>NZ_KE384480.1:0-404088 GCF_000425945.1 Candidatus Solirubrobacter pratensis
ATGTGACACGGAATCGGCGCACGTGACCAAGTTGCGAAACGCGTCGCGCAAGCGGCACTGTCGGTGGCCGACCCGAGCGGCGTCGCGGCCGGTCACCTGGTCAACGGCTCGTTCTCTCTGCCGCAACCGCTGCGGGCCCAGGCCGGCAGCCCCGCCGCGGGCTCGGGCAGCGCGTTGGCCCCGGTCTCGGGCGACCCGCTCGCGCTGCTGAGCTGGAGCGCCCCGGTCAGCCACGACCCGGTGACGATCGCGCTGCGCCAGACGATCGGTGCCAACGACGCGCTGCGCACCGGCAGCTACAGCAAGACGCTGACGTTCACGCTGTCCACCACGACACCGTAGGAGCGTGCACACGTAGGCGGCGGCGCACACGCGCCGCCGCCTACCGACCCGCGCCCCCAGGCCTTCGTGGTGACATCCACGGAGGGCGGCCCAAAAGTCCAAGACTCGTCTTTCGGCCGACGACGGGAGCCGCGCCCGCGGCGAGAATCCCGCTCTCATGCGTGTGCGCAGCCGCCTCGCTGTCCTCGCCGTGGCCGCCGTGGCGGTCGCGGGCGGCGCGCAGGCCGCGATCCGTGCCGGCGCGCCGGCCTGCCGGACGGACGTGCGCTGCGAGGCGGGCCGTCTGCGGGACGGCGCCGCGTGGACGATCCAGATGCCGCGGCGCTGGAACGGACGGCTCCTGTTGTTCAGTCACGGCTTCATCCCGCCCGGGGAGCCGAACGTGCCGGCCGCGGGCGCGATCGATCCTGTCGTCGGCGATCATCTGCTCGGGCAGGGGTATGCGCTCGCGGGCTCCTCGTACGCCTCGGTCGGCTGGGCGGTCGCCGACGCGTTCGCCGACCAGGAGGCCGTGCTGCGCCGCTTCCGGCGCGAATTCGGCACGCCGCGGGCGACGGTCGCGTGGGGCGACTCGATGGGGGGCCTGATCACGGCCGGGCTGCTGCAGCGGCAGCCGCGCGAGTTCGCGGGCGGGCTCGCGATGTGCGGTGTCCTCGGCGGCGCGGTCGCGTTCTGGAACGCGAGCCTCGACCTCGCGGTGGTGTTCAAGACGCTGATGGCGCGCGACCCCGATCGCGCCGTCGCGCAACCGGCGTCCCGGCTCGTGCTCACCGGCATCACCGACCCGCGCGCGAACGTCGCCTTCGCCCGGGCGGCGCTGACCGCGGCGCAGCGGACGTCCGCGGGCCGCGCCCGGACCGCGCTCGCCGCGGCGCTCATCGATCTCCCGGGCGGCGCCGGCGCCGGCTGGGAGCGGGCGCAGTTCCACGCGCTGCGCACCCAACTCGCGTTCGCGTTCGGGTACCGGCGGGAGCTCGAGCGGCGGGCGGGCGGCAACCCCTCCTGGAACGCCGGCGTCGACTACGCCGCGCAGCTGCGCCGCTCCGCCGACCGCGACGAGGTGCACGCGCTCTACCGCGCGGCGGGCCTGGAGCTGCGAGCCGACCTCGCCACGCTCGCCGCCGCTCCCCGCAACCACGCGCAGGCTCGCGCGCGGGCCTACCTGGAGCGCAACATCGTCTTCGACGGCGAGCTGCAGGCGCCGCTGCTGACCCTGCACACGACCTCGGACTGGATCGTGCCGTATCAGCACGAGCAGGCCTTCGCGGCGGCGGTCGCCGGCGCCGGACGTGGGGCGCGGATCCGCCAGCTGTTCATCCGCCGTACGGGACATTGCACGTTCACCGACGCCGAGATGCTCACCGCGCTGCACGTGCTGCTCGCGCGCATCGACCACGGGCGCTGGCCCGACACCACCGCCGTGGCCGCGCTGAATGCCGCCGCTCGCCGCCTTGGCCCCGCCTATGACGGCTTCGCCTCCTCGCGGCAAGCAGTGCCGCTCAAGGCGCCCCCAGCCTTCGCCGCCGCGCGGCCGTCGCCGTTGCTGCGGCAGTTCGACCTGCCGCCGGCCGGCGTCACGTCCGCCGGAACTACGCTGCGGTGGTGATCGCGCTGTCGTGGAGCGGCGGAAAGGACTCGGCACTCGCGTTGCGAGCGCTGCGCCGAGAGCAGGGGATCACGCCTGCGGCGTTGGTGACCACCGTGACGGAAGACTACGGTCGGGTGAGCATGCACGGGGTCCGGCGCGAGTTGGTGCACGCGCAGGCGGATGCGGCCGGGGTGCCGCTCGTGGAGATCGCGATCCCCGCGCTGTGCCCGAACGATGTCTACGAGGCGCGCATGGCGCAGGCGCTGGCCGTCCCGCCGCTCGCCGGCCTGCGCACGATGGCGTTCGCCGACCTCTTCCTGGAGGACATCCGCGCATACCGCGAACAACGGCTCTCCACCGCCGGCTGGACGACGACGTTCCCGCTGTGGAGGCGGGACACCGGCGCGCTCGCTCGCGAGTTCGTCGACGCCGGCTTCCAGGCGGTCCTGGTCTGCGTCGATCCTTCCAAGCTGGACCCGTCGTTTGCCGGCCGCGCATACGACGCGTCGCTGCTGGCCGACCTTCCCGCGCACGTCGACCCGTGTGGCGAGAACGGCGAGTTCCACACGTTCGTGCATGCCGGCCCGATCTTCGATCGCCCCATCCCGATCGAGCGTGGCGAGATCGTGCGGCGCGACGGGTTCGTCTTCAGCGACATCCTCCCGGCTCACGTGGGTGCTCACGCCACGAAGCGCAGGACGTGACGACTGCCGACTCGGGCTGCTGAGCGGCGCCCGCGGCGGGCGGGCGCCTGGCCGCCGCGCCACGACACGCACGCCGCCCGACGCGACCCGGCCACTCGCGTCGCCATGTGCGCAGACCCTGCGGGCACCGCGCGCTTTCGTCCTCCGGGGAATCCGTGCGCCCCCGGGTCGGCGGTTGGAGCGTCGAGAGCTGCCGCGAACCCGGTGAGGGTGAACTACGCCGCCGCCGGCGGAGCCCGGGCGTGCGATCTGCGCGGCCGATCAGGCTCCGAGCTCGCTCGCGACGGGACGACCGCGCCTCGTCAGCACGCGGCTACGGCTGTGGGCGGCGCCGTGCGTTCGTGCCGTCGGCCTGCGCGACGGGGTGGAGACGACACGTTGGCGCGGGCGTGCGGAGCGGGCGATCTCGTCGATGTACGCCGACACGACCGCCTCGGCGAGCACATGTGCGCGGTGGTTGGAGGTGGTGACGCGGTCGGGATCCGTGTCGAGGTGGGACATGAGGCTCCTTGCGGAAAGGGTGGTCAGGCGGCCAGGCGCTCGAGGTCGCGAGCATGCGCGGCGGCGGGCTCGGGCTCGGTCGCCCGGCGCGGGCGCAGCAGGACGAGCGCGCCGACGAGGCCCGCGGCGACGCTGCCCGCGCCGATCACGAAGGCGAGGTGGTAGCCGGCGATCAGCGACTCGGTGAGCGGGTGGTCGGTCGCTTGCAGCGTCTGGGTGCGGTTGGTGGCGATGGTGCCGAGGACGGCGAGGCCGAGCGCTCCGGAGACCTGCTGTGAGACGTTGACGATGCCCGAGCCGAGCCCGGCGTCGGCGGAGGGGACGTCGGCCATGGCGATCGAGAGCAGCGGCATGAACGCGCTGCCGATCCCGAGGCCGATGAGGAACATGGCCACGAAGACGGTCGGGAAGAAGCTCGTGTGCGCCTCGGTGGTGGTGAGCAGGCCGAGGCCGGCGATCACGGTGAGCATGCCGACGATCAGCACGCGGAACGCGCCGAACCGGTTGACCAGGCGGGCGGTGATCCCGAGCGACAGGGCGCCGACCGTGAGCGTCCAGGGCAGGAAGGCGAGGCCGGTCTGCAGCGCGCCGTAATGGCGGACGTGCTCGAGATAGAGCGTGCCGAGGAAGAACGTCGAGTACATGCCGGTGACGAGGAAGCCGCGCACGACGCTCGAGCTGACGAGGCCGCGCAGGCGCAGGATGCGCAGCGGCATGATCGGGTTCTCGATCCGGCCCTCGGTCACGATGAACGCGGCCATCAGCGCCGCGGCGAGCGCGGCGAACTCGAGCACGCGGCTCGAGGTCCAGCCGTGGTCGCTTGCCTGCACGATCGCGTAGATCGCGGTCATCAGCGAGGCGGTGACCAGCACCGCGCCGAGCCAGTCGACACGGCCGCGCTCGGCGCGCGCTTCGTCGGCGGGGATCAGCGCTCGGCCGAGCGCGACGGTGGCGGCGCCGATGGGCAGGTTGACGAAGAAGATCCAGTGCCAGCTGAGGGCCTGCGTGAGAGCGCCTCCGGCGAGCAGCCCGAGCGATCCGCCGGCGACGGCGACGAACACGTACGCGCTCATGGCGCGGGCACGCTCGGCGGGCCGCGGGAACTCGGTGACGATGATGGCGAGGATCACCGACGCCTGCACGGCGGCGCCGACACCCTGGACGAAGCGGGCACCGATCAGCATGCCCTGGTCGGCCGCGAGCCCGCACAGCGCGGAGGCGGCGGTGAAGAGCGTGACGCCCGAGAGGAAGACCCGCTTGCGCCCGAACAGGTCGCCGAGCCGGCCGGCGAGCAGCAGGAAGCTGCCGAACGTGACGAGGAAGGCGTTGATGACCCAGGTCAGATTGCCTTGGGTGAAGTCGAGCTCGCGCTGGATGTCCGGGAGCGCGACGTTCACGATCGTCGTGTCGAGCACGATCATGAGCTGCGCCAGGCAGACGACCCCGAGCGCGAGCCACCGGCGGCGCTCGCTGCTGCTGGATGAGGAGGGGAGGGAGGCTGAAGGCATATGGATTCCGGGGAGGAGGCGCTAAACTGGAGGAACCCTCCGAAACGTAAGTGGAGGGCGCCTCCGGAACCAGAACTATAGCGGAGGTACCCTCCGGTTTGTCAAGCGGATCTCGCCGGAACCCCATGAGCACGACCGACCCCATCGAACACGTCCTTCCCCAGCGACCCAAGCGCGCGGACGCTCGCCGCAACTACGCGAAGGTCGTCGCCGCCGCCCGCGACGCGTTCGCCCAGCGCGGCACCTCGACGTCGCTGGAGGAGATCGCGCGCCGCGCCGAGGTCGGGATCGGCACGCTGTACCGAAACTTCCCGAACCGCCAGGCGCTGCTCGAGGCGGTCTACGTCGAAGAGCTCGACACGCTGTGCCGCTCGGCGTCCGAGTTCCACGCCCTCCCCCCGTGGGACGGCTTCGTGGCCTGGGTGCACGGGCTCGTCGGTTACCTTGCCACCAAGCAGGCGCTGGCCCACGAGCTGCTCGAGTACGTCGACCGTGACGCGCCGTTCTTCCTGAGTTGCCGCGGGATGCTGTTCGCCGCCGGCGAGCCGCTGCTCGCCCGAGCCCAGCGCTCGGGGGCCGTCCGGCCCGACACCAACCTCGCGGAGATCATCCAGATGGTCGGCGGCATCGCGAAGATCCCAGGCGCCGAGGCCGAGCAGATCGAGCACATGCTCCAGATCGCGCTCGACGGGCTGCGCTTCCGACCCTAGAACTCGCGCATCAGCCCTCGAAATCGGCGGGCTACGCCGCTGCTCGGACTGCGAGCACGATGTCCTGGCTCAGTCCCGTCGAGCGGCCTGAGGTCTCGCGGCCGGACCAGGTCCCGTAGTGGATGCCGCCGTCGGTGCTCAGGCCGCGGCGCGCGAACACGTCACGCACGTAGTCCTCGTCGTAGGCGACCGCGAGCTCGGGGACCTTCTCGTCGACCACCGCGCACGGCCCCATGGCGTGCTTGAAACGCGTGTCGCTGCGGCCGGATTCCATCAGCCGGCGCGACTGCGGGTCAAGCAGCGAGTACGTCGCGAAGCAGCGCCCGCCGGGCTTGAGCACGCGTGCGATCTCGTCCACGTAGTGCTCCATGTCGCCCGGAAGCATGTGCGTGAACACCGACGTGAGTACCACGAGGTCGAACGTCGCGTCGGCGTAGGGGAGCTGGTACTCGGAGGGATGCACGCGGCCGTGCGGGTTGTACTCGCCATTGAACACCTCCGCGAGCGTGAAGCGGAAGTTGGGATGGCGTGCGGTGATGTTCTGACGGCACCATTCGATGCCCGGCGGCACGATGTCCAGGCCTTCATAAGTGCCATCCGGGCCGAGCCGGCGAGTGAGCGCCACGGCCAGGCGCCCGATGCCGCAGCCCACGTCGAGCACCGACGAGCCGGGCGTCAGCCCCGCGAGGTCGATCAGGCGCGTCGTGAGCAGTTCCCCGCTGCGCTCGAAGTCCTCCACGGAGCCGACGAACATCTGCGACCGCGGCGGCACCATCGCGGCGCGCCGCCCGACGGCCTTCTCGATGACGTCGGCGGGCATCAGGTAGGCCTTGCGCATCGTCCAACGCAGCGGCCGGGGGATGGCGGGCAGGATCGTGCTCGTGAAGAGCGGTTGGTCGAGCAGGTAGCGCCTGAGCGCGTACAGGCCGTCCGCGACGCGCTCGAGTGCGCCGCGTTCCAGGTCACGTAGGCGATATCCGAGCACCACGCGAACCTCTCAGGATGAGAACCGCATGGTCAAGCAGCCGGTCCGGAAGCGCACACCGCGCAAGGGGCCATCATTGCGAACGGGCTCGCCGGGCGATCGCCCGGCGAGCCCGTCGTCTACCTCTGGGTCACCTGCCGAGCCCGCGCGGGGGCACGGCCGGGTGCTTCTCGGGCGTCGTGTTCTCGGCCTGCTCGATCGCGTCCTTCGACGGGCGACCGAGCCTGACCTCGCCGCCGGTGATCGGGAGCCCCTTGCCGGCGACGTACATGGATTCGTCGAGCTTGTTCTCCTGCGTGCCCACCGCGAATGCGGAGATCGCGTTGCCGGCCTGCTTGCCGCCGGTGATGACGGCCGCCTGCGAGTAGTCGCCGACCATCGGCCCCTGGCTGCTGCGGACGACGTCGGCGAGCGTCATGTGCGCCAGCGTGGTCGCCGTGCCCCACGTCTCGCCGCCGTCGGTGGAGGTGATGTAGCCGACGCTGAGATCGCACTGGTTCCCGCCGGGGTTCGCGAACACGCATGCGGCCGTGGGATAGAAGTAGTAGTACAGGCCGAGGTGCGCCGAGTCACCTGAGGTGGTGGGATCCGCGGCGATGCCCGGGATGAAGTGGTCGACCGTGTTGGCGGTCGTGTCGTCGGCCTCGATCGGGACCCGGGCGGGTGCGCCGAACGCCGGGTCCGGACCGGCGGCGGTCGGGGCGGGCATCACGCTCATCGCGATGTCGTTGGGGGTCGAGCTCACGCTGCCGACGCGGAAGCTGCGCGTCTGCCACGTCAGGTAGATCGCGCCCGCGCCGTCCATCGTCGCCATCGGCAGCAGCGAGGTGCGCAGCTGCCCGGCGGCCGTGTGCGTCGCGGTCATGTTCGGCGTGATCAGCGTGCGGGCGGACCAGCTCGCGCCGCAGTCGCTCGACGTGATGTAGCTGACGCCGCCACCGCCCGCGTATGGGACGACGACGCGCCCGCACGTGCCGGCGGGAGCGCCGGGCGGCGGGGGCTGAACCAGCGGGACGCCGCCGATCGCGCCGGTCGTGCCGGTGGTGTTGTTGGTCGCGACGCCCACCGGCGACCCGGCGGCGTGCGCCTTGGCGAGCGGCGCGGTCAGGGTGATCCCGGTTCCCGCCGCACCGGCGGTGCCGACCGTCTGGATGACGGCAGACTCCTGCAGGCTCCCGCCGCTGGGATCGCGGTTGATCGTGATCGTCTGGCCGGCAGCGAAGCCGGTCACGCTGTTGACCTTGATGTTGGTGTCGCCGGCGTTCGCGGCAGCGGCCAGCGGCTGCTGGCCCTGGACGTCGGACGTGTTGCCGTTGCCCGGCACGGCGTTCGCAGTCTGCGTCCAGGTGTGCCCACCATCGCTGGAGACCTGCATCAGCAGGCGGTTGCCGTTGCCGTTGTTGTCGTATTCGATGTAGCAGTTGCCGTAGCCCGCGCTCTTGGGCCAGTTGTCGCACGTGATCCAGTTCTTGTCGGGAGAGTCGGCGCTCGGCGCCGTCACGTGCGTGGCGATCGGCTGCGACCAGTGCACGGCGTCGCTGGAGAGGTTGACGAACACCGCCGGCACCACCGCGTTGCCGACGAGGCCCAGGGTGTTGATCATCCACGTGGCGTGCTTGGCGTCGTAGGCGACGACCGTGTCACTGCCGCGCGTCAACGGGTAATACGGCGCGTCCGCCGTCGGCGCGGACGGCCCGCCGCCCTGAACCGTGAGCGGCAGCTCGCCCTGCTTCCAGCTCTCGCCTCCGTTGGTGCTGGTCGAGAAGCCGATGTCCGACGCGCCGCCGTCGTAGATACGGCCGACCTGATAGCTCGCGACGATTGTGTCACCCCACGACGCGATCGACGGCTCTTCCTCGCTCGCGTGGTAGCCGATCCCGTCCGCGAACGGGTCCTGGTGGATCTGGTTGAGCTTGAACGGCGGATCCGCCCCGGCCGACCTCATGGTGAGCGGGACGACGATGGCGCCTGCCGTCACGGTCGCGACGACCGCGTACTTCACCGATGCACGGAATTTCACTCCGTACCTCCTCTAGGACCCCTCCGGAGCTCTCCGCCGGAACGAGCGAAACTTAACCAGCAACCTTGACCGCATGCAAGTGAGTTGTCATCGCCCGTTCATACACATGTGACTCTCACAAAAGCGCCACCGCTTAGGCTTCGGCTCGTGAGCCTGGCGCTCCAGATCCTGGTGACCGGGCTCGCGTCCGGCGGCGTGTATGGGCTGCTGGCGTCCGGGTTGACGCTCGTCTATCGATTGACCGGAGTAGTGCACTTCGCGCTGGGCGAACTGGTGGGGCTGGCGGTGTTCGTGACGCTGCTGGTCGCGGCCGGCACGGGCCCGGTGACGCAGACGAGCGTCGGCGGCGGGCGCTTCGCGCTCGCCCTCGCGGCCGGCTTCCTGGCCTGCGCCGCAGCCGGAGCCGCGACCTACGCGGTGGCGGTCCAGCCGTATCTGGCACGCGGCTCGGCGATCGGCTCGGTGGTGGCGACGCTCGCCGTCGGGGCCGCCGTCCACGCCGCGCTGCAAGCGAGCTTCGGGCGCCCGGCGTACGTGTTCCCGGACCCGCTGCCGTTCCGCCGCATCGGGCACGAAGGCATCGTCGACGTGGGCGGCGCCGCGATCCAGGTGCGCGCGTTCTTCGTGCTCGCGGTCGCGCTCGCGCTGGCGCTGTCGGCGAGCTGGATGCTGACGCGCACACGCACCGGGCGCGGCCTGCGGGCGATCGCCGAGGACGTCGAGGGCGCGCGGATGGTCGGCGTGCCGGTCGACCGGCTCGTCACGCTCGCGTTCGCGCTCGCCGGCGCGATCGCGATGGTGGCGGCGGTCGCGGCCGCGCCGAGCGCGGCGTTCTCCGCCGACAGCGGCACGCTGCTGGGCATCAAGGGACTCGTCGCGGCGGTCGCCGTCGGCTTCCACTCGCCGCTGCGCGCGTTCGCCGCCGGCCTCGTGCTCGGCATCGCCGAGTCGGCGATCGCCGACGGCACGATCGACGGGAACGGGCTCGGCCCGCGCTTCGCGGTGCTGATCCCTGTCGTGCTCGCCCTGGTCGCGGTCGAGCTGACGCGCAGGCGCGCGCCGGAGCCCGCAGAATGAGCGCGCTCGGGCGCACCGGCGTCGAGCTGCGGCGCGCGGCCCGGGGCGCGCGGGCTTCCTGGGGCCTGCGCGCCACGCTGGCGTGCGCGGCCCTCGCGGCTGCGGCGATCGTGCCGCCGGCGACGGGGCTGCTCGGGAATCTCGGGCAGCTCGCCGGCCACCTGTATCTCGCCGTCGCGGCGGTCGGGCTCGGCTTTGCCGTCGGCGTCGCGGGCGTGCCGTCGTTGGCCCAAGGCGCGTTCGTCGGCATCGGCGCGTTCGCGAGCGTGCTCGCGCGGCTGCATCTCGGCTTGCCGCTCGCCCCGGCGGCCGTGCTCGGCGCGCTCGCCGCCGGCGCGGCCGGCCTGCTCGCGGGCGTCGCGACCGTGCGCCTGCGGCCCGCGCTGATCGCCGTCGCGACGTGGCTGCTGTCGTGGCTCGCGCTGCTCGCGCTGCAGGCGTTCCCGTCGGTGTTCGGCGGCTCCGAAGGGCTCGCGGTGGCGCCGGCGCTCTCCGCGGCCGGTCACTACGCGCTGGCGCTGGTGCTCCTCGCGCTCGCCGCGCTTGCATTCGTCACGCTTACACGCGCGCCTGTCGGAATGCGCATCGCGGCCGCCCGTGATCGGCCGGCGGCCGCCGCGGCGGCCGGCGTGCCGGTCGCGCGCCTGCGGGTCCGGGCCTGTGGCCTCGCGGCGCTGCTCGCGGGCCTCGCCGGGGCGCTGAACGTCGACGTGACGGGCGTCGCCGACCCTGCCGCATATGGCCCGGATCTATCGCTGGAGCTGCTGGTGGCGGTCCTGATCGGTGGAGCGGCGAGCGCGCTCGGCGGCCCGGCCGGGATCGCGTTGCTCGCGCTCGTCGCCGCAGCCGGCCGCTCCGCGGCCGGGTTCTCCGACCAGCTCGCGGCGTGCTTTCAGACGATGATCGCCGCGCTTGTCGTCCTCCTGCTGCTTCCCGAGGACCCGCGCGGGCTGCTGCCGGCGCTCGAGCGGCATCTCCTCCGCGTCACGCGCCGCGACGGCGCGGCGCCGCCGCCGTCCCGAGACGGCGCGGCCCCGCTGCCGCCCCGGGAGGGCGCAGCGCCATTGCGCGCGCGCGGCCTGGCCAAGCGCTACGGCGACACGGTCGTGCTCGCCGGTCTCGACCTCGACGTCGAGCCTGGCCACGTCCACGCGCTCGTCGGCCTCAACGGCTCCGGGAAGACGACGGCGCTGCGCGCGCTGGCGGACACGCTGCGCCTGGACGGCGGTCGCGTCGAACTGGGCGGCGCTGACATCACCGCCGCGCCCGTGGCGCGTCGCGTCGAGCTCGGGATCGTGCGCGCGCTGCAGGCGACCGCCGTATTCGGCGAGCTGAGCGCGCTCGAGAACGTCGTCGTGGGCGTCGCGACGCGCGCCCGCCATAGCGGCATGGCGCGCTCGATCGCGGCGACGCCGCGCCAGCGCGCGGAAGCGCTCGCGCTGCGCGCGACGGCTCGCGAGGCGCTCGTGGCGGTCGGCCTCGGCCCTCGCGCGGACCAGCCTGCCGACGAGCTGTCGGCGACCGAGCAGCGGCTGCTGATGATCGCGATCGTGCTTGGCACCGATCCGCGCGTGGTCTTGCTCGACGAGCCGTCGTCGGGCGTCGGCGCGGCGGAGCTGCCGCGGCTCGCGGACGCCGTGCTCGGACTGCGCGACCGTGGCGTCGGAGTGCTGGTCGTCGAGCACAACCTGCGTTTCGTAGCCACCGTCGCCGACCGCGTCACCGTGCTCGACGCCGGCCGCGCCATCGCCGTCGGAGCGCCCGCCGAGATCGCCCGCGACCCGGCGGTGCGCACCGCCTACCTCGGCCGCTTCACGCTGTCGGGCGAAGTATCCTCGCCGCGATGAAGCTCGCCGGGGCGGCGCTCGGTCTCGCGCTCGCGGTGTCGGCCTGCGGCGGCCACCAGCCCGCCGGGGGCCGCGTCGCGCTGATCGCCGTCAATGCGCCGTTCTCGCGCCAGTCGGCGCTCGGGGAGCAGATCGCGCGCGGCGTGTCGCTCGCCGCGGCGCAGATCAACGCGGCCGGCGGGATCCGGCTCGCCGGCGGCACGTACCGGCTGCGCGTGAAGCGCTACGACAATGGGCTCTCGGCGGGAACAGCGGTCGCCAACGTTCGCCATGCAATCGCCGATGGCGCGGTCGCGATCGTCGACGAGGGCACCGGCGCCGAGGCGTCGTGGCGGGAGGCCAATGCGGCCGGCGTGCCGATCTGCATCGTCCATCAGGGCGCCGCGAACCTCGTCGACCCGAGGACGCGCCCGAACGTGTTCCGGATCGTGCCGACCGACCACGGGATCGCGCTGCGCTTCGCCGAGTACCTCGCGCGCATTCACGTCAAGCCAGCGATCCTGTACGACGACTCGGCGTACGGGCTCGGCGGCCGCGACGCGCTCGATGACGCGTTCTCCTATTCGTCGAAGGCGATCGCCGCGAAGATCGCCGTCTCGGCCGACGCGTCCGACCTCTCCGCCCCGGTCCTGCGCGCGCGGCGGGCGAACCCGACCGCGCTGCTCGTGTGGGGCGGGCCGGCGACGATCGCGGCCGCAGTGCGCGCCGCCCGCGTCACCGGCTGGGCGGTGCCGATCTACGCGCCGCCGGATGCAGCCGACCCGGTCGTGCGCGAGGAGCTGAGCGAGCATCCCGATTGGGTCGACGGCCTCACGTTCGCTGACGGCCGGCTGACCGCCGAGGTCGGTCCCGGCCCGTTCGAGACGTACCTGGCGATGTACGACACGGCCTTCGGCGCGGACCGGATCGGGGTCAAGAACGCGGCCGGGCAGCCGGTGAGCGCGCTGCCGGAGTACGCGATGTATGCGTCGGACTTCGTCAACCTGCTCGCGTCGGCGATCCGGCAGGCCGGCGGAACCGACGGCCGCAAGCTGATCGCGGCGCTCAACCAGGTCAGCGTGCGCGGCGCCAACGGCGACGAGCGCGGATTCAACGAGAACTACCACGAAGGCGTCGTCAACGACGACGTCTACTTCGCCGCCTTCCACGACATGACGTTCCGTGCGGTCAAGGACGATCCGCTGTCGTCGACGCTGCCGGTACTCACGCAGGTCGCCCCGCGGTGATGCGAGTCGTAGTGCTCGCGGCCACGGTGGCGGCGCTCGCCGCCGCCCCGGCTCACGCGGAGCAGCAGACGGCGCTCACGCTCGTCGACCCGACGACCGCGCTGACGCAGGAGCCGCCGCTCGCACCGCCGGCCGCGAACACGCCGCGCGAGCAGGAGGCGACGGCGTTCCATCAGCGGGTCGACAGCCAAGAGCGCATCACCACGGGCGTCGACGCCACCGGCCGGCCGGTCTCCGTCGCCGTCGCGCAGCGGCTGCATGTCGTCGGGACCGGCGACTACTCCTACACGGTGCCGGCACCGGTGCTGAGCGTGCAGGCGACGTCGGACTCGGAGTCGGCGCCAGGCCGGCGTACGGGCGCGATCCTGTGGGCGGGCTTCTCCGACGGCGCGCGCACGCTCGGCGCCGACGCGCGGCTGCAGCCGGCCGCCGCAGCGCCGTACCTGCCGCTGCGGTTGGGGATCCGCGCCGAGGTGGACGGCTCTTCGCTGCGCGCCGGGGAGCGCCGTAGCGGCACGCTGTCGCTGGTGCTCACGCTCTACGACGCGACGCGCACGCCGGCGCCCTCGGCTTCGGCCCGCGCGGACCTCCCGGCGCTTGTGCGGGCGCTCGACGAAGCGCGCCGCGGCGTCTACCCGCTTGGCGGCGTCACGATCCACGCCCGCGGCCCGGTCGCCGCGCGCACCGCGGCGGTCGAGGCGCCGCTCGACGTACGCGGCGAGATCATGTTCCAGGGTGGCCACGTCGCCGGCCTGCACGGCGGCCGGATGCGCTTCTCCGCCCGCCTCGGCGATGGCGGGCCGCTGACGCGGACGATTCGCTTCAGCGGCCCCGCCACCGGGGTGGCGGCGCCCCGGGTGCGGATCGTCGCGCGGCCCGTCGAACCCATGCGCAGCCTCGTTCCTCCGCGCGGCGCGACGTGGGCGGACGCTGCGCGGCGCGGACCTCGGCTGGACTCCCGCCGGCTTCTGACGATCGCCGAGGACGCCCATCTGCGGGCAGCGCGCGCGCATCAGTACGACACGTTCCTCGCCAACCCCGGGCCGCCGCGGGAGAGCGACGGCGCCGAGTACGTGTACGTCACGGCTCCCGCGCCGGCGGCCATGTCCATGCCGGGCCGCCGGCGTGGACAGGGGCTCGTGCTCATGTTGGCGCTCGTCGTCATCGTCGCCGGCGGCGGCCTCGTCGCGTGGGCGCACCTCTGACCCCGACCCGGGGACGCTCGGCCGGAGGGCCGGACCCGACTCCTCTATAAGAAGCCGATGCGGTGCGGAGGCCAGTAGATGGCGACCGCCTCGCCGACGATCCGCTTGCGCGGGATCGAGCCGACGAGGCGCGAATCGCAGGAGTCGGCGCGGTTGTCGCCCATGAAGAAGTACTCCCCGCGCGGCACGTCCCAGGCCCTCGGCGGCTCGTGGTCGCGCCGGAAGAGGTCGATGTAGGGCTCGTCGAGCGGCCTGCCGTCGATGGAGACGAAGCCGTTGCGCTCGCTCACCGTCTCGCCGGGGAGGCCGATCAA
This sequence comes from Candidatus Solirubrobacter pratensis, assembly GCF_000425945.1. GTDB lineage: Bacteria > Actinomycetota > Thermoleophilia > Solirubrobacterales > Solirubrobacteraceae > Solirubrobacter > Solirubrobacter pratensis. The sequence goes on from NZ_KE384480.1 coordinate 14,028, forward strand.
GCGTTTCACCACGGTGCCGGCCGAGCCGCAGCGCCGCTCTGCTGCGGGCGGAAGCCTGACGACGACCACGTCGCCGCGGCGCGGGCTGCGGAAGTGGTACACGATCCGGTTCGCGAGCACGCCGTCGCTGGAGCCGGCCAGGCAATTGGGCGTGTCTCGCGCGCAATGCAGCGTCGGCTCCATCGACGCGGAGGAGACCCTGTAGGGGCTCACGATCCATGTGTCGAGCGCGAGCACCGCCGCGATCACGCCGACGATCGTCAGGATCCACCCGGGCGCGACGCGGCGCGACAGCACCCTCGAATCTCTACTACGAGCCGAGCGTCTCCGCCAGCGTGTGTGCTCGGGGAGGGCTGTGGCTCGCGATCCACGCCTCGCTGCCATCACGAAGCTGCCACAGCGCTCGCAACGTCTTGGGCCGCAACGCCCGCTTCGGCAGGAACCCGAGAGCACCGTGCGAGCCGGCCAGATCGGACAGGATCGGATCCTCCCTCGTGGAGACCAGCACGACGAACGGTCGCGGGCGCAGACGGGCAAGGCGGGCACTCGTCTCAAACCCCGAGATGTCCGGCAGCCCCAGATCCACGAGCATGAGATCCGGGTGCAATCGCGCGGCCAGCGTGACCGCATCCTCGCCACACGCGGCCTCGCCCAGGAGCGTGAACCCGGCGGTCGCAGCGACCAGCGCACGCGCAGCCTCGCGGAACACCGCCTGATCATCGACGGTGATGACACTGACCTCAGGAATCGACGTGTCCGAGCTGCGCACCGCGGTTGATCGAATGTGCCAGCCGCTCGACGCGCGACTCAATGGCGCCCGCGGACGTACTGACCGCGAGCGTGCCGCCCGTCACCGTGCTGACCTCGAGCGCGCCAGGCGCGCAGTGCTTGCATCGACCTCGCACGCGGCGACGAACGACGCGGCGCTAGTCGGTGTCCGGGCGCGGATCGTGCTCGCGCGCGACCTCCCATCCTCGGCGCGTCAGCTGCCAATGCTCGCCGGCATGCCACGCCAGACCGTCCTGCTCGAGCACCTGGAGCGCCGCGTCCACCGCGTCGCGCTCGACGAAGCCGAGCCGGCGCGCCACGTCCTCGACGGTGTCGTCGTGCGGGTGATCGCGCAGGCACCCCAGTACGCGGCGGAGGAGATCCGAGCGAAGGGAGCCCATCGGCACTTCCCCTAGCACGTTCCGATGGTGATCTCGCGGGAGTGGGTGCGTGAGCACGCCCGTCGCGCTGAACGCGCTTTCCTCGCGACATCGCCGTCACATACAAGCCGCTCGACGACGCGACGGCGCAAGCGGGCACGTGGACGCCGGAGGCGACCTCGGCGAACGCTGGCAAGGCGTCGCAGGACAAGACCACGGCCGTCTACCTCGGCGAGTTCAACTCCGGCGCAACGGCCGTCTCGCTGCCGATCCTCAACGAGGCCGGAATCGCGCAGATCAGCCCGTCCAACACCGCCGTGGGCCTGACGACCGACGAGCCCGGAGCGACACCAGGGGAGCCGGACAAGTACGACCCGGCCGGCGTCCGGACGTTCGCGCGCATCGTGCCCTTCTCGGGCATCACCGCGAACGACGCGGCACAGGTGTTCAAGGATTTCGCGGCGGCGCTGCCACACGCGAAGCTCTATGGGCCCGACGGCGTCGCCGATACGACCTTCGCGAATCCCGAGCAGGGCATCCCGGCCGACACCTCCCTGACCGACTACGGCGTCTACTCGATCAACGACGGCAACCTGGTGTTCGACCGCACGATCAAGGCCCAAGGCTCAAGCTGACCGCCCGCGGCGCGACGCTCGATCTCCTCGGGCGTCGCCTTCACGCCTCAGCGGGCTCAGGACGAGGTCGCACACTGGGTTGCCGACCCGGAGACCCGGACATGCCTGTAGCTCGGCCGCCCGCCACTGCGCCGGCCGAGCGCGGCGGTCCGACGAAGGAATCGCGGGTCACGGGCTCCAGCCTCGCGCGTCGCTCTTTGACGATCGGCGTCACCATGCGTTCGTCAGTAGCCTGCCCGCTCTCCGCCGTCCGGAACCGTCTGCTGGTCCTGGTGCGTCGACGCGTGACAGGACGACAGCGCGTGGGTAGGCCTGGGTCACGGTTTCGTCGAGCCGATGGAGGCGAGTCGCCCATGGCAGTGTGCGAGGTCTGCGGCAACGATTACGACAAGGCGATGGAGGTCACCGTCGCCGGGGCGACGCATACGTTCGACTCGTTCGAGTGTGCCATCCACGCGATCGCTCCGCGCTGCGAGCACTGTGGCTGCGCGATCATCGGGCACGGGCATGAGGCGGGCGGCGCGATGTACTGCTGCGCGCATTGCGCGCACGCGGAGGGTCACGCCGAGCTTGCCGACCGCGCCGCGTCCTGATCCAGCCGCGGTCCTCGAGCGCGTTCGCCGCCCGTCCCACCTCGCCGTCCGCTCGCTCCCCGAGCCCTTCACATGCCGCGCCGACTCCCTTCACCGGGGTGAGCCGTCACGGGGGCGCCGACGCCGCGGAATAGGCTCGGTGACATCACCGACCCGAGCTGCCGATACGACTCCACGGCGTACGCAAGAGCGCGCGATCAGCCGGCCGGAGTAGCACAAAGAGCCGACCGGGGGCCGATGACACGCCGGCCCAACGCGCGGAGCATGTACTAATGCATCAGAGCTCCGAATCCGGACGGCGTGGGCGTCAACGCATCGTCGATCTCGAAGTCAAGCGGCTCGAGTTGCGGCAGGCCGGCGAGCGGGCGTTCGCGTCACGGATCGCCGCCGGCGCTGGGTTCGACCAGCCGCCTCACCACCGCCCGTAACGCGACCCGCTCAGCGGCGCGCGTGCCAGGCGAGCGCGGACGCTGTGAAGAGGAGCGTCAGCGCGCCGCCGAGCAGGAGGTACAGGCCCCAGGCGGGATCCAGGTACCGGTACTGCACGCCGAAGACGGTGAAGACGCCGCCCGACTGGATCTTGCTCCAGGTCACGACCGCCCCGGCCGCGGCGAGCGCCCCGATCACGGCCGCCCCGACGAGCAGGAGGCGAACCGGACGCAGCTGATAGAGGCCCAGCGCGGTCATGGCAACGAGACCAACCGCGACGTCGCTCCAGCCGTGGAAGCGGGTGCCGCTGAACGACTCGAACGTGAACGCGGTCGCCCACGGAGCGATGCCGCCGACGATGATGCCGAGCGAGCCCAGCATCGCCATCCAGAACGCCACCGGCTGTGCGGCGACCGTTCCCGGCAGCACTGCGCCGCGATCGGCCGAATGCGGTTGCTCTGACATCGTTCGAGGCTATGCCACGCCTGCGGCCGAGTGCGCGGGCCCAAGGTGCGGCGAGATCTGACCGATGGTTGGGCCGGTCGGCTATCGAGCGCCAAGGCTCTCGACCTGCCCCGGCGACCGCCGCCGAGCTGGGCCTCGCCGGGGGCGCGCGGATCGCCCGCGCGCCACCCGGCTCGCGATCAGAACGCGATCACGTCCAGCAGGAGCAAGAGGCCGAACACCCACGCGGTGGCGATCCCTTCCAGCACCGCCAGCCCACCGGCGAGCCGGGCGATGGGCCGGTCGAGCGCGAGCAGCATGAAGAACAGGAACCACAGCACCGCCCATGCGAACCAGCAGATCCCCAGGTAGATCGAGGCGTCGTCGCCGTTCGCGTTAGCGAGCGTGTAGATCCCCGCGGGTATCGCGGTCACGGCCACGAACAGGCAGTACCAGCCGAACCCGCGGCCGCCGGCGTTGAGGAAGCCGTTGGCCGCCACCCAGAGGTAGGTGAACGCGAACAGCAGGATCAACCCGCCTGCGCGGATCGACGGCAGGTCCTGGCTGCGATTGCCCTGGACCATCAGCGTGACGGCGGCGACCACGCCGACGAAGCCGGTGAAGACGTTGATCACCGCGACCTCGCGGCCCTGGATGAAGAACGGATGCGCCTCGCCGGCCCGCGCGGCCGCCTCGCCGGCCCCCGCGAGACGCGCCTGGCCGATGAGCCAGATGCCGTTGATCACGAGCACCGCGCCGACGTACAGAAGCACCACGCCGAGCAGCATCGTTGACTCCTCCTTCGCTCCCTCAGTGCGCGAGCACCCACGACGGCGCCGGAGCGTGCCGGTGGCTCATCGGGCGGCCGCGCTTCTCGCCCACGACGTCGGGCTCATGCGCGCTCTTCTCCTCGCGCTCGAGCGCACAGCGCAGGGGCCTGGTGAGCAGCGCGAGGCCCGGCGGGCTGAACACCCGGCGAGCCTCGCCACCGCATGCGGGGCAGGCTGCCGGATCGCTCGCGTCGGCCATCGGCCGGAGCTCCTCGAACGGGCCGCAGCCCTCGCACATGAACTCGTAGAACGGCACGGTCCCTAGCTCGTCCTCGCGGGTTCGCCGCGCGACGCCGACTCCGGGCCTTCCTGCCTGGGGCGAACGTCGAAGTCGAAGACCGCGGTCGGCAGGTAGAGCGAGCAGCACGCGTTCGGGATGTCGACCACGCCGGAGATCCGCCCCTCGATCGGCGCCGATCCGAGCAGCAGGTACGCCTGCTCTCCCGAGTAGCCGAACTTGCGCAGGTACTCGATCGCGTTCAAGCACGCCCGGCGATAGGCGATCGACGCGTCCAGGTAGTAGTTCTCGCCTGTGGTCTCGTCCACCGAGACCCCGATGAAGGTGAGGAACTCGCTGTAACGGGGCTCGATCCGACCCGGGATCAACATCGGGTTGGTCGTGATCCCGTACTTGTTCATGCCGTCCTTGATCAGGTCGACGCCGAAGTCGATGTAGCCGCCCATCTCGATCGCGCCGCAGAATGTGATCTCGCCGTCGCCCTGCGAGTAGTGCAGGTCACCGCCGGAGAGCTTCGCGCCCGACACGTGGACCGGGTAGTAGACCCGGCTGCCGCGCGTGAAGTTCTTGATGTCGTGATTGCCGCCGTTCTCGCGCGCGGGAACCGTCCGCGCGCCCTCGCGCCCGACGCGATCGCGCTCGGCGCCATCCAGCGTGCCGGCGAGCACGCCCTCCTCGAGCGGCGGCAGCGCCAGCGGAGGCACCCGCTCGGGATCCTTGTCGATCAGGGCCTGTTCGCGGCGATTCCACTCCGCCAGCAGGTCCGCCGACGGCGCGGTCCCGAACAGCCCCGGGTGGGTGATGCCGGTGTAGCGCACACCCGGGATGTGACGCGACGTGGCGTCGTGGCCGTGGAAGTCCCAGATCGCCTTGTAGGCGTCTGGGAAGTGGTCGGTCAGGAACCCGCCGCCGTTGACCTTCGCGAACACGCCGGTGTAGCCCCACCCCTGCCCCGGGGCGTCGCCGGACTCCTGCGGCGGCTGGCAGGGGCCGAGGTCGAGGATGTCCACCACGAGCAGATCGCCCGGCTCGGCACCCTGGATCTCGACCGGGCCACTGAGCATGTGGCAGACCGACAGGTTGACGTCGCGCACATCGTTGGCGGAGTCGTTGTTGCCGAGCTGCGCATCGGTCCACTCGCGGCACTCCACCCGGAACTCACTTCCCGGCGTCACCGACGCCGCAGGCGGGATGTCGGGGTGCCAGCGGTTGTGGCCGGGTACAGCCTGGTCGGCCATCGACTTGGACTGGTCGACGCTGAAGACCACCTCGGGCATCGGCGTCCTCCTCTGGTTGATGCCTCACCGCGCCGACGCCAGCGGCCGGCGCAGCACGGTTGTAAGAAGCGCGCTGCGCGCGGTCAAGGCCGTTCTCGCCGGCGTGTGCAGGATGCACGAGATGTGACGCCGGAATGGCGCGGATCGGTTCGCGGCGCACCTCTACGCCGCGCGCGAGGCTGCAGGCTTGCAGGCAATGATGCGCGCGCTCGCCGTCGCAGCCGGCGGCGCCCTCGGTGCGCTGGCACGCGGCGGTGTCGGGAGGGCGCTGCCCACCCGCCCCGGGGAGTGGCCGTGGGCGACGTTCACGGTCAACCTCGCGGGCACGCTGGTGCTCGCATGGGCGACGACGCGACTGGCGGAGATGGTGGCGCCGACGCGGTACGTCCGGCTTGTGCTCGGAACGGGCTTCTGCGGCGCGCTGACGACGTTCTCCAGCTTCCAGGTGGAGACGATCCGGCTCGCGCGCGACGGCCATGCCCGGATGGCGGCGGAGTATGCGACCGTGAGCCTGCTGGCGGGCATGCTCGCGGCGGCCGCCGCGACCGTGGCCGCGCGGAGGCGGCGCTACGGGTGAGCGGCGTGCTGGCGTGGATCGGGGTGGCGCTGCTCGGCGCCGCCGGCGCGTGCGCGCGCTTCTACGTCGGCGGCGCCGTCTCCGCGCGCCGGCCGAGCGCCTTCCCTCTCGGCACGTTCGTCGTCAACCTGTCGGGCGGCTTCCTGCTCGGTCTGCTGACCGGTCTGTCGGTGACCGGCCACGTGCTCCTCGTGCTGGGGACCGGACTGCTCGGCGCGTACACCACGTTCTCGACTTGGATGGTGGAGGCGCAGCGCCTCGGCGAGGACGGCGCCTTCCCGACCGCGTGGCTGTACCTGCTCGGCTCGATGGGTGCCGGGCTGGCGATGACGTATGGCGGCTGGGTGTGCGGAGAAGCGCTGGGATGATCGCCGACGCCCTGAGGCTCTCCGTGTACTTCGGCGAGTCGATCACCTCTGGGCCGCTGCTCGCAAGCGAGGCGCTGATGCGCGCGCTGCAGAGGCGCGGCATCGCGACCGCCGCCCTGCTGCGCGGGATCGAGGGCTTCGGCATCAACCGCCGCATCCACGCCGAGCGCTTCCCGGACGTGTCCACCGACCTGCCGCTGCTCGCCGTGGCCGTCGACGCCCGCCGTCGGATCGAGGCGGCGCTCGACGACGTCGATCGCGCGGTGCCGCGCGGCCTCGTCACGCTCGAGCACGCACGGCTCGCATCCGGCCCGGACGTCGCGGAGGCCGAGTTCCCTCCGGGACCCGGCCAGGCGGCGAAGCTGACGCTGTACTGCGGATCGGACGAGCGCGTGATGGGGCGGCCGGCGTACCGTCAGGCGGTGGCGACGCTGCGCCGCCACGGGGCGAGCGGGGCGATCGTGCTCGGTGGGGTCGACGGACTCGTCGGCGGCCGCCGGCGGCGTGCGACGCTGCTGCGCTCCAACGGCGCGCCGATGGTCGTCATCTCGGTCGCCCCGGCCGGCCTGCTGCAACCGTGCCTTCCATACCTCGCCGATCTTCTGCGGTCGCCGCTCGTGACGCTCGAGCGGATCGCGCAGGTCAAGCACGACGGCGCCCTGCTCGAGCCTCTGCCAAGCAGCGCGCACGACGGCATCTGGCAGACGATCCGGGTCTACACGCGGCGGACGGCCCAGGTCGACGGCCGCCCGCTGTACGGCGAGCTGACCCGGCGGCTGCGGCGAGCGGACGCCGCCGGCGCGACGACGATCATGGGCGAGTGGGGCTTCTCCAGCGACGAGCCGCCGCACGGCGACAAGCTCGGGCGGGTCGCCAGCCACCGCCCGACCTACACCGTCTGCATCGATCGCCCGAGCCGGATCGCCGAGCTGTGGCCGGTCATCGACGAGCTGACCGCCGAGCACGCGATCGTGACGTCGCTGTTCGTGCCCGGCTACCGCGAGCGAGCCGCGGGCACCGCGCGCGGGACCCTGCGCGTCTCGGCCTTGACGCCTTAGGTCAGGCGGCCTCGGCCTCGCCGTGCTGCCCGCAGACGCGATCGCAGTTGCAGTCGTCCTGCGTTCCGCGACCGACGTCGTGGAAGAGGCAGCGATCGCCGCACGTGCAGCGGGGAACGAAGCCCTCCTCCAGCTCGTCGGGCCAGGGCAGCTCGCCGTCGACGTAGCGCTTGAAGTCAGGATCGCGATGGTGCAGCTGCAGCCGCAGGCCGGCGGCGGTGCGGGCGACGCCGATCTGGCGCACGAGCGGCTGCAGTTGATCGATCAGCGCCTGGATCTCGGGGTCGCCGGTCCGTTTGAGCGCGCCTTCGAGGGCGCTCAACATGTTGACCCCGTAGCGGCTTGCGTCGTCCAGGTTGACTGAATGATGGAGCTGGATGCCGATGATCCGGCGCATGTTGTTCCTAGCGGATTGGGGGGAGGGCAGAGACGTCGACGGCGTACCGATCGGCCACCGCCCGGGCGAGGCCGTCATCTCTCTCGAGCAGAAAGAGGTCGTACGGATATGCGAACTCGCTGCGCCAGCCGCGCCGATGCGTCACGGCGCGTCCCCAGCCGGAGACCCGTCCGATCGCCACCGCGAGCGCGCGCTGCGGCCGTCGGCAGAACAGGAGCGGCACGCTGTCGTGGGTGCGATGGAGGTAGGCGAGCGCCTCGTCGCGGGCGCTGAACGCGTGGATGCCGCAGGCGTGGTGCGCCGCCGGGCGCGATCCGTGCACGCCGCAGCGCGCCTCGAGCGGGCGCCGCGCGGGCCAGACCGCGTCCACCCACCACGACGCCAGTGCGGGCCCGTGCCGGCCCTCGACCACCTGCCAGCCGCGCCATCCGAGGAGCGGCTCCTGTACGACGTTCAAGCGGGTACAGGCTCCTTGGCGGGTTGCGGCTCGGCCGGACCCGGCAGCGGCGGCTCGAGCGGCAGCTCGCGCGGCAGCGGGAGTTCGGCGGGCCGGACCTCGATCTCGCGTTCGGGACGTCCGATGTCAGCCATCGTGCTGTCAGCTTGCCAACACGCGGCGGACCCCCCATAGACCCTTGGTCCAGTGCGGTAGGACCATACGACGAGTGCGCGGCTCACGAGATGGGGCTCCTGCCGGGCAGACGACACGGGGTTACACCGCGGGCGGGAACGTGAGCGCAGCGCAGGGTGAGCCAGACGTCGCGGGGCCCTCTCCGGAGCTGGTGACCTCGCTTGTGCGCGTCGCGGTCGAGACCGACGCTCCAGCGCGGCTCATCCTTGCGGCCGAGAAGGTGCTGCGGCAGCCGCTCGGCCTGGCCGGGCCGTCCGGCGAGTCGCTCGGCCGTGCGCCCGACACCGAGACCGGCGAGCGCGCGCTCGCGATCGCCCGCGCGGCGGCGACGAACCGGCTGGTCGCGCCACCCGGATGGCGGATTCTGAGCATCCATCGGTCGTCGTCCCGGTTCGGGTTCCTGGCTATCGGCGAGATCGACGGCGAAGGCCACAACAACCGGCAGCTCGTCGAGCTGCTCTCGGCGCTGCTCGCCGACCAGCTCCAGCGCGCCATGCTGCTACGGGCGCGGACGACCGAGATGCTGCGGCGGATCATCTGCGACTCCGACGTCGGCCCCGCGCGTGCCCGACGCGAAGCCGCCGGCTGTGGGCTCGAGCTGGCCGACATGTACTGGGCCGCGATACTGGGTTGGCGCGGGCGCGCTCCGCGGCCTGAGGTCGCCGAGGCGATCGACGGCGAGGCTCGCGAAGAGCCGAGCGGCGCGCTGAGCGTGCTGCTCGGTGAGCGGATCGCCCTCCTCCATCCGGGCCAGGGCGCCGATGGCAGCGCGCGAGCGCTGGAGTGGTTCCGCAAGGTCGCGGGACGCGCGCGGCGCCTCGCTCCCATCGCGCGTCCGCAGGTGATCGTCGGCGAGCGCGCCCTGGCCCTCGCCGACCTGAGCGGGGGCGTCGCCGAGCTCGACGCGCTGTGGCGCATGGGACCGCGCAGGGAGGACGATCAGCCCCTTGTGTCCGTGCGCCACTATGCGCTCGACCGCCTGCTCGCGCGCGTCGCCGAGACCGACGAGGCGCGCGAGTTCGTGCGCCGGCAGATCGGTCCGCTGCTCGCGTGGGACGGCGAGCATCAGGGCGGTCTGCTGACCGTGCTCGAGGCCGGGCTCGACTACCCGCGGCACGACGTGGCGGCCGCGCGCTGCTTCATGCACCGCAACACCTTCCGCCACCGGCTGCGCCATGCGACTGAGGTGCTGGGGGACACACTCGAGGATCCTGAGGCGCGGCTCGCCGTGCACGTCGCGCTCAAGCTGCGCCGATTGTCGCTCGTGCAATAGCAGGAGCCCGAGCTGCTCGCCGACGACACCCGTGCGTTCTTCGGCGCACGACCGTGGGATCCCGTCCGATAAGCGCATTCGGCGGCAGGGCGCCTAGAAGCAGGCACGTCGGGGGCGCTCGGCGGGTAGCTGAGCGGTGGTGGCCGCCGACTCGGATCTGGCTCGGGAGCCGCTCGGCGTGCTTCCGGCCCGGGTGATCGAGCGCATTCGTGCGCTTGCGGGTGGCGGCTTGGCCGCGATCTACCTGATCGATGTGGAGGGGGTGTGCCTGCTCCGTTTCGCGGGCGACGATGGCCTGCCGGAACGGCTCGAGGCCATCGGCGCCGTCGGACCGGAGTTCGAAGCCGAGAGCTCGCGGCAGGTGCGTCAGCAGCTCGTCAAGACCTGGCCGGAGTGTACGGTCGCGCCGCTGTGGGTCCTCGGCCGAGCGGTCGGCGTGCTCGCCACGACCGAAGCGGCCGGGGGCGCGTTGAGCGAACTGGCGTGCGCTGTCGCCCCGGCCTTCGAACTGGCGAGCGGGTTCACCGACGTCTTCGAGCGTGGGCGGCGGCGCAAGCGGCCGAGCACCGCCGCCGAGATCCAGCTGGAGCTGTTCCCTGCGCGGATCGCACGCCTGCGCGGCGGTCAGGTCGTCGCCAGCGTGCTGCCCGCCTACGACGTCGGCGGCGATTGGTTCGACCACGCCGAGAACCCCGAGGGCGTCTGGATCGCGACCGGTGACGCGATGGGCAAGGGGGTCCGCGCTGCGGCGATCTCGGCGGTCAGCATCGGGGCGTTTCGCACCAGCCGACGCCAAGGCGCGCAGCCATCAGAGTGCTGTCTGGAGATGCATCGCGCCGTCCACGATCTCGATTCGCACGCCTTCCTGACGGCGATCGTGGGGCTGTGGCGCCCGACTCGCGACGAGCTTGCCTGGGCCAACTGCGGCCACCTTCCCCCGCTGCTGCTGCGCAACGGGACGGTGCGCGAGCTGCGCGGCGAAACGACCTATCCGCTCGGCATCCTGGACCGCGAGCGCGCGATTCCCAGCGCGACGATCCGGGTGCGCTCGGGCGATCGGATGCTGATCTACTCCGACGGGATCGTCGAAGCGCGGCGTCGCGACGGGACGCGGCTCGGTTCGGACTGGCTCCAAAGACTGCTCTTGCAGACCGCCGGGCTTCCCGCCTCCGCGACGGTCGCGGCGATCGAGCGCGCGGTGCTCGACGCGACGGACGGGGAGGTCGCCGACGACGCGACACAGGTCCTGCTCGACGTCGATTGAGGTCGCTGCGTCACGCACATCTGTGGCTGCCGTGGCGGCGATGTCGCACGGCATCGCGACGTCGGGCATTGCGGCTCCTCCGGTGGACGAACCTCTCTATCGCCAGACGCGAGGGGTCGGGCCTGCCCGCGGGTGTGCTTAGGGGTCGCCCTACGGGGCCCGGTGCCAGACCACAACGACGGACGCTGGGAAGCACGCTGTGATGAAGGCCGCGCAGCGTGGACCATTCAGGCATCCACCGCCGACACCCGCACCACCCGCCGCTGATCGGCGTCGTCACGCACGAGCTCAAGGCCGAGACCGCGCCGGCTTGGGCGCCCGCGCCGGGCCGGCGCGAGCGCGACCGCGCACCCGCCCGGCTCTCGCTGCGGCTGACCTACACCCAGGCGGTGCAGGAGGCGGGCGGCATCGCGGTCGTCCTTCCCGCGCACGGCTACACCGACGACGCCGGCGCCCTGCTCAACCGCCTCGACGGCTTGCTCTTCAGCGGCGGCCCCGACCTGGCCCCGGCGACCTACGGACAGCTCCCGCACCCGCGACTCGGTCCCGACGTCGACCGCGTCGCCGACGACTACGAGCTTGCGGTGCTCGCCGCCGCCGCCCAGCGCGACCTGCCCGTGCTCGCTCTCTGCCGCGGCATGCAGGCGCTCAACGTCGTCCGCGGCGGGACGCTGCACCAGCACCTGCCCGACCGCACCGACGTCGAGCACCTCCAGACCCACGAGCCCTTCGAGACCAGCCATCCCGTCACCGTGACGGCCGGCTCACCCCTGCACCGCGTGACGGGCCACCGCTGGCTCGCCGTCAACAGTCTCCACCATCAGGCGATCGATCGCCTCGGCAACGGCCTGGAGATCTGCGCCCGTGCCCCGGACGGCACGATAGAGGCCATCTGCGACCCGACGGCGCGGTTCTGCCTCGGCGTCCAGTGGCATGCCGAGCTCCTCACCCATCGACCGGAGCACGCCGCGATCTTCGACGCCTTCGTCACGGCCGCCGGAGTCCCCGCTCTCGCGCTCGCCGCCTGAGCCGGACGCCGCCGATGCACGGTCCGCCCGCCCGCGCGGGGGCGAGCGGGCGGCCGCGGGCGGGTCGCGTCAGTCGTCTCTGAGCGCGTGGTGCGTCTCGCCGGTGCCGATGCCCGACACCGGTGCCGCACCGGTGCTGCTTGCCGCGCGCGTGGCGTCTGCCGGCGCTGCGACGGCCAGCGGCGCAGCCGGGGCGTAGGTCGCCTCGTCGTAGCTCGTCGCCGTCGGCCGGGTGCGCCCGATCGGGAACACGGTCACGGCGCGACCGGCCGAGAACGAGGTCGAGATGTAGTCGCCGACCATCGGGCCTTGCGAGGTCTGGGCGATGTCGGTCAGCGCCATCGGGCCGGCGAGCACGGTGGGAGCGCTCCAGTGCGCCCCGCCGTCCGGCGAGGAGACGTAGCCCACCTCCAACCGGCAGCCGGCGCCGCATGCCGCCTGGGGGTAGAAGTAGTACGTCAGGGCGAGGTGCGTGGCGGCGCCGGCGGTGGCGGAGTCGACCGCGAGTCCCGGGATGAAGTGGTCGGCGCCGCTCGCGACGTCGTCGATCGGGATCCGTGCTGGAGCGCTCCACGCGCTGCCGTCGGCGGACCTCGAGAAGACGATGTCGTTGCTCGCGCAGCGGGACCTGAAGCGGCAGTCCTGCCACGCGACGTAGACCGTGCCGTCGGCGCCGATCTCGGCGCTCGGGAGCGGGCTCGTCCGCAGGTTGCCGTCGACCGGGTGGAAGCGCACGCCGTCGACCTTGACGGCTCGCGTCCAAGAGGCGCCGCCGTCGGTGGAGGCGAAGGCGGCGATCTTGCCGTCGAGGCTCTCGAACGGGACGATCACGGTGCCGTCGGGCTGCACCACCGGTTGACCGCCGAGGCCCTTGTCATGGCCGGCCGTCTCGATCGGCACGCTCCAGCTCCGCCCGCCGTCGGTCGACGTGCTCATCAGCTCCCGATCGCCCTCGCCGAAGTTGTCCAGCTCCGTGTAGCAATGGCCCCGGAACGGGCTGGACGCGCCGTTGTCGCACACCGTCCAGTTCTTGTCGAGATCGACGGAGTGTGAAGCCGGCGGCGGGATCTGCACCGGCGTGCTCCAGGTCCGCCCGTCGTCGGTCGAGCGGTTGACGAGCACCGTCGGCACGGACGTGTCCGGCAGCAGCGGGATCGAGGAGATCAGCCACGTCGCGTGCGCCGCGTCATACGCCACGCTCGCGTCGCTGACGCGTTCGAACGGGCTCTCGGCGCCGGCGCTGGTCGTCATCCCCGGCAGGAACCCGGGCGCGTCCCAGTGCGAGCCGCCGTCGCCCGAGCGCGCGAAGCCGATGTCGCTCGCCCCGCCGCTGAAGAAGCGCCCGACCTGGAACGCGGCGACCACGGTCGAGCCGTTGGCGAACGTGTCCGGCTCGACCTCGGTCGCGTGCTGGCTCGTCGGGTTGGTGAACGGGTCCGCGCTGACCCGGGTCAGCGCACCCTGCGCGCCGGCGCTGCCCGGCACGGCCAGCAGGGCGGCCGCGACCCCCGTCGCAGCTGCGAAGGCGTGGATCCTCGTACGGTCGCTCAATAGGTCCTCCCGAAGGTGGCTCGCGGCACGACGCCGAGAACCTGGTTCTGGTGATAGGCGGGACTGCCGTCGTCCGCGACCACCGCGGTGATCGGGGCGAGCGTCGCGACGAGCAGGCGCGAGCCGGTCACGGCGTCGCGTCGGCGGAGTAGACGTCCGTCGGGTTGGTGCCGGCGTCCGCGTTGTGGGTCTGGACGAAGAAGACCTTGAACGTGCTGCCGGCGTGATCGAGTCCCTCGTAGTCGCCGGTGAAGTAGCCGCGCGCGACCGGCGCCTTCTTCATGTCGAACGACGCCGGCGTGACACGCTGGGACGGAGCCCAGGCGGCGCCGCCGTCCGTCGAGGTGCGGATCCAGTAGTCGGTCAGCGCCGTCGCCGTGTCGGACGTGTCGTTGCGGAAGTCGTAGTACGTCACGCCGACGGCGCCGGCCGCATCGACGTCGACCGCCGCGGTGAAGGCGGACACCCCGGCCGGCGGGTCGCTGACCATCTGCGCGGCGCTCCACGAGCTCCCGCCGTCGGTCGACTTCGACAGGTAGATGGCGGGGGTGCCGGAGACGGCGTCCTGCCAGACGACATAGATGGCGCCGGTGCGCCCGTCGATCGCGATGTCCGGAGCGATGTCTCCCGTGCGCAGCGCCTGGCCGTCGCCCGGGGTCCGCACCGTCGCGTCGACCGTCTTGTGGACGAACACCGGCTTCGACCACGACGCTCCGTGATCGCTCGAGCGCATGACGGCGACGTTGAGCCCGCGGCTGCCGTGGCTGTTCTTGAAGTTGTTGATCTGCAGGAACACGTCGACGAGCGTCCCGTCCGGCTCGACGGCGATCTGGTTGGCGATCGTCTGGTTGATCTCGCCCGGGTCGTAGATCATCCGCGCCGACGACCACGTCTCGCCGTTGTTGGGGCTCGAGGCGAACCAGGTCGGGCCGCGGTAGCCGATCGCGTTCTCCGTCGCCTCGAGGTCGGCGTGGCCGTTCGGGGCCACGAGGCGATCCCAGATCGCGTAGACGTAGCCGCTCGCCGGGTCCGCCGTGAGCGACTCCTTGTCGTCGAGCACGTTGCCGCCGTGGTCCTCCTTGATCGCCTGCGGGTGCGACCACGTCGCGCCGAAGTCATCGGAGTGCGACACGAGGATGCCCGCGTTGAGGCCGAGCCCCACCGACGGCTGACTGACCGTCAGCGCGATCTGATGCAGCCGGCTGCCGGTGCCCCAGGAGACCCACGGGTCGCTGCCGCGATCGAACTCGCGGCCGGGATCCTGGGCGTCAGGATCGCCGTAATGCGCGAACAGCGGGCAGCGGCTGAAGTCGGCGAACGTCTCGCCGTTCCACGCCGTGCCGCCGTTCAGCGACGCGCTCGCCACCAGCCCGTGCGACCCGCCGTCGCTCCAGCGGTCCTGCTGCCAGCTCCCGGCGACGTGGCTCGGGTCGGCGGGATCGACCGCGACCCACGGTTCGACCTCGGCATCCTCGAACACCTCGCCCGTCGGGTCATGGCCGCTCCCCGCGCACCCGACCGCGAACGGCGACGCCCCCGTGACCTGCACGAGGGGCGAGACGGCGCCCAGCGCCGGCGGCGCCGCGAGCGCGGCCGCTCCGAGGATGACCACTGCACCGACAGCGCGCCACGTCTTCATCCGTCCTCCTGCGAGTCGAGGCCTTCAGCACGACGACGCGCACGTGTGCCGCGAGTCAGTTGCTACATACCCAAGTGTAAGGAGTCTGACATCGCGGCCCGAGCTGGTGGCTCGACCGCTCGCTGATCGGCCCCGGCTGCCGCTCGCCACGCCGCCGCGGTCCGCGCGCCGGTCGACGATCAGGTGAGACGACTTCCACCAGTCGGTGCCCGCGCTGGCATATTGGGCGCTACGTGATGTCGAAGGGACATGCCGCGCCGGCACCGGATGCCGAGCGGGAGGAGTTCACGGCGCTCTATGAGCGTCACCACCGGGCGCTCTACCGCTACTGCCGGTCGATCGTGCGGCACGAGCACGACGCCCAGGATGCGATGCAGAGCACGATGACGCGCGCGTACGCGGCGCTTAAGAGCGAGCCGCGTGACTTCGACCTGCGGCCGTGGCTGTTCCACATCGCGCACAACGAGTCGGTGTCGATCCTGCGGCGCCGTCGCCCCGTGGTCGAGCTCGACGGTGAGCTTGCTGACGCCGCCGCCGTCGATGACCGCATCCAAGCCCGCGAGACGCTGCGCCTGCTGCGACAGGACCTCGACGACCTGCCCCGCCGCCAGCGCACGGCGCTGATCCTGCGGGAGCTCTACGGGCTGCGGCCGGCGGAGATCGCGGCGACGCTCGAGACGACGCCGGGCGCGGTCAAGCAGGCGATCCTCGACGCCCGCCGGGCGCTGTCGAAGTGCGACGAGGGGCGCGCGACGCCCTGCTTGGAGGTTCAGCGGGCGCTCTCGGACGGTGACGGGCGCGTCATGCGCGCGCGCCGGCTGCGCGCGCACCTGCGCTCGTGCGCGTCCTGCCGGCGCTTCAAAGCCGACATGGGACGACGTCCCGCGGAGCTCGCCGCGCTCGCGCCGACCCTCCCGGCGGGCGCCGGCGCGGCGCTCCTCGCGGCGCTGCACGGCTCGGCGAGCGCGGGCGCGGGCGCCGGAGCGCTCGCCGGCCGGCTGCTCGCCAAGGTCGCGATCGGCGCCGTAGTCGTCACGGCGACGGCGGCGACCGGTGCGCATTCGCTGCACCATGCACGGCAGTCCTCGGCACGGCCCGCGGGGGCCGCGCGGGCGAGCAAGAGCCGACCGTCGCCGCATGCCGTCGCCGCTACGCCGAGGCCGCGGGAGGCGGTCGCGCAGCCGCCTCGGGCGCCGGCGCCGGCCCGGCCGGCGAAGTCCCGCGCGCGGGGAACGCGGACGGCGATGCTGCCGCGCCGGACACCGCGGACCGCGACCGGCACCCCGAGGCCGCCGGCGCCGGCCGCGCCCGCGCAGCCCGCGATGGGCGACGCCGGCGCGCCCCGGCAGGCGAGGAAGCCACCGGAGCCCGCGGCCCCTCCCGGGCAGGCCAAGGAGCAAACCGGCGCCGTGGCCCATCCCGGCCAGGCCAAGAAGCAAACCGGCGCCGCGGCCGGCCAGGCCAGGAAGCAAGCGGGCACCGCGACGCCTGCGGGCCAGGCCAAGAAGCACGCCGGCGCCGCGACCCCTCCCGGCCCGGCCAAAAAGCAAGCCGACCCGGTGACCGCTCCGGCCCGGCCCGATCCGGCGGGCACGCCCGCTCCGGGGCCGGCGCCGCCTCCGAGCGCCCCGGGGAACTCGGGCAACGCGCCAGGGCAGGCGCCGGGCGGATCGCATGGCGCCTCGGGCGTCCGCTGAGGTGGAGGGGCGAGGCGCCCGCAGCTCCTCCGTGAGGCGGCCGTCCGTGGAACCCCGCAGAGCACCGCGGGCCTCGCCGGAGGCGACCTCCACAGCGTCGCCATACGGTTCGGTCCACGATCATCGATGGGAGAGTCTGCGGAGAACTACGGACGTGGACCGCGGCGCGCTCCGGACCGGCGAGCCCATGGCGGGCGTACCGTTCGCTACGTGACCAGCGCTTCCTCTGAGCCGTCGACGACCCGCGCCGAGCATGCGGACCGCGAGAAGACCACGGTCGTCATCGCCGACGACCACACAGTCGTCCGCCAAGGGCTGCGGCTCCTGATCGACGCGGAGCCGGCGATGCAGGTCGTCGCCGAGGCCGGATCCGTCCCGGACGCCGAGCGCCTCGCGCGCGCCCACCGGCCTTGCGTCCTCGTGCTTGATCTCAACATGCACGGCGAGTCAGGCCTGGAAGCGATTCCGCGGCTGCGCGCCGAGGCGCCCGACACCGCGATCGTCGTGCTGACGATGCAGGACGATCCCGGTTTCGCGCGCCAGGCGCTGCAGTCCGGCGCGCTCGGCTTCGTGCTCAAGGAAGCCGCCGACGAGGAGTTGCTCGAGGCGATCCGGCTCGCCGCGGAGGGCCAGAACTATCTCAACCCCCGGCTCGGGGCGAGGATCGCGGCGCAGCCCGCCCAGGCGGCCGGCCCGCCCGACGACCTCTCCGAACGCGAGCTCGAGGTCTTGCGTCTGATCGCCCTTGGCCATACCAACACCGAGATCGCCGAGCAGCTGTTCCTCTCCACCCGCACGGTCGAGACGCACCGCGCGCACATCCAGCAGAAGATCCGCCGGACCTCACGCGCCGAGCTCGTCCGTTACGCGCTCAGCCACGGTCTCGTCGAGATCTGATCTGGCCGTCGAGGCGGCTCATGGCGGCCCGTGGTCGCCGGGTCGCCGAGCTGTGAAAGTCGCGCGCCGCGCGTTGACGGCGAACACCAGCCGCCCGTGGCGATGCCGCGTCAGGCGAGGTCCGCAGCGTCGATCAGGCCGCTCTGCAGCGCAGCCCACACCTGCGAGCGGACGTCTGCGGACGCGGGAATGCCAGCCCGGAACCTTCATCTCGCGCGTGGCTAGATGGCCGTCGCGGCGGGCTGCGCCACGTTCGCGCGCCCCGACTCGCGAGCATCAGGCGACGCGAGGTCGGGCGTGCCGACGATCTGCTCGCGCCCCAGGTCGCTGCGGACCTGATCGCGTCCGGTGAAGCCCATGACGATGGAGCCGATGCCGATGGCGATCAGCACGATGCCGGCGGCGACGCCGCCGTAACGGAGCAGCTTGCGCATCTCCCTCTTCTCCTTGACTGCAGTAGCTTGGAACACGCAGCCATTCCAGACGCAATCAGTCACTGCTGCATCCGGAGTCGGGCACGCGGTCAGTGCGGCTTTCCCGCACGCTGAGCGGCAGCTGTCCGCGGCTCGGGGATGACGATCTCGAACCGCGCCGGGCGCGCTCGGGCGAGGATCAGGCGCCCGCCGTCGGCCTCCACCAGCGCACGCGCGAGCGGGAGCCCGAGCCCGGTCGAGCCCGCGGTCGAGACGTGGTGCTCGAAGATCGACTGCTCGAGGCCTTCGGCCACGCCGGCGCCGGCATCCTCGACGGCGAGCACCCGGCGCCCGTCGACGAGCCGGGCGTGGAGGTGGGTCGTTCCCGCTCCGTGGGCGATCGCGTTCTCGAGCAGGACATCGAGCGCCTGGGCGACGCCTCCGGGGCTGACTCGCGCGGGCAGCGGCTCGTCCACCCGGATGCTCAGAGCTCGGCCGGCGCGCGCATAGACCGGCTGCCAGCCGGTCGCGTGCTCGCGTGCAAGATCGGCGAGGTCGACGTCACGCGGCCGCCCGATGTCGCCCGCGCGTGCCAGCTCGAGCAGGTCGGCCACGGTCCGCTCCAGGCGGTCCGCGACGCGTAAGGCCGCCTCGAGCTGCGCCTGCACGGCGGGCGGATGGTCGAGCGCCGCCAGCGAGTCGAGCCGCAGGCGCATGGCCGTCAGCGGCGTGCGCAGCTGATGGGAGACGTTGGCAGCGAACTCGCGCTGTCGTCCGACCAGCTGGGCGATCTGGACGGCGGCCGCGTCGAGCGTCGCCGCGACGTGATCGAGCTCGGGCAGGTCCAGCCTCCCGGTGCGCGCCGAGAAGTCGCCGGCGCCGAGGCGCGCCGACGTGGCGACGAGCTGCCCGAGCGGGCGAGTGAAGCGGCGCGCCTGCAGGACCGCGAGGCCGGCTGCCGCCGCGGTCCCGACCACGGCGAGGCCACCGACCAGCAGCCACACCTGGCGGCGCCGCTGGGTGACCTCGCCGGCGGAGGCGAACACCGTGACGCGCACGCCCTGCGTGGCGCCTGAGCGCGAAGACAGGACGCCTCCCCTGGGGACCCGCCCGACGTCGATCCGCCTTCCTCCGGCGACGATCACTGCCGCGTGCCCCGGCCGCAACCAGGGCGAGAGCATCGTCGCATCGATACCGCGCGCAGCGGCCGCGCGATCGTCGACGGCCGCGGCGATTCCGTCGGCTTCTCGCTCCAGGCGTCCCAGCGCGTCGGTGCGGGCTCGCGCGCTCTCGACGATGCCGAGCGGGATGCCGAGCACGAGGATCGCCGCGAGCGCGATCAGCGCGGTCGTCGCGATCAGCCGCCGCCTCATCGGCGCTCGAAGCGGAACCCGATCCGTCGGACGGTCGAGATCAGCGGCGGGTCTCCGAGCTTGCGCCGCAGCCACGACATGTGCATGTCCAGCGTCTTCGTGGAGCCGAACCAGTTGACGTCCCAGACCACGTCCATGATGCGCTCGCGCGCGAGTGCGTTTCCCGCCTCGCGAACGAGCAGCGCGAGCAGATCGAACTCCTTGGGCGACAAGTCGAGCTCGCGCTCGCCCCGCCATGCCCGGCGGGAGGACTCGTCGACGCGGACGTCAGCCGCGGTCAGCTCCGAGGGAGCGCTGCGCCGCAGCATGGCGCGCACGCGCGCCAGCAGCACCGCGAGCCGGAACGGCTTGGTGACGTAGTCGTCGGCTCCCGCGTCGAGGCCGGCGATCGTCTCGAGCTCGCCGTCCCGGGCGGTCAGCATGAGATCGGCAGTTGGGGGCGCAGCTCACGCGCTTGGCGGCACACCTCGAGGCCATCGATGCCGGGCAGGCCGATATCGAGGATGATCAGGTCTGGAGGCGCCTCGAGCACCGCGTCCAGCGCGATGCTTCCGTCGCCCGCGGTCGCCACGTCGTAGCCCTCGCCGGTCAGCGCCTCCGCGATGTCTTGGTCGTCCTCGAGGAGCAGTACGTGAGCCACGGCTCGATGCTACGAGGCCGCGGGCGCGCGAGGTGGTCACGCGCTCCGAGCCGAGCCCCCTTTGCCGAACCATTACCCGGCACCGGGCACCCTGCGGCGATGCCGCATCTCTCGGAGCTTCACGGGGCGGCGACGCACCTTGCGGTCGTCGCGGTCCCGGTCTACCTGCTGATCCTGCTCGTCCGCCGGGCCGGCCGCGGCGGCGCTTCGCTGGCCGCGGCTGAACCGTGGGTGGTCGGAGCCGCGGTCGCGGGCGTCGGGCTCGCCGGGATCACCGGCCTGCTCGTCTGGGGGCAGGCGCAGACGACGCTGCGCGGAAGCAGCTTCCGCATCGGCACGATCCACTTCTGGCTCGGCATCGCGCTCGCCGTCACCATCGTCGCGATCGCCGCGTGGCGCCGCGTGCGCGTGGCAGCCGACCGTCACACGCATGGTCCGGAGCTGATCGCCGGCGGGGTGCTCGCGCTCGCCGCGGTGCTCACGCAGGGGTACATCGGCGGCCGCATGACCTATAACCACGGCGTCGGGGTCGACTCCGCCGGCCAGTACGCGCAGAGCGCCTCCGGCGCGGCGCGGCTCGACGTGGCGCTCGCCCGCGGCACCGATCCCGCGAAGGCGGGGAGCCAGGCGTTCTCCGTCAGCGGCCTGGGATGCGCGTCATGCCACGGCGATCGCGCCCAGGGGCTGCGCGGCCCGCGGCTGGCGGGCGGCGTCGAGCTCGGCGACTTCCGCCACGTCCACGCTCACGGCCTGTTCCCGCCGAGCGTCGTCACCGACGCCGACTTCGCCGCGATCGACGCCTGGCTGCGGACGCTCCCGCGCGGCCGGGGTTGACCACCGCGTCCGGTCTCAGAGGATGGTCCGCCTGCCCCATCGCGGTGCTCGCCGCACCGCACCTCGATCGGCCATCACCGCGCTTGACGGCTCCAGGATCCGCGTCCCCTCGACGGGATAGTGGATCGACTCGTAGTCGTCCGTCCACCGAACGCGGTAGTGCTCATGCCGTGGACCGCCGAGCACCTCGACGATCTGTCCGCGGCGGGGCAGGCCTTGGCCGGGCTGTGCGACTTCCAGCCAGTCGCCGCTGCGCCCGGGTGCTTCGTCGACGGTCATGGTCATCGAATCCGGCGAAGCGCGGTCATCGCGTCTGCAACAGCGCGGGCAGCTGTTCGCCGGCGCGATCCTTGGCGATCCAGGCCTCGGCGCCGAGGTGCTGTGCTCTGGTGGCGAATGCGGGATCGTCGTCGACGCCGAGCACGAGGATTCGCAGCTCCGGCGCCTGGCGCTCCAGGTCGGCGAGGGCGCGACCGCCGTCGCGCAGGAGGCGATCGTCGATCACCAGGACGTCGGCGCGCGCCAGGCGCAGCGCAGCAGCCAGCTCCGCACGCTCGGCGACCTCACCGGCGAGCACGACGCCGGTCATGGAGCTGAGCACGCCGGCGAGCGCGCGCCGGCCGGCGCCTTCGTAATCGGCGAGCAGCACGCGGACGTCAATGTCCTGGGAGGACGTCACTGCCTGCGCACGGCGGCGCGGCGAACGCGCCCGTAGCGGTCATGGATGACGATCTGCCGATGGCCGGCGCGATCGGCTAGTCGCCGCGCAGCCTGCTCGGCCTCGGTCTCGCTGCCATGCTCGGACAGCGGGCGCTCATCGCCTTCGCGGCGCAGGTGCCAGCTCCCGAGCCGGTGCGGGACGACGTGGAGGGGAGGGGCGGAAGTCATGCCCGGATGATTGCCGCCCGCCGGCCGCCGCCCATCCGTGGAAGCCCGCAGCCTCGCCGCGGCCTGACCGCGCTCTTCCGCTCCCGGGCTGCGCCCGCCGGCGCTACCGGCGCGGACGAGCTTCGGCCGCCGCTTGACGCATGAGCCCGGTCCGTGTTAAGCCGCAATGGTGCGCGGCCTTCCACGGTTCGAGTGCGCCGCGCCGGAGACGAGGCTTGACGAGATAACCGTGACCGCCCGACTGCCGCGCCCGCTCTCGGAGACCGACCTGTCGGCGCTCGACGCGTACTGGCGCGCCGCCAACTACCTGTCCGTGGGCCAGATCTACCTGCGCGAGAACCCGCTGCTGCGCGAGCCGTTGCGGCTCGAGCACGTCAAGCCGCGGCTGCTCGGCCACTGGGGCACCACGCCCGGGCTGAACCTGCTCTACGCGCACATGAACCGCGCGATCCGGCGTCGCCACCTGAACGCGCTGTTCGTGACCGGTCCTGGTCACGGCGGACCGGGCCTGGTGGCGAACACGTGGCTGGAGGGCAGCTACAGCGAGCTCTACCCGAGCGTGTCGCGCGACGAGCGGGGGATGCGGGAGCTGTTCCGCCAGTTCTCCTATCCGGGCGGAATCCCGAGCCATGTCGCGCCGGAGACGCCGGGTTCGATCCACGAGGGCGGCGAGCTCGGCTACGCGCTCGTGCACGCCTACGGCGCGGCGTTCGACAATCCGGAGCTGCTGGTCCTGTGCGTGGTCGGCGACGGCGAGGCGGAGACCGGGCCGCTCGCGGCGAGCTGGCACTCGAACAAGTTCCTCGACCCGGCGCGCGACGGGGCGGTCCTACCGGTGCTGCACCTCAACGGCTACAAGATCGCCAACCCGACGGTGCTCGCGCGGATCGGCGACGGCGAGCTGCGCGAGCTGCTGCGCGGCTATGGCCACGAGCCGCTGTTCGTCGAGGGCGACGAGCCGGCCGAGGTGCACCAGGCGCTCGCAGCGGCGCTGGACTCCGCGCTCGACGAGATCGCCGCCATCCAGAGGCGGGCTCGCGAAGGCGATCGCTCGCGCCCGCGGTGGCCGATGCTGGTGCTGCGCACTCCCAAGGGCTGGACCGGCCCGCGCGAGGTCGACGGCATCCCCGTCGAAGGGACGTTCCGCGCGCATCAGGTTCCGCTCGCGGGGCTGGCGGAGCGCCCCGATCACCTGGCCGCGCTTGAGGCGTGGATGCGCTCCTACCGGCCCGAAGAGCTGTTCGACAAGCACGGCGCGCCGCGCTCCGAGCTGACCGCGCTGGCTCCGCCGGGGAGCGGCGCATGGGCGCGATCCCGCAATCCAACGGCGGCGTCCTGTTGCGCGACCTGCGACTGCCCGACTTCCGCGACTACGCCGTCGCGGTGGACGCGCCAGCGGCGGGCACCAGCGAGCCGACGCGCGTGCTCGGCGCCTGGCTGCGCGACGTCATGCGCGCGAACCCCGAGACGTTCCGGCTCTTCGGGCCTGACGAGACCGCGTCCAACCGGCTGGCCGCCGTGTTCGAGGCGACCGACCGCGCATGGATGGCCGAGACGCGCCCGGGCGACGACCACCTCGCGCCCGACGGGCGCGTGATGGAGGTGCTCAGCGAGCACCTGTGCCAGGGCTGGCTGGAGGGCTACCTGCTGACCGGCCGGCACGGGCTGTTCAATTGCTACGAGGCGTTCATCCACATCGTCGACTCGATGTTCAACCAGCACGCGAAGTGGTTGAAGGTCACCCGCGGGATCCCGTGGCGGCGGCCGATCGCGTCGCTGAACTACCTCCTCTCCTCGCACGTCTGGCGGCAAGATCACAACGGCTTCTCACACCAGGACCCCGGCTTCATCGACCACGTGGTCAACAAGAAGGCCGAGATCGTCCGCGTCTACCTGCCGCCGGACGCCAATTGCCTGCTGTCGGTCGCCGACCACTGCCTGCGCTCGCGCCACTACGTCAACGTGATCGTGGCGGGCAAGCAGCCGTCGCTCGACTACCTCTCGATGGAGGACGCGATCGCGCACTGCACGCGTGGGATCGGCATCTGGGAGTGGGCGTCCAACGACGCCGGCGGCGAGCCCGACGTCGTGCTCGGCTGCGCGGGCGACGTCCCCACGCTCGAGACGCTCGCGGCCGCCACGCTGCTGCGCGAGCACAGGCCCGAGCTCAAGGTCCGCGTCGTCAACGTCATCGACCTGATGCGCCTGCAGGACGAGCGCGAGCACCCGCACGGCCTGTCCGACAGCCAGTTCAACGCCCTGTTCACCCTCGACCGGCCGGTGATCTTCGCCTACCACGGCTACCCCTGGCTGATCCACCGCCTCACCTATAGGAGGGCGAACCACCGCAACATCCACGTGCGCGGCTACAAGGAGGAGGGCACGACCACGACGCCGTTCGACATGGTCATGCTCAACGACATGGACCGCTTCCACCTCGTCATGGACGTCATCGACCGGGTTCCCCGGCTCGGCCCGCGAGCGGCGCACCTGCGCCAGCGGATGGTCGACGAGCGCCTGCGCCACCGCGAGTACACACGCGCGCACGGCGACGATCCGGCCGAGGTCAAGGACTGGGTCTGGCCGCGGTAGGCGCTACGCCGACGTCAGCCGCGCCGCCTGGAGCGCCATCTCGAGCTCCTCGTCGGTCGGGATGACGAGTACGGCGATCTCGGCGCCAGGCGGCGAGATGGTTCGCTCATGCGCGGCGTTGCGCGCGTCGTCGACCCGGATGCCGAGGGCCGCCAGGCCGGCGAGCGAGCGCGCGCGGACGACAGCGTCATGCTCGCCGACGCCGGCGGTGAAGACGATCGCGTCGGCGCCGCCGAGCGCAGCCAGGTACGCGCCGACGTACCTGCGGATGCGGTAGCAGTAGACGTCGAGCGCAAGCTCGGCGCGCGCGTCGCCGGCCGCGATCCTCCGGTGGACCTCGCGCATGTCGCTCACGCCGGCGAGCGCGAGCAGTCCGCTGCCCGAGTTGAGCCGCTCGTCGACGTCGTGCGCCGACAGGCCGGACACGCGCTCGAGGTACTCGACGAGCGCGGGATCCACGTCGCCGGAGCGCGTGCCCATGACCAGGCCCTCGAGCGGCGTCAGCCCCATCGACGTATCCACGCTCCGCCCGCCCGCGACGGCCGTTGCGCTGGCACCGTTGCCGAGATGCAGCACGATCAGGCGCAGCTCCTCCGGCGGCCGGCCGATGACGCGCGCGGCTTCGCGCGCGACGTACGCCACCGACGTCCCGTGGAAGCCGTAGCGACGGACGCCCCATTCGCGCGGCACCGCGTACGTGAACGCCCGCGGCGGCAGCGTGTGATGGAACGCGGTGTCGAAGACGGCGACATGCGGTACGCCGGGGAGCGCGCGGCGGGCGACGTCGATCACGTCCGCGTCGATGCCGTTGTGCAGGGGCGCGAGCGTGCCGAGGGCGCGGATCTGCACGACCACCCCGTCGTCGATCGCCACCGGCCCCGTGAAGCTCGTCCCTCCGTGGACGACGCGATGCGCGACGGCGAGCAGCGCGCGGCCGGACAGCGGCGGGTCGAACGCGCCGAGCGCCGCGCCGGCGGCGGCCGCGTGATCGCCGATCCCCAGCTCGCGCGACCGCTCGCCGCGCTCGTCGCGGTGCACGAAGCGGCTCGCGGACGAGCCGATGCGCTCGATCGATCCGGAGGCGACGTCGGCCCGCTCGGCGACGTCGACGAGGCGGTACTTGAGCGACGAGGAGCCGCAATTGAGGACCAGGACCGGGCGGCGCACGCGTCCGCAGTTTGCCGCACGTGCGTCGCCGCGGACGGTCCCGAGGGCGGATCTGTAGCGTTGGCATCAGGCATGGATGAGCAACGGCTCCGACGGCTTCTCGATGTCGGCCGGTCGCTGATCTCCGAGCTGGAGCCCGAGACGGTGCTCCAGCGCCTTCTGGAGGTTGCGCGCGAGCTGACCGGATCGAGTTACGCCGCGATCGGAGTCCTGGACGAGCGCCGCGAGCGCCTCGAACGGTTCCTCACCGTCGGCATCGACGAGGAGACGCACCGCCAGATCGGCGATCTCCCGCGCGGACGCGGCGTGTTGGGAGTCCTGATCGACGATCCCAGGCCGCTGCGCCTGGCCGACGTAGGCGCCCACCCGCGCTCGTACGGGTTCCCGCTCGCGCATCCGGCGATGACGTCCTTCCTCGGGGTGCCGATCCTGATCGAGGGGGAGGCCTGGGGCAACCTCTACCTGACCGAGAAGGCCGAAGGCCAGGAGTTCACCGACGACGACGAGGAGGCGGCGATCGTGCTGGCCGGCTGGGCGGCGATCGCGATCTCCAATGCGCGGTTGTACCGCACTGTCAGCGAGCGACGCGACGAGCTCGAGCGGGCGATCCGGGGCCTGGAGACGATGACCGAGATCAGCCGGGCGCTCGGCGGCGTGACCGACCTGGAGCGGGTCCTGGAGCTCGTCGCCAAGCGCTCGCGCGCGCTGATCGACGCGCGCGCGGCCGAGATCGCGCTCGTCGACGGCGACGAGTTCGTGATCGCGGCGGTGGCCGGCGAGGGTGTCGAGCGCCTTAGGAGCCGGCGCGTGCCGATCGCGAACTCGGTCGCCGCGGCGGCGATCAAGACCGGGAAGGCACAGCGCTTCTCCGAGCTGCCGCCCGAGACGCTCGCGGCGCGCGAGCTCGGCGCCCGCACCGCGATCGTGGCGCCGATGCTGTTCCGCAATCGCCCGGTCGGGTTCCTGGTGGTCCTGGACCGGATGGGCGCCGACCGGCCCTTCGGAGAGGATGACGAGCGCCTGCTGGAGGCGTTCGCGGCCAGCGCGGCCACCGCGGTGGCGACGGCGCAGATGGCGGGCGACGAGGCGCTCCGGCGAAGCATCGAGGCCTCGGAGGCCGAGCGCAGACGCTGGGCCCGCGAGCTGCACGACGACACGCTCCAGCACTTGGCGGGGCTCCGCGTCCTGCTCTCAGGCGCCCGCCGCAGCGGCGATCCGGACCGCATAACGTTCGCGATCGGCGAGGCGATCGAGCTCCTGACCGACGGCATCGCGAGCCTCCGCGCGCTCATCACGGACCTCAGGCCTGCCGCGCTCGACGAGCTCGGCACCAAGGCGGCGCTCGAGACGCTGGCAGCCCGCGTCGCGGAGCAGTCGGGCCTCGAGGTCGAACTCGACGTCAGGCTTGCGTTCGACAGCGGAGAGGCCGCCGCGCGTCACCTCACCGAGATCGAGTCGACGACCTACCGGCTCGTCCAGGAGGGCCTCACGAACGTGGTCAAGCATGCGGACGCCACGCGCGTCGAGATCCGCGTCTTCGATGTCGCGGACGCGGTTGAGATCATGCTCCGCGACGACGGGCGCGGCTTCGAGCCGCATGCCGACGGCGGCGGCTTCGGCCTGATCGGGATGCGCGAGCGGGTTGCGCTCGTCCAAGGCACGCTCGAAGTCGAATCGGCTCCCGGCGAGGGGACGACGCTGCGGGCGCGGATCCCGGCGCGGCGTCGCGGTCACGGTCACACGGCCTGACGCGACACGCGCTCACCCGTGCTCGAGTCCTCAGACGCGTGCGGCGGCGGCAGCCCCGAACAGCTCGCGGAGCGGCGCCTGCACGCCGCGCGGGACGACGATCACGGGGCACTGCGCCTCGCGCACCACGCGCCCGCTCACGCCGCCGGCCAGGACGGCGTGCACCGGACCGTAGCCGCGCGATCCCATCACCATCAGATCGACGTTCCCGCTGCGGGCGGCGATCTGGTCGGCGGGGTCGCCGGAGAGCCGGATGGTCTCGCCGTGGACGTCCGCCGGCAGGCCCTTCACGACAGCGTCGAGGCTCTTCTGCACGTGCTCCTCGATGTCCTCGCGCAGGGTGTCGTAGCTCGGGCCGCCCATCAGCGCCGGCGCGCCGTAGTCGTCGGCTGCGACGACGCCGATCACCTCGAGCTCGGCGCCGACCGCGCGGGCCGCCTCGGCGGCGGCCGGTGCCTCGTCGGTGGCGTTGTAGGCGACGCCGATGCGGCGGATCGCCGGGTGGGTGGTCGTGCAGTAGCCGTTGGGGACGACGGCCACGGCGCACGGAGCCCCGTGCAGCAGTCGCTCGGCCGTGGAGCCGGGCAGCACGCGGCCGGCCCGGCCCGTGTGGGTGGAGCCGACGACGATGATCGACGCCTGCTCGGCCTCGGCGAGGTCGGTGAGCGCGTGGGCGACCGAAGGGTTGGCGACCGTCGCCGTGCGGACGCGCTCGAGCGGGACGTCTGACAGCAGCTCGGCCATCCGGCGCGCGGTCCGGCTCGCCTCGGTCTTCAGTGCCTCGCGATAGGTGACGTTGGAGGCTCGAGTCGGGATGTCGCTGTACAGGAACGCGCACGCGAGGATGACCTGACCGCTCGCGGCGCCGGCCAGCCGGCGGGCGAACGCGACGGCGTCCTCGGAGCGCGCCGAGTCATCGACGCCGATCAGGATGGTGCTCACGTGGTCCTCCTTGGTGGTCCCGGTGGTTCACCGGAGCATCGGCTCGCCGAGCGGCCGCGGAGTGACCGCCTGCCCCGAGCGGGCTCCAGTACAGATACATGGCGCGCGCCGTCATGCCGCGCGCCCGCCCGCGATGTAACCGGACAGGTAGCGGCCGACGATCTTCTCGTCGGGCCACCACAGCGGCGAGCGCGACGTCTGCGGCGGCGCGTAGCGCAGCGGGCGAGCGAGGGCGTCGTCGCCGGTCAGGTCCTTGCGCATGTACAGCGGCGCCTCGCCGGTGAGGAGCAGGCCCCGCAGCACCGGCCGGTACGGGCGCGGGTCGTTGCCGGCTCCGGCCTCGGCGGCGATCCGCTCCGCCGCGGCGTCGGCCTGCTGCGTAGCGAGCCCGCCCTGCTTGATCGGCCCGGCGGTCCCGTCGCCGGCGGCGAAGACACCAGGGACGCCGACGACGCGGGCGTGCTCGTCGATCTCGAGGAATCCCTCGGGCAGGCCGGCGATGGCGCGCGGCTCGGGGCGGGGGAGGGCGATGACGGCGTCTGCGGTGATCAGGCGGCCGTCGTGGGTCACGACGGCGTCGCCCAGCACCGAGTCGGCGACGGTATCGCCGAGGAACTCGATGCCGGCGCGATCGAGCAGCCGTGCGACGGCGTCGGACGCCGTCCGGCCGAAGATGTCGAGTGGCCGCGGCTCATGGGTGACGACCATCAGCTCGGGTCCGCCTCGCCGCTCATGGGCGGCGAGCAGCGCGAGCTCGTAGATCGGGAGCGCCCAGGCGGACTCGGCGGGTAGCGCGAACACCACCCGGCCCTTGGCGTCGCGCAGCGCGCCCTCGACCGCGCCGGCGCTGACCGGGCCGCGGAACAGCGTGGCGCCGTGCACCGCTTCGACCGACCGGGCGCCGGTGGCGACGATCAGGCGGTCGTAGGAGAGCCGGCCGCCGTCGGTGGTGCGGGCCTCGCGGCGGTCCGCGGCGACCGCGGCGAGCGCGCCGCGGTGATGGGTGATCGGGACGCGATCGAACGAGATCTGCGGCGCCGGCTCGCCGCTGAACGGCGATCGCACGGATTCGGGGCGGTGTGGGAACTGCGTTCCCGGGGCGAGCAACTCGACCGCGACGCGGTCGCCGGCGAGCGCGCGCAGCGCGAGGACGGCTTCGAGGGCGGCGACGCCGCCGCCGGCGATCAGGACGCGCATCGGGTCGGACATCGGACGGCGAGGCGCTGGAGCGCGAGTGCGGCGTCGACGGCGGCGGGACCGCCACCCGCGATCGCGACGTGCCTGGCTTCGGTCATGACCGCACCGTATGGCCGCGACGGCGTCCCGCCATCCGGGACTTACCGACCGGCGCAGGTGGGTTTTCCACGAGCGCGACGGGTCGTCGTCCCGGAGGCCACGACCCGCATGCGGACCTAGCGTTGCCGCATGCCCACCAACGTCCTCATCGCCGGTGGCGGCCCCGCGGCGCTCGAAGCCGCGCTCAGGCTCCATCGTCTGGCCGGCGACCGCGTCTCCACGACTGTGCTGGCTCCGAACTCCGACTTCACCTACCGTCCGCTCAGCGTCCTGGAGCCGTTCGCGGCCGGCGGCGCCTGGACCTACCCGCTCGCCCGCGTCGCGGCCGACGCCGGGTTCGCCCACGAGCGCGGCACGCTCGCCCGTGTCGACGCCGCTTCTCACGTCGTGGAGACCACCGACGGCGCGCAGATCGCCTACGACGTCCTGCTCGTCGCGTCCGGCGGCGTGCCTGTCCGCCCGTATGCCCGGGCGACCGTCTTCACCGGCTCGGCGGCCGACGCCGAGGCGGTCCACGGGCTCGTCCAGGACGTCGAGGGCGGCTACACGCGCAAGATCGCGTTCGTCGCGCCGCCGGGCGGCACGTGGCCGCTGCCGCTGTACGAGCTCGCGCTGATGCTGGCCGAGCGGGCGTACGAGCTCGGCATCCGGGTGGAGCTGCACCTCGTGACCCCGGAGGAGGCACCGCTCGGCGTCTTCGGGCTCGATGCCGCGCGCGAGGTCGAGGCGCTCCTGCGCGACGCCGGCATCGCCCTGCACACCTCCGCGCCCGTCGACAGCGTCGACGATGGGCACATCGCGCTCGTCGGCGAGGAGCTGGAGGTGCAGCGCGTGGTGACGCTCCCGCGGCTCGAAGGCCCGTCGATCGACGGCCTTCCCGCCGATCCCTCCGGCTTCCTCGTCGTGGACGTCCATGGGCGCGTCACCGGCGTGCCGGACGTCTACGCCGCCGGCGACGCCACCGCGTTCGCGATCAAGCAGGGCGGTCTCGCCTGCCAGCAGGCGGACGCCGCCGCGGCGCAGATCGCCGCCGGCGCCGGGGCCGACGTAGACGCCGAGCCGTTCGTGCCGGTCCTGCGCGGCATGCTGCTGACCGAGCGCTGGGCACGCTTCCTGCGTCGCGACGAGGCCGCCGGCGACGAGCACGCGGACGTCGCCGGCCACGCGTTGTGGTGGCCGCCGACGAAGATCGCCGGCCGCGAGCTCGCCGGGTACCTCGAAGGCATCGACGAAGAGCTCGGGCGCGTGCGCGGGCGTCCGGTCCAAGCGAGCCTGGGCATCGACGCGCGCAGCATCGAGGTGCTGAGCCTCCACTCGTGATCCCCGCACCGGACACTCTCGGCGAGCAGGCGGGCCGCCGTCGCGGTCGCCCCATCGGTGGAACGCCGTCATGAGCGCCTCCGATATTCCGCGGGCGCTCGATGATCCGGTCCGCCGCTACTTCGCGCACGCGGTCGCGCAGAGGCCGACGACGTGGTCGTAGCGGCGTGGAACGTGCCGCCGGAACGCCCGGAGGTCCGGATCGAGATCGACGCTGAAGGTTCGATCCGCTCGGTGAGCGCGCTGCGCTGGCGCGGCGAGCGCGGGTACGTGCCCTGCGGCTGCCGCGTGCTCGCGGAGCGCCGCTTCGGCGACTACGTCGTGCCGTCGCGCCTGGCTGTCGGCTGGTGGTTCGGGACGCCCCGCTATGCGCCGTTCTTCGAGGCCGAGATCCTGTCGGCCGCGACGTGAAGCGCGGCATGCCGCAGGAACATGGCGCCTGCCGTAGGATCGCGGCTGATGCGGTACGCGAAGAAGAACCTTCGTGACGTCCAGGACTCGGCCGTGCGACACGGGCTCTCGGCCACTCAGGAGGCGCGCTTTCCGCGGGAAGACCTGGGCGCCCAACAGACGGGGATGAACTTCCTCGTCATCAAGCCCGGACAACGCGAGGCCTTCGCCCATCGCCACGGCACCGCAGAGGAGATCTACGTGGTGCTCGCCGGCACCGGGCGCGTCAAGCTCGACGATGAGCTCGTGGCGCTGACCCCGCTTGACGCAGTCCGCGTCAGCCCAGGCGTCGCTCGATCCTTCGAAGCCGGCCCCGACGGGCTCGAAGTCCTGGTCTTCGGACCGCACGTCGAATCCGACGCGGAGATCGTCGGCGACTTCTGGAGCGAGTAGAGCCCGCGGCGGTGAGGGCGCACCGTGCTCTACGTGAGGTTCACCTGGACCGACCCCACGATCGTGAGCCACTCCTGCTCGAAGCCGTCCTCCACCAGGCCGGACGGGTAGACGTCCGCGCGGATCGCGCCGACGAGCGGATCCTGGACGAGGCCCACCTGCGCTCGCGAGGACGAGCCGGCCGCCGGCGTGATGTTCGCGCCTTTGGGCATCGGCGTCGCGCCCGCCCAGTAGCTCACCGACATCGTCGCGGTGTAGTTGTTGGAGCCCGTCCAGTCGATCGGCGTGAGGTAGGTCTCGCCGATCGAGGTGATCGGCGTCTTGGGCACCGACACGCTCCCCTGTGGCGTCGGCCCGGTGATCGAGAAGGCGAAGTACCCGTCCGTCGGGACGTTGTTGAACTGCAGCCCGCACTTGAACAGCCCGCCGACCGGCGGCCCCTGCAGCGGCATGTCCAGGACCCAGCTCTGCCCCTGCGTCGTCGCCTGCTCGACCGTGTTCTTCCAGCCCATGTTCGGCGTGGTCTGCACGAACGTCGCGAGGTCATTCCAGGTGCCAAGGCTGCCGATGCCGGCGCGCGGATCGGTCGCCGGCTGGCTCAGCGGCGGGTTCTCGACCCAGGCGATCATGCAGTAGTGGCCTGAGACCGGGACGGCGTTCCAGATGAACGGCGGGTAGGTGAAGTCGATCTCGTTCAGCGCGGCCGACGGGACCTCGACGTAACCCACCGCGGGGTAGGTGTTCGCCGCCGCGATGCCCGCGTTCAGCCAGCTCGGCGGCCACAGCATCAGTGAGGGGTCGCCGCCGCCGTTGACGTAGTACAGCCACACGCGCGAGCGGTTGGCCCCGTTGGTCGCGTTGAGCCCGCGGACGTAGACGTAGTTGTCGATCGGCTGCTGGCCTCCGCCCGCCGCGATGTAGACCGTGCTGGGGGAGTCGTTGCCGTAGCCCCCGACGAGCGTGGTCTGGGGATCGGGCAGCGGCTGCTGCCCCGCGAACCAGATGTCCGGGCACGTCGTCCACGCGCCCGTCGTGTTCCCGCTCTGCGGCGTCTGGCCGACGTAGTCGCGCAGGAACAGCCCCTGATACGGCGCGGACCCGAGGCCGGCGGCGGGCGCCAGCTCGGCCGCGACGACGGTCGGGTGGGGGACGTGGCGGAGGGCGCCCGACGCGGCGGCCTGGACCTGGGCGACGACGCCGAGGTTGCCGCTGACGATGTTCGTGGTGAAGATGCGCGACCCGTCGGCGGCCACGGCGATGCCGTTCGGCCACTCCACGCCGCCGTTCCACTGGATCGTCTGCACGAGCCGCAGGGACGCCGCGTCGAACACCCGCACCCCGGCTGCCACGGCGTCGGTCGCGAGCACGCGCGTGCCGTCGGGCGAGACGACCAGCTCGCCCAGCGACGTGTACGCGTTCGCCGGCAGGATGACGCTCTGCAGCGCGAGCGTGGCCGTGTCCACGACGGCGAGGCTGCCGTTGTTGGACATGCCCTCGCACGCGATGTAGAGGCCGGTGCCGTCCGGCGAGAGCGCGGTGGCGACCGGCAGGCTTCCGACGGCGACGGGGCTGCCGCTCAGCGCGTAGCTGTCGTCGTTGCCGCGCGCGACGACGAGCAAGTTCCCGCTCACCTCGTCGGTGACGTAGGCCTTCGAGCCGTCCGGGGCGGCGGCGAGCGTCACGGCCGAGCCGGGCGATCCGGTCAGCAGCTTGACGGTGCCGAGCGCTGTGCCCATCGGCGGGGAGCCCGCGAGCGCGTAGACGACCAGCTCGTAGGCGCGGCTCGCCGACGCGGTCAGCACGAACAAGGTGGTGCCGTCGCTCGAGACGGCGAGGCCGGTGGGAAGCCCGTCGGTCTCGGCGGAGAGGTCGATCGTGCCCGTGGCCGTCCACGACGCGGTGCTGAGGATCGTCACGCTCGCATGCGTGTCGTCGGCGAGGAACCCGGTCGCCGCGGCCGCGTCCGGGTGGTGGACGAAGTCGACGACCGGCGTGCTCGCGAGCTCCGGCGTGACGACCTCCGAGGCGACGTCGTAGACGAACAGCCCGGTCGACGGGTGGCCCGGCGAGAACGTCTCGCGGGCCGAATGCCACGCGACGACCTTGGTGTCGTCCGGGGACACGGCGACGTCCGTCGGCTGCCCGCCGATCGCCGGCGGGGCCTGGCCGGTCTGGTACTCGGCGAGCGTGACCACCGCCAGCCCGCCGCCGCCGCCCGTCCCGACCAGCACCAGCCCGCCGTCGGGCGTCGCCGCGATCGCGCCCGGGCTCGAGCCGACCTGTATGCCGGCCTCCAGCAGCGTGCACTGCGAGGGCGTGGAGCCGGCGGAGAGCAGCGAGACGGTGCCGTCGCCCTGGTTGGTGACGACGGCGTAGGCGCCGCCCGGCAGCAGCGCGAGCTGCTGCGGCGCGTTGCCGACCGTCAGCGTCGCGCGCGGCGCCTGTGGGTGGATGGCGTTGAGCGCGACGACCGCGTTGGCCGTCGGGCACGCGACGAGCACGACGTCGCCGTCCGCCGTGACGGCGACGTCCTGCGCCGCGCTCAGGCCGGTGATCGAGTCGACGACCGAATGCCGGCCGTTCGGGCCGCGGCCGATCACCGTCACGGTCGAGGACCCCGAGTTGGCGACGAACAGCTGCGCGCCCGAGGGCATCACCGCGACGCCGCGCGGTGCCACGCCGACCGTCAGGTTGTCGACGACGACGGGCGTGCCCGCCGTCGAGAGCACGACGAGCTTGCCGGGCTGCGAGCCGCCGTCGACGGTGACGTACAGGTAGGCGCCGTCGGGGGACAGCGCGACCCGCTGCGGCGCGCCGCCCACCGTCGTCGTGGAGCGCGTCGTGAATCCGTACTGCGGCACGGCGCCGGTCGCCGTGACGTCGAGCGCGGACACGGTCCCGTCGCCCGAGTTCGCCACGTAGAGGATGCTGCCGTCGCTCGAGAATGCCATGCCGGCGGGCGACGCGCCGACAGGGATGGTCCCACTGACCGGTTGGTAGACCATCGTGTCGACCGCGCTCACCGTCCTGCCGTCGGACGCCAGGATGAAGCTCGCGTTCGGCGGCGCCGCGAGGTACGCGGCGGCGACCGCCCTGGGCTGCACCTGCGGCGCGAAGGCCGACACGATGATGCTGCGCTCGACCGCCGGGCCCTCCGACTGCCCGAGCGGCACGAGCGTGAACATCTGCGGCCCGGAGATCGGCTTGCTGACGGTCCCGATCGCGCCGTACTGGTCCGGGTCCGGGTCGCCCGTCGAGGAGACCAGCTGCAGCTTGTCGTTGGTGTTGACGTTCCAGCTGAGGGCGACGTCGCGCGGCAGGTCCCCGGCGTACACCGCGCGCGGCGAGGCGCCGAAGGAGTTGATCACCGGCTGCACGACCGCCGTCGTGTTGGCCAGCGCGATGTTGCCGGCGCTGGCGAGGTACGTGCCCTCGGCGGTCAGGCTGATCGGCGTCGTGTCGGTGATGACCGCCGGGTAGCTCGTCTTGCCGGTCACGTTCACGTCGAACGGCGCGAGCGTCATCGTGCCCGCGTTCTCGGCCTGCCAGGAGACCGTGACCGCCGCGGAGCCGTCGGCCAGCACGGTCGGATTCGGCTTGACGCTGAGCGCGCCGATGCTCACGTGCGCGTGCTTGGTCATCGGCAGCGTGAAGACGCCGTCCGCGTAGCCGGTGAGGCCCGTGTAGGAGATCAGCGCGACGGTCGGGCCCGGCTGGAAGGTCGTCACCAAGTCGTTGGCGAGGATGCCGACGGTGGCGAGCGGACCGGTGCCGACGATCGGGTGTTTCGGCGGCGGACGCAGTGTCCACGACGGGCTCTGCTGGGAGCGGTTGGCGGTGATCTTCCACGCGCCCGCGTTGACGCCGCTGACGACCTCGAACGGCGGCTTGACCTCGTCGGTCGTGCACAGCGCGCCGTAGCCC
This sequence comes from Candidatus Solirubrobacter pratensis, assembly GCF_000425945.1. Classification (GTDB taxonomy): domain Bacteria; phylum Actinomycetota; class Thermoleophilia; order Solirubrobacterales; family Solirubrobacteraceae; genus Solirubrobacter; species Solirubrobacter pratensis. The sequence continues at coordinate 49,983 of NZ_KE384480.1, forward strand.
GACGGATCGCTGGAGTAGACGAAGCTGAGCGTGAACTGGGTCTCGGCGCCGGCGACCACCGGCCGGCCGCGCGGGCCGGCGTAGAACGCGAACGCGAGCTGGTTGGCGACCGGGTCGTACGCCGGGATGCTGTTGACCACGTCGGGCGTCGCGAGCTCGACCAGCAGGTCCTGGCTGAGCGCCTCGCCGCCGTCGGGCGGCGTGGCGAGCGCGACGCTGAAGTTCGACGGGAACGGCAGGCTGCCGATCGTGATCCCCGCGACGCGGAAGGCCGTGACGGTCAGCGATGCGCTCGCGCCCGTCGCCTGCGGGTCCGCGAGCGCGCCGATATGCAGCTCGATCGAGTCCGAAGGCCCGATCGTGACGTCGGCCTCGGGCGTCATGCCGATCAGCTGGTCGTCCGGGAACGCGACCATCGTCCAGTCCGACGGCGTGGGCGAGATCGCCGCGAACTCCGCCGCGGTGAGGTTCAGCGGCGTGAGGTCGAGGTACAGCAGCGACCCGGTCGCGGTTGGAGCCTGCGGCTTGTCGACCACGTGCGGCGCCGGGCTGAAGGTCGCGCTCGCCGTCGTCGCGATCTTCAGCGTGAGGTCGTTGTCCGACGCGGTGCCGGTCACGTAGATCGTGCTCGGCGCCCCGGCGCTGTCGATCTCGAACACCAGCTGCGGGTAGGCGGTCTGCGACACGAGCGTCGGGTCGGCGGTCTGCACGGTCATGGTTGCTCCCGTCCTGGTCACGTGGTCTTGGTCTCGATGGCGAGCACGTCGGCGTAGACGCCGTCGTCGACGCCGTCGATCGCGTAGTAGTCGAAGGCGACCTGCGCCTGGGCGCCGGCGGGCGCCGCGATCAGGTCGCCGACCGCGATCGCCAGCGAGCCCGACGCCGGGAGCGAGAGGTCGGCGGCCGGCGCCGCCGCCCAGTACGCGCCGTACTGCGGGCTCGCGAAGTACCGGAACGTCCAGCCCGGAGCGCTCAGCGCGATCTGCGCGACGTCCTCCTGCGCCACGAGCGTGCCGAGATGGACGTAGAAGACCGAGCCGGACGGCGGGGCGCCCTCGGCGACGGGCGGCCCGTGCCGGAACGTCAGCGTCCGGCGCGACCGGTTGGTCAGGGTCAGCGTCAGCGTGTTGGGCTGCCCGGACCGCACGACCGGCTTGCCCTGCGCGTCGGCGAGGTCGAACCCCAGCTGGAGCGGGTTCAGCCGCAGCCAGCCCTCCCGCACCTCCTGCGGCGTGTAGGCCCAGACGGCGGTCGCCGTCGGCGCCGCGACCTGCGTCACGACCCACTCGAGCGCGCCGCCGTCCCCGTGGTCCTGGTCGACGTAGGAGACGGCGTAGCCGCTCTCGCTCGGGGCCGGGATCGCCAGCGCGCCGGCGCCGCGCAGCACCGGCGCCGAGAAGAGCGAGAGGTCGAGCGCGCTGATCGTCCCCTGGCTCTGGTCGGGCGGGAGCTCGAGCACGCCCGTGGGAAGGATCCCCGTCGTCGCGTGCACCCGCGCGCGCGAATCGATCAGCATCAGGACCTTCTGCGTGTAGGGCCCGAGATCCGGCGGCTCTGAGGCACCGAGCGGCGGCGCCGGCGTGACGCGCAGCGTGTCCTGCGCCGGCAGCACGACGCCGGAGGTGGCCTGCCGGTCGGCGCCCTGGGAGTAGAACGTCGAGAGGTCGTAGCCGGAGCCCGGCGCGGTCTCCTTGTAGTAGCCGATCAGCCCGTCGCGCAGCTTCGCCAGATCGCCGAGGACGACCGGGAACTGGATCCCGGTCAGACCCGCGTCGGAGTCGGTGCCGACCACGTCCCAGCCGAGGTCGAGCATCGGCGCGCCCTGCAGCTCGAGCCGCACCGCCGCCTGCACGAGCGCGATCGGCCGGCCGACGAGGACCGCGAGGTCGCTGTCGGTCGGCAGCGGGCCGGGCTCGATCGTCTGCCCCACGGTGTCGATCACGGCCCACATCGCGGCGAAGTTCTCGGCGGTCGCCTGCGGCCCGCCGAGCGCCAGCGCCACGGCCGCCAGCTGCGGGTTCTGGTACTGCATGACCGTTGCCAGGTCCTCGTCGATCGTGCGCGCGTCCCCCGGCGCCGACTGCCAGCCGATCGCCGAGTCGCCTCCGCCGTGCTCGGGGAAGAGCGTCCCGAGCGGGCGGCCCAGCGCGTCGTAGAGCGCGAGCGACCCGTCGACGTGGTTGGGCAGCAGCCAGCCGCACACGGGCGAGACGGCCGGGACGCCGGTCAGCTCCTCGGTGTCCGAGCCGTCCGCCGCCAGCCAGTGGAACGCGAGCCGGCTGGGCTGGGCGATCGCCGGCGACAGGTACGCGACCGACGCGACGGTCGCGCCGGCGACTTCGGTGGTCATCGACTCGGCGCACTCGAGCTGCGCGATCTCGACGTCGCGCTTCTGGCCGAACGCGTCCACGAGGGTCAGCGAGAGCTTCAGATAGCCCGCGCGCAGGGGGTTGAAGTCGCTGTCGAAGTCGGGGCCGCCCTCGCGCGGGGCGTCGCCGGCGATTGGATTGATCGCCTCGGTCAGCGGCGCGTACTCGCTCGTCGACGGGACCTGCACCTGCAGCTGCACGCCACGCTGGCGCATGGTCAGCGCGTCGACGAAGCCGCTGAGCGGCGCCACGAGGAAGCCGGCGCCCGACGTCAGCTCCGCGAGCACCGCGCTCAGCGTCGCGTCCTTGTGCGTCTCGAGGTAGCTCGTGAGCAGCCGCGTGAGCGTGGCGGCCGGCGTGGGCGTGAGGTTGCCGGCGCCGATGTACTGCTGCGTGAAGCCGGCCGTCGCCGGGTCGATCGTGATGGTCCCCGGCTTTCCGCTCGGCGCGTAGGTCAGCGTTCCGCCGGCGTCCTGGTCGAGCCGGAAGTTCGCGTTGACGATCGTGGCGCCGTACGCGACCGGCGCCCCACCGGCGCTGGTCGGCTGCAGCGGCAGGTAGGACACCGTCCAGGAGGCGAAGATCGGCAGCCACTGGTCGGGCGTCCACCAGTTCACGCCGACCGGCGACGGCGGCCGGCCGGTGAGCGTGTAGACGCTCTGCGCTTCGCCTTCGAGCGCGAGGGCGAGCGCGGTGCGCAGCGTCGGCTCGGCGTGGCCGCTGAGGTTGGCCAGCAGCTGCGTGCAGAGCAGGCAGCTCTCGCGCAGCAGGGCCGTGATCAACGCCGGCGCGGGCAGCCCGGCCGGCGCCGTGACGCCGGTCAGCGACGCGGCGGTCAGCGTCGTGCTCCCGACGGCGGCGGCGGTCAGGAGCTCGCCGTCGGTGCGGCAGACGAGGTAGCCGTCCGGGTTGAAGCGCCCGTCGCCGCCGTAGCGCGCCGGGAACTGGACGGCGTCGCCCGTGAGCAGGACGGCGGGGTCGAGCGGCTGCACGAAGCGCTCGGCGGGCGCGCGGCGCAGGCGCATGAGCGGGTTCAGCTGCGCCGTGACCGCGTCGTGCCGGCGGTCGGCCGCGGTGTTGAGCGTGTCGCGCGCGTTCGCCAGGTCCTGCCAGTCGCCGTAGCGCTTGGCGGCGATCGCGTAGGCCTCGTTCTGGCCGGACGCGTCGATCATGAAGATCCGGTACCAGTCGGCGAACAGCTGCCAGCGGTACCAGTCGGCGTGGAACGCGCACTGGTCGGCCTGGCGGCGCAGCACGTTGAGCGTGTCGAGTGCGTCGGCCAGCGGCGCGGGCAGGTCGATCAGCTCGCGCGGGTCGGGCCCGTCGTCGTCGGCCGAGACGATCGAGAAGACCGTGCCCGAGTGCAGCCCGGCGAAGCGCTGGTCGTGCAGCCGCTCCTCCAGCTGGCTCAGCCCGTTGGCGGCGGGCTGCTTGAAGGTGTCGAGCAGGCCCGACTGGAACGCGTCCAGCAGCGTCTCGAACAGCGGCACGGTCGGCGCCTCGCGCGCCGTGAAGTAGGCGGCGAGCGCCTCCGCCGAGGTGTTCCCGATCGCCGCGCGCGCCTGCAGCGGCTGCTGCACGGGCTGGCCGAGGACGTAGGGCAGGTGCCTGCTCCAGCCGATCCCGTCGAACGTGCCGGCGTAGATGCTCCCCGACGGCGCCGGGTCGGCGGCGGCGAAGGTCCAGCCGAGCGCCTTCTCGAGCTGGGCGGGCGTGGCGCCGGGTTGCACGGGGTCGTGCGCCGGTTCGTCGTACCAGCCGATCACGGAGTAGGAGAGCTGGGCGGGGGCGGACTTCGGCGGGTCGATGTCGTCCAGCTCGTCCCAGAAGCCGAACACGCCGCGGCAGCCCGGGTAGTAGGCCGCGAAGCCGATCTCGCCGTTGGAGACGGCGTTCAGCGGCGCGCCGGCGGCGTCGGCCAGCGCCGGGCCATCCGTCGCGAGCTCCGCCGACCAGCCCTCCGGGCCGAGCGCCTGCGAGCGGCCGAGGAAGCCGAAGTCCTGCCCGAGCTTCCCAGGCTTGACCGGGAGCGTGACCGACGAGCCCTGCGGCGGCTGCTGGGCACTCAGCGCGTCGCTCTCCACCAGCCACGAGCGCGTCGCGACCGTGCCGCCGGAGATCGCGATCCGGGTCACGAGCCAGCGGTTCGGCGCCGCCGGGAAGTCCAGCTCGTGGCCGGGGCCGCCGCCGCTCGTCAGCCCGTCGGGCAGCGCCCAATGCAGGTGCACGCCGGTCTGCAGCTGATCCCACGGATCGTCGTCGAACCCGCGGGCGACGTTGTCGCCGAGGAATGCCGCGTGCTTGCTGGTCACCTGCTGGTCGTAGACCGCGGTCGCGCCGGCGAACCCGCCGGTCGCCTGCTGGTAGTCGTCCTCGCCGATGCACAGCCCGACGACGTCGATCGGCACGACCAGCGTCGCGGTGGCGTCAGCCGCCTTGGCGGAACTCAACCTCGACCACCCCCTTGACCATCTCCAGCGCGAACTCGGCCGACGTGAACAGCGTCAGCTTCTGGCCGAAGCGCGTGTTGAGGGTGTCCTCGATGCTCGTCGCCGTCGCGGCGACCTGCAGCGTGCGCGCGTCGGCGCGCGTCAGCACCGCGGCCTCGCCCTGCGGCGGGTCGTACTGGTGTCCCGGCGCTGTGCCGACCACCTCGCGCAGGGTGGTCGTGAAGCTGCCGGAGACACCCTCGACCCCGCAGTGCAGCTGGCCCGCCGGCTCGTGCACGGCGACGACGTCGGCCACGCCGTCGAACAGGCACAGCATCACGTCGGTGCCGAGCCGCACCGAGCGCAGCACCTTCAACGGCTGCAGCCGCTCGCTGTCGGCGTACGCGCTCGCGGCCGCGTTCGGCCAGCCCGCGACGGCGGCCGAGCGCAGCAGGAAGCCGGTGACCTCGCCGGTCGCGTTCTCGTGCAGCGCGACCGCCGGCGCGGGATTCGGCCGGACCTCGCGGCGCTCGGCATCCACGAGGCCGAGGAGCGCCTCCGGGAGCGGCTCGCCGGCGGTCGCGCGACCGATGCTCGACGCGCCGTCAATCAGCGCGTCGATCCATGCGCGGTCGAGGTGGAACATCCGCAGCGACTCGGGCGGGAGCATGCCCTCGTCGGGGACGAGGTAGTTGAATGGCACGCCGTCCAGCAGCGCCAGGCGCGCGAGCCACCGGACGACGGGCGCGGGGGGCACCGGCTCCAGGTCGGCCAGCCGAGCGGCGCGCGCGCCGAGGACGCTCTCGAACGCGCCGCCGAGCAGCTGCTCGTAGCGCGCCTGCTCGGTGCGCACGACGGCGTGCGCGCGCAGCCCGCGGCGCCAGTTGTAGAGCGCGGTCCCGAAGCTGCGGCTCTGCAGGCCGAGCAGCAGGCCGAGCTGCCAGGCGGCGGCGTAGGAGATGTCGAACATCCCCGTCGACGGGTCGTAGCGGGTCGCGGCGTCGGGGCAGGAGATCGGCGTCTGCACCGTGGCGCTGACCGGCAGCGGCGCGAGCGGGCCGCGGTACCAGGAGACCGTCTCGCCACCGTGACGCAGGCGGTGCGCGAGCGGCACGTAGCCGAGCCCGAACGCGTTGTGGGCGAGGATCGCGGCGTCGGCCGCCGTCACGCTGCCCGCCTGGAGGTCGTTCATCGCCTGCTGGACCTGCCCCGGCGTCGGGCGCGCGCCGAGGTAGGGCAGCTGGAGCGAGGAGAGCGGCCCGGCCTGCCCCGGCGGCACCGCGTTCACGCCCTCGAGCAGCGCCTGGAACGTGGCGTCGCCGTCGGTGGCGGTGAACGACCACCAGCGGTAGGTCAGCAGTCGCACGGTGCTCGCGCCGGCGAGTCCGGGCGCGGGGTTGCCCTGCGCGTCGGGCAGCAGCGGGGCCATGTTCTCGAGCGAGACGAGGTACGCGTGGGCGCGGGTCCCGCCCCGCGCGGGGACGCGGTTGCCGAGCACCACGGCCGGCGAGCTCACCTCGGTCGTCGTGTCGTGGGCGTCGACCGTGTCGGTCTCGCGGATGTGGGCGAGGTACGGCAGGTCCGCGGCGGCCGGCGCGATCGCGCTGAACAGCGCCGCGTCGACGTCGATCGTCATGCACGCGTCGTCGGGCGTCTCGCCGTAGTCGAGCGGGTTGATCGACGGATAGGAGACGATCCCCGCCGGCAGCGTGCCGATGCCGGTCACCGTCGAGCCGGCGGCCGTGATCGGCGTGCCGGCCGCGATCAGGTCCTTGGCGGTGCGCTTGTGCGGCGCCGGCGCCTGGGCCTCGTCGAACAACAGCACGGCGAGCCACGGAGCGCTCGGATCCGGTGTGGCGGTGCGCTCCCACGGCAGCGTGCGGCGGTTGAAGAGCACGTGCGGGAGGTCGCCGTCGAGCTCGCCGACCGCGAGGTCAGGGGGGAAGACGGCGGCGAGCTCGCTCGGGTCCAGCGAGAACCGCTCCCCCGCCACGGCGAAGCGCCGCGTGACCGAGAACGTGTCGGGCGTCTTCGGCGCGACCTGGTTGGTGCCCTGCGCGGCGGTGATCTCGTACTCGCCGTCCTTGAGCGCCGGCTGGTCGTACTGGATGAACGTCACGAGCCGGTGCTCCGGCGCCACGGTGCGCCGCGCCGCGGTCACTTCTGCTCTCCCAGCAGCCGCAGGACCGGGTTGGCGACGAGGTCGTACGCGGCCTGCGTCGACAGCTCGGACACGTCGATCGTCTTGGGCATCGCCCGGCCCTCGCTCGCGATCGCGGCGACCAGCGCGGACCGCACGCTCGCGGGCCCCGCCGCGGCGATCGTGCCCCACACCGTCTGGTCGGTGAACGGGTCGGTCTCCGGCGCGATCGCGTCGGTCCACGCGAACGGCTTGATCGGGTCGGCGATCGTGTACTCGAGGTCGACCAGCTTGATCGGCAGCGTGTGGTCCGGCGGCTTGACGAACGGCGTGATCGTGAACCCGACCGCCACGCCGTCGACCGTCGTGCCGTTGAGCGGGTCGACGCCGACCGGCACGCCGTGCGAGTCGAACTGCCGCTGGCGCCACAGCGCCGCAGGCACGTTGCGCACGACCGGATCGGCGTGGAACTCGGAGTCCTCGGTCGACACGATCTCGATCGTGTGCGTCGAGGTCAGCTCGCCGGAGCCGACGCCGACCGGGCCGACGCCGAAGTCGGTGTTGGGGACCGGCGCGTCCGGCGCGAGCGTGACGTTCGGGCTGAACGTCCAATCCTTCGTCGGGATCGCCGACTGCGTGACGAGCTGAAGCTGCTCGCCGCTGACGACCCAGTTGAGCTGCCCGTCCTCGTCGGTCAGGCGCTTGAGCAGCCCGGCTTGCACGACGATCTGGACGACCGCCGGCACCTTCGTGTCGTCGGCGCCGGCGGCCAGGCCGAGCTTCCGAGCCGACGCCGCCGGCGCGCTCGGGATCAGCTTGGCGACGAAGTCGCCCCAGTCGATCGTCGTGCGCGTGTCCGGCGACCCTGGGCCGAAGCCGATCGTGAAGCTGATGATCGACAGGTCGATCGTCGCCGTGCCGGCGAAGGGCGGGCCCCAGATGTTCAGGTCCACGCCGAGGTGGATGCTCACCTTGAACGACGTGAACAGCAGGTCCACCGTGAACGACGCGCCCAGGTGGATCCCGGCCGAGATGTAGTAGTGGAAGGGCTCGAAGACGAGCAGGAAGTCCGCCTCGACGTCGAACCACGCGCGGATGTCGCCGCTCTGCCAGACGGCGCTGAGCCCGCCGCCCGCCATCACCGCGCTCGACGTCAGCGCGAAGTAGAGATCGCCGGCGATCGTCAGCTCGGGCGTCACCTGCCAGTTGAGCCCCAGCCGGGGGACGGCCGGGTAGTAGCTCGGCTTGTCGAAGCGCGGGCTGTAACCGCCGAGCGTGACGACGAACTCGCCCTCGTGCTCGCCGCTGAACCACGTCGTCATCGCGAAGCCGCCGGTCAGGTGGCAGTCCTGCGACAGCACGAACGACTGCGGCGTCAGCTGGCCGCTGATCGAGAGCAGGCCCTGCGACGGGATGAACACGGCCTCAAGCTCGAGCTGCGCGAGCGCGACCGCCGGCGCCGGCGCGGGCGGCAGCTGCACGGTGGAGATGCCGAGCAGCGCGACCTCGAACTGCGAGCCGAACTCGACCGTCAGCAGCGCGAACGACTCCACCAGCTCGAACGACGTGAAGCGGACGCCGACGGCCAGCCAGTAGTCGCCCACCGACGGCGCGACGACGCCCGAGCTCGACAGCTCGCCGATCACCTTGGTGACCGCGTCGGCGATCGCGCCGGTGTCCATCGGCGGCGGGTTGCCGGCCCCCTGTGCCCACTGGACGAGCGGGAAGGTGGCCACGCCGTCGACCGGCGGGATGACGAGCCGGCGGTTGAAGCCGAAGCCGGCCGCCAGGCCGGTGACGAAGAAGAACGCAGGCCCGCCGATCGGGTAGTCGAGCACCGCGTAGAGGAAGAACGACGGATGCCCGTCGACTTCGCAGTACCCGCCGAGCGCCGCGATCTGCAGCTGCTCGACCCCGAGGATCAGCTCGCCGTAGAAGTCGACCGGGTCGATCTTGCCCACCAGCGCCCCGCTCAGCTCGACCGGCCCCTCGGCGTAGGTGATCGCGAGCCCGTCGATCGTGAACTTCGTGTCGAACGAGGTCAGCGGCGAGCCGACGCCGAGCCCCATCACCGCGATCGTCAGCCCGCCCGCCGACACCGACGCGTTCATCAGGAAGTACAGGACGCTGTCGCGGTAGCGGATCCCGACCTTCTGGAACGCCACGGGGCCGAAGCTCTTCTGCAGCGTCAGCCACACCGTGCCGTCCGACGGGCTGGGCGGGGCGCCGGCCGGCGCGAGCGCGAGCGCGTTCTCGCCGGTGCTCGCCGGCGTGCCGATCGTCAGCGTCGTCTTCTCGCCGCCCGCGTCGAACACCATCGCCAGCGCGACGCCGGACATCCCCGCCGTCGGCACGGCCGGATACCCGCCGCCGAGCCGGGTCAGCTCGCCGTCGATCAGGCCGGCGGCGGTCGCGTCGAGCGGCGAGGAGACGAGCACCTGGATGTCGTCGACCGCGACCGAGACGACCTTGTCGAGGTCGGGGCCGATGATCGGGATGTCGCTGAGGCTGATCTTGCGATCGATCTCGAGCCCGAAGAAGAACGACCACCCCGTGCTCTTGAGCGCGACCAGCACCGCCTTGCCGTAGGTCGCCGAGTGCGCCTCCAGGACGAGGATCGCCTTCGTGAAGTCGTAGCTGAGCGTCGCCGACTCGAGGTCCAGGTCGAGCCCCTTCGGGATCGGCGGCGCCGTGATCCCGATCGCCGTGGCCAGCGTGTCGATCCCCAGGTAGTCCTGGTTGAGCGCCTGCCAGGTGCCGGTGATGGTGGCGTCGGACCCGACGAGCGCGACGGTGACGCCGAACGAGGAGTCGCCGAGCACGAGCCCGCCGACGAGCTCATAGGTCTTCTTCGCGGAGTCGACGAGCAGCTGGAGCTCGCCGTCGACGTGGACGCCGAGCAGCGGGAGCGTCACGGCCCCGTCGGCGGTGGCGTAGAGCGTGTACTCGACCGCTCCCTGCGAGGGCTTGTCGAGCGCGACGCCGAGCTCCGTCAGCGTCAGCTCGAGCCCGTCCGGCAGCGTGACGCCACCGTCAGAGAGCCCGCTCACGACCCTCGAGAGCGCGAGCTTGCCGATGAACGCCGCCGAGACCGCCAGGTCCCCGGATCCGACGTCGTACTGGATGCCGAGGTCGAACTCGCCGTCGATGACCTCCGGGAAGAGCTTCGACTTGGCGTCGAAGGAGATCAGCGCCGTGGCGAAGGGCGCCGTCGCCGCGACCGACAGCGTGGTCTCGGTGATCGTGAACTGGCCGTAGCCCCACGGGCCCGAGGAGCCGATGCTCGCGCCGACCGCGACGAGGTCGATCGACGATCCCAGCGAGAACGTGGCCGACAGGCCCTTGAGCGTGACCGCGTGGAAGATGCTCTGCAGCAGCGGCGGGATGCCGGTCGTGAAGTCGACGCCCAGCAGGCTGATCAGCGTCGCGGGATCGAGCGTGCCCGCGACGGGCGGCTGGAGCGGCGACAGCGCGAGCGTGACGGTCGTCAGCCCGGACGCCAGCAGCGCCTTGAGGTCGCACTGCGGCTTGCCGTCGAGGCTCAGCGTCGTCGCGAACGCGAGCCACGCGATCGCCTTGCCGTCCTCCCCGGGGCCGGACGCGAGCTCCAGCCGCGGGGTGCTGAGCGGGAACTGCGCCGGCAGCGCGATCCCGCCGGTGAGCGGCGCGCTGAGCCCGAGCGCGGGGATCCCGTCGTCGGGGCTCGCGAGCTTCGACGGATCGACCATGCCGGTCAGGGCGACGCTGTCGCTCGTCGAGCCGGCCTTCAACAGCGCGACGGCGACGGCGAGCGGCCCGTCGAGCGTCGCGAGGCTGAAGAGCTGCGCGCCCGGCGTCAGCGCCTGGACGCCGCCGTTCCAGGCGTAGGTGTCGCCCGGGAGCGTCGTCGCGACGTAGCGGACGTCGCCCAGCTTCAACTCGTCGAACGGCGCGGTGGCGAGCGCCGAGAACGTGCTCCCCAGCGTCCAGCCGTCCGCCGGCGCGATCGCGATCTGGACGTCCGCGGTGCCGCCGTCCGGCGCCGTGAAGCACACGGCGGCCGTCGCGCCCGTGACGCCGAGCACGTCCGCCGTGCCGGTCAGCGCGAGCGTGTCGCCGGCCGGGGGCGGCACCGTTGCGTCGTAGGCGACGGAGAGGTCGGCGCTGCCGAGCATGAACCCGCCCCGCACGAGCGCGTCGAGGCCGGCCCGCGGCGTCAGGCCCGCCTTCGTCAGCGTCGCCTCGGAGATCGTGAACGCCTTGCCGGCGTCGACCTGCGACTGCAGCGCCGTCTGCAGGTCGGAGAGGCTCATGACCGGTTCCGCCGCTCGTCAGACATCGAAGACGATCGCCATGTGGTCGCTCACGTCGGCGATCCGCCCGAAGTTCGGCCACGTCGCGAACCCGCCGGCGCCGGCGGCGGGATTGACCCCGGCCGGGAGGGGGACCGGCGCCGCCAGCCGGCTGGAGTAGCCGTAGCCGCCGGTCAGACCGGCGACGGCAGGCGCCGGCGGCAGGGGGGCGTACGGCTTGCCCACGACCGTGTTGACGATCGTCGTGTTGAAGTTGTGCCCCGGCGCCGGCGCGGGGTAGAGGACGAACACGTTGTCGATGCAGCCGCTGTCGGTCGCCCTCCGCGGATTGATCGCCGTGCCGCCGAGGTAGCCGAAGCGCGGGTAGACGTTGTGCTGCGGATCAGGCGCCGCGCCGTTGGCATTGAACGGCGTCGCCAGGTCGACGGGCAGCAGGTGGGTGAGGCAGTACGGGTGGCGCGCGGCGTTGATGTTGCCGGTCCCGTCGCGAGGGTCCAGCAGCCACGAGTAGTTGAGGTTCACGAGCGGCCTGTAGGCGCCGTTGACGTTCATGTTGAACGTCTCGACGTTGAAGTCGCCGACGACGATGTTGACCTCGTTGGCGGGCGCCGCCGCGAGCGCCGGGATGTCCGCGATGTTGCGCGTCCCTGCCACAGCCGAGGCGGGCGACGTGTGGACCGTGTAGAGGTTGAGCGTCCGAGCGCCGCCGATGTCGCGCATCCGCGTGTAGAACGGGCTGCGGCTCTGGGGGTAGGGGAAGTCGATCCGGACGCCGCCGGCGGTGTGGTGCTCCCACTGCCCGGCGCCGCGCCACTCCGGGACCTGGACGGCGCCCGCGGCCCAGGTGCGGTTCAGTTGCAGGGCGGTGATCGGGTTCGCCGGATTCGGCATCGCGTTGCGCCAGTCCGCCGGATAGTCCGCGATCGCCGCGACGTTCCCCGGGGTCGCCTCTCGGGCGAGCGAGAGCCCGTTGTCCGTCGACCACACGTACGGGCCCGCGAACCCGATCGACGTCGAGTCGTAGAAGACCGCCACCGCCTCGCGGATGCCGAGGTCGCCGAGCATCAGCGGCGGGACGAGGCACCACGTGTTGCCGAGCTTGTTGCGGATCTGATCCAGCAGCATCAGCACACCCCGGCCGACGCTGGACGCGCGGTTGAGCACGTTGCCCTGATAGCTCACCTCGCGCACGCGGGAGTAGACCTCGGCGATCACGATCAGGTCCGGCGGTGGCGGCGAGTTGGCAGGCAGCACCGGCGGCGGGGTCGGCGCGATGACCTCGTTGAGGATGTGGTCCAGGCGCGACTGGGACTCGACGAAGCCCGCCCAGCTGTCGTTGCGGTAGATCTTCGCCTGCGTGAAGTTGCGCAGGTTCCAGTACAGGATCCGCGTCATCCGGCGGCCATCATGATCTGGATATGTGTATTGATCATGCGACGCTCATCAACATGGCCGCTTCAACACCAGTGAACCGCATTTCGGTTCGATCAGCATGTCTTGACCTTGCAGGCCGGACGCTAGTCCCCGGCCGACGGCCTGTCAACGGGCCGTGCGGCATTGTCAGCTTGCGAAAATTGCGTAAAAGTGAGGATCGATGAACAGATTCGGTGAGCGACGGACGAGGCCGGCGGCGTGATCGCCACGGCCACCTGTGAGACGTTCGCCCCGCACGTCGGCGAGCGGTTTGCGGCGATGACACCGTCGGGGATGAGCTTCGAGCTGGTCCTCACGTCAGCAGAGGCGTCGCGCCATGGAGCCCCCGACGGGGCGCGCCGGGCGCCGTTCTCGCTGCTCTTCCACGCCGAGGGTGAGCAACGCGCCCGTCCTCAGCAGACGTTTGCGCTGCGCCATGCGCGGCTCGGTGCGTTCGAGCTGTTCCTTGTGCCGCTGGGCCCGGATGAGCGCGGCATGCGCTACGAGGCCGTGATCGGGTAGTCACCGGCGGGTTGTCCGCGCGCGGCCCTTGCAATCGGCGCGTGGATGCAGGAGGGTCGTCGCGCCGCGGCGGTGAACGCCAATCTCCTGAGCGTTCTGCCGATCTCGCGGAGTCAGGACCAGCACAGGTGATCACACGGAAATTCTGGTGGCTGAGCGCGTCGAGCCTCGCGTTGCCCGTCGCGTCGTGCCTGCTCGTCGTGCCGCTGGTTCAGGCGTGGACCAGCGCCTCGCCACTGCCCAGGTGCACGATCGTCGGCACTCCGGGCAACGACACGCTCGCCGGCACGCCGAGTGACGACGTGATCTGCGCGCGCGGCGGCAACGACGTGGTGCGCGGCGGCGGTGGGGCCGACATCGTCTTCGGCGGTCCGGGCGACGACACGTTGTACGGCGGTCCGGGCAAGGATCACCTGTACGGGTACGGGGGCGCCGATCGGCTCTTCGGAGGCCCCGGCGAGGACTTCCTCCAGGGCGGCGCCGGCCCCGACGTCCTGTCGGGAGGTCCCGGCGCGGACATCGCGGACTATCAGGCGCGCAAGGCGCCGATCGACGTCACGATCGGTCGCGCGGCGAACGACGGGGCTCGCAACGAGGGCGACGACGTGCGCGGCGAGGTCGAAGAGGTGCGTGGCGGCGCCGGCGACGACACGCTGGTGGGCGACGCCCGGGCGAACCGGCTCCGTGGCGGTGACGGCCGCGATCTGCTGCGCGGCGGTGACGGAGACGACACGCTCGTCGGCGGAGCGGGCAATGACCGGCTCGACGCTCGCGACTCCGCGCGCTTCGCCGACACCTCGCGCTGTGGTGGCGGCCGCAGCGACACGGCGCGCGCGGACGCCCTCGACCGCGTCGCGTCCGACTGCGAGGTGATCAAGCAGAAGACGCCGCCGCCGCGGGCGCGCAAGCACGCGCCGAGCGACATCCTGCTGTCGAACCAGAGCGTCCCGGAGAACCAGCCCGCCGGGACGACGGTCGGGACGCTGCGCGCGGTCGATCGCGACCGCCGCGACCGACACAGCTTCACGCTCGTGGCCGGCGGCGCCGACAACGCCGCCTTCACGATCGCCGGCTCGACGCTCGAGACGAACGCGGTCTTCGACTACGAGGCCAAGCACAGCTATTCGATCCGCGTCCAGGCCAAGGACGGCGCCGGCGCGACCTTCGAGAAGGCCTTCACGATCACCGTCAACGACCTCGATGACCCGCCGGCGGCCGGCGCGAAGTCGGTCACCGGCGTCACCGAGGACGGGTCGAGCGCGATCGCCCTGTCGGGCGCCGACCAGGACGCAGGCGCGCTGACCTTCCACGTGTCGGCGCCCGGGCACGGCCACGTCGACACGAACGCGCCGAGGGCGACGTGCGATGGCGCGACGCCCAGCAGTTGCACCGCCGGCGTCGTCTACACGCCGGACGCGGACTTCAACGGGGCGGACAGCTTCACATACACGGTCAACGACGGGACGAGCGACTCGACGACCGCGACCGTCGCGATCGCGGTCGATCCGGTCAACGACACGCCGGTGGCGACGGCGGCGAGCGTGAGCCTGAACGAGGACGCGCCGAGGGCGGTCGATCTCGGTGCGCTCGCGTCCGATCTCGAGACGAGCGACGCGAATCTCGGCTATCAGATCGTCGCCGATCCGGCGCACGGTCACCTCGACGGCGGCGGCGCGACGCCGACGTATCAGCCCGACGCCGACTACAGCGGGCCTGACAGCTTCACGTACAAGGTGACCGATCGCGGCGATCCGGACGACTGCGCCGGCGGGCCGCCGGCATGCGACGCGCCGAGGTCGTCGAGCACGCAGACCGTGTCGATAACGGTCGATCCGGTCAACGACGCGCCGCTGGCGAGCGACGCCGGCGTGAGCGTCGACGAGGACGCGTCGCGGGCGGTCGATCTGGCCGTGCTCGCCTCCGACGTCGAGACGAGCGACGCGAACTTCACCTACCAGATCACGAGTGGCCCGTCGCATGGCCATGTGAGCGGAAGCGCAGCCGGCCGGACTTACACGCCGGACGCCGACTACAACGGTCCGGACGGCTTCACATACACGGTCACCGACCGCGGCGATCCCGACGATTGCGGCGCGCCCGGTCCCGGCTGCTCGGCACCGCGGACGTCGCGCGGCGCGACCGTTTCGATCGCGGTCGACGCGGTCGACGACGCGCCGGTCAACCTGCTTCCGGCAGGTTCGATCGTCGCCGTGCGTGCCACCGACACGCCGATCACGGGCGCATCGATCTCGGACGTCGACGCCGGCGGCGGCGACGTGCGACTGACCCTCTCGGTCGCGCACGGCACGGTGACCGTGAGCACGTCGACCTTCGGCGGCGTCGCGCCGCTGCAGGTCACGGGCAACGCGACCCCGACGGTCGTGGTCACGGCGAGCTTGGCGGCGATCGACGCGACGCTCGCCGGCGCGAACGGCCTCGTGTACCACAGTGACGCGGCGTACACGGGCGCCGACGCGGTGACCTTCACCACCGACGACCTCGCGCATACCGGCGCCGGCGGTCCGCTGACCGACACCGACACGCTGGCGCTGACCGTCGTGCCGCCCAACCAGCCGCCGGTGGCCGCGGCGCAGTCGGCGACCACCAACGAGGACACGGCGAAGACGATCACGCTGTCCGCGAGCGACGCCGACGGCGACGATCCGCTGAGCTTCGCGATCGCGACCCAGCCGTCCAATGGATCGCTGGGCCCGGTCGGGGCGGTGACGTGCGATCACGGCACGCCCGACACCTGCACCGCCGATGTGACGTACACGCCCGGCCTCGACTACGCCGGTCCCGACGGCTTCGCCTTCACCGCCGGCGACGGTCGTGTCGACTCCGGCCCCGCGACGGTGAGCATCACCGTCACCGCCGTCGACGACGCCCCCGAGCTCCAGAGCATCGAAGGGGCCGCGCTGACCTATGCCGAGAACGATCCCGCGACGCCGGTCACCGCGAGCACGACCGTCAGCGACGTCGATTCGCCGGACTTCGACACCGGCACGCTGACGGTCGACTACAGCGCCGGCGGGACGATCGACGATCGCCTCGAGATCCGCGACCAGGGTACGGGCGCGGGGCAGATCGGCGTCTCGGGATCCGGCGTGACGTTCGGCGGAGCGACGATCGGCAGCTTCACCGGCGGCAGCGGCACGACGCCGCTGGTAGTCACGCTCGACGCGGCCGCCGACGCCGCCGCCACGCGGGCGCTCGTACGCGACATCACCTACCGCAACGTCTCGGACGACCCGTCGACGGCGACGCGGACCGCGCGCTTCGTGCTCACCGACGGCGACGGCGGCACGAGCGCCCCGGCGACGCGCGTGATCGCGGTGACGGCGGTGAACGATCCGCCGGCCCTGGCAGGGATCGAGCCGGCGGCCCTCAGCTACGTCGAGAGCGTGGACTCGCCGCCGAGCCAGAGCCAGATCACCGGGGCGCTCACGATCGCCGATCCCGACAGCGCCAACCTGGCGGGCGCGACCGTTCAGATCGCCGGCAACTGCCGGCCGGGCGAGGACCTGCTCGTCTTCTCCGGTCAGAACGGCATCGGCGGCAGCTACACGGCCGGCACGTGCCTCCTCTCGCTCAGCGGTTCTTCAAGCGTTGCGAACTACCAGGCGGCGCTGCGCTCGGTCAAGTATTCGGACAGCTCCGACACGCCGAGCGCGACGACGCGGACGGTCACGTTCCAGGTGGACGACGGCCAGTCGTCGAACCATGCCGGCAACCTGCAGACACGCGATGTCACCGTGACGGCGTCCAACGACTCGCCGGTCCCCGTCGCCGACGCCTTCAACGGCGCGAGCAGCGCGCTCGCCGGCGTCACGCTCGCCGTCTCGACGTCGCCGTCCGGCCCGGATGTCCCGGTCACGGGGAACCTGCTCGGCAACGACGTCGATCCCGACACGGCGCACGCGAGCCTGACGGCCACCGCGGGCTCGTCGAGCGCGCAGGGCGGGGTCGTCGCCGTCAATTCGGACGGGACGTTCAGCTACACGCCGCCGCCCGGCTTCACCGGCGCCGACACGTTCGGCTACACGGTCCACGACAACGACACGCCGGCCCGCACGGGCACCGCGACGGTGACGATCGACGTCATCGGCCCGAGGGTGTGGTTCGTGAACCCCGGCGCGAGCGCGGGCGACGGCACGTCGCGTGCCCCGTTGAGCTCGCTCGCCCCGCTCAGCAGCGGCGGCGCCTCGGACGGGCTCGACGGGATCGGGGACGTCATCTTCGTCTACCAAGGCAGCGGCAACGCCACCTCGGCCGGCTTCGTGCTCGAGGGCGGTCAGCGCCTCGTCGGCGAGCCGCAGGGACTGTCGATCACCGACAGCCTCTCCCGCACGTCGAACCTCGTCGCCGGCGGAGGCGCCAACCCCACGCTCACCAACGGCGGCGGCACGGGGCTGACCCTCGCCGACGGCAACACGATCCAGCGGGTCAATGTCACCGGCGCCTCCGGCGCAGGCGTGAGCGGCAGCTCGATCGGCACGCTCAGCTACGGCGCCAATACGGCGATCTCGGGCAACGGCGGCGGCGGGCTCGCGCTCAGCGGCGCCGCCGGCGGGGCGATCAACATCGGCGCCGACGTCACCACGAGCGCCGGCCACTCCGTCTCGATCTCCAACCGTGGCGGCGGAACGACGACCTTGACTGGCGCGATCAGCGACACCGGCACCGGCATCAGCCTCAGCTCGAACACCGGCGCCACGATCAACCTCAGCGGCGGCGTCACGGCCAACACCGGCGCCAGCAGCGCATTCGTCGCGACCGGGGGCGGGACGGTGAACGTCACGGGGTCCGCGAACACGCTCGCCACGACGACCGGGAGGGCGCTCGACGTCGTGGGCACGACGATCGGCTCGAGCGGCCTCACGTTCCGGAGCATCTCCGCCAACGGAGCCGCGAACGGCATCAAGCTCGACACGACAGGTTCGAGCGGCGGCCTCGTCGTGACCGGCAACGGCGGCACCTGCACGGCGGCGAACACGAGCGGCTGCTCGGGCGGGCAGATCCAGAGCTCCACCGGCGCCGACGACTCGTCGGCGGCGCCGGTGGGCACGGGCATCGTGCTCAAGGACACGACCGCGCCCTCGCTGACGCGGATGTGGATCCACGACAACAGCAACTACGCGATCCGCGGCACCGACGTCGCCGGCCTCACGCTCGCCGGCAGCGTCATCGACGGCACCAACGGCACCAACGGCACGACGCCGTTCGACGACTCGAGCGTGTGGTTCGACGACCTCACCGGCTCGGCGTCGGTCACCGACACCGCGGTGAGCGGCGGCTACGAGGACAACTTCCGGGTCCACAACGCGACGGGGTCGCTCGACCGGATCACGTTCGACAACGTGAACATCGGTCTCAACAGCACCGCGGGCGGCAACGACGGGATCGGTCTCCGATCGAGCGCCACCGCCGGGACGTTGAAGGCGACGATCCAGAACAGCACATTCACGGGCGCGGCCGGCGACCTCGTCGACTATGAGCACAACGGCACGGGAGCGGGTGACCTCGTGCTGACCGGCAACGCGTTCTCCAACAACCACCCGGCGATCGCGACCGGCGGCGGCGGACTGACGCTCTCCAACGACGGCGCGGGCGGCAATACGACGATGACCATTACGAACAACACGTTCCGCGACGCCGTCGGACCCGGCATCCTGGCCGTCAAGACGACCGGCCCATCGACCCAGACGGGCACGTTCGCGAACAATGCCATCGGAGTCTCGGGCGTCGGCAACTCCGGTTCCAAGGAAGGGTCGGCGCTGAAGCTCCAGACCGTCGGCCAGGGGACGATGACATGGGCGGTCACCGGCAACTCGATCTTCGGCTACAACAACAACGGCGTCGAGCTGCTCGCCGGGGGCGGGGCGACCGCGCAGCCCGGAACGATCAGCGCCACGATCACCGGGAACACGATCAGCCAGCCGGGCGACACCGCGGGGACGATCACGATCCCGAAGAACGGCATCCACCTCAATGTCGGGACGGTCCCCGGCGACGCCTACCAGGCGTGCACGCTGATCGGCGGCCCCGGGGCGCTCGCGAACTCGCTGGCGACGAGCGGCGCCGACGGCGTGCCGTCAGTCGGCGGCGGCCAGGACGTGCGTCTGCGCCAGCGCCAGAGCACGACGATCCGCCTGCCCGGATACGCCGGCGCGGCGACCGACGCCAACGCCGTGCAGAGCTTCGTCGCGGCCAACAATCCCTTTGGTGGCCCGAGCGTCATCGCGAGCGTCAACTCACCACCCGGCGGCGGCTTCACCGGCGCCGGCGGCAGCTGCCCGTAGGATCGCCCAAGGAGACACGCGCATGGCCGAACCCTTCCTCTCCGAGATCAGGCTCATGTCATTCTCGTTCGCTCCCAAGGGCTGGGCCCTCTGCAACGGGCAGCTGTTGCCGATCAACCAGAACCAGGCGCTGTTCGCCCTGCTGGGAACGACATTCGGCGGCGACGGGCGGGTGAACTTCGGGCTGCCGGATCTGCGGGCGAGAGCGCCGGTCCATGCCGGCTCGGGCCACACGCTGGGGGAGCGGGGCGGGGAGCAGGCGCACACGCTCTCGCTCGCGGAGACGCCCGGCCACACCCACACCGTCGCCGCCAATTCCGCCGCGACGGGCGGCTCGGCATCACCGAGCAACAACTTCCTCGGCGGGGGCAACAATGTCTACGCGGCGCCGAATGGGGGAGCCCTCACATCGCTTCGGCCTGACTCGATCGCGCCGATCGGCGGCACCCAGGCGCACGTGAACATGCAGCCGTTCCTGACACTCAGCTTCTGCGTCGCCCTGCAGGGCATCTTCCCGTCTCAGAACTGAGGAGCTCGAGCAATGGCACAGCCATACGTCGGAGAGATCCGGATGTTCGCCGGGAACTTCGCGCCGGCCGGCTGGATGTTCTGCGAAGGACAGCAGCTCCCCATCTCCGAGAACGAGACGCTCTTCCAGCTCATCGGCACGACATACGGTGGGGACGGCCAGAGCACGTTCGCGCTGCCCGACCTACGCGGGCGGCTCCCGTTGCACCAGGGCAACGGCTTCGTCCTCGCCGAGACGGGCGGCGCCGAGGAGATCACGCTGTCGGTGGCGCAGCTTCCCGCCCACTCACACCCGCAGATCGCGGTCGGTGGCGCGAGGGGCAGCCAGACCAGTCCTGCCGGCGCGCTGCCGGCGCAGTCCTTCAACGTCACGCCCTACATCAACGACGCGCCGTCCGGCAGCTTCAATGCCGCCGCGGTCGGCACCGTCGGCGGCAGCCGGCCGCACACCAACTTCCAGCCGTATCTCTGCGTCAACTTCATCATCTCGCTCTTCGGGATCTTCCCGAGCCCGACCTAGGAGAGAGGACCGTGGCCGACCCATTCATGGCTGAGATCCGGATCTTCCCGTTCGACTTCGCTCCCAAGGGCTGGGCGTGGTGCGACGGCCAGCTCATGCCGGTCTCTCAGAACACCGCGCTTTTCTCGCTGCTCGGGACGACGTACGGCGGAGACGGCAAGTCGAACTTCGCGCTGCCCGATCTGCAGGGCCGGTCCCCGATGCACCCGGGTCAGGGGCCGGGGCTGAGCCTGCACGATCTCGGCGAGACCGGCGGTGCCGAGACGGTGACGCTGCTCGAGTCCGAGCTGCCCGCGCACACGCACGCGGCGCGCGGGGACGCCATCGACGTCGCGGACACGAACGTCCCGAGCGGGAGCGCCTCGTGGGCCCAGTCTTCGGGAGGCACGCTCTACCAGGCCTCGGCGAACACCCAGCTCGCCCCGGAGGCGCTGAGCCCCATCGGCGGCGACCAGCCGCACAACAACCTGCAGCCGTACCTGACCTTCTACTTCAACATCGCCCTTCAGGGCGTGTATCCGCCGCGCACCTAGTGGACGCCCGCCTGAGGCCGGTGACCGCCGACGATCGAGCGTTCCTCGTGGACCTCTATGCCGGCGTACGGGAGCCCGAGCTCGCGCACCTGCCGTGGGGCGACGCCGCCAGACGGACGTTCATCGCGCAGCAGTTCGCCGCGCAGGACGCGCACTACCGGCAGCACTACCCCGGGGCGACGCTCGACGTGATCGAGATCGACGGCGAGCGCGCCGGGAGGTTGTATGTGCACCGCGGTCCGCGCGACATCCGGATCATGGACGTCGCGCTGGCGCCGGCCTACCGCGGCCGCGGGATCGGCGGCGGCCTGTTGCGCTCGCTGATCGCCGAGGCGCAGGCGAGCGCCCGCAAGCTGTCCATCCACGTCGAGGTCAACAATCGGGCGCGGAGGCTGTACGAGCGCCTCGGCTTCCATGCGGCCGGCGAGCACGGCGTGTACGTGCTGCTCGAGCGCCTGCCTTCCTGAGACTCCGGCGGACGCGGGGACCGCCCGAGCGGCGACGGCGCGGGCCGAGGATGCGCGGACTCGCCGCAGGCGAGCGGTTTCATTAGGAAGCTTTACTATCTGCTAGCCGCGGTGTATCGTCTCGCCTCGACTAGGCCATGCGACGCCCGCCCGTCGCGTTCGGTCGCCCGCCCGCCGAGGTTTTGACTCGCGTGCCGCCGGGCGCTTACGGGGTGATCTCGTCAGCGGCCCTAACACCTTCTGGGGAGGAGGTCGAGTCGAGTGATGAGACGTGTGGCGACGGCGGCTGCGGCGCTTGGATGCACGGCCGCCGTGATCGTGGGCTGCGGGGGAGGCGGCTCCAAGGACTCCGGCAACGCGAGCAGCACCGGCAAGGCCGCGCAGGCGACGCCCGACAAGCCCGTGACGCTGGACGTCTGGGTCGGCTGGAGCGCGCGCGAGCTGAAGGTGTTCAAGTCGGTGGCGGCCGAATACACCAAGCTGCACCCGAAGGTCACCGTCAACGTGACCGGAGGGATCAACGACAACAAGATCGTCGCCGCGATCCGCGCCGGCAACGCGCCGGACGTCGTCAGCTCGTTCAACTCCTACAACGTCGGCGTCTACTGCGGCACCGGCGGCTGGATCGACCTCAATCCGCTGCTCAAGGCGTCCGGCATCGGCACCGACGCCTTCCCGGCGGCGACCAACTACTACACCCAATATGACGGCAAGAAGTGCGCGCTGCCGCTGCTCGCCGACACCTACGGCCTCTACTACAACAAGACGCTGTTCAAGAAGGCCGGCATCACCGATCCGCCGAAGACGCTGTCCGAGCTCACCGAGGACGCGAAGAAGCTCACGATCCGCAACTCCGACGGCACGCTCAAGCAGATCGGGATCGACCCGTTCATCGGCTTCTACGAGAACGTCCCGGAACGCTGGATCCAGGCATACGGCGGCAAGTACGTCGACGGGCAGGGTCACGCGATCCTCTCCAAGCAGCAGGCGTGGACGAAGTGGCTGCAGTGGCAGAAGAGCCTGATCGACTTCTACGGATACAAGAACCTCGTCCGCTTCCAGTCGGGGCTCGGCGACGAGTTCTCCGCGTCCAACGCCTTCGAGGTCGGCAAGGTCGCGATGAACCTCGACGGCGAGTGGCGCGTCGCGTTCATCCAGGACGAGCACCCGGACCTCGACTACGGCACCGCGCCGATGGCGGTCGACGACGCCACGCCGGACCTGTACGGCTCGGGCTACATCAACGGGACGATCATCGGGATCCCGCGCAACGGCAAGAACACAGCCGCGGCGTGGCAGCTCGTCAAGTGGCTGACGACCGACACGCACGCTCTCGCCATGCTCTCGAACGGCCTGCGCAACGTGCCGTCGACGACCGAGTCGACGACCTCGTCGGAGCTGACGCCGGACGAGCACTTCGCGACGTTCCTGAAGATCTTCTCGAACCCGAAGTCCGGCACCTCGCCGATCATGGCCTCGGGCGTCGCCTACACCAACCTCGTGCAGGCGTTCGCCACCAAGTGGCAGGGCGGCGGCGTCGGTGACCTCCAGGGCGGCCTGACCGCCCTCGACAAGCAGCTCGACGCGCAGGTCGCGCAGGCCAAGGGCGCGCCGTAGGCCGCGATGGCCGGATCGGACGCAAAGGCATGGGCCGCCGTCGCCACCCCTGAGCGGCGGCGCGCCCGCCGCAGGGCGGCGTGGCGGCGGCGCCGCGTCGTCCTGCTGTTGATGAGCCCGTGGATCGTCGGCTTCAGCGTGTTCTTCGGCTATCCGCTGGTCATGAACCTCTACCTGTCGTTCACGCACTACGACCTGCTGTCGGCGCCGCGCTGGATCGGGTTGGCGAACTACAAGTTCATGTTCTCCAAGGACCCGCAGGTGTGGACGGCGATCAAGAACACGCTGTGGGTGATCTGCATCATGGTGCCGCTGCAGGTGCTGTTCGCGTTCGGCATCGCGCTGCTGCTCGCGCGGGCGCGCTCGGGCGCGGGCGTCTTCCGCACGATCTTCTATCTGCCGGCGCTCGCGCCGCCGGTCGCCGCGACGCTCGGATTCGTGTTCATACTCAACCCGGGCACGGGGCCGGTGAACGTCATCCTCGGCCACCTCGGCATCCAGGGGCCGCTGTGGTTCCAGGACCCGTCGTGGTCCAAGCCGGCGCTGACGATGCTGGCGCTGTGGGGCATCGGCAACACGATGGTGATCTTCCTCGCCGCGGTGCTCGACGTCCCGCGCACGCTGTATGAGTCGGCCCAGCTCGACGGCGCGGGCGCGTTCAAGCGGCTGATCTACGTCACGCTGCCGTCGATCAGCCCGGTGATCATGTTCTCCGCCGTCTACGGCGTCATCCTCGGGCTGCAGTACTTCACCCAGGCCTACGTCGCGGCGGGCGTCGCCGCCGGGCAGGCGTCGCAGGCGGCGGACGTGACGTCGGTGAACCTCGGTTACCCGAAGGACTCGACGCTGTTCTACCCGGTGCTCCTCTACC
Organism: Candidatus Solirubrobacter pratensis; assembly: GCF_000425945.1. GTDB lineage: Bacteria > Actinomycetota > Thermoleophilia > Solirubrobacterales > Solirubrobacteraceae > Solirubrobacter > Solirubrobacter pratensis. Next base: position 73,986 of record NZ_KE384480.1, read on the forward strand.
AGCACGGCTTCAACGACTTCCAGATGGGCTACGCGTCGGCGATCGCGATGGTCCTGCTGGTCGTGTCGTTCGCGTTCACGCTCGTGATCGTGATCAACTCGCGCCGCTGGGTGCACGGAGGGACGCGATGACCGCCGTCGAGCTCGACGCCCCGGCCGCCGCGGAATTCGTCCGCCGGCGGCCACCGGCCGCCGTGCGCCGGCGCAAGCTGCTGATCGCGGTCGCCGACCACAGCCTGCTGATCGCCGCCGCGATCGCCTTCCTGGCCCCGATCGTCTTCATCGCCTTGACCGCGTTGATGAGCAACGAGCAGGCGCTCTCGTCGCGCCTGTGGCCGCACCCGTTCGCGTGGCACAACTTCAAGGACGTGTTCACCACGGCGCCGATGTGGCGCTGGACGCTGAACACGCTCATGTACTCGGTGCTGGCGACGCTCGGCCTGCTGATCTCAAGCGTGCCGGTCGCCTATGCGCTGGCCAGGCTGCGCTGGCGCGGGCGCGAGGTCGCGTTCGTGATCGTGCTCGTGGCGCTGATGCTCCCGCCGCAGGTCACCGTCGTCCCGCTGTACGTGATGTGGTCGAAGATCCACCCGTTCGGGATCGACTTCATCGGGACGCTGTGGCCGGTGATCATCCCCAACTGGTTCGGCGACGCGTTCTCGATCTTCCTGCTGCGCCAGTTCTTCCTCACCATCCCCGAGGAGTACATCGACGCCGCCCGCGTCGACGGCTGCGGCGAGCTGCGGATCATCGCCACGGTCGTGGTGCGGCTCGCCAAGCCGGCGATCGCCGCCGTCGCGCTGTTCTCGTTCCTGTACACGTTCAACGACTTCTTCCTGCCGCTGCTCTACACGGGCCAGACCGCGCACCACTGGGTGCTGTCGATCGGACTGTCGGAGTTCCGTTCGTTGCACCAGGTGCAGTGGAACCTCACGATGGCCGCGACGCTGCTGGTGATGGCGCCCGTGATCGTGCTGTTCTTCCTCGCCCAGCGCGCGTTCGTCGAGGGCGTCACCCTCACGGGGGTGAAGGGATGAAGCTGGCCGTGATCGGCGCGGGCTCGACCTACACGCCCGAGCTCGTCTCGAAGGTGACGGCGCTCGGCGCCGTCGACGAGCTTGCGCTGCACGACCTCGACGCCGGCCGCTTGGAGGTCGTCGCCGCGCTCGCGCGGCGGATGCTCGACCGCGCGGGCTACGGCGGCGCACTCATGCGCACAGGTGACCTCGACGCCGCGCTCGACGGCGCCTCGTTCGTGCTCCTGCAGATCCGCGTGGGCGGCCAGGGCGCGCGCCTGCAGGACGAGACGGTGCCGCTGCGCTGCGGCTGCATCGGCCAGGAGACGACCGGCGCCGGCGGCTTCGCCAAGGCGATGCGCACGGTGCCGATCGTGCTCGAGCTGGCCGAGCGCGTGGTGGAGCGCGCGGCGCCGGACGCGTGGATCGTCGACTTCACCAACCCCGTCGGCATCGTCACGCGCGCACTGCTGGACGCCGGCCATCGCGCCGTCGGGCTGTGCAACGTCGCGATCGGATTCCAGCGCTCGATCGCGCGGATGCTCGACGTCGCGCCCGAGCGGATCCTGATCGACCAGGTCGGCCTCAACCACCTGACGTGGATTCGCGCCGTGCGGCTCGACGGCACGGACGTCCTGCCGGACCTGCTGGCCCGGCACGGCGACGAGCTGGCGGCGGCGGTCGCCCTGCCCCGGCGCCTGCTCGACGAGCTCGGCGCGGTTCCCTCCTACTACCTGCGCTACTTCTACGCGCATGACCGCGTGCTGGAGGAGCAGCGAACCGGCGTCCCGCGCGCGCAGACGGTGGCCGAGATCGAGCGCACGCTGCTCGCCATGTACCGCGACGAATCGCTGGACACCAAGCCGGAGCTGCTCGAGCGCCGCGGCGGCGCCTTCTACAGCGAGGCGGCGGTGGGCCTGGTCGGCTCGCTGATCTCCGGCGACGGCGCCGTGCACGTCGTCGACACGCGCAACCGCGGGACGCTCGCCGGGCTCGCCGACGACGACGTGGTGGAGGTCCCGGCGCGGGTCGACGCCACCGGCCCGGCGCCGCTCTCGCAGGCGCCGCTGGCGCCGGAGCTGCTCGGGCTCGTACAGCACGTCGCCGCCTACGAGCGCCTGACCGTCCAAGCGGCGCTGACGAGCGACCCGGTCGTCGCCCGCAAGGCGCTGCTCGCCCATCCGCTGATCGGCCAGCTCGACAAGGTCGACGGGCTGCTCGACCCCCTGCTGGCCACGGCGGCGCGATGACGGGCCTGCTGCTCGCCGTCGACGGCGGGAACGCCAAGACGGACCTCGCGGTGCTCTCGGCCGAGGGCGAGGTGCTCGCATTCGTGCGCGGCCCCGGCAGCTCGCCGCACGAGCACGGCGTCGAGGGCGCGCTGGACCGGATCGAGGCGCTGCTCGGCGAGGCGCTGGCGGTCGCTGGCCTCGACGGCGGCGCGCGCCCCGAGATCGCGATCGCCGACCTGCGGCTCGCGGGCGTCGACTTCCCGCGCGAGGTCACCGTCGCGCGCGAACGGATCGAGCGGCGCGGCTGGGCGCGCGTGGTGGAGGTCGGCAACGACACGTTCGCCCTGTTGCGCGCCGGCACCGACCGCGGCTGGGGCGTCGCCGTGGTGTGCGGCGCCGGGATCAACTGCGTCGGCGTCGGACCCGACGGCCGGCGCGCGTGGTTCCCTGCGCTCGGCGAGATCACGGGCGACTGGGGCGGCGGCTACGACCTCGGCAAGGCCGCGATCTCTGCCGCGGCGCGCAGCGAGGACGGGCGCGGCCCGCGGACGTCGCTGGAGCGGCGGGTGGCGGCGCACTTCGGCGCCGGCTCGCTGCTCGCGCTCGCCGAGGCCGTGCACGGCGGCGAGCTGCGCCGGCGGCGCTTCGTCGAGCTCGCGCCGATCGTGCTCGCCGAGGCGGCCTCCGATCGCGTCGCCGCGCAGCTGGTCGACCGGCTCGCCGCCGAGATCGTGGCGCTCGTGCGCGTCGCGCTGGAGCGGATCGGCCCGCTCGGAGAGCCGGCCGAGGTCCTGCTCGGCGGCGGGATCCTGCGCGCCCGCGACCCGCTCCTGCTCGGCGCCGTGAACGCCGGCCTCGCCGTGCTCGGCGTGCCGCTGGTCACCAGCGTGGTCGACGCGCCGCCCGTGGTCGGCGCCGCCCTGCTCGCGCTGGACCGGCTCGGCGCTCCGGCTTCGGCTCGCGAGCGCCTGCGCCGCGAGCTGCAACCCGACGACCGCCTGGCGGAGGTGTTCCATGGCTGAGGTCCGCTACGAGCGGGCGACGCGGATCTACCCCGGCACCGACGCGCCGGCGGTGGCCGCGCTGGACCTGCGGATCTCCGACGGCGAGCTGCTCGTGCTCGTCGGCCCGTCCGGCTCGGGCAAGACGACGGCGTTGCGGATGCTCGCGGGGCTCGAGGAGGTCGACGGCGGCGCGATCCACATCGGCGAGCGCGACGTCACCGACGACCCGCCGAAGGCGCGCGACGTCGCGATGGTGTTCCAGAACTATGCGCTCTACCCGTACCTCAGCGTCGCCGCCAACATCGCGTTCCCGCTCAAGATCGCCGGCGTCAAGAAGGCCGAGCGCGAACGGCGCGTGCACGAGGCGGCCACGATGCTGGGCCTCACCGAGTACCTGGAGCGCAAGCCCGGGCAGCTCTCGGGCGGCCAGCGCCAGCGCGTCGCCATGGGTCGCGCGATCGTGCGCGATGCGAGCGTGTTCCTGATGGACGAGCCGCTGTCGAACCTCGACGCCAAGCTGCGCGTGCAGATGCGCGCCGACATCGCCGCGCTGCAGTCGCGCCTCGGCGTCACGACCGTCTACGTCACGCATGACCAATCGGAGGCGATGACGCTCGGCCATCGCGTGGCCGTGCTGCACAACGGCCACCTGCAGCAGTGCGACGCGCCGCGCGTGCTCTATGACCGGCCGGCCAACCGCTTCGTCGCGGGCTTCATCGGCTCGCCGGCGATGAACTTCCTCGACGTCCCGCTCGGTGAGAACGGCTCCGTGTCGCTGGGTGGCGTCGACGTGCCGCTGCCCGACGACGTGCGCGCCGCGTCCTCGGCGGGCGGCTGGAGCGACCTCGTGGTCGGCGTCCGGCCCGAGTCGCTCGAGCTCGCGCCGGAGGGCATCAGCGCCGAGGTCCAGGTGGTCGAGGACATCGGCGCGGACGCGTACGTGTTCTGCGTGACGACGATCGGCGGCGTCGAGCGCAAGCTCGTGGCGCGCTCGAGCGCGCGCCGCGCGCCCGAGCGGGGTGCGCGCGTCGCGCTGCGACCGGTCGCCGGCGAGGCCCACCTGTTCGATCCGATCAGCGGCGCCCGGCTCGGCTGACCCGGCCCAGATGCACGCCCCGCGCCCCGCCGCGACGCCGACGCTGCTCAAGCGGCTCAACGAGGAGACGGTGCTCGGCACGATCCGTGCCGGCGCGCCGATCTCGCGCGCCGAGATCTCGCGGCGGGCGCGCATCTCCAAGCCGACGGTGTCGCTCGCGCTGCAGGCGCTGCTCGACGCGGGGCTGGTGCGCGAGTCCTCGGCGAGGCCGCCCGGACCGCGCTACGGCGCCGTCTACTTCGAGCCCGTCGACGAGGCGGCGCTGGTGCTCGGCATCGACGTCGGCGCGCACTTCTTGCGTGGGGCGATCGGGGACCTCTCGGGGACGATGCGTGCGCGCCGCGACGACGAGCTCGCGGGCGCGCATGCCGACGAGGTGCTCGACGCCATCGTGCGCATGCGCGATCAGCTCGTCGACGCGGCCGGCCTTCCCTCGCGGCTGATCGACGCGGTGGTCGTCGGCGTCCCCGGTGTCGTCGAGGCGGCCACGGGGACGATCCGGCTCGCGAGCAACGTCGAGGGGCTCGACGGCCGCCGCTTCGGCGAGGAGCTGGCCGTGCGCCTCGGCCACGCCGTCACGGTGGAGAACGACGTCAACCTCGCCGCGCTCGGCGAGGGGCGCGACGGCGTTGCGCGCGGGGTGGACAACTACGTCGTGCTCTCGATCGGCACCGGGCTCGGCGCGGGCCTGGTGCTCCGGGGCGAGCTCCAGCGCGGCCAGAACGGCGCCGCCGGCGAGCTCGACTACGTCCGCGCCGGCAGCGAGGAGGAGCTCGACCCGTCTGCGGGCGCGTTCTCGGAGCTCGCGGCGCGGCTGGCTGAGGGAGCGGTGACGGCGTTGACGCCGCCCTACGACCCGCGCGCGGTGTTCGCCGCCGCGCGCGCCGGCGACGCCGTGGCCGGCGCGGTGGTGGCCGAGGAGGCGCGCCGGATCGCCCGCCATCTGGTGCCGATGGCCGCCGTGACCGACGTCGGCCTCGTGGTCCTCGGGGGCGGCATCGGGGCCAATCCCGAGCTGCTCGACGGCGTGCGGCGGCTGCTCCCGGCCTGGCTCCCGTATCCGCCCAAGGTCGAGCTCTCGAGCCTGGCCGACAGCGCCGTGCTGATGGGCGCGCTCGCCGTCGGGCTGCGCTCGGCGCTCGACCGCGTGTTCGTCAACCGCCGTGACGGCGCGGCCTAGGCTCGGCGACGTCGTCGCGCGGCTGACGACGGCGTTCATGCAAGTGCGCCGCCCATGCTGGGTAGCCGACTGTCATGCCATCCAAGAAGGAAGATCTCCCCGGCACGCTCGAGCGCTCGCCGAAGAAGGTCCAAAGGACCTACGAGAAGGCGCTCGACAGCGCGCACGACCAGTACGACTCCGAGCAGCGCGCGCACCGCACCGCGTTCGCGGCGGTCAAGCACATCGCGGAGAAGAAGGGCGACCACTGGGAGCTCAAGGACTCCAAGGGCCCGAGTGACCCGCAGGCCGCGCAGGGCGGCAAGGCCGCGCGCGACCGCCCGAAGCGCACGCACGGCGGCGTCGACGTGCAGGGCAGCTCCAAGCAGGAGCTCTACGACCGCGCGAAGGAGCTCGGCGTGGAAGGCCGCTCGAACATGAGCAAGGAGGAGCTGGCCGACGCGATCGCGCGCAAGCAGGACTGACGCCCGCCGGTGACGCAGGTCAGCTGAACTCGTCCAGCCGCTCGGCGAGGATGATCCGCGCCGCCGCCTCGAGCAGCGCGAGGTGGGAGAACGCCTGTGGGAAGTTCCCCAGGTGCCGTCCCGTCGCGGTGTCGAACTCCTCCGCGTAGAGGCCGAGCGGGGAGGCGATGCCGAGCAGTCGCTCCATCAGATCCCGGGCCTGCTGGAGCTCGCCGATGATCGCCAGCGACGAGACCAGCCAGAAGGAGCAGATGATGAACGTGCCCTCCTTGCCGCACAGGCCGTCGTCGGTCTCCTCGGTGCGATAGCGCAGCACGAAGCCGTCCTCAGTCAGCTCGTCGGCGATCGCGTTCACGGTCGCCTGCAGCCGGGGGTCGTCGGCCGGGAGGAAGCCGAACAGCGCGGCGAGCAGCGTCGAGGCGTCGAGCGCATCCGTGGCGTAGTGCTGGCGCAGGACGCCGCGCTCGCTCATGCCGTGCTCGAGGATGTCGGCGTGGATCTCGTCGGCCGTCGCGCGCCAGGCGCGCTCGCGGTCGCCGTCGCCGCCGATCGCCGCCAGCTTGGCGGCGCGGTCGAGCGCGACCCAGCCCATCAGCTTCGAGGAGACGTAGTGCTGCGGCTCGCCGCGCGCCTCCCAGATGCCCTGGTCGGGCTCGCGCCAATCGCGCGTCGCGCACTCGGCCTGCGATTCGACGATCGGCCACAGCCGCCGCGGAAGCCGCTGGCTGCGGCGGGTGTGGAGCAGGATCGAGTCCAGCACGGCGCCGTAGACGTCGTTCTGGCGCTGGTCGAACGCGCCGTTGCCGATCCGGACCGGTCGCGCGCCGGCGTAGCCCGAGAGCTCGTCGCGCGTCGATTCGGTCAGGTCGCGACGCCCGTCGATGCCGTACATGATCTGGAGCGCACCGTCGGCGTTCGGCTCCAGGTCTGCGACGAACTGCATGAACTCCCCGGCCTCCCAGTCGAGGTTCAGCCAATGCAGCGCGCGGAGGGTGAAGGTGGTGTCGCGCATCCAGGTGAAGCGGTAGTCCCAGTTGCGCTCGCCGCCCGGAGTCTCGGGCAGCGACGTCGTGAGTGCGGCGACCGTCGCGCCGGTCGGCATGAAGGTGAGGCCCTTGATCGTGAGCGCCGAGCGCTCGATCGGCTCGCGCCAGCGATGATCGACCGGCCGCGATCGGTCGATCCAGCCGCGCCAGAACCGGCAGGTCGCGGCCAGCCGCTCCTCGGCTTCGCCCGCGTCCGCCGGTACGGCGGCGGCCGCGTCCCACGAGAGCGAGCAGTACAGGCGCTCGCCCGCGCGCAGGACGTGCCGGGCACGCACGCCGGCGCCCTCCACCCCGAGCGACATGTCGGTCCGCAGGCGGATCGGCAGCTCGCCTCCCGTCGCGTCGGCTCCTCCGCCCGCAGGGGTCCATACGGCCGTGGCGCGGCCGTAGTCGAAGACCGGCTCGCACAGCAGCTCGATCTCGACGGCGCCGTCGATGCACGACACGACGCGCACGAGCATGTGGTCGGCGTCGTCGTCGGCGGGAGGGCGGGTGTGAGGCGTGATGGAGTCGGTGCCGCGCCGTGGGCCCATGGTCAGCGCGTCGCGGACCACCACCCAGCCGCCCGGGGCGTGCCACGTCGTGACCAGCACGTTCGTGCCGGGCTCGTATGACCGCGTCGTCGGGACGTTCACGCCGAACGGGCCGAGCCGGAGTCCTCCGGCCTGACGATCGAGCAGGCTGCCGAAGACGCTGGGCGCGTCGAAGCGCGGGATGCACAGCCAGTCGATCGTGCCGTCGGGGGCGACGAGCGCTCCCGTGTGGCAGTCCGACAGGAACGCGTAGTCCGCGATCGGCGTGAACGGCGAGGGTGCCGCCGCGCTTTGCGGCATGGGCTGCTCGCGCGTGTCGATGACCATGAGACCGAGGCTATGAGCGTTCGCACGGCGCGCCAATCGTGCCGTCTGGCCTGCCGCGCGGGGGTGCACACCACCCGCGTGAAGGGTGCCGGCCGTCTAGTCCGCCCGGCGCCGCGATGGCAGGATCGCGGGACCATGGATTCGGCGCACGCACGAGCGATCGCAGAGCGGCTGCATGCGGACGACGCCGAGGATGACGGCACCCCGCTGCTGTGGCACATCCGGCGCGTGGCGCGCCTGGTCCCGCCTGACGCACAGGTCGTGGGCTGGCTGCACGAGGTGCTCGAGCGTCCCGACGTGAGCGAGCAGGAGCTCCTGATGGCCGGGCTCAGCGGCGAGGAGCTGCGCGCCATCCGGCTGCTGAACCGGCCGACGCACTCGCGCTCGGATCTCGCCTACCTCGCGCATGTCGAGCTGATCGCGCGCTCGTTTGGGCGGTCCGGACAGCTGGCGCGGGTGGTCAAGATCGCCGACCTGCAGGACCGGCGCCTGCATCCCCGAACTCGCCCGGATGGCTGGTGTCCTCCGTACGCGCTCGGCCTGCGACGGCTGGCCGAGGCGATCGGCGAAGCGCATCGGGCCGGCGCCCGACTGGCGTGAAGCTCGGTGTCCGGCGGCGACGGCGAACGAGCACCGCCCGGGCTGTGCCGGGCGGTGCGGTCGTCCGTTCAATGCCTAGCCTAGGTGGGAACCGGCTCGCCGAGGGCGGAGCGCAGGCGCTCCTCCTCTTCGTCGGTGAGCGACGTCTGGATGACCTCGCCGCCGTACGACTTGACGCGATCGATGACCCGCTCGGGCGCATTGCTGCGGCCGAGCATGATCAGCGCCGCGCCGCCCGCGGGCATCTTCGTGCCGAGAGTCTTCATGAACTTGTCGTCCACACCGGCGTCGGCGAACTTCCCGGCGACGGCGCCGGACGCGGCTCCGATCGCCATGCCGAACAGCGGCGCGAGGAACAGCAGCCCGATCAGGCCTCCCCACAGGGCGCCTCCCGCGGCGCCGGCGGTCGCCGGCTTCATCGCCTGGTGCAGCTTGATCTTGCCGTCCGGCTGGTGCTCGACCACGACCGCATCCTCCAACTGCACCAGATGCTCGGTCGCCATCTGCATCAGCTCGCTTCGCACCTGCTCCGCCGTCGCGGCGTCGGGATACGCGATGGCCACGAGTGAGCTCATCTCTGCCCTCCTTCGAGTCCGGTTGCCGGGCAGTCTGTTCCGCGCCAAGGCCCCGGGCAATGGGGTATGCGCGTCTCCTGCTGATGGTGCGCGCACCCTCGCATAGAGCCGGGCCGTCGCCGACGATGAGAGGACTCAGATGCAACCGTCGCCGACAATTCGCGGGCCGGCGCGGCAGGTCCGGGTCGTGACGGTGGACGATCAGGCGGTGTTCCGGGAGGCCGCCCGGGCGATCATCGAGCGCACGCCCCGCTTCGAGCTCGTCGGCGAAGCGGAGGACGGCGCCACGGCGTTGGAAGTCGTGCGTGCGGCCGATCCCGACGTCGTCATCCTCGATGTCCGGCTCCCGACCGTGGGCGGGATCGAGGTCTCGCGTCTCCTCACCCGCGACGATCGCGCGCGGGTGGTAGTGCTGGTCTCCAGCGACGAGCCGCGCCGGCTGTCCGGCCTGGCGAGTGGCTGCGGCGCCGCGGCGCTGCTGCGCAAGCATTGGCTGACGCCGCGGCTGCTTCGCGGGCTATGGGTGGCCCACCGCCGCCGGTGATCGGCGTACGTGGACCCACTGGTCGCGGGTGCGGCGCACCGGTAGAGTCGGTGGTGCCGCTCGCGACCGTGCCCCTGCCGGCAGCGTCCGGCGCCAACGCATGAACGCGCGCTCGGTCACCACCAAGCCGCCTGAGCTCCACCGCCGCTGGCGGCGCCTCATGTCGGCATCCTTCGCCGTCTTGGTGATCGCCCTCGGCGCCGGCGGCATCGTCGTGATCGCCACGAACGCACCGCCCGATCAGGTGGTGTCGCGATCGCTGCTCGAGGCCTTGATCGTCGGCCTCCCGGTGCTGACGGGCCTGTACGCGATCCGGTCGCCGCACACGGCAGGCTTCGGCTTCCTCATCATGGGCGCCGGGCTCGTGTGGTCGCTCACTTCGCTGGGCGAATCGAGCGACAGCCTGCCGTACAGCGTCGGCCGGGTGTCGGCTTGGGCCATCTTCCCGCTGCTCGTCTACCTGATGCTCACGTTCCCTGGGGGGCGTATCGCCCGCGCCCTCGACCGCCGGTTGTTCGGTGCGGTCTGCGTGCTCGTCATCGTCCTCTATGCCGGCTCCGCCCTGTTGGTCGAGGCGTACCCGACGCACACGCCGTGGGCGAGCTGCGACGCGCACTGCCCGCCCAACGCGTTCCTCGTCCTCGATTCCCAGCCGGCGCTGATGGAGGACGTCGTCAGGCCGCTGCGCGAAGCGATCGCGGTCGCTCTGCTCACCGGCGTGAGCGTGTCGCTAGCGCTGCGGTGGCGTATCGCCGGCCCGGTCCGCGGACGCACCGTCGCGCCGGTGCTGGTCGCGAGCATCGCGTCGGTCGCCAGCCTCATCGTCTACCTCGTCGTCCGGCGTGCGACGTCGAACGGCGAGCTCACCACCTCCCTGGGCTTGATCTGGGCGCTCAGCATCCCGGGGCTGGCCGCGGGATTCCTGGTCGGGCTGCTGCGCCGCAGCATGACGCTCGGTCATACGCTCTCGCGCCTCAGCCCCGCGCTGACGGAAGGCACCGAACCGCGGGAGCTCCGCGCGAGGCTCGCGGCCACGCTCGACGACCCACGCCTCGATGTGCTCGCGCGGGACGGGACCCGGGACCGGTGGCGCGACTCGTCCGGTCGCACGACGTCCCTGGCGGAGGCCGCTGAGCGCGGGCTGGCGGTGACGATGATCGAGGACGAGTCCGGACCGGTCGGCGCCTTGGTGCACGACCCGGCGCTCGACGAGGACGAGGAGCTCGTCGCGGCCGTGTGCGCGATCGTCCTCGCCAGCTTCCGGAACGCGCAGCTGGTGAGCAGGCTCGCGAGCTCGCTCAGCGATCTGGAGGAGTCGCGCAAGCGCATCGCCCGCGCCGCCGATCTCGAGCGGTCGCGGATCGAGCGCGATCTGCACGACGGGGCGCAACAGCGGTTGATCGGACTCCGGATCAAGCTCTCGCTCGCCGAGGAGCTCTCCGCGGACGATCCCGCCGATGGCGCGAAGGCGTTCCACCAGCTGGGCACCGATGTCGAGCTGGCCCTCGACGAGCTGCGCTCGCTGGCGCATGGGGTCTATCCGTCGCTGCTCAGCGACCGCGGCCTGGCGGACGCGGTGCGCGGCATGGCCTCGGATGTCCCGCTTCCGATGCACCTCGCGATCAGCGGCTTGTCCCGGCAACCGCCGGAGGTCGAGACCGCGGTCTACTTCACGTGCCTCGAGGCGGCGCAGAACGCCTGCAAGCACGCGCGAGGCGCGACCGGTCTGTGGGTCTCGCTCCGGCAGGCCGACCGGCTGCGGTTCGAGGTCCACGACGACGGCGCCGGGTTCGTACCCCCTGCCGGAGCGTTCAGCGGCGGGTTGCGCAACATGCGCGATCGCATCGAGGCGGTGGGTGGGCGGCTCACGATCGATTCCGCGCCGGGGCGTGGAACGCGGATCAGCGGCGCGATCCCGCTCGCCTGACGTCAGGAACGCGAGGACTCCTCCGCCAGCACGTCGCGTAGACGGTGCTCCTGCTCGTCGGAGAGCTCAGAGCGCACCGTCGTGATGGCGAGCCCGTCGAGCTCGGCCGCGAGGCGCTCCGCCGCGGTTGCGGTGGCAAGGACGAAGACGGCCGATGAACCGGGTGTCACCTGCTCTCGGACACGCATGACGAAGTCGTCCTCGACGCCGAAGTCCGAGAGCGAGCCGGCAATCGCGCCGGCGGCGGCGCCGAACGCGGGCCCGGCGATCGGCGTGAGGAAGACCAGGGCGAGCAGGACTCCCCAGAACCCGCCCCAGAGGCTCCCGGGTCCGGAGAGGCTCCCGAGCTCGCGCGTCGAGGGCTTCCGCCGGCCGGCCGGCCAGCTCACGAGCGCGGCGTCCTCCACGACGGCCACGCCGTCGCCCACAAGCTGCTCGAGCCGAGGCAGCACGTGCGCCTCCGCGTCCTGGGGAGCCGGCGATCGCCACACCGTGAGCGTGTACATCCTCGGTCCTTCCATCACGATCGACATTCCCGTACGGACGTCGTACCCGTCCGCGCCTGCACATCAGGCTCCCACCGTGCAAGGCGGTGGGCGAGGCGGCGTACACGTGTCATCGGGGGGAGTGAGCATCCCGCGCGTGCCGAGCATGGTGCGCGCACCACCGCCGGAGACCCCGGTGCTCAGCTCAGATCGCGCGCCATCCGCACCCTGAACGCGCGGACGATGTCGGTGACGCCGTGCATCAGCGCCCAGATCCCGGCGAAGACCAGCAGCGTGTAGGCCTTTTCGAGGAAGAACTGGCCGGCCGTCCAGAAGGCCAGCATGCACATGAGGATGCCGCTGATGAGGCCGAGCCACCACACGGGGTTGTCCGACTGCTGGAGGAAGGCGGAGATGATCCACCAGACGCCGACGGTGAGGAACAGGAACCCGAGGAGATCGGCCAGGCCGGCGAACGTGTTCTCAGGGTTCGCGAAGCAGACCACGCCGAACACCAGGAACAGCACGCCGACGATCGCCCACAGCCAGCGCAGTCGATCCGCAAGCGTGGCGAGCACCAGCTGCTGGGCGCCCGCGAACACGAACATGCAGCCGACGATGATCCCGATCGTCGTGATCGAGGCCGCATCGAACTGCAGGATGACCAGCGCGGCGAACACCCAGGCGACGCCGGTGACCAGCCACAGCCACCAGTAGCGGCCGATCTCGCGCTCGACGGCGCGAACGCCCGATGAGCCGGCCGCCGCGGTTCCGGCGCCCGGAGAGACTGCTGAGGTCATGGTGGACTCCTTCGAGAGGTGATCGTCGCGGCATGGTGGCGGCACGGATGCAGCCGGACATCACCCGGTTGAGGTGATGGCTCCACCACGCCGGCGATTAGCGTCGTGGCATGACCGAAGACGCTCGTCAGGCGCCGATCCTCGCCGCGTTCAGCCCGCGCTCCCCCGGCCGGGAGCCGGTCGAGTTCGGCATCGCGGCGAGCAGGATCACCGGCGCGCCCCTCACCATCCTCGCCATCCGGCAGGGAGGCCCGCTCGTGCGCCGGCTCGCGGGAGACATCGACGACGACGGGGCCGCGATCAAGCATCTCCGCGTCGAGCTGCAGCGCCGCCACGTCGCCGCCGAGGTGGTTGTGCGCGAGGCGCGCACGGTCGGCGGCGGTCTGACCGCGGCGCTCAAGGAGCTGGCGCCGCAGATGATCGCGCTCGGCTCCACGCACCGCGGCGCGGCCGGCTCGGCGCTGTTGGGCACCAACGTCGAGCGGGTGATCCACTCGGCCGCATGCCCGGTCGCGGTCGTGCCGCAGGGCTACCGTCGTCCTGAGGAGGGCGTGCGGGTGATCGGCGCGGCGTTCGTGCCGACGCCCGAGGGCCGTGAGGCACTGCGGTCCGCCGCCGCGCTGGCCCGCTCGGGCTCGGTCAAGCTCCGCGCCCTCGCGGTGCTCGATCCCAAGCTTGCGACCGAACAGGGGCACGGAATGCTCGCGGAGCAGCATCGCGACGTCGATCCCGACCAGGCGGCTGAGGCGCGCCACGGCATGGCCGAGCAGCTGGGGCTCAAGCAGGCGCTGGCCGAGATGGCGCACGGCGTCGACGCCGAGGTGGACATCCTCTACAACGACCCCGCCGACGGGCTCATCGCGGCATCCCGGCACGTCGACCTGCTCGTCATGGGCTCGCGGGCGCACGGCCCGCGGCGCGCGACGATCCTCGGCAGCGTGTCGCGCAAGGTCGCCGAGCAGGCCGCCTGCCCGGTGCTCATCCTGCCGCGCGGGGCGAGCGAGACCACCGCGGCGCTGATCTCGCATGCCGAGGCGCTCGGCCCGTCATGACCGCGGGCCCGTCAGCGCCATGAAGTCGTCCGCGCCGACGATGTCGTCGCGGAGCTCGCGCATGAAGCCTTCGAAGTCGCTTCGCGTCCGGGCGCGCGTCATGACCACGGCGTAGCCGCCGATCGCGCGCCGGTCTCGCTCGAGCCTGCGGACGAGGTCGCACAGGTCGCCGCGGGCGACGACGAGGCGCCGGGCGATGCCACATTGCCCGCATTCGATCCGAACCTCCACGAAGATCGCGTCGACGCTGAAGGTCTCGACGGCGCGCACGGCGCGCTGCGCGCACCGCGGGCAGCGGCGAAGCCGGCGCAGCTCCGCGCGCCGGCCCCGAACCGCGAGGGCGACCGCCGAACCCACCGCCGAGCACCAGACGAAGGCGACGTACGCCACCAAGAGGACGCTGGATCCGTTCGCCGTCGCGGCACGCGCTGCCATCTCGAGCTCCATGGCCGGTCCAGCGTCCAGACGCTCTCGGGCGGCTGCATCACCCGAAGCGGATGATCGCCGGGCGGCGACATGCGCGCACCACCGTCGCGCACGCGCGGGCACGATGGCTCGAGCGCGGGCGACGCATGAGCATGGTGGCATGACCACGGTCGAGCCACAGCCGGCCGGCAGCGAGCCGGCCCATAAGCGCCGCAGCCCATGGCTGTGGGTCAGCGTGGCGCTCGCGGTCATCGCCGTGGGCCTGCTGGTCTGGGGGCTCAAGACCCAGTCCGACCTGGACAGCGCCCGCAGCGACGTCGACCGGCTGCAGGCGCAGGTCGACCAGAGCGCACAGGACGGCGGCGCGGCGCGCGCGGCGATCACCTCGGTCATCGGGGCGCTCGCAGCGCAGATCGGCGCGACGAACGCGGACCTTGCCGCCGCCGAGCAGCAGATCAAGAGCGCGACGGACGCCGGGGCGCAGGCCGCCAAGGATGCGGGCGCAGCCGCGCAGGACGCGATCGCGGCGAAGGGCGAGACCGCGAAGGCGAACGCGCAGGCGGCGAAAGCGGACGCGCAACAGCGCGTGGCGGAGTCGAAGGCCGGCGTGGCGGCCGGCTGTGCGAGGGCCTATGTGTCCACGCTCAGCGGTCTGACGAGCGGCGGCAACGTGCGCGACCAGGCGGCGGCGGTGGTCTCGCAGCTCAAGCGCATCACCGCTGACTGCAAGGACGCCTTCTCTGCCGCCTAGGAGCGACTCAGACCGTCTCGTACGGCTCGGCGCCGCCGTTGGCCAGGAGCATGAGCGTCGCCTTGACGCGCTTGCTGGCGTCCTGCGAATCCGCGAGGCCGAGCTTCATGAAGATCGCATTGATGTGCTTCTCCACGGCGCGCTTGGTCAAGAAGAGCGACTCGGCGATCGCCGTATTGCTCTTCCCCTGGGCGATCTCGCCGAGCACCTCGCGCTCGCGGGCCGTCAGCTCGTTGAGCGGCGACGATGCGGCCTGCGTCCGCGCGTGGACCAGCGTCTCGACGATCTTGGGATCGATCATCGAGCCCCCCTCATGGACGGCGCGGATGGCGGCGGTCAGCTCCGCGCGGTTGTGCAGGCGCTCCTTGAGCAGGTAGGCGCGGCGGTCGGAGCCCCTGTCGAGCAGGGCGAGCGCGTAGATGGGGTCAGAGAACTGACTGAGCACGACGACGCCTATCTCCGGGTGCTTGTCGCGCAGCTCGGTCGCCAGCCTGATCCCCTCGTCGGTGTTGGTCGGCGGCATCCGGATGTCCGTCACCACCACGTCGGGAGGGTCCCGGTCGCACGCTTCGCGCAACGCGGCCACGTCGCCGACGGTCGCCGTGATCTCCATCTGCGGGTCGCCGGCGAGCAGTTGACGAACCCCTTCCCGGACGATCAGGCTGTCATCGCCGAGCGCGATGCGGATCGACATGAACCGACACTACCTCCGAGCGCTCAGGAGTGCTACGGAACGCGGCACACGCACACCACCGTGCGGGGCACCGGGCGCGGAGGCATTACGGTGTCATTCGCTCACCATTCGAGAGTCTGGAATCCGATCGCATGAAGACGCCGGCCCCCTCAGCTCCGCCCTGGGGGCAGCAGCCTCGCTGGCAGCCCGAGATCCCGCGCTTGCGGATCGGACGGCTTGTGCTCTCCTGGGCGATCGGCGCCGCAGCGGTTGGGGCGGCCTCCTGGCTCCTCCCGGGCGTCGCGCTGACAGGTTCCCGCGCGGCGTTCGCGGTCGCGGCGGCCGTCGCGGTCCTGAACGCGCTGCTTCCGCCGCTGCTCGCCGCGCTCCGCCTGCCCTTCACCGTCGCCGCCGGCTTCCTGCTCGCGCTCGCCGGCGACGCGCTCGTGCTGCAGCTGGCTGCCCACGCGCTTCCGGACGACATCCGGATCGACACGTTCGGCGACGCGCTGCTCGCCGCGCTGACGGTCTCCGCCGTGAGCCTCTGCCTCCAGATCGCGCTCGGGACCAACGACGACGATGAATACGCGCTGCGCGTGACACGGCGCATCGCGCGTCGCCAGGGCACGTCGGACCGTACGGACGTCCCCGGGATCTTGTTCCTCGAGATCGACGGCCTCGCACTCACCGTTCTGCGCGACGCGATGCGCGACGGCAGCGCGCCGACGCTGGCGAGATGGGTCGCCGAGGACGGCTATCGCCTGCTCGAGTGGGAGACCGACCTCTCGTCGCAGACGGGGGCCAGCCAGGCCGGCATCCTGCTGGGGTCCAACGACGACATCCCGGCGTTCCGCTGGGTCGAGAAGGACACGGGGAGGCTGGTCGCCTGCTCATCGCCGGGCGACTGCGCTGCGATCGAGCGGCGCTGCGCGACCGGGCGCGGGCTGCTCGTCGACGGCGGGACGAGCCGGGGCAACCTGCTGTCCGGCGAGGCCCGCGAGACGGTCCTCACCGTCAGCCGGATGGACGAGGAGCGGCGTGCCAACCCCGGATACCGGGCCTTCTTCGCGAACGGGTTCAACGTCACGCGCGCGCTCGTGCTGTTCGGCTGGGAGCTCGCGCTCGAGCTCTCGGCCTCGCTCCGCGCCGCGCGGCGGAACGTCCGTCCGCGCGGGCACAGGGGAGGGACGTATCCGCTCATGCGGGCCGCGATGTGCGTCGTCATCCGCGACCTCATCGTCTTCGCCGTGCTGACCGACATGATGCGCGGCCGGCCGGCCGTCTACGCGACGTTCGCGAGCTACGACGAGGTCGCGCACCACTCGGGTCTCCAGCGGGCCGACACCCTGGAGGCGCTGCGCAAGCTCGACCAGCAGTTCGCGCGCATCGCTCGCGCGAGGCGGTTCGCGCCGCGGCCGTACGAGATCGTCGTGTTGTCCGATCACGGGCAGACGCAGGGCGCGACGTTCAGGCAGCGCAACGGATACGGTCTCGACGAGTTGGTCGAGCGGTCGCTAGGCGGCGGCGTCGTGACGGGCGTCGCGGGCGGCGACGAGCAGAACGCGATGATCCGGCATGCGGTCGACGAGGCGACCGGGCACCCGCCGGCCAGACGCTCGAAGAACGACGTCTCCGACCGGGACGTCGTGGTCCTCGGCTCGGGCAATCTCGGCCTCGTCTACCTGATGGAGCGCCGGCGGCGCCTGACCCTCGAGGAGATCGAGGAGCGCCATCCGCGGCTCCTCGGCGCGCTCCGGGACCATCCGCATGTCGGCTGGCTTCTCGTCCACTCGGGCGAGCACGGCGCCGTCGTCCTCGGCGAGGCCGGCGCCAACTACCTCGACGAGCGCCGCATCGACGGAAGCGATCCGCTTGCGCCGTTCGGGGCCACGGCTGCCACGCACCTGCGGCGGACCGACGGCTTCGAGCACGTCGCGGACATCATGGTCGGCAGCTTCTACAACCCCGTCCTGGACGAGGGCTGCGCCTTCGAGGAGCTGATCTCGTTCCACGGGGGCCTCGGTGGGCCGCAGACGCGGGCGTTCATCCTCGCTCCGGCCATGTTCGCGCCGCCGTCGGGTCCGATCGTCGGCGCCGCCGCGGTGCACGAGCTGCTGTGGAGCTGGCGCCGGGCGCTTCAGGGGCCGCCGGCGGCGACCTCGGCTCCCCGGCCGGTCGCGACCGGCTGATCCGGCGCGCGGGCGCGCGCGACGTCGGCGGAGACGCGTAGCGCCGCGGAGGTGAGCGGCGCCGCGAGAATGAGCCCGATCGCGCCGAACAGGCTGCCGGCGGCGATCGTCACGATGAGGATGCCGAGGGGATGCATGTCGAGCGCGGCGCCGTATGCGAGCGGCTGGATCAGCTGCTGCAGCGCCCCGTTGGCGAGCAGCGAGATCACCGCCATCGCGAGCGCGGTCCCCGATCCCTTCGAGCCGAGGGCGATCAGGACGGTGAAGGCGCCGGCCGACCAGGCGCCGAGGTACGGGATGTAGGCGGTGACGAAGTTCACGATCGCGATCGAGCCGGCGCGCGGGACCCCGAGCACCACGGCGCTGAGGCCGATCACCACGCCATTGAAAACCGCAACCGCCGTGACCCCGGCGAAGTATCCGCGCAGCGACTGCAGCGTCCGTCCTGTGATCGCGTGCGCGACCGACCGTGGGACGCCCATGTGGCGCTCCGTCCACGCGCGGATGAGCGGTCCATCCTTGAGCAGGAAGAACAGGCTCAGCGCCGTGAAGGAGAGGAACACGGCGAGCGACGCGAGCGCGCCGAGTCCGCCGGCCAGTCCGGTGAGCAGCGTGTGGAACGCGTCGCCGACCGCGGTGCTCCCATCGGCCTGCGCACGCGCCGCATGGTCGGCGTCGACGCCGGCGTCCTGCAGCCAGCCGCGGAGCGTGCCGGCCGCCGCGTGGAGGTCGTCCCGGAGCTCGGCGGACTGGCTGCCGATCCCCGCGAGGATGACCACGGTGAGCAGCACTGCGAGCGCGATCGCGCCGAGCAGGACGATCGCGGCGGCCGCGCTGCGCGGGAGACCGCGTCGCTGCATCGCGCCGATCACGGGAGAGAGGACGGAGGCGAGGATCGCCGCGGTGACCACGGGGAAGACGATCGCGTGCGTGAGCGAGAGCAGCCACACCACGGCGACCGCGAGCAGCGTGATCCCGACCAGCAGCCAGGAGGTCACGCCGAGGTCGAAGATCCACGCGCGCACGGCGAAGACGCCGGTCAGCTCGTCGGAGCGGATCTGGTGGTCCTCCTCCGGGCGAGACGGCTCCGTCTTCGTCATCGCATCTCTACGTCGCCGCGGCGATGTGCTCGACAGCCGGCGCCTGGGGATGGAACGGCCGCCGCTCGTCCTCGCCGGGCTGCACGATCAACGCCGTCGACTCCGGGACCTCGACCCAGACGCCGGGCAGGTCCGAGAGCGGCTCGGAGACGATGATGCGGTCCTCGTCGGTCAGACGCGCGAAGCGGGGGTTGTCCGGGTGCAGCGACTGCACGGTCTCGCGGTCGGCGGAGACGAACAGCGTCCGCGAGTGCCCCTCCGTGGAGTAGCGCACGGCCCACAGCCGCTCGCCGTCGCTGAAGCCCAGCGTCATCTGGACCGCGTTCTCGATCCCGTGGGCCTCGGCCGCCGCCTCGATCCGGCCGACCGCGCACTCGACGGCGCCGATCGGATCCTCTTCGAGGCCGCACGACAGCGCGAGGTAGAAGAGCACCTCCGAATCGGTCGAGCCGACGATGCCCTCGAAGAGCTCCCGGTCGACCTGCAGCAGCAGATCGCGCCGGATCTCATGGAAGCCGTTGATCGCGCCGTTGTGGACGAACAGCCAGCGCCCATGGCGGAAGGGGTGGCAGTTGGTCTGCTGGACGGGCGTCCCGGTCGTCGCGCGGATGTGGGCGAGGAACAGCGGCGACTCGATGTGGGCGGCGAGGTCGCGCAGGTTGGCGTCGCTCCACGCCGGGGAGATGTTGCGATAGCGCCGAGGACGCCGGCGGTCGCCGGACGAGTACCAGCCGAGGCCGAATCCGTCGCCGTTCGTGGTCTCGACTCCCATGCGCGCGTGCCGGCTCTGGTCGATGAGACCGTGCTCGGTGCGGAACAGCAACTCCTCCATCACGAGCGGCTGGCCGAAGTAGGCGTTCCAGCGGCACATTCGAGTTCCTCCTGGTCGGTTACTCCGGCGCCTTGACGACCAACACGGGACGCTCGAGGCGCCGCAGCAGCCCGCGCGACGTCGAACCGAACAGGCCCGACTTGAACGCTCCGAGGCCTCGCGATCCGACGACGACGGCGCTTGCATCGAGTCGCCGGGCGATCGCGGCGATCGTGTCCACGACGTCCTTCTCGTCCGCTACGGGAAGCGCCTCCGCCGCAACTCCGCGGTCGCGGGCGAGCTGCGCGCCGGACTCGGCGGCGCCGGTGGCGCGGTCGCGCTGTGCTCCGTCCACCCGCGCCATCTGCTCCGGCGTCGGCACGACATAGCCGGCGCCGGTGATGTCGGTGGTCGAGACCATCGCCATCGCGAGGCCCGGCTCCCACACGCTGACGACGACCAGCCGGTGGTCCGGGAAGAGCTCCGCCGCGGCCTCGACCGCGGCTTGGGACTCGGCGGATCCGTCGTAGGCCACGAGCACGGGGTGCCGGTCTTCGGACATGCATCGAGGTCACCACGCGACGCACGGCCCTGCCTCACCCCGATGGGATGATGCGGCGGGACCGCCGGCGGCGGATCGTCAGCCTCCCGACGAAGGAGGCAACGATGACGCAAGACATGCTCGAGGAGCTCGGCCCGATCGACTACGTGGTGCTCGAGTGGCCGACCGGGGGGCCGAGCGGCGAAGCGGCGCCGATGATCATCGACCTGGTCGAGCACGGCATCATCCGCATCCTCGACATCGCGTTCCTCGCCAGGGACGAGGACGGCACCACCAGGACGCTGGACCTGGGGTCGTTCTCCAACGACGACGCCTTCATGCAATTCGAGGGCGCGTCGTCCGGGCTGCTCAGCACCGAGGATCTCGAAGAGGCGGCGTCCGCGCTCGCCCCCGGCACCACGGCGGCCGTGCTGGTGTGGGAGAACCGCTTCATCGCGCCGATCGCCGCGGCGCTGCGCCGCTCCGGCGGGCAGCTCGTCGCGACCGGGCGCATCCCCGCCGACGAACTCCTCGCTTCGCTCGACGTCGTCGAGGCCGCTCACTGAGACGAAAGGAAGTCACCATGCCCGGACTGCTCCGCGGCGTCGCCCGCACCGCCGTCGTCGCCGGCACCGCCACCGCCGTCAGCAATCGCGTGTCGCGCCGGCAGGCGAGACGCTGGGGCGCTCAGGAGGAGTACTACGACGCTCCGCCAGAGGCCGCGCCGCCCCCGGCTCCGGCCGGCCCCGATCGCGTCGCGAAGCTCCGCGAGCTCGCGACGCTGCGCGACGACGGCATCCTCACCGATGAGGAGTTCGAAGCCGAGAAGCACAAGCTGCTGAACAGTTGAGCGGGTCGATGCCGTCCACGCGCATCCCCGGCGCGGTCATGCGACTCGCAGCGGCGGGCCTGGCCACCGGTACCCTCGCCACCCGCCCGGCCGCCGGCGCCTGGGCCGCCGCGCGCCGGGTCGAGCGCGGGGCGCGGCGGCAGCTCGCTTCCGAGGTCGGCCGCCGGACGCTCGTCCTGCTCGACGGGGCGCTGACGTCCGTCTACACCGACGAGGCCGTCGCGCGCCTGCTGGACAGCGACGCCGCCGAGCGCGCCGTCGACCATGCGCTGGGCGGCCGGCTCGTCGGCGTGATCACGCGCGATCTCGTGCGCTTCGAGGTCGTCGAGCGCGTGACGCAGGAGGTCATGGCCGAAGGCGTGTTCGATCGCACCCTCGATGGCCTCGACGTCGCCGGTGGAGCGCAGCTCATCGCGGACCGCCTGCTCGCGGGCGGCATCGCCGAGCAGCTGGCGGCGCGGCTGCTCGAAGGGCCGGAGCTCGAGCGGATCGTCGAGCTGGTGCTCGAGAGCCCGCGGGCCGAGCAGCTCCTGACGGCAGCGCTCGAAAGCCCGGGGATGGAGCGGATGATCACGCGCGTGGTCGAGAGCCGCGTCGTCGACGAAGCCGCCGCCCGGATCGCCGACGACGTCGTCCGGCGGATGCGCACCAGCGAGGCGATGTGGACCCTCATCGACGACATCGCGCAGAGCCCGGCGGTGTCCGAGGCCATCACGCAGCAGGGCGCGGGGTTCGCCGACCAGGTGACCGGCGAGATCCGCGAGCGATCGCGCACGGCGGACGTCCGGCTCGAACGCGCCGCCCGGCGGCTGCTGCGCCGCCGGCCGCGACCCGGCGCCGGCGAGGCGCCGTCGGCGACATGACGGCGGATGCGCGCAGCGAGGGCGGGGCGGGCGTCGCTTCGCCGCTCTACGCGGGACTCGCCACCCGGACGCTGGCGTTCGCGGCCGACGCGGCCATCATCAACGCCGTCGCCTGGTTCGTGGGCGCCGTCATCGCGCTCTGCCTGTCGCTGCTCGAGATCCCGCAGCAGGTGACGAGCGTGATCGCGGCGATCGGAGCCGTGGCGGCGCTGGCATGGACGTTGGCCTACTTCGTCTTCTTCTGGTCGGCGAGCGGCCAGACCCCCGGCAACCGGCTGCTCGGCATCGCCGTGCGGGAGGCGTCCACCGGGCGACCGGTGCACGCGGGCCGCGCCGCGCTGCGCGCCCTGGCCCTGCCGCTCTCCGCGCTGCCGTTGTGCGCGGGGTTCCTGCTGATCCTCGTCGACGGCCGGCGCCGCGCGCTGCACGACCGCCTCGCGGGAACGGTGGTCGTGTACGTGCAGGAGCGGCGCCGCGCCGTCCGTCAGCCGCCGATCAGGCCCGCGACGCGGCCGCGCGACACGGCATCGGACCGGCACGAGACGTTCAGCTTGCGATAGACCGCAAGCGCCTGCGTCTTGACCGTGTTGGGCGACACGTGCAGGCGCTCGCCGATCTCGCGGAACGACATGCAGCTCTCGAGCAGCCTGAGCACGCGCAGCTCGGCGTTCGTGAGCGCGGGCCCGTCGCCGCCCGCGCTGGCGGCGAAGGCGTCCGCGCGGGCCCAGCCGTCGTGCACCCAGCGAGCGAGCAGCGGCGCGTCGGGTACCTGGGCCTGAAGCCGGGCGGCATGACCGAGGAGCATCCGGGCGGTGGGTCCATCGCTGAGGCGGATCTCGGCGCGAGCGAGCCACACGTGCGTCTCGGCGAGCAGCCATGGCGGGAAGTCCGCCCGCGGCAGGACCAGCCGCAGCGAGCCGGCGGCGTCGCGGCTCGCTCGCTCGGTCTCTCCGCGATTGGCCGCGACGACGGCCGTCACGGCGAGGATCAGCGCGTGCACCGGGCGCGGCGCACCGTTCCCGGACAGCGACGCCGACGCGGCCTGCGCTTGGCGCTCCGCCTCGTCCCAGTCGGCCAGGTCGGCCGCGACCAGCGCGAGCTGGGCATGTGCCACCGCGGCGACGGCCGCGACCCGGCCATCGGTCCGGACTGCGGCTTCTTCGAGCGCATCGCGGGCCGCCCCGACGTCCCCGGCCAGCTGCTGTGCGATGCCGCCGAGGAGCAGTCCCAGCGATTGCCACGCGCCGCCCGGCGGTGCCTGCTCGCATGCGCGTGCGGCGTCGTCGGCCATCTGCCGCATGCCGTGGCGCGCGATGCCCGCGCGCAGGAGCGCGGTTGCGGCCACCCACCCCGGGGCACTCGGAAGCTCCTGCAGCGCCCGCTCCGCGGCTTCGACCGCGCGCAGCGCCTCGATGCGCCGCCCTTGCGCGACGTGGCAGACGGCGGCGGTGAGCGCGAGCGGCGCGTGCGCGACGATCTCGCGCGCCATCAAGCACCGCAGCCACTCGGCCAGCGTGGTCTCGCGGCCATCGAGGGCGTAGGCGGGCGCGAGCGACCACATCAAGGAGCCCGCCAGGCGCGCGTCCCGGGAGGCGATCGCATGATGGATCGCCGCGCCCGGCTCCCGTTCGCGGGCAAGCCAGACGGCGGCGCGGCGATGCAATGTGCGGTCGAGCCCGGGCTCCACCCGGGCGAGCTCGGCCCGAAGAGCCTGTACGAGCAGCGGGTGGCATCGGAACACCGTCCCCTGCCGGTCGACCCGCTCGACCGGCAGGCCTGCGTGCAGGAGCTGCTCGATCGCGGCGGCCGAGCCGCGGGCTCCGGCGACCGCGTCGCAGAGCGGGGCCGACAGCGTGTCCAGGATCGAGCTGCGGCGCAGCAACGTGCGCTGGGACGGCGCAAGCTGGGCCAGCAGCTCGCCCTGCACGTACTCGGCGACGAACCGGTCCGCGCCGTCGAACCCGGCGATGGCCGCTCCGGCGTCGGAGGCATCGGCGACCGAGAGGGCGGCGAGATAGAGCGCGGCCGGCCAGCCCTCGGTGCGCGCGAGCAGGAGATCGACCTGCTCGGCATCCAATCGCAGTCCGGCACCATCGAGCAGCATCGCCGCTTCGAGCCGGCCCATGGCGAGGTCGCGCCGCGTGATCTCGAGCATCAGGCGGTGGGCTCGCAGCCGGCCGATCGGTGCCGGGAGATCGCCGCGCGAGGCCACCGCCAGCATCACGCCGCGCGGCAGCCGGGCCGCCGCCTGGAGGATGTCGGCGACCGCGTCGGCGGGCGCGAGCGCGGCGTCGTCGAGCACGATCACCTGCGGCGCCCCGGACGCGGCCGCCGCTTCGATCGAGCGCACCGTCGCGGCCGCGCCGTCGCCGCCGTCGAGCGCAGACCAGGAGAACGGACGGCCGTCGCGCAACGCCCATTCCGCGAGCAGCGCGGTCTTGCCGTAGCCGGCCGGCGCCACGATGGTCGCGACCGGCGCGTCCCGGCAGGCCAGCAGCCGGCGCACGAGGGCGGCGCGCGGCACGATGCCGGCGGGCAGCCGCGGCGGCCCGGCGTCCTGCCGCACCGTAGGCTCGGCGGCCGCGCCGCGGGGGCGCCTCCGGCCCGAGTGGAGCGCCTGTACCGTCTCCGTGCTCACGTGTCGCCAGCATGGCCGCGGCCGGGGCGGCGGCCAAGGAGGCTCACCGGCCCAGGCGAGGGGCGCGCACACCACTGCGCGCACGGCCGCCTGCACGCCTCCCGGGCGCGAGGGAAGCGCGCATCCTTGCGGGCCGGCGGGCGGTCGGCTGCGATAGGTGCATGGGGAACGCAACCATCACAACCGTGCGGGTCGCGCGCGGCCTCAGCTACCTCGTGTACGCCTTCGTGCTGATCGCGCTGATCATCCTCGTGCTCGGCTTCTTCCTGCTCCTGTTCGGCGCGAACCCCGACGCGCCGTTCGCGGAGTGGGTCTACCGCAGCCTGGCGCGCGTGATGGCACCGTTCCGGGGGATCTTCGAACCGGTCAAGCTCAACGGCGACTCCGTGCTCGACACCTCGGTGCTGTTCGCCATGATCGTCTACGGCATCGTGGGCATGCTCCTGAGCGCGCTGATCTCCTGGCTCACCGAGCGCCTGCTCGCCCTGCGCCGGCGCCACGAGTCGGCGACCGAGACGCGCACGCCCGTCGCCGCGTGACGCTTACTCGTCGAGCTCGGCCGACTCGAGCGCCAGTCCCAGCGCTCGCACGATGTTGCCGGTGGCCGAGGCGACGCGCGCGGTACCGACGATAGGCGCGACCGCCGTCAGGACTCCCCGGACCTGCTCGACGTCGACGCCGGCCTCGGTGGCGGCGCCGAGGTTCATCAGATACGAGGCCGGCGGCGCATCCACGGCGACGAGCGCGGCGATGCGCGCCAGCATCAGCGTCGCCGGGTCCAAGCTGGACGCCTCGAACGACTGCGCGGTCATGCCGGCCAGCAAGTCGAGAACTGGTGTCTCGGAGGGTTCGACGGCCATGGCGGCCTCCTTTCGGGTCGCACGGAACGCTCCTCGGTCACGCCCGCGGCGTCGTCATCCGATGTGGGTGAACGCGACCGTCATGGCGGCACCACCCACGTGGGGATGCGTGCCGCCTTGGCGGGCCGATCACGCGGCCGGAGAATCCGATCGATATCGATCCCGCCTAGGGGAGCGCCCACATGCTGCTAGCCGCCGACTATCCCTTCCTCGACGTCCTCTGGACGATGATCATCTTCTTCACGTGGGTGATCTGGATCTGGATGATCGTCATCATCTTCACCGACGTCTTCCGCCGGCGCGACATCGGCGGCTGGGCCAAGGCGGCCTGGTGCGTCCTGATGATCGTGCTCCCGTTCATCGGTGTGCTGGCGTATCTGATCGCCCAGCACGACGGCATCGCCGAGCGCAACCTCGAGCGCGCTCAGGTGTCGCAGCGTCAGTTCGACGACCACGTCAGGGCGGTCGCCGTTGATAACGGCGGCGGCGCCGGCGCGGCGACCGAGATCGCCAAGGCGCAGGAGCTGCTCGAGAAGGGCGCGATCGACCGGTCTGAGTTCCAGGCCATCAAGGAGCAGGCCCTCGCGGCTCATTGAGCCGCGAGGGGCCGGCGACGCTCGCGTCAGCTTTGCGTCGCCGGCAGCTGATCGGCGTCGGACGGCTGCTGCCCGTTGCGCAGGATGCGCTCCTTCTCCGCGCGGAGCTCGTCGTCGTTGAGCACTCCCGCCTGGCGCAGCCGGCCGAGCCGCTCGAGCTCCTCCAGCCGGGCGTCGCCCGACGATGACGACGAGGAGGAGAACCGGCTCGCGGCGGACTCTCGCCCTGCGGCCAGCGCGCTCGAGCTCGACTGCACTGCGCGCGACGCCGTCTCCCGGGCGGTCGCGCCGCGCCGGCGGCTGGCCGTCCAGAAGCGCTCCCAGCGCTCACGTCGCCGGCGCGCCGCGGCTTCGCGCGTCGCCGTCGGGAACTCGCGGATGACCTGGCGCCGCAGGCCTTCGACGCCGGCCGCCAGCAGCGCGATCAGGATCAGGAGCATCGGCGCGTTGCGCCATGCCGGCGTCGGCTCCCACCAGATCAAGCCCGCGACCACGAGGGCCAGCGCGGCGTAGGCGATCGCCGGCGACCGCAGGTACGGCGCGACGACACGGCGGACCGCGGTCGCCCAGGCGGTGGGGCCCGCAACCCATGCGCCCAGCACGATCACGGCGCCGTAGATGAGCGTCGCCACGGCGATCTCGACGAGTAGCGCGGTCGCGATGGTCCAGACCTCGCGGATCGCCGGCTCGGCCGCGGCAGTCTTCGAGAGCGAGCCGACGACCTGGTCGCCCGCCACCAGGCGCACGAGCAGCGCGGCGGCGCCCGCGGCGATGAATCCGATGCCATACGCGCGCACCGCCCGCCGCCGCCACCCGGGGGCGACCGCGATCGCCGCCGCGAACAGCCCCAGCGAAGCGACGATCAGCACGACCGGAAGCGGCCGCAGGATGCGGACCGCCCGCTGCGCCGACTCGAGCTGCCGGGACTGGAACAGCGTGATGCGCGTCGCGCTGGCAGGAAGCACCTTGCGCAGGCGGCCGCCGACGCCGGTCTGCTGCTGAAGCTGCGCGAGCAGCTGTCTCAAGTCGAGTACCACCCGCCCGTGGTCGGTGGAGACGGTGCTGCCCCCTCCCGCGAGGACCGCGAGGAGCTGCTCGTGAGCCGTGCGGTTGGCATCCGCCCAGCGCGCCTGTACGTCGGGGCGCACGAGCGCCTTGCGGGCCGTCTTCTCGACCTGCGTCCGGAGCGCGTTCGCGACCGGTCCGGCGAGCGCGTCGGCGCGTGGCGGAAGCACGTTGCGGAGCGCCTGCTGCACATCGACGCTCGCGAACAGCTCGTCGGTCAGCCGCGCGGCGACCTGGTCGCGGATGACGGGCTGCTCGAGCAGCTGGGTGCTCGTACGCGTCCAGTTGTCCGTGTTGAGCACCTGCCGGTTGACCCAGATCGCGAAGATCGCCAGGAACGCGAGCATCGATGCGACGACGATCAGCGTCACGGCGAGCGCCTGGCGCCGGCGCTGTGGGGGCTGGCCGGTCATGTCGCCGCCCCCGCTCGCGCCGCGAAGAAATCAAGTGCGCGGCGCGTCTTGGTCTCCTGCGCGCCGCTGAGGTCGATGCCGTACTGCGTGAGGCAGGCCCTGGTCTCGGCCGCTGTGCGGAAGGCCTCTTCGGGAGGGCACTTGGTCGAGAGCTCAAGGATGCGGGAGTCATCGGGGTAGAGCCACACCTCCGCAACCAGCCGGCGTCCGAGGCGCTCCGGCACGAGTCGCAGCTTCAACACGAGGATCGGGCCCAGGACCACGAGGTCGTCGAGCTCGAGCCCGTCGGGCGCGTGCGCGCGGAAGAACGCCCGCTGCTCCTTGGAGAACAGCTTGTGGACGGGCGCCTGGCCGTCGGCGACGGTCTTGACCAACCCCGTGGTCGGCCGGCCCTTGAACGACGCCGAGCACACGAAGCCGCCGGGGAGCGCGTCGAGCTCGACGTTGAAGCCCGCCGACCGCCGCAGGGCGACGGAAAGCTCCTCCGGCAGGACCGGCCGCAGCTTCACCACGGAGTCGTCGCCCTTGCGCTGGGTTCGGCGCCCGCGCACCACGAGACCGGCGCGGTCGAGCGCGAGGTCAGGCGTGTCGAAGAAGAAGACCTGGCGGATCTGGGCGTCGATCGGGTCCATCCCCAGCACCTGGACAGCGGAGCGCTGGTCGGACTCGGGGACGGTCAGCTTGAGCTCGACGCTGTCGGATCCGGAGAGCAGCTCGAGGAACCGGGGAAGATCGGCGTCGCCGATGCGCGGCGCGCGATCGAGGCTGGAGGATGCCATGGCGCGCTCTACAGCTGCTCGCCGCGCGTGCGGTGCAGGTCAGCGTTGGCGAGGTGGGTCCTCTCGGCTTGGCCGGGCGGCGTGGGGCGGACGACCCAGTACACCAGCGACCCCAGCAGCGGCAGGATCACCACGAGCGTGATCCAGCCGGCCTTGGCCCAGCCTGAGTAGCTGCGCTGCGCGATGTCCACGACGGTCGTGATCGCGAGCACGACGAGGACCGCGGACACGAAGATCCAAAGGACGGTCATGGATTCATGCTGCGCCCGCGGTTTGGCGGCGGCAATGAGACGTGCCGGTGTGCGGACGGGATACGCGCACCCACCACGACGCATGCGTCCGCCCTTGGCCGCGCGCGGCGGACTCGCGATCGTGACGCGAACCGAGCGAAAGGAGCAAAGATGGCAACGACACAAGGCAGCCCGCGTATCGCCGTCGAGACTCAGACCGGTCAAGGCTGGTTGACGTATGCCGGCATCCTGGTGCTGATCGGGGGCGTTCTCAACGTCATCTGGGGCATCGCCGCGATCGGCAAGGCCCACTTCTTCGTCGCCAACGCGAACTACGTCATCAGCGACCTCAACCTCTGGGGCTGGATCGCCCTCGTCATCGGCGCCGGGATGATCTTCGCAAGCCTGGGCATCTTCAACCGGCGGCAGTGGGCCGTCTGGACCGGCATCGTCTTCATCACCTTGAACGCGATCTCGCAGATGCTGTCGATCCCCGCCTACCCGTGGTGGTCGCTCGCGCTCTTCGCGCTCGACATGGTCGCGGTCTACGGGCTCGTCGCCTACGGCGTCCGCTACAACGACTGACGGCTGCTCGCTCCCACCCGAGACCGGCCGGCGATGACCGCACAAGGGGACGCACTCGCGCCTGCGGAGGCGGCCGGCACTCCCCGGCTCGCGATCCTGCTCGCGATGGCGATGTTCGTGCTCGTCGTCGACACGTCGCTGATGAACGTCTCGATCTCCGCGGTGACGCGGGATCTCGACACGACCGTCAGCGGCGTGCAATCGGCGATCGCGCTCGAGGCGCTGGTGTCGGCCGCGTTCATCCTGACGGGGAGCAAGATCGGCGATCTCTTCGGCCGCAAGCGGGCCTATGTGCTGGGCCTGCTCGGATACGCGGTCGGCGCGCTGGCGATGGCGCTCGCTCAGAGCTTGACCGTGATCATCATCTTCTGGGCGATCGTGGGCGGGCTCGGCGCGTCCCTGCTGCTGCCGTCGATGCAATCGCTCATCCACGGCAATTTCGAGGGCCCGGCGCAGAGGAAGGTCTACGCGATGGTCGGGGCCGCGGCCGCGATCGCAGCCGCGGTCGGTCCACTGCTCGGGGGCTTCATCACCACGTATCTCTCGTGGCGCGTCGCGTTCGTGCTCGAAGCCGCCGTGATCGCGATCGTGCTGTCCGGCGCCAACCTCGTCCGCGACGTGCCCTACACGGGACCACGGCGCGTGGACCCGGTGGGGGCAGTGCTCTCGATCGTCGGCATGGGCGGCGTCGTGCTCGGCATCCTGGTGTGGCAGGAAGGCGGCGAAGCCGTGGGAGCGCTGATCGTGATCGGTGCGGCGGCGCTGGCCCTGCTCGTCACGTGGCTGAAGCGGCGCAAGCGCGAAGGCAAGCCGACGCTGCTGGATCCGGACCTCTTCGCCTCCCGCTACTTCCGGCTCGGCGTCTCGCAGCAGATGCTGCAGCAGATCGCGCTCGGCGGCTTGATGATCGCGCTTCCGATCTACCTGCAGATGGTGCTCGAGTACGACGCCATGGAGGCCGGCCTCTCGCTCGCCCCGCTGTCGCTCACGATGTTCGCGATCGCGCTCCTGGCCGGGAGGAAGGCGGGCAAGCGGCGTCCCAGCAGCATCATCCGGGGCGGATTCGCGCTCGTCACGCTCGGGGTCCTCGCGCTGATCGCGACCGTGCCGCGGGCCGACTCCGGCTGGTACCTCCTGATTCCCCTCGTGATCGCGGGAGCCGGGCTGGGCCTGCTGGTGTCCCAGCTCAACAACTACACGCTGTCGCCGATCTCGGACGAGCGCGTCAGCGAGGCCGCCGGCGTCAACTCCGCGGCTGGGTCGTTCGGGCTGTCGTTCGGCCTGGCCTTCGCGGGAGCGATCATGCTCGCGACGCTCTCGATCGCGTTCACGAACAAAGCGCAGGCCAGTGACGTCCTTCCCCAGGCCGAGCAGCAGCGCGTCGCGCATGTGCTCGAGCACGACGCCCAGGTCATGAGCAACACGCAACTCGAAGAGCAGCTCGCCGGCCAGCCCGAGGAGATCCAGGACGAGATCGTCCGGATCAACACCGACGCCAGGCCGCTCGCCCTTCAAGTCGCGCTCGTGATCCCGCTCCTCGCCGCGCTCGCCGGGCTCTTGAACTCCTTCCGCATGGTGCGCCTGCCGGACCCCGAGAGGTCCGGCTCGGGCGACGCCATGGCCGTCGTCTGATCACCACTCGTCTTCGGTTCGGTGGGTGTGCCGGCGCGCATCAGTGCAGCAGCGCCTTCACCGCAATCAACGCGCCTCCGATCGCGCCCACCGCCGACGCGTGCAGCAGCGCTGCGCCGCTCCCCGACCCGGCGAGCCGCGACGCGAGGAACCCGTACGCGCAGATCAGTGCCAATCCGGTCCACTTCGCCAGCGTGAACGCCGCCTGGAGCTCGATCACGCCGGCGGCGGCGAGCAGGAAGAACAGCGCGGGAAAGCCGGCGCCGAACGTGACGGGGACGGCCTCGGCCGCCAGCCTGCGGACCTCCGCGCGCCCGATATGCCGCCGCTCGCGCGCCTCCGTGCCGACGAACTCGCTGTACACCTCCGCCAGGCCGACCGCCAGCGCGGTCGCGATCACCGCGCCTAGAGTCTGGCCGGCGGTCGGGGGATGCCGCTCGAGCGCGACCACCAGCGCCAGCCCGAGGACCGCCCCGTAGATGACCCGCGCGACGTCGCGGGATCCCAGATGGGCCTCGAGGGCCCGGACGTGCGGCGGCGGATGTCGGTTGTGCATGGCGGATCTCGACCTTGCCGTCCTCGACACGTACAGCGTGTCGCTCAGGTCGCTCCCGAGAGCGTCACGGCCGCATCGGCGCGGAGCAAGGAAGCGCGCCCGTTGGCGCGTCGGGTGTGCGCACGTCACACGATCTCACAGCTCCACCTCCAGCCCGTCGTACGCCACCTCGGCTCCGGCGCGCAGGACCGCCTCGCGCTGCGGCGAGCGCTCGAGGAGCACCGGATTCGTGTTGTTGACATGGACGAGGATCACTCGCGGGCGCTCGAGCCGCGAGAACGCCTCCAATGTCCCTCCGGGGCCGGAGAGCGGCACGTGGCCCATCTGCCGCGCCGTGCGCTCGGAGATCCCCAGGCGCACGAGCTCGTCGTCGCGCCAGAACGTGCCGTCGACGAGTGCCACGTCGCTCGCGGCGAGGCGGCCGAGCACATCGTCATCGAGCCGCGCGAGGCCCGGCAGGTACGTGAGCACGCCGCCGGTCGAGCGGTCGTGGAACACGAATCCGCTGGCCTCGACGTCGGCTCCGGCCCCGGCCAGGTAGCGCGGCGCGTCGCCGCCGACCGCGAACGACTCGACCTCGAGCGAGGACCCGTCGATCACGAGCGAGTCCCCCGGATCGAGCCTTCGCCAGTCGACGCCGCAGTAGCGGGCGAGCATCGGCAGCACCGGATAGCCGTCGGTCAGGGCACGGCGGACCGCGTCGCTCCCGTACGCCCGGATCGCCGTCGAGGACTCGCGCATGAGCAGCAGGCCCGCCGTGTGGTCGATCTCCGCATCCGTCAAGAGGATCCCGGCCACCGGCGCGGCGCGCACGCCGTTCGCGGGCTCGGCTGCGAGCGGCTCCAGCTGCTGGCGGAGGTCCGGCGCGGCGTTGGCCAAGAACCACGGACCCACCGCCCCGCGGATCGCGAGCGACGACTGCGTTCGAGGACGTGCGGCGGTTCCCGTGCGGGCCGCCTCGCACGTCTCGCAGCGGCAGTTCCACTGCGGGAACCCGCCACCGGCGGCGGAACCGAGAATCCGAGCGCGCACGTCCGAACGACCTGAGCCTCGCCTCAGACGCGCGCCGGCCGCCGCGTCGTCCGGTATCTGAAGGCATCGGCCTGTGCCGGCTCGCGGGCAGCGACGATGGCGCCGTGATGCGGCGAGAACCGGCAGACCGGATCGGTCGCCGCGGCGTCGCCGGTGAAGCGGAGCGCCTGGCAGCGGCAGCCGCCCCAGTCCTCCTCCTGGCGCCCGAGCGGACATGACCGGCACGGCTCCTGCATCCAGCCGGTGTCGCGGAAGCGGTTGAACGCGTCCGCCTCGTGCCAGATCCAGTCGAGTGAGCGATCGCGTGCGTTGGGGAACGTGAGTCCGGGGATCGTCGATGCCGCGTGGCAGGGGAGGACCTCGCCGTCCGGCGCGACGACCATCGTGGTCCGCCCCCAGCCGCCCATGCACGGCTTCGGCAGCTCCTCGAAGTAGTCCGGGAGCACCCAGAGGACGGTGATCCTCGGGCCGACGCGCGCGCGGAAGCGCCTCACCGCCTCCTCGGCGCGGTCGAGCTGCGCGCGCATGGGGACGAGCGCCTGCTGGTTCACGACCGCCCACCCGTAGTACTGCGTGTTCGCGAGCTCGAGGCGCTGGGCGTCGAGCTCCTCCGCGAGCCGGAGAACCTCGTCGATCCGGTCGAGGTTCTGGCGATGCAGCACGCAGTTGATCGTGAGCGGGAACGCCAGCTCACGCGCCGCGCGCGCGGCCGCGATCTTCTTCTCGAACGAGCGCACGCCGGCGATCCGGTCGTTCTCCTGCGGGTCAGGGCTCTGGATCGAGACCTGGATGTGGTCGAGCCCTGCCTCCTTCAGGCGCACGGCGCGCTGGCGCGTCAGCAGCGTGCCCGCCGTCACGAGGGTCGAGTACAGGCCGGCCGCGCGCCCGGCGGCCACGAGCTCGTCCAGATCGCGGCGCACCATCGGCTCGCCGCCGGTCAGCGCGAGCTGGAGCACGCCGAGCGCTCGCGCTTCGCGAAAGACGCGCTGCCACTGCTCGGTCTCGAGCTCGTCGCGGTAGCGGTCGCCGCGGATCGCGACGGGATTCGAGCAGTACGGGCAGTGCAACGGGCAGCGGTACGAAAGCTCCGCGACGAGCGTGTATGGCCTAGGCGGCATCGACCACCAGCCCGTGCTCGACCATCCCCCCGAGCAGCTCACGCACGTCCTCGGTGACGTCCGCGCCGGAGTAGCGCTGCGAGAGAACGGCGGCGATCTCCTCGGGCGAGCGGCCGCCGTCACACAGCTCGAGCACGTGTGCCGCCGTCTCGTTCAGGCGCACGGCGCCCTCCGGAACGAGCAGGACGTGCTCCTCGCGCACGTCGTCGTACTGGAGGCGAGCGCCGTCGACGAGCCGAGGGCGGTTCACGCCGCCGTCTCCGGCTGCGTGTCACCCCGCTCGATCGCGTCGAGCTGCGCCCACAACATCTCCGTCTTGAACCTGAGGGCCGCGACGGCGCGCTCCTGCTGCTCCTGCGTCAGGCAGCGCTCGACGACGAGCTGGAGTGCGTGCTGCGCGTCACGCGGCGCGCGGTCGAGCCGGCTGCGGAAGTATTCGAGTCCCAGAGGATCGATCCACGGATAGTGCGCCTCGAGCGCCGCCACGCGGACGCGGATCGCAGCCGGCCCGAACAGCTCTGTCAGCGACGACGCCACCGCCTCCAGCCATGGCCTCTGGCGCGCGAAGTTCACGTACGCGTCGACCGCGTAGCGCACCGCCGGGAGCACCCGCCGCTCGGACAGGAGCTCGTCACGCGGCACGCCGAGCGCCTCGCCGAGCCGCAGCCACGACTCGATCCCGCCCGTTCCGGCCGAGGTGCCGTCGTGGTCGACGATCCGCTTGATCCACTCGCGCCGCACCTCGATGTCCGGACAGTTCGAGACGATGGCCGCATCCTTGAGCGGGATGCACCGCTGGTAGTAGAAGCGGTTCGCGACCCAGCGCTGAAGCTCGCCGCGCGTGAGCTCACCCGCATCCATCCGCATGTGAAACGGGTGGAGGTTGTGGTAGCGGGTCCCCTGCGCGCGGAGCTGAGCGACGAACTCCGCAGGCGCCACGGAGTGGGGGTGGCTACCGACGGAACACGTAGGTGGTGACCTCGCAGCAGAGGTCGACGAACTCAAATTGGGGCTTGATCCATCTCATACCACGGCTCCTTGTCGCATTACATGTGACGTACCGTTACTCCTCCGGCAGTGCGAAGACGAACAGCGCGCTGCCCTGGCCCGCCCCGAGCATCCCGGGCAGGAATCCCTCGGTCCAGGCGCCCCACCCGGTCGGCACGGCGATGTACTGCCTTCCGTCGAGGCTGTAGGTCGTCGGGTTGCTGTGGTGACCGCTTCCGCACTGGAACTGCCACAGCAGCTCCCCGCTGCGGGCGTCGAGCGCGTTGAGCTCGCCCGTGGGCTCACCGGCGAAGACGACGTCACCGCCCGTGGCCAGCACGGACGAGCACATCGGGACGTCGTTGCGCCAGCGCCACACCTCCTTGCCGGTGGACGGATCGAAGGCGCTCACGGCCCCTGCCATGTCGTCGAGGTCGACCGCGACGCCCGCGCCCCAGTACGGAATGCTCTCCTTGAACTCCCTGCGCCGCCGTGTGGCGGTCGCACCGACATCCTGGACCGGCACGTAGAAGTGTCCTGTCTTCGGGCTGTACGCCGCGTGCGTCCATTCCTTGGCACCCGCCGGACCCGGCCAGAAGTGAACCGGATCGCCCTCCGCGTCGGGGTACCTCAGCGGCGTGACCTTGCCGTCGGCGTCGATCTCGCCCCAGTCGATGCGGTCGACGAACGGCGCCACCCGGACGAGTCGACCGTCCGTGCGATCGAGGACGAAGAAGTACCCGTTCTTGTCGAAGTGCCCCAGCAGCTTGCGCCCGTCGGACTCGAACAGGATGTGCTCCATCGTGCTGTCGTAGTCCCACAGGTCGTGCGGGGTGTACTGGTAGTGCCAACGGATCTGGCCGCTGTCGGCATCGACGGCGACACAGCAATCGGTGAACAGGTTGTCGCCCTCCCGGACGGCTCCGTCGAAGTCCGGTGCCGGGTTGCCGGTGCCCACGTAGAGGAGGTTGAGCTCCGGGTCGAAGGTGCTCGTGATCCAGCAGTTCGCGCCGCCCCGTGCCCAGGCCTCACCGTCCGCGGGCCAGGTCTCGGAGCCGGGCTCGCCGGGCTTGGGCACCATGTACGTCCGCCATACGCGCTCGCCGGTCTCGCGCTTGAACGCGTCGAGGTGGCCGCGCACACCGAACTCACCGCCGGAGCTCCCGACGATGACCATGTCCTTGACGACCAACGGAGCGACCGTGGCGCTCTCGCCGGCCCGCACATCGCCGTAGGTCTGGTCCCACACGACCTTGCCCGTCTCGGCGTCGAGCGCCAGCAGATGGGCGTTCAGGGTGACGACGAAGACCTTGCCCTCGGCCACGGCGACGCCGCGGTTCACGTTGCCGCAGCAGAGCGACGTGTCATACGGGATCGCATGCTTGTAGCGCCACAGCTCGGATCCGGTCCGGGCGTCGAGGGCCCAGACCCAGCCATCCCAGCCCGACACGAACATGATTCCGTCCACGACGATCGGCGCGGTCTCGAACGAGTACGTCGATTTGCCCGCGTGCAGGCCCACCGAGCCGCACTGGAAGACCCACGCGGGGGCGAGTCGCCTGACGTTCTCCGTGTTGATCTGGTCCAGCGGGCTGTAGCGCTGCCCGTCGTAGGCGCCGTAATAGGTGAGCCAGTTCTGCGGTTCCGAGCGCGCGTTGAGGATGCGCTCGTAGGTGACGCCCTTGGTCACCGGCGGCGCACTGCCGACCAGGCCGCTCAGGGCCCCTGCGTTGACGGCCTTGCCTGCGTCTACGTACTCCGTTCCCGTTGCCATCAAATGCTCCTATCCACGCTCGTGGTCGAGCCCGGGAGTCGATCTACGGTCGCGGCTGCGGCGGGCGGTCCTGACGCGCCTCCGGCGGAGCGTCCCCTTGCACGACGATCGCCCCGGTCAGGCCACGGCCCTCATCGTTGCCGGTACGCGAGCCGTACCAGTAATACCCCGGGCCGTCGAGCTCGAGGTTGGCCGTTCCGCGCGAGTGGTTGACCAGCCATATGAATTGGCTGTCGCCGTTGCTCGGCAGGACCGCGCAGTGAGTGTTCAAGTCATCGTTGATGAGCTCGAGCTCGACCTCGCCTCCATGAGGCAGCACGAGGATCCCCGGCTCGAAGACCAGCTCGTCGGGCGGGATCCGGATCGTGGCGTGCATCGATCCGTCAGGCCCCTCCTCGGCGTGTCCGATGCTTCCGCGGCCGAGGATTCGGCCGAGCGCCGCTCCATTCTGCCGGTCCAAATCGACGGAGCGTGCCTGCGCAGTCTGGCTCACGGCACTCCTCCCCTTGCGTCCGGATACTTGCGGCAAAGCGTACCCCTGAAGGTGCCGCCGGTGTAAGGGGCGACCCGGGCTCCTTCGGGTCGTCGTCAGCCGTCTGACGCCGCGCGAAGCGGACCGAGCTACGCCGCCGCCCAGGCCTCGATCAGCCCGGCGGCCGACAGCCGCCGGCTACACCTGCGCGCGATGCGCTCGCGCGTGGCGGGGGAGACGACGTCGCCCCAGGCTGCGGAGGCGTCCGCGGCGCGCGCCGGCAGGTCGTCGAGGAACGCTGCGGAGGGCTGGGCCTCGATCAGGCAGCGCAGGCCGAAGCCGATGTGCCAGCGCTCGTCGAGCGCGACGCGCGTCACGCCCTCGAGCACGCCAGGCAGCGCGCCGTCGGCGAGGTCGTCGAGCAGCGCGCGCTGCCCGGCGTCGAAGACGATCCCCTCGAGCAGCATGTGGTACAGCCCGACGCCCTCACTCAGCCCGGTGCGGCCCGCCGCAAGTTCGGCGGCCAGCTCGGGCAGCCGCACCTCGAAGAGCTCGAGTATCGCGGGCGGGACGTAGACCCGGCCGGCGGCGCGCCGCTCGGCCGGGGTGGCGCCGGGCAGCTCGAGCACCTCGGCGGCGATGCGGTCGAAGAGCAGCGCGTGGCGCACCTCATCGCGGCGCTGCAGGAAGAAGACCCAGGCCACCAAGCTCTCCTCCGAGGCCAGCGAGGTCTGCTTGGCCGCAGCGCCGAACGGCGCGAGCTGCTCGGCCACGGCGTCCTCGGCCACGCAGAAGCTCGCGAGGAGCGTGGTGAGGCGGTGGCGGCGCGCGTCCGGGAGGCCGGGCCACGCCCGGGCGTCCGGGGCGAGGTCGATGGCCTTGGCATCCCACTGCCGGCGGGCTGCGATCCGGGAGAAGAAGCTGGGCCAGAAGCTGCGCCGTGCGAGCATGCGCGCCTACGGCTCGATGGCGGGCTCGAGGTGAGCGAAGCACCCGCGATGCCAGGGCTGCTGGACAGCCATGCCGGGAAGGTACCAAGCGATCTCCGCGGGTCTCAAACGTTGCCGGCGCTGCCCTACTCCAGCTCCAGCACGACGGCCATGATGATGAGCCCGAGACCGGCCAAGAGATCGGAGCGGATGCGAACGAAGCGGGCCGCCACTCCTCCAAGCTGCAACCCGAGGAACGTCATCGCGGTCGTGATGACGCCGAAGAGCGGCGGCGCGAGCCAGGGGGAGAAGCCGACCAGGCCCAGGCTCGTGCCGGCGACGACATTGTCCACGCTCAACGGCAGGGGAAGCCCGAACAGCGCCCATCGCTCGTCCGGCTCCTCCGGCTCCGGGGTGCGCCATGCCTGCACAAGGAGGTAAAGCCCGTACGCAGCCAGCACGACCACCCCGACGTGGTCGGCTGTGGAGCCGATCGTCCGGGCGAGGTAGGCGCCCCCCAGGATGCCCACCAGCGGCGCCACGGCATCCCAGAACCCGAACACCAAGGCCACCTTCACGGAACGGCGCCGCGTGAGCCGAAGCGTCCCGAGCGCGATCGCCGTGCGGAAGTTGTCCAGGCTCAGCGTGATCCCGAGGATGAGAAGTTCGCCGATCATGTCGTCGCGGACTACCGCAGCCTAGGTGGAGCCTGACTCCTCTACCACGACGGCAAGCCGACTGGGTCGCTTGATCGGCACGAGCTGGCCGGGAGGACCGTTGGCGCGGCCGGGAGCCGGTGTGAGCGTGGAGGCCATGAGCAGGCGGGCAACGGTGTCCTCCGGTGACTCACTTGATCGTGCGCGCGCCGCGGAGCAGGCCAGCCCGTGCCCGGAGCTGCAGACGAGCCGAACGGCCGCGCGGCGGACGCGGATCGTCGTGGACCTCAACCGCTGCCAGGCCTATGCCCAGTGCGTGTTCCTCGCGCCGAGGGTGTTCGAGCTCCATGGTGAGGAGGCGCTGCGGTACGACCCGTCCGTCCCCGACGACCAGCTCGAACGCGTGCGCCAGGCGGCTGCGGCGTGCCCGGTCCAGGCGATCCTCGTGGGCGAGGAGCCGGGTGCCGGCATCCCGTGATCTGCGGGAGGGCCGCGTCGTCATCGTCGGTGCGTCGCTGGCCGGGTTGCGGGCCGCCGAGGCGCTGCGCGAGGAGGGCTTCACCGGCTCGGTGACCGTGGTCGGGGACGAGCCGCATCCGCCGTACGACAGGCCGCCGTTGTCGAAGCAGGTGCTGCTCGGCCGGGTGGCCGCGAACGCCACCGGGCTGCCGATGCGCCGGGATCCGGACGCGCAATGGCGGCTCGGGGTGCGCGCCATCGGGCTGGACGCGGTCAAGAAGCGCGTCATGCTGGCCGACGGCGAGTCCCTGCCCTACGACCGGCTGCTGATCGCCACCGGGACCCGGGCGCGGCCCTGGCCG
Source organism: Candidatus Solirubrobacter pratensis (assembly GCF_000425945.1). GTDB lineage: Bacteria > Actinomycetota > Thermoleophilia > Solirubrobacterales > Solirubrobacteraceae > Solirubrobacter > Solirubrobacter pratensis. Next base: position 113,213 of record NZ_KE384480.1, read on the forward strand.
AACCCCGCGGAGGCCGCTCTGGACGGGGTGTTCACCTTGCGCACCAGTGACGATGCCGAGCGCCTGGCCGGGCGCCTGGCCGCGGGGCCGCGCCGGGTGCTCGTGATCGGGGCCGGCTTCACCGGCTCGGAGATCGCCTCGGCCTGCCGGGAGCTCGGCCTCGAGGTCACGGTCGCGGAACGCGGCCCCGTACCGCTGGTCGGCGCGCTCGGCAGGACTCTCGGAGTGCTGGCGGCCGGCCTGCAGCACGCCCACGGCGTGGACCTGCGCTGCGGCGTGACGGTGACCGCGCTGCGAGGGAACGGCCGGCTCACCGGCGCGGAGCTCTCCGACGGCACGCGCATCGACGCGGACGTCTGCGTCGTCGCCCTGGGCGCGGTCCGCAACACCGAGTGGCTGGGGACCTCCGGCCTGGCCGCGGGCACGCGCGGGGTCGCGTGCGACGCCGGGTGCCGCGTCTTCGACATGTACGGGATCGTCACCGACGACGTCTTCGTGACCGGCGACGTCGCCCGCTTCCCGCACCCGCTGTTCGAGTACCAGATGCTCGCGCTCGAGCACTGGGGCAACGCCGTCGCGCAGGCCGAGGTGGCGGCCCACAACATGGTCAGTCCGGGACCGCTGCGGCGCCCGCACCTTGCCGTCCCGGTGTTCTGGTCGAGCCAGTTCGGGCTCAACATCAAGTCCGTGGGCGTGCCCACCTTCTCCGATGAGGTGGCCATCGTCCAGGGCTCGCTCGCCGAGCGCCGCCTGGTGGCGGTCTACGGCTACCGGGGCCGCGTCACGGCCGCGGTCACCATCGACATGGCCAAGTGGCTGGAGCACTACCAGCGCCTGATCGAGACCGCGGCCCCGTTCCCGCCCGGTCCCGGCGCGGCCGACGGCTCGGCGGTGGCGGGGTTCCCGGTCCCGTCCGACGTGCCGGACCCGGCGCGGCTCTCCCACGGCCCCACCGTTGCGCTCACCGGCTACCTGCCGGACCGCCGACTCGTCTTGGTGCGCCCCGCCGACTGACCCTCCCGAGGAGCCGATACGCATGGCCGCCGACACCCTGCTGGAGCGGATCACCGATTACGCCAACCGCCCCGATCCCTACCCGCTGTACGCGGAGCTCCGTGAAGCGGGCGTGGCCCGGCAGACGGACGGCAGCTACCTGGTCGGCACGTACCACGAGATCGCGGCACTGCTGCACGATCCACGGATCAGCTCGGACCTTCGCAACCGCACCGCCGGCGACCGCGCCCTGTCCGACGAGGAGCAGTCGCGTCCCTTCATCCGGCTCGACGACCCCGAGCATCAGCGGCTGCGAAGCCTGGCGATGCGGCCGTTCGGCCCGCCGCACAGCCCGGGGCGGATCGACGCGATGCGAGACGGGATCGCCAGGATCACCGAGGAGCTGATCGAGGCGCTCGGAGACCGCAAGCGGCTCGACGTCGTCGAGGACTTCGCCTATCCGCTGCCGGTCACCGTCATCTGCCGGCTGCTCGGTGTTCCGCGCGAGGACGAGCCGGCGTTCCGCGCGTGGTCCGACGCGCTCGTGGACTCCGCGGACTTCAGGCCCCGCGAGGATCCCACCGAGCGCCAACGGACGGGAGCGCAGGCCCGGGCGGAGATGGGCCGGTACCTGATGGACCTCGCCGAGCAGCGCCGCGGCCACCCGAGCGACGACATGCTCTCCGCCTTCGTCAACGAGCCGGACCCGGCCAGGCGGCTCACCCGCGAGGAGCTGACGGTCACCGCCGTCCTGCTGCTCGTCGCCGGACACGAGACCACGGTCAACCTGATCGCGAGCGGTGTGCTCACGCTGCTGCGCCACCCCGACCAGCTGGACCGGTTGCGCCGTGAACCCGGCCTGCTGCCCAACGCCGTGGAGGAACTGCTGCGCTACGAGCCCCCCGTGCAGATGCGGGAGCGCACCCCTCTCGCCGACGTCGACGTGGCGGGCACCACCATCCCCAAGGGCGCATCCCTGGTGCTCGCGCTGGCCTCAGGCATGCGTGACCGCAGGCGGTTCCGCGACCCCGAGCGGTTCGACCCGGCCCGGCCGGACAACCAGCACCTCGCCTTCGGCAGCGGCGTCCACATCTGCTACGGCGCACCGCTCGCCCGAATCGAAGCGCAGATCGCGCTTGGCGCGCTGATCCCCCGCCTCGGTACCGCACGCCTGGTCCAGGACCCGCCCGCGTACCGGCGCAACGCCATGCTTCGCGGCCCCCGGCACCTGCCGATCGAGCTCTGACCGGCCGCGCTCCTGTCGCCGAGGTGACCACCGCACTGCCGGACCTGCTGCGCCTGCTCGACCGCGAGGGCATCGGCCTGCGGTCGATGCACCTCTCCGAGCCGACGCTCGACGACGTGTTCCTGCGCTGTTCACGCCGCTGCTGAAGAGCCTGTTGCGCGGCGGCGACGTGCTCGACGTCTTCCTGCCGGGCATCCTCGGGCTGCTTGCCTTCTCGACCGGGGCCGGCGCGGGCTTCAGCACGATCTTCGAGCTTCGCGCCGGCGTGATCGAGCGATTTCGCGTCATCCCGGCGAGCCGCTTCGCGATCCTCGCCGGCCCGATCCTGTCCGGCATGACGATGATGTTCGCGTTCGACGCGATCGTCGTGGCGGTCGGCGCCGCGTTCGGATTCCACGTGCACTGGCTCGGCCTCGCCGTGCTCGCGGTGCTCCTCGCGCTGCTGATGACCACCGCGGCCGCGTTCTCGATCGCGACCGCGCTCCTCACGAAGGACATCAGCAGCTTCGCGGCGATCATCAACGGCCTCAACCTGCCGCTGCCGCTGCTGCTGCTCGCGGGCGTGCTGCTGCCGATCTCTCGCCGCCGGCACGTTCTGCGGTCCGCACGTCTGGCAGGCGTTCGCCGTGCTCACGCCGCTCTGCGCCGTGGTTCTGGCCTGGGCCACCGGCGTGTTCCGCGAAGCCGTCGCCTGACCCGGGCCGAGCAGGCCGCCGCCGCATACCGGAGCCCCCGGCGGATGTGGAGCGGGCCGTAGACTGGTGGCGCGTGGACGTGCTCGCACGCAACAACGTCAAGGTCTCGGGGCGGACGGACGGTCGCGCGATGATCTTCGCCCACGGGTTCGGGTGCGATCAGCACATGTGGCGGTTCGTCGCGCCGGCGTTCGAGGCCGATCACCGGGTGGTGCTGTTCGACCACGTCGGGGCGGGCGGCTCGGACCTGTCGGCATACGACGAGGCGCGGTACGGCTCGCTCGACGGCTATGCCGATGACGTGCTGGAGATCTGCCGCGCCCTGGAGGTCACCGACGCGATCTTCGTCGGGCACTCGGTCAGCGCGATGATCGGCGTGCTGGCCGCGATCCTCGATCCAGAGCGGATCGCACGGCTGGTGCTCGTCGGTCCGTCGCCGCGCTATATCGACGCCGACGGTTACACGGGCGGCTTCAGCCGCGAGGACATCGACGAGTTGCTGGAGTCGCTCGAGAGCAACTTCCTCGGTTGGTCGAGCGTGATGGCGCCGGTGATCATGGGGGCGCCGGACCGGCCGGAGCTCGGCGAGGAGCTGACGGCGAGCTTCTGCCGGACCGATCCGGACATCGCCGCGAGCTTTGCTCGCGTGACCTTCATGTCGGACAACCGCGCCGATCTGGCCCACGTGCGCGTCCCCACGCTGGTCCTGCAGTGCAGCGAGGACGCGATCGCACCGCAGGCGGTCGGGGAGTACGTGCAGCGCGAGATCGCCGGTTCGGAGCTCGTCCAATTGGCCGCGACAGGGCACTGTCCGAACTTGAGCGCTCCGGAGGAGACGGTGGACGCGATCCGGGCGTTCGTCTGACGCCTTGGGCGGGCGCCATGAAACGAGCCTCCTGGGAACCCAGCGGCCTCGACGAGAGCGCCGAGGAGCTCTACGAGAACGCGCCGTGCGGTTATCTGTCCGCCGCGCCGGACGGAAGGATCGTGCGCGTCAACGCGACATTCCTGCGCTGGACCGGCTATCGCCGCGAGGATCTGGTCGGGGTCAAGCGCTTCCAGGACCTCCTGACCGCCGGCGGCCGGATCTACCACGAGACGCACTACTCGCCGCTGCTGCGCATGCAGGGAGCCGTCCGCGAGATCGCCCTCGACATCGTGCGTGCGGACGCGAGCCGCTTGCCGGTGCTGATCAACTCGGTGCTGGTGCGTGATGAGGCCGGCGCGCCGCGAGTGGTGCGGACGACCGTGTTCGACGCCACCGAGCGCAAGCTGTACGAGCGCGAGCTGCTCGCCGCCCGCGATCGTGAGCGAGTCGCGCGCGAGCGGATCGAGCGGCTGCAGCGCATCACCGAAGCGCTCACCGCCGCGCCTGACAGCGCCGCGGTCGCGACCGCCGTGATCCGTGAGCTCGTCGCCGCGTTCGGGGCCGACCGCGTCGCCGTCGCCATGGCCGACCCCGAGAGCCAGGCACTCCAGGTGGTGGCGAGCCACGGCGAGGTCGAACCGGGGGACATCGCCGGCTCGGATGCGGCGCCTGAGTTCGACGAGGGCGAGGAGGGCCGCCGTGGCGCGACGGTGCGCGTACGGCTGGGCACCGACCCGGTCGGCAGCTGGCTCTGGCTCGGGTTCCCCGCGACTCGGCGCTTCGAGCCGGAGGACCGGGCCTTCCTGATCGCAACGGCCCGGCAGACCGCGCTGGCGCTGGAGCGATCGCGGCTTCACGACGAGGCGCGCGATGTCGCGCACGGGCTGCAGCGGAGCCTCCTGGCGGCCGCCGCCCCGGAGGACCCGCGCTTCGAGGTCGCGGCGCTCTATAGCCCTGCGCTCGAGCACCTGCAGGTCGGCGGCGACTGGCACGACGCGTTCACGCTCCCGCAGGACCGGGTCGCCGTCGTCGTCGGCGACGTCGTCGGCCGCGGCCTTGCCGCGGCCAGCGCGATGGGACAGCTGCGCAGCGCCGTCCGGGCGATCGCCGGCGTCGGCCTCGGACCCGCCGAGATCCTCCACCACCTCGACACCTTCGTCGATCAGCTGGAGGCGGCACGCTACGCGACGCTCGCCTACGCGGACGTCGACCCGCGGACCGGCTGCGTGAGGTTCGCGTCCGCCGGCCATCTGCCGCCGGTGGTGCTCGACGCCGACGGCGTCCCGGAGCTGTTCATGGAAGGACGCTCGACCCCGCTCGGCATCCCCGTGCCCGGCGTCACGCGGATCCAGGGAGACTTCACGCTCGCGCCCGGCGGGGGCTTCCTGCTGTACACCGACGGCCTCGTCGAACGACGCACCGAACCGATCGACGCGGGCCTGGAACGGCTGCTCGCGGCGATCCGCACCGTCCCGGATGCCGCGCCGCACGCGCTCGTCCTGGCCCTTCCCGGTGCGCTGCTCGAGCACGGCACCAGCGACGACGACGTGTGCGCCCTCGCCTTCCGCCTCCGCGCCCATACAGCCTGACCGGAGCCCTCCGGTGTGAGGCTGGACGGGGCTCCGCGATCGCGCACGGCTGAGCTCGCCCGACCCGTCGACGTGCTGCGACGGCGCCGGGTCACCGTGGTGGCGCACGTCGCCCGGGCGGGCGAGCTGCGCGGCGGATCAGGGGGCAGGGAAGACTGTCCCGCAGGGCAGGCAGGGGTGAGCGCGGCGGGCGAAAGAATCCCCGCGCAGAGGGCGTTCACAGCAGACGTCAACGATCCGCGGGTGGCGTCGCCGGCCGCTCGACCAATGGGAGACGCATCATGTTCCTCAGGAGACGCTTCGCCGGGCTCGCGGCCGTCGCTGCCGCGCTGGCCCTCGCTGTCCCGGTGGCCTCGGCTGGTGCCTCGACCGGTGCCCCCGTGGAGCCGTGGCCCGGGTCGCCGCACTGCCCGGAGTCCTACACCGGCCCGCTCAATCTCGCCACCGGCTGCCCGTGGTGGATGATGGTGCCCTGAGGCGGGCGGTGTCGGCGTTAGAACGGTCGGGTCGGACTATCGCTGCGCCTTGGGCGGAAACAATTGCCCGGCGGGACAGCAGCCGGCGTGCATCCGCGGCGGCATCATCGACGGCATCCCCCCGAAACGCATCGTCGGGCGGCCCTGCCGTCCGGCATGAAGGAGCGCTGCTGAAATGCTGTCTCGACGTAAGCCCCTGGCTGTTGTCACGGCCGTCATCGCCGCGGTTGCGGTCGCCGTCCCGGCGGCGAGCGCCAACGCCGCGCCCACGAGCTCTGCGGTGGACCCGACGGTCTGCCAGCTCTTGAACACGACGATGGGACCGTTCGGGCCCACGCGGGGCATCGGCGGCGCGTCGCTCGCGAGCGTCCTGACGAACGCGGGAAGCTCGGTCGGCTGCGCGGCTCCGGCTGCCCAGCCGTCGTTGGGTCCCAAGATCCCGATGCTCTGAACTCGAGGCGCGGTGCGCTGCGCTGTGCCGCTGCGCACCGCGACTCCTCGAGCGCGACCGCCTCTGCCTCGGCGCGGTTGACGCGCTCAGAGGCGCGCTGGAGAATCGATCCGGTCGACCGAGAGGCGGTGCCGGATGGCCTGGAAGATGAAGGGCAGCTACGCGGAGACCTGCTCCTGCGAGCTGATGTGCCCGTGCAACCTGTCGTTCGACCACGGCGCGACCTACGACTTCTGCCGTGCGACCCTCGCGTTCCACGTGCACGAGGGAGAGATCGACGGCACCGACGTTGCCGGGCTGGATGCCGTGGTGATCATCGACACCCCGAAGGTGATGACCGAGGGGAACTGGCGGCTCGGGATGTTCATCGACGAGCGGGCGAGCGACGAGCAGGCGGACAAGCTCGCCAAGGTCTTCGGCGGGCAGCTCGGGGGTCCCATGGCGGGCCTCGCTCCACTGGTCGGTGAGGTGCTCGGCGTCGAGCGGGCGCGGATCGAGCGCACCGACGACGGCCTGCGCCATGGCGTGCGCGTGGGGGACGCGATCGACTTCGAGATCGAGGACATCGTGCCCTTCGGCGTCGAGACCGGCGAGCCGGTCCGGTTCGCCGGCATGTTCCACCCGGTTGGATCCGATCTCACGATGGCCGAGGCGAGGCGCTCGCGGATCAATGCCTTCGGGATCGAGTACGAGGGCAAGACGGGCCTTTCCACGTCCGAGTTCTCCTGGGCCGCATGATCGCCCCGGCGACCGATAGGCCCGCCGGCGCGACGGCGGCGCTCGCGGCCGTTCGTGCGCGCCTCGGTCTCGTCGCCCTCCTCTTCGCCGTCGCAGCGCTCGGGTGGTGGTCGACTGCAGACCGCATGCACGGCATGGACGACGGGCCGTGGACCGCGCTCGGAACGCTCGGCCGGTTCCTCGGCGTGTGGGTCGTGATGATGGCCGCGATGATGTTCCCGTCGCTCGCTCCGACGGTCGCGCTGTACTCGCGCATGACAAGGGATCGGGTTGCGCCGCTCCTGTTCACCGCCGGTTATGTCGTGACGTGGGGAGCCGCGGGCGTGGCCGCGTTCGCCATCGCGCGGGCCGGTGGGGGCATCGCGGGTGACGTGCTGTCCTGGGACCGCGCGGGGCGCTGGGTCGCCGGCGCCACGCTCCTCGCCGCGGCGGCCTACGAGCTCACGCCGCTCAAGGACGTCTGCCTCGGGAAGTGCCGGAGCCCTCTGGGATTCCTGCTCGGCGCCTGGCGCGAGGGCCGGGCCGGCTCACTGCGGATGGGCGTCCGGCACGGCGCGTGGTGCGTCGGCTGCTGCTGGGCGCTGATGGCCTCGCTGTTCGCGCTGGGCGTCATGAGCATCGTCTGGATGGCGTTCGTGGCCGCGCTCATCGCGGCCGAGAAGACGCTGCCGTGGCGTCGGGTCGCGACGTACGGCACGGCCGGGATCCTCCTCGCGCTCGGCATCCTGCTGCTCGCCGCGCCCGGCGTGGTCCCGGCCCTCACGATCCCCGGAGCTGACGCGATGCCCCAGATGGAGCGGATGGGCTGACGAGGGGCGCGCGTGCCGTGCTCTCGCGTACGACCGCGTCGAAGTCCTGCCTGACGGTGGTGAGCGGCGGTGTGAGATACCGCGCCGCGTCTGCAGCGGCTGTCCGTCGATAGCCCCAGCGCGCGCGTGTCGGTGCCGGCCGCACGCTCGTGCCACGCCGAATACGCTGCGCGGGTGATCCGGACCGGCCTGTGCTCGGTCACGCTGCGTGCCCTGGGCGTCGACGATGTCGTCGGCGTCGCGGCGACCGCCGGCCTTCAGGCCATCGAGTGGGGCGCCGATGTCCACGTCCCGCCGGGCGACGCGGCCGCCGCCGCGGCGGCGCGCGACGCTACCGCCGCCGGCGGCCCTGCAGGTCGCCTCGTACGGCTCCTACTACCGCGCGGGACGCGATGACCCGGAGAGCTTCACGGCGGTGATGGCCGTCGCGCGCGAGCTGGGCGCGCCGCGCATCCGCATCTGGGCAGGCGACGTCGCCTCGGCCGAAGCCACCCCGGCCGATCGCGCCCGCGTCGCGCTCGCCGCCCGCGACGCCGCCGATCGCGCCGCTGCCGACGGCATCGAGGTCGCATTCGAGTTCCACGGCGGCACGCTGACCGACGGCGCGCAGCCGGCGCTCGGGCTGCTCGAGGCCGTCGAGCGCGCGGGTCCTGGAGGCGCTCGCGTGCGCAGCTACTGGCAGCCTCCGCAGGATCTGCCCGACGATCAGGCGCTGGCGGGGCTCCGGCGGCTGCGCGGCCATGTCGCGGCGGTTCACGTGTTCTCGTGGTGGCCTGGGAGCACACGGCTGCGGCTCGCCGGGCGCGCGGAGCTGTGGCGCGCGGCATTCGACGCGCTCACGGCCGCCGAAGCGCCGGTGGACGCGCTGCTCGAGTTCGTTCCGGACGACGATCCGGCGCTCGTCGCCGAAGAGGCGCGCACGCTGACCGAGCTGCTCAACCCGGGAGACGAGGGGCAAGGGATGGACGCATGACCGTGCGCTTTCCGGACGACTTCGCATGGCCGCGCAGGTCACGCGGGCGAACGGACTGCCGGAGTCGTGAGCACGCGGTCGTGCCCGACGACCCGGGTGCCGCCGGTGAGCCGGAACGACAGCCGACCGCGGATGTCCTCGCACGACGCGCCGATCAGCACGTCGATCCGACCCGGCTCGACGATGCGGCGCAGGTCGACGCCGGTGAACGCCGTCCTGTCGGCGTGCAGGCGGAACGTCACGCGCGCCCGCTCTCCCGGCGCGTGCTCGACGCGGCTGAAGCCCGCGAGCTGGAGGACCGGACGCGTGACCTGGGCCACCGGATCGCCGATGTAGAGCTGGACGACCTCCGCGCCGGCGCGGTCACCCGCGTTGCGCACGACGCACGACACCTCCACCTCCGCGTCGGTGCTGATCTCGTCGGCGCCGAGCTCGAAGCCGCTGTACTCGAACGAGCGGGGTCTGCGTCTCGAGCAGCGCCTCGAGCAGCTCGTCCTGGATCCCCGGCAGCGAGAGGTCCTCGGCGTCACAGCCCTCGCCCGAGGTGCCGCGGCCGAACAGCCCCGGCCGATCTCCGACCACGGCGATGCAGAGCTCTGCACTGCGGGCCGCGCCGGCCGCGGCGGACAGCCTCGAGCGGTCGGGCTCCTGGATCGGACAGCCGGGCTCGTGGACGACCGTGACGCCGGGCAGCTCCGCACGCAGCGCCGCCAGCAGCGTCGGTACCTCGATCCCGAGCCCGAGCCCGGGGTGGCGCGCCATCACGCCCGGCCCGGTCGACGAGGTGCTCGGGAATCGTGCCGTCGCGGACGAGGCCGGCCAGTGGCTCGGCGTAGCAGCCCACGTGGGGCAGCTCGACGTCGATTCCCGCCTTCAGGGGCCCGCGCGCCCGCCTCGCCCGGCGAGGCCGCGACGCGGTGCATGAGGCGCAGGAAGGCGATCGCCCAGTAGTCCGAGACTCCACGGCGCCGCAAGGTCCCGCTGCAGGTCGGCGAGTCGCCGCGCGCCCTCGACGGGGTCGACGGGCCGCGTCCCGAGCGGGCGGGTGATGTGCCCGATGCCGTCGGCGCTGGCCTCCTCGAACGGCGCGGGCTCCGCGAACGCCTCCTGCAACGGCTCGGCCCCGACCCAGACGCTCCCCAGTTGCGCGAGCTTCTCCTCGAGGGTCATCTCGCCGAGCAACAGCTCCGCGCGCTCGGCGACCGGCGTCGACGCGTCCGTCCACGCCGGCGGCTCGGTACCGCGCATCCGTGCAACGCTACTCCGATGGTCCGGATGGTGCTCGACCCGGCCTTCACGGTGGCCGACGTCGACGAGCGGCTGTTCGGATCGTTCGTGGAGCACATGGGCCGGGCGGTCTACGGCGGCATCTATGAGCCGGGCCACCCGTCCGCGGACGCGGACGGATTCCGGACCGACGTGCTCGACCTCGTGCGCGAGCTCGGCGTCACCGTCGTGCGCTATCCCGGCGGCAACTTCGTCTCCGCATACGACTGGGAGGACGGCGTCGGGCCGCGCGAGCGGCGCCCGCGGCGCCTGGACCTCGCCTGGCATTCGATCGAGCCCAACGAGGTCGGCACCGACGAGTTCATGCTCTGGATCGAGCGGTCTGGCGCGCAGCCGATGCTGGCGGTCAACCTCGGGACGCGAGGGGTCGACGCCGCGCGCAACCTCGTGGAGTACTGCAACGCGCCGGCCGGCACCCGCTATGCCGACTGGCGCGTCGAGAACGGGCACCCCGAGCCGTACGGGGTGCGGCTGTGGTGCCTCGGCAACGAGCTGGACGGACCGTGGCAGGTCGGCCGCAAGACGGCGGTCGAGTACGGACGGCTCGCGCTCGAGGCGGGCAAGGCGATGCGCTTGGTGGACCCGTCGATCGAGCTGGCGGTCGTCGGCAGCTCCAACTCCTCCATGCCGACGTTCGGGGCGTGGGAGGACACGGTCCTCGACCTCGCCTGGGACGTGGCCGACTACGTCTCGCTGCACAGCTACTACGACCCGCTCGACCACCCGCACGTCGATGCCTACCTCGCGTGCTCGCTCGACCTCGAGCGGATGATCGGCACGGTCGTCGCCACGGCGGACGCAGTGGCCGGGCGCAAGCGCAGCCGCAGGCGCATCGGGATCAGCGTGGACGAGTGGAACGTCTGGCACAGGACCGCCAACCCGCATCGCCCGGGCGCGAACGAGCCATTCCGGCGCGCGCCCGCGCTCGCCGAGGACGAGCACACGATCGCCGATGCCCTGGTGGTCGGCTGCCTGCTGATCACGCTGCTGCGGCACGCCGATCGCGTGAAGATCGGCTGCCTCGCGCAGCTGGTCAACGTGATCCCGCCGATCCGGACCCTCGACGGCGGACCGGCCTGGCGCCAGACGACCTTCCATCCCTTCGCCCACGCGTCGCGCTTCGCGCGCGGGACGGTCTTGCGCGTCGAGCCGGAAGGCCCGACGTACGAGGTCCCCGGCGAAGGCGCCGTGCCGTCGATCGAGGCCACCGCCGTGCTCGGCCCCGACGGCGCGCTGACGCTCTTCGCCGTCAACCGCGCGGATGCCACGCTGTCCGTCGAGGCGATCCTGCGCGAGCTCGACGACGTCGAGGTCGCCGAGCACGTCGTGCTGGCCGACCCGGACATCGGCGCCGCCAACACAGCAGAGCACCCCGATCGCGTCGTGCCGCGACGCGCCGCGGGAGCGACCGTCCGCGACGGGACGCTGCGCGCCGAGTTGCCGCCCCGCTCCTGGAACGTGCTGCGACTCCGCGCACCTGATCGTCCATCCGATCTCGCTACGCTCGTGGCGTAGCAAGTGAAGGGAGGATGATCAATTGACCTTCCAGGTCGGAGATCGGGTAGTCGCGGAGTCGGAGTCGACTGAGCGCCGAGCGCGCGCGGGCACCGTCCGCGAGGTGCTGCGCGAGGATCCCGTGCCGCGGTACCGCATCGACTGGGATGACGGCCACTCGACCGTGTACACACCGGCGGCGGGGGCACTGCACGCGGCTCGCCCCGACGCGGAGCCCGCGCGCTGACCGGCTGAACCATGTCCGCCCGGCACACCGCGTGCCGGGCGCGACATCGGGAGCCGAACGCGCTCGATCACGCGCAGAGCGGGCGGGAAGAGTTCACGCTGACGTCGAAGCAAGAGCAGGAACGCCCGAGCCCGCCACGGCATCGCCGGCGCCGGGACGGCCGTGCGCGGTCCTCATGATCGGTGTGCGTCCTGAGACCGGCCGATCGCTGAGCCCGTGCTCCCCGCGCTCGTGGCGCGGGACCTCATGAGCCGGAGAGCGGGTGAGCTTGCCTGCGCGGCTCGCGAAGGCCGAATGATCGGTTTTTCGGCGATGCCATTGGGGGTGCCCTACGAAACTTCGAATAGTTCGAAGGTCCGTGAGGCACCCCCGGAATCCGTGCGCGCCGATGGGCGGTCGTGCGCGATCGCGCCCCCGGCGATGATCGCTCGTGACCTGGGGGGCGGACGTGCCACCCCACGGTCAGTCACCCCAGCCATGCGGCGCGAGTCAGGAGGTGGCGCCTCTCGGGTTCGCTGGTGGTGCGTCGGGCCGCCTCTTGGTAGCCGGCGCGCGCCGCGTCGTGGTCGCCGGCCATCTCCAGCAGGTGGGCCCGCACGGACACGAGGTGGTGGGAGGCGGAGATGCGCTCGCCGGCCGACAGGGCGTCGAGTAGGGCGAGCCCGGCCGCGGGTCCTTGTACCTTGGCCACCGCCACCGCCCGGTTGAGCGTCACCGTCGGGTTGGGTGCCACGCGCTCCAGAACCGTGTAGAGGGCGAGAATCTGCGGCCAGTCGGTGACTTCGGCGGTGGGTGCCTCGTCGTGGACGGCGGCGATGGCGGCCTGGAGCTGGTACGGGCCGATCGGGCCCCTCGACAGGGTGTCGGTCACGAGGGCCACGCCCTCGGCGATGGCTTTGGTGTTCCAGAGCGTCCGGTCCTGCTCGCTCAGCGGCACCAGCGACCCGTCCGGGGCCGTGCGGGCCTGGCGGCGGGCGTCGGTCAGCAGCAGAAGGCCCAGGAGCCCGGCCACCTCGCCGTCGCCGGGGACCAGCCGATGGAGCTCGCGGGCCAGCCGGATGGCCTCGGCCGTCAGCTCTGCCCGCACCAGCTGCGCTCCCGACGTGGCCGTGTAGCCCTCGTTGAAGACGAGGTAGACCACGTGGAGCACGACGCCGAGCCGCTCCGCCTGCTCAGCCGGCGGCGGCAGGTCGAAGCTGGCTCCGGTCGCCTTGATGCGTTGCTTCGCCCGGCTGATGCGCTGCGCCATGGTCGCCTCGGGCACGAGGAAGGCCCGGGCGATCTCGGCGGTCGACAGGCCGCCGACGGCCCGCAGGGTCAGCGCGACCTGCGACGCGGGCGTCAGCGCCCGGTGGCAGCACAGGAACAGCAGCGTGAGGGTGTCGTCGCCGGTGGGGCCACGGGCTTCGACGTCGGGGTACACCTCGCCACCGGCGGGCGGGGGCGGAGTGCGGATGGCATCGGCCTCCTCCCGCCGGCGGCGGGCGGCGTCGCTGCGCAGCTGGTCGGCGAGGCGACGCGACGCCACCGTCACCAACCACCCTCGGGGATCCTCCGGCCACCCCTGCACCGGCCACTGGACCGTGGCTGCCACCAGCGCCTCCTGGACGGCGTCCTCGCAGGCGTCGAAGTGGCCGTAGCGGCGCACCAGCGCACCGAGCACCTCCGGGACCAGCCGCCGGACGGCCCGCCAGTAGGTCACGGCTCGACGTCGGCCTCGTGCATGAGTGGCCGGACCTCGACGCCCCAGTAGCGCGCCGACGGGTTGCGAGCCGCGATCTCCAGTGCCCGTTCCAGGCTGTCGCAGTCGAGGATCGTGAAGCTGCCCAGGTACTCCTTGGCCTCGGCGAAGGGGCCGTCGGTCACCACCGGCGTCCCGCCGGAGACCCGGACCATCTTGGCGTTCACCTGGTCGGCCACGCCATAGGCGCCGACCAGCTCACCCGACTCGAACAGCTCCTGGTTGAGGGCATCGGTCGCGCGGAGGATCTCGGCGAAGGCCTCCGCACCCACCGAGCTGAAGGCTTCCTCGTTGCCGTAGATCAGCAGCATGTACTTCACAGCTAGCCCCTCTCTCACTGCTCCGGCTTGGCGGGTCCGACCAGGTCGCCGCCGGCGCCGCGATCGTCCAGCACCAGCTTCGACCGCCCGGTGACGGTGTAGCGAATGTGGGTGACCTCGGGCGCCTCGACGACCCGGGTCGGGACCAGCTCGATGCCGTCGTCGGCGCCGAGGCCGAGGCTGGGGTCGAACAGGCGCTGGCCGTCGCCCAGCAGCACCGGGGCGATGTGCACCTCAAGCTGGTCGAGCAGCCCGGCGGCCAGCACCTGGCGCAGGAGCTCCCCGCCGCCGGCCACCGCCACGTCCTTGCTACCGGCGGCGTCCCGGGCCAGCTCGATGGCCCGCTCGAGTCCTTCGGTGACAAAGGTGAAGGAGGTGCCACCCTGTCGTTCGAGCACGTCCCGGGAACGGTGGGTGACGACGAACACCGGGGCGTGGAACGGCGGCTCCTCGCCCCAGGGGACCTCGCCGGCGTCGAACATGCGCCGGCCCATGACATAGGCACCGGCCGCCGCGAACGTCTCCCCGACGATCTGAGAGTTGATCGACTGCTCGCCGCCGGCGAAGCCCAGCCGCTCGCGCCAGGCCATGGCGTCGACGACCCAGCGGGTGACCCGGAAGAAACCGGGCGCTTCGGGGCCCCGCATCCAGCCACTCATGTCCTTGGGGGCCCGCGTGTCCCGCGGTCCGGTGTAGAAGCCGTCGAGGGACACCGACATCTGGGCGGTCACCTTGGTCATCGTTCGTGCTCCTCTCGTGTTGGCGGCCGCCTTGGCCGCCGGTGCCCATGAGTCGGAGCCGACCGCCCGTTCTCGACACGCGCCGACGAGGAATCCTAGGAGAAGTCCCGCCTCGGATGGGGGAGAGGTCCCCTACAGGCCGAAGGCGGCCCAGCCGGCGGGGAGGGCACGGCCCGGGCCGGCCGCCGGCTGGCCCGGCCTGACCGAGGCAGTCCTTCCCCGGAGGGACGACGTACTTCAACTCGGCGCTGTCCAGACGCGCCGGCGAGTCGCCATCCATCGCGCCTCGCGTCAGTGGTAGTCGCCGGGACGCCGCTGCCGCCGGATCACGAGGATCGCGAGCCGTGGCTCGCGGCGGCCGAGGCGGCGGAGTTGCGACAGGAGGCTCACGAGTGCATTCACCATGGCTTGCATCGTGCGGCGACGCGTATGTAGAGCGCGTACAGGAATCGCCGCCCGGCGTAAAGATTCCATCGCTTCACGAGATCTTGATGGCGCGAGCCGCGACCTGTACGGGTTCTTTGCGGCCGAGGCCCGATCCTCGACGGCATGGAAGCGACTCCCTTCCCCGGAGCTCAAGGCCCGCCTCCGCCGGGCGGCCCCGAGCTGCCGATGTGGCACCGGCCGAGCGAGCACTCCGTGCGCGACGCGATGCACCGCCTCGAGGATCGCCGCACGCACCACTTCACCGTGCCGATCGTCACGCCGCAGTCCGCGCCACCGCCGCAGGCGTCGGGCGACTGGTGATCGGAGCGCTCTACGAGCGCCCGGCGCGGCGGGCCGCGCCGGGCGCATGCAGAAGCTGTGTCAGCGCGGGACCAGCACCTGGTTGATGACGTGGATGACGCCGTTCGACGCGGCGACGTCCGGCGTGGTGACCCGGGCGCCGCCGACGTAGACCTTGCCGCTGCGGACGCGGACGGGGAGACGCTGGCCGTTGAGGGTCTTGATCGAGTGACGCTTGACGACCTTGCTCGCCGTCAGCCTGCCCTTGGCGACGTGGTAGAGCAGGATCGAGCGGAGCTTGGCCTTGTCGGCTGCCAGCGCGTTGAGCGTCGACGAGGGGACCTTGGCGAACGCCGCGTCGGTCGGCGCGAACACCGTGTACGGGCCCTTGCCCTTCAGGGTCCCGGCGAGATCGGCCTGCTGCAGCAGCGACGCGAGCGTCTTGAAGTTGCCGGCCGCGGCCGCGGTCTCGACGATGTCGTTGCGGGGGGCCGTCCGGGCGGGGCTTGCGGACGCCGGGCCGGCAACGAGGGCGGCGCCGGACGTGGCGGCGATGGCGAGGATGGTGCCGATGCGGTGCATGTGAGTCTCCGTTTTGGGGCGGTGGATTGCCGTGGTCAGCGGGCGGCCGTCGCGGCGCGGCGGCTGCCGGCGGGCCGGCGCCGGGCGAGCAGCGCGGCGGCGCCGTAGACGGCGGCGAGTCCGACGAGTCCGTAGACGATCCGGCTCGCGGCGTTGGTGGTCCCGAACTGTTCGCCGAAGATCCAGGCGACGAGGTCGAACTCGGCGATCGCGACGAGGCCCCAGTTGAGCCCGCCGACGATGACGAGGATTGCGGCCAGCATGTTCAGCGACTTCATCTGTCCACCTTTTGTCGAGGTACTGTACATGCTTCGTACGGTAGGACCGGTCGCACGACCTGTCAAGCTCCTGTTCAACATCTGTACAGTCCTTGTATGCAAAACGACGGCGTCCTGCGCATCGGGGAGCTCAGCAAGCGCTCGGGTGTGAGGCCGGAGCTGCTTCGCGCGTGGGAGCGCCGGTACGGGCTATTGCGCCCGACGCGCTCGGCGGGCGGCTTGCGCTTGTACTCCGCCGCGGACGTCGAGCGCGTCCGCGTCATGCAGGAGCATCTCGCCGACGGGCTGGCGGCCGCAGAGGCGGCGGCGCTCGTCTCGCGCGGCGAGCTCCGCGACGAGGCGCCGGCGCCGGCGGCCGCACTCTCCCCGGTGGCGCTGCGCGAAGCGCTCGCCGACGCCCTGGATCGCTTCGACGAGCCGCGGGCGCAGGAGATCCTCGACCGGCTGCTCGCCGCGGCGACCGTCGACACGCTGCTCGCCGACGTGATCCTGCCGTACCTGTGCACGCTCGGCGAACGCTGGGAGCGCGGCGAAGCCTCCGTCGCGCAGGAGCACTTCGCGTCCGGCGTGCTCCGCGGCCGGCTGCTCGGCCTGGCGCGCGGCTGGGGCCTCGGCGTCGGCCCGGTGGCGGTGCTCGCCTGCCTGCCGGGCGAGCACCACGACCTCGGCCTGATCGCCTTCGGGCTGGCGCTGCGGGCGCGCGGCTGGCGCATCGTCTACCTCGGTCCCGACGCGCCGATCGAGACGGTCGACGAGGCGGCCCGTCAGCTGCAACCGAGCTTCGTGGTCCTGCACTCGGTCGACGGCGACCGCGTGCGGGAGGCCGCCGAGCCGCTGCGGACCCTCGCGACGCGCCAGCGGGTCGCGGTCGGCGGCGCCGCCGCGCGGGACGACGGCCTGCTCTGCGGCGTCGTCCTCCGGCTCACGGGTGACGTGATCGCCGAGGCGAGACGCATCACGACGCTCGTCGGGGCGGAGGCCTGACCTCGCCGGAAGAGCGGGACCGTCAGTCGCCGCTGCCGCGCCCGGTCGCCAGGTCGCGCATGCGGTCGAGCAGCGATGCCGCCGGACCCGCCGCCATCCGCGGCACCGGCGCACGCCACGTGTCCGCACCGAGACGCCTGCGCGCCTGTCGAGTCGCGAGCTTCAGCGGGTCTCGAGGAACCGGATCACGGCGAGGACACGGCGGTGATCGTCGCTCGTCTCCGGGAGCCGCAACTTCGTGAAGATGCTGCGCACGTGCTTCTCCACGGTGCCCTCGGTGACCCACAGACGGCGTGCGATCCCGCCGTTCGTACGGCCCTCGGCCATCAGCCCGAGCACCTCGCGCTCACGCGGCGAGAGGTGCTCGAGCGGGTCCTGCGCGCGGCGCACCGCGACCAGCTCCTGGACCAGGGCGGCATCCACGACGGCTCCTCCATTGAGGATCCGCTCCAGCGCGTCGATGAACTCGTCGACGTCGGAGATGCGGTCCTTCAGCAGGTAGCCGCTGCGCGCGCCTTGGGCCAGCACGTCGGTGGCCTGCTCGACCTCGACGTGCGCGGAGAGCACGACGATCGCGGTGCCGGGGAGCTCCTCGCGGATCGTCCGTGCGGCCTCGAGTCCCTCGGTCGTGTGGGTGGGCGGCATGCGGATGTCGACGATGACGAGGTCGGGCCGGTGGCGGCGAACGAGCGCCAGCAGCGCGGCCCCGTTGCCGGCGCTGTCCACGACCTCGAAGCCGGAGTCGTCGAGCAGCCGCGCCAGCCCTTCACGCAGCAGCACCTCGTCGTCGGCGAGGATCACCCGCGGAGCCATGCGGCGATTATCGACGCTTCTGGGTACCTGCAATGCGCCGACGGACGCGCGGTCGTAGGGTGGTCTGATCCCATGGCGCTGCGGTGCCTCATCGTCGACGACAGCCCCACGTTCCTCCAAGAGGCCCGTGAACTGCTGGAGGAGGACGGCATCAGCGTCGTCGGCATAGCGCGCAGCGGCGAGGAGGCGATCCGGCGCGCGCGTGAGCTGCGCCCGGACGTGGCGCTCGTGGACATCGACGTGGGCGGCGAGAGCGGCTTCGCGGTCGTCCGGCGGCTCGCCGGCCAGGGTGGCCCGGTGCGGAACGTCATTCTCATCTCGTCGCACGCCGAGGAGGAGTTCGCGGAGCTGATCGAGGTCAGTCCGGCGCTCGGCTTCTTGGCGAAGGCCGAGCTCGGAGCCGAGGCGATCGAGGGATTGCTGGCCGCCGGCCGGCAGCGCGAGCTCGACTAACTAACCTCGGAGCGTGAGCGGGGAGACTCGCGTGTCGGGCTTGCCCAGGGCCAGGAACCTCGCCGGCGCGTTCCTGGCCGCCGCGCTTCTGTTCGTCGCGTGCGCGGCGGCGACCCCGGTCCGGCACCATCCGGTCCCGATCGTGCTCTGGGCGCTGATCTTCCTCGGCATCGTGGCCGCCGGGGTGATGCGCCTGGGCCCCTTGTATGGCGTTCCGCTCGCGATCGCCGCCGGCGTGGCCTTCGACTCGTTCTACATCCCGCCGACCCGGGAGTTCGACTCGCGCGATTGGGAGAACTTCCTCGTGGTCCTGCTCTACCTCGCCTTGGCCGTCATGGTCGGGGCGCTGGCTGACGCAAGCCGCCGGCGCGCCAAAGCATCCGAGGAGCAGCGCGGCCTGCTCGCCGACGAGCAGGCGGCGCTGAGGCGCCTCGCGACGCTTGTCGCGCGCGGGGTCGAGCCGAGCGAGGTCTTCCTCGCCGCCGCCGTCGAGATGCGCGACCTGCTGGGCGTCGACAGCACGCGGATCGCGCGCTTCGAGCTTGACGCCACGGCCACGATCGTCGCCGAATCCGGGCCTTACGGCCATTCGGGCGCGCGCTGGGAGCTCGAGCCGTCGATGGCGATAACCGAGGTGTTCCGCGCGGGGCACGCCGCTCGCGCCGACGACTACAGCGGGGCACCGCCAAGGGTGCGCGAGCGCTTCGAGCGCCTCGGCGTGCGCGCCTCGGTGGCCAGCCCGGTCGTCGTCGCAGGCCGGCTGTGGGGCGCGACCGTCGTCTCGTCCGCGAGTACGCCGCTCCCACCCGGCACCGAGCAGCGGATGGTCTATTTCACCGACCTGCTGGCGATCGCGATCGCCAATGCCGACGGCCGCGCGCAGCTCACCGCATCTCGCGCGCGCATCGTGGCCACCGCCGACGACACCCGCCGCAAGATCGAGCGCGACCTCCATGACGGCGTCCAACAGCGCCTCGTCTCACTGGCTCTGGCCCTCCGCAGGGCGGCGAGGCGGGTCCCACCCGAGCTGTCCGACCTCGAGGCCTCGCTGTCGCAGACGGTGGAGGACATCAATGAGGTCACCGGGCAGCTGCGCGAGATCTCGCGCGGCATCCACCCGGCGATCCTGTCGCAGGGCGGCCTCGCCCCGGCGCTCAGGACCCTGGCCCGCCGCTCCCCG
Organism: Candidatus Solirubrobacter pratensis; assembly: GCF_000425945.1. GTDB lineage: Bacteria > Actinomycetota > Thermoleophilia > Solirubrobacterales > Solirubrobacteraceae > Solirubrobacter > Solirubrobacter pratensis. Next base: position 132,896 of record NZ_KE384480.1, read on the forward strand.
CTCCCGGTCACGGTGACGGCCGGAACCGAGGCACGCCTGCCCGAGCACGTCGAGGTCGCGGCCTACTACGTCGTCGCCGAGGCGCTGTCGAACGTCGCCAAGCACGCGCGCGCGTCGGGAGCCGAGGTCGAGGTGCAGGCGGTCGACGGCACGCTGCGGCTGCGGGTGCGCGATGACGGGGTGGGGGGCGCCGATCCGAGTCGCGGCTCGGGGCTGACGGGACTGTGGGATCGTGTCGAGGCGCTCGGCGGCTCGATCGCGGTGGAGAGCCCGCGGGGAGCCGGGACGGCGGTGGAGGTGACGCTTCCGATCCGGGACGCGCAGGCGTACGGGCGGCCGGAGATCGCCGGGTGAGACCGTCGGTCGCCGCCGATCAGGCGTCCACGGGCAGCGCACCGTGGCAAGGCGGCTCCGCGAGGCGCGCGAGCACTCCGTAGATGGCTGCGATGTCGCGGCGTTGGTAGCCGAGCGTGGTGGCGCCCGCGAGCACGTCGTCGGCGACGCCGGCCGAGGGGAGAGGCACGTCGAGCTCGTGTGCCGTCGCCAGCGCAAGACGAATGTCCCTGTGCATCTGGGCGATGTCGAACCATGCCGCGTCGGGCGTGTCGAGCACGAGCGGGACGCGCGCCTTGAGCATCGGCGAGCCGATCGCGCTCTCGGCCATCACCTCGGCCGCAAGCTGGAGGTCGATCCCCTCGCGGTCGGCCAGCAGCAGGCCCTCGGAGAAGGCGAGCATCTGCACCGCCAGGCTGATGTTGATCGCGAGCTTGAGCACGAGCGCCTGCCCGTGCTCCCCGATGCGCCGTGGCGTCCCGAGCACGCGCAATACCGGCTCGACGCGCCTGCAGGCCTCCTCGTCACCGCCGATCATGATCGTCGGCGTTCCCGCCTGCACCTGGGGAACGGTTCCGGAGACCGGGGCGTCGAGCATCTCGGCCCCGCGCTCGCGGGCGCGAGCGGCGAGCTCGCGGCTGCCGTCCGGGCTGACCGTGCTCATATCCAGCCAGACCTTGCCGGCGCGCAGGCCGGCCAGGATGCCGTCAGGGCCCGACGCGACCGACTCGAGGACGCAATCGTCGGGAAGCGACGTCACGATGACGTCGACCGCCTCGGCGATCGCACGCGGCGTGTCCAGCGGGCGCAAGCCGTGCTCGACGAGCCATTGCGCACGCGCGCGGCTGCGGGTCGTGCCGTAGACCGTGTAGCCGGCGGCCAGCCAGCGCGCCGCCATGTCGCCGCCCATGTGCTCCAGGCCGATGACACCGATGCTCTCCATGGCTCAGCCCTCGCTCCCGATCGTCGCAACGTCCTCGGCGTCGAGCTCGAGCCTCGCCGCGGCCACGATCGGATCGACCTGCGACGCGCGCCGGAAGCTGACGGTCGCGCCGTCCACCGCAGGATTGCGCAGCGTCCACGCGACCGCGACCGCGCCGGGAGTGGTGTGGTGACGCGCGGCGACGGCCTCCAGCCGTTCGACGAGCGCGAGGTGGCGCGAGAGCTGCGGCTCCTGGAAGCGCTCCTCGTGCTTGCGCCAGTCGTCGTCGGGCAGCTGCGCGATCCGCTCGCGCGGCATCTGCCCCGTCAGCAGGCCCGATTCCATCGGCGAGTACACGATCACCCCGATGTCGTTGCGCCGGGCATACGGCAGGAGCTCGTCCTCGACGGCGCGCTCGACCAGCGAGTACGGCGGCTGCAGCGTCTCGACCGGCACGATCGCCTCGATCCGCCGCAGTTGCGCCACGTTGAAGTTCGACACACCGATATGGCGCACGAGCCCCTCTTCCTTCAGCTCGGCCAGCGCGTCCCAGCCCTCCTCGATGTCCGGTGCCGGGATCGGCCAGTGGATCTGGTAGAGGTCGATCGCGTCGATGCCGAGCCGCTCGAGGCTCGCATGCGCCTCGCGCAGGATCGATTCCCGCGTGAGGCAGTGGATGACCTGGCCCCCCGGGCCGGCGAGGAGCGAGCACTTCGTGAACACGTACGGGCGCTCGTCGAGCCCTTCCAGCGCGCGACCCACGATCCGCTCCGAATGCCCGAACCCATACCCGGCCGCGGTGTCGATCCAGTTGACGCCCAGCTCGAGCGCACGTCCGATCGCCTCCAGCGACTCCCCGTCGTCCTGCGGCCCCCAGCCGAGCTCCCAGCCGCCGCCTCCCATCGCCCACGCTCCCAGGCCTACGCGAGTGATCTCGAGGCCGGTGGTGCCGAGCTGCGTCGTTTCAAGCTGCATGCGCTCCATGTCAAAGCTTCTCCTGCTCGCTTTGCCCTTCAGGTTCGGCTCATCCCGCATCGCTTGCATCGTTGGCAGCGGCCATCCGCGGTACCGGATAGCCCCCACCAGAGTCGGTATCTGCAAATCCGCGCCGCCGGCGTGAGATGGACGCGGGCCACGGGTGAGACGTCGCTCCCTCAGTCGGGACGAGCGAGCTCGGTCTCGTCGAGCGCGTCGAGCACGGCTTGCACGAGTGCGTCGACCGGGCCGGGCGCGAGCGCGAGGTCCGGCTCCGGCGGCGGCTCGTACGGGTCGTCGACGCCGGTCAGCCCGACCAGGTCGCCACGCCTGGCCCGGGCATAGAGGCCCTTCGGGTCGCGCCGCTCGCACTCGCCGATCGGCGTGTCGACGAACACCTCGATGAACGGGAGCCCCGCCTGCTCGTGCACCGCGCGGGCGGCGGCGCGATCGGCCGCATACGGGCTCACGAGCGCCGCGACCGCGACGACGCCCGACTGCGCGAGCAGCGCCGCGGCGTGCGCGGTCCGGCGGACGTTCTCCGCGCGGCCCGCCGGATCGAAGCCGAGATCGGCGTTGAGCCCGTGGCGCAGGTTGTCGCCGTCCAGCCGCAGCGCCGGGCGCCCGCGCTGCACCAACGCCCGCTCGACGGCGCCCGCGAGCGTGGACTTGCCGGAGGCCGGGAGGCCGGTCATCCAGATCGTCGCGCCGCGATGGCCCAGCGCCTGGGCACGTTCTCCGGGCGTGAGCGACTCGGGCTGCCACGTGACCTCGGCGGGGGGCGGCTCCAGCGCGGCCCCGGCGAGCATCATGCCGGCGGCGACGGTGTCGTTGGTCGCCTCGTCGATCAGGATGAAGGCGCCGGTCGCGCGGTTGCGGGCGTAGCTGTCGAAGACCAGCGGGCGATCGGCGCGGATCAGCACGCGCCCGATGTCGTTGAGCGCCAGCCCGGCCGCCGACGCGTCGCGGTGCAGCGTGTCGACGTCGACGCGGTGCAGCACCTGGCGCAGCAGCGCGCGCGCCGTGCGCGTGCCGTGCTTGATCACGTACCGGCTCCCCTCGGTGGCGGGCCGCTCGCTCATCCAGCACAGCGTCGCGTCGAGATCGCGGCTCACCGTCGCACGGTTGTGCGGCCGGCAGAGCACGTCGCCGCGCGAGACGTCCAGGTCGTCCTCGAGGCGCACCGTCACCGACATCGGCGGGAACGCTTCGGCGACCGGACCGTCGAACGTGTCGATCGACGCCACGCGGGTCCGCGTGCCCGCGGGGAGCACGAGGATCTCGTCGCCGGGCCGCCAGACGCCGCCGGCGATCTGGCCGGCGTAGCCGCGATAGTCGTCGGTCCCCGGGCGGATGACCCACTGCACCGGCAGCCGCGGATCGCGGAGGTTGCGGTCAGAGGCGATGTGCACGTGCTCGAGGTGGTGCAGCAGCGGTGGGCCGCGGTACCAGTCCATGGCGTCCGAGCGCTCCACGACGTTGTCGCCGCGCGTCGCGGCGATCGGGACGAACGTGAGGTCCGCGAGCTCGAGGCGCGCGGCGAAGGACGCGAGATCGGCGGCGATCGCGTCGAAGCGCGCCTCGTCGAACCCGACGAGATCCATCTTGTTCACCGCGACGACCACGTGACGGACGCGCAGCAGCGCGGCGATGAAGAGATGCCGCCGCGACTGCTGGACCGCACCGCGCCGCGCGTCGACGAGCACGATCGCCAAGTCGGCGGTCGACGCGCCGGTGACCATGTTGCGCGTGTAGGCGACGTGCCCCGGGGCGTCGGCGATGATGAACCTCCGCCGCGACGTCGCGAAGGAGCGGTATGCGACGTCGATCGTGATGCCCTCCTCGCGCTCGGCGCGCAGCCCGTCGGTGACCAGCGCGAGGTCGAGCCCGCCGTCGCCTCCGTGCCGGCGCCGGCTCGCGAGCGCGAGCGCGTCGAGCTGGTCCTCCATCAGCGCGCGCGAGTCGTGTAGGAGCCGCCCGATCAGCGTCGACTTGCCGTCGTCGACGGATCCGACGGTCACGAGCCGCAGCAGGTCCGCGTCCGTCGCCCGCGTCAGAAGTAGCCCTCCCGCTTGCGGTCCTCCATGGCGGCTTCGGTCACGCGGTCGTCGGCGCGCGTCTCGCCGCGCTCGGTGACGCGGCTGCCCGCGATCTCCGCGATCACGCCGGCGACCGACGCGGCGCTCGAGCGGACGGCGCCCGTGCACGTCATGTCGCCCACCGTGCGGTAGCGCACCGAGGCCTCGAACGGGACTTCGTCCCGCAGCAGCGGGGCATACGGGCTGACGGCGTAGAGCATGCCGTCGCGCTCGAATACCCGGCGCTCGTGCGCGAAGTAGATCCGCGGCAGCTCGAGCCGCTCTTGGGCGATGTAGCGCCAGACGTCGAGCTCGGTCCAGTTGGAGAGCGGGAACACGCGGACGTGCTCGCCCCGGCGGATGCGGCCGTTGTAGAGGTTCCAGACCTCCGGCCGCTGCCGCTTGGGGTCCCATGCCCCGGTGTCGTCGCGGAAGGAGAAGATCCGCTCCTTGGCCCGCGAGCGCTCCTCGTCGCGCCGCGCGCCACCGAACGCCGCGTCGAAGCCGTGCTCGGCGACGGCGCGCAGCAGGGTCGGGATCTGCAGGCGGTTGCGCGACGCGAACGGCCCCGTCTCATCGGCCACGATGCCGGCGTCGATCGCGTCCTGCACACGCGCGACGATCAGGCGCTCGCCGAGCTCGGCCACCCGGCGGTCGCGCAGCGCGAGCACCTCGGGGAAGTTGTGGCCGGTGTCCACGTGCAGCAGCGGGAAGGGGAAGCGCCTGGGGCGGAACGCCTTCTCGGCGAGCCGGAGCAGCACCAGCGAGTCCTTGCCGCCGGAGAACAACAGGACGGGGCGCTCGAACTCGGCCGCGACCTCCCGCATGACGTGGAGCGCCTCCGACTCGAGCATTCCGAGGTGTCCAAGCTCGTAGTTCAGACGCGTGGGAGTATCCAGGCACGCCGGTCGCAAGGCGCCGCGTGTCCGTTAACCGACGCCTTCAGCCGCGGCATGATGTCTTAGGTCGGACCAATCCCGGTGCCGCCGCGCGGGCCTGCAGGTAGAAGGCCGAGATGTCCGCCGGCGCCGAGCTGTCCGCGCCCGCGCGCCGGCTCGAGGCGCCCGCAGCGCCGCGCGAGCGGCCGTTGCGCGTCCAGGTGGTCGACCCGTCGGCGTACGCCCCGGCCTACGACCACGGCCTCTGTGCGGCTCTGGCGCGCGCCGGCGCCCAGGTCGACCTGCACACGAGCAGCTTCGCCTACGGCCCGGTGCCGGACAACGACGGGTACGCCGCGCATCGCTCCTTCTATCGCTTCACGCCGCGCCTGCGGCAGCCGCTGGTGCGGCGTCTGGTCAAGCTCGCGCAGCACGGGCCGGACATGCTCGCCTGGCGCCGGCGCGCCGCCCGCGCCGACGTGCTCCATCTGCAGTGGCTCACCGTCGAGCCGCTGGACGTCGCCCTGCTGCCGCGCGACGTGCCCGTCGTCTTCACCGCGCACGAGATCGTGCCGCGCACGGGCGGGCGAGCCGCGATCGCGGCGCGCCGCCGGCTCTACGAGCGCGTGGACGCGGTCGTCGTCCACACCGAGCAGGGGCGCGCGCGGCTCCTCGACGAGTTCGGCGTCGATCCGGCCAAGGTCGAGCTCGTGCCGCACGGCGCGTTCGACTACCTCGCCGGCCAGCGCGACGAGCGCCCGCTGCCGGAGGAGCTCGCCGCCGTCAGCGGCCCCGTGGTCCTCTCGATCGGCGTGTGGCGCCCCTACCACGGGCTCGAGCAGCTGCTCGAGGCATGGCGCGGCATCGAGGGCGCCGAGCTGTGGATCGCCGGGCTGCCGCGGATGCCGCTGGAGCCGCTGCGGCGCGCCGCGCCGCCCGGCGTGCGGTTCATCCCCCGCTTCGTGACCGACCCGGAGCTGCCGGCGTTCTTCCGCCGTGCCGACGTGGTCGTCTTCCCGTACCGCTCGATCGAGGCCTCCGGGGCGCTCTTCAGCGCGCTGCCGTTCGGCTGCGCCGTGCTCGCCACGGCGGTCGGCGGGTTCGTCGACGTGGCGCGCGACGGCGCCGTCGCGACGGTGCCCGACGGCGACCCCGCGGCGATGCGCGCCGAGCTCGCTCGCCTCCTCGCCGACGCCGGTGCCCGCGAGCGGCTGGCCGCCGGGGCGCTCGCGGCGTGCGCCGGGCCGTACGCGTGGGACCGGATCGCAGAGCGGACGCTCGCGGTCTACCGGCGCGTGGGGGAGGCCTTCGGCCGCAGCGCGTACAGCGAGGACGAGCCGGTGAGGTAGATCCGCTCGCCGTCGGAGACGACGGGGTTGAAGGCGCCGTGGTTGAACTTGAAGACGCGCCGGCCTGTGCGAGCGCCGAGCCCGGTGGTCGTCTTCAGGCGGTTGTTCGAGAAGTAGACGATGTCGCCGACGATCGTCGTGCCGCCCGAGATCGTGCCGCCGTCGTGGTAGGTCCACAGCGTCCTGCCGGACTTCGCGTCGAGGGCGTAGAAGCGGCCGTCGTAGGAGCCGAGGTAGACCGCGGGACGCCCTCCGGGGACGTCCGCGACCGCCGGCGACGAATAGACGTAGCCGCCCGTGCCGCGCCGCCACGCGAGCTTGCCGTGATCGGCGCCGAACGAGTACACGTAGTGGTCGGTGTTGCCGATGTACACGCGGCCGAACGCGACCGCGGGAGTCGAATAGAACTGCCCCGAGGAGAGGCCGAACGCCGCGCCGCTGGTCCCGGTGCGCCACACGAGCGAGCCGTCGGCGCGCCGGATCGCGTACATCTTCCCGGCGTAGTCCCCGAAGTAGAGCTTGCCGTCGGAGAGCGCGAGCCCGCCCTTCACCGATCCGTCGGCCTTGAACGTCCATCGCACGCCGCCGTCGCCCGCGCGCAGCGCGTAGACCGTGCCGTCCTCGGAGCCGAAGTAGATGCGTCCGCTGTCGAGCAGCGGCGGTGACTCGGTGCGACTCGGCAGCGATCGCGACCACAGGATCTTCCCGTCGCTCGCGCGCATCGCGAGCACGCGGCCGGGCCGGCCGGGCGCGCGCGAGAGCACGGTGACGTACAGGCGGCCGCCCCCGTAGGCGGGCGTGGACGCCGCGAGCACGCCGACGCGGCGCTTCCAGTGCACGGCGCCGTGGCGCTTGCCGATCGCCCACACGATGCCGTCGTTGTCGAGCAGGTAGAGCGTGCGCCCGCCGATCGCCGGCGGGAACTCGAGCAGGCTGCGCGCGTGCACCGACCACAGCCGCGCGTACGGCGGGCGCAGACTCGGCCCGGCGAGATAGCGCGTGCGGCCCTCGGTGTATCCGTAGACGGGCCAGACGAAGTCGTCGGCAGGGTCGCCGGCGCGCTTGTGCGGCGCGGGGCTCGGCGAAGGCGTCGGCGTCGGCGTCTGCGTCTGTGCGTGGAACTCCACGCCGGGGTTCGAGATGTCGCCCGGCCGCGTGAGCAGGAACGCCGCCGCGCCGGCGGCGAGCAGCACGGCCAGCAGGGCGCACGCTCCGGCGACCAGCTGCCAGCGCCGGAACCGCGACATCGGCCGAGCAGGATACCCGCCGCCGTCAGGTGCCCGGTGCCGGCCCGGGGATCTGGACGACGGATCGGTATGCCGCCTGCAGCGTGGCGTAGGCCGGCTTGGGCTGGCCCTGATAGCTGAGTACGCCCTTCTGATGCATCGGTGGCTGCGGCAGCGGATTGCCTCCCGTCCAGCCCGGCGCGCACACGAACTCGCGCAGCGTCCAGTAGTCCACGCCGCTCAGCCACGGCTTGCCGGCCATCACCGCAAGATGGGTCGCGATGAACGCCTGCTGGAACTGGTAGGTGCCCTTCTGTTCGACCGGGCCGTCCCGGTTGGCCTCGGCGCCGAACTCGGTGACGATGATCGCCTTCCCCGGATGGCACGCGTGGAGCTCGTCGAGGTAGGGGGAGAGATCGCCGCTGCTGCCGCCGTACCAGCCGAAGTACTCGTTCGCGCCGATCACGTCGAGCGCGTTCAGCCGCGGCGAGCAGGCGGTCTGACGGTGGGCCTCGATGGCCATGCCGACGGGCCGTGAGCCGTCGAGCGCGTGCGCGACACGCGTCGCCGCGGTGACGTAGCGGTTGATGGCGCCCGGAAACGTCTCGTCGAGCTCGTTGCCGAGTGACCAGACGATCACCGACGCGTGGTTGCGGTTGGCGAGGACGTTCTGGCGCACCTCGTCGACCGCCGCGCCCACCACCCCGGGGACCTCCATGAAGCCGGTGACGAGCCGGTAGACGGGGACCTCGGACCACAGCAGCAGGCCCTCGCGGTCGGCCAGCTCCTCGAAGGCAGGGTGCAGCGGGTAGTGCGCGCGCACCAGCGTGGCGCCGACCTGCTTGACCTCCGCCGCAAGCTGCGCGCGGTCGGCGTCGTCGAGCGCCGCGCCCTTTCCCGGCGCGTCCTCGTGCACGGCGACGCCGCGCAGCTGCACGGGAACGCCGTTGACCAGCAGATGCCCGTCGCCGGCCCGGCCGACGGTCCGCAGGCCGGTGTGCAGCCGGTAGGTGGCTCGCGCGGAGCCGCCCGCCGAGGCGGTCAGCCCGGTCGGATAGAGGTAGGGGTCGGAAGGCCACCACACGTGCGGCCGCGGGATCCGCGCGGTGCCCGAGAACGCGTGGATCGCGCCGCGCCGGATGCGCGCGGCTCCCAGCCGGACGGACCGCCCGCCGATCGTCGCCGTGACCTTCGCCCGCGCCGCGTCGGCGCCGGCGTTGCGCACGACGGCGTGAAAGCGCACGGTCGCCGGACAGCCGCCGCATCCGAGCCGCGGCGTGACCTGGACCTCGTCGAAGTACAGCCCGTTCACCCGCCGCAGCTCGACCTCGCGCACGATCCCGCCCCAGTTCCACCACCCCCCACCGGGTTCGTCGGCGTTCGAGTAGCTCGAGGGCGGGAAGTCCGTCGGCAGGCGGCGGTTGTCGACGCGGACGACCAGGCGATTGGCGCGGATCCGCCGCGCGGCGTGGGCGAGGTCGACCTCGAACGGCAGGTAGCCGCCGGCGTGCTCGCCGATCCGCTTGCCGTTCAACCACACGGTGGCGTGGTAGTTGACGGCCTCGAACCTGAGGCGCCAGCCGAGCGACGGCGAGCTCGACGGGAGGCGGAAGTCGGTGCGGTACCACACGGGCTCGCCGATGAAGCCCTGCTGGGTGAAGTCGGTCGCGTTCCATGCGTCCGGGATCCGCACCGGCGTCCAGCCGGTCCGCGGCGGCCGGCGCTCCCAGTGCGCGGCGAGGCCGGCGTCGCGCGGGTCCATTCGGCGGCGCCATCCGGCGCTCAGCAGGACCCGTCCGGTCGGACCGTCGTGGATCAGCGGCGGCTGGGACGGGACGGGCGCCGCGCGCGCGGTCGCGGGAAGCGCCGCCACGACGACCGCGAGCAGGATCGCGCCGGCGGCGCGCCTCATCGATCGACCGCGCGCAGCCCGTTGAGCACGTGGAGCAGCCAGTCGGGCGGCGGTTGCGGCGTCGCGGGCGGCGGCGTGGCGGCGAGCCACTCGCCGGCGGCGCAGAGCACCTCGCCGATCCCGGCGGCGTTCTGCCCCCGCGGCCGCACCGTGACCGTGCGCGGAGCGACCGCCGCCCGCAGGCCGAAGATCCGCACCGTCTTGCCGGCGAAGGCGAGCGTCAGCCGCTTGCAGTCGGCCGTGCCGGCGGGGGCCCCGCTGACCGTCACGAACGTCGAGAAGCCCTGGTCGATGTCCCGCGCCGACGGGTAGCGGCTGTCGCGCAGACGGCCCTGGAGACGGCCCGTCGCGAGGATGCCGGCGCCGCTCGCGACGTAGCGGCCGACGACGAACTGGCCGGTGAAGCGCCCCTTCTGCGTCGCCGCGCGCGCGGGGATCGAAGCGACGCCGGCCGGCGAGGCATGCGCATCCGGCGCGGCGGCGAGGACGAGCGCGGCCGCCGACACGGCCGCCAGCGTTCTGGTCATGTCGAGGCAACCCACGCGGTGGGGGAAAGTTGCGTCGGTCTCAGAGCCGATCTGCCCGCACCATCATGCAGTCGAGCTCCACGACGCGCCCGGTCGACCGCTGGCGGCTCACCGGATACAGCGCGGTGATCCCGAACCCGGCCGCCTCGTACGCGGCGATCGCCTCGGCCATGCCCGGCGCGCCGTCGTAGATCGGCATCACCGAGAGCTCCGCCTGCAGGCCGACGAATTCTGAGGCACGCTCGCCGAGGCCGGCGAAGGCCTCGAGGTCGTAGCCCTGCGTGTCCAGCTTGAGGAACGGCCGCGGTCGCGCGACCGGCGGGAGCACCTCGTCGAGCACGCCGTCGAGGCGCCGGACGGGGACCTCCTCGACGCGCGGCGACCGCAGCTGCGCGTAGCGGCGCGCCCCGAAGCCGGTCGGCGAGAACGCGGAGCTCATCGTGCCCGGCACGACGTTCATCGGCAGCGAGCCGTCCTGCGCGCCGAGCGCGCAGCGGTGGACGGTCCAGCCGGGGTCGTCGCGTGCCGCCGCCGCGAGCTTGGCGAAGGTCTCTGGCACGGGCTCGAACGAGACGATGTGGCCGTCGTAGCCGACGCGCCGCAGCAGTCGCGCGTACTGCCCGCGGTTCGCGCCCACGTCCACGACGCAGTTGACGCGATACAGGCGCAGCAGCTCTGCCACGTGCCGCCCGGCGAGGTAGGCGGTGAAGCCCTTCTCCGCGACGAACCAGTCCGCTTGGACGCGGACCGGGTCGGTCACGACGACGGCGCCCGTGGCCGCCTTGATCAGCTTGGCGTCGCGCCTCCGCCCGACGACCACCGTGCCGCGGCCGGCGCTCCGGACGTCGTAGCCCGCTCGCACCAGCAGCCGCAGCAGTCGTCGGCGCACGGCGGAACGATACCCGTCAGCAGCCGCCATCGCCCCATGCGTAGCAGTCGACGACCACGTCGGTGAAGCTGCGCAGGCTCACGGCGCCGCCCGTATCCGCCAGGGCGTACGGCCTCCGGGCGAGGTGCTTGACGAGCGGCTCGTCCGCGGCGGGCGAGCCCTGTGGCAGCAGCTCCATGGTCTGTCCCGGCGCGATCACCGAGCCGACGGGGAACGCGTAGGAGAAGATGAACCGGCCGGGGCGATGCCGGAGGTGCAGCTTGACGACGTGCCCGGTCAGGTCGACGGGCTCCGTGCCGGCGTTCGAGACGCTGATCGATTCCGGCGTGGTGGGATGCGCAGCGATGCGCACCTTGCCCTGCAGCGGGTCCTGGCATGCGACCAGGCACGGGTAGATCTCGCTCGCGCGCAGGTCACCCTGCGGATCGAACAGGTATGCGCCGTCGCCCATGTGGCGCCCGTCGGTGCTCGCGTTGTCGAAGACGCCGCCCTTCTGGCACCAGTGGAACGCCGAGGCGTCGTCGGCGCCGCAGCCCGAATGGACGCGGACCGCGCCGCCGGGCGGGATCACGGCCGGCGCCGGGAACTCGTAGCCCGGGCGGTGCGGCGGCTGCGGGCTGACGCGCAGCCATGAGTCGCGCAGCCACCAGCCCGCGAGTGCCAGCGGGCGCGCGCCGAGGTTGCGGATCTGCACCCACTCGCCGTTGAGGTCGGCGCCGTCGGCACCGTCGGCGTCCCAGTTGACGTCGACGGCCAGCGGGATGTCGTCGTCCGGCCCGGCGCCGCAGGAGCTCGGCGCGTACAGGCCCAGATGCGCCGCCGCCGCGGCCTGGGATAGCGCGCTGTAGTCGGCGTTGTGGGCGTGCTCGACGGCGTTCGGGAGCCACAGCGCGAGCCCGGCCTGCAGCTCGAGCCGGGCGACGTCCTGCCAGCGCCCGCCGCTGCGGACCCAGACCGAGCGGCGCAGCCGGCCGCCGGTCACGCTCGACGGGTCCTGCGCCGCGAGCCGCACCCGGCCGTGCGCGCGCTCGAGCAGGCTGTCGACGAGCGCGGCGGCCTCGACACTGTGGCAGTCGCCGCGCCTGCGGCTGGACCTGGCGCTGTAGCGATGCAGCTCCATCGCGTTGATGCCGGTGAAGCGGATCGTCGCGATGCGGCCGGGCCGGTCGCCCGCGATGTGCACGCGGATGGTGTCGCCGTCGGCGACGAACGTCCTCTTGGCGTTCCACCACGTGCAGGCCGGGGCGCCGGTGCCGGGCACGCAAGGCGCCCGCCACGCCGCCCGCGCGGGGGCGCAGGCGAGCGCCAAGGCGGCGCAGACGACCGAACTGGATGCGAGGACCCGGGCGAGGCGCACGGAACGACTAGAGCAAACCATGGAGAGAGAGAAGGTTGCGGTTCACTCTTGATTCGCAGTGCCGGTATGCTCGCCTTCTCCGGAGGAGGTTTGGCGCGGCGCCGCGCATGTCTGGGCACGCGAGAATGGGTAGGGCGCGGCGCATGAGGGCGCCGCCGGCGCACAACGAGACGTTGAAGGCGCCGGCTGTGCGGCGCGTGCGACCGACCGGGCCGGGGCGGCTGACCGTCGAAGGCGACCTCGGGAGCGCGCGCCCGGAGGCGGTGCTCGTGCTTCGCGAGCGGGGTTCGGGCGCGGAGCACCGTCATGTGGCGTTGACGGGGGACTCGTCGCGCTTCGAAGCCGACGTCGAGCTGGCAGGCGGCGACTGGCGCGGCGTCTGGGACGGCTATGTCGACGGCGCGCGGCTGATGGTCGGCGCCGGCGCCGGGCTCGACGCCACGACGCTCAGCCTGGCCCCCGGCGAGGCATGCGAGGTCGCGCCGTACGCGGCCGAGGACGGCGGCTTGAGCCTGCGCATCGCGCCGCTCGCCCCGCACGCCGAGCTCTCGCGGGCATGGGTCGGCGAGCGCACGGTCCGGCTCGAAGGCAGCGTGCCGCCCGGCGGCGGCCACCTCGAGCTCGTCTGCCGCAGCCGCGAGCGCGGGGACGAGCTGGTCTCGGCGGTGAGCGCGGTGGGCGCGGGCTTCACGGCCGAGCTGGAGCTGGAACGGCTCGTTCGCGACGACGCGGAGCCCGAGGTCTGGGATCTCTACGTCGACACGGGCAGCGGATCGCCGCTGCGACTCGGCGCGCACGACGACGACGTGGCCAACAAGAAGCAGGCGGTCGCGTACCCGGCGCGACGCGTGGAGCGGGCCGGCGCGGAACGCCGGCTGCAGCCGTACTTCACCGTCGAGAACAACTTCAGCATCCGCTCGCGCGCGCCGGGGCCGGCCGGCGCCGCGCGCCCGGCGGGGCGTGCCGTCGAGACGGCGCGGCCAGGATCGCGCGGCTGGTGGGCCGAGCGCGCGACGCCGCTGCTGCGCATCGCCCGGCGGATGGCGCTCGCGCTCGGCGCGCGGATCACCGGCGCGCGAGGACCGGCATCCGGCCCGCCCGTGCCTGGCCCCGGCACCGTCTACATCCTGATCATGCACGCCTACGGGATGGGCGGCACGATCCGCACCGTCCTCAACCTCGCGGAGGAGCTCGCACGCCGCCACGACGTCGAGATCATCAGCGTGGTCCGGCGGCGCGACTTCGGCTTCTTCGCCATGCCGCCCGGCGTGCGCGTGACGGCGCTCGACGACCGCCGTGCCACCACTCCCAAGGCCGCCGGGGCGCGGCTGCTCAGCCGCCTGCCGAGCGTGCTCATGCACGATCAGGACTACGGGTTCCACGCCTGCTCGCTGTGGACCGACGTGCGGCTCGTGCGCAAGCTCCGCTCGCTCAGTCCGGGCTGGCTCATCACCACGCGGCCCGGCCTGAACCTGATCGCGGCGCGGCTCACGCCCGGCCACGTGCGCTCGATCGGCCAGGAGCACATGAACTTCCACGCGCACCGCCCTGCGCTCGCCGCGGAGATCCGCCGCGCGTACGGCGGTCTCGACGCGCTCGCGGTGCTCACGGCCGACGATCAGCGGGACTACTCGCACGTGCTCGCGGACGCCCACACGCGGATCGCGCGGATCCCGAACGCCCTGCCGGAGATCCCCGGCGAGCGCGCGGAGCTCACCAGGCCGATCGTGGTCGCCGCCGGGCGGCTGACCTGGCAGAAGGGCTTCGACCTGCTGATCCGCGCGTTCGAGCGCGTGGCGCGGGAGCGCCCCGAGTGGTCGCTGCGGATCTACGGCGCCGGCCGCAAGCGCGACCGGCTGCGCCGGCTGATCGCGACGCGCGACCTCTACAACCACGTGTTCCTGATGGGCTCGACGCAGCACCTCGGCGAGGCTCTCGCGGAGGGGTCGATCTTCGCGCTGAGCTCGCGCTACGAGGGCTTCGGCATGGTGATCCTCGAGGCGATGAGCAAGGGGCTGCCGGTCGTGTCCTTCGACTGCCCACGCGGCCCGAGCGAGATCGTCCACCACGGCGAGGACGGGCTGCTCGTAGCGGCCGAGGACGTCGACGCTCTCGCGGCGGCGCTGCTGGAGCTGATCGACGACGCCCCGCGGCGGCGGCGCATGGGCGAGGCCGCCGTCCGGACCGCGCGGCAGTTCGACGTCGGCGTGATCGGGAGCCGGTGGGAGCGGCTGCTCGAGGAGCTCGCGCCCGCCTCGGCGAAGGCGGCCGCATGAGCCCGTCGGCGATCCTGCTGGCGACGGCGGAGGCCGCCGAGGGCGGCGCCGCCGCCGTGCTGCCGGCGTGCGGCTCGACGCTCCTGGCGCGGCTGCTGGGACAGCTCGCGTCGCTCGGCGTCGCGCCGGTGACGGTGATCACGCGCCCGGAGTGGGAGGACGCCGTGCGCGCCGAGGCCGGCGACGCGGCTGCGGTCCTGGTGTCGGCCGACGTGGCCGGCGACCTGCGCGCGATCGCCGACGTCTCCGCGCGCGGCGGGCCGCTGCTGCTCGCCTGCGCCGACGTGCTCGTGCACCGCGAGGCGCTCGCCGGCCTGCTCGCCGACCCGCGGATCGCCACAGGCGTCCTCGTGAGCGTCTCGCCGCTGCGCGGAGACCTCGCCTTCCGCACGCGCGCCGCCCGCGGCCGCGTCGTCGCCGCGGCGTCGGCCTACCACCGCGTCACCGTGCCGAGCGGCTACTTCCTCGGCGTCGTGAAGGTCGACCGGGCCGACCGCCGGGCGCTCGCCGCGGGCGCGACGGCACTCGCCCGGCTCGCCGACCCCGTCACCCGCCCGCCGGAGTGGGACGCGGAGCTCGAGCGCAAGGCCGCCGAGTGGCGCGTGGAGCGCTGGCGCCGGCGGCTCGCGGCCGAGACGGGGGAGCCGGCGCCCTACCCGGAGGCGGTCGAGCCGGCCGCGCTCGAGCTCGACGCCGACGCCGGCGCGGAGCTCGCCGCCCGTGTGGCCGCCGCCGGCGAGGACGCCGTCGCGCTCGCGCTGGTCGGGCTGGTGCGGTCGGGCGCCCATGTCGGCCAGAGCCACCTGCGCGCGTTCTTCTGGGCGCGCGTGCTGTCGGGCCAGGCGGCCCGCCGCGCCGAGGCCGAGCTCGCCGGCATCGACGAGGACCGGATCGCGCTCGCTTCGGCCGTCAAGTCCTCCGACGGCTTCTTCACGACGTTCTTCGTCAGCCCGTACTCGCGCTACATCGCCCGCTTCGCGGCGCGCCGCGGGTGGACGCCGAACGCCATGACGACGGTCTCGATGGCGATCGGCGCCGTGGCCGCCGGCGCCTTCGCGCTCGGCTCGCGGGCGTCGATGATCGTGGGCGCGATCCTCCTCCAGGCGGCGTTCACGGTCGACTGCGTCGACGGCCAGCTCGCGCGCTATACGCGGACGTTCTCGAAGCTCGGCGCATGGCTGGACTCGGTCTTCGACCGCGGCAAGGAGTACCTCGTCTACGCCGGCCTCGCGGTGGGCGCGTCGCGCGGCTTCGGACAGCACGTGTGGTCGCTCGCGGGCGCCGCGCTGACGCTCCAGACCGTGCGGCACATGATCGACTTCTCGTTCACGGCCACGCGCCACCAGGCGATCGCTGCGGCTCCGCTCCTCGCCCTGCACGAGGTCGAGGACCGGCCGGTCGCGCCGCGGGCCGCGCAACCGCCCGCCGAGCCGTCCGCCCCCGCGGGCGGCACCGCCGTCGCCACGGTCGCCCGGCCCGCGCCGGTCGCCGCCCCTGCGCCCGCGCGACCGGGGCTCGCAGCCCGTGCGGTGTCGCTGATCGGCCGGCTCGACCGCGTCCCGGGCATCCTGTGGGCGAAGCGGATCGTCGTGCTGCCGATCGGCGAGCGCTTCGCGCTGATCTCGATCACCGCCGCGCTCGGCTCGCCGCGGCTGACGTTCACCGCGCTGCTGGTCTGGGGCGGCATCGCCGCCCTCTACGCCGTGCCCGGCCGCATCCTTCGATCGGTGGCGCGATGAGCGTCCTCGCCGCCTACCGCGACGACGGCCCGCTCGCTGCCGGCGCGGAGCGCCTCGCTCCGCCCGCCGCGGCGCGCCCCGGCCCGCTCGTGTGGACGGTCGCGGGGGCGCTGCCCCTGGTCGCCGCCTTCGTCGTCTGGCGCGACCGGCTCCCGCCGGCCGCCGCGGGCCTGGTCGCGATCGCGATCGCGATCGCCGCGGCCGGGCCCGCCGCGGCGAGGGCGGACGCCGGACGGCTCGCGTGGCTGGTCCCGCCGCTGCTGCGGCTGCTCGAGTACGCGGTCCTCCTGAGGGTCACGGTCCTGACCGACCATGGCGCATTACCGGCCTGCTACGCGCTGCTCGGCGTTCTGGCGTTCCATCACTACGACACCGTCTATCGCCTGCGCCACCAGAAGCTCGCGCCGCCGGCGTGGCTGCGGACGGCCTCAGGGGGGTGGGACGGGCGTCTGCTCGTGCTCTACGCGCTCGCCGCGGCCGGCGGGCTCGGCCCGGGGCTGGTCGTGGCGGCGCTCGGCCTCGCCGTGCTCTTCGGAGCGGAGAGCATCGTGAGCTGGCTGGGCTTCGCCCGCGCGCAGGCCCAGACGGTGTACGTCGACGAGGATCTGGAGGAGGCGTGAAGGGCATCGTGCTCGCCGCCGGCGCGGGGCGCCGCCTGCATCCGCTGACGGGCGAGCTGCCGAAGACGCTGCTGCCCGTCGACGGCGACGCCACGATCCTCGACATCGCGCTGGCCAATCTGCGGGCCGCCGGGATCGACGACGTGGTGATCGTCAAGGGCGTCGCCGGCCACCGGATCGAGCAGCGCGCGGCCGAGCTCGAGCGGCGCCACGGCGTGCGGATCGAGCTCGTCCACAACGACCGCGCCGAGGAGTGGAACAACGCCTACTCGCTGTGGCTGGCGCGCGAGGCCTTCGCGGACGGCGCGCTCCTCGTCAACGGCGACACCGTGCACCCGCCGTCGGTCGAGGAGCGCCTGCTCCAGGCGCGCGGCGACGGCGCGGGCGTGGTGCTCGCCGTCGACCGCGAGAAGGTGCTCGGCGACGAGGAGATGAAGGTCCGGCTTTCACCGGCCGGCACCGTGGAGCGGATCACGAAGCACACCCACGCGGGCACGGCGGACGGCGAGTACATCGGCCTTACGCTGATCGAGCCGTCGGCCGCCGCCGCCCTGGCGGACGCGCTGGAGGCGACCTGGCGGCGGGACCCGTCCCTCTACTACGAGGACGGCTTCCAGGAGTACGCCGACCGCGGGCATCCGGTCGGCGTGGCGGCCGTCGGCCGGATCGCCTGGATCGAGATCGACAACCACGCCGACCTCGCCCGGGCGCGGGAGCTGTCGTGCCGGTCCTAGCGCGGATGGTGCCGGCGCCGCTCAGCGTGGAGGTGCGCAGCGGCGCGATCGCGCGCCTCGGCGACCTGCTCGCCGACCGGCGCATCTCGGCGCGCGGCGACGTCGCGGTGGCGGTCGGGCCGGGCCAGGGCGCGACGATCGTCGAGGCGATCCGCCCGACGCTCAACAGCGCGCCCGTCCACCGTGTGGACTCGGGCAGCATCGAGTCGGCGCAAAGGCTTGGCGACGTGCTGCGCGCCGGCTGGTACGACGCGGTGGTCGGCATCGGCGGCGGCCGCACGCTCGACGTCGCCAAGTACGCCGCCAGCCAGGCCGGCCTGCCGATGGTGTCGGTCGCGACGAGCCTCTCGCACGACGGCATCGCCTCGCCGGTGGCGTCGCTCGAGCACCGCGGCCGCAAGGGGTCCTACGGCGTCCAGACGCCGATCGCGGTGCTGGTCGATCTCGACTACGTGCGGCGCTGCCCGATCGAGCAGCTGCGTGCCGGCGTCGGAGATGCGCTCAGCAACCTCAGCGCGCTCGCCGACTGGGAGCTGGCCGGCCGGGAGCGCGGCGAGACGTTCGACGGGCTGGCCGCGATGTTCGCCCGTGCCGCGGCGGAGTCGGTCGTGCACCGGGACGACGAGCTGACCTCGGACACATTCCTGACGGCGCTCGCCGAGGCGCTGGTCCTCGCCGGCGTGGCGATGGCGGCGGCCGGCAGCAGCCGGCCGTGCAGCGGCGCGTGCCACGAGATCGCGCACGCCGTGGACGTGCTGTACCCCGGCCGCGCGAGCCATGGGGCGCAGGTGGCGGTCGGCGCGATGTTCGCGTGCTTCCTGCGCGACGATCCGAAGCTGGCGCAGATCGACGCGTGCCTGCGCAGGCTCGAGGTTCCACGCGTGCCGCGCGACATCGGGCTCGACGAGGAGCAGTTCGCCGCGGCGGTCGTCGAGGCGCCCGCCACGCGGCCGGACCGGTATACGATCCTCGAGCATCTCGACATGGGGAAGAAGGAGGTGCGCGGCCGTGTCGACGCATTTGTCCGAGCCTTCGATCGCTGACCTGCGTCGCGTGACGCAGCCCGAGTCGGTCCTCGGGCGAGCGAACGCCGAGCACTGGGCGGGTCGCCTCTACATGCGCCGGCTCTCCCCCTACGTCACCCGGCTGCTGCTGCGCACCCGCATCTCGGCGAACGGGGTGACGTGGCTGATGTACCCGAGCGGCCTGCTCGCGGCGCTGTCGCTGACGCTGCCCGGCCTCGCCGGCGCGCTCGGCGCGGTCGCGTTCGCGCAGCTGCAGCTGCTGGCCGACTGCTGCGACGGCGAGGTCGCGCGCTGGCGCGGCACGTCGTCGCCGGCGGGCATCTTCCTCGACCGGCTCGCGCATCACGTCACGGACGCCTCGCTGGCGATCGCCCTCGGCGTGCGCGCCTCGGGCGGATGGAGCTCGATCGACGGCTGGACGACGCTCGGCTGCCTGGTCGCCGTGATGGGACTGCTGGTCAAGGCGGAGACGCTGCTCGTGCCGCTCTCGCGCAGCGCGGCCGGGCGCGCGCCCGCGCCCGACACGCACGCCGTGGCGGTGCCGCGTGGAGGCCCGCTGCGGCGGCTGCGGCGCGCGGCCGGCTTCGCGCCGGTGTTCCGCGCGCTCGTGACGATGGAGACCACGCTGCTCGCGCTCGCCGCGGCGCTCGTCGACAGCGCCGCCGGCCGCCTGATCGGGACCCGCGGGCTCATGATCGCCCTCGTCCCCGTGGCGGCGGTTACGCTCGTCGGCCACCTCGTCGGAATCCTGGCGTCGAGCCGGCTGCGCTGAGGTCGGGTCTACCCTTGGAGCCGGTGAGCACGGAGTCCCGCACGGCTCTCGGCGCGGCCTCGACCCAGCCCGTGCCGGCCGGCGAGCGCCATGTGTACGAGCCGCACCGCATCGGGCTTCCGCCCCTGCGCGTCTACGCGCGCGAGGCATGGCGGCGGCGGCAGTTCGCGCGCGAGATGTCGCGCACCGAGCTGCGCGCGCAGCATTACGACACGGCGCTCGGCCAGCTCTGGCTGCTGCTGAACCCGCTGCTGCTGACGCTGGTCTACTTCATCCTCGTCGACATCCTGCGGCACGGCACCCGCGGTCCGCAGTTCTTCGCGCATCTGATGGTCGGCCTGTTCGCCTTCCAGTTCTTCAGCCAGGCGGTCCAGCAGGGGACCAAGTCGGTCGTGGGCGGCGGCAAGCTGATCCTCAACACCGCCTTCCCGCGGGTCCTGCTCCCGCTCTCGTCCGTGCTGAGCGCATTCATGCGCTTCCTGCCGACGATCGCGATCTACGCCGTCGTCCATGTGGCCACGGGCCTGCCGATCACGCCGGAGCTGCTGTGGGCGATTCCCGTCTTCCTGCTGCTGGCGATCTTCACGACCGGCTTCACGATGCTGCTGGCGGCGCTCCAGGTCTACTTCCGCGACGTCTCGAGCTTCCTGCCGTACGTCATGCGGATCTGGATGTACGCGTCGCCGGTCCTCTACTACCTCGACGAAGTGCCGGAGCGCTTCCGCCCGATCATCGACGCCAATCCGCTGGCGCCGACGCTCGGCGCGTGGAGCCAGGTCCTGACGGAGGGTCGCGCTCCGGGCGCCGGGCTGCTGCTCTGGGGCCTTGCCTGGGGCGTGGGCGCCGTGGCCGCCGGCGGCCTGTTCTTCGTTGCCCGGGAGCGTGAGTTTGCCGTCCGTCTATGACTCCACGGTGGCGCCGGCGATCGTCAAGGTGGAGCGGCTCTCGGTCACGTACCGCGCCACCTACGAGACCAAGCCGACGCTCAAGGGCGCGCTGCTCCGAATGGGCCGCGGGCAGCGCGCCGTGCGCGAGATCGAGGCGCTGCGCGACGTCTCGTTCGAGGTCGGGCGCGGCGGCGTGACCGGCGTGATCGGCGTCAACGGCGCCGGCAAGTCGACGCTGATGCGCTGCGTCGCCGGGATCCTGCCGCCCTCGCATGGCCGGATCGAGGTCCACGGGCGCGTGAGCACGCTGCTGGCGCTCGGCGTCGGCTTCAACCGGCAGCTCAGCGGGCGCGAGAACGTCGTCCTCGGCGGGCTCGCCGCCGGCCTGCGGCGCGATCAGCTGGCCGCCAAGTACGAGGAGATCGCGGAGTTCGCGGAGCTCGGCGACTTCATGGATCTGCCGATGCGGACCTACTCGTCCGGCATGTACGGGCGCCTGGCGTTCTCGGTCGCCATCAACATGGACCCGGACATCCTGCTGGTCGACGAAGCCCTGTCGGTCGGCGACGCGCGCTTCAAGCGCAAGTCGTTCGACAAGATGGGCGAGCTGTGCGCGAAGGCCGGGACGATCCTGCTCGTCAGCCACGCCCTCCGCAGCATCCGCGAGCTCTGCGACCAGGTCATCTGGATGGACAAGGGCAAGCTCGTGATGCACGGCGACACCGACGAGGTCGTCGACGCCTACGAGCGCTACATGGAGGTCGGCGAGAGCGAGGTCGCGCTCGAGGACGTCTGAGCCCGCGCCGGGGCGGGGCCGGGCGGCGCGTCGCGTCCGCGCCGCAGGGCGACGCCGGCGCCGAGCAGGATCCACGCGAGCGGATCCTCCAGGAATGCGGCGTACAGCAGCGTGTGCACGACGAGCGCCGCGAACGCGGCGGCGACGCCGGCGCGCGCGGCCGACTCGCTCGCGCCCGGCAGCAGCAGCCGGAACGCCGCCACGAGGAGCGCCACGTACGCCGCGAGGCCGACGATCCCCTGCTCGGCGGCGACGGTGACCGGGATCGTGTGCGACGCCGACACCGCGGCCGCGCTGCGCGCCTCGCCATGGCGCCGGTACTGGACCGCGAACGAGCCGGAGCCCCAGCCCGCGACCGGCCGTTCGGCGAACAGCTGCACGCCGCCGCTGACGAGGTCGCTGCGCCCGCTGGTCGCCTTGCGCAGCGAGCTGCCGCCGGCCAGCGCGGCGGCGGCGAGCGCCACCACGGCGCCCGCGACGAGCACGGGCGCGCCGCGCCGCAGCAGCCGGTCCGGCGCGCCGCGCAGCGCGGCGAGCGCCGCGACGCCCACGATCAGCGACAGCATGCTCGACTCCGAGCGCGTGGTCAGCAGTCCCAGCCAGAGCACCGCGAGCACCGCGGCGGCGGCGGGCACGGCGCGCGGCCGGCGCGACCACAGCGCCGCCGTCAGCACGCCGATCATCGCGACGATCAGGAAGCGGCCGTAGACGTTGGGGTCGAAGAACACCGAGTTGACCCGGAAGTACGTCGTGTAGCGGTTGCCCGCGATCAGCTTCTCGTTCAACCACACCGTCCCGGTCGCGAGCTGGACGAAGCCGATCGCGCAGAAGACCAGCGCGAGCGCGGTCATGGTGGCGAGGCAGGCACGCAGCAGCCGCGGCGTCCACTCGAGCTCGGCGAGCAGCTTGAACAGCAGCGCGAACGGCGCGTAGAAGAAGACGATCTGCTCCAGCGCCTTGGCGAAGTCCGCCGAATAGGCCGCCTGGACGGCGTAGAGCAGCGTGAACCCGAGCAGCGCAACCTCGAGGCCGGTCGGCCGGCGCGTGCCGCCCGCGCCGCCGCGCAGGTCGCGCGCGGCGCTCGCCAGCGCGCCTGCGCCGATCACGGCGTACAGCGGCACGAGCAGGTTGACGGTGTCGCCCGAGACGCTCAGCGGGATCCGGAACGGCATGGCCGCGATGGCCGCGACGGCGACCAGCGCGGGCCGGCGGCTCGCGACCGCCGCGGCGGCGGCGAGCGCGGCCAGCGCGACGACGGCGCCGATCGCCGTCAGCACCGGGCGGCCGGTCAGCGCATCGAGCCGCTCGCTGGTGGAGAGGTCGTCGATCAGCAGCGCCGGGGTGAGCACGAGCGCGGCCAGCGTGGCCCCGCCGCGCGCCCGCCGCGACGGCGCGAGCACCGCCGCCCCGGTGCACGCGACGACGGCCACGACCCCGGCGGATTCGAGCGCGGGCACTACCGCGCCTCGCTCCCGGCGGGGCGCGGCGGCCGGGCGCTCAGCCGGATGTGCCGCACGAGCTGGATCGTCTGCCCGCGCCGCCCGAGCCGCACGCGCGTGTAGTAGACGCCGGGCGGCGCGCGCCGCCCGGCGTCGGTGCGCCCGTCCCAGAAGAAGCGCAGCTTGCGGTCGGCCGGCACCCGCCTCGCCCTCGCGAGCCGGCGCACGGGATCGCCGTGCGCATCGAGCACGGTGACGGTCACGACGTCCGGCCGCGTCACCATGAAGCGGATCCCGGCCCGGTCGTTGAAGCCGTCGCCGTTGGGGCTGAACGAGCGCGCGACCTTGACCCGGCGGATCACCGCCGGACGTTCCTTGAGGCGCTGGTCGACGGCGAGCGCGACGACGGTCGCGCCCAGGAGCACGAGCACGAGGATCTGCGCCGGCCGCGTCATCGCCTCAGGGGGTGTGCGCGTCCAGCCCGTAGCCCTCGGTGCAGCGATTCAGGCGGTACACGGTGATGTCCGGCCCCGGCCGCTCGTAGGCGCTCGGGTAGTACAGGTGCGTCGAGAAGTCGAAGTCGAACGGCACCGGCTTGGCGCCCGCCCTGTACGGCGAGGCGCGGAAGATCACGGTGCCTTCGTGCGGCAGCGCGCGGTAGTAGGCCATGGCACGGCGGACGCGCTGCAGGAAGGCCCGGTCGCGCACGAGGCTCATCTCCACGACGATGCAGTGGTGCGCGCGCCGGTACTGCTCGATGCGGCCCGGTGACAGCACCGAGATGTAGCGGGCCGGCGTCCCGAGTTGCAGCGCCGGCGTCTTCGGCGGCGGGCCGAAGCCCTTGGCGAAGTGCCCGTTGAAGAACCCCCGGGGGATGGCCGGGTCGACCACCAGGCGAGCCTTCGCCGGCAGGGTGGCGAAGAGGAAGTCGCGCAGCATCTGGCGCGTGTCCCGCATGCCGAGCACGCGGCCGGTGTGGAGGTCCGAGACCAGCGGCTGGACCAGCGACCCGGCGACGATGACGGCGACGGCGCCCGCCGCGAGGCGCGGGTGGCGGCGGAACAGCGTCCGGCCGGCCCACACGAACCCGACGCCCGCCAGCAGCGCCAGCACCGGGTAGGCCGGCAGCAGCCAGCGGGCGAACCAGCGGCCCGCGCCGACCGACATGTAGCCGATCAGCAGGATCGGCATGAGCGCCAGCAGGATCCCGCGGGGGCGGTCGCGGCGCAGCTCCACGACGATGCCCGCGGCGGCGGCGATCGCGGGCCCCCATCCCAGCGCCCACGTGAGGCTTGAGACGTAGAAGACGAGCGGGTTCCCGGTGCCCTGGCCGAGCTTGGCGCTCGACGCCGCCTCGTTCTCCAGCTTGAGCTGGAAGAGCGCCTTGTGGAGGTGGATGAAGAAGTACGGGGTGGTGAGGAAGAACGCGAAGGTCGCCGCGGCCAGGGCGACCGCGAGGCGCGCCAGCGCGGCGCGGTCACGGCGAACATGGGGGATCGCGGCGACGAGCAGCGGCCCGAGGATCACGCCGGCGGTGTACTTGAAGCCGACCGCCACACCGGCGGCGGCGCCCGCCAGCGCGTAGGCCCACAGGTGATCGGTCTCGCGTATGCGCACGATCGCGTAGACGGCGATCGTGACCCACACGAGCGCGCTCACGTCCGTGACGGCGAAGCGCGAGTACGCGACGGGCAGGAACCCGAAGCTGAGGACCGCGGCCGCCGCGAGGCCCTCCGCGACGCCCCACAGCCGGCGGCCGGCGCCGTAGACCGCGGCCACGGCCAGCATGCACATGATCGCGGAGACGACGCGCGCCGTGTGGTAGACGGCGGACGGGTCGTGGCGGTAGGTCGCGACGAGGTCGCGATAGTCGTGCCACGGCCACCCCCCGCCCCACTGGAAGCGCAGCACGCCGTAGATCAGCTCCGTGAAGCCCGACGGGTTCTGGAGATAGACCGGGTCGAGGCTGTGGTTCACGAACATGTACATCGCGCGCCTCGTGAAGTGGAACGCCTCGTCCGGGTGGTAGACGTACGGCAACCCGTGGTCGTTGCTGTAGAGCCGCAGCGCGAGCCCACCGGCGAGGATGCCGAGCAGGACCACACGCGGCGGCCACGCCGCGGGCCGCACGGCATGGCGCCAGCCGCGCCTGCTCTCGAACGGCGGAGGCGCCTCGTCGCGCGGGCCGGTCGCCGGCTCCGGCGCCGGCAACCTCAGTGACACGCGTTGGCCCCGGAGTCGGTGAAGCCGACGCCTGCCTCCGAGACGAATGCCCACCGGTAGCCGCCCTTGCCGAGCTTGAGCTGCAGCACGCCGTAGGAGCCGTGCCGGACCTCGCTGTTGGGCGCTGGGGCGACGGCCCGCTGGAGGCTCCGGCCGCCGGTGCCCACGACGAACTCCCGGATCCCGCGCACCGGATCGCGGGTCCCGCCCGGATCCTGCGGTGCCAGCCGCTCGTAGGCGTGGTCGTGGCCGTTGAGGACGACGTCGGCGCCCGCGTTGTAGAGGTCCTCCCAGATGGGGTACATGGCGCCGTTCTCCCCAGAAATCCCGGAGCTCCACAACGGGTGGTGCCAGAACGCCAGCGTGCACGTCGCCGGATGCGCCGCGAGATCGACGCGCAGCCAGCGCTCCTGCGGCGAGCCGGCGCTGCAGTCGACGCCGCCGTTGCGCGCCGGCGGATCGGAGCACTCGGAGTTGAGCGCCACGACGTGCCACGTGCCGACGTCGAAGCTGTAGTAGCCCTGGCCGCGCGCGCCGGCCGGTCCGTTCGCCGCGCCCGCGCCGTCGAAGTAGTCGTAGTAGCCGGACGCGCCGGGGTCGCGGTACTCGTGGTTGCCGGGCACCGGCCGCAGCAGCGGCTTCAGGCGTCCCCACGTGCTGTCGAACGCGCTCCACGCTCCGGCGCGGCCGTCGGAGTATTGGGCGTCACCGAGCACCAGCACGGCCGACAGATCCATCGTCATCAGGATGTCAGAGGTCTGGCGCTGATGGCAGAGGGAGGGGGTGCCCAGACCGCCGTTGAAGTCAGGCGACGTCGGGTCGCAGGCGATGTCGCCCGCGGCGGCGATGACCGGTTCCGCGCCGGCGGGCTGCCAGTCCGGCGGGCCGGCGTCCACGGACCTCGGCGAGATGGCCCGTCGATCGCCGCCGCGCGCGGGCATGATCGCGACGCGGCGCCGGCCGTGGGCGCGCAAGGTCAGCGCCATGCGCCGGCCGTCGGGCGCCCAAGCCGGCGCGGCGGCGTCATCGGCAGGCGCCGTCAGCGTCCGCGCGCGGCCTCCGGCCGAGGGGATCACGCCGACCGTGCGGCTCCCGGGGCGCCCGCTCGAGAACGCGATCCGCCGCCCGTCCGGCGACCACGCCGGCGACTCCTCGTCCGCGGGCGTGCGGGTCAGGCGCCGAGCTCTGCCGCCGAGCGGCCCGGTGACGTACAGCTCGTCTCCGCCGTGGCGCGTCCGGCGCACGAACGCGATGCCCCGCGCCGACCAGGCGGGCGAGCGGTCGTCTCCGCTCCCCGCGGTGATCGTCGTGACGCCGCTGCCGTCCGCCCGCACGACGGCGATGTGCCGCGCGCCGGGCGCGCCCTGGGCGAACGCGAGCGCGGTGCCGTCCGGCGACCACGCCGGCTCGGACGCCGGCTGCAGCCCATCGGTGACGGCGCGCAGCGCCGAGCCATCCGCGTACATCACCCAGATCCGCCCCTGGCCCGAGAAGGCGATGCGCCGGCCGGCGGGCGAGAAGACGGGTGTCGAGGCCGGGACGCCGGTGCGCAGCCGCCGCGGGGCCGAGCCGTCGGGATTGCGGAGGGTGACGGCGCGGTCGCGGCCGTTCGCCGCCGTGTACGTCAGCTTTCCGTCGCGGCCGGAGAAGGCGCCGTGGGCCGGCGTCGCGGCGCCGAGCAGCAGCGCGAGGGCCCCCGCCAGCGCGCGGGCGCACCGGCGGACGTGGACGGCAGGCGGCACCGGCGAGCTTGAACACGGGGACCGGCTCGCGGTTGCGGCGTAGACTCGCCATCCGGTCCCATGGCGCAGCTCTCGCCGACTCGGGCACTTCCCCGGCCAGGGCGCGCAGCGCCGCGGCGCACCCGGGCGTGGCCGGCGGCACTCTTCGCGGCGCTGATCGGCCTCACCGTCGCGGGCGTCCTCGTCTACCCGACGTATCCGAATTACGACAGCTACTACGCGCTGTTGTGGGGCCGTGAGCTGCTGCACGGCGTGACGCCGACGTTCGAGGCCTACCGGGCGCCGACCGAGCATCCCTTGACGATCGCGTTCGGCGCCGGGCTGAGCGTTGCCGGGCTCGACGCCGACCGCCTCATGGTGGCCGCGACGTTCGCGTCCTTCCTCGCGCTCGTCGCGGCGATGTACCGGCTCGCTCGCGCCTCGTTCGGCATGCTCGCGGGCGTCGTCGCCGCGGCGATCCTCTGCACGCGCTTCGACCTGCCGTTCCTCGCGGCGCGCGCCTACGTCGACATCCCGTACCTCGCGCTGCTGCTGTGGGCCGCGGTGCTCGAGGCCGAGCGGCCGCGACGCGGCCTGCCCGTGCTCGCGATGATCGCCGTGGCCGGGCTGATGCGGCCCGACGCGTGGGTCGCGAGCGGCGCGTATGTGCTGTGGGTGTGGGGCGGCGCGTCGCCGCGCCGGCGGGCCGGGTACGTCGCGCTGGCCGCCGCCGGGCCGTTGGCGTGGGCGGCGGTCGACCTGGCCGTGACCGGCGATCCGCTGTTCTCGCTCTCGCATACGAGCACCCTGGCCGAGGATCTCGGACGCAGCGCCGGGCTGGGCGAGCTCCCCGCGGCGACCGTCCGCTTCCTCGTCGGCCTCGACAAGCTGCCGATCCTCGCCGCGGGCGTGCTGGGCATCGTGCTGACGCCCGTGCTCGGCCGTGCCCGCGTGCGCGTGCCCGCGGCGCTGCTCGGGCTCGGGCTGGCGACGTTCGCCGCCGTCACCGCGGTCGGCGCGTCGGTCGTGTTCCGCTACCTGCTCGTGCCGTCGCTGATGCTCGTGCTGTTCGCCGCCGTGCCGGTCGCGGGCTGGACGCTGCTGCCCGCGGGCACGCGCGCGCGGCGCTGCTGGGCCGCGGCGGCTGCCGTCGCGGTCGCCGCCGGGGCGGCGTTCACCGTCACCCATACGACACCGTCGACCTTCGCCGCCGAACTGCGCTTCCGCGGGCGCTCGCACGCCGCGCTGCGCGCGCTCGTCGACGACCCGCGGGTCGTCGCCGCCCGCGCCTGCGGCCCGATCTCGGTGCCCAATCACAAGCTCATCCCCGAGCTGCGCTGGATCGCGCGCGCGCCGGCGGGGGCCGTCGTGGCGCGCAGCGACCGCGCCACCCGCGAGCGGACGCGGCGCGGCGTCGCGCTCTATGCCACGAGCCGGCTGACGCTGCTGCGGTACGGGTATTCGCCCGACAGCTATCGCAACGCCATCCCCATGCGCGGCTTCCGGCTGCTGGCCGCCAACGGCTACTACGCGGCGTGGGGACGCTGCTGACCCGCGTTATTCTGGGCGCCGCATGAAGGTCAGCGTGATCGTTCCGGTGTACGACCCGGGCCGCCACTTCGACCAATGCCTCGAGTCGCTGCTGGGACAGACGCTGCCGCCGGCCGACTACGAGCTGATCTTCGTCGATGATGGCTCCACCGACGGCACGGGCGAGCGCCTGGACGCGCTGGCGGCGACCGAGCGCCGCGTTCGCGTCGAGCACATCCCGAACTCCGGCTGGCCCGGGCGCCCGCGAAACGTGGGCCTGGAGCTGGCCGCCGGCGAGTTCGTCCACTTCGTCGACAACGACGACTGGATCGGCCCGCAGGCGCTCGAGCGCCTGCACGCGGCGGCGGTGGCGGGCGAGGCCGACATCGTCGTCGGCAAGGTCGTCGGACACGGCCGCTGGCTTCCCCGCGGGATGTTCGTGCGCGACGCCCACGGCCTCACGGCCGGGGAGGCGCCGTTCGGGCTGCTGACGCCGCACAAGCTGTTCCGCCGCGCGCTCCTGGAGGAGCACGAGATCCGCTTCCCCGACGCCCCCCGTCCGCTCGAGGACCATCCCTTCGTCGTGGAGGCGTACTTCCGGGCGCGGAGGATCTCGATCCTCGCCGATTACCCGTGTTACCACTGGATGCACCGGGGCCGTGACACGAACGCCTCGTTCAAGCCGCCCGATCCGCCCGCGTACTTCGCCGCCGTGCGCGAGGTTCTCGATCTCGTCGACGCGCACACCGAGCCCGGCGAGCTCCGTGACCGCCTGTACATGCGCTGGTATCGCGGCAAGCTGCTCGGGCGGCTGAACGGCCGCCAGTTCGCCCGCAACGACGACGCCTACATGGCCGCCGTCCTGCGCGAGGCCCGCCTCCTGCTCGACACCCGCGTCCCCGAGCGCCTGGACGCCGGGCTCTCGTATCGCGACCGGCTGCGGGCGCGGCTCACGCGCACCGGCGAGCTCGCGGCCCTGCGCGCCCTCGGGGCGTTCGAGCTGCACGTGCGGGCCGGCGTGCGTTCGCGGCGCGCGCGCCGGCGCGGTGGTGCCGTGCACGTGGAGCTCGACGCGACGCTCGGCGCCGCCGGCTTCCTCCGCGACGGCGACCGACTGCTGTGGAGGCTGCCGGAGGCGATCGCCGAGGCGCTGGGCGAGCACGCGGCCGACGTCACCGACGCGATGACGCAGGCCCGCGTGCAGCTGCTCCTGGTATCGGACGACGACGTCGAGTACGAGCAGCCGGTCGAGGTCCGCGCGCTCCCCCCGGCGCCCGGTGGGGCACCGCGCCTCACCGCGTCCGCGCGCCTGGACCCCGCCACCGCCGCGGCGGGAGCGCCGCTCGCGCCGGGCCGCTGGAAGGTGCGCGCGAACGTCTCCTTCGGCGGGTTCGCCCATCTGGCCACCGTGCTGCGCGGCGGCGATCCGCTGTACGTCGCGGTCAACGCCGAAGGCCGGGCGACGATCTGGCCTTCGACGCCGCGCCGGCTCGCGCGCCGGGTGCCGGGACTGCCCGCGGCGCTCCGCCGCCTCCGCCGGCTGCGCGGTCAGCCGCTGGGGCGCGCGACGGCATAGCCCCACGCCGCGGCCAGCTCCACCAGCCGCGGTGGCGTCTCCTCGGGCGGCGGGGGCGGCGCCTGCACGTGGCCGGAGCGGATCTTCTCCTTCCAGTCGCCCAGCCCGGCGCGGTATCCGCCGTGATCGAAGCGGCCGTACTCCAGCATGCTCGGCTCCCACGGCACGCCGAGGTACTCGCATACGTCGCGCGTCACGCGCGCCGGGTCGGCGGCGAGCTCCTCGTAGCGCACGTCGAGCCCCGGGTGGACGCGGCGCGCCCGCTCCAGCGCATCGCCGTAGCGCAGCACCATCTCGGCGTTGCGCTCGGCGCTGTCCTGCGGACGAACGGCGTGGCGAGAGGCCGCGATCGCCGCCGGGTGGCGCAGCAGGTAGATGAAGCGCGCGTCCGGCCAGCAGTCGAGCAGGCGGTCGGCGATGAAGACGTCGCTCGGCGTCTTGTTGACGAGCAGGCGCTTGCCGCTCTCGCTCAGCTCGCGGTGCAGCAGGCGGTCCCACAACAGGTACTGGAGGGCCGTGACGTCGAGCCCGAGCGCCTTCAGCGCGCGATCGGAGTAGTCCGACCGCGACTCGACGACGAGATCGCGCAGATGCAGCTCAGGCGGGGAGTGGATCTCCGAGTGGCTGTCGAGCAGCACCCGCAGGAGCGTCGACCCCGAGCGGACGGAGCACAGGATGAACGCGGGCGCCCGCACCAGCCGGTCGCCGGCGAGCAGGACGTCGCGCCGCGGCCGCGATCCCGCGCGCCGGAGCTCGTAGCCACGCGCGCGCAGCACGCGCAGCGCGAACCGCTTGGCGGCGACGCCGGTCCGCCTCATCGCGCCTCGCCGTGATGGACGTCGCTGAGGGAGATGGCGGCAATTGAACTACGTGCGCCGCATCGCCCGTCGCGCGATACGCAGGCGCGCCACGTGCGCGACCGCCTTCGCCAGCCTGGCGACGCCGGCCGGCGCCTCCTGCGCGGCGAAGTGCGCCGCGCTCGCCAGCACGCCCAGCAGCAGCCACGGGAGGACGCCGGGGCCCGTGGCGTGCGTGAGCCACCACCCGGTCGCGAGCCCTGCGGCGACGCCTGCGACCTGGGCGATCGGGCTGTCGACCGGCCCGTCCGGGGCCACGACGGCGGCGAGGATGAAGGCGGCGACCGCGCCGAGCGACACGAGCGCCACCTCCGCGGCGTCCGGCGTCCCGAAGCGGGCGTAGGCCATCGCCGCGGCGCCTGCGAGCGTGACGACGTACGGGAACGGACTCGCGGGCGCGGCTGACGACACCCGCTCCACCGTAGACGCCGAACCGTCACGTCAGGTGAACGAGCGGTGACCCCGTTCCCCACCGGCCGCGGAGCGACGCCATGCGGACCTTCTGGTGCGCGAAGCCGCTTCCGCGCGCCATGCTACGGCCGGATCGCGTGCCGGCGCATCGCCGCCGCGAGCGGTCCCTTGGCGTCGGGACCCGGCGCCTCCAGCCCGGCGAGCACGCGCAGGCGCTCCGCTTCCGGCTTGTCCTACGAAAGCTTGCCCTCGGCGTGCCAGGAGTCGGCGTGCAGCCGGAACGCGACGACCTGCTCGTCAACTCGCGCGCCGTCTCGCCGAGGCGGCCCAGCGACCACGGGTGCTCCACCGCCGCCACGAAGTGATCGACGGTCCGCCGCACCACTGGCATCGCATCGGGACCCTCGAGTCCGCGCGATGACATTCGTGCGCCCGCGATCCGTCGCAATCGCGACCCGATCCGCTGGAGCCGTCGCACTCGGCGGGTAGGTCTGCCGGGGCGCGCGCCTCCGTTTCGTTCAAGTCGTTCGGGAGGACCCCAATGTGCAGGACAGTCGCCGCGGCTGCCGTCATCACCCTGCTGGCAGCCGGAGTCGCCGCATGCGGCAGCAGCAGCGATCCGTCGAAGGATCCGGCCCCCAGCAGCACCGCCACGAGCGCAGCGAAGCAGTCCTCCGCGCCCACGGTCGCCGGCCGGAGCGTGACCGTCGACATGCGCGACTTTCGCTTCACACCGAGCGATCTCACGGCTCGCGCGGGCAAGCTCACGATCAAGGCCACGAACACGGGGCAGCAAGTGCACGAGCTCGTCCTCGTGCGAACCAACGCCGCCCCGGACGCCATCCCGAGCAAGGGCGGCAAGGCGTCCGAGGCCGGGTCCGTCGGCGAGATCAGCGAGCGCAAACCCGGAGCGAGCGGGACGCATACCTTCAACCTCACTCCCGGCAGGTACGTCTTCCTCTGCAATGTCGACGGCCACTACGCGGCGGGAATGCGGGGGTCGCTGATCGTCAAGTAGGCAGCGATCGCCACGTCACGGGAGCCGCGGCGGCTCACGTTCGCGCCGGCTCGCGGACCCAGTCGCGGGTCAGCATCAGCCAGAACGCGAGTCCGGCGTACTCGCGGTAGCGCCGGAAGGCCTTCTCGATCCCCTTGTCGGTCACGCGCGAGCGCCCGGAGAGCCGGCGGTAGGTCGGTCGCGTCCATGAGTCGAGCACCAGCTGGCCGTAGCGGCCGAGCAGCATCATCGTGTGGGCGCACGCGTACGGCCCGACGCCCGGGAGCGCGAGCAGCCGCTCGGCCACCTCGGCGTCGGGCAGGGCCGGGTCCGCGAGCGCCTCGACGTCGAGCCGCCGCTCGGCGACGTCGGCGGCGATCGCGCGCAGGTACGGGCCGCGGTAGCCGGCCTTGGCGATGCCCGTGTAGAAGTCGTCGCCAGCCTCGGCCATCGCGGCGGGGGAGGGGAACGTGCGCCGCCCGGGCGCCCCGGCCGCCGGCGTGCCGAGCTCGTCCACCAGCGCGCCGACCATCCGCTTGGTCGCCGCCCAGGTGCAGTTGGTCGTGCAGATCGTCTTCACGAGGTCCTCGAAGACGGTCGGGCTGCGCAGCATGCGTCCGGCGCCCTGCGTCACCCAGGCGAGCTCCGGGTCCGCGGCCGCGCGGGCGTAGAACGGGCGCAGGTCGTCGTCCAGCCGCAGCATGTGCCGGATCGCGCGGGCGAGCTCCTCCGCCGGCGCGCCGTCCCGGATCTCCATGCGGGCTCCGTCCGCGCCGTCGGCCACGACCCGCACCAGCCACGCTTGTCCGCTGCCCGGCAGGACCGTCTCCAGCGCCGAGCCGTCCTCGGCCACGACGTTCGGCGTCAGCTCGGCGACGCCGTGCGAGAGCAGCGTGCGTGCGAGGTCGACCGGCTCGCCGCCGCCGCCGCGCAGCTCGATCCGCTCCACCATCACCTGCCGGGCCGGTTCGTGGTCGCGTGCGCTCACGGCCACATCATGCCGAGCGCCGGACCGTCTGCATACCTGAACACCTATGCGGGTATCATGGATGTGAAATGGCGCATGGTGAGCACTCGGAGGTCGATCGCCTCTTGGACGAGAGCGGCTTCGCCCGCGCGGCGGCCGACAGCATGCAGGCGCTGGCGACGCCCAGCCGGCTGCGGATCCTCGCTCGGCTGCACGCCGGTGCGGCGTCGGTCAACGAGATCGCCGCGAGCGTCGGCATGGAGAGCTCGGCGGTGTCGCATCAGCTTCGCATGCTCCGGCATCTCGGCCTGGTGGTCGGGGATCGCGACGGCCGCCAGGTCGTCTATGAGTTGCACGACGACCATGTCGCCGAGCTGCTCGAGCAGGTCGTCTCGCATGTCGAGCACGTTCGGCTCGGCCTTTCGGGCCGGCGCCGCACGGCCGAGACCACGACCGGCTGACCCCTCGCTGCCGATGCCCAGCCACACGCATCCACACGCCCCTGCTCATGCGGGTCCGCACGCGGCGCACCACGGCCACGGCCACTCGCACGGGCTCGTCGACGAGTCGATCAAGCGTTCCAAGGACGGCGTCCGCGCGGTCGCGGTCGCGCTGCTGATCCTGGGTCTGACGGCCGCCGCTCAGGCCATCGTGTTCGCGATGTCGGGCAGCGTGGCGCTGCTCGCGGACCTGATCCACAACGCCGGCGACGCCGCCACGGCGATCCCGCTCGGCATCGCCTTCGCCCTGCGGAGCGCCCGAGCGGAGCGCTGGGCGGGATTCGCCGTCGTCCTGGCGATCTTCGTCAGCGCCTGCGTCGCGGCCTACGAAGCGGTGCACCGCCTCATCGAGCCGACCCACGTCGGACAGCTCGGAGCCCTCGCCGCCGCCGGCGCCATCGGGTTCATCGGGAACTGGCTGGCCGCGTCGGTCCGCACACGCGCCGGACGCCGCCTGGACAGCCCGGCGCTGATCGCCGACGGCGCGCACGCCCGCGCCGATGCCTACGTCTCGCTGGCCGTGATCGCCTCCGCCGCCGTCGTCGCCCTCGGGCTGCCGATCGCGGACCCGCTGATCGGACTCGCGATCTCCGTGGTGATCCTCCGCATCACGTGGGACTCCTGGCGTACGGTGCGCCGGCCCGCCACCGCTGCGTAAGCGCAACGTAGGAACCCGGTCGCCAGGCGGCCGCCAGCGCCGACAATGGAGTCGATGCGACTGCTGATCGTGGACGACGACCGCGCACTGCGCGACGCGCTGCGCCGCGCGCTGAGCCTCGCCGGCTACGACGTCGAGACCGCGGCCGGCGGCGAGGACGCGATGCTGCGGGTGGGGGAGTCGCCGCCGGACGCGATCGTGCTCGACGTGGGGCTTCCGGACGTCGACGGCCTGGAGGTGTGCCGCCGGCTGCGGGCGACCGGCGAGCGGGTGCCCGTGCTGATGCTCACCGCGCGCGATGCCGTCGAGGATCGCATCGACGGGCTCGACGCCGGCGCGGACGACTACCTGGTCAAGCCGTTCGACGTCGGCGAGCTGAAGGCGCGGCTGCGGGCGCTGCTGCGTCGCGTCGAACCCGGCGAGGGAGGGGAGCTGCGCTTCGCCGAGCTGACGCTGGACGGCGCCCGTCATGGCGTCGACGTGGACGGGACCTTCGTCGTGCTGACGCGGACCGAGCTGGCGCTGCTGGAGGTGCTGATGCGCAACCCGCGCAACGTCCTGCCGCACGAGGTCCTCTACGACCGCGTGTGGGGCTACGACTTCGGCCCGGCGTCCAACGCGCTGCGCGTCTATGTCGGCTACCTGCGGCGCAAGCTCGACGAGGCGGGTGCGCGCGTGTCGATCCACACCGTGCGCGGCGTCGGCTACGCGCTGCGGGAGCCATGACGCTGCGCCATCGGATAGCGGCGGTCGCGGGCGCCGCCGTGGCCGTCGCGGTGCTGGCCGCGGCGGCGGTCATCTACCTGGCCTTGCGCGCGGACCTGCTCGGCGAGATCGACAGCGCCCTGCACGAGCGCAGCGAGCAGTTCGTCCACGACCCCGATCCCGATCGCGACGGCGACCAGGTCTGCGCGAGCAACGAGCGCTCGTTCCCAGCGCCGGCGCCCGGCAGCGACGACCTGCGCTTCGGCGGCGCCGGCGGCTTCATCCAGATCGCCTGCCGGGACGGGACGATCGTGCGCGCCGCCGGCGCGACCACGACGGTGCCGCTGACCCCCGCCGCACGCGCCATCGCGCGCAGCGGCCGCGGCAGCGACGTCAGCACGCAGGCGGTGGGCGACACGAGCCTGCGCGTCCTGACGACCGGCACGGGAGCCGGCGCGGTGCAGGTGGCGCGGCCCCTCGGCGAGGCTGATCACGAGCTCGACCGCATCGTCGCCGTGCTCGCGATCGTCGCCGCCGCAGGCGTCGCCCTGGCCGCCGCGCTCGGCGCGCTCGTCGCGCGCACCGCGCTGGCGCCGATCGATCGCTTCACGCGCCGCACCGAGGCGCTGTCGCACGATCCGGACGTGTCCGAGCGGATGGAGGTGCGCGGCGGCGACGAGCTGGCGCGGCTCGCCCGCAGCTTCAATACGACGCTGGACGCGCTCGAGCGGTCCGTCGAGGCCCAGCGGCACCTCGTGGCCGACGCCAGTCACGAGCTGCGCACCCCGATGGCGAGCCTGCGCGCGAACATCCAGACGCTGGAGGCCGCCGACGAGCTGCCCGAGGAGGATCGCGCGGCGTTGCGGGCGGACATCGTCGGCGAGCTGGACGAGCTGACGGCACTCGTCGCCGACGTGGTCGAGCTCGCGCGCGGCAGCACGCCGGAGCGCGCGCTGGACGACGTCCGGCTGGACCGTGTGGTGCGGGCGCTGGTGGAGCGGCCGCGGGTGCGCGCCGCCGAGTTCCGGCTCTCGCTCGAGCCCACGGTCGTCCAAGGCGAGCCCGATCGCGTCAGCCGCGCGGTGTCGAACCTGCTCGACAACGCGATCAAGTGGAGCCCGGCGGACCGCGCGATCGACGTCGAGCTGCGCGAGGGGATCCTCAGCGTGCGCGACCACGGCCCGGGCTTTGCGCCTGCGGATCTGCCGCACGTGTTCGAGCGCTTCTTCCGCGCCGGCGGCGCGCGGGGGATGCCGGGCTCCGGCCTCGGGCTGGCGATCGTCAAGCAGGCCGCGGAGGCCCACGGCGGCTGGGTCACGGCGGCGAACGCGCCTGGTGGCGGCGCGCTGCTGCGGATCCGGTTCGGCGACTGACGCCGGCGACTCCTACGTTCGGCTTACGGTCGTTGCCGATGCTGGAGCGCATGGCCTCAGTCGCGATCCCCCGGCACCGCGTGCACGCACGCGCACGCGGCCTCACCGGCTTCGACCTGGCCGCGCTGTTCACCGGCAACCTGGTGCTCGTCGCCGGGCTGTGGTGGCGCGGCGGAGAGCTCTCGAACCTCCATCAGATCGGCGGGGTGCTGACCAGCGGCGGCCGCCTGGCCGGTCTGCTCGGCGCGTATCTCATCCTCGTGCAGGTCCTGCTGCTCGCGCGGATACCCGCGCTCGAGCGCGCGGTCGGGTTCGAGCGGCTGACGTTCTGGCATCGCGTCAACGGCCGCACCGCGCTCGGCCTGCTGATCGCGCACGCGGCGCTGATCTCGATCGGCTACGCGCTGACCGACCGCCTGTCGCTGCCGCGCGAGGTCTGGAGCCTGCTGACGACCTTCCCGGGCGTGCTGACGGCGACGGCGGGCCTGCTCGCGCTGAGCGGCGTCGTGGTCGCGTCCGTCGTGATCGTGCGGCGGCGCCTGCGCTACGAGACCTGGTACTTCGTCCATCTCTACAGCTACCTCGGCATCGCGCTCGCCTTCAGCCACCAGATCGCGACCGGCCATGACTTCGCCGGCAACCCCGTCGCGCAGGTCTACTGGAAGTCGCTCTACGCCGGATCGCTGGCGGCGCTCGTGGTCTTCCGTGTGGCGGCGCCGATCGCGCGTGGCTTCTACCACCGGCTGCAGGTGATCGACGTCATCGCCGAAGGCCCCGGCGTGGTGACGCTGTGGATCGGCGGGCGCCGGCTCGACCGCCTCGCGGCGCGCTCCGGCCAGTTCTTCCTCTTCCGCTTCCTCACGCGCGACCGCTGGTGGGAGGCGCACCCGTACTCGCTCTCCTGCGCGCCCGACGGCCGCCACCTGCGGATCACCGTCAAGGCGCTCGGCGACTTCTCCGCCTCGCTGGCCCGTGTGCGGCCCGGGACGCGGGTGCTGGCCGAGGGACCGTTCGGGTCCTTCACGGCCGCGGCCCGCCGCAGACGCCGTGCGCTGTTGATCGCGGGCGGCGTCGGCATCACCCCGATCCGCGCCCTGCTGCAGGACATGCCGGGTGGGCCGGGTGACATGACCGTGGTCTACCGCGCGGTCGGGGAGCGCGACGTCATCTTCCGCGAAGA
The DNA here is from genome assembly GCF_000425945.1 of Candidatus Solirubrobacter pratensis. Taxonomy (GTDB): domain Bacteria; phylum Actinomycetota; class Thermoleophilia; order Solirubrobacterales; family Solirubrobacteraceae; genus Solirubrobacter; species Solirubrobacter pratensis. Next base: position 170,328 of record NZ_KE384480.1, read on the forward strand.
GCTCGACGAGCTCGCGAGCCGGCGCGGCGCCGAGCTGCACTACGTGCTGGGCGACCATCGCGACCCGGCGGCGCGCGAGCTGCTTGGGCCGGCTCACCTGCGCCACCTCGTCCCTGATCTCCGCGCGCGCGACGTGTTCGTCTGCGGCCCGCCCGCGATGGCCGACGCCGTACGCCGCACCCTGCGCCGCGCCGGCGTGCCCCGGCGCCAGGTCATCTGCGAGGGGTTCGGCTACTGATGCGCCGCGCGATCACCGCACTCGTGGTCACCGCCGTCGTCGTGGTCGTGCTCGCGTCGTTCAAGACGCGCGTGCCCGCCCTGAACGCCGGCGTGCTGCCGCGCGCGACCGCCGCCGCCCCGTCCCCGACGCCGGCGCGCACACGTCGCCATCGCCATGCGGCTACGCACGCGTCGGCGACGGGCGACGCGATCAGCTATCCCTACGGCGTCCTGCAGGTGAAGGCCACGCTCTCGGGCAAGCGGCTGACGGGCGTCGAGATGGTCCTGCTGCAGCCGGAGCCCGGCCGCTCCGAGTCGATCGACGCGCAGGCCATCCCGCTGCTCCGCAGCGAGGCGCTGAAGGCGCACAGCGCGAAGGTCGACGTGATCTCCGGCGCGACCTACACCAGCGAGGCGTACGCACGCTCGCTGCAGTCCGCGATCGACCGCGCGCGAGCCTCGTAGCCTGCCGGCTCCTGATCATCGCGCTAGCGCCCGCTGGCCCGGCGGCCAGTCCTGGACCCACGCCGCCGCCACCAGTCTGTGGAGTATCCGCTCGTACGAGAAGCATGCGGGCGCCGAGACAGCGAGACGACACGCACAGGAGTCGACGTGAGATTGATCCGCAGACGTCTACTGGCGTTGGTGATCGCGATGGGCGCAGCGGCCGTGGTCACTCCGGTCTCCGGCGCGAGCGCGCAGGTCGCGCCGATCGGCTATCCAGGCCCGCCGGTCGGCGGTGTCGCGATCGGCGGGAACGAGATCGGCAGCGCGGGCTGCGTGGGGACGACCCGGCCGTCGCTCGGCGGGAACAACGGCAGCACGTCAGCGCAGACATGCGGCGCGGCGCTGGCGTTCACCGGCCCGCAGATCGGGCAGATCAGCAGCGTGGTCGGGCCCACGATCATCGGCTCCCCGCTCGCCCAGGTGAACGTGTCCGCCGGGTCCATCACCGCCGTCGGTCCGTAGCCGCCCCGGACGCGGTCGCCAGGGCGTCGGCTCCCTCAACGTGATCGCGAGCCGCTTGTCGGCGTAGAGCGCCTCGTCGGCGCGGCGCAGCAGCGCGGTGGCGTCGTCGCCGGGAGGGGGCCTTGCGCGACGGCGCCGAGGGTTCGGCGCGGCGTCGCGTCAGCGCGGCGCGTACATGATCAGCGCGACGCCCGCGAGGCAGACAAGCGCTCCGGTGACGTCATAGCGATCGGGACGGAATCCGTCGAAGGCGACGCCCCACAGCAGTGAGCCGACGATGAACACGCCGCCGTAGGCGGCGAGGACGCGGCCGAAGTGCGCGTCGGGCTGGAGCGCCGCGATCGCGCCATAGCCGGCGAGCGCGACCGCGCCGGCGAGGGCGAAGAGCGGCCCGCGACCGTCCTTGATCGCCTGCCACATCAAGAACGCACCGCCGATCTCGGCGACCGCCGCCGCGACGAACAGGGCCATCGAGCGTCCGGTCACCGGTGAACGGCTCGCAGCGCGAGCGCCTGGTGGCGAGCGGGTAGGGCAGGGTCGTCGAAGAGGTCGCAGGCGTCGACGGTCCCGCACTCGCAGCGCGTCGCCGTCTCGAGCCACGCGCGGACTTGCTGGGCGCGCGCGATCAGGAGCTCGATCTCGGGCAGCCGGCGCTCGGCGAGCTCGCGCAGGCGCGGCGAGAGCGGATCGGTGCCGAGCTCGAGCAGGTCGCGGATCTCGTCGAGCGAGAGGCCGGCGCGCTGGGCGACGTCGATGACCGCGAGGCGGCGCAGCACCGAGGCGTCGTAACGACGCTGACCGCTGACGCGCGGCGCCTCGGGGAGCAGGCGGATCAGCTCGTAGTAGCGGATCAGCGACTTTCGCACGCCGGCAGTGCGGGCGACATCGCCGATCCGGAGTGTCTCGTCCATCGCACTTGACCTCAAGTCGGGTTGAGGATCGAGAGTCTAGGCATGACCAAGCCTTCGATCGCTTGCACCCTGAGCCCCGCCGAGCTGCGAATACGCCGGCACGAGACCGCGGACCTCGCCCGCCACGCCCTGCGATCCCGCCGGTCCGTCGAGCGAGGCGAGCTGCTCGTCTTCGACGCGGACGCCGAGTCCGCCCTGCGCGACGCGATCGCGGCCGAGGCGGAATGCTGCGCCTTCCTCGCGATGGAGCTGCGCACGTCCGGCATGCAGCTCGAGCTCGAGATCACGGGCCCGGATGAGGCGCGCGCGATGATCGCGGGGTTGTTCGCCTGACGCGACGCCGATCGCCGTCCCGGTCAACGCCGGCGTCGATGCATGGATCCGGCGCGAGGTCGCCGAGGACCGGGGTCCGTCCCGTGCGATCTGTCTGCGCGACGATGACCGTGCGCCGGGCTGCGCTGGCCGGTCGTGGCATTGGCCGACCGCGCGCCGAGGGGCGCTGCGACGGACGTCGGTCCGCGGGCGTCCCTCAACGGCCGGCGCTAGCTGCTGTCCCGCGGCCGAGCGATGATGATCTGGGCCATCGCGACGAGCAGCACGACGAGCGTGATGATGCGTTCGGCGCTGCCGAGCTCGTGGAAGAGCGAATAGACCTGGATGCCGGCCGCCAGCGCCTGGGCGGCGACCGGCAGGACGATCGCGCGCCACCCGACGACCTCGGCGTCGAAGACGGGCTTCTCGGACGGGCGCCAGATCGCGTAGGCGATCATCAGGGCGCCGAGCGGCCAGATGAAGTCGTATCGCCCCGCGACGTAGGCGTCGCGAGCCTCCTGGACTGCGAACAGGCCGTCCCCGAGGGCCATCACTATGCAGCCCAAGCCGAGCAGCAGCCACGTCCGGCCGGGACGCCAGGCTGTGACGCCGTAGACGCCGAGGACGGCGCCGATCAGCAGCGTGTCGAGGATCGAGTAGCTGAAGTTGACGGCGGTGGCGGCGGTGCTCGACGTCGCCTCCATGGCGGCGGGTTCCAGCAGCAAGGCCGCGCACGGCGCGAGCACGATCAGCATGACGGCGACGCCGTCGAGCCAGCGGTGCAGATGGAAGCGCGTGATCTGCAGGCGGATGAGGAGGGCGATCCCGGCCGCGGTGAGCGGGTACCAGGCCAGCCACAGCGCGTCTGCCGGCGACGGGTAGGGCGGCGTCGGATCGTGCGCGTAGAGGATCGCCCACAGGACGTTGCCCGCCGTCCAGGCCATCAGCCCGAGGCCGAACGCCAGCGACACCGGACGCCAGCGCGCGTCGTCGCGTCCGCGCGCGATGCACAGCACGGCGGCGCCGAAGATCACCGCGTCGTGAACGATGTCGTTGAAGAGCGTGTCGTAGCCGTCGGCACCCGAGAGCTGGTAGGCGGCCTCGGCGACGACGAGGACGATGGCGACGCGCCACACCACGGCGACGAACTGCTTCGGTACGCCGGCGAGTCGCGGGCGGCGCGCGAGGACTTCAGTCACCGCCGGCGGCATCCGGGCCTCCGCGCTCGACCAGGACCGTCGCCGCGCTCGCGATGATCAGCGTCTCGTGGAGTGAGCTGAACTCGACGCGCGGCGTGGGATGGCCGCGCGGATGCTGAACGGGGGCAACACGCATCGTGGGGCCGCGCAGCACCCTAGCCCCCGTCGGCCGGCCGGGTCAACCGCGCGTCCTGATCTGAACACGGAGACCTACGGGGAACTCGAGGCGGCCTCGCGGGCGGTGGCGCCGATGCGTTCGCCTAGGCGGCCTTCGGAGGCGCGGCGCCCCGTAGTTCCGCGATCACTTCGGCCAGGGTGTGGATGTGGCCTCGACCACCGCGGGCTCGGCGACGTCGTCGGGCAGGTACGCCACGAGGTGCAGACCCGCGGCGATCCCCGCCGGCTCGAGGTCGGGTAGCCGCTCGCGCAGCGCGGTGAGGAGCGCGTCCCGGCGCCGCCGGTACAGGGGTCGCATGCGGCGAAGGTGGCGGTCGAACTCGCCGTGGGAGAGGAAGTCGGCGAACGCGAGCTGGTCGAGCACGGGCGAGCCGCGATCGGCGAGCGTCTTGGCCTCGGCGATGCCGGCGATGAGCTGCCCAGGCGCGACAAGCCAGCCGAGCCGCAGGCCCGGAGCGAGGGTCTTGCTCGCCGTGCCGGCGTAGATGACCCGATCGGGCGCGAGGCCCTGGATCGCGCCGATCGGCGCCCGGTCGTAGCGGTACTCCGCGTCGTAGTCGTCCTCGACGATCAGCGCGTCCCGCTCCTCCGCCCAGCGCAGCGCCGCGGCGCGCCGCGCGGGCGCCAGGACCGCGCCGGTCGGCCACTGGTGCGACGGCGTGAGGATCAGGGCATCGGCGTCGATGCGGTCGAGCGCGTCGACGCGGACGCCGTCCTCGTCGACCGGCACGCCGACGACCTCAAGGCCGGCCGCGCGCGCGACCGGAACCGCATCGTCGTCCGCGCACGGGTCCTCGACCGCAAGCCGCGTAGCGCCGGACTTCACCAGCATCTGGATCACGAGGGCTATGCCGTGGGCGTAGCCGTTGCAGATCACGATGTCGCGCGCGTTGGCCGACGTGCCGCGCACACGGTTGAGGTATCCGGCCAGCGCGTCGTGCAGCGCGGGCGCGCCGCGGCCGCTCACGTAGCCGAAGTCCTCGGCGGAGGCCTCGGTGAGGACCCGCCGGATCGACCGCAGCCACGCCGCCCGCGGGAACCGCGAACCGTCGGCTTTGCACGGGCAGAAGTCGATCCTCGGCGCTCGTGCGGGAGCGGGCCGCGCAGGGGGCGCGGCGGTCTCGGGTCCGATGGCGACGCGGGTGTACCCACCCGCCCGGCTGGTCAGGTAGCCCTCGGCGACGAGCTGCTGGTAGGCCTCGACGACGACGCGCAAGCTCATCAACTGGACCTACATCACCCCGGCGGTGTCATCGAAGGGCCGCATCTGTGGCCCTCGCTCGGCCGCCCCGGCGACGGGCGCGCCGAGCAGATCCAGACCGATCTGCTCCTGTCCTGTGACGCGCTGCTGATGGGCCGGCGCACCTACGGCGACTCCAATACGGCTTCGGTGCCGTCTCGCGGTTGCTGCTCGAGCACGGCCTGCTCGACGAGCTGCGGCTCTGGGTGCACCCGCTGATCCTGGGCAACGGCAGCCCGAGCGATCTGCTGTTCGGCGCCGCTCCCGCAGTCGGTTTCAACCTGACCGACGCGACGACGCTCAGCGACGGGATCGTCATCGTCAGTTACGAAACCCACCGGACCCTCGCTCGCGCGGCCGCGTAGATGCCTGCAGCGCAGCGCAGCGCAAGCCGGCCGGCGCGAAGGGGCCGGGCATCGACTACGCGAGCTTGATCAAGAAGCTCCGGCTGCCGCCCGGGTTCACCGCGCCGACGCGGTCGACCTACGAGGATCTCGTCGCCACGGCGATCACGCGAGCCGACCTGCGCGACGACGTTCGTGGCATCAACGCGAGTATCGCGCTGATCCAGCGGACGCGGGGCGGCGGCTGGCCGACCGAGCCGGTCACCGAGGAGTTCAACTTCGTCGACATCGTCTGGCACGAGCTCGAGTTCCGAGAGGGAGCCTCGTTCACCTACGTGGTTCGCGACGCGGGCCGCGGCTACCTCGGCTGCTGCTACCTGTACCCGATGGGACGCCGCACGGAGCTGACCGAGGCGCTCCTCGAGCACGATGTCGACATCAGCTGGTGGGTGACCCAGGGCGCCTACGAGCATGGCTACTACCGGACGCTCTACCACGCCCTGCGCCACTGGCTCGCGGAGCAGTTCCCGTTCGGGGCGCCCTACTACTCCAACACCGAGATCCCACCGGAGTGACGCATCCCGGACGTCCGCCGGCAGACGACCGCATCTGAGCCCGGGGACGTTCTGGCGGCTCGCGGCAGTCGGTCGGCCGGCCCGGCGCTAATCGTCGATCTCCGCGATGAAGATCGTGACGCCACCCGTGGCGAAGTTGGGAATGTCGTTGACGGCGGCCTGTCCCTCGTCGGACGCGATGCCCGCCTGCAGGGCCTCCGCGTCGTCGAACGAGAGCTCGGCGATGCGCTGGTAAGGGAGGTCGCTGCCATCGGGGGTGGCAATGCCACGCCCTGCCTCGAACCGCCGCAGCCCCGGGATGGCCTTCGCCAGCCCCGTGTGCGTATCGGCGTAGTGGCGCTCGAACGCATCCGGGTCCGCGGCTGGGCCGTAGAGCACGATCAGCTTCACCATGGTGGTTCCCTTCGTTGTGTCCGGCCACCCTACTTCGGGAGCCTCGTGCAGGCGCGGGCTCGCTGCGGTAGCCAGGCGAAACCGCCGCGCCCTCCGGTCGATCAGCGCATCGGCGTCGTGCATTGCGCCCGGCGGAGTTGCCGACCGACGTCGGCGGTGCGCTCGCCGCCGGTCTCGCCGGCGTGCTCGTCCGCTCTCGACGTCGTCGCCGACCATGAGCGCCGCGCCCGGCTCGACCCCGGCGCCGTCGAGGATCGTGGTGAAGAACGCGCGAGCCGGGCTTGCCGACGACGATCAGGCGCTCGGACTCCAGCGGGGCGAGGAAGCGGGCGTCCGCGTCCAGGGCCGTGACCGTTCCCGCCGGGCCGACGCGCGCGGCCAGCGCGGCGGCGAGGCTGCCCGTGCCCGCGCCGGCGTCCAGGCAGTTCCAGCCCGGCGCGAGTCCAAGCCGCTCGCACAGGGCGAGCGTGCGCGGGTCATACGGGGACGTGAGGCTGTCGAGGCGGTCGCGCTCGGCGTGCCAGGCGGGGTCGAGCGCGTAGCCGGTGGGGAGGACCGATGGAGTCATACCGCGTGAGTGACGCGGCATGAGCGGGCGTTACGCGCGACCGCGAGAAAACGCGCGGAACGCGGCTTCCAGCTCCGAGACCGCCTGGTCGGAGAGGGCTCCTGCCGGGAGCTCGCCGAGGGTCAGGACCGTCTCGCGCACCTGCTCGACGTAGACCCTGCAGGGCGGGCAGAGCTCGAGGTGCTCCTCGACGCGCCGGCGCGTCTGCGGGTCGAGCTCGTCGTCGATGTAGGCGCTGACGAGCTCGACGACCTCGATGCAGCGCAGGCCGGCATCCGTCATGTCCGCGTCGCCTCCACGTCCGGCCGATGGTAGTCCTCCAGGAGCTGCCGCAAGCGCGCCCGGCCGCGGTGCAGGAGCACGCGCTGGTTGCCGAGGGTCAGGTCCAGCACGCCGCACACCTCCTCAGGCGTGAGGCCGTGGACGTCGCGAAGCGTGACGACGGCGCGCTGCCGCGGGGGCAGCTCGGCGAGCCCGCTCGCCAGGACATCCATCGCCTCGCCCGACAGCAGCGCCGCCTCCGGCTCCCACGCGCGCGGCGCGCCCTGCTCGGTCCACCCGCCCGCCCACCGCTCGCCGGCCACGCGGAACCGGTGCGGATCGACGGTCGGGCCTGAGTCGTCCTCGAGCGCCGTCCAGGGCACCACCCGCCCGTCGCGCTGCGCGCGCCGGCGGGCGATGTTGACGACGATCCCGACCGCCCAGGTCCGCAGCCGCGACCGTCCCTCGAAGCCGTCGAGGCCGCGGATCACGCCGAGCCACGCCTCCTGGACGCACTCCTCCGTCGCATCGTATTGCCCGCCCTCGCCCGCGAACCGCGTCACGCGCGCACGTGGTGGACGTCACCCGCGCGCCACTCGCCCGTGATGAGCGGCGAAGGATCGCGCGGCCGAGCGACATGGCCAGCTGATCCCGGCATCAGCCGGCCGGGGACGCCGCCGGGCGCTCTCCGGTCGCCGGGAGCCTGAAGCGCACGCGCGTGCCGAGCGCGGCGTCCTCGAGCCAGATCGCGCCGCCGTGGGCCTCGACGATCGCCCGCGAGATCGCGAGTCCCAGGCCTGCGCCGGGCTCGTGCCGGGCGGCGTCGGCGCGATAGAACGGCTCGAAGACGCGGTCGCGCGCCTCGGCGGCGATCCCGCCGCCCGTGTCGGTGACCTCGACCTCGACGCCGCCGTCGACGTCCTCGGCCCGCACGGTCACGCTGCCGTCCGGCGGCGTGTGCCGGATCGCGTTCTGGATCAGGTTGAAGAGCACGCGCTGCAGCTGCTCCGGATTCCCCCGCGGAGCGGACAAGTCATCGGCGAGCTCCGCCACGACTGCGACCGAGCCGGCGTCGGCGGCCGGCCGCATCGCCTCGACCGCGTCGTGCAGGAGCTCGTCCACGCGTACGTGCTCCATCGTCCACGAGAGGTCGTCCGACTGCAGCCGCGTGAGCTCGAACAGGTCGTCGATCAGCGCGCCGAGCGCGTGTACGTGCGTGCTCATCCGGGCCGCGTACTCGCGCCGCTTCTCCGGGTCGACGACCTCGTCGTCGATCGCGGTGGCGAGCAGCCCGAGCGCGGTGATCGGCGTCCGCAGGTCGTGCGAGACGGCGGCGAACAGCGTGCGGCGGGCGCGCTCCTCGCGGTCCAGGCGGGCGATCATCGCATCGACGTCGCGGCCGAGCTGCGCGATCTCGTCGGCGCCCGAGAGTCCCGTGCGGACGTCGCGGCGCCCTTCTCCCACCGCGTGCAGCGTCGCCCGCACGACATCGAGGTCGGCGAGCGCGCGCCGTCCCATCCGGCGCGCCGCCCACAGCGCCAGCGCGGCGGCGTAGCCCGCGACCAGCGCGGTCATCAGCGCGTCGTGCTGTGACACGAACATCAGCTCGACGAACAGCGCGACCGCGACCGCCAGCGCCAGCGCCGCAAGCCCGGCGACCGCGGCGAAGCGCCGGCGCAGCCCGCCCCAGCGCAGGCCGGCGATCCACTCCGACGCGAGCACCGTGACGACCCCGACCGGCGCGACGATCTCGAACGTGATCAGCGCCGCGTGGCCGCCGTAGACGGCGAGCACGACGCCGGCGATCGCGATCGCGAGCGCAAGCGCGAACGCTACGGCGCGAAGCGGTACCCGACGCCCATACCGTCTCGATCCAGCGCGGCGCCTCCGGGTCGCGCTCGAGCTTCGCGCGCAGCCGGCGGATGTGCACGGTCACGGTCGACGTGTCCGTGTAGAACGCGTACCGCCACACGTGATCCATCAGCTCCTCGCGCGTGAACGCCTGCCCGGGATGGCGGGCGAGGAACAGCAGCAGGTCGAACTCGCGCGCGGTCAGCGCGACCGGCTCGCCGTCCTTGCGTGCCTGGCGCGCGCCGGGGTCGACCTCGAGCGGGCCGAACCTCAGCGACGGCGCGCGGTCCGGGACGGTGTCGACGCGCCGCAGCACGGCGTCCACGCGCGCGACGAGCTCGGCGGGGGAGAAGGGCTTGACGACGTAGTCGTCGGCGCCGAGGCGCAGCCCGATCACGCGGTCGGACTCCTCGCCCTTGGCGGTCAGCAGGATGATCGCGGTGGCGCGATCGCGCACGCGGCGCATCACCTCGAGGCCGTCGAGGCCGGGCAGCATGAGGTCGAGCACGATCAGGTCAGGCCGCCGCTCGGCCACGGCGTCGAGCGCGGCGAGCCCGTCCGCCGCCACGCGCGTCTCGTATCCGGCGCGCTCCAAGTAGGCCGACACCACCTCGCCGATCGTCGGCTCGTCGTCGACGACGAGCACCGAGCCGCGGACGTGATCCATGCCGACCATTGTCTCAGCGCCAGGACGCGCGTCCGCGGAGTTCAGGGCTTCGTAATAGGGGCGCGGCCGGGCAGACCTAGCTTGGCGCGGCGCTGGACGGCGGGTGTTCGGGTCGCCGGTCGCGTTCGCGATCGTCCTCGGCATCCCGATCGCGTGGCTCGCGCTGCAGGCCTCCTCGCCGGCCGCGGTCGCGATCGGCGCCGTGATCGCCGTCTCCGCGCTCGCCGGCTTCACGAAGGCCGAGACCGAGCGCATCTGGCTGTTCCTCGCGCCCTTCGTCTGCCTCGCCGCGGCCCCGCTCGTCCGGCGCCACCGCGGGCTCGCCGCGGCGCCGGCCGTCCAGGCGCTCCTCTACGGCGCGCTGATGGACACCGTCTGGTGACACGCCGCCCGGGGAGCGCGGACGCTCCCCGGGCGTGGCCGCCTTCAGGAGGCGGCGATGCCTTCGCCGCCGACGGCGCCGGGCACGGTGACCGAGCCGGCCGCGGTGAGCGCCCCGTCGGGGCCGACGCGGAACGCGTCGACGCCGCCGCTGGCGCCGGTCTGGACGTAGAGGTAGCGCCCGTCGGACGACGCGGCCGCGTCGACCGTGCCGCCGTGCGTGGGCGTGATCCCGAGCGGCGCGAGCGCGCCGTCGAACGCCGACACCGTGCCGCTCCCCGCGTTGGAGAGGTAATGGCGGCCGTTCACGTCGACGATCCAGCATGTCGCCGCCTGGCCGGTCGCGACCTGCGCGATCCGGTTCAGCGCGCCGCGACGGTCGAGGCCGAAGGTCGCGACGGCGTTCGGGCCGGCCTCGGCGAGCGCGAGGTTCCCGCGCGCGTCGAACGCGACGGCGAACGGCACGGCGCCGGGGAGGACCGTGGTGGTGGGGCGGGGCGAGAGGCCGCCGCGGCGATCGACGGAGAACACGTCCACGGCGTTCGTGTTGGCCTTGGTCGTGACGACGAGCTGCGAGCCGTCCGGCGCGAACGCCACCTGGCCGGGGGTGTGGGTGAACTCCGGCGCGGCGTTCGGGTCCAGCCCGAGGCCGCGGTGCCAGAGCGGGACCGGGACGAGGATGCCGCCGACGCGCGCGTAGCCCTGGACGGAGCCGCCGCCGCGGGCGTTGAGGACGTAGACGAGCTTGCCGTGGGTGGCGATGCTGACCGGGAAGTCGCCGAACGACGGCAGGACCTGGCGGCGGACGAGCCGGTCGCCGTCGACGGCGAAGACGGTGATCGTGTCGCTGCCCGCGTTGACGGCGTAGAGCAGGCCGTCGTCGAGTTGCAGCGAGCCCTGGGAGGCGAGGTGGTCGACGATCGACCCGTCGAGCACGCCGCCGAGCCCGCCGGTGCGGTAGCTGCCGGCCTGCTCGAGGCTGCCGTCGGGGCCGCGGTCGTAGGCGACGATCGTGTTGCCGGCGGGGTCGTCGGTCTGGACGAACACCGCACCGCGCGGCTTGTGCGGAGCGGCGGATGCGGGTCCGGCGAGCAGCGCGGCGGCCGCGAGCGCGGCACCGGCCGCGGCGGCGAGACGAGAGAACTTCACGTTGGCACTCCTTGCGACGTGGATGAACGCCCGTTGGTATCCGCCGCCCGTCATCCCATTACGCCGCGCGCCGGCCCGTTCACCGGCTCGTAAGACTCTGCCGCACCTCGGCGACGAGCAGGCCGAAGGCCGCGATCGTGTCGCTCACGCAGACGTGGGCGGCCGAGCACGGGTGCACGGCGTGCGCGCCGACGCGGTCTCGGTCGGCCCGACCGGCACCGAAGGCACCGCGGAGATGGCCGACGACATCGGCCAGCTCGGGGAGACGACGCCGCTCGGCCGCCCAGCCGGCCCTGAGGAGATCGCCGAGGCGATCGTCTTCCTGGCCTCGCCGCGCTCGAGCTACGTCAACGGCGCGATCCTCGCCGCCGACGGAGGCCGCACCGCCGTCTAGCGCCGTCCCCGGTGTCGCATAGCGGTGTGATCGCGGCGCGGCTCGATCGAATTACGCAACAGCCTCGCCACAAAGCCACAGCGTGCTCGCCCGTGGTCGGCGCCGTTGGCAGCGTACCGGAGCCTCGTGCAAAGCAGCACTTCAGCCACGCTGGCGTCTATTGCGCAGACACAGCACGGGTGAGGGAGCCCTCGTTCACTCGGGTATGGCGGGTCTCGTCGAGGATGGGCGAGGACGGCTTGAAGCCCTTGAACGTCAGATAGAGCCCGAGCGACAGCTCCCAAGCGAACTCCGGGATCGTCGCGATCGCCTGCGGCGCGGAGCCTGCGTCGAACGCGCCGAACAGCACGGCGATCCCCGAGGCGCAGATCAGCGGTCCTCCGATGAGCCCCAGCATGGCCATGCGCTGTGGCACCAAGGCCGACCGGTACATCAGGTAGCCCAGCAACAGCCCGTTCCCGATGCCGACGATGAAGCCGGGTCCGAGGAGGAACGTCCAGTCCTTGATCGCGACCAGCGACCTTCCGACGGTGGTGAGCGCGGCTGTGTCCGAGCCGGCGGTGCCGGCCAGGTCCTGCCGCAGGGTCACGACCGCGAGGAGGCTGAGGATGCCGACGGCGATGAACGTGCTCTCGACGACACGGGCCGTGACAAAGCCGAGAGCGAGGGTTTCGTTCTGCCGCTTGAGGATCGGGAACAGCACGACCGCCGTGCCGATGTTCGCGATGATGAGGATCAGCTCCAAGAACGCTCCCAGGAGCACGCGGGTGTCGGCACCGGAACCGAGGATGTAGCCGGGGTGGTTCAGCACCGGGTCGTAGAGCAGCAACGCTGGGATCGAGGTCACGAAGGTGATGACGAACAACACCCCTGCGACGCGCGCGACCGTCCTCGTCGACCATTCCCTCGGTCGATCAGGCGCTGCTGACGAGGACCCATTCGGCGGCAACATCGACATACCGGACTCCTGCTCTAGAAGGCGCGGGACCGCTGGGGTCGACGTGCGAGAGCCGGCCGAGAGTTGCGCCGCGAGAACCACCCCGCCGGATTCGGCGAAGTGTCAGCCGAACCTACATCAGGCAGCGGTGAAGGTGTGCTTCGCTTTGCCGCGTCGTTGACATTCTGGACGAAAGTCGAGCGACGACGCGTCGAGCCTCGCCCGCCGCGCGGTGGCGCCTTCCGTGCGGTTCGGCGCTGGTAACCATTCGCGAGAACGCCCGCGGCTGTCGCCTGCCAGGCGGCAGCGCCGTGTCCGCGGGGAGCGGTGCATGGCCGACTCGCGCAACCGGGCAGTCGGGTCCATCACACCGCTATGCGACACCAAGGCGCCGTCTAGCGCGGTAGCGGGCGCGATCACATCGCTGACGCCGCCCGGTGCCGGCGCCCGGCGCTGGGTAGCGAATCCGCGAGCGACCGAGAGGAGGCCCTCATGGGCAAGACCGCACGCGACGTGATGTCCGGCGGCGCGGAGTGCATCGGCGAGAACGAGACGCTGATCGACGCGGCGCGCAAGCTGGCCGACCTCGACGTCGGGGCGATGCCGATCTGCGGCGAGGACGACCGCCTGAAGGGCATGCTGACCGACCGCGACATCGTCGTGAAGGCGCTCGCGCAGGGCAAGGACCCCGCCCAGACGCGCGCCGGCGAGCTTGCCCAGGGCAAGCCGGTGACGATCGGCGCCGACGACTCGGTCGACGAGGCGTTGCACACGATGGCCGAGCACAAGGTCCGCCGGCTGCCGGTGATCGACGGGCACGAGCTGATCGGCGTGGTGAGCCAGGCCGACCTGGCCCGCAACGTCGAGGAGCAGAAGGTCGGCGACCTCGTCGAGGCGATCTCGGCGGCGCCGTAGTCATGAGCGAGCGGCAGGAGCCGCCGGCGACCGGCGGCGAGAACCCAGGCGTCGACGAGGACGTCGCCTCCTCGGGCGACGAAGGAGCCCGCAACGCGCAGGCCGCGCCGCCGATCGCCGACGACGCGGTTCACGGCCAGACACAGGCGCCGGCGCCGCCTGACGACGTCGGTGTGCCGCCCCACGAGGAGATCGCGAAGGAGGAGCAGGACGCGTAGTCGGAGCCGCAGTTCGCCGATCCCGGGACGCGCCCGGTCATTCCCCGCCGGTCGCGTCGTGCGGCGCGCCGACCGGCTTGGATTCCGGCGATCCGCGCTGGCGGAGGTAGATCGAGAGCACGGCCATCGAGCCGACGGCGAGGAACTCGGATTGCCAGTTCTGCAGCGTGCGATCCCAGAAGTCCGAGCTGCCGATGTACTGGACCAGGCCGACCGCGGCCTCCTGATGGTCGAGTTGCTCCGCGTTGTACGAGACGCGCCCGGCGACCGCCTGCACGCCCCAGGATGCGAAGAAGATCGCCGTCATCACGATCACGAGCGAGTTCGAGTACAGGCGGGTCCGGAGGCCCCCGACACGGGCCCATCGCGGCGAGCGCTCGGAGGCGTGCTCCCCGACGCGCTGGTCGGCGTCGGATTCGCGGCCGCGCTTGTCGAGCGGCTTGGATTCCGGCGAGCCGCGCTGCAGCAGCCACACGGTCGTGAGGATGTAGAGCGTGAACTGGAGGTACTCCGACTGCCAGTTCTCGAGCACGTCGCCGCCGAAGGCCGATGACGTGACGTAGCGGCCGAGCGAGATGGGGTCGCCATGGTGCGCGGCCTGCGCGTGGTTGAAGTCGGCGTGGCCGACGATGGCCTGGCCGACGAGCGCGGCGAGGAAGATCGCGGCGAAGAACAGCCCGAGGCCGTGGTGCCGGAGCCTCACCGGGCGAGCAGTCCGATCACGAAGTAGACGAGCAGACCCACGCTGATCATCGCGATGTAGAGGGTGAACGTCGCTCGCATCTCAGGCCTCCAGCGCGCAGTCGTAGGGACGGTCGGCCGGCTTGCCCTCCTTCGGGCGGCAGCCCACCGCGGAGAGCTGCCAGCCCGCCGCGCCTTGGGAAAGGAAGAGGCTGTCCCCGTTGGCGAGATCCGCCTTCGCGTTGGTGATGAACACCTGCACGCGTGTCACCGGCGCGCGCTGCAGGCCCATACCGCCGACGGCATCCCTGCAGGACTGGTGCTCGGACTGCTCGAGCTGCTTGCGCGTGTCGGCGCTCAGCTCGGCGCAGGCGGCGGCTCCGTCGTGGTCCTCCAGCGCCTGGAGGAAGCGGCCGGCGACGGTGCGCACCTCGGCACGGTCGCCGTCGCGGCCGCAGCCGGCGGCGCACAAGGCCAGACCGCACGCGATCACCAGGCCGGCTCGCACGTCGGACCATTCGCGTTTGCGAGAGAGACTCCTGCCACTCGCCCGCATGGTGCGGAGATCCGGCTTGATCCGAGCGACCCCCGTCAACGCGCGGACGCCCCCGGGGCCACGGCGGTCAGCCGGGTTACGCGAAGCGATGCTCATCCGCGCGCTCGGACGGGGTTCGCCGTGGTCGCCAGACGACCACGTCCTGGCGCGCCGCGAAGTGCACCAGCGGCTCGCTGCCCGGGAGCTCGACGGACGCCATCGTGTTCTCGAGGATGCGCGCCTCGGCCGGTTGCAGCGGCCATGGCCGATGGTGGATGTCGGCGTGCATGACGCCGTGCCGGGGGTGGACCGTGTAGAGGCGGTAGCGCTCGGTGAGGAAGTGCTCGAGCGTGCCGGGCGCCGCGTTGAACGGCGCCCCGGCCGGGCGGTACTCGGCATGCCAGCGGGTGTCGTCGCGGCGGCTGCAGTAGCGCACCCACGCGCCGTCCCGGGCGATGGCCATACGCGCGTGGAAGTACGGGAGGCGATAGGTCCGGCGCGCCGCGGCGACGGCGAGGCGACTGCCGGCGTCGAGGCTGAAGAAGTAGATGCCGGGGCGGTCGGCGATCGTCGTGTAGGTGCGCACGTTGAGCTCGAGGAAGCGCGAGCCGACGGGCAGGGGCGGTGTAGCGCGCAGGTGCAGGGCGCGGACCTCGAACGGGACGATCCCGAGCCAGGCGCTGCCGCCGAACGTGTCGATCGGCAGCTGCGGCGGGACCACCGAGCGCAGCACGTCCGGCTCGACCGTCCAGTGGACGAACAGCAGGTGCTCCCACGTCTGGCCCATCACCCACGGGCCGCGCGGGAGCGGCCAGGGCCGGTGAGCGGTGAAGCCCGTCGTCGCGGCCTGTCCGCCGGCCCGGCTCCGCCGTCCCACCTCCCAGGTCGCTACCCATGCCCGCGCGCGCTCATTCAGGGCGGGGGAGCCCCCGTCGTGGTACCGGCGCCTGACCGCGGTCAGACGATCGAGCGGCCCCGCGGGCGCCGCGCCTGGAGGCGGCGCAGGCGCAGCGCGTTGGAGACGACCGAGATGCTCGGCCGTCCCAGGCGGCGATCACGGTCTGCCCGCGCGCCTCGGGGGCCCTGCGGGCGGCGTCAGGCGAGCTTGGGCAGCGGGCTCAGGCGGTCACCTGCTCGGGGCCGTGGTGGTGCATGTACTCGGCCGGGCGCAGCAGCATCGCGGCCGCCATCGGCGGCAGCATCGCGGCGTGCTCGATGACCATCTAGCGCGCCGAGGTCGGTCAGCAGCTCGGCCCACAGGAGGCCGATGACTGCGAAGGTCGGCAGGAACATCGAGTGGCGCAGGCTAGCATACCCCTAGGGGGTACGGAAGCACGTTTGGCCTCCGCGGAGCACCGGGGATCCGCGGCCGTCCGCTTCGGAGCCGGGGGAGGGGCTGCGCACCGGCGCGCCTGTGACCGCGAGCGCGGCCGCACCGGGAGCGCGCGCGTGGATCATGAGATCCCGACGCTCCGCTCGCCGAGTCCGCGGGGGTGCGGCTCTATCGTGCCGACGGGCCGTGACTGGGCTTACCGGCCGGACGATCGTGGTTGGCGGGCTCCTCGCGCTCTTCATCGGCGCGGCGTTCCCGATCCTCGACCGCGCGATCGGCGAGCAGCGCGAATCGGCGAGGATGGCGACCCAGTCGCGGCGGTCGCTGACGGCCGCGAGCACCGTGGAGCGGCTCGTGCTCGACCTCGAGACCGGCGAGCGTGGGTTCCTGATCTCCCACGACCCGCGCTTCCTGCGTCCGTGGACGGCCGACCGCGCCGCCATCCCGGACGCTGTGAGGCAGCTCGACACGCTCGGCGCGGTGCCCGCGCAACGCCGGCGAGCCCAGCAGATCGGGGCCGCCGTCGAGTCCTACGTGCGCGACTACTCGGTTCCGCTCGTGGACGCGGCGCGGCGCGGCCGGCCGTCGGCGCGGGGCGCCGCGGCGTTGAACGAGGGAAGCCGGCGCGTGGACGCCATCCGGGCCGAGTTCGACCGCTTCATCGCGGCCGAGCGCGGCATCTTCGACGCGCGCAGCGCGCACGCCGATGCCGATGCGCGGCGAGCGGTCGCCGTCGCGAGCGCCGGTCTGGCGGGCTCCGTGCTGCTGATCATCCTCTCCGGCGCGTATCTCACGCGGGCGATCGTGCTGCCGGTGCGCCGGGCGGCGGCGATGGCCGGCCGGCTCGCCGGCGGGGATCTGCGGACGCGCATGGCGGAGACCGGCCCGGCCGAGATCGGCGCGCTGGAGCGCTCGTTCAACACGATGGCGCGCGCGCTGGAGACCAACCGCGACGAGCTTCGCCGGCTGGCCGACCAGCAGGCGGCCTTGCGGCGCGTCGCGACGCTCGTCGCGCGCGGGGTGGCGCCCGCGGAGGTCTTCGAGGCGGTTGCGGACGAGGTCCGCCGCCTGTTCGGCACCGACCATGCCGCCGTGTCGCGCTTCGAGCCCGACGGCACCTCGGTCATGGTCGCCGCGGTCGAGGAGGCCGTCGTCATCCCGGTCGGCTCGCGCTGGGAGCCTGACGAGGCATCGCCCATGACGCCGGTGTTCCGCACCAGGCGCGCGGCGCGCGTGGAGGATGCCGGTCACGGACCTGCGGCCACGCCGGTCGCCGATGTCATGCGTCGGCTCGGCATCCGCTCGTCGGTCGCCAGTCCGATCATCGTCGAGGGCAGCCTCTGGGGCACGATCGTCGTGGGCGACTCGAAGGGACAGCTGCCCCCGGACACCGAGCAGCGGATGCAGAGCTTCGCCGAGCTCGTCGGCACCGCGATCGCGAACGCTGAGAGCCGGGCGGAGCTCGCCGCCTCCCGCGCCCGGGTCGTCGCGACGGCCGACGAGACGCGGCGCCGGATCGAGCGCGACCTGCACGACGGCGCCCAGCAGCACCTCGTGCAGACGGTGATCGCGCTCAAGCTTGCGCGCCGCGCGCTCGGCGATGCCGCAGGTCCGGCGGTCACGCTGGTGGAGGAGGCGCTCGAATCCGGGGAGCTCGCGGCTCGTGAGCTGCGCGACCTCGCGCACGGGATCCTTCCGGCGTCGCTCAGCATCGGCGGGCTGCGGGCCGGAGTCGAGGCACTGGTCTCCCGCGTGCGGCTGCCGGTGTCGGTCGACATCACCGCCGAACGGCTGCCGGCGGCGCTGGAGGCGACCGCCTACTTCATCGTCGCGGAGGCGCTGACGAACACCGTCAAGCACGCCGGCGCACGGCATGCGCGGATCAGCGCGGTGATCGACGGACACACGTTGCGGGTCGAGATCCGCGACGACGGCGCCGGCGGCGCCAGCTTCGACGGCAGCACCGGGATGCTCGGGCTGCGTGACCGCGCCGCCGCGATCAACGGCGAGCTGCACATCGACAGCCCGCCGGGCGAGGGCACCGTGGTCGTGGCCACGCTCCCCATCCCGCCGGAGTGAGCACCGTCACAGCGAGGACGAATGGTCGACGGCGTGCGATTAAGGGCGAGACGCCCGGCGGCCTCGGCGAGCTGCGCCTTCGCCTCCGTGGCGACCTCGACGCGCTGCATGAACCAGTCTTCCTGGGCCGAGATCGACGCCACCACCGCTCCGCCGTGCGTGCGCCGCGCGATCCCCTGGCGCTCGAGCTCGGCGAGATCGCGCGGCGCGGTCATGGGGGACACGCCGAACCGGCGCTCGACCTCGGTGCGCTGGTAACGGAATGGGTCAGTGTGCCTGGGCGGCTCGCCAGGCCGCGTGAAGCCGGCGCGGCGAACCGGGGGAGGGGGCGTAGCCGCCGGCGTCAAGCGACGCGGTCGCGGCGCGCCTGCTCCGCGGGCGGACCCGACCGCGGGCGGCGATGCCGCAGCGCCCGCAGCCGGGCGGCCAGGGCGGTCAGCACGACGGCGGCGCCGGGCGCCAGCGGCAACAGCTCCTCGACCGGCACGCCGGCCACGTGCGCGAACGTGATCACCGGACGGGAGCGTACTCGTCGTGGCGCTTCAGCCAGGCGTGCGAAGGCTGCACGCCGTCCTCGCCGCGCCCTCGCGGAGCGCGATCGAGCAGCTGGTAGCCGACGTTGAACGCGTCGAGCCCGCGCGCGTAGCAGGAGTACGCGTGGTAGATCGCGTCGTCCTCGGCGACGAAGGCGCTCAGGCCGGCGTGCTCTTCACCGTGCGGGGGCTGCGTGAAGTTGTGCGCGCCGCCGGCGCCGGGCGGGAACGAGACGCCGAAGTCGGCGTTGAAGTCGCTGTCGAGCGACGACACCCAGTCCAACCGCCACCCCATCCGGCGCTTGTACGCCTCGATCGCCGTCAGCGGCGCGCGCGACACGCAGACCATCGTCACGTCGCGCTGGTTGAGATGGACGGTCACGCCGTCGAACCCGTCCGCCCAGAACGAGCACGCGGGACAGCCGGCGCTCCATTCCGGACCGAGCATGAAGTGGTAGACGAGCAGCTGGGAGCGGCCGTCGAACAGCTCCGCCAGCGTGCGCTCGCCGTCGGGCGTGCTGAAGCGGTAGGGCTCCTGGACGCGCACCCAGGGCAGCTCGCGGCGGCGGCGGGCGAGCTCGTCCCCCCGGCGCGTCAGCTCCTTCTCCTCCTCGAGCAGGCTCAGCCGTGCGGCGAGGTGCTCCTCGGGCGTGCCGGTGGCGTGCGTGGTCATGCGTCGGGCTCCTTCATGTCGTCCATATGCGCCGATCGCGGCGGTATTTGCAACCATCGGTTGCGCATCATACACGATGTGCAACCGAAGGTGGCGTATCAGCCTGCTACGCGGCCCACGGCGGGTGGGACACCTCAGCGCCGCGCCGCGTCGCGCGCTCGGAACTCGTTGACGAGCCCGCCGGCGAGCAGGACGCGAACCTGCCGGTCGGAGAGGTCGTGGCGGACCATGACGGTGCGATCGCGCGTGACGTTCCGGATCGTGAACGGCTCGCGGGCGCGCAGCCCGGCGTGGACGTCGTCGATGCGCAGGAGGTCGCCCGGCTCGATCGCGTCGTGGTCGGCGGCGTCGCGGAAGAGCAGCGGCGCGACGCCGAAGTTCACGAGGTTCTGGCCATGGATGCGGGCGAAGCTGTTGGCGATGACGGCCCGCAGGCCGAGGAACGCCGGGACGAGCGCGCCGTGCTCGCGGCTGGACCCCTGGCCGTAGTTCTCGCCTCCGACGACGATGTGGCCGTCGAGCTCGCAGGCGCGCTCGTAGGCGGTCTCGTCGATCTGGGCGAAGTAGAACTCGGCGAGCGCGGGGATGTTGGAGCGCAGGCTCAGCGCGCGACCCGCGGGCATGATCTCGTCGGTCGAGACGTCGTCGCCGAGGGCGAGCAGGACAGGCGCCTCGATCGCCCCGGGCAGCGGGTCCAAGCGGGGCAGCGGCTTGATGTTGGGGCCGCGGCGCAGCGGGCGCTCGGGATCGGGGTCGGGCGCCACGAGCATGCGCACGTTGGGGACCTGCTCGGAAGGAGGCTCGATGCGCGGATACGGGATGCCGAGCTCACGCGGGTCGGTGATCCGCCCGGCGAGCGCGGATGCCGCGGCGGTCTCCGGCGAGCACAGGTGGACCTGGTCGTCGCGCGTGCCGGAGCGGCCGGGGAAGTTCCGCGGGACGGTGCGCAGCGAGACGGCGCCGCTCGCGGGCGCCTGCCCGACGCCGATGCAGCCGAGGCAGCCGGCCTGGTTGAGCCGCGCGCCGGCGGCGACGAGCGTCGCGACGGCACCGCTGCGGGCGAGCGCCTCGAGCGTCTGACGCGACGTCGGGTTGACGTCGAAGGAGACGCCGTCGTCGGTCTGGCGCCCCTCGACGATCCGCGCGGCGATCTCGAAGTCGCGCAGCCCCGGGTTCGCGGATGAGCCGATCAGCGCCTGGGAGATCTCGGTCCCCGCGACCTCGCGCACGGGCTTGACGTTGCCTGGGCTCGACGGCAGCGCGATCAGCGGCTCGAGCTCGGAGAGGTCGATCTCGTCGGTCATGTCGTAGGCCGCGCCCGCGTCGGCGACGAGCTCGACCCAGTCTCCTTCGCGGTCCTCGCTCGCCAGGAAGCGCCGCACCTCGCCGTCGGAGGGGAACACGGTCGTGGTCGCGCCGAGCTCGGCGCCCATGTTGGCGATCACGTGCCGGTCCATCGCGCTGAGACGCGCGAGCCCGGGACCGTGGTACTCGACGATGCGCCCGTAGCCTCCATCGACGTCGTGGCGGCGCAGCATCTCGAGGATCACGTCCTTCGCGCTCACCCAGTCCGGGAGCTCGCCGACCAGCCGCACCCCCCAGATCTCGGGCATCTTGACGTGGTACGGCTCGCCGGCCATCGCGAGCGCGACGTCGAGGCCGCCGGTCCCGATCGCCAGCATGCCGAGCGAGCCGGCCGCGCACGTGTGGGAGTCCGAGCCGAGCAGCGTCTTGCCCGGCACGCCGAAGCGCTGCATGTGGACGGGATGGGAGACGCCGTTGCCGGGCTTGGAGAACCACAGCCCCCAGCGGCGCGCGGCGGATCGCAGGAACAGATGATCGTCGGCATTGCGGAAGTCGGCCTGGATCAGGTTGTGATCGACGTACTGGGCGGACAGCTCGGTCCGCACCTCGGGGACGCCGAGCGCCTCGAACTCGAGCATCACGAGCGTGCCGGTCGCGTCCTGCGTGAGCGTCTGGTCGATCCGCAGCGCGATCTCGGCTCCCGGCTCGAGCTCGCCCTCGAGCAGGTGCGACTCCAGCAGCTTGCGCGCGACGCTCCGGGCGGCTTGGCCCATGCTCATCACCTGCCCGCCCAGCACGCCCCCGAATCACGACGCGATCCGCGCGGCTGCGTAGGCGCCGCCCGCCCGGCCCCGCCCGGGGCCGGGAGAAGACGACGGGGCACGCGCGCGCTACGGGACCGCGGGCTCGGAGACGCTGGAGTCGGCGCCCTGCTTGGCGGCCTCGGCCTGCGCGAGCTGGCGGTTGACGTGGTCCCAGTCGAGGTTGCGGAAGAACGCCTCGACGTACTGCTTGCGGCCGTCGGGCGTCGCGCCGAAGTCGCGCACGTAGGCGTGCTCGTAGACGTCGATCGCGAGCACCGGGACCATGTTGTAGACGGCCCAGAGGTTCTGGCTGTCCATGATGTAGTTGAACAGCGAGCCGTCGTTGAGGTCGTAGCCGACCATCACCCAGCCGCGGGCGGCCGATGCGGCCTTCTTGACGGCGTCCTGCCACTTCTCGACGCCGTTGAACTCGCTCTCGGCGAGCTCGGCGAAGCGCCCGGTCGGCGCGCCGCCGTCACCGCCGAGATGGCCGAAGTAGAGGTCGTGGTTCTTGTAGCCGAGCAGCGCGAACGTATAGTCGACCGAGACCGCGCGCAGCGGCGAGTAGACCTGATTGCCCTCGATCTGCGAGTAGTCGAACTCGTTGAGGATCTTGCGGCACTCGTTGGCCTTCTTGGCGTAGCCCTCGTAGAGCTTGTAGTGGTCCTGCATCGTCTGACGGGAGATCCCGTCCAGCTCCTTGTCGAAGGCGGCGAACTTGCGAGGCTTGAGCTCAGTCCAGGGCATAGGGCTCCCTTCGTTCGCTTGCGTTACTCAAAGGGTCCCCGCCTGGCGGCGCGGGAACCGCCGTAATCGGGTGCGACGTCGTGGAGCTGACGCGTCAGGCCCGCGCGACCGGGTCGCGCATGATGCGGTCCAGCCTCACGCCGGGATGGCGGTCGGCGAAGCGCTCGAGCACGAAGCGGTTGGGGAAGACGGCGAGCTGCATCCCGTCTGAGCGCACGAGCACGTCGCTGCGGACGGTGTCGGCGAGCACGGTCGCGGCGCCGCCGGCGTCGGTCACGCGCGCGGCCTGCCAGGGCAGGACCTCGGTGCGGACGTCGGCGCCGAACTCGGTCCGCAGCCGCTCGACGGCGACCTCGAACTGCATCGGGCCGACGCCGCCGAGGACCGGCACCGGATCCTGCGCGTGCTCGCGGTGCAGGACGTGGACGACGCCCTCCTGGTCGAGCTGCGTGAGGCCGCGGCGGAACTGCTTGTGACGGCTGGAGTCGCGGTTGGAGATCGTGGCGAAGTGCTCGGGCGTGATGCTCGGGATCGGTGGGAAGCCCACCGGGCGTCCGGCGTAGAGCGTGTCGCCGACGCGCACGTCGCCGCCGATCACGACGCCGACGACGTCGCCGGGATAGGCGTCGTCGAGCACCTCGCGCTCCTGCCCGAACACCTCGTGCGCGTGGCTGAGCGCGAGCCCGCGGCCGGTGCGCGCGTTGGTGGCGCGCATGCCGCGCTCGAAGCGGCCGGAGCAGACGCGCAGGAACGCGACGCGGTCGCGGTGGCGCGGGTCCATGTTGGCCTGGACCTTGAAGACCTGCGCGGCGAACGGCTCCTCGACGCCGCGCGGCTCGCCGTCGGCGGTCGGCCGGGCGCGGGCGGGCGGGGCGAGCTCGGCGAGCGCGCCGAGCAGCAGTCCGACGCCGAAGTTCCACGCGGCCGAGCCGAAGAACAGCGGGACGCGCTCGCCGCTCGCGAAGCCGGCCGCGTCGAAGCCGCCGCCGACGGCGTCCACGAGCTCGAGCTCCTCCTCGGCGACCGCCCACAGCGCCGCGTCCTCCCCGGCGGCGTCGCGCGCGGCGAGGATCTGCTCGCCGGCGACCTGCGCGCCGCCGGTGCTGCGCGTGAAGCGGTGGAAGGTCCCGTCGCGGCGGTCGATCACGCCGCGGAAGTCGCCGGGGATGCCGACCGGCCAGGTGAGCGGCGCGAGCGAGAGGCCGAGCGTCGACTCGAGGTGGTCGATCATCGCGAGCGGCTCCATCCCCGGCCGGTCGTACTTGTTCACGAACGCCATCAGCGGGATCCCGCGCGCACGGGCGACCTGGAACAGGCGCTCGGTCTGCGGCTCGACGCCGCGGGCGGCGTCGAGCAGGATCACGGCCGAGTCGACGGCGGCGAGCACGCGCAGCGTGTCCTCGGAGAAGTCGCGGTGCCCCGGGGTGTCGAGCAGGTTGAACACGACGCCGTCGTGCTCGAAGCGCAGGACCGTCGAGCTGACCGAGATGCCGCGGCGGCGCTCCAGCTCCATCCAGTCCGACGTGGCCGCGCGCCGCCCGCGGCGGCCCTTGACGGCTCCGGCCTCGCCGACGGCGCCGGCATAGAGGAGCAGCTTCTCCGTGAGCGTCGTCTTACCGGCGTCCGGATGCGAGATGATGGCGAACGTGCGGCGCCGCGCCGCCTCCGCCGCCACCTTGCCCGCATCCGACGCCGCGGCGGCGGCGTGGGCGGTGGTCGTCGCGCTCAATGGCGGGCGGTGCAGGGGCGGCTCACGGCCATGCGAGCTTAGCGGCGGGCTACGCCCGCGCGGCCGCGACCGCGGGCTCTCCGGTGTAGATCCTGCTGTGCGGCTCGAGCATGTTGGCGCGGCGGACCGCCTCGACGTCGCCGTGGAAGCTGCCCTTACCGCGGGGGTCGGTCAGCGCGAGCGAACCGAGCTCGAACGCGGTCAGCGCGACATGCGGCAGCCACTGACCGCGGCCGCGGCGGTACTGACCGGTGACGAACGGCGTCGCCGCCAGGGCGATCGCGCCGAGGGCGTCGATCGCCAGGTGGACGCGGAACGGGATCAGCTTGACGATGCCGAGCGGGTAGTCGGTCAGCGTGCTGTAGCCGGCGTGCAGGGCGCCGGCGAGCCGGATCTGCCCGGCCGACCGCGTCCCCTCGATCCCGGCCAGCTTCGGGAACGCGGTCGTGAGCAGCGTGCCGGCGCTGTAGTCGACGACGCCGTGGAGCGTCGAGTCGACGGGTCGCGGAAAGCGCATCTCGGCTCCTTTCAGGGCTTGAGCACGACCTTGACGCACTCGTCCTGCTTGTGCTTGAACGTCTCGTACGCGTCGGGCGCCAGGCCGAGCTCGAGGCGGTGCGTGACGACGAAGCTCGGATCGATCTCGCCGTTGCGGATCCGCTCGTAGAGCGGCTTGGTGTAGCGCTGGACGTGGCACTGACCGGTCTTGAGCGTGAGCCCCTTGTTCATCAGCGCGCCGGCCGGGAACTTGTCGAGCAGGCCGCCGTAGACGCCGATGACGGAGACGATGCCGCCGGGCCGGCAGGCGAGGATGGCGTCGCGCAGGGCGTGGCCGCGGTCGGTCTCGGAGCGCGTCGCCTGCTTGACGCGCTCGACCGCGTGCAGGGCGCCGTGCCCGTGCACGGCCTCCAGCCCGACCGCATCGATGACCGCGTCGGGCCCGCGCCCGCCGGTGAGCTCCTTGAGCTGCTCGACGACGTCCGGGTTCTCGGCGAAGTTGATCGCGTCGGTCGCGCCCGCCTTGCGCAGTGCCATCTCCAGCCGGTAGTCGTACTGGTCGATCGCGATCACGCGCTCGGCGCCGAGCAGGATGGCGCTGGCGATCGCGAACTGGCCGACCGGGCCCGCGCCGAACACGGCGATCACCTCGCCGCCGCTGATCTCGCAGAACTCGGCGCCCATGTAGCCGGTCGGGAAGATGTCCGACAGGAAGAGGACCTGCTCGTCGGTCAGGTCGTCCTCGATCTTGATCGGGCCGACGTCGGCGAACGGCACGCGCGCGTACTCGGCCTGCCCGCCGGCGTATCCGCCGGTCAGGTGCGAGTAGCCGAAGATGCCGGCGGTCGGGAGCCCGAACAGCTTCTCGGCCAGCCCGGCGTTCGGGTTGGAGTTCTCGCACACCGAGTAGAGCCCGTGGCGGCACGACCAGCAGTCGCCGCACGCGATCGGGAACGGGACCACGACGCGGTCGCCGACCTGCAGGTTGGAGACGCCGCGGCCGGTCTCGACCACCTCGCCCATGAACTCATGGCCGAGGATGTCGCCCTTCTTCATCGTGGGGACGTAGCCGTCGTAGAGGTGCAGGTCGGACCCGCAGATCGCCGTCGACGTGATCCTCACGATCGCGTCGCGATCGTTGAGGACCTTGGGATCCGGCACGTTCTCGACCTGGACCGTGTTGCGGCCCGACCAGACGTTGGCCCTCATAGCACGCCCACCTTCTCGAGCTCGGAGGCGGAGAGCGGCTGCGCCGGGCGCTGCTTGAGCTTGCGCTCCGCCGACTCGCCCTCGGGCGTCGCGTCCGAGCGCGGGATGTCGCCGGTCTCCATCAGCTGCTTGAACCGCCGCAGCTCGTCCTTGATCTTGGCGAGCGGCGCGGCGCCGGCCAGCTTGACGATCGTGTCCCCGAGCTTGCCGGCCGGGGCATCGTGGGCCAGGTCGACGTGGATCTCGGTCCCTCGATCGCCGGGGGCGTCCTTGAAGGTCACCTCGGCGCCGGCGCTCGAGATGTACTCGGGCCGGTGGTCGCCGCTGCGCCAGAGCCGCTCCACCTCTTCGCGGGAGCGGAGCACCGTGATGGCTGCCTTGGCATGCATGCGGCGGGCCTACCTCGCCGGCGCGCTTGCGAGCAACGCTCCGTCCTTGATCTGACTGCGCCGGATGCGGGTCCGCGCTGGGTGGACGAGACGTTCGCCCGGCCTGTCAGCAGGTCCCGCCGCCCGCTGCGGTCGAGCGCGCGCCGCAGCGACGCGAACGCGATCGCGCCGCCCAACGCTGACGAGCGGGTCGGCCTCGCGCATGATCGCGAGCGCCTCAGCGGTGCCGCCGATCAGGGCGTTGCGCGCCGACGCCGGCGCGCGCTCGAGGCGCGACGCGCCGGTGGCCGGCGTGGGGCGCAGGGCCGAGTCGCGGCACGACGAGGGGCTGCCGGTCCCGACCGGTAGCGTCTTGGCATGTCCCGTGAGTGGCCGGCGCTCTCCTACGACGGGTGGCGCCCGACGTGCGACACGCTTCACGCCCATACCCAGGTGCTCGGCAAGCTGGCGGTCGCGCTCGCCCCGCCCGCGCCCCAGCTCCAGCACACCGCGCTGCGACTCAGCGCCCGCGGCTGGGAGACCCTCCCACTGCCGGCACCCGACCGCTCCGGAGCGCTCGTCGTCGCGCTCGACCTGCACGCCCACGACGTCGTCGCCGAGCACAGCGACGGGCGGGTGAGGCGCGTTCCGCTGACGCCCGACCGGCCCGTCGGGGAGGTCACGCGGGAGCTGCTCGACGCGGTTGGCGACCTCGCCGGCGAGGTCGAGATCGATCCGACGCCACAGGAGGTGCCGTGGAGCGTGCCGCTGGATCAGGACGACGAGCACGCGAGCTACGACGCGGATCAGGTGGCGTCCTACTTCGCCGCCGCGACGCGCGCCGCGCTCGTCCTCGCCGAGTTCCGCGCGCCCTACCGCGGGCGCTCCACCCCCGTCAACGCCTGGTGGGGCTCCTTCGACGTGGCGGTCAACCTCTTCTCCGGAATGCCGGCCGATCCACCGTCCGGCGACTTCATCATGCGCAACGCGATGGACGCGCAGGAGGTCGCCGTCGGCTGGTGGCCCGGCGACGCGCGCTACGGCCGCGCCGCGTTCTACGCCTACGCGCACCCGGCGCCGGAGGGGTTCGCCGAGGCGCGGCTCTCGCCTCCGGCGGCACGGTGGGAGCCGGACCTCGGCGAGTACGTGCTCGACTGGGACGACATCCGCTCCGGCCCTGACCCGCATGCCGCGGCACTCGAGTTCGCCCGCTCCACGTTCCGTCATGCTTGCGCGGTCTGCGACTGGGATCCGGCGCTGCCCGCCAGCGCCGAGGGCAGCCCGCCGCCGATCGTCTGACGTTCCGCGGCGCGCCGCCGAGGTCGCGACGGGCGCAGGCGAAACCAAAGGACGGTGAGTCCGCGCCGCCGGGACAGTCGTCCGCTCCGGGCCGGAGCCCGAACCTGAGCGCGTGTCCGTTTCCCATCTCCCGACGGCGCGCCCCGCCGTCGCCCGGCCATGAAGGTCGTCGTGATCGGCGCCGGGCTCGGCGGCCTGGCCGCCGCCCTGCGGCTGCAGGGCCAAGGCCTCGACGTCACCGTGCTCGAGCAGCGCGAGACGCCCGGCGGCCGCGTGTCGCGGCTGCGCGACGGCGACTACACGTGGGACGCCGGGGCGTCGCTGATCACCATGCCGTGGCTGCTCGAGGAGACGTTCGCGGCGGGCGGCCTGGACCTGCACCGGGAGATCCGGCTGCAGCGCCTGAACCCGCTCTATCGGATCTGCTGGGCCGAGGACGCGCGGACGTTCGACTTCGGGGACTCGCCCGCGCAGCTGCGCGACGAGGTCGCCCGCTTCTCCACGCGCGACGCCCGCCGCGTCGACGACTTCCTCGAGGCGCTCCAGCCGATCTACGAGCGCGCCGTCCTCGGCGCCGGGCGCCGGTCGTTCGAGGACTTCCGCTCGCTCGCCGCCCTGATCCCGAGCATGATCCGGCTCGACGCGATGCTGCCCCTGTACGGGTTCGTATCGCGCTTCTTCCGCCACCCGCGGATACGCGAGGCGTTCTCGTTCCACTCGCTGTTCATCGGCGGCGACCCGTATCGCGTCCCGGCGATCTACGCGGCGCTCGTCTATCTGCAGGTGCTCGACGGCGCCTGGTATGCGGACGGCGGGGTCTACTCGATCGTCGAGGCGATGGCGCGCCCGCTGGACGTCCGCTGCGGCGCGCGCGTCGAGGCGGTCGAGACGGTCGGCGGCCAGGCGCGGGCGGTGCGGCTCGAGGGGGGAGAGCGCATACCGGCCGACGTCGTGATCTCCAACGCCGACGTGATGCGCACCGACGAGCTGCTCGGCCGCGCGCGCGAGGGCCGGCGGCTGCAGCCGACGATGTCGTGCTTCCTGCTCTACCTCGGCCTCGACCGCACGTTCGAGGAGCTGCGCCACCACACGCTGCTGGTCGGCTCCGACTACCGCGGCTTCATCGAGAACGCCACGCGCGGCGGGCGGATGCCGAGCTCGTTCTGCACCTACGTGAACGCGCCGGCGCGGACCGAGCCGGCGATGGCGGTGCCCGGCGGCGACGCGCTGAGCGTGCTGCTACCGGTGCCGAACCTGCGCGCGGGGATCGACTGGGACCACGAGGCCGGCGCGCTGCGCGACGCCCTGGTGACCGACCTCGAGCGCACCTTCGGGCTCGACGGCATCGCGGACGCGGTCCGCGTGGAGCACCGGATGACGCCGCTGGACTTCGAGCGCGAGCTCGGGGCGGTCGCCGGCAACGCGTTCGCGGTCGAGCCGACGCTGCAGCAGTCGGCGTACTTCCGCCCGCCCAACCGCGTCCGCGGCGTCGGCGGCATGTACCACGTCGGCGGCGGGACCCATCCGGGCGCCGGCATCCCGGGTGTCCTGCTCGGCGCAGGCGTGACGGCGGAGCTCGTGGTCGCCGACGCGCACACGAGCCGCGCGGCGGCCGCGTGATGAGCACCGCATCGGGTCTTCGGCGCGCCAAGGGCGCGGCGGCGCTCCCGCGGCGCGCGGCGGTCGCCGAGGCGCGGGCGACGACCCGCCACGCCGGCCGGACCTTCGCGCTCGCCTGCAGGCTGCTGCCGCGCGCCGTGCGCGACGACGTCTACCTGCTGTATCTGGTGTTCCGCACCCTCGACGACCTCGTCGACGACGGGCACCCGGATGCAGCCGAGCGCGTGGAGGCGGTCGCGGCATGGGCGCAGCGGCGCCCGGGCGAGGCGACGCACGAGGTGGCGGTGCTCGACGCGCTCGCCGCCCGTCATCCGCTGCCGCGATCGGCGTTGGCGGAGTTCTGCACCGGCATGCGCCAGGACCTCGCGCGGGCGACGTTCGCGACCGAGGCCGACGTCGACGAGTACTGCTTCCGGGTGGCCGGCACGGTCGGCGTCGTGATGACCGCCGTGCTCGGCGCGCGCGACGTCGGCCGCGCGGTCCCGGCCGCCGCCGCGCTGGGCATGGCGATGCAGCGGACGAACATCCTGCGCGACATCGACGAGGACGCCGCCGACGGGCGCCTCTACATCGCGCAGGAGGCGGTGAACCGGCACGGGCCGCCGCACCCCGGACGGCGCGCCGCCCTGCTGCGCGAGCAGATCGCCTACGCCGACGAGCTCTATGACCACGGCCTCGCCGGCGTCGTGGAGCTTCGCCGCGGCGGCCGGGCGATCGCGGCCGCGGGCGCGATGTACCGCGAGATCCTGCGAGAGATCGAGCGCGGGGGCTACGGCCCGGAGCCGGGGCGCACGGTGGTCCCCCGCACGCGCAAGCTGGCCGTCGGGGGCCGCGCCGCGTGGCGCGGGTGAAGACCCGCGCACACGAACACGGAGCGGCGGGCGCGGGCGCGCGCGCCCGCCGCGCCGTGCGTGTCGTCCGGCGCGCTCGCCCGATCACTCCCGCGCGCGTCCTGCTCGGTGCGCTGGCGCTCGAGCAGATCGCCTACGGGCGCGCGGCGGCGCCGCGCCCGCCGGCCGAGACCCGGGGCGTCGTGCTGCTGATGCTGGCGGCCTCTGCGGCCGAGGCGCTCGAGGCCCGGGGGCCGCGTGGCGCCCTCGCGCTCGCCGCCGCCGGCGCCACCGGCTTCGGCGCGGAGCTGGCCGGCGTCGCCACCGGGGTTCCGTTCGGGCGCTACGCGTACTCGGACCGGCTCGGCCCGCGCGTGCGCGGCGTTCCGCTGCTTGCGGCCGCCGGGTGGGCGGTGCTCGCGCGGCCCGCCTGGGTCGTCGCGGGGCGGATCAGCGACCGCCGGGCGCTGCGGGTGCCGCTCGCCGCCGGCGCCCTCACCGCCTGGGACGTGTTCCTCGATCCGCGGATGGCCCGCGAGGGCTACTGGACGTGGCCGGACGGCGGCGCCTACGAGGGCGTGCCCGCGACGAACTTCGCGGGCTGGCTCGCGACCGGGCTCGCCGCCTTCGCGTTCGTCGCCGCCGCCGACGGCGCACGACCGCAGGAGCGCGACGACGGCGCGCTCGCCCTCTACGTGTGGACATGGGCGGGGGAGACGATCGCCAACGCCGCGCTCTGGCGACGGCCTGCGGTCGCCGCGGCGGGCGCGCCGGCGATGGGCGCGTTCGCGATTGCTGCGCTGCTGAAGAGATTCCGGTGAGGATCGCCGTCGTCGGCGCGGGCGTCGGAGGCCTCGCCGCCGCGATCGAGCTCGCCCACGGCGGCCACGCGGTCACCGTGCTCGAGCAGGCCGACGCGCCCGGCGGCAAGTGCGCGCGGATCGCCCGCGGCGGCTTCCGCTGGGACGCCGGGCCTTCGCTGCTCACCCTGCCGCAGGTGTTCCGCGCGCTCTTCGCCGCGACGGGCCCGCCGCTGGACGACGAGGTCGAGCTGCTGCGCGTCGAGCCCGTCACCCGCTACCGCTTCGCCGACGGCACGAGCGTGGAGCTGTCGGCCGACCTGCCGCGGGCGCTGGAGGCGCTGGAGGCGTGGTCACCCGGCGCGGGAGCCGACTGGGCCCGCTTCCTCGAGACGTGCGCGGCGATCTGGCGCGCGGCGGAGGGCGTCCTCGTGACGTCGCCGTGGCGGCCGCAGGATCCGCGCAACGCCCTCCGCATCCGCCCGTGGTGGACGCTGCGCGACCTCGCCCGCGCGCGCGCCCGCGACCCGCGGCTGCGCATGGTCATCGAGCGCTTCGCCACCTACGCGGGCGCCGACCCGCGGCGCGCGCCGGCCGCACTGGCCGTCGCCGGGTACGTGGAGCACGCGTTCGGTGCATGGCACCCGCGCGGCGGGCTGCACGAGCTCGTGGCGGCGATGGCGCGGCGGCTGGAGGCGCTCGGCGGGGAGCTGCGGCTGCACACGCGCGTCGAGCGCATCGTCATGCGCGACGGCCAGGTGCGGGGAGTGGACATCGCCGCCGCCGGGGCGCTGGCAGCCGACGCCGTGGTGACCGACGTGGACGAGGGCGCCGTGCCGTGGCTGCTCGGGAAACCCGGCCCCGCACAGGCGCCGCCCGAGCGCTCGCTGTCCGGCCTCGCGCTGATGCTCGGCCTGCGCGGGCGTACGCCCGCGCTCGCGCACCATACGATCATCTTCCCCGCCGACTACGACGCCGAGTTCGACGACGTATTCGCGCACCGCCGCCCTGTCCGCGATCCCACCGTCTATGTCTGCGCGCCCGGCGTGACGGACGCCTCCGGCGCGCCGACCGGCGACGAGGCGTGGTTCGTGCTCGTCAACGCGCCCGCGATCGGCGGCGGCGCGGACTGGGCGGCCGCGGCGGCGGCATTGGCCGACCGCCTCGGCGTGCGCGAGCGGGTCGCCGAGCTCGTGGTCCGCACGCCTGCCGACCTCGAGCGCGAGACCGGCGCGCTCGGCGGCGCGATCTACGGCGCCGCGCCGCACGGCCGCCTGCGCGGGCTCCTGCGGCCGGGACGCCGGGTACGAGGCGCGCACGGGCTGTGGCTGGCGGGCGGGACCGTGCATCCCGGCGGAGGCCTGCCGCTCGTCGTGCTCGGCGGCCGCGCCGTCGCGCGCGAGATCGGCTCAGCCGCGTAGCGGGTCGCGGCCGTCCCAGGTCCCTTCGGACCCGTACGGCACGAAGCGCGCGAACAGCTCCTCCGCGAACCAGTCTTCGGCGCGCGCGCGGCGCACCACCGTCCCGTGGGGACGGCGCGCGTACGCGAAGCGCGTGGCGTCGTCGAGCGAGCGCCAGAGCGAGAAGTTCGCCTGGCGCAGCAGCGGCCGCTCGCCGATCCCCACCGCCGCGAGCAGGCCGGGCTGGCGCGGGAGATCGGCGTCCGGTCCCGCGACCGCGCCGTAGAACGCCCGCGCGCGCCGGGGACGGATCGCGGCGCGCGTGAGGATCGCGGCCGGCCCGGTGCCGAGCGCGGCGGGAACGGCGCCTTCGAACGGGTCGCGGGCGCCCCACGCCCCGTGCCAGCGCACGGGCGCGAGCCGCACCACGTAACGCTCGTGCGCGAGCGCCGCCCAGCGGCGCGCCACCGGCGACGCGGCGAGGAACGCGTCGAGCGCCGCGTCGTCGTCCCAGACCGCGAACATCCCCCAGCGGCGCAGGTCGGCCGAGAGCGTCATCGTGCGCCCGCGGCCCGTGCCGAGCAGCCGCCAGAAGCGCAGGCCGCCGACGCGCCGCAGCTGCAGCCGGTCGATCCCCATGCGCGAGAGCTGCGTCGCCGGGCTCGGAAAGCGCGTCAAGTGGAAGGAGGCGACGGGCACCAGCCGATGATCGGCGCCGCCGATGGGCGGGCATCTGCCCTAAGGGCGCGACGCCGCCCGGCCAAGGGATGGCGCACGCGCGCGCTCCGGATCCCCATGATTCAGGTATGCACGAGGAGCTCATCGTTCTCTCCGACGAGCAGGGCAACCCCATCGGGACGGCTGAGAAGCTGTCCTCGCACCATGCCGACACGCCGCTGCACCTGGCGTTCTCGTGCTACGTGTTCGACGCCGACGGGCGCTTCCTGGCGACGCGCCGCAGCCTGGCGAAGACGGTCTGGCCGGGCGTGTGGACCAACAGCGTCTGCGGCCACCCGGCGCCGGGCGAGAGCTTCACCGACGCCGTCGAGCGGCGGCTGCAGGAGGAGCTCGGGATGACCGCGCGCGACATCGAGGTCGTGCTGCCACGCCACGTCTATCGCGCGCCGCCGTTCCACGGCATCGTCGAGCACGAGTTCTGCCCGGTGTTCGTGGCGCGCGCGGACAGCCTGCCGCGCCCGAACCCCGGCGAAGTGGCGGAGCACCGCTGGATGGCATGGGAGGACTTCGTGCTCGCCGCCTCCGGCGACACCGCCGACACGTTCTCCTGGTGGTGCAAGAACCAGCTCCGCGAGATCGCCGAGCCGCTCGGCGCCCGCTGATGGGAAGGGCCCAGGCGCAGCGCGCGATGGCGCCCGGGCCCGGCTACCCGCTGCACCTGCGCGACCTCGTCGACGACTACCTCGCCGCCCTGCGCTTCGCGCGCGAGCCGGCGACCGCCGGCCTCGAGGAGGCGATGCGCTACTCGCTGCTGGCGGGCGGGAAGCGGATCCGCCCGGTGCTGGCGCTCGCGACGGCGACGGCGGTGGGCCGCGACCCGCGCGAGGTGCTCCCGCTCGCCGCCGCGCTCGAGCTCATCCACACGTTCTCGCTGATCCACGACGACCTCCCGGCGATCGACGACGACGATGTGCGCCGCGGCCGGCCGACGAGCCACAAGCGCTTCGGCGAGGACGTCGCGATCCTCGCCGGCGACGGGCTGTACGCCGAGGCGTTCAAGCTCGTCCTGCGCGAGCAGCGCGGCGAGCCCGCGAACGTGCTCGCGGCGATCGCCGAGCTGGCCGACGCGACCGGCGTCAACGGGATGGTCGGCGGCGAGTACATCGACGTGCGCGCCCTCGCCGGCATGCGCGGCGTGGGGCTGCGCCGCCTGCACCGGCTCAAGACCGGGCGGCTGATCGGCGCCGCCGTCGAGTGCGTGCTCCTGCTCGCCGAGACGCCTGCGCCCGCGCGCCCCCACTTCCGCGCCTTCGCCGCCGAGCTCGGCGTGCTGTTCCAGATCATCGACGACATCCTCGATGTGACCGGGACCGACGCGGAGCTCGGCAAGCCGCGCGGCTCCGACGAGCGGCACGGGAAGCTCACCTACGTCAGCCGCTACGGGCTGCGCCGGGCGCGCCGGCTGGCGGCGGAGTCGCACGGCAGGGCCCGCACCGAGCTCGCCCGCGCCGGCGCGGGACGGACCGACGAGCTCGAGCAGATCGCCGACTTCGTCTACACACGCACGGCCTGATCTCAGCCTCTAGTCGAGGCTGAGCCAAGAGGCCTGCCGTCATCCCCGTCGCGCGCTTTGCGCCGCCGCGTCGGGAACCAGAGCCCCCGCGGACACGAACGACCAGTTGCTCGGCGCGATCGAGCACGACGATCATCGCCGCGCACGAGTACACGGGAGTGCCCTACGAACCTTCGAACTGTTCGAAGGTTCGTCGTGCACCCCTCGCGCGCCGCGGGCGCATCGATCACCGCTGCCGAGCGCCGCCGGCTGCCCCACGCGCCGGCGTTCCGACTCGCCACCGAGTCGCCTTGGTGGAACGCGAAGCCGTGGCGACAAACACCCTCGGCGAGAGCGCGAGGCTAGGTATGTGACGTGGCCGTTTCTCCCGTGGGTGGTCTCGTGGGCGTTGGGGGTCGGCGCGTCGACCGCCGCAGGCATCCGCGCCTGGCACGCGGGGGTCGGGTCGACCGGCGACCCGGGTCCCGCGAGGACAGGACCCGCCGGCCCCGCGAATCCGGCCCTCCGGCGTGACCGTTTCTCCCGTGGGTGGCCTTGTGGGCGTTGGGGGTCGGCGCGTCGACCGCCGCAGGCATCCGCGCCTGGCACGCGGGGGTCGGGTCGACCGGCGACCCGGGTCCCGCGAGGACAGGACCCGCGGGCCGCGCGAACCCGGCCCTGCGGAGTGACCGTTTCTCCCGTGGGTGGCCTCGTGCGCCGCTTGCGGCCGGTCGATCGGTCATTCTGCTCGGCTTGGACTCGCATCTGCGTCTCGACACGTCTCCCGTCGCCCATCCGGACGCCGTCGTCCAGGGCGACCGGTGGCGAATCACCGTGCTCGCCGCGGGGCTCGTCCGGCTCGAGTGGGCCGACGACGGCGTCTTCGAGGATCGCGCCTCGACGTTCGCGCTGCACCGCGACCTGCCCGTGCCCCGCTTCGAGCTGTCCGACGGGGAGGCCGTGCTGGAGCTCGTCACGGACCGGCTGCGGCTCGTCTACGACCGCGAGCCGTTCTCACCCGCCGGCCTGAGCATCCAGGCGCGCGGCAACGTCAGCAACTACCACAGCGTGTGGCGCTACGGCGAGCCCCTGCGCAACCTTGGCGGCACCGTGCGCACGCTCGACGACGTCGACGGCCGGGTCGCGTTCGAGCCCGGCATCCTGTCGCGCGGGGGGATCGCCGCGCTCGAGGACTCCGGCTCGTTCGTGTTCGAGGACGACGGCTGGGTGAGCCCGCGCGACGGCGGCCGGATCGACATCTACGTCTTCGCCTACGGCCATGACTACGCGGCCGCGCTGGAGGCGTTCTACGCGGTCTCCGGCCGTCCGCCGGTACTGCCGCGCTGGACGCTCGGCAATTGGTGGAGCCGCTACCACCGCTACAGCGCGGACGCCTACCTCGCCCTGATGGACCGCTTCGCCGCGGAGGGCGTGCCGCTCTCGGTCGCGGTGCTGGACATGGACTGGCACCGCGTGGACTCGGTGCCCGAGGCCTACGGCTCGGGCTGGACCGGCTACAGCTGGGAGCGGAGCCTGTTCCCGGATCCCGAGGGCTTCCTCGCCGAGCTGCACCGGCGCGGGCTGCGGGTGACGCTCAACGTCCATCCCGCCGACGGCGTGCGTCCGTACGAGGACGCGTATCCGGCGATGGCGCGGGCGCTGAGGCGCGACCCGGAGTCCGACGTGCCGATCGCGTTCGACATCACCGACCGCGCGTTCCTGGACGCGTACCTGAAGGTCGTGCACCACCCGCTCGAGGCGCAGGGCGTCGACTTCTGGTGG
Source organism: Candidatus Solirubrobacter pratensis (assembly GCF_000425945.1). Classification (GTDB taxonomy): domain Bacteria; phylum Actinomycetota; class Thermoleophilia; order Solirubrobacterales; family Solirubrobacteraceae; genus Solirubrobacter; species Solirubrobacter pratensis. Next base: position 206,462 of record NZ_KE384480.1, read on the forward strand.
CTGGACTGGCAGCAGGGCACCTACTCGCGCGTCCAGGGCGTCGACCCGCTGTGGATGCTCAACCACTTCCACTTCCTGGACTCCGGCCGCGAGGGCCGGCGGCCGCTGACGTTCTCGCGCTACGCGGGGCCGGGCAGCCACCGCTACCCGATCGGCTTCTCCGGCGACACCCACATCACGTGGGCGTCGCTCGACTTCCAGCCCGAGTTCACCGCCACCGCGTCGAACGTCGGCTATGGCTGGTGGAGCCATGACGTCGGCGGCCACATCCACGGCGAGCGCGACGACGAGCTCGCGACGCGCTGGGTCCAGCTCGGGCTCTTTTCTCCCATCCTGCGCCTGCACTCGTCGAGCAACCCGTTCCTCGTCAAGGAGCCGTGGCAGTACCCGCGCGAGGCGCGCGACGCGATGGTCGCCGCGCTGCGCTTCCGCCACCGGCTCGTGCCCTACCTGCACACGATGAACCACCGCGCGGCCGTCGAGAGCGTGCCGCTGGTGCGCCCGATGTACCACCTCGCGCCCGCCGACCCGCGCGCCTACGAGGTGCCGAACCAATTCGCCTTCGGCTCGGAGCTGATCGTCGCCCCGATCACCGCGCCGCGCGACCGCGTCACGCTGCGCGGCGCCGTGCGCGCGTGGCTGCCGCCGGGGACCTGGACCGACATCTTCACCTCGACCGTCTACGACGGCGACCGCGAGATCGAGCTGCACCGGGACACGAGCACGATCCCGGCGCTGCTGCGCGCCGGCGGCATCCTCCCGCTCTCCGCAGAGGACGACCTGGACGCGACCCGCAACCCGGAGCGGCTCGAGCTGATCGTCGCCCCCGGCGCCGACGGCGTGTTCACGCTGATCGAGGACGACGGCACCGGCGCGGCGCCGGACGACATCCCGACGGCCAGGACGACGATCACCTGGCGCCAGGAGACCGGGGAGCTGACGATCGGCGCCGCCGAGGACCCGCACGGGATCCTCCCGCCCGAGCGGACGTGGACGGTCACGTTCCTGGCCGCCGGCCGCGCCGGCGAGACGCTCGAGGCCGCGCCCACCGGGGAGCCGCTGCGCATCGTCGCCGGCGCCGGCCTGCTCCCGCGCACGCCGGACCGCTCGCAGGCGCTGTTCGCGCTGCTCGACGCGGCGCAGTACGGGCATAGCGCGAAGGAGCGCGCGTGGCGGACGCTCTCGTCGGACCTGTCGCCGGAGGCGAAGCTCGCCGAGCTGCACGCGCAGTCGCTGCCGCGCGAGCTGATCGGTGCGCTCTCGGAGCTGCTGACCGCGCGAGGCTGAGGCCTCAGGCGAACCGCGCCGTAGCGCGTCAGCGAGAGCGCGCACCAGACCGGCTGCCTCCCGCCGCCCGCGGTAGGGTGCGCGCCGTGAGCGAGCTCCAGGTCCCGTTCGATCACGAGCTGGTGATCGCGCGCCACGGCCCGCGGACCGGATACCGGTTCGTGGTCGCGATCCACTCCACGGCCGGCACGGAGCCCCGGGGGCGCGCGGGCGGCGGCTGCCGCCTGGCCCGCTACGCGGATCCGCTCGACGGCCTGCACGACGCGCTGCGGCTGTCGGAGGGGATGTCGCGCAAGGCCGCGATCGCCGGGACGCGGACGGGCGGGGCCAAGTGCGTGATCGCGGTGCCGCCCGGCGAGGCGCCGTGGCCGCTGGAGGGCGAGCGGCGCGAGGCGGTGCTGCGCGACCTGGCCGAGATCGTCGATTCGCTCGAGGGCCGCTACCTGACCGGCCCGGACGTCGGGACGACGCCGGCGGACATGGAGTTCGTCCACAGCCTCACGCCGCACGCGGCCGGCTTCGCGGAAGGCGGGACGGCGCTCGGCACGGCGGTCGGCGTCCACGCCTGCATGCGCGCCGCCGCCGCGCAGGTGCTCGGCAACGCCGGGCTCGCCGGCGTGCGCGTGACGATCGTCGGGCTCGGCGGGGTGGGGGAGCCGCTCGCCCGCCGGCTCGCGGCCGACGGCGCGCGCCTCGCGGTGACCGACATCGACCCGTCGCGCCGGACCGTGGCAGCGGACCTCGGCGCCGAGTGGATCGAGCTCGACGGCGCGCAGCGGCGCGAGTGCGAGATCGTCGCCCCCTGCGCGCTCGGCGCGACGCTCACCCAGGACGAGGCCGCCGCGCTGCGCTGCCGCCTCGTCGTCGGCGCGGCGAACAACCAGCTCGCCGGCGACGGCGTCGCCGCCGCGCTCGCGGCGCGCGGGATCGCCTGGGTGCCCGACTTCGTCGCGAACGCCGGCGGCCTGCTCTACGCCGTCACCGTCGGTCGCGACCGGCGCACGCGCGAGGAGGCCTTCGAGCGGGTCGAGCGGCTCGGCGACACCGCGCTCGAGATCCTGCGCCGCGCCGAGGCGGAGGGGATCACGACGCTGGATGCGGCCGTCCGCCTCGCCGACGAGCGGCTCGCGGGCCGCTAGGAGGGGGCCTGGTCAGGCCGGAAGCGTGACGGCGAGCGTCGTGCCCTCGCCGGGCCGGCTCGTGACGGCGATCGAGCCGCCCGAGGCGGCGACGCGGTCGGCGAGGCCCACGAGCCCCGTGCCGCGCGCGGGATCGGCGCCGCCTGCGCCGTCGTCGCGGACCTCCACCCGCAGCGCGCCGGGCTCGTCGACCGCCACGACCCGCACGCTCGTCGCGCCGGCGTGCTTGACGGCGTTGGTGAGCGCCTCCGCGACGACGAAGTAGGCGGTCGTCTCGACGGCGGCGGGCAGGCGGTGCGGCGTGACATCCATCGCCACCGGCAGGTCGACGTGTGCGGCGAGCGCCTCGACGCCGGCCCGCAGCCCGCCGTGCGCGAGCGCCGAGGGCATGATGCCGTGGACCAGCTCGCGCAGGTCCTCGTTGGCCTGCTCGGCCTGCTGCAGCGCCTCTTCGACCAGGTCGGTCCCCGGGCCGCCGTGGCCCAGCGCCGCCCTGGCGAGCTGGAGCCTGAGGATGGCGTGCATCAGCCGCTGCTGTGCCCCGTCGTGCAGGTCGCGCTGGATCCGGCGGCGGCTGTCGTCGGCGGCCGCCACGAGCCGCGCTCGCGACGCCGTCAGCTCCTCGCGGCTGTCGGCGTTGGCGACCGCCGTCCCGACGAGCTCGGTGAACTGCGCCAGGCGCTCCTCGGTCCGGGGCGGCAGCGGCCCGTCGAAGGACATCGCGAGCAGGTGGCCCCAGAGCACGCCGCCCACGAAGATCGGCGCGCCGACCGCCGCCTTCAGGCCGACCGAGCGCGCCTGATCGGCGACGGGACCCTCGATGTCGTCGTAGTCGTCGATGCGGGCGGGGCGTCTCGTCTGCAGGATCCGCCACGACACGCTGTCGGCGTTCGCCGGCACGGTGACGTCGAGCGAGCTCGGGGCGCCGTGCAGCGCCACCACGGGCGCGCCTCCCTCCTCGTCGTAGCGGTGCAGCCGCATCGGCTGGCCGCCGAACAGCCGCGACGCCTGCCGCGTGACGGCGGCGAACACCTCCGGCGGCGAAGCGCCGCCGGCGACCAGCGTCGCCACCCGCCGCAGCGCCTCCTGCTCGTCGGCCAGGGACCGGAGCTCCCCGCGCGCCTGCGCGTTGGCGATCGCCGTGGCGACCAGCTCGGAGAACGCCGCGATCCGCGCCTCGGTGTCCGGCGGGAACGGCTCGGGGCAAGTAGAGGCGGCGAAGGCCACGCCCCACACGCGGCCCTCGACCACGATCGGGACCCCGACCGACGAGCGGATCCCGATCCGGCGCGCCTCTTCGATGAACGGGCCGGACTCCGGCAGCTCCGCCGACTCGAACCGCAGCGGGTGGCCGCGATCGCGCACGGCGCGCAGCGTGTCGTCGAGCCGCCGGTTGGCCCCGAGCTCGAACGGGACCTCGTGGCTGCTCCAGGCGGCGACGAGCGTCATCGTGTCGTCGGGCTCGAACCGCATCATCGACGTCTGCTCGGCGCCGATGAGCTGCGCGATCTCCTGGTTGACGGCGGCGAACAGCTCGCGGCGCGCCACGCCGCGCGCGACCAGGGTGGCCACGCGCCGCAGGGCGGCCTGCTCCTCGGCGATCCGCGCCGCCTCGGCCCGCGAGGGGACCGGTACCGCCGCGGTCTTGTCCGCCGGGTCGGCGAGGTAATAGGAGCGGCACGAGGCGATCCGGCCGTCGCGGACGTCGTAGACGTCGCAGACCGTGCCGGCCAGGCGCCATCCGAACCGTTCCTCGTCCGGGTTCACGAGGCGGTACTCGACGGCGATCGTCGTGTCCGACTCGCCGACGACGCGCTCGAGCTCGGCGCGGACGCCCGGGAACGCGCGCATCGTCCCCTCCGCGAACGCCTGCGCGGCCTGCCGGCCGTGCATCGTGCCGGCGTCGGCGCGGATCATCGCGTCCTCGTGGAACAGCTCGCCCCACGCGGCGAGATCGCGCGCGTTGTAGGCGCTCAGGTACCGCTCGACGAGCCCGCGCAGATCGCTCACTTCACCCCTGGTCCGGTCATCTCGGGGAAATGTCACGCCGGAGGTCTCCGGGTCGCACCCTTCAAGCCCCAGCCTGGCACGCCGGGGGGATCGCCCGCAAGGGCACGCCGCCCGGATCGCTTACGCGGTCAGCTCCGCTCGGCGAGCGCCTTGAAGCGGCGCATGTTCTCGGTCATCGCGACCTCGGTCGGCAACCGCTCCATGCTGGAGGCGCCGAAGAATCCGACGACGCCCTCTGTGCGATCCAGCACGTAGCGGGCGTCGTCGGGCTCGGCGAGCGGGCCGCCGTGGCAGAGCACGATCACGCGCGGGTTCTCGGCCACGGCGGCGTCGCGCATCGCCTGGATCTCCTCGACGCACTGGTCCAGCGTCTTCGCCGTCCGGGCGCCGATCGTGCCCTTCGTCGTGAGCCCCATGTGCGGGACGAGGACGTCGGCGCCGGCCTCGGCCATCGCCGCCGCCTGCAGGGGATCGAAGACATAGGGCGCCGTCAGCAGGCCCAGCGAGGCGGCCGCGCGGATCATCTCGACCTCGAGTGCGAAGCCCATGCCGGTCTCCTCGAGGTTGATCCGGAACGTGCCGTCGATCAGGCCGACGGTCGGGAAATTCTGCACGCCGGCGAAGCCGGCGTCGAGCACCTCGCCCAGGAAGCGGTCCATCAGCCGGAACGGGTCGGTGCCGCAGACGCCGGCGAGCACCGGCGTCCGGCGGGCGATCGGGAGCACCTCGCGCGCCATGTCCATGACGATCGCGTTGGCGTCGCCGTAGGGCATCAGCCCGGCCAGCGAGCCGCGACCGGCCATCCGGTAGCGGCCCGAGTTGTAGATGATGATCAGGTCGGCGCCCCCGTCCTCGGCGCACTTCGCCGAGAGCCCGGTCCCGGCGCCCGCGCCGATGATCACGCCACCGGCGTCGAGCGTCGCGCGCAGCCGCGCGCGGGCCTCCTCGCCGGTCATGCGGCGCCTCGCACGTACTCGTCGAGCTTCTCCGCCATGGCCGCGGCGAACGCCTCGTCGTTGATGTTGCAGTCCAGCTCGATCAGCTCGACCCGGTCGTCGAGGCCTTCGCGCAAGGCGGCGAACAGCGCCGCGTCGGCCTCCGGGTCGTGGAACGGCTGCCCCTCGGCGTCGATCAGCGAGACGCCGCCGAGCGGGATGAAGAGCGCCGTCGGGCCGGTGGCCCGCGAGAGCTTGCGGGCGATCCGGCGCCCCAGCTCCGCGCACTCCTCCGCGGTCGTGCGCATGAGCGTCACGGACGGATTGTGGACGTACAGGTTGCGGTCCTCGAACTGCGGCGGCACGGTGTCGCGGGCGCCGAAGTTGACCATGTCGAGCGCGCCGAGGGAGACGACCTGGGGCAGGCCGGCGCGGCCGGCCGCCTCGAGCCGCTCCGGCCCGGCGGAGAGCACGCCGCCGACGAGGTCGTCGCACAGCTCGGTGGTCGTGGCGTCGAGCACGCCGCGCAGGAAGCCGGCCTCGACGAGCGCCTCCATCGCGCGCCCGCCGGTGCCGGTGGCGTGGAAGACGAGGACTTCGTACCCGCGCGTCTCGAGCAGCTCGCGGGCGTGGTCGACGCACGGCGTGGTGACCCCGAACATCGTCGCGGCGAGCAAGGCCCGCCGCTCGCCCTGCTCGACCGGCGGCGCGCCGACCATCCCCGCCATCGCGCCGGCCGCGTTGGCGAGGATGCGCGCCGAGATCGAGTTCAGCCCGGCGACATCGGTCACCGACGCCATCAGCGTCACGTCGCTGCCGCCGACGTAGTCGCGCGTGTCCCCGGCGGCCATCGTCGAGACCATCAGCTTCGGCACGCCGACCGGCACGGCGCGCATCGCGGCCGTCGCGATCGCCGTGTTGCCCGAGCCGCCGGCGCCGAGCACGCCGTCGAGCCGGCCCTCGGCGTGCAGGCGCGCCGCGAGCGCGGCGGCTCCGGCGGCCATCGCGCTCACCGCCGCGCCGCGATCGGTCAGCGAGGCGAGGTCGGCGCCCGCCTCCGCCGCGACCTGCTCGCGCGTGATGTCCGGTTCGGCGCCGTGCGGCGCCCCCTGCGTGCCCGCGTCGGCGAGGAGGACGCCGACGCCGGACTCCAGCAGGCGCTCGCGCAGGAACGCGAGCTCGTCGCCCTTGGTGTCCAGGGTCCCGATCACGAGCACCGCCATGGCGGAAGGACTATCAGGCCGGGATCGTGAGGCTCTCGATGTCGCTCGGGTAGTCGGTCAGGATCTCGATGCCGTCTGGCGTGACCGCGACCGTGTCGGAGTGGCGGAAGCCGCCGAGGTCGGCCGCGTACAGGCCCGGCTCGACCGTGAAGACCATCCCGGGCTCGATCACCGTGTGGTCGCCGAGGTCCAGGAACGGCGCCTCGTGGTTGCGCAGGCCGATCGCGTGGCCGGTGTGCTGGCGCCAGTGCCCGAGCAGCCGGTGGTCCTCGAGATACTCCATCACCGCCGCGTCGACGTCCGAGCAGGTGACGCCCGGGCGCAGAGCCGCGAACGCGACCTGCTGGACGGCCACGGTGTGGTCGAACAGCCGGCGCATCTCGTCCGTCGGCGCGCCGATGATCATCGCGCGCTCGAGCTCGGCGTTGTAGCCCCACACCGGCGCGCTGGTCTCGCTCACGAGCACGTCGCCCGCGCGCAGCTCGATGTTGTGCGCGACGGCGTGCGCCCACGCGCTGCGCGGCCCGATCTGCCCGCGGTAGCCCGCCGCGGCGCCGTCCTGGGAGCCTTGCTGGCCGTAGTCGTCGCCGAGCGCCGCGATCATCGCGAGCGTGGCCTCCATGCCGGCCCGCAGGCTGGCCTCGGTCTCGGTCGCGCCCGGGCGGCTGTACTCCTGCAGCAGGCGGTGGGCGAGCTCGCACCAGCGCGCGCTCTCGCGGATCAGTCCGATCTCGGCCTCGCTCTTGCACATCATCATGGCCTCGATGACCGGCGCGAGCGGGAGGACCGCGCTCTCCGCCGCGTCACTGAGCGACCGGCCCCGGTAGCCGAGGATGCCGGGATAGCCGTCGCTGTCGGCGCCGATGCTGCCGCGGATGCCGAGGTCCGCGAGCAGCCGGGAGAGCAGCAGCATCGGGTGCTGCACGCCTGGATACTCAGGGTAGGACTCGACGCGCTCGAACGCCGTCTCGGCCCGCACTCGCTCGAGCTCGAAATCGGGCACGAAGACCGCCGGCTCGCCGCCCACGGCCTGGGCGACGACCACGGGCCGCTCGGTGGCGAGGAAGTTCAAGCCGGTGAAGTAGCGGATGTAGTCGGCGCCGAAGAGCACGTAGCCGCTCAATCCTTCAGCGCGCACGTGCTCCTGCAGCCGCTCGCGGCGCGCGGCCAGCTCGGCCGCCGGTATTCCCGTCCGCGGTTGCGTCGGTTGCTCCATGGGTCCCTCCTGAAAGCTCGGTTGTGCCCCGCCCGCACCCTATTGGCGGATCGTGAGAGCGACCATTGCGCGATCAGGCGAAAACAGCCGCCTTGCCTTGGACAAACCACAAGGTCCGTGCATGAATCGGCCGGTGAGCGTCCCGCTGCCGGACACGTTCCGAAGACGCGCCGTGCGGGCCGGAGAGATCACGATCAACGCGCTGACGGGCGGCGCCGGGCCGCCGGTCCTGCTGCTCCACGGCTATCCGCAGACGCATGTGGTCTGGCACCGGGTGGCGCCCGTGCTCGCCGAGCGCCACACGGTCGTCATGACCGACCTGCGCGGCTACGGCGACAGCGACAAGCCCAGCGGGGGAACCCGCCACGAGGCCTATTCCAAGCGCGCGATGGCGCGCGACCAGCTGCTGGTGATGCGCGAGCTCGGGTTCGAGCGCTTCGCCGTCGCCGGGCATGACCGGGGCGGCCGGGTCGCGCACCGCCTCGCGCTCGACGACCCGGCGGCGGTGTCCGCGCTGGCGGTGCTCGACATCGTCCCGACGCTGCACGCGTTCCGGCACGCGGACGCCGACTTCGGGCGCGGCTACTACCACTGGTTCTTCCTCGCGGCGCCCGACGGCGTCCCCGAGCGGCTGCTCGCCGACGAAGCTGTGTTCTGGATCCGGACCCACGTGCAGGCGCGCCACCATGGCGGCGCGCCGTTCGATCCCGGCGCGCTGGAGGAGTACGTCCGCTGCTTCTCCGATCCGGCGACGATCCACGCCTCCTGCGAGGACTACCGGGCGGCGGCCACGATCGACCTCGAGCACGACGCGCGCGACGCCGCCCACGGGCATCGCGTGACTGCGCCGCTGCTGGCGCTGTGGGGCCGGCACAGCTTCGTCGGGCGCAGCTACCGCGTGCTCGACGTCTGGCGCGGCTACGCGGAGCTGGTCGACGGCCGCCCGCTGCCGGCCGATCACCATCTGCCCGAGGAGGCGCCGCAGGAGACCGCCGAGGCGCTGCTCGCGTTCTTCGCCGCGGCCTGACCGGGGAGCGGCTAGTGACAAGCGGGCCCCGGAGCGGCATGCTAGGCAGGCGATGCCGCGGATCCTCGAACGCGACGCGGAGCTCGCGCGGCTGGACGACCGGCGGCGCGAGGTGCGCGGGAGCGGGCGCGGGCGGCTCGTCGTGGTCTCCGGCGAGGCCGGCATCGGCAAGTCGGCACTGGTGCGCGAGCTGTGCGCGCGTGCGAGTGGCGAGCGCGTCCGGTCTGGCGGCTGCGACGCGCTGCGCACGCCGCGCGCGCTCGGGCCGTTCGTGGACATCGCCGAGGACGCCGGCGGCGAGCTGTTGGAGACGATCGTGCGCCAGGCGCCGCCCGCCGAGGTCGCCGCCGCGCTGATGGCGGAGCTGCGCGGCGGTGGGAGCATCGTCGTGCTGGAGGACCTGCACTGGGCCGACGAGGCGACGCTCGACGTCCTGCGCCTCCTCGCCCGCCGGATCGCCTCGCTGCCGGCGCTGCTCGTCGCGACCTGCCGCGACGGCTCGGCGCCGCTGCAGGTGGCGCTGGGCGACGTGCCGGCGGACGCGATCGACCGGCTCGCGCTCGCGCCGCTCTCGCTCCAAGCCGTGCACGCGCTCGCGGGCCGGCTGGATCCGGCGGAGCTGCATCACCGCACGGCCGGCAATCCGTTCTTCGTCACCGAGGTCGTCGCCGCCGGCGGCGACATCCCGCGCACCGTGCGCGACGCCGTGCTGGCGCGCGCCGCGCGGCTGGACGAGCACGCGCGCATGGTGCTCGACGCGGTGGCGATCGAGCCCGCGCGGATGGAGCTGCGGCTGCTCGACGCGCTGGCGGACGGGGAGACGGCCGGGCTCGACGCGTGCCTGGAGGCGGGGATGCTGCAGGTCGAGCGCGCCACGATCGGCCTCCGGCACGAGATCGCGCGCGCGGCGATCGAGGAGGCGCTGTCCCCGCTGCGCCGGCTGCAGCTGCACCGCCGCGCGCTGGCGGCGCTCCAGGGGGCGATCGGGCGGCCCCCGGACCCGGCACGGCTCGCCCACCACGCCGAGGCTGCCGACGACGCCGAGGCGGTCCTGCGGTTCGCTTCGGCGGCGGCTGCGCGGGCGGCGGCGCTGGGGTCGCATGGCGAGGCGGCGTCGCAGTACGCCCGCGCCCTCCGGCACTCGGCCTGGCTCGGGTACTCGCGCCGCGTCGAGCTGCTCGAGCGGCGCTCCTACGAGTGCTACCTGACCGGCGCGATCGCGGAGGCGACGGAGGCGCGCCGCGCCGCGATGGAGCTGCACCGCGCCGCGGGCGACCGCCTGCGCGAGGGCGGCGCGCACCGCTGGCTGTCGCGGCTGGCGTGGTTCTCCGGCGAGACCGCGGTCGCGGAGGAGGAGGCGCGCGTCGCGATCGAGCTGCTGGAGCCACTCGGCCCCGGCCGCGAGCTCGCGATGGCCTACAGCAACCTCGCGCAGCTGCGGATGCTGATCAGCGACGACGACGCGGCGATCGCGTGGGGCGAGCGAGCGATCGCGCTGGCCGAAGGGCTCGGCGAGCCCGAGATCCTCGCGCACGCGCTCAACAACGCCGGCACCGCCGAGCTGCGGCGCGGCGGGAGCGCGGCCAAGCTCGAGCGCAGCCTCGCGCTGGCGCTGGAGCACGGGTTCGAGGAGCACGTCGCGCGCGCGTACGCGAACCTGGGCTCGACGCAGCTCGGGCTGCGCGACTACTCGGCCGCGGACCGCAGCCTCGACGCGGGCATCGCGTACTGCCGCGAACGCGACCTCGATGCGTGGCGGCTCTCCATGGGCGGCGAGCGCGCGCTCTCGCAGCTCGCGCGAGGGCGCTGGGACGCCGCCGCCGAGAGCGCCCGCGAGGTGCTCGCGCATCCCGGCGTCGCGATGCCGAGCCGCATCTACCCGCTCGTCGTGCTCGGCCGGCTGCGCGCCCGCCGCGGCGAGGCGAACGTCTGGCCGCCGCTCGACGAGGCGCTCGAGCTCGCGCGCGGCACCGGCGAGCTGCAGCGGTTGCATCCGGTGGCGTCGGCGCGCGCGGAGGCCCGCTGGCTGGGCGGCGAGGACGGCGCGATCGGCGCCGAGACCGTCGCGGCGCTGCGCCTCGCGGTCGAGCAGGACGATCCGTGGGCGGCCGGCGAGCTGCTCGTCTGGCGCCGCCGCGCCGGGATGGCCGACGAGGTCGCGCTCGACGCGGTCGCCGAGCCGTTCATGCTCGAGCTCGCCGGCGCGGCCGCGGTCGCGGCGGAGCGCTGGGCGCAGACGGGCTGCCCGTACGAGGCGGCGCTCGCGCTCGCGCACGCCGACCAGGAGGCGGCGCAGCGCGAGGCGCTCGGCTGGCTGCAGCGCCTCGGCGCGCCCCCCGCGGCCCTGCGCGTCGCGCGGATGCTGCGCGAGCGCAGCGCCCGCGACGTCGGCCGCGGCCCGCGCGTCGCCACCCGCGCCGACCGTAACGGGCTCACGGCGCGCGAGCAGGAGGTGCTGGGGCTGGTCGCGGAGGGGCTGCGCAACGCCGACATCGCGGCGCGGCTGTTCGTCTCCGAGAAGACGGTCGCCCACCACGTCTCGGCGATCCTGCGCAAGCTCGACGTGCGCTCGCGCGGCGAGGCCGCCGTGGCGGCCGAGCGGCTCCAGATCGCGGACCGCTAGCGGCCGCAGCGCCGCCTGCGCGCCCCTCAGCTCGTCGATCGCGGTGCCGCGCTCACGCGGTGGTCGCGGTACTCGGGTCGAGTGCCGCGTAGATGCCGCGCTCCTGCAGCGCTCGCACCTGGGGCTCCAGCACCTCGCGGCGATAGGTGTCGTGGTCGTACGGTGCGCGGTCCGCGTAGAGGTTCTTCGGGTAGATCGGCTGCTCGTAGATCAGGCGGTACTGCTCGGTCGTGAGATCCTTGAGCCAGTTTCCCCACTTCGCGTTGGCGCGGAAGTGCCGCAGTGCGTGCACGTCGATCGTCCCCGCCACCCAGGAGGAGCCGCCGCTGTAGGCGTGCTCTCCGACGACGCGGCCGAGGTGGTCGACGATCAGCGAGTGGCCGCCGAACGTGTCGATCGGCGTCTCGTCCTCGGGCGTCAGGTAGTAGGTGCCGACGTTGGGAGCGATGACGTACATGTTGTTGTCCAGCGCGCGGGCCCGGGTCTGGACGACGAACGTGTCGCTCGCGCGATGCGGGAAGGAGGCGCGATAGACGACCTCGGCGCCGTTCATCGCCAGGCCGCGGGCGTTCTCGGGATATGAGCCCTCGTTGGCCATCATGATCCCGAGCCGGCCGATCTCGGTGTCCGCCACCGGGTAGAAGGCGTCGAGCGTCGCGCCGTAGAGCTCGATCCAGCGGTCGAAGACGTTGTGCGGGGTGACCGAGTGCTCGACGGGGAGCAGCGGCACGACCTTGTGGTGGCGGAGCACGACCTGGCCGTCCGGGTCCAGCACGAAGCCGACGTTGAAGAACCGGCCCGGGAACTCGGGATGCCGGGCCTTGGCCTGGGCCATCACGAACACGCCCCACTTGCCAGCCAGGCGCCCGAGCTCGTCGGTCTCGGGCCCGGGGATGTCGATCGCGCACTCGCGCGCGAACGTCTCGTGGTCGACGTCGAGCACCTCGTCGTTGAACCCCTGAAGCGCCCCTTCGGGGATCGCGACCAGGCGTACCGGCAGGTCGAGCCCACCGAGCCACGTCGACGCCGTCATGAGGTGGTCGATGTGCTCGAGGTTGCGGCGGATGTCGTCGCGGCGCCGGATTCCCCACATCGTTGGGACCAGCCCGATCGCCTGATACGGCTCGACCATCAGCTTCTCCTCCACTGGGACGGAAACCGGCATCGTCCCAGACTTCCGAGCATGCACGGGCAGGCGCCCGGTCACTTTCGAAACCACTGCGGAGCCGCGCCCCGCAGGCGAGGCCGAAGAGCCACACCTGCGACGACGAGGCCGCACAGGACGATGATTCCCAACAGCAGAGACCACGGGACCGTCCAGGCGTGCCCCGATGCCTTGGTGGCGGCGAGCGGCGCGATCGAGCCTGCCGCGTCGGTGAGCAGAGGGACGAGTGTGACGGTCGCCCTCAGCCTGAGCGCAGGAGCCACACCGTGCAGCGGCACGGACTCCTTCCACATGTCACCAGGCAGCAATGGGGGCGAGTCGGCGATCTTCCTGCCACCAACCGCCCAGCGGCCGAAGGGACCGGAGGCGGACACCGCTTGGCGGGCGGTGAGGATGGCGTTGCCCGTGTTGTGGATCGTATAGGTGACGGTCGCGTCTCCCTTCCCGAACGGGTTGGGCGTATGCGAGTAGTGCACGCGCACGCTCTCGACCGAGAGGCTCGGCTTGATCGCTCCGGCTACACGCAGGCGGATCCGGATGCCGACTCGCCGGTCCACGTCGCTCCCGCCCGCTGCGGCGGTCTGCGCCGGCGAGGTCACGATGCCGCCCACGTAGTCGCCCGGCGCGGCGTCCTCGGGAAGGGTGATTGCGAACGGCACCTCGACCGATTCGCCGGACGGGACCGTCACGTCGTCTCGGTCCGGGTGTACCCATGCACCTACCGCCGTCGACTTCGCATCCTTGGTGACCAGGTCGAGCCGGCCCGCGTGGGTGGTGAAGCCGTCGGCGGCGTAGAGAGTGAGGTGGAGCGGCGTGGTGGCGCGGTTGACGACGACGATGCCGTCCTCGAGTCGTCCGCCCGGATTGATGGTGTAGCCGTAGTTCTGCCGGTCGGCCCCGAAGTCGTTGGCGGCCGTCTTTACCGTCCAGGGGACGGCGTCGTCCGCAGCCGCGGCAGGCCGGGCGACCAACCCGAACAGCCCCGACGTGGCCAACAGCAGTGCGACCGCGGCGGTGCGGCGTGTGGGCGGGTGCAACGTCATGGTCCTCGGGGAGTCTGGGAACTGGGGGTAAACGCACGAGTGGGATGGGCGCCGATGGCGCCCACCCCGTCACCGCTGTGGGACTTACCGGTCGTTACGGATTCGTCGTCGACAGCGTGAACGTCAGCGTCTTCGCGTACGTGCCGGTCCGCAGCGGCTCGTTCGCGGCGATCGACTGCTTGAAGTCGATCGCGACGTTGTCATTGGAGACCGGCGCCGCGTAGGTCCTCACCGTCGCCGGCAGCGGCGTGCCCGCGACCCGCAGCGGCGAGGCGAGCGCGAACGTGCCGTTCACCAGGCGGCCCGGCGCGGTCGAGCTCGGGTCGGTCACGGCCAGCGTCGCGTCACCCGCGGTGGACGTCACGGTCGCCGTCGTCGAGGCGGTGTAGTCGTTGCCGACGCCGGGCGTGAAGGCACCGAAGCTCGCCGGCGCGCCGAGCGTCAGCGCGAGCGTCGGCGGGACCGTCCCGCCGACGCCGGCCTCGACGGGGGGCGCGGCGAACCGGTGGATCACGACCTTGTCGACCGTGGAACCGACCGGCTGGGCCGGGCTGGCGCCGCTGTTCGGGCCGCACCAGGACACGTTGCCGCGCTCGACTGCGGCATTGGGGGCGGCGCAGGTGCCGCTGCGGATGTTCTCGACGACGAGCGCGTTCTTGCCCACCTCGACCTTGACGTAGGTGCGGACGTGCTCCTGGTTCTCCACCGAGTTGGCCCAGTGTCGCTTGCCGGTGGGGTCCAGCGGGTCCGGACCGAAGTCCGAGCCCACCTTCGGGGCCGACAGGTCGTAGTACTTCGAGCCCGACGAGGAGTTGCCCGTCACGTAGATGACCCCACCCGGACCCTCGGACACCTGGGCGGCGCCGGGCTGCTCATCCGCGTTGGCCTTCTGGCCGTTCTTGATCGCGTAGCTGCGCGAGTAACTGTGATCGTGACCCTGCAGGACCAGGTCGACGCCGAGGTTCGAGAAGGCGGTCGGGAAGTCCCGGCGGCGCTGCTGGTTGTCACTGTCGTTGGCGTGATCGGCAGGCGAGTAGATCGAGTGGTGGTAGACGAGCACCGTGTACTTGGCGTCGGCCGCGTGCGCGTTGACGACATCGGTGACGTAGCCGATGTGCGCGGCGTCGGAGCCGTTGGCGTACGCGTTGCTGTTGAGGTGGATGAACAGGACGCCCTTGTAGATGTACCAGTAGTCGCCGCCCGACTGGGTCGTCGAGTTGCCCGAGTAGAAGGGCGCGGAACGGTCGGTGTTCGGGGTCCAGAAGTGCTGGTCGTACGCCTTGCCGCCGACGTCGTGGTTGCCGATGGTGGGCGCCCACGGGTACTGGCGGAGCTTGTCGGACGCGAGGAACGCGTTCCACTGCGTCTCGGTGTTCGCGGTCTCGACCTGGTCACCGCCCGACACGAGCAGCTCGGCGTCCGGGTTCGCGGCGAGGGACACGTTCAGGGTGTCCTGCCAGCCGGCGCCGTCCTTGGCCACATCCCCGGACGAGCCGATCTGCGGATCGCCGAAGAACAGGAAGTCGAAGTCACCGTCGAACTTCTGGGTCTTGAACGCGTACGCCGGCGACCAGGCGCCCTCGGCGCCGACGCGATAGGAGTACGCGGTGTTCTCCTGGAGGCCATCGATCGCGGCGTGCGCGTTGTAGCCGCCGTTGACGCTGTTCGCGGCCACGGTGGCCGCGAAGGTGACGGCGTTCGCGGGGAACTCGCCGTTCACGAGCTGAGAGGTCGGCGCGAGCTGCACCGCCTGCGCGGTGTTGGCCGAGGTGTACCAGGACACGACACGCTGCGACGCGTTGGCGCCGACGCTGAGGACGATGCCGGAGGACGTCGCGGGAGCTTGAGCACCGGCGATGGTCATCGAGCCGATGCCGAACACCGCCGACACGGCGACGGCCGCCAGGCCGGCGTTCACCGCCGGTCGGCGTCGACCACGCCGCGGGGGCCGTGGCGAATTAGAGGACCTCATTGTCCTGTTGGAGAGCTTCACCGACGTTTCCTTCCCTTTCGTCGATATGAGTGGACCGCGCGTAGCTTCCAGCAGCCGGTGTAGCCGGATGTGAACGGTGCGTGACGAATCCATGGCACTTGCGCGAATGTCTGAGGCCGGGCCGGATGTGACCGGCCGGCGGGCGCGCCGGCGCCGAGGCGACCTGCGCCAGAACCGCCCATCCATCAGCCGCGGTCAGCCCTGCATCACGCGCTGCACGAACCACACCAGGCCCGTCGCGGTCACGACTGCGGCGATCCCTCCGGTCGCCGAGAGCCCGGCGAGCGGTGCGCGGCGGCGCAGCAGGGCGAGCAGGGGGAAGACGACCAAGATGATCCCGAGCTGCACGCTCTCGATACCGAGGTTGAAGACGAACAGCGACGACAGAAGCGTCCACGACCAGGCCCGGTCGATCCCGAGCGCCGAGGCGAACCCGAGCCCGTGCACCAGGCCGAAGCAGAACACCACCGCGAGCCGCGTCCGCCCCGCGGCGTCGAGGCCAAGGCGCCCTTGACCCACCGTCTCGAGGTCGGTGGCGTGCGATCCGCGCCGCCAGATCCGCCACAGGTACAGGCCTGCGACCACCGCGATCGAGAGCGCGATGACAGGCTCGACGAGCGACGCTTGAACGTGCACGACGCCGAGAGCGGCCAGGATGAAGGTCACCGAGTGGGCAAGGGTGAAGGTCGTCGCCGCCAAGACGATCTCGCGCAGACGGCGTGACCCGGCGATGAGCGCCAGCAGGAACAGGATGTGGTCGATGCCGGTGAGGAGGTGCTCGGCCCCGAGGCGGAAGAACTCCCGGAATTGCTCGAGCAGCGACTGCTGCGTGGAGAACGACGGCTGGCGCGCATCGAGGCTGGCGCTGCCGGTATTCAGGTCGAGGTCGTACGTCACGATCGTCTTGGTGTCGCGCACGTAGCCCTCGGAGTTCGGGAACAGCTCGCTGCGCAGCACGTGCGCGTCGGCGGCTTCCGGGCACCGGTAGTCGAGAACCAGCAGCGCGTACGGGACGCCGTCGCGCTGTTGGATCCTGAAGCCGCCGTCCCGCGCGGGGGTGCACGCGTCTGCCCCCTTGGCGGTGACGCCGAAGCGCCTGGTCACGTAGGCGAGGACGGAGCCGGCGTGGGCGTCGAGCGCGGCCGTCTGCTCCGCCGAGTCGCGGTCCTCGAACGCGGCGGTGCCGGCCCGGAAGAGTGCATCGTCCTTCTCGGAGTCGGCGGCGGAGACGACAAGCAGGTCGTACTCCAACCCGAGCGCCGCGCGGACGTGCTCCCTCGCCGGAGACGTGGCATCGACGTACACCACTGAGCTGAACCCGTGGGCGAAGGCGGAGGCTGCCGTTACGAGCAGGACTCCTACCGTGGCCGCCGCCAGGACGATAGAGCGGATGCGATGTCGAACGCGGTACGCCATGGCTTCCCTTCGGCGGGGCATCCTGGCTGCCGCAGGTACACGAACGGTGAACGATGTGTGAACGAGCGGCGACCCGACCTGACGACTGGTAAGAAGTGCGCGTCACTGCCCGCAATCCGGAAAGACGATCTTCTTGCGCTCTCGACCCCGGCGCGCCTGCGCTCTGCTCGTAACGGTCGCGACGGCCGTGCTGGTCAGCGGCTGCGGCTCCAGCGACGACTGGTCCGCGCCGCATACGAAGCCCACCGCCGTCGGGACCCTTGGTCCGGGGTTCGTCGACCGCACCGCGCCGCCCGCCCCGGAGGCGACCATCACGCCGCGTCTTGGGTCCTGGGACGGGGTCCACCCGTCGAAGGGCTACCGCGTGGTGCTTCTGACGGCAGGCGAAGACCTCCCGACAAGGACGCTGGTGGGCGCGGTGACGAGGTGGGCCGAGCAGGAGCACGTGAGCCTCAAGACCGTCACCGCCGCCGACCCCGGCCAGTTCGTCTCGCGCATCAGCCGAGCCATCGACTTGGCGCCCGATCTGGTCATCACTGCCGGCAACGCCCTCGTCGACCCCTTGGCGCTGGTGACTCCCAACCACCTCGACCAGCAGTTCCTCGTCATCGGGGCAGAGTTGGCCGAGCCGACCCAGAACGTGACCGCGACGGACTGGACCGGCGCCTCGTTCCGCGGCGAGGGACTCGGCATGCCCACCGCCTACGATCCCGCCACGTTCACCCGCGAGCGCGCCGCGCGCGCCGTGCGGGCCGGTGTCGCGGCCGTGCTCAACGGCCTCACCGGAATCGTGATCCGGCTCGACTGAGTACGACTCCGTGGTTGTGCGCCACGGAAACGCGCCTACCGCTGCACCGTGCGCGCGCTGCGCGCCCGCTCGAGCCCCCAGGTGACGATGCGCTCCGGATGGATCCGGATCAACGCCGTCGGCAGCGCGATCGCCTCGCCGCGCCCGCGGATCTCGATGCCGCGCGGGTGCCACGGGTCTGTGCTCTCGAGATCGTCGATCACGATCGCGGCTCGCCCCGTCCGGCCCACGTCGCGGAACTTCTTCGACCGCTCGAGCTCGTAGCCCCCGACGTCGATCGTGTCGCGTACGGCGTTGTAGATCCAGGCGACCGGCACCACGTGCGGCGTGCCGTCCGCACCGACCGTCGCGAGCCGTCCGAGCTGGCGCCCCCCGGCCAGGTAGCGAAGCTCAGCCTCCCTGAAGACGCTCATCGTCATGCTCCCGCGCTGCCGTGAGGCGCGCACGCGTGGCGATTCCGCGCGCGGGCCAAGGAGAACTGTCGCCCATGCACAGGGCACCGTACATGCCGCTCACGCGCGCCGACCCAGGCACGGAACCCGCAATGGCTAGCGCCGGCATTCCGGACGAGGCGCGATCCGGCCGTAGGCGGGAGAGCCGCGACCGGAGTTTCACCGTGCAATTTCGCTCAAGCGGCTGAACCGACGTCTGGGTTGTTCTCGATGCCGCCCGCGCGAGGAGGCGGGACGTCGCACAGGGCGTCGAATGTGGGCGCATGACTCGCCTTGAAGCTGACCACGACCTGACGTAGCGCATCACCCTTCGGCGAGCGCACTCGATGCGAGGCGCTTCGGCCCTGGCCCCGCGGCCGGGCGGCTCAGCCCGGCGGTGTACGCGCCTAGCGCGCCGACGCGACCCCCCGATCGCGACGACCGCGACGAGGACCGCGACCAACGCACTGCAAACGGCCGGTGAGTGGTTGCGTCGCGCACGCCGCAGGCGTACGGTGCAAGTGCTTGCCGTTGCGCGGCAGGTTCGACGTATCGCTGCTCGTCGGAAGAGGCTTCATGCTTTCGAATGCCCTACGAGCTGTCGCCGTGCCCCGCTCGGGTACCGGCGTCGTCATGGCGTGCCTGGTCGCGGGCCTTGTCGCGATCGGCGTGACGGCCCCCTCGGGCGCGGCCCGGGAGCGTTCTGATCGCCTGACGAGAAGCCTGCCAGGGCTCCGTGTGGCGCTTGACCGGCTCGTCGCGGCGGGAGCCCCGGGCGCGGTGGTGCTCGTCCGCGACGGTGACCGCACGGTCCGGCTGGCCAGAGGGCTTGCGGACCGGGCTCACAGGACGCCGATGCGCGTGAGCGACCGTTTTCGCGTGGGCAGCGTGACGAAGACGTTCGTCTCGACGGTCGTCCTGCAGCTTGCGGGCGAGGGCAGGCTGTCGCTCGACGACACGGTCGAGCGGTGGCTGCCGGGGCTGGTTCCCGACGGCCAGGGCATCACGATCCGGCAGCTGCTCAACCACACCAGCGGGCTCTACGACTACACCGAAGACCCCTCGGTGCTCAAGCCCTACCTGCATGGCCATCTGCGGGTCGTCCGGGCGCCCCGCACGCTGGTCGGGCGGGCGATCGCGCATCCGCCGTTGTTCGCGCCCGGCGCGAACTGGTCGTACTCGAACACCGGGTACATCCTGCTCGGGCTCATCGTCGAGTCCGCGGGCGGCGACTCGCTCGAGGCGCAGCTGAAGCAGCGGATCTTCACGCCCCTCGGTCTTCGTCATACGACGTTCGACACGTCGCCGCGGATCGGGGGCCGACACGCCCACGGCTACCTCGCGCTCGGCAAGCGGCCCCTTCGGGACGTCACCGTCTTCAGTCCTTCCTTCGCCTGGGCCGCCGGCGCTATCGTCTCGACCGCCGACGACCTCGCCCGCTTCTACCGCGCGCTCCTCCAAGGCCGTCTGCTGCGCCCGGATCTCCTCGAGGCCATGAAGACGACGGTGGCGATGGGCCCCCCGGGCGAGTCGTACGGGTTCGGGCTGTGGAGGACCCGGAGCATGGGCCTGTCGCCGACCAACAAGCTGGCGTGCGGGTCGGTCTGGGGCCACAACGGCGACTTCCCCGGCTACCTGAGCAATGCGTTCTCCAGCGAGGATGCCGCGCGCCAGATGGTGGTCCTCATCAACACCGACTCGCTGCGCAGGCCCGCCCAGCGGGCACTGGTCCGCGTCGGGGACATCGCGGCCTGTGCCTGACGGCCGGCTCTGAGGAGGTCACGCTGTTCCGGAGCGCGGCGGGCGGCCGGCTGATCCGCGTGCGTGTCGTCGCCCGCGCCGGCTTCGTCGCACTCTACGGCCGCCACGGTGTCGCGCCGCCCAGCTGGGAGGCCGCCGCCGGTGGCGACTGATGCCGATCGGCTGCGGGTCGCGCTGGCCGGTGACACGATGCTCGGCCGCGGGGTGGCGGAAGCGATCGCGCGGTCGGGGCGCGCGCCGGTGGCGCCGGAGGTCGTTGCCGCGGCGGCGGAGGCCGACATCTTCATCCTCAACCTCGAGTGCTGCATCTCCGATCGCGGTCGCCGGTGGCCCGACCCGCGCAAGCCGTTCTTCTTCCGCGCCCCGCCGCTGGCCGCCGAGCTGCTCGCCGGGATGGGCGTCGGCTGTGTCACGCTCGCCAACAACCACGCCCTCGACTACGGCCCGGAGGCGCTGCTCGACACCCTCGACCACCTCGCCGCGGCCGGCATCGCCTGGGCCGGCGCCGGACCTGACGCCGCGACTGCGCGGGCGCCCCGCCTGCTCACGGCGCGCGGCATGCGGCTCGCGGTGCTGGGCGCGTCCGATCACCCCGAGGACTTCGGCGCCGGACCCGACCGACCGGGCATCGCGTATGCGGACCTGCGCAGCGACGCGAGTGGAGGCTGGCTCACCAACGCCGTGGCGGCCGCGCGCCGTGATGCCGATGCCGTGCTCGTCGGCCCGCACTGGGGGCCGAACATGACCCTCGGCCCGTCGGCGGCGATCCGCCGCGCCGCGCGGGCGATCGTGACGGCGGGCGCGACGCTGGTGGCCGGTCACTCTGCCCATGTCCCTCATGGCGCCGAGCGCGCCGTGCTCTACGACCTCGGCGACTTCGTCGACGACTACGCGGTCGACCCGCGCCTGCGCAACGACCTCGGACTGCTGTTCCTCGTCGACCTCGGCGCCGGCGGCCCGCAGCGGCTCGAGGCCGTCCCGCTCAAGATCGAGCGCTGTCTGACGCGCATCGCCCGCGGCGACGACGCCGAATGGATCCGCCGCCGGTTCATCGCGGCCTGCGCCGAGCTGGGGACCGCAGCCGCTGAACGCGACGGCCGCGTCGTCGTGCCCGAGTGGGCGTGAGGGTACCGCTCGGTGGTGTTTCCGGTCGTCGAACTCCTCCGCTCGTCGGTTTCCTATCACCGCCACTCGCATCCGGCGAGGAGGGCGTTAGCGTCTGCAGCGACGGCTGATCGATAGGCCCTAGCGGGAGGGCCGCAGTGAAGAAACGTCCGGTTCAGAGTGGTCCTGCGCCACCGCCGAAGCGGCGGCGACGCGAGCGAGCCGATCGGCGCGCTCGGCCGGAGCTGCCCCCTGTCAGCACCGGACCGGAGCCTCCCGTCCTCGACGACGGCGCTCGGGTGGCGCCGCTGTCCGCGCGCCGAAGGCAGCGGCGCCGGACGCGCCGGCGTTCGATGCTGCGCGGAGCCGTGCTCGTGTGCCTGGTCGCCGGGCTGGCGGTCGCCGGCGCCGGGGCCGCGGTCGCCGTCTTGTTCATCGACGATCCGCCGGCGCTGCTGCGCTGCGATCTCGGGTCCGCACACGCTCGGCTCCTCGGCCGGAACACGTTCCTCGAGACGTCCGACGGGCTGCGTCTGGGAGCCGTGCCGTCGACATGGAACCGCGAGCCCGTGCCGCTCGCCCGCATGTCGCCCTGGCTGCCCAGCGCGACGGTGGCGATCGAGGACCGCCGGTTCTGGACGCGGGACAGCGCGCTCGACCCGGAGGCGATCATCCGCGCCGCGGTCGCGAACTACCATGCGGGCAGGCCCGTCCAGGGCGGCTCCACGCTCGTCCAGCAGCTCGTCCGGGACCGCTACCTGCGGGCCCCGGCGCCGACGTTCGCGCGCAAGCTCAAGGAGGCATGCCTGGCCGCGCAGCTGGAGCAGCGGGACTCCAAGCGGACGATTCTCGGGGCCTACCTGAACGAGGTCTACTACGGCCATCATGCGTACGGCGCGCAGGCCGCGGCCGAGACGTACTTCTCCCGGCCGGCGCGCCGCCTGACGCTCACCCAGGCGGCGCTGCTCGCCGGACTGCCGCAGGCTCCGTCGGTGTACGACCCGCTCGACCATCCGCGGACGGCGCGCCGGCGCCGGAACGAGGTGCTCACCGCCCTGCGGACGTCCGCGGAGATCTCACCATCCCGCTACCGGGCCGCCGTCCGCAGCTCGCTCCACCTGCGGCCGAGCCGGCGTTATACCGCGCTCGCCGCGCAGCCGTTCTTCGAGTACGCCCGGCGCGAGCTGGTGCGCAGGTTCGGCCGCTGGCGCGCGCGCCACGGCGGCCTGCGCATACGTACGACCCTCGACTCGCGCCTCCAGCGCCTGGCGACCCGCGCCGCCCACGCGTGGCTCGGGCGTCCGGCGGACCCGGCCACCGCGATCGTCGCGATCGATCCGTCCACGGGCGCGATCCGCGCGATGACGGTCGTCGCACCCGGCCACGGCAGCCTGAAGTTCAACCTCGCGAGTCAGTCGCGCCGGCAGGCAGGCAGCACCTTCAAGACGTTCGCGCTGACGGCCGCGATGGAGGCGGGAATCCCACTCGGATCGGTCTGGAACGGCCCGAGCTCGCTGACGATCCCGAACCGCCGTTGCATGAACGCGAACGGTGCGTGGGTCGTGCACAACTACGCCGACGAGGCGCATGGGACGATGACGCTGCTGCAGGCGACGGCGTTCTCCGTCAACACGATCTTCGCGCAGGTCGCGATGCGCGTCGGGCCTGAGCGGGTCGTCGATGCCGCCCACCGCATGGGGATCGAGTCGCCGCTGCGGCCGGTGTGCTCGATCACGCTCGGGCCGGAGGGCGTCTCGCCGCTGGAGATGGCCGATGCCTTCGCCACGCTCGCCGCGCGGGGAATCCACCATCCGCCGGGGGCACTGGCGCGGGTCACCGCCTCCGACGGAGCGGTGCTCACGCGGCTCCGGCATGGCGGAAGGCGCGCGCTGTCGCGGACCGTCGCCGATCACGTGACTTACGCCCTCGCGGGAGTGGTACGCAGCGGAACCGGAACCGCCGCCGGCCTCGACCGCCCCGTGGCCGGTAAGACCGGCACTGCGGAAAGCTTCAAGGACGCATGGTTCTGCGGCTTCGTCCCCCAACTGGCGACGTGCGTCTGGGTCGGCTATCCGCAGGCGGAGCTCCCGCTCCTGAACCTCGACGGCTTCGGGCAGGTGGTGGGCGGCTCGATCCCCGCGAGGATCTGGCACGACTTCATGGCACCCGCTCTCAGCCGCACCCCGGTCCGCCGACTCCCTACCCCGAGCGTCACCCGCCTGCAAGCGAAGTCCGTCTACGCTCCGGGCGGCGCGACGGCCCCGCCCCAGACGTCCCGCTGATAGGCCATCGCGAGCCGGACCGGCCACCGGGGGTCCGACGGCAGACGAGCAGTCATGGCGTCCGCGCGGGCGCGCGTCACACTCCTGTCAGCTCGATCCTGCGGCGATGGGAGCCGGCGATGAAGGTGCAAGCGACTGTGGTCTTGACCTTTCAGGCCAAGACGCTGACAGAGGCGGGCGCCGTCCTGGACGACGTACTGGCGCGCGCGCGTGAACGGGAGGAGGTCGACCTGGCCGGCGTGGAGGTGACCACTCCGCCCGGTGACCGCCTCGTCACCCTGCCGTCATTCCCGGCGGCGGCCCGCGCGACACCGGGCGTGCCGTTCACGGGCACCATCGGCAACGGGTCGTAGGGCGGGGCGGTTGGTCCGGCCGTGACTCGTCGACGCCGCCCGCGGCGCGCGTGACGTTGCGGGGTCGCCGTTCACCCGCCCGGCGGGTTTCTCGCGTGCGCGCGCGAGCGCCCCTGGCGGGATCGGCGAGCTGCGCGAGTAAGGGATCCGGGTCGATCTCGCGTGCCGGCCTGACGGTCGCGATCGACCAGTCGCTCGGCGCGATCGCGCACGAACGATCACTGCCGCGCACGAGTCCGAGGGGGTGCCCTACGAACCTTCGGACTGTTCGAAGGTTCGTCGCGCACCCCTCGCCCGCCGCCGGGAATCGATCACCGCTGCCGACTGGTGTGGCCGTTTCTGCCGTGGGTGGTCTCGTGGGCGTTGGGGGTCGGCGCGTCGACCGCGGGCGGCGTTGGCGCCTGGCACGCGGGGCTCGGGTCGAGCGGCGACCCGGGTCCCGCGAGGACAGGACCCGCGGGCCGCGCGAATCCGGCCCTCCGGTGTGACCGTCACTCCCGACCCCGGCACGGCGACACGACGAGGGCGATGAGGCACAACCCTCGTACCCGCCGGCGGGGGTGGCGCCCTTGGGCGCCGTAGCGGTCAGCCGTTGGGGCCGCCGATGGCCCCGTTGCCCGCGGAGACGTTGACGTTGCCGACCGCGCCGCCGATGATCGTGGGGCCGATCACGGTGGCGATCTGACCCGTCGTCGGGCCGACGAAAACGAGGCCGGCGCCCTGGCACGTGAGGTTGGCGGGGCGCGCGACGCCGCCCTGGGCGTCGTTGCCGGCCGCATACCCGCAGGCGCCGCTTGCGCTGGTGATCGAGTCGCCGCCGCTGCCGCCGAGCCCGCCCCACCCGCCGGGGTACGTACCGATCGGGATCGTTCCGCCGCCGGGAGGGATCGGGGCCTGGAGGGTCGCGGGGCTCGAGGACGTGGCGGCGGGGAGCGGGAGGGTGCTCGCCTTCGCCATCGGCGCGGCGCCGGCGAGCACGAGCACCGTGGCGAGCGCCGCGAGGATCAGCCTTCGACTGCGCTTCATGGTGGTTCCTTTCATCAACGGCTATCCATGGTCACGGTGGGGCCTGGGCCGTTGGACTGTTCCGCGGCCCCGTGAGCCCTGGTCCCGCGGTCCGGCGTCAATAGCGGACGACGATCTGCTTGCGCTTGGAGAGGGCCGAGATGAAGCGGCGGTCCACGGGCACGTGGGCGCGGACGAGATCGACCGGTGAGAGCGCCAGCCACTGGTTCAGCGAGACGTCCTCGAAGCGGGGTGCGCGGAACATCTCGAGGAAGCGCAGCGGCGCGGTGCCGGTGTTCTCGACGTAGTGGCCCATCGGGAAGGGGACGTAGCCCACGTCGCCGGCCTGGTAGTCGAACGTGTTGGCCGTGCCCTCGGCGCCGAAGACCGTCATCCGCGCCTTGCCGGAGACGTAGTACTGCCACTCGTCCGCGTTCGGGTGCCAGTGCAGCTCGCGCATCCCGCCCGGGTCCACCTCCACGATCGCCGCGGCGATCGTCTTGGCCGCCGGGAAGTTCGAGGAGTCGACGATCCGCACGCGGCCGCCGGGCGCGTCGATCGGCTTGGTGTCCGACAGGCGGTGGACGTAGCTCTCCTTGATCGTGCCCGCCGGCGAGTGGACCTCGCTGGAACGCAGCGAGCCGGGGACTTCGGCCGGGAAGATGTAGCGCTTGCTCTCGATGTCGGCGGGGATGCGATCGAACGCCGACTCCGGCACGCCGAAGTTCTTGGCCAGGATGCTGCGCGGCGTATGCGCGATCCAGTCGGTGAGTAGGAACGTGCCGAACTCCGAGAACGCGCCGTCGTCGAACACGAGCAGGAACTCGCAGCCCTCGTCGAGCGCCTGGATCGAGTGGGGGACGCCGGCGGGGAAGAGCCACAGGTCGTCCTTGCCGACGTCGGCCACGAAGTTGCGGCCCGCGAAGTCCATCGCCGTGATGCGCGCGTTGCCGGCCAGCATCAGCGACCACTCGGCCGCGTCGTGCCAGTGCAGCTCGCGGATCGCGCCCGGCTTGAGCCGCATGTCGACGCCCGAGATCGTCTTCGCGATCGGGAAGTCGTCGACGGTGACCTGCCGCGCCCAGCCGCCGTTGCTCACGCGCGTATGCGCGATGTCGAAGGAGAACTTCAGGTTCGGCAGGTAGCCCGCGTCGGTCGTGGGCGGGAGCAGCCGATCCGGGTTCTCGCGCTCCAGCGGCTCGTTGCGCGGACCGAGGATGGTCCCGCCCTCATCGCCGTCGAGCGGCTGCGGCGCGTCGTCGGCGCGGGAGATCGCGGCCGCGCCGGCGGCGGCGGCCGCCGCGGCGGCCGCGCTGCCGGCGATGAACTCGCGCCGCCTCACCGGAAGGCGAGCACGTCGAACCTCGCGTTGCTGACGGCGTAGTTCTCGCCGCCCTTGGTGCAGGAGTTGGCGACCGCCGCCGTCAGCGTGTGCGTCGCGTCGCCGCCGGGCTCCGACAGCGTGCCCACGTTCACCGGGACCGTCACGGTGCGCGAGGCGGGCGAGGACGGCGCGACCGCGAACGTCTGCGCGTTGCCGTCGACCGAGATCACGACCGCGTTTCCGAACGACCCGGTGCAGGAGGCCGGGATGCCCACC
Organism: Candidatus Solirubrobacter pratensis; assembly: GCF_000425945.1. Classification (GTDB taxonomy): domain Bacteria; phylum Actinomycetota; class Thermoleophilia; order Solirubrobacterales; family Solirubrobacteraceae; genus Solirubrobacter; species Solirubrobacter pratensis. The sequence goes on from NZ_KE384480.1 coordinate 232,883, forward strand.
GTGACGTTGCCGGTGATCAGGTCCAGCTCCCCGGCCGACTGCGTCCAGGTGTTGCCGCTGAGGGGGATGCTCGTCGAGGCGCTGTTCGCGGCCGAGACGCTGCCCGAGGAGCGCGCCTTGAGCGCGATGCTCGCGCTGCCGTTCTGACCGGCCGGGCCGGCATCGCCCTTGAGGCCGGGGATCCCGGCGAGCCCCATGTTGCCCTCGCTGCCGGCGTTGCCGACGTCGCCCCTGAGGCCCTTCAGCAACTGGCCCTTCCCGAAGTCCGTGCTGGCCAGCGTGCCGTTGCGGACGCTGGAGGTGGTGACGGCGCCCTTCGCGAGCTTGGCGTTCGTGACGGCGCCCTTGGCGATCGTGCGCGTGGTAACGCTGTTCGGCGCCAGCCGCACGGCGGCGTACGACGAGCCGCCGAGCGCGACGAACAGCGCGACGTACGCCACGATGTTCGACCGTAGGTGGACAAGGACCCTCTGCATTGCAACCTCGCAGCGACTTGGAGACAGGTGCTCCGAGAAGAGTGCGGGGCACCGGTCCGCTTGAGGGCTGATCCGCGTTCCAGCCCGCACGGGCCGAGGGGACAGGCCCGCTCGGCGCCGCACCACGAGCGCGTACCCGCGCCTCCCTCAGTCGCGCGGCGGCGGGCCGCAGCTGTCGCGGACGATCACCTGCACGGGCAGCCGGGTCGGCTCGTCCGTCGCCTTGCCGGCGCCGGGGCGCCGGCCGAGCGCGTCGAGCAGGCGCTCGACGCCGACGCTCCCGAGGCGGTCCATCGGCTGCGCGATCGCGGTCACCGCCGGCGTCATCTGGCGCGTCCAGGCGACGTCGTCGAAGACCAGCAGCGAGATGTCGTCCGGGATCCGAAGCCCGGCCTCGTTGATCGCGGCCAGCGCGACCTCGCCGAGCACGTTGTTGGCGGCGAAGATGGCCGTCGCGCGCGGGGACTCGGTCAGCAGCTCGCGCGCCGCGGCGACGGCGGGCTCGCGCATGAACGAGCCGGAGCGCACCAGCCGCTCGTCGACGGGCACGCCCGCGCCGGCGTGCGCGTCGAGATAGCCGGCGAGGCGCTCGCCGCCGGTCGTCGTCGCCCGCGGGCCGGTCAGGATCGCGATCCGCCGGTGCCCGAGGCCGAGCAGCAGGCGCGTGCCCTCGAAGGCGCCGCCGCGGTTGTCGACTGTCACGGAGGGAACGCGCAGGCCTTCGAGCTCGCGGTCGACGAGCACGACCTGGACGCCGAACTCGAGCGCGCGCTCCCATTGCTCGAGGTTGGCCCCCGTCGGGACGGCCAGGATGCCGTCGACGCGGGACTCGAGCAGCACGTCGATGTACTCGGACTCCATCTTCGGGTCCTCGCTCGTCGCGCACAGGATCAGGTGGTGGCCGGCCTCGCTCGCCGCCTGCAGCGCACCGGCGGCGACGAACGAGTAGAACGGGTTCGTGATGTCGGCCACCAGCAGGCCGAGCGCCTCGGTCCGCTGGAGCTTGAGGCCGCGGGCGAGCGCGCTCGGGCGATAGCCCAGCTCCTGCGCCGCGGCGAGGATCCGGTCGCGCGCGTCCTGGCTGGTGTAGCCGTTGCCGGTGAGCACGCGCGAGACCGTGGCGGTGCCGACGCCCGCGCGCGCGGCGACGTCCTTCAGCGTGGGGCGGCGGCGCGGGGTCATCGCAGGTCGGTCCTCAGCGAGCGTGGAGCTCGCCGTTGTTCGCACCAGAGGCGGAATGTAGCCACACCCGCTCGGGGAGGCGGGTGCGGGCTCATCCGCCGCCTACCTGAACGGGCAGCGGGACCTAGACGCAGTCCAGCGCGCGCGGCGTGCGCAGCAGCGCCTCAGCGCCGTCACGGCCCACGACGACCGGATCGCCGAGGACGTGGAAGCCGGCGAGCGGGGTGAACGCGTTGGGATGGACGATGACGACGGCGTTCTCCTCGAGCACCAAGGGGTTGCCCTCGACGATCGCGATCTCGTTGCGCTTGAGCCCATGGCCGTGCCCGCGCAGGGACTTGCGCTCCGCGCCGCAGTAGGCGCCGAAGCCGTGGCGGCGCAGGACGTCGTTCTGCGCCTTGGCCACCTCATGCGCCGTCACGCCGGGGCGCAGCGCGTCGAGGCCGGCGGCGGTCGCCTCGTCGAAGAGCTCGAACGAGTCGCGCTGGCCGGTCGTAGGCGAGCCGACGATCGCAGAGCGGCAGATCTGCGCCCAATAGCCCTCGAGCTGCGGCGTCAGCTCGACGCGCACCATGTCGCCGTCGCGCACGCGGCGGCTGCCGGGCGACGACATGCGGCGCACTTCGCCCCCGCCGGAGGCCACAAGCATCAGGTTGTCCTCCGCGCCGGCGGCATGCAGCGAGGCCTCGACGGCCGCGCGCAGCTGGTACTCGGCGACGCCGGGCCGCAGCGCTGCCAGCAGGATCGCCCAAGAGTCGTCGCACATGCGCGCGCAGCGCCGCAGCGTCTCGATCTCCCAGAGGCTCTTCACCATCCGGACGCGTTCCATCAGCGCCGTGGCGTGGACGATCTCGGCACCCTCGAGCGCCCGGAGGCTCGCCGCGGGGAGGAGAGCCGCGTGGGTGACACCGAGCCTGCCGGACGCTACCGAGGAGAGCTCGAACAGGGGCCTGACGTCTTCGACGTAGCCGGCGACCCAAACCGCGTCGACGTCACTGCTCGAGTCGACGAAGGCGATCGGGTCGCCTTCGAGGGGGAGGTAGGCGAACGTGACCGGGGAGCGCAGGCGGGCGCCGGTGAGGTAGCGCACGTTCTCGCGCCGGTGGCGCGGCCCGTACGCGAGCAGGCCCTCCAGCTCCGCCTCCGCCATCGCCGCTCGGACCCGGCGGAATCTCCAGTCGCATTCGCCCATGATTTCGTTCTACCAGGAGAATCCTCCGTCGCAATGAATTCTTCAGCGCGGAATGCGTTTCCCTGATATATACGCACACGATCAGGTGATTCTTGAAGACGCCACACCCCCCGAACCGGCATACCGGATCGAGTCCGTCGACAAGGCGCTGCGCCTGCTGTGGCTGTTGCGCGACGAGCGCCGGCTGACGGTCTCGGAGGTGAGTAACCGGCTCGGCGTGGCGCGCTCCACGGCGCACCGGCTGCTCGGCATGCTGGTGATGCACGACTTCGTCCAGCAGGACCCGGAGACCAAGGCGTACATGCCGGGGCGCGGGCTGGTCGAGATCGGGCTCGGCGCGCTCTCCAGCCTGGACGTCCGGCGCGAGGCGCGGCCAGAGCTCCACCGCCTGGTTGCCGAGGTGCGCGAGACCGTGCTGCTGATCGTCCTCCAGGGCGCGCGCACGCTGGTCGTCGACGCGATCGAGTCCGACGAGGTCGTCCGCGTCAGCGCCCGCACGGGCGGGTCGATGCCGCCGCACACCGTCTCCGGCGGCAAGGTGCTGCTCGCCGGGCTTGACCCGGAGCACGTCCGCGCGCTGCTGGGGCCGGAGCCGCTCGAGCGCCTCACCGCGGACTCGATCACCACCTACGCCGAGCTCGACGCCGAGCTGGAGGCGGTGCGCGACCGTGGATACGCGACCAACTTCAACGAGGCCGAGCTCGGGCTGTCGGCCATCTCGGTGCCGGTACCTGTACCTCCGGGCGTCATTCCGGCGGCGATCACGGTCTCGGCGCCGACCGCCCGGATGTCGCTCCGGCGCATGCCTGCGCTGGTCGCGACGACGCAGGCGGCGGCGTCGCGGATCGCCGAAGCGGTGCGCCGGACGGTCTGAGGAACAGGCACACCGCGGCGGGTGACCAGTTGCCTGGCAGTGCGTATGCACTGACCATTGGATCCGTGACCGCAACGCACGCGTTCGAAGCACCCGCCGCCACCGCCGGGCCGACACCCGAGCCGGGTGCCCGAGTCGCCCGCCGCACCAAGATCGTCGCCACGCTCGGCCCGGCGACCGACGCGCCCGGGGTACTCGACGCGCTCGTCGCCGCGGGCCTCGACTGCGCACGCCTGAACTGCTCGCACGGCACCCCGGACGAGCTGCGGCGGCGGGCGCGCGAGGTGCGCGCCGCCGCAAGGCGCGCAGGCCGGCCCGTGGGCCTCCTGTACGACCTGCAGGGGCCGAAGCTGCGGCTCGCGGCCGACACCGTCGAGCGCAAGCTGCACCGTGGTGACGTGGTCGTGCTGACCGGCGAGCATCCCGGCGGACCCGGCCGCGCGGTGGTCGAGTTCAGCGGCTTCGCGCGGCTCGTCACCGAGCGCTCGGAGATCATCGTCGGCGACGGCGTGCCGCGGCTGGCGGTCGAGAGCACCGGGGCGGCCGAGGTCGTCGCGCGGGCGCTCAGCGCGGGGCGGCTCGCGCCGAGCAAGGGCATCAACGTCACGCATTCGCGGCCGGAGCTGCCGGCGATCACCGAGAAGGACGTCGCCGACCTCGACGTCGCGGTGCAGGAGAGCGCCGACTTCGTCGCGCTCTCGTTCGTCCGCAGCGGCGCCGACATCGACGAGCTTCGCGCCCGCCTGCTCGCGCTCGGCTCACGCGCCCGCGTGATCGCGAAGATCGAGACGCTCGAGGCCTACGAGAACCTCGACGAGATCCTCGTCGCCGCCGACGGCGTGATGATCGCGCGCGGCGACTACGGCGTGACCGCCGGGCTCGCGCGCGTGCCGCTGATGCAGAAGGACGTGATCCGGCGGGCGACGCGAGCCGGCAAGGTCACGATCACCGCGACGCAGATGCTCGAGTCGATGATCCACGCGTCCGAGCCGACGCGCGCGGAGGTCGCCGACGTCGCCAACGCCGTCATCGACGGCACGTCCGCGGTCATGCTCTCGGCCGAGACGAGCGTCGGGCAGTTTCCCGTCGAGGCGGTGCAGGCGATGTCGCTCGTCGCCGAGTCGGCGGAGGAGTGGCCGGAGCTGCGCCGGCGCGACGTGCGCGCCGGCACGGCGGCCGCGGCCGTCCTCCACGCCGCCGTCGAGCTGGCCGACGAGCTCGAGGCGCGCGCGATCGTCGTCCCGACGGCGACCGGCGGATCGGCACGCGCCTGCTCGAAGTACCGCCCGCGCCAGCCCGTGATCGCGATCGTGCACGACACCCAGGTGGCCGAGCAGCTCAGCATCGAGTGGGGCGTCTTCCCGGTCATGGCCGAGGCGGCGCCGACGTTCGAGGATCTGCTCGACGGCGCGCTGCAGGCGGCGCGCGACTACGGCGGCTGGCCGTCCGGCGCGCGCGTGATCGTGACCACCGGCCGGCAGCCGGGCATCTCGGGCGCGACGAACGTGATCGTCAAGCGCGAGCTGCCCTGAGGCCTCGTGATCGTGCCCGCCGAGCCGGCCGGATAGCCGTCCTCTCATCGAGCAGGCGCCGCCGCGGGGCGGCGAGCGTCAGACTGCGGGCGTGCGGGATGCGCTGCCACTGGAGGTCCACGGCCTCACGCGCCGCTACGGCCGGCTCGTCGGGCTGCATGCGCTCGACCTCGAGCTGCGCGGCGGCGAGTGCGTCGCCCTGATCGGCGCCAACGGCAGCGGCAAGTCGACCGCGGTGCGCACGATCGCGGGCCTGCTCGAGCCCAGCGACGGCTCCGTGCGCATCTGCGGGCACGACCCGCACGCCGAGCCCGGCGGCGAGTCGGCGCGCGCGGCGCTCGCGCTCGTGCCGGACGCTCCGCTGCTCTACGAGGACCTGACCGTCCGCCAGCACCTCGAGCTGGTGACGCTCGTCTACGGCGCCGGCGGCGGCGACGCCCGGATCGACGCGCTGCTCGAGCGGCTCGGGCTGACCGCCCGGGCGGAGTTCCTGCCGACCGAGCTCTCGCGCGGGATGCGCCAGAAGACGGGTCTCGCCTGCGCGCTCATCCGGCCGGCCGCGCTGCTCGTGCTCGACGAGCCGGTCGTGGGCCTGGACCCGCCGTCGCAGGCGCTGCTGGTCGAGCTGCTGCTGGAGGCCAAGGCGGGCGGCGTCGCCGTGCTGCTGACCACACACCAGATGGGCTTCGCCGACCGCGTGGCGGACCGGGCGATCGTGCTCGCCGAAGGCGAGATGCTCGATCAGGGGCCGTGGGGCGAGGTCCGGGGGCGCGCGGCGCAGCGCGGCTGGGCGCCCGGCGATGGGTAGCGCGGTCCGGGTCTCGGCGATCCGCGCGTTCTGGCGCGGGGCGCATCCGCCGCCGAGCCTGCTCAAGCGCCTGGAGCCGGTGTACTACGTGTTCTTCACGCTGGTGTTCATCGGCCCGCTCTTCTACGGGACCGCGAGCACCGCGCTGGCGGAGGTGGCGACGCCGCACGCCGTCTCGCTGTGGGGCCCGTCGCTCGCGCTGGTGGGACTGCTGGCGGCGGCGCGGTGGGGCGCCGTCCAGGGGCCGGTCGTGTTTTCCGTCCCGGACGTCGCCTGGCTGCTGAGCGCCCCACTGCGACGGAAGGACCTGGTCCTCTGGCGGCTCGTCCGCGGGCTCGCCGCCGGCGCCGGCGGCGCGGCGATCGTCGCCGGGCTCGTGCTCGTCGGCGTCGCCGGCGATCATCGAGGGGTCGCCGCGGATCGCGCGGCCGGCTTCGTCGTCGCCATCGCGCTGCTCGGCGTGCTCGGCGTCGCCGCCGCATCGCTCGTGCAGGGCTCGCGGCGCTGGGACACGGCGACGCGCCGGGCCGTCTGGCCGGCGGCCGCGATCGCCGTGGCGCTGGTCGCCGCCTCGGCGCCCGGCTTCGCGCTCTGGTCCGGGCCGTGGGGGTGGGCGCTCCAGCCGGTCGCCTCCGGCGGCGCCTGGGAGCCGGCGGTGGCCCTGCTCGCACTGCTCGCGGCCGCCGCCGCCGGGCTCGCGCTCGCGCGCCGCGGCGCCGCGCCGACCGAGCGCTACGTACTGCGCGCCGAGGCGCGCGGCGGAGCCGTCGCGGCGCTCTATTCGTTCGACGCGCGCTACGCGCGCCGCAGCTTCACGCGCGTCGGCGGCGGACCCGCCCGGACGCGCCGCCTCCGGCTGCCGGTCCCGCGCTCGCCCGGGCTGGCGGTCGCCTGGCGCGACGCGGTCGCGGCGCTGCGCGCCCCGCAGCGCCTGGGGGAGGCGCTGCTGCTGGCCGCGGGCGGCGCGGTGGTGTGCGTGGCGGACGCCGAGCACACGGCGGCGGTGGCCGGGGGAGCGCTCGCGATCTTCGCCGGCGCCTCGCGGCTGTTGGAGCCGCTGCGCGCCGAGACCGACAGCCCGGATCGCGGGCGCCTGCTGCTGGGCTCGCCGCTGGGCCGCACGCTGCTGCGCCACGCCGCTCTTCCCGGCGCGGCGGTCATGGCCGCCGCCGCCGTCGCCGCGGCGGGCTGCGCCGCCGCCGGCGCGCTGCCGCGCCACGGCGCCGCGGCCGCGCTGCTCGTCGTCGCCGGCACGCCCGCGGTGACGCTGTGCGCGGCGCTGAGCAGCCGCCGCGGAGGGCGGCTGCCGCCGAGCGTGATGGCCGTCGCATCGACCGACACGAGCGGCATGGGCGGCGCGATCGTCGTCGCATGGATCGCCGCGTGGCCGGTGCTCGGCATCGCGCTCGGTACCGCGCCCGTGAGCTCGGTCACCAGGCACGGGACCGCCGGCCTCGCGCAGCTGCTCCTGTTGCTCGCCACCGCCACGGCGACGCTCGCCGCCGCGCTCAGATGGGAGCGCTTCGCCCCGTGAGCCCGGCGCGCACTCGGCGCCGGGCTCGGATCGTGTACGGCTAGAACGTCAGGGTCGGGTGGTACATGTCGATCCACGTCGCGACGTCCAGCGCGCGCTCGATCCCGTGGCGGTACGCCGAGTTCAGCACCGCCGGGTCCTCGAGCGCCGCGCGGGCGACCCACGTCCCGTCGACGAGCGACCACACCTCGTGGCTCGGCTGCGCGAGCAGCTCGAGCGCCTGGCGCTGGATGTCGCCGATGTAGAGCACGTCCTGCGTCGACGGGTACGGGCTCTTGACGCGCTGCACGACCGACTCCGGCAGCACGTCGCGCACCGCGCCGCGCAGCAGGCTCTTCTCGCGCCCGTCATAGGTCTTCTGCACCCACGGCGCGTTGTAGACGTACTCGACGAGGCGGTGGTCGCAGAACGGCACGCGCACCTCGAGCCCGACGCGCATGCTCATGCGGTCCTTGCGGTCCAGCAGCGAGCGCACGAAGCGCGTGAGGTGCAGGTAGCTGGAGATCCGCATGCGGTGCTCCATCTCGCTCTCGCCGTCGAGGTGCACGACCTCGGCGATCGCGGACTCGTAGGACTCGCGCCGGTAGGCCGCGGGGTCGAGCGCGGCGTCGACGTCGGCGCGCAGCATGCCGGCCGCGTCGCGGATCGGCCCGAACGGGATCGCGAGCCACGGGAACGTGTGCGCGCGCTGCGCGACCGGGTCGTGGAACTGCTTGTAGCCGCCGAAGATCTCGTCGGCCGATTCGCCTGACAGCGCGACCGTCGAGCGCTCGCGGATCGCACGGCACAGCAGATACAGCGACGTGTCCATGTCGCCGAGCCCGGACGGGATGTCGCGCGCGCCGATCACCGTGCGGCGCACCTCCGGGTCCGACAGCTCACCGTGGTCGAGCACGATGTCGTGGTGCTCGGAGCCGACGTGCTGCGCGACGTCGTGCACGTACGGCGTGTCGGGCGTGCCGCGCACCTCGTCGGGCACGAAGTGCTCGGCCTGGCCGACGAAGTCGACGGCGAACGTGCGCACCTGCTCGCCCTGCGACGCGAGCTGGATCGCCGACAGCGCGGTGATCGCGCTCGAGTCCAGGCCGCCGGAGAGCAGCACGCAGCGCGGGACGTCGGAGATGAGCTGACGAGGGACGATGTCGTCGAGCAGCTCGCGCACGCGGGCGACGGTCGTGTTGACGTCGTCGTCGTGCTCGCGCGTGGTCAGGCGCCAGTAGGTGCGCGAGCGCATCCCGTCGGCGTCGACGGTGACCATCGTTCCCGGCTCGACCTCCTCCATCCCGGCCCAGACCGCGTGCTTCGGCGTCTTGATGAAGGAGAACAGCTCACGCAGGCCGTCGGCGTCGACGGCGCAGCGCGCGAGCGGGTTGGCGAGGATGGCCTTCGGCTCGGAGCCGAACAGCACGCCGTCTTCGGTGCGGTAGACGTACAGGGGCTTGATGCCCATGCGGTCGCGCAGCAGCACGAGCTTGCTCTCGCGCTGGTCCCAGATGGCGAACGCGTACATGCCGTTGAGGCGGTCGGCAAGGCCGCAGCCCCAGCGCAGGTAGCCGCGCAACACGACCTCGGTGTCGCTGTCGGTGTCGAAGCGCTCGCCGCAGCGCTGGAGCTCGTCACGCAGCTCCATGTAGTTGTAGGCCTCGCCGCTGTAGACCATCGCGACATCGCCCGTGGAGGTGCTGACCGACATCGGCTGGACGCCGCCGACGAGGTCGATGATCGCGAGCCTGCGGTGGCCCAGCGCCGCGGGTCCGTCGACCCAGGTTCCCTCGGCGTCCGGTCCCCGGCAGGCCATCGTCGCCGTCATCTCGTCGATGGTCTCCTGCTCGCGCGTGAGGTCACGCTCGAAGGAGATCCACCCGGTGATTCCGCACATTGTGCGCCTTTCGTGTCATCGCGCGTCCAGCCGCATGGGGGGATCCCGGAAGATCCCGGCAGTCATCCGCCGCAGGCCGGGGGAGACGCGGGGGCGGAACCCCATGTGCGCGATCACGTCGCGCTCGAGGTCCACGCCGGGCGCGACCTCCGCGATCTCCATCCCGCATGGCCCCAGCCGCAGGACGCAGCGTTCGGTGATGTAAAGGACCTCCCGCCCAGTTGCTTGGGCGCGCGGGCCGCTGAAGGTGACGTGGCCGACGTCGGCGACGAACTTCGACGTCCCCGGCCTGATGATCTTCAGCCGGCCGCCGCCGACCTCGACTTCGGCGCCGAGCGCAAAGGTGCCGAGGAAGTACACGGCATGCGCGTTCTGGCTGATGTTGATGAAGCCGCCGGCGCCCGCGAGGCGGTCGCCGAAGCGGCTGACGTTGACGTTGCCCCGCCGGTCGACCTCGGCGACGCCGAGGAAGGCCTGGTCGAGGCCGCCGCCGTCGTAGAAGTCGAACTGGTACGGCTGGTCGATGATCGCGGCGGCGTTGGCGCCGGCGCCGAAGCTGAGGCCGCTGGCCGGGACGCCGCCGATGCCGCCGGCCTCGACGGTCAGCGTGAAGCGGTCGAGGATCCGCTCCTCGTTGGCGACCGAGACGATCCCCTCCGGGACGCCGATGCCCAGGTTGACGATCGCGCCGTCGGCGAGCTCGAGCGCGGCGCGCCGGGCGATCACCTTGCGCGCGTCGAGCGGCAGCGGCGGCAGCTGGTCCTCGTCGAGGTGGATCTCGCCGCTGTAGGCCGGGTTGTACTCCTCGGCGAACGTCTGCATGTGGTTGTGCGGCTCGGCGACGACGACGTGGTCGACGAGGATCCCGGGGATCCGGATCGAGCCGGGCGAGACGGCGTGGCTGGTGGTCATCCGCTCGACCTGGACGATCACGGTGCCGCCCGAGTTCCTGGCCGCCTGCGCGATCGACAGCGACTCGAGCGTGACCGCCTCGTGCTCGACGGTCACGTTGCCGTTGACGTCGGCGGTCGTGCCGCGGATGAACGCGACGTCGATCGGCCGGGTGGGGTAGAAGAGGTGCTCCTCGCCCTTGAGGTAGTGCAGGTGGACGATCGGGTCGGTCGTCGCCTCGTTGAGGCGGCCGCCGTCGATCCGCGGGTCGACGAAGGTGTCGAGCCCCACCTTGCTGACGAGCCCCGGGCGGCCGGCCGCGATCTCGCGGAAGAGCTGCGCGATCACGCCCTGCGGAAGGCAGTACGCCTCGATCTGGCCCGCCAGCGCAAGCCGGCCGAGCGCGGGCGCGAGCCCCCAGTGGCCGCCGATCACGCGCTTGACGAGATCCGGGTACGCGAGGTGGTTGAGCCCGCGCGCGGCGCCGTCGCCCTGGCCGGCCGCGAAGGTCAGCGTGAGTCCGCGGGGCGCACCGGTCTGGCGGTGGCGGCGCTCGACCGCGAGCAGCAGCTCCTCCGCGACGCCGATGCCGACGAACCCGCCCGTCGCAAGCGTGTCGCCGTCGCGAATCAGTCGCGCCGCCGCGTCGGCGCTGATGATCTTCGTGGATCGCACAGGTAATCCAAGCGTGCAAACGCTGACCACCCGACTCACTGGCCACCGGGCCAGTTAGCGCGCGCTTCGGATCAGCAACCGCGCGGCCTGGAGCGGCCCAGCATCACGCGCGAGCGCGCGCGCGAGCGAGCGTTGCCCGCGGGACGGCTTGACGCGGGCGAAGCGCTGGTCCTGCAGCTCGCGGGCGAGCCCGGCGGTGTGCGGGCCGACGCGGGCCGCGAGGTCGCGCTGGAGCTCCGCGAGCGTGGCCTGCGGACCGGCGCCCAGGAGCCGCGCGAGCCGCTCGGCGGGGTCGCGGCGGCGCGGGCGCCGGGCGGCCGCCAGCGTGGCGAGGACCAGCGCGGCGAGCACGAGCGGCGGGCCGTCGGCGCGCGCGTGCCGCGGGCCGCCGCCGAACTCGCTCGGGACGGCGGCGGGATCGGCGGGCGGCGTCGGGTTGAACGGGACCCAGCCGACGCCGGCGAAGTAGACCTCGATCCAGTCGTGCGCGTCGAGGTCGCGGACCTCGTAGCCGCGGCCGCGCGCGACGCCGGTGGCGAAGCCGGCGACGACGCGCGCGGGCACGCCGGCGAGCCGCAGCAGCAGCGCCGCGGCGCCGGCGAAGTGCTGGCAGTAGCCGGCGTGGGTGCGCAGCAGGAAATCGGCGAGCGGCAACGGCCCGGGCCGGCCGACGTCGGTCGTATAGCGGAAGCGGCCACCGCCCAGCAGGTGGCGCTCGACGCGCTGCACGACGTCGTACTGCGTCGGCGCGCCGGCGGCGAGCCGGCGCGCGAGCGCGGCGACCCGGGCGTACGGGGAGGCGTCGGCGGCCGCCTTCGCGGCCGCGCTGTGAGGCTCGCCCCACAGCGGCGTCGGGATGTCGAGCGGCCGCGGCAGGCGGATCGGGATCGAGAGCGGGCCGAGGATGACCACCGAGGCCTCGCCGCCGATGCGCGTGTACGCGAGCAGCCGCGGATCGGTGGGATTCGGCGCCCGGCGCAGCGTGGCCGCGTCGGCCTCGACCGCGTCGGCGTCGACCCGGTACGTCGCGCCCGGGCCTGGCAGCGGCGAGATGCTCCAGGCCTCGCCGCCGATCGGCTTCGCGGCCCCGGGCGCGGAGATCGACTCGACGCGCCCGGGCGAGACGGCGAGGTCGTCGCGCAGTCCGCGCACGTGCACGACGATCGGCGCGGGCTGCGCCTTGGGCTCCGGCAGCGCCGCGAACCCGCGCGCGGCGCGCCACGTGACGCCGTCGAAGAGGTTGAGCGGCTGCATCCGCCACAGCAGCGGGCGGCGGGAGTCGACCTCCAGCATCGTGGCGCCGCTGCGGCGGTCCCCCAGCGGCCCGTACGTCGGCTCGGTGCTCAGCGTGCGGAAGCTCGGGTGGCTGTGGTCGAGCGTGCGCGGAAGGCGCAGCCAGCGGTGGTGCGGCCCGATGCCCTGCGCCGCCGCGGTCGAGGCGAGTGCGACGGCGGCGCTGAGCGCGACCGCCGCGGTGACGGTCGCGCGCGGCGCCGCCCACCACAGCAGGCCGCCCAGGACGACCGCGCCGCCCTGCCAGACCGCGGCGCTCGGCGGCCCCAGCACGAGCGCCGCGCCCCATGGCAGCGCCGCGAGCGCCAAGCCGGGTGCCGGCGGGAGCGCCGCGGCGCCGATCCAGGCGCCGCCTGCGAGCAGCAGCGCGGCGGCGAGCGCCCACGGCACCTGCCCGACGGGCGCCGCGCTGACCTGCGTCAGGCTCTGGAGCCCCGCCGCCAGGTGCGCGGGGTCATGATCGGTGACGCCGGCGAGCAGCGGCGCGGCGACGATCCAGGCGGCGAGGGTGAGCACGGCGGCCCGGCGGCGACCGCCCGTGAGGGCGATCAGGACCCCCGCGGCGATCGCCACGGCGACGCGAGCGCCGAACCCGGCCACGAGCCCGGCCCAGGCAGCCACGCCCGGAGCCGCGAGGAGCACCAGCGCGACGGCCCGCGTCCGCGGCGCCGCGTTCATGCCGCCTCCACGCCCTTCGGGAGCGGTGGGCGCGGGGACGGGCGGACGCCGGCGGCGCTGATGAGGATCGCCCCCGGCGGCGCCAGGGTGGGCGGCCCGGCGCCGAGCAGCGCGAGGCGGCGATGGACGGCTCGCCAGCTTGCCGCGTCGCCGACGGTGGTCTCGCCCTCGTCGCCGGGAAGCACGACGCGGCAGCCGCCGGCGCGCGCGAGCTCCTGCACGTGACCGGCCGCCGCGCGCGCGACCCAGTCGAGCGCGCCGGGCGTCGGGTCGCCGGCCGTGTCGACCACGACGAGCGGGAGGTCGTGCGCCGCCGTGGCGAGGCGGCGGGCGTACAGGCCCGCGCCGCGCGCGAGCGCTGGCCAGTGGATGCGCGAGACCGGGACGCCCGGCACGTACGCGTACAGGCCGTCGGGCTCCGGGTCCCCGGCCGCGGCGGCCGTCGCGCTCGCCCGCGCCGCGGCCTCGTCAGGCGCCGGCAGGACGAGGAAGCGGTGCGCAGCGCCCGCGGTCAGGCGGCGCTCGGCGATGCCGAGGCGGTCGCGGATCCGCAGCTGCGACGGGGCGAGCAGGTAGCGCCCGCGGCGCGGCACGGTCAGCGCGAGGCTCCCCGCGGCGGCGGCCGTGCCGCTCTCGCGCCGCGGTCCCTGCGTCGTCTCGAGCGGCCTCCAGGCGCCGTTGCCGTCGAGCGCCTCGATCGTCACCGGCAGCCGGCCGAGCCCGCGCACGCCGAACTCGACGGCGAGCGGCTCGTCCTCGCGGACCTCCGTCTCGAGCACCGTGCGGGTGACGCGGATGCGGCGGGCGGAGAGGTCGGTGACGGCCCATGCGGCGAGCGCGACGAAGGCGAGTGCCACGGACGCCGGCGTCAATGCGGGGGAGGGCAGCGTCCCCGCGACGGCGGCGAGGAAGGCGGCGGCCGCCAGCAGCGCGAGCGGGCGCGTCATCGTGCCGGCACGCGCGCGAGGGTGTCGAGGACCACCTGCTCCTGCGCATCCGGCGCTGCCGCGGCGGTCGGGTGGATGCGGTGGCTGAGCACCGCGGGGGCGAGCGCGCGGACGTCGTCGGGCAGCACGTGGTCGCGCGCCGCGAGCGCCGCCCTCGCCCGCGCCGCGGAGAGCAGCAGCACGCCGGCGCGCGGGCTCGCGCCCACCTCGGCGAGCGGATGCTCGCGCGTGCCGTTCAGGATCGCGACGACGTATTGCAGCAATGCGTCGCTCGCGTAGACCGTCGCGACGGCGTGCTGGGCGGCGAGCAGCCGTTCGGGCCGGGTCACCGGCGCGGGGGGCGGCTCGTGGGCGCCGCGCAGGAGCGCGACCTCCTCGCCCGCGTCCGGGTAGCCGAGCGAGATCCGCGTCATGAAGCGGTCGAGCTGCGCGGGCGGCAGCGGATAGGTGCCGTCGCGGCCCGCGCTCGGGTTCTGCGTCGCGATCACGGTGAACGGGGGCGGGATCGGGCGCGTGCGGCCGTCGACCGTCACCTGCCGCTCCTGCATCGCCTCGAGCAGCCCGGACTGCGTCTTCGGCGTCGCGCGGTTGAGCTCGTCGACGAGCACGACGTTGGCGAACACCGGGCCGGGGCGGAACTCGAACGTGCCGCTCTGCGGCAGCCATACGCTCGTCCCCACGACGTCGCCGGGCAGCAGGTCGACGGTCGCCTGCACGCGCGCGAAATCGCCGTCGAGGCAGTGCGCGAGCGTGCTCGCGAGCCGTGTCTTGCCGACGCCCGGGTGATCCTCCACCAACAGGTGGCCGCCGCCGAGCACGGTGGCGAGCACGACCTCCAGCGCGTCGGCGGGCATCCGCACAGCGGCGGCGACGCCGGTGCGCAGGCGTGAGCCGAGGCGTGCGACCTCGGCGACGCCGACCCGCTCCCGGGCGGCAGCGGCGAGCCGCGGTCTCAGCCGCGGCGGTCCGTCGTGCTCCGGAAGCGCGCTCATCCCGCCGCAACATGGTCACGGCATCGACGCGCCGCGTCATCGCCCCGCAGCGGTGTCTTCGCGCTCCCCCGAACGGCGTGACCGCGCGCACGGGGCTACGCCGGCGGGCGTACGCCGGCCCGGAGGGTCGGGGGATTCGGGTCCTCGGTCCAGTGCCAAAGGTGCGTCCCCGAGGCGATGGTGCCCTGGTCCCCCTGCCCCCACGGACCCAGGACCTCCGCCGATGCGCCACAGGCTCACCCCCGGCCCCCGCGCGGCGCGCCTCACGCCGGTCGCCGCGGCGGCCGTCGCCGCCGCCGCGCTCGCCGCTCCGGCGGACGCGCAGACGACCGCGTCCCCGATCTCGGTGGACGCGGCGCACGACGCGGTGACCGTCAGCGGACTCGGCTTCGGCCAGGCGACGCTGCAGGTCACGCGGCCCGACGCCGCCACCGGTGCGCCGGTCGTGATCGGCCAGTTCGCGGACGTCGCGTCGCCGGGCACGCCGTTCACGGTCAACACCACGGCTCCGTCGGCGCTGAACCCCTCCGGCGACTGCTGGCAGGCCGGCGGCCTCTCGCTGCCGGGCGGCACCGGCCTCGTCCCCGACATGCTGCCGGGCGACACCGTCGCCGTCGGCGGCCAGAACGTCACGGTGGCGGCCCGGGGCTTCGACTACAAGGCCGCGACCGGCGGGCCGATCGCGGGCTGCGACGGGGTCTCGACCTGGGGCCGCAACGTGGTCGAGAGCGCGTCCTTCGTGCCTCCCGGCTTCGACCTGCGCGTCAGCGGCCAGGCGCAGCCGCTCACGACGGGCGTCGCGGTGACCGCCACGGACGGCAGGACCACCACGCCGGCCGTCGACGTCGCACCGGGTGCCGACGGGGGCTGGGCCGCGACGATCCCCGCGGGCGCGCTCGCCACCCTCGCCGGCGGCTCGATCCAGGTCGGCGGCGTCTTCGCCGTGCCGGACGTCGCGAGCGGCGCTCCGTCGCACATCCGCGGCCGCCCGTTCAGCGTCTACAAGGCGACGCCCGCACCCGCCGTCGCGCCGTCGCAGCCGGCGAGCCCGGCGGTCCCCGCGATCAGGCTCCGCGGGCTGCTCGCGCCGTCGAGGATCTCGCTGCCCGCGGTGCGCGCCGGCAAGCTCAAGGTCTCCTTCATCGTCCCGGCCGCCGCCAGGTATGTGCGCGTGCGCCTGGCGCGGCCGGGGCACACCGCCCTGCTGGTGATCGCCCCGGCCGCGAAGCCGGGCACGCGCCAGACGGTCCGGCTCTCGAGCGCCGCGCTCAACCGCAGGCTCGTCCCCGGCCGGTACACGGTCACCGCGGGCGCGGGCGAGTTCAAGATGCGGCTCGGAAGCGCCGTGCTGCGGAGAACCGTGCTCATCAGGTAGCCGCGGCTTCGCATGCGGCGGCGACGTCCCGGGCCGCCGGGCCGCCGCCCGTTTCCCGGGCCGCTTGCGTTTCCGTGCAGGCTGACCGGGTCAATTCGAACTGGCCCGGTGGACAGCTATCCCGGGTTTTGCGCCTGACCAGCATCGACAAGGATGCTTCGGGCGCTCCTCGATCGACTTCTCCGCCGGCGCGGCCCGGCGCTGGGCCTCGCGATCCTCGTCGCGGGGACCTGCGCCGCGCTGCACGCCGGCGGCAGCTCGCCGCAGGGCGAGACGACCGTGAAGCTCGCGAGCTTCCAAGCCGCGGCGTCCCTGTCTTCAAGGGACGCGTTCGCGAGCGATGGCGGCCCCGGCCAGGTCCGGCCCGGCGATGGACAGGCGCCGGGCCCCGGATCGTCCGGGGCCGCCTTCGCGAACCGCGGCGGCGGACGCGTGCCGGGTCGCGGCTCGTCCAGGACGCCGTTCGCGAACGACGGCCGCGGTGGATCCGCCGGCGGGCAGGCGCCGAGCGGCGAATTCTCCGGGACCCCGTTCGACAGCGGGGGTGACGGCGGCGGTCATGGCGGGGGCGACGGCGGCGGTCATGGCGGGGGCGACGGCGGCGGTCATGGCGGCGGCGGGGGCGACGGCGGCGATGGCGGCGGCGGCGACCAGGGTGGCGGCGGCCACGGTGGCGGCGGCCACGGCGGCGGCGGCGACCAGGGTGATGGCGGCGACGAAGGCGGCGGGGGCGACCCCGGCGACACGCCGACGCCCGCGCCGAGCCCGGAGCCGACGGCCAGCCCCGAGCCGACCGCGACCACCACGCCGACGGCGACCGCGACGCCGGCGCCCACCAACACGCCGAGCCCGACGCCGCGCCCGCGGCCGTCGCGGCCGGCTCCCACCTCCCCTCCAAGCACGCCCAATCCCGGCACAAGCCCGGGCGGCGGCGCGATCCCCGGCGGCGGCGGTGGCGGTTCCCCGAGCGGGCCTTCTCCCTCACCCGCACCGCCATCCGCTCCCTCGCCGTCCGCGCCGTCGCCCGCCCACCACTCCCCGGCGCCCGCGCACCACCGCGGCCACCCGACGCCGAACCGCGGCCGGGGCGGGGTCCCCGCGCCGCCGGTGTCGGGACCGTCGCCGACCCCCACGGCGACCGGCTCCCTGGAGCCGGTGGCGCCCGCCAACGGCTCCGGCGCCGCGCCGCCCGCACCGCCGGGCGCGCGCGCCGCGGGCGGCCACGCGTCCGAGCCCGCGCACACCGTCGGCCCCGGGTCCAAGACCGGGACGCCGCCGGAGCACAGCTCGCGCACGATCCCGCAGATGCTCGGCCTCGCACACGCGGTGAGCGTCCGCGGCTTCGCCGTCCCGGTGTGGGCCTGCGTCGTCGCGCTGATCCTGCTCCTGTCGGCTCCGCTCGCGGGGTCGCGCCTCGCCAACCGCCACCACTGATGGGCGACTCGCGACCGCTCGTGCCCCGAGTCCTGCGGCGCCGAGGACCGCGGCGGGTGCTGGGCGCGCTCGCCGCGCTGACCTGCGCCGCCGCGCTCGTCCCCGCCGCCGCGGCCCCCGGCGCCCCCGCGATCGTCGGCGGCGCGCCGGCTGCCGCCGGCTCCTGGCCGTCGATCGCGTACCTTCGCGGCACCTATCACGACGGCAACGGGGACGCGCACGAGTTCGCGTGCACCGGCTCGGTGGTCGCGCCGCAGTGGATAGTGACCGCCGCGCACTGCACGTTCGGCGACGGCTCCCGGCCGCCCGAGCAGATGCAGGCGACGCTCGGCGTGACCGACTACAACGATCCGTCCGCCCAGGTGATCGGCGTCGACCGCTTCGTGCCCGACCCGAGCTACAACGCGGACAACCAGCTCGGCGACATCGCCCTGGTCCACCTCGTCTCGCCCACGAGGCAGCCGCCGATGCCGATCGCCACGTCGGGCGGCAGCTACTCCGACACGCGGGGCGCGCCCGACGCGGCCGGCTGGGGAGCGACCGACGAGAACGGCACCGCGTTCTCGAGCCGGCTTCAGCAGGCCTACGAGCAGGTGCGCTCGCCGGACGAGTGCAGCTCGCTGATCGACGGCTTCGATCCCCGCACCCAGACCTGCGCGGGCACCAACGGCCAGACCGGCGCGTGCTTCGGCGACAGCGGCGGGCCGCTCGTAGAGACCGACAGCTCGACCGGGCACCCTGCGCTGTGGGGCGTGACGAGCTATGGCCCGCAGGAGGGCGCCGGCCTCGCGCCGTGCTCGACCAGCCTCCCGGCCGTCTACACGCTGGTCCCCGCCTACGCCGGCTTCATCAACTCCACGCTCTCCCAGCCCGCGACGGCGTCCGGCTCGCCGCCGTCCGCCGCGGCCGCGGCCGTGCCGGTGTCCGACCGGTCCATGTCGCGCACGCTCGCGTGCCGCCGCGCGCGCAAGGCCGTCACGGCCGCCCGCAAGGCCGAGCGCACCGCGCGGCGCCGGCTGACGGCCGCCCGCCGCCACATCGGCGGCGCCGCCGCCCAGGCTGAGCGCACCTACCGCAAGGCCCACCGCAAGCGCGTCCGCGCGGCCGCCGCCGCCTCGCGCCGCTGCCGCGCCTCATAGGGACTGCCGCGGCTGTCCGAACGGCCAATGCCGGGGGCGGGGCACCGGACCTACCCTCGCCGGCTATGGAAGAAGCCGTCATCGTCAGCGCCGTTCGCACCCCCGTCGGGGCGTTCGGCGGCCAGTTCCGAGACGTCCCCGCCACCGAGCTCGGCCGGCACGCCGTCAAGGCCGCGATCGAGCGCGCCGGCATCACGCCCGAGCAGGTCGATGAGGTGCTCCTCGGCTGCGTCCTGCAGGCGGGTCTCGGCCAGAACCCCGCCCGCCAGGTCGCGCTCGCCGCCGGCATCCCGAAGGAGGCGCCGGCGACCACCATCAACATGCTCTGCGGCTCGGGCCTCAAGAGCGTCGCGCTGGCCTCGCAGATCATCCGCGCCGGGGACGCCGAGATCATCGTCGCCGGCGGCATGGAGAGCATGTCCCAGGCGCCGTATCTGCTGCCGTCCGGCCGCTTCGGCGCGCGCATGGGGGACGTGCGGCTGATCGACTCGATGATCCACGACGGCCTCACCGATGCGTTCGACGCCGTCCACATGGGCGTCACCGCAGAGAACATCGCCGAGCGCTTCGGGGTCTCGCGCGAGGAACAGGACGTGTTCGCCGCCGACAGTCAGCAGAAGGCCGAGCGCGCGCTCGAGTCCGGCCTCTTCCGGCGCGAGATCGTCCCGGTCGAAGTGGAGGAGAAGCGCGGAGTGCGACTCGTCGACGCCGACGAGGCCCCGCGCCCCGGCACCACCACCGAGACGCTCGCCCGGCTGCGCCCGGCGTTCCTGCGCGAAGGCGGCAGCGTGACCGCCGGCAACTCGTCGGGCATCAACGACGGCGCCGCGTCGGTCGTCGTGATGTCGGCCCGGCGCGCCTCGGAGCTGATGCTGGAGCCCCTCGGGTCGGTCGAGAGCCACGCGTCGGTCGGCGTCGAGCCGGCGATCATGGGCATCGGCCCGGTGCCCGCGGTCCGCGTCGCGCTCGCCAGGGCGGACCTCTCGCTCGCCGACGTCGACCTGTTCGAGCTCAACGAGGCGTTCGCCGCGCAGTCGCTGGCCGTCATCCGCGAGCTCGGCATCGATCCCGAGCGCATCAACCCCAACGGCGGCGCGATCGCGATGGGCCACCCGATCGGCGCGAGCGGCGGCCGCATCCTCGTCACGCTGCTGCACGAGATGCGCCGGCGCAACGCGGGGCGCGGCGTCGCGGCGCTGTGCATCGGCGGCGGCCAGGGCCAGGCCACCGTCATCCGCAACGGCAATCACTGACGATGTCCGGGTCGGACGGCGGCGTACCGCCGCCGTCCGCTAGGAGCCTGTTGATCTTTGATCCGTCGACGCGAGGTGGTGCGCCCGTGGATGCCGGGCGCCGGGCCCGTGCCTAGGCATACCGGTGCGTCTTCCTGGGCACGGGCCCGGCCAATCCGGCGCCGCGGGCGTGCCGCATCGCGCGGCGGGGAAAGTTCAACGGGCTCCTAGGCGGCGTTGCGCAACCAGGTGGTCCGGCGCTTGTCGCGGTCATGCGCGAGCTCGCTGCGCCGCAGCGAGTGCTCGTAGGCCACCGACGCGCGCTCCTCGCGGTCGAGCGCGGCGACGTAGGCGGCGTGCGCGCAGGCCATGTCGGACGAACACGCGACGATCCAGCGCTCGTACGAGCAGTCGACGGCCGCGGATTCCTCGCGCCACGCGATGTAGGCGTCCATCACGTCGTCGATGAGGCTGTGGTGGATCCCCTGACTCATGTCTGCTCCGAGTGTCGTTCGCGGCGCTCTACTTCGAGTCCGAGGGTCACTGGCAATCCACCCCGGTCCGGGTCGCGGCGATCTCGTGGACGCGGCCGTAGAGGTCGCGCATGAGGACCCGCAGGCGACCGCGTGCATGGGTGTGGGCGACGCGCGTCGCCTCGCCGCAGTCGTCATGCACGGACAGCGGGTCGCCGTGCGCCGCGTGGCGGACGGCCCAGCGGCCGTGCAGCGGCTCCACGTGGATCGCGGCGGCGGGCTCGGCATCGGTCATGAACCAAGCGTGACCCACGCGCGCGCGTCCCATCCACCGCCCTCGGAGCAGAGCGAACCGGGCGCCGGGACAGCCGGATGAGATCTCCTGCGGGGTCAGGATTGCAACAGGAGACTCGAGAGACCAACGGAGGTCCGGAACCACCATGCACGCACCGAAGCGACTGGCCGCGACGATCGCGGTCGCAGCCGCGTTCGCCGGCATCGTGCCGGCGGCCGCCAACGCAGCCCCCACGCCCACGTTCCCGAAGCTGAACGACCCGAACCTGTGCCTGAAGGGCGTCACCGATCTCGGCCCGTTCGGCCCGATGGGGCCGTACGGTCCCTCCGGCCCCTACGGCCCCAACGGCCCCCTGGCCGGCCAGGCGAACCCGATTGGAAACGCTGCCACATGCGGCGGCCTGCTCACCTTCGTGCTCCGCGGCGGCACGCTGCAGGGGTACGTCCAGGCCAGCACCGCCGGCCTTCCGCACTAGTCCTCCCCGGTTCAGCCGGGTGGGGGCGGCCCGGGCGTCGCGCGCGGGCCGCCCCACGACCAGATGCACGCGCGGCGGGCGCCCGACGGACCAGGTCCGTCGAGTGCCCGCCGCGCGGCCTTCCCCGGGGGCCAGGTAGTCGGTTACATCGGGTGCTTCGTGAAGAAGGCGTAGATCGCCGCCGTCTCGTCCGGCCCCTGCGGGTCGGAGAACTGCTCGCAGCTGCAGCCGCCTGACCAGGCGTGCGACATGCCGTGGACGGTCCAGT
This sequence comes from Candidatus Solirubrobacter pratensis, assembly GCF_000425945.1. GTDB lineage: Bacteria > Actinomycetota > Thermoleophilia > Solirubrobacterales > Solirubrobacteraceae > Solirubrobacter > Solirubrobacter pratensis. Next base: position 254,527 of record NZ_KE384480.1, read on the forward strand.
ACTCGACCAGCCCGTTGCCGGCGGTGTCGTCGTAGTACTTGATCGTGTAGGACCGGCCGTTCGGGACCTGCCCGTTCTGGGTGGAGGCGGGGCCGCTGAGGGGAGCGCTGCCGTTCCCCGAGGCCATAGCCGCGGTGAGCTGCCACTGCTGCACGAGCTGGTCCGCGTTGACCGGCGGGACCGTCGTGTCCTGGTCGCCCTGGAAGGCGATCACGGGCATGGGCCGCGCGTAGCTGCCCATCGCCTGGTAGGCGGCCTTGGCGGCCGCGGTCGGATCGGAGCTCTGGGAGCCCGCGCAGGCCGCTCCGGAGTCGTACTCGCAGCCGGAGCCGACGCCGATCGCGGCGTACAGGTCCGGGTACGTCGCGCCCATGATCGACGCCATCGCACCGCCGGCCGAGAGCCCGGCCACGTAGGTGCGCTTGGTGTCGACGGTGTACTGCTGCTGGACGTACTGCGTGATTCCCGCGATCAGCGCCGGCTCACCGCTCCCGCGGTGCATCTGCGCGTCCTGGTAGAAGTTCCAGCAGCTCGCGTAGTTGGCCGACGAGGGCTGCTCCGGGAACACGACGATGAATCCCTTGGCCTCGGCCAGCTGGTCGAAGCGCGTGAGCTGACGCATCACGTCGCCGTTCTGGGTGCATCCGTGAAGCACGACGACCAGGGGCATCGCCGTGCCCTGCTGGTAGGTGGACGGGACGTAGCCCACGTAGGACCGCGAGCCGCCCGCCCCGTTGAAGCTTCCGCTGAAGGACTTGCCCTGAGCGGAGCTCGTCAAGTCGCTGACCGGAATCGTGGTGCCTCCGCCGCCGCCGGTCGGCGGCGTGGTGCCCCCGCCGCCGCCGACCGGAGGCAGCGTGCCGCCGCCGCCGCTCCCAGGCGGCTGCGGAATCCCACTGCTCGGAAGCGTCCAACCGACGTTCTTGAGCGAGCCTTGAAGCTTCGTCCACCACGGCGTCGCGCCTGTCCAGGACGGAAGTCCCGGCAGCTTCGTCGTTGTACCAGTCCCCCCTGGAAGCGTCGCCGCGTCAGCGGCGCCCGGAGCGAATGCGATCGCGCCGGTGATGGCGACGAATGCGACACAGACCGTTCGCACCAGTCGCCTGGTTCCTCTCTCGTACATATAGTCCCGCATGGCCTCGTGCGTTAGCGTGGCTCGGCCCCACGGCCGGACGCGAAGCGCCTGGCCGTCGCCGAGTTGACCGCCCTAACCGGTGCCCGTGGGCCGGAGGACCCCCCACCGGATTAGGGTGAACCCGAGGCTAAGTGCCGGTTGGTGCCCGGGATATGCCGGGATCCCAGAAGGTCCCGCGCGTTTCTTAGTCGGATCCCACAGTCAGGCGCAACGCGGCCTGAAGGCGGGCTCGGCCGGACCCTTGCGCGTGAGCGCGTTCTCGACCCACTGCAGCGCGACGGGGTCGATGGCGATGCCGAGATGGTCCGCCGTGTCGCCGCGGCACGCGGCCTGGAGCGTGATGTTGGTGACGCGCGAGGAGGGGCCCCGGAGGAATGCGGAGGTGTACGGGACGACGACCGTGTCGTACGCGGTCTCGACGACCGTGTAGTCGACGGAGCCCGGCGTCTCGGTCCCGTCGTTGAGGCGCGTCAGGAACGGCGAGCCGAACGCCTCCTGCTCGGCGCACGCCGTGCAGCCGAACGCCGCGCCCTCGAGCGCGAGCGGGCTCTCGGTGCCGTGGTTGGACGGCGCGAGGCCGATCAGGTCGTCGACCTTGGCGGCGCCGCCGAGGAAGCGCACGTAGTAGCGCGGCATCAGGCCGCCCTCGGAGTGCCCGATGATCGAGATCTTGCGCGCGCGTATGCGCGTGAGGAGGTCGTCGACGAACACCTGCAGCTGGCGCGCGGAGCGGGCGATCTCGCCGGTCCCGCCGTCGCCGTAGCTGAAGGTGAAGACGCAGTAGCCGTCGCGCGCGAGCGCGGGGCCGATCAGCTCCCAGTCGGTCGCCGCGAACGTCCCGTGCACGAGCACGATCGGATCCGGGTGCTGCAGCGGGGGCCGGCAGGCCGGGTCGTCGACAGTCGTCGGCGGCGGGGGAGGCGCCGGCGTCTCATGGTGCGCGCCGCCGCCGCACGCGGTGGCGAGCACCGCAAGCAGGGGTATCAGCCGGCGCGGGACCATGCCGCCGAACGGTGCCCGCGAGATGGCACCGGCGGGACTGTCACGCGTGACAGTCCCGCCTGGTCCGGCGGATCAGGGAACGGCGGGAGCGGTGAAGCCCGGGGCGAACACGCCCTGGAGGGCGGTGGCGCCGGCCTGCCAGCCGGCGATGCCCGCGGTGGCGCCGGCCTGCCAGCCGGCGATGCCCGCGTCGGCTCCGGCCTTCCAACCGGCGGCCGCGGCGGCGGCGCCGTCCTGGAACGCCTGCGCCCACGGCGGCGGGGCGAGCGTGGCCTGAGGCAGGGTCATGGTGTACTGCGGTGCGACGGCCGGCTTCGCCGGGGTGGCGGCGTTCGCTGCTGGGGCCGTGAGCGCGAGTGTGCCGGCGACCGCCGCCAGGGCGGCGAGGCGATATCGCTTTGTCATCGTTGTCTCCTTGTCGGCGGCCCCGGCCTCTCCGGCCGGAGCACCGCAGACATGCTCCCGGCAGGGGGTCAGGGCCCCCGCTGTCCCGCCGTACGGTCTGACCTGACCTGAGCTACCTCAGCGGTCGAGCAGCCGGCGCACCGAGGTCACGTAGGCGTCGGCGACGTCGCGGCTCACGGCCGCCTGCGTCTCCGCGATCGAGACGACGGCGGGCAGGTCTACGGCGCGAGCGGTCTTCACGTGCGCGTCCGCCAACTGCGCGACGGCCTTCTGGTAGACGTCGAGGAATCGCTCGGTCGCCTGGCGGCTGGACTCCGTCCAGCGGTCGAGCAGCGTCTGGACCCCAAAGCGATCGTCGGCATCGCCGTGGGACTGCACGTCGGTCATGGAACGTCTCCTCGTCTGGAGTCGTGGTATGGACAGGCCACGGTATGTCTCCGGTTAGCCAACTTCAGCCTCCGGCAGGCCCGAATCACCCATTCGGGCATCGCCCATGACGGCGAGTGGACGATGCCGTCGGCGCGCGGCTACACCAAGCCTCACGATGCAGCAGACCTGCGCCCACCCGCAGGCCGTCCAGGTCGCCCCGCTCGACGGCGGTGACCGGCTCGGCGCCTTGAGCGCGCTCGCGGACATCGGGGACCCAAGCGCCTTCGCCGCCGAGTCGATCCGCGTCGCCACGGAGCTCGCCCGCGTCGCGCTCGGCACCTCGGATGTCGAGCCGTCGCCGCGCGACAAGCGCTTCTCGGACCCCGCCTGGTCGGAGAACCCGCTGTACCGGCGCTGGGCACAGGCCTATCTCGTCTGGGCCGCCGGCGTCCAGCGGCTCGCGACGCGGCCGCGGGACGACTGGCGGCGCGAGTCGCGGGCGCAGTCCGCCGCGACCAAGATCGTCGACGCCGCAGCGCCGAGCAATCTGCTGGTGGGGAATCCAGCAGCGCTCAAGCGCGCGTTCGACACCGGCGGCGCCAGCCTCGTCAGAGGCTGGCGAAATGCAGCACGCGACCTGCTTCGGCATGGTGGGATGCCGGAGCAGGTCGACCGCCGGCCCTTCACGGTCGGGGAGAACCTGGCGGCGACGCCGGGCGCCGTCGTCCACCGCGAAGAGATGTTCGAGCTGCTCGAGTACCGGCCGGTGACGGCGACGGTGCGCGAGCGGCCGCTGCTGATGATCCCGCCGCAGGTCAACAAGCACTACTTCCTCGACCTCGCGCCGGGCCGCAGCATGACCGAGTACATGGTGAGCCGCGGGATCCGCTACTTCACGCTCGTGTGGCGCAACCCGCGCCGGGAGCACGGCCACTGGGGCATCGACGACCACGTGTCGGCGCAGTTGCGCGCGATGGACGTCGTGCGCCAGATCGCCGGCTCGGACAGCATCCACCTGCTCGGCGCGTGCGCCGGCGGGCTCACCGGCGCGCTGATGCTCGGGCATCTCGCGGCGCGCGGCGAGGACGACGCGGTGCGCACCGCGACGTTCGCGATCTCGATGATCGACAGCCGCCTGCCGAACCCGTTGTCGGCGATCGCGACGGACCGCACCCTGCGCTCGATCGCCACCGACGCGGAGAAGGGCGTCGTCTACGACGCGGACCGCATCGCGCGCGCGTTCGCGTGGATGCGGCCGAACGACCTCGTCTACAGCTACGTCGTCAACAACTGGCTGCTGGGCGAGGATCCGCCGGCCTTCGACATCCTCGCCTGGAACAACGACGGTGCGAACCTGGCGTCGGCGTTCTACAGCGACATGCTGGAGCTCTACGCCAACAACACGGCCGCGAGCCCGGGCGGCCTGGAGGTGCTCGGCGAGCGCATCGACCTCGGCAAGGTGCAATGCGACAGCTTCATCATCGCGGGCATGAACGACCACATCACGCCGTGGGGGCCGGGCTACATGACCAGCCGGCTGCTCGGCGGCGAGACGGAGGTGGTCGTGACCACGACGGGGCACATCCAGACGATGGTGAACCCGCCCGGCAAACCTCGCGCGCGCTACTTCGCGGGGAGCGCCGACGGCGCGGACCCCGAGGCGTGGCGCGCGCAGGCGGAAGAGCACGAAGGATCGTGGTGGCCGCGCTACGCCGACTGGCTCCTGGCCCGCTCGGGGCCGGAGCGCGAGGCCCCGGCCGAACCTGGAAGTCCCCGCCACCGGCCGCTCGGGCCGGCGCCGGGGATCTACGTGCTGGAGGAGTGAGGCGCGGGAGGCATCATGGACGCGCGATCGCGGCATGACGCGCCGCCACGACGTCCCGCTCGGCGACGTGCCACCACGCCTCCAGGTAGTCCGCATCCGCAGGGACCCCGGCCGCCCCGCCGGCCGCACCCGTCGAGTCCGGTGCGCCCCACCACGGGTGGGGTCCTCCGGAAAAGCGAACTAAGGCTCGGGGGGATGGCGGCAAACGAGCCCCCGAGAGAGAGTTCGTTAGCCGTTCGGAGGGTCCAAAGTTTGACAAGAAGGATTCGACCATGTCCCCGCTCCCCTACGCGTCCCCGGTCGCCCTCGAGGTGGATCGCAACGGCGCCCCCGTCCTAGTGCCGCTCATGTCCGCGCCCATCCGGGTCCTGATCGCCGATGCCCAACCCATCGTTCGGGCGGGCTTCGCCGCGATGCTCGAAGGCGAGGACGACATGGCGGTCGCGGGAGCCGCGTCCGGCGTCGACGAGGCCGTCGCGCTCATCTGCGAGCTGCGTCCCGACGTCGCGCTGCTGGACCTCGAGCTCCCGGGCGGCGGCGGGCTGGAGGCGGCGCGCCGCCTCGACGAGGACCCGCGCTGCTCCGACGTCAACGTGATGATCCTCGCCGCGCACGACGACGACGACGAACTGTTCGCCGCTCTGCGTGCGGGGGCGCGCGGGTACCTGCTCAAGAGCACCGAGCCGCCCGACCTGATGCAGGCGGTGCGCGTCGTCGCCTCCGGCGAGGCGCTGCTGTCGCCGAGCGCCACGCGCCGGCTGATCAGCGAGTTCGCGTCGCAGCCCCAGCCGCAGGTGCCCAGCGCCGAGCAGCTCGAGGAGCTGACCGCGCGCGAGCGCGAGGTGATCGCGCTGGTGGCGGCCGGGCTTCGCAACGATGAGATCGCGGAGCGCTTCGTCATCAGCCCGGCGACAGTCAAGACGCACGTCAGCCGCGCGCTGCGCAAGCTCGACGCGCGCGACCGCGCGCAGCTCGTGGCGATCGCGTACCAGCTCGGCCTCGTGCGGCCCGGCGCCCGCAGGGCGCTGCGCGCTGTGCCCGACGTGCCGATGTCCGCCCCCCGCCGTCCCACGCTAGTCCTGCGCTAGCGCGCGCTCGATCGCAGCGGCGACGCGGGGCGCGCCTGCGCCCATGAGGATGGTGTAGTGGTTGCTGTCCTCGACGAGCTCCGCGGTCGCCGCCGGCTGCGCCGCCAGCAGCTCGGCCAGCAGGTCGTCGGGAACCAGCACCTTCTCGTCGGCCAGGATGCCGAGCGGCGCGCGCAGCACGTGCAGCGGAGCCCGCACGCGCTTGGCCGCGTCCAGCGCCTGCGCGTCCACCAGCAGCGTGGCCCCGTCGACGCGTACCGCGTCGGCTGACGTGACGCTGCGCAGCGCGCCCGGCTCGCCGCCGAGGTCGTAGCGCACGTAGGCGTCGAGATCGTCGTTCCAGGCGTCCTTGAAGGCGGGATGCGCCTGCCAGAAGGCGACGTACCGCTCCGGCGTCTCGAACGTCAGACCGAGCCGCTCGATCGAGGGCCCGAGCGCCTTCTCGAGCTCGGCGTCCGGGTCCTCGAGGTCCTCCTTGGGCTTGAGCGGCGCGCCGCCGTCGACCAGCACGACGGCCGACACGCGCTCAGGATGCGCCACGGCCAGCGCGGCGACGACGTACGCGCCCATCGAGTGGCCGGCCAGCAGCGCGCGCTCGACCCCGAAGAAGTCGAGCACCGCGAGCAGGTCGGCGACGTGCTGGGAGAAGCCCGGCCCGGGCGTCGGCAGCCGCGCGCTGCGGCCGCGCCCTCGCAGGTCCGGGACCAGGACCGATGCGCCGGTCCGCCCGGACAGCTCGCGCGCCGCGGCGCGCCACGCCTGGTGCGACGCGGTGATGCCGTGGACGGCGAGCATGACCTGGCCGGCGTCGCGCGGGTCCGGCCCGCTCTGGGCGACGTGCAGAGCGCCCCCGGCGACGGGGACCTCATGGCTGGTGTGGAACGGCGTCGCTCTCATCCCTTCCGGAAGCGCAAGGTGGCGAGGACGGCCGAAGCCACCAGGATCCCGATGGACCAGACGATCGCGTGCAGGATGGCGCCGTGCGCCGGGTCGCCGTGCGTCAGCGCGCGCAGCGCGTTGGCGACGTGCGTGACCGGCTGCGCGTCCGCGAACGTGCGCAGCCAGTCCGGCATCGTGACCGTCGCCGTGAACGCCGAGGACGCGAACACGAGCGGGAAGGTGAGCATGAAGCCGGCCAGCGTCGCTCCCTCCACGCTGCGCACCGTCAGTCCGAGCAGCGTGAACAGCCACGCGCAGGCGTAGCCGAACAGCAGCGCGATCGCGAAGCCCCCGAGCGTCGGCCACAGCCCGTTGTGGAACTGGAAGCCGACCAGCAGGCCGACGACGATCACGAGCGCCATCGTGTAGCCGAGCCGGATCATGTCCGCGAGCGTGCGCGACGCGAGGATCGCCGCCCGGTTGGTCGGTAGCGAGCGAAAGCGGTCGGTCGTGCCCTTCGAGAGCTCCTCGGCGACGCCGACGGCGGAGGAGGAGCCGCCGAACAGCGCGGTCTGGACGATGATGCCGGGGATCAGGTAATCGACGTAGCTCGAGTAGCCGGGCACCTGGATCGAGCCGCCGAACACGTAGCGGAACAGCAGCACGAACATGATCGGCATGATCGCGGAGAGGACGATGATCTGCGGCGTGCGCGCGGTCCGCAGCAGGTGCCGGCGCGTGAGCAGCAGCGTGTCGGGGACGAACGTGACGATGCCGCGCCCGCGCGTGCGGACGATCACCGCATGGGTCGAAGGCTGAGCGCTCATCCCGTCACCTGCCAGGACTCGAGTGGGCGCGGCGCCGTCGCTTCCCCCGGCCGCGACCTCGGCACTTCTGACGCGGCCGGCGCGCTGGTCAGGTTGAGGAACACGTCGTCGAGCGACGGGCGCCGGACGGAGAGGTCGGCGACGGCGATGCCCGCGTCCTCGATCCGCCGCGCGGCGGCCAGCAGCGTCTGCACGCGCTCGGACGTCGGCAGCGTCACGCGCTGGTCGCGCAGGTCGGGGACCGGGCGGCCGGAGCCGACGCCGTCGAGCACGCCGACGAGCTTCTCGACGTCGCTGGTCGTGTTGGCGCGGACCTCGAGCACGTCGCCGCCGACGCGCTGCTTGAGCTCGTCCGGCGTGCCCTCGGCGATCATGTTGCCGCGGTCGATCAGGGCGACGCGGTGGGCGAGCCGGTCGGCCTCCTCGAGGTACTGCGTCGTCAGCAGCAGCGTCGTGCCGTCCTCGACGAGCTCCTCGATCAGGCGCCACAGCTCCATCCGCGAGCGCGGGTCCAGGCCGGTGCTCGGCTCGTCCATGATCAGCACGAGCGGCCGGCCGACCAAGCTCGCGCCGAGGTCCAGCCGGCGGCGCATGCCGCCTGAGTAGGTGCGGACGAGCGCGTCCCCGGCGTCGGTCAGGCTCAGCCGCTCGAGCACCTCGTCGGCGCGCGAGCGGGCCTCCTTGCGGCGCAGGCCGTAGAGGCGGCCCACGAGCTCGAGGTTCTCGCGCCCGGTGAGCGTGTCGTCGACGGCGGCGAACTGGCCGGCGAGGCCGATCAGCGAGCGCACCGTGCTGGGGTCGCGCGCCACGTCGACGCCGGCGATCGTCGCGCGGCCGCCGTCAGGGGACAGGAGGGTGGAGAGGATGCGGACGAAGGTCGTCTTGCCGGCCCCGTTGCGGCCCAGGAGGGCCAGGACGCTGCCGCCCTCGACCGCGAGGTCGACGGACTTCAACGCCATATAGGAGCCGAACTTCTTCTCGATCCGCGCGGCTTCGATCAGTGGCGTCATGACGCCTCCTTGCTCGCGGTGCAGGCCTGCACGTGCAGGACGCTGCCGGACGGACGGCGCACGGTCAGCATGCCGTCCTTGCTCAATACGATCCGCAGCGGCACGCCGCGCGAGCTGCTCGGCAGCTGCAGCGAGCCGACGCGCTTGCCGTTGACCCGCAACAGCAGCGTGCCGGACTTCGGCAGCCGCAGCTGGGCGCGCTGGGCGCTCTTGTCCTTGGACTTCGGCGCGGGCGCGCCGCAGCCGCTCAGGTCGACCTCGAGCCTGGCGCGCTTGCCGGAGCCCGACTGCTCCAGCCTCCCGGCCGGCGAGGTCCGGTTGGAGACGTTGGTCGTGACCGGCGCGGCGACCCAGGTGATCGGCGCGTTGATCGCCGTCGTCGTGGTCGTGACCGTGACGACGTAGATCGTGGTCCCGCTCGCGGTCGGCTCCGGCATGGGGAACGGCAGAGTCGGCGTGGGCGTGGGCGTGGGCGTCGGCGTCGGGCTCGCCGCCGGCGTCGGCGTGGGCGTGGGCGTCGGCGTGGGCGTCGGCGTGGGGCTCGCCGCGGGCGCCGGCACCGGCGCCTGCGATGGGCCGGGCGGCGGGGCCGCTGCGGCGACGGCGACGTCCCCGGCGAGTATGCCGGCGACGGCGGCCGTGGCCGCCCACCTCAGTGCGGGCATGTGATTGACCTCCCTGGCACCGGTTCATTGGCCTGGCGAGTGGCGCTCGAGGAAGCGAGCGACCTCGCGGTCGGCCTCCGGTTCGTCGGTGACGTACAGATGGCCCGCCTCCGGCCACAACCGCAGCTCCACGTCGGGTATCGACGCGGCGAGCAATCGCGCGTTCTCGGGTGACTGCAGGCGGTCCTGCTCGCCGTGGATGACGAGCGTGGGTGCAGCGATGTCGGCCAGCCGGTTGTGCGTGCTGTGCGACGCGGCCGCGGCGACCTGGTGGAGATATGCAAGGGCGTCCGGCGCGTGCCGCAGCCGGCGCGTGATGTCCTCGGCGATGCGCTCGCCGTGCTCGCGCCGGGTGCGCTCGCCGTAGCTGTAGGGGACGGCGGCCCATTCGGCCTCCTCCGGACCCATCGCGCCGACGCGGGCGAAGAACGTCAGGACCTGCGGGTCCTGGGGGATGGCGCGCGGTCCGCCCGGCGTGGTGGCGCCGAGCACGAGCGAGGTGACGCGGTCGGCGTGGCGCAGGGCGACCTCCTGCGCGACCATCCCGCCGAGCGAGACGCCGTATACGTGCGCGTTGCGCTCACCGGCGGCATCGAGCACGGCGATCGCGTCCCCGGCCATCTGCGCGACGACGTAGGGCCACAGCGAGCGGTCGCTGCGGCCGACGTCGCGGTTGTCGAAGACGAGCACCCGGAAGCTGGGCGCGAGCAGCTGCGCCGTGCGCCAGCCGGCCTCCAGCGACATGCCCTGGCCCATCACGAGCAGCACGGCCGGACCGCTCCCGACGGATTCGTAGTACACGCGCAGGGATCCGTTGTGAGCGAACGGCATCTCGGCCGACAGCATGCGGCGGAGGAATCAGGCCGACTCCTGGCCCACCTGACAGCCTCGGCTGATCGGCGGAACAACGTACCCCCACTGGTGTACGCACAGGTGCCCACCCTGGGCCGACGACAGCGGAGCGCGCGCTCGCAACCATGAAAGCATGCCGATGGTGCGTTGCCCAGATTGCCGCGTGCGACAGTACGCGCCCAGGCCCTACGTGAGTGTTCCGGAGTGCGTCGAATGTGGCCGCCCGTTGCTGCTGCCGCGCTCGATCCGCAGGCCGGAGCGTGCGCGCCCCGAGCGCATCCGCGCCGGGCGGCCGTCCGACCGGCCGCTTGCGGAGACGCGCGGGTGAGCGACCCCTTCGGCGCCGACTACGCGGTGGAGGTGGCGGGTGGCGAGCTGCGCGTCGCACGCGCCGGACCGTCGCCCTCTGACGCCGGGGCGGTCGTTCTCGCGATCCACGGCGTCGCGTCCTCGCACGTCATCTGGCGCTCCGTGGCGCGCGAGCTCACGCGCGGCGGCGACGTGTGCCTGCTCGCACCCGACCTGCGCGGGCGCGGCCGCGGCGTCGAGCTTCCCGGGCCGTTCGGGATGGCCGCGCACTCCGCCGACCTGCTGGCGGTGCTCGACGACGCCGGCGTGGACCGCGCCGTGATCGCCGGCCACTCGCTCGGCGCCTACGTCGCCGCCGGCTTCGCCGCCCAGCATCCCGGCCGCGCCGCGGCGGTGGTGCTGCTCGACGGCGGACTGGCGATCCCCGCGTACCCCGACGAGATCGCCGACGAGCTGATCGAGGCGATGGTCGACGCGGCGATGGGGCACGCCCGCGCCCAGTTCGCATCCGTCGCCGAGCGCGTCGCGCAGTGGCGCGGGCATCCCGCCTTCGTGGAGGACTGGGATGAGGACGTCGAGGCCTACGCCCGCTACGACGTCGCCGAGACCGCCGGCGAGCTGCACGCGGCAGTCTCCGAGGACGCCGTCCGCGGCGACATCTCCGACCTCGTGCACCAGGAGTTCGCCCGCTCCGCGATCGACCGCGTCCGTGCCCCGCTGGTGCTGATGCGCGCCCCTCGGGCGTTCGACGGCGCGATGCCGACGCTTCCGCAGCCGCTGATCGACGCCTTCGTCGCCGGCCACCCGCACGCGCGCGTGGAGAACGTCGCGGGCGCCAACCACTACACGCTCCTGCTCGGCGCGGGACCTGGGCCGCGCGCCGTCGCCGCCGTCCTCGGCGCGACGATCACCACGGCGACCTGAGCTCGTTCAGCTTCAGCGCCAGGAACAGGACCAGCAGCTCGTCGATCGACTGCGGGTCGCGCCCGGTCAGCTCGCGGATGCGGCGCAGCCGGTACACGACGGTGTTGGGGTGCACGGTCAGCAGCCGGGCGCTCTGTGTGAGGTTCGTTCCCGCCGCGAGATAGGCCTGCAGCGTCTCGACCAGCTCCGCGCTGTGCTCGCGGTCGTAGTCCAGCAGCGGCCGCAGCGCGGCGTCGAGCAGTCGCTGCGCGTGCGAGCTGGAGCGCAGCATATGGTCGACCAGCACCTCCTCGAGCGTGATCGCGCGGCCGCGGATGCCGGTGCCGACCGCGATCTCCACCGCCTCGCGCGCCTCGGAGTAGGCGAGGCCGATCGACGCCAGGCCCTCGTGCCAGCCGCTCATCCCGATGCTGACGTCGACGCTCAGCCCGCGCGCGAGCGTCGCGGAGTCGTGGCGCACGCGGCGCAGCTCGTCGGGGCCCGACACGGGATACAGGGCAACGACGTCGCCGAGCCGGATGCCGGCGAGCAGCGAGCCCGACGATGGCCGCAGGCGGCTGCGCGCCGCCTCGACGATGTGGTCGAGGGCGACGCGCGTCGCCAACGGGCGCTCCGGCGCCTCCTCGATCGGGACCCCGTCGCCGCGGATCAGCACCACGGCGTGGCTGTCGCCGAGCCTGAGATGCAGCGTGCGCGCCAGCCGGTGGACGAATTCGGTGTCGCCGCGGCCGGCCAGGAGTGCGTCGAGCAGCTGCCGGCCGAGCAGGCCGCGGTCGGTGATCTCGTCGAGGTACGCGTGCGCGCCGGTGTTGGAGATGACGTCGACGAGCCGCCAGATCCGCCCTCCGATCTCCATCGCGGCGTCGCGCTCGGCCTCGTCGCCGCCGCTGACGGAGGCGACCACCGCCTCCCAGATCGACGCGCCGAAGACGCGCCCGCTGTGCTGCATCGCGTTCATCGAGACGCCCTGGGTGACGAGCTGGCGCGCCATCTCGCGCGTGTCGCGCAGCAGCGACTGCGAGATGCCCTCGCCGCCCAGGATCCCTTCGACGAGCGCCTCGATGCAGCGCACTGAGAACGCGACGGCGTCGTCGAACTCCGGCTCGCCCTCGATCAGGCGGTAGCTGACGATGTCGATCCGGAGCCGGTCGACGATCGTGCGGGCGAGCTGCTCCTTGGCCGCGGCGAGCCGCTGCGCGATCACATGCCGCGGATCGTCGTCACATCTCCATGCCGCCATTGACCGCCCACACCTGCCCCGTGATGTACGACGAGGCGTCGGCGGCGAGGAAGCGCACGACGCGTGCCACCTCCTCGGGGCGGCCGAGGCGGTCGAGCGGGACCTGGGCGCGGATCCCGTCGAGCACCTTCTCGGGCACGGACTCGAGCATCTCGGTCTCGATGAACCCGGGCGCGACGGCGTTGACCGTGATGTTGGCGCCGTGGGGGGACAGCTTGCCGGCGCGCTTGAGCGCGAACGCGGCCTCCTTGGCGAGCGACATCGTGAGCCCGAACAGGCCGGACTTGGAGGCCGAGTAGTTGACCTGTCCGATGTTGCCGGTCTGCCCGATGATCGAGGAGATGTTCACCACGCGGCCGCTGCCGCGCTCGACCATGTGCGCGAGCGCCGCCTGAGCGGTGAAGAAGGCGCCCGAGAGGTTGACCGCCAGGACCTTGTGCCAGTCCTCGTCGGACATCTTCAAGACGGTGCGATCGGCCGTGATGCCGGCGTTGTTGACCAGGATGTCGAGCCGACCATGACGCTCGATGACCTCGCCGATCGTGCGCCGGCACTCCTCGGCGGAGCCCACGTCGCTCTGGTGGATCGACATCGCGATGCCGTCGCGTGAGAGCTCGGTCTGCAGCTTCTCGGCCCGCTCGCGGTTGCTCCCGTAGCCGGCGGCGACGGTCGCGCCGTGGGCCGCGAGGGCCCGCGAGATCGCCGCCCCGATGCCCCGCGTCCCTCCGGTCACGAGGGCGACGCGACCCTTGAGCTCCGACTGGCCTTCTGCATACGCCTGCTCGTTAACGATGGTCGCCACGGTCAATCACGCTTCCCCTGGTCGGCATGGGCGCGGCCATACTCGCCTCGCGCGCGCGTGCGCGCGACTGGCCCATAGGCCGGTCCGAGTGGACACAGGGTCACCCGAGCAGGATGTCCTTATAGCGATCCATGAATGCGCGCGCGGCCTCCGCGCCGAATTGTGGGTGGCGATAGCGCAGCGTGAGACGCAGCCGGTCGCCGTAGGTCAGCGCCCCCATCGCGGCGCCGAGCGGCATCCGGCCGGGCGGCGAGAACCACACGTCCTCGACGTCGCAGCCGAAGTCGTCGAGCACGCCGAGGTTCGACAGGCTCGCGGTGTCGACGACGCGGTTGCCGGTCAGCGGGATCAGCTCGGGCAGGTGGCGCTTGACGCCGATCGTCAGGAACGCGTTGCCGGCGAGCAGGTCGACGACGACGCCGGCCAGGCCGTCGCGCCTGATCGCGCGCGTCTGGCGGCCCATCACCGCGAGCGCGTGATCGAGGTCGTCGGCGAGGCCGTCGGAGACCGTGACGTAGGACGCGAAGTTCCCGACGATCTCGGTCCGCCACTCGGGCGGGCGCAGGTTGACCGGCATCGACAGCGAGACGCGCCGCGCCCGGCGCCCGTGCTCCTCGTTCCAGCGCCGGCACGTGATCACGAGCGCGGCGAGCAGCACGTCGTTGACGGTCCAGTCGCTGTCGCGATGATCGCGCACGGCGGCCGTCTCGGCCGGGGTGAACGCGAGCGTCTCGACGCCGTACCCGGCGCGGTCCCCGCCGCCGTCGGTCGCGAGCCGGGCGGGCGGTCCCCACTGGGTCGCGGAGTGCCGGACCATCGCGCGAGAGCGCGCGAAGCGGTCCGTCAGCGATGCGGCGCCGGCGAGCGCCCGCACGTCGCGCACCGCGAGCGGGTCCAGCGGCGGGACGGGGTCCTCGATGCCGGAGTACGCGCGCAGGATCGAGCGCATCAGACGCGCCGCGGCCATGCCGTCGCCGGCCGCGTGGTGGAGGTTCAGCGCCAGCGTGTCGCTCGCGGGCCCGTGGGCGAGCAGCAGCGCGAAGGGCGGCGCGGCGTCGAGCGAAGGGCTGCGGCCGAGCAGCCGCTCGCGTGCGGCGTCCAGCGCCTGGTCATCATCGCACCACGCGATGTCGAGCGGGACATCGGCGAGCTCCTCGGCGATCTCCCAGCGATAGGCGAAGTCGCCGTTGCGCCAGGTGGCGAGCTGTGCGCGCGCCAGTGGATGGCGCTGCGCGGCGGCGCGGATGGCGCCGGCGACGCGGTCGGGCTCGAGCCGGCCGGCGACGCGCGCCTCGAGGTGCACGGTCCATGGCTCCTCGCAGTGGTCGAGGATCAGGAACAGCTCGTCGAGACGGCTCAACGGGACGGTGGTCATCTGGCGACAGTGACCGACCGTCGGGGCCGCGGTCGTCGGCCGAAGGTCATACCGCTTCGGGTCCGCCGGACAGGCGGCGCCCGCGTCTCGGCGAGCTACCGTCGAGTCGGCGTGCTCAGGCACGCTGCCGGCGGAGATCAGGCTGGACCCTTGGCCCGATGCTCGAGCCCAGCGCACCGCGCTGAGCCGGGCGTTCGGGCTCTCTCGACATCACGTCGCGCGCGCAGCTCGCCCGCGCCCTCCCAGCCGGCGCGGGCGAGCCAACCTGATCACGTGGTGACGGCTCGTCAGTTCTCCAGCAGCTGGCGCGCGAACTTGCTCGAGGCGTCGGTCATGTCGCGCGTGAACGTCGCCTGCGCCCGCAGGAGCCGGCTCAGCCACTCGATCTCGCTCTGGTCCGCGAGCTTCTCCTGCGAGTCGGCGAACGCGCTGAGCGCCTGCTCGAACGCCTCAAGCAGCTCGAGCCGCGTCTGGCGTCCGGCGGCCATGATCTGCTCATTGCTCTCACGGATGCTGTTGAGGATCTGTTCGCGGTCGCGCAGTGGCTCGGACGTCATGGTGCTTCTCCTGATTCAGGCAGCCCGCCGGATCGGCGGCTGCGCAGGGTGTCGGGTAGGCCCCGGTCCGCCCGCGAGTGAGAGTTGTGCTCCCGACAGCAGGCCTAGCCGCTGCGCAAGGTGGACGGCGGCCGCGCGGTTGGGGACGTCAAGGCGCTTGTAGATCAGGGTCGTGTGGTGCTTGACGGTGTCGACCGAGAGGCCGAGCTCGTCGGCGATGCGGGGGTTGGTCGCTCCCTCGGCCATCAGGTTGAGGATCTGCTGCTGGCGGCGCGACAACGGACCGCGGGCGACCTCGGGGCTCCACACGAACCGCTGGCCACCGGCGGCGACCGCGCGGATCGCGGACAGCAGCTCCGCGGCCGTGCAGTCCTTGGCGATGAAGCCGGCGGCGCCGGCGACGCGCGCCGCGTGCTGGGTCAGCGTCGAGGTGCTCGAGGTGAGCAGGACGCGGGTCCCCGGCGCGCGCTCGCGGATCGCACTGCAGATGTGGATGCCGTACTCCTCGCCGACGAACAGGTCGACGAGGGCGGCTTTCGGTGCATGACGCTCGGCGAGCAGCACGGCGTCACCGCCGCGGCGGGCGCTCACGACGCGCGTGACCCACGGCTGCCGGAGCAGGAGGACGCGCAAGCCGACGTGGACGATGTCCTGGTTGTCCACCAAGAGCACGCCGACGCGCAGATCCGCGCCGGCGGCGCTCACCGGAGCCACCCCGGATGTGGGGGCGTGGGTGTGCCGGACTGGCATGCGGCCAGTCTCCCCGTCGTCGCCCGAAGGAACCATGGGCGCCCTCCGGAAAGCGGTGTCGGACCGACCGGAGCAAGGGGTGGGGTAGGCCCTACCATCACACGCCCACCAGGTCGCCGCGGTGGGCGATCAGGACGTCGCGCAGCGAGCTCGGCTGGCTGCCCGTAAGGCGCATGAACGCGGGGTCCACGACGTCGTAGTAGCCCTCGCGGATCGCCTTGCCGAACGCGACGATCGACCGCGCCACGGGCTTGGGCGCCCCTGCCCGGGTGAGGCCCCAGGTGAGTGTCCGATCCCCGACGGGCACCAATTTGACGGGCTTGCCGCTGACCTCGGCGAGCAGGTCGGCGAGCTCGCTCTGGGTGAGCGCCTCGGGACCGGTCACGTCGTAGGTCTGGCCCTCGTGGCCCTCGGTCGTGAGCGCGGCGGTGGCCGCACGCGCGCAGTCGCGGCGCGAGACGGAGGCCAGCCGGCCCTCGCCGGCGTTCGTGTAGAGCTTGCCGCCGGCGACGGCCAGCGCACCGGGCGGCACCTGCAGCTCGGCGAAGGTCGCGTAGCGCATGACCGTCCAGTCGAGCCCGCTGTTGTGCAGGATCGCCTCGGTCTCGCCGTGCTCGGTCGCGATCGGGCCGACGGGGTGGCCGGCCTCGGGCTTCGGGAACGAGGTGTAGACGACGTGCTTGACGCCGGCGGCCTTGGCGCCCTCGATCGCGGCGCGGTGCTGGGCGACGCGCCGGCCGATCGAGAGCGTGCTGATCAGCAGCATGCGCTTCCCGCCGGCGAACGCTCCGGGAAGCGACTCGGGCGCGTCGAAGTCCCCATGCCGGACCTGGGCGCCCTGGGCGGTCAGGTGGTCCAGCGCGTCCGGGTGCCGCGTGACGAAAATGAGCTCGTCGGCGGGCACGCGCTCGAGCAGCTCCTCGGCGACGAGCCGGCCGAGCTGGCCTGACGCTCCGGTGACGATGATGCTCATCCGCGAATCTCCGATCTCCTAAAGTGGCGGCGCCGTGTTCGAGGTGGACGCGCCGATGCGAATCGCCAAGCTAGGTTGGGTCGAGGCACCGGGCGACTGGACCGAGCGCCAGCGGTGCCCGCCCGAGGGTCGGGGCAGCCGCGAACCGCACAGTGAGCCACTACGCCGAAGTGGCGTGCCCGCCCGGCTCGTACCCCCGGCGGGGGACGCGCAAGAGCCGCCGTATGGCCGATGACGAACGGGGCGCGGTCGTGGAGCATTTGGTCCAGTCATGCGACATCGCCATGCCCAGACCCGACCCCTTCCGGCCCGCGAAGGGCGCACGCTGCGCTCGGTCCACGTTCCCCCTCCGTCGCTCACGCGTACGGGGGAGGGTGTGGATCCCGGCGCGCTTGCCGACCTGGTCGCGGCAGCCGGCCCTGACGTCGCCGAGCGCGCTCGCGCGGCGCTTGCGCCCGTGCTCGCGCACGACGCGCTGATCCTCGTCACGCCCGCCTCCCCCGGCTTCCCCGTCCAGATCGCGGCCTCGCGCGGCTTGCGCGAAGGCCTCGCGTCGATCGCCTGGAGCCGGCTGGCCGACGCCGGCACCGTCGCCGAGGGCGCGGTGGCCCGGTTGCCGATCTCCAAGCTCGACTGCGGCTTGGACCTGGCCGGGTGGATCGCGACCTCCGGACGCCTCACCGTCGCGCTCGTCATCGCCGCCCAAGGCAAGCTCGAGCTCGATCCCCGTGCCGAGCGCGCCGCGATGCTGATCTCGATGCTCGCGGCCGCGCGGGCGCGCAGCGTCGACCACGACCCGCCGCCGGGGACGCTCGCGTTCTCGCGCGCCGTCAGCCAGGAGCGCGAGCGCGTCCGGGCAGAGCTCAACAGCCGCCATGCGGCGACGCTGTCGAGCGTGCTCCAGACGCTGCGCGGCGCCACCTGGGCCGGCGGCTCGCGGACCGCGCCGCCCGCGGTGAGCGAGTCGATCGACCTCGCCTCGCGCGCGCTGCTGGACCTCGAGTCCATCAACGAGCATCCCGACGAGACCGGACGCGTGCTGCTCGGCATGGCGTTCGGCGAGACCGAGAGCGAGGTGCGCGGCATCGTCCACGCCGCCCGCCTGCGCGTGCTCGCCGACCTCGACGCCGACGAAGGCGTGCAGGTGCCGCGGGCGATCGCCCAGGCGGCGCGGATCGTCACGACCGCCGCCGGCCTGCGCGCCGCGCGCCGGCCGGGCGCCGACAAGCTGCGCGTCCTCTGGCGGCTCAGCGCCTCCACGCTCGCCGTGACCGTCGCCGACAACGGCACCGGGCTCGACGTGGCGGAGTCGCGCGGCACGTTCGCCGACGTCGAGCGGCGGCTCGGCGGACTCGACGCCGAGATCGAGCTCGACTCGCGGCCGAACTGGGGCACCACGCTCGTGTGCCGGCTGCCGCTGCACGACGCCGCGGCCGCGCCGGAGACACCGGCCGAGAAGCGGCTGGCCGAGCTGCGCGACCGTGAGCGCGAGGTGCTCGAGCTGATGATCGCGGGGCTGCGCAACCGCGAGATCGCCGAGCGGCTGTTCATCAGCGTGCGGACGGTCAAGTTCCACGTCTCGAACATCCTCCAGAAGCTGGACGTGGACTCCCGCACCGCCGCCATCGCGCTGGCGCACACCGCAGGGATCTCGGCCCCGAGCGCCGCGGAGCCTGAGCCGGTGGCCGGCGCAGCGTGACCGAGCGCCGCGGCGCGATCGAGGTGCTCGTCGTCGAGGAGCACCGCATCGCGCGCGCGGGCTTGCGACTGCTGCTCGAGACCGACGGCGACGTGGTCGTCGTCGGCGAGGCCGCGCGCGGCGAGCAGGCGCTCGTGGGAGCGCGGACGCTGCTCCCCGACGTGGTCCTCCTCGACGACCGCGTGCCGGGGTACGGCGCGCTGCAGCTGGCGCGCATGATCGGTGGCCTGCCGCAGGTCGGCGTCCTGCTCCTGACCGGCTCGGTCGACGCGTCCGAGGCGCGCGCCGCGGTGCGCGCGGGCGTCGACGGGCTGCTGCTGCGCGACGGCGAGCCGCTCGATGTGGTGCGCGCGGTGCGCGCGGTCGCCACGGGCGGTGCGTTCCTGGCGCCGCCGTTCACGGGTCACCTCGTCGCCGCGCTCGAGCCGCGCCACCTCGGGGAGACGCCGCCGATGCTCCAGGAGCTGACGACGCGCGAGCGCGAGGTGATGGCGCTGCTCGCGTACGGGTGGAGCAATCCGCAGATCGCGTCGCGGCTGGACCTCAGCGCGGCGACGGTCAAGACGCACATCGCGCGAGCGCTGGCCAAGCTCGGCGTAAGCGATCGGGCGCGGCTGACGGCGCTCGCCTACGAGAGCGGATTGATCGCGGCCGGCGACACCGGGGACTAGGCCGGGCAGGTCCATGGTCCAGTGGCCGCCGTGGTGCGGCGAGGCGACATTGGCGTCTCCTCTGCCCCCGGACCCCTCAGGACCCCCCGATGCACACCTCACTTCGCCGCTGCCTGCGCGCGGGCGCCGCGGCCGCGCTCGGCTCGGCCGCCCTCGCCGCTCCGGCCGCGGCGCAGGGACCGACGCTGTCGGCCGACTCCAGTACCGACTCGATCATCGCGACCGGGATCGCGAACGGCACGACCACCTTGCAGGCGCTGCGGCGCGACCCCACGACCGGCAACCCTGTCGTGATCGGGCAGTACACGGCGAACGCCAACCCGTATCTGCCGTTCACGGTCAACACGACCACGCCGACGGCGCTCAACCCGGGCGGCGACTGCTGGCAGCCGGGCAAGCTCTCGCTCCCGGGCGGGGCTGGACTGACGCCCGACCTGCTCCCTGGTGACACGATCGTGATCTCGCCGAACGGCCCGTCCGCCGTCGTGCCGCCTGACGGGTCGCCGGCCGCCGGCTCGGGCGGTCCCATCCCGGGCTGCACCTCGCTGGAGGTGTTCGCGCGCAACGCGATCACGGGAGCCGCCGGCGGCGGCAACTCCGCCGTGACGGTGTCGGGCATCACGCAGCCGCTCGCCTCCGGCGTCACGGTGGGGGTGACCGACGGCAAGGCGTCGACCCCGGCCGCGACCGCAACCCTCGCCGGCGACGGGACCTGGTCGGCGACATTCCCGCTCTCGCAGTTGTCGGGGCTCGCCGACGGGACCCTGACCCTGAACGCCGTCTACGCCGTGCCCGACGTGGCGACCGGCGCCGGCGCGCACATCGGCGGGGTGCCGATGACGCTGACCAAGCGGACGGTCGGCGGCGCGGTCAGCGTGACTCCCGGCGCCGGCGGGGGCGCGACGCCGTCGAACCCGGCCGCGCCGGCCTTGCGCCTGACCGGACTGCGTACGGCATCGACGATCAAGCGCACGGCGGTACGCCGAAAGGGCATCCGCGTGTCCTTCATCGTGCCCACCGGCGCCACCGTCGTCCGGGTCACGCTCTCCCGCGCCGGCAAGACCGTGTACGGCAACGTCTTCAAGGCCGGCAAGGCGGGGGCACGGCAGACGGTCCGCCTCAAGAGCCCGGTGCTGGCGCGGAGGATCAAGCGCGGCACGTACCGCCTCAGCGCCGCCGCAGGCCCCTCGCGCGCCAACTTCGGCGTGTCTCGGGCGGTCACGGTGCACGTGCGCTGAAGGCGCCCCCCAGCCCGCCGGGCCGCCGGGCCGCTCTGGCCCGGCCCGCGCCCGCGTCAGCCCGTGTCCGGCGCGACTCGCGCGGGGAGCGACGTTGCCCTCCCCGTCGATCCGCCCAGGCTCCCGGGGCGGCCGGAGGTCCTTCGCCGGCGCGGCGGATCGGCGAACTGCGCTGGTAAGGGATGCGGGTCTGGTTCGCACGCCGCGACAGCGGCGCGGTAGTCGTAGCGAGCCGCCGGATCTCCTCGTCGAGCGGCGGCCAGCTCTGCGGGCGTCTCCGCTCGCCGTGTCGCGGCGCGCGCGCCTTCGATATTCCGCGCGCTCGCCGGGCTCGGCGGACTGCCGCGGGCTCGCCTTTCGATGCGCAGTTCCGGACCCCGCGCAACCCCGGGGCGGTCCTCGGCGCGGCTCCAAATGCCGCGCTCGCCTTCGCCGCGACGTGGCGGACACGCCACCACTCGACTCACTCGCGCGCCCGCGCGCGAGGGATTCGATGCGGCGCCACCGCGGTCTTCGGCGCGATCCTGCGCGACGTCACGGCCCCGGCCCTCGATGCGCCGTTCCGGAGCTGGCGCGACGCTGCGCGCGTGGCGCAGTGGGGCGTCACGGCCGGCTCGCCTTCGGTGCGCAGTTCCGTGCCCGGCGCGGCGCCGAGCTCGCGTGGCTTGGCGCCGCCACCGCCGGGCTCGCCTTCGATGCGCAGTTCCGTGCCCGGCGCGGCGCCGACTTCGCGTGCTTGGCGCCCCCGCCGCCGGGCTCGCCGCGGTGAGCAGTCGGGGCTGGCGGCGCGCCGAGTTCGCGTGGCTTGGCGCGGCGTCGCTGTTGGGCTCGTCTTCGGTGCGCAGTTTGGTGCCCGGCGCGGCGCCTAGTTCGCGCGGTTGGCGCGGCGTGACTGTCGGGCTCGCCTTCGATGCGCAGTTGCAGAACTGGCACGGCGCCGCGCTCAGCGTGACTCGATGCGGCGCCTTCGGCGCACAGTTGCGTGCCGAGCGCGGCGCGGCGCTCGAGTGGCTCGGTGCGGCGTCACTGCTGCGCTCGCCTTCGGGGCGCAGTTCCGGACCCCCGGGCCGGCGCCATCGCCGCCGGCTCTTGCAGAGCCGGTGCGCCCCGCGCGGCTCTCGGCGACGTCGTCGCCGCACCCGCCCGCGGTGCGGCAAGGCATCAGCGGCGCCCGCGCGCGCGACTCGCGTATACGCAACTCAACAACCGGCCCCCGACCGGAGGCCCCCGTGTCGCGGCCGACGCGGATCACGAGCAATCCGCCGGCGTCCAGCCGCAGCGCGCCGAGTCCGTGTGCGCCGCGTTTCGCGTTGCACTCGCACACCACGGCGACCGCCCGCTGACGCGGGGTCAGCGAGGCGGGTGCCGGAGAAGCGCCCGGGCAGCCCGCGGCCGAGGCCAAGGCCGCGGGCAGCCGGAGCGCGGCGACGGCGATGGCCGCCGCGACGAACCTCAACACGCCGGGTGCTCTTTCGAGACCGGGCGACGGAGCCCGGATCCCACCGACGCCAAACGGCGGCGAGAGGGGGCGCCGCCGCTGTCGAGCTCCGTCGTCACCCGAGCCCCGATTGCCCCCGGGACCTGCTGGGATTCGACGGAGGGGAGGCCGGCGCCGGTGGGATCCCGGCTTCGCCGCCCGCGCTCAGCTAGCGCGCGGCACGGTCCGCCATATCGGAGAATGGGCGAGGAGTGGCCCAACGGCGCATGTCGCGCACCTCGAAGTAGCGTTCGCTCGACCGCTGCGCCGCCAACTGCTCGCGGGCGAACAGGAAGCGCCGGCGGGTGCAGTCGAGGTCAGTAGGGCGGGCGGAAGCCTCGGGAGTGCGGGGCATGTTCATCAGGCGCTGTCCTCGCTCGTTCACTGATAATCACTGTTGCCACCGGAGGCCCGCCGGACCAGTGGCCCATTGCCCGGCCTCTCCCGACCCCTCGTCCGGGGCGTCGGAAATCGTCAGCCCTGAGGCCTCGACTGGCGCTACGGTTAGCTAGTGACCGCTCGACGAGTCGTCATCGCCGAAGACGACGTCCTCCTCCGCGAGGGCGTGGCGCGCATCCTGCGCGACGCCGATTTCGACGTCGTCGCGCTCGCCGGCGATGCCGAGGCGTTCCTGCGCCGCTCGCTCGCGCACCGCCCCGACGTCGTCGTGGTCGACGTCCAGATGCCGCCGGGCCACGGCGACGACGGGCTGATCGCGGCGATCGAGCTCCGCCGCCGCCTGCCCGGCACCGGCGTGCTCGTCCTCTCGCAGAGCCTGAGCGAGCGCTACGCGCTGGAGCTCATCCGCGAGGGCGCCGAGGGCGTCGGCTACCTGCTCAAGACCAGGGTCGGCGACGTCGACGCGTTCGTGGACGCCGTCGGGCGCGTCGCGGCCGGCGGCAGCGTGCTCGATCCCGAGCTCGTCACCCGGATGATAGGTCCGCGCCGCCCGGACGGGCCGGTCGGGGAGCTGACGGCGCGCGAGCACGACGTGCTCGCCGCGATGGCCGAGGGCAAGTCCAACCAGGGCATCGCCGAGTCGCTGCTGATCTCCGAGGCCGCGGTCGAGAAGCACATCACGAGCATCTTCCACAAGCTCAGGCTCTCCTCGGAGCGGAGCGGGCACCGCCGTGTGCAGGCGGTCTTGATGTTCCTGCAGGGCGCCCCCCGCTGATCCGGCACCCGGCCAGGGGTGCGACCGGGGGGCCCTCAGAACCGAATCTCGTGCCGGCGAGCGACTGCTCGGCGCGATCCCGTAGGCCGGCGCATGCGCGTCGACAGCAAGACGCCGACGTCGCCTGAGCCTTCATCTGCCGCGCCCGAACGGGTTGGCGCAGCGTGTCTTCCGGCGGAGCCGTGGCTACAAGAGATGTACGGACCGTTTGAAAGGAACCCGTACACACATGAACCCGTCACAGTTCGCCGCTTCCAGCGGCTCTGGAATCGCAATAACCCGCATGGCACTGGGCACCTGGGCCACCAACATGATCATCGCCCAGCGGCTCAGCGAGGCCGTATGGCAGCCCTTCGGCCGTGCGGCTACGTTGCCTGACCCGGTGGATGCCTGCTAGCCGGAGTCTCGCCGCATCCCCCGCCGCCGAAACGCGGCGGGGGGATCTGCGGCCCGAGCGTGCCACCTCGGAGCTCGGCAGGCAGCGCCGAGGTCCCGCCCCGTCCGGCACGACGAACCGTGCCGGGCAAGTCCCGCCGACAGAGGTGTCAGTTCCGTGCTTCGCCTCCTTCTCAGCACAGCACTCGCCACGCTGCTCGCGTGTGCTCCGGCCTTCGCCTCCGACGCCGACCTGAGCGCCGTCGCCCAGGGCGGGACCGGAGCGTTCATCGCCGGCTCGGCGAGCTCGCCAACCGATCTGCGTTCCGGTGTCGCCGGCGAGTGGGACACCGCCGCCGGCCGGTTCGACTGGCTGTGGAAGCTCGACGCCGCACCGGGGACGCTCGACACCCTGACCGACATCGTGCCCGCGGGCCCCTTCGTCTTCGCGATCGGCTCGGCCAACGGCGCGCTCTCCGTCGCGAAGCTCGACGCCGCCACCGGCACGCTGCAGCGCCCGTGCGGGTTCACCGGCATTGCGCTGCACCAGTTCGGCGCCGCGCTCGTCCCCGGCCGGGCGGTCGAGTCCGGCGGGCGCATCTTCCTCGCCGGCGCGACGCTCGGCAACCCGAGCCGCGGCGTGATCGCGGCGATCGACGAGAGCACCTGCCAGGTCGTGGGCTCGCGGCTCGTGGGGGGAGGGCAGGCGACCGGCTTCTCGGCCGTGGACGCCGCCCCGGACGGCAGCGTCGTCGTGTCGGGCTTCTCCGGCACCAGCGCGGCGCTCTTCCGCTTCGACGACCAGCTGCACCCGCTCGGGCAGCAGACCTATGGCGCGGGCGACAGCGCGTTCACCGACGTCAAGGCCGCGGGCTCGCAGGCGGTCGCGGTACGGAGCTCCGGGCTGCAGTGCGTGGCGCTGCCATCGCTGGCCGCGACCTGCGGGACCCACGCGCTCGGCCTCACCGGCGCCGTGCTCGCCCGGCGGCCGTCCGGCGGCTGGCTCGTGGCCGGCTCGCGGTACGGCAAGGCGACCGGGCTGCAGCCGGCGCTCGCGCCCTACTCGGCGGCGCTCGCGCCTGACGTGCAGGCCGACTTCAGGGCGTTCGGGAGCCTGCCCGCGGCGTTCACCGATCTCGCGGCCTCGCCGGCGGGGATCGTCGGCGCCGGCGTCAGCGGCTACTTCGGGACCCGCACGCCGTTCCTCTACACCGCCGCGCCCGACGGGAGCGCCGCCGCCTTCACGCCGCTCGGCGGATTCGACGCCGCCGCGGCCGCACCGCGGCAGCGGCTCACGGGCCTTCCGCCGGCGATCGGCGCCCCACCGCGCGCCGCTCTGAAGCCGTCGCGCGCCGCGCGCTTGAACGCGCTGCGGACGCGGCCGGAGGGCGACGGCACGTTCGGCCGGCTCGCGCTCCGCTGCCCGAGTGCGTGCTCGATGCGCGGCTCCGTCCTGGCCCGGTCGACCACCGTCGGCAGGGTCGCGGCGACGCTGCCCGCCCGCCATGCGCGCACGCTCCGCCTGCGGCTGACGCCCGCGGGGCGCCGCATGCTCACCCGCCACCGCCGCGTGCGCGTGACCGTGCGCGTCGCGGTGACCGGCGCGACGCTCGCTCCCCAGGTCTTCAAGCAGCACCTGACCCTGACCGGAGAGCGGTGACGCGGGCGACCGACCAGGCCGCCGAGCGAGCGTGATGGTCTGGTGAACGCGCAGCCCACCTTCACCCCGTGCGCTGCTATCCCGGTGCGCGTGCGCCGGTTCCCCAGCTTCGTAGAAGAGCTGCCCGTCACGCGCACCGCGCTGGAGTTCGCGGCGGCCCAGCACGCCGGCCAGGTCCGCGACGCCGACCAGGCGCCCTTCATCCTGCATCCGCTCGAGGTCGCGCAGCTGCTGCGGGGGCGCGGCTACCCCGACACGGTGGTCGCGGCGGGCGTGCTGCATGACGTGATCGAGGACACCGACGTCGAGTACGGCGAACTCGAGCGGCGGTTCGGCGCGCACGTCGCGGCGCTCGTGTGCGCGGTGTCCGAGCCGCCCGGCGGCGGGGGCTATGCCGAGCGCAAGGCGCGCCTGCGCGAGTCGGTCGCTTCCGGCAGCGCGGACGCCGCGGCCGTCTACGCCGCCGACAAGGTCGCAAAGGCGCGCGAGCTGCGCCTCGCCCTCGTGCGCGAGCCGCGCGCGCTCGACCAGGACAAGCTCGACCATTACTGGGCGTCGCTGGAGATGCTCGAGCACCGGCTCGGCCACCATGCGCTCGTCCGCCAGTTGCGCTTCGAGCTCGAGGCGCTCGCGCTGCTCCCGCCCGAGGCGTGACCCCGAGCGATCGAGCCCGGCGGCGGCTCGGAACTAGACTCGCAGGCGATGGCGAAGGCTGATGCACCGGTCTGGGCGCAGTACGCGCACGAGCGGCTCGCGAGCACCGGGTTCCGGCGCGGGGGCGCGCGCAGCGCGGTGATCGAGCTGCTCGACGGCCAGGAGTGCGCCCGCTCGGCGATCGAGATCGAGGACGCGCTGAAGGCGGGCGGCCGGCGCGTCGGGCGCGCGACCGTCTACCGCGTGCTGGACGAGCTCGACAGCCTGGGCCTCGTGACGCGGATCGACATCGGCGACGGGCTCGCGCGCTACGAGGCGATGTATCCAGGCGGAGCGCAGCACCACCATCACCTGGTGTGCGACGACTGCGGCAAGCTGATGCCGTTCACGGACGATGAGCTGGAGCGCGCGATCCGGCGGGTCGCGCGGCGCGAGGCGTTCGCGATCAACGATCACGACGTCACGCTGCACGGGTTCTGCCCGGACTGTGCGCCCTCCTCATAAACGGGTATCAGTCTCATCGGGCGTGCTCGCGCCCTTCTCCTACGCATTCGCCCTCCGCGGCGTTGCCGAGGTGCTGTTGCTCAGCGCGCCGATCGCCGGCGCGCTCGGCGCGGACGCGGTCTTCGCGCTCTCGGTCGGGCGCCTCTCGACGCGCCGGGACCCCGCGTACGACGTGATGACAGCGCTGGTCCTCGTCGGCGCGCCGGCCGCCGGTGTCACGCTGGCCTCGAACGTCTCCACTCAGGCTCGGACGTCGACACGCTGCTGTTCGGCAGCCTGTTCGCGGTCCACGGCGCGGACCTCCGGTTCGCCGCCGTGGTGGCGGTGTGCGCGCTCGCGGCGGCCGGGCTCGCGGCGCAGCTCAACGCGCCGCCGGGCGCGACGATCGCGGCGCTCGGCGGCGCCGTGTTCGCCGTCGCGGCGCTCGGCGGCGCCGTGTTCGCCGTCGCGGCGCTCACTGCGCGTCGCTAACGAGATTCGCTCTCGTTAGAGTCCGCGAGACCCGTTCTCGTCCCGGAGGTACTCGCCGTGCCCGTACGCCCCGCTCTCATCGCCGCCCCGGCGGCTCTCCCCGCACGAGCCCCGGCCGGCCGACGTGCAGGCGACGGCGGGCGCGAAGCTCGTGATCGAGTCCGGCGACAACCTCGACCGCTGGAGGGCGAGGTCGTGGGGGAGGCGGGAGGGAGCCCGGCCGTGCTGACGCTCTCGCCGGAACACACGCGGTACCGGATGCCGGGTGAGGCGACGGGACCGGAGGCGTCGGCGTACGACCCGCACTGGTGGCATGACCGATCGCGGGGCTGTGACGGGCGCGGGAGACGAGCCACACGACGTGCTGGTCTCCGGCGCCGCGTTCCTGCTCGCCGCGGCGGCGGGTAGAGCCCGGAGATGGAACGACTCGTGAAAGGGCTCGCGGCGGGAGCGGTCGGGACGTCGCTGCTGAACACCGTCACGTACCTCGACATGGCCGTCCGCGGGCGGCCGTCGAGCTCGGTGCCCTCGCAGGACGTCGAGAAGCTCGCCGGAGCCGCCCATATCCCGCTCGGCTCCGACGAGCAGACGGCGTCGGCGCGCAGGGAAGGGATCGGCGCGCTGCTCGGGTTCCTCACCGGCTTTGCGGGCGGCGCCGCGTTCGCCGCCGTCCGCGCGCAGGCGCCCGATGTCCCGTGGCCGCTCGCGGCGGCGGCGACCGGTGTCGCGGTGATGATCGCGACCGACCTCACGAGCACCGCGGCGGGAGCCACCGACCCGCGCACGTGGTCGGCGCTGGACTGGGTCTCCGACCTCGTCCCGCACCTGGCGTACGGCGCCGGCGTGACGCTCGCCTTCGACGCGCTCGACTAGCGTTCCGCGGGTGAGCTCCCCGCTCGACCTCCTCGACGACGCCGAGCGCGAGCAGGTGGCGCCGGGCCCGCCGCCGGAGGGCTCGGACGCGATGAAGGCGGTCCTCACCGACGACCGCTTCAGCGACTCCGGCTGGATCTACGAGCGCAAGCTCGACGGGATCCGCTGCATCGCGGTGCGCGACGGCGGGCAGGTCCGGCTGCTCTCGCGCAACGACATCGCGATGAACGCCCGCTACCCCGAGGTGGCCGCGGCGCTCGACGCGCAGTCCGGGCGCTTCGCGGTCGACGGGGAGATCGTCGCGTTCGACGGCGACGAGACCAGCTTCGCCAAGCTCACCCGGCGCGGGATCGAGTCCGTGCCGGTGTTCTTCTACGTCTTCGACGTCCTGTGGCTGGACGGCGAAGACGTGCGCCCGCTGCCGCTGCGCGCGCGCAAGCGACTGCTGCGCGCGGTACTGCGCTTCGACGACCCGCTGCGGGCGACCGCGCACCGCAACGAGGACGGCGAGGCGTTCTACGAGGAGGCCTGCCGCAAGGGCTGGGAGGGGATCATCGCCAAGCGCGCCGACAGCCCCTACGCGGCCCGGCGCTCGCGCGACTGGCTGAAGTTCAAGTGCGGGCACGGGCAGGAGCTCGTGATCGGCGGGTTCACCGAGCCGCGCGGGACGCGGATCGAGCTCGGCGCGCTCCTGCTCGGCTACTACGACGCCGAAGGCGCGCTCCGCTACGCGGGCAAGGTCGGCACGGGCTTCGACCGGCCGGCGTTGCGCGACCTCGGCGCGCGGCTGCGCGAGTTGCGCCGCGATTCCTCGCCGTTCGCGGACGAGATCCGCGAGCGCGGCGTCACCTGGACCGAGCCCCGGCTCGTGGCACAGATCGGCTTCGCCGAGTGGACCCGCGACGGCCGCCTGCGCCACCCACGCTACCTGGGGCTGCGCGAGGACAAGGACGCCTCCGAGGTCGTGCGCGAGCGCTAGGGCGCAACGCGCTCCCCCGGGCGGCGCAGCCGGAACCAGCGGTGCCCGTACGGCTCCAGCGGGATCGTCAGCGTGCCGCCCTCAGGAGCGAGGTGCCCGTCGCCGTGGAGATCGACGGCCTCCTCGGCGTCGAGCTCGAGCCGGGCCTCCAGCCGGTCGGCGGCGAACGAGTGCAGGGCGACGATCGTGCTGCCGGTCCAGTCCGCGCGGTGGGCGAGCACGGCGGCGTGGCCGGCGTCGAGCACGGTGCAGGCGCCCCAGCCCAGCTCCGGGCACTCGCGGCGCCGGCGGATCAGCCGCTCCATCCAGTTCAGGAGCGAGCCGTGGTCGCGCCGCTGGGCCGCGACGTTGACGCGGTCCGGCGCCCAGCCCGGCGCGTCGACCACCGGGCGCACCGGCTCCCCGCCGGTGGTGGAGAACCCGCCGTGCGGCTCGTCCGACCACTGCATCGGCGCGCGCACGCTGTAGCGGCCGGGGATCGCCAGGTTCTCCGCCATCCCGATCTCCTCGCCGTAGAACAGCACCGGCGTGCCCGGAAGCGAGAAGGCGAGGCTGTAGAGCAGCCGGATGCGGCGCTCGTCGCCGCCGACCATCGTCGGCAGCCGCCGCCGCAGCCCGCGGCCGTAGAGCTGCAGCTCCGGCTCGGGGCCGAACGCGGCGAACACCTCGGCCCGCTCCTCGTCGCTGAGCTTGTCGAGCGTCAGCTCGTCGTGGTTGCGGACGAAGTTCGCCCACTGGCAGTCCGCCGGGATCGCCGGCAGCGAGGCGAGCGCGTCGCGCAGCGGCGTCGCGTCGCCGCGTGCGAGCGCGAGGTACATCGCCTGGTTGACGACGAAGCTGAGCACCAGCTGCAGCTCGTCGCCGTCCTCGTCCCCGAAGAACGCGCGCTGCTGATCTGGGGCCAGGTTGACCTCGCCCATCAGGACGGCGTCGCCGCGGCGGCGGCCCATGAAGCGCCGCAGGTCGCGCAGCAGCGCGTGCGGGTCGTGGTGCGCGGCCGGGGGCAGCCCGGTCGGCTCGATCAGGAACGGCACGGCGTCGACGCGGAACCCCGCGAGGCCCTGCTCGAGCCAGTAGCCGACCACCTGGGCGATCTCGTCGCGCACGGCGGGGTTCGCGACGTTCAGGTCGGGCTGGTGCGAGTAGAACCGGTGCAGGTACCACTGGCGCGCCTTCGGGTCATACGCCCAGTTCGACGTCTCGCGGTCCGGGAAGACGACGTCGCCCGGCTTCTCCGGCGGCTTCTCGTCCGCCCACACGTAGAAGTCGTGGTACGGCGAGTCGCGGTCGCGCCCGGCCTGGAACCACGGGTGCTTGTCGGAGCTGTGGTTCATCACGAGGTCGGCGATCACGCGGATGCCGCGGTCGGACGCCGTGCGCAGCAGCTCGGCGAAGTCGCCCGGCGTTCCGAGCCGCCCGTCGATGCCGTAGAAGTCGGTGATGTCGTAGCCGTCGTCGCGTTCCTGGCTGGGGTAGAACGGCATCAGCCAGAGGCAGGTGACGCCCATGCCCGCGAGGTAGTCCAGCCGGTCCGTCAGCCCCGCGAGATCGCCGCAGCCGTCGCCGTCGGCGTCGAGGAACGTCTCGACGTCGAGGCAGTACACGATCGCGTTCTTCCACCACAGATCGCTCGTCGCCTTCGTCCTCACGGGCCGCTCCTACCCGGATACGGCAAGTAGAGTGTGTCGTGCATGAGCGCGCCGTTCGAGCTTCGGATCGCGTCCGCACCGGTCGCACCCGAGCGCCATGCCGCGCTCGCCCGGCGGGCCCGGCTGCTGTCGTGGCTCTCGCTGGGCGCGATGAGCGTCGAGGGCTTCGTCGCGATCCTCTCCGGCGTGTTGGCCGGCTCGATCGCGCTGGTCGGGTTCGGGCTCGACTCGGCGATCGAGGGGTTCGCGAGCGTGATCATCATCTGGCGCTTCACGGGCTCGCGCATCCACTCCCAGACCGCCGAGGAGCGCGCGCGCAAGCTCGTGGCGATCCAGTTCTTCCTCCTCGCGCCGTACGTCGCGGTCGAGTCCGTGCGCGCGCTGGTGGGCGGCGAGCACGCCGACGCGAGCGTGCCGGGGATGGCACTGGCGGTCTGGAGTCTCGTGACGATGCCGCTGCTCGGGATCGCCAAGCAGCGGATCGCCGCCGAGCTCGGGTCTGCGGCGACGAAGGGGGAGGGCCGCCAGAACCTGCTCTGCGCCTCCCTCGCCGGCGCGCTCCTGATCGGGTTGCTGGGCAACGCGATCGCGGGCGCGTGGTGGCTCGATCCGGCGGTCGGGCTGCTGATCGCGGTCGTCGCGGTCAAGGAGGGCGCCGAGACGTGGCGCGGGGACGGATGCTGCGCCGGCTCTCCGCTTGACGGCTGCTGCGACTGACTTCGTGAGCATCTGGCTCTGGATCGCGCTCGTCGCGCTCGCGCTCTACGCCGCGGCCGTCGCGGCGCTCGCGTTCGCCGGCCGCCGCGGCGACGCCCGGGCGCTGGCGGGCCTCGTCCCGGACTGCATGGTGCTGTTCCGCCGCCTGCTCGGCGATCCGCGGGTGGCGCGATCGCACAAGGCGCTGGTCGCGCTGCTGCTCGTCTACCTCGCGTCCCCGGTCGACCTGGTGCCCGACTTCATCCCCGTCGCCGGGCAGCTCGACGACGCGATCCTCGTCGCGTTCGTCCTGCGTCGCGTGCTGCACGGCGCCGGACCGCAGCTGGTGCGCGAGCACTGGCCGGGGCCAGAGCGCTCGCTGCGGCTGCTCACAGGCCGTTTTTGACGTCGCGTTCCTCGCGGGCGACGCGATCGCTGCGGGCGTGACGCCCGGGGTGCTATCCACTTCTGGATGCGCGTCATCGCGCTGGAGGAGCACTTCTGGACGCCGGAGATCGCGCAGGCGGTCGCCGGCGCGCGCCGCCATCCCGGGCTGCAGCTCGTGATCGGTCACATGGGGGAGATGCTCCCGTTCATGCTCGCGCGGATCGACGACCAGCTGCCGCCGCGCGTGACCGGCCAGGACCGGTGGCCTGTTCACGCTCCCGCCGCTGTTGTGCGCCCTGATGGTCTTCGGCGCCGAGAGGATCATGTTCTCGGTCGACTGGCCGTACGCCGCCAACGAGCCGGGCGGCGTGCTGCTTGCGACCGCGCCGGTGAGCCCGGCGGACCTCGAGCGGATCGCGCACGGCAATGCCGAGCGCCTGCTCGGCATCGATCGATGAAACGCGGCGCCGCCTGGAGCGCGGGCGCGCCAGGAGCCCGGGCACGCGCACGGCCGCGATCGTGGACGCCGCGGCCTGCGCCGGTCGCTTCGCCGCACCGATCCGTCCGGAGCCTGACGGCGCCGCGTTCGCGGTTCGGGGACGGGCGCCGCGGTTGCGGTCAGCGCTGGGACGAAGCCGGTGTCCGTGCTCGTACCCGCCGCTGGGACGCCGCGCGCGCGCCTCATCAGAATCTATGGGGTTTCGTTGCGCAATTTTGAGTGGCAGTACGTACAGGGCGCCGTGCAAAGCCGGATGCCGACGCGCCACCCCCGGTCGCTCGATGCGCGGTGTTGCAGGGATATCACGCCCGCTTCGGCGCAGTGAAGATCCACTGAGCGAACGGACGCCGCCGGCTTCACGACTCCGAAGTGGCCCTCGCGCGGGCGTGGTTGCCCGCCGTCGGTGGCGACGGGTACCACCGCCTGCAGCGCGAAACGACCACGTGTCCACGGACGGGCGAGGTGTCGGGTTGTCCCTACCTCGCGATCTGCTCCCGCTGCCATGCTGGGCAGCGTGACGGTGACCGTCCTCGTGGTCGATGACGACCCGGCGTTCCGCGGTGTCGCGCGGCGGATGCTCGCTGCCGTCGGGCTCGTCGTGATCGGCGAGGCCGGCACGGCACAGACCGCGGCTGCGGTCGCGCAGGAGCTGCGCCCGGACGCCCTGCTCGTCGACGTCGGGCTCCCGGACGGCGACGGCGTCGCGCTCGCCATCCAGCTGATGGCACTTCCGTGGCGCCCGCGCGTCCTGCTGACGTCGACCGATCCGGAGGCCGTCGGGCCTCGCGACGTGGCTCGCAGCGGGGCTCTGGGCTTTCTCGCCAAGCAGGACCTGCCCGACGCGCAGCTCGAGCTCCTCTTCGCCGCCCAGTGACGAGCGAGTAACGTGTCCGACGCGGCGATGAAGGCTCGCATCGTCATCGGGGAGGACGACGTGCTCTTGCGCGAGGGGATCGCTCGGATCCTCGCGGAGGCCGGCTTCGAGGTCGCCGCCCAGGCCGGCGACGCCGAGGATCTGCTGCGCAAGGCGCTCGCGCACAAGCCCGACGTGACGGTGGTCGACGTGCAGATGCCGCCCGACCGGACCGACGACGGGCTGCGGGCCGCGCTCGAGCTGCGCCGCCGGCTGCCCGGCAGCGGCGTGCTGGTCCTCTCCCAGTTCTACGAGAAGCAGTACGCGATGGACCTGATCGGCGATCGCGCGGAAGGCGTCGGCTACCTGCTCAAGGAGCGCGTCGGCGACGTCGACGCGTTCGTCGAAGCGGTCCAGCGGGTCGCGGCCGGCGGCAGCGCGCTGGACCCTGAGATCGTCGGGCGGATGCTCGGCCGCCGCGCGGCCGACAGCCCGGTCGACCGGCTGAGCCCGCGCGAGCGCGACGTGCTCGGCTCGATGGCGGAGGGCAAGTCCAACCAGGGCATCGCGCAGGCGCTCTTCATCACCGAGGCCGCAGTGGAGAAGCACGTCACCAACATCTTCCACAAGCTCGAGCTCGGCCCGACGCCGACCGAGCACCGGCGCGTGCGCGCCGTCCTCGCCTACCTCGATCACTGAAGCAGCGGCAGCACCGCGGTCACGCGCGTGCCGCCGCCGGGCGGACTGGTGAGCTCGAGCTTGCCGTCGAGCGCGGAGAGCCGGTCCTCGAGGCCGAGCAGGCCGGGCCCGTCGCGCCGCGCGCCGCCGGCCCCGTTGTCGCGCACGCTCACCCGCAGCGCGCCGTCGCGGATCTCCGCGCTGACGTGCGCACGCGTCGCGTGCGCGTGCTTGGCCACGTTGGTGAGCGCCTCGGCGACGAAGAAGTACGCCGTCGCCTCGATCGCCGGGGGCATGCGTCCGGCAACCACGTCGATCGCGACGGGAACGGGCGAGCGCGCCGCGAGCGACTCGATCCCGGCGCGCAGGCCGTGGTGCGTGAGCACGGCCGGGAGGATGCCGTGGGCGAGCTCGCGCAGCTCGGTGTTGGTGGTCTCCGCGTGCTGGAGCGCTTCTGCCACGAACCGCCCCGCGTCTTCGCCGCGGGCGAGCGCGCGCTTGGCGAGCTTGAGCGTGATGATCGTGTGCACGAGCCGCTGCTGCGCGCCGTCGTGCAGGTCGCGCACGACCCGGCGCCGCTCGTCGTCGGCGGCCGCGAGCACCCGCGCGCGGGACGCCTGCACGCCCTCCAGGCGCGCGCGCTCGGCGGCGTCCCGCGCCCGCAGCCGCGCACGAGCGGCGATCACCGCGGCGAGCACCGCCGTGAAGAACATGACGGAGATCGCGAACAGATCGCCGCCGTCCTTGCCGCGGAACAGGTCGCCGGTGGGCTCGGTGTGGAAGTAGTCGAGCGCGACGGCGCTCGCGATCGAGGTGATGATCCCGGGCAGCAGCCCCCAATAGATGGCCACGATCAGGACGCCGGCGACGTAGAGCACGCCGCTCGAGACGCCCGGGTCGAGATCCTGCAGCGGGTAGACGAGCAGGGTCACTGCGGCCACGACCGCCGCGCCGCATGCGAGACCCGTCAGGAGCGAAGGCTTGTCCCGGCGGGCTGCGGCCACGGAGCGCCTCGAATCAACACCACGTTCCAGCCTGTCACAAGGTCGCGGAGGAATCGACGCCACCGCAGGCAAGCCGGTTTGTTATACCCTGTAGGGGTATGACTGCGCACCATCATCACCACGCAATGCCGGCGGGCGGACGCGAGCTGACCCAGGTCGCCGTCAGCGCGACGCTGCACTGCCTGACGGGGTGCGCGATCGGCGAGGTCGCCGGGATGCTGATCGGGACGGCGCTCGGCCTCGGCAACCTGGCAACGATCGTCCTGTCGATCGCGCTCGCGTTCGTCTTCGGCTACGGGCTGACGAGCCTGCCGCTGCTGCGCGCCGGGCTGGCGCTCGGCGCGGTCATCCCGATCGCGCTGGCCTCGGACACGCTGAGCATCACGACCATGGAGATCGTCGACAACGCGATCGTGCTGGCCGTCCCAGGCGCGATGGACGCCGGCCTCGGCGACCTGCTGTTCTGGGGCAGCCTCGCGTTCGCGCTCGCGATCGCCGGCGTGTTCGCCGTGCCGGTGAACCGCTGGCTGATCGCGCGCGGGAAGGGGCACGCGGTCGTGCACGAGACCGGCATCCACGGCGGACCCTCGCCACGCGTCGTCGGCCTGGCCGCCGCCGTCGCGTTCGTGTTCGGCGCGACGGTCCTGATCGCCGAGGCGTTCGGCTGACGGGCCTGCCGCGGCCGGCGATGACGCCCACGACATCGCCGGCGGCGGAGGGCCGCGCCGAAATCGCGACGCGCTCCTCTCGAACTCCGCCCCCGGGACCTTCTCGTAGCGGACCGAGAGCGGGAGCCCGAGCGTGGTGCCGTAGAACTCCAGCGCCGCGTCGAAGTCCTTCACCGGCAAGAACGCGAAGTCGACGCCGGTGACGATCTGGGTTGACGTGCTCATCGGTGCGATGAGTTCGCAAGGGAACGACGGTCATATGGGGAAACGAACGAACCGGAGGAACCCCATGAGCAGCCCGACCGTCACCGAGATCATCCGCCGCCCCGAGGCCGTCGCGCACGACACGTTCATCGACGACCTCGCCGTCCGCGCCGCTTCAGCGCCGCGGGTCGACCGCGGTCGCGAACGCTGACGCCCCCGCGGCCGGCGGCGATGTGACAATGTCGCCGATGCTCACCAGCCTCGTCGGCTCCTACCCCCAGCCCGAGTGGCTCGTCGACCGGGAGAAGCTCCGCGGGCGCAGTCCCGCGCGCGTCCGCGCCCGCGAGATCTGGCGGGTGGACCCCGCGTACCTCCAGGAGGCGCAGGACGCCGCGGTGCTGATGGCGCTGCGCGACCAGGAACGCGCGGGCCTCGACGTCGTCACCGACGGCGAGATGCGGCGCGAGAGCTACTCGAACTTCTTCGTCTCCGCGCTCGAGGGGCTGGACCTCGACACGCCGGGAAGCGTGCCGGACCGCAGCGGCAACCCCCTCGCGGTGCCGCGCGTGGTCGGCCCGATCCGCCGGCGCGGCCCTGTCCAGGTGCGCGACGTCGAGTTCCTGCGCTCGGCGACAGACCGCGCGATCAAGGTCACCGTGCCGGGCCCGTTCACGATGGCCGCGCAGGCGCAGAACGACTTCTACGACCATCCGCAGGAGGTCGCATTCGCGTTCGCCGACGCCGTCCGCGAGGAGATCGCCGACCTGTTCGCGGCCGGGGCGGACATCGTGCAGCTCGACGAGCCGTGGATGGAGTCGCGCGCCGACGACGCCCGCGCGTACGGGATCGAGACGCTGCAGCGCGCGCTCGACGGCGTGCGCGGCACGACCGCCCTGCACATCTGCTTCGGCTACCCGCTGTTCGTTCCGGACCACGCACGCCGCTACCGGTTCCTGCCGGAGCTGGCCGCCGCGCCGGTCGAGCAGATCTCGATCGAGAGCGCACAGGCGAAGCTCGACCTCTCGGTCCTGGAGGACCTGGCGGGCAAGACGATCGTCCTCGGGGTGCTCGCCCTCGACGACGAGCGGGTCGAGACGCCGGAGGAGGTCGCGGCCCGGATCGAGCGCGCGCTGCCCTACACGCGCGACGTCGTCGCCGCTCCGGACTGCGGGATGAAGTACCTCTCGCGGGCGTCCGCCTACGGCAAGCTGGAGGCGCTCGTGGCCGGTGCGAAGCTCGTCAGAACAGCGGCCCCGTAAGTCCCGGGAGATCGTCCCCGAAGCGGTTGAAGATCGCGAACATGAACAGGCACGCGCCGGCCAGCGCGATGTTCTTCATGAACTGCGCCTCCTGGCCCGCGCGCATGCCGAAGTCGTTCTCCTCCCAGTAGCGGTGCGCGACGAGCGCCGCGGCCACGACGAACGCGGCGAGCGCGAGCACCGCGAGGTCGGGCCAGATGCCGAGGACCAGCAGCGCGCCGCCGGCGAGCATGACGACGCCGGTCACCGGGACGCTGACCTCCGGATTCGGCGCGCCGAAGGACTTCGCGTACGCGACCGAGCCGGCGCGGTTCGCGAGCTGCCGGTAGCCGTTCTGCCAGAAGACGAGCGCGAACAGGACGCGGCCGGCGATGTCGACGACGTCCATCAGACGGCCGCGGGCACGCCGTCGGCGGCCGGCTCCGGCTTCTTCGCGCCCTTCTTCTTCGAGCGCGGGCGCGGGTTGACGATCGGCGTCAGCTCGGCTTCGAGCTTGGCGCGAAGCGGCTCCACTCGAGGCGAGAGGCAGAGCCGGTCTCCGAGGTCCTCGAGCCTCTCGTCGAGCTGAAATCCAGGCCCGGTCGTGCAGATCTCCATCCGCCCTCCGGGAGACATCGAGTAGCACGAGTCGAAGAAGTAGTGGTCGAAGATCCGCGTCCACGGCCGCACGCCCTCGTTGGCCTCGTCGCGCGCCCGCTGGACCTCGGCGCCGTCGCCCGCGTCGTAGGCGATGTGGTGCCAGACGCCGACGCGGCCGTCGCCGCTCGGGAGGCCAGGCGGCTCGGAGAAGTACCAGCGGCCGGAGCGCTCGCCGTCGAGCACGAGCCGCGTGCCGTCCTGGCGGAAGCCGAGGTGCTGCGCGAACGGCAGCTGCTCCTCGAGCGTCGTGAACGAGCGCGCGCCCTCGATGCCGAGGATGCGGTGCTCGGCGGGGATGTCCTCGGCGCCGGCGACCAGCGGCGCGTCGGTCGCGTCGGACACCATCAGCTCGACCTCGTGGTGCTCAGGGTCGTGGAAGACGAGCGACTGCGGCTGCGTCGGATCCAGGCGCAACATCTCGCTGTGAGTCTGCGCCGCGATCAATCTGTCCATCCAATATTCGAGCGAGTCGTAGGACGCGACGCGAAGGACGAGGCGCTGGATGTCGCCGTCGCCGGGCACGCCCGGCTTGGCCTCCTTGAACTCGAGGAAGGTGACGACGCTGCCGGGGTTGCCCTCCTCGTCGCCGAAGTAGGTGTGATAGCGGAACGTCGTCTCGAAGTTCAGCGTGTTCTTGACGAACCGCAGTCCCATGATGCGGCACCAGAAGTCCACGTTCGCGGTGACGTCGCGCGTGATCCCGGTGAAGTGGTGCGGTCCCTTGAGCGGCTGCTTCATGCGTTCTCCTCCTCCGAAGCTCGGCCTCCAGGAATTTGCACATTCCTGGTGCGGATGTCAATACTTCCGCGCATGACGCTCACCGCGCCGCGCACCGTCGCCGGGCATGTCGCCGCGCGCCTGCGGGCGGAGATCGTCGCCGGGGAGCGGGAGCCCGGCAGCAAGCTGCGCCAGGTGGAGATCGCGCGGCGCTACGGCGTCAGCACGACGCCGGTGCGCGAGGCGCTCGCGACGCTCCAGCGCGAAGGGCTGGTCCGGCTGCACCCGCAGCGCGGCGCGGTCGTCTTCCTGCCCAGCGTGGAGGACCTGCGCGAGCATTACGAGATCCGCGCGGCGCTGGAGGCGCTGGCCGCCGCCAAGACCGCCGAGCGGTTCGACCCGGCGTGGGCGCCACCGCTGGAGTCGATGCTCGACGAGATGCGCACGGGGCCGGCCGCCGCCCGCTACATCGCGCTCAACCAGCGCTTCCACACGACCTTGTACGAGCACTGCGGCCGCCGCCGGCTGGTGGAGATGATCGCCGGGCTGCGCGACGCCTCGAGCGCCTACCTGCACATCTACCGCGCCGCCGCCGACTTCCCCGTCGAGCGGTTGGACGCCGAGCACCGCGAGATCCTCTCCGCCTGTCTCGCGCGCGAGCCCGAGCGCGCGGCGGCGGCCACCCGCATGCACCTGACCAACACCGTCGAGCACGTCTCCTCGCGCCTGTGAGCCGCGTCCTCACCACCCACGTCGGGAGCCTCCCGCGGCCCGACGACCTGATCCGCACGATGTTCGCCAAGCAGGAGGGCGTGCCGGTCGATCCGATCGCGCTCGAGGCGCGCACGCGCCAGGCGGTCGCCGAGGTCGTCCGCAAGCAGGTCGAGGCCGGGGTGGATGTCGTCAGCGACGGCGAGATGAGCAAGCCGAGCTACGTGACCTACATCTCCGACCGGCTGGAGGGCTTCGGCGGCACCAGCCAGCCGCTGACCTACGCCGACCTCGTCGACTTCCCGAACCTGCAGCGCAAGGTCTTCGGCGATCCGGGGCGCTCGCGCCGCCGCACGCCGGCGTGCGACGGCCCGATCTCGGTCCGCGACCCCGGGGCGGTGGTCGCCGACACCGCGCACCTCGCCGCGGCGCTGCGGGACGTCGAGGTCGAGGGCGCGTTCATGAACGCCGCCTCGCCCGGCGTCATCGCGCTGTTCTTCCGCAACGACCACTACGCGACGCGCGAGGAGTACGTGTACGCGATCGCCGACGCGATGCGCGTCGAGTACGAGGCGATCGCGGCCGCCGGCTTGATGCTGCAGATCGACTGCCCGGACCTCGGCATGGGCCGCCACATCCAGTTCGCCGACCGCTCGCTCGAGCAGTTCCGCGACGAGGCGCGCCTGAACGTCGAGGCCCTCAACCACGCGACCGCGAACATCGCCCCGGAGCGGATGCGCATGCACGTGTGCTGGGGCAACTACGAGGGCCCGCACCATTGCGACGTACCGTTCGCCGACATCGTCGACCTCGTTTTCCAGGCGCGCCCGCACGCGATCGCGTTCGAGGCCGCCAACCCGCGCCACGCGCACGAGTGGAAGCTGTTCGAGGACGTGGCGCTGCCCGACGGCAAGGTCCTGATCCCCGGCGTGATCGAGTCCAAGAGCAACTTCATCGAGCATCCCGAGCTGATCGCCCAGCGGATCCGCCGCTACACGGACCTGGTCGGGCGCGAGCGCGTCCAGGCCGGCAGCGACTGCGGCTACGGCACCTGGGTCGGCCAGGCGGCGGTCGACCCGGACGTCGTCTGGGCCAAGCTCGCCGCGCTGCGCGAGGGCGCGGAGCTGGCGTAGCCGTCCGTCACCGCCTCGCGCGGGGGGTGCATCGTCAGCGGCGCGAAGACGCAGACGAGGGCCGCTCCTGCGGCTTGCCGCGCTTGGCTATGCCTAGGCTGCCGATGTATAGTCGCGGCATGCGTGCCGATCTCCTCAGGGGCCACCTCGACGGGCTGCTGCTTGCCGTGCTGGCCGGCGCGCCGGGTCACGGCTATGAGCTCGGCCGGCGGCTGGCGCAGCGCAGCGGCGGAGAGCTCGGCGTCCCTGAGGGCTCGCTGTACCCCGCGCTGCACCGGCTGGAGCGCGGAGGGCTCGTGGAGAGCTCGTGGGGCAGCGGCGATGGACGCCGCCGGCGGATCTACCGGTTGACGCCCGCCGGCCGCCGGGCGGTGGAGGCGTCGCGCCAGGAGTGGCGGGTGTTCTCGTGCGCCGTCGACCGGGTGCTCGGATGACGGCCGAGCGCTACCTGGACGAGCTCGGCGCGGCGCTGCGCGTGCGCGGCGCGGCCCGGCGGCGGTTCCTGCGCGAGTGCCGCGATCACCTCGCCGACGGCATGGCCGAGCGTGGGGAGGAGGAAGCCGTGCGCGCCTTCGGGCCGCCGGCGGAGATCGCCGCGGCGTTCGACGCCGAGGTCGCCGCCCGCCGCGGCGTGCGGGCGACGTTCGCCACCGTCGCCGGCGTGCTGGCGACCGGCGGCTCGACACTCGCGCTGATCCACGCCTCGTCGCCCGGCGCCGTGGCGCCCGCGGCGTGGGCGATCGCCTTCTTCGTCGCCGCGCAGGTCGCCGGCGTGGCCGCGGCGCTCGCGCTCGTGCAGGCGCTCGTCCTGCGCCGCTCGGCGATGCCCCCGGCGGACGCGATGCTGCTCGCCCGCCGCAACGGCTGCGCGCTCGTGGCCGCCGGCGTGACGATGTTCTCCGCGGGCGCCGCCGTCCCTGGCAGCGGCTCCGCGCCGCTGATCCTCGCCGGCCCGGCGCTCGTCTGCGTCGCGCTCGTCCGCGTGCTGCGCGCGCGGTCGTTCGCCCGCCGGCTGGACGGCTCGGGCGCCCACGCCGTCCGTCCGCCGCTCGAAGATCTCGCACGGCTCGTCTCACTGCCCATCCCGGCCCTCGGCGCAGCCCAGCTGCTCCTGGTCACGACCTGCGCCGCCGCGGCCGCGGCGTTCCTGCGCGACCGGGCGGAGCACGCCGCGGCCGGGCAGGCGCTGGTGACGGCCGGCATCGAGGCGGCGGCGATCGTCGCGTGCTTCATCGTGCTGGGCCGCGCGCTGGGCATCCGGCCCGGTCGCCGCGGCGGCTCAGCGGGCCGGTTGCCGGGGCTCGAGTAGCGCCTGCAGCGGTCCCGTGTTCACGACGTCCGCGCGCGTCGCCCAGCCGCGGCGGGCCGTGTGCACGGAGAGCGTCATGTTGCCGAGGCCGCGGATGGAGTGCGCGTCGGTCGAGCAGACGATCGGCACGCCGGCCCGGAGCGCGTCGCGGACGTGCTCGCCGCTGAGGTCGAGCCGGTCCGGGAGGCCGTTGACCTCGAGCGCGACGCCCTCCTCGAGCGCGACGCCGAACACGCGCTCGAGGTCGAGCGCGTTCTCGGGCCGGCGGTCGATCAGCCGGCCCTTCGGGTGGCTGAGGCAGCGGACGGAGGGATTCCGCAGCGCCTCCTCCACCCGCTTGGTCATCTCCTCCCGCGGCATCCGCTGGCCGCCGTGCACGCTCGCCTGCACCCAATCGAGCTCGGCGAGGACGTCGTCGGGGAGATCGAGCCGGCCGTCCGGCAGGATGTCGCACTCGATCCCGCGCAGGATCCGGAACGGCGCCAGCCGCTCGTTCGCCGCCGCGATCTCCTCGGCCTGGCGGCGCACGTCGTCCGGGGTGAGCCCGCGGACGGCGCCGACCGCCGGTGTGTGGTCGCAGATCGCGACGTAGTCGTAGCCCCGGTCGCGGGCGGCGCGCCCCATCTCCTCGACGGTGAACCTGCCGTCCGACCACGTCGTGTGGCAGTGGAGGTCGCCGCGGATGTCGTCCAGCTCGACGAGGGCTGCAGGCTCGCCGCGGTACGGGCGCTCGCGCAGCTCCGGCGCGACCCACGGCACGCCGAGCGCCCGGTAGACGGCCGCCTCGTCGGGCGCCTCGGGCAGCGGCTCGAGCGCCGCGACGTACGCGGGCGAGCCGGTCGCGCGCACGAGCGCGGTGCCGAAGCGCCCGGGCTCGGCGGCGACGAGCTCGACCGGCACGCCCTCGACCGTCACGCCGAGCGCCCGCCGCTCTTCCCGCTCGATCACCGCGACGATCTGCGGCAGCTCCGCGAAGCGCGCCAGCACCGGGGACGGATCGGCGGCCGCGCAGACGACCGCGAGCCGCTCGCATGCGTCGCGCCACCGCCGCACGTCGCCGGCCGGCTCGCCGCCGAGGGCGAGCGCGATCCCTCCGACGAGCTCGCGCGCACGGTTCAGCAGCAGCCGGCGCGGCGGGCGCGGCCCGGCCTCGCGGGCGAGCGCGTCGAGCAGCCGCGCCTCGGTCTTCGGCCCGACTCCGGGCACCGACCGCAGCCGGCCGGCGGCCGCCGCCGCCCGCAGCTCCTCGGGCGTGCGGATGCCGAGCGCCCGGGCGATCTCGACCGAGCGCTTAGCGGTCAGGCCGAGGAAGCGGCCGAGGCCGACGAGCCCGGGCGCCAGCTCATGCTCGAGCTGGGCCAGCTCGGCGATCTCGCCCGTCTCGACCAGCTCGCGCAGCCGCGTCTCGATCCCCGGGCCGATCCCGCGCAGCTCGCGGACCCGTCCGGCCCGCACGAGGGCGTCGACGGGGACGAGCGCGCCGCGGATCGTCTCCGCCGCGCGGCGGTAGGCGCGCGGCATGTACGGGTTCGCGTCGGCGAGCTCGAGCAGCGACGCGAACGCGTCCAGGCGATCGGCGATCCGCGCGTTGTCCACGCGAGACAGTCTGCCCGGGCGCGGCCGCCGCGGCCGGGGAGGCCGCGGCGGCTGCCGGCGTCACTGCGCCGTGCGATGGAACACGTCTGTCCGGTTGACGGTGTTGCCGTCGTTGGCGCCGACCCACGTCGGGTGGAACGTCGTGCCGAAGTGATCCAGGCCGGAGTAGTCGCCGACGAAGTAACCCCCCGCGTCGGGCGCGGTGCGCATGTCGAACGAGGCGCTCGTCAGTCGGCTCTCGTCCGGGAACGTCTGCCCGCCGTCGTGTGAGTGGGTCACCCAGACGTCGGTCGACAGCACGCCGTCGCCGGGCCGGTCGTTGCGGAAGTCGTAGTACGAGACGGCGACGCGGCCCTGGGAGTCGACGTCGACCATCGCGTTGAAGGCGTCGACGCCGCGCGGCGCGTGGTCGGCCACGACCGGCGCGCTCCAGGTGAGGCCGCCGTCGGTCGAGCGCGACAGCAGGATGTCGTTGTGGTCGAGGTCATTGAACCTCGCGTCCATCCAGACGGCGTAGAGGTTGCCGCGCGTCGACGGATTCGAGCTGCGGTCGACCGCCCAGTCGGGAATGATGTCGCCCGTGCGGATCGCGTGCCCGGTGTCGGCGTCGGTCACGTCGTCGACGAGCAGCCGGTCGACCACGATCTCGCGCGACCAGGTCACGCCCTTGTCCGGCGAGCGGACCAGCGCGACGTCGTAGCCGCGCGTGCCGTGGCGGTTGGTGGCGGCGTGGATGAGGTCGAAGCCGTTGATCAGCGTGCCGTCGGGGAGGACGTCGACCTGGTTGCCGATCGTCTGCGTCAGCGAGCCGTGCTCCTTGTAGATCGGGCGAGCGGGCTCCCATGACTCGCCGCCGTTCGTCGAGCGCGCGAACCACGCGGTCGAGGCGAAGCTGGCGGAGTTCTCGTACGCCTTCTGCGACGACGACTCGCTCGGCGACACGATCCGCTGCCAGGTCGCGTACAC
Source organism: Candidatus Solirubrobacter pratensis (assembly GCF_000425945.1). Classification (GTDB taxonomy): domain Bacteria; phylum Actinomycetota; class Thermoleophilia; order Solirubrobacterales; family Solirubrobacteraceae; genus Solirubrobacter; species Solirubrobacter pratensis. The sequence continues at coordinate 298,257 of NZ_KE384480.1, forward strand.
GAGCGACGAGTCGAACGGATCCGCGGTCAGCGTCTCCTTGTCGTTGAAGTTGTTGCCGACGGCGCGGGGATTGTCGAAGCGCAGCACCCGCGGCGTGCTCCAGGTCGCGCCTCCGGTGTCGGAGTACGCGGCGAGGATCGCGTTGCGGGCGGTCGAGTTGTCGAAGCCGATCGTGATGGCGTGCAGCCGGCCGTTCGGGCTGAACGACAGCCACGGGTCGGTCGCGCGCTCATAGTCGCCCGCCTCGCCGAGCCCGGCGCCGCCCGCGCAGCGCGAGAACCGCGGAGCGCTGTGGCTCCACGTGACGCCGCCGTCGGACGAGTAGCCGGCGAGATTCCCGTGCGAGCCGCCGTCCGACCAGCGATCCTGCTGCCAGAACGCCACGACGTTGGCGGAATTCGTCGGGTTGACCGCCACGTGCGTCTCCACCTCGGCGTTCTGGAACACGACGCTCCCCGGCGCCGCCTCACCAGGCCCGCCGCAGCCCGGAGCGAACGGGCTCAAGCCCGACGCAGTGGTGAGCGGGCCGAGCGTGAACGGCCCCGCGTGCGCCGGCGACGCGCAGACGGCCAAGCCAAGGCCTGCCGCTGCCACAACCAAGAATCTCCTCATGGACTCCTCCGACCTCCGGGCCTCCGTGCCCGACGCTGTACGGCGCCGCATCCGACGCGCTCCGTTCCTGCTCAATGCGGAGATCTACCGGCGTCCGAGCACGCGGGCAAGGGCCTTGTCCACGGATGTGGACAGAAATCCGATGCGCGCAAGAACGCTGACACCAATGTGGCGGGGTCCAACGCTTGCTTGCATTTCGTGCCGGTGCGCCGCGAGCAACCATCGCCGCGCACGAGCCCACGTCACCCGCGGACCCTGCGGGCGCGCGGCGGGATCGGCGAGCTGCGCTGGTGAGGAGCGCGGGTCTATCGGGCGCGGCGGCCTGACGGTCAGGCTCGATCAGCGGTGCGGTCTTCTCGCGCACGAGCGATCACCGTCGCGCACGAGTCCCGGGTGGTGCCCTACGAACCTTCGAACTATTCGAAGTTTCGTCGCGCACCCCTCGCCACGCCCGCCCGAATCGATCCCGCGGCCTGGCAAACCGCGCACGCAACCTGACCCACTCCCTTACCAACGCCGTTCGCCGGCCCGAGAACCCGCGACGCGGAGACCACCGCGGGCAACGGACCCGACCTCGGCGGCGCGCCCGCGGCCGCGGCGCGCGACGGACGCCACCCCGGCGGCACGCGCGGACGCGCCGCGACCGCCCTCACCCCGCCGGCGACGCTCGGGCCGGTCAGGTCGAGCGGGGAGAGGGGCGCGCGAAGCTCCGCAGCAGCCAAGTCTGAGGCGGCGGTTCCGGTGCCCCGACGACCCGCGGCCGCTCCCGGCCCGTCGCCGCCGGGCACCCGTCGTGTTCGCCAAGCGCACAGATGTGCGCCCGGTTCCGGCGCCTGGTACGTTCGGAACCGATCCCTTCCGAGGAGGAGAACCGATGCCGAACCCGGGCACCATCGTAGGCACGCACCATCTGACGTTCTGCGTCGGCGGCGCGCAGGAGGACTACGACTTCCACGTGCGCACGCTGGGGCTCAAGAGCGTCAAGAAGACGGTGCTGTTCGACGGCGAGATCCCGATCTACCACCTCTACTACGGCAACCGCGTCGGCGACGCGAGCACGATCCTGACGGCCTTCCCGTACCGCCAGGCCGGCTGGATGGGCAAGCGCGGGACCAACCAGCTGCGCACGCTCAACCTGGCCGTGCCGAAGGAGGCGATCGGCTTCTGGGCCGACCGGCTGCAGGCGGCCGGCATCGAGCGCACCGAGGTCGAGCGGTTCAGGACGCAGCGCCTGGAGTTCGCGCACCCGTGCGGGATCCCGTACGCGATCGTGGGGGAGACCGACCCGGACCCCCGCGAGCCCTACGCCGGCTCCGATGTGCCGGTCGAGCACGCGATCCGCGGCGCGTTCGGGACCACGACGTCCGTGCGCGAGCCCGAGCCGATGGACTTCTTCCTGCGCGAGGGCATGAACGCCGAGCACGTGAGCTCCGAGGGCCCGCACCACCAGTACCGGATCGGCACCGCCGACGGCCACGGCCGCATCATCGAGCTCGTCGAGGAGCCCGACCGCCCGCAGGGGACGTGGAGCTTCGGTGAGGGCACGATCCACCACCAGGCTTTCGACGTCTCCACGCCGGAGAACCAGCTGCGCGTCAAGGACTACATCGTCGGCCTCGGCTTCACCGACGTCTCCGACGTCAAGGACCGCGGCTACTTCTTCTCCGTCTATTGCCGCACGCCAGGCGGCGCCCTGTTCGAGTTCGCCTATTCGACCGAGGCCGGCTTCCTGATCGACGAGGCCGAGGACGAGCTCGGGACGCACATGTGCATCCCGCCGCACTGGGAGGACCGGCGCGCGGAGATCGCGCAGCTGGAGCCGATCGAGACGATCGAGACGGTCGTCTAGGACAATCGGGGGAGCACCTCGCGGGAGAAGGTCTCGAAGAACGCCTCGTCGCCGCCGCCGATCTGCTGGACGTAGAGCTCGTCGAAGCCTGCGTCCTGGAACTGCTTCAGCGCGGCGACGTGGCGCTCGATGTCGGGGCCGCACGGGACGGACTCCGCGATGACGTCCTCGGTAACGAGCTCCGAGGCCTGCTCGAAGTGGGCCGGCGTGGGGAGGACCTGCGGCAGCTCGCCGCCGACCGCCTCGTTCGGCCACAGGCGGTGCGCGCGGGCGCGGCACTCGGCCTCGTCGGCGCCCCAGCAGACCTTCGTCCCCGCCTGCGCCGGCTTGCCCTCGCCGCCGGCGGCGTGGAAGCGCGCGAGCGCGTCGGCGTCGGGCATCGTGGAGACGTAGCCGTCGCCGATGCGGCCGGCGAGCGCGATCGACTTCGGGCCGAAGCCGGAGACGAGGATCGGCGGCGGCGCGTCCGGCAGCGTGTAGATGCGCGCGTTCTCGACCGTGTAGTGGCGGCCGTGGTGCTCGTACATGCCGCCCTCCCAGAGTCCGCGGATCACCTCGACCGCCTCCTCGAGCATCTCCAGGCGCACGTCGGCGGATGGCCAGCGGTCGCCGAGGATGTGCTCGTTGAGCGCCTCGCCGCTGCCCACGCCGAGCGCGAAGCGGCCCTCGAGCAACACGGCCGAGGTCGCCGCCGCCTGCGCGATCACGGCCGGGTGGATGCGGACCGTGGGGCACGTCACGGCGGTGGTCACGGGCAGGTCGGTCGCCTCGGCGAGCGCGCCGATCGTCGACCACACGAACGGGCTCTGCCCTTGGGCGTCGATCCACGGGTGGTAGTGGTCGGAGATCCACAGCCCGTGGAACCCGGCCTGCTCGGCGAGCCGCGCCTGGCGGACGAGCTCGAGGGGACCGTGCTCCTCGCTGGAGAGGAAGTAGCCGATGCGCATGCGCGCGGGATACCCGGGTAGGCAGGAAAGCATGGAGCCCGCGCCTGTACCGGAGAAGCCGTCGCTGCCGAAGCTGCGCGAAGCCGTGCAGGAGTGCCGTGCGTGCGAGCTCTATAAGGGCACGACGCAGGCGGTGCTCGGCGAGGGTCCCACACGCGCGCGGGCGATGCTGGTCGGCGAGCAGCCGGGCGATCGCGAGGACATCGAGGGGCATCCGTTCGTCGGGCCGGCGGGCGCGATGCTGGACCGCGGCCTGCGCGAGGCGGGCATCGAGCGCTCCGATGTGTACCTGACCAACGTCGTCAAGCACTTCCGCTTCCGCGCGCGCGGCAAGCGCCGGATCCACCAGCGGCCCGAGCGCGAGCACGTGCAGGCCTGCCGGCCCTGGCTCGACGCCGAACTGGCCGTCGTCCGCCCGCGCGTGCTCGTCTGCCTCGGCGCGGTCGCCGCCCAGGGCCTGCTGGGCAGCAAGGTGCGCGTGACGCGGGACCGCGGCGTGCCGCTGGACTCAGACCTCGCCGATGTCGTGATGGTCACCGTGCACCCGTCCTCGATCCTGCGCGCGGGCGACGATCGCGCCGCGGCCTATGAGGCGTTCCTGCAGGACCTGCGGGCCGTCGCCGGCGCCCTCACCACGCCGGCCTGACGCAGCGGTGTCAGTCAGGCTGCGTAGCGCTCGGGCAGCGGTAGGCCCGGGCGCTCGTCGTCCCACGCCATCGAGCTCATCCTCCAGCCGCCGGGCGTGCGCACGAACTGGGTCGAGACGACGCCGCGCGCCGCGAAGTCCACGCCGTCCAGCGTCCCGCCCTTGGCATACGTGCTCAGCCGGTGCGCGACCGTGCCGAAGACCTCGGTGATGTGCGCGAGCTCGATCTCCTCGAACGCGGTCAGCGCGCCGGACTCGACGAGCGCGCGACGGGGCGCGATGAACTCGTCCACGCTCGCGATCTCCGGCGCGCGGATCAGCCGGCCGCCCGGGATGAACAGCTCGCGGATCGCGTCGTAGTCCGGCCGCCGGCCCGGCGCGAACGAGACGGCACGGAAGAAGGCGGCCGTGAGGGTCGCCGGCTCTGCTTCGGGGCTCATGCTGAAGATGACGCCGGGACGTCCGGTCCGCTTCCGCACGCACGCGGCGAGGTTCGCTTCCGGTGCGCAAGGTGGGGGCGCTCTGCACGCAGGCGTTCCTGCCAAGCTCGCGAAGCTGACCTACGGCTCGGTTGACGTGTGGGGCGACGCGGAGACGGCGCGCAAGGCGCCCGTCGCTAGCGCCTGCGGTGCGAGTGGGACATCGTGCGCGAGTACCGATCGCGCACGATGAGCTCCGCTTCGGGCTCTCGCTCGAGCACCGATCGGGCGGCGCGCACGGCGGCGTCCGCGGTCGCGTGCGAGGAGAGCGGCGTGTCGCGGCGGTCGCTCATCACGACCCACTCCGCCCGCTGGGGGCGAACTTCCAGAACGGTCATCGACGAGCGATGATGGCACCCGCAAACTGGACGGTGTTGCCATTGCGTCACCAACGTGACGAAGAAGCAGACGGCGCTCGTCCGGATCGATCCGCTACAGTTCGGCGGAACCGCGGCGGGCAGCCAGCCCGTCGAAAGCAGTGCCCGCGTTCGTAGTAGTTGCCACCGCACCTCCGCGTATCGCCCGCACATATCTCCCGGGAGGGAACCGATGGCAACTGGAACCGTGAAGTGGTTCAGCGACGACAAGGGCTTCGGGTTCATCACGCCCGACGACCAGGGCAAGGACCTGTTCGTGCACCACAGCGGCATCGCCGGCAGCGGCTTCAAGACGCTCGCCGAGGGCGCGAAGGTCAGCTACGACGCGACGGAAGGGCCCAAGGGCCCCAACGCCGCAAACGTCCAGGCGATCTAGCCGGAGGTCGGGGCACTTATGGCGTCCAACGCCAAGAAGAAGACCACCTTCGCGAAGCTCAACCGCGAGAACGCGTTACGCGAGCGCCGGCTGCAAAAGCAGGCCAAGAAGGACGCGCGCAAGGCCGAGGCCGCCGCGCAGCGTGCGGACGCGCCGGCCGAGCCGGTCGTCGGCGCCGACGAGGACTGACGGCGCTCAGCCTGCCGCGGGCTTGACGCCCGCGGCGTAATCAGCGAGCCGGCCGGCGAGCTCGGGGGCGGCAGGACCGACCTCGATCACCTCGTCGGCGGGCACGTTGGCCCGCCTGGCCGCCGCCACGATCGCCTCCGCCGACGGCGCCTCGTAGAGGCAGTAGGTCTTGCGCCGGTCCGCGCTGAGGAACGAGAAGAGCCAGCGGACGCCCTCGTCGGCGTTGATCTCGTCGATCAGCCGAACGTCCTCTCCGGACAGGTCGACGTCCTCGGGAAATGTTCGCTCGATGACATACAGCGGCATGATCGATCGATCGTACCCCCGCGGCTACGCCTCGACCAGCCCGTGCCGGTGCGCGTAGGTCGCGGCCTGGGTGCGGTTCGCGCAGCCGGTCTTGCGCAGGATGCTGCGGACGTGGTTGGCGGCCGTGTGCTCGCTGATCGACAGCGTGCCGCCGATCTCGCGGTTGCTGAGCCCGCGCGCGACGAGCGCGAGGATCTGGACCTCGCGCGAGGACAGGCCATCGGGCAGCGTCGCCGCCCAGGCGGGGGCGCCGAGCGCGCGGACGCGCGTGAGCAGGGCGGGCAGCCCGGCCGTCTCGGCGAGCGCCGCGGCGCGGCCCACCAGCGCCTCGGCGCCGCCGCGGTCGCCGCGCGCGAGCCGCGCCCGCGCGTGCTGTTGGTACGTATGCGCCAACCATGTGACCATGCCGGTGCGGCGGTTGAGCTCGGTCGCGCGCTCGAAGTGCGTCTCGGCGCGTTCCCACTCGCCGAGCGTCGTCGCGAGCATCCCGAGGTAGCGGTCGGCGGCGCCGTAGCAGGACACCAGGTGGCCGATCATCACCGTCGCGCCGCTGTGCGGCTCGAGCTCCGGGTAGACGAGCGCGGCGATCGTCTCGTCGCCCAGCGCCGCCGCGGCGTCGGTGAGGTAGGTGAGCGAGGCGACCCAGATCGAGTCGCGCAGCGGGTCCAGCCCATCGGCGGCGACGCGCGCGAGCTCGCGCCGCGCCTCGCCTTCCATGCCCAGCTCGGCGAGCACGGCGACGAGCCCCGGCCGCCACGCGCGGCCCTGCGCCGCAAGCAGCCGCAGCGCGGGCGCGAGCTCCTCCAGGCGCCCCTGCTCGCGCCGGATGCCGAACATCTGGATGCCGTAGACGCCGGAGGCGTCGCGCCCGGTCAGCAGCCGGCTCCACTCGTGCGAGCGGCGCGCGTGCGCGTCGGCCTGCCCCAGGCGACCGTCGCCGAGGGCGATCGCGGACGCGTAGTGCTCGGCGACGTGGATGACGAACGGCTGGGCGGTCCGCTCGGCGATCGCGCTGAGCGCCGCCACCTCGCGCCGCGCGGCCTCGAGGTCGCCGAGCGCCACGTAGGTCGGCACGCGCCACGCCATCGCCTCGGCGCGGATCTCGGTGTCGGCGAGCTCTTCGCCGATCCCGGCGGCCTCGTCGAGCATCGCGAGAATCCGGTCGAGCGGGTTGAGCCCGCGCGACCAGTAGGCGCGCATCAGCACCGTCGCAAGGCCGGCGCGGTCGCCCAGGCGCCGTGCCATGCCGGCGGCGCTGTGGCGCACCACCTCCCCGCGCTCGTGGTCGCCGCGGAAGTCCAGTGCCCGGGCCAGCCCGGCGAGCAGCCGCACGCGCAGCTCCGAGCTCGTCTCGCCGAGCCCGGCGGCGGCCTCCTCCAGCAGCTCGACGGCGCGGGGGTCGGGGATGCCCGGGCGCCAGCACGCGTCCTCGTAGCCGATGGCGGCGCGCGCGAGCAGGTCGGTGTCGCCCAGCTCGCGGGCGATCTCGGCCGTGGAGCGGAACGCCTCCTGCGCGTCGGGCGCCTTGCCGGCGCGGTGGCCGGCGGTGCCGAGCTCGAGCAGGACCTCGGCGCGGCGGCGTGGGCTCTCGATCCGCAGGTCCAGCGCGGTGCGCAGCCGCGCGATCGCCTCGTCGAACGCCAGCGCGCCGGTCGCCGCCCGGGCGGCGTGAACGTTGTACTCGACGCCGCGCTCAGGGCCTGCGAGCGGCGCGGCGGCAGCGAAGTGGTGCGCGAGGTCCGCGATCGCGCGGCGCGAGCGCTCCTCGGCGCGCTCCAGCGCCTCGCCGACGAGCAGGTGCAGCTCGGCGCGGCGGATCCCGGTGAGCCGGTCGTACAGGGCGCGTCGCACGAGCTCGTGCGTGAAGCGGTAGGCGAGCGTGCGTGATTGGAGCTCCTCGAGCATCCCGCTGTGCACCGCTTCGTCGAGCGCCGGCAGCAGGTCGGCGTCCGGGACGCCCGCGCGGCGGATCACGTCGAGCTGGAACTCCGCGCCGGCCACGGCGGCCAGCTCGAGCAGCTGAGTCGTCGCCGGCGCGAGCCGCGCGAGCCGCTGGCTGACGACCTCGCGCACGCTCTCCGGTGTGCCGAGGTCCGTCGGCGAGCGCGTCAGCCGCAGCTCGCCGCCGTCGAGCTCGACCGCGCCGGTCTCGGCGAGCGCGCGCCACAGCTCGCAGACGAGGAACGGGTTGCCGCCGGTCAGGTCGAAGATCGCGCGGGCCAGCTCAGGCGGTCCGGCGGTGCCGGCGGCGCGGCGGATGAACTCGGTCACCTCGTCTCCGGTGAGCCCGTCAAGCCGCATCCGGACGACCCCGTCGGTGCGGCGCAGGTCGGCGAGGATCTCGGCGAGCGCGAACGGCACGTCGGACTCGGCGTCGCGGAATGTGGCGAGCAGGAGCATGGGCGCCTCCGGCCTCGCCCGCGCGAGATAGCGGAGCAGCAGCAGCGTGGGCGCGTCGGCCCAGTGCCCGTCCTCGAGCACGAGCAGGAGCGGGCGCGCGAGTCCGGTCAGGAGGTGCCCGACCGCGGTGTGGAGCCGGTGGCGCTCGGTGTCCGGGTCGGCGTGCACCGGCGGCGGGAGCTCGCCGACGCGCACCTGCAGGTCGGGCAACAGCCGGATCAGGTCGCCGCTGCCGCCGAGCGCGGTGCGCAGCTGCTCGGGGTCCGTCGCGCGGACGAGCTGGTCGAGCGCCTCGACGAACGCCCCGTAGGGCGTGCGGACGACCCCGTCGCAGGAGCCCGAGAGCACGAGCACGCCCTGGGCGGCCGCCTCCGCGGCCAGCTCGCGCACCAGCCGGCTCTTGCCTGAGCCCGGCTCACCGCCGAGCAGCGCGACGCGGCGGCCGTCGCCATCTCCGCGCGGGAGCAGGCTGCGGAGCAACGCCAGCTCGGTGGCCCGGCCGACGAACGGGAACGCGGGGGTCAAGCGGAGCGAGCCGGGGACGTCATGCATCGCGGGGAAGGGGAGGGGCGATGATCAGATCTGACTATCCCAGGTCCACAGACCGCTGTGGGAAGGGTTTCAAAGTGGGTCAGCACGCGTCATGACACGCGCTCGCCAGGCCCATAGCGTCGCGCTCATGAGTACCGTCATGACACCTTCGGCCGCGGCGCGCCGCGAGCTTCCCGCGTTCGGCGACCGCCTGATCGGGCCCGACGACGCCGCGTACCACGACGCCCGCAAGATCTACAACGCGATGATCGACCGCCACCCGGGCCTGATCGCGCGCTGCGCCGGCCCGGAGGAGGTCGCCCAGGCGATCGCCTTCGCGCGCGCCCATGAGCTTCCGCTCGCCGTGCGCGGCGGCGGCCACAACGGCGGCGGGCTCGGCACCTGCGACGACGGCGTCGTGATCGACCTCTCGCTCCTGCGCGACGTGACCGTCGACCCCCAGGCGCGCACGGTTCGCGTGGGCGGCGGCGCCACCTGGGGCGAGGTCGACCGCGCGACGGGCGAGCACGGGCTCGCGACCCCGAGCGGCATCATCTCGACCACCGGCGTCGGCGGGCTCACGCTCGGCGGCGGCCTCGGCCACCTGACGCGCAAGCACGGCCTGTCGATCGACAACCTGCTGTCGGCCGACGTCGTGCTGGCCAACGGAGAGCGCGTCCGCGCCAGCGCCGAGGAGCACCCCGACCTGTTCTGGGCGCTGCGCGGCGGCGGCGGGAACTTCGGCGTCGTCACCTCGTTCGAGTTCCGCCTGCACGAGGTCGGCACCGTGGTCGCCGGCCCGACGCTCTGGCCGGTCGAGCTCGGCGCCGAGGTGATGGCGGCGTACTGCGACTTCATCCCCGGCGCGCCGCGCGAGCTCAACGGCTTCTTCGCCTACCTCAGCGTGCCGCCCGGTCCGCCGTTCCCGGAGGAGCTGCACCTGCGCAAGACGTGCGGCATCGTCTGGTGCTACAGCGGCGCCGAGGAGGATGCGGCGGGCGCGATGGCGCCGCTGCTCGAGGCCCTGCCCGAGCCGCTGCTGCACGGTCCCGGGCCGATGCCGCACGCGATGCTGCAGGGCGCGTTCGACGGGGTCTACCCGCCCGGCCAGCAGTGGTACTGGCGCGCGGACTTCGTCAACGAGGTGCCGGACGCGGCGCTGGAGGCGCATCAGCGCTTCGGCGCGGCGATGCCGACCTGGCAGTCCTCGATGCACCTGTACCCGATCGACGGCGCCGCGCACGACGTCGGTCCCGAGGACACCGCCTGGAGCTACCGCGACGCCAACTTCGCGTCGGTGTTCGTCGGCGTCGACGCCGACCCGGCCAACGCGGGCCTGATCCGCGACTGGACGATCGACTACTTCGAGGCGCTGCACCCGTACTCGGCGGGCGGCGCGTACGTGAACATGATGATGGACGAGGGCCAGGAGCGGGTGCGCGCGAGCTACCGCGGCAACTACGACCGGCTCGCCCGCATCAAGGCGACCTATGACCCGGAGAACGCCTTCCGGATCAACCAGAACATCAGGCCGGCCTAGGCCTCCAGCGCCTCGGAGGTCTCCAACCACGCCGCCTCGAGGCGGTCGCGCTCCGTGCCGGCCGCCTCGAGCTCGGATTGGAGCTCGCGCAGGCGCACGTGGTCGGTCGCGGCGGCGGCCATCTCCTCGTGCAGCGCGGCCTCGCGGGCCTCGAGCTTCTCCAGCGCCCGCTCGAGCCGCTGGACCTCCTTGCGCGCGGCGCGCACCACCGCTTGGGCCGGGACCGGCCTTCCCTCCACCCGTGCGGGCGGCGACGACTCCTCCCCCGTCGCCGCCCGCAGCGCGAGGTACTGGTCGACCCCGCCGGGCAGGTGGCGGATGCCGCCGTCGCCCATGAGGCCGTAGACGTCGTCGCACACGCGCTCGACGAAGTAGCGGTCGTGGCTGACGACCACGAGCGTCCCCGGCCAGCCGTCGAGCAGGTCCTCGAGCGCGGTCAGCGTGTCGATGTCGAGATCGTTGGTCGGCTCGTCGAGCAGCAGCACGTTCGGCTCCTCCATCAGCAGCCGCATCAGCTGCAGCCGCCGCCGCTCGCCACCGGACAGGTCGCGCACGAGCGTCCACGCCTTCTCGCCACGGAAGCCGAAGCGGTCGGCGAGCGAGCTGGCGGCGACGTCCTGGCCGCCGGCGAGCCGGGCGCGGGCCTTGACCGCCTCGAGCGACTCGAGCACGCGCAGGTGCCCGGGCACCTCGGCGGTGTCCTGCGAGAGGTGCGCGAGCTTGACCGTGGCGCCGCGCTGGACCTCGCCGGCGGTGGGAGCGATCTCGCCTTCGAGCAGCTTGATCAGCGACGTCTTGCCTGCGCCGTTGACGCCGACGAGCGCAACGCGGTCGCCGGGTCCGAGCCGCCAGGTCAGGTGCGAGAGGAGCGTGCGATCGCCGTAGCGCAGAGACACGTCCTCGGCGTCGAGCACGCGGTCGCCGAGGCGTGAGGACGCGAACCGCAGCAGCTCGGCGCGGTCGCGCGCCTCGGGCTCGTCGGCGATCAGGGCGTTGGCCGCCTCGATGCGGAACTTCGGCTTGCTCGTGCGCGCCGGCGGGCCGCGGCGCAGCCACGCGAGCTCCTTGCGCATCAGCTGCTGGCGGCGCTCCTCGCGCGCCGACGCCTGGCGGTCGCGCTCGGCACGGGCGAGCACATACGCCGCATAGCCGCCCTCGTACTGATGGACCTCGCCGTCGGCGACCTCCCACGTGTACGTGCAGACGGCGTCGAGGAACCAGCGGTCGTGGGTGACGACCAGCAGCGAGCCGCGGCGCGCCGCGAGGTGGCGCGCCAGCCAGTCGACGCCCTCGACGTCGAGGTGGTTGGTCGGCTCGTCGAGCAGCAGCAGCTCCGGCGAGTCGATCAGCGCGCGGGCGAGCGCAATGCGGCGCCGCTCGCCGCCGGAGAGCCCGGCGATCGGGGTGTCGAGCCCGTTCGGGAAGCGCCGGATCGCGACGCCGCCGAGCATGCCGTCGAGCACCGTGCGGAAGCGCGCGTCGGCGGCCCATTCGTGGTCGGCGCGGCCGCCGACGAGCTCGTCGCGGACCGTGCGCGTCTCGTCGAGGTCGTCGCCCTGGCCGAGCAGCGCGAGGCCGAGTCCCGTCGCACGCGTCAGCGCGCCTGCGTCGGCGTCCTCCAGCCCGGCCACGAGCCGCAGCAGCGTCGACTTGCCGTCGCCGTTGCGCCCGACGACGCCGATCCGGTCGCCCGCCGATACGCCGAGTGTGATGCCGCGCAGCACCGAGCGGCTGCCATAGCCCTTGTCGACGTCCTTGAGGTTGACGAGATTGCGCGGCGGAGCGGTCACCGGCCGTTGAGACTACGAACCCGCGGTTCGCGCGCATCCAGCTCGCCGCAAACTGGCCGGAAGTTCGCGCGCGACGTCCCCCGGGTCTGGCATATATAGGGGCGTGAGCGTGCGAGAGCCGGGTACACGGGCCTGGATGCCCCGGGTGCTGGTCGTCGAGGACAACGTCGACATCGGCTGGCTGCTCTGCCATGCCCTGCGCACCGCCGGCTGGGCGACCGACCTCGCGCACCGCGGCGACGTCGCGCTGGACCGCCTCGCGCGGCCGCCGGTGCCCGACCTCGTGGTGCTCGACTACCGGATGCCCGAGCTCACGGGCGAGGACGTCCTGCGCGCCATCCGCGTGCATCCTCAGCTGCACGCGCTGCCGGTCGTGCTGTGCTCGGCCGACGGCCCGCACGAGCTCCCGGCCGACCTGTGCGCGATGGTCAGCGCCGTTATCGACAAGCCGTTCACCATCGCCGAGGTCGTGAGCGCCGCGAGCGCCGCGATCGATCTGCCGCGGACGTCCAGCCGCGCGTAGGATCGGCGCGATGGCGTCGGAGGAGCGCACGCAGGTCGGCATCGTCGGCGCGGGCCCGGCCGGGCTCGTACTCGGGCGGCTCCTGGAGCTCGCGGGCATCGACACGGTCATCCTCGAGGCGCGCAGCCGCGACTACGTCGAGCACCGGATCCGCGCCGGCGTGCTCGAGCACGACACGGCCGAGCTGCTCGCCGAGGCGGGCGTGGGGGAGCGGATGCGCGCGGAGGGGCTCGTGCACGACGGGATCGAGCTGCGCTTCGGCGGCGCCGGGCACCGGATCGACTTTCCGAAGCTCACCGGCGGTCGCCACGTCGTCCTCTACGGGCAGACGGAGCTGGTCAAGGACCTGATCGCCGCGCGGCTGGACACCGGTGCGCCGCTGCGCTTCGAGGCCACCGACGTCGCGCTGCACGACATCGAGGGCGAACCGTGGATCGCCTATGTCCACGAGGGCGCTGAGCGGATCCTGCGCTGCGACGCGATCGCCGGATGCGACGGCTTCCACGGCGTCTCGCGTCCCGCGGTCCCCGGGCTGAAGGTGTGGGAGCGCGAGTACCCGTTCGGCTGGCTCGGGATCCTCGCCGATGTCCCGCCGTCGACAGACGAGCTGATCTACGCGCACTCCGAGCGCGGCTTCGCGCTGCACAGCATGCGCTCGCTCCAGCTGAGCCGGCTCTACGTCCAGTGCGATCCCACCGACGACATCGCGAACTGGTCCGACGCGCGCATCTGGGAGGAGCTGCATCAGCGGCTCGCGCTGGACGGCTGGTCGCTGCAGGAGGGGCCGATCCTCGACAAGGGGATCACGCCGATGCGCAGCTTCGTCGCCGAGCCGATGCGCCACGGCAGGCTCTTGCTCGCGGGCGACGCGGCCCACATCGTCCCGCCGACGGGCGCCAAGGGCCTCAACCTCGCCGTCGCCGACGTGCGGCTGCTCGCCGAGGCGCTGATCGCGCGCTTCACCGGCGGCGGCGAGGCGCTGCTGGACGCGTACTCCGATTCCGCGCTGCAGCGCGTGTGGCGCGCCGAGCACTTCTCCTGGTGGATGACCTCGATGCTGCACCGCTTCCCCGAGCGCGACGCGTTCGGGGAGCGGCTGCAGCTGTCCCAGCTCGACTACACGTGCCGCTCGGAAGCGGCGTCGACGTCGCTGGCCGAGAACTACGTGGGGCTGGCTACGGATTGGTGGTCGAGAGCGTGAACGTGAGCGTCTTGGCGTAGGTGCCGGTGCGCAGCGCGTCGGTGGCCCCGATGTGCTGCTTGAAGGCGATCGCGACCGTGGCGTTGGAGACCGGCGCGGTCCACGCGGCGGGCGTGATCTGCACCTGCAGCGGCTCGGGCAGCGTGAATGCGCCGTTGGCCAGGTGGCCGGGGTCCGAGACCGTCAGTGCGGCGTCGCCCGCCGTGGAGGTCACCTTCGCCGTCGTCTCGGCCGTGTAGGTGTTGTCGAGACCCGGCCTGAACGCCGCGAAGCTCGCTGCGCCGCTCAGCGACAGCGCCAGCGTCGCCGGCACGGTCCCGCCCACGGAGCCGTCCGCGTCGGTGCGCTGGAAGAACGTCGTCGGCGTCATCGTGGGCTTGCCCGGCGTGTACAGCCACTGCTGGAACAACGTGTCGAGCTTGGCCAGCTTGATCGCGTCGAACCCCGCCCGGTCGCGCGCGATCCGCTTGGCGAGCGCGATGAACTCGGCCGTGTCGGCGTTGCCGTAGCGGTGCTCCGCCTGCCATGTGCGCGCCAGCTCCATGAACGGCGCGTCGCCGATGATCTGGTGCAGCGCCTCGAGCGTCATCGCACCGCGCGTGTAGACCGGGAAGGTGTCGAACAGGTTCGCCGCGCTGGGGAGGTCTGCGGTCGGGATGTTCCACCGCGACGGCTGGCTCGTGCGGTTGTACTCGGTCGTGAACGTCGCCGCCGGTGTCGCCCCGCCGTTGAACCGGTTCGACCAGTTCCACTGCGACCACGTCGCCCAGCCCTCGTTGAGCCAGATGTCCTCCCATTGCTTCAGCGAGACGCTGTCGCCGAACCACTGGTGGCTGATCTCGTGGGAGAGCGTGCCCGCGCTGACGGAGCTCGTCGGGAAGTGGATCTTGGTCTGGACCTCGAGCACGTACCCGACGCCGGAGAGCCGGTCCACGACCGCGCCGATCGAGTCGAACGGGTAGGCGCCGTAGATGCTCGACATGAAGCTCGTGATCTGGTCCTCGCGCGCGAGCGTCGCGAGCACCGTGCTCTTGGTGTTGGCGGGATAGGAGCTGTCGATCGCGTTGTAGAGCTGCAGCGCCGCGCCGCTTGCCCCGAGCGCGGTCGGCGCGGCGACCGCCGTGTAGTCGAAGTCGCCGACCGTAGCGGTGGAGAGGTAGGTCGCCATCGGAAACGACTCGCGCCAGTGCCACGTGCTCGTCCCGTTCGGGTGGTCGGTCCGCGACACCAGCTCGCCGTTGGACAGCGCGGTCTTCGCGCTGGGCACCGTGATGCTGACGTCGTAGGTCGCCTTGTCCAGCGGATGGTCGTTGTTCGGGAACCACGCCATCGCGCCCATCGGCTCGTTGACGACGAATGCGCCGTCGGGTGTGCGCAGCCAGCCTTCGAGCGACTCGTCCGGGTCCTCGACCTCCTGCGGCATCCCCGTGTACGCGACGTCGACGTCGAACGCCGCGTTGTTCGCGATGCCCGCCGCCGGCCTGATGACGAGCTTGTCGCCTTCGCGGGCGAACGCCGCCGGCGCGCCGTCGACGGTGACGGCCGTGACGGTCATGCCGCGGAAGTCGAGGCTGAGCTCCGACAGGTTCTGCTTGGCGATCGCGTCGATGCCGGCCGTCGACGTCATCGTGTTCGCCACGGGGTCGTAGTCGATCGCGAGGTCGTAGTGCTGGACGTCGTAGCCGCCGTTGCCCAGCGCGGGCAGCAGCCGGTCGCCCAGGCTGCGCGAGCCTGGCGAGTACTGCGCCAGTGCGCTCGAGCTCAGCGCGAGGCTGAGCAACACGCCGCCGGGGGGCGGCGGCTGTGCGCCGGCGTGGACCGGCGCACAGCCACAGCGATACGCGGCTCAGGTCAGAGACGCGAGGGCGTCCTGCGCGAGTTGCAGGTGCTCCTTGAGGACGGGCAGCTCGTTTTCCGCCTCGTCGCGGATGTCGGGATTGCAGCCCTTGTCGACCTCGTCCTGGGCTTCCTTGATGTCCTGCTTGTGGTCGTGGACCTCGAGGTCGGCGTACCAGCGGTCGAAGTCGCGGCCGTGGAACTGGGCGACGGCGCGCAGCATCCACTGCTGGGTCGGGGACGGCGAGTCGGGCACGTCGATCCCGAGCCGTTCCGCGAGCTCGGTTGCGTCCTTGAGCGACTTCGTGTGGTCCTCGACGAGTCGCTTGCCGAGGGCGCGGACCTTGTCGGTGGTCGCCTGGCGCTGCGCGAGCTGGCCGCCCTGGATCTCGAACAGGTCGCCCTGGATCGACATCATCAACCACTCCTCATCCCAGGCGGAGTAGTCGTTCGGGCCGCAACGGTGGTCGGTCGCGTGGCGCGTGCCGTGGTCGGCGTGGTTCTGGCTGCTGTCGCCCCTGGCGAGGGCGAGGGATCCCGTGCCGGTCAGCGCCAGCACGAGACACGCTGCCAGCGGCGCCAGCAGACGGCGGAGGTGGGGCATTCTTGCTCCTACGAGTTCGACTTTGACGTAGCGAAGTCGGCCGACCCGCGCCTTCTTCCAATCGCCCAAAAGACGAAAACGATCGGTGTTCGCGTCCATACTCGCGAACGCTGACGCCCCTGATCGAGTCTCGGGAACCTCCCAGGAAAGCCTGGGCTGCGCTTGAAGTGGCGCACCTAGCTTGAGCCCATGCCAACGCCTCAGCCATCCGACCGCGCCGTCCTCGGCCGCGCCCGCCTCGCCGAGCGCGCCCGCCGCGTGGCGCGGATCCGGCGAGCCGTCGTGGCCGCTACGCTCGCCGCCTTCGTCCTCGCGTGGGGCGTGATCGTGTTCGACGGGCCGATGGGCACGACCAAGCTCGCCGCCGCCGGCGCGAGCACGAGCGCCACCGTGTCGCCGAGCAGCGACGGCACGTGGGAGCAGTCGACCTCCTCGGGGTCCTCGGCCTCGAGCGACCCCCCGGCCGCGGTCACCACCGGCCAGTCCTGATGCTCGCCGCCGCCTACTCCGAGCACTTCTTCTGGATCACCAGCCGCGCGGCGGGGGTCGTCGCGCTGCTGGCGTCCAGCCTTGCCGTCTCGCTCGGCCTGATGATGGGCGGCCGCCTGACCAAGGCCCGCATCCCCGACCTGCGCGTCACCCACGAGGCGCTTTCGCTGGCGACGGTCGGCGCGCTGCTCGTGCACGCGCTCGCGCTGCTCGGCGACTCGTTCCTGAAGCCGAGCCTCGCGGACGTCACGATCCCGTTCGTGAGCGGCTACCAGCGCCTGTGGACGACGACCGGCATCGTCGCCGGGTGGACGCTGATCCTGCTCGGCCTCTCCTACTACGCACGCGGGCGCATCGGTCCCGCGCGCTGGCGCTCCCTGCACCGCTTCACGGCGCTCGGCTGGCTGCTCGGCGTCGCGCACTCGGTCGGCGAGGGGACCGACGCGGGCGCCGCGTGGTTCCTGATCGCGGCCGCCGCCGTCGTGCTCCCCGCGAGCGCGCTGCTCGTCGCGCGCCTCACGCCCGCGGAGCAGTGATGGACTCGTCGTTCGCCTGCTTCGGCTCCACCTGCGCCGTCCACGCCGACCCGGACGGCGCCCGGCGCGCCCGCGCCCAGCTGCTCGAGTGGCACAACCGCTTCAGCCGCTTCAACGCGGCGAGCGAGCTCTCGCGGCTCAACCGCGATCCGCGCCCTGCGGTCGAGGTCAGCCCGACGATGGCGAAGCTCGTGCAGGCGGTCATCGAGGCCGCCGAGCAGACCGGCGGGCTGGTCGACGGCACGCTCGCGGACGAGATCGAGGCCGCCGGCTACGGCGCGGACCTCGGTGCGTCGCTGCCGCTCGCGCTCTCCCTGCGCCTTGCGCCGCCGCGGCGCCCGGCGGGACCCCGGCCCGGCGCCCGCCGGCGCGCGCTGCGGCTCGAGGACGGCGTCCTGCACCGGCCGCCGGGCGTCGCGATCGACGGCGGCGGCTTGGCCAAGGGGCTGTTCGCCGACCTGATCGCCGCGGAGCTGGAGGGCACGTTCGCCGTCGACTGCGCGGGCGACGTCCGGCTCGGCGGCACGCCGCGCGCCGTCCACGTCGCCAGCCCGTTCGGCGGCGAGCCGCTGCACACGTTCACCCTCGGCGACGCCGGCGTGGCGACCAGCGGCATCGGCCGCCGCTCCTGGCTCGGACCCGACGGCCGTCCCGCCCACCACCTGCTCGATCCCGCGACGGGGCGGCCCGCCTACACCGGCGTCGTGCAGGCGACCGCCATCGCTGCGACCGCGCTCGAGGCGGAGTGGCGCGCCAAGGCGGCCGTGCTCGCCGGCCCGGAGCGGGCCGGCGAGTGGCTCCCGCACGGCGGTGCCGTCGTCCTCGACGACGGGACCCACGTCGTGCGGACCCCTGAGGGGGATTCGCCGGCGGCGTGGACGCGGCGCTGACGGAGCGGACCCTCGGCCGCGCCGGCGCTCGAGCGCCTCGCCGGCCTAGAGGCGCGCCGCGAAGGCGTCGAAGAGCCGGTCGGCCGCCACGACCGCCGCCTCGGCCGGCTCCGCCGAGAACCCGTACCGGCCTTCCTCGTCCCACCCGGCGGCGATCTCCGCGGTCGCCTCCGGGTGGAACTGCACCGCGAGGTGACGGCCGTGCGAGAACGCCTGGACTCCGTAGGCGTTCGCCGCGAGCCGGGCCGCGCCCGGCGGCAGCTCGAAGCCGTCCTCGTGCCAGGCCACCCACGGACCGGCGGCGATTCCGGCGTCGCCGCTCTCGACATCGATCCAGCCGATCTCTGGCTCGGGCAGCCGGAACACGCGCGCGCCCAGGACCGCCGCCAGCGCCTGCGCGCCGAAGCAGATGCCGAGCACCGGCAGTCCGGCGGCGTCGGCCTCGCGCAGCCATGCAAGCTCGTGCTTGATCCAGCGCCGGCCGCAGTCCACGACGGACTGGTCGGACCCGAGCGCGACGGCGAAGCCGACCTCGCGCGGATCGGGCAGCGGCTCGCCACGGTCGACGCGCACCACCTCCAGGGCGAGGCCCCGCGACGCGGCCCACGGCTCGAGCAGGCCGGCCGGCGCGTCCGCCTGCGTCTGGAGCACGACGCCCGTCACGGCCGCTCCGTCGGATCGCCCGGGGAGCGCGGGTCGCGGAGGTCGAACGCTGGGAGTGTCGTGAATGTCGGCGTGCACGGGGAGACCGTCGTCGAAGCGGCGGATGTACTTGTACCGGCGCGTGCGGGATCGCGCGCTGCGGCTCGGAGGCGGCGGCGACCACCGCGGCGAGCAGCCGTGTCGTCCGGTCCGGTTCCCCGGTGACCGGCGTGGTGGCGTTGCTTCTGACACCATCACTAGGCTGGGCGGATGAAGGTCGCGATCGCGGGAGGCCACGGCAAGATCGCGCTGCTGCTGACGCAGCTGCTCGCGGGCCGCGGCGACGAGGTGCGCGGGCTGATCCGGCGCGCCGAGCACGAGCAGGACGTTCGCGCCGCGGGCGGCGAGCCGGTCCTGTGCGACATCGAGCGCGAGCCGGTCCAAGCCGTGGCGACCGCGGCGGCGGGGTGCGACGCCGTGGTGTTCGCGGCGGGAGCGGGACCCGGCAGCGGCGCCGAGCGCAAGTGGACGGTCGACTACGCGGGCGCGGTCAAGCTGATGGCGGTGGGCGTCGAGCGCTACGTGATGATCAGCTCGGTCGGCGCCGACCCCGACGCCGAGGGCGAGGACGTCTTCGCCGCCTACCTGCGGGCCAAGGGCCGCGCCGACGCCGAGCTGCAGGCGAGCGGCCTCGCATACACGATCGTCCGGCCAGGACCGCTCACCGACGAGCCGGCGACCGGGCTGGTGTCCCTGGCCGAACGGCTAGACCGGCGCGAGATCACGCGCGCCGACACGGCCGCCATCGTCGCCGGCGCGCTCGCGGATCCGCGGCTCGCCGGTGCCACGTTCGTTGCCACCGGCGGGAAGACGCCGGTGGGCGACGCGCTGGCGGCGCTGCTCGCCTGACTTCAGTCCTCATTTCATGCTCACGAATGAGCTTGTGGCGAGGCCGGCGGGTGGTTAGCGTCCCGCTATTGGGTCTGGGCCTTCGCGCCTGAAGAGGGACAAAGGAGTGTCACAAGTGAAGCGAGGGATGCGCGCCGGCGGCGCGGCTCTCATCACGGTCGCGCTGGTCGGCGCGACCGGAACGGCGGTCGCTGCGGCCGCACCGGGAATCGGCGTGTCCGAGCTGAGCTCGCTGCGCGCGGGCACCACGGCGGGGACGCTGCACGGCCGCGTCGTCAACCGGACGGCCAAGGCGGCGCACGCCGACGTGACGGTGAGCCTGCACCGCCGCGGGGTCGAGCGCCACGTCGTCGGCCATGCCTCGGTTCGGGTCGGCGCGAAGGGCACCGCCGCGTATCGCGTCAAGGTCAAGCTGCCGTCCGGCCTGCCGCGCGGGACCTACTACCTGTCCTCGTGCACGGCCTACGGCGCCGAGGCCGGCGTCTACGGCTGTGCGACGGCGCAGGACGAGGTCCAGATCGGCGGCGGCACCCCGGTGCGCGGGACGGCGGTCCAGGCCACGTTCTCCAAGGTGGCGCGCGCCGCCAGGGCCGAGGCCTGCGGCTCGGGCGCGCACTCGCTCTCCGCGCCGGGCTCGCGGCTGTACCCGGAGATGGGCAACGGCGGCTACCTCAGCCTCCACTCCGACGTCTACAACGTGTACGACGCGCCGGCGAACCTCTTCCTGCCGGGCACCCACGTGGACCTCACGCAGCGCTCGACGCAGTGCCTGAGCGACTTCAGCCTCGACTTCGAGCGCTCCGGCCCGGGCGCGCCGGGCGCGCCGGGCCCGGACATGGCGGTCGGCTCCGTGCTGATCGACGGCCGGCCGGCCTCGTTCAAGTTCGTCCAGCCGACGTATCCCGGCGACCCCAACGGCCAGGACGATCCCGACCCGCTGGCGCACCGTGCGTCGAACAACAACCCCGTCAGCGCCACCAACCCGAACCCGCCCGCCTGCGCGCCGACCAGCACGGCCGCCTCGCAGAACGACACGCCGTGCCCGGCCAACAAGCTCGTGATCACGCCGTCGGCGCCGATCCCCGCGGGCACGGACTTCAAGGTCACGGTCAACTACACGGGCCGCCCCGGCATCCATCTCGACGGCAACAGCGACACCGAGGGCTGGTTCCGCAACGACACGCCGGTCGGCGACGGCAGCTTCGTCACCACCGAGCCGGTCGGCAACCTCGCCTGGATGCCGCTGAACAACCACCCGACGGTCAAGCCGACGTACGACTTCTATGACACGGTCACCCTGGGCCGAACCGCGATCGCCAACGGCCGCCTGATCTCGGGCCCGGTCGACAACGCGCCCGACGCGAACTTCGCCGGCCGCTCGACGACGTGGCACTGGAAGTCGCCGGAGCCGATCGCGAACTACCTCGTCGAGAACAGCATCGGCGGCTATGAGCTGACGGAACGCTTCGCGAGCAGCGGCGTCGTCTACTACGAGGCGCAGTCCTCGGGGATCGACCCGGCCAGCAAGATCGTCAATAAGAACATCATGGACCAGCAGGAGGACATCACGCTCTTCCAGCAGCGGTTCAACGGCCCGTTCCCGTTCAGCACCGACGGCGTGATCGTCGGCATCCCCACCGCGGGCTTCGAGGAGGAGATGCAGACCAAGATCACCTTCCAGCGCGGCAGCATCTCGCTTGGCACGTTCAACCACGAGAACATGCACCAGTGGTGGGGCGACAACGTCTCTGAGGGCGCGTTCAACCTGACGTTCTTCAAGGAGGGCTACGCGGACCTGTCGGAGGGGCTCGCGGCGGCCCGCACGGCGGCGAGCACGAACGGCAACGGCGGGCTCGGCACGCCGTCCGGCGACGCCGCCTTCGAGGCGAGCCTGGTCACGCGCTTCAACGGCGTCTACAACCGCACCGGCAGCTTCTGGACGGTCGCGCCGTCGAACCCGACGTCGTCGACGCTCTTCGGCGGCTCGAACACCTACCAGCGGCCGGGCGCGTCGTACATCGCGCTGAGGACGATCCTCGGCGCGGACCGCTTCTCCAAGGCCGGCCAGGAGATCCAGCGCGCCTACGGCGGCGGCTCGATCACCGAGCCCCAGGAGATCGCGGTCTTCCAGAAGTGGCTCCCAAGCCCCAAGCCGGAGTGCCACTCGAAGCTCGACGAGTTCTTCAAGCAGTGGTGGGACACGGCGTATCCCGCGGGCGGCGGCGCCAACAAGCCGTCGATCACCGGACCTGGCCTCGCCGGCGGCGGCTTCTGGGACGACACCTGCAAGCGCACCGACGTCGCGAGCGGCAACGTCTCCGGCACCGTGCCGGCGACGCTGTCGCTCACGCTCGGCGCGCCGGGCGCCTTCGGGCCCTTCGTCCCCGGCGTGCAGAAGGAGTACGGCGCGCAGACGACGGCCAACGTGATCTCGACGGCGGGCGACGCGGCGCTGACCGTGGCCGACCCGAGCGCGACCGCTCCGGGGCATCTGGTCAACGGCGCGTTCTCGCTGCCGTCGGCGCTGCAGGTGAGCGCGACGTCGCCGGCCGGGAAGGGCGCCGCAGCCCCGCTCGGCGCCTCGCCGCTGCCGCTGCTGACGTGGACGGCGCCGGTCGGCAACGACGCGGTCGCGGTCGCCTTCACGCAGACGATCGGGCAGAACGACGCGCTGCGGACGGGGGCGTACTCCAAGACGCTCACGTTCACGCTGTCGACGACGGCGCCGTAGGGAAGTGCAGGGGCGGGCGCTCGTCGCGCCCGCCCCGCGGTGTCGTCGCTACGCCGCCGCGCGCAGGGCCGCCGCGGTGCCCTGCATGTCGTAGAGGCCGTCGACGGACGTCGCCGTGCCGATCTCGGCGGCGGCGGACATGACGTCCGTGGCGCCCGTGCGGCCGTCGTTGCCCGGCATGCCGCCGCCGGCGGTGTAGATCCAGCGGATCTTGCCCGCTGCGACCTGGTCGGCGAGCCAGCTCAGGCTGACCTGGCTCTCGCGGCCGGAGAAGCCGCCGAGACCGGCGACGCCGGCGTCCGAGGTCAGGATCGCACTCGCGGCGCTCGACTGGCTCGAGACGCCGATCGTCCCGCCGCCGTGCGCCTTCGCGTAGCTCACGGCCTCCTGCAGCGCGGCGCTGTCGCCGCCGAACATCCCGCCGCCGCCCGCGCCCGGCGCGCCGCCGCCGCCGAAGCCGCCCTGCGCACCCGGCGGCGGGCCGCCGAAGCCGCCGCCGGACCTGCCGCCGCGGAAGCCTCCGCCGCCGCCCGGCCCGCCGCCGCCGAAGCCCTCCTGCGCCGACCCGCCGGCCGGGAACGTGCCGTTCGTCGCGTGCCCGAGCGTCTGCACCGCCCAGGAGGCGGGAGCGATCGTGAGCGTCGCCAGGGCGGTGGCGAGCGCGGTGCGGCGCCAGCGGCTCGGCGCCGCGATCAGCGCCGCCGCGGCGCCCAGCCCGGCGAGCACGAGCAGCGGCGGCAGCCAGGACAGCGTCCCGCTCGAGTGCAGCACGGCAAGCTCGCTGATCACGCCGCCGGCGATCGCCGCCGCGCCGATCCAGCGCCAGTGCTTGCCGCGCGTCGCGACGTGGCCGACCGTCGCGCCCACGAGCGCGGCCGTGAACGGCGCCAGCTCGGACGTGTAGTACGGGTGGAAGATGCCCTTGGCGGTGCTGAACGCGACCGCCGTGGTGAGGAACGCGCCGCCGATCGCGATCAGCCAGCCGGTGCTCGGCGTGCGCCGCAGGCGCGTGACGATCAGCAGCCCGGCGCCGCCGGCCAGCGCGAGGCCGAGCAGCCAGCCCGCCTGCCCGCCGAGCGCGTCGCCGACGAGCCGGAAGACGCCCGGCGAGCCGCCGAACAGCGAGTTCCCGCCGCCGGCGCCTCCGCCGAAGCCGCCGCCGCCCATGCCGCCGGGCCCGCCGGCCTCGCCGTCCAGGCGCCCGAGGCCGTTGTAGCCGACGATCAGCGACCAGATCGAGTTGTCGCTCGTGCCCGAGATCCACGGCCGCGAGCCCGCCGGCGTGAGCCACATGAGCACCGGCCACGCCAGTCCCACCACGGCCGCCGCCGCGCCGAACGCGCCCACGGCCCGCGCCGCCGCCATCCGGCCGCGCGGCGCGACCCAGAGCCACGCCGCGACGATGCCGGGCACGACCAGCAGCGCCGCGCCCATCTTGGCCTCGAAGCCGAGCCCGACACCGACGCCGGCCCACACGAGCCAGCGCGTGCGCCCGTCCTCGAGCCCGCGCACCAGCGCCCACAGCGCGAACACGACGCACAGGATCAGCAGCGCGTCCGGGTTGTTGTGACGCGAGATCGCGACCGTGATCGGCGTCAGCGCCAGCGCGGCGCCGGCCGCGAAGCCGCCCGCTCGCCCCCAGCGCCGTCGCACGAGGTCATAGACGAGCGCGACCGAGGCGACGCCCATCAGGGCCTGCGGGACCAGCAGGCTCAGCGAGTGGAAGCCGAAGACGCGGACCGAGAGCGCCTGCACCCACAGCGCGAGCGGCGGCTTGTCGACCGTCATCAGCCCGGCTGCATCGAGCGAGCCGTAGAGGAACGCGTGCCAGCTCGAGGCCATCGAGCGCACCGCGCCCGCGTAATACTCGTTCGCCCAGCCGTTCTTGGAGAGCCCCCACAGGTCGAGCGCGGCCGCGACGACCAGCAGGCCGAGCAACTCGGGACAGGGCACGGAGAGGGAGCGGGCCCGCGCTGCGGGGCGGGAAGCGTCGTCGATCGTCGTCGCGGTCATGCGACCACCTTCGGCGCGCTGGCTCAGAGCCGCCCGAGCCGATCCTGGGAGTCGCCTGGGAGATAGCCTGGACTGACCCGATGGAGCTCCGTCACCTCCGCTATTTCGTCGCCGTCGCGGAGGAGCTGCACTTCCGCCGCGCCGCCGATCGCCTGCACATGTCCCAGCCGCCGCTGAGCCAGCAGATCCGCCAGCTCGAGGAAGAGATCGGCGCCCAGCTGCTGCTGCGCAACCAGCACCGCGTCGAGCTGACCGCGTCCGGCGCCGCCTTCCTCGAGCGGGCGCGCGAGATCCTCGAGGCCGTCGAGGCCGCCGCGCTGGAGGCTCGGCGCGTTCAGCGCGGCGAGGTCGGCCGGCTCGCGGTCGGCTTCGTCGGCTCCTCGATGTACTCGGTCGTGCCCGACCTCCTGAACGCGTTCCGCGAGAGCCACGGCGACGTCGGGCTGCGCCTGCACGAGCTCGGCACCACCGAGCAGCTGCGCCAGCTGGAGAGCGGGCGCCTCGACGTCGGCTTCGTGCGTCCGCGCCAGCCCCGCCCAGGGCTGACCATCGAGCCGCTCTACGCCGAGCCGATCATGATCGCGCTGCCCGACCGGCACCGGCTGGCGGCCGAGCCGCGCATCCACGTCGCCGACCTCCAGGGCGAGCGGCTCGTGCTGCTCACCCGCGCCGGCTCGCCTGGCCTGCGCAAGACGCTCGAGCCCATCACCGACCAGCTCGGCGGCGAGGACGCGATCGTCCAGGAGGTCGCCGAGATGCAGACCGTGATCGGCCTCGTTGCGGCCGGCGTCGGCGTGTCGCTCGTCCCGGAGTCGGTGCGGGCGTTGCAGCGCCGCGGGGTGAGCTACCGCTCGCTCGCCGGCGAGGCGCCGACCGTCGAGCTGGCCGTCGCGTGGCGCACCGGCGACGACTCGCCCGTGCTGGCCGCGTTCCTGGCGCAGGTACGCGCGATGGCCCCCGCCGGGGAGGAGAGAGAAGTCCGGCGGGGGCCCTCGCGACAGTGACGTCCGCAACGACCGCAGGGAGGAGAGATATGTGCCGCGATCGCCACGAGGTGGGGAGCCACCAAAGCGTCGCCAGGGAAGGTACGGGACCCCCGGTGAATCGTCCAATACCGAGACGGCGAGCCTGTGATTCCTAAGACGTATCGACACGCGACGGGGATACGATCGGCGCGATGCGCTACGGATACAAGGCGTCGGCTGAGCAGTTCGGTCCGCGCCCGCTGCTGAGCTTCTCCGCGCAGGCGGAGGAGCTCGGCCTCGACACGGTCGCGATCTCCGACCACTTCCAGCCCTGGCGCCACCACGGCGGGCACTCCCCGGGTGCGCTGCCATGGCTCGGCGCGGCGGGGGAGCGGCTGACGTCGGCCTACCTCGGCACCAGCGTGCTGACGCCGACGCTGCGCTACCAGCCGGCGGTCGTCGCCCAGGCCTTCGCCACGCTCGGCTCGCTCTTCGACGGCCGCGTCTTCCTCGGCGTGGGCACCGGCGAGGCGATGAACGAGACGCCGGTGACCGGGGACGTGTGGCCCGGCGGCAAGGAGCGCCGCCGCCGGCTCGCCGAGGCGGTCACCCTCATCCGCAGGCTCTGGACCGAGGAGCGGGTGGACTTCGAGGGCGAGTACTACAAGGTCAGCCAGGCGACGATCTACGACCGCCCCGAGCAGCCGGTGCCGATCTACATCGCCGCCTCGGGGCCGCTCGCGGCGTCGATGGCGGGCCGGCTCGGCGACGGCTTCATCTGCACCAGCGGCAAGCGCGAGGACCTCTACACCGAGCTGCTCGCCAAGGTTCGCGAGGGCGCCGAGAAGGCCGGCAAGGACTACGACTCGATCGCGAAGATGATCGAGATCAAGGTCTCTTACGACCACGACCGCGACTACGCCGAGCACGCGTGCGGATGGTGGGCCGCGCTCGCGCTCACGCCCGAGCAGAAGTCCGGCGTCGAGGATCCGATCGAGATGGAGCGCCTGGCGGACGCCAACAAGGAGCGCGCCAGCACCCGCTTCATCGTCTCCGACGACGCCGACGAGATCGTCGAGCGGATCGCCCCGTACGTCGAGCTCGGCTTCGAGGAGCTGGTCTTCCACTTCCCGGGCGAGGACCAGGGCCGCACGCTCGAACAGTTCACGCGCGACGTCCTGCCGCGGCTGCGAGAGCGCTGGTGACCGAGACGACGCTGGCCTGGCCGCTGGAGCACGCCGCGCGCGTGCACCGTGACCGGGCCGCCGTCGTCGACGACACGCGCACGCTGACCTACGCCGAGCTGCACGAGCGCGTGCGCCGCCTCGGCGGCGCGCTGGGCGGCCTCGGCCTGCCGCGCGGCGCCTTCGCCGGCGTCCTCGCCGCCAACAGCGCCGCGCACCTCGAGCTCTGGTTCGCACTCCCCGCCTATGGGCGCGTGATCAACGACCTGAACGTCCGCCTCGCCCCGGACGAGCTCGCGCTCATGCTCACCGACAGCGCGACGCGCGTGCTGTTCGTCGACGACGCGCGGCTCGAGCTCGGCCGCGAGCTGAGCGAGCGCTGCGGGGTCCGCCTCGTCCACCTCGGCGACGAGTACGAGTCGCTGCAGCAGGCCGAGCCGGCGGACCCTCCCGACCTCCCCGGCGACACGCTGGCGGCGGTCTCCTACACCGGCGGCACGACCGGGCGGCCGAAGGGCGTGATGCTCAGCCACGCCAACCTCGTCGTCAACGCCAAGCACTTCATGTACTCCGACGGCCTGCGCGCGACCGACCGCTACCTCCACGCCGGCCCGCTGTTCCACGTCGCGGACTCGACGATGGTCTTCTGCATCACCTGGGCCGGCGGCGCGCACGTGATGCTCGAGCGCTTCGACGTCGCGCGCTTCATCGATGCCGTCGAGCGCCACGAGGTGACCGTCGCCGTCCTCGTGCCCACGATGATCCGCATGCTGCTGGACGCCCTCGATCGCGAGCTGCCCAGCCTGCGGCTGCTCCACTATGCCGCGGCGCCGATCGACCCCGCGCTGCAGCGGCGCATGATGCAGACGCTCGACTGCGACTTCGTGCAGGGCTACGGCATGACGGAGGCCGCGCCAGGCTTGACCGTGCTGACGCCCGAGGAGCACCGCCGCGGAGAGCACATGGGCTCGGTCGGCGCGCCGCTGCCGGGCGTGCAGGTCGCGGTCGACGCGCCCGAGGGCGAGGTCGGCGAGGTGCTCGCCCGCGGCCCGAACATCATGCTCGGCTACTGGAACCGCCCGGACGCCACGCGGGAGGTGCTGAGGCCCGACGGGTGGTACCGCACCGGCGACGCCGGCTACTTCGAGGACGGCCGCCTGTATCTCGTCGACCGCCTGAAGGACATGATCATCAGCGGCGGCGAGAACGTGTACTCGATCGAGGTCGAGCGGGCGATCGCGTCGTTCCCGGGCGTCGTCGAGGTGGCGGTGATCGGGAGGCCCGACGAGCGCTGGGGCGAGCGCGTCCACGCCGTCGTCGTCGGCGACGGGCTGGATCCGGCCGCGATCGTGGAGCACTGCCGCACGCGGATCGGCGGCTACAAGCTCCCGCGCTCGTTCGAGTTCCGCAGTGAGCCGCTGCCCAAGTCGGGCGCCGGGAAGGTGCTCAAGGGGCAGTTGCGATGACGGTCGCGATGCCGCGCTTCGCCGCGATCGAGCCCGAGGCGCTGGTCGAGTGCGCGACCCCCGCGGAGGTGGCGGAGGCGCTCGCGTACGCCGAGCGCTCCGGGCTCGAGGTCGCGGTCCGCAGCGGCGGCCACTGCTTCGCAGGCCGCTCCTCCTCGACGGGCGTGGTGATCGACGTCACGCCGATGCACGGCGTCGCGCTCGACGGCGACGTCGCCACGGTCGGCGCCGGCACGCGGCTCGGGGCGCTCTACGACGCGCTCGAGCCGTCCACGATCCCCGCGGGCTGCGGGCCGACGGTCGGGATCGCCGGCCTGGCGCTCGGCGGCGGCCTCGGCATCCTGGGACGCGCGCATGGGCTCACCTGCGACGCGCTGCTCGGGGCGCAGGTCGTGCTCGCCGGCGGCCGCGTCGTGGAGTGCGACGCCGAGCGCGAGCCCGAGCTCTTCTGGGCGCTGCGCGGCGCCGGAAACGGCTCGCTCGGCGTCGTCACGCGGCTGCGCCTCCGTACGCTGCCCGCTCCCGAGATCTCCGCGTTCGAGCTCCACCGGCCGCGCGAGGAGGCGGTCGAGCTGATCGAGACCTGGCAGCGGTGGGCGCCGGACGCGCCCGACGGCGTCGCCGTCAGCCTGCTCCTCGACGACGCCGGGGTGCATCTGATCGGCACCGCGACCGAGCCGTGCGAGCTGCCCTGGGAGGCCGAGCTGCGCCCCGCCTCGTTCCGTGACACGAAGCGGCGGCTCGCGGAGCGGACGGGTCCGGAGATCGACACGTGGAGCCGCTCGGAGTTCTTCGCCCGCCCACTTGAGCGGGACACCCTCGAGGCGCTGATAGAGAACCTCGAAGGGGAGCTGGACTTCACGCCCTGGGGCGGCGCCTACAACCGCGTCGCGCCGGACGCGACCGCGTTCGTCCATCGCGACGCGCGGTTCCTGCTCAAGCACACGGCGACCACGCCGGGCGGCTGGCTGGACCGGTCGTGGAAGCTGGTCCACCCGTACGGCACCGGCGGCGTCTACCCGAACTTCCCGGACCCCGGGCTCGCCGACCCGGACGGCGCCTACTTCGGCGCGAATCGCGACCGCGTGGCGCGCGCCCGGGCGGCGTACGACCCGGAGGGGGTCTTTCAGCCCTTGCCGTAGGGGTCGACGTAGACGTCGTCGACCAGCCAGGAGCTGCCCTCGCCCTCGGCGGTGAAGCGGAACCACACCGGCGTGCGGCCCCCGTCGAGCAGCGCGACCAGCGGAGCGGAGAGGTCCAGCGACGGCGACGGCGTCCACTCGTCGCCGGCGTCCGCCGAGGTCAGCTCGCCGAGCTGGAGCGCGTGCAGCTCGTAGTTCTGATCCTCATAGAGCACCTCGACCTTGAGCGTGCCGGTGCCGGCGCCCGGGTTGCGCACGAAGAACCGCATCGTCGGGTCGTCGACGCCCACGCACACCATCGGCGCCATCGCGCTGTCGCCCTGGTCGAGGGCGATCGAGGCGTTCTCGTCGGCGTGCAGGGAGTTCGGGTTGTTCTCGGCGGCGAGCTCCCCGCCACCCAGGTCCCACTCGTCGCCGGCGGCCGACGCATCGCCCTCCCGGATCAGGAAGTAGTCGGCGCGGTCGTCCCACTGCGCGAACGGCTGCTCGATGATCCGCTGGCCGCAGGCGTTGTGGAACGACGAGTACGTCGCCATCGTGTGCATCGCGTCCGCGCGGGCCCCCGGCGCGGCGGCCAAGGGGGTGAGGACGGCGAGGCAGGCGATGAACCGGCGCGACCGGTGCAGCAAGGAAGGCATGCGGCCGATATCGGCCGGCGACGGATGAAGTTGAGTCCAACACCCGTCCAAGTTGTCAGCGTAGTTTCAAAAGCCGGATCGCGTTCTCCTTGAGCACCAGTGGGCGCACCTCCTCGCGGATCGGGAGCCGCTCGAAATCGGCCAGCCAGCGGTCGGGCGTGATCAGCGGGAAGTCGGAGCCGAAGAGCATCTTGCGCTTCAGGAGCGTGTTCGTGTAGCGCACGAGCTGATCCGGGAAGTACTTCGGCGACCAGCCTGAGAGGTCGATGTAGACGTTCGGCTTATGGGTGGCGATCGCGAGTGCCTCGTCCTGCCACGGGAACGAGGGGTGGGCGAGGATGATCTCGAGCTCCGGGAAGTCGGCCGCGACGTCGTCGACCGCCATCGGGTTGGAGTACTTCAGGTGTACGCCGCCGCCGCCCGGCATGCCCGCGCCGATGCCGGTGGTGCCCGAGTGGAAGAGCGCGATCGCGCCCGCCTCGGCGATCACCTCATACAGCGGGTAGAACGTGCGGTCGTTGGGCCAGAAGGCCTGCGTGTTGGGATGGAACTTGAAGCCGCGGACGTTGTGCTCGGCGATGTAGCGGCGTGCGAGCTCGACGCCGCGCTTGCCCTTGTGCGGGTCGATGCTGGCGAACGGGATCAGGACGTCGGTGTTGGCCGCCGCCAGCTCGAAGACCTCCTCGTTGGAGACGTGGCTCTGCCCCGTCCCGGCGTCGGAGTCGACGGTGAACACCACCGCGGCCATGTTGCGCTCGCGGTAGTAGTCGGCGACGTCCTGCACCGTCGGCTGCGGCGGATCGCCGCCGAAGTAGCGCGCGGCGGCGGCGAGGAACTCCTGCGACACCGGGTCGGGCTCGGACGGCCGGATCGACGCATGCGTATGCGTATGCACGTCGAGCGCGACGAGCTGGTCCAGATCGAGGGTCATCCTGGAAGGATGCAGGCCGGATGACGCAGACGCACGAGAAGGCGGGCAGGGCCGCACTGACGCTCGGGGCGCTCGGCGTCGTCTTCGGCGACATCGGGACGAGCCCGCTGTACGCGCTGCAGACGGTCTTCACGCACGACAACCGTGCCGTGCCGACGAGCGACGAGGCCGTCTACGGCGTCATCTCGCTCGTGTTCTGGGCGATCACGATCATCGTCTCGATCAAGTACGTGACGTTCATCATGCGCGCCGACAACGACGGCGAGGGCGGGATCATGGCGCTGATCGCGCTGATCCAGACCGAGCCGGCGCGGCGGCGGGTGGCGAAGGCGCTGCTGGTCGCGCTCGGCATCTTCGGCGCGTCGCTGTTCTACGGCGACGGCATGATCACGCCGGCGATCTCGGTGCTCTCGGCGGTCGAAGGCCTGAAGGTGGTCGACCCGAGCCTGAAGGAGCTCGTGATCCCGATCACGCTGGCGATCCTCACCGTGCTGTTCTCGATCCAGCGGCTCGGCACGCAGATCGTGGGCCGCGCGTTCGGGCCGGTGATGGCGGTGTGGTTCACCATCCTCGCGGTCTCCGGGCTGAACGAGGTGCTGCGCCACCCCGGCATCCTGCGTGCGCTGTCGCCGACCTACGGCGCCTCGTTCCTCTTCAGTCACGGGCACACCGCGTTCGTCGCGCTCGGCTCGGTGGTGCTCACGGTCACCGGCGCGGAGGCGCTGTACGCCGACATGGGGCACTTCGGCCGCTCCGCGATCCGGCGCGCGTGGTTCGTCCTGGTCTTCCCGGCCCTGATCGTCAACTACATGGGGCAGGGCGCACTCATCCTGCGCGATCCCGGCTCGGTCGCGAACCCGTTCTTCCTGCTGATGCCCGGCTGGAGCCGGATCCCGATGGTGCTCTTGGCGACGGCGGCCACCGTGATCGCGTCGCAGGCCGTCATCTCGGGGGCGTTCTCGGTCACGCGCCAGGCGGTCCGGCTCGGGTTCCTGCCGCGGCTCACGATCCGCCACACGTCCGAGCAGGAGATCGGCCAGGTGTACGTTCCGGCGGTCAACTGGGGCGTCTTCGTCGCCGTCGTCGCGCTCGTCGTGGGATTCGGGTCCTCCGCGCACCTCGCGTCGGCCTATGGCATCGCCGTCACCGGCACGCTGGCGATCGACACGCTGCTGTTCTTCTACGTCGTCCGCAACCTGTGGCGCAAGCCGCTGTGGCTCAGCGTCGCGGGCGCGGCGGCGTTCCTGCTCGTCGACCTGACGTTCTTCACCGCGAACCTCACGAAGGTCGTGCACGGCGGGTGGTTCCCGCTCACGATCGCGCTCGCCGTCTACGTGATCCTCACGACGTGGCAGCGCGGGCGCGAGATCGTCACGCGCAACCGGGTGGAGGAGGAGGGGCCGCTGCGCGCGTTCGTGGAGGAGCTGCGCGAGCTCGATCCCTACCGTGCGCGCGGCACCGGCGTGTTCCTGAACGCCAACCCGGAGACGACGCCGCTCGCCATGCGCGGCATCGTCGAGCACCTCCACTCGCTGCCCGAGAGCGTCGTGATCATCTCGCTGCACACGACGAACGTGCCGCACGTGCCGCCGGGTGAGCGGCTGGAGATCGACGACCTCGGCTACCGCGACGATGGGATCGTGCAGATCACCGCGCGCTTCGGCTTCCAGGACGCGACCAGCGTGCCGGAGATCGTCCGGATGGTGGCCAGGCACGACCTGGAGTGCGACATCCACCTCAACCGGCTCACGTACTACGTCTCCCGGATCGCGATCGTCGTGTCTGACGAGCCGGGGATGGCGCGCTGGCGCAAGCGGCTCTTCCTGGCCGTCTCGCGCAACGCCGGCAACCCGCTCGAGTACTTCAAGCTGCCGGACGACGAGACGATCGTGATCGGCTCCCACGTCCCGGTCTAGCTAGTGCCGCGCGGCGGCAGCCTCGTGTGACGCTCAGCGCACCTGGTAGAGCTCGGCCCGCACGGCGCTGCGACGACCGGCGAGCCTCGCGCGGTGGGGCGCGCCGATCGGGCGCAGCCGCGGGTCCTCGCGCAGCGCCGCGCGCCACTCGCGCGTGCGGACGCGGACCGTCCGGCTCCACGGCGCCTTCCCGCGCTCGCCGACCGGCGTGACGATCAGGATCCGCCGCCCGGCCGGCAGGCCGTCGACGATCGGGAGCAGCGTCCGCTTGGCCTTGCCGGCGCGCAGCCGCGTGAGCCCGTAGCGCCAGTCGGTCAGCCGCGGGTCCGCGACGAGGCCGAGCGGCGTCAGGTAGATCGCGCCGCGCGGGAGGTAGCGGTACAGCACCGGGACCTGCTCGGGCTGAGTGGACACGACGAGGTCGCCGCTGCGGATCTCCGGCGCGACGCGGTGCGCCACCGTCCGCACGTTGCTCTTCGACGGCGCGGCGCCGGTGATCAGCCAGGCGGCGCCCGTGGCGACGAGCGCGACGGCGGTCCAGCGCGCACCGCGCGACAGCACGGCGGCGAGCGCGAGCAGCAGCGGTCCCATCAGCACCGCGAGATAGCGCGTCGACCACGCCGGCTGCAGCTGCGACGACAGCCAGGCGGCCAGTGCGGTCGTCGCCGCGATCAGCAGCAGCATGCGGACGCCGTCCTCGAGCCCCGGCCGCCGCTTGACCGCGGCGACGAGCGCGAGCGCCAGCAGCGGCGCCGCGACATAGCCGAACAGCCCGCCAGGGATGGCGAGCAGCTGCAGCGCTCCCGGGCGGGCCGACCACGGCGCCGCGGTGTGCAGCGCCTGCGAGACCAGGCTCGGCAGCCACGGCACGTACGCGGCCGCGATCCCCGCGGCGAGCAGCGCGCCGTCGCGCGTCTCGACCTTCCCGCGCCG
Source organism: Candidatus Solirubrobacter pratensis (assembly GCF_000425945.1). Classification (GTDB taxonomy): domain Bacteria; phylum Actinomycetota; class Thermoleophilia; order Solirubrobacterales; family Solirubrobacteraceae; genus Solirubrobacter; species Solirubrobacter pratensis. Next base: position 331,848 of record NZ_KE384480.1, read on the forward strand.
GCGCAGCGCGAGCCACGCGACCGCCATCCCGCTGGCGAGGAACAGGCCCCAGTTGTGCGTGTAGAGCAGCAGCACGATCCACAGGCCCAGCAGCGGCACGTGCCGCCGCTGTCCGCGCACGAAGGCCAGCACGAAGCTCGCGCACGCCGCGATCGACAGCACGACGACGAGCGAGTACATCCGCGTCTCCTGCGCGTAGTACGTCAGGAACGGCGCCCCCGCCGCGCCCGCCGCCGCGAGCGCGCCGGTCCGGCGGTCGAACGCCGCGCTCCCGGCCCACCAGGAGACCGGGATCGCGAGCAGCGCGAACAGCAGCGACAGCGAGCGCGTGGCCGCCTCGCCGCTTCCGGCGACGCCCATCCAGACGTGCAGCAGCACGTAGTAGAGCGGGGGAGAGCCGTCCTGCACCAGCGCGTGGGGGATGTCCACCAGCGGGTGCGAGGCGATCCCGACCGCGATGCCCTCGTCGATCCAGTAGCCCGAGCGCAGGCCGCCGGTCCGCAGCGCCAGCGAGGCGGCGGTGAGCAGAGCGAGGGCGGCGGCGATGAGCAGGGGCCGCCGGGATGCGAAGCCTGGACCCATCGCGGCTGTAGGTTCGCGTGCGCGGCGGCGGATCGCGCGGTTCTGAACAGGTCCTAACCAGCGCGGTTGGCTAGCCTGCCGCGCGCCCCATGCTCGTGCTGCTGCCGCCCTCCGAGGGAAAGACCGCGCCCCGCCGCGGAGCGCCGGTCGACCTCGCCAAGCTGTCCTTCCCCGAGCTGACCGAGCGCCGCGAGGCGCTGCTCGACGCGCTCGGCGCCCTCGGCACCGGAGAGGCGGCGCTCACCGCGCTCGGCCTGAGCGCCACCCAGGCGGGTGAGCTCGAGCGCAACGCGAGCGTGCGCACGGCTCCAGCGGCCGCGGCGAGCAAGGTCTACACCGGCGTGCTGTTCGAGCACCTGCGGCTCGCGGGGCTGCCGGCGAGCGCCCGCCGCCGCGTGCTGATCGCCAGCGGGCTGTGGGGCTTCACCCGCCCGGGCGACCGCATCCCCGCGTACCGCCTGTCGATCTCCGCGCGCCTCCCGGGCTTCCCGGGGCTGGCGTCCTACTGGCGGCCGGCGCTCCAGGAGGCGATCCCTGCGTCCGGCCTCGTCCTGGACCTGCGCTCAGGCGGCTACGCGGCCGCGTTCGCGCCGCGCGACGCCACCGTGCTCGCCGTCCGCGGGTTGACGGAGCGCGCCGGAGAGCGCACGGTGGTCTCGCACATGGTCAAGGCCACCCGCGGCGACGTCGCCCGCCTCGCGCTCGAGGCCACGCCGGTGCCGCGCACGCCGCAGGCCGTCGCCGAGGTCGTCGCGGCGAGCGGCCGCCGCGTCGAGCTCACGCGCGGGAAGTCCGGCTGGTCGCTCGACGTCATCGACTCCGCCGGCTGACCGCCGCGGTCGCGGGGCGTCGGGCTACGGAGCCAGCTGCGCGGCGTGCGCGAGCACCCACGCGCGGTCGCGCAGCGGCTGCTTGGAGTGCTCGGTGCTCCACATCGCGGCGAAGCCGGGATCCCCGGCCGCGGCGCGGTCGCGGATCGTGTCGTGCAGCCACTGCGCGCGGGCGGCGATCGTCTCGACGAAGCCGGCGCGCTCCTGGAGGCCGTACGCGTCGCACACGAGCCGCACGCGCCGCGCGGACTCCGCCACGTCGCCGCCGGCGGTCAGCGGCGCGAACCGCCACGCGACGTGCGCGAGGTCCCACGCCCCCGGCGCCGGGGCGGCGAAGTCCCAGTCGATGAAGGCGACGGGCCGGCCGTCCACGTAGACCGTGTTGTAGGGAGCGACGTCGTTGTGGCAGACGACGCCGGCGCCGTCGTAGCCGGCGCTCGCGTCGTGCAGGCGCCGCAGCAACCGCGCCACCGCGACGAGCGCGTCGTCGGTCAGTGCCCACGGCGGGAGCGGGTACTCGGGCACGTCGCCCTCGATGAACCCGAGCGCCTCGCGCCCGCGCTCGTCGAGCCCGAGCGGCTCCGGCGCCTCCGGGAACCCACGCTCGCGCACCCACGCGAGCAACCCCTGCACCCACGCCGTCCGCGGCTTGGCCGCCTTGCGCACCGTGTCGCCGGCACGCACCGCGCCACCGAGGTTCCCACCCGCGAGCCGCTCCTCCTCCACCAGCCCAACATAAACGGGGTCAGACCCCTTTAGATAAAGGGGTCTGACCCTCTTTAGGTTTCTCAGCAGGTGGACTTGTAGAGCGCGTCCTGGTTCTGCGCGAGGTTGTCCTTGGTGATGACCGCGAAGTCGGTGCCGATCTGCTTCTGCACCGGCTTGCCCCCCAGCGCCGCCAGCGCCTGCTCGACGCCGTCCTTGCCGATCTCGGCCGGACGCTGGGCGATCAGCGCCTGCACGGTCCCGGCCTTGAGGTCCTCGACCTGCTTGGGGCCGGCGTCGAAGCCGACGATCTTGACCGCGTTCTGCTTGCCCGCCTGCTTGAGGCCGGAGGCCGCGCCCTCGGCGGAGAACAGGTTCGCGGCGAAGATGCCCTTGAGATCCGGGTGCTTCGACAGCGTCGCGGTGACGACCGCGGCCGCCTTGGCGGGATCGTCGTCGTCGTACTGCTGGCCGAGGTAGTCGAGGCCGGCTGCCTTGGCGCCGGTCTCGAAGCCCTTGCCGCGCGCGTCGGTGGTCGAGATGCCCGGCTTGACGTTGACGACCATGACCTTGCCCTTGCCGCCGATGAGCTTGGTCAGCTCCTGCGCGGCGGCCTCGCCGCCCTTCTCGTTGTCGGAGGCGATCTGGGAGACCGCCATGCTCGGGTCGTCCAAGGTGGTGTCGACGAGCACGATCTTCGTGCCGTTGGCCGCCATCTGCTTGATCGGGGCGTACATCGCCTTCGTGTCGGTCGGCGCGATCAGCACCGCGTCAGGCTTCTTGGCCGCGACCGCGTTGACGATCGGCGTCTGCTGCGAGGCGTCGAACTCGTCCGGTCCCTGGAAGTCGAGCGAGACGTTGTTCGCCTTCGCCGCCGCCTGGGCGCCGCAGTTCATGGTCAGGTAGAACTCGTCGCCCTTCACGCCGGCGATCAGCGTCATCTTGTACTTCTTGCCGCCGCCGGAGCTGCTGCTGCCCGAGCTCGCACCCGAGCTCGAGCTGTTGTTATCCGATCCGCAGGCCGCCACTCCGGCCGCCAGCGCCGCGACGCAGATCGCCGCGATCCACTTCCTCATAACGCTCTCCCCCTTCACAATCAGGGTCGTTCAGTCCCGGTACTGGGTCCTGCGCCGGAGCTGATCGAGGTACACGGCGACGATCAGCACCGCGCCCACGGCAACCTGCTGCCAGAAGGGCTGCACTCCGGTGATCACGAAGCCGTTCTGCAACACGGCGGGGATGAAGACGCCGACGACGGTGCCGCCGATCGTCCCGATCCCGCCGAACAACGACGTCCCGCCGAGCACGACGGCGGCGATCGCGTTGAGGTTGTCGGTGGAGTGCCCACCGAGGGTGGTCGTCGAGAAGCGCGCGAGGCTGAGGAAGCCGGCGAGGCCGGCCAGCGTGCCCGCCAGCGCGTAGACCTTGATCAGGTGCCGGTCGACCGCGATGCCCGCGCGACGCGGCGCCTCCGCGTTGGAGCCGACCGCGTACGTGTAGCGCCCGAAGCGCGTCAGCCGCAGGATCACGCCGAAGAACAGGGCGACCGCGACCGCGATGATCACGATGTAGGGCACCTGGTTGAACAGCCGGCCGGTGCCGATCGTGTCGACCAGCTTGGTCGGCACGCTGCGCTCGTCGGTGCCGCCCGTGATCAGCAGCGCGGCGCCCTGCGCCATGCCGAAGCTGCCGAGCGTGACGATCAGCGGCGGCACGCGCAGCTTGGTGATCAGGGTGCCGTTGAGCAGGCCCCACGCGAGGCCGGCGACGAGCGCGCCGGCGATGCCGATCACGATCGTGCCCCAGCCGTTGCCGCCGACGGCGTTCATCAGCCGCGCGGCGATCACGCCCGAGAAGACGAGCACCGAGCCGACCGAGAGGTCGATGCCCGACGTGATGATCACGAAGGTCATGCCGACCGCGAGCACGAGCAGCACCGAGGCGTCGGTGCAGACGTTGCGGACGTTGTCGACGGTCGCGAACGAGTCGAACTGGAGCGCCGAGAAGACGACGATCATCGCGACGAGGATCAGGAAGATCGACGTCGTGGAGCCGAGGGCGAGCCGCTGCCAGCGGCTCAGGTGACCGACGTCGGCGTCTTCGGGGAGCTGGGCGGAGGGATCGACGACGGGCGTGGTCATGACTGCACCAGCGCTCCGGTCATCGCGCCCACGAGATCCTCCATCGTCCCCTCGCCGCGCTTGAAGGTGGCGACGCGCTGGCCCAGGCGCAGCACCTCGACGCGGTCGGCGACCTCCATCACCTCGGGCATGTTGTGCGAGATCAGGACGACGCTCAGGCCACGGTCGCGCACGCGCATGATCAGGTCGAGCACGCGCCGTGTCTGGACGACGCCCAGCGCCGCCGTGGGCTCGTCCATGAACACGACCTTGCTTGCCCACGTCACCGCGCGCGCGACCGCGACGCCCTGCCGTTGACCCCCTGAGAAGGTGGCAACCGGCGCCTGGACGTCCTGGACGCCGACGCCGAGGTCGCCGAACGCCGCCTCGGTGCGGTCGCGCATGGCGACGTTGTCGAGGAACCCCAGCCGGCCGAGCAGTCCCGGGCGTAGCACCTCGCGGCCGAGGAACAGGTTCGCCGAGGACTCGAGGTCCGGCGCGAGCGCGAGATCCTGGTAGACGGTCTCGATGCCCAGCTCGCGGGCGGCCTCCGGCGAGGCCACCGTCACCGGGGCGCCCTCGAAGAGGATCTCGCCCGCGTCGGGCGCGTGGACGCCGGACAGCGTCTTCACGAGCGTGCTCTTGCCCGCTCCGTTGTCGCCGATCAGCGCGACGACCTCCGCGCGGTTGACCGTGAAGTCGGCCCCGCGCAGCGCGTGCACGCGGCCGAAGCTCTTCACGATCCCGCGCGCCTCCAGCAGCGGCTGGGTCACCACTCACCTTCCGGACTCGAGGGGTCGGGCGGGCGGCAACGGATCGCCTCCACGTCCCCGGTCAGCTGCATCGGCCCCGCGGCGAACGGGACCAGCAGCGCGCTGCCTCGCTCGACGGGCACCCCGGCGAGCTCGCCGGCGCCGCTCAGCCCGAGCAGGACCGAGAAGCCGGCCTCGAGCGTCTCGCCGCCGCGCACGCGCTCGGCGCGGAAGTACGGATCGGCGGCGCTCGGCAGCAGGCTCGCGCCGGCGCCTCCGCGCAGCGCCGCGACGCGCTGCGCGCTCCAGGCGCCGCGGTCGAGCGCGGGCAGCGCGCGGTCCCACCCGAGCCCGAGGTGGCACTCGTCCTCGGTCAGCTGGAAGCCGGTCCACTCGAGTGTGATCGAGAGGTCCGTCGGCTCCTGCAGCTCGAGGATGAGGATGCCCGCGCCGATCGAGTGCGGCGTGCCGGCGGGGACGAAGATCGCGTCGCCCGCGCGCACCGGCAGCTCGTGCATCGCCGCGAGCATCTCCTCGCTCGCCTGGCGGCCCATCCAGTCGCGCACGGTGTCGAGCTCGACGTCGTCCTTGAAACCGACGTGCACGGTGGACCCGGGCTCGGCCTCGACGATGATCCACGCCTCCGTCTTGCCGTGATCGAGCCCGAGCTCGCGCTTGGCGAACGCGCGGCCGGGGTGGAAGTGGACCGGCAGGCGCTGGCCGGCGTCGAGCAGCTTGGTCAGCAGCGCGGCGTCCGCGCCGTAGCGCCCGACGTGGGCTTCGCCGAGCCATTGCTCGGGGGCGGCGGCGATCGCGTCGCGCACGAGCGTGCCGTCGGCGGCATGCGACAGCCCGCGGCCGTTGGCGGCGCCGAATGTCGTGTTGACGGCGCCGATCCACTCCTCGGGCATGTGATCGCTGTCGAGTGTCACGCCGCGGAACGCGGCGATGCGTGGTCCGCCGGCGTAGAAGTGGCGCAGCACGTTGGGGGGCAGGACCTGCGGATTCATGATTTGGGTTGGACCTCTCCGGAGCCCCGGGGGACGAGTTCGGTGGGGACGACGACGCGCCGCGGCGGCGCCTCGACGCCGTCGAGGCGGGCGAAGGCGAGCGCCGCCGCCTCGGCCCCGAGGGCGAAGGCATCGTGGCGGATCACGGTCGTCGGCACCGCCAGGAGGTCCGCGAGCTCGAAGTCGTCGAAGCCGACGAGTGCCACTTCGTCCTCGCGCCCGCGCAGCGCGCGCAGGGCGCCGACGGTGTGGCGGTTGTTGCCGGTGAAGATCGCGGTCGGCGGCTCCGGGAGCGCGAGCAGCTCGCGCACGACCCGCTCGGCGTGCTCGACGCCGCGGGCATCGAGCCGGATCAGGCGCGGGTCCTCGGCGACGCCGGCGGCGGCCAGCCCGGCGCGGAAGCCCCTGACGCGCTCGGCGGCGGTGAACAGCGTGGCCGCGTCGGCGACGCACGCGATCCGCCGGTGCCCGTGCGCGAGCAGGTGCTCGACCGCGGCGCGCGCGCCGCCCGCGTTGTCGAGCAGGACGGCGTCGGCGTCGATGCCCGTCGGCGGGCGATCGATGAAGACGACCGGCGTGGCGTCCCCGAGCTCCTGGGCGATCCAGCCGCGATCGCGTTCGCTGCCGGCGGGGACGAGCAGCAGCGCGTCGACGCGCCGGCGCAGCAGCGCGAGGATCAGCTCGCGCTCGCGCTCGGGGTCCTCGTCGCAGGAGCCGGTCATGACCAGGAAGCCGCGGGTGCGCGCCGCGTCCTCGACGGCCTGGGCGACCGCCGAGTAGAACGGGTTGGCGACGTCCTCGATGACGAGCCCGAGGGTCGCCGACGTGGAGCCGCGGCGCAGCGAGCTCGCCAGGTCGTTGCGGCGGAAGCCCAGCTCGCCGATCGCCGCGCGGACGCGCTCGGCGGTCGCTGGGGAGACGGCCTGCTCGTGGTTGATGACGCGCGAGACCGTCTTCAGGCTCACGCCCGCCCGCTCGGCGACGTGACGCATCGTGGGGCGCGTCGTCACTCTCATCCCGTCGACAACGTTGTCATGGGCCTTTGGCGATTGTCAAGTCGTACCTCGTCTTCTCATGAACGGGAAGCTCGATGTCGCCCGACCGTGTGGTGGCAACGTTGTCAATCCCGGGCGATCGGCTCGAGCACGGTGCGGCGGATGTGCTCGTAGACGATCGAGGTGTTGACGTCGGCGACCTCCGGGCGGCCCGTCAGCCGGTCGATCACGAAGGCGTAGAGCGCGTCGGTGTCCGGGACCGCGAGGTGCAGCAGGAAGTCGCTCCCGCCCGAGACGACGAACACGCCGATCAGCTCCGGGAGCGTGCCGACCCAGTTGCGGAACGCCTCGATGTTGCGGCGCGTCGGCGGCCGGATCGTGACGGCGGTGAGCGCCTGGACGTGGCGGCCGAGCGCGGGGAGCGACACGTCGGCGTGGTAGCCGCGCACCACGCCGCTCCCACGCAGTGCGCGCACGCGCTCGGAGGAGGTGGAGGGGGAGACGTGCACAGCCGCGGCGAGCTCGCGGTTGCTGCGCCGCGCATCGTGCTGGAGCTCGCGCAGGAGCGCGCGGTCGACGGCGTCGAGCGCGCTCATCCCGCGCCGCCCCGCGTCCGCGGCGCGGTCGCCGCGCCGCTCCGTGCCGCCGACGCCATCGCCGCGCCGCTCCGTGCCGCCGACGCCATCGCCGCGCCACCGCGTGCCGCCGGCGCCATCGCCGCGCCATCGCGTGCCTCCGACGCCATCGCGGCGCCGCCGCACACCGTGCGCCGCCGCCCGCGTTTCTCCGGCCGCCGCCGTACGCCGGCCGCCCCCATCGTCAATTCACCGTTCATCCTGCGGAGTCTCGCACTCCATGCCGTCTGTACGTCTAGCATCGGCGCCGATGGCCGCACAGACGATGACCTCCACGCCCGAGCCCCAGACCACCGCGACCCGCACGGTCCTGGTGATCGACCGCGAGCTTCCGAAGGGGCTTGCCGCGAACGCCGCCGCGATCCTCGCGCTGACGCTCGGCGTCCACCGCCCGCAGCTGATCGGCGCGCCGTTCGAGGACGCCGCGGGCTCGCAGCACCCCGGCCTGATCCCGACGGGGCTCCCCGTGCTCGGCGCCGAGGCCGCCGAGCTCCCCGCGATCCGCGACGCCGCGCGCGAGCGCGGGCTGCTCGTCGTCGATGCGCCGGTCGCCGCTCAGCAGACGAACGACTACGACGAGTTCCGCGCCGCCGTCGCCGCGAGCCCCGAGCTGGGCTACCTCGCGCTGCTCGTGAGCGGGCCGCCCAAGGCCGTGCGGGCCGTCACCGGGCAGCTCGCCCTGCTGCGCTGAGCCGGCCGCGGGAGCGGCGCCTCGCGACGTCGTGCCCGCGGCGCCTCGCGGCGTCGTGCCGGCGGCGCCTCGCGGCGTCGTGCCGGCGGCGCCTCGCGACGTCGTGCCCGCGGCGCCTCGCGGCGTCGTGCCGGCGGCGCCTCGCGACGCCGCGCCGGCGGCGCCTCGCGACGTCGTGCCCGCGGCGCCTCGCGGCGTCGTGCCGGCGGCGCCTCGCGGCGTCGTGCCGGCGGCGCCTCGCGACGTCGTGCCCGCGGCGCCTCGCGGCGTCGTGCCGGCGGCGCCTCGCGACGCCGCGCCGGCGGCGCCTCGCGACGTCGTGCCCGCGGCGCCTCGCGGCGTCGTGCCGGCGGCGCCTCGCGGCGTCGTGCCGGCGGCGCCTCGCGACGTCGTGCCCGCGGCGCCTCGCGGCGTCGTGCCGGCGGCGCCTCGCGACGCCGCGCCGGCGGCGCCTCGCGACGTCGTGCCCGCGGCGCCTCGCGACGCCGCGCCCGCCCACGCCCGCGGCGCCCGGGCCCCCTTATTGACTCCGTGTCTTCTCATCGTCGCGCGGTCTAATCGCGGGCCGACAGGGCTGACAACGTTGTCAGCGCCATCGAGGAGAGTGAGGGGATCCTTTGCGGGATGCAACCTTCAGGCGAGCGCGCAGGGCCGCGCTGCTCGCCGGACTGGCGACCACCGTGCTCGGCGCGCCCGCGTGGGCGGCCGGCCCGGTCGCCGACCCGACCGCGTACGTGAACCCGTTGATCGGGTCCACCGCGTCGGGTGACACGTTCCCGGGCGCGACGCTGCCGTTCGGGATGATCCAGTGGAGCCCGGTGACGGCGACGGGCAACCTCTACAGCATCAGCGGCGCGTCCGGGTCGTACGTGTACGGGAACGCGAAGGTGCGCGGCTTCAGCCTCACGCACCTCAACGGCACGGGCTGCGCGGGACTGGACTCCGACGTCCCGATCCTGCCCTACACCGCCGACGTCACGACGTCGCCGTCGACCGACACGACCGACGCGACGTATTCGTCCACGTTCAGCCACGCCAACGAGACGGCCCAGGCCGGCTACTACAAGCTCGGCCTCGACAACGGCGTCACGGCCGAGCTGTCGGCCACCAAGCGCACCGGCTCCGGCCGCTTCGCGTTCCCGGACGGCAAGCCGGCGAACGTCCTCTTCCGCGTGTCCAACTCGGGCGTCGGCTCAGGCGACCCCACCAACGTGACGATCGACCCCGACACGGGCACCGTCTCGGGTGAGGTCACGGGCGGCGGCTTCTGCGGAGCCAACGGCACGACCACCAACAACCGCAACTACTACCACCTGTTCTTCACCGCCCAGTTCGACAAGCCGATCACGAGCTACGGCACCTGGAAGGACGCGACCGTCACGCCCAACTCCACGACCGCGGCCGGCGGCGAGGGCTACACGAGCGCGACGCGCAAGAACAAGGGCTCCGGCGCCTACGTCGGCTTCGCGCAGGGCTCGACGGTCGGCCTGCGCGTCGGCATCTCCTACGTCAGCGCGGCCAACGCCAAGGCCAACCTCGACGCGGAGAACCCGGCGGGCACGTCGTTCGACACGGTCAAGACCGCGGCGCACGACGCGTGGAAGGACGAGCTCGGCCGCATCGCCATCACGCCCGGCGACACGACCACGAACGACCAGCTGACCGTCTTCTACACCGCGCTCTACCACGCGCTGCTGCAGCCGACGCTCGCCAGCGACGTCAACGGCGAGTACGAGGGCGCCGACGACCAGCACGGGCATCCGGGCACCACGCAGTCCGTCGATCCGGCCCATCAGAAGGCGGAGTACGACACCCTCTCGGGCTGGGACCAGTACCGCGGCCAGGTGCAGCTGCTCACGCTGCTGGACCCGCAGGTCGGATCCGACTTCGCGCAGTCGCTGCTCAACCTCGCCACTCAGCGCGGCGGCGAGTGGGACCGCTGGCTGGACCGCAGCGCCAAGACGAGCATCATGGAGGGCGACCCGTCGCCCGCGATCGAGGCGGGCATCCGCGCGTTCGGCGGTGACGCGTTCGACGTCGGCGGCGCGACCAACTCGCTCATCCAGGCCGCGACCGTCCCCACCGCCAACGACACGCTCAACAGCGGCGACGCGACGATCGGCAACGGCTGCAACATCGGCTGCCCGGGCCAGCGCCCGGCGCTCGCCGACTACCTCAAGCTCGGCTACGTCCCGGCCAACAACTGCCACTGCTGGGGCGCCGCGGGCGAGACGCTCGAGGACGCGCAGGCCGACTACAGCCTCGCCGAGCTCGCCCGCTCACTCGGCGACACCGCCAGGTTCAAGACGTTCCTGCAGCGCGGCGAGAACTGGCAGAACGTCTTCAACGCGAACCAGACGAGCGGCACCTTCAAGGGCTACGCCTGGAACAAGAACGGGCCGATCGCCTGCCCGCCGGGCGACCTCGGCGCGCACGTCACGGCCGTCACGGCGTCCGGCGAGAACGCGCCGAGCGAGTCGGCCGCGAGCCTGAAGGACTGCAACAACGGCACGAAGTGGCTGCAGTTCGCGCGCCCCACGGCGGCCGCCCCGCTCTGGGTCGCGTACAAGCTCGACGCGCCGCAGGTCGTCAAGCGCTACTCGCTCACGTCCGGCAACGACACGCCCACGCGCGACCCCGCCGACTGGCAGCTGCAGGGCTCCAACGACGGCACCAGCTGGACGACGATCGACACCGTCACCGGCGCGAGCTTCTCCGACCGTCAGGTGACCAACACCTACGCCGTCGACAACGCGACGGCGTACACCAACTACCGCATCCTGTTCACCGCCAACAAGGGCGACGTGGACATCCAGCTGTCGGACTTCTCGATCTCCGACGGCTCCGACGTCGTCCCGCCGTCCGCCCCCGGCGCCTTCGCCGGCGGCTTCAGCGCGACCTCGCAGACCGGCTTCGCCGAGGGCTCCACGACGCAGTACTCGTGGATGGTCTACGACGACGTCGCCAAGCTCGCGAGCCTGATGGGCGGCAAGACCGCCACCGCGACGCGCCTGGACGCGTTCTTCAACGCGTACTTCAACGCCACGGGCAGCAGCGGCGCGCGCTTCGACCCGACCAACGAGCCGGACATCCAGACGCCGTGGATGTACGACTACCTCGGGCAGCCGGCCTCGACTCAGTCGACGGTCCGCCGCCTGATCACGAAGAACTGGACGAACACGACCGGCGGCATCACCGGCAACGACGACCTCGGGACGATGTCGGCCTGGAACGTCTGGTCGAGCCTCGGCATGTACCCGTACAACCCGGCCCGCGCGGAGCTCGTGCTGGCCAGCCCGCTGTTCCCGAAGATCGAGATCAAGCGGCCGAACGGCAAGACGATCACGATCACGGCGCCCGGCGCCGACGCGAGCACGATGTACGTGTCGGGCCTGAAGGTCAACGGCCAGGACAGCGACAAGCCGTGGGTCCCCGCCTCGCTGGTGAGCGACGGCGGCACGCTCGACTACACGCTCTCCGCCACGCCGACGACGTGGGGCGCGAACCAGTCGCCCCCGTCGCTCAGCGACCCGCCGAGCATCAGCGTCACGCATGACGGCCAGACGATCACCGTGCATGCGAGCGACACGCTGAGCGGAATCGAGGGCACGCCGTCGTGCACCGTCGACGGCGCGCCGCTGGCGGTCGATCCGGCGACGTGGACCGCGACCGTGGGCGCCTCCTCGAGCCACACGGTCACCTGCACCGCGACCAACCGGTTCGGGACCAGCGCGTCGGCGAGCGACACGACCTGGCCGAGCACGACCGTCGCCGGCACCGTGCCCGCGACGCTCTCGCTCACGCTGGGCGCGCCGGCGAGCTTCGGCGCGTTCACTCCCGGGATCGACGGCACCTACACGGCGTCGACGACGGCGACCGTGACGAGCACGGCGGGCGACGCGACGCTGAGCGTCTCGCCGGGCACGTTGACCAACGGCGCGTTCACGCTGGCCGAGCCGGTCGCCGTGACGCCCGGGAAGACGAGCTGGACCGGTCCCGTCAGCAACGACGCGTTCGGGATCGCGTTCAAGCAGCACATCGGGGCGAACGAGGCGCTCCGCACCGGGACGTACAGCACGACGCTGACGTTCACGCTGTCGACGACGACGCCGTAGCGAGCCGCGCAGGCGGGCGAGGCAGTCGCCCTCGCCCGCCGCCGGCGTCGTTACGGTTCGCTGGTGCTCTCGATCGAGCAGAGGCTGAGCGTCTACCCGCGGCTGCGCTTCATGGGGTCCAAGCACCGCCTCGGCGCGCGGCTCGGCGAGGTCTTCGCCGCGCTGCCGCCCGGGCCGGCGCTCGACGCGTTCTCGGGCTCCGGCGTCGTCTCCTACGTGCTCAAGGCGAGCGGGCGCCCGGTCGTCGCCAACGACCACCTCACGTTCGCCGCGGCGCTCACCGAGGCGCTCGTGGCCAACGACGCGACACAGCTCACGGCGCAGGACGTCGACGCGATCTGCAGTGGCAACCGCGACGGCCGCGACTTCATCGCCACGACGTTCGCCGGCCTGTACTTCCCGGACGCCGACCACGCGTTCCTCGACGCCGCCTGGTCGCACGTCGACACGCTGGCGCCGGCCAAGCACGCGCTCGCGATCGGCGCGCTCTGCCTCGCGGCCGCCTGGAAGCAGCCGCGCGGCGTCTTCACCGTCACGACGCCGCGCTACGACGACGGCCGCCGCCACCTGCGCATGCCGCTCGAAGCGCTCTTCCGCGAGGCCGCGGAGGCGTTCAACCGCGCCGTCTTCGCCGGAGCCAGCCCATGCGAGAGCCGCTGCGGCGAGGCGCTGGAGATCGACGACGACTTCGCCGTCGCGTACCTGGACCCGCCGTATGCGCCGCCGCGCGACGACACCTGTTACATCAAGCGCTACCACTTCCTCGAGGGGCTGGCGACCTACTGGCGCGGGCAGGAGATCATGTGGGAGACGCGGACGCGCAAGCTGCGCAAGCGCCACACGCCGTTCGCCTCCAAGCGCACGGTCAGGCCCGCGCTCGACGACCTGTTCGAGCGCTTCCGCGACGCGGCGATCGTCGTCTCCTACGGCTCCAACGCCGCACTGGAGGTGACCGAGCTCGAGGCGCTGCTGCGCCGCCATAAGCCGCGCGTCGAGCGGATCGAGATCCCGCATCGCTACGCGTTCGGCACGCACGCGAGCGCGAGCCGGCGCCTCGCGCGCGAGTACGTCCTCATCGGGGCTTGACTCGGCGCTGCCTGAGTGGTGTCATTCGTCGCTGCTGTCTGACAACGTTGTCAGACAAGGGTCCAGGGCAGAGGAGAATGGATGCAGACGGAACGGATTCGCCGCTGGCTTCCCGCGGTCGCGACAACGGTCGCGCTGATCGGGGCGACGCCGGCGGCGGCTGCCGACTTCGGGACCTCGTTCGAGGCGTCGGACACCGCGCCGACGTACGCGAACACGAGCGAGGCCTCGTCCGGCGTCTCTGGCACGAAGCCGGGGCTGCCGGGCAGTGTGATGGACAAGGTCGTGGCGGTCACGGCCAGCGGCGAGAACCCGCCCCGGGAGATCGCCAACAACCTCAAGGACGGCGACGTCAACACGAAGTGGCTCAGCTTCACGAGCACCGGCTGGGCGGCCTATCAGCTGTCGGCCCCCACCGTGGTCAAGCGCTACCAGTTGGCCGCGGCCAATGACTCGCCGGGGCGCGACCCGCAGGACTGGCAGTTCCAGGGCTCCAACAACGGGACCGACTGGACGACGATCGACACGCGCACGGGCCAGAGCTTCGCCGCCCGCTTCGCGGTCAACACCTACGACTTCGACAACGCCACCGCGTACAGCTACTACCGGCTGAACATCACGCGCAACCACGGCGACTCGATCATCCAGCTGTCGGAGCTCGTGCTCTCGGACGGCTCGAACACCGTCCCGCCGCCGACCGACATGCGCGCGGAGATCGGCAGCGGCCCGGTCAACGTCTACACGGCCAAGCCGAACGTCGGCTTCACCGGGCTCAAGGCGCTCCGCTACGGCGGCAGCCTGACCGCCGACGGGCGCGACTACGCGTACAACCGCGTCTACGACGTCGACGTCCCGGTCACGGCGTCGACCCAGCTGTCCTACAAGATCTTCCCCGAGTTCAGCGGCGGCGATCCCGCGCGCCAGAGCACGTACGCGGCCGTCGACCTGCAGTTCGACGACGGCACCTACCTGCGCGACCTCGGCGCCGTCGACCAGCACGGCTACCAGCTCTCCGCTCGCGGGCAGGGCGACTCGAAGTCGCTCTACGTGCAGCAGTGGAACGCGATCTCGTCGAACATCGGCGCCGTCGCGGCGGGCAGGACGATCAAGCGGATCCTCGTCGACTACGACAACCCGGCCGGCAAGAGCGGGATGGCGTTCCAGGGCTGGATCGACGACCTGAAGGTCACCGGGAACGCCGCCACGCCGGCGCACGACCACCTGTCGGACTGGGTCGACACGCGCCGCGGCACGAACGCCAACGGCTCCTTCTCGCGCGGCAACAACATCCCCGCGACCGCCGTCCCGCACGGCTTCAACTTCTGGACCCCGGCGACCGACGCCGGCTCGACGTCCTGGCTGTACCGCTACCAGGAGTCCAACAACGCGAACAACCTGCCGACGCTGCAGGCGCTCTCGATCAGCCACGAGCCGAGCCCGTGGATGGGCGATCGCCAGACGTTCCAGGTGATGCCGTCGCCGAACGCGTCGCCGAACACGAGCCGCTCGGCGCGCGCGCTCGAGTTCTCCCATGACGACGAGACGGCCAAGCCGTACTACTACGGCGTCACGTTCAAGAACGGGATGAAGGCCGAGATCGCGCCGACCGACCACGCGGCGGAGCTGCGATTCACGTTCACCGGCGCCGCGTCGTCGCTGATCCTCGACAACGTCAACAACAACGCCGGCGTCACGCTGACGCCGTCCGACGGCAACGGCCAGACCGTCGTCACCGGCTACTCGGATGTCAGCAGCGGCAGCCTCTCGGTCGGCGCGCGGCGGATGTTCGTCTACGGCGTGTTCGACCGGCCCTCCACCGGCGCCGGCGGCAGTGGCGTGACGCGCTACCTGAACTTCGACACGTCCTCGAGCAAGGTCGTGACGATGAAGATCGCGACGTCGTTCATCAGCGTCGCGCAGGCCCAGCACAACCTCGAGCTGGAGCTGACCGGCAAGAGCTTCGACGACGTCGAGGCGGACGCCCAGAAGCAATGGGACAAGGCGCTCGGCGTGATCGACGTGGACGGCGCGACGCCCGACCAGTCGACGACGCTCTACTCGAACCTCTACCGCCTCAACCTCTATCCCAACTCGGCGTTCGAGAACACGGGCTCGGCCGACGCGCCCGTCTACATGCACGCCCCGCAGGCCTCGACGCTGTCCTCGCCGGGCTCCGGCGCGACGGCGACCACGGGCGTCGCCCCGGTGGCCGGCAAGGCCTACGTCAACAACGGGTTCTGGGACACCTACCGGACCGTCTGGGCATCGGATTCGCTGCTGTACCCGAGCAAGACCGGCGAGATGGTCGACGGCTTCGTCCAGCAGTACAAGGACGGCGGCTGGATCGCACGCTGGTCCTCGCCGGGCTACGCGAACCTGATGGACGGCGCGAGCTCGGACGTCGCCTTCGCGACCGCGTACCTGATGGGCGCGCCGCTCTCCGACGCCGGGGCGACGTTCGACGCCGCGCTGAAGAACTCGGCGGTCGTCCCGCCGAACGCCAACGTCGGCCGCAAGGGGCTGGCGCAGTCGGCCTTCCTCGGCTACACGCCCACGTCGACCAGCGAGGGCTTCTCCTGGGCGGTCGACGGCTACATCAACGACTACGGCGTCGCCAACATGGCCAAGGCGCTGTACGACAAGGCGTCGGCGAACGACCCGCGCAAGCAGGAGTACTGGGACGACTACACGTACTTCCTGAACCGCTCGACGCAGTACGTCAACCAGTTCGACCCCTCGATCGGCTTCTTCCAGTCGCGCAACGCGGCGGGGGCGTTCACCGTCTCGCCGGCCAACTGGGACCCGGCGATCTGGGGCACCGGCAGCAAGGCCGGCGGCTCGACGCAGTTCACCGAGACCGACCCGTGGAACATGCAGTTCACGGTTCCCCAGGACGGCAACGGCCTCGCCAACCTCTATGGCGGAAAGGCAGGGCTGGAAGCCAAGCTCGACCAGTTCTTCTCGACGCCTGAGCTGGCCACCGGCCTCGGCTCCTACGGGACGATCCACGAGATGACCGAGGCGGCCGCGGTGCGCCTGGGCCAGTGGGGGCTGTCCAACCAGCCGTCGCACCACATCCCGTACATGTACGACTTCGCGGGCGCGCCCTCCAAGGGGCAGGCGATCATCCGCGAAGCGCTGCAGCGCGAGTTCATCGGCTCCGAGATCGGCCAGGGCTACCCGGGCGACGAGGACAACGGCGAGCTCTCGGCCTGGTACGTCATGTCCTCGCTGGGGATCTACCCGCTGCAGATGGGCAGCGCCAACTGGGCGGTCGGCTCGCCGCTGTTCAAGAAGGCGACGATCCACCTGGAGAACGGCAAGGACCTGGTGATCAACGCGCCCGGCAACAGCGCGAAGAACGTCTACGTCCAGGGCCTGAAGATCAACGGCAAGCCGTACTCGAGCACCTCGATCCCGGCGTCGGTGCTGTCGGGCGGGGCGACGCTCGACTTCGACATGGGGCCCGCGCCGTCGGGCTGGGGGAGCGGCGAGGACGACGCTCCGCCGTCGATCACCAAGGGCTCGCACAAGCCGGCCCCGCTGATGGACGCCACGACGGCGACCGGCGCGCTGTTCGACAACACCTCGAGCACGCGGCAGACGTTCGCCTCGGCGACGCCGACGATCGAGTTCCCGCTGCCCGCCGGCCATCGCAAGGCGACGATGTACACGATCACGTCCGGCGACGTGGCGGGCGATCCGTCGAGCTGGACGCTGCAGGGCTCCAACGACGGGGTGAAGTGGCGTGACCTCGACACCCGCTCCGACCAGGGGTTCACGTGGCGCCTTTACACGCGCCCGTTCACCATCGCGAAGCCGGGCCAGTACGCGAGGTACCGGCTCGTGGTGACGGCCAGCAGCGGCGACGCGCCCACGCCCACGATCGCCGAGCTGGAGCTGCTCGCGGACGCGCCGGACCCGGGCACGGACGCCGTGTCGGACCAGGGGACCGCCGCCGGCGACGTGCCGGCGACGCTGTCGCTGACGCTCGGCCCGGCCGCGAGCCTCGGCGCGTTCACGCCGGGGATCGGCAAGACGTACGAGGCGTCGACGACGGCGAACGTGGTCTCCACGGCCGGCGACGCGACGCTCGGCGTGACGGGCCCGGATCACCTGCGCAACGGCGCGTTCTCGCTCGCGTCGCCGCTGCAGATCGTCGGCGCAGCGAAGAGCTACGACGGCCCGGTGTCCAATGACGTCGTGCCGATCGGCTTCCGCCAGGACATCGGCGGGAACGAGGCGCTGAGGACGGGGACGTACTCCACGACCCTGACCTTCACGCTCTCGACGACGAGTCCCTAGCAGGCGGCGAGGGGCGCCGGCCATCGAGCCGGCGCCCCTGAGGCCGTCCTAGGGGGTGGTTGTGGACAGGGTGAACGTCAGCGTCTTGCCGTACGTGCCCGTGCGCAGCGCGTCATTGGCGCCGATGTGCTGGGCGAACGAGATCGCGACGTTCGCGTTCGAGACCGGGCCCGTCCAGGACGCCGGGGCGAAGCTCACCTGCAGCGGGCTCGCGAGCGAGAACGCGCCGTTGGTGAGGTGGCCGGGATCGGAGACGCTGAGCGTCGCGTCACCGGCAGTGGAGGTCACCGTCGCCGTGGTGGAGGCGGTGTAGTCGTTCGCAACGCCCGGCGCGAAGGCGCCGAACGAGGCGGGCGTGCCGAGCGTGAGCGACAGCGTCGCCGGCACGGCGCCGCTGGCGCCGCCGGTCGCCGTCCCGACGAACCGCACCGTGACGTTGAACGAGCCCGACGCCGAGGCGTTTCCGTTGGCGTCCTTGGCGGCGCAGGTCACCGTCGTGGTCCCGACCTTGAACTTCGTGCCGGAGGCCGGCGTGCAGGTCACGATCGGGTTGGGATCGATGTCGTCCGTCGCCGTCGGCGTCGCGAAGTTCACGGTCGCGCCGGTGGCGTCGGTCGAGTCGACGGTCATGTCCGCGGGCACCGGCGTCATGGTCGGCGCCGTGCTGTCGGTGATGAAGCCGCCCGAAGCGGACGCCGCGCCGGCGCCGCCGTCGACCGGCAGCTGGACGGTGCTCTTCTTCGTGTCGATCGTGAACGTCGCGCCGAGCGTGTTGGCCAGGCCGAACGAGCGGAAGTTGCCCTCGACGATCACGCCGAGCTGGTGGCCCGCCGGGATGATGTAGTCGACGGGCTCCTGCTCGACCTTGAACTCGTACTCCTGACCCGGGGTGACCGGAGAGGACGAGTACAGCGAGTCGCGGTTGGACGAGTCCAGGATGCCCCGCGTGAAGCGGAAGGACGTCGTCGACTGCAGGTTCTTGATGATCCGCAGGTAGCACGCGCTGTCGGCCGGCGTGGAGTCGCCGACGCAGTCACGCGGCGTCGCGGTGTCCGTCTTGACGCCGTCGTTGGCCGGATTGATCTTCGTGAACGGCGTCGAGTTGTAGTCGACCAGCATCGCGCCGATGTTGCTCTGCGGCTTGTCGAGCGAAGCGAACAGGTCGATGTACGGCGTGCCCGAGAGGTGCAGGTCGTGCTTGAGCGGCGCCGTGAGGAACACCGCGCGGTTCGCCTGCGAGCCGGTCGGGTTGGCGATCTGGGTCGCCTCGGTCGGGCCGTTCGACGACGACGTGAAGCCGTCCTTGAACGTGACCGTGTCGGCGGCGCCGCCCGAGCTCAGGTTGATCGCGCCGGCCGCGCCGGGCTTGGTGCCCTGCAGGTAGCCGTTGACCGTGCTGGAGGCGGCCGCGGGCCAGCTGGCCTGCGTCTCCCATTGCCCGGGCTCGCGCTCGATGTCGACCTGCGGCTGGCTCATGACGTCGTTGTTGATGCCGTAGAGCCAGTGGTCGAACCACTTGTGCAGCGTGTCGACCCACTGGTCGCGGCGGTAGTCGAACGGGTCGACGTGACCCTCGTTGGACAGCCACAGCTTCTTCGGGACGTTGAGCTGCGTCCACCACTGCGAGAACTGCTTCGGCATGACGTTGCCGTCGTTGAGGCCGTGCGTCTCGAACACCGCCGCCTTGACCTTGCTGACGTCCTTCGTATAGTCGCGATCGATCCAGAACGGGTTCATGTCGCCCGTCTCGTCGCCGTCGACGCCGTTGAGGTAGTTGAAGACGTCCGGGATCGGGGTCTTCTGGCACGCGGTGTTGTGGTTCACCGGCGGGACGACGCCGAGCCTGCTGGCCGGCTGGTCCGAGGTGATGCTGTTGTCGAGGCTGCGCGGGTAGTTGCTGTTCTCCGCGATGCCGCCCATCCGCGAGTAGTCGTACCAGGACGAGATCGCGGAGATCGGGACGATCGTGGTGAGCCCGTCGACGCCCGTCGCCGCGACGCCGTTGGCGAACGTGCCGTCGTAGGACTTGCCGATCATCGCGTTCTTGCCGTTGGCCCAGCTCGCGACGACCGGGACGTTCCCGGCGACGCTGGTGAAGCCCTGCACGCGCCCTTCGAGCCAGTCGATGACGGCCTTGAAGCCGGCGACGTCACCCGGACCGCCGTGCAGCGGGCAGCCGGTGGAGAACGCCGTGCCGACGGCCTCCGCGGCGATGTACGCGTAGCCGCGCGGGACGAAGTAGTTGTCCACGAAGAGGGGGAAGAAGTCCAGGTTCCCCGCCGCCGTGGTGTGGATGAACTGCGTCTCGTTGCCGCGGCCGACCGACGTGTAGTACGGACTGTCGTCGATGATCGCGGGGACCTGCTTGTCCGGCCCGGACTCCTTGGGCCGGATGATGTCGATCGCCACCCGGTCGGTGACGCCGTCCTGATCCTGGTCGACGCCGGCGACGGGCACGAAGACCCGTTCGCGAATGGCGTCGGCGTAGCTGTAGATCGGCGCGGTGGTGCCATCTGCGCCCAGCTGATAGCTGGGAGCCGGCGTCGTCTGCGCCTGCGCGGACGTCGCACCAGCGCCGATCGCCGCGAGCGCAAGCGCGCTCGCGGCAATGCCTGCCAACTTCAAAACAACACCCTCCTTGCTTCCTTGCCCTATTGACCGCGCGCGATCCTCTCAGTCCGGGCGCGCGAGTTCAATGAGAATCTCCGCCGGACACTCGACGATCCGCCAGGAGAGGTCTCCAAGCAGCGGATCCACCGTGCGCTGCACGATGCAGCCGTGCCAGACGCCCCAGCCGTAGGCGGCGCCGTCGAGCGCCCGGAGCGGTGAGCCGGTGGCGAGCAGCGCGGCCGCGAGGAGCTTCGGCTTCGCGAGCGCGAGCGGCCACCAGGTGCGGGCGATCGCGTCGGCGATCAGGCGGCCGGCCTTGAGCGTGCCGCCGGCCGCGAGCCTGGTGGCGAGGCGCGGGTCGTCGAGCCGGCGGGCGAGCAGCGCGGTCGCCGTCGCGGTGATGGCGGCGGCGGCGACGGGCCTGCGCGCCGCGAGCGCGAGCCAGGCGGCGGTCGTCCAGGGGGAGATGTGCAGCGGGCGCGCGTTGCCGGGGTGGCGCCTCGACAGCGGCGCGGCGGTGCGGCCGTAGTAGGCGCGGCGCGCGAGCCAGGCGCGCGGGCTCGTTCGGTGGGCGTGCAGGACGTGGGCCCTGGGCTCGTAGCGGACGTGGTGACCCTGCGCGGTCAGCCGCCAGACGAGGTCGACGTCCTCGCCGCCTTCGAGCGTGGGGTCGAAGCGCGCGAGCGGCGTGCGCATCAGCAGCGCCGCGCCGGGCACGAACGGGACGCGGCCGTGCGGGACGACGCGCGCGGGGAGCGGGCCGCGGTCGAGCGGGGAGTTGGCCGCCTCGTAGCGGGCGAGGCGCGTGGTCGGCGCCGGCGAGGTGATCCGGGGCGCGACGAGCGCGACGCGCGGGTCCGCGAAGTGGGGGAGGAGGGGATCGAGCCAGCCGGGCTCGGGGTGGGTGTCCGAGTCGAGGAATGCGACGAGCGGCGTCGTGACCAGGCGCGCTCCCGCGTTGCGCGCGGCGCCGGCGCCGCGCGGGGCGTCGTGGCGGATCGCGGCGCCGGGGATGGGGACGCGCGAGCCGTCGTCGACCACGATCACGCGGGGGGCGAGCGCGGTCAGATGCGCGACGTCGCGATCGCGCGCCGGGACGACGATCGTCACGTCGTCCGGGCCTGGGAAGCGCGGCCGGCCCGGCGGGATCGGCTGCGCGAGGTTGGCGTGCACGAGCGCCCGTGCGAGCGCGCCGTCGTCTCCGACCGGCGCGCCTTCGCGCCATGCCTCGACCGCCGCCCGCTGCGCGGCGCTCAGCCGTACGAGCCGGAACGGCGTCCCGCCGAGCAGGGCGTCGCCGCGCACGATCGTCGCGGGGTCGAGCGCGACCCGGAAATCGCTCGGGAGCACGTAGTAGCTTTGCATCCTGCGACCCGAGCGAGGAGGAACGTCATGCCGGATCCCACGCCCACGGTGACCGAGGTGCCCCCGGCGCCGGAGCCGGAGCCCGTCGAGGCCGGCGAGCTGGTCGAGGAGGAGCTGCTCGTCGAGGACGTGTCGATCGATGGGATGTGCGGCGTCTACTGAGCCGGTGGCGTTCGAGCTCGAGCGGCCCTGGGCGCTGTCGCCGCAGGTGTCGCTGCGACCGGAGCGCTTCGGTGCGCTCGCCTACCACTTCGGCACGCGCCGCCTCTCGTTCCTGAAGAGCCCGGGGCTGCTGCGCGTCGTCGAGTCGCTTGCCGAGCAGCCGTCCGCGCTCGCCGCGTGCCGCTCCGCCGGAGTCCCCGAAGCCCAGCTGCCGGCCTACGAGCGCGCGCTCGCGACGCTGGCTGACACGGACATGATCCGAGCGCGCGCATGAAGCTCGTCGAGCACTTCGAGGCCGGGCTGGACGCGCCGATCTGCCTCACCTGGGAGCTGACGTACGCGTGCAACCTCGCGTGCGTGCACTGCCTCTCGAGCTCCGGCCGGCGCGACCCGCGCGAGCTCACGACCGCCGAGTGCCGCGCGGTGATCGAGGAGCTGGAGCGGATGCAGGTCTTCTACGTGAACGTCGGCGGGGGCGAGCCGACCGTCCGCAAGGACTTCTGGGAGCTCGTCGAGTACGCGACCTCCCACCACGTCGGCGTCAAGTTCTCCACCAACGGCAGCCGGATCACGGCGTCGCGTGCCGAGTGGCTGCGGGGCAACGACTACGTCGACGTCCAGATCTCGCTGGACGGCGCGACGGCCGAGGTCAACGACCGCGTGCGCGGCGCCGGCTCGTTCGCCACCGCGGTGCGGGCGATGGAGCACTTGGCCGGCACCGGGTTCAAGCTGTCGGTGGTGGTGACGCGCGAGAACGCGGGCCAGCTGGACGCGTTCAAGGCGCTCGCGGACCGCTACGGCGCGCAGCTGCGGCTGACGCGCCTGCGGCCGTCCGGTCGCGCGGTCGACGTCTGGGACGAGCTGCATCCCACCGCGGCGCAGCAGCGCGAGGTGTACGCGTGGCTGCTCGCCCACGGCGAGGAGGTGCTGACGGGCGACTCGTTCTTCCACCTGTCGGCGTTCGGCGAGGCGCTGCCGGGACTGAACCTGTGCGGCGCCGGGCGCGTCGTGTGCCTGATCGACCCGGTCGGCGACGTCTACGCGTGCCCGTTCGCCATCCACGACGCGTTCCTCGCCGGCAACGTGCGCGCGCCCGGCGGGTTCGCGGGCGTGTGGCGCGAGTCGGAGCTGTTCGCCCGGCTGCGCTCGCCGCAGGGCGGCGGCGCGTGCTCGAGCTGCACGTTCTTCGACTCGTGCCGCGGCGGGTGCATGGCGGCGAAGTTCTTCACCGGCCTGCCGCTCGACGGGCCGGATCCCGAGTGCGTGCTCGGGCACGGCGAGGCGGCGCTGGCGGTGCGCGAGCGGCGTCCGCCAAAGCCACGCGTCGACCACTCGCGCGTGCGCGCCTGCGACGAGAGTCCGGTGGCGGGGCTCGCCTGATGCTGCTGGCGGTCCCGGTCGGCTCCACCGAGCAGCACGGGCCGCACCTGCCGCTCACCACCGACACCGACATCGCGGTCGCGCTGGTCGCGCGGTTGACCGGGGCGGTCGCGGCGCCGCCGCTGTGCTTCGGGTCCTCGGGCGAGCACGCGGGATTCCCCGGGACGCTCTCGATCGGCCGCGAGGTCACGCAGCTGGTGCTGATCGAGCTCGGCCGCTCGGCCAGCGAGTCCTACCCGCACGTGCTGTTCGTCAGCACCCACGGCGGCAACGCGGCGCCCGTCGGCCGCGCCGTCGAGTACCTGCGCTTCGAGGGGCGCGACGTGCGCGCCTGGAGCCCGCGCTTCGGCGGCGACGCCCACGCCGGCCGGACCGAGACGTCGATGATGCTCGCGCTCGCGCCGTCGCGCGTGCGGATGGAGCTGGCGGAGCCGGGCTGCACGGAGGACATCGGCGCCCTGATGCCGCGGCTGACGCGGGAAGGCGTGCGCGCGGTCAGTCCCAACGGCATCCTCGGAGACCCGACCGGCGCCACGGCGGCGGAGGGCCGCGAGCTGCTCGAGCGCGCGACCGCGGAGCTGCGCGCGTTCGTCAGGGGCTGGATCGGTGCGGAGCTCGCCGCGTGAGGCCGCCGTCCACGCGCTTTCGCCCGCGTGCGGCGCGGCGCCCCGTCTCGCGGCCGCGGCCCCTGCGGGCGCGGGCCGGGGGCGGGCCGGGGGTGGACCGGGTCGCGATCGTGACGGGCGCGGCGCGCGGGATCGGCGCGGCGACAGTGCGGGAGCTCGGGCGCGCCGGCTGGGCGGTCGTGGCCGTCGATCGCGCCGCGGACGATCCGCGCCTGCCGTACGCGCTGGGGACGTCGCAGGAGCTTCGCGAGCTCGCGCGCGAGCGCGTGGAGGTCCTGCAGGGCGACGCGGCGAGCGAAGAGGTCCTGCGCGAGGCGGTCGCGATCGCGGATCGCGCGTTCGGCGGTCTCGACGCGTTCGTCGCCGCCGCGGGCGTGATCGCCGGCGGCGTCCCGCTGTGGGAGATGCCCGGCGCCGAGGTCGAGGCGGTGCTGGAGGTGGATCTGCTCGCGGTCGTCGCCGCGGCCCGCGTGGCCGTGCCTGCGCTGCTGCGGCGGCCCGCGCCGCGCGACGGCCGCTTCATCGCCATCGCGTCCAGCGCCTCCGGGCGCGGTCTCCCGATGCTGGCGGCGTACTGTGCCGCAAAAGCCGGGGTGACGGGTCTCATCCGCGGGCTCGCGGCCGAGCTGCGCGGCACGGGCATCACCGCCAACGCGGTCAGCCCGGGCTCGACGCGAACGCCGATCCTCGACGAGAGCGCCCGCCTCTACGGGCTCGAATCGGCCGAGGCCTTCGCCGCCCAAGCGCCGATCGAGCGGCTGCTCGAGCCGGCGGAGGTCGCGTCGCTGATCGCCTGGCTCGCCGGCCCGGGCGGCCGGGGGACGACGGGCGCGGAGCTCCCGTTCGACGGCGGGCTGTCGGTGTGACGGGCGAGCGGGCTCTCGCTGCCGTCGTGCTCGACGACCGCGTCCGGCGCTACGACGCCGGGCGGGTGCTCGTCGGCGCCGCCGGCCGGATCCTGCGGCTCACAGACGCGGGAGCCGCGGCCCTCGACGCCCTCCTCGCCGGCGAGGCGGCCCACCCCGCACTCGCGCGGCGCCTCGTCGACGCGGGCCTCGCGCACCCGATCCCCGCGCGCGTCGAGCCGCCCGCCGCCACGGTCGTGATCCCGGCCCGCGACCGCCCGCGCGAGCTGGACCGCTGCCTCGGCGCGATCGCGGGGGGCGGCCGCCCGCCCGTGATCGTCGTCGACGACGGCTCCCGCGACCCCTGCGCGATCGCGGCCATCTGCGCCCGGCGCGACGCGCGCCTCCTCCGCCGCGCCGCGTCCGGGGGCCCCGCCGCCGCGCGCAACCACGCGCTCGCCCACGTCACGACCGGCCTCGTCGCGTTCCTCGACAGCGACTGCGTCGCGCCCCCCGGCTGGATCGCGGACCTCGCCGGCCACTTCGCGGACCCGCGCGTCGCCGCGGTCGCCCCGCGCGTGGACGATCCCGCGCTCGACATGGGCCGCAGGCCCGCGGCGGTCGCGCCCGCAACCGGCGTGCCGTATGTCCCCGGCGCCGCGCTGCTGGTCCGCCGCGTCGCGATCGGCGGCGGCTTCGACGAGGCGCTGCGCTTCGGCGAGGACGTGGACCTCGTCTGGCGGCTGCACGACCGTGGGTGGACGGTCCGCTACGACCCGCGCGTCGTCGTCGCGCACGCGGCGGTCGCGCTCACCGCGCGCCGCTTCCGCTACGGGACGTCAGCCGCGCCGCTCGCGAAGCGCCACCCGAAGCGGCTGGCGCCGTTCGTCATCGATCCCGTGCCCGCCTCGATCCTCGCCCTGCTGGCGGCGCGCCGCCCGAGGACCGCGGCGGCCGTCCTGGCGCTCCAGACCGCGCTGCTGGCGCGCCGCCTGCACGCGCTCCGCATCCCCGCGCGGCTCGCCCCGCTCTACACCCTCCGCGCCCTTGCCGCGAGCGCGCGCGGGATCGCCCGCGGCCATCCCGCCTACCGCGCCGGCGTCGTCGCCGGCGCGCTGCGTCACCGCACCGCCGCGCCGCTGACGCCGCAGTTGAAGCTCGCCCTCCCGGCCGCCATCCGCAGCGCGCCGCGCAGGTGGAGCAGGAACCGCGGCTCGGAGTAGGACGCCGTCGTGTGCCCCATGCCGGTGTAGACCGAGCGGCCACCGCCGAAGCGCCGGCACCACGCGATCGGATGGCCGTGCACCGTCGCGAGCACGTGCACGCGGCCGCGAGGGTCGTCGTGGAACTCGTACCACTCGTCCATCCGCGTCCACGCGCGCGGCAGCCCGCGCGTCGCCTCCGAGGACCGATCCACGACGCTGACCACGGCCGACGGCGTCCCCGGCGCGTGATGCTTGAACGTCGCGCCGACCAGCCGCCGGTACCACGGCCACGAATAGCCGGCGTCGGCGGCTGCGTGGATGCCGAGGAACCCGCCGCCATGCGCCATATAGGCGCGCAGGGCCCGCCGCTGCGATGCCCGCGGCAGCGGATCTCCGGTCGTCGAGACGAACACGACCGCCTCGTAGCGGGACAGCCGAGATGTGGGGAAGTGGTCCGTCGCGTCGACCGCGAACCCCATGCGCGAGAGCGCGGCCACCCCTGCCGGGATCGAGTCGTGGCGGTACCCCGTCGTCTTCGTGAAGACGAGCACGCGCGCGTCGGCGTCCGCGTCCGCGGCAAGCAAGGCGCATACCGCGCACGCGACGATCAGCGCCCGGAGAACGACGCCTTCCCCGGTCCGTTCTCGAGGAACGAGCGGATCGCGCCGCGCGTGTCCTGCGTCCCCCACAGGTCGCCGACCGCCTCGGCGGTGATCGAGTCCGCACCCTTCACGCCGGAGGCCACGAACGCGCGCACGATCTGCTTGGTCACGGCGTGCGCGCGCGTCGGCCCGTCGGCCAGCCGCGTGGCGAACGCCAGCGCGGCCGCGCCGAATCCCTCGTCCGGAAGCACGCGGTTGACGACGTTCCAGCGCTCGAGCTCGGCGGCGCCGTAGAGGTCGCCCGTCATCACCAGCTCGCGCGCCCGCCCGGTGCCGGCCCGCTCCGCGAGCCGCTGCGTCCCGCCCATCGCAGGAGTGATCGCGATCACCGACTCGACGAGCCCGAAGCGCGCCGACTCGGCGGCGAGGATGAGGTCGCTCGCCAGCGCGACCTCGAACGCCGCCGTCAGGCACAGCCCGTGCGCGGCGAACACGACGGGGAACGGCAGCGACTCCACGCGCCGCGTCAGCTCGAGCAGGCGGTGGAACAGCGCGGCGGCGGCATGCTCGGACAACCCGTCGAACAGGTGCACGTCGACGCCCGCGCTGACCGCGCGCCCCTCGGCGCGGATCAGCAGCGCACGCGCGCCGTCCAGCTCGCGCACGCCCGCCTCGAGCCCTTCGATCAGCGCCTCGTCGAACAGGTTCAGGGGCGGCGAGTCGAGCGTCAGGATCGCCAGGCCTCCGGCGCGCTCGGTGCGGACCGGTGTCATCGCACGAGCCTATCTACGATCACGGCCATGCCGCCGCTCGAGATCGCCGCCATCCCCGGGGACGGCATCGGAGGCGAGGTCCTCGACGCCGGCCTGCGCGTGCTCGAGCAGGTCGCCGAGATCCAGGTCACGACCTTCCCGTACGGATCCGCCTACTACGCCGAGCACGGCGCGATGCTGGCGCCCGACGCGCTCGAGCGCCTGCGACGGTTCGACGCGATCTACTTCGGCGCCGTCGGCTCGCGCGAGGTCCCCGACCACATCACGCTCTGGGGCCTGCGCCTCGCCATCTGCCAGGGCTTCGACCAGTGGGCGAACGTCCGCCCGGTGCGCTTCTACGAGGGCCTCGACGGCGACCCGTCGCTGGACTGGGTGGTCGTGCGCGAGAACAGTGAGGGGGAGTACGCCGGCCTCGGTGGCCGCCAGCTCGCCGCCCGCGGCCCGGGCAACGAGGTGGCCGTCCAGACCAGCCTCTTCACCGAGAAGGGCTGCGAGCGCATCATGCGCTTCGCCTTCGAGCTCGCCCGCTCGCGCCCGCGCCGCCATCTGACGAGCATCACGAAGTCCAACGCCCAGCAGTACGCGATGGTCCTGTGGGACGAGGTCTTCGACCGAGTCCGGGCCGATTACCACGACGTCACGACCGACAAGGAGCTCGTCGACGCCGCCGCGGCCCGGTTCGTCCTGCGCCCGCAGACGCTCGACGTCGTCGTCGCGTCCAACCTGCACGGCGACATCCTGTCGGACCTCGGAAGCGCGCTCGCCGGAAGCCTCGGCCTCGCGGCCAGCGCCAACCTCAACCCCGACCGCCGCTTCCCGAGCATGTTCGAGCCCGTCCACGGCTCGGCGCCTGACATCGCCGGCCAGGGGATCGCGAACCCGCTCGGCGCGATCGGCAGCGGCGCGATGCTGCTCGAGCACCTGGGCCGCGCGGACCTCGGCGACCGCATCCGCGCGGCGATCGCCGCCACGATCCGCGATGGCATCCGCACCCGCGACCTCGGCGGCTCGCACACCACCGCCGAGGTCACGGCCGCGGTCATAGCACGGCTCTAGGGAGTCGTGGTCGAGAGCGTGAACGTGAGCGTTCTCGAGTAGCCGCCGGTCCGCAGCGGGTCGTTGGCGCCGATCGCCTGCTTGAACAGGATCGCGACCGTATCGTTGGATACCGGCGCCGTCCAGGAGGCCTTCGAGAGCGAGACCTGCAGCGGCTGCACCAGCGCGAACGCTCCGTTGACCAGGTGGCCGGGATCCGAGACGCTGAGCGCCGCGTCTCCCGCCGTCGACACCACGTTCGCGCTCGTCCGCGCCTCGTAGGTGTTCGCGACGCCCGGCGCGAACGCGCCGAACGAGGCGGGTCCGCCGAGGGTCAGCGTCAGCGTCGCGCGAACCGTGCCGCCCACGTTCCCGGTCGTCGACGTCTCGTACGCGAGCCGCGGCGCCGTCGCGGGCATCAGGTGCCCCTCGCCGCCCAGCTGCTGCTCGAGCGCGTAGCCGAAGCCGAGCATCTTCGCGTCGTCGAACGCGCGCCCGACGAACTGCAGTGACATCGGGTCGCCGTGCGGGTTCGCGCCGACCGGCAGGATCAGCGTCGGCAGGCCGGCGTTGGACGTCGGCACGTTCGAGCCGCGGTCGGAGGAGATCGTCTGCGCGCCGTCGTTGTCGTAGACGTCGCTGCGGAAGCCCGGATAGACGACCGCGTCGACGCCCGCGGCGTCCATCCAGGCCTTGTAGCGGGCCTTGTACTCGTCACGGTTGGCGAAGATCGCCTGCACGTCGGCCTCGTTGAGCCGCGCCGCCGGCGCCTGCGTCCCGCGGTTGTACGGCAGCACCTTCGGCGAGGAGAGGATCTCCGACGCCGTGTGGTACGGCGGGTTCTCCTGGCGATCGAAGTACCGCTGCCATCCTTCCTCGGTGCGGCTGCCCGACAGCCGCGGGCTCGACGGCGCGCCCGGCGCCGCCGTCGCGATCGGCACCATCGTCGCGCCCGCCGCCTCGATGTCGGCGAAGCGCGCCTTCAGCGCGGCCGAGGTGCCGTCGTCCTGCCCGTAGCTGAAGGACCCGTCGAAGGACGCCGGGATGTAGCCGATCCTCTTGCCCGCGAGGGCATTCGCATCGAGCGCCGTCTTCCAGTCGGCCGGGCGCTGGGCGTCCGCGTCGGCGTGCACCGTCGCGGGATCGTCCGGGTCGGTGCCGGTGGTCACGTTGAGGATCCGGGCGACGTCGGACGTCGTGCGCGCGATCGGGCCCTCGAAGTCCTGCAGCCAGGTGAGCGGCATCACGCCGGCGCCGGAGGAGATGCCGTCGGTCCCGCGCAGGGAGACCAATGACGCTCCCGTCGACGGCGCGTACAGCGACACGCCGGTCTGCGTGCCCATGCCGAACCCGGCGAGGCTGAGCGCGGTGGCGACCGCCGGGCCGCCGCTGGACCCCAGCGACGTCTTGGACGGCTTGAACGCGTTCCACACCATCCCGTAGCCCGAGTCGCTGTAGGAGCCCGAGTTCGCGAACTCCGACAGGGTGCCCTTGCCGAGGATCACGGCGCCCGCGGCGCGCAGGCGCGCGACCTGGAACGCGTCGCGCTTGGGCTGCCAGCCCTCGAACGCGAGGCTGCCGTCGGTCGTCGGCATGTCCTTGGTGTCGTAGAGGTCCTTCACGTTCACCGGGATCCCGAGGAGATCGCCGTGCGCGCCGGCCCCCCGCGCCGCATCGGCCGCCTTCGCCTGCGCGAGCGCGTCGGAGGCGACAGTGATGTAGGTGTGGAAGCCGAACGGCCCGCCGTCGTAGGCGGCGATGCGGTCGAGGTAGGCCTGGGTGATCTGCTGCGACGTCGCGAGCCCCGTCTCCATGTCGTGCTGGAGCTGCATGATCGGCTTGTCGACCACGTCGTACGGCGACGTCGTGACCGGGTAGCGCTCTTCGGTCTCCGCCGGCGCGGCCGGCGCGGGCGTCGCGGCGCAGGCGCTCGCCGGCGGGAAGTTGGCGACCGTGCACGCGAGCGCGGCGTCGATGCCGGACACGTCGGGCGCGCCGGCCAGCGTCGCCGCCGTCGAGCCGACCGAGGAGATCTGCGCTCCCGCCGTCGCCGCCGTCTCCGAACGGCCGGCGACGACGAAGTGCAGCAGCGACTTGGTCTGCCCAGGCGCGAGCGTCAGCGTGCTGTTGTAGCCGTAGAAGTTGCTCTCCAGCCCGGTCGCGGGAAGCGCGGCGCCGAATGGGCCGTACTGGAAGTTGCCGGTGCCGAACAGCGAGCCGGGCGTGCCGAGCACGACCGCGGACGGCCCGCGCGGCGACGGGCCGGCGGCCGCCGCGGACGCCGCGACCTCGACCCAGCTGTCGTCGGTCCCGATCGCCGCGTCGCCACTCGAGCTGGCGACCACGAAGCTGCGGTTGTTGCCGCTGTTGTAGCCCGCGGTGCCGCCGAACGAGACATCGACGGTGACGGCGCGCGACGTGGTGTTCGCGAACGTGTCCAGCCAGCGCGTCCAGTTGCCCGCCGTGCCGACCTTCACCGCGCGGCTGATCGCGACGCCGCCGAGCACGACCGGCTCGGTCGTGGCGAATGCGTCGGTGCCGTCGAACTTCAGGCCGAAGCCGCGCATCAGCTCGCCGTTGAAGCGCCCGGAGGGATCGCTCGCCGGGACGTTCGACACCCGCACGCGGATGCCGCCGAAGCCGAAGAAGGCGTTGTCGGTGATCGCCCGGATGCTCCCGGTGTCCAGGCCCGGCGGCGCCGCGTCGTGGATCTGCCAGTTCGCGCCGTTGGCGCTGGTGACGGTGGTGACGGCAGCGGCCGGCGACGCCGCGACGAGCGCGGCGGCGGCAGCCGTGAGCAGCAGCGATGACGCCCTTTTCACGAACGAACCCCTCCTTGGATTGACCGGGCCGGGATGCTGCCAACCGGGTCTCATCGTCCGTATCGCCCGTCGGTCGACATCGCGGCGACCGCCGGTCCACGTCACAAGATCTCGCGCGGTGCGTCTCTATAGATGGTGCGCCGTCACGATCGCCGCAGTGATGAGGACCTGCGCAGCACCGTCGGCCAGGTGCGCGACGGCGCGTTCGGCCTCGTCGGCCTCGACGGGCGCTTCCGCGAGCTGCCCGAGGCCAACGGCGTGCAGCTCGGCCGGATCAAGGACGGCAGGTTCGGCGGCGCCCACGATCACCGGCAGCGTCGTCTGGGGCATCGCGCCGAAGCCGGCGCCGGTGACCGTCGCGGGCACCGGCGGCGCCGACGGTCCGGCGCCGTCCGGCGATGACGCATTCCTGCGCCTCGGCGGCCCGGAGGCCAAGGCGGACGACGACGCGCGCGTGGAGGCGGGCGGCCATACGCTGCGGCTCGGCCCCAGCCGCAGCGCCCCGACCTTCGGCGGCCGCGTGAAGATCAAGTTCCCGACGCCGGTCCCGGGCAGCGAGCGCGTCGAGGCGCGCGCGCCCGATCCCGGCGGCGGCCCGGGCCACGGCCTGCTGGTCGCGCAGACGCGCGAAGGTCCGCCCTGTGTCGCCCAGCCGTCGCAGATCGCGGGCTCGCGCGCCGGGGCCGTCGAGCTGCGGCTTGCGCTGTTCGCAGGCGGCGCGGGGCTCTCGCCGGGCTCATGCCGCCCGCTCCAGCCCACGCCGGACACGGACCGAGCGCCACCCGCTGGGCTTCTGATCCCTACGGGATTCCCGGACCGCCGCCCATGCCGGCGAACCGCGCCAGGCGATCATCCGCGGCGCGATCGGCGCGGCGGCGCGGGGTGACCGTGGTGACGGGCAGGCCGAGGCGCGCGATCTGGCCGACCAGGTCGCGGCGCAGCCAGCGCGAGACGCGCCGCGGCAGCGTGGAGACGATGATCTCGTCGTAGCGGCTGCGCTCCAGCTCGGCCTTGACGGACTCCAGCGGCTCCGGGCCGCCGATGATGCCCTCCACCGGCCCGCGCGCGGTGCGGCGCAGGATCGGCAGCGCGACCTCGAGCGTCCAGTCGGCCGTGCCGTGGACGTTGACGTCGGGGATCAGCAGCGCGAACTCGCACGGCGCGAGCTCGGCGCGGCGCCGGACCTCGTCCAGCAGCCGCGGCGCGGCGGCGGTCCGGTTCGCGACGACCAGGATCCGCGTCGGCTCCATCCGCCCACGCTCCCACTTCCCGGCTCAGCGGGCAAGGAACCCGGCACACTTGGGTCGTGAGCGTGCTGGGCATCGACCTGGCGGCGGGGGCGAGGCGCACGTATGCGTGCGTGCTGGACGGGACACGCGCGCAGCTGCACGAGCGCTGCGACGACGACACGCTGCTCGAGCTCGCGGCGGGCCGCGAGAAGGTCGGCATCGACGCGCCGTTCGGCTGGCCGCGGGCATTCGTGGAGGCGCTGGTCGCGCACCGCGGGCACGAGGCGTGGCCCGCGCCGGACGGCGAGCCGGAGAAGTACCGGGCGGAGCTGAGCTACCGCGAGACCGACCGCGCCGTGATGCCGACGCGCCGCCCGTTGAGCGTCTCGACCGACCGGATCGGCGTGACGGCGATGCGCTGCGCGCACCTGCTGCACCGCTGGAGGATCGCGGGAGAGGCCGTGGATCGCAGCGGTCGCGGGAAGTTCGTCGAGGTCTATCCCGCCGGCGCCCTGGAGGTCTGGGGGCTCGGCGCCTCGGGATACAAGGGCAAGAGCACCGAGGCGCTCGCGGCGAAGCTCGACCGGGTGCTCGACGCCGTGCCGCTCGAGCTCTCCGACCGCGAGCTGTGCGCGCGCGTCCACGACGCCTTCGATGCGCTGATCGCCGCCCTGATCGCCCGCGCCGCGGCGCTGGACCTGACCGCCGGGCCGCCGCCGGAGCACGCGGAGCTGGCGGCGGAGGAGGGCTGGATCCACCTCCCGCGGCCCGGCACCCTCGCACGGCTCAACGGCGGGTGAGCGCGACCAGGTAGCGGCACGGCCGGTCGGTCACGTTCGAGAACGTGCGCGCCGACGGCGGGCCGAACTCGAGGCAGTCGCCGGCCTCCAGCTCGTGCAGCGCGGCGCCCTCGCGCAGGCGCAGGCGCCCCTCGAGGATCCAGATCTGCTGGTGGATGAACGCGTACGAGTCCGCCGGATACGGCACTTCAGCACCCGGCGGGAGCTCGACCTCGACCAGCTCGAGCGGCCCGCCGCTGACCGGCGAGAGCGCGCGCCGGCGGTAGCCGGTCTCCGGGTCCGTCCACGTCGGCTGCTCGGCCGCGCGCATCAGGCGGCGGTCGGCGTTCTCCGCGCGGGCGACGAGCTCGGACAGCGTCAGCCCCAGCGCCGCCGAGAGCCGGCCCAGCAGCGCCGCCGTCGGCTGCGCCTCGGCCCGCTCGACCTTCGCGATCATCGCCCGCGACACGCCCGAGCGCTCGGCGAGCGCGTTGGCGGAGAGCCCGCGGTCGACGCGCGCGGCGCGCACCGCCTCGGCCAGCGACGACGTGAGCTCATCCATGGGGTGGCATCATAGTGGCAATGGCGGCTACTATCGCGGCATGATCGTCCGACACGCGACCGAGTACGACGCGGCGGCGTGCGCCGCGATCTACGCCCCATACGTCACCGACACGGCGGTCAGCTTCGAGTCCGAGCCGCCCTCCGAGGCCGAGATGGCGCGGCGCATCGCCGCCGCCGAGCGTACCCACGCCTGGCTCGTGCTCGAGGACGAGGGACGCGTCGTCGGCTACGCCTACGGCGGCCCGTTCGCACCCCGCGCCGCGTACCGCTGGGCGTGCGAGGTGAGCGTCTACCTGGAGTCCGGGCGCCGCCGCACCGGAGGCGGCCGGATGCTCTACGAGGCGCTGCTGACCCGCTTGACCGAGCGCGGCTACCGCGTCGCGATGGGAGGGATGACGCTGCCGAACGAGGCCAGCGCCGGCCTGCACCGCGCGCTCGGCTTCGAGCCCGCGGGCGTGTACCGGCGCGTCGGCTACAAGCACGGCGCCTGGCACGACGTCGCGTGGATGCAGCGGGTGCTCGACGACGAGGACGGGCCGCCGCGGGAGCCGCGATAGTTACGCCGCGGGCGGCGTCGCGTCGCCGAAGTCCTCGCGCACGGCCTCGAAGTAGGAGCCGCACGCGCGGCAGCGCCACTGCGCGGTGATGATCTGGCCGCCGAACTGCGAGACGCGCTCGCAGTCGGCGGAGGAGCAGAACGGGCAGGCCGGCGCGGTCACCGGCGGCGGTCGGGGTCCCAGCCCGTGAAGTCGGCGGGCTCGGAGAGCTCGATGCCCGTGAGCGCGCCGATGCGCCCGGCGACCGCCGCGCGCAGCTCGGCGGGGCCGGAGGCGACGTAGCCGTCGGCGACCGCGGACGCGAATCCGGGATCGTCCGCCGGACCGAGCCAGCGCGCCGCCTGCTCCCACACCTCGGCGATCCGCGCGGGCAACTCGGAGTCCTCTTGCCTGAGCAGCCGCCGCGTCCATGCCTCCGCATGCACGCGGTGCGAGCCCTCCTCCTGGAGGATCTTGCGCGCGCGCTGGGCCAGCGGCTCGAGCGCGCTGTCGGTCGACGCCTCGACGAACGCGGTCAGGACGCCGTCGACGACGAGGTTGACGGCGATGAACGTCGTCCAGTCCGGAAGCTCCTCGTCGAGGATCGGGAGGCGCCGGCCGGCGTCGATCTCGGGGTCGGCGGCGCCGAGCTGCTTGAGCACGGGGTACGTCGAGCGTGCGTGGCCCAGCTCGTCCTGCGCCATCGCGGCGGCGGCGACGGCGGACTCCAGCGTCGGCGCGCTCACGGCCCACTCGCCGTAGCGGCGGCCGAGCGCGGCCTTGTTGTCGGCCAGCGAGCCCACCAGCGAGAGCATGGTCATGCGCTGATCGCCTCCCGGATCGCGGTGCGCGGCACGATGATCATCTGGATCCACGGCTGCTCGTCGTAGATCGAGCGCGCCGCGACCAGCGCGAGGTCCTCGTCGTCCTCGTTCAAGGCGCCCACATGGTGCAGCGGCTCGTCGTACGCCTGCCGCGCGAAGACCTCCCAGGTCATGCGACGATCCCCAGGCTGCGCATGGTCGCGCGCGACTCCTCGCGGATCCGCGCGCGCGTCCACACCGGGTCCCAGACGATCTCGATCCGCACGTCGTCGACGTCGGGCTCCTGCAGCAGGCGGTCGCGGATGTCGTCCTGGATGAAGTCCATCGCCGGGCAGCCCATCGCGGTGAACGTCAGCTCGATGTCGACCACGCCGGCGTCGTAGCGCAGCGACACGATCAGCCCCATGCCGACGACGGAGATCGGGATCTCTGGGTCCTCGACCTCGCGCAGGGCGTTCCAGAGCCGGGAGAGAACGGGGTCGACGTTACGCATGCCGGTAGCCCCGCTGGAGCCGGTTGACGTAGTCGACGTTCATCGGGCCGCGCGCCTTCCAGCGCACCATCACATCGTCCCAGCTGATCTCGTCGCCCCAGCGCTTGGCCTCCTCGTCGAAGGCGCGCGGGAACGGGCAGTCGATGACCCACCGCTCGCCATCGTGGTGCGCCGGCACGTCGAGCCCGACCTCCGTCATGAAGGGCACGACCTCGGCCATCCAGTCCTGGCGCAGCTGGTCGTTGCTCTTGCCCTTGAAGCCGTACTCGAGCTGGATGCCGTGCCTTTTGCGCTCGTCCGGCAGCCCGAACCACTCCAGCGTGAGGACGAACATCCAGTCCAGCGACGCCTGTAGGCGCTTCTTGTCGTCCGGGTCGGCGGCGAGCTTCTTGACCCACGTGCGCCCGTGGCGCAGGTGGAACGTCTCCTCCTTGTCGACCTTGGCCAGCGCGCGCTTCCAGGGGCCGAAGGTCGAGGAGGCGTGGACGTCGGAGAGCAGCACGAAGCCGGCCTGGTCGTAGAGCGCGTTGGCGAGGACCAGCTCGTACCAGGAGTCCAGCGGCACGTCGAACGCGTACGGGTACTTGAACGCGCCAGGCTCGCGCTCGTAGATCAGCGCGTTCATGTCGACGCCGAGGTCGCCGAGCAGGCGGTAGCCGATGTGGGCGTGAGCGAGCTCGTCCTGGATGATCGACATCGCCGACCCGAAGTTGTTCAGCGCGGGCGCGTGCTGGGCGGCGCGCAGATACGCAGGCGCGGACACCAGCTCGGTGTCCGCCGACACGGTGAGGATGCGGCGGATGCCCTTCAGGTACTCGGGGGACATGTGCTGGAGCCCCTCGACGAGCTTGCCGGCCTTCAGGTGCTCGCGCACCTCGTCCTCGGTCCGCTGGGCGAGCTCGTCAACGTGTGACACTTGACTCACGTCCGCAAGCGTATAGTCTTCTGGGCATGCCGTCAAGCCCTGCCATGACCGCACTCGCGCGCGGGTGCTTCATCGACGGGAGCGTGGAGCCGATCGACGGCGACACGCTCGCCATCCACGATCCCGCGACCGGCGAGCCGGTCGGCACGGTGACCGCCGCCGGCGCCGAGACCGTCGACCGCGCGGTGCGCTCCGCGAACGGGGCGTTCGCCGAGTGGTCGTGCCGCTCGATCACCGACCGCGCGCGCATCCTGCGCGCCGGGGCCGAGCTGCTCGAGGCCCGCGCGGACGAGCTGGCGCCCGGGCTGACGGCCGAGCAGGGCAAGCCGCTGCGCGAGGCGAAGCTCGAGATCCACAAGGCCGCAGACACGCTGGACCACTACGCGGGAATGGGCAAGGAGGTCCGTGCGATCTCTGTCCATCAGCTCGATCCGGGCGTCGACGGCACGGTCCTGCGCCGCCCGCTCGGCGTGGTGGGCGCGATCGTCCCGTGGAACTTCCCCACGACGCTGCTGTCGAACAAGCTGGGCCCTGCGCTGCTGACGGGCAACACGGTCGTCGCCAAGCCGGCGGACACGACGCCGTTCACGACGCTGGCGCTGGCGGAGATCCTCACCGAAGCGGGGCTGCCGCCCGGCGTGCTGAACGTCGTCACCGGCACGGGGCCGGTCGCCGGCGAGGCGCTGGTCACGCACCCGCTCGTGCGCAAGGTCGCCTTCACCGGCTCGACGCCGACCGGGGAGCGCGTGATGGCGCTCGCCTCGCGCGGCGCCAAGCGCGTCACGCTCGAGCTCGGCGGGAGCGACCCGCTGATCGTCTGCGACGACGCCGACCTCGCCGCCGCCGCGTCCGCCGCCTCGATGGGCCGCTTCTTCAACTGCGGCCAGGCCTGCCTGGCGATCAAGCGCGTCTACGTCTTCGAGAGCGTCGCCGACGAGGTGATCGAGGCGATCGCCGCCAAGGCCGGCCGCCTGAAGGTCGGCCTACCGACGGAGAAGGGGATCCAGATGGGTCCGCTGCACTCCGCCCGCCAGCGCGACCTCCTCGAGGACCAGCTCACACGCACGCTCGAGCGCGGGGGAGAGGTGCTGACCGGCGGCGGGCGCCCCGAGGGGCTGGCCGGGGGCTTCTTCCATGAGCCGACCGTCGTGCTCGAGCCCCCGCGCGACTCGCCGATGGCGACCGAGGAGGTCTTCGGCCCGGCGCTGCCGATCTGGCGCGTGAAGGACCTCGACGAGGCGATCGAGCTGGCCAACGCGTCGCCGTTCGGCCTCGGCTCGAGCGTCTGGACGCGCGACGTCGCCCGCGCCCGCCGTGCCGCATCGGAGCTCGACTGCGGCTACACGTGGATCAACTCGCCGACCAAGGTCTACGACCAGCTGCCGTTCGGCGGCGTCAAGAGCAGCGGGTTCGGCAAGGAGCACGGCTCCGAGGCGCTGGACCACTACACCGACCTCAAGTCGGTGGTGCTCAAGTCCTAATCTGGATAGGAATATGAGCAATCGCGCCGCCGTCATCGGTGCCGGGCCGTCCGGCTTCTACGCCACCGAGCAGCTGCTGAAGGCCGGATTCGAGGTCGACCTCTACGAGGTGCTGCCGACGCCGTTCGGCCTCGTGCGCGCCGGCGTCGCGCCCGACCACCCGAAGATCAAGAGCGTCACCCGCGTCTACGAGAAGACGGCGAAGCATCCGGCGTTCCGCTACTTCGGCGGCGTCGCGCTCGGCAAGGACATCTCGCGCGAGGAGCTGCTCGAGCGCTATCACGCGGTCGTCTACGCGATCGGCACGGCGACCGACAACCGGCTCGGCATCCCCGGTGAGGACCGGCCCGGCTCGCACTCGGCGACCGAGTTCGTGGCCTGGTACAACGGCCACCCGGACTTCGCCGACCACGAGTTCGACCTCAGCGCGACGCGCGCGGTCGTCGTGGGCAACGGCAACGTGGCGGTCGACGTCGCGCGCATGCTCGTGCTCGATCCCGACGAGGTGGCCGCCACCGACACCGCCGACCACGCGGTCGACGCGCTCGCCTCGGCCTCCGTCCACGACGTGATCGTGCTCGGCCGCCGCGGCCCGGTGCAGGCGGCGTTCACGACGCCCGAGCTGCGCGAGCTCGGCGAGCTCACGCGCGCGGACATCGCGATCGAGCCGGGGGCGATGGAGCTCGACGAGGCGAGCGCCGCGTTCCTGGAGTCCGGCGAGTGCGACGCGACGACCAAGCGCAACGTCGAGGTCATGCGCGACTACGCCGAGCGCGAGCCGTCGGGACGCGAGCGGCGCGTCGAGCTGCGCTTCCTGTGGTCGCCGGTGGAGATCCTGGGCGAGGGCGAGGACGGGCCGGTGACCGGCGTCCGCGTCGTCAAGAACCGGCTCGAGAAGGGCCGCGCCGTCCCGACCGGCGAGGAGGCCGTGATCTCGTGCGGGCTCGTCCTGCGCTCGATCGGCTACCGCGGCACGCCGCTGGCCGGGATCCCGTTCGACGAGCGGCGGGGGCTGATCCGCAACGAGGGCGGCCGCGTGATCGGCGACGACGGCGCGCAGCAGCGCGGCGAGTACGTCGTCGGCTGGGTCAAGCGCGGGCCGTCGGGCGTGATCGGGACCAACAAGAAGGACGCCGCCGACACGGTCGCGAAGATCCTCGAGGACGAGCAGAACGGCGTGCTCAACGAGCCGGTCGCCGTGCCCGAGGCGCCCGAGGGCGCGATCACCTGGGAGGGCTGGCGCGCGATCGACGAGCATGAGACCGCCGCGGGCGAGGCCCAGGGCCGCCCGCGCGTCAAGCTCGT
This sequence comes from Candidatus Solirubrobacter pratensis, assembly GCF_000425945.1. Lineage (GTDB taxonomy): Bacteria > Actinomycetota > Thermoleophilia > Solirubrobacterales > Solirubrobacteraceae > Solirubrobacter > Solirubrobacter pratensis. The sequence continues at coordinate 371,235 of NZ_KE384480.1, forward strand.
GCGCGTCGAGCACATGCACGACACGGCGCGCGCCGCGGCGGCGTCCTAGGCCACCCCGGCCTCGGAGAGCCAGCGCCAGAGGTCTTGCTGGCCGACGACCTCGACGCCGAGCTTCTCCGCCTTGCCCGTCTTGGACGCGCCGACGTTCTCGCCGGCGAGCAGGTAGTCGGTGGCGGCGGAGACCGAGGACGCCGTCGTCGCGGCGGCCTGCTCCACCAGCCGCGTCACGTCGGGCCGGCTCACCTTTGCGCCTGAGCGCGGGTCGGTGAACGCGCCGGTGATCACGACCGTCTTGCCCTTCAGCGGCGAGTCGCCGGCCGCGGCCGCGTCGACCGGGCGGTCCTCCTCGAGCACGTCGAGCACGACGCCGTGCCCGCGCAGTGCCTCGATCTCCTCGCCGATCTCGGGCCGATTGAAGAACGCGACGACGCTCTCGGCGACCTTCGGGCCGATGTCGCGGATCGCCACCAGTTCCTCGGCGCTCGCGGCCGCGACGGCCTCGATGCGTTCGTACCCGGCGAGGCAGAGCCGCTTCGCGACGCCCTCGGAGGCCATCGGGATCGCCAGGCCGATCAGCGCGCGACGCAGGCCCAGGCCCTTGGAGCCCTCGATCGAGGCGATCATGTTGCGGGCGCTCACGTCGCCCATGCGCTCGTAGCCCAGCAGCTGCTCGGCCGTCAGCGAGTAGAAGTCGCTGCGGCGCTTGAGCACGCCGTCCTCGGCGAGCTTCTCGATCCAGACGTCGCCGACGCCCTCCATGTCGGCCGCCGCGCGCGAGGCCCAGTGCATCAGCCGGCGCGTCGCCTGTGCCGGGCACTGGAGGTTCAGGCACCAGCGCTCCTCGCCGGTGCCGCGGACCTCGAGCTCGGAGCCGCACGACGGGCAGTGTGTGGGCGGGACGATCTCCTGCTCGGAGCCGTCGCGCTCCTCCGGGAGCGAGCGGCCCGCGAAGGGGATGACGTCGCCGCGCCGCACGACCGCCACGGTGTCGCCGAGGCGCAGGTCGCGCTCGCGGATCAGCCGCGGGTTGTGGAGCGTGATGTTCTCGACCGTCACGCCGCCGACGAACACGGGCTCCACCTTCGCGCGCGGCGGGACGCGGCCGATCTTGCCGACCGGCCACTCGACCGAGAGCAGCTTCGTCAGCTTCTCCTCGGGCGGGTACTTGAACGCGATCGCGCCGCGCGGCTCGGCGCTGTTGAAGCCCGCCGCGTCGAACGCTGCCGGCTCGTGCAGGCGCACGACCGCGCCGTCGATGTCGTAGTCCAGCCCTTCGCGGCGGCCGCCGATCTCGTGGATCGCGTCCATGACCTCCTCGACCGTCGCGCAGACGTACTGCGCGGCGGGCTCGAAGCCTTCCGGGAGGCCGAGCGCGACGCCGTCGCGGTCGGCGCCGAAGGCGAAGAAGCGCAGCAGCCGCTTGGCCTCGGCGGCCGCCTCGGGGTCCTTCTGCATCAGCGTCCCGGCAGCGCCGCTGCGCGGGTTGGTGAGAGGCCGGTCCGGATGCGCCTCGTTGTAGGCCGCCCACACCGAGCGCAGCATCACGGCCTCGCCGCGGACCTCGACGCGTCCGGGGGCGGCGATCTCCGCGGGCAGCCCGGGGATCACCCAGCGGACCTTCTCGGTCACGAGCTCGCCCACCGCGCCCGTGCCGCGCGTCGCGACGTAGTCGAGCTCGCCGTCGCGGTAGACGGCGCTGAGCGAGAGCCCGTCGAGCTTCTCCGAGACGCGGAACACCTGGCCGCCGAAGCGCTCGCAGAACGTCCGGATCTGCTCCTCGCCGGTCGCCTTCGCGAGCGAGAGCATCGGGCGGGCGTGGCGGATGGTAGGCCCGGTCAGCTCGGCGGGAGCGTTGACCTTGCCGAGCGGGCTGTCGGCCGGCTCGAGCTCCGGGTGCTCGGCGACGAGCGCGGCGAGCTCGTCCTTCAGCGCGTCGTAGTCGGCGTCGGGCAGCGGGCTGTCGCCGCCGCGGTAGTAGAGGTCGTTGAGCCGCTTGACCTCGGCGGTCAGCTCGGCGATGCGGTCGCGTACGTCCACCCCGTGATTCTGGCGTACGTCCCGGCTAGGTCGGCGACGAGCGCCGGTCGCGCACGCGGCCGCGGACGATCGCGACGACGGCGACGAGCACGAAGGCGGCGACCGGGAGCACGAACAGCCAGGCGCCGCTCGATCCGCCGCTCGCGGCCGCGGGCGCGCGGGCGGGACCCGAGCGCGGCGTGACGGTCGCGCCGGGCGCCGTGGTCACGCTCGCGGCCGGCGGCGCGGCGTGGATCGGGTCGACGGCGGGGACGCCGCCGGGGGGCGGCTCGACCTCGGGCACGGAGAGCTTCACGCCCTCGGCGGCGGCGAGCCGCTCGACGGCGTCGATCGCGCCGGGGAGGAAGCGCTCCGCCCGCCGCGGCGCGGCGAGCCGGCCGAGCAGTCGCTGCTCGCGCACGGTCGAGTGACCGAGGTGGAACAGCGCATAGCCGTTGGGCATCACGATCATCAGGCGCCCGCCGTACACGAGGCTGAGCTCTTCTCCGAGGAACTTCGCGTACGCCTTCGGCACCTCCCACATCGAGCCCGCGGTGCCGAGGTCCGCGAAGCGCGAGATCGCCGCGACCCTGATCTCATAGCCCTTCTGGGAGGCCTGCGCGAGCAGGGCGGGGAGCTGGGCGGCGGGCTTGGACTCCAGGTCGAGCGCGCTGCCGTAGAAGACGTCCTGCTGGACGAGCACGTCGCTCGCGGGATCGCCGTCGGCGTGCGCCGCGGGCGTGAGGACGAGCCAGAGGACCGCGGCGAGCGCGGTGACGAGGATGCGGACGGACGGCATACGGCCGGTGGACGTAGAACGCCGGCCGCGCAGCGCGGCCGGCGTTCTGACGGACCCCCTTGCGGCTAGGGAGCGGTGGTCGCCAGCGTGAACGTCAGCGACTTGCTGTAGGTGCCCGAGCGGAGGACGTCGCCGGCGCCGATCGCCTGGCGCAGGCCGAGCGTGACGATGTCGGAGTTCGTCGGGCCGGTGTAGGTGAGCAGCGGCGTGGCAGCGCCGGTGGACTCGGCCAGCGGGACGTAGGCCGGGCTCTGGTTGGCCGCGTTGCCGGCGCGGACGTTGACCGGCTGCGGCAGCGCGAAGGCGCCGTTGACCAGGTGGCCGGGAGCCGTCGTGCTCGTGTCCGAGACCGACAGCGCCGCGTCGCCGGTCGTGGTGGTCACCGTGGCGGCGAGCGCCGTCTCATAGGACCGCCCGATCGTCGGGACGAACGTGCCGAAGCTCGCCGAGGCGCTGTTGAGCTGGAGGTTCAGCAAGCTCGGGACGTCGCCGCCGACGGTCGCGATGGCGGTGCCGGTGCTCTTGCCGTACAGCGGCGCGCTCTCGACGGCGTCGTCGCTGTTGGACGTGAACTGCAGGCGCGCGACCGACACGTAGTTGGTGCGCGTCGGCTTGAAGCCGACGTTGACGACGCACGTGCCCGCCAGGACGGCCGGGGACGCCTCGTTGGCCGGCGTCGCCGGATCGTCGGCCACGGCGGCCTTGGCCGGCTGCAGCGTGGTGGTGCAGTTGTGGTTGACGACCGAGAAGTCGGCGGCCGTCGCGCCGCCGCCGTCGTTCGCGTCGGCCGCGATCGCCGGGTTGCCCGTGATCGTCAGCGGTGCGTCGCCCGCGTTGGTCACCGTGACCGGGACCACATTGGACGCCGCGGCGGTTCCGGCGGGGACCGACGGGAAGTTGGTCGGCGGGACGTACAGGACCGGCGCCGCGTCGCCCTTGAGGGCGGCGAAGCTCGTGTCCGCGCTCGTGAACGGGTTGAAGCCGCCGTTGGCGCCGATCGCCACCGGGTCGTACTCGTACAGGTAGTACCTCGTGCGGTTCTTCGCGGCCGCGAAGATCGGGGCGAAGTCGACGACGCCCTGGCCGAGGGCACGCAGGTTGGAGGTGCCCGCGCTCGGGTTGGGATTCACGCCGTCCTTGGCGTGGAAGCTCACGACGCGGCTCTGGTACTTGTTGACGAACGCCGTCACGTCGGCTCCCCCGGAGACGGCCCAGAAGATGTCGATCTGCGCCTTGACGTAGCGCGGATCGGTGTGGTCGAGGACGATCTCCTCGGCGCTCTTGAGCACGCCGTTGTCCACGAACTTGGTCGAGAACTCGGCGGCGTGGTTGTGCCAGTAGACCGGGCCGAGGCCGGCCTCCACAGAGCGCTTGCCGAGGCGGTTGAGCCGCTGCGCGACGTCGAGCGTCGCGGCGTAGTTGTTGCGGTAGTCGCTGGGCAGGTCCGCGGCGCCGATGTACTCCTGCCCGAGGATCTTCGACGCGGCGATGTCGTTGTCCCAGTTGGCCTCGTTGAGGTTGCCGTGGCGGCTCACGAAGCGAAGGCCGTACTGGTCGCCGAGCGCGCGCAGCGCCGTCAGCGCCGCCGTGTTGTTCGGCGTCGCCGGGTTCGTGCCCGGGAAGATGTTCGAGTAGCCGTAGAGCTCGACCAGCTTCACGTTGCGCGACTGCAGGTACTGGAAGACGCGCTCGACGCGGCCGTCCGTGGTCGTCGGCGCGGGCGGGTTGAGCTCGCCGGCGCCGGAGCCGATGTATTGGCTCCAGTCGTAGAGCTGGACGCCCATCTGGCCGCTCGGCGCACCGGCGCCGAGCGAGGGCGGCCGCTGCGCCTGTGCGGCGCTTGCGCATGACAGCAGTGCACCGGCAGCCGCGACCGCGGCGCTCGCGCGCACCATCCCGAATCCCTTCAAAGCCTCTCTCCTCCTTCTGGACGGTTCGCGAACCGTCCGACGCGGTTCGACCCTCGACTCGAGCGCCCTGCCCCGAGCTTCCAGCGCGCGAGGCAAGCTATCCATGGAATGCGCACAAGTCAATGACTTTTGCATTACAAAGCACCAGAAGCTCGAATCCCGCACGACATGACTCGAAGATCTGGTGTACTGGGTAGACCTTCTGCATGGAGCCGGACCTAAGCATGGCGCTCGGTTACCGTGGGGCGCGTGTCCGCCGCCGCAGTGCTCGCCGTCGCGCTCGCCGGGCTGTCGCCGTGCTGCGACGCGCGCCGCCCGAGCCCGTCGATCGACGTCCGGCCGCCGGTGCCGCGTGCGGGCGCGCCCGCATGGTTGACGGCGGCGAGCCCAGGCCGCGGCGTGACCTACGCGTGGGACCTCGACGGCGACGGCGCGTTCGACGACGCGGCCGGTGCCGCCGTGGTCGCCCGGACGCGACTCGCCCGCGTACGGGTGACCGACGAGGACGGCCGGGCGGGGGTGGCGGAGCGTTCGCTCGCGGCCCACGAGGACGACGTGGCCCCGCACGTGGTGCTGCGCCTCCCGCATCCGTCACCGGCCTCGACGTCGCCGGTCGAGGCGCAGGTGTCCGCGACCGACGTGGACGGGCGCGTGACGCGGATCGAGAGCGACCTCGACGGCGACGGCGAGTACGAGCTCGCCGACGAGATCCCGCCGGGCGCCGCCGCCGAGGTCGAGCACGACTACCGCGATCCGGGCGCCGGACGCCAGACGCTCCACGTGCGCGCGATCGACGACGCGGGCGCGGCGACGGTCGTGTCGGCGGGGCTCGAGGTGCACGACGGCGACCTCGCGCCTTCGGCCACGCTGGACGCCGCGCCGGGCGCCGTCCGTCCAGGCGAGCCGGTGACGCTCGCCGCCCACGGCTTCGACCCTGAAGGTCCGGTCGCGGACTACGCGTTCGACCTCGACGGCGACGGCGCGTACGAGACCGACGCGAGCGGCACGCCGTCCGCGGTCGCGCGCTTCGGCGACGCGGGAAGCCACGAGGTCGGCGTCCGCGTCACCGACGAGGCCGGCAACAGCGCGGTCAGCCGGCGCACCGTGCGCGTGGCCGCGGACGGGCTGCCGGGAGCGAACCGCGCGCCCGCGCTCGAGCTCGCGGTGCCCAGCCGCGGCGTCCATCCGGGCGTGCCGGCGGACCTGCGCGCGACCGCCGGCGACCCGGACGGCGACCCGGTCGTGCTGGCCTGGGACGCGGACGGCGACGGCGCGTTCGACGACGGCGCGGGCACCGGATTGCGGTTCGCGTTCCCGTCGCCGGGGCTCTACCGCGTGCGGGTGCGGGCGACGGACGGACGCGGCGGCGAGGGGGTCGAGCTGGCGACCGTCGACGTCCGCGACGACGCCGGTGTCCAGCCGGTGGTCACGGCGCTCACCCTGCCGGCGGTCATCCGCGCGGGCCGGCCGGTGGACGTGTCGGCCGCCGCTGCGGACCCGGACGACGCCGCCGTGGCCCTGGACTACGACCTCGACGGGGACGGCGCGTTCGGGGATTCGCCGGCCGGCTGGACGTTCACGACGCCCGTCACGATCGCGGTCCGCGCGACGGACGCGTCCGGGCGCTCGGCGATCCGGACCGCGCACGTGCGGCCGGTCGCGTCCAACGTGGGCCCGGTGGTCGCGCTGCGGCCGGCCGACCTGGTCGCGGGCGCGCCGGTCACGGTGAGCGCCGAGGGGGCCGATCCGGACGGCGGGACGGTCGCGCTCGCGTGGGACGCCGACGGCGACGGCGAGTTCGACGACGGCGCGGGCGCCTCGCTCACGCTGCCGCCGCCTGTGACGGGAGCGCGCACGATCGCGGTGCGCGCGACCGACGATGATGGCGCGGCCGCTGTGGCGTCCCGCAGCGTGACCGTCGGGACCCGGCCGCCGGCCGCCTCGTTCACGATCGACGGCACGACCCTGAGGTCCACGGCCTCCGATCCGGACGGAGACGACCTCGCCGCCTTCTCCTGGGACCTCGACGACGACGGGACGTTCGGCGACGCCGCGGGCACGACCGCGACGGTGGCGGCGGGCGCGCACACGGTCGGTCTGAAGGTCACCGACGCCGGAGGAGACACCGGGATCGCGTACGCGCCAGTCGAGGCGGGCCTGGGCGAAGAGCCGTCGGCGACGCCGACCGCGACGGCGACAGCGACCGCGACGGCGACAGCGACGGCGACGGCGACGGCAGCGGCCACGCCTGAGCCGACCCCCGCGGCCACGGCGGTGCCGGCCGCGACCGCGTTCGCCACGGCGACGGGCGTTCCCGGCGCGACGGGGCCGCCGGCGCCGGTCGCTTCGCCCGATCGCGGCGCCTGGCCTCCTTCGCGCGATCGTGTCGCTCCGCGCGTCACGTTCCGCGTCGCGGCCGTCTCCCGCGCCCGTCTGCTGGCGCGGGGCTTCCCCGTGACGGTCGCGTGCTCGGAGCGGTGCCGGGCGATGGTCGTCGTCTCCGCCCGGTCGCGCGTGCTCGGACGGTCAGAGCGGCGGCTTCAGGCGCGCGGGACGGTCACCGTGCGGCTGTCCCCGAGCGGGCGGGCGCTCGTACGGCGGGCGCGTTCGCTGCGTGCGCGCGTCCGGCTCACCGCCCGCGACGACGCTGGAAATGCGGCCGTTTCGAGCCGTGCTCTGACACTGCGCGGTGAGCGGCAATGTTTTGACGCTGACAGCTGCAAAAGTCGTTGACTTGTGCCTGGACGCGGGATACCGTTCCGCTTGCGCGGTACTCACGTCCGGAGGAGGGGAAACGTTGGGTCTGAGGAAGAAGTACGTGCCATGGCTGGCGTGCGGGGTCGTATCGGCCGTCGGCATCCCGGCGCTGGCGCTGGGCGCCCCGGCGCCGGCTCTGGACGCGGCGCCTGCTACCGGCAGCATCGTCACCTTCGACAACGGCTTCTACGACGGCTCGGGGACGGACCACTCGGATTCGACCGTCGAGATCGCGGTCGGCGGGACCGTGACGTTCAGCTATCCGGCCGGTGGCGGCAGCGTCCATAACGTCGCGTTCGACTTCGAGAGCCCGAAGCCCTCCGCGTGCACGGTCACGCAGGGCACGCAGCTGCCGAACCCGCCGTATCCCGTCCCACCGGTCCCGCAGCTGCCGATGCGGTCTCCATGGGCCGGGCGCTGCACGTTCGGCGCGCCCGGCACGTACACGTTCTACTGCGAGGCGCACTCGTCGGAGATGCGGGGCACCGTCGTGGTGGTGGCGGACGCGACACCGACTCCGACTCCGACTCCGACTCCGACGGCGACGGCGACGCCGACGGCCACGCCGACGGCGACGCCGACGGCCACGCCCACGGCGACGCCGACGGCCACGCCCACGGCGACGCCGACGGCCACGCCCACGGCGACGCCCACCGCGACGCCGACCCCGACGGCCACGCCGACGGCGACTCCGACGGCCACGCCCACGGCGACGCCTACTCCGACCGCGACTCCGACCCCGACGCCCACGGCGACGCCGACGGCGACTCCGACGGCCACGCCCACGGCGACGCCGACCCCGACGCCCACGGCGACTCCGACCGCGACGCCGACGGCCACGCCGACCCCGACGGCCACGCCGACCGCCACCCCGACGGCCACGCCGACCGCGACGCCCACGGCGACCCCGACGCCGACTCCGACGGCCACGCCCACGGCGACCCCGACGGCCACGCCCACCGCAACGCCGACGGCCACCCCGACCCCGACCCCCGTCGACTCGGTCAGCAAGACGGGCCAGGTCTCCGGCTCGGTCAACCCGACGCTCTCGCTGAGCATCAGCGGCGCGGCCGGCTTCGGCTCGCTCACGGCCGGCCTGGCGCACGACTACGAGACCAGCGTCTCCGCGTCCGTGTCGAGCTCGGCGGCCGAGACGACGCTGAGCGTGACCGACACCAGCGCCACGGCGCCGGGCAAGCTCGTCAACGGCTCGTTCGCGCTCGAGACGCCGGTGCAGGTCGCCGCGACCAACGCCGCCAACCCGAGCACCGCGTTCGGGCCGCTGTCCGGCACGCCGCTGACGCTGCTGACCTACTCGGCGCCGATCGCCAACGACCCGGTGACGATCGCGCTCAAGCAGCCCGTCACCGCGCTGGAGCCGCTGCGCACCGGCAGCTACAGCAAGACGCTGACGTTCACCTTGTCCACCACGACGCCCTAGCGGGCACACCCGGCCGCGGCGGTCCGAGCGACCGCCGCGGCCAAGCAAGGATCGCGGCCCGCCTCGGCGGGCCGCTCCTCGTTCGGGGCGAGGCGAGCGCGCTAGCGCAGCTCGGCGGAGCGCGGACCGAAGATCCGCAGGCGGTCGAGCCCGCGCTCGGCGAACCCGCGATCGGTCACGAGGTAGTAGACCTCGCGCTTGCCCGGCGCGATCGCGTCCGGCGTGTCCGGCGCGACCGGGCACAGCTGCTTGCGCAGCCCCTCGTACGTGGCGCTGCCGGCGCCGTTGACCGGGAGCCACTCGTAGCGCAGCGCGTCGCACGCGAAGCGGCTCTCGACGCCCTGGCCGGTCGCGATCGCGTCCGCGCTCTTGGCGAAGCTGATCGTCCGGTCGCGGTCGGGCATCTGGCCCTTGGTGTTGTCGGCGGTGATCCGGTGGTAGTCGACCGCCGGGTAGTGGCGCGCCGAGCGCCACGCGTCGAGCTTCTTCAGCTCGGGATCCGAGGCCGGGTCGACGAACGTCTCGACCTCGAGCTTCATCCCCGTCTCCGTCTCACCGCGCACGATCTTGCCCTTGGCGGCAGGCGCCTCGCCTCCGCCACCGCACGCCGCGACCGAACCGGCGACCAGCGCGACCGCCGCGGCCGCGCGCACTTGCCCTCCCCGCATCCACTCTCCTCGATTTCGTGGCCGGACCTGACGAACCTTAAACCCGTCTCGTTAAGCCAAGAGGAAATGTCCGACTTCTGCCAATCTAAACGGCAAAAGGCGTTGACACCCTCACGAAAGCCAAATAGCATCCGCGCCGACATACGACGAAAGTCCAGGGTGCTCAGGGGCGCCGGGATTCTCATCGGCATTCACCGTTCGACCCGGAGGAGAGGGATGGGAGTGAGCGAGACGGTGTCTGACCCGCGCGGGCGGAGGCTACGCGCGGTCCGAGGCTTCCTCGGATTCATAGGGGCACTCGCGGCGACAGCCGCGATCGGCGTCGCGCCCGCTGCGGCGGACGCCGGGAAGGTGCTGGTCTTCACGTGGACCGCCGGCCAGGCGAATCCCGCGAGCGCGACCGCCGCCACGGCGATCCAGGCGCTCGGCAGCGCCAATGACTTCACGGTCGACGTGACCGCCGACGCGACGAAGATCGCGGCCGCCAACCTGGCGGGCTACCGCGCCGTCGTGTTCGTGAACTCGCAGGGCGACGCGCTCGACAACACCGAGCAGGCGGACCTGCAGTCCTACGTCGAAGGCGGCGGCGGCTTCGTCGGCATCGGCGAGACGGCCCTGCTGGAGCAGGGCAACGCGTTCTTCGACACGCTGATCGGCCTCACCGGCGCGAGCCGCACCGCGGGCGCCGCCGTGAGCGCCCAGGACGTCGAGTTCCTGGACCGCGTGCACCCCGCCACGCGCGCGCTGCCGCTGCTGCAGAAGGGCGTTTCGGACAACTTCTACGCCTGGACCAACAACCCGACGGGCCAGGTGCACACCGTCGCGCGCGTGCGCTTCAACACGATCCCCGACGGGACGTCGGTCACCAACGACGCGGTGACGCGCTTCTCGGGCATGACGGCCACGCTGCAGCCGCAGCTCGAGCGCGCCGTCTCGTGGTGCCGCGACATCCAGCAGGGCCGCTCCTTCTACACCGGCCTCGGCCAGACCACGGCCGGCTACGGCGACGTGCTCGGCAAGCACCTGCTCGGCGCGATCGAGTGGGCAGCCGGCATGGTCCGCGGCAACTGCAAGGCGACGATCAACTCCAACTACGCGCGCACGCGCCTGACGCCGCCGAACCCGAACCCCAACTCGAACGCGTACGTGGGCGAGATCGACGGCCTCTCGATGGCCAAGGACGGCCGCGTGTTCTACGCCGGCCGCGCAGTCTGCGACGAGGCGCGCTCGCCCGCGGCGGTCCAGTTCCGCGACTGGACGAATCCGCAGGTCGGCCTCGGCTGCGGCACGATCCACGTGTGGGATCCGCGCGTCGCGGGCTCCGACGACCAGAACGCGGCGAAGGTCTCCAAGGTCGCCGAGATGCCGGTGTTCGGCGCCAAGGGCTCCGGCAACGAGACCGGCCAGCAGTCCAAGGACGAGCAGGGCATCCTCGGCATCGCGCTCGATCCCGACTTCACCAACGGCCGGCCGTACATCTACGTCCAGTACCACCCGTACTACAAGGGCGAGCAGGGCAAGAACGAGGGCCCGGCCCTGGGCGAGGGCTTCGTCCGCAAGGACTACATGGCCGAGCGCCGCCTGTCGCGCTTCACGTACGACGACGCGACCAAGACGCTGGTCCCCGGCTCCGAGAGGATCATCCTGCACTGGATGACCCAGGTGTTCAGCTGCTGCCACCTGGGCGGCTCGATGGACTTCGACTCGCAGGGCAACCTGTACTTCGCCACCGGCGACAACACGGGCAACACCCCGAACTCCAACAACGGCGGCTACACCAACCCGAGCCCGGCCTACACGATCCCGTGCCCGGGCGGCGATCCCGCCACCTATGACGGCACCGGCTGCGGCGTCAAGGAGCCGTGCGCGGAGACCGGACCCGGCTCGGAGGCCCGCTGCGGCCACATCAGCTACGCCGACGCGCGCCAGACGTCGGGCAACACGAACGCCTACGAGGGCAAGCTGCTGCGGATCAAGCCGATGGCCGACCCGGGGGACACGCCTGGCATCGGCAAGACGTACACGATCCCCGGAGCGAATGCGCCCAACGGGCCGAACATGTTCCCGCCCGACAGCGACGCGGTGCTGCAGGGCAAGGCGAAGCCCGAGGTGTTCGCCATGGGCGTCCGCAACCTCTACTCGATCGACATCGACCCGAAGACCGACAAGGTCGCGGCCGCCTGGGTCGGCCCGGACCAGGGCACCAACAGCACCACCTGGGGTCCGGCCAAGACCGAGAACGCGGTCCTGATCGACTCGGCCGGCAACTACGGCTGGCCCTACTGCACCGGCGACCGGCTCGACTACCGCGCCAAGCTGCCCGCCACGACCGGCGGCGGCGCCGCGGCGCCGCTCGGCCATCCGGGCACGGTCGGCGGCGGGGCCGACGGCCAGACCGGCGGCTACTGGGACTGCCGCGGCCCGCTCCTCAACGACTCGCCGTACAACACCGGCCTGACGACGATCCCGGCGCCGCGCCCGACCAACATCTGGTACGGCCCGCAGGGTGGCTGCCACGACTACCCGCGCAACGCGAACGGCGTGCCGATCTACAACGGCACCAACACGGGCACCGGGCCGGACACGTTCCGCCGCTGCCCGTTCGCGTTCGGCGGCAGCCAGGCCCCGATGACCGCCGGCACGTATCGCAAGACGTCCGACAGCCCCGGCGCCTGGCCCGCCTACTGGGACGGCCGCTGGTTCCTGTCGGACTTCGCCGGCGCCAACAACATCCGCCACGCGCTGCTGATGGACCCGGCGACGGAGTTCACCGGCGGCCAGCCGATCGCGGCCGACTCGCTGTACGGGATCATCCCGACGAGCCTGTTCGGGCCCAACCGCACGATCGACCTCGACTTCGGTGCCGACGGGGCGTTGTACGTCGCGAGCTACAGCGGCAGCAACTTCTCGGTCAGCAACGCGAACACTGGGGTATGGCGCTTCACCTACACGGGCGGTCCCGACACCCCGGGCCCGGATCCGAAGGCGACGCCGAGCGCCACGTCGAGCCTCGTCAAGTACGACATCGGCAAGTCGGGCGGCGTGTCGTACAAATGGGCGTTCGACGACGGCGGGGCGGCGACCGGCGCGACCGCCGAGCACGCGTTCCGAAACGGCGGCTCGCACACGGCGACGCTGACCGTGACCTACGCAGACGGCCAGACCGCGAGCAAGACGGTGACGACCGAGGTCCCGCCGTCGACCTCGACCGACGTCTCGGGCACGGTCCCCCAGACGCTCTCGCTCTCGCTCGGCCCGAACGCCGGCTTCGGCGCCTTCGTCCTCGGCGTGCCGAACACCTACAACGCCAGCACCACGGCGACCGTGCTGTCCAGCGCGGGCGACGCGGCGCTGAGCGTCACCGACCCGTCATCGCAGGCCCCGGGCCATCTGGTCAACGGGACGTACGTGATGCCGCAGGCGCTGAAGGCGCGGGCGACCAACGCCGCGAACCCGGACACGGCGTTCGGCGACGTCTCGGGCACGCCGCGGCAGCTGCTGACCTACGCGGGTCCGATCACCAACGACGGCGTCTCGCTCCAGTTCCAGCAGACGGTCGGCTCGACCGACCCGCTGCGGACCGGGCCCTACGCGAAGACGCTGACGTTCACGCTCTCGACCACCAGTCCGTGAACCAGGCGGAGGCCGCGGCGGCCCGAACGGCCGCCGCGGTCCCGTTCGCCGGGATACTGCCGCGCTGATGCTCGGGAGGATCGCGGTGCTGGCGCTCGGGCGCCGGGCGAGATGGGTGACCGTCGGCGCGTGGCTGGCGCTGGCGGTCGCGCTCGCCGGGCTGCAGCCGAAGCTGCAGGCGCGCGCGGCGGACGAGAGCAAGACCTTCCTGACCCGCGGGGCCGACTCGACGCGCGTCAGCGACCTGCTCGACGAGCGCTTCCCCGAGGGCCGCGACTCGACCGCGGTGATCGCGTACGTCTCGCGCCGCGGGCAGGTCCTGCTCCACAGCCGTGAGATGGACGCGCACAACCAGGCGCTGTGCGCGGACCGGGCGCTGCCGGCGCTGAAGGGCGTCGGGGGCCCGGACGGGCCGGTGTGCGGCGAGCTCGGCCACGTGCTGGGGCCGGAGACGCCACCGTCGCCGATCTCCGACGACTTCCCCGAGAGCACGCTGCTGGTGACGGCGATCAACGGCCGCGACGACACGGACTCGGTCGCGCACGACGTCGCCGCGATGCGCGCCACGCTCCCCGGGCCCGCCGGGAACCCGCTCGCCAGCTACGTGACGGGCCCGGCCGGCTTCGACGCCGACCGCAGCGCGGCGGTCGAGGGCATCGACGGGAAGCTGCTGGCGATCACGATGGCGATGGTCGTCGCGCTGATGCTGCTGACCTACCGCTCGCCGCTGATCGCCGGGGTGATGCTCGGGGTCGTCGCGATCGCCTACGTGATCGCCACAGGCGCGATCTACGGCCTCGTGGCGGCGGGAGCCACGTCGGTCAGCGGCCAGTCCACGGCGATCCTGATCGTGCTGATGTTCGGCGCCGGGACGGACTACTGCCTGCTGATCGTCTCGCGCTATCGCGACGAGCTGCGGGGCGTCGACGACGTCGACGCGGCGCTGGCGCGCGCGGCGCGCCGGACCGGCCCGGCGATCCTCGCCTCGGGCGCGATCGTCGTCGCTTCCATGCTGGTGCTCGGCCTCGCCGGCTTCCGGGCGACGCGGGAGATGGGACCCATCCTCGCACTCGGCATCGTCGTGATGATGGCCTGCGGAGTGACGCTGCTGCCGGCGACGCTGGCGGTGCTGGGGCGACGCGCCTTCTGGCCGGCGAGGCCGCGCGCGGAGGGGTCAGGCCGCGGCTGGGCGCGCGTCGCGCAGCTGGTCGAGCGCCGCCCGCGGCTGCTCGTTGCCGTCTCGATCGCGCTGCTCGCGGCCGGCGCGCTCGGGAACCTGGAGGGCCGCGGCTACCTCGATCTGTCCGAGCAGTACCGCACCAAGCCCGAGGCCGTGGCCGGGCAGGAGCTCATCCGCCGGCGGTTCCCGGCGGGGCGCGTCGCGCCGCTCGACGTGCTGGCGTCGTCGGAGGTCAACATCGAGGTCCGCGACGCGCTCCGTCGCACGCCGGGGATCTCGTCGGCCGACACCGACTCGCAGTCCCGCGACGGAACGCTCGTCTCGCTCGAGGCGCTGCTCGACGTCGACCCGTTCTCCAAGCGCGCGATGGACCTGATCCCGCGCCTGCGCGAGGTGGCCAGGCGCGCTGCGGGCGGCCACGTCGCGCTGATCGGCGGGATCACCGCCGAGAACCACGACAACCTCGAGGCGCTGCGCACGGACGCGAAGCTGATCGTCCCGCTCGTCCTCGGGCTGATCTTCGTGGTCCTCGTGCTGCTGCTGCGTGCGATCGTCGCGCCGCTGTACGTGATCGCGACGGTGCTGCTGTCGTTCGCGTTCGCGCTCGGCGCGTCCTCGCTGGTCTTCACGCACGTCTTCGGCCAGCCGGACTCCGACCCGAACCTGCCGATCTTCGCGTTCATCTTCCTCGTCGCGCTCGGCGTCGACGACATCATCTTCCTGCTGACCCGCGTGCGCGAGGAGCACCGGCGTGGGCTCAGCACGCATGATGCTGTGCTCGCGGGCCTGCGCAGCACCGGCGGTGTGATCACCTCCGCGGGCCTGATCCTCGCGGGCACGTTCGCGGCGCTGATGGCGCTCGACCTCGAGGCGCTCTTCCAGGTCGGCTTCACCGTGGGGCTCGGGCTGCTGGTCGACGCGTTCCTCGTCCGGACCTTCCTGGTGCCGTCGCTCGCCGTCATGCTCGGCGAGCGCAATTGGTGGCCCGCCTGACATTTCGTCCCAGCATTTGTTGGGCGATAGGACGAATGAATTGACGTAGGTATTACGTACGAGCTACCGTTCCGTTCGGGTCAGGTCCCGGATTTATTCCGTCGAGGGGGAGAGTCGTTGGTCGTGAGGAGCAAGTGGCTGCCGTGGGTGGTGTGCGCCGTGATCGCGGCGGTGGGGTTCCCTGCGCTCGCGCAGGGAGAGGCGGAATCCGCCGCGAGCGCTCCGCCGCAGACCGGCAGCATCGTGGCGTTCGACACCGGCTTCCGCGACGGTTCGCAGTCCGATCCGGCCGACACGTCGGTGGAGATCGCCGCCGGGGGGACAGTGACGTTCAGCTACGCCACGGGAACGGGCACGCAGCCGCACAACGTCGCGTTCACCCCGGAGAGCCCCAAGCCCACGTGCGCGGTCACCGCGGGCGGTCCGCCGCCGCTGGACCCGGTGGCGTTCCCGATCCCGCCCGTCCCGCAGATCGCGTGGAATGCTCCCTGGACCGCGACGTGCGCATTCGCCGCGCCCGGCACCTACAGCTTCTACTGCACCGCGCACCCACAGCAGATGAAGGGCGCGATCGTCGTCGCGGACACGGCGACGCCGACGCCCACGCCGACGGCGACACCGACCGCGACTCCCACGGCGACCCCGACCGCAACGCCGACCGCGATTCCCACGGCGACCCCGACCGCAACGCCGACGGCGACCCCGACCGCCGCCGCGTCCGTCACCGCACGCGACCAGGCCTCGCCGGCCCGCAACTGGTTCGAGAACGGCGACGTCACGGTCAAGCCCGGCGACACCGTGCACTTCAGCTACCCCGCCGGCGCGACGTCGCACAACGTCGACTTCACCGGCGACGCCAAGCCCGTGTGCACGCAGACGGCCGGGCCGAACCTCGGCGCCGTGCCGCCGCTGCCCAAGTACGTCATGCCGCAGGGCTGGGCGGGCGACTGCCGGTTCGACAGCGCCGGCGTGTACGCCTTCGTCTGCGACGCCCACCGGACCGAGATGCACGGCACGGTCACCGTCGCCAACGCCGACGGGTCCATGCCCACGCCGACGCCGACCCCGACGCCGGCCGTGCAGGCGAGCGCCTCACCGGAGCCGCCGCCGGTCCGCGACGGCACGCCGGCGCCGAAGCCGAAGGCCTGGGCGGCGCTCGAGAGGCCGGCGGGCTCGAAGACGACGCTCCCGATCCTGCTCGCGGGCAAGCTCAAGCTCACGGCGCGCTGCGCCTCGCTGGGCAAGGGCACGCTCACGCTGACCGTGTCCAAGGCGGTCGCGAAGAAGCTCAAGCTCAAGGGCGCCGCGCTGGCGAGCGGGACCGCGCGCTGCAACGGCAACGGCCGGTTCACCGCGACGTTGAAGCCGACCGCCGCGGCCAAGCGCGCGCTCAAGCGCTACCGCAAGCGCGTCGCGGCGACGGTCACCCTGCGCGCCGGCGGCGTGACGACCAAGCGGGCGCTCACGCTCGCGGCGGCGCGGTGATGGCCGTCACGCGCCGGAAGGCGCTGAGCCAGGGGTTCAGCGGCGTCTTCCTCGTCTGCTCGTTCGCCGCCGACAAGCGCTCGCGCCCCGTCACGGGCACGGCCACCAGCGCCTGGGCGCGCGCCTCCGCCGCCGGGCCGTTCGAGCCGTTCCAGCGCGACGTCCCGCTGCTGCCGGTCGCCAGGCCGGTCGAGCAGACGAAGTCGCTGCAGAAGTACATCTCCGAGATGAAGCCGGGCACGGCGAGCATCCTGCCCGGCCTGACGACGCCGATCCTCGGCTACTACGGCATGTATCCAGGCCCGACGTTCCGCGCGACCCGCGGGCGCGCGGTCGAGGTCCGCCAGATCAATCGCAGCGGGCGCGACCTCAACGTGCACCTGCACGGCGGCGTGACCCAGCCGCAGTTCGACGGGCATCCGCACGACGCCGTGCCGGACGGGACCGAGCGGCTGTATCACTACTCCAACGTGCAGCACTCGGCGACGCTCTGGTACCACGACCACGCGCACGGCGAGACCGCCAAGACGCTGTTCGCGGGGCTTGCCGCGTTCTACATCGTCGAGGACCCCGAGGAAGACGACGCGCTGGAGCTGCCGCGGGGCGATTACGACGTCCCGCTGATGATTCAGGACCGGGCGTTCAATGCCGACGGCACGTTCCGCTATCGAGTCGACATCGACCGCGGCTTCCGCGGCGACACGCTGCTCGTCAACGGCGCGATCGCGCCGCGCATGAAGGTCGAGCGCCGGCTGTACCGGCTGCGCCTGCTCAACTCGTCCAACGCGCGCCCGTACGAGTTCGTCCTCGGCAACGGGCGCGAAGTGATCCAGATCAGCTCCGACGGCGGGCTGCTGCCCAAGCCGGTGCGGCGCACGAGCATCTCGCTGCAGCCGGCCGAGCGCGTCGACGTGGTCGTCGACTTCCGCCAGTTCGGCGTCGGCTCGGAGGTGATCCTGCACAACACGGTGGGGGAGGCGACGACGTCGGCGGTCATGCGCTTCGACGTCGTCAAGGGCGGGGCGGAGGAGGCGCGCGTGCCGAAGGTGCTGCGCGAGCTCGAGCCGCTGCCGCCGGTCAACGCCCAGCGCAGCTTCCCGCTGACGTTCAACGGCCTCGGCCGCGCGCAGTGGCAGATCGCCGGCGCGGGCTTCGACGATGAGCGCATCGACTGCCGCCCCCGGCTCGGCTCCTCGGAGCTGTGGACGTTCACGAACAACTCCGAGCGCACGCACCCGATGCACACGCACGGGCACTTCTTCCGCGTCGTCTCGATCGAGGGCAAGCCGCCGCAACCCGGGGATGCGGCGTGGAAGGACACGATCCCGGTGCTCCCGCACCAGACGGTCGTGATCCGGCCGAACTTCGACTACTACACCGGCCGCTACGTGTTCCACTGCCACGCCGCCGAGCACGGCGACATGTCGATGATGGGCCAGATGGAGGTCGTCGCATGATCCGCGCCGCCTGCCTCTGCGCGCTCGTCCTCACGGTCCTCGCGCCGGTCGCGTCGGCGGCGACCCGGCCGATCCAGGCCACCGACGCCGGCGGGCGCAGCTACTGGTTCAAGAACGCCGTTGCGGCGCAGGTGGGCGACACGATCGAGTGGCGGTTGCGCCAGCCCGGCAACCCGATCGCCGCGTCGCACGACGTGTGGCTGATCAAGCCGGGGGAGACGACCGGGACGCAGCTCGCGTACGCGGGGCCGAGCGACGGCGCGACGGCGGTCGTCGACCAGCCCGGCGTCTATCGCTTCTACTGCTCGGTCCACGACGGGCTCTCGCCCAACGGCATGAACGGGACGATCACGGTCGGAACGGACGATCCAGGCCCGGTCGAGGATCCCGGCCAGCCCTGGACGGTGCCGGATACCAGCCCTGCGCCCGCCGGGCCCGCGGCCGCGTTCAACACCTCGGTCGCGCCGCCCGTCTTCGAGCTCGGCGACACGAAGCGGCCGGAGGTCCAGGTGCTGTCGGTGTCGGGCGTGCGCCGCGGCGCCCGCGTGCGTGTGCGGACGTCGGAGGCGGGGACGCTCACCGCCAAGCTCAAGCTCGGCTCGCGGACGATCGCGACCGCGCGGGTTAAGGCGCCCAGGCCGGGGGACCGCTTCCTCACCGTGCGGGCGCGGGCCCGCGTGCACCTCACGACACGACGGGCTCGCGTCCAGGTGGTGGCGACCGACGCGGCCCTGCTCGACTCGCGGTCGGACTCCACGTGGGTGTGGCTCGGCGACTGAGCTTTTGACTGACTCTATCCCGGCTTCGACTTGACAATGCACCTAAAGTCCGGGAGTGACATGGCGGAGGAGAGGCGGAACGCGCGTCGCGTGCTGCTCGCGATGCCCCTGGGCTTCTGCGCGGGCGTCGAGCGGGCGGTGGAGACCGTGGAGCGGGCGCTCGGCGAATACGGCGCGCCAGTCTACGTGCGCGGGCAGATCGTCCACAGCGAGCAGGTGCTCGAGGACCTCTCCGGGCGCGGCGCGGTGTTCGTGGACTCCGAGGAGGAGGTGCCGGACGGCGCCGTCTGCATACTCTCCGCCCACGGGGTCGCGCCCGAGGTCAGGCGCCGCGTGACGGCGCGCGACCTGCGCGTGATCGACGCGACGTGCCCGCTGGTCGCGAAGGTCCACGTCGAGGTCAGGCGTTACGCGCGTGCCGGACGTACTGTGGTGCTGATCGGGCGAAGGGGTCACGAGGAAGTGGAGGGGACGGTGGGCGAAGCGCCCGAGTACACGCACGTGGTCATGAGCGAGGAGGAGATCGATGCGCTGCCGATCGCGCCGGACGCGCCGGTCGCCTACGCGATGCAGACCACGCTCGCGGTCGACGACGCGGCGCGCCTGGTCGCGCGTCTGCGGGAGCGCTTCTCGGACCTGATCGGGCCGGGCAAGGACGACATCTGCTACGCGTCGCAGAACCGCCAGGCGGCGGTGAAGGCGATCGCGCGCGAATGCGACCTCGTGCTCGTGGCCGGCGCGCGCAACTCCTCGAACTCCAACCGGCTCGTGGACGTCGCGAGGGCGCAGGGAACGGCGGCGCACCTCGTGCCGGACGCGCCGGAGCTGGACTCGGCGTGGCTGGAGCGGGCGCGCGTGGTCGGCGTGGGGGCGGGGGCGAGCGCTCCACAGCGGCTCGTCGACGCGATCCTGAGGCGGCTCGCCGAGCTTGGATACGAGGACGTCGAGGAGCGCGAGCTGATGCGGGAGACCGTGACCTTCCGGGCGCCGCGGTGGCCGTCATGAGCCGCGTGGGCGTGTGGCTGGTCGGCGGCCGGGGGTCGGTCGCGACGACCGCGGTGACGGGAGCGGCGGCGGTATCCGCCGGCCTGGCCGAGCCGACGGGCCTGGTGACGATGCGTCCGCCGTTCACCGACGCGGGCCTCCCAGGGCTGGGCGAGCTCGTGTTCGGCGGCCACGACGTGGTCGAGACGCCGCTGGCGGTGCGCGCCGCGCGGCTCGTCGACGGCGGCGTGCTGCCGGTCGGGCTGCCGGGCGCGCTCGCGGGCGCCTTGGAGGCCGCCGAGTCCGAGCAGCGGCCCGGCATCACGGGGCTCGACGCGCGCAACGACCCGCGTGGCTGCATCACGCGGATCCTCAACGACCTGCGCGCGTTCCGCACGCGCCACGGCCTGGCGCGCGTGGTCGTGATCAACGTGTCCTCGACCGAGGCGCCGGTCCCGGAGCACCCGGCGCACGAGGACCTGACGGCGCTGCTGGACGCGCTCGAGCGCGGCGAGGCGATCGTCCCTCCGAGCACGCTGTATGCGATCGCGGCGATCGAGGCGGGATGCGCGTGGGTGGACTTCACGCCTTCCGCCGGCGCGCGGATGCCGGCCCTCGAGGCGCTGGCCGAGGCGTACGAGGTGCCACTGGGCGGCAGCGACGGGAAGACCGGCGAGACGCTGATGAAGTCGGTGCTCGCGCCCGCGTTCGCCGCACGCTCGCTGCGCGTGCGCTCGTGGGCGGCGACGAACCTGCTCGGCGGGGGAGACGGCGAGGCGCTGTCGGACCCGACGCGCGCGGCGTCGAAGCTCGCGTCCAAGGGGCGGCTGCTGGAGGAGATCCTCGGCTACCCCGTCGAGGCGCCGATCCGGATGGAGAACGTGCGCGACCTGGGCGAGTGGAAGACGGCCTGGGACCACGTCTCCTTCGAGGGCTTCCTCGGCGTGCGCATGCGGCTGCAGTTCACGTGGGAGGGCTGCGACTCGGCGCTCGCCGCGCCGCTGATCCTCGATCTCGCGCGCCTGAGCGCCCTGGCGCTAGAGCGCCGCGAGGCCGGCACGCAGGCGCAGCTGGCGTTCTTCTTCAAGGACCCCGCGGGTACGACGGAGCAGTCGCTGCACCGGCAGTACGAGCTGCTGGAGCAGTGGGTGGGAACCGAGGTCGCGGCGCCGTGAGCGTCGTCATGCCGGACGCTGCCGCGGTCGCCGAGCTGGTCCGGCTGCCGGCGGTCCTGAGCGTGCCCGGCGACGTGCTGGTCGGCGCCGCGGCGTCCGGCCAGGTGCGCGACGTGGCGCGCACCGCCGGGCTCGTGGCCGCGTCGTCGTGCCTGTACCTGGCGGGGATGGCGCTCAACGACTACGCGGACCGCGACGTCGACGCCGTCGAGCGGCCGGGACGGCCGATCCCCTCGGGGCGCGTGTCGCCGGGCTTCGCCCTGGGCCTCGCGGCGGGGCTGACGGCCGGCGGCGCGGCGTTCGCGATCGCCGCGGACGGGCCGCGCGCACTGAAGGTGGTCGCGCCGCTGGCGATGGCGGTCTGGGGCTATGACCTGGCGCTGAAGCCGACGCTCGCCGCGACGCCGGGCATGTCGGCCTGCCGCGGCCTGGACGTCGTGATGGGCGCCGGCGCCCACGGCGCCGCGCGGGCGCTGCCCGCCGCCGCGGTCGTCGCCGCGCACACGGCTGTGGTGACCGAGGTCTCGCGCCGCGAGGTCGAGGGCGGATCCGCGGCGGTCGCGACCCGCGCGCTCGTCGCCACCGGCGCGGTCGCCGCCGCGAGCGCGGGTCTGAGCGTCGCCAAGGCCAAGGGCCGGGCCGGCCGGATCGCCGCGCTCGGGCTGGTCGGGGCGTACGCCGCGGTCGTCGGCCGCGCGCACGCCGAGGCGATCGCCGACCCGTCGCCGGAGCGTCTCCAGCGCGCGGTCGGAACCGGCATCCTCGGCCTGATCCCGCTCGAGGCCGGGCTCCTCGCCGGCACCGGCGCGCCGGCGCAGGCCGCGGCGGTCGCGGGGTTGTGGCCCGTCGCCCGGAAGCTCGCCCGCAAGCGGGCCGTCACGTGAGCGCGCCGGCCATGCACCGCCCGCGCGAGACCGCGTCGCGCGGCGGGACCGCCGCCTCCGGCCGGCCTTCCGGGATCTCCGCGCGCCTCGCGAGGGCCGGGTCGTGAGGTACGGGTACGTATCCAACGGGCTCGCCGACCACCGCATCGAGGACGCCCTCGAGCTGCTCGCCGAGAACGGCTACGACGGCGTGGCGCTGACGCTCGACCACGTGCACTTCGACCCGCTGGCGCCGAGGCTGCGGGCGCGGGCCGGGCGGCTGCGGCTGCGGCTCGAGGCGCTCGGCCTCGCGTGCGTCATCGAGACCGGCGCGCGCTTCGTGCTCGATCCGCGCCGCAAGCACTTCCCGACGCTCGTGTCCGACGGCCGCGAGCGACGCGTGGATCTGCTGTGCCGCGCGGTCGACGTCGCCGCCGAGCTCGGCGCCCCGGTCGTCTCGCTGTGGTCGGGCGCCGCCCCCGGCGACATCGACCCCGGGCGCGCGTGGGACCTGCTGATCGACGGCCTCGGCCGCGTGCTCGAGCACGCCGCGCGCGCCGGCGTGACGCTGGCCTTCGAGCCCGAGCCGGGGATGCTCGTCGAGCGGCTCTCCGACTACGAGCTGCTCGAGCAGCGGCTCGGCGGCCCGGACGCCCTCGCGCTCACGCTGGACATCGGCCACTGCGTCTGCCTCGAGCCGGAGTCGCCGGCCGACTGCATCCGCCGCGCCGGCGCGCGGCTCGCGCACGTCCACATCGAGGACATGGTGCGCGGGGTGCACGAGCACCTGATGTTCGGCGAGGGCGAGCTCGAGCTGCCGGCCGCGCTCGCCGCGCTGGAGGAGATCGGCTACGACGGCCTCGTCGCGGTCGAGCTCTCGCGCCACGCGCACCGCGCCCACGAGGTGGTGCCCGCGGCGATGACCGCGCTGAGGGAAGCGATGGTGCCGGCATGATCGACCAGCTCGAAGACCGCGTGGCCCCGGAAGGCCTGGCCTGGCTGCAGGAGGCCGCCGCCGAGGTCGCGCACAACCCCGCGGCGATCGGCGCCCGCTTCCCGGCCGTCGGCCGCAAGGTCGGGCGCGGGCCGCTGGACCCGAACGCCGATCCCGACGACGTGCACGCGTGGACGATCGACGACGCGGCGCGGACCTATCTGCTGCAGGCGCTGGGCGGGCACGCGCAGTCCGAGCTCGACCAGCTGTATCGCTACGGCGACGCCGCCGAGCGCCGGGGCATCCTGCGCGCGCTGGAGCACCTCGACGTCGACGCGCTGCACCTCGTCGAGGACGCGATCCGGACCAATGACACGCGCCTGATCGCCGCCGCGCTCGGCCCGTACGCGACCGAGCGCCTGCCGGGCGCCGCGTACGACCAGGCCGTCCTCAAGTGCGTCTTCGTCGGCGTGCCGATCACGCCGCTGGACGGCCTCGAGCGCGTGACGCCCGACGGGGCCCGGATGCTCGCGGCGCTGGTCCACGAGCGGGTCGCCGCCGGCCGCGACGTGCCGGCGGAGGTGTGGACGGTGATCGACCGCCATTCGCCCGAGGAGGAGATCGCGGCGATCAGAGCCGAGCTGGAGAGCCCGTTCGAGGATCGGCGGGTCGCGGCGGAACGAGCACTTGGAGGACGACCATGAGGATCTTCGAGCCGCACGCGCACATGACGTCGCGGACCACCGACGACTACCAGGCGATGGCCGCGTCCGGCGTAAAGGCGCTGGTGGAGCCGGCGTTCTGGCTCGGGCAGCCGCGCACGTCCGCGGGGTCGTTCGTGGACTACTTCAACTCGCTGCTCGGCTGGGAGCGCTTCCGCGCCGCCCAGTTCGGCATCCGCCATCACTGCACGATCGGCCTCAACCCGAAGGAGGCCAACGACGACGCGCTGCGCAAGGAGGTCCTCGCGCTGCTGCCGCGCTTCCTGGCCAAGGACGGCGTCGTCGCGGTGGGGGAGATCGGCTTCGACGCGATGACCCGCGCCGAGGAGGAGGCGCTGGACGCCCAGCTCAAGCTCGCGCACGAGCAACAGCTGCCGGTGCTCGTCCACACGCCGCACCGCGACAAGGCCGCCGGCACGCGCCGCACGCTCGAGCTGGTCGAGGCCTCGGGCATGCCGCCCGAGACGGTCCTGATCGACCACAACAACGAGCTCACGGTCACCGAGGTCCTCGCTTCCGGCTGCTGGGCGGGCTTCAGCATCTATCCCAACACGAAGATGGACGAGTACCGCATGGTCCGCGTGCTCGAGCAGCACGGGCCGGAGCGGATCCTGATCAACAGCGCCTGCGACTGGGGCGTCAGCGATCCGCTGAAGATCGCCAAGACCGTCAGGGCGATGCAGGACGCCGGCTTCGAGGCCGACGACATCGACCGCGTCGTCTGGCGCAACCCGGTCGAGTTCTTCGCGCAGAGCGGCCGGCTCATCGTCGACGACCTGGGCGAGCGCGATCTCGCCGCGAGCTTCGAGGGCAACACGGTGCTCCGGGGCGAGCGCTGATGCGGCTGCGCCATCCCGACGGCAGCCTCCTGCACCTCGCCTACTGCTCCAACGTCCATCCCGCCGACGACCTCGACGGCGTCGCGGCGCAGCTCGAGCGCTACACCGCGCGGGTCCGCGAGCGGCTGGGGGTCGACACGCTGGGCATCGGCCTGTGGGTCGCCGCGCCGGCGCTGGCCGACGCGAACGCGGCCGGCCGCCTCGCCGCGCAGGTCCGGCGCCTCGGCCTCGAGGTCGTGACGCTCAACGGCTTCCCGTACACCGCGTTCCACGCGCCGGTCGTCAAGCTCGGCGTCTACTCGCCCGACTGGACCGACGCCGCCCGCCGCGACTACACGCTCGGGCTCGCGCGCCTGCTCGCCCGGCTGCTGCCCGATGACATCGAGGAGGGCAGCATCTCGACGCTGCCGCTCGGCTGGCGCGAGGGCTGGGACGAGACGGCGCAGGGGGCCGCGCTCGCCGCGCTGCATGAGGTCGCCGCCGGGTTGGAGCGGCTGCATGCGGAGACCGGCAAGCGCATCCGGCTCGCGCTCGAGCCCGAGCCGGGCTGCACGATCGAGACGATCGCCCAGGCGTGCGACGTGCTCGCCGGCCTGGCGCCGGAGTGGATCGGCGTGTGCCTCGACGCCTGCCATCTCGCCGTCCAGTTCGAGACGCCCGCGGGCGCGATCGAGCGGCTGCGCGACGCCGGCGTGGACGTCGTCAAGGCGCAGGTCTCGAGCGCACTGCGCGTCGAGCCGCACGAGCGCGAGCTGCTCGAGCGCTACACCGAGCCGAAGTTCCTGCACCAGGTCCGGGAGCGGGTGAACGGGCACGTCGAGGGCGTCGACGACCTGCCGGACGCCGGCGCGCTGCCGGGGCAGCGCGAATGGCGCGTGCACTTCCACGTCCCCGTCCACACCGCCGAGCACACGACGCAGGCGGAGCTGGTCGACACGCTGTCCGCGCTGGTCGGCAGCGGTGCGCCGCTGACGCGCCACCTCGAGGTCGAGACCTACACGTGGAGCGTCATGGGCGGCGACGACGAGGCATTGATAGAAGGGCTCGCGAGCGAGCTCGAATGGACGCGCGACCAACTGGTCGCGCTGGGCGCGGAGGTGCTCGCATGACTCTCGTGGTGATCGATGCCGTCGGATTGACCCCGCGCGCGCTGGCGCACATGCCGCGCATGCAGCGGCTGGCCGCCGACGGCTTCCAGGCGCAGCTGGATCCGGTGGTCCCGGCCGTCACGTGCTCGGTGCAGGCGACGCTGCTCACCGGACTGCAGCCCACCGACCACGGCATCGTCGGCAACGGCTGGTACTTCCGCGACCTCGGCGAGGTCTTCCTGTGGCGCCAGCACAACGCGCTCGTCCAGGGCGAGAAGGTGTGGGAGACGGCGCGCCGCGCCAAGCCCGGGTTCCGGGCCGCGAACCTGTGCTGGTGGTACGCGATGGGCGCGACGACCGACTTCACGGTCACCCCGCGCCCGATCTACCACGCCGACGGCGCGAAGGATCCGGACTGCTACACCGACCCGCCTGAGCTGCACGACCGCCTGACCGGCCCGCTCGGCGACTTCCCGCTGTTCACCTACTGGGGTCCGACGGCGAACATCACGTCCTCGAGGTGGATCGCCGACGCGGCCAAGCTCGTGCTCGGCGCCGAGCAGCTGGATCTGATGCTCGTCTACCTGCCGCACCTGGACTACGACCTGCAGCGCTTCGGTCCCGAGGGCCCCGAGGCGATCAAGGCGGCAGGCGAGTTGGACGCGGTCGCCGGAGACCTGATCGACTTCGCGCGCAGCCGCGGCGACCAGGTCGTCGTGCTGTCGGAGTACGGCATCACGCCGGCGCGCCGCCCGGTCGAGATCAACCGCGCGCTGCGCCGCGCGGGCCTGCTGCGCGTCTACACGCAGGCGGGGATGGAGTACCTCGACCCGTGGGTCTCGCGCGCCTTCGCGGTCGCCGACCACCAGATCGCGCACGTCTACGTCCGCGACCCGCGCGACCTCGACGCCGCGCGCGCCGCGCTCGAGGGCGTGCCCGGCATCGGCGTGCTGCTCGAGGGCGACGCGAAGGCCGACGCGGGGCTCGGCCACGAGCGCGCCGGCGAGCTGATCGCGCTGGCCGAGCGCGACGCGTGGTTCACGTACCACTACTGGCTGGACGACGCGCGCGCGCCCGACTTCGCGCGTAACGTCGAGATCCACCGCAAGCCTGGCTACGACCCCGCGGAGCTGTTCTTCGATCCGCAGGACAAGCTCGTCAAGCTCAAGGCGGCGGCCACGCTCGCGCGCAAGAAGGCCGGTTTCCGGTACAGCATGCAGGTGGTTCCGCTCGAGTCCCACTACGTGAAGGGGACCCACGGGCTGCTGCCGGAGACCAAGCTCGACGCGCCCGTGTTCATCTGCTCAGAGCGCGAGTCCGCACGCGACAGGATCGCCGCCACCGAGGTGCGCGACGTCCTGCTCGACCTGGTCGGTGTACCGAAGCCTCTTACTTCTCGGTCACTCTGACCGACTTGAGGAGGATCGGCTCGTCGGGCCGGTCCGTGCGCGGGTCGGTGACGATCGCACCGATCCGCGCCACGACGTCCTCGCCGGCGGTCACCTTGCCGAGCAGCGCGTAGTCGGGCGGCAGCTTGGCGGCGTCGGGCCCGGTCGCGACGAAGAACTGCGAGCCCGACGTGCCCGCCGGCTGATCCTGCGACTTCGCCATCGCGACGACGCCTTCGCTGTACTTGAGCGACTTCGGCGGCTTCTCGGTGATCGTGTAGCCCGGGCCGCCCTCGCCGGTGCCCTTCGGATCGCCGCCCTGGATGACGAACTCGGGGACGATCCGGTGGATCGTCGTGCCGTCGAAGAAGCGGTGGTCGGCGAGGTACTTGAACGAGCCGCCGGTCAAGGGTGCGCGGCGCGCGTCGAGCGTGATCTCGAACGTGCCGCAGTTCGTGGCGACCGTGGCGACGTAGGTCTTGGCCGCGTCGAGTGAGAGCTTCGGCTTGGGCAGCGTGACCGACTTCGGGGCGAGCGACTTGCCGTCCACGACCGCGCAGCCCTGGGCGAAGTGCTCGGTCGCCGCCGGCGTGACCTGCGCCGGCGGCGTCTTGCCGTCATCGGATCCGCCGCACGCGGTGAGCGCCGCGCAAGCGGCGAGGACGAGCGCGGGGCGACGCATCTACGCCGCCGCGACGCCGGCTTCGATGGCCTTGTCGATCGCGTCGGGATCGAGGATGTGCTCGATCACCATGATCGCCGCGCCGATCACGCCCGCCCGGTCGCCCAGGCGGCTCGGCACGATCCGCAGATCGCCCGTCGCGAGCGGCAGCGAGCGCTGGAAGATCACCTCGCGCACGCCGGCGAGCAGTTGCTGGTGGGCGTCGGAGATGTCGCCGCCGATCACGATCGCGCCCGGGTTGAAGAAGTTGACCGAGCTCGCGAGCACCTCGCCCAGATGGCGCCCGGCGTCGCGGACGATCTGGATCGCGAGCGGCTCGCCCGCGCGGACCAGCGAGACGACGTCGCGCGAGGTCTTCGCTTCGAAGCCGGCTTGGGTGAGGCGGTGGGCGAGGGCGCGGCCGCCGGCGACGGCTTCGAGGCAGCCGACGTTGCCGCAGCGGCAGACGACGTCGTCGTGGCCGGCGATGCGGATGTGGCCGATGTCGCCGGCGGCGCCTTGGGCGCCGCGGTGGATGTGGCGGTCGGCGACGATGCCGCAGCCGATGCCGGTGCCGACCTTGACGTAGAGCAGGTGCTCGACGTCGCGCCAGTGGGTCCAGTGCTCGCCGAGGGCCATGATGTTGACGTCGTTGTCGACCAGCACCGGCGCGTCGTAGTGCTTGGAGAACCAGCCGGGGACCGAGAAGCCGTCCCAGCCCGGCATGATCGGCGGCGCGACTGGCTCGCCGCGCGAGAACGCGACCGGACCCGGGACGCCGACGCCGATGCCGCGCACGTCGCGCGGGGCGCGGCCGACCTCCTTCAGCAGGGCGAGGAAGCGCTCGTGGACCCAGGGAAGGACCACTTCAGGGCCCTCCGCGATGTCCATGTCGTACGTCGCCTCCGAAAGGGGGACGCCCGCGAGGTCGCTCGCGACCAGTCGCGAGTGCGTCGCCCCGAGGTCGGCGACGAGCACGAGGCCGGCGCCCTGGTTGAACGCCAGCAGCGTCGGGGGGCGGCCGCCCGTGGACGCGCTGCCGCCGGCCTCGTAGACCAGTTGGTGGGCGAGGAGGACGTCAAGCCGCTGCGCGACGGTGGAGCGGGCCAGCCCGGTCCTGCGTACCAGATCCGCTCGCGTGACGGCTTCGCCATCGCGGATGAGGCGCAATAGCGACCCGGCTCCGGTCATCGAGCTCTCACCATCGAGGCAAGTAAAGCAGACGTTACGGCGACTTCGATAGTCCTCATGGACGAAAGTCTCGCCTGCTAGCGATGGGTTTTCGGTGAGTTCGTCCGGACCATGCGTCGAAACGTCCCGCTAGGACCCGCTCGCGAACGCGGCGTCGAACGCGATCGTCGACGGGGCGAAGTCGGTCCTGCGGACGAACGCCAGCGCATCGCGCGCGCCGTACTCGCGATCCATGCCCGAGTCCTCCCACTCGATCGACAGCGGTCCGTCGTAGCCGATCCGGTTGAGCGCGCGCAGCAGGGCGTCGAAGTCGACGTCGCCGTGACCCGGGGAGACGAAGTCCCAGCCGCGGTCGCCGGAGCCGAAGTTCAGGTGGCTGCCGAGGATCGAGCGGCGCCCGTCGAGCCGGCGGACCGAGTCCTTGACGTGCACGTGGTAGATGCGGTCGCCGAACTCGGCGGCGAACGCCGCGGGGTCGATCAGCTGCGGGATGAAGTGGCTCGGATCGAGGTTGATGCCGAAGCCCTCGCGGTTGTCGAGCGCGGCCAGCGCCTTGCGCGTGGTCGGGAAGTCGTAGGCGATCTCGGTGGGGTGGACCTCGAGCGCGAACTTGATGCCCTCGGCGTCGAAGACGTCGATGATCGGGCCCCAGCGCTCGGCGAACTCGGCGTAGCCCCGCTCGATCTCGGAGAAGTCGTTGGGCGGGAACGAGTACAGGAGATGCCAGATCGAGGAGCCGGTGAAGCCGGTCACGACGGGCACGCCGAGCTGCGCCGCCGCGCGCGCGACGTCCTTCATCCGCTCGGCCGCGCGCGTGCGCACGCCCTCGGGGTCGCCGTCGCCCCACAGTTCAGGCGGCAGGATCGCTTCGTGGCGCGCGTCGATGCGGTCGCACACGCACTGGCCGATCAGGTGCGAGCCGATCGACCACATGCCGAGCCCGTTGCGCTCCAGGATCGAGCGCCTGCCGGCGGCGTAGCCGGGATCCGACAGCGTCTGCGCGACGTCGATGTGGTCGCCCCAGCAGGCGGGCTCGAGGCCGTCGAAGCCCCACTCGCCCGCCTTGGCGGCCACCTGCTCGAACGGCAGGTCGGCCCATTGGCCGGTGAACAGCGTGACGGGCCGGGACATGGAAGTGCTCCTCTCAGGTCAGGGGTACCGGGGTCCGGACGACGCGGTCGATCGCGTCGGGATCGAGGACGTGCTCGATCACCATGATCGCCGCCCCGACCACGCCGGCGCGATCGCCGAGCTGACTCGGGACCATGCGCAGGTCGCGCGTGGCCATCGGCAGCGAGCGGCGGATCGCCACCTCGCGCACGCC
Source organism: Candidatus Solirubrobacter pratensis (assembly GCF_000425945.1). Taxonomy (GTDB): domain Bacteria; phylum Actinomycetota; class Thermoleophilia; order Solirubrobacterales; family Solirubrobacteraceae; genus Solirubrobacter; species Solirubrobacter pratensis. Next base: position 401,522 of record NZ_KE384480.1, read on the forward strand.
GGCGAGCAGTTGCTGGTGGGCGTCGCCGATGTCGCCCCCGACCACGACCGCGCCCGGGTTGAAGAAGTTCACGGCGCCTGCAAGCACCTCGCCGAGGTGGCGGCCGGCGTCGCGGACGATCTGGATCGCGAGCGGCTCGCCCGCGCGGACGAGTCCGACGACGTCGCGTGAGGTCTTGGCCTCGAGTCCGGCTTGGGTGAGGCGGTGGGCGAGGGCGCGGCCGCCGGCGACGGCTTCGAGGCAGCCGACGTTGCCGCAGCGGCAGACGACGTCGTCGTGGCCGGCGATGCGGATGTGGCCGATGTCGCCGGCGGCGCCTTGGGCGCCGCGGTGGATGTGGCGGTCGGCGACGATGCCGCAGCCGATGCCGGTGCCGACCTTGACGTAGAGCAGGTGCTCGACGTCGCGCCAGTGGGTCCAGTGCTCGCCGAGGGCCATGATGTTGACGTCGTTGTCGACCAGCACCGGCGCGTCGTAGTGGGCGGCGAACCAGCGCGGGATCGAGAAGCCGTCCCAGCCGGGCATGATCGGCGGGGCGACGGGCTCGCCGCGGCCCGACGCGACCGGCGCGGGGATGCCGACGCCGATGCCGAGGACGTCGGCGGGGCCTCGTCCGGCGTCGGCGAGCAAGCTCTCGTAGCGCGCCTGGATCCACTCGAGCACGGCGGCGGGGCCGGCGGCGATGTCGAGGTCGTACGCCTGCTCGACCAGCGGCTCGCCGGCGAGGTCGGCGACGGCCAGGCGCGAGTGGGTGGCGCCGAGGTCGGCCGCGAGGACGACGCCCGCGCGCTCGTTGAAGGCGAGCACGGTCGGAGGACGGCCGCCGGTCGAGGCGCGGCCGCCGGCCTCGTAGACGAGCTGGTGCGCGATCAGCGCATCGACACGCTGGGCGACCGTGGAGCGGGCGAGCCCGGTGCGGCGGGCGAGGTCCGCGCGCGTGACCGCCTGCCCCTCCCGGATCAGCTGCAGCACGCGGCCCGCCCCGCCGGCCCCCGTCCCGTCCGTCCCCGTTCTCTCCCCCGTGAGCATGTGATGAGTTAACCAGACTTCGACAGGGTCGAGGTCCCAGGTTTCAGCATGTCAAGGGAATATCTAGGCCATCAGGCGTGTAGAACGGGAAGCTTTTGATTGACTTCCGCTCAAAACCTGGCTACGTTGCGCGCCATGTCTCGAGGGGTTCGCATCGCCATTGCCGGAGCCGGGTTCATCGGTGCCGTTCACGCGCGCTCGGCAAGGCTCGCAGGCGGGCGCCTCGTCGGCGTTGCGGCCTCGTCGCCGGGGCGCTCCGAGCGCGCCGCGGCGGCGCTCGGAGCGGAGCGCGCGTTCGGCTCCGCGGACGAGCTGGTCGCCTCTCCTGACGTGGACATCGTCCACATCTGCACGCCGAACCACCTTCACCGCCCCCTGGCCGAGGCCGCGCTCGCGGCCGGCAAGCACGTGATCTGCGAGAAGCCGCTGGCCATCGACGCGACCGGGGCGCAGGCGCTGGTCGATGCCGCTGAGGACGCCGGGCGCCAGACCGCCGTGCCGTTCGTCTATCGCTACTACCCCACGGTCCGCGAGGCGCGCGAGCGCGTGCGCGGCGGCGAGTCCGGGCCGGTGCGCATCATCCACGGCAACTACCTGCAGGATTGGCTGCTGCGTCCGGAGGACGACAACTGGCGCGTCGACGCGCAGCTCGGCGGCGCCTCACGTGCGTTCGCGGACATCGGCTCGCACTGGTGCGATCTCGCCGAGTTCGTCACCGGCCACAGGATCACGCGCGTGTGCGCGCGCATGCTGACCGCGATGCCGGAGCGGGCGCGAGCGGCCTCGCGCGCCGCGTTCGAGCGCGGGGGCGAGGCGGGCGAGACGCGCGAGGTCGGCACCGAGGACGCGGCGGTCGTCCAGTTCGAGACCGACGGCGGCGCGATCGGCACGACGGTCATCTCCCAGATCTCGGCCGGGCGCAAGAACCAGCTCTTCCTCGAGATCTCGGCGGCCGAGGAGTCGCTCGCGTTCAACCAGGAGGAGCCCGAGTCGCTGTGGCGCGGCCGCCGCGAGGCGGCGATCGTCATCAAGCGCGACGCCGAGGCACTCTCTGAGCCCGCGGCGCGCTACGCCTTCCTCCCGGCGGGGCACCCGCAGGGCTACGCCGACTGCTTCGACGCGTTCGTCGCGGAGGCGTACGCGGCGGTCGCCGCGGGCGAGGCGCCCGAGGGCCTGCCGGTGTTCGCCGACGGCCTGCGCTCGGCCCGCATCACGGAAGCGGTGCTGAGCTCGGCGCGCGACGAGCGCTGGATCGACGTGCTCGCACCCGAGGCCCTCGCACTCGCGGGCTGACGTCGCGCCCGCGGGGGCGGGCGGTCCGCCGCGCGGGGCGCGCGCGGGACGCGCGGTCTTCCTGGGCGGGTGGCCTGATCGCGCGGTCTCCCCGCGCGGGCGCCCCGATCGCGCGGTCTCCCCGCGCAGCTTCGGTGCCCCGGCGAACTGCGGCTCACCGGGGCGGGCGCCCCGATCGCGCGGTCTCCCCGCGCGGCTTCGGTGCCTCGGCGAACGGCGGGCATCGAGGGAGGCGGGTCAGGGGG
>NZ_KE384480.1:404598-1031583 GCF_000425945.1 Candidatus Solirubrobacter pratensis
CCGCCTCCGTTACCGCGAGCAGTTCGCCGGCGCGACGACGCGGCCGCGCGGAGACCCCGCGCTGGGCCCCCGTGCGGCTCGCGGATCGCGCGCCGATCTGACCCGCCTCCGTCACCGCGAGCAGTTCGCCGGCGCGACGCGCTGGGCCCGCGTGCGGCGTCGCGGATCGCGCGCCGATCTGACCCGCCTCCCTTACCGCGAGCAGTTCGCCGGCAGGACCAGGCGGCGAGACCGCGCGACGCGACCCCGCGGCGAGACGGCGCAAACGCGCCCCGCGGCGAGACGGTGCGACGCGGCCGCGCAGAGACCGTGCGACGCGGCCGCCCAGAGACCGCGCGACGCGGCCCCGCGGCGAGACCGCGCGGCGCAACGCGGCCCCGCAACGCGGCCCCGCGGCGACGCCGCGCACGCGGCGCGCCGAAACCGCGCCACGCCGAACCGCGCCCGCGACGCCGCAGGACGACAAGCGCCGCGGGCGGGTACCGGGTTCAGCGGATCACGGCGTGCAGCCCGCCCGGCTGAAGTCGTAGTAGCTGAGGATCGAGCCGTTGCTCGCGACGCCGAGGATGTGGCCGGCGGCGTCGGTCGCGAAGACGCGGACCTGGTAGGTGCTGTCGCAGTTCCCCGGCGGGATCGAGAGGCCGATCGCGGCGCCGTCCAACACGGCGAAGCCGTGCGTGCCGGCGACTGCGGCGTGCGTCGTCTCGCCCGCCTGGCCGTAGTCGTTGCCTGTGTCCAGCCGGTCGCCGTTCGGGTTCGTGAAGTTGTTCACGAACGAGTTCGACGCCGTGAACCTGCCGTCGATGAACAGCGCCTTGGCGAAGTCGTACGTCGGCCGGGAGAACTCGACGAGCGCTCCGCGCGCGCCGGTCACTCCGCGCACGTCGTACGTCACCCCGAACTGCGTCGACCCGCCCGGCTCGACGTCGGCGACGTCGTAGAAGAGCGGCGCCGAGCCGTTGAGGGCCGAGGCGGCCGCCTGGATCTTCGGCGTCGCCGGGAGCTGCTGGCGCGCCGGGGCGAAGCGCAGCGGCTGCCAGAAGCTCGTGCTGTCGGCGATCTCGGCGCCGTGCCGGGTGCCGCGCAGCGCGATGCCGTAGGTGCCGACGCCGTGCGGGAAGTCCGAGGCGTCGAGCTTGATCGTGCCGGTCGGGAACGACGGCAGCGCGTACTTGCGCCCGTGGGCGTCGAGGTTGTTGTCCGGGAACGCTTGCGGCACGGCGCGGTCGATGTCGGAGACGATCAGCTCGCCGCCGTCGGCGCCGCGCAGCCCCGTCAGGTCATAGGTGAACTTGATCTTGTCGCCGGACTGGAAGACCGGGTCGAACGACGGCGGGACGGCGTGCGAGTACGTCGCGTCGGCCTGGCCCTTGAACGTCACGTCCATCGAGATCGAGGCCTTGCCCGAGGAGGCCGTCACCGTGACCACGCGGTCGCGCCGCGCGGTGACGGGAGCCCCCAGCAGGTCGAAGATCTCGGACGGCAGCAGCCGCAGCGCGGGAGCTCCGGCGTCATACAGCTTCCCCGGCACCGTCACGGAGTTGCGGCCGAGAGCGAGCGTCCACCTCATGTTCAGGGACGACATGAACGCCGCGTCGGCGGCGAACGTGATCGGTGCGTTGAGGTTGTCGCCCGTCGCCCCGATCGTCTCGTTCGTGCGCGAGGACGGCGCGACGAGGCCCTGTGAGAGGTCGATCGTCGCGGTGCCCGTGACCGGGTCCTGCGGCGTGTCGGTGTAGAACGCCGAGCGCAGGTCGGTCGGCGTCAGCGCCGCCTTGCGCTGCGCGACCGTCATGCGCGTGAAGGACGGCGTCCCGTTCGCGTGCGCGCGGTCGAAGAGCGCCTGCACCGCGCGCGTGAGGTCCAGCGACGGGCCGATGTGCGCGCGGTCGAGGTCGAACGCGGGGACGGCCGCCTGCCGCCCCGTCTGCTCGAGCAGCGCGCGGATCTGCGTCGCGCTCAGCTGCTGCCCGAGCAGCCGCGCCGCCTGCCGCACGACCGCGGCCGCGCCTGCCACCTCCGGCGCCGAGGCCGAGGACCCGCCGATCAAGCGCGGGAAGCTCGCGGCCGGGCTCACCGGATCGCCGTTGGCGTCCTCGATCTGGGCGAGGATGAGGATGTTGTCGCCCGGCGCCGAGACGGTCGCGCGCGAGCCGAAGCCGGTGTGGAAGTTCTGCTGCCCCGTCCAGCGCGTCTCGGTGGTGTGCTGGGAGTGGCTGACCGAGGGATCGATCCTCGTGTTGAACGGCGAGTTGTTGAAGACGTCGTTGAGCGTGTCGGCGGCGGCGTCGTCGGCGCCGCTGTCGAGCACGAACTGCGGCTCGACGGTGAGCCCGTAGCTGAAGTCGGGATCGGCCCACGCGTCTGGATCGTCGATGTCGACCGGCTGCGACGGGTCGCGCGTGAGCCCGGTCGGCCCGGTGATGCCGTTCGGGTTCATCGCCACCGATGTCTCGGTCTGCCCGTCGCCGGCCGAGATCGAGACGAACGTGTCGGCGCCCTGGACGAGCGTGGAGACGACGTCGTGGATGATCGCCTCGTCCTCGAAGTAGTAGTCGCTGAACCCGCCGATCGCGAAGCCGCTGCCGATCGACGCCGTGATCGTGTTCGCCTTCGGCGTCTGCAGGAAGCCGGCGCCGAGGAACGCGCCGACGAAGTTCTCGGTGTCGTTGACCTTCGGGTTGATCAGCCGGTAGGAAGCGCCATACGCCTCGCCGATCAGCTCGCCGTTGCCGGCGGGCGCCGGGTTGGCGATGCGCGGGTCGCCGAGCGGCGGCGGCGCCATCACGCTGAAGTCGAGGTCGACCTCGACGAAGTCGCCCTGGTCGTCCTGCGTCGTGCCTGACGGGTCGAGCGCGACCGCGCACGACTGGCCCGTGTCGGTCGGCGTGCAGTCGGCGGTCGAGAGCCAGACCGGGATGCGCGGGTAGCCGGCCTGCACGATGTAGCGCTGGCCGTTGCGCAGCTCCGTGCTCTTGTCGGTCACGTTGCCGAGCGAGATGTTGGTGACGTACTCGCCCTGGCCGGGCTGCTGCCCGAAGCGCTTGCCGATCATCGTCGCCGCCCCGGTGACGTCGTTGCCGGCGGCGTCCTGGTAGGACTGCGCGTCGGTCCGGTAGGCCGAGTTCCGCGGCAGCGCCGCGGCATCCGGCTTCTGCGACGCCTTGGCCCGCGAGAGCGCCGCTCGCGCGCGCTTGGCCTGCGCCCGCGACAAGCGCGCCGGATCCTTCGGCTTGCGGTAGATCCAGTCCGGCATCGCCGCGCTCAGGAGCTTGGACTTCGCGAGCTCGTCGGCCGCCTCGCCCGCGTTGACCTTCGGGTCGTACGCGACCTGGTAGACCTGCGTGAAGTCGGTCACGAAGCGTCCTGTGGCGGCCTGCGCCTGCGCCCGCGCCGCGGCGAGCTGCGCTGCCGGCACGTTGGTGAAGAGATGCTCGACGCTCGTCGCGCCGAGCGACGAGAGCGTCGAGTTGAGCGCCGCGACGTCGGCCGCGCCCGCGCCGCCGGCCGGACTCGGCGCGAACCGCGCGCCCGCCGCCTGGACCGGCGTGCTGAAGGCGATGATCGCCGAGCCCGGGTGGGCGACGTCGGCGGGCAGCGTCGCCGGATACAGCCGCTGGTTGGCGGCTGAGGCGACGGCAGGCGATGCGAGCGCTCCGATGACGGTCAGCGCCGCGACAACTTTCCTCATTGGCTTCACCCTCCCGGTGAAATGGGCATTCCTTGCCACCCCCGGCGGCCCGGTGAGGCTACGCCTTGCGTTCAAACTCTGCTTGTGCTCATCGACCGTTCACGCATTCAGCCTCGCGAGTCGCAATGCGATATGGCAGAGCAGCCGGTCCTCGCCACGGCTGAGGTCGACGCCGGCCAGCTCCTCGATCCGCCGCAGCCGGTAGTAGAGGCTCGTGCGGTGCAGCCACAGCGCGGCCGACGTGCTCTTCACGTCCCCGGCATGGTCGAGATAGGTCTCGAGCGTGAGCACCAGCTGGTCGTGACCGCCGTCGAGCAGCTGCCGCAGACCGGCCGGAACGTCGTCGAGGGCCGTTTCCGGCAGCGCCGTCAGCAGCCGGGCGGCGCGCATCTCCGGCCAGCGCGCGACGCCCGGGGAATCGGTCGCGGAGGCGACCCGCAGCGCGGCCAGCGCGCGGCGGTAGGAGCGCGCGGCGTCGCGCACGTCGGCGACCTCGTCGCCCTCGCCGACGGCCACGCGCTCTCCCTCCTCGCCGCGCAGCACGCCGGCCAGCGCGGCGCCGCGCAGCGGACTGGACGTCCCCACGATGCAGACGGCGCGCCCGGCGATCTCGCCCGCCAGCGCGTGCTTGGCGGAGGCCCGCAGCCGGACGCGGTCCAGCCCGTCGTCGGAGACCGCCGAGGCGACGCTGACGACCAGCGGGCGCAGCGGCAGGTAGTTCTCCGCCTCCAGCGTCGCGGCGGCCTCCTCGGCGCGCGCCGCGTCGGGGCCGAGCAGCTTGGCGATCAGCTCCTGCTCGCGCCGCTGGCGGTCCAGCCGGGCGTCGGCGTCGGATTGCAGCACCGTCGCCGCCTCCGAGGCGGCGCTGCGCGCGAGCCGCAGGTCCTCGGGGCCGACCGGCGGGTCCTCGAGCAGCCACAGGAACCCGAGCCGGCGCCCCGCGCGCACGATCGGGATGCACACGCGCGCCGACATCGGGATCTCCGGATGCGCGGGGATCCGCACGGCTTCGGGCGCCGTGCGGATGCCATGGGCGAAGAGGGCGTCGCGCGCCGTCTCGGGCGCGTGGCGCCCGAGGATGCTCGCGGTCCGCACGAAGTCGAGCTCGCCGGTCTGCGAGCTGTACGCGAGCGGCCGGAGCTCCAGGTCATCGACGAGGACCGGGCGCCCGAGGCGGACGCTCAGCGCGTCGACGATCTCCTGCAGCCCGCGCCCGCCCGGGAGAATCGCCCTCTGGGCGATTGCTCCCAGCGACGCGAGTCCTCTAGGCGAGTCGTCGCCGCTCACACCACCAGTCCGTGGCGCATCGTGTCCTCAGTGACGACGCGCGGCTCGACGAAGTTCAGGAGGTAGTCGGGGCCGCCGGCCTTCGTGCCGGTGCCGGACAGGCGGTTGCCGCCGAACGGCTGACGGGCCACCATCGCGCCGGTGATGTGGCGGTTGACATAGAGATTTCCGACGGGAAGCGCGCCGCGCACCCGCTCGACGGTCGCAGGGTTGCGTGAGAAGAGGCCGCCGGTGAGCGCGAACGGCTGGCCCGACACGATCTCCACCGCCTCGTCCACCGACGCGACGCGCTGCAGCGCAAGCAGCGGGCCGAAGATCTCCTCCTCGGCGACGCGCGACCGCCTGGGGAGGTTGCTCACCAGCGTGGGGGCGACGAACCAGCCGTGCTCGGGCGCCGTGCCGGGCTGGTAGACGGTGCCGCCCTCGTCGCGCGCGACGCGCGTGTACTCGCGCACCCGGTTCTGCGCGGCCTGCTCGATCACCGGCGGCACGTCGACGCCGAAGCGCTGCGCCTGATCGACGAGCAGCGCGTCGATCGCGCCGCGCAGGCGCTCGGTGAGCGTGTCGGCGATCCGCTCGTGCACGAGCAGGCGCGACGCGGCCGAGCACTTCTGCCCCGCGAAGCCGAAGGCCGAGTAGGCGATCGCGGGGACCGCGTCGTCGAGGTCCGCGTCGGCGTCGACGATCACGCAGTTCTTGCCGCCCATCTCGGCGACGACGCGCTTGAGGTGCGCCTGGCCGGGCGCGAGCTCCGCCGAGCGGCGCAGGATCTCCAGGCCGACGGCGCCCGAGCCGGTGAACGCGATCGTGTGCACGCCGGGGTGGCCGACGAGCGCCGCGCCGGTCTCGCCCTCGCCGGGGAGCAGGCTCAGCGCGGCGGGCGGGACGCCGCCTGCGTGCAGCGCCTCGACGACGGCCAGCGCGCACGCCGGCGACTGCTCGGCGGGCTTGAGCACGACGCCGTTGCCGGTCGCCAGGCCCGCGGCGACCATGCCGCACGCGATCGCGAGCGGGAAGTTCCACGGCGCGACGACCGCGACGACGCCGCGCGCGGCGTAGTGCAGCGTGTTGCGCTCACCGGGCAGCGAAACGACCGCGCCGCCCGCCTCGAGCGCCACGGCCTGCTGCGCGTAGTACTCGAGGAAGTCGATCGCCTCGCAGACGTCGGCGTCGGCCTCCGCCCACGGCTTCGCGCACTCGCGCACGGCGAGCGCCGCGAGCAGCGGCCGGCGGCGGCGTAGCTCGCCGGCGGCGCGCGACAGGATCGCGGCGCGCGCCTCGGCGCCGCGCGCCGACCACGCGCGCGAGGCTTCATCGGCGGCGCGCACGGCGGCGTCGACCTCGGCGTCGGTCGCGGGGGAGAACTCGGCGACGACGCGCTCGGGGTTGCCGGGGTCGGTCGAGCGCAGCTTCGCGCCCTCGCGGCGGTCCCCGGCGACGAGCACCGGCACGCGCCAGGGCAGCTGCGCGTCGAGCTCGGCGAGCGCGTCGACGAGCAGCTCGCGCACCGGTGCGCGGCGGATCTCCAGGAGGGGTTCGTTCACGAAGGTCAAGGCGCCACCAGAAGTCGGTCGAGGTCCGCGCCGCGCGCGCGGCTCAGCAGGAAGGAGTCGTTGGACGTGTTCTCGAGCAGCCGGCGCACGAGGTAGCTCATGCCGGCCACGAGATCGCCCGCCGGGCAGTACGTGCGCACCCGCAGGCCGAGAGCCGAGAGGGCGTGCTGGAGATCGTCGCCGAGGCCGCGCAGGACCTGCAGCTCGAGGTCGCAGTCGGGCGCGCCGAGGTGGCGCGAGTAGGCGATCGCGTGCGCCAGCGAGCGCACGTTGTGGGATGCGATCGCGGGGCGCACGAGCGGCCGGGCGTCGAGCAGCCGGCGGGTGAGGCGCTCGAAGGAGCGGTCGCTCTCGACCTTGTGCTCCCACACCGGCGGCGTCCAGCCGTGCTGCTGCGCGTCGACCGTCTCGTGCTCCCAGTAGGCGCCCTTGACGAGGCGGATCGTGAACGGGAGTGAGCGGCCGCCGGACGCGACCCAGTCGAGCAGTCGCGTGAGCTGCTCGTCGCTGTCGCGCAGGTAGGCCTGCAGCACGATGCCGGCCGACGGGCCGTCGCGGAACTCGGGCTCGGACAGCAGCGTCATCACGAGCTCGTTGATCAGCTCGCGCGAGTCCATCGACTCCATGTCGATGTGCAGGTGCGCGCCGGCCTCCTTGGCCGTGCGCAGCAGCCCGCGCAGGCGCGCGGCGGCGTCGGCGATGCCCAGCTCCGGCGCGTCGGCGCGCACGTGCGGCGTCATCGCGCTCACCTTCACCGACAGGTTCACGCGCGGGATCCCGCCGGCGCCGTCGGCCTCGAGCATCGGCCGCTCCGGCCAGGCGCGGGCGGCGACGGCAAGGGTGCGCAGCGCTTCATCGCAGCGAGCCGTGTAGTGGTCGGCCTCAGCGGCGGTGACGGTCGCCTCGCCGAGCAGGTCGACGGACGCCGCCGCGCCGGCGCGCCACAGGCGCGCCAGCGCGGGGACGGCGTCCGCCGGACTCTCGCCGACGATGAAGCGCTGCGCCATCTTGTGCACCGCGATCCCGGCCGCGCGGCCCACCGCGCGGCCGGCGACGGGGCGGGACGAGACCCGTCGCGCGGTGGACACCGGCGGGCGCTGCCGGTCGACCTCGCCGAGCAGGGCGGCGAGGTGCTCGGCCAGCTCGCGCGGCGACGCGCATGCGGGCGCGACGTCGACGAGCCGGAACAGCGCGGCGCGCAACTGCGGATCACGCGAGAGGAGCTCCATCCCGCGGTCCTCGAACGTGCGGCCGGCGCCGCGCGGGGCGCGCGCCTGCTCGGCGGCGATGCGGTGGCCGAGCGCGCGCACCTCGGGCTCGAGCGACACTGACTTGGGCACGGCGTCAGGCGCGGCCGCCGGAGGTGCGAGCGTGGTCATCGGCGCGCCACGCTATGCGCGCCGGACTCCCTCCGCCATCGTCAGCCGTCCGGACTTGCTTCGACGGTTGTTCAATGTAGGTACACCGACCCCGGAACGACGGGATCGATGTACTGTGCGCATGCGCGCCATCGAGTTCCTGGGAGGCGAGCGGCTCGAGCTCGTCGAGCGCCCCGATCCCACGCCCGGGCCGGGCGATCTGCTGATCGCGCCGACGGCCGTCGGCATCTGCGGCACGGACGTCGAGATCTTCGAGGGCAGCCTCGTGTACTTCCGGGAGGGATGGGCGAAGTACCCGATCGTCCCCGGCCACGAGTGGGTCGGCGAGGTCGTCGACGTGGGCGCGGACGTGACGGGCTTCGCGCCCGGAGACCAGGTGACGGGGGAGACGCCGCTCGGCTGCGGGCGCTGCGACCGCTGCCGCGCGGGCGCGTACCACCTGTGTGCGCTGCGGACCGAGACCGGCATCCTCAACCGCGACGGCGCGATGGCGTCGCGGATGGTGTTCCCGGCCGCGGCCGCGCATCCCGCGCCCGGCATCCCGGGCCGCGCCGCGGCGCTCGTGGAGCCGGCCTCCGTGGCGCTCAACGGCGTCCGGCGCGGCGGCGTCCGCGAGCGCAGCGTGCTCGTGGTCGGCGCGGGGACGATCGGCCTGCTGGCCGCGCAGTGCGCCCGCGCCGAGGGCGCGGCGGCGGTGGCGGTCACCGACACGCGCGCGGACCGCATGGCACTCGCGTCCACGCTCGGCCTCCGCGCCCACGATGCGAGCGCGGGCGAGGACGCCTACGACGTCGTGCTGCTGTGCGCGGGCGGTGCGGGCGCGCTCGGCTTCGCGCTGCGCGCCGTCCGGCCCGGCGGCAGGGTGGTGATCCTCGGACTGTCCGGCAAGCCGGAGGTCCCCGTCGACATGGACTCCGCCGTCGTGCGCGACCTCACCGTGCACGGCGTGCTCGGCTCCCCGCACGTGTGGCCGGACGCGATCGAGCTCGTGCGCTCGGGCAAGGTCGCGACCGAACCGCTGGTCAGCGCGACCTACCGGCTGGACGAGGCGCGCGAGGCGCTCGAGCGGCTCACCGAGCCGGGTTCGCTGAAAGTGTTGATCGAGCCCGGTATGCTCAGCCAATAGTGAGCGCCACAGCCAGCCGAAGGCGTCTGCGCCCGGCGCGTGCTCGATCTCGATGCGGCGCCGCCGGCCGGTGCGGTGCCGGTGGAGCTCCCTGAGTTGAAGCGCCGGCTCGTCGCCGACTCGCTCGAAGAGCTGCTCGCGCCTGACTTCGAGTACCGGTGCGGGAAGCTGCTCCACGTGGACAGCAGGAGGCCCGCTGGACGTCGCGTGGCTGGACCGCTGGACGCTCACGCCCGATCGCGGGCAGGTGCGCGTGACGGAGCTGATCGCCTTTACGCGCGTTCGCTGACCGGCCCCGCTCGCACCGGGAGCGAGCTGAGCGGGCGCCGCAGCGCGCGGATCGCGTCGACCGTGAAGACCGTCAGCGCGAGCCAGACGAGCGCGAAGCCGGCCAAACGCGAGAGCGGCATGGCCTCGCCGCGGACAAGCACCCCGATCAGGAACTGCAGCACAGGCGCGAGGTACTGCATCAGGCCGAGCGTCGTGAGCGGTACGCGGATCGCGGCGGCGCCGAAGAGGATCAGCGGGATCGCCGTCGCGATCCCGCCGCCGGCCAGCAGCGCCGCGTGGCCGGCGCCCTCGCGCGTGAACGTGCTGTCGCCGGTCGCGCCGATCACGACGAGATAGGCGAGCGCCGGCAGCACGAGGAAGCCGGTCTCGACGGCCAGGCTCTGCGCGCCGTCGAGCCCGACGCGCTTCTTCACGAGCCCGTAGAGCCCGAACGAGCACGCGAGCGTGAGCGAAATGTACGGAGGGCGGCCGTAGTCGACGGCGAGCACGAGCACTGCGAGCGCGCCGATCGCGACCGCGATCCACTGCGCGCGCCGCAGCCGCTCGCGCAGCAGCGTGACGGCGAGCCCCACCGTGATCAGCGGGTTGATGAAGTAGCCGAGCGAGGTCTCCACGACGTGGTGGCTGTTGACGCCGTAGATGTAGACGCCCCAGTTGATCGTGATCAGCGCCGCGGCGAGCGCGAGCAGCCCGGCGCGCCGGCGCCCGATCGAGCCGGCCCAGCGGAAGCCGCTCGTCGCCGCCAGCAGCACGGCGAGCACGACGACCGACCACACGATGCGGTGGGCGAGGATCTCGACCGGCTTGGACGGCTCCAGCAGCGGCCAGTAGAGCGGGAACAGACCCCACAACAGGTACGCCGCCGCGCCGGCGACGAAGCCTGTGCGGGCCTGGGACACCACTCAGAGACTAGGACGCCCTACGTGTCTGCCATGGTGAGGGGTCATGAGCTCTCCTGGCCACCGCAGCGTGAAGATCGGCGACGACGAGCGCGGAGGGTGGAGCTCTGACCGCCCGCGCCGCCCGGGCACCGAGAACCGGCCGCCGCGCAAGCAGGACGTCGGCGTGCGCGGCCGCGTGCTCGCGCCGACCGACCGCCTGCGCTACTCGCCGGGCAGCCTGCTCGTGGTGGTGAGCGCGGACCGCGGCGCGCGTGACCGCTTCCTCGCACGTGCGCTCGAGGAGCAGAGCGCGCTGCTCTCGCTCGACAAGGTTCGCGCGCTGCTCGCAGGGAAGGTCGCCGCCTCCGAGATCGAGGCCAAGGCCGCCGCGCTGCTCGACGCCGCCGCGAGCAAGCGCCTCGCCGCCGGCCAGACCGTCGCGATCGCCGCGGACGGGCTGACGTTCGAGGAGCGCGACCGCTACGTGCGGCTCGCCGCCGCCCACCGGCGCCCGCGCCACCTGATCCTGCTCGAGGTGTCGCGCGACGCGGTCGCCGAGTCCGACCGCGCGCCGCTGGCCGACCTGCGCACCAAGCTCGACGCCGGCGAGCTGGGCGCGGAGGGCTTCTCGACCTCGCTGCGCCTCGGCGGGCGCACCGTCGACGAGCTCAAGCGCATCGTCTTCGCCCCGCCGCCGTCAGACGACTAGCCGCGGCGCGGCCGCACGACGGCGTCGACCGTCTCCGGCGCGAGCAGGTGCTCGATCGCCAGCACCGCTGCGCCGATCACCGCCGCACGGTCGCCGAGCCGGCTGTGCCCCATGCGCAGGTCGCGCGTCGCCATCGGCAGCAGCCGCGCCGACGTGATCTCGCGCACGCCGGCCAGCAGCGGCTCGTGGGCGGCCGACAGGGCGCCGCCGATCACGATCGCGCCCGGGTTGAAGAACGTCACGGCGCCGGCGAGCACCTCGCCCAGCGCGCGGCCGGCATCGCGCACGGCCTGCGTGGCGAGCGGCTCGCCCGCGGCGGCCAGGCGCACGACGTCCACCCCCGTCTCGGCCTCCAGGCCCGCCGCCGTCAGGCGCGCCGCCAGCGCTCGCCCACCGGCCACCGCATCGAGGCAGCCGGCGTTGCCGCAGCGGCAGAGCGCGTCGTCGCGGTCTTCGAGCGCGATGTGCCCGATGTGGCCCGCCACGCCCTGCGCGCCCCGGTGGACGCGCCGGCCCGCGACGATGCCGCAGACGATGCTGCTGCCGGCGTCGACGTAGATCAGGTGCTCGACGTCGCGCCAGTGGACCCAGCGCTCGCCCAGCGCGCGCACGTTCACATCGACGTCGACGAGCACCGGCACGTCGTAGCGCCGGGAGAAGTGGTGCTGGACCGTGGCCGCGTCCCAGCCGGGCGGCGGCTCGTCGGCGGGATCGGCGCGATCGGCGCGGGAGGGGACCCCGATGCCGACGCCCCACACCTCGCCGGCGCTGCGGCAGACGGCGGCGAGCAGCTCGGCGAAGCCGCCGTCCGCGGACGCCGGCACGCCGTCCGGCGCCTGGGCGAGGTCGAGCTCGACGACGCGCTCCGCGAGCAGCTCGCCGCTGAGGTCGCTGACCGCGAGGCGGCTGCGGGCGGTGCCGAGATCGGCCGCCAGCACGACGCCGGCCCCTTGGTTGAGGACAAGGCGCGTCGGCGGGCGGCCGCCCGTCGACGGCGTGCCGCCGGCCTCACAGACGAGCTCGTGCGCGAGCAGCGCGCGCACCCGCTCGGCGACCGTGGAGCGCGAGAGGTTGGTCTGGCGGGCGAGCTCCGGCCGCGTGACCGCGCGACCGTCGCGGATCAGGCTGAGGAGCTCGCCGGCGCTGCTCACGCGGCCGGTCTCAGGAGCGGACAGTTACACGCGCGCGCTCCGGCGGCGCCTGATTGCCGGCCAGGTCCTTGGCGCGCAGCTCGACCTGGTAGCGGCCGGCGCGCAGCCCCCGCACCACCACGTCGTTGACGCCGCGACGGGCCTTGAAGCGCTCGGTCCTCACGCTGCGCCCGCGCGTGAGCACGAGCGTCATCGTCCCGCGCTCGGACAGCGCGAAGTGCACGCGCACGAGCCGCTTGCCCGGCTTGACGGTCACGCCGGTCAGCTCCGGTGCCACCTTGTCGCGCAGCTCGAAGACCGTCGGAGCCCCCTGGTCGTTGGGGAACGGCTGCTCGTCCGGGCCGGGCGGGTCCGGCGGATCGGGCGGGTTGCCGGCGTCGTCGGTCACCGTCACGGTGCCGTGCATCGACCCCGGGTGGAGCTGGCAGACGAAGTCGTAGTAGCCGGGGGCCATGAACGCGTACGAGGCGTCCGGGCCGGCGATCGCGATGGCGTTCTGGAAGCTCCAGTTCGCGCTGTTGGATGTGACGTTGTGGGGGATCGACGTGCCCGCGAAGCGCCAGGTGACGGCTTCGCCGGCCTTGACCGTGATCGCGTCTGGCGACCAGCGGTTGCCGGCGCCGGTCGTGTCGTCGACCGCCTGCACCACCGCCGTCTGGGCGGCGGCGGGAGCGGCGGGAAGACACGCCAGCGCGGCCGTGACGGCGAGCACCAGGCGCCTCATTCCACGACCTCCATCTGCAGCATCATCGCCTTGTCCGCGTGCTCCAGCGAGTGGCAGTGGAACACGTACTTGCCGGCGTACGGCGCGAACCATGCCTGCACCTTCACCGTCTCGTCCGGCTGCACGCCGACGGTGTCCTTCCAGCCGATCCGGTCCGCGAGCTCGACAGGCCCGCCGCTGCGCTCGAGCACCCGGAACTGGAAGCCGTGCAGGTGCATGGGGTGGACGCGCTGGGAGTGGTTGACGAACGTCCACTCCTCGGTGCTCCCGAGCCGCGGGCGCACGTCGATGCGGCTCGGGTCGAAGCCCTTGCCGTTGATCTGCCACATGCTCGTGCCGAGCGCGAGGTCCCAGCGGCGGCGCGCATTGAACGGCGGCAGCGGCTCGAGACGGCGCAGGCGCCGGGGGACGCGGAACTCCTCGCGGCCGCCGCCGCCCACGACATCGAAGCGCATCACCGCGACGGTGCCGCCGGAGCCGGCGGTGTTGTGGAGCACGAGCTGCTCGCCGGGACCGTACTTCGAGAAGTCGAGCACGAGATCGATCCGCTCGGCGGGGTGGAACTGGAAGCTCGTGCGGTCGACCGGGCGCTCGAGCAGGCCGCCGTCGCCGGCGATCTGCGTCATCGGCTCGCCGTTGGCGAGGCGCAGCGTGTACGAGCGCGCGTTGGACCCGTTGAGGAAGCGCAGCCGGTAGCGGCGGCGCTGGACCGCCATGCGCGGGGAGACGGCGCCGTTGACGAGGATCGTGTCGCCGCGGAAGCCGAAGTCGACGTTCTCCTCGTAGCGGAAGGAGCCGTCCTTGTTGAACGCGTGGTCGGCGATCGCGATCGGCACGTCGTACTCGCCCTGCGGCAGCCCGAGCTCCTCCTCGAGCTCGTCCTCGAGCACGTACATCGCGACCAGCCCGTAGTAGAGCGTGCGCGAGGTGCGCCCATGCGCGTGGTCGTGGTACCAGAGCGTCGCGGCGTCCTGATCGTTCGGGTAGTGGTAGTCGAACGAGCCGCCCGCCGGGATGACGTCCATCGGATGGCCGTCATCCGAGGCCGGGACGTAGCCGCCGTGCAGGTGCACGTTGGACTCGAACGAGAGCGTGTTGCGCTGCTTGACGACGATCTCGCGGCCCTTGCGCGCGCGGATCGTCGGTCCGGGATAGACGCCCTCGTAGCCGTAGATCGGCGTCTCGAAGCCGGGCAGGACGTCGGCGAGACCCTCGCGGATCGCGATCTCGTACACGTCCCTGCCGCCGCTGGTCGAGACCGGCAGCAGCTCGGGGATCCGCGGCAGGTCGCGCTGGAAGGGCTCGAACGGCGAGCGCGCCTGCGCACGCAGCGCCGCCGAGGTCACCTCGCCCTTGCGGCGCAGGGCGCCCGGCGAGGCGAGCGTGCACAGCAGCGCGACCGAGCCGAAGCCGTTGCGCAGGAAGTTCCGGCGCGACCAGGCGTCCGCGGGCGGCCGCCAGCTCTCCGGGGCCATCGCTAGCGCCTCGCCTTCCGGGAGGCGGCGGCCGCGCCGGAGCGGTTGCCGGACGCGTCGGTCGCGCGCAGGTCGATCGCGTACGTCGCCTTGGCGAGCTTGCTCGAGCGCAGCGTGTACGCCCGCTCGCCGGCCGGCGCCTGCACGGTCGCCGCCGTCAGGACCTTGCTCGTCCCCGCGCGCTTGGCCGTGATCGTCACCGTCGCGTTCTCGGACACGGTGAAGCGCACGCGCACGCCGCCCTTGACGGCGCTGGTGGCGATGCCCGTGACCTGCGGGGCGACCTCGTCCTTCGGACCGCCGGTCGGCTTCGGCGTCGAGGTGTGGTCGTCGGGCGTCGGCGTCGCGGTCGGGGAGACGGTCGGCGTGGGCGTGGCCGTGGCCGTCGGCGTGGCCGTCTCGGTCGGCGTCGGCGTCGGCGTCGGCGTCGGCGTCACGGTGCCCTCGCCCTCGACCGTGATCGTCCCCTGCATGGAGCTGTGCGCGAGGCAGACGAACTCGTACACGCCCGGCGCGCTGAACGTGCGCGAGCGCGTGCCGGTCGTGGGGTAGTCGGTCGCGAAGGTCTTCCAGCCGGGGTCGGCGGCCTGCTCGTTCGCCGCCTTGACGTTGTGCGTCGGCGTCACCCCGTCGAAGTCCCAGGTGACGGTCTCGCCCGTCTGGATCGTCACCCGGGGGTGCTCACCGGCGTCGCATGCGGGCTTGCCGGCGACGGTCGTGAAGCACGGGCCGCCGGCCTCGGAGACGTAGATGGTCGCGGAGGCGCGCGGCTCCTGCGCGGCGCCGGCCACGCCGACGATCGCGATCGCCGCGCCCGCGGCGAGCACGGCGGCTGCGGCACGCAGGCCGCGACGGCCGCGAGGCGGCTCGCTGTGACGGCTCCCCATGTCTCCTCTCTCCTCCATTCGACCCTTCCGCCGACCGGCGGCGAAAGCTACCACACATCCAGCTCTGACCTAAAGCTTTGTCAGAGCCATTCGACCAAAGTTTGCTCGAAGTGACCCAGAAGTCATTGCCAACCCGCATCCTGCTTGCTAGCTTCCGGCCGACGATGAGGACGAGGTGGATCATCACCCTCGTCACCGTCGCGGTGCTGGGGATCGCAGGGATCGCGGTCGCGGCGCGCGGCGGGGAGGGGGAGAGCAAGAAGACTACGGGCACCGATCTGACGGCCCTGATGTGCCCGATGGCGCCGTCCGGCGGCTCGGACACGACGCCGTCGAAGCCGGCCAAGAACGCCTTCAACACGGCGGAGCTGATCGGCCTGTCGCTCGCCGGCGCCAAGGCCAAGGCGGCGCAGCACAGCTGCACGATCGTCGTCTCGCTCGAGGACGGAGCGGGCAAGCCGGTCCCGATCGACGTCGACCCGCGGCGGATCTACGTGTACACGGAGAAGGGCCGCGTGACCGAGATCGAGGACGTGGGCGGGGGCGTCTAGCCCGCGGGCGCCGCGGCGCCCAGAGCAACCATGCGCTTCCTGACCTGGCTGTCCTCGCTCACGGCCGGCCGCCGCTCGCGCTGGGCGGTGATCGGCACGTGGCTGTTGTTGACCCTCGCGCTCGCGCCGCTCCAGGGGCCGCTCCAGCGCGAGGCGGCCGACGAGAGCGACACGTTCCAGGTGCGCGGGTCCGAGTCGCTGGAGGCCAAGCGGACGGTCGACGCGCAGTTCACGCGCGGCAGCGAGATGGCCGCGGTCGTCGCGTACTTCCGCGACGGCGGCATCACCAGCCCCGACCGCGACCGGATCGCCGCAGACGCGCGCGCGATCTGCCGGTCGGCGGCGATCCCGAGCCTGACGCTGGTCGGCACGCCGTACGGGCTCGTCTGCGGAAAGACGGACCCGCTCGACCTCAGCCCGGGCGGCCCGGGGGTGATGACGTCCTCCGACGGCAGCGTTGCGCTCGCCTCGGCGCTGATGACCGACGACAGCACGCCGGTCGCCGAGAAGGCCGCGGACACGATCCGCTCGATCGTCCCGCCGCCGAGCGGCGACCGGACCGGGCTGCGCGCGTACGTCACCGGCGAGGCCGGCTTCGAGGCCGACCGCAGCGAGGCCGTCAAGGGCATCGACGACACGCTGCTGCTCGTCACCTGCGCGGTGCTGGTGCTCCTGCTGCTGGCGATCTACCGCTCGCCGCTGGTCGCGCTCGTCCCGCTGGTGGTCGTCGGCATCGCCTACGTCGTCGCCGGGGGCATCACCTACGCGCTCGTGAAGGCCGGGCTCACGAGCGCGAGCGGCCAGACGACGGCGATCCTGATCGTGCTGATGTTCGGTGCGGGCACCGACTACTGCCTGCTGATCGTCGCCCGCTTCCGCGACGAGCTGCGCAGGACTGGGGACGTCGGCGTCGCGATGACGCGCGCCACCGAGCGCACCGGCCCGGCGATCCTCTCCGCGGGCGCGATCGTGATCGTGGCGATGCTCGTGCTCGCCCTCGCCGACTTCAACGCCACGCGCGAGATGGGCCCGATCCTCGCGCTCGGCATCGCGGTCATGGTGGCCGCCGGGCTGACGCTGCTGCCGGCGATCCTCGCGACGGTCGGCCGGCGCGCGTTCTGGCCGGTCGTACCGCGGGTGCAGGCGGCAGAGCCGCAGCCCTCGGCCTTGTGGCGCCGCGCCGGCCGCCTCGTCGCGCGCCGCCCGGCACTGACCGCGGGCGCAGTGACGCTGATCCTGGCCGCCGGCGCGCTGGGCAGCCTCGGCGGCCGTGAGACGCTCGACTTCTCGGAGGCGTTCCGCGACGCGCCCGAGTCGGTGCAGGGCGAGCAGGTGATCGCGCACCGCTTCATCCCGGGCCGCGCCGCACCGGTGAACGTCGTCAGCGGCTACGGCGCCAAGGAGCACGTGATCGCCGCGCTGACCTCCGGCAGCAGGACGCCCGTCCAGGACATGTACCTGTCGGCCGTGTCGCCCCCGCGCGCGACCGGGCGCTCGGAGCTCGCGCTCGCCAGCGCGTACCTGCGCATGAACCCGTTCTCCGACGAGGCGACGGATGCGATTCCGGAGCTGCGCCGCAAGGCGCGCGCCGCCGCGCGTGGCGAGCCGCTGCTGATCGGCGGCGAGGCCGCGGAGGCCTACGACACGCGCGAGGCGCTCGGGCGCGACACGCGGCTGATCGTCCCGATCGGCCTGGCGCTGACGCTGCTGATCCTCGCCGTGCTGCTGCGCGCCGTCGTGATGCCGCTGTACGTGATCGCGACCGTGATCCTCTCGTTCGCGTTCGCGCTCGGCGTCAGCTCGCTCGCCTTCACGCACCTGATGCACCAGCCGGCGAGCGACCAGACGCTCGAGCAGTTCGCCTTCATCTTCCTGGTCGCGCTCGGCGTGGACTACAACGTCTTCCTGCTCGCGCGCATCCGCGAGGAGCGGGCGACGCGGCCGACGAAGGACGCGGTGATCGCCGCGCTGGAGCGGACCGGGGGCGTGATCACGAGCGCCGGCCTCGTGCTCGCCGCGACGTTCAGCGTCCTGATGGCGCTGCCGCTGGAGTCGCTCTTCCAGGTCGGGTTCGTCGTCGCGGTCGGGTTGCTCGCGGACACGTTCCTCGTGCGCGCGCTGCTCGTGCCGTCGCTCGCGGTGCTGCTGGGGGAGCGGAACTGGTGGCCGGCCAGGGTTCCAGAACTTCTGTCCGGAACACGGACAAAAGAAGCTTGACATCACGGCGTAAAGAACATACGTTGATGTCGAAGTCCTGCCTCACTGGGTTTCTGTCTTACGGAAGACACAAGTAAATAACGCAGTTGTTCCGGGGCGTTGGGATGCCCCCGGGGGGAGGAGAAAGCGGATGGTCAATCCGAGTCCGTTCGGGGCGCCTCGGCGGCGTGCCGTTCTAGTGCTGGGCGCGGTGCTCGCCTTGGTGGCGGGGATGCTCGCGGCACCGAGCGCGCACGCCCAGGATCAGGGCAAGCGCGTCCTGCTCTACACCGGCACCACCGGTTACCGCCACACCGACGGCATCAACGGCGGCCGGCCCGTCGTGCAGAGCGCGCTCGAAGCGGTCGGCTTCACGGTCGACTGGGAGGACTGCAACGCCAACGGCGGCGCCGCGGGGAACTGCGACAACGCCGACAAGAACCCGCGCATCTTCACGGACGACAACCTCGCCCGCTACGACGCGATCGTTCTTCTCAACGCCTCCTCGGGTCCGCCGGGCCCGCTGTGGAACGACGCCCAGCGGGCGGCGATCGTCAAGTACGTCCAGAACGGCGGCGGCATCGCCGGCATCCACAACGCCACCGACATGGGCACGGGCCAGACCACCTGGGACTGGTGGGACGGCAACAACCCGAACTCGGTCGTCGGCACGACGATGAAGGGTCACGCCGCCACGAGCCTGTCGAACGTCGCGCAGGTCCAGGTCGAGGACAACAACCACCTCGCGACACGCGATCTCCCGGACACCTACGGCTTCGGCGACGAGCACTACAACTACAACCGCGACGTCCGCGGCGACCACCACGTGCTCGCCAACCTGGACGAGCGGACCTACACGCCGGGCGGCAACGCCATGGGCCAGGACCATCCGATCGCCTGGTGCAAGCTCTACGACGGCGACAACGTCAACGACAACACCGGCACGCCGAAGTCCTACAACGACGGCCGCACGTGGGTCACTGGCGAGGGCCACTTCGGCGCCTCCTACACCGAGAACGGCGGCAACAACAACCTCGTCAAGATGATCGTCGGCGGCGTCCGCTGGGTCGCGGGCGACGGCCGCAAGTCCGACTGCTCTGCCACGGTCTGGTCCTCCTACACCCGCACCGTGATCGTCCCCGACGCGAACAACCCGATCGGGATCGACGTCGCGAAGGACGGCAAGGTCTACTGGTCTGAGATCGGCAACCCGATCGGCCTTCAGTCGCAGGGCTACATCAAGATGTACGACCCGGCCAAGCCGGCCGGCAACAAGACGACGGTCGCGACGATCCTCACCCGCGCCGACCACGCCAACTCCGAGGACGGCGTCCTCGGCATGAGCCTGCAGCCGGGCTTCGACCTCAACGACCCGAACAAGCGCAACCTCTTCGTCTACTACTCGCCGCGGCCCGGTCCCAACGACAACTGGCCGACCTCGGGCAACGCGCAGACGGTGGGCTACAACCAGATCAGCCGCTTCACGCTCACCGCCGACGGCACGTCGGTCGTGCCGGGCTCCGAGCGCGTGATCATCAAGGTCCCCAAGTCCAAGATCTCGGGCAACCCGTCCGGCTTCCCCGGCGGCCCGCAGGACTCCGGCCCCGGCCACGTCGGCGGCGCCGGGCTCGACTTCGACTCGGCCGGCAACCTCTACCTCGGCATCGGCGACGACGTCTCGCCGAACGCTCCCGGCCACAACGGCTACACGCCGCTGGACTACCGCTCGCAGGAGCGCTGGGACGCCCGCAAGACGGCGGCCAACACGGCCGACCTGCGCGGCAAGATCATCCGCATCACGCCCAAGCAGGGGGACATCCCCTCGGGCACGGATCCCGGCGTCGCCGCGACGTACGACATCCCGGCGGGCAACATGTTCCCGGTCGGCACGGCGAAGACCCGGCCCGAGATCTACGCGATGGGCTTCCGCCAGCCGTTCACGGTCCACACGGACCCGGCGAACCCCGGCCTGATCGGCATGGGCGAGTACTGCCATGACAACAGCTCCAACGGCGTCAACCGGTCTCCGGCGGGCACCTGCGAGTGGAACCTGATCAGCAAGCCGGGCTTCTTCGGCTGGCCGTTCTGCATGGGCGACGACTCGCCGGCCAACACGAACTTCCGCTGGAACTACGCGAACCAGACGACGACCGGGCAGCAGTACGACTGCTCGCTGACCTCGCTGCCGTCGGACATCCGCTACGCGCCGGACGGGCAGACTCCCGTCAACCCGACGTTCGACGGTCTCGACACGCTCCCGGGCCCGGCCGTCCCCGCGACGATCTGGAAGAAGTACCCGGGTGCCTCGGGCGGCCAGAGCACGGCCGACTTCGGCGACCTCAACGCCGGCGGCATGCAGCCGATCACCGGCCCGATCTACCGCTATGACGACGCCAACGCCGGCCCGGGCGCCTTCCCGCGCTACTACGACGGCGCCTGGCTGATCAACAACCGCGGCGCCGACAACGGGTTCTGGAAGGAGGTCCAGCTCCGCAAGGACAACAACCAGGTGCTGCGCGTCAACGACTGGCTCCCGTACAACTCGGGCGCCACGTCGGCCGCGCAGAACGCGAGCCTGGTGATCGGCTCGCAGTTCGGCCCGGACGGCGAGCTGTATCTGGCGCGCTTCTCGGTCGGCTGCTGCCGCGGGAACACGAGCGCCTCCGACCAGACGCAGATCGTGAAGATCTCGTTCAACGTCCAGGACGAGTGCCTGACGGACACCAACGCGCCGAGCGTCTCGCACGAGGCGACCGGCCAGGCCTACCCCGGCCAGCCGAACACGTTCGTCAACTCGGCCTCGCTCAAGCTCACCGCGCAGGACTCAGGGTGCTCGGGGGTGAAGTCGATCGAGTACCGGGTCAACGGCGAGGCCGACTGGCACGCGTACACGAGTGCGGTCACGTTCAACGAGGCCAAGGACTATTCGGTCGAGTACCGCGCGACCGACCGCAAGGACAACGTCTCCGCGGTCAAGACGGCGACGTTCAAGGTGCTCGAGATCCATGACGAGACGGCGCCGACGGCGTCGGCCTCGACCTCGGGCAACAAGGACCAGCGCGACTACTTCGTCGGCTCCGCCAAGCTCACGCTGACGGCCGAGGACGACGCGACCGGCTCCGGCGTCGACAAGATCGAGTACCGCATCAATGGCGCCGCGTACCAGACCTACGGCGCGCCGGTGGACTTCACCGTCCCGGGCGTGTACTCGGTCGACTACCGCGCCACCGACAAGGTCAACAACACCTCGGCGGTCAAGACGATCACGTTCCGCGTGATCTCGGGCGCGGGCTGCCCGGCGACCCGCTCGGACGAGTTCAGCGGCACGACGCTCGGCTCGCAGTGGATCCGCCACACCCGCAACGGCGGCACGCCGGTGACGGGCGCGGGCGCGCTCTCGCTGTCCGGCGGCACGCTGAAGCTGCCGACCGCGGACTGGGAGCTGGACGCCGCCGCGGCCAACACGTCGGTCGGCCCGGTGAACTTCATCGGCCAGGACTTGGCGGCGCTCGGCTCCAGCTGGACCGCCGAGACGGAGTTCACCGTGCAGTTCAACGGCGGCTGGCAGAACGTCGGCATGATCGTGTGGAACGGGGACAACAACTTCTTCCGCACGTCGATCACGCACAGCCTCAGCGCGGACAACATCTACACCGAGCAGTCCAAGGACAACCCGACGACCGCCGAGGGCTCTCGCGCCCAGAGCGGCAACAACGCCACGATCCTGCCGAACGACTCGCAGCCGGTCACCGTCCGGATGCGGATGGCCCGCGTCAGCGGCTCCGACAACGTCACGGCGCAGTACCGGATCATGGCCCCGGCGAGCGTGGCTTCGCCGGACTGGGTCAACTACGGCTCGAGCGGCAACTGGACGCTGGACCTCAACCCGGCCGGCGGCCCGCGCCGCGACGCGGCCGGATCGCGGATCGGCATCATCGCCCAGTCGAACTTCCCGGGTTCGACGGGCGCCGGCGCCTACCAGGGCACGCCGGCGGTCGCCGAGGTGAACTACTTCCGGGTCACCCCGGATCCGGTCACCTGCGAGACGGACGCCCCGACCACGACGGCCACGCTGCAGCCGGCCGCCCCGGCGTCGGGCGACACCTACGACACCGCGGTCAACGTGAACCTGTCCGCGACCGACGGCGGCGCCGGCTCGGCCGGCGTCGAGAAGACCGAGTACCGCGTCACCACCAACGGGACCGCGGGCGACTGGCAGACGCTGACCAACGGCAACGCCGACAGCCCGTTCAACAACCGGGTCACGATCTCCAACAGCGGCACCCACCTCGTCGAGTTCCGCTCGACGGACAAGGCGGCGAACGTGGAGGCGACCAAGTCGGTCACCTTCAAGATCCAGCTGCCGGTGTGCGACCGCTCGGACGAGTTCGACGGGACCGAGCTGCGCTCGCAGTGGATCCGTCACACCCGCAACGGCGGCACGCCGACCACGGGCTCGCGAGCCCCGACGGTGTCGGGCGGCTTCCTCAACCTGCCGACCAACGACTTCGAGATCGACGCGTCCAACGCGCAGACCTCGGTCGGCCCGATCAACTTCCTCGGCCAGGACCTGCCCGCGCTGGGCGACAACTGGACCGCGGAGACGCAGTTCACCGTGCAGCTCAACGGCGGCTGGCAGAACGTCGGCCTGATCGTGTGGAACGGGGACAACAACTTCTTCCGCTCCACGCTGACGCACGACCTCGGAAGCTCGCGGATCTTCGTCGAGCAGTCCAAGGACAACCCCACCACGACCGAGGGCTCGCGGGTGGCCGGCACCAGCAGCCAGATCCTCGCGACCAACACCGGCCCGGTGACGATCAAGATGCGCTACACGCGTGCGTCCGGGTCCAACACCGTGACCTCGCAGTACCAGATCCTGGCGCCGGCCGGCGCGGCGACGTCAGGCTGGGTCGACTTCCCGACCGTCAACGGCGGGCTCGACCTCAACCCGTCGGGCGGCCCGCGCCGTGACGCGGCGGGCTCGCGGATCGGCCTCCTCGCCCAGGACAACTGGCCGGGCCAGGGCGGGACGTACCCGTACCCCGGGACGCCGGCGGTCGCGAAGGTCGACTACTTCCGGGTCACCCCGGACAACTGCCCCTCGGGCAACGACACCGCGGCGCCGGCGACGACCGCCACGGCGGCCCCGGCCGCGCCGAACGGCAGCAACGGCTGGTACACGTCGGACGTCAGCGTGACGCTCGCGGGCAACGACGGCACCGGCTCCGGCATCGACAAGACCGAGTACAAGGTCGACGGCGGCGCCTTCGCCGCCTACTCGGCCCCGATCGCGGTCACGACCGCCGGCAGCCACACGATCGAGTTCCGCTCGACCGACAAGGCCGGCAACGTCGAGGCGACCAAGACCCTGACGGTCAAGATCGACAAGGCCGCGCCGACCACGACGGCGGCGCTCGAGCCGGCGTCGCCCGGCGCGGGCGGCACCTACACCGGCCCGGTCGGCCTCACGCTGACCGCGACCGACCCGGTCTCCGGCGTCGCCAAGACCGAGTACCAGGTCAACGCCCCGTCCGCGTTCGGCGCGTTCGGCGCGCCGGCGCTGAAGACGGCGGCGGCCGGCTGGATGACCTACGACCCGGCCAACAAGCCGTCGTTCACGGGCGCCGGCGCCTACACCGTCGACTACCGCTCGACGGACGCCGCCGGCAACGTGGAGACCGCCAAGTCGGTGTCCTTCACGATCGCCTCGGCGAGCACGGATCAGACCGCCCCGGTCACCACCGGGACGCTCGATCCCGCGACGCCCGGCCCGGGCCACACGTACTCCGGGCCGGTCGACGTGAAGCTGTCGGCGACCGATCCCGCCGCGTCGGGACCGGCCGCGAAGACGGTCGACATCGACGCGTCGGGCGACCGCTGGGCCCCGAGCACGGCGACGCTGAACAACGGCGACAAGATCACCTGGCACTTCGGTGAGCTGGCCAACTTCCCGCACGACGTGTGGGTGCTGGCCCCGGGCGGCAACCCGAACCCGACCGGCGGCGACCTCGCGCAGGTCACCGACGGGATCAAGTTCCCGGGTGACGCTCCGGTGTCCAAGACGTTCACGCAGAACGGCACGTGGACGTGGCTGTGCAAGATCCACTCCGTCTACAGCGGCGGCACGTGGACCGGCATGGTCGGCACCGCCACCGTGTCGCCGGCCGCGGGCGGCGACGCGCCGTCCGGCGTCGACTACACCGAGTACCGCGTGAAGACCGGCTCGACCCAGGGCGACTGGGTCAAGAAGGCCAACACCGGCGGCGCGAGCCCGTTCGAGAGCACGATCACCGTGTCCGGCGACGGCGACCACACCGTCGAGTACCGCTCGGTCGACAAGGCCGGCAACGTGGAGGCGACGAAGTCGATCGCCTTCAGCATCGACACGCCTGACCCGGGCTTCCCGGTGATCAAGGCGGCCGCCGACCCGGCCTCCGGCGCGGCGCCGCTGCTGGTGCGCTTCTCCGCCAGCGGCTACGACCCGGACGGCGGCTCGCTCACCTACAAGTGGGCGTTCGAGAACGGCGGCGCGGCGGGCAGCAACGTGTCGCGCACCTACACCAAGCCGGGCACCTACAAGGCGACGGTGACGGCGACCGACGACGAGGGCGACAAGACCTCGGCCGAGGTCACAGTCACCGTGACGGCTCCGGGCGTCGTCCCGCCGACCGTCGAGGCGAGCTCGGACGTGTCCTCCGGCAACGCCCCGCTGCCCGTGCAGTTCACCGCGGTGGGCAACGATCCGGACGGCCCTGCGGCCGGCCTCACATACGCGTGGGACTTCGGCGACGGCGGCACGTCGCTGGAGCAGAACCCGGCCCACAGGTACATGACCCCGGGCACCTACACGGCGAAGGTCACGGTCACCGACGGCAGCGGCGCCGGCGGCACCGACACCGTCCAGGTCGTCGTGGGCGACCCGCCCGGCAACCTGGCGCCGGCGGTCGAGGCCTTCGCGGACCCGTCGTCGGATGTCACGGCGCCGGTGGAGGTGACGTTCACCACCGAGGCCAGCGATCCGGACGACGACACGCTGACGTTCGAGTGGGACTTCGACGACGGCAGCGCCAAGGGCTCCGGCGCGTCGGCGAAGCACACGTACACCCGCGCGGGCACCTACGACGCCAAGGTCACGGCGTCCGACGGCCACGGCGGCACGGCCACCTCGGTGGTGACCGTCGTCGTCGGCGACCCGCCGGGCAACCAGGCCCCGTCGGTCCAGGTCGCCGCCGATCCGACGTCGGGCACGTCGCCGCTGACGGTCCGGTTCAGCTCGCATGCGAGCGATCCGGAGGGCGCGGGCCTGATCTACGAGTGGGTGTTCGGTGACGGCGGCTACGCCGTCGGCGCCACCGCGACCCACACGTACACCACGCCGGGCGTCTACACGGCGACGCTGACCGTGACCGACCCGAAGGGCGCCTCGGCGTCCGCCACGGTCCAGGTCACGGTGACGGCCGTCCAGGGCGGCGGCGGCAACGGCGGCGGCGACGGCGCGCCCCCGGCACCCAAGCAGGCGGCGTGGTTCGGCGTGACCAAGCCGGCCGCCTCGACGGTCGCGACGTTCACCAAGCGCGGCATGGCGGTGCGGGTGACCTGCACCGAGACGATGTCGGGCTCGGCGACCCTGAAGGTCACGCGCGCGCTCATGCGCAAGCTGCGCCTGAAGAGCACCACGCTGGCCACGGGCACGGTCAAGTGCGCCGCCGGCAGCAAGACGGTGACGCTGAAGCCGTCGAAGAAGGTCAAGCGCGCGCTCGCCGCGGCGAGCGGCTCGGTCAAGGCGACGCTTGACGTTCGGTTGAAGGCGGCGGGTGGGACGGCGAAGTCGTCGACCCGCACGGTGACGCTCAAGCGGCGCTAGCGATCACTGCGCAGGCGGTCGGCTCTTGGTCAGAGCCGGCCGCCTGCGGTGCCGTTGTCATCGGGGACTTATGACGTAACTGGTGCCGAAGCAGTTCGGCCCGAAGAATGAGTGGACCTAAACCTTCGGTACGCAGCGAGGCTTTTGCTTGACACGGTTCAAAAGGGTGCGGTACGGTGACGCATCTATGGAGGAGAGAAGTGTGAGCGCGGCCGGCGCCGTCGTCGTCGGACGGCGAGCGCCGGTTCAGGTCGCGATCGTGGGCGCCGGGTTCATCGGCGCCGTCCACGCCCGCTCGGCGCGCCTCGCAGGGGCGCGGATCGTGGGCGTGACGGCATCGACGCCCGAGCGGTCCGAGGAAGCGGCCGGGCGCTTGGGCGCGGTCCGCGCATACGACGTCGCGGAGGAGCTGGTCACCGCGCCGGAGGTGGACGTCGTGCACCTGTGCACCCCGAACCACCTGCACGCCCCGCTCGCGCTGGCCGCGCTGGCCGCCGGCAAGCACGTGGTGTGCGAGAAGCCGCTCGCGGTCGACGCGGTGCAGGCGGCCGAGCTCGGCACCGCGGCCGCGGCGTCCGGCCGGGTCGCGACCGTGCCGTTCGTCTATCGCTACCACCCGATGGTGCTCGAGGCTCGCGCGCGGGTCGCCGCGGGTGAGCTCGGAGCCGTCCGGCTGGTGCACGGCGGCTACCTGCAGGACTGGCTTTCCACTCCGGAGGACGACAGCTGGCGCGTCGATCCGGAGCTCGGCGGCGCCTCGCGCGCGTTCGCCGACATCGGCTCGCACTGGTGCGACCTCGCCGAGTTCATCACCGGCGACCGGATCGCCGCCGTCTGCGCCCAGAGCGCGACGGTCGTGCCCGAGCGCGCGCAGCGCGCCGGGGCGCGTCCGTTCCAGGGCGGCGGCGACGCCGCCGAGCGGCGCCCCGTCAGCACCGAGGACCTCGTGGTGATGCTCTTCCGCACCGAGGGCGGCGTGCTGGGGACGATGCTCGTCAGCCAGGTCTCGCCGGGGCGCAAGAACCACCTGCACATCGAAGTCGGCTGCGAGCTCGCGAGCGTGCGCTTCGAGCAGGAGCGTCCGGAGACGCTGTGGCTGGGCCGCCGCGAGCGCACCGAGGAGCTGTGGCGGGACCCAGCGCACCTGAGCCCGTCGGCGGCGCGGCACGCGATCGTGCCGGTCGGTCATCCGCAGGGCTACCTCGAGTGCTTCGACGCCTTCGTCGCCGACACGTACGCCGCGATCGGCGGCGCCGATCCCGACGGGCTGCCGCGCTTCGCCGCCGGCGTGCGGCAGGCGCACGTCACGGCGGCGGTGCTCGTGTCCGCGGAGAGGGGGGAGTGGGTGGATGTCTGAGGTGGGCGGCGCGCCGATGCTCGAGATGCGCGACATCGCCAAGAGCTTCGTCGGCGTCGAGGTGCTGCACGGGGTGGACCTCGACCTGCACGCCGGCGAGGTCCACGCGATCGTGGGCGAGAACGGCGCCGGCAAGTCGACGCTGATGAAGATCCTCGCCGGGGTCTATCAGCCCGACCGCGGGACCATCCGGATCGACGGCGCCGAGCAGACCTTCACGCATCCCGCCCAGGCGCAGGCCGCCGGCGTCGGGATCGTCTACCAGGAGTTCAACCTGCTGCCCGAGCGCAACGTGGCGGAGAACGTGTTCGTCGGCCGCGAGCCGGTCAAGCGCGGGATCATCGACCGCCGGGCGATGGAGCGCTCCACGGCCGCGCTGCTCGAGGAGGTCGGCGAGACCAGCTTCGGCCCGCGCACCCCGGTGCGGCGCCTGTCGGTCGCGCAGCAGCAGGTGGTCGAGATCATCAAGGCCCGCTCGCTCGACGCGCGCATGCTCGTGCTCGACGAGCCGACCGCCGCGCTCGCCGAGAGCGAGGTCGAGCTGCTGTTCACGCTCGTGCGCCGCCTGCAGGAGCGCGGCATCGGCATTCTCTACATCTCGCACCGCCTGCGCGAGGTGTTCGCGCTGGCGGACCGCATCACGGTGCTCAAGGACGGCGGGCTGGTGAAGACGCTGCCGACGGGCGAGACCGACTCGCGCGGGCTCGTGCGCCTGATGGTCGGGCGCGAGCTGGACGGCTACTTCCCGCCGCGCGGCACGCCCGAGGAGCTCGGTGACGTGCGGCTGGAGACCAAGGACCTCAACACCGCGCTGCTGCGCGACGTCAGCATCACGGTCCGCGCCGGCGAGATCGTCGGTCTGGCCGGGCTTCAGGGCTCGGGGCGCACGGAGCTGGCGCGAGCGATCTTCGGCGCCGATCCGGTCGCCTCCGGCTCCGTGCTCGTCGACGGCAAGCCGGTGCGCTTGCGCACGCCACGCGCCGCGATCCGCGCCGGGCTCGGGTTCATCACCGAGGACCGCAAGCTCGAGGGCCTGGCGCTCGCGCAGTCGATCGGCGACAACATGATGCTCGCGGTGCGCACGGTGATCCCGGCGCGCAAGCGGCGCTCCAGCGAGGGCCTGATGAGCGTCAAGGAGCTCGCCGCGGTGACCGAGCTGCGCGCCCGCGGTCCCGAGCAGGAGGTGCGCTTTCTCTCCGGCGGCAACCAGCAGAAGGTCGTGCTCGCCAAGTGGCTCGAGACGCGGCCGCAGATCCTGATCTTCGACGAGCCGACGCGCGGCATCGACGTCGGAGCCAAGGCCGGAATCCACGACCTGATCCGCAAGCTCGCGCGCGAAGGCGTCGCGGTGCTGATGATCTCGTCCGAGCTGCCGGAGCTGATCGGGATGAGCGACCGCATCCTCGTCATGCACGAGGGCACGCTGGCCGGCGAGCTGCCGGCGGGCGCGGGCGAGTCGGACATCATGGAGCTGGCGACCGGATACACGGAGAGGGCCGCATGACCGTGGTCGACCCATCGGGCACCGCCGCCGAACCGGGACGGCGCGCGCGCACCCTCGCCGGCTGGCGGGTGGGCGTGCTCGCGTCGCCCGCGGCGCCGGTGTACGGCGCGCTGATCGGCATCTTCGTCATCGCCTGGATCGTCGTGACGATCCACGGCGGGACCTTCCTGACGGTCCCGAACGTCGTGAACATGCTCCAGCGCTCGGTCGCGCTGGGCATCATGGCGGCGGGCCAGACGATCGTGATCATGCTCGGCTCGCTCGACCTCTCGGTCGCGCAGGTCATCAGCCTCGCCTCGCTGCTCGGCGCGACGACGATGGACGGGCAGGACGCCAACGTGCTGCCGGCGATCATGCTCGTGCTCGGCGCCGGCGTCGTGATCGGCCTCGCCAACGGCCTGATCATCACCAAGCTGCGCGTGAACGCGTTCATCGCGACGCTCGGCACGTCGCTGATCATCAAGGGCCTGATCGACAACCGCTGGGACGGCCCGGCGGGCTCGGTGCCCAAGAGCTTCGAGGACCTCGGCTACACGCGCTTCGGCGTGCTGCCGCTGTCGATCTTCCTGTTCGCCGCGGTCGTCCTCGTGATCTGGTTCATCCTGCGCTACACGCGCTTCGGCTACCGCATCTACGCGGTCGGCGGCAGCGAGGACGTGTCCAAGCTGTCCGGCCTGCGCACGCATCGCACGATCATCGCCGCGCATGTGATCTGCTCGCTCGCCGCCGTGATCACCGGCCTGTTCCTCGCCAGCCGGCTCGGCGCCGGGACGCCGACGGTCGGTCCCGACGGCGGCTACGACCTCGAGTCGATCGCCGCGGTCGTGCTCGGCGGCACCGCGTTGATGGGCGGTCGCGGCGGCGTGATCGGAACGGTCGGCGGCGTGTTCATCCTCGCCGTCCTCGACAACACGTTCAACCAGCTCGAGCTCAACGCGTTCCTCAAGGACGTCGTGCGCGGGCTGATCATCATCGCCGCCGTCGCGGTCTACGCGCGGCGCAAGCTGGGGGAGAAGGACTGATGAGCGCCGAGACCGCAAGCTCCGCGCGCGCCTTCGAGTCCGAGGGCGGCGCGCGCCGGTTCATCAGCTCGCTGCTGAGCACCGGGACGATCTTCCTGATCCTGCTCGTGCTGTGGATCTGGATCGCGATCCTGAACCCGCACTTCTTCGAGCCGGGCCCGTTCCTGGCCTACCTGAAGCGCTCGGCGCCGCTGGTGATCCTCGCCGCCGGCTCGTACTTCGTGCTGATCAGCGGCGGCTTCGACCTCTCGGTCGGCTCGATCGTGACGGTGACCGTGGTGGTCGCGGCGCGGCTGATCGACGGCGACCCGTCGAAGGCCTGGCCGGTGATCGTGCTGCTGCTGCTCATCGGCGCGGCCGTCGGCCTGTTCAACGGCTTCGTCTCGACGATCCTGCGCGTGCCGTCGTTCATCACGACGCTCGGCATGCTGCTGATCCTCAGAGGAGCCGTGTTCCTGTGGACGGGCGGATCGCCGAAGGGCGCCCTGTCTGACAACTTCCGGTCGATCGGCCGCCAGGGCATCGACGACGTCCCGGTGATCGACCAGCTGCCGTGGTCGGTGCTGCTGATGTTCGCGATCGGCGGCGCGGCGGTGTGGCTCGTGCGCGCCGACTACGGGCGCCAGCTGCTCGCCACCGGCGACAACGACCTCGCCGCGCGCCTGTCCGGCGTGCGCGTGGACCGCGTGCGGATCGCCGCGTTCGTGATCTCAGGGACGCTGGCCGCGCTCGCGGGAATCTTGCTCGGCGGCTTCGCCGGGGTCTCAGCGCAGGTCGGTCAAGGCCTGGAGTTCGATGCCATCACCGCCTGCGTGCTGGGCGGTGTCGTGCTCGGCGGCGGCCGCGGGTCGGTCGTGGCCGCCATGGCCGGCGCGCTCACGCTGGAAGCGCTGTTCACCTGGCTCAACCTGCAGGGCATCTCAGGTGCGCTGGAGGACACCGTTCAGGGCGTGATCATCATCGCCGCGGTCGCATTCGCCGCCTATCGGCTCCGCGGCGCCCGATGACCCAGTCGTAACCACCAGAGGAGGAACACGGATGACGTGGAGGAGGATGGCGGGGCCGCTGGCCCTGCTGGCGTGCGCGGCCACGGTCGCGGCGTGCGGTACGACGGACGACAAGTCGTCCGACAGCGCGACCTCGGGCGACAGCTCGAAGCCGGCGGCGTCGGCGACGAAGTCGAGCACCGGCGAGCAGTCGAAGTTCTTCAACCAGGCCGACTACGACAAGCAGCTGGCCCAGCGCACCGCGACGCCCGAGGGCCCGTCCGACAAGCCGTGGCTGCAGATGATCGACCCGCAGATGATCGACACGTCGAAGTACAAGGCCAAGAGCGGCTCCGGCTGGAACGTCTGCTTCTCGAACGCCGCGAGCGACAACCCGTGGCGCCAGAACGGCCTCACCACCATGAAGCAGGAGGCGGCCAACACGAAGGAGATCGGCAAGTTCACGGTCGTGGACGCCGAGGCCAAGGACGACAAGCAGATCTCCGACATCGAGGCGATGGTCTCGGGCGGGAAGTGCGACATCATCCTGATCGCGCCGAACACCACGGCGACGCTGACGCCGGCCGTCGAGGCCGCGTGCAAGAGCGACGTGCCGGTGATCGTCTTCGACCGCGGCGTCCAGACCGACTGCCCGGTCACGTTCCTGCACCCGATCGGCGGCTACGCCTACGGTGCTGACGCGGCCGAGTTCCTGCGCAACAAGGTCAAGAAGGGCGGCAAGATCCTCGCCCTGCGGATCCTGCCGGGCGTCGATGTGCTCGAGACCCGCTGGTCGGGCGCCAAGGGCATCTTCGACAAGGCCGGGCTGAACGTCGTGGGCGTTGAGTTCACCGACGGCGACGCGGCCAAGACGAAGTCGATCGTGTCCGACTACATCCAGCGCGAGGGCTCGCTCGACGGCGTCTGGATGGACGCCGGCGCCACCGCCGTCGCGGCGGTGGAAGCGTTCGAGGACGCCGGCCAGGACGTCCCGCCGATCACCGGCGAGGACCAGAACGACTTCCTCATGAAGTGGAAGGATCAGGGCCTCACGGCCATCGCCCCGACCTACTCGAACTTCCAGTGGCGCACGGCGATCATCGCCGCCACGAAGATCCTGAAGGGCGAGCAGGTTCCGAAGGAGTGGATCCTGCCGCAGCCGGTCGTGACGCAGGACAACCTCGACCAGAACGTCAAGCCGAAGATGCCGCCGCTGTACTACGCGAACTGCGGCTGCGAGGACATGCCGGGCTGGCCCGAGAAGTGGGGCGGGAAGCAGTAGCCGATGAAGATCGGCGCCAACACATGGATCTGGACCTCCCCGCTCACCGATGAGCGGCTGGCCCAGCTCGCGCCGCGGCTGCGCGACTGGGGGTTCGACGTCGTCGAGCTCCCGGTCGAGCAGCTAGGGGACTGGAGTGCGGAGCGCGCCGCGGAGGTGCTGGCCGAGCACGGGCTCGGCGCCTCGATCGCGGTCGCGATGGCTCCGGGGCGCGAGTTGTGCGGCGCCGACCAGGAGACGATCGCGTCGACCCAGGCGTTCCTGCGGGAATGCCTGGTCGTCGCGAAGACGGTGGGGGCCGGCGCGATCGCCGGTCCCATCTACACGTCGACCGGGCGTACCTGGCGGATCACGCCGGAGGACCGCGTCCGGCTCTACGCCGAGCTGCGCGAGAGCCTGGCGCCGGTCGCCGACTTCGCCGGCGAGCTCGGCGTCAAGATCGGCCTGGAGCCGCTCGTCCGCTACGAGACGAGCCTCTGCAACACGGTCGAGCAGACGCTCGAGGCGATCGACGGGCTGCCCGGCTCGGTCGGCCTGCTGCTCGACACCTACCACGCCAACGTGGAGGAGAAGGACTTCGCCGAGTCGTTCCGGCTCGGCGGCCCGCGCCTCGTCCACGTCCACGCCTCGGCCAACGACCGTGGCGCGCCGGGCGCGGACCACATCGACTGGGACGGCTTCCGCGACGCGCTCGCCGGCACGGGCTACGACGGCCCGGTGGTGATCGAGTCCTTCACGGCCGACAACGAGACGATCGCGACCGCGGCCTCCGTGTGGCGGCCGCTCGCGGAGACGCAGGACGCCATCGCCGTCGATGGATTGAAGTTCCTCCGGGGCTTGCTCGGCTGACGATCGGGCGCTAGGCTGCGGCCGTGGCAAACGCTTTCCACGGGGAACCGCGACGCACCGTCGGCGTCATCATGAACGGGGTCACCGGCCGGATGGGGATGAACCAGCACCTCATCCGGTCGATCCTCGCGATCCGCGAGCAGGGCGGCATCGCCGTCGCCGGCGGCGATCCGATCTGGCCCGAGCCGCTGCTGGTGGGCCGCAGCGAGTCCAAGCTGCGCGCCCTGGCCTCGGCACACGGGCTCGAGCGCTGGACGACCGACCTGGACGCCGCGCTGGCGGAGCCGGAGTACGAGGTCTACTTCGACGCCCAGCTCACCTCCGCGCGGCCTCCCGCGGTGGAGGCGGCGATCGCGGCGGGCAAGCACGTCTACTGCGAGAAGCCGGTCACGCCCGGCGTCGAGTCGGCGCTGGTGCTGGCGCGGGCCGCCCGCGACGCGGGCGTGAAGGTCGGCGTCGTGCAGGACAAGCTCTTCCTGCCGGGGCTGGTCAAGCTGCGCCGGCTCGTCGAGTCCGGCTTCTTCGGGCGCATCATCGCCGCGCGCGGCGAGTTCGGCTACTGGGTCTATCCCGGGCCCGATCCCAAGCCGCAGCGCCCGTCGTGGAACTACCGGCGCGAGGACGGCGGCGGGATCGTCAGCGACATGTTCCCGCACTGGCGCTACGTGCTGGACAACGTGTTCGGGCCGGTGCGCTCGGTGTGCGCGACGGCCGCGACGCACATCCCGGCACGGGTGGACGAGGCGGGCGCCGCGTATGACGCGACCGCCGAGGACGCCGCGTACGCGATGTTCGAGATCGAGGGCGGCGCGATCGTGCAGATGAACTCGTCCTGGTGCGTGCGCGTGCACCGCGACGAGCTGTTCGAGCTGCAGGTCGACGGCACGCACGGCAGTGCCGTCGCCGGCCTGCGCGAGTGCGCGGTCCAGCCCGCGGTGACGACGCCGAAGTCGATCTGGAACCCGGACCTGCCCGATCCCGTCGCGCACCGCGCGCAGTGGACCGAGGTGCCGGCGACCGAGCCGCCCGAGAACGGCTTCAAGCTCCAGTGGGAGGCGTTCCTGCGCCACGTGGTGCTCGACGAGCCGTTCCCGTGGGACTTCCTCGAAGGCGCCCGCGGCGTGCAGCTCGCCGAGCTCGGCGAGCAGTCCTGGCGCGAGCGCCGCTGGGTCGACGTGCCGGAGCTGGCGCTGTGATCACGCTCCCGCGCGCCGACGGATCGCTCGAAGCGTACGAGCCGGCGGCGCGCGAGCCGCTGCCCGCGCTCGGCGCCGAGCCGCGCACGCGCGTCGCCTTCGCCGCCGCGCACGTCGTCGCCGACCCGCTCGCCGGCGGCGATCCGACCGGGCCCGCGCGGCTCGACTGGGAGGCGACGCTCGCGTTCCGCCGCCACCTGTGGTCGCACGGCCTGCGCGTGGCCGAGGCGATGGACACCGCGCAGCGCGGGATGGGCCTGGACTGGGTGGCGACGCAGGAGCTGATCCGGCGCTCGGTCGCGGAGGCTCACGCCGTCGGCGGCAAGCTCGCCTGCGGCGCGGGCACGGATCAGCTGGAGCGCGCCGGCGCGTCGGTGGACGACGTGCGCCGCGCCTACCAGGAGCAGCTCGCGTTCATCGAGGGCGAGGGCGCGCCGGCGATCCTGATGGCCAGCCGCGCGCTCGTACGCGCCGCGCGCTCGGCCGACGACTACCGCGAGGTCTACGGCGAGCTGATCGCCGGCGCGCGCGAGCCGGTGATCCTGCACTGGCTGGGCGACATGTTCGACCCGCAGCTCGCCGGATACTGGGGCACGGAGGATCTCGACGAGGCCGCCGAGGTGGTGCTCTCGATCATCGAGGCCAACCCGTCCCAGGTCGACGGCATCAAGGTCTCGCTGCTCGACGCCGGGCGTGAGGTGGCGCTGCGCGAGCGGCTGCCGGAAGGCGTCCGCATGTACACGGGCGACGACTTCGACTACCCGGAGCTGATCGGCGGCGGCAGCGACGCGCTGCTCGGCATCTTCGATGCGATCGCGCCGGCCGCGGCGGCCGCGCTGCACGCGCTCGACGAGGGCGACCTCGCGCGCTACGACGAGCTGCTGGCCCCGACCGTGCCGCTCTCGCGCCACATCTTCTCGGCGCCCACGCCGTACTACAAGACGGGCGTCGTCTTCCTCGCGTTCCTCAACGGCCACCAGTCGCACTTCCGGATGGTCGGCGGGCTGGAGAGCGGGCGCTCGGTCCTGCACCTGGCGGAGCTGTTCGTGCTCGCCGACCGCGCCGGGCTGCTGCGCGATCCCGAGCTGGCGAGCGAGCGCATGCGCCACGTGCTCGCGCTCGCGGGCGTGACGTGAGCCGGCTGAGCTTCAACTCGATGACCGCCGACCGCTGGTCGTTGCCCGAGGTGGTCGAGGCGTGCGCCGAGCACGGCGTCGAGTGGATCGGGCCGTGGCGGCACAAGCTGGCGGAGATCGGCGTCGGCGAGGCCGCGCGGCTGATCTCCGAGGCGGGCCTGAAGGTCTCCAGCCTCTGCCGCGGCGGCTTCTTCACCGCCGACGGCGCCGACGAGGACAACCGGCGCGCGGTCGAGGAGGCCGCCGCGCTCGGCGCCGGCGTGCTCGTGCTGGTCTGCGGCCCGCCGGCGTCGAGCGATCTCGCCGCGGCGCGCGCCGCGATCGAGCGCGGCATCGAGCGACTGCTCCCGCACGCGATCGAACACGGCGTGAAGCTCGGCATCGAGCCGCTGCACCCGATGATGATCGGCGAGCGCTCTGCGATCGTCACGCTCGGCGAGGCGACCGAGATGGCCGCGCGCATCGGCGATCCGCACGTCGGCGTCGTGATCGACGTCTACCACGTCTTCTGGGACCCGCACCTCGACGAGGAGATCGCGCGCGCCGCCGGCCGCATCCTCGGCTTCCACGTCAACGACTGGCTGCCGGCGACCAAGGACACGCTGCTCGAGCGCGGGATGATGGGCGACGGCATCATCGACCTCGCGCGCATCCGCGGGCTCGTGGACGCCGCCGGCTACGACGGCCCGATCGAGGTCGAGATCCTCAACCCGGCGGTCTGGGACCTTCCGCGGGCGGAGCTGATGGGCACGGTGATCGAGCGGTTCGAGCGATGCGTGGCCTAGCGCGGCGCCGTGGTGGCGCGCGGAGCGAGCCTGTGCTCGAGCACGGTCTCGGCGCCGCCGCCGTCCTCGGCCAGGATCGCCTGCGCGGCGAGCCGGCCCATCTCGTGCAGCGGCGCGGTGACCGTCGTGAGCGCGACGAAGCGCGCCGGGCGCGTGTCGTCGATGCCGGCGACCGACACCTGGCCCGGGACGTCGACGCCGGCCTCGCGGAGCCGCATCAGCACGCCGATCGCGGCGTCGTCGTTGGCCGCCACGACCGCGTCGGGGAGCCGGTCGCGCGCCAGCAGCCGGTCGGCCGCGGCGACGCCGTCCTCGTAGGAGAAGCCGCCCGGCACGCGGTCCTCGCCGCCCGCGCGCCTGAAGCCCGCGAGCCGCTGGGTGCTCGTGTGCAGATCGGGCGGGCCTTCGACGAACGCGATCCGCGCGTGCCCGAGCGAGCGCACGTACGCGGTGATGTCGTAGGCCGCGGCCTCGTTGTCGAACACGATCGAGGGCGCGTCGAAGTCGCGCTGCGCCAGCGCGAGGACGATCGTCCCGCCCTCGCGGGCGCCGGCGACCGCCGCGGCGAGCGCGGTCGTGCTCGGATCGCCGGCGCGGCCGCTGCCGGCGAACACGATCCCCGCCGCCTTGTAGTCGCGCAGCAGCTTGACGTGCTCGAGCTCGGCGCTGGTCCTGAGGTCGGCGCTGCAGACCATCGTGAGGTAACCGAGCCGCGCCGCGACGTCCTCGACACCGCGCGCGATCTCGGCGAAGTACGGGTCGACGATGTCGCCGACGATCACGCCGACGATGCGGCTGCTGCGCGTCGCGAGCGCGCGGGCGAGCGCGCTCGGCTCGTAGCCGAGCTCCTGCGCCGCGCGCAGTACGCGCTCGCGCGTCGCGGCCGACACGGGGTGCGCGGAGCCGTTGAGCACGCGCGAGCAGGTGGCGATCGAGACGCCCGCGTGCCGGCTGATGTCGTTGAGCGACGCCACGGCGCTTACGTTACGGAGGTGGAGCGATGATCGACCTGGTCGTCGTGGGCGGGGGCATGGCCGGGCTCGCCGCGGCCGCGCACGCGGCGGAGCAGGGCCTGCGTGTCGTCGTGCTGGAGAAGACGCGCCGCGTCGGCGGCTCCTCGGCGCTGTCGGCCGGGATCCTCTGGACCGCGCCTGACATGCAGACCATGCGCGAGGTCGTCCCCGGCGGCGATCCCGAGCTCGGCCGCGTGCTCGTCGAGGGGCTCGAGCCCGCGGTCGAGCGCGTGCGCGCGGCGGGCGTCGAGGTCAGCGAGCGGTGGTATGGGCAGATGGGCTTCGGCGTCGCCTACCGCGCCGACATCCACGCGCTGCACCGGCACTGGGTGGACACGATCGAGGCTGCCGGGGGAGAGATCAGGCTCGACGCGCCGGTGCGGGCGCTGCGGTTCGGCGAGACGGGCGCGGTGACCGGCGCGGGCGACGTCGAGGCGCGCGCGGTCCTGCTCGCCACCGGCGGCTTCCAGGGCGACTCCGAGCTGGTCAAGCGCTTCCTCGGCTGGGACGCCGACCGAATGCTCCTGCGCTCGAACCCGGGCAGCACGGGCGACGGCTTCCGCCTGGCGGCGGCCGCCGGCGCGGCCGCGAGCCGCGGGCTCGGCGGCTTCTACGGCCACCTCGTGCCCGCGCCGCTGGCCGCGTTCGAGCCCGAGCACTACCTGCCGCTGACGCAGTACCACTCCCGCCACTCGATCCTCGCCGACCTCCAGGGCCGGCGCTTCACGGACGAGTCGCTCGGCGACGAGGTCTCCAACCAGGCGGCGCTGCGGCTGCCCGGGATGCGCGCCGTGCTGCTGTGCGACGAGCGCGTGCGGCGCGAGCACGTGATCGGGCCGCCGTATCCGCACGGCCAGGTGATCGACCGCTTCGCGCTGGCGTCCGAGCTCGGCGCGAACCTCGCGTCGGCGGACACCGCCGACGCGCTGGTCGCGCGCGTGGCGGACTGGGGCTTCGACGCCGCCGGGCTCAAGCGCACGCTGATCTCCTACGAGTTCGGAGGGCCGCAGGACGCGCCGCTGCCGGCCGAGCCGCTGCCGCTGCGCGAGCCGCCGTTGCACGCCGTCGAGGTGCAGCCGACGCTCACGTTCCCGCTCGGCGGCGTGCGTGTGGACGCGTGGGGAAGGGTGCTGGACCGCGACGGGCGCGCGGTGGAGGGGTTGTACGCGGCGGGCGGCGACGCCGGCGGGCTGCAGGGCCCGCGCTACGTCGCCGGGCTGGCGCTCGGGCTGGTGTTCGGCCCGCGCGCCGCCGACGCGGTGATGATGGACAACTAAAGGAGGAGAACGGCAATGGGCTCAGGGGCTGACCCCGACGTCCTGATCGTCGGGGCGGGTCCGTCCGGCGCGATCGCCGCCAAGCGGCTCGCGGAGGACGGCTTCAAGGTGCTGGTGCTCGAGCAGGGCGACTGGCCGGACTACTCGCGCGCGACGGTCACGCGGCATGACTTCCCGCTCACGGCGGGGCGCGACTGGGGCTGGGATCCGAACGTCCGCAACGCGCCGGGCGACTACCCGGTCGACGACTCCGACTCCGACATCACGGCGCTGATGTGGAACGGCGTCGGCGGCGGGACCGTCGTCTACGCGGCCCAGTGGCAGCGCAACATGCCGTCGGACTTCCGCGTGCGCACGCTCGACGGCGTGGCCGACGACTGGCCGCTCACCTACGAGGACCTCGAGCCCTACTACGTGCGCGTCGAGCGCGACTTCGGCATCTCCGGGCTCGCCGGCGACACCGCGTTCCCGCCCGGCGAGGGACCGCCGCTGCCGCCCGTCCCGCTCGGCCCGGCCGGCCGGCGCGTGGCGCGCGCCCACAACGATCTCGGCTGGCACTGGTGGCCGGCGCCGCTCGCGATCGCCACGCGCCCCTACGGGCGGCTGAACCCGTGCGTGCAGCGCGGCACCTGCCTGCAGGCGTGCGCCGACGGCGCCAAGGGCACCGCGGACATCACGCACTGGCCGGCGGCGCTCGAGCTCGGCGTCGAGCTCCGCGTGCGCGCGCGTGTGCGCGAGTTGACCATCCGACCCGACGGCCTGGTCGGCGGCGCGGTCTACCTCGACGAGGACGGCGGCGAGCACGAGGTGCGCGCCGGCGTGACGATCCTGTGCGCGAACGGCATCGGGACGCCGCGGCTGCTGCTGCTCTCGGATCTCGCGAACTCCTCGGGGCTCGTCGGCAAGCGGCTGATGATGCACCCGTTCGGCACGGTCGTCGGCGTCTTCGACGACGACATGCGCGCCTGGCAGGGTCCCTGGGGCCAGTACATCCACTCGCTCGAGTTCTACGAGACCGACGAGTCGCGCGGGTTCGTGCGCGGCGCCAAGTGGGGGCTGCAGCCGACCGGCGGGCCGTTCTCGATGACGAGCGCGTATCCGTGGGGCGCCGAGAACGCGATCTGGGGCGAGGGCTTCCAGGACGCCGTGCGCGCGCGGCTCGGCCACTCGGCGATGTGGGGCATCATCGCCGAGGACCTGCCGGAGGAGTCCAACCGCGTCGTGCTCGACCCGGTCGGCACCGACGCCCAGGGCGTGCCGGGCGCGAAGATCGAGTACCGGTTGTCGGAGAACTCGCGCCGGCTGGTCGAGTTCCACCAGGCGCGGGCGCGCGAGTCGCTGCTCGCCGCCGGCGCCCGCGAGGTGGTCGTCGCGCCGTTCATCCGCGCGACCGGCTGGCACCTGCTCGGCACGGCGATGATGGGCACCGATCCCGCGAGGTCGGTCGTCGACCCGCAGGGCCGCACGCATGACGTCCCGAACCTCTACGTGTTCGACGGCAGCGTCTGGCCGACGTCGGCGG
Source organism: Candidatus Solirubrobacter pratensis (assembly GCF_000425945.1). Classification (GTDB taxonomy): domain Bacteria; phylum Actinomycetota; class Thermoleophilia; order Solirubrobacterales; family Solirubrobacteraceae; genus Solirubrobacter; species Solirubrobacter pratensis. Next base: position 444,296 of record NZ_KE384480.1, read on the forward strand.
GCATGAACCCGACGGCGACGATCGCCGCGCTCGCGCTGCGCTTCACCGAGCAGCTGATCGCGGCGCGGCGCGACCAGCAGGTGGCGGCATGAACCGCGCGCAGCTGCGGGCGCTCGCCGACGAGCTGATCCCCGCCGGCAGCGGGATGCCGTCCGCCTCCGAGGCGGGAGTCGCGGATCGCTACCTCGACGAGCTGCTGGCCGCGCGGCCCGACCTCGCGGAGCCGCTGGCGACGGCGCTCGAGCAGGTCGAAGGACTGGCGCCGGGCGCCGCGATCGCGCGCCTTCGCGACGCGCATCCTGAGGGCTGGGGCGTGCTCACGGCGATCGTGCCCGGCGCGTACTTCCTCAACCCCGAGATCCGTGCGGCGATCGGCTACCCGGGACTGGAGGCGCGTCCGATCGGCGGGGACGCGGACCACGCCGACCTGCTCGACTCCGTGATCGCGCGGGGTCGCGTCTTCCGTCCGACGCCGCGTGGTTGACTGCCGCCCCATGCCGACACTCACACCTGGACGCGTCCGTCACTCCGTCGTCTTCCGGCTCAGGCACGACGAGGGATCGGAGGCCGAGGCGGACTTCCTGCGCGCCAACGCCGCGCTCGCCTCGATCCCCGGCGTCGAGGCGTTCGAGCTGATGCGCGAAGTGAGCCCCAAGAACGAGTACCGCTTCGCGCTCACGATGGAGTTCGCCGACCGCGACGCCTACGCCGCCTACAACGAGCACCCGGAGCACGTGAAGTTCGTCTCCGAGCGCTGGGACAGCGAGGTCGACGACTTCCTGGAGATCGACTCCGAGACGCTCTAGCGCCCTAGGCGTAGCGCGCGACGGTAAAGCCGATCAGCATCGGGACGTGCACCGCGTAGACGACGAGCGAGAGGGTCAGCACGATCAGCGGGCCGCCGGAGAGGTGGTTGCGGACGAACGCGTACTCGATCAGCCCCGCGGTGATCGCGTACGCGAGCAGCGCCCACTTCGCGACGTCGATGAAGCGGTCCCAGGCGAAGCCTTCGACGCGCTGCAGCGAGACGAGGTTGCCCAGCAGCAGCAGCGCCGAGGCGGCGAGCAGCACGATCGCCGGCGCGAGCGGCACGCGGTTCGGGAGGTGCGCCGAGAGGTAGATGCCTCCCGCCACGATCAGCGCCAGCGAGGTCATGCCGACCTGCGTCACCGGTGGGAGCCGCCGCTCGGTCATCCCGTCGCGATCTTGGTCATGATCACCAGGGTCGCGACCTGCATCACGCCGGTCGCGCCGGCCGTGTAGATGAATCGCTTCATCAGGTGCTCGATCACCCGCGGGTCGGGGCGCGGCTTCTTGAGCTCGATCAGCACCGCGACGTTCGCGGGCTCGAGCAGGCCGAGCGCGATCACGGCCATGATGCCGACGACGATGTAGCTCGCGACGATCCAGTCGTGGTTGGCGTAGCTCGAATCGACGGTGCCGAGCAGGTGCCCGAGCTGCCAGCCGGCCGCGAGCGTGATCGTCACGACCGTGGGCATGATCAGGACCATCTTCGGCATCAGCTTCGTCGTCAGCTCGACGCGCGCGGGGATCGAGAGCCGGCCGAGGATCGGGCCGAGCACGAGCCCGACGAAGAGGTCGATGACCGTCCACGCCGCGCCGAAGACGACGTGCAGGAACTCCAGCGGCCACAGCTCGTTGGCGGCGATCGCGACGATCAGCGCGGCGAACAGGACGCCGACGATCGGAAGGCCCCTGAGCGGGACGACCTGGAAGTCGGGGCGCGCGACCTCCGCCGGCGGCGCGGGAACGGCGACATTCGCCACGCGCAGATCTTATGGGGTTCCCACGGGGTATTCCTTTCGGTGGGAAACACCGACAAGAAGGCTGGTCAAAGGACCAGACGTTTCGCCAGGACCCGCCGTGCCGCGCGGCGGGTCCCCCTGAACTATCGGGATTGCCCGATGGCTGCGCGCCGATCCCGCCCGTACGCTGTTGAAGGAGCATGGGCCATGGAGTTTTGATCGTGGATGACGACCCGGGATTCCGGCGGATCGCGCGCACGCTGCTTGAAGCGCGCGGCCTGAGCGTCGCCGGCGAGGCCGCCGATGGGGCCCAGGCCCGCGCCGCGTGCGCCGAGCAGCGCCCGACCGCACTGTTGCTCGACGTCAACCTGCCGGACACCAACGGCCCGGAGCTCGCGCGGGAGCTGATCGCCGAGGCGCCGGGCCTGCGCATCCTGCTGACCTCGACCGATCCTTCGGTCGGCCCCGTCGACGGCATCGCCGACTTCCTGCCCAAGACCGAGCTGGTCGGGGCCGACCTGCACCAGTATCTCGGGGGACCCGACAACCACGGTTAGCGCTGGAAACGGGCCCTCGGGCGCACGGGAACGCGAGGTTCGTTACCCGCGGTGCTCGTGCGTCGGAAGCGCGACTTCAGGGCAGCAGGATCAGCTTGCCGGTCGTGCGGCGCGCTTCCAGGTCCTCGTGTGCGCGGCGCGCGTCGGCGAGCCTGTAGCGGCCGCCGATGCGGACGTCGAGCTCCCCGCCGGCGACCCGGCCGAGCACGTCGGCCGCGCGCTCGAGCAGCTCCTCGCGCGTCGCGGTGTAGTCCGGCAGGCCCGGGCGGGTCAGGTAGAGCGAGCCCTTGCGCAGCGCCTCCGGCTCGTACGGATCCGGCGCGCCGCTGGCGGCGCCGAACAGCACCATGTGCCCGCGCCGGCGCAGCGCCGACAGGCTCTCCTCGAACGTGGTGCGGCCGACCGAGTCGAATGCGACGGCCACGCCGCGCCCGCCGGTGAGCTCGCGCACCCGTTCGCCGAACCGCTCGTAGCCGATCGTGTCGTCGGCGCCGGCCGCGCGGGCGAGCGCGGCCTTCTCCTCGGTCGACGTCGTCGCGATCACGCGCGCGCCGCGCCGCTTGACGAGCTGCGTCAGCAGCAGCCCGACGCCGCCCGCGGCGGCGTGGATCAACACGTCATCGCCGTCCTGCACCGGATACGTCGACGTGCAGAGGTACTGGGCGGTCATGCCCTGCAGCAGCACGGCGGCGGCCTGCTCGGCCGAGACGCCGTCCGGCACCGGGACCGCCGCGTCCGCGTCGACGACCACGCGCTCCGCGTAGCTGCCGGGGGCGGCGGCCCAGCACACGCGGTCGCCAGGGGAGAAGTCGCCGGCGCCCTCGAGCACCGTGCCGGCGCCCTCGGCGCCGCAGATCAGCGGTGGCGTGTTCTTGTACGCCGCGCCGCGCCCCTCGCGCTCGTAGACGTCGCGGAAGTTGACGCCGGCCGCCGCGAGCTCGACGAGCAGCTGCCCGGCACCGGGCCGGGGGTCCAGCTCGTCGCGGGGCTCGAGGACCTCGGGGCCGCCGTTGGCGGTGATCACGATCGCGCGCATGCGGATGGCCCCGCTAGATCTCGCGCTCGGCGACGGTCAGCTCGCCACCGGCGTCGCCGGTGTTCAGGGTCCCGCGCGGCTCGATCAGCAGCACGTGCGTGTCCTCGTCTGCGCACGGGCAGTGCTCGACGCCGCGCGGGACCACGAACAGCTCGCCCTTCTCGAGCACGACGTCGCGATCGCGCAGCCGGATCGTGAGCCGGCCCTCGAGGACCAGGAAGAAGTCGTCCGTGTCGTCGTGCTTGTGCCAGACGAACTCGCCCTTGATCCGCACCACGGCGAGCTTGTAGTCGTTCATGTAGCCGACGATCCCCGGCTGGTAGACCCCTTCGAGCAGCGAGATCTTCTCGGCCAGGCTCACCTTGTCATCCATGCGGCGAGTCTATGGTTGTCACCAGGAGGCTCCCAGGAAACTCCCAGGCTCCGAGCCGATACTCGCCGCGATGAGTGCCGAACCCAACCGCGTCCTCGTGGTCGACGACGAAGCCAACATCGTCGACGTCATCACGATGGCCCTGCGCTTCCAGGGCTTCGCGGTCGAGTCGGCGCACACCGGCGCCGACGCGCTCGCCTCGGTCGCCTCGTTCCGCCCGCACCTGATGGTCCTCGACGTGATGCTGCCCGACATGGAGGGCTTCGAGGTCGCCAAGCGGCTCGGCGCCGAGCGCGCCGGCGTCCCGATCATCTTCCTCACCGCCCGCGACGCGACCGAGGACAAGATCCGCGGCCTGACGACGGGCGGCGACGACTACGTCACCAAGCCGTTCAGCCTCGAGGAGCTCGTGGCGCGCATCCGCACCGTGCTGCGCCGGACGGGCCAGGCGGAGGCGGACTCGAGCCGGCTCGTGTTCGAGGACCTCGAGCTCGACGACGACACCCACGAGGTCACGCGCGCGGGCGAGCCGGTCGAGCTGACCGCGACCGAGTACCGGCTGCTGCGCTACTTCATGCTCAACCCGCGCCGCGTGCTCAGCCGCCCGCAGCTGCTCGACCACGTGTGGGACTACGACTTCGGCGGCGACGCGCGCGTGCTCGAGACCTACGTCAGCTACCTGCGCAAGAAGCTCGACGTCCACGGACCGTCGCTGATCCACACCGTGCGCGGAGTCGGCTACACGCTCAGGCCCCCGCGCGCATGATCGTCTCCCTGCGCGGGCGGCTGGTCGCCGGCGTCCTCGCGCTCGCCGCCGCCGGGCTGATCGTGCTGGCCGCGGTCACGTATGCCGAGCAGCGCTCGTTCCTGCTCGAGGGCGTCGACCGCCAGGTGCGCAGCGCGCAGGCCGTCGTCGACAACGTGCTCGAGGGCAAGCCGTTCGACCCGCACGGCGGGTTCGGGCACGACGGCGCGCGACGCGGGCCGCCCCCCGGCGAGGGCCCCGCGCCCGGCACCTACGTACAGCGGCGCCCGCGCGCGGGGCCGTGGGAAGGCCGATTCGTCGGCTACGACGCCGGCGGCACGCCGCCGGACCTGCCGTCCTCGCTGCCGTTGGATCGCATCGTCACCGTGAGCGCCGGCGGCACGAGCTACCGCGTGCTCGCGCACCTCGACCCGCAGGGCGACACGAACGTGGTGGCCGTCCCGCTGCACTCGACGAACCAGACGCTCAACCGGCTGCTGCTCGTCGAGGGGCTCGTGATCGCCGGCGTGCTGCTCCTGCTCGGCCTGTTCGCGTGGATCGTCGTGCGCGTCGGCCTGCTGCCGCTGGACCGCATGGGCCACACGGCGGCGGCGATCGCCGGCGGCGACCTCTCCCACCGCGTCGAGACGACCGACCCGCGCAGCGAGGTCGGGCGGCTCGGCATGTCGCTGAACGCGATGCTCGACCGGCTCGAGGAGGCGTTCGAGGAGCGCGAGGCCTCGCAGGAGCGGCTGCGGGCGTTCATCGCCGACGCGTCGCACGAGCTGCGTACGCCGCTGGCCTCGATCCGCGGCTACGCCGAGCTCTACCGGATGGGCGCGGCGCGCTCCGAGCAGGACGTGCGCAAGGCGATGCGGCGGATCGAGAACGAGGGCGCGCGCATGGGCGTGCTCGTCGAGGACCTGCTGACGCTCGCGCGCCTCGACGAGCTGCGCGAGGCGCCGCACGCGCCGGTCGACATGGCCAAGCTCGCGCGCGACGCGGTCGACGACGCGCGCGCGACGGCGCCGGACCGCGACATCGCGCTGCACGTCGAGCGTCCCGCCGAGGTGCTCGGCGACGCCGACCAGCTCCGTCAGGTGCTCGCGAACCTGCTCCGCAACGCGCTCGTGCACACGCCGCCGGGAACGCCGGTCGAGGTGTCGGTCGTCCCCGGCGTGCGGATCGAGGTGCGCGACCACGGCCCGGGCCTGCCCACGGACGACTCCGACGCGCTGTTCGAGCGCTTCTGGCGCGCCGAGGGCGGCCGCGAGCGCGGCAAGGGCGGCGCCGGGCTCGGGCTCGCCATCGTCGCCGGGATCGTCTCCGCGCACGGCGGCTTCGTCAGCGCGTCGAACGCTCCCGGCGGCGGGGCGTCGTTCGTGGTCGAGCTGCCTCAGTCGGGCCGATAGCCCACCGCGCCGGACGCTGCCCAGGAACCTCTCAGGCACGCCCCAGCCCGCTCCGAGCGCCGGACCCGATGCTGGGGCCATGCAAGAGCTTGCCCCGTCTCCGAGCCCCGCTCGCCGCGCGGTCGCGGTGCGGGATGTCGACATCGTCGTCCCGGTCTACAACGAACAGGACGGGCTCGAGCGGAGCATCCGGCGCCTGCACCGCTTCCTGCGCGAATCGTTCCCGTTCAGCTGGCGCATCGTCATCGCCGACAACGCCAGCACCGACGCGACGCCCGCGATCGCCCGCGCGCTCGCCGCAGACCTCCCCGGCGTCGAGCACCTGCGCCTGGAGCGCAAGGGCCGCGGGCGCGCGCTGCGCGCCGCGTGGTCGGCGAGCGAGGCGCGCGTCGTCGCCTACATGGACGTCGACCTCTCGACCGACCTGCGCGCGCTGCTGCCGCTCGTCGCGCCGCTGCTCTCGTGCCACAGCGACCTGGCGATCGGGTCGCGGCTGGCGCACGGGGCCCGCGTCGTGCGCGGGCCCAAGCGCGAGCTGATCTCGCGCGCCTACAACCGCATCCTGCACGCGGTGCTGCGCGCCCGCTTCTCCGACGCGCAGTGCGGCTTCAAGGCCGTCCGGCGGGAGGCGCTCGGCGGGCTGCTCGCCGACGTCCGCGACGAGGGCTGGTTCTTCGACACCGAGCTGCTCGTGCTCGCCCAGCGGCGCGGGCTGCGGATCCACGAGGTGCCCGTCGACTGGATCGACGACCCCGACTCGCGCGTGGACATCGTCTCGACCGCGCTGGCCGACCTGCGCGGCGTCGGGCGCCTGCTGATCGCCGGGCCGGTCGCGCGCTTCATGGGCATCGGCGTGCTCTCGACGCTGGCCTACGCCGTGCTCTTCCTCGCGCTTCGCGGGGCGTTCGGCGCAGGCGGCGCGAACGCCGTCGCCTTGGCGGTGACGGCCGTGGGGAACACGGCGGCGAACCGGGCGCTGACCTTCGGCGTGCGCGGGCGCGAGGGCCTCGTCGGCGATCACGTCCGCGGGGCGCTCGTGTTCGTCCTGACGCTGGCGCTCACCACCGGCGCGCTCGCCGTGCTGCGCGGGCTGTGGGGGTCGGCGCCGGCCGCGATCGAGCTGGCCGTGCTCGTGGCGGCCTCGATCACCGCGACCGTCACCCGCTACATCGCGTTGCGCACCTGGGTCTTCACCCGCGCGCACCGCGTCCATCACATCGATCGCCCCGTCATGGAGCGCTGACGCATATGTCGACCATCGCCTTGTCGCGGCCGCGCGCCGCCTCCCTTCGCCTGCGCCTGAATCCGTGGCTGCTCGGGGTGCTCGTCCTGGCCGGGGTGCTGTGCCTCTGGAACCTGACGATCAACGGGTACTCGAACGAGTACTACGCGGCGGCGGCGCGCGCCGGGTCGGAGAGCTGGAAGGCGTGGTTCTTCGGCGCGCTCGACCCCGGCTCGTTCATCACCGTCGACAAGCCGCCGCTCTCGCTGTGGCTGATGGGGCTCTCGGCGCGCGTGCTCGGGTTCTCGAGCTTCGCGATCCTGCTCCCTCAGGCGCTGTGCACCGTCGCCTCGGTGGGCCTGCTCTACGCGACCGTCCGCCGCGTGCTCGGCGAGGCCGCGGGCGTGGCTGCCGCCGTCGCGCTGGCGCTGACGCCGGTGACCGTCGCGATCGGGCGCGTGAACAACCCCGACGCGCTGCTCGTGTTGCTGTTGGTGCTGTCGGCGTATCTGCTGGTGCGGGCGCTCGAGTCGGGGCGGACGCGCTGGCTGGCCTGGTGCGGCGCGGTCGTCGGTCTCGCCTTCGTGACCAAGATGCTGCAGGGCTGGATGGTCGTGCCGGCGCTGGCCGTCACGTACCTGGTCGCCGGGCGTCCCGTGCTCTCGGTCCGCATGCGGCAGCTCGCCGTGGGCGGGCTCGCGATGGTCGCCGTGAGCGTGGCCTGGCCGGTCGCCGTGTCGCTGTGGCCCGGGGCGAAGCCCTACATCGGCGGCAGCACCGACGGCTCGGTCTGGAACCTCATCCTCGGCTACAACGGCTTCGGGCGCTTGACGGGATCCGAGGGCGGCATGGGCGGCGGCGGCGCGACCTTCGGCGGCGCCGCGGGGCTGTGGCGGATGTTCGACGCGCAGGTCGGCGGCCAGGTCGCATGGCTGCTCCCGCCGGCGTTCGTCTCGCTCTGCGCGGGACTGTGGGTCACCTGGCGCGCGCCGCGCACGTCGCGCCGGCGCGCCCTGTGGATCCTGTTCGGCGTCTGGGCGCTCGTGCACGTCGCCGTGTTCAGCTCGCAGAAGGGCATCTTCCACCCGTACTACGTCAGCGCGCTCGCTCCGGCGGTGGCGGCGCTCTCGGGCGCGGGCGTCGTGCTGCTGTGGCGCTGGGCGCGGGAGTCCTGGGCGGCGTGGGCGCTGCTGGCGGCGACCGTCTGCGGCACCGCGTGGCTCGCCGCCTCGCTGCTGTCGCGCACGCCGGACTTCGCGGGCTGGCTGCGCGTGGCGATCCCGGTCGCCGCGGTGCTCGCCGTGGCCGCGTCGCTCGCGCTGCGGGTGCGGGCGCCGCGCGCGGTCCTGGCCGTCGCCGCCGTCGCGGGGGCGTTCGCGCTCGCCGCGGGCCCGGCGTCCTACAGCATCGCGAGCCTCTCGCGCTCGCTGAACGGCGACAACGTCACGGCGGGGCCGGCGAGCGCGTCGAGGGGCGGCTTCGGCGGCAGGATGGGCGGCGGGCCTCCGCCAGGCGGCGTGATGCGGGGCGGCCGCGACAGCCAGGTCAGCGCCTCGCTGATCTCCTACCTCGTCGAGCACCAGGGGAGCGCGAAGTACCTCGTCGCGGCGACCAGCTCGCACACGACGGCGCCGATCATCATCCAGACCGGCAAGGCGGTCGTGACGATCGGCGGCTTCAGCGGGGGCGACAACGCGCCGACCCTCGCCCAGCTGAAGGCCATGATCGCCGAGGGCGAGCTGAAGTACGTGCTCGTCTCCGGCACCGGCGGCGGCCCGGACCGGGGGGGGCTCGGCCATCACGAGCTGGGTGACGTCGCACGGCAAGCAGGTCTCGGGCCAGCCCGGCCTCTACGCGGTCAGCGCGTGAGCACCGTCCGAGGGGCTGACGGACACGCCCGGTCACCGGCACGGTCGCTTCGCGCGCGAGCGACCCACCCCCTCGCCATGCCCCCAGAACGATCGCGCGGCCACGCGCAGCGCGGTCCGCCGACCTCCGAGGAGCGGCGCGCGGAGATCGCGCAGACGCGTGGAAGGATCGGCGAACTGCGCTGGTAAGGAGCGCGAGTCCATCTGGCTCGCCGGGCTGACGGACACGCTCGATCACCGGGGCGGCCGGTTCGCGCGCGAGCGATCATCGCCGCGCACGCGCCAAGGGGGTGCCCTACGAACCTTCGAACTATTCGAAGGTCCGTCGCACACCCCCGCCAGGCCCGCGACAACGATCACGCGCGCAGGTCTCCACCGCGCACCGCCTGTTGCGCACGTTGCGCATCGCACCGCGACGGTGGATCTGCTGCGCACCCAGTTCGGCGGCTTTGCCCGCGTCGACGGCGAGCCGGGCGAGGGCATCCGCGCGCTCGCCCGCGCGGCCGCCAGGCAGTCGATCGGCTAGGTTGCCCATGACATGACACGCGGCTTCTTCCGGCGTCACGCCGAGCCTGCCGACGAGGGTCGTCTCCCTCCCGGGCAGTATCTGGAGCGCGGGTTCCCGGTGCTCTCCGCCGGGCCCACGCCGCGGGTCCCGACCGAGCGCTGGGACTTCGCGGTCTACGGAGCGGTCGGCGGCGAGCGGCGCTGGACGTGGGACGAGTTCCACGCGCTCCCGCGCGAGAGCATCACCAAGGACATCCATTGCGTCACGTCGTGGACGAAGTTCGACACCGCGTGGGAGGGCGTGAGCGTCGACGCGCTCCTGGACGGGATCCACCCGCAGGGCGGCTTCGCCGTCGCCGAGTGCGACGGCGGCTACACGACCAACCTCGCGCTGGACGACCTCACGGGCGGCAAGGCGTGGGTCGTCGACACCTACGACGGCAAGCCGCTCCCTCCGGAGCACGGCGGCCCCGCGCGCCTGCTCGTCCCGCACCTCTACTTCTGGAAGAGCGCCAAGTGGGTGCGCCGGATCCGCATCACCGAGCACGACGAGCCCGGCTTCTGGGAGACGCTCGGGTATCACGACCGCGGGGACCCGTGGCGCGAGCAGCGGTATGCCGGCGACTGAGTGGCGCGAGGCGCGGATCGCGGAGGTCGTGCGTGAGACGCGCGACGCCGCGACGCTGGTGCTCGACGTCGACGGCTGGGGCGGCCACCGCGCCGGTCAGCACGTCGACGTGCGGCTGACCGCCGACGACGGCTACCAGGCGCAGCGCAGCTACTCGATCGCCTCGGCGCCCGAGGACGGGCTGCGGATCACGGTCGAGCGGCTCGAGGACGGCGAGGTGTCGCCGTGGTTCGTCGACATCGCGCACAAGGGCGACCGGTTCGACGTGCGCGGGCCGTTCGGCGGCTGGTTCGTCTGGAGCGCCGAGCAGACCGCGCCGCTGCTGCTGATCGCGGGCGGCTCCGGACTCGTGCCGCTGATGTCGATGCTGCGTCACCGCCGCAACGCGCACAGCCACGTCGAAGCACGCCTGCTCGTGTCCGCCCGCGATCCTGACGACGTCCTCTACGCCAACGAGCTCGCGACGATCGGTGCCGAGCTCGTGTTCACCTACACGCGCCGCGCGCCCGCCGGCTGGTCCGGCTATACGCGGCGCGTCGACCGTGAGATCCTCGCGGACGTGGCCTTCAGCCCCGATCGAGGCGCGCGCACGTACGTCTGCGGTCCGACCGCGTTCGTCGAGTCGGTCGCGAACGACCTCGTCGCGCTGGGCCACGACTCGGCGACCATCCGGACCGAGCGCTTCGGCGCGACGGGAGGCTGAGGACGTGACGCACCTCGACGGCAACGCGGCCGCCGGCCCGCTCGGCGACATCTTCACGCACGAGGTCACCACCGCCGTGGCGACCTGCGCGGCGTGCGGGAACCGCGGCCCGCTCGGCGCGGCGATGCTCTACGGCGAGGCGATGGGGACGATCGTGCGCTGCGCCGCGTGCGAGGCCGTCCTGCTGCGCTTCGCCGAGACGCCGCGCGGCATCCGGCTCGACATGCGCGGCATCGGCGTGCTCGCCTGGCATGCCTGAGCGCGTCCACGGGCCGGCGCCCCCGCTCGCCGAGCCCGGCAGCGCGCCGGCGCCGTCCGGTCCGCTGACGACCGCGGAGCACGTCATCGCGCTCAGCCGGACGGCCGGCAACCAGGCGGTGGTGCGGATCCTCGCGCGCGAGCCCGCGGCGCGGGTCGACGAGGCCTCCAGCTCTCCATCGCGGTGAGCAGCGCCGGCAGCGGGCCGCTGCTGAGGGCGACGGCGCCGCCGCGCGGGCGAGCAAGGCCGAGACGGACGCGGTCTTCCGCTACCTCGCGCCGCCCTCGACGCTCGGGGCGTTCACGTCCGACGCGGCGTGCGTCCGCGCAGCGGCTTAGCGGGGCGGGCGGACTGCGCCGGTGAGGAGGGGTCAGTTTGCCTGCGCGGTTCGCGTGGCCGCGTGATCGATCTGAGCCGGGAGCCCCGCGCCATTGCGTGGACGATCGTACGAGGACTCTGCGGGTCTCGACACGCTCGCGGAACCTTGACCTGAACGCCGCGGGAGTGAAGGATGGGCCCTCGAGGAGCTCAGGGACTGAGCGGACGAGAGGGGTCAGATGCAGGGATCGGTCAAACGTGCCATTTTCGCGCTGGGCGCAGCGGCGGCGATCGCCGTGCTGGCGCCGGCCGGAGCACACGCGCAAGGCGGCGTCTGGAGCCCGGTGGGCTCCCCGCCCGCGACGTCGGCGAGCGGGGCGCCCGCCGAGATCAAGGCGGACGCGGTCCGCGCGTTCAGGCTCGACAAGCCGGAGCTGAAGGCGGATCTCGGAACTGCGCCGAGGAGCGGCCTCAAGTCGCGCTCGGCCGCGGCGAGCTCCAAGACGGTCATCTCGCTCCCGGCGCCTGACGGCGGCTACCAGCGCTTCGCCGTCGAGGAGGCGCCGATCATGGAGGCGGGACTCGCGGCCAGGCACCCGGAGATCAAGACCTACGCCGGCGTCGGCCTCGACGACCCGTCCGCCACGGTGCGGGCGGACACGACGCCGCTCGGCTTCCACGCCTCGGTGCGCTCGCCGGACGGCGCGTGGTACGTCGACCCGTACTACCACCTCGACGACAGCGTCTACGTCAGCTACTACGGGCGCGACCTCGAGAACGCGCACGGCGAGTTCGCCGAGCGCGGGCCCGAAGGCGAGACCGACCCGCTCGACATCGGCGCCAAGGCGCTCGCCGGCCCGGCGATCCAGCTGCGCACGTATCGCCTCGCGCTCGTGACCGACCCGTCCTACGCCACGTACTTCGGCGGCCCCGCCAACGTCACCGCGGCCAAGGTCACGCTGATGAACCGCGTCGACCAGGTCTACGAGGACGAGACGGCGATCCGGCTGGTGCTGATCGACGGCACCGACAAGCTGAACCTCGACACGCCGGCGCTGGCCACCGACGCGAACGGCCCGTGCGGCTCGGCCGCGTGCTACACGACGTCGCAGCTCTCCACCTGCGGCAGCGGCCTGCTCTCCCGCAACCGCATCGTGATCGGCCAGATCATCGGGGCCAGCAACTACGACATCGGGCACATCGCGCTCGGCAAGTCCGGCGGCGGCGTCGCCAGCCTCGGCGTGGTCGGCGGCCTCAACAAGGCGCAGGGCTGCACCGGCGTGCCGACGCCGGTCGGGGACTACTACGCCGTCGACTACGTGGCGCACGAGATGGGCCACCAGTTCGCCGGCAACCACACCTTCAACGGCACGCAGAGCAACTGCTCCGGCGGCAACCGCAGCGCGGCGACGTCGGTCGAGCCGGGCTCGGGCTCCTCGATCATGGCGTACGCCGGCATCTGCCAGCAGGACAACCTCCAGCCGCACAGCGATCCCTACTGGTCGCAGCGCAGCTTCGACGAGATCACGGCGTACACGTCCTCGTCACGCCCGAACATCAACGAGACCCAGACGATCTCGCTGCGCGACTTCGACGGCAGCGACTCGCTGACGCTCAAGTCGGGCCAGCTGACGGCAGGTCCGTTCGTGCGCGGCGCGAACTACACCGCGCTGGACATCCAAGGAACGGTGCAGGGCAGCGAGATCCAGAACGTCGCCCTCACCGGCTACGACGCCAACGGCGACGCCTACACGCTCAGCTACAAGGGCGCCGCGACCGCGCCGATCGTGCGAGGCCAGAACGACACCGCGGCGGGCATCCAGAACGCGCTGCAGGGCGGCAACGAGCAGCAGCAGGTGACGCTCGGCTCGTTCAACGGGACCTCGCAGTCGTTCCGGATCTCGCTCGGCGGCAACACCTCGACCGTGCTCGGCGCCGGCGGCGCGGCGGTCTCCAACGCCAACGTCGCGGCCGCGATCAACGCGATCCCCGGCTTCGCCGGAGGCGCGGCGGTGGCGAACGCCGGCAACGGCGGCTTCACCGTGACGTTCGCCGGCGCCTCGGCGGCGACCGACGTCCCCGCGCTCGCGATCGTCAACTGCACCGACGCATGCACCTCGGCGGTGCGGGAGCTGGCCAAGGGCGGCACCGGCGTCTCCACGTGGCCGGCCGGAGCGACCGTCACGGCCGGCGCGCCGGCCGACTCCGGCTACCGGCTGCTATTCGCCGGCACGCTGCAGAACAAGGACGTCGACGCCCTGACCGTCGGTGGCGGGACCGGCGGCACCGCGGGCACCGTGGCGGAGAGCCTCAAGGGCGGGGCCGGCATCTTCCCGCCCGGCACGACGGCCTCGGTGGCGCCGTTCGCCGGCGCGGGCTCGGTCTTCGACGAGACCGGGTTCCAGATCACGTTCGGCGGCACGCTCGGCGGCGTCGACCTCCCGCCAGTCACGCTCGCCGTCACCGGCGGCAGCGGCTTCGTCGGCGAGACCGCGCGCGGCGGCGCGATCCAGAACCAGGGCTACTTCCTCACGCCCACCGGCAACCACGCGCCGGACGTGACGGTGCCCGCGGCGCTGACGATCCCGACGCGGACGCCGTTCACCCTGACGGGCAGCGCGACCGATCCCGACGGCGACACGGTCACCTACATGTGGGAGCAGAACGACCGGGGCGCCGCCGCCGGCACGGCGCTGGTCAACAACACCAAGGCCAACGGGCCGCTGTTCCGCCAGTTCGGCAAGTACGCCAACGTCACCGCGGACGGGACGCTGCAGTCGCCGTCGCCGGGCGAGAACGGCGTGGACCGCAACCCGACGCGCGTGTTCCCGGACATGGACCAGATCCTGGCCGACAACACCAACGCCGCCACGGGGCGCTGCCCGGCGGCGCCGCCGGCCCCGACGGCCGTGCCGGTCGCGACCGTCGACTGCTTCTCGGAGTTCCTCCCGACGGCCGACTGGACCGGGTTCCTCAGCGACCGCACGATGACCTTCCGCCTCACGGCCCGCGATGGCCGGCTCGGCGGCGGCGGCATCGGCAGCGCGGAGACCAAGGTGGCGGTCGCGCCGCTCGCCGGGCCGTTCCGCGTCACCTCGCAGTCGATCCCGCAGTCGCTCTACGGGACCTCGCCGCAGACGATCACGTGGGACGTCAACGGCACCGACGTGGCGCCCGTCAACGCGGCGAACGTGAGGATCACGCTGTCGACGGACGGCGGCGCGACGTTCCCGTACGTGCTCGCGGCGTCGACGCCCAACGACGGCTCGGCCGGCGTGATCGTCCCGAATCTGGTGTCCGATCACGCGCGCATCAAGATCGAGGCGGTCGGGAACGTCTTCTTCGACGTCAACCACGCCGACCTGAAGATCGTCGCCCCGCCGACCGTCCCGGTGGGCGGCACGGTTCCCGCGACGCTGACGCTCTCGCTCGGCGCTTCGCAGTCCTTCGGCCCGTTCGCCGCGGGCATCGCGAAGGACTACGACACGACCATCGCGGCCACCGTGGTATCGACGGCCGGCGACGCGGCACTGTCGGTCAGCGACCAGAGCTCGAACGCTCCGGGGCATCTCGTCAACGGCGCGTTCTCGCTGCCGTCGGCACTGCAGGCCAAGGCGAACGCCGGTGCCTACAGCTCCGTCGGCGCCTCGCCGGCGACGCTCTTGACCTACACCGCCCCGATCTCGAACGACAGCGTCGCGATCGGCGTGCGGCAGCACATCGGCGACACCGACGCGCTGCGCACGGGCAGCTACTCGAAGACGCTGACGTTCACGCTGTCGACGACGAGCCCGTAGCGGTCACGGGAGCCTCCGGCCGCCGGAGGCTCCCGCCGCGCCCGCTCCGCGTTCTCGCCGCCCCGTCAGGCAGACTTCGACCGATGCGGCACCGGCGTCATTACTCGCTCGAGGAGGCGAGCGCGCTGCTGCCCTGGGTCGCGGACCGGCTGACGGCGATGCGCGACGCCCATGCGCGGTTGACCGACGAGGAGGCGCGCGAGGCGCTGGCCGGCGGCGCGCCCGGCAACGGCGGCGGCCGGCCCGGGCGCCAGGTGGGCGAGGCGTTCGTCGAGCTCCAGGCGGGGCTCGGGGCGCTCTCCTCGCGCGAGATCATCCTGCGCGACCTCGAGCGCGGGCTGATCGACTTCCCGACCGTCCGCGAGGGGGAGGAGGCCTACCTCTGCTGGGTCGACGACGAGCCCGAGATCGGGTACTGGCACGAGCTCGACGCCGGCTACGCGGGCCGCAAGCCGCTCTAGGCAGCGCTCCCTAGGCCACGCCGCGCGCGGCCCACGCGACGGCGCGTGGCGCGCCGGGCAGCAGCTCGCGGCAGCGTTCGCGCAGCGTGGCGCGAGCGTCCTCGTCCAGCGCGGCGACGTACTCGCCCGCGGGCCCGACGCCGAGCGTGAACGGCTCCCACCACTCCTCGAAGCTCGCCGGCCCGAACGGGACCTCCAGCACCGCCTCCTCGAGCTCTCCGATGCCGGCTTCGCGGAACAGCTCGGCAAGATGCCCCTCATGCGCGCCGGCAAGCTCGGACTCGTCGCGCGCGCCCGGATCGAGCTCGCGCGCCGCGCGCCAGAAGACCGCGATCGGGCTGCGCTCGCCGGCGTGGTCCCACACGCACGCCGCGACCACGCCGCCGGGCCGCGTCACCCGCGCCATCTCGCGCAGCCCGGCGACCGGATCGGCCATGAAGTGCACGACGAGCTGGGCGATCGCCGCGTCGAACTCGCCGTCGCCGAACGGCAGCGCCTCGGCGGCCGCCTGCTCGGCGCGCACGCCCGGGAGCCGCTCGCGCAGCGCGGCGACGAACTTCGCCGACGGCTCGGCCGCCGACACCGCATCGTCGCCGAGCCGTGCGACGAGCTCCGCGGTCAGGGCCCCCGGCCCGCTCCCAACGTCGAGCACCCGCTGTCCCGCGGTCACGCCCGCGAGGTCCGCGAGCTGGGGAGCCAGCACGCGCGAATAGCGCCCCATGAACCGGTCGTACGCATCGCCCGTCACGTTGAAGGCCATGGCGCGACTCTAGTCTCCCGTGCCGGAGATCCGCCGCCAGCAGCCGGATCCACGGCTCGCGACACTAGTCTTCTGCGGCGATGTTCGAGCGCTTCACCGATCAGGCCCGCGACGTGGTCGACGCCGCGCGCGACGAGGCGCGGCTCATGCGCCACGCGCACATCGGCACGGAGCATCTGCTCGTCGGCATCGCGCGCGGCGAGGACGACGCCGCCGCGCTGCTGCACCGCCACGGGCTGACGGGCGAGCGCGCGCGGGCCGAGGTCGTGCGGATGGTCGGCATGGGGGAGGACGGCGAGCGCGGCCAGCTCGCGTTCACGCCGGCGGCGCACGACGCGCTCCACCAGACGATCGAGGAGGCCATGCGCCTCGGGCACGAGCGCGCCGACGCCGCCCATCTGCTGCTCGCGATCCTGCGCCAGCCCGACGCGCTCGCGCGCCGGATACTGCTCGGCGCCGGGGCCGCCCCGCGCGACGTCCGCGCCGAGCTGACCCGCCGCCTGGGCGAGCGGCCGGCCACCGCGCCGCATGAGCCCGCGGGCATCGTCTCGGTCCGCCTCGACGGGGCGGTCGCCGGCGAGCTCGGCAACCCCGGCGTCGACGGCCGGCTGCTGCTCGAGATCCTGCAGCGCCACGGCGCCGTCGCCGCCTGGCTGCGCGAGCGCGGGGTCGACGAGGCGGCCGTCCGGCGCATGCTCGGCGGATAAGCCTGGATTCAGGCTAAGCTCGCGCGCCGTGCGGATCGAGCGCGTCGACGTCTACGGGTACGACCTGCGCTACGCGCACGGCGAGTACGTCATGTCCGGCGGGCGCACGATCGCGTCGCTGCCGAGCACGGTCGTGCGGATCGAGACCGAGGACGGCATCGCCGGTCACGGCGAGACGTGTCCGCTCGGCGCGACCTACCTGCCCGCCTCCGCGGCCGGCGCGCGCGCCGCGCTGGGCGAGCTCGCGCCCGCGCTGCTGGGCGTCGACGCGACCAACCTCGCCGCCGTGCACGACGCGATGGACGGCGCGCTGCGTGGCCACGGCTACGCCAAGTCGGCCGTCGACATCGCATGCTGGGACGTCCTCGGCCGCGCCGCCGGCGTCCCCGTGAGCACGCTGCTCGGCGGCGTGCGCGCGCCGGACTTCCCGCTCTACGTCGCGATCCCGCTCGGTCCGGTGGACGACATGGTCGCGCACGTGCGCGCGCGGCGGGATGAGGGGATCCGCCGCTTCCAGCTCAAGCTCGGGGCCGACCCGCGCGAGGACGCGGCGCGCGTGCGCGCCGTGCTCGAGGCGACCCAGGAGGGCGACGTCGTGATCGCCGACGCCAACGGCGGCTGGCGCCTGCAGGACGCGACGATCGCCGCCCGCGCGCTCGAAGGCCTGGACCGCGTGCTGTTCGAGCAGCCCTGCCCGACACTCGAGGAGTGCCTCGTCGTGCGCGACCGCACGACGCTGCCCATGGTGCTCGACGAGGTGATCACCGACGTCCAGGCGCTGATCCGCGCCTACGGCGCGATGGAGGCCATCAACCTCAAGCTCGGCCGCGTCGGCGGGCTCACCGCGGCACGCCTGATGCGCGACCTCGGCGAGCGGCTCGGGCTGCGCTTCACGATCGAGGACTCGTGGGGCGGCGATCTCACGACCGCGGCCGTCGCCCACCTCGCCGCGAGCACGCATCCCGAGCAGCTGCTGATGGCGTCGTTCATGAACGACTGGACGCTCGACCACGTCGCCGGCTACGAGCCGCGCTCACGCGACGGCCGCGGCGCCGCGCCGACCGGGCCGGGCCTCGGCGTCGAGGTCGACCCCGGCGCGCTCGGCGAGCCGCTGTTCAGCGCTCGCAGAGCGACCTGACGGTCTGCAGCTCGACCGCGAGGATCGCGAGCAGCTCCTGTCCGCGCTCAGCCGCCTGGCGTCACCTGGATCTTGAGCCCCGATCCCGAGCGGAACGCCTCGATCGCGCTGGGGTACTCGCCCAGCCCGAGCCGGTGCGTGAGCAGGGCGCCCGCGTCGACCGCGCCGGCGACGAGCAGGTCGCGGGCGCGCTCGAACGAGTGCAGCACGGCCATCGAGCCGATGATGCGGATCTCGTCGTTGTAGATCCGGAACGGCGAGACGGTCGCCGTCGCGTCCTCCGAGGCGACGCCGAACATCAGGAAGGTGCCGCCGCGCCGGACGCGCCCCAAGCCGTCCTCGATCGCCGGCACGACGCCGGTCGCGTCGATCACGACCTCCCATGCGCTCCGCTCGAGCTCGTCCGCGCTCGTCGCCACGTGCGTGGCGCCCAGCGCGGTGGCCCGGGGCAGCCGGTCCGGGTTGCGGTCGACCACCGAGACCGATCCCGCTCCCGCACCGGCCGCGAGCTGCGTCAGCAGCAGCCCCATCGTGCCCGCGCCGTAGATGAGGTAGTGGTCGGCGAGCCGGACCTGCAGCTGGTCGAACCCGCGCACCGCGCACGACAGCGGCTCGACGATCGTGCCGAAGCGCCGCTCGACGTCCGGCGGGAGCGCGAACGCGTTGGCGGCGGGCACGGACACGAACTCCGCGCAGCCGCCGTCCACGGTCACGCCGATGGCGTTCCAGTTCTCGCACAGGTTCCCGCGGCCCTCGCGGCAGAAGCGGCAGACGCCACAGAACAGCGACGGGTCGACGCAGACGAAGTCGCCCTCGGACAGGCCGCTGACCTCGCGGCCGACCGCGACGACCTCGCCCGCGAACTCGTGTCCGGGGACGATCGGGTATCCCGTCGGCCCGAACTCGCCGTCGAGGATGTGGATGTCGGTGCCGCAGATGCCGCACGCGTCGACGGCGACGACGACGTCGCGGGCGCCCGGCGTCGGATCCGGGACGCCCTCCACGGAGATGCTCCCCGGCTCGGGGATGACGACGGCCTGCATCATTTGATCGCCCCCAGCGTGAGCCCGCGCACCAGCTGCCGCTGCGCGATCCACCCGGCCAGCAGCACCGGGATCGCCGCGAGCGTCGCCGCGGCCGACAGCCGCGCCCAGAACGCGCCCTCGCTCGTGATGAAGCCGACCAGGAAGACCGGCACGGTCTGTGCCCGCACGGACGTCAGGTTCACCGCCAGGAAGAACTCGTTCCACGCGAAGATCACGCAGATCAGCGCCGTCGCCGCGACGCCCGGCGCGATCATCGGGAACATGATCCGGCTCGCCTCCTGGCGCAGGTTCGCGCCGTCGACGCGGCCCGCCTCCAGCACCTCGCCGGGCACCTCGCTCATGAACGATCGCAGCATCCAGACGGCGATCGGCAGGTTCATCGCGGTGTAGAGGATCACCAGCGTCCACACGTTGTCGAGCATCGAGGTGTCGCGCGCGATCACGTAGATCGGGACGATCGCGCCGACCACCGGCAGCATCCGCGTGGAGAGGAAGAAGAACAGCACGTCGCGCCACTTCTCCACCGGCCGGATCGCCAGCGCGTAGGCGCACGGCAGGGCCAGCAGCAGCACGACGATCGTCGACGCGATCGTCGTCCAGGCGGAGTTCACCAGCGCCGTGCCCAGGCCGCCGTCGAAGATCGCGCGGAACTGATCCAGCGTGGGAGAGAAGATGAACTTCGGCGGCGTGGTGAAGGCGTCGCGCTCGTGCTTGAACGCCGTCAGCACCATCCACAGGATCGGGAAGAACATCCCGAGCCCGACGATCCACGCGCACGCCGACAACAGCGCGCCCGCACGCTTCGAGGACCCCACGTTCATGACGTCGCCTCCTTCTCGCGGCGCTGGAATGACGTCGCCGCCTTCTCGCGGCGACGGAACGCCGCCACGTCGATGACCCGCGACGAGACGCCCTCGTCCTGGAAGATCCGCGACACGACCCGCAGCGCCACGGTCGCGACGAGGATCGTCAGGATCACCACGATCACGCCGAGCGCCGCGGCCTGGCCGACATTGAAGGCCCGGAACGCCTTCAGGTAGAGGGCGAACGGCAGGTTCGTGGTCGAAGTGCCCGGCCCGCCCTGGGTGATCATGAAGATCGAGTCGAACGTCTGCACGATGTAGATCGAGCCGAGCACGATCCCGAGCTCGATGTACTGGCGCAGGTGCGGCAGCGTCAGGTAGCGGAAGATCTGGAACGCGCCCGCGCCCTCGACGCGTGCCGCCTCGAGGATGCTGCGGTCCTGGCTCTGCAGCCCGCCGAGCAGGATCAGCATCATGAACGGCGCCCAGTGCCAGGTCTCGACGACGATGATCGTCAGCAGCGGGTACTGGCTCGCCCAGTCGACGTCGCCGACGCCGAGCGGCGAGAGGACCCAGTTCACGATGCCGAAGACCGGGTTCAGCATCGTCGTCTTCCACAGCAGCGCGGCGGCTGCCGGCATCACGAGGAACGGCGCGATCAGCAGCGTGCGCACCACGCCGCGGCCGAGGAACTTGCGGTCCACGAGCAGCGCGCAGCCGAGGCCCACGAGCAGGGAGAGGATCACTGCCCCCGCGGTCAGCTCCACGGTGACCCACAGTGCGCTGCGCGTCGCCGGGTCGCTCAGCACCCGGCTGTAGTTCTCGAACCAGGCGAAGTGCCGCCCCTCGGTCCGCAGCAGATTCCAGCTGAAGAACGAGTAGACGAGCGTGATGATGAACGGCAGCTGCGTGACGATGATCGTGAAGATCAGTGCCGGCAGCAGCGGGCCGCGACGCTTCCAGCGCTCGCGCTGGAGCGAGACCGACTTCTGGCCGCGCCGGGTCAGCGTCACCGGCGGGTGTGCGGTGGTGGCCATTCGAACCTCCTCAGTCCTTGTAGCCGTCGTCCGCGACGGCCTGGGCCTGCGCCTGCGCGGTCTTCAGGGCGGCGTCGGCCGACTCATGCCCGGCCAGCACGGCGGCGAACTGCTGCGAGACCTTGGTCCCGAGGTCCTGGAACTCGGGAATCCCGACGTACTGGATGCCCTTGTAGGGGACCGGCAGCTTGCCCGGATGGTCGGTGTCGGCGGTCTTGAGCGCGGCGAGCGTGGCCTGCGCCGATCCGGAGCTGGCCTTGACGTACTGCGGCAACGTATAGGTCGAGAGGCGGCTGCCCGGCGGGACGCGCGCCCACGCGAGCTTCTCGCCCACGAGCTTGATGTACTCCTTCGACGTCGCCCAGCGCACGAACTCCCAGGCGGCCTTGGGGTCCTTGGCGGTGTTGGGGATCGCCAGCGACCAGGCCCACAGCCAGCCCGAGGACTTGGTGTCCATCACGGGCGCCGCGACGTAGCCGGTCTTGCCGACGACGGTGGAGACCTTCGGATCCTCGAGCGACGTGGCCGCCGAGGTCGCGTCGTACCACATCGCCGCCTTGCCCTGGCTGTACGCCGTCAGGCACTCGGAAAAGCCGGCGTTGGGCGCGCCCGGCTCGCCCGCGTCCTTGATCAGCTGCAGGTAGAACTTGACCGCCTTCTGCACCTGCGGCGTGTTCAGCTGCGCGTTCCACTGCGGGTCGTACCAGCGGCCGCCGAACGTATTGATGACCGTGTCCAGCGGCGCGAGCTGCTCGCCCCAACCCGGCAGGCCGCGCAGGCAGATGCCGGTCATCTTCGGGGACTTGAGCTTGCGCGCGAACGCGGCGACCTGAGGCCAGGTCGTGTGCGCGGGCATCGTGAGGCCGGCCTGCTTGAAGAGGTCCTTCCGGTACATCAGGAACGAGGACTCGCCGTAGAAGGGGACCGCGTAGAGCTTCCCGTCCGCCGACAGCGCCTTGCGCACCGACGGGATCAGGTCGTTGACGTCGTAGGCGGCGTCGCCCTTCGCGTATTGGTTGAGATCCTTGAGCCAGCCGTTCTGCCCCCAGATCGGCGCCTCGTAGGTGCCGATCATGACGACGTCGAACTGCCCGGCCTTGGTCGCGACGTCCTGCGTGATCCGGTCGCGCGCCTCGTTCTCGGGCAGCGTGACGAACTGGACCTTCACGTTGGGGTGCTGGCGCGCGAACTCGCTCTCGAGCTTCTGGATGTCGCGCATCTGCGGGTTGGCGACGATCGCGACCGTGACGGTCCCGTCGCCCGTTCCACCGCCGGCGCCCGCCCAGGTGCACCCGCCGACGGCGAGCGCGCAGACCATGGCGAGCCACAGCTTCAATCGCATGGTGGCTCCTCTCCTCCCTGCACAGGTGTGCATGAACAAACGTTCGCGACGAGTTGTACCGCGAATCCGGGCCGTGTCAAGTGGGCATGCACGGACGTGCTGGACAAACGTGCACGCTATGTGTACCGTGCTGCGAAGGCACCGGCAAGAGGAGAGCGCGATGGCCGAGATCACGTTCCAGAACGTCTGGAAGCGATATCCCGACGGCTTCGAGGCCGTCAAGGACATGAACCTCGAGATCAAGGACGGGGAGTTCATGATCCTCGTCGGGCCGTCCGGCTGCGGGAAGTCGACGGCGCTGCGGATGGTCGCGGGGCTGGAGGAGATCTCCGACGGCTCGCTCATCATCGGCGGCGAGCGCGTGAACGAGCTCGCGCCGCGCGATCGCGACATCGCGATGGTGTTCCAGAACTACGCCCTGTACCCGCACATGACCGTGCGCGAGAACATGGGCTTCGCCCTCAAGCTCGCCAAGACCGACAAGGGCGAGATCGATCGCAAGGTCGACGAGGCGGCGAAGATCCTCGAGCTCCAGCAGCACCTGGAGCGCAAGCCGGCCAACCTCTCCGGCGGCCAGCGCCAGCGCGTCGCGATGGGCCGCGCGATCGTGCGCGACCCGAAGGCATTCCTGATGGACGAGCCGCTGTCGAACCTGGACGCCAAGCTGCGCGTGCAGATGCGCACGCAGGTCGCGCGCATCCAGCACCAGCTCGGCACGACGATGCTCTACGTGACCCACGACCAGACCGAGGCCATGACGCTCGGCGATCGCGTCGCGGTCATGCGCGCCGGGATCATCCAGCAGGTCGACTCCCCCAAGGTGCTCTATGAGGACCCGGCCAACCTCTTCGTGGCCGGCTTCATCGGCTCGCCGGCGATGAACTTCGTGCCCGGCCGGATCGAGGGCGACACGATCAAGCTGCCGTTCGGCGACGCGCCGATGACGCCGGAGATCCGCCAGAAGCTGCAGCACGCGTCAGGCGGCACGCGCGAGGTGATCGCGGGCGTGCGGCCGGAGCACTTCGAGGACGCGCGGCTCGAGCCCAGCGGCGGCGCCCGGCTGAAGTTCCGCGCCAAGGTCGACGTGGTGGAGTCGATGGGCTCCGAGCTGTACGCCTACTTCGAGATCGCGGGCGCCGCCGACGTGCGGTCCGACCAGCTGCAGGAGATCGCCGCCGACGCCGGCATGGAGGACCTGCCGAGCGCCGGCTCGCAGATCGTCGCCCGGCTCGACGCCGCGAGCTCCGCGCGCGCCGACCAGGAGATCGAGCTCTCGCTCGACTGCAGCCAGATCAAGCTCTTCGAGCCCGAAGGCGGCAAGTCGCTGCTCGCCGCGTAGATGAAGACCTCTGAGGTCTTCAGGCGCTGAGGACTTCCAGGGCGGCTGACGCCGTGGGGGCGTCGGTCACCAGGACGTCGATGAGTCCGGCCCGGGCCGCCCCGACGATCGAGGCGGCCTTGACCGTTCCGGCGGCGACGCCGATCACGGTGCCCGCGGCGCGCAGTTGATCGCGCGTGACGCCGAGCATGTGATCCTCTTCGCGCCGGTTCACGGGCGCGCCGGAGAGGTCGAAGTGGCGGCCGGCGACGTCGCCGACGGCGTCGCCGAGCTCCCCGAGCGCGGACAGGATGTGGCCCGGTGCGGCCTCGCGCTCGCGCGGCGGCGCGCCGATCCCGACGAGCGCGGCGGTCAGCTCGTTCCACAGCGACAGCCGCGCGGCGATGCCCGGGTCCTCGATCAGCGACGCGTAGAGCGCGGGGGAGGGCAGCGCGGGCGCGTGCAGGAAGCTCACCTCGGCGCCGCTGGCGTCGGCCACGCGGCGCGCGATCTCGTTGGTCTGGAAGCGGACGTCGACCTCGTCGAAGCCGCCGAGCGCGGGGACGATGCGGACGCCCCGCAGCGGCGGGAAGCGCCGCCCGCGCACGATCTCCCACACCGTCGCGCCGGAGGAGATGGCCAGGGTGTCGCCGCTGTTGAGACTGAGGGCCGCGACCTCGGCGAGCGCGGGGCCGACGAGGATCGCGGGGCCGCTGCCGCGCGGCGGCGGCGGGACGACGACGGCCTTGCGCAGCTTCAGCGCGCCCTGCAGCCAGCTCGAGAGCTGGGAGGCCGAGGTGGGCGGGCGGATCTCGATGTGCACGATGCCCTGCTCGCGCGCCAGCTGGAGCAGCCGCGAGACGGTTGAGCGTGAGACGCCGAGGCGGTCCGCGATCTGCTGCTGGGAGAGGTCGTCCTCGTAGTACAGCCGCGCGACCGCGAGCAGTGACGCGTGCCCGCCGTCGTCCTGTGGGACTTCGTGCAGCACGATTTCCCACAGTCTAATCCGCGGCGTGCTGGATGCCGTGAAGTCCGGGGTAGAGCGCGTCGTAGAAGGGCCGCAGCTCGGCGTAGCGCTCGACCCAGTCGGCGCGCGGCTCGACGACGCGAGTGACGCGCACGGTCTCGCTGACCGCCTCCTCGACGTCGAGCCACAGGCCGGCCGCGACGCCGCCGAGCAGCGCCGCGCCGTACGCCCCGCCCTCCTGCACGTGGCAGATCTCCAGCGGCAGGTCGAGCACCGCGGCGAGGATCTCGAGCCAGACGTCGCTGCGCGCGCCGCCGCCGGAGACGCGGGCCTTGACCGGCCGGCCCGCGAGGCCGTCGAGCAGCTCGAGCGACTCGCGCACGCTGAACGCGACGCCCTCCAGCACCGCGCGCGCGAGCGCTCCGCGGTCGTGATGGGTGCCGAGGCCGACGAAGCCGCCGCGCGCCTTCGGATCGGCGTGCGGCATGCGCTCGCCGGCGAGCTGGGGCGCGAACAGCAGGCCTTGGGTCCCCGGCTCCCAGGCGGTCGCCTCGTGGATCAGGCGCCTGAACGACGCGTTGGGTTCCAAGACGTCGCGCAGCCACCGCAGCGAGCCGCCCGCCGAGAGCGTCACGCCGAGCACGTTCCAGCCGTTCGGGACCGCGTGGCAGTAGCTGTGGGCGCGGCCCTGGGCATCGGCGGCGTAGCCGTCGAGCGCGGCGACCACGACGCCGCTGGTGCCGAGGACGATGCTGACCGGATCGCCCTGCTTGACGACGCCCGCACCGACCGCGGCCGCCGCCTCGTCGCCCGCGCCGGCGGCGACCGGGACGCGCCCGTCCAGCCGCCCGGCGGGCGCGGGGGACTCGTGGACGGGCGGCAGCCAGGCAGGATCGAGCTCGAGCGCGCTCAGCACGTGGCTGGACCAGCTGCGCCGGGCGACGTCGAACAGCAGCGTGCCGGACGCGTCGACGGCGTCGGTCGCGCGCTCGCCGGTGAGCTTGAGGCGGACGTAGTCCTTCGGCAGCAGGATCGCGGCGATCCGCTCGTAGACCTCCGGCTCGTGGTCGCGCACCCACAGCAGCGAGGGCGCCGTGCAGCCGGCGAGCGCGCGGTTGCCGGTGTGGGCGACGAAGCCCTCGAGGCCGAGCCGCTCCTCGATCGCCCGGCACTGCTCGTACGCGCGGCTGTCGTTCCACAGGATCGCGGGCCGCAGCGGCTCGTCGCGGCCGTCGAGCGCCACCAGCCCGTGCATCTGCCCGGAGAGGCCGATCCCGTCGCAGTGGTGCGCGCCGCACTCGTCCAGCGCGTCCTCCGCCGCCCGCCACCAGTCCTCGGGGTCCTGCTCGCTCCACCCGGGCCGCGGGCGGCGCGGCGAGTACGGCCGCTCGGCCACCTTCAGCACGTCGCCGTTGCGGTCCACGGCGACCGCCTTCACCGACGACGTCCCGATGTCGAGGCCGATGAGCACTGCTGCGCACGATATTCGCGCTCGCCCGCCGGCGCGTGCGCGCGGTGGGGTCCACAGCACCGACGTCGCGGAGTTCATGGGCGGCGACGAAGGCGGCGTTCGCGATCTTCTGACGTACCCGTCGCGGGCGGGCGCCGGATGCGGTACGACAGAGGCATGACCGGTCCCTCGCATCAGACCGTCCGCCTGGCTCGCGGGCGGCACGCTTCGCGCCACGCCGGCGTCTGCGTGATGGAGCTCGCCTCCATGCTCGCGGACGAGCCGTTCAGCGACCGCCCCTCGTCGGTCTCGCCGACGATCGGCGCGTTCCTGCGCACGTACAACGACGGCCTCGACGACGAGCGCCGCCAGGACCTCTACTCCGTCGCGGCGGCGATCGTCGGGACGGCGAACGGCCGCGCGGTCGAGCGCGAGCGCGTCGGGCGGTGCCTGACGTTCGCGCTCGGGCACGGCGCCCGGACGCCCGCGCGCCGGGCGTCGCTCGCGCTGGCCACGCCGGAGCCCGCCGGCGCCTGGGCGGCGATCGCGGCGCTGGAGTCCGCCGCGCACGACGAGGCACTCGCGCTCGTGGACGAGCTGGTGGCGCTCGGCCGCCACCGCGCGGGCTGGCGGCGCGTCGTCGACGCGGTCCGCGGGCGCGGGGCGGCGGGGCACGACCCACAGACGCCGTCGGACGCGCGCGTTCCTGCGGTTTGAGCCGGCCCGCCGCGGGCTAGACCCGCCGATAGTTGTGTAAGCAACGGCTTCGCAGGAGGCCTGGTCCTCGCGTGCAGTCGCGATCACCGCCCCGGGCGGTCCGGATGTCCTCGCGGTCGTCGACCGTCCGGTCCGCGAGCCCGACACGCTCGCCGTCACCGGCGGCGCCGGCCTGCTCTCGTCCTACGTCATCCCGCTCGCGCGCGAGGCGGGCGTCCGCGTGATCGCCGACGCCAAGCCGGAGGACGAGGCGCTCGTGCGCAGCTTCGGAGCCGGCGTCATCGTGTTCTGAGCGTGCGCGACTTCGCCGCGGCGAGATCGCGCAGCGGGAACGGCGTCGGATCCTCGAGCACCTCGAGAACTCGCGCGCGCCCCACGATCCGGTCGTTCTCGAGCAGCGTGAACGTGGTGTCCTCGGCGACGAAGCCCGGGAGCTCGCCGGGCGAGACCACCCACGCGCGGGCGATCGCGCTCGCTCCGGGCTCGAGCTCGGTCACGTCCTCGAGCACGAGGACCGCGTCGTGGACGACCGGCTCGTCGCGCCGGCGGCGCCCGAACGACATCGACGCGCGGTACCCGTCGCGCAGCGGCCGCCGCCGCCCGCCGCGGTCGGTGGGGGCGAGGTCGAGGCTGATGCGCAGGACGCCGGCGGGCACGGCGCCCGAGGCTAGCCGTCCGCGAGCGCCCGCGCCGCAAGCCGATCGCATCAGCCTCGCTCAGTGCTGCGCGTGCGTCAGACCGCCGCCGCGAGTACGGTTCCGGCGATGACGGCCGCGATCGGATGGGGCGCGCTCGCCGCGTCCTCGCTCGTGGTGGGCGCGCTGCTCGGGATCGTGCGGCCGTGGTCGGGCCGGCTCGTCGGCCTCGTACTCGCGTTCGGCGCGGGCGCGCTGATCAGCGCCGTCAGCTTCGACCTCGCCGAGGAGGGCGCCAAGATCGGCGACCCCGTCTACCTGGCGATCGGCCTCGCCGTCGGCGCGGGAACGTACTTCGCGCTCGACAGGCTCATAGGACGGCGGAGCAAGGGCGACGCGAACGCCGGACCGGCGCTTGCGCTGGGCGCGTTCCTCGACGGCATCCCCGAGCAGCTGGTCCTGGGCATCGGGATCGCCTCCGGAACTGGGGTGAGCGTCGGCC
This sequence comes from Candidatus Solirubrobacter pratensis, assembly GCF_000425945.1. Taxonomy (GTDB): domain Bacteria; phylum Actinomycetota; class Thermoleophilia; order Solirubrobacterales; family Solirubrobacteraceae; genus Solirubrobacter; species Solirubrobacter pratensis. The sequence continues at coordinate 472,370 of NZ_KE384480.1, forward strand.
TGCTGGTCGCGATCTTCGTCTCCAACCTGCCCGAGGCGATCGGCTCCTCGACCGAGATGCGCGCCGCCGGCACGCGCCCGGCCGCGATCCGCCGCCTGTGGCTCCTCGTCGCGCTGATCTGCGCGCTCTCGACGGTGATCGGCTACGCGATCGCCGACAACGTCTCTGGGAACCTCAACGCGGGCGTCGACGGGTTCGCCGCCGGCGCGCTGCTCGTGATGCTGATCGACTCGATGATCCCCGAGGCGGTCCGGAAGGGGGGCGACGTGTCCGGTCTGGTGACCGTGCTCGGCTTCGCCGTGGCGGCGGCGCTGTCGAGCGTGTCCTGACGCCGCTAGGCGCCGTTGACCGGCAGCAGGATCGCGTAGAGCGAACTGGTCGCGCAGATGTAGAGGCGGTTGCGCTTGGGCCAGCCGAAGCAGACGTTGGCGACCGTCTCCGGCACGCGGACCTTGCCGATCAGCGTGCCGTCGGGCGCCAGGCAGTGGACGCCGTCGCCGGCGCTGGTCCAGATCCGGCCGTCCGTGTCGGCGCGGAAGCCGTCGAACCCGCCCGCCGTGCAGGTGGCGAAGCGGCGGCGGTTCGACAGCGAGCCGTCGCCCGCGACGTCGAAGACGTACATCGGCGACGGCCTGACGCCCGTGTCGGAGACGTAGAGCCTGGACTCGTCGGGCGAGAAGGCGAGGCCGTTGGGGCGCTCGAAGCCGTCGGCCGCGATCTCGAGCTCGCCCTCCGGCGAGATCCGGAAGACGTGGCAGGCGCCGATCTCCGGCTCGGCCTTGTGGCCCTCGTAGTCGCTGTCGATCCCGTACGCCGGGTCGCTGAAGTAGACCGCGCCGGACGAGTGCACGACGACGTCGTTCGGGCTGTTGAGGCGCTTGTCGCCGAAGCGGTCGGCGAGCACGGTGATCGAGCCGTCGTGCTCGGTGCGCGTGACGCGGCGCGCGCCGTGCTCGGCGCTCACGAGCCGGCCGGCGGGATCCGTCGTGTGGCCGTTGGTGTAGCCGGCGGGCTCGCGGAACACGCCGACCCGGTCCGCCGCCTCGTCGTAGCGCAGCATCCGGTCGTTCGGGATGTCGCTCCAGACGAGGTAGCGGCCGGCGGCGAAGTACGCGGGCCCCTCGGCCCAGCGGCAGCCCTCATACAGGTGATCGAGCCGCGCGCTGGGCTTGATGCACTCCTTGAATCGCTCGTCCAGGATCTCGAAGACGTCGCTCACGCGGCGAATGATCGCTCAAAGCCGGCCAGCGGGAACCGCACGCCGGTCAGCTCCTCCGAGACGTCCCAGAGGCGGCGCGCGACCGCGGCGTCCGTGGCGGCGTCGGTGCGGCCGACGAGCTTGGGCGCGCCGCGCTGCTCCATGAACCCGCCCGGCCCGGCGAAGCTGTTGCCCGGGACCGCCGCCGTCGCCGCGTAGAGCGTCGGCAGCGCGCCGCCGTCCTCGTCCTGCGCGACCAGCCGGTTGCCGATCCGCGACACGACGTCGAGCAGCCGGCGCCCGCTCTGGAACTGCAGGTTGGTGGCGGCGTAGCCGGGATGCGCGGCGGTCGCGAGCACCGGCGAGCCGGCCTCGGTCAGCCGCCGCTGCAGCTCGGCGGTGAACAGCAGGTTGGCGAGCTTGGACTGCCCGTACGCGCGCCACGCCTTGTACGGCCGGGTGTTCCAGTTGAGGTCGTCGAAGTCGATCTCGCCGAAGCGGTGCCCGGTGGAGGACACGGTGACGACGCGGCCGGTCAGGTGGGGGAGCAGCAGGTTGGTGAGCGCGAAGTGGCCGAGGTGGTTGGTGCCGAACTGCAGCTCGAACCCGTCGGCGGTGCGCGAGAACGGCGGCACCATCACGCCGGCGTTGTTGATCAGCAGGTGCAGCTCGCCGTCCCAGCCGGCGGCGAACTCCCGCACCGACGCGAGGCTCGCCAGGTCGAGCCGGCGGACCTCGGTGTCGCCGGAGATCGCGGCCGCGGCGGCCTCACCCTTGCGCGTGTCGCGGACGGCGAGCACGACGTGCGCGCCCTTGGCGGCCAGCGCGCGGGCGGCGCCGCGGCCGATGCCGCTGTTGGCGCCGGTGACGATCGCGGTCCGGCCGCTCATATCGGGGATGTCGCTCGTGCTCCAAGTAGTCATGGACAACAATGTAGACGCCGACCACAAAGATGTCAATGACAACATAGATTCGCTAGGCTGCACGGCGTGACGAAGCGCCCATACCACCACGGCAACCTGCGCACGGCGCTGCTCGAGCAGGCCGAGCGCACGGTGCGCGAGCGTGGGGTGGACGAGCTGTCGCTGCGCGAGATCGCGCGCGAGATCGGCGTCAGCCACGGCGCGCCGCGGCGTCACTTCTCCGATCGCCAGGCGCTGCTGGACGCGCTCGCGGAGGCCGGCTTCGCCCGCCTGGGTGCCGAGTTGCGCGCGGCGGCCGACGAGGCCGGCGAGGATTTCGAGCGGCGCCTGCACGCGATCGCCGCGGCCTACGTCCGCTTCGCCACGCGCGACGCCGCGCTGCTGGAGCTGATGTTCGCCGGCAAGGAGCGCGAGGCCTCGGGCCCGCTGCACGTCGCGGCCGACGATGCGTTCTCGGTGCTGCTCGAGCTGATCGTCCAGGGTCAGCAGCAGGGCGCGCTGGACCCCGGCGATCCCGAGCGCGTCGGCCTGGTCCTGTTCGCGACCGTCCAGGGCGTCGCCGCCCTCGTCACCGGCGGCATGGTCCGGCCCGAGCAGCTCGACGGGCTGCTCACCGACGCGATCGCGCACTTCCTGCGCGGCTCGCGCGCCGCCGGCCGCTCAGGCTGAGACGCGCGTGTAGGTGAGGTCGAAGTCGTGCTCCCAGGTGGAGCCGTCGAACGACTTCGACCACGCGCCCGAGATCGTCCGGCCGTCGTCGCTGAAGCTCGCCGCCCAGCGCTGCGAGAAGCCGGGGTGGTCGCGCCAGAGCTTCCAGACGCCGTTCTCCAGGCTCATCTCGTAGCGCCGCACGACCCCGCGCGAGTCGAAGTAGTGCTGCGCGTAGCGGCCGGCGTCGGCGTCGAACGCGTAGACGATCAGGCTGTTCGGCGCCTCGGGGTGCGGGACGTCGGTGCGCTGGATCAGGAACGCGCCGTCGAGCGTCCACTCGAAGGTCGTGCGGCCGGGCGCGTCGGAGAACGGGACGGTCACCGTCCATTCCCCGACGAAGGGTGCGAGTTCCTCGTGCATGCCGGTTAAGACGAGGCGGCGGTCCGAAAGTCATTGCGATCGCGCGGAGCCGGGAGGCCGGCCCGGCGGGCGCGCGAGCACGTGATGGCGACGTGGTGCGCGCTGATCCCTGTGTCGCCGGCTCAGGGCATTGCCTGAACCGCCCAGCCGTTCCCGTCAGGGTCCTGGAAGAAGACGAACCGCCCCCACGGGAAGTCCTGGATCTCGCTGACGGCGACGCCGCGGCCCGAGAGCTCGGCGTGCGCGGCCTCGATGTCGCCGACGACCAGCTGCAGCCCCTGGACCGACCCGGGCTCCGTGCTCACCACGCCCTTGCCGATCGCGATCGAGCAGGCCGACCCGGGCGGGGTGAGCTGCACGAAGCGCACGTCCTCGTTGACGACGTGGTCGTGATCGGCGTTGAAGCCGGCCTGGTCGACGTAGAAGGCCTTCGCGCGGTCCACGTCGGAGACCGGTACCGCGACGAGCTCGAGCTTGTATTCCATGGCCGACACTGTGCCCGATCCGGACCGATGGGCTAAAGATGGTCGACCAGATTTACGATACGGTGTCGTAAAGCATGGTGTCCGTCTCCACGACTCCTGTCCGCGGCCGCCCGCGCGACCCGCAGCGCCGCCGGGCGATCCTAGGGGCGGCGATGGCGCTGATCGCCGAGCTCGGCTACGACCGCACGACGATCGACGCGATCGCGCACCGGGCGGGCGTGAGCAAGCCGACGCTGTACCGGCGCTGGCCGCACGGCAAGCCGGAGCTCGTCGCGGACGCGCTGCGCGAGCGGCGCGCCGGCGCCTCGCCGGACACCGGCAGCCTGCGCGGGGATCTGCTCGCGCTCGTCGCGATCCAGACCAGCCACCTGCACGAGGACGTCCATCTCGCCTGCGGCCTGCTGACCCAGCTGCGCACGAGCCCGGAGCTCGCCGCGGTCATGCACGAGCACGTGATCGCCGAGGAGCGCGCGCGCTTCACGACGGTCGTCGAGCGCGCCGCGGCGCGCGGTGAGCTGGAGGCCGGCGAGGTGAGCCCGCTGTTCGCCGATCTGGCGGGCGCGGTCGTCTTCACGCGCGTCACGATCACCGCCGAGCCGGTCGACGAAGCGTTCGCCGAGGAGCTCGTCGACCACGTGCTGCTTCCCATCCTGAACATCCACCCCAAGAGGAACTAGCTCTCCAATGTCGTCCTCCACCGCCCCCGAAGAGGGGCTCGATCGCGCGCTGCTCGCCGTTGCGGGAGTGGTCGTGCTGGGCGCGGTGATGTCGATTCTCGACACGACCGTGGTCAACGTCGCGATCAACACCCTCAGCCGCGACTTCGACACCTCGCTCTCGACGATCCAGTGGATCGTGACCGGCTACACGCTGGCCCTCGCCACGGTGATCCCGCTGACCGGCTGGGGCGCGGACCGCTTCGGCACCAAGCGCCTGTACATGCTCTCGATCGGGCTCTTCCTCAGCGGCTCGGCGCTGTCGGGCGCGGCCTGGTCGGCGGAGTCGCTGATCGTGTTCCGCGTGCTGCAGGGCCTCGGCGGCGGCATGCTGATGCCGGCCGGCATGACGATCCTGACGCGCGCGGCCGGGCCGCAGCGGGTCGGGCGCGTGATGGCGATCATGGGCGTCCCGATGCTCCTGGGCCCGATCCTCGGGCCGATCCTGGGCGGCTGGCTGGTGGACGACGTCTCGTGGCGCTGGATCTTCTTCATCAACCTGCCGATCGGTGCGTTCGCGCTGTTCCTCTCGCTGCGCGTGCTGCCGAAGGATGAGCCGCAGCCGTCCGAGCGCCTCGACGTGCTCGGCCTGGTCCTGCTCAGCCCGGGCCTCGCGCTGATGATCTACGGCCTCGCGCAGTCGAGCACCGACGGCTTCGGCTCGGCGGGCGTGCTCGTCCCGGCGCTCGCGGGCCTCGTGCTGCTGATCGCGTTCGTCCGCCACGCGCTGCACAAGCCGAACCCGCTGATCGACCTGCGCCTGTTCCTCAACCGCACGTTCACGACGGCGTCGCTGACGCTCGTGCTGATGGTGATCAGCGTGTTCGGCGCGATGCTCCTGCTGCCGCTGTACTTCCAGGCGGTGCGCGGCGAGTCGGCGCTGCAGTCGGGCCTGCTGCTGGCGCCGCAGGGCATCGGCGCGATGCTGATGATGCCGATCGCCGGCTACCTGACCGACAAGACCGGCATCGGCAAGATCGTGATGCCCGGCATGACGCTGATCGCGCTCTCGACGCTCTGGCTCACGCAGCTCGAGGGCGACACGTCCTACTGGGTGCTGAGCGCCGACCTGTTCGTGATGGGCATGGGCATGGGCTTCGCGATGATGCCGCTCTTCTCGGGCGCGATGCAGACGCTGCGCAAGGCGGCGGTCGCGCGGGCGAGCACGACGCTGAACATCCTCCAGCAGGTCGCGGCGTCGATCGGCACCGCCGTGATGTCCGTGATCCTGACCCAGGCGCTGCGGGACCGCCTGCCCGGCGCCCCGTCCGGCGGCGGCCTCGGGCAGTCCGGCAAGGGCCTGCCGGCGCAGACCCGCGACCTGATGGCCGACGCGTTCGGGCATACGTACATCTGGGCCACGGCGCTGGTGGTCGTGGCGTTCGCGGCGGCGTTCTTCCTGCCGCGGCACAAGCCCGAGCCGATCGAGGAAGACGAGCCTGGCGGCGAGGCCTCGGCGGCGGTGCTGATGCACGCCTGACGGGGCGCCGGGGTCAGGCGACCGGCAGCGCCGGCGCCTGGACCCGGCACGTCGCCGCCACGGCGCGTGCGTTCCACGGCGCCATTTCCGTGCGGCTCGTGAGCGGCGATGATCGCTCGTGTGCGAGCCGGTCTCGCCGGGTGGTCGAGTGTCCGTCAGGCCGCCGCGCCCGATGGACCCGTATCCCTTACCCGCGCAGTTCGCCGATCCGCGGCGCCGCGTCAGCGCTTCGGCGCACGCGCGAGGTACGACTTGCCGGCGCGCACGACCACGCTCTTCTTGCGGCGGACGTCGCGCACGGTCACCGCGGCGGCGAGCACCGCGTCGAGCGCGCGATCCGTTGACGCGTACGAACGGACGGCTCAGCGTCTGGCCGATCGGCGCCGGCTTCGTGGTGACGTCGCACGCGGACGCGCCCCGCGGCAGGCGGCAGAAGTGCAGCGACACGTCGCCGGTCGTCTCCGTCCCGTACCAGGCGATGTACGCGGTGCCGTCGCGATCGACCGCGATCCCGCGCACGGGCCGAACCCATCGGTTCTCACGTCAGCCCGCGCGCGGTGTCCGCACGCGCGCGGGCGTCCGGCCCTCCTACCCCCCCAAAGCGGCTCGGGACAGAGCGCCGTCGCGGATCAGCTCCACGACGGCGGCGACGTCGGCGTCCATCCGCCGGTCGCCGTCCATGAACGGCACGCGCGTGCGGACCAGCGCGTGCACCGCGCGCGCTGCCGGGCTCGCCTGCTCGACGCCGCGCAGGTCAAGCGCCTGGCAGATCGCGATCATGTGGATCGCGGCGACATGCTGGGCGATCTCGACGATCGAGCGCGCGTCGCGCGCGGCGATCGTGCCCATGCTCACCTTGTCCTGATTGTGGGCCTCGGTCGAGCGCGAGTGGATCGTCGCCGGGTTGCAGAGCTTGAGCGCCTCGGCGGTCAGCGCCGAGCACGAGAGCTGCATGCCCTTGAAGCCGTGGTGCAGCCCCGCCTCGGGATCGTTGTCTGCGATGTACGGGATCAGGTTCGGCGTGAGCCCGATGTTGAACTTCTCGTCGACGATCAGCTCGAGCTGGCGGTCCAGCAGGTCGCACAGGTTCGCCAGCGCGACCTTGAGCGAGTCCATGCCCTGCCCGACGTGGCTGCCGTAGAAGTTGCCGCCGCTCTGGACGCGCCCCGCACCGGGGTCGAAGAGCGGGTTGTCGTCGGACGAGTTGATCTCGATCGAGACCCAGCGCTCGACCCACTCGAGCGTGTCGCGCAGCATGCCGGTGACGTGCGGTGCGCAGCGGATCGAGTACTTGTCCTGCACCGAGCGCTCGAGCTGGCGGAAGCCGGCGCCGTGCAGGTCGCCCTCGAGGAACAGCTCCTCGCTGTCCTTGGCGAGCGTCGTGCCTTCCAGCAGCGAGCGGATGAGCCGCGCGCTCTCGATCTGCCCCGGATGCGGCTTGGCCTCGAAGATGAACGCGTTGAAGTGGCCCTTGTTGCCGAGCAGCGCCTGCGACGCCATCGACGTGCACAGGTCGCTCACGAACGCCAGCTCGCGGGCGTCGGCCACGGCGAGCACCGCGAACGCGCTCATGAACGACGTGCCGTTGGTGAGCGCGAGCCCTTCCTTGGCCTCGAGCTCGAGCGGCTCGAGGTCGAGCGAGGCGAGCACGTCGCTCGCCTCGCGGACCTCCCCCTCGTAGAGCACCTCCGTCTCTCCCGTCAGCGTGCGCCCGACGTAGGAGAGCGGCACGAGGTCGCCGCTGGCGCCGCACGAGCCGCGCTCGGGGATGAGCGGCAGGACGTCGTGGTTGAGCAGCTCCAGCAGGCGCTCGATCAGCTCCAGGCGCACGCCGGAGTTGCCCTTGGCCAGGCAATTGGCGCGCATGAGCATCGTGGCCCGCGTCACTTCAGGCGAGGCGGTCTGCCCGGTGCCGGCGCCCAGGAAGCGCAGCATGTTGCGCTGCAGCTGGGCGGCCTTGGCCGGTGAGATCTGCCGATGCGCGCTGTCCCCGAAGCCGGTCGTGACCCCGTAGATCGGGATCTCCCGCGCGATCAGGTCCTGCTTGAGCGCCCGCGTCGCCTCGATGCGCCGCGCGGCCTCGGGTGACAGCGTGCACCGCCCTCCGTGCCGGGCCAGGGACACGGCTTCGTCGATCGTCAAATGTGATCCGTCGAGGTCCAGTTGAACCCCGGGCTTGGCAAGCAGCTCCGACATCTCTCTCACTCCGCTGAGAACTTGTGCCGCAAGCTACACCGCTGGACGGACTGTGCAAGAAAGTCGAGCGATCTGTCCAATAGTGCGCGGTCGAAGGTGCCCGAAACTGGTCAATCTGATCAGCGGGCTTGCCAACGCTGGACGGGCCGTTCACGCTCGCGGATGAGAGACCTGGAGGAGGAACCGGATGACCGTCGCGCAGCCCGCGCTGGCCCCGCCGAGGATCACGAGCCGCTCGTCCCGCGACGGCGGCCTGATCCTCAGCTCGGAGATGGCGCTCGAGCCCTACGAGGCGAGCCTCGGCATGCTCTTGCGCCGCTGGGCCGAGGAGGCACCCGACCGCACGTTCCTCGCCGAGCGCGCCGGCGACGACTGGCGCACGCTCACGTGGGCGGAGGCGAACGCGGCCGCGAGCTCGATCGCGCAGGGGCTGCTCGACCGCCGGCTCGGCCCCGACCGCCCGCTGATGATCCTGTCCGGCAACTCGATCGACCACGCGCTGCTGATGCTCGGCGGCTTCCTCGCCGGTGTGCCGGTCGTGCCGGTCTCTCCCGCGTACTCGTTGATGAGCACCGACTTCGGCAAGGTCCGCCACATCGCCGGCCTGGTCAAGCCCGGCCTCGTGTTCGCGCAGGGCGACGCGTTCGCCGGCGCGCTCGGCGCCGTGGACTTCGGCGCCGCCGAGATCGTCACGTCGCTCGACGAGCTGCCGGCGACCGAGGTGACCGGCGCCGTCGACGACGCGCTCGCGCGCGTCGGCCCGGAGAGCCTCGCGAAGGTCCTCTTCACCTCGGGCTCGACCGCGATGCCCAAGGGCGTGCTCAACACGCACGGGATGCTGTGCGCCAACCAGCAGTCGCTGGCGCAGATCTGGCCGTTCACCGAGACCACGCCGCCCGTGCTCGTCGACTGGCTGCCGTGGAACCACACGTTCGGCGGCAACCACGACTTCAATCTCGTCCTCAAGCGCGGCGGGACCATGTACATCGACGCCGGCCGTCCCGCGCCGCCGCTGATGCCGATCACCGTGCGCAACCTCACCGAGATCGCGCCGACCATCTACTTCAACGTGCCCGCCGGCTACGGCGCGCTGCTGCCGTTCCTCGAGCGCGACGCCGCGCTGCGGGCCCGCTTCTTCGAGCGCCTGGAGCTGATCTTCTACGCCGCCGCCGCGCTGCCGCAGGATCTGTGGACGCGGCTGGAGGCGGTCGCGACCCAGGAGCGCGGCGAGCCCGTGCGGATGACGTCCTCGTGGGGGCTGACCGAGACCTCGCCGCTGGCGACCTCGGCGCACTTCCCGATCGACCGCGCCGGCGTCATCGGCGTCCCCGTCCCGGGCGTGGAGATCAAGCTCTCGCCGGTCGAGGGCAAGCTCGAGATGCGCGTCAAGGGGCCGAACGTGACGCGCGGCTATCTCGGCCAGCCTGACCTGACCGCCAAGGCGTTCGACGAGGACGGCTGGTACCGCACCGGCGACGCCGGCAAGCTCCAGGACCCGGACGACCCGAACGCCGGGCTGGTCTTCGACGGCCGCGTCGTCGAGGACTTCAAGCTCATGACGGGGACCTTCGTGTCGGTCGGCAACCTGCGCGTGTCCGTGCTCGCGGCGGCCTCGCCGCTCCTGATGGACGCCGTCATCTGCGGTCACGACCGCGACTACGTCGCGATGCTCGCGTGGCTGAACCTCGGCGCCGCGCGCGAGGTCGCCGGCGCGCCCGAGGCCGAGCCGGAGGCGCTCGTGCGCTCGCCCGAGGTCGCCGCGCTGCTGCGCTCCAAGCTCGCGGAGCACAACGCGCGCAACCCGGCGTCGTCGACGCGCGTGTGCCGCGTCATGCTGCTTGCCGAGGCGCCGTCGCTCGACGCCAACGAGATCACCGACAAGGGCTACGTCAACCAGCGGGCCGCGCTCAACCGCCGGGCGCTCGAGGTGGAGGCGCTGTTCGCCGAGCCGCCGGGGGCGGCCGTCATCATCTGCTGATGACGGATCGACCGGTCGGCATGCCCGCCGTCGGCGGCGAGGTCGTCGCCGAGGCGGACTGCCTCGACGGCGTGCTCGGCTTCGAGCTGCTCGAGCTGGGCTCCGACCACGTCGTCGGGCGCTTCCCCATCGAGGACCGCGTGCGCCAGCGCTTCGGGCTCGTGCACGGCGGCGCCTACGCGGCGCTCGCGGAGATGCTCGCCACCGAGGCGACCGTGAAGGCGGTCCATCCCGACGCGGCGATGGGCATCTCCAACGACACGAGCTTCCTCCGCGGGGCGCGCGGGAAGTGGATCACCGCCCGCGGCCGGGCGCGCCATCGCGGCCGCACGCTGTGGGTGTGGGAGCTCGACCACACCGACGACGAAGCGCGCCTGTGCGCCGTCTCGCGAGTCACGATCGCAGTACGCCCGCAGCGGGTAGGGGATCCGTGACACACGGGAAGGAGCGGCCATGGCCGACAACAGAGGGGTCGCCTACGTTGGCAAGGGCAAAGTCGAGGTCCAGGACATCGACTACCCGACCTTCGAGCTGCAGGACGGGCCGGGCGTCAATCCGGCCAACGTGGGGCGCAAGCTGCCTCACGCCGCGATCCTCAGGGTCGTCTCGACCAACATCTGCGGCTCCGACCAGCACATGGTCCGCGGCCGCACGACGGCGCCGGAAGGGCTGATCCTCGGGCACGAGATCACCGGGGAGGTGATCGAGACCGGCCCGGGCGTCGAGTTCATCAAGGAGGGCGACCTCGTCTCGGTGCCCTTCAACATCGCGTGCGGGCGCTGCCGCAACTGCAAGGAGGGCAACACCGGCGTCTGCGAGCACGTCAACCCGGACCGGCCGGGCTCGGCGTACGGCTACGTCGACATGGGCGGCTGGGTCGGCGGCCAGGCCGAGTACGCGCTCGTGCCCTACGCGGACTGGAACCTGCTCAAGTTCCCCGACAAGGAGCAGGCGATGGAGAAGATCCTCGACCTGACGATGCTGTCGGACATCTTCCCGACCGGCTTCCACGGCGCCGCCACCGCGGGCGTGCGGGCCGGCTCGACGGTCTACGTCGCCGGCGCCGGCCCGGTCGGCCTCGCCGCGGCGTACTCGGCGATGCTGCTCGGCGCGTCGGTCGTCTTCGTCGGCGACCTCATCCCCGAGCGGCTCGAGCAGGCCAAGAGCTTCGGCTGCGAGCCCATCGACGTCTCCAAGGGCGACCCCAAGGACCAGATCCAGGAGGTCCTCGGGGTGCCCGAGGTCGACGCCGCGGTCGACGCCGTCGGCTTCGAGGCCCGCGGGCACGGCTCGCACTCCGGGGAGGAGGCGCCGGCGACCGTCCTGAACTCGATCATGGACGTCACCCGCGCGGCCGGGAAGCTCGGCATCCCCGGGCTCTACGTGACCGGCGACCCGGGCGCCGCCGACGAGGCCGCCAAGCAGGGCTCGCTCTCGATCCGCATCGGCCTCGGCTGGGCGAAGTCGCACTCGTTCACGACGGGCCAGTGCCCGGTGATGCGCTACCACCAGGGGCTCATGCAGATGATCCTCCACGACCGCGCGCAGATCGCCAAGGCGGTCAACGCGACGGTCATCTCGCTCGACGACGCGCCGCAGGGCTACAAGGACTTCGACTCCGGCGTGGCCAAGAAGTTCGTGCTCAACCCCCATGGCCTGATCCGGAGCTAGTTCCCGTTCCGGCCACCGCGGGGAGCTCCCTACAGGCTGCTCCCCGCGGTCAGCAGGTCCTCGAGCCCAACGCGGCGGAAGAACTCGACGCGGATGCGGTCCGCGACCGCGGAGACGACCTCGCTGCCGTCGTGGGACGGGTCGACGTGGGTGCGGAACGGGCGCGTGCCGGCGGGCATGTCGACGATGCGGGCGACCGCCTCGGCGACGGCGTCCGGGCGCGCGTCCGGCGGCATCAGCCGCGCCAGGCGCTCGTTGACGTCGGCCATCAGCGTGCCGTAGCGCTCGTCGTAGGCCTCGGCGCGGTAGCCGTCGGCGGGCTTGCCCGCATGCGCGAAGTGGTTGGTGCCCGAGGTGTACGCGCCGGGCACCACGATGGCGGTCTCGATGCCGAAGCGGATCAGCTCGCCGGCGTAGCTGACGGCGAGCGCGTCCATCGCCGCCTTGGCCGCGAAGTACGGCCCGAGGAACGGCGGTGAGCCGCCGCGCGAGCTCGAGCTGCCGATCCACACGAGCAGGCCTTCGCCCCGGCGGCGCAGGTGGGGGAGCGCGGCGCGGTTGACGCGCTGGGCGCCGAGCACGTTCACGTCGTAGACGCCGGCCAGCTGCTCCGGCGTGAACGCCTCCGCCGGTCCGAGCACCATGTGCCCGGCGTTGTGGACGATCGCGTCGAGCCGCCCCTGCTCGGCGAGGATGCGCGCGATCGCGGCGTCGGCGGACTCCTGCGAGGCGACGTCGAGCTCGATCGCGCGGGCGCCCTCGCCGTCGCGGCCGAGCTGCTCGACGGCGGGCGCGTTGCGGCCCGCGGTCTCGCGGATGCCGGCGTAGACGGTGTGGCCGGCGCGCGCGAGCGCGCGCACGGTGAGGGCGCCGAACCCGCTCGAGGCGCCGGTGACGACGATGACCATCAGATGATCCCTCCGTTCGCGCGGATGCGCTGGCCGTTGACCCAGTGGCCGGCCGGGCTCGCGAGGAACGCGACCAGCTCGGCGACGTCGTCCGGCGTGCCGAGCCGCTCCAGCGGCGGCTGCTTGGCGAGCTCGTTCTGGCGCTCCTCGCTGTTGGCCTCCAGGAACAGCGCGGTCGCCGTCGGGCCGGGGGCGACGGCGTTGACCGTCACGTCGCGGCCGCGCAGCTCGCGCGCGAGGATCAGCGTCATCGCCTCGACTGCGCCCTTGCTCGCGGCGTAGGCGACGTAACCGGGGAACGCGAGCCCGACGACCGAGCTGGAGAAGTTGATCAGCGCGCCGCCCGCGCGCAGCCGGCGCACGGCCTGCTGGGCGACGACGAACGTGCCGCGGACGTTGGTGCGCTGCAGCTTGTCGAACGTGTCGAGGTCGTACTCGGCGATCGGCCCGAGGTCCATCCGGCCGGCCGCGTTGACGACCACGTCGACGCCGCCGTAGGTCTCCTCGGCGAGGTCGAAGACGGCCGCGACGGCGTTCTCGTCGGCGATGTCGGCGCGCGCGATCGCGGCCTGACCGCCGGCGCCGCGTATCTCCTCGGCGGCGGCTTCGGCCTCCTGCTCGTTGGCGGTGTAGACGACGACGATCGAGAGACCGTCGGCGGCAAGGCGCAGAGCGGTCTCGCGGCCGATGCCGCGCGAGCCGCCGGTGACGATCGCGACGCGGGAAGGATCGGAAGGCATGCTGCGATCATGCGGCGCATGCGCGCCGGAGGGAAACAGCTCCTGGCCGTCAAGTCACTTCCGGTGGGTGTGGATGCCTGAGCTGCGCCAGCTGCGTACGTTCCTGGCCGTCGCCGAGCAGCTCAGCTTCACCCGCGCGGCCGAGCGGCTGCACCTGACCCAGCAGACGGTCTCCAAGACGATCGACCGGCTCGAGCGTGAGCTCGGCGTCGAGCTGCTCGAGCGCACGACCCGCGAGGTCCGGCTCACCGCCGCCGGAGCCACGCTGCTCGAGGCGGGGCGGGAGGCGCTGGACGCCGCCGACGACGCGTTCGCGCGCACGCGGCTGGTCGGCGCCGGACTGTCCGGGACGATCCGCGTCGGCGTCTCGCCCGCGATCGGCCCCGAGGATCGCGCCGAGGTGGTGCAGGTGCTGCGTGCCCGCGGCGACGTGTCGGTCTCGCTGCACGACGTCCGTCCCGGCGAGCTGCGCGGGATGCTGCGCGAGCAGCAGATCGAGCTGGCGCTCACGCGCGCGGCGGGAACGCTGGACGAGACACTGCACGCGGCGCCGCTGCGGCCCTCGCGGATGGCGCTCTACGTGCCGGCCGGGCATCCGCTGGCGACGGCGCGGACGGCGCGGCTCGAGCAGCTCGACGGCGAGCGGCTGCAGGTCCCGAGCGCGCGGGGGACGCCGTACACCGACATGCTGCTCGCCCGCCTCGCCGCCGCGGGCGTCCACGTGACGCCGGTCGAGGCGCGCGTGACGGGCAGCGCCGGCGTCTCGCTCACCGAGCTGGCCGCGGCCGGCGCGGTCGGCTTGATGCCGGAGGGAACCCCGGCGCCGGACGGCGTCGTCGCGCTGCCGGTCGAGCTGACGGCTCCGCTGCTCGTGCTGTGGCCGGCCGGGCGCCCGTCGGCGGCCGTCCGCGCGCTGCTCGAGGCGCTGCCCGCCGCGTGACGCGACGGCTAGACCGGACCCTCGCCGAACGGCTCGAGCCCCGGATCGTCCGAGACCGAGCCGACGGCGACGCGCAGCCAGGAGTCGATCCGCGGCTGCACGCGCTCGAGCGCGTCGAGCTCGTGGGCGAGCGCGATCGCCTCGTCGGCCTTCTCGACCGCGCCGCCGTCGGTGGCCGCGTCGTCGACCGCGCGCAGCGCGCGCTCGAGCTCGATCCGCAGCGCGCTGATGCGCGCGTCGCAGCGGCGGGCGGTGACCGCGTAGCCGTCGATCCGGCGGCGGTGGCGCGCATCGACGCCCGCCGGCACGCCGGCGAGCAGCCGGTCGATCTGGGCCGGGTTCATCGGCGGCGCCTCGCCTTCCGGTAGTCGCGGTTGAGCATCGCGATGAAGTCGATGCCGATCTCCTTCGGGCACGCAGCCTCGCACTCCTGGTGGTTGGTGCACGAGCCGAAGTACTCCTCCATCGTGTCCACCATCGCGACCGTCCGGCGCGCGCGCTCCGGCTGCCCTTGGGGGAGCAGGTTCAGGTGCGCGAGCTTGGCGGCGGTGAAGAGCTGGCCGGCGCCGTTCGGGCAGGCGGCGACGCAGGCGCCGCAGCCGATGCAGGCGGCGGCGTCCATCGCGCGGTCGGCGTCGTCCTTGGGGACCGGGATCAGGTTCGCGTCCGGCGCCGACCCCGTCGGCGCGGTGATGTAGCCGCCGGACTGGACGATCCGGTCGAGCGCCGAGCGATCGACGACGAGGTCCTTGACGAGCGGGAAGCCGGCCGAGCGGAACGGCTCGACCACGATCTCGTCGCCGTCCTGGAAGCGGCGCAGGTGCAGCTGGCACGTCGCGGTCCCACGCTGGGGACCGTGCGCCTGGCCGTTGATCATCAGGCCGCACGCGCCGCAGATGCCCTCGCGGCAGTCGCTCTCGAACGCGATCGGCTCGCTGCTCTGCGCGATCAGCCGCTCGTTGAGCAGGTCGAGCAGCTCGACGAACGACATCTCCTCGTTGGCGCCGTCGACCTGGTAGGTGACGAAGTCGCCGCGCGCCTGCGGCCCCGTCTGGCGCCACACCCTCAGCGTCAGCTTCATGCGTAGCTCCGCTGCGTCGGGCGCACGTTCTGGAACGTCAGCGGCTCCTTGTCGAGCTTGCCGCCGTATTCCCAGGCGGCGACGTAGGAGAAGTGGTCGTCGTCGCGCAGCGCTTCGCCTTCGGGCGTCTGGTGCTCGGAGCGGAAGTGCCCGCCGCACGACTCCTCGCGGTGCAGCGCGTCGCGGCACATCAGCTCGGCCAGCTCGAAGAAGTCGGCCACCCGGCCCGCCTTCTCGAGCGACTGGTTGAGCGACTCGCCGTCGCCGAGGACGCGTACGTCGGCGTGGAACTGCTCGCGCATCGCCGCGATCTCCGCCATCGCCTGCGTCAGCCCCGCGCCGTTGCGCGCCATCCCGCATTGCTCCCACAGGACGCGGCCGAGCTCGCGGTGGAAGTGGTCGACGGAGTGGCTGCCGTTGGTCTCCAGCAGCGTGCGGACGCCGTCGGCGACCTCGGCCTCGGCGGCCTGGAACGCCGGCTCGCTCGTGGAGAGCGGCTGCTCGCCGAGCAGCGGCGCCAGGTGGTCGCCGATCGTCACGGGCAGGATGAAGTAGCCGTCCGCGAGGCCCTGCATCAGCGCCGATGCGCCGAGCCTGTTGGCGCCGTGGTCGGAGAAGTTCGCCTCGCCGATCGCGTACAGCCCGGGGATCGTCGTCATCAGGTCGTAGTCGACCCAGAGCCCGCCCATCGTGTAGTGCGGGGCGGGGTAGATGCGCATCGGGACGCGGTAGGGGTCCTCGCCCGTGATCCGCTCGTACATCTGGAACAGGTTGCCGTAGCGCTCGCGGATGGTGTGGACGCCGAGCCGCTCGATCGCGTCGGCGAAGTCGAGGTAGACGCCGTTCTTGCGCGGCCCGACGCCCTTGCCCTCGTCGATCATCGCCTTCGCCGCGCGCGACGCGACGTCGCGCGGGACGAGGTTGCCGAAGGCCGGGTAACGGCGCTCGAGGTAGTAGTCGCGGCCGCGGTCGCCGTCGGGGACCCAGATCCGCCCGTCGTTGCGCAGCGACTCGCTCATCAGCGTCAGCTTGGACTGGGTGTCGTCGGACTGCGGGATGCAGGTCGGGTGGATCTGCGTGAAGCACGGGTTCGCGAGCGCGGCGCCGCGCTTGTGGGCGCGCCAGATCGCCGTCGCGTTGGACGCCTTGGCGTTGGTGGAGAGGAAGAAGACGTTGCTGTAGCCGCCGGTCGCGAGCACGACCGCGTGCGCCGAGTGCGAGCTGACCTCGCCGGTCAGGAGGTCGCGCACGACGACGCCGCGGGCGCGGCCGTCGTGGACGACGACGTCGAGCATCTCCGTGCGCGTGTGCAGTCGGACCTTTCCTGCCGCCACCTGCCGCAACAGGGCCTGATACGCGCCCAGCAGCAGCTGCTGGCCGGTCTGCCCGCGCGCGTAGAACGTGCGCGACACCTGGGCGCCGCCGAACGAGCGGTTGTCCAGCAGCCCGCCATATTCGCGCGCGAACGGGACACCCTGGGCGGTTGCCTGGTCGATGATCTCGTTCGAGACCTGGGCGAGCCGGTACACGTTGGCCTCTCGCGAGCGGAAGTCGCCGCCCTTGATCGTGTCGTAGAAGAGGCGGAAGACGGAGTCGCCGTCGTTGCGGTAGTCCTTGGCCGCGTTGATGCCGCCCTGGGCGGCGATGCTGTGCGCGCGCCGCGGCGAGTCGTGGAACGTGAAGACCTGCACCTCGTAGCCGAGCTCGGCCAGCGTGGCGGCCGCGCTGGCGCCCGCGAGGCCGGTGCCGACGACGATGATCTTGAAGCGGCGCTTGTTGGACGCGTTGACGAGCCGGACGCTGAAGCGGTGGTTGTCCCACGCGTCCTGGATCGCGCCGGGCGGGATGTTGGCCTCGAGCGTCACCCGATGATCCCCGTGACGACGGCGATGGGGAAGGAGACGTTGCCGATCGCGATCAGCGCGGCGAAGGCGACCGCGAGGCGGCGGCGGTGCGGGAAGACCCAGCCCATGCTCTGGGTCAGGCTCCAGGCGCCGTGATAGAGGTGCAGTGCGAGCGCGAGGTTGGCGACGACGTAGGCGATCGCCACCGGCCAGCGCTGGAAGCTCTCGACGACGTTGTGATACGGGTCGCCGTGGCGGAAGTCCGGGTTGGCCGTGCCCCAGGTCAGGTCGAGCAGATGGAAGACGACGAACAGCGCGACGAGGATGCCGCTCCAGCGCATCGTCCTGCTCGCAAAGCTCGCCGCGGCGTAGTCGCGCTCGGACGCATACGGCAGCGGCCGCGCGCGGCGGTTGACGACGGTCAGGGCGTATGCGGCGTGGATGTGGATCGCGACGGCGGCGATGAGGACGATGCGGACGATCCACAGCAGCGTCTGCGCCGGCAGCGCCGGCTCGCCGACGGTGCGCAGCCAATGGCTGTAGTCGTCCAGCTGGCTCGCCCCGAGGTAGAGCTTGAGGTTGCCGATCATGTGGCCGAGCACGAACAGCATGAGCACGATGCCGCTGACGGCCATTGCGTACTTCTTGCCGACGTAAGTGCCGTAGAGGCTCCGCCGGCGCGCCTCCAGGGCGGCGTCGCTCATGAGGGCCACGAGCCTAGCGACGGGTGAAGTGAGACAGTGAACTTCCGTTCGCCGTCGGATAGTCTCTCGACTGTCATGCGCTTCGACGACGCCGTCATCCCGCTCAACGCCGCCTGGTCGTCCCCGTTCGTCCGCTGGCAGGGCCCCGGGGCCGAGCTCTCGAGCCTCGACATCGCCGCCCAGGTGACCGCGCGCGCGATGTCCGAGCGCGAGCTCGGGGAGGTCGACGAGCTGGTGCTCGGGCTGACCGTGCCGCAGCGCCAGTCGTTCTATGGCGCGCCGACGCTCGCCGCCCGGCTCGGGCTCGGCGCGGTGAGCGGTCCGCTGATCATGCAGGCCTGTGCGACGTCTGTCGCATGTGTGCACGCGGCCGCGGCTTCAGGTTCCGGCGATCGTCTGGTCGTGCTGACCGACCGGACCTCCAACGGGCCGCACGTCGTGTACCCGAGCGCGGGCGCGCCGGGCGGGACGCCGCAGAGCGAGAACTGGGTGCTGGACTCGTTCGGCTGCGATCCGAGCACGGGGGAGGGCATGCTCGCGACTGCCGAGCGCGTCGCCGCAGAGGCGGGGTTCGCGAAGGAGGCGCTGGACGAGCTGACGGCGCGGCGCTGGGCGCAGTACGAGGACGCGCTGGCGCAGGACCGCGCGTTCCAGCGGCGGTGGATGGTCCCGATCGCGGCGGGCTCCCGCCGCAAGCCGGTGGAGATCGACGCGGACTGGGGCGTGCGGCCGGCGCCGCTGGACGCGCTCGCAGGCCTTCCGGCCGTGGAGGACGGCGGGGTCGTCTCCTACGGGACGCAGACGCATCCGGCCGACGGCTGCGCGGGGCTGCTCGTGACGAGCGCGGATCGCGGCGGCGACGTCTTCGCGCGCATCCTCGCGACCGGGTTCGCGCGCGTGGCGGGCGGCGAGATGCCGAAGGCGCCGGTGCCGGCGGCGTCCGCGGCGCTGGACGACGCGGGTCTGTCGATCGCCGACATGGACGTGATCAAGACCCACAACCCGTTCGCGGTCAACGACCTCTGGTTCGCACGCGAGACCGGCGCCGACGTGGAGACGATGAACCCGTACGGCTGCAGCCTGATCTACGGCCACCCGCAGGGCCCGACCGGCGCCCGCGGCCTGATCGAGCTGATGTGGGCGCTGCACGACCGCGGCGGCGGTCGTGGGCTCTTCACGGGCTGCGCGGCGGGGGACACCGGCGCCGCGGTCGTGATCGAGATCGGCTAGTAGCCAAGCGGGCTGTGGCAGGGCCTAGCCGGGCCTTTCCGGCGTCGGCCCACGCCGATATCGACGGCTTGACCGAGCCTGCGCCAGGAGTAGCCTCGAGCGAGGCACGCCGACGTAGGGGGCAGCGCATGTTCGCAAGCATGAGGCGGTATCGCCTGGAGCGCGGATCGATGGCCGAGCTCGCGTACCGGATCGACGACGACTTCGCTCAGCAGCTCGCCGCTCAGCCCGGGTTCGTGTCATACGAGCTCATCGATTGCGGCTTCGGCGAGTTCATGACGATGAGCATCTTCGTCGCGCTCGAGCAGGCCGAGGCGTCGCGCGAACTGGCTCGGCGCTGGGCCGACGAGCACCGTGAGGATCTCGAGTTCCCGCGCCTCGAGGCGGCGCACGGCGAGATCCTCGTCGGACGTGCGGCGAAGGGCATGCTGGAGGAGACCCACGTCGGCTCTCCTCGCAAGTCCGTCGCGATCCGGCGTTACCGGCTCCATGCGGGATCCGTCGGCGAGCTCATGCACAGGCTCGACGCGGCGTTTGCCGACCGGTTCGGGGCGATGGAGGGCTTCGGGGCCTGGCACGTGTTCGACTGCGGCGGAGGCGAGGTCCTCTGGATCAGCTTCGTCCGCGACCACGCGGCAGCGGAGGAGTCCGATGACCGGGCGTTCCAGTTCATCACGGAGGAGCTCCGCGACTTCCGCCTCGAACGCAGGGTGGCGCTCCGCGGTGACCTGATCGTCAGCCGCGCACGGACAGAGCTGCTCGAGCCGGCCCGCGCCTAGGCGTGCCTCTGGCACGTGAGCATCGTGGGTGGCGCCAGGCGCCGCGGATGCGCCGAGCAGCGCTAGTCCTCGTCGAGCAGGCGGCTGCGGATCCGCGTCGCGACGCGGACCCGGCGGTACGTCTTCCCGGGCTGGACGGGCGTGTCGATGTTCTCGCGCCGCGTCAGCTGGCGCGAATCGCGGGCGCCCGTCCCGGGGAACGTGACCCGCACCTCGGGCTGAGCGTCGAAGCGAAGCTCGTCCGCGGCCGCGCTCGCGAAGATCTCGACGTCCGGCTCGGGCGCATCGTCGCGTCGCATCAGCCGCCCTCGGATCGACGACCGCGCGAGGTGCGCGAGCCCTTCGCCGGGCGGGTTCCGGAGCCGTCGGCCCGACGCCGGCGAGGCGCTTCGGGCGCTCGCTCCACAGGCCGCGGCCGTCGCGCGTCCTCGGCGGCATCGCCGACGGCCTCGCCGGCGTCCTTGACGACCCTGCCGGCGCCCTCGGCGATCCTTCCGGCGCCTTCACCGGCGCCCTCGGCGATCGCTCCGGCGCCTCGGCCAAGGTCGCCGACCGACTCACCGGCGCGGGTGCCGACCTCCTCCACGGTCTCTCCGACACGCTCGAGCAGCTCCCGGACCATGTCGGGGTTGTGGTCGATCGTCGACATGACCCGGTCGATGATCCTGGCGACGTTGTCCAGGCGCGCCTTGAGCAGCACCTTCGCTTCCACGCCTTTGATCGTCAGCTGGACCCGGCCGAGCTCCGCCTCGACGCCGACGTGCAGCTTCAGGAGCTGGAGGACGTCCGCCTGCAGCGAGACCTGGGCGCGCAGATCCTCCACCTCGAGCGAGATCTCATCGACCCTGAGGTCCGACACGTCG
The DNA here is from genome assembly GCF_000425945.1 of Candidatus Solirubrobacter pratensis. Taxonomy (GTDB): domain Bacteria; phylum Actinomycetota; class Thermoleophilia; order Solirubrobacterales; family Solirubrobacteraceae; genus Solirubrobacter; species Solirubrobacter pratensis. The sequence goes on from NZ_KE384480.1 coordinate 493,177, forward strand.
AGCAGGACGTCCGGCTCGCCGTGAGCCGCGGCATCGCTCTCGTCGACCTGGGCGGCCGGCTCCAGTTCCTCGTCGTCGGTGTCAGGCACGCGGTCCTCGCCGCGGCGTCAGCCCATCGCTTTGCCGCGTCACTTCTGGGCTGCCCGCCGCGACGGGGCCGGCAAACGCGCGGCACGCTCCGCCGCGGTCGGACTCGAATCGGTTCTGAGGGCCCGATTCGATGAGAAGGCGATGAGTTCCTAGGTTCGAGGGAGTCTTCATGCCCGTGACCTCGACACTCGCCATAGAGGCCGACGGCCTCGTCAAGACCTTCAAGGACACGCGCGCCGTCGACGGCGTGGACCTGGAGGTCCCGCGCGGCAGCGTCTACGGCGTCCTCGGCCCCAACGGGGCCGGCAAGACGACGACGATCAAGATGCTCGCCACGCTCCTGCGCCCCGACGCCGGCCGCGCCCGCGTGCTCGGGCGCGACATCGTCGGCGAGGCCGACCAGGTGCGCGGCCTCGTGAGCCTCACGGGGCAGCTCGCGTCCGTCGACGACGACCTGACCGGGCGCGAGAACCTGGTGCTGCTCGGGCGCCTGCTCGGCTACCGGCCCAAGGACGCCCGCGTGCGCGCCGCGGAGCTGCTCGCCGCGTTCGGGCTCGAGGACGCCGCGGGCCGGCTCGTGAAGAATTACTCGGGCGGCATGCGCCGCCGGCTGGACATCGCGGCGAGCATCGTCGTCACGCCCGAGCTGATGTTCCTCGACGAGCCGACCACCGGCCTGGACCCGCGCTCGCGCAACCAGGTCTGGGACATCGTGCGCGCGCTCGTGGGGGAGGGCACGACCGTGCTGCTGTGCAGTCAGTACCTCGACGAGGCCGATCAGCTCGCGGACCGCATCGCGGTGATCGACCACGGCCGCGTGATCGCCGAGGGCACGCCGGGCAAGCTGAAGGCGTCGGTCGGCCAGGGCGCGCTGCACGTCCGCCTGCTGGACCCCGGCCGGCGCGAGGAGGCGGCCGCGATCCTCGGCCCCGACATCCACCGCGAGCCCGACCCTGCGGCGCTGACCGTGCCGGTGGCCGGCGCCGACCAGGCGTCGGAGCTCGTCGCCGCGCTCACGGCGAGCGGGCTGGAGCTCGCGAGCTTCTCGCTCGCGCAGCCGAGTCTCGACGAGGTGTTCCTGGCCTTGACCGGCCACCCCGCGGAGGAAGAGGAGAACGCGGCATGAGCGACGTCGCCCGCAAGGAGGAGGCTGTGACGACTGGGCTCCCGATCCTGGAGGAGCGGCTGCACGCCGCGCTGGCCTCCGGCGCCCGCCCGCCGCACCCCGGTCGCCTGTCCGCCGCCATCACGTTCGGCTGGCGCGGCATGCTCAAGATCAAGCACGTTCCGGAGCAGATGATCGACGTGACGATCACGCCGGTGCTGTTCCTGCTGATGTTCACGTACCTGTTCGGCGGCGCCGTCGCGGGCTCGACTGGCGAGTACCTGCAGTACATCCTCCCCGGCATCCTCGCCCAGTCGGTGCTGTTCACCTGCGTCTACTCCGGCGTGGCGCTCAACACCGACGTCACGAAGGGCGTGACCGACCGCTTCCGCTCGCTGCCGATCTGGCGCCCGGCGCCGCTCGTCGGCGCGGTGCTCGGCGACAGCGCGCGCTATCTGATCGCGGCGGTGATCGTCACCGTGCTGGGCCTGGTCATGGGCTTCGACGCCGAAGGCGGCGTGGCCGGGATCGTCGCGGGGATCGTGCTCGTCGTCGTCTTCGCGTTCGGCCTCTCGTGGGCCTTCACCGCCCTGGGCCTGACGCTGCGCACGCCGAGCGCGGTGCTCAACGCCGGGTTCATGGCGCTGTTCCCGCTGCTCTTCCTCAGCAACATCTTCGTCGACCCGAGCACGCTGCCCGGCTGGCTGGAGTGGTTCGTCGGCGTCAACCCGATGTCGCACCTCGTCACCGCGACGCGCGACCTGATGGCCGGTGACGCCGCGGCTGAGGACGTCCTGCTGGTGCTGGGCGAGGCGGCGGCGCTGACCGCGATCTTCGCCCCACTGACGGTTCGCCTGTACCGAGCCGTCTAAGCCTGGATCGAGCGATTCTCGCGGCGCCTCCACGATGATCGTTCGAGCCAGGCTAACCTCGCCCGGGTGAACGCCTCGACCGCCCTGTCGGAATCGCCCCTCTGGAGCCTGCAACGCGAGTGGTACGAGGCGCGGGCGAGCGACGCGTTCGCCGAGGTCCCGCACCAGGTGCTCGACAACCCGTTCGTCTCCGCCGCCTACGCGCGGGTCGTGCTCGGCTACCTGCGCGACTGCGCGCGCGGGAAGCTCGACCTGGACGAGCCGCTGTACATCGTCGAGCTCGGTGCGGGAGCCGGGCGCTTCGCGCACGGCTTCGTGCGCGAGCTGGGGGCGCTGCTCGACGCGCTGCCGCTCGAGCTCCCGCCGGTGGTGTACGTCATGACCGACTTCTCGGAGAGCACGCTGGCCGACTGGGCGGCCAACCCGCGGCTCGCCGACGCGCAGATCGACTTCGCGTCCTTCGACGTCACCGCCGACAGCACGCTCCAGCTGCGCCGCCGAGGCATCGTCCTCGACAAGGTCGCCAACCCGCTCGTCGTGATCGCCAACTACATCTTCGACAGCGTCCCGGCCGACGCGTTCGCGATCGAGGACGAGCGGCTCCAGGAGTGCCTGCTGACGGTCGAGGGCGAGGACATCGACGCGATGGATCTGACCTTCGAGCGCCGCCCGGTGCAGCTGCCGCACTACGGCGACGCGGAGCTCGACGACCTGCTCGAGCACTACATGGAGGAGCTCGACGACTCGGTCGTGACGGTCCCGCGGGCGGCGATCGACTGCCTCAACCGCCTCGAGTCGCTCTCCGGCGGGCGCATGCTGCTGCTCACCGCCGACAAGGCGTACACGACCGAGGCGGGCCTCGCGGGCAGGCCCGAGCCCGAGATCAGCCGCCACGGCAGCTTCTCGCTGATGGTCAACCTGCACGCCTTCGGCTGGTGGGCGCGCCGGCGCGGCGGCGACATGCTCGACACCGGCGACCGCCACACGACGATCGCCGTCGTCGCGCTGATGATCGGCGGCGAGGACGGGCAGCCCGAGACGCGGCAGGCCTACGAGGATGCGATCGAGCGCTTCGGGCCGGACGACCTGATGACGTTCACCGAGGGCCTGGAGCGCTCGGTGGACGCGATGACCGCCGCCGAGCTGGTGTCCCTCCTGCGCTTCACGCTGTGGGACAGCTACACGCTGATCGGGATGGCGGACGCGCTCGTGGCGAAGGTGGCCGAGGCCGACGTCCCGACGCGCGAGGACCTGCGCGACGCGCTGTATGAGGTCTACGAGCGCCACTACCCGGTGCCCGGCGAGGGCGACCTGCCGTTCACGCTCGGGCTGATCCTGTACGAGCTCGAGGACTACGCCGAGGCGCTCGACTGCTTCGAGGCCTCGCTCGAGCGGTACGGGCCGGACGCCTCGACCGAGTACAACATCGCGCTCTGCCGCGAGCAGCTCGGCCAGTAGAAATCATTTGCGTTTTTCGGCGCCGGGTAGCATTGTGCGCATGGCGCACGCTGCCGAGCACCCCGGCGATCGCTTCCCGCGGACGCGCTCGGACGCCAGCGAGCACATCGCGCTCGAGATCCGCCGCTACCTGGAGCGCCACGAGCTCCAGCCGGGCGACCGCATCGGCACCGAGCAGGAGCTGGCGGCCGAGTTCGGGGTCAGCCGCCCGACGCTGCGCGAGGGCCTGCGGCTGCTCGCCAGCTCGCACCTGATCCGCGTCGGCCGCGGCCGCGCCGGCGGCATCTTCGTCGCGCGCACGCCCAACGAGGGGATGAGCCGCAACGTCAGCGAGTCGATCGCGATGATGCTCGCGACCGAGAGCGTCTCGCTCGGCGAGCTGCTCGACGCGCGCCTGTTCCTCGAGGTCCCGCTCGCCGGGCTCGCCGCGCGCCACGCGGACGAGGAGACGGCGGCGCGGCTGCAGGCGGCGATCGAGGACGCCCAGGGCAACGCGCCCGGCACCGAGCCGTTCACCTCCGCCGACGCGCGTTTCCACCGCATCGTGGCCGAGGCGGCGGGCAACCCGCTGCTGCACGCGTTCACGGGCTGGATCCTCGAGATCTTGCAGCCGAACCTCGTCGCGCACATCTCCGGCACCATCGACGGCGAGGACATCTTGCGCCAGCACCGCGAGATCCAGCGCGCCGTCCGCCGCCGCCAGCCCGCCGCGGCCGAGCGTGCGATGCGCGCGCACATCGAGCATTTGCAGGCGGTGCTGCGCGAGGTCGACGGGGTCACGCCCGCACCCGGCCGACGCCCTCTGCCGTGAGGATCCCCGAGCGGGAGCTCGCGGCGCCTGCCCACTAGCCCCCGCGCGCGGCGACGAAGCCGGCGAAGGCCTCGACGGCCGGCGGCCGGTAGCGCTCGGCGTGCCAGGCGAGCCCGATCGTGCGCGAGGCCCCGGCGTCCGCGACGGCGAGGCCCTTGCCGTCGTGGCCCGGCAGCAGCGCGACGCCGAGGCCGGCGGCGACGAGCCCGCGCAGCGTCTCGGGGTCCTCGCCCTCGAACGCGATCCGCGGGGTGACGCCGGCGCGGGCGAGCAGCTCGTCGGTCGTGCCGCGCAGGCCGTACTCGTGGCGCATCACGACGAACGGGTCGCTGGCGACCTCCTCGAGCCGCACGCGGCGGCGGCGCTCGAGACGGTGGCCGGGCGGGACGAAGAGCCGCAGCGGCTCGTCGAGCAGGGCGCGCCAGGCGAGCCGCGGCGGCCGCGGGCTCGTGAGCAGGAGGTCGGCGCGGCCCTCGAAGACCTCGTCGGCGAGCCCGGCGGCGCTGCCCTGGTTGAGCCGGAAGCGGACGTCGGGGTGCTCGGCGCGGAAGGCGCCGATCAGCTCGGGGACGAGCCACGTGCCGAGAGTGTGGAGGAACGCGAGCCGGACCGCACCCGCCTCGCTCTCGAGCGTCTCCCGGCCCGCCTCCAGCTCTTCGAGGGCGCGGCGGACGTGCGCGGCGTACGCCAGGCCATGGCGATTGGGGACGAGCGCGCGCCCGACGCGGTCGAAGAGCCGGACGCCGAGCTGCGTCTCGAGGCGGCGCAGGGAGCGCGAGAGGGCGGGCTGGGAGACGTGCAGCGCCGCGGCGGCGCGCGTGACGTTGGGGTCCTCGACGACCGCGACGAACCAGCGGAGCTCCTCGATCTGCATGGCCCAAGCAATGTTCGCAGAGCATGGGTTCGGTGCCGATGATGCATTGGAATGCAGGAGTGCTCGCGCCTAGCGTGGAGTCGGATGGCATCCGATCGCGTGCCGGCGAGCACCGGCAAGGCGGCGGCGAGCGGCGAGCCGCATCGCCGCGGCGAGCCGGGCTTCCGCCGCGCGTCGATCGCGCTGTTCGCAGCGGGCGTCGCCACGTTCGCGCTGCTGTACGCGCCGCAACCGCTGCTGCCGCAACTCTCCGGCGCGTTCGGCGTGAGCCCGGCCGAATCCAGCCTCACGCTCGCGGTCAGCACGGCGGGACTCGCGCTGGCGCTGCTGCCCGCGGGCTGGCTCTCGGATGCGTGGGGACGCACGCGGGTCATGACGCTCTCGCTCGGGGCCGCGACGGCGCTGGGACTGCTGGCCGCGGCCGCGCCGGGCTTCGGAGCGCTGCTCGTCGTGCGCGCGCTCCAGGGAATCGCGCTGGCCGGCGTGCCCGCCGTCGGGATGGCCTACCTGACCGAGGAGATCCACCCGCAGTCGCTGGGCAGCTCGATCGGGCTGCTGATCGGCGGCAACGCGCTCGGCGGGATGGCGGGGCGGCTGCTCGGTGGGGCGCTGGGGGAGCATGCGGGCTGGCGGGTGGCGCTCGTCGCCGTCGCGCTGCTGAGCCTCGCTTGCGCGGTCCTGTTCTGGCGCTTCGCGCCCGCGTCACGGCGCCACGTGCCGGCGCGCTTCGCTCCGCGTCCCGCCCTCGGCTCGCTCGCCGCGCTCCTGCACGACCGCGGGCAGCTGCGTCTGGACGCGCTCGCCGCGCTGCTGATGGGCACGTTCGTGGCGGTCTACAACGGCATCGGGTTCCGGCTCGAGGCCGCGCCGTACGGACTGGGGGAGACGGCGATCGCGGCGATCTTCCTGATCTACCCGATCGGCTCGCTGTCCTCGGCGATCGCCGGCCGGCTCGCCGACCGCATCGGCCGCCGCCGCGTCCTGCCGGCGGGCGTGGTCGTCGCGCTCTGCGGCGTCGCCGTCACCGCCGCGCGCCCGCTGCCGGTCGTCGTCCTCGGGATCGCGCTGCTCACCGCGGGCTTCTTCGCCGCCCACTCGGTCGCCTCCAGCTGGGTCGGCCGCCGCGCACCGACCCTGCCCGCGCAGGCGTCGGCCCTCTATCTGCTCGCGTACTACGCCGGGTCCTCGCTCGCCGGCCCGCTGGGCGGCGCGGCCTGGAGCGCGGGCCGATGGACCGAGGTCACGGCGCTCGCCGGCGCTCTGCTCCTCACCGCGCTCGCGGTCTCGCTGCGACTCCGGGTGACGCCGCCGCTCCGCGTCGCAGAGCCGGCGTAGGCACCGTCCGCCTCGTTGCGCCGGTGAACGTCAACGGCGGCCCGTGAGGGGAGCGAGGGGCGAGCCGCGCGCCATGTTCGCGCACGTCGCGCCGCGTTGGCGTGGGCGAAGGTCAACGGCGGCGCGCGCCGTCGCGGCTCGTTGCCGCCGGTGAACGTCAACGGCGGCGGGTAAGGGGAGCGAGGGGCGAGCCGCGCGCCATGTTCGCGCCGTCGCGCCCCGGTGGCGCGGGCGAACGTCAACGGCGGCAGGTAAGGGAAGCGAGGGGCGAGCCGCGCGCCCGGACGATCACCGCGTGCGGGGGTGCGCGACGCTCCTTAGGTCACCCTCGGCCGCGCTGCGCGGTGACGATCGATCGTGATCGAGCAGCCGGTTCATAGCGATCGGATGCGATCGTAGTCACGCCCTTATCGCGCAGTTGACGTTCGCCGGGAGAGACGGGGCGCGCGAGGAGATCGCGTCGGCGCTGGGGGCGCGGGGTCGCAGGAGTCGCGGAGGAGCGCGCGGGGTGCTGGGCTCGCGGCGCGCCGTGGATCGCCGGCGGCGGGGTTCCCGCGGGCTGGGTAGATCGCGGCGGCCGTACCCCGGTCACCGCGCCCTGGGCTGCGCGCGGAGGCACCCGGGCGCGCCGCGTCACCGCGCGGTCGTTCGCGCCTCCACCTCCGCCCACGCGGCTGGGGAGAGACGGGCGTCGAGCGACGTGAAGACGCGCCACGCCTCCGCGCCCGGCCAGTCGCCGGGCAACGCCGATGCCGGGAGTCCCGGGTCGTGGAACGGGATCCGGCGCCAGGCGTCGAGGTGGCGGATGTGCTCCGCGAAACCGCCGTCGCGGATCTCGGCCCACTCGGCGAGATAGGCGGTGTACTCGGCCGCGAGCGCGTCGAGGTCCCACCAGCGGGCGGCGTCGGCCGCGAGCGGCTCGGCCGCGAAGAGGTCCACGCGATCGGCGACGCCGAGGTCCTCCACGAGCCGCCCGATCTCGTCCCGCAGCTGCGCCGGAGCGATCCAGACCGCCGGTGCGACGGTGCCGAGCCCGAGGCCCGCGAGGCCCGAGCGCAGGCGGTGGCGGAGCGCGCGCTGCGCCTCCGGGATCGAGAAGACGACGAGCAGCCACGCCGGCTCGTCTGGCCCGGAGGAGATGGGGGCGGTGATGGGCTCGTGGGGTCCGGCGGAGATGGGAGCGGTGATGGGCTCGCGGGGTCCGGCGGAGATGGGGGCGGTAACAGGCTCGCGGGGCCCGGCGGCGACCGGCGCGGCGCCCGGCCCTCGCGGCGGCGCGGCCCGGTCGCGGGGCCGGCCGAAGATCCGGGCGTCGCCCGCCCGCAGGATCGCTTCGCCGTGCGGCGTCAGCCGGTACCCGGCGGCGCCGCCGCGGCGCTCGGACTCGATCACGCCTCGCCGCTTGAGCCGGGAGACCGAGGAGCGGACCGCCTGTGCGTCCAAGCCCACGTCGGCCATCAGCGCGATCAGGTCCGCGACGGCGATCCAGCCGCCGAGGCGGCGCAGGAACGCGCCGAAGAACGTCATCAGCAGCGAGCGAGGCACATAGCGAGTCTATGACGACGGTCACGGAAGCGCTATAGTCGTGCCATGCGGATCGCGATCGCGGGCGGTGGCCCCGGTGGCCTGTACCTCTCGATCCTCCTCAAGCGCCTCGACCCGTCGCATGAGGTCGTCGTCTACGAGCGCAACGCGCCCGACGACACGTTCGGCTTCGGCGTCGTCTTCTCCGATGAGACGCTGACCGCGTTCGAGGCCGCCGATCCGGAGTCCTACGCCGAGATCGCGCGCCGCTTCGTGCGCTGGAGCGAGATCGACGTGCATCACCGCGGCGAGGTGATCACCTCAGGCGGCCACGGTTTCTCCGCGCTCGGCCGCAAGCAGCTGCTCAACATCCTCCAGACGCGCGCGGCGAGCCTCGGCGTCGAGCTCCACTTCCGCCACGAGGTGACCGATCTCGACGGCGACCTCGTGGTCGCCGCGGACGGCGTCAACAGCACGCTGCGGGCGCGCTACGGCTTCGAGCCGCGACTCGACCGCCGCAGGGCCACCTACGCCTGGTTCGGCACCGATCACGTCTTCGACGCCTTCACGTTCCTGATCGCGGAGACCGAGCGGGGCGTGGTCCAGGTCCACGCGTATCCGTACAGCGACACGATGAGCACCTTCATCGTCGAGACGACCGATGCGCTGCCGCTCGACCGCGCCGCCTGCGAGGACCTCTTCGGCTATCGCCTGATCGAGAACCGCACGCGCTGGATCAACTTCGTCACGGTCCGCAACCCGTTCTGGCGCAAGGACAACGTCGTCCTGCTCGGGGACGCCGCGCACACGGCGCACTTCAGCATCGGCTCGGGCACGAAGCTCGCGATGGAGGACGCGATCGCGCTCGCCTGGGCGGTCAGGGAAGGCGACGTCGACGCCTACGAGGCCGAGCGCCGGCCGATCGTGGAGAGCACCCAGCGGGCGGCGCAGGGGAGCCTCGAGTGGTTCGAGGGCATCGGCCGCTACATGGGGCAGCCGCCGCGGCTGTTCGCCTTCAACCTGCTCACCCGCAGCCGCCGCATCACGCACGGCGAGCTGCACAAGCGCGACCCGGAGTTCGTCGCCGCGCTCGCGACCAGGCCGCCCATGTTCACGCCGTTGCGCCTCCGCGACCTCACGCTCGAGAACCGCGTCGTCGTCTCGCCGATGGACATGTACAGCTCGGTCGACGGCACGCCGGGCGACTTCCACCTCGTCCACCTCGGCGCCCGCGCGCTCGGCGGCGCCGGCCTCGTCATGACCGAGATGATCTGCACCTCCCGCGACGGCCGCATCACCCCCGGCTGCGGCGGGCTCTACAAGGACGAGCACACGGCGGCGTGGAAGCGCATCGTCGACTTCGCGCACGCGCACGGCCGCGCGAAGATCGGCGCACAGATCGGGCACGCCGGGCGCAAGGGCTCCACCCAACTGCTGTGGGAGGCGGAGGACCAGCCGCTGCCGGAGGGCAACTGGCCGCTGATCGCGCCGTCGCCGCTGCCGTACCTGCCGGGCATCAGCCAGGTCCCGCGCGAGATGACGCGCGCCGACATGGACGCGGTCCGCGCCGAGTTCGTCGAGGCCGCGCGACGAGCCGACGAGGCCGGGTTCGACCTGCTCGAGCTCCACATGGCGCACGGCTATCTGCTGTCGAGCTTCCTCTCGCCGCTCACCAACATGCGCGAAGACGAGTACGGACGCGACCGGGCGAAGTTCCCGCTCGAGGTCTTCGCCGCCTGCCGCGCCGTGTGGCCGGAGCACAAGCCGATGTCGGTGCGGATCTCCGCCACCGACTGGGTCGAGGGCGGCTTCGACGGCGACGACGCCGTCGCGTTCGCGCGCCGCTTCAAGGCCGCGGGCGGCGACATCGTCGACGTCTCGACCGGCCAGGTCTCGCCCGATCAGTCGCCCGCCTACGGCCGCAGCTACCAGACCCCGTACGCCGACCGGATCCGCCACGAGGCGGGCATCCCCGTGATCGCCGTCGGCGCGATCTCCAGCTACGACGACGTCAACACGATCGTGCTCGCCGAACGCGCCGACCTGTGCGCGCTCGCGCGCCCGCACCTGTACGACCCGCACTGGACGCTGCACGCCGCCGCCGAGCAGGGCGTCGACCTCGAGTGGATCCCGCAGTACCGCTCCGGCAGCCGCCCGCCGAACACCGGCAAGGACGTGCGCCGAGCCCCGCTGCGGCGCTTCGACGAGGTCCCCGGTCGAAGCGACCGCGAGACCGTCCTGCGCGCGATCGGCGGCGGTCGCCCGTGAGGACCGTCCTGGTCACCGGCGGGGGGAAGGGGATCGGGCGCGCGGTCGTCGAGCGCTTCACCGCGGCCGGGGAGCGCGTCATCGCCGTGGGCCGCGATCGCGCGGCGCTGGAGGCGACCGGCGCCGAGAGCGCGGAGTGCGACGTCACCGACGAGGCGGCGGTCAGCGCCCTCTTCGACCGCATCGGCGCCCTCGACGTCCTCGTGATCAACGCCGGCGCGGCGTCCTCGGCACCGCTCGCGAAGACATCGCTGCACGACTGGAACGCGCTCCACGACGTCAATGCGACAGGCGCCTTCCTCTGCACCCGCGCCGCGCTCCCGCGCCTGAACGAGCACGGCCGGATCGTCACCGTGGCGAGCGTCAACGGCCGCATCGGCGCTCGCTACACGAGCGCGTACACCGCATCCAAGCACGCCGCGGTCGGGCTCGCGAGAGTCACCGCCGCCGAGCTCGCGGGCAGCACCAAGACCGCCAACGCGGTCTGCCCGGGCTACGTCCGCACCCCGATGACCGAGCGCACGATCGCGACGATCGAGCGGCGCACCGGCAAGGACGGCGAGGCCGAGCTCGCCAAGCTCTCGCCGCTCAACCGCCTGCTCGAGCCCGAGGAGGTCGCGTTCGCGGTCGCGTTCCTCGCTGCGCCGGAGGCCGGCGCGATCAACGGCCAGACCCTGGTTCTCGACGGAGGAGGCATCCAGACGTGATCGCACCCGAGCACTTCGGCTGGGACGTCGACGACGGCGTCGCGACGGTCACCCTCACGGGCGCCGAGCGCAAGAACCCGCTGACGTTCGCGTCCTACGCCGAGCTGCGCGACACGTTCCGCGAGCTCGCGTACGCCGACGACGTCCACGCCGTCGTGATCACGGGGGAGGCGGGCAACTTCTGCAGCGGCGGCGACGTGCGCGACATCATCGGCCCGCTGACCGAGATGGACATGCCCGGGCTGCTGCGCTTCACGCGCATGACCGGCGACCTCGTCAAGGCGATCCGCGGCTGCCGGCAGCCCGTGATCGCCGCCGTCGACGGAATCTGCGCCGGCGCCGGAGCGATGATCGCCACCGCCGCCGACATCCGCTTCGGCACGCCGTCCGCCAAGGTGGCGTTCCTCTTCACGCGCGTCGGACTGGCCGGCTGCGACATGGGCGCCTGCGCGCTGCTGCCGCGGATCGTCGGCCAGGGCCGCGCGGCCGAGCTGCTGTTCACCGGCCGCAGCCTGTCCGCCGAGGAGGGCGAGCGCTGGGGCTTCTTCAACCGCCTCGCGGGCCTGGACGAGGCGCAGGAGCTCGCCCGCACGCTCGCGCACGGCCCCACGTTCGCCCACGGCATGACCAAGACGATGCTCGACCAGGAGTGGGACATGAGCCTGCCGGCGGCGATCGAGGCCGAGGCGCAGGCGCAGGCGATCTGCATGCAGACGCGCGACTTCACGCGCGCCTACGAGGCGTTCCTCGCCAAAGAGCGGCCGGTGTTCGCGGGTGATTGAGCTCCCGTTCTTCGACGACCGCCACCGCGCGTTCGCCCCGCCGCTCCCGGAGGTCCCCGAGCAGCCCCTCGACGACCGCTGCCGCGCGCTCGTCAGCGCCCTCGCCGAGAACGGCTGGCTCGAGCACTGCGTCGGCGAGCTCGACGTGCGCACGCTCTGCCTCGCCCGCGAGCGGCTCGCCTATCACGACGCGCTCGCGGACTTCGCGTTCGCCATGCAGGGCCTCGGCTCCGGCGCCATCAGCCTCTTCGGCTCGCCGCAGCAGAAGGACGCCTACCTCCCCGCGGTTGCGGACGGGACCAGGATCGCCGCCTTCGCGCTGTCCGAGCCCGAGGCCGGCTCCGACGTCGCCGCGATGACGACGACCGCGCGCGACGGTCGCATCACCGGCACGAAGACGTGGATCTCCAACGGCGGGATCGCCGGCTTCTACACCGTCTTCGCCCGCGCGCCCGAGGGCATCACCGCCTACCTCGTCGACGCGGACGACGTCGAGATCGAGGAGCGCATCGACGTGATCGCGCCGCACCCGCTCGCGCGCCTGCGCTTCGACGACGCGCCCGGCGAGCTGCTGGGCCACCCGGGCCAGGGCATGAAGGTCGCGCTCGGGACGCTCGACGTCTTCCGCTCCACCGTCGGCGCGGCGGCGCTCGGCATGGCGCGGCGCGCGCTCGACGAGGCGACCGCCCACGTCAAGCGGCGCACGCTCTTCGGCGCGCCGATGAGCGACCTCCAGCTCGTCCAGTCAAAGCTCGCCGGCATGGCGCTCGGCGTCGATGCGAGCGCCCTGCTCGTCTACCGTGCCGCCTGGGTCAAGGACGTCGCCCAGCGACGCGTCACCCGAGAGGCGGCCATGGCCAAGCTGCATGCGACGGAGACCGCGCAACGCGTGATCGACGACGCCGTGCAGCTCTTCGGCGGCCTCGGGGTGACGAAGGACCACCCCGTCGAGCGCCTGTACCGTGAGATCCGCGCCCTGCGCATCTACGAAGGAGCGTCCGAGGTGCAGCAGCTGATCATCGCCCGCGCGACCCTCGCGGCCTGATGGACACGTTCGCGCAAGACCGGCTTCCACCGCGCCACCTCTGGCCGCGCCTGGAGCCGCCGCCCTACCCGGAGCGCCTCAACGCGGCGGTCGAGCTGCTGCGGCACGACGGCCCGGCCGTCCGCGGCGAGACCACCTGGAGCTACGACGAGCTCGACGCCCGCTCGAGCGCCATCGCCGGCGCGCTGCGCATCGAGCCCGGGACCCGCGTCCTGCTGCACAGCGCCAACACCCCCGAGGCGATCGCCGCCTGGCTGGGCATCCTCAAGGCCGGCGGGATCGTCGTCGCCACGATGCCGCTCCTGCGCGCGGGCGAGATCGCGAAGGTCATCGACAAGGCCGAGGTGAGCCACGCCATCACCGAGGCGCGGCTGGCCGAGGAGGTCGTCCGCGCCGGCGAGGTCGCGCTGCACACCTTCGACGAGCTGCCGGTCCGCGGGGACTTCGAGCCCGTCGACACGGCCGCGGACGACGTCGCGATCATCGCCTTCACGTCGGGCACCACCGGCCCGCCGAAGGGCTGCGTCCACTGCCACCGCGACCTGCTGGCGACCTGCGACACGTTCGCGCGCCACATCCTCGACCCCCAGCCCGGCGACGTCTTCTCCGGCACGCCGCCGCTCGCGTTCACGTTCGGCCTCGGCGGCCACGTCCTCTTCCCGCTGCGGTTCGGCGCCTCAACGGCGCCCTTCGCCAAGCCCGGCCCCGAGGCGACGGCCGAGGCGATCGCGCGCCACGGGATCACCACGCTCTTCACCGCGCCGACCGCCTACCGGGCGCTGCTCAGGACGGAGGGCGACTTCAGCTCCCTGCACACCTGCGTGTCCGCCGGCGAGCCGCTGCCCGCGGGCGTCTCCGACGCCTGGTTCAAGAAGACCGGCGTCCGCATCGTCGACGGCATCGGCTCGACCGAGATGCTGCACATCTTCATCGCCTCGCCCGCCCACGAGGTCAAGCCGGGCAGCGTCGGGCGCCCCGTTCCCGGGTATCAGGCGCGCATCGTCGGTCCGGACATGCGGACGCTTCCGGCGAACGAGATCGGGCGCCTCGCCGTCCAAGGCGCCACCGGCTGCCGCTACCTCGACGACCCGCGTCAGTCGACGTACGTCGTCGATGGCTGGAATCTGACCGGCGACGCCTTCTCGATGGACGCCGACGGCTACTTCTGGTTCCAGGCCCGCACCGACGACATGATCATCTCGGCCGGCTACAACATCTCCGGCTTCGAGGTGGAGGCCGCCCTGCTCGAGCATCCGGCCGTCGCCGAGTGCGCCGTCGTCGCGGCGCCGGACCCGGAGCGCGGCCACGTCGTCAAGGCGTTCGTGGTCACCGCCGCCCAGACCACCGCCAAGGAGCTGCAGGACCACGTGAAGGCCCGCATCGCGCCGTACAAGTACCCGCGTCAGGTCGAGTTCCTGGACGCGCTCCCGCGGACGCCGACGGGCAAGGTCCAGCGTACCGTCCTGCGCGAGTGGGCGTGAGGCGCCTACAGCCGGCCGGCTGGCCGGAGCCGAAGGGCTACGCCAACGGGGTCGAGGCCGGGGGCATCGTCTTCACGGGCGGGCAGATCGGCTGGGACCAGACGGGCGCGTTCCCTCACGCGGACCTCGCGGGCCAGGTCGGCCAGGCGCTGCGCAACGTGCTCGCCGTGCTCGCCGAGGCCGGCTGCGGCCCCGAGCACGTGACCCGCCTCACGTGGTACATCACCGATCGCGAGGAGTACCTCGCGCACCCGAAGGAGATCGGCGCCGCCTATCGGGCGGTCATGGGCCGCCATTTCCCGGCGATGGCGGTCGTCGTGGTCGCCGGCCTGCTCGAGCCGCCGGCGAAGGTCGAGATCGAGGCCACGGCGGTCAGATCTCGGTAGGCGGCGCGTGCGCCGCATTGCGCCCTCGCTTGCGCCGGGTCACCGGACCCGGATAAGTTCGCTGCGCACCCGAAAGGAGTCGTAGTGTCCCGTTGCCAGCGCTATGCCATGACGGCCGCCGCAGCAGCCGTCGTCCTCGGACCGCCGTCGGCGGCACATGCCGCGACCAAGACGGTCTACATGGGTGCGCCGCCGAAGGACCAGAAGGCGTTCAACCAGCCGTACGGGACCGACGTCGTCGACTTCTTCCCCGGCAAGGTCGTGATCGCGGCCGGTGACTCCGTCAAGTTCGACCCGGTCGCGTTCCACAACGTCGACATCCCGCCCAAGGGCGGCGAGATGCTCGCCCAGCTCGCGCAGGGCGCTCCGATCACCAGCTCCGTCGATGCCGCCGGCGCCCCGTTCTGGTTCAACGGCCTGCCGAGCTTCGCGTTCGCCGCCGACCTGCAGAACCAGGCCAACGGGCTCGGCAAGAGGCTCACGTACACCGGCGCCAAACGCATCATCAGCCACATCCCGCTGAATACCGCGAACCCGTTCGGCGTCCTTGAGCCGATGGTCGTGAAGTTCCCTAAGGCGGGGCTGTACACGTACTACTGCGACCTGCACCCCGGGATGAAGGGCTCCGTGTCCGTGCTGCGCAAGGGCGCCACGCCGCCGAGCGCCGCGCAGGACAAGAAGGCGCTCGCGCGGCAGGTGCGCTCCGAGCTGAAGGTCGCCAAGCGCCTGACCCCGTCGGCCAAGGTGCCGCCGGACACCATGTACGTCGGTTACGCGGGAGCCAAGGGCAAGGTCGAGTACTTCAACTTCCTGCCCAACTCGCTGACCGTCAAGAGCGGCACGACGGTGACGTTCGCGATGAGCCCGGGCTCGCTCGAGACGCACACGGCCACGACGGGGCCGGGGGACTACCTGACCGACCCCGCGTCGTACATCGGCGTGATCGCCGATTCGTTCAACCTGCCGCAGTTCGACCCCCGCGGCGTCTACCCGAGCGAGCCGCTCGGCACGACCGGCCGGCTCACGTCCGCCTACCACGGCAACGGCTTCTGGAACTCGGGCGCGATGGACACCCAGTCCAAGACGCTGCCGCAGTCCTCGGCCCGGGTCACCTTCGATGCGCCCGGGACCTACAGGTTCGTCTGCCTTGTCCACCCAGTGATGCGAGGAACGGTGATCGTGCAATGATCCGACGACCGGCGATGCTGGCGGCTGGAGCCGCCGTCGCGCTCGCGCTGCCCGCGGCCGCCCAGGCGGCCACCAAGACCGTCGACATGGGCACGCCGTTGAAGTCCCAGAAGCAGCTGAGCGGCGCCTACGGCGCTGACGTCAACGACTTCTTCCCGCACGGCGTGACGATCCACGCCGGCGACTCCGTCAGGTTCGTCCCGACCGGCTTCCACAACGTGGACCTGCCGGCCAAGGGCGGCAAGCTCACGCCGCTGCTGGCGACATCGAACCCGGTCTCGGGAGCGGTCGACTCGGCCGGCGCACCGTTCTGGTTCAACGGCGCGCCCAACCTCGGCTTCAACCCCGCGCTCGTCACCGGCTCGCTCGGCAAGAAGGTCACCTACACGGGCGCGAAGGGCGTTCAGAGCGGTCTTCCGCTGTCGAACAGGCCCAAGCCGATGACCGTCAAGTTCGCGAAGGCCGGAACCTACACGTACTACTGCGACGTGCACACCGGCATGACGGGAAGGGTGCGGGTCCTCGCGAAGTCCAAGCGGATCCCGTCCGCCAAGGCGGACAAGAAGACGGTGGCCGCCCAGGTCGCCCGCGCGGTCAGGCTCGCCAAGAGCCTGCAGACGCCGACCCTGCCGGCCAACACCGTCACGGTGGGCAACGCCGGCCCGCACGGCGTCGAGGTCTTCAAGTTCCTGCCGCAGTCGCTGACGGTGCCCGTGGGCGCGACGGTCAAGTTCATGATGAGCCCGAAGACCTACGAGATCCACACCGCGACGGCCGGCCCGGGGAACCCGGAGTCCGAGCCCAATTCGTACCTCGGCACGCTTGCCAAGTCGTTCGAGGCGCCGGTGATCAACCCGGCGGCCGTCTACGCGAGCGACCCGCCGACCGCCGGACCGGCCAAGCTCACTCCGACGTTGCACGGCAATGGCTTCTGGAACTCGGGCGTGCTCGACGTGCTGTCCTCGACGCAGCCGCCGTCGTCGAGCTCGGTGACCTTCGCGGCGGCGGGGACGTACAAGCTCTACTGCCTGGTCCACCCGTTCATGGTGGGGACCGTCGTCGTTCAGTGAGACAGGCGCTCGCGCTCGCGCTGGGAACGTTCCTCGCGTTCGCGTGGGCGAGCACTCCATCGACCGCCGCGACCCGGGACTTCTGGGTCGCGGCGGTCGACGTGGACTGGAACATGGTCCCCAACGAGCGCGACGCGATCGCCGGGATGCGCTACGACGCCTCCCAGACGGTCTTCCCGACCGTCGTGTACCGCCGCTACACAAAGGGTTGGAAGCGGCCGCTGCGCAACTCGCCCGACCAGGATCTGATCCCGGGCCCGCTGCTGCGCGCGCGTGTCGGGGACAAGCTGCGCGTGCACTTCAAGAACCTCGACACCGCGTTCGACCGGCCGCACTCGATGCACTTCCACGGCGTCGAGTACAAGCCCAGCTCCGACGGCGCGTACCTGCCGGGGTTCTCCGGCCGCGACGCCGAGGTGCGGCCGGGCCAGACCTGGACCTACCGGCTGACCGCGGGCAGCCAGTCGGCTGGCGTGTGGCCCTACCACGACCACTCGCCCTCGATGGACGAATCGATCGCCGGCGGGATGTACGGCGCGCTCTCGATCCTCGGCCGCCACCAGTCCAGGCCCGACCGCGAGTTCGTCGTGATCTTCGCGCCGATGGGGCAGTTCCAGACGATCGACGGGCGGGCGTTCGTCGGCAACACGCCGGTGTTCCGCTCCTGGGTCGGCGCCATCGTGCAATGGGACGTGCTCGCGATGGGCTCCGAGGAGCACACGTTCCACGTCCACGGCCACCGCTGGGTCGCGCGCGACGGGCGCGACGTGGACACGCAGACCGTCGGCCCGGCGGAGTCGTTCGCGCTCCGCTGGCGTGAGAAGGACCCCGGCACCTGGCTCTACCACTGCCATGTCGAGCAGCACATGATGCAGGGGATGATCGGGATCTACAGAGTGGCGCGACGATGATCGCGACCGTCGCCATCGCGTTCTCGCTGTTCGGCCCGCCGCAGACGACGGTGCTCGCCGGGGACACGGTCACGTGGACCAACAAGGCCGTGCGCAAGCACACCGTGGACGGGCTCAGCGAGCCGTTCGACTCGCCGGAGCTGTTCCTCGGCGACACGTTCTCGCACGAGTTCGACACGCCCGGGACCTTCGCGTACTACTGCCGGCTGCACCCGTTCATGCGCGGCGAGGTCGCCGTCTACCGCGTGCTGCTCGATCCGCCCGGCGTCGCCGCGAGCGCGGGGCGGCCGTACACGTTGCGCGGCCGCGCCTCGCTGCCGCCGGGGTCGACGGTGCCGATCGCCGCCCAGGACGGGACGACCGTCGCCAGTGCCACCGTGGGCGCGGACGGGACCTTCAGCGCCACCGTCACGCCGACCGCGACCGCGACCTACCGCGCGCCGTACGGCAACGCCGTGCGCCTCGACGTGCTCGATCGCCGCATGAGCGTCAACGCCGCCCGTCACGGCCGCCGCATCGCGGTCTCCGCGCGGGTGGCGCCCGCTTCGCCCGGGGGCACGGCGGTGCTGCAACTCAAGCTCAAGGACCGCTTCGGCTGGTGGCCGGTGGCGCGGGCGAAGCTCGACGCCACGTCGCACGTCCGCTTCACCCTCGCCCGCCGCCGCGCGGCGGTCGCGCGCGTCGTGCTGACGCTGCCCGACGGGGCGACCCCGCTTGCCGTCAGCCCGGCGGTTCGGATCCGATCTCGGTCCTGACGTCGAGCAGCTCCGGGAAGAACGTCAGGTTGAGCGCGGCGCGCAGGAAGCCGACCCCGGAGGAGCCTCCCGTGCCGCGCTTGTAGCCGATGATGCGCTCGACGGTCTTCATGTGGCGGAAGCGCCAGAGCTGGAAGCTCTCCTCGACGTCGACGAGCTCCTCGCACAGCTCGTACTCCTCCCATTGACCCTCGGGGCGCTCGTAGATCGCCTTCAAGACGGGGAGGAGGTCGGCGCGGCGGCGGTGGGGCTCCGACCAGTCGCGCTCGACGCAGCCGGCGGGGATCGCGTGCCCTCGGCGCGCGAGCAGGCGCAGGAACTCGTCGTACAGGCTCGGCGCCTCGAGCACGCCGCGCAGCCGCTCCTGCTCCTCCGGCGAGTGCGCGAAGACGTCGAGCATCTCGCGGTTCTTGTTGCCGAGCTGGAACTCGATGATGCGGTACTGCAGCGACTGGAAGCCGGACGCGTCGCCCAGCACGCCGCGGAACTTGACGTACTCGCTCGGCGTCAGCGTCGCCAGCACGCCCCACTGCTCGAACAGCTGGCGCTGGATCTGCTTGACGCGCGCGAGGCCCTTCTGGGAGGGGCCGAGGTCGTCGAGCGCGAGGTGGCGCAGCACCGCGTCGAGCTCATGGATGATCAGCCGCATCCACAGCTCGGAGGTCTGATGCTGGATGATGAACAGCAGCTCGTCGTGGTGCTCGGGCTCGCTCAGCGGGTGCTGGGCCGCGAGCAGCTTGTCCAGCTCCAGGTAGGAGGCGTACGTGCGCCGGCCGCGCAGGTCGCGCGTCACGCCCTGCTCGACGACGCGGCGGTTGTCATCGCCCACGGCGCCACCTCCGCGGGAGATCCGCCCTCTGGGCGGACTCTCCCCCGCGATGCGAGCCCGAAGGGCGAGTCATCGCGCGGCTTCCCACGCGGCGAGGCTGGCGCGGATCACGCGCTCGATCTCGTCGCCGGCCAGCTCCGGCGGCTCGCCCGCGCGGGCGCGGGCGGCGATCGTGGAGAGGATCCCGATGTGCGCGGCGCCGATCGCGCAGCGCACCGGCAGGACGTCGCCGTCGCGGCCGGCGAGCGCGCGCTCGAGCCGGTGGAAGCGTCCCTCCGAGTCCAGCCGGCCGCCGAGGTCGCTCTTGGCGGACGGGTCGGCCATCAGCTGGATCATCCCGGGCGCGCGCTCGGCGAGCAGCTTGACGTACGCGCGGATCGAGGCCTCGCGACCCTGGCCGGCGTGGTCGCCGATCGCGTCGAGCGAGTCCAGCAGCGGCTCGATCAGCGCGAGCAGGATGTCCGCCTTGCCCGGGAAGTGGTAGTAGAGCGCGGCCTTGGTCATGCCGAGCGCGTCGGCAAGGTCGCGCATCGAGGTGCCCGCATAGCCGCGCTCGGCGAACAGCGTCCGCGCCGCATCGAGGATGCGGGCGCGCGTGTCGACCGCGGATGATCCGATTGTGCGCGACACTCTGCTAGCTTACCGACCGTTCGTTTAGCTCCCCCACCCGAGGTCGCCCCCCATGTCCTCAGTTGCCCGGTGGTGCTACCGCCGCCGTTTCATCGTGCTCGGCCTGTGGTTGGCCTGCCTGATCGTACTCGGCGGGCTGGGTGCCGCGGCTGGAAATCAGTACAACGATTCGTTCACGCTGCCGGGCACGGAGTCCACGCGCGCGCTGAACCTGCTCGAGAAGTCGTTCCCGCAGCAGTCGGGCGACACCGCGCAGATCGTCTGGCACGCCAAGCAGGGCACCGTCGACGACGCGGCCGTCAAGGCCGACGTCACGGCGATGCTCGGCAAGGTCGCCAAGCTCCCCCACGTCGTGGAGGTCAAGAGCCCCTACGACACGGCCGGCAAGGGCCAGGTGAGCAAGGACGGGACGATCGCCTTCGCCACCGTCAACTTCGACAAGCTGCCGCAGGACGTCCCCAAGGACGTCTACACGAAGCTGATCGACACGGCCCAGGGCATCGACAGCGGCGCGCTCGCAGTCGAGCTCGGCGGCAACGGCATCCAGCAGTCCCAGCAACAGCAGGGCGGGGGAGCGAGCGAGGGCATCGCGATCGTCTTCGCCGCGGTCGTGTTGTTCTTCGCGTTGGGATCGATCCTCGCCATGCTGCTGCCGATCCTCACGGCGCTGTTCGCGCTCGGCGCCGGGTTGCAGGCGTCCGGGCTGCTGGCCGGCGTGATCAACATCGCGACGTTCGCACCGACGCTCGCGGCGCTGATCGGCCTCGGCGTCGGCATCGACTACGCGCTGTTCATCGTCACGCGCCACCGCAACGCGATCATCGCCGGCAAGGATCCCGAGGACGCCATCGCGCTCGCGCTGAACACATCCGGGCGCGCCGTGCTGTTCGCCGGCACCACGGTCTGCATCGCGATCCTCGGGCTGCTGCTGCTCGGCGTGAGCTTCCTCAACGGCGTCGCGTTCGCGACGGCGCTGACGGTGCTGTTCACGATGCTCGCCGCGGTGACGCTGCTGCCCGCCTTCCTCGGGATGATGGGTCTGCGCGTGCTCGGCCGCAAGGAGCGCCGCCGGCTTGCCGAGGAGGGCCCGCGCGAGACGCACGCGGTCGGCTTCTGGGCGCGCTGGTCGACGTTCGTCCAGCGCCACCCCACCCGGCTCGCGATCGGCGCCGCGGCGCTGATGATCGTGATCGCGATCCCGTTCTTCTCGCTGCGACTGGGCTCCTCCGACGCCGGCAACGACCCGACGTCGAAGACCACCCGTCAGGCCTACGACCTGCTCGCCGACGGCTTCGGGCCCGGCTTCAACGGCCCGCTGCAGCTGGTGGCGCAGGGGCGTGACGACGCCGCGCTGGCCAAGCTCGGCACGGCCGTCAAGCAGGATCCGGAGGTCGCCGCGGTCGCGCCCGTCGTCAAGAACAAGGCGGGCGACGTCGCGATCATCCAGGTCACGCCCAAGCACGCGCCGCAGGACGCGCAGACCAGCGAGCTGATCACGCGCCTGCGCGACCACACGATCCCGAGCGCGCTGGGCGGCTCAGGCGTGCACGTCTACGTGGGCGGGTTGACGGCGATCTTCGACGACTTCGCCCACGTGCTCACGTCCAAGCTGCCGCTCTTCATCGGCGTGATCATCCTGCTCGGCTGCCTGCTGCTGATGATCGCGTTCCGCAGCGTCGTGGTCCCGCTGACCGCGGCGGCCATGAACCTGCTCGCCGCGGCCGCGGCGTTCGGGCTCGTGACCGCGGTCTTCCAGTGGGGCTGGGACCTCAGCATCATCCCGATCGGCCGCGACGGACCGATCGAGGCGTTCCTGCCGGTGATGATGCTCGCGATCCTGTTCGGCCTCTCGATGGACTACCAGGTGTTCCTCGTGAGCCGCATGCACGAGGAGTGGTCGCACACGCACGACAACGACCGGGCGGTCCGCGTCGGCCAGGCCGACACGGGGCGCGTGATCACGTCCGCAGCGCTGATCATGGTCCTCGTCTTCGGCTCGTTCCTGCTCCAGGGCCAGCGCGTGATCTCGGAGTTCGGCATCGGCCTCGGCGGCGCCGTCCTGCTCGACGCGTTCATCCTGCGCACGGTGCTCGTGCCGGCGCTGATGCACAGGTTCGGGCGGGCGAACTGGTGGCTGCCCCCGGCCCTCGACAAGGCCCTGCCGCACATCTCCGTCGACCCGTCGGAGGCCGAGCTGTCGCGCGCCGCCGCCCGCGCGCGGGTCTGAGCGCTCAGCTCGCGGGCGCGAGCAGGGCGAGCTCCGCGCCGAGCTTCTCCATCACCAACTCGAGATCGGGCATCTGGTCGCGATCCGCGACCAGCCCGAAATCGAGGCTGCCCATGTAGCTCATGACCGTGATGTTCAGGCCCATCCCGTCCGTGATCACGGACACGGGATAGTTCGCCTCGAGCTTCGCGCCCGCCAGATACAACGGGAACTGAGGCCCCGGGACGTTGGAGATCACGAGGTTCCAGGACGGGCGGCCCGGGCGCGAGGTGGAGTACGCGAACGTCAGGCGCGCGGCGCGCGCGAACACCGCCGGCGGGACGAAGTGGTTGGCGTCCTGCAGCAGCGCGGCCGGCAGCGCGCGGTGGCGCTCCTTCATCACCAGCAGCGACTCGTGGGTCGCCTGCAGCCGCTCCACCGGGTCCGCGATCTCGGTGTGCAGGGGCGCCGCCATCAGCAGGATGCGGTTGCCGTAGGTACCCCACTGCTCGTCGGTGCGGACCGATACCGGGATCTGCGCGACCAGCGGCTCGTCCGGGAGCTCGTCGTGCTCGAGCAGCCAGTCGCGCACCGCGCCGGCGCAGATCGAGACGACGACGTCGTTGACCGTCACGCCGTAGGCGTTCTTGACGGCCTTCACGCCGGCGAGCGGGAGCTTGCCGAACACGAACCGGCGGTGCGGTGAGACCGGCGCGTTGAACGAGGTCTTCGGCGCGACGAGGTTCGTCGGGCCGGGACCGCCGTCCGGCCGCAGCCGCGCCGCCAGGCGAGACACCGTCCCCGCGCCGGGGAGGACGCCGAACGGCGTCTGATCCAGGTTCGGGATCGCGGCCGGCAGCGAGCGCAGCATCCTCACGGGATAGCGCGGCACGCCGAGCAGCCCGCGCGCGAGCAGCTCCAAGCCGCCGGGCGTGTGGCCGGCGCTCGACGCCGCGGGCTCGGGCAGCTCGCGGCCCTCGGGCACGAGGTCCAGCAGCAGCCCCATGATCTCCGCGCCCGACAGCCCGTCGACGACGGCGTGGTGGATCTTCGTGAGGACCGCGACCTGGCCCGACTCCAGCCCCTCGATCACGTACAGCTCCCACAGCGGCCGCGCGCGGTCCAGCGGCCGCGACATGATGCGCGCGGTCTGCTCGGCGAGCTGGGCGTCGTTGCCGGGACTCGCCAGCGCCAGCTCGCGTACGTGGTAGTCCAGGTCGAACTCGCCGTCGTCGACCCAGTAGGGGTAGTCGAGCCCGAGCGGCACCTCGGCCAGCCGCCAGCGCAGCGGCGGGAGCAGCGGCAGGCGCTCGCGGAGCAGCGCCTTGACCTCCCGGCAGCCCAGCCGCCCGCCCGGTGCCGTCGATGGGTCGAGGATCGCGAGGCTGCCGACGTGGCCTGCCTGACGCGTGTTCTCGAGCGCCAGGAACTGGGCGTCGAGGCTGGTGAGCTGCCGCATGGGCAGACCCTACGGCTTGACCGGGACGAGGGTGATGCGTACCGGTGCGCAATCGATGCCAAAGGAGGTGCTGTTGACGATCGCGGCCGGAGAACGCGCGGCCGGCGAGCTTCTGCGCGCCGACTCGGCGGCCAGGGGGATCGTCGGCGCGCGCGCTGACGGCGAGCGCCCGGAGCACGTCCTGCTCCTCGTACGCCTCGTCGTGCGCGGCTCGACGCGGGAGCGCGTGCCGCGGGCCTGAGTGGCATCGTGTGCGCGAGATGCCAGTCAGCCCACTCGCCGGTTCGCGGCCTGACGCGTCGCTGCTCGTCGACCTCGACGAGCTGCTGCGCGCGTACCAGAGCGACCCTCAGGCGCCGGTCGCGTTCGGGACGTCCGGCCACCGCGGGTCCTCCCTGAAGGGGACGTTCACCGAGGCGCACGTGCTCGCCATCAGCGAAGCGATCGCGCGCCACCGGACGGCGTCCGGCCCGCTCTTCGTCGCGCGCGACACGCACGCGCTCTCAGAGCCGGCCTTCCACACCGCGGTCGCCGTGTTCTCGGCGCACGGGATCGACGTGCGCGTCGACGCGCAGGACGGCTACACGCCGACGCCCGCGCTCTCGCACGCGATCCTCACCCACCCGGACTCCGACGGCATCGTGCTGACGCCGTCGCACAACCCGCCCGAGGACGGCGGCTACAAGTACAACCCGCCGAGCGGCGGGCCTGCGCCGACGGACGTCACCAAGCGCATCGAGGACACGGCGAACGAGCTGCTCGGGACGGAGATCGCGACGGCGGGCGCGCGGACCACGGCGCACGACTACGTCTCCGCGTACGTCGGCGACCTCCCGGACGTCATCGACGTCGACGCGATCCGCGCGGCGGGCGTGCGGATCGGCGCCGACCCGCTCGGCGGCGCGAGCATCGCCTACTTCCAGGCGATCGCCGAGCGCCACGGGCTGGACCTGACCGTGGTCGACGAGCAGGTCGATCCGACGTTCAGGTTCGTGCCGGTCGACCACGACGGCAAGATCCGCATGGACTGCTCCTCGCCGTACGTGATGGCCGGGCTGCTCGAGCTGCGCGACCGCTTCGATGTCGCGGTCGCGTGCGATCCCGACGCCGACCGTCACGGCATCGTCACGCCCGGCGCCGGGCTGCTGAACCCGAACCACTACCTGGCGGTCGCGATCAACTACCTCTTCGGCGGCGCGCGTGACTGGGGACCCGGCACCGGAATCGGCAAGACGCTCGTGTCGAGCACGATGATCGACCTCGTCGCGAACGACCTCGGCCGCCGCCTCGTCGAGGTTCCGGTCGGCTTCAAGTGGTTCGTCGACGGCCTGCTCGACGGCTCGCTGGGCTTCGGCGGCGAGGAGAGCGCCGGCGCGTCGTTCCTGCGCCGCGACGGCTCGCCGTGGTCGACCGACAAGGACGGCATCCTGCTCGCCCTGCTCGCCGCGGAGATCACGGCGAAGACGGGCAAGGACCCGGGGGAGCACTACGAGGAGCTGACCTCGCGCTTCGGCCGGCCCGCCTACAAGCGGGTGGACTCGCCCGTGACGCCCGAGCGCAAGGAGGCGCTGCTGTCGCTCTCGCCCGAGGACATCGACCTGCAGGAGCTGGCGGGCGAGCCGGTGCGCGACGTGCTCACCAAGGCGCCCGGCAACGACGCCGCGATCGGCGGCGTGAAGGTCGTCGCCGAGCACGGCTGGTTCGCCGCGCGCCCGTCGGGCACCGAGGACATCTACAAGCTCTACGCCGAGAGCCTGAAGGGCGAGGAGCACCTCGAGCGGATCATCGCCGACGCGCAGGAGGCGCTCGGGTGAACGTCTTCGCGATGGTCCTGGCCGGCGGCGAGGGCAAGCGGCTCGCGCCGCTGACCGCCGATCGCGCCAAGCCCGCCGTGCCGTTCGGCGGCAACTACCGGCTGGTCGACTTCGCGCTCTCGAACCTCGTGAACGCCAACTACCGCCGCATCGTGGTGCTCACGCAGTACAAGAGCCACAGCCTCGACCGCCACATCTCGCTCACCTGGCGGATGTCGCCGATGCTCGGCAGCTACGTCACGCCGGTGCCGGCGCAGATGCGCCGCGGCCCGCGCTGGTTCGTCGGCTCGGCCGACGCCATCTACCAGAACTACAACCTGATCGCCGACGAGCGCCCCGACCACATCATCGTCTTCGGCGCCGACCACATCTACCGCATGGACCCGCGCCAGATGGTCGAGCAGCACATCGCCTCGGGCGCCGGGGTCACGGTCGCCGGCATCCGCGTCCCGCGCGACCAGGCGTTCCAGTTCGGCGTGATCGAGACCGCGCCGGACGGCCGCAGGATCGCCGCCTTCCGCGAGAAGCCGGCCGAGACGCCCGGGCTGCCGGACTCACCGGACGAGATCTACGCCTCGATGGGCAACTACGTCTTCACCACCGAGGCGCTGATCGAGGCGATCTCCACCGACGCGCACGACGAGAGCTCGCGGCACGACCTCGGCGGCAACATCATCCCGATGCTGGTCGGGCACGGGGAGGCGGAGGTCTACGACTTCGCCGCCAACCACGTCCCCGGCGCGACCGACCGCGACCGCGGGTACTGGCGCGACGTCGGCACGATCGACGCCTATTACGCGGCCCACATGGACCTGATCGCCGTCCACCCGATCTTCAACATGTACAACGCCGACTGGCCGATCCACTCCTGGATCGACCCGCTCCCGCCGGCCAAGTTCGTCTTCGACGAGGACGGGCGGCGCGGGCAGGCGCTGGACTCGATGGTGTGCGCCGGCGCGGTCCTGTCGGGCGCGACGGCGCGCCGCTCGGTGCTCTCGCCGGGCGCGCACCTGCACTCCTTCAGCAGCGTCGAGGACTCCATCCTGCTGCACGGCGCGCACGTGCACCGCAACGCCGTCGTGCGGCGCGCGATCCTCGACAAGAACGTCCAGGTGACCGAGGGCGTGGAGATCGGCGTCGACCCCGCGGCCGACCGCGAGCGCTTCCACGTCTCCGAGGGCGGCATCGTCGTGATCCCCAAGGGCCAGGTCGTCGAGTGAGGGTCGCGCTGCTCACGCGCGAGTACCCGCCCGACGTCTACGGCGGCGCGGGCGTGCACGTCGAGTACCTCGCCCGCGAGCTGCGCAGGCTCGAGGAGCTCACCGTGCATGCGTGGGGGACGGGCGACGTCCCGCACCGCTCCTGGGAGGCGCTCGACGGCGACGCGCCCCACCTCGCCGCGCTGCGCACGCTCTCGATCGACCTGACGATGGCGGCGCGCTCCGAGGGCGCCGAGCTCGTCCATTCGCACACCTGGTACGCCAACCTCGGCGGGCATCTGGCCAAGCTCCTCTACGGCATCCCGCACGTTGCGACCGTGCACTCGCTGGAGCCGCTGCGGCCGTGGAAGGCCGAGCAGCTCGGAGGCGGCTACGCGGTCTCGAGCTGGGCGGAGGAGACCGCGCTCGAGGCCGCCGACGCGATCATCGCCGTCTCCGAGGGCTCGCGCGCGGACATGCTGGGCGCCTACCCGGACATCGATCCCGAGCGCGTGACGGTGATCTACAACGGGATCGACACCGAGGAATACAAGCCGGACCCGGACACCGACGTGCTCGAGCGCTACGGCGTCGACCCCGGCCGCCCGTCGGTCGTGTTCGTGGGGCGGATCACGCGCCAGAAGGGCGTCGAGCACCTGCTCGAGGCGGCGCGCGCCTTCGAACCCGCGGCGCAGCTCGTGCTGTGCGCGGGCTCGGCCGACACGAAGGAGCTCGGCGAGGACGTCGCGCGCCGCGTGGCCGGCCTGCAGGCGAGCCGCGACGGCGTGATCTGGCTCGAGCACATGCTTCCCAAGCCCGAGGTGATCCAGCTCCTCAGCCACGCGACGGTCTTCGCCTGCTCGTCGATCTACGAGCCGCTCGGCATCGTCAACCTCGAGGCGATGGCCTGCGAGGCCGCGGTCGTGGCGACGGCGACGGGCGGCATCGTCGAGGTCGTCGTCGACGGGGAGACCGGCCTGCTGGTCCCGATCGAGCCCGGCGACGACGGCACCGGAGCGCCGCGCGACCCCCAGCGGTTCGCCGCCGCCTTCGCCGAGCGCGTCAATGCGCTGCTCGCCGACCCCGGCCGCGCGCGGGAGATGGGCCGCGCCGGACGCGAGCGCGCGGTGCGCGAGTTCGCCTGGCCGGCGATCGCCGAGCAGACCAGCGCGCTCTATCGCCGCCTCATTTAGCGCGTGATCGTCTTGGCGCGCGAGCGCTCGCTCGCCGGCGCGGCGGCGCAGAGATCGCGGCCGGCCACTTCGTCACCGGACGCGCGTGCATGAAACACTCGGAGACGTTCAAGCCACACGAGCCGGGGGAGAGACCCAATGGCTGACAGCGTGTACCGCGTGACCGAGGTCATCGGCGTGAGCAGCGAGTCGTGGGAGGCAGCGGCGAAGGCGGCGGTCCAGACCGCCGCGAAGACCGTGCGCGACCTGCGGATCGCCGAGGTGGTTCGTCAGGACCTCACGATCGACGACGGCGGCGTCGTGAGCTTCCGCGTCCGTCTCGGGATCTCGTTCAAGTACGAATCGGGCGACTGAAGCCCGTCAGGGACGGCCAGGGCGGCCGCGGGTCATGGGGGCGAAAAGGCCGACGGCCGCGAACTCGCGTTCGCGGCCGTCGGCCGGCGAGCGCTTCTAGTGACGGGGGAAGCGCGCGCCTTTGTGGGGGGCTTTGGAGGCGGGGGAGGCACTCAGTTGATCGTCCGCGGCGCGCGGGCGCTGGATCGGCCGGACGGCCCGAATGGCGGTTGAATCGGCATTCCCCCGATCGGGTGAACGAAACCCGATAGAACCTCCGTATGGCACGCTTGCGCGTCGTCGTGGCCGATGACCACCCGCTGTTCCTGTACGCGGTCGCGCACGCCGTCGAGGCGCGTGGAGACCTGGAGCTCGTCGGGCGCGCGGCCACCGGCGCCGAGGCCCTCGACGCGATCCGCCGCGAGCGCCCGGAGCTGGCCGTGCTCGACGTGCAGATGCCCGCGCTGGACGGGCTCGGCGTGCTGCAGGCGATCGTGCGCGAGGAGCTGCCGACGCGCGTGCTGTTCCTCACCGCGACCCTCGACCCCTCCGGCGCCTACGCGCTGGTCGAGGCCGGCGCCGCCGGCGTGCTGGAGAAGGACGCGCGGCCGGAGGCGATCGGCGAGGCGCTGACGCGCATCGCCGGAGGCGAGACGGTGCTCGCGCCGTCCGTCCAGGCCGCGCTCGTGAGCGGCGTGCAGGCCCGGCGCGCGCCGCGGGTGACGCTCTCACCGCGCGAGCACGACATGCTGTCCGGCCTCGCGCGCGGCTTGTCGGGCCCGCAGATCGCCGCCGAGCTGCACCTCAGCCCGTCGACGGTGAAGACGCACCTGCAGCGGCTCTACGACCGCCTCGGCGTCTCCGACCGCGCCGCCGCGGTCGCCGAGGGCATGCGCCGCGGGCTGATCGAGTAGGGCGCGTCGCCGGCGACCGCGAGCGCGGCGACGTAGCCGCGGCCCGCGTCGAGGTCGGCGAGCGCGTAGCCGCCCGGCGCGAGCGTGTCGAAGCGCTCCGGCGCCCAGCGCAGGCCGCCGCCGGTCGCCTTCGCCAGCGCCTCCTTGCGGCACCAGACGCGCAGCAACGCGAGGTGGTCCGGCTCCTCGCCCAGCGCCTCGCGCTCGTTGCCGGTCAGCGCGCGCAGGATGGCGTGGGAGCGCCGGTCGGTGCGCTCGACGTCGATGCCGACCTCACGCCCGTCGGCGAGCGCGACGAGCGCGACGGCCCCGGCGTGCGAGAGGTTGAAGCGCGGTCCCCCGTCGACCTCCGGCTTGCCGTCCGGCCCGTGCCGGAACGCGACGTCGCGCGGCGCGACGCCCAGCCGGACGCCGAGCAGCATCCGCAGTGCGGCGCGCGACGCGACCCAGCGCTGCGCCTGGTCGGCCCGCGCGAAGCGCGCCGCGCGGGCGTGCTCCTCGACCGTCAGCGCCGTCGACGGCGCCGCCCTGTCCAGGTCGACGTGCCAGACCTCGATCGCGTCCACGCAGCGAGGATCGCAGGGACCCTCACACCATGCCGTAGAAGCGCACGATCTCGCGGCCGCGCGCGCATGTGTGGCGGCTCGCGTAGATGTCGCCGTCCTCGTTGCGCCAGTAGTGGATGCGGCAGCGGAACCCGTCGACGCGCGTCGGCATCCGGTCGCCGGCGTGGGCCGCGTAGGCGCGCATGAAGCGCGCGGCCGCGCGGCAGCTCGCGTGCTCGGCCGACGCCCACTTGAAGAAGCCGTGCCAGGCCTCGGCTCCAGGACAGCGCGTGTAGCCGGGCGGGACGTCGTAGTGCGGGCCGGCGTCCGCGCCGGCGGGAGCGGCGAGCGCGAGCGCGAGCGCGCTCAGGAACGCCGTGAGAACAGCCGGCGCAGGCGCTCCCATGGCGTCTCGACCTTGGCGCGTAATACGACGCGCCTTCCGTCCGCGGTCGGGGTGGGTATCAGAACGACTCGTTTCATGATCGCTCCTCATGTTGAGACCCGCCGCTGAGTATCGGCTCAGCGGAGAATGAAGGCGAGATCAAGACGCGACCACGCGCCGGATCACTGCCAGCAGCTCGCGCTCGTCGTCGCCCTTGGCGACGTAGGCGTCGGCCCCGGCGCCGAGCTCCAGCAGGCGCACGTACCCCGAGAGCACGACCACGCGCGCCCGCGGCACGCGCTCCCGGATCGCGTCCATCAGCGCGGTGTCGGTCGGCGAGCCCATCGTGTCGAGCAGGACCACGTCGGGGTCGGCGGCGGCGACCGCCTCCAGCGTTTCGCCGGCGCTGTTGGCGGCGCCGACGTGCTCGATGTCCGCGCAGCCGCTCAACCAGTGCCATGCAAGACGCGTGAATGGCTGGGAGTCATCGCAGTGGAAGACCCGGATCGGCATGACGCACGGTCGGCTCGGCGCGCCGGGCACGACGCTTGAGGAGATGTGTCAGAGGGATTACAGCGAGCTGAACTCGATCCCCGCCAGCTCGCAGAAGATCTCCCACTCCGCGGCGCGCCCGCCGAGGTTGAGCACCTGGTGATGGGGGCCGCCGAGCCGCAGCCACCTGTTCATGCATTCGCGCACGCCGGCGTGCGGGTGGAAGAAGCCGTACGGCATCTCCAGCGCGGGAAGCTCGTCGGTGTCGAGGATCTCGCCCTCCACCGCGAGCAGGCGGAAGCGCTCGCCGCCGAGCGCGATCAGCGTCGCGAGCGTCGCCGGCCCGGGGGCGTACTGGAACAGGAAGGTCGGCGGGTCGCCGAGGCCGCCGATGCCGAGCGGGCGCTTGATCAGCCGGACCGGCCGGTCCTCGCGCGCGAGCACCCAGTTGCCCTCGCCCATATGGCTCATCAGGATCGAGTCGCTCGGGAAGTCCATCGCGTACATCTCGGTGAACTGGGTGTCGCCGAGCAGCTCGCGCGCGGCGGCCATCAGCGACGCGGTCAGCGCATCGCCCTCGGCGCCGTAGCCGTAGCCGCGGGCCATCAGCGAGGAGGCGGCGGCGAGCGGCAGGCGCGCGAAGCGGCCGTCCTCGCCGATCGCGTCGAAGTGCGCCGAGAACGCGCCGTAGCCGCCCTCGCGCAGGAGCGTCTCCAACCCGAGCTGCATGCGCGCGTGATCGCCACGCTCCTGCGCGCTCAGCGCCGGGTCGACCTCGAAGCGCGCGTCCTCGGCGGCCCGGAGCTCGGCGACCGCCTCGTCGGAGATCGCCGCGGCGGCGCGCACGAGGTCACCGGGCGCGACCGCGTCGACCTGCGGCCCGAGCGAGCGGATCAGCGCGTGGGCGTCGACGTTGATGTCGCCCATGCCGTTCATCGCGTAGCCGAGGACCGCCACGCGCAGCGCGCGCCAGCGCGTCACGGCCGCCGCCGCGCGCGCCCACGCGCCGATCGCCTCGGCGAAGGACGGCGAGCGCCAGTCGTCGGTGACGACGTGGAACGCCCGCCCGGCGCGGACCATCGCATTGGCGGTGTCCTGCGCGCCGTGGATGCCCTGGTTGTAGGTCAGGTCCGCCATGTCCCACTCGGCGGTGACCGCGGGCTCCGGCTGGATGTTGGCCAGGCAGATCGGCAGTCGGGTCTCGGCCAGCAGCCGCGCGACGCGCATCGCGGGGCCGTACGTGAGGTTGACCACCAGCAGGCCGTCGAGCCCGCGGCTCTGGAGGTCGCGCATCGCCGCCTCGGCGTCCGCGCGCTCCTTCACCGGCGGCGCCGGCACGACGTCGGCGACGTCCGCGAGCGCGCCCGCCACCTGCGCCGCGTAGGCCGCCTGGCGCTCGGTCACGCCCGGCAGCATCTCGTCGTAGAGGCTCTGCATGATCCCCAGCAGGCCGATCCTCGGCTTGGCCGGCGGCGCGGCGGTCTCAGCGCTGGCCGTAGACGTTCTGGTAGCGGTCATGCAGTGCCTCGATGCTTTCCGGGTCGAGTGGGACGACGTCGCCGAGCGCACGGGCGAGGTGGACGGTGCGCGCGACGTCCTCGCACATCACTGCCGCCTTGATCGCGTCGCGCGCGGTCGCGCCGATCGTGAAGACGCCGTGCGCGCGCATCAGGACGGCCGGCGAGCGATGTTGCTCGAGCGTCTCGGCGATGCCGCGGCCGA
This sequence comes from Candidatus Solirubrobacter pratensis, assembly GCF_000425945.1. Lineage (GTDB taxonomy): Bacteria > Actinomycetota > Thermoleophilia > Solirubrobacterales > Solirubrobacteraceae > Solirubrobacter > Solirubrobacter pratensis. The sequence goes on from NZ_KE384480.1 coordinate 525,560, forward strand.
TCTCCTCGTCGCCGATCAGCGCGAACGGGCCGATCGGGATCTCGCCGCCGAACTCGTCCGCCATCGCGGTCATCACGCACGGGATCGGCTCGCCGTGGATCGCCCACGCGGTCGCGTACGGGCTGTGCGTGTGGGCGACGCCGCCCACCTCGGGCATGGCGCGGTAGACGTAGCCGTGGGTGGCGGCGTCGGAGGAGGGCGCGAGCGTGCCCTCGACGGCGTGGCCGTGGAGGTCGCAGACGACGATGGCATCGGCGCTGAGCTCGTCGTACGGCACGCCGCTGGCCTTGATCGCCATCAGCTCCTCACCCGGCACGCGCGCAGAGATGTTCCCGCTCGTCCAGGCGACGAGGCCGTAGCGCGGCAGCTCGAGGTGCAGCCCCGCCAGCGCCTGGCGCAGCTCATCCACGAACGAGCTCCCGCGGGCGCCGCAGGCGGTGCATCATCGCCCCGTCGGCGAAGTGGTCGTGGAGAGCGCGATAGTCGGCGTACAGCGCGTCGTAGGCGTCCGCGCGCTCGGGGTCGGGCACGTAGGCGTCGCGCCGGGCCTTCCCCATCGCCTCCGAGGCGGCGTGGATGTCGGGGTGCAGCCCCGCCGCGACGGCGGCGTGCATCGCGGCCCCGAGCGCGGGGCCCTGGTCGGACTCGATCAGGTGCAGCGGGAAGCGCGTCACGTCGGCGTAGATCTGCATCACGACCGGGTTCTTCAGCAGGCCGCCGGCGACGAACAGCTCGTCCACGGCCACGCCGGCCTCGGCGAACGCCTCGAGGATCACGCGCGTGCCGAACGCGGTCGCCTCGATCAGCGCGCGGTAGACGTCCTCGGGCTTCGTCCCGAGCGTCTGGCCGACGATCACGCCGCTGAGCTCGTGGTCGACGAGCACCGACCGGTTGCCGTTGTGCCAGTCGAGCGCGACGAGGCCGTGCTCGCCCACGCGCTGGGCGCCGGCCAGCTCGGACAGATGCTCGTGCACCGACAGCCCGCGGGCGCGGGCGGCGTCGTGGTACGCCGGCGGCACCGAGCTTTCGGCGAACCAGCCGAAGATGTCGCCGACGCCGCTCTGGCCGGCCTCGTAGCCCCACAGCCCCGGGACGATGCCGCCGTCGACCACGCCGCACATGCCGGGGATCTCGGCGAGCGCGTCGTGGTTCATCACATGGCAGGTCGAGGTGCCCATGACCATGAGCATCTGGCCGGGCTCGACAGCGCGGGCCGCCGGCGCCGTGACATGCGCGTCCACGTTGCCGACGGCCACCGCGATGCCCTGGAGGAGCCCTGTCCACTCGGCCGCCTGCGCCGTCAGGCCGCCCGCGCGGGCGCCCAGCTCGTGCACGGGGCCGTCGACCTTGTCGGCGACGAAGCCCGCGAAGTCAGGATTGAGGGCCGCGAGGTACTCGCGGGACGGATAGCGGCCGTCCTGGCGGATCGCCTTGTAGCCGGCCGAGCAGGCGTTGCGCGTCTCGGCGTCGCACAGCTGCCACACGATCCAGTCGGCCGCCTCGACCCAGCGGTCCATGCGCGCGTAGGCCCCCGGGTCCTCCTCGAGCACCTGCAGGGCCTTGGCGAACTCCCACTCGGACGAGATGCGACCGCCGTAGCGCGGCAGCCACGACTCCCCGCGCTCGGCCGCCAGCGCGGTGATGCGGTCGGCCTGCGCCTGGGCGGCGTGGTGCTTCCACAGCTTCGGATACGCGTGCGGGCGCTCGTGGAAGCCGTCGACGCGGCACAGCGGCGTGCCGTCGGCGAGCACCGGCATCGGCGTGGAGGCGGTGAAGTCGGTCGCGATGCCGGCGACCTCGCGGGGGTCGACCCCGGCGGCCGCGACGGCGGCGGGGACGGCTTCGCGCAGGACGTCCAGGTAGTCCTCGGGAACCTGCAGCGCCCATTGGGCGGGGAGGCGCTCGCCGGACGCCGGCAGCGTGCGCTCGATCACGCCGTTGCCGTAGGCGTGGACCGCCGAGCCGAGCTCCGCGCCGTCGGACGCGCGCACCACCACGGCCCTCCCCGACAACGTGCCGAAGTCCACCCCGACCACGTACATCAGCGAGCGATGTTAACGCTCACAATAGGGCGTTGTCAATGCCGTCCGCGAGGCGTTGAGCGCCGTGTGCAGCGATAACATCGCGACGCAAATTGGCGATCCGGGACAACAGCACGAGCATCACGCGCCGGCGTCAGGCGGTCATGTCCGACGTGGCCCGTCTGGCCGGCGTCTCGCACCAGACGGTCTCGCGCGTGATCAACGGCTCACAGCACGTCCGCGACGAGACGCGCGAACGCGTGCTGCTCGCGATGCGCCAGCTGGACTACCGGCCGAACTCGGTCGCGCGCGCGCTGGTCACGGGGCGCTCGCGCACGCTCGGCGTCGTGAGCTTCGACACGGTCCTGCACGGCCCCGCCTCCACGCTGTTCGGCATCGAGCGGGCCGCGCACGAGGCCGGCTACTTCATCACCATCGCCAGCCTGCGCGCGCTCGATCGCGCGTCGGTGCTGGACGCCGTCGAGCGGCTGCGGCTGCAGGGCGTCGACGGCATCCTCGTGATCGCGCCGCAGGAGAGCGCGGCCCGGGCGCTCATGCAGGTCCCGGCCGGGCTCCCGCTGGTGGCGGTCGAGGCCGGCCCGGCGGACGCCGTGCCGCTGGCCTCGGTCGACCAGTTCGCCGGCGCCGCCGCGGCGACGCGGCACCTGCTGGAGCTGGGACATGCCACGGTCTGGCACGTCGCAGGCCCGGCGGACTGGCTGGAGGCCCAGCAGCGGATCGCCGGCTGGCGGGCAACGCTGCAGGAGGCGGGCGTCACGCCCCCCGAGCCGCTGGTCGGCGACTGGAGCGCGACCTCGGGCTACCAGCTCGGGCACCGGCTCGCGGAGCGCGCGGACGTCACGGCGATCTTCGTCGCCAACGACCAGATGGCGCTCGGCGTGCTGCGCGCGCTGCACGAGGCGGGCCGGGCGATCCCGGGCGACGTCAGCGTCGTCGGCTTCGACGATATTCCCGAGGCGCCGTTCTTCATGCCCCCGCTGACGACCGTGCGGCAGGACTTCGACGAGATGGGCCGCCGGGGCCTGCTCCTGCTGCTCGACACGATGGAATCTGCGCAGTGGCCGCCTCCCAACCGTGTCGTCGAGCCTGAATTGGTGGTGCGAGCGAGCACCGGAGCGCCACGGTGAGCGCTCACATCCGGTGCGCGCGACCGGGTGTCACGCGGACGCCGTCCGGCGCGCTCCCCGACGGCCGCGAGGTCGACCGTTACACGCTGACGACGCCGGGCGCGATTGCGGTCTCCGTACTCACCTACGGCGGCATCCTGCAGTCGGTCGAGGTGCCCGACCGCGAGGGCAGACCGGCGAACGTGACGCTCGGCTTCGCCGACCTGGGCGGCTACACGGCGCCGTCCTACGTGGCCGCGACTCCGTTCTTCGGTGCGCTGATCGGCCGCTACGCCAACCGGATCGCGCGCGGGCGCTTCACGCTCGACGGCACGACGTACGAGCTGCCGTGCAACGACCCGCCGAACCACCTCCACGGCGGGGGGCCCTTCGGATTCGACGTGCAACTGTGGGAGGCGGAGCCGTTCACCACCGCCACGGCGGCCGGCCTGCGGCTGCGGCTCGTCTCGCCCGCGGGAGCGGGCGGCTACCCGGGCACGCTGCGGACGACCGTGACCTACACGCTCGCCGCCGATCTGCGGGTGGACTACGAGGCGAAGACCGACGCGCCGACTGTGGTGAACCTCACCTGCCACCCGTACTGGAACCTGGCGGGCGAGGGCAACGGGACGATCCACGAGCACCTGCTGCGGCTCGGCGCGTCGCTCTACACGCCGGTCGACGACACGCAGATCCCGACCGGCGAGCTGCTGCCGGTCGCCGGGACGCCGATGGACTTCACGCGCCCGCGCCCGCTCGGCGACGGCTATGACCACAACTGGGTGCTCGACGGCGGCCCGGCCGCCGTGCTGAGCGATCCCGGCAGCGGCCGCGTGCTGACCGTGCTGACCGACCAGCCGGGCCTTCAGGTCTACTCCGGCAACTTCCTCGACGGGACGCTGCGCGGCGCGAGCGGGCGCCCGTACCCGCGCGGCGCCGGCGTCGCGCTCGAGACCCAGCACTTCCCGGACTCGCCCAATCGCCCCGCGTTCCCGTCGACCGTGCTGCGGCCGGGGGAGACGTACCGCTCGAGCACGAGCTTCCGCTTCTCGGTGACGCGGTAGTGCGCAGCGACGCCGAGTCGGTCGTGATCGTCGTCTGGGTCGTGCTCGCCCTCGTCCTGCTCGCCGGGGCCATCTACGACGCCACCGGCGCAGGTGGCTGGGCGCTGCACGTCGTCATCCTGGTGGCCGGAGAGCTGGTGCTCGCAGGCGCTGGACGGCTCGCGCTGCGCGCGGTCCGGCCCCGGTGAGCGCGCCGGGTTGACAAAAATGCCGGAGCCGGGACAAAGTTCGAGGATGGAATCAGGCAGCGGATCCCTGGAGGCGCTCCGGGAGGCGAACCGGCTGCGCGTCATCGACGCGCTCCGGCACGAGGGGAGCGCCAGCAGGACCGACCTGGTCCGCATCACGGGCCTCTCGCGCACGACGATCACGACGCTGGTCGGCGACCTGCAGGAGCGCGGCCTGGTGGTCGAGCAGGAGGAGCATGCCGTCGAGCGGCCGGAGCGCCCCGGTCGCGGCCGCCCGCCCGTCCTGCTGCGCCTGGCGCCGTCGGCCGGCGCCGCGCTCGGGCTCGACTTCGGCCACCGCCACGTGCGCGTCGCGGTCGCCGACCTGTCCTCGACGGTGCTGGCGGAGCGGCGCATCGACGTCGATGTCGACGTCGCCGCGGCGACCGCGCTCGATGCCGCCGCCGGGCTGGTGGAGGAGGTCCTGCGCGAGGCCGGCGTGGACCGCGCGCAGGTCGTCGGTGCCGGGATGGGCCTGCCGGGGCCGATCGACCGCCGCACGGGCACCGTCGGCTCCTCGGTGATCCTGCCGGGCTGGGCGGGGGTGCACGCCGCCGAAGAGCTCGCGCGCCGGATCGACTTCCACGTGGAGGTCGACAACGACGCCAACCTCGGCGCCCTGGCCGAGTTCTCGCTCGGTGCCGGGCGCGGAATGCAGGACATGGTCTACGTCAAGGTCTCCTCGGGGATCGGCGCCGGCCTCGTGCTCGGCGGGCGGCTGCACCACGGCGCGACCGGCATCGCAGGGGAGATCGGGCACGTGCAGGTGCGCGCCGACGGCGCCGTATGCCGCTGCGGCAACCGCGGCTGCCTGGAGACCGTGGCGTCCGGCCCGGCGCTGTTGAACGTGCTGCGCCCCGTCCACGACGAGAGCCTGACGCTGGCCGGGATGCTCGAGCTGGCAGCGGCCGGGGACCTCGGCACGCAGCGCGTGATCAACGACGCGGGCCGCGCCATCGGCCAGGCGCTGGGCGATCTCTGCAACTCGCTGAACCCGTCGATGATCGTCGTCGGCGGCGACGTCAGCGCGGCTGGCGCCCCGCTGCTCGACGGCATCCGCGAGACCGTCGACCGCTACGCGCAGCCGGGTGCCGCGCAGGCCGTGACCGTCACGCGCGGCGTGCTCGGCGAGCGCGCCGAGGTGCTCGGCGCGCTGACGCTGGTGATCGCCGACACGGAGCGGCTGCGCTCGGTCGGACTCGCCGCATTGGTGTCATAACTCGTCATTTATCGGCGCCGGCCACCCCGTACTCATTCGGTGCCTTGACTCAAAGGCGGTCGTGCGAAAGGGTCCTCGGGTGGGGTCGCTGGAGGATCTGCGGGAGCTGAACCGGCTGCGCGTCGTGGACGAGCTGCGGCTGCGCGGAAGCGCCAGCCGCGGGGAGATCGCCGCGGCGACGGGTCTCTCGCGCACGACCGTCACGACGCTGGTCGCCGACCTGCAGCAGCGCGGGCTGGTGATCGAGATCCCGGGCGAGCGCCATGCGCGCGGGCGACCGCCGCTGCACCTGCGCCTGGACGCGCTCGCGGGCGCCGCCCTGGGCGTCGACTTCGGCCACCGCCACGTGCGCGTCGCGGTCGCCGACCTCTCGTCGACGGTGCTCGAGGAGCGCCGCGTCGAGCTCGACGTCGACGGCTCGGCGGCCGCGGCCCTGGACGTCGCGGCCGCGCTCTCGCTCGAGCTGCTCGCACGCGCGGGCATCGATCCCGCGCGCGTCGTCGGTGCGGGCATGGGTCTACCGGGCCCGCTCGACGCGCGCACCGCGCGGGTCGGCTCCGCCATGATCCTGCGCGGCTGGGCGGGGCTGCATGCGGCGCGCGAGCTCGAGCGGCGCCTCGGCGTGCCGGTCTCCGTCGACAACGACGCGAACCTCGGCGCGCTGGCCGAGACGTCGCTCGGCGCCGGGCGCGGCATGCGGGACGTCATCTACGTGAAGGTCTCGTCGGGGATCGGCGCGGGACTGGTGGCCGGCGGGCGGCTGCACCACGGCGCGACGGGGATCGCCGGGGAGATCGGCCACGTCCGGGTGCGCGAGGACGGCGCGGTGTGCCGCTGCGGCAACCGCGGCTGCCTGGAGACCGTGGCCTCGGCGCCGGCCCTGTTGGAATCGCTGCGCCCGGCCTATGGGAGCGACTTGACGGTGCGTGGGATGCTCGACCTCGCGGTCGGCGGCAACCTCGGCGCCCAGCGCGTGATCGAGGACGCCGGCCGGGCGATCGGCCGCGCCGTCGCGGACCTCTGCAACTCGCTCAATCCCGAAGCGGTGATCGTCGGCGGCGAGCTGAGCGCAGCCGGCGCCGCGCTGGTGCACGGCATCCGCGAGTCGGTCGACCGCTACGCGCAGCCGGGCGCCGCCGAGGCCGTGCGCGTGCTGGCGGGCCGGCTGGGCGAGCGCGCCGAGGTGCTCGGGGCGCTCACGCTCGTGATCGGCGACACCGAGCGCCTGAGCTCGGCCGGCCTGGCGCCGCTGCGCGACGCGCGGGCCGTGCCTGTCTAGAACACCGGCACTTCGGTGTACGAGCCCCACACCGTCTGCAGCGCCTCGACGATCTCGCCTTCGGTCGTGTGCAGCCGGGCGGCGTCGAGCAGGAACGGCATCAGGTTCGTCCGCTCCTGCGCCGCGGCCTGCTTGAGCGCGGCCAGCGCGTTCTCGACCGCGGCGCCGTCGCGCGCGGCCCGGACCGCCTGCACGCGCCCCACCTGCTTGCGCTCGAGCGCGGGATCGATGTGCAGGATCGGGGTCTCGGCGTCGTCGCCCTCGGTGTAGCCGTTGACGCCGACGAGGATGCGCTTGCGGGTGTCGTAGTCGAGCTGGAGCTCGTACGCCGCATCGGCGATCTCGCGCTGGGGGAATGACCGCTTGACCGCCTCGACCATGCCGCCGAGCTCGTCGATCTTGGCGAAGTAGTCGTAGGCCATCTGCTCCATGCGATCCGTCAGCCCCTCGACGAAGTAGGAGCCGCCGAGCGGGTCGATCGTGTTGGTCACGCCCGTCTCGTGGGCGATGATCTGCTGCGTGCGCAACGCCACGCGCACCGCGTGCTCGGTCGGGAGCGCGAGCGCCTCGTCGAACGAGTTCGTGTGCAGCGACTGGGTTCCCCCAAGCACGCCGGCCAGTGCCTCGATCGCCGTGCGGGCGATGTTGTTCAGCGGCTGCTGCGCGGTCAGCGACACGCCGGCCGTCTGCGTGTGGAAGCGCATCAGCCACGAGCGCGGGTTCTTGGCGCCGTAGGTCTCGCGCAGCTCGCGCGCCCAGATGCGGCGCGCGGCGCGGTACTTGGCGATCTCCTCGAAGAAGTCGATGTGCGCGTTGAAGAAGAAGCTCAGCCGCGGCGCGAAGTCGTCGACGTCGAGCCCGCGCTCGATCGCCTGCTCGACGTAGGTCAGTCCGTCCTTGAGCGTGAACGCGAGCTCCTGGGCCGCCGTCGAGCCGGCCTCGCGGATGTGGTAGCCGGAGATCGAGACCGGGTGCCAGCGCGGCGTGTTGTACGTCGACCACTCGACCAGGTCGCCCAGCAGGCGCATCGCCGGGTCGACCGGGAAGCACCATTCCTTCTGGGCGATGTACTCCTTGAGGATGTCGGCCTGGATCGTGCCGCCCAGGCGGTCCGCCGGGACGCCGGCGCGCTCGGCGGCCGCGACGTAGAACGCCATCATGATCGCCGCCGGCGCGTTGATCGTCATCGAGACGGTGACCTTGCCGAGGTCGATGCCGGCGAACAGCGTCTGCATGTCGTCGACCGTGTCGATCGCGACGCCCTCGCGCCCGACCTCGCCGAGCGAGCGCTGGTGGTCGGAGTCGTGCCCCATCAGCGACGGCATGTCGAACGCGGTCGAGAGCCCGGTCTGCCCGTGGTCGAGCAGGTAGCGGAAGCGCTCGTTGGTCTCCTCCGCGGTGCCGAAGCCGGCGAACTGCCGCATCGTCCACAGGCGCCCGCGGTACATCGACGGATACACGCCGCGCGTGAACGGATACTCGCCCGGAACGCCGATCTGATCGGCAGCCGGGAGGTCGGCCTCGGTGTAGAGCGGCCGGATCGGCTCGCCCGAGAGCGTCGTGAACGGGACGTCGCGCTCAGGCGTCGCCGCGTACTTGCGCTGCCACTCGTTCAGATCCCCAGGCGGGATCGCGGTATCAGGAGGAATTGCGATAGTCGGATGATCGCATATCCGTGAAGTCACCCTCCGATGCGCGCACGCGCTCGAGGATCGACGACAGCCGCTCGAGGTCCTCATCGGGCAGCGGGCGCATGCCGAAGGCGAACTCGTTCAGCGCCTCCGTCGCCTTGCGGGCCGTCTCCCGGCCGGCCTCCGTGATCTCGGCGAGCGTGGTGCGGCGGTCGGTCGGGTGCGGCTCGCGCGTGACCAGCCCGGAGCGCTCCAGCTGGTCGATGATGTTGGTCACGCTCGTGCGGTGGACCTGCAGGCGCACGCCCATCTTCCCGAGCGGGAGCGAGCCGCGGCGGCTGAAGTACAGGAGCATCAGCGCCTCGTAGCGGGGGAACGTGAGCCCGAACGGCTTCAGCACGCCGTTCAGCCGCGCCAGCAGGATCTGCTGGACGCGCATGATCGAGGTCACGGCGCTCATGGATGGGCCGGGCGCCTCGCCCCAGCGCTCGGTCCACTGGCGGCGGGCCTCGGCGATCGGGTCGAAAGGGAGGCTGTCTGACATGTCTCGCGGGCCAATCTGTCACACGCCCCGGACTCATACGTAGGACCTGGTGGATGCGCACCGACGCGGAGCTGCTGGGCGCCGACTTCGGCGCGGCCGCTGCGAGTCGGTGCGCGGCTCGGCGATCGCCTGGCTGCTCGCGATCGCGCGCAACCTCCTGCTCGACGCGGCCCGCCGCGGGCGCGTCGCGGACGCGGCGCGGCTGAAGCTCGGGATCGCGCCGATCTCACTCGACGACGAGGCGCTGGAGCGGATCGAGGCGCGCGGGCGCGTCGACGTCGAGGCGTCGCTCGCGCGGCTGCCGGAGCCACAGCGGGTCGCGATGGTCAAGCGCGAGTCGCGTTCTGTCGCGCCCCGGCGGGCTCGCCGGTCACGAGCGATCATCGCCGGGGGCGCGATCGCGCACGAACGCCCATCGGCGCGCAGGGAATCCGGGGGGTGCCTCACGAACCTTCGAACTATTCGAAGGTTCGTAGGGCACCCGCTTGCGGCATCGCCGAAAGCGATCATCCCGTCCTCGCGGGCCGCGCAGGCGAACTGACCCGCTCCCTTACCAGCGCAGCTCGCCGGCCCGAGAGCGCGAGCCCGCGGAGATTTGCGGCTGCCACGCAGTTCGCCGGCCCGAGGGCGGGCCTGCGGAGACGCCGCGGCCGCTCCACGGCCGAGAACTGCGCGGTGAGGGGACCGCGGGTCTGTCTCGCCCGCCGGGCTCGCCGGTCACGAGCGATCATCGCCGGCGGCGCGATCGCGCACGAACGCCCATCGCCGCGCACGGAATCCGGGGGTGCCTCACGAGCCGATCGCCCGCCGGACGCGCGCTGCGCCATCGGCGCGAGGCCGCTGCCGCACCAGCGCGCCGTCGCCGCCCGCCTGCTCATGGCGATCAGGACGCGGCCGGCGATCGCGCCGTCCTCCCTCACCCGCGCGACGACCGTCTATTACCTCGGCCGCACTCAGCGCGCGACCGTGAAGCGGACGGTGAGCGGGCCGACGCGGTTGCCGTCGCTGTCCAGCGCCGTGACCGCGAGCCGATAGGCGCCGCGGCGCAGGGTGCGGCCGGCGAAGCGGCGGGTGAGCGTGAAGGCGTACGAGCCGGCGCCGGCCCGCAGCGAGCGCTTCCCGGGCAGCGTCGCGAAGCGCGTGCAGCGGCGATGCAGCGAGCGGCGGGGGAGGACGCAGCGCGAGCCGCTGCGGCGGCCCTTGCGCGCGGCCTGCACGGTGACCGTCAGGCTCGCGGGCCGCGTGAGCCGCAGCGTGACGCGGGCGCGGCGGCGCAGCGAGCGCGGCACGATCCGAAGACCGCTCAGGCGGACGGCAGCGGCCGGCGGCGGCGGAGGCGGCGGCGCAGGCGGCGGGGCCGCGACGAAGGAGGCGCTCGAGGTCTGGTCGCCGCTCATCGTGACCGTGCACGTGAGCGCGAGCCCGGTGCACGCGCCGCTCCAGCCCGTGAACATGCTGCCCGGCTCCGCGGCAGCGGTCAGGGTGACCGCGCCGCCGGGGCCGAAGTGCTGCGAGCAGTCCGTGGCGCACTGGATCCCCGGCGGGTTGCTGGTGACGCGCCCGCGCGTGATCGCGTCGACCGCCACCGTGAGCTGCGGCGGACGCGGCACCGCGACGCCCGCCTCGTCGAAGCGCAGCACGCGGTTGTTGCCCGAGTCGGCGACCAGCAGCGTGCGGCCGTCGGCACTGAGCGCGAGCCCCGCCGCGCCGGCGACCTGGCCGGCCCCCGGCCCTTCGGCGGCGATCGTCGTCGTCGCGCCGCCGGAGACCTTCACCACGCGCCGCGCCTCGGCCACGTAGAGGGCGCCGCCTCCCGCGGCGAGGCCGGTGGGATGGTCCCAGGCGCCGGGAACCGCAGCTCCGTCCCTGAACACGCCCGTGTCGTCCGCGAAGTAGACCGTGGAGCCGTCGCACGCGACCGCGCTCGGGTTCGAGAGCCCGGAGTACGTCGCTCCGCCGAGCTGCTGCACCACGCCGTGGCCCGTGTCGGCGATCACCACGCCGCAACCCCCGGCGGCGATCGCGCGCGGGCCGGCGAGCCCGCCGATCGTCTGGAGCACCGCTCCGTCCGGGGTGATCTCGACCACCCGGTCGTTGCCGGTGTCGGCCACCCACACGTTCCCCGCCTGGTCGTACGCGACGCCCTGCGGGAGCAGGAACTGGCCGCCGGCGGCGCCGCCGGTCGCGAAGCCCGTCGACTGGCTGACGAGCCCGTACTGACCCGCGTAGGCGCCGTCAGGCCCGAAGCGCTCGATCCGGTGGTCGAACGTGTCCGCGACCGTCACGCCGCCGTCGGGCGCGAAGGCGACGCCGCGCGGGCGCGTGACGTAGCCCGGCCCGCGGCCCTGGATGCCCCACGCGGCGACGAGGTTGCCGGCCGGGTCGAGCTCCTGCACGCGGTTGTTGGCCGTGTCGGCCACGACCACGCCGCCGCGCGGATCGTCCGCCAGCGCCCCGACGGAGCGGACGATCGCGAACTGGCCCGGAACGCCGCGCCCGCCGCGTCCGAAGGCCCCCAGGACGCCGAGGCTTCCGGCGTCGAACACGTCGACGCGGTCGTTGAGGTTGTCGGCGACATAGAGCCGGTTCGGCGTGGAGGCGTCGACCGCGACGTCATAGGGGTTACGGAACTGGCCGGCGCCGGTGCCGTAGCTGCCGGTCTGGGCGACGAACGCGAGCGTGCGCGGGTCGAGCACGACGATCCGCTGGTTGTCGTCGTCGGCCACGTAGAGCCGCGTGCCGGCGGGGTCGAGCGCGACGCCCTGGGGGTTGTTGAGCCCGAGCCCGCTGCTGAACGCCGGCGTGCCGAACGCGGCGCCGTCGAACGGGACGCGGACGACGCGGTCGAACCCCGGGTCCACGACGTAGACGGCGCCCGCGCCCACCGCCACTCCGCCCGCGCTGATCCCGTTGCCGGTGGCCGGATCCCCGCCCAGCGCGTCGATCACCGAGCGGTCGCCCCAGCTCGCGAGGTACGCGCCGGAGGGCGAGAAGACCTGCACGCGGTCGTTCTCGGAGTCGAGCACGAACACCCGTCCCGCGCGGTCGGTCGCGACGCCGCCGACGACGCCGAGCCGGCCCGGCTCGCGCGCCAGCGCCCGGTAGCCGAACGAGAAGCGGAAGTCGCCTCCCGCTCCATAGACGCCGACGCGGCCGCCGTACTCGTCGCCGACGAGCACGGTCTGGCCGCCGGGGGCATACGCGAGCGCCTGCGGGAACCGGAAGACGCCGGGCCCGTTGGCGGGCTCGCCGACCTCGGACGGCGTCATGGCCGCCGACGCCGGCGGGGCGAGCAGTGCGACCGCGATGAGCGCAGCGAGGAGCGACCTCACGCACCCCTCAACCGGCGTCCCCCGCCGGAGTCGCGGCAGCGTGCGAGCGTTGGCGCCGTGCCGTGCCTGTCGTTCTCATCGTCCTCAGCGCAGACGCGGGCGGCGGGCGATACCGTCGCGGCTGATGTTGCGCACTGAAACGCACGTTCTCGCGCTCCGCGAGACCTTCCAGATCGCCCGCGGTGCCGCGGACGAAGAGCCGGTCGTCGCGGTCGAGCTCGAGCACGACGGCGTCCTCGCCCGCGGCGAGGGCGCGCCGGTGGACTACTGGGGCGAGACGACAGGCACGATGCGCGAGGCGCTCGAGGCCGAGGGCGAGGCACTGCTCGGCGACGACCTGTTCGCGCTGGAGGACATCAGCGCGCGGCTGAAGGCCTGGGACGGGCCGCAGGGGGCGAAGATGGCGCTCGACGGCGCGCTGCACGACTGGCTCGGCCGCCGCGTCGGCCAGCCGCTGCGCCACCTGCTCGGCACCGCTCGCGTGACGCCGCCGACCTCCTACACGATCGGGATCGACAGCGTCGAGGGGACGGCCGACCGCACGCGCCGGGCGACCGGCTACGAGGTGCTCAAGGTCAAGGTCGGCGGGCCGGGCGACCTCGAGCGGCTGCGCGCGGTGCGCGCCGAGACCGGCGCGCGGATCCGCATCGACGGCAACGAAGGCTGGGACATCGACACGGCGCGCGACCTGACGCCGGACCTGATCGAGCTCGGCGTCGAGTTCGTCGAGCAGCCCTTCCCGGCTGCGGACCTCGACTCCTTCCGCGCGTACCGCGCGCTGGAGCCGCGCCTGCCGGTCCTGATCGACGAGGGCTGCAAGGACCTCGGCTCGGTCGCCGGGATCGCCGGCTACGCCGACGGGATCGCCGGCTACGCCGACGGGATCGTCATCAAGCTCTCCAAGTGCGGCGGGATCCGCGAGGCGCTGCGGATGATCCACGCCGCCCGCGCGCTGGACCTGAAGGTCATGCTCGGGTGCATGATCGAGTCCGAGCTGGGTATCGCCCAGGCCGCGCAGCTCGGCTCGCTGGCCGACTACATCGACCTCGACGGCCACCTGCTGATCTCGTCGCGGCCGTTCTCGGGCCTCGGGCTGCAGGACGGCCGGCTGGTGCTCTCCGACGGTCCCGGGCTGGGCGTCCAATGAAGCTCGCGCTGTTCACCGACGGGCTCTTCGACGAGTCCAGCGCGAAGACCGCGCACGGCATCCTGCGCTACGGCGAGCGCGAGGTCGTCGCCGTCGTCGACGTGAAGTCCGCGGGGCGGCTCGCGAACGAGGTCGTTCCCTACGCGCGCCGGCCGGTGCCGATCGTGGCCGGCGTGGCGGATGCCGTGCGGCTCGGCGCCGACACGCTGGTGATCGGCGTCGCGCCGATGGGCGGCGCGCTGACGGCCGGCTGGCGCGCCGTGCTGCTGGAGGCGATCGCCGCCGGGCTCGACCTCGAGGCCGGCCTGCACACGGTCCTCTCCGAGGATCCCGAGATCGCGGCGGCGGCGGCCGCCGCCGGCGTCCAGCTGCGCGACCTGCGCGCCGCGCCGCCGGACCTGTCGGTGCCGAGCGGCACGCGGCCGGACGTGCGCGTCGTCCACACGCTCGGGTCTGACTGCGCGATCGGGAAGATGTCGGTCACGCTCGAGCTCGACGCCATCGCCCGCGCACGCGGGCTGCGCTCGGCGTTCGTCGCGACCGGCCAGACCGGGATCGCGATCACCGGCTGGGGGATCGCCGTCGACCACGTGATCTCGGACTTCGTCAACGGCGCCGCCGCGCGGCTCGTGGAGGAGGGCGCCAAGCGGGCGGACCTGCTGTTCGTCGAGGGCCAGGGCGCGCTCGGGCATCCCGCGTACTCCGCCGTCACGCTCGGGCTCCTGCACGGCTGCCGGCCCGACGCGCTGATCCTCTGCCACCGCGCCGGGGCGACGCACAACGACGACTACCCGGAGCTGCCGATCCCGCCGCTGACGGAGCTGATCGCGCGCTGCGAGACCGCCGCGGGCTGGCTGCGCCCCGCAAAGGTCGCGGCGATCGCGCTGAACACGCGCGGGCTGAGCGACGCGGAGGCGCGGGCGGCGATCGAGGCGGCGGCGTCGGAGACGGGCCTGCCCGCCGGCGATCCGGTGCGCTTCGGCGGCGACGAGCTGCTCGACGCCGTGCTGTGAATCCGTACGCTTGGCGGGAATGGCGGCGACGGACGTCCACATCGCCCTGCGGGACGGCTCGACCGCCCGCGTCCGCCCGGTCGTGCCCGGCGACGCCCCGGCGCTGCGCGACTTCCTCGCCGGCCTGTCGGAGAACTCGCGCTGGCTGCGCTACTTCACGCTCGGCGTCGACCTCGACGCCGCGGCGCAGCGTGCCGCGGCGGGCGACCGGCCGGAGGGCTATGGCCTGATCGTCACGACCGGCGCCGACGATCGCGTCGTCGCCCACGCCGTCTTCGAGGTCGAGCGGCCGGAGCGCGCGGAGATCGCGTTCGCGGTCGCCGACGAGATGCAGGGGCGCGGGCTGGCGACCGTCCTGCTCGCCCACCTCGCGCAGATCGCGTCCGCACGCGGGATCGAGGAGTTCACGGCGACGGTGCTGCCGGAGAACCGGCGCATGATCAGCGTCTTCCGCGAGTCGGGCTTCCGGGTGCGCGTGCACGCGTCGCCCGACGGGATCGAGGTCGAGTTCCCGACCGAGCTGGGCGACGACGCGCTCGTGCGCTTCGAGGACCGCGACCGCGTCGCCGCCGTCGCGGCGGTCGAGCGGATCGTGCGCCCGCGCTCGGTCGCGGTCGTCGGCGCGTCGCGGCGCCCGGACTCCTTCGGCGGGCTCACGTTCGCGCACGCGCTCGCGGCCGGCTTCCGCGGCGAGCTGTACCCGGTCAATCCGAACGTCGACTTCATCGGCAGCCGGCAGGCGAGCCCGTCGGTGCTGGAGACGCCCGGCCACGTCGACCTGGCGATCGTCGCCGTGCCGGCGGAGACCGTCCCGTCCGTCGCGCACGACTGCGCGCAGGCCGGCGTCGCCGGGCTCGTCGTGATCACGGCGGGCTTCGCCGAGGCGGGCGCGGAGGGGGAGGCGCGGCTCGCGGCGCTGCTGGACGCGTGCCGCGCCGGCGGGATGCGGCTCGTCGGGCCGAACTGCATGGGCGTCGTCAACACCGATCCGGAGGTGCGGCTGAGCGCGACCTTCGCGCGCGCGGACGTGCCGGCCGGCACCGTCGGCTTCGCGTCCCAGAGCGGCGCGTTCGGGGCCGCAGCGATCGACGGCGTCACGCGCCGCGGGATCGGGCTCTCGACGTTCGTCTCCTTCGGCGACAAGGCCGACCTCTCCAGCAACGACTGGCTCCAGTACTGGGAGCAGGATCGGGCCACCAGCGTGGTGGCGCTGTACCTGGAGTCGTTCGGCAACCCGCGCAAGTTCGGCCGCGTCGCGCGCCGGGTCGCACGGGCCAAGCCGGTGCTCGCGATCAAGGCCGGGCGGACGTCGCCGGGGGCGCGCCGCGCGAGCTCGCACACGGGCGCGCTGCTGGCCGCCACCGACACCGCGGTCGACGCGCTGTTCGCGAGCGCGGGCGTGATCCGCTGCGACGGGCTGGACGACCTGCTCGACGCGGCCGCCCTGCTCGCCGAACAGCCGCTGCCGCGCGGCGGGCGGGTCGGGATCGTCGCCAACGCCCGCGGGCCGGCGGTGGTGTGCGGAGACGCCTGCGCGGACGCGGGCCTGGAGGTCGTGTGCAGCGTCCAGCTCGGCACGACCGAGACGCTGGAGCGCTTCCGTGCGGCCGTCGAGGCGGTCGACGCCGACGCGGTGATCGCGATCTTCGTCGAGCACATCAGAGCGGACGCCGAGGAGGCCGCCGAGGCGCTCGCGGCGACGCGGCTCGACGCGCCGCTGCTGGCGGTGTTCATGACGCCGGGGCCGCTGCCGGAGGTGCTGCGCGGCGCCGCCAAGATCCCCGCGTTCGCCGCGCCGGAGGCCGCCGCCCGCGCGCTCGGCCGCGCCGTCGCCTACGTGCGCTGGCGCGAGTCGGCGCCGCCCGAGCCCGCGCCGCTGGAGGACGTCGATCCCGACACCGCCGCCGCCGTGCTCGCCCGCGCGCTCGCCCACGGCGGCGGCTGGCTTGGGCCGGAGGACGTCGAGGCGCTCCTGCGCGCGTATGGCGTGTGGTTCATCGACCAGCGGCGCGCCGACTCGCCCGCCGCGGCGGCGCGGGCGGCCGCGGGCCTGGGCGGCACGGTGGCGCTGAAGGCGGTCGTCCCGGACCTGATCCACAAGGCGCGCGCCGGCGCCGTGCGGCTGCACCTGCACGGGCAGGGCGCGATCCGCCGGGCGGCGAACGAACTGCACGAGCGCTTCGGGGACCTCGACGGCTACGTCGTCCAGCGGATGGCCGAGCCGGGCGTCGAGATGCTCGTCGGCGTGCTCGCCGACGAGCGCTTCGGACCGGTCGTCGCGTGCGCCGCGGGCGGTGAGGCGGTGCAGGAGATCGCCGACGTCCAGGTCCGGCTCGCGCCGATCGCGCCTGAGCAGGCGATCGAGATGATCGGCGGGCTGCGGACCGCGGCGCTGCTGCAGCGCGCGGGCGCGGACATCGACGCGCTGGCCGACATGATCGTCCGCGTGGCGGCGCTCGCTGACGCCCACCCTGCGATCGCCGAGCTCGACTGCAACCCGGTGATCGCCTCCCCGCGCGGCGCGCTCGCCGTCGACGCCCGCGTGCGGGTCGCGCCGCCGGCCGTCCAGCCGCCCTTCCCGGCGCTCGGCCGATGAAGCGGATCCGCCTGCTGGACGCCGAGAAGGCGGTCGAGCTCAGCGTGGCGTGAGCCGCGTCGCGGCCGCCTTCCACGTCGCGGTCACCTTCGCGCCCGGCGCCAGCTCGAGGTCGCGCACCGCCGCGGCCGTCACCTCGGCGACGAGCGGCTGCGCCGCGGCCAGGCCGACGCGCGCGCGGCCGCCGACCGCCGTGACCGACAGCACCTCGGCGCGCACGTGGTTCTGCGCCGAGCCCGGCGCCGCGCTGCGCTCGAGCACGATCTCCCACGGGTAGACGCTCGCCGCCACCGGTCCCTCGGCGGCGTCGGTGCTCATCACGGTCCCGCCGCCTTCGAGCGCGACGATCGTCGCGCCGTCCGGCCCCGGGCGCGCCGTCCCGACGAGCACGACGGCGCCGGTGAAGTCGGCGACGAACGCGGATCCCGGCCGCGCGGACAGCTCGCCGGCGGTGCCGATCTGGACGATCCGGCCGCGGTCGAGCACGCCGACGCGGTCGCCGAGCTGCGCCGCCTCGTGGAAGTCGTGCGTGACCAGCAGCGCCGGCACGCCGGTCTCGCGCAGGACGCCGGCAAGCTCGCGCGCGGCGGCCGCGCGCGTGCGGGCGTCGAGCGCCGACAGCGGCTCGTCGAGCAGCAGCACGTCCGGCTCGCGGGCGAGCGCCCGGGCGACGGCGACGCGCTGGCGCTCGCCGCCCGACAGCTGCCCGGGCCGGGCGTCGGCGCGCGCCGCGAGCCCGAAGCGGTCGAGCAGCTCGAGCGCGCGCTCGCGGCCGACGCCCGCGTAGGCGACGTTCCTCCACGCCGGCATGTGCCCGAACAGCGCGTAGTCCTGGAACACGTAGCCGCAGCGACGGCGCTCGGGCGGGAGGTCGACGCGCTCGTCCAGCCACACGTCGCCGCCGCACGACACGAGCCCGCGCTCGGGCTTGAGCAGCCCGGCGACGATCCGCAGGACCGTCGTCTTCCCGGCGCCCGAGGGCCCCGCCAGCGCGAGGCAGCCCCCCGCCGGGACCTCCAGCGCGACGTCGAGGTCGAACGCCCCGAGCCGAGCCACCGCCTCAACGCGCAGCACGGAACGCGAGCTTGACGCCCAGCAGCAGCGCGGCCGACACGCAGACGAGCACGGCCGAGAGGCCGAGCGCGCCCGTGAAGTCGGTCGCGAAGCGCTCGTAGATCGCGAGCGGCACGGTCTGCGTGACGCCGCGGAAGGAGCCCGCGAACATCAGCGTCGCGCCGAACTCGCCCAGCGCCCGGCCCCAGGCGAGCGCGAGCCCCGCCGCCAGTCCCGGGAGCGCGGCGGGGATCGCCACCCGCGCCAGCGTCCGCGCCTCGCCTGCCCCGAGCGTGCGCGACGCGTCGAGCCAGCTGCGGTCGACGGCGCCGAACGCCGCCTGCGCCTGGCGCACGTAGAACGGGGCCGACACGAACGTCAGCGCGATCACGACCGCCGCGGTCGAGAGCGCGACGCTGACGCCGAGCGGCGCCAGCAGCCCACGCGGCCCCAGCGCGGCGAGCAGCCCGATCCCCGCCACGGCCGGGGGGAGGACCAGCGGCAGCTCGACCAGCGTGACGAGCAGTTCGCGGCCGCGGAACGAGCGCGTCGCGAGCAGCCAGGCCGCCGGCGTCCCGACCGCCACGATCAGGACGATCGCCGTCAACGAGGTCTGCAGCGACAGCCGCAGCGCGTCTGTCGCGCTCGGGTCGTCCAGGCTCGAGACCAGCTGGGCCGGCCCGACGTCGAGGAAGATCGCCACGACCGGCAGGATCAGGAACGCGAGGACGACCGCGAGCGCGGCGACCAGCAGCGCGGCGAACCAGCTCACCGAGGCGGCGGGAGGAAGCCCGCGGCTTCCAGCCGCCTGCGCCCGTCCCCGCTCATCAGCCCGTCGACGAACGCCTTCGCCTGCTCGGGATGCTTCGCGCCCTTGACCACCGCGACACCGTACGACACCTGGGGCTGGAGGTCGTCGGGGAGCGCGATCGCGCGCAGCTTGCCGCTTGCGGCCTTGACGTCGGTCACGTAGACGAAGCCGGCGTCGACCGCGCCCTGGGAGATCTTGCCGACCACGCCGCCGACGTCGGGCTCGTTCGAGCGCACGTTGGCGAGGATCGCGTCGGATCGGCGTGTCGGCAGCTTGGCCAGCACCTTGCGCGTGTAGCTGCCGACCGGCACGCTCGGCGAGCCCATCGCGATCGTCACGCCGGGCTGCTCGAGATCGCCGATGGCGCCGACCTTCGCGCCGGAGGCCGGGACGGCGAGCACGAGCCGGTTGGCGGCGAAGACCGTGGGCTTCTCGACCAGCCCCTCCTTGTAGAGCTGCTCGGGCAGCGTCGTGTTGGCCGACGCGAACACGTCGGGCTTGACGCCCTGGCGGATCTGGGCCGCGAGCTCGTCGGAGCCCGCGAACGACGCGCGCACCTTGGCGTCGCCGAAATCGTCGCCGTAGGCGGTCATCGCCGACTTCAGGGAAGTCGCGGCGGACACGGTCAGCGTGGGCGTGCTGCCGCCCCCGGAGGAGCCGCAGGCGGCCAGGACGAGCGCGAGGCAGACGGAGGCGAGACGGCGCATGCCGTCGCACTCTACATGGGCAGTGCCTAGGCGGCGACCGTGGCCTGCGGAACCGGCTCGGGCCGCGGCCGGCGCGGCCGCGGGATCGAGAGCGCGGCCGCGGTGGCCAGTGCGGCGGCGACGGCGGCGGCGATGAACGCGTCCGTGTACGCCGCCTCGGCGGGGATCGCGGAGGACCCGATCGTCTTGCTCGTGAGCAGCGTCGCCACCAGCTGCGCGCCGAGCGCGCCGCCGAGCGTGCGCATGATCGTGTTGATCCCCGTCGCCACCCCGACCTCGTTGGAGGGGACCGACTCCACCACGATGTTCGCCATCGACGCGAACGCGAACCCGACGCCGAGCCCCATCAGCGCGCCCCCGGCCATGATCTCCCAGATGCTCGCGTGCGCCATGGCGAAGACGACGAACGCGAGTGAGAGCAGCGCGGACCCGAGCACGAGCGGCAGACGCGAGGACGAGCGCGCGAGCCGTCCGGCCCAGGGGCCGGCGAACAGCATCACGGCGGTGCTCGGCAGCATCAGCGCGCCGGCGCCGGTGACCGTCGCGCCGAAGCCGTATCCGTAGCGCTCGGGCGTCTGCGCGAGCTGCGGCACGAGCAGGAAGGACGCGAACATCGCGAAGCCGACGAGCACCGCGTTGATGTTCGTCATCAGCACCGGCCGGCGGCGCAGGACGCGCATGTCCACCAGCGGGTGCTCGACCCGCAGCTCGACGAGGACCCAGATCACGGCGAGCACGATCCCGGCCGCCGACAGCCCGATCACGCCGGCCGATCCCCAGCCCCAGTCGGTCGCCTGGCTGAGCCCGTAGAGCAGGGAGACGAGCGCCAGCGAGAGCAGCGCCGCGCCCAGCCAGTCGACCCGCGTGTCGGCGGGCGTGTGCGCGCGCGGCACGTCGCGCCAGATCGTGTACGCGGCGGGCAGCGCCAGCAGGCCGAGCCAGAACAGCCACGACGGCCCGAGCGCGTCCACGATCAGGCCCGCGATCACGAGCCCGACGCCGCCGCCGATGCCGAACGTGGCGCTGATGCCGCCGATCGCGGTCGCGACGCGATCTTGCGGGAAGGTGTCGCGGATGATCCCGAACGCGAGCGGGAAGATGCCGCCGCCGACGCCCTGGACGACGCGGCCGGCGACGAGGAGCGCGAGCGATCCGGCGAGCGCGCAGATCACGCTTCCGGCCGCGAACACGAGCAGCACGATGGTGAGCACGCGCGCGCGGCCGTAGAGGTCGCCCAGCTTGCCGATGATCGGCGTCGCCACGCTCGCCGCCAGCAGGTAGCCGGTCAGCACCCAGGCGATCGACGAGGCGTCGGCGCCGAACGAGCGCTCGAGCTCGGGCAGAGCCGGGGAGACGACCGTCTGGGAGAGCGCGTAGGCCATCCCGGCCAGCACGAGGGCGATGAAGACGGCCCGCGTGTGATCGTGAGGCTTCGGGTCCACCACGGTGAGCGCAGTCTACGTCGATGTGGACCGTCGCGTCCACACCCAGGGACGATTCCATAACCGAGCGTCTTCGCGAAATCTTCGCCGCGAGCCGACGCTCTCGCCGGTCGAGTCGCCATCATGGTCGGCCGTGGAGAGCATTCGCACCTTCGCAGCTGCGGCGCTCGACGGCCTGATACCGCTGCCTGAGCGCTCCGCCAAGCCACGCACGACGGGCGTCACCCATGTCGTCGATCCAGGCCTCACGCGCGTCGAGGCCGAGGGATTGATGGAGATCGCCGCGCCGCACGTGGACGTGATCCGGCTGGGCTGGGGCTCGGCGCTGGTGACTGGGGCGGTGGAGGCCAAGCTCGCGGTCTACCGCGAGCACGGCGTCGCGCCGATGCTCGGCGGCACGCTGACCGAGCTCGCGTTCTGCCACGGGCGCGTGGACGCCCTGCGCGAGGCGCTGACCGCGCTCGGCATCCGCCACGTCGAGGTGTCCGAGGGCACGCTGGACATGGCGCCCGGCGAGAAGCGGCGGCTGATCCGGCGGCTGGAGGCCGACTTCACGGTCTTCGTGGAGGTCGGCAGCAAGGACGGCCGGCTGGCGCCGTCGGCGGAGGCGTGGGTGCGGCAGGCGGTCGACGCCCTCGAGGCCGGGGCCTCCGCGGTCGTGTGCGAAGGCCGCGTGTCGGGCGACGCGGGGCTGTACTGGCCCGACGGGTCGATCCGCGACGAGCTGGTCGGCGCGCTGGTGGAGGCCTGCGGAGGGGACCGGCTGATCTTCGAGGCGCCGCGGCGCTCGCAGCAGGCGTGGCTGGTCCGCCACTTCGGCGCGAACGTCAACCTCGGCAACGTCCTGCCGTGGGACCTGATCGCGGTCGAGAGCCTGCGGCTCGGGCTGCGCTCGGACACGCTGACGCGCTTCCACAGGTGAGCCGCCCCGCGGTCCTGCTGACAGGCGTCGGCAAGCGCTACGACATCGTCAGCGCGTTCGCCCAGCACGCGCTCGTGGTCGCCGCGGACCCGTCTCCGCTGGCGCCGGCGCAGTACGCGGCCGACGTGCGCGTGGCGCCGCCGCGGGCCGACGATCCGTCCTACGTCCCATTCCTGCGCGAGCTGTGCTCGCAGCACGGCGTGGTCGCAGTGGTGCCCTTGACGGATCTCGACCTCGACGTGCTCGGGGACTCCGACCTGCCCGCGTTCGTGCCCGATGCCGAGGTCTGCCGGCGCACGTTCGACAAGTACCTCGCCCATCAGCTGCTGCTCGAGCACGGGCTGCCGTCGCCGCCTACGTGGCTGCCGGGGGAGGAGCCACAGGGGTTCCCGGCGGTGGTCAAGCCGCGCCGCGGCTCCGGCTCGCGCTCGATCCACCCGGCGGCCGACGCGCGCGAGGCGGACTTCTTCGCCGGCTACGTCAAGGAGCCGGTGATGGTGCAGCGGTTCATGGACGGCCCCGAGTTCTCGGTCGACGTGCTGTGCGACCTCGAAGGGCGCTGCCTGAACGCGATCCCGCGGACGATGCTCGAGTCTCGCGGCGGCGAGTCGATCAAGGGCGCCGCGATCGCCGATCCGGAGCTGATCGAGCTGGGGCGCGCGGTCGCCGAGACGCTGCCGCTGCGCGGGCCGGCGACGATCCAGATGTTCCGCGACCGGTCACTCGGGCTGCGCGTGACCGACATCAACGCGCGCTTCGGCGGGGCGTTCGCGTGCCCGATGTACGCGGCGCGTCCCGGCAGGACCTATCCGGAGCTGATCGTGCGCATGGCGCTGGGGGAGACGATCGAGCCGCACGTGGGCGACTTCCTCGCCGGGCGGACGTTCACGCGCTTCTTCTGGCAGATCGAGCTGGACGAGCAGATGCGCCCGACGGGGCGCGACATCGTCGCCGAGGGCCGCCCGCGCGCGCCGCGCTGAAGCCGGCGATGCGCACGGGGGGCGGGTTCGGCACCCGCCGCCCCGGCGGCATTGCTGGTCGTCTATACGTCGAAGAAGCGCAGGGAGACCTGCCCGAGGACGATCAGGTCCCCGTTGCGCAGGATGGCTTCGTTGACGCGCTCGCCGTTGACGCGGAGACCATTGAGGCTGCGATCGTCCAGGATGACCGTCTCCGCGCCGCGGCGCGCGAGCAGCGCGTGACGGCGGGACACGGATGAGTCGTCCAGGACGACGTCGGCCGCCGGACTGCGGCCGATGTGCATGACGTCGGCGGTGAGCGGCAGGAGCACGATCTCGCCCGCGTCCTCGATGCCGAGGTAGCGGCCGGGCGCGAGTTGCGGCAGCGTTGCTAGGGCGTGCCGGCGGTCCCGCTCCATGACGCGCGGGATCGTTCCTGTTTCTTGTGTGGGTGCTTCTGTGGGTAGGGGGTGAGGGTCGGCGATGGCCACGGGGCACCTCCGTTACGGGCGTGGTCAGGGCCTGCCGCGGAGTATCGTCCCCATGGATCTCAAGCATGGGCTAAAAATCCCGTAGGAACCGGCCCAGAAGGGTAAATCCGGGGCCGCCGGTCTGGACTCGCCGTGCGGCGGGTTCTCGGGGTTCGCGAGGCGGCTCCTGAGCTGCTGCGCGAAGCGGCCGTGCCGGTGATCGAGTGTGTCCGGCGGGCACGGCGAGTCTCCGCTCGCGCACCGACTCCGCGTACCGGTGCCTTGCAGGGGGCCGGCGAACTGCTTAGTACGCCGGCTCCGCGCGGCGCCGCGATCTCCGCCGTGCCGCCGGGACCCCTGAGCCGGATGGGTGGCGATGATCGTTCGTGCGCGAAGCGCCCGTGCCGGTGATCGAACGTGTCCGTCAGGCCGGCGAGCCAGATGGACCCGCACTCCTTACCAGCGCAGTTCGCCGATTCTCCCGCGCGCCGATTCTCCCGCGCGCCTCCAGAGCGCGCGCGTGCCCGCCCGACGCGCCGCGCCGCCGCCGTCTCCGCGCGCCGACGAGCCTCCGCGCGGCGGTGGGGTAGGCCATGAGTGCGCGGGCGGTCGAGCCGCGCCGATCCCGCCGCGCGGCGGCGCCCGCCCGGACCCCGGGCCGCAACGCACCCGGGGAGCCGCCTCGAGGGACTCGAATCCGTCGCCGGCGAGACAGTCCAACGGCGCCCCAGTGCCGACTTGGTACTCTGTCGGCCTTCCCACGCGGCTGTGGTGAAATTGGTATACACGCCGTCTTCAGGTGGCGGTGGGCGAACGCCCGTGGAGGTTCGAGTCCTCTCAGCCGCACTTCCGGGCCCCGTTGCTAGTGTGGGGCCCCGGATGGTCCCTGCCGCTATCGTCTAGGGGACTAGGACGCCGCCCTCTCACGGCGGAAACCGGGGTTCGAATCCCCGTAGCGGTACCTCACGATTCCCGCCTGCCAGGCGGGTTTCGTCGTTAAGCGGCGACATCGCTAGATTCGATCCGAGGCGCGGCGACGCCGCGTCGTTCCGGAGGGAGCCGACACATGGCGAAGGTGCTGTACACGGCGGAGGCGACGGTCACGGGCGGCCGTGCGGAAGGGCATGGCGTCACGACCGACGGCGCGCTCGACGTGCAGCTGCGGACGCCGGCCGAGATGGGCGGCGACGGCGGCGGGACGAACCCGGAGCAGCTGTTCGCGGTCGGCTACGCCGCGTGCTTCGAGGGCGCGATCGGGGTCGCGGGGCGGCGCGAGAAGGTCGAGGTCGGGGACGTCTCGATCGTGAGCCAGGTCACGCTGAGCCCGACCGAGGAGCGCGGTTTCGGCTTAGGCGTCCGGCTCGACGTGACGCTCCCGCAGGTCACGGACCCCGAGCAGGCCGTGCGGGTCGTCGAGGCCGCCCACCAGGTGTGCCCGTACTCCAACGCGACGCGCGGGAACATCGACGTGCACCTGACCGCGAACGGCCGCGAGGTCTAGTTCGGCGAGTAGTACTCGAGGTCGGGCGGCCGCGGGGTCGCCCGCGGCAGGAGCGCGTGGAGCGCGTCGGTGACCAGCTCCTCGGGCCACTCGGCGCGGCCGAGCGTGATGACGGAGCGGACGTGCTTGTCCTCGCCGTCGGAGAGGGCATGCCCGCGCGCGGCCAGCGCGTCGGCGATCTCGTACAGGAGCTCGAGCGCGGCGGTCTCGTCGATCCGCTCGATCAGGATCTCGATGCGGTGGGGGCGAGGGGTGGGGTCCGGCGCGCGGTCGGCGTTGGCGCCGATGTACTCGTGCGGGGACAAGCCGCAGACGGTACGCCGAAACGGCGAACGCCGGCTCTCCGGCGCCCGCGGAACCGGCGTCTAAACCCTCCAGCCGTGCATTCGACCCCTCCTCGAGTCTTTCGCGCCGCCTCGCGGCTCAGTTGCGCCAGCCCATCACGACTCCCCTCCGTCGACCCCGAACCCGTTGACCCATCGACCTTCAGACCTTGAAGCCCATTTCAGCCCCCTCTAGCTCTCGCTGTCGATCCGTCCCGGCCCTCAGGCGCAGGAGACCCTTCGCTCGCATGCCCGATGACGGCGGCGCGTCCGCGGCGAGACGAGCTCGCCGTGCTTGCCGGGCGCCGGCCTGCGCGAGGCGCTGCGCCGTGGGCGCTGCGCTGCTCGCTGTCGTTCGTCGCCGTGCATCTGGACCGGATGCTGGAGATCGCCGGTGAGGCGGCGGCAAAGCCCCGGTAAAAGGAGCGCCTCTGCGGGGGCTTCGGATGGTCAGCACGCCCACGTCCCCGCGCCAGGCGGCCGACGGCGGATGAACCGCCTATGAACCTGTGAAAACGGCTTCGAAATGCCAGAAAGCGGCGGCGGAAGACGAAGCTCTGCAACCCGGAAGATCGCTTCCAGCGGCGCTTTCACCTGGGCCTAGGTGCAGTCTGCCGACGTAGGGCCTTGCCCTCGGGTCGCCGATTCAGGTACAACACCGGGCGGGTTCGGAGGTTCGGAGGGTGGAAATGGAGCAAGGACCGGCTCGGAGGCCGGCGCTTCCCATGGTGTCGCTTGCGGCGGCTGGTGCCGCTGCCGTGACGCTGGCGGTCGTCGCCGTACCGTGGCTGCGATCGTCATTCGATGCGCCGTCGTTGCGCGTCGCGCTGGAAACAGGCGGATCACTGCTGGCCGTCGCGACGGTCGGGCTGCTGCTCAAGCAGTGCGGCCCGCAGTGGCGCGCCGACCGGGTGTGCCTGTCCGCGGGCCTGCTCGTGCTCGCGCTCACGTCGCTGTCGGTCGCGGGCTTGATCGTCTCCGGCGCCTGGACGCCCGAGCTGGCGCGTTACGCGATGGGCGGCAACCTCGCGGGCACGGTCATGCTCGCGGCCGCCGCCTTCGCGCCCGCCGGGCTGCGCGTATCGAGGCGCACCCTGTGGCTCGCCGCCGGCGGCCTCGGGCTCGTGCTCTTCGGCGGCGCCGCCTACCTCGCAGGTCCCGGGCCGGCCGACCTCGGCCTGATCGAGTCGCCCCGCCCCGGCTTCAAGCCCGACCTCGGGCGGCTGATCGTGCAGCTCGTCACCGCCGGCGCGCTGATCGCCGCCGCGATCGGGCTCGCGCGCCGCGCCGGCGAGCGCGGCGACGCGCTCATGCGCTGGGCTGCCGTCGCCGTCGTGCTCGGCGGCTTCGCGAAGCTCAACTACGCGCTCTTCCCGCCGCTCGACGGCAAGGCCGTGCATCTCGGCGACCTCCTGCGCGTGCTCGGCTGGCTGGCGCTGCTGGCGGGCGTGATCGAGGAGGTCCGCGCCGGGGTCCGCCGCCGCGCCGACGCCGCGGTGCTCGGCGAGCGCCGGCGGCTCGCGCGCGAGCTGCACGACGGCGTCGCGCAGGAGCTCGCCTTCATCCGCCGCCGCGCCGGCCGCCTCTCCGAGCTGCCCGACGGCATCGAGATCCTCTCCGCCGCCGAGCGCGCGCTGGAGGACTCACGCCGCGCGATCGAGGCGCTGCGGCCGTCCGCCGACGAGCCGCTGCACGTCGCGCTGGAGCGCCACGGCGCGCGCCTGGCGGTCGAGTGCGACCTGGAGGTCCGCGTGAGCACGAGGTGCGCCACCGACGTCTCGCCGGAGGTCCACGCCGAGGTGCTGCGGATCGTCGCCGAGGCGGTCCGCAACGCCGCCCACCACGGCGGCGCGCGCCACGTGCGCGTGGACCTCGTCGGCCCGCCGCTCAGCGTGCGCGTGATCGACGACGGGTCGGGCTTCGTCAGCGGCGCCAGCAGCGGCCTCGGCGTCGCCGGCTATGGCTTGATCGCGATGCGAGAGCGCGCGGAGATGGTGGGGGGACGGCTCTCGCTCGAGTCGGTCCCCGGCGCAGGCACGCTCGTCCAGGTGGTGCTCCCATAGAGACGGTCCGCGTTCTCGTCGCGGATGACCACGCGCCGACGCGCGAGGACATCGCGACAGCGCTTCGCCAGGACGGCGGCTTCGATGTGATCGCGACGGCGGAGGATGCGCCCGGAGCGGTCGATGCCGCACTGCGCGAGCAGCCTCACCTTGCCCTCTTGGACGTGAACATGCCCGGCAGCGGGCTCGCCGCCGCGTGGGAGATCACCGCGCGGCTGCCGGGCACGCGCGTGGTCATGCTCACGATCTCGCGCGACGACGGGCACCTGTTCGCGGCGCTGCGCGCGGGCGCCGCCGGCTACCTGCTCAAGGACACTGAGACGGAGCGGCTGCCGGACGCCCTGCGCGACGTGATGGCGGGCGAGGCGGCGCTGCCGGTCACGCTCGTCACCCGCCTCGTGGAGGAGTTCCGCGACCGGGCGCCGCGCCGGCGCACGTTGATGTCGTCACGCGAGGACGAGCCGCGCTTGACTTCGCGGGAGTGGGAAGTCCTCGAGCTGATGCGGCGCAAGATGACGACGGCGCAGATCGCGCGCACGCTCGTCGTGTCGCCCGCGACCGTGCGCTCGCACGTGGCCGCGATCCTGCGCAAGCTGAGGGTCGCCGACCGGGACGCCGCGGTGAAGATGATGGACGGGTAGCGTCGACCGGAGGTCCGAGCTTGCGAGGACCGGAGGGCGAAACGGGCTCTACCGGCCATCTGCTCGCCGGCGAGGTCGGTGCCCTGGCGGGCGTGACCGGCAACACGATCGGACAGTGGGCGCGCTGGGGCTACATCCGCGCGTCCCAGTCCACCGGCGACCCGCACGTCTACTCCGTCGAGGACGCGGCGGAGGCGGCGATCGTGCACACCCTGCTCGAGCGCGGCGTCTCCCACGCCCAGGTGCGGCGAGCGATCGCGCACCTGCCCGGGCGCTGGCCGCTCAGCGACGCGCGGCTCGCGACGACCGACGACGCGCGCCCGCGGATCGTCCTCGACGGCGAGTTCATGCTCTCCCCGCGCGGCTGGCAGCTGATGGTCGCGCCGCCGCCGCTGCGCGACGTACGCCTGCGCTTAAGGCACGCCGGGTAGCGTGGTGGGCCGATGGATCGCCGCCCACTGGCCTTCGCCGCCGCCTGCGCCGGGCTCGCCACGGCGGTCTACGTCGTCGTGGTGCACGTCGCGCTGGTACAGCGCCTCGACCTGCACGTGCTCGAGGACGCGATGCGCCACCGGACCGAGCAGCGCACGACGGTCGCGTCTGACCTCGTGGGCCTGTTCGATCCGGCGCCGTTCGCGGTGATCACCGCCTCGCTCGTCGCCGGCGCGCTGCTCGCCGGCCGCGTACGCGCCGGGTTCGCGGCCGGCGGGGCGATGCTCGCCGCCGCCGTCACGACGCAGCTGCTCAAGCCGGCGCTCGCCGTCCAGCGGCCGTATCCGGCCGACCACTACATGCCGGCGGCGTCCTGGCCGAGCGGCCACACGACGGCGATCGTCAGCCTCCTGCTCGCCTTCGTGATCGTGCTCCCGCCGCGGCTGCGGCCTCCGGTCGCGGTGCTCGGCGGCGGGATCGCGGCGCTCGCGCTCGGCTCGATCGTCCTGCTCGGCTTCCACTACCCGAGCGACGTGCTCGGCGGCGTCCTGGTGGCCAGCGGCTGGAGCGCGGTCGCGCTCGCGGTCAGCGGTAGCGGCCGGGCTCCCACAGCGGCTCGGCGGCGCCCGCGTTCGCACCCCGCGACAGGATGAACAGCAGATCCGAGAGCCGGTTGAGGTAGCGCACGCACTCCGCGTTGATCTCCTCGCCGCAGGCGATCGCGCGGCGCTCGGCGCGGCGGCAGACGGTGCGGCAGACGTGCAGCTGGGCGGCGGCGGGCGTGCCGCCCGGGAGGACGAAGGACTTCAGCGGCGCCAGCGGCTCGTTCGCCTCGTCGCACGCCTGCTCGAGCGAGGCGGTCTGCTCCGGGATCACGCGCAGGCGCTGCCGCTCGCCGCCCTCGGGCACGGAGATGTCGGCGCCGACGTCGAACAGGTCGTTCTGGATCCGGCGCAGCCACTCCACATAGCGCTCCGGGAGGTCGCCCTGCGCGAGCGCGAGGCCGATCTGCGCGTTCAGCTCGTCGACCGTGCCGTACGCCTCGATCCGCGGATGCGTCTTCGGGACCCGGCTCATGTCGCCCAAGTGCGTCTCTCCGCCGTCGCCGAGACGGGTGTAGATACGCGTGAGATTGACGGTCATCGTCGTATACCATGCCATCCGTCACAGGTCGGTGGACAGGGAAGCCGGTGAGAATCCGGCGCGGACCCGCCACTGTCACCGGGGACGCTCGCCGCAGCAGGCCACTGGTTCGTCCGGGAAGGCGCGGGAGAAGGCCCGGAAGCCAGGAGACCTCCCAGCGACCGCAACGCCGAACGCCCTCGTGGAAAGGGGTGGCCTCGAGCATGAAGCTCAAACTGTCCGCCGGCCTCGCTGCCGGTCTCATCGCGATCTCCGCGGCACCTGCGCTTGCCGCGCCGGCCAACGTGACGGTGCGCGTCGAGGGCGCCGCGAGCACGCTCGTCGACTCGGCGGCGGTCGCCACGACGGCGCAGCCGGTCAGCAAGGCGGGCCATGACTGCTCCGGCACGAGCGTCGGTGGCGCGCTGGAGAAGGCGACCGCCGGCAGCTGGACGGCGGGCTGGGACCCCAACTACGGCCACTTCGTGCAGGGGATCATGGGCGAGACGCCCTCCGGCGACGACTACTGGTCGCTGTGGATCAACCACAAGCTGTCGTCCGTCGGCGCCTGCGCGGCCGAGCTGCAGGAAGGCGACAGCGTCCTCTTCTTCGTCGACACCTGCCACTTCGACGGCGTCGGCTGCTCCAATGCTCCTGTGCTTCCGCTCGGCCTTACCGCGCCCGCCTCGGTCACGCAGGGCGCCAACGCCCAGGTGACCGTCGTGCGCTACGACGCGAGCGGCGCCGCGGCGCCGGTCGCGGGGGCGAGCGTCGGCGGCGCGACGACTGACGCCGACGGCCACGCGACGATCGCGTTCCCCGCGGCCGGCCCCGTGCGGCTGAAGGCCGAGAAGCCCGGGTTCGCACGCTCGGAGACCGAGACCGTCGCCGTCGGCGCGCCCGGCGCGTCGTACCCGCCGCTGCTCCCCGCCGACCGCACGCCGCCGACCGCCCGGCTCGCGGGCCTGAACGACCACGCGGTGCTCAAGACCGGCCCGCGCGAGCTGCGCGGCAGCTTCGGCGCCGACCCGTCCGGCATCAAGGCCGTCAAGCTGCGCCTGACCAAGCGGCTGGGCTCCAAGTGCTGGTACTTCTCCGGCAGGTCGGAGACCTTCCGCGGCACGCACTGCGGCAAGGGGCCCTACTTCTCGATCGGCGATCGCGCCGACTGGTCCTACCTGCTGCCGTCCCGGCTCGGGAAGGGCCGGTACGTGCTCGACGCCGTCGCGATCGACGGCGCCGGCAACCGCACGCCGCTCGCTCGCGGCACGACCCGGGTGGTGTTCACCGTCAGATGAAGCGCCTTGTCGTCCTCCTGCTCGCCGTCGTCGCCGCCTCGGGCTGCGGCTTCGGCGCGGGTGATGCTTCCGGCGGGAAGGTCACCGTCACCGTGTCGCGCGACTTCGGGCGCTCGCAGATGGCCCCGACCCGCAGCGAGGCGGCGCGCGACGGCGAGACCGTGATGCGGCTGCTGCAGCGCAACTTCACGGTCAAGACCCGGTTCGGCGGCGGGTTCGTGCAGGAGATCGACGGCGTGTCCGGCGGCGAGGCGAAGGGCCGCAAGGTCGACTGGTTCTATTACGTCAACGGCATCGAGGCGTCCCAGGGCGCGGCCGACCACAAGGTCTCGCCCGGCGACCGCGTGTGGTGGGACCACCACGACTGGGGAGCCGCCCAGCGGATCCCCGCGGTCGTCGGCGCGTTCCCGGAGCCGTTCACCTCCGGGATGGACGGCAAGAAGTTCCCGGTGCGGCTGGTCTGCATGGGCGAGGCGGGCCGCTCGTGCGACGAGGTGGAGCAGCGGCTCCAGGAGGCGGGCATCAAGACGCTGGCGCGCTCGAGCCTGGAGCAGTCGGTCGGGAAGGTGCTGCGCGTCCTCGTCGGCTCGTGGCGAGACGTCCGCAAGGACATCGCGGCGCGCCAGCTCGAGGTCGGGCCGCAGGCGTCGGGCGTGTTCGCGAAGCCCGACCCCTCCGGCTCGAAGATCGCGCTGCTCGACTCGCGCGGCCAGGTGGAGAAGACGCTGGGCCCGGCCGGCGGGCTGGTCGCCGCGACGAGCTTCGCCGACCAGGATCCCACCTGGCTCGTGACCGGCACCGACCAGGTGGGCGTGGCGGCCGCGGCGGCGGCCGTCACGGAGGACCAGCTGCGCGACCGCTTCGCCCTCGCCATCGAGGCCGGGAAGGGCGTGCCGTTGCCGATCGAGGCGCCATGACCGGCGAAGCCTCGCGCTTCGCGTTCGTTTCGCCGGGAGCGATCGCCCAGGGGGCGATTCTCCCGGGCGCGATAGCGAGATGAGCCTTCCACGTTCGCGACGGAGTCCCCTGCACGCCGCCCGCGCCGGCGCGGCGGGGGCGTGGTGCCTGGCGCTCGGGGCGGTCCCGCTCGTGAGCGAGCACCCCGCCGTGCTCGCGGCGGTGCTCGCGGTCGAGGTGGCGGCGGCGCGCGCGGCCGGCCTGTCGCGTGAGCTGCTGCGCACCGCGCGCTGGGCGGTCCCGTTCGCGATCGTCGTGATGCTGATCAACGCCCTCGTCGCCCGCGAGGGCCTGACGGTGATCTTCCGCGGGCCCGACCTCCCGTGGCGCGGGCAGCTCGACATCACGTGGGAGGCGCTCGCCTACGGCGGCGTGCTCGGCCTGCGGATGCTCGCGATCTTCCTCAGCTCGACCTTCCTGGCGGCGGCCGTCGACGCCGACGAGCTGCTGCGCGGGTTCCGGCGCGCCTCCCTGCGCTCGGGCCTGACCGCCGCGCTGGCGATGCGGCTGTGGCCCGTGCTCGCCCGCGACGGCCACCGGCTCGCCGACGCCCAGCGCTGCCTGCCCGAGGGCGGCGCCTCCCGCACGGCCGTCCTGCGCGCGGTCACGGCAGGAGCGCTCGACCGCGCGACCGACGTCGCCGCGACGCTCGAGGTGCGCGGCTTCGGCCTCGGGCTGCGGCCGCCGCGGATGCCGCGCCCGTGGTCGCGCCACGACATCGCGTTCGCGGCGTCGGCGACCGCGCTGCTCGCGCTGGCGGCGGGCGTCCTGGCGGGCGCCTGGGCCTCGTTCGAGCCGTACCCGCGCATGTCCGCGCCGCTCGACGGCCCCACGTGGGCCGCCATCGCCGCGCTCGCGCTCTGCGCGCTCGCCCCGTTCGCCGACCGCCGGGGGATCGGGTGACGGTCCTCGCCCTGCACGGCGTCACGTACGCCTATCCCGACGAGGCGGCGCCGGCGCTGCGCGACGTCTCGCTGGCCGTCGAGCCGGGCGAGCTCGTGCTGCTCGCCGGCGGCTCGGGCTCCGGCAAGTCCACGCTGCTGCGCGCCGCGGCCGGGCTCGTGCCGCACTTCCACGGCGGGACCTTCGCCGGGCGCGTGCTGACCGGCGGGCTCGACACGCGCGAGCACGGGCCCGCGGAGCTCGCGGCGGTCGCCGGGACCCTGTTCCAGGACCCCGAGACGCAGGTGGTGATGGGGACCGTACGCGCCGAGCTCGCGTTCCCGCTCGAGAATCGCGGCTGGGCCGCGCCGGCCGTCGCGCGCGGCGTGGAGGAGGCGGCGCTCGCGCTCGGGCTCGCCGGCCTGCTCGACCGCGCGACGCACGAGCTCTCAGGCGGCGAGCTGCAGCGCGTCGCGCTCGCGGCGGCGCTCGCGGGGCGCCCGCGGCTGCTGCTGCTCGACGAGCCGACCTCGCAGCTCGATCCCGTCGCCGGCGACGAGCTGCTGGGCGTCCTGCGGCGGCTCAACGAGGAGTGGGGGACCGCGATCCTGCTCGCCGAGCATCGCATCGAGCGCTGCCTGCCGGCGGCCGACCGCGTGATCGAGCTGGGCGCGGGCCGCCTGATCGCCGACGAGGCGCCGCGCGGATGGCTCGCCCGCACGCGCGCGACGCCGGCCGCCCGGCTGTTCGAGCTCGCGCGCCTGGAGCCCGTCCCGCTGAGCGTGAAGGAGGCTCGCCGCGAGCCGGAGATCGCCGAGGCCGCGGCGGCCGCGGACGCCCGGCAGCCGGTCCAGGCGCCGCAGGCCGGCTTCCTCGCCCGCCGCCGCGAGCGCCGCGCCGCCGCGCTCGCGGTGGAGGACGTGTGGCTCGAGCTGCGCGAGGGTCCTGCGGTGCTCCGCGGCGCCGAGCTGGTCGCGCGCGAGGGCGAGCGGATCGCGCTGATGGGCCGCAACGGCGCAGGCAAGTCGACGCTGCTGAAGGCGATCGCGGGCGTGCTGGAGCCGACCCGCGGCCGCATCCGCGCCGACGGCGTCGCGCTGCTCACGCAGCACCCCGGCGACCACCTGCTGCGCGAAACGATCGGCGCGCACCTGCCCGACTCCGAGCTCGCCGCGCGCCACCCGCGCGACGTGTCCGGCGGCGAGCGCCAGCGCTCCGCGCTCGAGCTGATCCTGCGCGCGCCGGCCGCGATCCTGCTGCTCGACGAGCCGACGCGGGGGATGGACCCCGCGCGCCGCGAGGCGCTCGCCGCCCGGCTGCGCGAGCGCGAGGGCGTCGTCGTGGTCGCGACCCACGACGCGGAGTTCGCGGCCGCGTTCGCCACGCGCGTGGTCCTGCTCGGCGACGGGCGCGCGGTCGCCGACGCCGCGCCCGCGGACGTCCTCGCCGGCGGCTGGTACTTCGCCACGCAGGTCGCGCGCGTGCTGGGCGGCGCGGGTGGCGCGCTGACGGCCGAGGAAGGCGCGGCGGTGTTGCGCGCGGCGGCGCGGGTAGGAGACGCGGCGTGAGCTGGATCGCGGGATCGTTCCTCGTGCTCGGCGCCGCGCTCGCCGCCGGCTTCGCCTGGTACGAGCGGCGCCATCCGTCCACGCGCGTGCTCGCGCTCGTCGCCACGCTCGCCGCGCTCGCCGCGCTCGGCCGGATCGCCTTCGCGGCCCTGCCGAACGTGAAGCCGACGACCGACATCGTGCTGATCGCGGGCTACGTGCTCGGCGGCGCGCCGGGCTTCGTGGTCGGCGCCGTCGCCGCGCTCGCCTCCAACCTCTTCTTCGGCCAGGGGCCGTGGACCCCGTGGCAGATGGCGGCCTGGGGCGCGGTCGGCCTCTTCGGCGCGGTTCTCGCCAAGCTCACGCGCCGGCGCCTCGGCCGCGTCCCGCTCGCCGTCGCCTGCGGCGCGGCGGGGTTCGGCTTCGGCGCGGTGATGAACACCGCGGAATGGATCATGTACTCCGGCGACCACACGCTTCCCAAGCTCGTCACCCAGTTCGCGACGGCGTTCTCCTTCGACGCCGCGCACGCGATCGGCAACGTCGTCTTCTGCCTCGCGTTCGGTCCGGCGCTGATCCAGGCCCTCGCCCGCTACCGCACGCGGTTCGAGATCACCTGGGCGCCGGTCGCCGCCGCGAGCGCCGCACTCGTCCTCGCGGCCGGCCTGCACCAGCCCGCATCCGCGCAGGCGCAGAGCACGTCCGCGGGCTACCTCCAGCGCGCCCAGAACGCCGACGGCGGCTGGGGCGCGACGCCCGGACAGGCGTCGAGCCCGCTGGTGTCCGGGTGGGCCGCGCTCGGCCTCGCCGCCGCCGGCCACAGCCCGACCACGGTCCGCAAGCGCGCCAGCGCGCTCGCGTACGTCAAGGCGCATCCCGGCTCTGACACCGGAAGCCTCGAGCGCACCATCCTCGTGCTCGCCACCGCGGGCCGCGTACCGTCGCGCCTCACGTCGCAGCTGATCTCGCGCCGCGCGGGCAACGGCTCGTTCGCGGGCCGCGTCAACACGACCGCGTTCGCGATCCTCGCCCTGCGCGCCGCCGGGCGCTCGCGTCGCGACGGCAGCGTGCGCCGCGCCGCGAGCTGGATCCTCAAGCAGGCCAACACGGACGGCGGCTTCAACTTCGCGACGCGCGGCAGCCCGTCCGGGATCGACGACACGGGCGCCGCGGTGCAGGCGCTGGCGGCCGCGGGACTGCGGACCACACGAACCGCCCGGCGCGCCGCGGACTACCTCGCCCGCAGCCAGAACGCGGACGGCGGCTTCCCGCTCCAGCGCGGCGCCGGCTCCAACGCGCAGTCGACCGCATGGGCGATCCAGGGCCTGCTCGCCGTCGGGCGAAATCCGGCTGCGGTCCGCCGCGGCAACGGCCGCGACGGCGTCGCCTACCTGCGCTCGCTGACCGCCCCCAACGGCGAGGTCCGCTACTCGCGCACGAGCCGTCAGACGCCGGTCTGGGTGACCGGCCAGGCGCTGCTGGCGCTGGCCCGCAAACCGCTCCCGATCGGCCGCGTCACCCCCTGAACGTGCGATTCGCCAAAGGTCGCTTGCGCTTCCCGCCGCGTTCTCACATATTGTTCCGCGGCCTGTGAGGATCGGCGTGCCAAAGGAGACGGCAGCGGGCGAGCGCCGCGTCGCGCTCGTGCCCGAGGTCGTGCGCAAGCTCGTCCAGGCCGAGCATGAGGTGACGGTGGAGTCCGGCGCCGGGCTCCAGGCCGGCGCGGCGGACGATGCGTACACCGCCGCCGGGGCGACGATCGGCGACCCGTTCGCGGCCGAGGTGATCGTCAAGGTCGCGCCGCCGTCGGACGAGGAGGCCGCCAAGCTCGGCCCGGGCACGATCCTGATCTCGTTCCTGAACCCGCTCGGCAACCCCGAGGGCCTCGCGCGCCTGAAGGGGACCGCGCTGGCGATGGAGATGATCCCGCGCATCTCGCGCGCGCAGTCGATGGACGCGCTGTCGAGCCAGGCGACCGTCTCGGGCTACAAGGCGGTCCTGATCGCCGCCGATCAGATGGACCGCTTCTTCCCGATGTTCATGACCGCGGCCGGCACCGTCCCGCCCGCGCAGGTGCTCGTGCTCGGCGCCGGCGTCGCCGGCCTGCAGGCGATCGCCACCGCGCGCCGGCTCGGCGCCGTCGTGACGGCGTTCGACATCCGCTCGGCCGTCAAGGAGCAGATCCAGTCGCTGGGGGCCAGGTTCTTCGAGGTCGACGGGATCGGCGACGCCGAGGCCGCCGGCGGCTACGCCCGCGAGCTGACGCCCGAGGAGCAGCAGATCCAGCGCGAGGCGCTGTCGGTCCAGATGGCGCGGTCGGACGTGATCATCACGACCGCGCTCGTCCCCGGCCGCCCGGCGCCGAAGCTGATTCCGGCCGACGCGGTGGCCAACATGAAGCGCGGCAGCGTGATCGTGGATCTTGCGGCCGAGGCCGGCGGCAACGCGGAGGTCGCGCGCCCGGGGGAGACGTACACGACCGACAACGGCGTGATCGTCGCGGCGCCGCTGAACGTCCCGTCCTCGATGGCCGAGCACGCGTCGGCGCTGTACTCGCGCAACGTGCTGAGCCTGATCGAGCTCGGCTTCGACTTCGACGACGAGGTCATCAAGGGCGCCTGCGTGGTGCGCGACGGCAAGGTGGTGGAGGGGTGACATGGATCTCCTGACCGAGATCGCGATCCTCGTGCTCGCGGCGTTCGTCGGCTTCGAGGTGATCTCGAAGGTGCCGAACACGCTGCACACGCCGCTGATGTCGGGCACGAACGCGATCCACGGCATCGTCGTGCTCGGCGGCATCCTGCTGATCGGCCCGGCACACGGCTTCCTCAACGACCTGCTGCTCGTCATCGCGATCGCGTTCGGCACGATCAACGTCGTCGGCGGCTTCCTCGTCACCGACCGCATGCTCGAGATGTTCAA
Organism: Candidatus Solirubrobacter pratensis; assembly: GCF_000425945.1. Classification (GTDB taxonomy): domain Bacteria; phylum Actinomycetota; class Thermoleophilia; order Solirubrobacterales; family Solirubrobacteraceae; genus Solirubrobacter; species Solirubrobacter pratensis. The sequence continues at coordinate 562,812 of NZ_KE384480.1, forward strand.
GGGCAGGAAGCCCGATCCTAAGGAGCCGTCCGGTGAGTCGTGAGGACGTCGTCGAGCTCCTCTACATCGTCGCGTTCTCGCTGTTCATCACGGGCCTGCACATGCTGCGCGGCCCGCGCACGGCGGTCCGCGGCAACCAGATCGCCGCGGTCGGGATGGCGATCGCCGTCGTCGCGACGCTCCTGCAGCGCCAGGTCGGCGACTGGATCCTGATCGTCGTCGGCGTCGCGATCGGCACGGCCGTCGGGGTCCCGGCGGCGCGCAGCGTGAAGATGACGGCGATGCCGCAGATGGTGGCGCTGTTCAACGGCGTCGGCGGCGGCGCGGTCGCGCTCATCAGCATCGTCGAGTTCCGCGCGTCCGGCGGCGACCTGGCGCTCCGCAGCCTGATCCCGATCCTGTTCGCGGCGATCATCGGCTCGATCTCCTTCTGGGGCTCGAACATCGCCTTCCTGAAGCTGCAGGAGGTCATGAGGCGCGGCATCAGGACGCCCAAGGCGATCAACGCCGGCCTGCTGCTGATCGCCGTCGCGCTCGCGGTCATCATCGCCGCGGGCAGCGATTCCGAGCTGCTGTTCTGGCTGATCCTGGTCAGCGCCGGGGCGCTCGGCGTGCTCGCCGTCGTGCCGATCGGCGGCGCCGACATGCCGGTCGTGATCAGCACCCTGAACGCGTTCACCGGCCTGTCCGCCGCCGCGGCCGGCATCGCGCTCCAGAACACGGCGCTGATCGTCGCCGGCATGCTCGTCGGCGCCTCCGGCTCGATTCTCACCAAGCAGATGGCCGAGGCGATGAACCGCTCGATCGGCAACGTCTTCTTCGCCGGCGTCGGCGCCGGCGGAGCGGCGGCGCTCGCCGCGCCCGCCGGCGGCGGCACGGCGCGCTCCACCAGCGCCGCCGACGTCGCGATCCAGCTCTCCTACGCGCGGCTGGTCGTCGTCGTGCCCGGGTACGGCATGGCCGTCGCGCAGGCCCAGCGCGCCGTCGCCGACCTCGCGACGGAGCTCGAGAAGCGCGGCGTGGAGGTCCTGTTCGCGATCCACCCGGTCGCCGGCCGCATGCCCGGCCACATGAACGTGCTGCTCGCCGAGGCCGACGTGCCGTACGAGAAGCTCAAGGAGATGGACGACATCAACGGCGAGTTCGCGCGCACCGACGTGGCGCTGATCATCGGCGCCAACGACGTGACGAACCCCGCCGCGCGCACCGTGCCGGACTCGCCGATCTACGGCATGCCGATCCTCGACGTCGACAAGTCGTCGTCGGTGATCGTGCTCAAGCGCTCGATGAACAGCGGGTTCGCGGGGATCGACAACCCGCTGTTCTACGACCCCAAGACGGCGATGCTGTTCGGCGACGCCAAGGCGTCGGTCAGCGACATCGTCGGCGAGGTCCAGGCCCTCTAAGCCTGGATCCAGGCTGAGCACTCAGCACACGCGCGGCGCGTGCGCCACGAAGACGCTGATGCCGGCGTGGTGGAGCACGTAGTGGCTCACGCTGCCCATCAATGCGCCCACGCGGCCGACGCCGCGCGCGCCGAGGACGATCGCGTCGTAGTCGCCCTGCTTCGCGGCCTTGACGATCTCGGGGCCCGGCTTGCCGCGCCGGTAGATCTTCTTGACCGGGATGTCCTCGGGGATGCGCCCGACGATGTCCGACAGCTGGCCGCAGAGGTCGCGGTCCAGGGCGTCCTGGTCGAGCCCGCCCCCGAGCGTGGCGCTCCAGGCGGCCGGCCCCGCCGACAGGTCGGGCCCGACGGTGATCACCGTCATCGAGGCGTGGTCGTGGTGGGCGGCGGTGATGGCGGCCTTCAGCGCCAGCTCCGAGTTCTCGGAGCCGTCGACGGCCACCAGCAGGCGGTGCAGCTGGAGCTCGCCGAGCGGCTCGGCGGCCTGCATCTTCTCGGCGATGGTCATGGTGTCGCTCCTCGGTCTGTGGGATGCGCCCGTTCACGGGCGATGTCGATGCCGCGCTTGCCGCCCAGCGGGACTCTCGCGATGCGTCATCCCGCCGTCGTCCGTGGCGTGGCCGGGAGGCGAGGGCAGGTGCTTGGGTGGCGCTCACGCGGCGTCGTCCTGACGGGTCGCAGGTGCCGTCAGCGCGGCGAAGTCCTCGCGCAGGCGCTCCAGCTGCGCCGCGAGCGCGGCGATCTCCGTGTCCGACCAGCCGGCCAGCGCCTCCGTCGCGGTCTCGACCATGCGCCGGTGCGAGTCGTGCAGCGCGCGCGTCCCACTCTCCGACGCGCGCAGCCGCTGCGCGCGGCCGTCGTCGGGGTCGGTCTCGCGCTCCACGTAGCCCGCGAGCACCAGCGCGGCGACCTGCCGGCTGGCGACGGGGAGCGTGACGCTGAGCTGCTCGGCGACGTCGCTGACGCGCACGGGCGCGTGGCGCTGGATGACGGCGAGGGCGGTGAAGCCCTGCGAGCCCAGCTCGGTCAGCGCGTGGCGCTCGATCGCGCGACGTACGAGGCCGAGGCGGTAGAGGGCGATGACGAGGTCTTCTGAAGGCGGCATCCGATTTAGTTACTTACGACAAGTAATTTCATATGCTAGCGCGCGCCGGATAGAACTCAAGGCGTGCAGATACGCCCAGCCACCGCCGCCGACCTCGACGCGTTCCTCGACGTGATGAGCATCAGCTTCGGCGTCTCAAACCGCCGCCCCAACGTCCACACGTGGGTGGCCGCCCAACCCGGCGGGCACCTGCTCGTCGCCGAGCGCGACGGCCGCGTCGTCGCGACCGGGTCGGGGATCGGGTTCGGCCCGACCGCCTGGATCGGCGCGATCGCCGTGCGCCCCGAGGCGCGAGGCGAGCGCCTCGGGCAGCGGATGACCGAAGCGGTGATCGAGGCGCTGGGGGAGCGCGAGACGCTGCTGCTGCTGGCCAGCCCGTCAGGACGCCCGATCTACGAGCGCATGGGCTTCGAGCCCGACGGCGCCTACCGCGTGTTCTCCGGGCCCGCTCACGCCCAGGCGGCGATCGGCGACGGCGTGCGCCCCGCCACCGAGGCCGATCGCGAGGGGATCCTCGCGCTCGACGCGCTCGCCACCGGCGAGGACCGCTCGGCGGCCGTCGGGGCCGCGCTCGACGGCGCGCTGGTGACCGACGGCGGCGCCGGGCTGCGCCCGCCGTTCCCGGCGCGCCCGATCCTGGCGAGCGACCCGGACGCCGGCCGGGCGCTGCTCGCCGCGACGATCGAGCCGGGCATCCGGCTCGCCGCGCCGCAGGCCAACGTGCCCGCCGTCGAGGCGCTGATCGCGCACGGCTGCGAGGAGCGCCACGGCGTGGTCCGCATGCGCCGCGGAGCCCCGGTCGCCTGGCGCCCGGAGCTCCTCTGGGGGGTCTTCAGCCTGTTCTTCGGCTGACGGCTACGCCGGCGGGGGGGTCGACGTCGCGGCGGAGTGCATCGCCGGCGCCGGCTCGCCTGCGGACGACGGCGTCCCGCCCGAGAGCAGCCACTGGACGTCGGAGGCGGTGTCGGCGCCGTCGGCGGCCGGCTCGCGGCGGACGCTCAGCAGCCGCTCGCCGCCGAAGCGCACCATCGCCACCGTGTACGCGGAGATGGGCACGCCGTGCTTGTTGGCGAGCCACTCGATCGTCGCCAGCGCGCGCTCGTCGTAGCCGCCCGCCACGAGCACGAGCGCGGGCGATTCGCCCGGGGTGACGTCCGAGAGCGACTCGTGCGCCTCGTCGAGCTTCGCGCGATCCCAGCCGGCGACCTCGGCGGCCGCGCCGAGCGCGCGGCCCAGCTGCCACTCGACCGTGTCGCCGGTCACGAGGATCACGACAAGCCGGCGCGACTCCTCGTCGAAGCCGAGCAGGTCCACGTACGGCACGGGCTCGCGCGCGAGCAGGCGGACGCCCGGGACGCCGAGCTCGCCGGCGAACGCGTCCCATGAGGAGGTGACCAGCGACAGCAGCTCCTCGCGATCCGGCGGCGACTCCTGCACCAGGCCCGACGCGCTCGGCGCGACCAGGGTCCCCGAAGTCTCATCGATGCGCAGCACGGCGGTACATCCTCCTTGACGGGTGCACTCTCTAGATCGAATAACCACGGTCAAGCCTAATGGGGCGATCACCCCAGCGCTACGCCTTCGCCGAGCTGTACGCGGCCCGCGGTCAGAACCCGTGCCTCGATTCCCGGTCCGTCGGCGCGCGAGTTGAACAGCCGCAGGCGCACGCCGTGCTCGAACTCGAGCTCCGTGCCGCTCCAGCCGCCGGGCGGCGGATCGAGGTCGAGCTGCACGTTGACGCCCGCGTGGCCCGCGTCTCCGGCCGGCGGCTCGGTCGCCACGATCACGCCGCGCGGGGTCTCGAGGTCGCGCACCGGCCGGATCCGGCATCGGAGGTCGCGCTCGAGTGCCACGATCAGGCGTGGATCGCCCCAGCGGTACACGTTGCGCTCGCGCGGCGAGGTGACCGTCGGGTACGGCGGGTTCTCTGCCTCGATGGCGCCGCCGGGCGTGAACGGGTAGCCGGCGCGCCAGCGCGCGAGCCGCTCGCCCGCGCCTTCCGCGCGGTGCACGCGATCGCCCGCGACGCCGAGGGCGTCGATCCGGGTGGAGATCAGCTGCTCGCCGTACATGCCCAGCACCGGCCAGCGCCAGAGGTCGATGACGGTCCCGGTCGCCATGCGGTGGCGGGACGTTAATACGCCCGGCCGCGGAGCGCGCGCGTACTAGGCTCCGCGCCCGATGCTGCCTCGCGCGGACGCCGTCAGGGCCCTCGGAGCCGAGCCCTTCGACGTGCTCGTGATCGGCGGCGGCATCACCGGCGCGGGCGTCGCGCTCGACGCCGCCACGCGCGGCTACCGCGTGGCGCTGGTGGAGCGGGCCGACTACGCGAGCGGAACCTCTTCGCGCTCGAGCAAGCTCGTCCACGGCGGGCTGCGCTACCTGCAGAACTTCGACCTCGGGCTCGTCCGGGAGGCCCTGCTCGAGCGCCAGATCAACGTCCGCCTGGCGCCGCACCTGGTCAAGCCGCTGCCACTCGTGGTCCCGGCGTTCGACGGCGCGCGGCCCGACCGGCTGGTCGGCATCGGCCTCAACATGTACGACGTGATGGCGGTCGAGCGGCTGCGGCGCTCGCCGCTGCGGCGCCGGCTCGCGCGCGAGGACGCCGACTGGAGCCCGGCGCGCCACCGCGTGATCGGGGCCGAGGAGGTCGCCGCGCTGGTGCCGGCGCTGGCGCCGCGCGCGCCCACCGGCGGCTATCTGTTCTACGACTGCCAGACCGACGACGTCCGCCTCGTGCTGACGGTCCTGGCGGAGGCGGAGCGCTTCGGCGCGGTGGCGGCCAACCGGATCGAGGCGCTGGGGCTGCTCGAGGAGCGCGGGAAGGCGGTCGGCGCGCGGATGCGGGACGCAGAGGACGGCACGGAATTCGACGTGCGTGCCGCGAACGTCGTCAACGCCACCGGCGTATGGGCGGACCGCCTGCGCCCCCGCGAGCTGCACGACGAGGCCGAGGTCCCGGTGATCCGGCCCAGCCGCGGCACGCACCTGATCGTCGACGCCGCCAGGCTGCCGATGAACGCCGGCGCGATCGCGCCGGCCGGCGGCGGGCGCGCGATCTTCGTCCTGCCGTGGCTCGGGCAGACGCTGATCGGCACGACCGACAACGACTACGAGGGCGAGCTCGCGCACATCCGGCCCGCCGAGGAGGACGTCGACTACCTGCTCGACGCCGTGAACGACTTCTTCCGCGTCTCGCTGCAGCCGGAGGACGTCGTGGGGGCCTACGCCGGCGTGCGGCCGCTGATCTCGACCGGCGACCCGCGCAAGTCGGTCGACATCTCGCGCAAGGCCGAGCTGTACGAGACCTCGAGCGGGATGGTCACGATCACCGGCGGCAAGCTGACCACCTGGCGGCGCATGGCCAAGCTCGCGGTCGACCGGATCGTCGAGCGCGACGGGCAGGAGCTCCCCTGCCGCACGCACGAGGTCCCGCTCGGCATGGCCGTCGAGCCGGCCGACCTGGCGCGGGTGGACGGGCTGTCGGAGGCGGCGTACGCCCAGCTCGCCGGCCGCTACGGCCACGTCGCGCACGACGTGCTCGCGCTCGCGGGCGCGTTCCCCGGCCCGATCCTCGAGGGGATGCCGGACCTGATGGCCGAGGTGGCGCACGCGGCGCGCGGGGACCAGGCGCGCACGGTCGGCGACGTACTGCTGCGGCGCACCCGTCTGGCCCTGACGGCGGGGCGGGCGCTGCTGGCCTCGGATGCGCCGGAGCGCGTCGCGGCGGTGCTCGCGGCGGAGGTCGGCGGCCGGCCGGGGGCGCTCGCCGCTGCCTTCCGCGCCGAGGCCGAAGCGGAAGGCATCCTGCCCGCGCCGTAACTTTCATGGTTGCCGCCGGTTGGAGCCCGGCGAAGCCCCCGATTCCCGGAGCCGCATGCCTGTTCGCCTACTCGTCCTGATCACCGCCGCGCTCGTGCTCGTGCCCGCCGCCGGCGCGCGGGCCGCCTGGATCCCCGCCCAGCCGATCGACGGGAACGTCACCGAGGTCGGTGGCATCGACCTCGCGCGCGAGGGCACCGGCGCCGTCGCGTATCTGCGCGTCGACGGCGACGGCCCGCACGTGTTCGTCTCGCGCCTGTCCGGCGGCGCCTGGCAGCCGCCGGTGCGGATCGACCCGGGCCTGCCGCCGGCGACCGAGGTCAAGGTCGCGGTCGGCGACGGCAACCGGATCGCCGTCGCCTGGGTCGCGGGTGGAAGCGTGTTCGCGGCGAGCACGCCGGTCAACGCGACGCCGGCGCCGTTCAGCCCGCCGGTCGCGATCGGCGGACCCGGGGCACGCTCGGTCGACGTGGACCTCGGGGTCAACGACGCGGCCTACGCCGTCTGGCAGCAGTCCGGCGACGTGCGCGCGGCGCGCCTGCAGGACACGACGTGGTCGGGGCTCGCCGCGCCGGTCGACATCAATCCGGCCGCCGAGGCCGGCACCGGGGCCCTGCGCCCGCGCGTCGCCGTCTCCGCCGAGGGCTACGCGGTCGTCACCTGGGGCGAGGTCGCCGATCGCACGCGCGTCTACGCGCGCCGGCTCACCGGGCTGACGCTGTCCGCGTACCCGCAGCAGGTCTCCCAGGACGCCGACGGCGGCAACGCCGACTCGCCGGACATCGACATCGAGGACGACGGCTCGTTCGCGTGGGTCGTCTACCGGCAGGACACGTCCGGCGGGTCGCGCTCGTTCGCGCGCCGGCTCGTGGGCTCGACGTTCGACCCCCGGTCGGGCATCGACCCCGGGCCGTCGGCCGAGCCGCGCATCGACATGAGCGGCAAGGGCCAGGGCGAGGCGGTCGCGCAGGGCGCCGACGGCTCCGTCTTCGGCGCGCTGCTCGATCGCGACGTGTTCGACACGTCGTATTCGCTCGGGTGGAGCCCCGTCGCGCCCAAGCCGGAGGTCGCGGCCACCGATCGCGGCGACCTCGCCGTGGCCTGGCGCGCCGGCCCCGACGCGCGCGGCCGGATCAAGCCCTATCGCAAGGCGTTCCTCGCCGACACGCCGCTCTCCAACCCCGCGCTGGGCCCGGTGGCCGACCCCGGCGTGTTCATCGGCGGCGACCGCGTCGGCGACTTCTCCGCCGCGTTCGTGCAGGACGCCGGCGGCGTCCGCACGCTCTCGCTCGCGAGCTACGACGACCCGCCCGGCGCGCCGTTCATCGGCAAGGCGGAGGCGTTCAAGCGCCAGTCGCGCCCTGAGCTCAAGTGGCGGCCGGGCGTCGATCTGTGGGGGGCGCAGACCTTCCGCGTCTATGTCGACGGCGTCCTGGTCGGGCAGACCAAGGACTCCAAGCTCACGCCCGCGGCGCCGCTGAAGACCGGTCGCCACACGTGGCAGGTCGAGGCGGTCGACCTGCACGGGCAGACGTCGCGCAGCCGCGCGCGGACGATGAAGATCGACGCGACGGCGCCGGCACTGAAGGTGCGGGTGTCAGGCAAGCGCGGGCGCGGCCAGACGCTCAAGATCAAGGTCACCGTGCGCGACCGCGGCGGGTCGGGCCTGGACCACACGACGATCGACTTCGGCGACAAGTCGGCCACCACGCGCTCGCGCTCGGTGAGCCACCGCTACCGGGCCGGCAGCTTCAAGCTCAAGGTCGCGGCGGTGGACAAGGCCGGCAACGTCGCGCGCAAGGAGGTCAAGCTGCGGATCAAGTCGTGATCCTGCAGGCCCGCGAGCGGCGGCTGGAGCTGGGCGGCCGGCCGCTGCTGATGGGCATCCTCAACGCCTCGCCGGACTCGTTCTCCGACGGGGTCGAGGCGACGCTCGCCGAGCGCGCGGCGCGGGGCCGCGCGCTGCTGGCCGCGGGCGCCGACATCCTCGACATCGGCGGCGAGTCGGCGCGCGGCGACCGGCCGGCGGTGCCGGCGGCGGAGGAGATCGCGCGGGTCGCAGGGCTCGTGGGCGCGCTGGCGGGGGAGGGCGCGCTGATCTCGGTCGACACCTACAAGCCCGAGGTCGCGGAGGCGGCGATCGCGGCCGGGGCGGCGATCGTCAATGACGTCTCGGGGCTGCGCGACCCGGAGCTTGCCGCGGTCTGCGCGCGCACCGGCGCCGCGCTGGTGCTCATGCACACGCGGGTGGCGCCGAAGGGGACGCTGCTGGACCCCGGCGCGTACGACGACGTGGTGGGCGACGTCGTGGAGTTCCTGCGCGCGCGCATCCGCGCGGCGCTCGAGGCCGGCGTGGCGCCCGAGCAGCTGATCCTCGACCCCGGCCCGGACTTCGCCAAGACGCCGGCGCAGACGGTCGCAGTCCTGCGCCGGCTCGACGGGCTGCGCGCGCTCGGGCGCCCGCTGCTGCTGGCCGTCTCGCGCAAGGACTTCCTCGGCGCGATCGTCGGCCGCCGGCCGGGCGAGCGCGACGCGGCGACGCTGGCCGCGGTCGGGTTCGCCGCCGACGCCGGCGCGGAGATCGTGCGCGTGCACGACGTCGCGGGCGCGGCGGACTTCCTCGCGGTGCGCGCCGTCCTGCGCGGCGAGCGCGTCCTGGGCGCGGTGGAAGGGCTGACGCCGGAGCGCTATCCCGACGGCGTCCCGCCGCACATCTCGCTAGGGTGAGGGCGAATCGCCGGCCGCTGAACCCAACGCGGCCGGGTGCCCACCGATCTCGGGAGATCCACCCTTCATGCCCTCCGTCCTGGACCGCTCCGCCCTGGAGCAGAGCCCGCTCGCCGATCTGCACCTGCTCGCCAACGAGCTCGGCGTCGACGGCTTCCGCCGCCTCCGCAAGCCCGACCTCGTCGACGCGATCGTCGCGCGCCAGTCGAGCGACGGCCCCGCGGAGGAGGAAGAGCCCGAGGCCGCCGACGTGGTCGAGGCGCCCGCCGCCGACGTGGTCGAGGCGCCCGCCGCCGACGTGGTCGAGGCGCCCGCCGCCGACCCGGTCGAGGCGCCCGCCGCGCCCGACGAGGAGACCGACGAGGAGCCCCGGCGCGGCCGGCGTGGCCGGCGTGGCGGGCGTGGACGCGCACGCGGGCGCGACGAGGACGCCGAAGTCGTCGCCGAGGCGCCTGAGGAGAAGCCCGGCGGCGACGATCGCATCGTCGAGGGCGTGGTCGAGCTGCTGGCCAACGGCTCCGGCTTCCTGCGGCTGTCGCCGCCGGAGGAGAGCGACGACGACGTCTACATCTCCGCCGCGCAGGTCAAGCGCTGCGAGCTCGTCGCCGGCGACAAGGTCGCGGGCCCGCTGCGCGCGCCGCGGCGGTCGGAGCGCTTCCCGTCGCTCGTCCGCGTCGACACGATCAACGGCCGTCCGGCCGACGAGGTCGCCGAGGGCACGCGCTTCGAGGATCTGCCGGTGGCGTGGCCGTCCGAGCGCCTCCAGCTCGGCTCCGGCGATCCGACGGTGAAGGCGATCGAGTGGCTGACGCCGTTCGGCAAGGGCTCGCGCGTGGTGATCGCGGGGCCGTCGCGTTCGGGGAAGACGGAGGCGATCCGCCGGCTCGCGGAGGCGCTCGTGGCCCGCGACGGGCTCGAGATCCACGCGGTGCTGGCCGGGGCGCGGCCCGAGGAGGTCGCCGACTGGCCGCTCACGCCCGGCGCGGTGCTGTCGGTGGCGGCGTCGCCGGACGCGCAGGCCCAGGCCGTCGAGCAGGCGATCGAGCAGGGCCGACGCGTCGCGGCCCGCGGCGGCGACGCCGTCGTGCTGGTCGACGGGCTCGCCTACCTGCCTGAGTCCGCCGCGCGGCGCTCGCTGGCGGCGGGCCGCAACCTCGCCTCGGGCGGCTCGCTGACCGTGATCGCGACCGCGCTCGCGCCGGTCGGCGGCGAGACGACCGTCGTGGCGCTCGACGCCGAGGCGACCGCGCTCGGCCAGTTCCCCGCGCTGTCGCTGAAGGAATCCGGCACGCTGCGGCCCGAGCTCCTGGTCGGGGACGCGGGCGCGCAGGCGATCCGCGCCGCCCGCGCCGGCGGGCCGGTGGAGGCGCCGCCGGAGCCGGAGGCCGCGCCCGAGCCGGTCGCGGAGCCCGCTCCCGCGCCGGCCGCGAAGAAGCCCGCCGCCCGGGCGAAGAAGCCGGCCGCGGCGGCGAAGAAGCCGGCGGCCACGGCCAAGAAGCCGGCGGCCACGGCCAAGAAGCCGGCGGTCGCGGCGAAGCCGGCGCCCGGCGCGAAGAAGGCCGCCGCGAAGAAGCCGGGGGCCAAGGCGAAGGCTCCCGCCGCCAAGAAGGCCGCCGCGAAGAAGCCGGCCGTGAAGAAGGCGGCGGCGAAGAAGTCCCGCGCCGCCTAGGTCCTCCGCGCGAGCGGTGGCCATCCCGGGATGGTCACCGCGACCGGCGGCGCTGCTGCGCTAGTGCCGGCCGCCGTAGGCGACGCGGCGCCAGTTCGGCTCGGGAGAGAGCTCGATCGGCTCGCGGTCGCGCTCGGGCTGCACGTAGCCGAAGGAGCTGGTCAAGTCGTCGAACACGACGTCGAGCTCGCCCTCCTTGACGCGCTGGTCGAGCCAGGCGGAGCGGAACACGAGCCGGCGCAGCCAGTGCACGAGCGAGCGGTCCGCGGGCCCGACGAGCTCCGGCCAGCAGTCGTTGACGTGCTCGCCGAGCGCGGACGCGGGGTCCGCGACCTCGCCGTTGACCGTGAGGTTCACGAGGTCCTCGAGCTCGAACTCCTCGAGCCGGCTGCCGACGAAGCCGAGCTTGCGCGCGGCCTGCTCGACGCGCTCGGAGAAGTCGCGCTCGTTGAAGGTGAAGCGAAGCTCCCCGTATTCCAGGACATAGTCATGTCCTGAGTCGTAATTACCGCGGCGAATGTGGTCCATAGGTCTGGTGCCCGGGGTTCGCCGGGGCGTCTGCATCTTATGCGCGGATCCTGCTCCGGGTCGCCCCGTGAAGGCGATCTTTCACTCGCTGCGCAGGCCGTCGCGAAGGTCGAACGCCTTGAGCCCGCCGGGACCGGTGTCCGGGAAGTCCGCGAACCTTCGATTCACGCAGTGGAACTCCTCGCCGCGCGGCCGCTCGTGCGCGCGCTCGACAGAGAACCTGCAGTGTGCCAGCGGCTCGCGGGCGAGCTTGAGCGACCCGAAGCCCTTCGCCTGCTCGGCCTGCTCGAAGAGCGCGACGTCGATCTCGGTGGCGAACACCTTGTGCGTGCAGCCCATGTAGCGGGTCCCGCTCAGCGGGTCGTCGTACGTGTACAGCGAGGGGCACTGCTGCTGCGCGCATGTCGCGGGAGCGATCACGCGGTCGCAGTACGTCAGGCACTGGCGGCACTCGGTGGCCTCGGCACGACGAACGGTCCGGCCCATCGTCGCGAGTTTACCCGGCGGGAATGAGCGGGGCGCGGTGCCCGGCGCACCGATGCACCGTGTTGCGGAGCGTGCGCGCCCCGGCCCCGCGCATCACCGCGCGCCCCGGCCCCCGCGCGTCTCCGCGCGCTCGGCCCCCGCGCGTGTCCGCGCGCCCCGGCCCCGCGCGTCACCGCGCGAGGGTGGGGCGAGGAATCTCGCGCCCGGACTAGGGCGACCATGCCCGACGATCGAGCGACCCTGCTCCTGGTCGAGGACGACCCGGTCGTCCGGACCTTCCTCGCCGACAACCTGACCGCCGACGGCTACGACCTGCTCGTGGCCGAGACGCTGCGCGACGCCCTGCGCATGCTCGAGTACCGGCGCCCCGACCTCGCCGTGATCGACCTCCGGCTGCCGGACGGCTCCGGGCTCGAGCTGATCCGGCGGGTGCGCGACGCCGACGGGATCGCCTCGCGGCTCGATCCCACGCTGCCGCTCGTGATCCTCTCGGGCTGCGCCGCCGAGCTCGACCGCGTGCGTGGCTTCGAGCTGGGGGCGGACGACTACGTGGCCAAGCCGTTGGCATTGCTTATCAGCCGCAGCGGAGCGCGGTTCCCTGCCCCCAGTTCGTCGACGGCGGCGGGGCTCAGCTCCGGGATGATGGCGACGCCGCCGTCGACCTCGCAGACCGTGAAGCGGGTGAACAGCCGGCGCAGCATGAACCGCACCTCGGCGACGTTGGCGCCGTCGCGCAGGTGCGCGGCGATCGCGTCGCGGAGCGCGACGAGGTCGGTCATGAGCGCGTCATCGGCGGTCGTGGCCGTGGCGCGCAATTCCTCGGCGCGGGCGGCGACCTGGTCGCGCGCCGCCGTAGCCCCGTCGAGTTCCCCGCTGAGCATGGCGTGCAGCCGCTCGTAGTTCGCGGGCGATAGCGCGCCGTCCGCGTAGTCGCGGTCGATGCGGGCGAGGCGGTCGGCGGCGCGGCGCTCCTCTCGCTCGGCGTCGGCAAGGCGCGCGTCCACGGTCCGCAGCTCGAGCGCAAGCGCGTCGGCGACCTCGGCACGCGTCTGGTCGACGGAGACGCCGCGCGCTTCGAGCGCGAGCAGCGCGGCCTCGTCGATTGCCTCGCGCGGTAGCGGGCCCTGCTCGCACGCCGTCACGTCGCGTACGCGCGTGTGGCACTGGTAGACCTGGTACCGGCCGCCCCATGGCGTGCCGTCCGGTCCCCGTCGCTGCGCGCTCGTGCGAGGCACCATCGCGCCGCCGCAGCGCCCGCAGCGCAGGTGCCCGTTCATGAACACGTACGGGCGCACGGGCGGACGGCCGCCGCGGTGAAGCGACTTCCGGCCGTCCTCACGGATGCGCGCGGCCCGGTCCCACAGCTCGCGCTCAATGATCGCCGGCTGGCGGCCGGCCACCAGCGCGTCGCCGTCGCGCATGAGCCCGGCGTAGAACGGGTCGGCGAGCACCTTCGCGATCGTGCCCTGATGCCAGGTCTTGCCGCGTGCCGTACGGACGCCCTCGCGGTTCAGGGCGCGCTGGATCGCCTGCTGAGATTGCCCGGCGACGTAATCTCGGTAGATGCGCTCGACGACGGCCGCCTCGGCAGGCACGACCCGCAGCGGCTCATCGGGATGTGTGCGCCCGCTGGCGTCGCGCACGTAGTCGTAGCCGAACTTGCGCGGCCCGCCGTTGTGCTTGCCCTCCGCGCGGCGGCGCTTCATGCCCTTCTTGACCGAGCTGCTCTTGCGGCGCGAGTCCATGTGCGCGCGCTGGCCGAGGTTCGCGACGCTCGCCGAGTCGCGCAGGTCGAAGTCGTCCTCGACGCTGCGAAGCTCGACACCCTGGCGGCGCAGTTGGTGCCAGACCTCGACGAGCGCGTCGGCGGCGCCGGGGCGGTCACCCGATCCGCGCGCGAAGCGGTCGGCCGCCTGCGCGACGAGCATGCAGCGCCCGTGCTCGCGCGCGAGTTCGATGGCGCGCGCCTTGGCGCGTACGAGGTCGTCGCCGCGGTTGCCCGAGTACGCCGAGAAGCCCTCATCGAAGAACTCGTCGTCTGGGGAGAGCAACGTCCACCCCTCGTCGGCGGACTTCTCGCGACAGTCCTCGAGCTGCGTCGGGATCGAGCGGTGACGGTCCTGCGTGCTCTTCGCCCCGTAGTGGACGGCGGGCACGCACGGGGTAGATTCGGTGCTGCTCATGGCGCTCCTACGTCGTGGGCCACGCCTCCGGCCGTTGGCGTGGCGCCGCCCCTCTTGCCCCGCAAGTATCGCGTGCGCTCACGCGGATCGCTCGATCCGGCGCACGCCGGCGGCGCGCTCGGCGTTGAGCGCCTCGCGGAGCGCCCCGAGCCACGCCTCCTCGGCGTGCGCCGCACGGAGCGTCGCATCGTGCATCGCAGCTAGGCGCGCGCGGTCGTCGTCGGTCTGATGCGCGTCGCAGCGGGCGGCGAGCGCGAGCTTCGGGCACCCCGGCTCGGCGCACTTGTGGAGCATGTAGGCAGGCGGCTGCAGCTCGCGTCTCACCGCAGGCACCTCTCGCGCGGTCCGCATGCCCTCAGGTCGTCTGTCCAGCCGCGGCGGGAGGAACATGACGGTGACGGGTTCGCACGGCGCGGACGGCGATGGTCGTCGTGGTTCTTCGCCCCGACCGCCGCACGCTCGGCAGGCGCGCGGCGGTGCGACCAGCGAGCCAACCGGGCCGTCGTCTCGACCAGACCCACCCTTTGCATCGGCGACGAGCGATCCATCGTCGGGCTCGCGTCGCGGTTGACGACGGAACTGTCGCAGTCGACACGGCGAGCGTAAAAACCGACACGATCGTGGTCACGGGTTGGCGTAAAGGAGGTTGCGTTTTACCTGCAAAAGCAGGGTTTCTCGACCCGCGGCGACTCTATCGATCCACGACTGGTGCGCCGTGTCATTGCGCTAGATCAGGCCGGAAATACCGTTGCGTTCGTCTCGGCCACGCGACCGGCTAGCGGTCAAGCGCTGGCGGTGGACCGGCGGCAGGTGGACGGCGGCTCGGCCCGCCGGGTCGCGGTTCGCCGCTCCTCACCTCGAACGAGCGGCACGGCGGCGAAGGGAGCGTGCCGGCCGTTGCGGTGCGGCGGCCGGACCGCGGCGGTCGCGCCCCGTCGGATAGTCGCGGCTCATGGCGAGCACCCGCGCGGCTTCTGCGCCCGCTAGTCCCGACGCGGGGCCGCGGCGGGCAAGAAGCGGCCCGCGCGGCAAGGCGCGGCGCGGGCGAGCCGGCGCGTGCGCGCGCCGCGCGATGCCAACCGCGAGGCCATCCTCGCGGCCGTCCGCGAGCGCCCGGGCGCGAGCGCGGGCGAGCTGGCGGCGGCCGCCGACATGAGCCGCGGGGTGGCCTACGGCCAGCTCAAGGCGCTGACCGAGAGCGGCGAGATCGTCAAGCGCGAGCTGCCCGGCGGCGTCGCGGGCTACGCGCCGGCGCCGGAAGCGGCGGCACCAGGGTGGTGCGGCGGCCAGCCGACGTCGCAGGACTGCGCGGCACCGGATCAGGCGGCGCTGCCGAGCGCGGAGCCGGCGGCCGCCTAGCTCCCCACTCGCCGGGGCGAGTCAACGCCGGGCTACGATCGCCGTCGCGTGGGCGCCTGACGCGGCGCCCGCGCGACCGCGGTCGGCCGCCCTCGCGCGCGCCGAGCTCACGCAGCGTCGCGCGCGCCTCGTCGTCGGGTAGGCCGTCCAGGGCCTCGATCGCCAGGTGCAGGTGACCGAGCGTGAGGCCGGGCGCTTCGAGCGCGAGCCAGCCGGCCCAGTGCACGGCGGCGGGCTCGAAGCGCTGCTCCTCGTGCGTCTCGATCAGCTCGAGGATCGCCAGCGTGATCGGGAGCGGAACAGACGATCTTCAGTCGCGACTGCCTCGAGTGCGCGGTCCGTACGCCGGGCGGAGCCGAGCTGCGCGTGCTCGGCAACCACTTCAAGAGCAAGATCGGCGGCGGCGACGCCCGGCGTTTGGCCCATGGTCTCCACGTCCGCGTAGGCAGCGCTGTACTGGTCGCGCAGCTTGGCGTGGCGGTCGAGCAGGCGCTGGGTGGTCTTGTTCGGCGTGGTGCTCATGAGGTGGTCTCCCCGGCTGTGGGCGGAACGCAGTTCCGAACCCCAGTCGCCGACACCTGGGAACACGACGCCATCGGCGCTTCGCGCAGGGCGGTAGCTCCGGGTCCTATCGGGTTGGTTCGGACGCGAAGGCCGGAGCGTCGCGGAGGCTGAATCCCGTCTTAGGTCCAGGGCGGCCCTCGACAGGCCGCACTAAGCTCCGGCCTAGGTTCCGCCGATATTGTCAGGAAACTCCGGGTAGGAGCCGACCCACGAAGCCCGAAAGGGGTGAGCGAGTACATGGGCACCAACGTTCAGACCGGGACCTACAACGCCGCCTCGCTTGAGGACGCGTTGCTCGTGCTGCAACGCCACTACCGCCTCGACTCCGCGGAGTTCTTCCGCGCGTACCGCGTCGGCAGCGATGAGATTGACCACATTCCGGGTCGCGCGCGGCACGAATGGGCGAGCTTCTACGCCGAGTGGCGAGAACTCACCGGCGCGCCGAATGACACCGCACCGCAGGAAGACGCGCTCGCTCGCCACACCCGTCGTGAGATCACCTGCGCGGCGTAGCGGCGTGCGCAATCTGCGGTAATCCCGCCGGAACCAGCCGATCCGCTCGTTAGTCTCGCGGGCGCGTTGACGCTTGATCAGTACTTCGACAACATCGACAAGCTCTTGTCGGCGAACGGGCTCATGTTCGAGCCCGGCGCGATCATGCTGCGCCTGGACGACCCGACGAAGCAGCGCGGGCGCGTCGCCGGCCGCGTTGTCTTCAGTGACCGCACCTTCCTCGACATCAGCGAGGTGGTCGAGATCGGTGATGACGGGTCGCCTGAGCGCGTCAGGTACTGCTACTACGTGATCCTCGACGGCGTCGAGTTCGTCGGCTACGACCACTCGCCGGACCATCCTGTCCCGACGCACGTGCACGACCGCGAGCACAAGAGCTACCCGGCTCGCAGGCGCAAGCTCGCCGAGGTGATCGAGATCGCGTGGAACGTCTCCAGCGACGAGAACTACTGGGCCGACACCGGCCCCGAGATCGAGGAGTACGCCTGACGGCACGTGCCGGGGTGGGCGACGAGGCTGACCCCGACTCGACCAGCGCACAACAGACAGCGCGCTGTGGAAAATAGCCCTGAAAACGGCCGGCCGGGTCGTATACGGCCGGTGTTGACTGTCGGGCGGCTGAAATAGGCCGGGTGGCGCACTCCTGCCATGGACGACCTGAAGCGGCGCGCCGGCGATCATGTTCTGCGACGTCTACGACAGGACGACGAGCACGATCATCGAGGCGAAGGGGAAGCGTGGCGCGGCCGTCGTTCCGCATGGCGATCGGCTAGCTGCCGACTCCGCGCGCATGCTCGCGCCCGCGCCCAAGCGAGCGATACTCGCCACC
This sequence comes from Candidatus Solirubrobacter pratensis, assembly GCF_000425945.1. Taxonomy (GTDB): domain Bacteria; phylum Actinomycetota; class Thermoleophilia; order Solirubrobacterales; family Solirubrobacteraceae; genus Solirubrobacter; species Solirubrobacter pratensis. The sequence continues at coordinate 580,005 of NZ_KE384480.1, forward strand.
GAGCAGACGCGTCCCGACCTCCTTCGGCTCGCTGACGCCGAGGGCATCACAGGCTGGTCTGGCTGAACGACGGAGACTTCGGGGCATCGCGGCCGTCCGGGATGTCCTCGCGATGATTGGACCTCGTTGTCGAGCCCGAGCTCGAGATCAACACGCGCGGCGAGATCGTGCTTGCTGTGGACCCGCGCGATCGGCGCCGCGAATCCTGAACGTCTGGCGCGGGGGATCGCCGGTAGGGGCTGCTGATGTTCGGCGTTCCTGCGCATTGGCTGCGGGCGCTGGAGTTCGGCTGTGGTGACTGGTGGTGGCTCCGTAGCGACGACACGGTTGGCGCGGCGGGCCGGCAGAGCGCGCCGCGGCGGGGCCGACGATGCGGGCTCGCTGACCTCCAGCTACGCGGCAGCGGCGCTGGCGAGCCAGTCGCCGGCGCCCGGCTCCTGGGCGGCGCGCACCTGCTGCCAGGCACGGTTGAGGTGTCCCTGCAGCAGCGGCGCGTACAGGAGCTGCGGCACGATCAGCAGCCCCCCAATCGTGTAGGCGAGGGTGTAGAGCAGCGGGCTGGGCCGGTCATGCGGCGGCAGGCCGGACAGGCTCATCGCCTCACCGACGCGGCGGGCCGTCGAGTGCGCGGTGACGAACACCGGCACGATGATGAGCGTGCCGAGAGTCATCGCCAGCGTCGAGGCGACGGGGCTGGCGCCTGCCAGCGGGTGCGTCGGCTGCACGGTGCGCGCGAAGTCGCGCATCTCGCGGTTGACGGTGTACCACCAGTAGATCAGGTACAGCCCGAGCGTCACGACCGTGAGCAGCGCGACGAGGCCGGGGCTGCGATCAACGCCGAGTACTGGCTGCTCGGGTGCCGGTGCCATCGCTGGCCGAGCGGTGTGCCGCGGCGGTAGATCGGCGACCAGTCGGGCCAGATCCGCGCGCGTCACGGCCACGTAGGCGGCGGACAGGCGCTCCTCAAGCTCGTCGACCATCAACGCCCCCTCGCCCGCCGAGGCACGCAACATCTGAGCGACGTGTTCGCGGTCGGCGTCGGTGGCGCGTAGCTGCAGCTGCGAAGACGGCGTCATGGCAGCCCAGATATCGGCGTCGGCGCGCCTGGTCTGTAGGCCGCGACCCGAGTTCGGTCAGAGCCACGACAGCCGCCGTCAGCGCCGGATCTCGTCATCGAACCGCACGTCGAGACGGACGGAATGCGCCACGAGAAGCTGTACACATCGTGCTCCGCGGGTCACGCGGTTTTGCCTTGACGGCGAAATCGCGGTCGCACGTGCGCCCATTCGTCGGAGGTGTAGGTGGCGCGACCGTCGACGATGACCAGGAGCCGGGTCGACTCGCACATCAGGCAGCGCCGTTCGATGGCCCTCGAACACAGCATGTCCGGTCCGTGGGCGATTGAGCCTCACGCCGTCGGCAACGATGGTCCCACCCGGACCTGCGTATCTTCATGCTCGATGCGCAGGGCCTCGCGGCCGGCAAGGTCGTCCTCAGCCCACGCGCTCTGAAAGCCCAACCGCCTGAGGAAGAAGCCCGCATGCTCGCCGACCCGGAAGGCGTAGACGCCTTCCTGGTCAACCTGGTAGCTGAAGTCCTCAGGCTCGCTGAGCATCCCGGACATGTGGGCCACCGGACGCTCGAGTGTCTGGCCGATGCTGACCATGACCTCCGTGTCGGCCAGGACACGCAGGTAACTCATCGTCGCGTCGAAGTCCATGTGGAGAGCCTGCCAGGCGGCGGGCCGTCCTGGTCAGCGCTTCAGCGCCGGGTGAAGGAACACCGCGTACACGGTCCAGTCGACCTGGTCGGCGTGCTGCCAGTCGATCCGCCGTGCGTCCTTCCGGTCGAGTCGGAAGACGCCCGTCTCGGCGTTGGGCAGGTTCTTTCCGGTGGTCGTGTCGACCAGTCCGCCCTTGAAGGTCACGGTGATCGCCTTGTGCCAGCCGGCGCCGTGGAGCGCCTTGAATGCGGCCCCAGCGGACCCCGCCAGATCCTGCCGGGATGCGCCCTGAAAGCCGCCGTCTGGCGTGTTGACCGCCACGTTGATGATCGCCCGATGGCGCGCGATCCCCCGGACCGAGAGCTTGTCGGCGACCGCGCCGAACTGCGTCGGGTGGGCTGCCTCGAGCGCGGTGCGGAAGGGATCGCCACCCGCCTTAGTGGAGCTGCTTGGCTTGGGCGAGTCGCTGGCGCACGCGGAGAGCGCAAGTGCGAGTCCGAAGAGGGCGACGATGATGATCTTCTTGGGCATTGGGGAGCGTTCGACTGATCGTGTTGGCTTGCAAGCAGTTCATCGTCGGAACGTTGGCCCGCCTTGACGTCAGACGCCGGACGACGCCACATCGACCTCGGCGCTGGGTAGCCTCGCCGACGTGAGCAGGGCACGGCTGCTCCCCGATCCCGAACCGGCCAGGGCCTTCCCGCAGGCGCTGGCCGAGCTCGGACGCGAGCTCGGCATGCTGCTGGGTCGGGTGGAGCGGGGCGCGTGGGCTCGACGCGCCGGACCTCGACTACGACGAGTTCCGTGAGCGCGTCCACGCTGCCCACTACGCCGAGATGTCGACTACCGCCGCTCGGGCCGGGCGGCTGGCGGGCTGTGGAGGTTCATGCGCGAGATGCAGGAGGGGAGCTGATCGTCGTTCCGCGACCGAATGCGTTCTCGGTGGGCGAGGTCGCCGGCGACGCCTTCGAGGACGACGCCGGAGACGATGACGACACGGTTCATCGCCGCCCCTGACCTGGCTGAACCGCGCCGCAGGGATCTCGCGCCGCCGTGCCCGCGCCGCGCTGGTGTCCCGCATGAAGAGCAGGGGACGGTCACGGATGCGTCCGACCTGATCGAGGACATCCGGCTGGCGCTGGTCGCGGCCGACGGCGCCGCACATCCGTCGGGCGCGTCGACGCTGCGCGAGCGCCTCGTCGAGGAGACACGCCGCGGGCTGCTGAGCGGCTACTTCGACGAGCGACGGTTCGAGGAGCTGGTCCGCGACGTCCTCACGGCCTTGGGCGCGGCGGACGCGCGTATCGTGCCCCGCCAGCACGATGTCGGCGCTGACATCATCGCGCAGTTCCCCGTCGGCGGTCTGACGCTCGTCCCGGTTCACGTCCAGGTGAAGTACTGGCACCCGCAGCATGGCCGGGCCGGCGTGGAGCCGATCGACCAGCTGATCGCCTCGATGGATGGCGTCGAGATCGGGCTGGTCGTCACGACGACCGAGTTCGAGGACGAGGCGCGAAGCTATGCGCTCGGCAGGGCCGAGCGACGGCCAAGGAGCTGCTGCTGTTCGATGGGTCGGAGTTCAGCCAGCTGATCATCGACAAGGGCCTGCGCGGGCCTAGTCGCGTACACGGATCGTCCGGGCGAGTCACCGATGGCTCGTGGATCGATCACCGCCGCGGACCTGGCCGGAGGTGCGATGTGGCTGGAAGTCTGCTCTGCAAATGTCGGCGGCCGACAGCACGAGGTTGGGTGGTGCGCGACGGCCGGCTGTGCTCAAGGCGCGAGCGTGCCGCGCCGATTCGCAGGGCATGGCCTCGCGAGCGCTCAGGCTTCGTCGGGCCGATGTCTGCGTCGAGTGCGGGGCTGAGCTGCCGGCTGGCACCGAGGCTTTGTGGGACGCCGGGGCGCGGACGGTGACCTGCAGGGCTTGCCCGCAGATCGGCGACTCCGCGGCCGCCGCGTCGGGGCAGCCTGAGCTTGACCGCGGGGAAGCCGGAGCCAGCGTGGCTTGGGAGTATCAGCGACGCAGACGCGCACGCGAGGAGCGCACGCGGCAGGCCCATCCGCGGATCGGAGGGCTGCTGCTCGCGCTCCGCGGCGCGCCGCAGCACGAGAGCGCCTTTCACCGCGGGGAACTGGGCGAGAAGGCGGTCGCGGCGTCGCTGGAGCAGCGTACCGGCGATGCGCCGACGATCCTTCTCCACGATCGCCGAATGCCCAGCGGTCGCGGCAACATCGACCACCTGGCGATCGCTCCCGCCGGCGTCTTCGTGATCGACGCCAAGAACATCAGCGGCAAGGTACGCGTCACCAGGCCGATTCTCGGCACGCCGAAACTGCTCATCGACGGTCGCGATCGCACCAAGCTGATCGACGGGCTTGACCGCCAGGTGGCCGCGGTCCGTGACGGGCTGGCGGCGAGCGGCCACCCCGACGCGCCGGTGCACGGCGTGCTCTGCTTCACCACGGCAGAGTTGCCGCTGTTGGCGACGTTGAAAATGCGCGGTCATCTGCTGCTGTATCGCAAAGCGCTCGCCAAACGACTGAACGCCAAAGGGCTGCTGGACGCGGCCGCCGTCGACGCGCTGGCCCGCGCGCTCGCCGCCGCCCTTCCGCCCGCGTGATCTCGCCGGTCGCCGGCTCGACGGCTCAGGTTGCCGCGAGCGTCCGTTACCACGCCGATCGTCCGTCGAACCTCACTCGCGTCGGTCATCACACGCGCTCCGTGCGGTCGCGCCGCTGCCTTCGGGCGGCGCGGCTGAGCAGTCTCGGGCGCGCGGGAGGGACAGTTGGTTGGCCCACCACGACGCGCCGCGACGCCCGAGCACGTGCAACAGGCCGCTTCGGCCAGCCGCGCTGAATTCGGCTTGGGTGGGGAACCGTGCGCGGTCGTTGCAGAACTCGACGAGTTGCCGGCGGATCTCGTCGTCGTTCCAGCGGTGCAGTTGCGGGCAGGCGACCTCGGGGAACAGCGGTGCCCAGCGTTTGAGTCCGCCGGTCTGGCCGACGCGCCAGCGCAGCGCGTGTTTGCCGGCGGCGCGGAACTCGGGGATGGTGGGCCACTGCGGTTTGCCGTCGAGGTAGGCGGTGAGCTCGTTGAGGATGCGCTCGTCGGTCCAGGGGCGTGGGGGCCTGGGGGGTTCTTGCATGGGGAGCCGGAAGTGGAAGGCCCACCATTCGTCACGCGCTCGCAGCCGCGCTTGTTGGAGCAGCTCGCCGCGGCCGGCGCAGATGAAGACGTCAGGGGCGGGCCAGTGCGGTCGGCCGCTGAGGAAGTCGCGCAGCTCGCGTTCGAGCCGGTCGTTGCTCCAGCGGTGCGCGGGTCGCGTGCCGGTCCCCGGGCGTCGCCTGACACCACGGCGGGGACGGAAGGGTCGTGCTCGGGTCTTCTTATCGCCGATACGCGGGAGGTTGGGTGGGGCGGTCCCGCGCGGGCAGATCGTCACGCGATCCGGGGCGGGGAGGCGCCCGGAGCCAACGAAGACGCAGTCAATGATGCGGGCGAGGATGCCGCGGCGTTCGTCGGTGGTCATCGCGGGCCAGCGCTGCTTGATCTCGCCGGCGAGCGGAAGCTGATCGAGCTCGTCGGCCTCGCGCGCGAGCGCGACGGCGAGTCGCGCTTCGCGGACGCGCCGGTCCTTGACGAGGAGTCCATCGGCGTAGGCGTGAGGGTCGAGGCGCTCGATGAGCCGGTCGTTGTCGCGGTAGCGACGCAGCGCACGTTCGGCCTGCTCGAGCGTGGCAGTCGCCGCGGTGACCGCGACGGGCCGGCGGCTGCGGCGATGGGCGAGCACCTCGAGTGCCGTCTCGACGACGTAGGCGTCCAGTGGCGCGACCTGGATGTACGCGCGCGCGGGACAGGGTCCGCCGGCGCTGCGGCCCGCGCACCAGTAGCAGCGGTAGACGCGCCCCTGGGGTGTGCGGACGGTGATGCTGCTCATCGACATCGAGCAGCCCGCGCAGCGGACGAGTCCGCGCAGCAGCGGAGACGTATTGCCCGTGCGACGGCGGCTCCGAATCGGCGGACGCTGCGCGCGCTCCCAGGTCGCGCCGTCGACCAACGGTGGGTGGGCGTGGGGGCGATTCGTCGCGCCCCACTGGATCTCGCCGAGGTAGGCGCGGTGGCGGAAGATGTTCTCGAGCGTGCCGGGCGCCCAGCCGCTGTGCCCGTTCGGCGTCCGGACTTGCTCGGTCTCGAGGTACCGGCACAGCTCGCGGACTGTCGCGCCGGCAGCACGGCGGCGAAAGAGCTCGGTGACATAGGAGCCAGTGCGTGGGTCAGGCGTCAGCTTTCCTGAGCGCGCGCGGCGATAGCCGAATGGCACCCGCGACGCGGGCCACGCCCCGCGGGCGATCAGCTTGTCCTTGGCCTGTCGCCAGCCGACGCTCAGGCGATCTGACTGAAACTCGGCGATCGACAGCAGTTCGCGGCACAGATAGCGACCGACCTCTGAGCCCAGGTCGAAGTCTTCCCGCGCGGAGAAGAAATGCCCGCCCGCGTTCTGGATGCGCCGGATCGTCAACAGCGCATCGAGCTCTGAGCGCCCGAACCGATCGACCGTCGCGACGACCACGCCGCGCGTGACGCCGAGCTCGATCCGATGCGCGATCGCCTCCAGCATCGGACGATCGGGCCGACGCCCCGACTCGTCGAGCTCTTCGTAGACGCGGACGATCTCCGCGTCGTGCCGGCGCGCCCATCCCTCGATCTCCTCGCGCTGCACGACCGGCGAGATGAACTGCTCGCCGCGACGCTTGCCCACCAGCGAGATCCGGATGTACCCGTCGATCCGCAAACGATCGTTGCGGCGCTTCCCGGTCATGCGCCATCACCTCACCACATCGACAACCGACACGCTACGCCGCACCAGAGCGGTAACTACCAACGGCGTTCTCAGCGCGCTTCGGGTCGACGACGCCGGCCGCGGCCGTCAACCACGCGCCTCGGCTCGTTACGCCCCGCGTGCGACTCGGCGTGCGTGCTCGTGGAGATAGGGCTCCACGGTCATGAGATGGGTACGCATGGCGTCCCGCGCCGCCTGCGGATCGCCGGCGCGAACCGCCGCGAGGATCGCGGCATGCTCCGGCAAAGCCCGCGTCCTGCGGTAGGCGGGACGCGCGAGCGGAAAGCGAGCCGCCATCAACGCGGTATAGATCCGGCGCACGAGCAACACCAGCGGCGGATTGCCCGTGCCCTCGATCAACGCGACATGAAACGCGACGTCGGCTTCGTGGAAGCGCTGCTCGCGGCGGCGCCGGTCGCGTTCCCTCGTCGCGTCGACCATCGCCGCAAACCGCGCCTCCAACGCCGCAACGTGCTCCGGGGCGCACCGCTCGGCCGCCAGGCCCGCGGCCTCGACCTCGATGATCCGCCGGCACTCAAGGTAAGCGCCCAGCGACTCGACCGCGGCCGCGCCGCCCAGAGCGGCGCTCAGCACATACTCGTCAAAGAGATCCCACTTCTCGCGCGGGTTGACGGTCGTGTCGCTTCCGTGGCGCACGGTCACCAATCCCCGTTCCTCCAGCCCGCGCACGCACTCGCGCGCGACGCCACGACTGATGCCGAATCGGTCGGCCACCTCGACCTCGCGGGCGAGCACGTCTCCCGGCGCAAGCCGTCCCGTGACGATCTCGTCGACGAACTCCGCCATGGCAGCACGATGCAAGCGCACGGCACACACCCAATCACACGATCACCGTCGGCGACGCGCCGAGCCCTGAGCTGGCCTCGCCGACGCTCGGTTCATCAAGCGCGCGGCGCCGTGGTCAGTCCAAAGGCGGGTCCGACAGCCCAAATGGAGCAAGCGCAGCGCGCGCTGCCCGCAACCTTGGGCGATGGGCGTCGAGATCCCAACGACGAAATTGACGGCGCTGCTGAAACGTCACGCTTGGACTGATCGCGCGCGACGGGGCGTCCAGCGAGGTCGAGTACGACGTGCTTGGGCATCTGAGCGGCGCCAACGATTGAGCGCCTGTTGTGGGTCTTCGCCAATTCGTGGCCTCGTATCTGGCCGCGACCAAGGACAACCCGGACGCGCGAACACTCGTTTATGACGACGGCGGCGGGGCGAGGGGCTCGATCCCGAGCGCAGGGTGTCGTGGACGACGAACGCCCGAGCACCCGCGCGATCTCCCGCACGCCGCGAGCACGCGCGCGAAGAAGAGCGATCTCCTACCGGGCGGTGAACGACAGGTAACGCCCTGTGCCGTCGCGCCGCTGTCTTCGGTAGACGCCGGCTCAGCTGGCGGCGACCGGTTCGGCGGCTGCCCCCGGTGCGAGCCGGTAGCCGGTGGTGCCGCCGGGCAACTGCTCGCGAGCGATCTCCCCGCGCGTTTCGAGCGTCTTCAGCAGCGAGTAGAGCACCGGCCTCGCCACGCCGGACGCCGAGGAGAGCTCGGCGGCGCTGACGCCGGGCCGATCCCCCAGCACGCTCAACACCGCAGCACGGTTCGCGCCCCGCGGCGCGCGCCCCGCAGTGGTACGCGGCTTCGAGGCGCGCCGTGCGCTCGGCGACGCCGGCGCATCCGAGATCCTGGGCGTGGTCGACGTCGGGCCTTGGACGTCGCCGAGCGCGACGAGTGCGGCCTCCAGGCGCGCGTATTCGAGCGCGGCCGCCTCGCACTGGCGAAGTCGGGCGCGGATCTCAGTGCGGATACGGTCCAGCAGCGGCTCAGCCATGAGTCTCCTGGGTCGACGGGTGCCGAGGCTAGCCGAAGTAGCCGTTCGCAGCCGCTTCGGTCCAGGCGTAGCGGCGAAGGGAGGTGAGGGAGGAGCGCCCGATCTCGATGCCGTATTCGGGCTCGCTTGCTTTGCCTTCATAGTCACGGTCCGTGAGCGGCGGCGAGGCGTCCAGCCATTCATCGCTCGGCACGAGGTAGAGCCGGGGCTCCGGTTCTTCGGCGAGGAGGACGAGTGCGACGAAGCGGTGACCGGCCGGCTGCAGTCGGCGCTTGGTCCAAAATGCGTATCCGCCAACGCGCTGCGTCGAGACGAACACTTCCAAAGACCGGCCGTCCGCGGTTCGAACTTCCAGTCTCCCGTCCATCGGGTTGCTTGCCCGAGTTACTGTGCAGCGGGCGCGCTCCAGTCGCTCCGTGACCATGTCTTGCCCAGAGCCACCAGCTCGGCCCGACCCAGCCGCGACCAGCGATCATGCGCCATGCCGCAAGCGTCGCACACACCGGCGACGGAGCCCCAGCAGGGTTTAATGGGAAAGGAGAATCCAACGGCCGTTCAGCCGGCCGAGGGTCCGTGCCTGCGCGCCCCGGCCGCGTTGTCGAACCGGTTCAGTCAGCTGCGACTGGCGCCTGCGGCCACGCGTGCTGCTTCGCGCGTCACCGCACGATCACCGCGTTCGAACTCGCCCGCGAGCTGAAGACCACGCGCGGGCTCAACGCCCCAGGGGACCTTGCGCTTTCGACCCTGAGGCGGTTTAGCACCGGCCGCGAGAGCCTTGCCTTCCCAAGGAGGGACGAACTTCGCTCACGCCGGCCAACCACGAGCGTCCGGCTACCTCTCGCCGGGGCGAGCGCGACCGGGCGCAGAGCGTCGGTACGTTCGGTACAGGAATGCGCCTTCGCTGAGTCGCTCGATGCCCGGGGCATATCGCTCGCTTCGGCCACCGCTGCGAGAGCGTCAGCGCCAAGACACCTGGCTCTGTGCGCCTCAAGGACTCCGCGGTTCGGCGCGTAGGGCGGGCTGGCGGTGAATCGGGGTGGATCTCACCGAACTAGACGTGTTGGCAGGTGCGAAGGGTCGATGTCGGCATTACGGTGCCACGAATGTCGACACTGAGGGACGACGTGATTCGGCGTGCCCGGACGCCGCGACCGAGCCGTGTCGCGCCGCGCATGCGCCAGCGCGGTCGCTACCCGCGCCGTCCGGTGCGGCCAGCCGATCGTGCTCGCCTGGTTACGACGCGCGGACTGCCACGAAACAGGCTCAGGGGGTGATTGCGACGCGTCCCGATCATGGCTGCCGGCAGGGCATGCGCCTGCTCGGCTCGATGGTCCGCGTCGGTCGGGTTGGGGGCTTGGTCCGGAACGAGCGGCAGGTCCACTGGCATGAACTCGTCACGCGGGCGGACGGAGACGATTCGTTCAAGCGTCAAGGCGTGCCTGCCGATCTCCATCCCGATTTCTGTCCTTCGACTCTCGGCTCATGAATCCACGTCTTCGCCGTCTCGCGGCCGATTTTCAAGCGCTGCGCTCGGAGTTCTCCGGGCATCCGCGCGTCCGCATCGAACCGCTCGGTCCGCCGCCGCCGGAGGGCTACCGCGTCAGTTACCGCCTGCCGGGGCTGCGGTTGGACGGCCAGCAGCCGGTCACCGCCGGCGAGCACGTCATCGAGATCAGGCTGCCGCTCGGGTACCCGCGTGAGCAGCCGTATGTGGTGCCGCTCACCCCTGTCTTTCACCCCAATGTCGGCGAGCACTACTGCATCGCGGACTACTGGTCGGCGGGGGAAGGCCTGGTCGACGTTGTCACCAAGGTTGGCGACATGATCCAGTACCGGATCTTCAACACGCGCAGCCCGCTGAACGCGGTCGCGGCGTACTGGGCCGACCAGCACCCGGAGGTTTTCCCGGTCGGCAACGTCGAACTCGGCCAGCCCGAGCTTGAGATCTCACTCACGCCGTCGGCCTCGGCGGCCAAGCACGTCACCGCTGCCTCACGGGACGCGGTGACTGATCCCGACGTGGCGATGATCACCCCGCGACGCGACAAGGAGCCCGGAGCATGAGCGACGGCAAGAAGCTGATCATCACCGACGAGGACCTCAGCCGCATGCCCGCGAGCACCGCGGCGCCGATGCCACCGATCGGCGCGCCGGGCGCTCCGGCCGCCGGTGCGCTGCCGCCGGTCGCTGGCGTCAAGCCGGCGCCCCTGCAGCTCGGTGGCATGACCGGCCGCTCCGCGGCCGGCGGGTTGAACCTCCGGTCGACGCTGGTCATGAGCACGATCGGCGCGCTCGTCGCCGCCTTGGCGGCGTGGCTGTTGCTCGAGCTGATCACCGATGACAACGCCGCCGGTGAGCATCTCGTGCGCACCACCGCGCTGCAGTTCGGCGCCGCCGGCGCGGTCTTCGGCGCGATCTATGCAGCCTGGGAGGACCTCACGAGCCGCGTGTGGGAGGCTGCGCTGCCCGCGGCGGGGATCGGCGCGGCGATCGGCGCGGTGTGCGGCGCGATCTCTGGCGCGATCGCTCAGGAGCTCTACGCGTCGATCATCCGCGACATCGTCGTGCAGGCGTTGACGACGGGCGACGACATCAGCGCGACCGACTTCAAGCTGTGCGCTGCGCGTGCGCTCGCGTGGGCGATCTTCGGCGCCGGCATCGGGCTGGCCGCTGGCGCCGCCAAGCGCTCGGGCCGCAAGACCGTCAACGCGCTGGTCGGCGGCACCGTCGGTGCGGCGATCGGCGGGTTTTTGTTCAACTACATCGGCGAGGCGACCGACTCAGCGACCGCGTCGCGTCTGATCGGCCTGGCGGTTGTCGGGTTGGCGATGGGCGCGGCGATCGGCCTGGTGGAGACGGCGCGCCGGCAGGCGTGGATCAAGCTGGTCTCCGGCGGGATGGCCGGCAAGGAGTTCATTCTCTATCACGCCAACACGATCGTCGGTTCCAGCCCGAAGGCGCAGATCACGCTCATCAAGGACCCGGCGGTCGCGCCGATGCACTTCCGTATCGACGAGCAAGGCCCGCGCCGCGCGTTGACTGCCTTCGACGGCTGCCCGGTCTCGATCAACGGCACTCCGGTGACGTCGCACTGGCTGCGCGACGGCGACATGGTCCAGGTTGGGGGCACCGCGTTCGCCTACTCCGAGCGGACTGTCGCTGGCGTATGACGCCGCGCGAGCGGCGCCTTGTCGTCGACCATCACGAGCTGCGCGAGCTGGAGGCCTCCGGCGTGGTCGCGGTGACGGCGTCCGGGTCGCCGCCGGAGTGCTACAGCGTCCGCTTCACGGCGCCCGGCCTGGCCCCCGGGGAGGACGGCATACCGGTGGCGCGCGACGAGCACGAGTTCGCGGTGTACCTGCACCTGGATTATCCGCGCCGCCCGCCGGTCATCACCTGGTGCACTCCGGTGTTCCATCCCAACCTGCTCGGGCCCGACCGCCACGGCGGGGTGTGCATCGGTTCCTGGTCGCCGTCGGAGAGCCTGCGCGACCTCGTCGTCCGGCTCGTCGAGCTCGCCGGCTGGCGGGCTTTCGGTCTTGCGGATGCGCTGAACATCGCCGCCGCCGCGTGGGCGCGCGAGCACGCGGTCGTGCCCGACGGCGATGTGCAGAAGCTGGTGGGCGCGCATGCGTAGCGCCGCGCTTGCGGGCGCGCTCGCGGGACTGGCCGCGGTGTCGGCCGCGGCGCCCGTTCGCGCGGTCGCGGGGCAGTCGACGCCGATCGAGACATCCGCGGTGCGCGTGGTCACCGTCCTGGCCGGCGAGGCGCAGGGCGCCGCGTTCGCCTACGGCAAGCCGGGGCGGCTGCTCACCAACGCGCACGTCGTCGGCACGGCACGCACGGTGCAGCTGTTGACCGACGGCGGCCGGCGCGCCGACGGCACCGTCGTCGCCGTCGACCGTCGCGACGACCTCGCGCTTATCGACTCCCGGACGATGAAGCTGCGGCCGATCGCGGTGCGCGCCGAACGCGCCCACGTGGGGGAGTCGGTGTACGCCGTCGGGTCGCCGTTGGGCCTGGAGGGGTCGGTGTCGCGCGGGATCGTCTCGGCGGTTCGCGTTGGCGACGGCGGGCGGCTGCAGACCGACGCCGCCGTCAATCCAGGTAACTCCGGCGGGCCGCTTCTGGACCGTCGCGGCCGCGTCCTCGGCGTCACCACCAGCATGCTCACAGAGGCCCGCGGCATCGCGTTTGCCGTTCCAATCGCGCGTGCCGCCACGCTGCGCCCCGGTCACGTCGTCGCCGCAGACAGCGGCGACAACACCGGCTGGATCACCTACGCGGCCGTCGGCCTCGCCGTCCTGTTGCTGGCCGCCGCGACCGTGCTGGCGCTCCTCCGCCGCCGGCGTGTGCGCGCCCGCACCGTCCGGCTGCGCCAGCGCGCATCGAAGGCGGCCACCACGAACCTCGCCGCGCCGGTGTCCGTGTTCGACCCCGAGCCGACGGTCCGCCTGAGGCCCCGCGACACCACCCACACCCCGACCGACTAGGAGCCCCCGCCCGTCATGGACATCACTGTCGTCGACGCCACCGGTAACAAGCGCGAGGAGGCCTCCGTCCCCGGAGACGCCGCCTCCGGGCGAATCCTCGCCAAGCTGGTCGAGCTCATGGAGCTGCCCACGACTGGCCCCGACGGGCAGCCGCTGTCCTACCGCTTCCACCACAAGCAGTCCGGGCGCCAGATCGGCGACGGCCAGACGCTCGAGCAGGCCGGCGTCGCCGACGGCGACGTCCTTCGCCTGGTCGCAGAGATCACGGCCGGCTAGCGATGGCCGCCACCGGAGAACGCCCTGCCGACCGGCGCCTGGACGTGCGGTTGGGCGACGGCACCGACGGCCGCTACCACCGCCAGGAATTGATCTCCTGGTGGCACCAGGATCTGCTGCGCCAAGCGCGGGTCCTGGTCGTCGGCGCTGGCGCGCTGGGCAACGAGCTCGTCAAGAACCTGTGTCTGCTCGGCGTCGGCACCGTCGTTGTCTGCGACCTCGACTCCGTCGAGAACTCCAACCTCGCGCGGTGCGTGTTCTTCCGGCCCGGCGACGACGGGCGCCCCAAGGCGCAGGTCGTCGCGCAGGCCGCCGGGCAGCTCAACGGCGACTGCCAGGTCATCGGCGTTACCGGCGACATTCGACTGACCGTCGGCGTCGGCCTGTACCGCCAGTTCGACCTCATCCTTGGCGGCCTGGACAATCGCGAGGCGCGCCTGCACGTCAACCAGGCGTGCTGGAAGGCCGGCGTGCCGTGGATCGACGGCGCCATCGAAGGGCTTATGGGAGTAATGCGCGTGTTCAGCCCGCCGGGCTCGGCGTGTTACGAGTGCACGCTGTCTGAGCGCGACTTCGAGCTGCTCGCCGCGCGGCGCGCCTGCTCGCTGCTCACGCGCGACGAGATGCTCGCCGGCAAGGTCCCGACTGTCGCCACGTCCTCGAGCGTGGTCGCCGCGATGCAGGTCGCCGAAGCGGTCAAGTTGCTTCACGCTGCCGAGCCGTCCGGCTACGAGTTCGCGGGCCGGGGCGTGATCTACAACGGCCAGACGCACGACCACTACACCGTCGTCTACCCGCACCGCGAGGACTGCCTGAGCCACGACAGCTATGACCTGGAGCACGCCGCCGCCGTGGGGCGTGACGTGCCGTTCGCAGACATCCTGCACCGCGCGCTCCACGACCTCGGACGCGACGCGGTTGTCGAGCTTGAGCACGAGCTCGTCGTCGACTTCCAGTGCGGGTGTGGCCGGCGCGACACTGTGCTGCGCCCCGCGATCGCCCTGCGCGAGTCCGACGCGGCCTGTCCTGCGTGCGGAGCGCGGCGGCGCCTCACGCCGACGCACCGCGTCGACGCCGACAGTCCCGCCGCGCTGCTCGAGGCGACCCCGGACCGGGTCGGTCTTCCGGCCGGTGATGTGATCACGCTCCGCGCCGGCCTTGAGCGGACGCACCTGATCCTCGACGGCACGATCGAGGGCCTCCAGCTGCGATGAGATCGTTCCGCGCTCGCGGGCCGCTGCTGACCGGCCGCTTCTGTGGCGACCGCGGCGCCGCAGCAAGGGCCCAGGCGGCCGGCGAACGCCCGGCGCTCACGACGGCCGCGGCCACCACCCCAGCCGTCTTCGTCCACTGCGGCGTCGACTACGCGATCCTCGGAGTTGGCAGCCCGGCTCGGTTCGAGCAGATCAAGGGTCGGCTCTTGCGAAGCGCCGCCGCGCGCGCCGAGGGTGCCCGATGCTGAGCGATGGCGACATCGTCGGCGCGCTCTGGATGCCCGGCGTCCGCGATGAGGTCTACGACCACGTCTTCTCAGACCTCGCGAACGAGGTCGGCGGCTTCCTCATCGGCCGGGCCCGCAACGACGGCCGCGTCGCCGTGCGCGGCATTGTCCCAGCGCTACGCGCCGACGGCCAGACTGCCAGCCTGACGTTCACCCACGACGCCTGGGAGGACGTGCACCGCGAACTCGAGCAGCGGTTCGCGGGGGAGGAGATCGTCGGCTGGTACCACAGCCACCCCGGGTTCGGCATCTTCCTCTCCGAGCACGATCTGTTCATCCACCGCAACTTTTTCGCGGCTGCTCACCAGATCGCGTACGTCGTCGACCCGCACGCCGGCGAGGAAGGGATCTTCGCTTGGCAGCACGGCGAGGTCGTCAACGTCGGGAAGGCGGCCACGCCGCGCCCCGGCCAGCGGCCCGCCGCCGGCGACACGACTCCGGCACGCCAGGGATATCCGCCGGTGGCGATGGCGCTGCTCGTCGCCGTCGGCATTGCCCTGGGCGCCGGCGGGTGGCTGGTCCTTGGGGCCCCGGCCGATGACCCGCCGCCGCCCGCCGCGCCCGCGCAGGGCGTCCGCGGGTCGGCTCCCGGCCAGCCGGCCCGCCAGCAGACGGGCCGCGGGCGGACCACGCAGCCCGCGCAACCGACCGGGCAGCAGCCCGACCGCCCGAAGACCGTCATGCGCTGCGAACAGCACCCCGGCGACCTCCAAGTCTGCCAGCGCATGCCTGTAGAGACCCCGGAGGAGAATCCGTGAACACGCGACACTGCACGCAGTGCGGCCAGCCGTTCGCCGACGAGCGCGACCGTTACTGCGCCGCGTGCGGCGCGCCCGCCCCCCTCGCCGGGGGGCCGGTCAGCGTCACCGGCGCCGCTGAGTCGCCGATCGCCGTCACCGCCGCCGAGGTGGCGGGCGCAGCGCCGAGTGCCGGGCGCCGCGCCGGTGAGGAGCTCGCCGGGCGCAACTGCCCGTACTGCCGGTTTCCGTTGAAGGCTGCCGGCACGGTCCACGAGTGCCCGGCGTGCCATGCCGTGCACCACAGCGAGTGCTGGCAGGAGAACGGTGGCTGCGCGATCGCCTCTTGCGCCGCCGGTCCGGGCGCCCAGCCGACCGCGGTTCTGGGCGCGCCGGTGACGGCGACGTTTGCGACCCCGCCGCTCGCCGCCGCAGCGCTTGCACCGCCGCGACCGCCCGTCGCCGCGGCTCTCGCCGTTCCGCCACCGCCGCCTCCGCCCGTCGCCAGGGCGTCGGGCCGGCGCGTTTCGCTCGGCGCGGTGGCGATGGTCGCGGCGCTGGTGCTCGCGCTCGGCGGGTCGGCGACCGCGCTTGTTCTGACCACCAAGCATGCCAACCCCTCCGAGCAATCCACCGCCGACGTGTCGGGCTCCGACCCGGCGTCTGACACGTCAAGCGAGGCGGGAACGAGCGACGGCTCGGGCACCTCCGGCGACACCGGCTCGGCGTCCGACTCCGGGTCCGACACGTCCGGCACCACCGGCTCCGACTACGGGTCCGACACGTCCAGCACCGGCGGCACGGACGACAGCTCCGGCAGCAACGACTCGAGCAGCTCATATGACGATTCCTCGTCGGCCTCGAACTCGGACACCTCCACATCGGCGTCGAGAGCCAGCAGCGCGTCGCCCGAGACGAAGGTTGAGCGGGCTGTGCGCCGTCATTGGCGCTACATCGAGTCCGGCGACTACGACGCCGCGTTCGACCTGCTCGCCCCGTCGCTTCAGGCGTCCTCCGGCGGCCAAGCCAGCTGGGTGGCTCAGCACGAGAAGGACAACCTACTGTCGGTCGACGTATCCGTTACTGCCCGCGATGTCAGCGGCTCGACCGCAATCGTCGACGTCGACACGCTGCGCACCGACGCCGAGGTGACCGGCTGCAAGGACTGGTCGGGCTACTACGAGATGGTCAAGACCGGCGGCCGCTGGAAGATCGCCAAAGCCAAGCTGGCGCCGAGCTCGTGCTGAACGACTTGCGTCGCATCCCGGTCCCGGTCGCGGTGCTGACCGTCGCTACGTCGGCGATCCTCACCGCTGGCATGCTGACCGTTGGTTCGGCTGCGCTGGCGGATGACCCGCAGCCAACGGCGGTCGGGACTGTACCCGGCGGGCCGCCGCGCGATGCCCACGCCGCCGCCGCGGCGGGCGCAAAGCGCCGTAACACCTCCGAGCCTCACAAGCGCGGAGCCGCGCCCGTCCGGACCCGTGGAGGCGAGCCCGCTACGACGAACAAGGCGATGGAGGATCAGGGCAACCGCGGCAGCTCCGGGTCCGGATCGCTGCCCGAGCTCGTCGGCCAGATGCTCATGAGCGGTATGGACGACACGATCCCGAGTCGGGCGCTGCTCAACCGGGTGCGCCGCGGCGAGGTCGGCGGCATCATCATCATGGGCCACAACGTCAGCGACCGGCTGCCCGCTGCGATCGACCAACTGCAGGCCGCCGCGCACGCCGGCGGGAGGCTGCCTCTGCTGATCGCGACCGATCAGGAGGGCGGCCAGGTCAAGCGGTTCGCGCTCCTGCCGCCGTCGCAGACCCCGCCGCAGATGGGCGCCGCCGGCGCTACGGCCGCCCGACGCCAAGGCCAGGCGACGGGTACCGAGCTACGTAGGCATGGCGTCAGCGTCGACCTGGCGCCGGTCGCCGATGTCCCCGCCGGTCCAGAGGCGTTCATCAAGCGCGAAGGCCGCGCATTCGGCGCAAGCGCGGCCACGGTCGCGGAGGCGGCCGCCGCGTTCGCTGATGGCCTGGAGCGCGGCGGCGTCATCCCGGCAATCAAGCACTACCCCGGTCTGGGGACGGCAAGCCAAAACACCGATGCCGCCCCCGCGCACCTGCGCACCACGGCCGCCGAGCGCAGCGCATTCGGGCGGCTGCTCAGCGACAGCCCGCCGATGGTGATGGTCTCGAGCGCCATCTACGACGACATCGACGCGCGCCGGCCGTTCGTCCTGTCGCCGGAGGGCCTCAGCTCGCTGCGCGAGAGCTTCGGCGGCGTGATCATCACCGACAGCCTGACGGCCCGCGCGCTCGGCGACTTCAGCGCCCCGGCGGCTATGGCTGCCGCCGCCGGAGCCGACATTCTGCTCAGCGCCGGCACGGAGGCCGAGGGAAAGGCAATGTACCGCCAGGTGCTCCACGCGGCCCGCAGCGGCCGGATCAGCCTTAGCCGCCTGCGGGACAGCAACCAGCGGATCGCCGCCCTCAAGGCGCGTCTCGGTTGAGCCGAGCGACGTCTATGACGGCACGGCGTGTGCGTCGTCCGCGAGTCTGAGCACAATGGCCGAGGCAGGCCGGTCTAGCGGTCGTCGACCTTGGTCTGCCCCGGTTTCGGTTCCTTGTGGTTGCAGCGGGTGCAAACATCAGCGTGCGCCCATACTCGTCGCGTTCATTCGGCAGGTACTTGAAGTCGCGCCCTCACGGCACACAGCGCGTCGCGTCCGCGGCGTCGGTCAAGCTCGTGGCGTGGCCGATCCCACTGCCATCACCGCCGTCGTCGGCATCGTCGTCTCGGGTGTGGTGGGGCCCTCGGTGGGCGGCTGGATCGCCTCGCGTCGGGCCGCCCGCGAACACGAGTACTCCCGCGTTCTCGTCGATCGGAAGGAAGCCCGCGAGGTGCTTGACGACGCGACCCAGCACCTTGGGCGCGCGGGCAGGCTTCGTGGCGCGCTCGACTCGCTGTTCATGACGCATGCGGCATCGATCCGCGCGAACCAGCCGTCCCACATCGAGGCATTCCACGAGGCATCTCGAGTCGTCGATCTCGATCACGCTCGCTTGGCGCTCCGCTTCGGCAGCGAGCACCCCGTCGTGGTCGCGCACGCCGACGCTTGGCGCGCCCTCGTCTTCTCCTCGGACGCGGTCAATATCGCCGCCGACCTTGGGCAACACGCCGACGTCGCGAAGTCATGGGAGAAGCTGAAGCAGTCGGGTGCCGACTTCGATGCGGCGTACGAACGGTTCTCAGCGGCTGCACACGAGCTGGCGGCCGTACAATTGCAGCCGCGCTCGTCTCGTCGCTGAATTACGTGGAGCGCGCGGCGCCACGGCGCTTGAGCAAGGCGCCGAGCATGGCGATCGCGTCCGGCGCTGGCAGCGCGTCTACCGCCTTGAGCGCGGCGTGAAGCTCGCAGAGCAGCACGCCGCCGCATTCAACAGCGAATCGGCTGATCCACCGGACAGCGGCGCGCTCGAACTGCGGATCGTCGAGCCGCTCCATCAACAGGAGCACAGCGAGCGCGTCCACCAGGCCGAGCCACCGCGGAGCTCTCGTGCTGCAGCACGAACGCCGGGCGAGATCATCAGTAGCGAGAGCCCGGTCGAGACGGGCGCGGACAACCGGGTACGGAGGCGGCATTTACGAACATATGTTCGCGTACGTGTCGGACGAACGTCGGGACGGCGTCGCGGGTTCCCGCCCGGGGGACTGCTCGCTAGCTCGTTTGCTGCAGCACGACGGTAACTACCGCGAGTCCCACGAGCACCACAAACCACCACATCTCGCCCAGATCCAGAAGATCACGGGGATAGCCAACTCGTTCAGGTGCGCGCCCTTCCTCCCTTGCGCGGCGGGCCCTTGTGGGGCCGATCCATCCAAACCGCTCGAGAATCCAGCCGACAAAGCTACCGATCATGAGGAGGGCGTACCCGAGGAAGAAGAGCGCCCCGGCGACCCCGAGGACTATCGCGATGATGGTCCATGCCGTGGCGATCAAACGGACGTCCTTTCCCGAGGAGCCACTCGTCGCGTGAACCCCGCTAGTAGCGGAACTCCGCAGAGACGTCGTTGTAGTTGGCGTCAAGACCCTTGAACTTGATGACCAGGCCCGTGTCGGGCATAGCCGGGTACACGAGCACTCCCTCGGTCGACGCGCCGGCCGACAGGTCGTAACTCAGTTGCTCCTGATCGAAGTCGATCGAAGACTCCATCTGCTTTCCGCGCGAGACGACAGATGGGTCGGTATCCATCGACCCATCCTCGGGCCCCGTGTTCGTCGCCTTGACGTAGATGCGGGTCTGGTCCTTCGCGAACTCAATCTTGGAGATCGTGATCCGCACGTCCCCGAGCGTCT
Organism: Candidatus Solirubrobacter pratensis; assembly: GCF_000425945.1. Classification (GTDB taxonomy): domain Bacteria; phylum Actinomycetota; class Thermoleophilia; order Solirubrobacterales; family Solirubrobacteraceae; genus Solirubrobacter; species Solirubrobacter pratensis. The sequence goes on from NZ_KE384480.1 coordinate 599,765, forward strand.
CCGTCTTCGACGAGGCGGTTGAGATCGCCGGGTGCATCGCCCCCGCGTCGGTGATCTCGTAGTCCGTCGCGAGAATGCGCGGAACAGAGAGCTCGCCCCCAAGTGCGTTCTCACCTTCGAACTGGTCGTAGACGGTGCCGGCCTTCATTGCGAGGTAGTCGTCCTCGCTGACCTCGAATCCCTGGTCTTCGATGAGGACGATCGCCTGGTGGTTCTGGTCGTCGTCGAGCCACATCTGGAGGGCGAGCCCGACCTCGCCGCTACGGTCGACGTTGAAGACCTTTCCCACGAGGCCCTTGACCCTCGCCCCTTTGAAGTCATTCGCGCGGTGCTCGAGTTCGCCGAAGTTCTCGGACGTGAACGTCGGAAGATCTTCCTTTGCCGCAGGCGTACTCCCGGACTGAAGCGCGCTTTCGTCGCTGGACGTTCCACACCCCGAGAGCGCCGTCACCGCCACGACGGCGCCGATACAGACGATCCTTACCATCGCGCGAGCATTCCGCCGCGGCCCCAACGCGTCAAGCGTCCCTGATCGATAGGGGAGTAACGCTGCGATCGGGGTCCGCACTGTAATCAGCCGGAAGACAATCCGCGCTCGGTGCCGCTCAATGTGAGCGCCTCGAGCGCGACATCCGTGATCCGGAGCGCGGTCTCCCACCAGTCTTCGTCAAAGACCGGGGCTCCGAGATCGAACTCGCGACGGATGGCGCGCTCCACGGCCCACGCGACGCGCTCGCGATCCTCCTCGTCGCTCATCGGGCCGGGTTCCGAACCTTCCGCGGGTCGCCGATGACGAGTTGCTCGCTCGTGTCGCGCAGAGCCGCCGTGGCCGTCAAGGAGCGTGCGGTCACCCGTCGAGTCGAGCAGATGGCGCCGTCGAACCGTGGCCTGAACGTCGTGTCGAACGTTCCGCGCACTCGCCCGAGGACGCGAGCGCCCGCCTTCAGCGAGACGCTGTACGTAGCGGACGGCTCCTCTTCATTGTCGGACCAGGAGATCGTCCCATAGACCCTTAGCCGGGTCTTGCAGCGCCCGACGGGGCGCAGGAGCTGAACGCGGATGATCCAGCCTTCGAACACGGGCGGCTCGTCGCTCACGGTGAGCGTCCGCACCGGGCCCCACGGGTACTGCGTTCCCTCCATGAACCCATCGCCATCGCTGTCCACGCTGTCGTCGCGAAGTCGGACGTGCCAGTAGTACTGGCCGGAGTTCAGCGGGATGGGCGATTCCCAAGGGGCGACCCCGTCGCGCGGGTTCCGCATGTAGAGGATCGCGAATTCGCTCGCCGCCTCGTCCACAAACTCGCCAGCGCTCGGCCCTGCCGTCAGCGTCTCGGGCGAGCGCGACAGCTCGATATCTGCAGCTCCCTTGAGGACGTCGAACACGAACGTGGGACGGGAGCTGACGACGTCTCCGTCGATCGGGCTCAGCGCGTCCGCCGCGAACGCCGCGCTCGGCACTGCAAGCGTCGCCGCGAGCGTGGTGATCAACGCGACCCTACGCATCGCGCACGCAGTCGAGCGCGCGTTGGCCCGCGGCTGGTATCCGGTCGCCGGCGTCGGGGAGATCGGTGAACGTCCGTGCGGTCCCGTTGACGGCCTTCATGCCGGACAGGTAGGCGCCGTCCTCGGGGAACCGCACGAGCACCATCAGCCGCGGTCCGGGCGCGTCGATCTCGGCCGCCATGAAACTCGACCCGCCGCGCTGGACGATCGCCCACGGCGCGTCCTTGAGTTCGCGATCGTGCGCGCGGACGGCGAAACGCAGCGACGCCTTCTCCTGGCCGGACGGCTCGCGACACGTCAGCGGCGCGGGCAGGGATCGCTGGACTGTTCCACGCCGCGTGATGCCCACGAGCTGCGTCGCGCTGCCCGCTGACGACTTGGCGCTGATCTTCACGTCCGTCTCGCCTCTCGCGAGGTTGAGGCGGATGCTGAAGCGGCCCTTGCGCGAGACGGTAACCGCCCTCGGGGGGCCCCATCCCCGGCTCGGCCTCTTCGCCCAGACGAACCTCACCACGGCGTCTGGCGGCCGAACCTCACCGCGGAGCACAAGCGTCGAGCGCCGCGTGTTGTACAGCAGCGCGTCCGCCGGGCTTGAGAGTGAGTCTTCGCGCGCGCCGACGACGGCCCTATCGAGATCGATCTCGGTCTGGTCTGGAGCGTCGTCCCGTGGTGACGGTGCGACACCCTCGGCCGCGGCGAGCGATTGCGTCGGCTCGGGCGTGATCGATGTGCGGGCGGGCGGATCGCTGCCGCAGCCCAAGATCACCACTGTTGTCGCAATCGAGAGTGCGCTCAGTGATCGCAAAGTAGCGCGATCATCTCCAACAGCCGGAGCGCTCGTCAAGCATCCCTAGGCGCGCGGGTAGCCCATGCGCTAGTCAGGGCGATGCTCGCCGATCTCCGTCAGGCGCGCCACGAGCCGGCCGAAGCTGTCGAGATCCTCCGGTCGGGCGCCCGCGCTGATCGCCCGCAGCGCGCGATCTCACGCGAGCTGTGCGGCCCACGAAGCGGCGGGGCTCTCGGAGCCCTGCCTCGGCCGCGGCGACTGCTCCTGCGTCGCCGAGGACTAGCGCGCGATCTCCCGGGCGCCCTACGGGGCGCCCAGGAGTACGTTCACCCGTATGTACACGCCGGAGCGTTGGAAGGTCGACGGCCGAGTCGTCGCAGGCCCAGACGACCGAACGCTGTATGAGCGCGAGATCGTTACCGAGCGGATGCCGGGCGGCGGGACGGTCATCGGTCCACGAGTCCTGCCGCGTAGCGTGTACGTGGCGGTGCAGCGGGTCCTGGACCGCGCTGCGAGGCGGCTTCTTGAGGAGGAGCTGCGTGGCAGAGGGGAACTAGCCGCCCCGGGGGCGTAGGGGGACCAACCGAGCCATTGATCACGAGGGCGCAGCTCGGCGAGTTGCTCGCCGTGAGTGAAGACACGGTCGATGCGATGCGGCGGGCGGGCATGCCGTCGATTCGCTGGGGCCGAAGGCTCGTGCGGTTCCGTCCGTCGGAGGGCGATGGCATGGCTCGAGCAAAGGCAACGCGACGAGGAAGAGGCAACGGCGGTGGGTATAGGGCCGCGGCGCCATGCGAGCAAACTACCCGATTGTCTCGCTCGCCGGCGACCCGACTCGCCGGCCACTTGGTCCGAGCCGCAGAGGCTCTCGCCGCCGAGATGTCACCCGCCGGGCGTCGCAATCCGCACCGACGCCGAGACGCTGATGCTCATCGACCCTGCGACACGCGACCTGCTGCGCACTCGCCGCAACGGCTCACCTCGGAGCGAAGTTCGTTATTCGAAACCAGTCCAGGTTCGGTCCGGCACAGCTACACCCAAATCGCGCCGCGCGAGTTGGAAATTTTCGTCGAGTTCCATGGGAAGTAGGCCGTCGGTACCCCGTCGGAAAGTGCGGCCGTCGGTGGGCTGACCCTGTACGAAGGCGTGCGGTCACTTCCGGGGTTTCTGTCCGACCTGCATGCTTACTTGTGGTAAGTGGATGTTCTTGAGCGATTCACGCGCGAGTCTCCGCCCGTCAGCGACGGCAGGAGAAGCGCTCAGCTGAAGGTCTTGCACGGACTCGAGCGATTCGTCGCTCCAGCTCCGCTGCTCTCCGCCGACGGCGAAGCGGTACGCGCGTTTCTCAACGGCCGTCGCGATGGTGGCGCGAGCGCCGGCACGGTCAGGAAGGAGCGCTCGGTGATGACGTCGTTTTTCACCTGGGCGTGGCGCGAGGGGCTCGTGACCGCCGATGCGCTGATCGCAATCCGGTCGATCCCCGTGCCGGAAGGCTCCAGCGGGGTCGCGCAGCCGCGCCCGTACAAGCGCTGGGAGATTCAGGAGCTCTGGCGCGTGCTGGACGAGCGTTGGGCGCGGCTGGCGCCCGAGGACGCGGAGCGATGGCTGCGTCGTTGGCAGGAAGGCCGCTCGCCGTATTCGCGCGTGCGCTCTCACGCGATCCACCTGCAGCTCGAGGCGGTCGTCGTGCTCGCACTTTCCTGCGGCGTGCGCCGGGGTGAGATCTACCGCTGCTCCGTCGATGACATCCATCCGGACAACGCGTACATCTCGGTTCGGCGCAGCGACGGCACCATCCGTGAGTTGCCGCATACCGGCATGGCGCGCCGAGCTGCCGGCGAGTGGCTCGATTTTCGCGCGCGGGTCGATCCGCCGCACGACCGCGCGTGGCTGAACCTGTGGAGCGAGAACACGATCACGCAGCCGATGACCGAGCACTCCTTCGAGAAGCTGCTCGGCTCCTACCTCGGGCGCGGCTGGACGTTCCGGCGGTTGCGCGACACCGGTGCGGTGGAATGGCTGCGCGCCGGCCTGCAGGTCTGGCACCTGCAGCGGATGCTCGGGCACCGGTCGATGAAGGACACGCTGCCGTACGTCGAGGCCGCAGGCGGGGACGTGCAACGGAAGCTCGAGCAGGTCGAGCGCGCCTTGCCGTGGTCCCGAACGGCGAGGCAGAATGTGGCAAGCGGGTAGCGGGGCGCGCCAATGGTCGTCCGCGGTCCGCCGTCGTGGCGCTCGTCGCAGACACGCCTCGGCGGCTGCGCGCCGGGCTCCAGGTCCGGAGCGTGGGCAGCTGCTGCGGGTCTCGCGGCCGTGCGGGCCACGAGTTCGCCAACGCCTGGTGCGGGTCAACGGCCGTTTTCCTTCGATCGGGGCCGGCTTGACGGCATGGCGTGTTGCCTCTGGCTCGGCGAACGTGTCGTCGCCCGTGGCGTCGCTCCAGGTCGATCCCCATCCCATGACCCTGGGCCGCGGGCCGCGGCGCCTGTGCGGCGTCCTCGGAGCGACGCTCCGCCGTCCAGACGGGCCGTCACGGGTTGCTACGGATGAGGCCGGAGCCGCTGCGGTAGATGACCGCTCGCCCATCTACGAATCGGTCCGCGGTCCCCTCTAGACCCCGGGGGTCACGCGATGCCTTGAGCTGTCGGTTACGGCTGGCGGGGACCCTTCTCCATGATCGGGTTCGGCGTGTGGCGCGGCGGCCCGATGCGTTGCGCTGGGGCAGCGCGGCGCTGTAGGCGCGCCGCGCACGCGCAGGCCGATCTCCATGTCGGTGGCGCACAGCTCGATGGCGTCGGAGCGCGCGTGGCCGTGGCGCATGGATTCGCCCAGGATGTTTGGTTACTGCGAGTAAGCAATCAGCTTGAGTAGCCTCGCCGTCGCCGGCGCGGAACACACGATGCGCGTCGGGCGCCTCCACGTTGCTGGGCGTCGCCCTCACCCGAGCCAGCCAAGATGAGCAGCGCCTGAGCGATCTCGCGCGCGTTCTCCTCGCTGAGCCAGGTCCACGCCGAATCTATCTCCCAGGCGGATACCGAGTCAGAGCCCCCGATCTTGAGCCTGATGTAGACGCCGCGCTCGTAGTCCGGGTGCTCGGGGTCCCCGTGGGCCTCGACGAGGACTATCCGTCCGGGGTAGTCAGCCATGATCTCGATCTCGTACGAGATCGGCTCGGGGGGCTCTGCGGGGGTGCTCATATCTGCCTCCGGCGCGGGTGCGCTTGCTTTGTACCGGTGTCCGGCGGATCGTGGGGCCTCGTCGTGTCTCATCTCTGCGTCGCTGACTCGGCTGACCGGAACGGCGTCGACTTTAGTTCAAGCGGGACGGAGGAGAAGCCAGCAGCTCGGAAATAGGGGAGTGATTCGTTACGAGGTCACAAACGGTGAATCGCGACGTCTTGTGTGGTATCGCGGACATGCCGCAGTGAAAGCGCGACCCGGCCATGCCGCTGCCGTCGTGAGAACGCCGTGGACCGGGAACAGAGCCGAGCCGAAGCCCGACCGTCGCGTGGAGTACTGGCGTCGGGCTTTGGTGCACAGCTTCAGGCGGTGTTCTCGTTGTCCGTTGTCCGGTGCCGCGCGCTTACCTTCCGTAAGGTTAGCCGTACCAGCACGACGCGCGCAGCACGTCACCGCCTTGAGCTGGTCGACATCGCTCTCGAGTGGCTCTCGGACGGCCGCCCCGGGGGCCTCGGCCTCATGGCGTTGCCGGGCGCGCAGTTCCCCGGCGACGTTCAGCGCAACGTGCTTGGCCCTGGGCTGCAGGCGCCGGGCGTGATGATCGTTGGCATCGTGTCGGAGCTCGCCGAGGCGATCGCGATGACGACGTACGGCTCAGGCGACCTCATCCTCCAAAGGTTCGGCAGCGGGTGTTGGCCGGGTTTTGGCGGTCGCCAGTTGACAGCTGCGTCACGCGGCTGGGTGGCCGGCACGGGTGAGGTTGCCCCCTTCATCTCGCATTCGGGCTGCTATTTGCGGCGTGAACACCGGAGTCCCGGCGTAACTACCTAGACAGGTGACGGGTCGCTCGTAGATTACGGCGAGAACAAGACGTCGGGGTTGGACATCCACCGATGCCTCGGCCCAGAGACCAAGTAGGAGTGACCGTGAGTGAGTTCACGATTCAGCCCCCGTCAGGATTGACCTTCGCAACGTGGCGCGTGACCCTGCATGCCAGTGCTGTTGACAGACACGTCTGTGACCGCTGTGGCCGGGCGTGTGGCGAGAGCGCTGCAGAGAGTGCAAATGTGCTGACCGCCGTTTGCAGCTCTCGGCGTCGGCGCAGCGGCCGTCGGCACACCGCCACCGGCTTCTCGGCCTCCCCGCGGTCGGGCCGGGCTCGAGGTCTCCGGTGACCGACATCGAGCGCGCTTCTGCGGTCGAGCCCGTCGCATGTCAGACCCGTCAGAGCTTTGAGGCCCGTGAGGGGGGAACAGGGCCGGCGGTGCTGTTGGACGAGGTGTCCAGCGAGGTCGGCAGCTACATCGCCTTGCGGCCGGAGCAGACGACGGCGGTGGCCCTTTGGGTTCTGCATGCACACGCGGTCGAGGGCGCGGAGGTGACGCCGTACCTGGCGATCACGAGCGCGGAGAAGCGCTCGGGCAAGTCATTGCTGCTGCTCACGCTCCAGCAGCTCGTGCCGCACGCCTGGTACGCGATCGCGCCGACAGAGGCGGTGCTCTACCGCAAGATCGCGCGAGATCGCCCGACCCTGCTTCTGGACGAGGTCGATACGTTCTTTGGACGCAACGCCGCCCAGCACGAAGGCGTCCGCGCGCTCCTGAACGCGGGCCATCGCCGCGGCGCGACCGTGCCACGCTGCGTCGGCAAGAATTACGAGGTCCACGACTTCCCGACGTTCTGCGCGAAGGCGCTCGCCGCAATCGGCGAGCTTCCGGACACCGTCGCAGACCGCTCGATTCAGATTCGCCTGCGCCGTCGCGCGGTTCACGAGACGGTTGCTCGTTCCTACCGGCGCGAGGTCGAGGCCCGGCTCACCCCGCTGCGTGACCGGATCGCCGAGTGGGCGGTGGACGCGACCCCAGCTCTCGTCGATGCCCGTCCCGCGTTTCCCGAGGCGCTTCACGACCGCGCCGCGGATGCCTGGGAGCCGCTGTTCGCCATCGCCGATGCCGCCGGCGGAGACTGGCCCGAAAGCGCGCGCCGTGCCGCGATCCTGCTGTCCGGGGGCCAGCTCGACGACGGTTCGCTCGGGATCCGCTTGCTGGCCGACATCCAGGAGGTCTTTGCCCACGACGATCGCCTCTCCACGACCGAGCTCGTGAGGCGTCTTCACGGCCTTGCCGAAGCGCCATGGTCCGAGATTGCCGACGGCCGACCGCTGACGGCCGCCCGGTTGGCCGCGTTGCTGCGCGCGTACGACATCTCCAGCCGGCAGATCCGCCTACCCGACCGTCGCGCGCAGGGGTACCACCGACATCAGTTCGAGGACGCCTGGTCGCGCTACCTGCCGGCGACACCTTCCGGAGACCGTCACGTTGCCCCTGACAACCCTGACACGGACGCCACCGCCGCTGGCGCGAACCCGAGTGGGTGGATGCCGACGGAATCGGAGGCCGTCGCGAGGCAAGCGCGCCACGAACCGCGCGACCTGACGCTGAGTGACTTCAGCGCCGAATTGCTCAAATCTGACCGAACGCTCGAGGAGGCGGTCTTGCTGATCGACCGACGGATAGCCCTCGAGACTTGAGCAGCCCAGTCGCCGCCCCGTGCTCAGGTGGGACGCGCGCCCGTGGCGTCGCCGCGAAGAAGATGTGCCAGACCCCACCGCAGGGGACGCGGCCGCCCCGGTCCGCCACGAACTGCGAGACCGTGGGACGGGTGGGCTTCGGACCAATGGGTAGGCGAACGCAGCTTGTAGACGTTCCACCGGCACTACGTGTCCTCGACGAACGCGGCGATGGTGTAGCTGGCGTGGCCGTCGAGCGCGTGACGCGCCCGGTCGTACCGCCGGGTCGTGCGAGGATCAGCGTGCCCGGCGGCGTCCTGGACGCGATGAAGCGGCACGCCGGCCTCGAGCGACAGGGTCACGAACGTGTGGCGCAGCGAGTGAGGCGAGAGGGTCTTCGCGATCCCCGCCGCGCGAGCGAGCCGGCGGATCGCGCGAGCCGCGTCGTGCCGGTCCAGGCGACCACCGTCGTTCGCCAGCAGCAAGGCGCCCTGAGCACGCCCGTGCACGTGCACGTGGACGGCGGTGCGAGTGCGGGGGGCGAGGGGAAGGATGGCGCGGCGGTTCCCCTTCCCGATCAGCGTGAGTGTTCGGTGCCCGCGCTGTTCGCCCAGATCGGTGACGTCAGCGCCGCAGGCGGCCGAGACCCTGACACCGTTCAGCGCCAGAAGGCACACGAGCGCGTGATCTCTGGGGCCTGCGTCTTCGGCGGCGCCGAGGAGTTGACGGAGCTCTCGGCGATCGAGACCGAGGGTGGGGGAGTCTTCTGGGACGTGCGGCCGCCGTACATGCGCGACGGGGGAGCGGTCCAGGACCCGTTCTTCCACGGCGTATCGGTAGAGCCCGGCGAGCGCGGAGAGGCGTCGCGCCACCGTTGCCGGCGCGCGCCCGAGGTGTTCGAGCGAGCGCGCGTAGAACTCGATGTGCATTCGCTGCGCGCGCAACGGCGCGACGCCGTATGTGGCGCACCACGCAAAGAAGTCAGCGAGATCGCGACCGTACGCAGCGCGTGTCTGCTCCGACGTGTACCCGGCGAGGAACGCCCGCGCAAGCAACTCGCCATCGTGACGAACGACGGGCAGGGGAGACGGCCGTTGCACCAACGCGAGAGCCCGCGTCGCGCCTATGGACAGCGGCTCGCCGACGAGCTCCTCGTTCTGCTCGTTCACGTGACGCTCCTTGTCAACGTGGTGTGCGATTGACGGCCGGCACGTAGCTCGGAACGGTTCTTATGCGCTAGTTCGAACACCAGCATCGGAAAGCGCGACTGATGCACGTCCTTCGCATACGTCTCTGTGGGACGCACCACACGCGCGTGGGCCGTTCCCTCGTCGGTGCCCGGGACCTCGCGGTAGCCCTGCCGGCCGCCGCGCCCGCCCTTGCCGTTGCGCACGACGATGTAGGCGTTGTCGGGGTGGATGTCGTCGATCTCGGCGTAACGGATCTCCTGGGCGCGCAGGCCGCCGAACAGCGCCAGGGACGCGACCGCTTGGACCTGCAGGTGCATCGCATGCGTCCAGATCCGCCGGTAGCGCGACACGCCACGGTCGAAGCGCGAGACGAAACGCTCGTTGACGGTCGGGAACGCGGCGTCGAGCTCATCCCAGAAGCGCTGGACGTCGCGGACGCGGTACGGCCGCGGAAGCTCCCGGCTCGTCGACCCGCGCGGCGGCGCGACGTCCTTGATCCGCATCCACGTGTCGGCGTCCACGATCTGCTGGCGCCACGCCCACTTGTAGAACGGCTTGATCGCGTACAGCTGCTTGCGCACGGTGCTGACATGCAACCATCCCTGCTGCTGCTGCTGCTGCTGCTGCTGCTGCTGCTGCTGCTGCTGCTGCTGCTGGGGATTCAGTGAGCGTGATCGTATATTACGAAAGTGTGAGAACTGCAATGAGTGGGAGGATGTTGACCCTCGAGAGTGCGGCATCCGCGTGGTACACGTGCCTCTTCGCGCTCGAGATGGCCGCGTACGCGCGTGGACGGTGATCGACCGAGATGACGCTCCGCGCGTGCTCGAGCATCGGTGGCACCTCGACTCACACGGATACGCCATCTCTCATATCCGTCACGACGCAATCCGGCGGACGGTGCTGATGCACCGCTTCATACTTGACGCGCCGGCTGGAGTTTGCGTCGACCATCGCAATCGCAAGAGGCTCGATAATCGACGACGCAACTTGCGCCTCGTCACACATGCCGAGAACATGATGAATGTGGGTTCTAACCGGGGTGCGACATCGTCTTACCGCGGCGTATCGTGGAGTGCGCGTCTCGGAAAATGGGTGGCGAGCTTCCGCGGGCGCCACTTAGGATGCTTCGAAGACGAACTCGAGGCGGCACGGTGCGCCGCCTGCGCTCGGAAGTCGGCCGTCCTTTGAGTTGTCCCTAATCGCCGCGGTCATTTTCGTCAAACGCGTGGTCGGCAAGATCCACATGTCCTGTTCGGCTCGTCGAGCCGCATCGGTGACGGAACGACCGTCAGTGGCGCGCGAAAGAACGACACGACAAAGGAGGTCCATCAGTCCATCACCAAGCGCGAATGCATGGGCGCGCGCGATTGCCGTCGAGGGGCAATCTGCGAGTTGGGCGCTAGCGCATGGCCCAGTAGCTCGCGCACAAGATTGCCTGGGGCGGCGGTTCCGCGGAAGCGCGGCGGAATCCGGTGGCGCCCGTCGGTCCCGGGGGCAGGACGCCTGGGCATGGCGTCCGGTGGAGCTTGAGCAAGTTGTCAGGCCGCGGCCGCCGTCTGAAGGCCAAGCAGCTCGCTCAGGGCCCCGCCCTGGCGTTCGATGGCGGCGAGTCGGTCTGCCGTGATGACGACGGTCGACTTGAGCCTCGTGCCGCCGGCCATGCTGCCCATGCGGGCGACCGCCGGGTGACCGGGCCGCAGGACCGCCACGCAGTCGCCAGCCTCGATGCCGATAGCTTCCGTCTTGCGGAAACGCATGGCGTTCAGCGCGGCTTCTACGACCCGCGGGTCCGCGAGGGGGTCCTTGATGCCGTCGATGATGATCCTCAGGGGAACATGCTCGTTGCCGATGTTGCGCAGCGCGACGCGTCGCAGGCCCAGTGTCTCGGCGAGGCCCTCACACCACTTCTCCTCGTCCAAGTACTCAGCTCGGGCCAGGAGGACGTCCTCGATCTCCCGCTGGTCGTGCTCCTCGCCGAGCACGCGGCCGACGAGCTCGCCGGTCCGCTCGCCGACGCTCATCACATTCGAGTCGATCAGCCCGCGCCGCAGGTAGGGCTGCCACTCGTAGACGATGCTTTTCCACGGACGGTGAGGACGCAGCGCCAGGTAGGCGAGGGCCGCTGCCCATTCACTGACGGCGTCGTCGAGCTGGTACAGGACGGTGGCGCGCAGCTGCTCGTCCGCGCGGCCAAGGAAGCCGGGCGACTTGCCGTCGCCGAGGAAGGCGCCGAACAGCTCGCCCGCGAGGCGGACGAGCCGGTCTTCGTCAAGGGCCCCCTCGGCCCAGGCGGTGACGAGGACGCTGACCAGCGCCTGGTAGTTCGCGGCGGGCGCGTCGGGGCGCAGCAGCGCGTGGCGCGGGTCGCTGACGGCTCGGCACCAGCGACTGAGGACGTTGGTGACCCGCACGCGCTGGCGTGCCTCCAGCGACCACGAGACGCCGGTGGGCCCGTCGTCGCCCTCGGGCGGCGGCTCGCCGGTCGGCGCGCCGGTGATGAGCCGTAGCACTGGGTGGTCCAGCGGCGCCTTGGCGAGCATGATCTCCAGCTCGCGGAACAGGTCGTGGCCGATAGGCATGACTGTAGGTCCGATGCGGCGGTAGTTCTGCGTGCGTGGGTCGTAGTTGAGCTCCTCGGAGATCAGCCGGTCCCAGAAGTCGGTGCTCTCTTCCTCGGGCGCCTCGTCCTGGGCGCCTTGCGCGCGCCGGGCGGCAGGCGTTTCATCAATGTCGAAAATGCACTGCTGGTGCAGCCAGCCCATCAGCCGCCCGAGCGGCGTCTCGGCGTCCTGCTCGTGCATTTCGCCGGGGCGATCACGGGACGGGTCGCGGCTGGCCAGGCTGCGGTCGAGCGCGTTGGGGTCGTCGATCGCCACGGCGTTGGACACGATCTCGCCATCGCGATCTGCGAGCCACGCGAGACGAGGCGGCTCGTCGTGGTCGGCGAGCGCCTCGTTGCTGAGGTTCCCGTCGAGCGGTGTCGTCCCGTGCGCCCAGGCCAGCTGCTGGCCCGGTTCAGGCTCAGGTTCGGCCGTGATGGCGATCCGCCCGTCCTTGCGCCAGGTGGCGCGTCTGAGCGCCACGATCGGGCGACCCTCGGCCGGGTCATCGGAATCGAACTTCAGGTCGTGCAGGTGGTCGGTCGGCACGTCGATGAGCTCTAGTCCCGAGCTGAGGAAGGGGTGGCGGACCTGATCGGCCGAGCCGCGGCGGATGAGCGCCACCTCGCAGTTGCCGCGGCTTGCGTCGGCGTGCGTGAGCGTGAGCGCGGCGCGTGAGAGGTTCGGTGAGCCGCAGAGCAGCAGGCCCTGGTCGCCGCAGACGGCGCCGACGAGCTTGGCGTGCACGAACGTCGCCGGCTCGAAGCGGTGCAGGTGAACGTCGCACCCGGCGGCCTGAAGAACACCGGCCAGCGACGGGCCGTGCACGCTGGTCGCTAGCCCGAGATACAGGTGCAGGCGCTTGGGGGACGTCCGGCCGAGCACGCCGGCCAAGGCGAGCGCGTCGCGATCGTAGTACGGGGCGCTGACGTGCAGTTCGTCGACGGTTCCGGGAAGCTGCTCGACGAACTGCTCGAGCAGTGGCTGCTCGTCGTTGACGGCAAACGGCGTGGGACCGACGGGCCCAGGCATCCACGGGGACTGCTCTCGCAGGGCCGTGAAGCGCCGGCTCAGTTGCTCGTCGTCGGCGTTGTCGACTAGCCAGCCGATCCACCGCGCCCACGCTCGCAGCGTGGCCAGCCCTTCGTCGGTGCTCGTGTCGAAGGAGGTGAACACCTCCTTGCCAGCGTCGAGGCCGCTGCGGGTGAGGTTGCCGGAGCCGATCACAAGGGTGGCCTCGTCACGGCGGGCGAAGAGGAAGGTCTTGGGGTGGAAGGCGCCGCCACCCGGTAGCTGGACGCCGCGCAGGAGATAGACGCGGTTGGCCTGCCGAGCCAGGTAGTGCTCGTCCGGTTCCAGCCGGTCCCACATCTGGCTGAGCTTCCAGTGGTCGGCGAGCACGACCACATTCAGGGGCGGGCCGCCGAGCTGGCGCAGCAGGTACTGGTCGAACAGCGTCAGCTCGAGCGCATACGTCGTGCCCCAGAAGGCCCGCGTGCCCGGCCGGAAGTGGGCGGCGACCTTCACCCGAACACCCGCGTGATGAGGCCGCGGCCCTCGCCCGTGAGCCGCGGCACGTCGTCTTCGCCGACGCGCTCCCACAGGCCCATGTCCTCGCTGAGCGACGAGAGCGCATTCCGGCGCGCCCCGGAGGGCGCGAAGCGGTCGTGGCCGGTGGGATAGAAACGCAGCCGCCCCTCCTCCCAGCAAAAGCGGAAGGTCGACTCGGGGAGCTTGGAGTAGGCGATCACCTCGTGCGGGCCGAGGACGAACGTCCGAAGCGCCCACATCAGGGCCTCCCCGACCGCCGAATTCGTGGCAAGCTCACCGCGAACTGCGGTCACCGTCCGCAGAAGGCCGGACTGGTGATCGGAGTCCTGAAGCGCGACCCATTCCCACGGGCCGAGAACGCTGCCGGCCGGCGGCGTATGCGCCTCGAACCACAGCAGCGCCGCCATCCCGGACATCGCAGTGTTCTGCTGCTGGGTCCAGGCGCGCACGTCCTCCCAGTGGAGTCCCTCAGCGGCCGTGAGGACCGTCTGTCGGTACTCGCTCAGCGGCTGGTCGGGCCGCCAGGCGACGGTTTTCCCGCCGAGCTCGAAGGCGCCGGCGCCGGCCAGACGGCCGGTGACGAACTCGTGCAACTCGTCGCGTGACATCCCGTCGTGCTCCTGCACATCGAGGCCACGACGGCAGAACTCCGTCCACAGCGAGGAGACCGCGTCTTGGACGCACTCCTTCATCGCCAGCGCGCCCCAGGAGGCATAGGCCTCCGAACGCGATGCGGCTTGCGTTCGCTGCTCATGGAAGGCGTCGATGGTGCCGCGACGGAACGCGCCGTCGTGGCGCGCGACGTCGGGATGGCGGTCAACTTGGTCGAGGAAGAGCGCGAACGCACGGCGACGCTGCTGTACCTGCTCGGCACGATCCTCGCGCACTTGGTCGAAGTAGGCGGCGCGAATGGCCCGCTGTTCAGCGGGGCGCTCACGCAGCCGGCATAGGCACGCGTGTTCGGCGAGTTCCCGGATCACGTCGAGCGGGATGGGATCGACGCCGTTCATGTAGTGCTTGGCGTATGTCGTCTCGGTGATCGCTTCGCGGAACGCCTGAGCGAGCGCCTCGGCGTGCTCGGACGCGGGGTGCAGCACGTCAATGCGCGTCGTCGTCTCACCCAGTGCGGCGCCGGCAGGGATGACGATGTCGAGGTCGACGAGCGGGGAGCGGTAGTACAGCCCGTACCCGCCCATCGAGCTCTCAACGGCGAGCCGGCGCGCGAACTCGTCCGGCTCCGCTCGGGCGTCGGGGCGCGCGCGGTCGCTGCCGATCGCCTTCGACGCTCCGCAGTGACGCGGGCACAACTGCATCGCCAAGCACAGCTCGTACTCGCGCAACCGGATGAACTCGCCGAGCGATGCATTGTCAGCCGCTAGGCGACGCTGCTGGTACTCCGACAGCAGGAAGGGATAGATCGTCAGGTAACGGGCGCGCTCGCTCAGCGCCAAGACGCCCGGAAGCAGCGCCGGCATGATGCGGTCCAGCGTGATCGTCTGGAACCCGAGCGGGTCGCGGCCGCGCTTGATCGTGAGCGCCGGCGTGACCCACTCGACGAGCGGCCCTTCAGCGGGTTCGACGGCGACAAGCGTCATGGCGCCACAATAATCCGAGGGGTGGACAGCATGACGCGAATGGGCGAGGTATCCGCCGCGAAGGTCGTGACCGTAGCGGAGCCGATCGAGAGTCCGCTCCCAGCGAAGATCCAGGAGGCGCTCGGCGAGCTGGTCGGGGCCGCGCGGGAGGGGCTGCTGGCGCCCAGCGTCGGCGTCGGGCTCGGCGTCGTGCACGAGCTGATGGAGCTCGAAGTCGAGGAGGTCGTGGGCCCGAAGGGCAAGCACAAGCCGGATCGCAGGGCGGTGCGTCACGGCCACGAGGACGGGTCGATGACGCTGGGCGGCCGGCGCGTGGGGGTCCGCCGCCCCCGGATGCGAACGGCCGACGGCGAGCACGAGCTCGACGTGGCAGGCGACCCACGGCCGAGCGTCCTCGAGCCGCTCCGGACGCGGGGAGATCGGGCGGGCCGCCCGGGAGCGCGGTTGGTCGGTTGGCAGCGATCACCCGGAACGCGATTTCCTGCTCGCAGTGGCGCTCGATCCGCCGTGACGGGCGTGCGGCCCGCGATTAACGGCGACGGGAGCAGCGCGAGGGCGCATCGGTGGGAACGCGCTCGACGCCTGGCCACGGGGCTCCCGGTTGATCGTCCGGCGCGAGCACCCCGCACCCGGGCGCGCAGCTGAGCTTCACCGGCGGTTCAAGCGTCACGCCGCGCCACCTGCGCGAGCGCACGGCAAGCCCACCGACCATCGCGCAACGTCCGGCGCGCGGCCGGCGCTTCGCTCTGCTCGCACAAGCAATCGGCGACGGCCAGCGACCGCTCGCCAAGCCCGCCAGGCGGCTCCGCAGACCGCCCATCACCCAACCCCACTCACTACAATCCCGACGACCGGCGTTCACCAGCTCGTCAGATCAGCTTGCTGGCGAATCAAGGGTCACGCCCTTGGCCCGACTGTCGAGATGGGTTGGACAGTCGTCCATATTTTTGCGATTGCCAAGCGTGTCTGCTCCCCGTCCGAGGTTTTCGACGACTAGCGGGGGAACGTCGTATGGCGGTTGCTGGTGAATTGAGATGGCGGCAAGGGGTCCTGGCGGGCCTGCTCGCGTTGCTGTTGGGCTTGGGCATCGCGGCGGTGCCTGCCGAGGCGGGCGCGCGGTCCGGGCCGAAGGACCGGGGCTCGTTTCATCTAGAAGAGGCGAGCATCGCTGACATTCAAACCGCGATCTTGCGCCACCAGGTGACCGTGACCGATGTGGTTACGGGGTATCTCGCGCGCATCAAGGCGTACAACGGCACCTGCGTCGACGAACCGCAGGGAATCCTGGGGCCGATTACCCCGATCCCTCACGCAGGCCAGATCAATGCGCTGATGACGTTGAACCTCCGACCGGCGTCTCGCGCGGCGTTCGGGTTCGACGCGCGCAAGGCGCGGAGCCTGACTGACTCCGGAGACAATGCACCGGGCATGCCTGACGCCCTAGAGGTCGCAGCGACAGAGGATGCCTAACTTCAAGCGGACGGGCAAGCTGATCGGGCCGATGCACGGCGTGGTGTTCAGCGTCAAGGACATGCTCGACACCAAGGACATGCGCACCACGTCGGGTGCCGACGCGGCGTATGCGAACGACCGTCCGCCTCATGATGCGACGGTGGTGCAGCGAATCCGCGACGCCGGTGGCATCATCCTCGCGAAGGCGAACATGGGTGAATACGCCTCGGGAAGTCGCAGCGCCTTCGGCGGGACCATGTGCAATCCCTACGCGACTGATCGGGACGTAGGCGGCTCGAGCGGAGGCTCGGCCGCGTCGGTGGCGACAAACATGGTCACTTGCGCGCTGGGAGAAGAGGGTGGTCCTTCTATCCGAATGCCGTCGCGGTTCAACAGCGTCGTCGGGCTTTCTCAGTCCCAAGGCTTGAACAGTCGCTACGGATCTCTCAACGGAGAAGGTCTGAGTGACCGGCAAGGAGGCATCTGCAAGACGGCGACGGATGTGGCCAAGGTCCTGGACGTCACCGCCGGGTATGACCCCAACGACGAGTTGACCACCCTCAGCATCGGACGGAAGCCCACGTCGTATGTTCCCGATCTGGGGGACAACAAGAGGCCGCTGTCGGGCATGCGCATTGGTGTGGTGCGCGAGTACATGAACAAGAGCTTGTTCACCGAGGTAGACGTTCAAAGTATCGACATCGTCAACGCAGCCATCAACGACCTTCGCGGTCTGGGAGCAACGATCGTCGACCCAGGCCCGGAGGGAGCGCTCTTCCAGTCCTGCATCGACAAGTACGCGCCGGTGTCGCGGAACTCCCTCTATGTACGGCAGTTCCCGGACCTGTTCCCGGCAGGCACCGACCAGATTCTGGCCCTGCTAAACAGGCTGTTCAACCCGTCGAACGTGCCAGGTGCGCCCACGATCCGGAACTTTGGGCCGGCTGGGGGTGCGATCGGAGAAACCAAGTACAAGATCAACCGCTACCTGATCGAGCGGGGCGACAGCAACATCAAGACGCTCACCGATCTGATTAACAAGTCGAAGTTCTACACCGACGACTTCGTGACGAACACCCGGTTCAGGGACGTGAAGGCCACCCTGACGTCCGCGAACGCCGCAACGACCTATGACATGAGCGGGCGTATCTTCGATCGCTCCACGATCCAAGAGATCGTGTCTCAGTGCATGGCCACCATGGACCTGGACGCTGTGACGTACCCGACGGGCAACATTCCGCCGGCGATAACGAAGGCACCCGTCGAGCCAGACAAGAACGACAGGTCGCATCAGGCTTGGACGTTGCTGAACCAGCAGGGCTTCCCGGCGATCACGGTCCCGGCGGGGTTCACCAGTCAGGTGTTCGATCGGGTGGCCGACCCGACCCAGCCACAGGGGCGCTTGGTGGGACCAATCGCCGCCAAACTTCCCGTTGGAATCGACTTCCTCGGACTGCCGTTCAACGAGGCGACGATCCTGAAGATCGCAGCGGCCTATCAGGACGCCACGGACCGCCGCATTCCGCCAGCGGACTTCGGGCCCCTGCCCAAGTCATAACCCTCAATCGGGGCGAACCGCGGCCCGAATCCCGGCTCGGACTCAGAAGCAGGCGCCGGCCCAAAGCCGGCGCCTGCTGTGCATGCCCGGCCTTACCGTCGTCCTCGCCCTCACACAGACCGTCCTTCATCGGCCAGGGACGGCTATGTGCGATCGACGCGACGGATATCTACGACGAATTCGCGACACCATTAGCCTCGAGGGCTGTCGACCCCGGGGGAGTCTGATGGCTGAGTCATTGCTGGACCGTATCCAAGCCGAGATCCGCGTTCGCCTGCGCGAGAGTGAGGCGGCGGTGCGCGAGCACGAACTCCTCGAGGCCGCTCTCACGGCGCTCGACGGTATCCAGGTCCTTGAACAGATCGAGCCGACGCCGCGCGAACCGCCGGCGCCGTCCACGCGACGTCGCACGTCCAGCCGGCACTCGAGTGGCCGCGCGCCGCGGGGCGCCAACCGAGCGGCTGTGCTCCGTGTGCTCGGTGATCGCCCCGGCGTCAGCGTCACGGAGCTCTCCTCGGCGTCCGGCGTGACCAAGCCTGTTCTCTACAACCTGCTCAGGACGCTCGAGCAGCGTGGCGAGATCTCCCGGGAGGAACTTCCGGGCGGCACGACCGGCTACCGCCTCGCGCCCGATACTTGAGCCGACCGGACAGGCGAGCCGACGCCGGTCGTCTCCGAACCACACTGATCTCGCGCGGACTGCGCCGGTCCCTCCGGCGCCGCGTGGTCGACAAGCGCGGATCGGAATAGGCTGAGCCACTGGTGAGCGGTCAGGGCTTTAGCAACGACTCCGCGTGGGCGCCTGGGGGGGAGGCTCCGCTATGCCCCGAGTGCGGCGATGCCATGCGACTGCGGACCGCTCGCAGCGGCAGGAACGCGGGCGGGCTGTTCTGGGGCTGCGGCGACTATCCGAGGTGCAAGGCCACGCGGGACTACGAAGGCGCGAACGGAAATGGCGGAGGTGCGCCGGCTCCCGATGAGGGCGCGCTCGATGCTGGCCCCGCTCCCGTCTGCCCGGAGCCTGAGTGCGGCGAGACGATGGTGGTGAAGACGACACGTCGGGGCCGGTCGTTTTGGTCGTGTCCGCGCTATCCGGACTGCTCGGGGAGCCGAAACATGGGAGACACGGCAGCGGCGGTTCGAACCTCGGCGAACGCATCGGCGCCAAACGGCCGTTCGCCCGCGCCGATCGCCCGGCGGGTCCTTTGGGCGGATGCGACGACCGATCGGCCGGGCTGGGTGTGTCGGTACACAACGGCAGGAGGGTCGCTCCGCGCCGTTGGCGGATCGGGCGCGACGGCGCTTTCGCAGTGCTGGATCGCCCGCACGGAGGCGATCGTCGACGTCTCCGCCGATGTCGAGCGACTCGTCGGGCTGCTCCGGAAGCTCCTGCAACGCGGCTCGGCGCCACCGATCCATCCTGTGGCCGAACGGCATCTGCTCGAATCGGTTGGTCTGGGCGCGGACGTCGAGCCGTCGTCAATGCCTGGTGATCTGAGCGTCCGCCTGCGACGACCGATGGACGTGGAGGAGCTGCGTCGTGCGGCTTGGTCGGCGGAGGATGTGGAGTTGGAGGGCAGTCTGGCGTTCGGCTCCGATGAGGAACGCCACTTCCTCGAACACTGGGTGCCAAAAGCGCTCGGGCGCGGCGCCGCCCGGTGGTTCGTTCCGCAGGCCCCGCTCGACGCGCTCGTCGCCGCTGCCGGCCTGCCGGCAGCGGGGCAGCGCAGGGTCGACTTCCTCGTCGCCGCGCCGTGGCAGGAGGCGTTTGTGGTCGAGATCGACGGTGGTCAGCACGAGGACAGCGAGCTTGTCGACGAGGACCGCGACGGGCTGCTGTCTGCGGCGGGCTACGACGTGATCCGGGTCGCGGCCGAGGAGGTGCGGACGGGCGTCGGCTTCGGACTCGACGAAGTCGTGGCACGGTGGGAGGCGTCGCCGCCGCAGGGAGCGTCCGCGCATCGGCGACTCGCGGCCGCGCCGGCGCAGGTGCATCGGCTCGTGCTCGGGCTGCTTGAGACTCTCGCCGCGGGGTTCCTTGACGGCGAGCGCTGGGTCATCGAGGTGCGGGACCCGCTCGGGATCGCTCTTGATCTCCTGCCGCCGTACCTGGACCTGTTGGCAGCCGCCGACGCGCTCTGGGCCGGCGGAAAGGTGCCACGCGAGATCGTGGTGGGCGAGCACGATCAGTGGCGCTGGTTCCGGCGTGGCGAGCGCGGCTACGAGCCGGTCGCTGCGGCTGCGGAGCCGGGCGAGGCCGACGCGTTGATTCGCCTCGAGCTGGGGCGGTCGCCGCTCGACGCGCTGCGTCGCGAGTTGGGGTGTCCGGAGGTGGTTGTGCGCGATGCCTACCTGCCGGTTGCGGTCGCCGACCCGGTCTACGAGGGATCGGGACGGATCACGGTGCAGGCGGAGGGCGAGCGGGTCGAGTGGTCGCTGCGGGTGATGTTGCAGGCGATGTTCGCGAAGGAGGATTTCCGCGAGGGCCAGCTCGACGCGCTGTTGGAGGTGATCGAGGGCCGCGACTGCGCCGTGCTGCTGCCGACCGGCGCCGGCAAGAGCCTCATCTACCAGCTCGCTGGGCTCGTGCTCCCCGGCCGCACGCTCATCGTCGACCCGCTCGTGGCGCTGATGGAAGACCAGGTCGAGGGGCTGCGGGCGCATGGGATCGATCGCGTCGCCGCGATCTCGTCTTACTCGACGCAGCAGGGGCAGCGCGACGCCTTGCTCGAGCAGGTTGCCTCCGGCGACGCGCTGTTTGTGTTCGTCGCCCCGGAGCGGCTACAGCAACGGGCGTTCAGGACGGCGCTGCGCGAGCTGTCGCATACCAGCTTGATCAATCTCGCCGTCGTCGACGAGGCGCATTGCGTATCCGAGTGGGGACACGACTTCCGCACGTCGTACCTCCTGCTCGGCGGGACGTTGCGCGATGTCTGCCGCGCCGCTGGCGGCGAGGCACCGCCGATCCTCGCGTTGACCGGCACGGCTTCTCGCGCTGTGCTGCGTGACGTACTGATCGAACTCGGGATCGAGCGGGAATCCGAGCGATCGGTCGTGCGGCCGCGCAGCTTCGACCGGGCTGAGCTGCGGTTCAACATCATCCGGACCGAGCCGAGCGAGGCGCAGGCGGCCCTTTCGGGGTTCGTGCGCTCGTTGCCGGCGAGGTTCAGTGTTCCGGCGGGCGACTTTTTCCGCTCGCGTGAGCAGCGGACCTTCTCCGGCATCGTGTTCTGTCCCCACGTGAACGGTCGCTACGGGATTGTTGACATCCGCCGCGGTCTGGCCGGGGTTGTCGGGTCGCAACCGGCGATGTATTCGGGGTCGGCGCCACGGGGCTTGGAGAACGATTGGGAGCGCGTGAAGCGCGGTCATGCGAGCGCGTTCAAGGGCAACAGCTCGCCGCTTCTGGTGTCTACGAACGCGTTCGGGATGGGCATCGACAAGGGCAACATCCGCTACGTCGTGCACTACGGCATTCCGGGCTCGATCGAGGGCTACTACCAGGAGGTCGGCCGGGCGGGACGCGACGGTCGGCGCGCGGAGTGCGGGCTCGTGCTCGTTGAGTACGACGAGACGCGGGCGCGGCGACTGCTGAGCGAGGACGTTGACCTCGAGCGGGCCCGCGAGGCCCATGAGGCCGTGAATCGCAATGACAGCGATGACATCACGCGGCAGCTGTTCTTTCACTTGCGCTCCTTCCGCGGCATCGATCGTGAGCTGCAAGCGCTTTCCGACACGATTGCGCTCCTGCCGGCCCTGGGATCACGCTCGTCGTTTGAGCTGCCGATGGGCGGCGACGAAGAGACGCGGCGGGAGCGCGAGCGAGCGTTGCACCGGTTGGTCGTCCTCGGCGTCGTGCGCGACTACCTCGTGGAGTGGGGGGCACGGATCTTCCCGGTTGAGCTGGCCGAGATCGACTCCGCGGGCGTCGTCGATCGCCTCATCGCCTACGTTCGGCGCAACCAACCAGGCCGTGTCGAAGCGATCTATGCGCGCGCCGCCGACGTCGCGTCAGAGCCCCTGCGCGAGGCGGTGCTCGCCTGCGCGCAGATCCTGATCGAGTTCGTCTACGACACCGTCGAGCGCTCCCGCCGCCGCTCGCTGCGTGAGATGTGGCTCGCCGCGCGCGAGGCGAACGGCGATGGCAACGGCGCGTTCCGCCAGCGAATCCTCGACTACCTCTCCCAGGGCGCGATCGCGCCGACCCTCGAGCGACTCGTGGACCGGCCGACCTTCACCTACAACGACTGGATCGAGGAGCTGATCCAGATCGACGCCGCCGACGACGCACGTGAGATGCGCGGCGACAGCGCCCGGCTGCTCACCTCCTACCCCGACCATCCCGGCCTGCTTCTCGCCCGCGGCCTCAGCGAGGTCCTCGACGATCGAGGCGATCTGCGCGAGTTCAGCTCCAACCTCGAGGCCTCGCTGCGATCCGCCGCCGAGCGTTACAACGTCTCTCCGGGGGCGCAGGATCAAGTCGCGGCGTGGCTGCTCACGCACTGCGCGAACGCACGCGACGGAGCGCTCGCGGCCGCAATGGCCGTGGTCGAGCGGCTCGGCTTGGCCCCCACCGAGACTCGCGACTGGCAGCTGAAGGCGCTCGTCACCCCCGCCGCAGACATCGGCGTGCGTGTTCTCGCGCTCGCCACGATGCTTGAGGACGCGGGACGCGTTCTCGATCAGATCGCCCGATCCTACGAGGGAGTCAACCAGTGAACGAGCATGGCAGCGCCGCACTCAGCCTCGATGACGTGAGCCAGCGCTTCGCCGACTCCGAGCGGGCGCTCGGGGACGCGCGTGAGCGACTGGAGCGGCTCGCGGGAGCACAGGAATCCGTATCCGCCTCGGCGGCCTCGCTGCGCGAAGCGTCCAACGCCGTTGGCGAGTTCGCTCGAAGCGCGACGGCGCTGATCGGCGAGCTCGAACAGGCGCAGCGTCAGGCCCGCGAGGTGCTCGAGGCCGGCGCCCACTTCCTCGACGGCACAGAGCTTCGGGAGCTCAAGGCCGCCGTTGGCGATCTTGCGCGGACTGTCGATGAGAGACTCGATCAGATCAAGCAGCGCGTCGGCGACGTCCAGGCCGCGGACAACCGCGCAGCCGAGCTTCAGAGCGAGCTCGACCGCCGAACCGCAAAGCTCTCCACCCGCCAGCGGAAGCAGCTCGGACTCGCGTGACGCCCAGCATAGGAAGCAAGAATGCTCGGCCGCAGCGTCGCCGGGGCCATGACTGTCGCTGCCCGCGAACCACTGAGCCACCCGGCCGTCGATCGACCTGCCGCCGGGCGCTGCGAGACCTCCGTGGACCGCCTGCTTGAGATCCTCGCGGCGCGCGCTGCGGCTGAGCTTCGCTCAGACGGAGGTGGTGCTGAGCTCCTCGGTCAACGAATGTGCGCCCCGCTTCGCCACGGGTTTGAGCGTGCGTTGGAGAATCCACCAACCCCGGGGCGTCCCGGGGCTTTGTGCGACAGCCTCACGCGAAAGCAGCGGTGCGGCGGCGACTCCGTCGCGCCGCTCCAACGTGCGAAAGGACGCGGAGCTCAGCGCGCATCCGGCGGCGCTGGGTCCCGGGTTCTGGTTACTCGGATGTCGCGGCGCTGACTTGCCACCTCGCACGTTCGTGACCTGCGTAGCGGAGCGCACCAAGGCCAGCGTGCATTGAATGAGCGGGAGGCATTTGCGCGGTTCAGAGCGATCTGTTGCAGTGATCCCGTGATCATTCAGCGATGGGCCCGTCTGCCGGTGCGTCGTCAGGGCATCAGGTCGGCGCCCCGTCGGCGCATCGGGTGGGTCGCGGGCTGCTTGCTGCTGCTCGTCGCGTGCGTCGTACCGGCGACGCCGGCGGTGGGAACCGTTCCGGTGCAGCCGTGGCCGGTGCCGGCGCTTGGCCGGCCGACGTTCGAGCTTCCCTCAGGTGGGCCGCGGGCAACGATCGCCGCCGGCGAACGGGCGCGGCAGCGACGCATGCTGAGCATCACCACGGAGGGCGATGGGCAGGTGACGACCGGAGATGGACGCGTCGTGTGTGGCCGGTGCTCCGAACTCTACGTCCGCGGAAGCGTCGCGGTCGTAGAGGCCCAGCCGGCGGCGCACTCCGAGTTCGCGCGATGGACCGGCGATTGCGTCGGGTCGGCGACCCGCTGCGCCGTGATGATGGATCGCGGCGCCCATGTTCGCGCGGTCTTCACTCGCGTTCTCCGCTACGTCGACGTGACCGTCAGCGGCCCCGGGACCATAGTCAGTCAACCGCCGGGAATCCGGTGCGGAGCGTCCGGCAACGTGTGCGGGGCGCGTTTCGGTGAGGACACCGTGGTGCAGCTGAGCTCTGAAGCGGCGTCGGGCGGCGCCTTCGACTCATGGGGAGATGACTGCCATGGCCGCCCTGCGGGCCCGTGCCCCCTAGTCGTCGGAAGCCGCGACGACGCAACGGCGGCGTTTCGTCGCCTGGAGCCGGCTCCCGATGCGTCGACACTCAGCGTCACGACGTTGACGTCGGGAACGCGCGTGACGAGCACGCCCCCCGGCATCAACTGCCCGCCGGCCTGCAACGCTTCCTTCGCGGTCGGCACCGAGGTTACGCTGGCCGCACCCTTCGCCTCATGGGGCGGTAGTTGCCAAGGAGCGAGCACGACGTGCCGGCTGATCGTCGACGGGCCGACCGACGTCAGCGTCGGAGTCCCGCTGCCCTCTGCGAGGTCCGCTTACGGCGTCAACGTGTCAGTGTCGGGGCCCGGACTCATTTCGGGCGGGCCGATCCGCTGCGGCACGGCTACCGGACGGCTGCTCGACTGCGAGCACTTGTTCTACATCGGAACCACACTCGTGCTACGGGCGGTTCCCGCCCGGCGCTTCGCTGGCTGGAGCGGCGGCTTCTGCAGCGGCCGCAGTCCGACCTGCTCGATCCGCGTCACCGCCCCGAAGACGATATTGGCAAGGTTCCGGCGCTAACGTGCGCGCTCCACGCCGTGTCGGCGCGGGACCGAGCACTCGCGCTCGAGTCCCGCCACGGCGGTACTGGCGCCGGTCTGAGCTGACCAAGCCGACGGGTGCGCGCGCCGGCCACGGACGCGTGGCGCGCCTCCTGGCGGCCGTCGGAGTGCTGATCACGACGCTCGCGGCCGCACTCGGCGCGCTGTTCACCGTCGCTCCGGATCTCAAGCCGTGCTTCGGGGAGTCCAGCGCCGACTTCACCGGCGCCCCCGTGTTCCCGGGCGTCCGCTTCCACGATCACCTGGTCCGCAGTGGCGGGCGTCGCGAGGACCTCGCGAGCGAGCCCAACCCGCTTGGTGCCGAGATCCGGTTCAGCTATCGGACCAGCGGGCTCAGGAACTGGAAGCTGAACATCACCTGGTCGCTCGTCGAGATCGAGCGGGACGGGACGCTCGGCGCGGTCGTCCCCGGCCAAGACCGCGCGATTGCCACGATCGTCACTCCGACGACCTGCTCCGAGAGCGGCGGCCAGGATCTGTTCCTACCGACCCCCGATCGCCACAAGCGCTATCGCGCAATCCTCGAGCTTTACCGCGATTCGTCGCTGACCGACCGGCTCGATCTCACCGAGACTGTGATCTTCCGCGGGTAGCCGACAGCGCCGCGGATTTCCAGACCGCTGAGATGAGCGACGACGGCATCCCGCTTCGCGCGAACGCGCATGGTTTCACGTTGA
This sequence comes from Candidatus Solirubrobacter pratensis, assembly GCF_000425945.1. Lineage (GTDB taxonomy): Bacteria > Actinomycetota > Thermoleophilia > Solirubrobacterales > Solirubrobacteraceae > Solirubrobacter > Solirubrobacter pratensis. The sequence goes on from NZ_KE384480.1 coordinate 625,359, forward strand.
AGGGGCTGCGGATAGGATCGCGCCGTGCTCGTAAGACGGGCGCACGAGCGGGCGTAGTTTGGCCGCACGCTCGAACAAACCAGGGCACGGGGAAGAAAGCCGCTCGGCTTCGCGTCCGCCGAGACGAGCACTTCGCATATACAAGCCTTCTTGAACGCGGAGCCATCCGGGCAAAGCGCGACCATCCACCTGATGGATGCCGAGATCGCGCTTCCCGAACGGTGGTCGCAACGCCACGTCGTCGACGGCAACGGCGCGCGCCAGCAGCTCGCGCTGCCGCAGCCGGCGCGGCTCGAGCAGGGCGACGACGGGGTGTGGTCCGCTGTCGCGGCGGACGGGTCACGCCATCCCGTCCGCGAGCGCGGCCACACGCCGCCGGGGATGCTAGGGCTGGAGCTTCCGCGGACGCTGCTCGACGCGCTCCCGGCGCCGTTTGACCCGAAGGAGCTCCGCTGGGTCACGAGCGAGCGCGTCTCGGACCCCGAGGACGTCCGTACATCGCTGGCAGGGCGGTTCGTTCTCCGGACCGAGGACGCCGCCGCTGGCGAGCCCGGGCTCCGCATCCCGCAGGCCGGCGCGCTGCACGCGATCCTCGCCCACTGGTCGACCGGCTCGAACGAACCAGCCACCGTGGTGCTCCCGACGGGCACCGGCAAAACGGAAACGATGGTCGCCTTGTTCGCGGGCGAGCAGCTGCGCCGGGTCCTTGTCCTCGTCCCCTCGGACAATCTTCGTACCCAGATCGCCGAGGCGTTCGAGACCTACGGGGTCCTCCCGAAGGCCGGCGTGCTTGACGCAGTGATGCCCGGCCCCGTCGTCGGCCGCATTGAGCACCATTTCGCGAAGGCCGCCGACGTCCGCGCGTTTACCGACCGCTGCAACGTAATCGTGACGACCCCGGACGCGCTGAACGCGTCCAGCGAGGAGCTCGTCGCGGCGCTGACCGACCGCTGCACGCACCTCTTCGTCGACGAGGCGCACCACGTCGCCGCGAAGAGCTGGGCGCGGATACGCGACATGTTCGCCGGCAAGCCAGTGCTGCAGTTCACCGCCACGCCGTACCGCAAGGACGGGGAGCGGCTGGGCGGCCGTGTGATCTACTCGTTCCCGCTCGGCCGCGCGCAGGAACTCGGGTACTTCCAGCCGATTTCGTACATCTCCGTCGTCGCGCTCGCCGACCCCGACCGGGCCGTCGCCGAACAGGCGATCGCCCGCCTCAGGGAGGACCGCAAGAAGGGCTTCGACCACCTGATCATGGCCCGGGTCAACCAGATCCGCCGCGCGCGCGATGACGTCCTGCCGATCTACCGAGAGCTCGCGCCGGAGTTCGATCCGCAGATCCTGCACAGCAACCTCGCCGCCGGCGAGCGCCGGGCCGCCTTGGAGGCCATCACGGAACGCCGCAGCCGCGTGGTGGTCTGCGTCGACATGCTCGGCGAGGGCTTCAACTTCCCGGAGCTGAAGGTCGCCGCGCTGCACGACCCGCACCGCAGCCTCGGCGTCGCCCTGCAGTTCATCGGCCGCTTTGCGCGCAGCCGCCCCGACCTTGGCACCGCGACGGCCGTCGTCGCCCGGCCGGAGCCGGGTTACGACGAGCGCCTGCGCATGCTGTACGCGGAAGGCAATCAGTGGGACGCCGTCATCGAGGCCCTGGCAACGCAGGCGATCGACGAGGTCCGCGAGCTCGACGTCTTCGACGCGGCGTTCGGCGACGCGGACCGCGACGCCATCTCCATCCAAGCACTGCGCCCGAAGATGAGCACGGTCGTCTACGACACCGAATGCGCCGAGTGGCGACCCGACCGGCTGCGCGACCTCTTCACGCTCGAGCAGATCGTCTCGCCGCCGACCGTCAACGTCGGCGAGCGCGTCGCGTGGATGGTCGTCGAGAGCCGCTCCGCGGTGAGGTGGGCGCACCTGCAGTCCGTGGAGAACGTTGCGCACCACCTGCACGTCCTGCACTGGCACAAGGCGCGGGCGCTGCTGTACATCAACAGCTCGGACCTCGAGAGCTTGCACCAGAACCTGGCGGAGGCGGTGTGTGGCGAAAGCGCGAGCCGAATCACGGAGGACCGTGTCTTCCGCGTCCTCGGGGAGCTCCAGCGCCCGACGCCGACGAACGTCGGGGTCATCGACCTGCGCAACGGCAGCGGCGGTTCTCGATGCACGTCGGCTCGGACGTCTACGAGGGCTTCCCCGTCGCCGAACAGCAGTCGAAGTCCAACACGAACATCTTTGTCGTCGCGTTCGATAAGGGCGAGCGCGTCACGATGGGCGCCGCGCGCAAGGGAGGGCGCATCTGGAGCCACCAGGCCGCGGAGTCGGTCCTGGACTGGGTCCGGTGGTGCCGCGCCCTTGGGCCGAAGCTCCAGGACGACTCGCTCAACCTCGACGCGCTGTTCCGCGACTTCGTGCGCCCGCGGCCGCTCGAGGAGCGCCCGGCGCTCATGCCGCTCGCGATCGACTGGCCGTGGATGCCGATCTCGGGGATGGGCGAGAGCGTGAAGCTCCAGGTCGGCGCGGCCGAGTCGCTCATCGTCGATGTCGAGCTCGCGCTGGTCGACCAGCGGACCGATGGCCCCATCCGCTTCGACGTCCGCGCCGACGGCGACGAGCTCCCATACGAGGCGGTCGTCGACGACGGCCGCCTCGTCCACTGCCCGCTGGCCGCCGAGGCATTTGTGATCCGCGAGCGGCTCGACCCCGAGCCGCTGAGCGCCTACCTCGACCGCGAGGGCACCACCATCTGGTTCGAGGACGAGGTGCTCGTCGAGGGGCCGGGCGTGCGCTACGACCTACAGCGCGACCTGCCGCCGATCGACCTGCACCGGCTCGTCGCCCTGGGCTGGGGCGACATCGACGTCACGCGCGAGTCGCAGGGAGCCGACCGCGACCCGCGCACGGTCCAGGCCGGTGCGGCCACGCACCTGCTCGGCCTCGGCGACTGGGACGTCGTCGTCGACGACGACGGGACCGGCGAGGTCGCCGACCTCGTCGCGCTCAAGGACGATGGCAATCGCCTCCTCGTCCACCTGGTCCACTGCAAGTACTCGTCGTCGCCCGAGACGGGCGCCCGCCTGGGCGACCTCTACGAAGTCTGCGGCCAGGCGCAGCGCAGCGCGCACCACCGGCAGAACGTCGCGGCGATGGTGTCGAACCTCATCCGCCGCGAGCGCAACCGGCAGAAGAAGGAGATCACCGGCCTGATGGTCGGCGACGGCGCCACGCTGCTCGCATTTCAGGACCTCGCCCGCCAGCGGCGGCCGGAGCTGCGGGTCACGATCGTCCAGCCCGGATTCAGCAAGGCGGCCGCGCAGACGCGCCACCTCAACCTCCTCGCCGCCGACGTCTACGTCGCCGAGATCGCGCACGGCTCCTTCGACCTCTGGTGTAGCACCTGAGGCGGGCGCCAGTCCTCATCCCTCCCGCTCCACTCGGGTTGGCGACGGCCGCAGCCGACGACAACTAGAGTGTCTACTCAGGGGAGGTTCAGCGTTTCTATCGAGGTGTCTCATCGTGCGCACCGTCATCGCGGCGCTGGTCGTCTTCGGTCTGCTCGCGCCGGCGGCGCACGCGCGAGCGCTCGACGCGCCGGTTGCCCACGCGGCGGCGACGTGCGCGGACTACGCCAACCAGGCGGAGGCGCAGCGGGCGGCCGACACGCGCGACGGTGACGGCGACGGGATCTACTGCGAGTCGCTGCCGTGCCCGTGCCTGAAGCCGGGCAACGACGGCGGCTCGGCTCCGGCGCCCACGCCGACCCCGGCGCCGTCCACGCCGAGCTGCAGCAAGCCGTCGGGCGTGCAGCCGATCGGCTTCTCCGGGACGAAGTACCCGACGATCCGCCCCACGCGTTGGCGGCGATCCGCAAGGGCTGGCCGAAGGTGCTGGTGCTCAACCGCGCCGGCGCCGACGCGCGGCGCGCGCGGCTGCTGGAGAGCTCGCCGACGAGGGACGGCTACGACCGCGACGAGTAACCCGCCGGCGCTCGGGCGCGGACGCGGGGCGGGGCTCGTAGGGGGCAGCGATCCGCGCGGCTGGAAGGCCGACGTCGACTACGTGCCGTCGAGTGAGAACCGCAGTCACGGATCGGTGATGGGGACCAAGCTGCGGCGCTTCTGCAACGGCACGAAGTTCCGCCACGCCTTCTACTAGCGTCTCCGCGTCACGACGCTCAAAGGCGAGCGTCTCCGCGTCACGACGCTCAAAGGCGCGCCGGGCATCGAGCAACGAAGTGCGCGACGACCCCCGGCCGGGTCCAACGCCGCGCCTCCACCTCCACCGACTCGATGTACTCGATGCCCAGCGTCCCGGTCCACCTCGAGCGCGGTGCTGTGATCACGAATACAGTCCGCGCGATGCAACTTGTGGGCGTCGAGATTCCGCCGTGCGTCACCGGGGGTGGTGCCGCGTTCTTTCCCATGGACACCGTCACCGTGCTGCTCGGCGCCAACGATGTCGGCAAATCCCGCACGTTGTGCTGTATCGCCCAAGCGCTCTCGCCCCGACAGCAGACCGGAGGAGTTCGATCCCGCCGCGTTGCCTGCGATCTTCGCTCGTGACCTACTACGCCTTGGTGCGTTGGGTTGACGCCGGTCCGGGCCTGCTACGTCGGGTCCCTGCCACGGTGGACATGTTCACGATCCTCGAGCGTGCGTTCGTCTATGACCCTGAGGAAGTGGATGCGGCGCTCACGCGAGCATCCGAACTGGGCGACGAACCGCCGAGGCCACGTTGCTCGAGCACCGCCACCACGGCCGCGTCCATCTCCGCGAGCGGCGGGAGGCACCACTCGGCGTGCCACCGCAACTCGCCACCCAACGGCTCCGCGGTGAAGCGCATGTAGTGCGAGTCGACGAGCGCTGCCAGGAGCGGGTCGCGCTGCTCCTGCCGCAACTCGGCCAGATCGGCGAGCGCACGCGCCCAGATGTATACCGGCGTGGTCGTGGCCGCCGCAGCCATGCGGCGGGCTGTCGATCTACACCACGCGCCCCGACCCTGACGGCCGGGTCTAGCTTGTCCCATCTTCGGACTCGAATGCGGCTGCCTGGTCCTCATAGACCGCCTTCCAGCGCTCGGCGAGCTTGAACCCAAAGGTGTCGAGAATGAGGCTGATGGTCTGGCCGAACGTCCAAAAGGCGGCGAGCAGCGCCTTGCCGACGTGATCGTCGCTGGGCCCAAGCCGAAGGGTGAGCGCGTCTTCGGTCCTCGCCCGAACCTGGCTGCCGATCGAGAATGCGCTCAGGTGGAGGATCTGGTTGTTCTCGCGGTGGACGATGCGGCGGTAGTGACGGAGGGCATCCTGTCCGCCGGGTTCATCGCCCCAGAGATGCGTCACGGCTTCCGCGCGAGCATGGAGGCTGAGGCCGGTCCAAGACTTCTCGCCGTAGTCGCCGAAGATCTTGTCGAGTTCGGCGCGTCGGGCCGCGTCGAACGTGGGGATCTCATCCTCCGGCATCAGCTTTTCGGCTCGCACCGCATCGGCGAGCAGCATCCGACCGTGGAGATGGTGTTCCTTGAGCCGCTGAGCAGCCAGTTCCGGGTTCACGGTCACCCAATGGGCGTCGATCATGTCCTCGAACAGGGAGCGGTTTAGCATCGCCGCCTGCTGGCCGAAGCCCATGCGCGCCAGCTCGATCGCGGCCAAGTACGTGTTGAAGGTCCGCGCGAAGATGACCGCCAAGACCGCCTCGTCCTCATGGTCGGTATCGAGTGACCGGCCGCCCCACGGACTTCTGATGTCCACCGCGAACTGGGCCAGTGCATCGCACGCTCCAAGTTCCCGCGCGTGTAGCTTGCTCAGCTCCGCTCGAACAGATCCTGCGAGGTTGTCCATACCGCTACTTTGCCTGACGTCAAACCGTGAGGCATTCACATGCCGGCCGGCCGTCGGGTGTCGCGCAGCCCGCTCAGCGACGCCGGCCGCCTCGGGCGGTCTGGGGCGGCCCGCTGGAGATCGGCTTCAACCCCGAGTTCCTGCGCGACGGCCTAGACGCCGTGGAGACCCGCGCGGGTACCCCGGTGCTCTCAAGCTCTACGCGCCCGGATGACTCAGCCGGCGGCGGCGCCGAGATCACGGCACGAGGGTGCCGGGCAGCAGGCGGTCAATTTCGGCCGTCATCCTGCCGTGACTCGGGCTTGTCCAGCCGTTGTAGATCATCGTTCGGGTGAAAGCCGTATAGAACGCCACGACCGCGATCCGGGCTCGCTGCTCATGATCTTCGAGGCCGAGTTGCAACTTCGGTACGACCTCGCCGTCGCGCTCTACCAAGGCCCACAGCCGCGTAATCGCGTACAACGTCGGATGCGAGAAGTTCGACATCAGGCCGTAGATGCCCTCGCTGCGAGCCGAGGAGAGCGGCGGCTCGGCGGACTCGAACATCACGGTGACGCACTTCTCGAGGCCCGGCATCTGTTGGCCTCGGAACATCGCGCGGCCATCACCATCGGCGGTCGGTGCAGGGAAGATGCTCTGCGCCTCGTTCCTGCACTCCTCGAACCTGCAGCGCTCCAGGCTGTATTGCGGGTCGGTCTTACCGAGTAGGCGACCCAAGTTCATTTTTGCCTGTTCGAAGCTGACGTAGCGCTCCAAGTAGGCCCGCGCGAGCCGGTCATCCACGGGCTGCACCGGCGTGCCAAGGACCCACACAACGTGCGCGCAGAATTCCAGGCCAGTCCTGACGAAAACGCCGGGCGTAAGAAGTACCTCCCGGCACTTGTAGAGAGCGGCCAGGCCGCCGAGCTGCTCGCCGGCGCCGAACAGGTACGAGTAGAGAACCTCGGGAATCGCGCGCACCGCGTGCGTTGGATAGGGCGGCTCATGATTCGACAGGTCGTGATGATCTTGATCGGCCAGCGACCCCGATGCAGCCCGCCAGTCCGTCTCATGCGCGACGTCGCGCAACGCGTCTCGGCATGCGGAGAAGACGGCCGCCAGCTCGGCGAACCGAGCACCGTGGCTTTCTGGAATGGGCAGCCATTTCATTCCGGGGACGGTACGTCACGCCTCGGCCGTCGAGGGGTCAGGGAGGGGGGTCAAGCTCTGGAACGAGAAGTAGGGACAGAGCCGCGGGCTGCGTCGCGGAAAAAACGGCCGTTGATCTGCCACTCGACTCCGGAAACCGCTGGCACGCCGCACGAAGCTGACACCTGAGCGGCGCGAGCGCATCACCGCGCTCGTGCGCACGGGCTCGACGGTGGAGGGCGCCGTCCGCGCCTGCGGCGTCGCCCCGTCGTCGCACTACGAGTGGATGCAGCGCCACGATGACTACCGCGAGGCGATCGTGCTGGCGCGCGCCGAGGCCGAGGCGAACCCGGTCGCGACCGTGACGCTCGCCGCGCGCGAGGACTGGCGAGCCGAGGCGTGGTTCCTGGAACGCGAGCACCCGACCGGTGGGGCCGACGATGACACGGGAGAGCCGATGACCGCGTACGAGCAGGCCGGCGCGACGACGCACACCCACGACCAGCAGCGCGCGCGCTTCACCACGTACGCCGACGCCCGCGCCGGCACGCCAGAGGAGTCAGAGCCGCGCGCTTAGTAGCGAAAAACACCGAATGCTGAGAGGTTTCAAGCTTGCCTGATGCCGCCGAACCCGACCTACGCCGCAGCGCCGGTCCGCTCGACAGCCGCCGCGTAGAACTCGCCTTAGGCGCGGCGTGGCAGGCCGCCACGCCGATCATTCAGGACGTCTCGGTGCCGGGTTTAGACACATTGGCCAATCAGTGTTCATCGGTTGGACAAGCGGCTAGATTTCGGTATAGCCTTGGCCCGCCCGTTACCGTCGTTTAAGAGGAGGGCGTCATGCCGGAGCCGCGGACCGCTGAGACGCTTTGCCTGCTCGACGCCGACCCCGATCTGGGCGCCCTGCTCAGCGACACCCGCCGCGAACAGGCGACGCGAGAGCTCGTCGTCCGCACGCACCGGCTCGCGGTCGGACCGTGGGACGTCTCGCGGCTGGCCGTCGCCGCGGCTGATCACCTGGGGCTGCTCATCCTCCGGGGCGTGCTCTCGCGCGAGCTGGTGGTCACCGACCAGGTGAGTACCGAGCTGCTTGGCGCCGGCGATCTCGTTCGGCCATGGCCGTCTGCCAGCCGCACGACGCTCGTGCCCGTGCGCGGCACGTGGTCGGTGCTCTCGCTTTCGATGGTGGCGGTACTCGACCGGCGGTTCGCGGCGGAGGCCGCGCGTTACCCCGAGCTCACCGCGGCGCTGCTTGACCGCCTGAGCGAGCGCTCGCGCCGTCTTGCGACCAGCCAGGCCATATCGCAGCTCACGCGCGTTGACCGCCGCCTCCTCGCGCTGTTCTGGCACCTCGCCGAGCGCTGGGGGCGCGTCTCGGGCGACGGCGTGATCCTGCCGCTTGCGCTCACGCACCGCACCCTCGGGCAGCTCGTCGGTGCACGCAGGCCCACGGTTTCGAGCGCCCTGTCCGAGCTCGCCGACCGCGGCGAACTCGTGCGCCGGCGGGACGGCTCGTGGCTGCTGCGGGGCGACCCACCTGACGCTGACGCGCTCCCCCGCGGCGCCTCGAGCGCGCAGCGACCGCAGCAGGACCCAACGCGCCCGGCCACGCGCGTCGCCCCGGCACCCAGCCCGTTCGCTCGCCGCGCGCCGACCGCCGCGATCACGGCCCCCACGCAAGGCGCTCGCGGCGGGCGAGCTGCGTGACCTGGTCGACCGCCGGTCCAACGACGACATCACGCCCAGCGAGCCCTACGGGGTCGACCCACTGACCGGCAGCCTGCGCGACCACATCAGCCCGCGCGACGGCCCGTTCCCTCCCAAGGCCGGCTGGCTTACCTCCGATCTCCCTCCTAAGTGCTCCGAAAGCAGCCTCGAGGCCGCCCTCGCCCCGCCGGCCCGGTCCGGTTTACAGTCTCCCCGGGAGTCGAATCCCCCGTGAACAGGCGCTTTGCGTCACCCGGATCCGCGACCGGTTTCGCTTAGCTGATGCGTACCGCTCGTACCGCCCGGCTTAGCTGACGCCAAAGACACGCTCGCACCCAGTGGTCAGGCCGGGGCGTTGAAGGCACCCGGCAGCAGGGGCTGCGCCGCCACCATGAGCACGTCATAGGTGCGGACGAGTCGGCGGCCGCCTCGTTGAGTTCCTCGCGGCGCGCCTCGAAGCGCTCATACCGCTCGCCCTCCGGCGGGTTGTCGCGCCTCCACTCGGCGTCGCCCAACTCGAAGACCGCGTCCAGGGTCTTGTGCGACGCGCCGTAGTAGGTCGCGAACTTGCCCATCAGGCAGTCCACGGCGTCCATCAGCTCGACGCGCAGCGCCTCCAGCTCGGGGTCCAGGAAGCGGTGCTCGACGGCGTTGTGGTTCGTAGAGCATCTCCATGAGGTGGTGCGTCTTCTCGCCGTGCCAGACGCCGCCGAGGTCTAGGTCGCGCCAGTAGTCGATGTCCGCCCGCGGCAGCGTCGCCTGATCGTCCGCAGCACACCGACGTCGAAGGCCGCTTCTGATTCAGGGGCCCCATGGGTTCTTGACACCTGGCGGCGATTTAACGCCAGGGTCGAGGCCTGGGATCCCGAGGATTTGCCAATGCGAGCCGTTCAATTCGACGGAGACCAGCATCGGGATGACGTGGGTGGCGTCGCGGTACAGCGTGATCCCGCACAGGGTTAGGTCATTCACGGGCTGTTCCGCGCAGCTAACAGGCTTGACGGTGACCTGACGCGCCGCCTGCGGATCGGCGTCCAGGTCCTTTTGGATGACCTCGCGGATGCTGTTTTGAAGCGCCACTTGGCCCGAGCCGGTCATGTCGCCCGACCACCAGCTGCCCCTGCGTCGTCCCGTTCCGTTGGTCGAGGACCCGGTCCCGCCCGTATTTCCAGTGCCACCGGCCGTCGCGTTGCAGTCCGTCTCGCTGTGGTCGGGCGGCTGGTCGTTAGTGACGAAGGTGCTGCCGTTCCATTCCCACGACACGGGGGTGGTGTACAGTATGTGACCGTCAGGGCACTCGGGGAACACCATGTCGGTTACCAGGCGGCCGTCCTTGATCTCAAAGCCGTCAGCAACATTGAGGTGCACGGGCACGTATTCGGCTGGGAGCGAGGAGCCGTTTATGCCGTGCAGCCGCGGTAGATGCGCAAACATCTGGGCGGTATCGCCCGCGAAGACCTGGACGTCCTGGCTGCCGTCTCTGCTTCCAGGGGGCGCGCACAACAGCATCACCGCGGTTTCAGCGAGACCGTCGTTCGTCATATCCCCGGTGGCGAGGGCTTCGACACTGACGACGAATTTCGCGTTGTTTCGGTCGATCTCACGGCTTCGCCCGTTAATGAGCTTGACCGTTACCTTGTTGTTGACGGGGCAGTCTGTGGTGTAGTTGTGGTTGCGCCAGTCGGCGCCGCAGTTGCCGAGCTGCGCCTTTCGGCATGTTTCGACGAGGAAGTCGACGACCCGGTCCGACGCCGCTTGGCCTTGTTCGTCGGTTGCCGTGTCGAGGAGCTCGGGCAGGTGGATGTGATTGGCGGGCGCATCGAAGACGCAGCGTTGGAGGTCGGTCAACTGCCGGATGGTGGCGTCGACGTTTCGGACGCCGGCGGTCGCGTCGACAGCCATCGCAGCTATGGCCGCCAAGATCTCGTTGAAGCTGACTCGCGAGAGCTCGCAGTCAGTGCGGATCAGCGCTTGCTGGGCGTCATACCCGTCGCCCTGGGGCCAGAAGTGCGCGCCGCCCCACAGCGGCGTGGCAGTCGGATCGTCGATGCCCGGTCCCAATATGGTGTCGCCTACATCAACCGCGTCGGGCTGGAACTTCCACAGCCCTACGGAGAGGCTCGGGTAGATCAGCCGGATACTGCCTGGCAGGTTCAGGTAGCGGATGCTCTTAGGCAGCGGCGTCTTGGCGTTGGAGGCGATGATGGCGCTGCGAGGCGTCAGGTCACGTTGAGCGTTAGAGCTGGGCTGGTCGATCCAGGTCGCGGACTGGGCCGCGGCGGCAAGACACAGGCCCGCTCCGGGCAAGCCGCCGCCCATCGCCTCGGTCGCCGCCTTGCCGAGTCCGCACACATCTTCAACGGCGCGCAACTGGTCAACGAGATTTGACGTCCCCAGCAGGTGCGCCGCTGTTCCGGCAACCGCCGCCAAGATCGACCCCTGCACCGCCCCTTCGGTGAACACGACGGCCGCTATATGCGCGTCGGCCTCGTCACTGTATTTGGCGAGGTAGCGGCGGATTATCAGCGCGCCCAAGGAATATCCGACAAGCAGCGTCTTCGGATGCCCGTGGGCAATCAGCGAGGCGATGTAAGCGTGAAGAGCGTCAGCGTTCTTGTCCGCCCCGCTGAGGCTCGTGCCACCCTCGGCGATGTCCTGGTCGGCGATCCCTGACTTGTCGGGCACGTAGTGGAAGCTCAGTGGGTTGGTTGTGTCCTCGCACCCTGGGCGCTTTATCCCCGGTTGCGTGGACAGTCCGTCCTGCGGCAGCTTCGCCGCGATACGGGCAATGAGAGCCGGCGGGTGCTGTAGGTCGCAAGCGTCGGTCCTGATGCCGTGCAGGTAGATGACCGGCGGGTTGCCGCTCGGTGCCGCAACGACGCGGTCGGCGGTGGATCCCACCCAGACCGCGACAACGACGAGCACGATCAGCGTTCGCAGCTTCCCGCTCATCGCTGCGCTTTCAACGGCCGCGTGTACCACAGCTTCCACCTCGTTCCTTCACGCACCAGATAGGCGGTGTACACAGCGGCGCCGGCATGGGCGTAGGCCAAGCGCAGCCGAGCCGTCATCACTGGTCCGACCGCGGTGTGCACGAGCTGCGGCCTTCCGACGAACCGGGCGTTAGTTACTGGGCCGGTGCGTCGCTGCTGGCGCGACACGCGACCCGCGAACGCAGACAGATCCTGGCCTCCGCGCGTCTGTCGCGCCAACAAGGAGTACAGCGCGCGAGCAGACCCCGAGCTCAGACCGCGCTGAATCTGTCGCAGCTGCTGCTGTTGGTCTCCTCCGGCAGTCCGAGGCCCGACGCGCTTAGCTGGACCTGTCTCTCCCGACCACGGCCGCGTCAGTGCTAGCACCGCGGCGATCACCACAACCGCGGCCGCAGCAGTCAACGCGCCACGCCCACCTAGACGGCGCTTAGTTGATGCGCGCCTCGCTTCGCCGCCCGCATCTGGCGTAGCCATGGCCTTACCCCTCCTGGTGGGCCGCTGGGCCTCGCACTGGGGCTGCACCTATGGCACGACCGGAGCGCTCCGAAACCATATGCTCAGTGTCCACCCGCACTCGCACGGCGTCAAGATCTGCGGTCGGCGGGTAGCCCGACGCGCCGGCCACCGCCGACGCGTTGCATGCTCGATCAGCAGGCTTAAAGAGCGACGCCCGTCTCGCGTGAACGGGACGGGCGCGCCCCGGCCTTCTACATCCAATGCCGCAACACCATCGGGGTTACGGATGGGCTCGCTCGCGGCGCTGCGCATGCCGCACGGAGTGTCCGTTACCTGCCGTAGATCGGCAGGATGCGCTGGGAGCTGCCCTTGCTTTTGCCGTCGGGTCGGAGAAGCCTGAGCCCACGGTGACCGCTCCGTGCGCGCCGGTCAGCCAGTCACCCACCCCGTCAAAGGTGTTGATGACCCCCAACACGACGGCCTGCAGCGCGTGCCACGCGTCCACCAAGATCGTGTCCAGCTGGGCGAGCACCGGCAAGCATTCGACAGCCACCCCCGGCGCGTCGCGCAGCGACGCGGGTTCGCTGCGGGTAACCGCGTCCAAGATGCAGTTGCCGTAGCCGGCAGTCCGGACGTCGAAGCCCGCGTTTGCAAGCATCACCGCCGTGTCGACCGCGACGGTCTTCGGGGTCTTCTCGGCGGTGAACGTGATCGCAGGCCCGTAGGCGGGCGCCGTGAAATGCAGCGTGTTAACCCCCCGGCGAGGTAACGGCCGCCGAGTGACTGTGTGACCTGATCGCGGGAACGAAACCACTCTTCGAAACCGGCATAGGAGGGTGTGCCCGCGGCGGCTTCGTCGGGCGGGCGCAGCACCATGGCAGAGCCGCGGTTGCTGGTGACATCGACGGCCAGCCGGTTGCCGGACACATCGCTCACGCACCCGTACACCGGCGGGTCACGGCCGCCCGCGTCGCTGACCGACAAGCCGGAAGGCGTCGAGCAGATCTTCTGCGGAGCGCGGCCGGAGCCCAACGCCGACATCGCCTGGCGCACACGCAGCGCGATGCCCTGCCAGTCGAACGTCAGCGGCGCCCACGTCGACAGATGGCTAACGCTGGCAGTCACCGTGGACGAGGAGGCGTCGTAGCGACTGGCAACCGCTCTCCAGCGGCGCCGCACCTGGTCATGGAACACCAACCATGCGACATCGCCGCGACTGGAGATCTTCCGTTCGTGTGGCAGCGCGTCGCGGCGAACCGCCAACGTCAGTTTGGCGGTGCGGCGGAGACTGGCGCCGGCGATCCGAAACGACACCGAAGGTCCGGCGAACGCCAGCGTCGCTCCCCGCGTTCCCAGGCGCGTCGAAGACACCCGGCCTGCACGCCGCACCCGAGCGATCAACCGGCCGTTGCCGACGACCGCGCCGGGCGGAACCGACAACGTGGCGCCGGCGACGCGCACCGTACCTCCGTCGCGGGCGCTGACCCCTGCGGTGGCGAACATTGGTAGCTGCCCTGCGGAATCGGTGTCGCCGATGTGTGGCCGCCAGACAGCAGCGTCACCGCCACTCCGACCGCGACACCCACAGTCACCATCCCGACAGTCAGGCCGAGAACCAGTTTGCTCCGCGACTTCGGTAACGCAGCGTGGAATCGTGTGCGCCACATGGCACTCAGTTCCCGTGACCGGCCAGCCGATGAGTGTGGAACGCGGCACCCGCGAGATGGCGACCATTACAGCGTACTTTGCGCGGCGAGGGCAGCCGTGCCGGTCACGTCAGGACCGCCGCGACGATGCGGGCGACTGGTTGGCGCCCGGCGTGCCGGTCGATGACCACCGACGCTGAGTCCTGGCCAGAGGGGCCGGCGATCGTCAGCACGTATCCGCCCGTGCTCAGCGCCGTCCGGCGCGCGATCCGCCAGCCGCGCTGACGGAAGAACGCCGCGACCGCCGCCGCGGCGGCGCGGGCGCTGCCGCCGCGGCGCAGCGCCGCGACGTAACCAGGCCCGCCGCCAAAGCGGCCCGCCGCGGCGTGCACGGGCACGAACTCCCGCGGAAAGCGAAGCTCTCGCGGCCACGCCGCCGGGTAGCGGACGCGCCGAGACGGGAACCGTACGCCGGCGAGCGCCGGACGCGACGGCCGCACCGTTGAATCACGCGATGTCGCGCTCGGCTGCCGGTCCGAATCGGTGCTGGCGGCCACCAGCACGAACCCCACGCGGCGGCCAGCAGCACCGCGGACCGCCGCGGCGAGAATCACGCGTCGTCGTCCTCTCATAACGGCGGAGAGCCGCCCGGGCGCCTGGGGCTGCACGTGCGGTATTTGCGTTGCCCGGTCAGGGTGCGCCCGTCGGTGGTGAATACGCGAATGCGGACGGTGTAGCGGCCCTTCGGCAGGCCGCGCAAGTCGACCGGGGCGCGCAGCCGCCGCCCGCGGATGAGACGCACCCGGCGGCCGTTGACGAATACCGCTGCGGCGGCGACCGTCACGCCATGGATGTTGCGGATGCGGATGCGGAAGTTGCGCCGGCTCAGGCAGCGACGGTTCGATGGCGAGACGACGATCCCGCCGGGCCCAAACACCCTGGGCTTCACGGACGGACCGTCTCTGCCGCCGGTATTGCCCCCGATCGCGTCGGCGGGGCCAGCGAGGACCTCGTAGGCATTGCCGGCGCACGTGCCGGATACCTTCAGGTAAATCCGTCCGGCGGCGGCGGTCGTCGCCTGAATCTGCGCGAACGTGTCGGAGGACGGCGAAGCGCTGCCGATATAGCCGCCGTCGGCGTTCCGCAGTTCGGCGTCGACAGTGCCGTTGCACCCGGCGCCGACCTTGGCGACGGCCACGTCGATCTGCTTGGCACCGTTCACGTCGATCGCGTACATATCGACGTCGTTGGGCGAGGCCATCTCTCCGCCGTACCACTGCATTGCCGCGACGGGGGCTGAGGCGTGTGCGACGTCGTCGTTGGGTTCGGCGGTCGAGTTGGGCGACGCCGACGGGCGCGGGATGGGACCAGACGGGACGGTGGTGATCGCGTCAGCCGGGCCGGCGACCACCTGGTAGGGGTTGCCGGCGCAGGTGCCTGTCAAGGTCAGCAGCAGAATCCCGGCGCCGGGAGCGCCTACGCCGATATGCGCAGTCCCGTCGGAGGAGGGCGAGCCGCTGCCGATATAGCCGCCGTCGCCGTTCCGCAGCTCGGCGTCGAGGGAGCCGCTGCATCCGGCACCGACCTTGGTGACGGCGATGTCGATCTGCTTGGCGCCATTGACGTACAGCAACAGCCGGTCGACGTCATTCGGGGAATCGAGGCTGCCGCTGTACGTCTCACCGGGGCTTAGGGGACCGAACGCCTGCACGATGTTGTCGTTCGGCTCTGCGATCGGCGTGTCGGCGCGGGCCAACGCCACGCCGGGGCCGCACAGCGCGAGAGCAACGGCGCAACTCGTCAGCGCAAAACGGGCGCGCAGTCGGCCCGAGCCTGCCATCTGGCGCGCGCGGCACTGTGGAGAGTGAGCAGAGCGCATGGCTCCCCCCTTTCCTGCCGGGAAACGCTGCGGGAGGTCCGCGTGGCCGCGTCCGCCCGCTGGTACGGACTAGACGCGGTACAGGGCCGAGGTCGCCGCGCAGCTGGCCAAGTTTCCTCCCGCACTGCAACCGATGTCAAGACAAACGGCCGCCTGTTGACCCTTCAATGGCTCGCGTGGGACGTTGCAGATCACGCAATCACCGAGCTTGAAGGCGAGGACGGAGTCTTGCGGGGATGTCGGAGAAGGGGATCAACGGTGCCGGGCGGGCATGCGGGTCGCGTCCACGCCGGAGTCGAGGACTGCGACCCGGACCGGGTTGCGCACCCGAGACGCCGCCGGCGGGTGCTCGTGAAGTTCGCCCCCGGCTAGCGCGCGCCGTCTCGCTTGGCCTTCCACGTGGCGAAGCGCGCGCCCTGGCACTCGCGGCAGTCGGCGCGATAGCCGTTGCGGATGCGCGAGTCTCGGTTGAACCCATCGAACGGCAAGTCGCGGCCACACTTCGTGCACGTTCGGCTGGTCGGCGTCGGCGGCGTCGGCATCGCGATCACGGCAGAGAGTGCACCGATAACTGCATACGTGGGCAAGCCGTTCGGCTACGGCGAGTTGCGGCTGCGGATCGCGGCGGTCCTGCGGCGCACGCGGGAGCGCGTCCATCGCGGGCGGATCCGGATCGGCGCGCTCGAGATCGATCCCGCGGGGCGCGTGGCGACGCTGCGCGGGCGCCGGGTCGAGCTCGCCGCCAAGGAGTTCGCGCTGCTCAAGACGCTCGCGAGCGCTCCGACGCGGGTCTTCACGAAGGAGGAGCTGTTGCGCGACGTCTGGGGCTTCCGCGCCCAGGGCGCCACGCGCACGCTGGACTCGCACGCCTGCCGCGTGCGCCGCAAGCTGGCGCGCGACGGCGATCACTTCATCGTGAATGTGTGGGGGGTCGGCTACCGGCTCGTGGACGGGGTGGTCGAGCCATGACGCCGGTGTTCCTGACCGCGCTCGGCTGGTGCGCGGCCGCTCTCCTCGGCGGGCTGCTGCTCCGCGCCCGCCGGCGCCTCGTGCTGGTCGCGCGCGCCGGCCACGAGGTGCGCGGGCCGCTGTGCGCCGCGCGCCTGGGACTCGGCACCCTCGCCGCCGAGCCCGGCCGCGTCGCCGCGATCGACCTCGAGCTCGCCCGCGCCGGCCGAGCGCTCGACGACCTGGCGGCCGCCCCGTCCGGCACCCGCCGCCCCGATCGCCCTGAGCTGGTCGACGTCACCGCCCTCGCCAGGGCCTACGTCCCGGCCTGGACCACGCTCGCTCGCGCACACGGGGCCGAGCTCCGGCTCGAGACCGCCGAGCCGACACCACCACTTCCTCCAGCCGCGGCCGCACCGGCACCGCGGCGGCGCCACCTCCGTACCGTCCCAGCGCTCGGCGAGCCGATCGACGCTCCGGCGCCGAGGTGGCGCACCGACGGGCCACCGCCGCCTCTGACCACTGCCTGGTCGCTCGCCCCGCCGGCGCCGCGCTGCTCGTGCGAGGTCGTCACTCTGCCCGCGCCGCGCGCGTCAGCCGCCACGGGGGCGCCGAACGAGGTCGTCGCCGTGCCGGCGCCGTGGCCGTTCGAGCGCGCGGCGGCCGGGTCGTCTCGCCGTCCCGCGACGCCGCGCCCCATGCCGCTCGCTCCGCCGCCGGCGACTGTCCTCGCGGATCCGTTCCGGCTCGCCCAGGCGATCACGAACCTCGTCGCGAACGCGGCCGAGCATGGCGGCGGGACCGTTCGCGTTCGCGTCGGCTCGACGGGCGAGCACGTGCGGGTCGAGGTGGCCGACGACGGGCCTGGGCTGCCTGCGCCCGTGCGCGAGCTGGCCGCGCGCTCGGGCGACCGGCGCCGCGGACACGGGCTCGCGATCGCGCTGGGCATCGCCGAGCGGCTCGGGGGCCGCCTGGCGGCGATGCCGGCGAGCGCGGGCGCGCGGCTGGTCCTCGAGCTCCCTGCGGCCCGGTGACGCGCCGCCGCCGGGCGCTGCTGCTGCTCGGCCTCGCGCTGGCGCTCGGCGGCCTGGCGGCGACGGACGTCTCGCGGCGCGAGCGGGCGCTGCGGGCGCAGGTGGGAGAGCTGACCGACGTGGTCGTGGCGCGCAGGGCGCTTGCCGCCGGCCACGTCGTCCGGCTCGAGGATCTCGGAGTCCGCCGGCTCCCCGCCCGCTACGCGCCCGCGGGACCGCCCACCTTCGCGGGAGCGCTCGCGGGCCGGCGGCTCGCGGTCCCGGTGCCGTCCGGCGGCGTGGTCACCGGCGAGCTGATCGAGCGCGCGCCGGCGACGCCCGAGGCGTCGGTCGAACGCGGCGAGCGCGCGATCGAGGTCCTCGCGAGCGGCTCGCCGCAGGCTGTCGTGGCGGGCGCGCACGTCGACGTCGTCGTGACCACCGACCGCCGCGGCGGCACGGCCGGCAGCGCCCGGCTGGCGCTCGAGAACGTCGAGGTGCTCGCCGCGCGCGCGGCCGCGGGGGAGGACAAGGCGCCGCGCGTCGCGGCGACGCTCCGCGTCACCGCCGCTCAGGCCGTCTATCTCGCGGCGGCGGGATCGTTCGCCGCCGACGTGCGCCTGCTCGCGCGCGCGCCGGGCGACCGCCGCCGCGTCGGCGCGCTCAGCGTCGACGATGGGCTGTGAGGACCGGGTTGCTCGGTCGCGGTAGGAAGCCGGACCCGGCGCGATGACCGGGTGGAGGCCGGTCGGTAGCGTCGCCGCATGAGACGGACGCTTTTCGGTGCACTGGCGTGTGCCACCGGCCTGGCCTTGGGTTGGGCGCCCGCCCACGCGGCGGCCGCCCCGGCGCTTTCGCTGTTCGCCAGGGGAGTCGACAACCCGAGAGGCCTCTCCATCGGCCCCGACGGCACGCTCTACGTCGCCTCCGCGGGCCACGCCGGACCGAAGTGCCTCGATGCCAAGAAGCAGAACTGCATCGGCTTCTCGAGCCGCGTGCTCGCGATCGCGCCCGGCGGCGCCAGGCGCACGGTCGCCAAGGGGCTGATCTCCGCCGGCGGCCGGGACGGCACGTTCACGACCGGCGCCGACGGCGTCAGCGTCGCGCCCGACGGCAAGGTCTACGCGGTCACCACGTCCGGGACGCGGAAGGATCTGCAGTCGGCGCCGAAGCGGGTGCGGGACGGGGCGGGCAAGCTGTTCGAGATCGGCTCGGGCACGCTGCGGCCGATCGCGGCGCTCGACGAGCTGGAGTGGAAGAACAACTTCGACCGCATCAAGGGCGATCGCAACTCCAACCCGTACGCGGTGCTGGCGCTGCCGGACCGCGTGATCGTCGCCGACGCGGGCGCGAACACCATCCTCAGCGTGGCGCCGAACGGGAACGTCTCGGTGCTCGCGGTGCTTCCCTCCAACGGCAAGGCGCAGCCGGTTCCCACCTCGCTGGCGCTCGGGCCGGACGGCGCGGTGTACGCCGGCGAGCTGTCTGAAGGCGCGGGCACCGGCAAGGCGCGCGTCTGGCGGATCCCGCTCGACGGCGGCGCGCCGAGCGTCTACGCGACCGGCCTGACGGCGATCACCGGCCTGGCCTTCGCCCGCGACGGCTCGCTGTACGCGACCGAGCTGACGACCAACTTCAAGAAGGAGACGGCCCCGGGCGCGATCGTCAAGCTCGCTCCGGGCGGCGGCGCGCGGACGCTGCTCAAGCGCAGCGCCCTGGTCTTCCCGTCGGGCGCCGCGGTGGGCGCGGACGGCGCGCTGTACGTCTCGAACCTCTCGATCCTCCCGGCGCGGACGCCGAGGAAGAGCCCGTTCAGGGGCGCCGGCGGCCAGATCCTGAAGATCACCGGCTTCTAGGGGGCCTGTTGAACCGACCGTTCTTCAACAGACCCCTAGGCGAGACGCCTGCGTGGATCAGGTAGCCGGCGGCCTCGAACACGTTCCAGATCCGGGCGGCGTCGGAGGCGGGCTCGCCGAACGCCTCGCATGACACCGCCCACGCGCCGCTCGAGCGCGCGGCCTCGACGGCCGCCAGCCGTCGCTCGAACCCGTCGCGGTAGAGGTCGAGCAGCGCGCCGAGGTCCTCGGTCGGGCGCCCGTGGCCGAGCAGCCCGAGCTCGGCGTCGAGCGCCGCGACGCGGTCCAGCGAGGCGCGGTACTCGCCGATCGGGTCGGGCGTGTAGAAGAGGTCGGCGAACGTCGTGAACACCGGGCTGACCAGGTCGCCGGCGAACAGCAGCCCGTGCTCTCGCAGATGCATGCAGACGTGCGTCGGCGCGTGCCCCGGCGTCTCGATCGCCTCCAGCGGCCCGAGCGCGGTCGGGACCGCGACGCCGTCGAGCAGCGGCAGGTCGGGCTCCGGCGGATCCTCGATGCCGTCGACCTCCTCGGCGACGGAGGCCGTCGCGTCCCGCCACGCCTCGGGGACGCCCTCGGCGCGGGCGAACTCGAGCCGCTTCGCGTAGACGGCCTGCGGCTCGCGCACCGCGTCGAGCAGATGCGCGGTCGCGGGATGCGCCCAGACGGTCGCGCCCGACTCGACCGCGAGCGGCCCGGCGAGCCCCATGTGGTCGCTGTGGTAGTGCGTGAGCACGATGTCGCGCACGTCGCGCGGCGTGCGGCCGGCCAATTCCAGCGCGCGCTCGAGCGCCGCCCACGCGCTCGGGTGGCCCGCGCCGCCGCAATCGACCAGTACGATCCCGTCGCCGCCGGGACGGTCGAGCGCGTACGCGTTG
Source organism: Candidatus Solirubrobacter pratensis (assembly GCF_000425945.1). Taxonomy (GTDB): domain Bacteria; phylum Actinomycetota; class Thermoleophilia; order Solirubrobacterales; family Solirubrobacteraceae; genus Solirubrobacter; species Solirubrobacter pratensis. Next base: position 645,699 of record NZ_KE384480.1, read on the forward strand.
ACGTGGGTCATGTGCGTCCACGCGACCGGTAGCCGCAGCTGCCACAGCCCAGCTCGCAGCTCGAACGCCCGCGCGGCGGCCGGGTCGACGGCCCACGTCGGCGGAGGCGGCCCGACCACTAGGCGTGCCGCTCTCCCACTACTCCTCAGCCGCCGGGTCGTAGTTGAACGGGTCGTACGGGAGGTCGGGATGCTCGCCGGGCTTCGCGAGGTCGTAGGTTCGGAGCTTGCCGCAGTCCTCGTCGAACGCGACCGCGTAGCGCTGCGTGAACGCCGGGTTGGCGCCGGGCGGGCGCAGGTCGGCCAGGCGCCCGGAGATCAGGCGCAGCGCCGTCATCGTCTGCATGCGCGACGCGAACAGGTCGCGGCCGACGTGCAGCGCGTTGTCTCGCAGCGCCTCCGCGAGCGAGGGCGAGAGGTCCGGCACGTCGCCGAGATCCTCCTTTGCCCAGCGCGCCAGCTCGTACGTCGTCCGGTCGACGATCGCGATCCGGCTGTAGAAGCCGTAGAAGAGCCGGTGCAGCGCGTCCAGCCGGTCCTTCTCGGGGACGGCCCGGATGTACTCCTCGAGGCTCTCGGCCAGGGTCTGCGGTTCTTGCGAGGTCGGCATCGCGCGCGAGGATCGCCCGCCGCGCCTGCGCTCGTCAAGATTCTCCAGCATGCGGCGCAAGCTTCTCATCGCGGCCGGCGTCGCGCGCTGGACGGTGACGAGGGTTCCGAGGCCGGCTACCGCGTGCGCGAGAAGCTCGCGTTCCTCCCGGCCAAGAGCGACGCGGTCGGCCGCACCTCCGCGATCACGGGCTCCGCCCAGTCGACCGAGTCGCGCGGCACGCTCACGATCGCCAAGGCCACGATCGCGATCGACGTGTCCACGCTCAAGAGCGACCGCGCGCTGCGCGACGATCGCATCCGCGTGACCGCGCCAAGCGTCGCCGGCGCGGTCAGCGTCGAGGACAGGGTGAAGCTGGGGTTCGATCTGCGCCTGAAGCGCGGCTAGGACGCCGTCAGAGGGCTCACCGGTCCCGACGCGACGTGCGCGTGCTTCGCGACTTCAAGCGGCTTCCGGACACACCGAGAACCGCCGCCTCAGTGATGCGGCGCCGGTAGATCCAGCGCCGGGTTGCCGTCGAAGAAGCCGTCCGGCTTGAGCGTGAAGCCGACCCGCGTCATCGGCATCACCGGCCAGTCCTCGGGCCGGACGACGTGGTGGGCGCAGAACGTGTGCCACACGACGACGTCGGCGTCCTCCAGCGGCCGGTCCTTGGCGGCGTACTCGGGCAATCCGCCGCCGCCGGGGTGCTGGTTCGGGAAGTCGCCGGTCGGATACAGCTCGTCCGGGTCGTAGGCGGTGACCCACAGGTGCTTCTCGGCGAAGCGCGCGCGCTTGATCGCGTGCGCTTCGGCGTCGTACATGGGCAGCACGCCGTCGCCGGGGTGCAGGCGGTAGCCCACCGGCTGCCCAAGCGCGTTGCGCTGCGACGGGTTGAGGATCTTCCAGTAGCGCGCCTTGCGGGCATCGGCCACGCGCTGGGCCTCCGACTCGCGCGCCAGCAGCGTCGCGCGCACCTCCCACGCGTTCCCGTGCGGGTTCGCCTCGCCGCGCGGGACCGGCACGGAGTCCATCTCGTAGACCGAGTTGCCGGGCCCGTCGAGCATCATGTCCAGGCGCACGCCGAAGAAGTGCTGGTGGTGCGGCCCGTAGACGCCCGGGGCCGCGAGCGCACCGTTGGCGGGGACCTCGCCGGGCGTGATCGCGCCGTCGGAGATCACGCCCGAGAGCTTGACCTCGTACTCGATCGAGCCGTCCTGATAGAGGTGCCAGTAGTAGCAGTACTCGTAGTTGCCGACGGTCACGATCGAGGAGATCACGAGCCGCCGCATGCGACGTGACTCCACCCGGCCGGTGCGGAAGTCGGTGTGCTTCCACGCGAGGCCCGCGTCCTCCTCGTGGATGCAGATCGCGTTCTCGATCCCCACGGCGCGGCCGTCCTCGTCGTTGATCGTCGCGTCGAGGTACCGGATCTCGCCGAGGCAGTCGCACCCATTCCGGAGCGAGTTGGTCCAGATGCCCAGGCCGAACTCGCCGAGGTCGAAGACGTTCTTGCGGTAGTGCGTCGGGCTCGGGTCGCCGTAGGGGACGAACATCTCGCCCAGCGACGCGCGATAGACGATCGGCCGGGTCCGGCCCTGGTCCTCGTAGCCGACCGTGTGCAGCACGAGCCCCTCGCGGTAGGTGAACCCGACGCGCAGCGACCACTTCTGCCAGCGCAGCGCGTGGCCGTCGAGCTCGAAGCTCGGGCCTTCGGGCTGCACGATCTCGAGCGGGCGCACGTCGCGCCGCGGGCCGTCCGGGAAGTGCGGGAAGTTCTCGGGCCGCGAGATCGCGTCCTCGGAGTAGTTGCCGTCGCGCTGCGGCAGCGGCGTGATGCCGTGGTCGGAGACCTCGACCACGCGCATGGCGTCCAGATCGAAGCGCACGACGAGCCCCTCGACCGGTCGCGCGTAGCCGTTGTCGCCCTCGAACCGGCGCATCCACGTCAGCGGGCGCAGCGTGCGCCCGCGCTCGGGCGCGTCGTCCTCGCCGTTGTAGCCGGTCGGCCACGGATCGACCATCGCGAGCGCGAAGTCCTCGATGCCGCGCCGGCGCATCGCCTCCTGCCAGCGCTCGTCGGTCTTGACCGTCTGCTCGCACTGCAGCAGCTCGCCCACCGTCAGGGGCGCCTGGGCGTCCGTCCGGCGCCGCCACGAGACGACCGCGTCGCGCGTCAGCGAGACGATCGCCTGCACGACGGCGCGCTCGTCGCGCAGGTGCAGGACGATGCTCGCCTGGCGGTCGGCGACCGCGCCGCCGAGCACCTCCGCCTTCGGCGGCTCGCGCAGGTCGATGCTGACGAAGCGCACGGCCGCGCCGGGCGGGCACTCGCGCCGGGCGATGTCGGCCGCCGCCTCGATCTCCCCGGCGCCGAGGGGATCGAGCGGATGGGCGGTGCGGGTCTCGAGGGTCACGCGGAGCTCCTTTCAGGCGACGCCCTCACATCATCCCGCTCCGGCGCGCAGCCCGCGTTCGTCGACGAGGGCGCGCCATCGTTCCGGCAGATGGGCGGCTGCGCCCGACGTGCCCGTGCCACCGGCGGCACCGCGACGGGGGGCGAGGTTCCGCGCGGCGCGCCTATACGCGCCATGGATCCCCTGGACGCGCTCGCCGCCGATCTCCGCGAACGGCTGCTCTCCCGTGCCGGCGAGCCAGGGGAGGACTCGGACCTGCCTGGGCGCATCCGCGCGCTCGTGGACCGCGAGGCGGGCGTGTTGCCGGAGCCGCGGCGCGCGGAGCTCGCGGCGCGGATCGCCGAGCGGGCGTTCGGCCTCGGCCCGCTGGAGCCGCTGCTCGGCGATCCGGAGGTCGACGAGATCATGGTCTCCGGCGTCGCGCCCGTCTGGGTGGAGCGCGGCGGGCGGCTGGAGGAGACCACGGTGCGCTTCGCGCGCGAGCAGGACCTGCGCGACGCGATCGAGCGCATCCTCGCGCCGCTGGGGCGGCGGGTCGACGAGGCCGAGCCGCTGTGCGACGCGAGGCTGCCCGACGGCTCGCGCGTGAACGTCGTACTCCCGCCCCTCGCGCTCGACGGCCCCGCGCTCACGATCCGCCGCTTTCGCCGGCGCGGGTTCTCGCCGGAGGACCTGGTCGTCAACGGGACGCTCACGCAGCCGCTGCTGGACTTCCTCGCGCGCGCGGTGCGCGCCCGCTGCACGATCCTGGTCTGCGGCGGGACCGGGTCCGGCAAGACGACGACGCTGAACGCGCTGTCGAGCTTCATCGGCGCGGGGGAGCGCGTGGTCACGATCGAGGACGCCGCCGAGCTGCGGCTGCGTCAGCCGCACGTCGTCCGGCTGGAGGCTCGCCCGCCCAACCTCGAAGGCCGCGGCGAGGTCACGATCCGCCGGCTGGTGCGTAACGCGCTGCGGATGCGGCCGGACCGGATCATCGTCGGCGAGGTGCGCGGGCCGGAGGCGCTCGACATGCTGACCGCGCTGTCCACCGGTCACGACGGCTCGCTCTCCACCGTCCACGCCGGCTCGCCCGCCGAGGCGCTGCGGCGCGTCGAGGTGCTGGCGCTGATGGCCGACATCGGCCTCCCGCACGCCGCGATCCGAGAGCAGGTCGCCGACGCCTTCGACCTCGTGGTCTGCCAGTCACGGCTGTCCGACGGAACCCGGCGCGTCACGTCCGTCGCCGAGGTCGTCCGCATCGCGGCCGGGACCGGAGCGCGCGAGTTGTACACGTGGCACGACGGCGCGGGACAGCGCCGCGCACCGGTCGGCGACGCGCTCGCCGCGAGGCTGAAGGCGGCATGATGCTCGCCGCGCCCCCGCCGCTCGGGGCCTCCCGCCAGCTCGTTGCCGCTCTCCCGGCCGCCCCGGTCGCCGCGCCCAGGCGGCGTCGCCGGGGCCGCTCGTGACCGTGGCGGTCGTGCTCGCGTTCTCCGGCGCGGTCTGCGGCGTGATCGGGGCGTGGGAGGCGCTGGCGGCGGTCGAGCGGACGCGCGTCGTCGCGGCGCTCGCGCGCGCCGTCGCGCCGCTGGTCCGCGCCGGCCGCGAGGGGGTGGGGCCGACAGTGCCGGAGCGCAGACGTCTCGCCGTGCTGGTGGCAGCGGGGCTCGCGGCGGCCGGGTGGCTCGCCGGCGGCGCCGCGGCCGGCATGATCGCGGCGACCGCCGGCCCGGCGCTCGCCATGGCGGCGGTGCGGGCGAGGCGGCGGCGGTTCCGGGCTGCGCTGGCGGAGGCCGCGCCGAGCGTCGCCCGCGCGCTCGCCGACGCGCTCTCGGCGGGGCATTCGGTGCGCGGTGCGGTGGCGTTGGTCGCCTCCGGCGTGCCGGGCCCGGCGGGTCACGAGGTCGGCGCCGCCGCACGTGCGCTCGATCTCGGCGCGCCGACCGAGGCGGTGCTCGAGCGCCTGCGCCGGCGCGCCTGCGCGCGCGCGTGGGATGCGATGGTCGCCGGGATCCTGCTCCAGCGCGACGCGGGCGGCGACCTCCCGGCGCTCCTGCGCGATCTCGCCGCCGGCCTCGAGGCGGCCGCCCGTCAGGACCGCGAGGCGCTCGCGGCGACCGCCCAGGCGCGCTTCACCGCCCGGCTCGTCCTCGGCATGCCGTTCGCCGCCGCCGTCCTCGCGGAGCTCGGGAGCCCCGGCTTCATCGGGCGCCTCCTCGCCAACCCGCTCTCGGCCTGGCTCACCACCCTCGCCGCCCTCTTGCAGCTCGTCGCGGCGATCGCGGTCCGCCGCCTGTCGCGAGCGGTGATCCGGTGACGGGCGACCTGCCGGCGAGTGACGGCCCGCTTGCCGCGGGCGGTGATCCGGTGAGGGCGGGCGGAGCCTCGCGGTGACCTTCGCGACCCTTCTCGCCGGCCTCGCCGGCGCGATCGCGGCCGTGGCGCTCGCCGAGCTCGCCGCGCTCCGGCAGGCCCGCCCGCCGCGGCGACGGGTCCTCTCCGCCGTTGTGGCGCGGCTCGGCGAGCGGGTCGGCATCGATCCGCCGCGCGGGCTGGCGGATCGGATCGCGGCGGCCGGGGTCGACGTGCCCATGTCCGAGGTGGTCGCGATGCAGACGGGGCTCGCGGTCGTGTGTGGGCTCGTCGCGCTCCCGCTCGTCCCAGCCGCGCCCGGGCGGCTCGGGCTCGCGCTGCTCGCGCTCGCGCCCGCCGCCGGCTTCCTCGCGCCCGAGGTCACGCTGCACCGTCGCGCCCGCGCGCGCAGGCGCGCGATCGAGGCCGAGATCCCCGACGTGCTCGACCTCCTGCGCGTCGCGGTCGCCGCCGGGCTCGCGCCGCGGCGGGCGCTCGCCGAGGTGGGGCGGAGGCATCCGGGCACGCTCGCGCGCGAGCTCGCCCGCGCCGCGGCCCGCGCGCAGCTCGGGGAGCCTGTGCACGCGACGCTCGAGCAACTCGGCCGCCGCTGCCCTGCCGACGGGGTCGCGCCGCTCGTCGCCGCCCTCCACCGCGCCGAGCGCCACGGCGCCCCGCTCGCGCAGACGCTGGCCGCGCAGGCCGCCGAGGCGCGCTCGCGGCGCGCGGCGCGCCGGTCCGACCAGGCGGCCAAGGCCGCGCCGAAGATCCAGCTCGTCGTCGCGCTCCTGCTCGTCCCGGCCGTCCTGCTGCTGGTCGCCGCGGCCCTGATCCCCGCATTGGCAGGCTGACGACCGCGTTCGCCGGCGAGCCGGCCCGCTGCGCGTCGCCCGATTCCTCCCACTTCGTCCCCCACGGGGCCCCACCGGCCCCCGCTGACGCAATTCCGCGTGCAGAACGGCGATCTGCACGCGCTCGTGCGGAATCCGCCGCCTGCGGAGGAAAGAAATCTCCCACCGCGAATCCGCTGCAAATCGCCCGCTTCGTGGTCCGGGACGTGACCGCGAAGTCCTGCGGTGGGGCGCTGGACGCGATTTGTGTTGCAGAGTGGGAGGAAGTGGGGTACTTTGCCGATGCGAAGCCGGTCCGGGGTGGCGGGGCTCCTCCCACTCCGCCACCTCGGATCGACTGACCTCCCTCTGACTCATGCGCCTTGGCCTTCACCGGCACCTTCGAACACAACCTCGACGCCAAGAACCGGCTGACCATTCCGTCGAAGTTCAGGACGGCGCTCAGCGGGGGCGTGTACCTCACGCGTGGGGTCGAGAAGTGCATCTCCCTGTATCCGTCGGAGACGTACGAGGAGATGGCGCAGGCCGCACTGGCGGGGATCAACCCGCTTTCCACCCAGGGCCGCGAGCTGCGGCGCGTGCTGTACGCGAGCGCCTTGGAGACCGAGCTGGATTCCGCTGGCCGGGTCATGCTCGGCCCGAAGTTCCTGGAGCACGCCGGGATCGGCCGCGAGGTCGTCATCACCGGCGTCGGCGAGTGCCTGGAGCTCTGGGACCGCTCGGCCTGGGAGGCCTACGACACCGACCTCGCGGCGCGAGCGCCTGACCTCACCGAGTCACTTGGCCATCCTGCTTGACATGCCCCAGACCCACGTCCCGGTCCTCGCCGGCGAGCTGATCGAAGCGCTCGACCCGCAGCCGGGCCAGGTCGCCATCGACTGCACGCTCGGCGGCGCGGGACACGCGCGCCTCGTCGCCGACCGCCTCGGCCCGGCCGGGACGCTGATCGCGATCGACCGCGACCCCACCGCGGAGGCCGCGTTCAACGAGCTCGCCGCCGAGGTCTCCTGCCACACCCGCTTCGTCCGCGCCGACTTCGCGACCGGCCTGCAGCAGCTGATCGAGGAGGGCGTCCGCGCGGACCTCGTCTACATGGACCTCGGCATGAGCTCCATGCAGGTCGACACGCGCGTGCGCGGGTTCTCCTACGCGTACGACGCGCCGCTCGACATGCGGATGGATCCCGACCAGGAGCTGACGGCCGCCGAGATCGTCAACACCTGGGACCGCCGCCGCATCGCGCGCACGCTGCGCGAGTACGGCGAGGAACGCTTCGCCGACCGGATCGCGGGCGAGATCGTCCGGCGCCGCGCGGTCAAGGAGCTCGCCACCACGTTCGAGCTCAACGACGCGATCTCGGCCGCCGTTCCCGCGCCCGCCCGCTTCGCCGGCGGCCACCCGGCCAAGCGCACGTTCCAGGGCATCCGCATCGCCGTCAACGGCGAGCTCGCGCAGCTCGACGCCGCGCTGCCGCTGTCCTGGCGCGTCCTGCGCGTCGGCGGCCGCTTCGCCGCGATCAGCTTCCACTCGCTCGAGGACCGCCGCGTCAAGCGCTTCCTCGCCGACCTCGCGCGCGAATGCGTCTGCCCGCCGGACCTCCCGGTGTGCGTCTGCGGCTCCAAGCCGGAGGCCGAGCTGGTGCACCGCCGCTCGATCGTGCCGACGCCCGGAGAGGTCGCGGCCAATCCCCGCTCGAAGTCCGCCCGCCTGCGGGCGGCCCGCAAGCTCAGGGAGGAGCGCTAGATGCCTCAACATGCCCCCGTCCGCCGCCGCGCCACGCCGCTGCACCACCGCCGCGTCTCCGGACCCGCAAGGCCCCGGCCGGTCACCGCCGGCGTCGCGCTTCCGGCGCCCCGGCGCGGCCGCACCGGCGTCTTCGAGCGCATCCGCGCGCTGCCCGACCAGCGCGTCGTCGACCGCCTCCTGCGCGGCCGCCTGTGCATCTGGGTGATCGGCGTGATGCTCGGCGGGATCGTGGCGATGCAGGTCTCGCTGCTGCGCCTGAACGCGGGCATCTCGCGCGCGGTGCTCACGGCGTCGACGCTGGAGAGCCAGAACTCCGACCTGGAGAGCGCCATCGCGAGCTCGACGTCCGCCGACCGCCTGCGCGTTGCGGCCGCCGACGACGGCATGATCGATCCGCCGGCGGGCGACACGCCGTTCCTGCACGCGCGCCCCGGCATCGACGCCCGGCTCGCGGTCAAGAGGATGACGCCGCCGAGCGACGCGGCGATCGGCGTGATGAACAACCGCGGCAAGGCCGTCGCGACCGTCACGGCCCAGACCGGCGCGCCCGCCGCTTCCACGACGAGCACCGCTTCGCCCGCGGCGACGCCCACGCCGACCGCCGTGCAGTCGGCGGCGACGCCGGTGCCGACCGCCACGCCCGTCGTGACGCCGGTCCAGACCGCCGTGCCCGGCACGGGCGCCGCGATGGCCCCGCAGGGCTAGATGGGCCTGATCGAGCGCCGCATCGGGCTGCTCTTCGCGGTCTTCCTCGGCCTGCTGGCGATCGGCGCCACGAAGGCCGCCTGGCTCGGCGTCGTGAGAGCCGGCACGCTCCAGCGCGCGGCGACCACGCAGCAGGAGGCCGACGTCGTCGTGCCCGCGCGGCGCGGCTCGATCACCGACGACCACGGGATCGAGCTGGCCGTCTCCGAGCCCGCGGTCGACGTCGCCGCGACCCCGTACCTGATCAAGAACGCGCCTGCGGTGGCGGCCGAGCTCGCCCCGCTGCTCGCGCGGCCCGAGGATGAGCTCCTGCGCCAGCTCGCCCGCCGCGACACCGGGTTCGCCTACCTCGCCCGTCGCGTGCCGGCGGCCAAGGCGGACAAGGCGAAGAAGCTCGGCATCGAGGGCCTGGAGTTCATCCCCGAGTACCGCCGCACGTACCCGCTCGACTGGACCGCCTCCCAGCTGCTCGGCAGCGTCGGAACCGACGGCGACGGCCTCAACGGGCTCGAGTACAGCCTGAACTCCAAGCTCAAGGGCGCCGACGGCGAGCGCCGGATGGTCAAGGACGCGCTCGGCACGCCGCTCGAGATGCGCGACACGACGCCCGTCAAGCGCGGCGAGACCGTGCGGCTGACGCTCGACAAGCGCCTTCAGGACCGGGCCGAGGAGGTGCTGGCCGACGTCGGCAAGACCTGGCAGCCCAAGGGGGCGACGGCGATCGTCATGGATCCCGACAGCGGCGCGATCCTCGCGCTCGCCAACTGGCCGCGGGTCGACGCCAACGCGCCCGGCGACGCGCCCGATTACGCGCGCGGCAACCGCGCGATCAGCGCCACCTACGAGCCGGGGTCCACGTTCAAGGCGTTCACCGTCGCGGCTGCGCTGGAGGACGGCAAGGTCACACCGGACACGACTTTCGACATCCCGCCCGTGCTCCAGTTCTCCGATCGCGAGATCCATGACGCCGAGGACCACGGCTACGAGACCCTGACGACGAGCGACATCCTCAAGCAGTCGTCCAACATCGGCGCCGTGCTGATCGCCAGGCGGGTGCAGACGAAGCCCTTCGACGCGTGGATCCACCGCTTCGGCTTCGGCAAGAGGACCGGCGTCGACCTGCCGGGCGAGGAGCGCGGGATCGTGACGCCACTCGACCAGTACTCGGGCTCGACGATGGGCAACCTGCCGATCGGCCAGGGGATCGCCGTCACGCCGATGCAGATGGCGGCCGGCTACTCCGCGATCGCCAACGGCGGGATCCTGCGCGCGCCGCACATCGTCGACGCCGTCGGCGGCAAGAAGCGGCCGCTGCCCAAGGGCAGGCGCGTGATCTCCGAGGCGACCGCGGCGTCGGTTCGCTCGATGCTCGAGGGCGTGCTCGGCCCCGGCGGCACGGCCTCGGGCGCGGCGATCAAGGGCTACCAGCTCGCCGGCAAGACCGGCACGGCGCAGAAGCCGGACCCCCAGGGCGGCTACTCCGACACCGCGTACGTCGCCTCGTTCGTCGGCTTCGCCCCGGCCAAGCACCCGAAGCTGCTGGCCGCCGTGATGGTCGACGAGCCCAAGGGCGAGATCTACGGCGGCCAGGTCGCGGCGCCGGCGTGGAAGGACATCATGAACTTCGCGCTGCAGTACCTGAAGATCTCCCCGTAGTAGATGTGAACCATGATTCACTCTGTTGGTGCCGTACCGGCCGACGGAGAACACGCGAGCCCGCGCCGCCGCCGCGCGGGAGGCGGTGCTGCTCGCGGCGCTCGACCAGCTCGCCGAGGGCGGCTACGCGTCCGCCTCGATCGCCGCGGTCGCGCGCCGCGCCGGCCTGGCGACCGGCTCGGTGTACCGCCACTTCCGCTCCAAGGCGGACCTGTTCGCCGAGGTCTTCCGCGTCGCCGCGCAGCGCGAGGTCGACGTCCTCGCCGCGGTCCAGGGCGACACGCCGGAGGAGCGGCTCGCGGGCTGCGTCGAGGCGTTCGTGCGGCGCGCCCTCGCCGAGCCGGTGCGCGCCTACGCGCTGATCGCCGAGCCCGTCGATCCCGCCGTGGAGGCCGAGCGGCTCGCGTTCCGGCGCGCGTACACGGACATCTTCGCGGCGATCCTGTGCGGCCGGCCGCTCGACGTCGAGCTCGCGGCGGCGGCGATCGTCGGCGCGCTGGCCGAGGCGATGGTCGGGCCGCTCGCGCGCCGCGACCGCGATCCCACCGCGCTCGTGGCCAACCTCCAATCCTTCGTGTTGTCCGCCGTCCGGGAGCCCATTCGTGTCGCTTGAGACCGTCCGAGGGACCCATGAGGTCTTCAACCAGTCCGTCCCGTTCGAGGACGTCGACCTCTTCGGCCTCGACGTCGCGCTGCAGGAGGCGCTCTCGCGCGAGGGTGCGGCATGGGCGGTCGAGCGCGTGCGCGAGGCGGGCGTCGTGGCCGGCTCGGCCGAGGCGCTCGAGCACGGGCGGCGGGCCGAGCGCAACGAGCCGCGGCTGATCACCCACGACCGCTACGGGCACCGCGTCGACCGCGTCGAGCTCGATCCGAGCTGGCACTGGCTGCTCGACGGGGCGGTGGCGCGCGGGATCCATGCGCTGCCGTGGGGCGATCCGCGGCCCGGCGCGCACGTCGCGCGCGCGGCCCTCGAGCTGCTCTGGACGCACGCCAACGCAGGCGTGATGTGCCCGGTCTCGATGACCTACTCAGCCGTGCCCGCCCTCCGCGCCGATGCTGAGATCGCCGCCGAGTGGGAGCCGCGGCTGATCGGCGGGGCGCTGTGCGGGATGGCGATGACCGAGAAGCAGGGCGGCTCCGACGTGCGAGCGAACACGACGCGCGCCGAGCCCGTCGGAGGCGGCTGGTACGAGCTCACCGGCCACAAGTGGTTCTGCTCCTATCCGCCGTGCGACGTCTTCCTGGTCCTCGCCCAGGCGCCCGCGGGCCTGTCCTGCTTGGTGCTCGAGCGCGGCGCGGGGATGGAGTTCCAGCGCCTCAAGGACAAGCTGGGGACCCGCTCGCTGCCGTCGTCGGAGGTCGAGTTCCGCGCCGCGCCGGCGCGGCTGCTCGGCGAGGAGGGGCGCGGCGTGGCGACGATCATCGAGATGGTCACGCACACGCGGCTGGACTGCGTGATCGGGTCCGCGGCGGGGATGCGGCGCGGGGTCGCGGAGGCCGTCTGGCACGCCCGCCACCGGAGCGCGTTCGGCGCGCGGCTGGCGGAGCAGCCCGCGATGGTCAACGTGCTCGCCGACCTCGCCCTGGAGTCCGAGGCGGCGACCGCGACCGCCATGCGGCTCGCGCGCGCCTACGATGAGGGCGATCACGCGCTGCGCCGCTTCGCCACCGCGGTCTCGAAGTACTGGATCTGCAAGCGCGCGGCCGGCCATGCGGCCGAGGCGCTCGAGTGCCTCGGCGGCAACGGCTACGTCGAGGAGTCGCCGATGCCGCGGCTGCTGCGCGACGCGCCGCTGAACGGCATCTGGGAAGGCTCGGGCAACGTGATCGCGCTCGACGTGCTGCGCGCGCTGGCGCGGGAGCCGGACGCGGGCGAGGCGTTCGTCGCCGAGTGCTCGCTCGCCCGGGGCGCCGACGCGCGGCTGGACGCCCACCTGGACGCGCTGACCATGCCATCCGGGGCGTGGGGCGCTCGCCGCGCGGTCGAGGACCTCGCGCTCGCGTTTGAGGCCTCCCTGCTCGTGCGGCACGCGCCGAGCTTCGTCGCCGACGCGTTCTGCGCCTCCCGCCTGGGCGGCGGCGGGCGCGCCTACGGCACGCTGCCGGCCGGCGCGGACGGCGGCGCGATCGTCGCCCGGGCGCTAGACGGCTGAACCCACGACCGGCGACCGCGGGCTCAACCGTCAAAGGTCGACTGAGTACGCCGAGAACACGAGGCTGAACCCCAGGTCGAGGTAGAGCTCGTGCGCGGGGTTGCCATGCGTCACCGCGAGGCCGATCGCCGGCAGTCCCGCCGCGGTCGCGTCGACCAGCATCCGCTCCAGCAGCGCCCGGCCGGCGCCCTTGTAGGCGGGATCCGGATCGCGGAAGCACTCCGCCACCCACGGGCCGCCGAACGGCGGCGTCCCGCCCGAGTCGGTGATGATCACCGCGGCGCGCACGATCCCCTGGCGGTCGACGGCGAGCCCGCTGCAGTCGAGCACCGGGCCGACGACACGGAGCTCGACGATCCGGCGCATCTCCTCCAGCGGGTCCTCGTCGACGCGCGCGGCGCCGTCGGGATGCTCGGGCGGAAAGGCGGCGCGGTAGGCGCCGACGAGGTCGGCGGCGGGCCGGTCGGCGGCTCGCAGCTCGAGCCCGGGCGGCGGCGGGCCGGCGTGCGAGGCGGGGTGGGCGACGAGGTCGCGGGTGAGCACGTAGGAGTGGCGGAACAGGCGCCCGCCGGCGTCCACGAGCGCGCGCCCGAGCTCCTCGCCGGCGACGACGCGCCAGCCCGGCAGCTCGGCGAGGACGATCGGGACGGCGTCCTCGACCGGGGTCTCGAGCTCGAACAGCTCGGCCGAGGGACGCCCGTCGCGCTCGGCCCGCACGAAGCTTCCGACGCGCCTTCCGGCGGTGTCGACGAGGACCTGCCAGCCAGGGCGGAACGGGTCTTGGACGGCGGGCATGCGCCGCGCATGATGCCGTTTCGCCGCCGGACGCGTTCGTAGACTCCGGTCGCATGATGCTCCGCGAGCTGCTCGGGGACGGTCCCGGCGTGGCTGTCACGGGCCTGGCGTTCGACAACCGGGAGGTCGCGCCCGGCACGCTGTTCTTCTGCGTTCCCGGGTTCACCCGCGACGGGCACGACTTCGCGCCCGACGCGGTCGCGCGCGGCGCCGCCGCGCTGGTGGTCGAGCGCCCGCTGGGCCTCGGCGTGCCGGAGCTCGTGGTGGACGACGTCCGCGCGGCGATGGCGCGCGCCGCCGCCCGCTTCTATGGCGATCCGACCGCCGCGCTGACGGTGATCGGCGTGACGGGGACGAACGGCAAGACGACCACGGCCTACCTCACGCGCGCCCTGCTGGAGGCGAGCGGGCGCCGGTGCGGGCTGCTCGGCACCGTGAAGTCGGTCGTCGGCGGGCGCGAGAGCAAGACCGCGCGCACGACGCCGGAGGCGATCGACCTCCAGCGCACGTTCCGCGCGATGCTCGACGCGGGCGACACGGCCTGCGCGATGGAGATCTCCTCGCACGCGCTGGAGCTGCGGCGGGCGGACGCGATCCACGTCGCGGCGGCGATCTTCACCAACCTCAACCAGGACCACCTGGACTTCCATCCGACGATGGAGGACTACTTCCAGGCCAAGCGGCGGCTGTTCGCCTCAGAGCTGACCGGCGCGCGGATCGCCAACGCCGACGACGCCTACGGGCGGCGGCTGATCGACGAGTTCGAGGACGTCGTGACGTTCGCGATCGACCGCGAGGCCGCGTACCGGGCGGTGGACGTCCGCTTCGACGGGACGGGCTCGGACTTCCGGGCGCTGACGCCCGACGGCGAGTTCGAGGCGCGCGTGCCGCTTCCCGGGCGCTTCAACGTGCTCAATGCGCTTGGCGCGTGGGCGGCCGTGCGGGCGGTCGGCGCGCCGGTCTCGCCGAGCTCGCTGCGCGACGCGGGCGTCGCCCCGGGGCGCTTCGAGCCGGTCGACGCGGGGCAGCCCTTCTCGGTCGTCGTGGATTACGCGCACAAGCCGGACGCGCTCGAGCAGGTCCTGCGGGCGGCGCGCGAGCTCTGCTCGGGGCGGCTGATCGTCGTGTTCGGCGCGGGCGGGGACCGCGACCGCGGCAAGCGGCCGGTCATGGGCGAGATCGCGGCGCGGCTGGCCGACGTCGCGCTGATCACGTCCGACAACCCGCGCTCGGAGGCGCCGGAGGCGATCATCGACGAGATCGCTGCGGGCGTCGCGCCCGACGCGCACGCCGTGGTCGAGCGCGACGCGGACCGGCGCGCCTCGATCTTCCGCGCGGCGGCGATGGCGGCGGCGGGCGACGTCGTCGTGATCGCCGGCAAGGGGCATGAGCAGGGGCAGGAGTTCGCCGGCGGACGGGTCGAGCCGTTCGACGACAAGGCGGTCGCGCGCGAGGCGATCGAGGCCGCCGCGAGGTCGCGGGCGTGAGCGCTCCAACCGCCGTCCCGCCGCCGAAGGGGGCGGCGTGATCTCGTGGAGCGCCGCCGAGGTGGCGGCCGCCGCCGGCGCCGAGCTCGTGACCGCCGCGGACGGCGGGCCCGCTCGCGCCGCGATCGACACGCGAGCGCTCGAGCCGGGCGATCTCTTCGCCGGATTGCGCGGCGAGCACGTGGACGGCGGCCGCTTCGCCGCCGCGGCGCTCTCGGCCGGCGCCTGGGGCGTGCTGGTCGCCCCCGAGCACGCCGAAGGGCTCTCCGGCGGCGCCGTGCTCGTCGCCGACGATCCCCTGGCCGCGCTGCAGCGGCTCGCGACCGCCTGGCGGCGCGCGCTGGACGCAGCCGTGATCGGCGTCACGGGCTCGGTCGGCAAGACCTCCACGAAGCAGCTGATCGCCGCGCTGCTGGCGCCCCACCGGCGCGTGGCGGCGAACCCGGCGAACTTCAACACCGAGATCGGGCTGCCGCTGGCCGTGCTCGCGGCGCCGGAGGGCACCGAGGTGCTCGTGCTCGAGATGGGCATGCGCGGGTTCGGGCAGATCGACGAGCTGGCGCGGATCGCGGAGCCCGACGTCGGCGTGATCACGACGATCGGGCCGGTGCACCTGGAGCTGGTCGGCGACCTCGCGGGCGTGGCGCGGGCGAAGGGCGAGCTGCTCGCCCACGTGCCGGTCGCGGTCGTGCCGGCCGGCGAGGCGGCGCTGGAGCCCTACCTCGCGGGCCTCGACGTCGTGCGCTTCGGGCCGGCCGGCGACGTGGTGCTCGAGGAGTTCACGCCGCCGCTGGCGCGGATCCGCGCCCGGGAGCTCGCGGTCATGCTCGAGGTTCCGTTCACGGCGCGCCACCAACTCGTCAACCTGCTCGCCGCGGTGGGGGCGGTACAGGCGGTGGGCGTTGAGCCGTCCGGCCGCGTGGACGTGTCGTTCGGGCCGCTGCGCGGTGAGACCATCGCGTTGCCGTCGGGCGTTCTCGTGATCAACGACTGCTACAACGCCAACCCGCTTTCGATGCGCGCCGCCCTCGACGATCTCGCCACGCACGAGCCGCACGGGCGGCGCGTCGCCGTGCTCGGAGACATGCTGGAGCTCGGGCCGTCGGAGGTCGCCGACCACCGGGCGGTGGGGGAGTACGCGGCCTCCCACGGGGTCGACGTCCTCGTCGCCGTCGGTCCGCTGTCGGCGTCGATGGCCGAGACGTTCGGCGGCGCGGCGCACGCCGTGGCCGACGCCACCGCGGCCGCCGCGCTGACGGCCGAGCTGGTGCGGCCGGGCGACGTCGTGCTCGTGAAGGCGTCGCGGGGCGTGCGGCTCGAGGCGGTCGCCGAGGCGCTCGCGGCCGCCGCGTCTCCGGGCGCCGGCGCGCCCCCCGGCGCGTCTTCGCCCGCGGCGTCTCCGGGCGCCGGCGCGTCTTCGCCCGCCGGCTCGGAGGCCTCCGCCCGTGGGTGAGGTCCTGATCGCGGGGACCGCGTCGCTGCTCATCTGCGTCTTCCTCTCGCCCAAGTTCATCTCGTTCCTGCGTGCGCGGGAGTTCGGGCAGAACATCCGCGAGGAGGGCCCCGAGGGGCATCACGCGAAGGCGGGCACGCCGACGATGGGCGGCATCATCATCTTCACCGCGATCGCGGTCCCGTTCCTGCTGCTGACCGACTGGGACTGGCGCGCGATCGGCGTCTTCGGCACCGCACTCGCCTGTGCGCTGCTCGGCTTCGCCGACGACTACACGAAGCTCGTCAAGCGGCGGTCCCTGGGCCTGCGCGGGCGGACGAAGCTCGTCGTGACGCTGATGATCGCGGTCGGGCTGTGGCTCGTCGCGACGCGCGGCGCCGACCTGCCCGACACGCTGAACCTGCGGCTGTGGGACTACACGCTCAACCTCGGCTACCTCTACCCGGTCTTCATCTACCTGGTCGTGGCCGGGACGACGTCGGCCGTGAACCTCACGGACGGCCTGGACGGCCTGGCCGCCGGCTGCGCCGCGATCGTCCTGCTCGCCTACATCGCGATCACGTTCACGACGGGCCAGACGAGCCTCGCGCTCGTCGCCGGCTGCCTGGTCGGCGCCTGCGTCGGCTTCCTCTGGTTCAACTCGTTCCCGGCGTCGATCTTCATGGGCGACACGGGCTCGCTCGGCCTCGGCGGCGCGATCGCGGGGATGGCGGTGATGACCAAGACCGAGGTGCTGCTGATCATCCTCGGCGGGATCTTCGTGATCGAGGCGCTGTCGGTGCTGATCCAGGTCTTCTCGTTCCAGACCTTCCGCAAGCGCGTCTTCCTGATGGCGCCGATCCACCACCACTTCGAGCTGCAGGCGTGGTCGGAGACCAAGATCATCCTGCGCTTCTGGATCGTCGCCTCGGTCTGCGCGGCGATCGGATTCACGCTGTACCAGCAGTCTGTGCAGTAACTGCGACTTCTTCGTATCGATTCACGCGCGCCGGGCGCGGACCCGCCGGTCATGCGGTCTCGTTCCGGGTCGTGAACCGACCCCGAAGGAGGATGAGATGGATCTGGACCGCATGCGCGAGATCGTCGCGGCGATCCCGGCCGGCGCCTGGATGAGCTACGGCGACGTGGCGGCCGCCGCCGGCGGCAGCGACGTGCACGCGCGAACGCTCAACCAGCGCTTCATCCGCGAGGAGCTGCCCGGCGCCCACCGCGTCCTGAAGTCCGACGGGACGATCGGCGGCACCGCGCTCGGAGACCCGGCCGAGGTCCGCCGCCGGCTCGAGGCAGAGGGCGTGGAGTTCGACGGCGGCCGCGCCCGCCGCGAGTCCCGCATCCGGCCGCCGGCGCTCGAGGCCGCGGCGTGAGCACGGCGCCGTCAGCGCGCGGCCCGCGCCGCCGCCCCGTGGTCTGGCTCCTGGGCATCCTGCTGGCGCCGGTGGCGTGGCTCGGCGCCCCCGAGGCCGCCGGCGCGGCAACCTACCGCGTCGACACCTGCGGCGGCGGCGCCCGTCCGGGTTGGTCGTCGTTCAACTCCGGCTACGCGTCGGCGGCCGGCACGGACGGCTGCGCGAGCGGCGGGCCCGGGATGTGGGCGAGCATCGCCGGCGGTCCGCTGGACCTCGCGGGCTGGCGCTTCACCGCGCCGGAGGACACCGAGATCGCCGGCTTCAGCGTCGCGCGGTCGTTCGCGCTGGCCGCCGTGCGCCCGTTCGGGGCCTCCGAGTTCGTGCTGCGCACAGAGGGCCCCGGCCAGGGCTACCAGGACGTCTACTCGAACCTCGGCGGCGGCGCGTTCTACGGCGCGCTGTTCGGCGAGAGCGCGGGAGGGCTGTCCGGTCAGCGCACGCTCTCGGTGTGGGTCCATTGCGGCGGCGGCGACCGCTGCACCGGGGCTTCGAGCGTCAGCGTGTACGCCGCGCGGATCGAGCTCCGCGACGACATCGCGCCGGTGATCTCGGCAGTGTCGGGCACGCTCCTGGCCGGCGGCCCGCTGAAGGGGACGCGCTCGCTGTCCTACGGCGCGTCCGACCGCGGCGGCGGCCTGCTGCGCGAGCAGCTGCTGGTCGACGGGTGGGCCGTCGTGGACCGCGCGGTGAACCCCGCGCGATGCTCCGGCGACGGTTCCGGCACGCCCTACACCGCGCTCGTCCCGTGCCCGCTCTCGGCGTCGAGCACGCTCGCGCTCGACACGACCCGGCTCGCCGAGGGCGCGCACGAGGTGGAGCTCTCGGTCTGGGACGCCACGGGCGTCAACCGCGCGCGGCAGGGTCCGTTCCCGATCGTCGTCGACAACGTGCCCGCGCCCGCGAACACCGCGCCGCCGCGCATCACCGGGACCGCCGCGCAGGGCGCGACCCTCGTCGGCTCCGACGGCGCGTGGAGCGGTTCGGGCCTCACGCTGACGCGGCGCTGGCAGCGCCACGAGGACGGCGGCTGGCAGGACGTCGCCGGCGCCGGCGGCGCGACCTACACGGCGACGGCGGACGACGCCGGACACCGGCTGCGGCTGCGCGTGGTCGCGGCGAACGCCGAAGGCGTGACCGACGCGTACTCCGAGCCGACGGCGCCGGTCACGGCCACCGCGGCGCCCAGCCCGAGCCCGCTTCCGTCCGCCTCTCCCGTGCCGCCGCCCGTGGCATCTCCGACGGCCGAGCCGGCGGCGCTGCTGACGGCGGCGTTCGAAGCCTCGGGCCGGACGAGTGCGACGCTCCGCTGGGGCCTCACGCGGCGCATCGCCGGCACGCTGCACCGCTCCGACGGGCACCCCGTCGCCGGCGCGAAGGTCGCGATCAGCACCCGCGCGGTGGGCGCTCTGCCGCTGGCCCAGCGCCCCGTCACCACGGATGCCGCGGGCCGCTTCACGTACGTGCTCGGAGCCGGTGTCTCGCGCCAGGTCACGTTCTCCGCGCACGGGGCGAGCGCGACCGTCAGCGTCCGCGTGATCCCGCACGTCGTCCTCCGCGTCGCGCGGGCCGCGGGCGTCGTGACCCTCTCGGGGCGTGTGGTCGGCGCGCCGTCCGGGCTCCGCAAGCGGGTCGAGCTGCAGGCACGCTCCGGGCGCGGGTGGCGGACGTTCGCCACCACCCGCCTCGCGCGGACCGGCGCGACGTTCCGATACCGAACCCGCTCGGCGGCCCGGAGTTTCCGCGCCGTGGTGCGCGCCGAGCCCGGATGGCCGTTCCTGACCGGCGCGAGCCGGAAGTGAGCGCGGCAGCGCCGGGCTGCGGTGCGCTTCGTGACCGGGGCGGGCGGGCAGCGAGCGCCCGCCCCGCCTCCCGGACGGCGATTTCTGACCGGCGAGAACCGCGGACGGGCGCCGCGCGCCGGCCCTCGCGAGGTGCCGCGGTCGCGGCCGCATTCCACGGAAGGCGTCCGCCTCGCGGTGTCGAATGGCGAGTGGATGCGCCCACGCCGCCAGCAGCAGCAGCCACTCGAGCACCGACTGCTGCTGACGGCCACGTTCTGCCTGCTCGCGGGTGGTGCGGTGATGGTCTACTCGGCCTCATCGGCGCGCACGCTGCTGCAGGGCCAGGGCGACGGGACCGGGTTCCTGCTCAAGTACGTCGCGTACGGAGCGGTCGGGCTGCTGGGGATGAACATCGTCTCGCGCATGCCGCTGGACGTCTTCCGCCGCTACACGCCCGCGCTGCTGATGGTCGCTTTCGGCATGCTGGTGCTCGTGCTGATGCCGGGCCTCGGCCTGCGCATCAACGGCGCGCGGAGGTGGATCGGCGCCGGCCCGCTGCAGTTCCAGCCGAGCGAGATCATGAAGCTCGCGCTCATCCTGCATGCGGCGGGGATGCTGGCCGCGCGGCCGAGGATCGCGCGCTCGCTCCGGACGGTCGCGGGCCCGATCCTCGGCGTCGGCGGCTGCGCGCTGCTGCTGATCGCCGCGCAGCCCGATCTCGGGACCGCGCTCGTGATCTCGGCGACGCTCGCCGCGATGCTGGTGGCCGCCGGGCTGCCGATCCGCCAGCTCGGCCTCGTCGCCGGTGTCGGCGGGTTCCTCGTGCTCATGTTCGCGATCGTGGAGCCGTACCGGCGCGCGCGGCTGACCGCGTTCCTGAATCCGTGGGCCGATCACGGGGCGTCCGGCTATCAGGCCGTGCAGGGCCAGATCGCGATCGGCTCCGGCGGCCTGTTCGGCCACGGCCTCGGCGCTTCCGTCCAGAAGACGTCCTACCTTCCGGAGGCCCACACCGACTTCATCCTCGCCGTCATCGGGGAGGAGCTCGGCCTGGTCGGCATCCTCGCGCTGCTGTCGCTCTACGGCATGATCGGGTACGCCGGCCTGAGGACCGCCCGCAACGCCAAGGGCGCCTACGCCAAGCTGCTCGCCGGCGGTCTGACCTCGCTGATCCTGTGCCAAGCCCTGCTCAACGTCTATGCCGTGCTCGGCCTCGCGCCGCTCACCGGCGTCCCGCTCCCGTTCATCTCGTCCGGCTCCACGTCGCTGATCGTGCTGCTCGCCGCGATGGGGCTGCTGCTCAACGTGGCCGCGGGCGGCTCCGCGCACCTGCGCGCCGTCCCGGCACGGCCGAAGGACTCGCGTGACCGAGCCGCGGCCGAGCGAAAGCAGCGCCGCAGCGCAGGCGCGGAGCGCCCCCGCGGCCGCAACGGCGGCCACCGCGGCCCACGCCGCGCCGCGAGCTGAAGGCGCCGCGATGACATCGCCGCAGCACCCCGGCGGGCCGGCGCCCGCGGGCGAGACCGGCGCGTCGGCGGACGCCCGCGAGTCGAGCGCCGCGTCGGTGCAGGCGCGTGCCGCGGCGGGGCCTGCGGCCGCTCCCGTGCGCGTCGTGATCGCCGCCGGTGGGACGGCGGGGCACGTCGTGCCCGCGATCGCCGTCGCGGACGCGCTCCGGGCCGCCGGGGCGGAGGTCTCGTTCGTGGGCGGGCAGCGGGCGGAGGCCGAGCTCGTGCCCGCCGCCGGGTACCCGATCGACACGCTGCGCGTCGAGGGCATCAGCCGCACGAACCCGCTCAAGGCCGCCCGCGCCGTCGGGCGCGCCGGGCTGGCACTGAACGCCGCCCGCAGGATCCTCAAGCAGCGCGGCGCGGACGTCGTGCTCGGCGGCGGCGGATACGTGGCGGGACCGGTCGGCGCCGCGGCGGTCGCGCTGGGGATCCCGCTCGTGCTCGCCGAGGCCGACTCGCACCTCGGCCTCACGAACCGCCTGCTCGCGCCGCGCGCTCGCCGCGTCTGCCTCGCGTTCCCGTTGAAGGGTCGCGAGGGCGAGCGCTACCGGGTGACCGGGCGCCCCGTGCCGCCGCGCTACACGGATCGCGCGCAGGCTCGCACGCAGCTCGGCATCGGGCCCGAGGAGACGTGCGTGCTGATCTTCGGCGGCTCGCTCGGCGCGCGCTCGATCAACCTCGCGGCGCCGGAGGCGTTCGCGGCGGCGCCCTACCGCGTCGTCCACGTCGCCGGCGCGCGCGACTACGCCACGATCACGCCGCCGAGCGAGCGATACGAGCTGCTCGAGTACCTGTCGCCGTTCGGCGTCGCGCTCGCGGCCGCCGACCTCGCCGTGGCCCGCTCGGGCGGCTCGGTGTTCGAGCTCGCCCAGCACGGGCTGCCTTCGGTGCTCGTACCGTACCCGCACGCGTCCGCCGACCACCAGACCACGAACGCCCGCTGGCTCGCGGAGCGCGGCGCCGCGGTGATCGTCCCCGACGCCGAGCTCACGCCCGCACGGCTGCGCGAAGAGGTCGACGCGCTGATCGCCGACCCGGCGCGCCGCGAGGCGATGGGCGCCGCCGCACTCGCGCTCGCGAAGCCGCACGCCGCGAACGACATCGCCGCGGAAGTGCTCGCGGCGGCGCGTCACGAGGCGTAGAGAGAGGCCCGCGACGCTGCGCGACGCGCGGCGTCCCGGCGAGTGACCGCGGGGCGTGGGAGCGCCGGCCCGGCGTGAACCCGCGGCGTGCCGCTGCCCGACTCCGCAACACGCCCGATCCCACAGCCGCTGGCCCGCCCTTGACGGCGCCGCCGGCGAGGAGTACGTTCCTCCAAACCCGATTCGACAATGTCGAATCGAAGTCCCACGGGGGAGGAGAGATGGAGACATACTCGCTCGGCCAGCGCGCAGCGGCCGAGACGCTCGGCACCGCCCTGCTGGTGCTCGTCGGACCGGGGTCCGTGGTGGCGACGCTCGCCCTCGCGGGTGACGCCAAGCCCGCGATCACCGGTGCCGACCTGCTGGGCATCTCGTTCGCGTTCGGGCTCATCATCGCCGCGGTCGTGTACGCGCTCGGGAAGGTCTCGGGCTGCCACATCAATCCGGCCGTGACGTTCTCGCTCGCGCTGACCAAGCGCTTCCCATGGCGCGAGGTCCCCGCCTACTGGGCGGCGCAGGTGCTCGGCGCCGTCATCGGCGCGTTCGCCATCTGGGCCGTCTTCGCGCACCAGGCGATCGACCTCGGCATGGGCATGACGTCGTTCAACAGCGACACGACGAGCTGGGCGGCGGCGATCGTCGCCGAGGGCCTCGGCACCTTCATGCTGATGTTCGCCATCCTCGGCATCGTCGACGGCCGCTCGCCGTCAGAGCTCGCCGGGCTCGTCATCGGCGGCGCCGTGGTCGCGATCATCATGGTCATCGGGCCGATCACCGGCGCCTCGCTGAATCCGGCGCGCGCGTTCGGGCCCGAGCTCGTCTCCGCGATCGGCGGCGGCGCGACGCACTGGGGTCAGCTGATCCCCGTCTACGTCCTGCCCGGCCTCGTCGGCTCCGGCCTCGCGGCCTACCTCTACGACTACCTCGCCGAGCCGCGCAAAGTCCAGCGGCCGGTCAAGACCGCCGTGTCGTCCGATGACCGCGTGGCGGTCACCCACTGAAGAGGAGCATCATGGCCACCGTGACCCAACCGATGCGCAAGCTCCTCAACGACCCGGAGCAGATCGTCAAGGAGTCGCTCGCCGGCCTCGCGGCCGCGCATGGCGACATCCTCCGCGTCGACGCCGGCGCGCAGATCGTGGTGCGTGCCGACGCGCCGCGCCAGGGCAAGGTCGCCCTCGTCTCCGGCGGCGGCGCAGGCCACGAGCCGCTGCACGGCGGCTTCGTCGGCCTCGGCATGCTCGACGCGGCGTGCCCGGGCGCCGTCTTCACCTCCCCCGTGCCCGAGCAGATGCTCGCCGCCACCCAAGCGGTCGACGGCGGCGCCGGCGTCGTGCACCTCGTGAAGAACTACACGGGCGACGTCATGAACTTCAAGCTGGCGGCGGAGGACGCCGCCGACGAAGGGATCGGCGTCGAATCCGTCCTGATCGACGACGACGTCGCCGTGCAGGACTCGCTCTACACCGCCGGGCGTCGCGGCGTGGGCGCCACGGTGCTGGCGGAGAAGATCGCGGGCGCCGCGGCCGAGCGGGGCGACGACCTCGCCGCCGTGGCCGCGGTCGCGCGGCGCGTCAACGAGCGCGCGCGCTCGTTCGGCATCGCGCTGTCGTCGTGCATCCCGCCCTCGGCCGGCAAGCCGATCTTCGACCTGCCGCTCGGGGAGATGGAGGTCGGCATCGGCATCCACGGCGAGCCGGGACGGCGGCGCGAGCCGCTCGGCACCGCGCACGACGTCGCCGCCGAGATGGTCGAGGCGGTGATCTCCGACCTCGCGCCCGCAGCCGGCGCGGAGCTGCTCGTGTTCACGAACTCGATGGGCGGCACGCCGCAGCTGGAGCTCTACGTCCTGCACGGGGAGATCGAGCGCGCGCTGGTGGACCGCGGGCTGCGGCCCGCGCGGCGGCTCGTCGGGCCGTACATCACCTCGCTCGAGATGGCGGGCGCGTCGCTGACTGTGCTCGAGCTCGATGACGAGCTCGCCGCGCTGTGGGATGCTCCGGTGCACACCGCCGGTCTCCGCTGGGGGGTCTGAGCGAGTGGACACCGCCGTGGGAAACGCCGTCTCCGTCACCGCCTGGATGCATGAGGCCTTCGCTGCCGTCGCGGCGGAGGCGGATCACCTGACGCAATTGGACTCGGCGATCGGCGACGGCGACCACGGCGTGAACCTCACGCGTGGCTTCCGGGCGGTCGAGCAGGCGCTCGCCGATCAGGACGGCACGCCGCCCGGCAAGCAGCTGATCCTCGCGGGAAAGACGCTCGTGTCGACCGTCGGCGGCGCGAGCGGGCCGCTCTGGGGCACGGCGCTGCGTCGCGCCGGGCGGGCGCTCGGGGACGCGGCGACGCTCGACGGGCCCGCGCTCGCCGGCGCCCTCGAGGCCTCGCTGGCCGGCGTGGTCGAGCTGGGCGCCGCGGAGCCGGGCGACAAGACGATGGTCGACGCCCTCGGGCCGGCGGTGGAGGCGCTGCGCACCGCCGTCGACGGCGGCTCGTCGCTCGCCGACGCGATCGCCGCGGCCACAGACGCGGCCGCCGCGGGCGCCCGGTCGACGGTCCCGATGCAGGCCCGCAAGGGGCGCGCGTCGTATCTGGGCGAGCGCTCGATGGGCCATGAGGATCCCGGAGCGGCGTCGACGACCCTGATCGTCGCGGCGCTCGGGCGGGCGATCACCGCGGGCGACTGATGGCCGAGCGCATCCTGCCGGGCCTGCCCGCCGCGCCGGGGGTCGCCACGGGCCGCGCGCGCGTGCTCGCGGCTGCCATCGACTCCGGTCCGGTCGCGGACCGCGACGAGGAGCTGGCGCGCGCCCGGGCCGCGCTCGCGGAGGCCGGCGCGCAGCTCGAGGCGCTCGCCGCGCGCCTGCGTGCGGAGGGACGCGGGGAGGAGGCGGAGATCGTCGAGACCGGCGTGCTGATGGCCGCCGACCCGGCGCTCGACGCCGCCCTGGAGGCGGCGATCCTGACGGACGGCCTCGCGGCGGCGGCCGCGCTGGTGCGAGCCTGCGCGATCCACGCCGACGCGATCGCCGCGCTCGGGGACGAGACGCTCGCGCTGCGCGCGGACGACGTCCGCTCGCTCGGGCGCCGCGCCGCCGCCCTGGCCGCCACGGGCGCGTCCGCCTCCGGCGGCTCGGCGCCTCCCGCCGCCGGCGCCCCCACGGTCCTGATCGCCGAGGACCTCGGGCCGGCCGACGTCGCCGAGCTCTCGCCCGACGTCGTCGCCATCGCGCTCGCGGCCGGCGGCCCCTCGGCGCACGCCGCCGTGATCGCGCGCGGGCTCGGGATCCCGATGGTCGTCGGCGCCGGAGCCGGAGTGCTGTCGCTGGACGGCGACGTGCTGGTCGACGGCGATCGCGGCGAGGTGGTGGCCGAGCCCGCGCGCCAGGTCGCCGAGCGGCGCGCCGTCGTCGCGCGCGGCCCCGGACGCACGCGGGACGGCGAACCGGTCCGCATCCTCGCGAACGCCGCCGGCTCGGCGGACGTGCGCGTGGCGCTGACGGCCGGCGCCGAAGGCGTCGGGCTGCTGCGCACCGAGCTGGCGTTCCTCGACGCGCCCGCGTGGCCGGATGAGGCCGCGCACCGCGCCGCGCTGGAGCCCGTCCTGCATGCGCTGGCCGGCCGCACCGCGACCGTCCGCGTGCTCGACTTCGGCGGCGACAAGACACCGCCGTTCCTGCGCGGGACGGACGCCCGCGGGATCGCGCTCCTGCGCTCCGCGCCCGCGGCGCTCGCCGCTCAGCTGCGCGCGATCGAGGCGGCCGGCGCCGGCACCGACCTGCGCGTGCTGCTGCCGCTGGTGCATGGGGCGGAGGACGTGGACGCCGTCCGCGCGCTCGCTCCGCGGGTGACCATCGGCGCCATGCTCGAGACCGCGGACGCGATCGGCGCGGCCGATGAGATCGCCGCCGCCGCCGACTTCCTCTCGATCGGCACCAACGACCTGACCGCCGACGTCCTCGGCGCGGACCGCTTCGCGCCCGGCGCGACGGCGACGCACGACCCGCGCATGGTCCGGGCGATCGTCCGGGCGGGCGAGGCCGCCGCCGCCCACGGCCGCGTGCTGGAGGTGTGCGGCGAGGCGGCGTCGGACCCGCGCATGATCCCCCTGCTGATCGGCGCGGGCGTCACCGAGCTGAGCGTGGGCGCGGCGCGCGTGGGGGAGACGTGGGAGCGCGTCGCGGCGGTCGACTCGCGCGACGCCGCGCGCCTGGTCCGCGCCGCGGCGAACGCGCCGGACGCGGCCGCGGTCGAGCGCCTACTCGGTCAGGCCGGCCACGCAGGCGGCGAGCGCCTCGACGGCCCCGGCCGCATCGTCCCCGCCGGCCGACAGCCGTAGCGAGGTGCCGCCCTTGGCGCCGAGCGAGAGCACCGAGAGCAGGCTCTTGGCGTCCGCCTCACGACCGCCGGCGGCCACCGTGATGCGCGCGCCGCTGAAGCTCATCGCGAGGCGCACGAACTGCGCCGCCGGCCGCGCGTGGAGATCGACGTCCGCGGGAAGCACGACGGTCGCCTCGGCGGCGGGGGGCGATCCCGCGGCGGCGGGCGGCGATCCCGCCGCGCCGGGGCGCGGCGATCCCGCGTCCGGCTCAGAGCTTCGGGACGGCACGGGCCTCCTCCGCCGCACGCGCGACGTCGTCGATCGGCAGCCCGGCCGACGCCGTGACGGCGGCCGCCACCGCGCCCTCGACGAGCGGGGCGTCGAGCAGCCGCACGTTGCCGGTGCCGTTCGCCGCCTCGAGCACGGCGCGGACGGTGAGGATCGCGCTCCCGAGGTCCCCGAGCACGACGACGCCGTCGCCGCTGTCGGCCGCCTCGATCGCCGCGGAGACGAGCTCGGCGTCGGTCCCGAGGCCGCCGTCAGGCGTGCCGCCGGCGCCGTGGATGGCCACGTCCGGCCCCGCCATCTGGGCGGCCAGACGGGTCGTCCCGACGGCGATGTCCCGGCTGTGCGATACAACGACGATGCCGACCATTCTGTCGGGCAAATCTACACTACCGAAGGCAATTCGACAATGCCGAATCGGCTGGCAGGATGAGCGAAGTCGACGAACAGACCGCGCAGGCGGGCCGGCGGCGGGGGACGATCCAGTCCGTCGACCGCGCCGCGCGCATCCTCAAGGCGCTCGCGGGCGGCCCGCGGCGCCTCGGCGTGAGTCAGCTCGCGGACCAGCTCGGCCTCCCGCGCCCGACCGTCCACGGCCTCCTGCAGACACTGCAGCAGCACGGCTTCGTCGAGCAGGACCGCGACTCCGACAAGTACCAGCTCGGCCCCGGCCTGCTGCACCTCGGCTCCTCCTACCTCGACCTCAACGAGCTGCGGGCGCGCTCGCTCGTCCACGCCGAGCGGCTGGCGCAGCGGACCGGCGAGGCGGTCCGGGTCGGGGTGCTGCACGGCGCGCACGTCGTCGTGGTCCACCACGTCTTCCGCCCCGACGCCGCGTTCCAGGTGCTCGAGGTCGGCGCCCAGCTGCCCGCGCACGCGAGCGCGCTCGGCAAGGCGATGCTCGCCTACGCGCCCGCGCACATCCTCGACGAGCTGACCGCCGACCCGCTCCCGCGGCTCACCAACAAGACGCTCGGCGCGACCGCGCTCACCGCCCAGCTCGACGAGGTCCGGGCGACCGGCCTCGCGCGCGAGAAGGACGAGGCCGTGCTCGGCGAGGCCAGCCTGGCGGCGCCGATCGCCGACCACGCGGGCCATGCGGTCGGGGCGATCGGCGTCGTGGGCGACACGCGGCGGATCCTTCCGCGCGGCCCCGCCAAGGGCATCGCCGACGCGGTCGCCGACGCCGCGCGCAGCATCTCGCGCGAGCTGGGCGCGCGCGGCGGGCTTCTAGGGTTACCGCCCACATGAAGCAGCTCGCCTACATCACCCAGGGCCACTCCGAGTACGACCCGCGCCTGCGCGAGCTGCTCGACGCCACCGAGATCGACCCCGAGGAGTTCATCGGGCTCGACTACTTCTCGCTGACGCCGTTCTTCGCCCTGGCAGGCGCCACGATCGAGCCGGACGCCCACTCGCACGGCACCGACGTCCACGTCACGGGCGTCAAGGTCCTCGTGCCGGAAGAGCTCGAGGACGCCTTCCTCGCGACGCTGCCGGAGATCCTCGCCGACGCCTACGCCGAAGACGAGGGCTGAAGCAACCCGCGCTCGACCACCACGGCGAGCGCGAGCGTCTTGTAGCCGGCCTCGTCGAACAGGACCACGACCGAGTCGTCGTCGTAGCGCTGCACGACGCCCGCGCCCCACTGCTCGTGCTCCACGCGCGTGCCCACGGGGAACGGGACGTCGGCCGGCGGCGGCCCGGTCAGGCCCTTCTCGCAGTTGTCGCAGCGCCCGCACGGCGGCGTGAACTCCTCGCCGAAGTACGAGAGCAGGAACGCGCGCCGGCAGTCGGCGGTCTCCGCGTAGGCGCGCATCATGTCCACGCGCGAGCGCTCGAACGAGCGCCGGCGCTCCTCCGCCTCGGCCGCGGCGCGCAGGGCCTCCGCGTCGTGCTCGCGCGGGTGTACGGAGCCGTCGGCCTCGACGTGCAGCGCGCCCGCCTCCTCCAGCCGCGAGAGCGCGGCCGCAAGCTTGGTCTCCGACAGCCCGGCCTGCGAGCGCAGCGCGCCCGGGTCCTCGACGCCGTGATCGACCGCGTCGAGCACGCGCGCGAGCTCGTCGACCTCCAGATGGCCGCCGCCGGCGAAGAAGCGCCGCAGCCCCAGGTCCTCCGGGCGGTAGAAGAGCACGATCTCGGCGTGCTCGCCGTCGCGCCCGGCGCGGCCGGCCTCCTGGTAGTAGGAGTCGACCGACTCCGAGATCTCGGCGTGGAAGACCCAGCGCACGTCCGGCTTGTCGATCCCCATGCCGAACGCGGTTGTCGCGACCACGACTTCGAGCGACCCGGCGCGGAAGCGCTCGTGCACGTCGGAGCGATCCGCCGGGCGCATGCCCGCGTGGTAGAAGGCCGCGCGCTCGCCGACGGCCGCCGCGAGCTCTTCCGACTGGCGGCGCGTCGCGACGTAGACGATGCCGGCGCCCGGCGACTCCGCGATCCGCTCCTCCAGCGCCCGCAGCTTGCGGTCCTCGGAGCGCTCGCCGTAGAACGGGGCGACCTCGAAGCGGAAGTTCGGGCGGTCGAACCCTCGGATCAGGACGGCCGGGTCGCGCAGCCCGAGCCGCTCGACGATCTCTTCGCGCACCGGCGGCGCCGCCGTCGCCGTCAGGGCCAGTACGGGCGGGCGCCCCAGCGCGTCGAGCGCGGCGCCGAGGCGCAGGTACTCGGGCCGGAAGTCATGCCCCCACTCGGAGATGCAGTGCGCCTCGTCGACGACGAAGAGCGAGATCTCGGCCACCGCCAGCTCGTCCAGCACCTCCTGGCGCGCGAGCTGCTCGGGCGCGAGGAAGACGAACTCCAGCGCGTGCTCGGCCAGCTCGGCCAGCGCGCGGTCCTGCTCGGCGCGCGGCAGCGACGAGTTCAGCTGCGCCGCGCCGCCCGCGGCATGCTCGCTCAGCGCGTCGACCTGATCGCGCTGCAGCGCGATCAGCGGCGAGACGACGATCGTCGCGCCCGGCGTGAGCAGCCCGGCGATCTGGTAGATCGCCGACTTGCCCGCGCCGGTCGACATCACCACGAGCGTGTCGCGGCCCGCCAGTGCCGCCTCGATCGCCTCGCGCTGGCCCGGGCGCAGCGCCTTGAAGCCGAGCGCCTCGCGCGCGACCCGCTCGATCCGGGAGTCGTCGTCCATCCCTGCCACAGTGACAGCCCGTGTGGAGCGATCGCATCCTGCACTTCGTCGGGATCGGCGGCGCCGGCATGAGCGGGCTCGCTCTGGTCGCGAGCGCGCTGGGCGCGCGCGTGACCGGATCCGATCGTGCGCCCTACGCCGGTCCGCTGCGCGATCTCGGCATCGAGCCCACCGTCGGCCACGCCGCCGCGAACGTCCCCGCCGGCGCCGAGGTCGTCTACAGCAGCGCCATCCCGCCCGACAATCCGGAGCGCGCCGTCGCCGAGCGGCAGCTCCACCGCGCCGACCTGCTCGGCGAGCTGACGCGCATCAAGCCGACGATCGCCGTCACCGGGACGCACGGCAAGACGACGACGTCCTCGATGCTCGTGCACGCGATGCGCGGCGCCGGGATGGACCCGAGCTACCTGGTCGGCGGGGAGGTGCGCTCGACCGGCTCCAACGCGGGCTTGGGGAGCGGGGAGTGGCTGATCGTCGAGGCCGACGAGTCCGACCGCTCGCTGCTCAAGCTGCAGCCCGCGATCGCGGTGCTGACCAACGCCGAGCTCGACCATCACACCACCTACGCCTCCCAGCGTGACGTCGACGACACCTTCCGGGAGTTCCTGGCGAAGGCCCGCGAAGCGGTGATCTGGGACCGCCCGAACCTGCTCGCGCTCGCCGGCGCGACGAAGACGACGCCGTTCGACGCGCGTCCAGAGCTGACGCCGGGCGGCTCGCGCTTCACGCTGCACGGCGTAGAGGTCGCGCTGCCGGTGCCGGGCGAGCACAACGCCCGCAATGCCGCCGCCGCGCTGGAGGCCGCGCGCCTCGCCGGCGCGGACCTGGCGGCCGCGGCGCGCGCGCTGCAGGACTTCGCCGGCGCCGGGCGCCGCTTCGAGCGCCTCGGGGCCACCGTCCACGGCGCGCTCGTCGTCGACGACTACGCCCACCATCCGACCGAGGTCGCCGCCACGCTCGCCGCCGCCCGGACGCTCGAGCCGGCGCGCGTGATCGCGGTCTTCCAGCCGCACCTGTACTCGCGCACGCAGCGTGAGGCGCGCCAGTTCGGCCAGGCGCTGGCCGCCGCGGACCTCGCCGTCGTCCTGGACGTCTATCCCGCGCGCGAGCGCGCCGAGGACCACCCGGGCGTCAGCGGCCTGCTCGTCGCCGAGGCGACGGCCGACGCCGCGGGCGGCAAGCGCGTCGCGTGGCTGCGCGACATCCCCACCGCCGAGCGCTTCCTGCAGAGCGAGCTGCGCGCCGGCGACCTCGTGCTCACGCTCGGCGCCGGCGACGTGAATCGCCTCGGCCACGCGCTCGTAGCAGGGACATAAGCGTCCGCGCCGAAGCACTGCGGCGAGGCTCCTCCCAGCCTCGCCCATCGCCCATGACGTTCCCTTCGAGATTCCCTGTCCGGAGCCGCGTCGCCGTACTCCGGCTCGCGCTGCTCGCGATCGGCGTCGCCGTGCTCGCCGCCGGCGGCTGGCTCTGGCTGCGCGACTCCGGGCTGGCCAAGGTGACGAAGGTCTCGGTGACCGGGGCGACGACCTCGGAGGCCGGGCGGGTGACCGCCGCGCTCGACGCGGCGGCGCGCAGCATGTCGACTCTGCACGTCCGCGAGCGCGTGCTCGAGGATGCCGTCGCGCCGTATTCGTCGGTCGCGTCGGTACGGGTGAAGACGAGCTTCCCGCACGCGATGACGATCCAGGTCGTCGAGCGCAAGCCGGTCGCGGCGCTCGAGATCGGCGACAGCAGGCTGCCGGTCACCGGCGGCGGGTTCGTCCTGCGGGGCATCACCGCCGATCGCGATCTTCCGACGATCCAGCTGTCGCGGCCGGTCGCCGGCAAGCGCATCACCGACAAGCGCGTGCTCGGGGCGCTGGAGGTCGCCAAGGCGGCCCCCGCTCCGCTCCTGCACGCCGCCCAGCAACTCAGCGTGCAGCCGCGCGGCGTGGTCGTCGAGCTGCGCCAAGGGCCCGAGCTGGTGTTCGGCAACGGCCAGGAGGCGCTCGCCAAGTGGACCGCCGCGGCGCGTGTGCTGGCCGAGCCGTCGGCCGCCGGCGCGACGTATCTCGACCTCTCCGTTCCCGGGCGTGTGGCCGCCGGAGGGCTCGCTCCGGTCGCCGATCCGACACCCGACCCGAACGCTCAACTTCAGGGTGAGAATGGCCCAACCGTCAATCCGTAGTCGAGAGTTTTGGCGTTTGCAACGATCCTTGCCGAGGTTCGCTCACGTTGACATCGGGAACGAAACCGCCGTAAGTTGCGGTAATCCGCGCCTTGCTGAGCCTGCTAAAACGCTCGACCCTAACTAGAGGCCCGGACGGAAAATCTTCATGGAAGCCAGCGGTTATCTCGCAGTCATCAAGGTCGTCGGCGTCGGCGGCGGTGGAACCAATGCCGTGAACCGGATGATCGATGCCGGCCTGTCCGGCGTCGAGTTCATCGCGGCGAACACCGACGCGCAGGCGCTGCAGATGACGGACGCCGACCTCAAGCTGCACATCGGGTCGACGCTCACCAAGGGCCTCGGCGCCGGCGCCAACCCGCAGATCGGGCAGGGCGCCGCGGCGGAGTCGCGCGACGACATCAAGGAGGCGCTCAAGGGCGCGGACATGGTGTTCGTCACGGCCGGCGAGGGCGGCGGCACGGGCACCGGCGCCGCGCCCGTGATCGCCGAGATCGCCAAGAACGAGATCGGCGCGCTCACCGTCGGCGTCGTCACGCGCCCGTTCGCCTTCGAGGGCTCCCAGCGGGCGCGCCAGGCGCAGGAGGGCATCGACCGCCTGCGCGAGATGGTCGACACGCTGATCGTGATCCCGAACGAGAAGCTGCTGGCGATCGTCGAGCGCCGCACGAGCATCCTCGACGCGTTCCGCGAGGCCGACAACGTCCTGCGCCAGGGCGTCCAGGGCATCACCGACCTGATCACGATCCCGGGCCTGATCAACCTCGACTTCGCCGACGTGCGGGCGATCATGGAGAACGCCGGCTCGGCGCTGATGGGCATCGGCACGTCTTCGGGCGAGTCGCGCGCCTCCGATGCCGCCAAGCAGGCGATCTCCTCGCCGCTGCTGGAGGAGTCCGTCGAGGGCGCCACCGGCATCCTGCTCAACATCACCGGCGGGCGGGACCTCGGCCTGTTCGAGGTCAACGAGGCGGCGGAGCTGATCCACTCGGCGGCCGACTCGAACTCGAACATCATCTTCGGCGCCGTGATCGACGAGGGGATGGGGGACGAGATCCGCGTCACCGTCATCGCCACCGGGTTCGACCACGGCGGCGTGCGCGCCGCCCAGCAGGAGCGGACGCGGCCGCCGCGCGATCGCGGCCCCCGGATCGACGAGCGCCAGCGCGATTCGCTCGTGATCCGCGACGACGATCTCGACATCCCGCCGTTCCTTCGCTGACACCCTGAGCGCACGCCGCGCTAAGCGGTGAACGCCAACGCGCCGATAAGCGGAGGTATGGGCACAGCGGCCCGCCGCATCGCGCGCTTCGCCTTCCTCGCCTGCGGGGCGTGGCTCGCCGTGCACGAGCTGCGGGTCGTCGTGTTCCCCGGCACCGGCCTGGGGCCGCTGGACTCCCGGTTCAGCCACGACGTGCTGCTGCTCGTCGCCGCCGTGGCGATCCTGACCCGCGTCGTGCTCGTGCCGCGCGAGCGCGGCCCGTGGCTGCTGCTCGGCGGCGGCGTGCTGGCGTGGACGTTCGGCGAGATCTACTACACGGCCGTGCTCTGGAGCGAGAGCTCGCCGCCGCTGCCCTCGCCCGCGGACGCGGGCTACCTGCTCTTCCCGGTGCTCGCGCTCGCCGGCCTGCTCGGCCTGCTGCGCGCCCGCACCCGGGTCTCGGCCACGCTGCTGGTCGACGGCGTGACCGTGGCCCTCGCGGTCGCGGCGCTGAGCGCCGCGATCGTCTTCCAGACCGTCCTCGCCCACGCGTCGGGCGAGCCGCTCGCGGTCGCGACCGGCCTCGCGTACCCGCTCACCGACCTCGTCCTGCTGGCGGTCGGCGTCGGCGCGCTGGCCGGCACGGGCTGGCGCCTGGACCGCTCCTGGGCCCTGATCGCCGCCGGCGTGCTGATGTTCTGGTTCGCGGACTCGATGTACCTCGTGCGCACCGCGGCGGGCACCTACGAGTCGGGCGGCTGGTTCGACGCGGGCTGGTGGGGTGGGCTGCTGGCGATCGCCGTCGCCGCGTGGCAGGACCCGCCGGCGCGCCCGCGCGTCCGGCCGCGCGACGACGCCCTACGGCTGATCGCGGCGCCGCTGGCCGCGGGCGCGGTCGGCGTCGAGCTGCTCGTGTACGGCTGCACCGGCGATCTCAACGCGCTCGCCATCGGGCTCGCGGCCGGGACGCTGGTCGCGGTGATGGTCCGGCTGACGCTCACGTTCCGCCAGAACGTGGCGATGCTGCGCGCCTCGCGCGCGGAGGCGATGACCGACGCGCTGACGGGCCTCGGCAACCGCCGCGCGCTGACGCGCGACCTCGCCGTCCTGCTGCCGGACGCCGGCGCCGAGTCGCCGCTCGTGCTCGCGCTGTTCGACCTCGACGGCTTCAAGACCTACAACGACACGTTCGGCCACCCGGCGGGGGACGCGCTGCTCATGCGCCTCGGCGCCAACTTGAGCGCCTACTTCGACGCTCGCGGCCGCGTGTTCCGGATGGGCGGCGACGAGTTCTGCGCGCTCTTCGAGCCGCTCGGCCGTGACGTGGAGGCGCTGCTCGACGGCGCCGCGATGGCCCTGTCCGAGCAGGGCGAGGGCTTCTTCATCGGCTGCTCTTACGGCGCGATCACGCTGCCCGCGGAGGCGACCGAGCCGGCCGAGGCGCTGCGGATCGCCGACCAGCGCATGTACGCGCAGAAGCACTCGGGGCGGCGCTCGGCGTCGCGGCAGAGCAAGGACGTGCTGCTGCGCGCGCTGTCGGAGCGCAGCCCGGAGCTGGGCGGCCACGGCAACGCGGTGGCGGCGCTGGCGGAGGCGACCGCGCGGCGGCTCGGGATCGAGCGCGACGCGCTGGAGGTGGTGCGCCACGCCGCCGAGCTGCACGACGTCGGCAAGGTCGCGATCCCGGACGACATCCTGCTCAAGGAAGGTCCGCTGACCGACGAGGAGTGGAGCTTCATCCGCCGCCACCCGGTCGCCGGCGAGCGGATCATCGCCGCCGCCCCGGCGCTGGGCGCCGTGGCCAAGCTCGTGCGCGCCTCGCACGAGCGCTGGGACGGTCACGGCTATCCGGACCGGCTCGGGGGCGACGACATCCCGCTCGGGGCGCGCATCATCGCCGTCGCCGACGCGTACGACGCGATGACCTGCGGACGCCCGTACCGCGGCGCGATCGGCGCCGAGGAGGCGGTCGCGGAGCTGCGGGCGTGCGCGGGCAGCCAGTTCGACGCGATCGTCGTCGAGGCGTTCTGCGGCGCACTGGCCGAGCTCGCCGTCGCGCGTTCCGCGTAGGTCCCGGCAGAATGCCGGCCACATGCTCCGCGTCCTCATCGCAGGGGTGACCGGCTGGACCGGTGCCCCGCTCGCGCGCGCCGTCGAGGCGGCGCCCGACCTCGAGCTCGCCGCCGGCGTCGCGCGCCGCGGCGGCGACCACCCGTCCGTGTCCGAGGCGCTCGCCGCCGTCCCGGCCGACGTCGTCGTCGACTACACGAGCGCCGCCGCCGTGCGCGGGAACGTCGACGCCGCGCTGGCCGCGGGCGCGCACGTCGTGGTCGGCTCGAGCGGGCTCACGGAGTCCGACTACGCGGAGATCGACGCCGCGGCCCGGGCGGCCGGCCGCGGTGTGGTCGCGGCGGGCAACTTCTCGCTGCTGGCCGCCACGCTCCTGCACGCGGCGACCGTCGCGGCGCAGCACGTCTCGCACTGGGAGGTGATCGACTACGGCTCCGTGGGCAAGCCCGACGTCCCCTCGGGAACCTCCCGCGAGCTCGCCGAGCGGCTCGGCTCCTCCGAGCCGGCCGCCCACGACGCCGACCTGATCGGTCCACGCGAGGCGCGCGGCGCCTCGGTGGCCGGCACGCGCGTCCACTCGCTGCGCCTGCCGGGCTACGCGCTCTCCACCGACGTCATCCTGGCGACGCCCGGCGAGCGCCTGGTCATCCGCCACGAGGCCGGCGCCTCCGCCGAGCCCTACATCGCCGGAACCCTGCTCGCGATCCGCCGCGTGCCGGAGCTCACGGGCGTCCTGCGCGGACTGGACCGCCTGCTGTTCTGAGTGCCGGCGCACCAGCGGAAGGAGCGGCGCAAGCGGCCCGCGCCCCGGGCGCGCTAGGGTGCCGCTCGATGGCCCCTGCCGACACGCTCAAGCGCACCCCGCTTCACGACCGCCACGTCGCCGCGGGCGCGAAGCTGGTCCCGTTCGCGGGCTGGGAGATGCCCGTCCAGTACGCCGGCATCCGCGAAGAGCACCTGGCCGTCCGCGAGCGTGCGGGCGTGTTCGATGTGTCGCACATGGGCGAGATCGAGACGACCGGTCCCGACGCCGAGCGGTTCCTCCAGCGGATCCTCTCCAACGACGTCACGAAGATCGCCGAGGACGGCGCGCAGTACTCGGTCCTGTGCAAGGAGGACGGCGGCGTCCTCGACGACCTGTTCTCCTACCGGCTCGGCCCCGACCGCTTCCTGACGGTCACCAACGCCGCCAACCACGAGAAGGACCTCGCGTGGTTCCGGCGCCACGCCGGGGGCTTCGACGTCACCCTCCACGACCGCCTCCACGACTACGCGATGCTTGCCGTCCAGGGTCCTGAGGCTCGCGGGATCGTCGCGGAGCTCGCCGGCGGCGAGCTGCCCAGGCGCTTCCGCACCGCCCGGCTGACCGTCGCCGGCGTGCCCGACGTGCTCGTCTGCGGCACCGGCTACACCGGCGAGGACGGCGTCGAGCTGATCCTCGCGGGCGAGGGCGCCGGCAAGGTCTGGGACGCGGTCAGCGCGGCGGGCGCGGTGCCGACCGGCCTGGGCGCGCGCGACACGCTGCGCCTGGAGGTCTGCTTCCACCTCTACGGCAACGACCTGATGGAGTCGCGCGGCCCGATCGAGGCCGGCCTCGGCTGGTGCTGCAAGGAGGACACGAACTTCATCGGCTCCGAGGCGGTCCGCGCCGCGCGCGAGGCCGGGCCGAAGGAGAAGCTCGCTCCCTTCGTCCTCACCGGCCCCGGCATCGCGCGCCAGGGCAACCCGGTCGAGGGCGGGGGAGAGGTCACGTCCGGCACGCTGTCGCCGAGCATGAACGTCGGCATCGGCATGGCGTACCTTCCGCCCGAGAAGGCCGAGCCGGGCACCGCGATCGAGATCGACGTCCGCGGCAAGGCGCGCCCCGCCGAGGTGCGCTCCAAGCCGCTGTACAGCAAGGAGACCTGAACCGTGGCCGAGGCCAGCTACCCCGACGACCTCAAGTACCACCCCGAGCACGACTGGGCGCGCGTGGACGGCGACGTCGCGACGCTCGGCATCACCTGGTACGCCCAGGACCAGCTCGGCGAGGTCGTGTTCTTCGATCCCCCCGCGGTCGGCACGTCGATCGCCAAGGACGGCTCGTATGCCGAGGTGGAGTCCGTGAAGGCGGTCAGCGACGTCATCGCCCCGGTGTCGGGCGAGATCGTCGAGGTCAACGAGGCGCTCAAGGACTCGCCCGAGCAGATCAACGAGGACCCGTACGGCGAGGGCTGGCTCGTGAAGGTCCGGCTCTCCGACGCGTCCGAGCTCGACTCGCTGCTGGACTCCGAGAGCTACCAGAGCAGCCTGTCCTAAGCTCACATATGTGAGCCGCTACACGTCCGCCACGGACGCGGACCGGTCCGAGATGCTCGCCGCCATCGGCGTCGAGACGATCGACGACCTGTTCGCCGAGATCCCCGAGGGAGTGCGCCTGGGCCGCGCGCTCGACCTTCCCGCCGGCAAGCCCGAGCAGGAGGTCTACGCCTACCTGCGCGACCTGGCCGCGCGCAACGTGTCGGCCGAGGACGAGATCTCGTTCCTCGGCGCCGGCATGTACGACCATTACGTGCCCTCGCTGATCGACTCGATCATCACGCGCTCGGAGTTCCTGACGCCGTACACGCCCTACCAGCCCGAGATCTCCCAGGGCGGGCTGCAGGTGATGTTCGAGTACCAGACCGCGATCTCGGAGTTGACCGCTCTGCCGGTCTCGAACGCGTCCGTCTACGAAGGGCCGAGCGCGGTCGCGGCGGCCGGCTGGCTCGCTCACGGCCACACCGGCAAGAAGCGCTTCCTCGTCTCCGGCGCGCTGCACCCGCACTCGCGCGAGACGCTCGAGACCACCTCGGCGGGCTGGGGCACCACGGTCGAGGAGATCCCGCTGGCGGACGGCGTGACCGATCTCGACGCGCTCAAGGGCGCGATGGACGACGACGTGGCGGCCGTCTTGATTGCGCAGCCCAACTTCCTCGGCGCGATCGAGGATCTCGAGGCGCTCTCGCCGGTCGCGCGCTCCACCGGTGCGCTGCTGATCGTGCAGTGCGACCCGCTCACGCTCGGCGTCCTGCGGCCCCCGGGCGACTTCGACGTCGACGTCGCGGTCGGCGAGGGGCAGACGCTCGGCAACCGGCTCGACTACGGCGGCCCCTCGTTCGGCTTCTTCGCCGCCCAGCAGGCGTACATCCGGCGCATGCCGGGGCGCATCGCGGGCGAGACGACCGACGTCGACGGGCGCCGCGGCTTCGTGCTGACCCTGCAGACGCGCGAGCAGCACATCCGGCGCGAGAAGGCGACGCACAACATCTGCACGGCGCAGGCGCTCAACGCGCTCGCGGGCATGATCTACCTGAGCTGGCTCGGCCGCGAGGGGATCCGGGAGCTCGGCGAGCTGCTGGTGGCGCGCACGCACTACGCGCGCGAGACGCTGACCGCGCTCGACGGCGTGACCGCGCTGCACGACCAGCCCGTCGTGCGCGAATTTGCGCTGACGCTGGACGCCCCGGTCCGCGGCGTGATCGAGCGCTGCGCGGCCGAGGGCGTCAACCCCGGCCACCCGCTGCCCGACAACGGCCTGCTGGTGGCGATCACCGAGCAGCGCTCGAAGGCCGACATCGACCGCCTGGCCGAGGTGCTGGGTGCCGCCGTCGCGGCGGAGCGCGAGGCGGTTGCAGCGCGATGACGACGAACAATCAGCTCCACGCGGACCCGGGCATCGAGGCGCATCCGCATCCGACGCGGTCCGCGATCGTCGAGACCGAGCAGCAGCGCGACCGCGCGACCACGATCTACGAGAAGTCCAAGACCGGCCGGCGCGCGTTCGTCGCGCCCGAGCTGGACGTCCCCGCGCACGCGCTGCCCGAGCGCTTCCAGCGCCGCGAGACGCCGAAGCTGCCGGAGATCGCCGAGCCGGAGATCGTCCGCCACTACAACCGGCTCTCCAAGCGCAACTTCGACCTCGACACCGGCTTCTACCCGCTCGGCTCGTGCACGATGAAGCACAACCCGAAGCTGCACGAACGCGTGGCGGCGCTGCCGGGCAACGCCCGGCTGCACCCGCTGCAGGACCCCTCGCGGGCCCAGGGCGCGCTGCAGCTGATGTGGGAGCTCCAGCAGGCGCTGGGCGAGATCGCCGGTCTGCCGCACGTGTCGCTGCAGCCGAGCGCCGGATCGCACGGCGAGCTCGCGGGCGTGCTGCTGACGCGCGCCTACCACGAGGACCGCGGCGAACACCGGACGAAGATCCTCACGCCCGACACCGCGCACGGCACGAACCCCGCGACCGTGACGATGGGCGGCTACCAGGTCGTCAAGGTCGGCACGAACGAGCGCGGCGGCGTCGACCTCGACGACCTGCGCGCGAAGGCCGACGACGATGTCGCCTGCCTGATGCTCACCAATCCGAGCACGCTGGGCCTGTTCGAGGAGGACATCGCGGAGATCGCCAGGATCGTCCACGGCGTCGGCGCGACGCTGTATTACGACGGCGCGAACCTCAACGCCGTCATGGGCCGCACGCGCCCGGGCGACATGGGCTTCGACATCGTGCACTTCAACCTGCACAAGACGTTCACCCAGCCGCACGGCGGCGGCGGGCCGGGCGCGGGGCCGATCGCGGTCTCGGACCGGATCGAGCCGTTCATCGCGCGGCCGCAGGTGGTCAAGGCCGAGGACGGCACGTTCGACCTCGACTACGACCGGCCGAAGTCGATCGGGCGCCTGCGTGGCTTCCAGGGCAACTACGGCGTGTTCGTGCGCTCCTACGCCTACATCCTCTCGCTCGGCGCCGACGGGCTGCAGGAGGCGTCCGAGACGGCGGTGCTCAACGCGAACTACCTGCTCGCGAAGCTCAAGGAGAACGGCGCGACCAAGTACCTCGCTCCCGCCTACGACCGCCTGTGCATGCACGAGTTCGTGCTCTCGGGCGCGCCGATGAAGCGCGAGCTGGGCCTGCGCACGCTGGATCTCGCCAAGCGCCTGCTCGACCATTCCTTCCACCCGCCGACGGTCTACTTCCCGCTGATCGTCGACGAGGCGCTGCTGGTCGAGCCGACCGAGACCGAGACCAAGGAGACGCTCGACGCGTTCGCGGACGCGATCGCCGCCATCCTGCGCGAAGGCGCCGAGGATCCGGAGATCGCCCGCAATGCGCCGTACCAGACGCCGGTCCGCCGGCTCGACGAGGCGGGCGCCGCGAAGCGCCCGGTGATCCGCCAGCCGCTGTAGAGCTAGACGGCCGCGGCGACGAGCTTCGCGACCGGGGCGGGAATTCCGATCCGGGCCGCGACGGCCGGGAGGTAGCGGCGGACGAGGAAGCGTCCGACCGCGAACATGAGCTTGAGCATGAGCTGCACTCAAGCGGCTCGCCGTTGGCGTCCTGTTGAAAATTCGTGATCGAGTTGTTCTCGGAGCGGACGGGCGCTCGCGGCGAGCCCAGTCCGCCCCGCGGCGCGCCGTGCTCGTCAGTGTTGTTACGGGGGCGTTATCTGGAAGGCGCTCGCCCAGGCAAAGTAGGTCTAAGCGAACGGGAGGAGCGAGCATGGCGCTGGATGACTTCTTCGATTCCGAGGTCGCGATCGCCGCCGGACTGACCGCGGCGGCGATGTCCCCGAATGTGCGCCGGGTCATGCGCCGCGGCGCGGTGCTCGGGCTCGCGGGGATCATGACCGCGGGCGACACGGTGGCGGGCGTCGCGCGGGGAGCGGTGCGCGAGGCGCAGGCGTCGCGCAACGGCGGCGGCGCCGACGGCTCGTCCGCCGAGGGCCGGGCCCGCCGGTCGTCACGCGCCCGGAGCGGGACATGACCGACACGTCCTGGGACGAGAACCGGCGCCGCGCGGAGGAGGCGATCGACAGCGTCGTCGAGCGGCTCCGCCGGCTCGTGGCACGCGCACGCGAAGAGGGAGAGGACCTGCTGGCGGAGGCCCAGGCGGCGCGGCGGCGCTGACATGTGAGCGGGGCGACCTCGGAGCCGCGGATCCTCCACGCGCTCCCCGGGCGCGTGCGCGTTCATGCACGCGGGGCGGCGCTCGAAGACGTGGAGCGCGCCCTCGGCCGGCTGCGCGGCGTGCGGGAGGTCCGCGCGAGTGCGACGACGGGGAAC
Source organism: Candidatus Solirubrobacter pratensis (assembly GCF_000425945.1). Classification (GTDB taxonomy): domain Bacteria; phylum Actinomycetota; class Thermoleophilia; order Solirubrobacterales; family Solirubrobacteraceae; genus Solirubrobacter; species Solirubrobacter pratensis. Next base: position 686,988 of record NZ_KE384480.1, read on the forward strand.
GTGCTCGTCCACTTCGAGGAGGGCGCGCTCTCGCACGAGGCGATCCTCGCGCCGCTCGCGGAGCTGGCAGGCCAGGCCGCGCCGGAGAAGCGGCGCGGGTCGCGCACCGCGCCTGCGCCGGAGCAGCGCCCGGCGGCGCGGCGGCCCGCGGTCCGGCAGCCGCCGCCCGTCGCGCGCCTTCGCATCGCCGTGCGCGGGCTGGAGGCCGACGCGCGGATGGCCGAGCGCGTCGTCGCCTCGCTCGGCGCGCTGCCCGGCGTCCGCCACGTCGGCGCCAACCCGCTCACGGCGCGGGCGCTGGTCGAATTCGATCCCGCGGTGGCGGTGGCCGCCACGTTGTGCGAAGCGGTGGCGAAGCTCGAGGCGGACGCGGGCGTCGCCGGCGCGCCGGAGCCGCGCGAGCCCGTCGACGCCGTCGCGCTCACCACCAGCGCCACGCGCGCTGCGGCCGCCGCGCTCGGCCTCGGCCTGCTGCTGACGCGCGGGCTGCTCGGCCGCACCGGGGCGCCGGTCGCGTCCGCGAAGCCGGCTGTCGTCGCGGCGCTCGTGAGCGTCGGCGAGGGCGTTCCGCCGCTGCGCTCGGCGACGCGTTCGCTGGTCGGCGACCGCGCGGCCGACACGGTGCTCCCGGGCGCCGGCCTCGCCGCCCAGACGCTTTCGGGCAAGACGCTCGGGCTCGCGGTCGCCGTCGGCTCGTCCTTCCGTGCGCTGACGGCGCTGCGCGCGCGGGCGTCTGCCTGGACCGCCCACGAGGACGCCGCCGGGGAGCCGGTGGCGGCGGGGTCGCGGCTGCGGCTGCGAGGCGGCGACCGCGCCCGCGCCAACGGCGTCGTGCTCGAGGGCGCCGGCACGGCGATCGGGCCGGACGGGCTTCCGTCTGCGCTCGTGCCGGGCGCGCCGGTCGAAGCCGGAGCGCGCGTGTCCGGCGGGCCGTTTGTGATCGAGGCCCGCGCGCCGGACGGATTCTCCGCCGGCGAGACCAGGCCCTCGCCACCGGCCGCGGCCGACGTCTACGCCGCGGTCATGGGCGTGGCGGCGATCGGCGCCGCCGCCGCGGTCGGCTTCGTGACGCGGTCGCCCGGTGCGGCGCTCGTCACCCTTCAGCTGCTCACCGCGCGCCCGTCGCTGCACGGGCGCGCCGCGGCCGATCACGGCGCGGCCGCGCGCGTCGTGCGCGCGGGGGTGACGGTCGTGGGCACGCGCCCCGAGCGCCGGCTGCGGCGCCCTGACGTGGTGCTCGTGCACGAGGCCCGCCTGCTCGCGGACGGCATCGAGGTCGAGCGCGCCGTGGCGTCCGGCGCCGAGCTGTCGGCCTCAGAGGTGATCGCGCTGGCCGGCGAGGTGGCGACGGCGGCCGGCTCTCCGTGGGGACCCGGGCTTGCGGCCGCACGCGCCCGGACGGCGCAGGACGCCGGGTTCGACGGGAGCGCGGCGGCGGCGACCATCGACGGCCGCCGGTACCGTCTCGAGGCGCGCCGGCATCCCGGCGTCGACGCGGGGGCGGACGGCTTCGTGCTCGTGCTCGAGTGCGACGGCGCGCCGGCCGGGGCGCTGGTCCTGCGGCCGCGGCTGGCCGCCGGCGCCCGCGTGCTGGCAGACGCATGCGCGCGCTTCGGCGCCCGCCTGGCGCTGCTGCGCCGGGAGTCGACCCCTGGGGCCGCGCACGCGCTGGCCGAGCGCGCGGAGATCTCGCTGCTGGATGCCGACGACGCGCCGCGGGCCGTCCGCGCGCTGCAGCGCAGCGGCGCGCGGGTCGCCGTGGTGGCGGACGGTCCCGCCGCGGGGGCCGCGTTCCACGCGTGCGACCTCGCGATCGGCGTGACCGGCGGTCGCGGCGGCGCGTTCGGCGCGCGCGCGGACCTGCTCGCGCCCGACCTCGCGGCCGTCGCCGCGACGATCGAGGCGGGCGCGCGCGCCGGGCGCGCCGAGCGCGACGGGGTGGCGCTCTCGCTGCTCGCCAACGTCGTGGGCGCCGTCTGGGGCCTGCGTACGCGGCCCACGGTGGTGGCCGCTTCGCGCCCGGCGACGATGGCCTCCGCGGCCGCCCTCGCGCTCGCTTGGCTTCGCCTGCAGGGCGGGGGACGCGCACGGGCGACGGTGGGGCGGCTGACCGATCCGCGCCCGGAGCGTTGGGGCCACTTGCCGGCCGAGGCCGTGCTGCGCGAGCTCGGCGCCTCGGCCGACGGCCTGAGCGCGCGCGAGGCCGGGCGCCGCCGTCGCCGTCGCGCCGTCCGCTCGCGGCGGGGTCCGCTCGCCGTCGCCGTCGCCGGCCAGCTGCGCTCGCCGGCGAACGCGATCCTGGCCGGCGGCGCGCTGCTGTCGCTCTCGTTCGGCGCCGCCGCCGACGTCGTGATGATCGCGGCCGTGATCGCCGCCAATACGCTGATCGAGGCGTGGCAGCAGCAGCGAGCGGGGCGTGCGGCGGAGGCGCTCCAGCAGCTGACGGCGCCGGAGGCGCGCGTCCTGCGCGACGGGCGGGCCGTGACGGTCGCCGCCGAGGAGGTCGTCCCGGGAGACGTGCTGGTGCTCGCGCCGGGCGATCGTGTCGCGGCTGACGCGCGCGTGCTCTCGAGCCACGGGCTCCAGGTCGACGAGGCCGCGCTGACCGGCGAGTCGATGCCGGTCGCCAAGGGCGCCGACAACGGGACCGAGGACTCGCGGATCGTGCTGGAGGGCAGCGACGTGACCGTCGGCACCGGCCGCGCCGTCGCCGTCGCCGTCGGCTCCCACACGCGGCTCGGCTCGATCGCCGCGGCGCTCGACGTCGACGACGATGCCCCGAGCCCGCTGGCGGTGAGGCTGGAGCGCATGATGCGCCAGGGCGTGCCGGTCGTCGCCGGGGCCGGCGCCGTCGTGGCGGGCGCCGGGCTGCTGCGCGGGCGCTCGCTCGCGACGCAGCTGCCACTCGGCGCGAGCATGGCGATCGCCGCGGTCCCGGAGGGCCTGCAGCTGCTGGCGACGGTGAGCGCGGCGGGCGTCGCGCGCCGGCTCGCGGCCCGCCACGCGCTCGTGCGCTCGCTGCCGGCGGTGGACGCGCTCGGTCGCGTCGACGTCGCGTGCGCGGACAAGACGGGCACGCTCACCGTCGGCCGCCCGGCGGTCCGGGTGGTCGCCGATCTCGAGAGCGAGGCCCGCCCGCAGCGCGGGCTCCAGCCGCCGCTTCGCGACATCCTGCGCACCGCCGCCCACGCGAGCCCGCATCCCGACGCGTCCGGCGCCGGCGCGCATCCGACCGACGTCGCGGTGCTCGAGGCCGCCGAGAAGGCGGAGCTGGGCGACCAGCTGCGGGCGCGGCGCGAGCGCGAGTGGCCGTTCGACCCGGCGCGCTCGTTCCATGCGGCGGTGGCGGACGGGCGGCTGTGCGTGAAGGGCGCGGTGGAGGCGCTCACCCCGCGTTGCAGGGCGGTCCGGCGCGGCGGGGAGGACGAGCCCCTGACCGACGCCGCCGCGCTGCTCGCCCGCGCGGACTCGCTGGCCGCCCAAGGCCTGCGCGTGCTGCTGGTGGCCGAGGGCCCGGCGAGCGCCGGCGCCGCCGACCCGCGCGAGCTGACGGCGCTCGGCTTCGTCGGCATCGCCGACCCGCTGCGCGCGGGCACGGCCGACGCGCTGCGCCGGTGCCGCGAGGCAGGCGTGCGCGTCCTGATGCTCACCGGCGACCATCCGACGACGGCGCGGGCGATCGCGCGCGAGGCCGGCCTCCCGGTCGACGACGGTGCGGTCGTCACCGGGCCCGAGATCGCCGAGCTGGGTCCGGTGGAGCTCGACCGGCGGCTCGCGCGGGCCACGGTGGCGGCGCGGATCACGCCGCTCGACAAGCTGCGCATCGTCGAGAGCCTGCAGCGTCGCGGCCACACGGTGGCGATGACGGGCGACGGCGTCAACGACGCGCCGGCGCTCCGGCTCGCCGACGTCGGCGTGGCGATGGGTCGCGGCGGGACCGAGGTCGCGCGCCAGGCGGCCGACGTGATCCTGACCGAGGACGACGTGCGGGTCTTCACCGAGGCGCTGGTGGAGGGCCGCGGCTTCTGGCGCAACATGCGCCGCGCGCTCGCCCTGCTGCTCGGCGGCAACCTCGGGGAGGTCGGCCTGCTGGCCGGCGCCGCGATCCTCGGCCTTCCCTCGCCGCTGACGGCGCGCCAGATCCTCGCCATGAACCTCGTCACCGACGTGCTGCCGGCGGTCGCTGTCGCGATGCAGCCGCCGGAGCACCGTCGACTGAGCGCGCTCGCGCGCGAGGGGGCGGAGGCGCTCGACCGCCCGCTGCGGCGCGACATCCTCAACCGGGCCGCCACGACGGCGCCGCCGTCGCTCGCCGCGTACGCCGTCGCGCTGCGGCGCGCCCCCGCCGGCGCCGGCTCGGTGGCGTTCGGGTCGATCTGCGCGACGCAGCTCGCGCTGACCATCGCCGATGGGCGCACCGACGGCGGCCTGTCGGCGCCGGTCGCCGGCGCGGTCGTCGCCACCGGAGCGCTGCTCGCCGCCATGCTGGGGCCGCTGCGCGCGTTCCTGGGCTTCGGGCCGCTCGGGCCGGCCGGCTGGGGACTGATCGGCGCCGCGACGCTCGGCACGGCCGCGCTCACGCGCGCCGGCGCGCCGCTTCACGGCACGAGCCCGTGAGCCGCCCGGCGTCGCATGAACGCGGGAGTAGCGTGTGCCCATGGCCTCCCTTGCCCCGGACGCGCTGAAGGTGCTCGACACCACCCGCGAGGTGCACGTGGCGACGCCGAGCAAGCGCCTTCCCATCTGGTCGGTCGTCGTCGACGGCGACGCCTACATCCGCTCCTTCCACGGCGAGCGCGGCGCGTGGTACCAGCGCGCGTTGCGCGACGGCCGTGTCGAGGTGGAGGGGATCGAGGCGCGCGTGGAGCCCGAGCGCGACCCCGGGCTCAACGAGCGCATCTCGGACGCGTTCCGCGCCAAGTACGGCGAGCGCTCGCCCCGGCCGACCGAGGCCATGGTGACGCCCGAGGTCGCGGCGACGACGCTGCGCCTCGTCTCGCCGTAGCCGCGGCCTTCGTCCTGACGCGGACAGTCGCCGACGCGCCCGTCCGTATATGAATACGGGGTGTGCGGCCGCCGAGGGGTGTGGCCGCCCTCATGGGAGGGGATTCCATGCCGTATCGCCGTGCGCGCCTCGCAGGCGCGCTCGCCGTCGCCTGCCTCGCGCTGGCTCCTGGAGTGGCCCACGCGGCCGCGATACCCACGCCTGAGCAGTTCTTCGGGTTCGAGATGGGGACCGAGGGCAAGCTGCCGACCTGGGAGAAGACGAAGCAATACGCGAAGCTGATCGGGGACCGGTCCAACAAGGCCGACTACTTCGTCCAGAGCAAGACCGCCGAGGGAGACGACTACCCGGTGCTGCTGATCAGCTCGCCGAATAACCTCGCGAACATCGACAAGATCGTCGCCGCCAACGAGCGGCTCGCGAACCCGAAGGGCCTGACCGAAGAGGACGCCAAGGCGCTCGTCGCGCAGAGCAAGCCGACGTACCTGATCGAGTCGACGATCCACTCGACCGAGGTCGCGAACATGCCCGCGATCATCGACGCGATCCACCACTTCGCGACCGACACGTCGGCCGACACCAAGCAGGTCCTCGACAACGTCGTGCTCGTCGTCGCGGTGTCCGGCAACCCGGACGGCTGGAAGAAGGTGGTCGACTACTTCGACGAGACCGCCAACACGAGCTACACGCGGACCTACCCGGACCTGTATCACCACTATGCGGGCCACGACGACAACCGCGACTGGTACGTGTTCACGCAGCCGGAGACGCGCGCCCGCGTGTCGCTGGAGGAGAAGTACCACCCGGTCGTCGAGCACGTGCTCCACCAGAAGGACGCGACGACCTCGCGCATCTTCATGCCGCCATACCAGGAGCCGGTCTCCAACAACCTGGACCCGATCACGCACGAGTCGGCCAACGCGCTGGGCCTCGAGGTCGGCAAGTCCTTCCTGGCCGCGGGCTACAAGGGCATCCAGCACTCGATGGGCACGCAGAACTCCTACGGGATCATGTTCACGGCCGACGTCGCGGGCTACTCCTCGTTCGTCGGCACCTCGCTGTTCCTGACCGAGACGGCCAGCCAGCGCGACCTCGCGTACCCGTACACCCAGGCGGGGCCGCTCGGGCCGCAGGGGCGCTCCATGGACAACCCCGACCCGTACAAGGGGAACACGTGGACGCTCAAGCAGGCGTCCGACTACGCGGAGCTGGGTCTCTACGCGGCCACCAAGAGCGTCGCGCGCAACTCGTCGGACTGGCTCTACAACAACGTCTATCTCGTCGCCAAGCACAGCTACACCTGGAGCGACGGGCCCTACGCCTACGTGCTGCCGTCCGGCCAGCGCGACCCGTACGCGCTGTATGAGCTGCTGAAGATCTTCGACTTCGGCAAGGCCGAGATCGACCGCGCGACCGCGCCGTTCACCGCCGGCGGCAAGTCGTACCCGGCCGGCTCCTACATCCTGCGCACGCAGCAGCCGCTCGGGCGCTGGATCAACCAGCTGCTCGACAACGCCGCGTACCCGGATTGGGCGAGGCCGTGCGCGACCTGCCCGCTGACCATGCCCTACAGCGAGTTCACCGACAGCGTCGCGCTGATGTTCGGCGTCGACGTCCAGCCGGTGCAGGCGGCGTTCAGCGCTCCCACCGAACGCGTGACCGAGGTCAAGCCCGAGGGCGTGCTGCTGCCGCAGGCGCCCGCCGCGAGCGGCGCGTACCTGGTCGAGCCGAGCTCCTACGGCGTGGCCTCGCTGCTGGCCCAGCTGCAGAAGTGGGACGTGCCGGCGTTCCGCTCGGCCGCGCAGTTCAGCTCGGGCGCGCGCACCTTCGCGCCCGGCACGGTGATCGTGCCGCCGTCCGCGCGCTCGCGGATGGTGCTCGAGGACGTGGCCAAGAGCGAGGGACTCCCGGTCTACGCGAGCGACACCGTCCCGGCGGTCGCCGGCTTCAAGCTCAAGCCGGGGACGCGCGTCGGGCTCGTCCGCGGCGCCAACAACATGCCGGGCGGCTGGATGATGTGGCTGCTCGAGCACTCTGGCATCGACTACAAGGTCGTCTCGGCCGACGACTACCCGAAGCTCGACGCCCTCTACGACACGATCATCCTCGCCGACGGCATCACGCGGGCGCGGATCGTCAACGGGCTCGACATGACGCGCTACCCGGCCGAGTGGTCGTGGGCGCGCGGCGTGGGCGAGGCCGGCTGGAGCCAGCTCGCCGCGTTCGTGCGCGGCGGCGGCAACCTCGTCGCGCTCGGCAGCGCGTCCGAGACCGCGCAGGCGCTGCTGAACCTGCCGATCCAGAAGGTCGCCACGACGTCGCCGTTCCAGGCCGGCGGCGTGCTGCTGCGCGAGAGCTTCGACAGCAGCGTGCCCGCCGCGTGGGGCATGCCGGCGGAGTGGGTCACGTGGTTCGACTCCGACCGCGCGTGGAACGTGAGCGATCCGAAGGCGCGGATCGCGGGCGCGTACCCGGGCACCGGCAACCTGCTGGCGAGCGGGTACGAGCAGGGCGCCGACCAGCTGCGCGGCAAGGCCGACATCGTGGAGCTGGACGTCGACAAGGGGCACGTGACGCTGTCGGGCAGCGAGATCACGTTCCGCAGCTGGCCGCGGGCGCTGTGGACGGTCGTGGCGAACGCGATCTACCAGGGCCCCTCGACCGCGGTGACGGCGGCGGAGATGAAGGCGATGCCGGCGTCGTAGCCGGGAATCGAACCCCCGCGGGGCCTCGGACGCCGAGGCCCCGCGGGATACCCTGCTGGGCATCCCATGCGGATCTTCTCCGGCATCCAGCCCACCGGGCGCAAGCACCTCGGCAACTACATCGGCGCGATCCTCCAGTACGTGGAGGGTCAGGACCGCGGCGATCCCGCCATCTACTGCATCGTCGACCTGCACGCGACGACCGTCGGCTACGACCCGGCGGAGCTGCGGCGGCGCTCCCAGGAGACGGCGGCCCTGCTCGTCGCGGCCGGACTGGACCCCGAGCGCTGCGTGCTCTTCCGCCAGGGCGACGTGCCCGAGCACACCGAGCTGAGCTGGCTGCTCTCGAGCGTGACGCCGCTCGGCGCGCTCAACCGCATGCACCAGTTCCGCGACAAGTCGGTCGCCCAGCGCGAGCTCGTGTCCGCGGGCCTGCTCTTCTATCCGGTCCTGATGGCCGCCGACGTGCTCGCCTACCGCGCGCACGAGGTGCCGGTCGGCGAGGACCAGCGCGAGCACATCGAGCTGATGCGCGACGTCGCGGAGACCTTCAACAAGCGCTTCGGCGAGACGCTGGTCGTGCCGGAGGGCAACATCCCCAAGGTCGGCGCCCGCGTGCGCGACCTGCAGGAGCCCGAGCGGAAGATGTCGACCACCGGTGGGACGCCGAAGGGCACCGTCTACGTCGACGAGGACCCCGCGAGCATCGTGAAGAAGTTCAAGAGCGCGCAGACCGACTCCGGCAACGAGATCGTGCGGCGTGAGGACAAGCCCGGGATCGCGAACCTGATCGAGATCCTCGCGATCGTGCGCGGCACGACGCCGGAGGAGATCGAGCGCGAGTACTCGGGCCCGCAGCGCTACGGCGACTTCAAGACCACGGTCGGCGAGGAGGTCGCCGCCTCGCTGGCGCCCGTGCGCGAGCGCTACGCCGAGCTGCAGGGCGACACGGCGACGATCGAGGACATCCTCGCGGCGGGCGCCCAGAAGGCGCAGGCGCTGGCCGCGCCGGTCGTGGCCGACGTGCGCGAGGCGATGGGCGTGGGTCCCGCGCTGCGGCGATCCGTCGGGGGCGCCGCCTAGCCTCCCGGGGCACGTGCCCGTGACGCGGATCGCCGACCTCGAGCTGGACCTGGACGTCTTCGCCGGCCCGTTCGACCTGCTGCTCTCGCTCGTGCTGCGCGAGGAGCTGGACCTGCTGGAGGTCGATCTGGCCGAGGTCGTGATCGCGTACCTCGATCACCTGGAGTCCTCCGAGGCGCTCGATCTCGAGGCCGCGACCGAGTTCCTCGTGCTGATCGCCGCGCTTCTCGAGCTCAAGTCGAGGCTGATGCTGCCCGGCGAGGAGGTCGAGGAGCTCGACGAGCTGCAGCCGGCCGAGGCGGCCGAGGAGCTGGTCGAGCGGATGCTGCAGTACATGCGCTTCCGCGCCGCGGGCGAGCACCTGGCGGGCCGCTTCACGCACAACCAGGGGTACCTGCACCGCTCCGCGCCGCTGCCCGAGGCCCTGCGCCGCGTGCCCCTGGCCAACGCCACGGCGGCCTACGACCCGGCCGTCCTCGGCGCCTCGCTGGGCGGGCTGCTGCGCGTGCCGCCGCCCGTGGACCTCACGCACATCGCGCAGCCGCGCGTGTCGGTGGGGGAGCGGCTGGAGCTGCTGCGCACCCTGCTGCGGCGCGGCCGCTTCTCGTTCGAGGATGCGGTCAAGGACGCCGATCGCGGGACCGTGTGCGTGACGCTGTGGGCGCTGTTGGAGCTCTACAAGCGCGGCGAGGCCGCGTGGGAGCAGGAAGAGCCGTTCGGTGACATCGTCGTCACTCGCCTGGAGGCTCGTGACGATGGGAGTTCTCGCCCTGCGGGCTCGGACTCCCGCCGCTCGGCGGGTCGAGGCGGGACTGTGGCGGCCGCGTGAACCTGTCCGCCCACATCGAGGCGCTGCTCTTCCTCGCCCCCGAGCCGGTCTCGGTCGAAGAGCTGGCCGACGCGCTGCAGACGGGCGAGGACGCGGTGACGCAGGCGCTCGAGGAGCTCGGACAGGAGCTCGAGGACCGCGGGCTCGTGCTGCGCAAGGTCGCGGGCGGCGTCGCGCTGGCGAGCCACCCCGACGCCGAGGAGGCCGCCCGCCGCCTGCTGGCGCGCCCGCGCACGCCCTCGCTCACGCCCGCGCAGGCCGAGACGCTGGCGATCGTCGCGTACCTCCAGCCGGTCTCGCGCCCCGAGGTCGCCCGCATCCGAGGGGTGGCGAGCGAATCGGCCACCTCCGCGCTGACCGACCGCGGCCTGATCGAGGAGGCCGGCCGCAGCCAGTTCGGCGCCGTCCTGTATCGCACGACGCCGCTCTTCCTCAAGCTCTTCGGCTTGGACTCGCCGGAGCAACTGCCGGACATCGCGCAGTGGGACCCGAGCCCGGAGGAGGCCGCCGCGCTGCGCGACCGCCTGCTGCGCGCCGGCGAGGCCCGCGGCGAAGCCGCCGCCGCGCGCTAGGCCGCCGCGCGCTCGCGCCGGCCGGTCACCAACAGCGACACGCCGATCGCGGCGCCGAGCGTCGCGACGATCACGCCGAGCGAGACGCCGGTGGGGATGTGGAGGACATCCTCGGTCAACATCTTCGCGCCGACGAACACCAGCAGCGCGCCGAGCCCGAAGTGCAGGTACTGGAAGCGCTGCGCCGCGCCGTCGAGCAGGAAGTACAGCGCTCGCAGGCCGAGCAGGGCGAACGCGTTGGCCGCGAACACGAGGAACGTCTCGGTCGTGATCGCAAGCACCGCGGGGATCGAGTCGATCGCGAACACCACGTCGGCCATCGCGACCGCGAGCAGCGCCGCGAACAGCGGCGTCACGACGCGCCGGCCGTGCTCGCGGTCCAGCAGCTTGTCGCCCTTGAACTCGTGGCCGATCGGCAGCACGCGCCGCAGCCAGGTCATCAGCCGACCGTCGGCGAAGCCCTCGCCGTCGTCGTCCTTGTAGGCGATCCGGACGCCCGTCACGACCAGCAGCGCGCCCATCACATACAGCGCGGGGTGGAAGACCTCCAGCAGCGCGACGCCGGCGACGATGAACACCGCCCGCAGGATCAGCGCGCCGACGATGCCGAACGTCAGCACGTCGGCCTTCAAGGCCTGCGGCACCGCGAACGACGTCAGCAGCACCGCGATCACGAACACGTTGTCGAGCGAGAGCGCCTTCTCGAGCAGGAAGCCGGCCCAGTAGTCGCCGGCGGCGGCGCCGCCGAGCGTGGCGAGCACCACGAGGCCGAAGACGATGCCGACCGCCATCCACAGCACGCTCCAGCCCGCGGCCTCGCGCAGCGAGATGCGGTCGGCGTGGCGGTGGGCGAAGAACAGGTCGACGACGAGCAGGGCGCCGACGGCGGCGATCAGGCCGATCCAGGCGAAGATGGAGACGTGCATGATTCCTCCGAACGTGCGGATTATCGTTCGAAGGTGTCTCCCGCCGCATGGGCGGACGCCACCGGGTCCGTTCGGACCGTCCTGACGGCGGCATCGCTCAAGGGATACTCCCCTTCACATCGAAGCCTAGCGTCGTCAGCGGCCACATGGGCCGAAACTTAGGTCGGCATGAGGAGTTGCACGAAACGTGCGCACGCCTATCGCCGCAGGAGTCCTCCTGCTCGCCCTTGCGGCCGCCGAGCCCGCGGCCGCGGCCACCATCTCGGCCTACCCGCCGCCCGGCACGCGGACCGCGATGCCCGGCACGCAGATCAGCTTCCGGGGCGCGCCGCCCGCGCAGCTGGGCACGATCTCGGTCAGCGGCTCGCGCAGCGGCAGGCACGCCGGCACGCTGAAGGCGCACTCCGACGGGCAGGGCGCGAGCTGGGTGCCGGCGAAGCCGTTCCGCGCCGGCGAGCGGCTGACGGTGCGCACGAGCCTGGACATCAACGGCGCCAAGGACGGCGACTTCGGACTCACGATCGGCGAGCCGACGACGCTCGGCCCGCGCGTCGGCGAGAGACCGGTCGTCGGCCGCGGCAACGTCCAGCACTACGCGACCGAGCCCAAGTGGGAGCCGCCCGCGGTGGTGATCAACACCGTCAAGCCGGGCCGCGCTCCTGGACTGGTCTTCATCGCGCCCAAGGCCGGCCGCGGCCAGGACGGGCCGATGATCATCGACGACTCCGGCCGGCTGGTGTGGTTCCGGCCGATCTCCCAGGGCGACCTCGCGGCCGACTTCCGCGTCCAGACCTACCAGGGCAGGCCGGCGCTGACGTGGTGGGAGGGGAAGCTCTTCACCGGCGACGGCGCCGGGACGGGCGTCATCTACGACTCCAGCTACCGCAAGATCGCCGGCGTGCACGCGGGCAACGGCTACGCGTTCGACCTGCACGAGTTCACGATCACGCCGCGCGACACGGCGCTGATCACGGTCTATCAGCGGTTCAAGAAGAACCTGCGCAACTGGGGCGGGACCGGCCAGGGCCGGATCGTCGACAGCATCGTCCAGGAGATCGACGTCAAGACCGGCCTGGTGCTGTTCGAGTGGCACAGCCTGGGTGACGTCGGGCTCTCGGAGTCCTACATCGTGCCGCCCTCCAAGCGCGGGTTCGAATGGGACTACATGCACGTCAACTCGGTCGCCGAGGACGCCGAGGGCAACTTCATCGTCTCCGGCCGCAACACGTGGACCGTGTACAAGATCGGCCGCGCGAGCGGGCACGTCGTGTGGCGCCTGGGCGGCAAGAAGTCCGACTACAAGATCGGCCCGGGCGTCGCCTTCGCGTGGCAGCACAGCGCCCGCCCGCAGCCTGACGGGACGCTGACCATCTTCGACAACGACGCGGGCACCAAGCCCGTGCGCAAGAGCTCGCGCGCGCTGACGCTCACGCTCGACGGCGCGTCCAAGACCGCGAGCCTCAAGACCGCCCGCATCCATCCCGGCGGTCTGTCGGCCGCCACGCAGGGCGACGTCGAGGTGCTGCCGAACGGCAACCAGTTCGTCGGCTGGGGCTCGCGGGGGTACTTCAGCGAGTTCACGCCCACCGGCGAGATGGTGTTCGACGGCCGGCTCGCGCGCGGCAACGACACCTACCGGGCGTTCCGCTACCCGTGGTCGGGCACGCCGGCGGCGCCGCCCAAGGTGGTCGCGGAGACCAAGGGCGGCCAGACGACCGTGCGCGCGAGCTGGAACGGCGCGACCGGCGTCGCTCGCTGGCAGGCGCTCGGCGGCCCGGCGGCGACCGGGCTCGCCGTCGTCGGGACGGCGCCGGCGGCCGGGTTCGAGACCGCGATCACGCTCCCTGCGCAGGGCTTTGTCGCGATGCGGGCGCTCGACGCGGCGGGCAACGTGCTCGCCAGCAGCGCCACGGTCAAGGCCGGGTAAGCCGCCGGCGCCGGCTCGCCCGGCGCCTAGGCGGCCGCGGTCTTCGCCGCCAGCTGCCCGCAAGCGGCGTCGATGTCGCGACCGCGCGTGAGGCGGACGGTTGCGCGCAGGCCGTGCTCCTCCAGCGCGGCCTTGAACGCGTCGATCGCGTTGCGCGAGGAGCCGTCGTAGACCGAGTCCGTCGGGTTGTACGGGATCAGGTTGACCTTGTAGATCCTCGGATCGAGCAGCTGCGCGAGCTGGACCGCCTGCGCGTAGCCGTCGTTGACGCCCGCGAGCATCACGTACTCGATGAAGACCTGGCGGCGGCGCCGCTCGTAGTGCGCCTCGCACGCCGCCAGCACCTCGGCGAGCGGATAGCGCTCGTTGACCGGCATGATCTGCGAGCGCAGCGTGTCCTCGGGCGCGTGCAGCGACAGCGCGAGGCGGATCGGCAGGTCGGTCTCGGTCAGCCGCCTGATCCCCGGCACCCAGCCGACGGTGGAGATCCCGGTGCGCCGGTGCGTGATGCCGACGTCGGGCAGCCGGCGCGCCGCGGCGATCACGTTGCCGAAGTTCATCATCGGCTCGCCCATGCCCATGAACACGAGGTGGTCGACGGGCTCGATGCGGCGGAAGTGCAGCACCTGGTCGAGGATCTCGGCGGCCGTCAGGTTGCGGCCGAACTTCATCGTGCCGGTCGCGCAGAACGTGCACGTGAGCGGGCAGCCGGACTGCGAGGAGACGCAGATCGAGCGGCGGCCGTCGCGGTAGCGCATCAGCACGGCCTCGACCGCGCGGCCGTCGTGGGTGTGGAAGAGCGCCTTGACCGTGCCGTCGGACGCGTGCGCCTCGCGCACCAGCTCGAGCGTCGAGAACGGGACCTCCGAGCGCAGCCGGTCCCGCAACCCGGCGGGCACGTCGGTCATCGCGTCATAGCCGGCCGCGCCGTTCGCCGCCCAGCGCCACACCTGGCGGGCGCGGAATGCGGGCTCGCCGGCGGCGGCGAGCGTATCGTCGAGCAGCGCGAGGTCCACGGAATCTATGGTGGCAGCCTCATGCGCCTCGCCAAGTACCTCGCCCACGCGGGCGTCGCGTCCCGCCGCGCCGCCGAGACGATCATCGCCGCCAGGCGCGTCAAGGTCGACGGCGCCGTGGTGACCGATCCCGCGCGCGACGTCGACGACTCACGCAGCGTGCTCGTCGACGGGCGGCCGGTGCACGCCGAGGGTCACGAGCGCGTGGTGTTCGCGCTCAACAAGCCCAAGGGCGTCGTCTCGACGGCGAGCGACCCGCAGGGGCGGACGACCGTCGTGGAGCTCGTCCCGCACCGCGAGCGGCTGTACCCGGTGGGGCGCCTGGACGCCGATACCACGGGGCTGATCCTGCTGACCAACGACGGCGAGCTCGCGCACCGGCTCACGCACCCGAGCTTCGAGGTCCCGCGCACGTACCGGGCGCGGGTGCGCAACGCACCGCTCAAGGAGCCGGCCCTGCGCGCGCTCCGCGAAGGCGTCGAGCTCGAGGACGGGCCGACCGCGCCGGCGCGCGTCCGGCGCCTCGGCAACGACCACGTGGAGCTGACGATCCACGAGGGCCGCAAGCGCCAGGTGCGGCGCATGCTCGAGGTGGTCGGGCACCCGGTGAAGTCGCTCGAGCGCGTCGCGTTCGGGCCGCTGCGGCTGGGTCCGCTGGAGCCCGGCGACACGCGCCGGCTCACGGGCGCAGAGCTGGAACGGCTACGTTCCCTGCGATGACCACGAGGCTGATCGCGCTCCGGGGCGCCACCACGGTCAATGACAACGACGCCGACGCGATCCTCGCCGCGACGGACGAGCTGATGCGCGAGATCCTGTCCCGCAACGCCCTCGCCGCCGAGGACCTCGTGAGCTGCATCTTCACGCTCACGCCCGACCTGGATGCGCAGTTCCCGGCCGTCGCCGCGCGCAAGATGGGACTTTCCAGCGTGCCGCTTCTGTGCGCGCGCGAGATCCCCGTGCCGGGCGCGCTGCCGAAGGTGATCCGCGTGCTGATCCACGCGTACGCGCCCGGCCCGGCCGAGCACGTCTACCTGCACGAGGCGCGCAAGCTGCGGCTCGATCTGCAGGGCGCGCAATAGCCCTCGCCCACCTACGGGCCTCAGGTCTTTAAGCTGGGAGCGGCCATGCCGATGGAGTTCGCCGAGAAGGTCCGCCGCATCCCCGTCTATCCGGCCGCCGACGGCTACGCGTCGGAGGGGCCGATCGCCAAGCTCGCCTCCAACGAGTCGCCCTATCCGCCGATCACGGCCGTGATCGAGGCGGTCACGCGCGCGCTCGGCGGGCTCAACCGCTATCCGGACCCGACCAACGCGGCGCTGCGGCGCCGGCTGTCCGACGTCCACGGCGTGCCCGCGAACCGGATCGCGATCGGCAACGGCTCGTGCGACATCCTGCTGGCCGCCGGCGAGGCGCTGCTGGAGCCGGGCGCGGAGCTCGTGTACGCGTGGCCGTCGTTCTCGGTCTACCCGCACCTCGCCGCGGCGTCCGGCGCCCGCGCGATCGAGGTGGCCGTGACCGAGGACCACCGGCACGACCTGGCGCGCATGCGCGAGGAGATCACCGCGGCGACGCGGCTCGTGCTCGTCTGCAACCCGAACAACCCGACCTCGACCGCGCTGCCGCTGAGCGAGATCGCGGAGTTCATCGCGAGCGTCCCGCGCCACGTCGCCGTGATCCTCGACGAGGCCTACGTGGAGTTCAACGTGCTGCAGGATCCGGCCGACTCGGTCGACCTGCTGGCCAAGCACCCCAACCTCGTCCTGCTGCGCACGTTCAGCAAGGTCTATGGGCTCTGCGGGCTGCGCGTCGGCTACGCGCTGTGCGGCTCGGAGGCCTTCCGCACCGCCGTCGACCAGGTGCGCCAGCCGTTCTTCTGCAACGCGGCCGCGCAGGCGGCGGCGCTGGAGGCGCTCAACCACGGCGACGAGGTCACGCGCCGGGTCGAGCGCAACCTGGCCGAGCGGATGGCGCTCGAGGAGTCGCTGCGCGGGCTCGGGCTGGCGACCGCGGAGTCGCAGGCGAACTTCGTCTGGCTCGACCTCGGCGAGGAGCGCTCGGAGCCCGACGTCATGCGCGGGCTGGCCGAGCGCGGGATCCTCGTGCGCGCCGGCGGGGCGCTCGGGCGCGAGGGCGCGCTGCGCGTCACGGTCGGCACGCAGGCCGAGAACGAGCGCTTCCTGGAGGCGCTGGCCGCCCTGTTGTGACGCTCACGCGTCCGGTGACGGCCTCGCCGGCGGGTTCCTCGGCGCTCGTCACGCGCGGCGCCGGATGCAGCCCCGCGGCGAGCGCCGATCCGAGCACCGCGGCGCTCATCGCGCGAGCTTCACCTTCAGCCGCTTGACGGCGTGGGCGCCCGACGCCGCCGTCGCGCTGAGCGTGATCGACGCGGTCAGCCGGCGGTGCCGCAGGGCGGCGAGCACGCGTCGCGCGTCGCGCTTGGACAGCGTGAGCGCGACCGTCGCGTGCCGCCCGGCGGCGAGCGCGGCGCGCGCGGCGCGGAACCGGATCGTCCGCTTGGCGACCTTGACGGTGCCGGTGGCCCGCAGCGCGCCCTTCGCGCTCGCCGTGACGGAGATCGACAGCCGGCCGGTGCGGCTCAGCCGCGCGCGCGTCGTCGGCGACGCCAGCGTGAACGCGGCGGGCACGGCGCAGCAGGTGGGCGGCGCGGGCGGCGGCGTGGGGGTCGGGCCCGGCGGCGGTGCATCGGTAGCGGCGGCGGTTCCGAAGAACGGATACGCGCCGCCGGCGATCAGCAGCGTGTCCTGCACCGCCGCGCAGTTGTCGAGGTTGGCCGTCGGCGCCGTGTGGATCCCGTCGTCCTGCGCCCACATGAGCCGCGCGCCGTCGGGCGAGAACGCCGGGCTGGCGGTGATGAACCGGCTGATCCGCGCGGGATCGAGCGTGAGCGTGCAGCGCTCGACGGGATTCGTGACGTCGCCGCCGGCGGTCGAGTAGATCCGGATGTCGGCGTGGCGCGCCACACCGTCGAGGAAGTCGGGGGCGTCGTCCTCGAGCACGGCGACGCGGCTGCCGTCGCGCGCGGCGGTCGCCTGGTAGTCGTCCATGTACGGGTCGGCGCTCGGACCGTGGCCCGTCCCGGAGACGGTGTCGTAGACGGCGAACGAGGCGTTGCCGAACGTGGTCCCGATGTGCGTGATCAGCACGTGCGTCGCGTCGAGCCATTGCGGGCGCGCATAATCTGTCGCGAACGAGCCGAAGTGACCGGTCGCGAGGTCCTCAAGGAAGGGGTATTGGTAGTCGCAGTGGAAGGCGTCGTACACGACCTGCCGGCCGTCCGGCGAGACCCGAAGGCTCGTGGGCGAGTAGGTCGGGCACGCCGGCGACGAGTTGCTGCCCGGCGTCGCGACCGGCGGTCCGAGCTGCCGGCCCGCCTGGTCGAGGCGATAGATCTCGCCGGCGCCGTCGGAGTCGGTGCCGCCCGCATTGACGCGCTGAGCGCCGCCGGCGGCGACGATCGTGCCATCGTCGGCCACCGACGGCCACGCCCAGTTGTTGGGTGCGCGGGTGACCGCTCGCGCGCCGGCGCCGTCCGCATGGCTGATCCAGACCTCGCCGTCCTTGACGAACACCAGCGAGTCGGCGGCGGCGGGCGCCGGTGCGATGAGCGCCAGCGCCGCCGTGAGGATGAGCAGGTTCCGTCCCATTGGGCGGCGATGCTCGCGTCGGCGATCGACCGGCGCAACCCCAAGATCTCCCCCAAACTTTCGTGACGGCGCTGGTCGGACGGGAACGCGAGCTCGAGGCGCTGCGCGCGGGGCTGCGCAACCGCGCGGGCGCGGCCCTGCTCGTCATCGAGGGCGCGCCTGGGATCGGCAAGACGCGGCTGCTCTTGGCGGCCGCCGGCGCGGCGCGTGACGGCGGCGCGCGCGTGCTGACCGCGCGCGCCGGCGAGCTCGAGCGCGAGCTGCCGTTCGGGGTGATCCGCCAGCTGCTCGAGCCGGCGCTTTCGCCCGAGCTGCTGACCGGCGCCGCCGCGCTCGCCGCGCCGGCGCTCGAGCCGCGCCCGGCGCCCGCCCCGCTGGTGTTCGACGCACCGCCGGGCGCCGCGGGCTTCGCCGTGCTGCACGGCCTCTACTGGCTGATCGCGAACCTCGCGGCGGCGACTCCGCTCGTGCTCGCGGTCGACGACCTGCACTGGGCCGACGCCCCGTCGCTGCGCGCGCTCGCGTACGTGCTGGCGCGCATCGAGGGCGTCGACGCGCAGCTGTGCGTCGCGCTGCGCCCGCACGAACCCGGTGCCGACGACGCCCTCGTCGCGGCCGTGCTGCGCTCCGCGCCGTCGCGCGTGGTACGCCCCGGGCCGTTGAGCCTTGCAGCGACCGCGGCGCTCATGGGCGACGCGGACCCCGAGTTCGTCGCCGCCTGCCACACCGCGGCGGGCGGGAACCCGCTGCTGCTCGGCGTGCATCTGCGCGCGCTCGCCGAGGCGGGGGTCGAGCCGGTGGCGGCGTCCGCGGGACTGGTGTCGGGGATCGTGCCCGGCGGGCTCGCGGCGGCCGTCCGGAGGCGGCTGCAGCGGATCGGGCCCGACGCGACCCCGGTGGCGCGGGCGCTCGCTGTGCTCGGCGACGACGCCGACCCCTCGCACGTCGCGGCGCTCGCCGGGGTCGAGCGCGCCGGAGACGCCCTCGAGGCGCTCCAGCGCTCCGCCGTGCTCGCCCGCTGCCGCCCGCCCGCGTTCGGGCATCCGCTCGTCCGCGCGGCGGTCGCGGCCGACATCCCGGCCGCGGACCGCGCCCGGCTGCACCGCGATGCGGCCCGGGCGCTCGCGGCCGCCGGCGCCGAGCCGGAACGCCCGGCCGCCCACCTGCTCGAGGTCGACCCGGCTGGGGAGGCGTGGGTCGTCGACACACTCAGCGCCGCTGCCGACGCGGCCGCCGCCCGCGGCGCGCCGGAGGTGGCGGCGCGGCTGCTGCGGCGCGCGCTCGCCGAGCCGCCGGCGCCCGAGCGCCGCTTCGCGTTGCTGATGCTCGCGGGCGGCGCGGAGGCGCAGGCGGGCGACCCGGGGGCGATGGCACACCTGCGCGAGGCGGCCGACGCCGCCCCCGATCCGGAGGCGCGCGTGACCGCCGTCCTGGCGCTGACCTGCATGCTCGGCGTCAACGGCGACCTGCGCGGCGGCGTCGAGGTGCTCCAGCGCGAGCTCGCGGGCGTCGGGCGCGCCGACCTGCGGCTGAGTCTCGAAGCCGAGCTCGTCAACATGGCTCGCCTCGACGTCGCGACGCGCCCGCTCGCGCTCGACGTGCTCGCGCGTCTGCCCGAGCGGCTCGAAGGGGGGCGGACCGGCTGCATGCTCAACGCCACCCTCGCGACCGAGGCGGTCGCCCGCGGCGAGTCGCGCGCCGACGCGCAGGAGCTCGCCGAGCGCGCGCTCGCGGGCGGCTGGCTGTTCGACTCGGCGTTCCAGTACGCCCACCCGGCCAGCGTCCTCATGCTCGTCGGGCGCTATGCCCACGCCCGCGCGGCGTGGGACGACTTCATCACGCGCGCCACGCGGCGCGGAGACGTGATCTCGGTCTCCTGGGGGCACGCGTTCCGCGCCGGGGTGCGCTGGCGCGCCGGCGCCCTCGGCGACGCGCTGGCCGACGCCGAGCTCGCGATCGGGGTGCAGGAGCTCGGCCTCGCGGCGAGCTTCGCGCTCGCGTACAAGGCCGAGGCGCTGCTGCTGCGCGGGGAGCTGGCGCAGGCGCGCGAAGCGCTCGCCCGGGCCCCGGCCGTCGGCGCGCAGCTCAACGACGCGCTGCTGCTCGCCGCACGCGGCCGGCTGCACCTCGCCGAAGGGCGCGCCGGCCAGGCGCTCGAAGAGCTGCGCGAGGTCGGGCGGCTGCTGGAGCGCTGGGAGGTCGCGAACTCCACGATGGCGCCGTGGCAGGCTGCCGCGGTGCAGGCGCTGGTCGCGCTGGGCGAGCTGGACGAGGCCGCGGCACTCGCCGGGCGGGCGATCGAGGAGGCGCGGCGCTGGGGCGACCCGTGGCTTCTCGGCCAGGCGCTCCGCGCCAGGGCGCTCACCGCGCCGGCCGGCGCGCGCCGGGCGGTGCTGCAGGACGCGGCCGCGATCCTGCGCGACTCGGAGGCTGAGCTCGAGCTCGCCTGCACGCTGCTCGCCCTCGGCGCCTGCGAGTCCGGCGCCGCGGCCCGCGAGCACCTCGCCGACGCGCTCGACCTGGCGGTGCGCTGCTCGTCCCCCGCGCTCGCCGACCAGGCGCGAGCCGCGCTCGTGCGGGCCGGCGCGCGGCCGCGGCGGGCGGCGCGGAGCGGACGCGCCGCGCTCACCGCCACGGAGGAGCGCGTGGCGCGGATGGCCGCGCGCGGGCCGACCAACCGCGAGATCGCCCAGGCGCTGTTCGTGACCGAGAAGACCGTCGAGGCGCACCTCTCCAGCGCCTACCGGAAGCTCGGCATCCGCGCCCGGGCCGAGTTGGCTGCGCAACTGGGCGTCTGATACAACTGAACGCGCGATCATGGCCGCCGCTAACGCCACAGTCACCTCTTCCCTGGCCGGCGGCCGTATCTACTCCTACCGCACCTGGCGATTTATCTAGGCGCTCGGCCGGCGTTCGTCGCCGTCTGAAGAAGAGACCTGAGGGTCGAGCGCCACGCCCAAGCCGGGACCTTGCGAACTTTTCGACGACGGTAGGAGACAGCAGATGATGATCGTGATGAAGCCGACGGCCACCGAGGAGGACATCCAGGCGGTCGTAGAGCGGATCGAGGGCTGCGGCGCGCGCGCCCACCTCTCGCGTGGCGAGGAGGTGACCGTGATCGGCGCGGTCGGCGATCGCGAGCACGTGCAGCGGCTCGGCCTCGAGGGCCACGTGGGCGTGAGCCAGGTGGTGCCGATCCTCAAGCCCTACAAGCTCTCCTCGAGCCAGTTTTCTCATGGCCGGCGAACGGTGATCGAGATCGACGGGCGACGCGTGGGCGGTGACAACTTCTCGCTGATCGCGGGGCCGTGCACGGTTGAGTCGCGCGATCAGCTGATGACCGCCGCGCGGGCGGTCTCCGACGCCGGCGCCTCGATGCTCCGCGGCGGCGCGTACAAGCCGCGCTCGTCGCCGTACTCGTTCCAGGGGCTCGGGCAGGAGGGCCTGCGGCTGCTCGCCGAGGCCAAGGCCGAGACCGGCCTCCCGATCGTCACCGAGCTGATGGACGCGCGCGATGTCGAGGCGATCTCCGAGGTCGCCGACGTGATCCAGATCGGCGCGCGCAACATGCAGAACTACCCGCTGCTGGCCGAACTGGGCCGCACCGGCCTGCCGGTCCTGCTCAAGCGCGGGCTCTCCGCCACGCTCGAGGAGCTGCTGATGGCGGCGGAGTACGTGCTCAAGGAGGGCAACCCGAACGTGATGCTGTGCGAGCGCGGCATCCGCACGTTCGAGACCGCGTACCGCTTCACGCTCGACATCACCGCCGTCCCGATGCTCAAGGAGCTCTCGCACCTGCCGGTGATCGTCGACCCGAGCCACGCCCCGGGCCGGCGCGATCTCGTGCTCCCGCTCTCGCTCGCCGCCGCGGCGGCCGGCGCCGACGGGATCATCGTCGAGGTCCACCCGAACCCGGAGGAGGCGATCTGCGACGGCCCCCAGCAGCTCTACGCCGACCAGTTCGCGGACTACGTCGAGCACGTCGAGCGCGCCGCGGCGGTCGCCGGGAAGGTCCTGAGCGCGGCCGCGTGAAGGTCGCGCTCGTCGGCATAGGGCTGATCGGCGGCTCGATCGGGCTGGCCGCGCGCCAGCGGCTCAACGCGCGCGTGGCCGGCTTCGACCCTGTGCCGGCGGCGCGCGAGGCGGCGCTGAAGGCGGGCGCGGTGCAGGAGGCCTTCGGCACGGTCGAGGAGGCGCTGGACGGCGCCGAGTTCGTGTTCGTGGCGGCGCCCGTGGCGGCGCTCCCCGGCGCGGTCCAGGGCGCGCTGGCGGCGGCGGGGCCGGACTGCGTCGTCACCGACGTGGGCTCGACCAAGCGGCCGGTCGTCGCGGCGATCGAGGACCCGCGGTTCGTCGGCGGGCACCCGCTGGCGGGCGCCGAGAGCTCCGGCGTCGAGTTCGCGCGGGCGGACCTGTTCGTGGACTCGACCTGGTACCTGACGCCGACGGCGGTCACGCGCGGGACGGTCTACGAGCGCCTGCACCGGCTGATCACGCGCATGGGCGCATGGCCGTCGGCGACGGACCCCGACACCCATGACGCGGTGATGGCGTCGGTCTCGCACCTCCCGCACGTGCTGGCGAACGTGCTGGTGGCGCAGGCGGCGCGCGTGCTGTCAGGGGAGGGCGAGCGCCTGCCGCCGACCGGCCCGTCGTTTCGCGACCTCACACGCGTCGCGGGCGCGAACACGGCGCTGTGGCGCGACATCTACCTGGCGAACGGCGACGCGCTCGTCCGGGCGATCGACGATGCGATGCAGCGGCTCGGCGCGTTCCGCGCGCTGCTCGCGAACGGCGACGGCGACGGGATCGCGTCCTGGAACGACGCTGCGCGCGAGGACCGGCGGCGGCTGCTGGAGTCCGACCTGGCCGGCGGCGAGGTGCACGAGCTGCGCGTCCAGGTCCCCAACCGGCCCGGGATCGTGGCGGAGATCGCGCTCGCCCTGGGGCGTGCCAGCATCGACATCGTGGACATGGCGCTCTATCCGACGAGCGGCGGATCGCACGGCGCGATCGCCCTCTGGATCCGGCAGAAGGACTTCGGGCAGGCGGAGGCGCTCGTGGGCGAGCTCGGGCTCGAGGCGGCTCGCGCATGACCCGTCGTCGCGTCGAACCGGAGGCCCGCTGCTCGTGAAACGCTTCTTCGCCCCCTCCGGCCCGCTGCGCGGCACGCTGCGCGCGCCGGGCGACAAGTCGCTCTCGCATCGCGCGGCGCTGCTCGGCGCGATGTCCGCCGACCCGGTGCGCGTCACCGGCTACCTCGACGCCGCCGACACCCGCTCCTCGCTGAACGCCGTGCGCGCGTGCGGGGCGCTGGTGGAGGAGGGCGGGGAGCCCGGCTCGCTGACGATCCGGGGGCCCGGGCTGCGCAACGCGATCCCGGCCGACATCGACGTCGGCAACGCCGGCACGCTGATGCGGCTGCTGCCCGCGTGGCTTGCGGGCCAGCCCGGCGGCGCGTGGACCTTCGACGGCGACGAGTCGATCCGCCGCCGGCCGGTCGACCGCGTCGCCGCGCCGCTGCGGGCGATGGGCGCCAGGATCGACGCGCGCGAGGACCGCTTCGCGCCGTTCACCGTGCACGGCGGCCCGCTGCGCGGGACCGAGTACGAGCTGCCGGTCGCGTCCGCGCAGGTGAAGTCGTGCGTGCTGCTCGCCGGGCTGCTCGCCGAGGGCACGACGACCGTCGTCGAGCCCGAGCCGAGCCGCGATCACACCGAGCGGCTGCTGGCGCGCGCGGGCGTGCAGATCTCGCGCGCCGGCGGGCGCATCAGCGTCACCTGCCAGGACGAGCTCGAGCTGGGAGCACTGCACGTGCCGGGCGATCCGTCGTCCGCCGCCTTCCACATCGCCGCCGCGGTGCTCGTGCGCGGCTCCCGCATCGTGATCGCGGACATGAACGCGAACTGGACGCGGACCGGGTTCATCCGCATCGCCGAGCGCATGGGCGCCGTCGTGATCGGCGACCTCGAGCCGGTGCGCATGGGCGAGATCCCCACCGAGGAGCCCGTCTGCGAGCTCGACGTCGCGGCGGGGCCGCTGGTCGGCACCGTCGTCGAGGCCGGCGAGGTCCCGCTGGCGATCGACGAGCTGCCGCTGGTCGCGCTGCTGGGCTGCTTCGCCGAGGGCGAGACCGTCGTGCGCGGCGCCGCCGAGCTGCGCGTCAAGGAGACCGATCGGATCGCCACCGTGGTCGACGGGCTGCGCGGGCTGGGCGCCGACATCGAGGCGACGCCCGACGGCTTCGTCGTCCGGGGCGACGGCGGCCTGCGCGGCGGCACGATCGCGTCGCACGGCGATCACCGGCTCGCCATGCTGGGCGCCGTCGCCGGGCTCGCCAGCCGCGAGGGCGTCGAGGTCGACGGCATGGAGGCGGCCGACGTCTCCTACCCGGGCTTCGAGCGCGACCTGGCGACGCTCACCGCTTAGCCTGGATCCAGGCTTAGCCCTCGAGCAGCGGCGCCAGCAGCGGCTCCTTCTCCGCCTCGGCGCGCAGCCGCGGCTCGCGCGCGAGCGCCTCGCGCAAGGAGAGCGCGGCCGCCACGGTGTCGCCCTGCGTCGCCTCCAGCAGCGCGAACGCGTACGGGATCGCCGCACTGCCGGGCAGCTCCGCGAGCCCCTGCTGGAGGATCGCGCGAGCGCGCGCGGGATCGGACGCCATGTGCGGCCGCGCGCGCATCTGCCACTCGAATCCGGAGACCTCGAACGTCGGCGGGCCGCCGAGCGCGAGCACCGCGGTCCCCGCCTCCTCGGCCACCGCCTGCCGGTGCACCGCCGGGGCGACGAAGACGAGCGTGCCCGCGGGCGCGTCGACGGTCTCGCCGTCGAGCGTGAACGTCGCCCGGCCCGCGAGGACGACGTAGAGCTCCTCGTGCCCGCGGCCGTCGCCATCCTCGACGTGCGGCTCGACGACCAGCTGCCCGCGGCGCTCGGCGCTGAAGCCCGCGGCCCCGAACGCGTGCAGCCCGAGCTCCATCCGCACGGGGTGCCACGTGAGCCCGGCGAGCCAGGGGACGCCCTCGACGTCGCCGATCCTGAGCGCCCGGTAGCCGCTCATGCGAGCGCGTCGAGGGCGGCGTCGACGTCGGCGTCGGTGTTGTAGACGTGGAACGAGGCGCGCAGGCGGCCGAGCCGCACGGACGCGAGGATCCCCGCGCGCTCGAAGGCCTCCGCGGCGCCCGGGACGTCGGCGGTGACGATCGCCGAGTCGCCCGGCGGCAGGCCGAGCCCCTCACGGAAGCGGTTCGCCAGGCGCAGGTCGTGCTCGTGGATCGCGTCGACGCCGATGCGATTGATCAGCTCCAGCGCCGGCGCGGTCCCGACCCAGCTGAACCACGCGGGAGAGGTGTCGAACCGGCGTGCGCTCCCGGCGAGCCGCAGGGGGCCGCCGAAGTTCGTGCCGAGGATGTCCTCGGCGGCGAACCAGCCGGCGCTGTGGGGGACGACGCGGTCCGCCAGCTCGGGGTCGAGGTACATGAAGGCCGTCCCGCGCGGCGACATCAGCCACTTGTAGGCGGCGCAGGCGACGGCGTCGAAGCGGGTCGCGTCGAACGGCAGCCAGCCGATGCCATGCGTGGCGTCGACGACCGTCAGCGCCCCGTGGTGGCGCGCGGCCTGCGCGATGTCCTCGAGCGCGGCGAGCGTCCCGGAGGACGACTGCACGGCGCTCACGGCGACGACGCCGGTCGACGCGTCGACCGCCTCGGCAAGCTTGTCCAGCGGTACGAACGCGACCTCGACCCCGCGCGCCTCCTGCGCGAGGAACGGGAAGATCAGCGACGTGAACTCGTTCTCGGCCGCGAGCACCCGCGTGCCGTCGGGCACGGCGGCCCCGAGCAGCCCGACGAGCCCGGACACGTTCGCGCCGATCACGACGTCGCGGGCGTCCGCGGCGGTCATCGCGGCGAACTGCGCCCGCGCGGCCTCGGTGGCCGGCGTCCAGCCCTCCCAGCTCGTGCGGCCGCCGCGCCAGTCGGCCAGCGCGGACTGCAGCGCATCCCACGCCGGCTCGGGCGGCAGGCCGAAGCTGGCCGTGTTCAGGTACGTGGTCTCGGGCCGCCACAGCGCCTGCGCCGCGGCGACGGGGAGGTCGCGGATGCCGCTCATGCACACAGGGTGCCGGATGGCGCTATGCCGCGCGCGTGCGCCGCGGCGGCCGGACCGCGGCGGCGAGCGCGGCGGCGAGCGGCGGCGCCTCCGCCGGCTTCACGGTCGCGGTCGTGATCCGCACGGCCGGGGGAGTGGCGAGCCGGAACGGGCCGCCCGCGGCGATCGAGACGCCGGTCGCGAGCAGGGCGCGTACCGCCGCATCCTCGTCGGGGACGGGGACCCAGACGTTGAGCCCGCTGGCGCCGGATGCCTCGAGCCCGTGCGCGGAGAGCGCGGCGAGCATCGCCTCACGGCGCTCGACGTAGGCCTCGCGCGCCCGGGCCACGAGCGCGAGCACGTCCGGATCCGACCACAGCCGCGCCGTCAGGCGCTGGATCAGCCCGCTGACCCAGCCCGGCCCGAGCGATTGCCGGCCCTCGACGCGCGCGAGCGTGAGCTCGTCGCCGGTCAGGATCGCGCAGCGCAGGTCCGGCCCGAGCCACTTGGAGACCGAGCGCACGACGGCGTGGCGGGCGGTCGAGCCGGCCGCCGAAAGCCACGCCACGCCCGCGACCGGCCCGAGGTGATCGTCCTCGACCAGCAGCACGTCAGGGGTCAGCACGGCGCGCAGCCCAGCCGCGCGCGCGGCGTCGTGCGCCGAGCCCGCCGGATTCTGCCCGCGCGGCGTGAGCACGACCGCCCGCGCGCCGCCGCGCAGCGCGCGATCGAGGCCGTCCGGGACCATTCCGCGCTCGTCGGTCCGCACGCCGGCGACCTGCAGCCCGAGTGCGCGGACGAGGTCGATCACGCCCGGCCAGCCCGGGTCCTCGACGGCCACGGCATCGCCCGGCTGCAGATGCGCGGCGAGCACGCGCTCGATGCCGTCGAGCGCGCCGTTGACGACGCACAGGCGGCCGCCGGCGACCGCCGCGAGCTCCTCCAGCACCGGTGCGTCTCCGTAGAGGCGGTGCGGCGCCGGAAGGTCCTTCAGCACCGCCGCGAGGTCCGGCAGGAACGCCGGATCCGGATTGCCGGAGGCGAGATCCCGGGCGCCCGCCGGGGCGACCGGGGCGCTGCGCGCGCGTACGGCGGGTCGCTCGCCGATCCGGGTCCCGCTGCGGGGGCGCGAGACGACGATCCCGCGGCGGCGCAGCTCGCTCAGCGCGGCGGCGACGGTCGTGGGGGAGACGGCGAGCGAGGACGCCAGCGCCCGGACGGACGGCAGCGGATCCCCCGGCGCGAGCGCGCCCGAGGCGACGCCGCGCTCGACCGACGCGGCGATCTCGCTCGCGGAGCGCCCGTTGAGCTGATACTGTGCCGACACAGAAACCGAACTGTACCAGAACAGATGCTTACTCAACGCACCAAGGTCCGCCGCAACCCTTCGCGCGGTCGCCACGACCGTCCGACCATCGACGCGATCCTCGACGAGGCGCTGATCGCGCACGTCGCGTGGGTCCACGAAGGGCGCCCGGCCGTGATCCCCACGCTGATCGCCCGCGACGGCGACGACGTGCTCATCCACGGCTCCAGCGCCAGCCGCACGATCCGCGGGCTCCAGCACGGCCTCGAGGCGTGCGTCGAAGTGACGCTCGTCGACGGGCTCGTCCTCGCCCGCTCCGCCTTCCACCACTCGATCAACTACCGCTCGGTGGTCCTCTACGGCACGCTGCGCGACGTTCCCGACAAGGAGCGCGCGCTCGAGATCTTCACGGAGAAGCTGATCCCGGGCCGCTGGGAGCACGTCCGGTGGCCTACTCCGCAGGAGCTCAAGGGCACGGCCGCGCTCGCGCTGCGCATCGAGGAGGGCTCCGCGAAGATCCGGACGGGGCCGCCGGCCGACGACGAGGAGGACTACGCGCTCGACACGTGGGCCGGCGTCGTCCCGCTCACCGTCAGGCCACTGACCCCACAGCCGGATCCCAGGTTGCGGCCGGACATCGAGCTGCCCGTTCACGTCAGAGATCTGACGCTATGACTTGAGCCATCCTCACCTCTGGCTCCCAGGAGACGCTCACGGAGGGCCAAGAATCCGGTGTCCAAGCCGCTCACCAATGGAGTATCGAGCGAGTGCGCCGAAGCCACGCTTGTTGACGCGTCGCCTCGCCTTTTGGTACGGATGCTCCGACCAGTTGGAACGGGCTGACAAGGAGTCGAGAGATGGCCGCCGCGGGCGCCCTCGAGTCGGCAGGGATGCGACAGCGAGACGTCCTCGTGATCGAGGACGAGCCGAAGATGGCGATGATCCTCGATCGCGCGCTCGGCACCGCGGGGTTCCACGTCACGGTGGCCGACACCGGTCAGGACGGTCTCGACGCACTCGGCGACGGCGGCTACGCGCTCGCGATCCTGGACCTGCTGCTCCCGGACGTCGACGGCCTCGCCGTGCTGGCCAAGGCGCGCTCGATCGCGCCCGACACGCCTGTGCTGATCCTGTCGGCCGTGTCCGACGTCCGCTCGAAGGTCGTCTGCCTCGACCTCGGCGCCTGCGACTACGTCGCCAAGCCGTGCGAGCTCGCCGAGCTCGTCGCGCGCGTCCGGCTGCGCGTCCGCCGCGCCGGCGTCCCGAGCCGCCACCAGCTGCGGCGAGGGCCGGTCGCGCTGGATCTCCAGCGCCGGCGGGTGCGCCGCGACGACGGCAACCCGATCGCGCTCACGACCCGCGAGTTCGTGCTCCTCGAGTACCTGATGGAGCGCGCCGGCGAGACGTGCTCGCGCGAGGACCTGCTCGAGCACGTGTGGGGCTACACGTTCGACCCGGGGACCAACGTCGTCGACGTGTGCGTCGGGCGCGTGCGCCACAAGCTCGGAGACGGCTGCCTGGTGACGGTGCGGAATGTCGGGTACTGCTTCGCGGCTGCGTAGCCACCGGCTGGAGGTCGCGTGGGGCGCCTTCGCGACCGCGAACTTCGCCGTCCTCGTCTGGCTGTTCAACTACCAGACCGTCCCGTTCCACTTCGTCTGGGTCAGCCTGACGCTGCTCTATGGCGCGCGCGTCTGGGGACCCAAGGTGACGCTGCTGGTGCTCTCGTGCGTCTGCCTCGCGAGCACGCTGACGCTCGGGTACGCGGTCTACAACGGCGGCACGTCGATCGACGAGCTGACCGAGATCCCGCTGATGAGCGCGATGTTCCTCGCCACGGTCTGGTACGCCCGCCGCCGCGAGTCCGCGCTCGGCGCGGCCGGGCGCGCCGCCGAGCGCGAGCGCGACTTCGTCCGCGACGCCTCGCATCAGCTCAAGACGCCGATCGCGGTGGCGCGGGGCCTCGCCGAGCTGTTGCGCGACACGGAGGGGGCGCCCGACCGTCGTCTGGACCTCGCCGACCTCGTGGACGAGCTGGACCGCCTCGGCAGCGTCGCCGAGCAAATGCTGCTGCTCGAGGTCGCCGAGCAGCCGAACAGCCTCATCTCGCAGGACGTCGACGTGGAGGATCTCGTCGTCTCGGCGGTCCGGCGCTGGAGCTACGGCGCGTCGCGCTCATGGCGGATCGCGGTGCAGGCCGAGGGCACGATCGCCGGCGACCGCCAGCGGCTGGACTCGGCGCTCGACTCCATCCTCGAGAACGCGGTGCAGGCCACGTACGAGCGCGACGCGATCGATGTCGCGACGACCATCGTGGGCAAGGACGTCGTCGTGCGCGTGACCGACACCGGCTGCGGCATCCCGCCGGCGCTGCTCCCGCGCGTGTTCGACCGCTTCACGCGCGGCGACGTCCGCAAGGAGGGGACCGGCCTCGGGCTGGCGATCGCCCGCGCGATCATCGAGGCGCACGGCGGGAAGGTCGCCGCCTACAGCCAGCTCGGGCGCGGCACGAGCATCGTCATGTCGCTCCCCGGCGTGCGCCCGCCCGCTGCCGCCGGCCTCGGGCCGGCCGCCGGCTCCACGCTGGCGCGCTGACGCAGCAGCGACATGACGGGCCGATGACGGTCCGTGACGGTCTTGCCAGGAAGCTGGCGTGGCCGGTCGCGCTTCTGAGATGAATGGCCGCGTCCCGATCTACGGAGGGCGCAATGCACGAGCGTCGTTGGATGATCAAGTCGTTGCTCGCGGTCCTGTTCCTGCTGGCGGCCCCGGCCGCCGCGCATGGCTCCACGATCACCGTGCAGGCGAACGAGCTGGGCAACACCGGGACCAGTCTGCCCTTCACCTACCTGGTCAACGTGGACAACACGCGCGACCCGCACGCCGCGAGCGTGCTCGACCGCACCGGCGTCGCCCCGACCGAGAGCAACAGCCCCATCGTCGCGGAGGGCGACCAGACGTCCAACACGACGCCCGACCTCGCCCCGGGCCGCTACCTGGTCAGCGTGCGCTCGCCCGATCACAAGCTGTGGGGCAAGCACGTGACGGTCCCCGCGACCGGCAACACCGACGTCACCGTCTCGCTGCGCAAGACGCCGCTGCCGCTCGGCAAGATCCGCGTCTTCGTCTTCGCCGACAACGCGTGGACCAACGGCGCGCCGGACACGGAGGAAGGCGGCCTCGAGGGCTTCCACGTCACGCTCGAGGAGCAGACCAACTCACAGGTCAGCGTCGACTACTTCAACCATCCGCTGTGCGGCGGCACGTGCCTCACCGAGAACGACGGATTCGTGCAGATCGACAACCTCGGGCCGGCCACGTACTTCATCTACGTCACGGCGCCCGACACTCCGTGCAACAGCGACGACCCGAGCAGTCGCTGGACGCAGACGACGACGATCGACGGCGGCCTCGGCCTCCAGGCCGGCGTCGAGGAGAACAGCGACGGCACCGGCGCGCCCGGCGAGCAGCTGTGGGAGCCGCCCAACCGGCGCACGGCGTACTGGTTCGGGTTCGTCTGCTCCTCGATGGGGTTCGCGAGCTCCGGCAGCGGCGCAGTCACGGGCCGCGCGCTCAACTGGGTCGGCTGGCCGCCATTCGACGTCCTCGTGCCGGATCCCACCGAGCCGGTCCGCAACCCGTACATCGCGCTGAGCGACAGCTCCACCGACCGCACCGTCTACGTCGGACATGGCGACGGCGACGGCAACTTCACCGTGCCCGACGTGCCGCCCGGCACCTACAACGTGGCGATCTGGGATGAGCAGCTGAGCTACATCATCCGCTTCCTCCCTGTGACCGTCGCCGCCGGCGAGCACGTCGACCTCGGCGACGTCGGCGTCTCGCGCTGGTTCGGCTGGCTGGACGGCGACGTGTTCCTGGACACCAACAAGAACGGGCAGCGCGACCCCGGCGAGCCCGGCATCGGCAACACCGACGTCGATCAGCGCTGGCGCGACGGGTCGATCAAGGAGACGACGTTCACCGACAGCACCGGGCACTACGAGTACCCGACCGCCGAGGGCGGGCCGCTCGGCAAGTGGATCATCGGCGAGCAGGGCTTCGCGCGCTTCTCGGCGTTTCCGGGCGCGTTCGTGCACGACGAGTACGACCCGGACATCGTCCGTCACGTGCCGACCGACCTCGGCGGCGCGCTGCTGACCAACCAGCTCATCACCGAGGGACACCGCGCCACGGTCGACTGGGGCAAGCAGCAGTACGCGGCCGGCAAGCCGGGGCAGATCGTCGGCGTCACCTACTTCGCGACGACGCGCAACGAGTTCGACGCGCGCTTCCAGGCGCACGAGACCTACGAGCCCGGCATCCCGGACATCACCGTGCGGCTCGAGGCCCAGGACGGCACGGTGCTCAACGAGTACGTCACCGACCACTGGCACCAGCCGTCGGACGGTGACGGGCAGTCCTGCGACGTGCTCGACTCGCTGGGCGCCGACCTCAGCGGCGAGCTGAACCCGCTGGTCGGGCCGCACTGCGTCGAGGTGCCGCTGACCGGCGCCGAGACCAAGGACGGCGCGTTCGACGGCGGCTACGCGTTCGCCGACTACTGCCCGGCGTCGCGCGGCGGCTTCGGGCACTTCGACGACAACGGCGACACCGTGTGCGAGGACGGCCTGGGCCCGCAGGAGCTCGTCGCCGGCACGTACGTGACGCACGTCCTGATGCCGCACGACGTCGACGGCCATGCCCTGTACCACATCGTGCGCGAGGAGGACGTCAACGTCGACCTCGGCGCGGACTTCGTGCCGGCCATCCCGCCGCCGCCGTGCGCCGGCGACATGCACACCGTGCACATCGACCCGGACGTCATGCCGCGCGGGAGCCCGTACGACGGCAAGGACATGCCGCTGTGCGACAAGCGCCTGGTCGTGCTGCAGAACAACCAGAACGCCAACGCCGACTTCTTCATGCAGACCAACTTCGCCAACGGCGAGGACGTCGCCGAGCCCGGGCGCATCGTCGGGCTCGTCGGCGACGACATCTACTTCGACACCGATAAGCACTCGATCTGGTTCGGCGAGCCGCGACCGCTCGCGAACATCCCGATCGGCATCCGCGACTACGCCATGCGGCTGCTGACGACCGTCGACACGAGCGAGAACGGCGCGTATGAGGCGCTGCTGCCGTCGACGGAGACGTTCAACTGCCCCATCCCGCAGGGACCCTGCCCGGGCATGTACGTGGTCGTCGTCAACGACCCCGGCGACAAGGACCATCCGAACCCGAACTACAACCCCAACTACCTGACCGCCTCGTCGGCGTGGGACGTATGGCCCGGCCAGACCGACCAGCTCGACACGCCGCTGGACCCGATCTCCGGCACCGGTTGCGAGCCGGCGACCGGCACGCCCGAGCTGCTGCAGGTCGACAAGCCCGGGCGTGCGCTCGGCGAGCAGGGCCCGTTCGTGCGATCGAGCGACACGACGGCGGCCAACCGGCGGATCACGCTGCACGGCGTGAACTTCGGCGCGATCGGCACCGGCGCCAACGCCGGCCGGATCACGCTCACGGACTCGCGCGGCGCGCTCCAGTCGCGCACGTTCACCGGGCTTGCGACGGCCGCGCAGCTCAGCAGCGTCAACACCGGCGGGATCGTCAGCTGGAACGACACCACGATCGTGCTCCAGGTCCCGGCGGCGCAGACGCTCCTGTTCCCGGCCGGCCCGCGCCAGCTGATGATCAAGAAGCAGGGCGCCGCCGGCCTGACGACGGCCAACGGCATCACCGCGCACGTGCTCGGCTCCGGCTATGACCCGCCGGTCGTCAAAGTGCCGCCGGCGACCGCCGACGGCACCCAGCTCCAGACCGCGATCAACGCCGCGGCGGCCAACAGCCTGGTCGTGCTCGGCGAGGGCACGTACCGCGAGAACGTCCTGATGTGGAAGCCACTCAAGCTGCAGGGGCTCGGCGTGGGCGGCGCCGTCGGCACGGTCGAGCCGGGCGGCCCGCCGGCCGAGGACCCGCGCTTCCTGGTCAACGGCTCCGCGATCAACGGCGCCTTCTTCCAGGACAACCAGGCGAGCTGGGACGGCGCGCTGTCTGCCGCCGGGGCGATGACCGGCGTCAACGCCGACCATCCGGTGCTCAAGGGCGCCGCGCTGACGGTGGCGGCCAGCATCTCGACCGGGGCCTATCCGAGCGGCATGAACGCGGCACGGATCGACGGCATCGGGATCTCCAACGGGCACGGCGAGGGAGCCGGCGGCATCCAGCTCCAGGCCGGCGCGAGCAACCTCCAACTCAGCAACGACGTGCTCGAGCACAACGGCGGCGTCTTCGCAGGCGGCATCGGGCTCGGGCAGCCGTACTACGACACCAACAACCAGAACGTCAAGGTCCTCTACGACCGCGTCCTCGGCAACGGCGGACTGACGCGCTCCGGCGGCCTGGGCATCTTCCGCAGCTCCAACAACTACGAGGTCGCCAACAGCGTCGTGTGCTCGAACTTCGGCGTCGAGTACGGCGCCGGGATCTCCCACTGGGGCCGCAGCCCCGGCGGGTCCATCCACGACAACCAGATCTACTACAACGAGTCGGTCGACTCGGGCGCCGGCATCTCGATCTCCGAGGAGACGCCGCTCCCCGTCGACGGGCAGCCGGTGCTCGGCACCGGCTCCGGCGCGGTCGACGTCGACCGCAACCGGATCCAGAGCAACTACTCGGGCGACGACGGCGGCGCGATGTTCGTCATGAACGCCCAGGGCGCGCGGATCAACATCCGCACGAACACGATCGCGGCCAACGGGGCGGCCGACATCGGCGGCGCCGTGATGCTCGACGACAGCACCAACGTGGCGATCGTCAACAACACGATCGCGAACAACGTCTCGACCGCGTCGTCGGAGACCTCGGACGGCAGCCGCCATTCGGCCGGGCTCGCCTCCGAGGCGAACGACCCGCTCTATCAGGCGAGCATCCCGAACGGGCCGAGGTTCTCCCGGCCGGTCGCGCTGTTCAACAACATCTTCTGGAACAACCAGGCGTTCACGCTCTCGCAGCCGGGCCCGGGCGCGACGCTGGTCTCGCAGGGCTTCCTCGACTTCGAGGTGCACGGGACGCTCGACGCCACCGACAGGTTCGCGCCGCGCTACTCGCTGATGACCAACGGCGACCAGCTGGCCGGCGACGGCTCACTGGCCACCATCCCGGGCGGCGGCGCGCCCATCCTCGGCTTCCCGGCCAATGCCGCGCAGAACGGCAACGTCACGGGCGTCGATCCGGGGTTCGTGACGCCGGTGACGCTCGAGCTGACGGTCACCGGCTCGCGGCTGGATCCGCAGGTGGCGGCGGTGACGCTCACCGGAGCCGACCCGCCGGTCGGGCTCCCCGGCGATTACCACCTGCAGCCGGCACTGCTCGCCAACCAGACCTCGGGTGCGGTGGACCGCGGCGTGCACTGCTCCAACACGCCGGTCCCGCCGCCGGCGAACCCGCTCGGCGCCTGCCCGGCCGGCGGGATCGAGGCGCCGGTGCTCGGGACCGACATCGACGGCCAGCTGCGTCCGCAGCTGCGGACCCTGCGCGCTCGAACCCCCTGGGACCTCGGCGCCGACGAACGGCCCACGGTGGGGTGAGCGACATGGAGGAGCGGACCATGGACGGATCGACGCGGCGGCAGTTCTTCAAGGCGGCCGGCCTCGGGGCCGCGACGGTGGCCGTGGGCGGCGGCGTGCTCGCCGCCACCCGCGGCGCCGGCGAGGCGGCGGCGCAGGTCACCGCCGTAAGCGCCCGCGATCGGGTCGTGCTCACCGGCGGGAACATCCTGCTCGGCGCGACCGACGGCTACATGACGGTCCCGGGACGCGAGCACGACCCGCTGTACATCTTCGGCTTCATCCCCGTGACCGGCGACGCGGTCGCAGGCCTGGAGCGCGACTTCAAGGGCCGCGCCCAGCACATCGCGCCGGTCCTCGACACGACCGAGGGCGCGGACGTCTACCTGAAGGTGACCAACCTCGGGTTGGTCCAGCGGCCGGACCTGACCGACTCGCACACGCTCCACTGGCACGGCTTCCGCACGCCGAGCGCGCTCTTCGACGGCGTGCCCGAGATGTCGGTCGCCGTGCCGATCAACCGGCAGTTCACGTACTTCTACCGGCCTCACAACCCCGGCACGTACATGTACCACTGCCACTTCGAGGACGTCGAGCACGTCCAGATGGGCATGACCTCGATCGTCTTCGTGCGTCCGGCGGGTCACCCGAACTGGGCGTACGGCGATTCCTCCACGGCGTTCGACCGTCACTTCGCCGTCCTGCTGAACGAGGTGTGGAAGACCTACCACGACGGCGATCGCGACATACAGGAGACGATCCCCACCGACTACGACCCGCAGTGGTTCACCCTCAACGGCCGCTGCTATCCGCAGACGGTGCTGCCCAATGACGACCCGTCGCTGCCGGACGCGCTGCGGCTCCGTACCGCGAACGCCAACAACGGCGACGACGAGGCCAGCCAGCCGATCTCCGCGCTGATTCAGGTGAACCCGGGCGAGCGCGTGCTCCTGCGGCTCGCCAACCTCGGCTACCTCCAGCACTCGATGGAGCTGCCGGGCATCCCGCTGCGGGTCGTCGGGCAGGACGCGACGTTCCTTGGCCCCGGCACCAGCCTGGGCGTCGGCTACGGCGACCGGCGCGTCACGACCAACACGCTCTACATCGGCCCCGGCGAGGCGCGCGACGCGCTGTTCACCGCGCCGGACTACAGCGGCTCGGCCCCCACGTTCAGCGACGCCTGGGGCAGCTACAACCGCTACTTCTTCCGCAACCGGGACTACCGCAAGCTCGCCAACGACGGCGCCCGGGGAAGCGGCGGCGCCAACGGCGCCGTCGCGGGCCTCGGCGGCATGGCGACCGAGGTGCGGGTCTACGGGCCTTCGAGCGCGGTGCCGGCGCCGGCGCTCGACTCGGCGGGACGGATCTCACCCAACCTGACCTACGTCCGGTGATGACGATGACCAAGACAACTGGACGGCTCGCCGTCCTCATCGGGCTCGGGGCGCTGCTCGCCGCCACGCCGGCCGCGAAGGCGGCGGTGCCGCCGATCGGGATGGTGTGCAGCGCCGGCGGCCCGGCGTTCGACCTGGTGGCGGACGAGGGCGACATCGCGACCCCGGACGGCAACAGCGTCTTCATGTGGGGCTTCACGACGGCGGGCGGGGAGTTCCAGACGCCCGGCCCGGTGCTGTGTGCCAACGAGGGCGACACGGTCACGATCCATCTCCACAACGGCCTCGACTCGCACGCCGCCGCGCCGGCGATGGTGCCCGAGAACGTGTCGATGGTCTTCCCGGGGCAGGAGGGCGTGACCGCCTCCGGCGGCAGCGCGGGGGTGTTCACCCGCGAGGCGGCGCCTGGAGGCGACGTCACGTACAGCTTCACCGCGGGGCGTCCGGGGACGTATCACTACGAGAGCGGCACGGACCCGTCCAAGCAGCTCGAGATGGGCCTCTACGGCGCGCTCGTCGTGCGCCCGTCAGGCCACCCGGATCAGGCGTACGGCGACGCCTCGACACGGTTCGCCGCGGGCCGGGAGTTCCTGATCATGCTCAACGAGCTCGATCCCGACCTGCACCACGCGGTCGAGACGGGCGCCACGTACGACTTCACCACGCTGCACAACCGCTACTTCAACGTCAACGGGCGCGAGTTCCCGGACACCGTCCAGGACAACGGCGTGTCATGGCTGCCGAACCAGCCCTACGGGTCGCTCATCCGCGTCCAGCCGTATTGCGACCCCTCGAATCCGAGCGACCCGCTGAACCCGCCGGGGTGCACGTCGACGTCGCCCGCGAACAGGCTGCCGGCGCTGATCCGCATGATCGACGTCGGCGAGCTCAACCACCCGTTCCATCCGCACGGCAACCATCTGCGGCAGATCGCGCAGGACGGCCGGCCGTTCGCCGGTGACGCCTCCTCGGAGCACTTCGGCGAGACGATCGGCGCCGGCCAGAGCCAGGACTACCTGCTGACCTGGGCCGACCAGGACTTCTGGGACGCCACGACCCGTCAGTTCCCCGACGGCGCCGCGGCGATCGACTACCACAACCTGACCTTCAAGGACGGCAACACGTTCTTCAGCGGCAGCGCGTACCTCGGCCGCAAGGGTACGCTGCCCACGGGCACCGTGGCGCAGAACGTGTGCGGCGAGTGGTACTTCCCGTGGCACAGCCACGCCCTGAACGAGTTCGCCAACTTCGACGAGGGCTTCGGCGGCATGGCGACGCTGCTGCGCGTCGACCCGCGCGGCGGCTGCTACGCGTTCCCGGGCTCGACGGCGATCCTCGGCGGCGTGCTCAAGAGCGGTGCCGTCGGCGACCTGGCGGTCGACGACGGCACCTACTACCAGGTGAACCCGAAGACGACGACCCGGCCGACGGCGACCACCGCGGCGCAGACGTCCATCACCGTCGCGTCGGCCTCGGGCTTCCCGGCGGCGGGCACGTACTACGTCCGCATCGACAACGAGGTCGTGCAGGTCACCGGCGGCCAGGGGACGACGACCTGGACGGTCCAGCGCGGCCAGCTCGGCACCGCTGCGGCGGCTCACGCCGCGGGCGCCGTCATCACCGCGCTGGCCGACGACTGGTACGCCGGCTTCTCGGGACTGCCGGCGGGGGCGCAGAACCTGAAGGTGAGCTTCAGGGGCCGCAACTGCGCGAGCACAACCGGCACCGCGTGCGCGGCGCTGACGACCAACCTTCCGCAGCAGACCATCCGGGTCTGCAACTGGACGATCGCCGGCGCGGCCGGCTGCTCGACCGCGACCTCGAGCGGGTGGGTCACCTTGCCGCCCCCGCCGGCTCAGCCACGGGGCGTCGGCTCGACGGAGGACCCCCCGGCGACGTGGATGCTGCCCGGCTCCGCGAACGCCTACATCGGCACCGGGTCCTACAAGGGCCAGGTCCGGATGCTCGTGCACACCCAACGCTGGACGGCGCCGAACCCAGCTCCGTTCTCGACCTGGGGCAATGTCATGCAGCTCGTCTACGACGCGCCGTAAGGAGGAGAGGCACCGATGCGCAAGCGAGCGTACAGGCGGATCCCGCAGGTCCTCCTGCTCCTGACGGCGGCGTCGCTGGCCGGCGGCGTCACGACCGCGTCGCCGGCGAACCAGGCGATCGACCTCTGCGCGACGACCGGCAGCGTCACGCTGCCCGGCAACCTCGCCGTCCCGGTGTGGGGCTTCGTGCACAAGGGAACCGCCGCCGACTGCAGCGACGTCGCCGGCACCGCGACGATCCCCGGGCCGGCGCTGAGCGTCGACGAGGGCGACGTCGTGACGGTGAACGTCACGAACGCGCTCCCGCCCGGGCACACGATCTCCGTCGAGGTCCCCGGGCTGAGCTTCGATCCGGGGCCGACCGACGCCGCCCCCGGGAGCACACTCACGCGTACGTTCACCGCGAGCTCGCCGGGAACCTTCCTCTATCAGAGCGTGGGCGACGGCGAACGCCAGACGGCGATGGGACTCTACGGCGCGCTGATCGTCCGCCCGGCGACCGCGGGCCAGGCCTATGGGACCTCCGCGAGCGCGTACGACGTCGAGTCGCGCCTCGTGTTGAGCGCGATCGACCCCGCCTTCAACAACGACCCCGACGGCTTCGACATGCGCCGCTACCTGGCCACGTACTGGCTCATCAACGGCAAGGCGTATCCCGACGCGGACGTCATCCACGCGAGCACGGGCCAGCGCGTGCTGCTGCGGTACCTGAACGCCGGGCACGACAACACGACGATGGCGCTGCTCGGCATGGACGAGCGCGTGATCGCCAGGGACGCCCACGTGCTGGGCAACCCATTCGACGCGCACGCCGAGACGATCCCGGCGGGGGCGACGGAGGACGTCGTCGCGACGGTCCCGGCCGCCTCGTCCGGGCTCACGCACGGGTTCCCGCTCTACAACCGTCAGCTGCACCTGGGCAACGGCGCCCCTCCGGGGCCCGCCCCCGGCGGCATGATGACGTTCATCCAGGCGCCGTGAGCGGGCGCGATGCACGGATTCGCCTCGCCCACTCCGACGCGCGCTCGGGTGCTGGGCGGCGTCATGGGCGCGGCCCTGATGCTGCTCGCGATCACGAGCTATGAGATCGCGCGTCACTCGGGCTCGACGGGGTCGGCGTCGCTGCCGCGCATCGCGGCGCCGGCGCCCCTCCTGCCAAAGGTTGCATTCGAGCGCCGCGCCGGCGTCCGGATCGCGCGCGTCGCGGTCTCGGGCGGCGGCGGGTTGCTCGACCTGCGCTTCCAGGTGCTCGACGCGGACGCCGCGGCGTCGGTCCATGACGCCGCCACCCCGCCGCAACTCGTCGACGAGCGTACGGGCGTAGTGGTCGGCGGCCTGCTCATGGGCCACAGCCACAAGGGGCGGCTGAACGCGGCGCAGACGTACTACCTCGTGTTCGACAACCCGGGAAGCCTGGTGCGGCGCGGGAGCCGCGTGACCGTGCAGCTCGGGGCGGCCCGTGTCGCGCACGTGCCGGTCCGGTGACGGGCGATGGCGCGCCGCGGGCCCTTCGTCGCCGTCCTCGCCTTCGCCTTCGCCGCGCTCGCCCCCGAGGCGGGCGCGCACGCCGTGCTCGCGCGCTCGGCGCCGGCCGACGGAGCTCGCCTGGCGCATGCTCCGCAGCAGCTGCGGCTGGAGTTCAGTGAGGCGATCTCGCCTCGCTTCCGCGTCGTGCGGGTGATCGACGGGCGCGGCCGGGCGGTCGCGGGTGCGCGCGTGCGCGCCTCGGGCGCGCGCGAGCTGCTGGTGGACGTGCCGAGGCTGGCGCGCGGCGCGTACCAGGTCACGTGGGAGGTGCTCGCCGACGACGACGGGCATGTGACGGGCGGCGCGCTGGCGTTCGGCGTGGCGGCGCGGCCGGTCGCGGCCGCCCGCGGGCCCGGGACGGCGCCGGCTGCGTTGGAGGCATCGCTGCGCTCGATCGACCTGGCGTTGCTGGCCGGGCTGATCGGGGCGCTGTCGGTGGCGGCGCTGCTGGGTTCGGCGGCGGGGCCGGCGGAGCGGGCGCGGCAGCGTCTGCTCGCGGCGGCCGCCGTGGCGGCGGG
This sequence comes from Candidatus Solirubrobacter pratensis, assembly GCF_000425945.1. Classification (GTDB taxonomy): domain Bacteria; phylum Actinomycetota; class Thermoleophilia; order Solirubrobacterales; family Solirubrobacteraceae; genus Solirubrobacter; species Solirubrobacter pratensis. The sequence continues at coordinate 727,174 of NZ_KE384480.1, forward strand.
CGCCGCGGCGCTGACCGGGCTCGTCGTGCTCGCCCGCCAGCTCGACCGCGTGCACGCGACGGTCGCGCCGGGCTCGAGCGTGGGGGACGTGCTCGGGACGCGCTGGGGCGCGCTCTGGCTGGCGCGGGAGGCGCTGCTGGGGGCGCTGGCGGCGACGGCCCTGTGGTGGCGCGCCGCGCGGGCGACCGGGCCGGCGCCCAGCGCCAACAGCGCGCGGCCGGCCGGCGCGGCGGCGGCCGTGCTCGTCGTCGCGCTCGCCGTCGTGCGAGCGCTCGGCGGTCATGCTGCGGCGGCGCCCGGGCCAGCTCTCGCCGTGGCGGCCGCCGCCGCACACGTCGTCGCCGCCGGCGTGTGGCTGGGCGGCGTCGCGGCGCTCGGCGTCGCCCTCGCCGCCGCCCGCGGCGAGGCGGGGGCGCTGGCGCGCGCGTGCCGGGGGCCGTTCGCGCGCGCCGCCGGCATCAGCCTCGCCGTGCTCGCGGTCACCGGCCTGGTCGCCGCGGGTGCGCAGGTCGCGTCGGTCGACGCGCTGCTCACCACCGACTACGGCCGCACGCTCGTCACGAAGACCGCGCTGGCGGCCGTGGCGGTCGCGCTCGGGTGTGCGAACGCCCTGGCGCTGCGCCGGGGATCGCTTCCGCGGCTGCTGCGCGTCGAGGCGGCGGCCGGCGCGGGCGTGCTGCTCGCCGCCGCCGTGCTGACGGCCTCGCCCCCGGCCAAGGGGCCGGAGTTCGCGGCGCCGCGGCCCGCCGTGGCCCCGGCGCTCGCCGGCCGCTCCGGCGACCTGCTCGTCACCGCGACCGCGCGACCGAACCGCGCCGGGCCGAACGTGCTCAGCCTCGCCGCCGTCAGCTCGCGGCGCCCGCCGCCGGCGCCGGTCGAGCGCGCGGAGCTCCGGCTCACGCCACCGGGCGGCGGACCCGGGCGCACCGTCGCGCTCGCCGCCGTCGCGCCCGGGCGGTTCGCCGGCGGCGCCGACCTGGACGCCGGCGGCCGCTGGCGCATGACGGCGCTGATCTGGCGCGGGACGCATCCCGTCGCCGTGCCGTTCGCCTGGGCGGTCGCCCCGCCGGATCCCGCCCGTCCGGTGACCTACTCGGCGCGCCCTCTCGCGCCGGTGCTCGATCGCGCCGCCGCCGTGCTCGCGCTCCTGATCGGGAGCGCCGCGGCGGCGGCCGTCGGGCTGCGGCGCGGTGCCCGTTCGATCGTCGAGCCACTCGGCAAGGAGGCCTCATGATCCGCACGCTGCCGCTCGCCTTCGCGGCGCTCGCGCTGCTCGGCGCGGCAACCGCGCCACGGGCGCATGCCGCCGGCCGGATCGACGCCGCCGTCGCGCAGTCGCTGCGCGCGGCCAAGCCCGGTGACAAGGTCGACGTGCTCGTCGTCCTGCGCCGCCAGGCCGTTCTCCCGACCAGGCGAGGTACTCGCCGCGCCGCGATCGTCAGGGCGCTGCGCGCCCTCGCCGGCGACGACCAGCGGCGGCTGCTCGCGCTGCTCGTGATCCGGCGCCTGCAGGGACGCGTCGCGACGGTCCGGCCGTTCTGGGTCTTCAACGGGCTCGAGGTCGTCGCCGACCCGGACGTCGTGACGGAGATCGCGGCACTGCCGGAGGTCGCGGAGATCAAGCCCAACGCGACCGTCCAGGCGCCGAGCGCGCCGATGAGCTCGCTCGCTCCCGAGTGGAACGTCGCGCGCGCGACGGCGCCCGAGCTCTGGAGCCTCGGCTACCGCGGACAGGGCGTCATCGTGGCGAGCATGGACACGGGCGTCGACGCGACCCATCCGGATCTCGCCGGGCGATGGCGCGGCGGAGCGAACAGCTGGTACGACCCGAACGGCGAGCATCCCACGACGCCGACCGACGTCAACGGGCACGGGACGTGGACGATGGGGACGATGGTCGGCGGTGACGCCGGCGGCTCGGCGGTCGGCATGGCGCCGGACGCGCGCTGGATCGCCGTGAAGATCTTCAACGACCGCGGCAGCGCCACCGTCGCCGGCATCCACGCCGGCTTCCAATGGCTGCTCGACCCCGACGGCGACCCCGCGACCGACGACGCGCCGGACGTCGTCGACGACGCATGGACGATGGGGGCGACCTGCGACCTCACGTTCCAGCCCGATCTGCGAGCGCTGCGCGCCGCCGGGATCCTGCCGGTCTTCGCCGCCGGAAACTCGGGTCCCAATGCCGGGACGAGCATGAGCCCGGCGAACAACCCCGAGGCGTTCGCCGTCGGCGGCGTGGATGCAGGCGATGCGATCGACCCGGAGAGCAGCCGCGGACCGTCGGCCTGCGGCGGCGGGGTCTTCCCGCAGCTCGCCGCCCCCGGCGTGGACGTGCGCACGACCGACCTCTATGGGCTCTACGCGAACGTCACCGGCACCTCGATCGCGGCGCCGCACGCGAGCGGAGCGCTCGCGCTGCTGCTGACCGCGTTCCCCGGCCTCGACGCGGACCGCCAGGCCGCCGCGCTGGAGAGCGGCGCGGCCGACCTCGGCGCGGCGGGACCGGACAACGACTTCGGCGCCGGTCGGCTCGACGCGCTGGCGTCCTACGGCTGGCTGGCCGCCGCGCCGGACTTCGAGCTCTCGGCGACGCCCTCGCCGGCGACCACCGCGGCGGGCGGAACCGTCACGTACAGCGTCGGCGTGCAGGCGCTGAACGGCTTCGCGGACGCCGTCGCGCTCTCGCTCACCGGCCTGTCCGCCGGACAGGCGAGCTGGAGCTTCAGCCCGGCCACGGTCATCGCCGGCTCCTCGCGGCTGACCGTCACCACCGCCTCCACGCTCGCGCCCGGTACCTACGCGCTGACGATCACCGGGACGAGCGGCACCGCCACGCGCTCGACGCGCGTGGCGCTCGTCATCCCCGAGCCGCCGGGGTTCTCGCTCACCGCGACGCCGGCCTCGCGCACGGCGGCGCCGGGCCAGAGCGCCGCCTACACCGTGTCGACGTCGGTCGCCGGCGGCTTCGCCGGCGACGTCGCCCTCTCGCTCAGCGGCCTCACGGCGGCCCAGGCGAGCTGGCGCTTCGCGCCCGCCGCGATCGCGGGCGGCGCGGGCGCCTCGGAGCTGACCGTCACGCCCGCGGCTGCGCTCGCGCCCGGCACGTATCCGCTGACGATCACCGCCGCGAGCGGCTCGATCGTCCACTCGGCGGGCGTCACGCTGGTCGTGCCGGACTTCTCGCTCGTCGCCTCGCCGGCGTCGCGCTCGACGGTGCCGGGCGCCGCTGTCACGTACACGGTCTCCGTCGGCGCGATCAACGGCTTCACGGGGACCGTCGGGCTGTCGCTCTCCGGGCTTTCGGCCGCGCAGGCGGCGTGGAGCTTCGCGCCCGCGAGCGTGACGGCCAAGGGCACCGCGCAGCTCACGGTCACGCCCGCGGCGTCGCTGGCGCCCGGCAGCTACCCGCTCACCGTGACCGGCACCAGCGGCTCGACCGCGCACACCGCCCGGGTGACGCTCGTCGTCTCGGCGCCGCCCGACTTCGGCGTCGCGGTGGCGCCCGCGTCGCTGACGGTCGTCGCCGGCCAGAGCGTCGCCTCCACGGTCACCGTGTCGTCGGTCGGCGGCTTCGCGGGGAGCGTCAGCCTGTCGGCGGCGGGCTTGCCGCAGCTCGCGACCGCGACGCTCTCTCCCAACCCCGTGATGGCGCCGCGCACCGCGACCGTCACGATCCGCACGGCGCGCACGACTCCGCGCGGGACGTTCACGCTCACGATCACCGGCCGCAGCGGTACGGTCGCGCACGCCGCGAGCCTGACGCTGGTCGTGCGCCCATGACGACCGGGACGGTGCTGCACCCCGCCTTCTAGTCTCAGCGACATGGTCATCGCCATCGACGGTCCCGCGGGGACCGGCAAGTCGACCGTCGCGCGCGCCGTCGCGGAGCGCCTCGGCTTCACCTACCTCGACACGGGGGCGATGTACCGTGCCGTCGCGCTGGCGGCCCAGCAGTCCGGCGAGCCGCCCGCCGAGGCGGCGGCGCGCATGGACCTGCAGCTCGGCGACCGCGTGATCCTCGACGGCCGTGACGTCACGGACGCGATCCGCACCCCCGAGGTGACGGCGGCGACGTCGAAGGTCGCCGCCGACCCGGACGTCCGGGCCGCCCTCGTCAAGCAGCAGCAGGCGATCATGGCGACCGGCGACTGGGTCGCCGAAGGACGCGACATCGGCACCGTGGTCGCGCCGGACGCTGAGGTGAAGGTCTTCCTCACGGCGGCGCCCGAGGAGCGCGCGCGGCGCCGCGCCGAGCAGACCGGCGGCGACTACGCGACGATCCTCGCCGACCAGGCGGAGCGCGACGAGCGCGACTCGTCGGCGAACCGCTCGATCTTCGAGGCGCCTGACGACGCCACGCCCGTCGACACGACCGAGCTCAGCCTCGACCAGGTGATCGAGCAGATCGCGACCCTTGTGACCGAGGCCAAGGAGGTCGGCGCATGAAGGTCGCGGTCGTCGGCTATCCGAACGTCGGAAAGTCCTCGCTCGTCAACCGCCTCACGCAGTCGCGCGAGGCGGTCGTCCATGAGCGGCCCGGGATCACGCGCGACCGCAAGGAGCTTGCGACCGACTGGAACGGGCGCCACTTCACGCTGATCGACACCGGCGGCGTCGACCTCGACGACGAGGACCCGCTCGCCGTGTCCATCCAGGACCAGGCCAAGGCCGCGCTCGCGGACGCGCAGGTGGCGCTGTTCGTCGTCGACGCGCGTGCGGGGATCCGCCCCGGCGACTACGAGATCGCCGACATCCTGCGCAAGGGCGAGGTGCCGGTGGTGCTCGCGGCGAACAAGGTCGACTCGCCGGAGCAGCTCGCGCTCGCGCACGACTTCCACGGCCTCGGGTTCGGGGAGCCGCTCGCCGTCTCGGCGTCCCAGGGGCTCGGGACCGGCGACCTGCTGGACCGCCTCGTCGATCTGCTCGGCGACGAGAACGAGGCGCCCGAGGAGGACCCCGATCTCGTCCGGCTCGCCGTCATCGGGCGCCCGAACGTCGGCAAGTCCTCGCTCGTCAACGCCTTCCTCGGCCGCGAGCGCGTGATCGTGTCCGACGTCGCCGGCACGACGCGCGACGCGATCGACACCCCGATCGAGGTCGACGGCCGCCCGCTGCTGCTGATCGACACCGCGGGCATCCGGCGCCAGGCGAAGGTCAGCGAGTCGGTCGAGTACTACACGACGCTGCGCTCGCAGCGCGCCGCCGAGCGCGCCGACGTCGCGCTCGTGGTCTGCGACGCCCAGGACGGGGTCACGGCGCAGGATCTGCGGATCGCCGATCTGGCGATGAAGTCCGGCTGCGCGACCGCGCTGGTGCTGAACAAGTGGGACGTCACCGGCGGCGAGGGCGAGCCGCTCGGGCCGGGCGGGGGCGTCGGCGCGGCCGAGCTCGACCGCGAGCGCGCGCGCGTGAACCAGAAGCTGCGGCTGCGGCCGCGGGTGCTCACGGCGTCGGCGAAGACCGGCCGCCACATCCAGCGGCTGCTGCAGGAGGCGCTCTCGATCGCCGACCGCGCCTCGCACCGCATCCCGACGCCCGAGCTCAATCGCTTCCTGGCCGACGTCGTGGCCGCTCGCCAGCCGCCGGCCAAGCAGGGCCACCGGCTGAAAATGCTCTATATCGCGCAGATCGGCACCAGCCCGCCCCGCTTCGCGATCCAGGTCAACTCGCGCAAGCGCGTCACGCGCGACTACGCGTACTTCGTCGAGAACCGGCTGCGCGAGCGCTACGGACTGGAAGGCGTACCGGTGATCATCGACTTCAACGAACGCCCGGGACGGGGAACCCGTGAAAGCCGCTAGGCTCTCTGCCCAATGAGCCAGCTGTCCGACAACGAGTACCTGTTCACCTCCGAATCCGTCACCGAGGGGCACCCGGACAAGGTCGCCGACCAGATCTCCGACGGCGTCCTCGACGCCGTGCTGCGTGACGACCCGACCGGCCGCGTGGCGTGCGAGACGCTGGTGAACACCGGCCTCGTCGTCGTGTCCGGCGAGATCTCGACGACGACGTACGTCGACATCCAGGACATCGTCCGCGAGACGATCCGCAACATCGGCTACACGGACGCCGACCTCGGCTTCAGCGCCGACTCGTGCGCGGTCATCAACGCGATCGACAAGCAGTCGCCCGACATCGCCCAGGGCGTCGACAAGGCCTACGAGGCGCGCACCGACGCCTCCGACGACGATGCACTCGACGTCGCCGGCGCCGGTGACCAGGGGATGATGTTCGGCTACGCGTCCAATGAGACGGACGAGTTGATGCCGCTGCCGATCTCGCTCGCACACAAGTTGGCCGCGCGCCTCGCGCACGTGCGCAAGGCCGAGGTCGTCCCGTACCTGCGTCCCGACGGCAAGACCCAGGTCTCCGTCCGCTACGCCGACGGCCGGCCGGTCGAGATCGAGAAGCTGCTGATCTCGACGCAGCACAAGGAGGGCGCCGAGTCGCTGATCCCGGACGATCTCTGGGAGCACGTCGTCGAGCCGATCCTGCCGAAGGACCTCTACGACGCCGACAAGCTGCGCAAGAACTTCCTCGTCAACCCGACGGGCCGCTTCGTGATCGGCGGGCCGGTCGGCGACGCCGGCCTGACCGGGCGCAAGATCATCGTCGACACCTACGGCGGCATGGCGCGCCACGGCGGCGGCGCCTTCTCGGGCAAGGACCCGAGCAAGGTGGACCGCTCGGCGGCGTACGCGGCCCGCTACGTGGCGAAGAACGTCGTCGCCGCGGGCCTGGCCGACCGCGCCGAGGTCCAGGTCGCGTACGCGATCGGCGTCGCGCACCCGGTCTCGGTCATGATCGAGACATTCGGCACCGAGAAGATCGGCCGCGGCCGCATCGCCGCCCTCGTGAACGAGTTCTTCGACCTGCGCCCGGGCGCGTTCCGCGCCTATCTAGACCTCCACAGGCCGATTTACCAGAAGACGGCGGCTTACGGTCACTTCGGGCGCGAGGACCACGATTTCACCTGGGAGCGGACCGACAAGGCCGCCGCTCTCCGTGAGGCCGCCGGCCTCGCGGCTGCTGAAGTCGCGTAAAACGGGGTAGTGGGGCCTCCGAGGGAGGTCCCACTTGAACCAAATACGGCTGGACACCAACTTCATCGATTACGCGATCGTCATCGCGTACTTCGCCGTCGTCCTCGGCGTCGGCTTCGCTGCCAAGCGCTACATCAAGAGCAGCCTCGACTACTTCCTGTCGGGGCGCTCTCTGCCGGCATGGATCACCGGCCTCGCGTTCATCTCGGCCAACCTGGGCGCCACGGAGGTGCTCGGGATGGCGGCCAATGGCGCCCAGTACGGCGTCGCGACGGTCAACTACTACTGGATCGGCGCGATCCCGGCCATGGTCTTCCTCGGCCTCGTGATGATGCCGTTCTACTACGGCTCGAAGGTCCGCTCGGTCCCTGAGTACCTGCTCCAGCGGTTCAATCCGGCCGCGCACCAGTTCAACTCGTGGACGTTCGCCCTGGCGACGATCCTGATCGCCGGCGTGAACCTGTACGCGCTGGCGCTGGTCCTGAAGTTCCTGCTGGGCTGGCCGATCATCGCCGGCATCATCGTGGCGGCGGTCATCGTCGCGGTCTACATCACGCTCGGCGGCCTGTCGTCGGCGATCTACAACGAGGTGCTGCAGTTCTTCGTGATCCTCGCGGCGCTGATCCCGATCGCGATCGTCGGTCTGCACGACGTCGGCGGCTGGACCGGGCTGCAGGACAAGTTCAAGGGCACCAAGGTCGGTGAGGCGGGCCTGCACGCGTTGCACGGGACCGGGGTCGGCAGCGTCGACAACCCGATCGGCGTCTCGTGGATCGGCATCGTGTTCGGCCTCGGCTTCGTGCTCGCGTTCGGCTACTGGACGACGAACTTCGCCGAGGTCCAGCGCGCCCTGTCGGCCAAGAACCTGTCGGCGGCCGAGCGCACGCCGCTGATCGGCGCGGTCCCGAAGCTGTTCCTGCCCTTCGTCATGATCCTGCCGGGCGCGATCGCGCTGGTCGTGATCCCGCATCTCGGGACGGGTGAGAACCTGCAGTACAACAACTCGATCCCGCTGCTGATCAACAAGTACCTGCCCAACGGCATGCTCGGGATCGCGCTCACCGGCCTGATGGCCTCGTTCATGGCGGGGGTGGCGGCGAACGTCAGCGCGTTCAACACGGTCGTCACGACCGACCTCGTCGAGCCGTACTTCAAGCCCGGCCAGTCGGACCATTGGTACGTGAGCTTCGGCCGCGTCGCGACGATCGGCGGCATCGCGATCAGCATCCTCACGGCGTTGATCGCGTCCTCGTACTCCAACCTCATGAACTACCTGCAGGCGCTGTTCTCGATCTTCAACGCGCCGTTGTTCGCCACGTTCATCATCGGCATGTTCTGGAAGCGGATGACACCCGCCGCGGGGTTGTGGGGGCTGGTCGCGGGCACGTTCACGGCGGCCGCGACGTTCGTCCTCTACAAGACGGGCGTGATCTCCTTCGGGTCCGATCTCGCCGAGTCGATGTGGGGGGCCGGCCTGGCGTTCGTGGTCGACGCGATCGTCACCGTGCTGGTCACGCTGCGCACGCAGCCCAAGCCCGTGGAGGAGTTGCAGGGGCTGGTCTACGGCATGGCCAACGTCGACGAGAGCATCGAGGTCAGCCACCGATGGTGGGAGTCGCCGAAGCTGCTCGGCAGCTCCGTGCTCGTCGGCGCCGCCATCCTGACGATCGTCTTCTGGTGAGAGATGTCCACTGAGCAAGCACCATCGACGTCCCGCCGCGCCGCGCGTGCCGCGAACCTGTTCGACCTGCGCCGCATCATCGGCGGGCTGTTCACCGCCTGGGGGATCCTGCTGATCATCCTCGGGGCGACCGACAGCGAGGCCGAGGCCAACAAGGCCGCCGGGATCAACATCAACCTGTGGGCCGGGATCGGCATGCTCCTCCTCGGGCTGTTCTTCATCGCCTGGGCGCTCACGCGCCCGCTCGGGGAGCAGCTCGCCGACGCCGCCGAGGAGGAGGGCGGCGAGTATCCCGCCCGGGCGGCGCCGCGCGGCGTCGACGCCGCCGCCCTGGCGTCACACCAGCGCAGCGGCGGGACCCGGCGTGACCGCGATCGCACCGGCGGGGAGGGCGGAGCCGGGACGTAGGAGCGCGAGCACGGAGCCGCCGAAGCCACCGCCGACCATGCGCGCGCCGGCGGCTCCCAGCTCCTTCAACCGGGCCACGGTCGCCTCGACCTCGGGCACCGAGGCCTCATAGTCGTCGCGCAGGCTCGCGTGCGAGGCGTCGAGCAGGCGGCCGGCCTGCTCGAGGTCGCCACCGCGGAGCGCTTCCACCATCGCGTCGACGCGCGCGTTCTCGGTCAGCACGTGGCGGGCGCGCTTGTTCAGCGTGCCGTCCAGCCGCTCGAGATCGGCCTCGGTCGCCTCGCGCAGGGTCGCGATGCCGAGCCGCTCGCAGGCCTGCTCGCACTCGGCGCGGCGCTCGTTGTAGCCGGAGGCGGCGAGCGTATGGCTGGCGCCGGAGTCTACGGTCACGAGCCGCCAGTCGCCGAGCTCGAGCGGGACCTCGCGCACCTCGAGGCTGCGGAAGTCGATCCGCAGCGCGTGGTCGTCGGAGCCGAGGAGGGCGGCGAGCTGGTCCATCAGGCCGGTGTTCTGGCCGACCCATTCGTTCTCGACGCGCGAGCAGAGCTTCGCGAGGTGGCGGAGGTCCTCGGGCGGGGCGAGGTCCGCGAGCCCGAGCAGCGCGAGTGCCAGGGCGGTGGAGAGGGCGGCCGAGGAGCTGAGCCCGCTGCCGCGCGGGACGTCGCCCTCGATGGTCAGCCGGGCCGGCTTGAGCCCGTAGCCGGCGTCCTGCAGCTCGGCGACGATCCCGCGCGTGAACGCGCGCCAGCCGCTCTCGGGCTCGCGGTTGCCGAGCGGGAAGGCGTCGGTCTCGCCGAGGTCGAGCGCCTCGGCCTCGATGCCGTCCGCGATCGGCTCGGCCGTCACGGTGACGCCGCGGGCGATGGCGAAGGGCAGCGCGAGGCCGCCGTTGTAGTCGGTGTGCTCGCCGATCAGGTTCACGCGGCCGGGGCCGCGGGCGGTCACGGGCATCCCAGACGCTCGCGCATGACCCGGGCGGCCTCCGGGCTCTCGTCGATCAGCAGGTAGCGGCGGCCGAGCTTGGCGGCGACGGCGCCGAGCGTGCCGGAGCCGGCGAACGGGTCCAGGCAGAGGTCGCCAGGGCGCGAGGACGCCTGCACGAAGCGCCGGAGCAGGCCCTCCGGCTTCTGCGTGGGGTAGCCGGTCTTCTCGCGTCCGGTGGGGGAGACGATCGTGTGCCACATCACGGAGACGGGGCGCTTGCCCTTGGCCTGCTTCTCGGGCGTGACCAGGCCGGGCGCCATGTACGGCTCGCGGTCCACCGCCTCGCTGTCGAAGTGGTAGCCGCGCGGGTCCTTGACGTAGACGAGGATCGTGTCGTGCTTCTGCGGCCACTTGCGGCGCGGCTTGGCGCCGTAGTCGTATGCCCAGATGAGCTCGTTGAGGAAGCACTCGCGGCCGAAGATCTCGTCGAGCAGCAGCTTCACATAATGCGCCTCGCGGTAGTCGAGGTGCAGGTACAGCGTGCCGGTGGGGTGGAGGATCCGGCGCAGCTCGACCAGGCGCGGCTCGAGGAAGCCGAGGTAGTCGTCGAACGTGTCGCGGTAGGAGGACTCGCCGAGCAGCTTCGTCGCGTAGCGGCGGCCGCCGAATCCGGTCCGGTCGCCATCCTCGCCCGCACCGACGGTCTGGAGGCTGCGCCGTGTCTGGGTGCGGCCGGTGTTGAACGGCGGGTCGGCGTAGGCCATCTGCGCGTAGCCGTCCGGCAGCTCCCGCAGGAGCGGCAGGTTGTCCCCGAGGACCACGCCCTCCATCAGCGCGCGCCCACGGGCGTGCGACACGGTCCGGCGAGGGCGGCGACGGTCCCGGCGGCGGGCATCGATCGAGCGTACCGGGCGGTCCGGCGGCGGTGGCGGGCGCGCGCCGCCGAGCCGCGTCGCTGCGTCTCCCCGGCGCGGCGGCGCGTCGCCGTGCTCCCCGGGGCGGCGTGATCGCGAACGGCGGGCATCGAGGGGGTGGGTCCGTTGCCCCGGTTTCACGTGTGGTCGCTTAGTCGCGTACAGCGCCACTTCTCGACCACGCCGCTTTTCGGTGTGGCCCGGGAGCCGCGCGGCCAGGTGCTCCTGCTGTTCGCGCGCCCGCCCGCGGCCGGCGCGCGTGCCCCCGGCAACGACCGCCCTCGCGCCTATCGTCACTCGCCGCCCGTGATCGCGCGCATCGAGCCCCTGACCACCACCCGCCGGCTGACGGGCCCCTTCGACTACCTGCTCCCCGAGCAGCCCGTCGAGGTCGGCTCGATCGTGCGCGTGCCGTTCGGGCATCAGGCGCTCGACGGCGTCGTGGTGGAGCTGGCCGAGAGCTCCGACCTCGCCGAGGAGCGGCTCCAGACGCCGACCAAGGTCCGGGGCGACTCGATCCCCGCCGATCTCGTGGAGCTCGCGCTGTGGATGGCGGCCGAGTACTGCTCGACTCCGGCGCGCGCGCTGAGCCTGGTCGCGCCGCCGCCCGGCAAGACCAGGACGCTGTTGTGGGCGGAGGCGAGCGGCGCCGACGGGCGGCTCAATGACAACCAGCGCGCGCTGCTGGCGCGCCTTCCCGGTCCCGCGAGGGACGATCTCGCCGCGCTGCGGCGGCTCGAGAAGCGCGGGCTCGTGACGATCACGGAGCGGATCGCGCGCCGCGCGCCGCGCATGAACCCGGCGCCCGACCGGCCCGTCGAGCTCACGGCCGCTCAAGCGCAGGCGCTGCGCGTGATCGAGGAGGCGCCCGGCGAGGCGCGGCTGCTGCACGGCGTGACCGGCTCGGGCAAGACGGAGGTCTACCTGCGCGCCGCCGCGGCGGCGCTCGAGCGGGGCGAGGGCGTGATCGTGCTCGTGCCCGAGATCGCGCTCACGCCCCAGACCGTCGCGCGCTTCGCCGCCCGCTTCGGTGACACCGTCGCGCTCCTGCACTCCGCGCTGAGCGAGGGCGAGCGCTACGACGAGTGGCGCCGGCTGCGCTCCGGCGAGGCGCGGATCGCGGTCGGCCCGCGCTCGGCCGTCTTCGCGCCCGTCGAGCGGCTCGGCCTGATCGTCGTCGACGAGGAGCACGACGCCTCCTACAAGCACGAGGGCGACCCGCGCTACGACGCCCGCCACGTCGCCGAGTTCCGCGCGGCATACTCGCACGCACGGCTCCTGCTCGGCTCGGCGACACCGCGCCCGGAGACGGCGCACGCCGTCACCCGCGTCCGCCTGCGCGAGCGCGTGGGCGGCGCGCAGGCCCTGCCGCCGGTCCGCGTGCTCGACATGCGCGACGCGCAGCACGCGCTGCACCCCGAGACGCGCCGGGCGCTGGGCTCGGCGCACAAGTCGATCGTGCTGCTCAACCGCCGCGGCTGGTCGAACTTCCTCACGTGCCGCAGCTGCGGCAAGGCGTGGGAGTGCCCGAACTGCGACGTCGCGCTCGTCCTGCACCGCGCCGGCGGGTTCCTCGCGTGCCACCACTGCGGCCACCGCGACCGCGTTCCCCAGCGCTGCGACCACTGCGGCTCGCTCTCGGTCACCCGCCACGGCGCCGGGACCGAGCGCGTCGAGGCCGAGCTGGCGGGCGCGCTCGACGTGCCGGTCTTCCGGCTCGACGCCGACACGGCCGCGACCAAGGACGCCGTCCCCAAGCTGCTCGCGCGCTTCCACGCCGCCGAGCGCGGCGTCCTGCTCGGCACGCAGATGGTCGCGAAAGGGCACGACTTCCCCGACGTGACGCTCGGCGTCGTGCTCGACGCCGACAGCACCCTGCGCTTCCCCGACTTCCGCGCCGAGGAGCGCACGTTCGCGCTGATCGCGCAGCTCGCCGGCCGGGCCGGCCGCGGCCCGCGCGGCGGCCGCGTGCTGGTGCAGACCTCGACACCGGACGCGGCGAGCATCCAGGCCGCGGCCGCGCACGACTCCGACGGCTTCCTGAAGGGCGAGCTCGAGCGCCGCAGAGCGCTGCGCTACCCGCCGTTCACCGACCTCGTGCGCATCATCTGCAGCGCCCTCGACGCCGAGCCGGCCCGCGCCGCCGCCGCGCGCGTCGCCGAGGCGATCGCGGAGAGCACGTCGGACGGCACCGAGCTGCTCGGTCCCGCGCCGCTGTTCCGCCTGCGCCAGCGCGAGCGCTTCCAGGTCGTGCTCAAGACCACCGAGCGGCCGGCCGCGATCGCGGCGACGGGCGCCGCCGTGGAGGCCGCCGCGCGCGCGAAGGAGCTCAAGCAGGTGAACTTCAGCGTGGACGTGGACCCCGTGTGACGTCGCACGGAGTCCGGCGAGACCGAGGGCCGTGCCGGCAGCGCCGTCTCGCGCGTCTCGACGAAGGGAGGGCGAAACCGCAATAAACTCCATCGGCGATGTCGGACGACGTCCACACCGAGGCGCACGGGCAGGTCGCCGAGCCGCAGGAGCGGCTCGACCCCGAGACGCGCGCGCGCCGCGAGGCCGCCCTCAAGCACGTGCGCAAGTACGGCGATCCCGTGCTGCGCGCCCGGGCGCTGGAGATCGAGCAGTTCGACGCGTCGCTGGTCGACGAGGTCCGGCGCATGGGCCGGCTGATGCACGACGCCTACGGCATCGGCCTTGCGGCCACGCAGGTGGGCGTGGTGCACCGGCTGCTCGTCTACCGGACCGAGATGGAGGGCGTGATCGCCGCGCTCGCGAACCCCGTCATCGAGTGGTCGAGCAAGGAGACCGAGAGCGCGGAGGAGGGCTGCCTGTCGCTGCCCGGCGTCGCCGTCGAGGTCGACCGGCCGGTCCACGTGCGCGTGCGCGCCCAGGACGAGCGCGGCGCGCCGATCACCGTCGAGGCGTCGGGGCTCGAGGCGCGCGTGATCCAGCACGAGATCGACCATCTTGACGGCGTCCTGATCCTCGACCGCACGTCGCGCGACCAGCGCAAGCAGGCGATGCGCGCGCTGCGCGAGGCGCTCGAGCCGCGCGCGGCCGCGTAGTGCCCGCCGGCGCGGACAGCCACGTCCCGAACCGCTAGTTGCGCAACGTCTACCTCGGCACCTCGGAGTTCGCGGCCGTGGTGCTGCGGCGCCTGGCCGACAGCGCCCACCGGCCGCAGCTGGTCGTCACGCGTCCCGACCGCCCCCAGGGGCGCGGGCGGCGGCTCCTTCCCCCGCCGGTGGCGACCGTCGCGCGCGAGCTCGGCATCGACGTCATCCAGCCCGAGCAGCTGCACGCGCCGGAGATCCTCGAGCGGATCGCCGCGGCGCGGCCAGAGGTCCTCACGACCTGCGCCTACGGGGTCCTGATCAAGGAGCCGCTGCTCTCGGACTACGAGATGATCAACGTGCACCCGTCGCTGCTGCCGCGCTGGCGCGGCGCGGCGCCGCTGGAGCGCGCGATCATGGCCGGCGACGCGGAGACCGGCGTCTCGATCATGCGCGTGACCGCGGGCTGGGACTCCGGCCCCGTCTACCTGCAGGAGCGCACGCCGATCACGCCTGAGGACGACTACGCGTCACTTGCCGCCAGGCTGGAGACGATCGGCGCCGAGCTCCTGGTCCGGGCGCTCGACGAGCGCCCCGTCCCGCGTGAGCAGGACGAGGCCGGCGTGACGTACGCGCAGAAGATCACCGCCCGCGACCGCGCACTGGATCCGACGCGCCCGCCTGAGGAGGAGGAGCGCCGCGTGCGCGCGCTCAGGCCGCACATCGGCGCCCGCCTCCCGCTGCCCGACGGCAGCTTCCTCGGCGTCATCGCCGCGCGCGTCGACGGCCCGACACGCGCGCCCGCCGGCGGACTCGTGCGCACCGAGGGCGATCGGCTGCTGCTCGACTGCCTCGGCGGCGCGCTCGAGCTGACGCGGATCCGCCCGCCCGGCGGCCGCCCGATGAGCGCCGGCGAGTGGCTGCGCGGCCGCCCCGATCCGGCGCTGACGACGTTCCGGCTCGATCCCGCGCTGCCCGACCGCGACCTTGCGGAGCTGCTCGAGCTCGCGGTGCAGGAGTGGCGTGACGACGATCGCGAGTGGTACCCGTACGTCAGCGCGCTCGCCGTGCGCGGCGGGCGCGACGTGCTCGACGCGCTGACCGCGCGCGCCCGCGACGCCGACCCCGGCGTACGCAGCCTCGCGGCGTACCTGCTCGGCCAGCTCGGCGCCGAGGTGCCGGCGTACCCCGGCGAGCAGGCGGCGGCGCTGTCGGCGATGGCGGTCCGCGAGCACGACCCCGTCGTGCTGGAGGCGATCGCGTGCGGGTTCGGCCATCTCGGCGAGCCCTACGGGCAGGACTGGCTGCTGGCGCAGCGCGACCATCCGGACGCACGCGTGCGCGAGGGCGTCGCGTTCGCGCTCGGTGGCCGCGCCGCGGACGGCTCGCTGGGGGCGCTGATCGCGCTCTCGCGCGACGCCGACGCCGACGTGCGCGACTGGGCGACGTTCGCGCTCGGCACGCTCGCCGAGCTGGACACGCCCGAGCTGCGCGACGCGCTCGCCGCCCGCGTCGACGACGAGGATCGCGACACGCGGCTGGAGGCGATCCACGGCCTCGCGCTGCGGCGTGACGCGCGCGTCCGGGACGCCGCGCTCGACGTGCTCGAGCACCCCGGCCGCGACGACGTCTACACGCGCAGGCTGCTGAACGAGACGGCCGCCGTCCTCGCCGAGGACGACGACCGCTTCGAACGGTTCACGTAGAGGGCTACCAGGCCGGCGTGGCGGCCGGATCGGCGGCGGCGGGCTCGGCCGGAGCGGCGGGCGTCGCGGCCGCGGCCGCGGCGGGCGCCGGAGCCTCGGCGGGAGCGGGAGCCGGAGCCGGAGGCGCGGGGGCCGGAGCGGGGGGCGCGGGCGCCGGAGCCGGAGGCGCCGGAGCGGGAGCCGCGGGCGCCGGAGCGGGAGCCGCGGGCTTGGGAGCGGGAGCGGCGGGCTCGGACTCCGCGGCGGCCGGCTTGGGCGCAGCCTCCTCGGCCGGAGCCGGAGCCGGCGCGTCGGGGGCGTCCGCCTCAGGCGCCGGGTCGGAATCGGCCGGCGGCGTCTCGGACGTCGGCTCGGGCGCGCTGGTGGGCTGGTCGGGCGCCGGGGCGGAGACCTCGGGCGCCTGCTGCTCCGGAGCCGGCGCGGGCGCGGGATCGGCCGGCGTCGTGCCGTCGCCGACGGGCGCGGGCGGATCGGCCGGCGTCTGCGGCGTCTCGACCGGAACCTCGGGCGTGGCGGCCGGCGCGTCGGGCTGCGTCGTCCCGGGGTCCTCCTGCGGCTGATCGGCGGGCGGCGTGACCGACGGATCGGTCGCCGGCACCGTGGTGTCGCCGGTGTCGGTCGGCGGGGCGGGCGGCGCGGAGATCGTCTTGTCCGGAAGGCCGTCGCCGTTGGCGTCGTCGTCGCCGTCGGGAGTGCCGTCGCCGTCGGTGTCCGCGTTCCAGGCGTCGGTGCCGAGGCTCTCTTCGTCGGCGTTGGAGATGCCGTCGCCATCGGAGTCGTCGGTGCCGTCGACCACGCCGTCATGGTTGCTGTCCGCCGTGGGCAGCTGCGCATTGGCGATCTTGACCCAGACGCTTTTTGTCAGCCCGTTGCCGACGTCGGCATTCCCGTCAGTTGGGTCGGACGGATTCATGCCCTGGGTCGGCTCGACGAAGTCGGGCGTGCCGTCCTGGTCGGTGTCGGTTATGTCCGGCGGGTTGAAGCCGGGGGTCGCGAACTGCCCGCTGTCCGTCGAGGGGGACGCGTGGACCTCGATGTTCGTCGACCTGCGCTGCACGCGCGGCCGCTCGTTCGCCGAACCGCCGCCACCGCCGAGCGTGATGCCGCCGGTGCCGAGGACCGGCGATCCCGCGGGAGTGCTCAGCGTCAGGCCGGCCAGCGCCGTCGCGCCGCCCGGGAGCGGCGTCGCCGTGCCGGCGGCGCCCTTGCCATTGCGCACGGGAGACTTCCCGCGAGGAGCCTTGGCGATCGCCGGATGAGCCAGCTTCGCGGTCCCCGCCTGCTCAGACGCCTGCAGCCCCGAGGGCCAATCCTTCCAGCCGACCAGCGGCGCGGCGAGCGCGCCCAGGCCGAGCGTGCCGGCCACCAGGCCGGTGGCGACGGTGCCTGCGAGACGAAGGTCTCCCAGGGCCGAAGGGCGCGTCGTGCGCGCTATCTGTGCCCTCTGAATGTCAGTGTCCAACATGATCTGGCTTCCCCTTCCGTGGCCAGTGTCGGCATGTTGTACGGGTTCCATTAGCCCGGTTCGACGAGATTGAGCCGATTGAAGCTGTTCTGGACGAACGTTTGAGCATCCTGCAAAACGGCTGGTTGCAGCCGACTTCGAGAACTTGAGACTGGGACCGGAAAACGGACCTCTGTACGAGGCGGGCGAATCGTCGTCGTCCGTGGGGCGCGGCCCCGCCCCCCTGGCGGAGCATTCGAACGTCGACGCGCACACCCAATCAGAACGGCGGCCTCACGTAAAGGCTGGCGCGTCGGCGGTACCCGCGCAATCAGGGGAGCAACCCAGATCCGGCACCGCGCGCGCGGTCGCCTACGCGGTCGTGCGGCGCGTGTTCGAGCAGGACGCGTGGGCCGACCGGGCGCTGCACGGCGAGGCCCGGCGACTGCGCCTCGACGCGCGCGAGCGCGCGCTCGCGACGCAGCTCGCGTACGGCACGGTCCAGCGCGCCGCGACGCTCGATCACGTGATCGAGCGCCTGTCCCGGCGGCCGGCGGCGAAGCTCGACCCGCCGGTCCTCGCCGCCCTGCGCCTCGGCGTCTTCCAGCTCGTCTTCCTCGATCGCGTCCCGCCGCATGCGGCGGTCAGCGAGTCCGTCGAGCTCGCCAAGGCAGACGCGCCGCGCGGCGCGGGGCTCGTGAACGCCGTCCTGCGGCGCGCCGCGCGCGAGGCGCGCCGGATCGTCGCCGCCCTGCCCGACGCGACGCCCGAGCAGGCTGCGCTCAAGCACTCGCACCCGGAGTGGATCGCACGGCTGTGGTTCGACGCGCTCGGCCCTGACCAGGCGCGCGCGCTGATGGAGGCCGACAACCGCCCCGCGGAGGCGGTCCTGCGTCCCAACGCACTGCGCACGACCGCAACGGATCTTGCAGCGCGCCTGCCCGCGCACGTCGACGGCGAGGCGCTGATCCTCGACGCGCCGTTCGACGCGTTCTCGAGCCCCGAGTGGGAACAGGGCCTGTTCATGCCGCAGTCGCGCGCGGCGATGGCCGTCGCGCGCGCGCTCGCACCGGCGCCCGGCGAGCGCGTGCTCGACCTGTGCGCCGCGCCCGGCGGCAAGACGACCCACCTCGCCGAGCTGATGCGCAACGAAGGCGAGATCGTCGCGGTCGAGCGCCACGCCGGCCGCGCCGAGGCACTGCGCCGCACCGCGCGCCGCATGGGCGCGAGCATCGTCGAGGTCCGCACCGGCGACGCGTCGCAGCCGCAGGAGCGCGAGGCGTACGACCGCGTGCTCGTCGACCCGCCGTGCTCGGACCTCGGCACGCTCGCGTCGCGACCCGACGCGCGCTGGCGCAAGGCCGGCCGGCCGCAGGCGCTGCAGGAGCTCCAGAGCCGGATCCTGGCGGCCGGAGCGGAGGCCGTCCGCCCGGGCGGTAGCCTGGTCTACTCCACCTGCACGATCTCGCCCGCCGAGAACGAGCGCGTCGTGGAGGCCTTCCTGGCCTCGCACGCGGAGTTCGAGGCGAGCGACCTGACACGTGACGTGCCGGCGTGGAAGCATCCCACCATGCCGCTCGCCCTCCAGACGCTCCCACACCGCGACAGGACCGACGGCTTCTTCATCGCGAGGCTGACCCGCCGGTGACGACCCCCGACGTCGATCTGGGGGCAATCTGCCCCTCCTGCCACGAGCCCTGGCTGCGGCCGACCAACCTCCCGGGCCGCTACCGCTGCGTGAACTGCCTGCAGCGCTTCGAGCTGCGCTCCGTCTGCCCGAACTGCGGCGAGCACTCCACGATCGTCCGCATGTCCAACACCGCGCTGTACATCTGCGGCCACTGCCAGGCCTCGATGCTGACGCCGATCTGATGCGCGAGCCGCTGAAGGGCGTCGCGCCCTCGATCCTCGCCGCCGACTTCGGCCGCCTCGCCGAGCAGGTCGCGACCGTGCTCGCGGGCGGCGCCAAGGTCATCCACGTCGACGTGATGGATGGGCACTTCGTCCCGCCGATCACGATGGGCCCGCTCGCCGTGGAGGCGATCGCCGAGCAGGTCCATGCCGCCGGCGCGGCCGTCGACGTGCACCTGATGATCGAGCGCCCCGAGCGCCAGATCGAGGCGTTCGCGCAGGGCGGCGCGGACTCGATCACCGTCCACGCCGAGGCGACCCCGCACGTGCAATACGCGCTGCAGTCGGTGCGCGACGCGGGCTGCCTGGCGTCGCTGGCGCTCAACCCGGGCACGCCGGTCGAGGCTGCAAGCGAGCTTGCCGGGGACCTCGACATGGTCCTCTGCATGACCGTCAACCCCGGCTGGGGCGGCCAGCGGTTCCTCGAGCATTCGATCGCCAAGCTCGAGCGCCTGCGCACGCTGCTCGGGCCGGATCCCGCGATCGAGGTCGACGGCGGGATCGACACGGAAACCGCGCGGCGCTGCGCCGCGGCCGGTGCCACGGTGTTCGTCGCCGGCACCGCCGTGTTCGGCGCCCGCGACCCTGCCCAGAAGGTCAAGGAGATCGGCGCCGCCCTCACCGGATGAGCGGGGCTTCAGCACATGTACGGCCAGCCGTATGTGAAGGAGTCCCTGCGCTGACGAGAATCGTGAACGTGGACTGCACCGTCCTCATCGTCGACGACCACCCCTCCTTTCGCGCAAGCGCACGCGTGCTGCTGGAGTCCGAGGGCTTCCAGGTCGTCGGCGAGGCGGTCGACGGCGCCAGCGCCGTGACCGAGGCGAACCGGCTCCGCCCCCAGCTCGTGCTCCTGGACGTGCAACTCCCGGACATCGACGGCTTCGACGTCGCGGCGCGGATCACGGGTCATCCTGACTCGCCCGCCGTGATCCTCGTGTCGAGCCGCGATTCGTCGGACTTCGGCCCGCTCGTGTCGCGCTCCGGCGCGCGCGGCTTCGTGCCGAAGGCCGAGCTGTCCGGTGAGCGCGTCCAGGAATTGCTCCTTTGAGCTCGCTCAACCGCGCGCTGGCGATGCTGGCGCTCGCCGCCCTCCTGCTGGGGCTGCTCGGCGCTGCGCTGATCCTCGGATCCGACCACCTGGACCACCGCGGGGCGATCGCCGCGCTCGGCTTCGCGATCGGCGCGGCCTGGATCGGCACCGGCCTCTACGTCTGGTGGCGGCGCCCGGAGAACCGCTTCGGCGCGCTGATGACGTGGGTCGGCTTCGCGTGGCTGCTGAACGCGTTCACCGCGGCCAACGGCGCGGCCGTCTTCACGCTCGCGGTGCTCCTCTCGAACGTCTACCTCGCGGCGTTCCTGCACCTGCTGC
The DNA here is from genome assembly GCF_000425945.1 of Candidatus Solirubrobacter pratensis. Lineage (GTDB taxonomy): Bacteria > Actinomycetota > Thermoleophilia > Solirubrobacterales > Solirubrobacteraceae > Solirubrobacter > Solirubrobacter pratensis. Next base: position 747,633 of record NZ_KE384480.1, read on the forward strand.
TCGCCTATCCGGACGGGCGCGTGTCGAAGCCGTCGCGCCGGCGGTTGGCGGCCGGCGGCTACGCGATCGCGATCCTCGGCCCGGTCCCGGCGCTCATGTTCGGGTTCAACGAGAGCAACCAACAGTGCCGCTGCCCGAACTCGGTGATCGACGTCTCCGACAGCGTGACGCTCGGCAACGCGCTCGACGCGGCGGTCAACGCGCTCGCCGCGGGCATCGTCGTCTACGTGCTGTGGGTGCTGATCGAGCGCTGGCGCGACGCGACGGCGCCGCAGCGCCGCGCGATGGCGCCGCTGCTGTGGTCCGGCGTCGCGCTGATGGTGCTCGTGGCCGGCACGTTCAGCGCCACGACCGTCACGGGCGGCGGCAACGTCTCCAACGCGCTCGCGCTCGCGAGCCAGGTCGTGTTCGCGTCGGTGCCGTTCGCCTTCCTGCTCGGCGGGTTCCGCACCCGCGTCATCCGCGCCGACGCGGTGGGGGCGCTGCTCCGGAGGCTCGGCGACGCGCCGGGCACGGACGGCCTGCGCGGGCTGCTGGCCGACGCGCTCGACGACCGCGCGCTGCAGCTCGTCTACTGGATCGACGAGCGCTGGGTGGACCGCAAGGGCCGGCCCGCCGAGCTGCCGCGCCGGGGCGACCCCGATCGGGCGTGGACGCCGGTCGAGCTCGACGGCCGCCGCGTCGGCGCGATCGTGCACGACGTGAGCCTGTCCGAGACGCCGGAGATCGTGGACTCGGTCGCCACCGCCGCGGGCCTCGCGGTGCAGAACGAGCGGCTCGAGGCGGCGCTCAGCGCGCGGCTGGAGGAGCTTCACGCGTCCCGCGCCCGGATCGTCGAGGTGGGCTTGGCCGAGCGCCGGCGGCTCGAGCGCAACCTGCACGACGGGGCGCAGCAGCGGCTCGTGGCGCTCTCGCTGACGTTGCGGATGGCGCACGGCAAGATCCGCGACGCGCCCGAGCAGGCCGAGACGCTGGTGGCGGCCGCGCAGGAAGAGCTGACCAGGGCGCTCGAGGAGCTGCGCGAGCTGGCACGCGGGATCCACCCCGCGGTGCTGTCGGATCGCGGACTCCAAGCCGCCGTCGAGGCGCTCGCCGTGCGCTCGCCGCTGCCGGTCCGGGTCGTCGAGGTCCCCGGCGAGCGGCTGCCGGAGCCGGTCGAGGCGGCGGCCTACTTCGTGATCGCCGAGGCGCTCACGAACGTCGCCAAGTACGCCGACGCGAACGAGGCCACGGTGGCGGTCCGGCGCGCCGACGGGCACGCGCTCGTGGAGGTGCGCGACGACGGCAAAGGTGGCGCGGATCCGGCCCGCGGCTCGGGGCTGGAGGGGCTCGCCGACCGCGTCGGCGCACTCGATGGATGGCTATCGCTCGACTCTCCACCCGGTGCGGGAACTATTCTCCGAGCCGAGATCCCCGTATGACTTCCCCCGAAGCCCCACTGAAGGTCGTCGTCGCCGAAGACTCCGTGCTCCTGCGCGAGGGTCTATGCCGCCTGCTCGAGGACTCGGGCTTCAACGTCGCCGGCCAGGCCGGCGACGCCGAGGACCTGATGCGCAAGGTCGGCGCCCACAAGCCCGACGTCGCGGTGATCGACGTGCGGATGCCACCGACGCACACCGACGAGGGGCTGGTCGCCGCCCGCCGCATCCGCGCCGAGCACCCGGGCACCGGCGTGCTCGTGCTCAGCCAGTACGTCGAGGAGGCCTACGCGCTCGACCTGCTGTCGGAGTCGACCGAGAGCACGGGCTACCTGCTCAAGGACCGGGTGGCCGACGTAGACACGTTCACCGACGCCGTGCGCCGCGTCGCCGGCGGAGGGTCCGCGCTGGATCCGGAGGTCGTCGCCCTGCTGCTCGGCCGGCGCCGCCGCGAGGACCCGCTGGAGGGGCTGACGGCGCGCGAGCGCCAGGTGCTGGGCCTGATGGCCGAGGGGCGCTCCAACGCGGCGATCGCCGAGGCGCTGGTCGTCACCGAGCGCGCCGTCGAGAAGCACGTCACGTCGATCTTCTCCAAGCTCGATCTTGCGCCGACGGTGGAGGACCATCGCCGCGTGCTGGCCGTGCTCGCATACCTGCGGGCGGCGTAAAGCTCCGGTCAACCCCACCCCGGCCCACATGCGGGCCGAACGCGGCGCGGTCGCGCGACGGGCGATGCTGCGCACATGAACATCGTCTCGACGGCGGACCTGCGCCGCACCTACGGCGAGGGCGAAACCGCGGTGCACGCGCTCGCCGGCGTCACGCTGTCCTTCCCCGCCGCGCAGTTCACGGCGATCATGGGCCCCTCGGGCTCGGGCAAGTCGACGCTCATGCACCTCCTGGCCGGCCTGGACCGGCCGACGTCGGGCTCCGTGGTGATCGACGGGCAGGAGCTCTCGACGCTCGACGACGCCGGCCTCACGCGCCTGCGGCGCGACCGGCTCGGCTTCGTCTTCCAGGCCTTCAACCTCGTGCCGGTCCTGACGGCGCTGGAGAACATCACGCTGCCGCTCACGCTCGCCGGGCGCAAGCCGGACCAGGCATGGCTGGACCAGCTGATCGAGACCGTCGGGCTGGGCGACCGGCTGACGCACCGCCCGGCCGAGCTCTCGGGCGGCCAGCAGCAGCGCGTCGCGGTGGCGCGTGCGCTCGTACACCGTCCCGCGGTGCTGTTCGCCGACGAGCCGACCGGCAACCTGGACTCCCACTCCTCCGAGGAGGTCCTCGGGCTGCTGCGCCAGGCGGTCGACGAGTTCGGCCAGACGGTGATCATGGTCACGCACGACGCGCAGGCGGCCGCGGCGGCGGACCGGCTCGTGGTCCTCAACGACGGCCAGGTCGTGCACGACGGCGCGGGCCAGGACGCCGAGGGCGTGCTCGATCTCATGAAGGCGGTGGCGTGACGTGGGCAAGGTCGCGCTCCGCGGCCTGCTGACGCGCAAGCTGCGGTCGGTCCTGACGGGCTTCGCGGTCGTCGTCGGCGTCGCGTTCGTCGTCGGCACGCTCGTCTTCACCGACACGATCGACGCGTCGTTCAAGAACCTCTTCGAGCGCGTCCAGAAGGGCGTCGACGTCTCCGTCGAGGCCCAGCAGCCCGTCAAGGCGGACTTCGAGTCGCCGCCGACGATGCCGGCCTCGGCGCTGGAGAAGGTCAAGGCCACGCCGGGCGTCGACGTGGCCGAGGGCGGCGTCAGCGCCGACGGCACGCTGCTCGACGACAAGGGCAAGCCGATCAAGTCCAACGGCCCGCCGACGCTGATCGTCTCGGTCTCGACCGTGAAGCGCTTCCAGGCGCTCGACTACAAGTCGGGCGGGGCGCCGCAGTCGGCGGACGAGGTCGCGATCGACCGCGGCACGTCGAAGAAGTACGGCTTCCAGGTCGGCGACACCGTCACCGTGCAGGGCGGCGACGCGCCCGCCAAGCGCTACCGCGTCGCGGGCGTCGCGACCCTCGGCGACCGCGACAGCCTCGGCGGCTCGCGGTTGGTCGCGATGACGCTGCCGGAGGCGCAGCGGGTGACGGGCCACGACGGCTACGACTCGATCTCGGTCTCGACCGGCGACGCCAACGGCGTCAAGGCCGCGCTCAGGCGCGACCTGGGCCGCGCCTACAACGTCCGCACCGGCAAGGAGGCGGCCGAGCAGCAGGCGCAGGACCTCTCCGACGCGCTCGGCTTCCTGCGCACCGCGCTGCTGGTGTTCGCGGGCATCGCGCTGATCGTCGGCGGGTTCCTGATCTTCAACACGTTCTCGGTCACCGTCGCCCAGCGCACCAAGGAGTTCGCGCTGCTGCGGGTGATCGGCGCCTCGCGCGGGCAGCTCCTGCGCTCGGTGTTGATCGAGACGCTCGTCGTCGGCGTCGTGGCGTCGGTCCTCGGCGTGCTCGCCGGCGTCGCGCTCGCTCCGGGGCTCGCCGCGATGCTGAAGGCGTTCGGGATCGACCTCGGGACGACGGGGCTCGTGATCAACGCCGGCACGGTGATCGCCGGCCTCGTCGTCGGCGTGCTCGCCACGATGATCTCGGGGTTCATCCCCGCCCGCCGCGCGACCCGCGTGGAGCCGGTCACGGCGATGCGCGAGAGCGTCACGCCCGGGACCGGCCCGCTGCGCCGGCGCCGCATCTTCGCCGCGCTCGGGCTCGAGGCACTCGGCATCGTGATGCTGTTCGCCGGCCTGTTCGGCGGCACCGGCTCCGGGAGCGGCGACGCGTCGCTGCTCGGGCTCGGCGCGCTGGTGATGATCTTCGGCGTCGCGCTGCTCGCGCCGGTGCTCGTCGCGCCGCTCGCGCGCGGGCTCGGCGCGCCGCTGGCGCGCCTACAGGGGCTCACCGGCGTGCTGGCGCGCGAGAACGCGATCCGCCAGCCCCAGCGCACGGCCGTGACGGCCGCCGCGCTGATGGTCGGCCTCGCGCTCGTCGTCTTCGTGACGATCTTCGCCGCGGGCCTGAAGGGCTCGGTGAGCAAGGTGATCGACCAGCAGGTGACCGCCGGGCTGATCGTGCAGAACCAGGACGGCTTCTCGCCGATCCCCGCGCGCATCGCCGGCGCGGTGCAGGAGCTGCCCGGCGTGGCGACGGCCTCGCCGCTGCGGCTCGAGCCGGCCGTCGTGCGCGGGAAGAGCGGGACGATCAGCGCCACCGGCGTCGACCCCGCGACGATCGGCGCGGTCATGAAGCTCAAGTGGAAGCAGGGCTCGGCCTCGACCCTGACCGGGCTCACCGACGACCAGACGCTGCTCGACGCCGACTGGGCGAAGTCGCACGACCTCGCGGTGGGCGGCACGCTGCGGCTCACGACGCCGGCCGGCAAGCCGGTCGACTACACGGTCGCGGGCCTGTTCAAGAATCAGGCGGGGCTGACGGCGCCGGTGATCGTGACGGGCGCCTCCATGCAGCGCGACTGGGCCTCCAAGCAGATCCAGTACCTGTGGGCGTCGACCGATCCTGGGACCGATCAGGCCCGGGTCGCCGGCGAGGCGCGCTCGGCGCTGCGGTCGTTCCCGTCGGCCGACGCGCTCTCGATCGGCCAGTGGAAGCACAAGCAGGAGCAGGCGCTCGACCAGCTCGTCGGGCTCGTGTTCGCGCTGCTCGCGCTGTCGGTGATCGTGGCGCTGCTGGGCATCGTCAACACGCTCGCGCTGTCGGTGCACGAGCGCACGCGCGAGCTCGGCATGCTGCGCGCCGTGGGCATGAGCCGCCGCCAGGTGCGGCGCATGGTGCGCGCGGAGTCGGTGATCACGTCGGGCATCGGCGCGGTGCTGGGCACGGTGCTCGGGGTCGTGTTCGCGGTGATCGTCTCGCGGCCGCTGGCGGACCAGGGATTCGTCTTCAGCGTGCCCGTCGGATCGCTGATCGTGTTCTTCGTCTTCGCGGCGATCGCGGGCGTGCTGGCGGCGATCCCGCCGGCGCGCCGGGCGGCGAAGGTGGACGTGCTGCGGGCCGTGACGACCGAGTAAGCGGTTTCGCCATCCGGCCACCGGCGATTTCGCCGGCGCCTCGCCGCCCGCGACCTCCGGCCGGCGTCACCCAAGGAGGGCGAAACTCAATGTCATACCCTCGGGGACCGTGTTGCGGTCCCCGAGGCTCCCGTACGTCCTGGTCCTGGCGATCGTCGCGCTGTCGTTCGGGCTCAACGCGCGCAACGCGGCGAGCCCGCGCTCGGCCTACCAGTCGGCCGACGAGCGGGCATACGGCAAGCTCGCGATCGACATCGCCGACGCCCACCGCTACGGCGCCGGCATGCGGGAGCCGCTGCACTGGCCGCCCGGCGCGCCCGTGCTGTTCGCGATCGGCCACAAGCTCTTCCCGGGCGCGGCCGACGCCAAGCGCTACGACATCCGCGCCGCCTACTGGGAGCAGGCGCTGCTCACGACCGGGACGACGGCGCTCGCCGCGATCCTCGCCTGGCTGCTCGCCGGGCCGTGGGCGGGCGTGGTCGCGGGCGCGATCGTCGCCACCTACCCGCCGCTGATCGGCGCCACCGGCGACCAGCTCTCCGAGCCCCTGGGCGCGTTCCTGCTGATCGGCGCCTTCACCGCGCTCGCCTTCGCGTACAAGCGCCGGGCCGGCCCCTGGCGGTGGGCGGCCGCCGGCGCGCTGTTCGCACTGGCGATCCTCACGCGCACCGACCTGCTGCCGCTGCCGTTCCTGCTCGCGGGGCTCGGCGCGCTGGTCCTCGTGTGGCGCGCGCGGGAGGTTCGCCCTCTGGGCCGGCACTGGCGCCGCGCGCTGCTCACCTGGGGCGCGCTCGCGGCCGCCACCGTCGTGGTGCTGGCGCCGTGGACGATCTACGCCTCCGCGAAGGAGGGCAAGCTCGTGCCGGTCACCAAGGGCTCGGCGGCGGCGCTGTTCGTCGGGACCTATCTGCCGGGCGGCGGCACGACGGTGGGGATGAAGATGGCGCTCGAGCCGGAGCTGCGCCGCCGCCACCCCGAGTACGACGGGATCAAGACGTACAAGATCCCCGCCGCCGACGCGCTCGAGCTGTTCGCGGAGAAGCACCCGGGGCTCTCGCGCGACGCCGCGCTGCAGAAGGAGGCGCGCCACAACCTCGTCCACTACGCCACGACGCAGCCGGTCGAGTTCCTCCGCATGGCGTTCAGCAAGGCCAAGCGGATGTGGTTCTTCTACTACCGCGGCGGCGGCGTCCACTACATCTCGAGCGTCGCGCGCGGCTGGCAGATCTTCCTCGTCGTGGCCGGCACGCTCGGCCTGCTGGCAGGGCTGTGGCGGCGCCGCGACCCGGTCGTCGGCGCCGTGCTGCTGACGGTCGCGCTCTCGACCGCGGTGCACGCGATCGTGGTCTCACAGGCGCGCTACAACCTGCCGCTGATGCCGTCGCTGGTCGCGGCGGGGGTGGCCGGGTGGTGGCTGGCGCTGCGGCGGCCGGCGCAGCGCACGGTGAACGTGCCGGGCGACGACGACTCGCCCGTGGACACGGGCACCAAGGCGCCGCCGAGCCCCGCGCGCGCCGTGTAGTCCTCCTCCGGCGTCAGGCGGCGGTCTCGATCACCGACGCCGGCTTCGGCAGGCGGCGCGCCAGCGCGCGCAGCCCGCGGGACACGCGGGCGCGGGCGGTCTGCTCGGACACGCCGAGCATGAACGCGACCTCGGCGTAGCCGTGCTCCTCGACGATCCGCAGCTCGACGGCGCGCCGCTGATCCTCCGGAAGCGCCGCCATCGCGTCGCGCAGCGCCGGCACGAGCTCGCCGATGCCGGCGAGCTGCTCGATCCGCTCGATCTCCGGGTCGCCGAGCTCCGGCGCCCCGAGGCCGATGCGCGCGAGCGCCACCCGCTCGATCCTGCCGTCGCGCCAGAAATGCGACAGCTCGCTGCGCGCGATCGAGAACAGCCAGCTCTGCTCCTGCTCCGCCGAGCTGCCGCGGAACTGGTGGCGGCGCTCCAGCGCGGTGGCGAACGTCTCCGACAGCAGGTCGAAGGCGGCGTCGACGTCGAGCACTCGCCGGACGAGGAAGAGCAGCACGCGCTCCGCGTAGGCGTCGTAGAACTCGGCGAACGCGTCCGGGTCGTGCCGCGACCGGGCGAGCATGCTCGAGGAATCGCGAGATGTGGGCAATCGAGAGATCACGGGGCGCTCAACAAGCCTAACCCGGTCAAACGGATCGGCCCTGCGGCTTACGGCGCGCTCGAGCGGCGGCGGGGCGATCCGTCACGCGGCCGTGTCACAACTTTCCGCCTCGCGGCTCGTATTGCCGGTGCGCCATGCTGGGCATGGTCCAAGGAATCTGGCCGGATGAGCCCACTCATCCGCCGCGGGCGCCGGGCGCGGCAACCGCGGGTGGCGCACCACCCTTCCGGTACACGGCCGCGAGCAGGGCGCACAAGAGCGTCGCGGCGCCGAGGTAGCCGACCTCCGCGCGCGTCAGCTCGCTGCCGACCACCGGCAGGAGCATCCAAGCCACGAATGCGACCGCGCTGACGAGCCACGCGGCCGCCGCGGCGCCCGCGTGATCGCGCGCCAGCGCCGCCTGATTGAGCGTCCCGGCGGCGAGATGCGCGCCCATCCCGAGCGCGACCGCGGCGAGCCCGAGCCGGCCGTAGCTGGCGGCGTCGTCGAACAGGATCCCCATCGCGAACGGCCCGAGCACGAGCAGGCCGAGCGCCACGGCGCCCGCGAAGCCGGCGATCACGAGGATCGTGAGCCGGATCGCGCGGTCGAACTGCTCGCGCCCTTCCGTCGCCTCCAGGCCGGCGAGGTGGGGCAGCAGTGACCCCTGGACCGCCTGGAAGAGCTGCAGCGGCGCGCGGGCGATCAGCAGCGCGTTGAAGACGTAGCCGGCGACGGCGGCGTTCGAGGCCGTCGCATTGACCGTGAGCACGCCGGCGTTGAGCAGCGTCTGCTCGGCGGCCATGATCGCCAGCACCGCGACGGCGAAGCGCCCGCCGCGCGCGAGGTCGAGCTCTTCCTCATCGGGCTCCGCCGCCGCCGTCACCTTCGCCCGGCGACCGGCCCTCCGGCGCTCTGAGGGATTTCCTGACGGCGCCCGCGAGAACGCCAGCGGCACGACGACGAGCGAGACGAACGGCGCGGCCGCCATGCCCATCGCGACCACGTTCTGCCCGGACGCGATCCCGACCGCGACCGCCACCGCGAACAGCAGCCGCGTGGTCGCCTCCATGAACACCAGGCCGCCGTAGAGCGCGAACCACTGGTGCCCGGCCAGCCAGCCGCGCGCGAAGTAGCTCGCCGCGTAGGCGAGCCCGCCGGCCACCAGCACCCAGTACAGCGCCGAGGAGCCGTCGAACAGCCGGTCCTCGATCGTCGTCCGCAGCGCCAGCGCGATCACCAGGAACGCCGACGCGAAGCCCGCCTGGATCAGCAGCGGCGTGCGCATCGGGTGGCCCGTGTGCAGACCGCGCGCCCGCCGTCCGGCGATCGTGCGCGAGAGCAGCTGCTCGATCGGCCGGTAGATCACCGAGACGATCACGAACAGGACCGACCACAGCAGCGAGATGTACTTGTAGTCGACGTCGTTGAGCGCGTAGGACGCGACCGAGAAGTACGCGAACGTGACGACCCCGGTCGACGCGATCCCGATCGACAGGATCTTCGCGCCGGCCCCGTACCCCTTGCGCTCGGCCGCGGCCTCCTGGGCCGCGGCGGTCATGCGCGGACGAGGAGCATCGTCCACGGGAACGGCGAGCGGACCTCCTCGACCGTCCCGTGCTGCGAGAGCAGTTCGACGAACGACTTGCGCGACCAGTGGTTGAGGTGGCCCGGCGTGTTCCCGAGGTCCTTCAAATACGCGCCGCGTGCCATGTTCAGGCCGCGCCACAGCGGCTCGCGGGGGACCGAGACCAGCAGGTGGCCGCCGCGCGCGACGCGCGCCATCTCGGCCACGGTGTCCTCGGGTTGCGGCACGTGCTCGAGCACCTCGATCGCCGATGCGAGCTCGAACTCGCCGTCGCCGAACGGGAGGTTCTCGGCCTTCATGATCCGGTACTCGAGGTTGGGAGCCTGCCGCTTGGACCACTCGGCCTGGATCGCCGGGTCCTCGAGGTCCACGCCGACGATGCGGCCGTCGCGCAGCCGCTCGGCCCACTTGTGCGTCAGCACGCCCTCGCCGCAGCCGACGTCCAGGACAGAGCGCGGCGAGGCCTTCGCCCACAGCTCGTCCAGCGTGCGCTCGAAGCCCGCCATCAGCTTCTTGACGACCGGGTTGGTCGAGCCGTACTTGTCGTACGTGTTGCCGGTGACCGTGCCCTCGGCGTCGCGCGTGATGGTCGTGCTCATAGTTCGACGGCCTCTCGTTCCTCGGTGCGTCCCTTGCCGCCGGCGCGCGCGCCGGTCGTCGGCTCGTGGCTCGACGTCGCGCCCGGCTCGTAGTGCGAGGGCGGGACCTCGAGCTCGAGCTCGATCCTCCGCACGCGCTCGAAGACGCGCTGCAGCATGATGCGCTGGCCGCTCAGCAGATCGCCGATCACGCCGAGCGCCCCGAGCACGACGCCGGCGTTGAACAGCACCGCGCCGAGGATCAGCGACTGGACGTGACCGGCGCCCTCGCCCTGGATGAACGCGACCAGGAAGCGGATCCAGACGGCGAGCGCGGCCAGCATGACGACGGCGGCCGCGGTCATGAACACGCGCAGCGGCTCGTACATCGAGTAGATGCGGAAGATCGAGAGCCCGTTGCGGCGGACGTAGGACCACATCGACGGGAACAGCCGCGACTCGCGCGTCTTGGCGTTCGTCCGGATCGGCACGTGGTCGACCGCAACGGTCATCTTGCCGGCCTGGATGATCGTCTCGAGCGTGTAGGTGAACTTCGAGACGACCTGCAGGGCGAGCGCGGCCTCGCGGTTGTAGGCGCGGAAGCCCGACGTGGCATCCGGCACCGTGGTCGTCGACGCCTGGCGGACGACCCACGACCCGAAGCGCTGGAGCGTCTTCTTCAGCGGCGAGAAGTGCTCGATCGTCATCACCTGGCGGTCGCCGACGACCATGTCGGCGTCGCCCGCGACGATCGGAACGACGAGCTTCGCGATGTCGGGCCCGTAGTACTGGTTGTCGGCGTCGGTGTTGACGATCACGTCGGCGCCGAGCTTCAGCGCCGCGTCCAGCCCGGCCTGGAAGCCGTTGGCCAGGCCCTTGTTGGACGTGAGGCGGACGATGTGGTCGACGCCGTTGGCGCGCGCGACGTCGACGGTGCGGTCGGTCGACCCGTCGTCGATCACGAGCCACTCCACGACGTCGAAGCCGGGGAGCTCGCGCGGCAGGTCGCGCAGCGTGACCGGGAGCGTCTGCTCCTCGTTCAGGCAGGGGATCTGGATGATCAGCTTCATCAGGCCGGCATGAGACGGTACCGCGCCGTGCGGCGCTCAGTACGACGGGCGCGTCATCCTTGTGCGTCGAATGGAGGGCTCCACGCTCACCCGGCCGGTCTCCCCGAACGGCACCGCGGCCACGCCGGCGCCTGCGCGCGACCGCGGGCAGAGCCTCGCGCGCATCGCCTTCGGGCTGCTGTGCCTGGGCGTCCTCACCGGGTTCTTCGTGTTTCCCACGTACCCGGTCTACGACTCCTACTACTCCCTCCTGTGGGGCCGGGATCTCCTGCACGGCCACATGCCGGTGTTCGACGGGTTCCGCTATCCGACCGAGCACCCACTCTCGATCCTCTTCGGCGCGGCGCTCTCGCTGTTCGGCAGCGCCGGCGACCGGCTCTGGGTCCTGCTGATCTTCGCGACGTTCCTGGCGCTCGTGGCCGGCGTCTACCGGCTCGGCCGGATCGCCGCGACGCCGCTCGTGGGCGCGATCGCGGCGGCGCTGCTGCTGACGCGCTTCGACTATCCGTTCCTCGCCGCCCGCGGCTACATCGACATCCCCTACATGGCGCTGGTCGTGTGGGCGGCGGTGCTCGAGGGCACCAGGCGCCGGCGCGGGACGCCGGTGTTCGTCCTGCTCGCCGCGGCCGGCCTGCTGCGGCCCGAGGCGTGGATGCTCGCGGGGCTCTACTGGCTCTGGATGGCGTGGCACGCGACCTGGCGGGACCGCATCAAGTACGCCGTGCTGGCGGCGATCGGGCCGGTCGTGTGGTGCGGCGTGGACGCGATCGTGACCGGCGATCCGCTGTTCAGCCTGCACTACACGAGCTCCTCGGCCGAGGACCTGGGGCGCCAGCGCTCGCTGTCGGAGCTGCCGGCGGCGGTGCCCACCTTCTTCCAGGACCTGGTCAAGCCGCCGGTGCTGCTCGCCTCGCTCGCCGGCATCGCGCTGGGCGTCGTGATGGCGCCGCGCCGGATCGTGATGCCGGCCGTCGTCGTGGTCTCCGGCCTGGTGACCTTCGTCGCGCTGGCGGTCGCCGGCGCCTCGGTGATCGAGCGCTACCTGGCGGTCTCCGCGCTGGCGCTGATGGTGTTCGCCGCGATCGCGCTCGGCGGCTGGACGATGCTCGTCCCGAGCCGATTGCGGACCGCGTGGATGGTGGGGTCCGGCCTGGTCGTCGTGCTCGGCGTCGCCTTCACGGCGACGCACCTGAACCTCTCGCGCTTCGACAACGAGCTGCGCTTCCGGGGACAGGCGCACGACGACCTCACGCAGGTCCTGAAGGACCCCAAGGTGCAGGCCGGGCTCGAGTGCGGACCCCTAACGGGTCCTAACCACAAGATCGTCCCCGACTCGCGCTGGATCGCCGGGCTGGGCGACGGCGACGTGCTCGCGCGCGCCTGGATGTTCCGCATCCGCCAACAGGAGGCGGACTTCAACGCCGGCAAGCAGGACGTGAAGAAGCCGTCGGCCGCCGACCTCGCGACCGTCGCGGGCGCCGAGCGCAAGGGCGTCGCGATCGTCGTCACGAGCCGCTTCGCGATCTTCAAGCACGCGTGGACGGACACGAGCGACGACGCGCTCATCCAGGTCCCGCCGTCGGGCTTCACGCGCGTCGCGACGTCGAGGTTCTACGCCGCCTATGTCCGTTGCTGAGGCGACGCGCCCGCGACTGCGCGCGCGGGCGCGAATCCGCTGGTGGCCGCTCGCGCTCGGCGGGCTCTTCCTCGGCGCGCTGATCCTGCGGCTGGTCGGCTACGAGACCGGCCTCCCGTACGTCTACAACGCCGACGAGAACAGCCACTTCGTCCCGCACGCGGTCGGGATGTTCGGCCACAGCCTGAACCCGGACTACTTCGTCAACCCGCCCGCCTACACGTACCTCGTCCACGCGCTGTACCTGCTCCGCTGGGGCAGCGACCCGGCGACGGTCGGCGGCGCGTACGCGGCCGATCCGACGACGGCGTTCGCGATCGCGCGCGCCGCGTCCGGGACGCTCGGGGCCGCCGCGGCGGTCCTCACCGCCGTCGCCGCCGCGCGGCTGTTCGCCGACCGCCGCGCCGGCATCGTCGCCGGCGCGCTGCTGGCCGTCGCGTTCCTGTTCGTCCACTACAGCCACTTCGCGCTCAACGACGCTCCGACGCTCGCGCCGCTGGCGCTCGCCCTGGTCGGCGTGGCGGGGATCTACCGGACCGGGCGCACGCGCGAGTACCTGCTCGCCGGCGCCGCCCTCGGCGTGGCGATCGCGACCAAGTACACGGCGGGGATCCTCGTCGTGACGATCGCCGCCGCAGCGCTCGCTTCGCCGGTGCCGCAGCCGCGCCTACGCAACCTCGCGATCGGCGCCGCGCTGTGCTGCGCGGGCTTCCTGCTCGCCAACCCGTACGCGCTGCTCGACCATCACGCCTTCATCGACGGGCTGCAGAAGCAGACCGACACGGCGGCCGGGGACGAGGGCGGCAAGCTCGGGCTCGCGAACAGCTCCGGCTGGATCTACTACCTCGGGACGTTCGGCTGGGGCTTCGGCTGGCTCCCGGTCCTCGCGGCGCTCGGCGGCGGCGTCGCGCTCGTCGTGCGCGACCGCCGGCTCGCCTGGGTCCTGCTGCCCGCGCCGCTGCTGCTGTTCCTCTACCTCGGCCAGCAGTCGCGCTTCTTCGCGCGCTGGATGCTGCCGATCTACCCGCTCCTGGCCATGCTCGCCGCCTGGGGGCTGATCGTCGCGCTGCGGCGGATCCGGTTCCGCTGGGCGCTCGCGGCCGGCGCCGTGCTGCTGTGCCTGCAGGGGCTCGTCTACTCGATCCACAACGACCGGGTGCTGGCGCGCGCGGACACTCGCCAGCTCGCGCGCGACTGGATGGTCGCCCACATCCCGGCTCGCAGCAAGGTCGTGGTCGAGCCGATCGCGCCCGACCAGTGGGCGGCGGACGTCGGCTTCTTCAACCCGGCGACGAGCAGCGGCAACCGCTGGAACAAGTTCCGCACCTCGCGCTCGCAGTACGACAACGCCGGCAACCGGATCCGCGGCGCGGCCCGCGTGGTCAAGCTCGAGGACTACGAGCGCATCACGCGCCCGGACCTGGTCGAGTCCTACCGCAAGGGCGGGTACTGCTGGGTGATCACCGGCTCGACCCAGTTCGGTCGCGCCTACGCGGACCCCGAGGAGGTCCCGCGCGCCATCCGGTACTACGACGCGCTCGAGCGGGCCGGCGACCTCGTGTACGAGACCAAGCCGTACGGGAAGGCGACCACGCTGCCGTTCTCGTTCGACTACTCGTTCAACTACTACCCGCTGTCCTACGAGAGACCGGGACCGGAGATCCGGATCTACCGTCTGAGAGGATGCGACCGATGAGGCGCGTCCTGCTCGCCGCCACCGGGCTCGCGGTCGCCGCCGTCGCGGTCCCGAACGTGCTCGTCGCGGTGGGCGGGAGCGGACCGGTGACGAGCGACCCGCGGCAGGTACCGCACGCGCAGGCCGCGCTCGTGCTCGGGGCGCAGGTCAAGCCCGACGGCACGCCCAGCGACATGCTGTTCGACCGCGTGCGCGCCGCCGAGGACCTCTACCGCGCCGGGCGCGTCGACAAGCTGCTGCTGTCCGGCGACCACAGCCGGGCCGACTACGACGAGGTCGGGACGATGCGCCGCATGATGCTCGCCGACGGCATCCCGGCGCGCGACATCTTCACCGACCACGCCGGCTTCGACACGTGGGACTCCTCCCAGCGGGCGAAGCGCGTGTTCGGCGTCACGGACGCCGTCGTGGTGACGCAGCGCTTCCACATGGCGCGGGCGTTCTACGACGCGCGGCACTCGGGACTGAACGTCACGGGCTTCGCCGCCGACCGGCGCGACTACGGGCACGTGATGCGCAAGCTCGAGGTCCGCGAGGCGGCGGCCCGGATCAAGGCGGTGGCGGACGTGGTGACCGGTGCGAGCCCGCGCTTCCTCGGCGCGCGGATCCCCATCTCCGGTGATGGACGGGAAAGTTGGGGCCCGCCCGTCCCTTGACGTCGCGTCAAATATCCTCATCGTCAATGTCCACGCTCCAGCAGACCGACCACGCGCACCTGACCCGGGCGATCGAGATCGCCGGGGCCGGCCGCGGGCGTGTGAGCCCGAATCCGCTCGTCGGTGCGGTGCTCGTGAAAGACGGGCAGGTGCTGGGGGAGGGCTTCCACGCCGAGCTCGGCGGCGCGCATGCCGAGCGCGCCGCGATCGCCGCCGCCGGCGAGGCCGACCTGCGCGGCGCGACGCTGTACGTCTCGCTCGAGCCGTGCGCGCACACCGGCCGCACGCCGCCGTGCACCGAGGCGATCCTCGCCGCCGGCATCGGCCGCGTCGTGATCGCGTCCGAGGATCCGACGGACAAGGCCTCCGGCCGCGGCCCGGGCATCCTGCGCGACGAGGGCGTCGACGTCGAGTTCGTCGACGGCGAGCTGGCGGCGCAGGCGCGGCTGCTCAACCAGCCGTTCCGCAAGCACACGCGCACGGGGCGGCCGTGGGTGCTGTTCAAGTCGGCGATGACGCTCGACGGCAAGGTCGCGACCCGCACCGGCGACTCGAAGTGGATCTCCGGCGAGGACTCGCGCCTGATGTCGCACCACTGGCGCGCCGAGTGCGACGCGGTGGCGGTGGGGATCGGGACCGCGCTGACCGACGACCCGCGGCTGACCGCCCGTATCGAAGGGGTCGCGCGCCAGCCGCGCCGGATCGTCTTCGACTCCGAGGCGCGGCTGCCGCTCGACTCGCAGCTCGTGCGCGGCGCGTCCGAGGTGCCGCTGACGGTCGTGACCTCGCGCGCGGCGCCGCGGCTGGCGGCCGACGCGCTCGAGGTCGCGGGCGCCGACGTGCTCGTGGCGACGGGGCCGAACGAGCCGGAACGCGTCCGCAACGCCCTCGCGCAGCTGGGCGCGGCGGGGATCACGTCGATCCTGCTGGAGGGCGGCCCGCATCTGGCGGGCGCGTTCCTCGACGCCGGCGAGGTCGACGAGATCCGCCTGTTCCTCGCGCCCGTCGTGCTCGGCGGCTCCAGCGCGCGCGACCCGCTCGAGGGCGAGGGCGCCGAGCGCATCGCCGCGGCGACGAGGGCGCTTCAGCTCGACTGCCAGCGCGTCGCCGGCGACGTCCTGATCACCGCGCGCATGCGGGAGTGGTAGGTGTTCACCGGGCTGGTGGCTGACCTCGGGACGGTCACGGGCGTCGACGCGACGGCCGACGGCGTGCGGTTGGCCGTGCGGACGTCGCTGGCGCCGGAGATCTCCGAGGGCGACTCCGTGGCCGTGAACGGCGTCTGCCTGACGGCGACGGCGATCGCGGACGGCGCGTTCTCCGCGGACGTGATGCAGGAGTCGCTGCGGCGGTCCTCGCTGGCCGAGGTGGCGGAGGGCTCGAGCGTGAACCTGGAGCTCCCCCTGCGCGCCTCCGACCGGCTGGGCGGCCATGTCGTGCAGGGCCACGTCGACGGGGTCGGCGTGGTGCGCGAGCTGCGCGACGACGGCTTCTCGCGCGTCGTGACGATCGGTGCGCCGGCCGAGCTGCTGCGCTACGTCGTCGAGAAGGGCTCGATCGCGGTCGACGGCGTGTCGCTGACGGTCTCGGCGATCGACGAGGAGTCGTTCTCCGTGTCCCTGATCCCCGAGACGCTCGAGCGCACGACGCTGGGGACGGCCCAGGTCGGCCGGCCCGTGAACCTGGAGGTGGACGTGCTCGCCAAGTACGTCGAGAAATTGATGGTGCGGCAGTGACCCGGCGCCTGTTCGCGACCGTCGAAGAGGCGCTGGAGGACATCCGCGCCGGCCGCATGGTGGTCGTCTGCGACGACGAGGATCGCGAGAACGAGGGCGACCTCACGCTGGCCGCGCAGTTCGCGACGCCCGAGGCGATCAACTTCATGGCCAAGGAGGGGCGCGGCCTGATCTGCCTGGCGCTCACGCCGGACCGCTGCGACGAGCTGGGCCTGGACCTGATGGCGGCCAAGAACGAGTCGCCGTACGAGACGGCGTTCACGGTCTCGATCGAGGCGCGCGACGGCGTCACGACCGGCATCTCCGCCGCCGACCGGGCGCGCACGGTGCAGGTCGCGATCGATCCGGGGTCCGCGCCGCGCGATCTGGTCCAGCCGGGCCACATCTTCCCGCTGAAGGCGAAGCCGGGCGGCGTGCTGGAGCGCACGGGGCAGACCGAGGCGGCCGTCGACCTCGCGCGGCTCGCGGGCCTGAACCCGTCCGGCGTGATCTGCGAGATCATGAACGACGACGGGACGATGGCGCGCGTGCCGGACCTGACGCGCTATTGCGAGCGCCACGGGCTCAAGATGATCACGGTCGCCGACCTGATCGCCTACCGGCGCAAGCACGATCGCCTGGTCGAGCGCGTGGTCGACACGCGCCTGCCGACGGGCTTCGGCGAGTTCACCGCGGTGGGCTACCGGTCGCTGGTCGACGGCAAGCACCACGTCGCGCTGGTCAAGGGTGATGTCGCGGGGGAGCCGGACGTGCTCGTGCGCGTGCACTCCGAGTGCCTGACGGGCGACGTCTTCCACTCGCTGCGCTGCGACTGCGGCGAGCAGCTGGAGAGCGCCTTGGCGATGATCGAGCGCGAGGGGCGAGGCGTCCTGTTGTACCTGGCCCAGGAGGGCCGCGGGATCGGGCTCCTGAACAAGTTGAAGGCCTACAACCTCCAGGACCGCGGGCTCGACACCGTCGACGCGAACCTCGAGCTGGGCCTGCCCGTCGACCTGCGCGACTACGGCATCGGCGCGCAGATCCTCGTGGACCTGGGATTGAGCTCCATCCGGATCCTCACCAACAACCCGAAGAAGATCCGCGGGCTCGAGGGCTACGGGCTCTCGGTGACCGCCCAGGTCCCGATCGAGCACGCCCCGAACCCGCACAACGAGGCGTACCTGCGCGCCAAGCGCGACCGCCTCGGCCACACGCTCCACCACCAGGGGCTGGCGCTGGACGAGCAGATGGTGCACGACGAGCAGGTCCACGACCGCGAGCGCGACGCCCGATGACGTTCGCGATCGTCGTGGGGAAGTTCTACGAGGACCTCGCCGCGCGCCTGGTCGCCGGCGCCCAGGGCGCGTTCGCCGAGGCGGGGGTCGGGTCGGCCGAGGTCTTCGAGGTCCCGGGCGCGTACGAGCTGCCGCCGGCGGCGTCGTACCTCGCGGACAGCGGCCGCTACGCCGGCGTCGCCTGCCTCGGCGCGGTCATCCGCGGGGAGACGTCGCACTACGACTACGTGTGCAACGAAGCCGCCCGCGGGATCATGGACGTGCAGCTGCGCACGGGCGTGCCATGTGCCTTCGGCGTCCTGACCGTGGAGAACATGGACCAGGCGCTCGCCCGCACCGGGGGCGGGAAGCGCGACCAGGGCGCGCATGCGGCGGAAGCGGTGCTGTCGCTCGCGCGGCTCCGGGCGGCGCTGGTGGGCTGAGCGAGGCGGCCCGCGGCTCGCGGGCGCGCCGGGGCGCGGCTTGCCCGGTCTCGGGCGCCGCGGCGCGCGCGGTCTCCGCGCCGCCTCGCCCCGGCGTCGCCCCCGGTCGCGGTCTCCGCCCACGGCCGGCGGACTGCGCGTCTCGCCGGGGTCTCCGCTGCCGTCTTCTGCGGCCCGGCGAACTGCGCTGGTACGGGAGTGGGTCAGCTTGCCTACGCGGCTCGCGGGGCGTGATGATCGCGCCTCGCGGGGCTCGCGGGCGTGGTGGTCGCGGCTCGCGGGTTTCGGGGCTTCGTGATCGTTTGGTGCGGCGCGCCGCGGGGGTGCCTCACGAAACTTCGATAGTTCGAAGGTTTGTGCGGCACCTCCGGATCGTGTGCGCGCTGGTGTTCGTTTGTGCGCGTTGCCCGTCGGCGGCTGGTCGCTTCTGTTCGCCGGCGGTTGCCCGGCCCGATCCGGACCCTCTCCCTTACCCGCGCAGTTCCCGTGCGCTAGTCGCCCTTGCGCGCGTGCTTGCGGGCGTCCTTGAGCTCCTTGGAGACCTCGCCGGCGGGGTTGTCGCCGTAGGTGTCGAGCCGCTGCTGCAGGATCTTGATCGCCTCGTCGTGGCGCCCGCTCCGGTTCAGCGCCGCGCCCTCCTCGAAGAGCGCGTAGCCGCAGGGGTCGAGCTGGTGGGCGTCGCCGCAGGCCTGCAGGGCGGCCTGGGCCTTCGACAGCGCCGTCGCGTAGTCGCCCGCCAGGCGGGCGTCGTATCCCGCGAGCTGGAGCTGGCGGGCCTGGGTGAGGTCCGGCTTGCCGGAGGACGCCGTCGTCGGTGTCGCCGTCGGCGTCGTGGTGGCGGTCGGGGTCGCGGTCGGCGTCTCGGTCCTGTCCGGGGTCGCCGTCTCGGTCGCCGTCGCCGTCGGCGTGCGGGTCGCGGTGGCTGTCGCGGACGGCGTCGCCGCGCTCCGCGGGCCGCCGCCGTCGTTCCCGCCGCGCGACGCGAGCGCCACGACGCCGATCACCGCGACAACGAGCAGCGCCGCGAGGCCGGCGAGCAGCGCCGCGCTCCCCCGCCGCCGCGTTCCCGCGGTGGAGTTGTGCCCGTTCGAAGGCGTCCGCCGCGGCCCCCGGTCAGCCGCGCTCGCGGGCACCGCCGCGCCGTGCTCGAAACGGTCCCAGGGGCCTCGGCCCGGAGTGCCGCGATCGCCGCTCGGGCCCGCGCCCGGCTCGGCGCCTCCGCCGCCCCCGCCGCGCCAGAGCCCAGCCGCCGCGCCACCCGCGGCAGCCGGGCCACGCCCGCGTCCCAGCCGCCGCGTCTTCGCCGTGCCCGGCTCCGTCACCGCCCGCTCGAGCGCGTCCGCGAACTCGGCCGAGGACCTGTAGCGGTCCTTCGGCTCCTTCGCCAGCGCCTTCTCCAGCACTGCGTCAACCGCCGCTGACAGCTCCGGGTCCCGGGAGGACGGCGGGGGCGGCGGATCCTCGACGTGCGCCCGCGCCTGGGCGGCGAAGTGCTCGCCCTCGAACGGGCGCGAGCCGGTCAGCAGCTCGTAGGCCACGACGCCGAGCGAGTAGCGGTCCGAAGCGGCGGAGGCGGGCTCGCCCATCGCCTGCTCCGGCGAGATGTAGGCGGCCGTCCCGAGCACCTGGCCGGTCGCGGTCAGCTGGTCCTCCCACGCGAGCCGGGCGATCCCGAAGTCGGCGATCGCGAGCCGGTCGTTGCCGTCGAGCAGCAGGTTGGCGGGCTTGACGTCGCGGTGCACGACGCCGGCGTCCTCGGCCGCGTCCAGCGCCTCGGCGGCCTCGTGCAGCCACCGCATCGCGAGCGAGCGCGGGATCTCGCGCCCGGACCTCAGCCGGTCGCCGAGCGTCCCGCCGCGCATGATCTCCATCACCATGAACACGCGCCCCGCGTGCTCGCCGACGTCGTAGATCGTCACGACATGCGGGTGCGAGGACAGCCCGGCGGCGGCGCGCGCCTCGCGCTGGAAGCGCCGGCGCGCGCGCTCGTCCTCCCCGAGATGGGAAGCCAGGATCTTCACCGCGACATCGCGGTCAAGGAGCTCGTCGTGTGCCTCCCACACTGCGGCCATTCCACCGCTCGCCAAGTGGCGTACGACGCGGTAGCGATCGGGCAGGGAGATGCGGGCCGGGGTCGCCGGTGGCATCGCATCCACGGTACCCGACAAGCACGATTCACAATACGCCCGGCGCGCCTCCTATACTTGCGGGCCGCATGGCTCGAATCTGTCACTCCTGCGGCAAGCGCCCCGCCTTCGGTCAAAGCCGCTCGCACTCGATGGTCGCCACCAAGCGCCGTTTCGACGCGAATCTCCAAAAGGTCCGCATCGTCGAGAACGGCGCGCCGAAGCGCGCCTATGTCTGCACGCGCTGCCTGAAGGCCGGCAAGGTGACCAAGGCCTAGGCAGGGGTCGGGCCCCCTCGTGGCCGATCCGAGTCTTCTCCGCTTCCGCCTCGTCGTCGAGGCGGCGCTCGCGCAACTCGAGTCGCGGCGTGAAGAGGTCAACGACCTCAACGTGTTCCCCGTCGCCGACGGCGACACCGGGGACAACATGGCGCTCACGCTGCGCGCCGTCCTCACCGAGCTGGACAACCTGTCCACGCAGGGTGAGATCGACGAGATCGGCCGCGACCAGATCGTCGACTCCGTCGCCCGTGCCGCCCTGCTCGGCGCGCGCGGCAACAGCGGCGTCATCCTCAGCCAGCTGATCCGCGGCGCGGCCGAGGAGCTCATCTCCCGCCCGGGCGAGCTGGTCGATCCGGTCCTGGTCGCCGCCGCGATGGCGCGCGCCGCCGACCGCGCGTACGGCTCCGTCCGTGAGCCGGCCGAGGGCACGATCCTCACGGTCGTGCGCGAGATGGCGGCCCGCGCCGCGAGCGAGATCGCGCACATGGCCGAGCCGCGCCTGCAGCACCGCGTCGACGACGCGACGCAGAACGAGATGCTCGCCTACGTGCTCGAGCATGCGCTCGAGGCCGGCGAGGCATCGGTCAAGCGCGGCCCCGAGCTGCTGCCGGTGCTGCGCGACGCCGGCGTCGTCGACGCCGGCGGCTACGGCCTCACGATCGTCTTCGCGGGCGTGATCGCCGCGCTGCGCGGCACCGAGCCGCCGCCGCTGGAGCACTATGCGCCGGCGCGCGTCACGCATCCGCAGCATCAGTCCTCGACCTACCGCTACTGCACGAACTTCGCCGTCACTGGGACCGATCTCGAGCCCGGCCCGTGGCTGGAGAAGCTCGAGCTGCTCGGCGACAGCGTGCTCGTCGTCGGTGACCGCCACACGCTCAAGATCCACGTCCACACGAACGAGCCCGAGCGCGCGACGGACCTGTTCGCCGGCGCCGGCGAGGTCTCGCGGCTGGACGTCGCCGACATGCACGAGCAGGTCGGCCAGCGGACCGAGCGCCTGGCGGAGGCGATCCAGACGTGCGGTGTCCTCGCCGTCGTGGCGGGCGACGGGATGCGCGAGCTCTTCGAGAGCCTCGGCGCCGCCGTGCTCGACGGCGGCCCGACGCTCAACCCGTCCACCTACGAGCTGCTCGCGGGCATCCACGAGGTCGCCGCCGAGCAGGTCGTCGTCCTGCCGAACTCGCCCAACGTCCGGATGGCCGCCGAGCGCGCCGCGGAGCTGTCGGAGAAGGCCGTCCGGGTGATCGCGACGCGCTCGATGCAGGCCGGGCTCGCCGCCGTGGTCAGCCTCGAGCCCTCGCGCGACGCGGAGACCAACGCCGCCGCGATGGAGGAGACGCTCCAGCACGTCCGCACCGGCGGCGTGACCAAGGCCGCGCGCGACGACACGCGCGGCCGCTTCCGCCGCGGCGACTCCGTCGGCTTCATCGACGAGGAGCTCGTCGCGTGGGGCGAGCCGGGGGAGACGCTCGGGATCGTGCTCGGCGAGCTGGGCCGGGAGGCCGAGCTGCTGACCGTGATCGAGGGCGACGGCGCGCCGCTCGAGGGCTCCGCCGTCGCCGCGCTGGCGCCCCGCGGCGCCGAGATCGAGTTCAGCCGCGGCGGCCAGCCCGCGTGGTGGTGGCTCGTCTCCGCCGAGTAGCCGACCGGCGCGGCGATCACAATCGGTGACGTGGTTCCGACCGCGTTCGCGACCAGCGACCCGCTCCCGCCCGAGCCCGGGCCGGCGCGCTACCCGCGCCCGTCGCGCCTGGACACCCCGCTGGACCCGAAGGCGGGGGAGAAGGCCGCCAAGGGCGCGGAGCGGCTGGGCCTGACGACGATCGGCGCGCTGCTCGAGCACGTTCCGCGCGACCGCCGCGCCGCGCGCACGCTGGCCGAGCTGCGGATCGACGAGGTCGCGACCGTCGTCGCCGAGGTCCGCTCGATCACGAGCCGCGCGGTCCGCCGGCGCGGGATGAAGCCGCTGGTCGAGGCCGTCGTCGCCGACGGGACCGGCACGATGAAGGCGACGTTCTTCAACCAGCCCTGGCTGCAGCAGCGCTACCGCCCCGGCACGCGGCTGCTGCTGACCGGCAAGTACCAAGGCCACCGCGGCTTCCGGGTCAACGAGCACGCGCCGACCGGCGAGCTGGTCGCGGCCGGCGAGGACATGGCGACCTACCCGGCCACCGAAGGCCTGACGTCGGCCCAGATCGCCGCGCTCGTGCACGAGTGGCATCCGATGGCGCTCGAGGCGCTCGAGCCGCTCCCCGCGCGCCTGCGCGCCCGCGAGCGCCTGCCCGACCGCGGCGGCGCGCTGATCGCCGCCCACCTCGGCGACCAGGAGACCGGCCGCCGCCGGCTCGCGTTCGACGAGCTCCTGCTGCTGCAGATCGCGCTCCTGCGCCGCCGCGCACGCCGCCGCGAGGGCGCGCGTGCGGAGCCGCTGCAGGAGCCGGACGCGCTCACGACCCGCTGGTTGGCCGATTCGCTGCCGTTCGCGCCCACCGGCGACCAGCGCGCCGCGATGGACACGATCGACGCCGACACCGCCGAGGACCGCCCGATGCAGCGCCTGCTGATGGGCGAGGTCGGCTCCGGCAAGACCGTCGTCGCGCTCTACGCGATGCTGCGCGCCGTCGAGTCCGGCGGCCAGGCGGCGTTGATGGCGCCGACCGAGACGCTCGCCGAGCAGCACTTCGCGACGCTGCAGAAGCTGATGCCCGGCGAGCTCGTGCAGGCGGCGCTGCTCACCGGCAGCACACCCGCCTCGCGCCGCGCCGACATCCTCAACAAGCTCTCCAGCGGCGAGCTGAAGCTGCTCGTGGGTACGCACGCCCTGATCGAGGACGCCGTCGAGTTCGACCGCCTGCTCGTCGCCGTCGTGGACGAGCAGCACCGCTTCGGCGTTCGCCAGCGCCGCGCGCTGGACCGCAAGGCCCCGGCGGGACTGAGCCCGCACGTCCTGCACATGACGGCGACGCCGATCCCGCGCACGCTCCAGCTGACCAACTACGGCGACCTCGACGTCACCGTCCTGCGCGAGCTCCCCGCGGGCCGGCGCCCGATCACGACCTACGTCGCCGGCACCGACTCCGAGCGCGCCCGCGCCTACGAGCGCATCCGCGAGGAGCTCGACGCCGGCCGGCAGGCGTTCGTCGTCTGCCCGCTGGTCGAGGAGTCCGAGGCGCTGCAGGCGCGCGCGGCGACCGCCGAGTACGAGCGCCTGAAGGCCGGCGAGCTCAAGGACTACCGCGTCGTGCTCCTGCACGGGCAGATGCGCCCGAAGGAGAAGCAGGAGGCGATGCTGTCGTTCGCCGACGGCGGGGCCGACGTGCTCGTGGCCACGACCGTGATCGAGGTCGGCATCGACGTCCCGAACGCGACCGTGATGCTCGTCGAGGACGCCGAGCGCTACGGCATCTCGCAGCTGCACCAGCTGCGCGGGCGCATCGGCCGCGGTGCGCACGACTCGCTGTGCCTGTTGTTCGGCCCGAAGGAGTCGCGCCGGCTGCGGGCGCTGGCCGAGCATCGCGACGGCTTCCGGCTCGCCGAGATCGACCTCGAGCTGCGCGGCGAGGGCGAGATGATCGGCGTGCGCCAGTCCGGCATGCAGCTCTACCGCTTCGCCCGCCTGCCGGGCGACGAGGAGCTGCTCGAGCGCGCCCGCCACCACGCCCGCAGCATCCTCGACGCCGACCCGCGGCTCGAGCTGCCCGAGCACGTGCTGCTCGAGGACGCGATCCAGCGCGCCTATGGCGCCGATGCGCTCGAGCCGATCCCGGCGTAGCTTGCGCGTCATCGCGGGCATCCACGGCGGCCGCACCCTCAAGGCGCCTCCGGGCTCCGCCACCCGGCCGACTTCGGACCGCGTGCGCGAGGCGCTGTTCTCGATCCTGGGCGCGCGCGTGCAGGACGCGCGCGTCCTGGACCTGTTCGCCGGGTCCGGCGCGCTCGGCATCGAGGCGCTCTCGCGCGGGGCGGCGCAGGTGGTCTTCGTCGACGACGCGCCGGCCGCGATCCGGGCGATCCGCGAGAACCTGGAGGCGCTGCGGCTGCATGCCGAGATCCGGCGCGACGACGCTCTCCGCCACCTCCGCGGCGCATCCGAAGGCGGCGCGCAATACGATCTGGTCTTCCTCGACCCCCCGTACCGGCTCGCGGACCGCTTGGCGGGCCGCCTGTCGGAGGCCCTCCCCGCCGTGCTGGCGCCCGGGGCGGTGGCGGTGGCCGAGAGCGACAGACGGGCGCCGCTCGCGCTCGACCTGCCCCTCCACGACGAACGGCGCTACGGCGACACCCTGATCCGCATCTATGGCTCCTGATCCACGCATCGCGGTCTGCCCCGGGTCCTACGATCCCGTCACGAACGGGCACGTGGACATCATCTCCCGCGCCTCGCAGATGTTCGACGAGGTGATCGTCGCGGTCGTGAACGCGTCGGTGCGTAAGAACAAGTCGTTGTTCGACGCCGAAGAGCGGATCGGCTTCATCGAGCGTGCGACGGCGCATCTGGACAACGTCCGGATCGAGCCGTTCGCCACGCTGGTGGTGGATTTCGCGCGTGAGCGGGGGGCCCGCGCGATCGTCAAGGGGTTGCGTGCGATCTCCGACTTCGAGTACGAGTTGGAGATGAATCAGCTCAACCGATCGCTGGCCTCGGATGTGGAATCCATCTACCTGATGGCCTCGCCGCAGTACAGTTTCCTGTCCTCCAGCGGAGTGAAGGAGATCGCCACCTTCGGGGGCGACGTCTCCAAGCTCGTGCCGGAGGAGGTCGCCCTGCGTTTGAAGGAAGCGCTGGGGCGGTAGCGAATCTTGGGAGCGCCATGGACGTCCTCGTATTGATCGACAAGCTGGACGACCTCGTCCACAACGCCAAGCCGGTGCCGCTGACGGACACCGTGCGCGTCGACAAGGAGGAGATCTACGACATCCTGGATCAGATGCGGGCGACGATCCCTGAGGAGATCAAGCAGGCCCGCTGGATCGTCAAGGAGCGTCAGGAGATGCTCGCCGAGGCCAAGCGCGAAGCCGAGCGCATCGTCAAGGAGGCGCGCGAGCGCCAGGAGCAGCTCGTCTCCCAGCAGGAGGTCACCCGCCAGGCCGAGCGCGCGGCGGAGGACATCATCGAGGACGCCCGTGCCCGCGAGCGCGAGATCCGTCTCGGCGCCGAGGACTACGCGGACGAGATCCTCAACACGCTCGAAGTGAACCTGTCCAAGTTCATCGCGGCCGTACAGCGCGGGCGTGAGCGGCTCCAGGGCCGCGACGAGCCCGCCGAAGTCGGATAGAGGGCCTCCGGCTCACAGACTTGGCCCGATCCTACGGGGACCGGGTCGCGCTCGACGGCGTGTCGTTCGACGTCGCGCCGGGGCAGATGTTCGGGTTCGTAGGCCCCAACGGCGCGGGCAAGACGACCGCGATGCGGATCGTGCTCGGCGTGCTCGAGCCCGATCGGGGGTCGGTCGAGTTCAACGGCGGCCCGGTGGATCTCGCGGTGCGGCGGCGCTTCGGCTACATGCCGGAGGAGCGCGGGCTGTATCCGAAGATGCGCGTGCGCACGCAGCTCGAGTACCTCGCCTCGCTGCACGGCGTGCAGGACGCCGCCGCCGCGGCGGATGGCTGGATCTCGCGCCTGGGCCTGAGCGAGCGCGCCGGCGATCGCGTCGAGCAGCTGTCGCTGGGCAACCAGCAGCGCGTGCAGCTGGCCGCGGCGCTGGTGCACGAGCCGGCGCTGCTCGTCCTGGACGAGCCGTTCTCAGGCCTCGACCCCGTGGGCGTGGACGTGCTGTCGGGCGTGCTCGCCGAGTACGCGGCGACGGGCGTGCCGGTCGTCTTCTCGAGCCACCAGCTGGACCTGGTCGAGCGGCTGTGCGACGCGGTGGCGATCATCAAGGACGGCCGGCTCGTGGCCTCCGGCGCCGTCGAGGAGCTGCGCGCCGCGCGCGGCGCGACCTTCCGGGTCGTGGTCGACGGGCGCGAGCGGCTGATCGAGGGCGCCGACGCGGACGCGATCCTCGACGCGGCGCGCTCGCAGGGCTCGGTCACGTACTTCGCGCAGGAGCGGCCGACGCTGACGGAGCTGTTCCGCGAGGCCGTGGCGTGAGCAGCGTCCGGCTGGTCGCGCGGCGCGAGCTGACCGAGCGGGTGCGCGAGCGCTCGTTCCTCGTCTCGAGCGCCATCACGCTCGTGATCGTCGCCCTCGTCGTGGTCCTCCCGTCCGCGCTCGGGCTCGGCGGCGCGTCCAAGTACACGGTCGCGGCCGGCGACGCGCACTCGGCGCAGGTGCTTCAGGTGGCCCAGCGGCTCGACGAGCGCTTCGACGCCGAGCTGACGGTGGCGCCGCGGGCCGGTGTGACGCTGCGCGACGGCGTCATCCACGCCAAGGAGGAGCCCGACGACAAGCTGCTCAACCTGCTCCAGGTCGCCGACCAGCAGGCGGGCGCGCCGGAGCGGCCGCCGCTGCGGCTGGTGACGGCCAAGCCGGTCGACCCGGAGCGCGACGCGAAGGCCGGCCTGGCCTTCATCACGATCTTCATCCTCTACGGCCAGCTGCTCACCTACGGCGTCTGGGTCGCGTCGGGCGTCGTGGAGGAGAAGTCCTCGCGCGTGATCGAGGTGCTGCTGGCCGCGATCCGGCCGCGCGACCTGCTCGCCGGCAAGGTGCTCGGGCTCGGGCTGCTCGGGCTCGGCCAGCTGCTCGGCGTCGCCGCGTTCGGGCTCGTCGCCGGCGCCGCGACCGGCGCGATCGACGTCACCGGCGAGGTCGTCGGCTCGGTCGCGCTGTCGCTGGCCTGGTTCGTGCTCGGCTACGCGTTCTATGCGTCCGCGTTCGCCGTCGCGGGGGCGCTCGTCCCGCGGCTGGAGGAGCTCCAGACCACGACGACGCCGCTGACGATGACGATCGTGGTCTCGCTGCTGATCGGCTTCGCGGTCAACGACGACCCGGGCGGCACGCTCGCACACGTGACGTCGTTCATCCCCATGACGGCGCCGATCACGATGCCGCCGCGGATCATCCTCGGCGAGGCGCCCGCGTGGGAGGTGGCCGCGTCGATCGCGATCACGATCGGCGCGACCCTCGCCCTGATCCCCCTGGCCGCGAGGATCTACGCGGCCACCGTGCTGCGGACCGGCTCGGCGGTCAAGCTCGGTGAGGCGCTCCGGCTGGCGCGGAGCCGAGTGGCTCACTGAGCCACTCCTCCCACTCGGCCTCGGCACGCGCGGCCAGCGCGGGCGCGTCGTCGCCGAACAGGCGCTGGCGGACGAACGCGTGCGTCTCTTCGCCGGGGCCGCCGGCGCCGAGGAAGCCGAAGCCGGGCGCGGGCTCTTCCAGCAGCAGCGAGAGGTAGCCGTCCTCGACGCGCGTCACCGTGCCGGCGAGCCGCGGTCCGCGGCTCGTCGCGATGCGGTCGCCCGGCGCCGGCCGCTCGGGCACGCCGAGCGCCTCGCTGATCGCCGTCCACGCCTGCTCGCGCGGCGCGTCGACGATGCGCGCGGACGCGAACCCCGCCGCACGCCGGCCGGGGAAGTGGGTCAGGTACAGGCGCAGGTCGTCGAGCGCGCCGGGCCAGCCGGTCGAGAAGCTCTTCACCGCGCGCTCCCACGCGTCGCCGGTCCCGAACCCGCTCTGCACCAGGCGCACGACGCACGTGCCGCCCGAGCGCGCTTCGACGAGGAACTCGGTGGCGACGAGGCCGGGCTCGGCGTCCGGCGCAGGCTGGTAGTCGTCGGTGTAGGCGAAGCGGCGCGGCCGCTCCGCGGCGGTGATCGCCGACGTCGTGTCGAGCCCCGGCCCGTGATGCTGGACCATCCGCTCGCCGTCGATCTCGGCGGGGACGAACCAGGCGCTGATGCCCGGGCCGGTGGCGATCGCGTCCCAGACCTGCTCGGGCGTGCCGGGGACCTCGACGTCGAAGCTGAGCTCACGGGGTGTCATCGGGTGCCTCCTCCTCGGGGAGCGGGTGGGCGGCGACGACGAGCCGGTGCGGGCGCCCGCCGTCGTCGTGGTACTTCGCGGCGAGCGCGGTGACCGCCGCCGCCAGGTCGTCGGCGAAGGCGGCGCGGGCCTGCGGCGTCGCGAACGCGATCTCGGTGTCGATCGTCAGCGTGGCCACGGGGCCGCGGCGCGCGACCCGCCCGACCTCGCGCACGAGCCGGGCGGCGACGGCGATCAGGTAGCGGGCGGAGAGGCGGTCGGCGGCCGGCGACGTCTCGTCGCGCGCCGCGCCGCCCACGGCGGCGGGGTCGACGAAGAACGCCCGCGCGGTGGCGGTCACGACGCGCTCGGTGAGCCCGCCGTGCGCGCGTTCCTCGTGCAGCGCCACGAGGCCGTGGGCCTCGAGCTGGCGCAGGTGGTAGTTGACCTTCTGGCGCGGGAGGCCGACCTTCGCGGCGAGCGAAGCCGCGGAGTGCGGCGTCGCCAGCTCGGCCAGCAGCCGCGCGCGGATCGGGTCGAGTGCGGTGATCGCGGCCTCGGGCCGTTCGATGACCTCGACGTCGTGCATTGACAAGAAAGTTTGTCAAGCCCTACGGCTGAAGTCAAGAAGGACCCGCGAGGGCGACGCGGCAGCACCGCGCGCGGGCGCCGCGCCTACTCGCTCGCCGAGGCGACCAGCGAATCGATCGTGCCGAGATGCGCGCGCACGCGCTCTGCCATCCCGTCCAGCACCCGGCGCGCCTCCTCGATGCCGCCCGCGGCGTTCGTGAGCTGCACCTTGATCCGGCGCACGTCCTCCATCGCGCCCAGCGCGCGCTCGACCTCGCCGCGCAGCGCCAGCGCGTCCAGCCCCGAGGCGTCGCCGCGCGCCATCACCACGCGCGCGCGGGCCAGCGAGTACGCGACCTCGAGCGCCAGGCGGGAGCCCTCGTCCGGGTCATAGACGACGAAGAGCTTGTCGCCGCCGACCTCGCGCAGCGCCGGCGCGCGCGCCGGCAGCTTCTCCTCGGAGGGCACGACCCAGACGCCGTAGTCGGCCGATCGCGTCGCCATCGCCTCCTCGAGCTCGGCCAGCGCCTCCTTGCGGGACTTGCGCGAGTTCTTGGCCTCGAAGACGATCCGGCCGCGCGGGGCGCCCGAGCAGCCGTCGATGTCCACCACCACGTCGCCCTTGCGGCCGCCGAGCCCGCGCAGGTCGCCCACGGCGTCGCAGTCGTCGCCCTGCCCGCGCGCGATCGCGTCGATCGCGTCCGCCACCGCCTCCTCGTACGGACGTCCCTTGGCCGCCGAGCGCTCCAGCTCCGCCGCCACGCCCTGCGCCTTGTCCTTCTCCGCCTGCAGCTTCTGGATCTCCAGGTTGAGCGCGATCATCTGCTCGCGCATCCCGTCGAGCTGCTGCTCCTGGCGCATGGCGGCCTCGCGCGCCGCCCGCAGGTGCGCCGCCTTGAAGTCCGCCAGCGGGTTCGACCCGTCGGCCGAGGAGAATTGCCGCAGCAGGTCCTCCCGCATGCGCGCGGACTGCTCGTTCATCACCGCCTGCAGGCGATGTTGCACGGCGGCGGACGACTCGTCGCCGAACAGCCGCTGCAGCTCGCGGGCCAGGTGCCCGTTCTCGGCCCCGAAGACCTCGTCGACCTTGGTGCCGAAGAACTCCGCCACGACGCGCGCCTTGTCGGTGAACGCCGTCTCCACCTCGCGCGAGACCTTCTCGAACTCCCCGCGCACGAACTCGGCGTCGATCCCCGCGTGCTCGCGCTCCAGCACGCGCGCGCCGATCTCGATCGCGTCGTTGACCACCCGCGCGGCGTCCTCCCCCGCGTCGATCCGCGCGCGGACGAACGCGGCGGCCGCCGGATCGTCGACGACGAGGTTCTCGACGAGCACGCGCCCCATGAGGACGTGGACCCGCTGCTGGCGAAGTGGCGTGGCGGCTTCCATGACGGACAAGCCACGGTACGTGCGTCAGCGGACGGAGAAGCCCTCGAGGCCCTCGGGCTCCTCCGCGCTCACGTCCACCTGCGTCACCGAGGCATGGCCGGGGCCGCCGCGGACGAAGCCGACCATCGCCTCGACCGCCTCGTGGTCGCCCTCGAACACGGCCTCGACGGTCCCGTCGGACGTGTTGCGCGCCCAGCCCGCCACGCCTAGACGCTCTGCTTCCCGGCGCGTCGCGTCGCGGAAGAACACGCCCTGCACCCGGCCGTGCGCGATCACCCTGCGGCGAGCGACTCCCACCTGGGTACCGTAGACCCATGAGGAGCGTTAGCGAGCCGTGACCGCGCTCGAGGGCGAGCTCGACGCCTGCGGCGGCGCCGCCGCTCCGGCGACGGCGACCGCTCGCCTGCGCCAGGTCCTGGCCTCCGCCCTCAAGCACGGCCGGGACGAGCTCGCCAAGCCACGCTCCGGCTACGAGGCGCCGGTCGAGATCGGGATCGCCGCCCAGAACGGCGGCCTGATCGCCGCGACGCCCGCGGAGGCCGCCCTGCGCGCCGATCCGCAGGTCGCCACGGGGCGCGAGTGGCTGCTCGTCGCCGCCACCGTCGGGGCGCTCGTGGAGCTGGCCGGAGCCCAGGCGCCGCACGGCCCGCATGACCTCAAGCTCAAGGCGGGGGAGCTCCCCGGCGGCTTCCTCGTGCTCTCCTATCCCGGCTGCGAGCTCGACCCCGAGCTCGTCGAGCTGGCCTTCGAGGACCACGCCGGCACGCTGGACCGCCTGCGCGCCCGCGCCTACGCGCTCCCGCCGGGCGTGATCGACGAGGTCGAGCTGCGCGATCCGATCGGGGCCGGGCACCCCTTGCGCGTCGCCGAGGCGGTCGCGCGGCTCAACGGCCACCCGGCGGACCCCAAGGAGGTCGAGGCCAACGAGGAGACGCTGTACGACCTGCTCGGCCGCGGCGATCACGCGACGCGTCCGCACGAGGACCCCGATCCCGGCCGGCGCGTCGCCCGCCGGATCCTCCAGCGCCTCGACGGCATGGGCAAGTGGGGCGGCTACCACACCGAGTTCGCGCACCTGGCGCGCGGCTTCGCCGGAAACGATCGCGCGCTGGCGCAGGAGGTGGGGGAGGCCCTGCTGACGGCCGGCCTGCTCGCCGAGAAGCCGTCCGTCGGCCAGCGTCACGTGTACCTCAATTCGCGAAGGGCAGCGGAGATCCGCCGAATGATCGACACCGGCGAGGTCCCAGCGGGTATGAAGCTGCCCACGCGATGAAGAAGATCCCAATACCCACCGAGCTGGTCACCAAAGTCGAGACGCTCGTCACGCTCACGCGCGCGGGGATCGTCCATCCGGAGCGCCCGGATCACATCTTCCACACCGTCCGCTCGCTGATCCGCTTCGGCACCACGCCCGCGGCCGGCTACAGCGCCGACGCGCGCAACTACGCGAACCAGCCGGCCGTGATCGACGAGCTGGGCACGCTCAGCTTCCGCGAGGTCCACGAGCGCAGCAACGCGCTCGCGCACGCCCTCGCGGACGACGGCATCGAGGCGGGCGACAACGTCGCGATCATGTGCCGCAACCACCGCGGCTGGATCGACGCGACGGTCGCGTGCTCCAAGCTCGGTGCCAACTCGCTGTTCCTCAACACCGCGTTCTCGGGCCCCCAGCTGGCCGACGTCGCCAAGCGCGAGAAGCCGAAGGCGGTGATCTACGACCACGAGTTCGCGGACGTCCTGCACGACGCGGCACGCAGGCGCAAGCGCTACGTCGCCTGGCACGACCCGGAGGACGGCTCCAGCAGCGACCCGCGGCTGGAGGACGTGATCGCCGGCGGTGACGCGTCCGACGTCACGCCGCCGCGCGAGCAGGGCCGCGCGATCATCCTGACGTCCGGCACGACCGGCTCGCCGAAGGGCGCCAACCGCTCGATGCCGAGGTCGATCGACCCGATCGCCGCGCTGCTCTCGGTCATCCCGCTGCGCTCGCGCGAGAAGACGATGATCGCCGCGCCGCTCTTCCACGCCTGGGGCTTCGCCCAGTGGGCGCTCGGCATCAGCCTCGCCAGCACCGTCGTGCTCAAGCGCAAGTTCGACGAGGAGGCGACGCTCTCGCTGACCGCCCAGCACGAGTGCACGGCGCTCGTCGTGGTGCCGGTGATGATCCAGCGCATCCTCGAGCTCGACGACGAGGTGCTCGACCGCTACGACCTGAGCAAGGTCCGCGCGGTCCCGGTGTCCGGCTCGGCGCTCCCCGGCTCGGTCTCCGACCGCTGGATGGACCACTTCGGCGAGAACCTCTACAACCTCTACGGCTCGACCGAGGTCGCCTGGGCCACGATCGCCACGCCGCGCGATCTTCGCGAGGCGCCAGGGACCGCGGGCAAGCCGCCGCGCGGCAGCGTCGTGCGGATCTACGACGACGGCGGCCGGCCGGTCGCGCGCGGGGAGACGGGCCGCATCTTCGTCGGCAACGACGTCCAGTTCGAGGGCTATACGGGCGGCGGCAACAAGGACGAGATCGACGGGTTGCTCTCCTCCGGCGACGTCGGCCACTTCGACGACGCCGGGCGCCTGTTCATCGACGGCCGCGACGACGACATGATCGTCTCGGGCGGCGAGAACGTCTTCCCGGCCGAGGTCGAGGACCTCCTGCACAACCACGACGCGATCGCCGACGTCGCCGTCTTCGGCGTCGAGGACGAGAAGTTCGGCCAGCGGCTGAAGGCGGTGATCGTCACGCGCAACGGGGCCAAGCTGAGCGAGAAGGACGTCAAGGACTACGTCAAGTCCAACCTCGCCGGATACAAGTCCCCGCGCGACGTCGTGTTCCTCGACGAGCTCCCCCGGACATCCACCGGAAAGGTGCTCAAGCGCGAGCTCAAGGACGTCTCCTGATCGGACGCCGGATGCGTCCGTCCGATGCGGGCCGGATGCCCGCAGCGGCTACCGTATTCGTCATGTCCCAGCGCACCGACACGTTCGATCTCGGGCGCCTCCGGCTGACCTCCGGCGAGGGCCGCCGGCTGGACCTCGACGTCCACGTCGACCCCTTCTCCTATGGCGGATCGCAGTACTCCGTCGACCCGGAGCTCGTGCGCGCGCGCCTGGACGTCTCCCGCACCACCGGCAGCGGCTGGGCGCTGCGGCTGCGCTTCGAGGCGGGCGTGACGGGTCCGTGCATGCGCTGCCTGGAGCCCGCCCAGCCGAGCTTCGCGGTCGACGCCTACGAGATCCACCAGCCCGGCACCGCGGACGAGGAGATGCTCTCGCCATACGTCGACGCCGAGGGCGCCGAGGTCGACCTCGAGGCCTGGGCGCGCGACGCGCTCGCGCTCGCGCTGCCTGCGCAGCTGACCTGCCGGCACGACTGCGCCGGCCTGTGCCCAGAGTGCGGCGCCAACCTCAACGAAGAGCCGGAGCACGCCCACGAGGCGGCTCCGAGCGCGCGCTGGGCGAAGCTCTCCGAGCTGAAGTTCGACTAGCGCGCGCGGTTCGCTACCCTTCTGCGTCGCCTATGGCCGTCCCGAAGCAGAAGCAGTCGCACGCGCGCACCACGCAGCGCCGGAGCCAGCACAAGATCACCGCCCCGGCGGTGAACGGCTGCCCGCAGTGCCACCGGCCGCGCCGTCCGCACCGGGTGTGCCCGCATTGCGGGTTCTACGCCGGTCGCGAGGTCGTGCACGTGCACGACCACGATCACGACCACGACCACTAGAGCTCTCACCGTCGCGGTCGACGTCAACGGGGCCGACAAGGGCCCGGTTGAAGTAGCCCGCGGAGCCGCCCGCGCCGCCGCGGGTGGGATCCGCGTCATCCTCTTCGGTCCCGCCGCTTCGATCGGCGCGGTGGCCGACGGGGTCGAGGTCGTGGACGCCCCGGTCTCGATCGCCAAGGATCCGGACCCCGCGCGTGCCGTTCGGGCGAACCCCTCGTCCTCGATCGTGCAGGCGGTCGCCGCCGTGGCCGCGGGCGACGCGGACGCGCTCGTCTCCGGCGGCTCGACCGGCGCCGCGCTGGCGGCCTCGCTGTTCACCTTCAAGCGCGCGCGGGGCGTGCACCGGCCGGCGCTCGCACTGATCGTGCCTGTACCGGGCGCGCCGTTCCTGCTGCTCGACGCGGGCGCCAACGTGGAGGTGCGGCCGGAGCACCTGGTGCAGTTCGCGCACATGGGCGCGGCGTTCATGGAGGCGGTCATGGGCGTCGCCTCCCCGCGGGTCGCGCTGCTCTCGAACGGGACCGAGGCGTCCAAGGGGCCGGAGAACGTGCTCGCCGCCCACGCCGCGCTCGCCGGGATGCCCGGCTTCATCGGCAACGTCGAGGGGTTCGCGATCGGCACGGGCGTGGCGGACGTGATCGTCGCCGACGGGTTCACCGGCAACGTGGCGCTGAAGGTGATGGAGGGGACCTCCGCGGCACTGCTGGGCGCCGTGCGGGGAGCCGCGATGTCCTCGCTGCGGTCCAGGCTCGGCGGCCTGCTGCTGCGGCCCGCGCTGCGCGGTCTGCGGTCGGAGATCGACCCGGAGGAGCAGGGCGGCGCGGTCCTGCTCGGGCTGCGCAAGCTGGTCGTCGTCCCGCACGGCTCCTTCGGCGAGCGCGGCTTCGCGCGCGCGATCGAGGTGTCCGCGCGCGGGGTGCGCGAGGACGTCGCGGGGCGCACGCACGAGCGGCTTGCCGCGGCGGGCGCGCTGCGGCGCGCCGAGGGGGCGTCCGAGGCGGCCGCTAGCGTGCCGGAGACGCCATGACCCGTGACGACGTGTTGAGTCTCATCCGCGAGCACCTTGCCGACGAGCTGGAGCTCGATCCGGCGCGCATCCAGGAGACCACGCACTTCCGCGAGGACCTGTCGGCCGACTCGCTGGACCTCTACTCGCTCGTGCAGGAGCTGGAGGACACCTACGGCATCAAGATGCCCGACGAGGACGCCGCGCGCATCCACACGGTGGGGCAGGCGGTCGACTTCGTGCTGTCCCACACCCCGACGAGGCCCTGACCGCTGCACGAGCTCCACGACCTGCTCGAGCGCCTGCCGGACGACCTGGCCCGCCAGGTGGTGACGCACTCGTCATGGACGGAGCGGCGGGAGGAGTCGTACGAGCGGCTGGCCTTCTTGGGCGACTCCGTGCTCGGGCTCGCCATCACGACGCATCTCTATCCGCGGCTGCAGGCCGACGCCTACGGCGCCGGGCGGCTGACGAAGATCCGCGCGCAGGCGGTCTCGGGCCGCTCCTGCCGGGCGGTCGCCGAGCGGCTGGGAATCCCGGAGCGCCTGCGCGCGGCGGCGCCGCCGGAGCTCGCCGGGCCGGCGACGGAGGCGTTGGCGCGGACCGAACGGGTACTCGCATCGGTGATCGAGGCGGTGATCGGCGCGTGCTATCTGGAGTTCGGCTACGAGAAGGTCTTCGCCGCGGTGGTGGAGGCGTTCCAGCCCGAGATCGAGCAGGCGCTCGCGCATCCTGCGGACTTCAAGTCCGCCCTGCAGGAGCGGCTGGCGCGGCGCGGCACGGTCGTCGCCTACGAGGTGACCGCGGAGGAGGGGCCGCCGCACGAGCGGACCTTCGAGGTGGTCGCGCGCGTGGACGGCGAGGAGATCTCCCGCGGCTCGGGGCGGTCGAAGAAGGACGCCGAGCAGGCGGCGGCGGAAGCGGCGTTGGAAACGATGACGGCGGCGTGAGCGCGTGCACCTGAGCTCGATCTCGCTGAAGGGCTTCAAGTCGTTCCCCGACCGCACGCGGCTGACGTTCACGCCGGGCGTGTCGGTGATCGTCGGGCCCAACGGGTCGGGCAAGTCGAACATCACCGACGCCGTGCTGTGGGCGATGGGGGAGCAGTCGCCGGTCGCGGTCCGCGGGCAGTCGATGCAGGACGTGATCTTCGCCGGCGCGCACGGCGTGCAGGCGCGCGCGGAGGCCGAGGTGGAGGTCGTGCTCGACAACGCGTCGGGGAAGCTGGACCTGCCGGTCGGCGAGGTCGCGATCTCGCGGCGGCTCAACCGCGCGGGGGAGGGCGAGTACCGCATCAACGGCGCCCGCTGCCGGCTCGCGGACGTGATCGAGATCCTGTCCGACACGGGCCTGGGCAAGGAGATGCACTCCGTCGTCTCCCAGGGGCGCGTGTCGGAGATCGTCACCTCCAAGCCGCGCGACCGCCGGCTGCTGATCGAGGAGGCGGCCGGCCTCGGCAAGCACCGCAAGCGGCGCCGGCGCGCGCAGATCAAGCTCGAGCGCACGCAGGACAACCTGGATCGCGCGCTCGACGTCGAGCGCGAGGCGCGGACGCGGCTGAAGCCCTTGAAGCGCCAGGCCGAGGCGGCGGAGCTGCACGAGCGCATCGAGCGCCAGAGCGACGAGGCGCGCTGGACGCTGGCGCGTGACTCGGCGCGCTCCGCCCGGGCGGCGTTGAGCGCGGCCGAGGCCGCGGTGGGCGTCGCGCGGGCCGCCGCCGCGGAGACCGAGGCGGAGCTCGCCGCGGTCGGCAAGCGGCGCGAGGCGGCCGAGGAGGCGCTGTCCTCGCGCGGGTCCGAGCGCGAGTCGCTGTCGTCGCGGTTCTACGCGGCCCGGTCGGCGGGCGAGCGGATCGGCCTGCGGCTGGACGCCGCCGAGCGGCTGGCGGGCGAGCTGACGGACCGCGCGGCACGGCGGCGCGGGCTGATCGCGGCGCTGGAGGCCGAGGCGGAGGCGGACACGGGCGACGACGGCTCGGCCGAGCGGATCGCGTCCCTGGAGGCCGAGCTGGCGCAGCTGGCCGAGGACTATCGCGAGCGGCTCGAGCGGGAGCTCGAGGAGCTCGAGGCGCGTCGCGACGCGGCCGCCGCCGTGCTGGCCGAGCGCACCGAGGCCGCCAACGCCGCCAACGCCGCGCGGGGCGCGGTCGACGCCGCGGCCGACGCCGCCCGCCGCGCCCGGCGCGAGCTGGACACCGCGGCCGAGCGCGCCCGCCGCGAGTCGGCGCGGATCGGCGCCGAGCTCGCCAAGGTCAACCAGTTCCTGCGCTCGCACGCGGGCGCGCCGGGAGGCGCGGCCGCGCTGGCGGACACGCTGACGGCCGCCCCGGGCTACGAGCTCGCGCTCGCCGCGGCGCTCGGGCCCCGGCTCCGGGCCGCCGTCGCCGCCGATCTCGCGGCGGGCGCCGCACTCCTGGACCGCGCCGGGAAGGACGGCGCGGCCGCGCTGATCCTGCCGCCGGCGGGCGACGGCATCGCCCCGGACCCGCCCGGCGCCGGCACCGCCCGCGACACCCCGGACGCCGCCGTCCCCGCAGACCCGCAGGGCGCCGTCGTTCCCGCGGACCGGCCGCACGCCGCCGTCCCCGCGGACTCTCCGCCCGCCCCCGGCGCGGTGCCGCTCTCCGCGCACGTCCGCGCCTCCGGCGACGACGCCGCGCGGCGACTCGCCGCCGCGATCCTCGCCGGCGTCTGGGTCGTCGAGGCGATCGACGGCCTCGCGCCGGAGTTCCGCGGCATCGCGGTCACGAGGGACGGGCGCGTCTGGTCGCCCGCGACGCGCGAGCTGCGCCAGGTCAATCCCGGCGGCGAGGACCGCGTGCTCACCGAGCGCAACCGGCGCGACGCGCTGCTTCAGCAGGTCGAGGCCGCCGCGCAGGCGGAGCGCGCAGCGCTCAACGAGGTCGAGGCCGCGCAGCAGGCGGTCGCCGAGGCGGACGCCGAGCGCGACGCCGCCGAGCGCGAGTCCCGTGCCGCCGCACGGGCGCGCGACGAGGCCGCCGAGGCCGAGAGGCATGCCCGCTGGGTCATCCAGCAGCGCCGCAGCGCGCCCGACGAGGGCGCGACGGCCGAGCGCAAGCTCCAGGTCGAGGCCGCGATCGCGACCGAGCGCCGGCTCGTGGAGCGCGCCGAGCGCGAGCGCAAGGAGCGCCGCCGGCGGCTGGATCACGAGCGCAGGCGGCTGGAGCGCGACGAGCAGCTCAGGCCCGTGGCCGAGCGCTTCGCCGCGGCGCTGAAGGCGGCCGCCGCCGCGATCGGGACGCGCGTCGAGGTGCTCGAGGCCGAGCTGAACGCCGACCGCGCGGCGGGCGAGAAGCTCGCCTCCGAGCTGCGTGAGTGCGCCGCCGAGGAGTCGCGCGTCCATGCCGGCCTCAAGCAGCGCGGCGAGGAGGTCACGCGCGGCGAGGTCAAGGCCCAGCAGGCGCGCGACCAGGCGCAGGACGCCGAGCACGAGCTCACGCGCCTCGCCGCGAAGCTCGGCCTGGAGCCCGAGCCGGCCGGCGAGGCGCTCGCGGACACCGAGCGCGAGGGGCTGGCCACGCGCATCGAGCGCCTCCAGCGCCGGCGCGAGCAGCTCGGACCCGTCAACCCGCTCGCGCAGCAGGAGTACAAGGAGGCGCTCGCGCACGTCGAGGAGCTCGAGCGCCAGCGGGAGGACCTCGAGACCGCGCTGCGCGAGCTCCAGAGCCTGATCAAGGACACCGACAAGCGCATCCGCGAGGCGTTCGAGGAGACCTTCGAGGCGGCCGCCAAGAACTTCGAGGAGGTCGCCGCGCAGCTCTTCCCCGGCGGCCGCGGCCGCCTGCGGCTCGTGCGCGAGGACTCCGGCCCGCGCCCGGTGCTCGGCGGCGCCGACGCGCCCGCCGAGGAGCCGGAGCCCGAGGACTTCGCGGAGGGGCCGGAGGACGAGGCGCCCGAGGACAAGCTGGGCGTCGAGATCGAGATCACGCCAGCGGGCAAGTCGACCAAGCGCCTGACGCTGCTCTCGGGCGGCGAGAAGTCGATGACCGCGCTCGCGTTCCTGTTCGCGGTCTTCCTCGCCCGTCCGTGCCCGTTCTACATCCTCGACGAGGTCGAGGCCGCGCTCGACGACCTCAATATCGACCGCTTCCTCACGCTGCTGCGCTCGTTCAGCGACCGCGCGCAGTTCATCGTCGTCACCCACCAGAAGCGCACGATGGAGGCCGCGGACTGCCTGTACGGCGTCTCGATGGCCGGCAACGGCGTCTCGAAGGTCATCTCCCGCCGGCTCGGGGGCAAGCAGGAAGCCGAGGAGGCCGCGTAGGCATGCGCGGCGGCCGCGAAGCGGGCATCATCGGCTCCGCCCACGTCATCGACGTCGCGGTGCGTATCCAGCCGCGCGCGAAGTAAGCTCTGACGCATGGTTCTCTTGGTCTTCGCGCTCGTCTGCTGCATCGGCGGCTTCGTCGTCGGCGGCTACCTGAGCAGCCGCGAGTAGCGGCTGCCTAGAACAGCAGCTGCAGCACGGCGGCGCACGCGAGCACCACGAGCGCTGCGCAGGCCGCCATCACCGCCGCCGAGACGCCGATGGCGATCCGCGCCGCCCGGCGCCCTGAGCGCCGGACGCGCAGCGGCAGCCGCCGCTCGAACGCGAGCATCAGCGCCGTGCCGAGCACGCCGTCGCCATAGACGGAGCGCTCGGCGTCGCGGACGCGCTCGTTCCAGCGCGCCGCCATCGACCGCGCCTCGCGCCGGCGCCCCAGCGCCCAGCGCGGAAGCCGCGCGAGCCGGCCTTCCCAGTACTCGAGGGACTCGCGGGCGTCGTGGAGATCGGCGGTCCGCATCGCATCCCAGGTTACAGCCGCTTCTCGCCCCAGAACGCGGCATAGCCGTTGCCGTTGTAGTCGGGGATCTCCACGTACCCGGCGTCGCGGTAGAGCGCCAGCGCCGGCGCCATCGCCTCCGCCGTGTCGAGCCGCACCCGCGCGTAGCCCAGCGCCCGCGCCGCGTCCTCGAGCCCTGCCAGCAGCCGCCGCCCGTGCCCGCGACCCCGCGCCGAGGGCAGCGTGTACATCCGCTTGATCTCCGCGACGCCGTCCCGGAGCTTCCGCAGCCCGCCGCCGGCCACCGTCGCGCCGTCCTCGACGACGACGACGTAGGCGCCGCCCGGCGGGCTCATCTCGGCCGCCGAGACCACCGAGGTGCGCTCCGGCGTGACCGGTCCGAGCGTGGCCTCGACCTCGGCCTCCATCGCCGCCAGCAGGGCCACCGCAGCCGGGTCGTCGCCTCGCAGCACTCGCGTCTCGGTCATCCCTGCATCCTGACCGGCGAGGAAATCCCCATGCGGGCGGAGGTCGCCTGTACCGTACGCACGTGGGGCGTCTCGTGATGACGCCGTCGGTGGTGCCCCTGCTGTTGACGGCGCTCGCGCCAGGACAGGACGCATGACCCCTCTGCTCTACGGACTCGGAGGTCTCTGCGCCCGGCGCCGCTGGATCGTGCTGGCGCTCTGGCTCGCGGTGTTCGCGGCGCTCGGCGTCGCGGCGCGCAGCTTCGGTCCTGACCTCAACGACAACCTCACGCTTCCCGGCAGCGACAGCCAGAAGGCGACCGACCTGCTGACGGAGCGCTTCCCGTCACAGGCCAATGGCACCAACCCGGTGGTGCTGCAGGCGCCGAAGGGCACGACGCTCAAGGACTCCAGGTACGCGCAGCCGATCGGCGACACGACCGCCGCGTTCAAGGCCGACCCTGACGTCCGCGACGCGACGAGCCCGCTCTCGAGCGAGGGGCAGCTGAGCAAGGATCAGCGCACCGGCTACATCGCGCTCAGCATGCGCGCGAGCCCGAGCGAGCTGACCACCGACGACGCGGAGCGGATCGTGGACGAGGCGGACCCTGCGCGCCGCGCGGGCCTGGCCGTGAGCTTCGGGGGCTACGTCGGGCAGAAGGTGTCCAAGCCCAAGACGCACTCCAGCGAGGTGGTGGGCCTCTCCATGGCCATCATCGTGCTGCTGCTCACGTTCGGGACGGTCGTCGCCATGGGGCTGCCGATCTTCACCGCCGTGATCGGGCTTGTCAGCGGCCTCTCGATCATCACGCTGATCAGCCAGGTCGCGGAGGTCCCCACGGTCGCGCCGACGCTCGCCACGATGATCGGCCTCGGCGTCGGGATCGACTACGCGCTGTTCATCGTCACCCGCCACCAGAGCCAGCGGCGCGCCGGGATGCAGACGCTGGAGTCGATCGCCCGCTCGACCGCGACGTCCGGCGGCGCCGTCGTGTTCGCGGGGATCACGGTGATGGTCGCGCTGCTCTCGCTCGCCGCCGTGGACATCCCGCTCGTCACGACGCTCGGCTACACCGCCGCGCTCGTGGTCGCCGTCGCCGTCGCCGCTGCGATCACGCTGCTGCCGGCGACCCTTGCGATCCTCGGCGACCGGATCGACCGGCTGGCGCTCCCGCACCGCCGCGCCGCCCGCGACGACCACCCGCACGGCTGGGCGCGCTGGGCCCGCTTCGTCGCCCGCCGGCCGCTGCCCTCGATGCTCGTCGCGGTCGTCGTGCTCGTCGCGCTCGCGCTGCCGGCACTGGACCTCTATCTCGGCCAGCAGGACAACGGCGCGCTGCCCACGAGCACCCAGGCGCGGCGCGCCTACGACGGGATGTCGGCCGCGTTCGGGCCGGGCGCGAACGGGCCGCTGCTGATCAGCGTCGACATGGCCGGCGAGCCGGCGAAGGGCGACCCGACCGCGGCCGATCCCCGGCTCCAGGACCTGCGCACCGCCCTGCAGAAGACGAGCGGCGTCGCGGCGGTTACGCAGCCGCTGGTCAACGACGCCGGCACGGCGGCGGCCATGACCGTCACGCCCACGACCGCCCCGTCGGACCGCGCGACGGAGGAGCTCGTGCGCCGCCTGCGCGACGACACCATCCCGCAGGCCACTGCGGGCAAGGGCATGACGGCCGACGTGGGCGGGACGACCGCGGGCTACGTCGACCTCGCGGACGAGATCTCGAGCCGGCTGATCCTCACGATCGCCGTCGTCGTCGCGCTCAGCTTCCTGCTGTTGCTGCTCGCGTTCCGCTCGGTCGTGATCCCGCTGACCGCGGGGCTGATGAACCTGATCTCGATCGGCGCGGCCTTCGGCGTGGTGAGCGCCGTGTTCGAGAAGGGCTGGGGCGTGAGCCTGGTCGGCCTCGACGCGGAGGTCGCGATCGTGAGCTTCGTCCCGCTGATGATGTTCGCGATCCTGTTCGGGCTGTCGATGGACTACGAGGTCTTCCTGATGACGCACATCAAGGAGGCCTGGGACCGGACCGGCGACAACAGGCAGGCGGTGATCGACGGGGTCGCGAACACCGGCCGCGTGATCACGTCGGCGGCGCTGATCATGGTCAGCGTCTTCTTCGCCTTCGTGCTCAACGGCGATCCGACCGTCAAGCAGTTCGGCGTCGGCATGGGCGTCGCCGTGGCGGTCGACGCGACGCTCGTGCGCTGCCTGCTGGTCCCGGCCGTCATGACGCTCCTCGGCCGGTCGAACTGGTGGTTCCCGGCCTGGCTGGATCGCGTCGTGCCCAACTTCTCGATCGAGGGGGAGGAATGGTTCCGCTCACGCGACGCGGAGGCCGCTCGCCGGGCGGCACCGGTGTAGCCGCGTCGCCGCGCAAGCCGGCGACGCTCAACGCGCCGTCAGAGCGCGCGGGCGCCGGGCCCGCTCTATCCTGCCGGACCCGATGGCCCGCGACTGGTACGACCTCTTCCTGCTCGACGGCGACCACGCGCCGGTGACACAGACCGAGCCCGAGCGCGAGGAGGGCCGGCGTGGCTTCTTCCGCCGTCTGCGCGCCAACATGCGCAAGACGCGCGAGGCGCTCGCCGCCGAGGTCCAGGCGACGCTGTTCGAGGGCGACCTCGACGAGCAGACTTGGGAGCGGCTCGAGGAGGCGCTGATCTACGCCGACGTCGGCGCGCGCACCACCGCCGAGGTCGTCGAGAAGCTCGAGCGCGAGGCCGAGGAGGGCGCGCTCGCCGGCGGCGAGGCGCTCACGAACCGGCTCGCCGAGTTGCTCGCTCAGCT
Organism: Candidatus Solirubrobacter pratensis; assembly: GCF_000425945.1. Classification (GTDB taxonomy): domain Bacteria; phylum Actinomycetota; class Thermoleophilia; order Solirubrobacterales; family Solirubrobacteraceae; genus Solirubrobacter; species Solirubrobacter pratensis. The sequence continues at coordinate 790,869 of NZ_KE384480.1, forward strand.
CGCCCGCACCGGCGACGACAAGATCGACCTGCGCGCCGACCCGACCGTGATCCTCGTCGTCGGCGTCAACGGCACCGGCAAGACGACCACGATCGGCAAGCTCGCCTGGCACCTGCGCAACACGCTCGACCAGACGGTCGTGGTCGGCGCCGCCGACACGTTCCGCGCCGCCGCCGTCGAGCAGCTCGAGCGCTGGGGCGAGCGCGCCGGCGTCGACGTCGTCAAGGGCCCCGAGGGCTCCGATCCCGGCGCGGTCGCGTTCGACGCGATCGCCCGCGGGCGCGAGCGCGGCGCCGACGTGATCATCATCGACACCGCCGGCCGCCTCCACACGCAGACGAACCTGATGGAGGAGCTCACCAAGGTCCGCCGGGTGATCTCCAAGCAGATGCCCGACGCGCCGCACGAGACCCTGATGACCGTCGACGCGACGACGGGCCAGAACGGCGTCCGCCAGGCGAAGCTCTTCGGCGAGGCCGTCGACGTGACCGGGATCATCCTCACCAAGCTCGACGGCACCGCCAAGGGCGGCATCGCGCTCGCGATCGCCAACGAGCTGAGCATCCCGGTCAAGCTGATCGGCATCGGCGAGCAGCTCGAGGACCTGCGCCCGTTCGACCCGGACGACTTCGCGCGCGCCTTGCTCACCGCTTAAGCCCTGCGCTATACGATCGCGCCAGACATGGATCCCTGGGTGATCTGGCTGATCGCGGCGGTGATCTTCGCCATCGGTGAGATCGCCACCACGAGCTTCTTCCTCGCCCCGTTCGCGGGCGGGGCGGCGATCGCGGCGCTGCTCGCCGCGGCCGGCGCCGGAGCCACGATCGAGTGGGCCGTGTTCCTCGTCGTCTCCATCGTCCTGCTGGCCGCCCTGCGGCCGATCGCCCGCGAGCATCTGCGCACGAGGGCCAAGATCAAGACGGGCACCGCGGCGCTGGTGGGTCAGACGGCGACGGTGGTGGAGCGCATCGCGAACGCCGAGGGAGTCGGCTGCGTGCGCCTCGACGGCGAGATCTGGACCGCGCGGGCGTTCGACGAGGACGAGACGTTCGAGCCGGGCGCGCGCGTGCAGGTGCTCGAGATCAGGGGCGCGACCGCGCTCGTGAGCGACTAGGGAGACCGCATGACCGCTGGCTTGATCGCCTTGATCGTCCTTGCCCTGTTCGTGTTCGTCGTCGCGGCGGCCGGCGTCCGCATCGTGCCGCAGGCGCGTGCGGGCGTGGTAGAGCGGCTCGGGCGCTACTCGCGCACGCTGGACCCGGGGCTGACGCTGATCGTCCCGTTCATCGACCGCGTGAAGCCGCTGATCGACCTGCGCGAGCAGGTGGTGACGTTCCCGCCGCAGCCGGTGATCACCGAGGACAACCTCGTCGTCGGGATCGACACCGTCATCTACTTCACCGTCACCGACGCCAAGGCCGCGACCTACGAGGTCGCCAACCCGCTGCAGGCGATCGAGCAGCTGACCGTCACGACGCTGCGCAACGTGATCGGCGGGATGACGCTCGAGGACACGCTGACCTCGCGCGACAACATCAATCACCAGCTGCGCTCCGTGCTCGACGAGGCGACGGGCCGCTGGGGCATCCGCGTCAACCGCGTCGAGCTGAAGTCTGTCGAGCCGCCGCGCACCGTGCAGGAGGCGATGGAGAAGCAGATGCGCGCCGAGCGCGACCGGCGCGCCGCGATCCTCACCGCCGAGGGCGTCAAGCAGTCGCAGATCCTCACCGCCGAGGGCGAGAAGCAGTCCGCCGTGCTGCGGGCCGAGGGCGCGCGCACGGCCGCGATCCTCAAGGCCGAGGGCGAGGCGAAGGCGATCGAGACCGTGTTCGGCGCGATCCACGACGGCGCGCCGGACCCCGCGCTGCTCTCCTACCAGTACCTGCAGATGCTGCCCCAGCTCGCGCAGGGCAACGCGAACAAGGTGTGGGTGATCCCGTCGGAGTTCTCGCAGGCCCTCGGCGGGATCGCGCAGCGCTTCGGCGCGCCCGGCGCGCCGGACGCCCCGCCTCCGCCGCCCGCGCCGCGACCGCGCCCGCGCCCGTCGCATGCGACCACCGGGATCGACGAGAAGGCGGCGGCCGACGCCGAGGAGGCCGCGCGCGCCGCCCGGGAGGCGACGCGGGCCGCCGAGAGCGCGTCCAACCCCGCGGTGCCGCCGGCGCCTAGCTGATCGCCCGGATCCGGTTCGCGGCGTCCAGCGCGGCGACCTTGTAGGACTCGGCGAACGTCGGGTAGTTGAAGACGGCGGTGACGAGGAAGTCGAGGCCTCCGGCGCCGGAGGCCATCACCGCCTGGCCGACGTGGACGAGGTCCGTGGCGCCGGTCCCGAGCACGTGCACGCCGAGCACGCTGCGGTCCTCGAGCGAGACGAGCAGCTTCAGCATGCCGTCGCGGTCGCCGGTGATCACGCCGCGGGCCAGCTCGCTCCAGCGCGCGATCCCGCACACGTACGGCACCGCCGCGTCGGTCAGGTCCTCCTCGGTGCGCCCGACCATCGCGAGCTCGGGGATCGCGTAGACGCCGACAGGGATCAGCTCCGGGAGCTCCTCGACGGGCTGCTCGAACGCCCGCAGCGCCGCGATCCGCCCCTGCTCCATCGCCGTCGAGGCCAGGCCCGGCGGCCCGGCGACGTCGCCGACGGCGAAGATGTGGGGCACGGTCGTGCGGTATTGGTCGTCGACCTTCAGCCGCCCCCGCTTGTCGCACTCGAGCCCGGTGCTGGCCAGGCCGAGCTGCTCCGTGTCGCCCTGGCGGCCGGTCGCGTAGAGCACCGTCTCGGACAGGATCTCCTTGCCGGAGTTCAGCCGCAACTTGGCGCCGCGCCCGTCGACCGCCTCGACGGCTTCGACCTTCTCGCGCAGCCGGAACGTGACGTTGTTGCGGCGCAGCAGGTATTGGAAGGCCTCGCCGATCTCGCCGTCGAGCCACGGCAGGACGCGGTCGCGCTGGTCGACGACGGTCACCTTGGTTCCGAGCAGGCCGAACATCGATGCGTACTCGACGCCGATCACCCCGGCGCCGACGACGGTCATGGTCCGCGGCACGCGGCTCTCGAGCTTGAGCAGGCCGTCGGAGTCGATGATCGTGCGGTCGTCGAACGCCACCGACGAGGGCCGCGCCGGCCGCGTGCCGACGGCGATCACGATGCGCCCGGCGCGGACCTGCTCGTCGCCGACCCGGACCGTGTGATCGTCCTCGAAGACCGCGTCCCCGGGGAGCAGGCCGACGCGGTTGCGCCGGAACTGCTCGCGCGTGATCGCGGTCTCGGCCGCCACGACGGCGGCCGCCCGGTCCATCAGCTGCTGGATCGCGATCCGCTCGGTCTCCTCGATGCGCGTTGGGTCGAGGACGTCGAGCGGGCGCGTGGCGGCCTGCTCGAGCACGGCTTGGCGGAGCGTCTTGGACGGGATCGTCCCGGTATGGATCGAGACGCCGCCGAGGCGGTCGCGGCGCTCGGCCACGGCGACATGGCGGCCCAGCTTGGCGGCTTGGATCGCGGCGCGCTGGCCACCGGGCCCGGATCCGATCACGAGGAGGTCGAGTTCCACAGGGGTAGAGTCTTCCGGAGTGTTCGATTCGCTGTCTGAGAAGCTGCAGGGGACCCTCGCGGGCGTGCGCCAGCGCGGCGCGCTGACGGAGGATGACGTCAACAAGGCCATGCGCGAGATCCGGCTCGCGCTGCTCGAGGCCGACGTCAACTTCAAGGTCGTCAAGCAGTTCACGTCGACCGTCAAGGAGCGCGCGCTCGGGATCGAGGTCCTCAAGCAGCTCAATCCCGGCCAGCAGGTCGTCAAGATCGTCAACGAGGAGCTGACCTCCCTGATGGGCGGCCAGTCGGCGGGAATCACGTTCTCGCCCCGCCCGCCGACGGTGATCCTGATGGCCGGGCTGCAGGGCTCGGGCAAGACGACGGCGACGGCCAAGCTGGCGAAGCTCCTGAAGGAGCAGAACGGCTCGTCGGTCGCGGTCGCCGCGTGCGACGTGTACCGGCCGGCGGCGGTCGAGCAGCTGATCAAGGTCGGCGGCCAGGCCGGCGCGACCGTCTACGAGCAGGGCACCGACCGCGATCCCGTCGACATCGCGGGCTGGGCGCTCGACCAGGCCAAGCGCGACGGCAAGGACGTGCTGATCGTCGACACGAGCGGCCGCCTGCACGTCGACGAGGCGCTGATGCAGGAGCTCGCGAACATCAAGAAGCGCGTCAAGCCGCACGTCGTGCTGCTCGTCGTCGACGCGATGACCGGCCAGGACGCGGTCAACGTCGCCGAGCAGTTCGCCGAGGTCGCGCAGTTCGACGGCGTGGTGCTCTCCAAGCTCGACGGCGACGCCCGCGGCGGCGCCGCGCTGTCGGTCAAGGCGGTCACCGGCAAGCCGATCCTGTTCGCCTCCACGGGCGAGAAGCTGGGCGACTTCGAGCGTTTCCACCCGGACCGGATGTCGCAGCGCATCCTCGGGATGGGCGACGTCCTGAGCTTCATCGAGCGCGCCGAGCAGCAGGTCGACGCCGACGAGGCCAAGGAGCTCGAGCGCAAGCTGCGCAAGAACCAGTTCACGCTCGAGGACTTTCTGGACCAGCTCAAGCGGATCCGCAAGATGGGGCCGCTCACGTCGCTGCTGGGGATGATCCCCGGCCTTGCGGGCCACCAGCTCTCGAAGATGAACGTCGACGAGCGCGAGATGGACCGCGTCGAGGCGATCATCCTCTCGATGACGCCCTACGAGCGGCGCCACCCGGAGCTGATCAAGGGCTCGCGGCGGCTGCGCATCGCCAAGGGCTCGGGCGTGACGGTCCAGCAGGTCAACCAGCTCGTCAAGCAGTTCGAGCAGATGCGCAAGATGATGCGCGGGATCCAGCAGGGGAAGATGCCGGACCTGGGGCAGATGATGCGCCAGCGCTGAGCGCGCGATCCGCTATCCTGCCGCGCCGATATGGCAGTCAGCATGAGACTCACCCGCGTCGGCGGGAAGAAGGACCCGCAGTGGCGGGTGGTCGTCGCCGACCGCCGCTCTCCCCGCGACGGACGCTTCATCGAGGTGCTCGGGCGCTACAACCCGCAGACCGAGCCGTCGACGATCGTCCTCAAGGAGGACCGCATCCGCCACTGGCTCGAGCGTGGCGCTCAGCCGTCGGAGCCGGTCCAGAAGCTCCTCAAGACGCAGGGCATCTAGTTTCGCCGCATGCGCGAGCTGCTCGACTACCTCGCGCGGCTGCTCGTCGACCATCCGGACAAGGTCCAGGTCGAGGAGTTCGAAGAGGACGACGGCACGCTCGTGCTCGAGCTGAGCGTGGACGAGGATGACTACGGCCAGGTCATCGGACGCGGGGGACGCACCGCGCAGGCCCTCCGGACGGTCGTCAAGGCCGCCGCGGTCAAGGACAACCGGCGCGTCCTCGTCGACATCGTCGAGTGACTTCGTGTTCGCCGGCCGCGTCGGCCGGCCGCACGGGCTCGACGGGTCGTTCCATGTGGTCGCGGCCGACGCCGAGCTGCTGCGCGGGCGCGCCACGATCTTCATCTCCGGCTCCGCGCGCGCGATCGTCCGCCGCGCGGGCACCGAGGACAACCCGATCTTCCGGCTCGAGGGCTCGTCGTCGCGTGAAGACGCCGAAGCGCTGCGCGGCGCCGAGCTGAGCGTCCCGATGTCCGACGTCGAGCTCGAGGAGGACGAGTACTGGGCCGCCGACCTCGCGGGCTGCGCGGTCGTCGACGGCGACACCGCGATCGGCTTCGTGCGGCGAATGAGCGCGCTGCCGAGCTGCGAGGTGCTCGAGGTCGACCGCCCGGACGGCTCGGAGCTGCTCGTCCCGATGGTGCGCGACGCGATCCGCTCGATCGACGTCGCGGCGCGCCGGATCGACGTCGACATGGAGTTCCTTGAAGGCTGACGTCTTCACGCTGTTCCCGCAGTGGTTCGACTGGTTCCGGACCCAGCGCCACGTCGAGAACGCCCTCGCGCTGGGCCATCAGGTCGAGGCGGTGGACCTGCGGGCCACGACGCCGTTGAAGTGGGGGCAGGTCGACGACACGCCGTTCGGCGGGGGCGCCGGGATGGTGCTGCGCGTCGACGTCGTGGAGGCCGCGCTGCGGGCGCGCTACGGGGTCGATCCGGTGCAGTTGAAGGACACGCGCCGCGTGATCGCGCTCACGCCCGGGGGGCGACAGCTGGACGACGCCTACGTGGGCGAGCTGGCGGCGTCGGACGAGATCACCCTGCTGTGCGGCCGCTACGAGGGCTTCGACGAGCGCATCCTCGAGCACTTCTGCAGCGAGCAGCTCTCGATCGGGCGCTACGTCCTCGCCGGCGGCGAGCTGGCGGCGATGGTCGTGCTCGACGCGGTGCTGCGCAAGCTGCCCGGCACGCTCGGCAAGGAGGAGTCCGCCGTCGAGGAGTCCTTCTCGGAGGCATTGGAGGGCGCGCCGGAGTATCCGCACTACACGCGGCCCGCCGAATGGCGCGGCTGGACGGTCCCGGCCATCCTCCTTTCGGGCCATCATGCGCGCGTTGCCGAGTGGCGGCGTGAGCAATCGCGGATGCGGGCTAACCTGGATCCGGCACACCGTCCGCTACCATGATCGGCCGCTCGCGGGGACCTTCTCTGCGGGCCTTCCTACGCCATGAGCACCGTCATCGACTCCCTCGAGCGCACGCAGCTGCGCCGCGTCCCCCGCTTCCAAGCCGGGGACCGTGTCAAGGTCCACTTCCAGGTCATCGAGGGCACGCGGCGGCGCACGCAGGTCTTCGAGGGCGTGGTCATCAAGCGCCAGGGCGAAGGGGTGCGCGAGACCTTCACGGTCCGCAAGCAGTCCTTCGGCGTCGGCGTTGAGCGCACGTTCCCCCTGCATTCGCCGAAGATCGAGAAGATCGAGGTCGCCGCTCGCGGCGACGTCCGGCGCGCCAAGCTCTACTACCTGCGCGGCCGCGTCGGCAAGCGCGCGCGTGTGCGCGAGCGCCGCTACACGGGTCCGGAGGAGGTCGTCGAGCGCGGCCTGCTGTACGACCCGGCGGCCGAGGCCGCGGCTGCGGCGGACGCCGAGGTTCCCGGCGACGCCGTCGACGAGCAGGCGATCGCCGACGCCGAGGCCGCCGAGACGCAGGCGTCCGCGGACGCCGAGGTGGCGGCCGCGGGTGACGAGAAGACCGGCTAGCGCCGTGGCGACCAAGAAGGGGTCGTCGTCAGCCTCGGGCTCGCTGCTCGAGCTGGTGCTGATCGTCGCCGTCGCCCTCGGACTCGCGCTCGGGATCCAGGCCTTCCTGGTCAAGCCGTACCGGATCCCGAGCGAGTCGATGGTCCCGACGCTGCAGGTCGGCCAGCGCGTGCTGGTCAACCGCATCGGCGCCCGCTTCACCTCGCCGCACGTCGGCGACATCGTCGTCTTTCACCCGCCGCAGGGCGCCGAGCAGGACAACACCTGCGGCTCCGGCCAGCCGCCGGCCAACCAGGTCTGCGACAAGCCGACGGCGCAGCGGGCGGACGTGAACTTCATCAAGCGCGTCGTGGCCGAGCCGGGGGACACCCTCTACATCCGCGACGGCCACGCCTACCGCAACGGCAAGCGCGAGGCGGACTCGTACATCATCCCGTGCGGCGGCGGCGACGGGTGCGATTTCACCAAGCCGGTCAAGATTCCGCCCGGCCACTACTTCATGATGGGCGACAACCGTGGCTCATCCGACGACAGCAGGTTCTGGGGTCCCGTCCCCAAGAAGTGGATCATCGGCGAGGCCTTTGCCACCTACTGGCCGCCGAAGCGAATCGGGCTCCTCTAGGCGCCGCAACAAGCCGTCCCGCTCCTCCGGGAGCCGGCTGTTCCGGTTCGATCGCGGGCTCGGCGTGCGCTTCGTGGCGGGCGCCGACGAGGCGGGCCGCGGCTGCCTCGCCGGCCCGCTGGTGGCGGCCGCGGTCCTGTTCGACTACGAGCGGCTGTCGCTGAGCGACGCCCGCTCGCTCTCGGCGCTGAATGACTCCAAGCAGCACACGGCGGAGATGCGCGAGCTGCTGTACCCGCGCGTGCTGCGGGCCGCCGCGAAGGTCTCGGTCACCTCGCGCTGCGTGCGCGGCATCGACGAGCGCGGACTGCACAAGACCAACCTCGCGGCCCTGAGCGACACGCTGCGCCGCGTCGCGGTGCCCGGCTGCCTGTGTCTGTCGGACGGCTTCCCGGTGCCGCCGACGGGCTTCGATCAGCGTCCGGTCGTCGGCGGCGACGCGACGAGCGCGGCGATCGCCGCGGCCTCCGTGATCGCCAAGGTCACGCGCGACCGCTTCATGCAGCGGATGGAGGAGCGCTATCCCGGCTGGGAGTTCGCGACCCACGTGGGGTACTCGACGCCCGAGCACCGCGCCGCGATCGAGCGGCTCGGCGTCTCACCGCTGCACCGGCTCTCGTTCCAGTCGATGGCCTACCAGCAGCTCGCGCTCTAAGCCTCGATCTCGGTGATGCCCGCGGCGCCTCACCGCCGCGCCCGGCGGCTCCAGCAGGCTGCGCCCGAGCGGCGTGAGCTCGTACTGCATCCTCGTCGCGCTCGAGCGCGCCGAGGGCCTCGGTCAGCACCGCGGGCGTGAGCGTCCTGAGCGGCACGCGCAGCGAATCCGCCGGCGCGCGGGCGCGAAGCTGCGGGCGCGCGGGCGCGAAGCTGCGGGCGCCGGTCTGACGGTCACGTTCGATCACCGGCGCGGTCTTCTCGCGCGTGATCGATTATCGCCGCCCCGCACAGCCCCCTCGCCACGCCCGCCCGGATCGATCGCGCGGCCTCGCGAACCGGGCAGGCAAGCTGACCCATTCCCTTACCAGCGCAGTTCGCCGGCCTCGAGAAGCCGCCACGCAGAGACCGCGCGAGCGGTGACGGCGCGAGCCGAGATCGCGGCGCGCGTAGAGAAGCCGCGGACTCGCGGCCGGCCCGAGGGATCGGCGAACGGCGCGGGTAAGGGATGCGGGTCTCTATGGCGCGGCGGTCTGACGGTCACGTTCGATCACCGGCGCGGTCTCTTCGCGCGTGATCGATCATCGCCGCGCACACAGCACCGGGGGTGCCCTACGAACCTTCGAACTATTCGAAGTTTCGTCGTGCACCCCCTCGCCACGCCCGCCCACATCGATCACACCTCCTCGCGAACCGCGCAGGCAACCTGACCACTCCCTTACCAGCGCAGTTCGCCGGCGCTTCGCGGGCCTGGCGAGTCCGCGGGATTCTCGGCTCGCGCCGTCACCGCTTGCGGGGTCTCCGCGTCGCGCCTTCTCAGGCCCGGCGAGTCCGCGGGATTCTGGGCTCGCGCCGTCACCGCTCGCGCGGTCTCTGCGTGGCGGCTTCTCGCGCGACGCGGAGAGCGCGCCCGATCACCGCGACGAGCCGACGAACCGCCTCACCGACTCCGCCGGCACCTCGGTCTGCTCGAGCGCGGGGAAGCGCCCGCCGCGCCGAGGCGCCTCCCAGCTCGCCGACCGCCGCGGGCCGCCCTGGAGGCAGCTGATGACCACCGCGGCCAGGATCGCCGCCGCCCGGTCCGCCGCCCCACTGGTGCGCGTCGTCGCCGCGGACGCCGCCGATCCCGCCGTCGCCGTCGCCGTCGCCGTCGCCACCGCCGTCGCCGTCGCCACCGCCGTCGCCGTCGCCGCCGCCACGACGCGGCCATCGCGTCGCTCGACCTCCAGGCCGTCCCGCACGACGTCTCCTACGCGGCCGCCGCCCCACGGGTTCCTCTCCGGCCTCGCCCGGGCGAGCGTCGCGCGGCTCCTCTTCGTAGGCATGGCGGCCAACCTCGAGCCGTCCGCCGACGCCCGCATCATCGAGCCGCCCGCCTTCCGAGCACCTGCCGTTCGCGCTCCGGCACACGGTCCCCCTCCGCCCGCTCCGGCCGGCCGAGACGCCGGTCGACTGGCTCACGCTCACGCCGCCGATCGCCTTCGAGGCCGCGGCGCGCCCACCGGCCCATACCCGACCGGCGGCGACAGCGTGCTCGGCGAGCGCCTCTCCTACGCCGACTTCGCGGTTTGCGCTGCTCGACGAGATCGACGCGCCCGCGCATCAACGGATGCGCATCGCGGTCGCGCCTGAATCGGCGCGAAGAAGTCACAAACGCGTGCTGACACGGCACAGGGGGCGGCCATAGCGTCGGGTCCATGAAAGACGTCCGGCACGCTCGGGGCCAGAGGGGGGAGGAGCTCGCCGCCGCGCACTTCGAGCGCCTCGGCTATCGCGTGCTCGCGCGCAACCACCGAACCCGTTACGGCGAGCTCGATCTCGTGGTGCACGATGGCGAGCACCTCGTGTTCGTCGAGGTCAAGACGCGCCGCGCCGGCTCCGGCGACCCGTGGGACAACCTGCACGAGCTCAAGCGCTCCCAGGTCCGCCGGATGGCGATCGCCTGGCTGAGCGACGTCGAAGACCGCCCGTACGGCGATCTCCGCTTCGACGCCGTAGGGATCCTGGTGGACGGCGCCGGGGAGCTTGTCCGCCTCGAGCACCTCGAGGCGGCGTTCTGATGCTCGCGCGGGTGATCACCTTCGCCGTCGACGGAGTTGACGCCCGCCGCGTGTGGGTCGAGGCGGACATCCGGCTCGGCCTGCCCGCGTTCACCGTGGTCGGGCTCGCCGACAAGGCCGTGCGGGAGGCGCGGGAGCGGGTCCGCGCGGCGCTGGTGAACTCGGGCTACGAGTTCCCGCTCAAGCGGATCACGGTCAACATGGCGCCGGCGTACCTGCGCAAGGTCGGCCCGGCGTTCGACCTGCCGCTCGCCGTCGCGCTGCTGGTCGCGTCGGCGCAGCTCGACGGCGAGTCGATCGAGTCGACCGCGGTCGTCGGCGAGCTGTCGCTCACCGGGGAGGTGCGGCCGATCCGGGGCGCGCTCGCGATCGCGGAGGCCGTGCGCCGCCACGGCCTCGCGCGGCTCGTGCTGCCGCGCGCCCGGGCGCGCGAGGCGGCCCTGGTCCCCGACGTGCAGATCCTCGGCGTCGAGTCGCTCGAGCAGGTCGTGGCGACGCTCGAGGGTCACGCGGAGCCGGCGCCGCTGCCCGAGCCCGAGCAGGACGCGAGCGATCCCGTGCCCGACCTCTCGGACGTCCGCGGGCACAACGGCCTGATCCCTGGGCTCGAGGTCGCGGCGGCGGGAGGCCACAACCTGTTCCTCCAGGGACCGCCGGGCACCGGCAAGACGATGATCGCCCGGCGCCTGCCGTCGATCCTCCCGCCGCTCGACCCGGACGAGGCGATCGAGGTGACGCGCATCCAGTCGATCGCCGGGCTGCGCGGCGCCGCGGGCCTCGTGACGGCGCGCCCGTTCCGCGCGCCCCACCACACGGTCTCGGCCGCCGGCCTCGTCGGCGGCGCCAACCCGCCGCAGCCGGGGGAGGCCACGCTCGCCCACCGCGGCGTCCTCTTCCTCTAGCAACTGACAACGGGGAGTACCCGGACGGTCGCGTTGAATGCGGACGCTGCGGGCTCGCTACGGCGTCGTCCCAGCCCGTACCCTTCGGTACACGATCTACGGGCCTAGGAGGGCCGGAATGAGCATCTGGAGCGACGTGCGGACGACGTTCGAGAACGAGGTACGGGGCAGTCTGAGCCCGTTCGCCTCGCGGTACGCATCGGACTTCAAGGAGACTGCGTATCCGATGAAGGCGAAGCCCACAGACGAGCAGGCCACCCGGGTTCGCCTCAACAACAACGACCCCAGCCGCCCGGACCGGATGCTCTGGAAGGACGCCAAGGGCGAATGGCACGAGTCACTCGCTCGCAAGCCCGGACAGAAGTAGGCACACGGATCGACAGGCTGGCGAACGGCCGATTAGGGAAGTCACGGGCCCTGCGTGGGCCGAGAGCAGCACCTGGCTCGGGATCACTGCCGCACTGCCTGCAACACGCGGAAGCAACAGTGCTCACCGTGGAGCTTCCTGTACGTCTATCCCTCGAACCGTCCCGTACCGGACGCGGCCCGTGGACTGGGACCACATCCTCAGCCGGCTCGATGACGACGGCCTCTCGCTCAGCGTCATCACCGCGTACATCTGAGCCAAGCGGAAGAAGGCCCAGGGTCGCGACGACAGCGCGATCGTCGCCGTCGAACTACGCCAGAAAGTCAAGGGCAACCACCTGCGCCTCACCTGGTCCATCGGCCGCGAGCTGCCAACCAGCAGCGCCCCACCTTCAGCGAGCAACTCATCCAGGACACGCCGCTGCTCGACTGGGACGACGAGGCCAAGGTCCGCTATCTGCTGCGCCTGTGGGAAGGCATCAGCGGCGTCGGCCAGGCCTCCCCGGTCGCCGGTACCTCCGCGGCTGCCAGCACTGCCGCGACTGCCGGTGGCTCCGCGGCCGCCAGCACTTCCGCGGATGCCGGGGGCTCCGCGGCCGCTGCGCAGGCCGGCCCGTAGCCATACCCGACGGCGCACCTCTCAGCTCACCTGGAGCCCGAGACGACGTGCGCAGCGCGGGTGGCGCGTGTGGCTAGTCGGTGTCGGCGTCCGCGGCGCCGGCTGGCGCGGTGTTGACCATGACCTGGCGGATCTGGGCGTCGCGGATGCCGGCGCGCACGTCGGGGTCGAGCTCGACGACGAGGACCTCGATCTTGAACGTGGTGAGCGCCTCGGCGAGCCAGCTCTTGGCGGTCAACGGCTTGGCGGCGGCCTCATCGGCGAGGGCGAGGATCAGCCGGGCGTCGGGGCGGTGGTGCCCGAGCGTGATCAACTTGAGCGCGTCACGGGCGATCTTGCCGCGCTGGCCGCCCTTGAGCGCGCCTTGGCGGGCGAACACCTCCACGAGCACCGATTCATTGGGAGCGACGCCGTCGACGTCGGCGCTGGCGCCGCCGGGCAGCGTGAGCCGGCGCGGCTCCAGCGTGACGCCGAGCTGTGCCGCGACCGCCGTGAGGATCAGCGGCTCGGCGTCGGACTGGGCGGTCGAATCGCTCGCGTGTGCCATCGCGCCACCGTACCGCCCGGCCCGGGGGTCGCGATTCACGTCGGCGCGGCAGCCCGCGGGTCTCGGTAGCGTCCGCCGGCGTGCCCGAGCTGCTCTTGCATGGCCGGCCGGTGCGGACGGTGTTCGACCTGCTGGGCGAGAAGGAGAACGACCTCACCTACGCGCTCGGCTGGGGCCTGGCCAACGCGCCGCGGCTGGTCTCGGCGATCCTCGACGAGGTCGCCGCAGAGCTCGGGCTCGACAAGGTCGGCGGGCACGTGGACATCCGCCTGCAGGAGCACGTCACGGGCAGCGGCTACACCGACGTCGAGATCCGCACCTCGGCGGTGCACGTGATCATCGAGGCCAAGCGCGGCTGGGAGATCCCGACCAAGACACAGCTCGAAAAGTACGCGCCCTCGCTGACCCCGGGCCTGGCCGGCGCGTTGCTGATCGTGGCCGAGGGCTCACCGGCGTTCGCCGCTGGCAAGCACCCGGCCGCGGTCGCCGGTGCAGATGGCGCGCTGGTGCCGGTGCTGTATCGCTCGTGGGAGCAGCTCACGCGCATCACCGTCGCGATCTCGGGCGGCGCGAGCAACCAGGCCCGGCTGCTGCGCGAGCTCGGCCGTTACCTCAGAGGACTCGTGAACATGCAAGACCAGCAGAACAACATGGTCTACGTCGTCGCGCTCGGCTCCGACGACCCGCCCGGCTGGTCGCCGATCTCGCCACGCGCGATCGTCCGCGAGCACAACCGCTACTTCCACCCAGTCGGCGGCACGGGCGGAGGCTGGCCGAGAGAGCCGCCCAACTACCTCGGCTTCCGCTTCGACGGGCGCCTGCAACAGATCCGGCACGTCGACGCCGTCGAGGTCACCCAGCGCCCACGTGACTTCATCCCCGGGTTCACCGCCGCCTACGACTTCGAGAACCCGCACTACCTCTACACGCTTGGCCCACCGATCATCCCGCCGCACACAGTAAAGAACGGGCCCAAGATCCGCCAATCCGCGCGCGTCTGGGCCGCGATCGACCTGCTGTTGACCTGCAAGACCATCACCGAGGCGCGCGACCGCACCAACGAACGCGTCGACGACGCCGGCGCCTGATCGCGCTCGTGCGTGCGCACCGCACGCGCGGCCCGAACCGACGCGGCCGGTCCGCACGGACCCGGGGCGTTGGCGCGTCAGTGGCGCAGGTTCGCGAACGGCAGGCGCCCGTCGTACAGCGCCTCGAATCCGGCGAGCAGCGCACGTTCGACCGTCACGGCCGGGGTGGGATCGGTCTCGGCCGGCTCCACGCCACCGAGCGGTCGCCAGGCGACGAGCAGCTCGTCGACGTCGGCGAGCTGCCAGATGTACCCGGCCGCCCTGGTGGGCCGCGGCCTTGCCGTCGCCGAAACGGGCGTACGCGCTGACGCGCGAGCGTAGGGGCGGATCGCTCTTGCCGAGGTAGACCGTGTGCGCGCCGTCGACCCATTTGGCGGCCAGCGTGTCGATCGCGACGTTCGAATCCTTTCCCTTCCAGCGCCCGCCCGTGCCGACGGGCACGAACACGGGCGGGTCCGAGCTGGTCCGGTAGACCAGGTATGTCCCCGGACTGCGCGGCACCGGCGAGCAGCGTGCCGCGCGCAGCTCGGCCCACGTCAGCCAGCCCTCGAATCCGTCGTCCTCCAGGTCACGTCGCTCAAACGACCGTGGCATGCTCGCGCAACCCTAACCCGCGCGAGGACCTGCGGGGACGGTCGCGTTCGCCGCAGGTGACGGACCATCAGGATCGAGGCTCGGCGTCGTTGCGCGGAGTTCCCAGCAGCGCGAGGGCGTAGCCATCTCCGACTGCTGCGATCTCCGGCGCCGGACTCCCCGTGGACCAGCGAACTCGGCGGCGGCGTTGAACCGTCGATCTCGTCGACGGTGACGTCAGTGAAGTCCAGCACGAAGATCGCGTTCGTCATCGCCCTTGACTCTCCAAGCAGTCACCGTGCGCCGGGCCGGAGAACCATGTTGACGTTTCATCCGGCAGAACAAGAGCCGGATCAGGCCGCCGTCGCTGAGCACCAGCGGATCCGCCTGGAGGTGAGCATCGCCGCGCCCCAGTGCGACAACGCCCCCGGTGCTTCGAGCATGTTGCGCAGCACCCACTGCTGCCTCTCCGCCAGGCCGTCGGGCATGGTCAACGACCCTGTGTGCTGCGGCGAGAGGACCCGGGCCTGGGCGACGTGGATGAGCTCGGGCATCGCGCCAAGGCTAGGTCACCCGCGCGTCGGCGCGGATCGACGCGCGCCATGGCAGCCCCGGTGATGCTCACGCGCGGGTCCACGGCGTGCGCGGCTTACCGTTGGGGACATGCCGACGCCGACCGGACCGGAGCGCATCGCGGCCGCCGAGCGCGAGCTTGGGTTCGCGCTGCCCGCGAGCTTGACGGCGCCGCTGCTGGCCGGCAATGGCGGTGAGCTGCTGGTGCCCGACTACCCGGGCGACCGGAGTGGGAGCTGATCGGGGTCTTCGACGACCGCGATCGGTTGACGCTGCGGCGCACCGCGGCGACCAACATCGCGCGCGGCACGCTGGCGCTGCGCGCGGAGGGCCTGATCGACGAGCGTGAGGCATGGGTCGCCGACAACGGCGCGGGCGACCTGCTGCTGGCGCGCGCCGACGGGACCTTCGTGTGGCGCGATCACAAGACCGGCGAGCGGCACCCCGTCCCGCCGGAGTTCACCGCCGACGGCTGAACCTCCTCCGGCTGGTCCGGCTGCACAGGCGCGCGGTCAGCTCGTGCGTGGGGTCCAGATGGTGAGGTCGTCGCCGCGTAGGGCCAGGCCGGGATCGCGATCCGCTGCTGCGGCCTCCACCCCGCTCAAAGGCGTTCGCCGAGCCGGTCGACGAGGGTGTTATCGATGCCGGCGGTGATCAGTGCGATCGTGCGGTCGCGTGCGCGGGCGAGCAGCTCGGGCGTGTAGCCGGGCCGGTAGGGCCAGCAGGCGAACACGGGGCCGGCCGGGGTAGCGGTCGATGACCTCGATGCCCGGGACCCCGACGGGCTCGATGTCGAACGCGTCGACGGTGGCGCCGTGGTTGAGCAGGATCCGCGCCCAGTAGCCCTCGCCGGCGCCGAGCTCGACCAGCGGCCCAAGCTCGGTGAGCGTCTGGATCGCTTCGCGACCGGGCACGGCCTGGGCGTAGCGATGCAGAGCCGGTTGGCCTTGGCGACGCTCATCGGGCGTTCGTGCTGCATAGTCCAGCGCCACCAGCGGTGAAAGACCGGCTCGCCGTCGCACCAGGCCGCGGTGCGGTCGTCGGGGTCTGGGAGCTCCTCGCCCGCCGCGGGCGGCCACTCCTGCATCGCCGACACGATCGCACGCGTCCCGGCCGCCGTCACGCGGCCGGTGCGCCGCGCCGGCGCCCTAGGCCTCGGGCGGGGTGTCGCGGTCGGCGTGGTCCTCGCCCGGTCCGGCGGCGCGTTGGCGGCGACGCTGGAAGGCGGGCACGGCCTTCCAGAGCACGACGCCGGTGGCGACCGCGCCGATCACGATGAAATGGGGGCGACCAACGCCCGCCAGCGCGGGGACGAGGTCCGCGGGGCGCCTGACGACGAGGGTGCGCCCGGCCGCCGCGGCGTCGCGCGCGGTGCGCACGCCGGCCAGCGTGAGCGCGGCGTCGGCTTGCTCGGACGAGAGATAGGGCAGGTCCCCGAGCTGGGTCGCGGCGCGTGCGGCGGCTTCGGCGGCTTCGGTGGCGGCGGGCATGGTGAGTCCTGGGTCGGTCGGAGCGTCCCGCGCCGGCGCGGTCAGGTGGCGGCGTCGTGGACGTGGGCGTCGACCAAGCTACTGCGCCGGGGCGGCGCGTGCCCATCGCTTATCTGTCCAACGCGCGGGCGGGCGCGGTCGTTACGGCCCCTCACCGCGGCGCCGCCACGGCACGCCCCCAGGGCGGGTTCACGGATCTACGCGTTATCGCGTGCCGCCGAGGCGGGACCAACGCCAACGTGAGAGGGTGGCGCCAGTGGAGGTGTCATAGCTGGATCTTGCACTGTGGTCGGCGGACGCCTCGGCGACTCGTGCTGGCGGACCCACAGTTCCCGATGAGCGCGACTCGCGCGGACCCGCAGTTGCCTTTCGCTGATGACGTCGAGCGATCGGTGAGGAGCGCGACGCCGCTGCCGCTCTGCGCGACGAGGGACCGCACCGCCGCGTATCGTCTCCGAGACGCGAGCCGCTCGTGTAGAGGGTGGCCCGCGACCAAGACAGACACGAGCTCGTCCGCACCGATCCTCGCGATGCCGTTTCCGCAATGGACCCAGCTTTTCCCGTTCGACCGGGTTGTGCTGGAGAACCGTTCGTTGTTCAACCCGCTTGGGGAGCGGCTCGGCCCTTGCCATGCGCTGTTCTTGCTGGCGGACCGCGACGTCCACCAGCACTGGATGGGCCGGTCACAGCCCAAGAACCAGCGCGGAGGCGACATCGTATTGCTCACGGTGTGGTACCGGATGCGCAGCGTGTTCCGCAACGTGCTTCAGGCGTTGCGACACGGGGAGTCAGACGTCGCTCTGATGCTGTGCCGGCCCCTTTTTGAGGCGATGCTGGATCTGTACTGGGTTGCGGAGAACCGAGAACACGCACTGCCCAGTCTCCAAGCGCACCGCTCATTCCATCTACGCGTCCGACGCGAAACGGCTGGCGCAGGCGAAGCGCTGCGGCTGCGGGACGACGTCGAGCCTTTCCGCGATAGGAACGAGCGCAATGACCTTCGGAAGCGATATGGCAGTTCTTGGACCGGGGAGAGCGTGTGGTCTCGCGTTAAGCGGTGGTCAGCCTCCGAAGATCCCGAGCCGTTCTTTCCGGAGCTGCAGCCCGGTGAGCTTCGCGACCACTACGAACACCTCGTCGCACAGGCGAATCTCTTGGTGCACGGCTCGTCAGACGCGATGCGAGGTCGAGTGACTCCGGTTGGGCATGGCGACTTGACGGCAACGCACTTCAGCACCACTCCGGTCGTTACGTGGATCAACGAAGCTCTGTTGCTCGGCTACTGGGCATACGATCGTGCCGCGCGGCTCATGTACCGGGAACGCGACATCCCTGATCGACCGCTCGATCGCATGTTCATGCGATACGCCGCCGCCAGTGTGCCCCTTCGCAGCGACGTTGCTCGCAAAGCGGGCCGCAACGATGCCTGCCCGTGCAACGCCTCCGTAACCACCGTTCGGAAGTTCAAGCACTGCCACGGACGTCCCTCAATCTCGTCTGACGAGCTTTCCGCGGCGCTAGGCGAGCTCGCCATGCGTCCGTTCGGCGGCTTCGAGGAAATCATCGACCGAGACTGAGCGACGCGGTCCTGCCGCGCGGCCGGCGACTGCTCCGTTGCGCGGTTAGCGGCCGTCCGGACACCCACACGCCCGCCTGAGCGTCGCTATCGCGTCGAGGCAAAAAGAGCAGTCCCACCGTCGCCTCGCTCATCACACCGCGATGCGACACCGGGCCGTCGCTACATGAGAAGATCTCGACAGATGAGGATCTTCCTGATCTCGATGCTGGCGGCGGCGCTGGTGACCGCTCGTCCGATCCTGCTCGCCGTCGCGCTCGACCTGCCGGGGATCGTCTGCGCGTTCATCATCGGGCTCGTGCCGGGCCTGACGGGGAGCCGCGTGGACGAGCGCCTGGAGCGGCGGTCGCGGCATGGCTAGCCATCGGATGACCCGCGTGGTGCTTGTCGTGCTCGGCGTGCTGATCGCCCTCTCGGTCCTCGGGTACCTGGGTCTGAGCAACGCGACCGGGAGCAAGGACACGCACCCGTCGCCCGTGCCCGTGGCGACCCCGTAGCGCTCTCCGAGTCGGACGAGTTCGCCTTGGCTTGACGGCTGTCTTACCTCCGGCAAGGATCTCGCGGCCACACCCGCAACGGAAAGGAGTCCTGCATGGCCACCGAGAACATCCCTGTGGATAAGCCGGAGCAGCTTGAGAAGATCAGGGCGAATCTGCTTGAAGGCGAGACCGTGCTCGCGGTCTTCGACGGCAAGGGCTCGGGCACCGGCTTCCTCGGGCTGACCGACCGGCGCGTGATCATTCAGGACAACTCGTTCGTCGGGAAGAAGATCGCCCTGACCTCGGTGCCCTACAGCCGGGTGCACACGGTCAGCTTCGTCTCCGACAAGTCGATGTTCGGCAAGTTCGCCTCCAGCAGCACGCTCGCGATCTCGGCGGGCGGCAAGGAGTACGAGGTCGAGTTCCGGGGCGAGGAGAAGGCGCAGTACGCGCACAACGTGATCCTGCACAATATGCGCTAGTCCGCCGGCAGCGTGCCAGGCAATATTCCCCCGCACGACGTTCGTCGGGCTCCGGGGTCGTCGTTCACGAGGGACGGAGCGTGCTCGGCCCGCGTTGCGCCTGAGGGATCCGAAAGATCGATCGGTCGAGCGGATGCCTCCGAGGGCCGCAGGGGGCGGTACGCGAGTCTCAGGGAGTGTCCGACAAGGGTGCCGATCAGTCGCGCTCCGGAATGCCGGCGGCCGTCTGTGCGAGAGCAGCGTCGAGTAGCTCCGGAACGAGATCGCATGGCCTGCCTAGCCACCAGTCCGTATGCGTGAACGCCCAGGCGATGGCGCGTTCTAACCGGGAGATGTCGCCGGTGGGCGCACGCTCGAATACCCAGCAATACGTGGTTTCGAGCCAGTCGGCCGAGTATGCGTCGTCCAGATACGTGCGCTTCCTGGGGTCCATCGCGGCGCGCAGGTGCGCGAATTGCAGCGAGAGCCGGAGCGCCAATGGCCAGTAGGGGTCGGCTTTGAGATCCAGTCCGATCACGTAAACGTTCGCTCGCCGATGCCGCCGGATGACCGTCATCGAGCCTTCGCGCTCCAGGTCGCCGATGGCGTACTGGACTGCTCGCAGAGACAGACCTGTCGCTTCCGAGAGTGTCCGTTGAGACGGGCGAGCTACCCCGTAGCGGTCGGCGTAGCTCTTGATCGCGTTTCGCACCGCTTCTCGTGCGGTCTGGCTCGACCCGGGCGATTCGTTCTCGGCTACGGCTGGCTGGGAATCATGCATGTCGTACGTAGTCGGCACAGCGCTCGCGATCTCAGGGGCCGCCTGGGAGTCGTGCGGCTTGTGCGGGGTGGACCACTTGCGTCCCAACCTTGAGTCCGCTGAGGGATCCAGTCCTTCTTCCTCTCTTATTCTTCCTCTCTTCTTCTTCTTCTTCTTCTTCTCTCGCTGTTCTGTGTTGGGACGCAAGTGAGCTACCCGGACAACTTTCCGTGGACGCTGGAGGGACGCGGTGCGTGGTGGCGACCGGACTATCAAGTCGCCGCCACCACCCAATCTGCCACGGCAAGTTGACGGCCGGTCGGCCCCGGAACCACGCTCTGTCGCCGAATCTCCCTCTGGACGAATCCATAAAGGGACCGCGACCGGCCCGTAATGGGCATGGGCTGCGCATGCGGGTGTGGGGAGGAGGCGAAGCCGAACCGCAGGTTCGTGCACGGCCACAACGCTCGTCTCCAGACCCCGCCGTACTGGGTCGATCCCAACCGGGGCTGCTGGCTATGGCAGCGCGCGCTATCCGAGGGCCGCTACGGAATCATGCATGTGCCCGGCGAGGGATTGCGCATGGCGCACCGGGTCTTCTACGAGGAACACGTCGGCCCTATCCCGGCCGGCGAGGAGATCACCTGGACGTGCGGGAACAGAAGCTGCATCAACCCAGCCCACCTCGAAGCTGTCTCGCGGAGAATCGTCGTCCGGCGCGGTCGGGCGACCAAGTTGTCGGCGGAGGACATCAGGACGGTTCGTGTCCTGTGGCGCGACGGCATGACCGATGAGACGCTCGCGCGGCACTTTGGCGTCAGCACAACGCGGATCCGTCAGGTGACGCGCGGCAAGGACGCTGGGACGACGTTCGAGGACTGTTGACGTGGGCGGCGACACACCGCTCTAGAGGTAGGCGAGCGTTTCTACGAGCGTGTTGGACGGGGGGAGGGTCGCCTTGTGGCCGCGAAGCGCCGAGGTTGACGGCGACACCCGGAGGCGAATCGCCGCTCAGTCCATCAGCGCGCTTCCCAGCGGCCGACTAGGTATCGAGTCACCACATACGCAGAAAGGACGACAGTGGAACTCGACAGCAGGGTCTACGCGGCATTCATCCGTTCCAGGGCAAATAACGCCGACAAGGCGCTTCGGCAGTTCGAGAGCTTCGAGATCTTCGAGGAAGAGGCAGGCATCACCGACCTGATCGCGGACCTGCTGCATCTAGCAGAGGCGCACGGGTTCGAGGCCGACTCGATCATGCGCTCAGCCGAGATGCACTACCACTGCGACGGCGGCGCAGGCCACGAGCCCGACGATGTCGCCGAGAACCAGGCCGCTATGTGGCACGCCGCGCAAACCTCCGCGTGCCTGCGGGCCTCGACCGGCCAGTCCACGAGTTGCTCTACCACTGCCTAAGCGCGCGGTCGAGTCAGGGCGAAGTACACGACGGCCGACACTACAGGAAAGCATCAGGATGCGCGGCGCAGGGTCGGATTGCCCTGCGCCGCCGTTTACCCGGTGGCACCTGGGGGGCCGGGGGCGAAACGAATCGCGCCGTGTGGGGCCTGCTCACCGTGGGTGAGCCTCTTCTCAGCCCGAGGCACCACGACAGTCGCCGCCGCCGCGGTCTATCGTCCCGTTTTGGTTCGTTGATGGCCGATGCGTTTTGGGAACACGCCCCGATCTTCACGGCAGCCGATGTTTTGGGCCGCCCGTCGCGCGTACCGGATCGCCCAGGCGTCTACGGGTGGTTCTTCCGCGAGGCACCGCCGGGGATCGATCCGAGCCGCTCGTACGAGCGCGACGGGATGCGACTGCTCTACGTCGGCATCTCACCGAAGGCCCCGCCGGGCAATGGGCGACCGCCGAGCACGCAAAACCTCCGCAAGCGGATCCGTTACCACTACACGGGCAACGCGGAGGGTTCAACCCTGCGGCTCACGCTCGGGTGTCTGCTGGCGCCTCAGCTCGGGATCGAGCTACGACGCGTCGGCAGCGGCAATCGCCTGACCTTCTCCGCCGGCGAGACGATCCTGCGGGAGTGGATGGCCGTCAACGCCTTGGTCACGATCCTGGAAGACGAGCAGCCGTGGATCCCGGAGCAAGAGATCATCGGGAGGCTTGACCTTCCTCTCAACATCGAGCACAACGCGCACAACACGCAGCGACAGTTCGTGCGGGATACACGCGCGGCGTGCAAAGCCAGAGCCCGCAACCTACCGATCCTCGTTCGATGATGCCCCAGCCGTGGCACGTCGTACGTGGATTCGCGACGCCCGAACCTTCCGTACGCGTGCAGGCGTGGCGGAGAGCGGCTGCGCCGTCCTTTAGCTTGCGGTGTACGGACGGCGTCGGGATGGACGCAGAGCGCCGGGGTCGCGATCCTCGCGGGTGATCTTCTGATCGCGCGGCGCCTCGATGACCACCGCGATGCCGCCGCTGCGCCTGCGCCGATAGACGACACGTACGTCGCCGACCCGCACGGCTTCGCCTTCGCGTAGCGTCAGCTTCAACGCGCCCACGTCGCTCATGTCCTGGTAGTCGGCAGCCGCGCCGCGACCTTGCAACTCGTTCGCCGCGCGCACGAGCACGAGCCTCCTCGGAAGAGGCCACCGGGCGTGCTGGAGCGCCCGCGCCATTTCCGGTGAGGCGGCCGACACGGACGATGGCGCTGCGCTGACACGGCGACCCTGCGCTGACACGGCGACCCGACTGTTCAGCGGCCCAGTCGTGTGCGGTCATTGCCGAATGGTTATGGATCGTCGTATGGATCAAGGGCGGTGATGCGCGCCGTCTCTGAGTTCGGGCACGCGCTCGTGACTCCGCTTGGAGCGCCCAAGGGGCGTGTCAGCACGTACACCGAGGTGCAGTTCAAGGACTCGGCCGGCAAGACCGCGGGGGACTCAAGCCATGATTCGCGCGGGGCGTCGATGGTGTCCTCAATTCGACGACGAATCGCGACCAACGGCGTGGCACCCGGCGCGCTTGATCCCCGTGGTGGGAATCCGTAGCACGGACGAGCAGGAGAAACGCGCGACCTCGGCGTCGATCGCGTCCATCCAGATCAGGAGGTACCTGGTCCGGGGGCTTTGGTTCGATGCGGGCATTCCCGCGGATGAGTATCCGTGACGACGGCGCCCCTCCGCAAGGGCCGGCGCTTGCGCTGGGGGCATTGGGGGCGGCGGGCGCGCTCAGGGGCTCACGCTTGACGAGGCAGCGAACTCGAGCGCGATGCGCTCGATCACGACGTCGAGGTCCTCAGCCGCCACGGCGATCTCCAGCGCGCCCACGGCAGCGCCGACCAGGACGTCGACCGACAGCTCGGGGTGGCGCTCGTGCACGCGCAGGGCGGCTGCAGCGGCGTCGTCGATATCGGTCATGGTCGCGATCGTCGCGCGTCCGTAGGCCGGCGCCATCCTGCAACCGCATGATCGGGTGGAGGAACGCGATGCGCCGATCGTCGGCGTCGATCGTCGTTTGGTCGCTGGCACGACCCATTCGTTTCCGCGCGTGTGCGGTTCCACGCGCGAGCATTGTTGTCCGACGTGCGCCGTACCGTGCGGGCGATGCCCCCACTCGAGGATGGTGCTGTCGTCTGCGACGTCGCGACGAGATGCGGCGGCGTGGTGGTCAAGAGCGAGAAGGCCGCCCTCGAAGCGGGCTGGCTCGTGAAGCCACGGAGTCCGCCGAGGAGCCGTCGCGGACGTTCGTGACGTACATCTGCCCGGCGTGCCTGCCTGACCGTTAGGCGTGCGAGGCGCTTGTCGCCGCGGCGCCACCTACGATCGGCACGTGGCGTTCTACTCGCACTGGTCTCCAGACGACGTGCAAGCGATCGCCGGAGCCGCTGGCGCGATCTTCACCGCGATCGCCGCAGGCGCGGCGTGGGCAACCACGCGACAAGGGCGACGAACGATCGAGGCTGCCGAGAGACCGCAGCTCGAACCTCAGGTTCTCGCGGACCCTGTCTCCGGGATGCTGGGGCTCTCGGTGATCAACACCGGTCGCGGCGTTGCGCGAGGCGCGAGGTATGTCCTGCACGGCGCCGGCAAGGCCTGCGAGGGAGTCCTCGGCGACGGTTTCATCCTCCCTCAGCAGCGAGTGTACGTCGGGAGCTTGGTGGGGCCGGTCGAGGTCGGTGCATCGCATGGCGACCTGCCGGACCTGGCGGCGATCGTGACCTACCGCGACGCCCAGGGATACGTGCACTACCGAACCCACGCCGGCGCGGCGAGGACGCCGAAGACCCTCATCCGGCGGAAGCCGAAATATCCACAGGTCGCCACGGTGTGGACGAAGCTGTTCCCCCACATCGGGTTCGACAAGGCCGAGTCCGTGCTGTCAGGGAATGCTGACGTGTGGCCCCTTAAACGGAGCTTCGACGAAGCAGACATCACGGCCGGGGGTACAGCGGAGAAGTAGCCATCGGCCTCACCGGGCGTGACCGGCTGCCTCGCGCCGGTTCGTCCGTGCGACATGTCATTCCGATTTTCCGAACTCGCGGCGCCGCTTTGGTCGCAGCGAGGCGCGCGGGCTCTGTCCGGCAATAGGCGCAAGGGATTGACCCGTCCCCTGACTAAGGTCAAGTGACCAGTTTGGGAACAGCGAGTCTGGCATCACCATCCCACCCGCTGAGGCGGCGGTCCGCGGATTGCCGAAGCCTCATCGGCGCAAGGTTCGGGGTCTCAGCGTGGCGGCGCTGAGACCCGAGGGTATGCCTAGTGGTACGCCTTCCTGACGCCGTACGCGGCCTGGGACGGGGTGAAGCCCTCGTACTCCAGCTGGTCGATGAGGCCCTGACGGGAGAACGATCCCGACCGCAGGTACGACTTGGCCGACTCGACCGCCTCTGCGTTCCAGCTGACCCGGACGTGGGCGACGGCCCAGCGGGCCTCCGAGCTGGAGAAGTCCTCGTACTTGAGCTGCTCGACGAGGCCGGACTTGGAGAACGCCGACGAGGCCAGGTACGACTGGGCGCTGCGCAAGGCGTTGCGCTGGCCCGGCGTGGAGGCCTGGGCTGAGCTCGCCAGCGGGAGCGCAGCGAGGACGACGATGGTCACTGCCAGGAACTTTTTCATGGTGTTGCTCCGGTTGAAGTTTTGTCGGTTTTCCGGCTCAGATCGGCAGTCGCGTAGGCGCTCATGAGGGCGTGTTTGATCGCAACCCTTGTCGCGCCGGGTCACCGCCAGCAGAGAGGTGACCACCGGGAAGCTCCTCTTGGAAGGACACGGCACGATCACCTGCACTCGGGCGGCATCGGCTGAATCTGGTCGGTGGTCACGGCCGTCGCGTTCCGGATCGTCAGTTGTACGCAGCCCTGCTCCGTCAACGTGGGCCTCGTGGTCGTCGACGTCGACGATCGTGGTGTCATGCCGGCATCCCAGGGCAGCGCCGAGCAGCGTGTGTTGCCGGTCGACATGCAGTTGCGCCTGTGCTGCTCGCCCGCGAGCCACAGCACACCGGCAGCGAGCACGCTGATGGCAAGGACGAGCGCGATTCGCATTGGTAATTGATTCTGGTGCGGTCGCGCGCCGGCCAACCCCCTCGATGGTCGAGCATCACGTCGGGGATCGACTACGGCGCAGGGTCGGTTGGCCTCCTCGTACGACCGAACCGTCGCGTCCTCTGGCTGATCGTCCAAAGCCTGCGCGGGCCTCTTGCGGCCTCGCCGTGCGGGCTCCGAGAGTCGTCGTGCACGGCGCACACGCGCCGATCGCGACCCCCAACCGAACGGAGTTCCGCATGTCCCGCAACGCCCCCGCCCCGACCATCGATGACGCGGCGCCGATCGTCGACATGACGGCCGTGCGCGCGCAGATCGACGCCGCCCTGACCGGCGTGCGCGCCCAGCTCGACACGGGCCGCGCCGCCCTCGCTCCCCTGGAGGCGCAGGAGGCGCACCTGGCCGGCATCCTGCGCGCCATCGACGGCGAGGCATCGGTCGAGCCGCCTCCGACATCCAAGCGCACGCCTCGCGCACCCGGCCGGCCGTCCAACCGTGACCGTTGCGCGACACGCTCGCGACCGGCCCGAAGGCGATCGCCGACATCGCGTCGGCGACCGGCCTGTCGACGCGGCACAGGCGCGCGGCGTGATCCAGGCGCTCA
The DNA here is from genome assembly GCF_000425945.1 of Candidatus Solirubrobacter pratensis. Classification (GTDB taxonomy): domain Bacteria; phylum Actinomycetota; class Thermoleophilia; order Solirubrobacterales; family Solirubrobacteraceae; genus Solirubrobacter; species Solirubrobacter pratensis. Next base: position 816,897 of record NZ_KE384480.1, read on the forward strand.
ACCGCGACGGCGCCATCGCGAAGGACGACGCCAACGTGTGGTCGCTCGTCAGCGCAGGCTGAACGTCGGCGTCCATCCCACCCTTCGACGGCCCGCATTCATGCGGGCCGTTTGTGGTCGTGTGTTCGCCAGCGGACCAGCGGTGACGCATCCGCTACAGGCACGTCAAACGGCGCCGACCATCCCGAACGATGAGATTCGTCGGATTGGGGTCGGTCACTTGAGACGCGTTCTGCGCGACTACGCCGTCGCGCTTGCGATCATCGCCCTAGTCGGCGGCTTCGTGTTCCACAGCGTGATGGACGCCGATCCGTCCCCCGTGGCGACCAACTCCGAGCCGGAGTCGACGCCCGAACCGATCGACACGCCCGAGCCTCTGCCGACCACCGTGCGCGGCACGCCGATCGACTACGACGGCTGCATCGTGAACGGATTCGGGAACGAGCTATGCGGCGATGCTGCGCGCGCGTACTGCGACATCCTTTCGCGTGACTTCGGCTCGTGGGACTCGCAGAAGCAAGACATCTGCGAATCGGTCGGGTGGTCACCGCAATAGAGCGACCGGCATCGGCAACATGACTGCGATTCTCTCCATCGACCATCCCCGATTCCCGGAGTTCCTTGACCGCCTCAGCGGGCGCGAAGGCATCGACCTCGTCGACGACGGCCGAGCCGGGACGTGGAGCTGCGACGCCACCACGACCAAGGCGCAGGCGATCATGCGCGCGATGGGGCTCCGCGGGGACGCGATCGCGTCGAGCCTCGCCTACTTCAGCGCGCGCGGCGGGTTCTGCGACTGCGAGATCGTGCTGGAGGTCGCCATCACGGCTGGCGACAAAGTCGCGCTCGATGCCGCTGAACTGCTCGACTGACCGGGCCGGGGTGGCTCAGTCGCTCGGCCAGGTCGTGTCCGGGTGGAACCGCTAGCCGAACGAGACGTGGCAGCACACGGGGCATTCGGCGTGGACGCCGGCATCGTGCATGATTTGGGCCGTGCGTTCAGGGCACTGGCGGATGACGACCACCGGCTGTTCGCCGGTCTCAGCGTGGCTAAGTTGGCGCGTTCTCGGCTTCACCCGCAACTTCGATGTGGCGTATCTAGCTGTAGGGCATCGTTCACACGAGCCCTTAGGAGGGCCGCATGGCGGAAGGCAAGACCAAGGTTGGCGACGCGGGCTGGAAGCCGGAGTCGAACCCGCGCGCAGCCATCATGAGGCTGGATAAGGGACAGAACGCGCCGGAATCCAAGCGCATCTCGATCTCCTCGCGGGCCGCAGGAGACGACCTCGTGCGAAAGCTGCACGACCTCGGATTCGAAGAGCCGAGGCGACGCTAAGCGCGGCGGAGCGCGGTCTGGTTACCGCCATGTCCCATCGTGACGGCGACCGCAGGACCGCGCTCCCAATCGTTTTCGCCGTCCAGCCCACGAACGGCCACGGCCGCCCCCCCGCCTCATGGACGCCTACTCATCGTTCATCCAGGAGAAGCTGCGGCAGCGCGGCAAGGCCGAGGCGACGGCTGTTGAGGCTGCAACGTGGCTCGACGAGGCTGGTCTGCTCGCGGATTAACACATCGGCCGGGCTTGCCGCTGAGGAACTTGCTTCGAGCGGGGGCAATCGTCGGCTCCGACCAGCGACCGGCACGCAAGAACGGCCGTTGGTACATCGTCCGCGTGTCGCAACGTGGCTACGCGCGTCGGACTAGGCAGCCCGGCGGCGACGCGAGGCAAGCGCCGCCTGAGTCGCGTTCCAAACCCGCGCGTCGATAATGCGCGCCGGCTCGGTTTGCTTATAGACCTCGCGCCGCACGATCCGGTCAACGACGTTGCGCGCCCACAGCCGTCCCGTTTCGGCGGTCATCGTCTCGGCCGTCGCGCGAATGGTCGAGCCGGAACGGACAAGCTCGAAGATGCGTCGAACCTCGGCTGCCGCGTCGGGGTCGATCTCCACGAGGCCATTGCGGGTGCGGCGGTACCCGTGGGGCAGCTTGCCTCCCTGAGCACGAGCCTTCGCGCCGTGACGCTCGGCCTTGGCGTCACGCCCGGCCTTGAGTCGCGCGACGATGCGCCGGCGCTCGTGCGCGGCGATGACATGGCCGATGCCATCGAGCAAAAGCGCGCCTTCGTCGTCGCCGTTCGAGCCATCGGCGTACAGCACCCGCAGACCGGCCGACCGCAGCAGCCGCAGCGCGCCGTAGGCGACGTACTCCTCGCGCGCCAAGCGGGAGCGCTCGGCGACGACGATTGAGGCGGCGCCATGCTGGTACGCGGAGGCGAGCGCGTCCTGAAGTCCAGGTCGTTCCTCGGCCGCGACGGTGCCCGAGATGTCCTCGTGGAACTCTGCGGCGACGGTCAGGGCCTCGCGCGTGGCGAACGCGCGAATGGCGGCACGCTGCGCGTCAGGGCCGTACGCCTTGCCCTGCTCGGCGCTCGATGTGCGGATGTAGGCGATGGCGACTCGGGCATCGCTGGCGGGAAGCGGGTTCAGGGCTACGAGTCCTATCGGTCAGAAATCGACGTACCAGAGCCACAATCTACTCGTATTGTCCACTTGACGCAAGCGTTCGGTGGACAAAGTGGAATCTTCGAGTGCCAGGGCTCGCAAGACGTGAGGCGTGCACCGCTACGCCGTCAGTTGGTCAATGAGCCGAGTGCCGAGATCGTTGCCCGCCGCGAGGTCGGAGCCGGACACCTCGAGCACAGCCACGCCGAGCTCGTCGAGCAGATTCAGGCGCCGCACGGTCAGCGCGCGGTTGACGACGAGACATAGCTCGTCTTCCGGCGCCCCGTCCAGAAGCCGGTACTCGTACAGCTGAGCAAGTCCAGCACGGGTTCGCTCGACCTCGTTGGTGCTGGTGATCGTCTTGGCCTCAAAGATCACACGCACACCGTCCGGGCGCGTCGCCCACAGGTCGATCGCGCCATGCTTGTCTTCGATGTCGGTGCAACCCAACGCCGCAAGGTTGCGGTAGAGCGAGACGAGGATCGCGTGATGGCCGGTGTTCGCTTGCTCCTGCTTCGCGGCGGTCTCCTCTGGGTTCGCGCTCTCACCGCGTGACTCGGGCGGGCGCGGCGGCGGGCGGTCAGGGTCGAACGGTCGAGGCTTCGGTCGTCGAGTTCGCGACGACGTGCCCGAAGGTGGGCGGCGGGCTGGGGCGGTGCCGTCGCCGAATTCGAGCCGGAACCGGAACACGTCGCGCATGTCGCCCTTGTCGTCGGGGGCGCGCGCGGTTCGTTCCTCGATCTTGCGTGCCCGTCCGAGAAAACGCAGCTGCCTGGGCCCGGCGCCCTCGAACACGAACAGCGGTCGGCGATTCTCGGCGACGTCGAGATTCTGGCCGGTGCGCTGCTGATCGCCGACCTTGCCCTTCCCGGTGTAGATCAGGCGCTCGCCGTCCCAATAATCGCCGTAATTGAAGCTCTTGCCGCCCTCGGGGTGCGTGATCAGCAGCAGCGACCCCGTTGCGGTGCTCGGCACCATGCCGCCTGCGACCGAGAAGTAGCCCGCCTTGAAGCCGAAGACGTCCGCGAGCTCCTCCCAGCTGTAGACGCGATCGACGTCCAGCTGGGGCAGCGCGGTCTCGCTCTCGCTCGCGGTGAGCTCGACGCGCGCCGGATCCGTACGGCCGACCGTGTTGGGCAGCGTCAGGAGCACCGCGCCGATGAATGCGCTCCGGAACTTGCCCGGGAGCTCGTCCAGCACGACGACTCCGTCCGAGTACAGCGTCTCGGCTCCCTGTTCCACCCATTGGATCGGGACCTTGTCGCCGTCCGGATACTTCTCCTCGTCCGTGCGGTCCGTGAACACGTACGCGAACGTGTCGTCGACGTTGAGGATCGTGTTCTCGAAGCGGGTCACCGTCAGGATCGTCTCGCCGACGAGGCCCTGGAGGTGCGCGTAAAGCTCGGCGGACGAGGGCTTGCTCACGTCCGCGAGCGTAACGGCGCGGCCGGTCGCCAACCGAGTCGTATCGTGCACGCCGTGAGCGAGCAGGACGACGATGATCGTCTGCGCGGCATGGCGCGCCACGTCGTGCGCTTCACCGGCGAGCTCTCTCCGGAGGCCGCCGCCGCGCTCGGGCCGTCGATTCAGCGCATCCAGGGCGATCACCTGTTCCCGACCCGCACGCCGCAGCCAAACACGACCGTGGGCACATGGGCCGCGACAGACCGGGACGCCGTGAGGCTCGTCCAGGGGGCACTCCAAGGGCACGGCAGCTTCGCGGACTTTGAAGTCACACGGCTCGTCGACTAGCGCCCCGCGATCGCATCAACACGTTCTGGGCCGTCTCAGACCTCTTCGCGGGCCACACGACTGAGACCCTGCGACTGATGCGCGTGGCGCGAGCGGGATCCCACGGATCCCACAGCGTGCTCTCCGCACGTCGGGGCCACCCGAGCGCGAGGTACGAACCCGAGGCTTGAACGTGAGGACGGGTGTCAGCGCGCATGATCTAGGCCGACGCGCGCCGAAACGCCGGATAGGGTTTCGCGACGTGCCGGTCCCGGATTACCAAACGCTCATGCGTCCGGTGCTCGAGCTCACGGAAGATGGCAGCGACTGGACCGCCGCGTCGATCCGCCAGAGCATGATCAGCGAGTACCAGCTGAGCGACGAGGACGTCGAAGAACGCCTGCCGAGCGGCCGCGACACGACGCTCCGGAACCGTGTCGGGTGGGCTCTCACCTACCTGTACCGCGCCGGTCTGCTCGATCGGCCACGCCGGTCGGTCTACCGCATCAACGATCGAGGGCGACAGGTCCTACGCGACTATCCCGATCGCGTCGACAAGTCCACGCTAACCCGCTTCCGGAGTTTCGGGATTTCGTCTCGCGCAACGCATCACCCAGCGGCTCGGGTCTCCAGGAGAGCGTGCAGGCCGAACTCGCGGTCGCCGACGTCGCCACGCCCGAGGAGCGCGCTGCGTCGGCGTACCGCGAGCTCCGCGCCGCGCTCGTGAGCGAGGTTCTGGATCGCTCAGCGAGCAATCCGACGAATTCTTCGAGCAGGTCGTGCTCGACGTCCTCCAGGCGATGGGCTATGGCGGCTCGCGTGAGGACGCAGCCGAACGTCTCGGCAGGAGCGGCGACGGAGGCGTCGACGGCGTGATCCGCGAGGACAAGCTCGGCCTCGATCTCATCTACGTCCAGGCCAAGAGCTGGTCGAACACCGTCGGGCGCCCCGAAATTCAGCGGTTCGTGGGAGCCCTACAGGGCCAGCGCGCGAGCAAGGGCGTGTTCAAGGACGTGCATCGGCCACCGAACGTGGACGCAAATCCCGCCCACGCACGCGTCCGGCTCGGAGCCGTCATCGCGGCAGAGCGCCATCGACTTGGAGGCGCCCGTCGAAAGGCGCTCCAAGCCCTGGGCGACCTCTGGGAGGCGACGGACGCCCTCACGCAGCGCCAAGGCACGGAGCGAGAAGGAGCGTGAACCCGTGACCTGGACCGATGCCCGACGGCCCGTCTGGCTGACCATGTTCCTCATCGTTGCGTTGACGTTTGCGCTACCGCGGCTGGTCAAGCGCTGATGCGGTCTCCCGCAGACACTTCGATGAGCCACTCGAAGGACATGAACGCGTACAGCAATGACGCTGTGGCGAATGCGCCCACGAACGCGCCCCATGCCGGGGTGGCGTTGATGAGCGCGTGGCCGCCAAACAGGAATCCGCCTTCGGCGGTATCGGGCGCGACGATCTTCCAGATGACGGTGGTGAGCGTTACCAGCGCCAGTAATCGTCCGAGGTTGGAGATCCTCGTCACCCGCTCCTCAAGCCGCCGCTCAGCAATGGGGTCCGGTTCCGCGTTGTCGGGAGTACTGCGCGCGGCCTGGACCGCTGCGATCACCGCGTAGACGACCAGCGAGAGCGCGGCGAGGGCGACCCCGGCCATCCACAAGTCGATCCATTGGAACGCCTCCCATGCCGAGATTCGGACGCTGTCCCCGACGCCACCATCGAAGCTGTACCAAGGAAAGAACAACGACACGAGCAGCAGCGGCGGCGCAAACAGCATCGCGAGGATGCCGTTGCATCCGGCTCGCTCTGCGGCGCTTCGCTCGCTCGCCGCATTGTCAGGTCCATCCGCAGCGGTGCGGCTACCAACGTCGGGCACTGCGGAAGCGAGCGGATCGCGCCCCTTGCGGGCGTCACGCTCCTCCCGCCAGCTTCCGACCTTGCCGTCATCCAGTGGCATCGGCGGACTGTATTCACTGCCTTGCGCGACGGTCAATCGCTCAGGCGTCCAACGCACCGCAACTTCGAGAGCACCCTCCGCTCCCGGCGGCGCGCTGCGGGATTCGACGGCTCCAGACGGGCGGCGACGATCCACGCGACATTCCGACTCGCAAGAGGGCTACACGTCGTCGAGGCCAGTGGCTTCGCCCCGGCGGTGCTGCGCCCCGGCCTTTCTCCGTGCGGTCGAGCGCGCCCAGGGATGCCGTCGAGCCGGTCACTCGCCTGCGTGTCGGTCCAGGACGGCTCCTAGCGCGGGTCGTCACGAGTGAAGCTCGTCTGGCCACACGTCGTCGGGTGGCTCGGTCGGCACGGGCCGATGCTAGGAGCCGCAAGGATCTGGCAGGTGCTGCAGAATTTCGTCCTGGTGTCGGGTGTTGTCCGAGACGAGCACGGCCGGGTCGCTCCGGGTACGCAGCCGGGGTGGGGCGTGTCCTGGTGGTGGGAGGCGAAGGTCCTTCCGGACCCGATCACGATGGCCCCTGAGCAAAGGCTCAAGAACCTCTTCCGCTGCTGGAAAGACGTGGCGGCGGGATGGGCGCCGGTGGTGCCGCGTGATGACTGGCACCCCTATCACCCGTTCGCCCACGAGTAGCCGCGTCCGACGATGGCGCTGCACGACCGACAGAGGTGCTCCTGCCTCAGTGTCCGGCGCGTTCGACGAGCGCTCCGCGGCGCCGCCATGCGTCGAGGGTCAGGCGGCTAAGCGCGCCCTCCTGACGTGCGACTCGTGCGAGCCGCTGAGGGTCGCGCCCGGCGCGCGCGACACCGCGGGCGACACGCCATCGAGCGCGTCGTCGGCGGCCACGCACCAGAACGCGGCGGTCCACTCACGCACGGTCGCCGCGGCGAGTGTCCAGAAGGCTTCGATGAGCGGCGCGAGCGGCGTGTCGCCGTCGTCGAACTGGAAGGCAGGAACCAGCATCCGCCCGGCGCCGTCGCGCAGCACGATCAGGCGATGCCCTTCCCGCAGCTCGTTCAGGCGCTCATCGGAGGCGTCGAGTAGCTCGCGCACCTGTGCGAGGGGCTCTCCGGCGACTGGAGCGAGCTGACCGTCCGCTTCGACGCACACGCCCCGCGCGCGCTGCTCACGCAGCTCGCGTCCGGCGCGCCGCTCGCCGTCAACTCAACTGCACGCAGACCTACCGCACCAAGACCCGCAACGTCGGCGTCGGCTCCGGCTCCGGCGCGCGGCTGGCCGCCGACGGGCGCACCGTCACCGCGACGCTCTACACGCCCGCGCAGGCGTCCGCCAGCGCGCCGGTGACGTGCACGCTGTCCGCGGTCGCTCAGCGGCTCTCCAAGGCGACGCTGCGGCGGGCGCCCGTCGCGAGCATCAACCCGCCCAACCCCCGCCGCTAGATGTCAGCTAGACGCGGGGCGCGACCTGCGTGGCCACGCTGACCATTGACCGCGGCGGCAAACCCCGCGAAGGTCGAGGCGAACGATCAGCGAGCGCGAAACCGAACCGGTACTCTCGCGCGGTGGGCGAGAGCACGGCGTGGACGGCGGCGCGCTGCGTCGCGTGCGGCGAGGGCTTGCCGTCGTCGCGAAGCGTTTGCCCTCGCTGCGGCCGGAGCCGTCACGTCCTCGCCGAACTCGAACGCGACGACAGCCCGCTGATACCTGAGCCGCGCACCCTGCCGCGCGGGGCGGTAGCGAGCGCGCTTGCCGTGCTTGTCATCGGGGTCCTGATCGCGCTGATCGTCGTGCTGCCGTTCGGCCCCACAGTGCAGCGGGACGCGCTCGAGAGTTCGGTGCTCGCGCAACTCCACGCGAAAGCGCCGCCGTCATCAGGCAAGCAGGGCACGTCGCTGTCGTGCCGCCACCCGTTCACGAACACGAACAGCTTCACGTGCCACGGCAAGATGGACATTTCGCTGCTGCCGGACGCCCGGTTCGACATGCGTCTGGAGATCTACCGCGACGCAGGTGCGGTCTGCTGGACAGGCCGCCCGCGGGACGACGGGCCGAGCGGCGCGTTCGTTCCCAAGGTCATCGGGGCGTGCCTTCGCTCCTAGCGCGGGCTGGTGCGCGACCTCGCCCCGCGCGGGCAGGATCTCGTCGCCCTCGGCGGTTGTGCCCTTTTCCTCGACGCTGATTCCGGCGCCGTCGAGATTCACTTCGCGGTCGAGGTGCTGGTGGCTGGCGCGGACGTGGAAGCGTTGCGCCGCAGTTCGAGTTACTCGGATCAGCCGGAGGTGCGTACGGCTTCTAGACAGGCGTCGGTCGGACTGGCGTAGTCCTCGCCGTTGCTGTTATCGGGACAGGCGTCCTGGATCGCCTGATCGCCTGGGTGACAGGCCGCAACCGCCGCGTTGCCGTTCGTGCCATTGCAGTTCGCCTGAGTCGCGCCGCCTTCCGTTGCCTCGCCGCAGCCAGCTAAGCAGAGGGCAGCGGCTATGGAAACCCCGGTAACGAGCCAACGCCTTAGACGGCGCCGTTCAGAAACCCCGATGTCAAAGGGCATTGCATTTCGATGCTCCGTTGTAGAGCAGCCATCATGTTCAACAAGCATCCGACCCCGTCTTCGCGTGAGGCGCACGACGCGCGCCGATTGTCAGACCAGGTTTCGGCCCTCTCGGTCTCGCACTTGAGGATCGAGCACGACTGGAACCGTCCGACCGCCTACGCGTGGCCACCGGCGAGAACGCAGGCCCTCACGCGCGCCCCGTCGTATGCCATCGCCGCGGAGTTCTACATCGTGCGGCGACGATCGTGACTCATCGCGGGGAATCAGAGCCATCGCGGGACTGAGACCGTCGCATACGGCGGCATCCGTACGCTCGCGCCATGACGGGCGAACAGCGTGAACGGGCGTTGATGTTGCTGGAGGGTCGTCGGCTGGCCATCGATGGGTTCATGTGGCAAGCACCAACCCTCACGCTCGTCGTCCAAGCGTTCCTACTGGGCGTCCTCACGGATGCCCACGTGGGCTGGACCGTCGCCACGTCCGTCGCGCTCGCTGGCGTGCTCGCCTGCGCGACGGCGATGTATGCCCTCCGGTTGCTCGACGACCGCGCGGGTAACTTCTCCGAGCGCGTCACGGACCACGCACTCGCGCTGGGTCTCGGCGATCTCAATCGGAGGAGCCACCGCCCGAAGCGGCACCCGCTCGAATGGGAGGGCTGGCTCATCTGGCAAGCCGCGCTGTTCGCTTTCATCGTTGCCGACCTGCTTGCGCTGATCGTGACCCGCTCGTAGGGATCCGCGTGGCGCCCGGACACCACCGGCCCAGCTAGCACGCTCGATCGGTCGCGAACCGGAGAAGGCCCGCCATCCGGCGGGCCCTGTCTTCTTCGAGGCGTTCGTGACTTCAGCAGTTCCCTAGTGGGGGTGCTTGACCTTCGCCAGCTTGGCTACCTCACGCATGGCCGCTGCGTGACGCGACTGGACCGAGGAGGCGACGGCGACACCCGCCTGCGAGCAGTAGGCGAACACGGTCAGCGTGCCGCTCGTAGTGCCGTAGTTGAACGCGCCGACGATCCATGAGGTGCCGTCCTGCGCCCCGCCGTTGGCGAACACCTCGCCCTGACCGGCGATGTCGTGTAGGTAGCCGCCCGACACGATGCGCGAGCCGGAGGGACAGGTGGCCGCTCCGCCCGAGAAGTCGTCGGGCAGGCTGGTGTACGTCGTCTGCACGCGCGTGAGCTTCGTGGTCTGCGGCGGCGACGCCTGGACGCTCGGACCGGCGGGACCGGCGGGACCGGCGGGACCCTGCGGACCTGCGGGACCTTGCGGACCTGCGGGACCCTTGTCGCCTGCGAGCGCCGACAGTGCGCTGTTGGAGAACTCGGCCGCTCCGAGCGAGTGGTTCTTGATGTCTTGGCCGGTGAGGGAACTGTCCTTCACCTGTTTGCCGGTGATCAGGCTCCCGGCGACGGCCGAGCCAGTGCAGGCCAGCATGACCGCGATGATTCCGAGGATGATCCCGGGTGTACTGCGCTTGCGCATTTTGCCCTCCCGCTTTGGTGGTTCGGCGAGCGAGCGTATCTCCAGTTCGGATTCGTTATCTATACGGAGGTCCTGTCTGCTCAACGAATGTCCAGTCGCCCGACATTGCGCCGTCGGCGGCGGCTCGTGCCGACGCCGCCACGAGCCCGCGACAAACCGGAGGGCCTGTCGGAGTCCCAGCCGCCAGGATCGGGTCCCATGGATCGCTGGCCCGGCGCGCGCTACGGGCAGCATGCGGGGGTCGGCGAAGTGGCGCTCTAGCCGTAGCTCACGAGAGAGCAGACGGGGCACTCGGCCCAGATGTCCCTCGGGTGCTGTATCGCCGTCGAGCAGTCGGGGCAGCGGCGAATCACAATCTCCTCGCCAGTTTCGGCGTTCCTGAGCGCGATCTTCGTGGGTCGGCGCACCAGCGTGACGGTCTCCCCGCTCGGTTTGGGAGACCGTGCGATCATGTCTTCGCGGGTCACGTAGCCGAGTATCGCTGATGGCGCGCTCCAAGCCGCGCGGCGATATCTCGGTCCGCGAAGTCGAGCAGCGCGGATGGCAGCAAATGAGGCTGCTTGGTGACGACTCGTGCTGGGACTGCACCCACCTTCATGCGTCATCCAGGCACAGTCAACCCGCCGAGCGGTCGCAGAGCGGAGTCTCATCGAGTTCACCGCCGAGATCCACGACCCCGGCGCTCTAGAGACGCTCGCGCAAGACTCAGGACTAGTCGTCCGAGTGGGGGTGTTGCGGAGGCCATGCTGTTCAATGCGACGCCATGTCGGCGGTCCGGAATTCTCTCTCGGCGGGGGCGCTCGCCTGCACGGCGCTCGTGTTGCTCTCTGCGCCTCGGCCCGCGGCGGCCGATCCGCCGCCGATGCAGAAGCCGCACATCGAGCGCTACGAGTCGTTTCTCGATTGCTACTCGAACCTGGAGCCCGGACCGGGAGGGCCGACGTACGAGTGGCAGCGGGATGGCCAGACGATCGCGGGGCTCGATCCGCACGACTGGTATTACCGCCCTGGGCCGGCCGACGCTGGCCATTCGGTGTCGTGCACGCAGATCTCGCCGTACGAGGGTCATCCGACGTCGCCTCCCAGCGATGGTGTTGACATCGCCCTGTACCGCATGAGGTTGCACGCGGGGCGCATATCGGGTGACGTCGGCGCGGGGCGCGTCGGCTCGACGGTCGCGGTGACGTTGCAGCGCGCTGGACGAGCGATCGAGACAGCGTCCGGCCACGTCGACTCTGCGGATGGGAGTTGGTCTGTCGATCTCGCGCGTCACGTCCTTGCCGACGGCGACCAGCTGCGCGTGGCGGTCGCCGACCCCGGTGGCGAGTCGGACAACGCGTTCGCAATTGGGACCGCGGGCGCACCGCAACCCGGCGCGACATCTCTCGGCACTGTCGTCGCGATTGCCGCCAATGGGCTTAGCTTCCAGGGATGCGGGACGTGCGTGGCGCGGGTCACCCGCGGCAACACGACGACCACCATAGACCTCTCGACGTCGGGCGCGGTGCCCGCTGACCTGGCGCCGATCACGGCCGACGACGCCGTCGAAATCGAGCCGATGCGGGAGGTCATGAGCGCGGCGAACGTGCTTGATGGTTTCGTCGCGATCGCCTTGCCGGCGAACCTCCCTGGCGCGGCGACTCCGGTCACCTGCGACGGCGACCTGGTCATCGCCATGGTGACGTGTTCGGGGCTGACCGCCGGCGGCTACACGCTGACACGCCAGCGAGACGGCCTCTCGCTGCCCGTGGGCCAATCCGGGGGTCGCCTGGATGCCGCGTTGCCCTCGCTTGACGCGGGCGACGCGATCGAACTCCACCGCGGCGGAGCGAGCGGGCGCGTGCTCACACGCCTGCGGGTCGGTCGGCTGAGCTTCCACGCCAACGCCGACGGCGCGGCGACCGGCGTCTGCGAGGCGGACAGTGTGATCTACACAAACCCCGGCATTGCGATCTGCGATGCCGGTGGCACGTATGTGACCACTGATGGCCCGCCGCCCGTCCAGGTTGACGAGACCAGCGGAGGACGCATCACGCTCGACGTCGCTCGTGTCACGGACACCGCGCCGATCTCCGGCGAGTCGATCTACGGCAGCTCGTTTCGCTTTTTTGCGGAGACCGGGGGCGGAATGATCCCCGGTGTGGCGGCCCCGACCGTGGGGGTCACGCTCACCAAGCTTGCCACGGGGGAGCAGCTCTGGGGTGTCGTCGATCGCGACGAGGGTGGATTCATCAGGGGCCTTACGCCTGGCCGCTGGGACGCGCTCTGGACGGCCACCGACGCGCACGGCGACACCATCGAAACGCGCACGCGCTTCTACGTGCAGGATGAGCCGTCGGGCACACCTGGACCCGCCGGACCGGCAGGTCCCAGCGGCGCGCCTGGCCCAGCGGGTCCCCAGGGGGCGGCCGGTCCCGGGGGCGCGACCGGCGCTCAAGGTCCACAAGGCACCACTGGTGCTCCGGGTCCGCTTGGCGCGACGGGTGCCCCGGGTCCGCAAGGCGCCACGGGTGCCCGAGGCCCGGCAGGCAAGCCCCCGCAGATCGGGCGCATCCGCTGCACGCCGAATGGTCGCAAGCTCACCTGCCGGATCGCGGGCAACTCCCGCGCGGTCCGAGCACGGCTCTCGCGCCGAGGACGCGCGCTCGCCATCGGTCACCGGATCGGCAAGCGCACGCTCGAATTCCGCACACACACGCGCCTGAGGCCCGGCCGCTACGTGCTCACGCTCATCCTCGCCAAGGACACTCTCCACCGCCCCATCACCGTGCGCTGAAACGCCCGGCGTTCCGGCCCGATGGCCGGCCTATCGAGCGTATTCCCGACGTGCTCGGCCTCCTGAAGGAGGTCTGGAGGCTGCGGCGCAACCGCGATCAGCGCCTCGGCCAGTTGATGGTGAACCTGATGCGCGGCGAGACCACCGACATGAGGTTGGAGGACATCGAGCGCGCGCTGTGGGGCATCGAGGACGCTGCGAGCAAGGTCGAGCGCGCGATCAAAGCGCACGTCGAAGTCTCGATACGGAGAAGCTCGGCTGCGGCTGCCCTGACCATCATCAGGTTGCGGTTGGCCAGGCTCGGCGGAAGCGGGACAGCGGTCGCCCTTGGCTGGTCACGAACGCGTGTTCCCATAGGTCCGAGTGCCGTGGGACCATCTCGCGGCCATGAAGATCCATGAAAGCCAGATCGCCTCCGTCGCCTTCTTGTGCACGGACCATCAGGGCGACGACGGCCCCGTACACCCGCAGCCCAGAGCGACAGGCTTCTTCGTCAGCGTGCTGGAGCCCCGCGACGGCGTGCTGCGGGTTGGCGAGGAGGTCGGCATGGGCTACGTGGCGACTGCCCGCCACAACATCGAGGAGGCGGGGGCCGATCCGCTGTACATCCGCGTCAACCGATCTTCGGGGGACGGGTACGAGGACATCCCGACCTCACGCGAGGACTGGTACAGCCACGACACCGCAGATGTCGCCCTGCTCGCATTCGTGCGGCCGGAGGTCGATCTGCGGATGAGCTTCGTGCCAACCACTCAGTTCGTGGATGCGGAGCACCGCTTCTGGGGCCGCCGTTCGCCGTGGGAACAGGTCCTGGGGCAGCTAGGCGGGGCGCCCGTTGAGGTCGGGCACGAAGTCGCGTTTCTCGGTCTGTTCGCGCAGCATGCGGGGCAGGCACGGAACCTTCCCATCGCCCGGTTCGGCCACATCTCGCGAATGCCTGCCGAGCCGATTCTGGTCAGGCGGCAGGGCGGCTACACCGAGCGCATTGGCGGCTACCTCGCCGAGTGCCGATCCTGGGGAGGACATAGCGGCTCCCCTGTCCTATGGACATCGCCAGACGCAAGCACCGCCGTCGAGGTGCCCAACCTCCGAAAGCCGGGTGAAACGATGACCATCGTCCGGCCATTCACGGTGTTCGGCTTCTTGGGACTGGTGTCGGCGCACTACGACATCGCCAAGAAGGCCGCCGGGCGCGAGGACATCGTGACGGAGATCAATGCGGGCGTCGCGGTCGTGACGCCCGCAGAGGCAATACTCGAACTCCTGATGAGAGAGGACGTGGTCAAAGACCGGGAGCGCCGTCCTGAGAGCGACAAGATCAGGATGTAACCCGAAGGCCACCAACCTAGGCGGCCCTCGGGTTCAATCGTAGGGCGAACCGCGAGGACCTGAGCCGCCGATAGCGGACTCCCCGTTGACCGTCGCTGCGGGAGTCTAGACACGCGATCCCGCCAGTGATCAAAGCGGGGTCGAGTAGAGCCTGGCCGTCGTCCGGTTCGGCAACTAGAGTCGCGCGCTCACGAGAGGTTGAACGATCCTACGGAGGGGAATGTGGTTGCGCGATTCGTCATCGGTGTGGTCATCAGCCTGGGCGTGCTCGCGCCGACCGCGAGCGCACGGCCGCTCGATGCCCCGGTCGCGCGCGCGTCGGCCACCTGCGCTGACTACCCGAATCAGGCGGCCGCGCAGCGTGCCGCCGATACGCGCGACGGCGACGGCGACGGGATCTATTGCGAGTCGCTGCCGTGCCCGTGCCTGAACCCGGGCGACGACGACGACGGCGGCTCGGCTCCGGCGCCCACGCCGACGCCCGCCCCGTCCAAGCCGAGTTGCAGCAAGCCGACCCGCGTGCAGTCGATCAGCTTCTCTGCGACGAGGTACCCCAACATTCGTAAGCACGCGCTGGCGGCGATCAAGGCGGGCTGGCCTTCGGTGCTCGTGCTCAACCGCCCGGGCGCGGACGCGCGTCGCAGTCGGCTGCTGGAGGGTGTGCCGACGCGTGCGGGCGATGACCGCGACGAGTACCCGCCAGCGGTCGCGCGCGGGCGCGGCAAGGGCCTCGTGCGCGGCAGCAATCCACGCGGCTGGATGGCCGATGTCGATTA
This sequence comes from Candidatus Solirubrobacter pratensis, assembly GCF_000425945.1. Lineage (GTDB taxonomy): Bacteria > Actinomycetota > Thermoleophilia > Solirubrobacterales > Solirubrobacteraceae > Solirubrobacter > Solirubrobacter pratensis. The sequence continues at coordinate 831,962 of NZ_KE384480.1, forward strand.
CGTCCCCAGCCACGAGAACCGCAGCCACGGCTCGTCGCTCGGCACCAAGCTGCGGCGCTTCTGCAACGGGACGAAGTTCCGTTACGTCTTCTACTAGCTGGGATCCGAAGACCGCACATCCATGTCCGCAGCCCGCGAGGGTGCCGTCCACGACCACGCGGATGCTGGCCGATCTCGTGCTCGGCCGCCAGCCCGTCGTTCATCGAGGTCTTAGCTCGTCTCTGCGGCCCGCCAGGGATCGTCCGGGGGCGCACGTGTTCGCGCACAGACATGAGCAATGCCTGAAACGTGCGGCCTGGCTAGGAGTAGGGGCTCGTGAGTGGATCCGGACCTTGTCGTCCGGTATAGCTCCCGGCCGTCACCAACGCTGGTCGAACAGGAGGCAAGGATGCGGACGAGAAGGATTCCGGCGCGCGCGCCGGTTGCGTGCAACGTGTGGACGGACCTGGCATGAGCAAGTTCCTCAGGCCGGGCAACATCCTCGGCGTCGTCGCGGTCGTCCTTGCGATGAGCGGCAGCGCCGTAGCCGCGTCGAAGATCACCAGCGCGCAGATCAAGGACGGCACGATCACCGGTAAGGACATCAAGAACGGCTCGGTGGCCAAGGCCGACCTCGGCCGGGACGCGCGCGCTGGGATGCAGGGCGCACCGGGGCCTGCTGGTCCTGCCGGTCCCGCTGGTGCTCCCGGCGCCCCGGGACTCGCGGGCGTTGTCACCGTCGAGTCGCAGCACATCGACCTCGGGCCGAACGGCGTCACCCCGGTCTCGTGGATGGCGCAGTGCCCGGCGGGGAAGGTTGTCATCGGCACCGGGTTCGTGTCGTCCATCGCTGACGTGGGCTTCGTCAAGGCGTACGGCACGTTCGTCGGCGGGATCATGTTCAACAACACCGGGGTCACGGCGCATGATCTTTACCTTCAGGCGATCTGTGCCAGCACAAGCGGTGCGGTCGCGTCGTCGGTCGGTCGCGGCACGTCGAAGTACAGCGCCGACCGGAGCGACGCCATCGCTCACATGGCGTGCACGAAAGCGAAGATCGGGGGCAAGTCGAAGTGCCTCCAGCGCGGGCAGTTCTGCGCCGTGCGCTACAAGAGCCAGTACCGCAAGTACGGCTTCAACTGCGTCAACGGCCGCCTGCGATAGCCGATGAAGGCGGTACGCGCTCTCATCGCTGTATTGGTGGTGGCGGTGGTCGGCCTCGCGATCGCGTTGGTCGTGACCGCCAGCGGCCTATCCTCTACCAACTCGCAGCAGGCCGATGCCATCCGCGCTCTTCAGTCGCAGGTGAAGGCGGCGAAGGCTCTCGCGCAAAAGGCCGACGCGAGGGCCAATACCGCCGGGCAGTCCGAGGTGACTGCGCTCAAGGGCGACATCGCCACGCTGAAGGATGACGTGACGACGCTCCAGTCGGGCACGCGCTCGACGGACCGGAAGGTGGGCACCATCAAGGACTGCCTACCCGAGATTCAGACGGAGATCAACTCGCTCAACGTGGACCGCTTCGGGTACATCTCTACCGACAACCAGGTGTCCCGTGTCTGCCAGAAGGTCGTCTACCCGGGACCGAATGGCGACTAGCCGCGACACGAGGGATCGCGTGAGACTCCTGGGAGCACGGCTTCCCGAATGCGATTGAGCCGCTACGTGCACCGCCACTACCGAGGGAACGAGTACATGGCTGGTCATCGGATAACGCGACTACTGCTCGTCGTAGTTGGCGTGCTGATCGCCCTGCTGGTGCTGCTGTACGTGATCGGGTCCGACACGAGCGGCGGAACTGCCAAGCACCCCACAGCAGTGCCCGTAGCGACACCCTAGGACAAGAAGGCCCGGCACTGCGCCGGGCCTCTCGTTGCCCGCAAAGCTGCCGCGCTCAGCGTCAGCCTCAGCAGGCGTCGTACCAGATGGATCGCAGCGGCTCGTAATCGCGTTGGTAGAAGATCGCGTCGCAGAGTTCGGACGTTGACGGCCCACCGTCGTTGACCGCTTGCCTCGCGCGCTCCGGGTCGCCTTCGATTGCCGTGAACACGGCTTCCTCGTCCGCTTCTCCCGGCGCTCCTGGCGGCCCTTCACGGCCGCGCTGCCCCCGCGGTCCCGGCGGTCCTGACGGTCCCGGCTCGCCGACTCCGACGGGACCTACCGAACCTCGCGGCCCCGTCGCTCCCCGCGCGCCGGATGGTCCCTGTCGGATGAGCAGGGCGGAGACCCCCACTGAGGCGCCCAACGTCATCAACGCGCTGAGCACACACGCAAGGACCAGGGTTCGCATCGTGACCGGACGGCCGATCCGGGACGGCGACCGGGGCGTGGGAGAGCCGGGTGCGTCTACGACTTCGGTGTCGTCCGACATGCAGGGCGCGTCGCTAAACGCCAAGGGCGTCGGACAGCGGCTTGGTGCCGTTCCAGCGGGTGGTGATATGGCACGGCTTGCCGCGGAGCGACTTCGGGCGCGCGTCCGGCGGGCAGCGCTTCCAGGAGAGCGTGGCGCGCACGTCCGCAAGCCAGCCGGACTGGTGCGCGCCGAGCTTGCGCGCGCCGCGCGCGTCGAAGCTCATCCGGCCGCGCAGCGTGAGCCGGACCCCGCCGCGCGCGGCGGGCAGCGACCCGGCCGCCTTGCAGGAGAACTCGGTCGCCCACAGCTCCCGGCAGCTCACCTTCACGTTCTCCCGGCGGTGACCGGGGCGAAGGCGGACCGCGAGGTCGGCGGCCTCGATGCTGATGTGGTCTGCGACTTCGCGCGCGATGGCGCCGTCGGCGGCGTCGAAGCCGTCGAGCAGGAACGCCAACGTGTCCGAGGAATCCAGCGAGCTGGCGCGCGTGTCAAACACGCGGGCTTCGGCGCAGATGAGGTTCAGCCCGACCAGCCGCGGGGCGGTGACGGCGAGCGTGACCTGGCGGCGGTCGGCGCTGAAGGTCTTGGTGACCGGGATGTCGGGGACGGTGTCGTTGAAATCGAAGAAGTTGTCGAGCACCGCCGCGGTGTCGTCGCCGAGCGAACCAGCGATCCACAGCCAGGTCGGCCCATCGCCAAAGCAGGAGCCGTTGAGGTAGTCGCCGAACTCGACGCCGAACTTCCACGGGCGCAGCGCGCTGGTGACGGCGGGGTCGGCGAGCCCGTCGAGCAGGTTCAGCGTGACCTGCAAGGACCCGGCCTGGTCGTCGTAGCGGATGGAAGTGCGATCCATCACCGGGTGCGTGGCCGAGGAGTCCTCCGGCGTCGGGTACTTATCCGGGGCGCTGCCGGTCCGGATGTCCGCTCGCGCGATTCCGGTAAGACCCAGCAGCGCGATCAGCAGCACCATCCCGGTGCGGGTCACACGCGTCATCGACCGCGGCACGGTACTGGCCACGCTGCCGCTCCGCGAGCGAACATGCGGCCAGACGCCCCCGCGCCGCCGCCGCCGCGGCTACAGTGCTGCTCCCTTGAGGATGAAGGGATCACCAGCGCGCTCAGGACGGGCCACTCGATTGATGGCGTGCGCGGTCGCCGTCGCGACCGCGCTCACCTTGCCCGCGGCCGCCGCCGACGCCGCGGTCCGCACGGTCACGCTGCACTACGAGCGCCCGCAGCAGCCGCAGTCGCTGAACCCGCAGCCGCCGATCACCCAGCAGGCGGAGTTCCCGCAGGCGATCACCGTCAGTTACGACAACCAGGCGGGCACGCTCGCCGTGCACCTAGCGATCTTTGACGCGCCAACGTGGTTGCACCGGCTGCCGTCACTGCAGCTCGACCTGAGCGCGAGCTGCGACCTGACCGCTGACGCGCCGAGCGTGATCGCGGCCAGCTTCCGCTATGACCGTTACGACGGCACCGACGAGAACGGCAGCCCGTCCAGTGAGGTGGACGCCCGCGCGACGTTCACGCGCAACGGCTACGAGGGCGCGTCCGACGGCGCGATCAGCCCGACAGGCGACGGGTTCGATGTTGGCTTCCAGCATCCCGCGCTCGTAGGCCTGAACGACTTGCGCTGCGCGCGGATCTCCTACTCCCAGACCTGGGACGCCAGCGGCTACTTCGCCGGGTACGAGCCATTCGAGCTGACCAAGGCCAACGCCACCGCGGCGTTCAAGACGCTGCTGGCCGCCAAGTACGGGTCGGCGTGGTCGGACGCGGCGAGGGCGTGGGCGCTGTGCCCGCGCGAGGAGTTCTTCCCGCTGGCCGACAACGACGACGACGGCGAGTACGACGACGGGCTGCCCGCCGCGATCTGCATGGCGCAGTTCCGGCACGGCCGCACCTGGCGCTACGTCAGTGGACGGATCGAGGAAGGCCAGGATGGCGCCGTGTTCGAGCCCAAGCCCTACACGCGCGAGTGGACGCGCAAGTGGCGCAAGCTCCCGGCCAAGTGCCTGCGCCAGCTTCACCTGCGTGGGACTGCGTACTCAAACGACGGTACCTGCCCGGCGCTGATGATCTCCGACCTCGCCTACGACGTTCGCAAGGGCCGCAAGCCGCGCCGGGCGTACTGGCACGGCACCAACACCGCTGGGTTCCAGACGCTCGCCAGCTACCGCTGCACGACGCGCGCTCGTATCGTCACGTGCACCAACGGGCTCGGCGACGCATTACGCTGGAAGGGCTAGCAACGCGGCGCCGGTCAGACGACGACGATGCGGAAGTCTGGTTGGCTCGGTAGCCCCCATGCTTTGGGCTCGTGAGGGACGTGATCCTCGTGTGGCCGGAGGTCTTCGACGCCGCCGTCGCCGCCATCGACGAGCGCAACTGACGCCGACGGCGGGGCTCGCGTGGCCCCTTTGGACCGTTCCGGTCCGCGCCCTCGACAGCGGGCCGCGCTCCGGTCACGTAGGCGCTCCGTGCGCCCGCGCGTACACTCCGGCATCCTCGCTTCCTGGCTAGGGTCGAACGTCCCAGGAGCTAGGGGATGACGCAAGCCACATCGAGCTATGTGCTTAAACTCGACCGCGCGCGGGATCACCTTGCCGCTGCGGATTCAGCCATCGAAGGGTGGCGTAAGGCGAACGCGTGCACGATCGTTGGAGCGCCCGTGGGCGACACCGGCGAGTACGCCCTGCATGCCCGCATCCCGACTCAGCCGCCCCCGGAACTGAGCGTCCTGATCGGCGACTGCGTCCATAACATGCGGTCCGCGCTAGACCATCTCGCTTTCGAGCTCGCGACGGCATTCACCCCTCCGCCGCTTCCAGACGCCGTCGCGGGAACCTCCGAGTTCCCCGTCTTTGACGACGCGACGGCCTACGGGCGACAAGCGCAACGAAAGCTCCAAGGAGTGGATCCGCGCGCGAAGGATCTCATCCAGACGATGCAGCCGTACCACGGAGGGGAGTGGGAACTCCTCGCCTTCATTCACGAGCTTGACCGGATTGACAAGCACCGGGCGTTGAACATCGCGGTCGCCAACATCGAGCGGATCCATGTGAGCGTCCGTTTCGCTCGGCCGCTACACAGCTTCACGTTCGTCCCGCCCGGACCCGTAAAGGACGGCGAGCAACTGATGAGCTACATCGCCGAACCCACAAACCCGCTGACTCCTGTCGTACACGAGCACGATGCGACGCTCGGCGTTGCTATTGCCGAGGGACGGTTTGCGAGGTGGTGGGCATCCGACCGTCTCCGCGCGGCCGAGACGTTGATCCGCGAGCGCGTGATCCCGGCGCTTGCGCCCTACCTCTGAGGTCCGCGCTCGATCTCGATGAGAATTGGTCGACCGAGCTATGTGACAGTCAGGCGTTTGGGCCGCGATCGAACTCGCTGAATTTCACGACACGCGTCGCGGTCTCGCAGGAGCCCGCGATCCGCTTCCCGTTGGGCGTCGCGTAGCAGCGGTAGGGGCCGATCTGGCAGCCGCCGCCGTCCCCATACCGGGGGTCGCGGCGTTGCGCGCAGCCGCCTTCGATCTGCGCGGTCTCGACCACCTTGTTGAAGTAGCGCCGCAGCAGCACGCGGGCAGTAGCACAGGTCCAGTCGCCGGTAATCCGCACGTCGCGAGCCTTGAGATACGCGGTGTCCACTTTCGCGCATCGGCGGGCGGCGTGAGCCGGAGCTCCCGAGGCCGCCACGGCTGTGACCACCGCGAAGGCAACTGCTGTCGAGATGAACTTCCGCATCCGTGCTCGCTCCCGTGTCTCTGAACGGCGCGGACCTTACCGAGCGGCGAGCTCGTGTGCCCTCCGACGCGGGCGTTGCATGTCGCGGCTTCGCGGAGGGCGGAACTCGACGACCAGGTGCGGGAGCGGATTTCGAGATCAGCAAGCAGCTGCCTCCGAAGCGATCCTCGGGCACGGGCTGCTCTGGGAGCCGGACCTTCGTCTGCGGCGTTCGACGAGTGGATGGCCAGCAGAGCGTTCCCGGCTAGCTGGCTAGCAGGCGACGCGACCGCGAACGCTCTGCCGTGAGGCGCCTGCCGGTCGGCATGTCAGCGGCGAAGCCGGACCGAGCGGTACGTGAACCCGGGCCGGATGCAGTACGCGTTCCCGTTGTGCATCCACACCTTCTTGCCCTCGTTGACGCAGTAGTTCCAGTAGTCGTCGTTGGTGCGCTCGCCCTTCATCGCGTACACGCGCTCGGCCTTGTAGTGGCTGGTGGTCACGCGCAGCACGCCGCGGCGCAGCGTCTTGGTGATCGTGACGTTGCCGTCGTCGCTGAGGGTCGCGCTGGCGATGCGGAAGCTGAAGTCCGTGCGGCTGTTGCGCTGCGTCCCGGTGTACGGCCTTCTGGACCCAGCCGACCGGATTAGCTCAGCCGCCACTCGCCGGTGTTGTCGCCGAACCGGAGTCCAGCGTGAACTGGAAGGTCTTGACCTTCCGGTTGGCGGGAACCTCGAACGGGACGCACAGGCGGCGCTTGGAGCCGGGGGAGATCTTGATGCCCGACTGCGACTCGCACCTGCCCGCCAAGTGGTGATCGTCGAGTCCGCCTGCTCGTCGCGCGCCGTGATGATCGCGGCGCCGTTGCCCGGACCGTCGTCGTAGGTGCCATCGCTGACGTTGCGGAGCAGCCTGACGCCGACGAACCGCCTGCCGGACTCCGGCTCGTCGTACTCGCCCGCGACCATCGGGTCCAGCACGCCGACGACGGTGACCTTCATCGTCACGTCAGAGCCTTCGAGGGTGATCGAGTCCCTAGCCCGCGGGCTTATGAGAGGCGACCGTAACCAGGCGTGGGGACCTCACCAGTCGAACACTTGTCCAGTCGAGGGCCCCGGCGTGGGATAGCGTGCTCTGCATGACCGGTGACACGGAAGTCCTCGATCCCGCGCCTGACCATCCGCCCGCGCCGTCGCGCCTACAGCGGCCGGTCACGCTGCGTGGCCTGATCGCGGCGTGCGCGCTGACGGCGGTGGTGTCGTGCGCGGTCGCGATGCTGATCGCCGCGGCGGTGATCGGCCGCGGTCCGGCCGGGCCAGCCGGAGCGCGTGCGGAGGCGGGGGCGCGCGGCCCCGAGGGGCCGGTCGGCGTCGGCGCGCCAGGTCCGCGCGGTGACCGCGGCCCGCGCGGTCGGACCGGACCGACAGGGCCATCAGGGCAGGCCGACGAGGAGTCGGTGTTCACGGCCATCGAGGGTGACCCGGACCGGCTGCGTCAGGTCGCCAACGACGGCGGCCCCACCACGAGCGATCTGTGCAGCCAGTTCCTGCAGTCCGACGCGGGCACGCTCAACGACATCTACTACTACGGCGGCTGCTGACGCCGGGGGCGTAGGCCGCGCGGCATGGGCGGGCGAGCTAATCGAGCACGCTAATGCGCGCGTCCAGTGCGGCGTCGAGGCGCCTCCGCTGTGCTCGACGCGCAGGTCACGTCAGCCAGCGCGGGGTCGTCCACGGGCGGCTGCTGGTGGAGATGTCGGGCCGGTCGCGGCGGCGGTGCAAGACACCGTGCGTGTGCCGCAGCGCCGCGCGAGGTGGAGGCGCACGACCAGTCGCGAGCGGCCCTGTCAGGGCACTGACGAGCAGTACGCTGGCCGGGCCGCGCCCGGCGCGACACCAGAACGCCTGTCGCCGGACTCGTCTTAACCGGGGGGTTGCCTGACCTCTCATTTTTCTGTAGGCATCCCTCTGCCAAGGGCCACCACTGAGGGGGAAGTGACTATGCCGCGTCGCAAAACAAGCTGGGCGTTGATCATCTGGACGGTGATCTTCGCCGTCTGGATAATCGCCGGAATCGCAGGCAACGACTGCGCGTCGCAGACCGGCGACGGCGTGATCTCCAACCAGACCGCCCAGGACGCCTGCGCGGCGGGCACCGGCATCGGCGTCGCGCTGATCTTCGTGTTGTGGTTCATCGGGTTCGTCGCGCTGTCGCTGGTGTGGCTGATGACCCGCGGCCGTCGCAGCCGTGACTGCCCGGTGTGCGGCAAGAGCGTCAAGCGCGGACTCGTGAAGTGCGACAACTGCGGCCACGACTTCCGGCCCTCCAACCAGTCGCAGCGGGCAGAGCAGCTCAGCAGTCCAGCAGCGGACGGCTAGCCGCCCGGCGTGCAGCAGAACGTCTACGTCACCCAGAACAACCGCGGCTGCTTCAGCGGCTGCGGCACCGCGTTCGCGGTGATCCTGCTGATCGGGATCGCCGTGCAGTATTGGTACGTCTCCGTCGCGCTGGTCGTGATCGGAGCGGCCGTGGGCGTCTGGTACTACCGCACCCAGCGGGCCGCTGTCGCGGCCGGGCCTGTCGGCGGCGCCGAGTCCGGGCGGCTCGCCGCCGCGCCGGGGAACGACCCGGCCGCCGCGCGAACGTGCGCGAGCTGCGGTGAGCTGACGGCCGGGAACTTCTGCTCGCACTGCGGCGCCGCGCAATCGCGCACGTGCGCGGGCTGCGGCAAGCCGGGCTTGCTGAGCGCCTACTGCCCTGAATGCGGAGCGGCGACGTACACGCCACCGACCCCTACCTGAAGGACCAACGGACATGCGATTCAGTCACGCCGGTGCGATGCTTGGTGCGGTGCTCGTGCTGGCCGGGTGCGGCGGGGCCAGCGGGCCGGTCCCGGACGTGGTCGGCAAACGCCTCGACGTAGCCAAGAGCACGATGAAGGAGACCGGCTACGACACCGAGGAGATCGGCGGCGGGACGTTCGGGGTCCTGAACGAGTCCAACTGGACGGTGTGTGAGACCGACCCGCCCGCCGGAACAACAAGCTCCGGCAAGGTCAAGCTGATCGTGGACCGCACCTGCTCCGCTACCGCCAGCTCGGCCAGCGGCACGAGCGACGCCGCCGAGACCGCGACGCCGGAGCCGACCAGGACCGAGGAGCCGACGCCGGAGCCGACGCCGAAGCCCAAGAAGAAGCGACGCAAGCCGCGTCCGACGGTCACGGCGATCACGGTGCCGGACGTGGTCGGGATGGACCATCAGGCCGCCCAGGACCGGATGCAGGCGGTCGGCCTGTACAACCTGCGCGAACGCGATGCCACCGGGCAGGGCAGGATGTTGGTCTGGGACCGCAACTGGGTCGTGGTCCGGCAATCCCCGCCGCCGGGCGCCGCCGCGACCGAGACCACGGAGGTGACGCTGTACTCCGTCAAGGACGGCGAGCGGTAACGACCGATGAAGCAGAGCAATGGCGAGCGCAACGGGCTCGGAGGCGCCCCTGTGGCTACCCTGCGTCCACCTCGACGTGCAGGTTCTCGGTGTCGCCTGTCACGGTTAGCACGATGTCGGCTTCGTCCCCGCTGGACCCGACGAGATGACATCGCGTGCTGTCGCCGGGGCCGACAGCGGCGTCCTTCGGACATTCGAGCGACTCGAATTCCCCGCCGCGTTCGTGCACGTAGTCCGCGACCTCCTGTTCGAGCGCGTCGGCGGTCAGAACGCCGGGCAGCCTCGGATCAGCATCTTCGCCGCAGTAGCGTTTCGCGCACACGGCGTCGATGACCTCGTTGAGGCTGCTGGAGGAGTCAACCTGGCAGAGTCCATCAACGATATCGCCGTCTTCGACACCAGTCGAGCGCAGCAGGTTCAAACGGTCACCGGCCGATGCGGAGTTCCAGGAGGAACAACTGCTGGACGGGCTTAGACCGCCGCGGTTCGCCGCCGCGAAGGCGATGGCCGCTACTACCAAGCCGGTGAGCGTTGCCGCAATTGCCTTCGAGCGACGCGGTGCCCGAGACCACCTCGCGTGGATCATGGGAGAGGGGCTGGACCACAGCCCACCACGGTCCGGATGACCATTATCCGGCTCTCGACGGTGGTCCGTTGGTTCAGTTGCGGTTCCGTCCCGCGGCAATCGTGGACCTGCGGGCGGCGCCCAGTGTCTGCGAACGTCTGGTTGATCGGGTTCTCGGCAGTTCCTCGTCCACTCGGACCCATTCCACCAGCGTGGTCGTTCGACACCTTCGACCGGATCTGGGTACCACCCCGGGGGTTGCTGGCCGCCCGTTGCCGTGGCCTCCTGCGCGCCGTCCGGGCGCTCGGGATCGTTCAAGTCCATCCGTGTCCTTGTCGCGTAGGTGACCCTGATGCTTCAGTCATCTGAAGCGGGCGCGACTTCTATCTCGTTGGAGCAACGCTTTCAACTGGCGCCACCCATTGGTGTAGTCCTGTACGCACGTTGGCGCCGGTTCAACCTTGCCGGGACGGTCGCGGTGCCTGCTCGCGCTCGGCCGATCCCAGCACCGCGCGCACGCTCGACGGGTACCACTGAGCGCCCCCTTGCGCGGTCGGTACACCGTCGTCGTTGAGCGAGTCGGCAATCGCCTTCAGCGTCGATCCTTGCTCGCGCTGCATCACGATTCGGGCCACCACCTCGTCAGCAAGCTGGCGCGGGCGGCCGAGCCGCACACCTTGTGCCTTCTTGACGGCGAGGGCGTCGCGCGTTCGCTGTCCGATCAGCCGCCGCTCGAACTGCGCGAACGTGGCGAGGACGTGGGCCATCGCCTCACCGGCGGGCGTCGTGGTATCCACCGCGCAGTCCAGGGCGACGAGCGCCCAGTTCTGCTTCTGAGCCGTGGCCATGACGCCTGTGAAGTCGAGCATCGAGCGTGAGAGGCGGTCGAGCTTGCTCACGACGAGCGCGTCGGCCTCCTTGCGCTTGAGCGCGTCGAGGGCGGCCTGCACGCCGGGGCGCTTCAGATCCTTCGCGGAGAACCCTGCGTCCTCGACGACGCGGACCACGCTCCAGCCACGGCGCCCGCACTCGGCCGCAATGGTCGCGCGCTGAGCTTCAAGCCCGGCGCCGCTAGATCGCTGCTCTTCCGTGGACACGCGCAGGTACGCTAGGACGCGCATTCGAACCTCCTGTGTTCGATGCCATGGCCCCGGCGATGTCAGTCGCGCGGGGCCACTTTCCGTCCGTAATCATACAGCAAACGGTCGATTGCTGTACGTGCTCGCACCCAATCGACCGAAACAACCGGACGGATCGGAACCGACAGCGCTTACAACCCTCGGCCAGATAGACGCGAGCGCCAACAAACCGGAGGACCCGTAGGAGTCCCGGCGCTGGCGAATTGGGTCCCCTAAGTGACCTTTGCAGCGCGCGGGTATCGCCGGGGGTGCCTGATGACAACGCAAGAGCAGGCTCGGACTGCGGATTGCGGCGCGCGAGCCTCGTGCCTCAGTCAAGCGAGGCGTCATCACCTGTCTTTGATTCGAGGCCGCCGCAATCACGCACGGCTCGGGCACCGTGAGCAGATGCCGACGACGGCGCAGAACTTGCCGAAGCGCTCGGCGTCGGCGCGGCTCTCCGGCGCGTAGGCGTCCACGAAGGGCGTGTGGTCCACGCCGATTACCGGCGCGGAAGAGCCCGCAGCTAGTGCGCGATCAGGATCCACGGTCCGGCCTAACCTTGAGGAAAGGTCGCCATTTGCAGGGCTTTCAATCCGTCCGGCCCAAATGGTATGCGGCAAAATGCGGATTTGCACCCGGTGCTAGCTTCGGCCAATGGATCGCGACCACCGTCTTTCCAGCCAGGAGCCCCGGGAGCGGGGCGGGACCGGCCCCGATGCAGCGTGTTTGCGCGTGTGATGCCGCCGCCTGGCCATCTTTCCGTTGCTCTTTGCGAATGCGGAAGGCACTTGAGACTTGCTTGAGGGTTGAGTTCGTGCTCATCCTGAAGGCAAGCCGGGTCACCTGACCCGCACACACCTACATCACTCCGTGGCTACCGAGAGGAGTCCACTCGATGCAGTGCCCTTACTGCGGCCATGACGGGCAGCCGTCCGTTTCTGGTCCCTATCTCCATCCGATGGTGCTCGGCCTCGCGCACATTGTGTGCTCGGGCTGTGACCGCTACCTGTCCAGCATCGCGGCTCCGATGCCTGATGGCACCGTGGTGCCGATGCGCCACGCAACGTTGGGTGAGGGCGCAACGGACTCAGGCGTGCTCTTGGACGAAGCCGCCTAACCAAAGGACAGGACAAGCCGAGAGGCAGCGCGATGACGACTAGCCCCGACCAGACGCGTCCCAGCGGCAAGCCATGCGCCTACTGCGGTGAGCCGATGTCCAGGGCCGCAGGCAACATCGTGACCAAGGAACACGTCCTGCCGCTGTGGCTCATGCCGTACCTCGGAGATCCGGCCCAGGGCGGCGTCACGCACACGATCAGGCAGGGCGTGCGCGGTCCGGTCCTGCGCGAGTGGACGACGGACACGCTCGACCTCGCCGCCAAGAAGGTGTGCCGTGAATGCAACAACGGGTGGATGAACGACCTGGAGAACCTAGCGAAGCCGCATCTGATCCCGCTGCTGGAGGGCAACCGGCGCGTGCTCGATGCTCCGACTCAACGCATCCTTGCGGCGTGGGCCGTGAAGACCGCGCTCGCCCTCGGGCTGGCGAACGCAGGAGCCAAGGCCATCGATGTCGAGCACTACCGCGCATTGACCACGCTGAAGCGCAGGCCGCCTCCGAAGACACACGTGTGGCTCAGCGCCTACAGAGGCTGGCGTCACGCCTTCCATCATCAGAGCACGCTCACGTTGACCGACTCGAAGGGAAGCGTCGATGGCTACGCATCCACCGTGTCCGTCACTCGCCCGATCTTCCATGTGGCTGGCCACTCCCACGCGCATGAGGTTGACATCGTGAAGGGCGGGATCTGGCCCTTCGCGGCCGTGCAGATTTGGCCCGTGCTCGGTCTGGCACACTGGCCCACGCGGATGATCGTGGACGACGACCAGCTTCTAAGCATGGCTACAACGTGGAAGACACGCGACTTCGTGGGCTGACTCTCCGTACACGCACTGGTCTAGACTTCCGCTATGGCTCACTACGTGCCGCGTTACCCGGATCCGGATAAGCATCAGGCGATCAAGGTCTACGTCTCACGAGACGGCATGGCTCGTTCTCCCGTCCTTGATAAGGAGCACTCGCTTCGAGACTGCCCGCACATCAAGGGGCAGCCAGTTACCATGCGTCCTGAGCCGACGTTCGGCGCCGCGTCATGGTGCGACTGGTGCTGGCAACACGATATCCGTCTTGGAGCGCCGACCCCTCGGTAGCAAGCGAATGTTCGGCTGTATCGAGACCCCCTGAGCGGCTACGGTCGCGCGATACGCATCTTCCTAGTCGCCGTTTTGTGCCTGATCATCGGTTCGGAGCGGCGTGGGCGATATTCGAGACATCATGGGGCCGCAACCAGGCGCGTCAGGCCGCCGCGTTCGATGTCGGCACGATCCAGCTCGTCGCCGTCAAGACCTCCTCTCGCGTCAAGGACGCGGAATGCTCGCAGGATCACGGGCCGTTCTACTCGTGCCGCCTGTACTCCGCGCCCGCCGCTGGCCGGGACTACGCCGTGGAGATCGGTCGAACCGGCCGGTGCTTCCACGGCACCGCTCAGCAGCCGACGCGCGACGCAACTCCATGCCGGTGAGCTTCAACAAGACGCGTCGCTCCCCGACACGATCTTTGGATACCTCTTGAGCAAGTCGGACTGCTAGCGCCGATTCACGCGGGCTTCGTCATGCCGTGTCCTGCCTCGTGTGCCGCCTCTGCCGCCAGCTTGTCTGCCCGCTTCGCTAGTCGGGCCTCCTGCTCGCGCTCGACCTGGGCGAGCTATGCCGTCGCCTCTTGAAGCTGGCCCACCGCAATTACCGACTCGGTGCTCCTGAACCCTGTTCACGCCACACGGGCCTTTGGGTCGGCCACGCGGCGGGAGGCTGCGTTCCGCTCCACATCCGTGGTGGGAGCCCGGTAGGTCACCGCGCCCACGCCAGTAACGACGGACTCAACTACGCCCATCTAGACTCATCTGCCCGCATGCTGGTCCAGGTCATCGTTGTCCGCGTCGGAGTAGCCCTCGTATCCGCACAGGAGATCGGGGTCCGTGCCCTCAAGCGGCCACAGCTTCACGCTGTAGCCAAGCTCGTGCAGGGCCTCGATGTGGACCTCGGCTTGTTCCGCGATGTTCATGCTGTCCTTTCGTGCTGCCGGTTGACTTGAGCCGCTGAGGGCGGCTGATAGTTTCTAATCGGCCGTCAGGCGAGCCGCTGGAGAGGTACCGCCGTCGAACGCAGAAGAGCCCCCGTCGAGTGATGGAGCTCTCCGCGCGCGAGATCGCTGACGAGCAAAACTAGGCTGCGATGGCTAGACCTGCTGTCTCGCTGTAGGGCACACCGTGCGCGTCGGCCCATTCGGCCTTCCGGTCATAGACGTACCTCGGGAAGACAAGTACTTCGTCTTCGCCTCGCGCATCAAAGAGGGCCACGGCGCGTTCGCGACGCACCTTACCGACCGTCACAGTGGCAGCGATGGTGCGCCCGCATCTCGCGAAGCGACGAGCGAACCAGTCGGCGCACTGTCGGTCAAGAGTCCAGCTAAGCCCGGAAACGCCGTTGAGGATCCGATAATCCGGAGTGCAACCGCTGAACCCTCGATACACCGTCACGCGATCGGGCAATGAAGCTAGCTTCGCCTGCTCCTCTGCCGTCATGAGGTTCTCCCTGCCGGGACGATCGGCTTTGAAGAGGGAACGCCAGTGCTCCGCCTTTAGGGGCTGGCGGTCGGAGTCCACCCAGGCGTGAGAGAGCGACTGCCAGTAGGTCATGTGGTCGAGGTCATCGGGTGCGTCAAGCACGAGCGTCCCGCGTCGGGAGTGGTCGGCGTACCGCCACTCGCGTAGCCATTGATCTACGGTCATCACGCGCCCTGCTCGGAGTCGATGGTCGGCTGTGTGTGCATGGCGACCACTATGACGCTGGAGGGCATGGTCCACAAGGGTCGGACGACCACGATTTCGACTACTCCTCGGTAGTCGTTCGACTACCGAGAGTTTGTTGGACGGATGCCGAGCTACGGCAATCGCGATCAGTCGGCTCTGCCGACTTAAGCGGTGCTAGCCGGGCTCAACGCGAGACGGTCGATAGACATGTACCGCTTTAGCCCTCTCGTCATCCCTGATATGCGTGTACTCTCTCGCACGGACTCCACGTCTGCGTCTACGACCGAAGGAGATACATGCCTCAACCAAGGACGCCCACGCGTCACCCCGCGATCAAGGCGCTCGAAGACGAGATCGCGGCGATTGAGAAGGGCCAACAGCCGACGCGGGACCAAATCGCCGAGCTTGAGGCAAGTCTGCGCGAGGGACAGCAGGTGATCGCCCGCAACCGCGCGGCCATCGAAGTGCTTGAGGGCAAGGTCGCCATCACCCCCGCGACACCTCGCGCGCGTCGTGTGGCGGCTTCGAGTGGCGGCGTCACGGCCT
This sequence comes from Candidatus Solirubrobacter pratensis, assembly GCF_000425945.1. Taxonomy (GTDB): domain Bacteria; phylum Actinomycetota; class Thermoleophilia; order Solirubrobacterales; family Solirubrobacteraceae; genus Solirubrobacter; species Solirubrobacter pratensis. The sequence continues at coordinate 847,576 of NZ_KE384480.1, forward strand.
CGCAGATCAGCGACGACCGCATCATCGACTTCCTTGGCGCGAATCAACCCGCGCGTGCGCTCGACATCGGGGCGGCCATCGGCGTGACCGGCAACCCGCTGTCCGTGAAGTTGAAGCGCATGGTGGACGACGGCAAGCTCACCTACGAGGGCGAGCGTCGCCAGCGGGCCTACTCGCTCAAGACGGGCTGAAGCATGTCGGCCCCGCAGCAGAACGATCAGTATGACCACGCCTACCGCGTCCTCTACGAGGCGAACGAGCAGTCTGACGACGCCGTGAAGGCCGTGATGTACGCCGAAGCCAGCGCGCACTTCCTCGGCTTCCTGGCCGACAAAGTGCAGACCCTGACGCAGCAGATTGAGAACGTCCAGTCGTCGCTTAGCTCCATCGACGCCAAGACGAGGATCGGCTAGGGACGCACGCCTAGGAGGCCGGGAGAACGTCCGCGAGGACGCTCAGAGCTTCAGCGAAGCCCCGCTCCGGCGGGGCCTTCGTCGTTCCTGGACTTCCCGCGGTTCGTCCCAGGGTCCGGGCTCCCTAGATTCGCGTGGTCGTGGACCAGGGAGGGGTCATGGGAAAGCAGTCCAAAGGTGTCTGGATCACTGATACGAACGGCCGCGTCTACTCCGGTCAGGAGATTGAGGAGCCCGCCATCGGCGTGAGCGTCGGCCTGTCGAAGCCGTAGCCGATGGGGGATGGCAAACGTACGGGCCGCGTCCGAACACGAGGGACGGGATCCGAGTTCCCGACGAACACTGGCCGCCCCCGAAGTGGGACCCGTCAGAGCACTAGGTTCGTTCTCGGAGGCCCGGCATATCCTCGGGCTCCACGCTGATCCAAAGGCTCACAGCGCCCAGTCGGATGACGAGCGTGTCCGTGCGACTACCGCTCCACCCGGCTCCCGCGTACGTTTCCGGCGCAACGATGAAGCCCGAGCCCGCGTTGCCCACCTGCACGAAGATCGCATCGGTCGTGCCCTCGGAGAGGTCGGCTCCGGCTAACAGCGGGCCGTAGAGGTTGGCGAGCATGACGGGCGTGTCGCCGGTCGTGGCGATGCCCACGGAGACGGTCTTGCCGAGCAGGCCAAGCAACTCGGCAAGTAGCTGGTCGATGGGTACCGACGATGCGTCGTCCATCGTCCCGGAAGGTACCGACAAGCAAACGCCAGCGCGCGCCGGATAGTCGCCCGTGAATCCATGCACGTTCCAGATCGCGGAGCAGCCACTTTTGGCTCTGCATAGGCTGTAGCAAGGCGTCCTTGCAGCTGAGTTAGCCCGGTGCCGAGACAGCTTCCTTTGCCCCGGCTGGTGCACGAAGTTGCGAGATCGAGCAATCATCCTCGAACCTGGATGAGCGTCCATGACCAGGAGGCCGCGACCGTCGGAGGCCAGTCGTGGCTTCTGATCGTGTGCGGGTGCCTCCTCGTCTTGCAGGTGATCCCCTCGCTCGCGCAGCAGGCATGGAGGTTCCGACAGGAGATCAAGCACGCGCATCGCGAGGAGCGCCTATCACTGAGCGCTTCCGCCGTCGCGGCGGCCCCACGCTGGGCAAGTCCTCCACACTTGCGGGGGTCAAGGCCCGCAGGCACGAGGACATTGAGCGTTGTGGGACCCGCTGCCCTGTCATCGAGCGAGGCGCCACAGCGTGAGGAGGGACGGCTCGAACTTGCTCATGCGCTCCAGGCCCGGTTCGTTATCTCTCCAGGCGACGACGTAGAGCACCAGGGGTCCGAGCGCGAGCTGCGCGGCAAACGAGTCGCGGCCGGGTGGCTATTCACCAGCCAGAAGCGCAAGGTCTACGACGAGGACGGTCGACGTGGCGGTGCCGGATCACCGAACGCGCGACCGGCACGGATCCCGGCTACAACCGGTACACGCATGTGCGCTGCGCGCGCTTGGCGAGCGTCATCCGCTTCAAGATGCGATCCCGAGTCCCGCGGCGCGAGGTTGCCCTGGGTTCGTGCTTTGGAACGGTCACGCCGAGGCCAACTGCGACGGCTCGCAGAGCAACATCAGTGCGATATAGCTCCGGCCCGTGACCCCCGTGCGGTGACCGCCGCGGAAGGGACGGCCGACCACCACCGCCAAGCGCGCGAGCGACATGCCGTCGTGCCGGGCGGAACCGTCGAACGACCTGTGTGACGGCGGCCATGAGAATCTCCCCGTAGGCGGCCATCGGATCTCCCCATGGGTGGCCATCGGATCTCCCCGCTGTTTCGTCCTGAGTGGCCTGCAACGTCCAGCGTCTCGTGTTGTCGGGGCCGCCTGGAGGGCGGGCTTGAAGACCCCGGAGGAAGTGATGGAGATCTTGGAGGCCTTTGACGCGACCGGCTCGCTGCGCGCGGCGGCGGAGTTGGCCGGCTGTGATCACAAGACGGTCGGGCATTGGGTGCGCGCCCGTGACGCCGCGGGCGGCGGGTTGCCGGTGCCGGTGAGGCCGCGGCCGCGGGTGGACGCGTTCGCGGAGAAGGCCGAGGAGTGGGTGCGTCGATCGCGCGGCCGGATCCGCGCTGACGTTGCGCATCGGAAGTTGGTCGCGATGGGCTATGAGGGCTCGGAGCGGACCACGCGTCGGGCGGTCGCGGAGGCCAAGCGGCGTTGGCGGGCGGGCCACGGGCGGCGCACGAGGCCGTGGATCACCGAGCCCGGGTTGTGGATGCAGTGGGACTACGGGACCGGGCCCGAGATCGACGGGCGCGCGACGACGTTGTTCTGCGCGTGGCTGGCCTGGAGCCGGTTCCGGGTGGTGATCGCGCTGCGCGACAAGACCCTGGCGTCGGTGGTGATGGCCTTTGACCGGGCGCTGCGAGCGTTCGGCGGCGCGCCGAGCTACGCGTTGACCGACAACGAGAAGACCGTGTCGGTCGATCACGTGGCTGGGATCGCGGTCCGCAACCCGCAGATCGTCGCGGTCGCCCGCCACTACGGGCTCTCGATCGAGACATGTGTGCCCGCGGATCCGCAGAGCAAGGGCGGCTCGGAGGCGACGGTCCGGATCGCGAAGGCTGATCTGGTCCCGACCGATCACAACCTGCGCGCCAGCTACGCGAGCTTCGCCGAGCTCGAGCAGGCCTGCGCGGAGTTCAGTGATCGCGTGAACGCGCGCGAGCACCGGGTCACGCGACGGGCGCCGGCGGTGATGCTCGCTGAGGAGCGCGCGCGGCTGCACCCGTTGCCGGCGGTCGCGCACACGATCTGTTTCGGGCAGACGCGCCGGGTGTCCTGGCAATCGACGATCTCGGTCGGTGGTGCCATCTACTCCGTCCCTTCCGCGCTGCGCGACGAGCGTGTCTGGGCGCGCATCGATGGGTCAGAGCTGGTTGTCGTCCACGCCGACGCGCCCGACGGGCCGCGCGAGGTCGCCCGCCATGCGTTGACCACGCCGGGCCAGCCGAGCATCCAGGACGAGCACTACCCGCCGCGCCCGGCCGGGGCTCTGGAACGCAAGCCCCGCGCCCGCTCGGCGGAGGAGCGAGCGTTCCTGCGGATCGGGCCAGGAGCGGAGGCTGGCTGATCGTCGCTGCTGCGGCCGGGACGACCAAGCTGCGGCGCAAGCTCGCCGAGGCCGTCGCGCTGGCCAAGCTGCACGGCCCCGAGGCTGTCGAGGAAGCGCTCGCGGTCGCCGCGCAGGCCGAGCGCTTCGGGGACGGCGACCTCGCCGCGATCCTCGCGCACCATCAAGGCGCTCAGGTGATCGCGTTCCCGCGCGCGTCCGAGCAGCAGTCGCTGCAGCGTTCCACGCGCGCTTGGGAGGGCTTCGGCGCATGACGGTCAAGACCCCCGAGCCACCCGCGTTGCCCGCCGAGGTCGATCGGTTGCTGCGCCGGTTGCGGATGCCCTACGTCCGCAGGGCCGCGCCCGAGGTGATCGCGACCGCGACCGCGCAGCGCTGGGAGCCCGGCGAGGTTCTCAGGGTCCTGCTGGCCGAGGAGGCCAAGGGCCGCGACGAGGCCACGATCCGGATGCGCCGCCGCCAATCCGGCCTGCCGGCTGGCAAGACCTTCGACGCCTGGGACCCAGAGGCCTCACCGATCCCGAAGCCCACCCAGCAGGCGCTCAGGACGCTGGAATGGCTTGAGCGCGCGGAGGCGCTCTGCGTCTGCGGCCCTTCCGGGACCGGCAAGAGCCACCTGGTCGAAGCGCTCGGGCACCTCGCGATCGATCGTGGCAAGACGGTCGCCTGGCACACCCTCGAATCGTTGGCGGTGATGCTGCGACGTCACCGCGCCGACGACAGCGTCTCCAAGGCGATCGCCCGCCTGATCCGCGCCGATCTGATCGTCATCGATGACATCGGGATGCTGCCCGTCGCCCCCGACGCCGCCCAAGCGCTCTTCCGCGTCGTCGACGCCGCCTACGAGAAACGCTCGATCGCGCTCACCAGCAACATCCACCCGGCCGGCTTTGACGAGCTGATGCCCAAGACCCTCGCCACCGCCACCGTCGACCGGCTGCTTCATCACGCGCATGTGCTCATCACTGACGGGACAGACTCCTACCGACTGGCGCAGGCGACCGCCGCAACAGGGGTGAGGCCCCTCACCTGACACGCGCGCAGCGCGTCATCGCCGCTCCGCCTCGCCCTACGGGCTCGGCTCCGCGTCGACGACGCGCTGGGGAGACCCGATGGCCACCAGCGGGGAGAAGACATGTCCGCCAGCGGGGAGATCCGATGGCCGCCACCGGGGAGAAACCGATGGCCGTTGACACCTGTGGGGGTCAAAAGTGAAGCGCCGCCCGTCCCGCCGTCGTCGCGGCCGTGGGAGCATCCGGGGCATGCCGGGCGCGGATGGCCGCTGCGCAGCGTTGTCTTCAGACGCCGAAAGTGCAGCGCTGGTCTGGGCCGCCGAGGAACCGGAGCTTGAAGCCCGGCTTGCGGCGAGACCAGCTCACCCGGTAGTCGCCGCTGCAGTCGGTGTGCGTGTCGTCGGCTAGCCACTCTTCGCGGCTAAAGAACGCGAGGAACGTGCAAGTCAGACGTTGGTGCCGGGTGCGTCCGCTTTTTGAGAACGGCGCCTCGGGGTGGCAGTAGGACTCCGGCGCGTAGTAGCCGAGATCGGTCAGGTGCGACCGGACGATCTGGTTCGCGCGGCGCGTCGTTAGTCCGGACGCCGCCGAGGCCTCCTCGCAAACCACTAGCGAGAGCACAGCGAGGGCGAGGGTGATCCTGGCAGGCATCCCTGCTCCTTAACTTGGGGTCAGCGACGGCCGTGGACTGTACCCGCGGTACGCACGTGTGGCGATTTCGGCCGGTCACGCGTCACCGCCCCACGGCGACCGCACCCATGCGTATGGCGCAGTCGTTCTGTAGCTCCGTGTCGGGCTGACTCGCGCTGGCTCCCGATCTTCAGGCTGCCTAGTCGCTCAGCACGCGTCGTACCAGATGGATCGCAGCGGTCCGTAGTCGCGTTGGTAGAAGATCGCGTCGCAAAGGTCGGACGTTGACGGGCCGCCGTCGTCGATCGCTTGCCTCGCGCGCGCTGGATCGCTTTCGATTGCAGTGAAGACGGATTCCTCGTCCACTTCGCCGCGCGGCCCTGCAGGGCCTTCACGGCCGCGTTGTCCTCCCGGGCCCCGCGGCCCGGGGGGTCCCGGCTCACCGACTCCGGACGGACCAACCGCGCCTCGCGGCCCCGTCGCTCCCTGCGCGCCGGGAGGTCCCTGTCGGATCAGCAGGGCGGATACCCCTGCTGAGGCGCCCAGCGTCAGCAACGCGCTGAGCACACACGCAAGGATCAGGGTTCGCATCGTGACCGGACGGCTGATCCGGGGCTGCGACCGGGGTGTGGGGAAGCCGGGCGCGTCGAGGACTTCGGTGTCGTCCGACATGCAGGGCGCGTCGCTAAACGCCAAGGGCGTCGGGCAGCGGCTTGGTGCTGGTCCAGCGGGTGGTGATGTGGCACGGCTTGCCGCGCAGCGACTTCGGGCGCGCGTCCGGCGGGCAGCGCTTCCAGGAAAGCGTGGCGCGCATGTCCGCCTGCCAGCCGTGCTGGCCTCCGTCGAGCTTGCGCGCGGTCTTGGCGTCGAAGGTCATGTGGCCGCTCACGCGCAGGTTGGCGCCGCCGCGGACGCGTGTGAGCGGGCCGCTGGCCTTGCAGGAGAACGTGCTCTGGTACAGCTCGCGGCAGGACACGGGCGCGCTGAAGTCGCCGTAGACGTGGCGCAGGCGGCCGCGACGGTGCGGGCCTGCGAGGACACGTACCGCGCGACCTCGCGGCTAAGCGCGCCGTCGGCGGCGTCGTAACCGTCGAGGAGGAACGCGAAGGTCCGGGAGAAGTCGGACTTCGATTGGCGGGTGTCCTGCACGCCCGCGTCGGCGCAGATCGGGTTCAGCCCGCTCAGCCGCGGGTCGGTGACGGCGAGCGTGAGCTGCGTGCGGTCGGGGCTGAGCGTTCCGGCGACGGGCGCGTCGGCGAACGTGCCGCCGAAGTCGAAGTAGGAGTCAAGCGCCGCGTGCGCGGGGTCAGCGAGCGAGCCGGTGATCGCCACGTGCGTGGGCCGCGGCCCGACTGAGTCGCCGGTGCAGATCCCGTTGAGGTAGTCGCCGACCGAGACCGAGAACGCCCAGGGACGCAGCGCGCTGGTGGTGGTGGGGTCAGCGAGCGGGTCGTAGAAGCTGATCGTGGCCTGCAACGCCCCGGCGGTCGTGTCGTAGCGCAGATCGACTCGCTCGAGCTGCGGGCGCGTGGGGAGGACTGCTCCGGTATCGGGAACTTGTTCGGCGCGCCGCCGGTCCGCAGCTCCGCTTGCGCGGTCGCGGTGAAGCCCAGCAGCGCGATCAGCAGCACCATCCCGGTGCGGGTCACACTCGTCATCGACCGCGGCGCCGTACTGGCCACGTTGCGGCCGCGCGACCGAACATGCGGCCAGACGCAGCCGAAGCGCAGCCGCGGCGGCTAGAGTCGCGCCCCCTGTGAGGAGGCTGGCATCAGTAACGCGCACAGGCACGGCCATCCGGCGGGTGGCGTGCGCCGCCGTGGCCGCGGGCTTGCTCGCCGTGCCCGCGGCCGCCGCCGACGCCGCCACCCGCACCGTGACGCTGCACTACGAGCGGCCGCAGCAACCGCAGTCGCTGAACCCGCAGCCGCCGATCACCCAGCAGGCTGAGTACCCGCAGGCGATCACCGTCAGCTACGACGACCAGACGGGGGCGTTGGGGGTGCACCTGGCGATCTACGACGCGCCGACGTGGGCGAACACGCTCCCCTATGTCGAGCTGCATCTCAACGCGAGCTGCGACCCGACCGCGGACGCGCCGACGATCATCAGCGCCGCGTTCCGCTACGACGCGTACTCGGACACCGACGCCAACGGCAACTCGACACGGACAGTGGACGCGAGCGTTGGTTTCAGACGCAAGGACTACGAGGGCACCGCCACCGGGACGATCACCCCGGCGCCGGACGGGTTCGACGTGGCCTTCCAGCATCCGGCGCTGGTCGGCCTGGACGAGCTGCGCTGCGCCAGCGTCGAAGCGTCGGCGCGCTGGAGCCAGAGCGGCTACTTCGCCGGGTATGAGCCGTTCGAGCTGACCCGCGGCAACGCGACGGCCGCGTTCAAGGATCTGCTCGCCTCCAAGTACCCCGCGTTCAAGCGCGCGTCGGTCAAGTGGGCGCTGTGCCCGCGCGAGGAGTTCTTTCCCGCCGGTCTCGACGGTGACAGCCCGCCGTCGGCGCTGTGCATGGCACAGTTCCGGTCCGGCAGGACCTGGCGTTACGTGTCCGCGCGGATCGAGCAGCACGAACCGGGCGTGCTGATGGACAAGCCCTACACGCGCACCTGGACGCGCCGGTGGCGCAAGTTGCCGAGCCGGTGCCTGCACGAGCTCGACGTGCGCGGGACCGCGTACTCCAACGACGGCACCTGCCCGGCGCTGATGATCTCCGACCTCGCCTACACGGTCCGCAAAGGCAAGCGCCCCCGCCGCGCGTACTGGCACGGCACCAACACCGCGGGCTTTCAGAAGCTCGCGAGCTACCGCTGCACGACGCGGACGCGCACGATCACCTGCACCAACGCGCTCGGCGACGCGTTCCGCTGGACGCGCTGACGCCACGCGCATGCGCTGCGGCAGTCCGTCGCGGTGTGGTGCAGCAACTCCGGACACGCTGCTGGACGTGACCTGCCAGCGCTCGCCTCGTCTGCCCGCTGAGCGAGCCGTCGCGGCGGCGGACGAGCGCATCTGCGAATGACACAACTCGCGGGCTCTCCGTGCTGGTGCGCCAGGTGCGCGGCCTATCCTCGCCCCGGACATGGGCCGCATCAGTAAACAGGAGTGGGTCCAGCGCGCCGCGAAGGTCGGCCTGCGCTGGTGCGAGGCAGTTGCCAACGCCACGACCAAGACGAGAGCTGTCTGTCGCGCTTGCGACCACGAATGGAGCACTTGGCCCAGCAACGTCACCGCCGGTCACGGCTGCCCGGTCTGTCGGCAGGCCGAAGGCCAGCACAAGCGGCGCCTCGGTGCGCAATGGCAGGAGCGCGCCGGTGCGATGGACGTCACGTTCGTTCAGACGCCGACCAGCGGCTCGCGAAACACTCCGGCGCGCTGCGACCGCTGCGGGCATGAATGGTCGCCGAAGCCGCACAACGTCGCCAACGGCCACGGCTGCCCGGCCTGCGCGAGGACGTTGCGCGTCACCCAGGAGCAGTGGGACGAGCGCGCCGCGAAGGTTGGCCTGCGTTGGCTTGAGGCGGTGACGGCGAGCGCGGTCCCGGCGCTGTGAGAGTGCCTGACGTGTCGGAGGACGTTCACGCGCATCCCGTCCGGGGTCGCGCGTGGCGCCGGGTGCTCGGCGTGTGCGCGCGGGTCGCTGACCGCTGAGCAGTACCGGGCGCTCGCAGCCGCGAAGTCAATCCGGCTGGCCGAGCCGGTGACCGCAGCCCACCGGCAGGTGCCAGCGACGTGCCTCGTGTGCGGCTACGAGTGGCGGCTGGTGGCCCGGCAACCTCCGCAAGGGCGCCGGCTGCGCGAAGTGCGCGGGTCGCGCCCCGGTCCCGCAGACGGTCTGGGACGCGCGGGCCGCGAAGGTCGGCCTGCGCTGGCGCGAACCGGTCATATCGCACGCAAGTCGGCCTCTGGTGGCCTGCCAGACCTGCGGGCATGAGTGGCGCGTCCAGCCGGGCAACGTCGCTGCCGGCCAGAGCTGCCCGATGTGCGCGCACAACGCGCCTGTCGACAAGGCCGAGTGGGATCGGCGCGCCTCGAAGGTCGGGCTGCGCTGGACTAGCGCGGTCATCGCCTCGAGCCTCAGGACGCCCGCCGAGTGCCTGACGTGCGGGCATCGCTTCACCCCGTTCGCGCGCAATGTCGGCTCCGGGCAGGGCTGCCCGGCGTGCGCCACCTACGGCTTCAACCCGGCCGAGCCGGCCGTCGTGTATCTACTGCGCGCCGACGACGGCGCGCTGAAGGTCGGCATCGCCAACCAGACCTCCACGAGGCTGGAGCAACACCGGCGCGCCGGCTGGCAGACGCTTCGTGTCTGGACCTGCGAACGCGGTGACCACGCCCGTGATATCGAACGGGGAGTGATCGCGTGGTGGCGCGACGAATTGGGCCTCCCGCCGGCGCGTACCATCGGGGACGGCTGGACGGAGACCGTCCACGAGGACCTTCTCGACGCCTCCGCCGTGCAACAGCACGTCGATCAGGTGCACTCGCGGACCGTAACTGTCACCAGGCCCGCTTGAAGCCCTTCGCAACGCGGCGGACCGATTTCCTCTGTGACGCGCACTGCAATCGGCGGCCTCCACTGGAACCTCGCGTGGGAGCTGTTCCGCCGCGAGGCCCTGACACTAGGCGGGCGGTCGTGCCCGCTCGCCTGGCCGTCATCCAACTCGTGCGGAACTTGGCCTTGCCCGGCCGCGTGCGACACGCGATCCGTAACCGGCGAAAGACAAGGCGCCCGTGGTACGGCACCGACAGCGAGGACTCCTTGTCGCCCACGCGGGCACGCATCCGAACGCCGCCACGCACTGCGAGGAGCTCGAGAAGTTCCGCGACCTCCTACTCGACGACGTGCGTCCGCGCGCCCGCCGGGAACACGTACGAGGAGATGCCGCCAATCCTCAACGCCCGTGGGCTGCAAGATCTCGTGACGGCTGTCAACCGCAGTCAGCGGCCGTGGGGCTACGGCGAGGGCTTCTGCGCGTCCGTAGCTCAGTGCTTGAAGACCCGGATGACATCGACCAAGCCGGCACGCTCGCATACCTCGGTCAGGACAGCCTTTGCCGCCTCCGGCTGTTCAGGCATAGCGTCGAGCGCCGCCGACGCCCGGCTCACGTCCGCAAGCGTGATCCGCGAGCGCGCCGAGCAGAGCTTGGCGATCCAGCGAACGGCGGCCCGCTGGTAGGTCTCGGCTCCGCTCGCTGGATGACCAGCAGGATCGCCGCCGCGTCCCTCACGCCGATACGCGGCAGCTCCGCAACGGCCTCGCGGATCAGCCGCAGGTCGCCGCCGGCGAGCGTCCGGTGGAAGCTGCTGCATGGGCTGCCTTTGCTCGTCATGGTCGAACATATGTTCGCATGTCGTCCGGCGGCTACACGCGCTCTGGAGGGCCCGCTTCGCAATTTGCGCAATGCGACGTACCCCGGTGCCGATCGAGACCCGTCCGCGCCGGCGGCCGCTCAGCGGCCGTGTAAACGTCTACGCCGCGCCGAGGCGTGCGACGGCGGCCGACGCTACCTCGTCGGCGCTGACGACCCACAGTGGATCGCCTGGGACAGGAGCCGCGTCCCGGAAAGCGTCGGAAGCCGGCGCTACGAGCCAGCCGGCTGGGGTCGGGCCGAACAGGTCAGCGCGATCCGACAGATAACCCAGCAGCTGCGACAGTCCAGCGCCAAGGTAGCTCGGCGAGCGGGTGGCCTTGAGCTCGAGCACGATGCAATCTGCCTGCGCGCCTGTTCGCCGGATCGTCAGATCCGGCTGCGAGAATCCCGGATGGAAGCCGTGGCGCTTGGCGACCATCCAGCGGCGGGACGCTCCCGGGGCGGCCGGCCAGCCTTGGTAGACCAGCTGGACCTGGTCGCCGTCGTGCAACTGGTAGCGCGCGTAGGGATCGGTCCCATCCGCCCCGACCAGCAAGCGAGCGAGTCGAGGACCGCCAGCGGCATGAGCAAAGGCGCGGGCAAGGCGAAGCGCCACCATCACCTCGAATAGGCGCCACGCCTTGTCCGGCACGAAATAGCGCTCGCAGAGAGTCTTCACCAGCGCTTGTGCGCTGGGCTGCTGCGCGGCCAGCAGCGTTCGCACAACCCGTCCCACATGGACGCGGTAAAACGCCGATCGCGTCGCGGCGAGCCGTTGCAGCGTGCGGGCGTCCGGACGCTGGGGCGTCACCTCACGCAGCCACTCCACCCGCCAGGCACGACGCACGGTGAAGAGCACTTCGCTCAGCCGCGCCTGCCACCCGACCTCGGTCCCGCTTGGCCCGGCACCCGCCACCAGGCGAAGAGCCCTCAGCGCTGCTACCTCGAGCTCGCGCAGAGCCCAGGCCACCGCGCGATTCTCCGGGGTGTCGAAGATACGACGGCCCGGACGCACGACGAAGAGCGTCGGGTCTGCGCCGGAGCCGGCACGAGCTCTCACCGTCGCCGACCAGTCGACGGGACCACGAACCGCCTGCGTGACTTCGCGAGGCCGGACAGACGACATGACCGGCCGGCGTAGTCCCTGCGGAAGCGTCCCGATGAACGCGGACACCGCTTCCGAAAGGCAGAGGTGCGTTGCGATCACCCGCCGCAGGTCCTCAGGATGCAGGCCGGTTAGCCCCTCCACGTCGCCAACCGGATCGTGGCGCTCGCTGGCCGCTGGAGCAAGGAAGAGCGGTAGGTGCTCGCGAACCTCGGCGAGCATGGCTTGATAGTCATCTGGCGAGAAGGCGTGGGATTCGACGCCGATCCCGGCCTCCGTGACGCTCATGCTCCCGCCAGCGCCACTGTCGACAGCGCAGTCTTCAACGCAGACCACGCCGTCTCAGACGGGGTAGGCCAGACACCCTGCAGCAACGCCGTGAACCTCTCAACGTCCGCCGGTGGCGCCCCTTCGTACTGCGGAACGGCGTACAGACGCACGGCGGTGAGGAACGCCTCAACAGCGTCGGTGTAGGGCGCGCTCCCCGACGATGTGGTCGTGAGGGCGCGTTCGGTGAACGCGGCTACGTCGAGCAGGATGGCCGGACCGAGCGGCACTGGGCCGTGGGCGATCGCCATCGCGGCATCGACGATCGCGTCGCGCTCGGGTTGCGGGAGCTCGGCGACTCGGGTGGCGAATAGAGCCCGATAGGCCTGAGGCTCCGGCAGCGGCACGTCGATCACCGCGAACCGCCGAAGAAAGGCAAAGCTCAGCTGGAAGAGGCTGGCTTTATCGGACACGTTCATGGTGCCGAGTAGGCGCCAGGCGGGCGTGATCGCGTAGCGCGTCTTGGCCTCCGACACCGTTTGTGCCCAACCGATGTCCACGTTCTTGCCGGCCTGGCGATACGGCAAGAGCACGGTTTCCTTGCCGTCCATGCCAGCGCCGGCGAGCAGCGTGAACAGCGGGCCGAACGCCTTGTCGATGTCGGCTCGGTTCAGCTCGTCGATCACGAGCCAGGAGCCGTTCTCGAACGAGCGCAGCACCAGGCCGGGCTCGAAGAGCAGCGCCCCTCCTTCTTGCGGGAGGTAGCCGCCGACCGTGTCGAAGGTGGTCCAGTCGGCGGTGGCCGTGGTAACGCGATAGCGGCTCTCGACCACCGCGCGACAGAGCGCACTCGCCACTGTGGACTTACCGGTGCCCGGCGGGCCGGATAGCAAGAGGTGCTTGCCAGAGCGCAGCGCGGTTACGGCCTCGGCGAGAACGCTGGTGGGCAGCACCATGCCATCAGGCAGCTGCGCCTGCACCGCTTCGACCGTAAGTCCCTGCAGCTTCTCGAGATCGATCTGTTCGGGATCGTCTCCATCCTCCTCCGGCCACTGCTCGGTTACGTCCGGGCCAGAAAGAGGCTGCGATGGCGACGGCGCGGGCCGCTTGCGGATCTCGAGCGCCTCGGTGACCTTGCGAGGCAGGATCACGTAGCGATCGTGAAAATGAGCGAACTCCTCCACCTCGCGCACCGCGTCGCCGCTCGCCATGAATTCCTGCAGCTCCTTCGCGCCATGCAGCGCCCGGGCGGGGCGGAAGTAGTCGGACTTGGTGGCCTTGCTCTGTGCCTCCTCGAGCAGCCCACGCAGATCGCCAGGCGCCACTGCGATCGCTTCACCGTCGGGCGTCAAATTGCCGGCTGACTTGCAGACGTGCAGGCCCGGCATGCCGCTGTCCGTCACCAAAAACGCGCGGTCTCCAACTACGGGATCAAGGCCCGCCTCGGCGAGCAGCGCCGCCGCGTCCACTGGTGCGCCGGCGCGCACCAGGGTTTCCTGGCGCAGGTACTGCGCGCCGCGTTCGGCGACCCCACCTGCCTCGAGCACCTTCGCGCCGGCGCCGTCGGGGAGTGGCTGGATGTGCCGGTTGGGCGCCGCCATCGCCTTGAACTGGCCTGCGAGCTCAACGGGCACGGCGCGCAGTTTCAAGAACTCCGACGTCGAGATCGGGTGCTCGAGCCACTCGAGCTCGACTTCAACCATGGCCCAGGGATCGATGCTTGGGAAGCGATCGTCGTCATCGAGATGGGCCTTGACCCGCATGACAAACGGCACCGCGCCGTCACCCCAGGCGACCTTCTCCTCGTACTCGGCGCGCCAGACGTCGAAGTCGTCACCCCAGACTTCACAAATGCCTCGTATGTAGTCCTCCTGGCCCGAGGCTCCGCCCCAGACTGGAGCTTGGGCGAACTTGGGCACGATCAGGTCGCCCGGCTTCATGGTCCGGATGACCTCAGCCTCCTGACCGTCCCACGGCCACCCGAACTGGTCGTGGTGGGCCGGCACCCACGAGATCATGTTGGTCGAGACGGTCCAGTCAGCCACGCGCGGACAGTAGCGAGATCCACCGGGGGGCGAAGGTCGCCCAAGGGGCCCTACCGGGTGACGACCGGCTAACTCCGCCGCGGTGGGCGGCCGGTCGTCGGATCAGGCGGCCGACCTCTCGCCAAGACGAATCGCGCCGACGAACACGGGTCAGGCGAACGGGGTGGGCGTGCCGGCCCGTCGACGGAGTTCCCCAACCACTACGGCGACGAGGTCATGAAGACGTACACGGTGGCGTGAGCGTGCGGCTCATGCGCGGGGCTGAGTCTGTGCTCTGACGAGCGGAACCGGGGCCTGGAGAGTCATCCGGGCAGCCCGCTCGCGTGCCGTGCTGAGTTCTCCGGAGTTGCTCGCCCAGGCCGCAGGGCATCCGAGTTCTCGTCGCCATTTGGGCGAAACCGCGACGACATCGCGTCGCAACCGGCACCGTCGCTGGAGGGTCGCCGATCGGTCGCGTAGCGTTCCCGCACATGGATCAACGCGCGCCATACCAATGGGGAGGCAAGGAGTGGGAGAGCTACTGCCTCCAGTTGTTGATCCGCCGACACGTCAATTCCTACGCGCGCATGCCCGATACCGACGCCGGCGATCTGGGCATGGAGGGCTACTCAACAGACGGCAGTCGTTGCGCCTACCAGTGCTACGCGCCCGAAGCCGAGGAGACGCTGAAGCGCGCCGAGGCCCAGATCCGCAAGATCAACCGGGACCTCAGGAAGTGGAAAGACAGACCGACCGAGGTTGCAGCGCATCTCAACGGAGTGGTGGTCAGCCGATGGATCCTCCTGACGCCGACCCACGACTCGAAGGCGGTCACCAAGCACTGCCGCAAGAAGGAGCAGGAGATGCGCTTGCTCGATCTCGAGTTCCTCGACCGCGATTTTCGTGTCGATGTCCAGACAGCCGAGATCCACTTCACTGCCGAGCGGCGGCTGCTCGAGGAGGAGGGCGTTGGAGTAGTCAAGGCGCCGCCGGCGGACGTGCAGCCCGAGGAGCTTGAGCGCCTGGCAGAGGAGCGGCCCGATCTTCTGCGCAATTTGGAGCAGAAGATCGAACGGCTCCTGCCAAGCCGCTCTGAGCAGGTCAGGCAGGGCCTCCGGGAATTCATGCAGCATGCGGCCGTGGATGCGGCGAACCTCGAGGACCACCTCAGGATTAACCATGCCCCCACATACGAGCTGTTCTTGCGCGAGCGCGACGCCGAGGAGCGGGCGGTGCAGCTCGAGAGCTTCACGGGAGCGAGCGTGCAGCCGACCTACGTCAACACGGTCCGCGAGCGTTACGAGAGCCGGTTGCGGCGCGAGGTGCCCGGGCTGCGAAAGGGCGATGAAGCGGATCGGCTCTCGCACGGAGGCGTCGCGGATTGGCTACGACGTTGCCCGATGGACTTCCCCACGTCCGCCAGTTGAGATGCCACCGCTAAGCAACCAAGAAGTCGACGAGCTCCTCCGCGCGCCCTTCACCTACCAGCAGCGGCCTCGGCCCGTGCCCGCCGACGGTCGCCCCGTCTGGCGGGTGCCGTACGTGCTGCTGCTGGTCCGAGCCTGCCGAGCCCAGGCCGCGTCGCTGCAACAGCTGCATGTGCTGAACTGGGCGCTGCGTAGTACGCGTGGCGCGGAGCAGCTTGGCCTGTTCCTGGCAGGCGAGCTCGCCGCCGAGCAACCGGCGGTGAGGTATGAGCCGGCGTTGGACCGCGCCGTGGCGCTCGCCGGCGGACTGGAGCTGCTCACCTTTGACCGCAAGCTCTGGCGTCTCAACGACGCCGGCAGGGCGCTCGTCGCCCATCTGGACGAGGACCCCTCGCTGCTATCGGACGAGAAGCAGCGGCTTGCGATCATAGGCACGCCTCTGACGCAAGCCGCCGTCTCGGGGCTTCTCCGGCGCGAGCCGACAGCCGCATGAGGATCAAGCTGATCGCATCGGCCTTGGTTGTTGAGACCGAGCGCGGACGCTTCTCGACGCGCATCGACTTCGAAGAGGGAGTCAACGTCGTCTCGGCCCACAACAACCGGGGCAAGACCACCGCCCTCATGTCGGTCATCTACGCCCTTGGCCTTGAGGGCATGGTCGGACCCGGCGACCCCATGCCTCTTAAGCCAGCCGCCTACGAGCTGGTCGCCGACGCCGACGGGACCGAGCTTCCAGTGCTCAGCAGCTACGTCATGCTCGAGCTCGAGAACGCCGATGGCAAGCGGCTGACCGCCCAGCGCTACCTCAAGCACGAGCGCTTCAAGCGGGACCTGGTTCGCACCTGGGAGGCGGGCAAGCTCACCGACCCGCAGGCAGACGTGCCGGTCCGCGAGCGCTACACGCGCGTGCCTGGCGCGGCACAAAACGAGGCCGGATGGCACACGCAGCTCACGCGATTCCTGGGGTGGCAGCTGCCTCGGGTCACCACCTGGACCGGCGACTCGGTGCCCCTCTACATGCAGAGCTTCTGGCCGCTGCTATTCGTCGAGCAGTCCCGGGGCTGGGCCAGCATCTTCGGCGCCATCCCACGCTACCTGCGTATCCGTGACCCCGGTCGCCGTGCAGTCGAGTTCCTGTTGCAACTGGACGCCTACGAGCGCGCCCGCCGACGCGAGGAGCTCCTCGCCCGAGACGCCGCGCTCACCAACCGGTGGCGCAGCGCGGTCGGAGCTTTCGTGGGCCGCCTCGACACACTGGGCGGCCGGCTCCAGGACGTGTCGCCCACGGCGACCGTCGAATGGCCTCCTGCCTCTCCGCCAACCGTGCGACTGCTCCATGACGAGCAGTGGGTGCCGCTGGGCCAGCTGCTCCGTACGCTGCGTCAGGAGCTCGCCCAGCTCGAGAACGAGGAGGTGCCGCGCGCGGCCGACGTGGTCGGGCAAGCGACTTCCGATTTGCGCGACGCCGAAGATCGACTCGCCCGGCTCTCGGCGTTGTCGCTCCAAGCGGCGCAGGATCTACGCAATCAGGAGGCCGACCAGGATGCACTCGAGGAGCGGCTGGCGGCGCTCACCACCGATCGCCAGCGGTACTCCGACGCCCTGCGCCTTCGAGGCATGGGTGCGCTGCAGCCGCTCTCGAGCCCCGAGCCACACTGCCCAACCTGCCAGCAGGCCCTGCCCGCCACGCTGCACGGAGCCGGCATCGGCGGTCCGGTGCTGACGCTCGAAGCCAACTTGGAGCTGATCGACTCCGAGCGCCATACGGTGCAGGCGATACGGGCGGACGCCAGCGAGGTGCTCCGCGCGTCGCGCGAGCGAGCCACCGCCGTACGTCAGGCGCTGTTGGACGCTCGTCGCGACGTGCGAACGCTTAAGAGCGCGCTGACACAGCAGGCGCAGGCTCCGTCGCGCGCGGTCGTCGCGCGCCAGGTGCGCGTCACAGATCGGCTCGAGGCACTCGAGGAGGTCGACGAGAGTTTCAGCGCTCTGGAGCAGACGTTGGCCGAGATAGCTGAGGAGCTCCGGAAGATTCGCGGCGAGCTGGAGGGACTCAAGGCCGGCCGCCGCAGCGAGGGCGACGAGGACAAGCTGTCAGCACTTGCGCTCAGGGTCCGCGAGCAGCTGGACCAATACGGTTACGGGTCGTTCGCTGGCGTCGAGGTGGATCCTGACACCTACCTACCGGAGCGCGAAGGCTTCGACCTCGACTCCGACTCATCGGCGAGCGACACTGTCCGACTTGTATGGGCGTACACCGTGGGGCTGCTGGAGGTCGCAAGGCAGCACGCGACGAATCACCCGGGGCTGCTGGTCATGGACGAGCCAGGTCAGCACGAGATCGAGATTGACAGTCTGCGCGCACTGTTCCGCCGGGTGGCAGCCTCCCGACAGCGCGAGCAGCAGGTGGTGATCGCAACCTCGATGCCGTTCCACGAGGTTGACGCGCTCGGAGCCGAGCTCGACCTCGCGGTCCATCGCTTCGACGACCGGGTCCTCACGCGCGACGAGGACAATCAGCGGACCGATCCAACCTGATCACCGAGCGCGGCCGGCCCCTCACCGCGCCGTGCAGAGCAGACCGCCTGTGCTCGTGGGCTTTCCGGCGGAGCTCGCAACACACGCGGGCGCCAGCTGCGCACCCCAGAAGGTGGGCCGCGAAGGCGCGTCTACTCGCGAGGGGTCGACGGATGTCGTCTTGACCGGCCCGCAACGCGCAACATACGTTCGCCGAACACGAACGGAGGCGGGAACGATTCACGGACGGAGGAACCGAGCTGCGGCCGCGTTGGCGGCCCTGTTGGCACTGGCGCTCGCTGGCTGCGGCGGAGGAGGAGAGAGCAGCAGCGCCGGCGGCGACACCAGCGGCACGGTCCGCAACGCCCCGGCGCATTCGGAGCAGGACGTGATCGATGCACTGCAACTCACCTCCGACAACGGGATCAGCTACACCGATCCGAACGGGTGCGAAGTCGCGGTCGTCCTGATCGGCAAGAACACTGTGAACTTGTATTCGGGGGCAGGCGACACCGTGGCGACCAACCCGGCCGGCGATGTCGGCGTCAAGGTCGTCAGCAACGACCCGTCCTGCGCGAGCAAGCTTGCGGCCGGTCTGAAAGGGCTGTAGCGCGAGGTCGCCGTTCGAACCGGGCCCGACCCCTCAACCCGCGCGAGACACGAACTCCGCCGAGCCCTTCCCGATGTTCTGCCGTCGCCGAGACGGCTACGGACGCCTATACGCGCCGTCTGACGCGTATGGTGGCCGGTCTGGCCCCGTCCCAACTCGACACGGGTCGTCTCCATCTCCCCCGTCGCGACAAACCGGAGGATCGATAGGAGTCCCGGTCGCCGCGAGCGGGTCCCATGTAGGTGACCGTTTCAGCGCGCGGATGACCCCCGGGCTTGCGTCAAGCCTGGGGCAGAAGCGTTCGGTCTAACCGTTTCGAGCAAACATCCTGAGATCGTCGTGCGGGGCTCGATTACGTCTGTCATGAACAGCAACGAGACAGACGAACTCATCCGCGACGCCCGGCGACACGAGGCTAGTCGAGCCGCCGCACGCGCGTTCCTCGCGGTTCTACGCGAGCGGCACCCCGATGTCGTCTGGCGCGAAGTCCGGCGCGAAAACGAACTCGCGGATTGATGCCTTCTGCCCCTGCCGAGGCAGATCGGCAGGCGCCTGTCCCCGCCAGAGGATCCGCACTCGTTCCTCCACGGGCACGACGTTTCCGCGCCCGACGTTGCGGACCATGATCGCGTCGATGGTCTGCCTGAGGATCGTCCGCTGTTCGTCAGTCGAGAGCTTCGACCAGTACTCGCGGAGGTCGGCAACAGGGACAGACACGCCCGCAGCCTTTCGGCGGCAGTCGTCGCAGGCTCGCTCGGCGAGAGCGACCGCATCTTTGTGAGATCGGATCGCGCTCAGCCAGGTCTCCCGGCCCATGACCTCGCGGGCCTCTACGTCCTGAGCCAGTTCGTCCAGTCTGGCTTGCGCCTGTTCGAGTCGCTGGCTCAGCGCGTCGTAGTCGCCCTGTTGCTCGGCGCCCTCGAAGACCGGAGTGTCGATGTATGAGAAGAACTGCTCGACGACCCATGACTCAAGAGGTTCGGCGCGGATGGATCCGCCAGTCGGACACGTTCCCGACCCGTGCTTCTTCTTGCACCAGTATTGCCGCGTCCGCTTGCCGGGGCTCCCGGTCATGCCAGGCGAGAGGCAGTACGAGCATCCCGCGCAGCGCATGATCCCGGAGAGGAGGTTCGGCTGCTTGCCTTGCGTCGGGTTGAACGCCTTGCCCTTGGCGGCCTCGAACAGCGCCCTGGTCACCAGGGGCTCATGCGCGGATTCGTTGACGTACTCGCCGTGGTAAGCGATCCCGAGGTACGCCTTGTTGGCGGCCAGATCCTTGACAGTGCCTCGAACCCACTGCTTGCTGTCCGGCGGCTTTACGCCCTCGTCGTTGAGCCAGCGCGCGATGTCCTGCCACGTCGTCCCGCGCGAGCGCCTGGCGTAGATCTCGCGGACGTGGGCGGCGTCCTCGTTCGGCACCAGACGGCCATCCTCGCCCTTGTCGTATCCGAACGGGGCTCGCGCCTGGTAGACGCCGCGCTTGTTCGCGCGCGCGCGTGCATAGGCCCAGTTCTCCGTGATTCGACGACGCTCCATCCGCGCGAGGGCGAGCATGATCGTCAGCCCGAACTCCCCAAATGGCGTCGTGGGGTCAATCCCGAGATCGACGGCTGCGACCTGGCCGCCGTGGTCGCTGATCTCCTCGACGAGGTTGAGCGCGTCGGCCACGCCCGCCCGTGAGAGACGGTCGAGCTTCGCCACCACGATGCCGCCCGTCTCGCCTGAGCGAACGCGACTCATGATCGCGTCAAGGCCAGGGCGGCTGAGCTTGCCACCGCTCTGATCGAGGTCGGTCTGCCAAGCGGCGATCTCGACGCCTCGCAGCTTGGCCCAGCTTGCGATCTGCTCACGCTGTACGTCCGGCGAAATGAACGAGTCGCCCTCTCGCCCGCCAACGCGGGAAACGCGGATGTAGCCGTCAAGTCTCATGTGATGCCGTAGTCGTCCACTCCAGGCCGAACTCAGGGTTGTCAGGCACCTACTCGACGAGCTGTCGGAGTTCGCCCGGCCGAGCCTCGAGGCGCTCCGCCAGCCGCTGGAGGACGGCCACGTCACGATCATGCGCGGCCAGCAGGTGATGGCATTCCCGACGCGCTTCATGCTCGTGGCGGCGTCCAACCCGTGCCCGTGTGGTCTCGGCGGCACGCGCTGCCAGTGCACCCCGGCGGACCTGTTCCGCCACCGCCGCCGCCTCTCCGGCCCGCTGCTGGACCGGATCGACATCCTGATGCGCGTCGAGCGCCCGCCCGCCGAGGCGCTGCGTCAGCAGATCGCGCCCCGCTCGGCCGAGGTCATGGAGCGGATCGTCGCCGCCCGTGAGCGCCAGACACGCCGCCTGCGCGGCCATCCGGAGAGCTGCAACGCCCAGCTCACCTCGCGCCAGATCCGCGAAGTCGGCCAGGTCGCGCCAAGCGCCATGCGCCTGCTCGCCGAGCTCTACGACCGCCACACCCTCAGCGCCCGCGGCCACACGCGCATCCTGCGCGTCGCCCGCACGGTCGCCGACCTCGAGTCCCGCGACACGGTCGGCGCCGACCACATCAACATCGCCGCCTCACTCCGCCTCGACGACGCCCCACCGCTCGCGGAGGCGGTATGACCCTCGCAACGCGCGCATGACCGCCTGCGACGACTGCCTCCGCCGCGCGTGGCTGATCGCCGCGATCGCCGGCCGGCTGCAGGTCGAGTTCAAGCGCCGCAGCGCGCCCGCCCGCGTCCTCGCGCTGCCCGACGACGAGCTGCTCGAGATCGGCGCGGCCGCCGAGATCAGACGCGCGTACGCCGGATTCGATCCGCCGAGCGCGCGGGCCGCCGCGCTCGCCGCCGGGCTGGTCACCGTGTGCGGCTGCCGCGACACCTACCCGAAGCCGCTTCGCGACCTCGCGGATCCGCCCGCCGTCCTGCACGTGCTCGGCGATCCGGGCGTGCTCGCCCCTTCTGACCGCGTCGCGGTGGTCGGGGCGCGGCGCGCGTCGGCCTACGGCCTGGACGTCGCGCGCGCCCTCGGCCGCGGCCTCTCGATCGCCGGCGTGCCGGTCGTCTCCGGCCTCGCGCTGGGGATCGACTCCGCCGCCCACGCCGGCGCCCTGAGCGGCCCAGGCCCGGCGATCGGCGTCCTCGCAGGCAGCGCCGACGTCCCGTATCCCGCGAGCGGCTGGCGCCTGCACGCGGCGGTCGCGTCGCGCGGCGCCGTCGTGTCCGAGCTGCCGCCCGGCGCCCGTGCCCACCGCTGGTGCTTCGTGGCCCGCAACCGGATCATCGCCGCGCTCGCCCAGCTCACCGTCGTCGTCCAGGCGACCGACCGCTCCGGTTCGCTCACGACGGCGGACTTCGCCGCCGAGCTGGGCCGCGGCGTGGCGGCCGTCCCCGGCGTGGTCACCAGCCGCCTCTCGACGGGCGTCCACCAGCTGATCCAGGCGGGAGCGCCGCTGGTCTGCGACGCCGGCGAGGTGCTCGAGCTGCTCGCGGCGACGACGGGCGCGCCGTTCGACCCGCCCCAGCCGGTGCCGCCGCCCGACCTCGCCCCCGACCTGACCGCCGTCCTGGCCGCCGTCGAGGACGGCCGCGGGACGCTGAGCGAGCTCGCCACGACACCCGCCGAAGCGCGCGCCGCGCTCGTCGGGCTCGGCGAGCTCGAGCGCCTCGGCCTCGTCCGGCGCGGCTTCGCCGGCCGCTGGGAGCGCGCGGCGTGATTCCGTCCGCGGCACTGGAGGACGCTGAAGCCGCACGAGATCCTCGGGCCGGGCCCGGAGGAGCACTGACAGCGCCTACCCTCATCGTGATGCCCAGACCCGTTCCCGCCGTGCTCTCGATCGCCGGCTCGGACTCCGGCGGCGGCGCCGGGATCCAGGCCGACCTGAAGGCCTTCGCGCGCTGCGGCGTGCACGGGATGACGGCGATCACCGCTCTGACCGCGCAGAGCACCACCGGCGTCACCGGCGTGCACCCGGTCCCCGGCGAGTTCATCGTCGAGCAGGTCCGGACGGTCGCCGAGGACATCGGGGTCGACGCGGTCAAGATCGGCATGCTCGGGACCGCCGAGACCGTGGCCGCAGTCCGCGAAGCGCTCGAGCTGCTCGACGGCGCCCCGGTCGTCATCGACCCCGTGATGGTCGCCGAGTCCGGCGCCGTCCTGCTCGACGACGCCGCTCGCCGCGCGATGGTCGAGCTCCTCCTCCCGCTCGCCGCGGTGATCACGCCGAACCTGCCGGAGGCGCGCGTGCTGGCCGCGGTCGGGGAGGGGCGCGCGGAAGAGGCGGGCCGGCGCCTCGCAGCCGACGCCGAGGACCTCGCCCGCGCCCTTCACCGCCTCGGCCCGGCGAACGTCGTCGTGACTGGGGGCCACCGCGCGGAGGCGACCGACGTGTTCTTCGACGGCGAGGCCCTGGAGCCGTTGCCCGGCGAGCGGCACGCCGACGGCGCGGCGCACGGATCGGGCTGTACGCACTCGTCGGCGCTCGCCGCGCACCTCGCGCTCGGCTACACGCCGTTGGAGGCGGCTCGCGCCGCGCGCGCGATCGCCAGCGAGGCCGTCCGCGCGGGCCTGCGCGGCCTCGGCCGGGGCGCCGGCCCAGTGGACGTATTCGACTTGACGGCCCGCGCGCGGCAATCCCCTGCAAGTGCCCAGTTGGCGCGCTAAGTGTCGAGGCCGCCCAGCGCTGCGTGACATAATCGCGCAGATGAAGTTCCTTCGCATGCGTCCGGGATACGGCGAGCAGTTGATCGCCGAGGGTGACATCGAGGTCGCGGAGGACGAGGAGCGCCTGGTGGAGGAGTTCCGCCGGCAGCTCGCGCAGGGCATGTGGGCCGCCGTCCCGGTCACATCCACGACCGGCCGGCGGGAGGCGGAGATGGTCACCGCGTTCGAGGAGATCCCACGCGAGACGGGTCGCGTCATCTTCTTCCCGCGTGCGGCCGGCGGCGCCCGTTGACGCACGCGCTGAACCGCGCCGATCGCTTCGCCCGCGCGCCGAACCGTGCGCACCCCCTCGCCCGGGCGCTGAACCGCGCCCACCCCCTCGCCCGGGCGCTGAACCGCGCCCACCCCCTCGCCCGGGCGCTGAACCGCGCCCACCCCCTCGCTGGAGCGCTGAACCGAGACGCCCGTGCGCCGCACGCAGGAGCCGCGCGGTGACCGTCGCCCTCTGCGCCACCGCGATCGTGATCATCGCGCTCCTGTGGGAGGTCTCGATCCCCTGGTTCGAGCGCCGCGCCGAGCGCCGCCGCGCCCGCCGCGAGGCCCGCGCCCACGGCGACTCCGTCGCCTACGACCCCGGGCGCGAGCGCCGCGCCGAGCAGCGCGCACGCGAGCTGCTGAAGTCGTGCGTGAACGAGGAGGAGTGGGCGATGTACCGCGATCTGGGCTTCGTCCGCGTCTGGGGCGGCCAGAACAAGGGGCCGGGCGGCAAGCCCTCAGGCCTCGGGCGCGACCTCAAGGGCGTCCCGTATGCGTACCTGATCTACCCGCACAAGCCGATCGTCGCGTACCTGCCGCAGACTGGCCGCCTCCTGAACGAGTACTGCGTCGAGTTCCCGGACGAGACCCGCCCGTACGGTTCCGCGCGCCTCCCCGACTCCGACGACGTGCTCGCCAAGTGGATGGCGCTCAACGGCGACGAGCGGCGCCTGATCAACACGGCCAACATGCACCTGCCCGGCCGCCAGATCGACCCGCGCCAGGTCTCCCGCGACATCTGGCGCCTCGGCCGCTGGGAGCGCGAGCGGCTGGATCGCGCGCGCCGCCAGTCCGGCGCCGAGAGCGGCGCGGCGTAGCCCGCCCCCGGAGCCCGGGCGCGCGCCCGCATAGAATCGGCGGCATGTCCGCCGCCGGGAACGGTCACTTCGACCTCAAGCATCGCTCCCGCGCCCTCACCGAAGGGCGCGACCGCGCCGCCGCACGCGCCTACCTCAAGGGCATCGGCTACGACGACGAGGCGCTGTCGAAGCCGATCATCGGCGTAGCGAACACGTGGACCGAGACGATGCCGTGCAACTTCCACCTGCGCGCGCTCGCCAAGCACGTCAAGGATGGCATCAAGGCCGCCGGCGGGACGCCGATGGAGTTCAACACCGTCGCGATCTCCGACGGCATCACGATGGGCACGCAGGGCATGAAGACGAGCCTCGTCAGCCGCGAGGTCGTCGCCGACAGCATCGAGCTGGTCGCGCTCGGCCACCTGTTCGACGCCGTGATCTGCCTGTGCGCCTGCGACAAGACGATCCCCGGCACCGTGATGGCGCTCGCGCGCCTGGACGTCCCCGGCGTGATGCTCTACGGCGGCTCGATCCCGCCCGGGCACTACAAGGGCAAGGACATCACGGTGATGGACGTGTTCGAGGCCGTCGGCGCCAACGCCGCGGGCAAGATCACCGACCAGGAGCTCGCCGACATCGAGGCCGCGGCCAGCCCCGGCCCGGGCGCCTGCGGCGGCCAGTTCACCGCCAACACGATGGCGATGGCGTTCGAGATGATGGGCATCAGCCCGATCGGCCCGAGCCTCGTCCCTGCCCAGGACGCGACCAAGCCCGAGATCGCGTTCGCCGCCGGCGAGCTCGTGATGGACGTGCTCCGCCGCGGCCAGAAGCCGAGCGACCTGATCACGCGCGACAGCCTCGAGAACGCGATCATGGCGGTCGCGGCGTCCGGCGGCAGCACCAACGGCGTGCTGCACCTGCTGGCCGTCGCGCGCGAGATCGGCGTCGAGCTCGACATCGACGACTTCGACCGCGTCGCCAACAGCGTCCCGAGCCTGTGCGACCTCAAGCCCGGCGGCCGCTTCGTCGCGACCGACCTGCACGCCGCCGGCGGCACCGCCGTGCTCGCCAAGCGGCTGCTCGAGGGCGGCCACCTGCACGCCGGCGCGCCGACCGTGACCGGCAAGACGATCGGCCAGCACGCGCAGGAGGCGCAGGAGACCCCCGGCCAGGAGGTCATCCGCCCGCTCGAGAACCCGATCAAGAAGACCGGCGGGATCGCGATCCTGCGCGGCAACCTCGCGCCCGGGGGCAGCGTCGTGAAGCTCTCCGGCCACGAGCGCCGCCACCACCGCGGCCCCGCGCGCGTGTTCGACGGCGAGGAGGCCGCGATGGCCGCCGTCACCTCCGGCCAGATCAACCCCGGCGACGTCGTCGTGATCCGCAACGAGGGCCCCGCCGGCGGCCCCGGCATGCGCGAGATGCTCGCCGTCACCGCGGCGATCGTGGGGGAGGGGCTCGGCGACTCGGTCGCGCTGCTCACCGACGGCCGCTTCTCCGGCGCCACGCGCGGCTTCATGGCGGGGCACATCGCCCCCGAGGCGGTCCACGGCGGCCCGATCGCGGCGGTCCGCGAGGGCGACAGCATCACGATCGACGTCGACAACCGCCGCATCGACCTCGACGTGCCCGACGAGGAGATCGAGAGCCGGCTGGCCGGCTACGAGCCGCCCCCGATCGAGACGCGGGGCGTGCTGGGCAAGTACGCCGCGCTCGTGTCGAGCGCCAGCGAAGGCGCGGTGACCGGCCCGAAGCCGGCCCGCGAGCCCGCGACGGCGGGCTGACAGCGCGTCGAGGGCCGGCGCGGGCGGCGACGACCGCAGCCCGCGCCGCGTGGGGATCACGTTCCAGCCGCAGGGGTGGTGCCCGGAACCCCGGCCTCGGGCACCTCGTCGCCGGCGATGAAGTCCGCCAGCAGCGCGTTGAAGCGCGACGGCCGCTCGAGCATCGGGAGGTGCCCCGTGTCCTCGAAGATCACCGCGCGGGCGTTGGAGCCGATCAGCTCCCGGAACGTCGCCGCATCGCTGACCGGGACCAGGATGTCGTTGCGGCCCCAGACGATCAGCGTCGGCACCTCGATCTCCGACAGCCGCTCGCGGATCTTGTAGGTCAGGACGGCGTCCAGGCCGCCGACGAAGCCCGGCGAGGCGCCGCCGCGCACGAGCTCCGTCGCGAGCGGCAGCGACAGCTTCTCGGGGTAGCGGACCACCAGCTGCAGGAACAGCCGCCGCATCCGCGGCCGCCGGATCAGGATCCCCGCCTGGGCGCCCGCGCGCGTCGCCGTCACCGACATCAGCCGCCCGACCGTCATCAGCGGCTCCTTGGCCAGGTACTCGACCGACAGGCCGGCGGCGCTGATGAGCACGAGCTTCTGCACCCGCGTGGGGAACGCGATCGCCAGCTCGGCGCCGATGAAGCCGCCCATCGAGTTGCCGGCCACGATCGGCGCCTCCACGCCCAGCACCGTGCACAGCTCGTCGATCAGGCGCGCGTAGCCCTGGATCGAGATCCGGCCCACCGGCATGGGCGACTCGCCGAACCCCGGCAGATCGGGAGCGATCACCCGGAAGCGCTCCATGAACGCCGGGATCGTGAGCAGCCAGTTCTGCCACACGCCGCCGAGCCCGTGGATCAGCAGAAGTGGGGGGCCGTCCCCCTTGGTGTCCACCACGCTCACCGGCCGCCCGGCGACCTCGACCGTCCGCGTCAGCGACGGCCAGTCGACATCCATCCAGCTCGCGTCGTCGCCGTCCGCATAGGTCGCATCCGGCTTCGCGCGGACGATCGCGTTGCCGGTGACGCCCAGGATCTGCTCTCTGAGCCCCGCCACACCGCTACCGTAGCTGACCTTGAAGGAGCTTCCCGCCCCCGCCGACCACCGCAGGCACCTGCCCGCGATCGAGCCGGAGCGCCAGGTCACCGACTGGGGCCGCTCGGAGCGCATCGAGGGCCTCATGGACCGTACGGTCTACGAGTTCCTCTACCACTACTGGTTCCGCGTCGAGGTGGAGGGGATCGAGAACGTCCCGTCCACCGGCGGGGCGCTGCTCGTCTCCAACCATGCCGGCGCTCTGCCGCCCGACGCGGCGATGATCGCCAAGGCGGTCAAGGAGGAGCATCCCCGCCCACGGCCGGTGCATATGACGGTCGAGCACTTCTTCAAGGGGTATCCGCTGCTGAGCATGCTCGTGCCCAAGATCGGCGGCGTGCCGGCGCACCCGGCCAACGTCCACCGGCTGCTCTACGACGAGGAGCAGCTCGTGCTCGTCTTCCCGGAGGGCGCGAAGGGGACCGAGAAGCTCTACAAGGACCGCTATCGCCTTCGGCGCTTCGGCCGCGGCGGGTTCGTGGAGGCGGCGATGCGGGCGAAGGCCCCGATCGTCCCGATCGCGGTCGTCGGCGCCGAGGAGGCGCAGCCGATCTTCGCCCACCTCCCGCTCAAGCGCCTGACCGGCTTGATCTACGCGCCGCTGGCGCCGCTCGTCTACCTGCCGGCGAAGTTCCGCATCCGGTTCCTCGAGCCGATCGCGACCGACCGCTGGGGCGAGGCGCCGTGGGAGGACACGGGCCTGGTGCAGACGGTCGCGGAGGACGTCCGTGGCCGGATCCAGGAGGAGCTGTACGAGATGCTCGCGCGGCGGCGGTCGCCGTGGCTGGGGTGAAGCGCGTCCTCATCACCGGCCTCTCCAGCTACTGGGGCGGCCGGCTCGCGCAGGAGCTCGAGAAGGACCCCGCGATCGAGGCGATCATCGGCGTCTCGCCCGAGGACCCGACGCTCGCGCTCGAGCGCACGGAGTTCGTCCGCGTCGGCAGCCAGCACGCGCTGCTGCGGCGGATCGTGCGTGCCGCGGAGATCGACGCGGTGGTCGACACGCGGCTGATCGTGG
Source organism: Candidatus Solirubrobacter pratensis (assembly GCF_000425945.1). Lineage (GTDB taxonomy): Bacteria > Actinomycetota > Thermoleophilia > Solirubrobacterales > Solirubrobacteraceae > Solirubrobacter > Solirubrobacter pratensis. The sequence continues at coordinate 875,690 of NZ_KE384480.1, forward strand.
ACTCCGGCACCGCCCCGGCGCGCGGGGCGCACGAGCAGAACGTGCTCGGGACGATGAACATCCTCGCGGCCTGCGGCGGGCCGGACTCGCCGGTCCGGAAGGTCGTGTTCAAGTCGTCGGCCCATTACTACGGCTGCGAGCGAGACGATCCGAGCTTCTTCACCGAGGACATGCGCCGTCCGCATCCGCCGCGGACGAGGCTGGAGTCCGACATCGTCGAGGCCGACGACGCCGTCCAGGACTTCGCGAGCCGCAACCCGGGCGTGGCCGTCACGACGCTGCGCTTCTGCGACGGGCTCGGCCCCGACCTCGAGACCTCGCACGGCGCGCTGCTCTCGCTGCCCGCCGTGCCGGGCATCCTCGGCTTCGATCCGCGCTACCAGTTCATCCACGAGGACGACATCGTCGGCGCCCTCGCGCACGCGGTCACGCACGAGTTGCCGGGGATCCACAACGCCGCGCCGGACGGCGTGCTCGTGCTCTCGGAGGTCGCGAGCCTGCTCGGCAAGCCCTACGTCCCGCTGCTTCCGCCGTGGGGGACCGGGGCCGCCGCGTCAGCGCTCGGACTCACGGGACTGCGGTTCCCCGAGGAGGTCCGCCACCAGCTCCGCTACGGGCGCGGGCTGGACAACCGCAAGCTCAAGGCGGCGGGCTTCCGCTTCGGGCTGACGTCGCGCGAGACGGTGCAGGCGTTCGCCGAGGCGCTGCGGCTTGCTCCACTGCGCGAGAGCGCAGGCGCGCCATATCGCTATGAGCGCGAGGTCGAGGAGTTCCTGCGCTGGTCGCCGAGCGTGAGGCGCGACCGCGAAAGCTGACTTGCAACACTGGGCGGTCCGCCTCTCACTCTCCTACCATTGAGCGGCCATATGCGTAAGCGCCTGATCGTCCTCACCTCGGTTCTGGTGCTGCTCGCGCTGGGGCTCGTCGGGGGCGCCTACGCATATGACCGGTCCAAGCGCGACCGCATCGCCGAGGGCGTGACCGTCAACGGCGTGGCGATCGGCGGGATGACGCGCGCGCAGGCGGAGGCCAAGCTGCGCGCGACGCTGCTGGAGCCGCTGGATCGCCCGGTGAAGGCGACCTACCACGGGCGCACGTTCACGCTGACCCCTCGCCAGGCGGCAGTCGGGATCGACATCCGCGGCACCGTGGGGAAGGCGCTCGCGCGCTCGCAGCAGGGCAACCTGCTCTCCCGCAGCTGGCGCAACCTGCGCAACGAGTCGCTGGACACGACGCTGGCCGCCGACGTCAGCTACTCGCAGCCGGCAATTGAGCGGCTGGTCCGGCGCGCACGCAAGGCGATCGACCGCGCGCCGCGCGACGCCCACGTGGACCTCTCGAAGGGCATCGTGGATCCGAAGCCGTCGCGGACCGGCATCCGCGTGAAGTACAACACGCTCGCGAAGGACCTCCAGCGCACGCTGCTCAGCCCGGGCGCCGACACGGAGGTCGACGTCCAGACGGCCGTGGTGCGGCCGAAGGTCTCCACCGCCGAGCTCGCGAAGAAGTACCCGGCGGTCCTGATCGTGGATCGCAGCCACTTCAGGCTGACGCTCTACAAGCACCTCAAGCGGGCCAAGACGTACGGGATCGCGGTCGGCCAGGTGGGGCTGGAGACGCCCGCGGGGCTCTACAACATCCAGAACAAGGCGGTCAATCCAGCCTGGCACGTGCCGACGTCGGACTGGGCGGGCGATCTCGCCGGCAAGGTCATCCCGGGCGACGATCCCTCGAACCCGATCAAGGCGCGCTGGATGGGCATCTACGACGGCGCGGGGATCCACGGCACGTCGGAGGACGCGTCGATCGGCTCGGCCGCCTCCCACGGATGCATCCGGATGCACATCCCGGACGTCGAGGAGCTGTACGACGAGGTGCCCGTGGGGGCACCCGTCTACATCGCCTAGGCACCTGCCCGCGCCGTCTACGTCGTCTGCAACTCCGCCTCCGGCACGGAGATCTCGGCCCGCGCCTCGCTCTCGCGCCGCAGCACCGTCGCCGCCAGCAGCGCGCCGGCCAGCGCCAGTCCCGCGGAGATCGCGAAGGCGAGCCGGTAGCCGCCGGTCAGCGCGCTCGCCGTGGTCTCGCCGGCCGCCCGCAGCGAGTCCGTCCGCGACGTCGCGAAGGTCACGAGCAGCGAGATGCCGATCGCGCCGCCGACCTGTTGCGTCGTGTTCACCAGCCCGGAGGCGAGCCCCGAGTCCTCCGCCGTCGCGCCCGACATCGCCAGCGTCATCAGGGCCGGGAACGAGATGCCGGCGCCGGCGCCCATCAGCAGCATCGCCGGGAGCACGTCGACCACGTAGGCGCCGTCGACCGACACCTGCGTGAGCCAGGCGAGCCCGAGCGCGACCAGCGCCATGCCCGGCACCAGCACCGCCTTGGCGCCGAAGCGCAGGTTCAGCCGCGCCGAGAAGCCCAGTGACAGCGTCCCGATGACCACGGAGACCGGAAGGAACGCCAGGCCGGTCTCCAGCGCGTCGAACCCGAGCACCCGCTGCAGGTACAGCACGGCCAGGAAGAACATCCCCAGCGCGCCGGAGACCAGCAGCGTCTGGACCGCGTTGGCTCCCGTCACGTTGCGCGAGCGGAAGATCCGCAGCGGGAGCAGCGGGGTGGCCGCCGTCGCCTCGCGCCACACGAAGGCGCCGAGCAGGGCGAGCGAGATCGCGCCCAGCCCGAGCGTCTGCGCCGAGCCCCAGCCGTGGTCGGCGACGCCGACGATCGCGTACACGCCGAGCATCAACGCGCCCGTCACGAGCGCCGCACCGGCGCCGTCGGCCCCCTCGCGCAGCCCCAGGCCGCGATCGGCCGCCACCACCGGCACGGCCAGGGCGAGCGTCGCCACGCCGATCGGCACGTTGACGAAGAAGATCCAGTGCCAGTCCAACGCCTGCGTCAGCACGCCGCCGCTGAGGAGCCCGATCGAGGCGCCGGCGGAGGCGACGAACGAGTAGATCCCGATCGCCTTGGCCTGCTCGCCCGGCTGCGGGAACATGGTCACGATCATCCCGAGGATCACGGCGGAGCTGAGGGCGCCGCCGACGCCCTGCACGAAGCGCGCCGCGATCAGCATGCCCTGCGACCCCGCCAGCCCGCAGGCGAGCGACGCGAGCGTGAACACGGCCATCCCGGCCATGAACAGCCGCTTGCGGCCGAGCAGGTCGCCCAGCCGGCCCGCGAGCAGCAGCAGCCCGCCGAACGCGATCAGGTACGCGTTGACGACCCACGCCAGCCCCGACTGGGTGAAGCCGAGATCGCTCTGGATCGACGGCAGCGCCACGTTGACGATCGTCTGGTCGAGGATGACCATCAGCATCCCGGCGCACAGGACGACGAGCGCGCGCATGCGCGGGTCGGGCGCGGCCGCGCGGTTGGCGGGCGAAGACGTCATGTCGGTACCTCCCGATTCGTGCATCGGTAGGACCGTAACAGATCGTCTATTTCGGGACGATCTAGTTCGGAACGAGCGCTCGCTCACGCGGGCGGCGCATCGCCCGCTCGACGTGCGACGGCGAGGCCAGCGGCCCGCCGACGAGCGCCTCCAGACCCTCGAGGAACGCCGGGCGCAGCTCCGGCGGCACCGACGCCAGCAGCTCCGCCTGGAGCTCTTCGACGATCCGTCTCCCCGCGTCGACCGCGGCGGCGCCCTTGTCGGTGACCGCGACGATCCGCGCGCGCCGGTCCGCCGGCGACGGCCGCCGCTCGGCCAGCCCGGCCCGCTCGAGCTCGTCCAGCGTGACGACCATCGTCGTCTTGTCCAGCATCGACTTCTCCGCGAGCCGGATCTGCGTCAGCTCCTCCTCGCGCGCGGTCCTGAGCACGCAGTACTGCCGGGGCGAGATGCCGACTTCGGCCAGCCGCGCGGCCATCTCGTTGCCGAGCGCGAAGCTCGCCTGGTTGAACGCGAACAGGAGATCCACGCGCAGGACGTTAGCGGATCATCCCGTCACGGGATCATCCGCCCGCGGACCGAACGCCTCGATCTCCTCGACGGGCACCTCCTGCCAGCCCTCTTTCAGCAGGGAGGCGTGATGGTCCTGGTGCCGAACACTGAGGGTGCCGATGTACACGCCCTTGATCTGCTTGCGCATCACCGCGTACCACAGCATGCTCGCGTCGCGGTCGCCGCGCACCGGATGCCACGGGCGCGGGGGCGGCGCATCCGAGGACGTCACGCCGGCCGCCACGAGCTGCCGCAGGGTCGCGACCTGACCCGTTGAGGTATCGATGAAGAACGCGCTCACGCCTTCGCAGGGTACGGCGGCCGTCTCGGAGCCGTGGCGCGCCGCGCTGCGCACGTTCGACGCCGACCTGCGCCGCCGCGGCGCCGCCGAGCGCACGCGCCGGGCCTACGGCACCGACGCCGCCGAGCTCGCCGGGTGGGCGACGGCGAACGGGCTCAGCCCCGCCCAGATCGATTACCCGGCGCTCAGGCGCTGGGCCGCCCGCCTGTCCCAGAAGGGCTCGGCGCCGCGCACCATGGCGCGCAAGATCGCCTCGATCAGAAGCCTCTTTCGCACGCTGCTCGAGCACGGCGAGATCGAGGCCAACCCCGCCGACCTGCTGCCCGCGCCCCGGCGCCCGCATGACCTCCCGAGGGTCCTCAAGCCCCAGGACGTTGCGGCGATCCTCGACCGCATCCCCGTCGCCACACCGCTCGAGCAGCGTGACCGCGCACTCTTCGAGCTGGCCTACGCGTGCGGCCTCAGGGCCGAGGAGATCGTCGATCTCGACGTGTCGGCCGTCGACTTCGACGCCGAGCAGCTGCGCGTCGAGGGCAAGGGCTCCAAGACGCGCTTCGTGCCGGCGGGCGAGCCCGCGCTGAAGGCCATCGCGGCCTATCTGGAGCGGGCGCGGCCCGCGCTCCAGAGCGCCGACGACGAGCCGGCCCTGTTCCTCAGCAAGAACGGCAGGCGGCTCTCCACGTCCGACGTCCGCCGCCGCCTGCGAGTATGGGCGCGCCACGCGGCCGCCCAGACGGGCGTGCATCCGCACGCCCTCCGGCACTCCTTCGCCACGCACCTGCTGGAAGGGGGCGCAGACCTGAGAGCGATCCAGGAACTATTGGGTCACGCATCGATCTCCACTACGCAGGTCTACACTCGGGTAGAGTCCGCTCGTCTGCGGGCGGCCTATGCGAGGAGCCACCCGCGGGCATAGAGAGGGGCCGACCTGGAGACCAACGTAAAAGCGATCGAGCTCAAGGACCTTTGGCGCCGGTATAAGACCGACGGCTCCGACAAGGCCCGCGAGCAACTGGTGGTCGCCTACTCACCGCTGGTCAAGTACGTCGCCGGGCGAATGTCGTCCGGTCTCCCCGCGCATGTCGAGGAGGCCGACCTCATCTCGTACGGGCTGATCGGGCTGATCAACGCGATCGAGCGCTTCGAGCTCGAGCGCGAGATCAAGTTCGAGACGTACGCGATCACGCGGATCAAAGGCGCGATCATCGACGAGCTGCGGGCCCTGGACTGGGTGCCGCGGTCGGTCCGTGCGCGGGCACGCGAGATCGAGAAGATCCACGCCAAGCTGGAGCACCGGCTGCACCGCACGCCGACCGACGAGGAGATGGCGAGCGAGCTCGACATGCCGCTGGAGGAGTTCCAGGACATCCTGGTCAAGATCTCCAACTCGACGGTGGTCGCGCTCGATGAGCTGTGGGCGGTCTCGGACTCCTCCGGCGACTCGGTCAGCCTGCTCGACACGCTGCAGGATCCCGACGCACCGGACCCCCAGCAGATGCTCGCGGCGTCCGAGCTCAAGGACCGGCTGGCCGACGCCATCGCCGCGCTCCCGGAGCGCGAGAAGCTCGTGATCGCGCTGTACTACTACGAGAACCTGACGCTTCGCGAGATCGGCGAGGTTCTCGGGGTAACCGAGTCGCGCATCTCCCAGTTGCACACCAAGGCCGTTCTGCGTCTCAAGTCGCGCTTGCAGGGAGACAACCTGCGCGATTGACGGTAGCCTCGCTCCTCTGGCATCGGAGAGAGAGGAGCGCCAGGCATGCCCCACGCCGCAAGCAGGATCCGCAACGTGGCCCTAGTCGGCCACCGAGGGAGTGGGAAGACGTCGCTGCACGAGGCTCTGCTGTTCGAGGCAGACGCGACGACTCGACTCGGCTCGGTGGCTGACGGCACGACGGTCTCTGACGCCGACGAGGACGAGAAGTCCCGCGGCATGTCCATCTCCGCGTCACTCGCCTCGTTCGAGTGGCGCGACGTGAAGGTCAACCTGATCGACACGCCGGGAGAGCCCAGCTTCGTCGCGGACGCGCTCGGCGCGCTGCGCGTGTGCGAGTCGGCGATCTTCGTGATCAACGGCGTGATGGGCGTCGAGGTCTCGACGCGCCGGCTGTGGGAGCGCGCGGACGAGCTCGGCGTCGCCCGGCTGGTGTACGTGAACATGCTCGACCGCGAGCGGGCCGACTTCTTCCGCACGCTCGAGTCGCTCAAGACCGCGTTCGGGCCGCACGTGGTCGCGACGGAGATCCCGATCGGCTCCGAGCACGAGATGCGCGGGCTGATCGACCTCGTCGACATGAAGGCCTATGAGTACACCGACGGCTCCTGCAAGGAGATCCCGATCCCGGACGACCTCGCCGACCAGGCGCAGGAGTACCGCGAGAAGCTCATGGACGAGGTCGCGGAGAACTCCGAGGCGCTGATGGAGCGCTACCTGGAGGGCGAGGACATCTCGCACGAGGAGATCGTCACCGCGCTCGAGGACGGCACCGACCACGGGCACATCTTCCCGGTCGCGATCGGCGTCGCGACCAGCCGGCTCGGCGCGAACCGGCTGCTGGACGCGATCGTCGACGACCTTCCCTCTCCGGTCCAGCACGGCGGCTCGGTCGACGTCGACGGCCACGTGCTCGAGCCCGATCCCGACGGCGAGATGTTCGCGTACGTGTTCAAGACGCGCGCCGACCCGTTCGCGGGCCGCATCAACCTCTTCCGCGTCTACCAGGGCACCATGACGCACGACACGCAGGTGCTCAACACGCGCGCGCACAACAAGGAGCGCGTCGGCCAGCTGCTCAGCCCGCGCGGCAAGGAGGTCACGCACGTCGACGCCTTCGGCCCGGGTGACATCGGCGCCGTCGCCAAGCTCAAGGAGACGCACGCAGGCGACTGGCTGGCCGCGCGCGACACGCCGATCCACATGCCGTCGGTCAAGCTGCCCGCGCCGGTCATGGCGTTCGCGATCGAGCCCAAGAACAAGGGCGACGAGGACAAGGTGTTCACCGCTCTGCGGCGGCTGCAGGAGGAGGACCCGACGATCGACCTGCACCGCGACGACCAGACCGGCGAGCAGATCGTCGCCGGCCTGTCGCAGATCCACGTCGAGGTGATCGTCGACCGCATGAAGTCGCGCTTCGGCGCCGAGGTCGCGCTCAAGCCCCCGCGCGTGCCCTACCAGGAGACGATCCGCGGCTCCGCCAAGGCGCACGGCCGGCACAAGAAGCAGACCGGCGGCCGCGGCCAGTTCGGCGACTGCCACATCTCGATCGAGCCGCTGGCCGACGGCGACTTCGAGTTCGTCAACGCGATCAAGGGCGGCGTGATCCCGCAGGGCTTCATCCCCGCGGTCGAGAAGGGCGTGCTCGAGGCGATGCAGGCGGGCTCGGTCGCCGGCTATCCCGTCAAGGGCGTCAAGGTGACCGTCTTCGACGGCTCCTACCACACCGTCGACTCCTCCGAGATGGCGTTCAAGCTGGCCGGCTCGCTCGCCATGCGCCAGGCGCTCGAGGAGGCCGGCTCGGTGCTGCTGGAGCCGATCATGCTCGTCACCGCGTCGGTGCCGGACGAGTCGGTCGGCGACGTGATGGGCGATCTCTCTTCGCGCCGCGGGCGTCCGATCGGGACCGACACCGTGGGCGGTATGACCGAGGTCAAGGCCGAGGTCCCGATGAGCGAGATGCTCTCCTACGCGCCGGACCTTCGCGCGCTCACCGGCGGCCAGGGCGAGTACACGCTCGAGTTCCTGCGCTACGAGGAGATCCCGGCGCAACTGGCCCAGAAGGTGGCCGAGAAAGCGAGGGAAGAGGAAGTCGCGGTGTAGCAAGCCCCACTGCGAATCCGGCGGGGGTGCATTGCTACCCTCGCCGGATCGTCATGGCCCGTACCAGGGACATCCACACCAACCAGCTGGACGTCGCGTGCGACGTGTGCGGGAGGACCCTGCTGCGGGGCGAGCACGCCGAGCACTTCCTGGCCGGCGGGGAGCGCCGCATGGTGTGCGATCTCTGCACCGCGCGCGCCCAGCACGAGGGGTGGATCCGCGAGTCGGGCGCCGACGACGTCGCGCTGCACCAGCCGCGCCGCGAGCGCGGGCGCTCGTTCATCGACCGCCTGCGCAGCAACCGCCGGGAGCGTCCCGTGCGCGAGCGGGCGTCGCGCGACATCGAGGAGCTCGAGCCGGACCTCTCCACCGAGGAGCACGTCGTCCGTCCCGAGCCGCGGCGCGAGCCGCGCCACATCCGCGCGGTGCCGACCAATGCGGAGCTGAAGATGCAGCGCGCGCTGGATGTCTTCAACGCGTCCGACCACACGCGCACCGTCGGCGGGGTCGCCCGCTCGCTCGGCGCTCCCGCCGTGTCGGTGCGCCCGCGCACCGACCGTCCGAGCGTGGTCGCGATCACCGTGATGTGGGAGCTGTCCTGGTACCGCTTCGAGATCGACCTCTCCGACGAGGCCGGCGGCGTGCGCCGCGAGGCCCAGGGCGACGAGCTCGCCGAGCTCGCGCCCGAGGAGCAGGAGGTCAACGCCGCCGCGGACGAGCGCGGCGCGCTGCATCTGGGACTCAACACATGACCGACTTCAATCCCAGGCCGCACTGGTTAGGATCGCGCCCGTGATCTATTGCGTCGTTCCAGAGCCCCTCGCGCCGGAGCTCTACGAGAAGCTGGCGGACTACTACGACGACGACCCGAACGTGACGGTGATCGTCGACCGCCGCAAGAAGGAGCGCCGGCTGCCCGGCTCCACCGGCGGCGGCCAGCGCGAGGTGCGCGACCGGCGCCGCATGCGCGTCACCGGCGACTTCCCGCCGCTCTCCTCGGTGGAGTGAAGGTCACCGTCCACGTGGACGGTGGCGCACGCGGGAATCCCGGTCCCGCCGCGGCCGCGGCGGTGATCCGCGGGGAGGACGGCTCCTACGACGAGGTCAGCGAGCGCCTCGGCGTCGCGACCAACAACGTCGCCGAGTACCGCGGGCTCCTGCTCGGGCTGCGCCGGGCGCGCGAGCTCGGGGCGACGGAGGTCGAGGTGATCAACGACTCCGAGCTGGTCGCCAAGCAGGTCAACGGCGAGTACAAGGTCAAGCACCCCGACATGAAGCCGCTGCACGCGCAGGCGTTGCAGGCGCTGAGCGCGTTCAGCTCGTGGAGCATCCGCTCCGTGCCGCGCGCCCAGAACGCCGACGCCGACCGCCTCGTCAACGAGGCGCTCGACTCACCACCGCGCGCTTGACCTGATCACGCGCAGGATCTCGTCGTCGGAGGCGCCCTTGGCGATGAACCCGACGGCGCCGGCGCGCATCATGTCGTACTGGTTCATCTGCGAGTCGTCGGCGCTGATCGCGACGATCCGGACGTCCGGCAGCGCCTCGCGGATCTGCACCGCCGCGCGCGGCCCGCCGCCGCCCGGCATGTTGACGTCGAGCAGCACGACGTCGGGCCGCCGCCGGATCGCGAGCTCGACGGCGCTGCCCGCGTCCTCGGCCTCGCCGACCAGCTCGAAGCCGCTCTCGCGCTTGACGATCGCGCCGACCATCAGACGGGTCACCGGGTCGTCGTCGGCCAGCAGCAGGCGCAGCCGGCCGGCGCCCTCGTCCGCGGGCCCCGCCGTTGCGCCGCCTCCTTCCTCGCGGGCGCGCGCGAGCGCCGCCTCGGCGCCCGCCAGCAGCGCCTCGGCCGTGTTCTCGCCGGCGCCGGTCATCACAAGCCCGGCGCTGATCGTGACGCCCGGGATCGCGTCCTCGGCGGTCCGCCGCAGCCGCTCCGCGGCGAGCGTGGCGGTGTCGAGCGCCTGCTCGGGCAGCAGCGCGGCGAGCTCGCGCGGGCCTGAGCGGTAGAAGGCGTCCCCGGAGCGGATCGCCTTACCGAGCACGCGCCCGGCGGCCCGCAGCGCCTCGGCGTCGCCGTCGACGCCGAACAGCGCCAGGCAGTAGGCGTGCCCGTAGCGGTCGACGCGGGCGCAGACCGCCGCGAGGTCCTCGACGAGCCGCAGGCGGTTGCCCGCGCCGGTCGCCGGGTCGCGCCGCGCGTCTTCGAGCATCCGCCGGTGCATCGCCGTGACGCGCTCGGCGGCGATCAGCTTGCGCTCGAGCTCGGCCGGGTCCAGCGGCTTGGCCAGCACATCGTCGGCGCCCGCCCGCATCGCGTCGCGCGCCGCGCCTGCGTCCGCCTTGCCGGTGAGGATCATCACGAACGTGTACGAGCCCTCGGCGCCGGAGCGGATCCGGCGAGCGAGCTCGGTCCCGTCGACCCCCGGCGTCGCCCAGTCGGTGATCACGACCTCGGGGCGCTCCTGCTCGAAGCGCTGCCAGCCTTTGCGGCCGTCGGCGGCATGCAGCGCGTCGTGCCCGAGGCGCTCCACGGCGACCGCGACCGTGAGGCGCGTGCCGGGCTCGTCGTCGACAATCAGGATCTTCATCAGCGTGGATACGTCGCATCGCTGACCGGGCGATGAGGAGCATCATGTCAACCCGAGCACGTTTCGGCCGATTCCATGCACCGAGCCATGTTCCCTCGGACTACAACTCGCGTGGTGCGCGCGCGACCGCGAAGCTTGACTCTGCCCACGATGCTGGCGCTCAGCGCCGTGCTGCTCGTCGTGGCGGGGATGTTCGCGACGCTGCTGCTGACCACGCGCTCGCTCGACGCGACATCGAAGTCGAGCCGGCGCGCGACCCAGATCCAGCAGGAGTCGGGCCGGCTCGAGCGCTCGGCGGTGGACCTCGAGACCGGCTTGCGCGGGTACCTGATCACGCGCGACCGGACCTACCTGCAGCCCTACGACGACGCGCGCGCCTCCCTCAGCACGCACATCCACCAGCTGCTCCTGCTGTCCACGTCCGAGGAGCGCCGCCACGTCATGGCGCTGCGCGACAGCCTTTCCGACTACGTCAACGACTACGCCGAGCCGCTCCTGCGCTCGGGCCGGCTCGGCGACGCCGCCCTTCGGGAGGTCACCCGCGACGGCAAGCGCCGCCTCGACGCCATCCGGGCTCAGTTCGCGGCGTTCAACGCCGCACAGACGAGCGTCATGGACGAGCGGCGCGGGCGCGGCCAGCATCTTCGCCACCGCATCCTGACCCTTGCCGCCGCCGGCTCGCTCGTGTCCGCCCTGCTGCTGCTGGGGCTGATGCTCGCGCTCAACCGCATGATCCTCGACCCGGTCCGCCGCGTCGCGGGCGCCGCCCGCCGCCTCGCCGCGGGCGGGCTCGACGCGCGGGTGCCCGAGGACGGATTCGGCGAGATCCGCCAGCTCGGCTTCGCGTTCAACACGATGGCGAGCGCGCTCGCCGCGCGTGAGGAGGATCTGCGCGTCCAGACGGACCGGCTGCAGGGGATCCTCGACCATACGACCACCTCGATCTCGGTCAAGGACCGAGAAGGGCGCTATCTGCTCGTCAACGCCGAGGGCCTGCGGCGGATGGGGCTGACCCAGGACCAGATCGTCGGGCGCACCGACGCGGAGGTGTTCCCGGAGGCGGTCGCCGACGCCAATCGCGTGACCGACGTCGAGGTGCTGCGCAGCGGTGACGTCAAGGAGTTCGAGCGCGACACGGGCGCCTACACCTTCCACGTGGTCAAGTTCCCGCTCAAGGCCGTCGACGGCAGCGTCTACGCGACCGCGACGATGGCCACCGACGTCAGCGACCGCAAGCGCGCGCTGTCGGACGCGGTCGACGCCTCGCGCTCGAAGTCGGAGTTCCTGGCCAACATGAGCCACGAGATCCGGACGCCGCTCAATGGCGTGATCGGCATGACCGAGCTGCTGCTGGAGAGCGAGCTGACGGCGGAGCAGCGCGATCACGCGCAGACCGCGGCGCGCTCCGGCGAGGCGCTGCTGACGGTCATCAACGACATCCTCGACTTCTCCAAGATCGAGGCCGGCAAGCTGGAGCTCGACCGCCATGAGTTCGATCTGCGCGAGGCGGTCGAGGACGTCTGCGAGATGCTCGCGCCGCAGGCGCACGGCAACGGCCTCGAGCTGCTGGCGTGGATCGACGACGACGTCCCCGCGATGGTCAGCGGCGACCGCGGGCGGCTGCGCCAGGTGCTCACCAACCTCGTCTCCAACGCCGTCAAGTTCACCGAGCGCGGCGAGGTCGCCGTGCGCGTGCGCGTCCAACGAAGCACCGACGAGGACGCTGTGGTGCGCTTCGAGGTGGTCGACACCGGCATCGGCATCCCCGCCGCCGCGCTGCCGCGGCTGTTCCAGTCCTTCGCCCAGGCCGACACGTCGACCACGCGCCGCTACGGCGGCACCGGCCTCGGGCTGACGATCTCGCGCCAGCTCGTCGAGCTGATGGACGGCGAGATCGGCTGCGTATCGGAGCCCGGCGTCGGCAGCACGTTCCACTTCAGCGCCCGGCTCGGCACGCCGGCCGGCGGCCGCTCGGCGCGACGCACGCGCCACTCGCTGCCGGCCGCGCTGCACGTGCTGGTCGTCGACGACAACGCCACCAACCGGGCGATCGTGGAGGCGTACCTGCGCGCCCGCGACATCCGCTGCGAGACCGCGGCGTCCGGCGCCGAGGCGCTGCGGGCGATGCACGAGGCGGCGCGCGCCGGCGAGCCGTTCGAGGTCGTGATCCTCGACGGGCACATGCCGGGCATCGACGGCATCGAGCTCGCGCGGGCGATCTCGATGGCGCCGTCGCTGCGGGCGGCGCGGCTGATCCTGCTGACCTCGAGCGTCGACCGCCGGGGCGCGGCGCGCGAAGCGGGGGTGCACCACTACCTGACCAAGCCCGTGCGGCGCGCGCGGCTGCTGGAGACCGTCGCGGAGGCGATGGGCACGCTCGCCCCGGTCAAGCCGGCGCCCGGCGCTCCGGCCGAGGCCGCGATGCAGCCGGGTGCCCATCACGTCCTCGTCGTCGAGGACAACGCGGTCAACCAGCGCGTGATCGAGGCGATGCTCAGCAACCGCGGCTTCACGGTCGAGTGCGCGCGGAACGGGCGCGAGGGTCTGGCGATGATCGCGGCCCAGGACTACGAGCTGGCGTTCATGGACTGCCAGATGCCGGAGCTGGACGGCTACGAGGCGACCGCGGCGCTGCGCGTCCGCGAGGGCGACTCGGGCGTGCACCTGCCGGTCGTGGCGATGACCGCGCACGCCATGAAGGGCGACCGCGAGCGCTGCCTGGCCGCCGGCATGGACGACTACCTCTCCAAGCCGCTGCGCCCGGAGGAGCTCGACGCCGTGCTGGAGCGCTGGATCGGCGCGTCACGCGCCGAGGCGGCCCCCGCCCAGGCGCAGGACGCGTCGGACGCGCTCGTCGACGAGGCGCGGGTGCGCGTCTTCCGCGACGACTATCCGGAGATCGTCGAGCAGCTGATGGCGCTGTTCGTCGACAGCACCCCGCCGCTGCTGCGGGAGCTGCGCGCGAGCGCCGAAAGGGGCGACGGCGAGGCCGTCCGGCGCGCGGCGCACAAGCTCAAGGGCAGCTGCCAGAACATCGGCGCCGGCGCGCTCGCCGCGCGGGCGGCGCGGCTCGAGAGCGACGCGGCCGCGCGCCCCGAGCAGCTCGAGGACCTCGAAGTGACCTTCACGGCCACCTGTGACGCGCTCCGAGCCGCTCTCACGCCGGCGGTCGGCTGATGCTCGAGCCCCTGATCGCCGTCGTCGCCGTGCTCGCGACGACCGGCGTCCTGGTGCTGCTGCGCCGGCTCCGCCGGCTGCGCGCGTCCGAGCGGCTGTACCGGACGATCGTCGAGCGGGCGCCCGACGTCTCGATCCTGATGGTCGACCGCGATCTGCGCTTCCGGCTGGTCGAGGGCTCCGCGCTCGAGCACGATGGCCGGCGCCGCGAGGAGCTGGTGGGCAAGCTCGTCACCGACGTCTTCCCGGCGGATCGCGCCGAGGAGTTCAGCGTGCCCGTCCGCGCGGCGCTGCGCGGCGAGACCACGCACGTGGCGTGGAATGGGACGCGCGGCCACGCGCACTACGCGCTGCTGTTCGGGCCCTTCGACGAGCCCGGGCAGGGCATCACGCATGCGATCTGCATCGTGCGCGACGTGACGGCCAAGCTCGACGCGACGCGCGAGCTCGACGAGCAGCGCGGCTTCCTCGCCTCGCTGCTCGAATGGCTCTCGGGCACCGTCTACGTCTGCGACGCCGACGGCCGGCTGCTGCGGTTCGGCGACGGCCGGCTCGGCTTCGACACCGACATGCACCCGCTCGAATGGGCCGGCGCGTTCGGCCTCATGCACCCCGACGGGACGCCGATGGGCCCGCACGAGGCGCCGCTGCTGCGCGCACTGCGCGGCGAGGGCATCGACGGCGTGGAGATCCTGGTCGACGGCCCGCGCGGGCGCGCCGCGCTGCTGTGCAGCGGCGGCCCGGTGCACTCGCCGGACGGGCGCCTGCTCGGCGCCGTGGTGACCGCCACCGACCTGACGGGGCGGCGCGAGACCGAGGAGCTGCTGCGCGTCAGCGAGGAGCGCCACCGGCGCGTCGTCGAGAGCATGACCGACTGCGTGTTCGAGACCGACGAGCGCGGGCGCTGGACGTACCTCAACGCGGCCTGGACCGCCGCCACGGGCTACGCCGTCGCCGAGACGCTCGGCCGCCCGGCGGTCGAGTACGTCCACGCCGACGACCGGGCCTGCCATCTGGGCGCGTTCCAGCCGCTGCTGCGCGGCGAGCAGGGCGCGGTCCAGCTCTCGCACCGCTTCGTGACGCGCGAGGGCGCGATCCGCTGGGCCGAGGTGCGCGCGTCGGCGATCTCCGGCTGGGACGGCCTGCCAACAGGCTTCGTGGGCGTCATGCGCGACGTCACCGACGAGCAGCGCACGCGCCAGCACGCCGCCGCCGAGCAGGCCGTGGTGCGGCTGCTGGGCGACGCGCACAGCCTGCACGAGGCGGCGCCGCGGCTGCTCGAGGTGCTGTGCCGCGACCTCGAATGGGACACCGCCGAGCTGTGGCAGATGGGCGACGACGAGCGCCTGCGGCGGACCGCCGAGTGGACCCGGCCCGGGCTCGACCTCGGCGCGTTCCGCCGCGCCGGCGGCGAGCAGAGCTTCGAGGTCGGCGACGGGCTGCCGGGCCAGGCATGGATGTCGCGCGAGCCGCTGTGGTGCACCGACCTGCAGACCGACGGGGGCTTGACGCGGGCGCGCGAGGCGGACGCCCTCGAGCTGCGCTCGGGCGTCGCGCTGCCGCTGCGCGCCGACGGCGCGCCGGTCGGCGTCGTCCAGCTCTTCTCGCGCCTGCACCGCGACCCGGAGTCCGGGTTGCTGCGGCCGTTCGAGACGATCGGCGCGCACATCGGCCAGTTCATGCACCGCCGCGAGGCCGAGCGGCGCGCCGCCGAGCAGGCCGCGGACCTGGCGGCGATCTCCGGCGTCGCGCACGACCTCGCCGCCCAGAACGACATGTACGCCGCGCGCACGACGCTCGTGCGAGCCGTGCGCCAGGTGACGGGCGCGTCCTGCGTGATCCTGTGGGAGCTGGCGGGCGAGGAGCTGGAGGTGACGGCGGCCGACGGCGCCGCCGTTCGCGGCATGACCCTGCCGCTCGACGCGTCGACGGTCACCGCGGCGGTCTTCAGCACGGGCGAGCCGGCGTTCGCGGGCGACCTCCACGCCGACCGGCGCATCACGCCGCGCTGGCGCGAGATCAGCGGCGCCGGCTCGAGCGCGTGGATCCCCGTGCACGGCGACGGGCGCATCCACGGCGTGCTCGCCGTCGGCTGGCCCGAGACGCGCGAGTCGCTGTCCGCGCGCGAGGCGGAGCTGCTGCGGCTGCTGGCCGCCGAGGCGGCGGTCACGATCCACCGCACGGCGCTGCTCGGGAGCCTGGAGGCGACGGCGCGGACCGATCCGCTGACCGGCCTGCCGAACCGGCGCGTGTGGGACGAGGACCTCGAGCGCGAGCTCGCGCGCGCCCGTCGCCACGGCGGCAGCCTGTGCCTGGCGATGCTCGACCTCGACCGCTTCAAGGCGTTCAACGACGACAACGGCCATCAGGCCGGCGATCGCCTGCTCGCCGCGGCGGCCGCCGCGTGGCGCCCGATGCTGCGCGCGACCGACACGCTCGCGCGCTACGGCGGCGAGGAGTTCGCGGTGCTGCTGCCGCACAGCGATCACGAGGCGGCGCGGACGGTCGTCGAGCGGCTGCTGCTCAGCGTGCCGCTCGGCCAGACGGCGTCGGCGGGGATCGCCGTGTGGGACGGCGCGGAGACGGCCGAGCAGCTGCTCGCGCGCGCCGACTCGGCGCTCTATTCCGCCAAAGGCGCCGGTCGCGCCCGCGCGGTCACCGCCGTCTGAGCGGGTTCTCCGCCCGGGCCGATGAGTTTCGGCCGGGCCTGCGGTCTTATGGGTGTGACGTTCTACGGCCCGACCCAGGCGATCACCCTCGAGGACCTTCCCCGGTTCCTGCCCTGGTCCTCCGCGCGCTTCGCGCGCGGCGTTCAGGGGGTCGATTCGGGGTCATCCCGGGATGAAGCGCCGGCCCGCGCGGAGCAGCCTGGGGCCGTGGCTTCTTCGACCTCCCTCGCGCTGGAGGCGGCGCGCCTGCACGGCGAGGAACGCCGGCGGCTCGAGCGCGACCTCCACGACGGCGCGCAGCAGCGGCTCGTCTCGCTCTCGGTCCAGCTGAGCCGGCTCGCGCTGCGGCTGGCGCCGGGCTCGGACGAGGCCGAGCTGCTGGAGGCGGCGCAGTCGGAGCTGCGCGCGTCGCTCGCCGAGCTGCGCGACCTCGCGCACGGGCTGCACCCCTCGGTGCTGACCGACTACGGGCTCGAAGCCGCGCTGCACGCGCTCTGCACGCGCGCCCCGGCGCCGGTGCGGCTCGTCTTCGACGTCGCCCGCGCGGTGCCGGCGCCGGTCGAGGTCGCCGCCTACTACCTCGTCTGCGAGGCCCTCACGAACGTCGCCAAGTACGCGCACGCCGCGTGCGCGTCGGTGCTCGTCGAGGTGGCCGACGGCGCGCTGGTGATATCGGTCGCCGATGACGGCGTCGGCGGCGCCTCGATGGCCGCGGGGTCGGGCCTGCGCGGCCTGGGCGAGCGGCTGGCGGTGCTCGGCGGCACGCTCGCGATCGAATCGCCGGCGGGCGAGGGGACCGCGCTGCGCGCCCGGATCCCGCTGTGCGTCGGGCTTTGACCCGCATCGTCGTCGGGTGGCAGGGGCGCGCGGGTATCGTCGACTTGTGCGCTTTCTGCTGAACCTCATCTGGCTCGTCTTCGGCGGCCTCTGGCTCGCCCTCGGCTATGCGGTGGTGGCGCTCGTGATGTTCATCCTGATCATCACGATCCCATTCGGCATCGCGTCGGCGCGGATCGCGCTGTTCTGCCTGTGGCCGTTCGGGCGGACGCTCGTGCGGCGGCCGGGCGCGGGCGCCGGCTCGCTGATCGGCAACGTGATCTGGATCATCCTCGCCGGGTGGTGGCTGGCGCTCGGGCACGTGGTCACCGGCGTCGCGATGTGCATCACCATCATCGGCATCCCGCTCGGGCTGGCGAACTTCAAGCTGATCCCGGTCTCGCTCACGCCGTTCGGGCGCGAGATCGTGGACATCGATCAGGCGCGGCGGCTGGGGCTCGCCGGCGGGTCGGTAGTCCCCGCGGGCAAATAGGACCGAAACTGCCCGCAATCCCGGATAGCTTTGCCGCCATGCCCGTCACCGACTTCAACTTCCTGCCCGGCACCTGGCACGTGGCCAACCGCCGGCTCGTCAACCTCCTCGATCCCGGCTGCGCCGAGTGGGAGGAGTTCGAGGCGACCTCGGAGGCGCGGGCGATGCTCGACGGCTTCGGCAACGTCGACCACTTCCGCACCGCCGGCTACGAGGGGTTCTCGCTGCGGCTCTACGACCCGGAGGCGGACCTGTGGCGCATCTGGTGGTCATCCACCGGCCGGCCCGGGCGGCTGGACCCGCCCGTCGAGGGGCGCTTCAGCGCACCGGACCGCGCGCGCTTCGAGTGCGAGGACGTGCTCGACGGCGTGCCGATCCTGATGCGCTTCGACTGGTCGGAGATCACCGAAGCGTCCGCGCGCTGGGAGCAGTCGTTCTCGTTCGACGACGGCGCGACCTACACGCCGAACTGGGTGATGCTCTTGACGCGGGTCAGCGCTCCGTCCGCGTGACGCCGCGGCCGGGCCGCCGGCATCCGCGTGCGGGCGTCGTCGAGGCCGATCAGCGCGCAGGCTCAGCCGCGGAGCCGGTAGAGGACGTGCCGGCGGAGCGCGTGTCCCGCCGGCACGTTCGGATGGTCGAAGTCGTCGGCGGGGTCGTGCGTCATGCCGAGCCGCTCCATCACCGCGCGTGAGGGCGCGTTGGCGGTGGCGGTGAAGGAGACGAGCTCGCCGGCCGCCAGCGTGTCGAGCCCGAAGGCCGCGGCCGCGCGCGCCGCCTCGGTCGCGTAGCCGCGGCCCCAGACGCCGCGCGCGAGGCGCCAGCCGACCTCGATCGCCGGCGTGAAGTGGGCGTCGAACGCGGGGCGCGAGAGCCCGGTGAAGCCGATGAACTCGCCGCCGTCGCGCAGCTCGAGCGCCCACAGGCCCCAGCCTTCCTGGGCGAAGGCGCTCTCGATCCGGTCGGCGAGCGCGTCGCTCTGCTCGCGTGTGAGCGGCGCGGGGAAGTGGCGCATCACCTCGGCGTCCGCGTTCAGCGCCGCGAAGGGCTCCCGGTCGGCGGCGCGCCAAGGGCGCAGCAGCAGGCGCTCGGTGCGCAGCTCGGTCACGGCGCCACGGTACCGTGCGGGAGATGGCGGTGATCGTGGTCGGCGCGGGCATCTCGGGCCTCGCGGCGGCCTACGAGCTGACGCGGCGCGGGGCGGAGGTGATCGTCCTCGAGCGCGGCGACGCCGGCGGCGAGCAGTCGTTCGGGCTCGGCCGCATCTTCCGCGTCGCGCACGGGCAGGCGCGGCTGTGCGCGCTCGCGCTGGAGGCCGCGGCCGGGTGGCGCCGCTGGGAGGCGGAGCTGGGCGCCGGGCGGCTGCTGGGCGATGAGGGCCTCGTGGTCGCGAGCCCGCGGGACGGGATCGCCGCGGCGATGGCCGAGGCGGGGGCGGAGCGCCTCGAGCTCGACGCGCGCGAGATCGGGGAGCGGATCCCATTCTGCGCTCAGGCGTGGGAGGGCGGACTGCTCGATCCGGCCGCCGGCAGCCTGCGGATCCGGCGGGCGCTGCAGGCGCTCGCCGCGCGGGTGGATGTGCGGCGCGCGGAGGTCGTCTCAGCCGGCGCGGGCGGGACGGTGACGCTCGCCGACGGGTCCGAGCTGCGCGGCGATGCGGTGCTGATCTGCGCCGGGACGGCGACGCCCGCGCTCGCGGGGACGGCGGGCATCGAGCTCGGCGTGCGCTTCTCGCACCACGTCCGGCTCACGTACGAGGCGCCCGCCCCGGCCGCCTGCCTGATCTCGCCCGAGGGCTACGGGGTGCCGCTCGGGAGCACGGGCCGGTGGGCGTTCGGCCTGCACGACGGCGACCTTCAGATCGCGGACGAGGACGCGTTCGCCGCCGCGGTCCGCGAGCGCCACGCGCGCACGGTGCCGGCGCTGTTCCCGGGCCTCTCGGAGCCCGTCGCGGAGGTCCGCTGCGTCAACGTCCACGCGCCCTGGCTCGACGCCGGCGGCGACGGCTGGCGCGCCGCCCGCAACGGCCGCGCGATCGCATTCACGGGCGGCAACCTGATGAAGTTCGGGCCGCTGCTCGGCGACCGCCTCGCGCGCACCGCGCTCGGCGCCGAGGTGCATCCCGACCTCACACGCTGACGTGCGCGTCGCGCTCGATCGTGGAGGCGACCATCTCCGAGTCCAGGTACGCGCGGACCTCGACGATCGCATTGCGCTCGAACCGGCAGACCCAGCAGTAGCGGTTGCGGAACGCCGCGCCCTCGTTGGTCGTCGAGGTCGACAGCAGCTCCGCGATCGCCGTGTCGCCGTCGACGTACAGGTGCTGCACCTCCAGCCGCACGCCGCCGTCGAGCACCCCGGACAGCCGCTGGAACGTGGATTCGAGGAAGTCCTGCTTGCTGTGGTAGCGCCCGGCGAGCGGGTGGGTCCCCTCGACCGTCCAGTCGACGTCGTCGGCGACGCGATCCCAGAACTCGGGTTGTGTCTCCGGGCTCTGGAGCTTTCCGAACAGCGCCCGGCGATCCTCTCGGATGTTGTCGGTCATTCCGCATGGTGACCGCGACCGTCGCTCGATTCCCAAGCGCCGCGAGCGGAAGCATCCACCAACGGGCGACGAGGCCCCGAGGCTAGGCTCCACCGCCTGTCCTCACGCGGACAGGGCCGCGGCGCTGGATCCTCGTCAAGGCGCGCGACGAGCACGCGCGGCCCGGCTCGGTGGCAGCAGGTGGCGGACCAGAGCGGCGGGCCGCTCGGACCATGACCTCGGCACTTGAGGCGAACGTATGTTCGTGTAGGCTGAGCGTCCATGGAGCCCGCGACGCACCGCATCACCATCCTCGCCCCGCAACCCCCGACCGTGTGGCAGCGGCTGGAGCGGATACTGGCCGACAGCGGCAGCCCGCCGATCGGCATGACCCGCTCGGCGTCGACGCTGACGTTCACGTGCGACACCGGCGACTTCATGCTCCGAGCCCGCGTCGCCGACGCCCTGATGACCGTCTGCGATCACGGCGAATGGCGTCGCTGCTTCGCGCCGGAGGACTAGAGTGTTCGGCTTGAGCGACCCAGTTGTCATGACCGCAGAGGGGCTCGCCGCCCTGCAGGCCGAGCTCGAGCAGCTCGAGACGGTGGCGCGCCGTGAGATCGCCGAGCGCATCAAGACCGCCCGCGAATGGGGCGACCTGAAGGAGAACTCGGAGTACCACGACGCCAAGAACGACCAGGCGCACCTCGAGACGAAGATCCTCCGGATCCGCGAGCAGCTGCTCGCCGCCGAGGTGCGCGAGGTCGAGACGCAGACGGACGTCGTCGGGTTCGGCAGCAAGGTCGAGGTCGAGGACACCGGCTCGGGTCGCAAGCAGAGCTACACGCTCGTGTCCGCCCCCGAGGCCGCGCCCGCCGAGGGCAAGCTCTCGATCGACTCCCCGGTCGGGAAGGCGCTCGTCGGCGCCCGCGTGGGGGACGAGCGGACGCTCGACACGCCTCGCGGCGTTCGCACGCTCAAGATCGTCGCGATCGGCTAGGCGCGCGCGCGGAGGGTCCGCGGCTCGCGGGCCGGCCGGCGGGATCGGCGAGCTGCGCGGGTACGGGATGCGGGTCTTTCTCGCGCGGCGGCCTGACGGTCACGTTCGATCACCGGCGCGGTCGCTTCGCGCGCGATCGATCATCGCCGCGCACATGGCACCCGGGGTGCCTACGAAGCTTCGAACTATTCGAAGTTTCGTCGTGCACCCCTCGCCACGGCCGCCCGAATCGATCACGCGGCCTCGCGAACCGGGCAGGCAAGTTGACCCACTCCCTTACCCGCGCAGTTCGCCGGCCGCGGGAAGCCGCGACGCGGAGACCGCGCGCGATCACCGCGACGAGCCGACGAACCGCCTCACCGACTCCGCCAGCACCTCGGTCTGCTCGAGCGCGGGGAAGTGCCCGCCCCGCTGAGGCGCCTCCCAGCGCTCGACGTCGAACACGCGCTCCACGACGGCGCGGGGCACGTGGACGAGCTCCTTCGGGAAGTCGAGGTAGGTCAGCGGCGCGGCGATCCGGCCGCCCGCGGCGACCACGTCGTCCAGCACCCACTCGCGCTGGGACAGCCGCGCGTAGTACGGCCAGAACGAGGCGCCGATCGTGCCCGTCACCCAATAGATCGTGATCATCGTCAGCACGTCGTCGGGATCGAGCGAGGCGTCGGTCCAGACCTCGAACTTCTCGGCCAGCCAGCCGGCCAGCCCGGCGGGCGAGTCGCTCAGTCCGTAGGCGAGCGTCTGGGGCCGCGTGCCCTGGATCTGGATGTACGCGCCCTCCTCGCGCGACCAGCGGCGCAGCGCCTCGCGCGACTCGGCTTCCGAGTCCGGCCAGGTCTCCGGCCGCCGCAGCGGCATCATGTACAGGTGCAGCCCGGCGACGGCCTCGGGGTGCGCGTACGTGAGCCGGACCGCGATGCTCGCGCCCCAGTCGCCGCCGACCACGAGGTAGCGCTCGTGCCCGAGCACCTCGGTCATCAGCGTGTGGATCGCCTCGGCGCAGTCGACCACGCCGAAGCGCCGCTGCCCCGGGGCGAACGAGAACCCGTAGCCCGGCAGCGACGGCACGACGACACGGGCGTCCGATCGCAGCGCCGGGATCAGCTCGTGGAACTCCCACACCGTGCTCGGCCAGCCGTGCAGCAGCAGGACCGGCACGCCCTCGCCCTCGGCGATGAAGTGCAGGTCGATGCCGCTCACCGGCGCGGTGAACTGGGCGAACGAGTTCAGGACCGCCTCCTGCGCGCGCCAGTCGAAGCCGTCGCGCCAGCGCTCCACGAGCCCGCGGACGTGGTCGACCGGGGCGCCCTGCTCCCACCCGGCGCCGGGCGGGGCGTCGGGCCAGCGCGTCGCGGCCAGCCGGCGCGCCAGGTCGTCGAGGACGTCGTCGCCCACGTGCACCGAGAAGTCCCTCACACGCCGGAACCATACGTGTGAGCGATCTGCGCGCGGGCTGTGAGGGGCGATCCCGATGCTGGCGCCATGAGCTTCTCCATCCGAGCCGAGGGCCTGCGCAAGCGCTTCGGCGACACCCAGGCGCTCGACGGGGTCGATCTCGCCGCCCGCCAGGGCAGCGTGCTCGGCGTCCTCGGCCCCAATGGCGCCGGCAAGACGACCGCGGTGCGCATCCTTGCCACGCTGATCAAGGCCGACGAGGGCACCGCGCTCGTCAACGGCCATGACGTGGCGCGCGAGCCGGGGAGGGTGCGCGAGTCGATCGGGCTGACGGGGCAGTACGCGTCAGTCGACGAGCTGCTGACCGGCGAGCAGAACCTCGTGATGATCGGACAGCTGCTCGACCTCGGCGGCCGCCAGGCGCGCGCCCGCGCGAAGGAGCTGCTCGAGTGGTTCGACCTCGCCGAGGCGGCGAGCCGCCCCGCCAAGACCTACTCCGGCGGCATGCGCCGGCGGCTCGACCTCGCGGCCGGCCTGGTCGGCCGCCCGTCGGTGATCTTCCTCGACGAGCCGACGACCGGCCTGGACCCGTCCAAGCGCGAGGACATGTGGGGCGTCGTGCGCAGCCTCGTGCACGACGGCTCGACCGTCCTGCTGACGACGCAGTACCTCGACGAGGCCGATGCGCTCGCCGACGAGATCACCGTGATCGATCACGGACGGGTGATCGCGCACGACACGCCGGACGGTCTCAAGCACGTCGTCGGCGGCCAGACCCTGACCATCCGGCCGCTCGATCCGAGCCGGCTCGACGACGTCGCCGCGATCGTGGGCGAGCTGGCGGGTGCGCGACCGGAGATCCACAACCGCGCCGTGAGCGCGCCGGTGCCCGGCGACGAGGTGCTCGGCGAGGCGGTGGCGCGGATCGCCGCCGCGGGGATCGCCGTCACCGAGCTCTCGCTGCACCTTCCCAGCCTCGACGAGGTCTTCTTCACGCTGACCGGCCGCACCGCGGCCCTGCAGGAGGCGGCATGAGCATCGTCGCCCGCGAGGAGGAGCTTGCGACGACTGAAGGGCAACGCCGCCCGCTCGCGGAGACCGCCACCGCGGCCCGCGGTCCGCTGCGGCTCGCGCGCCACAGCCTCGTGCTGGCCAAGCGCAACCTGATCGGCGTCCTGCGCACCCCGGAGGCGCTGATCGACGTGACGCTCCAGCCGATGATCTTCCTCGCGATGTTCACCTACATCTTCGGCGGCGCGATCGCGCACGGGTCGCGGCACGACTACCTGGAGTACCTGCTCCCCGGCGTGCTCGCGCAGACGATCGCGTTCGGCGGCGCGCAGATCGGCGTGAATCTCAACGGGGACATCGAGAAGGGCGTCTTCGACCGCTTCCGCAGCCTGCCGATCGCCCGCGCCGCGCCACTCGTCGGCGCCGTGCTCGCCGACGTCGTCCGCTACGCGCTGCTGTGCACGGTCACGCTCGGCTTCGGCTACGTGCTCGGCTTCCGGGCCGCGACCAACGCGCCCGAGGTGCTCGCCGCCTGCGTGATCGCGATCGCCTTCGCGCTCTGCCTCAGCTGGCTGTCGGTGCTCGTCGGCATGCTCGCCCGCACGCCCGGCGCGGTCCAGGGGATCGTCCTGCTCGTGATGTTCCCGCTGACGTTCGGCACCAGCACGTTCGTCCCCGTCGACACGCTGCCGGGCTGGCTGCGGTCCTTCACGGACGTCAACCCGCTCACGCACCTGATCGGGACGCTGCGCGGGCTGATGCTGGGCGGCCCGGTCCAGAGCCACCTGCTGTGGACGCTGGCCTGGATGGCCGGACTGCTGGTGGTGCTCGTCCCGCTCGCGCTACGGGCCTACCGGCGCCGGGCGTGACGCGGCGGCCTCCAGGCGCGCCAGCGCCTCCTCGCGCGACAGGGCCCGGCCGCGCCCGTACGCGGCGGACCGGGCGCCGTCGTAGAGCCGGCTCACCTCAGGGCTGGTGAAGTCGTCGGCGCCGCGCACCGCCGCCGCGGCGCCCAACAGCTCCGCGGCGTCGTCGGGCCGGCCGCACGCCAGCGCGACCGCCGCCGCGGCGACGCCGGCGACCGCGACGATCGGCATGTCCCGCGTGGCGACCGCGGCCGCATAGGCGGCCGCCAGCCCGCGCTCGGCGGCCTCCAGGTCGCCCACCTCGGCGTCGAGCATCGCGGCCAGCGCGTCGATCAGCGCGCGCCCGTGTCCCTGCTCGGGCAGCCGCGGACCGTGGCGCTCCAGCCGCTCGCGCGCGTCGGCCAGCTCGGCCCGCGCGCCCTCCAAATCCCCCGCGACCCACGCCACGCGGACCTGGACCGCCTGCACGAACGCGGTGTCGTCGCTGCCGAGGTCGCGCCGCGAGCGGGCGCGCCGCACGCGCTCGCGAGCGCCCTCGAGGTCGCCGAGCCGCAGCAGCGCGTCGGCCATTCGCACGTCGAGCATGCCCGCGCCGGTGCCGGGGTCCAGCCCCTCGAGGGCGTCCTGGGCCTCGGCGAGCGCCGTCCGCGCCTGCTCGAGGTCGCCACCGAGCATCAGGCGCCCGGACTCGAGGAAGAGCGCCATCGCGAGCCCCCACGAGTCGCCGACGCCGGCGAACCCCGCGCGCGCCGCGGCGAGCTCCGCGCCCATGGCCTCGACGTCGCCCTCGTTCTCCGCCCGGCCGGCGCGCAGCAGGTGCAGCGCGGCGCGGACCCACGGATCGGGGTGCACGGCGGCGGACGCCTCGCTCGCGCGGCCGCGCTCCTCGTCGCCGGAGAACATCGCCAGCACCGGCTTGGCGATCGCGACCAGCGGGCGCTCGCGATCGTCGATGCCGTCGGCGCGGTCGGCCATCTCGGTCACCCGGCGGCGCAGCTCGGCCGCGTCCCCGGACTCCATGATCCCCTCGAACATCCGCAGGCTGGAGGCGATCACGTCATCGGCGGGGTCGCGCTCGCCCTCGACCGCGAGCGCGAAGTCCAGCCACGCGCCGGCCTCGGTCTGGCTGCCCGACAGCAGCCAGAACCAGAGCAGGGTGACGGCCAGGTGCAGCGCGCCGCGCGCGTCGCCGCCGTCGCCCATGAAGCGCAGCGCGGCGAGGACGTTCTCCCGCTCGGCCTGCAGGCGCGCGAACCAGGCCTTCTGGCCGGGACGGCGCAGGTGCGGCTCGGCGGTCTCGGCGAGGGCGGCGAAGTAGCGCGCGTGGGCCGCGCGCGCGGACTCCAGCTCGCCCGCCTCCGCGAGCCGCTCCAGCCCGTACTCGCGGATGGTCTCGAGCATCCGGTAGCGGACCGGCACGGTGTCGGGGACCAGCTGCAGCAGCGAGCGGTCCACGAGCGCGCCCAGGCCGTCGAACGCGTCGGCGCCGTCGACGGCCGTCGCGCTCTCGACCGTCGCGCCGGCCGGGAAGACGGCGAGCCGGCGGGCGAGCCGGCGCTCGTCCTCGCTCAGCAGCTCCCAGCTCCAGTCGACCACGGCGCGCAGCGTGCGGTGGCGCGGGAGCGCGGTGCGGCTCCCGCCGGTGAGCAGCCGGAAGCGGTCGTCGAGCCGGGCGGCGAGCTCCGGGAGCGGGAGCGAGCGCAGGCGCGCGGCGGCGAGCTCGAGCGCGAGCGGCAGGCCGTCGAGGCGGCGGCAGATCTCGACGACGGCGGCGACGGTGCCCTGATCGACCGCGAACCCCGGGAGCGCCGCGGCGGCGCGGTCCTCGAACAGCCGCACCGCCGGATGCGCGACCGCCTCCCCGGCGCTCGCGCCTGACGCGGGCAGGCCCAGCGGCGGCACCGGCGCGAGGCTCTCGCCGGCGATCGCGAGCGCCTCGCGGCTCGTGGCCAACACCCGTAGCCGGGGGCATTCGCCGAGCAGCCGGTCGACCAGCTCGGCGGCGGCGGCGATCAGGTGCTCGCAGTTGTCGAGCACGAGGATCGCCTCGCGGTCGGCGAGCACGTCGAGCAGCCGCTCCAGGGTGTCGCGCGCGGCCAGCGGCCGGTCGCCGATCGCGGCGTCGCGCAGGCCGAGAGCGCCGAGCACGGCGGGCACGACCTCGACCTCGGCCGTGACCGGCGCGAGCTCCACCATCCAGACGCCGTCGGCGACCCGGTCGACCCAGCCGGCGACCGCCTCGCGCGCCAGCCGCGTCTTGCCGGCGCCGCCGGGCCCGACCAGCGTGACGAGCCGGCTGCGCTCCAGCAGCGCGCCGATCTGCTCGATCTCGCGCTCGCGGCCGACGAAGCTCGTCACCGGCGCGGTGAGGTTCGTGCGCGCCGCGGCCCGTGGGGCGCTCTCGCCGCGCAGGACGGCGAGGTGGGCGGCCTGCAGCTCGGGCGAGGGAGGCACGCCCAGCTCGTCGGCCAGCCGCGCGCGCACGCGCTCGTAGGCGGCCAGCGCGTCGGCCTGGCGGCCGGCGGCGTAGAGAGCGGAGATCAGCTGCGCCGCGAGCCGCTCGTGCAGCGGATGCTCGGCGCTCAGCGCCTCCAGCTCGGGCACGAGCCGCTCGCCGCGGCCGAGCGCGAGGTCGGCGTCGATGCGGCCGGCCAGCGCGGTGAGCCGCAGGTCCTCCAGGCGCGCGGCGGCGGCCGCCGCGAAGCGGTATTCCGCCATGTCGGCCAGGGCCGGCCCGCGCCACAGCCCGAGCGCCTCGCGCAGCAAGCGCGCGGCGTGCTCGGGATCGCCGGCGGCGAGCGCCGCGGCGCCCTCGCCGGCCAGCCGCTCGAAGCGGTCGGCGTCGACCTCGGCCTGCAGCGTGTAGCCGCCCGGGGCGGGGGAGACGAGGTCGGCGTCGCCGAGCGTGCGGCGCAGGCGCGAGACGAGCGACTGCAGCGAGTGCACGTGGTCGGCCGGCAGATCCTGCTCCCACACCGCGTCGACCAGCCGGCCGCTGGTCACGGGGCGCCCGGCATCGAGGGCGAGGCGTGCGAGCAGCGCGCGCAGCCGCCCGCCTCCGACGGTTACGCGGCGGCCGTCCTGCTCGACTTCAAGGGGTCCGAGGACACCGACGATCACCGCTCCACAATGGCATGGTCGGCCGCCGGAGCGCGGCGGAAGCGCCCGGTCGGCGCGGCAGCCGCGCCGCGCGTGAACGCGCTCACGAGCAAGGTCACGACGACATTGACGACGAGTGCCACGACGAACCACTGCGGGAACGCGTCCTTGGCCACCGAGAGCAGCGCGAGATCGGAGTCGGCGAGCTTTGGCACCTGCAGCACCGCCGCGAAGCCGACGAAGAAGACGAACGCGATCAGCAGCTGGTAGAGCGGCATGAACGCGGCGTTGCGGCGGAAGACGTTCTCGTCCTTGGCGGCCAGCGCCGAGCCGAACGTGTGCGGCCACATGTAGAAGCCGAGCGCGGTCAGCAGCACCGTCGAGGCGAACCAGACGGGCGTCAGCTGGTCGCCCTTGAGCGCCGTGAAGCCGGGCTTGGCGTCCTCGACGCGGTGGAACATCTCGCCGATCGACCCGAAGTAGTGGATCGGCAGGTAGTGAGCTTCATGTCATCTCCCCGAGGGCTTGCAGTGCGACCTGGACATGGAGCCGCGTGCCGAGCGCGAGCGCCCGCTCGTCGATCCGGAAGCGCGGGTGGTGGTGCGGGAACTCGCCGCCGGCGCCGATGAACGCGTAGCAGCCGGGGGCGTGCTGGAGGAAGGCCGAGAAGTCGTCGCCGCCCATGATCGGCTTGAGGTCGGCGAGCCGGTCGCCGATCGCGTCCTGGACGAGCGCGGTGGCGGTGGGATCGTTGACGACGGGCGTGTAGCCGAAGCGGTAGTCCAGCTCGGCGCTGGTGCCGTGAGCGGCGGCGACCGAGGTGGCGACCTGCTCGATCAGGCGCGGGAGCTGCTCGCGCGTGGCCGCGTCGAACGAGCGCGTGGTGCCGGTGAGGACGGCCTCGCCCGGGATCACGTTGGGCGCGTCGCCCGCATGCAGGCTGCCGACGGTCACGACCGCGGGCTGCAGCGGGTCGATCCGTCTCGCGACGATGTGCTGGAGCCCGGTGACGATCGCGGCGGCCGCCGCGATCGTGTCGTCGGCGGTGTGGGGCAGCCCGGCGTGGCCGCCGCGGCCGGTGACGGTGAGCTTGAAGAAGTCCGCGGCGGCCATGAACGGTCCCGGCCGGGCGACGACCTTGCCGTACTCGAGCGGCGTCCACAGGTGGCAGCCGTAGACGAGGTCGACGCCGTCCATCACGCCCGCCGCGACCATGTCGCGCGCGCCGCCCGGCGCAAGCTCTTCGGCGTGCTGGAACAGGAAGCGGATCTCGCCGCCGGGGAGCTCCTGCGCGAGCAGCTCCCGCGCCGCGCCGAGCAGCATCGCGGTGTGCCCGTCGTGCCCGCAGGCGTGCATGAGGCCGGGCCGCTCGGAGGCGAACTCGACGCCGCTCTCCTCGGCGATCGGCAGCGCGTCGATGTCGGCGCGCAGCGCGACCGTCGGGCCGGGCCGGCCGGTGCTGAGCCGCGCGAGCACGCTCGTCTCGGTCGGGCGCTCGACGTTCAGCCCGCCAAGGCCTTCGAGCGTCTCGGCGACGAAGCGCGCGGTCTCGTGCTCCTCGAAGCTGGGCTCAGGGTGGCGGTGCAGGTGGCGCCGCCATTCGACGACCTGGTCGTCGACCTCCACGAGGTTGCGGTACCCGCCGATCAGCCCGCGTACTCGGCCCGATCGACCGCCTCGGTCATCTCACCGAGCAGGCCGAGCTCCTGGACCGAGCACATCGCGGCGGCGCAGCGGCCGCGGTCGGCGAGCAGGTACCACGCGCCCGCACTGGTGTAGTGCCAGGCGTAGGCGAACTCGGTTCGCGGGTCCTGGGCGATCAGCATCGCCTCGCGCGCGTCGAGCGGCTCGCACACCGCGGCCAGCAGCGCAGCGCCGAACGCGCCCATCCCCAGGCCGCCCCCGGCGACCGCGGCGCGGAACGCGGCGGGCGTCGCTGTGGCGCTGACATCGCGGCGCTGGGCGCCGGCGAGCGCCTCCCAGATGTCGGCCAACGCCTGGTCGTCGGTGGTCGCCCCGTAGGCGACGCGCTCGCCGACGATCACCCAGGCGGCATCGTCCGCCGGGCCGCGCACCGCGAGCAGCGCGGGGTCGAACTCCCACGCGCGCATCATCATCCGGAACATCACGCCCGTCCGCGTCTGAACCGTCGAGCCGACGCTGCGGCCCGGCGCCCAGGGGTCTGGGGCCGGCTCTTCGATGCCGGCGGGCTCGGCGACCCGCTCGCGCGGCGCGCCCGCGATGGTCGTGAGGATCGCCGGCCGGCGCGGCTCGCCGAGTCCGCCCAGCGGTCCGTCGCCGTCCGGCGCGTCCTCGTGGCGGGTGAGCGCGACGGCCTCGTCCTCGGCGAGCGCGCGCAGGTACTGGAGCACGACCGCCGCCATGTCCGCCTCGGCGCGCTGGGCCTGGGCGAGCGGCGAGTGGTCGGTGGAGCTCAAGCGCGTGTCGACGAGCCGCTCGCCGACCAGCATGTCCGCGGTCATCGGGCCGCGGTCGAACGACTCGGCGGCGCCGAACGCGATCCGGCCGACGGGGGTCAGGCGCTCGGGCGAGAGCAGGGTGTCGCGCCGGCCGCCGTAGCAGCTGATCGAGAGCAGGTCCCTCTCCTGCCAGCACAGCGCGGCGACCAGCGTCAGCTCGTCGCCGGCGACAGGCACGCCCTCGTTCGTCTCGGCGGCGAAGTCCAGGAACAGGCTCGGCTTGGGCAAGACGGCGCGCAGGCCGAGGCGCACCGCATCGCGCCGGCTGACGGCGCGCAGGCGAGGGCGGACGGCCGGCACGTCGACCTCCACGACCCAGGCCTGCTCGAGCAGCGTCAGCATCCGGGCGGCGTTGACGCCGCGCAGCCGCGCGACCGCCTCCTCGGCCGTCTCGTACGGCCCCCCGGCACGCTCCACGGCGCCGGTGCCGGCGTCGCGCGTGGCGAGGAAGAGGTCGCGGAACGAGTTCGTCCCACCCCAGTTCGGCGGCCGCAGCGCGCGCAGCTGCTCGATCACCGCCTCCCGGTTCATCGATGACGCACGCGCACCACGACGCGCGCGGGGCGCGAGGGCGGGGCGAGCGACAGGAAGTCCCGCACCGCGCCACGTCCTCCGCAGAACGGGCACGAGAGCGGAGCGGCGGGGGACAGCGGCGCGTCCCCGGGGAAGACGGGCGCATCGCACTCGGGGCACGCGAGCGTGCCGGACGCGAGGTGCGTCGAGCGCCCGAGCCGGATCTCGTTGCGCGGCGCGACGGGTTCCCGGCGCGCGGCATCCGAGCCGTCGAAGCGCCGGTCGAACATCATCGGTTCCAGTCTACGCCGGTGATCGCGCGCGCCAGAGAGACCCGCATCCCTTACCAGCGCAGTTCGCCGATCCTGCCGCGCGCCGTGAAGTACGCGCGCCGACCGCGCGAACCGCTCAACCCCCTACCCAGCCACAGCCAGCGCAGCCTGGCGAGCCGTCTCTCGCGCCTCCCGGCACCAGGGGTCCGCGGCCGCGGCGCGGATGCCGGCGGCGAGCGCCTCGTGCGCGTTTCCCGCGTCGAGCGCTTGCCGCGCCTGGCGGCCGAGCGCCTCGGCCAGGTCTCGATCCTCGGCCGTCACGCGGACGAGCTGCGTGAATGGTGTCTCGGCGACGCTCTGCAGCTTGGTCGCGAACGCCTCGAACGCTTCCCACGCCGCCCACAGGCCGGGCTCGGGATCGGCCCGGCGCAGCCACCAGCGCTGGAACTTGAGCGCCTCGCGCAGTTGCAGGGCGTGCCGCTCGCCCGAGCTGCCGAGCGACATGTTCTCGCCGTGGAAGCGGTAGGAGGTGCGCGGCTCGGGCAGGTAGACGACGCGGCTCTCGCGCATCGCGCGGATCGCGAAGTACCAGTCGGCGAACGCGAGTCCGCGAGGGATCGGGCACCAGCGGCGCGCCATGTCCGCGCGCATGAGGATCGAGGAGGACGTGGCGACGTTCCCGCACAGCCAACCCGCGAGATCCTTCGGCGGCGACGCGTCGCCGAGCCACGACGGGTCGATCTCGTTCCCCTCGGCGTCGATCACCGTCATGTCGCCGTACAGCAGCGCAGCGTCCCCGAGCGCGGCGACCTGGCGGCGGATCTTGTCGGCCGGCCAGACGTCGTCGGCGTCGAGCAGCGCGAACAGCTCGCCTTCGCCCTCGGCGATCGCGCGGTGGGTCGCCGCGACGTAGCCGCGGTTCTCCTGGCGGATGACGCGCACGTCGCGGGACGCGAGCTCGCGCGCGGTCCCGTCGGTCGAGCCGTCGTCGATCACGACCACGTCCAGGCGGCCCTCGTAGTCCTGCGCCAGCGCGCTGTCGACCGCCTCGCCGATGAAGCGCTCGCAGTCGTAGGCGGTGATCAGCGCGGTCACGTGCGGGACGCTCATGCGACCAGCTCCCAGGCCGCCTCCAGCGCCGCGTGCGCCGCGGGCTCCCACGGGTTGGCGGCCAGCGCGCGGACCGCCGCGGCGAGCGCCTCGGCCGGGTCCTCGTGCTGGGCGCCGAGCTCCGCCCACGCGCGCTCGCGCTCGGCCGGCCCGAGCGGGACGATGCTCTCGAACGGGCTGCCGAGATGCGCCAGCGCCTCGCTGACGTTGCGCTCGAATGCATTCCAGGCGAGCGCCAGCTCGCGCGGCGTCGCCTCCCCGGCTCGCACCTCCCCGAGGAAGCAGCGCTGCGTCGCCGCCCGCCGCACGTGCGCACGCCCGAGCGCGGGACCTTCGGTGCCGAGCCCGATGTTGCCCTCGTGGGAGCGGTAGCCGGTGCGCGGCTCCGGCAGGTACGCGATCTCGCCGGCGCGGGCGGCCGACAGCGCCAGCCACCAGTCGGCGCAGCGCAGGTGCGGCGGGATCGGACCGAGCCGGCGCGAGAGATCCGCGCGCAGCACGATCGAGGACGCCGTCGCCGCATTGGCCGTCAGCAGCGCGCCGAAGCACGAGCGCCCGGACGGCGGCTCGCCCTCCCACACGAGCTCGAGCCACGAGTCGCACAGCACGGTCCCGTCGCCGTCGATCACCGTCATGTCGCCGTAGATCAGGCCGGCGTCGCCCAGCGCCTCGATCTGGCGCGAGAGCTTGCCGGCCGGCCAGCGGTCGTCGGCGTCCAGCAGCGCCAGCAGCTCGCCCCGCGCCGCCGCGCGCGCCGCATTGACCGCCGCCGCGGTGCCGGCGTTCCCCTGGCGGATGACGCGCGCGCCGTAGGCGGCCGCGATCTCGGCGCTCGCGTCGGCCGAGCCGTCGTCGACGACGATCAGCTCGAGCGGCGCGTGCTCCTGGGCGAGCGCGCTCTCGAGCGCCTCGCCGAGGAACGCCTCCCCGTCGTGCACGGGAACCAGGACGCTGACGGTGGGATCCGGCATCTGGCCGAGTCATCGGCCCGAAGCGCCGGAATCCCACCAGCTTATGAGCGCCGCCTCATGAGACTTCCCCTCCATCTCTCAGAACGTCCGCGTGCTCCAATCACCCGGATGGATCTGACAGAGGTGCTGATGCGCAACGGATTCGTCGCCGCGGAGGAGGAGGCGGAGGAGCTGCTTGCCGCCGCGGGCGGCGACGAAGCGCGGCTGGACGCGATGCTCGAGCGGCGCCTCACGGGCGAGCCGCTGGCGTGGATCACAGGCACCGCGCCGTTCTGCGGGCTCTGGATCAAGGTCGACCCGGGCGTCTATGTCCCGCGCTGGCAGACCGAGGTGCTCGCCAGGCGCGCGGTCGAGCGGCTCCCGGCCGGCGGGACGGCGATCGACGTCTGCACCGGCAGCGGAGCGGTCGCGGTGACGCTCATGCGCGCCGGCGCGCGGGTGGTGGCCTCAGACCTGGACGAGCGATCGGTCGCCTGCGCCCGCAGCAATGGGGTGGACGCCTACGCCGGCGACCTCTTCGAGCCCTTCAGCGAGCCGGTCGACGTGATCACCGGCGTCGTCCCGTACGTCCCGACGCCCGACCTGCCGCTGCTGCAGCGCGACACCTTCACGTTCGAGACGGCGCTCTCCTATGACGGCGGCGACGACGGCACGGCGATCCTCCGGCGCGCGATCGCCGAGGCGCCGCGCTTCCTGCGGCCCGGCGGCGCGCTCCTGCTCGAGCTCGGCGGGCGCCAGGCCGACGCGCTCCAGGACGCGCTCGAGGCCTACGCCGACGTCAACGTGCTGGTCGACGAGGACGGCGACGTCCGCGCGATCGAGGCCACGCGGCTATAGCGGCGGCCGGCGGTGCGCCCACGGGCGCTCCGCCTCGATCTGGCCGGAGAGGGAGAGCAGCGTCGCCTCGTCGTCCGCACGGCCGACGAGCTGGACCGCGAGCGGCAGGCCGTCGGCCGTGAAGCCCGCCGGGACGGACGCGGCCGGCTGGCCGGTCGAGTTCCACAGCACGTTGAACGGGACCCAGCCGGTCTCCCAGTTGTAGGTCGCGATCGCGCCGCGACCCTCCATCACCCCCGCGCGGACCGCGGGGCGCGACATCATCGGCGTCAGCACTACGTCGTGGTCGTCGAAGATCCGGTTCACGCGCTCGGCGATCCGCTGCTCGGCGGCCTGCATGCGCTCGAGCAGGGTGTCTGAGATCAGCGCGCCCGGGCACCCGAGCGCACGGGTCCGGCGCTCGAGCCGCTGGGGGCGCTCGGTCTCGGCGACGAGGTCGTGGATCCCGCGCAGCATCAGGCCGACGATCACGGGGATGTCGCGCAGCCCCATGTCGACGGCGCGGTGGACGACCTCGTGCCCGAGGCCGCGCAGCAGCGCCTCGGTGTCGTCGAGCGCGGCGCGGGTCTCGGCGGTGAGGGTGCCGCAGGTGCCGGGCGGGAAGGCGTCCGAGCGGGCGATCCGCAGCCTGCCCGGCGCGCGCCCGGCGGCGGCGGAGAAGGCCGGCGTGCCGGTCGCGGCGTCGAGGACCAGCGCGCTGTCGAGCACCGAGCGTGTGAGCGGGCCGAAGCAGACCCAGTGCGCGCCGTCGGTATGGGGGTTGCGCGTGACGCGGCCGGTCTGGGGCTTGAGCCCGAACAGGCCGCAGCACGCGGCGGGGATCCGGATCGAGCCCGCCCCGTCGGCGCCGAGCGCGACGGGGACGATCCCGGCGGCGACGGCGGCCGCCGAGCCGCCGCTCGAGCCGCCCGGCGTGCGCTCGAGGTCCCACGGGTTGCGCGTGACGCCCCAGGTGATCGACTCCGTGAACGGCCACAGCCCGAGCTCGGGCATCGTCGTCTTGCCGACCACGACCATGCCCGCGGCGCCCAGCCGGCGCACGATCTCGGCGTCCGCGGCCGCCTTCGCGGTGAACGCCCCGGTGCCGCGGCTGGTCACCTCGCCCGCCAGGTCGATCTCGTCCTTGACCGCGAGCGGGACGCCGAGCAGCGGCCCGTCCTCGCCCGCACGGCGGCGGGCGTCGGCGCGGTCGGCCTCGCGCAGCGCGCGCTCGGGATAGACGGCGGCGAACGCGTTCAGCTCGCCGTCGAGCCGCTCGATGCGCTCGAGCGAGAGCTGCGCGAGCTCGCGCGCGGACACCTCGCCGCGGCGTAGGAGCTCGGCCTGCCCGGCGATGCCCGCGAATGCGAGGTCGATCACAGTCGCCATACGACTGGGAGCGCCGCGTCGGCGGCGCCGTAGTCGTGGACCACCTCGAGCAGCTCGGCCATGCGCGCCTGCCACGCCACGTTCACCGGGAGCTCGGCGAGCTCGAACAGCAGGCGGCCGTACTCCTCGCATTCGATGACGTGGAAGAGGTCGCGGCCGCTGCGCCAGATCGTCCACTCCGTGGCTCCGGCGGCGCGGATCGCCTCCGTCAACTCCGCGGGGACCTCGCGGTGCGCGGCGTCGTAGGCCTCCTCCGCTCCCGCCTTCACGCGGGTGTGCAACGCGACGCGCACTCCCGCGACGATAGCCGCCCGTCTAAGGGCCTGGACGCCAGACGCGCATGATGTCGCGCATCGAGATGATGCCCTGCAGCGCGCCGTCGACGACCACGACGAGGTGCCTGAAGCCGCCGCGCGCCATCGCGTCGGCCGCCTCCTGCAGGTCCCAGTCGGCGTCGGCGAACGCCGCGTTGGCGGTCAGGTGATCGCCCACGAGCTCGGTGTCGGGGTCCTGGCCGTTGCCGAGTGAGCGCACGAGGTCGCGCTCGGTCACGATGCCCGGGCCGGGCTGCTCCGGGTCGATGATCACGACGGCGCCGACCGTGTGATCGGTCATGAAGCGCGCCGCGTCGCGCAGCGTGCGCCCTGGCTCGAACGTGAGCACGTTCTCGGTCATCGCGTCTCGGACCCTCACGACCTTCCAACCTCCTCGTGACGTTCAGCACGAGAATACGCGGATCTGGCGGCGGCAGTGCGTGTGCGCGCACCGCCATGCCCATTGCGGCGATGGCGTGAGCCCGAGCGCCGTAGGGGAAGCCCCACCCCGAGGGTTCGCCCAGGGTCATCCCCAATGGCGCGTGCTGCCGCGGCGCGCGACAGTGGGCGGCATGAACACCGAAACCCGCACCCTGACGCGCTCCTCCACCGACTGCAAGCTCGGCGGCGTCGCCGGAGGCCTCGGCGCCTACTTCGGCGTGGACCCGGTCCTGTTCCGCGTCGGCTTCGCCGTCGCCACGCTGCTCAGCGGCGCCGGCGCGCTCGCCTATCTCGCGCTGCTCGCGTTCGTCAAGCCCGACGATCAGGCCACGGCGGCCTCCGGGACGCCGGTCGCGGCGTGAGCGCTATGCACCCAGCTCGTCGGCGAGCTCGGCCACGGATTCGACGATCCTCGAGGCGCGGTAGGGAAAGCGCTCCGCCTCCGCCTGCTGCGTCAGGCCCGTGAGGACGAGGATCGTCTCCAGGCCGGCCTCGAGCCCCGACACGACGTCGGTGTCCATCCGGTCGCCGACCATCGCGGTCGTCTCGGAGTGCGCGTCGATCGCGTTGAGCGCCGACCGCATCATCAGCGGGTTCGGCTTGCCGACGAAGTACGGTTGGACTCCCGTCGCGTGCGAGATCAGCCGTGCGACCGACCCCGTGGCCGGAAGCGGGCCGTCAGGGCTCGGGCCGGTCGCGTCCGGGTTGGTCGCGATGAAGCGCGCGCCGTTGACGACCAGCCGGATCGCGAGCGTGATGCGCTCGAACGAGTACGTCCGCGTCTCGCCGAGCACGACGTAGTCCGGCGCGCGCTCTGTGAGCGTGTAGCCGGCCTCGTGCAGCGCGGTCGTCAGGCCGGCCTCGCCGATCACGAACGCCGAGCCGTTCGGGCGCTGGTCGGAGAGGAACCGCGCCGTCGCCAGCGCCGACGTCCAGATCGACTCCTCCGGCACGTCGAGCCCGCTCGCCAGCAGGCGCGCGGACAGGTCGCGCCGCGTATAGATCGAATTGTTGGTCAGCACCAGGAACGGCGTGCCGGTCTCGCGCAGGCGCGTGATGAAGCGGTCCGCGCCTGCGATCGGGTGCTCCTCGTGCACGAGCACGCCGTCCATGTCCATCAGCCACGATCGGATCTCACGCCGGCTCATCTTTGCAACAGCGTACGAGCCTCTGCCGCTCCGTTCGCGTCGCCGGAGGGTTGGAGCGTGCTAGGTGTGGTGCTGTGAACAGGGGGTCTAATCAGATGTCTTCGGTCGGACGGCGGGCGATCGCCGGCGTCGTGGTGGCCACGGCGGTCGCGAGCGGGGCGGTGATCGCCCGAGCGGACGACTCGCCGGCGAGCGCCGCGAAGGCCGTGACGGGCGGCCTCGGGGTCAACCCCATGGTGATCGAGAAGCCGGCGGCGGCGGGCGCGGTCGGGACGCTCACGGTCTCCAACAACAGCTCGAAGAAGCTCGCCGTCAACGTGACCGCGCGGCCGTGGATGCAGTCCTCGAGCGGCGCCGTCAGCATCAACCGGGCCAAGACCCTCTCCGGCATCCGGGTCTCCGAGCCGAGCTTCGCGCTCGCGGCCGGGCAGAAGAAGGCCGTCAGCGTGACCGCGCTCTCGGGCGCTGCGACGTACGGCGGGATCGAGATCACGGGGCTGCCCGACGGCGCTTCCAAGCAGACGGGCGCCGTGCTCGGCTACCGGCTCGTCACGAGCCTGCGGCTGAACCCCGCGAGCCCCGTGCTGAGCCTGAAGGCCGGCACGCCGAAGGTCAGCGGCAAGGGGAGCAAGCGCGCGATCGTCATGCCGCTCCGCAATGCGGGCAACACGATCCAACCCGTGACCGGCAGCGTGCGCCTCAAGAGCGCGCTCGGCACGCGTCAGCGGGCGCTCGCGTCGATCCGCATCCTGCCCGGCAAGAGCGTCGACGTCCTGCTCAGCGCGGTCGGCAGCGTCAAGGCCGGGTCCTACACCGCGACGGTGCAGCTCAAGCAGGGCGGCAAGACCACCACGGTCACGAAGAAGCTCACGATCAAGCGCTGAGCTACTTCTGGATCGACTGCTGCGCGGCGAGCGCGCCGAGCGGCGCGCCCCACTGCTCGAGCGACGCCGGCGCGGAGACGCCGTAGCCGGCGCCGACGGTCGAGACGGCGCCGCGCAGCGCCCACTTGGCGAACGTGTCGGCGAACCGCTCCTCGGGCGCCGTGCAGTCGCCGGTCTCGGCGCTGAAGCAGCCGCCGCTGGACGGGATCGCGGCCGCGAGGCGCTCCATCTCGTCGTCGGGGACGAGCTCGAAGTCGATGATGTGGCCCAGCTCGTGCAGGACCGTCTGGGGACGGTCCTGCTTGCGCTCGCCGTCGAGGTAGGCGATGTTCAAGAGGATGTCGTCGCTGCCGGCTTTGGCGACGCCCACGAACGGAGCGCTGGGCTCGGCGACCACGCCGATCGTCACCAGCCCGTCGACCGCGGCGATCAGCTGCTGCGCCTCCGGCCGGGCGCTCGCGATCGCGTCGAGCACCCACGCCCGGTCGGCGGCCGAGACCCCGGACGCGAACGTCACCGTGCGGGCCCGCACCTCGGGCGTGAGCTCGTGCTCGGTGTCCGAG
This sequence comes from Candidatus Solirubrobacter pratensis, assembly GCF_000425945.1. Taxonomy (GTDB): domain Bacteria; phylum Actinomycetota; class Thermoleophilia; order Solirubrobacterales; family Solirubrobacteraceae; genus Solirubrobacter; species Solirubrobacter pratensis. The sequence goes on from NZ_KE384480.1 coordinate 914,296, forward strand.
CGGCCCGCCGCGCCGCGGCTTGACGCCACCTGGTGGCCGACGAAGAGCAGGAGGGCGACGCCGGCGACGGCGACCCGGGCGACGCGCAGGTCCATGGGAGCGGTGATCGGCGTGGGCGCGCAGGTCTTGACCGGACGCTCGCGAGCGATCGGCGAAGGGTTCTGTTACAACCCCGGACGTGGCATCGGTGCGCCGGAGCTCCGGGCGGCCAGGTGAGTGACCTCGCGCGTGCGCTGCGCGGAGCGCGGGCGTACGACCTCGAGCAGCCGCGCTACGCGGGCGCGCCGGTGTTCCCCGCGCACGAGCCGGGCGTGCTGATCAACCTGCACCGCCGCCACGAGCACGGCAGCGGCGAGCAGCGCACGAGCGCGTCCGCGCTGCTGGTGATGACCGAGCATTCGGGCACGCACATCGACGCGCTCTGCCATCAGGCCTACGGCGGGCGCATGCACGGCGGTGTCGCGATCGACCCGCGCGTGCAGACCTCGACCGGCTTCACCGAGCTCGGCATCGACACGGTGGCGCCGCTCGTGGCGCGCGGCGTGCTGCTCGACGTCGCGAGCGCGCTCGGCGTCGAGCGGCTGGAGCCGGGGCACGAGGTGACGGCGGCCGAGCTCGAGCTTGCCGCGCGCGGGCTTGCGGTCGAGCCCGGCGACGTCGTGCTGGTCCGGCTCGGCTCGGGGGCGCTGTGGGGCGACCGCCAGGCCTACATGGCGGCCGGCGGGATCGGCGGCGACGCCTCGCGCTGGCTGGCCGCGAGGCAGCCGCTGGCGGTCGGCGCCGACAACGTGGCGTGGGACCTGCCTGACGGCTACGACCCAGAGCTGGGCTCGCTCCCGGGCCACGTGATCCTGATCGTGCAGGAGGGCGTCCACATCATCGAGTCGCTCTTCCTCGAGGAGCTCGCCGCCGAGGGCGTGCGCGAGTTCGCGTTCGTCTGCCTGCCGCTGAAGCTGCGCGGCGGCACCGGCTCGCCCGTCCGCCCGGTCGCCTTCGCTTAGACTTGGACCAGCCGCTCGAGCTGGCTCGCGACCATCCGCGCACGGGCGATCTGAAAGCGCGCCCACGGCCGGTCGGCGCGGCTGTAGACGAGCAGGCGTCCCGTGGCGCCGATCGGGAGCGTGAGCTGCGAGCGGTGCCCCGCGGCGAGCAGCGCCGCCACCTGCCCGGCGTCGGCGCCGGGATCGCCGGCGAGCAGCTGGCCCGGCGGGGCGGCGCCGTCGGCGAAGATCCGCACCTCGTCGCCGCCGAGCGCGCGGGCGAGCGCGGGCAGCCCGCCGTCGAGCTCGTCCAGCGTGGTCGCGCGCGCGATCGGCGCGGTCAGCTCCTCGGCGACGTTCGCCTCGGCGAACGCCGCCTGGAACGCGACGGCGCACGCCTCGGCGGCGGCCGGTTGCAGCGGCGTCCACGGCGGACCGGGCCGGGCGATCAGGTAGCCCTGGCCGTAGGCGACGTCGAGACCGGCGAGCGTCGTCAGCTCGGCGAGCGTCTCGATGCCCTCGCCGCAGACCGTCGCGTCGATCTCGCGCGCGTAGCGGACGAACGAGCTGACCAGGGCGGCCTTGACCGCGTCGCCCTCGATGCCGGTGATGAGCGCGCGGTCGAGCTTGATCACGTCCGGCGCGAGCCGCATCACGTACGTGAGCCCCGCGTAGCCGGCCCCGACGTCGTCGACGGCGAGCCGTGCGCCGCGCGAGCGCAGCGCGGCGATCGCCGCGGCGACGGCGGGATCGCCCGACGCCAGCTCGTTCTCGGTCACCTCGATCACCAGTTCGTCCAGCCGCTCCGGCAGCGCCGCCTGGATCTCCAGCGCCGTCAGCGAGGACGGGCTCAGGTTGACCGACAGGTACGTACCCGCCGGCCGGCCCGCCGGCGCCAGCGCGGCCGCCAGCGCCTTCGCCTCCACGGCAAAGCCGAGCCCGCAGCGGTGCGCCTGGGCGAACCACTGGTCGGGTGAGCGGTAGGGCGTGCGGTTGAAGCGCGCGAGCGCCTCGTAGCCGGCGATCAGCCCGGTGCGCAGGTCCATGATCGGCTGGAAGGCCATCGTCAGCGCGTCGGGGTCGTCGAGCAGCGAGCGGATCTCGTCGTGCTGCTCGTCGCTGCGCATGAACCACGTCAGCGGCCGGCGGCCGGGCGCGTCGGCGCGCGCCATCTCGGGCTCGAAGACCTCGAGCCGGCGTTTGCCGTTGCGCTTGGCCTCGTACATCGCGAGGTCGCCCTTGCGCAGGAGGTCCTCGACGTCGCGCGCGTCGGCGGCGCCGATCGCGATGCCCGCGCTCGCCGAGATTCGGATCTCCTCGCCGGCGAGCTCGAGCGGAGCGCGCAGCGCCTCAAGCAGCCGCTCGGCGGCCTGCACCGCGCGCGGTCCGGGGACGCCTTCCAGCAGGACGCCGAACTCGTCGCCGCCGAGCCGCGCGACGGTGTCGGCCGTCCGCGCGCAGGCGCTGAAGCGCTCGGCGACCTCCTGCAGCACCCGGTCTCCTGCGGCGTGGCCGAGCCGGTCGTTGATCGCCTTGAAGTCGTCGAGGTCGACGAACACGACGGCGACCTGCGCGTCCTCGCGCGTGCCGCGAAGGAGCGCGTGCTCGACGCGATCGAAGAACAGCGCGCGGTTCGCCAGCCCCGTCAGCTCGTCGTGGAAGGCGCGGTGGCGCAGCTGGTCCTCGAACCGCTTGCGGGCCTCGACGTCGCGCGCCGTCAGGACGAGGCCGTCGACGACGCCGTCGCCGAGCAGGTTGGTCACGACGGCCTCGATGTGGCGGAAGGTCCCGTCCTCGCAGCGCATGCGCCACTCCTCCTCGGCCGACTCGCCGCTGGGGCGCTCGGCGACGGCGGCGAGGAAGCCGCTCACCCGCGCGGCGTCGTCGGGATGCACGCGGTCCAGCAGGGAGCCGTGGTGCTCGTCGCCGCCGAAGACCGGCGCGACGGCACCGTTGAGCGTCCGCAGCGACCCGTCGCGCTCGAGCACGACGATCAGGTCGGAGGAATGCTGGACGATCGCCTGCAGGCGATCGCGGCTGCGCGCGGTCAGCTGCTGCAGCGCGAGGGCATTCGCGATCCGGCCCTTGCGCTCGTGCGCGAAGACGGCGAACAATGCGGCGAGCGGCAGCACCGCGAAGACGGCGAGCGGCTCGTCGTGCGCGGCCGCCGCGGCGAGCAGGCCGACGGGCGCGAGCAGGAGATCGAGGACGTAGACCCAGACGTAGCCGCGCAGCGGCGGGCGAGCGCCGACGGCGGCCCGGAACCGCAGGCTGGAGATCGCGAAGTCCGCGGTCATCTGGGCGGCGAGCGCGATTGCCAGCACGAGCAGCGCCGGATGCGCCCCCGTCGCGGCGATCGCGAGGGCGGGCGCGACCGCGAACCACGAATCGCCGAGCATCATCGCGAGCCGGTGGGCCGGGGCGCGGCGGGCGAGCACGTCGGGCAGGCGCGCGGCCACATGCGCCGCGGCGAAGACGAGCGGGACGGTCGCGGGCGCCAGCAGGAGCAGCATCGGCACGAGCGCGAGCACGACCGGGCGCGTGTGGCCGTCGCCGGCGGCGAGCTCGATCCGGACCAGCAGCGCGCAGATCACGGCGAGCGACAGCGCCGGGACTCCGGGCGCGGGGAAGCCGGCGAGCGCCCAGAACGCGCCGGCGGCGACCGCGAAGGAGGCCGCGGCGGCGGCCTCGGCGATCAGCTCGCGGCGAGCGACGCGCCGGCTCCGGGCGAGGTCGATCGCCTCGGGCTGCTCGCTCGAGCGCCCGACCAGAGTCGGGGAGTGGTCACGCTTCGCCGGACGGCTCATCCATCCCTTGGTGGTCGGGCGTGCGAAGGCCGTCTTGAGCGCGCTCCGTCGGCCATCCGTCCACCCGCGTCGCGAGCGGCGCGGCCGCGGCCGATCAACAGCCATGGATGGACCCCACGCAGGGAGCGTGGGCCGGAATCGATCATGGAGGTCAACGACGTGCCGACCAGAACGCTTCGCGCTGCGGTGGCCGCCGCGCTCACAGGCGCCGGGCTGCTGGCCGCGGCTCCGGCCGCGCATGCCGACGGCGCGCCGGCGAGCTGCACGCCGAAGGCGGCGTCCGCCCACCCGTTCGCGGCGTGGGACGACTCCGGCCTTTACACGCTCGTCGACGGCGGCGACATGGAGTCCGGCCTCGGCGGCTGGACCGCGACCGGCTCCGCAAACGTGGTAGAGGGCAACGAGCCGTTCCGCGTCGGCGGCGGCTCCGATCACCTCGCGCTCGCGCTCGGCCCGGGCGACTCGGTGATCTCGGCGCCGATCTGCATCGACGACAGCTACCCGTGGTTCCGCTTCTTCGCCCGCAACACGTCGGGTCGCAAGGGCAAGCTCAAGGTCGACGTGCTCTACGCCGGCGCCGGGGGCAAGCTGCGCCAGGCGGGCACGGGCGACTACGCCACGGGCGAGAGCGACTGGCGGCCGACCGGCTCGCTGGACATCTCGATCGACTTCGCGGACGTCGCCGGCGGCGCCCTGCCCGTCGCGCTCCGCTTCACGGCGCAGCCGGAGTCGAGCTTCGAGCTCGACGACGTCTACGTCGACCCGATGGCGCGCGGCTAGGGCGTCCCGGGCGGCTTACGCCCGGGACGTCACAATCTGCGCGTGCAGACCCGTGTCGCGCGCTGGGGCGCCGTCGCCGCGTATGGATCCGCCGCGGCCGCCAACCAGCTCCTGTGGCTGACCTACGCCCCGGTCACGACCGACGCCGCGCGCCACTACGGCGTCAGCGAGGCGACCGTCGGCTGGCTCTCGCAGGTGTTCCCGCTGCTCTACGTGGTGCTCGCGATCCCGGCGGGTCTGGCGCTGGACCGCCGCTTCCGGGGCTCGCTCCTGCTCGGCGCGTGGCTGACGGCGCTCGGCGGCGCCGTGCGGCTCGCCGGGGACACGTTCGCGGTCGCGATGGCCGGGCAGCTGCTCGTCGCGATCGCGCAGCCGCTGGTCCTGAACGCGATCACCAAGCTCGTCGCCGCGTCACTGCCGTCGCCGTCGCACGCGCTCGGCATCTCGCTCGCCTCCGCGGGGATCTTCGCGGGCACCGCGATCGCGCTCGTGCTCGGACCGGCGCTGGCGAGCGCCGACGACTTCACGCCGCTGCTCGTGGTCGACGTCGTGGTCGCGGTGGTGGCGGCGGCCGCGCTGTCGCTGGCGCTGCGGCGCGTCGCGAGCGAGCCGGGCGCTGCGGTCGCGGTCGTCCGGCACGAGCTGCGCGAGGTCTGGGAGGACCGGCTGGTCCGCCGGGTGACCGGGGTGGCGTTCCTCGGCTTCGGCATCTTCGTCGCCCTGACGACGTGGCTGCAGGCGCTGCTGGAGCCCGCGGGCGTGTCGGACGCCGAGGCCGGGTGGCTGCTCGCGGCGATGGTCGTGGCCGGCGTCGCGGGCTCGGCGGCGCTGCCCGAGGCGGTGGCGCGGCGCGGCGCCGAGCTGCGCTTCCTGCGGGCGGCGGCGATCGTCGCCGCCGCCGGGTGCGCGCTGCTGGCGGTGCTTCCCGGCGCCCGCTGGGTCGCGATCGCGCCGATGGGCGTGATGCTGCTCGCGAGCCTGCCGGTGATCCTCGAGCTGACTGAGCGGCGGGCCGGGGCGGCCGCGGCGAGCGCCACGTCGCTCGTGTGGATGGCGGGCAACGCGGGCGGGATCGTGGTTGCGTTGGCGGTGCAGGCGGCGGTGGACACGCCGGCCGTCGGGTTCGGGCTGATGGCCGCCGTGGCGCTGCTCGTGCTCCCATTGACACGCTGACGCGGCCGATCTCGTCAAGTTCACGCTGGGCAGCTGGAGGAAGGGTGCGCCGAGGCTCGAAACGAGCCCCATGAGCGAGAACGAACCGCACGTGTCCACGGACGAGCTGCGCGCCGCCCTGGCGCCGCGCGGCGAGTCGCGCCGCAACCCCGTGCTCGTCTCCGAACAGAACGAGCACGCGACGATCGAGATCCACGAGCTGCGCGCGGCGCTCGACGAGGCGCGCGCCGAAGGCGAGGCCTCGCGGGCCGCCGCCGGCCAGCTCCGCGGCGCCCTGGACTCGGCCCGCGCGGACGCGATCGAGCTCCGCGCCGCGCTGGACGCGACCCGCGGCGACGCCGCGGAGCTGCGCGCCGAGCTGGCCTCGCTGCGCATCGACGCCCGCGACCGGCGGACGGCGCTGGATCAACTCGCTCGGGCGGGCCTGTTCCGGCGCCGCTCGGTGCTGCGCGACCTCAAGGAGCGCGGCCTGGTCTAGCGCCGCAGGCGCAGTCCCTGCATCCCGCCGTCGACGGCGAGCGCGGTCCCCGTGGTCGACGATGCCCCGGGCGACGCGAGATAGACGATCGCCTCCGCGACCTCGCGAGCGCTCACCAGGCGGCCCATCGGCTGGCGCGCCTCCAGCGCCGCCCGCTCCGCCTCGGGATCGCCGGCCGCGTCGAGCAGCCGCTGGACCCACGGCGTGTCCGCGGTCCCCGGTGTCACGCAGTTGACGCGGATGCCCTCGGCGACGTGGTCGGCGGCCATCGCCAGGGTGAGCGAGTAGACCGCGCCCTTGGTCGCGCTGTACAGCGCGCGGTTCGGGAGGCCGGCGGTCGCGGCGATCGAGCAGGTGTTGACGATCGCGGCGCTCGAGGACTCGCGCAGGTGGGGGAGCGCGGCGCGGGCGACGCGCACGAGCCCGAAGACGTTGACGTCGAAGACGCGCTGCCACTCGGCGTCGTCGTTGGCCGCGACGTCGCCCTGGGCGCCGACGCCGGCGTTGTTGACGAGCACGTCCAGCCCGCCGAGCTCCTCGGCCGCGCGGGCGACGGCCGAGCGCACCGCGGCGTCGTCGGTGACGTCCGCCTGCAGCGCCAGTGCGCCCGCGGGCGCGCCGGACACGTCGCGATCGAGGACGGCGACGCTCGCACCGCGCTCCAGCAGCAGCTCAGCCGCGGCGCGCCCGATGCCCGACGCGCCGCCGGTGACAAGGGCCTTGATTGCGTTCACGCGCGCAGCCTAGAGCGCCGCGCTTCACTCTGTGATGCGGTCCGGGAGCCGGAAGCGCCCGAAGAACGCCTTCAGCCGGGCCGCGTCGGCCGCGTGCTCCGGCCAGTGCTCGAAGTCCTTGGGGTCCAGATCCATCGTACGCACGATGAAGTAGTCGACCTCGAGCACCTCCTCGCCGCGCAGGCTCATCACGCCGAGCGAGAACGGCAGGTAGGCCTGCTCGTCCTCGTCCCAGTGGTAGGCGGCGAGCGCGGGCTGCCCGTTCGCGTGCGTGATCAGGTGCTTCCAGCGGAACTCGCCCGAGAGCGGCGACAGCCGCAGCCACGTGCCGATGCCGTCGTGGCCGGCGTACCAGGTCGCCAGCGGCGGCATCGTGATCGCCGCGTCTTCGGCGAGCATCGAGACGACGGCCTCGACGTCGTTGCGCTCCCACGCGTCGACGTACCTCGTCACCAGCTCGCGCAGCTTCTCGTCGCCGAGCGAGCGCAGCGTCTGCTGCTGCGACTGCTCGGGCAGTCGCTCGTCCACGGCCTTGCGCGCACGCTGCAGGGCGCTGTTGACGGAGGCGACGGTGGTGTCCAGCGACTCCGACACCTCGGCGGCGGAGAAGCCGAGCACCTCGCGCAGGATCAGGACCGCGCGCTGCGTCGCCGGCAAATGCTGCAGCGCGGCGATGAACGCGAGCTCGACCCCCTCTCGGCGCTCGTAGCGTGCGTCGGGCGAGGCGTACCCGTCGGCGAGGCCGAGCTGCTCGTCGGGATACGGCTCGATCCAGACGGATTCGACTACGGGCTCACCAGGAGGTGTGCTGCCGTCAGAAGCTGAAGCGTAGTCCACGGGGAGCACGCGCTTCGGGCGCTTCTGGATCGCGTCCAGGCACGCGTTGGTGGCGATCTTGTACAGCCACGAGCGCAGCGAGCTGCGGCCCTCGAAGCGCGGCAGGAAGCGCCACACGCGCAGCAGCGCGTCCTGCAGCGCGTCCTCGGCGTCGTGCACCGACCCGAGCATCCGGTAGCAGTGCGCGTGCAGCTCGGAGCGGTGCGGCTCGATCAGGCTCCGGTACGCGCTCTCGTCGCCGCGCTTGGCGCGGCCCAGCAGATCTTGCTCGTTTGTGAATCGCAGCGTGCTCATCCCTGACAACAGGTGTATCGCAGATGCCGATCAGAGGACGGCCTCGATCAGGTGCGGGCCGGGCTCGGCGATCGCCTCGCGCAGCGCCGCGGCCAGCCCGCGGGCGTCGTCCACCCGCCGGCCCGGGACGCCCATCGACTCGCCCAGCTTCACGAAGTCCAGCGCGGGGCGGCCGATCTCGAGCAGGTCGCGCGCCGCCTCGCCGCCCTCGGCACCGACCCGCGCCAGCTCGAGCGCGAGGATCGCGTAGCTGCGGTTGGCGAGGATCACGGTCGTCACGTCCAGGCCCTCGCGCGCCTGCGTCCACAGCGACTGGATCGTGTACATCGCCGAGCCGTCGCCCTCGAGGCAGATGACCGGCCGGTCCGGCGCGGCGATCGCGGCGCCGGTGGCGACGGGCAGGCCCTGACCGATGGCGCCGCCGGTGATGAACATCCAGTCGTGCTCGGGAGCGCCGAGCGTGGCCTCGGGGAGCATGAACGCCGCGGTGACCGCCTCGTCGACGACGATGGCGCCGTCGGGCAGCGTCGCGCCGACGGCCGCGGCGAACGACATGGCGTCGATCGGCCCGTCGGGGACCTCGGGCGCCGCGACCGGCTCCGGCGCGGGCGCGGGCGGCGCGTTCAGCGCCTCGGCGAGCGCCTCCAGCGCGGCCACCGCGTCCTCGTCCGGCACGCAGAGCCCGTGGATCTCGGTCCCCGCGTCGGCCAGCAGGCTCGGCTGCCCCGGGTAGGCGAAGAAGCCGACGGGCCGCTGGGTCCCGACCAGGACCAGGTGGGCGAGCCCGGCGAGCGCCTGGACCGCCGCCTCGGTGAGATACGGCAGCGGCTCGGGCCGCGGGCGGTCCCCGCCGCGCTCCAGGCGCGCGACGAACGTGTCGCGGATCAGGCGCGCGCCGGTCGCCGCGGCGATCCGGCCGGCGAGCTCGAGCGCGCGCCCATGCGTCGCCGGCGTGCCGAGCAGCAGCGCGCACGGCTCGCCGGATCGCAGCGCCACGACGGCGTCATGCACGGCTTGCTCGGGCGCGCGTGGCGCCGGCGCGGGCGCGACCGGGGGAGAGGCGCCCGGGCTCGGGCTCCAGCCGGCGTCGGCGGGGACGATCAGCGTCGCGATCTGCCCGGAGCGCGCGGCGGCGACGGCGAGCGCCGCGTCGGCCGGCGCGGTGCGGGCGTCGCGCGTCGTGCGGACCCAATGCGAGACCGGCCGCGCGACGCCCTCGACGTCGCTCGTCAGCGGTGCGCCGAGCGGGCGGTGCAGGACCGCGTGGTCGCCGACCACGTTCACGAGCGGCGTGCGCGCCTTGTAGGCGTTGTGCAGGTTCGCGAACGCGTTCCCCAGCCCGGGGCCGAGGTGCAGCAGCGTCGCCGCCGGCCCGCCGGTCATCCGGCCCCAGCCGTCGGCGGCGCCGGACGCGACGCCTTCGAACAGCGTCAGCACGCCGCGCACATCGGGCACCTCGTCCATCGCCGCGACGAGCGCCATCTCCGACGTGCCGGGGTTCGCGAAGCAGGCGTGCACGCCGCTCGCCGCGAGCGTGCGCAGGACCGCCTCGGCGCCGTTCACGACAGCGCCGCCTCGAACGCGGCGTAGGCCGGCTCGCCGAACAGCCAGAAGCGCGCCTCCTCGACCTCGGGATGCGCGTCGAGCGCCTTCCGCGTGGCGTCGATCGCGACGCTCGCCGCGAGGTCCAGCGGGTAGCCGTAGACGCCGGTGGAGATCGCCGGCAGCGCGACGCGGGCGTCGCCGTGCTCGGCGGCGAGCTCGATCGCCCGCGCGTAGCAGGAGGCGAGCGCCTCGGGCTCGCCGGCGCCGCCGCCGTGCCAGACCGGGCCGACGGCGTGGATCACGTGCTTGACCGGGAGGTTGCCGGCGCCGGTGATCTTCGCGTCGCCCGTAGCGCAGCCGCCGAGCCGGCGGCACTCCTGCAGCAGCGCCGGTCCGGCGGCGCGGTGGATCGCGCCGTCGACGCCGCCGCCGCCGAGCAGGCTTGAGTTCGCGGCGTTGACGATCGCGTCGGCCTCCGCTTCGGTCGTGATGTCCCCCCGATGCAGCGTGATGCGACCCATGCCCGAGCACCGTACCCTGCAGGGGTGGCCGACGATCCGCTCCCCGCACTGCGCGCCTCAGACGCCGACCGCGAGCGCACCGCCGAGCTCCTGCGCCACGCGGCGGGCGAGGGGCGGCTGACGGTCGAGGAGCTCGAAGAGCGGCTCAACACCGTCTACGAGACGCGCACGCAGCGCGAGCTCGAGACGCTGGTGGCCGACGTCGTGACGCCGGGCGAGGCGGCGAACGATTCCCGCGTCCGGGTGCGCCGCTCGGGCGACGCGGGGACGCGCTGGCTGGTCTCGGTCATGAGCGGCCACGACCGCAAGGGCAGCTGGCGCGTGGGCTCGAGCTTGAACGTGATCAACGTGATGGGCGGCTCGGACCTGGACTTCAACGACGCCGAGTTCGCCGACGACGTGGTCACCGTGACCGTCTTCTCGCTCATGGGCGGGGCCGAGATCCGCGTGCCCGACGGGCTCAACGTCGAGGTCTCGAACTTCGCCTTCATGGGCGGCAACGACGTCGACATCGGCGCCGGGCGTCCGGACCCCGGCGGCCCTGTCCTGCGCTTGAAGCTGATCTCGATCATGGGCGGCAGCGACGTCAAGCGCGGCCGCAGGCGCTCGCGCGCGGAACGGCGCGAGCTGCGCCGCCGGCGCCGGCTCTAGGCCCGGATCATCGGTGGATCCAGGCTAAGGAGAGCCCGCGAGCACGGCAGGGCGCTCGAGCGCACGCGGGACGAGCAGGCATGTGATCGGCCCGATCGCGAGCCGCTCCGTGGTCCCCGGTTGCAGGTCGGACGGCGGGATGCGGTCGTCAGGCACTGGCAACCCGAACAGCCGGTAGCCGAACTCGGCGGCGCGCTGGCGCAGGGCGCGCCCCGCGTCAGGCCGCGCGAGCCGCCAGCCGGCGGCCACCAGGTTGGGGCCGTGCCACAGCTCCCAGCGCCAGCGTCCGAAGGGCAGCCGGCCGGGCGGGAGCGGATAGAGCGAGTAGGCGAACTCGAGGCCGTGGACGGTCGGCACCATGGACGAGGGTAGTCAATGGGCTAAAGCTCTCGCGCAGATCTGCCGACGGATGTCCTAGGTCAAAGTCAACAGGCACCTCCTTCGACAATGGCACCCCCGCCGCAAGGCGGGTCCGCAAAGTCACGGGGCTTCTGGGTGGGAGCCGGCTGGACTGCCGAAGTGGTCACGGGACGTGCCGCCCGTACCTCAGAGGGGGTCCGCTGTGCGCTGTCCGATCGCTGTGCTGCTCTGTTCCGCCGTCGCCGGTCTCGTCCCGGCGACCGCATCCGCCGCCGGACCGCGCTGCCCCGGCGCCGGTCGCGGCGTCGAGCAGATCGGCACGACCGCCGCGAGGACCCTCACGCTCTGCCTGCTCAACCGCACGCGCGCGGCCCATGGACTCGGCGCCCTGCGCGCCGACGCGCAGCTCATCCGGGCGGCGCAAGGGCACTCCGATGACATGGTCGCCAACCGCTACTTCCAGCACGAGTCGCGCGACGGATCGGGGTTCGGGCAGCGGATCCGCGCGGCCGGGTGGACGCGCGACCGCCGCTCGTACACGCTCGGCGAGAACATCGCCTATGGAGCGGGGCCTGACGCGACGCCGCGCGCGATCGTGTGGGCCTGGATGCACAGCGCCGGCCACCGCGCGAACATCCTCGACCCGCACTTCCGCTTGATCGGGATCGGGATCGCGGTCGGGACGCCTGACGGGGACGGCGGCGCGACGTACTCGGCGGACTTCGGCTCGTAGGGTCGGCGCTCCGCGGCCGCCTGCCTCGCGCGATCTCCGCGCCGAGCAGGGCGCCGCGATCTCCGCGGCCGCCTGCTTCGATCTCCGCGCCGTGCAGGGCGCGGATCTTCGCCTCGCGGAGGAACAGCGCCGTGCCGGGTGGGTCCGTGGAGCCGGATACCTGCGCGACCGCCGGATCATCGGCTGCCGCCGTCGTCGTGCTCGCGACGTGGTCACACCGCGTCGATCGCCTCGTCTGGAGTTCGCGGACGCGCGTTCGTGCCGACAGTAAGGGAGGGGGAGGGAGTCTCTCGGCTTCCGCCGGCCGTTCGGGCGCACCCCTTGCCCGAGCGCCCATTTTTGGGGGGTGTGCCACGAACCTCAACTCATACTTGAGGAACGTGGCGCACCCCTGCCCGCACGCGGCGGGACCGGGATCGCGGGTCGGCGACGCGGCGGACGCAATCCTCTGGGCGGTATCACCGCCGTGACCGCGCGGCTCTCCCCACCACCAAGCAAGGATCGACGGGGGAGGGCAGTGTGGATCGCACCGCCGGACATGACGGACAGGCGCGCTAGTGCCGCCCGACCACGAGCAGGACCGCGACGGGCAATCCGTCGACTGTGACGACGAGCCCCTGATGACCGAGCTGCGCGCCGTGCTGCGGCGCGCCGACCCCGTGCCGGCCGCGGTGCTCGCCGCCGCCCGCGCGGCGTTCAGGATGCCGGCCCCGTGACCGGCTCAGGCAGTGAGCCGGGCCGCGCGATCCGCGAGCACCGGCAGCTCGAGCCGGCGCGCGACGCGCTCGGCCGCGGCGCCGAGGTCGCGCGCCTCGTCGCGCCGCCCGCGCGCCAGCAGCAGCTCGCCGTGGTCGCACTGCGTGATGGCGACCAGCATCGGCGCGTCGATCGCGCGGTTGGCGGCCAGGGCGGCGCGCAGGTGGGCGTCGGCGTCGTCATCGCGCTCCAGCACCGCGGCGAGCAGCCCGAGCGGCCGCTCGACCGAGCCCCAGGACGCGCCGAAGGAGTGCGTCGCATGGCGGTCGGCGAACGGGGCGAGGGCGGCATAGAGCGGCGCCGCCGACTCCGCGTCGCGACACAGGGCGACGGCCTCGGAGACGACGGTCACGGCGCTCAGCCAGAAGAAGTCGCGCGGGATCTTCGGCAGCCGCGCGACGAGCGCGCGGGCGCCCGTCAGCCCCTCCTCCACGTCGCCGCGGATGACCTGGTGCAGCGCGAGCGCCGCGCGCCACGCCGGGACCGCGATCACGCCGCGGGCCAGCGCCTCGATGTCCTCGCGCAGCTCGCCGAGCCGCCCCTGCCAGCGGTAGATCGCGAACAGCTTCGCGGCGTACGTGCTGCGCGCGTCGTACGCCTGCGCGCGCCGGCCCTGGCGGTAGAACTCGAGCGCCATCCGCTCGGTTGCCGCGACGTCGCCGGCCAGCTCGGTGAAGACGCTCTCCCAGCCGAGCGCGATGTGGCGCAGCAGCGGCTGGCGCAGCTCGCGCGCGAGCTCGCTCAACCGGCGCTGCTCGGCGCGCGCGCCGTCCATCTCGCCGAGCTCGCAGAGGTCGTAGATCCGCCACATCCGCGCCTCGGCGGACAGCTCGGGCCGCCCGGCGCGCAGGTGCACGACCTCGTCCATGAGCGCGAGGCGCTCCTCCGTCCAGGCGACGTGCAGGCGCGTCGCGTGGCGCGCCATCAGCGCCGTCACGAGCGTGCTCTGGTCGCCGACGCGGCGCGCCATCGCGAGCGCCTCGGCGCTGACGGCGGCCGCGTGATCCGCCTCGCGCGGGAGGAACGCGAGGTGCTCGGCCAGCCGCGCCAGCAGCCGCGCGCGCGGCCGGCTGTCGTCGGGCGGGAGCAGGGCCAGCGCCTCCTCGAGCCGCGCGCGGTAGCCGCTGTCGCGCAGCGCGTCGACGCTCGCCTCCCAGTAGCGCTGCCCGAGGCCGAGCGCGGCGCTGGCGAGCTGCCCGGCGTCACCGCGCGCGGCGGCGCTGCCGGCCGCCTCGTGGAACTTCGCGCTCGCCTGCTGGGAGAGGCCCGCGCGCGCGAGGCAGCCGGCCCAGGCGAGCAGGACCGCGCAGCGGTCGCGCTCGCGCTCGGGGCCGAGCGCGGCGAGCGCCGACGCCGCGCGCTCGAAGTGCGCCGCGGCGTCCTCGTAGGCGAACGATCGTGCCGCCTCCTCGCCCGCGCGCCGGTTGTGCTCGATCGTCCGCAGCGGGTCGGCGAGCTCGCCCGCGCGCCCGAAGTGCAGCGCGACCTCAGCGGCCTGCCCGGGACGCTCCGGCCCGCGCTCGAGCAGCAGGCCGACGCGCTGGTGCAGCTCCGCCCGGCGCGTCTCGCTGAGGTCCTCGTAGATCGCCATCCGCACGATCCCGTGGCAGAACGCGTAGCGGTAGCGGTCGAGCTCGGCCACGAGGCCGCGCGTCGGCGCGCGGTCGAGCGCGTCCAGCACCCCCTCGACGTCGACGCGCCGCACGCCGGCGACGAGCCTGGGATCGAACACGTGCCCGACGGCCGCGGCGGTGCGCAGCGCCTCGGCCGCGTCGGGCGGCATCGCCTCCAGGCGGCGCACGATCACCGACTTGACGCCATCCGGGACGCCCATGCGCGCGAGCGTGCCGGCCGAGACGGGCTCGCCGGAGTCCGCGACCGACCGCAGCGCCTCGGAGATGAACAGCGGGTTGCCGTCGGTCTGCGACCACAGCTCGTCGGCGAAGTCGGGCACGGTCGACTCGAGCCGGTCGACGACGAGCTCGTCGGTCTCACGCCGGCTCAGGCCTTCGACCCGGATGACGTCGAGCGCATGCCCGCGCCGCAGCTCGGCGAGCAGGTCGGCGAACGGCCGCCGCATCCCCGTCTCCTCGCTGCGGTAGGTGGCGAGCACCATCAGCCCCATCGGGCGGCGGTCGCGCACGACGTGCTGCAGCAGCTTGATCGTCGGCCTGTCCGCCCACTGCAGGTCGTCGAGCACGAGCAGCAGCGGGCGCACGCCCGTCCATCGGCACAGCCGCTCGACGACGGCCTCGAACATCAGGTAGCGCTGCATCTCGGGCGAGACGCCGGTCTGCCCGCCGTGGGCGAGGGCGCGAAGGCGGGGCATGAGCGGCGCGAGCGCGACCACGTCCTCGTCGTCGCCGGTCCCGGCCAGCGCGTCGGGATGGCGGAACGCCTCGACGAACGGCTGGTAGGGAACGATCGGGTCCTCGTCGCAGCGCCCGAAGAGCACCGACCCCGGGCCGAGCACCTGTGCGAACCGCGCCGCGAGCGTCGTCTTGCCGATGCCCGCCTCGCCCTCGAGGAACACGAGCGGCCGGCGGCCGCCTTCGACATGCTGCCAGCGCTCGCGCAGCCCGGCGAGCTGCTCCTCGCGGCCGACGAACGGCGCGCCCTCGGTCCCCGCGGTCAGCAGCGCGAGCGGCGACCCCTCGAGCGCGAGCGGCTCGGCCGCCGGCGCCGGCGCAGCGCCGCGGCGCAGCAGTCGCGCATGCAGGTCCGCGATCTGCTTCGCCGGCGGGTTGCCGAGATGCTCGAGCAGCCGTACGCGCAGCTCCTCGTAGGTCTGCAGCGCCTCGGCGACGTCGCCGCGCGCCGCCTGGATCTCCATCAGCAGCCCGGACGCGGACTCGCTGAACGGGTTGTCGGCGACGAGCCGGTGCGCATCGGCGAGCGCCTGGTCGAGCGCGGGCCCGCCGAGCGCGAGCCCCGCGCGCGCCGCGGTCCGCAGCAGCCGCGGGGTGAGCTCCGCGAGGCGCGCGCGATGGTCATCCAGCCACGGGCCCTCGAGCCCGGGCAGCAGCGGCCCGGCGATCGCGTCCAGCCCGCCGTACGCGGCGGTCCTCGCGGCCTCGAGCTCGCCCGTCGCCAGCGCCACCTCCGCGTCGTGCAGGCGCCGGCCGGCGATCTCGACGTCGACGACGGCGTCGGGGTCGAGCGCGAGCGACAGCTGCGCGCGGCCGCTCACGACGTCCTGGCCCAACGCGCTGCGCAGGCGCGAGACGATCACGTCCAGCCCGCGCTCCGGGGACTTGGGCGGGGCGGCCGGCCACAGCACGTCGATCAGCTGATCGCGCGCGAGCCCGCCGGGGCGGCTGAGGACCAGCGACGCGAACACGGCGCGTCCCTGCCGGCCGCCGAGCGCCCCCGTCACCTCCCGGCCTCGGACGACGGCGGAGAACTCGCCGCAGAGCCGGATGGACGTGCCTTCCACTGCGTTTGCGCGGGCTATGGCGAGATAGTACGTTCGCGCTTCGAAAAAGTGCAGAAAGTTCTCCCACTAGACCGAAAATTGGGGCCATGAGCCGAGCCTGGCCGAATGCGCGTCGCTGGGAAGAGGCCTGTCCGGGCAACGTGGCGGGGAAGGCGCGCGCCCTCACCGCGATCGGACCGATGACCGGTGGATGGAAGCTCTGGGGCCTGCGCCTCGCGTTCTGGGCGCGCCGTCGCGTGGGGTGGTTCCGGCGCTCGCGTGTGAAGAAGCTGCGCCAGCTGTCGTTCATCTACTACGCGCGCTGGGCGCTGATCGACGGGCTCCCGGGCGGAGAAGGCGGCACCGGCACGGAGCTCGACCCGCCGTATCTGTACTTCGAGAGCAACTTCAACGGCGGCTTCGAGGAGTACATCGACGCGTTCGCCTATGTGATCCGCTTCGAGATGAAGGTCATCTTCGGCGGCGTGCGTGGGTTCGCCGGGCCGACGCCGGCGACGCCGTTCAAGCGCTTCATCCGCGGCCACGACTACGAATGCGAGCACTATTTCTGCGCCTATCCGGAGGCGACCTCGACCGACATCGCACAGGCGGTGAGCGTTCGCGACGCGTTCAAGCAGCTGTCCCGGGACGCCGAGCCGGAGGCGTTCGCCCGCAGCTGGCGCGACTTCCTGACGAAGGCGCAGGCGTGGCTGTGAGCGCGAGCGACCCCAACGCCGCGATCGGCGGCCGCGTGTACGCGCTCACCGTCCTGGCGGCGATCCGGCCCGAGTGCCGCGCCCGGGTGCGCGCCGCGCTGCGCGCCCTGCCGCGGCGCCGGAGCCCGTTCGCGGACGTCGAGGGAACGCACTTCGCGCGCCTGGTGATCGTCGACGAGCTGGTCGGCCAGCCGGCGCTCGGCCGCCAGTTCCTGCTCTTCTCGGTCGTGTTCGACGGCCTCACCGCCGAGGATCGCGACGCCTACGCCGAGCGCGTCTGCAAGGCCGCGCCCCCGGTCGTCGACGGCGTGCTCGCCTGCTGCTACGGCCAGCCCAGCGCCAACGATCCGGAGGGATTCGCCGCCTGGCTCGCCGCGCGCCAGATCGAGACGCTGGCGTTCTACTTCGGCGCCGATGCGACCGTGGCGGAGGTCCGCGACGCGCTCGCGCTGCGCGAGCGCGTGCGCGCCTTCGCGCGCGAGACGCAGTACGCCGCCGCGCCTGAGCTGCGAGACCGCTTCCGCCGTGCGTTCCCGGCGGTGGCCCCGTGACCCGGCTCGAGCTGGGCGACATCCAGGGCAACGTCCTGCGCAGCTACGGGATGCGCCGCGCCGCGTACGTGAGCGTCCGGGTCCTCGGCCCGCGCGCCGGGCGCGCCCTGCTGGGACGCCTGCGGCATCGGATCTACAGCGACGAGCGCTGGGACGGGACGCCCGCTCGCGCCGTCAATGTCGCGATCAGCGCTCGCGGACTGACGGCGCTCGGCCTCCCGGCCGACATCGTCGGCAGCTTCCCGCCCGAGTTCCGCGACGGCATGGCGGCGCGCCGGCGGCAGCTCGGCGATCGCGGCCCCAACGGCCCCGCGCACTGGGAGCCCGGGTTGCGCGGCGGCATCGACCTGCTCGTCGGCATCCACGCGTTCGACGACCAGGAGCGCGATGCCGGCGTGCGCGAGCTGCGCGACGACATCGCCGGGACGCGCGGGCGCCTGCAGATCGTCCACGTGCAACGCGCGGCGCAGCAGGCGCGCATGCGCGAGGGCTTCGGGTTCCGCGACGGCTTCGGGCAGCCGGCGGTCGCCGGCGTGCCGGTCAAGTCCCTCGCCGGCCAGGGCGCCCGCACCCGCACGCGCCGTTGGCGTCCGCTGGAGGCGGGCGAGTTCGTCCTCGGCTACCGCGACGACGACGGCGTGCTCCCGGACGCGCCCGTGCCGCCGTTCGACCGCAACGGCACGTTCATGGTCTACCGCAAGCTCGAGCAGGACGTCGCCGCCTTCGACCGGCTGCTCGTCGAGCTCGCCGGCGAGCACTTCGACGGCGACACCGAGCTGGCGGCGGCCAAGCTCGTCGGGCGCTGGCGCAACGGCGCTCCGCTGGTGACGCACCCGGCCCCGCCGTCCGGCGACATCGAACGCGGCGACTACAACGACTTCCTCTACCGCGACGACGCGGACGGCTACCGCTGCCCGCTCGGCGCGCACATCCGCCGCGCCAATCCGCGCGACGCGCTGCCCGGCGGCATCCGGCGCTCCCGCCGGCACCGGATCATCCGCCGCGGCATGCCCTACGACGAGGGCCCGAACGGCCAGGGGCTCGTGTTCGTGTGCTTCAACGCGAGCATCGCCCGGCAGTTCGAGGTCGTCAACGGCTGGCTGCGCGAGGGCGACGTGTTCGGCCTCGCCGGCGAGACGGACGCGCTGACCGGATGGACGCGCGGGCGGGGGAGGATGACGGTGCAGGGCTCGCTCCCCGTGCTGATCGAGACTAGGCCGGTGGTGCGCACCCGCGGCGGCGAGTACCTGTTCGTGCCCTCGCTCAGCGCGATCGACGCGCTCATCGACGGGACGATCTGATGGGACTGCGCCGCGCGCTGCTGGTGTGGCGGCTCGATCTGCTCGCCGCGGTCGCCGCGCGGCTGCTCCGGAGCCCGCTGTTCTACGCCTGGTGCCGGCGCTTCCCTCGGTTGGCGACGATCGCCGGGATGCGCGTCGTCGCCGAGCACGCGGAGGCGAAGCGGGTGCTCGCCCAGGACCGCAGCTTCGGCGTGATCTACCTCGAGCGGATGGAGCGGCTGCAGTCGCCGTTCCTGCTCGGCTTCGACCGCTCGCCGCCGCACGACGGTCCGCGGCGGGCGCTCTACCCGGCGCTCTCGGGCCGCGCGATCGCGGACCTCTACCGCGACAGCATGGCCGCGGCGCAGCCGGTCGTCCGGGGCGCCGGCGGCCGCGTGGAGCTCGTGCACCAGCTCACCGACCCGGTCCTCTCGGCCACCGTCGGCGCTCATCTCGGCACGGGGACGACCAGCCGGCGGCAGCTCGACGCCGCCCGCCTCGTGTTCCGGGACATCTTCATCAACCCGAAGGGCAACCCGGACGTGAGCGAGCCGGCGGTCGCCGCCGCGGCGGCGTTGCGCTCCCACGTGCGAGCATGCGTGCGCGACCGCCAGGCCGAGCTCGACCGCGGCGCCGCGATGCGGCGCGACGTGCTCGGGCGCGTGCTCGACGCCCAGCGGGCGAACCGCGAGCCGTTCCTGACCGACGAGCAGGCGGTGACCCAGATCACCGGCCTGCTGGTGGCCTGGGTGGCGTCGATCTCGCGCGGGATGGCGTTCGCGCTGGACGCGCTGCTGGACAGCGAGGAGGGCGTCAGCGCCGGGCGCGAGGCGGCGCTGGCGGGCGAGCGCGGCCCGGTGTGGGCGGTCCTGCAGGAGGCGATGCGCCTGCAGCCGCCGGTGCCGGGGATCGAGCGCCGCTGCCTGCGCGAGGGGCCCCTGCCGGGCGGCCGGATCGCGCGCGAGAAGGAGCTCGTGCTGCTCACGGGCGCGGCGATGCGCGATGCCAAGGTCTTCCCGCACCCGCGCCGCTTCGACCCGTCCCGCGTGCGCGACGAGGACGCGAGCGAGCTCCTGCTCGGGTTCGGGCACGGGGTGCACAAGTGCCTCGGGCTGTGGGTCAGCGAGCAGCAGATGACCGCGATCGCGACGGCGCTGCTGGTCCGGCCCAACCTGCGCAAGGGCTCCAAGCTCAAGTTCGCCGGGCCGTATCCCGACCGGCTCGACGTCGTGTTCGACCCCGTATGAGCAGGCCCGCGCGCGAGTGCGACGTCGTGATGAAGGGCGCGATCACGAGCGGGGTCGCCTACAACGGCCCGCCGCCCGATCCGCCGGTGACGATGCGCATCGCCGGCCGCATCTGAGCGCCCGCAGCCGCGCCGCAACATTCTCGCAGCGGAGCTGCAGCGCCGTGGGCGCAGGGTCAGGCCCATGGAGCACTCATACAGGGGGATGCCCAGGGCCGCGTCGCTCGAGCGCCTGGTCAGCGACGCCAAGGGCGGCGACGAGCGCGCCTGGGGCGAGATCGTGGAGCGCTACGCGGGCCTCGTCTGGGCCGTCGCCCGCGCGCACCGGCTCGGCGACGCCGACGCGGCCGACGTGTCGCAGGCGACGTGGGTGAAGCTGTTCCGCGGCCTCGGCTCGCTCCAGCAGCCGTCGGCGCTGGGCGCGTGGCTGGCGACCACAGCGCGCCGCGAGTGCCTGCGCTGCATCCGCCGCTCAGGCCGCGCGGAGCGGTGGCCTGACGAGCTCGAGGTCGCCGACGACGGCCCTGCGGTCGACGCCGCGCTGCTCGCCTCAGATCGCGACGCGCTCGTCCTGGGGGCCCTGGCCGGGCTGGCCGACCGCGACCGCGCGCTGCTGCGGATGCTCAGCGCCGATCCGGCGCCCAGCTACGAGGAGATCGGTGCCGCGCTGCACATGCCGATCGGCTCGATCGGCCCGACGCGGGCCCGCGCGCTGACGCGGCTGCAGCGCAAGCTCGAGCAGCTCGGGACGCCCGCGGAGCTGCTGCGCTGATCGCGGCCGGCCGCCGTCACGCGGCGGCCGGTTGCGCCACGACGTGCAGGCTGGGCGGCTGCTCGGCGACGAGCGCGTCCAGCGCGGCCCGCGTGCCGTCCTCGCTGCCCAGCCACTCTCCGAGGCGCTGCCAGAGCGCGCCGTGGTGCTCGCACACGCGCGCGAGCTCGTAGGGCGGCGCGGGCCGTCCCGCCGCGTCGAGGTCGCGCAGGCGCTCCTCCCAGCGGCGCAGCTCGCCCAGCACCGCGCCGGACGGCGCGCCCAGCAGCTCGGCGACCTGTCCGAGCCGGTCGTCCGCGCGCTCCACCGCCGCCGCGCAGGCGTCGTCGCACGCGCGCTCGTCCTCGCCCGGCACGGTCAGCGGCGCCTCGTCGTAGCGCGGGAACGGGACGTCGGCGCCGGGCAGTCCGCAGCGCTCCGCGTGCGTCCGCAGCCCGCGGATGAACGTGAAGCGCGTGCGCGGATGGCGGTAGTGCGTGGCGACGTCGCGAACGCCCTCCCAGGCGGCGCGCTCGTCGGCGAACCACTCGCGCACCGCGGCGATGTCCGGGCGCTCGGCCGCCTGCGCGCGACGCGCGCGCCACGTCGCCTGGCGGATGCGCGCGGTCGCGACGAGCAGGTCGCGCACGTAGCGGCAGCTCTCGAGCTGCTGCACGTTGCGCGGGCGCCGCGGCGTGACGCCGTCCGACGGGAGGTAGAGCAGCTCGAAGCGCTCGAACTCGTGCGTGCCGCGCAGGCCCTTGAGGTCGGGGTCCTCGCTCAGCAGCCAGTCGCGCCGTCCGGCGATGTAGGCGCTGTCGGCGTGCGCGGTGGCCCGCTCGAGCCACGCGACGGCGCGGGCCGCCAGCGTGCTCCGGCACGTGCCGCCGCCGCCGGTCTGGTCGAGCAGCGCCAGCGCGTACGCGCAGGCCGCGTTGTAGTGCTCGTGCCAATGGCGCAGCGGGTGCAGCGTGCGGATCGCCCGGATGCGCGCGTCGATCGCCTCCGGCTGCGGGGGCCACTGGGTGCCCGGCCGGTCGCGCTGCTTGCGGATCCAGTCGAGCCGCAGCCCGATGCAGAGCTCGGTCAGCTTGACGGTCGCGATGCTCGGGCGCGTGCGGGTGAGCACGTGCCGGCGCAGGTCGCGCCGCAGCGCGCGGCAGTCGCGCAGCGCGTAGGCGGCCAGCAGCTCGCGCAGGATCAGGAAGCGCTGCTCGTCGGCGCCGGCCGGCTCGCCGAGCGCCCACTCCGCCAGCCGCCGGCTGCCGAAGCTCAGCCGCTCGACGAGGTGCGGCCGCAGGCAGCCGCGCAGGCGCGCCCGCTGGCGGTCGCGCAGCGTGGGGCCGGCGGGCTCCGGCGGAGCGAGCCATTGCTTGGCGAGCACGCGGCCGCCGAGCAGCACGTTGCGGCGGTAGCGCGCCGCCTGCAGCGCCTCGCGCCGCTCGTGCCGGCCGTGGCGGCCGCGCACGCGGTCCTCGCGGCGCGCACCGGCGGGGGAGGAGGTCGCCTCCATCCCGAGGTAGGTCGCCAGCGCGTCGAGGTAGAGGCCCAGGCGCTCCTGCAGCTGACCGATGCGCAGCCGCAGGACCATGTTGAGCGGGTCGTGCTCGACGGCGCGCCAGTAGGCGTCGAGCGCCTCGTCGTAGCGGCGCTCGTGCTCGAGCCGCGCGCCCTCCTCGTACGCGTGCAGCAGTCCCTGGGGCATCGCGTAGCCGCGCCAGACGCCCCACGGCGAGCGACAGCGCCGCGTCTGGGGAAGGATCACGGCGGTCGCCTCGTCGGCGGCCTGGCGCAGCGCGACGTCCCAGGTCTCGCCCCACACGGTCACCGGCGGGGTGCCCGAGCACGGCATCCGCACGACCTGGACGGCGACGCCGTAGCGCGGCCGCTGCTCGCGCTCGAGCAGCACGCCGCGGACCTCATACGCATGCGTCGGCTTGGCTGCGCGCAGGAGGCCGACCAGCCACGCCAGCGGCTTGCCCGAGTCCATCCCGGAGCGGCCCAGCACGTCGAGGAAGTCTCCCTCCGGGGCGGCGCCGACCGCCGGCGCGGGCGCCTGCAGGTGCAGCGTCATGAGCCGGCGCCGGAACGCGAGCGTGAGCTGCTCGACGTCCGCCGCGGTGAGCGGCGTGCCGGCCGTGAACGTCGCCACCTCGATCTGCCCCGGCCGCCACGCGAGCCAGTGCAGGATCAGGTGGCGGACGCACCACGCCAGGTGCAGCAGCACGGCGGCGATCAGCACCGCGGCCACGGCAGGCCCCGCGGCGGCCTTCAGGAGCGGGAAGTCCGGCTCGGAGCCGGCGAGCATGCCGATCGCGATCACGAGCCCCGCCGCGACCAGGGCTCCCGCCGACCAGCCGAGCACTGCCGGCCAGCGGCTCGGGTAGCGGACCGCTCGCGCGCTCGCGTTCCTGCTGCGTGTCATGCGATGCAGACCTGCACGATGGCGGCCTTGATACACGCGGTATTCGGCCGTGCCCGCAACCAAATGTCGCCCACGCGAACAATGTGGCGCGGGTGAGAACCTGCGAGAGTGATCGTCTGCGGCGGCAACGCCGTAATGATCGGAAGAAGCAAGAGATTCGTTCGAGGCCTGACGGAAGCTGTAGGGTGCGTCCATGACCACCGCCGGACGTGTCGAGCAGGCCAGGGAGCCGCAATATCCGGCGATATCTTCTGATTCGGTGACTTGGACCCCGAAGCCGGCGATCGAGCTCTCGAGCCAGCGCGCCGTCCGCCGCCACAACCTCGGCGTCGTGCTTCGGCAGGTCGTCGAGCGGGGGCCTCGCTCGCGCGCGACGATCGCCCTCGACACCGGGCTCAACAAGACGACGGTCTCGAGCCTCGTGAGCGAGCTGATGGACCTCGGGCTGCTGGTCGAGCGCGGCGCCGAGGCGCGCGCCACGGCGGGCCGGCCCGGACTCGTGGTCGACGTCGCGCGCGAGGGAGCGGTCGCGCTCGGGCTGGAGATCAACGTCGACTACCTCGGCGTGCAGGCGACCGACCTGGCGGGCGGCTCGCGCTACAAGGCGATCGAGGCGGCCGACAACCGACGCCGCGGCTCCGACGTGGTGCTCGACCGGCTGGCGGACCTGGCCACCGAAGCGCTGCGCGAGGTGCGCGCGCAGGGGCTACGGCCGATCGGCGCGACCGTCGCGCTTCCCGGCCTGGTCGACGTCACACGCGGCGAGTTGCTCGCCGCGCCGAACCTGCACTGGACCGACGTCCCGGTCGTCGAGCTGCTGCGCGAGCGCATGGGCGCCGACCCGCTGCCGCTCGGCGCCGACAACGAGGCCAACCTCGCGGCGCTGGCCGAGCTCTGGGAGGGCGCGGCCGTCGGTCTGAGCGACTTCATGTACGCGTCCGGCCAGGTCGGCGTGGGCGGCGGGATCGTCCTCGGCGGCGAGCTGTTCCGTGGCTACCGCGGCTTCGGCGGCGAGTTCGGCCACACGACGGTCGAGGCCGACGGCCTCCCGTGCGCGTGCGGCAGCCACGGCTGCCTGGAGACGCGCGGCGGCCTGGAGCCGCTGCTGGCCGCCGCGGGGCTGGACAGCGAGCAGATCACGACCACCGGCTCCGGCAAGCCCGTCGCCGAGCTGGTCAAGCGCGCCGAGGCGGGGGAGGAGACCGCGCTGGCCGCGCTCGCGGACTGCGGGCGCTGGCTCGGCGTCGCGCTCGGCTCGGTCGTCAACCTGCTGAGCCCGCAGGCGATCGTCCTCGGCGGCTACTTCGCGCCGATCTCGCAGTGGCTGAAGCCGCCGATCGAGCGCGAGCTGTCCGAGCGCGTGCTCGGCGGCGCCGCCGCCGTCCCGCCCGTGCTCCCGTCGAGCCTCGGTCCCGAGGCCGCCGTGCGCGGCGCGGCCGCGACCCAGCTCCGCCGCGTGCTCGCCGACCCGACGCTCGTCAACGCCTAGCCGCCCGCGGGTCTGCGCCCGCTGACCGGTTGGCAGGGCGACGGTCGTGACCATCGGCTCGGCGTGCTGTTCGTCCGCTCGCACGTTGATCTCACCCGCCCACCCGAAGAGAATCGGCGGCATGGACATCGCGGCGCTGATCGATCGCTACGACGCGGCGTGGAACGCGCAGGACCTCGACGCCATCGCGGCGCTGCACGACGACGCCGTGGTCTTCCACAACCACACCGCGGGCGAGCGCGTCGCCGGCGCCGGGCCGGTGCGTGAGCACATCGGCGCGATCTTCGCCCGCTGGCCGACCCTGCGCTTCGAGCGCCGGGCGCTGCGCTGCGGCGCGGACTTCGCGGTGAGCGAGTGGACGGCGCACGCGACGCACCCCGACGACGGCCGCGAGCTCGAGTGGGACGGCGTCGACGTGTTCCCGATCACGGCGGACGGCCGGATCGCGCGCAAGGACGTCTACTCGAGCTCCGGCACGCCCCGCGTCAAGTAGCGCGAAGGCCCGCGCGAGGCGGGCCTTCGGCACGACGGAAGGGGCGCGCCGAAGCGCGCCCCTGGTCAGCTGCTTACGGCGTGGTGCTCGCGAGCGTGAAGACGATCGTCTTCGCGTAGTTGCCCGTGAGCAGCGGCTCGCCGGCGCCGATCGTCTGCTTGAGATCGATCGACACCGGGTCGCCGCTGACCGCCGCCGGGTAGGAGAGCAGCGTCAACGGCGCGCCGCTCGTGCTCAGCGGCGCGAACGCCCCGCCGCCCGTCCCGACCGTGCTGCCGGCCTTGACCTGCACCGGCTGGGCGAGGGCGGAGGCGCCGTTGACGAGACGGCCGGTGGCCGTCGCGCTCGGGTCGCGCACCGTCAGCGTCGCCGCGCTGGCGCTGGTCGTCACCGTCGCCGTGAGGGCGGCGGTGTAGTCCTTGGCCACGTTCGGCACGAACGTGCCGAAGCCCGGCGTCGTCCCGAGCGACAGCGCGAGCACGCCCGGCACGGTGCCGCCGATCGTGACCGGCTGGTCGACGTGATCGCCGCCGCCCGGCTGCTTGACGACCACGCTCAGCGTCGCGCTGGCCGTGCCGCCCTTGCCGTCGGACACCGTCACCTTGACCGCGCGCGTCCCCGAGGTCGCGAACTGATGGCTCGGGTTCTGCTGGGTCGAGGTGCCGCCGTCGGCGAAGTCCCACGCGTACGTGAGCGTGTCGCCGTCGGCATCGGTGCCGGTCGCGGTGAACGCGACCGTGTCGCCGACCGTGATGTCACCGGCCGGCGTGCGCGACGCGGTGACCGTCGGAGGCTGGTTGGCCCCCGTCACGCCGCATGCCGCGGACGGCGTCGCGCCGGCGGCGATCTCGATGCCGGCCTCGATGTGCGTGAGGAACCCGGCTTCGGAGAACGACTGCTGCGTGTGGCCCATGCCCGTGTACCACGAGCGGCCGCCGTCGTACTTCTGGCACCACGAGATCGGATGGTCATCATCCGTCGTGTTGTCGTCCTGCTCGTCGTAGGTCGCCTCGTCCATCTTCAGCAGGACGTGCACGCCGGTGGTGTTGCGCGGGCTGTAATCCGCGTCACCGACCGTCGCGAACAGCGGCGACTTGTAGTTGTACCACTCGTCCGTGCGCGTCCAGCGCGCCGGCAGGCCGGCGTCGGACGGGTCGTTGGCGTCCTCGACGAGCACATCCGCGGTGGGCGTCCCGGACGGGTGGTTGCGGAAGTACGACCCGACCAGCTTGCCGTACCACGGCCACGAGTACTCCGTGTCGGCCGCGGCGTGGATGCCGGTGTAGCCGCCGCCCGCGCGGATGAAGCGCTCGAACGCCGCCTGCTGCGCGTCGTTGAGCACGTCGCCCGTGGTGGACAGCCAGATCACCGTGTCGTAGTGCGAGAGCACGGCGTCGGTGAACAGCGAAGCATCCTCGGTCGCGTCGACCTGGAAGTTCTTCTGCTGTCCGAGCTGCTTGATCGCCGCGATGCCCTGCGGGATCGAGTCGTGCCGGAACCCGGCGGTCTTGGAGAACACGAGCGCCCGGAAGCGCGCGTTCGGGTCATCCGCCGCCAGCACCTGCACGGGGATCGTCTTCGTCGCCGAGCCGCCCTTGCCGTCGGTCACCGTCAGCTTGACGCTGCGGTCGCCGGCGGTGGTGAACGTCGTGCTCGCGTTGGCTCCGGTGGCGTCGGCCGTGCCGTCGCCGTCGAAGTCCCACGAGTACGTGAGCGGATCGTTCTGGGCGTCCGTCGCCGCGGCCGTGAACGAGGTCGCCAGCGGGGCGAAGCCCGCCGTCGGCGTCGCCGAGGCCGTGGTGATCACCGGGCTGGTGTTGCCGCCGCCGTCGCAGCCGAGGCTGCCGTTGACCTTGAAGTAGTCGAACGTGGCGGTCTGGCCCGAGCCGTCGACGCCGGCCGTGTAGAGGCCGAAGCGCGGCGCGGCGGAGGCGAAGGGCACCGTGCCCACCGTCTGCCACGTCGTGCCGTCGAACGACATCTCGGCCAGGTAGTTGGTGCCCGACTTGGTGAGCCGCATCCAGATCGCGGTCACGCCCGCCGGGACGTCCAGGTTCGGCTGGGGATTGATGATCGTCCCCGCCACCTTGGCGCGGATCTCGCTGCGGTTGATCCGCGTGTTGGTGGAGTCCGAGATCGCGTTGAACTTGACGTAGTTCTGATCGTCGGCCCAGATCAGGATTCCTCCCTGCTGGAAGGAGCCCTGCAGCGTCCACGCGCTCAGCTTCGTCTCGAGCACGTAGTCGGCGCCCGTGTGGTCGGCGGTCTGGAGGATGAAGTTCTTGTTGCCTCCATCCACGTCGGCCTTGACGGTCGTCATCTTCAGCGACCCGTTGGCGACGCTGTACAGGGTCGGATCCTCGCGGACGATCCCGTTCCAGCGCGTCTTGTCCAGGCTCGTGCCGGTGAAGTCGTCACCGGCGCCGCTCGAGCCGCCGCTGCCGGCGCTCGCGAGCGTGAACCAGTCGAACTTCGCCGTCACGTGCGTGGCGGCCGCGTTGTCGAGCCCGAAGAACCCGACCCGCGCGTTCGCGGGCAGTGCCGCGGGCTGGCCCGTCAGGGTCCAGTTGGTCCCGTCAGGCGAGTAGTAGCCGCGGATGTTCGTCCCGTCCGACTCGATCTTCATGTACCAGTCGGTCGGGAAGGCGGCCGTCAGCGTGGGGCCGCTGTCCGCCGCGGCGTTGCGGGCGACGCCCGCGACCTCGTTGATGAACTCGAAGTGCTCCTGCGGCGGGTCGGCGGTGCTCGTGGCCAGCCGGTCGAACTTCGTGTAGTTGTCGTCGTCGCCGTAGACGATCAGGCCCGCCTGGTGGTACTGGCGCGTACCCGCCTCGTTGACCTTGACCGTCGCCGTCCACGGCCCGGTCGGGGCCTGGCGCAGGACGATGTTCTTGGCGTTGTTGGAGTTGGTGTAGACGTCGCCGTTCTCGGTCGTGATGTTGGCGGTGCCGCCTGACACGACGAGGTTCTGGCTGCGCCGCACGACGCTCCAGCCGGCGTCCAGATCGGTCCCGTTGAAGTCGTCGCGGAACGTCGAGGCGCAGCTCGCGCCCGGCGTGACGACGACGGGGATCGTCCTGTCGGTCTTGCCGCCCTGCTTGTCGGTGACGGTCAGGGTGGCGTTGTAGGTGCCCGGGTTGACGTACGTGTACGTCGGATCCTCGAGCGTCGACGTGTCGGTCGTGATGCCGGGCACGCCGAAGTCCCACGCGTACGTGAGGTCGGTGGCCGGGCCGTCCGGATCGGTCGCCGTGGTCTCGAACTTGACGTTC
Organism: Candidatus Solirubrobacter pratensis; assembly: GCF_000425945.1. Lineage (GTDB taxonomy): Bacteria > Actinomycetota > Thermoleophilia > Solirubrobacterales > Solirubrobacteraceae > Solirubrobacter > Solirubrobacter pratensis. Next base: position 942,583 of record NZ_KE384480.1, read on the forward strand.
AGCGGCGCCGCGCCGGTCGCCGGCGTCGGGGTGACCTGGACGTCAGGCGAGGCGGTGACGGCCGCGCCCTTGCCGATGAACTCGATCCAGTTGAGGTTCATCAGCGAGCCGGTGTCGCCGGGCTTGCGGAACACGACGAACAGCTCGTGCGTCCCGGTCGGCGGGTTCGTCAGCTGCAGCGTGACGTCCTTGAACGTCTGCCAGCCTCCGGTCGGCGTGATGTTGGCCGTCGCGCCGACGAGCGGGCCGGTGCCGGAGTCGAGGTGCAGCTCGATCGTCCCGCCGGAGCCGGCGGACGCGACGCGGAAGCGGACCGCGTTGATGTCCTGCAGCGACACCGGGGTGTAGGAGACGTAGTCGCCGTCCTCGATGAAGCCGATGTTCTGGCCGCCGCCGGCGCTGTCGGAGGTCGTCTCCTTCTGCACGCCGGGATCGCCGGTCGTCGCGGCGCCGGGGATGCGGCCGGTGCTCGCGTAGAACTCCGCCTGCTTGGTCTTGGGCTGGAGGATCGCCTGGGCACGGCCGGTGATCGGCACGATGCCGCCGGGGCCGCCCTTGTCGGTGTACGTGACGCTGAGGACGGTGAACGTGTTGGCCTCAGGCCCGTGGCCGCTCGTCAGGCCGGTCTTGAACGTGCCGGTGCAGCCGGTCTGCTGCGACAGGTCGTGGGCGTGCTCGTCGTGGCCGAGCGCGATCGTGACGTGCACGTCGTCGCACGAGATGCCGGCGCCGGTGGTGCCGTCCTCGGGGTCGGTGACCGTGATCGAGTACGGGACCGTGTCGGTGAACGACGCGAACTCGCCGTCGGCGGGCGTCTGGATCGTCACGACCGGGCCGCGGTTGCCGACCGTGATCGGCACGTTCGCGACGGCGGTCATGCCGTCGGCGTCCTTGACGGTCAGCTTGGCCGTGTAGGCGCCGTTCTGGGTGTAGGTGTACGTCGGGGCGGCCTCGGCGGAGTCCTGCGTGCCGTCGCCGTTGAAGTCCCACGAGTACGTGAGCGCGGTGCCCTCGGGGTCGCTCGAGCCGGCGCTCGAGAAGTGGACCGTGAGCGGCGCGAGGCCGGTCGTCGTGTCGCCCGTGGCCTTCGCGACCGGCGACTTGTTGCCCGACACGTAATCGATGCGGTAGACGCCCGAGTCGGCGTTGTCGCCGCCGAAGCCCGAGCCCCACTCGATCACATAGAGCGCGCCGTCAGGACCGAAGTCGATGTCCATGGGCCGCTTGTAGCCGGTCCCGAGTGCGAACGGGCTGACCTTCGTCATCGCGCCGGAGGCGTCGAGGTCGGCAGTCTTGATCCAGCCGTTGTTCCACTCGCCGATGAACCACTTGTTGTCGTAGTACTGCGGGAACTTGCGGTCCGACGACAGCGAGGGATCGAAGTGGTAGCGCGGGCCGCCCATCGGGGCGCCGCCGGTGCCGAGGTCCGGCGTGAAGCGCGGATCCTGCTCGGTGTAGCCCATCCACGCGGTCGCGGGGATCGCGGGAGGCAGGTTCGTCCGGCCCGTGTTGTTCGGCGAGTTGTTGACCGGGGCGTCGCAGTTGAACTTGGGCCCTGAGACGCCGGTCGCGAAGTCGTAGTCGTTGTACGGCGTGTTGGCCCGGATGCAGTAGGGCCAGCCGTAGTTGCCGGACTTCGTGAGCACGTTGTACTCGACGCTGCCCTGCGGGCCGCGGTTCGGGTTCGTCGTGCCGGCGTCCGGGCCGTAGTCGGCGCTCAGGACCCAGCCGGTCGTCTGGTCGACCGTGAACCGGAACGGGTTGCGGAAGCCCATGCCGTAGATCTCCGGCCGGGTCTTGTTGTCGGTGTCCTGATCCTCAGGGAAGAGGTTTCCGGCGGGGATCGTGTAGGTGGTGCCGACGCCAGGCGGACCGAGCGGGATCTCCATCGGCTTGATCCGCAGGATCTTGCCGTTGAGGTCGTTCGTGTTGCCCGCGGTGCGCTGGGAGTCCCAGTACTCGCGGCCCGGGCGCTCGTCGAGCGGGGCGAAGCCGTCCGAGTCGAACGGGTTCGTATTGTCGCCCGTCGAGATGTAGAGGCTGCCGTCGGGGCCGAAGTACAGCGACCCGGACGAGTGGCAGCACTCCGCCGTCTGATGCTGGAACGTGAGGATCTTCTGCTCGGAGCTCAGGTCCAGCGTGTCCCCGTTCATCTTGAAGCGGGAGACCACCTGCGTGAGCGTGTTGTCCGGCAGCTGGGAGTAGAACAGGTAGACCCACTTGCTGAACGCGAAGTCCGGCGCCAGCTGCAGGCCGAGCAGGCCGTTCTCCTGGCTGCGGGTGACCGGGATGGTTCCGGCGGTGACCGTCTGCTGCGTGTCGGGCTTCCAGACCTGCAGGCGCCCGTCGCGCTCGATGTAGAAGACGCGCCCGTCGGGGGCGACGTCCAGCTCCATCGGATTCTGCGTGTTGTCGTCGAGCGTGACCTTCTGGAAGTCGGAAGCGGTCGGCGTCTGCGCGAACGCCGTCCCTCCTCCCAAGACCAGCCCGAACAGCACGGCAAAGCAGGCGGCAATTGCCGCCTTCGTCCGACCCATGCGCTCTCCTCCTACCTATCCGTAGAGATTTCGCCTCTCATGCAACGAATACTGCGTGCCTGCGCGGGTGTCAAGCTGAAACACCCGATCTCTTCTGTATCCGGACGACCCTGCGTGGACGGGCGAACCAGACGCGAGCAGGGGCTTCCAGGACGGGGATCGTTGCCATCCTCGACTTTCGGCCTGATCAGCGCCGCGACGTCAGCTCAGGCCTGGACGACCCCCCGCGCCGGATCGGCCGGCTCCGCGAGCGCCTTCATCGCGCCGCATCCGGCTCCAGCGCGCGCAGCGCGGCGAGTGCCGCCGGCGCGACCTCCGGCGCCGCGTGGCGCGTGACCTCGATGGCGACGAGGCCCTCGTAGTCCGACGCGGCGAGCGCGGCCAGCGCGCCGGAGTCCGGCACGGAGTCGGCCGCGCGCACGTGCGCGATGCGCGGGGCGAAGTGCGCGACCTCCTCGGCGCTCGATCCGGCGAGGCCGAGCGTCATCCCGAACGCGGGCGGCCGGCCGAGCCGCTGGCGCAGCGCCTCGAAGTCCGCGGCGCACTCGACGAGCATCCCCGGCGCGGGCTCCAGGCCCAGGACGACACCGCGCCGCTGCGCGTAGCTCAGCACGCGCTGGCAGCTGTCCTGCAGCCGGTCCCACGCCGTCGCGACGTGCAGGGTGCCGCTCGGCGCGCCGGACCAGATCGAGACAAGCGGCGCGCCGATCGCCACGGCGAGGTCGACGGCGCGGCGCAGCAGGTCGACCCGCTGCGCGCGCCCGTCGTCGAGCAGGCCCGGCGCGCCGCCGCGCCGGCCTCCCGCCTCGATCACGCGCGCGAGCCCGAGCTCGTCGAGCAGCGCCGCGATCCGGCGCGGGCGCGGCGGCCGCAGCAGCTCGGAGTCCTCGAGCGCGAGCGTGACCCCGTCGTAGCCGGCGCCCGCGAGCCGCCGCAGCGCCTCGGCGAAGCGCGGGTCGCCCGCACCGCCGGCGACGCCGGCGTAGCGCAGGTTCACCGGCGACCACCGCCACTCGGGTCGCGGGTCCGCGACGCCGGCCGCGGTGACGAAGTCACGGCAACCTTCCGGCGGTGTGCGGACATGGGTCGACTCTCCTCTTCGCTCGAGGCTTCTCGGGGAACGGCTGCGGCGGACGGCGCCTAGCGGTAGCTGACGCGCTCCTTGCGTCCCGCCTCGGCGGAGCGCAGCATCGCGTCGCAGATCTCGGCGGCCCGGTAGCCGTCCTCGAACGTGGCGCCGTGCGGCGCGACGTCCGTGTCATCCCGGATCGCCGTCAGGAAGTGGTGCAGCTCGTGGACGAACGTGTGCTCCCACCCGATCATGTGGCCCTGCGGCCACCAGTGCTGCCAGAACGGATGGTCGGCCTCGGACACTAGGACGGTGCGGAAGCCCTGGGCGAGGTCGCCGGGCTTGGAGCCGGCGAAGTGGACCTGCAGCTCGTTCAGGCGCTCCATGTCGAACGCGATCGAGCCCTTGGAGCCGTTGATCTCGAACGTCAGCGCGTTCTTGCGGCCGGGGCAGAAGCGCGAGGCCTCGATGATGCCCACGGCGCCGGAGGAGAAGTCGACGAGTGCCTCGACGGCGTCGTCGACGTCGACCGGCTCCCCCTCGCGGCTCTTGACGAACGTGCGCGTCGTCGCCGACACGGCATCGATCTCGCCGACGAGGTAGCGGGCGAGGTCGATCACGTGCGCGCCGAGGTCGCCGAGCGAGCCCGAGCCGGCGACCGACTTGTCCAGCCGCCACACCATCGGAAAGTCGGCGTCGACGATCCACTCCTGCAGGTAGAAGCCGCGGAAGTGGTGGATCTCGCCGAGGTCGCCGGACTCGATGATCTGGCGCGCCAGCCGGACCGCCGGCACGAAGCGGTAGTTGAAGGCGCACATGTGCTTGACGCCGGCGGCCTCCACGCGCTGCCACGTCTCGTACGCCTCGTTCGCGTCGCGCCCGAGCGGCTTCTCGCACACGACGTGCTTGCCGGCCTCGGCCGCCGCGATCGACGGCTCGGCGTGGAAGTCGTTCGTGCTCGAGTTGTCGAACACCTGGACGCGCGGGTCCTCGACCAGCTTGCGCCAGTCGGTCAGGTGCTCGGCGAAGCCGTAGCGGCGTGCAGCGCCGGCCACCCCCTCGGGGTTGCGGCCGGCGATCGCGACGAGCTGCGGCATCAGCGGCGGTGGCCACGTCATGTAGGCGAGCGTCTTGTACGCGTTCGAGTGGGCCTTGCCCATGAACCCGTACCCGAGCATGCCGATCCCGACGGTCGGGATGTCCTCCCCTCCGGAGGACTCGCCCATCGTGACGAAGCCGACCTTGCTCACGATGCCTCCCGGGCGAAGGCGGCGTCGAACGCGACGGTGGAGGGCGAGAAGTCCGTCCGGCGCACGAACGCGAGCGCGTCGGGCGCGCCCCAGTCGCGGTCCATCCCCGAGTCCTCCCACTCGATCGAGAGCGGGCCCTGGTAGCCGATCCGGTTCAGCGCCCGGAACAGCGACTCGAAGTCGACGTCCCCGTGGCCGGGGGAGACGAAGTCCCAGCCGCGGCCGGGGGTCCCGAAGTCCAGGTGGCCCCCGAGGATCGACGAGCGCCCGTCGAGGCGCCGGATCGAGTCCTTGACGTGCACGTGGTAGACGCGGTCGCCGAACTCGGTCACGAACGCCGCCGAGTCCAGGAACTGGTGCTCGAAGTGGCTCGGGTCGAAGTTGATGCCGAAGCCGGGACGATGACCGAGCGCGGCCAGCGCCTTGCGCGTGGTCGCGAAGTCGTAGGCGATCTCGGTGGGGTGGACCTCGAGCGCGAAGCGCACGCCCTCGGCGTCGAAGACGTCGATGATCGGGCTCCAGCGCTCGGCGAAGTCCACGTAACCCTGCTCGACCGTCTCGAAGTCGTTGGGCGGGAAGGAGTAGAGGAGGTGCCAGATGCCTGAGCCGGTGAAGCCGGTCACGACCTCCACGCCGAGCTGCGCGGCCGCGCGCGCGGTGTCCTTCATGCGCTCTGCGGCGCGCCGGCGCACGCCCTCGGGGTCGCCGTCGCCCCACACCTCGGGCGGCAGCACGGCCTGGTGGCGGGCGTCGATGCGGTCGCACACGGCCTGGCCGGTGAGGTGCGCGCCGATCGCCCAGCAGTTGAGGCCGTTGCGCTCCAGCACCTCGCGGCGCTCGGCGCAGTAGCCGGGGTCCGAGAGCGCCTGCGCGACGTCGAAGTGGTCGCCCCAGGTGGCGAGCTCGAGCCCGTCGAACTCCCACTCGCCGCACTTGGCCGCAAGCGCCTCCAGCGGAAGATCGGCCCACTGGCCGGTGAACAGGGTGACGGGTCGTGTCATCGCTTCTCCTCCTAGGTGGTGGCGATCTCGAGCTTTACGCCGGCCGCCCGGTACTCACGGACGGTGCTCTCGTCAAGGCCGGCGTCGGTGACGATCGCGTCGAGGTCCTGCGCCTGGGCGATCGTCAGCAGCGACGAGCGGCCGAACTTGGTCGAGTCGATCAGTCCGATCGTGCGCTCCGCGTTGGCGCGCGCGACGTTGATCACGTCGGCCAGCGCGCGGCGCGACGTGGTGAGGCCGGACTCGAGCGTCAGCCCCGCCGAGGAGCAGAAGGCGAGCTCGAAGTTCAGCCCGGACAGGAAGTCCGTCGTCCAGCGCCCCGCGAGCAGCCGCATGTGCTGGTCGAGCTCGCCAGGCGGGACGATCACGAGGATCCGCTCGTCGACCAGCTCGTAGGCGATCGCCGGCGAGTTGGTGACCAGCGTCAGCTCGGTCGCCGGCGAGGCCGCCAGCGCACGCGCCACGGCCAGGCAGGTCGAGGAGGAGTCGAGGAAGATCGTCGAGCCGGAGCGGATCGCTCGCACGGCGTGCGCTGCGATCGCGACCTTGCCCGAGCCGGCCTGCGACGTCCGCTGCTCCCACCCCGTGGGCGGGATCGCGGTCGAGGACTGGCCGCCCGCGACCGCCCGGGCGCCGCCGTGCACGCGCTCGACGAGCCCCTCCTTGGAGAGGTGCTCGAGGTCGCGGTGCACGGTGATCGAGGAGACCGTGAGGTCGCGCGCGAGATCGGCGATCGAGACGCCGCCGTCGCGCTGGATCCGCTCGAGGATGCGTGCTCTTCTCAGCGCCGGGGGCATCGTGCTCAAACCCGCTCCTCGAACGCCCGGCGCGACACGTGCACATCGAGCCCGCGGAACTCGTCGATCGCGCGCACGAGGTGGTTCGAGAAGCGCTCCAGCGCCTCCTCGCCCTTCTCGGCGGTCGCCGTCAGCGGGTTGCCGATCACGCCCGTGCGCGAGAACTCGGCGTGGTCCATCGGGAACGAGAAGTACTGGTAGCCGTCGAACTCGACGTCCGGCGCGCCGTCGCGCTTGAGGAACGTCTCGGGCAGCCACGACGGCACCTGCGCGCGATCCTCCGCGGCGCGGTCCATCCGCACCAGGCGCGCGTCGTGCGCGAGCACCTGCGAGGTCTCCAGCTCGGACGCGTGCCAGCCCGGCGTCTCCTCCGGCGGGTTCTCCAGCAGACCCTCGAGGATGCCGATGTAGCGCTCGGCGTAGGGCTTGTAGAGCGCGATCAGCGCGCCCGTCTCGTACTTGATCCGGCGCAGCAGCGGGTCCAGGACCTTGATGTTGGACCCATGCCCGTTGACGAGGATGAGCTTGTTCCAGCCGTGGTGGATCAGCGAGCGGGCGATGTCGTAGAGGACCGCGTTGAGCGTGCTCGCCCGCAGCGTGACCGTGCCGACGGAGGACTCCGGCTCGCGCATGTGCTGCGGCGAGTAGCCGATCCACAGCGGCGCCGTGTACGGGACGTCGGCCTTCTCGGCGGCTCGCCGGGCGACCTCCAGCGCGGTGATCGTGTCGGTGCCGAGCGGCAGGTGGGCGCCGTGCTGCTCGCACGAGCCGATCGGCACGAGCACGATGTCCGAGCGCTCCCGGAACCACTCGATGTCCGGCGGGGCGAGATCGAGCAGGCAGTGGGACACGGGGCGGGAATCAGACGGCACGAGCAGGCTCCGGGACGAGGGACAGGTAGCGATCGGCGACGAGGTCGGCGAACTCGGGATCGTCGACATGGGCATCGACCGCTTCGTACCGGATGCCGGCGCGCAGCGAACCTTCGAGAGCGTCGAGGAAGGCGCGGTCGGCCTCCGGATCCCAGAGGTCGCCGCCCTCGGCGTCGGCGAGCGAGAAGCCGCGCAGCGGCGCGACCACCTGCACGGGGCCCGTGGCTTCGTTGAGGCGCTCCGCGACGAGCTGCCCGAGCGCCGTCTCCTCGTCGCGCTCGAGCCGCACGAGCGTCGCGACGGGGTTGTGGAAGTAGGTCTTGCGGCCGCGATAGCGCTCCGGGAGCGTGTCGCGCGCGCCCTGGTTGAAGAAGTCCACGCACCCGGGGACGACGACCTGCGGGAGGCCTTGCCGCCCCGCCACGCGCAAGCGGTCGGGGCCGGTGGCGTGGATCCCGTCCATCAGCGAGTTCGCCAGCTCCGAGAGCGTGTAGTCGATCACGCCGTCCAGCGCGCCGGCCTCGCACAGGTGCTCCATCGCCGGCCCGCCGACCCCGTTGGCGTGGAAGATGACGGGCTCCCAGCCGCCGCGTCGCACGGCTTCGCGCATCCGCATCACGCCGGGCGTGGTCTGCCCGAGCATCGTGACGCCGACGCAGCGCTCGCCGAGCGACGCGACGGCGGCTCCGGCGTTCCGCACCATCCCCGCCATCGCCGCCGCCGCGTTCTCGAAGATCGTGCGCGAGATCGCGTTCAGGCCGAGGATGTCGATGACGGAGTGCATCACCGTCATGTCGCTCTCGCCGACGTAGTCGCCGAACGAGCGGCGCCCGGACGCGCAGGGGGAGACGAGCAGCTTCGGCACCCCGAGCGGCAGCGCCTGCATCGCGGGGCCGCCGAGCAGCGCGCCCTCGGCGCCGCCGAGGCACAGGACGCCGTGGATGGCGCCCTGCGCGTATAGGCGCGCGACGACCGCGGTCACGCCCTCGCGCATGAGCGAGACGGCCGCGCCGCGCGAGCCTGCGGCGCGCACCTCCTCGAGCGTGTAGCCGCCGGCCGCCGCGACGTCCTCGCGCGCGACGCCGGCCGCCGTCCCGGGGTCGCCGAGGATCCCGGAGTCGATCACCAGCGCCTCGACGCCGTGCGCGCGCAGGCGCTCGGCGAGGTACGCGAGCTCGTCGGCCTTCGTGTCCAGCGTCCCGATCAGGGCGACGGTCCTCATGCGGGCGTCGCGATCGCGGCCAGCGCCGCGCGCAGGTGGCCGAGCGACTGCTCGGTGTAGGCCTCGTAGCGCGCCTCGGGCACGGCGCCGGTGCTGTGGTCGCGCAGGAACTGCGCCATCCCGGGCGTCGCGCCGCTCTCTGACACGTCGCCGATGTCGGTGCGCTGGGAGATCGGCGTGCGGTCGGCCGAGACGACGAACTCGACCGTCATGTGGCCCTCGTAGCCGATCCCGACGAGCTCGCGGATGACCGCGGCCCAGTCGACGGCGCCGTGGCCGGGCGGCATGCGCGTGTTGTCGGCGACGTGGAAGTCGACCAGACGGTCGCCGCAGGCACGGATCGCGCCGGCCCAGTCGGCCTCCTCGATGTTCATGTGGAACATGTCGAGCGCGACGCCGCAGTCGCCGCCGACCTCACCGGCGAGCGCGAGCGCCTGCTCGGCGCTGTTGAGGAAGTAGGTCTCGAACCGGTTCAGCGGCTCCAGCCCGATGCGGACCCCGACCGACTCGGCGTGCGCCTGGCACTCGCGCAGCGCCTCCACGCACCAGCGCCACTCCTCGGCCGCGGACGCCATCGGCACGACCTTGCCGACGGTCGACGGGACGACGCTGAGGATCCTGCCGCCGAGCTCGGACACGAGCGTCAGGCAGTCCTTGACGTAGGCCACGCTGCCCTGGCGCACGTAGCGGTCCTCGTGCAGCAGGTCGCGACCGCCCGTCATCAGCGTCACCGCGCCCCAGCACTCGACGCCGTGCTCCTCCAGCAGGCCTCGAACCCGTGCGACGTCATAGAGCGCCGGCTCGCCCGAGATCTCGATCCCGTCGTAGCCGAGGCGGCCGAGCCGAGCGATGGTTCGCTCGATCGGCTCTGGCCGCATCCAGTTGTGCATCGACACCCTGATCGACATCCGTTCCCGTCCTCTCCTCACGCCTGGCCTCACCTCACTAGAGACCGAGCTTGCCGGGATTCATGATGCCGAGGGGGTCAATCGCGGACTTGACGCGCCGCAGGGTGTCGAACGCCGCGCCGTGCTGGGCCTCCATGTAGCGGCCGAGCTTGAGTCCGACGCCGTGGTGGTCGTTGATCACGCCGCCGGCCGCCAGAACGGCCGTGACGGCGTCGTCCCAGATCCGGTCGTGCAGCGCAAGGGCGTCCTCGCCGGGCGCGCCCTCGGGGATGAGGAAGCGCGCGTAGATCATCGTGCCCCAGGCGTACCAGTGCGAGAAGTGGATCCGCAGCCGCAACCCGGTGTGGGCGTAGCGCTCGGCGACCGCGTGCCGCAGCGCCTCGTGCACGGCGCCGATGCGCGCGTAGGTGGCGACCACGTCGATCGTGCCCCAGATCGACGGCAGCTCCGGGTGATGCGGCGGCGCGTAGAAGTCGTAGCGGCGCTCCCACCAGATGCGCGCGAGCTCGGGCTCCAGTTCCCGCGCGCCCTGCGCGCGCGCGAGGGCGAGCACGCGCGAGGTCTCGACCGCGACCGCCTCGGGCTCGCCTTCACAGGCCACGACGGCGCAGACACCGTCGAGCTGCCGCCCGACGACCGGGCTGAGCGTTCGCTGCGTCGCCTCCTCGTCGTACATGCGGATGACCGAGGGGCGGTGCCCGGCAGCCAGCGCGGTGCGGAAGGCCTCGATGCCGGAGTCGACGTCGGGGAAGCGCAGCGTCGAGAAGCGGCGCTCGCCGGGGATCGGGACGACGGAGAACGTCGCGCGGGTGATGATCCCGAGCGTGCCCTCCGACCCGACGAACAGTTGCGTGAGGTCGGGGCCGACGGCGTGGCGGGGGACGCACACGGTGTCGCACAGCTCGCCCGTCGGCATCGCGACGCGCAGCGCGACGACGAGGTCCTCGATCTTGCCGTAGCGCGTCGAGAGCACGCCCGAGCCGCGCGCGGCGACGTAGCCGCCGACGGTCGCCCACTCGGCCGACGCGGGGTAATGGGGGAGCATCAGCCCGCGCTCGTTGAGGGCGCGCTCGAGCACGCGCCCGTTGACGCCGGCCTCGGCGGTGACGGTCATCGAGCGCTCGTCGATCTCGATGATGCGATCCAGGCCGCGCAGGTCGATGACCAGGCCGCCGCGGACCGGGACGGCGCCGCCTTGCGTGCCCGACCCGCCGCCCCAGGGGACGACGGGCATCTGGTGGGCGGCGGCGATCCGCAGCGCGGCGACGACGCCCGCGTCGTCGCGCGGGACGACGACGACGTCGGGGCGGCCGAGCGGCTCGCCGGCGGCCACGGCGGCGATCGCCGGCCAGTAGGTGTCGGCCGTGTAGCCGTCCAGTCGCGCGGCGTCCGTATGCACCGCGTCCTCGCCGAGCGCGGCGCTGAGCGCGCCGGCGACCTCGCTCAGTCCGGTTCCGGCGAGCGACGTCATGCCGCGACTCCATCTGTCGACCTTGCGCACCCCACGGCTCGATAGCTTGCAGAACTCTTCAACTACTGTCAAGCATGGGCGCACAACTCTTCAAAACACGTCATCCATGTGTCCGCTCAGACCACGCTCGCAAAGAAACGTTGTGTCAGACTGTCTGACAATGTATGGTGCGCCGTCGTTGAGGGGCGATGGGTCCGGGAGAGATTGTTGGGCCGGACCGCAAATCGGCGTCATCGCCGAACCAGACTTCGTTGGGCTTGTAGCACAGCTGGGAAAGCTGTTTGATGGGCCGGTAGTCAAAAGGGGCTAGTCCACAGTCCCGGGTCTGCAGTCAAGGAGGAGAGGGACGTATGCGAAGGCAAGGACCTCGCGTGCTCGCGATGGCCGCGGTCGCCGGGACGGCGCTCGCCGCGGGCGCCCCGGCGGCGCTGGCCCAGGGGCCGGACACGACCCCGCCGGTGCTCAACGCCGCGACGCTGCCGGCGCTCGCGCCGCCGTCGTGGCTCGCCCCGGGCCAGACGGGTCCCGTCGCCAACGGCAACAACGGGTGGTACACGACGACGGCCGGCACCCCCGCCCACCCGTCGGTGATGATCACGCTCTCGGCGACCGATGACGTGGCCGTCGCGAAGTTCCAGTACTCGACGAACAACGGCGCTTCCTACACGGACGTCCCCGTCGCGACGCCCGGCCCGAGCGCGACCGCGCAGGTCGAGGATGTCACCGAAGGCGCCACGACCTTCCGCTACCGGGCGGTCGACACATCCGGCAACGTGTCCCAGGACGGCGCCGCCGCCACCGTGAACGGCGGCCTGAACCAGCCGGCGGCCGCCGGCGCGACCGCGATCCGGCTCGCCAGCACGTCCGGCCGCGCGGCCGGCGACCGGCTCACCATCGACACCGGCGCCAACCAGGAGACGGCGATCATCGCCTCGATCGTCACTCCCGCTCCCGCGTCGCCGAACCCGAACGTCACCCTCACGGCGCCGCTGGCCAAGGCGCACGCCGCGGCCGCGACCGTGACGGCCAACCCGCCCTACCGCACCGTCGCGGTGTCGCTGGACACGCGCGCGCCCAGCGCGACGCTCCCGGCCTCGGTCGTCAATTTCCACGTCGGCCACAGCGTCACGCTGAACCCGACCCGCACGGATCCCACCCCCGGCTCCGGGCAGACCGCCGCGCTCGACACGTGGACCGACGGCGTCTGGACCTACCCGCTTCCGCTGGACGTGTCCAAGCTCTCGCTCGGCAAGCACACGTGGGCGCTGCACGTCGGCGACAACGCAGGCCTCGGCACGAAGATCACGTGGACGCTGATGGTGACGACGTCCTTCACGGACATCGACGCGCTGCTGGGCCGCTCCGGCCTCGCCGCCGGCGACGTGACCACGCTGCGCGCCGCGCTGAGCGCCGCGAAGGCGTCCGACACCGCCGGCGACAAGGTCGCGGCGATCGACGGCCTGCAGGCGTTCATCGGCCAGGTCAACGCGCTCGTGCCCGCGGGCGACGCCCGCAACCTGCTCGTCACCGACGCGCAGGACGTCATCCGCCAGGAGCGCGGCCTGCCGGGTCCGGACGAGACCGGCATCGGCGCGGTCTCGGAGCCGATGGCCGGCGCCCCGCGCCACAACCAGCAGGTCCCGACGGCGCCGTCGCACAACGCGAACGCGACGTTCAAGGTGCTCGTCTTCGCGAACAACCCCGGCGACTACCGTCACGAGTCGATCGAGGACGCCGCCGTCCTGATCCAGCAGCTCGGCAAGCAGTACGGCTTCGACGTCGACATCTGGGACAAGGCGCGCCCGGACATCTCCACGCCCGACACGCCGTTCTCGAGCGCCGCGAACCTCACGCAGTACAAGGTCCTGATCGGCGACTCGTCGGTCGGCAACAACACGCTGGTGACGGCCTTCACCATGAAGAACGGCACGGTCGTGAACGAGCAGGCGGCGTTCCAGGCCTACATGGAGGCCGGCGGCGGCTACATGGCGCTGCACGCCGCGGACGATTCGCTGCACAACTGGCAGTGGTACAAGGACGCGATGGGCGGCCTGTTCCAGGGCCACCCGACCAACGCCGGCGGCTTCGGCTCCAACTGCAGCACGTGCTACTGGGCCGAGCTGATCACCGAGGACGGCAGCCACCCGGCGACGCAGGGCCTGCCGGCGCGCTTCCCGGTCGCGGACGAGCTGTACCACTTCGACCGCAAGCCGCGTCCGTTCGTGCACCCGCTGCTGCTCCTGAACGAGGCGACCTACGCGACCGCGATGGGCGTCAACTCCAGCGGCAACCTCGAGGGCGGCGACCACCCGATCGTCTGGTGTCGCAACTTCGACGGCGGCCGCTGGTTCGTCAACGTCCTCGGCCACAACCACACGCTGTTCACCTCGACGCCCTGGTTCCAGAAGATGGTCATCGACGGCCTGCTCTGGGCCGCCGGCAAGACCGAGGGCAACTGCGTCACCTACACCGACGTCAAGACGCAGATCTCGCAGCTGCAGACCGCGGGCGGGCTGACCTCGACGGCGGCCGGCGCGGCCTCCGCGGCGGTCGACGCGGGCTACGCCAAGTACGCGACGCTGACCCAGACCGGCTACAGCGGCGCGCTCGGCGACATCGCGTCGATCCAGGCGATCGCCGACGACCCGGCCTCGGGCGACGCGGCGGCGCGGCTGAAGCTGCGGACGTCCGCGCAGCAGCTCAAGGACTGGATGCTGGTGCTCCTCGGCTCCAAGTCGGCGACCGTCGGCGCGGGCGGCACCGTGCCCGCGACGCTCGCGCTCTCGCTCGGCGGCACGCCGTCCTTCGGGACGTTCCTGCCCGGCATCGACAAGCCGTACGACGCGAGCACGACCGCGAACGTGATCTCCACCGGGGGCGACGCGGCGCTGAGCGTGGCTGACCCGAGCAGCGTGGCGACGGGCCATCTGGTCAACGGCTCGTTCTCGCTGCCTCAGAGCGTGCAGGCCAAGGCGCTCAGCCCGCTCGGCGCCGGCGGCGACTTCGCGCCCGTCGGCGGTGCGAGCGCCCCGACCCGGCTGCTCACCTACAGCGCCCCGGCGTCGAACGACACCGTGGCGCTGACGTTCCGGCAGGCGATCGGCGCGACCGACGCCCTCAGGACCGGGACCTACAGCAAGACCCTGACGTTCACGCTGTCGACCACCACGCCGTAGCCCGTCCCGCCGAGCGGTGGCGGCCCGCGTGGCCGCCACCGCTCCGGCGGCATGTTTTGACCCCGTTCGGAGGAGGGATAGGGATGGGAAGGTCCTTGGCGGCTCGTCCGTCGATGTCGCGCAGGCTGCGGTCTGCGCTCGCCTTGCTCGGCGCGCTGATCGTCGGGAGCGCCCTCGGAGCGTCGCCGGCGCTCGCGAACGCCGGGAAGGTGATGGTCTTCACCGGGACGGCGGGAACGCCGAATCCCGTCAGCTCCGACGCCGCGAGCGCGATCCAGGCGCTCGGCGCGGCGAACGACTTCACCGTCGACGTCTCCGGTGACGCGACGCAGATCAACGCCGCCAACCTCGGCGGCTACCGCGCCGTCGTGTTCGTCAACTCGGCGGGCGACGTGCTCAACGCCGCGCAGGAGGCCGACCTCCAGAGCTACGTGCAGGGCGGCGGCGGCTTCGTCGGCATCGGCGAGACCGCCACGCTGGAGCAGGGCGGCAACGCCTTCTTCAACACGCTGATCGGCCTGACCGGCAACCCGCGCGTCACCGGCAGCGCCGCGTCGAGCTCCCAGGACGTCGAGTTCCTCGACCGCGTGCACCCCGCTTCACGCAACGACCCGGCCCTGTGGAAGGGGGTGACCGAGAAGTGGTACACGTGGGCGAGCAACCCGACGGGCACCGTCCAGACGCTCGCGCGCGTGCGCTTCAACACGATCCCCGACGGCACGTCGGTCACCAACGACGCGATCCAGCGCTGGACGGGCGCCACCAACACCAACCAGCCGCAGCTCGAGCGTGCGGCCGCGTGGTGCCGTGACATCCAGCAGGGCCGCTCGTTCTACACCGAGCTCGGCAGCACCACGGCGGCGTGGGGCCAGGACAACGTGAGCAAGCACGTGCTGGGCGGCATCGAGTGGGCGGCGGGCATGGTCCGCGGCAACTGCAAGGCCGCGATCACGTCGAACTACTCGAACGTCCGCCTCACGCCTGTCAACCCCGCGAACTCCAACCAGTACAACGGCGAGCTGACGAACACGGCGATCGCCGACAACGGCCTGGTCTTCTACACCGGCCGCGCGATCTGCTTCGCCGGCATGACGCAGATCGGCAACTGGGACGCCCCGAACACGGGCCTTGGCTGCGGCACCGTGCACGTGTGGGACCCGAGCGCCGGCGGCAGCTCCTACGACCGCGATCCGGCGAAGGTCAGCATGGTCGCGAACCTCTCGGTGTTCGGCGCCAAGGGCAGCGCAGTCGAGGCCGGCCAGTCGTCGACCGCGGAGGAGGGCCTGCTGGCGATCGCGCTGGACCCGAAGTTCACCAAGGGCCGGCCGTACGTCTACCTGGAGTACTTCCCGTACTACGGCGGCGAGCAGGGCAAGGACACGACGCCCAAGCTCGGCGGCGGGTTCGACCGGCGCCGCTACCGCGGCGAGCGCCGCCTCTCGCGCTTCACCTACGACCCCGTCGGCAAGACGTTCGTGCCGGGGTCGGAGAAGGTGATCATGTCGTGGGACCAGTCGGTCTACTCCTGCTGCCACGAGGGCGCCTCCGCGGCGTTCGACTCCAAGGGCAACCTGTACGTCTCCAACGGCGACAACATCGGCAACTACGCCAACTCCAACACCGGCGGCTACACCAACCCCGACCCGGTGCAGACCGCCCCGTGCCCCGGCGCCGCCGCGACGACGCACTGCGCGCAGACGCCGGCCGACCAGCGTCCGGCCGACACGATCCTGTCCAGCTTCGGCGACGCCCGCGGCACGTCCGGCAACACCAACAGCTACGACGGCAAGATCATCCGCATCCACCCGTTGGACGATCCCGGGGACACGCCGGGGCCGGGGAGCACGTACACGATCCCGGACGCGAGCGCGCCGAACGGCGCGAACCTGTTCCCGGTCGACAGCCAGGCCGTGAAGGACGGCAAGGCCAAGCCGGAGATCTTCGCGATGGGCGTGCGCAACGCGTACACGATCCACATCGACAAGAAGACCGACGCGATCACGACCGCATGGGTCGGACCCGACCAGGGCACCGACAGCCCGATCTGGGGCACGGCCAAGACCGAGAACGCGACGATGATGAACTCGGCGGGCAACTGGGGCTGGCCGTACTGCCAGGCGGGCAACCGCTGGGACTATCGCGCGAAGCTGCCCTCGGCGGTCTACCAGGGCAACGACCCGGGCGTGGCCACCGCGGCGCCCTTCGGGCATCCGGGGACCGTCGGCGGCGGCACCGACGGCCAGACGGGCGGCTTCTGGGACTGCCGCGGCGAAGTCCTCAACGACTCGCCGTACAACACCGGCCTCACGCTGTTGCCCAAGCCCAAGCCGGTGAACCTCTGGTACGGGCCGCACGGCGGTTGTTACAACTACCCGCTGAACGCCAACGGCGTCGGCCTGTACACGAGCAACAACAACAGCCCGTCGCCGCAGATCTGGCGCAGCTGCCCGTGGCTCGGCGTGAGCGGCGGCCAGGCGCCGATGGACGGCGGCATCTACCGCAAGCCGCCGGGCGACAACCCGAACGCGTGGCCCGCGTACTGGGACGGCCGCTGGTTCCTCGGCGACTTCGCCGGGCCGACCAACGTCCGGCACGCGCTGCTGATGGATCCGGCGACGCAGTTCAGCGGCGGTCAGCCGATCTCGGTCGACTCGCTGCTCGGGATCATCCCCTCGTCCCTGCTCGGAGCGCAGCGGCTCATCAGCATGAACTTCGGGCCTGACGGCGCGCTGTACATCGCCAGCTACGGCGGCAGCTACTACGCCTCCAACAACAACAACAACGGGATCTGGCGCTTCGCCTACAACGGCGGCCCGGACACCCCCGGCGCGGATCCGCAGTCGACGGTCTCCGGCGCCCGCGCCCAGTTCTCGATCGGCAAGTCCGGCGGCGTCTCCTACAAGTGGGACTTCGGCGACGGAACGACGTCGACCGAGACCAGCCCGTCGCACGCGTACGGCTCGAGCGGCACCAAGCAGGCGAAGCTGACGGTCACCTACGCCGATGGCGCGACCGACAGCAAGACGGTCGCCGTCGCGGTCGATCCGAGCGCGTTCGCGACCGCCACGACCGACGTCGCGGCGACCGTGCCGACGCAGCTGAGCCTGTCGATCGCCGGCGCGCCGTCGTTCGGCGAGCTGCAGCCGTCGCTCGCGAAGGACTACAGCGCCTCGGCGTCGGCGACGGTCATGGCGACCAGCGGCGACGCGGCGCTCACGGTGAACGACGCGAGCGCGACGACGACCGGGCGACTGGTCAACCAGGGCTACGCGCTCACCTCGCCGGTGCAGGCCAAGGCGACCTCGGGCACCACCGGCGTGGGCGCGGCGTTCCAGGACGTCCGCGGCTCGGCGAACCCGACCTCGCTGCTGACCTACTCGGGCCCGACCGCCTCGGACCCGGTCGCGCTGGACTTCCAGCAGCACGTCAGCGTCACCGACGCGCTGCGGGCCGGCACGTACAGCAAGACGCTGACGTTCACGCTGTCGACCTCGACACCGTAAGCGTCACCTCCCGCGCCGCGGCGGCCGCTCGGCCGCCGCGGCGCCGGGTGCAGTACCGAACGGTTTGCGTTCCGGTGAGCCCGGAACCGGAACATCACTCTTGACTCTGGAGGAACGTCGTGTTGGGTCTGAGGAAACGGCACTTGCCATGGCTGGCGTGCGCGATACTCGCGCTGATCGGGATCCCTTCCTACGCACTCGGCAAGGAGAAGCGCGCCGCTCCGCCGCCGATGACGGCGACCATGGGCGCCTTCGACACCGGCTTCTGGGACGTGACGAAGGCGAAGGACGACCCGACCGCGACGACGGTGACGATCGCCCCGGGCGGCACGGTCAACTTCCGCTACCTGGCCGCCGACGGCGCGCTGCCCCACAACGTGGTGTTCGGCGACGGCAGCAACCCCTCGCTGTCGCTGCCGCAGCCGACGGGATGCACGCAGATCAACCCCGTGCCGACGATCCCGACGTCCATCCTCCCGATCCCGCCGCTCCCGCAGTACGCGCAGGCCCCGGCCTGGAACGGCACGTGCACGTTCAACACGGCCGGCGCCTACAAGTTCTATTGCTCCGCGCACCCGCTGGCGATGCAGGGCGAGGTGATCGTCTCGGCGACGGGCGCCAACGCGAACCCGACCGTGACGGCGGGGCGCACGCCGACCGGCGACGTGCCCAGCGGCACGCCGGTCACGTTCTCGGCGACCGGCGCCGACGCCGACGGGGACACGATCTCCTACTCATGGGACTTCGGAGATGGTGACTCCGGCGCGGGCGCGAGCGCGACGCACACGTACCCGCCGGCGGCATCGACCTACCAGGCGGTCGTGACGGCTGACGACGGCCACGGCGGCACCGCGACCGCGACCGTGAGCGTCAAGATCGTCGCCGCCGCGCCCAACCAGAACCCGACGGTGAGCGCTTCGCGCACCCCGACCGGGAACGTGACGGCGGGCGCGTCGGTCAACTTCAGCGCCACGGGCAGCGACCCGGACGGCGACACGCTCACCTACGCGTGGGACTTCGGCGACACCGGCAGCTCGGCTTCGCAGAACATCAGCCACACCTACGCCGCCGCCGGCGCCTACACGGCCAAGGTGACGGTCTCCGACGGCAAGGGCGGCACGGCCTCGGCCACGCTCCCGATCACCGTCACCAGCGGGTCGTGCCCGCCCGGCTACCGCGACGACTTCACCGGCACCGCGCTGGATCCATCGTGGACCGTCCTGCGGCCTGACGCGACGAACGGCGGCGTGACCGTCGGCAACGGCGTCGTCTCGATCCCGACCGGCAACGGCGACATCTACCAGACGACCAACACCGCGACGAACCTCGTCCTGCGGACCGCGCCGAGCGGCGCCTTCACGCTCACCGCGAAGATCAACCACCACGGCCTGACCCGCTATCAGCAGGGCGGGATCATCGTCTACGGCGACGACGACAACTACGTCAAGCTCGACCGCACGGCCACCAACAACGGCGGCACGGCGACGGAGTTCTTCGAGTTCGTCCAGGAGCTGGCCGGCACCCCGCGCAACGGGACGACCGACCACACCGCGACGATCCCGGCCGCCTTCCCGGCGGACTTCTACCTGCGCATCGTGTGGGACGGGACGAACCTGTCCGGCGCGTACTCGCAGGACGGCTCCTCTTGGACCACCGTCGGCACCAACTCGACGGCGTTCCCCGCCAATCCCAAGGTCGGCATCTTCGCGCTCTCCAACGGCGCGACGACGTTCGTGACCCCGACGTTCGACTACGTCGCCATCGACGGCCCGCCGTGCGGCAGCAACGCCGTCCCGGTGATCTCGTCGGCCACGGCGGACAAGACGTCGGGGATCGCCCCGCTGCCGGTGAACCTCACCGCGGCGGCGACCGACGCCGACAGCGACGCGCTCACCTACGCGTGGGACTTCGGCGACGGCGCGACGGGGACCGGGGCGACCGCATCGCACACCTACAGCGCCGCCGGCACCTACAGCGCCAAGCTGACGGTCTCCGACGGCAAGGGCGGCTCGGCCACCAAGACCGTCGCGGTCAACGTGCTTGCGCCCGACACCCCGGGCTCATCGTTCCGGGCGCTCGTCTTCTCCAAGACGGCCGTCTTCCGGCACGACAGCATCCCGGCGGGCATCGCCGCCATCAAGAGCCTCGGCACGACGAGCAACTTCCAGGTCGACGCCACCGAGGACGGCTCGATGTTCCGGGACGACATCCTGTCCCATTACAAGGTCGTGATCTTCCTGTCGACGACCGGTGACGTGCTGACCGACGACCAGCAGGCGGCGTTCGAGCGCTACGTCCGCGCCGGCGGCGGCTACGTGGGCATCCACTCCGCGGCCGACACCGAATACAAGTGGGCCTGGTACGGCCAGCTGGTGGGCGCGTACTTCCGCAACCACCCGAACGGGACGCCCGCCGCGAACGTCCTCGTCGAGGACACGACCGACCCGTCGGACGCCGGCCTGCCGGCCACCTGGGCGCGGACGGACGAGTGGTACAACTACCAATCGCCGGTCAACCCGGTGGAGAACGGCGGCGGAGACGACTACGACCCGCGCAACACGACCGGGATCCACGTCCTGTTGAAGGTGGACGAGTCGAGCTACGCCGAGGCCGACGGCAGCGACGGCGTCGACGACGATCACCCGATCTCGTGGTGCCACCGCTACGACGGCGGCCGCTCGTGGTACACGGGCATGGGCCACACGCAGGCGTCCTTCCAGGAGGCCGGCTTCCTGTCGCACATCCTCGCCGGCATCCGCATCGCCGCCGGCGTGCTTCCGTCCGCCGCGTGCGGCGTCTCGGCGGTCAACCGGAACCCGACGGTGACCACGTCGCGCACGCCGTCCGGCAGCGTGACGACGGGCACCTCGATCGCCTTCACGGCCGTCGGCACCGACGCCGACGGCGACGCGCTCACGTACGCGTGGGACTTCGGCGACACCGGCACCGCGACCGGGCAGAGCCCGACGCACGCGTACGCCGCGGCGGGCGTGTACGACGCGAAGGTCACGGTCTCGGACGGCAAGGGCGGCACCGGCAGCGCGACGCTGACGATCACCGTGACCGGCCCGGTCGAGACGCATACCGACGTCCCGAAGGACGTCACGGCGACCGTCGCGAACAAGATCGCGCTGTCACTCGCCCCGACCGCGACGTTCGGGCCGATCACCCCGGGCGTGACGAAGGACTACGTCGCGACGGTCACCGGCACGGTGACGAGCACCAGCGGCGCGGCGCAGCTCACGGTGGCGGACGCCGGCACGAAGTCGACGGGGCACCTGGTCAACGACCAGTACGCCCTCGCGGCGCCGCTGCAGGCGCAGGCCACGAGCCCGGTCCAGCCGAGCTCCGCCTTCGCCGCCGTGACCGGGACCGACAACCCGCTGGTGTTGCTCACCTACCACGACCCGGTCTCGATGGACGCGGTCAGCGTGGGCCTCCAGCAGACGGTGAGCGGGAGCGAGCTGCTGCGGGCGGGCACCTACCACAAGACCCTGACGTTCACGCTCTCCACGACGACGCCGTAAGCGGGAACCCGGGGTCACGGACGGGCATTCTCCGATGCTGGGACGGTTGACCCAGGCGGCGATCGGGCGCCGGTCGCGATGGTTCGTGATCGGCGCGTGGATCGTGCTCGCGGTGGCTCTCGCGGGCCTGCAGCCCAAGCTGCAGGCCCGCGCGGCCGACGAGAGCAAGACGTTCCGGGCGCGCTCGTCCGAGTCGACGAAGCTGCACGACGTGATCGACCGGCGCTTCGTCGAGGGCGGGCAGTCGGCCGCGGTGATCGCCTATCTCGGCCACCACCGGTCGGTCGAGTCCTTCGCGCCCGCGATCGGCGACGACAACGCCGCCATCTGCGCCGATGAGGCACTGCCGGACCTGGTCGGCGTCGGCACGCCTGACGGGATCGCCTGCGGCGACGTCGGCCATCACCTCGGACCCGAGAAGCCGCCGACGGCGTTCTCGAAAGAGGACCCGCCGACCATGCTGGTGGTCCCCGTCGTCAACGGCAAGGACGACACCGACTCGATCGTGCGAGACGTGGCGGCCCTTCGCGCCGCGCTGCCCGGCCCGCACGGCGATCCGCTCGCGAGCTACGTCACCGGGCAGGCGGCATTCGACGCCGACCGCGCGACCGCCGTCGAGGGCATCGACGGGACGCTGCTGGCGATCACGATGACGCTCGTCCTCGTGCTGATGCTGGTCATCTACCGCTCGCCGGCGATCGCCGCGCTGATGCTCGGCGTCGTCGCGGTCGCCTACCTGATTGCGACGGGCTTGGTCTACGGGCTCGTCGAGGCCGGCGCCAGCACCGTGAGCGGGCAGTCCACGGCGATCCTGATCGTGCTGATGTTCGGCGCCGGGACCGACTATGCGCTGCTGATCGTCTCTCGCTATCGCGACGAGCTGCGCCGCGGGGCCGCCGCCGACGCCGCGTTGGCGCGCGCGGCCGAGCGCACGAGCCCGGCGATCGTCGCCTCCGGAGGGATCGTGGTCGCGGCGATGCTCGTGCTCTGCCTGGCCGACTTCAACGCGACGCGCGAGATGGGCCCGATCCTCGCGCTCGGGATCGTGGTGATGATGGCGGCGGGCCTGACGCTGCTTCCAGCCGCGCTGTCAGCGCTCGGGCGGCGCGCGTTCTGGCCGGTGGCGCCGCGCGCGGAGGCGGTCGAGCGCGACCGCGTCAGCGCGCTCTGGCGGCGCATCGCCGGCCTGGTCCGGCGCCGCCCCGGGCTGCTGGCCGCGCTGTCGGTCGCCGTGCTGGCGGCCGGGGCGCTCGGCAACCTCGGCGGCCGCGGCTTCCTCGACCTGACCGAGCAGTACCGCGACCCGCCCGAGTCGGTCGCCGGCCAGGAGCTGATCCGCGAGCGCTTCGCGCCCGGCAGGGCCGCGCCCATGGACGTCGTGACCTCGGCCGCGGCCGGCATCCCCGTGCGCGCGGCGCTGCGCGGCGTGAAGGGCGTCGCCGAGGCCAACACCGACTCGCAGTCGAAGGACGGGGCGCTGATCTCGGGCGAGGTCCTGCTCGCGGTCGATCCGTTCTCGACACAGGGCATGGACCTGATCCCGCGGCTGCGCGAGGTCGCGCGACGGGCCGCGCCGGGGCAGACCGTCCTGATCGGCGGCGTCACCGCCGAGCAGCACGACAACGTCGAGGCGCTCACGCGCGACTCGAAGTTGATCGTCCCGCTGGTGCTCGCCCTGATCCTGCTCGTGCTGATCGCGCTGCTGCGCTCCGTCGTCGCGCCGCTGTACGTGATGGGGACGGTCGTGCTGTCGTTCGCGTTCGCGATGGGCGCGTCCTCGCTGGCGTTCACGCACCTCTTCGGGCAGCCGGACTCCGATCCGAACCTGCCGATCTTCGCGTTCATCTTCCTCGTCGCGCTCGGCGTCGACGACAACATCTTCCTCATGACGCGCGTGCGCGAGGAGCGGGCGCGCGGGCTCTCCACGCGCGAGGCGGTGATCGCCGGCCTGGAGAAGACCGGCGGCGTGATCACCTCCGCCGGGCTGATCCTCGCGGGCACGTTCGCGGCGCTGATGGCGCTCGACCTCGAGGCGCTCTTCGAGGTCGGCTTCACCGTCACGCTCGGGTTGCTCGTCGACGCCTTCCTCGTGCGCACGTTCCTCGTGCCGTCGCTCGCGCTGCTGCTCGGGGAGCGCAACTGGTGGCGGCCGCGGGCGGGAATGCGCGCCGCTATGCCGCGTCCGGCAGCACGGCGCCGGGGTTGAGGATCCCGTGCGGATCGAACGTGTGCTTGAGCGCGCGCATGGTCAGGATCTCCGCCTCGCTGCGCGTGAGCGAGAGCCAGCGCCGCTTGGACACGCCGACGCCGTGCTCGGCGCTGATCGAGCCGTCCAGCTCGGCGACGAGCCGCAGCACGGCGTCGTCGCAGCGTTCGTCCTGAGCGTCGGGGCCGAGCACGTTGACGTGGATGTTGCCGTCGCCGAGGTGGCCCCAGAGGATCGTGCGCGCAGCGGGCGCGGCCTGCTCGATCACGTCGCGGACGCGGTGCTCGAACTCGGCCAGGGCGGCGAGCGGGAGCGTGACGTCGAGCTTGTGCGGAACGCCGGCGGCGGCGACCGCCTCGTTGAGGAAGTCGCGGTACGCCCACAGCGCGCGCCGGCGGGCGGTGTCGTCGGCGACGGCGACGTCGAGCACCAGCGTGTCCTCGATCGCTCCCGCGAGGTCGTCGAGCGGGTCGTCGTGGTCGCTGCACTCCGCGAGCACGTAGACGGGATGGTCCTCCGTGAAGGGCGGCGCGAGCCTGCGATGCTCGCACACGAGCCGCATGCCTTCGGCGAAGAAGACCTCGACGGCGTTCAGCGACGTCGCGCGGGCGCGCAGGTCGCGCATCAGCCGCACCGCGGCCTCCATGCTCGGGACGGCGACGAGCGCGGTGACGGCCTGCTGCAGGCGGGGGACAAGCCGCAGGCGCGCCGCGGTGACGATGCCGAGCGTGCCCTCGGTGCCGACGAGCAGCTGCGAGACGTCATAGCCGGCGGTGTCCTTGAGCAGGCCCGCGAGGCGGCGCACGACGCGGCCGGACGGGAGCACGGCCTCGACCCCGACGACCTGCGCGCGCATGGTGCCGTAGCGCAGCACCTGCGCGCCGCCGGCGTCGGTGGACACCATGCCGCCGATCGTCGCGCCGCTGCGAGCGCCGTGGTCGACGCCGAACGCGAGGCCCGCGGCGCTCGCGTGGGCCTGCACCGCCTCGAGCGTGACGCCGGCGCCGGCCGTCACCTGCCCGGCCAGCTCGTCCACGGGTCCAAGCTCGTCGAGGCGGCTGAGCGAGAGCAGGATCTCGCCGCCGCGCGGCACGCCGCCGCCGACCAGGCCGGTGTTGCCGCCCTGCGGCACGACGGGCGTCCGCGTCTCGTCGCAGACGCGCAGGACGTCGGCCACCTCGCCGGTCGAGCCGGGCCGGACGACCAGCGTCGCGGGGGCGCCGTAGCGCCCGGTGATGTCGCGCTCGAAGCGGTCGCGCAGCGCCGGGTCGTCCAGCACGTGACGGGATCCGACGATCGCGCAGAGCCGCTCGTGGAGCGTGTCCGTCAGCACGGCGCGAGTCTATCCGTTTCAGGCGATTTGTGTCTGACTGTCAGACAAGATACGGTTCCGACCGTGGACTGTCGCGGCGTCGATACGGTTGTTCTCTCATGTCAGGGAACGCTCGTGGACTACAGCCACGCGATCGAGGCCGTCGCCTATGAGCTCGCGCGCCACAACGCCGAAAGCCCGCTGGACCGCGGCGCCGCGCTGCGCCGCCGCGTCGAGGAGCTTGCGCCGGGCGGCCTCGCCGCGGCGTTCGTGCGCCTGGCCGCCGAGCGCGGCTGGCGCGGGGAGGAGAGCGGCGAGGAGTCGTTTGCGCGGGTGGCGCTCATGACGCGCGCGTACGCCGATGCGCTCGCCGCCCTCGCGACCGTCGCGCGGTCCGGCCGCCGCCTGCTCGCAATGACGCGCGGCGACCGCCGGCTCGCCGAGGCGGCACTGCAGCGCTTCGGCGGCGCCTTCGACGAGCTTGTGGGGCCCGCCGGGCTGCCGCATGGCCCGGGCGTGCTCGTGGTCAGCACCTCCGCGGAGACGCTCGCCCGCGCGCACGCGCTCGGTGCGCGCGCCGTGCGGCTCAACCGCGCGGGCCCTCCCTCGCGCCGCCACGACGGCGAATGGCGCTCGCTGGACGAGCTGCCGCGCTCGCTCGGAATGCCCGAGTCGGTCGCCGCCTGATGTCCGGCATGATCGTGAAGCCCATCTCCGCGACGGAGGCGGTCGCCGCTTCCCTGCGCGAGCGCATCTTCGACGGCGCGATCGAGCCGGGCGCGCGCCTGCCCGAGCTCGAGCTCGCGGCCGACTTCGGCGTCGCGCGCCCGACCGTGCGCGCGGCCATCCAGACGCTCTGCCACGAGGGCCTGCTGCAGCGTGAGCGCAATCGCAGCGCGTTCGTGCCCAAGCTCGGGCAGGACGACGTGCTGGACCTGTTCTCGGTCCGGATCCCGCTCGAGTGCCTGATCGTCCGCGAGGTGCTCGAGCGCCGTGCGCCGCTGGAGGGCGTGCGCGAGGCGATCGGCCAGCTCGTCGGCCTCAGCGCCCGCTCGCCGTGGAGCCGCGTCGTGGAGGCCGACCTCGGCTTCCATCGCGCGCTCGCGAACGCGACCGGCAGCCCGCGCCTGGAGAAGCTCTACCTCTCGCTCGGCGGCGAGATCCGCCTCTGCATCGCGCAGCTGCGCCCGGCATGGCCGTCGCCGGCCGCGATGGCGGGCGAGCACCGCGCGCTGCTGGACGTGATCGAGTCCGGCGACGTCGACGACGCGATCGCGCGCATGACGGCGCACCTCGAGCGCGCCGTCCGCGACCTCACGCCGGTCGCGACCTGAGCCGCGGCGCTGCGCGCGCCCGGCGCGCCACGCGCCGGCTCGTCGCCGGCGCGCGGCGCGCCGTCACGCGAGCGCGGAGCTGAGCCGTGCCGGCTCGCCGCGCCAGGCGGCGTCGAGGATGCTCTCGAGCGCGTCGGCGTCGAGCGGGCGGGGGTTGTTGTCGATCAGCCGCCTGATGCCGACCGACGCCTCGGCGAGGCCGCGCACGTCCTCGCGCTCGACGCCGATCTCCGCCAGCGACGCCGGCAGTCCGATCCGCAGGCCGAGCTCGTGCACCGCGGCGACCGGGTCGCCGCCGAGGATCTCGGCCAGCGCCTCCAGCTCGGCGGGCCGCGCGGGCCGGTTGTACTCCATCACGTAGGGCAGCAGCAGCCCGGTCCCGAGGCCGTGCGACGTATGCGTCGCGGCGCCGACGGCGAACTGCAGCGCATGCGCGGCGGAGACGCCCGAGTTGCCGAACGCGATGCCGGCGAGCAGGCTGCCGTAGAGCATCCCCGAACGCGCCTCGATGTCGCCGCCGTCCTCGACCGCGCGGACGAGGTTCGCGGCGATCGCGCGGGTGGCGGTCAGCGCCAGCGCGTCCGAGAGCAGGTTCTTGCCGACCTGCGGGCGGCCGAGCACCAGCTCCGGGGAGGGCGTCTCACGCGCGGCCATGTAGGCCTCGATCGCGTGCGAGAGCGCGTCGATGCCCGAGTGCGCGGTCACCGTCGGCGGCGCGCCGACCGTCAGCAGCGGGTCGCAGACCGCGTGGCGCGGGATCAGGTGCGGGCTCGCGACACCGACCTTCATCCCGGTGGCCCCGTCGGTGATGACCGATACCGGCGTCGCCTCCGAGCCGGTGCCCGCCGTCGTGGGCAGCGCGATCAGCGGCAGCACCGGGCCGGGCACCGACTGGACGGGGTAGTAGGCGCTCAGCGGCCCTGGGTGTGTGAGCAGCAGCGCCGTCACCTTCGCGAGGTCGATCACGCTGCCGCCGCCGACCGCGACGATGACGTCCGGCTCGCGCTCGCCCCCGAGCGCCACGGCCGCGTCGACCGCGTCGACCGGCACGTCGACGGCCGCGCCGGTGAACACGACGACGTCGAGTCCCGCCGCGCCGAGCGCGGTGCGCACCGTGGCGAAGCCCTCCGTCTCCGCGATGCGCGGATCGGTGATGACCATGGCGCGCCGCCCGTAGCCCGCGGCGAGCGGGCCTGCCGCGGCCGCCATCCCGGCGCCGAAGAGCACTTGGGATGGTGCGCGCAAGACAGCGAAGTCAGTCATGGTCCTCCAGGAACGTGGTCAGAAGCCGGCGAAGCTCGGCGGGACGCTCGACGGGCGACGCGTGGCCGCAGGCGCCGAAGATGTGCGCACGGACGTCGCGCAGCCGGCCGAGCAGGGGAAGGGTGCTGTCGCGTAGCGGCACGACGCGGTCCTGCGCGCCGTGCACGAGCATGACGGGGACGGCGATCGCGGCGAGCGCCTCGTCGCGCAGCGCGAGATCGCGGACCCAGCGCTCGCGCGGCGGCGGGAACAGGCCGGGGAAGGCGGCGCGCGGGCCCGGCTCGAGCGTCGCCCGCAGTCG
The DNA here is from genome assembly GCF_000425945.1 of Candidatus Solirubrobacter pratensis. Lineage (GTDB taxonomy): Bacteria > Actinomycetota > Thermoleophilia > Solirubrobacterales > Solirubrobacteraceae > Solirubrobacter > Solirubrobacter pratensis. The sequence continues at coordinate 970,332 of NZ_KE384480.1, forward strand.
CGCCTCGACCGCGTCCGCGGTGATCTTCGACGCGTCGTGGTTGAGCAGCTCCAGCAGCGCGCGGGCGTTCTCGCGGCTCGGCTCGTACGCCCACAGCGCGTCCAGCCCGGGCGGGAGCGGCATCTCGACGCCCAGCGTGCCGATCGCGACGACGCGCGTGACCAGCTCCGGGCGCGCATGGGTGACCGACATGGCGATCGCTCCGCCCATCGAGTTGCCGACCACCGCGCAGCGGTCGACGCCGAGGACGTCGAGCAGCCCGAGGATCTGCGCCGTCCAGGCGGCGCGGCCGTATGCGCCCGGCTCGAGCGGATCGCTCGAGCCGAACCCGGCGAAGTCGGGCGCGATCACCCGATGGCGGGCCGAGAGCGCCGCCGTCAGCGGGCCCCAGGCGGCGGCCGCCGTGGTGCCCGGGCCGGAGCCGTGGAGGAGCACCACGGCAGGCCCGGACCCCGTGTCGTGGACGTGCACCCGCCGGCCGGCGACCTCCACGATCTCACCTTCATGCACTGCGCCGGCGGACATCGTCTCCGTGGCTCAGGCGGGGACGTTCGCGCGCTCGAGCACGTCGACGAACGCGCGCGACCACTCCGGGAGATCCGGCCAGCCCCGGCACGACACCATGTTCCCGTCGACCACGTCCGGCGCGTCGACGACGGTCGCCCCGGCGTTCTCCATGTCGCCCCACAGCGGCGGGAACGCCGCGGTCTTGCGCCCGCGCAGCAGGCCGTAGACGGCGGGGACCTGCGGACCGTGGCAGACCGTGCCGACCGGCAGGTCGTGCTCGAAGAAGTACTCCGTGATGCGGCGCACGTCGGCGTCGGTGCGGATGTACTCGGGCGCGCGGCCGCCGGGGATCACGAGCCCGACGTAGTTGGACGGGTCGACCTCGGCGAAGGTGATGTCGACGGGCAGCTTGCGCCCGTTCTTCTCCGTGTAGGCGTCCGACTCGGGATCGAAGTCGTGGATCACCAGCTGGACGTCGCGCTTCGTGAGCGCCGCCACGTCGGCCGCATATCCCGCCTCCCTCAGGCGGAAGATGGGGTACATCGCGTCGAGCTCCTCGGCGGCGTCGCCGACGAGCACGAGAACCCGCTGCATGCTGTCTCCTCCTAACGTCGTGAAAGGGTTCGAAACGTTCTGCAAGGTACGTCAGTCGAAGGCGAAGTACTTGGGCTCCATGAACTCCAGGAGGCCGTGGTGGCCGCCCTCGCGCCCGACGCCGCTCTGCTTGACGCCGCCGAACGGCGCCGCCGGGTCTGACACGACGCCCCGGTTGAGGCCGACCATGCCGGTCTCGATCGCCTCCCCGACCGCCATCGCGTGGCGCAGGTCGCGGCTGTAGACGTACGCCACGAGCCCGTACTCGGTGTCGTTGGCGGCGGCGATCGCCTCCGCCTCGTCCTCGAAGGACACGATCGGCGCGACGGGGCCGAAGACCTCCTCCTCGAGGATCGCGCTGCCGGCCGGGACCCGGTCGAGCACCGTGGGCGGGTAGAAGTACCCCGGGCCGGGGAGCCGCTCGCCGCCGGCGCGCACGCGCGCCCCGCGGTCCACCGCGTCGCCGACCAGGCGCTCGATCTTCTCGCGCGCGGCCTCGTTGATCAGCGGGCCCAGCTGCACGCCGGCCTCGAGCCCCGGGCCGACGCGGACGGCGTCCATCGCCGCGGCCAGGCCGGCGGCGAACGGCTCGGCCACCGAGGCGTGCACGTAGAAGCGGTTGGCCGCGGTGCAGGCCTCGCCGCCGTTGCGCATCTTGGCCGCCATCGCGCCCTCGACGGCGAGCGGGATGTCGGCGTCGGCGAGCACGAGGAAGGGCGCGTTGCCGCCCAGCTCCATCGAGCAGCTGACCACGCTGCCCGCGGCCCTGCTGAGCAGCTCGCGCCCCACCTCCGTGGACCCCGTGAAGGAGAGCTTGCGCACGCGCGGGTCGTCGACCATCGCGCGCACGACCTGTCGCGACTGCGTCGTCGTGATCACGTTCACGACTCCGGGAGGCACGCCGGCCTCCTCGAGCATCGAGCAGATCAGCAGCGACGTCAGCGGCGTCTCGGCGGCGGGCTTGAGGATCACCGTGCAGCCGGCGGCGAGCGCGGGGCCGATCTTGCGCGTCGCCATCGCGGCGGGGAAGTTCCACGGCGTCACGAGCACGGAGACGCCGATCGGCTGGTTGAGCACGAGGATGCGGTGCGCCCCGCCCGGCGCGACCGAGTAGTCGCCGTTCGCGCGCACGGCCTCCTCGGAGAACCAGCGCAGGAACTCGGCCGCGTAGGCGGCCTCGCCGCGCGCCTCGGCGAGCGGCTTGCCCATCTCGCGAACGATCTGCTCGGCGACCTCGTCGAGGCGCGCGGTCATCAGGTCGAAGGCCTTGCGAAGGAGCTCGGCGCGCTCGCGCGGCGCGCGCGCGGCCCAGTCGCCGGCGGCCGCGTGGGCGGCGTCGACGGCGGCGATCCCGTCGGCCACGGAAGCCGACGGCAGCGACGTGATCACGGACCCGTCGGAGGGGTCGAGCACGTCGAAGCGACGCTCGCCGACCAAGAGCTCGGTGGTGCTCATGGGGCGAACGCTACTGGCTTGATGACAGCGAATGCAAGAACCTGCGGCGCAATTTGACAAGAGTTGCAAGGAGCGCATAGATTCCTTGCAGCCGGACTGCAATGTTCTGCGGTGGAGGAGGAGTTCATGAAGGGCAAGCTCACGAAGGTCTGGGCGACCGGCTGCATGCTGGCCGCCGCAGGCGTGGTCGCGGCCTGCGGCGGAGGGGGAGGCGGAGGGGGCGCATCCAAGGCCGCCACGGACGCCACGTCGAAGCTCAGCAACAAGCCGATGACGTTGACGTTCCTGTGGTTCGACTGGCCACCGGCCCACGCCCTGGAGGAGCTGGGCAAGGAGTACACGAAGACCCGTCCGAACGTGACGGTCAAGGTCAACGTCGTGCCGAACGCGCAGTGGCACGACGCGATCTTCACGCAGTTCGCCGCTCGTAAGACCAACTTCGACATGCCCGTCCTGGACTCCCAGAACATCGGCGAGGCGGTCACGAACGGCAGCATCCTGGACATCACGGACTTCGTGAAGAAGAACATCGACACGTCGCAGTACGACCCGTACTTCCTCGCGTCCTACGGCCAGTATCCGCAGGCGCAGACGGGCAAGCCCGACCCCAACGCCAAGACCTACGGCCTGCCGCTGCTCGGCGACACGTGGGCGATGATCTGGCGCAAGGACCTGATGGGCGACACGCCTCCCGCGACGTGGGACGACATGATCAAGGCCGCCAAGAAGTGCCAGGACGACCACCCGGGCATGAGCGGCCTCGCGTTCCACCAGGCCGGCACCAGCGACGCGGCGGCCGTGACGTACAACACGGTCAACGCGCTCTACGGCGGCGAGCTGTGGGATCCGGCCAACCGCAAGATCGACGGCGTCATCAACAACGCCGCCGGCAAGAAGGCGATGCACGTCCTGACCGACGAGATGGTGCCGCTCACGCCCAAGGGCTCGAGCAACTGGTTCATCGACGAGGTCAACGCCGCGATCAGCCAGGGCAAGGTCTGCGTCGGCTTCAACTGGATCGCCGCGATGGGCGGCCTGCTGGACCCGAAGAGCTCCAAGCTCGGCAAGACCAAGGAAGAGATCCTCAAGAAGCTCGACTTCGCCGCGCTGCCCAAGCAGGACACCGACAAGGTGCCGCTCGGCGGCATGGGCCTGCACATCTCGAAGTACATCCCGGCCGACCATCAGGCCGAGGCGCTGAACTTCATGAAGTGGTTCCAGACGCCCGCGGCCCAGAAGAAGTGGGCGCAGCTCGGTGGCGTGCCGGCCCGTAACGACGTCCTGAACTCGCCCGACTTCCTCGACGTCCTGCCGTACAACCACGTGTTCACCGAGTCGGTTCCGCGCCTGAAGGACTTCTGGAACCTGCCGGAGTACGCGAAGCTCCTCAATGTCCACTCGACCCAGGTCAACGCCGCGATCAGCGGCACCGAGAAGCCCGACGCGGCGCTCGACAAGCTGGCCAAGGACGAGCAGGCCATCCTCGACGAGAGCGGCCACTAAGCAAGCAGCGAGCCCAGGGAGGCCGGGATCTCACCCGGACCCGGCCTCCCGTCCGCACCGTTCGCACTCGCTTTCTCGCTCACCGACATGGCCGACACGCTTCAATCACCATCCACCGCTCCCCCGCCCGTCGAGAAGCTGCAGGCGCCGCCCGCGGCGGCCCGCTTCCGCTTCCTGACCGACCGGTGGCTCGCCGGCCTGTTCATCTCGCCGGCGCTGGCGCTGCTGCTGTTCCTCTCGATCTGGCCGCTGATCTGGCTCGTCCGGCTGTCGTTCACCGACTACTCGGTGACGCGCGACGTTCCCGCCAGCTTCATCGGGCTCCACAACTACGTCGACGTCCTGACGTCCGATGAGACGCACAAGCGCGCGCTGACCACGCTGATCTTCGTCGTGGGTGCCGTCGCCCTGCAGACCCTGCTGGGCTTCGCGATCGCCTACCTGATCTCGCGCCGGGTCAAGGGCCGCGGCGCGCTCACCACGCTGTTCCTGATCCCGATGATGCTCTCGCCGGTCGTCGTCGGCCTGTTCTGGAAGTTCATGCTCGACGTGCAGTTCGGCGTCCTGAACTCGTTCACCGACAGCCTCGGGCTGGGACGGGCGGAGTGGCTCACCAACCAGACCCTGGCGCTGTTCTCGCTGGTGATCGTCGACACGTGGCAGTGGACGCCGTTCATCATGCTGATCGCGCTCGCGGGGCTGACGGCGGTGCCCAAGTACCTCTACGAGGCCGCGGAGATCGACCGCGCGTCGGAGTGGTTCAAGTTCCGCCGGATCACGTTCCCGCTCGTCTGGCCACTGCTGCTGATCGCGATCATGTTCCGCGCGATCGAGGCCTTCCGGCTCTTCGACCTGGTCTACATCCTCACGGGCGGCGGCCCCGGCGGCACCACCGAGACGCTCTCGTTCCAGGTCTACAAGATCGCGTTCTTCGGCTTCGACACCGGGCGCGCGTCCGCCTACGGCGTGCTGATGGTGATCGTGGTCACGATCGCCGCGCAGATCTACCTGCGCTACCTCAACCGTCTTCAGGAGCGCTGATGGCTGCGCACATCCAACCGGCCGGCATGGCCGACGAGGGGATCGCCGGCGAGACCGCCACCCCGCCTGTGCGGCGCCGCCGCAAGCTCGGCACGGGCATCGAGATCGTGCTGCTGACGATCATCGCGATCGTGATGCTGTTCCCCGTTCTGTGGATGCTGGAGACGGCGCTCAAGGACACCAAGGACATCTACGCCGTGCCCGCGAAGGTGTTCAACTTCAAGCCGACGCTGGAGCACATCAAGGACGTGTTCAGCTCCAGCTCGCCGGTCGCGAAGGGCTTCAAGAACTCGGTCATCGTCGCCGGCTTCTCGACGATCATCGCGACGGTCCTCGGCGTCCCGGCCGCGTGGGCGTACTCACGCTTCCAGATCAAGGGCAAGAAGGACCAGCTGTTCTTCATCCTCTCGACGCGCTTCATGCCGCCCGTCGTGGTCGTGATCCCGATCTTCCTGATGTTCCGCGACCTCAACCTGCTGGACACCCAGCTCGGCCTGATCCTCGTCTACGCGGCCTTCAATCTGCCGTTCACGATCTGGATGATGAAGGGCTTCGTCGACGAGGTGCCCTCGGAGTACGAGGACGCCTCGATGCTCGACGGCTACTCGCGCTTCGAGTCCTTCTGGCGCGTCACGATGCCGCTGCTGATCCCGGGCATCGCCGCCACCGCGGTGTTCGCGCTGATCTTCTCCTGGAACGAGTTCGTGTTCTCGATCTTCCTGATCACCGATCCGGACACGCGCACGGCGCCGTCCGCGATCGCGGGCCTGATCGGCGGTACGACGATCGACTGGGGGCTGGTCGCGGGCTCGGCGATGGTGTTCGCCATCCCGGTGCTGGTCTTCGCCTTCCTCGTGCGCAAGCACCTGGTGGCGGGCGTGACGCTCGGGGCGGTGAGGCGCTAATGGCCGAAGTCTTGGTCAAGCGCCTGCACAAGGCGTTCCCGGACGGGACCGTCGCGGTCGAGCGGCTGGACCTGACGATCGGCGACGGCGAGCTGTTCGTGATGCTCGGCCCGTCGGGCTGCGGCAAGACGACGACGCTGCGCTGCATCGCCGGCCTCGAGCAGGAGACCTCGGGCGAGATCCGCATCGGCGACCAGGTCGTCAGCGGGCTGCGGCCGTCGCAGCGCGACATCGCGATGGTGTTCCAGTTCTACGCGCTGTATCCGCATCTGAGCGTCCGCGACAACATGGCCTTCCCGCTGCGCGCGGCGGGGCGGCCGGAGTCGGAGGTCAACGAGCGCGTCGCGGAGGCGGCGCGCATGCTCCAGCTCGAGCCGTTCCTGACGCGCAGGCCGGCCCGGCTCTCGGGCGGCGAGCAGCAGCGCGTCGCGCTCGGCCGCGCGATGGTCCGCCAGCCGAAGGCGTTCCTGATGGACGAGCCGCTGACCAACCTCGACGCGGAGCTGCGCGCCGACATGCGCGCGGAGGTCAAGCACCTCCAGCAGCGGCTCAATACGACGATGGTCTACGTCACCCACGATCAGACCGAGGCGATGGCCCTGGGTGACCGGATCGCGATCCTCAACAAGGGCAAGCTGGAGCAGATCGGCGCCCCGATGGAGGTCTACGAGCGCCCGGCGACCCTGTTCGCCGCGCGCTTCATCGGCTCCCCGCCGATGAACCTGATCGAGGCCGAGGTCACCAACGGCCACCTGACGGCGGCCGGCGGAATGAAGATCGCTGCGCCCGACGGCCTCGAGCGCGGCGACCGCGTGATCGCAGGCGTGCGGCCGGAGCGCTTCACCGTGTCGTCGCCCGCCGCGGCCGACCCCGAGTCCGTGCGCGGGCGCATCGTCTCGCGCGAGGCGCTCGGCGACGAGACCATCTACGTGGTGCACACGGAGGCCGGGCTGCTGCACGTTCGCATGCCCCCCACCGCCCGCTTCGAGGAGGAGCAGATCGTGGCCGTGCGCCACCAGGGCGCCGCTCCGCCGGCGTACGACCCGCAGACCGAGCAGGTGGTGAGCCGATGACCTCCGCGATCGTCGCGAGCGGCATCTCGAAGTCCTTCGGCGAGGTCGAGGCGCTCAAGGACCTCGAGCTCGACGTCCCCGAGGGCGCGTTCTTCGTGCTGCTCGGCCCGTCGGGCGCGGGCAAGACCACGACGCTGCGGGTGATCGCCGGGCTGGAGAAGCCCGACATGGGCTCGGTCCACCTGACCGGGATCGAGGCCACGAAGGCGACGCCGGCCGAGCGCGACCTGGCGATGGTGTTCCAGAGCTACGCGCTCTATCCGAAGCAGACGGCGGCGCAGAACATCGCCTCGCCGCTGCGGGCGCGGCGTATGTCCAAGGCCGACATCGACGCCGCCGTCAAGCGGGTGAGCGAGCTGCTGCACATCGAGCCGCTGCTGGAGCGCAAGCCGTCGCAGATGTCCGGCGGCGAGATGCAGCGCGTCGCGCTGGGCAGGGCGCTCGTGCGCGACCCGCGCGCGTTCCTGATGGACGAGCCGCTGACGAACCTGGACCTCAAGCTGCGCGTGGAGATGCGGACCGAGCTCACGCGCATCCACCGCTCGCTGGGGCGCACGTTCCTGTACGTCACCAACGATCAGGTCGAGGCCATGTCGATGGCCGACCAGGTCGCGGTGCTGCGTGCCGGGACGGTCCAGCAGGTCGGCACGCCCACGGAGATCTACGACCACCCGGCCAACCGCTGGGTGGCGACGTTCGTCGGCAGCCCGCGCATGAACCTGCTGCAGTGCACGGCCAACGGGCGCCTGGAGGGCAAGGGCTGGTCGCTGCCCAACCCGGGCTTCGGGGTCCAAGGCGACCGCCCGGCGCTGCTCGGCGTGCGCTCGGAGGACCTCTCGCTCGACGTGCGCGACGAGGCGGCCGGATTGGACGGCCGCGTCTACGCGGTCGAGCCGCTGGGCGACCGCACGCTCGTCGACATCGAGGTCGGCGACCACCGCGTCGTCGTCAAGGCGCCGCCCACGAGCCGGTACGCCGTGGGCGAGCAGGTGCGCGCCTCGGTGGCGCTGGATCGTGTCCACCTGTTCGACGCCGGCACCGAGTCGGCCATCGCCCGCCGATGATCGAGTCGCCCCTTCCGCCGGGGCTCCGGCGCGCTCGGATCCTCGAGCGCGTCCAGCGCGACGGCAGCGCGTCGCTGGCGGACCTGGCCAACGACTACGCCGTCTCGCCCGTCACCGTCCACCGCGACCTCGAGCTGCTGTCGGGCGAGGGCCTGCTCGAGCGCGTGCACGGCGGTGCGCGCGCGCTGCCGGGGTCGCGGCCGCGGATCGAGACGGCGTGGAACGCCCGCGTGCGGACGGCCGGACCGCAGAAGGACGCGATCGCGCAGCGCGCGCGGGGGATCGTGGAGGACGGGACGACGGTGTTCGTCGACGCGTCCACGACGGGACTGGCGCTCGTGCGCCAGCTCGAGCTCGCGCCGCCGCGCGAGCTGACGCTCGTCACCAACTCGCCCGCGATCGCCCTCGGCGTGACGGCGGAGTCGATCCACGTGATCGTCACGCCGGGCGAGCTCAATCAGCACATGCGCGTCCTGACCGGCCGCTGGACGGTCGACTTCCTGAGCGAGCTGAACGTCGCGACGGCGTTCATCTCCGCCGCGGGCATAACGCTGGAGCACGGAATCACGACGTCGCGCAAGGCGATCGCCGACGCGCTCAACGCCGCCGTCGCCGTCGCGGCGCAGACCGTCGCGCTGATCGACTCGTCGAAGTTCCGCCGCGCCTCGCTTCTGGCCGTCGCGCCCGCCGAGTCGCTCGATCTCGTGATCACCGACGACGGGCTCGACGCGGTCGCGATCGACGAGTTCCGCCAGGCCGGCGTCAAGCTCGCCGTCGCGGCCGTCGCGGCCGTCGCCGGCGAGGACTAGGACTCGCGCTCGGCGCGCTCCCCGGCGGCCGTTCCGGCCATGTGGACGCGCTCGGGCTCGGGTTGATCGACGTGTTTGTGCTCCGGCCGCTCCGCCTCGGTCTCGCGCTCCGTCTTGCGCAGCGTCAGCGCGCCACCGGTGAGGTAGAGCGCGATGCCGAGCACGGCCGCGACGGCGAGGATGATGAGCAGCAGGAGGATTGCGATGCCGCCTTCCATGTCGTTGGACCTACCCGGAGCCGGCGCGTCCGACGCGCCCGGGTCACCCCACTGACTCGAAGTGGCGGCGCAGCGGCGCGGTGCCGCCGCTGCGGTCGCGCTCGATCAGCAGATCGACCGCCGTGCGGTACTTGGACATCGAGCGCGGCTCGGCGCCGAGGCGCGCGAGCGCCTCGTCGGCGCGGCTGCGGCCGTCCTGCGACTTGGTCTCGATCAGGACGAGGCCGGCGTCGAGGGCGGCCGCCGGGCCGTGCAGGCGCTCGAGCCGCAGCCCGAGGTCGCAGGTCATGCGCGCGCCGCCCTCGCGGGCGGCGAGCGTGACGCGATCGAAGCTGGTGGCGAGGACGGGGGAGAGCTCCCCGGCCGGCTGGACGCGCGCGTCCGCGAGGACGCGGTCGACGAGCTCGCGGGCCTCGTCCGTCAGGCGGTCGGCGCGCTCGGGCGGGTGCTCGACGCCGTGCTTGTCCGTTTCGCCGTTGCGCGTCGTGAGCTTGACCTCGAACTGGCAGGCGCCCTCGTCGAGGTAGCAGCGCGTGCGGGCCTTGAAGCGCGGCCGCCGGCCCTCGACGTGCTCGTGGAAGCAGCGCAGCCGCGGCGTGTCGAAGTAGACGCTGCGGTAGCCGAACGCGCGCCGCCCGTCGATGTCGAGGACGTCGTGATCGCGGCGGAGGGCGCCGAGCAGCCGTTCGAAGCCGTCGCGGGAGATCAGGTACTTGGTGTCGACGCGGCGCTGGAGCGCGGCGCGCTCGTCGAGCTCGCGGAGTGAGATGGCGGTGAGCGCCCGAAGCGCTGGGGCGAGGGATTGCGTGGCGATGTCGTGGGACTACCCACCGGCGCGCCGCCGCTCGCCGTCATCGCGGTGACGCGGATGGTTTGCCGCCAAAGGAGGGAGGTATTGCGGACGCGGTGAACACCCGGGACGTCTACGACGGCCTCGCCGCCCTCTACGTTCCGATCGCAGCCGCCGTCTTCGCGCTCGTCGTGCTCGCGCTGGTGTGGTTCGTGTGGGCCGGCCGCCGCCGCGCGCAGCCGCGCGGGGCGGACGAGCACAACCGGGTCGAGATCGTCTACGCCGGCGTGCTGGCGGCGATCGTGGCCGTGCTGGTGGTGGCGACGTTCCGGGCGCTGGACCGCGAGAACGCGCGGGCGGCGGGGACGCCGGTCGTGGTGCGCGTCGTCGCCGCGAAGTGGGACTGGCGCTTCGAGTACCCGGGTGGGCGGGTGGAGACGAGCGCGCCCGACGGGGCGCCCGCGCAGCTCACGGTACCGGCGGGCGAGCCGGTCGAGTTCCGCGCGACGTCGGTGGACGTGCTGCACGCGTTCTGGGTGCCGGCGATGAAGTTCCAGCGGCAGATCGAGCCGGGGCGCGAGACGACGTTCCGGCTCGAGTTCCCGCGCCCGGGCTTCGCGACGAGCGGGGCGTGCAGCTTCTTCTGCGGCCTCGAGCACGCCCGCATGCGGTTCTCGGTGCGGATCCTGCCGCGCGACGAGTACGACGCGTGGGTGCGCGGCCGATGACGAAGGTCATGCCGCGGGGCGCGCCGCTGCTCGAGACGCTGGCGGGCACCGACAACAAGCGCATCGGGCTCGGAGTCGGCGCGGTCGCGTTCGGCTTCTTCCTCGCCGGCGGCGTGCTCGCGATCCTGATGCGCACCGAGCTGGCCCAGCCGGGGCTCCAGGTCGTCTCGCTCAGCTCCTACAACGCGCTCTTCACGATGCACGGCTCGACGATGATCTACCTCTTCGTCACGCCGGTGGCGCTGGCGATGGGGCTCTACCTCGTGCCGCTGCAGGTGGGGGCGTCGGGTGTGGCCGGCCCACGATGGGCACTGGCGGGCATGTGGCTGCTCGTGCTCGGCGGGATCACGATGTGGAGCGGGTGGCTGGTGCAGGGCGGCGCCGCGCAGGCGACGTGGGTCGGCTTCGACCCGCTGTCGGACGCGGTCCACTCGCCGGGAAAGGCGATGGACTCGTGGATCTGGGGCGTCGTGCTGGCGACGCTCGGCGAGCTGCTGATGGCCGCGTCGATCCTCGCGACGCTGCTCGGGCGCCGCGCGGCCGGCATGACGATGCTGCGGATGCCGGTGTTCTGCTGGGCCGAGCTGGTGACGTGCCTGATGGTCCTGTTCGCGTTCCCGGTGCTGATCGGGGTGATGATCGCGTTGTGGATCGACCGGCAGTGGGGCGGCGTCTTCACGTCGCCGGGCGGGCCGGTGACCTACCAGCACCTGTTCTGGTTCTACGGGCACCCGGTCGTCTACGTGATGTTCTTTCCCTTCCTGGGAGCGGTCGCCGAGGTGATCGCGGTCTTCAGCGGGCGGCGCATCTTCGGCTACCGCGGGATCGTGATCTCGCTGCTGGTGTTCGCCTCGCTGTCGATGAGCGTGTGGGCGCACCACATGTTCACCGTGCAGGGCGTGACGGTGAAGTACTTCTCGCTGACCTCGACGCTGCTCGTGGTGCCGGCGGGCATGGAGTACTTCTCGCTGCTCGGGACGCTGCGCGGCGGCGCCATCCGGCTGACCGTGCCGATGCTCTTCGCGCTGGCCTTCCTGCTCCAGTTCCTGGTCGGCGGGCTGAGCGGGATCTGGGTCGCCTCCCCGGCGCTGGACTTCCACGCGAACAACTCCTACGTCGTCGTCGCCCACTTCCACTACACGCTGCTCGCCGGGAGCATCTTCGGGTTCTTCGCGGGCGTCTACTACTGGTGGCCGAAGGTGACGGGGCGGCTGCTGGGCGAGCGGCTCGGGCGCGTGCACCTCGCGCTGTTCGCGATCGCGACCAACCTGACGTTCGCGCCGCAGTTCGCGCTCGGGGAGGAGGGGATGACGCGGCGGATCGCCGACTACCCGCGCGCCGCCGGCTGGGAGACGCTCAACTCGCTCTCGACGCTCGGCTCCTACCTGATCGCGGTCTCGGTGCTCGTGTTCCTCGTCAACGCCGCCGTGTCGCGGCGCCTCGCGGGTCCTGACCCGTGGGGCGGGCACACGCTCGAGTGGGCGACGCTGTCGCCGCCGCCTCGCGGGAACTTCGAGGGCGAGCTGCCCCCGATCCGCTCCCACGCGCCGCTGCTCGACCGGGTGCCGGCATGAAGTACCTGCTCGCCTGGTCGGGTCTGCTCGCGCTGTGGGCGCTGGTCTCGTTCGCGTTCTCGCCGGAGCCGATCGTCCCGATCCTGCTCGGCGCCACGGCCGCCGCCGTCGCCGCGCTCGCGCTCGTCACCGCCGTCGCCCGCGCGCCGCGCCGGCCCGCCCCGGACCTCTCCCCGGCGACCGTCCTGATCGCCGTCGGCGTCTGCGCGCTGCTGTCGGGAACGGAGCTCGGGACCTGGTGCCTCGCGCTCGGCGCCCTCGCGACGGCGGCGGGCGTCGCGGCGCTGTTGGGGGAGCGGGGGCGGTGATCGCGGCCGTCTGCCTCGCCATCTATGCCGGCCTCTACGCCGCCGGAGCGCGCCGCGTGCCCCGCTGGCCGGCCGAGCGCACCGCCGCGTTCGCTGCCGGCCTCGCGCTCGTCGCCGTCGCGCTGCTCTCGCCGCTCGACGGCGACGCCGAGCGGCGCCTGTCGGCGCACATGGCGCAGCACCTCCTGCTCGGGCTCGTCGCGCCGCTGCTGCTCGCCGCCGGCGCGCCGGTGCGGCTCGCGCTCGCCGCGCTGCACGGACGGGAGCGGCGGGCGCTCGCGCGGCTCCTGCACGCGCTCCCGCTCCGGCCGGCGGTCGGCTGGGCGGCGTTCACCGCCGTGATGCTCGGCACGCATCTCACGGGGCTCTACGAGCTCGCCGTCCGCGATCCGCTCCTCCATGCGCTCGAGCACCTCGCCTACCTCGCCGCGGGCCTGCTCTTCTGGGCGCCGCTCGTGGGCGCCGGCCCGCTCCCGCACCCGCCTGGCCCCGCCGCCCGGCTCGCGTGGCTGCTCGCCGCGATGCCGCCGATGGGCCTCGTCGGGGCCCACCTGCTCACGGGCGGGGTCGCCTACGCGAGCTACCCCTCGCTCGCCGACCAGCGCACCGCCGCGGGCCTGATGTGGGGCGCCGGCTCGCTCGTGCTCGCCGCCGCGCTCGTCTGGATCGTCTTCGCCGCGCTGCTGCGGGAAGAGGAACGGCAGCGCCGCCGGGAGACGGTCGCGTGAGCCGGCGCGGAGGAGCGCGCCGCCGCCGCGTGCTCGCCGCCACCGCGGTCATCGTCGGCGCCGCCGCCGTCGCGGCCTTCGCGCAGCCCGGCGCCGCCCAGTCGCCGCCCGCCGGCGGCCGCGCGCTGTTCGCCTCCGCGTGCTCCGCCTGCCACGGCATGGACGCGCGCGGCGTCCGCGGGAAGGGACCCTCGCTGGTGGGGGCCGGCGCGGCCGCCGCGGACTTCTACCTCGAGACGGGGCGCATGCCGCTCTCGCATCCGGACGTCGAGCCGCAGCGCAACGATCCGGCCTACACGGCGCCCCAGCGCCGGGCGCTGACCGCGTACATCGGCTCGCTCGGCGGCCCCGGGATCCCGCGGGTCGACCCCAAGGCCGGCTCGGTCAAGGACGGGTTCTCGGCGTTCACCGAGCACTGCGCCGGCTGCCACGCGATCACGGCCAAGGGCGGCGTGGCGCCGCCGGGCGCCGCGCCGGCGCTCCAGCAGGCGACGGCGACGCAGATCGCGGAGGCGGTGCGCGTCGGCCCGTACCTGATGCCGAAGTTCGGCACCCGCCAGATCGATCAGCACGAGCTGGACTCGATCACGGCATACGTCCTGTCCACCCACCACCTGCCGGACAAGGGCGGCTGGGGGATCGGCAACATCGGCCCGATCCCGGAGGGGATGGTCGCGTGGCTGCTCGCCGGGACGGCGCTGCTGATCGTCGTGCGCCTGATCGGGGAGCGGATATGAGTGAGGTCTTCGACCGCGAGCCGCCGGCGTCGCCGAAGGCCGAGCTGCTGGTCGCCGCGCTGCTCGGCGGCGCCGCGGTCCTCGCCGTCGCGTTCGCGGTATTGCTGGTCGCCGACCGGCACGACACGCAGCTGCTCGGCCTCACGCTCGGGGGCGCGTTCGCCCTCGCCGCCGCCGCGCTCGTCGTCACCGCCAGGCTCGTGCTGCCGCGCGAGCGGGCGATCGAGGAGCGGCCGGAGCTCGAGCACCCTGAGGAGCGGCCCTCGCTCGCCGTCCCCGTGACCCGCCGCAGGCTCCTGGCCGCGGCCGCCGGCGCCGCCGCCACCGCGTTCGCCGCCGCCCTCGCCGTTCCGGTCAGCGCGATCGGACCCGCCACCAGCGATCCCGATCCGTGGCGCCGCGGCCGCCGGCTCGTGGATGAGCAGGGCACGCCGCTGACCGCCGCCGACATCGCCCTCGGCAGCTTCGTCACCGCCTTCCCCGAGGGCGCCGACCCGCGCGTCATCGCCTCACCGGTCGTCCTCGTGCGCGACGACCCCGGCAAGATCCGCACCCGCCGCAGCTGGGCCCCGCAGGGCATCCTCGCCTTCTCGAAGATCTGCACCCACGCGGGCTGCGCCGTCGCGCTCTACCGCAAGCCGACGTACGAGCCCACGTCCAAGCCGCCCGCGCTCGCCTGCCCGTGCCACTACTCGGTCTTCGCCACCCGCGAGGGCGGCAAGGTCGAGTCCGGCCCAGCGGGCCGCCCGCTGCCGCAGCTGCCGCTGGCCATCGGCCCGGACGGCGAGCTGCGAGCCGCGGGTCCGCTCTCCGGCTCCGCCGGCCCCGCCTGGTGGAGCATCCGGCGGTGAACGACCCGCTCGACTTCATCGACCGCCGGCTCGGGAGCAACGTCCCGCTGCGCAAGGCGATGCAGTACGTCTTCCCGGAGCACTGGTCGTTCCTGCTCGGCGAGGTCGCCCTCTACAGCTTCGTGGTCCTCGTCGCCACCGGCACGTTCCTCGCGCTCTTCTTCGACCACGGCACCACCCAGATCACCTACACGGGCTCCTACGCGCTGCTTCGCGGCGAGCCGGTGTCGACGGCGTACGCGTCCTCGCTGCACCTCTCCTTCGAGGTCCCGGCCGGCCTGCTCATGCGCCAGACGCACCACTGGGCGGCGGACGTGTTCCTGGTCGCGATCGTCCTGCACCTGCTGCGGATCTTCTTCACCGGCGCGTTCCGCAGGCCGAGGGAGCTGACCTACGCGACCGGCGTGATCCTGCTCGGCGCCGCCATGCTCGAGGGCTTCGCGGGCTACAGCCTGATCGACGACCTGCTCTCCGGCATGGGGCTCGCGATCGCCTACGGCGTGGCGTCGTCGATCCCGCTGATCGGCGGCGACCTCGCCCAGCTCGTCTGGGACGGCCCCTTCCCGGGCGGCGAGGCGTTCTCGAGCCGGCTCTACATCGCGCACGTCTTCGTGATCCCCGCGCTGATCGCGGGCCTGATCGGCGCGCACCTCGCGATGATCGTGCGCACCCACCACTCCCAGTTCCGCGGCCCGCTGCGCAGCGAGCGCAACGTGATCGGCGTGCAGGCCTGGCCCGGCTACGCCTTCCGCTCGATCGGCCTGCTGCTCGCCGTCACCGCGCTGCTGTTCCTGCTCGGCGGGCTCGTCCAGGTCAATCCGATCTGGCAGTGGGGACCGTACGAGCCGTGGCGCGGCACCAACGGCGCCCAGCCGGACTGGTACCTTGGCTGGCTGATCGGCGCGCTGCGGCTGATGCCGCCGCTCGAGATCTCCGTCTTCGGCAAGACGCTCGTCCCGAACCCGTTCTTCGGCGGTGTCCTGTTCCCCACCGCCGTCTTCGCGTTCCTGCTCGCGTGGCCATTCGTCGAGCAGCGCCGCGGCGGCGCGCGCAGCGACCTGCTCGACCGCCCGCGTGACAACCCGCGCCGCACGGCCGTCGGCGCCGCGGTGTTCACGTTCGTCTTCGTCGTCTTCATCGCCGGTTCCGCCGACCGCCTCTTCCTCTCATCGGGCGTGCCGTACCTGACGCAGGTGTGGATGTTCCGGATCGCCGCGATCCTGCTGCCGCCGGTCGTCTACCTGCTCGCGAAGGGCGCGGCCGCCGAGCTGCGCGACTCAACGCAGCGCGATCAGTGAGACGAGCACCGCCGCGCCCGCGACCGTCAGCGCGACGTAGTCGCCGGCGTGCCCGCTGTGCAGGCGACGCAGCGCCTCGACCGGCCGCGGGACCGGCACGCGCCGGGTCGCGCCGATCGCGGCGACGGCCACCGAAAGCGCCAGCGAGCCTGCGGCGTAGGCGTACGCGGCCGCGCCCGGCCCATGCAGGGAGAGCGCCGGGACTTCGAGCGCGCGGCCGTCCAGCACCGCCGCCGCATAGCCGCGGCGGTCGGTGAACGCCGCCGCGGCGCCCGCGATCTGCCGCAGCGGCACGAGCCCGCACGCCATCCCCGCGAGCGTCAGCAGCCCGGCGCCGACGCCCAGGATGCCAACGCCGCCCTCGCTCTCGCGTCCGTGCTCCTCGGGCTCGTCGCCGGCCGGATCGGGCGGCGCCGGGACGCCGAGCCCCCAGAAGATGCGGCCCGCCGTTCGCAGCAGCGTCCCGCCCACGAGGCCGGTCACGAGGAGCATCGCGACCGCGATCCAGCCCGGCGCCGCGTCCTCCACGAGCGCCTTGCCCACGAAGGAGCCGAACGGCGGCAGCGACGCCACCGTGAGCGCGCCGGCGACGAACACGGCGCCGACGGGCCACAGCGCCCGCCCGCGCCCGTGCAGCTCCGACGCCTCCACCGTCCCGAAGCGGTGCTGGACGACTGCCACGCATGCGAACAGCCCGGCCTTCACGAGCCCATCGGCGACGACCCAGACCGCCACGCCCGCGACCCCGTCGGGCGAGAGCAGCCCGAGCCCGGCGAGGAACAGGCCGACGTGCGCGATCGTCGCGAACGCCAGCATCCGCTTGAGATGGTGCTGGACGGCGCACATCACCGCGCCCACCACGCCGGTCAGCACGCCCGCGCCGATCAGCACCGCGCGCAGGTCGCCGGCCGCCAGCACGCCGTCGAACGCCGTCCAGTACACGCGGGCGAGCCCGTAGAGCCCGAGCTCCGAGAACGCGCCGGCGAGCAGGATGCAGACCGGCGTCGGGGCGACCGCGTAGGCATCGGCGGTCCACAGGTGGAACGGCACGACCGCCGCCTTCACGAGCAGCCCGCAGGCGATCAGGGCGAACGCGACCGCCACCAGCGTGTCGTGCGGTCCCGCCTCCAGCGTCCGGCCGATCTGCGCGAGGTTGAGCGCGCCCGTGCGCCCGTACACGAGCCCGATGCCGAACAGCAGCAGGATCGAGCCGACCGAGTTCGTGACCGCGAACGTCAGGGCCCCCTCGAGCGCCGACCGCCGCCGGACCTCGTAGCCGACGAGCACGTACGCCGCGACGCTCATCAGCTCGAAGAAGACGAACAGGTTGAAGAGGTCGCCGGTCAGGCAGTAGCCGATCATCGCGCCGACGAAGACCAGCATCAGGGCGTCGAACAGCAGCCCCTGCACCGGGATGACGCGGATCGCCAGGGCGAGCGCCGCGGTCCCGAGCACGGCGACGAACAGCGCCAGCCCGGCGCCGATGCCGTCGACCGCGAACCCGACGCCCAGCGCGACGCCCGCGCGCGGCTCCCAGCCGCCGAACCACACCAGCAGGCGGGTCTCGTCGCGCAGCATGAGCGCCGCCGTCAGCGCCACCGCGGCGAGCGCCGCCGCCGGCGCCAGCCAGGCGAGTCGCCGCGAGGCGAACGGCGACGCGCCGGCCAGCAGGCAGGCGGCCGCGAGCGGCACCAGCAGCGACAGCGCGGCGACCGTCGTCACCCGCGCAGCTCGCCGAGCCGGTCCGGGTCAGCCGTGCCGAAGCGCTTGTGCGCGCGCACCGCCAGCGCCAGCAGGACCGCCGACACCGTCGCCTCCACGACGACGTCGGTCAGCGTGAGCGCCTGCACGACGGGGTCCACGACGGGCGTGCCGAGCGGCTGATCGGCGAAGATCGGCGCGCGGCCGCCGGTGCGGTAGCCGACCGCGAGCAGGAGCACGTACGTCGACGCCTGCATCACGCTCAGGCAGAGCACGAGGTGCACGAGGTGGCGGCTCGTGATGACGCCGTAGAGGCCGGCGAGCAGCAGCCACACCGCGACGATGAACGGCGCGACGCTCACTCGTCGCGGTGGCGCAGCAGCGCCTGGTCGAGGAACTCGGTCAGGATCAGCGTGATCGCCGCCGCCACCTCGACGCCGACCGCGACGTTGAGCACCGGGATCGTCCCGCCCGAGAGCAGGTCCCCGGTCGTGCCGAGCGGGAGGAAGTTCGCCATCGCCGCCGTCGCGAACACGAGCCCGCCGGCGGCGATCAGCACGTAGGCGCCCGCGCCGGCCGCCTCGGCGGCCTCGACGACGTCGACCGGCTGCGCGCGCTCGAGCGTGACCATGCGCCCGGCCACGTAGGCGAGCAGCAGCGCCGAGGCGAGCACGATGCCGCCCTGGAAGCCGCCGCCGGGCGTCAGGTGCCCGTGCGCGAGGACGTAGACGCCGACGACCAGGAGCGGCCCGGCGAGGGCCGCGCCCACGACGCGCATCGAGTCGGGCGTCCGCTCGGCCGCGGACTCGCGCCGCTCGATCGCCCGCCCGACCTCGCCGGACGCCCGCTGCACGCGCAGCAGCAACGTCGCGCCGATCGCGGCGCAGAACAGGATCAGCTCCTCACCGAGCGTGTCGATGCCGCGGATGTCGAACGTGACCGCGGCGACCGCCGAGGTCACGTGCCTCTGGCGCACGGCGGCCTCGACCGCCGCGGTTGCGTAGGGGCCGCGCGGGTGGCCGAAGTCCGGCAGCCCGGCGACGGCGGCGACGACCCACGCGCCGAGCAGCGCGAGGCCGGCGAGCGCGATCGTGCGGCGCGCCGCCCAGCTCATTCGTCGCCCTCCTCGTCGCGGCGGAACCGCGCGAGCGCGAGCAGCGCCATCACGGGCACCGCGACGGCCGAGACCACGATCTGCGACAGCGCGACGTCGGGGGCGCCGAGCACGAAGAAGAGCACTGCCAGCGAGAGCCCGAAGAACCCGCCGACGACGACCTGGCGCGACGGGTCGCGCACCAGGACCGTCGCCGTCCCGCTGACGGCGACCGCGAGCAGCGCGGCGAGCTGGAGCGCGGTCACCGGTGCAGCGCCCGCGCCGTCGCGTGCGTGAGCACGGGGGAGGTGACGATGATCAGCGCCGCGACGAGCAGCGCGCGGCCGCCGAGCGTGGAGATCGGATCCCACACGAGCACGGCGGCGGCGACCAGCAGCGCGGCGGGCGTGCCGACGCCCGCGTAGTGCAGGCGATCCAGCGCCTCGCGCCGGAGCAGGATCCCCGCGCACGCGAGCAGCTCCAGCCCGACGCCGGCGAACAGCAGCACGGTGACCGCGACGTCGCGCATCAGCCCAGCCGGCGTCCGAAGCGCAGGAACGCCAGCGAGCCGGCGAACGACGTCAGCCCGAGGATCAGCGCGAGGTCGCCGAACGGCTCGCGCTTGGTCCCGACGGCGATCAGGAGCATGACCAGCGTGGCGTCGACGCCCGCCGCCTCGAGCGCGACCAGTCCCTCGAGCAGCGGCCGCCGCACGGCCGCGAGCACCAGCGCGGCGAGCGCGAGCGTCAGCACCGCGGCGGCCCACAGCCACTCGTTCACGGCGCCAACCGGTGGGTGAGCATCACGCCGCGCTCGCGGTCGACGGCGACCACGATCGTGCACGGCGCGAGCGAGTCGACCGCCTCCGCTTCGGCGCCGCCCTCGAACGGGACCTCCTCGTAGCGCCCGCGGGCGCCGGTCACCAGCACGGCGGCGAGCCGCAGCGCGTCCGGGAAGAGGTCGCGGAACGGCCTCCACGGGAGCCGCGGGCGCGAGATGCGCTGCCGCACCAGCACGGCGCCGGTCGCGCCGACCGAGGCGGCGATGGCGGCGATGACCAGCTCAGGCGGCGCCAGCGTGCCCACGAGGAGCACGTACAGCGCCGCCAGCGGCGGCCACCAGGCGAGCCATGCCTTCATCGCCTCCCGGAATACCCGGTGCGCGGCCGCGGATACCCGGGCGACGGCGGGCGGCTCAGGCGGGCGGGTGGCCGAGCCTGATCAGGTCGATCGTCGCGATCCGGCCGCCCGCGATCGTGAAGCCGGCGACCGCCGCGGTTCCCTCCGGGCCGTCGACCACGATGCCGGGCGCGCCGTTGACCATGCCGAGCCGGCAGCCGGGCGCGAAGCGCGGCCCGTTGATCGACGCCACGCGGGCCACGTCCGCCGTGCCCGTGGCGACGTGGCGCCCGTCGATCCGGAACACCGCATCGGGGGCGAGCACGGCGACGAGCGCCTCGAAGTCGCCCGCCCGCGAGGCGGCGAGGAACGCCGCGACGATCTCGCGCCGGCGCGTGAAGTCCGCATCCGGCGCCGGCGCCGCGCCGCGGACGCGCCGGCGCGCGCGGCTCGCGAGCTGGCGCGCCGCGGCGGGTGAGCGGTCCACCAGCGGCGCGATCTCGTCGAACGGCACCGCGAACATGTCGTGCAGGACGAACGCGAGCCGCTCGGCGGGCGTCAGCGTCTCCAGCACGACGAGCAGCGCCAGGCCCACCGAGTCGGCGAGCAGCGCCTCCTGCTCGGGGTCCTCGCGTTCGTCGGCGATCACGATCGGCTCCGGCATGTGGGCCTCGTGGCGCGCCTGGCGGGCGCGCAGCATGTCGATGCACACGCGCCCGACCACGGTGGTCAGCCAGCCGCCGAGGTTGCCGATCGCGTCGGCGTCGGAGCGGCTCAGCCGCAGCCACGCCTCCTGGACGGCGTCCTCGGCCTCGCCGACCGATCCGAGCATCCGGTAGGCGACGGCCTGCAGCCGCGGGCGGTGCTGCTCGAACTGCTCGGCGTGCACGGTCTCGTGGGGCATATGTCGATGACGGAGCGCGCCGCGGGAATGTGACGCGGTCACATCGTGGCGCACGCATCCGTCACGTGGGGCATGCAGCCCACTCCTCTGGCATCGCGCCGCGGCAGGCTCACGCTCGCGCTGCTCTGCCTCGTCGCCTTCCTCGACTTCATCGACGCCTCGATCGTCAACGTCGCGCTCCCCACGATCCGCAGGGACCTCGGCTTCTCCGTGCAGACCTTGCAATGGGTCCCGAGCGGCTACCTGCTCACCTACGGCGGCTTCATGCTGCTCGGCGGGAGGGCGGGCGACCTGCTCGGCCGCCGCCGGGTGCTGCTCGCCGGCACGTCGCTGTTCGCGCTCTCGTCCTTGATCGGCGGGCTTGCGTGGAGCGCCGGCGTGCTGGTCGCCGCGCGGCTGTTCCAGGGCGCCGGAGCCGCCCTGATGCTGCCGGCGGCGCTCTCGATCCTCACGACGACCTTCCAGGAGGGTCCGGATCGCCACAAGGCGCTCGGCGTCTGGGGCGGGATGGCGGGCCTGGCCTCGGCGGCCGGCGTGTTCCTCGGCGGCGTGCTGTCGGAGGGCCCGGGCTGGCGCTGGGTGATGTTCGTCAACCTGCCGGTCTGCGCGATCGTGCTGGTCGCGGCGTTCCGGCTCATCCCCGGCGAGCGGCGGCGCTCCGCGCGCACCGGCTTCGACGCCCGCGGCGCGTTCCTCGTCACCGCCGGCATGCTCGCGCTCGTCTACACGCTGGTCGAGGCGCCGGATGCGGGCTGGGGCTCGCTGCGCACCGTCGGCGGCCTGGCCGGCGCCCTGGTGCTGCTGGCCGCGTTCGTGGTCAACGAGCAGCGCGCGAAGGCGCCGCTCGCGCCCCTGGAGATCTTCCGCATCGACGGGCTCGGCGCGGCCAACGCGACCCAGCTGATCGGCATCGCCGGCATGGTGTCGATGTTCTTCTTCCTCACGCTCCACATGCAGGGCGTGCTCGGCTACTCGCAGATCCAGGCGGGCGCGGCCTACCTGCCGCTGTGCGGGGGCGTCGGCATCGCCGCCGGCATCGCGTCCCAGCTGCTGGCCCGGACGGGCACGCGGCCGGTGATCGTGGCCGGCGCGCTGCTCGCGGCGCTCGGCATCTACCTGCTCTCGCGAGCCCCGGTCGGCGGCTCGTACGCGAGCGACCTGCTGCCCGGGCTGATGATCGCCTCCTTCGGCCTGGGCTCGGTGTTCGTCGCCGTCACGACCGCGGCCAACGCGGGCGTGCCGGCCGACAAGGCGGGGCTCGCCGCGGCGCTGCTGAACACCTCCCAGCAGCTCGGCGCCGCGCTCGGGCTCGCGATCTTCTCGGCCGTCGCCACCGCGCGGACGAACCACCTGATCGCAGGCGGCGCCGGCGCGCCCGACGCGCTCGCCTCCGGCGTCCAGCGCGCGCTGCTCGCGTGCAGCCTCACGATCGTGGCCGCGGCCCTGATCGCGCTGCGCGCGACCAACACGCGCGGGGAGGCGGCCGGCGCCGTCGGGATGGAGGCCGCTTAGCTCTTAAAGGGCGAAGCCCCCGCTGGTCAGGCGGAGGCTTCGGGGGGTCTCAAGCCATGTCGTGGAGCGGCTGCGGTCTCCGTTTAGGGAGTGAAGGCAGTTCGCTGACGACGTGAGGGTCTACGCGTGGAGGAGAGGAGGTTCCTTGCGTCTGGCTTGGGGGGTTTCTGTCGTTCCGTTGGTCAGGCGGCTGCGACAAGCGGAACTCTGTCACCGCAGGCGTCCCAGCGGGGGATGGGAGAACTGGCGTCTTGGGGTACGGCCAGCGCCCAGTGGGGTAGGGCTGGCCGTACCCGGGGCCCGCCGCGGCGCGGCGGGGCTGCGATTTCCGCGATCTCCGGATCAGCGGCAGGACTGGGTTCCGCGCGCCGGGCGCCGCTGCCGGGGCTCCGGAGCGCGCCGGGCCATGTGGATCCCACGAGGGCTCACCACCTCATCCGATCCCGGCCGCGCGCAGCCGGCGGACGCTGCGGCGCAGGTCCGCGACCGGGTCGCCGGGGGAATCGGGGCGGCGGTCCTGCTCGACGGTCGCGAACCCCGCGTAGCCGGCATCGGCGAGCGCCCGCCGGGTGGCGGCGAGGTCGAGCAGCCCGTCGCCGACGGGGCAGAAGACGCCGGCGCGGACGGCGTCCCAGAAGCCGAGCCGGCGCTCGAGCACGGCGGGCGCGACGTCCTTGAGGTGCAGATGCTGTAGGCGGGCCGCGTGGCGGCGGATCAGCGCGCCGGGGTGGATCCCCGCGTACAGAGCGTGGCCGGTGTCCAGGCACAGGCCGAGCTCGGGCGCGTCCGCGAGCAGCCGCTCGATCTCGTCCTCGAACTCGACGTAGCCGCCGGAATGCGGGTGGACGACGGCGCGGATGCCCCGGGCGGCGGCGCGGCGGGCGGCGCGGCGCAGCGTCTCGACCATCGCGTCCCACGGGCCGAGCCGCGGCGCGGCCTCGCTGCGGCCGGCGGTCGCGACGCGCGCCTGCGAGGGCCGGTCGATCAGGACGAGCACCTCGCCCCCGGCGGCCGCGATCGCGTCGAGCGCCGCGTCCGCGGCCGCGAGCACGGCGCCGGCGGCCTCCGGGCGGTGGAAGTCGTCGAACACGAACGTCCCGACCGCGTTCAGCCCGCGCTCGGCGGGCGCCGCGGGCGGGAGGTAGCCGACGGGCCCGAGCTCGAGCCAGTCCAGCCCGGCGCCCGCGATCCCGTCCAGGACGTCCGCGTAGGGCGGATTGGCGGCGTCACCGGCGAAGTCGACGCCCCAGGACACCGGGCCGCCGGCCAGGCGGATGCAAGACATGCGGTGATTGAATCACCTCTCGCCACGCCGCGCCGTCCGCTCCCCCCGGTAGCGTTCCGGACACCCGATCAAAGAGAGTGCCCCGGCGGACGCGCCAACGTCCCCGGGGCCGGCACAGGAGGCGGCACTCCCATGCATCTGCACCGTATCGCCGGCCGGCCTGACGGCGTCGCGCGCCCCGGCACGGCCGAGTTCGATCACCAGCGGCGGCTCCTGCTGGAGCTGGCGGTCGATCCGCCGGTGGGCGGCGAGAGCGTCGCCGAGCTCGCGTCGACGCTCGACCTCGCCGCCGCGCAGGTCGAGGCGGCGGCCGCTGGGCTCGAGCGCGCCGGCCTGCTGGTCCGGCGCGCCGGGCGGCTCTTCGCGGCGCCCGCCGTGCTCGCGGTCGAGGCGCTGTGGCCGCTGGGGCTCTAGCGTCGCGCGAGCCCGTCGACGGCGGCGCGCAGCGCGTCCTCGGCCGCCTCCAGCGAGCGGTCGATGTCCTCCGTCGTGTGCGCCGCGCTGATGTGGCTGCGCCCCAGGCTCTCGGGCATCTCGAACACGCCGCGCGCGATCAGCTCGCGCCGGTAGCGGCCGAACAGCGCGTCATCGTTGCGCAGGACGTCGTCGTAGCTCTCCAGCGGGCCGTCCATGAAGCACAGCACGAACAGCGAGCCGAACCCGCCCACCACGGCCGGGACGCCGACCCGCGCGGCGACCTCGGCAAGGCCCGCCCGCATGCGCTCGCCGAGCGAGAACAGGTGCTCGTGCACGCGCCCGTCCTCGAGCTGCTCGATCGTCGCCAGGCCCGCCTCGACGGCGACCGCGTTGCCGTTGTAGGTCCCGCCGAAGTGGACGTCGCCGGTGTCGGTGGTGTTGAAGCGCTCGAGGTACTCGGCGCGCCCGGTGATCGCGGCGAGCGGGAAGCCGTTGGCGATCGCCTTGCCCAACGTCGTCACGTCCGGCCGCACGCCGGCGATCGCCTGGTAGCCGCCGACCCCGTGCCGGAAGCCGGTGATGACCTCATCGAAGATCAGCAGCGCGCCGGCCTCGTCGCACAGGCGGCGCAGGCCGTCGAGGAAGCCGGGGCGGGGGAGCAGTCCCGGCGAGTTGTGCGCGACGGGCTCGACGATGATCGCGGCGACCTCGCCCGCGTGCCGCTCCAGCGTCGCCCGCACGTCCTCGAGGTCGTTGTAGCGGCAGACGAGCGTCGCGTCGACGGCGGCGTCGAGCATGCCGGCGGAGTGCGGGTCGCGCCGCCCGACCTTCTCGGGGGCGCTCAGGACGTTCCGGAGGACGTAATCGGGGGTTCGGATCGATCGACGGCCTGGCGCGCGAAGCGACGGGAGTGAGCGTCGGCAACCGCTTCACCGTGCCGGACGGGGCCCGCGCGCCGGCCGACTACGCGATGCTCGCCCAGGCCCTCGGCTGCCGGGGCGTCCGTGCCGAGGACGCGGCAGGCCTCGAGGCCGCGCTGGCCGCCGCGCGCGCCGGCGGCGCCACCACCGTGATCCACTGCCCGACCGCCGACGGCGACGTGCCGGACTCCGGTGCCTTCTGGGACCTCGGCGTGCCGGAGATCGCACACGAGCCGGAGGTGAGGCGGCGGATCACCGCCGCGCGCGATCGCCGCCGCGCGGCGCGCCGGCTGCGCTGACGTTCGCACTGCGACAAATAGTCAAAGTGACTCAGGTTCGCACCGGGAGTCAGCATCAGTCACACCGTTAACCGGTTCCGTCACTCTGCTCTCGGCGGGCGGCTCAAGAACCGTTCGACGGCGGCGACTGCCACCGCACACCCGTCCTCACCGGCCAGCGCATCGGCGATGCCGGACGCCCGTGCCCGGAACCGTTCCGTCTCCACCAGCGCGGTGAGCCGCGAGGCCAGCCGGCCGCGCCGGAGCCGCCCGACGGCGAGCGGCGCGGGACCCGCGCCGAGCGCCGCGACCCGGTGGCCCCAGAAGAACTGGTCGGCCATCGCCGGCATGCACAGCGTCGGGCGGCCGTGGCGCAGGCCCAGCGCCGTCGTTCCGGCGCCGCCGTGGTGCGCGACCGCGGCGACGCGCGGGAAGAGCGCGTCGTAGGCCACGTCGCCGATCACGTGCACGCCGGCGTCGTCGCCGCCGCCTTCGCCGAGCCCGGCCCAGCCGCGCTGCAGGATCAGCCGCACGCCGGCGTCGCGCGCCGCCGCCGTGAGCTCGAAGGTGGTCGCGCGGGCATCGGGGACGGGCGTCGATCCCAGCCCGACGAACACAGGCGGGGGACCGTCCGCGAGGAACGCCTCCGTCGCCGGCGGCAGCGGCCCCCAGCCCTTCCCGCCCGCCCACCAGTAGCCGCAGGCCACGACGTCCGCCGGCCAGTCGCGCGGCCGCGGGAGCACGTGGGGGCTCACGCCGACGACCGCTCCCGCGCGCCGCCGGCGCTGCGCCAGCGCCTCGCGCGCGCGGGGCGCGCCCGCGTACCGCGGGCCCAGCACGGTGCCGCGCACGCGGGTCAGCGCGCCGCGGGTCAGCCACCACAGGACGCCGGCGTCGAGCGCATAGGAGGCGCGGTTGCCCAGCGGCGTGAGCGTCGGCGCCGAGATGTACGGGGCGGGGACGGGGAAGCTGCGCGTCGGCACCGCCGGCACGTGGTGCACGTGGACGACCGGCCGGCCGAGGTGGCGGGCGACGTCGAGCGCCGGGAAGGTGGCGGGGAAGGCCAGCAGCGCGTCGGCGCCGTCGGCGGCGCGCAGCGTGTCCTCGTAGATGAGGTGCAACTCGGGGGCGAACAGGTCGGCGATCCGTCGCAGCAGCGCGAGCGGGTTGCGCGTGCGGCGCAGCGCGTCTCGGCCTTCGTCGCTCTCCATCAGCTCGCGGACGCCGCGGCCGCGGGCGACGGCGACCTCCACGCCCGATCCCTCCGCCAGCCGGAGGTGCTCCGCGTGGGTGAGCAGGCGGACCTGGTGACCCGCTTGCACGAGCGCTCGCCCGAGCGTCACGAACGGCTCGATGTCACCACGCGATCCAAATGACACAAATGTCAGACGCATAACCGAAATTCCCCATCAGAAGCCCGCGGTAGCTTACTCTCCATGGGGAAGTCACAGGTGACGGGTGGCGCCGTCAGTAGCGAACCTGTGAACTGACGGAAAATGTCACGCTCGTGACCCTGTCGTGGTCAGAGCGTCAACGAGACAGGGGTCGCTGGATGAACATTGCGCTGGTCGAGTTCGGCTCTTTGATGCTGCACGCAAGCCGACGTTCGACTGTGCTGCCGAACATGGGGTTGGTGCTGCGCTTCCCCGAGGGGCTGACCGCCGCCGAGCTGGGTGCCGAAGCGCGCCGGCTCGCCTCCCCGTACGGACTGGGGCGCCGCCTGGCGCCGCCGCGCGTGCCGGGCGCGCGCCCGCGCTGGGTCCCGGCGCCGGACCCGCCGCCGGTCGCGCTCGCGCCGCCGTGCGAGGACGCGCGCTCGCTGGATCGGTGGCTGGCCGACGAGCTGAGCGTCCGGCACGACCCGCAGGACGACGCCGGCTGGCGGCTGGCGGCGACGCGCGACGCCGAGGGGGCGACGGTGGTGGCGCTGACGCTCAACCACCTGTTCGGCACCGGCCGCGACCTCGCCACGACGCTCTACGGCGGGGAGCTGGTCGAGCACGAGAACGGCGACTCGGGGCGGTCGTATGACGTGAAGCGCGAGCTGCTCGACGTGGGCAGCCGATTCGGCCGCGGGACGCTGGGCGTACTGCGCCTCGGCCGCGAGGTCGCGCTCGCGCCGATGCGCCGCGACCCGTACGGCGCGCTCGCCGATCTCGGCAAGCCGGTCGCGGCACTGCGCGACCGCGACTCCAGCCGCGGGCGCCCCTCGGCCCGGCGCGTCGGCGCGACGCTGCGCGTGGACGCCGCGGCCTGGGCGAAGGCGGCCAGGCGCAACGGCGGCACACGCACGGCGCTGCAGGTCGCCGTCGCCGCAAACCTGCTGCGCGCCGCTCGCCGCGCGCGCGGCGGCAAGACGGACCGGCCGCTGCGCCTGATCGTCCCGGTCGACCTGGCCGACCGCAGCGAGACGCCACAGGCGGCCGCGACCGTCGGGCCGGTCCGGCTCACCAGCGCCTCGGTCGAGCTGGCCGGCGGCGCGCCGGACCACGGCGAGCTCACGCCGGTCCGCGCCGAGCTGCAGCGCGCGATCGACGCCGCGGTGCGGCAGATCAAGGCCACGGGGCGCGTGCCGGTCGCCCCTGGCGTGGTCGACGCGCTGAAGCTGCTCCCGGACGCGATCGCCGCGCGCGTGATGTTCGGCGTCCACGCCCGCTACGACGGCGCCGTGTCCAACGTCGGCGCGCTCCCGCCGGGGATCCGGCGGATCGGCGAGCACGTGGCGAGCGACGCGTTCCTGATGGCGTTCCCACTGGGGACCGATCTCGCGATCGCGTTCGGCCGCCAGGACGGCGACGTCACCCTCGGCGCCGTCGCCGATCCGAGCCGCCTCGGCGGCGGGCCGCCGCTCCAGGAGCGGCTCGCCGAGGAGCTTGCGGCCTGGGACCTGCCCACGACCGCGCTGTGACCGTCCGCGACCGATTGGACTCTCGAATGACGACGATGACACCCACCGCTCCCGCGCCACACGCCGGCGTGCAGGCCGATCCGAAGGCCGAGATCCCGCTCGTCGACTGGGGCAGCCTCGCCCTGCGCGCGGGGCGCGTCGGGCCGGTCCTGCCGCACATGGCGTGGCTGCTGCGCTTCCCGGACGCGATCGGCGGGCCGGAGCTCGCCGCCGAGGCACGGCGGCTGGCCGCCACGCCGTATGGGCTGGGGCGGCGGATCGTGCCGCCGCGCCTGCCCGGCGGCCGCCATCGCTGGCGCCAGGAGCGGATCGCGCCGGCCGTCGCGATCGCGCCGCGCCCGCTCACGGGACCCGATGCACTCGCCGCATGGCTGGATCGCGAGCTCGGGGTACCGCTCGATCCGGAGCACGACGCCGGCTGGCGCATGGCCGCCGCCCCGACCGCCGACGGCGGGACGGCCGTGCTGGTCGTCGCGCACCACCTGTTCGGGACGGGCGGCGGCATCCTGCGCGCGCTCTACGGCGACGACCGGTTCGACCCGACCGTCGGCACGACCGAGACGCGGTTCTCGGCGGCGAACGACTTCACGGTCTGGCGCGAGGCGCGCGGCGTGGCCGAGCGCGTGGGCCTGGGCCTGCGCGGCGCGGCGCGGCTGGCCGGCGCGCTCCCGGACGCGGTGCGGGCGGCGGGCCGCGAGCGTGACGGCCGGGCCATCCGCCCGCCACGCGGGCGCGACCGGACGCGCCGCCCGCCGTCGAACCTGCGCGTGGCGGCGATCGCCACGCCGCCGGCCTCGGCGTGGGACGACGCCGCGATGGCGCGCGGCGGGACGGGCAACACGCTGCTCGCGGCGGTCGCCGCGAACCTCCTGCGGCGGGCGCGCATGGCCCGGGGCGGCCCCGCCGGGCGGACGCTGCGGCTGCTGCTCCCGGTCGACCTGACCGATCGCGAGGTCGCGCGGATCGTGGAGCGCTCGTCCGGACCGGCGCCGGCCATGACGACGGCGGAGATCGTCGTGGAGGGCGGCGCGCCGGCGCACGGCGACCTGCGCGCGCTGCGGGCCCGCATGAAGGCCGCGTTCATCGCCGACAGCGGCAACGTCCCGGCGGTCCGCGGCGCGGGCGACGCGATGCGGCTGCTGCCCGAGGCGCTGACGTTCCGCGCGGCCGCGCGAGCGGCGCTGCGCTTCGACGGCTGCGCGTCCAACGTCGGCTCGATCCCGCCGGCGACGCTGCACCTGGGCGACCACGTCGCGGACGACATGGCGATGCTCGGCTTCCCGATCGGCAACGAGGCGATCACCGCGCTGATCCGCTATCGCGACCGGGTCGCCGTGACGGTCGTCACCGATCCGCTGCGGCTGGGTCCGGCCGCCGACCTGCGCGGCTGGCTCGCCGAGGAGCTCTCCTCGTGGGGCATCGAGGGGGCGGTGTGGTGATGAACGTGCCGCTCGACGGCCACGCCGCGATGTACGTCGCCGCGAGCCGGTTCCGCCACCCGCCGTGCGTGGGCGTGGTGCGGCTCTTCGAGGAGGAGGTCGCGCACAACGCGCTCGCGGCCTACGCGGAGCAGCTGGCCGCCAACCCTCGAGGGTTCGGCCGGCGCGTCGTCGCGCCGCGGATCCCGGGCGCGCGGGCGCGCTGGCGGCCGGTGAGCGACCTCCCGCCGCTGCGCATCGAGCCGCAGGCGCTCGGCGCGGCGGAGCTGTCGGCGCTGCTCGACGACGAGGTCAGCATGCATCCCGACCCGTCGCGCGACGCGGGCTGGCGGCTCGCGGCGCTCCCCAACGGCGACGGCGGGACCGTCGTCCTCACCTGGCTGCACCACGCGTACGGCGACGGGCGCTCGATTCTCGAGACGGCCTTCGCGCCGCCCCCGGAGCCGCCGCCTGCGCCGGCGCCGGCCGACGTGCGGGCGATCGACGAGCTCGGCGACGTGATCGCGCGCGTGCGCCAGGGCGTGGCGGGCAGCGCGCGGCTGGGCCGCGAGGTCGCGCTGCCCCGCTGGCGCACACCCCACGGCGAGCTGGCGGGGCTGCGGCCGGCGCTCGCCGCGCTGGGACGGCGCGACCGCAGCGTGGGGGCGCGCTCCCAGCGCCGCGTCGTCGCGCTCGCGCGCATGGATGCCGAGGCCTGGGAGGAGCGGGCGCGGGCGCTCAGGGGCGCGGGGAACACGCTGCTGATCGCGGTGCTCGCCAACCTGCTCCGGCTCGCCCGGCACGCGCGCGGCGAGCTCGACGAGCGCCCGCTGCGCGTGCTCGTACCCGTCGACATGCGCTCGCGGCGCAAAGGAGGCGGCGACTGGTCGCACGGCGCGGCCACCAACACCGCGACGGCGGCGATCGTCGAGCTGTCCGGCCGCTCGCCGGGCCACGACCGGCTCGACGACGTGAGCGAGGCGACCTGGCAGGCGCTGCGGCGCGTGGCCGTCGCCAGGTCCCGCGCCCGCTCGCCGCGGCCGTCCGGAACGGTGGACGCGATGGATCTGCTGCCGAGCGCGATCACGCACCGCGTCGCGGCGCGCGTGCAGGCCGACGTCGACGGCGTCGCGTCTAACGTCGGCCCGATCCCGGCGCACGTCGCGCAGCTCGGCCGCTACAACGCACGCGTCGTCTACCCGCTCGCCGGCCCGATGCTGACCGACCTCACGATCTGCATGGGCCGCGACCGCACGCACGCGACGCTCGGCGTCATCGCGGACTCCGCCCGCTGGGGCCCCGGAGGGACCTTGCGGCAGCGCGTGGCCGAGGAGCTGGCGGCCTGGGGCGTGCAAGCGGACGTCCGCTGATCTCGCGGGAACGAGGCAAGAGGTCCGTGCGGAGCGATGCGCGCACGTCCTCAGTTCGGGATCAGACCACCGGTCGGGCTGTGCGCATCGTCGTCGTCCGTGTTAATCCCACCCTCAGCGTTCGCGGTTAGCGTGACCGAGACGCCGCCGGTGAGGGGTGGGGAGCTCCTCAGTCGCCCGCGGTTCAGCCGGAGAGAGACGAGAGGGGGGAGTCTTGATCGACTCCCAGGCAGAGCAGGGTCGCGGCACCGCGGTGCCGCGTGCGATGGTGCGCGCGCCGATGGCGCCGCAGCGGCAGAGGTCGCTTGCCGTGCCGAGCGCGATCGGCGGAGCGCCGGGCATCGACGGATCGCGTGCCTTCGTGAGGTTGAGTCATGGGATCACGCAGCGTTGAGGACCGGGCGCTTGCGACGCATCGCCAGGGGACCGGGGAGCCGCGGTCGTCGCATGTCCGCAATCCGCTCGCCCTGATCGTCGCCGGCCCGCAATCCGGGGCGTCGGAGCTGGCGCGGCTCCTCGACGGTCATCAGCACATCGCGGTCGCGCCGCGAATGGGCTGGCTGACGACGATGCCGGACGATCGCGAGGCGGTCGGCCCCGACGGGATGATTCGTCCCGCACTGCTGCAGCGGATCGTGGACCCGCGCGGCGACGAACCGCTGTCCGCCGACGAGCTCGGCGCCACGCTCACGACGTCCTACGCCGACTTCGTGAGCTCGATGTTCGACCGTCACGCCGCCGGCCGCGGCAAGCCGCTGGCCGTCGCCGACGCGGTGGGTATGGCGCCGGACCTGCTGCGGCTCGCGGCGCTGTGGCCGCAGACGCGCGCCATCCACCTGATCCGCGACGGACGCGAGCTGGCGCATGCCGCGATCGACCCCGCTTGGGCCGCGCGCCACATGCCGGCGCTCGGAAGCTGGGCGGGCGATCCGGTGGCGACCTCCGCGCTCTGGTGGGAGTTCCACGTGCGCTGCGCACGCGAGGCCGGCATCCTGCTCGGCCCCGAGCGCTACCGGGAGATCCGCTTCGAGGAGCTCGCGCGCTCGCCCCATGCCGTCTGCTCGGCGCTCTGCGCCTTCCTCGGCGTCCCGTTCGACGAAGCGATGGTCCGCGTCCCGCGGCCCGACCATCACGTCGACCGGAGTCCACCACTCAGCTCCGCGGACGTCGCGCGCTGGGAGGCGGTGGCGGGCGATCTCCTCGACGAGCTCGGCTACGCGCGCCGAGCGCCTCGAGCGGCGCAGACCGCAAGGGCCGCCGAGCCGCGCGACGGGTTCGACGGGCGACCGCTTCCCGCAGCCGCGCCGCGCCCGCCGGCCGGTCGCACGCTGTGGCTGACCGGACTGCCCAGCGCGGGCAAGTCGACCGTGGCGCGTCTCGTCGAGCGCCAGTTGCGCAAGCGCGGCCGGAACGTCGAGGTGCTCGACGGAGACGTGGTCAGACGCAACCTCTCCCAGGGCCTCGGCTTCTCGAAGGAGGACCGCGACACGAACATCCGGCGCATCGCCTACGTCGCCGACCTCCTGTCGCGCAACGGCGTGATCGTGATCGTGGCGGCGATCTCCCCGTATAGGGCGGTTCGCGACGAGGCCCGCGCGCTGATCGGAGAGCGCTTCATCGAGGTACACGTACACGCCCCGGTGTCGGTGTGCGCGTCGCGCGACGTCAAGGGCCTTTATGCCAAGGCGCGCGCGGGCGAGATCGCGCACCTCACCGGCGTGTCGGACCCGTACGAGCCGCCGACCCATCCCGAGGTCGTGCTGAACACCGAGCACCAGACGCCCGAGAGCTCTGCCGCGACCCTGCTCCACCACCTCGACCCCCGGACCTTCCCATGAAACGGCTCCAGCTCAGCGCGCGCCAGTCCGCGGATGTCGAGTTGCTCGCCAACGGCGGCTACGCGCCGCTCAGCGGCTTCATGGGCGAGGCCGACTGGCGCTCGGTCGTCGAGACGATGCGCCTTGCCGGCGGTCAACCATGGCCGATACCGGTCACGCTCGCCTGCGAGTACGGCGAGGTCGGCGACGCGTTCATGCTCATCGGCGCGGAGGGCACTCGGCTGGGAACCCTGCTTGTCGACGAGGTCTACGAGCGCGACCTCCTCCGCGAGGCGGAGCTGGTCTACCGGACGACGGACACGGCGCATCCGGGCGTCGCCGCGTTGCTGAGCGAACCGGCTCGGACGCTCGCCGGCCGCCCGCTCGTCGCCGCGATGCCACGCCACCTCCCGGCGGTCGCGCCGTACGTGCTCAGCCCGGCGGACGCCCGGGCGGCCTTCACCGAGCGGGGCTGGCGCACCGTGGTGGGCTTCCAGACCCGCAACCCCATCCACCGCGCGCACGAGTACCTGACCAAGGCGGCGCTCGAGATCGTCGACGGACTCTTCGTCCACCCCATCGTGGGCGAGACGAAGGCCGACGACATCCCGCCCGAGGTGCGCATGCAGTGCTACGAGGTGCTGCTGCGCCGCTACTACCCGGCCGACCGAGTCCTCCTCGGCGTCAACCCGGCGGCGATGCGCTACGCGGGCCCGCGCGAGGCGGTGTTCCACGCGCTCGTGCGACGCAACTACGGCTGCACCCATTTCATCGTCGGACGCGATCACGCCGGCGTCGGGACCTACTACGGCACGTATGACGCCCACGCCATCTTCGACGCGTTCGTTCCCGGCGAGCTCGGCATCGAGCCACTGTTCTTCGAGCATGCCTTCTGGTGCCCGATCACGGGCGGCATGGCCACGACGAAGACGTCGCCCGCGGCACCGCAAGAGCGCATCGCGCTCTCGGGCACGCGGCTTCGCGAGATGCTGAGCCGCGGCGAGCGCCCGCCGGAGGAGTTCACCCGAGCCGAGGTCGCCGACGTGCTCTCTCAGGCCTATGCGCGCGAGCGGATCGAGGTCTGATGGACGCTCTGCAAGGACGCGCACCGTGAGGCGCCTGCTCATCTACAGCCAGGACGGGATGGGGCTCGGCCATCTGCGACGCACGTCGAGCGTGGCGCGCGAGATCGTCCGCCAAGAGCCGGACTGCGGCGTACTGATCGTGTCGGATTCCCCCGCGACGCCGCCGTTCGACCAGATCCCCAACGTCGACTATCTCAAGCTGCCGACGATCGTCAAGACAGGAAGGTCCGACTGGCGCAACGGGACGCTGCCGATGGGCGTCGAGCAGGTCATCGCGCTCCGCGCCAAGCTGATTCTCGAGGCCTACCGCACGTTCAGGCCGGACACGGTCCTCGTCGACCACATGCCCGTCGGGGCGCTCGGCGAGCTCAAGCCGATGCTCGATCGCATCACGGAACGCAGGCGCCGGCCCAAGCTCTTCCTCAGCCTCCGCGACATCCTCGACGACCCCGCCGTCGTGCGGGCGGTGTGGACGCACCTCGGGGCCTACGAGTACCTGCGCTGCTACGACGGCGTCCTGATCTTCGGCTGCAAGGAGATCTTCAACGCCGACGAGGCCTACGGGCTGAGCCCGTTCGCGGAACCGGTCGTGTTCTGCAACTACGCCCTCGGCGAGGTGCCCTCGGCGCCGCGGCCGGCGGGCGAGGACGACCCGGTCCTGCTGGTGATGGGCGGCGGGGGAGCCGACGCGTTCCGCCTGGAGGAGACGTTCCTCGACGCACTGCCGATGATGCGCGTCGGCATGGATCATGCCGCCGTCATCCTCACCGGGCCGAACATGCCCCGGCGCGAGCGCGACACCCTGCTCGCCCGCTCGAAGTCGCAGCGCATCCGGGTGGAGACTGGTGTCCAGGACTCCATGGACTGGCTCCGGCGCGCATCGTCGGTGCTGATGATGGGCGGCTACAACAGCCTCTGCGAGGCACTGCGCGCCCGCAAGCGAGCGCTGGTCGTGCCTCGCCGCGGACCTAGCGCGGAACAACGGATGCGCAGCCGCCTGTTCGCGGAGCGCAGCTTGATTCGCACGCTCGACCCGCGGGACCTCACGCCCGACGCGCTCGCCGAGGAGCTCGCGCGCCTGCTCCACGACGACGGCATCCCCGACGTGGCGGGCCTGCCACCCATGGACGGCGCCCAGCGCGCCAGCGTCCTGCTCTGCGGCTGGGCCGAAGCCGGCGGCGGGCGCGCGGCCAGGCCGCTGGCGTCCCCGGCGGAGGTGATCTGACATGGCGCAGCGGCGAACCGCCGTCGGCTACGTCCTGCGGATGTTCCCCCAGACCTCGGAGACGTTCATCGCCAACGAGATCCTCGAGCTCGAGCGGCAGGGGCTCGCGGTGCGGATCTACTCCTATCGCAGGCCGCCGGCGCCGGTCGGCCACGCGTACCTGCGTCTGATCCGCGCACCGGTGACCTACCTGCCCGACCCGTTGCAGCGCAATCCGCGCCGCGTGCTGTCGGCGCATCGCGAGCTGCGGCGCAGAGAGTCGGATCTCTACCGCGCGACGGCGCGCTACGTCCTGGGGCACACCATGCGCGAGCGCAACCCGGACACGTGGCGCAGGTTCCTGCAGGCCGGTTGCCTCGCTCGCCTGCTGCTCGACAGCGACGTCGGTCATCTGCACGCCCACTTCTCGCACGGCGCGACGCGGGTGGCGATGCTCGCCGGCATGCTCACCGGCACGCCGTACAGCTTCACCGCGCACGCCCGCGACATCTATGGCGACGACGTCGATTTCAGGCTGCTGCGCGAGAAGACCGACCACGCGCGCTTCGCGGTCACGGTGAGCCGGCACAACGAGCGCTACCTGTCGCAGCGGCTCGGCGCCGGCGACGGAAAGGTCACGACGCTCCACAACGGCGTCGATCTCGGCAAGTTCGTGCCGGACGTGACCGTGCCGCGGGAGCCAGGGCTCGTCGTGGCTGTGGGACGGCTGATCGAGAAGAAGGGGTTTCGCCATCTCATCGACGCGTGCTCGATCCTGCGCCGGCGCGGCCGGCACGTCCGTTGCGAGATCGTCGGCGACGGCGTGCTCCGCGGAGAGCTCGAGAATCAGATCCACGGGCTCGGCCTCGACGGCGTGGTCGACCTCGTCGGACCGCGGTCGCAGGAGGAGCTCGCCCCGTACTACCGCCGTGCGGAGGTCGTGGCGATGCCGGCGGTCGTCGGCTCGGACGGCAACCGGGACGCGTTGCCGACGGTCCTCCTCGAGGCGTTCGGCTGCGGCACGCCGGTGGTCGCCTCGCGCCTGACCGGCATCCCCGAGATCGTCGACGACGGCGAGAACGGGATCCTGGTCGAGCCGGGGAGCGCGGCGCAGCTTGCCGATGCGATCGAGCGTCTCATCGACCGCGGCGACCTCCGCGTGCGCTACGGCGTGGCGGCTCGCGTCAAGGCGGAGCGGTGCTTCGACGTTCGCCACAGCGTCCGCGAGCTCCATCGCCGCTTCGGCGAGAGCCTGGGGCTGCCGGCGCCAGGAGACCGGGATGCGGATCGCGTACTTGTGCTGTGACTTCGGCGTCCCGGTCGCCGGCACCGTCGGTTGCTCCATCCACGTGCAGGAGACCGTTCGCGCGCTGCGCGCGATGGGGCACTCGGTCGAGCTCTACGCCCCGGGTGCCGCGGGCGATCCCTCAGGCGCGATGCCGCTCTCCGGCACCGTGGGCGACGTGGTGCGCCTCATGGCCGAGGAGAGCGCGGATACGCCCTGGAACCACGTGATCGGCGAGGTCCGGACCCTGTTGTACTCGGAGTGCCTGCGCGAGGAGTTGATGCGCGCGGCCGCCTTCCGGCCGGACGTCATCTACGAGCGCTATGCGCTGTTCTCCTACGCCGGGCTCGAGCTCGCGCGGGAGCTCGGCGTCCCGTTCCTGCTCGAGGCGAACGCCCCGCTCGTGGACGAGCAGGTCCGCTACCGCAAGCTGACCCTGAGGCGGACCGCGGGCGAGCTCGAGCGCCGCGTCCTGAGCGGTGCGGACGCCGTGATCGTGATCTCGAGGGCGATGGAGCGCTACGTGCGCGGCGTGGGCGTGCCCCGCGAGCGGATCGTGCTGCTGCCCAACGGCGCCGACCCGGCGCGCTTCCGGCCCGGCGTCTCCGGGGAGGCCGTCCGCCGCCGCCACCGGCTGGTCGGGAAGCGGGTGATCGGATTCGTCGGCAGCCTCAGGCCCTGGCACGATCTCGGAACGCTGGTCTCCGCCGCCAGGCTGCTGCACCGGCGAGATCCCGATGTCCGTCTCCTGATCGTGGGCGATGGCCGGCTGACCGGGACGCTGCTGCCGGCGGAACGGCATGTGGCCTGGGCCGGCGCGGTGCCCCATGACGAGGTGCCGGCGCACATGGCGGCGA
Organism: Candidatus Solirubrobacter pratensis; assembly: GCF_000425945.1. Classification (GTDB taxonomy): domain Bacteria; phylum Actinomycetota; class Thermoleophilia; order Solirubrobacterales; family Solirubrobacteraceae; genus Solirubrobacter; species Solirubrobacter pratensis. The sequence continues at coordinate 1,007,687 of NZ_KE384480.1, forward strand.
TGGACGTCGTCGTCGTCCCCTACGTGCAGGCGCCGGAGCAGTACTTCTCGCCGCTTAAGCTCTACGAGGCGATGGCGATGGCCAAGCCGATCGTCGGCGCTCGGATCGGCCAGGTCGAGGAGGTGCTGGACGATGGCGAGAGCGGGCTCCTGTACGAGCCTGGGGACGCGCACGACCTCGCGGAGAGGATCGCGTCGATCCTGACCGCGCCGGACGGCGGCATGCGCATGGCTGCCGCGGCCCGCGCCCGGGTGGACGGTTCACGGACGTGGGAGCAGAACGCTCGGCGCATCGTCGAGCTCTCGCAGGCGCTGATCGGGATGCCGGCGGCGCCATGACCCACGGCGGAGGCCCTTCACTCGCCCCAGGGATTCCGCTCGACGAGCCCGAGCGCGCCCTCATCGAGCTCGCGACGTCGCCCGACGCGGCGCAGCGCTGCGTGCAGGTCGCGTTGGCGGCCCAGACCACCGACTCGGTGGTCATCGAGAACGTGTTCTACTCGCCGGGCCGGGACTGCGTCGTCCTACTCACGATCGGCGGCGACCGCCCGCACGAGTCGCGGCACGCCGTCGTCACGATCCGCCGCGACAACGTGCTGCGTGAGGCCTACCGCGATCGCTACGCATCCATGGCCGCGGGCGGGACGGCGATGACGCCCGCCGCCGTCTTGGTGGAGGACGGTGGATATCTCGTCGAGCTCTTTCCCATGGACTTCAAGCTGCCGTCCCTGCCGTGGGCCCTCGAGCCGGCAGAGGTCGGCGCGGTCATGCCGGCGATCCACGGCAGCCGCGCCGATGTGACGGTCCTGCGCTATGTCCCGCACCGTCGCGCGGTCCTCGGGTACCCGTCAGGTGGCGGCGAGGTGATCGGCAAGCTCTTCGCCCGCCACGGCAAGGCAGTGCAGGCGTGGACGGCGCTGAACGCGGTTCACGCGGTGAGCCGCGGCCGCGGGGTCGCCGTGCCGGCGCCGCTGCGCTACGTCGCGGACCGCGACCTCGTGCTCATGGAGCGCCTTGCCGGTACGCCGCTGGACCGGGTGCTGTCGGGGGCGACGCCGGGAAGCGGCGGCCGGCAGGCGGTCGCGGCCGCCGCCCGCCTGCTGGCCGCGCTTCATGACCTCGCGCCGCCCGACCTTCCCTCACCGCCGCCCAAGCTGGACGAGGTCCGCAGGCTTGCGCGCCGGCTTCGATGCATCGCCCCTTGCCTGGTCGAGCGCGTGGAGATGCTCCTCGAGGTGGTGCCGCCGGCGCTCGCATCCAGTTCCCCGCCGCGCACGCTGGTGCATGGTGCCTACGCACCCCGGCAGCTGCTGCTCGACGGGGACCAGGTGTCGATCGTCGACGTCGACAGCGCCGGCTACGGCGACCCGGCCGCCGACGTGGGGTACTTCATGGCCAGCCTCCACGACGACGCCGCCGCCACCGGCCGGGGTGAGCTGCGGGAGCTTGCAAGCCACTTCCTCGACTGCTACCTCGCCGAACGCCCGAGTGCCGGACTGGCCACCCGAGCGCGCCTGCACCAGGGCATCGTGCTGTTGCGGGGCGGACTGCACAGCTTCTGCAGGCCCTGCCGCCCGCCGCCAGGGGCGCCGTCGCTGCTGCCCTATCTGCTGCTCGAGGAGGCGGCCGAATGCCTACAGGCGGCCTAGCGGGTCCGGTCGAGGATCCGGGCCTTCCCACGCTTCGAGAGGCGTGGCGGCCCGACCTCATGCTCGAAGCGCTCGCGCGATTGGTCGGCCTGCCCGGCGCCGATCTTCCGGCCGCCGCGCTGACCACGGAGGTCCTCAGCCACAAGGCCGCCCAGCGGTGCACGATCAGATACGTGGTCAGGTCGGACGGGCTCGCCGGCGGATCTCGCGCGGTGATCGCGAAGCTCTACAGGCGGCGGGTCCTCGCGGCGCGGATCCACGGCTTCATGGCCGCGCTGAGGTCCGAGGCCTTCGCCGGCGCGGACGCGTCCACGATCCCCGAATCGCTCGGAGTCGTGCCGGAGCTCGGCATGGCGCTGCAGGAGGATCTCGACGGCGATGACCTTCGCCACCCGCTCCTCGCTGGTAGGGGCGAAACGCCGCTGTCGCTCAGCGCGCGGTGGCTGGCGAATCTGCACCGCGCCTGCCCGGTGCCGGGCTTGAAGGAGAAGTCGCGTGCTCACGAGCTCGACAAGGTCGACCAAGCGTGCACCGTGGTCGCCCCCCACCTCTCCTCGCCCCGGCGCGCCCGCATGGACCGGGTGAGGGACCAGCTCCATCGCATTGGCGCAGGCCCCGGCGGATGCGCGTCCACGATGATCCACCGCGACTTCTACTACGCCCATGTGCTGTGGCAGCCGGACCGGATCGGCGTCATCGACTTCGACTCGCTCAGCATCGGCGATCCTGCGCTGGACGTCGGCCACTTCCTGGCGCACCTGGAAGCGCTTGGCTACCGCCGCGCAGCCGACCCGGACCGCTTCGCGGATGCGGGAGCACGATTCCTCGAGTGCTACCTCGGATCGGGGCCGGCGGATGTGCGGCCCCGCCTCACGTTCTTCAGGAGCTACACCCACCTCAAGCTGGCCTCGATCGAGGTCGCGCGCCAGAGCGGCGACTGGCGGCAACGCGTCGCCGACTACGCGGACCTCGCCGTGCGGAGCGCGGGGCTTCGGCGACGGGTTCCCACGCATTGAACGCCGGCGCCGGCTATGGCGTGTTCTCGCCCGGCGGCGCCCCCGCGTCGCCGACGGTCTCGAACGGCCCTTCCCGCGCCACGCGCGACCGCGCGTGCTCGTCATGCCACCAGATGCGACAGCGCTCGGCAACGGCCGTGATCTCCGGCGAGATCTCCTCGAAGGCGCGTTCGTAGCCCAGGTCCGACAGGAGGTCCCCGGCGATCGCCTCGAAGAGCTCGAGGTCGCGACGGCGCATCTGCGAGCGCCAGTCGCGCAGGCCAGGCGTCGGCGGTAGCCAGGCCTGCTTGGCCGTCAGCCCGGGGTTCTCGCGAACCTTGCCCTCGTGGTATCGCAGCATCTCCGCCGCGAACGGGAGCTCGAGGAACCTCGCGATCGCCCGGAGCGGCTCCTCGGCACGCTCGACGAGCTCCTCGTAGCGCACCTCGTGGTAACGGGCCGGGCCCAGTGCGGCTCCATCGCGCCTGCCCGTGGTCACCATCCAGCGCCACGACAGCGCCGAGACCGCGACGGGCTCCTCCTGCCAGAGCGCCAGCCGTCCCGGCCCGCGGCGCTCGTGGGCCCACTCCAGGTGCGAGAGCGCCACGTCACGGCCATCGCGCATGATGTGCACCATCCTCGCCCACGGGAACAGCTCAGTGAGCTGGGGGAGATGCGTGACGTAGCGGGCCATCTTCTCCCCCGCGAGCTGCTTGCCGTCCTGCCGCGCGACCGCGTCGTAGACACCGGTCACGAACTCGCTCCAGGTCCGGGCGCCCTCCGCGGCCTGTCGCACCGCGGCCTCGGGGAGCCGAAGGCGCGAGAAGCTTCGCAGCGCGAGCGTGGACTCCACGAGGTCCGGAGTGAGCGGAGGGTCGATCCCGTCCGGCAGCCGCCGCAGCGGAACGTGCGTGAACGCCGGATCGTTCGATACGGCGAGCTGCGGATGGTTATTGAGCATCCGCTGGAGCAGCGTCGTCCCGGAGCGTGCGACGCCGACGAGGAACAGATACGGGTTCCTGCCCACTACCGCCGGCCGCGAGCGGCGGTCTCGCGCAGGATCGGATAACCGAGGTCCTTCAGCAGTCCGCCCGCTGTCGCCTCGAAGCGCTCGACCTCCTCCGGCGGCATCTGTGATCGCCAGTCGCGTAATCCCTTCGTCGCGGGCAGCCAGGCCTTCTTCGCATCGAGGCCGGGCACCGACCGCGTCCGGCCTTCGTGGAAGCGAGCCATCGCGTCGTCCTCTGGCACGTCCAGGAAGCGGCATAGCGCTCGGCACTCCCGATCGGGCTCGGCCACCAAGGACTCGTAGCGGACCTCGTAGTACAGGCCGGAACCCAGCGCACGGCCTCCCTCGCGCGCGGCCTGGACCCTGCCTGCCCAGAAGCTCGCGGCCGAGGTGACGGCGTCGTGCGCGGGGGTCGCCGGGACGCGGGCGAACTGCTCTGGACGCCAGTCGCGCAGCGACAGATAGACGTCGCGTCCGTCCCGGATGATGTGGACGAACCGCGCTGTCGCCCAGAGTGCATGCAGCGTCTCGATCTTCCCGCCGTAGCCGGGAGTCTTGTCGCCCACCAGCGGCTTTCCCTCGCGCTCGCCGAAGAGGTCGAACACGAGCGTGACGAACTGCGAATAGGAGATCCCTCCGCTCGAGCCGACAGATCGGCGGAGCCGCGGAATGTCCACCTCCATCCGCCGGAATCGCCAGTCATCGAGCAGGTGCGCCAAGAGCTCGGGGGTCACGAGCCCGTCCGGCGTCAGGCCGATGCCCTGCTCGGGAATCTTCGGGATCCAGTGCGTCTCGCGGGTCATCGCGATGTGCGGATGGGCGTCCACCATCCGCCGCAACAGCGTGGTCCCCGACCTCGGACAGCCGACGATGAAGAGATAGGGATTCTGCGCCACGACTCTTTCTGCTGGCAGAAGGCGGGCGCTTCGACCCTATCGGCTGCCTACGGCGGCGGTCTACCCCACCAGTCAGGCCTTGGACCGCCACGCACATCGCCCGGCCGCGCGCCCATGCCCGCCGGCGGTGGGGACTGCAGCTGCAGCTCGAGGAACAGGCGGTACAGGCCATCGGGCAGCTCCATCAGATCTGCGTGGCTGCCCTGCTCGACGATGCGACCGCGGTCGATCACGAGCACGCGGTGCGCCGAGACGATCGTCGACATCCGGTGCGCGATCACGAACGTCGTCCTGCCGACGATCAGGTTCGAGAGCGCCTCGATGAGCAGGTGCTCGGACGCGGGATCGAGCCCGCTCGTCGGCTCATCGAGGATGAGGATGGGGGCGTCACGCACGAGGGCACGGGCGATCGAGACCCGCTGGCGCTCGCCGCCCGACAGCGTGCCGCCGCGCTCGCCGATCACGGTGTCGTAGCCGTCGGCCAGTCGCTGCACGAAATCGTCCACCAAGGCGGACCTCGACGCCGAAAGCACCTCGGCGTCGGTCGCGCCGGCGCGACCGTAGGCGATGTTCTCGCGGATCGTGCCCTCGAAGAGGATCGGCTCCTGGAGCACCATCGCGATCTGCGAGCGCAGCGACCGCAGCTGGATCGCGCGCACGTCCCGGTCATCGACCAGGACGCGTCCGCGCCGAGGGTCGAAGAACCGCGGAATCAGGCTGACCAGCGACGACTTGCCGGCTCCGGTGGGTCCGACGACGGCCACCATCTCGCCGGACTCCACGTGGAAGTCGACGTCGTGGAGCACGACCGTGTCGCCGTAGGCCAGCTCGACGTGCTCGAAGCGGACGTCGCCACGCAGACCCGGCATCGGCGCCGCGCCCGGAAGGTCGCGCACGTCGATGTCGGCGTCGAGGATCTCGTACAGGCGCTCCGCGCTGGCCACGCCGCGGCTGCTGATGTAGGACAGCTTCGAGAGCTGGCGCATCGGCTTGTAGAACGATCCGACGTAGGACATGAAGACGAGCAGCGTCCCGAGGCTGAGCTCGCCCGACAGGACCCGATTCGTGCCCACCCAGAGCACCGCCGCGGTGCCGAGACCGGCGAGCACGTCGACGAGGGGGCTGAACTGGGCCTGCAGCATCACGGCCTCGAGATTCGCGGCAAGCGTGTGCGAGCTCTGCTCCGAGAACCGTTCGTCCTCGTAGCTCTCGCGCGCGAAGGCCTGCACGACAGGGACCGCCCCGAGCACCTCGGTCGCCCTCGCGGCGAGTTGTCCCTCTCTTTTGCGTGCATCGCGGGACGCGGTCTTGATCCGGCCCGTGTACCGGTACACGGACAGGAACAGGAGCGGACTGACCGAGAGCGCGATGAGTGTGAACGACCAGTCGATCCACAACATGACCGCCACCATCCCGACGAGCATCGCGACGTTCGGGACCAGGGTCGAGAACGACTGCACGAGCATGTCCTGGACACGTCCGATGTCGCTCATCAGGCGCGACGTGAGGTCGCCGGTCCGCTGCGAGCTGTGGAACCGCAGCGAGAGGCGCTGCAACCTCGCGAACACCGCCTCCCGCACGTCCGAGATCAGCCGCTCGCCACTGGAGTCCATCAGGTACGTGCCGAGGAAGTCGAACAGCGCGCCGAGCACCAGTATCTCGATGTATGCGGCGATCGCGGCGGTCAGGAGATCCTCAGGGCTCCAATCGCCGACGAACGACAGCCCGGGCAGATGGAGCGGCTGGTCCTTCAGGACGCTGTCGATGATGATCTTCAGCGGCCAGGGCTGGGCAAGCGCGAAGAGCGTGCTGGCGAGCGTCAAGCCGGTGCCCGTCACCAGCTTGAGCCGGTAGGGGCGCAAGAAGCGGCGGAATCGGACGATCGTCCAGATCACGTCGATCGGATCGCCATGCGCTGCGCTGCGATGTGGTTCATCTCAGCCTCCCAATCAGAAGGTACCGGCAGCCCACGGTGGCGGCGAGAGGCGAATCGCGACGCTGCCGGAACGTGTCCCATCGGCGTCCGCCGGATTGTTAGCGTTGGCCGTATGCGGTCGAGCGAGATCGCGGACGATCCCCTCCTACCCGCGCTTGCGGCGTTCCGTGACGAGGGCCTCGAGGCGGTGCTCGCCCGTCACGGCGTGGGGGTGGCCGACGGCAGCGCGCGCCTGCTGGCGCACCACCCGGGCGAGCGCTGCACCATGCTCGTCCAAGCACCGGCCGGGCCGCTCGTCGTCAAGGCCTACGCGGCCGACGTCGCACCGCTCGTGACCGCGATGGATGCGCTGGCAGCCGCCGGTCTGGCCGACGGCCACGCGCCCAGCGTGCCGCCGCTGCTGGCCTACGACCGCGACCTCGCCTTCGTCGTCATGCCGCTGTTCACGGGGCGCTCGATGCGCGAGCTGATCCGCGCCGGTGAGGGTCGGCGTGCGGGCGATCTCGCCGCGGCCTGGCTGCGCGTTGCCGCCGGTGCCCGGGTCGAGGTCGGGATCCCCTACGGCCCGCGCGTGCTGCTCGAGCGCCTGCAGCCGTGGTCGCCGCACGTCAGGAGCGCCGATCCGGCGCTGGCGGCGCGCACCGCCCGGCTCCTGGACGTGCTCGCGGCGGCTCCGGCCGCCGCTCGCGATCCCATCCTCCTGCACGGCGCCTTCTCACCGCGGCACGTCGTGGAGTTGCCTGACGGGCCGGGTGTCTTCGATCTCGACGGCGTCGGTCACGGCCCCGCGGAGGTCGACGCAGGGATGATGCTCGCCGGCCTATCCCGCCTGGGCACCGGACCGCGGATCCAGGCGCAGGCCGCCGCCGCGACCGCGGCGTTCCGGGACGGGATCGCCGACGAGGTCGATGCGGAGGCGCTCGTCTGGTACCAGGCCGTCCAGCTCGTCAAGCTCATCCACTACCTCGCCTTCCGCCGGCCGCCCCGATGGCGTGAGCGCTCCGACGTGCTGCTCGAGGAGGCAGAGCACCTGGTGCCGGCGCGCTGACGGCCTGCGCGAGGCGCCTACCGCTCCGGCCGCCCGTACTGCCGGAGCATGGCCGGCAGCTCGCGGTAATCGCGCATGACGATGTCCGCCCGGCGTGAGCCGCCGGCACCCTCTCGGAGGCCGACGTACTGGATGGCCAGCATCCCCAGGTCTCTTGCGGGTACGACGTCCCGCTTGACGCTGTCGCCAACGTGCGCGGCCCGCTGGGGGGCGGTGCCGAGCGCTCGCAGGGCGACGAGGAAGATCCGCGGGTCCGGCTTGCGCCAGCCCACCTCATCCGACCATGCGATCGCCGCGGGCTCGAAGAAGCAGGCCAACCCGCAGATCTCGAGGTACTGCCGGGTCATCCAGCCGGGGCGGCCGCTCCGGTTGGAGACGATTCCGAGCTTGACGCCCCGCTCGCGCAGGCGCCGGAGGGCATCGACGGCGCCGTCCGCGGGCCGAGTCGGGTAATCGCGGAAGAGGAGCTCCAGCCTTCGCCGGACCTCTGCACCGTCCCGGTCCGTCAGGTCGAGCTCGAGCGAGGTCACGAGGTCGTCGATCGCCTTCGACGCCTCGTGCTCCCTTCCCTCGGCGGTGAGCCGGGCGAAGGCCAGCGCAGCCTCGGATCTCAAGCGCCTGTACCGATCGATCTCAAGACGCAGCCCGCGCTCCTGCAGCCATGCCGTCAGCTCACCCGAAAGGCGCCTGCGCGGCACTCGGCCGGGGCGGGACAACAGCGTCAAGCCGACGTCGAATGTGACGGCTTCGACGGGACCGGAGCGATCACGGAGGCTCACGACGTCACGCTCTCCCACGGCGGCGACGCGTCCATCGGCTCCCGTCCGATGGCACTGCGTCGCTCATGCAATTCTAATTCCTCGCCAACGTAGAGGCGTCGCGAAAGGTCCGACTCCTGTCCATCGGACGGGGTCCGACGCGTCCGCTGGCGGACCTCCGCCGTTCGCGTGGTTTACGTCGCTCAGGCACACGAAATCCTGCTGGTACTGGGGATCCGCAACGCCGGGAGCCGGCTCATGAGCACAAGCGCAGCGGCCCGACCGGTTCCGCCCGCTCGGGGGCGTGGGCTGAGAAAGGTCATCGGGGCGTCTCTGATCGGGACGTCGCTGGAGTGGTACGACTTCTTCCTCTACGGCACTGCTGCGGCGCTCGTCTTCAACAAGCTGTTCTTCCCGACGTTCGACCCGCTCGTGGGCACGCTGCTGGCCTTTACGACGTACGCGGTGGGGTTCGTCGCGCGGCCGATCGGCGGCGCGCTCTTCGGCCACTACGGTGACCGGGTCGGTCGCCGCCGGATCCTGGTGATCACGCTGATCATCATGGGCGCTGCCACGTTCCTGATCGGCTGCCTGCCGACCTACGGCGACATCGGCGTCGCCGCGCCGATCCTGCTGGTGACGCTGCGCTTCGTGCAGGGCCTCGGCCTCGGTGGCGAGTGGGGCGGCGCCGTGCTGATGGTTGCCGAGCACGGCGAGGAGCGGCGCCGCGGCCTGAATTCGAGCTGGCCCCAGGTCGGGGTGCCGGCCGGCAACCTGCTGGCCGCCGGCGTCCTGGCCGTCATGGCGGCCGTTCTGTCGGACTCCGCGTTCCAGTCGTGGGGATGGCGCCTGCCCTTCCTGCTGAGCGCCGTGCTGGTCGGCGTGGGCCTGTGGATCCGGCTCACCGTCCAGGAGTCGCCGCTGTTCCAGCAGCTCGAGGAGCAGGGCGAGAAGGCGAAGGCGCCGCTGGTCAAGGTCGTCAAGTGCTATCCGCGGCAGCTCGCGATCGCGGTCGCCGCGCGCTTCGGCACCGACGTCGCCTTCTACACCTTCGCGCTGTTCATCTTGACGTACGTGACCACCGAGCTGGGGCTGTCGAAGAGCGTTGCGCTCGACGGCGTGCTGATCGGCTCCGCCTGCCAGCTGGTGCTCATCCCGACCTTCGGATATCTCTCGGATCGGGTCGGCAGGCGCCCGATCTACCTCGGGGGCGCGATCGGCGCGGCCGCCTGGGTGTTCGCGTTCTTCGCGCTGCTGGATACCAAGTCGGCAGGCTTGGTCATCGTGGCCGCGGTGGGTGGGTTGGCGTTCCATGCGGCGATGTACGGGCCGCAGGCCGCCTTCATCACGGAGCTGTTCGGCACGGAGGTGCGCTACTCCGGGGCATCGCTGGGGTATCAGCTCGCCGGGGTGCTCGGCGGCGCGCTGGCCCCGATCATCGCCATCGCGCTGCTCGACCGCTTCGGCACGGGGTTCGCCGTGGCGGCGTACGTCCTGGCGGCGCTGGTCATCACGATCACCGCCGTGTTGGTGGCTCGCGAGACCGCCGCGATCCGGCTGACGGCAGAGCGGGCACCGGAGGAGTTGGCGGCAGAGCAGGCGCCCGAGACTCCGCTGCAGCGGGTGTTCCATTGAACAGCGCGACCGGGACGCGGCTGGGCGTCGATGTCGGTGGCACGTTCACCGACCTGGTGGCGCTCGTCGACGGGCGCGTGCGTACGGCCAAGGTGCCGTCGACGCCTGCCGACCAGTCCGAGGGCGTGCTGGCCGCGGTGCGGGCGGGCGAGGTCGCCGGCGTGGAGGCCTTCGCGCACGGGATGACGGTCGCGACGAATGCGCTGTTGGAGCGGCGGGGCGCGCGGACCGCGCTCGTGACCACCGCCGGCTTCCGGGACATCCTGGAGATCGGCAGGCAGAACCGTCCGCACTTGTACGACCTCACGCAGGACCGGCCGCCGGGCCTGATCCCCCGCGAGCTGCGGTTCTGCGTTCGTGAGCGCATGGGGCCGGAGGGCGAGCTCATCGCGCTTGACGAGGCCGGCGTCCGCGACGTGGTGGCGCGGCTGGCCGAGAGCGGCGTCGACTCTGTCGCCGTCTGCCTGCTGTTCGCCTTCGACCACCCGGAGCACGAGCGTCGTGTGGGCGAGGCGATCCGTGCAGCGCTGCCCGACGTGCACGTCTCGCTGTCCTGCGAGGTGCTGCCGGAGTTCCGCGAGTACGAGCGGTTCGCCACCACCGCCGCGGATGCCTACCTGGCGCCGAAGCTCGCGGCGTACCTGCAGAACCTTGCCCGCAAGGTGGTCGACGCAGATGTGCCGGAGCCACGCGTCATGCAGTCCTCCGGCGGCGTGGTCGAGCTGCCCACGGCGGCCGCGCTGGCGTCGGGCTGCGTGCTGTCGGGTCCCGCCGGCGGGGTGGTCGGCGCGGCCTATGTCGGCGAGGCGAGCGGCTACGGCAACCTGTTGACGTTCGACATGGGCGGCACGAGCACCGACGTCGCCCCGATCGTCGACGGCGAGGCGCAGACCACGACGGACGCAGTCGTGGCCGGCGTGCCGATCCGCCACCCGATGGTCGACGTCCACACGGTCAGCGCCGGCGGCGGATCGATCGCCCGCGCGGACGCCGGCGGAGCGCTGCGCGTGGGCCCGGAGTCGGCGGGCGCCGTGCCGGGTCCCGCGTGCTACGACCGCGGCGGCACCGAGCCGACGGTCACCGACGCGAACCTCTTCATCGGGCTGCTCGCCGACGGCGCCGTGCTGGGCGGCGGGGAGGTCGTCCTGCGCCGTGCGCTCGCGGAGCAAGCGCTCTCGCAGGTAGGGCGGCGGCTGGGCCTGGACGCGCTGGAGACCGCGCTCGGCGTCATCCGCGTCGCCGACGCCGAGATGGTGCGCGCGCTGCGCGTGGTGAGCGTGGAGCGCGGGCTGGACCCGCGCGACTTCGCGCTGGCGGCGTTCGGCGGCGCGGGCGGGATGCACGCGTGCTCGCTCGCCGAGGAGCTCGGGATGCGCAGCGTGCTGGTCCCGCGCGCGAGTGGCGTCCTCAGCGCCCTCGGCCTCGCCATCTCCGACCTGCGGCGAGATTTCGTGCATCCGCTGATCGGCGGCCTGGACGACCTCGGCCGCGCCGCGATCGAGGACGGCTTCCAAGCCCTCGAGCGCGAGGCCCGCGAGGCACTGCACGACCCGCAGATCACGCGCCGCGCCGACCTGCGCTATCGCCGGCAGGCGTTCGAGCTGACGGTGGACGGCGACGACCTCGACGCGCTCGCCGAGCGCCTCCACGACGCTCACGAGCGGCGCTACGGGTACGCGATGCCGGAAGAGCCGGTCGAGCTCGTGGCGCTGCGCCTGGTCGCGATCGAGCCCGTCGTCAAGCCGCCGCTGCGCGAGCCCACGGGCCGGGGCGACGCCGTGTGCAGCCGCCGCGAGGTCCACATCGAGGGCGAGTGGCGCACGGTCGACGTCCTGGGGCGCGACCGCATGGGGAGCGGCAGCACAGTGGTCGGACCGGCGATCGTGGAGTTTGCCGAGGCGACCTGCCTGGTGCGTCCCGGCTGGCGTGGCGAGGTCGACCCCGCCGGGACGCTCGTGCTGGAGCGAGACTGACATGACGATCACCGATCAGCGCAGGCTGGACCCCGTCACGCTGTCCGTCCTGTCGAGCGCGCTCGCGGGCATCGCCGAGGAGATGGGGGCCGTCCTCATCCGCGGCGCGTACTCGTCGAACATCAAGGAGCGCCGCGACTGCTCGGCGGCGCTGTTCGACGCCCGCGGCCGGATGGTCGCCCAAGCCGAGCACATTCCGGTCCACCTCGGCGCCATGCCCGAGGCGGTGGCGTCCGTGATGGCACGCGACCCCCGCCCCGGCGACGTGTTCGCGATCAACGACCCGTTCTCCGGCGGGACGCACCTCCCCGACATCACCCTGGTCTCCCCGCTGGCCCCAGAGGGTGAGGTGATCGGATTCGCGGTCACGCGCGCGCATCACTCCGATGTCGGCGGCATGAGCCCGGGCTCCATGCCCGCGGACTCTCGCTCCATCTTCCAGGAAGGGCTGATCATCCCGCCTGTGCGACTCGTCCGTGACGGCGAGTACGTCAGCGACGTGCTCGAGCTGATCCAGGCCAACGTCCGGACTCCGGACGTCCGGCGCGGCGACCTCCGCGCCCAGATCGCGGCAAACCGCCTCGCCGAGGCCCGGCTCGGCGAGCTGATCCAGCGCCGCGGTCGCGAGCAGGTCGAGACCGCCTTCACCGAGGTGATCGACTACACCGAGCGGCGCACGCGCGAGACGCTGAGAAGCCTGCCCGACGGGACCGCCACGGCCGGGAGCGAGATCGAGGGTGACGGGGTCACCGACGAAGACATCCCCATCCGCGTCCGCGTCACCATCGACGGCGACCGTCTCGTCATCGACTTCGACGGCACGGCCTCGGCGGTTGCCGGCAACGTCAACTGCACGATCGCGGTCACCCGCTCGGCGTGCCTGTTCGCGTTGCGCGTGCTGCTGCCGAGCGACATCCCCGCCAACGCCGGCTCGTTCGCGCCGCTGGACATCCGCGTGCCCGGTCGGTCGCTGGTGTGCGCACAACGACCGTCGGCCGTCGTGGCCGGCAACGTGGAGACCAGCCAGCGCGTCGCCGACACCGTCCTGCTGGCGCTGGCCGAGCTCATCGACGGGCTCCCTGCCCAGGGGCAGGGCACGATGAACAACGTCGTCATCGGCGGCGCCGGCTGGACCTACTACGAGACGATCGGCGGCGGCCAGGGCGCCGGCCCCCGGGGCCCGGGACCGTCCGGCGTCCACGTCGGCATGAGCAACACGCTCAACACGCCGATCGAGGCGCTCGAGACCGAGTATCCGATGCGCGTGGAGTCCTACGCGCTCGTGGACGACTCGGGCGGGGCGGGCCGGCATCACGGCGGCGACGGGATCGAGCGCGTGATCCGCGTCCTGGAGCCCGCGACCCTCTCGCTGCTCACCGACCGGCGCCGCCACCGGCCGGCGGGGCTGCAGGGCGGCGAGCCCGGGCAGCCCGGCGAGAACCGGCTCAACTGCGAGTCTCTGGCGCCGAAGGCAACCCGCGAGCTGGCGGCGGGCGACGTGGTGAGCGTCCGCACGCCCGGGGGAGGCGGCTGGGGAACCCCGCCGAGCGGCTGACCAGGCTCGCCGGCAGCACTTCGCTGAGGACGACTGCTGCGCGGCCCGCCGCTGCTGGTTCGGCGGTGCGAGTCAACGCCGGACGAAGAGCCCGCGCTCGCGGGCGCGGGTGACTGCTTCGCGACGCGTGTGCGCGTCGAGCTTGGCGTAGATGTGGCGGAGGTGCGTGCGGACGGTGTTGGCCGAGAGGTACAGCTCTCCGGCGATCTCGTCCGCTTTGAGGCTGCCGGGCAGGTAGCTGAGAACCCGCAGTTCAGCCGGGCTGAGCTCGTCCGACCGTGGCATCGCCTCATCAGTGGGCGGCGAGCATCCGGCTAACACCTCGAGGATCGCCGTCAGCTGCGCCGGGTCGGCGGTGCGCCGGCGTGGGTGGTCCTTGAGCAGATCCCGCGCAGGCGGCAGCACGAAGGGCAGGATGAGCCGCTGGGTGGTCGCGAGCTCGAGCGCCCGATCGAGGGAGCGCTCGGCGGCGCGCGGGTCCCCGAGCCGATCGCGGGCGACGGCGTCGTACAGCAGCGCCTGGATTCGCGACCCTGCGAAGCGGATCGGCTCGTCCACGGGCTCGAGCGCGGGCGCGACGACGTCGACGGCGTCCTGTGGTCTTCCCTCGGCGAGACAGAGGGCCGCCTCGGAGACCCGGAGGACCGTGCGGTCGCGCAACTGCGGATCGATGCCGGCGAGGCAGGCGCGGGCCGCCACGGTGTCGCCGAGCGCCACGTGGGTGTGCACCAGCCGGCTCTGCAGCGCGACACCGAGCGCGTGCTCGGACGCGAGCAACCGCTGCACCCCCTCCGCCGCCCTGAACGCCGCGAGCGCGTCGTCGAGCCGACCCTGTGCGAAGCGCAGCAGCCCGCCCCCGTATTGCAGGAGGAACACGAGGCCGGGTTCGCGATCGTGGCGCAGCGTGCGCTCTGCGCGATCGAGCGATCGCTCCGCGTCCTGGAAGCGACCGAGCCACACGTAGGCGGTCCCGCGTACCGCCAGAGCGCTGGCGAGGACCGGGTGCTCACCCCAGCCATTGGACTCGCCGATGGTCACCGCCTCGTCAGCGAGCTCGACCATGACGGAGAACGGCGACCCGTTGAGCACCGACGCGAGGCCGAGGTACGCGAGACAGCTGATCTCGAGATAGGGCCGTCGGATCCGGCGCGCCAGCGCGAGTGCTCGTTGCAGGTCACGGCGGGCATCCTCGAGCTGCGACGCCCAGAGCTCGGCGGTGCCCAGGTTCACCAGCGCCATGGCGTAGACATCCTTGTCGAGGGCGAGCTCCTGGGGCATGGGAGCGGCCAACGCCGCCTGGAGCGATCGCATCGCCTCCGACAGGGCTTCCAGGTCGCCGCGCCAGCAGGCCAGCCACACTCGCATGCCCGACACGCGAAGGTCGAAGCGCCGCCTTCGCTCCGCTGGGACCCCGGTGGCGAGCCCCTCGGCGTGGCGGATGTGCACATCGGCCTCGTCGACCGCGCCGTCCATGATCGCCGCTCCGGTGAACGCGATCGCAAGCTCCGCGTCGGTTGCTTGCGCTTCGGTCGGAAAGGCGGCCAGCAGCGCGTGGATGGTCGCCGCACGCCCGTCCAGGGTCAGATCGAGAAAGTGCTCGGCGAGCATGCGGCCGGCGTGCGACCAGTCATGGCCGGCCTGCGCGTGGCGAGTCGCCTCGACGACGTACTCGTGCTGCTCGTACCACCGCGCGGCGGCACGATGCAACGGCCGGATGATCGTCGCGTCGGTCCGGCGCAGCTCGCGCTCCAGGAGGTCGGCGAAGAGGCGGTGGTAGCGAAACCAGGACCGCCCGGCGTCGAGCGCTGTGACGAATGCGTTGTGATCCTCGAGGCATTGGAGGATCCGCTCGGACCCCGAGCCGCCGGTGAGGACGTCGGCCAGCGGACCGCTGACGCGGTCCAGCACGGACGTGCGCAACAGAAGGTCGCGTGCCTCCGGCGTCCGGCGCTCCAGCACCTCGGCGAGGAGATAGTCGCCCACGTTGCGATCGCCGCCGCAGAACTCGGTGACGAACCGCTCCGGGTCGGGATGGCCGGCGAGCGTGATCGCCGCCAGCCGGAGGCCGGCGGCCCAGCCTTCGGTGCGATGGTGCAGCAGGGCTACGGCGCCGTCGGAGAGGCTGATCCCCGCTTCCTCGAGAAGCTCCCGCGTCTCGGGTATCGAGAAGCGAAGGTCCGGATCTCGAATCTCCGTCAGCACACCCTCCAGACGCAGGCGATGCAACCCAAGCCGCGGCTCCACCCGGGTTCCCAGCGCGACCCGCATCTGGGCCGGCACACGTTGCAGGAAAAGCTCCAGACAGTCGAGCCCGTCGGTGGAGTCGAGCTCGTGGAGGTCGTCGATGACCAGCACGACGGGGTGCTCGAGCGCCTGCAGATCGGCGAGCAGCCGCTCGACCACCACATGGGCGAGAAGGCCCGGCGCCGGGCTCACATGCCTGACGAGGCGATCCCCGCTGACCGCCGCAGCCACCTCATGCACCACCGCCACCCAGAAGCGCTGCCCATCGCGCTCGCCTCGCTCGACCGATACCCAGGCCACGCGACCGCCGAGATCTTCTGCTTCGACCCACGACCGCAGCAACATGGACTTGCCACTCCCGGCCGGTCCGCAGACCAGGACGACTCCACCGCCCGGCGCCGCTGACAGGCGTGCGGACAGCCGCCCGCGGCGGATGAGCCGATGTCCCGGAGCGGCGTGGTGCCAGGCGTGCGGTCGCAGCCAAGCGACCTGCTCGGCAATCGTCTCGGCGTTGTGGCTCACAAGTGAACCCTCAGTCAGTCAGGGGATCGAACCACCTGGCCGGTACCGTCCGAAGCGCCAGCGTCCACCGCTGTGTCACCTCGGGCCCCAACGTTAGAAAACGCGCCGTGCGACCGCCCTGGTCCTCGGCGCGGGCAGGACTGCTCCACGGACCGTCGACATCCGGGTCCTAGAGTTGGGCGATGAGCGCCGACCCCGCGATACCGGTCCTGCGCCGGTTCGGATTACACCGGGCCATCCTCGACGCGCTCCGGCTGGGCCCCATGCGACGCCGTCGCCTGCGGGACGGCCGCCACCGGCGTCGATCACAGCGAGGAGATGGTGGGGCTGGCACGCGAGCGGGCGCCGGGGGCCGACGTGCTCCTTGCCCGGCCGAGGCGCTGCCGTTCGCCGACGCCGCGTTCGATGTCGGTCGTTTCATGTTCCTGGGGATCCCGTCGCGGTCATGGGTGAGTCTCATCTTGTGATGACCCCGCGCGGTCGCCTGGCGATGTACGCAAGCTCCCGGCGCTCCGAGGCGTGCCGGCGGTCCCCGAGCCGTCGGCCAGTCGCGTCCATCTGTACGACGACCGGCTCGCTGCGCTCGTCCGGCGCGCGCGATTCACGGATGTCGAGGTCGCCGGCGCCAGCTCGTCACCGCACGCGCGTGAAGCACGTAGCCCCGGGGCTCGACGGGCCGCAGCAGCCATCGCAGCGCGAGAGCGAGCTCGCCGACAAGCTCGACTCGATGCCGGAGTTCGTCGTCTCGAGGACGCTCAACGACCGGGAGTGGAACAACACCACCGTGCTGGACGGCGGCGATGCGCGGCGACGTCGCGGGCGCCTGGCGACGCGACCGGCGCGCGATCCTCGGCGTCGGGGCGCTGTCGTAGGTGCGTGGTGGGGTGGCGGGCTGCGCGTCGGGGCGGGTCCGGAGCTGGTGGCGGCTCGCGGGGCGGGGTGGCGCATCCGGGGGCAGGCCCGGAGCTGGTGGCGGCCCGCGAGGCGCCGTGGCGGGCCGGAACTGCGCATCGAGGGCGGGCCGGAGCTGGTGGCGGCCCGCGCGGCGGATACCGCGCTCGATCGATCATCGTCGGAGCAGAACCGAGCGTTTCCGATCACGACCGCGCTTCGCCGCAGGGGGTGCCCTACGAACCTTCGAACATGTCGAAGGAAGGTGAGGCACCCCCCCGGCGGGGACTGATCGTTTTCCGCGAAACCGGCTCGCCTCCCTCGATGCCCGCCGTTCGCTGGCGCCCGAGGGCCGCTGCGCGGACCTCGCGCCATACGCTGCCGCGGCGCAGAGACCGCGCGAGCCTACGCAGGCCATGGCGCGGAGGCCGCACAGCGACGGCGCGGAGATCGCGCGATCGCACGCGCGCCGTACGCCGCCGCGGCCCCGAGACCGCGCGAGCTTCGCGGCAGCTACCAGCTCGTCCGCCATGGTGGTCCGCCAAGTCCGAGCAGGCGCCGGCGAACCCGCTCCAGAACCGCGAAAGCCCCGCGTTTGCAGGGCTTTCGTTAGGAGCGGCTGAAGGGACTCGAACCCTCGACCTTCTGCATGGCAAGATCAAGTCGGAGCCCCGAGTAAAGCTCGCTTTTCCCTGGAAACCCCCTCTTTCTCGGGCTTCGAGCGAGGCGGCAGATTCGTCACTCGTGGGCGTCTTACGCCGGGGTTCCGGTACCGGACTCGTACCGGGAAGGCTCGACCGCGTCGGCGGAGCCGAGCGCTCTCGCGTGGGCCGGCCGCTCTCGCTGCGTGTGGTCATCCCGGTGTTGCCGCCCGCGATGCTGCTCCCCGCCACCGGTGGCTCTATGAGCGTTTGGGCAGGCGGCCCGTCGCCATGTTCGTGCGAGAGAGGCGAGTCGCTCGGTGACGGCTCGTCCGCGGCGCTGGTGCAAGAGGTGCGCAGTTGTCTCGTCGGCGAACTGCTCGCCGGTGACGAACCGCCCGCCCCGGATCAGGCCGCGGGCTTCGAGGCGGCGCAGAGCCCAGAGGATCTCTCGCCATGGAACGGCCAGCCGCTCTTTGCCTTGGATGTCGCGGGGTCGGCCTCTGGAAGGTCTTGCGCGCACGAGATATGCACGGTGTCGGGCTTGGGGCACGCCTCGACATCGCCCTCCGGCGCGCCCGGGTACCTGAGGTCGAATACGGCCGTCGGATCGGGGATGCCGAACGCCAATCCGGAGCCGCCGAGGATCTGGAAGGCGGTCTCGCCCTCGTTTTGGATGAACGCGTCGGCGTAGACCAGCGCCCTCGTTCTCGCGCCGGTCGCGGCGTTGGTGACGAAGCCTCAGCAGGAGTGGCCGGCGAGAACGACGGGTCCGCTCGGTTGCTGGGCGAGGAACGACGTGATGTACGGTGCGTCGATCGTCACCGAGCGCAGCGGATTCGGCGGGGCGAGCACGATGGTGCCTCGGCTTGGTTTGCCTCGGGCAACCCTACTTCCCGAAGCCCGGGGCAGTCGCAGCCTCGCCGCGATGGAAGGCGCAAGCGCGCCCGACCGACACCTGACTCGCGCCCCGCTGTTGCATAGCGGTGTGATGGCCCGCCCGCACCTTGTGCTCGCACTCGGACGGCAGCCGGCAGGCGGCCCCGCAGTGCTGCTGGTCCACGATGCGGCGGTCGGCGAGTCGCGATCCGCCGGGCGTGGCCGCGTCTGTAGGTGCCGGCCGGCAGCGCGGCTGGCGCCGCGGGGCAGTAGCCGCCCAGCGTCGTCGGTCAGTCCTGCGCGGCGTCGGCGCCCAGCGCGGCCAGGGCCTCCAGCGAGGCCTTGGCGGTGAACTCGTCGGTGGGCAGGACGTCCATGTCGACTTGGCGATGCTCGATGAAGAGTTGCTGGGCGGAGACCTTGTCCAGCGTTCGCGCCGTCGGGATGACCTGGACCTTGACGCCGTCCTCGGCCAGCCGCTTGCGGATCGGGTTGACGATCTCGCCCATCGCCTTCTCGGCGTCGATGGTCTGCTGTGAGGCCAGCCGGTTGGGGTCGACGATGAAGATCAACGACACGGTGGCCGCCCACTCCGTCGAGCACCACACGCCCAGTAGCGCGTCGGCGAACCGCCCCGCCATGGAGTTCTTGCCGATCGACTTGGCGATCTTGGTGCGCAGGTGGCTGAGGACGTGGCCCTCCAGGGCGTTGGGAAACGCGTAACGGCCGACGCGGCGCATCAGCCAGGAGGACAGCAGCACGCGCGCGGCCGGGTCCAGGGGCGCGGCGGCGCGCGGGATCTCGGCGTGCCCGAGCACCGCCTTGGAGACCGGGAAGCTGAGCTGGCTGTCGATCGCGGGGAAGACGAGACCGGCCGCGCCGATCGCCGGCAACGCGAAGTAGTCGCCGCGGCTGCTGTAGTGCGCGGCCTTCCACGTCACCTCGTCGAGCTCGACGACAGGCATGAGCTGCAGGAACGGCACCTTGTCGGGGTGGCGGACCAGGTCGCAGGTCTGCGTGACGATTGCGCCCCAGCCGGTGTCGATCTGCTGCGCGGCGACCGTCCACAGGCCGTGCTCGTCGACGGGATCCAGTTCGTCGACGCCGTCAAGGAACGTGCTGTGCGGCGACTCCAGCACCGGGACCAGCGGCGCGGCGAGCAGATCGCCCTGCCACAGGCCCTGGGCGAGCTGTTCGATCTCGGCCTTGTCCTCGTCTGAGCGGCGGACCATCTAGGCGACGGCGCGCGGGCGACGAAGACCGGCCAGCCGACCACCCCAGCGATGGCGTGCGGCGTCGAACCGCTCGTCGTCGATGACCGGGGCGGCGCTCTCGCGCACGCCGAGCGCGACCATCTCCGGCGGCATCGCTCCCGCGCCCCGTCCGCCGATGTCGTTGACACCCAGCGGCGCGAAGTGCTCCTCGGTCAAGCCGGTGATCGCCGCCGCGGGCCGCTCGGCGAGCTGACGGCGCACCTGCTCCAGCGACCAGCGGGCGTGGCCGCCCGGTGTCTGGCGCGCCGGGCTGATCCGCCCCGACGAGCGGTAGTAGCGCACGGTGCTCGCGGCAACGCCGAGCTGCTGGGCGAGCTCATTGCTGTTGAGGAGATCTGCCATGGCTTGAGGCTCTGATTCTCGATGCTCGGACCATCCGAGCATAGGTCCCGCTGCTGTCGTTTTCAACGCTTTCAACGGTTCCAACGCTCTGTCCGAGCATATAGCCCGGCGGCGGCTCGTCCTTGAGCGCGCCAGACGAACGTACGTGGCGGGCCGGATCGGGCCGACCGACCATCACACCACTATGCGACACCTGGACTCGCGCTACCAGGCGAAGGGAGTAGCGACAGCAGCGCTGCCGGCGGCCGAAGGCGCAGCCTCCTTTCCGCGCGTTGCAGGACCGCTTACGTCGCCGGATTGGTCCCGCCCCGCACCGTTCCCGATCCTCTAACGACGCATGGTCGGCCTGACGGACCGACGGGCTAGGCTTCGGCGGACGTGTCGCTGACCGCCCTGACGTCCGCGGAGATCTCGCTGCCGGCCCAAGCCGATGGCGCGCGCGTCAGCGACCGGATCGCCGTTCTGGCCGACACCGTCGACGTCGTTGGGTTGACCGACAACCACGCCGGCCAGCCGCGGATGTCGCCGCTGGCTGCGGTAGCGCTCGCGCGGGAGCAGCGCGTGGGGACAATCGTCCACGTTTCCTGCCGCGATCGCAACCGGCTTGCCCTGCAGTCCCAGGTCGTGGGCGCGGCGGCGCTCGGCGCTGAGGCGGTCCTCTGCATGCAGGGCGATCCGGTGGCTGGCATCGAACATGTGGCCGACATGACCGCCACGCAGCTCATTGCGAGCGCGTCGGCATGGAGCGCCCCGCGCCCGCTGGCGGTCGGGGCGGTCGTCAATCCCTTCGCCAAGGACGTCGACCGGGAGTTGCGGCTCCTGCGGCGCAAGATCGCCGCTGGAGCAACCTTCCTGCAGTCGCAGATGATCTTCGACCTCGGGCGCTTGGAAGCGTTCCTCTCAGCCGCCGAGGACACCCTCGCCGACGTGCGGTTCTACGCAAGCGTCGCGCTGCTCCGCGGCGCGCACATGGCAGAGCGCGCCTGCGCGCTACCGGGGGTCGCGATTCCTCAGCGAGCCCTGGCGCAGATCAGTCGCGGCGGCGGAATCGACCTAGCGCGTGAACTGGCGGCCGGCCTTGCCAGTATCTCGCGCGTAGATGCACTTCACGTATTTCCGCTTGGAGCCGAGGCGGCGACACGCGAGGTCGCCGCGGAGTTCCGCGTCGCCCGGGGGGTCAGCGCCCAGCGCCCGGCAGGGATCGGTCCGTAGCCAGAACGTCTTGCAGCAACGCCCCCGCGGTTTGGGACCTTCACGCCGGTCCGGTGTTCCGATGTCCCGCAGAGCCTGTCCGGAAGGGCGTCCCCGGACCGGAAGGCTATACGGACACCATCGCGGGGCACCGAGAGCGACACGCCCGAGCCGCGGCAGGAGCAGGTCTCCGGAGAAAGTGCGGTCGGCACCCGCTCCTCGCCAAACGCAGGAGCCTGTTCTAGGCGATCCTGAGCCCAGATTCGGCCCGGGCACGGAGCTCCCGCTCCGAGGCATGACCACCAGGGCCGCGGCGACCGCGAGTCGCCGCGTCGGCGACAGCGATCAGCGAAGTCCGGCGCTGGCGGGCGACGTGGGTGCCGGGCGGGCGAGGACAGTGTTGATGATTTCGCTGTTGTCGATGCCTTGGAGGTAGATGGACGTGATCCCGAGGTTGGCGTGGCCGAGCTGGCGCTGAACGACGGTGAGCGGGACGCCTTCGCGAGCCATCTCGACCGCGTACGCGTGGCGAAGTTGATGCGGCGCGAAGCGTCGGCGCACGCCGGCGGTCACGGCAAGGTCGCGCAGCGTGCGGCGCGCCGCCGTCGGCGACCACGGCCGGCCGGCGGTCGGTCCCTGCATGACGCACAGCAACGCGCCGACCGGCAGGGCGGGGCGGAAGTTCAGCCACGGCTCGATCTGCTGCCATCCCCAGCGGTCCATGCCGACCTCGCGACGCTTGCCGCCCTTCCCCCGTCGCACGAGAATTGCGCCGGTGCTGCGGTCAAGATCGCTTTCGGCCAGGGCGAGCGCCTCGCTGATCCGCAGGCCGGCGCGCCACAGCACCACGATCAGCGCCCGCACGCGCAGCCCGTGCGCGGTCTGGCCCGCGCAGCGCATGACCGCGACGATCTCTTCCACCGTCGGCGGATCGGCGGGGTACAGGCGGCCCTTGTTGCGAGGAGGACGGCCGCGGTGGTGACCGGGCATCGTGGCCGGCGAACGGCGACGGCCGGCGGCGTTGAGCAGCACTGAAGTAGACATGACGAGAGACTGCTCTCTCATGGCCGCTGCGCATGGAACGCGACAGCGCCGGGCGGCCGCGGCGGCTCGCTGCTGAGCTTCTCGGTCGTCAGGAGCGGCGTCGCGCTCGGATCACCGCATCGACGCCGGTACCGGCCATCGGCCGCGGACGCTCATCGGAGACGATCGGCTGCCACTGGCCCGGATCGAGGGCGGCGAGCGCGGCCTCGACAGAGACCTGCACCTGCCCGGCCGCGGCCGTCGCGGCTCCGGTGGCCGGGTCGATCGGGCGATGGCCAACGAGGAACAGGGTCCCGCCGCGAGCGACCCCTGTCGCCATCCGCTGCACCATCTCCTCAACTGATCCCGCCGCGTGGACATACAGGCAGACCACCAGGTCGTACTCGTCCCGCTGAGGCGTCCAGGTCGCAAGATCGGCCTCGACCCAGTCGATGCGCTCGGCGACGTCCCGTCCTATGGCCTCGGCCGTCGACCGGGCATAAGCCAAGGCCGTCGCGGCGAAGTCAACCGCGGTCACGTGCCATCCGCGCGCAGCGAGCCAGAGCGTGTCGGACCCGTGGCCGCAGCCCGCGTCGAGAGCGCGTCCCGGACGCAGGTCACCGATCTCGGCGGTCAGATGGGCGTTCGGGGGCCGCTGCGCGACGCGATCCCCGTGCGCGCGCAGGGCTTGCGACCAGCGCTGTTCCCAGAAGTTTCGGTCGTACTCGTTCATATCGGCTAGCGGCGCTCCTTGTCGTCGGTGGTCATGTGCATCCGTCTTCGGGTCCCGACAGGACTACCGCTATCATCGACGCTCGGTCCCAGCAGTGGCGCTGCTCGCCGTGCTCTTCGGTTCGACACAACCGCTGCTCTTGCTGACTACGGTGAGGGAGCCGCCTCGAAAGGCGATCACTTGGCTGTCGCTTCGGACGACGAGCAGCACTCGTGGTTCTGCTGCGGCTTGCCCGGGCGTTCAACGCTCCATGGGAGGCGGCGGCGAGCAGGTCTAGGTGTTCAGGGACGGGAGGCCGCGGCCGTGGACTCGCTGACGAAACCGGGGCTGAAGCGTCGGGCGCCTTGGGTGCTAGCTACTTCCCCCGGATAAACGGGTGAAGTGAGAACGGCCGCGCGGGCGGCGCGGCCGTTCATCGGGCAGGCCGCGGGCGGGCGGCACCGCGATCCGGTGATGATCCTGTCAGCCGGGTCGGATGGCTGCGGTGGGCCGCGGGTGTCGGTCCGCTGGGCCGGCCTCGGGCGGGCCTGGCCGGGGCCGGTCAGGCGATTCTGAGGGCGAGGGTGTCGAGGTTGTAGGCGAGGATCGCCCAGGCGGCCCAGGTGCGGGCGCCGGTGTGGCCTTTGAGCCGGGATCGGTCAAGGCCGTAGCGTCGCTTGAGGTGACTGATGCGACCCTCGGCGCCGACGCGGAACTTCGCGAGC
>NZ_AUEK01000003.1 GCF_000425945.1 Candidatus Solirubrobacter pratensis
AGCCGCCGGTTGGTCTTGCGGGCGTGTGGGGCGTGGTGGCCGCTGATGAAGAGCCGGTCGGGTTCGGGCAGGTGCTGGCGGACGGGGCCGGCTGTGAAGCCGCCGTCGAGTGCGATCTCACGTGGCCGCAGGTTGAGCTCGCCGAGTCGCTGGCCGGTGGCCGGCAGCAGCTGGGACTCGTTGAGCGATCCGAGCCCGGTGCTGGCCGGCAGGATCAGGCCGCGGGCGCCGCGGCGCGTGTTCTCGCACAGCTCGGTGAGCTGCATGACGTAGCCGAACTCGGTCGGCTTGTTGAGCTTGCCCTTGCGGATCGGTCGGGCGTCGGGGTCGCTGATCGAGACCAGCCGGTCGGTGATTGGCTTGCCCGCGAGCCGCAGCTTGATCTGCGTGCAGACCTTCTCGGCCAGCACGCAGAACCGCTCGAGCCGGGCGGCCGCCGCCTGTTTGGCGGCAGCGCCGCGACCGCGGGCGCGTTCGCGCAAACGAGCGACGAGCCGGCGCGCTTCGCGGATCGAGGCGGCCAGCAGTTCGCCCGCTTCGCCGGTCAGCCGCAATGCCAGCGGCCTGCTGTGTCCGGTGCGGGCCGCGACCGAGCGGTTGACCCGGCGCAGCCGGCTCGCGATCGCGCGCGAGCGATCCTTGACCCGCGGCGCCCCGGCGCCGGCCAGCCCTCGCGCTTTGACGGCCTCGCGCGCGAGCGCCCGCGCGGCATCCTGCGCGAGCCCGAGGTCGGTCGGATAGCGGATGTCTGACTCCACGACGGTGGAATCGATCCGGCCGGCCCGCACGACGAAGCGCCGAGCGCCCGCCCGAGGGCTCGTCGCCTCGGCGATCACCTGCGAGCAGATGTCCTCGATCACGTCCGCGCCGAGGCGGCGCACGAGCTTGCGGATCGTTGACTCGTCCGGCACTCGGTCCCACAGCCCGATGCGACAGAACCGCCGCAGATGCAGCGAGTCGGAGACCTCCTTGACCAGCGTCTCATAGCCCCAGCCCGACCGCGCCTTGACGATCATCAACCGCACGAACCTGTCCATCGCCACCGTCGGGCGCCCGAACCCCACGGCCTCCGCGGCCCACGACGCCTCGATCGGCGCCAGCAGCCCCGGCGCGGCCAGCAACTCATCCAGGACCGCGAGATCCGCGGGCAGCTCGGCCACGTGCACCGGCAGCCCGAGATCAAACAACGACTCCACCTGTCCGCCCGACAAGCGCAGCACACTCAACCTCCGCAATCGCCCGATTTGCAGGTAAATAATCCCTGCAGCATCGGACGGAACCGCATCAGCGCCCGCGACTATTTCCGGGGGAAGTAGCTAGTACGAGTACATGGCGCCGAGTTACCCGCGCCCCGGCACCCGGCGTGACGGTGATGCCGGTCCGGTGTAGCGCTACATCAGGCGACCGCAGCAGAGATCGGATGCATCTGTAGATTACTCGCGCGTTGATCCGCGTCAAACGAACAGCTTCACCCGCCAACGCCGTCCTGCGCTCGGACCGCGCACAAGCGGCCCTTGAGGCTGCACGCGAGCATTTCAGCCAGGAGGACTCTCGCAGTCGCCAGGCGCGCTTCGAGTTTCCGCCTGTGCATCGCGAGGCAGGACCGGAGCTCGAGCGGACCTTCAACAGCAAGTGCGCGTTCTGCGAGTCGCCAGCCGGCGGAGAAATCCATCTCGACGTGCATCGGTTCCGGCCGTCACAGGAGGCTTCTGACCTCAAAGGTGAAGTCAGCCGAATGCACTACTGGTGGCTCGCGTACGAGTGGCAGAACCTCTACCTGGTGTGCGCGGAGTGCAACAGGTCGGCTGGCCCGGCGTTCCCGGTGGCGGGCCGGCGTGGGCGGATCGACGCGTCGGTGGCCGAGCTACGCCGCGTGGAGCGGTCGCGGTGCTCGACCCGTGCTTTGACAAGCCCGAGAAGCACCTTGCCTTCGATGACGACGGCTTCGTCATGCCGCGCTCCGAGCGAGGTTCGTTGACCATCGATGTCTTCCGGCTCAACCGCGACGCCCTGATCGCTGCCCGCGCGGCCGCGATCGCGGAGGCGCTCGCGTCCGCCCGCACAGCACTGGCGTCTAGGGAGCCACTGACGCAGCTCGCGCCGCTCGTCGACGTGATCCGGCCTTACGCCGGCGCTGTGCGGCCGGCGGTCCGGCGACTCCTGGAGCGCGAAGGGATCGCGCGGCAGCTCGGGCCGGAGCTCGGGCTTGCGGCGTCGCGACCGACCCGGATCGTGACCCCGGCCGTCAGTCCCGAGGTTCAGCCGGTGAAACTCGTCGGACTCTCACTGCGTAACGTGCGTGCGGTCGAGGAACTTGCCCTCGAGTTCCCTGCGGGCGTGGGCGGGTGGAACATGCTGCTCGGTGAGAACGGATCTGGGAAGACCACCGTCCTGCGCTCCATCGCACTCGGTCTCATGGGTGACGCTGCACGGGGCAGGCTTCACCTCAACGCAGACGAGTGGATTCGCGCAGGGGCCGATGTCGCCGAGATCACCCTCCATGTGGAAGGCGTCCGTGAGCCGCGACGGCTGACGATCCGCCGAGGGTCGAACCGGTTCGTGGCCCATGGTCCGGACTTTCCGGCTGCCATGGCGGCGTACGGCGCGGGACGCCTTCCACCGCACCGGGACAGTGGGACGCTCCCGCGGCGTTTGCGCGTCGGCCCCGAATCGAGAACCTGTTCTACCCCCACGCCTCTGGCTGCAGGCCGGCTGGACCGTTCGCACCGAGTCCGAGCGCGACGAGGTCCGGCGGCTTGTCGCCAAGTCCCGCGGGCGCCCCGGTCGGCTGACGCGCGATGAAGCACGGCGGCTCGGGCGGATCGCGGCGAAGGCGGCGCAAGCCCCGCGAAGCGCCAATGACCGGTTGCTGCAACTCCCGTGGCTGCGAATGGTTCTTCAGCGCCCGCTTCGCGCGCCGTGTCACGCAGCGCTATCGCAAGCGCGGTCTCGACAAGCCGTCGCGGCGGATCGTCGAGTTCCTCGAGGCGCGCGGGGTGCAGGGAGCCACGGTGCTCGAGATCGGCGGCGGCGTCGGCGAGATCCAGCTCGAGCTGCTCAAGCGCGGCGCGGCGCGCACCATCAACCTCGAGCTCTCGCCCGCCTACGACGAGCAGGCCGCCGAACTCGCGCGCGAAGCCGGCGTCGCGGACCGCGTCGACCGGCGCCTGCACGACATCGCCGTCGATCCGGACGGCGTGGAGGGCGCCGACGTCGTCGTCCTCAACCGGGTCGTCTGCTGCTACCCGGACTACGAGCGGCTGCTCGGCGCGGCGGCCGATCACGCGGACCGGCTGCTTGTCTTCAGCCACCCGCCGGGCAACCTACTGTGGCGCTCGATCGCCGCCGCGCAGAACCTCGCCTTCCGGGTGATGCGCCAGGAGTTCCGCTCCTTCGCGCATCCCCCGGCAGCGATGCTCGCCGTCCTGGAACACCACGGCCTGCGCCGCACATTCACCCGTCGCGGGCTCCCGTTCCGCGTCGCCGGGCTCGAGCGCGATCGCGTCAGCTGACGAGAGCGTGGAAGTAGTGGCCCTGCTCGAGGTCCTCGATCAGGCCGGGCTGCGTGGGCTGCCACTCCAGCTGCTCGCGGGTCAGGGCGCTGGAGGCCGGGGCGTCGATGCCGAGGAAGCCGGCGAGCCAGGTGAAGTGCTCGGCGGCGTCCTCGGGAGCGATCGAGGCCACGGGGAGATCGAGGTGGCTGCCGATCACTTCGGCGATGTCGCGCAGCGGCACGCCCTCATCGGCGACGGCGTGCAGCGTCGTTCCGGCGGGTGCGTTCTCGAGCGCGAGGCGGAACAGGCGGGCGGAGTCGAGCCGGTGCACGGCGGGCCAGCGGTTGGTTCCGTCGCCGATGTAGCCGGAGACGCCCTTGTCGCGAGCGATGCCGACGATCGTCGTCATGAAGCCGTTGTCGCCGTCGCCGTGATTGGTCGGCGGGAGCCGGACGACCGATGAGCGGACGCCCCGGCCGGCGAGCGAGAGCGTCAGCTCGGCGGTGCCCCACCGGGTCCGCGGGCCGGGGCTCATGGCGGCCACGGTCGACGCCGGCCCATGTCCGTCGCGCTCGGTCGCCAGGCGCCCCGGCGCGACCCCGAGCGTTCCGGAGGCGATCAAGAGCGGCCGGTCGGAGCCCGCGAGCGCGTCGCCGAAGGTCTCGACGGCGCGGCGATCCACGTCGGCGGCGCCCTGGAAGTCGCCCGAGAAGGCGCTCTCGTGCTTGAAGGCGAGGTGGATGACGCCGTCCGACGCGGCCGCTGCGCTGCGCAGGACGTCGAGGTCGTCGAGGGTGCCGCGTTGGACCTCGGCGCCCGCGGCGGTGAGGGCGTCGGCCGAGGCGTCGGAGCGAGCCAGCCCGACGACCTCATGGCCTGCGCCGATGAGCTCGCGAGTGACGGCGGAGCCGATCCAGCCGGACGCGCCGGTGACGAATACGCGCATGTTGAGCCTCCAAATGGGTCGATGTCAGTTGCTGTCATCACCGTAGCACGCGATGTCGGTCGCTGTCATCGCAATATGATGTGACGGGTATGGGCCGCTGGGAGCCAGACGCGCGCGGTCGCCTTGCGGAGGCGGCCATGGCGCTCTACCGAGAGCGCGGGTTCGACCAGACCACGGTGGTGGAGAT
This sequence comes from Candidatus Solirubrobacter pratensis, assembly GCF_000425945.1. Classification (GTDB taxonomy): domain Bacteria; phylum Actinomycetota; class Thermoleophilia; order Solirubrobacterales; family Solirubrobacteraceae; genus Solirubrobacter; species Solirubrobacter pratensis. The sequence goes on from NZ_AUEK01000003.1 coordinate 4,628, forward strand.
CGCCGCGCGAGCCGGGCTCACGGAGCGGACGTTCTTTCGCCACTACGCCGACAAGCGCGAGGTCCTGTTCGCCGGCTCGCGGCGCCTGCAGGAGCTGATGGCGAGCGCGGTCGCGGACGCGCCCCAGTCCGCGGCTCCGATCCACGCCGTCGCCGCCGCCCTCGAGGCTGCCGCCGCGGTCCTCGAGGACCGCGAGTTCGCGCGGCAGCGCCAGGCGATCATCGTCGCCAATCCGGAGCTCCAGGAACGCGAGCTGATCAAACTCGCTTCGCTTGCCGCCGCGATCGCCGACGTGCTGCGCCGGCGTGGAGTGACCGAGCCTGCCGCCAGCCTCGCCGCCGAGGCGGGGATCGCCGTCTTCAGGGTCGCGTTCGAACGCTGGATCGACGAGACCAACCAACACGACCTGTCGGCACTCATCCGGGAGTCGCTGGGCGAGCTGGACGCCGTGACCGCCGGTAGGTGAGCGCCGATCCGGCTCGCGGCACGCTGACGGCGGCCACGAGTTGTATTAGAAGGAGTCGGCGATGCGGTACCCCACGCGCGGCGTGGTGGTGATGACCGGCGGCTCGCCGAGCTTGCGCCGCAGCCGGCCGATGGTCACGGCGACGGCGTTGCTGAACGGGTCGGCGTGCTCATCCCAGACGCGTTCGAGCAGGTCCTCGGCGCTGAGGTACGCCGGGCTGGCGCGCAGCAGCGCCTCGAGCAGCTCGAACTCCTTGACCGAGAGGTCGAGCGGCTTCCCGTCGCGCGTAACCGTGTGCCTCAGCGTGTCGAGCTCGATCCCTGCCGCGCGCAGCGTCGGAGCCTGCGCGGCGGGCCGGCGGCGGGCGAGGGCGCGGACGCGCAGCACGAGCTCTGGGAAGTGAAACGGCTTGGCGAGGTAGTCGTCGGCGCCGAGCATGAGCCCGCTGACGCGGTCGCCAGGCGCGTCGGCGGCGGTGGGCATCAGCACCATGACCCGCGTGTCGCGCTCGGCGATCATCCGGCACAGGTCGTCGCCGTGGATGCCCGGCAGGTCGCGGTCGAGGACGACGACGTCGTACCTGGTGAGGGCGAGCTTGGCCGCGGCCTCGAGCCCGTCGCGGGCGACGTCGGTGGCGATCGCCTGATCCCGCAGTCCTCCGGCGAGGACGTCGGCGAGCGGGTCCGCGTCCTCGACGATCAGGACCCTCATGCCGGAACCCTCGGCAGCGCGATCACGACCTCGAGGCCGCCGGTGCCGTCGGCCTAGCCGTGCCCGGGACACCTGTGCTCCGCTGACGAGGGCGACCCCATATGGGTCGCCCTTTTCGCTCCCGGACGAAGAGCGTCCACCACCATCGCGTCTGACATCACCCCAAGGGCCCCTCCCACGAGAGAAAGGCTCCGCCCGCGCGGGCGGACTCCGCGCTCCAGCACCCCTTCACGTAGGACGCAGATCGGGGGACGAAGGGCGGGAGAGGGGCGCCGACAACCGATCACGCACATACGCCTGTAGCTCAGGGCTCCGCACTCCACACCACGACCGCGACGTCAGCTCACCTCCGGCCGCGAGCCGGAGCGGGACGGTTTATCGGGAACAGCGAGTTCAAGTCCGGTGAGGAAGCGCCCACCGGCGATGTCGCTACTGGCGCGCACCGGCTACTGCTGAGAGACTCGCTCCGACATCGTCGACAAAGGAGGAGGCATGCCCGTCGCCGTCGTGCAGGACTGGGTTGAGGAGGAGACCGACCGCTCGACTACCAACTACAACGCCATCCACGAGCGCGTCATGCAGAGTGGACCGATCGAGGGCTTCCTGCTTCACACTGCGGGCTTCACCGGACGCGGATTTCGAATCTTCGAGGTCTGGGAGACCCGGGAGCATTACGACCGCTTCGTCGAGGAGCGGCTGATGCCGATCATCGAGGAGACCGCCCCCTCGGATGCCCGGCAGCCGGAGCTCACGGTCTACGAGCTGCATGGGTTCGTCGTCACACGTCATGCGGCCGAGGTGCCGGCCTTCTAGGCGGCCCTCCACGAACACCTGGTCGACGTCCCCGCGTGCAACAGTCGTGATCGATCCGACCGAGATGCGTGGACTCGGGTTCTGCGTATCGGTCGACCACGCCGAGTTCATGGCGCGCGCGTTCACCGACTCCGGCCTGCCGTCGCGCGCCCTGTCCGGGCGAACGCCTGAGGCCGATCGCGTCGCGACGCTTCGCGCGTTGGAGCGTGGGGAGTTGCGCGTGGTGTTTTCCGTCGATGTGCTCGGCGAAGGCGTCGATGTGCCGAGCGTGGACACCGTGCTCCTGCTGCGACCGACCGACGGCGCGACGGTGTTCACCCAGCAACTCGGGCGCGGCTTGCGCCGAGCCGAGAACAAGCCATATCTGACGGTGATCGACCTCATCGGCCAGCAACACCGCGAGTTCCGGTTCGATCGACGCCTCGGCGCCATCGTCGACCGCCGCCGCGGACCCCTGCGCCAGCAGCTCGACGCAGGATTCCCATTCCTTCCGTCAGGGTGTTCCGTCGATCTCGACCGCCAGAGCCCCTCGCCGGCGACGTTGCGGGCTATAGCGCCGATCGCGCCGCGCAGCAACGGACGGCGCCATCCGGCGGATCCGCCCCGTGGTCGAGGAGATCGTGGCGGTCATGCGGGCCAGCCGGCGTCGGACCTTCGTGGCGAGCGGCGTCGAGGCTTGGTCGTGGTGTCGTGGCGTCCCGGCTTGCGCATCACGAGGCGCCGTTGATGACCGATCACGATCTCGATCCGCGCGCATCGCCTCCGCGGCATGACGCAGAGCCCCATGCGAATTCGGCATCTCGGCTCATCGATCGGCGGCCTCCGCCGGTCTGCCGACTGCTGAACCGGGCACACCACGACTCTCAGGACCATTCCTCGACCGAGCCTTACGAGACCGTGTAGCGGATCTGCAGTTTGCCCTGGCAGAGGGTGATCACCCGGATATGGACCGTGTGCTTGCCGTTGTCCAGTTGGGCCTCAGCCTCTGCGGCCTCCTGGTCTTGGGCGAGCAGCGTATAGCTGTTCTGGACCAGGATGGCGGAGGCGTCGTCGCGCCGCTGGGACAGATCCTGCGGCCCGCCGTCGCTGACCGCGAAGTAGCTCATGGTGTTTTCGAATGGTCCGTCGGATTCGTAGACATGCGCGCCGTCGGGTAGCGAGAGATCGGCGGGTGGCTCGGTCTTGGGTTGCCCCTCGATGTCGCCGACCTGCGAGCACGGGAGGGCCTGGACTCCGCCGCTCGCGATGGCGGCCGCGGTCGACGTGCTGGTGTGCGATCGTGCCGGCTGCTGGTGGTCCCCGCAGCCCGCGACGACCAGCGCGAGCGCAGGCGCGATCAACACGATCGTACGTGAAACCACCTCAACCTCCCTCGGTTCGGACCCTGAGCGGATCGCAGCTTGCCGTACGGAGATGAGGGTCGCGTGCGGCTCGGCGAAACCCTAGCGCGGGAACGGCGACCTCTCCGCAGGCGAGGCGTGACGGGGCTCGCGGCCTCGATGCGCCTTGAATCCGAGCCACGAGAGGAACTTGAGAATCTTGCGTGTCACGTTTTCGAGCTTGGTGGAACCCTGGGGTCTGTAGGCGCCACGCGAGAATCTCGTCGGCCGAAGGGGTCGGGCGCTGCCGTGGGAGAGGTTGAAGCGCGAGCGTGACCGCAATGCGTCGCGGCGTGCTCGCGGAACGTCTGAGGGGGGAGTTCGCATGGGCAGATCACCATCGTGGCGACGCGTTCTGCTGTTGGCCGGCTTGGTTCCGTTGCTCGGCGCCGGTGCCGCAGTCGCTGTTGCGCTGCCGGCACCGCATGCTGCGCTGCCGGCACCGCATGCTGCGGTGCCGGCACCGCAGGCTGCGGCGGCGAAGGCGGCCGCGGCGGTGGCCGGGGATGTCGATCCGTCGTTGTACGGGTCGTTGCAGTGGCGGAACATCGGGCCTTACACGGGCGGCCGGTCGCTGGCGGTAGCGGGCAGTGTGGCGCGGCCGAACGAGTACTACTTCGGCGCGACCGGCGGCGGGCTGTGGAAGTCCACGAACGGCGGGACCGATTGGGCGCCGGTGACCGACGGGCAGATCACGAGCTCGTCGGTCGGGGCGATCGCGGTGTGCCCATCCAATCCGGACGTGGTCTACATCGGGACGGGCGAGACGGCCTCGCGCGGCGACATCATCTCCGGCGACGGCGTCTACAAGACGACCGACGGCGGTGCGACGTGGTCCCACCTGGGCCTCGCGGACACGGAGATGATCGCCAAGATCCGGCTGGACCCGAACGACTGCAACCGCGTGTTCGTCGCGGCGCTCGGGCATGAGTTCGGCAATAACACCGAGCGCGGCGTGTTCCGCTCGACCGACGGCGGCGCGAACTGGCAGAAGGTGCTCTATGTGAGCGCCCAGACGGGCGCCGGCGATCTGTCGATGGACCCGACAAACCCGAACGTGCTGTACGCGTCGATGTGGCAGACCTACCGGCGCTTCTGGACGTTCTCCAGCGGCGGCGACGAGAGCGGGCTGTACAAGTCCACCGACGGCGGCACGACGTGGACGAACATCACCAAGAACGCCGGGCTGCCGGCCGGGCCGCTGGGCAAGATCGGCGTGAGCGTCTCGCCGGCGAACCCGAATCGCGTGTACGCGCTGGTCGAGGCGCATGACGGCGGCCTGTACCGCTCCGACGACGCGGGCGCGACGTGGAAGCTCGCGACCAACGCGGCGGCGATCCGCCAGCGCGGCTTCTACTTCAACGCCGTCATCGCGGACACCACCAACGCGGATCGCGTGTATATCGGGAACGTGTCGTTCATGCGCTCCGACGACGCGGGGGCGACGTTCCGCACCGTCGGCACGCCGCACAGCGACAACCACGATCTGTGGATCGCGCCGGACAACGACCAGCGGCTGATCGAGGGCAACGACGGCGGCGCGGCGGTGTCGACCAACGGCGGGACCAACTTCACGGCCGAGGACTACTCGACGGCGCAGATCTACCAAGTGGTCACCACCAACGACAGCCCGTATCTGGTGTGCGGCGAGCAGCAGGACCGCAACTCGGTCTGCGTCTCGAGCACCGGCGGCACCGGCTCGTTCGGGATCGGCGGCGGCGAGAGCGGCCCGGTGGCCGTGGATCCGGCGGACTCGAACGTGTTCTATGCCGGCAACTACGACTGGCTTCTCACGCGCCTGGATCGCTCGGGGAAGAGCCAGATCGGCACCCGCCGGATCGACCCGTGGCCGGACAACCCGATGGGCTATCCGGCCAGCGCACTCAAGCAGCGGGCACAGTGGACGTTCCCGCTGGTGACCAATCCAGCCGAGCCGAAAGCGGTCTTCACCGGCTCGCAGTATCTGATGAAGTCGACCAACAACGGTCAGAGCTGGCAGCGGATCAGCCCGGACCTGACGTTGAACGACCCGTCAACGACGGGCGACTCCGGCGGTCCGATCACCAAGGACCAGACCAGCATCGAGTACTACGCGACGATCTTCTCGATCGCGCCCTCGACGGTCGATCCGAAGGTGATCTGGACGGGCTCGGACGATGGGCTGGTGCACGTGACGACCGACGGTGGGACGACGTGGAAGGACGTCACGCCCCCGGATCTCGGCAAGTTCACGCGCGTGAGCATGATCGACGCCGGCCACCAGGACACGCAGACGGCCTACGTCGCCGGGCAGCGCTACGCGACCGACGACGACACGAGCCCGTATGCGTACCGCACCCATGACGGCGGCAAGACGTGGACGAAGATCGTCACCGGCATACCGGCGGGCAACTTCCTGTGGACGATCCGCGAGGACCCGGTGAAGCCCGGCCTGCTGTACGCGACCACCGAGCACGGCGTCTACGTGTCCTTCAACGACGGCGACAGCTGGCAGTCGCTGAAGACCAACCTGCCGGACACGCGCGTATATGACCTGAAGGTCAAGAACGACGACCTCGTGATCGCCACGCACGGCCGCGGCTTCTACGTGCTCGACGACGCCGCCGCGCTGCTGCGCAGGCTCACTCCCACGACCACGCCGGCGGACATCGCCGACTTCCATCAGACGGTGCCGCCGGTCACGCCGATCCCCTCGGTCACGGCGCCGCCGGTGGTGATCCCGCCCACGACGCCCGCGGCCGACCAGGAGAACTCCCTGGCGGTCCTCAAGGATCCCAACAACGTCGTGCATGCTGTGAGCAGCAGCGTGTCGGTCAGCTACACGCTCAAGCAGGCTGTCACCTCGGCCCGCGCGGACTTCCTCGACGCGAGCGGCACGGTGATCAACAGCGTGACGCTGCCGACCACGGCCGGTACGCGCACGACGACCTGGAACCTGCGCTACGCCAGCGCCGTGAGCTTCCCCGGCCTGATCTACTGGGCGGGCAGCAACACGGGCCCAAGAGCGCCTCTGGGCAGCTACACCGTCCGGCTGACGACCGACGGGCAGGCTCTGTCGCAGTCCTTCGACATCCTCAAGGACTCGCGGCTGACGAACGTCAGCGACGCGGACATCCGGGCCGAGTTCGAGCTCGCCCTGAAGGTGCGCGACCGCACCAGCGACGCCAACCAGGGCGTGATCAACATCCGCGCCTGCACCGCCCAGGTCAACGCCGCCGTGGCCCAGGCCAACGACGGCTCGATCAGCTCGTCCGGCGCGGCGCTTGACACCTCGCTGTCAAGCGTCGAGAACGAGCTCTACCAGACGAAGTTGCAGGCGAGTGAGGACCCGCTCAACTTCCCGATCAAGCTCGACGACAAGATCTCCGCCCTGCGCGGGATCATCGAGAGCGTCGATGCGCGGCCGACCGATCAGACCTACCAGGTCTACGACGGACTCGCCGCGCAGCTGCAGACGCAGATGAGCCGGCTCGCCGGGATCGTCGCCACCGACGTCTGGAACTTCAACCAGATGCTCCAGGCCAAGGGGATCCCGCCGATCGCGTGCTCCTCGTTCACCGAGACCACGACCACCACCGGCACGGCCGGCGGCACCGTCCCGGCGACGCTCGCGCTCACGCTCGGCACGCCGCCGGCGTTCGGCTCGTTCACACCGGGCCTCGCGATGGACTACGGCGCGACGATGACCGCCAACGTGATCTCCACGGCCGGCGACGCCACGCTCAGCGTGGTCGACCCGAGCGCCACCGCGCCCGGCCATCTGGTCAACGGCGCGTTCTCGCTGCCGCAGGCACTGCAGGCGCACGCCTCCTCGCCCGGCGGCACCGCCGCGGCCGGCGGCGCGATCAGCGGCTCGCCGCTGACGCTGGAGACCTGGGCTGCGCCGATCAGCAACGACCCGGTCGCGGTCGCGTTCAAGCAGAGCATCGCCGCGAACGACGCCCTGCGGACAGGCAGCTACAGCAAGACGCTGACGTTCACGCTGTCCACCACCACGCCATAGGGCAACCGGCGGGGTGCGGCAGCGGCCGCACCCCGCCCCAGGTTTGGCCGGCGCCGTACTTGCCGGCCGGCCGGGACCCCATTTCCGAGATTTCGTCTTCGTACTGACTATGGATGACAAGACTTTGCGGCTCGCTTGCCGCGCCGAACGGACTGCCGGTGGGCGGCGCCGGGCGGACATCAGGTAGCCGTGGCTGCGGTTCGTGAACAGGCACTCCCGAAGCCGCTCGTCGGCGAGGGAGTGCTGGCGGCGCCGCGATCGCGCAATCGCCCGCGGCGCCGCGGTGCGTCCGGGAACTGGCGCTCGCTCGGCGCGAGCGGCCTGGCGATCCTGTTCGCGCTGCTGGGGTGGGAGACGATGGCGGCCAAGCACGTCGTGGCGTCCTACTCGCTGCCGACGCCGCACGCCGTCTGGACGGAGTGGTGGGCGCTGTCGCGCCGCGGCATCCTCTGGCACCACGTCTGGGCCACGGTCCACGTCGCGCTGTTCGGCTGGGCGTTCGCGTTCGTGGTCGCGCTGCTGTTCTCCTACCCGCTGTCGCGCTCGCCGCTGTTCGCGAGCATCCTGGCGCCCTACATCGCCGGCACGCAGGCGATGCCGATCCTCGCATTGGCGCCACTGCTGACGGTGTGGTTCGGGCTCGGGCTGTTCTCGAAGACGCTGATCTGCGCGGTGATCTGCTTCTTCCCGATGATGGGTCACGTTCTCGGTCGGGTTGCAGAACGTCGACCACACGCTGATCGACGCCGCCGCCACCGAGGGCGCCGGCCGCTGGAACAGCCTGCGCTACATCGAGCTGCCGCTCGCCACCCGCACGATGCTCGCCGGCGTCCGCATGGGGCTGTCGCTGTCCATGACCGGCGCGATCGTGGCGGAGTTCGTCTCGGCGAGCGCGGGCCTCGGCTACATGATGGAGCTGGGGCGCAACCAGTACGACGCACCCCTCGTGTTCGCCGCGGCCCTCACGCTGGTGCTGGTCGCCGTCGCCTTCTATGTCGTGGTCGGGCTGCTCGAGCGCGTGCTGATCGACTGGGAGTAGGCGTGCAGGGCCTCCATCACGGGCGCCACGACTGCCGGCACGGCCTGGTCGTTGCCGGGATGCAGCGCCCGGCAGATCTTGGTGACCCATTGCATGCGTGGAGCGCGGCATGAGCGTCGTCGAGGAAGCGAAGAAGTCGCGCCGGCACCGTATCGTCGAGGCGCGCCGGAAGCTGCCTGAGAACGTCCGGCTGCTGAGCTGGGTCTCGCTCGCCAACGACTCGGCAAGCGAGATGATGTACCCGATCGTGCCGCTGTTCCTGGCGCTCACGCTCGGTGCACCGGCGGTCCTGATCGGCCTGATCGAGGGCATCGCCGAGGCGATGGCACTCGGTTTCAAACTGCTGTCCGGTTGGTTGTCGGACCGCTCCGCCGAGCAGCGGCGGCGGCCGTGGATCGTGGCCGGCTACGGCGTCTCGACGTTCTCGCGGCTGGCGATCGCCGCCGCGCCGGCGTGGGGCTGGGTGCTCGGCGCGAAGGTCGTCGATCGCATCGGCAAGGGCACGCGCGGCACGCCGCGCGACGCGCTGATCCGCGACAGCACGCCGAAGGAGCTGGTCGGGTCGGCGTTCGGCTACCACCGCTCGATGGACACGGTGGGCGCGATCGTCGGCCCGCTGATCGCCGTCGTCGCCCTGCTGCTCGGCGCGTCGCTGCGCACGGTGCTGTGGATCGCGGTGCTGCCGGGCGCGGCGACGCTGATCCTGTTCCGGCTCATCCGCGAGGCGCCGCGCTCGGCCGCCAAGGCGCGCCCGGGCAAGCCGTCGCTGCGCTCGCTGCCGAGCTCGTTCTGGTCCGTGCTGCAGGTGTGGGTGATCTTCTCGCTCGGCAACTCGACCGACGCCTTCCTGCTGTTGCGCGCGCACGACCTCGGGCTCTCGACCGTCGCCGTCGTGCTCGCCTTCGCGCTCTACAACGTCGTCTACGCGGGCCTCTCGTGGCCGCTCGGCGCGCTCAGCGACCGGATCCCGCGCGAGCGCGTGCTGACCGCCGGCGTGATCGTCTTCGCGCTCGTCTACGTCGGCTTCGCCGTCGCGCCCGCGCCGTGGGCGGTGTGGCCGCTGCTGGCCATCTACGGCATCTACGTGGCCGCGACCGAAGGCGTCGGCCGCGCGTGGGTCGCCGACCACGTCGAGACCGGCTCGGTCGGCACCGCGTACGGCGTGTTCTTTTCCTCGACGGCCGCCGCGGCGCTCGTCGCCAGCCTCGCCGGCGGCGCGTTGTGGACGTACGTGAGCCCGCAGGCGCCGTTCGTCCTGGGCGCCTGCACGGCCGGCGTGGCGGCCGCGCTGCTGCTCGCCCGCGCGCTCCAGCGCGAGGTCGGGCCGCGCGTCGCCCGCACGTCGCTCGCGGGCCTCGCGATCGCCGTCGCGGTGGCCGCTGTGGCCTTCCACGCAAGCCTCGGCGACCTGTTCCGCCACAGCGGCGAGCAGGAGGTGCCGGTCGCCCTCGCGCGCGCCTGCGGCCCGGCGCCGACCACCCGGGTGGCGCCGCCCAGCGACGTCCCGACGCCGGCAGCCATCACGTTCACCAAAGTCGAGCGCGGCGCCCGCTACGAGGGCTTGAGCTCCGACACGCTACGCGAGGGCCACGACGCCTATCTGTCGGCGCTGCGCGCCGCCGGCTACCCGATCATCTTCGCGCAGGTCGACCCAGCCGACGCAGAGGTCGACTTCGTCGGCGGCTACGTGTCCTTCGTGCAGGAGTGCCGCGGCCGCGTCCACGTCACGTTGACCCTGGACCGAACTGGTTGACCTTGCGCAGCTTGCAGCGGCGAGGCGCGGTGGTGTTCGTCCATCCGACCGCGTCGCCGGACCCGATGGCCCATTCCCTCGGCCTGCCCGATGCGCTGCTCGACTACCCGGTCGACTCCTCGCGCGCGATCGCCAAGCTGCACTACAGCAACACGATCTCGCGGACGCCGGACGTCAAGTACGTGTTCTCGCACGGCGGCGGGACGGTCCCGTTCCTCGCGTCGCGCTTCGCGATCGTCGACGCCATGAACGTGATCCCCGGCGCGGAGGAGCGTGGGTCGTTCGCCGACACGGCCCGTCGCCTGTACTGGGACACCGCCTCGGCGTTCAGCGACCCGGTGCTCCACCTCCTGCGCTCGGTGACCGGCCTCCACAACGTCGTGTTCGGGACCGACTACCCGTATCCGCACGACGACATCTCCATCGGCGGCCTGCGGACGCTGAGACGCACGACCGAACTCGCCGAAGAGGAGCGCAACGCCATTCTCGGCGACACCGCGTCACGGCTGATTCCGCGCCTGGCACGCCAACCTGTCTGACCGGCCGGCAGGTCTCTCAGCCGGCGCTTGACCTGACTCCGACGCGGTCGAGCTGCGCCGACAGCAACCGTCCGGCTCTGTCCAGCGCCGCCGTCGCTTCGTCGAGGATCGGGTGATAGGCCTGGAAGACGTGGGGGACCCCGGGGGTGATGTCGAGCGTGACCTCGACGTCGGCGGTGATGGCTTGCTGCGCGAGGCGGATGGCGTCGTCGAGGAGCACCTCGTGCGTTCCGGCCTGGATGATCATGGGCGGGAGGCCGGAGAGGTCGGCGAAGATGGGGCTGATGAGGGCGAGGGCGGCGTCTTGTCCCGAGGTGTAGTCGGGGATTCGGGCTTGGAGGGCTTCGCGGCTGAGGAGCGGGTCGAGCTTGCTCTTGGTGTCCATGGTCGTCCCGGCCAGGGTGAGGTCGGCGTACGGTGACATGACCAAGGCGGCGGCCGGCAGGGGCAGCCCGTGCTCGCGGGCGTTGACCAGGGTGGCGATGGCGAGTCCGCCGCCGGCGGACTCTCCCGCCAGGACGATGTCCGAAGGGGCGATGCCGTTGTTCAGGAGCGCTTCATACGCTGCAAGGGCGTCGTCGACCGCTGCCGGGTAGGGGTGCTCGGGGGCGAGCCGGTAGTCGACGGAGATGGCCTTGGCCTGCGTCCGCCGGCCGACCTGCGAGGCCAGCTCGGCGGCGAGGAACGCGTCTCCCAGCACGTACACGCCGCCGTGGAAGTAGAGGACGACGTTGCGGGGTTCGATGCCGTCGACGGTGATCTCGGCGGTCGGGACGCCGCCCAGTGTGGCTGCGGTCACGGTCACGTCGGCGGGCAGCGGCTGCGCCGACAGCAGCTCTCGGAGCAGTCGGCGTTGCTCGTTGACGTCGCTGCCGGCGGGGAAGGCGGACTGGCGCAGGATCGCGTCGAGGGTCTCTCGCTGCTCGGTGCTCACGGAGGATCTCCCTTTGGTTGGTCTGGGTGGGCGCGCGCAGCTACGGACGCGGACGGGCGACCGTGTCGCGTACGCGGTGGCCCCATGTGGCGAGGCGCGTCAGGTAGCCGCAGTAGGGCGCGCCCGGGCAGCGCGCGACCGACATCGCGATGGTCGCGATGTGGGCGTCCTGCGGCTCGCGGCGGCGGCCCGGGAGCAGGACCAAGGCCAGCACCGCGGCGGCGGCGCACAGGATCGCGGCAACGACGAACGCTCCGGTGAAGCCGTGCGTCAGCGCCGCGGCCGGCGTCGATCCGCCGTCGAGCGCGTTCGTGATCCGTGACGTCGAGATGGCCGATAGGACGGCGAGGCCCAGCGACCCGCCGACCTGCTGGGTCGTATTGAGCAGACCCGAGGCGAGACCCGAGTCCTCGGCCGCGACGCCGGTCGTCGCGGCGATCGTGATCGGCACGAAGGCCATGCCGAGCCCGATGGCCATGACGATCATCGCGGGCAGGACGCGACCGGCGTAGTCGCCGTCGGGCTGCAGGCGGGTGAACAGCGCGAACCCGACGGTCGCGATCAGCAGCCCGAGGACGAGCACCGGCTTGGGCGTGAGGCGGTCGACCACCTGCGAGGCGAGCGCGGAGCTGGCGATCAGCGTGAGGCTGAGCGGCAGGTAGGCGACGCCGGTCTTGAGCGCGTTGTAGCCGAGCACCTGCTGCAGGTACAGCGTGCAGAAGAAGAACACGCAGAACAGCGCGGCGGCGACGAGCAGCATCGTCGCGTCGGCGGCCGCGAGGCTGCGGTTGGAGAAGATGCGCAGCGGGACCAGGGGGTTCTCGTGGCGGCGCTCGATCCACACGAAGCCGACCAGCAGCACGGCGGACACCGCGAGGCCTACGAGCGTCCGCGCTGACCCCCAGCCCCAGTCGTTGGACTTGATCAGCGTGAAGACGAGCGCCATCGTGCCCAGCGTGATGGCCGTCGCGCCCCCGAGGTCGTAGCCGTCGCGGACGCCCTCGGCACGGCTCTCGGCGAGCGACCGCCGCGCCAGCACGAGGACCGCGGCGCCCATCGGCAGGTTGACGAAGAAGACCCAGCGCCAGCTGAGCAGCTCGACGATCGCGCCCCCGAGCAGGAGGCCGACCGCGCCGCCGGCGCCGGCGATCGCGCCCCAGACGGCAAGCGCCCGGTTGCGCTCGGGCCCCTCCGCGAACGTCGTGAGGATGATCGACAGCGCCGCCGGCGAGACCAGCGCGCCGCCGAGTCCCTGCGCGCCGCGGGCGATCAGCAGCGTCGCCTCCGACTGCGACACCCCGCAGACGAGCGATGCGCCCGCGAACAACGAGATGCCGGCGATGAACAGGCGACGACGACCGAGTCGATCGGCCGCGCGCCCGCCGAGCAGCAGGAACCCGCCGAAGATCAGCGTGTACGCGTTGAGCACCCACGACAGGCTCTGCTCGGAGAAGCCGACGTCGCGCTGGATGCTCGGCAGCGCGACGTTCACGACACTCGCGTCGAGCACCACCATGAACTGGGCCACCGCGACGATGGCGAGCACCGCGTTGGGGCTCACCCGGACTGGGTTGGTAGGGGCGACTGTGACGTCGGACATGGCGAGCAGCTCAGACGATCGGAGTCGCGTGAACTCGACGCCGAGGCCCGCTCGTGTAGACGGCCCTCGCGATCCGCTCGGCGATCATGATCGTCGTGGGGTTGATCGCCACCGATGGAACGTCCGGGATGATCGATGCGTCGACCACACGGAGCGCATCGGTCCCGTTCACCGCGCCAAGCGAGCCCACCACCGCCCACGGGTCCTGGGCACCGCCCATGGGCGCAGTCGCGGTGGGGTGCCCGTAGGACGCGAGGTTGGACGCGATGGCGTGGGCGAGCTGAACGTCGGAGACTGCGTCGCCGGGCAGGATCTCGAGCTCGAGGAACTGCGCGAGTGCCGGGTTGCGGGCGATCCTGCGGGCCAGCCTCACGCCTTCGAGCATCCGGCGCGCGTCACGGTCTTCGGCGAGGAAGTTGCAGTCGATCTCAGGCTGCTCCCGCGGGTCGCGGCTGCGCAGCGTGAGGGTTCCGCGCGAGTCGGGCTTGGCGACGGCGACGCTCAGCGCGATCGATCCTCCGGTCGGGCTGTACTGGGGCGGCATCAGGTGCGTGACCGCGATGTGGAGGTCCAGTTCGTCGCCTCGAGCCTCGTTGGACGCTGTCCAGAGCAGGGCGCCGACCGCCGGCCGCATGTCGAGCGCATCCGTCTTGAGGGCGTAGGCGTTGTAGTAGAAGGGCTGGTCGTGCAGACGCTGCCCGACGGGTAGATCGGCCACGACCTCGATGCCGAGCTGCGCCAGGTCGGCCGCCGGACCGACGCCGGATCGCAGCAGGATCGCCGGGGTGCCGTATGCGCCGCCGGAGAGGATCACCTGGCCTGCAGGGATCTCGGTGCCGTCTGCCGTCAGGACGCCGGTCGCGCGGCGCCCGGCGAACAGGACGCGATCGACGAGCACGTCGCCAGAGATCTTCAGGTTGAGGCGGTTGCGAACCTCTTCGGTGAGATACACGAGGCCGGTGTTCTGCCGCACACCGTCGATGACGTCGACGGGGGACGCGCCGACGCCACTCGGATCCGGCGCGTTGAAGTCCTCGACCCGGGCGAACCCCTCCGCGACCGTCGCGTCGATGAACCCGCGCAACGAGGTGGTCAGATCGCCGTACCGCTGCTGCCGGATCGGGAACGGTCCCGTGCGTCCGCGGTCCGCGTCGTCGCCGTCGGGCGTGTTCTCCATCTCCCGGTAGGTTGCGAAGACGTCCTCGATCGTCCAATCGTCAAGGCCATGACGTTGCCAATCGCGGATGTCGCTCGGTCGTGCGCGCATCGCCACCGTGGCGTTGTGAGCCGAGCAGCCGCCGAGCACCTTTGCCCGCGCCGCCAAGATCTCCGGTGAGGCAGGCCCGCCGCGGGCGGTGAAGCCCCACTCGTGCTCGGGGTTGGCCGGCACGTGTGCCGCATCGGTCAGGTCGTCTGGATAGCCGTCGACGCCGTAGGCCCTGCCTGCCTCGAGCAACAGGACCGAGCGGGTCGGATCCTCGCTCAGGCGGTTGGCGAGGACGGCACCGGCTGCGCCTCCTCCCACAATCACCACGTCGGACATCGGCTTCGCTCTCCTCAGATCGACGGCCCGTATCGTGGCCGGCGAACGGGTGAGGCGTCATCGCCGGATTCCGGTGACTACGACAGTCGTTCCGCGAGCTGCGTGCGCGACTTGACGCCGAGCTTGCGGAACGCCTTGCGCAGGTGATACTCGACCGTGCTGGCGCTGATGAACAGATGCGCCGCGATCGCTCGGTTCGTCTCCCCTTGTCCGGCAAGGCGAGCGATCTGCGTCTCCTGTGGGGTCAGCTGATCCAGGGTGTTCACGGTCCGCTTGCGGGCACGCTCACCTGTCGCCTCCAGCTCGAGCCGTGCGCGCTCGGCGAACGCCTCCATCCCGGCGTCTCGGAAGAACTCGTGGGCGGTTCGCAGTTGCTCGCGCGCATCGAGACGTCGGCGCTGACGCCGGAGCCACTCGCCATAGAGGAGGTGGGTACGCGCGAGCTGAACGCGGATGCGTGTGCGACCGAGCCTGCTGATCGCCTCCAGGTAGAGCGCTTCGGCATCATCGCCATCGCTGAGCAATGCGCCTAGGCGAGCCTCTATCCCCAGCGCCCAGTCGGTGCCGGCGGCGCGAGTCGTCTCTTGGATCCGCTCGAAGGCACGCCGGGCACGCTCCGGCTGGCCGAGCCGAACGGCCGCCTCGATCAGCTCGGTCAGCGCCCAGATCGCCGGCCCTTCGGAGTAGAAGCGCTCGGCTGGAAGGACCGCGGCCAGCGCAGCTTCGTAGCGGCCGAGCCCGTTGTTGAGGCCTCCGCTGAGAAACTCGGCGTTCGTCAGGGCGATCCCCTCCCCCCGAGCCTCAGCGTCGCCGATCGTGGTTCGGATCAACTCCGAGAATTCGGCCTCGCGACCGCGCAGCGCGGCCAGCGACAGCGCGCCACTCGGGTCGGCGGCAACGCCGATCGCCTCGGTTGCCGCGCTCTGTTCCTCCGCGAGGATTGCGGCGGTTCTCAGCTCACCGAAGAACGCGTACACCGCGATGGCGGAACCGAGAAGGAACGCCAGCGCGGAGAGCGCACCCGTTCGGCGCGCCAGTTCGAGCTGCCGGGTGGACAGCACCATCCAGGCGTCGTCGTCCCACATGAACAACGAGATCAAGCTGGCAAACCACAACCACCGGGCGTCATTCGGCGACAGGTCGGACTCACGCTGGAAGGCGTCCAGCGCCTCCTTGAGCAATGGCGCCGCAGCCGCATATCCCTCGGTGGCTTGCACCGCCAACCCCTGTAGGAGCAGATCAGACGGCTGCGGCTTCTCAGGCCGCGGGCCGGCAAGCGCCGCCTCGCTGATCTCGACCAAGTCGCCGCCTCCGATCAAGCGGCCGGCGAACGTCGCCGCAGACAGGGCGTCCAGGTAGGTCGCCCGTGCGAGGCTGGGATCCACCTCCTGGAGCTCGCGCGCGGCCGCGAGCAGCAGCGGGGCGGCGTCGCTGCCTCGGCGCGCTGCGAACGCGACCTGAGCGCGCAGCAGGTGCGCGTGGGCAGCCAGAACGTCGTCGACCGCAGCGCCGGACTCGGCGGTTCTCAGAAGCTCGAGCGCGTCGTCGAGCGCGCCGGCTTGTAATTTCGTCTCCGCGGCGACCAGCGCGCGTCGCGCGCGGCGCCTGGGTTCGGGTGAAAGGGCGACCGCGCGCTCGAGGAAGGCTCCGGCGGCGGCGAGACCGCCACGTGCCTGCGCGCGTGCCGCGGAACGTTCAAGCTCGGCTGCAACCTCCTCATCAGGCTTGCCCGCGGCCTGCGCGCGGTGCCAGGCGCGCCGATCCGGGTCGATCTCCCGGTCGGTCGCCTCGGCGAGGGCGCGGTGAACCTCGCGTCGCGCGTTCGGCTCGGCGGATCTGTAGACGGCCGAGCGAACCAGTGGGTGGCGGAACGCCACTCGGGGAGACAGCGAGAGCATCTCTGCCGACTCGACGGCGTCCGCCGCCGACTCGGGGATCCCGAGCCGTTCGGCCGCCCGCCAGACCAGTGCCGGATCGCCCACGGGGTCAGCCGCCGCGACGAGCAGCAAGCGCCGCGCAGCGGGCGGCAGCTTCGCCAGCCGGCGCGTGTAGCGGTCCTCGATCCCGGCGGACACGGGCGCAGTCGTCGGCAGGCCGAATCCCCCCGCGAGCTGGGTCGGGCTCAGCCCGCGCGGCAGCTCCAGCAGGGCGAGCGGGTTCCCGCGCGTCTCAACGACGATCCGCTCGAGCACGCGTTCATCCAGCCGGACGGGCATGACCGAATCCAACAGCGCTCGCGCGTGCGTGCGCTCCAAAGCGGCGACGTGGAGCTCCGGCAAGCCCGAGAGCGTCGCGCCGAGCTCGCGCGTCGCGAACACGAGCGCGATCTTCTCCGCGACGAGACGACGCGCCACGAAGGCCAGGGTCCGCGCGGACGCACTGTCGAGCCATTGCGCATCGTCAACGGCGCAGACGAGTGCCTGCTCCTCGGCGGCTTCGGCAAGCAGGCCGAGGACCGCCAGGCCAACCAGGAATCGATCCGGCGCGGGTCCCGTCCTGAGTCCGAAGGCGACCTCGAGCGCGTCGTGCTGGGGCCGCGGCAACCGCTCCCTGAGATACAGGAACGGCGAACACAGCTGCTGAACCGCCGCGAACGGGAGCTCCATCTCGGCCTCGACCCCGACGGTCCGGGCGATCCGAAGCTCGCGCGCGGCCTCGACCGCGTACTCGAGCAGTGCGGTCTTGCCGACGCCCGCCTCGCCATGCATGACCAACACGCCGCCACGCCCCGCGCGCAGGCCGTCCAGCACCCGGTCGAGCATCTCGCGCTCGCGCTCGCGGCCGAACAACGTCCTCCCCGAGCTCAGAACCGGTGGCGGCGCTCCGCTCATCCGGCGTAAGGATGACCGAGTGGCGACGCTCGGCCAAGGACTAAGGATTCAAGGATTCGAACGCCCATCGGTAACGTCACGATCCATGGCCGTGGAGGCTGACGACAGAGGCCGGCTCTCGGGGAAGGTGTGCGTGATCACCGGCACGGGCGGAAGCATGGGCCGTGCGACGGCTCTGGCGTTCGCTCGGGAAGGCGCGTCGGTCGTTGGCTTCGACCTGACCGTCGATCCCGCGGGGGCGACCGTGGAGTCGATGGCGGGATGAAAGTCTGGTGACCGCGGGTCTTGACCCGGTCGCCGTCTCGAGCCTGCTCGAACGGCAAGAGCTCCTTCGGCTGCTGGAACGCGCCGTGACCAAGTGCGTCACGGTCATCTCGGCGCCGCCGGGAAGTGGGAAGACCTCGCTGTTGCGCGTCTGGGCAGCGCGCTCGACCGGCCATCGTCGCGTCGCGTTCGTGTCCGTGGACCGCGACGAACGAGATGCGGAGCGGTTCTGGCGCGCCGTCGTGGACGCACTCGCTCCCGAGACCCGAATTGCGCCACTCGACGCCGATCAGCTCGTCGAGAAGGTCCTGTCCGAGCTCGCCGAGCAGGTCGATCCGGTCGTGGTGATCGACGATCTCCACGAGCTGGCGTCGGCCGATGCCCTGAGGCAGCTCGAGCATCTGCTGGCGGTTCTGCCGAGCGCTGCGCGCGTGGTCCTGTCGTCTCGCCGGGATCCGCCGATCAGGCTGCACCAGCTGAGGCTGGCCGGCGAGGTGACGGAGATCCGCGACGGCGATCTCCGGTTCACGGAGCGCGAGACGCGCGAGCTGCTCGCCGCGTCCGAGATCCGTCTGTCCGACACGGGGGTGGCCGCCCTGCGTCAGCGCACGGAGGGCTGGGCGGCCGGCCTGCGGCTGGCCGTGCTCGCGCTCAGCGGCCACCCCGATCCCGAGCAGTTCGTGGCCGAGTTCTCGGGGACCGACCGGGCGATCGGGGAGTACCTGATGGCCGAGATGCTCGAAGGCCAGCCGAGCGAGGTTCGGAGCATGCTGTTGCGAACCTCGCTGGTCGACCGGATGAATGCCGAGCTCGCCGACCTGCTGGCCGGCCGGCAGGGCTCGGAGCAGATGCTGCTGGCGCTGGAGGAGGCCAACGCGTTCGTGGTGTCGCTGGACGCTCAGCGCACCTGGTTTCGCTACCACCATCTGCTGGCGGATTTCCTCCGCCTCGAGCTGCGCCGGACCTCAGCGGAGGAAGTGCCTGAGCTTCACCGCCGGGCCGCGCGGTGGTTCGCCGACAACGGGGACGTCGTCGAGGCGGTGCGGCACATGCTCGCGGCCGGGGATTGGCCCGAGGCGGCCCGGATGCTCGCCGACCACCTGTTCAGTCTGACGCTCGACGGCAAAGAGGGCGCGATCGGCTCGCTGCTCCAGTTGTTCCCCAGCGGCGCCTCGGCTGACCATCCCGATCTGGCCGTGGCACGCGCGGCAACGCACCTCGCCCAGGGACGATTGGAGCAAGCGGCCGCTCAGCTGGCAGTGGCCGAGTCTCAGGTCGACAACACGCGCCTCGCCGTGGCCATCGCCTCTCTCCGGCTGGCGCTGGCACGGCGCAGCGGCCGATTCACTGAAGTGATCGAGCAGGTGAACCTGCTCGACGCTTCGATCGCGGACGAACCGATCGCGATGAGTAGTGAGCTGCGGGGAGTCGCGTTGATGAATCTCGGGATCGTCGAGACCTGGTCTGGGCGACTCGCTGACGCTGAGCGGCACCTGGCCGAGGGAGCCGCGCTCGCCCAGGCGATCGGCCGGCCGTACCTGGAGGTCGTGTGCCGGGCGCATCAAGGGTTCCCGTCGAAGCGGGTCTCGGTCGCGTCCGCACGTGAGCGCGGCCGAGAAGCGGTGGCGCTCGCCGAGCACCATGGGTTTGACGAGCGGCCGATCCTCGCGCCGGCGTTCGGTGCGGTCGGCGGCATGGCGATCTGGATGGGCGAGTTCGACGAGGGCGAGCGCTGGCTACGCCGGGCGCGGGAGGTCGCCGCGGCCGACGTCGACCCGGCGCCCGCAGTGCTTCTGCATGTGGCGACGGGCATGTTGCACGCGGGTCGCGGGCAGCATCGATCCGCACTCGACGAGTTCGCGGCGGCGGCGCGTGCGCAGTCGCGGCTCACCGGCGCGCACGCGCTCGCGCCGCGCATCACCGGATGGCTCGCGTCGATGCAGGCTCGCGTCGGGATGCTCGACGAGGCGCGCGCGACGCTCGCTGGATTCGCCGCCGATACGGAGCGAATGGGTGCCCTCGCCAACGCGCGTGCCGTGATCAGCCTGGCGGAAGGGGACCCGGCCGCGGCGGTGGATGTACTGCGAGAGATCCGGTCGGGCGCGGTCGTTCCCCCGTTCACGCGCGTTGAAGCGCATCTGCTCGCGGGCACTGCGCACCTGAAGTTGGGCGAGCGCGACGCCGCGGTTGCCGCTGCCGAGGCAGCGCTCGCGGACGCCGAGCCGGACCGGCTGATCTTCCCGTTTGCACTGACCGAGGCGGCGGAGCTGCTCGGCGCGCTCCCGCGTCACGCCACGGCGCATGGCGCGCTGCTCGCCGACATCGTCGACGTGCTGCGAGGCACGCCGGCGACGAGCCCCGACCGAGAGCAGAGCGACGAGCTGAGCCCGAGCGAGCTCCGCGTACTGCGATATCTCCCGACCAACCTGACACGGCCCGACATAGCGCGCGAGCTGTACGTCTCCATCAACACGGTCAACACGCACGTCCGCAACATCTACTCCAAGCTCGGTGCGCACGATCGCTCATCCGCCGTCGCCCGCGCACGGGAGCTACGGCTCCTCTCAGCCGGACGCGCCTGAACATCACCGGAATCCGGCGGTGTCGACTCACTCGGTCGCGCTGCACGATGCTCGCATGGACACATCGCCGGGCCTGTACACGTTCCGTATCAAGGGCCGGCTCGGGGCCACGGGTCTGTCGGCCTTTCCCTCGATGGTGTCTCAGCCGGACGGCGGCGCGACCGTGCTCACCGGGTTGCTCGAGGATCGGTCCGCGGTGTTCGGCGTCATTGCGCAGATCGAGGCGCTGGGTCTCGAGCTCCTCGAGCTGCGGCGGATCCAGCCAGGACCCAGGACGCCTGAAACACGAATTCCAGAAGCACCGCTATGAGCAAGACGACGTTCCTCGGCGAGAAGCCGATCAACCGGGAATCACCAGCTTCGGGTGACGACGGCTCACCTGGGTCGCGGCGAGCCTGCGGCGTATGCAACTCGTTGTCAACGGCGCCGATGTCGAGATCGACGACCGGCACGCGAAGACCCCGCTGCTGTGGGTTCTGAGGGACGTCCTCGGCCTGCGTGGCACGAAGTTCGGGTGCGGCGCCGGCTTCTGCGCGGCCTGTACCGTCTTGGTCGACGGCCGCAACGTGAAGTCCTGCCAGACCACGACTGAACGCGCGGTCGGCAAGGCCGTGACGACGGTCGAGGGAGCCTCCGGTCCGGTCGTCGACGCGGTCCGCGACGCGTGGCACCGCGGCAACGTCGTGCAGTGCGGCTACTGCCAGCCCGGGCAGACCCTGGCCGCGGTGTCGTTGCTCGGGTCCGATCCCTCTCCCGACGACCCGAAGATCGACGAGTGGATGAGCGGGAACCTGTGCCGCTGCGGCACCTATCCGCGAATCCGAGCCGCCATTCACGAGGCCGCGGACACGCTCGCCGCGGGCGATGATCCGGCTCCGCTGGTCGCCCCGCCAGAGCTCGACGTGGGCCGCCTGACGCCCGAGGAGGCGAGCGACCCCGTCCATCCGTACATCCGGATC
Source organism: Candidatus Solirubrobacter pratensis (assembly GCF_000425945.1). Classification (GTDB taxonomy): domain Bacteria; phylum Actinomycetota; class Thermoleophilia; order Solirubrobacterales; family Solirubrobacteraceae; genus Solirubrobacter; species Solirubrobacter pratensis. The sequence goes on from NZ_AUEK01000003.1 coordinate 26,044, forward strand.
CATGCCGACGGGACGGTCGTGGCGTACTCGAGCCAGATCGAGATGGGGCAGGGGATCCACACGGGGCTGGCGACGATCGTCGCCGAGGAGCTCGACGCGGACTTCGATTCGGTCCGGGTCGTCAACGCCGCGAACGGAGCCGGGCCGAACGGCGACGTGTACGGGAATCCCGCCGCCGGCGGCGGCCTCCAGCTCACGGGCGCGTCCAATTCGATGCGGGGGTACTGGATCCGGTACCGGCTGGCGGCTGCGCAAGCACGGGCGCGACTCGTCGCCGCCGCGGCCGAGGCGTGGGATGCGCCCGCGGTTGAGCTCGAGGTCGAGAACGGCGTGGTGCGCGATAAGCGCGGCCGGCAGGCAGCCTTCGCCGAGCTGGCGGCGCGCGCCGAGCAGCTCCCGGTTCCGGAAGGCGTGGAGCCCAAGGACGCGGCCGACTACAAGTTGATCGGGCGCGAAGGGCGGTTGCGAGTCGACGCGGTACCGAAGATCCTCGGCGCCACCCATTTCACGATCGACCTCAGCCTCCCGGGGATGCTGACGGCGGTCGTCCTGCACCCGCCGAGGTTCGGCGCCACGGTTGCCGCGGTCGATGACCGGGCGGCGCTCGCCGAGCCCGGGGTGACTGCGGTCGTCCCGATCGACGAGGGCGTCGCGGTCGTCGCCGAGGCCATCGCCGACGCGCAGCGCGGACTGCGTGCCCTGGTCGTGGAGTGGGATGAGACTGACGCCGAGCGGCGGAGCACCACCGAGCTGCTGGCCGAGCACATGCGGCTGCTCGAGTCGGGCGAGAAGGCCGTGACGAGCCGGGACGACGGCGACGTCGACCGTGCCCTGGCCGATGCGGGCTCGACGATCGACGCGACGTACGCGCTGCCGTACCTCGCCCACGCCGCGATGGAGCCGAACAACGCGGCCTGCCGGATGCGCGAGGACGGCGTGCTCGACGTGTGGGCCGCGACCGAGGGCCCCCAGTACGTGAAGATGAACGCCGCCTCGATCGCCGGCGTCGACATCGAGCAGGTCGAGGTGCACGTCACCTTCGCCGGCGGATCGTTCGGACTGCACTCGAGCGCCGAACGCGACCCGGTGGCCGAAGCCGTGCAGATCGCGCGCGCGCTCGACTTCAAGCACCCGATCAAGGTGCAGTCGCTGCGCGAGGAGGAGTTCAAGGTCGGTCGCTACCGGGCGATGGCCGTCCACCGGGTGAGGGCCGGAGTCGATGCGGACGGTCGCCTCAGCGCTTGGCATCAGCAGATCGTCGCCGCACCGACGTCCGTCAATCTCCCGTTCGTCCGTGACGTCATGTTCACGAACGGCGTGGACTTCTTCACCACGACCGGCGCGGTCGACCCGCCCTACGCCGTCGAGAACTTCCGGGTCGAGTCGACCAACTTCGAGTCGCGGATCCCGACGATGGTCTGGCGCTCGGTCGGCAACTCGCACACCGAGTTCGCGCGCGAGTCGGCGATCGACGAGCTCGCGATCGCCGCCGGCCGCGATCCCGTCGACCTGCGACGAGAGCTGCTGGCCGGCAGCCCGCGCACGCTGCGCGCGCTCGAGCTCGCGGCGGAGGCCGCCGGCTGGGGAACCCCGCTGCCAGAGCGGCGGGCGCGCGGGATCACTTCCTCCGGCTTCATCGGCCACAGCGCCAACGTGACGGAGATCTCGCTCGACGACCGCGGGCGCGTCCGTGTCGACCGGATCGTGTTCGCGCTCGACTGCGGCAGAAACGTCAACCCCGACCTCATCCGCGCGCAGGTCGAGGGTGGGCTGCTGTGGGGGCTGAGCGCCGCGGCGTGGGGCGAGGTCGTTCTCGGCGAAGGCGGCGAGATCGTCACCCAGAACTTCGACCGCTACCCGATCCTGCGGATGCGCTCCGTTCCGCGGATCGAGATCCACCTGATCGAGTCGACCGAGGCGCCGACCGGCGTCGGCGAGGTCTCTGTCCCCTCGGTCGCGCCGGCCCTGGCGAACGCCATCGCCGCGCTCACCGGCACCCGAATCCGGAATCTCCCCTTCTCCAAGACCATCAAGATCGCCTAGAGAGGCCCCGCCATGCCCGACATCACCATCATCCCCAGCGAAAACGGTCCCTACATCGTCTCCGGCCCGGTAGCCATCGTCGCGCCCGACGGGCATGTGATCGACCACCCCGATCCGGTGGCGATGTGCCGCTGCGGCCACTCCTCCAACAAGCCGTTCTGCGATGGCACGCACGCCACGATCGACTTCGACGGGACCCTCGCGAACTGATCCGATGCAATCAGCGAACGTCAAGAGCGTCGGCATCATCGGCGCGGGCGGGATCGGCCAGGCGATGGCGCGGATCGCGCGCCGTGCCGGCCGGCCGGTCATGATCGCCAACCGGAAAGGGCCGCAGTCCGCTGACCTCACTGGTGCAGGAGCTCGGCGACGGGGTGTCGGCCGGGACGGTCGATGAAGTCGCAGGCGCGGACATCGTGGTGCTCGCGGTGATGTGGCCGGACGTCCCGCAGGCCGTCGATCGGCCGGCATGGGAGGGACGGATCTTGATCGACCCGACCAACGACTTCGACCCCAGCGACCTCAACGGGCGCACGTCCAGCGAAGTCGTCGCCGATCTCGTCGCCCCAGCTCGCGTGGTGAAGACCGCCAACATCTTCGCGGCCGACGTGCTCGCATCCGACCCACGCCAAGCCGGGGGTCAGCGTGTGATGTTCCTGTCAGGCGACGACGCCGACGCCAAACATGAGGTGGGCGGGCTGTTCGAGGCTGCCGGATTCTTCGTCATCGACCTCGGTGGGCTCCGCGAGGGGGGACAGATGCAGCAGTTCGGCGGTCCGCTCGCCGGCGAGAACCTGATCCGCTTCGCTTGAGTGGATCACCAGGATCCGGCGATGTCGGCTCACGACGCGTGATCGTCCCGCCGGTCACGGGATGAGGACGATCTTCCCCGCGATGTGACCGGCCTCCAGCTCGGTGTACGCCGCTCGAACCTCGTCGAGCGGTACACGCGCTGGATCGGCACGACGAGGTCACCCGCCGCTATCGCCTCTGCCAGTTCGGCCAGGGTCGCGGCGCTCGCCGCGGCCGCGCCGCCTTCGCCCTTGACGCCGTGCTTCTCGATCGAGGGGAAGTCGACGATCGTGTCGATCCGATCGGAGGCGATGCCGAGCTCGAGCGCCAGTTCGACGTAGCCGCCCCCGACGAGGCACCGGCGAGGTCCGACCCCTGGCCGCTGGGAAAGGTCGCGGGGAAGATCGCGCGAACCAGGCCCTCGCGGATCTTCCCCTCGCTCGGATTGATGCCGGCGGGTCGCTTGCTGGGAAGTCACGGAACCACCGGGATCCGGCGATGACGGAGCACCCGCGCGGTGGCGAGAATTCACACCCCGGCCGAATCGAGGATTCGATGCGCAAGATGCGAGCCAAGCAGCGAAGTGCGGTTGTGTTCGGAGCGCGCAATCTGGGTCGCGCGGTCATCGAGCTGCTGGTGAGCGACGGCTGGGCGGTGACCGGGGTCGCGCGGTCGCGACGCACGCTGGACGGCGTCAGCGAGTCCGGCGCGCTCGCGCTGGAGGCCGACGTGACAAACCCCGCGAGCGTGTACGGCGTGCTCGAGCAGGCGGCCGCTGCTCACGGTGGAGTCGATCTCGTGGTGAACGCTGCGGCCGCTTACGGCGGCGACCGCTCCGGGCCCTTCGGCGGCGGCCCGATTGCCGAGGCCGACCTCGACGGCTTCGACTCGTGGGCTGCGGCTCCGGCCCGCGCCGCGTTCTCGTTCTTGTCCGCCGGCGGGCAATTCGCGATCGCGCAGGGCCGCGCAGCGACGCTGGTGCAGGTCACCGGCGGCTCGGCACGGCGCGCGCTGCCGGGCCGCGGCCTGTGGGCGGCCGGATCGTTCGGCGTGCGAGCGATCACCAACGCCGCCGCGCTCGAGTTGCGCCCCCGCGGCATCCAGGTCACGTTGCTCATCGTCGACGCGGGCATCCAGCCGCTCGACGGGTCCACACGCGGCGGTGTCTCGCCGGAAGCCCTGGCCGATCCGCGCAGGATCGCCGACGCCGTCCTCTTCCTGGCCAACCAGGACGCGCGCTCCGCGTCACACGAGCTCCAGCTCACCCCGCTCGCCGAGAGCTGGACGCCCTGAAAATCGAGCGACGCTTGCAGCCAGCGTCCCTTATCGAGCCCCGTCCGCGCTCGAGGCTCACGATCTCGTCGCTGGGGTGGGGACGAGACCGGCCCGCGCAACGAGCTGTAGGAGCCGGCTGTGCCGCCCGCCGCCCGCCGCGGCGCGCGCGCCCGCCGTCGCGCTGCACGACGCGACCGCCCGCCGCACGCTGGCGCCGCCACCGGCGGCGTCTGGGTCATCCGCCGGCGACGCCCGAGCCTGAGGCAGGTGGAGCCGCGGCGGCTGGAGCGCCGCGCGCGGCGTCCCACGCGGCGAGGCCGGCGCGCAGGACGGCCTCGAGGTCCGCGTCGCTGAACGGCGCCTCGCGCCGCAGGCGCGTGCCGAGGATGCCGCCGCGGACGGTGCCGAGCGCGCAGCGGACCGCCAGAAGCTCGCGCGGATCGCCGGCGGCCAACGCATGCTCGAGCCGCTCCACGCGCGCGCGGATGTCGAGCCGCTCGGCGGTGTCGTGCGTGGCCGACGGGTCGTCGGCGAGGATCGCGAACGTGGGGTTCGGATCGGCGAGGAACGCGATCATGCGCCGCAGCGCCTCCTCGCGGTTGAGCGGACGCTGGTGCTCGGCCCAGCCGGCGATCTCGTCGAGCTCACGCAGCCGCGGCTCGACGAGCGCGGCAAGCACGTCGAGCTTGCCGGGGAAGTGGTAGTAGAGCGCCGCCTTCGTCATCGAGACACGCTCCGCGATGTCGCGAATCGACGTTCCTGCATAGCCGCGTTCGGCGAAGAGATCCTGGGCGGCGGCGAGGATCCGCTGCTGCGTAGCCTCCGCCGTCGAGCCGATCGTGCGGGCCATAGTGGCTGGAATTTTACCCGCCGCTCGTTTAATTCCTGGACACCAAGGACGCCGGCAAGCCGCTGACGGCGGCCGAGCAGGCCAAGGTCGGCCGGCTTGTGAAGGGCAGCGAGGGCAAGCACATCGGCACCGTCGAGCGCGTCGTCGCCGGCCAGCCGTCGCCGAACAAGCTCGTGCAGACGATCGCGCTCCAGATGCCGGACGTCACGCAGTCCAATCAGGACGAGCTGCTGGACTCGGTCAAGACGCTGCGCGACGACATCAAGCCGCTCGTCGCGGGCACCGGACTGCGCGCGGAGACGGCCGGCCAGGTCGCTCAGAGCTACGACCAGCGCGAGGCGTCCGGCAACGCCGACGCGGTCGTCGCGCTCGGCATCGTCAGGCGAACCGGACCCATCAACGCCCGCCGAGCGTGTCGGTCAAGCGGCGGACCGCCTCGAAGGCGCTGAGTGTCGCAGATGGGCTTCGCGATCGCGTTCGGCATCCTCGTCGCGGCGTTCGCGATGGCGACGTTCTGCACGCCGCCGATCACGGCGCTGATCGGCCACGCCGCGTGGTGGCCGGGCCACGCCGACGAGGCGCGCGAGGACGACGACATCGCGCTCGAGCCGGTGCGCGAACCGGTCTGAGCTGGAGGGCGCGAACATCCGCCCGGATCGCGAAGGCGGGAGGAGTGACCGCTTGCAATCCCGGCGCAGGCGAGGAACATGGAGAGACCCAGCTCCCCGAAGGAGGTCACGGAGCATGTGTTACGACTACCTGCGCCGCCACCGCCGCGAGGCGGATGAGAGCGCGAGCATATGGCAGGACTTCGAGCGGACGCGTCCGATCGCCGACCCTGAGACGCCGCCCGACGTGACGTCGCCGGAGCCGACCGAGGCGCACGAGGAGACCGCGGTCTCCGAACGCTGACCGTGCGGCCGGGCCGCGTGAGCATCAGCGGCCCGGCCGGTCCGCGAGGGGTGCGCGGCTCGATTGCTGGGGCGATGCCCACGCCGCGATGAGCATGCCGCCACTGTGCCCGACGTGCGGCCAGCCGGCGAGCGAGGCGCTCGGCGGCCCGGCGCACGACTGGGAATGCCGGAACGAGGCGTGCCCCGAGTTCGGCCAGCCGGTCGATCTGCGCGCCCGCGTACGCCCGTCATGGGTGCCGGGCGAGCTGTATCCCTTCGCGGATCACTACGCCGAGGCGGCGGGCTGTGTCGTGCATTACGTCGACGAGGGGACGGGGCCGCCGTTGTTGATGTTGCACGGCAATCCGACGTGGTCGTTCTTGTACCGCGAGATCATCGCCGGCGTGCGTGATCGCTTCCGCTGCGTCGCCGTCGACTATCCGGGGTTCGGGCTCTCGCAGCCGCGGCGCGGGTACCGGTTCACGCCGGCGGAGCATGCCGACGCGTTGGAGCAGTTGGTGCTGCGGCTGGACTTGCGCGGGGTCACGCTGATGGTGCAGGACTGGGGCGGTCCGATCGGGTTCGGGGTCGCGACGCGTCATCCGGAGCGCTTCGCGGCGTTCGTGATCGGCAATACGTGGGCGTGGCCGAAGGCCGATCCGGCGACGCAGGCGTTCTCGCGCTTCCTGGGCGGCGCGGTCGGGCGCCGGTTGATCCTCAACCGCAATCTGTTCGTGGAGGGCGCGCTCGGGCGCGGCGTGCGCCGGCCGCTGCCCGCGGCGGCGATGGATGCGTATCGGGGCCCGTTTCCGACGCCTGGTTCGCGCTGGCCGACGGCGGTGTTCCCGCGCGAGATCCTGGCGAGCCGGCCGTTTCTCGCGGATGTCGAGCAGCGTCTACCGGTGCTGCGTGATCGTGGCGCGCTGATCGTGTGGCCGACGCGCGACGTCGCGTTCCGAGGGCGCGAGCGGCGCCGCTGGGAGCAGCTGTTCCCGGATCACCGGACGGTGATGCTCGAGGGCGCCGGCCATTACATCCAGGAGGACGCCCCGGACGAGATCGTCGCGGCGATCCGCGAACACGCCGCGCCGGTCATCACGACCGGCGGCTGATCGAGCGGGAGTACCGCGACTCCGACGGAAGAAAGGTTGTGAATGTCTTCCGAGTCTTTCACCCATAAGAAGAAGGACGTCAGCCTCGATGCGGCGCGCCACGTCATCGACAGCGCTCGCCGAGCCGCCGAGGCGATCGGCGTTGCCATGAACATTGCGGTCGTGGACGACGGGAACAATCTCGTCGCATTCGAGCGCATGGACGGAGCCTGGCTCGGAAGCATCGACATCGCTCAGGGAAAGGCGTACACGGCGCGGGCGTTCGACATGTCGACCAGGGACCTCGCCCCACTGTGCCAGCCCGGGCAGTCGCTCTTCGGGATCCACGCCACCAACGACGGACGACTCGTCGTCTTCCCGGGCGGGATTCCGCTCGAGAAGAACGGCGAAGTCGTCGGCGCGATCGGGGTGAGTGGCGGCGCGGTCGAGCAGGACCAGGTGGTCGCGGAGGCCGGAGCAGAGGCGTTCTAAGCAGGACGCGGCCACGAAAGGAAGCGGACGCCGAGCCCGACACGCAGAAGGCGGTCCAGATGACCCGCCGGAGCAGCTCCGAGAACCGTTGCCCGCCGCGCTCGGCGAGCTGGTCGGTCAGCCCGTTACGCCGGGCCGTCGCACTGACGAGCTCATCCACCACTACAAGCGCGCGAGCAGAAGCTGTGGAGCTTCTGCACCGGCCCCGCGTCGAAGCGGGCAAGGCCTTCGCGCACGCGGTCGATCAGCCGCGCCAGCTCCTGCTCGTGGTTGGCGCCGACGGCGGCGCGCGCGGCACGTCGCTCGGCCTTGGACGACGTCGGCCGCCCACCGGTGCCCGGAGCGTTGGGAGCGATTGCGGTCACGCTACTCCCCGACGCTGCCGGATGCACGCCACGGGCGCCGGACAGGAGCGATGATTGCCGGCGGCGCGTGGCGGCGAATCGATCCGAGCTCATGGCGATCATGCCTGCCGATGGCCAACCGCGCCCGTAGTCGCCGCGCACGCGGCCGAACCAGCCCGGAGCGTCCCGGGACGGCCGCTCGTGCGGCGATGGAGGACGAGCGCTCGCTGCTCGACGCGATCGCCGGTGGCGAGCTCGATGCCCACCTCGGCGCGCTCGCGGCGGCGATCGACGCGCGCCGGCAGCTGCGCTACACCGTCGACTCGAGCCACGTCCTCGCGACGCTCTGCGTCGGTGACCGCGTGCGAATCAACGACCGGATCCGCCCGCGCTACCTCGCCGGACTCGGCGCGACGATCATCGAGCTCGACGACCATGCCGCCGCTATCCGTCTCGACCACCCCGTCGGGCGCTTCGAGAGCGGGCGCGTCCGCTGCCCGCCGCTGGCGCTCGAGAAGCTCCCGCCGGGCTGAGCGGACTGACCGCGCCCGCGGTGCGGCACGAGCCGAGAATCCGCGGGCGCGCGGAGAGGCCGCGGGCTCGCGGCCGCCCTGCGGGATCGGCGAACTGGCCGAGACGCAGGCCGGCAGCCGACCGCTCGCTGGCGCGTCGGCGGCATCCCAGTCACGCGAGTCGCACCTCGCTGTGAGGTGTAGCGCCACGGGAATCGCGCCTTCGCATCGAGCCTCGGACGCGCCGCTCGGGCTACTTCGGCCTGCCGCAGGGGAAGATCGAGGTCGACGGTGGCCACCACGCTGTGCCTGAGCGCCGTGCTCGCCGTTGTGAGCCGCTCAGCCCCAGAAGATGCAGGTCGGGTCCTCGCCGATCTCGGCGAGAAGCGGTCCGACGTCCGGCGCGGGCTCGACGTCGTTGTAGAGGAACCAGCGCTCGTTGCGGTCGGCGGCGTAGAGCGACCAGGTCCGAGAGCGCTCGTCGTAGCGGAGCTGGGCGATCTTCATGCTCGTCCAGTCCGGGCCGACGAGCTCGCTCCACGGCGGCCGCCGCTCGACGATCGTGATGCTGTTGCCGCGAACGGAGTGCTCCAGGCGGACCTCGTCGCGGGCGTGCTCGGGGACGCGGTTCTCGCAGAACAGCGAGACGTGACGCATCGCGTCGTCGCGGATCGCTGCCGGCATCGGCATGCGACAACCGTACCTCGCCGCGGTTTGTGACGACTCTGCGAGGAGGGGCCGATCCGCGCCCGGCTTGTCGGCATTCGCGACGACAACCCGGGACTGGACGGGCACCCGTCGCGCAACTCCGGTGAGCAGGGCTAATGGGAGTCGGTCCAGTATGTGAAGCGCAAGATGCGGGCCGCCGGATACGACGTCAAGATCCAGTCGTACACGTTCACGTACACGTCGTTCGCCGGGACGCCGACGTGGCACCAGAGTACGCCCGCCGCGCGGAACTGTCCGGCGCCCGCCGAGCGACACGGGAGCGGACGCGAATCCGCGTTCAACTGCGCTACAGCCCGGGAAGGGCGCCCTGTGCCGGAGGATAGGTGACGGTGCCGTCGGCCGTGACGACGGCGAACGGCGGCAGTTCGTGCTCGGCGAGGCCGCCGTCGGACGCGATGTGGCAGACGGTCCAGCCGAGCGCGGTGAGCCGGTCGGCGATCAGGCGGCGATGGCAGCGCCACCACGGCGCTTCGGCGCACATCGCCGCGGTGGGGCGCTCTTCGGCGAGCGCGCACAGCTCCGCGAGCCCGGCGGCGAACTCGTCCGTCAGCGCGTAGTCGGCGTAGCCGCGGAACGCCGGGTGCTCCCAGCCGCCGTTGGGTGAGCCGGGGCTTGCCCGGCGCCGTCCGCCCAGCGCGGGGAGGTGGCGGTAGTCGATGGCGCGCTGCGCGAGCTCGCCGGCGAGGGTCTCGAGGTTGAAGTGCGGATGGCGGCTGGATCGCGGCGTGCGCCGCACGTCGGCGACGCGCTCGACGCGGTGCTCGGCCAGGAGCGCGGCGAACGTTTCGAGCGGGTGCGTCGAGTGGCCGATGGTGAACGCCCGCATCCGCTAGCGCCGGCGCACGACGACTCGCGTGCCGTGGCGAGGCGAGAACGTGACGTTGCGCCGCGCCACCAGCTCGCGCCGCCGGCTCGCGGGGCGCAGCTCGAAGCGATTCAGGATCTCGTCGAGCACGGTGCGCATCTCGAGCTCCGCGAACGCCGCGCCGATGCAGCGTCGCACGCCCCCGCCGAACGGGATCCAGGCGTACGTGGAGGGCGCGTTCTCGAGGAACCGCTCGGGCCGGAACGCGTAGGGCTCCGGGTACTCCTGCGGGCGCGTGTGGGTGAGCCAGATGGCCGGCGTCACGTCGGTGCCCGCGGGGAGCGAGAGCCCGTCGACGTCGAGATCAGCGACAAGGCGCCGGCCGGCGATCGGCACGACAGGACGCAGGCGCAAGGACTCCGAGACGACCGCGCGCAGGTACGGGTCACCGTCCGTTCGCGCGCGGGCGATCACGTGGGGGTTATGGGCGAGCAGGTCCAGCGCCCACGCGAGGCCGGTGGCGGTCGTCTCGTGGCCGGCGATCAGGAGCGTCATCAGCTGGTCGCGGATCTCCCGGTCGTCCATGCCGGTCCCGTCCTCGAAGCGGGAGTGGACGAGCAGCGAGCAGATGTCCTCGCCCGCGGCCGCCCGGCGGCGCTGCGCGATTTCGGCCAGCAGCAGCTGGTCGATCTCGTCCGCGTTCTCGCGCAGGCGCTCGAGCGGCCGGCGGCGCCCGAACAGCACCGACACCTGCAGCCCGGTGGAGGTGGTGCCGGCGAGCAGATCGCGCAGCAGCGGCCTGAGCTGCTCGCGGCGCTCGTGGTCGGCGACGCCGAACACGGCGCGCATGATCACGTCGAGCGTGATCGCCTGCATGCCCGGATGCACGGGGAACGGCCGGCCTTCCGGCCACGCGGCGAGCTCGCGCGCCGCCGCCTTGCGCATCACGGTCTCGTAGGTGCGCATCCGCTCGCCGTGAAATGGCGGCAGCATCAGCCGCCGGCGCGACAGGTGCTCCTCGCCCTCCAGCAGCAGCAGCGACCGCGCGCCGACGAGCGGCTGAAGCGTGACCGTGCGCCCGGGCGGCAACCCGTGCCGGCGCTCGCTGTACAGCGCGCGGATGACGTCGGGCCGCGAGACCATGACGAGCGGGGCGCGGAAGCCCCGCAACGTCACGCTGAAGGCGTCGCCGTAGCGGCGCCGGCAGTCCTCGAGGAACCGGATCGGCCGCGCCACCCAGCGCGCCGTCTGCACGATCGGCGACTCCGTCGGTCCGGCGGGAAGTGCGCTCACGTTTCGACCGTACTGGCCGGACGACCCACATGCCACGGGCAACTCACGATGCGGAGGGCGTGAAGTCGCCGTCGCGGAGGTCTGTTTCGGGGTCGCTTGGCACCTTCAGCACGCGACCAGATCGATCAGGAATCGAGAAGCGCGGTCACCTGGCCGCCCTTAGCATGACCCGCATGGACATTACGATTCACGCGTCCTTGTCCCCGCACGACGACCCGGACGCATCGCTCGCCTGAGACCGACCGGAAGCCTCCCGCGATCAAGCGGAACTCCCCGTTGGCCGCGCCACCGCTTCAGGGGCCGACGGTCGAGTCCGCGCCTTGCCGTTCGTGACCCACGACTTCAGGAGTGACCATGACCGATTCTTCCACGCAGGGAATCAAGACCGTGCTGCATCCCGTGTCCGACCTGGCGACGGCCAAGGCGGTGTACGCCGCCCTGCTCGGCGTAGCGCCGCAGACCGACGGGTCCTACTACGTCGGCTTCGACGCCGGGGGCCAGCACATCGGGCTGGTGCCGGGCGGTGGACCGCAGGGCATGACCTCACCGGTGGCCTACTGGCACGTGCCGGACATCGAGGCCAAGCTGGCCGAGGTCACCGCCGCGGGTGCCACCGTGAAGGAACCCGCGCACGACGTCGGTGGAGGCCGCCTGGTGGCGACCGTCACCGACCCCGATGGCAACGTCCTCGGGTTGCTTCAGGACCGGTGAGCGCCGACCCCCGCTCCCGCCAGGCGTCCTGCTCGAAGCCGAGCCAGGCGACGCCGACGGAGACCGCGAAGGCGGCCCCGCCTAACAGATGGAGAGACGATTGAGCATGGCCACGAGAACGGACACGCAGTCGCCTGCGCTGCACGTTGCCGACAACCACGATCTGATCCGCGTGCATGGCGCGCGCGTCAACAACCTCAAGGACATCAGCGTCGAGATCCCGAAGCGCCGGCTGACGGCGTTCACCGGCGTCTCCGGCTCGGGCAAGAGCTCGCTGGTGTTCAGCACGATCGCCGCGGAGTCGCAGCGGCTGATCAACGAGACCTACAGCGCCTTCGTGCAGGGCTTCATGCCGACGCTCGCCCGGCCCGAGGTCGACGTACTCGAAGGGCTGACGACGGCGATCATCGTCGACCAGGAGCGGATGGGAGCCAATTCTCGCTCGACCGTCGGCACCGCGACCGATGCCGACGCGATGCTGCGCATACTCTTCAGCCGGCTCGGGGAGCCGCACATCGGCGGCCCGGGCGCGTACTCGTTCAACGTCGCGTCCGCCCACGGGAGCGGCGGGATCACGGTCGAGCGCGGCGACAAGACGATCACCCGGTCGGCAAGCTTCAGCCGCACCGGCGGCATGTGCCCGCGCTGCGAGGGCCGCGGCTCGGTCAGCGACTTCGATCTGTCCGCGCTCTACGACGACGCCAAGTCGCTCAACGAGGGCGCGCTCACGATCCCCGGCTACAGCATGGACGGCTGGTACGGCCGGATCTTCCGCGGCTCCGGCTTCTTCGACGCGGACAAGCCGATCAAGAAGTTCAACAAGCGCGAGCTCCACGACCTGCTCTACAAGGAGCCGACCAAGATCAAGGTCGAGGGGATCAACCTGACCTACTCGGGGCTGATCCCGGCGATCCAGAAATCGATGCTCTCCAAGGACGTCGACGCGATGCAGCCGCACGTCCGCGCCTTCGTGGAGCGGGCGGTGGTGTTCACCACCTGCCCCGACTGCGACGGCACCCGGCTCAGCGAGGCGGCCCGGTCCTCGAAGATCGACGGCGTCAGCATCGCCGACGTCTCCGCGATGCAGATCACCGATCTCGCGAAGTGGGTCGCGAGCCTGGAGGAGCCGTCCGTCGCGCCGCTGCTGGAGTCGCTGCGGCACACACTCGACTCGTTCGTCGAGATCGGTCTGGGCTACCTCTCGCTCAACCGCCCGTCAGGCACGTTGTCGGGTGGCGAGGCGCAGCGCACCAAGATGATCCGCCACCTCGGGTCCTCGCTCACCGACGTCACCTACGTCTTCGACGAGCCGACGATCGGCCTGCACCCGCACGACATCGAGCGGATGAACGACCTGCTGCTGCAGCTGCGGGACAAGGGCAACACGGTGCTCGTCGTAGAGCACAAGCCGGAGACGATCGCGATCGCCGACCACGTCGTCGACCTCGGCCCGGGCGCCGGCACCGAGGGCGGCGAGGTCGTGTTCGAGGGCACCGTCGAGGGGCTGCGGACCAGCAGCACGATCACCGGGCGGCACCTGGACGACCGCGCCTCCCTGAAGCCATCGGTGCGCACGCCGTCGGGGGCGCTGGAGGTGCGCGGCGCGACCACTCACAACCTGCAGGACGTCGACGTCGACATCCCGCTCGGCGTGCTCGCCGTCATCACCGGCGTGGCGGGCTCGGGCAAGAGCTCGCTGATCCAGGGCTCGGTGTCCGGACGGGACGGAGTGGTCTCGGTCGACCAGGGCGCGATCCGCGGCTCGCGCCGGAGCAACCCCGCGACGTATACCGGCCTGCTGGACCCGATCCGCAAGGCGTTCGCGAAGGCCAACGGCGTCAAGCCGGCGCTGTTCAGCGCCAACTCCGAGGGCGCCTGCCCGAATTGCAACGGCGCCGGGGTCGTCTATACCGACCTGGCGATGATGGCCGGCGTCGCCACCACCTGCGAGGAGTGCGAGGGGAAGCGGTTCCAGGCCGAGGTGCTGGAGTACACCCTCGGCGGCAAGGACATCAGCCAGGTGCTGGCGATGCCGGTCAGCGACGCCGAGCGGTTCTTCGCCGAGGGCGAGGCGCGCACGCCGGCGGCACACAAGATCCTGACCCGGCTCGCCGACGTCGGCCTGGGCTACCTCAGCCTCGGCCAGCCGCTCACCACGCTGTCCGGCGGCGAGCGGCAGCGGCTCAAGCTGGCCACCCGCATTGGCGAGAAGTGCGGCGTCTACGTCCTCGACGAGCCGACCAGCGGCCTCCACCTCGCCGACGTGGAGCAGCTGCTCGGCATGCTCGACCGGCTCGTCGACTCCGGCAAGTCGGTCATCGTCATCGAGCACCACCAGGCTGTCATGGCGCACGCCGACTGGATCATCGACCTCGGCCCCGGCGCCGGCCACGACGGCGGCCGGATCGTCTTCGAGGGCACGCCCGCCGACCTCGTCGCCGCCCGCTCCACCCTCACCGGCGAGCACCTCGCGGCCTACGTCGGCACCTGACCGGGGCCTTCGCGGACACCGTAAGACGATTCGCCGGCTTGGGAGTGGGGCGGGCGCGACGTGGCATGATTTCGCAGTGACCAGCAGACCCGCCGCGGCGCAGAACCTGCGCGACCTCGCGCGGCTGCGCCGCGTCCGCGACCGGATCGACCGGGAGTACGCGCAGCCGCTGGACGTCGAGGCGCTCGCCCGCGGCGTGCACATGTCGGCCGGGCACCTCAGCCGCCAGTTCCGGCTCGCCTACGGCGAGTCGCCGTATGGCTACCTGATGACGCGGCGGATCGAGCGCGCGATGGCGCTGCTGCGTCGTGGCGACCTCAGCGTCACCGAGGTCTGTTTCGAGGTCGGCTGCTCGTCGCTGGGCACGTTCAGCACCCGCTTCACCGAGCTGGTCGGTATGCCGCCCAGCACCTACCGGCGCGACGCGGCGGGCGCGACGGCGGGGATGCCGCCGTGCGTCGCGAAACAGGTGACGAGACCGATCAGGAATCGAGAAGCGCGGTCACCGAGCCGCAACTAGCCTGACCGCCATGGACATCACCATTCACGCGAGCTTCCTCCCGCACCACGACCCGGCCGCCTCCCTGGCCTTCTATCGCGACACCCTCGGCTTCGAGGTCCGTAACGACGTCGGGTACAACGGGATGCGCTGGATCACGGTCGGCCCCGCCGACAAGCCCGGCACCTCCATCGTCCTGTACCCGCCGGCCGCCACCCCCGGCATCACCGACGACGAGCGCCGCACCATCGCCGAGATGATGGCCAAGGGCACCTACGCCAGCATCAACCTCGCCACCGCCGACCTCGACGGCACCTTCGCGCGGCTGCAGGCCGGCGACGCCGAAGTCGTCCAGGAGCCGACCGATCAACCGTACGGGGTCCGCGACTGCGCCTTCCGCGATCCCGCGGGCAACCTGCTCCGGATCCAGGAACTGCGCTGAGCCGTCGGGCGATCGCAGGCATGGCGCGTTGGCGCTCCCTCGCGCGCATACCGAAGGTAAGCGGCTGACCTGGGAGGCGGCGCGGACGCCGGATCGCTTGCTTGCGTCCCCCCGGGGGTAGGACGCGCCACGAGGCGAGTGAAGTGAGGGCACGCACCGCGAGGCTGCCCGGGACCAGTAAGGACACCGCCGCTCCCGCGCTTGAAGTCGACGACCTGCACGTCGCCTACGGGGGAGTGAACGCGCTGCGGGGTGTGACCCTCGCCGTGGCGCCCGGCGCGATCGTCGCGGTGCTCGGCAACAACGGCGCCGGCAAGAGCACGCTGCTGCGGGCGATCTCCGGGACGCTGCAGCTCCAGGGCGGCTCGATCCAGCGAGGCTCCGTGCGGCACGAGGGGCGAGCGCTGTCGCACATGGATCCGGCCGACATCGTCCGCGCCGGCGTCGTGCAGGTGCCGGAGGGGCGTCGCGTGTTCGCCGAGCTCACGGTGGAGGAGAACCTGCGTGCCGGCGGCCTCTCCTCGCGCGGGCGCGCCCGCAGGTCCGCGGCGAGGGCGCGCGTGTACGAGCTGTTCCCGCGACTCGACGAGCGCCGCAGGCAGCGGGCCGGCCTGCTGTCCGGCGGCGAGCAGCAGATGCTGGCGATCGGCCGGGCGCTGATGTCCGAGCCGCGCGTCCTGCTGCTCGACGAGCCGTCGCTCGGACTCGCGCCGCAGGTCGTCGAGCGGATCGGCGAGATCGTGGTGAAGATCAACGAGCAGGGCACTGCGGTCGTGCTGGTCGAGCAGAACGCGGCGATGGCGCTCGAGATCGCCGACCACGGCTACGTGCTCGAGGTGGGTCGCGTCGGCCTCGAGGGCCCGGCCGCCGAGCTCGCCGCCAGCGACGAGGTCCGCGCCCGCTATCTCGGGACCGGCGGCGAAGCTGCCGCGCCTGCGGTCGAGCACGGGTCTGCGCCGCCCGCGCGCCGCGCCGCCCGCGACCTGGTCGCCGAAGGCGTGACCGTCCGCTTCGGCGGGCTCACCGCCCTCGACGACGTGTCGCTGACCGTGGCGGCGGGATCGGCGCACGCGCTGATCGGGCCCAACGGCGCCGGCAAGTCGACGCTGCTGAACGTGCTCACCGGCGTCTACCGGGTCAGCGCGGGCACCGTGCGCTACGGCGACGCGTGCCTGACCGGCCTCCGGCCGCCGCGCATCGCGGCGCTCGGTGTCAGCCGCACGTTCCAGAACATCGCGCTCTCGCCGACCTCGACGGTGCGCGACAACCTCCTGCTGGGGCGCCACCGGTTGACGCGGACCGGCTTCGTCGCCGCCGGCCTGCGGCTGCCGCGTGCGCGTCGCGAGGAGGCCGAGCAGGAGCGCTTCGTGGCCGGGATCGCCGAGCTGCTGCAGCTCGAGGACGGCCTCGACCGCCTGGTGAGCGGGCTTGCCTACGGCGACCGCAAGCGCGTCGAGCTGGCGCGCGCCCTGTGCACGGAGCCGTCGCTGCTGCTGCTCGACGAGCCCGTCGCGGGCATGAACGCCGACGAGTCCCTGCGCATGGCGCAGTCGATCGCCCGCCTGCGCGAGGCGCTCGGCATCTCGATCCTGCTCGTCGAGCACGACATGCAGTTCGTCATGGGCCTGGCGGATCGAGTGACCGTGCTCGACTTCGGACGCGCGATCGCCGACGGCCCACCTGACAAGGTCCAGCGCGATCCCGAGGTCCTGCGCGCGTACCTCGGCGCGCATGAGCGGACGGAGGAGACGCTGTGAGCCAGTTCCTCGAGCTTCTGATCGGCGGCCTGTCGCTCGGCTGCATCTACGCGCTGATCGCCATGGGCTTCGTCGTCGTGTTCAAGGCGACGAAGGTCGTGAACTTCGCGCACGCGTCGGTGCTCATGCTCGGGGCGTATCTCGTCGCGCGGTGGCACGGGAGCCTCGGGTTCTTCGGCGCCGTCGCGCTGGCCGCGGTGATCTGCGCGCTGGTCGCGGCATTGTGCGATGTGCTCCTGGTCCGGCCGCTGCGGCACAACCGCGGCGGCGTGGACGCGCTCGCGATCCTGACGATCGGCATCAACATCGTGCTCGGCACCGAGTTGACGCGGCGTGTCGGGACCGACCTGCTGCCGACGGGCGCGCCGTGGGGATCCGACGTGACGCACGTGCTCGGCGTCGCGGTACCGCAGACGCGCATCGTGGCCGCGAGCGTGGCGATCGTGCTGATGGCGGGCCTCTGGGCGGCCTTCACCTACAGCGACTGGGGCGTGGCGATGCGCTCGACCGCGGCCGACCCGGAGACCGCCGCGCTGATGGGGATCCGCCTCTCCCGCGTCGCTGCCGGGGCGTGGGCGCTCGGCGGCGTGCTCGCGGCGATCGGGGGCGCGTTCTTCACGAGCTTTCCGGCGGCGGGCGTCAACAACGCCACGGGGCTGCTTGCGCTGACCGCGATCCCCGCCGCCGTGCTCGGCGGGCTCGACTCGGCGGCCGGCGCGGTGGTGGGAGGGCTGACGATCGGCGTCGCGACGACCTTCGCGGCCGGTTACCAGGACGAGATCGCGTTCCTCGGCCGCGGGCTGTCCGAGGTGATTCCGTACATCGTCCTGTTCGCGGTGCTCCTGTGGCGGCCCTCGGGGCTCTTCGGCACGCGGGAGATCACCCGTGTCTGAGCGCCTCCGGACGATGCTGGTCCCTGCGGCGCTCGTGCTGTTCCTGCTGTGGCTGCCGCAGTACGCCGAGAGCTTCTGGCTCCAGACCGGCCTGTTCGCGATGTCGGCGGCGATCGGCGCGATCGGGCTGACTCTCCTGGTCGGCGTGACGGGCCAGCTGTCGCTGGCGCACGCCTTCTTCGTCGCCATCGGGGCGTACGGCTACTGCTTCCTTGCCGGTGGCGGCGCCGCCGCCGGGGCGAGCGGCGGGCCCGGCGGCGCCGGCCTTCCGCCGTGGCTGGCGATGATCGGCGCGGTGCTGCTCGCCGGGCTGGCGGGCGCGCTGTTCAGCCCGATCGCCGGGCGCCTGCGCGGCATCTACCTGGGCTTGGCCTCGCTCGGGCTCGTGTTCATCGGCCAGCACATCCTGTTCAACGCCAAGGACATCACGGGCGGGTTCAACGGGAGAGACGCGAAGCCGTTCAGCGTCTTCGGCTTCACGTTCGCCGACACGAACCCGGACCGCTTCGTCGTCTTCGGCGTGCCGTACGGCCAGCTCGAGCGCCTCTGGTACCTCGGGCTCGTGCTCGTGGCGCTTGCCTGGTGGTTCGCGCACAACCTCGTGTGCAGCCGGCCGGGGCGCGCCATGCACACGGTGCGCGACAGCGAGGTCGCCGCGGCCGTGATGGGCGTCAGCGTCCCCGGCTACAAGGCCGCCGCCTTCACCGTGAGCTCGATGTACGCGGGCCTCGCGGGCGTCTTCCTCGCACTTGCGTTCGGGCGGATCGTGCCCGACTCGTTCGGCTTCCTGGTCTCGATCGACTTCCTCGTGATGATCGTCATCGGAGGCCTCGGGTCGATCGGCGGCGCCGTGGCCGGCGGCCTCATCGTCTCCGCGCTGCCGCTGCTGCTCGACCACTACAGCGGCTCGCTGCCGCTCGTGGCGGAGGCCGGCGGCGACGGGCTGCAGCCGTCCGAAGCCGCGCGCTTCCTCTATGGCGCCGCCGTCGTCGCGGTCGTCATCTATGCGCCGCACGGGCTCGCGGGACTGAGCCACCGGCGCCTCCAAGCCAAGGAGAAGGTCCCATGAGTCGTTCCATCCAGTGCATCATCGGCGTCCTGCTCGCGCTCTCACTGGCGGCCTGCGGCAGCAAGGGCGAGGAGTCGGGCGGCGGCGGGAACGCGACCGGATCGGTCAAGACCGGTCCGGGGGTGACCGACAAGACGATCACGCTGGGGCTCCTCACCGACCTGTCCGGCGTGTTCGCGCCGCTCGGGAAGCCGATCGTCCAGTCGACCCAGCTCTACTGGAAGGAGCGCAACGCCCAGGGCGGCGTGTGCAACCGCACGGTCAAGCTCGTGGTCAAGGACCATGGCTACGACCCGCAGAAGGCGGTCGTGCAGTACCGCGAGATGGCGAGCGGCGTCGCCGGGTTGCAACAGCTGCTGGGGTCGCCGATCACCGCCGCGCTGCTGCCCACGCTCAAGTCGGACAAGATGCTGGCGCTGCTCGCCGCGTGGCCGTCGTCGCTGCTCCCCAACGACAACATCGTCATCACCGGCACGACGTACGACGTCGAGATGATCAACGGGCTCGAGTACCTGCTCCAGAAGGGCAAGCTCAAGCAAGGGGACAAGATCGGGCACGTCTACTTCGAGGGCGAGTACGGCGAGAACGGCCTGAAGGGCTCCAAGTACTTCGCTTCCAAGCACGGCATGACGGTCGTCGAGCAGAAGATCAAGGCGACCGACGAGGACATGTCCGGCCAGGTCGCCGCGCTCAAGCGCGCGGGCGTCAAGGCGATCGCCGTGACCACCGCGCCGACGCAGCTGGCGTCGCTCGCGGGCATCGGCGCGGCGCAGGGACTCAAGGTCCCGATCCTCGGCAACAACCCGACCTACGACCCCGCGCTGCTGAACACGCCCGCGGCCAAGGCGCTGAAGTCCAACGCCTACATCGTCACCTCGATCGCGACGTTCAACCTCGACAAGCCCGCCGTCAAGAAGACCTCCGCCGACTTCGAGAAGGCGTATCCGAAGGCGCTCCCGAAGGCCTCGGTGCCGTTCGGCAATGCGCAGTCGAGGCTGATGGACGAGATCCTCGGCAAGGCGTGCGAGAACAAGGACCTGAGCCGGCAGGGCCTCGTCACGGCCGCCCACCAACTGTCCGGTGTGGACATGGGTGGGCTGACCGCCGCGCCGCTGGACTACACGAAGCCGGGGCAACCGTCGGAGCGGGCGGTCTACATCACGCGACCGGCAAATGTCCCGGGCGGTCTGCAGGCCGATCCGGAGACCTACGAGTCAGACACGGCCAAGAACTACGACGTCGGCGCCCAGTAGCGCGCCTCGGCCGGCAATGCGGCGCGAGCGACCAGCGTCGCGACGCGCCGCACGCCGGCCTGCGGTCCTGTCACGTGAGATGAGCAGCGGCCCGGCCACTGATACCGACATGGGCGAGGCGTAGCGTTCGAGCCATGGACGAACGCGCACGGCGGGTGAGCGAGCTGCTGCACGAGGTCGGAGAGGTCCACCACGCCGTGTACCGCATCACCGACGGCGCCGACGAGGACTGGGCGTCGTTCTACGCCGACTGGCTGACGCGCCATTCGGAGCTGGGCGACGTGCTCGGTGCGCTGCCGGTCCGCAGCCAGCTGGTGCACGCGCTGGTCGAATGCGACCGCGACTACACGGCCGGCGCGCCCGCGGAGCGCTGGGAGGACTGGTACGCGGGCCGGCTCATCGAGCGCTTCGGGTGAGCCGGTCCGCCAGTTCCGTTGCACGGCAATCCGACGCGCCATGACGCCCGGTGGCTGATCGAGCGGATGCCCCGAGGGCGTCCGCGCGATCCGGCGAGGGCTTGGCCGCTGCGCCCCGGATCCCGGCGCCCCGCCGCGGGTGGTTCCGCGCGGCGGCGCGGTCCGGCGCGGGCCTGGCCGCTCGGCCGCGGGTCCCGGCGCGCCGCCGCGGGTCGTTCCGCGCGGCTGCGCGGTCCGGCGAGGGCCTGGCCGCTCGGCCGCGGGTCCCGGCGCGCCGCCGCGGGTCGTTCCGCGCGGCTGCGCGGGATCTCTAAGATCGACGTCGTGTCGTGCGAGGCGTGATCGACGACGAGCTTGCGCCGCAGCCCGGGAGCCAGGATCAGTGCCGGGATGCGCGTCCCCGGGCCCATCGCGTCGCTCGGGCCGGGCGTCGCGCCGCCCTGCCCTGGCGGGGGCACGTGGTCCCACTGGCCGCCGAACTCGTCGTAGGTCACCACGACCATCGTGTCCTTCGCGCAGCGGGAGCCCTCGATGCGCTTCAGCAGCGAGACGAGGTGGTCGGAGCCGGTGTGCTCGCTCGCGTAGCCGGGATGCTCGTTCTCGGCGCCGATCGGCTTCACGAAGCTGACCGGCTTCAGGCGGCAGCTGTGCTTCGAGCCGGCCGCGAGCGCGGTGAACTCCGCCTCGTCGCGGAGGTGGTGAGCGCGCATGGCCGTGCCGGGCGCGAAGCTCGCGAAGTAGTTCAGCGGCTGATGGTGGAACTGGAAGAGCTTGTCCGGGCAGTTCGGGTAGACGGCCGTGGCGAGCGCGCCCGGGTCCGAGCAGGCCGGGCCGTGGCCGTTCGTCCAGCCGGGCGCGCCGACGTCGCCGGCGGCGTTGGACCAGCCGCCCGAGTACCACGCCCAGCCGATGCCCTTGGCGCTGAGCCGGTCGCCGATCGTCGCGCCCTTCTGCGGCGGGAGCCGGCGCGCGTCGGCGGTGCCCGGCGCGTAGGGCTGGTACGCCGGCTGGCTCGTGTTGACCGCGTAGTCGCCGCACGTCACGCCCGCCGGAGCGGGGCAGGCCTGCGTCAGCGCGCCGTCCTTGACCGGGCCCGTGGCGGTGTAGAGCGGGTAGCTCGTCGGCATCCCGTTCGCGTCGACCAGCGAATGCTGATCGTTCGCGCCGCCGTCCTTGGCCGCACCGTAGAACACGGGCGACGCGGCGGCGACGAGCCACTGGTGGTTGAGGAACGAGCCGCCGAACGCGGCCTGGAAGAAGCGATCGGCGATCGCGTAGCGCGGATGGCGGCGCGCGTGCAGGTACTCGTAGATCGGCAGCCGGCGCGTGTCGTAGTGGCCCATCGTCAGCCCGACGGCGTCCGAGCCGGTCACGTAGCGATCCTGCTTGCCGCCGTGCAGCTGGTAGCGCTCCTGGTAGTAGCGGTGGACGAGGTCGCGCGTGCAGCCGCCGGGGAGGCCGCTGCCCTTCGCCACGCCGTTGGCGGCGGACGCGCCCGGCGCCGGGCAGCTCTTGTCCTCCGGCCCGATGTAGTCCTCGATCCGGAACGGGGCGTTCGGGAAGTGGCTTGCGAACGCCTCGCCCGTGCACGCCGCGGTGAGCGGCGGGGACGTCAGATTGACGTCGGCCTGCGGCAGGCACCTGTACGGCGCGCCGGCCTGGTTCACCTGACGCGTGGCGCGCAGCCCGTCGACCTTCTCCCAGCCGCCGTAGAGATTGTCGAAGGAGTGGTTCTCCTCATAGATGACGACGACGTGGCCGATCCGGCCCAGGCCTTGGCCGGCCAGGGCCGCCGGCGCGGCGAGCAGAGCCGCCGCGAGGGTGCCGCATAACAGGACGAACGCGCGCATGATCGACCTCCGTCGTGGACCTGGCGGGCGATCGTACCCTCAGGGGGTGCCCGAGGGCGACACCATCCACTACGCGGCCAATCGGATCCGGCCCGTGCTCGAGGGTCGCGTCCCGGACGAGCTGGCCACGCCGCATCCGCGCTTCGGGCGCGACCGCTGGCCGGAGCGGCTGGGCGGGCGCGCGGTGACGAGCGTCGACGCGCTCGGCAAGCACCTGTTCCTGCGCTTCGAAGGCGCGCTGGTGATCCACTCGCACCTGCGCTTGACCGGCAAGTGGCGCGTGCGCGACGCGGGCGAGCCGCGACCGCCGCGCACGTGGCTGGCCCTGCGCCGCGGCGACCGCCAGGTGCTGCAGCTCGGCGGCCCGGTGCTCGAGCTGATGACCGAGTCGCGCACGCGGCTGGATCAGCGCATCGCGGGCCTCGGACCCGACATCCTGGCCGGAGTATTCGACGAGGAACGGTTCCTGCGGCGCCTGCGCGGCGACGACCCGACGCGCCCGATCGGGGACGCCCTGATCGACCAGCGCACGATCGCCGGCATCGGCAACCTGTGGAAGGCCGAGGGCTGCTTCGCGGCCGCGATCGACCCGTGGCGGCGCACCGGCGACGTCTCCGACGAGGAGGCGCTGGCGATCGTGCACGCCTGCCGCCCGGGCATGCAGGAGTCGGCGGCGAGCGGGATGCAGGAGCGGTTCAGGACGATCTACGGCCGCGCGGGCCAACCGTGCCCGCGCTGCGGCGCGACGATCCAGGCGCGCGGGCAATGGGACGACAACCGGAGGACGTATTGGTGCCCGAGCTGCCAGCACTGAGGCGCGTCGGCCACAAGGGCGCGGACCTGATCGTGCCGGGCAACACGCCCGCGTCGTTCGACGCCGCGCTCCGGGCCGGCGTGGACATGATCGAGTTCGACGTCCTGCCCGAGCGCCACGAAGGCCCGGACCACGGCCGGCTGCTGCTCGCGCACGACTACTCGATCGACCTCGGCGGCGCGCCGACGCTCGAGGACGGGCTCGCCCACCTCGCGTCCGCCCCGTTCGACGGCGTCGAGCTCGACGTGGACCTCAAGCTGCCCGGCTACGAGCAGCGCGTCGTGGCCGCGCTGCAGGAGCACGGCCTCGTCGAGCGCACGCTGATCTCCTCCAACTGGATGCGCTCACTGGTGGCGATCCGGGCGCTGGAGCCGCGGCTGCGGCTCGGATGGTCGGTCCCGCGCGTCAAGCGCGACTGGACCGCCTCCACGCTGACCAGGCTGCCCGCCTACGTCGGGATCCAGGTCGTGCGCCGGCGGCTGCCGGGCCTCGTGCGCCGCCACATGGCGGCGGGCCGCTGCGACGCGCTGATGGCCCACTGGCTGATGGTCACGCCCCCGCTCGTGGACGCCGTCCGCGACGCGGGCGGGGAGCTCTACGTGTGGACGGTCGACGAGCTGCCGCGCATCGGCAGCCTGCGGACGCTCGGCGTCACCGGGGTCATCACGAACGACCCGCGGCTGTTCGCATATCTCAATCCGTAACCCCCGTGATCGAACCGGGGTCGCCCGCAGGGCGAGAGCCGGGCGATCAGCTCCCGAGCGTGCAGGTGGCCACCGAGTAGCTCGCCGGGTCGGCCCCGGCGCTCGAGCGGTGGCCCGGTTCCGTCGGCAGCTCGGCCTGGCGCACGACGGTCGCGCCCTTGCGCCAGCGCAGCTGCACCATCCCGCGCAGGACCACGGGCGAGCTCGGGTGCGCGAACGAGAAGCTCCAGCCCGATTCCGCCGGCAGCCCGCTTGCGATCCCGGCCCGCTGCCAGCCCGAACTCGCGCCCTTCACGTCCTGCCACCCGTCGTCGCCCTTGTACTGCACGCGGAAGCGCATCGCCATGTGCGCTCCCTTCGGCGTGCCGGGCATCGACGCGCGGATGCCGATCGTGTCGGGACGCTTGAGGGTGTCGCACAGGTTGACCGTGGCCCACTGCGCGGGCGGGGGCTGCTTGGCCGAGGCGACGGACGGCGCCAGGACGGCGATGATCGCGGCTGTGAGGACGGCAACTCGCATGGACGACCGCATTAACACGCATACGGCGCGCGAGTTGTTGTGATGGATCCACAAGATGGCCGTAGTAGGGGTGTGACGGCAGCCATCGTCGACGAAGCCTCGCCCCGTACGCTCGACTTCGACGCGCTCTACCGCGCCGCGCGCGACGACGTGTACGCCTACGCGGCCACGCTGCTCTCCGACCGCGCGGCGGCCGAGGACGTCGCCGCCGCGGCGTTCGAGCGCGCCTACCGGCGCCGCGACCGCTACGACGCCCGCCGCGGCTCGCCGCGCGCGTGGCTGTTCGGCATCGCGCGCAACGCCGCGCTGGATGAGCTGCGCCGCCGCACGCGCGCGGCGAGCGCCGAGCTCCCGCCGCCCGCGGTCGAGCCGGACCCCGGCGAGGCGGCGGAGCTCGCCGTCCGCCGCGCGGCCGTCCGCACCGCGCTCGGCCGCCTTCCCGGGCGCGAGCGCGAGCTGATCGCGCTCAAGTACCACGCCGAGCTCTCCAACGCCGAGCTCGCCGCCGTGCTCGGAGTCAGCGTCTCGAACGCCGGCACGCTCGTGCACCGCGCCATGACCAAGCTCCGGGAGACCCTCGATGCCTGACCAGTTCGACCTCGAGGCCTTGGTCCGCGAGACCCGCCCCGCGCCCGACCCGCGCTGGACCGGCCGGATGGACCGGCGCGTCGCCGAGGGCTTCCTGAAGCCGCCGCGCCGGCACCGATGGGAATCGTTGCGCGGCGGGATCCTCGCGGCCGGCGCGGCCGCCTCGGTGATCGCGGTGCTCGTGCTGATCATCGGCGTCGCCTTGCGGTCCGGCGGGGGCGACGACGTGTCCTCGAGCTCGGGCGGCAGCTCGACCGCGGCCCGCAAGGCCGTGCCACCCGGGCGCCCCACGAGCGACTCGGCGGGCTCCGCGGGCGCCGTCGCCCCGCAGGAGCGCGACGTGATCCGCAGCGTGTCGCTGACGCTCTCGACCACCCGCGCGGACGTCGAGGGGGTCAGCGACCAAGTCATCCGCGTCGCCGACACGCTCGGCGGCTACGTGCAGAACAGCTCGATCACCGCCCGCCAGAGCGCCGACATCACGCTGCGGATCCCGTCCGCGAAGCTCCAGCAGGCGCTGGCCCAGCTCTCGCGGCTCGCCCATGTCCGCTCGCGGACGCAGGAGGCGCAGGACGTGACCGACCAGCGCTCCGCGCTCGAGGCCCGCGTCCGCGACGCGCGCGCCTACCGCGACTCGCTGCGCAACCGGCTCGCCCGCGCCACGAGCGACCGCGAGGCGTCGAGCCTGCGCGGCCGGCTCGCGCGGGCCGAGCGGACGCTGCGCGCGCGCGAGCGCGACGTCGCCCAGCTCGCGCGCGAGACGTCGTACGCCACGCTCGACGTGCGCGTGCGCGGGGACCGCTCGAGCGGCGCGGCGCCGGCGCCGGCCGGCCGCTGGACCACGGGCGACGCGCTGCACGACGCGGGGCGGGTGCTCGAAGTCATCGCCGGCGTCGCGCTGATCGCGCTCGCGATCGCCGCGCCATTGGCGCTGCTCGCGGCCGCGGCGGCGCTCGTCGGGCGGATCCTCACCCGTCGCCGCAGGGAGCGAGCGCTGGAGCTCGCTTGAGGTTGCGAGTCGCCCGGGAGTGGTAATCCTCCGGGGATGACGGCGAGCGCGCAGGACAGGGTGGGGCTGCTGGGCCGCGTGCCGATGTTCGCGGACCTCTCGGCCGACGACCTGGAACAGGTCGCCGACGTCGCGCATCCCCGGCGGTTCGCGGCGGGCGAGGTCGTCTTCCGCGAAGGCGACGCGTCGAACACGTGCTACATCGTCCGCTCCGGCCACGCGCGCGCGGTCCGCGAGCACGGCGACGGACGCCAGCTCGCGCTCGCCACGTTCGGGCCGGGCGACATCTTCGGCGAGCTCGCGATGTTCGACGACGAGCGGCGCTCCGCCACGGTCGAGGCGATCGAGCCGCTCGAGGTGCTGGGGATCATGGGCGCCGACATGCGGCGCGCGATGGAGCTCCGGCCGCAGCTCGCGATCGCGCTCGCCGCCGCGCTCTCGCGCCGCCTGCGCGCGACCAACGAGCGCCTCGCGAGCCAGTCGTTCCAGACCGTGCAGAGCCGCGTGGCGAACGTGCTCGGCCAGCTCGTGGAGCAGGCGCGCGCCGAGGGCGCCGCGAGCGCCGACGTCCCGATCACGGTCACCCAGGCCGAGGTCGCGCAGCTGGCCGGCTCCTCGCGCGAGTCCGCCTCGCGCTTCCTCGCCGTCCTGGAGCGCGCAGGCGTGATCTCGCAGGGGCGCGGGCGGCTGACCGTCCACGACCCGGACGCGCTCCGCAACTATGTCTATTGAGCTCGAGACCTCCTACGGCGGCGTCGTCGTGCGCGGCGACGACGTGCTGGTGATCACGCCCGCCGGGCGGCACGTGACCGGGCTGCCGAAGGGCGGCCTGGAGGCGGGCGAGACGCCCGAGCAGGCGGCGGCGCGCGAGGTGCGCGAGGAGACGGGCGTGGAGGCGGCGGTGCGCGAGCCGCTCGGCGACGTGCGCTACACGTACCGGCGCGACGGCCGGCGCGTGCGCAAGACCGTCCACTTCTTCCTCTGCGAGTACGTCGCGGGCTCGACCTCCGACCACGACCACGAGGTCGACGATGCGCGCTGGATCGCCATTTCCGGCGCCCGCCAGGAGCTGACGTACCCCGGGGAGCGGGCGCTGATCGACACGCTGTTGTCCAAGATGGCCTGCGGCCGCTAGTCTGCCGCCCCGTGCAGGTCCTCAACTTCTACTCGACGGTTTTCGCCGACCAGATGAAGCGCGGCCGCAAGACGGCCACGATCCGCCTCGGCGACAAGCGGCATAAGTACCGCAAGAACCAGGTGGTCCTCGTCACCGTCGGCTACCAGTACTCGCCGCGCGAGAAGCTCTTTCACGCGGTGATCGACAACGTCGAGGTCAAGCGGGTGAAGGACCTCTCTCCGCGCGACATCGAGCACGACAACCCGGAGTTCCGCCGCACCGAGGAGCTGGTCCACTTCCTGGAGCAGATCTACGGGCGCGAGGTGGCGCTCGAGGACACGGTGACGGTCGTCCGGTTCTCCCAGATCGTCGAGAACCCGCCGGACTTCCAGGACCGCCTGCGCGGCGTCGGCGGCGCCCAGAACTAGCCTGGCGGCGGCGTCGAGCCCGTGCTGTCGTAGCTCGGCGGCGGGGGCGGCGGCACGTAGACGCCAGGATGACCGAAGCGCGGTGCCGCGCGGCGCTTGACCGGCGCCGCCGCGACCGTGAACGCCGCCACCACCAGCACCAGCGCGGCGGCGCCCGCCATCAGCGCGCCGTGACGCAGCTCCTCCTGCGGGTGCGAGACGAGCTTCCACGCCACCAGCCCGAGCGCGGCGAGCGCGCCGAGCCGCAGCCCTTCGCGCGCCACGCCCTGCACCGGGGCGATCAGGCACAGCAGCGTCATCAGCGCCGTGAAGGCGGCGACGGCGCTCAGCGCCGGCGCCCAGCTCCCCAGCGCGTCGCGGCCGGCGACGCCGTCCGCGGCGACGACCGCACGCCCGATCGCGGCGAAGAGGTCGTCCATCGGCCCGTCCAGCCCCGAGTCGCGTTTCCCGGAGCTGCCGTACCACGGCATGTTGAGCGCGGCGGCGAGGGCGCCGCACGCGGCGAGAGTCAGCAGGACGTGGGTGCGGAATCCCAGGGTGCGCATCGTTGAATCGTTCATCGGTGCGGCCCAGCCGCGGCTCGATCCGGGCCAGACCCCAAGAGCACGCGGATTGGCACTCTCGTGAAAAGAGTGCCAACGCCCCTTGACGACCTGGTCATTCGTCGTATCATCCTCCCGCGGCTGGCACTCTCAGCCCGAGAGTGCCAAAGAATTCGCTCCGTACGAACTGAGTGGGAGGTCACTCGATGAATCTCAAGCCCCTGGGCGATCGCCTGATCGTCAAGGCTGTCGAGGAGGACACGACGACCGCTTCTGGGATCGTCCTTCCCGACACCGCCAAGGAGAAGCCGCAGAAGGGCAAGGTCCTGGCGGTCGGCGACGGGAAGCTCGACGACAACGGCAAGCGCGTCCCGCTCGACGTCGCCGAGGGCGACGAGGTCCTGTACTCGAAGTACGGCGGCACCGAGATCGTGGTCGACGGCGAGGACCTGCTGGTCCTGCGCGAGTCCGACGTCCTCGCCAAGGTCAGCTAAGGAGACTTTGAACCAATGGCTCACAAGGAACTGAAGTACGACGTCGAGGCCCGCAAGGCGCTGGAGCTCGGCGTCGACGCGGTCGCCAACGCCGTCAAGGTCACGCTCGGCCCGCGCGGCCGCTACGTGGTCCTGGACAAGAAGTTCGGTGCTCCGACCATCACGAACGACGGCGTGACCATCGCTCGTGAGATCGAGGTCGAGGACGTCTTCCAGAACCAGGGCGCGCAGCTGGTCCGCGAGGTCGCGACCGCGACCAACGACGTCGCCGGCGACGGCACGACGACCGCGACCGTGCTCGCCCAGGCGATCGTCCGTCAGGGCCTGAAGAACGTGGCCGCCGGCGCGAACCCGCTCGGCCTCAAGAAGGGCATCGAGCTCGCCGTCGAGCAGGTCGTGGAGCACATCCGCTCGCAGTCGAAGGAGATCTCCGGCAAGGAGCAGATCGCCCGCGTCGCCACCATCTCGGCCGGCGACGAGGAGATCGGCGACGTGATCGCCGACGCGATCGAGAAGGTCGGCAAGGACGGCGTCGTGAACGTCGAGGAGGGCCAGACGTTCGGCATGGACCTCGAGTTCACCGAGGGCATGCAGTTCGACAAGGGCTACATCTCGCCCTACATGGTCACCGACCAGGAGCGCATGGAGGCCGTCCTCGAGGATCCCTACATCCTCATCGCCAACCAGAAGATCGGCTCCGTCCGCGACCTCCTGCCCGTGCTCGAGCAGGTCATCCAGTCCGGCCGCCCGCTGCTGATCATCGCCGAGGACGTCGAGGGCGAGGCCCTGGCGACCCTCATCGTCAACAAGCTCCGCGGCACGTTCACCGGCGTCGCCGTCAAGGCTCCGGGCTTCGGTGACCGCCGCAAGCGCATGCTCGAGGACATCGCGATCCTCACCGGCGGCGAGGTCATCACCGAGGAGATGGGCCTCAAGCTCGAGAACACCCAGATCTCGCAGCTCGGCCGTGCGCGGCGCGTCGTGGTCGCCAAGGACACGACCACGATCGTGGACGGCGCGGGTGACGCGGACGCCATCAAGGGCCGCATCAACCAGATCAAGGTCGAGGTCGAGAACACCGACTCCGACTTCGATCGCGAGAAGCTGCAGGAGCGCCTCGCCAAGCTCTCCGGCGGTGTCGCCGTCGTCAAGGTCGGCGCGGCCACCGAGACGGAGATGAAGGAGAAGAAGCACCGCGTCGAGGACGCGCTGCAGGCGACCCGCGCGGCGCTCGAGGAGGGCATCGTCCCCGGCGGCGGCATCGCGCTCGTCGAGGCGACCGACGCCATCAACCTCGACGCCACCGGCATCGACGACGAGAAGACCGGCCTGCGCATCGTCCTGCGCGCGCTCGAGGAGCCGCTCCGCCAGATCGCGGAGAACGCCGGCTTCGAGGGCTCGGTCGTGGTCAACGAGGTCCGTCGCGCCGACGCCGGCATCGGCCTCAACGCGGCCACCGGCGAGTACGTCGACCTCGTGTCGGCGGGCGTGATCGACCCGGCCATGGTGACGCGCTCGGCGCTCCAGAACGCCGCCTCGATCGCCAAGAACATCCTCACCACCGAGGCGATCGTCGCCGAGGTGCCCGACAAGGAGTCGGCCGGCGCCGGCGGCGGGATGCCCGACATGGGCGGGATGATGTAAGCAGCGCTCTCGCGCTGAACGCCTTCGGCTCGCGGGCCCGGCTTTGTGCCGGGCCCGTGGCCGTTAACGGGGCGTGTTGTGTCATCGGCGGGCGGGTTGCGGCGTTACGCGGTGCCTCGTCCCGCGCGCTGCGGGTCCGGCGAGGGCGTGGCGGCTGGGGCGTGCGTCGGGGCGTTCCGCCGCGGGGGGTTGCCGTGCCGCGGCTGCGCGATCCGGCGAGGGCTTGGCCGCTCGGCCGCGCGGGTCCCGGCGCCCCGCCGCGGGTGGTTCCGCGCGGCTGCGCGGTCCGGCGAGGGCTTGGCCGCTCGGCCCCGGGTCCCGGCGCCCCGCCGCGGGTGGTTCCGCGTGGCGGCGCGATCCGGCGAGGGCCTGGCCGCTGCGCCCCGGGTCCCGGCGCCCCGCCGCCGCCTTCGTTTCGCGCGGCTGCGCGGTCCGGCGAGCGCCTGGCCGCTCGGCCGCGGGTCCCGGCGCCCCGCCGCGGGTGGTTCCGCGTGGCGGCGCGATCCGGCGAGGGCCTGGCCGCTCGGCCCCGGGTCCCGGCGCCCGCCGCGCCTTCGTTCCGCCCGGCTGCGCGATCCGGCGAGGGCCTGGCCGCTCGGCCGCGGGTCCTGTCCTCGCGGGTCCCGGGTCGGCGCTGAACTGACACCCGCGCTTGAGCGCCCTGCCACGGGAGCTCGACATCGCGCGTCGGCGCTGCTGCCACGTCAGCCCGGCTTCGCGCGCCAGGCGCCCTGCCACGCCATTCAGCCGCCGACCCCCAAACGCCCACGAGGCCACCCGCGGGTGGAGCGGTTACGGCGCAGCGACGAGGCCGTCGCTCGCTCCGCCGGCGCTCGCGCGGCCCCGCAGGCACCCGGATCGAGCGTCTAGGTGCCATAACGATCATCGCGAAAGGGGGTGCGTCACCTTTGTAGGGCTATAGGTCGGCAAACCTGACACACCCCCGCGCGCCGAGCGCGTTCTTGATCGCATACGATCGTTTTCCCGCCTGACGCGCTCGAATACGGTCGCCAGCGCCGATCGCGCATGATCCGCGGGACCCTCCGCGCGCGACCCTGCGCCAGAGTCGACACGCACGCCCGTACCACGCGGTTCCGATCCCCGATCACCGCCGGCACGAGATCCGCGCACGACCCTGCACCAAAGACGACACGCACCCCTTACCAGCGCAGTTCCGATCCCCGATCACGGCCGGCACCAGATCCGCGCGCGTCCCTGCGCACGAGTCGACACGCATCCCTCGTCAAGTCCGCGATCACGGGCCGAGCGCGAGCGCGCGCGACCCTGCGCGGCAGCCGATACGCATCTCTCACCAGATCCGCGCTCGCGGGTAGCGAATCCCGCGCGACCCTGCACGCGCGCCACGCCCGAAGCACCGCCGGCACCTCTCCCGGCGCACACGTCGCGGCCGCGCGAACGACCGCACAAGCGCATCTCACGCCCGAGGCGTGACCAGGTGCGACAGCACGACCTGCGACCGCGTCCGCACCACGCTGCCGTCCTTCTGCAGCTCCATGATCAACCGCTCGAGGTCCTTGTTGTCGGTCGTGTGGACGCGCACGATCGCGTCGGCGTCGCCCGTGACGCTCCACGCCTCCACGATCTCGGGGTGGTGCGCGATGCGCTCGGCGACCTCGTCGAGCAGCGTGCCCGGCGCGTAGAAGAGCTCGATCAGCGCCTCCGTCGCCTGCCCCAGCGCGCCGTGGTCGAGCACCGCGGTGAAGCCCTCGATCGCGCCGCGCGCGCGCAATGCGTCGACCCGGCGCTTGACGGAGGGGGCGGAGAGCGAGACGTGCCGGCCGATGTCGCCATATGAACGCCGCGCATCCTCGACCAAGAGCGCAACGATCTGCTGGTCAACCGCGTCCATATGTTCGATCTTTGCACAGATTCGACACATTCCGGGGTGGAAACGTCACAACTCCCCGGGCAACCTGTATGCATGCCCGCTCGCCCGTCCTCCGCTCGCATCCTGTTCGACGAAGCGCACAGCCAGGCCTGGACCATCCGGCCCGACGTCGCGCGCGCCATCCAGCCTTCGCATCCTGAGGACTCCTCGTACGCGCTGGCGGCCGATGCCCTCCGGCGGCATGACCTCGAGGTCGCGGTGCACGAGGCCGGGGCCCTCGACGAGGGTGCACTGCAAGGCGCCGACGTCCTGGTGCTCGCGCATCCATCCGATCCCGCGTGGGAGCGCACCGTGCCCGGCGGGATACCGCGCCTCTCGGCTGATGAGCTGGACACGATCGAGGCCTTCGTCGCCGCGGGCGGGGGGCTGATCGTCCTCGGCGAGAGCGAGCAGGCGAAGTACGGCGACAACCTCAACGAGCTCGTCGGCCGGTTCGGCATCCGGATCGCCAACGACACGATCTCCGACTACGCGCGACACCGCTCCGCGCCGCATTGGATCCTCGCCGACCTGGAGCGTCCGGAGCGCGGCGTGGACCTGCTCGCACGCGTGCACGAGGCGTGCTTCTACCGCGCGGGCGCGCTGGAGCTCGGCGGAGACGATGACGTGCGCGTTCTCGCGCGTGCCTCGGCCACCGCGTCGACGCCGCACGCCGCGCTGCTGGCGGTGACCGAGCATGGCGCGGGCCGGGTCGTCGTCGCGGCCGACTCGGACGTGTTCGGCGACGACTGCGTGGGCGACCTGGATCACCAGGATCTGTGGCTGAGCCTCGTCCATTGGGCCGCCGGCGGCGCCTTCCGCCGGGCCGCGCCGCCCGTCGTCTCGCCCGCCAAGGACGATCCCCACTGGGCGACGCTCAAGGCCGAGGTCGACAGCCTTCGACTCAAGCAGCGCCCCGACGGCAGCGTGGACCTCGCCGAGCACGATGCGCTGGAGCTGCGCGTGCAGGTCGACACGATCATCGGCGCGGTCAACGGGCTCGCGCCGCACTTCCCGCACCAGGCCGACTACCTCGAGGCGGTCGCGGGCGACCTGCGCACGTGGGCCGATGGCGGCTACGAGAAGCCCGATTTCACCGCCGCGCTGGAGCGCTTCCGCCCCGACCGCCGGCGCGAGGACGGGATCCAGCACCTCGTCGTGTTCCCGATGTACAAGCAGAACGGCTCGCGCGACAAGGTCTTCGAGGCGCTGATCGTCAGCGTGCCGTGGCCGGAGTGGCTCGCGGAGCTCGAGCGCACGCGCTACGACAACCCCAAGTTCGTGCCGGTGACGCTGGTCGACTACACGGCCGGCTACGACAGCGAGTGCGCCGTGCTCTTCCCCGAGACGGTGAGCGTGGCCGGCAAGCCGGTGAACCACTTCGGCGGCATCTTCTGCGACCGCGAGGCCGCGCGCTTCCGCGCGACGTCCGCGCGCGCCGTGGAGACGCTGCGCCTCAATCTCCCGCCCGATGCCGCCGCGCTGCTCGAGAGCGAGCAGCTCTCGCGCGACGCGTACGAGCTGTGGGACCTCATCCACGACCGCGCGCACAGCCACGGCGACCTGCCGTTCGACCCGTTCATGATCCGCCAGCGGATGCCGTATTGGATGTACTCGCTGGAGGAGCTGCGCTGCGACCTGACCGCGTTCTCGGAGGCCGTGAAGCTCGAGGCGGAGGGCTTCGCGTTCGCCCGCCACGTCCAGTACGCGATCCTGTTCGACCGCCTGTTCCGGTTCCCGATCACCGGCCCGCGCGTGCGCAACTACGACGGCCTGGGCGGCCAGCTGCTGTTCGCCTACCTGCACGAGACGCGCCGGCTGCACTGGACCGACAACCGGCTCAGCATCGAATGGGAGGACGTCGCGGCGGGCGTGCTGGACCTGCGCGAGCGCGTCGAGGCGCTCTACCGCTCGGGCATCCAGCGCACCAAGCTGCAGCACTGGGCGGCAGCGCACGACCTGGTGGCGGAGTTCGTGCCGCCGGCGACGGGGTCGCGCTGGGTCAAGGGCGTCCGCGCCTTCGCGGACGTCGCCGAGCCGAAGCCGTACATTGACGAGGTGCTCGACGACGAGTTCCCGCTCTCGCTGTTCTACGTCTCGCTGCAGCAGAAGCTGTCCGCGGACGCCGCGCTGGTGAGCGCGTGAGTGGGGGCGCCGCGCAGGAGAGATCGCTGGACGGGCGCGTCGTGGTGATCGCGGGCGCGGGCGGCTCGCTCGGTCCGCACGTGGCCCGTGCGCTCGCCGCGGCCGGCGCGACGCTGGCGCTGGCGGACCGCGAGCCCGAGCGCCTGGAGGGGCTCGAGGCCGCGGACAGCCGTGCGGTCGACCTGCTCGACCCGGGCGCCGCCGAGGCATGGGCACGTGAGCTCGAGGAGAAGCTCGGGCGCGTCGACGCGGTCGTGCACCTCGTCGGCGGCTGGCGGGGCGGCACGCCGCTCGCCGAGGCGCCGCTCGAGGACTGGGACTTCCTCAACGACCTGCTCGTGCGCACGGTCCAGCACACGTCCTGCGCCTTCTTCGGCGCGCTGACGCGCTCCGGCCGCGGC
The DNA here is from genome assembly GCF_000425945.1 of Candidatus Solirubrobacter pratensis. GTDB lineage: Bacteria > Actinomycetota > Thermoleophilia > Solirubrobacterales > Solirubrobacteraceae > Solirubrobacter > Solirubrobacter pratensis. The sequence continues at coordinate 60,838 of NZ_AUEK01000003.1, forward strand.
CGCTTCGTGCTGATGTCGGCCAAGCAGGCCGTCGCGCCGTCGAACGACAACGCGGCGTACGCCGCCGCGAAGGCGGCCGCCGAGGCGTGGGTCTACGCGCTCGCCGACGGGTTCGCCAAGGACGGCGGAGGCGCGACCGCGAACGTGATCGCGATCAACGCGCTCGTCACACCCGAGATGCGCCAGGCCGAGCCGGACAAGGCGTTCAAGACGTTCACCGACGCGGCCGACATCGGGGAGGCGATCCGCTTCCTGATCTCCGACTCGGGCGCGAAGATGAATGGCCAGCGGCTCGCGCTCCACGGCTAGGACGCCGCGGCGCGCTGACGCGCCGTACGATGATCGCGTTCCCACCGACCATGTCGTGCCGCTGACGTGCTGACCGGCGCCGAGCCGCTCGAGCCGGTCCCGCCGGCGCGCCGCCGCACGCCCGCGGAGGAGGCGCGCACGCTCGTCGCGCAGGGCAGGGTCGCGACGCTCGCGACGCTGAGCGAGGACGGCTCGCCGTGGGGCTCGCTCGTGCTCTACGCCGCGCTGGATGACGGCACGCCCGTCGTCTGCGTCTCGACGCTGGCCGAGCACGGCCGCAACCTGCGCCGGGACAAGCGGGCGAGCCTGGTGATCGGCGAAGCCGAGCTGGACGGCGACCCGCTGGACTCCGGCCGCGTGACGCTCGCCGGCCGCGTCGAAGAGCCGGCGGGAGGGGAGCTCGAGGCCGCCGGCTCGGCGTACGGCGCTGCGTCGCCCGCCTCCAACCTCTACGGCGGCTTCGGGGACTTCACGTACTACGTGCTGCGCGTCGAGCGCGTCCGCTGGGTCGGCGGCTACGGCCGCATGGACTCCCCGGACGCGGCGGCCTACCACGCCGCCGAGCCGGACCCCGTCGCGCCGCAGGCCGCCTCCGCGGTCCGCCACCTCAACGAGGACCACGCCGACGCGCTGCTCGCGATGGCGCGGACGCTCGGTGGCTTCCCGGACGCGACCGAGGCGCGCTGCGACGGCGCGGACCGCTACGGGCTGGACCTCACCGTCGGGACGCCGCGCGGCACAGGCTCCACGCGGGTCGGTTTTGCGGAGACGGTCATCGCGCCGGGCGGGCTGCGAGCGGCGACCGTCGAGCTCGCCAGGCGCGCCCGCGGCTGACGACGAGCACCTGCGCGGGGGCGACGAGCGCTCGGGCCCGGCGCGCGCTCGGGAACGGCGAGCCCGTGACGGTCGCGCTCGCGCAGATGGTCCTCGGGTCGACGCGGCGGCTAGATTCGGCTCATGGACGTCCTCTCCGCTCGAGGGCTGAAGGTCGGCCGCGGACGGCGGATCGTGCTGACCGGCGGGGAGCGGCCGCCTCAGGCCGAGATGGCGACGACGGCGGCCGGCGGACCGGGCGGCCGGGCCGTCATCGAGCTCCTGCTCGTCCTGCTCGTGGCGCCCGCGCCGGCGGCGCCGTTCATCGCCTACCCGCCGGCGCTGCACGCGGCGGTCGCGTTCGCCGTCGCCGCGCCGTGGAGCCGCCGCGCCTGATGGACGGCTTCGCCGGCCTGCCCGCGCGGATCGAGGCGCTGACGCGCGCGCACGAGCGCATCGCCGTGATCCTGATCGACGCGTTCGGCTGGGCGTTCGTGCAGCGGCACGCGTCCCACCCGCTGCTCGAGCGGATGCAGATCGAGCCGCTCGCCTCGCAGTTCCCCTCGACCACGACGGCGCACCTGACGACGCTCTACAGCGGCCTGCCCGTGGAGGAGCACGGCCTCTACGAGTGGCGCGTGTACGAGCCGCGGGCGGACGACGTGATCCTCCCACTGCCGTTCGTGCGCGCCGACGGCACGCCGCTGGAGCTCGACCCGCGCGACGTCGTGCCGCGCCCGAGCTTCTTCGAGAAGCTGGATGTCCCCAGCACCGTCCTGCAGCCCGCCCACATCTGGCCGTCCACGTTCAGCTCGGCCGCGCTCGCCGGCGCGACCGTGGTGCCGTTCAAGGACCTCGCCGCCGGCGTCGGCCGGCTCGGCACGCCGGGATTGAGCTACCTGTACTGGGACGCGGTCGACGCCATCGGGCACCAGCACGGCCCGTCGAGCGCCCAGTTCGACGCCGCCGCGCTCGCCGCGCTGGACGCGATCGAGGCCGCGCTGCCGGCCCGCACGCTCGTGCTGATCACCGCCGACCACGGCCAGGTCGACGTCCATCCCGCCCGCCTCGACCACCTCGACGCCCTCTGGCCGGAGCTCTCGCAGCACCTCCTCCATCCCCCCGCCGGCTCCGCGCGCGACTGCTTCCTGCACGTCGACGAGCCCGAGCACGTGATCGCCCAGTTGCAGGACCGGCTCGGGGAACGCGCCAACGTGCACCACGCGAGCGAGTTGTTCGGACCCGCCGGCCCGCGCCTGCAGGCCCGGCTCGCCGACGTGTGCGTCCTCCCCGCGCCCGGCCGGATGGCGTGGCTGGACGCCTTCCCCAGCGTCGAGCGCCGCTTCCGCGGCCACCACGGCGGCCGCACGCCGGCCGAGGCCGAGACCTGGCTCGGCCTGCTCGAGACCTAGCTGCGTCAGGCCCTGCAGCAGCGCGCCCGAGCACGTCATGGCGCGCCACCGCAGGGCCGGCGAGTCCCGCCTACGCCTGGACGCCGGAGCGCAACGGCCCGTCACCGTTCGCCCCGCACATCGAGAGTGGCATCGGCATCCCCGCGGGGGCGCCCGGGCGGGTGGACGCATGTACGTCGATACGCCGGCGACGGTTCAGGGATCGCGCATGCCCGGCCGGCGGTCGCTGAGCCGAACGCCACGCCGTAGGATCGGGCCGATGGAGACCGGATTCGCCCTCGCCTCGCTCGACCCTGACGCCGAGGATCGCTTCGTGTCGCTGCGCCGCCGGCTCGGCGTGACGAGCTTCGGGATCAACCAGGTGCTGCTGCGCCCGGGCCAGCGCGGCCGCATCCACCGCCACGAGCACCAGGAGGAGGTCTACCTCGTCATCTCCGGGACGCTGACGCTCTGGATCGAGGGCGAGCCGCACGAGCTCAACGAGGGCGACCTCGCCCGCGTGGCGCCGGACCTGCGCCGCCAGCTCGCCAACCCGCACCGCGAGGACGTGATCCTGCTCGCGCTCGGCGGCGCCCACGTGCACGTCGGCCGCGACGGCGAGGCGTTCACGAGCTGGAGCGACTCGGACGGCGCGCCGCCGCAGGAGGTCCCGCTGCCGGACGACGAGCCGGTGTGATGGAGCTGATCGAGCTGCCGGGCATGACGGCCGCGGGCCGTGCTGAGCTGGCGGCCGGCGAGGCCCATCCGTTCGGCGTCAACGACCTCCAATGGCGTGAGTCCGAGCGCTACCTCGCGCTGCGCGACGACGGCCGGCTCGTCGCCGCCGCCGGGCTCGTCGTCGCCGGGGTCGAGGCCGGCGGCGACGTCTTCGAGGTCGTCGGCGTCGGCGGCGTCATCGTCGCCCGCCCGCGCCGCGGCGAGGGGCTGATGCGGCGAGTGATGGACGCGGCGCTGACGCGCGCGGAGGAGCTCGGCCCGGCGTTCGCGATGCTCTTCTGCTCGGTCGGCAACTCGGCCCGCTACGCGCGCTTCGGCTTCCGCCGGATCGAGGCGCGCGTGACCGCCGAGCAGCCGGACCGGATCGTCGAGATGGGCGACGCCAGCATGTGGCGCCCGCTGCGCGAAGGCGCCACGTGGCCCGCCGGGCCGGTCAGGGTGCTGGGACTTCCGTTCTGACGGCCTCGAACGCGGCGATCGCGCGCTCGATGTCCGCGCGCGAGTGCGCCGCCGACATCTGCGTGCGGATCCGCGCCTGCCCCTGCGGCACCACCGGATAGGAGAACGCGATCACGTACACGCCGCGCTGCAGCATCGCGTCGGCGGTGCGCGCGGCCAGCCCCGCGTCGCCGTACATCACGGGCACGATCGGGTGGTCGCCGGGCAGCACGTCGAAGCCGAGCTCGGTCATGCGCCCGCGGAACAGGCTCGTGTTGTCCTGCAGCTGCGAGCGCAGCCCGGCGCCGCCCTGCAGCAGCTCGAGCGCCTTCAGCGAGGCGGCCACGATCGGCGGCGCGAGCGTGTTGGAGAACAGGTACGGGCGCGAGCGCTGGCGCAGCAGGTCCACGACCTCCTTGCGTGCGCTCGTGTAGCCGCCCGACGCGCCGCCCAGCGCCTTGCCGAGCGTGCCGGTGAGGATGTCGACGCGGCCCATGACGCCCTTGAGCTCCGGCGTCCCGCGGCCGTGGTCGCCGACGAACCCGACGGCGTGCGAGTCGTCGACCATCACCATCGCGTCGTAGCGCTCCGCGAGGTCGCAGATCTCGTCCAGCTTGGCGACATAGCCGTCCATCGAGAACACGCCGTCGGTCGCGATCAGCCGGCGGCGGGCGCCGCCGGCCTGCTTCAGGCACGCCTCGAGCTCGTCCATGTCGCTGTTCGCGTAGCGGTGGCGCGCGGCCTTGCAGAGCCGGATGCCGTCGATGATCGAGGCGTGGTTGAGCGCGTCGGAGATGACCGCGTCATCCGGGCCCAGCAGCGTCTCGAACAACCCGCCGTTGGCGTCGAAGCAGGAGCCGTAGAGGATCGTGTCCTCCATTCCGAGGAACCGGCTCAGCCGCTCCTCGAGCTCCTTGTGGATCTCCTGCGTGCCGCAGATGAAGCGCACCGAGGCCATGCCGAAGCCCCAGCGCTCGAGCGCCTCGCGCGCCGCCTCGACGAGCGCCGGGTGATCGGCGAGGCCGAGGTAGTTGTTGGCGCAGAGGTTGAGCACCTCGTCGCCACCGACCTTCACCAGCGCGTCCTGTGGCGAGCCGATGACGCGCTCGGACTTGTACAGGCCCGCGGCGCGGATGTCGCCGAGCTCGGCGGCCAGCTGGTCCTTGACGGCGTCGTACACGTTCAGCTCCAGTGCAGGATCACTTTGCCCGCTGCTCCGGAGGCGGCCGTGGCGAACGCCTCCTCATGCTCCTCGTGGGAGAAATGGTGGGTGATGACGGGCGACACGTCGAGTCCTGATTGGACCATGACGGTCATCGCGTACCAGGTCTCGTACATCTCGCGGCCGTAGATCCCGCGGATCGTGAGCATGTTGAAGACGACGCGGTTCCAGTCGATCGCGAACTCCTCGGGCGGGATGCCGAGCAGCGCGATCCGGCCGCCGTGCGCCATGTTCACGAGCACGTCGCGGAGGGCCGCCGCACTTCCGGACATCTCGAGCGCGACGTCGAAGCCCTCCTCCATCGCGAGCTCGGCCTGCACCGAGGCGATGCTCTCTCGGCCGACGTCGACGGCGCGGGTCACGCCCATCGCCTGCGCCAGCTCGAGCCGATGCGGGTTGACGTCGGTGATGACGACGTGGCGCGCGCCGGCGTGGCGCACGACGGCGGCGGCCATGATGCCGATCGGCCCGGCGCCCGTGATCAGCACGTCCTCGCCGAGCACGGGGAACGCGAGCGCGGTGTGGACCGCGTTGCCGAACGGGTCGAAGATCGCCGCCACGTCGCGGTCGATGCCCTTGCCGTGGTGCCAGACGTTGGTCATCGGCAGCGCGAGGTACTCCGCGAACGCGCCCGGGCGGTTGACGCCGACGCCCTGCGTGTGCGCGCACAGGTGGCGGCGGCCGGCCATGCAGTTGCGGCAGCGGCCGCAGACGAGATGGCCCTCGCCGCTGACGACGTCGCCGGGGGCGAAGCCGCTGACGTTGGAGCCGACGGCGACCACGTCGCCGACGAACTCGTGCCCGACCACCATCGGCACGGGGATGGTCTGCTGGGCCCACCTGTCCCATGACCGGATGTGCAGGTCGGTGCCGCAGATGCCGGTGCGATCGACCTTGATCAGCACGTCGTTGATGCCGAGCTCGGGCTCGGGGACGTCCTGGAGCCACAGGCCGGGCTCCGCGTGTGCCTTCACGAGTGCTCGCATGGCGGGGGCGAGCACGATATCCGGTTCGCTAGACGCGCTCTCCGAGATCCCGGAGGCGGCCGCGCTCGAGCACGACGATCCGGTCGGCGCGCTCCATGGTGGCCCGGCGGTGGCGTGCGGTCCTCTCACGTCCAAGCCGCCGGCGTTCTGCTTCGATTCCCGATCGGCATGGATCCGCAGCTGCGTCATGTGCGCTCGTTCGTAGCCGTCGCAGAGGAGCTCCACTTCGGCCGCGCGGCGGCGCGGCCCGGCGTCGCGTTCGTGCCGATCGACGGCTGGCGACTCCCGGTCGTCCTGATCCGCCGCCCGGAGCCGCCGCGCCCCGCCGTCGCGGCGGCGCTCGCCGGGCTGCGAGGCTTGTAGGCGTGCCGATCGATGTTGCGCTGCTGGGCTGCGCGCACCCGCACGTGGCCGACGTGCTGGCGGTGATCGCGTCCGAGCCGGATGTGCGGCTGGCGGCCGTCTGGGATGCCGACCCGTCGGCGATCCCAGGGCCGATCTCGGCCGCGGCGGTCACGACCGCGGACGGCGCGATCACGCGCGCGCATGCCGTCGTGATCTGCGCGCCGACCGACCAGCGGCCGGCGCTGTGCGTGCAGGCGGCGCGCGCCGGGCGGCCCCTGCTGGTGGAGAAGCCGCTGGCGCTGAGCGCGGCGGACGCGCGCGCCGTCGCGCGCGAGGTGGAGCGCAGCCGCACGCCGGGGCTGGCGGCGCTGTTCCTGCGCGAGCTGCCGGCGCTGCAGCGGCTGCGCTCGATCCTGCTCGAGCGCGTGCTCGGGCGGGTGGCGAGCGTGAGCGCCGCGTTCGCGCACTGCGGGGCGCTGGAGGGCTGGTTCGACGGGCCGCGGGCGTGGATGCGCGACCCGCGCCGGGCGGGCGTGGGCGGGTTCGGCGACCTCGCATTGCACCTCGTCGACGCGCTGGCGGTGCTCGCCCCGGACGAGCCGCCGGTGGTGGCGGCGGCGACGCTCGATCGCGACGGGCGCGGCGACGTCGGCGGCGCCGCGGTCGGCTCGCTGGGCGGGGTGCCGCTCACAGTCCGCGCGGGCTGGGCCTCACGGCCGGGCGGGCTGGAGGTCGTCGTGGCCGGGTCGGCGGGCACGGCGGTGCTGACCGAAGGCGTGCTCGAGCTCGGCGGCGAGCGCTGGATCGGCCCGCCGCCGGACGCCGGCGAGGCCGTCCGGGCGTTCGCGACGTGCCTGCGCACCCGCCGCTTCCCGCGCGACGGCCTGACCCGCGCGGTGCAGGCGCAGCAGGTGCTCGAGGCATCCCTGCGGCTATAGGCGCCTGTGACGAGCCCTCCGACGGCCTTGCCGGCGCACACGCGCCCGGAGGTCGGCGGCAGGGAGTTCGGGTTTGCCCCAGCGTGCACCGCCGCGCCTCCTGCCACCCTTCGCTCCATGCACGTTCCCGATGGAACCGTCTGGACCGGCCGCCACCCCGTCGCACCCGGCACCCCGCCGCGCGAGGTGGTCGTGCGGGTGCGCAACCAGGGCTGGACGACGGTGAGCTTCGAGATCGAGCACGCGTACGGCGACACCGTCGGCTACGGCGAGGGCGAGCTGCCGACGCCGGTGTTCTGCCGCCGCTTCAACCGGATCTACTGAGCCGCCTGCGATCATCCCGCCTCGATGCGGCGGGAACTGCCCAGGCGCGTCACGGCTGCTGTGCGCAGGCGGTCGCTGATGCTGCGCCACCGCGGCGACGCGGTCCGCTGCCCGATCTGCGGCCACGGCTTCGATGCCTTCGCGCCCGCGTGGAACCGCGGCGACGCGCTGTGCTGGCGGTGCGGCGCGCACGAGCGCCATCGTGCGCTGTGGCTGCTCCTCCAGGCCCGGCCCGCCATGCTCGCCCAGGCGCGCGCGCTGCTGCACTTCGCGCCGGAGTACTGCCTGCGCGGCGCGCTCGAGCGGGCCGCACGCCGCGAGGGCTTCCGCTACGACACCGCCGACCTCGATCCGGCGGGCGTGGACCTGCAGCTGGACATCACGCGCATGCCGCTGGCCGACGGCGCGTACGACGCCGTCCTCTGCTCGCACGTGCTCGAGCACGTCGCCGACGACGCCGCCGCGATGCGCGAGCTGCGCCGCGTGACCGCCCCCGGCGGCTGGTGCGTGGTGATGGTCCCCGCCGACGTCACACGCGCGACGACCTACGAGGACGCGTCGATCGTCGCCCCTGCGGCGCGCCGGGAGGCGTTCCTGCAGGACGACCACGTCCGCCTCTACGGCCGCGACGTCGAGGATCGCCTACGCGCGGCGGGCTTCACGGTCGAGGTCGTGCGCCCGCGCGAGGCGTTCGGCGAGGACGCGCTGCGCCGCGCCGGCCTGCTCGAGGGCGACTGGATCTATGTCTGCGGCACCCCGTGATCTCGCTCGAACGACCGAGGGCGCCCGGTCGGGCGCCCTCGGGCACTGCTACCACTTGCGACCGTTCATTGCACTACCCCCACTTCAGGCCGGCCCCGAGGCCCTCGAGGAAGACGGCGACGACGCCCGCCACCAGCGCCAGGCGATACATACGGGCCTTCATTGGATTTGACCTCCGTGTCGTTTCCCCGCTCCTCGTGGGAGCGTCGTAGAACCAGGTTTCGGCGCGACACGCACCCTCGATGAGCAATTCGACATTCGTTGGAGTCGCCGCCTGTGCGTCATCGTTGGGGTATGTGCCGGCTGTTCGGGATGACGGGCGGGCCGCAGCGCGTGAGCGCGACGTTCTGGCTGCTCGAGGCGCCGGACAGCCTCGCCCGCCAGAGCCGACGCGACCCTGACGGCACGGGCCTGGGCGTCTACGACGCCGCCGGCGCCCCCACGGTCATCCGCGACCCGATCGCCGCCTACCGCGACCGCCGCTTCGCCGAGCAGGCGCGCGAGGTGCGCTCGAGGACGTTCATCGCCCACGTCCGCTTCGCCTCGACCGGCGCCGTGTCGGTCGAGAACACGCATCCCTTCCTGCTCGAGCGCCGCCTGTTCGCGCACAACGGCGTGATCCAGGGCCTCGACGAGCTCGATGCGCACCTCGGCGACGCGTTGCGGATGGTTCACGGCGAGACGGACTCCGAGCGCTTCTTCGCCCTGGTGACCGCCGAGACCGCGCGCCGGCGCGGGGACGTGACGGCGGGACTGATCGCCGCGGCGCGCTGGGTCGCCGCCGAGCTGCCGCTGTTCGCGCTCAACGTCATCCTCGTCAGCGCGACCGAGCTGTGGGCGCTCCGCTACCCGGAGACGCATGACCTGCAGGTGCTCGAACGGCGGCCGCGCGGGCGCCATCTCGACCACGCGAGCGCCGCCGGCTCGATCCGCGTGCGGTCGGGCGACCTGGCCGACAGGCCCGCCGTGATCGTCGCCAGCGAGCCGATGGACGAGGACCCCGGCTGGTACTCGCTCGCGTCCGGTGAGCTGCTGCACGTCGGACCCGATCTGACCGTTCGGCGCGAGCTGATCCTGCCCGATCCGCCGGCGTATCCACTGACGATCGAGGACCTGCAGGGCCGGGCCGCGGCGTCGCAAACGGCCTGATCGGAATCCGGGAAAAGGTCACCCCGCAAACCAAAGTGCCGTAGGCTGCGGGCCTCTGGACGACTGGGCGTTCACCTCCGCCGCCGAGCAGGCCGCGCTGGTGCGCACCGGCGCCGCTTCCCCGGGCGAGCTCGTGGAAGCGGCGCTGCGGCGCATCGAAGCACTCGATCCGAAGCTGAATGCGTTCATCGAGCTCGACGCCGAGCGCGCGCTCGAGGCGGTCGCGGGGCTCCGGCCCGGCGACGCGCAGCCGTTCGCCGGCGTGCCGATCGCCATCAAGGGCAACGTGCCCGTGGCGGGGATGTGCATGAACTTCGCCTCGAAGTTCCTCGCCGGGCACCGCCCGAGCCACTCGGCCTACCTGGTGCGCCGGCTGCGCGCGGCGGGCTTCGTCGTCGTCGGCACGACGAACCTGCCGGAATTCGGGATCCTGCCGACCTGCGAGCCGCGCCACACGGGCGCCACGCGCAACCCGTGGGACCTCGAGCGCACGCCGGGCGGCTCCTCCGGCGGCGCGGCGGCCGCGGTGGCGAGCGGGATGCTGGCGCTCGCGCACGGCAACGACGGCGGCGGCTCCCTGCGCACGCCCGCGGCCTGTACCGGGCTCGTCGGGCTGAAGGCGAGCCGCGGACGCGTCTCGCGCGGGCCCGACCTCGGCGACTCGTGGTTGCCATCCGACGGCGTGCTGACCCGCACCGTGACCGACACGGCGCTCGCGCTCGACGTGCTCGGCGGCTACGAGGTCGGCGACGCGACGTGGGCGCCGCGCCCGATCGAGCCCTACGCGCTCGCGATGCGCCGCGACCCGGGGCGGCTGCGCGTCGCCGTCACCGCCGCCAACCCGCTCGGCGTCGACGTCGATCCGGAGAGCCTGCGCGGGCTGCGCTTCGCCGCCGAGCTGCTCGCCGCGCTCGGCCACGAGGTGGTCGAGGCGGCGCCGGCGTACCCCGACCCGTCCGTGCTCGAGATCTTCCTGCAGGCGTTCTGCCCGGCGGTCGCGCTCGGCGTCAATCACGGTGTGCTGCTCAACGGGCGCGAGCCGGAGGAGGACGACATCGAGCCGCTGTCGCGCGCGGTCTACGAGCGCGCCAAGGCCACGTCGTCGATCGGCTACCTGGGCGCCGTGGCCCAGCTGCAGGCGCTCGCGCGCGGCATCGTGGCGTTCTTCGCCGACTACGACGTGCTCGTGACGCCGGCGCTCGCGGAGCGCCCGCTGAAGCTCGGCGAGTGCACGGGGATGGGCGAGCGCCCGCTGGAGGACCTGGCCCGCTCGGGCCGCTTCACGCCGTTCACCTCGCTGTTCAACGTCACGGGCCAGCCGGCCGTCAGCCTCCCCGTCGGCTTCGGGCCCGACGGGCTGCCGACCAGCGTGCAGATCGTCGGCAAGCCGCTGGGCGAGGACACGCTGCTCCAGGTCGCCGCCCAGATCGAGGCCGCGCACCCGTGGGTGCACCAGCGGCCGGATCTCTAGCCGCTCCCGAGCACCGCGGCGAGGCGGCGAGGCCGGACGCCGAGCGCCTCGGCATCCGCCGTCCCGCGGGCGGACAGCATGTCGACCGACAGCAGCTGCGCCTCGTCCCAGGTCACGAGCGCGGTCGGGCCGGCGAGCGCCTCCTCACCGCGCAGGCCGGCGCGCAGGGCCGCCAGCGGGACGGGCACGGTGCGCCGGCGGCGGCCCGCCGCGCGCAGGACGAGGCGGACGAACTCGCGCTGCGTGACGATCTCCGGCCCGGCGAGCTCGACCCGGGCGTGCCCGTCCGGCGGCGCGTCGAGCAGCGCGAGCACGCAGTCGGCGGCGTCCTCGGCCCACAGCGGCTGCGTCCGCGCGCCGCCGCGGCCCACGAGCGGCACCGCCGGCAGCAGCCCGAGCCGCTCGAGCCAGCGCAGGTGCCGGTCGCCCGGCGAGTAGAGCAGCGAGTGGGCGACCGTGGTCGTCGGGATCGGCGCGGCCGCCACGGCGGCGCCCGCGAGCGCCTTCGCGCGGTGCAGCCGCATCGGGTGCGTGGGCGCGGCGCCGAGCGGCGTCAGCCAGAGGAAGTGGCGCGCGCCGACGCGCTCAGCGGCGCGCAGCAGCCGCCAGGCCGCGAGGCCGTTGAGCTCCTCGACCGTCGCCCGCGGCTGGTCGCGCGCTCCGCCGGCGAGGTGCACGACGGTGTCGACGCCGCGCAGCGCGTTGCGCCAGCCGGCCGGATCCGCGAGGTCGCCGATCGCGAGCTGGACGCGCACGCGATGGCTCCCCAGCCGCCGCGGATCGCGCACCAGGCAACGCACGGGCACGCCGCGCGCGAGCAGGCGCCGCAGCACCGCCTCGCCCAGCAATCCGCTCGCCCCGGTCAGCAAGAGCACGACGCCCCGCAGCCTATGTCACGATTCCCGACATGGCTTACGTCATTGCCGAGCCCTGCATCGGAACCAAGGACAACTCCTGCGTCGAGGTCTGCCCCGTCGACTGCATCCACCCGACTCCCGACGAGCCCGACTACGACAAGGTCGAGATGCTGTACATCGATCCCGAGGAGTGCATCGACTGCGACGCCTGCGTCGAGGCGTGCCCGGTCGACGCGTGCTTCGCCGAGGACCAGCTCCCGGAGGAGTGGGCGAGCTACGCGCAGCGCAACGCGGACTACTACGCGGGTCGCTAAGGCCCTCGCACTCGCCTGCACGATCGCGTCGCTGATCCAGGCGGCGCCGGCGGCGGCGCTGGACGGCGATCTCGGGTGAGATCGCCGCCGACGTGCCGCCGCACGGCACGGCGCCGTACCGCGTGAGCGGCTAGGCCATCGGGAGCGACATGCCGGCCGGCTTCGGCGGCCCGGCCGGGACCACGTCGAGCACGGGCAGCTCGAACGGCGCCGGCTTCTCGAGCGCGATCAGGCCGCGCGCGGCGTGGCCGATCGCCTGCGCGGCGGCGTCGTCGGGGTCGACCGCCACGAGCGGCACGCCGGCGTCGGCCTGCGCGCGCAGCGGCATCGTGAGCGGCACCTGGGCGAGCAGCGGCACCTCGAGCTCGTCGGCGAGGCGCCGGCCGCCGCCCTCGCCGAAGATCGGGTAGCGCTGGCCGTCGGGCGTCGTGAAGCCGGACATGTTCTCGATCACGCCGCAGATCTCCAGATTGACCTTGTCGGCCATCTGCGCCGAGCGCCGCGCGACCTTCTGCGCGGTGTCCTGCGGGGTCGTGACGATCAGGAACGTCGCCTGCGGCAGCAGCTGCGCGAGCGTCATCGAGACGTCGCCGGTGCCGGGCGGCAGGTCGATCAGCAGGTAGTCCAGGTCGCCCCACGCGACGTCCTCGAGGAACTGCGTGAGCGCCTTGTGCAGCATCGGGCCGCGCCACACGACCGCCTCGTCCTCCTTGAGGAAGAAGCCGATCGAGATCACCTTCAGGCCGTGCGACTCCAGCGGGAGGATCTTGCGCTCGGCCGAGACCTGCGGGCGCTGCCCGCCGAGGCTCAGCATGCGCGGGATCGAGTAGCCCCAGACGTCGGCGTCGAGCACGCCGACCTTCTTGCCCTCCGCCTGCAGCGCGGCGGCCATGTTGACGGTCAGCGAGGACTTGCCCACGCCGCCCTTGCCCGAGCCGATGCAGACGATGTTCTTGACCTGGGCGAGCGCGCCCTCGGGCAGGCCGGTCGGGCGGCCGAGCGTCTTCTTGAGCCCTTCCTTCTCCTGCGCCGACAGCACGTCGAAGCCGATGTTGACTCCCGTGACGCCTTCGACGCCGCGGACGGCGCTGCTCACGCCGGTCTGGAAGTGGCCTTTGATCGGGCAGCCGGGGGTCGTCAGGGAGACCGTGACGTCCACGACTCCCAGCTCGGAGATGTCGATGGAGCGGACCATCCCGAGCTCCACGATGTTGCGGTGCAGCTCCGGATCGATGACGACCTTCAGCGCCTCGAGGATCTGATCTCTCGTGGGCATGCGGTCATTGTCGCAGGCCGCTCACGCGAACACCGCCGCGCTCCGGCGCTCCGCGAGTCTGCTCAGCATCGCCCAGCGCCGCGCCCGCAACCACTCCGGCTCCAGCCCGAGCGTGGCGGCGACCTCCCCCTCCTCCACGCCGTGGGCCAGCATCCCCAGCACGGGGAGGTCATCCGGGTCGAGCGCGCGGCCGGCGTCGCGCAGCCCCCGCGGATCGAGCTCGAGCCGCGCGCGGCCGGCGCCGGCCTGTCTCAGCACCGACACCAGGCTGCGCGGCGCGGTCGCCTTCGCGACAACCGCGCTCGCTCCCGCGATCGCCGCGCGCACGGCCATCGCGTCGTCGGCGAACGCCGAGTAGAGGACCACGCGCGGCGGCACCTCCAGCGCCCGGGTTCGCAGGCACAGCGAGAGTCCGTCGTCGTCGGGCAGGTGGTGGTCGAGCAGAGCGAGCGCGGGGCACAGGTCGGCGATCGCCTCCAAGCCCTCGCGCGCGGTCGCCGCGGTGGCGACGATGCGGAGGTCCTCCTCATCCTCGAGCAGGCCGCGGAGGCCGGCGCGAACGGCGGGATGGTCGTCGACGAGCACGAGGTCCATGCCCGGATCCTCGCGGCTCGTGGCGCGCCGCACCATCCGGGGCGGCCCGCATCTGGCGCCGATGCGGACCCCTAGGAGCCTGTTGGACTTTGAACCGTCGATGCGAGGTGGTGCGCCCGTGGATGCCGGATGCCGGGCCCGTGCCTAGGCATACCGGTGCGTCTTCCTGGGCACGGGCCCGGCCAATCCGGCGCCGCGGGCGTGCCGCATCGCGCGGCGGGGAAAGTTCAACGGGCTCCTAGGGCTCCACGAGCCCGCGCCGGATCGCGTAGCGGACGAGCTCGACGCGGTCGCGCATCCCGAGCTTGGCGAGGATGTTCGTGCGATGGCGCTCGACGGTCTTCTCGCTGAGCACCAGCTCGGCGGCGATCTCGCGCGTCGTCCGCGACTCGGCGACCAGCTTCACGATCTCGGTCTCGCGCGGGGTCAGCGGGTCGTCCGGCGGCGACTCGCCCCGCCGGGCGCGCTCGACGAAGTCCCGCATCAGGGCGCGCACCGCGCCGGGGTAGAGGAACGGCTCGCCGCGCATCGTCGCCCGGCAGGCCTCCACGAGGTCGCGGTCGGCGACGCTCTTGAGCACGTAGCCCGAGGCGCCCGCCCGCAACGCCTCGAACAGGTACTGCTCGTTGTCGTGCATCGAGAGGATCAGCACGCGCAGGTCGCCGCGCCGGCTGGTCAGCTCGCGCGCGGCCTGCAGGCCGGTCATGCGCGGCATCGAGACGTCGAGCACCGCGAGCTCGACGTCGTCGCGCAGCCCGAGCCGGACGGCCTCTGCGCCGTCGCCCGCCTCGGCGACGACCTCCAGGTCGGGCTCGCCTTCGAGCACGAGGCGCAGCCCGCGGCGGACCACGGCGTGGTCGTCGGCGAGCAGGATGCGGGTCATGGCAGCTCCAGGGTGACGCGGGTTCCTCCCAACGGGCTCTGGTCGAGCCGGAGCGTCGCCCCGATCAGCACCGCGCGCTCGCGCATGCCGCGGATTCCGCCGCCCTCCTCGCCGCCGCCGCGCCCGCCGCCGTCGTCGTCGATCTCGAGCGCCCGCCGCGCGAGCCGCACCTGCGCGCGGGCGCCCCCGGCGTGGCGGGCGACGTTCGTCAGCGCCTCCTGGGCGACCCGGTAGATCACGAGCTCCGCCTGCTCGTCGAACTCGAGTCCCGGCTGGACGTGCACGTCGACGACGAGGCCGGACTGCTCGGCGAAGCGCTCGCCGAGCACGCGCAGGGCGCTCGCGAGCCCCAGGTCGTCGAGCGCCTCCGGGCGCAGCCGGCGGGCGATCCGGCGCACCTCCTCGAGGCTCTCGCGCGCGGTCTCCTGCGCCTCGAGGACGCCGTCGCGCGCATCCGCCGGCACGTGGCGGGCCGCGCGCCCCAGCTGCAGCACGACGCCCGTGAGGGTCTGTCCCACGCCGTCGTGCAGCTCCTGGGCCACGCGCAGCCGCTCCCCCTCCTGCGCGGCGAGCGCGCGGCCGACGCTGTCGCGCCGCTCGGCCTCCAGGCGGTCCAGCATCTCGTTGAAGGCGTCGGCGAGCTCGGCGGCCTCGGACGCGCCGCCGCCGACGCGCAGGCGCGGCCCGGGGCTCAGCGGGTCGATCCGGCGCGCTAACGCGGTCAGCTGGCGCAGCGGGGCGAAGGCGCGGCGCAGGAGGAGCAGGTTCAACGCGAGCATCAGCAGCAGCCCGCCGGCGAAGATCGCCAGCTCGCGGACCGCGACGTTCGAGACGCGCGGGGAGAAGATCAGCGCGGTGATGATGCAGGCGGCGGCGAGCACGGCGGCGTTGCCGATCGCGACCCGCCAGAACAGCGCGGGGCGCAGCGCGCGACGCGGAGTCATCACGAGATTGTGAAGCAGGTTCCCACCGGCACGCCGACCGCGAGCCTGCGCGTGGGGGTCTGGCCACGCGCACGCCGCCAGTGATGCGGTCCGCACGTGCCGGTGGGCCCTACGTCCATGTCGCATCGCAGATTATGAGGGCTCGCTGAGCCCGGGCGCAATGCGGGGCACCCCGTATCTGCCCGTGGGGAGACCCTCAATCGCGCGCCGCGGGGGCCCTTAAGCACCGACGCCGCGCCCCGAGGGGCACGGCGACGGTTGAGGGAGGAGAGGGTGCTGCGCCTGCCGGCCAGGTATGAGGGCTGACAGGCCCCGCCGACGGGATATGAGGTCGGCAGGCCTACCCGCGGTGCGCCGCCTCTCCGGCCGGCGCGCGGGGGAAGTCCGTTGTGGCTTACGCCAGCGCGGTGACGCGCTCCTTCGCGATGCTGCCCACTCGCTCGGCCGCCGCAACGCCCGTCTGGACGACGGTCTCGACGCGGCCGGACACGCCGGTCAGCTGCTCGGTCACGACGTTGCGGCGGCGCGACGCGTCACGCTCGACGCTCGTCACCTGGCGCTGCGCGGCGTTGCGCTGACGGCGGACGACGCGCTCCATGCGGGTGCGCGCCTTCTTGACGTCGCGCTCCAGCTGGTTGCGCGCGGTCGTGCCGCGGCGCTCGAAGCGGCCCTCGAGCTGCTTCAGGCGGCGCTCGGCGGCCTTGCGGGTGCCGTAGTTGTCGACCAGCGTCGAGGCGACGTCGAGGACGCGGTCGCGCGCCTCGAGCGTGGCGCCGACGTACACGAGCGCGGCGCGCTCGGCGAGCGACCTGCCCTCGCGCGCGGTCGCGCGGGCGGCGTTGGCGTTCGCGGCGGCGGCACTGCGGGTCTGGCGCTGCGCTGTCGTCCGGGCGCGACGAGCGGCCGTCTTCTTGGCGGCGGCCTTGGTGCTCGCCGGCTTGCGCGCCGTCGTACGACGGGCGGCGGGCTTGCTCCGGGTGGTGGTGGTGGTGGTGGTCTCGGCCATGTGGTTCGCCCCCTATGGAGAGTCTTCGGCTCGTCCGACGGACCGTACCCATCGAACATATGTACGTAAACCCGAGCCTGGACTTCGTTACAGCGGGCTGCAGACTTTGTAGCACGCCATCGCGGAAAACCTCGTGAACACGCGGTAAAGATCCCCGCGACTTTGTGACATTCCGAACGCAGGTTCGAATCAGGCGGACTTCTTGAGGCGCTTCGGCTCGACCCGTGCGAGCCACGCCGCGGGGTCGTCCAGCTCCGGCATCGTGGGCATCGACTCGGGGCTCTCCCAGACGCGGTTGAGGCCCTCGATCCCCACCCGCGCGACGACGCCGTCGCAGAACGCCTTGCCCTGCTCGTACTGACGCATCTTGAGGTCCATCCCGATCAGCCGCTCGAGCACCTTCAGCAGCCCCGACCGGTCGCGCCGGCGGCGCACCAGCGCCGTCCGCAGCGCCGGCAGGTCGTCGAGGATCTGCTCGCCGACAGCGTCCATCACATGCTCGGCGTACCCCTCCAGCACGGCCATGAACGCCTGGACGCGATCGAGCAGCGCGCGCCGCTGCGGGCCGACGACGATCGTCGCCAGGCCGTCCTCGCGCGCCTGCTCGAACAGGCGCCGCAGGTCGGAGATGTCGGGCAGGCGCAGGAGCGCGCGCGGATCCACCTGCAGCGCACCGAGCAGCTCGGTGACCGTCTCGGCGAGATAGGGACGCAGCCAGGGCACGCCCCCGAACTGCAGCGCGTGCGTGGTCTCGTGCAGCGCGACCCAGCGCAGCAGCTGCTCGTTGTCGGCGTCGAGCGCGTTGGCGGCCTGGGCGAGGTTCGGCGCGACGAACAGCAGCCGCGCCGGCGCCTCGGGGTCGAGCACCGGGAAGTCGTATTGCCCGAGCACGCGGCCCGCCAGGAAGCCCGAGACCGCGCCCGCCTCGATCGCCAGCAGGCCGCCGGCGACGACCCCGAGCGGCCCGAGCCCGCCGGAGAGCCGCTGCGCGGCCGGCTCCAGCACGGTCTCGAGCGACTTCAAGTTGGCGTCGATCCACCCTTGGCGGTGGAGCGCCTCAGGCGCGGGGACGGGGTCCGCCGCGGTCAGTCCGGTGTACTCCGAGACGAGCCGCTCGCTCTCCGCGGCCGGCGCTTCGACGGCCTGGAAGGGCTCAGGATCGCCCGCCGGCTGCAGCCCCGCGATGCCGCGGGCGACCGTGCCGGCCAGGTTCCAATCGATCACCCTTCAAGGATGGCAGGACCCCTACTCGGGCCATAAAGGCAGCGTCGCCGCGGCCACGAGCCCTTCCTCGGTGCGGGCGGCGATCACCGGCGAATGCGGCTCGAGGTCCAGCGGCGCCGCGAGCGGGTCGTCGTAGGCGATGAACGACACCAGGCCACCGGCCTCGCGCACGATCAGCTGCGCCGCGGCGGCGTCGACGGCGCGGCAGCGCCGCAGCGAGGCCATCGCGTCGAAGCGGGCGGCCGCGACCTGGCAGAGGGAGACCGCGATCGCGCCGATCGCGCGCATCCGGTGCGCCGTCTCGGCCATCGCGTCGGCCGAGCGCATCACCCAGCGCGGATCGGCGGACTCCACGCCGATCACCTCGAGCTTGCCGTCGCGCGTGCGCCGCTCGCCGAGCGAGGGATCGAGCCGGATTCCGTCCAGCTGCGCGCCGCGCCCGCGCCACGCGACCCACTCCTCGCGCGGCCCGAAGTCCTGCACGAAGCCGAACACGACGTCGGCCATCGTGCCGCCGTGCGCCACCGCGACCGACAGCGCGTAGTGCGGCAGCCCGCGCTTGGCGTTGGTCGAGCCGTCGATCGGATCGATGATCACCTGCACGTCGGTCGAGCCGAAGTCGACCACCCCGCGCTCCTCGCTGACGGCCGTGAAGCGCGCGCCGCCGGCGTAGAGCGCGTCCAGCTCGGCGAACACGACGTCTTCGGCCGCCTCGTCGATCAGCAGCGTGCGATCGCCGCCCTCGCCGCGCGTCCCGGTCTCGCGCACGCGCTCGGCGATCGTCGGGCGGTCGCCGAGCATCCCCCGGATCGCGGTGACCGACCGGCGGCAGGCCCCGAGCCAGTCGGCGGCGTCGGGGTCTGAAGCGGCGGCCATGCGCGGCTTATCTTATGGAGGTGCCTGTTGTGCTGACCTCCGCGCAGCGCGAGGCCGTCGAGCACGCCGGCGGCCCGTTGCTCGTCCTCGGCGGCGCGGGCACCGGGAAGACCACCGCGCTGGTGGAGCGCTTCGCGCACCTCGCGGCGCCGGGCGGGCCGGAGCCCGTGCTCGCGCTCACGTACGAAGGTGGCGCCGACGCGCTGCGCGAGCGCGTCGAGGACCGGCTCGCGGGGCCCTACGAGGAGCTGTCGGTGACGACGTTCAGCGGCCTCTGCGCGCGGCTGCTGCGCGACGAGGCGCTGGAGGCCGGGATCGATCCGTTCGCGACGCCGGTCGCGGCCGCCGACCGGCTGGCGATGCTGCTCGAGCACATCGACTCGCTCCCGCTGCGCCATCACGACCTGCGCGGGAATCCGAGCGCGACGCTCGGAGCGATCGTCCTGCGGATCGACCGCCTCAAGGACGAGCTGATCTCCGCCGCCGACTACGCCGCGTGGGCCGGGACGCTGCCGGAGGACGCCCGCGGCGCGCGCGAGCGCGAGTTCGCGGCGCTCTACGCGCGCCACGACGCGCTGCTCGAGGAGGCGGGCGCGCTCGACACCGGCGACCTCGTGCTGCACGCGTTCCGGCTGCTGCGCGAGAAGCCGCACGTGCGCGCCCGGCTGGCGCGGCGCTACCGGCACGTGCTCGTGGACGAGCTGCAGGACACGAGCTTCGCCCAGGGGCTGCTGCTGCGGTTGCTGGTCAGCGAGCACGGCGGCATCAGCGCGTTCGCCGACGACGACCAGACGATCCACCGCTTCCGCGGCGCGGCGACCAAGAACGTGCGCGACTTCCGCGCCGAGTGGCCGCTGGCGACGGTCGTGCGGCTGGGGATCTCCCTGCGCTCCGGCGCGCGCGTGCTGACCGCCGCCCGCGCCGTCGTCGAGCCGATCGAGGACCGGCTGGAGAAGGAGCTGGAGCCGCTCGACGGCGCTCCGGCGGGCGAGGTCGCGTTCTGGCGCTGTGCGTCCGACCGCGCCCAGGCCCAGGCGGTCGCGACCGACGTGGAGCGGCTGATCGCGCGCCAGGACGTCGCGCCGGAGGACGTCTGCGTGCTCGTGCACTCGGTGCGGGCCGAGGGACAGGCGGTCGCGGTGGCGTTCGAGGAGCGCGCCGTGCCGTACCACCTGTCGGGCGCCGCGGCGTTCTTCCAGCGCGCCGAGGTGCGCGACCTGCTGGCGTGGCTGCGGCTGCTGGTCGACCCGGGCGATGCGGGCGCGGTCGTGCGCGCGCTGGCGCGCCCGCCGGTGGAGCTGCGGGCGATCGACCTCGCGCGCGTGACGCAGATCGCGCGCCGGCGCAAGCTCGACATGGTCGCGGCGCTGTCGGCGGCTCTGGAGTCCCCGCAGATCCCGCCCGAGGCGCGCGAGCGCATCGTCGCGTTCCTGAAGCTCTACCGCGCGGCCGCGGCGGCGCTGGACTCCTCCCGGCCCGACCTCTACGTCCACCGGCTGGTCGAGCGCCTGGGCCTGCGCCGCCAGCTGCTGTTCGCGGCCTCGACCGAGGTCGTCGAGCGGCTGCGCAACCTGGCGCGCTTCGCCGAGCTGGCGGCCGCCTATGTGCGCCGCGCGCCGCAGGCGACGGCACGCGAGTTCGCGACCTCGATCGCCGCCGTCGCCGACGCGGGCCTGCGCGAGGACGAGGCCGAGCGCGCGGAGGGCGCGCGCGGCGTGCGCGTGATGTCGATGCACGACGCCAAGGGACACGAGTTCGACCACGTCTACGTGCTCGGGGCGATGTCGGCGCGGATGCCCGGGCCGCGGCGGCAGGTGCTCGAGCCGATCCCGGACGCGCTGATCAAGGAGACCGTGCCGCCGATGTCGCGCGCCGCGCACGCCGCCGACATGCGACGGCTGCTGCACGTCGCGATGACCCGCGCGCGGCGCCGGCTCGTGGTCGCCTACCCGGAGCGCACCGACCGCGGCGCGGTGCAGCAGCCGTCGCCGTTCGCCGAGGAGGCGCGCGCCGCCGTCGGCGGCGAGTGGGAGGAGCGCGAGGAGGAGCTGTTCGGGCCGGCCGAGACGCTGCAGTCGACGTTCCGGCTGCTGCGCGACGAGCTGCTCACGACCGTCTCGCAGGTCGGCGGCCGGCTCGGCGAGCTGCGCTTCGACACCGACCTCGACGTCTCGCACGCGGTCGTGCGCTACCTCGAGCTGCTCAAGCTCGCGGCCCTGCTGGAGCGCACGCGCGGCAACGAGCAGTCGGTCGCCGACGTGCTCCCGGAGGTCAACGCGCGGCTGCTGGCCAGCGCCACGTCCGAGCAGCGCGAGATCTTCGAGACGTCCGCGCTGGACGACTACCTGCTCGACGCCGAGCGCGACGAGCGGCTGCGCCAGAAGGCGGTCGCGGCGCGCACCGAGCCGTCGCTGGAGACGTTCCTGCCGCGGCGCGGGGACGGCCTGGTGCTGTCGGCCACCGACATCGAGACCTACCGCACGTGCCCGCTGAAGTACAAGTTCGCCCGCGTCTTCAGGATCCCGAGCGAGCCGACGATGAACCAGCGCTTCGGGATCCTCGTGCACCAGGTGCTGGAGCGGTACCACGCGGGTGTGACGTCGCACGGAGGTCAGCGAGGCGATCAGGGAGATGCCGCGGGCGCGGGGTCTCGACGACCGGAGGGCGAAACCTCTCTTCCCGAGCTGCTCGGGCTCCTAGAGGCCGGCTGGCGGCGCGGCGGGTTCGGCGACTCCGAGGAGGAGCGCCAGTTCCGCGCCAAGGCGACGCAGGCGCTCGTCAGGTACCACGACCGCTTCCGCGAGGACGACGGCGAGCCGGTCTGGTTCGAGAAGGGCTTCGCGTTCCGGATGGGCCCGCACCTGCTGCGCGGCCGCGTGGACCGCGTCGACCGGCTGCCAGACGGCGGCTACGAGCTGATCGACTACAAGACCGGGCGCCCGAAGAGCCGCGCCCAGCTGCGCGAGGACGTCCAGCTCTCGCTGTACGCGGTCGGCGCGCGCGAGTCGTGGCAGCTCGACGCCGCCAGCCAGGCCTACTACTACGTGCTCGACGACGAGAAGGTGCCCGTCGAGCGCTCCGACGACGACCGCGACTGGATCACCGAGACCGTCTTCACGGTCGCCGACGGCATCCTCGGCCAGGGCTTCGAGCCGACGCCCTCATGGTCGGCGTGCTCGATGTGCGACTACCGGATCGCCTGCCCCGCCGCTGAGCGGTAGACGTAACGTCGGGGCGCCCCCAGAGACGCGCCCTCGACGGCCATCGGCCCTATCCCTGGCCTCTTTGTCGCAGGAAGCGCTGGAACTCGCGCGCGAGCACGTCGCCCGAGGGCAGTGAGCCCGGGTCGGGCCGGGCGTTCTCCTCGTCGGCGGCGCGCTCGAGGCGCTCGACGAACGCCTGGACGTCGGGGTCGAGCTCCACGGCGCGGGAGACCTGGCGCTCGTAGTCGCCCGCGGCGTCCTCGAGCTCGGTGGCGTCGACGGTCACGCCGACGAGCGACTCGAGCCGCCGCAGCAGCGCCAGCGCGCCCTTCGGGTTCGGCGCGACGGCGACGTAGTGGGGCACCGCCGCCCACAGCGAGGCGGACGGAAGCCCGGCGTCGGCGCAGGCGGCGTGCAGGACGCCGATGATCCCCGTCGGGCCCTCGTAGGTCGGGGCCTGCAGCGAGAGCCGCTGCACGAGCGCGGGATCGGTCGCGTGCGCGGTGACGGAGACCGGGCGCGAGTGCGGCACGTCGGCGAGCAGCGCGCCGAGCAGGACGACCATCTGGACGCCCAGCGCCTCCGCGAGGTCGACGACCGTGCGGGAGAACGTGCGCCAGCGCATCGCCGGCTCGGGGCCGGACAGCAGGACGAGGTCGCGCGGGGCGCGCGGCACGCGCGCGGCGTGCACCTCGAATTCCGGCCACTCGATCATGCGCGAGACGCCGTCGACCAGCCGCACCATCGGCCGCGTCGACTGGAAGTCGACGAACTCCTCCGGGTCGATCACCGCGAACGGCTCCGCACCCAGCGAGCCGGCCACGAAGGTGAGCGCGGACGTCGCGGACTCACCGGCGTCGTTCCAGCCCTTGAAGGCGCAGATGAGCGCCGGGGCGCGAAGCCCGTCGGGACGGCTATCCCAGCGGAGCGGCTGCATGTCCTCCACCGTACCGCGTCCGCTCGGTGCCCCATATTGGACGGCGTGTCCGAGAGTGCACCGACGATCGCCACGCTGCGCGCCGGCGACGAGGTCGACGCCGTCTTCGCCTGCTCGCGCAAGGACCGCCTGCAGGCGCGCTCCGGCACGCCGTATCTGGCGCTCGAGCTGCGCGACCGCACGGGCGCGATGCCCGGCCGCGCGTTCCGCGACGCGGACCTCCTGGCGGGGCGCTTCGAGCGCGGCGACCTCGTGCGGGTGGTGGGCCGCGTCGAGCGCTTCCGCGACGAGTTGCAGATCGACGTCCGCGCCATCGCGCGCGCCCAGCAGGCGGATCCGGCGGCGTTCCTGCCCGTCGCCTACCGCGACGTCGACGAGCTCGAGGGCTTCCTCGAGCACTTGGCGCGCGAGGTGCACGATCCCGGCTACCGCGGGCTGTTGGAGCGCCTGCTGGCCGACGAGGCGCTGCGCGCAGAGTGGCGCCGTGCGCCGTGCACGCGGGCCGGCCACCACGCCTACCTCGGCGGGCTGCTCGAGCACACCGTCGCGGTCGGCACGCTCGCGCTCGAGGTCAAGCAGCTGCACCCCCGTCTGAATCCGGACCTGCTGCTGTGCGCGGCGTTGCTTCATGACATCGGCAAGACGCGCGAGTTCACCTACGGCGCCGAGATCGGCCTGAGCGAGGCCGGCCGGCTCGTCGGGCACGTCCAGCTCGGGATCCAGCTGCTGGCCGAGCACCCGCTGCCGGAGGACCGCCGCCTGCCGCTCGTGCACTGCATCCTCACGCACCACGGGCCCGAGAGCGCGCCGGGGCGGCGGTTCGGCTCACCCGAGGCGCTCGCGCTGTACCGGATCAACGCGCTGGACGCGAGCGTGAAGGGCGCGCTCGAGCACGGCCTGCCGTGACCGCGGGGTGGAGCCGTCAGCGCCGGCGGGCGGGACCGTAGCGGTCCACGACGCGCAACTGCTAGGTTGCGCTTCATGCGGATCCTGATCCTCGGCGGCACGATCTTCCTCGGCCGCCACACGGCCGTCGAGGCGCTCGCCCGCGGGCACGAGCTGACGCTCTACACGCGCGGCCTGCACGGCACGGACCTGTTCCCCGAAGCCGAGCACGTGCGCGGCGACCGCGCCGACCTCACCCCGCTCCAGGGCCGCGCATGGGACGCGATCGTCGACACCTCCGGCTACGAGAGCGCGCACGTCGCCGCGTCCGCGCGGCTCGACGCCGGCCACTACGTCTTCGTGTCCAGCTGCAACGTCTACCCGGAGTGGCCTGATGTGCCGGTCGACGAGGACTCGCCGACGTGGCTCCAGGGCGACGACTACGGCCAGCAGAAGGCGGCGAGCGAGCGAGCGGCAGAGGCGGCGAGGCCCGGGCGCTTCGCGACGGTCCGCGCCGGGCTGATCGTCGGCCCGCACGACAACGTCTTCCGGCTTCCGTGGTGGGTCGAGCGGATCGCCCGCGGCGGCGACGTCCCCGCGCCCACCTCCTGCGGGCTGCAGCTGATCGACGCCCGCGACCTCGCGAGCTTCCTGCTCGACCTCGCCGAGGGCGCCGTCGCGGGCGCGTTCAACGGCACCGCGCCGATCGGGCAGACGACGTTCGCCGAGGTGTTCCAGCTCGCCCGCGCGGCCACCGGCTCGGACGCGCGCCCGAGCTGGATCGAGGATGCGGCGCTCGAGCGCGCGGGCGTCGAGCCGTGGACCGAGCTCCCGCTGTGGCTGCCCGCGCGCTACGAGGGGACGTGGCGGGTCGGGACCGACCGCGCGCGGGCCGCCGGGCTGCGCACGCGTCCCGTGCAGGAGACGATCGCCGACGTCGCCGCCTGGCTGCGAGAGCGACCGGAGCTCCCCGAGTGGCGCGCCGAGCACCGTCCGAAGCCGATGAGCGCCGCGCGGGAGGCCGAGCTGCTGGCGCTGTGATTCTTAGGGCGCCCTAACGCGAGTCGTGCTATGAATTCGGGCACCCTAACTCCACTCATCACGGTCTCCTTAAGCCAGAGAGGTCTTCATGCGCGTCCTGATCACCGCGGCGGCCGCCGCCCTCGCCCTGACCGCGTGCGGCGGAAGCGACGAGCCGAGCAGCAAGCGGACCCCGCCCGCCGCCCAGGGGGCCGGCCTCGGGGCGATCAAGGCGTATCTGCTCGAGCACACCGAGCGCCTGAAGGCCGACACGGCGCGGCTGCGGACCGACGCCGAGGCCTACTACGAGCTCGCGAAGGGCGCCGGGTTCGACTACGCGGGGCTGCTGAAGGACAAGCGCGCCCAGGTCGCCGCCGCGGTCAAGCGGGTCCAGGACGACCACGTCAAGGCCAACCCGTCCTACGAGGAGATGGAGGGCGTCGTCGCCGGCGTGCCCGAGCTGGCCGACTTCGACGTGATCCTCGACGCGGGCGGCGACAAGTCCGACCCCCGGAACGCGGTCCCGTTCTCGCTCGAGACGCCGGCGGGCAGGAAGTTCGAGCAGCCCGGCAACTTCTTCGCGCTGATCGAGACGAGCGCGTTCGGGACCGAGCCGAGGTTCACCGCCAAGGGCGTCGAGCCCGATCTCGACGGCGATGGCAGGGTCACGTTCCCGGAGGCGCTCCCGGACGCCGACTTCCTCGTCGCCGCCGCGCGCGACTTCGCGGACAACGCCGCCGAGCTCGACGCCGCGGCGCGCACGTGGCAGCCGAGCCTGCAGGACGCGTTCACGGCCGTCGTCGTGATGACGCCGACGATGTCGGAGTACTTCGGGGCGTGGAAGAACTCGCGCTTCGTCGCGGGCGAGAACGCCGAGGAGAAGGGCTTCGTCGCGACCTCCCGGCTCGCCGACATCCGCGACATCCTCGGCGGGATCGTCCTGATCTACTCGAACATCGAGCCGAGCATCGCGAAGGCCGATGCGGCGCAGGCGGCCCAGACGGAGACCTCGCTCGAGGACCTGCACGCGTTCGCCGCCCGGCTCTTCGGCGAGGAGCAGGACGGCAAGCGGTTCAACGCGTCAGACGCCGACACGCTCGGCACCGAGGCGCAGCGCAATGCCGAGGCGATCGCCGGCCAGGTCTCGCAGGCCGCGGGCCGGCTCGGCATCGCGCTCGAAGACTGATGCGCGCGCTCCTGCTCGCCGTCGCCGTACTGCTCGCCGCGCCCGCGGCCGCGCGCGCGGCGACGCCGTGGCAGTCGGCCGACCGCGTCGCCGACCGGCTCTTCGACGCCCAGACCGAGCTCGTGCTGTCCGGCCCCCGTGAGGCGTCGGCGGACGTCGCGCGGGCGCGCGCCGCCTATGCGGGCGAGCTGCGTGCCGGAATGGGCGCCTCCGGCGCCGCGGTGCGGGCGGCGCTGGCCGCCGCCGCCCGCGCGGCCCGGACCGGCGACCAGCCGGGACTCGCCGCCGCCCGCGGAGCGGTCCGCGCGGCGCTGTTCCACGGCGCCTACGACAAGACGCTGGCGGCGACCGCCGCCGGCGACGCGGCGACCGCCCGCCGCTGGCTGCTGCTGCGCGAGTACCGCACGGCGACGCGCTTCACGCGCCCCGGGGCCGGCGCGACGCTGGCGCTCGATCAGCTCGCGCGCGGCACGCTCTCCGCCGCCGCGGCCCGCCAAGCGGTCGCCAAGGACCTGCTCGACGCCTACCAGGCGCGGCTGCGCGACCTGCTCGCCGACGCCCGCCGCGGGCTCGAGCAGGGCCTCGCCGTCCGCCGCGCCGAGGCGGGCGCGCAGGCGAACGGCTACTTCGCCATCCTCGCCCGCCGCTACCGCGAGGACCGCGGCGCGGCGGCGGAGCGCTCCGCCTCGGCCGCCTTCGCGGCGCTGCCCCAAGCGGGCGACGGCCTCCCCACCGCGCTCGATCGCGCGACCGCCGTGCTGGAGGGCTTCACCGCTGCGCCGTTCACGCCCGAGGAGGCGGCGCGGCGCGCGCAGCAGCTGCTCCAGTTCCTCGCGCTCGTCCCGGTCGAATACGGCCGCGGCGTGAAGGGCACGCGCGTGACGCGCGACTTCGAGATCCAGGAGGCGGTCGCGTTCCGCTCCGCCGCCGTCGCGGCACTCGGCGACCTGCGCGACCAGCTCGCCAAGCGCGACGATGCCCGCACGAAGGCCGCCGAGACGTCCCTGGCGCAGCTCGGCGCCCTGGTCGAGCACGCGCAGAAGTCCGAGGAGGGCGTCGCGCCGCATCCGCAGGTCGAGGCGGTGACCGCGAGGACCCAGCGGGCGCTGAAGGGCGCGATGCCCCCGGCGTGGACGAAGAAGACCGACGAGTCCGACTACGACCTGATCGCGCTCACGCTCGACCGCTTGGAGGCGGCCGCCGGCGCGGGCCGGTACCGCCAGGCCGAGCAGGCGCGCCTGGAGGCCTACGCGTTCTTCGAGTTCGGCCCGGAGCGCCGGCTGCGCTCGTTCGACCAGGGCCTCGCGCTCGACGTCGAGGGGCTGATCTGGTTCGGCGGTGCCGGCCAGGACGGGCTGGCGACGCAGATCGCCAACCGCGCGCCGCGGCGCGAGATCCGCGAGACGCGGCTCGCGCTCGACCGCAAGCTCGCCGACGCCGCCGCGACGCTGGGTGACTCCGCCGGCAAGGCGACCGTCGTCACCAACTCGGCGATCATCGTGTTCCGCGAGGGCCTCGAAGGCGTGCTGATCCTCGCCGCGATCACCGCGTCGATGGTCGGGGTGCGCGCGCGCCTGCGGCGACCGGTCTTCATCGGCGCGCTCGCCGGCCTGCTCGTGAGCGTGCTCACCTGGGTACTGGCGCAGACGATCCTGCGCTCGCTCGAGCAGTACGGGGAGAAGCTCGAGGCGGTCGTGGGACTGCTCGCGATCGGCGTCCTGCTGCTGATCACGAACTGGTTCTTCCACAAGGTCTACTGGTCGGAGTGGATCGGGAAGTTCCACCGCCGGCGCAAGCGCTTCGAGCGGCTCGGGTCGAGCGGCTTCCTCTCCGGCCAGGTGCTCGGGATGCTCGTCCTGGGCCTGACGTCGGTCTACCGCGAGGGCTTCGAGACCGTGCTGTTCCTGCAGTCGCTGCAGCTGAGCGCCGGCACCGCGACCGTGCTCGAGGGCGCCGGGCTCGGCCTCGCCATGACGCTGGCCGTCGCGGGAGTCACGTTCTACTTCCAGCGCAAGCTGCCCTACAAGAAGATGCTCGTCGTCACGGGCGTGCTGATCGGCTTCGTGCTGGTCGTGATGGTGGGCCAGACCGTGCGGACGATGCAGGGCACGGGCTGGGTCCCGATCACGCCCGTCGACGTCACGCTGCCGTACTGGAGCGGACTCTGGTTCGGCGTCTTCCCGACCCTCGAGACGCTCGGCGCCCAGGTCGCGGCGGCGGCGTTCGTGATCGGCTCCTACTTCCTCGCGCAGGAGCTCAAGGTCAACCGCCCGCGGCGCCGGGTGCGCCGGCGGACGGCGGCAGAGCCCGAGCTGGTCCGCCCTTAGGTCCGTTGCGCCGGCCCGCCTCGGCCGGCGACCTCGGCCGCGCGGCGCGCGAGGCCGCCCGCGCCCCGTAGCCTTCAGGCCGGAGCGGCCCGGGGCTGGTGCCCCAGCCGGTCTTCAAAACCGGTGAGCCGTCGCAGCCCGGCGGTGGGTAGGTTCGATTCCTGCGCCGCTCCGCTCGCTCTGCGAGGCCAATACACCATCCGAGGGTGGCGATGAGCGAGCGCGCCGGTAGGTCGGCGGCAAGCCGGTTCATCGCCTCGCGCCCATCACATCGAGGGCGTCGTGGCGACCGAAGTGCCCGGCGTCGAGCGCCACATCTATGCCGCGACCTACGGCGAGCCGCCCGACCTGCCCGCCACCACGGCCCTCCTGGCAGCCCTCGCCGAGGCCGCCACGACGGTGACCTCGTCTTCGCCAGGACGACTCGAGAAGGGTCTGGCCCCGGAGCACGCGGACGCGCTCCGGGGCTGGTTGGGACCCTACGGGGTGGTCGTTGACAGCGTGAACGTCAGCGTCTTCGCGTAGTTGCCGGTACGGAGGGCGTCCGTACGGCCCACGTGCTGCTTGAACGTGACGGTCACGACATCGTTCGAGACCGGCCTGTTCCACGTGGAGAGCGTGGTGGGAGCGGACGAGCCGCCCACCGCGCCGCCCGCGGCGGCCGTGGTGCCGGCGCTGGCCGCCGAGACGGTCAGCTTGCTCGGCAGCGCGAAGGTGCCGTTCACCAGTTGGCCGGTGTTGGTGGAGCTCGGGTCGGCGATGCTCAGCATCGCGTCACCGGCCGTCGAGACCACGGTGGCGGTCGACGAGGCGGTGTAGTCGTTGTCGATGCCCGCCGTGAACGAGCCGAACGAGGCCGGCCCGCCCAGCGTCAGGGCGAGCGTGGCGGGCACGGTGCCGGCGGTGGAGCCGTTGACGTTGGTGGCGTCCAGGACGCGGTAGTTGACGGTCTTGACGAACACGTTGCCGACGTTGTCGGTCGCGGTGATCGTCAGCACCTGCATGCCGGCAGTGCCGGTCGGCAGGTTGGAGCCGCTCGCGGTCGAGCCGACGCACGAGGCGACGCCCGAGCCACCCTGGTCGTCGGCGCACGAGAACATGAGCTGGACCGGACGGCCCTGCGTGTAGACCGCGCCCTCCGGGATGTTGACCGTGACGGTCGGAGCCGTCTGGTCGAGCAGGAAGGACTTGGACTGGACCGCCTCCTGGTTGCCCTTGATGTCGACCGCGAGCCACTTGACGGTGTTCGCGCCCGGCTTGGTGATCTTCAGGATCTCGCCGATGCTGCGCGCACGCTGGTTGTTGTACGTGGGCGACGCGAGGGTCGGGGTGGAGCCGTCCGTCGTGTAGTGGATGACCGCCGCCTCGTCGTTCCAGATGAAGCGGTAGGGGATCGGGTCCTTGGACTGCGTGACGTTGTCGGCGTCGAGCGAGGTGCTCGGCGCCGTCGTGTCCATCGCGTAGTCGTAGGCGGACTCGACGAGGCCGTAGTTGCCGGCCGCGAACTCCATCGACTCGTCGTGACCCTCGTTGACCAGCGAGCCATCGGCCGGGCATGCGCCCTGGCCGCCGCCGGTCCCGACCGCACCGAAGCACGGCTGGAAGCCGACCTGAGTCGGGACGATGCCCGTGGTCGTGTTCAGCATCCGGTCGGCGCCTGTCTCGAACGAGTAGGCGATGATGCCCTTGCGGTACCAGCCGTCGTCGGCCGAGTTGCCGGCGGCGGAGTAGAGCACGTCGGCGATCGGGCCGGTGCGCTCCGGGAGGATCACGGTGCCGCGGTAGTCCTTGATCCGCTTGAGGATCTTCTCACCGGCCTGGAAGAAGTAGTTCTCGACGCCGATGTTAGGGGCCGGGGACGTGGTGCGGGAGCCGTCGTTCTTGTACGAGCCCGGCGCCCACATGAAGTACCCACCGTAGGAGTGGATGTTGTTCATGAACTTGATGTTCGGGAACGTGTCCGCGACCCACTTCTCGTTGCGGGTCTCGGGCTCCGAGTACTCGAACGGACCCGCGAAGGTCTCGTTCGTGCACGAGGTCGACGCGCCGAAGTAGCCGTCGAACAGCGAGTACTCGCCGCTGTTGCGGTTCATGTCGACGCCCCACGTCGCACGCGCGGCGGGGTCGAAGTTGCCCGTGGTCGGGCAGTAGTTGACCATCGTCTTGCGCTGGACGGACGCGTCGTACATCGAGAAGTGCGCGCCGTCCGGGTTGGAGTTCGGCGAGATGAAGACCTCGACGTTGTCCAACAGCTGCTTGGTCTGCGGGTCGGTCGCGTAGTTCTCGACCAGCTCGTGCGCGGTCTCCTGGCAGGAGAGGCTGGTGGTCCACTCGCGAGCGTGCTGCTGGCAGAAGAGGAACACGCCCACCTTGGAGCCGTCACGGTGCGCGCCGATGCGGTACAGGTGCTGCTGGAACGGACCACGCGTGACGCTCGGGGGAGCGTTGAGGAAGTCCGACAGGTTGGTCTGCGCGCGGACGGGCACGATGCCGCCGCCGGCGCTGCCGCGGAAGGTGGTGGCCGTCAGCAGCGCGGCGGCCTCCGGCTTGGCGTTGATCGCGGCGACGACCTGGGCGGCCGTCGAGCTGAGAGCGCCCGCGGCGTCGGTGCCGATGGAGACCTCGACGAGCTTGCCGTTGACGGCGACGCTGAGCGGCTGGTTGGCGCCGGTCTGGCCGCGGAACTCGGCCGCGACCTGGTTGCCGCCCAACTGGCCCCAGTCCTTCGTGGTGAGCACGACCGCGCGGGTCGCCGCCGTCGCGGCGTTGACCAACACCGGCTGGAGCTTGAACGTGAAGTCGCCGAGATCGCCCTGGAAGCCCGAGATCTCGAAGGTATATGTGCCGGCCGTGGTCAGCACACGGCTGATGGACTCAGGGCTCGTGCCCGTGTCGACCGTCTGCAGGGTGGCGCCGGTG
The DNA here is from genome assembly GCF_000425945.1 of Candidatus Solirubrobacter pratensis. Lineage (GTDB taxonomy): Bacteria > Actinomycetota > Thermoleophilia > Solirubrobacterales > Solirubrobacteraceae > Solirubrobacter > Solirubrobacter pratensis. The sequence continues at coordinate 92,175 of NZ_AUEK01000003.1, forward strand.
GGGCTCTTCAGGGTCAGGATGAAGTCGGTCTCGCCGGACGGGATCGCGTCCACGACCGCGATGATCTCCTGCCCCGCGGTAGCCGTGAACGGGATCCTGGCGACCGGCTGCGCGGCCGTGATCTCGCCCGTGGTGTCGATCAGCGGGGCGCCCACGGTGGGAGGCGGAGCCGAGCCGATGGCGCCCGTTCCGTACATGATCGCCTGCGACTTGCGCTGGTAGCCCGAGGTCTTCTCGGGCATGTTGATGACGTCCACCAGCTCCGGATACTTCGCGGCCAGCGCGTCGAGGTCGGCGCGGGTCTCGGTCGGATCCTGGTAGTGCGTGAAGAACTCGGTCTTGAAGCCCGCGACGTGCGGCGGGAGGTCATGGCCGAGCCACTCGCTGACCGGGAAGGTCTCCGTGCTCGCGGCGGCGCCGCCGCCGGTCGCCGCGGTGGCGACGCGGATCTGTATGTCCTTGGCCGACAGGTTCGCGTAGCTCCCGGTCAGGCGGACGAGCTGCCGGTGGTACATGTATTCGTCCGGCGTCGGGTCGGTGTCGATGAAGCGACCCATGTTGGTCGCCGTCGAGTAGACGCCGTCCGGGCCGGCGTAGGAGAGCGCCAGCGACGGGCCCGTGAACGCGTTGTTGGAGCCTGCGACGCGCTTGGTGGACTTGTTGTAGGCCTCGACGTAGAGGAAGCGTGCGGTCGTGCGGCCGGTGTTCGGGCCGACGGCGTCCGTGAAGACCACGGCGCGCTGGATGACGGTGTCGCCCTGACCGGGGACGACGGACTTGCCCTCGACCTTGCCGGCGCCCTTGAGGCCGTGCTCGGCGACGTCGGCGGCGACGGCCTCCTGGTCGATGATCTGCTGGCGCTCCTTCATGCGCTGCGGACCGGTGTCGGAGTCCTCGATGACCCGGCCGATCTTGTAGCCCTGGGCGGCCAGCACGGCCTTCTGCTCGGCCGTCACGAAGACGTTGAGCAGGATCGAACCATCGTCCTGCACGGACTTGTACTCGGCGGCGTCGTAGTCGGACACGACGCTGTCGACGGCATCCTGATCCGGCACATACACCTGGACCAGCTGCTCGAACGGGATGCCGTTGTCATCGGCGGCGAACGCCGGCGACTGGCTTGCGACCAACAGCAGCGCCGACGCGGCCAGCGCGACGAGCGGCTTTCTCCCAACCATGGGCAGACCCTCCGTTTGTATACCCTCTCCCCACCTGCGATGAGTGGGTGCTGAGTATCTGAACAGAATCCGGTGGGGCCTGCCGGATCCGGCCGTGGAGATCGCTCCACGACGGGACCTTCGGCTAGGGCTCAGGGCGACTGGGTCGCGCGGCTCAGTTCTCCGCCGTCTCGACCGTCGGAAGCGGCTCCTCGGCACGCTTCAGCAGATTGGTGCGGATGTAGCTCCGGTTCCGCGCCAGGGCCCTGGAGATCCTCACCTTGTGGATCCCATGGAGGTAGCCGATGCACCAGTCGAGTTGTTGAAGCGCATCCTCGGCAGCTCGGCGGAACCTCTCGTCGTCTCGTCGCGATCGATTGGCGTTCTGATCGGCCATCCCGGTGCTCCTTCCCACTTCGCGTCCGCCGCCGTTCGCGCGCGGGCGCACGTCCCTCTGAGGCCGTTTGTCACGCGTGGTACCCCCGGAGCGGGCGCCGCGAACGAGATCTATCGTCGCCCCGAGGCTCTTCCGAGCCGATGGGACGTCAAGCAAGCGTGATCAGCCCGCGGACCGTGAGCAGGACTCCCACGGTCGTTGCGCCGATCACCGCTCCCTTGAGGCCGTTGCGCGCAAACCAATCCTTCAGCCGCTGCACCGCCGTCGGCGTCCAATCGGGGGCGACGGCGAAGCTGATCAGCGGAAGCTCGAGCAGTGCCAGCATGATGATGTTCACCATCACGATCAGCAGCACCGACTGGGCGGCGCCTGCGTCCAGCTTGACGATGCCGATCAGCGCCGCGAGGTAGGAGGCGCCGGGAAGCGTGAGGAGCATCCCGACGACGAAGGCGGCCCACGGCGAGCCCGTGCCGATCGCGCGCCTCCAGCGCGGCGGCTTGGAGTCCCGCTTGGCGGCCGCACGCGCGTGCCGCCATTCGACGACGCGCTCATGACGCCGGGTTCGGAGTACGAAGGCGATCAGGAGCAGCAGCGCTCCGATCACGAGATCGGCCAGCGGGCTGACCGTGTGTCTCACCGTGCTCACCGCCCCCGAATCCTCCAGTTCGAACACGATGAGCGTGCCCAGCGTGAGGCTTGTGATGAGCGCGCCGCACAGGAAGCCCAGCATCAGCTTCTTGGGATCGGGCAGCAGCAGCATCACGGTCGTGGCCGCCAGCAGCGATGGGTTGGCCATCGCCGTGAGCGAGAAGAACAGCACCTGTTTCATCGGCCCGGGCCGACCATCTCAGGTTTCAGACCGCATGGACGCCTTGCGTGGCGCTCTCGAGCAGAGCCGCCGCCGCTCGCGGGGGCCGACCGCGAGCGGCTGCTGCCCCTGCCGGCTTAGCCTTGGCCGACCGGCACGGGCGCGAAGCGCCGGACGAAGTCGAGCGCCGTATCGGCGACCTCGCGCCAGCCGGAGTCGATCGTCAGCGCGTGCCCGCGCCCGGGGATCGTGACGATCTCGGTCACGCCCTCGTTGCGCTCCTCGCGCTTGAACGACGCATTGGCGATCGCGAAGGGCACGGTGTGGTCCCGCTCGCCCGCGATGATCAGCAGCGGCCCGCGCTCCGGGTTCTCGCTGTCGACCTTCGCCTCCGTCCACGGGTTCAGGTTCGCCGTCGCGGCCTGGAACAGCGGCTCCCCGGGCGCCGGCACCGCGAACGCCTCGTAGAGCGCCTGCGCCTCGTCCTCGCGGACCGCGTTGGCGAACGCGTAGCGGAACTGGTCGTAGGTCAGGGGCACGGCGCGGTTGCGGTTGAGCGGGTTGCCGAGCACCGGGGCCGACGAGCGCAGCGCCGAGATCGGCAGCGGCAGCACGCCGCGGAACGGCGCGGGCGAGATCGCCACCGAGACCGCCGCGAGACCGCGGCCGGCGAGGATCTCCGTCAGCAGGCCGCCGAACGAGTGGCCGACGATCGCCGGCTTGGCGTCGAGGCCCTTGATGATCTCCTCGTAGTGGTCGGCGACGTCCTCGATCCCCTTGCCGGCGAACACCTCGGGATGCTCGTTGGCCGCGTCGACGGTCTCCGGGTCGTCGGGCCAGCCCGGCGAGAGCGCCGCGTAGCCCGCCGCCTCGAAGTGCTCCGACCAGCGGTCCCAGCTGCCGCCCAGCAGCCAGAGCCCGTGGATGAAGACGACCGGCGTCCTCCCGGACGCGTTCGCCTCGGCTACCTGCCGCGCCTCGTGCTCAGTGATCGTGCTCACGGGTGTGAGCATGTCACGCCCGTGACCTCCCGGGAGGGCGCCCGAGCGCCCGGGCGCCCATATGATCGATCGATGGACCGGCTGGACGAGCTACAACGCGTCACCGACGCGGCGCTCGCCTACCTGTCCCTCGAGGACCTGCTGAACGAGCTGCTGGACCGGATCGGCGCCGCCCTTGGCACCGACACGGCGGCCTTCCTGCTGCTCGACGAGAGCCGTGGCGAGCTGGTGGCACGCGCCGCCAAGGGCATCGAGGAGGAGGTCGAGCAAGGCGTCCGGATCCCGGTCGGCAAGGGCTTCGCCGGCCGCATCGCCGCCGAGCGCCGCGCCATCACGATCCCCGACGTCGACCACGCCGACATCCTCAACCCGATCCTGCGCCAGAAGGGCATCCGCTCGCTGCTCGGCGTCCCGCTGCTGATCGAAGGCCGAGTCAGCGGCGTGCTGCACGTCGGGACCCTGAGCCCCCGCGTGTTCACCTCGGAGGACACCGAGCTGCTCCAGCTCGCCGCCGACCGTGCCGCGCTGGCCATCGACCACGCGCGCCTGTATCTGCGCGAGCGGGAGGCGCGCGAGGACGCCGAGCGAACGGCGAAGCAGCTCGCCGCCCTGCAGGGGGTCGCCGACGCGGCGCTCGCCTACCTGCCGCTCGAGGAGCTGCTGACCACGCTGCTCGACCGCGTCGCCGTCAGCCTCTCGACCGACACGGCCGCCTTCCTGCTGCTCGACGAGACCCGCGGCGAGCTGGTGGCACGCGCCGCCAAGGGCATCGAGGAGGAGGTCGAGCAGGGCGTCCGGATCCCGGTCGGCAAGGGCTTCGCCGGCCGCATCGCCGCCGAGCGCCGCGCCATCACGATCCCCGACGTCGACCACGCCGACATCCTCAACCCGATCCTGCGCCAGAAGGGCATCCGCTCGCTGCTCGGCGTCCCGCTGCTGATCGAAGGCCGCGTGACCGGCGTGCTGCACGTCGGCTCGCTCACCCCGCGCGAGTTCACCGCGGAGGACACCGAGCTGCTCGGCCTCGCCGCCGACCGCGCCGCGCTCGCGATCGATCGCGCGCGGCTGTACGAGGAGCGCCGCGTCGTCGAGGCGCTCCAGCGCACGCTGCTGCCCGATCCGCTGCCGCAACTTCCCGGCCTGGACGTGGCGGCGAGCTACCAGCCGGCGCGCCACGGCGCCGCCATCGGCGGCGACTGGTACGACGTCTTTCCGCTCACGGGCTCCAAGGTGGGGGTCGTGATCGGCGACGTCATGGGCCACGGCGTCACGGCTGCCGCCCTGATGGCGCAGCTGCGCACCGCCCTGCGCGCGTATGCGCTGGAAGGCCACGAGCCCGCCGCGGTCGCGGAGCGCCTCAACCACCTGCTCGTGCCGCTGCGGCCGACCAGCATGACCACCCTCGCCTACGTGGTGGTCGACCCGGAGCAGGAGACGCTGCGGATGATCAGCGCGGGTCACCTGCCCCCGCTGCTGATCCCGCCGTCCGGGCCCGGGCGCTTCCTGCCGGTCGAGGGCGACCCGCCGCTCGGCGTGACCGCCGGCGCGCGCTACAGCGAGCACGAGTTCGCGCTCCCGGCCGAGAGCATGCTCGTGCTCGTCACCGACGGCGCCGTCGAGGTGCGCGGCGAGCCGCTCGACGCCGGGCTCGAGCGGCTGCGCGAGATCGTCGAGCGGGAGGCGGACGCCGCCGCGGTGTGCCGCGCGGTCGGGGACCGGCCCTCGCACGAGGACGACCTCGCCGCCGTGGCGGTGCGCGTCACCGTGCTGCCGGAGCGCTTCCGCAGCGCCTGGCCCGCAGACGCGAGCGCGCTGCGCGTGCTGCGCCAGCTCTTGCGCCGCTGGCTCGGCAAGTGGGGCGCCGACGACGACGAGATCTACGACATCACCGTGGCGGTCCAGGAGGCGTCCGCCAACGCGGTCGAGCACGCGTACGCGCCCGGCACGGCGGCCTTCGAGGTCGACGCGCGCCACGAGGACGGGATGATCACGGTCGTCATCCAGGACCGCGGTCACTGGCGCGCCGCGCGCGGCGGGGACAAGCGCGGGCGCGGGTTGCCGATCATGCACAGCCTGATGGAGACCGTCGACGTGCACCACGGCGAAGAGGGCACGACCGTCATGCTGCAACGCCGGCTGCGCGGGGCGGAGGGATGAGCCGGCCGCTGGCCGAGGTGCGCGAGGAGTGGCCCGGCGACACACCGGTCGCGCGCGTGGAGGGGGAGATCGACTCGTCCAACGTGGACGAGATCGCCGACCGGCTGCGCGGGCTGCTCGCCAATCGGTCGTTCGGGCTGATCGTCGACCTGACGCCGACCACCTACCTCGACAGCGCCGGCATCAACATGCTGTTCGTGCTCGGCGACGAGTTGCGCGCCCGCCAGCAGCGGCTGCGCCTGGTCGTCGGGCCCGCCACGCCGATCGCCCGCATGGTCGCACTGACCGGCCTCGATCGCACGTATCCGACGTTCGCGACGGTCGACGAGGCGCTGGCGCTGCGGCACCCGTAGGTGGAGCCGCGCTCATCCCTGTGGGTGAGGAGCCGGTGAGGCGCCGCCGGATAGCGTCCGCGCATGAACCGCGCCATCCCGCTCCTGACCTGCCTCGCCGGCCTCCTGCTCGCGGCTCCCGCGCGCGCCGCGCCGAAGAGCTGCATGCGCGGGGGCGGCGCGCTGCTCGCCGCCTCCGGCACCGTCCGCGTCGTGTCCGTGAAGGAGAAGGCGCGCAACGCCGAGACGCGCCGCAGCCGCATCTACGGCTGCCGCATGACCGACGGCCGCCGCTTCACGATGTTCCTCTCGCGCGACTTCGGGCTGGACCTCATCCAGCGCGAAGGCTTCACGATCGTCGACGGGCGCTACGTCGGCGTCATCAGCGACTTCGAGGGCGGCGTGAGCGAGTCGCGCACCGCCGCCGTCTACGACGCGAGGACGCGGAGGCGGATCCATGCGAGCACCGCGTGCGACAGCGTCGACTTCGGCGACTTCTCGGGCGTCCAGGACGCGGTCTTCTTCTCCGGCGGCGGCATGGCCTACGGCTGCGGGTGGCCGACGGCAAGGGCGACCACGAGATCGAACCGGCCGGGACCGTCGTGATGCACCTCGCCGTCTCCGAGAACACGATCGGGTTCCGCACGCGGCTCTACTGGAGCGTCGGCAACCCGGGCGCCGACGTGCTGAAGTCGCTCGACCTCTAGCAACGTACTAAGTTGGCCCGGCGATGCTTCGCGTCGCCGACCCTCAAGGGCGCTACTCCGCCGTCCGCCTCGCCACCGACCTCCCGCTCTCGGAGGCCGAGCGCACCTTCACGCGCGTAAACGGCGCCTGGGTGCTCGACCTGCACCCGTCCGAGGTCCGGCGGCTCGAGTACGAGCTCGAGCTCGTCGGCGCCGACGGCGCCGTCGAGTACGCACTGGACCCGGGCAACCCGCATCGGGCGCCCGGCGCGTTCGGGGAGAAGTCCGTCCTGCTGCTGCCCGGCTACGAGCCGCCCGCATGGCTCGGCGCGCCCGCGGCCGAGGGCCGCTTCGACGAGCTGTCGGTGCGCGGGCGCGGGCTCGGCGCCGAGGTGGCGATGCGCGTGTGGTCGCCGGCCGGCGTGGAGCCCGAGCGCCCCCTGCGCCTGCTGCTCGCGCACGACGGGCCCGAGTACGACGAGCTGGCCTCGCTCACGCGCTTCTGCGCGACGCAGATCGCCGCGGAGGCGCTGCCGCCGTTCCGCGTGGCGCTGCTCGCACCCGGCGACCGCGACCAGTGGTACTCAGCCTCGCAGGTGTACGGGCGCGTGCTGGCCAACGACCTGATCCCCGCGCTGCGCGACGCCTTCCCGACCGTCGGCGCGCCGGCCGGGATGGGCTGCAGCCTCGGCGCACTCGCGATGCTGCACGCGCACCGCAGCTTCCCGCGCAGCCTCGGCGCGCTGTTCCTGCAGTCCGGCAGCTTCTTCACCCCGCAGCTGGACCCGCAGGAGTCGGAGTTCGGCCGCTTCGCCCGGATCGCCCGCTTCGTCCGCGGGATGGACCGCAACGCGCAGTACGCGATCCCGGTGCCGGTGACGATCACCGTCGGCACGGCGGAGGAGAACGCGGCCAACAACCGGCAGATGGCGCATGTCCTGTCGGGACAGGGGTACGAGGTGGACCTGGTGGAGGTCCCCGACATGCACAACTACACCGGCTGGCGGGACGCGCTGGACCCGCACCTCACGCGCCTGCTGCGGCGGGCGTGGCTGCGATGACCCATCACGAGCTCTACTCGCCCGCGATCGGCGCCGCGGGGACGGTGGTCGCCTACGGGCACTACGGCCGTGCCGTGCTGGCGTTCCCGGCCGAGCGGGGCCGGGCGTGGGACTGGCACGACCACGGCATGGTCGACGCCCTCGGCGGCCTGCTGGAGGCGGGCCGGCTGAAGCTCTACTGCGTGGACTCCTTCGACGCCGCGTCGTGGTCGAACGACGAGCTGCCGGTCGAGGAGCGTGCGCGCCGGCACGGGCGCTACGAATCCTGGATCCTCGAGCAGGTCGTGCCGTTCATCCACGCGGACACGGGCGGCGAGATCATCCTCACCGGCATCAGCCTCGGCGCCTACCACGCCGCCAACTTCGCGCTCAAGCGCGCGGACCTGTTCCCGCTCGCGATCTGCATGTCCGGCAACTACGACCCGGCGGCGTGGAACGGCTGGGGCGAGCGCGGCGAGGCCGCGTACTTCAACAACCCGATGGACTACGTCGAGCACCTCGGCGGCGACCACCTGGACTGGCTGCGTGGCCGCCTGAGCCTGCTGATCGTGTGCGGGCAGGGGATGTGGGAGGACTCGACCGGCGCGCTCGAGTCCTCGCGCGCGCTCGCGGGCAAGCTCGCCGTCAAGGGCATCCGCCATGAGCTCGACCTGTGGGGCCACGACGTCCCGCACGACTGGCCGTCGTGGCGCGCCCAGATCGCCCACCATCTCCCGAGGTTCTGCTGATGAAGAATCATCTGATCGGCCTGCTGCTGGGGACCGAGGAGGACTGGCCGCGGGCGTTCGAGACCCTGCTGGAGCGCGTCGGGCCGATCAAGGACGGCTCCGGCGCGACCCACCGGGTGACTTCCGAGCGCATCACGATCGAGCCGTTCGACCTGCGCGACAAGCCGCGCTACGAGCTCGTCGTCGACCGCCTGGCGTGGTGGTACTTCGTCCCGCGCGAGTGGCTGAAGAAGGTCGCGCTGATGGACGACGTGTACCTGCTCAACTCGCCGTTCACGTTCCAGGCGATGGAGAAGCACGCGGCCTACTGCGCGATGCTGCGGCTGGGGCTGAAGGTGCCGGAGACGGTGCTGATCCCGCACAAGAACCCGCCCGACAACGAGCGCTTCGCCTACATGGCGGCCAAGTACAACCAGCCGTTCGACCTCGGCGCGATCGCGGCGAAGATCGGCTACCCGCTGTTCATGAAGCCCTACGACGGCGGCCAGTGGGTGGGCGTGAACCGGGTGCGCGACGAGGCCGAGCTCAAGCGCGCGTACGACGAGTCCGGCCGCCGGCTGATGCACCTGCAGGAGTCGATCGAGGGCTTCGACGTCTTCGCGCGGTCGCTGTCCATCGGCGCCGAGACGATGGTCATGAACTTCCGTCCCGACCGCCCGATGCACGAGCGCTACGCGGTCACGCACGACTTCCTGACGCCCGAGACCGGCGACGAGGTGCTGACGATCTCTCGCCTGATCAACGCGTTCTTCCGCTGGGAGTTCAACTCCTGCGAGACGCTGGTCCGGGGGACCGAGGCGCATCCGATCGACTACGCCAACGCCTCCCCTGACGTCGCCGTGACGAGCCTGCACTACTACTTCCCGTGGGCGATCTCGGCGCTCGTGAAGTGGTGCGTCTTCTGCGTCGTGACCGGACGGCCGCCGCGCGACGTGGACCTCGACACGCGTCGCTACTTCGAGATCGGCGACCGTGAGGATCTCTCCTACCGGGAGAAGCTCGGGGAGTATCGGAAGCTCGCCGACGCCTACTTCGAGGTCGACCGCTACCAGGACTTCTGCGCCTCGCGGCTGGCGCACGTCGACGAGCTCGTGTTCGACTGGATCGGCTCCGCCGAGTTCGACGCGCTGCTGATGGAGACGGTCCGCTCGACCTATCCCGCCCATGAGCGGGAGCGGTTCGCGGCGCACTTCCGCGGGCTGCTCGGACAGTGGCTGAGCGAGCACGGCGGCGTCGCCCCTCTCGGATGAGGCTGGGGCTGTCCGCGCCGGCCCGACGGGGGTCAGCCCCAATGTCCGATCGGCGCGCCGCGCGGTATCTTCGGAGCATGAGCGCGGTGGCCGGACTGCCGGAGTCCAAGCCGAGCCGGCGCAAGCGCGCCGCCAAGACGGTGGACCGCGCGCTGCGCGGGGGGATCCTCGGCGCCGCGGTCGCGACCGTCGGCTGGCTGGTCGCCTCCGCGGTCTTCGGCACCGCGATCGTCGTGCTCGTCGTCGCCACCATCGGAGGCGCCGTCTACACCGTCGCGCGCGGCGACAAGGCGCGCTACGGGATCTGGGGCCTGATCGCGATCGGCTGGGCGATCGTCATGGTGGAGCACTGGGCGGTCAGCGGGCACGGCGGCTTCTGGGTCGGCCTCGCGACGTGGATCGGCGTGATCGTCGGGGCCCGCCGGGCCGGCATCTCGAAGTGGTCGCTGCCGGTCCTCGGCTTCCCGATCGCGTTCGGCGTGATCGTCGCGCTCGCCGGCGAGAGCATCATGAAGCCGTGGGGCGTCTCGTGGCTGTGGGTCGCCGCCGTGCTCGGGCCGGTGATCGGCGTCCGCACGCTGCTGAACCCCTCGCCGCGCGATCATCAGCCCGCGCAGCCGACCAAGCGCGACCCGCTCGCCGGCCTGTAGGTCCTTCAACAGACCCTAGACTCGGCCACTTGGCCCTCGCGGAAGACACGGCGCCCGCCGCGGCGCCCGCTGCCGCGCGCGACCGGCTCCGCCACGCGCCCGCGGCCGCGCTCGCGCTGATCCTGCTCGTCTCGGCGGGGCTGCGGCTGTGGGGGATCCGGCAGGGCCTGCCGTACGCATACAACCTCGACGAGCGCGCGCACTTCGTCCCGCACGCCGTGGCGATGACCAGCGGGGACCTGAACCCCGGCTACTTCATCAACCCGCCCGCGTTCACGTACATGATCGCGGCGTGGCTGAGCGTGCTCCATCTCGGTGGGGACGTCCAGCAGCTGTTCGCCGACGACCCGGCACGCGTGTTCCTCGACGCGCGCGTGCTGACGCTGCTGCTGAGCGTCGGCGCCGTCGCCGCGACCTACGCCGCCGGGCGCGCGTTCTTCGGCCGCGGCGCGGGGCTGCTCGCCGCCGCGGTGCTCGCGCTCGCGTTCCTGCCGGTCTTCTACTCGCGCCAGGCGCTCAACGACGGGCCGGCGGTGCTGCCGTGCGCGCTCGGTCTGTGGGCCGCCGCGGCGATCCTGCACGGCGGCGGGAGGAAGGCCTATGCCGCGGCGGGCGCATGCGTCGGCTTCGCCGCGTCGATGAAGTACTCCGACGGCGTGATCGTGATCGCGCCGGTCGTCGCCGCGCTGGTGGCGCCGGGGCGCGATCTGCGGCGGATCCTGACCGGGCTGGCCGTGGCGGCCGGCGCGGCGATCGCGGTGGTGATCGTCACCAACCCGTACATGTTCACCGACTGGGCGACGTTCACGAACGACCTCGATCGCCAGCGCAAGTTCGCGAGCGGCGACGCGCTGCTCGGCCAGCCGGAGCGCAACGGCTGGGTCTACTACGCGCGCAGCATCGGCTGGGCGCTGGGCGTCGTGCCGGCGCTGGCCGCGGTCGCGGGCGGCGCGATCCTGCTGCTCCGGCGCCGCCGGGAGGCATGGATCTTCGGCGCGCTCGTGATCCTCTTCTGGCTCTACATGGGCAGCCAGCACCGCTTCTACGCGCGCTGGATGCTCCCGCTCTACCCCGCGCTGGCGATCCTCGCCGGCTACGCCGCGATGCAGCTCCGGCGCGTCCCGCTGATCGCGCTCGCCTCCATCGTCCTGCTGGTCCCGATGGCGATCCCGACGATCCGCAACGCCGCCGTCATGAGCCGCGAGGACACGCGCACGCAGACCCGCGACTGGCTCGTCGCCCACGTCCCCGCCGGGACGAAGGTCGTGTTCGAGCCGATCGCGCCCACCGAGTGGTACGGCGTCACGCCGGGCGGCGGGACGAAGGCGGACCCCGCGCGCCAGTGGCAGCGCTACAACCGCAGCCAGGCGGAGATCGCCGAGCTGGCCAAGAGCTACCGCGGCGCGAGACGTACGGCGAACTTCCAGAACTACGAGCGGACGCTGACGCCGAAGCTGATCGACGTCTACCGCCGCGACGGCTTCTGCTGGGTCGTCTCCGGCTCGACGCAGTACGGGCGCGCGGACGCCGAGCCGCAGCGCGCGCCCGAGGCGCTGAAGTACTACCGCGCGCTGAAGCGGCAGGCCGACGTCGTCTTCACCGCGAGCCCACTCCGCGAGGGCCGCTCGCTCCCGCGCTATCAGGTCGACAGGTCATTCAACTTCGCCGATCCGGCGTACGAGCGTCCCGGACCTGTCATGAAGGTGTACCGCCTGCGCAACTGCGGGGCCTAGGCGCTGTTCGGTACCGACGTGCGCCTCCTTCTCACCGCCGCCCTGTTGTTGCTCACCGCCTCGACCGCCGAGGCACGCGTCGTCGTGGTGGCCACGGGAGGCTCGGAGGCCTCGCTGATCGACACCCGCACCAACGCCGTCGTCGCCCAGGTGACCGTGCCCGGCAACACGCGCGCGGTCGCGGCCTCGCCGGACGGGACGCACGCGTTCGTCGCGGCGGGCGCGACCGTCACCTGGCTGGACCTCGGCACCGGGAAGACGGCCGGCTCCGCGGTCCTGACCGGCGTGCCGCTGGCGCTCGCCGCCTCGCCCGACGGCAGCCGCGTGTATGCCGCGCGCAGGAACGCGGTCGACGTGATCGACGGCGCTACGGCGCGCGTACTCGGGCGGCGCAGGATCTCCGGCACGCCGCTGGACATCGCCACCGACGCCGCGCACGCGGTCGTCGTCCTCAAGGGCGGCCGCGTCGCCGTGGTCACGCTGTCGAGCGGGCGCGTGCGCACGCTCAAGCTGCCGAACGCCGGCGGCGTCGCGTTCGACCGCCACGGCCGCGCCTGGGTGAGCGTCGTCGACACGCCCAAGCGGCGCAAGCCCGTGGCGCGCCTGGTCTCGATCGATCCCGTGCGCTCGTCGGTCACGCGGTCGATCCGGCTCGGCGACGGGGGCGGCGGCGGCGTCGCCGTCTCACCCGACGCGACCCGCGCGCTCGTCGCGCCCGGACCGCGGCTCGCGCGCGGGCGCAGCCGGGCGGTGTTCGTGGACCTCGGCCGCCGCAAGGTGCTCAAGCGCATGCCGACCGGGCCAGGCCCCGGCCGCGCCGCCTACTCGCAGGACAACGTGCGCATGTACGTGTCCAGCCCGCCGCGCAAGACCGTCTACGTGCTCTCGGCGCTGTCCGGCGGCATCCTGCACGCGACCAAGCTCGCGGGCGCCGGCTCGCTCGTCGTGCAGCCGGGGCTCGCGCTCGTGACGGGCACCGAGGGCGACGACCTCCTCAGCGGCACGCGCGGAGCCGACCAGCTCGTCGGCCTGGGCGGCAACGACACGCTGCGCGGCGGCCGCGGCGACGACATCCTCGACGGCGGCCCCGGCAACGACACGCTGTCGGCGTCGACGGGCAACGACAAGGTCCTCGGCGGCGACGGCGACGACCGCGCCTTCGGCTCCTCCGGCAACGACGCGATCGACCTGGGCGCGGGCGACGACTACGCCGACGGCGGGCTCAGCAACGACACGATCGACGGCGGGCCGGGCAACGACAGCATCGACGGCGGCGACGCCGACGACACGCTGCGCGGCGGCGATGGCGACGACCGGATCATCGAGCACGGGCTCGGGAACGACGTCCTGCTCGAGGGCGGTCCGGGTAACGACACGCTCGACGGCGGGCGCGGGAACGACCGCCTGATCGACGGCGGCGACGGCGACGACACGCTCTACGGCCAGAGCGGCGCCGACAAGCTCGACGGCGGCGCGGGCAACGACACGATGTTCGGCGGCCGCGCGGGCGACCGGATGCTCGGGCACGACGGCGACGACTTCATCCACGGCGACGCCGGCCGCGACACGATCTACGGGCACGCGGGTGACGACGTGATCGACGGCGGCTCCGACGACGACTACCTCTCCGGCTCCGACGGCGACGACTCGATCACCGGCGGCGGCGGCGCGGACGAGGTCCAGGCCGGCCGCGGCGACGACACGATCCGCGTGGCCGACGACTCGCGCGACTTCGTGTTCTGCGGCCCCGGCGACGACACCGTGTACGTCGAGAGCACGGCGCCGACGCGCGACGAGCTGGACTCGTGCGAGACCGTGATCATGATCCCGCCGGAGGCGTCGGTCGACGACGAGGCGCCGAGCGTGGTGCGCGGCGGCTTCGGCAACGACACGCTGTTCGGCACGCCGGGCGACGACTCGGTCTTCGGCTCCGACGGCAACGACGACCTCTACGGCAACGAGGGCAACGACTACGTCGACGGCGAGAACGGCGACGACACGCTCCACGGCGGTCCGGGAAACGACAAGCTCTACGGCCGCTTCGGCAACGACACGGTGCTCGGCAACGAAGGCGACGACCAGATCGAGGGCGGCTACGGCGACGACCTCGTCGACGGCGGACCCGGGAACGACACGATCGCGGGCACCCAGGGGTCCGACCGCGTGTCCGGCGGCGACGGCGACGACCGCATCGACGCGATCGACGGCGCCGTCGACCGGATCGACTGCGGCCCGGGCAACGACGTCGCGTTCGTCGACCCGCAGGACGTCATCGTCGACGGTTGCGAGGACGTGCGGCGGTGAGGTCGTCCGGCCGCGGGAGCGGCCGCTAGCCTTTCGCCCTTGACCGCCGTCCGCACCTCGCCGCCGGTGGGCGGCTCGCGCGTACGCGGCGCGCTGGGGGGGCTCGTCTCGATCGCCTCGCTCGGCGCGGTCGTCTGGTGGGCCTCCAAGCAGGGCACGCCGAAGCTGCCGTCGGGCGCCGGCGGGCTGGCGATCGTCGCCGGCGCGGTGCTCGTCTACGCCGTCGCGACCGTCGCGCGCGGCTGGCGCTGGCACCGCATCCTGCGCAAGGCCGAGATCCCGCACACGCGCGCCGACGCGTACGCGCTGCTGCCGGTCGGCTACATGGGCAACACCGTGCTGCCCGCGCGCGGCGGCGAGCTGCTGCGTGTCTTCCTGATGGCGGGCCGCGGCGAAGCCAAGCGGCGCGAGGTGCTCGGCTCGATCGTGTGCGAGCGGCTGATCGACGCCGCCACGCTCGTCGTGCTCTTCGCCGCGCTGACCTGGGCCGGCGTGGCCGGGACGCCGCTCGGCGAGCGGCCCGCGCTGCTGGCGGTGATCCTGCTCGCCGCCGGCCTGGCCGGCGTGCGCGTCTATCTCGCGCTGCGCCGCCGCGGCCGCTTGCAGGGCTTCGCCGAGCGCGTGGCGCCGCTCGTGCGCGCGGGGCGGCCGCTGCTCGGCCGCGGCGGCGTCGTGCTCGCCGCCGCGACGATCGGCATCTGGGTGCTCGAGGCGCTCGTGCTGTGGCTGCTCGGGCGCTCGCTCTCGCTCGAAGTGTCGCCCCTCGGCGCATGCTTCGTGCTCGTGCTGAGCGCGTTCCTCTCGCTCGTCCCGGCCGCGCCGGGCTACATCGGCACCTACGACGCGGCGATCGTCTTCGGCCTCAAAGGGCTGGGGATCACCGGCTCGCAGGCGGTCGGCTTCGCACTGCTGACGCGCTTCGTCATCTTCGCCCCGATCACCGTCGCCGGGCTGGCGCTGCTCATGTGGCGCTACGGCGGCCTGCGCCGCATCGCGGCCTCCCGCTAGTGCCCCGGCGCTAGTCCAGCCAGTCGGTCTGGAAGCTCGGGCTCACGTGGATGTCGACCTGCTTGAGCGGGCCGTCGCCCGTGTTCTTGAAGCCGTGCGGGACGCCGGCGGGCACGACCACGAGCTCACCCGCGCCGACCTCGCGCGTTTCGTCGCCGAGCGTGAACGTCCCCGTCCCCTCCTGCACGAGCAGGAGCTCAGGGTACGGGTGGGTGTGCAGCGACGGCCCGCGCCCGGGCGGCGCGTCGACGATGATCACGCAGACGCCGACGTCGCCGTGATCGGCGCCGACGAACTCGTGCGCGATGTTGGAGAGCGGGAGGTCCTCAACCTTCAGAACCGGCATGGCGTGCCACCTCGTAGTGCTCGGACTTCAGGTCGCGCTCGACGAGGTAGCGGTCGTCCTCCGGGTAGAAGACCGCCGTCTCGTAGTCCTCGCCGGCGAACGCCTTGACGGCGTCGAGCGAGTCCCAGAGCGTGAACATCACGAACTCGGTCAGCTCGTCGCGGTCGCGGCGCAGCATCCAGGCCCCGCGGTTGCCCGGGGTCGAGGTGTAGCCCGCCATGCCGGTCTCGACCAGGTAGGCCTCGTACGCGTCGCCGTCCTCGCGCCTGACGGCACCCTTCCACGTGCGTGCGATCATGCGGCCCGCACCGTATCGGCATTGGCGGACCAGCCGCCTTCGAACGCATGCACCTCGCCGTCGGCGACGAGCACGATGCGGTCGGCGATGCGGTCGAGGAAGTAGCGGTCGTGGGAGACGGCGACGACGGTGCCGTCGTAGCGCTCCAGCGCGTCCTCGAGCGCCTCGATCGAGTCGATGTCGAGGTGGTTGGTCGGCTCGTCGAGCACGAGGCAGTTCGGCGCGTCGTGCATCAGGGCGAGGAACGCGAGCCGCGTGCGCTCGCCGCCGGACAGGGTCGCCACAGGCCGGCGGCACTGCTCGTAGTCGAACAGGAAGCCCATCAGCGCGCGCACCGCCGCGTCCTCGGACAGCGACCGGCCGGCGCGCAGCGCGTCGATCACGCTCAGATCGTCGGGCAGCCCGCCGGCCGCCTGCGAGAGGTAGCCGAGCGTGATGCCGTCGCCGGCCCAGCGCGTGCCGGCGGCCGGCTCGAGCTCGCCGGTCAGCACGCGCAGAAGCGTCGTCTTGCCGCCGCCGTTGGGGCCGACCACGCCGACGCGCTCGCCGCGGCCGACGACGAGCTCGACGTCGAGCAGGATCGGCTCCTCACCGAGCGACGCGTCGACGCCCTCGAGCGCGAGCACGCGCTGCCCGCCGCGCGTGCCACTGCGCAGCGCCAGCGCCATGCGGCGCCGCTCCAGCACCGGGCGCTCGACCTTCTCCATGCGGTCGATCTGCATCTGCTTCACGCGCGCCTGGCGCGCCGCGCGCTCATTGACGCGGATGTGAGCCCAGTGGCGGAAGCGCCGCACCGCCTCCTCCAGCCGCGCGATCTCCTTCTGCTGCGTCGCCCAGCGCTGCTGCCGGCGCTCGAGCTCGAGCTGCCGCGCCAGCGCGTAGGCGGAGTAGGCGCCGGGCCAGACGCGGATCACGCCGCCGTCGAGCTCGGCGATCTCCGAGACCGTCTCGTCGAGCAGGTGGCGGTCGTGCGAGATCATCACGACGGCGCCGTCGAAGTCGTTGAGCAGCGCGCCCAGGCGCTCGCGGCGCGTCATGTCCAGATGCGCCTCCGGCTCGTCGAGCAGCAGCACGTCGGGCCGGCGCGCGAGGCAGGCCGCCAGCGCGACGAGCTTGCGCTGACCGCCCGACAGCGCCCGGGTCGGGAGCTCCAGCGCCGCGCCGTCGATGCCGAGCGCGCGCAGGTGCCCGAGCGCCTCGCCCTCCGCACGGTCGCCGCCGGCCTCGCTCCAGCGCGCCAGCACCCGCTCGTGATGGGCGATCGCGCGCGCCATCGCGTCCAGGTCCTCCGTCGCGATCCGCGCCTCCGCGGCGCCCAGCTCGGCCTCCAGCTCGGCGAGCTCCGGCCGGGCTGCGCGCACGGTGGCGAGCGCGTCGCGGTCGTCGCCATCGACGATCTGCGGCAGGTGGGCGAGCACGAGCCCGCGCCGCCGCGTCACCTCGCCGGCGTCGGGTGTCTCGAGCCCGGCGACGATCCGCAGCAGCGTCGACTTGCCGCCGCCGTTGGGGCCGAGCACGCCGATCCGCGAGCCGGCGGCGACGTCGAGCGCGGCGCCGCGCAGGACCGAGCGACCGCCGAAGGACTTCCCGATGCCGCGCGCGGCGAGCTGCGGAATCGCCTCAGAGGCCCGGATGTTCGCGCGGTCGGTCGGCATGCAGGTTCGATACCAATAGATAACGGTCTCTGAGGCAACCCACATTCCGGTGAGGTTCGAATCCTGTATCCAACCGGGTAGGTCATCGCGTTGATGTCTCCCTCGATCCACGTCGGCCCCGGAGAGCAGCCGGAGCTTGCGCACGCCGTCGAGACGGCGGGCGGAACCGTCGTCTCGCTCGCGCAGGCCGACGGCGTGGTCTGGGCCGGCACCAAGCCGGATTCGCTCCCGGAGCTGCCGCGCTCCGTGCGCTGGGTCCAGCTCCCCTCGGCAGGCGTCGAGCCGTGGATGTCGCGCATCGCCGCGACGCCGAACGTCACGTTCACCTCCGCCGCGGGCGCGTACGCGCCGCAGGTGGCCGAGCACGCGCTCGCGCTGCTGCTGGCCGGCCTGCGCGGGATCGCCGCCTCCGCGCGCGAGCGCGCGTGGCGGATCCCGCCGCACCGGACGCTGTCGGGCGCGACCGTCGCGATCGTCGGCGCGGGCGGCATCGGCCGCGCGCTGATCGAGCAGCTCGCGCCGTTCAACGTCGAGGTGATCGCCGTCACGCGTCGCGGCCACGACGTCCCCGGCGCGGCGCGCACGCTCGCCGCCGATGCGATCGGCGACGTCTGGGCCCAGGCCGACCACTTCGTGATCGCCGCGCCCGCGACCGGCGCCACGCGCCACCTCGTCGGCGCGCACGAGCTCGCCGCCATGCGCGAGCACTCCTGGATCGTGAACATCGCCCGCGGCTCGCTGATCGACACCGACGCGCTCGTGGATGCGCTGCGCGAGCGCCGCATCGGCGGCGCGGCACTCGACGTGACCGACCCCGAGCCGCTTCCCGACGGCCACCCGCTGTGGACGCTCCCGAACGCGCTGATCACGCCGCACATCGCGAATCCGGAGGCTGCGCTCACGCGCCAGCTCGCGCGGCGCGTGCGCGAGAACGTCGAGCGGCTGGCCTCCGGCGAGGCGCTGATCGCGCAGGTCGACGCCGAGCGCGGCTACTAGACGCAGGCCTTCCGGGCGACGGCCGACGCCTTCAGGCGCCTGGCTCGCACCTGGTGGTAGCGCTTGGATGCGCTCGCGACCCGCTTGCGGCTCGCGTGCCGCCTGCGCAGCGACCGCAGGCGCTCGCGCGACGCCTTCTCGCTCCGCCTGGCGTTCGCGAGCTTTGCGCGCGCCGCCAGGCAGGCCGCCGACGGCGCGACCGGCGCCGGCGGGACCGGGCCGGAAGGCGCCGGAGCCGGCGCGGCCAGGGGCGTCCCGGCCGGGATCGAAGCGACGGTCGCCTCGATGAAGTCGGTGAACGCCGGCACCCAGGTGAACACGACCGGCGCCTGCAGCGAGCATGGATCCTGACGCAGCGCGGCCTGCGGGCCGTAACTGGTGATGCCCCACAGCACCGGCTCGCGCGTCGCGGCGTCGAACGCGACGAGCGGCCCGCCGCTGTCGCCGTGGCACGCGCCCGCCTTGCCCTCGGTGCCGGCGCACACCTGCGTGGCGGCATCGAAGCCGGCGATCGGCACGCCGCGGCACTCCGCGGCCGTCCACACGCGCAGGTAGGCCTGCTGGAGCGCCGTCGTCGAGAGCGTGCTCCTGGTGTCCGTCCGGCCCCAGCCGGCCGCGTCGGGCTCGTCGACGTAGCTGATGTAGCGGCCCGCGGCGTTCTCGGCGCGCGTGGCGAGCCGGATCGCCGGCGCCGTAGTGGGCCGGCTGAGGTGGAACATCGCGATGTCGCCGACGTCGCTGGCGGGGTCATAGCCGGGATTCACGACGAGCCGATCGACGCCGATCACCTCGCGCGCCGTCGCGTCCGTGTAGTCCTTGGCGCCGAGGATCGCCGTCATCGTGCCGGCGAACCGGCCGGGCTCGCCGTAGGCGCAGTGCGCGGCGGTGACGACCCACTGCGGCGCGACCACCGAGCCCGTGCAGCCGTAGGGCAGGCCGCCGTAGGAGCCGTAGAGGAACACGGTCGACGGCCATGAGCCGGGCGGCGCCGGCGTGCCGCCGACGATCCGCGGGCGCGCGGACGCGAGGCTCGCCGCCGCCAAGCACGCCAGGAGGATCGCGCACGCGCCGAAGGTCCGCCTGCCGGGCACGGCTCGACCCTAATGGAGGCCGCCGAGGCAGGCAACGGCGCGCGCGCGCCGAACGTGCAGGCATGCTCGAGGAGCTCCGCGAGTCCATCCTGCGCGGCGACGTCGTCGATCTCGCGATCGCCGTCGCGTCCCGCGTAGCGGTCTGCGGCGGGCGGGCATACTAGGAGCGTGTCGCCGGATGCCGCCACCCTCGAGCAGCTCCTGGAGCCGCTGCGGGCCGCGCCGAAGCGCTCCGCCGTCCTGCTCGACGTCGACGGCGTGCTGGCGCCGATCGTGCAACAACCCGACGACGCGCACATGCCCGAGACGACGCGCCGGCCGCTGATCGAGGTCGCCAAGCGCTACGGCGTCGTCGCGTGCGTGTCCGGCCGCCGGGCGTCGGATGCGCGCCGGATCGTCGCGCTCGGCTCGATCGCCTATCTCGGCTCCCACGGCTCGGAGGTGCTGCGGCCGGGCGCGATCGCGCCCGAGCTCGACCGCGAGCTGCAGGCCTGGACGCGCCGCGTCCAGGCGTTCGCCCACGAGGCGTTCGGCGAGAAGCTGCGCCGCCTGCGCGTGCGGCTCGAGGACAAGGAGGCGATCGCCGCGTTCCACTGGCGCGGGACGCCTGACGAGGACGACGCGCTGGCCGCGGTCGAGGACGTCGCCGAGGCGGCCGAGAAGGCCGGCTTCGTCCCGCACTGGGGTCGCAAGGTGCTGGAGATCCGGCCGCCCGTCCGGATCGACAAGGGCGCCGGGATCGTGGCCCTCCTGCGCGAGATCGACCTCGCGGCGGCGGTCTACGTCGGCGATGACGTCACCGACCTGGACGCGTTCCGCGGGCTCACGGAGCTGAAGGAGATGGGACAGCTGGATTACGCGCTGCGCGTCGGCGTGCGTTCGGACGAGGGCCCCGCGGCACTGCAGCAGGAGGCGGACGCGATGGTGGACGGCACCGACGGCGTCCGCGACCTGCTGACCGCGCTGCTGCGCTGAGCGTTGCGGTTCGGCGACTTCCTCAGGGCCACCGTCCTGCTCAGCGCCGCGTCGGCGACGCTGCTCGCCGCGCTGACGGTGGTCGGGCTCTCGGGCGACGTGGGCAACCAGACGGCGACGTACGTCTGCGCCGCCTGGTGGGCGCTGTCGGCGCTGATCGGGACCTGGCTCGGCCGGCGCGCGCAGACCTCGCCGCCGATCGCGCGGCTGCTCGCCGAGGCGCGCTCGCAGACGCTGCTGCCCGAGCAGCATCCGGGGCGCACGCTCGTCAATCGCCTGTGGCCGCTGCTGCTCTCGACGATCGCGGCGGCCGTGGCGTCGGTCTTCTGGGCGCAGGTCGCGGGGATCGCGGCCGGGTTCGCCGTCATCTGGGCGCTCGCGTGGCGCCGCCAGGAGCAGGCGGTAGCGGCGATCGAGGAGCGCGACGGCGTCCGCTTCTACGTGGAGCGGACCTCGCCGCTGCGGCCGATCAAGCTGATCCGCACCCCCGGGTTCGGGGGCGACTTCCTGCCCGTGTGACGTCGCACGCAGGCCCTATGCCTGCGCCTCGGCCTCCACCTCGACCGTCCAGCGCGCGTCGAGCAGGGAGTGGACCCGCAGCATCGTCGACGCCGGGCGGATGTCGGCGAAGAGCTCGCCGTGCGCCGTCATCGCCTGCTCGGCGTCGGCTTCCGGCGTGAGCAGCGTCCGGGTGCGGACCACCTGGGCGGCCGACGCGCCGGCCTGCGCGAGCGCGTCGACGACGATCTCCCAGCAGCGCCGCGCCTGCTCGAGCGTCGACTCCGGACAGCTTCCGTCGGGCATCACGGGACCGGTGCCGGAGACGAGCACGCGGTCGCCGGCGCGGACGGCGCGCGAGAAGCCGATACGCGACTCGAACGGGCTGCCCGAGGAGACGCGCCGCCGGCGCGGCGGCGACTCGAGCGCCTCGAGCGCCTGCTCGACGTGCTCGGCCTTCACGAGCACGTAGTCGGTGTCGTAGGTCGAGATCGCGAAGATCGAGATGCCCGCCTGCGCGAGCGGGCCGGCGATCGACTCCAGCACCCCGGTCTGGCCGAACGGGATCGGCCCGGGCACCTTCAGCGCGCGCCAGCCGCCCTCGGCCTGCGTGTCCGGCGGCACCGCCTCCTCCGGGCAGACGATCGACAGCTCGTCCGGCGTGCGGGTGATCGAGCTCAGCGATCCATGCTCCTCCAGCGCCCACGACGGGATGCGCTCGACAGGGCGAAGGCGGCAGATCGCGAGCGGCTCGGGCAGCACGGTCAGCTTCATGGGCGGCAGGATGCCAGGCGGCGGCCCGCCAAGATGTCGGCCGATGACCGACGTCCTGATCGTGTCGCTGGGCGGCACCGCGGGCCTGCGTGAGGCGGACGCCGAGCTGGCGAGCTCGCTGCAGCGCGCGGGCGCGCGCGTCGTGGTCGCGCCGGCGGCGAGGCCGCGCGAGTGGCGCACGCTGGCGGGGATCGAGCTCGCGTGGGCGCTCAACGCCCGCCGGGCGGCGCGCGCCGCGATCGCCGCGCACCGCCCGCGCGCGATCCTGTACTCGTCGACGACGGCGGCGCTGCTGGGCCCGCGCACCGGCGCGATCCGCTTCGACGCCCCCGCCGCCGGCAACCGCCCGGGCCGCCACGGGATCTGGCAGCGGCGCGTCGAGCGCGCCCGCTTCGAGGACGCGACGCTGCTCGTACCGTGGAGCGAGGGCGGGCTCGCGGAGGCGCCGGAGCCGCACGCGGACGCGCTCGTCGTCCCGGTCCCCGTGTCGCCGTCGGGGCTCGTGGCCGAGCGCGACATCGCCGCGATCACCTACGGCGCCCACCCGGAGAAGAAGGGCCTCGACCGCGTGCTCGCGGCGTGGCTGCGCGACGGGCGCACGGGCGAGGAGCTGGTGGTCGCGGGCCTGGACGAGGCGCGCGGCGCGGCGTGGCTGGCGCGCGCGGCGGCGGCCCAGCCGTCCGGTGACGGGAAGCCCGGCCCTGACGGGACGCCCGCTCGCGCCGGATCGCCGGCCGTGCGCTTCACCGGCATGATCGCGCGCGCCGAATACCGCGCGCTCCTGCGGCGCGCCCGCGTCTTCGTCACCGCGCCGCGGCGGGAGGACTACGGCATCGCCCAGCTCGAGGCGCTCGCCGACGGCTGCGTCCTGGTCACGACGCCCTCGCCGGGCCCGTACGCGGCGCTCCCGATCGCGCACGCGCTCGACGCGCGGCTCGTCTCGGACGCCCTCCCCGTCCGGGCCGCGCTCGACGACCCGGCCGACGGCTACGCGGAGCGCGCCGCCGCCGCGCTCGCCGCGTTCAGCCCCGAGGCCGTCGACCTCGTCGTCGCCCGCGACCTGCTGCCGCTACTGCGCGCCCTTTGAGCGCTTCCTCAGCGCGGCGAACTCCGGCCACGGGCGCGTGTTGGCGACCTGCTCCGGCGTCAGCCACGCCCGCCGCGCCGTCGCGATCCCGTAGCGCAGCAGCTCGAAGTTGCGCGCCGAGTGGGCGTCGGAGTCGATCAGCACCTTCACGCCCGCCGCGGCGGCCGCGCGCGCATGGATCTCGTTCATGTCGCGCCGGTCCGGGGCGGCGTTGATCTCGATCATCGTGCCGGTCCGCGCCGCGGCCGCGATCACGCGGGTCATGTCGATCGCGTACGGCGGCCGCGTCTCGATCTTGCGCCCCGTCGGGTGGCCGATCGCGTCGACGTACGGGTGCTCGATCGCGCGGATCATGCGGTCGGTCATCGTCGCCTCGTCCATCCCGAACGACGTGTGGACCGACGCGATCACCCAGTCCAGCCGCGCGAGCAGCTCGTCCGGGTAGTCGAGCGAGCCGTCCGGGAGGATGTTGACCTCGGTCCCGGCGAGCAGCTGGATCGCGTCCAGCGAGGCGTTCAGCGCCGCGATCTCCTCGATCCGCTGCTCGAGCGCCTCGGCCGTCACGTGGTCGCCGAACCCGTGGCTGGCCGAGTGGTCGGTGATCGCGAGGTACTCGTAGCCGCGCGCGAGCGCCGCCTCGGCCATCTGCTCGGCCGTCTGGCGCCCGTCGCTCAGCGTCGTGTGGCAATGCAGGTCGCCGCGGATGTCCGACAGCTCGACCAGCCGCGGGAGCTCACCCTTGAGCGCCGCCTCGAGCTCGCCGCGCCCCTCGCGCAGCTCCGGCGCGATCCACGGCAGCCCGAGCCGCTCGTAGACGCCCTCCTCGGTCGCGCAGCGCGTCGTCTCGCCGGTCTCGTCGTCGAGCACGCCGTACTCGGAGATGTGCAGCCCGCGCCGGACCGCCCACTCGCGCAGCTGCACGTTGTGCGCCTTGCCGCCGGTGAAGTGCTGGAGCACGTTGCCGAACTGGTCCGGCGCGACCACCTTCAGATCGACCTTCATGCCCGAGTGCGTCACCACGCGAGCGCCCGCGTCGCCCGACGCGTGCACCGACTCGACCAGCTCGAGCTCGCGCAGCCGGTCGATCAGCGCCGCCGGGTCGCTCGCGGTGGCGATGATGTCGATGTCCTTGGCGGTGTCGCCGAGCCGCCGCAGCGAGCCGGCGATCTCGACGCGGTCCGCCGCGGGGTGATCGCGCAGCGCGCCCGCGATCTGCTCGGCCACCGGCAGCGCGCGCGAGAGCAGGATGCGCGGCGCCGGGCTGCCGCCCTCGTCGTGGTCGGCGAGCACGCGCAGCAGGTTCTCCTCGACCTTCGCGCCGAAGCCGCGCAGCGTGCGGATCTGCCCCGCCTCGGCCGCCTCGCGCAGCTTCTCGAGCGAGTCGACCTGGAGTTCGTCGTAGAGCAGCCGCGCGCGCTTGGGCCCGAAGCCCGGCAGGTGCATGACGGCGATCAGCCCGGCCGGGAACTTCGCGCGCAGCTTCTGCGCGGCGGGGATGTCGCCGGTCTCGTCGAGCGCGTGCAGCTTCTCCTCGAGCGTCTTGCCGATGCCCGGCAGCTCGGTCACGCGGCCGTCGCGCGTGAGCGCCATCACGGACACGGAGGCGTCGCGCACGGCCTTGGCGGCGGTGCGGTAGGCGATGACGCGGTAGGAGACCGCGCCGTCGAGCTCATACAGGTCGCCCAGCTCATCGAAGGCGGCGGCGATCTCGGCGTTCGTCTTGGTGCTCACGGCTCAAATAGGCTACGCGGCCTTAATGGCCGTCTGGGTGATCCTCCCGACCTACAACGAGGCGCAGAACCTCGAGGCGGTCGTACAGGGCGTGCGGGAAGCGCTCCCGCACGCGCGCGTCCTCGTCGTCGACGACGCGTCGACCGACGGGACGGGAGCGCTCGCGGAGTCGCTCGGGGCCGACGTGCTGCACCGGCCGTGCAAGGCCGGCCTCGGGCGCGCCTACGCGGCGGGCTTCGCGACCGCGCTCGCCGCCGGCGCGGAGCTCGTGATCGAGATGGACGCCGACCTCTCGCACGACCCGGCCGACCTGCCGCGGCTCGTCGCCGCGGCCGAGGCGGGCGCCGACCTGGTGCTCGGCTCGCGCTACGTCGCCGGCGGCGGCGTCGAGGACTGGGACGTCAAGCGGCGTGTGCTGTCGCGCTGGGGCTGCGGCTACGCGCGCCGCGTGCTGGGCGTGCAGGTGCGCGACCTGACCGGCGGCTTCAAGTGCTTCCGCGCCGCGACGCTGCAGGAGATCGACGCCACCGGCGCCGGGGCGCAGGGCTACGCGTTCCAGGTCGAGCTGACCTGGCGCGCCCTCTCGCTCGGCCTGGTCGTCGTCGAGGTGCCGATCCGGTTCCGCGAGCGCCGGCTCGGCGATTCGAAGATGTCCGCCCGCATCGCGCTCGAGGCGGCGTGGCGGGTTCCCGCGTTGCGCTTCGGACCGCGCCGCTGGCGGCCGCTCGGGGATCCGCCCCCGGCTGCCGATGCAGTGATGCATGAAGGCTGAGGAGCTCGCCCTCGTCCAGGGCTGGGACGACACGCGCGCCGCGCTGCGGCGCTGGAGCGGAGCCCCGTGGCCTGTGCTGGGGGGCTGGGCGCGCGGAGCGGCGGCGGTCACCGCGCTGCTGCTGCTTGCGACCTGGGCCGTCGCGTCGCTGAGCACGCCCGACCCGACGTTCTACGTCTATCCCGGCGTCACGGCCCCGGCCCGCGCGAGCGACTTCGGCTTCGTGCTGTTCCGCAACGGCCTCGTGCTCGCCCTGCACGCGCTGGCCTGCGTGGCGGGCTTCATGGCCGGGTCCTCGATGCCGCGGGTCGCGGCGGGCTACTCCGGCGTCTGGCGGCGGATCCACGAGCGCGCGGGACCGCTGGCGATCGGCTTCGTCGCCTGCGCGACGCTGTTCTCGCTCGGCACGCAGGCGTACACGCTCGGGCACTCCGCCGCCGATCTCTCACACCAGCTGGGGATCGACCCCGCGCTGCTGCTGATCGGGCTGCTCCCGCACGCGCTGCCGGAGCTGTTCGGGCTCTTCCTGCCGCTCGCGGCGTGGACGCTCGCGAGCCGCCGCGGCGCGTGGAAGGACCTGCTGGCGGCGACGTTCGTGACCACCGCGATCGCGATTCCGCTGATCGTGCTCGCCGCCGGCCTTGAGGTGTGGGTGTCGCCGCGGCTCGTCCTCGCGCTCGCCGGCTAGGCCGCTATACTTTTTGAAGCGATACGACCCTTCGAGAGGAATCAATGGCTGAGCACATCACCGATGTAACCGACAACAGCTTCCAGGCTGAGGTGCTCGAGTCCGACACGCCCGTGCTCGTCGACTTCTGGGCTCCCTGGTGCGGGCCGTGCCGCGTCGTCGCGCCGGCGCTCGAGGAGATCGCCAGCCAGCGCGAGGATCTTCGCATCGTCAAGCTCAACGTCGACGACAACCAGCAGACGGCTGCCAACTACCAGGTGCTCGCGATCCCGACGATGATCCTGTTCCGCAACGGCCAGGAGGCCAAGCGGATCCAGGGCGCCATGCCCAAGAAGCGCATCGAGTCCGAGCTCGAGCCCGCCCTCGCCTAACGGAGAGCCTTCGAGCGGGCGCCCTCCGGCTGCGGAGGGTGCCCGTTTTCGCGTTTGAGGGGGCCTACGCGCGGCGGACGGCGATCTGCAGCGCGCGGCCTTCGATCATGACCGGCTCAGCGCCGTCGGCGCCGTCGTAGTCGACGGTCAGCGCCAGCGTCTCGCCGGTGAGGTAGTCCTCGTACGCGCGTGCCGCCTCGAGCAGCTCGGCATCGCCGCCGAGGTCGAGCTCGATGCGGTCCTCGACGTCGAGCCCGGCGTTCTTGCGCGCGTTCTGCACCGCGTGCACGATCTCGCGCGCGAGCATCTCGCGGTGCAGCTCGGCGTCGAGCCCGAGCTCCAGGGCGACGGCGTGCGAGCCCTCGCGCTCGAGCTGGTAGCCCTCCAGCGGGCGCATCGCGAGCAGCAGGTCGTCGGCGCCGAGCTCGTGGTCGTGGCCGTCGACGGCGATCCCGACGCGGCCGCCGTTGCGCAGCGCGCCCGCCACATGGCCCGGGTCGAGCGCCGCGACCGCCGCCGCGACCTGCGGCATCTGCTTGCCGAAGCGCGGCCCGAGCGCGCGGTA
This sequence comes from Candidatus Solirubrobacter pratensis, assembly GCF_000425945.1. Lineage (GTDB taxonomy): Bacteria > Actinomycetota > Thermoleophilia > Solirubrobacterales > Solirubrobacteraceae > Solirubrobacter > Solirubrobacter pratensis. The sequence goes on from NZ_AUEK01000003.1 coordinate 119,294, forward strand.
GTTCGGCTTGACCTCGTAGGAGCCGAGCTCGTCGGCCTGCGTGACGTAGCGCAGCTCCTTCACGTTGAGCTCTTCGAGCACGAGGCTGCTGAGGCGCTCGATCGCCTCGCGCTCGGCACCCGCCGCCACGACCACGGCGGCCCGCAGCGGCTGGCGCACCTTCAGCTTCGACTGGCCGCGCGCCGCCAGGCCGAGGCGGACGGTCTCGCGCACGGTCGCCATGGCGAACTCCAGCGCCTCGTCGCGATCCCCGGCCTGCGGCCAGTCGGTGAGGTGGACGCTCGGCTCGGCGCCGTCGAGGTTGTCGTAGATCTCGTCGGCCATGAACGGGGTGAACGGCGCGAGCAGCTTCGCCACCTTCACGAGCGCCGTGCGCAGCGTGGAGAACGCGGCCGGGTCGCCGTCCCAGAAGCGGCGGCGCGAGCGCCGGATGTACCAGTTCGAGAGGTCGTCGACGAACGCCGCGATCGCGTGGCCGGCGCGCGTGGCGTCGTAGGCCTCCATCCGCTCGGTGACCTCCTCCACCGTGCCCGCGAGCCGCGAGAGCGCCCAGCGGTCGAGGTCGGTCGCCGGCGGCACGTCGCCGCGCCCGACGTCGTTGACGTTCGCATAGAGCACGTAGAAGCCGTACGTGTTCCAGAGCTGCAGCAGGAACTGGCGCAGCGACTCGCCGACGGTCTCGACGCTGAACAGGTAGCCGTCCCAGGGCTGCTTGGACGTCAGGTAGTACCAGCGGAAGGCGTCGGCGCCGTGGCGGTCCAGCACGTCCCACGGCTCCACCGTGTTGCCGAGCGACTTCGACATCTTCTTGCCCTCGGCGTCGGCGATGTGGCCGAGGCAGAGGACCGTCCTGAACGACGACTGGTCGAACAGCAGCGTCGAGATCGCGAGCAGGCTGTAGAACCAGCCGCGCGTCTGGTCGATCGCCTCGCAGATGTAGTCGGCGGGGAACTGCGTCTCGAGCTTGTCCTGGTTCTCGAACGGCGCATGCCACTGCGCGAACGGCATCGAGCCGGAGTCGAACCAGACGTCGATCACCTCGGGGACGCGGCGCAGCGGCTCGCCGCCGGTCGGCGAGGGGATCTCGACGTCGTCGACGTAGGGGCGGTGCGGGTCCTCGAGCGTCACGCCCGAGCGCTCGCGCAGCTCCTCGAAGGAGCCGATGCAGACGCTCTCGCCGGCGTCGTTGCGCCAGACGGGGAGCGGCGTGCCCCAGTAGCGCTCGCGCCCGAGCGCCCAGTCGACGTTGTTCTCCAGCCAGCGCCCGAAGCGCCCGTGCTTGATGTGCTCGGGGTGCCAATCGACCGTCTCGTTGGCCGCGAGCAGGCGGTCGCGCAGCTTCGAGGTGCGGATGTACCAGGTCGGCTTGGAGTAGTAGAGCAGCGGCGTGCCGCAGCGCCAGCAGTGCGGGTAGGCGTGGACGAAGCGCTCGGCGCGGTAGATGCGCCCGCGCGCGCGCAGGTCCTCGATCAGGTCGTCGTCGGCGTCCTTGACCCAGCGTCCCGCATACGGGCCGATCCGCTCGTCGTAGGTGCCGTCGGGCCGCACGGGGTTGATGACCGCGAGGCCGTTCTCCGCGCCGAGGCGGAAGTCGTCCTCGCCGAACGCGATCGCGGTGTGCACGATGCCCGTGCCGTCCTCGGCGGACACGAAGTCGCCGGCGAGGACCGTGTGGCCCTTCGCGCCGTACTCCTCGGCGGTGATGAAGCCGAACGGCGGCTCGTAGCCGGCGCCGAGCATGTCGCGGCCGTGGAAGCGGTCGGTGATCACCGCGCCCTCGCCGAGCACGCGCGCGGCGAGCGCCTCGGCGAGCACCTCGCCGGTCGAGGAGCGGACGTAGGTGAGCTCCGGGTCGACGGCGACCGCGGCGTTGGTGACCAGCGTCCACGGCGTCGTCGTCCACACGAGCAGCGTGTCGGTGTCGCGCAGGACGCCGGCCGGCTTGGTGATCGGGAACCGCACGTAGATGCTCGGGTCCTCGACGTCGCGGTAGCCCTGCGAGACCTCGTGGCTGGACAGGCTCGTGCCGTCGCGCGGGCAGTACGGGACGACCTTGAAGCCCTCGTAGAGCAGGTCCTTCTCCCACAGCTGCTTGAGCGCCCACCACACCGACTCGATGTAGTCGGTGTCGAGCGTGCGGTAGGGATGCTCGAGGTCGACCCAGTAGCCGATCCGCTCGGTCAGCCGGTCCCACTCCTCGAGGAACTCGAACACCGACTCGCGGCAGAGGCGGTTGAACTCGGCGACGCCGAGCTCCTCGATCTGCTGCTTGGACTCGATGCCCAGCTTCTCCTGCACCGCGATCTCGACCGGCAGGCCGTGGCAGTCCCAGCCGCCCTTGCGCTCGACGTAGTAGCCGCGCATCGTGCGGTAGCGGGGGAAGACGTCCTTGAACACCCGCGCGAGGACGTGATGAGAGCCGGGGCGGCCGTTGGCGGTCGGCGGGCCCTCGTAGAACACGAACGGCTCGGCGCCCTCCCGGCGGCGCATCGACTCGCGGAACACGTCGCGCTCGCGCCAGCGCTCGAGCACCTGCTCCTCGAGGCCGGAGAAGGAGACGTCCTTGGGCAGCGGGCGGTGGGGCGGCACGAATCCTGAGTCTAGGTGGGTACGTTCCAGGGATGCGGATGGGACGCGTGCTGGCGCTCGTGGCCACAGCGCTCGCGCTGTTGATCGGCGGGCTCGTGCTCGCCGTCTACCTGACCCGCGACGAGGACAACATCCAGGTCGACAACATCCTGTCGGAGAACTTCTCCAAGGCGGTCGCGCTGGCGGAGGACCCGCAGGAGGGGACCAAGGGGGTCGTCGACCTGCGGCAGGTGGCGAGCTTCTTCGACTGGGACTCGGTCCTCGCCGTGGCGCCGGGCGTCTCGCGCGACAGCATCTCGAACGCGCTCGGGCGCAAGTGGACCGGAATCGTCGGGGTCGACGCCGGCGAGCTGCTGATCTTCCTGCGCGGCGGAGACGTGGTGCGGTTCGCGAACTACCGCGGCACCGGGCATTTCGCGGGGTTGCGGCCGATCCAGGAGATCCAGCGCAACGACGCGGTGTTCCGCGTGCGCTCGCTGGTGGTCACATTGCGCTAGCGCGGCCGGTTGGCCTTGCGGGCGTTGCGCTGCGAGCGCCCCTTGGCGCGCGCCTTGGCCTTCGCCTGGCGCTTGTGCGCGTGCGGACCCTGCTCGCGCAGGCGCCCGAGCGCGGCGACCTCGTCCTCCGGCAGCGAGCGGCGCGCGTCGCGGAGGATGAACCAGCCGATGATCCCGAACCCGATCACGAGCGCGGCGCCGATGATGAACAGCGTCACCCGCCCCGTGTTGCTGTCGCCGGAGCTCGACACGGGCGTCGGTGTGGGCGTCTCCGTCGGCGCGGCCTGCGGCAGCGGGCCGAACGGGCTCTGCTGCGCGGCCGCCGGTGAGACAAGGGCGAGGGCGAGCACGGTGGTGAGGAGGGCGATCCGACGCGTCATGGGCGCGCAAAGGGTAGTGGTTTCGGCCCGCCCTCCGGAACCAGGATCATGCAGGCGCTCCGGTCAACGCCCAGCGCGAGCCGAGGAAGCGTGCGCCGCATGTGACCAATCTGACGGCGATCAGCGCGAGCAGGCCCCACCACACGCCCAGGATGCCCCAGTCCTCCCACAGCGCGAGCAGCGCGATCGGCACGTAGACGGCCGCCGCGGCGAGCATCCCCCACATCAGGTACCGGGTGTCGCCGGCGCCGATGAGGATGCCGTCGAGCGCGAAGACGGCGCCGTTGGCGGGCATCATGAGCGCGAACAGCGGCCAGATCTCATGCGCCTGGTGGATCACGGCGGGGTCGCCGGTGAAGAGCTTGGGGACGATGTCGCCGAGGGCGAGGAAGATCACCGCGAAGAGCGCGCCCACGGCGACCGACCAGCCGATCATCCGCGATGCGGCCGCCCTCGCACCCTGCGCGTCGCCGGCGCCGAGCATCCGGCCGACCATCACCTGCCCGGCGATCGCGATCGCGTCGAGGACGAGCGCGAGGAAGACCCAGAGCTGGAACGCGATCTGGTGCGCTCCGAGGCTGGCGGACCCGACGCGCGCGAGCACCGCCGAGCCCACGAGGAAGGAGCCGGTGAGCGCGGTCGTCCGGACCGCGATCTCCGAGCCGATGCGCGCGAGCGGGCGCATCTTGGCGAGGTGCGGGCGCTCGAAGCCCTTGCGCCGCTGGACCGCGACGAACGCGAGGGCCATGCCGAGCTGCGCGATCACCGTGCCCCACGCGGAGCCCTTCAGGCCCCAGTCGAAGCCGTAGACGAAGATCAGCTCGAGGCCCGCGTTGGTCACGTGCGCCGCGACGAGGATGAGCAGCGGCGTCTTCAGGTCAGACATCCCGCGCAGGAAGCCCTGGCCTGCCGAGGCGAGCATGAACAGCGGCCCGCCGAGCGCGGCGATCCGCAGGTACGTGACCGCGCCGTCATGGACCGCGCCCTCGCCGCCCATCAGGGTGACGGCGAGCGGGGCGGCCGCCTCGATCAGGATCAGCAGGGCGACGCCGATCGCGAGCGCGAGCCAGAGGGCCTGGCTGCCCAGCGCGGCGGCGTCGCGGTCGCGCCCGGCGCCGTGCAGCCGCGCGACCTGGGCGGTGGTCCCATAGGTGAGGAAGTTGAAGATCGTGAACGCCGTCGACATGACCGTCGCCGCGATCGCGAGCGCGGCGAGCTGGGTCGTGCCGAGGTGCCCCACGATCGCGGTGTCGACGAGCACGTACAGCGGCTCCGCCGCGAGCGCGCCGAGCGCCGGCAGCGCCAGGACCAGGATCTCGCGGTCGTAGCGGGAGCGCACGCCGCTAGACGTTAGGACGACGGGACTTCGCTACCGCCCGAACCATCCCCTCGTAGCCCGTGCAGCGGCACAGGTTGCCCGACAGCGCCTCGCGGATCTGCTCGCCGGTCGGGTCGGGCGTGTCGCGCAGGAACGCGTCGAGCGTCATCAGGATGCCCGCGGTGCAGAACCCGCACTGCAGCGCGTGCTCCTCGTGGAAGGTCCGCTGGAGCGGGTGGAGCTCCTCGCCGCCGGCCGCGAGTCCCTCCACGGTCCGCACGGAGGTCCCGTCGGCCTGGACCGCCAGCATCAGGCACGCGCGCACCGGCTCGCCGTCGACCTGCACGGTGCACGCCCCGCACGCGCCCTGCTCGCAGCCGACCTTCGTCCCGGTCAGCCCGCGCTCGCGGATGAAGTCGGCGAGCGAGGTCCGCGGCTCCGCGTCGCCCGCGTGGGGGACGCCGTTGAGGTGGAGCGAGATCCTCACGCGCCGGGCTCCGGGCGGGCGGGGCGCGGGGACGCGCCGGGCGCTCCGTCGGCGGGCCGCGAATCGCCGGAGGCCGGCGCCGCCGCGGCGAGCACTTCGCGGGCGAGCGCGGCGACGAGGGCGCGGCGGTGCGGGTGCTCGAGCGCCGCGGCGGCGAGCTCGGCCGCCTCGCGCTCGTCCGCGCCGTCGCGCAGCGCGGCCTCCGCCGCCGTGGCGCGCAGCGGGTGCGAGCCCGTGCCGAGGATCGCGATCGCCGCGTGACCCCGCGCGCGGACGACGGCGACGCCCGCGTCGGCGAAGCTGCCGTGGGTGCGCGCGTACTCGGCGAACGCGGTGCAGGCGCCGGCCGGAAGCGGCGGGACCTCGATCGCCGTCAGCAGCTCGTCCTCGGCGATCGCCGTCGTGAGCGGGCCGAGGAGCAGCTCGCGGACGACGCGCCCGCCGCGCGCCGAGCGCAGGTGGTAGCGGGCGCCGAGGGCGGTCAGCGCGACCGGGAGCTCTGCCCTCGGGTCGGCGTGCGCGACCGACCCCGCGACCGTCCCGCGCGAGCGCACGGCGGCGTGCCCGACGTGCCGGACCGCCTGCGCGAGCAGCGGCCAGTGGCGAGCGACCACCGGCGAGCGCTCGAGCGCGGCCTGCCGCACCGTCGCGCCGATCCACAGCGAGCCGCCGTCGCGCCGCAGGCGCCCGAGCTCGCGGACCCGGTTGACGTCGACCACCCGCGCGGGGCGCGCGATCCGCAGGTTGAGCATCGGCACGAGGCTCTGCCCGCCGGCGAGCACGCGCGACTCCTCGCCGAGCAGCCCGAGCACCTCCTCGACCGAGTCCGGCGCGGCGTACTCGAAGCGGGCCGGCTTCACCGGCGGCCCCGGATGATGCCGAGCACGGCGAGCCCCGCGGCGGCCGCGACCCCGACCCGCCGCACCCAGCGGCTCCGGTCGTCCTCGGGTCCCGGCGGCGCCTGGCCGGGCTGGAGGACATCCCGCGGCCGCGGCGTGATGACCTCCGAGGGGCCGGCGGGAACGAGCGCGGGCGCCGGCTGCGAGGCGACGGCCGGCGCGGGGATCGCGCTGCGGGCGCCGCCGGCGGTCGCCAGCGCGTAGGCGAGCGTGGTCGCGAGGTGGCCGAGCGCGTCCTCGGCCGTCGCCTCGTCGATCGCCGCGCCGCCGAGCCCGCTCCGGACCACGGCGGTGATCGCGAGCCGCTCCTCGAGCACCGTCACCGCGGCGGTGGCGGCGACCGTCGCCGCGCCCAGCGCGCCGTGCACCCGCAGCGTCGCCGTCCGCGCCTCGTCGTCGGCGTCCTCGAGCACCGCCGTGCCCTCGTACCCCGCCGCGCTCCCGCGCGCCGGAGGCAGGACCGCGAGCGCGCGCCACGCCTGGTCCGCGGGCGCGACCAGCGGCACCTCCCGCTCGAGCCTCACGACCCGCCTCCGGTGGACGGCGGAGCGCCGGCGGCGCGCCAGACCTTCTCCGCCGTGAACGGGGGATCGAGGTGGACGCCGAGGGCGTCGGCGATCGCGTTGGCGATCGCCGGTGGGACGCCGATCGCGCCGCTCTCGCCGATCCCCTTCGCCCCGAGCGGGTTCAGCGGCGACGGGGTCTCCACGTAGGCCGTCTCGATCGGCGGCACGTCGGCGGCCGTCAGCAGCGCGTAGTCGAGCAGCGACGACGAGGTGGGCTGGCCGTCCTCGTCGTGCACGACCTGCTCGGACAGGCTCGCGCCCAACCCCTGGACGGCGCCCCCGAGCACCTGGCCCTCGGCGAGCAGCGGGTTGATGATCCGGCCAGCGTCGTCGACGCCGACGAGCCGCCGGACCTCGACGGCGCCGGTCGCCCGCGAGACCGCGACCACCGCCGCGTACGCGCCCGAGGAGAACGCCTGCTCGGACGCGAAGCGCACCGACGCCGTCAACTCGCCGAGATCGCCCCAGCCGAGCGAGCGGTCCGACGTGAAGAAGCGCCCGTCGCGGAACTCGGCCCGGGCGCCCAGCCGCTCCGACGCGAGCGCGCGCCCCTGCGCCACCAGCTCGTCCACCGCCGACGCGACCGCCGAGCCGCCCATGGCGGTCGAACGGCTCGCGAACGAGCCGACGCCGTCCGGCAGCGCCGCGCTGTCCCCCGTAAGGATGTCGACGGCGTCCAGCTCGACCCCGAGCCGCTCCGCCGCGATCTGGGCGAACAGCGTGTGATGGCCCTGGCCGCTCGGCACCGACCCGGCGCGCACCTCGAAGCGCCCGTCCGCCGCGCGGATCTCCGCGCGCTCCCACAGCCCGCCCGAGCGCTCGACCGCCAGCGCCACCCCGGTCCCGACCGCCACCTCGCCCGCGCGCGACCGCTCCGGCCGCACGAGCGAGACCGCCGTGTCCAGGCAGCGCTCGAAGTCGCCCGAGTCGTACGTCCAGCCCAGCGGCGTGACGTACGGGAACTCTCGCACGAGGTTGCGCCGGCGCAGCTCGACGGGGTCGAAGCCCAGCTCGCGCGCCGCCGCGTCGAGCGCCGTCTCGATCAGGTAGTTGCCCTCCGGCCGGCCCGCGCCGCGGTAGGGCGCCGTCGGCACCTTGTTCGTCCGCGTGCCCGTGAGCATGACGTCGAACGCCGGGATCGCGTAGCAGCCGCTGAGCAGCATCGCCATCGTGTGCGGCGGCATCGGCGTGCTCGGAAGCAGGTACGCGCCGAGGTCGGAGAGCAGCCGCGCGCGCAGCGCCAGCACGCGCCCGTCCGCGTCCAGCGCCAGCTCGACGGAGCCGCGCGCGCCGCGCCCCTGCGGCGCCGAGAGGAAGTTCTCCAGCCGGTCCTCGGCCCACTTCACCGGCCGCGCGAGCTGCAGCGCCGCCAGCGCCACGAGCGGCGTCTCGACCGGGAGCGTCCCCTTGGAGCCGAACCCGCCGCCGACGTCCGGCACCACGACGCGGATCGTCTCCTCGGGGCGGGCGAGGATCTCCGCCAGCTGCGCCCGCGGCCGGTGCGCGCTCTGCGACGAGGAGTAGACGGTGAGCAGCTGCGGATGCGGGTCCACGATCGCGCCGCGCGGCTCCATCGGGACCGCCGCCACGCGCGGGATCACACGATCGGCGCGCGTGACGTGGGCGGCCGCGGCGAACGCGGCCGCGGCATCGCCGGCGACGCGGGAGAAGCGCAGCAGCGGCTCCCCCGCGCGCGGGTCCACGACGGCCTCGAGCGGCTCGTACTCGACCTCGACGCGCTCGGCCGCATCCTCGGCGGCGGCGCGCGACTCGGCCACGACCGCCGCGACCGGCTGGCCGACATAGCGCACGATGCCGTCGGCCAGCAGCGGATGCGGCGCGTCGGCGAGCTCGATGCCCGCCATGCCGTCCACCCGCGGCGGCCGGGCGCAGCCATGCAGATCCTCCGCCGTGATGACGGCGAGCACGCCGGCGGGCCGGCGCACCGCGAGCACCCGCGCGTGCGCATGGGGGCTGCGCACGAACGCCAGGTGGGCCAGCTCGGGCAGCACGATGTCGTCGAGGAACCGCGATCGCCCTCGCAGGATCCGCTCGTCCTCACGCCGGCGGATCGCCTGGCCCACGTACACGCGGGCGAGACTACCGACCGCGTTCGCCCCTCCGAGCCGTGGGAGTCTCGCCCTCTGGGCGATACTCCCTGCGAACCGAGCCCGCAGGGCGAGGATTCGCAAATGAAGCTGCGGCTCTACCACCACCCGGACGGCGCACGGATCGCGTATCGCGAGGCCGGGACCGGCCCGCCGCTCGCGCTGCTGCACTCGCGCGGGCTCTCGCACCGCGAGTGGGAGCCGGTGGTCGACGAGCTGTCGTACCGCTTCCGCGTCGTGCTCCCCGACCTGCCGCTGCACGGCGACTCCGAGGACCGCCCGCGCCACCCCTACACGCCTGAGTGGCTGACGAGCGTGCTCGTGGGCTTCCTGCTCGACGCCTGCGGGCCGCACCCGCTCGTCGCCGGCCATGACGCGGGAGCGCTGCTGGCCATGCGGGCGATCGCCGACGGCTCGCTGCGGCCGTCCAAGCTCGTGCTGATGCCGAGCGCGCTGCACCGGCGCCCGCAGCGCAGCACGTTCGAGCGCGTCGGCCGCGTGGCGGTGCAGGCCGCGGTCGTCCCGGGCTGCGACCGACTGCTCTCCTACGCGGGCGCCCTCGCGGTCCGGCCCAAGCGCGGCGATCGCATGAGCGTCACGGGCGCCCCGGGCGCGCGCGACCTCGTCCGCCACGCCGTCATGGACCTGGGCGGGAACGCCAACCGCGCGCGCTCGTGGGCGAAGGCCGCCAAGCGCTGGCCGCACGGCGCGCAGCGCGACCTGCTCGACGCCTACCCCGCGATGGACTTCCCCGTCCTGCTGCTGTGGGCCGACGACGACGCCGCGCATCCGCTCGCGATCGCCGAGGAGACGCTCGACCTGCTGCCCGACGGGCAGCTGCGCGTGCTGCCCCGCACCGGATTCCTGATCGCCTACGACGATCCGGTCGGGCTGGCACGCGAGCTGGTCGCGTTCTGCGGGTGAGCTACGCTCAACTGCGATGTACGAACTGGAGCGCCCTCCGGTCTGCTCGATCGCCCGCGCGATGGAGATCCTCGGCGAGCGCTGGACCTTCCTGATCCTGCGCGAGGCCTTCTACGGCGTGCGCCGCTTCTCGGACATGCAGCGCAACCTCGGGATCGCGCGCAACATCCTCTCCACGCGGCTGCAGACGCTGGTCAGCGCCGGCATCTTCGAGCGCCGCCTCTACCAGGAGGAGCCGGAGCGCTACGAATACCGGCTGACGCCCGCGGGGCGCGACCTGTATCCCTCGATCGTCACGCTGATGCGCTGGGGTGACGAGCACCTGACCGGCGAGCTCGGCCCGCCCGTCGTGCTGCGCCACAAGTGCGGCCACGAGGCCGACCCGGTGCTCGTCTGCTCGCACTGCCGCGAGGAGCTGCACCCGCACGACGTCACGCCCGAGCGCAGCCCGCTCGTCGACGCGGCCTAGGAGCCCGCTGAACTTTCCCCGCCGCGCGATGCGGCACAGTTCAACCGGCTCCTAGATGTGACGAGAGGCTCGCGGTCGCGAGCCGAAGGACCCCGCGGCGCTAGCGTAATGGCTCAAAGCAAGCCTTTGAACCGGAGGAACCGGATGAGCGTGCAGGAGACCCCGCAGGAGCTGTGGGGCGGGGAGACCACCAAGGCCGTCGCCAACTTCCCGGTGTCCGGCGAACGCGTGCCGCTGCCCGTCGTGCGCTGGCTCGGCCGCATCAAGGGCGCCGCCGCGCGCGCGAACGCGGAGCTCGGGCTGCTCGACGGCGCGCTGGCCGAACGCATCGCCGCTGCCGGCGACGAGATCGCCGAGGGCAAGCACGACGCCCAGTTCCCGATCGACGTCTTCCAGACCGGCTCGGGCACGTCCTCGAACATGAACGCCAACGAGGTCATCGCCAACCTCGCCGGCGGGGGCGCGCACCCCAACGACCACGTGAACATGGGCCAGTCGTCCAACGACGTGTTCCCGAGCGCGGTCCACCTCGCGGCGCTCGACGATGCCACCAATCAACTGCTCCCGGCACTCGAGCGGCTCGAGGCGTCCTTCGCCGCCAAGGCCGAGGAGTTCAAGGACCTCGTCAAGTCCGGCCGCACGCACCTGATGGACGCAGTCCCGGTCACGCTCGGGCAGGAGTTCTCCGGCTACGCCGCGCAGGTTCGCCTCGGGCGGCGGCGCGTCCGCAACGCGCTCCCGCAGGTCGCGCAGATCCCGCTCGGCGGCACGGCGACCGGCACCGGCCTGAACACGCATCCGGAGTTCGCGGCCAAGGTGCGCGAGCGGTTGTCGGCGGACACGGGCCTGACGATCTCCGCGCCCGAGGACCCGTTCGAGGCGCAGGGCAACCGCGACGCGCTGGTGGAGCTGTCCGGCGCGCTGAAGGTGATCGCCGTCTCGCTGACCAAGATCGCCGGCGACCTCGCGCTGATGGGCTCCGGCCCGCGCGCCGGGATCGGCGAGATCTTCCTGCCGGAGCTGCAGAAGGGCTCCTCGATCATGCCCGGCAAGGTCAACCCGGTGATCCCCGAGGTCGTGCTGCAGGTCGGCGCGCAGGTGATCGGCAACGACGCCGCGATCACGGTCGGCGGCCTCCAGGGCCAGTTCGAGCTCAACGTGCGGATCCCGCTGATCGCGCGCAACCTGCTGCAGTCGATCCACCTGCTCTCCAGCGCGAGCACGCTGCTGGCCCAGAAATGCGTCGACGGCATCGAGCCCAACCTCGCGGGCCTCGAGGCCTCGGCCGAGGGCACGCTCGCGGTCGCGACCGCGCTGAACCCGTACATCGGCTACGACCGCGCCGCCGAGATCGTCAAGGACGCGTCGAAGAGCGGCCGCACGCTGCGCGAGGTCGCGCGCGAGCACGGCGTGGACGAGGAGACGCTGGACAAGGCGCTCGATCTGCGGAAGATCGCCGCCGGGTCGGCCGGGTGACTTCGTCCTGCAACGGTCGCCACGCCATGACGCCCCTCGACAGCGACCGTTGCAGGACGCTGATCAATTCGTATTGCGATGCAGCGCCGCGCTCGGCGGCGCGGGCCGAGGAGCTCGGGCCCTTCACGCTGTTCGTCGGCGAGGGGCCGTGGCCGTACTACGCGCGGCCGCGGCTGGGCGGCGACGGCGGCTTCACCCCGGCGGCGCTGGAGGCCGTGCGGGCGCGCCAGCGCGAGCTCGGCGTGCCCGAGGCGTTCGAGTGGGTGCACGACACGACGCCGGAGCTGCTCGCGCTCGCGCGTGACGCCGGGCTCGACGTGCTCGAGGCCCCGCTGATGGTGCTCGACCGCGCGGCGTTCCGCGCGCCGGACGCGCCGCCCGGCGTCGATCTGCGCGTGCTCGGCGCCGACGACCCGCTGCTCGCGCAGGCCGTGGCCGTCGCGACGGTCGGCTTCGCCACGCCCGGCACCTCCGCCGGGCCGCAGGGCGGCATCGAGCGCGACGCCGCGGTCGTGGACGGAAACCTCGACTTCCGCCGCGACCGCCTGCGCCGCCGCATCACCGTGACCGCGATCGCGCAGGGCGAGAGCGGCCCGATCGCCGTCGGCTCGCACAATCCGGTGGGCGACATCACGGAGGTCGTCGGCGTCGCCACGCTGCCGGCCGTGCGCCGCCAGGGGCTGGGCGCGGCCGTGACCGGCGAGCTCGTGGCCGACGCCCTGCGCGGCGGCGCCGACCTCGTGTTCCTCTCCGCGGGCAGCGAGGAGATCGGCAGCGTCTACGCGCGGCTCGGCTTCCGCCGGATCGGCACGGCCTGCATCGTCGGCTGACCAGGCTGTCCGCGAACCCGTCGGCCGCGGGCGTGCTCGGCGCCCTGGTCATCGCGTTCTCGGCCATCCTCGTCGACCTCGCCGACGTCTCGCCCGCCGCCGCGGCGGTCTTCCGCTGCCTCTACGCCCTGCCCGTGCTGGGTGCGATCGCGCTGTGGGAGGACCGCCGCTACGGCCGGCGCACGTGGGCCGAGCGGCGGCTCGCGCTCCCGGCCGGGCTGTTCTTCGCCGTCGACCTGATCGCCTGGCATCACGCCATCCGGGACGTCGGCGCCGGCCTGGCGACCGTGCTCGGCAACCTCCAGGTGGTCGTCGTCCCGTTCCTCGCGCTCGCCGTGCTCGGCGAGCGCGTGCCGCGCCGGATCCTGCTCGCGCTGCCGCTCGTGTGCTTCGGCGTCGTGCTCGTCTCGGGCGCGCTGGAGTCCGGCGCCTACGGCGCCGACCCGTCGCGCGGCGTGCTCTACGGCATCGTCACCGGCCTCACCTACGCGGCGTTCCTGCTCGTCCAGCGCCAGGGCAGCCGCGACCTGCGCCGCCCGGCCGGGCCGCTGTTCGACATGTCGCTGGTCGCGACGGTCGCCGCGGCCGCCTACGCCGCGGCGCTCGGCGACGGCGACCTCGTCCCGGCCTGGCCGAGCGCCGGCTGGCTGCTCGTGCTGGCGCTGACGTCGCAGGTGCTCGGCTGGCTGCTGATCACGGTGTCGCTGCCGCGGCTGCCCGCCGCCATGACGTCGCTGACGCTGACGATCCAGCCGATCGGGTCCGTGCTGCTCGGGGCCATCCTGCTCGGCCAGGATCCGTCGCTGCTGCAATTGGCGGGAGTCGCCTGCATCCTCGCCGGCCTGCTCTCGGCGGCGTTGCGACGGCCGGCACGCTACGCCGCCGCCGCGGCGGAGTAGACGGCGAGCCGCGCGCGGCCGCGGGACAGGCGGCTCATCACGGTGCCGAGCGGGATCCGCAGCGAGGCCGCGGCCTCCTTGTAGCCGAAGCCGGCGACGTCGACGGCGGCGACCACGTTGCGCTGGTCGGCGGGGAGCGAGGCGATCGCGCCGATCACCTCGCGCGTCGCGACGACCGAGGACGGCTCGCGGCCCGGCGGCGCGACGAGCCGGAAGTCCTCACTCTCGAGCGGCGCGGTGCGCGGGCGGCGATCGCGCCGGCGCAGAGAGGAGACGTACTGGTTGCGCAGCGCCTGGTGCAGGTACGCGCCGGCGGCCTCGGCGTCGACGGCGCGCTCGCGGGCGAGCACGCGCAGGAAGGTGTCCTGGACGAGGTCGTCGGCGTCCTCGCGGGAGCCGGTCATGGCGCGGGCGGCGCGGGTCAGGGAGTCGATGTGGGCGGGGAGCGTCTCGGGAGTGAGCGTCTGGGGCACACGGCGAGACTCCTCGACGCCGCGCCGCCCTCATATCAGGGGGTTCCCCCCAATCGATGACTTCTCGGGGGTGGCGGAGTCCCTAGGGACATGCGATTCGACACGCGCTTCAGCGATCCGGCGGCCCGGCCGACGCCGTGGGAGGACGCGGCCGGCATCCTCGAGCGGGCCGAGCTGTACTGGCTGACGACCGTGCGCCGCGACGGCCGCCCGCACGTGACGCCGCTGATCGGCGTCTGGCACGACGGGGCGATGCACTTCTGCACCGGCCTCGGCGAGCAGAAGGCGCGCAACCTCCAGGCGAACGCGAACGTCGCGCTGACGACCGGCACCAACGCGTGGGCCGAGGGCACGGACGTCGTGGTCGAGGGGACCGCCGAGCGGGTCACCGGCCGTGACGCGCTACAGGCGCTGGCGGACGCGTTCGAGGCCAAGTACGGCAGCGCGTGGCGCTTCGACGTCGCTGACGAGGCGTTCGTCCACAGCGGCGGCGAGGCGGCGGTCTTCCGGATCGCCGCGAGCAAGGTGCTCGCGTTCGCGAAGGATCCGCACGGGCAGACGGCGTACTAGCTAGGGCGAGAGGCGGCGCGAGCGCCATGCCCCGTCCGCGCGGCGGAACTCCTCGCGGTCGTGGAGCCGGTCGGGCCGGCCCTCCCAGAACTCGATCACGTCCGGGCGCAGCATGAACCCGCCCCAGTACCCCGGCCGCGGCACATCGCCCGGGTAGCGCGCGCTCGCCTCCGCGAGCCGCTCGTCGAGCACCGAGCGATCGGGGATCTCGGTGCTCTGCGCGGACGCCCATGCGCCCAGCCGCGACCCGCGCCCGCGGGTCGAGAAGTACGCGTCGGACTCCTCCTGCGAGAGCCGCTCGACCGCGCCTTCGAGCCGCACCTGCAACTGCAGCGGCTTCCACAGCACCGCGACGGCCGCGCGCGGGTTGGCGTCCAGCTCGCGGCCCTTGCGGCTCTCGTAGTTGGTGTAGAAGGCGACGCCGCGCGCGTCGATCCCCTTGAGCAGCACGAAGCGCACCGACGGCGCGCCGTCCGGCGTGGACGTGGCGAGCGCCATGGCCTCGGGCTCCAGCACGCCTGAGGCCACGGCCCGCTCATACCACTCGCGGAATCGCTCGAGCGGATCCAAATCGGGGTGGGGAGAGGGGATGTCCCGCCTGATCTCACATCGCCATCGCGACGTACTTGATCGACAGGTACTCGTCGATGCCCTCGCGCCCGCCTTCGCGGCCGAAGCCGGAGTGCTTGACGCCGCCGAACGGCGCCGCCGCGTTGGAGACGAGTCCCTGGTTGAGCCCGACCATGCCGGTCTGAAGCTTCTCGCAAACGCGGAACGCGCGCTTGACGTCGGACGTGTAGACGTAGGCGACGAGCCCGAACTCGGTGTCGTTGGCGGCCGCGATCGCCGCGTCCTCGTCGTCGAAGCCGACGACCGGCGCGACCGGGCCGAAGATCTCCTCCTTCAGCAGCCGCGAGTCCGGCTTGACATCGGTCAAGACGGTCGGATCGAAGAAGTAGCCGGCGCCGTCGCGCTTGGTGCCGCCCAGCAGCACCTCGGCGCCGCGGCCCGCCGCGTCCTCGACCAGCTCGGCGACCTTGTCGCGCTGCGAGGCGTCGATCAGCGGCCCGACCTGCACGCCGTCCTCGGTCCCGCGCCCGACCTTCATGTCGGCGAGCTTCTTCGCGAGCTTCTCGGCGAACTCGTCCGCGACCTTCCCGGACACATGGAAGCGGTTGGCCGCCGTGCAGGCCTCGCCGATGTTGCGCATCTTGGCGATCACGGCGCCCTCGACCGCCGCGTCGACGTCGGCATCGGGGAAGACGAGGAACGGCGCGTTGCCGCCGAGCTCCATCGACGTCCGCAGCAGCCCGGGCGCCGACTGCTCGACGAGCAGCTGGCCGACCTCGGTGGAGCCGGTGAAGGTGAGCTTGCGCAGCCGCGGGTCGTTGATGATCGGCTTGGAGACCGAGCTGGACGAGCTCGAGGTCAGCACGTTCAGCACGCCGTCCGGCAGCCCCGCCTCCTGGAGGATCTTCGCCAGCGCGAGCATCGACAGCGGCGTCTGCTGCGCCGGCTTGATCACCATCGTGCAGCCGGCGGCGATCGCCGGGCCGATCTTGCGCGTGCCCATCGCGGCCGGGAAGTTCCACGGCGTGATCGCGTAGCAGGGCCCGACGGGCTGCTTCATCGTGATCAGCCGGCCCTGGCCGTTGGGCGCGGTGCCGAAGCGGCCTTCGATCCGCACCGCCTCCTCCGAGAACCAGCGCAGGAACTCCGCGGCGTAGGTGATCTCGGCCTTGGACTCCGCCACCGGCTTGCCCATCTCGAGCGTCATCACGAGCGCGAGCTCGTCCGCCCGCGCCGTCATCGCCTCGAACGCGCGGCGCAGGATCTCGCCGCGCTCGCGCGGCGGGTGCGTCGCCCACTCCTCCTGCACCGCGCAGCAGGCGTCGAGCGCCGCCTTCGCGTCGTCAGGGGTCGCGTCGGCGACCGACGCGACCGCCTCGCCGGTCGACGGATCCTCGACATCGAGGGTCTCGCCGCCCGAGGCGTCCCGCCACTCGCCGCCGATGAACAGCTGCGTGGGGACCGCATCGACCGCGGTCCGCTCCTGGGTTGCGCTCATGCCGCCACCGTCTCCGTTCCGAGCTCCTCAGATATGGATACATCGAGCGAGTAGTCGATCGGGACCACGATCAGGCTCGGGAGCTCGAGCGACAGCGCGTGTCGCAGATGCCTGCCGAGATCCTCGACCGCCTCGCAGCGCCAGGCCGGCATGCCGAAGGCGTCCGCCAGCTTGACGAAATCCGGGTTGGTGAAGTCCGTTCCGAAGTGGCGGCCGAACTTCTTGTCCTGCTTCCACACGATCGAGCCGAACTGGGCGTTCTCCCAGATCACGTTGACGACCGGCGTGCGCAGCCGCATCGCCGTCTCCAGCTCCTGGACGTTCATGAGAAAGCCGCCGTCGCCGTTGACCGTCACAACGTTGCAGTCCGGATGCACGAGCTTGGCCGCGATCGCGGTCGGCAGCGCGATGCCCATGCCGGCCAGCCCGTTGGCGATCAGCACCGTGTTCGGCTCGTGCGCGGGGAACATCCGCGCGATCCACAGCTTGTGCAGCCCGACGTCGGAGATCAGCATGTCCTCGCGCCCGAGCGCCTGGCGGATCTCCCACAGCGCGCGCGGCGGCTGCATCGGGAAGGAGTCGTCGTCCTTGGCGGCCTCGAAGCGGCCGAGCACGATGTCATCCAGGCGCGAGCTGCGGACCTTGTGCGGCGCGTGCCGCAGCTCCTCCGTGAGGCGGCTGAGGATGTGGTAGAGGTCGCCGACGAGGTCGACCTCGGTGATGAAGTGCTCGTCGACCTCCGACGCGACGCTGTCGATGCCGACGATCGTCTTGTCGCGGTTCGGGTTCCAGTTCGACGGCGCGTGCTCGACGAGGTCGTAGCCGACGGTGATCACGACGTCGGCCTCCTCGAACCCGGCCAGCGCGTAGTCGCGCGACTGCAGCCCGACGGTCCCGAGCGCGTGCGGGTCGCGGTAGTCGAGCGAGCCCTTGCCCATGAACGTCTCGGCGACGCCGATCCCGGTCGCGCGCGCGAACTCGCGCAGTGCTGGGGACGCGCCGGCGCGGGCGACGCCGTTGCCCGCGAGCACGATCGGATTGATCGCGCCGCGGATGATGTCGGCCGCGGCGAGCAGCTCGCCCGCGCTCGGCTCCAGCCGCCGCGACGTCGTGCGCGCGGGCAGCGGCTGCGCGTCGACCGGCGCGCTCATCACGTCCTCGGGCAGCTCGATGTGCGTCGGGCCGGGCTTGGGCTCCTGCGCGACCTTGAACGCCTTGCGCACCACCTCGGGGATGACCGCCGCGGCGTTGATCCGCGTGTTCCACTTCGTCACCGGCTTGAACATCGAGACGACGTCGATGTGCTGGTGGGACTCCTTGTGCATCCGGTGCAGGTCCGCCTGGCCGGTCAGCGCGACCAGCGGCGAGCGGTCCAGGAACGCGTCGGCGACGGCCGTGATCAGGTTCGTCGCGCCGGGGCCGAGGGTTCCCAGGCAGACACCTGCGCGCTGCGTGAGCCGGCCGTACATGTCGGCCATGTAGGCGCCGCCCTGTTCGTGGCGCACCGGGATGAAGGAGATCGAGGAGTCCTGCAGCGACTCGTTCAGATCGAGGGTCTCTTCGCCGGGGATGCCGAATACATACCTGACGCCCTCTGCCTCGAGGCATTCGACGAAAAGGTCCGATGCCTTGCGGGAACTCAAGGTGCGCAACTCCTCCCCGGCCGGTGTGTCGGGCTAACGTAGACCCGCTCAGTCCTCCCCTGATCCTATGACCCGCACACTTCCCACATTGGTGGCGGCACTCCTTGCCGGCGTGCTCGCGACCGCGCCGTGCGCCTCGGCGGCCAAGCCGAAGTCGACGTTCACGATCAAGGGCGCCGGCTTCGGCCATGGCGTCGGCATGAGCCAGTATGGCGCGCTCGGCTACGCCGAGCACGGCGCGACCGCGTCGCAGATCCTCTCGCACTACTACACGGACACCTCGCTCGGGATGACCGATCCCGGCAGGACCGTGCGGGTACAGCTGATCGAGAAGACCAACTCGGCGCGCATCAGCGGCGCGCGCCAGGCCGGCGGCCGCGACCTCGATCCGACCGTGACGTACACGGTCAAGCGGCACGCGATCTCGGAGATCGACCTCGTCGCGCACGGAAAGCGGCTCGCGAGGTTCACGGCGCCGCTGCAGATCGCCGGCGAGGGCGGCATCACGGCGCTCAACGGCAAGGGCTACCGCGGCGTGCTCGAGCTCTCGCCCGGGCTGTTCGGTGGGCTGCGGGTGATCGACGCCGTTGCGCTCGACGACTACGTGCAGGGGGTCGTCCCCGCCGAGTCGCCGGCCTCGTGGCCGGCGGCGGCGCTGCAGGCGCAGGCGATCGCCGCGCGCACCTACGCGATCACGACCAGCCGCGGCGGCGACTTCGACCAGTACCCCGACACGCGCTCGCAGGTCTACGGCGGCGTCTCGGTGGAGACGACGGCGACCAACCAGGCGGTCGCGTCGACGCGCGGGCAGATCGTGACCTACCAGGACCAGCCGGTCACCACCTACTTCTTCTCGACCTCCGGCGGACGGACCGAGAACGTCGAGAACACCTCGCTCGGGACCGAGCCGAAGCCGTGGCTGAAGTCGGTCGACGATCCCTACGACGACGTCTCGCCGCGTCACCGCTGGACGCCCGCGACCACGACGCTGGCCAAGGCCGGCAAGAAGCTGCGCGGCCTCTACAAGGGCTCGTTCCGCGGCATCAAGGTGCTCCAGCGCGGCGCCTCGCCGCGGATCATGAGCGCCCAGGTGCTCGGGACCAAGGGGTCGACGACCGCCGACGGCGCGACGCTGCGCGCCAAGCTCGGCCTGTTCGACACGTGGGCGTACTTCACGACCGTGACGACCAAGCGCTCGGGCGATCCGCCGCCCGACACGCAGGCCGCCGACGCCTCGGGCGGAGCCCCGGCGCGGCTCTCGCGCTCCGCCCGCCCGGCGCTGTCGGGCACGATCGTCCCTGGCCGCCGCGGCGCGACGGCCACCGTGCAGGCACTGCACGGCGGGCGCTGGGTGGACGCCGGAGCCGTCACGCTCGGGCGCGGCGGCGGCTACCGCTGGACGGTCTCGCGCGCGGGGACCTATCGCGTCGTGTTCGACGGCGCGCCCGGGCCCGCCGTCCGCGCGGGCTAGTGCCCCGACGCTAGCGAATCCCGGTCAGCAGCCCGGACGGGCTCATGATCCAGAGCCGGGCGTGCGTGGTGGCCATGCCCGCCACGCCGAAGTCGGGCAGCGCCAGCGCGGCGAGCAGGCGGCCCGTGCGCGGGTCGAGCTTCCACAGCTGGTCGCGGCCGCTGACGGGCGTGCCCTGGACCCAGAGCGCCCCGTCGCCGGCGATGGCGCCGTTGATGCGGCTGGTACCGAGGTTCGTGCGCCAGCGCAGCGCCCCCGTGCTCGCGTCGACGGCCGCCAGCCCGGCGCCGTCCTGCAGGAGGACGGTGCCGCTCGCGGCGGCCACCGGCAGGCCTTCCGACGCCGGGCGGGCGAGCCCGAGCCGGCGGCCCGTGCGGGCGTCGAGCGTCTCGAGCAGGCCGTCGCGGCGCAGCATGTACCAGAGGCCCGGCTCGCCGCTGAAGCCGCGCGGGTCCTGCCCGTTGCGCTCGAAGCTGATCCGGCGGGCGAGCCGGTTCGTGCGCAGGTCGACCTGGATCGCCGAGCCCGGGTTGCCGACCCACACGGCGCTGTCGTAGGGGTCCACCGTCGTGTGCGAGCGCGACGGCGGCGGGAGCGGGATGCGCGCGACGATGCGGTTGGTCTTCGGGTCGATGCGGTACAGGCGTTCCTCGGTCAGCGCCCACATGCCGCCGGTGCCCGCCGCGCCGTCGAGGATCTCCCGGCCGATCGGGATCCGCGCAGCGATGTCGCCGTCCGGGCTCAGCCGCAGCACGTCGCCGGACGGGTCGTAGGTCCAGATCGAGCCGTAGGCGACGGACAGCGCCCCGCCCTGGCTCGCGATCGCCAGCCGCGCGACGACGTGCGGCGCGGTCGTGGCCGGGGGCGGGCTGGACGTGCTGAGCGCGCCGACGGCGATCACGACCGCGACCGCGGCGACCGCCAGCGCGCCGGCGAGCGCGAGCGGGCGAGGCTGCGGCAGCGCGCGCCGCAGCGGGCCGCGGCGTGCCTCGCGCTCCGCCGCCTCGCGCAGCTGCAGCCGCAGCGTGGTCACGAAGTCGTCGGTCATCGGCGGGCTCCCATCCGCTGGCGTACGGTGGCGAGGCCGCGGCTGACGCGCTTGCGCACCACGGCCTCGGAGACGTGCTCGTCGGCGGCGATCTCGGCGTACGAGCGCTCGTCGAGCACGTGCGCGCGGATCGCCTCGCGCTGATCCGGCCGCAGTGCCTCCAGCAGCGCACCGGCGTTCGTGCTCTCCCCGAGCGCGTCGATGCGCGCGATGTCGGCGTCGGTCAGCTCGATGCGCTCCATCCTCAGCCGCCGGCGGGCGCGCTGCTCGGCGTACCCGCGGCGCTGGGCGTCGGCGAGCTTCTTCATCGCGATCCCGAACAGCCACGCGATCGCCGCCCCGGCCTCGGGCCGGTAGCGCCGGCGCGCCGACAGGGCGGCGGCGAACGTCTCGGCCGTCAGGTCGGCGGCGAGATCCGCGTTGCGCGTGCGGCGAGCGAAGAACCCCAACAGGGTGTCGACGTGGCGGCCGTAGAACTCCTCGAACGCGGCGGCATCGCTGCCCGCGAGGAGCACTTCGTCGCTGACGTCGGCGGGGCGCATTCACTGCCCCCATTCGGAGATGGGGCCGGTTTGTGACCGACCCTAACCGACATCAGGAGCCCGCGGGACCCCCCGCGTAGGCGCGCACGACGGTCTCCGCGACGCAGACCGGCTTGTCGCCCCCTTCGCGCTCGACGGTCATCTCCATCGTCGTCTGCGCGCCGCCCGGGATGGACTCGACCTTGGCGACCTTGGCGGTGAGGCGGACCTTGCTCCCAACCGGCAGCGGCGCCGGGAAGCGGACCTTGTTGAGCCCATAGTTGAGGGCGAACGTGAAGCCCTCCCACGCGAAGACCTCACGCGAGAGCTTGGGGACGATCGAGAGCGTGTAGTACCCGTGGGCGATCGTCCCACCGAACGGCGTCTCCTTCGCGCGCTCGACGTCGACGTGGATCCACTGACGATCGCCGGTCACGTCGGCGAACGTGTCGATGTCCTTCTGCGTGACCTCGTGCCAGGCGCTGGTGCCGAGGATCTCACCTTCTGACCGCTTGAGGTCTTCGAGACCGGAGATCGTCTTCATGATGCCGGGCACCATACTTCGCGACGTGCCGGCTCCGCTCCTGCTCGTCGACGCTCCCGCGTGCCTCTACCGCGCGTTCTTCGCGCTGCCCGACTCGATCACCGATGCCGAGGGCAATCCCGTCAATGCCCTGCTCGGCTCCGTCAACCAGGTGCTGTGGTGCGTGGACAAGTACGCGCCGCGCGCCGTGGTGCTCTGCTTCGGCGCCGAGGCGGCCGTCTACCGCAAGCAGGCGTATCCCGCCTACCACGCGCAGCGGCCCGACATGCCGGGCGCGCTGGAATGGCAGTGGGCGCGGGCGCCCGGCTTCTACGAGGCGCTGGGCTGGAGCGTCGTGTCGCATGACACGCTCGAGGCGGACGACCTGCTCGGCTCGTTCGCGGACGCCGAGACGGCGGCGGGCGGGACGACGCTGATCCTCACCGGCGACCGCGACATGTTCCAGTGCGCGTCCGAGAGCGTGACCGTGCTGCTGCAGCGCGCTCGCCAGGAGGGACCGGACGAGGTGGGGCCGGAGCAGGTGCGCGAGATCTACGGGATCACGCCCGCCCAGGTGCCGGACTTCATCGCGCTGCGCGGGGACCCGTCGGACGGGCTGCCTGGCGCGAAGGGGATCGGCGCCAAGACGGCGGCGGACCTGCTGCAGCGCAAGGGCGATCTCGAGCACGTGATCCTCGGCGCGATCCGCGAGAAGCCGTCGGTGCGCAAGGCGCTGATCGAGCAGGCCGCGGAGCTGCGGACGTTCCGCGACATCGCGACGCTGCGGACGGCCGACGTCGCGCGGCCGCAGGACCGCGAGACCGACCGCGCGGGCGGCGCCGCGGCGGCCGAGTCCTTCGGGATGGGGCGGTTGGCGAGAAGGCTTCGTGAGTAGCGTCGCCCGAGGTACGAGCTATCTGCGTGGTAGCGCGCGGCCGATCAGGTCGTGCGCGGTGTCGCCGACCCAGTGCGCGGCACCGACGCTGATCGGCACCTCGGTCGACGCCTCGCGCAGGCGCTCCGCGGCGCGCTCGGCCCCGGCGCGGTCTGTCGCCGGCAGCAGCGCGAGCAGCTCGTCGGCCTCCCAGCGCACGAGCACGTCGGCGTCGCGCAGCACCGCGGACAGCTGCGGCGCGAGCGTCTCGACGGTGCCCAGCGGCGCCATGATCCGGACGACCGCGAAGTCGCGCCCGTACCGCACGCCTTCCGCGACGAGGCGGTCGAGCAACAGCCGGCCCACGTCAGGGCCGGGGAGTACGAACCGACGCTGCACACGATGACACTAGCCGCGCATCACATCGGCGGCGCAGGTTTCTCGGCCGTCGATGTCGTGGATCCGCTCGACGCCGTCAGCGCGCGACGGAGGAGATCACATCGACCGCGCGGGCGTAATGCTCCGCAGACAGGCGGATGTGCGACTGCTGGCTGGTCGAGCGGGCGGGCACGCCGATCGCCTCGACGGGCGGCGCGTGATCGAGGTTCGGGATCACCAGCAGCGGATCCACCGCGACCGTCCACGGCCAGCGCTCGCCGGGATTGGTCTCCTCCGGCTCGCTGACGACCTCGACGATCGCGAAGATGCGCTTCCAGACCGACGCGTAGTAGACGAACCTGTCGCCCTCGCGGACCCTCGGACGGCGCGGGAAGCCGGACCGGCGCAGCACCCGCGGCCGGGTCTCGAACCAGTCCGCGGGCAGCGGCCCGCGTGCGTGACCGATCGGCTTCAGCCAGTACGTCGCCGGATCGCCCGGAGGGCGATCCTTCGGAGAGTCCGGCTTGCCGGGCACGGGCGGCGCGGGGCCTGTCAGGGGGTGAACTTGACGGTGATCACGTCCCCGTCGGTCATCAGGTAGTCGCGGCCCTCCAGCCGCAGGACGCCCCTGTCGCGTGCGCCCGCGTATCCGCCGGACTCGACCAGCTGCTTCCAGCCGATCACCTCGGCGCGCACGAAGCCCTTCTGGATGTCGGTGTGGATCTGTCCCGCGGCGTGCCAGGCGGAGAGCCCGCTGCGCAGGTGCCACGACTGCGCCGGCTTCGCCTCGCCGGCCGTGAAGAACGCGATCAGGTCGAGCAGGCCGAACGCGCTGCGGACGACGCGGTCGAGGCCGGACTCCGACCCTCCGAGGTCCGCGCGCATCGCCGCGGCGTCCTCGTCGTCGAGCTCGGACAGCTCGGCCTCCAGCCGCGAGGAGACCGCGACGGCGGCCGCTCCCTCCGCCGCGGCGTGGTCGGCGACGACCGACGGGACGGCGTCGTCGCCTTCGTCCACGTTGGCCACGAACAGCACCGGCTTGCCGGTCAGCGGCGAGAGGTTGCGCGCCGCGTCGGGCGCGTCCTGCGGAACCGGGATCGAGCGCACCGGCCGGCCGGACTGCAGCGCCTCGATCACCTCGCGCAGCCACGCCTCCTCGGCGACGGCGGCGCGATCTCCGGAGCGCGCGTCGCGGACCACGCGGGCGTGGCGGCGCTCGGCGCTCTCGAGGTCGGCGTAGATGAGCTCGGTCTCGATCGTCTCCATGTCCGACGCCGGGTCGACCTTCCCCTCGGGGTGGATGACGTTGTCGTCGTGGTGGGCGCGCACGACGTGCAGCAGCGCGTCGGTCTCGCGGATGTTGGCGAGGAACTTGTTGCCCAGGCCCTCGCCCTGGTGCGCGCCGGCGACGAGGCCCGCGATGTCGTGGAACTCGATCGTGTCCCAGACGATGTTCGAGGCGCCGACCGTCTGCGCAACGTCCTCGAGCCGATCGTCGCGCACCGGCACGACGGCCACGTTGGGCTCGATCGTCGTGAACGGGTAGTTCGCCGCCTCGGCGCCCGCCTGGCTGAGCGCGTTGAACAGCGACGACTTGCCCGCGTTGGGCATGCCGACGATCCCGACCTTCATCATCGGCCGAAGCTCCCCAGGAAGGTGCCGAGCGCGGCGCCGGCCGCGACGTCGGACGGGTAGTGGACACCGAGATACAGGCGCGAGACGCCCATCGCGGCGGCGGCGACCTGCAGCGGCGCGCCGGGCACGAGCGCGCCGAACGCGCGCGCGGCGGCGAACGAGGACGTCGCGTGCGAGGACGGGAACGAGAGTCCGGTGGGCGTCTCCATCAGGTGTGGCAGGTCCTCGATCGCGGGGCGCTTGCGCCCGACCGCGAGCTTGATCGACGTGGACACCAGATAGGCGGCGCCGACGGTCGCCGTCGCGCGCAGCCAGCGGCGCCGGTTGGGCCGGTCGACGAGCGCCGCCGCGGCGCCGCCTGCGAGCCAGACCGCGCCGTGCTCGCCGAGGCGCGAGTAGCGCCGCACCCAGCGGACGCTGTCCGCGCGATCGGTACCAAGGGAGCGCACGCGCTTGTAGAGCGCGAGGTCGGCGGCATTGAAGGCGACGCGGAGGCTAGAAACCGACGCGGTGCTCGTCGGACTCAACTCGGAGATAGACGACCTGGCCGATGTCGATCAGCACGGCGCCGTCGGCGGCTTCGACCTCCTGCCAGCGCTCATGCCCCTCGCGGAGCGTCTGACGCAGCGAGGTCAGCTGCTCCTCGGACAGGCGAAGGGACAGGACCTGCCCGCCCTGGAAGCCGATGGCGGCGCGGCGGGCGGCGTTGGCGGGACTCAAGGGTGAACCTCCACTGGCGTAACGAGCTCGGTCAGGACGCCACCCGCGGTGGCCGGGTGCAGGAACGCGACCTGCGATCCGCGGATGCCGGTGCGGGGCGTCTCGTCGATCAGCCGCAGGCCGGCTTCGCGCAGCTCGCGCAGCGCTTCGCCGACATCCGCCACCCGGTAGGCGACGTGGTGCAGGCCCGGGCCCCGCGTGGCGAGGAAGCGCCCCACGGGCGTGTCGTCGCCGAGCGGCGCGAGCAGCTCCACATGGCTCTCGCCGACGTCGAGCAGCACGGCCTCGACGCCCTGCTCGGTCACCGTCTCGCGGTGTACGAGCGGCATGCCGTAGGCGGACGTGTGGAGCTCGATCGCCGCGTCCAGGTCGGCGACCGCGAGCCCGATGTGGTCGATGCGGCCGAACACGAGCGCCGAGTCTACGACGACGGCTCGCCCTGAAGGCTCGCTTCGCCGGGAGTGTTCGCCCAGGGGGCGAGACTCCGGCCGGTCCGGACTCCCTTCAGTCGGCGGCGACGGCGTTGCCGCCGAGGCGTTTGGCCTCGTTGAGCGCGGCGCCCGCGCGCAGCACGACCGCCTCGCCGCTCTCGCCCGGCCTGCCGACCGCGACGCCGACCGACAGCGTCGTCCCCAGCCGCGCCGGCGCGAGGCTGCGCAGCTCCCATCCGAGCCGCTCGGCCGACACGGCCTGCGGCGCGTCGAGCGTGACCACGAACGCGTCGTCGCCGATCCGGAACGCGCGCCCGCCGGCCGGCGTGAGCTCGCGCACCAGCCCGGCGAGCGAGCGCAGGACGTCGTCGCCGGCCGCCTGACCGCGTGCGTCGTTGATCGCGCCGAGACCGTCCACGTCGGCGATCACGACGCCGGCGCGGGCCGGCAGCACGGGCAGCGAGGCGTGCAGCCCGGTAAGCGGGTCGCGCGACGCGCGCTCGCGCAGCTGCGCCACCGCGCTGGCCATCCGCAGCGAGCCCGCGGCCTGGCCGGCGAGCAGCTCGAGCAGCTCGACGTCCTCGAAGACGGGACGGCGGTTCGCGCGGTCGGCCAGCAGGATGACGCCGAGGCGCTCGCCCGCCGCCGTCACGGGCAGCACGATCAGCGAGCCGGCGCCGAGCCGGCGCAGCACCTCGTGGCCGGGGAAGCCGCGGCCGGCGACGTCGCCCACCGTGTAGCTCGACGTCCCGTCGTCGACCCAGCGCGCGACCGCCGCGAGCTCGTCGGCGGCGAACTGGCTGAACGCGACCGCGAACGGGCCCTCCGCGAGGTGGACATAGAGGGCGCCGTGGCCGTCGGCCAGCGCGAGCAGGCCGGACTCGTAGCCCGAGAGGTCCAGCGAGGCCGCGAGCGCCTCGCGCACCACGTCCTCGGGGTCGCGCAGCACGGCCAGCCGCGCGGCGGCGCGCGCGAGCCGCTGCGCCGGCGAGGCGGGCGGCAGCGCGCCGACCTCCTCCAGGCGCGCCGCGAGCAGCGCCGCGCAGCGCTGGACCTCGGCGGCGGTCGAGTCGTCGTGCGTCGTCACCGACTCCGCGTCGAGCACGCCCACGACGGCGCCGGCGACGCGCAGCGGGATGCAGATCTCCGAGCGCACGCCCGCGATCGCGGGGAGGTACTCGGGCGCCTCGCCGACGTCGTCGATGAACGCCGGCTCGCCGGTGCGGTAGACGCGGCCGAGGATCCCGGTGGTCGGCGGCACGCCGTCGAAGACCTGCCAGAAGCCGCGCACCGCCTGGCAGCGCAGGCGCCCGGACTGCGCGAGCCACACGCTCGGCAGCAGGCCGCGGCGTGCAAGGTGGTCGACGACCGCCTCGCAGGCGTCGCGGGGGCTCTCCGCCCGCTCGAGGTCGCGCTCCAGGCGGTCCCCGGCGCCCACCCGCAGCGGCGCGGCGGGAACCGGCGCGGCGTCCTGCGGCCACGGCGGGGACGGGCGGCCGAACAGCCAGCCCTGGCCGTAGTCGATCTCCATCGCCCGCAGCGCCTCCAGCTCCTCGACGCGCTCGACGCCCTCGGCCACGACGCGCGCGCCGACCTCGCGCGCGAACGCGGCGGTCGCGCGCAGGACCGCCTCGCGGCCGGCGTCGGCGTCGATCCCGGCGACCATCCCGCGCGAGAGCTTGAGGAAGTCGGGACGGATGTCGGCGACGTACTCGAGCGAGGTGAAGCCGGCGCCGGCGTCGTCGACCGCCACGAGCGCGCCGCGCTCGATCCACGGCTGCAGGCGGCGGCGCAGCAGCGCGTGGTTGAGCACGGCGTCCTGCTCGGTGAGCTCGATCACGAGGCGGCTGGTGAGCCGGCCGGCGACCTCGAGCAGCCCGGGATGCCCGAGCGCCTCCGGCGACAGGTTGACCCAGAGCGCGCGGCCGTGCGGCGGGACGCCGGCGGCGGCGATCGCCGCCAAGCACGCGACCTCGAGCTCGTCGCGCAGGCCGGCGCTCTCGGCCGCGGCGAGCGTCACGTCCGGCGGCAGGGCGACGAGGCCCGGCGGCGGCGGGAAGCGCGACAGCCCTTCGTAGCCGATCACGTCGAGCCCGGCGAGGCGCACGATCGGCTGGAACACCGCCCGGATCGCGCCGGGCTCGAGCAGCGCGCGGAAGTCGTCAGCCCCCATGAAATGGAAGATCGGCCGCCGCGGCCGCGACTTGAGCGCTCAGGATTCCGTGCCGGTGCGCTCCGCCGCGACCACACGCAGGCCGTGCGCGCCGCTCTGGCGCCGCGGCGCGGCGCCCTCCATCACGCGGTCGATGTCCTGGCGCTCGAGCACCTCGTTGCGCAGCAGGCCGGCCGCCAGGCCGTCGAGCTGCTCGCGGTGCTCGGAGATCAGCCGCATCGCACGCCGCATCGCCTCGTCGGCGAGATGCTGCTGCTCGGAGTCGCGCAGCTCGCGCGTGCGGTCGGACACCGCGCCGCCCTCGGCCGCGAGCTTGAGCGAGCTGATCGAGGTGCCCATCGCGTACTCGTGGACCATCGTGCGGGAGATGTCGGCGACGCGCTCGAGGTCGTTCGAGGCGCCGGTCGTGCAGGCGCCGAAGACGATCTCTTCCGCCGCGCGGCCGCCGAGCAGCATGACCATCTGATCGATCAGCTCGTCGCGCGTCTTGAGGTAGCGGTCCTCCTCCGGGAGGTTGAGCGTGTAGCCGAGCGCCCGGCCGCGCGGGACGATCGAGATGCGGTGCGCGCGGTCCACGCCCGGGAGCAGCTCGGCGCACAGCGCGTGGCCGGCCTCGTGGAACGCGACCACGCGGCGCTCGTGCTCGTTGAGCGCCTTGCGCGACTGCATGCCGGCGATCACGCGCTCCAGCGCCGCCTCGAAGTGCTCCTGGCCGATCGTCGAGCGGTGCTCGCGGGCGGCGAAGATCGCGGCCTCGTTGCAGATGTTCGCCAGATCGGCACCGGCGAGGCCGGACGTCTGGCGGGCGATGATCGGCAGGTCGACCTCGGGCCCCAGCGGCTTGCCGTGCGTGTGCACGCGGAGGATCGCCTCGCGGCCGCCGACGTCGGGCGGGGAGACGAAGATCTGCCGGTCGAAGCGGCCCGGCCGCAGCAGCGCCGCATCGAGCTTCTCCAGCCGGTTGGACGCCGCGATCACGACCAGGTCGCCGGTCGAGCCGAAGCCGTCCATCTCGACGAGCAGCTGGTTGAGCGTCTGCTCGCGCTCGGAGTTGTTGTCGGAGCCTCGCGCCCCGCCCACGGCGTCGATCTCGTCGATGAAGACGATCGCGGGGCGGTGCTCGCGCGCCTCGTTGAACAGGCGCCGGATGCGGGCGGCGCCGAGCCCGGCGAACATCTCGACGAACGAGGCCGCCGACTGCGAGTAGAACGAGGCGCCGGACTCGTGCGCGACGGCCTTGGCCAGCAGCGTCTTGCCGGTGCCGGGCGGGCCGTGCAGCAGGATCCCCTTCGGCACGCTGGCGCCGAGGTCGCGGAAGCGCTTCGGGTCGCGCAGGAAGTCGACGACCTCCTGCAGCTCCGCCTTCGCCTCGTCGGCGCCGGCGACCTCCTTCCAGCCGACCGATGCCTTGGAGTCGGGCTTGATCTCCTGCGGCTTCGTCTTCGGCATCAGCTTCATCGTCCGCCAGATGAAGAACACCAGGAGCGCCATGAAGACGATCGGCGCCCAGGTGATGATGTCGTTCTCGATCTGGTACCAATGCACGGCTGGGAGTATCGCCGCGATGTGGCGCGTCTAGCCTAGGGTCTGGACCCCATCCTCGACCTTCAGGATCTCCGCCAGCGCCGCGCGCCCGACCTCCAGCTGGCGCTCGTCGGGCTCGCGCGTGCCCAGCGCGCGCTGGAGCTCGAAGCCCGGCCGCTTGAGCGCCCGGGCGACCGTCGTGTCCGCGTGGCGCTCGCTCCAGGCGAAGACCTCGACGGCGGCGGCGGTCGAGGCGAGCGCCACCACCCCGCCGGCCAGCGCGCTCGGCCGTTCCAGGGCCTTTCGCAGCAGCACGGTGCCCGCGACGTTGGCGGCGAGCATCGGCGCGACGAGGTGCGAGCCGCAGCGCTCGTGCTCCTTGGAGGCGTCGGCGGCGTCCGCGTCGTCGGCCTCGTAGGCGGCGATCGCCTTGTGCTCGACGCCGTGGTACGCGGCCAGCTCGCCGCCGCGCAGGGCGAACAGCGCGGGCGCCACCGAGAGCAGCGCGGAGGCCGCGTCGCCGGTCACCCCGCGGACATGCCGGCGCGCGAGGGTCCCCGCGAGCGAGGCGCCGGCGGCCACGCCGATCACGCTCGGCGACTCCATCGGGAGCTTGGCCTCCGGCAGCCCCTGCTTGACGAGCGGGATCACCGCGAACGCCTCGCCGAGCCGCGCGAGCCCGCGCAGCCCCGGGATCCCGTCGAACGCGCTGAAGCGCGGCTTGGGGCCGGAGGCGACCTTCACGGCGCCGTCGCGGGTGCGGACGGCGGCGGCCCAGTGCGTCGGGCCGTGGACGAGCAGCCCGTTGCGCAGGGCCATGCCGCCCAGCCGGAGCTTGCCTTCAGGTACGGGCATCAGAGGAGCCTCCCGGGGAGGTCGTGGAAGAACCCGGCCGCGAACCCGAGGTCGCGAACGTCGATGCGCTCGTCCTTGGCGTGCATCAGCGGCCAGGTCTCGTACAGCGTCTGGTGGCGCTGGGGGAAGAAGCCGTAGGCGACGCAGTCCGGGAAGGCGGCGCGGAACCAGCGGCAGTCGGTGAAGGCGGGCAGGACGGTCGGGACCGCCTCGGCGCCGGGGTCGTGCTCGCCGACCCACGCCCTGATGGCGTCCATCAGCGGCGAGGCGACCGGCGAGCGATTGCCCTCGACCTCCTCGGTGAACTCGACGTCGACGTCGCCGTCGAGCACCTCGCCGAGGCGCCTGCGCGCCGTCTCGATGCCCATCCCGGGCGGGACGCGGCAGTCGACGCGCAGCTCGGCGCGTGCGGGGATGACGTTGATCTTCTCGCCCGCCGAGACGATCGTGGGCGCGAACGTGACACGCAGGGCGGCGTCGAGGATCGGCGCGAGCCGCGGCTCGATGCGGGCGACGCTGTCGAGCGCGCCCTGCGGGTCGCGCGGATCCTCGCCGAGACCCTCGAGCAGCGCGTGCGTGGCCTCGGTCAGGTCGAAGCCCGGCTTGGCGCCGCCGAGGGCGGTGATCGCGGGCGCGAGCTTGAGCAGCGCGTTCTCGGCCAGCCCGGGGACCGACGCGTGGGCGGCGGTGCCGGTCGTGCGCACGCGGAAGCGGAACGTGCCCTTCTCGGCGACGCAGACCCCGTAGAGGCGGCGGTCGCCGTAGGGCATGACGGCGCCGGCGCCCTCGTTGAGCAGGTAGTCGACGCGCGCGGCGTCGGGCAGCGTCTCGGTCAGCCACTGCGCGCCGAGCGTGCCGCCGGTCTCCTCGTCGACGACGCTGATCAGCTTGACCTCGCCGTTGAGCTTGACGTTCCTGCGCGCGAGCGTCGCCAGCGCGACCGCCTCGGCCGCGGTCTGGTCCTTCATGTCGACCGCGCCGCGGCCGTAGAGGAACCCGTCGCGGACCTCCGCGCTCCACGGGTCCGCGGACCAGTCCTGCGGGTCGGCGAGCACCGTGTCGACGTGCGAGAGGTACCCGAGCGTCGGCCCGTCGCCGCCGGGCAGGCGGGCGACGAGGTTCGGCCGCTCCGGCTCCGCGGCGTGCAGCTCGCACGTCAGGCCGGCGTCCTCGAGATAGCCCGCGAGCCATTCCTGGCAGGCGCGCTCGTCGCCCGGGGGATTGACGGTGCGGAAGCGGATCAGCCTGGCGAGGACCTCCGCGGTCTCCTCCTGCAGCTCCTCGGCGAGTCCCATGGTCAGACTGTACGCATGGGACGGCTGTTCGATCCGCCGGAGGAGGAGCCCGCCGGGCGCGAGGTCGCGGACGCGGAGGACCTTCCGCTCGCCGCCCGCATGCGCCCGCGCGCGCTCGAGGAGTTCGTCGGCCAGTCGCATCTGCTGGGGCCGTCGTCGGCCCTGCGGACGGCGATCCAGTCCGGCGAGCCGCATTCGATGATCCTGTACGGGCCGCCGGGGACCGGGAAGACCACGCTGGCGCGGATGCTGGCCGAGTACGCCGACGCGGCGTTCGAGGAGCTCTCGGCGGTGGAGGCGGGACGGGCCGAGGTCCGCCAGGTGATCGCGCGGGCCCGCGAGCGCCGCCGCGGCGGCCGCCAGACGATCTTCTTCCTCGACGAGATCCACCGCTTCAACAAGGCCCAGCAGGACGCGCTGCTGCCGGCCGTGGAGGAGGGGCTGGTCGTGCTCGTCGGCGCGACCACCGAGAACCCGTACTTCGAGGTCAACTCGGCGCTGATCTCGCGCACGCAGATCTACGAGCTGCAGGAGCTGACGCCGGAGGACATCGCCGGGCTGCTGCGGCGCGCCTTGTCACGTGTCGGCGGCTCGGTGGGCGACGACGTGATCGAGTTCCTCGCGACGCGCTCGGGCGGCGACGCGCGGTCGTCGCTGAACGCGCTCGAGCTCGCGCTCGACACCGCCGCGCGCACCGGCTCGCCGGTGACGCTGGAGGACGCCGAGGACGCGATGCAGCGCAAGGCGCTGCGCTACGACAAGGCTGGCGACCAGCACTACGACTACATCTCGGCCTGGATCAAGTCGACCCGCGGCTCGGACCCCGACGCGTCGCTGTACTACCTCGCGGCGATGCTCGAGGGCGGCGAGGACGCGCGCTTCATCGCGCGCCGGATGGTGGTCCTCGCCTCCGAGGACGTCGGCAACGCCGACCCGCAGGCGCTGCTGGTGGCGGTCGCGGCGGCGCACGCCGTGGAGCACGTGGGGCTGCCGGAGGCGACGTTCGCGCTGGCGCAGGCGGCGATCTACCTGTCCTTGGCCCCGAAGTCCAACGCGGCGGGCACGGCGCTGGGCGCCGCGCGGGCGCACATCCGCGAGCACGGGGCGGCCCTGCCGCCGGCGGTGCTGCGCTCCGCCGCGTACCCGGCGGCGAAGGCCTTGGGGCGCGGGCGCGGCTACGACTATCCGCACGACCACCCGGGCCACGTCAACGACCAGGAGCACCTGCCCGACGGGTTCTCCGGGATGCGGTTCTACCGGCCCGGCGACGGCGAGCCCGGGATGCGCGAGCGGCTGGCGGCGATCCGGGCCGCGCGCGGGCGTGACGCCTGAGCCGGGCGAGCTGCGCGCGCCCGCGACGGGCGCGGTGCTCGGGGTCCTCGCGCCCGTGGACTTGGCTGCGGCCGCCGCGGCGGCGCGCGTCGCGCAGCCGCTGTGGGCGCTGCTGCCGCCCGCGGCTCGCGCGCGCTACCTGCGGCGGGCGGCGGTCGCGCTGCTGGACGAGCTGGACGAGCTCGCCGACCGCCTCGCCGGCGAGACCGGCTGGCCGCGCTCGCACCTGATCGTCTCCGAGCTGCTGCCCGCGGTCCGCGGCCTGCACGCGCTCGCGCGCGACGGGCCCGCCGCGCTCGCCGACCGCCGCCTGCACGCGCGGATGGCGGCGCTCGCGCGGCGCCGGAGCCTGCTGCTGCAGGCGCCGGCGGGCCTCGTCGGGCTTCGCGGCCCCTCCGCCTCGCCCTGGTTCGGTCCGGCGGTCGAGACCGCGGCGGCGCTGCTGGCCGGAAACGGCGTGCTGCTCGCGGCCGGCGACCCGCTCGCGGCCCGGCGGCTGCGGGCCGTGTTCCTGCGGGCGGGCGTGCCAGGAGAGCTGCTGGTGCCGGTGACCGAAGGCGCGCGTCTCCTCGACTCCGTGTGCGACCGCGTCGTCGACCTCCCGCGCCCCACGCGGATGGGGACGCTGCTCGTCCTCCGTGGCGCTCCCCGTGCCGCGGTCGTGGAGGCAGCGGTGTGGGCCGCGTTCGCGGGATCGGGGCGGCACCCCGCGGCCGCGGGGCGGCTCGTCGTGGCCGGGAGCGCCGCGCCAGGCCTGGCCGGCGCGATCGCGCAGGCGGCGGCGCGGCTGCGCGTCGGCGACCCGCGCGATCCCGCGACCGACGTCGGCCCGCTCGCGTCGCCGGCGGACCTGCGCGCCGTCGAGGACGCGCTGGCCGGCGCCCGTGCCGTGCGCGGCGGCGGCCGCGTCGCCGTCCCGGGGCTCGAGGGCGTGTACTGCGCGCCGGCGGTGCTCGACTCCGCCGCCGCGTTCGCCGCGCCGCCGCCGGGCCCGGTCCTGACCGTGGTCGAGGCGCCCGACCAGCCGTCCGCGATCGCGCTTGCCGCGTCGGGCGGCCGCGAGGGCGTGGTGTCGATCTGGACCGGCGACCGCGAGCAGGGCGAGCGGATCGCCCGCGGGCTCCCGGCCGCCGCGGTCTGCGTCGGCCGCCACGCGCTGCCGGCCCCGGCGGTCGGCGTCCGGCTCGCCCGCCACGTCGCCCCGCGCCGCGTCGAGACGCGGGCCGCCCGCACGCCCGCGGCGATGCGGCTGCCCGCGCCGGCGGGCGCCGTCGACGCGCGAGCGGCGTTCCACGAGGCGCTGCACGGCCGCGAGGCCCGCCGCTGGCCAGCGCTGCGGCGCGGCGCGGTGGCGCTGTTGCGCGCGGCGACGGACCGCGCCTGAGCGGGGCGCACCACCCCGCCGGGCGGATTCGCGCCCCGAATCGCGACAAGCCGGAGCCGAGCGCGTAGTCTGCCTTCACCCGCGCCTACCCCTCCCGCGGGTGAACTGCTCGGCCGGCGCCGTGGATTGGGCGCCGGCCGAGTGCCGGAGAAGCGCCCGGACGTGGTGGCCACGTCCGGGCGCTCCCTCCTGCCCTGTGGGAGTCTTTCGGCCTCGCTCGGCGGCCTCGAGTCCCATCCCCCCTTCTGCTGCCGCGAGTATCCGGGCTGAGGGCGATCTGCCGCAATGGCGAGATGTAGGAGTCGCGGCGCGCCCTGTGCGCCACTTGTCGGAAGGCCGTTCGATCGCGGACCCGTACTGTGTGATCGTGGCCGGCAGTCCGGATGTGGTGGTGGTGGGAGCGGGGGTCGTCGGCGCGGCGTGCGCCTACTTCCTCGCGACCTCGGGCGCGCGCGTGCAGCTGATCGATCGCTCGTTCGTCGCGTCGGGCAGCTCCGGCGCCTGCGAGGGCAACGTGCTCGCGTGGGACAAGGAGCTCGAGCGCGAGCTGCCGCTGGCGCTGCGCTCGGCCGATCTGTGGGCCGACCTCGCCCGGACGCTCCCGGACGGCTTCGAGTACGACCGCAAGGGCAGCATCGTCGTCGCCGAGACCGAGGCCGAGCTGTGCGCCTCCGCCGAGCGCGCCCGGCTGCTCGCGACGCTCGGCGTCCGCGGCGAGGTGCTCGACGCCGAGGCGCTGCGGCGCGAGGAGCCTCACGCCGCGCACGACCTCCCCGGCGGCGTCCTGTACCCGGGCGACGCGCAGCTCGAGCCGCGCCTGGCGACGATCGCGCTGACCCGCGCCGCCGTCGCGCGCGGCGCGACGCTCACGACCGACCGCACGGTGGAGCGCATCATGCGACGGCGCGACGGCGCGGTGACCGGCATCGGCACGAGCGCGGGCGCGATCGCCGCCGGGGCCGTCGTGGTCGCCGCCGGCGTGTGGACGCCCGCCCTGGTCGAGACCGCGGGCCTGAGCGTCCCCGTGACACCGCGCAAGGGCCAGATCGTCGTTCTCGAGCGCTCGCCGGTCCGCTTCCGCCGCAAGCTCAGCGAGGCCGGCTACGTCGCCGCCGTCGAGGCCGGCGACGATGCCGCGCTGCAGATCGCGATGGTCGTCGAGTCGACGGAGAGCGGGACGGCGCTGCTCGGCTCCAGCCGCCAGCACGTGGGCTTCGACCGCGAGGTCGACATCGACGTCGCGGGCGCCATCGCGCGTCGCGCGGCGCGCTTCTTCCCCGTCCTCGACGGCGCCCGCGCGCTGCGCGTGTACGCGGGCCTGCGGCCGCTCTCGCCCGACCATGTGCCGATCGTCGGCCCGTTCGCCGAGGCGCCGAACCTGTGCGTCGCGACGGGCCACGAGGGCGCCGGCATCGGCCTCGCGCCCGCGACCGGCGAGCTCGTCGCGGCCTGGCACGCGCACGCGCCCACGCCCGTCCCGATCGAGTGGTTCTCGCCCGACCGCTTCGCGCCCGCCGCGCTGGCCGTCTCATGATCGAGCTGACCGTCGACGGGGAGCCGCTGCGCGCGCCGGCGGGGCAGAGCATCGCCGCCGCGCTGCTGGCCTGCGGCCGCGCCGCGCTGCGCCCTAGCCCGTCCGGCGAGCCGCGCGGGCTCTACTGCGGCATCGGCATCTGCCAGGAGTGCCGCGTGCAGGCCGACGGCCGGATCGTCCGCGCGTGCGTGACGCCGGTCGCCGCCGGCATGACCGTCACAACCGGCGTGCCCTGATTTCCGGCATCTGCCGGTACCGCGCCGCCACCGCCCGCGCATAGCTTCCCGGCTGCCGTCCTGGGCAACGTCGGAGAGCGGGAAGGGATGCGCCTTAGACTCGGCCACCTCGCGAACGGCGCGTTCGCGCTGCCCGCGCCGCTGCAGGTCAGCGGGCTGCCGAAGCGCTACACCGCGCCCGCGTCCAACGACCCGGTCGCGATCGGCACAAGCAGGCGATCGCCGCGACCGACGCGCTGCTGACCGGGACCTACGCGAAGACGCTGACGTTCACTCTGTCGACGACGAGTCCGTAGCGTCCATCAGGACGCCGAGCGCAATCGGCTTCACGGGCGCCCGCGTGCTGAACCGCGCGGGCGTCCCGAGCCGCTCGGCGATCATCCGCTCGCACACGCGGCCCTGGCACGGTCCCTGCCCGCAGCGGGTCATGATCTTCAGCGCGGACGGCGACGCGGTCCCGGCCGCGTCGACCATGCCGGCCGTGACGTCCTCGCAGCGGCACAGGATCGTCTCAGCGTCGGCGAGACGGGCGAGGCCGGGGCGGCGGCCGAAGAGGTCCTCGAGGATCGCCGCGAACCCGGCGGCGGTCGCGCGGCGGGAGCGCAGCTGCCCCAGATCGCCGGCGCCGCCCGCGGCGCACGCCCCGGCCAGCTCGCCCTCGACCTGGGCCATGCCGGCGCCGCCGACGCCCGCGGCCTCGCCGGCGACGAACACCCCAGCGACCGTCGTGCGCATGTCGCCGTCGTGGGCGACGGCGTCGCCGTCGAGCGCGCAGCCGAACGCGCGGGCGAGCTCCGTGGACGGCAGGAAGCCGTAGGCGGTGCAGACGGCGTCGACCGCGTACGAGCGCTCGCTGCCGGCGATCGGCGACCAGTCCGGCGCGGCCGCGGCGATCGTCGCCGACTCGACGGCGCCTTCGCCGTCGGCGCGGGTGAGCACGTGGCCCCAGACGTACGTCGTGTCGAGCGTGCGGGCGCGGTAGGCGACGTAGTCGGCGAGCCGGCCGGAGTGCCGGGCCATCCGCGGCGCCGCCGCCAGCCACTCGCGCCGGCGCGTGGCCTCGACCACGGCGACGACGATCGCGCCCTGCTTTCGCAGCTGCGTCGCGACCGGGAGCAGAAAGGGGCCGGCTCCGGCGAGCAGGACGCGGCGGCCCGGCAGCACCCCCTGGCCCTTGGCGAGCGCCTGGGCGCCGCCGGCGGTCAGCACGCCCGGGAGCGTCCAGCCGGGGAACGCCACCGGGCGGTCATAGGCGCCGGTCGCGAGCACGACCGCGCGGGCGTGGATCCGGCCCGGCTCGCCGCCGGGACCGTGCACGCGCAGGGTGTGCCGCGCGCCGCCGGGCTCCCCGGCCCAGACGGTCGTGCCGGCGAGGACCGTGGCGCCGGAGGACGCCAGCGCGCGGCAGAGCGCGCGGCCGTCGCGCGGCAGCGAGGCCGGCGCGACGTCGCCGATCTCGGTGAACGAGCGCCGCCAGATCTGCCCGCCGGGCGCGGCGTACTCGTCGACCAGCACGACCGTGGCGCCCGCGCGGCGCGCGGCCACGGCGGCGGCCATGCCGGCGGGGCCGCCGCCGGCGACGGCGACGTCGACGTGCGCTTCGGTGCTCATCGGTCCTACGCTAGGCGGCGCGCCGGAGCGCGTCGACCGCCAGCTGTCGAAGAATCGGTGCGATGCGCTGCACCGCCCGGTGATACCCGCCCGGAGGCGGCAGCCTTCGCGCTCAAACGGCCGCCAGGCCCGCGCGGGCGTCACGCACGAGCCGCGCCAGGCGCTCGCGCTCGGCCGCGGGCAGCGGGAGCCGCGGCGCGCGCGCCGTCTCGCCGCCGAGCCCGGCGAGCTGCTGCGCGAGCTTGACGGCCTGGACCGCCTTGGGGCCTGCGAGCGCGCGCCGCAGCGGCTCCAGCCGGCGATGGAGTGCGGCGGCCTCCTCGAAGCGGCGCGCCGCCGCGAGCCGCCAGCGCTCGATCGTCTCGTCCGGGCAGACGGTGGCCAGCGCCGAGAGGTGGCCGCGGGCGCCGAGCAGCGCCGACTGCAGCGCGTGCTCGTCGCCGTCGCCGAGGTCCTCGCCGAGCACGGCGGCGGCCGTGTCGACCGGGGCGCCGGCTCCGGCCAGCACCGGCAACTCGACGGCCGCGGCGACGCTGCGGCAGTGCATCCGCGTCTCGCGCTCGTCGGAGGCGTAGAGCGGGCTCGGCAGCACCAGCAGCCCATCGGCGCCGGTCCGCTCGCACTCGACGGCGAACCGGCAGGCGGCGCGCGTGGTCGTCTCGCTCACGGCCACGAGCAACGGCGCGCGGCCGTCCACCGCCCGCACCGAACAGCGGACGACCGCGCCCCGCTCACGCGCCGTCAGGCTCTCGCCCTCGCCGAGCGTCCCGAGCACGACGATGCCGCCGATGCCGCGGTCCACCAGCCGCGACAGCTGGGACTCCAGGGCGGCGAGGTCGAGCCCCTCGTCCTCCGCGAACGGCGTCGTGACCGTCGCGAAGACCCCCTCCCATTGCGTGCTCACGGCCGCGAGCCTACGACCGGCCGCGCGCGCCGGGTATCGGCGTTTGTCGGACGTCGGCCCGCGACCTTGCGAGAACGGTCGAGAGTGGGCGGTCTTTGCGTGCCAGGCGCCGTTACTGCCGAGGCCGGTACAGCAGGCAGGCCGCGCGCGAGTCGGCCGCGTCGTAGAGCGGCGGATCGGTGCCGGGCGCGAACGTCACGCGCACGCCGTGCGTCTCGGCGCGCATGTCGCGCACGCCGCGCCACAGCGGCTCGTCCGGCTGCTCGGCGCGGATCCGCTCCAGCAGCGCCAGCAGCTCGCCGGGATCCTTCCCGGCGCCCGCGGGCACGACGGCCGCGTCGCCATCGCCCTCGTCGAGCGCGTCGAGGTTGCCGACGAGCGGCCGCTCG
Organism: Candidatus Solirubrobacter pratensis; assembly: GCF_000425945.1. Lineage (GTDB taxonomy): Bacteria > Actinomycetota > Thermoleophilia > Solirubrobacterales > Solirubrobacteraceae > Solirubrobacter > Solirubrobacter pratensis. The sequence goes on from NZ_AUEK01000003.1 coordinate 158,328, forward strand.
GCCGCGTAGCTCTCCTCGCCGCCCGCGATCCAGCGCTCCTCCAGCAGGGTGCGCAGGTCGCGGCTCTCCCAGCCGCAGGACTCGAACGCGACCGGGCAGCGCGGGTGGAACGAGCAGCCGAGCGGCGGGCGCGCGGCGTCGGGGATCTCGCCCCGCGGCAGGTCGCGCGGGAGCGCCTTGTCCGGATCGGGCTCGGGGATCGCCTTGATCAGCGCCTGCGTGTACGGATGCTTGGGGTCGGCGAAGATCGCCTCCACCGGCCCGATCTCCACGATCCGGCCGAGGTACATGATCGCCACGCGGTCGCAGAAGAACTTCGCGCTCGCGAGGTCGTGCGTGACGTACACGTACGTCAGGCCGAGCCGCTTGCGCAGCTCGAGCATCAGCTCGAGGATCTTCGCCCGCACGCTCATGTCGAGCATCGAGACGGGCTCGTCGGCGACCAGGAGCTCCGGCCCGAGGATGATCGCGCGCGCGATCGCGGCGCGCTGCTTCTGCCCGCCCGAGAGGTCGGCCGGGTAGCGCGCCGCGAAGTCCTCCGCCGGAGCGAGCCCGACGAGCTCGAGCGTCTCGAGGACCTTCGCGCGCGTCTCGGCCGCGGACTTCGTCAGCCCGTGGATCTGCAGCGGGTGCGCGAGCGCGGTCTCCAGCGTCATCGCCGGGTTCAGCGAGGCATGCGGATCCTGGAAGACCATCTGCAGGTGGCGCCGGAGCGGGCGCAGCTGGCTCTCCGGCAGGCCGGCGAGCTCGCGGCCGCGCAGCTTGACGCTGCCGCCCGTCGGGCGCACGAGCCCGAGCAGCGCGCGCCCGAGCGTGGTCTTGCCCGACCCGGACTCGCCGACGAGTCCGAGGACCTCGCCCTCGCGCAGCTCGAACGAGACCCCGTCGACGGCCTTCACCGCGCCGCCGCCGTGGCCGGTGAGGCGCGAGCGGAACGTGCCGTGGAGCGCGTAGTGGACCTCGAGGTCGCGGACCTCGATCAGCGTGCCGGTGGCCTTCTCGGCCGCGCGCTCCGGGGCGAGCGCGGTCACGCTTCCTCCGCCACGGCCAGCGCCTCGCGCTCCAGCGGCGCCTCGAGCCCCGCGGGGATGCGGTCGCGCGCGCTCTGCCAGCACTCCGAGCGGCGCCCGGCGCCGAGATCGACCGACGGCGGCCAGTCCTTCGCGCACACCCTCATCGCGTCGGGACAGCGCGGGTGGAAGCGGCACGCCGGCGGGGGATCGACGAGGTTCGGCGGCGCCCCGGGGATCGAGTGCAGCGACGTCGTCGACAGCGAGATCGTCGAGCGCAGCAGCTCGCGCGAGTACGGATGGGCCGGCTTGCTCGTGACGTCGTAGGCCGGCCCCTTCTCGACGATGCGGCCCGCGTACATCACGGCGACGCGGTCGCACGCCTCGGCGACGATGCCGAGGTTGTGCGTGATCAGCAGCAGCGCCGTGTCGAAGTTCGCGCGCAGGTCGGCGAGGATGCGGATGATCTGCGCCTCGACGAGCACGTCGAGCGCCGTCGTCGGCTCGTCGGCCACGATCACCGCCGGGCGCAGCACGAGCGCGAGCGCGATCATGATCCGCTGCCGCATGCCGCCGGAGAACTCGTGCGGATACTGGCCGTAGCGCGTCGGCGGGATGCCCATGCCGCGCAGCGCCTCCAGCGCGCGCGCCCGGGCCGCCTTCTTGCCGAGGCTCGGCTCGTGCGTCTTGAGCGTCTCCTCGAAGTGCTGGGAGACCTTCATCAGCGGGTTCAGCCGCGTCATCGGCTCCTGGAAGATCATCCCCAGGTCCGGGCCGCGCAGCTTGCGCAGCTCGCGCGGCTTGAGCGCGAGCAGGTTGCGCCCCTTGTAGTTGACCTCGCCGACCGCCGAGGAGCCCTCGGGCAGCAGACCGAGCACGCCGCGCCCCAGCGTCGACTTGCCGCAGCCCGACTCCCCCACGAGCCCGACGGTCTCGCCCGGCCGCAGGTCGAGGTTCACGCCGTCGACGGCGCGCACGGCTCCGCGGTCGGTGCCGTACCAGATGCGCAGCCCGCGCACCGACAGGACCGGTTCACTCATGGTCACTTGCCCACATCCTCTTCCACGACCGGCGCGGAGGCCGGGCCGACCGCCGACGACTGGATCTGCGGAGCGCGCGAGCGGCGGCGGCGCAGCGTCGGGTTCAACACGTCATTGAGGCCTTCGCCGACGAGCGTCAGCGCGGTCACCGCCAGCACGATGCCCAGGCCCGGATACAGCGCCGTCCACCAGATGCCGGCGCCTGCGTCGGAGATCGCGCGCTGGAGGTCATAGCCCCACTCCGCCGCCTCGGTCGGCTGGATGCCGAGGCCGAGGAAGCCGAGTCCCGCCAGCGTGAGGATCGCGTCCGCGGCGTTGAGCGTCGCGATCACCGGGACGCTCTGCACGACGTTGGCGAACAGGTAGCGGCGGATGATCGTGGCCGGCCTGGCGCCCATCGCGCGCGCCGCCTCCACGTAGGTGGCCTCGCGCGCCGAGAGCGTCGAGGCTCTCACCACCCTGAAGTACTGCGGCACGTACACGACCGTGATCGCGATCGCCGCGACGATGATGCCGTTGCCGATCGTGTTCTTGAGCAGGAACGACGCCACGATCGCGAGCAGCAGGTACGGGAACGCGAACAGCGCGTCCATCACGAGCACGAGCATGCGGTCCACCCAGCCGCCGACGTAGCCCGAGATCAGCCCGAGCGGGACGCCGACGCAGAGCGCGAAGACGACCGCGAGGATCATGACCTCCAGCGCCGTGCGCGCGCCGAAGAGCGTGCGCGAGAGCACGTCGAAGCTGTTGACCGTCGTGCCCCAGTGATGCGCCGCCGACGGCTCCCCCTGCTGCGGGAAGCGCCCGGAGGCGTCCTGATAGGCGTCGAACCCGTACGGCGCGAGCAGCGGCGCGAAGATCGACACGAACACGAAGACGAGCGTCAGGCCGGTGCCGGTGAGCAGCATGAAGCGCTGCACGCCGCGCGCCTGCCGGAACGGCGAGACGATGCGCGCCAGGCGGCCGGCGCGGCGCGGCTGCGCGACCGTCGGCGGGGTCTCGGGAACCGTCGTTGTGGCAGACATCTCAGTACCGGACCCGGGGATCGATCATCGCGTTGACGACGTCGATGATCAGGCTGACGAAGACCACGACGAGCGCGAACACGGTGATCAGGCCCTGGACCCCGATGTAGTCGCGGTTGTTCAAGTACGTGAGCAGGCGACTGCCGAGGCCCGGCCAGCTGAACGTCTGCTCGGTCAGCACGGCGCCGCCGAGCAGCAGCGCCGCCTGCAGGCCCATGACGGTGACCACCGGCACGAGCGCGTTGCGGAAGGCGTGGAAGGAGACGACGCGGTGCTCGGGGATCCCGCGTGCGCGCGCCGCCTCGACGTAGTCGCCGCCGAGCGCCTGCCCCACGTTCACGCGCACGAGGCGGATGAACACGCCCGCCACGAGCAGCCCGAGCGTCGTCGCGGGGAGGATCAGGTGCTTGAGCGCGTCGCCCACGCCCGACCAGTCCCCGGCCAATGTCAGGTCCAGGAGCAGGATGTGCGTGTGGTCGGGCGCCGTCGCCTGCACGATCGCCGACGCCTGTCTGGATGCCGGTAGGAGATCCAGGTTCTTGGCGAAGACGATCTGGCACATCAGGCCGACGAAGAACACCGGCGCGGCGTAGGACAGGATCCCGAACAGGCGGATGAGCGCGTCCGGGACCGTCTCGCGGTAGCGACCGGCGATCAGGCCGAGCGGCAGCCCGACGATCAGCGCCACGAGCAGCGCCGCGAGCGTCAGCGTGAGCGTCGCGCCGCCGTTCTCCAGCACGATCGAGCCGATCGACTGGCCGTCCGTGATCGTCGTGCCGAACCTCAGCCGCACGACGTCCCACAGGTACTCGAAGTACTGCGTGAAGATCGACTTGTCGAAGCCGAGCTCATGCTGCCGGCGGGCAAGCTCTACAGGTGAGAGCTTGCCCCCCAGCGTCGCCGAGATGGGATCGCCAGGGGCGACGCGCATCATCAGGAACACCACGGTCAACAGCACCCAGACCATGGGCACCATCAGCGCGAGGCGTACGAGGATGTATCCCCGCAGCGATCCCGCTCTCGACATCCGTTCCTTCCTAGCCCTTCTTCGTGACCAGCCAGAAGCGCAGCTGGAAGGCGGAGTCGAACGTCTTCTCCATGCCCTCCACGCCGTCCTTGACGGCGGCGACCTGCTTGCCCTCCCAGATCGGGATCAGCGGCACGTCCTTGGCCTCGATGTCCTGCACGGTGCCGAAGGCGGCGGCGCGCTTCGCCTCGTCGTCGGTCTTGAGCTCGGAGTCGAGCGCGTCATCGACCTCCTTCGACGAGTAGCCGTTCTGGAAGAAGCCGCCGTCGCGCATGAACGGCGCGAGGTAGTTGTCGCCGTCCGGGTAGTCCGGGAACCAGCCCAGGCCGTAGAAGTAGTACTGGTGCTTGGCGAAGGCCGCGTCCTTGTACTGCGTCCACTCCGTCGAGTCCAGCTTGACCTTGAACAGGCCGCTGGCCTCGAGCTGGCGCTTGATCTCGTTCCAGAGATCGACCTCGGCCGGCCCGTAGTGGGTCGGCGTGTACCAGCCGTCGAGCGACAGCGGCGTCTTGATGCCGGCATCGGCCAGGGTCTGCTTGGCCTTTTCCACGTCGGGCGTAGCGCCGAACGCGTCAGAGAACGAGGCCTTTGCGCCCGGAAGCGCGGCCGGGACCGTCGAGTACAGCGGCTTGACGGTGTCCTTGTAGACGTTCTTGGAGATCGCCTCACGGTCGATCAGCTGCGCGACCGCCTTGCGGACGGCGATGTTGCTCGCCGGCGCCTTCTTGACGTTGAAGACGATGTAGCGGATCTCCGTGCCGTCGCCGTCGACGACCTTGATGCCCTTGTCGGTCTCGCCGCGCAGCGCCTCGATGTCGGTCGGGGCGAGCGAGCGGTAGGCGACGTCGATGTCGCCCTGCTCGATCGCGAGCTTGAGCGCCGAGGGCTGCTCGTAGTACTGCATGAGGATGTTCTGCGTCTGGCCCTTGTTGGCGCCGCCGTAGTTCTCGTTGACGGCGAAGACGGCCTGCTGGTTCGGGACGTACTTGGTGAGCTTGTACGGGCCCGAGCCGACGACCTTGTCGTCGGCCAGCTTCTTGTCGGCCGGGAAGACCTTGGAGTCGACGATGGCGGCGACCGTGTGGGTGAGGATGAAGGGCCACGTGCCATCGGCCTTCTTCAGGTTCATCGTCACGGTCTTGGGATCCGGCGCCTCGACGTCCTTGAGCGACGCGAGCAGCGAAGAGGCGCCGCTCGGATCCGCGATCTTGAGCTCGCGGTCGAGCGAGAACTTGACGTCGGCCGACGTCAGCGGATCGCCGTTGGAGAACTTCAGCCCGTCCTTGAGCGTGCAGGTGTACGTCTTCGGATCGGAGAACTCGCAGGACTCCGCGGCGTCCGGCTCGGGCTTGTTCCCGCCCGCCGGAACCGACATGAGGTTCTGGTAGATGTTGCCGATCAGCTGCTGGGAGCCGAGGTCATAGGCCCCGGCCGGATCGAGCGCGACCACCTTGTCGGTGGTGCCGATCACCAGCGTGTCGGAGATCCCCTTCGTGGCGGGCGTCCCGCCCGAAGCGCTGCTGCTGCTGCTGTTGCTGCCGTCGTCGCTCGAGCTGCCGCACGCGGCGACACCGATCGCCAACAGCGCAGAGCAGCTCAACATCGCGAGACGATGCGTTCGCGTAATCAAATGACCCCTCCCCCTCCTATGGGTATGGGTTGCCCTCCAGTCCGCCCAACGCTACGGGCGGTCGACCCGCGGCTCCTCGGTCAAACGTCGAAACCGCGGCGTGGGAGCGTAGACCAACGTCGAAACAGGCGCTAGGGGCTGTTGAGCCTTCTCCGCGCGGGATGCATCCCCAGCAGCCGGGCGAGCTTCAGCGACGCGTGGAGCGCGAGGCGATCGGCCCCGCTCTTGAGGCTCGTGCCGGTCAGTTGCTCGATCCGCTGGAGCCGGTAGTAGAGGCTCGCGCGGTGCAGGAACAGCGCCTCGGCGGTGAGCTTGGTGTCGCACCCGTTGTCGAGGTAGGCCTCGAGCGTCGCGACGAGCGACTCCTTGCTCTGGAGCTCGAACAGCTGCGGCAGGCCCGGGTGCAGCAGCTCCTCGGCATTCGGCGCGTCGGCCAGGCGCGCGAGCATGCGGAACGCTCCGAGGTCGGCCCAGCCGGCGGGCGAGCCGTGCTCGGGCGCGCTGATCGCCACGCGCAGCGCCAGGCGCGCGTGCCCGTAGGCGCGGTGCGCTTCGCTGAGGTGCTCGGCCTGCTCGCTGTAGCCGAGCGCGACGCGCGCGGGGCCCGCGCCCGCGACCGTCTGCTCGAGCGCCTCCTGCAGCCGGCGCGCGAGCTCCTTCAAGCCGCCGGCGCGCTGCACGTGCGAGTCGACGGCGACGAGCACCACGCCGTGCTCGGCCCGGACGACGCTGAGCGACTGGCGCACTCCAAGCGCGCGCCGGAACTGGTCCAGCGCCAGGCCGAGCCGCGCCTTCTCCGCCGGCCCCAGCTCGCCGTCGCTCCCGGGCCGCATACAAAGCGCGCCGATCGGCGTGCCGCCGACGATCAGGTCGGCGGCCAGCAGCTCGTGCGAGGCCTCGTCGCGGGCGGCGGGGTCGGGCCCGAGCAGCGCCTCGAGCAGCCGCCGCTCCTGCTCGCGGCGCGGGCGCTCGAGCTCCTGGCGGCGGTACATCGCGGTGCCGATCTCGCTCGCGCAGCGCTCGGCCAGCTCGCAGTCCTCGTCCGTCAGCGACTGGTCGCCGTCGATCAGCCACAGGTAGCCGAACAGCGTGCCCTGGCAGCGGATCGGCACGCACACGCGCGACTCGAGGCCGAAGTCCGAACGGGAGGCGGTGCGGACCGCCTTGGTCGCCGTCGCGATCCCCTGGGAGAAGTGCAGGTCGCGGATCACGCGCGGCGTCTCGCGCGTGAGGATCGCCGTACGGCGCACCTCGTCATCCGACCCCAGGGTCGGGCTGTATGCGAGCAGCCGGAGGCTCGCATCGTCGACCAGCACCGACCGTTCGAGCTCCGCGCTCAGCTGCTCGACGAGGGTCTGGACCTCGTCCTCGCGCGGCGGCATCGCCGGCACACGGTACCTGAGGCCCCGCTCGCGGACCTCAGGCACTCGTCGCAGATTCAGCGCTCGCCTTCCCTCGCTCGCATGGGGAGCAGGACGACATCACAGGGCGAACCCGGCCGGGAACGGATCGTCCCGGTCGAGCAGGTACTGCCCCATCCCGGTGATCCAGGCGCGGCCGGTGATCTCGGGGATGATCGCGGGGCGCCCGCCGACCGTGGTCTCGGCGACGACGCGCCCGGTGAACCGCGTCCCGATCACGCTCTGGTTCACGAACGGGGCGCCGACGGCCAGCTCGCCGCGCGCGTGCAGCTGCGCGAGACGGGCCGAGGTGCCGGTCCCGCACGGCGAGCGGTCCAGCCAGCCGGGGTGGATCGACGTCGCGGCGATCGCGTCGGCGCCGTCGCGGCCGGGCTCGTGGAAGACGACGTGATGGCAGCCGGCGATGCGCGGGTCCTCCGGGTGCACCGGGCGGTCGGCCTCGTTGATCGCGGCCATCACCGCCAGGCCGGCGTGGACCAGCTCGCCGGAGCGCGCGGGGTCGACCGCGAGGCCCGCGGCGGCCGCCGGCGTGAGCGCGTAGAAGTTCCCGCCGTAGGCCATGTCGTAGCGCATCTCGCCGTAGCCGGGCACGTCCACGACGCGGTCGGTCTGGTGCAGGAAGGAGGCGACGTTGCGGATCGTGACCGCCGTCGCGCGCCCGTTCTCGACCGCCACGCGCGCCTCGACCAGGCCCGCGGGGACGTCGAGCCGGATCACCGTCTCGGGCTCGGTGACCTCGACCATCCCGGTCTCGACCAGGACCGTCGCCACGCCGATCGTCCCGTGCCCGCACATCGGCAGCAGGCCCGACACCTCGATGAACAGCACGCCCCAGTCGGCGTCCTCGCGCAGCGGCGGCTGCAGGATCGCCCCCGACATCGCCGAATGCCCCCGCGGCTCCTGCATCAGCAAAAGCCGCAGATCGTCCATGTGGCGCTCGAAGTACAGCTTGCGCTCGAGCATCGTGGCGCCCGGGACAGGGCCGACGCCGCCGGTGACGACGCGCGTCGGCATCCCCTCCGTGTGGGAGTCGACGGCCGCGAAATACCGTCGTGCCCTCACCGGGAGAATCGCCCCCTGGGCGATTGCTCCCAGCGATGCGAGCCCCGAGCGAAGCGGTGACGAGACCTCCGGCCGAGGCAGCGGCGAGTCATCGCTGCCCGCACTACGCGTGCGCGTGCTCGCGCAGGATCTCCAGCGCGGCCTCCAGCGCCTCGCGCTCGGCGGCGGTCAGCGGCATCCTGGGCGGGCGCGTCGGGCCGCCGTTGAGGCCGACGGCGTCCTGCGCCGCCTTGAAGTACTGGACGAGCTTGGGGGTCATGTCGAAGCGCGCGACCGGCAGCAGCCGGCGATAGAGCGCGCGCGCCTTCGGCAGGTCGCCGGCGTTGAGGAGGTCATACAGCTCGACCACCTCGGCCGGCGCGACGACGCCGACGCCCGTGACCCAGCCGGTCGCACCCGCCGCAAAGCCCTCGAGCGCCCAGTCGTCGCCGCCGACGAGGACCTCGAGGTCGCTCGTGGCGTTGGCGATCGCCGGGATCCGGCGCACGTCGCCCGAGCACTCCTTGATCGCGACGACCCCGTCGACCGCCTCGTAGATGCGCACGATCAGCTCCGGCGGCATGTCCACGCCCGAGGCCTCGGGGTTGTTGTAGGCCATCACGGGCAGGCCGGCGCCGCTCGCGAGCTCGGTGAAGAACGCGACGACCTCGTCCTCGTCGGCGCGGTAGCCGAGCGGCGGCAGCGACATGATCGCGGTCGCGCCGAGCGCCTTGGCGTCGAGCGCGTAGGCCAGCGAGGCGAGCGCCGAGCCCGACGAGACGCCGACGGTGACCGGCACGCGCCCGGCGGAGGCCTCGACAACCGCCTTGACGACCGTGCGCCGCTCCTCGGAGGAGAGGCTGCCTGCCTCGCCCATCGTGCCGGTGGCGACGAAGCCGTGCACGCCGGCCTCGATCATCGCCTCGACGTTGGCCTTCAGCGCGGGGACGTCGACCTGGTCGGTCGCGTCGAACGGGGTGGTGACGGCGGGGATGATGCCTTCGAAGAGGGCCATTAGGACAGCTCCATGTAGGTGCGGACGCGGTTGATGTGCTGGGCGGAGTAGAACGCCGCGGCTTCGCCGTCCCCCTCCACGATCGCCTCGTAGATCATGCGGTGCTCGGCCACGTGGATCCGCGTGCGGCCGGGCGTGGCGATCGAGTCGTCGCGCAGCCGCTGCCACAGCGGCTCGTCCATCAGCGCGGCGACGTGATCGGCGAACGCGAGCAGGACCGGATTGCCGGTCATGGCCGCGAGCTGGCGGTGGAACAGGCGGTCGGAGGCGTTCCAGGTGGCGCGGGCGGCCGGATCCTCCGGATCGGTCGCCGCCTCCATCGCCGCCAGCAGGTTCTCGACCGCCGCGTCGGGCTGCGCGCGGCCGGCCGCGAGGCGCGCCACCGCGGGCTCCAGCTGGGCGCGCGCCTCGAGCACGGCCGAGGGCGAGGCGTCGTGCGGGAAGTCCCGCGGCTTGCCGGGGGCGTCCGCGGTCACGAACGTGCCGGCGCCTGGGCGCGTCTCCACCACGCCCTGCAACTGCAGCGCGGCCAGCGCCTCGCGCACCGATGCGCGGCTGACCTCGAGCGAGCGCGCGAGCTCGCGCTCGGCCGGCAGGCGCTCGCCCGGCGGATGCAGGCCGGAGCGGATGTCGGCGGCGAGCCGCTCGGCGATCTGCTCGTAGCGCTGGAGTGGCCGGAAAGTGGACAGGCTGGAGTCCATCTGGTCCGCTCAGCGTACCAGATACTCCTCGCCGAGCCGCGGATCGCTCAGCGCCTGCTCGCGCGGCGCGTCGAGGGCGGGCTCGCCCTGGTCGAGCACGACGATGCGATCGGCGCGGCGGCGCGCGAGCGCGAGGCCCGCCTCGGCGAACAGGACGGCCCCGGTCAGCGCCTCCGCGACCGCGGCGACCGCGGGCGGCCCGAGTCCGGCCGTCGGCTCGTCGAGCACGAGCAGCGCCGGGTCGGACATCAGCGCCCGCGCGATCACGAGCAGCTGCCGCTCGCCGCCGGACAGCGTGCCCGCGCGCTGGCGGGCGCGCTCGGCGAGGCGCGGGAAGCGGGCGTGCACGCGCTCCAGGCGCGCGGCGACGAGCGCGCGGTCGCGGCGGTCCCGGTACGCCCCGAGCGCCAGGTTCTCGGCGACGGTCAGGCTGGGGAACACACGCCGGCCGGCGGGGACGTAGGCGGCGCCGGGGGTCGCGGCGACCACGCGCTCGAGCAGCGCTGTCTTGCCGGAGCCCGGCGGCCCGACGACGGCGACCGCCTCGCCCGGCGCGACGAGGAGCGGAGCGGTGAGGCCGCGCGAGGGGGCCGCGTCGCGGACGATCACGCCAGCGCCCCCAGGTAGACCTCGCGCACCCCCGCGTCGGCGGCGATCTCCTCCGGCGCGCCGTGCGCGATCACACGGCCGTCGTCGAGCACCGTGACGGTGTCGGCGGCGCCGGCCACGAGCCGCATGTCGTGCTCGACGACGATCACGCCGCGGCCGCCCGTGGCGAGGCGGCGGAGCAGCCCGATCAGCCGCTCGCGCTCGGCGGCGCCGAGCCCGGCGGCGGGCTCGTCGAGCGCGAGCACCGGCGCGCCGGTGGCGACGGCGCGGGCGACGGACAGGAAGCCGGCGTCGGCGATCTCGCGCGCGAGCGCGTCGTCGGTTCCGGCGACGCGCAGCTGCCGGTACGGCGAGAGCGACGGGAACCCGGCCTCGCGCTGGAGCGTGCGCACCACGCGCTCGCCCTCGATCCTCCCCGCCGCCCGCAGCTCGCCCGCCAGCACGCGCAGCAACGTCGTCTTCCCGCTCCCGTTCGGCCCGATCACCGCGTGGATCTCGCCGGCGCGCAGCTCGAGCCCGACGCCGCGCAGCACGTGGACGTCGCCGAGCCGCAGATAGAGCTCGCGCGCCGTCAGCAGCCGCCCACCCGCGCCCACGGCGGCCGGCGCGGCCGGCGGCGGCTCCGCGAGGGCGCGCGGCCGCGCCCGCACGTACGGCCGCAGCACCACGCAGGCGACGAGCAGCGCGGCCGTCACGACGCCGGTCGCCGCCGTGTCCGACGCGCCGGAGTCGGCCACCAGCTGCGACAGGCGCGGGATCGCCGCGACCACCGCGAAGCCCAGCAGCGGCCCGGCGACCGGCGCCGTCCCGCCGACGATCACGGCCGCGAGCAGCTGCAGCGAGAGCAGCGGCGAGAGGTCGGCGGGCGCCGCGACGCCGAGCAGCAGGCTCACGCCCGCACCGGCCGCGGCGCCGAGCGCGCCCGCCACCGCCATCAGCTCAATCCGCCGCCGCCTCTCGCGCACGCGCAGGGTCAGCGCCAGCTCGCGATCGTCGCGCAGCGCTGCGGCATCGGCGCCGGCCCGCGCCGCCCGCAGCCGCGCGGTCCCCCACAGCGCGGCGCCGCACAGCGCCGCCGCCGTCACCGCGTGCACCCGAGGCGTGAGCGTCAGCGACCAGCCGAACAGCCCCTGGACGCGGTCGATCGCCGGGCGCGTCAGCCCCTGCTCGCCGCCCGAGAGGCCCGGGAAGGCGATCAGTGCCGTGTACGCGAGCCACGCCAGCGCCCATGTCGCCAGCGCGACCGCGGGCCCGTCGGCGCGCGCGACCAGCCACCCCGTCCCGGCTCCCGCCGCCGCCCCCGCCAGCACCGCGACCAGCACCGCGGTCCCGATCGGCAGACCCGCGCGCTCGAGCTGCAACGCGCCGACGCCGCCGACCGCGGCGAACGCACCCTGCGCGAGCACGGGCATCCCGGCGTGCGCGACCACGAGCGCGAGCCCGAGCACCGCGGCGAGCAGGTAGAGGTCGTGCGCGAGCTCGGTCACGCCGCCAGCAGCCCGTGCGGGCGTCGCGCGGCGAGCAGGGCGAGCAGCGCCAGCGGCAGCACGTCGGCCCAGCGGGCGCCGAGCGCGCCCCACGCGGTGACGAGCGACTCCAGCACGCCGAGCGCGAGCCCGCCCGCGAGCGCGAGCCGCAGCGAGCCGAGCCGGCCGAGCAGCGCAGCGCAGATGCCCTGGAGCCCGAGCAGCACCCCGTCGTCGACGCCGATCGGCGCGGCCGGCGCGATCAGCAGCCCGGCGAGGCCGGCGAGCGCGCCGGCCAGCGCGAACGCCGCGAGGATCACGCGCTCGCACGGGATGCCGAGCAGCGCCGCGGCGCGCGGATCGTCGCTGACCGCCCGCACGACCGCGCCCGCCCCGGTCAGCGCGAGCGCCCGCTCGACCGCCACGCCCGCGGCCAGCCCGACCGCGAGCACCTCGAACGCCCGCACCGGCACGGTCACGCCGCCGCCGAGCCGCAGCACCCCGGCACCGCCGAGCGGGTCAGGCAGCGCATACGCCTGCTGCGAGAACGGCAGCCCGAGCAGCTCGCGCACGAGCAGCCCGGCGGCGAGTCCGCCCGCGACCCAGCCGAGCACGTCGGCGCGCGGCAGGAACGGGCGCAGCGCCAGCGCGTAGACCGCCATCGACAGCAGCGCGCCGGCCGCGAGCGTCACGAGCGCGAGCGCGACCGCCGTCCCGAAGCCCGGCGTGGACGCCACGGGCGCCGTCCCGACGACCACCAGCACGCCGACGAAGACGGCGCCGACCACCACGTCGCCGTGCGCGAACGCGATCACGCCCGTGAGCCGGTGCACGAGCGTGAAGCCGAGCGCGATCAGCCCGTAGGTCGCGCCCGTCGCCAGCCCCGTGATCAGCGCCTGCAGCGCCACGGCACCGCTCACGGCGTGACCTCGCCCGGGAGAATCGCCCTCTGGGCGATTGCTCCCAGCGACGCGAGCCCGCAGGGCGAGCAATCGCCGCTCATCGCGCTACGAGACCGTGTAGCGGATCCGCAGCTTGCCCTCGCAGAGGCTGATCACCTGGATGTCGACGGCGTGCTTGCCGCTCAGGTGCGCCTCGGCCTCGGCGCCTTCCTCCTGGTCCTTGGCGAGCAGCTTGTAGCCGTTCTCGACCAGGATGTCGGACGCGTCGTCGCGCTTGGCGGGCAGGTCGTCCGGCCCGCCCTCGGTGACCGCGAAGTAGCGCGTGGTCTTGCCGAAGGGGCCCTCGGACTCGTAGACGTGCGCATCGCCCGGCAGCGCGAGATCCGCCGGCGGCTTGGCCTTGGGCTCGCCGGCGAGGTCGCCGGCGTCCGCGCACGGCTTGTCCTTGCCGCCCTGCTCCGCGGCCTTGTCGGCGTCGGAGTCCCCGTCCTGCGCCTGGCCGGCGTCCGCGTCCTGCGTCGCGGACGCCGTCGCGGTGGCGGTCGTCGCCCCGCCCGCGCCGGACGCGGCCGGCCGGTCGTCGCCGCCGCAACTGGCGACGAGCAGCGCGAGCAGCGCCGCGACGAGCGTGATCGTCCTCATACGCACTTCGTTCCCCCCAACTCGACCCTTTGACCTCTGGGCATCCGCGCCCAACGCCACAGCCTGACGTACGCAGATGAGCGCTTTATGTGACGCGCGCGACGCGGCGAGGCAGCGCGGGCACCACGAGCCGCTTCACGTACTCGGCGCCGCCGTGCAGCGCCACGGCGCGGACCGGGTCCCACGACAGGCCGTACTGGCGCCGGATGTCCGCCGGCAGCAGGCCGACCGTGATCTGGTTGACGAGCTCCTTGAGCGGCTTCCAGTGCAGCGCGACCGGCGGGGCGAGCACGACCTCCTTGCCGAGCTCGCGCGCCTGCGGGGTGACGAACAGCTCCCCGCTCGCGTACATGTCCGCCATATAGGCCTCGAAGGCGTCGATGTCGCGCGGCATGTCGCGCTCGCGCAGGCCGAACCGGCGGCCGACGACGCGATAGTCGCGCCACAGCGCGTCGAGCTCGTCGCGCGAGAGCGAGCGGACGTACTTCGGGTACACGAGCATCGCCGACTCGGCCAGCGCGGCCAGGATCCACAGCAGCAGGGCTGGATCGTCGGCGCGATACGGCGTGCCGGCGGGGAACGGCCCGGCGGGCTCGCGCAGCTCTCCGCGCACCCGCCGGTGCATGGCGCGCACGCGCGCCGTCAGCTTGTCGGCGCGCTCCTTGCTGTCGAACGCGACGGCGTCGAGCACCGTCGCGGTGCGGCGCAGGCGGGCGTACGGATCGTCGAGCGCGCCCGTGTGGGCGAAGAACCCGGCGAAGGCGACCGGGTGCGCGGCCATGACCAGCAGCGCCCGCGGGCCGGAGAGCCCCGTCAGCCGGTGGCCCACCACCTCCCGTAGGAGTGAGCGATCGTCGAAGTAGTCCATGTAGCGTCGTCCGGAGGTCCGAGCTTTGCGAGCGGCGAAGGCCGAGTAACGTCGTCCGGAGGTCCGAGCCTGCGAGGACCGAAGGCCGAAACTCTTCCTTAGTACGGTAAGACGTCGATGCCGGCTCAGGCCTATGCGGGAAAAGCGTGCGTCTGCCAGTACAGGCGCGGGATCTGCGATCAGACCTGCGTGCGCGACATGCTCGACACGCCGTTCTACATCGCGTGCCTGAAGCTGACCGGGCGCCGCTGCGTCGTCGTCGGCGGCGGCGAGATCGGGCTCGAGAAGGTCGAGGGCCTGCTCGCCTGCGACGGCCGCGTCGTGCTGATCGCGCCGGCCGCGGTGCCGGAGCTGGAGAAGCTGGCGTCAGAGGGCTCGATCGAGTGGATCCGGCGCGAGTATGAGACCGGCGACCTCGAGGCGACGTTCATCGCGATCGCCGCGACCAGCGACACCGACGTGAACATCCGCGTCTACGACGACGCGGAGGAGCGCGCGATGCTCGTCAACGTCGTCGACGTCCCGCCGCTGTGCAACTTCATCCTGCCGGCGATCGTCCGCACCGGCCCGCTCGCGATCGCGATCTCCACCGCCGGCGCCTCGCCCGCGCTGGCCAAGCGCATCAAGGCGCAGATCGCCGACGTCTACGGCGAGCCGTACGCGCGCCTCGCCGTGCTGCTCAACGAGGTCCGCGGCTGGGCCAAGGGGACGCTGCCGACCTACCAGGACCGCAAGGCGTTCTTCGAGGGGATCGTCAACGGCGACCCCGACCCGATCGAGCTGCTGCGCGCGGGCGATGAGGCCGCGGTGCGCGACCTCATCGCCGAGCATCAGCGGTCGACCGGCGTCATGTCCGCGTAGCGGTCGCCGGCCGCCTGGCCGGCCTCGCCGAGGCGCGCGAGGTCGTCGGCGTCGAGCACGATCTCGAGCGCCGCGGCGTTCTCCTCGAGGTACCTGCGGCGCTTGGTGCCCGGGATCGGGACCATGTCCGCGCCCTGCGCGTGGACCCACGCCAGCGCGATCTGCGCCGCCGTCGCGCCCTTGTCCTTCGCGATCGCGTCGATCTTCTCGACGATCGCGACGTTGTGCGCCAGGTTGTCGCCCGCGAAGCGCGGCTGATAGCGGCGAAAGTCGTCCTCCGCCAGCTCGTCGAGCGAGCGCACCTTGCCGGTCAGGAACCCGCGCCCGAGCGGCGAGTAGGGCACGAAGCCGATGCCCAGCTCGCGGACGGTCGGGATGATCTCGGCCTCCGGCTGGCGCGCCCAGATCGAGTACTCGGTCTGCAGCGCGCTGATCGGGAACGTAGCGTGCGCACGCCGGATCGTCTCCGGCGCCGCCTCGGAGAGCCCGAGGTAGCGCACCTTGCCCTCCTCGACGAGCGCGCCCATCGCGCCGACCGTCTCCTCGATCGGCGTGTCCGGGTCGACGCGATGCTGGTAGTAGAGGTCGATGTGGTCGACGCCGAGGCGCTTGAGCGAGCCCTCGACCGCCTCGCGGACGTACTCGGGCCGCCCGTTGACGCCGCGCTTGCGCGGATCGTCGGGGTCGCGCATGTTGCCGAACTTCGTGGCGAGCTGGACCTCGTCGCGCCGGCCCGTGATCGCCTTGCCCACGAGCACCTCGTTCGTGTGCGGGCCGTACATGTCGGCGGTGTCGAGGAACGTCACGCCCAGGTCGAGCGCGCGCTGGATGGTGGCGGTCGACTCGGCGTCGTCGCCTTGGCCGTAGAACTCGGACATCCCCATGCAGCCGAGCCCTTGGCGGGACACGACGAGGCCTTGGGTGCCGAGCGGGACCTGCTGGATCAAGGAGCGTTCAGCCTTTCGCGGTGGATCTCGATCTCCGGTGTCGTACCGGCGAGGTTAGAGCGCGCTCGAGCGCCGGCCCGGCTACGCTCCCGACCCATCCGCACCGCGATCCTCACCGTCTCCACCTCGGTCTCGCGCCGCGAGCGCGAGGACCTGTCCGGCCCCGCGCTGGCCGCCGCCGCAGACGCGGCGGGCTGCGAGGTGCTCGCGATGGAGGTCGTGCCGGACGACTTCGCGCTGATCGAGGACCGCCTGCACCACTTCGTCGGCGAGGGCTACGACCTCGTGTTCACGACCGGCGGCACCGGGCTGACGCCGAACGACATCACGCCCGAGGCGACGCTCGCCGTGATCGACCGCGAGGCGCCCGGCTTCGCCGAGCAGATGCGCGCCGAGGGCCTCAAGTACACGCCGATGGGCATCCTCACGCGCGGCGTCTCGGGCATCGCCGGCCAGACGCTGATCGTCAACTTCCCCGGCTCGCCGAAGGCGATCGACCAGCTCTTCCCCGTGCTCGCGCCGACGCTCAAGCACGTGGTGCGCACCCTGAGAGGGGACTCGTCGCACCATGAGAGCGATCGAGCTGGCTGACGTCGGCCGGGCGTACGGCGAGCGCATCGCGCTCACCGGCGTGACGCTTGGCTTGGACACGGGTCAAACCCTGGCGGTGTTCGGCTCCAACGGCGCCGGCAAGACGACGCTGTTGCGGATCCTCGCCACGCTCCTGCGCCCGCACCGCGGCGCCGTGCGCGTGCTCGGCCGCGAGCTGCCGCGCGACGGCTGGGCGGTGCGCGGCAAGGTGGGCTTCCTCGGCCACGACCCGCTGCTGTACCGCGACCTGACGGCGCGGGAGAACCTGCGCTTCCACGCCCGGCTGCACGACGTGGCGCCCGCGCGCATCGACACGCTGCTGGAGGCCGTCGGCCTGGAGCGCCGCGGCGACGAGCCCGTGCACACGTTCTCGCGCGGCATGGTGCAGCGGCTCGCGGTCTGCCGCGCCGTGCTGCACGAGCCGGAGCTGCTGCTGCTCGACGAGCCGCTGGCCGGGCTGGATCCGGGCGCGGCGGCGGCGGTCTCGCCGCTGATCGCGGGCGGGACGCGCGTGCTGATCTCGCACGACGTCGAGCACGGGCTGCGCGAGGCCGACGTCGTGCTCGGGCTGCGCGGCGGGCGGCCGGCGATCCTGGCCGACGCCAAGAGCGTCAGCGCCCAGGACGTGCGAGGGCTCTACGCATGAAGCGGGCGATCGGCGCGCTGATCCGCAAGGACCTGCGGCTGGAGCTGCGCACCCGCGAGTCCGTGCCTGCGATGGTCCTCTTCTCACTCGGCACCTTCGTGCTGTTCCACTTCGCGCTCGACCGCCCCTCGGTGGACGGCGACCTGGCCGCCGGCGTGCTGTGGGTGACGCTGCTGTTCGCCGCCGTGCTGGGGATCAACCGGCTCTTCGTGGCCGAGCGCGAGGAGGGCGGCTTCGACGGCTTCCTGCTCGCGCCCGTCGAGCGCAACGCGATGTTCGTCGCCAAGGCGACGGTGCTGTTCCTGTTCCTCGTCGTGCTCGAGGTCGCCGCGATCGCGGCGTTCTCGATCCTGCTGCTCGACCCGTCGCCGTTCCCGGCGCTGCCCGGCCTCGCGGTCGTGCTGCTGCTGGCCGACGCGGGGCTCGCGGTGATCGGAACGCTCGTCGGCGCGCTGGCCGTCGAGACCCGCGCGCGCGACCTGCTCGTGCCGCTGCTCGCGCTGCCGCTCTCGGTCCCGCTCGTGATCGCGGGCGCGCGCGCGACGTCGCCGCTGCTGGAGGCCACGGGCGCCGGCCCGCTCGAGGGCCGCTGGCTGCTGGTCCTCGGGCTCTATGATCTCGTCTTCGGGCTGATCGCCTATGCGCTCTTCGACTTCCTGCTGGAGGACTGACAAGCCGTGTTCGGCCGGGGGCTGAAGACCCTCTCGCTTCTCACCGTCGCGCTCATCGTGGGCGCCTTCGCGCTGGTCTTCTTCTACGCGCCCGACGACGCCGACCAGGGCTTCATCCAGAAGATCTTCTACCTGCACGTGCCGCTCGCGATCGTCGCGCTGTGCGGCTTCGTCGCCGGCGGCGTGTACGGGATCCTGTACCTGCGCACGGGCGACCGGCTGCACGACCTTCGCTCCTACGTCGCGATCCACCTGTCGCTGATCCTCGCGGTCGGCGCGCTGATCACCGGCTCGATCTGGGCGCGCGCGGCCTGGGGGCACTGGTGGGTGTGGGACGAGCCGACGCTCGTCTCGTTCCTGATCGTGTTCCTGCTCTATGCCTGCTATCAGCCGCTGCGCTTCTCGATCGAGGACCCGGAGCGCCAGTCGCGCTACGCGGCCGTCTTCTCGATCGTCGCCGGCGCCTTCGTGCCGCTGAACTTCATGGCGGTGCGGATGGCGCAGTCGCTCGCCCACCCGCGCGTGCTGAGCACGACCGGCGGGAACATGCCCGGCTCGATGTTCTTCACGTTCCTGGTCTCGCTGGCCGGGATGGCGTGCCTGTTCGTCACGCTGTGGAAGTACGAGCTGGCGTCCAAGCACGCCTCGATGCAGCTCAAGCGCCTCAAGCGCAAGCTCGCGGGCGACGAGGACGTGTGGACCCCCAACCCGCGCCGCTCGGCGGCGCCGCAGCTCTGATGCCGGCGCTGCCGCTCGACGAGGCGGGCAAGTACGTCGCCGCGGCGTATCTGGTGTTCCTTGCGCTGGTTCTCATCTACGTGGCGATCATGGCCGGCAAGCTGTCGCGCATCGAGCGCGACCTGCAGGAGCTCAACGAGCTCGCCGACCGCCGCGCCGCCGACGAGGAGGACGACAGGGAGCCCGTGGCGAGATGACCGAGCTGCTGGCGCTTGGGGCCTCGCACAAGACCGCGCCGCTGGCGCTGCGCGAGCGGCTGGCGCTGCTCGACGGCCAGGTCGAGCCGTTCCTGCAGGAGCTGATCGCCCACCCGCAGGTCTCCGAGGCCGTCGCGGTCTCCACCTGCAACCGCACCGAGCTCTACGTCGTCGTGGGCGAGCCGGTCGAGGCCGAGTCGGAGGTCCTTTCGATCCTCGCCCGCCGCGCCGGCACGCGGCCGACGGAGCTGCTCGGCTCGATCTACGTCGAGCGCAACTGCGACGCCGCCCGGCATCTGTTCCGCGTCGTCAGCGGCCTGGAATCGATGATCATCGGCGAGGCCGAGATCCAGGGCCAGGTCAAGCGCGCCTACGAGCGCGCGCTGCACGCCCGTACGACCGGCCCGCTGGCCAACAAGCTCTTCCGCGCCGCGCTCGCGACCGGCAAGCGCGTACGCACGCAGACGACGATCTCGACCGGGCACGCGTCGGTCGCGTCGGTCGCGGTCGACGCGGCCCGCGACGCCGTCGGCCCGCTGGCCGAGCGCCACGTCGCGATCGTCGGCGCCGGCGAGACCGCTGAGCTGACCGCGCGCGCGTTCCACGCCCAGGGCGTCTCGACGATGTTCGTCGCCAACCGCCACCGCGACCGCGCGATCGCGCTCGCCGAGCGCTACGGCGGCGCGTCGGGCTCGTTCGACGAGCTGCCCGGCGAGCTCGTGCGCGCCGACGTCGTGGTCTCCTCGACCGCGTCGCCGCACGCGATCGTCGGCGCCGAGGAGCTCGCCGACGTGATGGCCGAGCGCGCGCGGCGGCCGCTGCTGCTGATCGATCTCGCCGTCCCGCGCGACATCGATCCCTCCTGCGCCGAGCTCGAGGGCGTGACGCTGCTCGACATGGATGCCCTGCAGTCGGCGGTGCGCACGAACCTGCGCGTGCGCCGCGCCGAGGCGGCGCGCGCGGTCGACATCGTCGAGGACGAGATCCAGCGCTTCGCGGGCTGGCTCGGCGCGCTCGAGGTGATGCCGACGCTCGGCGCGCTGCGCGAGCGCGGCGACGCGGTGGTCGACGGGCTGCTGGCCGAGAACGCCGGCCGCTGGGAAGGCTTGAGCGAGCGCGATGCCGAGCGCGTCGAGGCGTTCGGCCGCGCGATCGTCAAGCGGCTGCTGCACGAGCCGACGCAGCGGGTGAAGGAGCTGGACCCCGAGCACCGGCACGCGCGTCTGCAGCTGCTGCGCGAGCTGTTCGGGCTCGACGAGACGCCCGCCGGTGAGCTGGCCGAATCGGCTGAAGCCGGTTCGCCGGGAGATCGGCTGGCGCCGATCTCGCGCGGCGCGGAGATTCGTCGCCGCCGCGCGTGACAGGCAACGGCTCGCTCTGCCTCGGCCCAGGGGCCTCGTCACCGCTTCGCTCGGGGCTCGCGTTGCTCCGAGCAATCGCCCCGGGGGCGATTCTCCCGGGCGAGGCATGCCGGTGACCGCGCTCCGGCTCGGGACTCGCGCGAGCGCGCTGGCGCTCGCGCAGGCGCGCGCGGTCGCGGCGCTGCTCGACGTCGAGTGCGAGCTCGTGGAGATCACCACGGCGGGCGACGTGGACCGCGCGCGCGGCGACAAGTCGCGCTGGGTCGGCGCGCTCGAGCAGGCGCTGCTGGCGGGCGACATCGACCTCGCCGTGCACTCGGCCAAGGACGTGCCCGGCGCGCTGGCCGACGGGACCGTGATCGCGGCGACGCCGCGCCGCGCGAACCCGGTCGACGTGCTGGTGGGCGACGTGTCGCTGGCCGCCGTGCGCGAGGGCGCGCGCGTCGGGACGAGCGCGCTGCGACGCCGCGCGCAGGTGCTCGCGGCGCGACCGGACGTGTCGGTCGTCGAGCTGCGCGGAAACGTGGACACGCGGCTGGCCAAGCGCGCGGCCGGCGAGGTCGACGTGCTCGTGCTCGCCGCCGCCGGGCTGGAGCGCCTGCATCGCGACGGCGGAAGGCACCTGGACTTCGTTCCCGCGCCCGGCCAGGGCGTGATCGCGGTGCAGGCGCGCGCGGGCAGCGCCGCGGCCGACGCCGCGCGCGCCGCCGACCATCCGGGCACGCACGTCTGCCTCGACGAGGAGCGCGCCGCGGTGCGGCTGCTCGGCGCGAGCTGCAACACGCCGGTCGGCGTGCTCGCCCGCCGCGTCGGTGACGGGCTGGTCGTGTGCGGCTTCGCGGGCCTGCCGGACGGCTCGGCGTGGCTGGTCGACCAGGCCGGCTCCGGCGAGGCGCTGGCGCGCCGGATGCTCGCGGCGGGCGCCGCGGAGCTGCTGCGCGAGGCGGAGGCGATCGCATGACTCGCGCTGCGCGCCCGCATGCTCCGGCGGGAGGTAGAGCGCGGTGACGGTGTACCTCGTCGGCGCCGGGCCGGGCGATCCCGGCCTGCTCACGATGCGGGCGCACGAGCTGATCGCGGCGGCCGACGTGATCCTCCACGATCGTCTCATCCCTGCGGGCGCGCTCGACCATGCGCGACCGGATGCCGAGGTATTCGACGTCGGCAAGCAGGGCGGCGGGCCGCAGGTCCCCCAGGAGGAGACCGAGCGCCTGCTGCTCGAGCACGGGGCGACCGGGCGCATGGTCGTGCGGCTGAAGGGCGGCGATCCGTTCGTCTTCGGGCGCGGCGGCGAGGAGGCGCTGGCCCTGCGCGAGGCCGGCATCCCGTTCGAGGTCGTGCCGGGCATCACCGCAGGCATCGCGGCGCCGGCCTACGCGGGGATCCCGGTGACCCAGCGCGACGTCGCGAGCGCCGTGGCGTTCATCACCGGCCACGAGGACCCGGCGAAGCCGGAGTCGGCGCTCGACTGGCCCGCGCTGGCCGCCTTCCCGGGCACGCTGGTGTTCTACATGGGGGTCAAGGCGCTTCCGCGCATCGCCGAGCAGCTGCTCGCGGGCGGGCGGCCGCCGTACGAGCCGGTCGCGGTCGTCGAGCGAGGCACGCTCGCGGACCAGCGGACGACGCTGGGCACGCTGGTGACGATCGCCGCGAAGGCCGCGGGCGCCCGCGCGCCGGCGATCACGCTCGTCGGCCCGGTGGCCGGGCTGCGGGAGCGGATCGCGTGGCTGGAGGCGCGGCCGCTGTTCGGGCTGACCGTCGCGGTCACGCGCGCGCGGGCGCAGGCCAGCGCGCTGGCGGCGCGGCTGCGCGAGCTGGGCGCGACCGTGGTGGAGGCGCCGGCGATCAGGGTCCGCCCGCTCGACGCCGAGCTGCCCGACCCGCAGGGCTACGACCTCCTGTGCGTCACGTCGCCGAACGGCGCCGAGCGCCTGTTCGACCACCTGCGCGATGCGCGCTCGCTCGCCGGCGTGACCGTCGCCGCGATCGGCCCGGGCACCGCGCGGGCCCTGCGCGCGCGGGGCGTCGAGCCCGACGTCGTGCCGGAGCGCGCCGTCGCGGAGGGTCTCGTGGAGGCGCTCGCGGACGTGCGCGTCGAGCGCGCGCTGGTCACGCGCGCCGCCGAAGGTCGCGACGTGCTCCCGGACGCGCTGCGCGAGCGCGGCGCCGTGGTCGACGTCGTCGCGCTCTACGAGACGGTCGCCGAGCCGCTCGACGAGGACACTCGTGTCGCCGCCGCCGCGGCCGACTACGTGCTCTTCACCTCGGCGTCGTCGGTTCGCTTCTTCGCGGCGGCCGGCGGTTCGCTGAGCGGACCGCGGCTCGTGTCCATCGGGCCGGCGACGAGCGACGAGCTGCGCGCCCACGGCGCCGAGCCGGCGATCGAGGCCGACCCGCACACCCCCGACGGCCTCATCGCCGTCGTGCTCACCCACGCACGGGAGTCCGGCCCGCAGGGCGGGTCTTCGCCATGATCACCTTCCTGTCCGACTACGGGCCGGGCGACGAGTACGTAGGCGTCGTCCACGGCGTGATCGCGCGGATCGCGCCCGGGCTGCAGGTGCTCGACCTCGGCCACGGCGTGCCGCCGCAGGACGTCCGCACCGGGGCGCGACGGCTCGCGCGCGCGGTGCCGTTCACGCCGCCCGGCGTGCACCTCGCGGTGGTCGACCCGGGCGTCGGCGGGCCGCGGCGGGCCGTGGCGCTGCGCGCGGCCGACCGCTGGTTCGTCGGCCCCGACAACGGCCTCCTGATCGACGCCGCCGAGCGCTTCGGCGGCGTGGCGGAGGCCTATGACGTCGGCGAGTCGCCGTGGCGCCTGGAGCCCGTGTCGGCGACCTTCCACGGGCGCGACATCTTCGCCCCGGTCGCCGCCCACCTCGCGCTGGGCGAGGTCCCGGACGCGCCGGTCGAGGCCGCAAGCCTGGTCCGCCTGCCGCGCCTGCAGGCGCGCCGCGACGGCGGCGCGATCGTCGCGCACGCGCTCGAGGTCGACGGGTTCGGCAACGTCCGCCTCGACGCGCCCGCCGGCACCGCCGCCCGCACCGCCGGCGGCCATCCCGTCGTCGTCGCGCGCACGTTCGGCGACGCGCTCCCCGGTGGCCTGCTGCTCTACACCGAGTCCGACGGCGGGCTCGCGCTCGCCGTCAACGGCGGCAGCGCCGCCGCGCTGCTCGGCCTGCGCGCCGGCGACGAGGTCCGGCTCGAGGGTATCCCTACCACGCGGGAGATTCGCCCTCTAGGCGATTCTCCTGGCGCAACGAGCCCCGAGCGAAGCGGTGACGAGGCCTCCGGCCGAGGCAGGAGCGAGGCTTCGCCGTGATCGGCAAGCCCCGCCTCCACCACCGTTCGATCGGCTCGACCAACCTGCGCGCGCGCGAACTGGCCGACGCCGGCGCGCCGCACGGCACGCTCGTCACCGCCTCCGAGCAGACCGCCGGCCGCGGCCGCCAGGGCCGCACGTGGGTCACGCCGCCGGGGACCGCGATCGCGGCCTCGCTGATCCTGCGCGAGTTCGACGAGCTGTTGCCGCTGCGCGCCGGGCTCGCGGTCGCCGACCTCGCCGGGCCGGGGGCGCGCGTGAAGTGGCCCAACGACGTCCTGCTCGACGGCCGCAAGGTCGCCGGCATCCTCGCCGAGGCGCGCGCGCCGGCCTGGGCGGTGCTCGGCATCGGGGTCAACGTGACCGGCGTGCCGCCGGAGGTGGAGGACATCGCGACCGCGCTCGGCCGCGAGGACGTCGAGCAGGCGCTCGCCGAGCTGCTCGAGGCGCTCGAGCGCCGGCTCGCCGAGCCGGCCGGGCCGCTGCTGCGCGACCTGCGCGCCAGGGACGCGCTCCTGGGCGCCCGCATCCGCTGGAACGGCGGCGAGGGGACCGGCGCCGGGATCGACGACGCCGGCGCGCTGCTCGTGGACACCGGCGGCGAGACGATCGCGCTCGCCGCCGGCGAGGTCCACCTGCTGAGCTAGGCGCCTGTTGAACTTTGATCCGTCGATGCGAGGTGGTGCGCCCGTGGATGCCGGGCGCCGGGCCCGTGCCTAGGCATACCGGTGCGTCTTCCTGGGCACGGGCCCGGCCAATCCGGCGCCGCGGGCGTGCCGCATCGCACGGCGGGGAAAGATCAACGGGCTCCTAGGCCGCGAGCTCGCCCAGCGCGTCGATCGTCAGCAGCCGCTCGAGCTCCTCGGGCGGCTGCGGGCGCGCGAAGTGGAAGCCCTGGGAGAGGACGCAGCCGAGGTCCAGCAGCGCCTCGACCTGCTCGGACGTCTCGACGCCTTCCGCCACCGCGGACAGGTTCAGGCCCGCCGCCAGGCGCAGGACGGCGTCGACGATCGCGGTGTCCTCGCCGTTGTTGTTGAGGCCGTCGACGAAGGACTTGTCGATCTTGATCGTGTCGACCGGCAGCAGCGCCTTCAGCTGCGCCAGCGACGAGTACCCGATGCCGAAGTCGTCGATCGCGAGCCGGACGCCGAGCGCCTTCAGCCGCTTCAGCGCGACGGTCGCCGCCTCCGGGTCGGCGAGCACGGCGCTCTCGGTGATCTCGAGGCACAGCAGGCGCGGATCGAGCCCGGTGTCGCGGAGCGCGTTCTCGACGATCAGCGGGAAGTCCCCCGCGGCCAGCTGGCGCGGGGAGACGTTGACCGAGACGCTGAGCTCGCGGTCGACGGTCGCGGCCCACCTCGCCGCCTGGCGGCAGGACTCCTCCACGACCCAGGCGCCGATCGGGACGATCAGGCCCGTCTGCTCGGCGATCGGGATGAACGCCGGCGGGACGATCAGCCCACGCTCCGGGTGGTACCAGCGGATCAGCGCCTCGGCGCCGACGATGCGCCCGCTCGCGAGCTCCACCTGCGGCTGGTAGAGCATCTTCAGCTCGCCGCGGTCGAGCGCGTGGCGCAGGCTTCCCTCGAGGTCGAGCCGCTCGACGGCGCGCTCGCGCATGCTCATGTCGAACACCTCGCAGCGCGCCTTGCCGAGCTCCTTCGCGCGGTACATCGCGGCGTCGGCGTCGCGCAGCAGCTCCTCCGGATCGGCCGCGTTGGCGCTGATCGAGCGCACGCCGAAGCTGGCCGTGACGAAGCGCTGGCCGCCGTCGAGCTCCACCGGCGCGCGCAGCGCGCCCGCCAGGCGGTCGGCCACCCGCCGCGCCGCCTTCTCGCCGCCCGCGTTGCCGATCATCACCGCGAACTCGTCGCCGCCGAAGCGCGCGATCAGGTCGCCGGGCCGCAGGACGCGGCGCAGCCGCTCGGCGACGACCTCGAGCAGGCGGTCGCCCGCGCCGTGGCCGAGCGAGTCGTTGATCAGCTTGAAGTTGTCCAGGTCGACGAACAGCACGGCGACGTCGTCGTGCCCGCTCACGGAGATCAGCTCGTGCAGGCGCTGCAGGAACAGCGTGCGGTTGGGCAGGCCGGTCAGCGGGTCGTGGTGCGCCTGGTAGTCGAGCTGGCGCTCGACGCCCTTGCGCGCGGAGATGTCGAGCATGTGGCAGACCCAGTACGCGGGCGCCCCGTCGCGGTCCTGCACGAGCGAGTGCTGCCACAGGCCCCAGCCGATCGAGCCGTCGGCGCGCGTGAAGCGGCGCTCGATCTCGACGCCCGCCTCGGCCGGCCACATCGAGCCGTCGTGGTCGGACTCCGGCCTGAGCGAGTCCAGCCGGCGGCCGAGCAGCTCGCCCGCCGTCAGCCCGGTGTCCGCGCACAGGCGGTCGTTGACGCGCTGGATGTTGCCGTCGAGGCCGACGAGGGCCATGCCGATCGGCGCGTCCTCGAACGCGGAGCGGAAGCGCTGGTCGGAGTCGCGGGTCTCCTCGCGCGCGTCCTCGTTCATGCGCCACGAGACGATGTTCACGATGCCCAGCGCGCTGATGAAGAGCGCGTGGACCGCGGCCCACTTCCACGGGCTCGCCTGCGCGTCGGGCGTGTTGTAGACCGAGACCGAGTCCAGCACGCCCATCGTGCCGTGGTGGACGAGCACGTACAGGAACGCGAGCAGGTACGGGAACCACTCCTCGTAGGTCGCCAGCAGCGCGACCATCACGAAGAAGTGGAAGTGCGCCTCGATGCGCCCGTCCCAGAAGTAGACGAGCATCGCCGAGGAGGTCAGCAGCGAGAAGCAGACGGCGGCCGCGCGGTAGCGGCGGCCGAGGTCGGCGCGGCCGGCGAGGGCGGCGAAGACGGCGATCGGGGTGATGTCCAGCAGCGCGCCGGACAGCGCATGCCCGGTGGCGAGCGCGAAGATCAGCAGGGCCGGGACGTGCGCCCAGGCCACGCAGCTCATCGCGCGATGCCGCCGCGCCCACGTCTCCGGCGGGAGCGTCTGCCCTCGCGGAAGGCGATCGCGCCACCGGACCGAGCCGGTTTCGTTCGTCATTGCCGTCGCCTCCTTGCCACGGGGTCCACACCGTGGGTCATCGACCCGGGGGCCGCAGCGTTTACGGCATTGGACGTTTGTCCGTTTTTGCATCAAGTGCATGTGCGCCACGTCGATCAAGCGGAGCACCATGAACGAGCTGACCGACAACGGACTGAAGGTCCTCTTTCTCGTCTCCGCCCACAACAGCCTGAGCCAGCGTGCCTACATCGCGCTGACCGAGCTGGGTCACGACGTCACGGTGCAGGTCGTCAGCGCGGCGCATCAGATGGAGGCCGCCGTCGCGGTCCACCGGCCCGAGTTGATCGTGTGCCCCATGCTCAAGACGTTCATCCCGGAGAGCATCTGGCGCGAGCACCGCTGCCTCGTGGTGCATCCGGGGCCGCAGGGCGACCGCGGGCCGTCGTCGCTGGACTGGTCGATCGAGCTCGGCTACGCCGAGTGGGGCGTGACCGTCCTGGAGGCCGCCGAGGAGCCCGACGCCGGGGACGTCTGGGCGACGCGCAGGTTCGCGACGCGCCCGGTGGGCAAGAGCAGCCTGTACCGGCATGAGGTGCGCAGCCACGCGATCGAGGCGCTGCTGGAGACGATGCGCAAGCTCGCCGATCCGAGCTTCACGCCCGAGCCGCTGGACTACTCCGACCCGAACGTCACGGGGCAGCTGCGCCCGCTGATGAAGCAGGCCGTGCGGTCGATCGACTGGACGTCGGACAGCACCGCCACGGTGCTCCGCAGGATCCGCGCCGCCGAGGGCTTCCCGGGCGTGCTCGACAGCATCGCCGGCATCGACTTCCACCTCTTCGGCGCGCACGCCGAGCGCACGCTTCGCGGCGTGCCGGGCGAGATCGTCGCGACCCGCAACGGCGGGCTGTGCCGCGCGACGGCCGACGGTGCCGTGTGGATCACGCAGCTCAAGCCGCCCAAGGACGTCGAGGGCTTCAAGCTGCCGGCCACCCACGCGCTCGCGCTGGCGGGCGTGACGCTCGACGTGCCGGAGGTCGGCGTCCCGCTGCACGCGCCGATCCCGTCCGGCCACACGTGGCGCGAGATCTCCTACGAGGAGGCCGACGGCGTCGGCTACCTGTACTTCGACTTCTACAACGGCGCGATGAGCACGGAGCAGTGCCGGCGACTGCGCGAGGCGTACGCGTACGCGCGCTCGCGCCGCACGACCCGCGCGATCGTGCTGATGGGCGGCGAGGACTTCTTCTCGAACGGGATCCACCTCAATGTGATCGAGGCGGCGCACGACCCGGGCGAGGAGTCCTGGTTCAACCTGCACGCGATCGACGACGTCGTGCGCGACATCCTCGAGACGGACTCGCACCTGGTGATCTCGGCGCTGTGCGGCGACGCGGCGGCCGGCGGCGTGCCGTTCGCGGTCGCGGCCGACCACGTCGTCGCGCGCAAGGACGTCGTCCTGAACCCGTACTACCAGCACATGGGCGGGCTCTACGGCTCCGAGTACTGGACCTACGTGCTCCCCCGCCGCGTCGGCGCGGAGCTGACGGCCGAGCTGACCGGCATCAAGACCGGGAAGTTCGAGCCGATCGGGACGCGGCGGGCGAAGGAGATCGGCCTGATCGACGACGTGTTCGGCGACGACGTCACGGGCTTCCGGGCGCAGGTCCGCGCGGTCGCGGCCAAGCTCGCGCGCCACCAGGACCGGCACGCGTGGATCGAGGAGAAGCGCCGCCGCCGCGCGGCCGACGAGCGTGTGAAGCCGCTCGAGGCCTACCGCGGCGAGGAGATGGCGCGCTCGTACGAGTGCTTCTTCGGAGCCGACCGCAGCTACCACGAGGCGCGCACGCGGTTCGTCTACAAGCTCGGCGCGCCGTGCGTCGTGGCGCCGGTCGAGCCACAGCCCGCGGCGGCGGAGTCGTTCGTGATCACGAGCGCCCCGGCCCCGGCGCCTCCCGCGCCCGTCGCCGCCGCGCCGGCCCCCGCGCCGGCCGAGATCGGCTGGCGCCTGGTCTCGAGCGCATGAGCGCGTATGCCGAAGTGCGGCGGGCGCCGGCGGCGGAGCTGCGGACCTCGCTCGGCCTGGCGACGCTCGCCGCCGCGCTCACCCACGTCATGGGAGCGTCGCACGCTCCCGGCGGCGTCTGGCCGGCCGGCGTCGGAGACCTCGCGATGGCGCTCGTCCAGGGCGCCTTCGCGGCGGGGCTCGCGTTCACCGCGGCGCGCTGGGTCGTCGGCCCGGCGGCGGCGGTCGACGCGACGATCGCGCTGGTCTGGCTTGTCACGCGCCTGCAGGGCCTGGAGATCGGCGTGCCCGGCGTCCTCGGCACGCTGACCGGGCTGGTCGCGGCGGCCGGCGCGCTCGCGCTCCTGCTCGGCGCCGGCGACCGCGCGCTGTCCGCGTGGTCCAAGGCCGCCCTCGCCGTCTTCACCCTCGCCGCCTGCACCGGCTTCGGGCACGTGGGGCACTAGGCCGCGGCGTCCTCCAGCGGCGCGCCGGACGCCTTCTTGGCCCGCGGCCGCCGGGCGGCGACCGTGGCGGTCTTCTTGGCGGCCGGCTTCTTCGCCGCGGTCTTCTTCGCCGCCGTCTTCTTCGCGGCGGCCTTCTTGGCGGCCGGCTTCTTCGCGGCCGTCTTCTTCGCGGCGGCCTTCTTGGCGGCGGGCTTCTTCGCGGCCGGCGCCTCGTCGGCCTTCTTCGCGCGCGGCCGGCGCGCGGGCTTGGCGGCCGTCTCCGGCGCCGGCGTCGCTCCGTCGGGCGTGAACAGCGTCTGCTGCGAGGCCGGCTCGGCCGGCTTCTTCGCGCGCGTCCGGCGGGCCGGCTTGGCGGCCTCCGGCGCAGCCGCCTCGGCGGCCTTCTTCGCGCGCGTCCGCCGGGCCGGCGCGGGAGCGGGCGCCTCCTCGACCGCGGCGGCCACGACGGGCTCCTCGGTCACCGGCTTCTTCGCGCGCCGGCGCCGCGCGGGCGCGGCGTCGGCGGTCGTCTTCTTCGCGCGCGTCCGCCGCGGCCTCGCGGGCGCATCGGACGCGGCCGCGGCGACCGCCGCCTCGACCGCGGCCGCGGCGTCGGCGAGCGGCCCGGTGGCGGCAGCGGGCTTGCGGCGGGAGCGGCGCGAGCGCTTCGGCGCCTCCTCTGCGTCGGTCACGACCGGCTCCGGCTCGTCGTCGATCGTCACGCGGCGCACGCCGCCCTCGACGCGCTCGGGATCGGCCGCCACCGTCTTGCGCCGGCGCGAGCGCGACGGCTTCGCCGCGGTCTCGACCGCGTCCTCGAGCTCCTCGCCGACGCCCACGCCGGCGACGCCGACGGCCTCCGTCACCGCGCCCGGCGCCTCCCCCGCGCCCTTGCGCCGCGAGCGGCGCCGCTTGGCCTTGCCGCGGCCCTTCGGGAAGTTGCGCAGCAGCTCGCGCGCCAGCGCCGCCGGCTTGCGCGACATCCGCGTGCGGGCGCCGTTGATGACCTCGCCCGCCTCCGCCGTATGCGGGATCGCCGCGGCCAGCAGCGCCGCGCTCAGCCTGCGGTCCTGCTGGCGCGAGGCGTGCACGAGCCGGCGCGCGTTGCGCGCGTGGGCGCCGCCCGAGGAGTTCACGAGCAGGCCCAGCAGCCGCTTGGTCTCCGGCCAGCGCTGGACCGCGTACTCCTCGTGGATCTCGCGCGTCATGTTCGCGCAGCGCCAGATCCAGTTGTTCGCCTGGTCGCGGCGGCCGATCTTCTTCTCGGCGAGCGCCTGCAGGACGACCTTCACGCCCTCGCGCTTGTCGTCGCGGGGCCAGGACTCGACGAAGTCCAGCGCGCGGTCGAACGCCTCGGCGTCGCGGCCCGACGCGATCTCCTGCAGCGCGCGCAGGCGCAGCTGCGGGTTCTTGTTGCGGTCGACCGCGGTGATCAAGAACGTCCGCTTGAGCTCGCCGCCCTGGTCGAAGTGCAGCATCGCCCGCGCCCGGCGCCAGCCCGTCGGCGCGACGCGCGCGCCGGCCAGCGCCGCCCACTGGACCTGCTCGCCGTAGTCGAGGTGCTCGACGGCGATCCGCCACAGCTCGCGCTCGAAGACCTCGATCCGCCGGTTCTCGTCCCCCGTCACCGGCAGTACGCGGCGCTCGACGCGCAGCCGGCGTCCGCGTCCGCGCCGCACCGGGCCGACCACGATCGCGCCGCCGCGGTAGACGTCGCGGTCCAGCAGCGAGTGCAGCGTCACGACCGGGTCGTCGTGCTTGGTCGCCGGGTGCACGAAGTCGACGACGATGCCGGCCTCCTTGCCCTGGTGGCGGCGCGTCACGCGGCCGACGCGCTGCTGGTAGATGCGCTTGGAGGCGGTCGGCGCGAGGTGCATGCACACCGTCGCGCGCGGCGAGTTCCAGCCCTCGGCGAGCAGCTGCGCGTTGACCAGCACGTCGATGTCGCCGCGCTCGTAGCGCGCGAGGATCTGCGCCAGCTCGCGCTTGGGCGTCTCGCCCGAGACGGCCATCGCCTTCATGCCGAGGTCGCGGAACGCCTGCGCGACGTTGTACGCGTGCCGCACGCCGGCGGCGTAGACGACGCCGGGGACATTGTTGAAGCGCGTCTTGTAGAGATCGGCGATCGCCAGGTTGAACGGCAGCTGATCGAGCAGCTCGGCCAGCATCTCCTGGTCGAACTCGGTGTCCACCTCGCCGCGCCGCAGCGGGACCTTGGCGATCGTGCGCACGCCCGGGCCGGGCGGGATGCGGACGCAGCGCAGCGGGGCGATGACGCCGCGGCGCGCCGCCTGCGCGAGGTCGAAGCGCGAGGTCTGCGTCGGGAAGAGATCGGTGACGTGGCGGGCGATCAGCGCGCCGGTCGCGGTCATGCCGATGAAGATCGGGCCGGTCCAGGCGCGGATCGAGCCGGACGTCTTCTCGCCGAGCGCCGTGTGGGCCTCGTCACAGATGACGATCGAGTAGGCGTCGGAGATGTTGCCGGCGTTGCGGACGAACCACTGGTAGGTCTCGACCGTCACGGGGCCGTCGAGCGGCGTGCGCTCGCCCAACAGCAGCGCGGGCGCGATCCGCTTCGCGTAGCCGCGGTCGCGCAGCTCGCCGTGGAACTGGTCGACGAGGTTGCGGCGATGGGTCAGGATGAGAACGCCGCCGGTGCGCGACGCCTCGACGAAGCCGAGCGCCGCGACGGTCTTGCCCGCCCCGGTCGCGTGCTCGAACCAGAAGCGCTTGCCGGCGTTCGGGTCCTCCGGCGCCTCCGCGTACTGATCGTCGCCGGACTCCGACCAGTCCTGCGGCTCCTCGGGCTCGTCCTCGTCGTCGACGTCCTCCTCGCCGGGGATCCCTGGGGACGCGAGCTGGACCTCGGTGTCGACCGTCCCGTTGGAGCCGTTGACCGACCCGCCGTTGTTGCCGTAGCGCTGCGTGTCGGCGAGCAGCGCCGTCAACGTCCCGGACAGCGCGTCGACCTGGTGGGCGGAGAGCACCGTGCCGTCGACCAGCGAGGGCTCGTCCTGCGAGAGCAGCCGGTCCAGGCCGAGCATCAGCGACCAGTGCCGGCGCCACTCGACGCTCGGCGTGCGCGCCCCCGCCTCGATCTCCGCCAATGCGGCGTCGAGCGCACGGCGGCGCGGTGAGCCGGGCGAGAGCGTGGACGCGGGGTCCTCGCCCTCCAGCACGAAGGGCTCACGTGTGAACGCGGCGGCGCGTTCGATCTCGTCGATTGAGGGAAGCGTGGCCGTCTCGGCCACCTGCGTGGTCTCAGCCAAAAGACACGGCTCGGTCGGTGAGAAGCGTCCCGGCGCAATGCTCGGGCGGCGCTCCAGGAAGAAACTCGCGGGCGGGAGCTCCAGGCGCCGCGCTTCGGCGTTCCCCTCGGTCGGCTCCCTGCGAGTTCGCATCTATTGAAGCAGACTCGGAGGAGGACGCCCTCCATGTGGCAACCTTGGCGGCATGCGCCGCCTGATCGTCGTCGTCGCCGCCATCGCCGTGGTCGCCGTGGTTGTCATCGGACTGACCCAGGCCAGCAGCGGCGGGACCCAAGGCGACGACGCGTCGAAGTTCGACCTGCCGGCCGCCAAGCGCAAGCTCGCGGCGGCTCCCGCCCCGCTCGACGGCCTCTACGCGCAGGCCAACGAGCTGATCGGCGGCGGCACGAGCGCGTTCGACGCGCGGCTCGCGGAGCTGAGGGGCCACCCGCTGGTGATCAACAAGTGGGCCTCGTGGTGCGGTCCGTGCCAGGCGGAGTTCTCGATCTTCCAGAACGTCGCCGAGGCGCGCGGCGCGAGCGTCGGCTTCCTCGGCCTCAACGTCAGCGACACCGATTCGCACGCCCGCGGCTTCCTCGCCAAGCGCCCGCTGCCGTTCCCGTCCTACGTCGATCCCGACGAGAAGCTGACGGCGTCGCTGAAGGCGCCGCAGAAGGTCGCCCCGATCACGATCTTCCTGGACAGCGACGGGAAGGTCGCCACCTTCCACAGCGGGGCGTACACGTCTGAGGCGAAGCTCAACGCCGACATCGACCGGTACCTGCGTTAGATGCCGCAGGTGCGCGTCGACCCGCTCACGGGTCTGAAGACGATCATCGCCGGCGACCGCGCCGACCGTCCCGGCGGCGGCTTCGAGGTGCCGCCCGACGCGCCGATCGATCCGGAGAGGGATCCGTTCCTCGAAGGCCACGAGGACCGCACGCCGCCCGAGGTCTATGCCGTGCGCGCGAACGGGAGCGCGCCCGACACGCCGGGCTGGACGGTGCGCGTCGTCCCGAACCTGTACCCCGCGCTCGACCCGGACGCGGCGACGCCGGAGCGTCACGCCGAGCCGGACCTCTTCACCGCGCAGCCGGCGCACGGCGCGCACGAGGTCATCATCAACGCCCCCGAGCCGGTCTCGTGCATGGCGTCGTTGTCCGAGCGGCAGTTCGCCGCCGCCGTCGAGGCGTGGCGGGAGCGGATGCGCGCGCACGCCGGCGCGATGTGCCGGCACCTGATCGTCAACGAGCGCAAGGAGGCGGGCGCCTCGCTCCCGCACACGCATGCGCAGCTGTATGCGATGGACTTCGTCCCCGCGGCCGTCGCCCGCGAGCGCGAGCGCTTCGGCGCCTACGCGGTCCGGACGATGGGCGGCAACCTGCTCGCCGACCTCGTCCAGGCGGAGGTGCGCGAGCGCTCGCGGATCGTGGCGATCGACGACGAGGCGGTGCTGATGGCGCCGTACGCCTCGCGCGTCCCGTATCACCTGATGCTCGCGCCGCGGCGTCCGGCGGCGCGCTTCGAGGACGACGGCCCGTCGGGCGCCGCGCTCCTGCACGACGCGCTGCGCCGCCTGCGCGCCCTGCTCGGCGCGAGCCCGCCGCTGAACCTGTGGGTCCGCACCGCGCCCGCGGGGGCGGAGCACTTCTGCTGGCGGATCGAGATCCAGCCGCGGCTGACGCACCTGGCCGGCCTCGAGCTGGGCACCGGCGTGAACCTGTGCATCTGGCCGCCAGAGCGTGCGGCGGCAGAGCTCAGGGGCCTGTGATCGGCGACGACTCGCAGCTGCCTCGGCCGCACGCCTCGTCACCGCTTCGCTCGGCGCTCGCGTCGCTCGGAGCAATCGCGCAGGGGGCGATTCTGAGCCCATGAGGGCTTTGGTGCAGCGCGTGTCGCGCGCGTCGGTCACGGTCGACGGCACCGTGACGGGGGCGATCGGGCCGGGGCTGCTCGTCCTGCTGGGCGTCACGCACGCCGACACGGAGGCCGACGCCGACCGGATCGCCGAGAGGATCCGCGCGCTGCGGGTCTTCCCGGACGTCGAGGGCAGGATGAACGAGGCGCTCGGCGAGCGCGAGGTCCTCTGCATCTCGCAGTTCACGCTCTACGGCGACACGCGCAAGGGCAACCGCCCGGCCTACGTGCAGGCGGCGCGGCCGGAGGTCGCCGAGCCGCTCTACGAGCGCGTGTGCGAGCGGCTCGGCGCGCGGCGCGGCGTGTTCGGCGCGCACATGGACGTCGAGCTCGTCAACGACGGCCCGGTGACGGTCATGATCGAGGTTCCCTAGTGTCGCGAGTCGTAAGTTCGCTCGCGCATTGCGGGATGCATCGTCGTGGCCGGCGTTCGCCGGCGAGCTGGCTCGTACCGGGCGTACTTGCGAGCTCGCCGGCGGGCGTCAGGCGCGGCGAGGCGCCCGCAAGGTGCCCGCGAACTTCCGGCTCGGGACACTAGTCTCCCGGCCCATGCCGCCCGTAGAGCGCCCCGTCTGCCAGTTCGCCGCCGAGCCGCCGCAGTCGTCGCTGCCGCACGGCCGCTGGGCGGACACCCTCCAGCAGGAGTTCATGGCCGCGTGCCTGCGCGTCGAGCCCGAGGAGGGCGAGGAGATCGGCTCGCTCGGCACGATCACCTGGTTCCCCGACCGCACCTGGCACGGCCGCACCTACGTCCCCGCGACGGCGCGCACGTCGACCGGCATGGAGCTGTTCGGCTACGTCTCGTTCTCGCCCGGCGACGACGAGCACGACCCCGGCGACTTCTACGCCTGGGCCGACTACACGCCGGACACCGCCGACCAGCATCCCGACTGGCGGATGGACATCTCGCAGGAGGCGGTCGGCGGCTGGCGCGGCGACGGCGACGATGTGGCGGCCATGACGCTCGTGTGGGGCGTCCCGCTCGTGCGCGGCGGCAAGGTCGCGACGGCCGAGCTCGGCGCGCGCACCGTGGACCAGTGCGCGGTGACCGAGGACCGCTTCACGCTGCTCGCCCCCGACGCGTACGCCGACGAGTACATGGACGTCGTGCTGTGGGACGCGACCGGAGGCGAGCTGGCGCGCGAGTCGTTGTACGAGGAGGATTAAGGGTTTCGCCTCCAGTCGCCGGCCGTCGCGGGCGCGCGTCGCCGGTCGCGACCAGCGGGCTTGCTCCCTCCGGCGACGTTACACGCGCCCCTCGATGACCCGGTCGATCAGGCCGTAGTCCCGCGCCTCCACGGGCGTGAAGAACCGGTCGCGCTCGAGGTCGAGCGAGACCTGCTCCTGCGGCTTGCCGGTGTGCTCGGCGTAGATCTCCTCGATCCGCTCGCGCAGCGCGAGCGCCTCGCGGGCGTGGATCTGGATGTCGGTCGCCTGGCCCTGGAAGCCGCCTGACGGCTGGTGGATCAGGATCCGCGAGTTCGGCAGCGCGCTGCGCTTGCCGGCCGCGCCCCCGGCGAGGATCAGCGACCCCGCCGACATCGCGATCCCGCAGCAGATCGTCGCTACGTCGGGCTTGATGAACCGCATCGTGTCGTAGATCGCCAGGCCGGCGTAGACCACGCCGCCCGGCGAGTTGACGTACATCTGGATGTCCTTCTCGGGGTCCTCGGCCTCGAGGTGCAGCAGCTGCGCGACGACGAGGTTGGCGATGTCGTCGTCGATCTGCTGGCCGACGAACACGACGCGCTCACGCAGTAGTCGCGAGTAGATGTCGAACGAGCGCTCTCCGCGCGCGTCCTGCTGGACGACCATGGGGACTAGGGGCATGTCTTCTCCTGAGTCGCGAACTTTGGGTTGCCCTGACGCAACCCACTGGTTGCGCTTTCGATGATACTCTGAAACGCAACCCGTACGTTGCAGGAGGCGCCCGTGCCCGTCGTCAACCGCGAAGTCGTCCTTCCCGTCCCGCGCGAGCGTGCGTGGGAGCTGATCACCGAGCCCTCCGAGCTCGAGGGCTGGCTCGCCGACGAGGTCGAGTTCGAGCCCGAGGAGGACGCGCCGCTGCGCGTCGCGTGGGACTCCGGCGAGGAGCGCGAGGGCGTGGTGGAGGAGGTCGCCGACGGCGAGCGCATCGTCTTCCGCTGGGGCGACTCGCGTGTCGAGTGGATCCTCGAGGACCACCCCGCCGGCACCCGCTTCCTCGTCACCGAGCACCGCTACGCCGCCGACACGATCACCTGGGGGCCGCGCCTGATGGCGCTCTCCGGCGCCTCCATGCTGTGCCCGGCGTAGACGAGGTCTTCTCCGCGCTGTCGGACCCGACGCGCCGCGAGGTCCTGCGCAGCATCTCCGAGCGCCCGGAGCTGACCGCGTCGCGGCTCGCGGGCGAGCTTCCGATCACCCGCCAGGCGGTCGCCAAGCACCTCGCCGCGCTCCAGCGCGCCGGCCTCGTCGAGCCGCGCCGCGAGGGGCGCGAGACGCACTACGTGCTCACGCCCGCGCCGCTGGCGGAGGCGATGGACTGGATGGCCCAGGTGGGTGCGAGCTGGGACCAGCGCCTTGCACGCCTGGCCCAGCGCGCGCGAGGGTAGTCAGCCCTCATGCCCACCGCGCTCGTCACCGGCGCCGCAAGCGGGATCGGCCGCGCCGTCGCAGAGCACCTGCTGGACGGCGGGTACGACGTCCTCTCCGTCGACCTCAGAGACGACGGGCCGGGCACGCCGTACGCGGCCGACCTGACCACGCGCGAGGGCAACGCCGGTGCCGTGCAGGCCGCGCTCGACGCATTCGGCGGGCTCGACGTCGTCGTCGCGAACGCCGGCGTCCAGCACGTCGCGTCGGTGCGTGACTTCCCCGAGGACCGCTGGGACCAGATCGTCGCGCTGCTGCTGACGAGTCCGTTCCTGCTCGCCAAGCACGCGTGGGACGCGCTCGCCGCGTCGGGCTCCGGGCGCTTCATCGCGATCGCGTCCGCGCACGCGCTCGCCGCCTCGCCCTACAAGGCCGCGTACGTGTCGGCCAAGCACGGCGTGCTGGGCCTCGTGAAGACGCTCGCGCTCGAGGGCGCCGAGGCCGGCATCACCGCCACCGCGGTCTGCCCCGGCTACGTGCGCACGCCGCTCGTGGAGCGCCAGATCCCCGACCAGGCGAAGGCGTACGGCGTCTCCGAGGAGCGCGCGCTCGAGGAGGTGATCCTGCAACCGCACGCCATCAAGCGCCTGATCGAGCCCTCCGAGGTCGCCGAGGTCGTCGCGTTCCTCGCCGGCCCGAACGGGAGCGCGTTCTCCGGCGTGCCGGTGACGATGGATCTCGGCTGGACGGCACGGTGATCGAGGACCGGCTGACCGAGCTGCTGGAGCACGCCGTCAAGGCCGGCGACGCCGAGACGTCGCTGCACGCCCTCGCCGCGCTGCGGCGCGAGCTCGACGCCTTCGAGCGCGTCCAGGCCTGGCGCGCGCTGGAGGCCGGGAGCTCCTACGGCGCCGTCGCGCGCGCGCTCGGCATCTCGCGCCAGGCCGCGCACCGCCGCTACCGCGAGCTCGCGGACGCGGCCGAGCCGCCGACCGGCGCGCCGGCCCTGCGCGTGACGCCCGAGGCGCGCGCCGCCGTCCAGCTCGCCGGCGACGAGGCGAAGGCGCTCGGCGCGTCCCGGATCGGCTCCGAGCACCTGCTGCTCGGCATCCTGCGCGCGGGCGACCCGCGCGCCGCCGGCGCGCTGCGCCAGCACGGCGTCCGGCTGGAGGCGGCGCGGCTCGCCGCCCAGCCGACGCTCGTCGCCGACGAGGACGACGGCACGCCCGCGATCACGGCCTACGCGCGGCGCGTGTTCGGCGAGGCGATGCGCCAGGCGGCCGCCGACCGCCACGCGATCGACGTCGCCGACCTGCTCGCCGCCGCGCTGCGAGAACGCGGCGGCGGCGCGTGCCGGACGCTCGAGGCGCTCGGCGTCGACGCCGCCGCCATCCAGCGGGATCTGGCCTAGCCGCCGACGTTGCGCGCCGTGGGGACGCGCTCGAGCACCTCGGCGTCCGTCAGCGGGAAGTGGCAGGCGGCGACGTTGCCGCCCTCCTTGACCTCCAGCGGCGGATCCTCGCTGCGGCAGATCTCCTGCGCCTTCCAGCAGCGCGTGTGGAAGCGGCAACCGGACGGCGGGTTGGTCGGCGACGGCACGTCGCCGGTGAGCAGCTGGCGCTTCTTGGACGCGGCGAGCCGCGGATCCGGCACCGGCACGGCGGACATCAGCGCGCCCGTGTACGGCATCCGCGGGTGGGCGTACAGCTCGTCGGAGCTCGCCAGCTCGTAGATCTTGCCGAGGTACATCACCGCGACGCGGTCGCACATGTGGCGCACGACCGAGAGGTCGTGGGCGATGAAGATCAGCGTCAGGCCGAGGTCGCGCTGCAGGTCGCGCAGCAGGTTGAGCACCTGCGCCTGGATCGACACGTCGAGCGCCGAGACCGGCTCGTCGGCGACGATCACCTTCGGCTTGAGCGCGAGCGCGCGCGCCACGCCGATGCGCTGCCGCTGGCCGCCGGAGAACTCGTGCGGATAGCGGTTGTAGTGCTCGGGGTTGAGGCCGACGGTGTCCATCAGCTCCTGGACCGCGCGCTTGCGCTCCGCCTTGCCGCCGAGCTGCCCGTGGATGACGAACGGCTCGGCGATGATCGAGCCGACCGTCTTGCGCGGGTTCAGCGACGAGTACGGGTCCTGGAAGATCATCTGCATCTCGCGCCGCAGCGACTTCAGCTCGCCGCCGCGGACGTTCGCGATCTCCCGGCCCTCGAACTTGATCGAGCCGGCGGTGGGCTGCATCAGCCGCAGCAGCAGCCGCGCGGTGGTCGACTTGCCGCAGCCCGACTCGCCCACGAGGCCGAGCGTCTCGCCGCGCAGCACGTCGAAGGAGATGCCGTCGACGGCCTGCACCGCGCCCACCTGCCGGCGGAAGAAGCCGGCGTGGATCGGGAAGTGCTTGACGAGGTTGCGCACCTCCATGATCGGCTCGCCCGGCTGCGGCGCGCCTTCGCGCACCTCGATGGCGGTCTCGGCCATGTCAGGCCACCTCTTCTTCAGTGATGACGTCCTTGCGCGCCGCGTCGGGCGCGACGCCGCTGCGCAGCTCCTGCCAGAGCCGGCGGCGCACGTCGGAGGCCAGCAGGCAGGCGACCTTGTGGTCGGGGTGGGCCGGGACGGGGTCCAGCGTCGGGTCGACGTGCTTGTGCGCCTCGCGCACGTACGGGCAGCGGGGGTGGAACGAGCAGCCGCCGGGCAGGTTGATCAGCGACGGCGGGCGGCCCGC
The DNA here is from genome assembly GCF_000425945.1 of Candidatus Solirubrobacter pratensis. Lineage (GTDB taxonomy): Bacteria > Actinomycetota > Thermoleophilia > Solirubrobacterales > Solirubrobacteraceae > Solirubrobacter > Solirubrobacter pratensis. Next base: position 197,983 of record NZ_AUEK01000003.1, read on the forward strand.
GATCGGCACCAGCTCCTCCCCGCGCGGCGCGTCCAGGCGCGGGATCGAGGACAGCAGGCCCCACGTGTAGGGATGCTCCGGCGCCGCGAAGATCGTGTCGGCGTCGGCCTTCTCCACGATCCGGCCGGCGTACATGACGGCGATCTCGTCGGCCATCTCGGCCACGACGCCGAGATCGTGCGTGATGACCACGACGGCGGTGTCGAACTCGCTCTGCAGGCGCTCGATCAGCTCGAGGATCTGCGCTTGGACCGTCACGTCCAGGGCCGTCGTCGGCTCGTCGGCGATCAGCAGCTTTGGGTCGTTGGCCAGCGCCATCGCGATCATCGCGCGCTGGCGCATGCCGCCGGAGAACTCGTGCGGGTAGGCGTCGGCGCGCTTGCGCGGCTCGGGGATCCCGACGAGGCCGAGCATCTCGACCGCGCGGTCCCACGCCTGCGCCTTGGACACCTCGCGATGCGCGCGGACGGCCTCGGCGATCTGCGTGCCGACCTTGTAGAAGGGGTGCAGCGACGACAGCGGGTCCTGGAAGATCATCGCGACGTCGTCGCCGCGGATGTTGCGGATCTCCTCGTCGGATGTCGTCAGCAGGTCCTTGCCGTCGAAGCGCACGCTGCCCGAGATGCGGGCGTTGCGGGCGCGGGTGAGCCCCATGACGGTGAGCGAGGAGACCGATTTGCCGGAGCCCGACTCGCCGACGATCCCGAGCGTCTGCCCGCGCTCGACCGTGTAGGAGATGCCGTCCACGGCCTTGACCAGGCCGTCGTCGGTCTCGAAGTGGACGCGGAGGTCTTCGACCTCCAGCAGCGGAGCGCTCATCTAGTACCTGACCCGCGGATCGATGAAGGCGTACAGGATGTCGACGACGAGGGACATGCACACGATGAAGAACGCGCCGAACAGCACGGTGCCCTGGATCACCGGCAGGTCCGACTGATTGATGGCGTCATAGGCATAGCGCCCGATGCCCTGGATGTTGAAGACCGTCTCGGTGAGGATGGCCCCGCCGAGCAGGATGCCGATGTCGAGGCCGAGCAGCGTGACGATCGGCGTGATCGCCGCGCGCACGCCGTGGCGGAAGATCACCCGCCGCTCCGAGAGCCCCTTGGCGCGTGCGGTGCGGATGTAGTCCTCCTGCAGCGTGTCGATCAGGTTCCCGCGCAGGAAGCGCGCGTAGACCGCCGCGAAGGAGGCCGCCAGCACGCACCACGGCATGATCAGCGCCTCACCCTTCTCGAGGATGCCCGACGCCTGCCCGTAGGCCGAGTTGCCCGGCAGCAGCTTGAACACGCCGATGTCGTCGGCGAACAGGTAGAGGGCCAGCAGGCCGAGGAAGTACACCGGCGCCGAGATGAAGATCAGCGCGACGCCCATCGCCAGGCGGTCGATCCAGCTGCCGGTCTTGACGGCCGAGATCATCCCGATCGGGATGCCGATCGCCAGCCAGAGGATCACGGCGCCGGCGGTGAGGAAGATCGTGTTGGGCAGCCGGTGCAGGATCTCCGGCAGCACCTGCGTGTTGTTCTGGTAGCTGAACCCGAAGTAGAAGCCGTTGTGACCGAGGAACGGCAGGATGTCGCCGATGTAGTTGATGAACTGCACCGGCTTGGGCTTGTCGAGCCCGAACTGGTGCCGGATCGCCTCGATCAGCTGGGGCGACGGCTGCCGTCCGGCGCGCAGCACGGCCGGGTCGCCCGACGGCAGCACGCTGAAGATCACGAACGTGATCAGCGTGATCATGAACAGCAGGAAGACGACCCAGACGAGGCGCCGTGCGATGTAGGCGGCCATCTACTTGGTCCTCGTGCCCTTGGGGTTCAGCGCGTCCTGCATGCCGTCGCCCACGAGGTTGAACGCCAGCACGGTGAGCAGCAGCGCGCAGCCCGGCGCGATCATGTACCACCACGCCGTGTTGAAGATGTTGGTCGCGTCGGCGAGCATCTGCCCCCACGACGCCTGCGGCGGCTGCACGCCCACGCCGAGGAACGAGAGCGCCGCCTCGAGCAGGATGTTGGCCGGGATGAACAGCGTCGTGTAGACGATGATCGGCGCGACGAGGTTCGGCAGGATCTCGCGGAAGATGATCCGCATGTTGGAGGCGCCGAGCGACTTGGACGCCTCGACGAACTCCTTCTCGCGCAGCGAGAGCACCTGGCCGCGGATGATGCGCGCGACATAGGGCGAGTTGGCGATCACGATGATCGTGATGACGACGCCGAGCCCGGGCTGGAGCTTGCCGCCGAAGCAGCCGTCCTTGCCCGAGCACGCCGACGCGAGGCCGAGCCCGAGCAGCAGCACGGGGAACGCGAGCAGGATGTCGACGGAGCGCGAGATGATCGTGTCGACCCAGCGGCGGTAGTAGCCGGCGATCATGCCCATCGTGACGCCGAGGATCACCGACAGGCCGGTGCCGATGAACGCGACCTTGAGCGAGACCTGAGCGCCGGCGAGCACGCGCGAGAAGACGTCGCGGCCGAGTTGGTCGACGCCGAAGATGTGGTCGGCGGTCGGCCCCTGCGGGAGCCCGAAGTCGTCCAGCGCCGCCGTCGACTGCACGTTGGGACCGGGCGCGCCGACGAGCTTGCGGATCGGGTCGGCGAGCACCGCGGCCACGATCAGCAGGAGGATGAAGATGCCCGCCGCGAGCGCCACCTTGTCCCTCCGGAAGCGGCGCCAGAACAACTGCAGCGGCGAGCGAGCCGCGACAGGCGCCTTCCCCGACACGATCTGATCGATCGCACTGTCCTCGGCGTGCAGCAGATCGCTGGCGCCTGTTCCCGTACTCATAAGGCCTCCTGGGCACGTCTCGCTGGCGGAGACGCGGTAATCCCTAGTTCCCCGAACTGCGCAAGAAACCTACTACTTGATGTCTGACTGACCCCGGACCCTGCGAGATCTCCCCTGGGAGATTCTCGCAAGTGCCCCCGGCAGGAATCGAACCTGCATCCCGCGCTTAGGAGGCGCGTGCTCTATCCATTGAGCTACGAGGGCTCAGCCTGCCGGTCGGGCCGGTCAGGATAGACATCGTCGATCGTGGCGAGAGCTTGATAGGGCGCGTTGTCACTTGCGCGGGCGATCGCGTCGGCGCCGCCGGAGAGCCGGTCGAGCACCGTGACGACGCCCACGACGTCGTACCCTTCGTCACGCACCGCCTGGATCGCCTTGACCGTCGAGCCGCCGGTCGTGACGACGTCCTCGACGATCAGGCAGCGCTCGCCCGCCCTCAAGGGCGGACCTTCGATCCGCCGCTGCAACCCGTGCGCCTTCGTCTCCTTTCGAACGAAGAACGCCTTCACGTCCGCGCCGCCGGCGAGCGCGGCGCAGGCGGGCGTGTCGGCGCCCATCGTGAGGCCGCCGACCGCGGTCGCCTCCCACCGGCGGGCGTAGCCGGCGACGAGCTCGGCGAGCGCGCCGAACCCGGCTGGGCGCAGGATCGCGCGCTTGGCATCGACGTAGTACTGCGCCGTGGCGCCGGATGTGAGCGTGACCTCTCCCACGATCAGCGCGTGGCGGCGCAGCTCCTCGATCAGCGTGTCTGTGGCTGACATCGGCGTGCACCCTAGTGCGCGCGCGAGCGCCCGGTTTGGCGCCGCGGCCGCCGATCCCGGTGCTCGCGTGGTCTTTTTTTCGCGCGTCCGCGTCAGAAACCTCGACCTTCATGCGACGATACTCATGTGATCCAGGCGTTCGGTCGTGAGGCCGACTTCGCGCTCGGCATCGAAGAGGAGCTCCTGCTCGTCGATGCCCGGACGCTGGGACTCGCGCACGTCGCGAGCGAGCTCATCGCAAGCGTCGAAGCGCCCGCCGGCGCGATCCAGCACGAGCTCTATGAGGCGCTCATCGAATGCTCCACCCCGGTGGTGCGCCACGTACCCGAGGGGATGGAGGCGCTCGCCGCGCTGCGCGAGGCGCTGAGCGAGGCCGGCGCGACGCTGATCGGGGCCGGCCTGCACCCCGGCGGCGCCTTCGGCGACGTCGTGCACGCCCCGACGCCACGCACCAGCGCGATCCGCGACTCCATGCGCGGGCTGGTCGAGCGCACGCCGACCGCCGCGCTGCATGCGCACGTCGGCATGCCGGATGCCGAGACGGCGATCGTGGTCTGCAACCGCCTGCGCTCCTACCTGCCGCTGCTCCAGGCGCTGGCGGCGAACTCGCCGTACTGGCACGGCGAGGACTCCGGCTTCGCGTCCGCGCGCTCGATCGTCTTCCGCGCCTTCCCGCGCTCCACCATCCCTCCCACGTTCGCGGGCTGGGAGCACTACGCGGACATCGTGCGCTGGTGCGTCGAGGCCGGCGACCTGCCGGACTACACGTACCTGTGGTGGGACCTGCGCCCGAGCCCGAACCTCGGGACCGTCGAGGTCCGCGCGATGGACGCGCAGAGCCGGCTGGAGTCGGTCGCCGGGCTCGCTGCGCTCGTGCACGCGTTGGCGCTCGCCTCGGCCGACGGCCACGAGGAGATCTCGCCGCCGTCGGAGGCGCTGATGGAGTCCTCCTTCCGCGCCGGGCGCGACGGCCTGGACGCGACCGTCTGGTGGCGCGACCGCCTGACGCCGGTGCGCGAGATCGCGCAGGACGTACTCGAGCTTGCGCGCCCGTACGCGCGCGAGCTCGACGGGGAGGACGCGCTCGAGGAGGTCGAGCGCATCGTCCGCGAGGGCGGCGGCGCGGACCGTATGCGCGAGGCCCACGCCGCCGGCGGGATGGAAGGCGTCCTCGCCCACCTCGCCCAGGAGACGGCGGGCGGGCGGGCCTTCTACTCCACCCAGACCACGTCGCCGAGCCGCACCCAGTTGTAGATCGTCCGCGCGTTCATGATCGGGACGCGCAGGCAGCCGTGGCTGGCGTTGTAGTTCGGCACCGAGACGTAGCCGTGGATGGCGTAGCCGCGGATGAAGTAGCTCGAGTCGACCATGCCCTTCGCGTTGGTCCCCGGCGTCTTCATGTAGACGTGGAAGCGGCCGCGCACGGTCGGCGTCGACGGCTTGCCGGAGGACGTGTGGTAGATCCGCACGACGGTCGCGCCGTCGATCAGCGCGAGCACCTGCTTGTCCAGGCGCGCCTCGACGTGATGGCCGTCCTGCGGGTGGCGGACCTTGAACGCGCCCTTGCCGGCGAGCAGGCCTGAGAACACCTGCTCGGACGCGATCGTGGTGCGCGCCATGCCGGTGTACTTGCGCCACGCCATGACCGCATCGGCGGTACCCGCGTCGAAGACGCCGTTACGCGGCACGGCGTAGCGGAGCGCGTCCAGCCTGGCCTGGAGCAGACGCACGAGCGGGCCGCGCGCGCCGGGCGCGGCGTAGGGCGCCAGCGCGGTGACGCGCAGCGTCTTGGCGACCGCGGTCCCGGCGAGCGGCGTTGCCCGGTGCGAGGCCCTGATCGTGAGCTTGCCCGGCTTGGCGGTCTTGACCTTCAGGACCACGACGCCGGCCGTGTTGCCCGCGACCGGCGTTGGTGTCAGTGCGCGAACCTGCAGCTTCCGCTTGCCGCGATAGACGCGGACGGTGACCTTCTCGCCGGCGACGTACGGCTTCATCACCACGCGGGCGGTGAACGAGTGGCCGGTGAGCGCCGTCGCTGTCGCCGGCAGGTCGGGCGCCGAGCTGGTCAGCGCGACGGCGGCCGGAGGCGGCGGCGCGGGCGCCGGGGCCGGCGGCGGCGTGGGCGCCGGAGGCGGCGTCTGGGCTGCCGCGGTGGCGGGATAGAGCAAGGCGAGGGCGGCGAGTGCCCCCGCGCGCCTCATGCAGTCACCGCCGGGCGCGACGAGACCGCGGTGGCAAGAGCGACGACGAGGCCGACGCTGCCGATCACGAGGGCCGCGTAGAGCCCCGCGTCGAGCGATTTCGTGTACCCGAAGGAGATCGAGTTGTTGAGTGCATGGAGGGCCATGCACGGAATAATGGACTGGGTGCGCCAGTAGAGGGCGCACAAGCAGACTCCCAACACGGCCAGCGCGATCAGCCCCACGGCGGGATTGGGGGCGTGGATGAGGCCGAAGATGCCGCCGGCGAGCAGCGCGCCCCAGCGCGGGCCCAGCTTGCGGGCGAACGTCGTGAAGAGCAGGCCGCGGAAGAAGATCTCCTCGCAGATCGGCGCCACCACGCACGTGAGCACGGCGAAGCCGAGCAGGATCGCGAGCGAGCCCTCGGCCTTGAGGTCCTTGACGATGTCCTGCTGGGGCTGGTGCGGGAACAGCTGCGACAGGAGCCCGGACGCCACCCAGTAGATGGCGTAGACGGCGACCGCGGTGAGGATCGCGCTGCGCCAGTCGACGATCCTCCGCAGCCCGACGTCGGCCGCCCGGACGCGGCCGAACACGAGCTTGAACGTCAGCACCGCGGCGAGCAGCAGGAACGCGTCCTGCACGACCGTGACGGCGAGGGTGAGCGACTCGGGCGGGTTGGAGCTGTCGATCGAGCTGTCGATCGAGGCCGCGATGCCGACGATCGCCGCGTAGAACGTGCCGACGACGATGAACACGACGCCCATGACCGCGAACGGCGCCCACAGCGGGATCGCGCGGGGCTCGGGCGGCGGGGGCTCCTCCGGCGGGGCCATGCCGTCGGGCAGCTCAGGCCTGGGCGGGAGGAACTCGGGGCGTGTCATCGCGACAACGCCAAGGGTATGAGCTCAGCTAAGGATTCGATCACGGTGACGCCGTCCGGCATCGCCGGCTCCTCATGGCGCGCGATCAGGACCGGTGTCAGCCCGGCGGCGAGCGCGCCGTCGACGTCCGCCGCGACGGTGTCACCCACGTGCCACGCGTCGCGCGTGCCCGCGAGCGCGAGCGCGGCCTCGAAGATCGCGCGCTCCGGCTTCGCGGCGCCGGCCTCGGCCGAGGCGACCGCGCCGTCGACGAGCGACGCGAGCCCCGTCTCGGCGAGGCGCTCGTGCAGCGAGTGGTCCCAGTTGGAGACGACGACGGTGCGGATCCCGGCCGCGCGCAGCGCCTGGAGCGCGGGCGCCGCATCCGGGTAGGCGAAGAAGCGCAGTGCGTCCAGCAGCGCCTCGGTGAGCAGCTCCGTGCTCGCGTGGACCGGCAGCGCGGGGCGCATGGCGTCCGCGCAGCGCGCGCGCAGGTCCGCCAGCGCGGCCGCGTCGCGGCCCTCGTGCAGGTGGACGCGGTAGTAGGAGATCTCGGCGCGGATCGCCGCCTCGGCCGCCGCGGCGCCGACGTCGATGCCGAGCCGCTCGCGCAGCGCGAGCCGCAGTCGCGGCGCGGGCGGCTCGAAGGAGATCAGCGTGCCGAGCGCGTCGAGCAGGACGGCCCGGGGGGTACTGTGCGCGGCCATGCGTGCCCCGGATCCTCGCATCGCCGAGTCGCTCTGGCACCGGGAGTGGTTCAGCGCGGCGCTCTCGCTCGCGGTCGCGTTCGCGATCGCGACGGCGTTCGACCGGGTGCTGCGCGGGCGGATCGTGCGGGTGGCCGCCCAGCGCACCGGCATCTCGCGCGAGGCGGACACGCGCCTGCGCTTCGTGCGCCGGCTGATCTACGCGACGATCGTGCTGATCGGCGTCGCCGTCGCGCTCTCGTACTTCGCGAGCATCGGGCGGCTCGCCGCGAGCCTCCTGGCGTCGGGCGCGATCGCCGCCGCCGTGGTCGGCTTCGCCGCGCGCCAGGTGCTCGCGAACTTCGTCGCCGGCATCATGCTCGCGATCACGCAACCCCTGCGCGTCGGGGACTGGGTGACGTTCGAGGGCAACTACGGCGTCGTCGAGGACGTGCGCCTGAACTACACGATCCTGCGCACGCTGTCCGACCAGCGCGTCGTGATCCCGAACGAGCGGCTCGCGTCGGGCGTGCTGCGCAACGACACGCTCGCGATCGACCGCGTCGCGCTCGACGTCGCCGTCTGGCTGCCGCCGGAGGCCGACGCAGAGCGGGCGATCGAGGTGCTGCGCGACGAGACCGGGCAGGAGGCGAGCGTCGCCGAGATCGAGCCGTGGGGCGTGCGGCTGGCGGTCGGCGGCGACCCCGTCCCGCCGCCGCAGAAGGCCGCGCGCGAGGCCGAGTTGCGGCGAATGTGCCTGAGGCGGTTGCGCGACGAAGGATTGCTAACCGTGTAGAGGAGCCGCGAACCGAGTCTAGAATCGGGAATTCGGCCTATGAGCCATTCCTCGCGCATCAAGAAGCGCCAGCGCGGCGCTGGACCGGGCCGATACGTCCTCTTCGGCGTGCTGCTCGTGCTCCTGGCTGGCGCTATCGCGGGCGCGAGCGCCGTCGCGTGGGTGCTGCACGCGGCCAACGAGGCGGAGCCGCTCTCCTCGCTCAAGCGCAAGGAGGTCGGCTCGATCTCCACGATCTACGCCGCCGACGGCACGCGGCTCGCGTTCATCCAGGCCGACGACCTGCGCGTCCCCGTCGACAGCGGCGACATCCCGAACGTGCTCAAGCAGGCCACGGTCGCGATCGAGGACGAGCGCTTCTACAAGCACAAGGGCGTCGACTACGAGGGCCTCGCGCGCGCGGCGGTGAAGAACGTCACGTCGAAGAAGACGGTGCAGGGCGGCTCGACGCTGACGATGCAGCTGGTCCGCAATCTCTACACGCAGAACTACCAGCGGACAGGCATCGAGGGCGTCAAGCGCAAGCTGCAGGAGGCCAAGCTCGCGCGCGACCTCGAGAAGAGCCACTCGAAGAACTGGGTGCTTTCGACCTACATCAACACGGTCCCCTACGGCACCGTCGGCGGCCAGTCGGCGATCGGCGTGGGCGCCGCAGCGCGGATGTACTTCAACAAGAGCGCCAAGGACCTCACGCTCAGCCAAGCCGCGATGCTCGCCGGCATGCCGCAGGCGCCGTCGGAGTACTCGCCGGTGCTCAACCCCGAGGGCACCAAGACGCGCCGCAACGAGGTGCTCGGCAAGATGGCCGAGCTCGGGATGATCAGCCGCGAGACCGCGCGCACCGCGCAGGCCAAGGACCTCGGGCTGCACATGGACAAGTACTTCCGCAAGGCGCGCGAGCGCTTCTTCGTCGACTACATCACGTCCGAGCTCAACAAGGAGTACGGCGCCGCGACCGTCAAGCTCGGCGGGCTGAAGGTCTACACGACGATCGACCTCAAGAAGCAGCAGGAGGCGCGCGCCGCGATCAAGTCGCAGCTCGCCGACGCGGGTCCCTCGTCGGCGATCGTCTCGATCGATCCCAAGAACGGCGACATCGTCGCGATGGCGTCATCGGCCGATTACGGCAAGTCGGTCTTCAACCTCGCCGCCCAGGGTCACCGGCAGCCCGGCTCCGTGTTCAAGGTCGTCACGCTCATGACCGCGCTGCGCGAAGGTGTGAACCCGGACACGACCCACTACGTCTCGCGCTCGCCGATCGAGCTCACGAGTCCGCCGTGCGGCTCGCCGGCCACGCCGTGGGAGGTCAAGACCTACGGCGGCAAGGGCGCGGGCGACCTCACGCTGCACGCCGCGACGCTGAAGTCCGACAACTCCGTCTACGCCCAGCTCGCGTCCGACCTCGGGCCCGACAAGGTCAAGGAGACGGCGCGCATGCTCGGCATCACCTCGCCGCTGCACGGCTTCTGCGCGGAGACGCTCGGCGGCCTCTCCAGGGGCGTCTCGCCGCTGGAGGTCGCCAACGCCTACGCGACGATCGCCGACGGCGGCTACCGCAACCGCCCCCGAGCGATCCGCAGGGTCGTGTTCCCCGACGGCCACTCCGAGCTGCCCAAGCGCTGGAGGGTCAAGCGCACGAAGGCGTTCGACGACGGCGTCACGTACGAGGCGACGAAGATCCTCAAGGACAACGTCCAGGCCGGCACGGGGACCAAGGCGCAGATCGGCTGCCCGGCGGGCGGCAAGACCGGGACGACCGACCACAACACCGACGCCTGGTTCGCCGGCTTCACGCCGCGGCTGTCGACCGCCGTGTGGGTCGGGTATCCGAAGGGCGGCACCTACATGAACACCCAGTTCTTCGGCGGCCCGGTCGACGGCGGCACGTTCCCCGCGCTGATCTGGGGCACGTACATGAAGCAGGCCGTCGGCAAGTACTGCGGCGACTTCTCCAAGCCGACGCAGCCGTTCGTCAGCCAGCCCTTCATGGGCCACTACGCCACCACCGGCCGCAACAGCGGCGACACGCAGGGCGCCACGACCGGCGCGCCTCAGTCGGCGCCCCAGGGCGGCCAGGGCGACAAGCAGGACAGCGGCGGCGGCAAGGGCAACGGCGGTGGCGGGAAGTCCCCGGCGACCAACGGCGGCACCACGTACAACCCCGATCAGTACGAGTCTCCGCCTCAAGGCGCGCCCGGCACGACCGGCGGGCAAACTTCGCCGGGCCAATAGCCTGGGCAGGCGCGCCCGCGACTGGTACAACTTGCGCCGTTGGGCCGCCGAGGGCGGCGGCAATGGTGGTATGCGGGAAGGCAGTGCCGGCAGCACCCCTCGCGCATGCTTGATTCACAGAGGAGTGCTGCAAGGCATGGCTACGGGTGTCGTGAAGTGGTTCAGCGACGAGAAGGGCTTCGGGTTCATCACGCCCGATGACGGTGGGAAGGACGCGTTCGTCCATTTCTCCGGTATCGCCGGAGACGGGTTCCGCACGCTGGCCGAGGGCGCGAAGGTCGAGTACGAGCTGGGCGAGTCGGCGAAGGGGCCGCAGGCGACGAACGTACGGGTCATCTGAGTTTGCCGAAGGAAGAAAAGGTCGAGTTCGAAGGCGAGGTCGTCGAGGCGCTCCCGAACGCCATGTTCAGGGTTCAGCTCGACAACGGCCACGAGGTCCTGGGCCACGTGGCCGGGAAGATGCGGCGCTTCCGCATCCGGATCCTCCCGGGCGATCGCGTCCGGGTGGAGGTCTCGCCTTACGACCTGAATCGGGCGCGGATCGTCTACCGGCATCGGTGAGCTCGCCCTGATAGAGGCGATCGCTGCGGTGCTGGAGCGGCGACCCGGCTCGCGGGTCGTGCACTGGCTCGGCGACGACGCGGCCGTCATCCGCGCAGGCGGTGCGGCGGCGGTGTCCACCGACGTGATGGTGGACGGCACCCACTTCAGGCTCGGCCAAGCTTCCTTCGAAGACGCAGGCTGGAGAGCGCTCGCGGGCGCTCTCTCAGACCTCGCCGCCATGGGCGCGGAGCCCGGCGAGGCCTATCTCTCGATCGTGATGCCGCCGGACGCGGACGTGCTCGCGGTGATGCGCGGAGCGGAGGCGCTCGCCTCGCAGACGGGCGTCACGATCGCGGGCGGCGACCTCGCGCGCGGCCCGGCGCTCATGATCGCCGTCACGGTGGTCGGCTGGGGCGAGACCCCCGGCGCGTTCGTGACGCGCGACGGCGCGCGACCCGGCGACCTGGTCGGCGTGACCGGCACGCTCGGCGCCGCCGCGGCGGGGCTCGCCGCGCTCGACGGGCGCGCACCTTCCGGTGCGGGACTCGTGGACCGCTATCTGCGCCCGCGTCCCCGGCTTCAGGAGGGCCGCGCGCTCGCCGCGGCCGGCGCGAGCGCGATGCTCGACCTCTCCGACGGGCTCGCCTCCGACGCGCGCCGCCTCGCGGAAGCCGGCGGCGTGCGGCTGCGGCTGGACGCGCGGGCGCTTCCGCTCGCCCCCGGCGTCGCGGAGGCGGCGGCGGCGCTCGGCGTTCCCGCCACCGAGCTGGCGGCGACGGGCGGCGAGGACTACGAGCTCTGCGCGTGCGTCCCCCCGGGCGCGCGGGACCGGGCCGGCGCGGCCGGCCTGCGCTGGATCGGCGTGGTCTGTGCCGGTGAGCCGGGAGTGGAGTGGCTCTCGGCCCCGCCAGGCGCGGACGACTGGCGGGGCTTCGAGCACTGAGGACGCAGGGGGACCGGCTAGTTACGCCAGCCGGTCACGGCTCTTCCCGTCCTCGCTCGTCTCGGCGCGTTCGAGCAGCCGCGCGAGGATCGCCGCGGCCACAGCGTCGCTGTCGACCTCGTACGTCCCGCGCACGATGCGCTCTCGCAGTTGTTCCACTTTTGTCAACCCGCCATCCGTCGGAGGGGGCGAAGGGGACGGACGCCCGAAGCGCCGCCCGCCGTCGCGAGGCGGACCCGTCATCCGCGCTCGCTTCACGTATCGGGATTCCCGCACCGTCATGTGAGACCTATCGTCCCCAGCCGGACAAGGGTCCATGGGGCGGTCACCGGATGTCATGCGGCGGCCCCGCGCGGCTGCGCTCCGGTAAGCCGCGCGAACACCACGATCCGCTTGGCGGCGCTGTACAGCGGGTGGCAGGCGGACAGGATCAGGCGGTCGTACGAGACGCGCTGCGTGACCCAGACCGCCGTCGGCGCGACGATGCGCGTGCGCTCCACGCGGTAGGTGAAGCGGCCGTAGGGCATCGTCAGCGTGATCGTGTCGTCCTTGCGCAGCCGGTCGACCCTGCGAAACCACGCGCCGTAGGTCGTGCGGTGGCCGGCGATCCCGACGGTGCCGCTCTCGCCCGGCAGCGGCGTCCCGGGGTAGTGGCCGGGCCCGTTGCGCAGGTCGCCGCCGGCGGTGCCCTCGACGAAGACCGCCGACACGCCGATGCGCGGGATCGCGATACGCCCGAGCGGATCGCCCTCGCCGGTGCGGCGGTCGAACGAGCGCGCGGCGAACGCGAGCCGGCGGCGTGGGTCGGGCAGCTTGACGAGCGCGCGCCGCTCGACCGGCGTCGGCTTCGCGGCGTCGAGCTGCTCGAGCCGGTGCTCGAGCTTGCCCTGGCGCAGGTGCGCGTAGACCGCGGACAGCGGCTCCTGCCAGAGCAGCGTCGCCGACGCATCGATCAGCAGCAGCGCGCCGGCGATGATCAGCGCGCTCGAGAGCGCGCGCAGCAACGCGCGGCCGCGGCGCCGGCGCGGCGGCGCGGGAGCGCCGCCGACCGGGTCGGGCTGCGCGGCGATCGTCGGCGGTGCGGCCATGGGCTCTCTAATCGGCACTCAGCGCCGCAGCGCCGACTCCGTGCCGCCGAGCGAGCCCGGGCCGGCGTAGGACTTCGGCCCGCGCGTCTTGATCGCCTCGTCCGGCCGCGCGGCCGCGTCGCCGCGACGCGCGATCAGCACGCGGACCAGCAGCGCGAACGCGGCCGCGAAGGCGGCGAGCACGAGCGCGCTCCAGAGCCCGTGGCCGCCGGCGACGGCGAGCACGCTCGCCCACGCGAGGTCAGGCGGCGCGAGGCCGAGCGCGATCGACAGGGAGGCGAGCGCGACCAAGGGCACGGCCAGCCCGGCGAGCGCGGCCGCCGCGCCGGTCCGCAGCCGCCGGGCGCCGGCCGCCCACGGCCACAGGTGCGCGGCCGGCAGCAGCAGCGCGGCGGCGTACGGGTTCGGCACCCACACCAGCGCGGCCAGCACGCAGATCGACAGCCCGGTCGCGATCGCGTACCCGTCGGGCGTGCAGGGGCGCGCGAGCGCGCGCCGCGCGACGTACCACGCGACCGCGGCGAAGACGGCGGCGGCGGCGATCGCCTCGAGCGCGCTCGCGTCGACGGGGTAGACGTCCGGGAGCACCGGGCCGTCGGTCGCAGGCAGCAGGCCGACGGCGCCGAACAGCCGCAGGATGATCCACGCGGCGACGACCGGCACCGCCGCCACCGCGAGCCGGCGGAACGCGTGGGTGACCGGTACGCGCCGGCGGCGGGCGCGGAAGAAGGCGTCGAGCGCGACGAGCAGCGCGGGCAGCAGCAGCGTGGCGATCACGAGCCGCACGGCCCAGTCCGGAAGCACGTTGCGCATCGTCACGATCCCGTGCGGCGCGCCGCTGAACGCCCGTCCCGCGCGCGGCCCGGCGGCGTCGATCGCGGTGACGGCGCGCAGCACCGCGCGCCCGTAGCGCTCGACATACGAGTCGACCACGGGCTCGCCGGGATCGGGGCCGCGCTCGCCGGACTGCGAGATCAGCGTCGCGGGCAGGCCCGCGGCGGCGATCGGTCCCTGCTCGGACACGGTCACGCCGAACGCGCGCCGCACCCACTGCACGATCGCGCGGGGCGCGCCGGGGTCGTTCTTGGTCTCCGCCCGGACGGCCGCCTGCACGGTGCGCTCGAGGCCGAGCGGGACGCCGCCCGACCCGTCCGGCCACGACACGACCAGCGGCTTGTGCACCTGCTCGCCGCCGACGTCGCCGAGCACGATCACGGCGTCGACCGGCGTCCCCTTGTTGGCCTCGGCCCATGCGCGCGCGCCCGCGAACCCCGTCTGCGCCCCGGAGGTGGAGACGAGCACGAGTGTCTTGTTGAGCTCGCGCGTCTTGAACACGCGCGCGAGCTCGAGCAGCGTCGCGGTCGCCGACAGCTCCGCAAGCCCGGGACGCCCGCGTGCGTCGCGATGCGCCAGGACCACGATGCGGCGGCTCGAGAGCCCGGGGCGCGTGCCGGTGACCGTGACGATGTCGGCCGTCCCGTCCGGCGTGTGCGCGCGCGTGGTCGTGCGCTGGACCTCGAACGCGGAGCGCCTGCCGAGGTCGTCCGGCACCGCGAAGACGCGCGCGACGCGGTCCGCGAGCCCGTTGTCGCCGGGCGAGCCGGGCGCGCGCGACGGGAAGTCGCGCGCCATCCCGAGCAGCGACTCGGGCTCCGGCGCCACCTCGTTGCCGTAGGCGCGCTTGCCGCTGAACGCGTCAGCGGGCAGTGGCGACGGGGCCGGGGCCGGGCGGTCCGCGAGCGCGAACGCGGCGACGAACAGCGCGACCAGCGCCGGCAGGAAGGCGGTCCGGTACACGCGAGCGTCGAGCACCGCAGCCGAGGGTACCTTCGGCGCCACTATCCTTGGCGACGGTAGGTCATGGCAGACCGAGCCCCCCGCATCCTGCTCGTAGACGACGAGCAGCCCATTCAGACGCTCCTGTCCTTTCCCCTGCAGCGCGACGGCTACGAGGTCGTCCACGCGGCAGACGGGCGGGAAGCCCTCGCGCGCTTCTCCGAGCAGGTCTTCGACCTCGTCGTGCTCGACGTGATGCTGCCGCGGATGGACGGGCTGGAGGTGTGCCGCCGCCTGCGCGCCAAGGGCGAGACGGTGCCGATCATCATGCTGACCGCGAAGTCCGAGGAGATCGACAAGGTCCTCGGCCTCGAGCTCGGCGCCGACGACTACATCACCAAGCCGTTCTCGATGCGCGAGTTCCGCTCGCGCGTGAAGGCGGCGCTGCGGCGCTCCGGGATGGCGCGCGCCGACGCCGACGACGAGCGCGCGATCGACGTGCGCGGGCTGCGCATCGATCCCGGCAAGCGCACCGTCTCGCGCAACGGCGACGTCATCGCGACGACCTACGTCGAGTTCGAGATCCTCGCCGCGCTGGCGCGCTCGCCGGGCCGCGTCTTCACGCGCGACATGCTGCTCGCGCGGGTGTGGGGCGACTCGGCCTACCGCGACCCGCGCACGATCGACGTCCACATCCGCCACCTGCGCGAGAAGATCGAGGCGGACCCGAAGGAGCCGGAGTACCTGTT
Source organism: Candidatus Solirubrobacter pratensis (assembly GCF_000425945.1). Classification (GTDB taxonomy): domain Bacteria; phylum Actinomycetota; class Thermoleophilia; order Solirubrobacterales; family Solirubrobacteraceae; genus Solirubrobacter; species Solirubrobacter pratensis. The sequence continues at coordinate 213,387 of NZ_AUEK01000003.1, forward strand.
CACGGTGCGCGGCGTCGGCTACCGGTTCCGGGACGAGGAGACGTGAGTTGCCGGGGCTCCGGTCCCTGCGCAACCGCCTCGCGGTCATCTTCGCCCTGATCGTCGCCGGCGCGATCGGGACGATCTACCTGTCGGTCACGCCGCGCCTGGAGGCGAGCCTCACCAGCCAGCGGCTCAACGGCCTCGTCGGCGACAGCAAGCGCTATCTGCCCACGGTCGCGCGCGTGCTGCCCGCCAACGACCCGCAGCATGTGACCGTCGACGCGAAGGCGCCCAAGGCGATCCGCGAGGAGCAGGCGGCCGAGGGCAAGCGCCGCGTGGCCCAGAGCAAGCGCAACCGGGACCGGCGCGAGAAGGCGACGCGGCGCGCGGCCGACGCCTCCGGGGCCGAGGTGATCATCTACACCGTCGCGGCGCTCGGGCCGTTCGCGGTCGCCGACTCCAAGCCCGGTGACGGCGTCAGCCAGAACGACGTGCGCGAGCTCGCGGTGCAGGCGATCAAGACCCACCGCGAGGTGACGCGGACGGGGCCGACGAGCGCGGGGCGGCAGGTGATGGTCGCCCAGCCGACGTTCGACGAGGAGCACCACGTCACCGGCGCCGCGGTGTTCGCCGACTCGCTCTCCGACGTGCAGGACAACGTCGGGCTGATCCGCCGCCAGGTGCTGATCTCCGGGGGCATCGCGCTCTTCATCGCCGTGCTCGCCGGCTACCTCGTCGCGCGGGCGCTGGCCGCGCGCGTGAAGCGGCTCGAGGCCGCCGCGCGCAAGGTCGCCGCCGGCGACTTCTCGCAGCCGATCCGGGCGGACGCCGACGACGAGCTCGGGCGCCTCGCGGCGGCGTTCGACGACATGCAGAACCAGCTCGCGCGGCTCGACCGCGCGCGCAAGCAGTTCATCGCGTCGGCGTCGCACGAATTGCGCACGCCGATCTTCTCGCTCGGCGGCTTCCTCGAGCTGCTCGCCGACGAGGACCTCGACGAGGAGACGCGGCGCCAGTTCCTGGACCAGATCCGCGGACAGGTCGACCGCATGCGCAACCTCTCGGTCGAGCTGCTCGACCTCTCGCGCCTGGAGGCGGGCGCGCTGGAGCTTCGGCCGGAGCCGACCGACGTCGGCCAGCTCGCGCGCGAGGTCGCGGCGGAGTTCACGCCGGCCGCCACGCGCCACCGGTCCGAGGTCACGCTCGACCTGCGGCCGGACCCGATCGAGCTCGAGTGCGACCCCGAGCGCGTCGCACAGGTCCTGCGCATCCTGCTCGACAACGCGCTGCGCCACACGCCGCCCGGAACCGGCGTTCGCGTCTCGGCCAACCGCAGCAACGGGCACGTTCGGCTCGAGGTCTCCGATCGGGGCCTCGGGATCAAGCACCAGAACATGCCGCACATCTTCGAGCCGTTCTTCACCTCCAACGAGGAGGCCCAGGGAGCCGGCCTCGGCCTCGCGATCGCGCGCGAGCTCGCCGACCGCATGCACGGCCGGCTGACGGTGCGCTCGATCCCCGGCGCGACGACGTTCTCGCTGGTGCTGCCGTCATGAGGCGGGCGGCGGCGCCGGCCGCCGAGACGTTCCAGCGCTCGACCTACCGCCGCGGCGGCGACGTGATCACGAACGTCGGCGACCGTCAGGGCGCATCGGCGCGATCCGGCGGCTGAGTTAGGCTCGTCGCGTGCTGCAGCCCGTCGTGCTGGCTCACAAGAGCCTCGCCGATTACACCCACATCGTCGGCCGCGACCTGATCGAGGAGATCCGCGAGCTCGCCGAGCCGCTGAAGGGGCGGCGCGTCGTCCATCTGTCGGCGACCGCGTTCGGCGGCGGCGTGTCGGAGATCCTCTACACGCTCGTCCCGCTCATGCGCGACGTCGGGCTCGAGGTGGAGTGGCAGGTGATCTACGGGCGCGAGGAGTTCTTCAACTCCACGAAGCTGATGCACAACGCGCTCCAGGGCAACCCGCAGGACCTGACCGAGGAGCAGTGGCACGTCTGGCGCTCCTACAACGAGATGAACGCGCGCGAGCTCTCGCGCGGGTGGGACGTCTGCGTGGTGCACGACCCGCAGCCGGCCGCGCTGCCGTCGCTCGCCCCGGAGAAGGCGCGCGCGTGGATCTGGCGCTGCCACATCGACATCTCGACGCCGAACCCGCAGACGCTCGAGCAGCTGCTGCCGTACATCCAGCGCTACCCGGCGTCGCTGTTCCACGTCCAGGGCTACGTCCCCGACGGCATGAACGGCGGCGTGAACATCGTCCCGCCGGCGATCGACCCGCTGACGCCGAAGAACATGGCGCTCTCGCACGACGACGCGGTCTACGTCTGCCGCCAGTTCGGGATCGACGTCAACCGCCCGATGATCTGCCAGGTCTCGCGCTTCGACCCGTGGAAGGACCCGCTGGGCGTGATCGACGCCTACCGGATCGTGAAGCAGTCGCGTCCCGACGTGCAGCTCGCGCTTGTCGGATCCATGGCATCCGATGACCCGGAAGGGTGGGATTTCTACAACTCGACGCTCGCGCACGCGGCCGGCGATGAGGACATCCACATCCTCAACAACTTCAACAACGTGGGCGCGATCGAGGTGAACGCGTTCCAGTCGCTGGCCGACGTGGTGGTGCAGAAATCCACCCGCGAGGGGTTCGGGCTGACGGTTTCGGAGGCGCTCTGGAAGGGGCGTCCGTTCATCGGCGGCGACGTCGGCGGCATCCCGCTGCAGGTCACCGACGGCGTGACCGGCTACCTCGTGCGGTCGGTCGGGGACTGCGCAGCGCGCTGCCTCGCGATCATCGAGGACCCGTCGCTCGGCAGCTCGCTGGGCCGTCAGGGAAAGGAGCATGTGCGGGCGAACTTCCTCACGCCACGCTACCTTCGTGACTATCTCCGAATCTTCTCCGAGGTCCTCTGAAATGAGCTCCAACGCGCCGCTGGTCCTCGTCTCCAATCGAGGGCCGGTGACCTACCAGGAGGACGGCTCGGTCAAACGCGGGACCGGCGGCCTGGTGACCGCGCTGACGGGGTTGGCCTCCCACCGCGACGCGATCTGGATCGCGTCGGCGATGACCGAGGCGGACACGAAGGTCGCGCGCGACAACGGCGGGCGGCCGTTCGAGGTGGAGGCGCCGGAGGGCGGCACGTTCCGCGTGCGCTTTGTGGAGTCCGACCCCGAGGCCTACGACGGCTTCTACAACATAATCGCCAATCCGATGCTCTGGTTCATCCAGCACTACCTGTGGGACCAGAGCAACGCGCCGGACATCCGCACCCACGAGGTGATCGCGTTCGACGACGGCTACCAGCGCGTCAACGCGGACCTGGCCTCGGCGGTGGTGGAGGAGATCGAGGGGCAGTCCGAGCCGGTCGTGATGGTGCACGACTACCACCTGTACGGGCTCCCGGCGATGGTCCGCGAGGCGCGCCCTGACGTCTTCCTGCACCACTTCGTGCACATCCCGTGGACGCAGCCTGACGCCTGGCGCGTGCTCCCGACGCGGATCCGCAACGACATCTACGAGGGCGTGCTGGCCAACGACATCGTCGGCTTCCATACGCGCTCCTACCAGCGCAACTTCCTGCAGTGCTGCCGCGACCTGATGGATCTCGAGGTCGACTTCAAGGACGGCGTCGTCCAGTGCGGCGACCGCGAGGTATGGGTGCGGGCATACCCGCTGCCGATCGACTACGAGGCGACTCGCGGCGTGGCCCGCCGGCCGCGCGTGCGCGAGTTCGAGGAGCGGGTCCTGCGGCGGCGGCGCGAGTACTCGATCCTGCGCGTCGACCGCGCCGACCTGTCCAAGAACGTCCTGCGCGGGTTCACCGCGTTCGACATCTTCCTCGAGCAGCACCCGGAGTACGCCGAGCGGATCACGTTCACGGCGCAGCTGATGCCGTCGCGGACCGACGTGCCGGAGTACGCGGAGTACCTGGAGAAGATCGAGGCGCTGGTCGCCGTGGTCAACCACCGGCACGGGACGCCGGACTGGATGCCGATCGACCTCAAGCTGCGCGACGACCTCGACGAGGCGGTCGCGTCGTACAAGCACTACGACGTGATGATGGTCAACGCGATGTTCGACGGCATGAACCTGGTGGCCAAGGAGGGGCCGCTGGTGAACGAGCGCAACGGCGTCTCGATCCTGTCGGAGAACACGGGCGCCCACGAGGAGCTCGGCGAGTTCGCGCTGTCGGTCAACCCGTTCGACGTGCAGGAGCTCGCGGACGCGATCTACGACGCGCTGACGATGTCTCCGGAGTCGCGCGCCCGCCGCGCCCGCGGCCTGGAGGAGATCGTCACGTCGCGCGACCCGGGCGACTGGATCGACGAGCAGATCGCCGACATCCGCGCCAAGGCCGGCACGCCGGCCGGGCACTAGCGCTCGAACGAGAACTCGCCGCCGGCCAGGCCCTGGGGCGCGGGCACGACGCGCGGCGCGTCCGCGGCCGGCGAGCCGGCGCGGCGCGAGCCGCGACGCGGGGCGTCCCCGCCGCCACGCGGGGCCTTCCCGCCCCGGCGCGGCGCATCGCCGGGGTCGCCAGTGCCGCCCTGCCGCGAATCGCCGGGCCGCGTCTTCGCGCGGCCCGAGTCGCCCCCGCGCGGCTTCCTACGCCCGGCGCCGGCCCGGCGCGTCTTCGCCTCGCTCCGGCGATCCGCGCCGCCACGGCGCGGATCGCCGGGCCGCGCCCCTGCGTGCCCCGCGCCCGCCCCGCGCGTCTTCGCCCCGCCCCCGCGCGTCCGGTCCGGCCGCGGCGCCACGCCTCGGTCCGTCGCCGGGCGTTGCGGATCCGTCTCGCCCCCGCCGGCCCGCTCCAGCGGCCTGGCGGCGTCCGGCGGCAGGGCCGGGGGCGGCGCGGCCAGGCGGGGCCAGGCGACCGCGGCGGCGAGCAACGCGATCGCCGTGGCCGCGAGGGCGACGTTGCCCCAGCGGACGCGCCGCACTATGTCGAGCCGCATGTTCGTCCTAGCTCGCGGGCCGGGGCGTTCGCCCCACGTTGCTACCATCCGCGACCGCAATGGCGAGCGGAACGCATATCTACGACCTGACCCTGCTGCTCGATCCTGCCGTCGAGGCCGAGCGTCGCGAGCAGATCGTGGCCGACGTCGCCGACCTGATCGATCGCACGGGTGAGTTCATCGGGCGCCACGACTGGGGCACCCGCCAGACGACCTACGAGGTGCGCAAGCACCCGGAGGCGGACTACCACCTGATCCAGTTCAGGGGTCCGTCCTCGCTGCTGGAGCAGCTCGATCACAACCTGAAGATCACGGACGGCGTGCTGCGCTTCCGGATCATCAAGCTCCGCCCGGGCACGCCCGAGCCGCCGGACCTGCGTCCGTCGGCCACGGCCGTGGTTCCCGAGCCGGAGCCGGTCGAAGCCCAGTAGCCCCGTTGGATCGCAACCCGGTCGTCCAGCTCTGCGCGCAGGGCATGATGACCGGGGATCCCGCCCTGTTCGAGCAGGCGTGGGACGCCCGCACCGACGACTTCGACGCCTGCGTCGCCGCGCACTACCTCGCGCGACACCAGCCCGACCCACTCGCCGCCGTGGAGTGGAACCTCCGCGCGCTCGGGCACGCCGACGCCGCGGGACCGGAGCGCGTGCGCGGCTTCTACCCGTCGCTGCACCTGAACCTCGCGAAGGCCTACGAGGACACGGGCGACCTCCCGGCCGCGGCACGCCACTACGAGCTCGCCGGCGAGGCGGCGCGTGAGCTGCCCGACGACGGCTACTCCGCGATGATCCGCCGCGGCGTCAGCAGCGGCCGCGCGCGCGTCGCGGCCGGCGGCGACAGCGCGTCGCGGAACTAGCGCACGCGCCGGTCACGGCGCCTGCGGCGCGTCCGAGCGCGGCGCGGTGCCGGGCGGCTTCGCCGCCCGGCGGGAGCCCGGCGGCCCGGCGGACGAATCCGCCGGCCCGAGCGCCTAGAACGGGATGTCGTCGTCCGCGGGCGCGCTGTTGCGCGCGCCGACCGGCTGCGGCGCGAAGTCCGACGTGTCGGCCGGGACGTCCGAGTGCGGGGCGAAGCCGTTGCCCGCGCCGCCGCCGCCCATCGGGGCGTCGTCGCGGCCGCCGAGGAACTGCACGGCGTCGGCCACGATCTCGATCGACTCGCGCTTGTTGCCCGACTGGTCCTGCCACTCGCGCCACTCCAGGCGGCCGTCGATGCAGACCGGCCGGCCCTTGGACAGGAAGCGGGCGCAGTTCTCGCCCTGCGCGCCCCAGACGGTGACGCTGAAGTAGTTGGGCTTGTCGCCCCACTCCCCCGTCGCCCCGTCCTTGCGGCGCGTGTTGGAGGCGATCCGCAGCGAGCACACGGACATGCCGCCGGGGGTCGAGCGAAGCTCGGGGTCGCGCGTCAGGTTGCCCGTGAGGACGACGCGATTGATGTTGGTGGCGGCCATCTCTAGGTGGCTCCTTTCAGCTGCCTGTGTAACCTCGCCTGAGGCCCTGATCGGAGGACGCAGAGGCGAAACTCAAGTTCTCGGGCGAGTCTACGGTCGGGTCCCGACGACTCGACGGGAATTGCCGGTTCCTCCGCAGATTCGTTGCGCTTTCTTCGCACAGGGTCGCGCGCGCGGGCGTGTTCCTGACATCTGTCCGGCCAACGTGATCCGCTACCCTGTTCGGCCTTGCGCCAGATGGCGCCCGGCCTCGCGCGCGCGGGGCGCGCAACGGAAGCAGCTAGAGAGGTCTTCAGACAGTGGCAAAGCAGCGCAGCCGGCCGACGCGCCGGCGTGATCGCAAGGCAGGAGGCGGCGGCGGGCGGCGCAAGTCCTGCCAGTACTGCCGCGACAAGGTCGAGTTCGTCGACTACAAGGACATCAACGCCCTCCGGAAGTTCGTCTCCGACCGGGGCAAGATCCGCTCGCGGCGCATCACGGGCGCCTGCCGGCGCCACCAGAACCAGGTCGCCCGCGCGGTCAAGCGCGCGCGTGAGCTGGCGCTGCTGCCGTACGTCGGCGAGGGCGGCGGGCGCGACGACGAGCGCGAGGGCGGCGGCGGCCGCGGCCGGCGCGGGCGCGACTAGGGCCATGCCGCAGGCCATCCTCCTGCAGGACCACGAGCAGCTCGGCAGCCGCGGGACGGTCGTCGACGTCTCGAAGGGCTACCTGCGCAACTACCTGATCCCGCGCAAGCTCGCCGAGCCCGCGACCAAGGGCGCCGTCGCCGCCGCGCAGAAGCGCCAGGAGGCCAGCGACCGCGCGGCCGCCCAGGCCACGCAGCGCGCGCAGGACGCCGCGGCGGTGCTCAGCCGCACCGTGCTGACGATCCCGCACCAGGCGGGCGACGACGGCCGTCTCTTCGGCTCGGTCACCGCGCAGGACATCGCCGACGCGATCAAGGACGCGCGCGGCATCGAGATCGACCGCCGCAAGGTGAACCTCGAGGAGCCGATCCGCACGGTCGGCACCCGCATGGTCGAGGTCGAGGTCGAGGACGGCGTCATCGCGACCATCAAGACGATGGTCGTCGAGCAGAAGTAGCGCCGCGCGACGACTCGCGCCGCCGGGCGGACCCGGCGGCGCCCGCGGTCGCAAGCCTGCCGGGCCGGCGCTCGATTGCGAGCCCGAGTGGCGAATCCTCCGCAGGTAGCGGGGAGAACGTGCGTTCGCATCCGAACGGCGGCCTAGACTCCGGCGCCCGATGAGCGCGCCGAACGGCACCAACGGGCACGCGAACGGGTTCGGTCAAGGCCCGCTCGCTCCGCCCCAGAACCTCGAGGCCGAGCAGTCGGTGCTCGGCGCGGTGCTGCTCTCGGACACCGCGCTGCCGGCGCTGATCATCGACGAGCGGCTGCAGCCGGCGGACTTCTATCGCGAGGCGCACGGCCGCATCTTCCAGGCGATGCTGGACCTGCACACGGTCGGCGAGCCGGTCGACGCGCTGACGCTGGTCGAGCACCTCAAGCAGAGCGGCACGCTGGATCTCGCCGGCGGCCCGGCCGCCGTCGAGCTGCTCGCCGGCTCGGTCCCCGCGGTCGGCAACGTCCGCCAGTACGCGCGCATCGTGCGCGAGAACGCGATGCTGCGGCGGCTGCTGAACGCGGCGTACGAGATCCAGGCGCAGGTCCACGGCCACGAAGGCCGCCCGCGCGAGCTCGTGGACATGGCCGAGCGCGCGATCCTCGAGGTCGCGCACGAGGACTCGCGCAAGGACTTCCGCTCGATCGAGCAGCTCCTGCACTCCGAGCTCGACAAGCTGCAGAAGCTCTCACTCGAGGGCACCGCGATCACGGGCACGCCGTCGGGCTTCGAGGACCTCGACACCATCACGGGCGGCTTCCAGCCCGGCAACCTCATCATCCTCGCGGCGAGGCCGTCGATGGGAAAGAGCGCGTTGATGGCCAACTTCGCGGAGAACGCCGCGCTCGGATCCGGCAAGGCGGTCGCACTGTTCAGCCTCGAGATGGGCGAGGGGGAGCTCGCGCAGCGGTTCATCGCGTCGCAGGCATCCATCAAGGGCGACGACCTGCGCAAGGGCAAGGTGCCGCAGTCGCGCTGGGGGAAGATCCTGCAGGCCTCGAACCGGCTGGCGGAGTCCGGGCTCTACGTCGACGACAGCTCGGACCTGTCGGTGCTCGACGTGCGCGCGAAGGCGCGGCGGCTGGCGCAGCAGCACGCCGACGGCCTCGGGCTGATCCTGATCGACTACCTGCAGCTGATGCGCGCGGGCGGCGACGTCGAGAACCGCGTCGAGCAGATCGGGCAGATCAGCCGCGGGCTGAAGACGCTCGCGCGCGAGCTCGAGGTGCCGGTGATCGCGCTCAGCCAGCTCAACCGCGGCGTCGAGCAGCGCACCGACAAGCGCCCCGTCCTGTCGGATCTGCGCGAATCGGGCGCGATCGAGCAGGACGCCGACCTCGTGATGTTCATCTACCGCGACGAGTACTACGACAAGGAGTCCGAGCGCGAGGGCATCGCGGACCTGATCATCGCCAAGCACCGCAACGGCGGGCTCGGGACCGTCGAGCTGACCTTCCAGAAGGAGTTCCCGCGCTTCATGTCATACGTCGGGGACGACCGGTACTGATGGACGCCTGCCTCGAGGGGCGCTGCGACGGCTCCGGCTTCCTCTACGACGAGGAGCGCCGGCGGGCGTATCCCTGCACCTGCCGGCCGAAGCGGCTCGCGCGCAAGCGCGCCGGGGCGGTCGCGGGCCGGCTGCCGAAGCGCTTCCGCGGCGTGGCGTTCGACCGCGAGCCGGTCCTCTCGATCGCGCGCGCGAACGAGCACCAGGTGCGCGCCGTGCGAGCGTACGTGAACGCGATCGGCGAGAACCTCGACCAGGGGCGCGGCATCTGGTTCACCGGCGACGTCGGCACCGGCAAGACGACGCTCGCGATGCTGATCTCCAAGGCCGCGCTCGAGGCCGACCGCACGGTCGCGATCTACAGCCTCCCGCGGCTGCTCGCGATGCTGCGCGAGACCTACGACGAGGACTCGCACTTCTCGCTCAGCGAGCTGATCGACCGGCTGTGCTCGGTCGACCTGCTGCACGTCGACGACGTCGGCGCCGAGCAGACCACCGACTGGGTGCTCGAGCAGCTCTACACGATCGTCAACACGCGCTACGAGGACGGCCGCGCGCTGCTACTGACGACGAACCTCGTCGGCCGCGAGGATCCCGAGGGCGACGGCCATCCCGCCGGCCCGCTCAAGCGCCAGATCGGCGAGCGCACGGTCAGCCGCATCTGGGAGATCTGCGGGGACCCGCTGCCGCTGTTCGGCGACGACAACCGCATGTTCGCGGCCGACCGGCTGCCCGCCGCCGAGCCCGAGCCGCCGGCCGCGCCCGGCGGCTGGGACCCGTTCGACGACTCCACGTGGGACGAGGAGCCCTCGCCGTACGGGCGCCCGCGCCGGAGCGCCTAGACTGAACTCACGACATGGCCGGCATCGTGATCGTGGGCGCCCAGTGGGGCGACGAGGGCAAGGGCAAGGTCGTCGACCTCCTTGCCGAGCGCGCGGATCTCGTGATCCGCTTCCAGGGCGGCAACAACGCGGGACACACCATCGTCCGCGACGGCGTGCCGTGGAAGTTCCACCTGATCCCCTCCGGGATCCTCTATCCCGGCAAGCTGTGCGCGATCGGCAACGGCGTCGTGATCGACCCGAAGGTCCTCACGGGCGAGCTGGACGACCTGCGCGCCAAGGGCGTCGACCTCTCCGGGCTGCGCATCAGCGCCAACGCGCACCTGATCATGCCGTACCACATGCTGCTCGACCACGCGGGCGAGGCGAAGCTCGGCCGCCTGCAGATCGGCACCACGCGGCGCGGCATCGGCCCCTGCTACGCCGACAAGGCGGCCCGGCTCGGCATCCGCGTGCAGGACCTGCTGGACGAGAAGATCCTCAAGAAGAAGATCGTCGCCGCGATGGAGCCCAAGCGGCTCTCGCTGCGCCCGTACGCGAAGTCCCCGGAGCTCGACCTGCAGTCGATGACCGAGGACTACCTGACCTACGGGCACCGCATCGCCCAGTACGTCGCCGACACCGCGCGGCTCACCTGGGACGTGCTCGACCACGACGGCACCGTCGTGTTCGAGGGCGCGCAGGGGACGCTGCTGGACATCGACCACGGCACGTATCCGTTCGTCACCAGCTCCAACCCGGTCTCCGCGAGCGCCTGCACCGGCACCGGCGTCGGCCCCAAGGACATCGACGAGATCTGGGGCATCGCCAAGGCCTACGCCACGCGCGTCGGCGCCGGCCCGTTCCCCACCGAGCTCGACGACGACCTCGGCGTCACGCTGCGCGAGGCCGGCGGCGAGTACGGCACGACCACCGGCCGCGCCCGCCGCGTCGGCTGGATCGACCTGGTGGCGCTGCGCTACGCGACCCGCATCAACTCGCTCACGCACCTCGCGATCACGAAGCTCGACGTGCTGACCGGCCTCGGCTCGCTGAACGTCTGCACGCACTACCGTGGGGCCGAAGAGGCGCGCTTCGACCACTATCCGTACCACCAGACCGTGATGCACCAGGCGGTCGGCGAGTACGAGCAGCTCCCGGGCTGGGACGAGGACATCAGCGGCGTCCGCGACGAGCGCGACCTGCCGCAGGCCGCGCGCGACTACCTCGCGTTCATCAGCGACTTCATCGGCGTGCCGATCGCGCTGATCGGCGTCGGCCCTGCCCGCGACCAGATCATCTGGACCGACGCGGGCCGCTCAAGCCTCGCGGGGCAGGCCCTGCCCACCGACGGGCAGCAGCTCGACCCGGTCTGAGAAGCCCGCGATCAGCGGCATCGCGAGCTGGATCGTGTCCCGTACGGGCTCCAGCTCGAGCGATGCCGCGTGCGCCTCGCGGCTCGTCCAGACCTCGTAGACCCAGATCGCGTCCGGGTCCTCCGGCGAGCGGTTGATCACGTACAGCTCGCAGCCCGGCATCGCCGAGCCGCCGGAGCCGAGCAGCAGGCCCGCCAGCGCGTCGCCCTGGCCGGGGTGCGCCTGGAGCTTGCCGAACAGCCCGTAGCGGTTCATGCGAGCACCGTGCGCGTGTTGACCACGTAGTCGTGCAGCGCGCGGTTCTCCTCGTCCCACAGCGGCCACAGGTAGTCGACCAGCGCCGCGATCCCGAACGTGACCGAGCCGCCGACGGCGTTGAACAGCAGCCACTTGACCGCGACCTCGCGCAGCATCGCGAAGCCGAACGTGAACGGCTCGCCGCTCGCGCGCACGACGCGGATGCCGGTCGCCATCCGGCCGAGCGTGCGGCCGTTGGTGCGGGCCATCATCGCGGGCGCGTAGACGAGCGCGGCGATGAAGACGCACAGGCAGGCGAACACCAGCCCGACGATCACGGCGCCGACGCCGACGGTGTCGTTGACGAAGAACCCGATGCTGAACGGCGCCGTGATCGCGACGAGCAGGACGAGCGCCAGCACGCAGATGATCAGGCCGTCGATGACGTGCGCGCCGACCCGGCGCCACCAGCCGGCGAGCGTGTACCGCCCCGCCACGGGGCCGCCGACGTGCACCGCCGGCGGCGGCCCTCCCGCGCCCGGCGGGGGCGTGGTCCGGTAGCCGGAAAGCGGGTCGCCGGGTGTGAAGCGGTCGCTCATGAGAGCGAGACTACACGCGGCGTGACGTGTCCAGGCTGTCCTGCAGCGCCTCGAGCACCCGCACCACGCGCAGCCCAGCCTCGCCGTCGGATCGCGGCGTGCGCCCGTCGCGGATGCACTCCACGAAGTGCTCGCACTCGATCCGCAGCGGCTCGCGGTTGCCGATCGCGGGGCTGTGGATGTCGCCCGCTCGGGTGATGTACTCGCCGTAGGAGCGCACGTCCTGATCGAAGCCCTTGTCGTAGACCGTGACCTTGCGCTCGAGCTCCATGTCGTCGAAGGTCGCCATCTTGCGGGAGCCGACCAGCGTGAAGCTGCGCGACTTGTGCGGGTCCAGCCAGGACAGGTGCAGGTGCGCTGCCAGCCCGCTCGGGAACCGCAGGAAGCAGAACACGACGTCCTCGACGGGCTTGCGCATGTAGGACTCGCCACGCGCCTCGACCAGCTCCGGCTCCTCCCCGGCGAGGTGCAGGACGACCGACACATCGTGCGCGCCGAGCGACCACAGCGCGTTCTCGTCCGCCCGCAGCTTCCCCAGGTTCAGGCGATTGGAGTAGATGTAGTGGATGTCGCCGAGATCGCCGGCGGCGGAGATCTCCTCGAGCTTGCTGACACCGGGGTGGTAGACGAGCAGGTGGCCGACCATCAGGATGCGCCCGGCGCGCTCGGCCGCGGCGACGGCGGCCTGCGCCTCGGCGACCGAGTACGCCAGCGGCTTCTCGACGAAGCAGTGCTTGCCGGCGCCCAGCACGCGCTCGGCCAGCGGGCCGTGGGTGGGGACCGGGGTGGCGAGCACGACGGCGTCCAGCTCCGGGTCGTCCAGCAGGTCCTGCAGGTCCGCGGTGAAGCGGGCGCCCGGGAACGCCGGCGCCCAGCGAGCGCGCTGCTGCTCGGAGGCGTCGCAGCACCAGGCCAGCTCGCACCCGGGGATGGCGGCGAAGTTGCGCGCGAGGTTCGGGCCCCAGTAGCCGAGGCCGGCGACGCCGATGCGGATCACGCGACCATCCTTAGCAGGGCATCCACGACGCGCTCCCCGGCGCGGCCGTCGCCGTAGAGCGGCGGGCGGTCCGGCGGCGGCTCGCGCGTGAGCGCGGCGAGCGCGGCCGGCGCGTCGAGGTCCACGAGCGTGTTCCAGCCGGCCTGGACGGTCTCGCGCCACTCGGTCGTGGCGCGCAGGGTGATGCACGGCACGCCGGCGAGGTAGGCCTCCTTCTGCACGCCGCCCGAGTCGGTCAGCACGCGCCGCGCGCCGAGCAGCAGGGCCGCGAACTCGAGGTAGCCGAGCGGCGGCGCCACGATCACGCCGTCGAGCGAGAGGGCGGCCTCCCGCACGCGCGCGCGTGTGCGCGGGTGCAGCGGGAGGACGACCGGCCCCGGCAGCGCGTGCAGGAGCTCGACGAGCGCGGCCAGGCGCTTCGGATCGTCGACGTTGCCGGCGCGGTGGGCGGTGGCGAGCAGGTAGCCGCCGGGCTCCACGCCGAGCCGCGCGAGCGTGGCCTGGTCGGCGCGCGGCGCGAGCAGCTCGAACACGTCGACCATCACGTCGCCCACGACGGCGACCTCGCCGGCGACGCGCTCCGCGCGCAGCGTCTCCGCCGCGGCCTGCGACGAGCACAGCAGCAGCGACGACGCGTGATCGGCGAGGACGCGGTTGAGCTCCTCCGGCATCGTGCGGTCGTACGAGCGCATGCCCGCCTCCACGTGGGCGACCGGGATGCCCGCCTGCGCGCCCGCCAGCGCGCCGGCGAGCGTCGAGTTCGTGTCGCCGTAGACGAGCACGGCGTCCGCTCGCTCGGCGGCGAGCAGCGGCTCGAGCGCGGACAGCATGCGCGCCGTCTGGGACGTGTTGGAGCCGCCGCCGAGCTCCAGCCGGTGCTCGGGCCGCGGCAGCTCGAGCTCGTCGAAGAACACGCGAGAGAGCGCGTCATCGTAGTGCTGTCCGGTGTGGACGAGCACCTCCTCCGCACGCTCGCGCAGCCGGTGCGAGACGGCAGCCGCCTTCACGAACTGGGGGCGATTGCCGATGACCGTGGCTATTCGCACAATTGCGGGTACAACAGGGTCATGGGAGTTCTCCGCGGAATCGTCTCGATCTCGCGCCACATGCTGTGGTATGTGGACTACCAGTGCGGCGGCGAGGCCCGCCCGCGGCAGTAGCCGCGGCGGCTGGCCGTGCAGGGTAGTTGACGCCTCGGAGTGGGCGAGGCCCCAGCTGGGTAATGAACCGACATGCTCCTGATCCTGGCCATCGTCCTCCTGATCATCGCCATCGCCGGCGGCGTGATCGTGCATCCGCTGCTGTTCGCGCTCGCGATCGTCGCGCTGGTCCTCTTCTTCACCGGGCGCCGCTGATCGCCGTCCGCCCCTCGCTCGCGAGTGCGGCCGCCAGCAGCGCGACCAGCGCCACGAGCTGAAGCGCCGCGGCGGCCAGCCCGAGCGGGATCGTCGCGAGTGCGGCGAGCGCCGCCAGCGCGCGCGCCGGCCCGCGTGAGATGCCCAGCGTGCGGCGGAACAGCACGTCGCCGGCCATGAACAGCGCCGCGGCGGCGCCGAGCGTCACCGCCTGCCTTGCCGCGAGCGCGTCGAAGGGGTGGGCGACGACGTTCTTCTCGGCCGCGGCGATGCCGATGATGCCGAGCAGCATCAGCAGGTGCCAGTAGCCGAACGCCTCGACGGCGAGCCGCGGGCGATCCTCCGGCGGCGCGGCGGCCATCGCCTCCTCGGCGCGCGAGTCGTCGCCGGCGCCGAAGTACGCCCACCACAGGCACGCGCTCGCGGCGAGGCCGACCACGGCGACCGCCGCGAGCTCGAGGTCGAGCGGCGCCTGGGCCGCACCGGCGCCGACGGCGATGATCGACTCGCCGATCGCGATCAGGATCACGAGGCCGTGGCGCTCGACGAAGTGCCCGGCGGCGATCGTGAAGCCGCCGCGCAGGAAGCGCGGCGTCAGCCATTCGCACACGAACGCCAGGATCCAGAGCACGTACTGCGCGTCGCCGCCGGCGATCCCGCCCGCCAGGACGAGCAGCGCCGTGGCGAGGTTGAACGGCGCCAGCCCGAGCACGGCGCTGAACGTGGCGGAGTCGCTGGTCCGCGCGAAGAGGCCGAGGTGGACGCCGACGACCAGCAGGTACGCGATGCCGAACGCCGGCCCGCCGTCGCCGAACGCGTGCGGGACGGCCAGCGCGAGGATCAGGTACGCGGCCATCCCGCCGAGCAGCAGGACGCGCCGCTCCGCGCGGTCCGTCTGGACGGCGTTGGTGAGCCAGACGTAGCCGGAGTACATCCACCAGATCACGCCGAGCATGAGGACGACCTGCAGCGCGCCGTCGAGCGTCATGTCGTGCGCCAGCAGCGCGGTCAGCTGCGTGATCGTGAAGACGAAGACGAGGTCGAAGAACAGCTCCAGCGTCGAGACGCGGACGGCCTCCTCCTGCTGCGCGGCGGCGCTCACAGTCCGGACGCTACCGTGCGCCGGTGCGATCGTCTGCGGTCTAGCCGGGCGTGACGGGGGCCGCCATGTCGGTCTGGATCTCCGCCGCCGTGAGGGCGCGGTTGTACAGCCGCACCTCGTCGATCAGCCCCGAGAACCACTCGTTGCCCCAGCTCCCGTTGCCGCCGATCCGCAGCACGCCGGCCGACGCCCGGATCGCGCCCGTCACCGCCTTCGAGCTCGACTGCACGCCGTTGACGTACAGCCGCAGCGTCGCGCCGTCGTAGGTGGCCGCCAGGTCGGTCCAGGCGTTCAGCGGCGTGCCGGTCGTGCCGCTGAATCCCTTGTCGGCGGTCGTGAAGACGTGCGCCGCCGGCCGGCCCGTCCCGTCGCCCGCGTAGAGCGCGTAGATGAGGTCGCTCGGCTGCTCCTTGAGCATCACGGTCCGCCACAGGCTTCCGGTGGCGCTGGGACGGACCCATGCCTCCATCGTCATGCCGGTCGTGAGATCGAGCGAGGCGGCGTCGGGGATCGTGACCCAGTCGTTGATGCCGTCGAAGCTCAGCGCCCCGCCGAACTTCCCCGCCGCCGTGCGCGCCGGACCGTCGACCGCGCCCGCGTTGCCGCGGCCGGAGGCGTCCACGGCGGTCGTCCCGGACGCCTCGTCGAAGCCCCAGGCGCCGACCAGGTTCGACGCGGGCGGCGACACCGTGAGCGTGACGGCGACCGTCTTCGGCGAGCCGGTCGCTCCCGCCGTGGTCGCCGTCACGGTGACCGTCGCGGTGTACGTCCCCGCCGCGAGCCCGCTGGTGCTGGGCGCGACGGTCAGCGTGGCCGGCGCCGTCGCACTCGCCGGCGTGACCGCGAGCCACGCCGCGTCGCCGGAGGCGGTGAGGGCGAGCGTGCCGGAGCCGGTGTTGGAGACCGCGACCGTCTTGGCCGCCGGACTGGCCTGCCCCTGGGTCGCCGTGAACGCGAGGCTCGACGGCGACACCGCCAGCGCGGGCGGCGCCGGCGCGGTCACCGTCAGCGTCACCGGGATCGCCGCGGGCGAGCCGCCGGCACCCGCCGCGGTGACCGTCACGGTCGCGGTGTAGGTGCCGGTGTCCAGTCCGCTGATCGACGAGGTGACGGTCAGCGTGCCGCCGTCCGTCCCCGACGACGGCGTGACGGCCAGCCACGAGGCGTCCGGCGCCGCGGTCCAGCTCATCGTCCCGCCGCCGGTGTTGGCGACGGCGAGCGTCTTGCCCGCCGGCGCGGAGCCGCCCTGCATCGCGCTGAACGAGAGGCTCGCGGGCGTGACCGAGAGCGCGGGCGGCGTGGGCGCGTCCACGGTGAAGGTCACCGGGATCGTCGCCGGCGAGCCACTCACGCCGGGCGCCGTGACCGTGATGTCGGTGGTGTAGGTGCCCGGCCCCAGGCCGGAGATCGCCGGGGTCGCGGTGATCGTGCCGGCGTTCGTCCCGCTGCCGGGCGACACGCTCAGCCACGGCGCGCCGTCCGACGCGGTCCAGTTCAGCGTCCCGCCGCCGGCGTTCGCGACGCTGAGCGTCTTGGCCGCCGGGCTCGCGCCGCCCGCGGTGCCGCGGAACGACAGGCTGGACGGGCTCACGGACAGCGCGGGCGGGCTTGGAGCAGCGCTCTTGAACACGACCGTCGCCATCGTCCACGGCGTGCTCGCGCCGGTCGAGACGCGCGCGGCGGGCGTGTCACCGCGGCCGAAGACGGCGTCCTCGGCGACGAACTCCATGTCCGACGCCGGCGACACGTTGACGCGCTCGGCGTAGCCAGAGTCGGCGGTCAGGGTCCTTCCGAATCCAGAGTCGGCGTAAAAGCCAAGCGCGAGCTCGTTGTCGTCGGTCAGTGCCGCGGTCGGGCCGGACGTGACGTACCCGGAGCTCGTCGACGTGCCGGTCGACGTCTTGGACGCGTCGACGGAGGCGACGCCGGCCGCGGTCGACAGACCGGCGTACTCGAGCGCGGCCCCTCCGACGTCGGCGCTGCCAGTGGCCGTCACGGTGATCGTCGGCTTGGTGCCGCCGCCCGCCGTGACGGGCGCCGTCCACACACTCAGCTGCGTGTCGTCGGACGCCGTGACGCTCGTCGCCTTCGTGTAGGTGTTGCCCGCCGTATCGGTGACGCCCGAGATCGTGGCCCGGCCGGAGCTCCAGACGCCGGCCATGACGACGAGCCGGTCTCCGGCGGTGATCGCCGACGCCGGCGTCAGTTGCAGGGTCGAGCCCGAAGGGCTGCGGCCCGACACGCGTTGAACGAACCGCGGCGCGGCGCTCGGCGTGACGGCGTTCGATGGCGCCGACTCGGGGCCGTCGCCGACCGAGTTGGTCGCCGTGACCGTGAACGTGTAGGACAGGCCGTTCGTCAGGTCGGTCATGACCGCCGAGCTCGCCGGTGGCGCGCCCGTCACCGTCGTCGTCCCCGCCACGACGTCACCGCGATACCCCTTGACCGTGTAGCGCGTGATCGTGCGGCCGCCGTCGCCGGGCGCCGTCCAGCGGATCGTCGCCTGGCCGTTCGTCCCACTCGCCACGAGCCCCGTGGGCGCCTCCGGGATGGTCGGAGCGCTCGGCGTGACCGCATTGGAGGCGTCCGAGAGCGCACTGGTCCCGCTCGCGTTCGCCGCCTGCACCTTGAAGGTGTACGTGACCGACGGGTCGAGCCCCGGCACGGCGACCGACGTCGCGGGCGGACTGCCCTCGACGGTGACCGGGGTCTGTGCAGCGGCGCCGGCGTACGGCGTGACGATGTAGCGCGACGGCGTGCCGCCGATCACCGGCGCCAGGAAGCTGACCCTGGCGGACCCGGGGCCCGGCGTGGCGCTGACCATGCTCACGGGTCCGGGCGGGAGCTTGGGCGAGAACACGACGTCGACCGCGTAGTTCTCGCCGTGGAACGTCGAGACCGGGAACTCGGACGAGCCCCCATAGGTGTACACGCCATTGGCCGCGCCTCCGTTCGCGCTGAGCGCGTGCAGCGGCGGCGCGTCGAGCGTGTTGCCTCCCGTCGGGCTGGGCACGTAGTAGTAGCCCGACGACACGGAGTAGTGCCCCTTCGGCGCGTAGTACGACGCCACATAGGTCGTCCCCGCCGTGATGCTGACGGGCGACGCGAACGTGAGCTGCTGCCAGCCGGAGGCGGTCTCGTTGCTGAACGTCCCCGTCGCCAGCAGCGCGCCACTCGAGGACCACAGGTTGCCGATGTGCGTCCCGGTGTTCAGGGACGACTTGTAGAAGCGGACGCCCGTGATCGTCCCGTCCAGGTCGGACTTGAACCGCACGCCGACCTCGACCGAGCTCGTGTCGCCCTGATCGAGCCGCCACGGCGTCACGTTGGGCCCCGCGAGCGTGCAGGGACAGCCGACGTTGACCGCGACGCCCGCCGGCGGCGATTCGAGGTTGCCGCTGTCGTCGACCGCGCGCGACCTGATCGTCGTCGCCGGCGCGCCGTGGGCGACCCAGGTGTACGACCACGACGCCGTCCCGGTCGCGGGATGCCAGGTGGAGCCGCCGTCGGTCGAGACCTCGACTCCCGCCACGACGCCGCCGCCGGAGTCGGTGGCCGTGCCGCTGATCGTCACCTGCGAGCCGTCGACGACGGCCGCCCCGGGCGCGGGGCCGGTGATCGCCGACGTGGGCGGCGTGGCGTCGGTCGACGCGGACGCCGCCGTCAGGCCGGACATGAGCGTCGTCGCCTGCGCGCCCATGTCCGCGAAGACGTTGACGGTCGCCTGCTGCATCACGGGGTCGGGGGACGCGGCCGACGGCGGACCGTTGCTGTTCCATGCGTTGGTGTCGTCGAGCCCCCACGCCCACTGCACCGTGCCGGCGCCGAAGACCAGCGCGCCGCTCGGGGCGCGGTAGAGCATCAGGTTGTGGGTCTGCGTGGTGCCTGTCTGCGTGAAGCTCCCGAAGTCCGTGAACGACTCCACGCCGCTGACCGTCGTCTCAGAGAGATGGAACGCGCCGCGCGGGCGCGACCCGTTGTCGGCGTCGATGTCCCATTCGTAGCCGAGCGTGTTGCTGCCGGCCCCCAGGGTCCGGGTCTGGCCGGCGCCGAGATTCGCGACGGCCGTGTTTCGCCAGATCCGAAGGTCCTTGTACTGGGCGGGGACCTTGATGTCGGCGGAGCCGGAATTGACGATGAACAGCTGCCCGGTGAGCGCGTTCTCCGGCCGGCCGCCGTCACCCGGCGGGCTGAAGCGCGGGTCGCGCCACGTGCCCGTCCACGCGACCGGGTCGGTGGCGGCGTCGAGGTGCGTGTCCTTGTACGTCGTCAGGGTGCGGTACGGCGTCGAGGTCCCGTCGATCGTGCTGTTCTCCCAGCGGGTCTTCCAGAACACCTCGTTGCCGCTGAAGAAGGCGAGATCGACGCCGGCGTCGCGCGCCGCCTCGACGCTCGCGCGCTCCTGGCCCGACCAGTACTCGTCGTGCCCGCTAGAGACGATCAGGTCGTGCTTGAGCAGCAGTGCGGGATTGGCCGACACGTCGGCTTGGCTCATGTAGCTGACGTCGTAGCCGTTGCGCTCGACGAACCGGATCAGCTGGTACTCCGCGTAGTAGAGGTACGAGCGGCCGTTGTCCTGCGCGAGGGTGCCGTCGAACGGGCGGTTGTACGACACCGAGAAGGCGCCCTTGTACGCGTTGGGGCTTCCCGGCGGGCACGGCGAGGTGCACGAGTAGAGGCTGTTGCCGCCGTAGAGGTTGTACGCCTGCCACGTGGAGTCGGAGGTCCTGAGCACCATCTGCGACGTGCTCGCGTCGTCGCGCACCACGAAGGGGATCTGGCTCGCGCCGCCGGTGCCGTCACGCACCAGCAGGGCGATGTAGACGCCGGAGACGGCGTCGTCCGGCACGGTCCACGACGCCGACACGCTCCAGTTGCCGCAGTCGATCAACCCGGTCGCCGCCGTGGTGAGGCAGGCGGGCTGCGTCTGCGGAAGGGTCGCGGTCGGCCGGATCCCGGAGGCCTGGAGGCGGGCGCCGTCGCCCTGGTAGTAGCCGAGCCGGAAGATGTCGATGTGGTACGCCGTCGCGGACGTCTTGATCTTGAACTTGATCGTCGCGCCCTTGTTCACGCTCATCGACGTCGCATAGCCCTGGATCGACGTGTCCCCGTTGCCGCTCACCTGCCACGCGCTCGGCGGGCTGCCGGGCTTCGCGTTCTCGCACGCGACCGGGTTCGCGCAGGCCGCGTAGCCGGCCGCGGGAAGCGCGGCGAGCACCAGGATCGCCGCCGTGATAGCCGTTGGCAACTGGTGGCATGCACGCCGAAGGGACGCGCCAGGCCACGGAATCGTGCTCATGCTCCACCTCGCCGTCGGCCGCCTGGAACTGTCCCAGACAGCTACGGAGCGATCCTCTCCGGAACCGGGCGTCCTGCCCAGTGGCCATTGGTCGAGGATGTAGAGCGTTGATGCGCCGAGCCCCGAAACGCGTCCTAGACCGCCTGGGCGCGGCGGCGCTCCCCGCTCGGCTGCACCGGTTCCTTTCCCTCACGGTTGTTCACCGCTAAGGTTCCGCCGCGTGGCTCCACCACGCCAGAACGGAACAGGGTCCGACACGTCGACTTGGCACCCAGCCCGGTTGATCCCGACGGCGGGGATCCGGGGACAGGAGGAGCAGGAGAAGCGCGCGACGTCATCGCTCCTTGCGGTGATGCGCGCTGTGCCGGAGTTCGGTCACGCCCTTCTGAAGGAGCTTGGTGCGCCCAGGTCGCCGGCCATCGAGACGTTTGCGGAGGTCCGGTTCAAGGACGGCGCCGGCAAGCTCGTGATCCCGGACGGCGCGGTCGTCTGCCGGCGCGGGCAGAAGACCTGGACGTGTCTGGTTGAGGTCAAGACGGCTGGCGCGCCGCTGAAGGATGAGCAGGTCGGCTGCTATCTAGACATCGCCCGCGACAACGGCTTCGATGGGGTGCTGACGATCTCCAATCAGATCACAGCGTCGTCGTCGGAGTCGCCCGTAGCAGTCGACGGACGCAAGCTGCGACGGACAGCGCTCTGGCACTTCTCCTGGTGGCGGGTCTTGACCGAGGCGATCGTCCAACACCGGTACCGCGGCATCTCTGATCCCGACCAAGCCTGGATTCTCGGCGAGCTGATCGCCTACCTCGACAGCGCCGCGTCCGGCGCCGGGGGCTTCGAGGACATGGGCGACAAGTGGGTTGCTGTTCGTAAGGCGGCCCGCGACGGCACGCTTCGCCAGAACGATCCCGAGGCGAGGGCCGTCGCCGAGCGCTGGGAGGAGTTCACCCAGTACCTGTGCCTCGGCATGTCGCAGGACCTCGGACGTTCGGTGACGTCACCGCGGCCGCGCAAGCAGACGACGGCCGCTCGCCTCGACGAATCGGTCAAGCAACTCGCAGCCGAGGGGTCGCTGACCGCCGTGCTGCGCGTCCCGGACGCCGTCGGTGACCTGCGTATCCGCGCGGATCTCCGCGCCCGCCGCACGCTCGCGAGCGTCACGTTCGACGCGCCGCGTGAGGGGCGAGCCAAGTCGCGCATCACGTGGCTGCTCCGGCAGCTTGCCGATGCGCCCGACGATCTCCGCGTCGAGGCGGCCTTTCCCAGCGCCCGCGAAACGACCAGCGCGCTGCTGTCCGACGCCCGCGAGCAACCGGAGAAGCTGCTGTACGGAGCAGATCCTAAGCGGGAGCCCCGCGCCTTTACGATCACCCTCGCGCGTGCCATGGGGCAGAAGCGGGGCAAGGAGGCGGGGTCGTTCGTCCGTGAGACGCGGGCGCAGACCTTCGACGTCTACCGCGACATCGTGCAGCGGCTTAAGGCCTGGCAGCCCAAGGCACCGAAGCTGCACGGGCCCGGCGCCGATGACGTCCCCGACGCGCCGTCACCGGAGCCTCCGCGATTCGAGGACGCGGATGTACGCGAGGTCGGCGACGCGCCCGACCCGGTCAGTTGACGAAAGCCCTAGATGACGCGGACGACGCCCCCGGCGTACGGCCGGCGGCTCGTGGAGCCAAGGACCGCGGCACCGACGACGCCCTCGCTGGCGGGGGTAGCCGTCGGGGCCGGGCCCGGGGCCCATGACGTCCGCCGCGGCAGTGCTGGGATCGAGCGGTGAGGAGCGGCAACGCGCCAACGCGCGGAAAGGGCTAAAGGTCTGCGTCCGACCTGCCGATAAGACTCTTAGACGGCCCGCCGAGGCGGTTTTCTCGTTCCTGCGGCTCGAGCGCGACGGCCTCGGCCCGCGCCTCGTCCGGCCGCTCGCCGTAGTGGAGGTGCTTCATCGTCGTCGCCGGACGGTCACGATCGATCACCCCGCGCGACCACTTCGCTCAGCGACGACCATCACCGCGCCCGGTCGCCCGAGGTGCCGCAACGACCATCGTGGCCTCGCGAGCCGCGCAGGCAACCTGACCAATTCCCTTACCAGCGCAGTTCGCCATCGTGGCGACGCGCGCGACGTCGGCGTGACCCATCCACTCGTGGACGCGGCGGATGTCGGCCTTCGCGATCATCCGCGTGCCGAACGTGTGCCGCAGGTCGTGGAAGCGCAACCGGCAGGTCGGCGCGCGTGAGTGCGACTCGGCACCGGCGTGCGAGCGCGGAGGCGTCGAGGTAGCCGCCGGCCGTACCCGGGAAGACGAGATCGTCCTCGTCGGTGACCATTCGCGCTCACCGAGTCGTGCGAGCGACTCGGCGACAGCCGGCGCGAGCGAGACGGAGCGGACCTTGCCGCTCTTCGGCGTGGTCAGCTGGCCGCCGGCGTATGACCCGCAGATACGGATCCGATGCGCTGCGAGGTCGACAGCGCGCCCGCGGAGCGCGACGAGCTCGCCGCGGCGGAGGCCGGTGAACGCAGCGGTGAGGTAGATCGCCGCGTCCTGCTCGGAGGCGGCCTCGCGCACCAGCGCGAGGACCTCCTCGGGCGAGAGGACGTCGGTGGCCGTCGAGCGACGGTGGCGTGGCTTCTCGATGTCGGCCATCGGCTTGACCGGCAACCGGTGGAGGTGCCGCGCCCGGGCGAGGAAGCCGTTGATGACCGTTGTGACGTCTTCGAGCCGCAGCGCCCCGAACGCCGGAGCCAGGTGGGCGCGGATGACCGCGCGGTAGTCGCCCAGCGTCGACGGCTTCCGGTCGAGGTCGTGCTCCACGTAGCGGAGGTGCTCGCCGGCGGCGCCGGCGAACGACACGCCGGTGCGGACCATCCCGGGCAGCACGCCGACACAGTTCGGACAGTGCCGCTTCGGCACCCGCCCCGGAAACGACGAAACCGCGCCGGAGCGCGGTTTCGGATGCCCCCGCCAGGAATCGAACCTGGAACCTTCGGATTAAGAGTCCGCTGCTCTGCCAGTTGAGCTACAAGGGCGCTGGGGCGCTAAAGGATAGCGCCGTGGAGATCAGCCGACGGTCGGCGTGGGTGTCGGCTGGGCCTGCTGGATCTGCTGGACCGCAGCCTGCGACTTCGCCTGGTCGAGCTGGGACTTCACGTCCTTCTTCTGGTCCTTGGGGGCGAGGTCGACGGCCTTGCCCGCCGCGAGGTCGCCCTTGCGGCTCTGGCCCGCCTGGTAGGAGAGGAGCGCGAGGTTCTGGAAGGTCTGCTGGGTCGGATCGATCTCGGTCAGGACCTCCTGGGTCCCGACCGCCTTGTCGGGCTGGGAGATCGAGAGGTAGGCCTGGATCATCTGGCGCGCGACGCCCTCGTCGGGCGAGGCCGGCTTGAGCGCGAGGTACTTGTCCCAGGCGGCGCCGGCGGCGGTGAGCTGGCGGCGGCCGGCGGCCGTGTAGTCGCTCTTCGCGGCGTCGAAGTAGTCGCCGACGTTCGCGAGGCGCAGGCGGGCCTGCGTGAGGCCGAGCCAGGCGCTGGGGTCCGATCCGGCCGTCCGCGTCTTCGCGGCGGCGGTCCTGACCTCGGTCTCCAGGCGCTTCTGGCCGGAGTTGTCGTTGCCACCGGAGCTGCTGCCGGTGATCGCATCCACGATGCCGCCGGACAGGCCGCTGGAGCCGACGCTGAAGCCCACGAAGCCGACGAACATGAGCAGCGCGAGGCCGAGGTATACGCCCTTGACGGTACGGCGGCGTCCGGCGCTTCGAAGGTCGAACAGCATTGGCGGTAGGGACTAGTCCTGATCGAGGGTGGCGTACTCGGGCTCTCGCGGCGACTGGTCCTCGTCGCCGGCATCCGCGGACTCCTCTTCCGCGGCGGCCCTGCGCCGTTCGCGCCGGTCCATGAGCCAGGAGATGAGGATAGAGCCTTCGAACAGCACGTACATGGGCACCATCATCAGCGTCATGGTCACCGGGTCCTGGCCGGGCAGGACCATCGCGATGATCGCGATCACGAGGACCGCGTAGCGCCGGTTCTTGGACAGCTGGCGCGTGGTGACGATTCCCACGCGCGTGAGCGCGAGGATGCCCACGGGGATCTGGAACAGCAGCCCCATGGCCGCGAGCAGCATGATCACGAACTTGTAGTACGGCTGCGCCTGGATCAGGACGTCGAACGAGTCCGTGTTGAAGTTCTGCAGGAAGCGGATCGCCGGCGGCAGGACCATGAAGTAGCCGAACACGACGCCGCCGATGAACAGGAACGGGACCCCCAGCATGGCGGGCAGCGCGATCTGCCGTTCGCGCGGGGAGAAGGCCGGCAGGACGAAGGCGTAGATCTGGTAGAGGATCAACGGCAGCGAGAGCAGCAGGCCCGCGTACGCCGAGACCTTCAGGGTCTCCATGAACGGCTCGCCGACGCCGAGGGTGACGGGCCGGCGGGCGCGGACCTCGGGCGCGAGCGCGGCCGCGCGGGCACCCTTGGCGGCGACGTCGTTCAGCGCGCTCTTGGTCGCGGGGTCGTCCTGGTTGAGCGCGAGCCGCCGGTACAGCACCGTCTGGCTGAGGATGTACGCCTTGACGGCCTGGTCGTAGCGGGCCGACTGGACCAGCGGATCCTGGTTCCGGTGGTCGACCGTCTGGTCCAGCGGATGGTTGAGGATCTTCAGGACGGTGTGGTTCTGCCACATGCAGAGCCCGGTCGCCGCCACGAACGCGACCAGGCTGACCACGATCCGGACGCGGAGCTCCGTCAGGTGCTCGACGAGGCTCAGCCGGTCCTCGTGGCCGACGTGACGGAGGGCTGTCGCCATCCTGCGTGCTCAGCGGGGAGTGCGCTCGCGGACGACCTCGCCCTCGAGCGGAGCCTGCTCGCCCTCCGGGCGCCCGAGAGCGCCTTCGACCTTCCGGCGCTCGGCGCGATCCTCCGCGTCGACGTCGACGTCGTCGTCGTCGTCATGTCCGCCCTTGCCGGCGATCGAGTCCTTGAACTCGCGCATGCCGGAGCCCAGCTGCCGACCCAGCCCTGGCAGCCGCTTGGGCCCGAAGATGATGAGCACGATCACCAGCACGATGATCAGCTCAGTGGGACCGATGCTGTTGAACACCGCCAACTCCCGTGGTCGTGGTTGGCCCGCGGTGGACCTAGGGACGAGGGTAGCGGTACGGGACCCGCCCAGGTGGGTCAAGTTCGTCAACACGTGGCCGATCTAAGGAGCGTCAGCCACTCCCGGAAACGACGATGAGCCTTCCCAACGACAACGGTCAGTACGTGCGCCGCGTGGTGCTGCCCTCGGGCCGCTCCATCGAGGTGGTGTACTTCGAGCCCCTTGCGATCGAGGCCGGCGTGAAGCCCACGCCGCTGCTCGACGATCTCCACATCTGCCCCGAGTGCGACCGAGACCTGGTCTACCCGGTGGAATGGCAGGAGGCGTCGGTCACGCATTGGGAGGTGCTCCTGCGCTGCCCCAACTGCGAGTGGAGCGAGCTGGGCGTGTACGACCAGGCGACCGTCGACCGCTTCGACGAGACGCTGGACGATGGCACCGAGGCCCTCGTCCGTGACCTTCGCCGTCTCGTACAGGCGAACATGGAGGAGGAGGCGCAGCGCTTCGCCGCAGCGCTCGCGGCCGACGCGATCCTCCCCGAAGACTTCTAGCGAGCTCGCCGGGCCCCGCGGCTACGAGTACCGGTCGACGACCCCGTCGGCGACCAGCTCGAGCGCGGCCTGCTGGGTCTCCGGCAGCGCCGGCAGGTCGGCCTTCGCCTCGGCGACCATCGCCAGGGCGTCGGCGCGCGCGGCCTCCAGCGCCCCGGTCGCAGCGATCGCGTCGCACGCCGTCTCGGCCTGCTCGGGCGTGCGGACCGCGCGCAGATCGAGTCCGCCCAGCGCCGGACTGCGCTCGCGGGCGATGATCAGCGGCAGCGTGACGGTGCCGTCGAGCAGGTCGGTGCCGCGGTGCTTGCCGGTCCGCTCGGCCGGGCCCGACACGTCGAGCACGTCGTCCAGCAGCTGGAACGCGAGCCCGATGCGACGCCCGAACTCCCCGAGCAGCTCGACGTTCCCGCCGCCGGCGAGCGCGCCGAGCCGGCACGCGGCGTCGAACAGCCGCGCCGTCTTGAGGTCGCAGCGGCGCAGGTAGCGCTCGCGCGTGGTGCCGAGGTTCCACGCGTCCTCGCGCTGCAGCAGCTCGCCCTGGACCAGCGCCGAGGACGCGTCCGAAAGCAGACGCACCGCCTCCGTCGACCCGCCGCCGGCGAGCTCCGCGAATGCGCGTGAGAACAGCAGGTCCCCGGTCGCCGTCGCGACCGCGCGGCCGCCGGCCGCCACCACGGTCGGGCGCCCGCGCCGCAGGACCGCGGCGTCGAGCACGTCGTCGTGGACGAGCGTCGCCGAGTGCACGAGCTCGACCGCGACCGCGGACCGGAGCGCGAGATCCCGGCCCGCCGGGCCGGCCGAGACGAACACCAGCAGCGGCCGCAGGCGCTTGCCGCCGGCGGCGATCGTCGCCCCCGCGTGCTCCCCGAGCACCCGCCCGTGCGACGCCGCGAGCGCCGCCAGCCGCGCCTCGAGCTCGCGCATCAGCGCCGGGACGTGTGCGCCGCCGGCCTCGACGACCGCGGCGACGGCCTCAGCGCTCGCCATCCGCCCGCACCCTGTTGCGACTCGAGCTCACCCGCGAGGAGGTCCTTCGCCGCCGGGCGATGCGACCCGGCCGTGGTGGATGGCGATGATCCCGCCGGCAGTGAGGATCCACCCGACCTGGTCGCAGCCGGCGGCGGCGAGCGCCGCGGCGAGCGGCTCGGGTCCCGGGAAGCGCTTCACGGAGCTCGGCAGGTACGTGTAGGCCTCGTCGAAGCGGCCCAGCAGCGGCACGATGCGATCGAACCAGAGCGAGAAGAAGGTCGACAGCGGCGGCCTGACCGGAGTGGTGATCTCGAGGATCACGACGCGCCCGCCCGGGCGCACCACGCGCGCCATCTCACCCAGCCCGCGCGCGAGGTCGCTGAAGTTACGCGCGCCGAAGCCGACCGTGGCCGCGTCGAAGGCGTCGTCCGGGTACGGCAGCGCGAGCGCGTCCGCCTGCTCCCAGCGCAGGCCGGGCGCCTTCGCGCGCGCCTTCGCCAGCATGCCCTCCGAGAAGTCCGAGCCGACGACGTCGGCGCCGCGGCGGGAGAGCGCGATCGCTAGGTCGCCCGTGCCGGTCGCCACGTCCAGCGCCCGCGAGCCGGGCCCGACCTGCGCCAGGTCGACGGCCCGCTCGCGCCACTGGTGGTGCAGCCCCGCCGTCATGACCGTGTTCATGACGTCGTAGACGCCGGCGATGCGATCGAACATCGCCCGCACGGAGTCGGCGGGAAGCGTGCCGGACCGGGCCGCCACCGCGGGTTACTTCGCCGACTCGGGGTTGCTCGAGCCGGTGCTCTGGACGCCGCGCTCGGGCGTTCCGCTCTTGAGCGACGCGAGGAAGTTCACCAGCGCGGTCTTCTTGTCCGCGGGCATGCCGGCGAAGGACGGCATCGGCGCCGTCGGGTTCTCGAGCGTCCGCCGGATCGCGCCGCGGTCCAGCTTGTCGCCGATGTCCGTCAGGTGCGGACCGGGTCCGTCGTTGCCGTTCTCGCCGATCTTGTGGCAGGCCAGGCAGCCCGACTGCGCCGCGACCTCCTTACCCGCCTCGAACTGCGGCTGGACCGCCATGTCGATCGAGTTCGGCGAGCCCGCCGCCGCGCCCAGGTACGTGAGGTAGCCCATGGCGCAGATGACGAAGATGCCCGTCAGCGTCGCGATCGGACGGCGCTCAGGCCGCCGCTCCGGACCGCGGTCGATGAACGGCAGCGCGATCAGGAGGATCAGGCAGACCGTCGGGATGCCGATCGTCGCGACCGGGACGAGCACGGCCGGCTTGATCACGCGCAGCAGCTCGAAGAGGAAGAAGAAGTACCACTCCGGGCGCGGCACGTAGGTGGTCGTCGTCGGGTCGGCCTTCGGGCCGAGCTCGGCGCCGAGGACGATCGACAACGTGATGATGATCGCCATCACGATCACGGCCATGACCGAGTCCTTGGCGACCGCGTAGGGGAAGAACGGCTTCCCCTTGGTCTTCAGGATCGCGTACTCGCGGAGGTACGTCTCCTTCTCGCGCTGGTTCATCTAGACGCGCTCTTCCACGAGCTTCTCGTCAGGCTCGGCCTTCAGCCACGGCGGCGCGGTCGTGCCCAGCTTGGCGACCAGGTACAGGTGGGCGCCGATCATCGCGGCGATCGCGCCCGGCACGACGAGCATGTGGATGGCGTAGAACCTCGACAAGGTGGTTGCCCCGAACTCCGCCCCTCCTCGAAGGGCGTCCGAGAGGAACGGGCCGACCACCGGGCCGGTGCCGTTGATGTTCGCGGCCACGATCGTCGCCCAGTAGGAGCGCTGGTCGAACGGCAGCAGGTAGCCCGTCAGCGACATCACGAAGGTCAGCACGACGAGCACGACGCCGATGATCCAGTTCAGCTCGCGCGGGTACTTGTACGCGCCGAAGAAGAACGTCCTGCCCATGTGCAGGAAGATCAGGATCACCATCACCGACGAGCCCCACTTGTGCATCCCGCGCACGAACTCCCCGAGGAAGACGTCGTTGGTGATGTGGCGCGCGGACTCGTACGCCTGCGTGGGCGACGGCGTGTAGAACATCGCCAGCACCACGCCGGTGACGGCCTGCGAGAGGAAGGCGAACATCGTCGCCGACCCCAGCGTGTAGAACCAGTTCGTCCCCTTCGGGACCTTGCGGAACAGCAGCCAGCGCAGGCCGCCGGAGAGCGAAGTGCGCTCGTCGACCCAGTCGGCGGCGCTGATCCCGACGTCCTTGACCTGCTCGAGCGGCTTGACCTTCTCGGTCTCGCCCGGACGGGGCGGCGTGTCCTGGAACGACTTCGGGATCGGCGGGAGCGGAAGCTTGAGTTTCATCGTCTCTACTGCTTCGGAGTCGAGAAGCGGCCGGGGTACACGTACTGGCTGAGGCCGTCGAGCCCCTGGCCCGGGTCGCGGTAGCTCGGGAAGCGCTTGAACTCGGAGTTGACCGAGTAGCGCGGCCCGACCTCGACCTGGCCGTTGCGCACGCGGGTGTAGAAGTGGTCGAGCGGGCGCACCGGCGGGCCGCCGGTCACCTCGCCCTTGAAGCCGTAGACGCCGCCGTGGCAGGGGCAGATGAAGCGCGAGGCGGCCTGCGTCCAGCGCACCGGGCAGCCCAGGTGCATGCACCGGTTCGAGATCGCGATGAAGGGCTGGACGCCGGCGTCCTTCGGATCGTCGTCCGCGTTGCGTGCGCGCATGTAGACGGTGGTCTTGCCGACCTCGCCGATGCCCTCGACCGTCGTGATCACGCGCGGGAGGTAGTTGTCGTTCGGGAAGTCGCCGGGCGCGCCGACCGCCTCCCAGCGCACCGGCGGGCGCTCGAACACGGCCGATCCGATCGCGAAGCCGAGCGCCGGCAGCGCGAAGGCGGACGCCGCGACGGCGCCGGCGCCGTGCACGGTCAGCGTCATCAGCCGGCGGCGGGTGACGGTCTCGCCCTCGAACGCGCCGGGGATGCTGCGGTCGGCGGTGTACTTGGACGGAGGCTGCTTTCGGGGGGAGTCAGGCACGAACAGTTGTTCCGGTCGGGAAGGGGGACGAACTCTATCGCCCGTCGCCCAAAGCGGCAGCGCCGGCATCCCAGATGGCGTCGGCGCGCGCCGGTTCTCCTTCGGCGTGTACTTGGGCGGACAGCGAGATCAGATCGGCGAGGCGACCGACGGCGGCGAGGTCGCCGAGCGCCGCGAGACGCTCGAGGCCGAGCGCGTAGAGGCGGTCGCCGGCGAGCAGCGCCAGGTCGGGATCTCCGGGGCGGACGACGCGCCCCTCGGCGTAGTGCTGGAGGTAGCCCTCGCGGATCGCCTCGACGATCAGCGCGAGCCGCGGGCCGGCGGCGTCGCCGTAGGGCGTCGCACCGTCGCCGTCGACCACGGTGGCGGCGAGAAGGCCGCCTTCTTCGCGGAGCGCGGCGGCGAGTTCAGTAAGCGCGCTCATCGCGAAGCTCCCGGCTGATGCGCAGGCCGAGTCCTCACGCGGCTCATGGCGAAGCTCCGGGGGAGTTTCGCCCTCCGGGCGAACACTCCCACCTGATGCGAGGCCGCAGGCCGAGTCATCAGGCGACCTCCGCGAATGCCGCCGCCGCGGCCTCGACGGTGCGGGCGATGTGCTCGGGGGTGTGCGCCGTGGAGGGGAACCAGGCCTCGAACTGCGACGGGGGCGGGTAGACGCCGCGGGCGAGCAGCGCGCGGCACCAGGCGCCGTAGGCCTCGGTGTCGCACGCCACGGCGCCGGCGTAGTCGCGCGGCGGCTCGGGGGCGAAGAAGACCGTGAGCAGCCCCGTGGTGGAGACGACGGACACGGGACGGTCCCCGGCCGCCTCGCGCAGGCCGTCGGCGAGCGCCCGGGTCGTGCCGGAGAGCCGCAGGTAGGCCTGCTCGTCGAGCAGCCCGAGCGCCGCGCGGCCCGCGGCGACGGCGAGCGGGTTCCCGCTCAGCGTCCCGGCCTGGTAGACGTCGCCGGCCGGCGCGATCCGCTCCATCAGCGCCGCGGGGCCGCCGAACGCGGCGGCCGGGAGCCCGCCGCCGATCACCTTGCCCATGACGGTCAGATCGGGCAGCACGCCGGTCAGCTCCTGCGCGCCCCCCGGGGCGACGCGGAAGCCGGTGATCACCTCGTCGAAGATCAGCAGCGCGTCGTAGCCGGTCGCGAGGTCGCGGATGAGCTCGAGGAACCCGGGCGCCGGCGGGATCAGGCCCATGTTCGCGGGGTAGGGCTCGACGAGCACCGCGGCGAGCGCGTGCTCGGCGAACGCGGTGCGGATGGCTTCGGGGTCGTTCCACGGCACGATCACGGTCGCGGCGGCCGCGGACTGCGGCACGCCCGGCGACGCGGGGATCCCGGCGGTCGCGAGGCCAGAGCCCGCTTCGGCGAGCAGCCCGTCGACGTGCCCGTGGTAGGCGCCCGCGAACTTCAGGATCTTCTCGCGCCCGGTGGCCGCGCGGGCCAGCCGGATCGCGCTCATCGACGCCTCGGTGCCCGACGAGGTCATGCGCACCATGTCGACGGCGGGCATCCGGCCGCAGACGAGCTCCGCCAGCTCGACCTCGCCGGCCGTCGGCGCGCCGAAGCTCGTGCCGTGGACGGCCGCCTCGGTCACCGCGGAGACCACCGCGGGGTGCGCGTGGCCGTGGATCAGCGGACCCCACGAGCAGACGTAGTCGACGTACGTGTTGCCGTCGACGTCGGTGATCTCCGCGCCGGAGCCGCGGTCGATGAAGATCGGCTCGCGGCCGATCGCGCGCATGGCCCGGACGGGTGAGTTGACGCCGCCCGGCAGGACGTACAGCGCGCGCCGGTAGAGCTCGGCGGAGCGGGTGTCCGACAGCGACGACGTGCTCACGTCATCCCCCGCACCCGCGGGAGTCTCGCCCTCCGGGCGAACACTCCCACGTGAAGCGAGCCCGCAGGGCGAGCCTTCACGCGTGCTCCTCCTCCCAACGCCGGAAGGCGTCGGTGAAATAGAGCATCCGGACCTTCTTGAACTCGGTGCTCGAGTAGAGCGTGGAGCGCTCGGTGATCCCGGTCGCCTCGGCGATCGAGTCCAGCACCGCGTCGCACTCCTCCTTGGAGCGGCCGTGCGCCATCGTGAAGACCGAGTACGGCCAGTCGGCGTACGTCGGGCGCTGGTAGCAGTGCGAGATCCCGCGGAAGGCGGCCATCCGCTTGCCGGTGTCCAGGATGTCCTCCGGCGGCACGACCCACACGCCCATGCCGTTGGCGGAGAAGCCCGCGCGGCGGTGATAGAGGATCGCCGCGACGCGCCGCAGCCCCCCGCGCTCACGCAGTGACTCGAGCCGCGCGAGCACCTCGCTCACCGGCACGCCCAGCGCCTCGGCGGCGGGCGTGTAGGCGTCCGAGCGGACCGCCATCGGGCCCTGGGTGGCGCGGATCACCGCGATGTCGTCCTCGGAGAGCGCGATCGGGTCGAGCTCCATCGGCTCGACCGCCTCGCCGGCCGCCGACAACGCGTCGGTCCCGCCCTCCATCTCGAGGTCCATGCGGATCTTGAAGAGCTTCAGCGTCGGCAACTGGCGGATCGACTCGGCGCCGGTCTTGGCCGCCATCACGTCGAGCGTGCCCTGCAGGCCGAGCTTGGAGTCCGGCTCGACGGCGAGCGTGAACCACAGGTTGAAGTCGTGGTTGCGCAGGTAGTTGTGCGTGACGCCCGGATGCGAGTTGATGAACTGCGCCGCCCGGTGCGGGTGCTCCGCGTCGACCTTGGCGGCGACGAGCATCGAGGAGTAGCCGAGCGCGCGCGTGTCGAAGATCGGGGTGACCTCTCTGATGATGCGCTTGTCGAGCAGCCGTTGGACGCGTGTCATGACGTCGTCCTCGGAGATCGCCGCCAGCTGCGCGACGTGCGCGAACGGGCGCTCCGTGAGGGCGAAGCTGCCCTGCATCAGGTTCAGCAGCTTCTTGTCGGTCTCGTCCAGCGGGACGGCGGCGCCGTCGCGCCGCGAACGGACCTTTTCGCGTGCTGGGGGTGCCTGCGCGGCGGACGCTCCGACGCGGGCCCCCGTGGGATTCATCGGTTGAGCCACCGGGCGACGTCCTTGGCGTGGTAGGTGATGACGATGTCCGCGCCGGCGCGGCGGATGCCGGTCAGCGCCTCGAGCACGCTCGCGCGTTCGTCCAGCAGCCCCTGGGCCGCCGCGGCCTTGACCATCGCGTACTCGCCGCTGACGTTGTACGCGGCGACCGGCATGCCGGTCTCGTCCTTGACGCGGCGGATGATGTCCAGGTACGGCAGCGCGGGCTTGACCATCACGATGTCGGCGCCCTCGTCGACGTCGAGCTTGGCCTCGCGCACGGCCTCGAGCGCGTTGGCGGGGTCCATCTGGTAGCCCTTGCGGTCGCCCGCCTGCGGCGTCGAGTCCGCCGCCTCCCGGAACGGCCCGTAGAACGCGGACGCGAACTTGGCCGAGTAGGCCATGATCGGCGTCTCGCTCAGGCCGCGCTCGTCCAGCGCGGCACGCAGCGCGCCGACGCGGCCGTCCATCATGTCGCTCGGGGCGACGAAGTCGGCGCCGGCCTCGGCCTGCGAGACCGCGGTGCGCGCGAGCAGATCGAGCGTCTGGTCATTGTCGACGACGCCGTCGTCGCGCAGCACGCCGCAGTGGCCGTGCGAGGTGTACTCGCACAGGCAGAGGTCGGTGATCACCAGCAGATCCGGGTGCGCCGCCTTGATCGCCCGGGTCGCGAGCTGGATCACGCCCTCGTCGTCGTAGGCGCCCGAGCCGAGCTCGTCCTTGCTCGCGGGCAGGCCGAACAGCAGGACGGCGGGGATGCCGAGCGAGGCGGCGATGCCGGCCTCCTCGACGGCGCCGTCGATCGAGAGGTGGTCGATCCCCGGCAGCGAGGGGATCGGCGTCCGCTGCGGACCGCTCGCCACCACGAACATCGGGTAGACGAGGTGCGACACCGAGAGCTCGGTCTCGCGGACGAGGCTGCGCAGGGCGCCGGTCTGGCGCAGCCGGCGCAGGCGGGTCGCAGGGAAGGCCATCAGGGTGGAGCTTAGAGCGCGTTCGAGGGCATCCGGCATAGCCGTGACGGCGGGCAGGCTCAGAAGCGCCGCAAGGTCAGCCGGGCGACCGCTGAGTAGCCGGCGGTCAGCGCGAGCAGGTGCAGCAGCGGCGGCGCCAACGTGCCGCCGCTGATCGCCGCCTCCAGCGCCCGCAGCGCCGGCTTGAACGGGAACGCGCCGGAGACGACGTTCAGCGCGTCGAACAGCCCGGGCGAGACCGAGCCCGACGGGACGAGCGCGAGGAAGGCCAGCGGGAGCGCAAGGAGGAATGCCATCAATGACGCGGCGCGGACCTCACGTGTGACAGCGCCGATCGCGACGCCCAGCGCCGCGAAGCCGAGCGCACCCGCGGCGAGCGCCAGCGCCCACAGCGGCGAGCGGCCCCAGTCGAGCCCGACGAAGGCCGCCAGCCCGGCGGTCATCGCCAGCGTGACGGCGAACGCGCACAGCGCCGCGAGCACGACCTTCTCGGCCAGCAGCGCGGAGCGCGAGACGAGCCCGCGGACGAGCCGCCCGAAGACGTGCTCCTCGCGCTCCAGCGCCAGCAGCCCCGCGGCGAGCAGGAGCGTGACGAACATCAGGCTGATCGCCACCGCGACGGCCACCGCGAAGCTGTCCAGCGGCGTGCGCGAGCCGTTGACGACGGTCTGCCTCACCTGGACGGGCGAGCCGATCGTCGCGAGGATCGGCTCGGACACGTCGAGGTTGTCGCCCGCGAGCTTCGCGAACCGGCTCACCTGCTGCAGCGCGACGCGGCGCGGGTCGCGCTGCGGCAGCCCCGCGATCGTGGCGTCGATGATGGTCTGCGCGCGCCGCAGGCCGAGGATGTCGACCGATCCGAGGAACGGGATCGAGAGCTTCCCGCCCTTGACGACGACGTCGAGATAGCGCGCCGCCTCGGCGAGCACCGCGTCCGAGAGCGCGGCGTTGGCCTCGGCGAGCTGCGAGCGGATCGTCGACTCGACGTAGCGCCGCTTGATCGGGTCCTCGGCGTTGTAGAGCACCTCGACGGTGGGCCGCGCGCCGCCTCCGAGCCCCACCAGCGCGCGCAGCCGGTCCCCGGTGTCGGCGGGGATGACGAGCGCGGCCAGCGCGTCGCCGTCGCGGACCTTCTCGAGCGCCTGCGCGCGCGTCCGCACGCGGATCGGATCGACCGCCGTGAACAGGCGCGACGCGTAGGAGGCGGCGTCGAGCGAGCGGTCGCCGAGCTGGACCTTGGAGTCGCCCGCCGGCACCAGGTTCGCGAACGCCACGCGAGGCTTCGACGGCCCGGCCGACAGCGCCGCGCCGATCAGCACGGCGATCACGACCGGGTAGACGACCAGCAGCGACACCAGCAGCGGCGAGCGGCGCAGGATGCGCAGGTCCTTGAGCAGGAGCCAGCGCATCAGTGGCCGTGCTCATGCAGGAAGGCGACGAAGGCCGCCTCCAGGTCGGCGCCGCCGAAGCCGCGCAACTCGGTGGGCGTGCCGGTGAACAGCAGCTCGCCGTCGGCGAGGACGAGCACGCGGTCGGCGTAGCGCTCCGCCTCGCCGACGTCGTGCGTGGTGTAGACGACGGTGGCGGGCAGCGCGCCGACGAACGCCCACAGGCGCTCGCGCTGACGCGGGTCCAGCGCCGCCGAGGGCTCGTCGAGCAGCAGCACCGGCGGGTCGCCGAGCAGCCCGATCGCGATGTTGAGCCGCTGCCGGTTGCCGCCCGACAGCGTCCCCGCCTCCTCGCCGCCGCCGAGCGCGGTCAGCTCGAGCATCGCCGCGACGGTGGCGTCGACGTCCGCGACCCGCTCCAGCCGCGCGAACAGCCGCAGGTTCTCGGCGACCGTGAGCTTGCCGTAGAGCGCCGGGCGCTGCGGGACCCAGCCGGTCGGGCCGGCCGTCACCTCGCCGCCGTCGGGCGCGAGCGCGCCCGCGAGGATCTGCAGCAGCGTCGTCTTGCCGGCGCCGTTGGGGCCGATCACGGCCAGCCGCTCGCCCGGCGCGGCGGTGAACGACACGCCCCGCAGCGCCTCACGCTCGCCATAGCGCTTGGCGATTGCCGAAACGTGGATCACCGGGAGTCTCGCCCTCCGGGCGATGCTCCCAGCGAAACGAGCGCGCAGCGCGAGGCCTCGCCGCTCATGTAGGCGCCGAGGCGCGGGCGGCCGCCGCGGCGTCGGAGTCGCCCAGCTCGGTTCCGCACGCCGCGCACTCCTGCGCGCCGCGCGGCACGGCCGCCCCGCACTCGGGGCAGTGGTCCTGCGGCGGCGCCGGCGGTGGGGCGGCGGGAAGGTCCCATTTCTGGAACGTCAGGTGGCGGGAGAAGTACACGACGCTCTCGCGCACGATCGACGCGAGCGGCAGCGCGATGAACGCGCCGACGAAGCCGGCCACCTCCCCGCCCAGCAGGAGCGCGAAGATCACCAGCAGCGGGTTGATGCGCAGCGCCTGGCCGAACACCTGCGGCGCGACGATGTGCCCCTCGAGCTGCTGCAGGACGACGAACGCGATGATCAGCCAGACCGCGTCGAGCGGCTGGGCGGACAGCGCCGCCACGATCACCGGCGGGCCCGCGCCGATCGCCGGCCCGACATACGGGATCAGCTCCGCGAAGGCGTAGAACGCGCCGAACGCGAGCGCGTAGGTCTTGCCGTCGGGGAAGATGCCGAGCGAGCCGAGGACGTACAGCACGGCGCCCGCGCTGGTCCCCATGATCAGGCTGAACAGCAACTGGCCCCGCACGTAGCCGAACACCGCGGCCTGGATGCGGGTCGGGAAGTCGTCTCCGGGCGTCCCGTCGCCCGCCGGCACGACCGCACGCACCACCGCCCCGATGCGGTCGCCGTAGAGCAGCATGTACACCGTCAGGACGATTACGAGGATGAGCGCCAGGCTGCCCTCCACGATCGTCTGCACGGCGTCGCGCGTGAAGCTCACGACGTCGCCGGTCCCGCCCGCGATGCGGTCGCCGAGCGTCTGGAGCGCCGTCTGGCCCTCCTCCTGCACGCGGACCTTGATGCCATTGCGGTCCATCCAGTCCTGCAGCTTCGACAGCGAATGGTTCGCGTCGTGGACCCAGCCGGGCACGTTGCGCTGGAACGTCGACGCCTGGTCGGAGACCGGGTTGGCGAGCAGGAAGCCGAGGCCCGTGATGCAGGCGACGAGCGACACCATCACGATCGCGACGGCCGCGCCACGCGGCATCCGCGTGCGCTGCAGGAGCGTGACGATCGGATTGAGCAGCAGCGCGATCAGACCGGCGATCGTGAACAGCAGCACGACCCGGCCGGCGGCGCGGAGGATCAGGTAGGCGCCGACGATCGCCAGCGGCAGCAGGACCATCTGGACCCAGCGCGGGACGACGACCGGCTCGAACCGCGCCGGCGGGACCGGGGGCGGCGGCTCGACCGGCGCGGCCCCCTTCGGCGCCGGCTCGCCGACCTCGAGCACGTGGTCGTCGGTGGTGTCCTGCGCCATCGATTCCGAGTATGTCGGATCGCCCGGGGCGCGGGCCACGGTCGAGTGCGGGCCATGCGAGGCAGGGTCCGGAGGCCTCGCGGGCGGGCGACCGGTAGCGTGCCGCCGATCACGGCGATCCTGTTCATCGGCGACGTGGTCGGGCGAGCGGGGCGCCGCGCGCTGCGCGAGCTGCTGCCCGGGCTGCGCGAGGAGCTCGCGCCCGACTTCGTGGTCGCCAACGGCGAGAACGCGGCGGGCGGCATCGGCATCACGCCGAAGGAGGCCGACGAGCTGCTGCGCGCCGGCGTGGACGCCATCACGCTCGGCAACCACACCTACCGCCACCGGGAGATCTGGTCGTACCTGGAGCAGGAGCGCCGGATCGTCCGCCCGGCGAACTACCTCCCCAACCAGCCCGGAAGGGGGACGACGATCGTCGAGCGCGACGGCGTCACGCTCGGCATCGTGAACCTGTCCGGCGCCGTGCACCTGCAGGCCGGGAGCCCGCCGCTGGTTGCCATCGACGGCGCGCTAAAGGAGGTCGCCCGCGCCGACCAGATCCTCGTCGACATGCACGCCGAGGTGACGAGCGAGAAGGTCGCGCTCGGCTGGTACCTCGACGGCAAGGTGACGGCCGTCGTCGGCACGCACACGCACATCCCCACGGCCGACGCCCGCGTGCTGCCCGGCGGGACCGCCTACATCACCGACGTCGGGATGACCGGCGCGCGCGGCGGCGTGATCGGGATGAAGCGCGAGCAGTCGATCGCCGTGATGCGCACGCACATGCCGATGCGCTACGAGCCCTCCGACGAGGACCCGTGGATCAACGCCGTCCTGATCCGCGCCTCGAAGCCGCGGCGGGCCGACGAGATCAGGCAGATACTCCGAAGTTCTCCAGCACCATCGGCGTGATGTCGCGCAGCGCCCACTGCTCCTTGGAGTCCGCCGCCGGCCCCGTGCCGGCCCACAGCAGCGAGCCGAACGAGTCGTTGGCGTGCAGGGAGCCGTGCGAGCCGCCGCCGACGTGGTGGGCGCCGCCCCAGTCGCGGAACTCATAACCCGGCCGCGCCGAGGCGAGCACCTCGCCTGAGCTGCGGCAGCGCAGCGCCGACCAGACGCGGCTGAGCGCGTCCGGGTAGGTCGCCGAGCGCACGCGGTCGTCCTCGATCGTCAGCCCCAGCAGGTCGATGTCGCCCTCGACGCTCCAATGCTCCCCGCGCGCGTCGGTCAGATCGCCGCGCGGCGCGAAGCGGACCTCCTTGACGCCGCGCGAGCGCTCCCCGCGCACGATCGCCTCGCCGTCCGGGTGGTCGCCCATCCGCATCACGAGGTCCACGCCGTCGAGGGCGAGCAGCGTGCGCTCGATCCGCGGCACGACCTTGCGGCGCTGGTCGCGGTCGAGCACGTAGACCTGCGCGGCGCGCGAGTTCGGGCAGACGGCGATCTCGTCGCCCGGCCGCGGACGCTGCGCGGCTCGCACGCCGAACCCGTCGAACGCCTTGAACAGGTCGATCTCCTGTTCGACCTTCGACTGCGAGTGGTCGCTGCAGATGATGATCGCGTGGTTCTCGAGGAACGCGTCGATCCCGCCTGCCGGCTCCATCATCCGCGCGAGCTGGCGATCGGCGGCGGCGAGGCTGTCGATCTGCGCGAACGGTCCGTACTTGTGCGAGTGCGTGTCGTTGTCGGGCAGCGAGAGCAGCAGGAAGTCGAACAGGTCGTTCTGCACGAGGAACTCCGCCACGCAGCCGCCGTGCTGATCGCGCACGCCGGGCAGGCCGAGTTGCGAGCGGCAAGGCGTCCGCCGCGACGCGAACAGGTCGGCGTAGAAGAGTTCCTTCGGGCCCCAGGTCGGCAGGCCGAAGACGGCGTGCGCGAGCCGCGTCAGCGCCGTGTCGACGGCCGGCTCGTGCCGGTGGC
Organism: Candidatus Solirubrobacter pratensis; assembly: GCF_000425945.1. Classification (GTDB taxonomy): domain Bacteria; phylum Actinomycetota; class Thermoleophilia; order Solirubrobacterales; family Solirubrobacteraceae; genus Solirubrobacter; species Solirubrobacter pratensis. The sequence continues at coordinate 253,175 of NZ_AUEK01000003.1, forward strand.
GGCCGCGGTACATGAGGTACGTCGTGCCGGCCGTGCGAACGCCGCCGGTGTCGTCGAGCCGCTCGAACACCGTCTCGACGTCGCGCGAGAGGTGCTCGAGGTTCATGTTGTAGATCGTGTCCGTGAGCGACTGGCGGATGCCGAACGCGCGCGAGGCGCCGAAGCTCGTGCCGTACTCGACGTAGCGCTCCTCCTCGCGATGCCACCAGTTCATCGCGGGGATGTCGTGCTCGCCCGGGCCGGTGCCGGTGGCGATCGAGGCCGCGCACACCGGCGTCACCGACGGGAACGCGGCGACGCAGGAGTCGACCACCTCGCCGCGCTCCATCAGCGCCTGCAGCGTGGGCGCCCGCCCGGTCGCGACCGCCCGCTCGAGCATGGCGGGCTTCATCGCGTCGATGACGGCGAGGACGAGCTTCTTGCTCACCGCGTCACCGTGCCCGGAAGCATCGCCCTCTGGGCGAGTCGTCCCCGGACCGCGTCACCCTGCCCGGGAGAATCGCCCTCTGGGCGATTGCTCCCAGCGACGCCAGCCCTCTGGGCGAGTCGTCGCCGGTCAACGGAGGATCCGCAGGCCCGCGTACTTCTCGCCGGCGCGGCGCCGGCCACCGATCAGCAGCCATGCGAGGGCCCCGACCACGAGGATCGCGAGCGGCGGGAGCAGGATCGAGACGCCGGCGCCGATCAGCGCCGCGCCCTCCGCGAACAGCGGCAGCGCGGACTGCGCCTCGGCGTCCAACCGGGTGCGGACGCGGGCGAACAGCGAGCGGGTGGCGGCGAAGCCCAGACCGGCGGCGACCGCACCGACGATCAAGCCGGGCCACCAGTCGTCGGAGTGGTCGGCGATCGATCCGCTCACCTGCAGCATCCCCAGCACGAGCGCGATGCCGAGCAGCACCGCGACGGCGGAGCGGTTCGACGAGAGGTCCCGGCGGCGTTCGATGAAGCCGAGGACGGCCACCGCGACCAGCATGGCGAGCAGGAAACCGGGCTTCTCCAGGAAAGAGAAGTCCGTTCCGTCGAAGTCGAGGCCCACGTTCTCGGCCGCCAGCGCACCGGCCAGCAGCGTGGGGAGGAACGGGCGGATTCCGATCGCCGCGGCGATCCCCAGTCCCTGGAGCAGATCGAACAGGTAGTCCATGTGCGCGCTAGCGTTCCCGATCGGGCGGCCATGACGATAGACGAGACACCGAAGGGCAGCGCCCACGAGATCGAGCGCTACAGCGGTCTGTTCGCACGCCGTTCACAGGGGATGCGGTCATCCGCGATGCGCGACATGATGGCGATCACCGCGCGGCCCGAGGTGATCTCGCTCGCCACCGGCCTCCCCGACACGACGACGTTCCCGGCCGAGGACTTCGCCGCGCTGATGACGCGCGTGGCGGTCGACTCGACCGCGACGGCGCTGCAGTACGGGCCGACCGAGGGCCAGGACGACGTCCGCCGGGCGATCGTGCAGGTGATGGCCGCCGAGGGCATGGCCGTCGAGGAGGAGGACCTGATCGTCACGACCGGCGGCCAGCAGGTGATCGACCTCGTCTGCCGCACGTTCGTCGATCCGGGCGACGTCGTCGTCGCCGAGGGCCCGACCTACCCCGGAGCGGTGCCGTGCTTCAGCTCCTTCCAGGCCGACGTCGTGCAGGTCGAGATGGACGACGACGGCATGAGCATCGACGTGCTCGCGGAGACGCTGGAGCGCCTGCGGGCCGAGAACCGGCGGCCGAAGTTCATCTACACGATCCCGTCGTTCCAGAACCCGGCCGGCGTGACGATGTCGCTGGAGCGCCGCCGCGCGCTCGTGCGGATCGCCCACGAGCAGGAGCTCGTGATCCTGGAGGACAACCCGTACGGCCTGCTGCGCTACGAGGGCGACCCGCTGCCGACGCTGCGCTCTCTCGACGGCGGCCGCTACGTCGTCTACCTCGGGACCTTCTCGAAGATCCTCTCGGCCGGCCTGCGGCTCGGCTGGGCCGCGGCGCCGCGCCCGATCCTCGAGAAGTTGAACCTCGGCAAGCAGGCGGCCGACCTGTGCTCGTCGGCGCTGACCCAGCACTTCGTCGCCGCCTACTTCGACCAGCGCGACTGGCGCGCGTACCTCGACAAGCTGCGTGCGCTGTACCGGCGGCGCCGCGACGTGATGCTGGAGGCGCTGGAGGAGCACCTCCCCGCCGAGGCGACGTGGACGCGCCCGCGCGGCGGCCTGTTCATCTGGGCAAAGCTGCCCGATTACATCGACACGACCGACCTGCTGGCCCGGGCCCTGCGCGAGAACGTCGCGTTCGTCCCCGGTCGCGCCGCCTACCTCGACGGCCGCGGCGGATCGGAGATGCGCCTGAACTTCTCCGGGGTCAGCGACGACGACATCCGCGAGGGCGTGCGGCGGATCGGCAAGGTCGTCTCCGAGCAGGTCGCGCTCTACGGAACGCTGACCGGCCTCAAGCCGGCGGCCAGGCCGGCGCCCGAGGCACAGGTGCTGCCGCTGCGGCGGCGGGAGGCCTCGTGAGGGGCGACGACTCGCCTTCGGGGCTCGCGTTGCTACGAGCGATCGCCCGTGCCGACAGGGAATCCCTGGGAGCGCCGGAGGGCCCGGAGCCGAGGGCGATTCTCCCGCGCGAGGTGGACCGATGAGGGTCGCCGTCCTGAAGGGCGGCAACTCGCTGGAGCGCTACGTGTCGCTGCGCTCGGGCGCCCGCGTGGAGGACGCGCTGGAGCGGCTCGGGCACGACGTCGTGCCGATCGACGTCGGCGCCGACCTCGTCGAGCGCCTGCAGGCCGACCGCCCCGACGTGGCGTTCGTCGCCCTGCACGGGCGCGGGGGCGAGGACGGCACGGTCCAGGAGCTGCTCGAGCTGGTCGGCGTGCCCTACACGGCGTCCGGTCCAGGTGCGTGCATCCGCTGCATGGACAAGGTCGTCGCCAAGCACGCGCTGCGCGACGCCGGCATCCCGACGCCGGACTTCTACGCCTTCAGCCAGGCCGCGTTCGCGGATCTCGGCGCCGCCAAGGCGCTGCCGGCGATCGAGGAGCGGCTCGAGTTCCCGATCGTCGTCAAGCCGGCGGCCGGCGGGTCGGCGATGGGGATCAAATTCGCGCGCACCGCAGGTGACGTGCCGGGCGCGCTCATCGCCGCCTTCTCCTACGACACCAAGGTGCTGCTGGAGCGCCACATCGCGGGTCGCGACCTCGCGGTCTCGGTGCTCGACGGCCCGGACGGGCCGCGGGCGCTGCCGGTCGTCGAGGCGATTCCCACCGGCGACTCGTACGACTTCGAGGCGCGCTACGAGATCGGCGCCACCCGCTTCGACTGCCCCGCCGAGCTGCCCGCCGAGCTCGCCCGCCGCGCGCAGGAGCTCGCGCTGGGGACCTGGCGCGTGCTCGGCTGCCGCGGCTTCGCCCGCGTGGACCTGATGCTCGAGGGCGAGGAGCTGACCGTGCTCGAGGCCAATGCGATCCCCGGGCTCACGGACACGTCGCTGCTGCCGCTCGCCGCGGACGCCGCCGGCATCGGCTTCGACGAGTTCGTCGCGCGGACCCTGGACCTGGCCGTCGCGCGCACCGCGGCGTAGCCGTGGGCTACGAGGAGAACCGACGGCTGCTGCGGGCGCGCGACGCGATGGACCGCAGCTACGCCGACGCGCTCGACGTCCAGGCGCTCGCCGACGCCGTCCACCTCTCCCGCGCGCACTTCATCCGCAGCTTCCGCGACGCGTTCGGGGAGACGCCGCACCGCTATCTCCAGCGCCGGCGGATCGAGCGGGCGATGGCGTTCCTGCGCGAGACCGGCCGGCCGGTGACGGAGATCTGCTTCGACGTGGGCTTCTCAAGCCTCGGCACGTTCTGCCGCACGTTCCGCGCGATCGTCGGGTGCTCGCCGACCGAGTACCGCGCCCGCTCGGCCCCGCGGCGGATCCCGGGCTGCATGGCGATGGCGCTGGACCGCCCATCGGGCACTTTCGGAGAAGCCCGGAGCGCGCGCCGCGCGTAGCGTGCGCGCATGCTCAGCTCCATCTCGCACACGCCGGTCTACGTCCTCGACCATGACGCGGCGCTCGACTTCTACGTCGGCAAGCTCGGGCTCGAGGTCCGTACCGACGCGCAGCTCGAGTTCATGCGGTTCCTGACCATCAACGTCCCCGGGGATCCGCACCACGAGCTGCTGCTCACCGTCCCCGGCCCTCCGCTGCACGACGACGCCACGGCGCAGGCCCTGCGCGAGCTGATCGGCAAGGGCGCGCTCACCGCGGCCCTGTTCCGCACCGCCGACTGCCGCGGCACGTACGCCCGGCTGCGCGACTTGGGCGTGGAGTTCACCGAGGAGCCGACGGAACGCTTCTACGGCATCGACTGCGCGCTGCGGGACCCGTTCGGCAACTGGATCCGGATCACCCAGCAGGCCGAGATCGTCGTGGTTCCGTCGTGATCACCGTCGTCACGCATCTCACGCTCGACGGCGTCATGCAGGCTCCGGCTGCCGCCGGGGAGGACACGCGCGGCGGCTTCACCCGCGGCGGCTGGGCGGTGCCGTACCAGGACGAGGCATTGATGCGCCTGGTCGGCCCGCAGACCGGCGCGGGCGGCGGGCTGCTGCTCGGCCGCCGGACCTACGAGCACTTCTTCTCGGTCTGGCCCAAGCGCGCCGGCGACGGGAATCCGTTCAGCGAGATCCTGAACCGGACGACCAAATACGTCGTCTCGCGGACGCTCCAGGAGCCGTTGGCGTGGGAGAACTCGGTGCTCATCCGCGAGCCGGTGCGCCCGGAGCCGGACGTCACCGTGCTCGGGAGCGGTGAGCTCGTCCAGTCGCTGCTGGCGCGCGACCTCGTGGACCGCCTCCTGCTCGCGATCCATCCGCTCGTGCTGGGCCAGGGCCGGCGGCTGTTCCCCGACGGCGGGGCGCCCGTCACGCTCGACCTGGTCGAGTCCGAGGCGACGCCGAAGGGCGTCGTGTACGCGCAGTACGTGCGCGCGGGGACCTAGTTGAGGTCGGTAGTTGAGGTCGGATGATGGGGGTGGGGCGGAGGGGCTGCTGGCCTCAATCGCGGGGGGGGGCGGAGGGGCTGCTGGCCTCAATCGCGGGGTGGGGCGGAGGAGCTGCTCGCCTTAATCATCCCCGCCCGCGAAGTCCTCAGGGGACACGCGGTCGAGGAACTCCTTGAACTTGTCGACGACCTCTTCGGTCTCCTCGACCTCATGCTCGAACTCGATCGCGGACTCGGCGATCACGTCCTCGGCGGCGAAGATCGGGGCGCCGGAGCGGACGGCGAGCGCCAGCGCGTCGCTCGGCCGGGAGTCGATCTCGACCTCGCGTCCGTTCACTGACAGGGTGATCGACGCGTAGAAGGTGTTCTCGCGCAGTTCGGTGACCGAGACGCGGGTGCACGACACCTCGAGCTCGCCGAGCATGTCGAACAGGAGGTCGTGCGTCATGGGCCGCGGCGTGGACGCTCCCTGCAGCTTCATCAAGATGGCCGCGGCCTCTGGATGCCCGATCCAGATGGGCAGGAACTTGTTCGTGTCGACGGCCTTGAGCAGCACGATCGGCTGTTTGCCGACCATGTCGAAGCTCACGCCGTAGATGACCATCTCCTGCACTCTGGGGGCGCTCCTCGCTCGCTCGCGTGGGTCCCCAAGTATAGGCGCCGCCCTATCCTCGACCCAGTGGCCTCCGACCGGCCGCTCGACGATGCGCAGGCCGTGCTCGGAGGGCCGGTCATCGGTGCCCGCAGCTCGCGGGGCGGCGATGAGACCGATCCGTCTCTCGGACGTGCGCCCGTCGCGCGGGAGGTGGAAGATGCAGGGGTGGCAACGCCGATCCGTCGCCGGCTGAAGGCCGGCCTCGTGAGCGCGGCGCTCATCGCCGCGGTCTCCGCGGTGATCGCGCTCCTCCAGACGGGCGTGCCCGCCTCCGGCTTGGGCGTGCTCTACCTGCTCGCCGTCGTGCCGCTCGCGCTCGCCTACGGACTGGCGACGGCGGTCCCCGCCTCGCTGGTGAGCATGGCGGTCTTCGACTACTTCTTCCTCGCGCCGCGGGAATCGATCGACCCCGGCAACTCGGACAACTGGATCATCCTCGCGGCCTTCCTGGCCGCCGCGCTCACGGTCTGCGTGCTGGCGGAGCGGTCCAAGCGCGAGGCACGCCTGTCGGCGCGGCTGGCGGACGAGCAGGCGGCGCTGCGGCGCGTCGCGACGCTGGTGGCGCGGGCCGTGCCCTCGCAGGAGCTCTTCGAGGCCGTGACGAGGGAGATCGGCGTGCTGTGCGGCGCCGACATGGCGCGGCTCGAGCGCTACGAGCCCGACGGAACGGTCACGGCGGTCGCGGCGTGGACGCGCGGCGACGCCGCGCGGCTCGCGGTCGGGCGGCGGTTTGCACTCGAGGGCGCGAGCATCGCCCAGCAGGTGCGCGAGACCGGGCAGCCGGCGCGCATCGACAGCTTCGCCGACGCCCACGGCCCGATCGCTCGCGAAGCCCGGTCGGTCGGCATCCGTTCGTCGATCGGCGGCCCGATCGTCGTGGGGCGCCGGGTCTGGGGCGTGATCGCCGCGTCGACGTGGAGCGACGACCCGTTTCCGCCGGGCACCGAAGCGCGGATCGGGGAGTTCACGGAGCTGATCGCCACCGCGATCTCCAACGCGCAGGCCAACGCCGAGCTCGTCGCCTCGCGCACGCGCATCCTGGCGACCGCCGACGACGCGCGGCGCCGGGTGGCGCGCGACCTCCACGACGGCGCCCAGCAGCGCATCGTGCAGACGATCATCATGCTCAAGCTCGCGCAGCGCGATCTGCCCGCCGACCACCCGGCTGCGGCGCTCGTGGACGACGCGCTCGCCCAGGCCGAGGAGAGCAACGCCGACCTGCGCGAGCTCGCCCACGGCGTCCTGCCGTCGGTGCTGACGCACGGCGGGCTTCGGGCCGGCGTCGACTCGCTGGTCTCGCGCGTGAGCATCCCCGTCGACGTCGCGGTCCCGGACGAGCGGCTCCCCGCCGGGATCGAGGCGAGCGCGTACTTCGTCGTCGCGGAGGCGCTGACGAACGTCGTCAAGCACGCCCAGGCCGGGCACGCCGAGATCACCGCACGCGTCGAGGCCGGTGCGCTGCGGCTCGGCGTCCGCGACGACGGCATCGGCGGCGCCGAGCACGCGGGCACGGGGCTGATCGGCCTCGGCGACCGCCTCTCGGCGATCGGCGGCGAGCTCAGCGTGCACAGCCCGCCGGGCGGCGGCACGACGGTGGAGGCGACGTTCCCGCTTCCCGCGGATTGACCCGGGCAGAGAAAAGGCCCCTGTGCGGGGCCTTCGTGAGTGGGCGATCCAGGATTCGAACCTGGGACCTCTTCCTTATCAGAGAAGCGCTCTAACCGACTGAGCTAATCGCCCGCTGCGGCGCGGAATGATAGCTCAGCCGCGCTCGAGGGCTCCCAGCCGCTCGGCCAGCGCCTCCGCCTCATCCAGCGATCCGACCGCGAGCGTGACGGTGAAGCCCTCGCGGCGCGGGGCGATGCGGACGTCGGCGCCGAGGGCGCGGGCCAGGGCGTCCTGCAGGCGCTCGGCCGCGGCCTGCTGGTCGGGATGGACCGTGCGCTTGGGGCTGTGCGGGGCCTCGGGCGGAGCGGCGGCGGCGCGGGCGCGGGCCTCGGTCTCGCGCACCGTCCAGCCCTCCTGCACCGCCGTGCGGGCGAGGCGGCGGCGGTCGGCGTGGTCGGGCGCCGTGAGCAGCGCGCGGCCGTGGCCCTCGCTGAGCCGGCCCTCGGTCAGAAGGTCCAGGACCTCGTCCGGGAGGTCCAGCAGCCGCATCAGGTTCGACACCGCGACGCGGGAGCGGCCGACGCGGCGGCCGACGTCCTCGCGTGTGAGTCCCAGCTCGTCGACCAGCAGCGCGCAGGCGCGCGCCTCCTCGACCGGGTTGAGGTCCTCGCGCGCCATGTTCTCGATCAGCGCCAGCTCGAGCGTCTCCGCGTCCTCGTGCGGCTGGACGACCGCCGGGATCGTCTCCAGGCCCGCAAGCTGGGCCGCGCGCCAGCGGCGCTCTCCGGCGATCAGCTCGTAGCTGCCGCCGGGGACCGGGCGCACGAGCACCGGCTGCAGCACGCCGCGCGCGCGCAGCGAGTCGGCCAGCGCCACGAGGCTGTCCTCGTCGAACGCGCGCCGTGGCTGGCGCGGGTTCGGCGTGATCAGCTCCACCGGCACGCGCCGCAGGTCGGGTGGCAGGTCCGCCCCGGGCGTGCCGGTCGGCGAGAGGATCGCCGCGAGCCCGCGGCCCATCCCCCGGTTGCGCTCAGCCACGGGCGGCCACCTCCTTGGCCAGCTCGAAGTACGCCTCCGAGCCGGCGCAGTGCGGATCGTGGTGGATCACGGGCACGCCGTAGCTCGGTGCCTCGCCGAGCCGCACGTTGCGCGGGATCACGGTGTCGAAGACGAGCGCCGGGAAGTGCTCGCGCACCTCGCGCTCGACGTCCTGCGCGAGCTTCGTGCGTGCGTCGTGCATGGTCAGCAGCATGCCGGCGACCGTCAGGCGCGGGTTCAGCTCGCGCTGGATCAGCGACAGCGTGTCCAGCAGGCCCGCGAGCCCCTCGAGCGCGAAGTACTCGGTCTGGACCGGGACGATCACGCGATCGGCCGCGACCAGCGCGTTGACGGTGAGCGGCCCGAGCGAGGGCGGGCAGTCGAGCAGGATGAACGCGAAGTCCTCGCGCAGCGGCGCGATCGCGTCGCGCAGGCGCATCTCCGACCCCGCCGAGCGCGGAAGCTCCATCGTCGCGCCCGCCAGGTCGGGCGTCGAGACGAGGATCGAGAGATGGTCGATCGCGGTTGGCCGGATCGCTTCGGCCGCCGGCAGCTCGCCGGTCAGGACCTCGTAGACGCCGGCGGAGTCGCGGTCGACCCCGAGGCCGACCGTCGCGTTGCCCTGCGGGTCCACATCGACCACCAGGGTCTCGTAGCCGGCCGCGGCGATGCACGCGGCCACATTGACCGCGGTGGTCGTCTTGCCGACCCCGCCCTTCTGGTTGGCGATCGCGTAGATGGTGCCCATGTCGCCCCCGACGCTAGCGATCCGGGCGGCGGATCCGCGGTTCAGGGCGGCGGCTCGACGACCGGTGATGCGCGCGGGATCCGCATCGCGGGCGGCGATCCACTCCGGCTCGGCTCGTCATCGGCGCGCCGAGGGGCGCCCGGCCCCGCGTCCGCCGCCGGTGGCCGCGCTCACCCGTGGCCAGATTCGCCCCCCAATCGACGAGGATCGCGGGCGGCGGCGGCGGTCCCACGCGGCGGCACCCCAGAGGATTCCGCGGTTACCGGCTACGCCAGCGGGCGCTTCATCGCCATTCCGGGCCGGCGCGGGAACCGCTCCGGGGTGGGCGCGGTCTTGCAGAACACGTGCAGCGTCCGATCCCGCGCCGCCGGATAGGGCTGCACCTCGACCACCTCGACGGGCGCCAAGCCCAGGATCTCGGCGGCCGCGGCGCCGGCCGCCGACTCCTCCGGCGAGACGGCGGCCTTCCAGGCGACGACGTGACCGCCGTCCTCCAGCAGCGGCGCGGCGTACTCGAGCACGACCGGCAGCGCCGCCAGGGCGCGCGCGGTGACGAGGTCGTGGGCGGCGAGCCCCTCCTCCCACTCCTCCGCGCGCGCGTGGACCACGCGTACATTCCGCATTCCGTCGGCGGCCCGCTCGAGGTAGCGGCAGTGGCGGATCGCGCTCTCGACGAGCCGCACGTCCGCGTCGGGGAGCGCGGCGGCGAGCGCGAGCCCCGGCCAGCCGGCGCCGGAGCCGAGGTCGGCGACCCGGCGAGCTGCCGCGACCATCGGGAGCTCCAGCGCAACGAGCGAGTCGGCGACGTGGCGCTCGAGCGCCTGAGCCGGATCACGGACCGTCGTCGACGCCGCCGGGTCCGTGGCCTGCAGCTCGAGGATGCGAGCGAGCGGCTCCGCAGCGCTCTCGGGAGCGCCGAGGCGTTTCACGTGAAACGCGACGTCCTCGTGTTTCACGTGAAACGGTGGGTCAGGAGCCCAGCGGTGCGACGACGAGGTGCCGATCCGGCTCGGTGCCCTCGGAGTACGTCTCGACGTCGTCGCGGTCCTTGAGGTACTCGTGCACGACCTTGCGCTCGGTGGCGCTCATCGCATCCAGGGCGACCGGCCGGCCGGAGCGCACGGCGTCTGCGGCCGCGTCGTCGGCCTGCCGCTGCAGCGCCTGCTCACGCCGGTCGCGGTAGCCGGCGGCGTCGATCACCACGCGAATGCCCGCCGACGGCGGGACGTCGCGCGTGGCCACCTTGAACGCCAGGTGCTGCACAGCGTCGATCGTCGTGCCGTGGCGGCCGATGAACAGGCCGAGGTCATCGCCCTCGAGGATGCCGCGGATGTTGCGGCCCTCCTCGTCGACGACCACGTCGGCGTCGAGACCCAGCGCTTCGCTGACGTGCTCGAGCAGGTCGCGCACCCGATCTGCCGCGTCGCTCATCGGCGCCTCCCTGACCGCTTCTTCTTCCGCCTCGGCGGCGATGGTGGCCGCCCGGGCGGGCGGCCCTTCGGCTCGCCGGCGGCTGCCGGCGTCGCAGCAGGACGCTTGGCGGGCGGCGCCTTCGTCTTCGTGTCTCCGCGTGACTCGCCGCCGCCGGTCAGATCTTTCAAGCTCCCGAACAACGATGGTGGCGACTCGCCCTCCGGTGTCGGCGGGCGCAGCGGGCCGAGACGCTTCTTGATGATCGTCTGCTGCACGATCGTCCACATGTTCGTGGTGATCCAGTACACGAGCAGGCCCGCGGGGAACTGGATCACGAACGTGACGAAGATGAACGGGAGCGCGATGAAGATCATCCGCTGCGTCCGGTCCGTCGTCGTCGACATCAGCAGCGTCGAGAACAGCTGTGTGCCGACGTACAGGACGATCAAGATGATCAGGACGCTGCCCGTCGCCTTGTTCGTCAGGTCGTGGATGAAGAGGAACGACGCGTCGCCGCCGTCACCGCACGGGATCGGAGTCTTGAAGTGCTCCGTCCCCGGCCCGTTGATCTCCGGGCAGATGTCGCGGCGCAGGTCGGTGCGCAGCATGTAGTACAGCGAGATGAAGACCGGGAACTGGGCCACCATCGGCAGGCACGAGGCCAGCGGGTTGACCTTGTTCTCGCGGTAGAAGCGCATGACCTCCTGGTTCATGCGCTCCTTGTCGTTCTTGTACTTCTCCTGGATCTTCTTCAGCTCGGGCTGGAGATGCGCCATGCGCTGCATCGAGTGGAACTGCTTGAAGGTCAGCGGCAGCAGGCAGGCGCGGACGATGATCGTCAGCGCGATGATCGACCAGCCCCACTGGATCCCGATGCTGTCGTGGAAGAACTTCAGGATCGCTTCGAAGAAGTCGATCAGCGGCTGGAGTGGATTGGTCGCGAAGAGCGGCAACGGGCTAATGGATGTGGGCGTGGCGCCGGAAGAGGGTCTGGTCGGTCACGGGGTCATAGCCGCCGTGGCTGAAGGGATTGCAGCGCAGCAGTCGCCACGCGGCGAGGACGGCGCCCCGGAGGATGCCATAGCGCCCGATCGCCTGCACGGCGTATTCGGAGCAGCTGGGGTAGTACTTGCAGCGAGGTCCCAGGAGTGGTGAGAGGACCCGTTGGTAGACGCGGATGACCGCGATCGCCGCCGGCCTCATGCCGGCTCCTCGCGCGCGGGTGTACCTCCGAGCGCGGTGACCAGCTCGGCGAGTGCGCCCTGCATGCCGCTCGCACCCTCGCGTTCGGCGAGGTCGCGAGCGTCGGGACGCGCCACGACGACGTAATCGCTGCTGTTCGGCAGCCGCTCGGCCTCGGCCCAGAACGCCTCCCGCAGCACGCGCTTGACGCGGTTGCGGTCCACGGCGCCGCCGACCCGCCGGGATACCGACAGGCCGAGGCGCGGACCGTCCTCCTCACGATCGGAGGCGTCGTCCTCGCGTGGAAACGCGTAGAGCACGAGATAGCGGTTGCCCTTGGAGCGACCCTGCCGGTAGACACGCTCGAACTCCGCGCTGCGAGAGAGGCGGCGACGGCGAGGAGCGCGGCCCGGAGGCATCAGCGGTTCCGTTCGCAGGATCGGCGCATCGTCCGGGAGCTGCCGGAATCCGTCGAGCGTCCGGACGGGCCCACCTAGACGGTCAGTCGCTTGCGGCCCTTGTCGCGGCGGCGCTTGAGCACGAGCCGGCCGGCCCGGGTGCTCATACGGGCGCGAAACCCGTGTGTACGGGCGCGCTTTCGCTTCTTGGGCTGATAGGTGCGCTTCACGTTTCGGACTCCTTAGCCGCGGGCCGTCGGGTTCGCGGGCTCGGCGCAGCGCCGAGCCGCCGCGCTGCGCGGCGGCTGACAAGGATACAGCGCCCGCGTGCACACCCTGCACACACGCCGTCCACAGGCGTGTTCACAACATTCGTGCGCGATTTGCGAAAGCGCTCCGGAAGGCCCGGATCCGGCCCCTGAGCCCATGCTATGTTCGCCCTTCCGGGCCCTCAGCGGCCCCACCTGAAGCCCACCACCGAGCCCTCGCCCTCGCCGAGGAGACCCTTCCGCGCGCAGTGTCAGACCCCGAGCTAGACCGAATCTGGCACCGGATCCGCGGTGAGCTCCGGCGCGCCGTCAGCGATTCGACCTGGCACATCTGGCTGGAGCGGCTCGACGTCAGCTCGCTTGACGGGACGACGCTCGCGATCGAGGCGCCCGACGACGTCCGCGCATGGGTCCAGGGCCGCTTCCACCGGCTGCTGCAGGCCTGCGCCGAGCGCGTGCTCGGGCCGGGGACGCGCGTGGAGATCCGCGGGCCGCAGGACGTCGAGCCCGAACCGGCGAGGGTCGCGGCCCAGGCCTCGCAGGAGCTCAACCCGCGCATGACGTTCGAGCAGTTCGTGATCGGCGACTCCAACCGCTTCGCCCACGCGGCCGCGCTCGCCGTCGCGGAGATGCCCGGCCTCGCGTACAACCCGCTCTTCATCTGCGGTCCTCCCGGACTCGGCAAGACGCACCTCCTGCACTCGATCGCCAACTACGTCACCGAGCACGGCGGCGGGATGAGCGTCCGGTACACGACGGTGGAGGCGTTCACCGACCACTTCGTCGGCTCGCTGCGCGGCGGGATGGACGCCTTCAAGGCCGCCTACCGCGGCGTCGACGTGCTGCTCGTGGATGACGTCCAGTTCCTCCAGAGCAAGGCGAAGACCGAGCAGGAGTTCTTCCACACGTTCAATGCGCTCCACCAGGCGGGAGCGCAGCTCGTGCTCACCTCCGACCGCCTGCCGCGCGACATGGACGCGCTGGAGGACCGCCTGCGCGAGCGCTTCGAAGCAGGCCTCGTCGTCGACGTCGCGCCGGCCGACCGCGCGACCCGCCTCACGATCCTGCGCAAGCGCGTCGCCCAGGACGACGTCGGGGACGTCGGCGAGGGCGCGCTGGAGCTGATCGCCGACCGCGTCGACACCAACATCCGCGCACTCGAGGGCGCGCTGATCCGCGTCGTGGCCTTCGGCTCGCTCACCGGCCGGTCGGTCGACGCCGAGCTCGCCGGCGAGGTGCTCGCCGGGCTCTACCCCGAGCTCACGCCGCGCTCGCGCACGCTGCGCGAGATCCAGGAGCGCACCTGCGAGGCGTTCGGCATCTCGCTCGAGGAGCTCCTGTCCTCCAGCCGCGCCCAGCCGCTCGCCTGGCCGCGCCAGGTGGCGATGTACCTCTCGCGCGAGCTGACCGACGCCACGCTGCCGGCCATCGGCCGCGCGTTCGGCGGGCGCAACCACACGACGGTCCTGCACGCCTACCGCAGGACCGCGGAGCGCATCGCCTCCGACCGCGACGCCTTCGAGGCGGTCCGCCGCTTGACCGAGACGCTCGGCGGGCGTTGATGGGTCCGGTTCGCCTGACAGACTCGGGCAGTTCATCCACAGCCCGTGCACAGCAGGATTTCGCGCCCCAGCGTCATGCTCGGCGCTTGCGCACAGAATTGACAGCCCCGATGACCACTAGAGAGACCCTTCTTTCGATGTCGACGAGGAGAGAGGCGAGAGCCGAATGAAGATCACGACCCGGCGCGACGCCCTCTTCGGACAGCTGCAGACGGTCACGCGCGCCGCATCCACCCGCAGCGCCGTCCAGGCGCTGTCCGGCGTCCAGCTGCTCGCGCACTCTGGTGCGATCGAGCTGCGCGCCACCGACATGGAGATCGGCCTGCGCGTGCCGCTGGAGGGCGACGTGGTCCGCGAGGGTGCCGTCGTGCTGCCGGCGCGCCTGGTGGTCGACGTCGTGCGCGCGCTCCCGGGAGACGAGGTGTCGCTCGAGCTGCGGCCGGCGGAGCAGGACGTCGAGCTGATCGGCGGCGCCGCGACCTTCCATCTGCGCACGCTGCGCTCGGAGGACTTCCCGCCGTTCCCGGAGCCAGAGGACGAGGGGCGCGTCAACGTCCCCGCCGCCGCCTTCGTCGAGACGGTGCTCAAGGTCGCCCGCTCCGCGTCGCGCGACGAGACGCGCCCGGTGCTCACCGGCATCCTCGTCTCGGCGTCAGGCGACGAGCTGCGGATGGTCGCGACCGACTCCTACCGCCTCTCGGTCAAGGAGACCAAGCTCGACGCGCCGCTCGCCGGCGCCTTCGAGGCCAACGTGCCGGCCCGCGCGCTGCAGGAGCTGACGCGGATCGTCCAGCACGAGAACGCCGAGGAGCTCTCGGTCTCCGTGCGCGCGAACCAGGTCGTGTTCGAGGCCGGCGGCGTCGTGCTGTCCTCGCGGCTGATCGACGGGCAGTTCCCGAACTACCGCCAGCTGTTGCCCGACGCGTACGAGCACGAGCTGCGGCTCGCCGGCGGTGAGGCGACCGAGGTCGTGCGCCGGATCTCCCTGCTGGCGCAGAAGAACGCGCCGCTGCGGCTGGCGTTCACCGAGGGCGAGCTGACGGTGTCGGCGCGCACGCCCGACGTCGGCGAGGCGCGCGAGACGCTGCCGGTCCCGTTCCAGGGCGAGCCGCTGGAGATCGGCTTCAACCCCGAGTTCCTGCGCGACGGCCTGGAGGCGGTCGAGGGCGGCGACGCGATCCTGAAGCTCATCTCACCGCTGCGCCCGGGGCTGATCGAGGCCGGCGACGCGTCGGGCTTCCAGTACCTCCTGATGCCGATCAGACTGAACGTGTAGCGCCCGCCGGGCGCCGTCAGCCCGCCATGATCGCCACCTCGCTCACCGTCCGCGACTTCCGCTCCTACGAGGCGGCGGACGTCCGGCTGGGAGCGGGCCTGACCGTCATCGCGGGCCGCAACGGCGCCGGCAAGACGAACCTGCTGGAAGCGCTCTACTTCGCCTGCACCGGCCGCTCGTGCCGTACGGCGAACGAGCGCGAGTGCGTGCGCTTCGGCGCCGCGCTGACGCGGCTGGAGCTGCGTTGCGAGGACGCGCACGAGCGGCACGTCCTCAGCGTCGGGTTCCAGCCGGGCGAGGCGAAGCGGCTGAAGGTCGACGGCGCGGCGGTCGAGCGGCTGACGGACAGCTCCGCCCGGCCGCTGGTGTCGGTCTTCCTTCCTGACCGGCTGGAGCTCGTGCTCGGCGCGCCGGCCCTGCGCCGGTCGCACCTGGATCAGGTGATCGCCGCGCTGTGGCCCGCCCGCGCCGCGACCCGCCGCGCCTACAGCGCCGCGCTGGCGCAGCGCAACGCGCTGCTGACCGGGATCAAGGCCGGCCGCTCCGGCCGAGCGTCGCTGCCCGCATGGGACGCCGAGCTCGCGCGCCACGGCATCGAGCTGATGCGCGACCGCGCCGCGACGGTCGAGCGGCTCGCGCCGCGCTTCGCCGAGCACGCGGCCGGACTCGGGCTCGAGGGCGAGGTCGAGCTGCGCTACCGGCCGCGCTCGAAGGCCGCCGACGCTGCGGGCCTCGCGGCCGAGCTCGCCGAGCGGATGGATGCCGACGTCGAGCGCGGCTTCACCGGCCACGGCCCGCATCGCGACGACCTCGCGTTCCGGCGCGAGGGCCGCGAGCTGCGCACCTATGGCTCGCGCGGGCAGCAGCGGCTCGGCCTGCTCGCGCTGCTGCTGGCCGAGCGCGAGGAGCTGGCCGCCGAGCGCGGCGCCGCGCCCCTGCTGCTGCTCGACGACGTGATGAGCGAGCTCGATGCCACGCGCCGCGAGCGCCTGACGACGCTGCTGCGCCGCGGCGGCCAGGCGGTGATCACGACGACCGAGCTGGCGCACGTGCCGGGCGCCGAGCAGCCCGACGTGGCGAGGATCGCCATCTCGGCGATCGCTCGCCCTGCGGGCTCGGATCGTGAGGAGGCCCCGCCCGCGGGGCTCCGCCTCCCGCCGCCTGCCAGCACCATCGACCAGGATGTCCTCGTCACCGGCGGGGCGAGAGCGGCGTGAGGCGGCGCGGCCCGCGCCCGGTCTCCTACGCGCTCGACGGGCTCACCTCGGCGCTCGCGCCGGCGACCCTCCTGGCCGAGGTGCAGCGAGCGTGGCCGGAGGCCGCCGGAGACCGCTTCGCGCCGCACTCCGAGCCGGTGAGCGAGCGCGACGGGGTGCTGATCGTCGCCTGCTCGGAGGCTGTCTGGGCGCAGGAGCTCGACCTGATGTCGGAGCTCGTGCTGCAACGATTGAACACCGCGCTCGGCCGGCCCGCGGTGCGGCGGTTGCGGGTTCGCGCGACACGCATCTGATCCCGACTCCGTTTTGTGCCTGTTTGCAGCACTTTCGTCAGGCCGTGAGCGACAGTTTCAGGGCCCCTCCGTGCTAAACTTATGCACACTGAAGGCCACGCCCCGGCCTGCGGACGGAGCCCCGTCCCGCCGGGGCGTTGCTTGTGTGGACGAAAGGCACCCTTGAGCACCGGAGACTCATCCAACGGACAGCAGCGGTCGAATTACGATGCCCAGGACATCACGGTCCTCGAAGGCTTGGAGGCCGTACGCAAGCGCCCGGGCATGTACATCGGCTCCACGGGCGTCCGGGGTCTCCATCACCTCGTCTACGAGGTGGTCGACAACTCCGTCGACGAGGCGTTGGCGGGGTACTGCGACACGGTGTCGGTGACCATTCATCCCGACAACTCGGTGACGGTGATCGACAACGGCCGAGGCATCCCGGTCGCGACGATGGAGAAGGAGGGCAAGTCCGCCCTCGAGGTCGTCCTCACCGTCCTGCACGCCGGCGGCAAGTTCGGCGACGGCGGCGGCTACAAGGTGTCGGGCGGCCTGCACGGCGTCGGCGTCTCGGTCGTCAACGCGCTCTCGGACGAGTTGGACGTCATCGTCCGGCGCGACGGCTTCACCTGGCGCCAGAGCTACGTGCGCGGCGTCCCGCAGGGGGCGATCGAGAAGGGCGAGCCGACGTCGGAGACGGGCACGACGATCACGTTCCGGCCCGACGACGAGGTCTTCGAGACGCTCAACTTCGAGTACGCGACGCTCGAGCAGCGCCTGCGCGAGACGGCGTTCCTCACGCGCGGCCTGCGCATCTCGATCACCGACGAGCGCGCCGAGACCGCGAAGACGCGCGAGTTCCACTACGAGGGCGGCATCGAGGACTTCGTCCGCTTCCTGAACGAGAACAAGGACCCGATCCAGCAGAAGGTGATCTTCTTCGAGGGCGACGCCGACGCCGGGGCCGTCGAGGTGGCGCTGCAGTGGAACGCCTCCTACCAGGAGTCGGTCTTCTCGTTCGCCAACAACATCAACACGCATGAGGGCGGCTCGCACCTCTCGGGCTTCCGCTCGGCGCTCACCGGCACGATCAACCGCTACGCCAAGAGCTCGAAGATCCTCAACGACAAGGACAAGGCGCTCGAGGGCGAGGACATCCGCGAGGGCCTCACCGCGGTCGTCTCGGTCAAGCTGACCGACCCGCAGTTCGAGGGCCAGACGAAGACCAAGCTCGGTAACCCGGGCATGCAGGGCTTCGTCGCCTCCGTGGTCAACGAGAAGCTCGCCGAGTTCCTCGAGGAGAACCCCAAGGAGGCCGACCGGATCGTCCGCAAGGCGGTCGACGCATCCCGGGCTCGCGCCGCGGCGCGCAAGGCGCGCGACGCGACGCGCAAGTCGGCCATGGGCGGCATGGGCCTGCCGGGCAAGCTCGCCGACTGCATGGTCAAGGAGCCGGAGATCGCCGAGCTGTTCATCGTCGAGGGCGACTCCGCCGGCGGCTCGGCCAAGCAGGGGCGCGACCGCTCGACGCAGGCGGTGCTCCCGCTGCGCGGCAAGATCCTCAACGTCGAGAAGGCGCGCATCGACAAGGTGCTGCAGAACACCGAGATCCAGGCACTGATCACGGCCCTCGGCACCGGCGTGCGCGACGAGTTCGACATCGAGAAGCTGCGCTACCACAAGATCATCCTCATGACGGACGCCGACGTGGACGGCGCGCACATCCGCACGCTGATCCTCACGCTGCTGTTCCGCGAGATGCAGGACCTGGTCGAGGCCGGCTACATCTACATCGCCAAGCCGCCGCTGTACAAGGTCACGCAGGGGCGCAACGAGCGCTACATCGAGAAGGACTCCGAGCTCGAGGACATCCTGCTCGGCGACAAGCTCGAGCGCTTCGACGTCCGCGACGGCTCGGGCAACCCCTTCCGGCTCACCGACGTGCGCTGGCAGCGGTTCTCCCGCCTGCTCAAGCAGTACGAGGGCTGGTCGAGCGCACTGCGCGCGGACCACGGCCACGAGGTCGTGCAGTTCCTCGAGGAGTCCCAGATCCTGGACTACCAGATCAAGACCCCCGAGGACCTGCTCGAGATGCTCAAGCGCGACGCGCCCGACACCGAGCCGCACATCACCCAGCTGGTCTCGGCCGACGACGGGCTGATCCGCATCAAGGCGACCGAGCGGCGCTCGAACCTCGCGCGCACGCACCGCCTGCGGCGCTCGATGTTCGAGGCCAACGAGTACCGTCAGCTCTCGCGCGTGCACGCCGAGCTGGTCAAGCTCGCCGGCACGCCGCCGTTCACGCTCAAGCTGGGCGACGAGACCGACGAGGCCGTGTCCTTCGAAGGGCTGCGTCGCGCGGTCCTCTCGGTCGCCGGCAAGGGCGTGAAGCTGCAGCGCTTCAAGGGCCTCGGCGAGATGAACGCCGAGCAGCTGGCCGAGACCACCATGAACCCGACGAGCCGCACCTTGGCGCAGGTCACGATGGATGACGCCGCCGCGGCCGACCGCCTCTTCACGATGCTGATGGGCGACAAGGTCGAGCCACGGCGCGAGTTCATCGAGGAGAACGCCCGGGTCGCCACCCTGGACGTGTAAGGCGATGCAGCCCCTCCGCCCCACCCCGACACCGAAGCGGCACATCCCCTCCGCCCCACTCCGATCATCCGGCCTTTAAGAAATGTCCTCTTCAGACATCATCTCCGGCGGCAACGTCGAGCCCCGCGGGCTCGAGGAGGAGATGCGCTCCTCCTACCTGGACTACGCCATGTCCGTCATCGTCGGGCGCGCGCTGCCCGACGTCCGCGACGGCCTGAAGCCGGTCCACCGCCGCGTGCTGTTCTCGATGAACGAGAACGGCCTGCAGCCGAACCGCCCGTACGTAAAGGCGGCCCGCATCGTCGGCGACGTCATGGGCAAGTACCACCCGCATGGCGACTCGGCGATCTACGACACGCTCGTGCGCATGGCGCAGGACTTCTCGCTGCGCTATCCGCTCGTCGACGGCCAGGGCAACTTCGGCTCGATCGACGGCGATCCGGCGGCCGCCATGCGGTACACCGAGGCGCGGCTGGCGGCGATCGCGCGCGAGATGCTGCGCGACCTGGACTCCGACACGGTCGACTTCGGGCCCAACTACGACGGCCAGGAGCGGGAGCCGCTCGTCCTGCCGGCGCGCTTCCCGAACCTGCTGGTCAGCGGGTCGAGCGGGATCGCCGTCGGCATGGCGACGAACATCCCGCCGCACAATCTCAAGGAGACGATCGCGGCGACGATCGCCTACATCGAGGACCCGGAGATCGACACGCCGGGCCTGATGAAGCACATGCGCGGGCCGGACTTCCCGACCGGCGGCGTGATCCTGGGCCTCTCCGGCATCCGCGACGCCTACGAGACCGGCCGTGGCCGCGTGCGTGTGCGGGCGACCGCCCACATCGAGCAGATCCGCGGCAACCGCGAGGCGATCGTGGTCACCGAGCTGCCGTACCAGGTCCGCAAGGGCGGCGACGGCGGCGTGATCTCGAAGATCGTCGAGCTGGTCAACGAGAAGAAGCTGACCGAGATCTCCGACGTCCAGGACTACACCGACCGCAGCGGCATGCGGATCGTGATCGAGCTCAAGCGCGACGCGAACCCGAAGGTCGTGCTCAACAAGCTCTACAAGCACACGCCGATGCAGTCGACATTCGGCGTGAACATGGTCGCGCTGGTGGACAACGTGCCGCGGCTGCTGCCGCTGCGCTCGGTCATCCACAACTACGTCCAGCACCAGCGCGAGGTCATCGTCCGCCGCTCCAAGCACGAGCTGCGCGCGCTCGAGCGCTCGGTGCACCGGCTCGAGGGCCTGCTCGTCGCGCTCGATCACCTCGACGAGGTCATCGCGCTGATCCGCGGGTCGGCCGATCGCGACACCGCCCGCACCGGGCTGATGGAGCGCTTCGAGCTCACGCACATCCAGGCCCAGGCGATCCTCGACCTGCGCCTC
The DNA here is from genome assembly GCF_000425945.1 of Candidatus Solirubrobacter pratensis. Lineage (GTDB taxonomy): Bacteria > Actinomycetota > Thermoleophilia > Solirubrobacterales > Solirubrobacteraceae > Solirubrobacter > Solirubrobacter pratensis. The sequence continues at coordinate 273,780 of NZ_AUEK01000003.1, forward strand.
CAGCAGCTGACCGCGCTCGAGGCCGACGCGCTGCGCAAGGAGCACGCGGACAAGATGGAGCGCATCTCCGAGCTGCGCGAGCTGCTCGGCAACGAGGACATGGTGCTCGACCTGATCAAGACCGAGCTCGTCGAGATCTCCGACCGCTACGGCGACGAGCGCCGGACCAAGATCGCGCCGTCCGAGGACGACATCGACATCGAGGACCTGATCGCCGACCAGCAGATGGTCATCTCGATCACGAACTCGGGCTACATCAAGTCGCTCCCGCTCGCCACCTACCGCGCGCAGCGCCGCGGCGGCGTCGGAATCATCGGCATGGAGATGAAGGACGACGACTTCATCGAGCACCTCTTCGTCTCCTCCACGCACGACTACCTGCTGTTCTTCACGAACCGCGGCAAGGTCTACCGGTCGAAGGTCTACGACCTGCCGGAGATGAGCCGGACGTCGCGCGGGCGTTACCTCGGCAACGTGCTGCCGCTGCGCGAGGGCGAGCGGGTCCAGTCGGTGCTCGCGACGCGCGACTTCGCCGAGGCACCGTACCTGGTGTTCGCGACGCGCAACGGCACGGTAAAGAAGACCGCCTTCCAGGCGTACAACACGCCGATCAAGGCCGACGGCATCATCGCGATCAACATCCGCGAGGACGACGAGCTGGTCGCCGTGCGCCGCGTCGACGAGGACGACGAGATCCTGATGGTCTCGCACAACGGCCTCGCGGTGCGGTTCAAGGAGCAGGACGCGCGCGCGATGGGCCGAGACACCAGCGGTGTGCGCGGCATGGACGTCTCGGGCAAGGGCAACTACGTCATCGCCATGGACGTGGCACGTCCCGGCCAGGACCTGCTGGTGGTGACCGAGAACGGCTACGGCAAGCGGACGTCGATCGACGAGTACCGGCTCACGTCGCGCGGCGCCAAGGGCGTCAAGACGATCGCCTTCACGGAGACCAAGGGCCTGCTCTCGGGCGCGCTCGTCGTGCGCGAGCACGACGACCTGGTGTTCATCTCCCAGAACGGCATGGTCCAGCGCACGGGCGTGCGCGGGATCAACCGCTACGGGCGCACGTCGCAGGGCGTGCGGGTGATGAACCTGCGCGAGGGCGACGTCGTGTCCGCGGTGGCCCTGGTGGTCGAGAGCGAGGCCGCGGCGCCGGCCGAGGCGCTCGGCGACGGGCTGCCCGCCGAGCTCGGGGCGCTCATTCCGGAGGACGCGCTCGAGGGCGTCGAAGAGGTCACCCCGGAGACCGGCGAGGACGTCGACGAAGACGCCTAGACGGCTGTTGGTAGAGGTCCGCCTCCGGGTTCGCTAATCTCGGTTGCACCAGAGAAAGGGGGTGGTCCGAAGTTGAGTGACAGTTCTTGTGGGACCCTGGAGGTGCCCGGCCGCTAGACCAGCCGGCGCTGGACTCTGCTGGAAGCGGAATCCACACCGGTGCACCGCCGTCGTCGGTGCCGGAGTTCGTCCCCCCGGCCGATAGAAAGGCTGACGACGGCCGAAAAGTTCAGCAAGTTGTAGGCGAAGCCCCCGGTAGTCGACCGGGGGCTTTCGTCGTTAAGGAGCGCGCCGGGCGGCAAGGCGCGGCGGCAAGGCGCGCGGCCGCGCGATCAACTTCCGGCGCCGACTAGGAGCGGCCATCGGGGACGCCGGCGCGGCGGGAGTTCTCGCCCCCCGGGCGATAACTCCCACCGGAACGGCCCGAGACGAGCCGCTAGGCGAGTCTTAGGCCGCTTCCGGCAGGTACTGGCGCCAGGTCGCCGGGATCGTCGGCGACGCGAGCTGGATGAAGATGTGGGCGCCCGGCGTGCGGGGCTTGGCGCGCGGGTGCATGTTGATCTGATGCGGGAGCTTGTCGGCCTTGCGCCGGTTGCATGGCGCGCAGGACGCGACGATGTTGTCCCACCCGGACCCGCCGCCCTTGGAGCGCGGGATCACGTGGTCGACCGTCAGCGAGGTCCTGGCGCCGCAGTACTGGCACTGCCAGCCGTCGCGGGCGAAGACCGCGCGGCGCGTGATCTTGCGCTTGTGCGTGTCGCGCGGGATGCGGACGTAGGTGACCAGCCGGATCACGACCGGGCGCGGGAGCGAGCCCGTCGCCCAGTGCAGGTCCTGCGTGCCGATCTCGACGACCTCGGCCTTGTCCTTGAGCAGCAGGACCGTGGCACGACGGACCGTGCACACGTTGATCGGCTCGAACGTGGCGTTGAGCACCAGCACACGACCACCACTCCAACGGCTGCTTGAGCCGTCGAACGTAGGTCCGTGCCGCGGGTGATCGTCGAGCGGCACGGACCCCAGTGGGCCTGGGGGCACAGCGGATGCCACGATTCGGGAGTGTAGCGGTCGGTCCCGACCGCTTTTCAGTCAGCGGCCGCGGCGAACGATCCGAGGACTCGAACCACCTCGGCGTGCGTGCGCAGCTCGGCGACGGCGTCGGCGACCGGCGAGGAGGCCAGCGATCCCTCGAGATCGAGGAAGAACATGTAGCGGCCCATTCCCTGGCGCAGCGGCCGCGACTCGATCCGCACGAGGTTCACGCCGCGCTTGGCGAAGCCGTCGAGGCAGTCGACGAGCCAGCCGGGGTTGCCCGAGCCGGCGCCCCAGAACACGAGCGCCGTCTTGGCCGCGCCGGAGGCCGGCGGCGCCGCGGACCCCACCGGCGCGAGCAGGGCGAAGCGCGTGGCGTTGCCCGGCTCGTCCTCGACGCCGGAGGCCAGGACCTCGGCGCCGTAGCGCTCGGCCGCCAGTCGCGGGCCGATCGCCGCGCGCCGCCCGTCGGCCGCCGAGGCGACCTCGCGCACGGCGTCCGCCGTCGACGCCGTCGGGACGATCGCGGCGCCCGGGAGCCGCTCAGCCAGCCAGCGCGCGCACTGCCCCAGCGCCTGCGGATGCGAGAGCACCGTCTCCACCGCGTCCAGCGAGAGTCCCGGCGGCCCGACGAGGTTGTGCACGACGGGCTGGATGTGCTCGCCGATCAGCTCGACGTCCGGCGCTTCGAGCGCCAGTGCGTCGAGCACCGGGTCCACCCCGCCCTCCAGCGCATTCTCGAACGGCACGATCGCCCGCTCGACCTGCCCGCGCTGCACCGCGAGCACGACGTCGCGCAGCGTGCCGAGCGGCACCGCCTCGAGCTCGGGGGCCGCCGCCGCCAGCGCCTCCTCGCTGAACGTGCCGGCAGGACCGAGATACGCGCCGCGCATCAGTCGAGCGTGACGGATCCGACCTCGCCGGCGAGCGCGAGGCGGACGGCCTCGGCCTCCTCGGGCGAGAGCTCGTGCTCGCCGCGCCCGGCGTGGACCTGCTTGCAGTACATGCGCGCCGTGTCGCGGTGCGCGATCGTCGAGATCACGACCCCGTTGTGGCCCGCGTCGAGCAGCGCGATCGTCGTCGACTGGTGCCCGGAGAGCTCGCCGTAGGCGTCGTAGCGGACCAGCGCGCGGTACGCGATCGTGCCGTCGAGCCGGTCCTCGGCCGTGGCCATGCGCTCCTCGAGCCGCGTCACGACCTCCTCGACGTGCTGGTGCAGCGCCTCGAAGGCGAGCTGCAACTCGCTCGCGTGGGCGATCAGGTCGGTGCTCCCGTACTCGCCGAGGACGACCTGCTGCGCGGAACGCATCCGGCGCAGGTTCACGGCCAGCACCACGGCGACGATCAGCGCGACCAGCGCGAGGACTCCCGCCGCGAGAGCGACCAGGTCCGACCCTTCCGTCAAGTCCATCCGACGTCGTCCGAGATCAGCGCTTGCGAGGACGGAGGCCGCAACCCGCTCTCTACCCGCGCTTGAAGAGCGCCGGGTAGGACGACTTGTTGTTGTCGGTCTTCTTCTCGCCCGGGACGGGGGCGACGGTGACGCGGATGTTGGCCGAGGTGTTCAGCGGCGGCGTGCGGTTGAGCTTGAGCTGGGCGGTCGCCTTCGCGCCCTTGGCGATGGAGTCGACCGTCGTGCTGATGGTGATCGGCGAGCTGCTCTCGCTCTCGATCCGCAGCGTCACCTTGACGTTGAACTCGTCGTTGTCGCCCTGGTTCATGAAGGCGACCTGGAACGTCATGCCCGGCTGGTAGGTGATCTGGTTGGGCGTGCCCGGCTGCAGCGTCTGGTTGCCCACCGACGTCGAGCTCACGCCGGTGCCGTGCAGGCCGGGGCCGGTCGGCTGCGGCTTGCCGCCGGAGCTGCCGTTCGACGCGCCGCTCGTGAGCTGCTGATCGAGCTTGGAGGCGATCACCTGCTGCGAGAGCCAGTCGACGTTGGGCAGGAAGGTGGAGCTCGTGATCGGGGCGGCGATGCTGCGCTTGGCCAGCGCCGCCTTGATGAACGGGATCACGCGCGCCTGGTAGAGCACGTCGGACGCGTTGAACGCCGCCATCTGGCCGGCCATCCGCTTGATCGCGGCGTCCGCCTGCTCGCCTGAGTCCCCCAGCGCGGTGCGGATGTTCTCGGCGATCGACTCGAGTCCGTTCTTGCGCAGCTCCAGCGCGATCAGCAGCGACTGCTGCGCCGGCACCATGTCGTCCGGGACGCTCAGCTCCTGGCCCTGCTGGAGCGTCCGCTCGGCCTGGACCCGCAGGCTGTTGATGTTCGTCTGCAGCTCCTGCCCGGACGGCTGGCCCTGGCCGAAGAGCTTGAAGAACTCGCCGCCGGTCTGCTGCGACTCGCCGGCGAGCGCGCTGACTTTGCTGTTGTAGTCCTTGAGCGCGTTCTCGGCCTGGCGACCGCGGCAGCTCGACACGAACAGTCCGAGGAGGACGACGAGCAGCACGAGACCGAGCCCGAGGAGGGCTCGGCGGATGTAGATCGTCTGTGAATCGGTGGCGGCGCCTCCGGCCGGACTGCCGCGCCGCGGCCGCGGCCGCCGGCGTTGAGTCGTCCGAAGGGGCTCGTCGTCCTCGTCGAAGAAGGACACTTTGTCTCCTGCGGACCACCTCCCAAGCGGGCCGGTGGTCCCGTCGGTCCCAAGGTACGGCCCCCTCAGGATGACACGGGGTCCGGAGGGAACCGCCGCGCGACGCCGAACCCGGGCGTGATGGAGACCACGGACGAGCTGCCGGCGGTCGCGCCCGCGCCGCTCGTCCTGGGGCGCTACCGGCTCGGCGAGCGACTCGGGGCCGGCGGCTTCGGGACCGTCTACGCGGCGGTCGACGAGCGCCTGCGCCGCCACGTCGCCGTCAAGGTCATCCCCGGCGCCGATGACTGGGATCGTCCCCGCGGTCAGCGCGAGGCGCTCGCCGCGGCGCGGCTCGACCATCCCGGCGTCGTGGCCGTCTTCGACGCGGGCGAGGACGGCCGCGCGCGCTACCTGATCTCCGAGCTGGTCCATGGCAAGACGCTCGACCGCCTGAGCGCGCAGGGCGTGCTCTCGGATCGCGACGTGCTGCGGATCGGGCTCGCCCTGTGCGGCGCGCTCGAGCACGCGCACGGGCGCGGCGTCGTCCATCGGGACGTCAAGCCGCAGAACGTGATCATCCCGGAGGCGCCGCGCTCGGCGGCCGGCGTCGCCAAGCTCGCCGACTTCGGCGTCGCCCACCTGGCCGGCGACGAGCCGCTGACGCGCACGGGCGACGTCGTCGGGACACTCGCCTACATGGCCCCGGAGCAGGCGGCCGGGCGGCGCGTCGACGAGCGCGCCGATCTCTACAGCCTCGCGCTCGTGCTGTACGAGGCGCTGGCCGGCCGCAATCCGGTTCGCGCCGGGTCCCCCGCGGCGACCGCAAGGCGCGTCGGCACGGTGCTCCCGTCGCTGGCCCGCTCGCGCGGTGACCTGCCGCAGGAGCTGGCGGAGGCGATCGACACGGCCCTGCGGCCCGGCCCCGAGGAGCGCGGGACGCTGGCGGAGCTCGCGCAGGCGCTCGAGGCGGCGCTGTTGGAGGTCTCCGACGAGGGCGGGACCGTCGCGCCGCATCCGCTGGAGCGGCGGGCGCTGCCCTCGTGGGCGGGGCGCCTGGCGGGAGCGGCGCTCGCGGCCGCGCTCGCCGCGCTCGCGGTGCGATACGCGGCGGGAGGCGGCGACGCTGCGGGGCGGCGCGCCGGCTCGATCCCCGCGTGGCCCGCCGCCGCCGCGGTGTTCGCGGCGGTCGCCCTCCTCCCCCGGCTCGGCTGGCTGGCGGCGGCCGCGGCCGCGGCCGCCGTCCTGGCGCGGGATCGTCCCGCCGCCGCGGGCCTCGTGGCGGTCGCCGCGGCGCCGGTGCCGATCCTGCTGCGCCGCCACGGCGCCGCGTGGTCCGTGCCCGCGCTCGCGCCCGCGCTGGGCGCGGTCGGGCTGGCCGTCGCGTTCCCGGCGCTCGCCGGGCGCGCGCGCACGTGGCTCGCCCGCGCCGCGCTCGGCGCGCTCGGCGCGTGGTGGCTGTTGCTCGCCGAGGCGGCGCTCCATCGCACCTTCCTGACCGGCGGCGCCGGCTCGCTCGGCGACGTGCTCGCCAGCGGCGCGCTGCTGTACGCGGCGATCTGGGCGCTCGCCGCCGCGCCGCTGCCATGGCTCGTACGCGGCCGCGCGCTCGTGCCCGACGTCGTGCTCGCCGCCGTGTGGGCCGGCGCGCTGGGGGCCGCGATGGCGGCCGCGGCGCGGTCCCTCGATGCCCCGGAGCCGCGCGGCCTGACGGCCGGAGCGGCGCTCGCCGGCGTGCTCGCGCTGGCGCTCCGGGGGCCCATCAGGCATGCCGCGCCGGTGGAGCCTTGACGCGGGGCTGGATACTGTGCACCGGCACCATGGCCGGTATCCGGGAACGGCAATACGCGGGCAAGGCCCGCCAGATCCCGGCGTATTGCCGAGATCGGATACCCGACGCACCGGGTAGCCGCCCATGAGCGTGCTGCGCAACCTCGAGTCCAAGCTCGCCGGCCTTGTCGAAGGGACGTTCTCGCGCGCCTTCAAGTCCGAGGTGCGCCCGGTCGAGATCGCGCGCAAGCTCGCGCGCGAGATGGACGAGCACACGGTTCAGTCCTTGTCGCGCGTCTATGCGCCCAACGAGTACGCGGTCTGGCTCTCGCCGGACGATCGCGCGCAGTTCGAGGGCTATGAGGAGGAGCTGGCGCGCGAGCTCTCCGGCTACCTGCTCGAGCACGCGCGGCGCGAGCGGATCGCGCTCGTCACGCAGCCGCAGATCGCGTTCAAGACCGACGAGCGGCTGCGGCTCGGCGAGTTCGGCATCCAGGCACGGCTCGTGCGGCCGCCGGCGCACGAGCAGGAGCATGCGAGCCAGGGCGACGAGGGGCACACGATGGTCTACTCGCTCTCCGAGCGCGTGTCGGAGCCGCTGCGCGAGCCCGATCCGCGCCGCGGCAGCGCCCGGCTGGTCGCGAACGGGCGCACGATCGTCGCCGGGCCCGCTGGGGCGGTCCTGGGGCGCTCGCGCGACTGCGACGTCGTGCTCGACGACCCCAACGTGTCGCGCCACCACGCCGAGGTACGCCCGTCGGGCGGCTCGTGGATCGTCAACGACCTCGGCTCGACCAACGGCGTCAAGGTCAACGGCCGCAGATTGGAACCCGCCCGCCCCGAGTCCCTCAAGCCGGGGGACGTCATCGAGCTCGGCACGTCGAGCGTCACCTTCGACCTGGGGTGAACTGAGGATGGAGCTCGATCCGGTCGCCGTCGGCCTGAAGTTCGGCTTCCTCGCCGTCCTGTACCTGTTCCTGGTGTGGGTGGCCCGCTCGGCGCTGAAGGACCTGCGGCGCGGCGCGGAGCAGGCCTACGCCGGTCCGAGCGCGGACTACGAGGACGCCACCGGGCTGCATTCGGCCTCGGGCGCGCTGGGCGCCGACGGGGGCATGCCGAAGCTGCGCGTGGAGACCGCGCCGGGCCTCCAGGCCGGCTCCGCCTATGATCTCAGCGACGGCGCACTGCTCGGTCGAGGAGAGCAAGCCGACATCCAGCTCGAAGATGGATTCGCTTCCTCACGGCACGCGCGGCTCGTCCCGCAAGGGGATGTGATGGTGTTGGAGGACTTGGGCTCCACGAACGGCACCTACTTGAACGGCGAGCCGCTGCGCGGGCCGCAGCCGCTGCATGCGGGCGACCGCATCCGTATCGGCGACTCCGAGTTCAGCTTCGAGCGGTGAGCATGTTGAGGATCGCGGAACAGTGGGCCGACTCCAACCTCGGCCTCCAGCGCCAAGGCAACGAGGACAACTACTTCGTGCGGGCGCCGTTGTTCGTCGTCGCGGACGGCATGGGCGGCGCGCAGTCGGGCGAGGTGGCGTCCGAGATGGCCGTGGCGGCGTTCGACCGCGGGCTCCCGGACGGCCCCTCGCCGGCCGAGGGCCTGGTGGCGATCATCGAGAACGCCAACCGCAGCATCCACGAGCGCTCGCGCACCGAGCAGCAGCGCGCGGGCATGGGCACGACGGTGACGGCGGCGTACGTCGGCGAGGACAGCGTGACGGTCGCGCACGTGGGCGACTCCCGCTGCTACCTCGTCCGCGACGGCGAGCTGACCCAGCTCACCGACGACCACTCGCTCGTGTGGGAGCTGGTCAAGCGCGGCAAGCTGACCGAGGAGCAGGCCGAGTCGCATCCGCAGCGCTCCGTGATCACGCGCGCGCTCGGCCCCGAGCCGAGCGTGCAGGTCGACGTGCAGGAGTACGGGGCGCGCGGCGGCGACCTCTTCCTCGTCTGCTCGGACGGACTGACCTCGATGGTCCAGAAGGCCAAGCTCGAGCCACTGCTGACCAACGGCTCGCGGCCGCTGGACGAGCTCGGCCCGGAGCTGATCGCGGCCGCCAACGCGGCGGGCGGGCGCGACAACATCACCGTGATCCTGTTCCGGCTCGAGGAGGTCCCGGCGAGCGGCGGCGATCGCCCGGCCGCCGAGGACGGAGCACGGAGCGACGACGACACGCACGAGTACGCGACCTTCACCGGCGAGGCGGTGACCGAGCCGCGCCAGGGCGTCAGCCGGCCGCAGGAGGAAGGGCCCTCGCGCGCGAGTGACGCGCAGGAGGCCGAATACCGCGCGTCGGCGACGGTGGCGCTCGCGGCGGTCCGCCCGCGCGCGCAGCCGATCGAGGAGTCCCAGCCGCACGGTCCGCCGCCCGCGGACGGGCCCGACGGCCGCCGCCGGCGCCGGCGGCGGCTGCTCAGCCCGGGCCGCGTGCTCTTCCTCGGCGCCGTCGTCGGCGTGCTGCTGGCCCTCTGGCTGGCCACCCGCGAGGTGTACTTCGTCGGCATCGACGAGCAGCGCGGGAACGTCGTGACCGTGTACCAGGGGCTGCCGTACGACCTGCCGCTCGGCGTCAAGCTGTACAGCCCGGTCGCGCATTCCGGTGTCACCCTGGAGACCGTGCCGCCCGCGCGCCGCAAGGCGTTCACCGACCACAAGCTGCGCCAGCGCAAGGACGCGGAGAGCCTCGTGCTCGCCGCCGAGCAGGGCCGTCTTCAGTGAGTGCGCGAAACCGCGAGCTGCTGGCGCTCCTGCCCGCGTCGGCGCTGCTGACCGCCGGTTTCGCCGCGATCTTCGTCCAGCGCTCCGACGTGCTGTCGGACGTGTCGCTGACCTACGGCGCGATCTTCCTCGGGCTCTGCTTCGCGACGCATCTCGTCATCCGCTTCACGCTGCCGCACGCGGACCCGTACATGTTCCCGCTGGTCGCCGTGCTGGCGTGCTTCGGGCTGGTCGTCGTCTACCGGATCGACGACAAGCTCGCGCGCGACCAGGCGCAGTGGTTCGTGATCGGGCTGCTGCTGTTCGTGGCGACGATCGTCGTGCTGCGCGACTTCCGGACGCTCGAGCGCTACCGCTACACGATCGCGTTCGCCGGGCTCGCGATGCTGCTGCTCCCGCGCGTGCCGGGGATCGGCCAGCAGGTCAACGGCGCCTACCTCGGCGTCAGGGTCGGGCCGATCAGCTTCCAGCCGGCCGAGTTCGGCAAGATCGCGATCGTCATCTTCCTCGCCGCCTACCTGCGCGACACGCGCCAGGTGCTCGTGCAGGGGTCGCGGCGCTTCCTCGGGATCACGATCCCGCCGCTGAAGCACTTCGGCCCGCTGCTCGTGGTCTGGGGGGCGGCGATGCTGATGCTCGTCTTCATCCGCGACCTCGGCTCCTCGCTGATGTACTTCGGCGCCTTCCTGGCGCTCGTCTACATCGCGACGAACCGGTTCTCGTTCGTGCTCGTCGGAATGCTGCTGTTCGCCGCCGGCGCGTGGTTCTTCGCCACGCACATCGGGCACGTGCACGAGCGCGTGGAGATCTGGCTGAACCCGTTCAAGGACCCCGGCGGCGCCGGCTACCAGATCGCCAACGGGCTGTTCGCGCAGGCCGACGGCGGGCTGTTCGGGACGGGCCTGGGCGCCTCGATGCTCAGCCTCCCGGGCGGCGCGCCGCTGATCCCGGCGCCGCAGACGGACATGATCTACGCGGTGATCGTCAACGAGCTCGGGCTCGTCGGCGCCTGCGGCCTGATCGGCGTCTACCTGATGTTCGCCGAGCGCGGCTTCAAGACCGCGATGCTGGCGAGCGACTCGTTCTCGAAGCTGCTCGCCTCCGGGCTGACGGCGGTGATGGCGCTGCAGGTCTTCGTGATCGTCGGCGGCGTCACGCGCGTGATCCCGCTGACCGGCGTGACGCTGCCGTTCGTCTCCTACGGCGGCTCGTCGATCCTCGCGAACTTCGTGCTGCTCGCGCTGCTGCTGCTGATCTCCGACCGCGCGCGCCGCCCGACCGGCGTCGGCGCCGCCCGGGGCCTGCGGTGAACGCGCCGATCTACCGGCTGTTCGGGCTCTTCGTCGTGCTGTTCGCTGTGCTGATCGGCTTCACGTCGCGCTGGGCCGTGTTCGGCGCCAAGCGGCTCAAGGACAACCCCTCCAACGCGCGCGTCGTGCTCGAGCAGCAGCAGATCAAGCGCGGCGTGATCCGCGCCGACGACGGCAAGGTCCTGGCCGGCAGCACGCCGCTGTCGGCGGGCCGCTACGGCCGCCGCTACCCGACCGGCGACCTGTTCGGGCACGCCGTCGGGTTCGACGACGTGCGCCTCGGCCGGAGCGGGCTCGAGAAGCAGTACAACGACGAATTGACCGGCGCCAAGAGCGAGTTCGCGGGGATCGTGGACTCGCTGACGAAGAAGAAGCAGGTGGGCGACGACCTCGACACGGCGCTGGATCCGAAGGCCCAGCAGGCGGCCTTCGCCGGGCTCGCCGGCCGCGCCGGCGCCGTCGTGGCGCTGGACGTCGAGACCGGCGCGGTGCGCGTGCTCGCCGGCAACCCCCCGCTCGATCCCGACCACCCGGCGAAGCACCAGCTCAACCCGGCGACGCAGGGCCTGTATCCGCCGGGCTCCACGTTCAAGACCGTGACGGCCACGGCGGCGCTGGACACGGGCCGCTACGAGCCGGGCTCGCGCGTGTCGGGCAAGAACGGCAAGATCATCTCCGGCACGCCGCTGCGCAACTTCGGTGGCGAGGACTTCGGCGACGTCGACCTGACCTTCGCGCTGACCCACTCGATCAACACGGTCTGGGCGGAGGTCGGCGTCAAGCTCGGGCGCTCCACGATGGCCGACTACATGCAGCGCTACGGCTTCGGCTCCAAGCCGCCCATGGACTACCCCGACGGGCAGATGAGCACGTCGGGCTCCTACCGCAAGGGCAAGGTCATCAGCGAGAAGTCGAGCTACGTCGACGTCGGGCGCACGGCGATCGGCCAGGCGCTGCTGCTCGTCACGCCGCTGCAGATGGCGAGCGTGGCGCAGACGATCGGCAACGGCGGCGTGCGGATGAAGCCGCGGCTGGTCAAGCAGGTCGTCGATCCGGACGGCCGGACCGTCGAGGAGCCGCTGCCCCAGGAGGCCGAGCGCGTGATGTCGACTGCCACGGCCGACAAGCTGACGGCGATGATGAAGCAGGTGGTCAAGGAGGGCACGGGCACCGCGGCGGCGCTCTCGGGCGTCGAGGTCGCGGGCAAGACGGGCACGGCCGAGCTCAACATCGCGCAGGGCATCAACGACCTGTGGTTCATCGGCTTCACGCCGAAGGTCGCCGTCGCCGTCGTGCTCGACCACCTGCAGGGCCAGGGCGGCACGGTCGCCGCGCCGGTCGCCAAGAAGGTCCTCGAGGCGCTGGGGCAGTGAGCGTGCAGAGCATCGGACGCGACACGATCGTGGACGGGCGCTACCGGGTGCAGTCGCGCCTCGGCTCGGGCGGGATGGCGGAGGTCTGGAGCGCGGCGGACTCGCAGCTCGGCCGGCGCGTCGCGCTCAAGCTGCTCGCGTCGCGCTTCGCCGCCGACGCGGCGTTCCGCGAGCGCTTCCGCCGCGAGGCGTCGGCGGCGGCCGCGATGCAGCACCCGAACATCGTCTCGATCTACGACCGCGGCGAGTGGGACGGGACGTCCTACATCGCGATGGAGCTCGTCGAGGGGCGCACGCTCAAGCAGCTCATCCAGGATCACGGTCCGCTGGCCCCCGGCCCGGCGACCGACCTCACTATCGAGATCCTCAAGGCCCTGCGCTACGCCCACAAGCGCGGGATCGTGCACCGCGACATCAAGCCCCAGAACGTGCTGATCGACGCCGAGGGCGCCGTCAAGGTCGCCGACTTCGGCATCGCGCACGCCGGCGCCTCGGACATGACCGAGACGGGCGCGATCGTCGGCACCGTGCAGTACATCTCGCCCGAGCAGGCGCAGGGCAAGCCGGTGTCGCCGCGCTCGGACCTCTACTCGGTCGGCGTCGTGCTCTACGAGCTGCTCACCGGCCAGGTCCCGTTCGACGGCGAGGCGCCGGTCTCGATCGCGCTCAAGCAGGTCTCGCAGCCGCCGGTCCCGCCGTCGCAGCTGGAGCCCGGCATCCCTCCCGCGCTCGAGCACGTCGTCCTGCGCGCGCTGGAGAAGGACCCGGCGCGCCGCTTCGCCGACGCCGACGAGTTCATCGCCGCGCTGGAGCGCGCGCGCCGCGCGCCGCCGGCGCGCCAGGTCGTGCTGGAGCCGACGCCGGGAGAGCCGTGGGCGCCGGTCGACGAGGAGGACCGCGGCTCGCGCTGGTGGGTCTGGCTGCTCGCGCTGCTGGTGCTCGCCGCCCTGGCCGCCGGCGCCTACTATCTCTTCGCCGCCAAGCGCGTCGACGTGCCGTCGGTGGTCGGCAAGACCACGAGCGAGGCCGCCGACACGCTGCACCGGCGCGGGCTGGAGGTCAACTTCGTCAACGAGGTGTCCAAGCACAAGCGCGGCGAGGTCATCTCGCAGGACCCGAAGGCGGGGTCACGAGCCAAGGAGGGCTCGACCGTCACCGCGCACGTGTCGGCAGGCCCCGGCACCGCGCCCGTCCCGCAGGTCGAAGGCCTCTCGCAGGCCGATGCGGAGAAGGCGGTGAAGGACGCCGGCCTGAACCCGAAGGTCAAGCGGACGTACTCCGACTCCGTCGCGAAGGGCAAGGTGATCTCCTCCAGCCCGGGCGAGGGCGAGGAGATCACGAAGGGCCGGACGGTGACCCTCACCGTCTCGCGCGGGCCGCAGGGGGTCACGGTGCCGAACCTCGTCGGCCTCTCCCGCGACGACGCCGCGGCCCAGCTGAGCGATCTCGGCCTGACGCCGTCGGTGACCGAGAAGGAGTCCGCGAAGGACCCGGGGACGGTGCTCAGCCAGGATCCGGCGGTCGGCGCGACGCTCGACAAGGGCGCGTCGGTGAGCCTCGTGGTCGCCCAGGAGCGTCCCGGGGTGCCCGACGTCACCACCGACAACCCGTCGCAGGCCGATGCCGAGCAGCGCCTGAAGGACGCGGGCTACAAGGTGCAGGTCCGGGAGGACCCCAATGCGCCGCCCGAGCTCGCCGGGCGCGTCACGGGGCAGGATCCCGCGGCCGGCGAGCGGCGCTCGACCGGCGCGACGGTGACGATCACCGTCGGCGGCGCGCCCGCGGCGGCCGGTCCCACGCCCAGCCCGACGCCCTCGGCCACCCCATGAGGGTCGCGGTGCTGGCCGGAGGGCGCTCGTCCGAGCACGACGTGTCGCTGAGCTCCGCCGTCGCGGTCCGCCAGGGCATCGCCGACGCGGGCCACGAGGTGGTTCCGGTCACGATCGAGCGCTCCGGCGCGTGGACGCACGAGGGCGAGGAGCTGGCCCTGCGGCCCGGCGGCGGCCTGCTCGGCGCCGACGCCGTCTTCCCGGTCCTGCACGGGCCGTTCGGCGAGGACGGCACGGTCCAGGGCCTGCTCGAGCTGCTCGACGTCCCGTACGTCGGCGCCGGCGTGCTCGCGTCCTCGCTGTGCATGGACAAGATCGTCTTCAAGGAGGTGCTGGCCGCCGCCAGCGTGCCGCAGGTCGACTACGCCGCGGTACGCGAGCCGCGCTGGCGCGCGCAGCCCGAGGCGGTGCTGCGCGAGCTGGCGGTGCTCGGGACGCCGGTGTTCGTCAAGCCGGCGCGGCTGGGCTCGTCGGTCGGGATCGCCAAGGCGTGGTCGGAGGCGGAGGTCGCCGAAGCGCTCGAGGGCGCGTTCGCGCATGACCCGCTGGTGATCGTGGAGGCGTTCTCCCCCGGCATGGAGGTCGAGTGCTCGGTACTCGGCAACGGCGAGCCGGAGGCCTCGGTGCCCGGCGAGATCGTCCTGCAGGGGGCCGAGTGGTACGACTACGCGGCGAAGTACTCCGACGGCGGGATGACCCTGCATGTCCCGGCGCGCCTGCCCGAAACGGTGCTCGAGGAGGTCCGCCGGCTCGCCGTGGACACGTTCGTGCGGGTCGGCTGCTCCGGCCTCGCGCGCGTCGACTTCTTCGTCGAGGGCGATCGCGTGCTGGTCAACGAGCTCAACACGCTGCCGGGGTTCACGGCGACGAGCGTGTACCCGAAGCTGTGGGAGGCGTCGGGGCTCGCGTTCGGAGACCTCTGCGACCGCCTGCTGCAGCTCGCGCTCGAGCGCTTCGCCGCCGAGCGGCGCAACCACGCCTTTTGACGAACCGCGGAGCGGATCGGCGCCGCTCAGGTCGCCTTTTCCTCGAAGAGCCGGATCTCCGAGATCTCGGCGCGCTCGGTGTCGGCGCCGAGCTTGGTGATCCAGACGAGGTAGTAGCGGTACGCGGTGCCCTTGGTGTCCAGCTTGAAGCGCTTGTCGGGGGTATTGACCGTGCCTGACGCGAGCTTGGTCCAGCCGGCGGGGACGGTGTTCGGCACGCCGCCGGGCGGCGCCGCGTAGATCGTGGCCTTGAAGCCGGGCTGCGGCGTCTGGATCTGCAGCTGGACCGCCGCCACCTGCGGCTTGGCGTCGACGTAGATCCCGACACCGGCCTTGCCGGTGCCGTCGATGCCGTCGCGGTAGCTCTCGGTCGTCCACACGGTTCCCGGATCGCGGTCGACGACGCGCGACGCCTCCTCGTTGTGCTCCTGGTCGTCGCCGAGCGGGTCGTACGCGTGCGCCGAGGCGCGCGGCACCGAGACCGTGCGGGTGCCTGGCGGCGGCGCGCTCACGCGGCCTCCGCCGGTCCCGCGCTGCGTGTTCTGCGCCGCCTCGTGGCCGGCCAGCAGCATGACCGCGACCGCGGCCGCCACGATCGCCAGCACGGCGAGCAGCGAGACCGAGTGCCGCATCCGGAACGGCAGCCGCCGCCGCGCCCGCGCGGGCAGCGTGCGGATGACCGCCGTCGCCTCGCCGGTCGAGGTGCCGCTGCGGGCGGCCTCGATCGCCAGCGCCTCCTCCAGGTCGGCGACCAGCGACGGGACGTCGTGGTAGCGGTGCCCGAGGTCCTTGTCGGTCATGCGGTCCAGCACGGCGGCGAGCGTCGCGGAGACCTCGGGCCGGCGCAGCTGGATGTCCGGCAGGTCCTCGCGCACGTGCTTCATCGCGACGGCGATCTGGTTCTCGCCGCCGAACGGGACCTCGCCGGTCAGCATCTCGTAGAGCACGATGCCGAGCGAATAGATGTCGGACTGGCCGTTGACGTCGTGTCCGAGCGCCTGCTCGGGCGAGACGTAGTCGGTCGTGCCGAGCACGCGGCCGTCGGCGGTCAGCCCGTCGTCCTTGAGCGAGCGCGCGATCCCGAAGTCGGTGACCTTCGCCGAGCCCTCCTCGTCGATCAGGACGTTCTGGGGCTTGACGTCGCGGTGCACGATCCCGTGCGCGTGGGCGCAGCCGAGCGCCCGCGCGATCTCGATCGCGTACGCGAGCGACTCGTCGACGGGCAGGCGGCCGAGCTCGCGGATCCGGTCCTTGAGCGTCTCGCCCTCGACGTACTCGAAGACGATGTACGGCCGCGCCTCGTCCTCGCCCGCGTCGATCACGCCGACGATGTGCGGGTGCGAGAGCTGGGCGACCGCACGCGCCTCGCGCCGGAACCGCTCCAGCTGGTCGGAGTCGGCCGACATCTCGCGGTGCAGCAGCTTGATCGCGACCTGACGCTCGAGATTGACGTCGAAGGCGCGATAGACCGTCGACATCCCACCGGCGCCGATCTGGGCGTCGAGCCGGTACCGGCCGCTGAGCTGCATGCCCACAAGGGTGCTCATCTACGCACCCCCTATTGTGGCCGATCCGGCCAGTGCCTCGGTGACGATCTTCATGGATCTCTACCGAGGCTCAGTTCGCCAGGCGGCCGCCGTCGTCCTGCGTCAGGGATTCACGGAGCGCCCTGACCAGGTCCGCCATTCCGACGGCTGCTCCTCGGAGCGCCGCTCCGGGGCCGGCCCGGCGGGCTCGGCGGGCTCGGGCGTCTCGCCCCGCGCGGGGTCCCCCGCGGCCTCGATCGCCTCGTCCAGGCGCTGTTGCGCCGCCTCGGGCTCCGCGACGGCGTCGGTGAGATCGGCCTCGGCCTGCTCCTGGCCCTCGGACTCGCCCTCGCCGGCCTCCTCGAGCGGGCGCTCGGGCTCGGGAGCGAGCGCGCCGGGCTCGGCGGCGGCCGCGTAGTCAGGAGCCGGACCCCCGATGTTGGCCGCCTCGGCCGCGGCGGCGGCCTCCTCGGCCGCCTCGTCGATCGCCGGCGGGACCACCGGGTCGGGCGCGGGTACGGTCGTCGCGGTGTTCGCGACCGGACCGCCGACGTCGTAGTTTGACGGCGCCGGCGGAGGCGGCGGCGCCGGAGCCGAGAACTCCTCGCTGTGGCCGGGCAGCAGCGCCGCGACCTTGTCGCGCTTGAGCAGCACGCCGGCGCCGAGCGCGGCGACCAGCCCGCCGAAGAGCAGCTTGCGCCCGCGGCGCTTCTTCGGCTTGGCGCCGAGATGATCGCGGGCGACGGACAGGGCGGCCTTGGCGATCAGCGCGTTGCGGGCCTTCTTGGAGAGTTTCGACACGGGAGCGCCTCCTTCGGGGGAACGGAGTAGAACCGTACCCGTCGAGTCGCCCGGGGGGCGATTCTCTGGCGAGTTCGGCGAGACGTGGTCGGATCCGACACGTCTCGCGAGCTCGCGGAGCCCTGACGTCAGCGCCGCGCGGGCGATGGCAGGTCGCCCGGCGCGCGCGCGGCGGCGCGGTTCTCCTCGCGCACCGCGTGCCAGATCTCCTCCCGGTAGACCGGGAGCGAGCGCGGCGCCTCGATGCCGACGCGGACGGTGTTGCCGACGATCTCCATCACGTGGACGACGACGTCGTCGCCCACCATGACCTTCTCGCCGGCGCGGCGGGTGATGATCAGCATGGCGGTTCCTCCTTGGATCCGCGTTGCGGGGGGATGTGCGGGGGTGCTACGCGGCCTGCACGGCCACGTCGGGGAACAGCGCGGCGCGCACGGGATGCGCGATCTCGTTGATCACCTGGTGGCCGCGGCCGTTGGCCACGACGATGGGCGCATGCAGGTTCGCGCTGAAGTCCGACAGCTCGGCTCCGGCGCGGACGACGACCCAGACCTCGGCGGCGTCGGCGCCCACGCGGGCCGCGTCGGCGTCGGAGAGCTCGATCGCGAAGTCGGCGAAGAACGACCACGGATTCGTGACCGGGAGCGCGAGCCCCGGGTCGTCGACCGAGTGCAGCCAGCGGAAGGGCGACTCGGCGTCCGGCGCGAGGAGCGTGTAGCGGCGGCCGCCGAGCCCGACCAGGCCGGTCGGGAACTCGATCACGGCGTCCTGCGCGATCTCGAGCGCGCCGAAGCGCGTGGACTCGATGGTGAGGGTGGACATGGGTCTCCGAGAGGTGCGGATGGCGAGGTTGCTCTAGGTGAGGAAGTCCATGAGCGAGCTCTGGACGATGTTCGCCCCCGCCTTGAGCGCGGCCTGATAGGCGACGGACTGGGAGTTGAAATCGATCATGGTCTTCGCGAAGTCGGCGTCCTCGGTGTCCGAGAGCTGCTTCGTGAGCGCCTCCTGGATCTGATCGAGGCGCGTCGATGCCGCCTCCAGCCGGTTGGTCCGCGCACCGTTGCGAGCGCGCACCTCCAGCAGGTTGTCGAGGTTCTTCTCGGCCGTTCCGAGGTCGGCCTTGAGCGCGGCGCCGTCGTTTGCCCGCAGGTGGTCGGCCACGTCGCGCAGGAGGTTGAGGATCTTGCCGTCGCCGGAGGCCTGGCCGTCGCCGAGGACCTCGCGCGCCACCGTGTTGATCGACAGCGTCACGCCGGAGCCGATCTCGCGCAGCACGCCGGGGACCGCGGGGTCCAGGCCGGCGTCGTCGCCCTTGTAGGTGTCGTCGTCGCCCTGGACGTAGGGCGCGACGCCGGTGGCGGTGCCGGACATCACGTAGGAGCCGGCGAACTGGGCGTTCGCGGTCTCCTTGACGCCCTGGATGATCTGGTCGATCTCCTCGGCGATCGAGTTGCGCGAGGTCTGGTCGGCCGTGTCGTTGGCGCCTTCGGTGATCAGCGACGTGGCGCGGTTGAGGAAGTCGCCGACGCTCGCCAGCGTCGACTCGGTCGCGTCCATCCAGCCGGTGCCGTTGTCGATGTTCTTCTGGTACTGCGTGTTCGCGTTCTGCGACGCGCGCAGCCCCATCGCCTTCGCGGTCCCGAACGGGTCGTCGGACGGGCGCGTGATCTCCTTCTGCGATGCCGCCTTGGCCTGCGTCTTGGCGAGCTTGAGCGAGAGCGCGTTGAGGTCCGACAGCACGCTGCGCTGGACCATCGAGGTCGTCATGCGCGTGTTCATGGCTAGAGTCCCCCTGCTCCGCATGCGCTACGCGCACGATCGTGACGCGTCGACCCCGGCGACATCAAAGTCCCACCTTCCCGGTCCGGTTGATGAGGACGTCGAGCATCTCGTCCATCGTCGACATCGCGCGGGCGGAGGCCTGGTAGGCGCGCTGGAAGCGCACCATGTTCGACATCTCCTCGTCCATCGAGACGCCCGCCACGCTCTGGCGGCGGTCCTCGACGGAGTCGGTCAGCACCTGGGCGTTGCCCTGCTGGCGCTCGGCCTCGTTGACGTTGGAGCCGACCCGCGCGACGAACGCCCGGTAGGCGCCGTCGATGCTCGCGTCGCCGGCCAGCTTGGCGACCGCGAGCGCGATGTCGTTGGAGCCGGCACCGCCGGAGCCCCCGACCAGCGCGGACGGGTTCAGCTGCAGCGCCGGATCGACCTGGAGCGTCCCGGCCGCCGGCGTGCCGGCGGTGAAGAAGCTGCCGCCGTAGGCGCTGTTGACCGCGGTGGCGATCGTGCCCGCGATCGCGTCGAGCGAGCCGAGGTAGTCGTCGATCGTCCCGCCCGGGACCTTGGCGATGCCGAGCAGGCCGCCCATCTGGCCGCCGGGCGTCCAGTTGTCGCCCGCCGGGGGACCGCCCCAGGCCGCCGTCTGGTCGGCGACGATCGGGTACGTCGTGCCGGTCACCTTGTCGACGAACGAGACGTTCATCGACCCCGTGTCGAGCTGCTCGACCGAGATCTGGCCGTAGCCCGACAGCTGGTCGAGCAGCTGGTCGCGCTTGTCGAGCAGGTCGTTGGGCGCGTCGCCGGCGGTGAGGAAGTGCGAGATCGTGGTGTTGAGGTCGGCCAGCTGCGTCGCGATCTGGGCGATCTGGCCGCCCTGGTCGGTGCCGCTCGCGGGGCGCGTGATGTCGTCGTACTGGGCCTGGGCGACGCTCTGGGCCGCCTCCATCTGCGAGCGCACGCTGGCGATCGAGTCGGCCAGCGAGTTGCCCTTCTCGACGACGACCTGCTTGGCCGACGGCTCGGTCGTGCCCTGGCTGAACGTCGACCAGGAGCTCCAGAAGTCCGCGAGCTGCTGGCTGACGCCGTTCTCGCCCGGCTCGGCGAGCGCCAGCTCGGCGCTGTCGAGGCCGGACGCGCGGGCGCTCCACTCCTGCAGGTTCGTGTTCTGCCCGCGGAACTGCAGGTCGAGGAACTGGTCCCGGATCCGGCGGTAGCTCTGCACGTCGACGCCGGACCCGAGATGGGCGCCGGAGCCGTTCGCGGTGCTGCCGGCCTGGATCTGCAGGGCCGGCGACGCGGCGAGCGTCGCCTCCTGGCGCGAGTACCCCACCGTCGAGGCGTTCGCGATGTTGTGGCCGGTGGTGTCGAGCATCCGCTGCTGGGCCATGAGCCCGCGCAGGGAGGTCTGGAGTCCGTAGAAGGAGGAGATCGGCATTGGTCTGGGGGGTTATGCCTGGAGGTCCAGCGCGCGATGGGCAGGCGCAACGGCGGCGCCGCCCGGCGGGCGATAGCCCGGCTCGGGCTCCTGCCCGAGCACGCGCGTCAGGTGG
Organism: Candidatus Solirubrobacter pratensis; assembly: GCF_000425945.1. Lineage (GTDB taxonomy): Bacteria > Actinomycetota > Thermoleophilia > Solirubrobacterales > Solirubrobacteraceae > Solirubrobacter > Solirubrobacter pratensis. The sequence goes on from NZ_AUEK01000003.1 coordinate 294,312, forward strand.
GCGAGGAAGGTCAGCTCCTGGCGCATGAGCGCCCGGTTGATGCCGTGCTCGCGGGCGATCTCGGCCAGCAGCCCGCGCAGCTCGGCGGAGCGCTCCATGGCGGCGCGGCCGGCGGCGGGCGTGACGAGCGCGCACAGGCGCTCGAGCGTGACCTGCGTCGCGGGCACGCCGAGGGCGGTGCCGGCGCGCTGCAGCAGGCCCGTGCGCTCGGTCTCGAGCTTCGCGCGGGAGACCATCTCGCTCTGGATCTCGGCCAGGCGCTTGAGCACGGCCTCGACGTCGCGGGCGCGGATCGCGGTGCCCTGCGCGAGCACGTAGCTCAGCAGGCGGCGGGCCGAGGCGATCTGCTGGTCGAGGTGGACGAGCAGCTCGGCTTCGAGAACCGTACTCATTGAGTCACCTCCCCCTGGGGAATCGGCCTCTGGGCGATTGCTCCTTGCGACGCGAGCCCGAGCGAAGCGGTGACGAGGCCTCCGGCCGGGGCAGGGGGCGAGCCGTCGCCGATCTCCTTGTACAGCGACTGCGCGAGCCCGAGGCCGCCGGCGCTCTCGACGGCGCTGGTCAGCGACGCCTGCATGGTGTCCGCGTACGGGCCCTCGGCGAGGGCGCCGCTGTCGCCGGCCATGGTCTTGACCATCTGGCTGACGAGCATCTGCTCGAAGCCGAGCGCGGCCTTGTAGGCCTGCTTGTCGGCGGCCGATCCGTTGCGGACCGAGCTGGGAAGGGCGGAGTCGGCGACGGCCGGCAGACCCGGGATCTGCGCCATCAGCGCTTCACCCCGTTGGCGATCTCCATCATCGAGTCGGCGGTCTGGATCGCCTTCGAGGTCAGCTGGTAGGTGCGCTGCGCGTCCATCATGTCGACCATCGCCTGCGCCATGTCGGTGTTGGACGCCTCCAGCGCGCCCTGCTTGAGCACGCCGGCGGTGGCGTTGCGCGCGGGGCCGGAGGCGGCCGTGGTGACGAACGCGTTGTCGCCGGTCGACAGCAGGCCGGAGGTCGAGCGCACGGTGACGAGCTGCAGCTTGCCGATGACGGCTTCGTTCGCGCGCACCGTCCCGTCGGTCGCGATCGCGATCCGGTCCTGCGGCGTGTTCGCGGGGATCTTGATCGCGGGCTGGATCAGCGCGCCGGTCGACGTGGCCAGGCGGCCGTCGCCGTCGACGTGCAGGCTGCCGTCGCGCGTGAGCGCCTGGCGCCCGTCGGCGAGGCGGACCGTGAGGAAGCCGTCGCCCTCGATCGCGACGTCGAGCGGATTGCCGGTCTCGCGCAGCGAGCCCTGCTCGAAGCCGCGGCCGGCCTCGACCGCGGCGGCGCCGGTGCCCCGGCGCACGCCGTCGGCGCCGGGCCGGCCGGTCTGCTCGTAGAGCAGGTCCTTGAAGCCGATGCGCACGTGCTTGTAGCCGGTGGTGTTGGCGTTCGCGAGGTCATTGGCGACGCCATCGAGCTTCTGCTGCATGGCCGCCATGCCTGCTGCCGCGGTTCGGAGTCCCTCGAGCATGCCTTCGTCTGAATCGGCGGTTGCGCGCCCGACTTGAGCTAGCCGGACACCTTGCCGACCTCGGAGGACGCCTTGGCCAGCGTCCCGTCGATCGTCTGGATGACCTTCTGACCGGACTCGTAGGCCCGCATCGAGGCGATCATGTCCACCATCGCCTGCGTCGGATCGGCGCCGGAGCCCTCGAGCGCGCCGGAGCGCACCTGGCCCGCGACCTGGCCGGCCGGCCGCCCGGGCGTGCCGGTGACGAGGTTGTCGCCGCCCTTGCGCGGGTTGGTGAGCAGCACGACGTTCAGGTTGCGCGGGTCGACCTTGCCGTCGGCGCCGATCGTCACCGGGCGGCCGTTGCGGCCGAGGACCGGGTCGCCGTCGGCGGTCACGAGCCGCCCCTGCGCGTCGGCGCTGAACTGGCCGTTGCGGGTGTAGCGGGTCCCGTTGGCGGTCTGCAGCGCGAAGAAGCCGTCGCCGACGATCGCGAAGTCCAGCGGCTCGCCGGTGTCCTTGACGGGCTCCGCGGTGAAGTCGGTGACCTCGCCGGTGACCTGCACCGCGGTGCTCTGCGAGCCGATCGCCTGGCCGGTCTGCGAGTTGGTCAGCAGCAGCTGGCCGAACGACCGCTGCGTCGTGCGGTCGGCCTTGTAGCCGGGCGTCGACGCGTTGGACAGGTCATTGGCGATCTGGTTCTGGCGCACCTGCTCGGCGAGCATGCCGGAGGCGGCGATGTAGAGCCCGCGGTCCATATGGATCCACCTATCGGCCCGATGGCGGCATCCTGAAGGGCATGGAACCGATAGCCGTCGCCGCAGCGCTGCTGCGCGAGCAGCTTCCGGACGTCACGCTGCGCGCCGGCTCGACCGTGATGGCGCGCGTGGCGTCCAAGCACGAGCAGCACGCGGTGCTGGTGCTGGCGGGCATCCCGCTGACCGCCGAGGTGCCGCCCGAGGTGGAGAACGGCGCGACGCTGCGCCTGAGGGTGCGGGAGGTGACGCCGGAGCGGGTGACGCTGCAGCTGGATCCCCAGCAGCCCGTGACCGCCCCGCAGGCGCCGCAGCAGGCGCAGGCGCCGAAGGTCACGGTCGAGGAGTCGCCCCAGCGCCGCCGCGGCGCGGACGGCGAGCCGGCCGACGTGGTCGCGCTCGCGTTCCACTCGCCGACGCTCGGCCGGATCGACTTGCGGCTGGAGCTGCGCGGGGAGCACCTGCTGGCCGACGTGTCGACCGATGCCGGACCCCCGTTCGACCTCGCACACGGATCACGCGAGCGGCTACGCGCCAAGTTGGAGGCCTTCGGACTCGACCCGACGGTGCGGGTGCACGAGCGCCGCCGCTCGTTCGACGCGTATGCCTGAGAAGGACGTCGTCGCCGCCCTGAAGTACACCGGCTCGGGCGCCCCGCAGGTGGTCGCCGCGGGACGAGGGCATGTGGCCGCCACGATTCTCGCCCGCGCGCGTGAGGCCGGCGTGCCCGTCCACCGCGATCCGGAGCTCGCCGACGCGCTCGCCCAACTGGCCCTCGGGCAGGAGGTCCCGCCGGCGATGTGGACGGCCGTCGCCGAGGTCCTGGCGTGGGCCTACGGGCTCCAGAAAAGGGTGCCTACCCCAAATCGGTGATGAAGGACCTGGGGTCATCACCCGATACAGGCTGCGTCCGTCAGCTGTCCCCTCCAGGAGCACCACCCCCGCATGAAGCCCTCCACGACCACCAGCCGCCGCCGCGTCAGCGCGGAGGACGCGCTCGCCCTGTGGCGCGAGTACAAGGCCACCGGCGATCTCCAGGTCCGCAACCGGCTGGTCATGACGTACGCGCCGCTCGTCAAGTACATCGTGTTCAAGAAGGTGCGCGAGCTGCCGGCCCGGTGCGAGGTCGAGGACTTCATCTCCTGCGGCCTGGAGGCGCTGATCGCCTCGATCGACCGCTATGACCCGGAGAAGGGCGCCACGCTCGAGCAGTTCGCCTGGACCCGCATCCACGGCGCCGTGCTCGACGAGCTGCGCCGCCAGGACTGGGCGCCGCGCTCGCTGCGCCGCTGGGAGCGCGACATCGCCAGGGCGCGCGACCAGTTCACCACGCTGCACGGCCGCCGCCCCTCGCGCGAGGAGCTGGCCGACACGCTCTCGATCGGCGTCGAGGAGCTGCGCCGCCGCGAGGACGACATCTCCGTGTCGGACGTCACCTCGCTCAACACGCTCGTGATCTCCGACGACGAGACCACCGTCGAGCGCATCGACACGCTGGCCGACGGCGACGCCCGCCTCGACCCGGAGAACGCCGCCGCCTCCACCGAGGCGAAGGCCAAGTTCCGGCGCGCGTTCGACGCGCTGCCGCAGCGCGAGCGCGAGGTCGCGGTCCTGCTCTACGTGAAGAACCTCACCCTGCGCGAGATCGGCGAGATCCTCGGCGTCTCCGAGAGCCGCATCTGCCAGATCCACTCGCAGCTCAAGCGCACGCTCAAGCAGCAGCTCTCCGACGACTCGGTCCTCTTCTCCGCCGTCGGCTAAAGGTTCCCCCGCCCCGGTCGATGACCGAGGGCGAGATGAGTCTCGAGATCGGTCGCTTCACCTCTTCGTATCCGATCGCGCCGGTCCCGCCCGCGCAGCCGGCCGGCGTCTCCCCCGCGGACGCGCCCGCGCGGAGCTTCGACACCGTCCTCGGCGACGTCCCGCCCGCGCCGACCGAGGAGGTCCGCGCGCAGGTCGACCGCGCCGCCGAGATCGCCGGGCAGCTTGCGGCCGCCGATCGCGAGCTGCACTTCACGAAGGACGAAGACACCGGTCGCGTCGTGATCCAGGTCCGCGACCTCGACGGCAACGTCATCCGAACGATTCCACCGTCCCGCGTGCTCGACGTGATGTCGGGCGCCAAGGCGCTGTAAAGGAGCCCAGATGACCACCCTCTCCCTCTCCGGGCTGGCGTCGGGCGTCGACACGGACTCGATCGTCCAGCAGCTGATGGACGTCGAGCGCCAGGGGCTGACGCGCGTCCAGAACAGCCAGACGTCCGTGACCGCCCACCAGACGGCGCTCAAGGCGGTCAGCGCCAAGCTCAACGCGCTCTCCACCGCGGCGCAGGCGCTGACGGACCAGACCACCTGGAAGACGTCGCAGACGACCTCATCGTCGGACGCGTCGAAGGTCGGCGCGGTGATGATCGACGGCGCCGGCATCGGCGGCCACACCGTCGCCGTCGACCGGCTCGCCTCCTCCGCGCAGCACGGGTTCGCCTACGTCCCCAGTGGCAGCGCGGGAACGTTCACGATCTCCGCGGGCACGACCTCGGCGACGATCAGCGTCGCCGCCAACGCGACCGCCAAGGACGTCGCCACCGCCATCAACGCGAGCACGAGCGCGCCGGTGTACGCGGCCGTGGTCAAGGACGATGACGGCACTGACCGCGTCGTGCTGTCCTCGCGCAAGACCGGGGCCTCCAACGACTTCACGGTCGACTCGACCGGGCTCCAGACGGGCCAGCTCGCCGAAGACGCCGGCTACGCGCGCACGGGCGCGGTGCTCAACGCGCAGTACCGGCTCGACGGCGCGTCGGCGCCGCGCACGTCGGAGTCCAACTCGATCGAGAACGCGATCCCCGGCCTGCGGCTGACGCTCGCGGGCGTGACGACGAGCCCCGTGTCGATCACGACGAATGAGGCGACGATCGACAAGAGCGCGATCAAGGACAAGGTCAAGGCCTTCGTCGACGCCTACAACGCCGTCGTCGACGTCACGCGGTCCGACATCAGCGAGAAGGGCGTCGTCAACGCGTCCGCGACCGCCGACCTGCAGAAGGGCACGCTGTTCGGCGACCTCGGGTTGAACTCGATGCTGTCGACGCTGAAGAACACCTTCACGCAGACCGTCGCCAACATCGGCGGCCTCACCAGCCTCGCCGACATCGGCATCAGCACGCCCAAGTCGACCGGCGTCGTCACCGAGGACGCGAAGGCCGGCAAGCTCGAGTTCGACGCGACCAAGCTCGACGCCGCGCTCGACAAGGACTGGACCCAGGTCAACAAGCTCTTCAACGGCGTCGGCGCGCGCAAGGGCTTCGGCCTGCTCGTGAACGACTTCGTCAAGGGCCAGACCGGGCTCAAGGGCGTCCTGACGGGCCGCATGGACAGCGACTCGACCTCGCTGAAGGACCTCGCGAACCAGGTCACCTCCACCAATCTGCGCCTCAGCCAGACCGAGACCCGCCTGAAGGCGCAGTTCGCGGCCATGGAGACCGCGCTGCAGAACGCGCAGGCGCAGCAGGCTTGGCTCCAAGGTCAGATCGCCAGTCTCGGCTGATCGCCGCCTCAAGCGCCCGCGGGCCGGGCCGACTACCCGGGTCGATCCATCTCCGTCCCCCGTTCCTCGATCAGGGAGAGCTCCTTTGGCCACCTACGTCGGTAACCAGACGACCGCCTATCGCCAGCAGTCGATCCTCACCGCGCCCCCGGGCCGGCTGGTGGTCATGCTCTACGACGGTTGCCTGCGATTCCTGCATCAGTCGGCGCACGCGCTGCGCGAGGGCGATCGCACGACGTCGCTCGCGCGCATGCGCCGCGCCGAGGCGATCATCGACGAGCTGACGGTGACGCTCGACCACGAGCGCGGAGGCATCATCGCCAGCCGCCTGCAGGGCATCTACCTCTTCTGCCGCCGGCACCTGATGGAGGCCTGGCGCGCGAACGACGCCGACAAGATCGAGCAGGTCGCGAGCCTGCTGGGCGAGCTGCGCGAGGCCTGGGCCGAGATCGAGGGCTCCTGATGGACCCCTGGAGCGAGCTGGTCGCGCTCGCCGAGCGCGAGCACGAGCTCGCCGCGGAAGGCCGCTGGGACGAGGTCGCCGAGCTGTCCGGCGAGCGGCTGCGCCGCTCGCTCGCGCTGGGCGCCGCGCCGGCGTCGGCCCGGCCGCAGCTCGAGCAGCTCGGCCGCCTGGAGGCCCAGATCCACAACGCGCTCGTCACCGCGCAGGCGTTCGCCTCGCGCGAGCGCGCCGCCGCTCGCCGCGGCCGCACCGCGATTCGCGGCTACGCCGCATCGCTCGCGCCGGCGCCCTCGCGCGTCGACTCGCTCCGCTGAGCTGGGCGATTCGGCCTCAAGTCCCCCTCGGGGGCGCCGATGTAGGGAATGCGTCCAGGGATGGAATCGCGCCGGTCCACGGAAGGACCACCCCCTCTTTGATTCAGGAGAACCCGTCCCTGTGCTGTTCGACACCACGCAACTCGCGCTCGAGCGCGCCATCTCGGGCGCATCCACGCGCCAGGAGGCGCTGGCCGCCAACATCGCCAACGCCGACACGCCGGGCTACCGCCGCGTCGACGTCGACTTCCACGGCGCGCTCGCCGCGGCGATGGGGGCCTCCGACAAGCGCTCCGCGCTCGAGCAGACCGGCTTCGCGCCGCAGATCGACAAGTCGGCCGGCGCCGTGCGCGCCGACGGGTCGACCGTCGACATCGACGCCGAGTCGGCCAAGATGGCGGCCAACGCGCTCGACCAGCAGGCCGCCGTGCAGGTCGCGCAGACGCGGATCCACATCCTCGAGTCCGCGCTGGGGGTCAAGTGATGAGCATGTTCGGCGGCCTCGAGATCTCGGCCAGCGGGCTCACGGCCCAGCGGCTGCGGATGGACGTGACGGCGGAGAACCTCGCCAACGCCCAGACCACCAAGGGCGCGGACGGCAAGCCGTACCGCCGCAAGGAGGTCGTGCTGCAGGAGATCCCGCAGGGCGGGGGCTTCGGCGCGCAGCTGACCGCCGCGATCGGCCCCGGCTCCTCCAAGTCGGCGGCCGGCGGCGTCCAGGTGGCGAAGATCGCCACCGACCAGACCGCCGGCAAGCTCGTGTACGACCCGGGCAACCCGGACGCCAACGCGCAGGGCTACGTGCAGATGCCCAACGTCGACACGGTCACCGAGATGGTCGACCTGATCGACTCCTCGCGCGCCTATGAGGCGAACGTCACGGCGATGCAGGCGTCCAAGCAGATGTTCGCCAAGACGCTGGAGATCCTGCGCTGATGCCGATCGATCCTTCCTTCGCCGTCGGTGGTCCTGAGTGGCGGATCGGCTCGCTCGAGGCGCCCGCCCAGCAGGGCACCGGAAGCGGCTTCGGGGCCATGATCGGCCAGTCCCTGCAGTCGCTGCAGGCATCGCAGGACTCCGCGGCGCAGGCCTCGACGGACCTCGCCACCGGCAAGGCGACCGACCCGACCGCGGTCGTGATGGCCGTCGAGCGCGCCCAGCTGGCGATGCAGCTCGCGAGCCAGATCCGCACGAAGGCGGTCGAAGCCGCCCAGACGATCTTCCAGACCCAGGTGTGACCTGAGCCATGCCGCTCTTCGCCAAGAACCTGCTGGCGCTGCCGCCGCGCACCAAGGGCGTGCTGGCCGTCACGGCCGTCGCGATCCTCGCGATCGTCTTCTTCATGCTCAAGCTCGCGACCGCGCCGTCCTACTCGCTGCTCTCGAGCGGCCTGGATCCGGCGCAGACCGGCAAGATCACCGCCGCGCTGGACTCGCAGGGCATCGCCTACGAGCTGCGCAACAACGGCACCGCGCTCGCCGTCAACAAGGCGCAGGTGCCGCAGGCGCGGATCGCACTCGCCTCGCAGGGCGTCAGCGTCAACGAGTCCGGATCGCAGCCCGGCTACGAGCTGCTCGACCAGACCAAGCTCGGCACCTCGCAGTTCCAGCAGCAGGTCACCTATCAGCGCGCGCTGGAGGGCGAGCTCGCCCGCACGATCAACGGGGTCGAGGGCGTCAGCGGCGCGTCTGTCCAGCTCGTGCTGCCCGAGGACACGCTGTTCGCCAGCGAGCAGTCGCCGGCGACCGCCTCGGTGATGATGCAGAACACCGCCGACACGCTGCAGCCGGGCGCGATCCGCGGCATCGCGCAGCTGACGGCCTCCTCGGTCAAGGGCCTCAAGTCCGGCAACGTCACGATCACCGACGGCTCCGGCCAGCTGCTGTGGCCCCAGGGCGACGGCAGCGCCGGAGCGACCGCGGGCGCCACCAAGCAGGCGACCGAGGCGAGCTTCTCGCGCCAGCTCGAGTCCAAGGTCAACGCGATGCTCGCGTCGACGCTCGGCCCGGGCAAGGCGCAGGTGCAGGTCAGCGCCGACATGAACGTCGACAAGACCAACCTCAAGCAGCTCACCTACGGCAAGACCGGCGTGCCGACCAAGTCCACCAGCGACGTGGAGAAGCTGCGCGGCTCCGGCGCCACGACCGGCGGCACCGCCGGTACCGGCTCCAACGTCCCGACCTACTCCAACGGCTCCGGCTCCGGCTCGGGCAACTCGAACTACGACCACACGGTCAAGACGACCGAGCAGGCGGTGAACAAGGAGATCAAGACGACCGACGTGGCGCCTGGCGCGATCAACAAGCTCAGCGTCGCGCTGCTGGTCGACAAGTCGGTCCCGGCGGCGACGCTCAACAGCCTCAAGCAGACGGTCGCCGCCGCCGCCGGCATCCAGCCCTCGCGCGGCGACACGATCGTCGCGTCCCAGATGGCGTTCGCCAAGCCGGCGACGCCCAAGACCGGCCCGGTCCCGACCACGCTGCTCGGCCCGCTGAAGTGGGTCGGCCTCGGCATCGCGGCGCTCCTGTTCGTGTTCTTCATGGCGCGCGGCCTGCGCAAGCGCGAGGCCGAGTCGCTCGGCACGCCGGCGTGGCTGAAGCAGATCGAGGAGCCGATCTCGCTCGCCCAGCTGGAGCAGAGCACGGTCGCGATGGCGCCCAGCGGCCTTCCGCCGCGCGTGCCCGACGCCAGCCTGCATCAGCTCGACCAGCTGATGGAGCGCGAGCCTGAGCGCGTGGCCGCCCAGGTCAGGCAGTGGATGGCGGCGGACTAGTCATGAGCACCGACCTTGCCACCCGCGAGGCGCTTGCGGCGCCCTCCGCCGCAGCGGCCAAGCTGCGCGGGATCCAGAAGGCCGCGGTGCTGCTCGTCGCGATCGGCGAGCAGCGCGCCGGCGAGATCTTCAAGTACCTCGGCGAGCCTGAGGTCGAGGCGCTCTCGCTCGAGATCGCCAAGGCGTCCAAGGTCCCGACCGAGGTCTGCCGCGACGTGATCGACGAGGCGGTCGAGTCCGTGCTGGCCGAGGACTACCTCGCCGAGGGCGGCGTCGACTACGCCCGCAGCGTGCTGATGCGCTCGCTCGGCGGCGACCGCGCGGACGAGATCATCGGCCGCCTGGCGGCGACGATCGAGCGGCGGCCGTTCGAGTTCCTGCGCCGCACGCCGCCGGAGCAGATCGCCGTCTTCCTGCGCAACGAGTCGCCGCAGACGATCGCGCTGGTCATCTCCAACCTGCACACGACGCTCGCCGCCCAGGTGCTGTCGATGCTCGACGCCGACGAGCAGGCCGACGTCGCGCTGCGCATCGCGATGATGGCCGAGACGCGGCCCGAGGTGGTCGCGCAGGTCGAGAGCGTCGTGCGCTCGCGCCTGTCCGCCGTCGGCTCGCAGGAGTATGCGGCGGCCGGCGGCATCAAGTCGCTCGCCGACATCCTCAACCACTCCGACCGCTCGACCGAGCGCAACGTGCTCGACGAGCTGGCCAAGGCCGACAGCGAGCTGGCCGAGGAGATCCGCCTGCTGCTGTTCACGTTCGAGGACGTCGTCAAGCTCGACGACCGCTCGATCCAGATGGTGCTCAAGGAGACCGACCAGAAGGATCTCGCGATCGCGCTGCGCGGCGTGTCCGAGGACGTCCGCAGCCGGATCTTCTCGAACATGTCCGAGCGCGGCGCCGAGCTGCTGCGCGAGGAGATCGACTTCCAGCCGCCGCAGCGCAAGCGTGTCGTCGAAGAGGCCCAGGGCCGCATCGTCGGCGTCGTCCGCCGTCTCGAGGAGGCCGGCGCGATCGTCATCTCGCGCGGCTCCGGCGGCGAGGACGCGCTGGTCTGATGTCCGCCGTCGAGTTCGACTTCGAGACGCTGGAGACGCCCGCGGCGCCGGTCGCGGCTGAGGACGCCGCCGATGCCGTCATGGAGACGCTCGCGCAGGCGCGGGCGGACGCCGAGCAACTGCGCGAGGCCGCGTGGGCCGAGGGCTACGCGGCCGGGCGCGCCGAGGCGATGTCCGCGCTGGAGCCCGCGCTCGCGGCGCTGGCCGATGCGGTCGCCGGCATCAAGGCCGAGCAGGTCGCCGCGACCGAGCGGCTCGAGCGCAGCGCCGTCGAGCTGGGGCTCGCCCTGGCCGAGAAGGTGCTCGCCGGCGTGCTGGCCGTCGAGCCCGAGCGCGTGGTCGAGTCCGTCCGCGGCGCCCTGCGCGGGCTGGTCGAGCGCGAGCGCATCACGGTGCTCGTCAATCCCGCAGACCTCGAGCTCGTGGCCGGCGCGATGGAGGAGCTGCGGGCCTCGCTCGGCGGCATCGAGCACGTGGTCGTCGAGGCCGAGCGCCGCGTCGCGCGCGGCGGCTGCGTGGTGCGCACGCAGGACGGCGACGTCGACGCGGGCGTGGACACCAAGCTCGCGCGTGCGCGCGAGGTGATCGAGCAGGAACTGGGCCGCGCGGCATGACCGCCCTGGTGGAGGGCGCCATGGGCGCTTTGCACGACGCGGACCTCCACCGCCGCCACGGCCGCGTGGCCGACCTGATCGGGCTGATCGTGGAGGCCACCGGCCTGGAGGCCGAGGTCGGCGAGGTCTGCACCATCCAGACCGGCCGCGGGCGTCCCGAGGTGCCCGCCGAGGTCGTCGGCTTCCGCGCCGGACGCACGCTTCTGATGGCGCTCGGCGACGCGACGGGCATCGGCCCGGGCGCGCGCGTCACCGCCGGCGGGCAGCCGCTGCGCGTGGACGTCTCCGACGCGCTGCTCGGCCGCGCGCTCGACGGGCTCGGCCGCCCGATGGACGGCAAGGGCCCGATCCCGGGCGGCTCGTGGCGCGCCGCGGAGGCGCCGCCCCCGGATCCGCTCACGCGCCCACGGATCAAGGAGCGCGTCACGCTCGGCGTGCGCGCGCTCGACGCGCTCGTCCCGTGCGGCCGCGGCCAGCGGCTGGGCATCTTCGCCGGCTCCGGCGTCGGCAAGTCCTCGCTGCTGGGCATGATCGCCCGCTCGTCCTCGGCCGAGATCAACGTCATCTGCCTCGTCGGCGAGCGCGGCCGGGAGGTGCTCGAGTTCATGGAGCGCGACCTCGGGGCCGAGGGCCTGGCGCGCTCGGTCGTCGTCTGCGCGACCTCCGACCAGCCCGCGCTGGTCCGCATCAAGGCCGCCTACACGGCGACCGCGGTCGCCGAGCACTTCCGCGACCAGGGCCGCGACGTGCTGCTCATGATGGACTCGGTCACGCGCTTCGCGATGGCGCAGCGCGAGGTCGGCCTGGCGATCGGCGAGCCGCCGGCCACACGCGGCTACACGCCGTCGGTCTTCGCGCTGCTGCCGAAGCTGCTCGAGCGCTCGGGCACGGCGCCCATGGGCTCGATCACCGCGCTCTACACCGTGCTCGTCGACGGCGACGACATGAACGAGCCGATCGCCGACGCCGTCCGCGGCATCCTCGACGGCCACGTGGTGCTCTCGCGGGCGCTCGCGCACGCCGGCCACTATCCGGCGATCGACGTGCTCTCGTCCGTGTCGCGCCTGGTCACCGAGATCGTCGATCCCGAGACCCGCCTCGCGGGCAACGAGGTCCGCACGCTGATGGCGACCTACAAGGAGAAGGCCGACCTGATCTCGATCGGCGCCTACCAGCCCGGCACCGATCCGCCGACCGACGCCGCGATCCAGGCCCGTGGGCCGATCGACGCGTTCCTGCGCCAGCCCGTCGACGAGGCGTCCACGGCCGAGGACGCCGAGGGCATGCTGGCGGCGCTGGCCACGCTGAGCGGCGGCGCCGAGGTCCTCACGCCGGAGCCGGAAGGCCCGGGAACGCCGCTGCAGTCGGCGATCCCGTCCTTCAACATGACGCCGTGACGTCAGCGGCCTGACGTCAACGGCCGCGCGCCTCCGCGATCGGGTCGAAGCCGACGGCGTAGCGCGGGCCCCGCGGGTCGCCCGCGACGCGGGTGCGGGACTCGAGGGCGAACAGCGAGACGAGTGAGGCGGCGAGGAGAAGGCTGCGATGCATGGCGGGAGCCTCGCTTGCGCGGATTGCCCGTCCGTTGCCGCAACCTTGCCGGGCGGATCGGAGCAACCCGAAGGAGCCGCGTTGGGCCCCGCTCAGGGGTGCCGGGGGGCCGGGCGTCCTTAGCGTGGGGGCCGTGCGAACGCTCCATCATCCGGCCACCGCCAGTGACCTGCGCGTCGTCGCCGAGGTGCTCGCGGACGTCCGCGCGGGCGGCGATTCCGGGGAGCTGACGCTCAAGCACGCACCGCCGCCGCCGCGCTACGCGACATCGTCATGGCGCCCCGCCGGCGTGGCCGCCGAGTGGGTGGCGGCCGCCGGGACGCGCGGGGACGCGGTCGCGCTGTACGTGCACGGCCGGCGGTTCCGGTTCGACGAGCCCGCCGGCGCGCTCGCCGCGCGCTTCTCCGGCGCGGTCGGCATCCCGGTCCTGCTGCTGCACCATCGCCTCGCCCCGGCGGATCCGTACCCGGCCGCGCTCGAGGACGTGCTGGCGGCGTACCGCACGCTGCTCGCCCTCCGTCCCGCCGAGCGGATCGTCCTCGCCGGCCACTCGGCCGGCGCGACGCTGGTGCTCTCGGCGCTGGCCGAGCTGGCCGCCGGCTCCGAGCCGATGCCCGCGGCGGTCGTGGCCGTGTCGCCGATCGCCGACTTCACGCTGTCGGGCGCGACGCTGAGCGCCAACGCGGACAAGGACGTGGTCGCCCTCGCCGAGCTCGAGGCGGCGCGCGACGCGTACCTCGGTGCCGCCGATCCGGCCGGCGCGCCGCAGTCGCCCCTGTTCGCGCCGCTCGCCGGACTGCCGCCGCTGCTGCTGTGCTGCGGCGGCGACGAGATGCTCCTCGACGACACGCTCCGCGTCGCCGAGCGGGCGGATGCGGCCGGGGTCGACGTCACCGTCGAGCGCTTCGAGCGCATGGTCCACGGCTTCCCGGTCCTGCCCGTCACGGCCGCGGACGCGCTGCTCAGGCGGATCTCGGAGTTCTGCGGCGAATGGCTGCGCGGCGGTCCGGCTCCGCGGGCTCCGCGGCCGCTGAGCATCCGGCGCGTGGGCTGGGCCGGCTATGAGATCACCTCCGAGCTCGGGACCCGCGTCGTCGTCGACCCGTACCTGACCGACTCCGAGGGCCTGCACCTCGGCCTGCCGGAGAGCCCGGTCGCCCCCGGCGAGCTGTGCGGGGCCGACATCGTGGCCGTCACCCACGCCGGGTACGACCACCGCGGCCAGGCGATCGAGATCGTCGAGGGCGGCGAGGCGACGCTCGTCTGCGGCGCCGCGCTCCACGAGCACGCGCTGCGGCACGGCATCGCGCCCGGCCGCTGCGCGCCGATGGTCTCAGGCGTCGAGTTCCGCTACCGCGACGTCGCGGTCAAGGCGCTGGACGCGCGCCACCTCTCCAGCATGCGGACCGGCGGCGAGCTCGTCTCCGACCAGCCGCTGAGCTTCCTGGTCAGCACCGCCGCGGGGAGCCGGATCTTCTGCGGCGGCGACGTCTCGCTCTCGGCCGACATGCGGACCTGGCGCGAGCTCTACCGGCCGCAGGTCGCCGTGCTCGGCATCGGCGGCGTCGGGCCCGGGACGCACCGGGCGGTCGAGCTCCCTCCCGCCGAGGCCGCGATCGCGGCCGCCTGGCTGGGCGTGCACACCGTGATCCCCGTCCACCACCCGCCCGGCGACCCGGCCCCCGCCCAGCTCGAGGCCGACATCGCGGCCGCGGGCGCGCCGGTCCGCGTCGCCGCGCTCGAGCTCGGCGAGGCCTGGACCGCGGGCGTGACCGCGTCGCAGGAGCTCACGGGGCGGACCAGTCGAGTGGCCGGGCGGCGCGGCAGATCTCCAGCACGGTGGGCCCGCCGCGGCCGCGGGTGAGCGGCAGCCGGCCGAGCGACCGCGCTAGAGCTCGATCTCGCGCCCCGCGCCCGTCTCGAGCGCGAGGCGGAGGACCAGCTCGGCGGCCGCCGCGTCCTCGGCCACGTGTCCCATCGCCTTGTAGACGGTGATCTCGCCGGCGCCGTCGCGGCCGGGCGCGCGGCCGAGCAGGATCTCGCCGAGCTCGGTCGCGGCCGCCGGATCGAGCCCTGCCAGCTCGGCGCAGCCGGCGGGCGGCGGGGCGAAGGCGCCGCGGGTCTCGACCAGCAGGCGCGCGCGGCGCGCGAGCTCGGGGTCGAGCTCGCCGCCCGGCGGCGCGTAGCCGACCGACGTCACGTGCGTGCCCGGCGCGACCTCGTCCGCCCGCAGCACCGGCTCGCGCGCGCCGGTCGTGAGGCAGATGACGTCGGCGCCCTCCGCCGGGGCGCCGGTCACGCTCGCGCCGAACGCCTCCGCCAGCTCGCGCGCCGCGGCGGGATCCCTCGCGGTCACGCGGACCTCCTCGAAGTCGCACGCGAGCAGCGCCAGGTGCGCGCGGGCCTGGACGCCGGAGCCGACGACCGAGAGCACGCGCGCGTCCGGGCGCGCGGCGAGCCGGACCGACAGCGCGGACGCGGCGGCGGTCCGCATCGCCGTCACGTGGCCGCCGTCCATCGCCGCCAGCGCCTGTCCCGTGTCCGCGTCGATGACGCAGATCAGCGCAGGATGCGAGTCGGCGCTGTCCGGGAACAGCCCCACGAGCTTGATCACGACAGGCCCGCCGGCGCGGCGCCCCGGCATCGTGAGGACCGTCCCGCGCTCGACCTCGACGGCCTGGCGCGGCGGCGCCGACAGCTCTCCGGCAGACAGCGCGCGGAACCCGCCGGCGATCGCGTCGACCAGCGCGCCGGGCTCCAGCAGCGCCTCGACCTCCGCGCGTGAGATGAGAAGCATGAGCGCCGAGCCTAGTCTGCCCGGGCGCGCCGAGCACTCTCCGCGGCGCGAGCTCGCGAGGCGTGCGCTTCCTCGTCCGCGCCCGCCGAACTCGCCGAGGAATCGCCCCCTGGGCGATTCGGCCTTCAGGAATCTCGTGCCCTGTCGATGACAATGCTCGTGGAGACTCCGTCCTTCACGTTCCGGCTCGAGCGCGTCCGGACGCTGCGTGAGCGCGCCGAGGAGCGTGCGAAAGAAGCGCTCGCCCACGAGCTGCGGCTCCGCGTCCGCGGCGAGGCGGTCCTGCGCGAGGCCACGGACGCCGTGCACGAGGCCCGGGAGGCCGGGCTGAGCACCGTCAGCGGGCGCTCGAGCGCCTTCGACCTGCTGGCCGTCCAGGCGCACCTCGAGCGCGCCGAGCGCGCCCGCCGCGAGGCGGCGCTCGACCTCGACCGCCAGGACGCCGAGGTGGCCGCCCGCCGCACCGCGCTGTCTGCCGCCGCGCGCGACCGCCAGGCGATCGACAAGCTCAAGGAGCGACGGCGCTCCGAGCACGAGCGCGAATGGGCGCGCCGCTCGCAGAACCAGCTCGACGAGCTCGCGCTCGCCGTGCACCGCCGCGGGAGCGTCGCCGCGTGAGCATCGAGTCGGTGCTCGACCGCATGAACGCGCTGCAGGCGATGCTGGACTCGGCCTCCGGGCCTCCCGCGCCCGCAGCCGCCGGCACGGGGGACGCGGCCGCGTTCTCGGCCGCGCTGGCCTCCGCGTCGGCGGGTGCGGACAGCGGGACGGACTCCGGCGCCTCCGCTGCAACGTTCGCAAGCCTCGCCTCGCCGCTCGGCGCCGCCGCGTCCGCGCCGGCCGGCGCCTCCGGGCTTCCCGCCGGCACGCCCTACGGCGCCGAGATCACCGCCGCGGCGCAGCGCAACGGCCTCGACCCCGCGCTGCTCGCGGGCCTGATCGAGCAGGAGTCCGGCTTCGACGCCGGCGCCCGCTCCGGCGCCGGCGCGCAGGGGCTGACGCAGCTGATGCCGGGCACCGCCGCCGGCCTCGGCGTGACCGACCCGCTCGATCCCGCGCAGGCGATCGAGGGCGGCGCCAAGTACCTCAAGCAGCAGCTCGACCGCTTCGGCGGCGACACCGCCCGCGCGCTCGCCGCCTACAACGCCGGGCCCGGCGCCGTGCAGCGCTTCGGCGGCGTGCCGCCGTACGCCGAGACGCAGAACTACGTTCGCGCCGTGCAGGCCAACGCCGCGTCCTTCCGCTCGTCCACCCCCACCGCGTGAGCCAGATGACCACCGATCGCACCGCCGTCGCCCCGCGCTCCACCGCGCTCGCCGAGCGCCCGGGCTCCGGTTCGCGCTCCAAGCCCCCGGCGCCCGGCGCCTTCGCCGCCCTGCTCGGCGCCCAGGCGCCCGCGGACGCCCGGCCGGCTCGCGAGGTCCAGCCGCGCGATGCGGCGCCGGCCCGTCCGGACGCGCCGCGCGACGACGCGCCCAAGGCCGGCGACAAGGCCGCCGAGCCGCCCGGCACCGCCGGCGACGCCGCGGCCCCCGCGTCGCCGCAGCCGCCGCAGCCCGAGCCGGCCGCCGCGCCCGCGCCGACGCCGGAGCAGCTCGCCGTCCAGCTCGCGTCCCCCCTGCCCGCCGCGCCGCCGCAGAGCGCCGCTCCGGCCACGGAGCCTCCCGCCCAGGCGCAGCAGCCGCCGCCCGCCGCCACGCAGCCCGTCGCCGCTCCGGTGCCCGCGGCCGCGCCGGCCGTCCCGGCGCCCGCTCCGGCGCCGGTCGCGCCCGAGACCGCGGCGCCGGTCGCCGCCTCGCAGGCCGCGATCGCCGAGGCGCCTGCGACGCAGACGCCGGCGCCGAGCGTGCCCGCCGTGGGCGACGCCAAGCCGCCTGCCGCGCCCGCCGCTCCCGCGCAGCCGGTCGCGCCCCAGCCGCCGGCCGGCACCGGCGTCAAGCCCGACACGAGCGACGCGCGCTCGCAGTCGCAGCCGCGGCCCGAGCAGACCGCCGCGCCCACGCCGACCCCGAGCACCGCGCCGGCCGACGTCGCGCCCAAGGCCGACGCGCCCAAGCCGGCCGAGAACGCGCCCGCGCAGCCGCTGCAGGCGCCCGCCCCGGCGGCACCCAGCCAGGCGGCCGCCGCCGCGCAGCGCGCCGTCCCGCTCTACCGCGCCCCGAACGTCGCTGCCGCCGTCATCCACCTCGCGCAGGAGCGCGGCGTCACGCACGCCCGCATCAACCTCAAGCCGGCCGAGCTCGGCGGCATCGAAGTGCGCCTGCACTCGACGCCGCAGGGCGTTTCCGCCCATCTCGTGGCCGACTCGCCCGAGGCCGCCAAGGCGCTCTCGCAGGCCGGCGACGACCTCCGCCGCCAGCTCGAGGCGCGCGACGTGAACCTGCTCTCGCTCGACGTCTCGACCTCCGGCGAGAACGGCCGCGACGCCGCCGGCCAGGACCGCCCGGCCCGCTCGCGGCGCACGGGCTATGGCCTGGGCGACGACGAGGCCGAGCCGCCCGCCGAGACCACCCTCGTCCTTCCCGACGGCGTCCTCGTCGACGTTCTCGCCTGACCCCTCCCCAAGGAACCATGAGCGCAATCCCCTCAGCCTCGGCCGCCGACGCTCCGCGCCAGAGCGGCTCGACCAACGTCCAGAACGAGAAGGCGATGCTGGACAAGGACGGCTTCCTGAAGATGCTCGTCGCGCAGATGACGCAGCAGGACCCGTCGAGCCCGATGGACGCCGCGCAGCAGACCGAGCAGATGGCGTCCTTCACGATGGTCGAGCAGATCACCAACATGGCCGCCGACAACGCCAAGACGGCGTCGATCGGCATGATCGGCCACGACGTCACCTACACCGACCCGGCCGACAAGACCAAGACCACGACCAAGTCGGGCACCGTCGAGGCCGTCGCGCTGGGCAAGGACGGCACGTACACCTTGACCGTCTCCGGCACGACCGGAATCGACCCCACGTCCATCACGCAGGTCGCCTGAGCGGCGGCGAATCAGAAGGAGCAGATGCCCCATGATGCGAGGCATGTTCGCCGCGATCAGCGGCCTCAAGCAGCACCAGGTGATGCTCGACGTCACCGCCAATGACATCGCCAACGTCAACACGATCGGCTACAAGTCCGCGCGCGTGACCTTCCAGGACTCGCTGACGCAGCTCCAGCGCGGCGCGGCGGGCCCGACGACGAACAACGGCGGCT
Organism: Candidatus Solirubrobacter pratensis; assembly: GCF_000425945.1. Taxonomy (GTDB): domain Bacteria; phylum Actinomycetota; class Thermoleophilia; order Solirubrobacterales; family Solirubrobacteraceae; genus Solirubrobacter; species Solirubrobacter pratensis. The sequence goes on from NZ_AUEK01000003.1 coordinate 312,859, forward strand.
CCAACGCCGCGCAGGTCGGGCTCGGCGTCGGCCTCGGCTCGGTCGACAACCTGATGACCGCCGGCTCGATGCAGACCACGGGCAACCCGCTCGACTGCTACATCCAGGGCGACGGCTTCTTCGAGATCGGCGAGGGCACCCCGACGGGCCCCTCCACGCCGATCGCGCCCACCGCCTACACCCGCGCGGGCAACTTCACCGTCAGCTCCCAGGGCTTCCTGACGACGCAGGAGGGCAGCTACGTCCTCGGCTACGCGCAGCCGACGGCGACGCCGGCGACCACGGTCGCGATCCAGATCCCGCAGGGCGCGACCGGCGTGGCGATCGACCAGGCCGGCGGCGTCTCCTACGTCGATCCGGCGACCAACGCGCGCGTCACCCCGTACCGCCTCACGCTCGCCACGTTCTCCAACGCGGCCGGGCTGGAGCGCCAGGGCGGCAACACGTGGATCACGTCGGCCAACTCCGGCCCGAAGACCGAGAGCATGCCGGGCCAGGGCGGCGCGGGCACGACCATCGCCGGCTCCGTCGAGATGTCCAACGTGGACCTCGCGCAGACGTTCACGAACATGATCACCGCCCAGCGCGGCTTCCAGGCCAACTCGCGCGTCATCAGCACTGCCGACTCGATGCTCGAGGAATTGGTGAACCTCAAGCGCTAGTAACGTCGTCCGGAGGTCGGACTCCCGCCGGTGCCGGCGCGCGAAGACGCGCCCACGACGGGAGGACGACCGGAGGACGAAACCCGTTCTCCCGGAGCCTGAGAGCCCGAGCCCGAGAGCCCGGAGCCCGAGAGCCCTGATGCGCCCGTACGAAGGCCCGCACTAGCGGGCCTTCGCGCTTAAGCGAATCGAACAGATGCCGATCACCCGGATGTGATCCGTCTGCGCCGCCTCGGCAGCAAGGCTGAGGCCTTCTACCTCAACCCCGATCTGATCGTGACGGTTGAGGCGACCCCTGACACCATCGTGACCCTGACCACGCACACCAAGGTCCTCGTGGCCGACTCGCCCGAGGACGTCGTCGCCGCCGTGCGCGAATGGAGGTCGTCGGTCATCGCCGCCGGCCTCCCGCACGTCAAGCGCCGCAGCGACGTCCCGCTGTCGATCGTCAGGGGCGCGGATGCGCCCGTCGAGGAGCCGAAGCGATGAAGGCCTCCACCGCCATCGGCCTCGCCATCGGCATCCTGGGCCTGTTCCTGGGCGCGACGATGGAGGGCTCCAACGTCTTCGCGATCCTCAACCCGTCCGCGATGCTGATCGTGCTCGGGGGGACGCTCGGCGCGACGATCGCGGGCACGAGCTTCAACTCGATCAAGCTGATCCCGAAGCTCTACATGAAGGCGTTCAACGCCGACGCGCCCGACCTCAACGCGAAGGTCTCCGAGCTCGTCGGCTATGCCGAGTCCGCCCGCCGCGACGGGCTGCTGGCACTCGACGAGCAGACCGGCTCGATCGAGGACCCCTTCACCCGCAAGGGCCTGCAGCTGGTGGTCGACGGCACCGACCCGGACCTCGTCGCCGACATCCTCGACGCCGAGAACTCCGCGATGAAGAAGCGCCACGCCGCCTCGCGCCAGCCGTTCGAGAAGGCCGGCGGCTACTCGCCGACGATGGGCATCATCGGCACGGTCTTCGGCCTCATCCACGTGCTCGGCAACCTCGAGGCGCCCGAGACGCTCGGCCCGTCGATCTCCGCCGCGTTCATCGCGACGCTGATCGGCGTCGCGTCCGCCAACGTGATCTACCTGCCGATCGCCGCGCGGCTGAAGCAGCTCTCCGAGGAGGAGCTGCACGCCCGCGCGCTGATCGTCGAGGGCATCCTGTCGATCCAGGCCGGCGACAACCCGCGCGTGGTCCAGGAGAAGCTCGTCACCTTCGTCCCGCCCGCCATGCGCGCCGCCGAAGGCGAGCCGGCCGGCGCCGCCGCCGGCGCGAAGGCGGCCGCCTAGCCATGGCCCGGCACCGCCGCCGTGGTCACGAGGACCACGAGGTCGAGCACGACGAGAGCGAGCGCTGGCTCGTCTCGTTCGCCGACATGATGACGCTGCTGTTCGCGCTCTTCATGGTCCTGTTCTCGATCTCGTCCGTGAACACGTCCAAGTTCGAGGCGCTGCAGAAGGCGCTCCAGGACGCGTTCTCGGGTCGCGTGCTCTCCGGCGGCAAGGCGATCATGCAGACCGGCTCCGACGAGCAGCCCAAGGAGGCCGCGGCCGAGCCGCCGCTCGCGTCGCTGCAGCCGCTCAACGCGGTCGCCAAGGCGGAGTCGCTCACCCCGGAGCAGATCAAGCAGGAGCAGGCCAAGGCGGCCGTCGAGCAGGAGGACTTCCGCAGGCTCAAGCGCCGCATCGACGAGCTCGCCGCCAAGCAGGGCCTGCAGGGGCGCGTGACGGTCACGATCCGCCGGCGCGGCCTGATCATCCAGCTGCTGACCGACAAGGTCTTCTTCGACTCCGGCCAGGCGGTCATCAAGCCACAGGCGCGCAAGCTGCTCGACAAGATCGCCGTCGTCATCCGCGACGAGCGGACGCATCCGATCGACGTCGAGGGCCACACGGACTCCCAGCCGATCCACACGGCCCGCTACGGCTCCAACTTCGGCCTGTCCGGCGATCGCGCCGCGGCCGTGGTCGACGACTTCATCGCCAACGGCGTGCTCGAGCGCAGGCTCTCCACGCGCGGCCTCGCCGACAAGGAGCCGCTCGTGAGCAACTCGACCGCGGCGGGCCGGTCCAAGAACCGGCGGGTCGAGGTCGTCCTCGCCCGCATCCACAACCCGGAGTGATCCGCGCACTCGAGGCGCACTGAAACCCATGGTCAAGAAGCTGATCCCAGTCATCGTCGCCCTCGCCGCGCTCGGCGGCGTCTACAAGTTCGTGCTGGCCAAGCCGAAGTCGGCCGAGGCCAAGCCGAAGGTCGACGGCACCGTCTACATCCTCGGCAAGGAGTTCCTCGTGAACCTCGCCGACGGCCGCTTCGCGAAGCTGACCGTGGCGCTCGTGCTCGCGCATGACGACACCTCGACCGCCGTCAGCGGCCACGAGGCGACGACGAAGGTGCCGGACGGCTTCGGCTCGATGAACCAGGAGGCCGTCGTGCGCGACGTCATCACCGACGACCTGACCGACATCAAGGACTCCGACCTGATCGACCGCGACGGCCGCGTCAAGGTCAAGGACGAGATCCTCAAGGACCTCAAGAAGCACACCGATGTGAAGGTCGAGGACGTCCTGTTCACCGACGTCACGGTGCAATAGCCATGGCCGAGCCCGTCGATTACGCCCCCTTCGAGACCACCACCGCCGGCCCGGTCGAGCCGGCGTCCCCGCGGGAGGGTGGACCCGTGTCCGCGGAGGAGCTCGAGCGCCTGCACGACGTGCCCGTCGAGCTCGCGGTCGAGATCGGCCGCACGCAGATGACGATCCGCGAGGCGCTCGCGCTCGGCCCCGGCTCGATCGTGACGCTCGACCGGCTCGCCGGCGAGCCCGTCGACCTGCTCGTCAATGGCAAGCCGATCGCGCGCGGCGAGGTCGTCGTGATCGACGAGGAGTTCGGCCTGCGGGTCACCGAGGTGCTCGCGCCCAGGCGCGGGAGCGACCAGGCTGACGCCTAGACGGCCGACCGACCAGGTATACGGGGCCGTGTGACGCACGTCCGCGGCGCCGTCGGCGCCTTCTGGCGCAAGGCCTACGAGGACAACTTGACCGGCCTCGCGTCGATGGTCGCGTACCAGTTGATCCTCTCGATCTTCCCGCTCGCGCTGATCGCGCTGTTCGTCGCCGGCCGCGTGCTGCGCTCGCCGGAGGTGGCCGACTCCGTGATCAACGACGCGCGCACGATCTTCCCCACGGCGGCCGAGAGCACGCTGGTGGACGGCGTCAAGCGCCTGCAGGAGACCTCGACCACCGTCGGGATCGTCGCCGTCGTCTCCTCGCTCTGGGTCGGCGCGTCGTTCTGGGGCGCGCTGGACACGGCGTTCTGCCGCATCTACGCGCTGCCGTGCCGTTCGTGGGTGCACCAGAAGGTGTTCGGCTTCGGGATGCTGCTCGTGACGCTGACGTTCATCGTCGCGAGCGTCGCGGTGCCGACGCTGCAGTCGCTGCTGGCCTCGAGCGCGAAGGACCTCCCGTTCGGCTTGAACGACGTGAACGGGCTCGTCTACTGGGCCTCGATCGCGGCGGCGTTCGTGGTGCTGTTCGCCGCCCTGTGCCTCACGTACGCGCTCGTCCCCAAGGGCGCGATCCCGTGGGGCAGCGTGTGGCCGGGCGCGCTCGGCGCGACGGTCGCGACCGGCGTGGTCGACTGGGCCTTCCCGCTCTACCTGACCAACATCTCGACGCTGCGCGTGGGCACGTCGGCGGTCTTCGTGCTGATCGCGCTCGTCTGGTTCTACGTGCTGGCGCTGATCGTGCTCTCCGGGGCCGTGGTCAACGAGCTCCGCTTCGACCGGGTGCGGTCCGAGGGAGCTGACGCGTGACCGGCACCGAGCGCGGGATTGGGGTCTGGACCTGATGTAGCCCGCGGCTCAAGGACCGCGAGCGCCGGGCCGATAGGGAGCGTGAGCCCGATCCAGGCTCGATCCCCCTCGGTATTGATGAGCTTCCCCGCCTTCCTCCGCCCCCTTGGCGCGGCCGTCCTCGGCTGCCTGCTGACCGCCCCCGCCGCGTTCGCGGCCGACGGCGAGAACACCCCGCTCAACCTTCCCGCCGACACCGGCAAGGCAGCGTCGTCGGCCGGCGGACCGGGCGGCGGCTCGATCGTGCGCACGATCGTCGGCCTCGCGGTCGTGATCGGCGTCATCTACGGCCTCACCTGGGTGCTCAAGCAGGTCAAGGCGTCCAAGTCCGGCGCCCCCGCCGGCAGCGGGCTCGAGACGCTCGCGACGCTGCCGCTCGGCACCAACCGGACGCTGCACCTGGTGCGCGCCGGGCAGGAGATCGTGCTGCTCGGCTCCGGCGAGGCCGGCGTGACGCCGATCCGCACCTACACCGAGCAGCAGGCGCTCGAGCTCGGCCTGATCGAGCACGAGACGATCGAGATCGTCGCCGAGCCGGCGCTCACCGGGTCTCTGCTGGACAAGCTGCGCTCGCGGACGGTCGTGAAGTGAAGACCGACTCCTCCAACGCCGTCCAGCTGCTGCTGCTGGTCGGCGGCATCTCGCTGGTCCCGGCGCTGCTCTTCACGGTCACCGGCTTCTCGCGCATCCTGATCGTCCTCGGCTTCATCCGCACCGGCCTCGGCACGCCGACGGCGCCGCCGAACCAGGTGCTCGTCGGCATCGCGTTCTTCCTGACGCTGTTCGTCATGAGCCCGACGCTGACGAAGATCAAGAAGGACGCCTACGACCCGCTCCAGCGCGGCGCGATCACCCAGACGGTCGCGCTCAAGCGCGCCGAGGAGCCGATGCGCGAGTTCATGTTCGACCAGACGCGCGAGAAGGACCTGGCCCTGTTCGTCAAGCTCGCGAAGATCAAGAACGTCAAGACGCGCGCGGACATCCCGACGCAGGTGCTGATCCCCGCGTTCACGATCTCCGAGCTCAAGACGGCGTTCCAGATCGGCTTCCTGATCTTCCTGCCGTTCCTGATCATCGACCTGGTCATCAGCTCGACGCTGATGTCGATGGGGATGATGATGCTCCCGCCGATCTTCATCTCGCTGCCGTTCAAGATCCTGCTGTTCGTCCTCGTGGACGGCTGGAACCTGGTCACGCAGTCCCTCGTCCAGTCCTTCCACACATGAACCAGGACACCGTCGTCAGCCTCGTCGTGGACGCGATGTCCGTGGCGCTGAAGATCGCGATGCCGCTGCTGCTGGCCGCGCTGGTCGTCGGCCTCGCCGTGTCGATCTTCCAGGCCGTCACGCAGATCCAGGAGCAGACGCTGTCGTTCATCCCGAAGGTGATCGGCGTCGTCGCCGTCGTGCTGATCGCCGGCCCGTGGATGCTCGGCCAGATCGTGACCTACACGCAGCAGCTCTACGAGCAGATCCCGAGCCTGATCGGATGATCGACGTCAACGAGATCCTCGCGCAGTTCTCCGAGCAGCAGGTCGCCGGCTTCCTGCTCGTGCTCGGCCGGATCTCGCCGCTCTTCCTGCTCGCGCCGCTCTTCTCCAACAAGCTGATCCCGGCGCGCGCCAAGACGATCATCGCCGTCGCGCTCGCGGTCGGGATCTGGCCGATCGCCGCGCACGCGGGCACCAGGCACCACATCGACCTCGACGCGCTGCCGTTCGCGGCCCTGATGCTCAAGGAGGTGCTCGTCGGCGTCGTCTTCGCGCTCGTGCTGGCGGCGCTGACGGCCGCGCTGGCGACCGCCGGCTCGCTGGCGGACACGATCATCGGCTTCTCGTTCGGCTCGCTCGTGGACCCGGTCAGCGGCAACAACTCCTCGCTGCTCTCGAACCTGTACTCGATGCTGGCGATCGCCGTGTTCGTCGCGATCGGCGGCGACAGCTGGGTGATCCAGGGGCTCGCGCGCACCTACGACGTCGTGCCGCTGCTGGCGTCGCCGAGCATCGCCACGGCGACGCAGGGCGTGCAGGTGGCGTTCTCGGGCATCCTGCCGGCGGCGCTGATGGTCGCGGCGCCGGTGCTGCTCGCCGTGATCCTCACCGACGCCGCCCTCGGCGTCGTCACGCGCGTCGTGCCGTCGCTGAACGTGTTCTCGATCGGCTTTCCCGCCAAGATCGCCGTCGGGCTGACCGTCATGGCCGCGTCGCTTCCGTTCGTCGCCGGCTGGGTCGGCGATCAGCTCCAGCAGTCCGTGTCCGCCGCGCTGCATTCGCTGAAGGTCGCCTGATGGCCGGCGAGAAGACCGAGAAGGCAACACCCAAGAAGCGCGGCAAGGCGCAGGAGAAGGGCCAGGTCGCACGCTCGACGGACCTCAACGGCGCGGTCGTGCTGCTGGCCGCGCTGCTCGCGCTGTCGGCGTTCGGGTCGAAGATGCTCGGGCGCATGGAGGACGCGACGGTCACCCTCCTCTCGATGACGACCAACCCCGAGGTCGTCGACCGGCGCGGCATCGGCTCGCTGTTCGTCTACGCCGGGCAGCAGATCGGCTTCGCCGCCGCGCCCGTCGTGCTCGTGTGCCTGCTCGCGGGCGTCGCGATCAACGTCGTGCAGGTCGGCTTCAAGCCGGCGCGCAAGGCGATCCGCCCCGACTTCAAGAAGCTCAACCCGATCAGCGGTGCCAAGCAGCTGGTGTCGCCCAACTCGCTCGTCGAGCTGCTGAAGAACCTGCTCAAGGTCGGCCTGGTCGGCGCGATCGTCGCGCTGACGCTGCTGCCGAAGCTCGACACGCTCGGCTCGATGGTCGGCACGCCCGGCTCCGACCTGCTGGCGATGCTGGCCAAGGAGATCTTCTCGATCGCCCAGCGCGCCGCCCTGATCTACCTCGCGATCGGCGCCGCCGACGTCTTCTACCAGCGCTGGCGCTTCGAGAAGTCGCTGAAGATGGACAAGCAGGAGGTCAAGGACGAGCACAAGCAGACCGAGATGCCGGCGGAGGTCAGGAACGCCCGCCGCCGCAAGGCCTTCGAGCTCGCCGCCCAGCGCATGATGGACGCCGTCCCGACCGCCGACGTCGTGGTCGTCAACCCGACGCACTTCTCGGTCGCGCTCAAGTACGACGCCGGCCATCCCGCGCCGGTGGTCGTCGCCAAGGGCGTCGACAGCCTGGCGCTGCGGATCCGGGAGCTGGCCCGCGATGCCGACGTCGCCATCGTGCCCGACCCGCCGCTCGCCCGCACGCTCTACGCCACCGTCGACATCGGGAAGATGATCCCCGAGGACCTCTTCCACGCCGTCGCCCAGCTGCTCGCCTACGTCTACCGCGTCGCCGGCGCGAGAAGGACTGCCGTCGCATGAACGGGTTCCTGAAGCGTGCCGGCAGGCACGCCGACCTCGCCGCCGCCGGGGCCGTCGTGCTCGTCGTGGCGATGATGATCATCCCGCTGCCGTCGGCGCTGCTGGACTTCTTCATCACGATCAACATCGCGACCGCGCTGATGATCGTCGTCGCGACGCTCTACGTCCCGCGGGCGCTGGACTTCTCGTCGTTCCCGAGCCTGCTGCTGCTGACGACGCTGTTCCGGCTCGCGATCAACATCTCGGTGACGCGCCTGATCCTGCTGCACGGCGACGCCGGGCACGTCGTCGAGGCGTTCGGCAACTTCGTCGTCGGCGGCAACGTGATCGTCGGCCTCGTGATCTTCCTGATCCTGATCGTGATCCAGCTGACGGTCATCACCAACGGCGCCGGCCGCGTCGCCGAGGTGGGCGCGCGCTTCACCCTCGACGCCATGCCCGGCAAGCAGATGGCGATCGACGCCGACCTCAACACGGGCCTGATCACCGACGAGGAGGCCAAGCGCCGCCGCGCGGAGATCTCGCGCGAGGCCGACTTCTTCGGCGCGATGGACGGCGCCTCGAAGTTCGTCAAGGGCGACGCGATGGCCGGCATCCTGATCACCGGCATCAACCTGCTCGGCGGCATCGTGATCGGCGTCGTGCAGCAGAAGATGGCGTTCTCCGAGGCCGGCCAGCACTTCTCGCTGCTGTCGGTCGGCGATGGCCTGTGCGCGCAGATCCCGGCGCTCCTGATCTCGGTCGCGACCGGCATCCTGGTCACGCGCTCCGGCGACAACTCCGACCTCGGTACGACCGTCACCGGCCAGATCCTCGAGCAGCGCCGCGCGCCGCTCGTGGCGGGCGTCGTCGTCTGCGTCTTCGGCCTCGTCCCCGGCCTGCCGAAGATCCCGTTCTTCCTCGTCGGCGCGCTGTTGATCGCGGTCGGATACGCGCTCAAGAACGAGCCCACGCGCGCCGAGCGCGAGGAGCAGGAGAAGGCGCTGGCGGCGGCCGCCGCGACCCCCGAGCAGCTCCCCGCCCCGCGCGACGCGGCGCTCGAGGCGCTGGCGCTGGACCCGCTCGAGCTGGCGATCGGCTTCGGCCTGGTCCCGCTGGTGGACCAGGGCGCGGGCGGCACGCTGCTCGGCCGCGTCGGCACGATCCGCCGCCAGATCGCGTCCGAGCTCGGCATGGTCATCCCGCCCGTGCGCATCCGCGACGACGTCCAGCTGGACTCGCACGAGTACGTGATGCGCGTGCGCGGCACAGAAGTTGCGCGCGGCGGCATCATGGCGGGGCATCATCTGGCCATGGACCCGGGCGACGCCATGGGACAGCTGCCGGGGATCGCCACCACGGAGCCCGCCTTCGGCCTGCCCGCGGTCTGGATCCCGGAGGGCAACCGCGCCGAGGCCGAGGCGCTCGGCTGGACCGTCGTGGACCCCGAGTCGGTCGTCATCACCCACCTGACCGAGACGATCCGCGCCAACGCCTCTGAGCTGCTGACCCGTCAGGAGACGCGCCAGCTGCTGGACAAGCTCAAGGAGGTCAACGCGGCGGTCGTCGACGAGGTCGTGCCGGACGTGCTGTCGCTCGGCGAGATCCAGCGCGTGCTGCAGGCGCTGCTGCGCGAGAACGTCTCGATCCGCGACCTCGGCGCCGTAATCGAGGCGGTCGGCGACAAGGCGCGGCTCACGCGCGACCCCGCGATGCTGGCCGAGTACGCGCGCCAGGCGCTCGGGCGCACGATCGTCGCGCCGTACCTCGACGCCGACGCGACCCTGCACGCGATCGCGCTCGACCCCGCGTTCGAGCAGGAGCTGGCCGAGGCGCTCGTGCAGACCGCCGACGGCGAGTTCCTGGCGATCGACCCGGCGCGCGCGCAAGGCCTCGTGCAGGCGTGCGCCGTGCAGGTCGAGCACTCGCTCGCGCAGGGCGGGCGCCCGGTGCTGCTGTGCTCGGCGCGCGTGCGCCGGCACCTGCGCCGCCTGGTCGAGCAGCGGCTCCCGCAGCTCGCCGTCTGCTCCTACAACGAGGTGGCGCCCGGCGTCGGCGTGGAGACCGTCGCCGTCCTGGGCTCCGCCGTGCCCGTTGCCTGACCCTGACGCTTTGGAACCGACGTCCGCTTGCCGATGACCACTCGTGAGATGGATATGACCCCTTCCGACGTGCAGACGTTCCGCGGCAAGTCGCTGGAGGAGGTGCTCCCGCAGGTGCGGGAGGCGCTCGGGCCCGATGCGGTCGTGCTGCGCCGCCGCGAGGGCCTCGTGGGCGGCGTCGCGGGGTTCTTCCAGCGTCCGTTCGTCGAGGTCGACGCGCGCAAGCCGCTGCCCGACGAGGTCGATCCCGTGCCCCGCAACGACCGCGCCACCGAGGAGGGCCTCAGCTCGCCCGTCGTGCGCGCGCTGGTGGAGCAGGCGAGCCCGTTCGCGGACGCGCTTGCCCGTGCCGAGCGCGGCATCGGCACGCGCGCCGAGGAGTTCCTGGCGTCCGAGGCGGTCGACGCCGGCCTCTACGGGCCGCAGCCGAACCGCGAGGCCGCGGCGCCGTCGCGCGCCGAGGCGCCCGTCTTCGAGCCCGCCGCGCCGGGCCCGGCCGCCGATGAGCCGGTCGGCCCCCAGGTGCCGCCCTCGGCCGCCGGCATCGAGAAGAGCCTGATCACGCACGGCCTCTCGCCCGCCCTGGCCGCCGACGTCGTCGGCGAGGCGGTCGCGCACGGGCTCCCGTTCGCGACCCCGCGCGCGCTCAAGAAGCTCGTCCGCCAGGCGCTGGCGCGCCGCATCGCGTCGCTCTCGCGCCCCGGCAGCAAGCCGCCGCGGATCGCGTTCGTCGGCGCCGGCGGCGCCGGCAAGACGACCGCCGTCGCGCACCTCGCGCAGGCCTACGCCGCCGCGCACGCGGACGTCGTCGTGGTCGCGCTGCGCACGTCCGACGGCGGCGCCGACCTCTCCGCCACGCTCGAGCCGCTCGGAATCGCCGTCATCGCCGCGGCCGACGCGGCTGACGCCAAGCGCCGGCTCGGCCGGCGCAAGGCCGCGATCGTCTTCATCGACACGCCGCCGATCGGCCTCGGCGACCGCCAGGCCGCGGTCGCGCTGTCGGGCGAGCTGCGCGCGCTGGAGGCCGACGAGGTCCACTTCGCGCTGCCGGCGACGCTGTCGGCCGGCGCGGCCGACGAGCAGTACGCCGCGCTCGCGCCGCTCGCGGTCACCGACCTCGCGCTCACGCACGCCGACGGCACGACCCGCCCGGGCGCGCCGATCGAGCTCGCGATCACGGCCCACCGGCCGGTCTCCTACTTCTGCACCCGCGACGGCGTCGACCCCGCGGATCCCGCCGACCTCGCCCAGCGCCTGTTGCCCTGACCGACCATGGCCGCAACCGTGTCTACGCCGCTGCTCGAAGCCGGTGAGCAGGTCTCGGTCGTGCTGCCGCACGTCGGCGGCCTGCCGGCGACGGTCGAGGGAATCCAGGGCTCCTCGGTCAAGCTCGTGCTCGCCGTCCCCGACGATCGCGTCAAGCGCCTCGGCGGCCAGCAGGTGGCGATCGAGAAGACCTCCGGCCGAGGCATCCAGCGCTACACCGGCGTCCTGTCGGTCGGCGGCGCCAAGGGGGAGCTGCTCACGGTCACGCTGCAGGGCGACGCCGAGCGCGTGCAGCGGCGCAGCTTCGTGCGCGTCCCCGCGATCCTGCCGATCAACGTGATCTCGCTCGAGAACGGCGTGAGCGCCGGCGAGACGACGACGCTCAACGTCTCGGGCAGCGGCGTCCTGATCAAGGACAAGTGGCGCCTGCCGCTCGGCATCGACGTCCGCATCGAGCTGCGGCTGGAGCCCGAGGGCGAGCCGCTGCGGGCGCTCGGCCGCGTCGTGCGGTTCTCCTCCGACGAGGAGAAGGGCATCCGCATCGAGGACATCGCCCGCACCGACGAGGACCGCCTGATCAAGTTCATCCGCGAGCGCGAGCGCGCGGAGCTGCGACTGGCGCGTGGAACGACATGAGCAAGCGCGAGAAGGACGAGGGCGACGCCGTCGCCGACGAGCACGTCCGCCTCAGCACGCATCCCGAGGCGGTCGCGTCCGTCAAGCGCATGCGCGCCCGCTGCGGGCTGGCCGGCTTCGCGGTCGTCCTCGTGCTGTGCCTGATGGCCGGCGTCCCGGCGTTCGACGCCACCTTCCGCGCCTTGATCGCCGGCGTGGTGGCGCACCTCGCCGGCTGGTACGTCTCGATCGCCGTCTGGCGGCAGGTGATCCGCCAGCAGGCCTCGCAGGCCGCCGAGGCCTACAACGCGCGCATCCGCAAGGCCCGCCAGGACGCCGCCGACCGCGCCGCCGCCGCGCTCAGCGCGCAGCAGGCCGCCGAGGCCGAGGCCCAGGCGTCGTGGTCGGCCACGATCGGCCGCTGAGGCTCTCGATGGACCCGCTGCAGCGCATCGACGTGCGGCTCCGCCGAGAGGTGGACCCGGTCAAGGCGCCCGTGCGCCTGACGCCCGTCGAGCGCGACGAGGCGCGCGAGCGCCGCGAGCAGGCGCGCAAGAAGCGCCGCCAGGCGGCCCAGACGCCGCCCGAGCCCGGCGACGGGCACATCGATCTGCGGGCCTGAGGAAAAGTTCCTCAAGTCTGCCCGGCAGGCGCCGATCACTCCGTTTGAACAGGGGCGACATGGAGTTGCCCTAAGGCCCAAATCCATCATCAAGGAGAGATGACATGAGCCTTCGTATCCAGAACAACGTTGAGGCGTTCAACGCCCACCGTCAGCTTTCCGGCACGGCTGCCAAGGCGGCCAAGGCCATGGAGAAGCTCTCGTCCGGCTACCGCATCAACCGTGCGGCCGACGACGCCGCCGGCCTCGCCATCTCCGAGAAGATGCGCTCCCAGATCGGCGGCCTGGACCAGGCGCAGCGCAACGCGCAGGACGGCGTCTCGCTGGTGCAGACGGGGGAAGGCGCCCTCAACGAGGTCCACTCGATGCTGCAGCGCGTCCGTGACCTGAAGGTGCAGTACTCCAACGGCACGCTCGACAACGACGACAAGTCGGCGATCTCCGCCGAGGTCCAGCAGCTGGGCAAGGAGATCTCGGACATCACGAAGAACACCGAGTTCAACGGCATCAAGCTGCTGAGCGGCGGTGGCGACGTGACGCTGCAGGTCGGCGCGGGCAGCGCCGACACGATCACGCTGACCGCGACCGAGATGTCCGGCGCGGTGGGCACGGCCGGCACCGGCGGTCTGCAGGAGATCACCGACATCGGCTCGGCCGGCACCGTGGCGGCCGCCGACACGGCGTTCGCCGCCCTGTCGCTCGACAACATCGACGACGCGATCAAGAACGTCTCGTCCGCGCGTTCGACGTTCGGTGCCGTCCAGAACCGCCTGGAGCACCGTCTCAACAACCTCTCGACCTACCAGGAGAACCTGGTCGCGTCGGAGAGCAGGATCCGCGACGTGGACATGGCCAGCGAGATGGTCAACTTCACGAAGCTCAACATCCTGCAGCAGGCCGGCACGAGCATGCTCTCGCAGGCCAACCAGGCCCCGCAGAACGTCCTTTCGCTCCTGCGCTAGGCCACACATAACCCCACCGAGGGACGGATCGGGACGAGCGGCTCTTCGGGGCCGCTCGTTCTCGTTAACTCAAGGATCCGGGGCGCGAGTCGACAACGGTTGGTGTGAGCCCGATCCGTCCCACGCTCTGCATCGTCCCGACGTTCCTGCGCAGCGAGGACGAGCTCGAGGTGCTGCTCAAGTGCCTCGTCTCGCTGTCCGCCACCGCGCCGGACGCCGAGGTGATGGTGGTCGACGACCACAGCCCCGAGCGGGGGCTGGTCGCGACCCTCGCCCTGATCTGCGAGGAGCTCGGGTTCGAGCTCGTCGCCCAGCCGGAGAACGCCGGCTTCTCGCGGACCGTCAACGTCGGCCTGCGCCACGCGCTGGTGCGCGGCTACGACGCCGCGCTCGTCAACGCCGACATCGAGTTCATCGACCACGGCTGGCTCGACCGCATGCGCGAGCGCACCGACGTCCAGGGCCGTCCCGCGGCCGTCGTCGGCGCGCGCCTGCTGTACCCCAACGGGCTGATCCAGCACGCCGGCGTCTTCCTCTCGCTGCTCAACCGCAGCTGGCTGCACCGCTTCCAGTACGGCCCCGCCGACCTCCCGGAGGCGCTCGTCGCCTGCCGCTGCCCGGTCACCGCCGCACTGCAGTTCATCCGCCACGAGACGCTCGTCGAGGTCGGCCTCTACGACGAGGAGTACCGGATGAGCTTCGAGGACGTCGACTACTGCCTGCGAGTGTTCGAGGCGGGCCTCGAGTGCATCTACGAGCCGTCCGTGCGCGCGTGGCACCTGGAGTCGTTCTTCCGCGCCAAGCCGAGCCCGAAGATCCGTAAGTGGACGCTCGACTCGGTCGACCGGATGCGCCGGACCTGGGGCGCGAAGGACATGTCCCGCTGGGTCCCGGAGGTGCTCTGATGGGCGCTCGCACGCTGTTCCTCTCGCGCGGCCTGAAGGCGCCCGGCTGGTACCGCTGCGCGCTGCCCGCGCTGGCGCTCGGCTGCGACTGGGTCGCCTACGGGGGCGAGCCGCCCGATCTCGAGGTGGGCTACGGCCGCTCGCAGCGCGAGTTGAGCGTCGCCGACCTCGCGGCCTACGACGTGATCGTCGTCCAGCAGCCCGCCGGCACCGGCTGGCTGGGGCTGATCCGCGAGTGGCAGCGCAAGGGCATCGTGGTGCTCGCCGACATCGACGACTACCTGCGCGGCGTGAGCAAGCGCACCGACCACGACTTCGCCGGGAAGTACACGAAGTCGCGGCTGGAGGAGTACGAGCTGTGCCTGCGCGCCGTCGACGGCGTGATCTGCTCGACGCCGTGGCTCGCGCAGCGCTACCGCTCCTTGAACCCGGCGACCTACGTGTGCCAGAACGGCCTCGACCTCAAGCGCTACGCGCTCACGCGTCCCGAGCGCTCCCACGTCGGCGTCGGCTGGTCCGGCGCAACCGGCCACACGAAGGCGATCGTGCCGTGGCTGCGCGAGCTGCAGGCGCTCATGCGCGAGCGCGAGGACGTGCACTTCATCAGCGTCGGCCAGGGCTTCGCCACGATGTTCGAGGCGGAGTTCGGGCGCCGCGCGCTGACCGTGCCGTTCGCCGCGCTGGAGGTCTATCCGTCGGCGATGACGCTGTTCGACGTCGCGCTCGCGCCCGCGGGCGCCAACAACTTCTTCCGCGGCAAGAGCGACCTGCGCTGGCTCGAGGCGTCGGCCCTCGGCATCCCCACGATCGCCGACCCGGTCGTCTACCCCGAGATCGAGCACGGCGTCACGGGCTTCCACGCCTCGAGGCCGGCCGAGATGCGCGAGATCCTCGCCGAGCTCGTCGCCGACGAGGACCTGCGCCGCCGCGTCGGCGCGGCCGCGAAGGCGGACGTGAGCGAGCGGCGCAGCTTCCAGGTCACCTCCCGTCAGTGGGTTGACGTCCTCCAGGCGGTGGGTGCCGCCGCAGCCGCCGCGTGAGAGGCAACGGCTCGCCCAGAGGGCTCGCGTTGCTGCGAGCGATCGCCCCGGGGGCGATTCTCGCGGTTGCGGAGGTTCGCGGTGTCGGTTGACGCCGTCATCGCGCGCGTCGCGCACCTGAGCTCGCTGCTGGCGCCCCAGCCCGTCGCGGCTCCGGCGGCGACGGCCGTGAGCACGCCGCTCGCGACCGGCGCCGGCGCGTCGTTCGCCGGCCTCATGGGCCAGGCGGCGGGCACGGCGGCGCCGGCGGCCGCGCCCGCGGCGGGAGGCACCCCGGCCGGGCAGGCGATGGTCGACCTCGCCTCGCGGGAGGTCGGCGTGGCCGAGCAGCCGCCGGGCTCCAACGACTCTCCGCGCATCGCCCAATACCGCCAGGCCACGGCCGGCTCCGGCGTCGGCCCATGGTGCGGGTACTTCGTCTCCTGGGCGGCCCGCAACGCGGGCGTCCCGCTCGGCGACCAGGGCCAGGGCTTCGGCGCGGTGTCGGACGTGTGGGCGTGGGCCGAGCGCTCCGGCAAGGCGATCCAGCCCGGCACCGGGCCCTCCGGCGCACCCACTCAGCCGCCCCAGGCCGGGGACCTGATCGTCTGGGGCGGCCGCCACATCGGGCTCGTCGAGTCCGTCGACGCGAACGGCTCGATCCACACGATCGAGGGCAACTCCTCGAATCAGGTCTCGCGCCGCACGTACGGGCCGGACGGCGGCGGCGCAACGGGCTTCGTCCGCCTCGGCTAGCGCTTGAGCGCGCTCAACCAGCGTGGACGAAGTGCCGATAGCCAGAGGGTGACCGCCCGTTCAGAGTCCCCCGCGCGCCATCGGCTCTCCGACTACCGCCCGCACGCCGCGACCGGCATCCGCGTCGCTCCCGACACGGCCGCGAAGGCCGGCTACCTCGACGGCGCCGAGGCCTACCTGCTCGAGTCCGTCTCGCGCGCGGAGGATCGCAGTACCGGGTCGCCCGAGCTGGCGGCGCTGGAGCGCGACTGGCCGAGCCAGTACCACCTGACGCCGCTGCGCACCACGCTCTTCGACGCGTTCGGCTTCGCCGCCGGCGACGCCCGCGTGCTCGAGCTGGGCGCCGGCCTCGGCGCGATCACGCGCTGGCTCGGCGAGCACTGCGGCGAGGTCCACGCCGTCGAGGGCGACCTCGCGCGCGCCCACGTCGCCCGCGCGCGCACCGCCGACCTGGACAACGTCACGATCTACTCCGGCAACTACTCGCAGCTCGACGAGCGCGAGGCGTTCGACGTGGTGACGCTGATCGGGGTGCTCGAGTACTCGCACCTCTACCACCCTGAGCACAAGCACGACCCCGAGGCCGCCGCGCTCGCGAACCTGCGCGTCGCGCGCCGCGCGCTCAAGCCGGACGGCGTGCTCGTGCTGGCGATCGAGAACCGGCTCGGCCTCAAGTACATCGCCGGCGCGCGCGAGGACCACACGGGCCGCCGCTATGAGTCGCTGCACGGGTACCCGGACCCCACGGTGCCGGTCACGTGGAGCCGCCGCGATCTCGAGCGGCTCGTGCGCGAGGCCGGCTTCGAGGCCTCCGAGCTCTACCTCCCGTTCCCGGACTACAAGCTGGCGACGACGATCGTCAACGCGCAGCGCGCGACCGCCGAGCACCACCTGCACAACTGGACCGACACCCCGGCGCCGGACCGCGGCGCCGAGCGGATCGCGCCGCCGTTCAGCGAGACGCTCGCCCAGCGCGAGGCGTTCCGCGCCGGCCTCGCGGCCGACCTCTCCAACTCGCACCTCGTGCTCGCCTACGCGGGCGGCCGCGACGCCGCCGTCGAGCGCCTGGGCCTCGACACCGACTGGGTCGCGCGCCACTGGTCGCGCGGGCGCCGCTCCTGCTTCGCCAAGCGCGTCACGCTGCGCGAGACCGCCGCGGGCCCCGTCGCGGTCAACGACCGGCCGGGCTGGGTCGGCGCGGGCGCCGGCGAGCTCGCGCGCGAGCTCGGCGAGCGCTACGGCGTCGGCCAGCGGCTGGCCGACGAGCCCTACCTCGCGGGCGACCTGCTGATCTTCGACGTCCTCTCCGACGTGTCGCGGCACGGGCTCGGCGCGAGCTTCACCGCGCACGTCGCGCGCTTCGACGCGTGGCTGGACGAGCGGTTCGGGATCCCCGGCCTGCCCGGCCGCGTGCGCGGCGAGGCGCTCGACGCGACCTGGTGGAACGTCGTCGTCGACCCGGCCGACGGCGCCTGGAGCGCGATCGACCTCGAGTGGCGGGTCGCCAAGCCGCTGCGACGCGACTTCGTCCTCTGGCGCATGCTGTCGAACTTCGCGATGCGCTACGGGCTCGAGCTCCAGCACCCGTTCGCCCACGCCCAGCCGGCCGCGTTCGCGCAGCTGCTGCTGGAGCAGCTCGGCCGTACCGGCTTCGAGGCGTTCGGCGTGCTCGAGCAGGAGCTGCAGGCCATCATCGCCGGCCCGCAGGAGCCGGCCCACGCGTTCTCGCCGACGCTCGAGCCCGAGGTCCCGTTCGTGCTGTGCATGGCCGAGCAGGCCGACGCCGACGCGCTGCGCACCTGGGCCGGCGCCGTCGCCCCCGGCGAGGCGTCGCTCGTGCTCTACGGCCCTGGCGCGGACGAGCGCGCGCTGGTCGGCGCGATCGAGGCCGCGATCGCCGCCGCCGAGGTCGACCTCGAGCAGCACGACCTCGTCCTGATGGCACCCGCCGCGGCGCCGGACGCCGACGCGGCGGTGCGCGAGCTCGCGTGCGCCGTGCTGACGCCGGGCGCCCCAGCGGGCCCGTTCGCCGGCCTGCCGAGCTTCGGCCCGGGCGACATCGCCGGGCTGCGCCGGTTCCTCACGGGCGCCTGACGCGCGCGCCGGGCCGCGCTAGGCGGTCCAGGCGCGCTCGGCGCGCCGGCGCAGGCCGTCGAGCTGCTCGGCGCCGGTCAGCGTCGCGTGCCAGGCCGTCGCGTCGAGCTCGCCCGCCGGGCAGGTCAGCGCGAGGATGTCCGGCGCGTCGTGCGGGGCGACGCCGGCGCGGTCGAGCAGGCCGAGCAGGCTCCGGTTGAGCGCGTCGGGCTCGGCGGCCGGCGCATGGACGACGAGCGTGGCGTCGTCGCCGGCGCCGAAGCGGCGGACGTAGCCCGCCATCAGCTCCGGGTCGCGAAGGAGGTCGTCGATCGCCGCGAGCGTGACGAACGAGCGCAGGCCGCTGTCCTCCGGCGCAAGCGCGCGCTCGAGCGCGGCGAGCCCGGCGCCGGCGGGGCGCCCCGCGAGCCGCGCGTGAGCGCGCTGCGCGCGCGCCTCGATCAGCGCCAGCGCGAGGGCGTCCGGGCCGGCGTGCGGCGGCCGGCCGAACGCGGAGGGCTCGAGCGGCGCCGTGAGCGCGAGCGCGCGGGTGGCGAACGCGGCGGTCGCGCCCGGCGGCACGCGCAGGCCGAGCAGCAGGTCGCGGGCGGCACGCGCGAGCAGCGCCGCCGGCGTGGCGTCGTCGTAGCGCGCCAGCGGGCCGCTCGGCGCTCCGGCCGGATAGCTGCGCGCGAGGAACGGCATCGGCGACACGCGCCGGCCGCAGAAGAAGGCCTCGCCGCCGGCGTCGGCGAGCCGGACGCGCACGCCGGTTCGCTTCCAGGCGGTGATCGCCGGGCGCTCGGCGCGCTCGTAGGCGCGGAACCGGGCGCGCGGGTCGCCCGCGGCCGGCGCGGAGCCGGTGGGGAAGCGCAGCGTCTCGAACGCGACCGCGTTGTCGCCGAGCGCGTCGACGAAGCCGAGCGCCTCGGCGAGCGGAAGGTCGGGCCACGGGCTCTCGCGGAACTCGTCGCCCCACTGCAGCAGCTGCCAGTCGGCGTGCGACGCGGCGGCGAGCTCCTCCGCGCGGCGCAGGGCCGCGCGCAGGTCGCCGGCGCGCTCGACGCGCGGGGCGCTCCGGTGCGCTTGCGCGAGCGCGGCGGTGGCATCACAGGAGCCGAGGTCGAGCACCGTCACGGCCGCGCCGCTCGCGGCGAGATCGTCGAGCACGTGGGCGATCGTCGCGGCGTGGTCGAGCGCGAGCACGGTCGCCGCGAGCGTGCGCGGGGCGACGGGCTCGGCGCCCGGGCGGTACGCGCCGGCGAGCGCCGCCCCCTGCTCGGCCGTCGGGCCGTCGCCGGCGAAGGCCGGGACCGCCCCGCGCGGCTCGCCGAGCGAGAGGCAGTGCGGGTCGCCGGCGAGCACGCCGCGCGCCCACGCGAGCTGCTTGGAGCTGTAGAGCGCGGGGCGGCGCAGGACGATGCGCGCCTTGGTGACCTTGTCGCGGCTCGCGTCGCCGACGTGGCGGCCGCCGTCGAGCACGCGGTAGTGGAAGAGCGCGCCGCGGGCCTTCACGCCGGGCCAGCCCGCGACGGCGAAGCCGATCCACAGGTCCCAGTCCTCGTAGCCGAGGTCGGGTACGTAGCCGCCGACGGCGTCGAACGCCTCCTTGCGGAAGACGGCGCAGTTGCTGAAGAAGCCGCCGTGGATCAGCCGGTCGAAGTCGAACTCGGCGCACGTGACGCGGCGGTCGACGGCGCCGAAATGGTGCTGGTCGGAGTAGGCGACGCCGGCCAGCGGGTTCGCGCGCAGCGCCGCGATGCAGCGCTCCAGGAACTCGCGGTCCAGCAGGTCGTCGCCGTCGAGGTTGGCGACCAGCTCGGCGCGCGCGGCGGCGATGCCGGCGTTGCGCGTCAGCGCCGGCTCGCCGGTGTGCTCGAGCCGCAGCAGCCGGATGCAGGCGCCGGGGTGCTCGGCGGCGAACGCGTCGACGATCGCGCACGAGTCGTCTGTGCTGCCGTCGTCGGCGACGACGATCTCGTAGTCGCGGAACGTCTGGGCGAGCACGCTGTCCAGCGCCTCGCGCAGGTACGGCCCGTTGTTGTAGTTGGCGACGACGACGGAGACCGCTGGACGGATCATCGCTCCCGTAGTCGGCGCGCGCGTCGGGCGCTTGAGCGGAGGGCTAAAGCCCGGGCCGCCGGCGGACGACGAATGGACTATGGCCGTACGCCCGCCCTTCACCGTGCTCGCGTTCGCCGACGAGGCGATCGCCGACCCGTCCGTGCTGCGGGCCTGGGGCGCGAGCTTCCGCGCCGCCGACGACGCGACGCTCGCCGTCTACGCCCCGGGCTGGGACGGCAACGCGCTGCTCGCCGCGCTCTCGCCGCCCTACGCGGCCGCGGGTTTGGACCGCGACGGCGCGCCGGACGTCGTCGCGCTGCCCGTGACGCCGTCGGCCGACCAGGCCGTCGAGCTGGCCGGGACGGTCTCCGCCGTGCTCTCGCGCCGCCCCGCGGCCGGCGTCTTCGGCTTCGTCCCCTGGTTCGCGCCGGAGGCCGGCGCGCAGCTGCGGGCCGCGGCGACGGCGCCCGCGCCGCCGGCGCGCACGCGCCGCCACGCGCTCGCGATCTGCTCGGTCGTCTGCCAGGAGGGCCCGTACCTGCGCGAGTTCGTCGAGTTCCACCGGCTCGTCGGCGTCGAGCACTTCTACCTCTACGACAACGGCTCGACCGACGAGACGCACGAGGTGCTCGCGCCGTACGTCGACCAGGGCGCCGTCACGCTGATCGAATTCCCCGGCCCGGTCGTCCAGCTCGCCGCGTACAACCACTGCGCGAGCACGTTCCGCGACGAGGCGGAGTGGATCGCGTTCATGGACGCCGACGAGTTCTTCTTCGCGCCGGGCGGCGGTGACCTGCGCGACGCGCTGCGCGAGTTCGAGGGCTACGGCGGCGTGCACGTCAACTACGCCAACTACGGCACGTCGGGCCACGAGACGCGCCCCGGCGGGCCGCTGATCGAGGCGTACACGCTGCGCGCGCGCGACGACGCCGCGGTGCCGTACCCGCATCTGCTCAAGGCGCCCGGGTTGGACCCCGCCGACCCGGGCAGCTACCACGCGCTCAACGCGCACGTCTCGAGCGTGATCCGCCCGGACCGCGTGGAGCGCTGCGTCTCGCCGCACCACTGGCGCTACCGCCCGGGCTGGTTCGCCGTGACCGAGAACCACGAGCGCCACGAGGGCCCGATCACCGCCCGCGTGAGCATGTCGAAGCTGCGCATGAACCACTACTGGACCAAGTCGGCCGAGGAGTGCCGGCGCAAGTTCGAGCGCGGCCTCGCCGACCAGGAGCGCCGGCGCGCGTGGCCGGAGGAGTTCCTGCGCCGCAACACGGTGCTCAACGACGTCGCCGACCATGAGATCCTCGTGCACGCGGACCGGCTCAGGACCGTCCTGGCGTACTAGCCTGGGCGGCGTGGGCGAGGACACCGAGGCACACGAGCTGCGGGTCGAGGAGGCGCGCCGCGAGCGCGAGGAGCGCCGGCTGGCCGAGGACGGCGATCCGGAGGAGGCGCGTGCGCACGAGCGCCGCGCCGACAAGCACTCCTACCTGCGCGAGAAGCTCGCCGACCGCGAGCGCTCCGAGAACGACTAGAAGAGCGCCCGCAGGCTCGCGGCGTCGGCGTGGCGCGGCAGCGGCGTGGGGCGCTCGAGGCGCGTGTACACGGCCAGCAGCGGGTCCGGCCCGGTGTCGGGCGCGCTGACGGCGAGCAGGTCGGCCGATCCCTCGGCGTCGAGGCCGGCGGCGGCGACCGCGCGCAGCAGCGCGTCGACGGACGTGTCGCCGAGCTCGATCACGAGCGTGGCCGGGTCGGCACCGCTGAACGCGCGCCCGTAGCCGGCGAGCAGCGAGGGATCGCGCACGAGCTCGTCCGCGTACGCGAGCGCGGCGAAGCGCGCCGGTGCGGGGCGCAGATCGCCGTAGGCGGCCGCCTCGTCGATCGTCAGCGCCCACGCGCCGAGGTCGGCTCGGCGCGCGCCGAGCAGCCATATCGACCGCACCAGCACGCCGAGCTCGCGCGCGGCGCTCAGGCGCGCCTCGAAGGGCGCGGGGGCGGCGGCGAGGCGCTCGAAGGCGGCGGCCGCGTCGAGCTCGCCGCGCGCGCCGGCGAGCGCGGCGGCCACGACCTGCGCGGAGGCGACCGCCTGCTGCCGGAGGGCGTCGGGCGGTGGGTCGCCGAAGCCGGCGCGGACGTGAGGGATGATCAGCCCGTGGCGCAGGACGCGCCGCAGCAGCCAGCCCTCGTTCAGGCGGGCGGGGTCGATGCGGTGCCCCATCACGGCCCCCGCGGCGTACCCGAAGCGGCCGAGCCCGCGCCGGCGGACCTCGAACTCGGCGGCGCTCTCCTCGCCCGGCAGCGAGCCGAAGCGGCCGGCGCCCCAGCGGTCGTCGAAGCCGCCGATGGCCTCCAGCACGTCGCGCCGGATCGCCCAGTTGGCGCCGTAGAAGCTGCAGTCGTCGGCCGCGAAGTCGGCGTCGCCGCGCGTCAGCAGGCTGTAGTAGCCCGCGAACGCGGCCGGCGGGCGCCACGCGGGCGCCTCGGGCCAGAGCGCGTGGATCGGGCCGCCGCCGATCGCGACCTCCGGGTCGGCGAACGCGCCGCGGATGCTCTCCAGCCAGCCCGGGCCGGGGCGCGCGTCGTCGTCGACGAAGCAGAGCACGCCGTGCGCGGCGGCGGCGGCGCCGGCCATGCGGGCGCACGAGAGACCGCGCACGTCCTCGCGGACGACCGTCACCCCCGGATGGCGGCGCGCGAGCTCGCGCGCGACGGCCGGCGTCGCGTCTGCCGAGCCGCTGTCGACGATCACGATCTCGCAGCCGGAGGCGAGCGTCCCGTGGGCGACGAGCGCGTCGACGCAGCCCGCCAGCTCCTCGGCGCGGTCCTGGGTGCACACCACGACGCTCACCAGCGGACCCTCGCCGGCGCGCGCCACGCGCGCGGAGGCCACCACGGCAAGCGGGCCGGCGGCGCGGGCGAGCTGGAGCTCGTAGGTGCCGGCGAGCGGGTCCGTGGCAGGCAGGCCGGCGCGCCAGAACGAGCGCGGCGCAGCGAGGCAGTCGAGCGCCGGCGCGTCGGGCGCGCCCGGCGCCGTGAGCGGCAGCAGGCTGCCGTCGCCTGCGTCCGCGTATCCGTATACGGCGCCGGCCGCCGTCTCGAGCACGGGCGCGGCGAGCGCGGCGCCGTGCACGATCGCGTCGGCCAGCGGGGCGGCGAAGCCCGCGCGCGGACGGGCGAGCGGGCCGAGCGCGATGCAGACGTGCCCCGTGGCGCGGGCGGCCGCGAGCGACAGCGCGGCGCGGCGGCCGGCGCCCGCGGCCGCGTCGCAGCGGACGAGCGCGAGGCCCGCCGGTGCGGGCAGCTCCCGCTCCGCCGGCGCGGCGACCACCGTCTCGACGCCGCACGCGGCGAGCGCCTCGAGCTGCGCGGCGAGGCCTGCGCCGCCGCCGGAGGTCGCGTCGACGAGGACGCTCACGGGCACGCGGAAGCTCACGCCGCAGGGATCGGTCCGCCCGCGCGGGAACTTGAGCCCCGCTCAAGCGGCGGCGCGGATCGGCCGATGGCGCACGCAACGGACCTCTCGCCCGGTCCCTCTCGCCACTCCGATCCCCCGGAACCGCCTCTATGCCGCCAAGCACCGCCACGCCGTACGCCCGTGACTTCTATGAAGCGCAGGAGCCCGGCTCGCTGCGCTCCGCCCGCGCCGTCCTGCCGAACGTCATCGACGCGACCGCTCCGTCCTCGGTCCTCGACGTCGGCTGCGGCACCGGCACCTGGCTCGCCGCCGTGCGCGAGCTCGGCATCGAAGACGTCATCGGCGTGGACGGCGACTACGTCGAGCGCCGCCGGCTCTCGATCCCGGAGGACGTGTTCGTCGCCGCCGACCTCGAGCAGCGGCTCGACCTCGGGCGGCGCTTCGACCTGGCGATGTCGCTGGAGGTCGCCGAGCATCTCGCGCCGCACGCGGCCGACACGTTTGTGGGCACGCTCACGCGCCATGCGGACGTCGTGCTCTTCTCCGCCGCCCAGCCCGAGCAGGGCGGGACCAGCCACGTCAACGAGCAGTGGCCGGCCTACTGGGCGGCGCGCTTCGCGGCCCGCGGCTACGTCGCAACCGACCCGTTCCGCGCGCGCTTCTGGCTCGATCCCGCGGTCGAGCCGTGGTATTCGCAGAACATCCTCGCGTTCGTCCGCGCCGAGCGCCTCGGCGACTTCCCGGTGCTCGCGTCGGCCGTCGTGCCGGGCGGCGTCCCGCTGCCGCTCGTGCATCCGGAGCTGCAGGCGATGGCGCTGCGCCGCGCCGGGGCGCCGTCGCCGCGCTCGGTCTCCGCGCCCGCCCCGGCGCCGGCCCCTGCCCCGGCCCCTGAGCCGGAGGCCACCGGGCCCGAGCTGGGCTCGTTCGTCGCCGTCATGCACGTCGACGAGGTCGCGCAGGACCCCGAGCTGCTGGCCGCCTACGCGCGCCGCTTCAGCATCGCCGACGACGCGACGCTCGTGCTCTACGCCCCGGGCGCGGATCCCGACCGCGTCGGCGACGTCCTCGGCGACGCGCTGGTGGACGCCGGGATGCACGAGGATCGTGCGCCGCACGCCACGCTCGTGCTCGAGCCGGCGCACGAGGCCGGGCCGATGCTCAACGCCCGCGCCGCGATCGTGCTCAGTCGCCGTGCCGCGCGCCCCGGCCTGGCGTCCATCACCCACTGCGGCCCGGACGCGATCGTGCTGCTCCACGCGCTCGCCGCGGGCCGGCTGCCGCGCCTGTCGCGCACCGGCGGGCTGGGCACCGCGCTCGTCGGCGGGGTGATCCTGGCGGCCGGTGGCCCCGACGTCGAGGACAACGTCGATCACCTGCGCTACGTCAACGGCCAGCCGGCTCCCGCGCCCGAGGCCTGGCCCGGCCTGCTCGCCGCCCAGCTCGCGAACGCGGACGCGCTCGAGCCGCTGTGGGACGTCCTCGACGAAGGCTCGCGCGAGGTGCTCGTCGCGCTGCTCTCCTACAAGGTGCTCGGCAACCGCAAGGTGCGCATGCCGGTCGGCCCCTACAGCACGCTGCGGCGCAGCGCGCAGGAGATCCAGGACCGCATGCTCGTCGAGGCCGAGACGGACGACCCCGAGTTCCTCGGCTGGATCCTCGGCCGCTACGACCTGGCCGCGCTCGGGCTGCCGATCGAGCTGCACTCGCACCCGCGGCTGATCATCAACGAGTTCATGCTCGAGCAGTACCGCGCGCCGGCGCCCGTCGACGTGTCGGTGCGCCCGGGCGACGTCGTCGTCGACGGCGGCGGCTGCTGGGGCGAGTCGGCGCTGCACTTCGCGCACCTGTCCGGTCCCGGCGGGCGCGTGGAGACGTTCGAGTTCGAGCCCGGCAACCTGCGCCGCCTGCACCGCAACCTCGAGCTCAACCCGCGGCTCGCGGAGCGCATCTCCGTCAACGAGCGTCCGCTCTGGCGCGCCGCGGACGAGCGCATGAGCTTCCGCTCCGACGGGCCGGCGACGCGGCTCGACGGCGGCGCCGCGGACGGCGTGCTCACAGGCTCGATCGACGCGCTCGTCGCGTCCGGGCAGGTCGACCGCGTCGACTTCGTCAAGCTCGACATCGAGGGCAGCGAGCTGGCCGCGCTCGAGGGCGCCGCCGAGACGCTGCGACGCTTCCGGCCGCGCCTGGCGATCGCCGCCTACCACCGCGCCGACGACCTGCTCGAGCTGCCGGCGTTCATCGCCGGCCTCGGCCTCGGCTACCGCTTCGCGATCGGGCATTACACGATGTCCGACGAGGAGACCGTGCTGTTCGCCTGGTGCGACTGATTTCGCCAGGTCGTGGGGCGGGTACCACCGCCCCACGATGAGCGAGCACGAGAAGGCGGCCGAGCGGATGGAGCGCGAGGCCGAGGACATGGAGCACCGGTCCGAGCAGGTCGGCGAGGACATCGCCGATGCGCGCGAGGACTGGGAGCGCAAGAAGGCCGACGACAAGGTCCCGGGCGCGGGCGGCGACCCGCAGCGCGCCGAGGGCGGCCTGCCGCCGGAGGCCAACTACACGACGTCGGGCGACGAGCCGCCTGAGGATGGGGGCAGCAGGCTGCCGCCGCCCGAGCCGGACGAGACGGACTAGGTGTAGCTCAGGCCGGCGACGGTCACGCCGGGCGTGTCCGTCGCGGTGCCGATCCGGCGCGCGCCGGGGTGGTGCCCGGCGAGGATCGCCGCGGCGGCGTCCGCGTGCTCCGGCGCGACGACGGCGACGAAGCCGCAGCCCATGTTGAAGACCTCCCACGCCTCCTGGGCGGAGACGCCGGCGCGCTCGATCACGAGCTCGATCACCGGGGGGACCGGCAGCGGGTCCTCGAGTGCGAAGCCCGCGGTCTCGCTCAGCCGCAGCAGGTTGCGCACGCCGCCGCCGGTGATGTGCGCGAGGCCGTGGACCGGGATGTCCGAGCGCAGCAGCTCGAGCACCGCGCGCACGTAGATCACCGTGGGCTCCAGCAGCGCGAGGCCGACCGTCGTGTCGCCGAGGGGCTCCTCGAGGTCGGGCAGCGCCTGGCGGGCGAGCGAGTAGGAGTTCGAGTGCAGGCCGCTGCTCGGGAGCCCGATCAGCGCGTCGCCGGGCGCGATCCGCTCGCCGGTGATCACCGCATCGAGCGCGACGGTCCCGAAGCATGTCGCCGTGAGGTCGAACCCGTGCGGCGACGGATGGCCGCGGATCAGCTCCGGCAGGATCGCGACCTCGCCGCCGGGGATCTCCACGCCGGCCTCCTCGGCGCCCTTCTTGAGGCCCTCGCCGATCGCGGCGAGGACGTCCGGATCGGCCTGCTCGACGGCGAGATAGTCGAGCACGGCGATCGGCTCGGCGCCGACGCAGACGACGTCGTTGACGTTCATCGCGATGCAGTCGACGCCGACGGTGTCGTAGCGGCCCAGGCGCTCCGCGACGATCAGCTTGGAGCCGACGCCGTCGGTCCCGACCGCGATGCCGAGGTTCGGCGCCACCTCGAGGATCGCGGCGTAGTGGCCGGACGCGAGGACCGAGCGGCTCGCGCGGCCCGTGTCGATCGTCTTCAGGACCCCGACGAGCGCCGCGACGGCGCGGTCGGCGGCGCTCTGGTCCACGCCGGACCGGGCGTACGCGTCGGTGCTCACTTCGCCCGACGGTAGCGCACGGCGAGGATGCCGCCCGCGAGCGCCGCGCGCTCGGCGGCGTACGGCCAGAGCGGCCTTGTCCGCCGCGTGCCGAGGACGCGGACGGCCGCCGCCGTCGCCGCGAACGCCGACAGCGCGGCGATCGCCGCCGGGCCGCGATGCCCGCGCGGCGCGGCCCGCAGCCGCCACGCCTTCAGCGCCGTGGCTCCCACCAGCACCGGCCCGGCGACGCCGAACGAGAGCGCCGAAGCCTCCTCTCGCGCGAACCCGCGCGCGCGAGCGGCGGCCAGCGTCGCGCCGGTGCGCGACACACCCGGAGCGAGCGCGACCGCCTGGGCCAGCCCGAGGGCGAGGCCGTCGGCGGCCGACGGCGACTTGAATCCCTCAGAGGCCTTCAGGTCGGCCGCCGCCAGCGCGAGCGCCCCCGCCAGCAGCCCGCCCGCGATCGCCGCCGGCCCGCCGAGCCGCGTCTGGATCCGCTCCTCCAGCAGGTACCCGGCGATCACCGGGGGCGCGAGCGAGAGCGCGAGCGTGCGCAGGTCCGGCCGCCCGCGCCACAGCGCCGGCGCCAGCGCCAGCCCGGCGCCGCAGTGCAGCGCGACCTCGAGCTCCTTGCGGCGCGCGGGCGGCCACGCCGCCACCTCCCACCCGAGCAGCCACGGGATCATCGCCACGTGCGCCGAGGACGACACGGGCAGCAGCTCCGCGGCGCCCTGGATCAGCCCGAGGGCGGCCGCCTCTAGGGTCCGTCTAAGAAGATCCGGCGCACCGGGATTCTTCGACGGGCCCTTAAGCGCCGGTGGTGGCATCCGCCGCGGCGCTCTGGCCGCGGCGCCGGCGGTAGCGCAGGTACAGCCACACGGCGCCGGCCACGATCAGCACGACGACCGCGTAGTCGACGTAGTGCAGGTTGTCCTTCCAGGTCTCCCAGCGGTCGCCGGCCTGCTGGCCGACGAACGCCAGCAGGAACACCCACGGCACGCAGCCCGCGACGGTCAGCAGCGTGAAGCGCCAGAACGGCATCTTCGCGACGCCCGCCGGCAGCGAGATGAACGTCCGGATGACCGGCAGCATGCGCGAGAAGAACACCGTCGCGTCGCCGTAGCGGTCGAACCAGCGGTCGGCCCACGCCAGGTGGTGCGGCTTGATGCCGACCTTGCGGCCGTGCTTCTCGAGCAGGTCGATGCGGCCGAAGTAGCCGACGGCGTACGCGATCCAGGAGCCGGCGACGTTCGCGGCCACGCCGACGGCGGTCGCCGCGAACAGCGAGTACTCGCCGTTGGCGACGTTGAAGCCGGCGAACAGCATCGTCGCCTCGGACGGGATCGGCAGGCACGCGCTCTCGCCCACCATCAAGAGGAAGACGCCGGGAAGCCCGAGCTTGTCGATCACGTCGACGGCGAACTGGACCAGAGGATCCGTGATGGAGGCCTGGAGCAGCAAGCGGTGACCAGGGTAACGTCGCACGCAGGTGGAAGGCCCGCCGGTGCCCGGCGATGCGGCCGGCGCCCGCGACGGCCGACACCGGAGGGCGAAACCGATCTACGCCGGTGCGGGGGGTTCGATCCTGGGCAGCGTCAGCGACGAGATGCGCTGCTTGGTCCGCTGCGGCGGGCGACGGATGTCGGTCTTCGGCCGCAGCATCTTCAAGATCATCACGGCCTGGTCGACGTTGGCGGCGACCGCGGGGCGGTGCGCGACGTCGTAGGCGGCGAGCCGCTGTGCGACCGGCGCGGCGGCGCCCGCGACGATCAGCTCGCCCTTGCGGGCGCGCAGCGCGGCGGCGGCGTGGACCAGCGAGCCGAGCACGCCGTCCGAGACCTCGGTCGCCTCGGCGAGGTCGAGGATCAGCCAGCGCACCCCGCCGCCGAGGGCGGCGTCGACGCGCCGCCCGAGCTCCGCGGACGCGCCGTCGCCGAGCGTCCCGCTGACGTCGATCTGGTGCACGACGTCGTCGAGCCGGTGCTCACGGAAGGCCACCGTGCCGGGCTTGACGACGGCGCGCAGGGATTGCGAGGTGAACATGGCTCAGACGGACCTCACGGCAGCGTATTTCGCTGCCGTGAGGCCAGTCAACCCCACGTATCGTCGCCCGACGTCCGAACTTGAGAGGACGGAGGGCGAAACCGGTGTCCGTCTTCCGGCGGCTACGCCCCGATCAGAGAGCCGGTGAACGCCTTCGTGCCGGTCGCGAGCGTCACGTCCGGCCCGCCGTGGGACTTCATGTACGCGAGCATCCGCGACAGGTCGCTCACGCCGTTGGCCGCCGGCAGCGGCGCGATCTGCAGCGTCGAGAGCACGCCGAAGGCCTTCCCGGTCGCGTCCATGAACCCGGAGCCGGAGTCGCCGGGGATGCCGGGCGTGACCGTGTAGACCTGGTGCGTCCAGCCGTTGCCCGCCGTCCCGAGGCTCTTGCCGCGCTTGGGCGACAGCTGCGTGATGCCCAGGCGCAGCGACGAGTTGCCGTAGGAGTAGACGTCGTCGCCGGCCGCCGTCGAGTCGGCGATGCCGGTCGGGCCGCCGAGCGTCGGGACCGACGGGTTGACGCTCGCGTAGTCGGCGGGGTCGAGCTTGATCAGCGAGATGTCGTTGTACGCGCACGCGTCGGCGTTCGTCTCCCCGGCGGCCTGCATCGCGGCCCACGACGAGTAGGCGAGCGTGCCGGGCTTGGACGCGCCGTCGACGGTGACCGGCGTGCCGAGCGGCAGGCTCGGCGTCGTGCAGCCGTCGGTGTCGGTGTTGGAGCCGGTCCCGGCACAGTGCGCCGCCTGCCCGAGGTAGATCGCGTTGGAGCCGTCGTAGAAGACGAAGTTCGATGTGCATTGCGCGCCGTCGGTCACGGTCTGGACGCCTGGATGGACGGCGGCGCTTGCGGCGGGAGCCCACGTGGGGGCGGCGGAGGCCGACGCGGCGAGCACGAGCGATGCCGACGCGACGGCGAGAGCGGACAATGTCTTGTGCATGTCCGCTGTAACGTCGCCCGGGGTCCGAACTTGTGGGGACGGAGGGCGAAACCGCTTTCTCTCGCGACGAACTTGCGGCTATCGTGCCGCGGCCACTGATGCGCGTCTGGGTCGACCTCACGAACTCGCCGCACGTGCTCGTGATGCGCCCGGTGATCGAGACGCTGCGCCGGCGCGGGGCCGAGGTGCACGTGACGGCGCGCGACTTCGCGCAGACGCTCGGCCTGCTCGAGCGCTTCCGGATCGACCACACGGCGATCGGCCGCCACCGCGGCGGGAACGTCGCCGCCAAGGCGCTCGGCCTCGGCCGGCGCTCCGGCGCGCTGGTGCGCTGGGCGCGCGGGCGCGGCTTCGATCTCGCGCTCGGCCACGGCTCCAACGACGTCTCCGTCGCCGCCGCGCTGCTGGGCATCCCGTCGGCGACGTCGTTCGACTACGAGTTCGCCAAGGTCCAGCACGCGATCAACTGCCGGCTCGCGCGCCGGATCGTGGTGCCGGAGGCGATCCCGGCGCAGCGGCTCGCGCGGTACGGGGCGACGCCGGCCAAGCTGCAGCGCTACGCGGGGCTCAAGGAGGAGTACTACCTGGCCGACTTCGAGCCCGACCCCGCGGTGCTCGGCGAGCTCGGCCTCGACCCCGCCGAGCCGCTCGCCGTCGTTCGCACGCCGCCGGCGGTCAGCCTCTACCACCGCTTCGAGGCGCCGCTCTTCGGCCAGGTGCTCGACCGCCTGCGCGGACACCAGGTCGTCGTGCTCCCGCGCGTCGAGTCCCAGCGCGCCGAGCTCGGCGGCTTCATCGTCCCGGAGCGTGCCGTCGACGCCCAGTCGCTGATCGCGTTCGCCGACCTCGTGATCTCCGCGGGCGGCACGATGAACCGCGAGGCCGTCGCGCTCGGGACGCCGGTGTGGACGACGTTCGAGGGCCGCCTGGGCGCGGTCGACGAGCGGCTGATCGCCGAAAGGCGGCTGCGCCGGCTCGAGCGCGCCGAGGACGTCGTGCTCGAGAAGCGCTCCGCCGCGGGCGTCGCCGCGCGCGTCCGCCGCGACCCCGAAGCCTTCACCGACCTGTTCGTGAAGGACGGTTAGTCGCGGGTCTTCGCTCCGGCGCGGTCAATACACTGGCCGTCGCATGCGCCGCCGGATCCGCTCCGCGGCCGCCTTTCCGATCCATCGCCACGCCCTTCCTCAGGTCGCGCTGGATGCGGGGTTGGTCGCGCTGGCTTACTACCTGGCCTATCGGCTCCGGTTCGACGAGGGCATCCCGCCGCAGTACCACGATCTCTTCACGCGCACGATCACGTTCGCGATCATCGGCTCGCTGGCCGCCTTCGGGGTCGTCGGCAGCTACCGGCACTGGATGCGCTACTCGTCCCAGCGCGAGTACCTGAAGATCGCCGAAGGCGCGCTGCTGGCCGTCTTCCTGTTGATCGGCTACGTGACCGCGGTGCAGCCGAAGCTCGTGATCGCCCCGACCGGCCTGCTCTCGCTCCAAGTGCCCACGGGCGTGCTCGTCCTGTGGGGCCTGCTGATGGGCTTCTTCCTGGCCGGCGCGCGCTTCCTCGTCCACCTCGTCTACGAGCGCCCGCTGCGAGGCTACGGCTCCCTGCGCAACGCGCGCCGCGTGCTGATCGTCGGGGCGGGCGACGGCGGGCGGCTGCTGCTGCGCGAGCTGCTCCGCAACCCCGACCTCGGCCTGCGCCCCGTCGGCTTCGTCGACGACGATCCGCGCAAGCGCGGCATGCGCGTGGATCGCGGGCTCGCGGTGCTGGGCACGACGCAGGACCTCGGCGACGTGCTCGAGGACGTCGAGCCCGACGAGGTGCTGATCGCGATCCCGTCGGCGCCCGGCACGCTGCGCGCGCACGTGGTCAGCGCCTGCCGCGAGCGCGGCGTTCCGGTCCGGACGATGCCGACCGTCTTCGAGCTGCTGCAGAACAACGGCTCCACGCGGCTCATGGGGCAGATCCGCGAGGTCCGCGTCGAGGACGTGCTCGGGCGCGAGCCCGTGCGCGTGGAGGTCGAGCACGTCGGCGGCTACCTTACCGACCGCATCGTGATGGTCACCGGCGCCGGGGGCTCGATCGGCGCGGAGCTGTGCCGTCAGATCGCGCGCGTGGGCCCGAGCCGGCTGGTGCTCGTCGATCACGCGGAGGACAACCTGTTCGAGATCGAGCGCGAATTGGTCGACGACCGGCACGTGCTCAACGCCGCCGCCGTGCTCGCGGATTGCCGCGAAGAGGAGCGGATGCGGGAGGTGTTCGCCGGGCACAGGCCGAATGTGGTCTTCCATGCGGCCGCCTACAAGCACGTCGCGCTGATGGAGGGCAATCCCGTCGAGGCCGTGCGCAACAACGCGCTCGCGACCGAGGTGATGACGCGCGTCGCCGGCGATTGCGGCGTCGGCGCGTTCGTCCTGGTCTCCACCGACAAGGCGGTCGAGCCCGCCACGGTCATGGGCGCGTCCAAGGCGCTCGCCGAGTGGGCCGTCGAGGCCGCCGACCAGCGCTACCCGCGCACCGCGTTCTCGGCGGTGCGGTTCGGCAACGTGCTCGGCTCCTCGGGCTCCGTCGTCCCGATCTTCCGCCGCCAGATCGCGCAGGGCGGGCCGGTCACCGTCACAGACGCGCAGATGACGCGCTACTTCATGACGATCCCGGAGGCGGTCCAGCTCGTGATCCGCGCGGGCTCGCTGGCCGCCGGCGGTGAGTTGTTCGCGCTCGAGATGGGCGAGCCGGTGTCGATCCTCGAGCTCGCCGAGGATATGATCCGCTTCTCCGGCCTGGAGCCGGGGCGCGACATCGCGATCGAGATCATCGGCCCGCGCCCGGGCGAGAAGCTGCACGAGCAGCTGTTCAACGCCTACGAGCGCGCCGAGCAGACGCCCGCGCAGAAGATCATGCGCGCCGTCCGCACGCCGGTCGATCCGTCGTGGGTCGAGCACGTGTTCGACAAGGTCGAGCTGCTGGTCGCCGACGGCGACGCGGCGGGGCTGGCGGCGCTCGTGGTGGAGCTCGGGGCGGCCCGCGGCGGCGTCGCGAACCGCCCGCGCATGGCCGGCGCGATGAGCGAGGTTGTCCCCGATACGCCCACGGCGGGGTACACCGCCCGCCCGGGCTCCTAGAATCGGCGGGTCTGATCCATGGTCGTCCTCGCGTTCTCGCTTCAGGATCAGGTGGAGAAGTACGGCGCCTACGTGGGCATCGCGAGCTTCTTCGGCCTGGCCGTGCTCTCACTGCTCTACTTCGCCCAAGCGCGCGAGGTGCGCCGCCTGCGCGATTGGGCGGGGCGCTCGCCTGAGCGCGCGCAGGAGCTCGAGGAGCGCGTGGTCGCGCAAGCCGAGTCGGTGCGCCGCGTGCCCCAGCCCGCCGCCGTGCGCCCGCAGCCGGCGGTCGCCCCGCGGCCCGCTGAGCTTCGCAATACCGCGCCCGCCGCCAACGGCTCGCACAAGCTCAAGCCCGAGCAGGTCGCCGCGCTCGCCTTCGCGCGCGCCGCCGGCGTCGCCGAGCCGCCGCATCCGCCCCGCCCCGCGCCGGTGCCGGCGCCGCAGCCGGTCGCGGTCGGCGCCGAGGCGACGGTCGCCGCGCCGCCGGCCGCCCCGCAGACCGGCATCGAGCCGGTGCCGGCGAACGGCAACGGCCACGGCCGCGACGGCGACGTCCCCGCCCCCGCGACGCCCGCCGCCCGCCGCGTCCCGTCCGCGACGCCGCCGCCTCCGCGCCGCCCTGCCCCCGAGCGCCGCGCGCCGTCCGGCCCGCCGCCGCGGCGCGAGACGTCGACGCGCTCGGTCGTCCTCACCTCGGTGATCGGCGTGATCGTGCTCGCGGCCCTCATCTTCGCGGCGACGCAGCTGTTCGGCGGCAGCGACAAGCCGCAGGCGCCGGCGAGCAAGTCGAACCCGGTCGTGCCGCCGGGCGGCACCCCGGCGGCGGGCAACGGGTCCAACAAGCCCAAGCCGACGCCGACGCCGGCGCGTGCGACGACGACGGTGACCGTCCTCAACGGGACGCCGTCGGACGGGCTCGCGGCCAACCTGAAGGACCGCCTGACGACCGCGGGCTACGCCGACGACCACGTCGACGCCGGCAACGACCCGCAGGGCAAGGGGCGGCAGACGTCGCAGGTCCTCTACAAGCGCGGCGCCTCCGCCCAGGCGAAGGACGTCGCCCGCGTGCTCGACATCCAAACCGGCCAGATCAAGCAGATCGACGCCCAGACGCAGGCGATCGCGCCGGACAAGAGCGTCGTCGTCGAGGTCGGCGCGGACAAGAGCGGCAACTGAACGGGGTCACCCGGTGACGCTGGTCGCCCGGATCACCTTCCTGGTGCTGGTGGGCGCGACGTTCGCCGCGTTCTTCGTCGCCCAGCGGCTCAAGAGCTCGCCGCCGGTCATCCGCGTCGCCAAGCTCGACCGCGCGTTCTCGCCGGCGCGGCGCCCGAACCGGTTCTCGGTCACGCTGAAGGTCGCCGACGACGTGACGGTCGACGTCGTCAACCTCGAAGGCGATCGCATCAAGCGCCTCACCGACGCGGTCCCGGTCCCCGCCCACCGGCCGCTGCGGCTCGAGTGGAACGGTACGACCGACCAGGGCGCCCGCGCGCCGGACGGCCAGTACCGCGTGCGCGTCTCGCTGCGCAACGAGGGCCGCTCGTCGGTGATCCAGCGCACGATGACGCTCGACACCAAGCCGCCGACCCCCGAGGTCTGCGTCGGGTCGCCGTGCAGGGTCAAGCCGGACGGCAACATCATCGCGCCGTCGCATGGGCCGCTGAAGATCTACGTCACGGGCGTCTCGACCGCCTACCGCACGCAGTTCCGGGTCTTCCGCACCGACGCCGGCAAGCCGAAGCAGGTCGCGCAGTTCCAGCTCCAGCGCGGCGCGCACCTGATGCGGTGGGGCGAGAGCAGCGCGCTCGCGCCGGGCATCTACGTGGTCCAGGCGTCGGTGCGCGACCGCGCCGGCAACTGGGGCACCGTGCCGGCCGCGTTCGAGGTCGGCGCCGTGCCCGGCCGGCCGGGGATCACGGTCCGCGGGCTCGCCGTGCAGCCGCCGCTGCGGCCGGTGACGGCCGGCCAGCGGGTGGACTTCAACGTCGACTCGCGCGGCGCGGCGTACCACTGGCGCGTGCGCCGGGTCGGCGAGAGCGCGGTCCGCAAGCGCGGGCGCGGCGACAGCCCGAGCCTCACGTTCCGCGCGCCCGGCGGCGCGTCGGGCGCGTACCTGCTCGAGGTGACTGCGGGCCGCTGGCACACGACGGTCCCGTTCCTCGTGCAGGCCGAGCGGCGCTCGAGCGTGCTCGTCGTCGTGCCGGCGCTCAGCTGGCTCGGCACCGACACCGTCGACGACCCGCCGTTCGACGGCCTGGCGAACACGCTCACCGACGGCGCCGCGGTGCACTGGCCGCGCGTCTTCACCGGATTGCCCACGCAGTTCTCCGACGATGTGGCGAAGCTCTTGATCTTCCTCGACCGCCGCCGCATCCGGTACGACCTCACGAGTGACCTGGACCTCGACCTGTCGCGCAGCCCGCGCGCGAGCGACCGCACCGGCGTCCTGCTCGCCGGGCCGGAGACGTGGGTCACGCAGTCGCTGGCCAAGCGCCTGCGCCGCTACGTGCTCGACGGTGGGCGGGTCGCGTCGTTCGGCGCCGACACGCTGCGCCGCGGCGTGGCGATGCGGACGAGCGAGAGCGGCGACACCGGCGTGCTGACCAGCCCGACGCAGCCGACGAGCACCGACCCGTTCGGGGCGCACCTGGCGAAGCTGCGCACGCTGAGCAAGCCGGCGACGCTGATCCAGCTCGACGGCGCCGAACAGCAGCTCATGACGGGCGTCGTGCCGGGCCTTCCCGGCTTCACGCAGCTCGAGGAGTCGCTTCCGCCCGCCGGGGAGCGCAAGCTGCTCGCGGGCGTCGGGCAGGAGCTGACGCCGGAGGAGACCGCCTCCGCCGAGCAGTCCGGCAAGGACCCGCGCGAGCTGCGCCCGGCGCTGTCGGCCGTGCAGGTGGGGAGCAAGGGCGGCCTCGTGATCCGCGTCGGGCTGCCGGAGTGGTACGGGAAGCTGGGCGAGCCGCAGGTGGCGCAGGCGACGCGCAACATCGTCGACCTGCTGCGCAAGGTCACGCCGAAGATCAGGTCGGAGGGATGAGCGACACCGCCGCGCTCCCCCAGGGCGTCCTGGTCGCGGGCATGGTGCTCGCCGCCGCGCTCGCCGCCGGGGCCGTGCTCGGGCGCACCGTGCGCGGGCGCGCGTACGCGATGCTCGGCGCGCTCCTGCTGACGCCGGTCCTGCTCGTCGGCGAGATCTGGCACTCGCCGCAGCTGCACACCGCGCGCGCGCATCCGGTGCTCGCCGTGGCCGCCGCGGTGATCGCCGTGGCGGCCCTGGCCGCACTGGCCCTGTTGCTCTCGCGCCGTCCCGGCCTGCTGTGCGTGCTCGCGCTCGCTGCGCTGCCGTTCCGGATCCCCGTGCAGGCCGGCGGCAGCACGGCGAACCTGCTCGTGCCGCTGTACGCGGTGATCGGGGCGGGCGCGCTGGCGTGGCTGGTCCCGCGGCTGTCGCCGCGCCATCAGGGCGAGCCGGCGCCCAGGCCCGGTGCGCTGGAGTGGCTGCTGCTCGGCGGCGTCGTGCTCTACGCGCTGCAGGCGGTCTACTCCTCGGCGACGTCGGACGCGCTGCAGCAGGTCGTCTTCTTCTACGTCCCGTTCGCGCTGCTGTTCGCGCTGCTGCGCGGGCTCGAGTGGACCCCGCCGCGGTTGGCGTGGGGCGGCGGCGTGCTCACCGGCCTCGCGCTCGTGTTCGCGGCGATCGGCTTCTGGGAGTTCCAGACGCGGCGGCTGCTGCTGAACCCCAAGGTGATCGCGTCCAACCAGGTCGAGGAGTACTTCCGCGTCAACTCGCTGTTCTTCGACCCGAACATCTACGGGCGCTTTCTCGCGCTGGTGATGATCGGGCTCGCGGGCGTGCTCCTGTGGCGCGGGCGGCCGCGCGACGTCTGGATCGCCGTCGCCGCGCTCGCCGTCCTCTGGGGCGGCCTGCTGACGACGCTGTCGCAGTCGAGCTTCGCGGCGCTGCTGCTCGGGCTGTTCGTGCTCGCCTGGCTGCGCTTCGGAGGCCGCGTCGTGGCGGCTCCGGCGGTCGCCGTCGCCGCCGCCGCGCTGGTGCTCGTGCTCGCGTTCCCCGGCGCGCTGCGGCTCAACCTCAGCTCCGAGGACTCGATCAGCAAGGCGACGTCCGGCCGCGCCGACCTGATCCAGGGCGGCGTGAACCTCGCGCGCGAGCGCCCGCTGGCGGGGTGGGGCTCGGGCAGCTTCCAGCGCGAGTACCGCCGCCACGAGCACTCCTCGGGCCGCGAGGCCACGTCCGCGTCGCACACGATCCCCATCACCGTCGCCGCCGAGCAGGGCCTCGTCGGCTTCGCCGTCTACGTCGCGCTGCTCGTGCTCGCGCTGCGGCGGCTGCTGCGCGGTGCCCGCGGCGAGCCCGTGCGCGCCGTCGTGGCGGCGTGCTTCGCCGCGCTGCTGCTGCACACGTGGGTCTACGCGGCGTTCCTCGAGGATCCGATGACCTGGACGCTGCTCGCGCTCGGCACGGCGCTGGCCGCCCCGCGAGCTGCCGCCCGCGTCTCGCCGGCCGAGTCGGGGTCGCGCAACGGCCGGCCGCAAGAGCCGGTCGTCGCCGCCCAGACGGCGCCCTGAGCGCGTGAGTTCGCGAGGCTGTTCGTGCCCGGTCCACTCCTGTCGAGCTCGCCGAAGAATCGCCCCCTGGGCGATTCGGCCGTGACGGCGCTCGCCGCTCCTTCGCGCGCGGTCGCGGGGAGCCGCTTCCCCGTCGCGGCCGAGCGCGCTGCTGCTGCCGTGGTGCTCGTCGCCGCGGTCGTCGTGTGGGCCGTCACGCGTACCTATCCCAACTACGACTCCTACTACCACCTCGTGTGGGGACGCGAGCTGCTGCACGGGGTCGCGCCGACGTTCGAGGCCTACGCCGCCCCGACCCAGCACCCGCTCTACGTCGCGCTGTGCGCCGTGCTCGGCGGGGTCTTCGGCGAGTCGGGCGACCGCGCGCTCGTGCTCGTCTGCCTGCTCTCGCACGGGCTCCTGGTGATCGGGACCTACCGGCTCGGCGCCGCCGTGTTCGGGCGCTGGAGCGGGCTGCTGGGGGCGCTGTTCGTCGGCGCGAGCGCGTCGTTGTTGCTCTACGCGGCGCGCGGCTACGTCGACTCGCCGTTCCTCGCCCTCGTCATCTGGGCGGCCGTCTTCGAGGCCGAGCGCGGCGCGGACCGCGGGCCGTGGCGGCCGCTCGTCCTGCTGCTGCTCGCGGGACTGCTGCGTCCCGAGGCGTGGGTCCTCGCCGGACTCGCATGGCTGTGGTGGCTCCCGCGCGAGCGGCGGCGAGTGCTGCTCACCGCGGGGGTGGCCTTCGCCCCGCTCGCGTGGGCGCTCGTCGACCTGCTCTCGACCGGCGACCCGCTGCACTCGCTGCACGCGACGTCGGAGCTCGCCGACGACCTCGGGCGCGTGCGCGGGGTCGGCCACGTCCCCGGCTCGTTCGCCTCGTTCGTGTCCTCGACGGTCCGTCCGCCGGTCGCCGCGCTCGCCTTGGCGGGCGCGATCCTCGCCTGGCGCGTGGCGGGATGGCGTGCGATCCGCGTGCCGCTGGCGCTGTTCGCGGCCGGCGTGATCACGTTCGTCGGGACCGGCGTCCTGGGCCTCTCGATCCTGCCCCGCTACCTGACGGTCCCGTCGGTGGCGCTGTGCGTCGTCGCCGGCTACGCGCTGGCCGGATTCACGGCGCTGGCGGCGGAGCACCCGTGGCGGCGGCTGTGGATGCGAGGGTCGGTCGCCGCCGCGGTCGCCGGCACGATCGGCCTCACGATCCTCGCGCCGTCGCTGACCAACGTGCGCGACGAGGTGCGCTTCATCCGCGCCACGCACGACAGCCTGATCGCGCTGCTCGACGACCCGAAGGTCGTCGCGGCGCGCCGCTGCGGCGCGCTGACGTTCCCGACCTACCGGCTGGTCCCGGATTCGCGCTGGCACCGCGACGGGCGGATCGGCGCCCGCAGCGCGCGCAGACGGGCGACCGGCGTCGAGGTCTTCGCGCTCACGCAGAAGGCGCTGCGCCGCTACGGCTTCGCCGCGGGCACCTCGCCACTCGTCAACCTTCCGGATCCGGGCTACGCACCGCTTGCGCGGCACGGGCTGCTGAGTGCGTACTCGCGCTGCCGATGACCTCGACACGTTCGGAGCCGAGCCGCCCCGACTCGATCCCCAGCGCCTCCATCCGCTCCCACAGCGGCGTGTTCTGGGCGTGCGCGGTCTGGGCGAGCGCCCATTCGCGCAGGCCGGCGTCCGGTCTCGTCCGCGCGCCCGCCTGAGCGCGCAGCGCGGCGATCCACGCCTCCGGCGTGTCGACCGTGATCACGGCGCGGCCCCAGGTCGCGACGCCCGCCAGCGGAGGCGAGATCGTGCGGCGCCCGAGCCGTGCGTACTTGAGGATCCGGTAGGGCAGCGCGGTCTCGTTGAACTCCGAGCGCTCGAACGGCACGATGCCGACGTCCGCGCAGGCGATCAGCCGCGCCGCCTCCTCGTCGGAGCGGCGGCCGAGCCAGACGAGGTTCGGCGCCTCCCGGCACGCGCGGAAGCCGGGATCGGCGCCTGACTCGTCCTCGTGCCACTCGCCGATCAGCAGCAGCACGAGCTCCGGCATCCCCTCGGCGATCGCGCGCAACAGCGCCCAGTCGGTGCGATGGCCGAGGTGGCCGAGCGAGACGGCGACGACCGTCGCGCCGGGATCGGGCGCCGGGAACGTGTCGGCGGCGAGCGGGACCAGCACCGCCTCGCGGCCCTCCTCGCGCTCGAGCTCGCCGAGCGCGTCGGAGACCACGATCGTCAGCGCGGAGCGATGGACGGCGCTGTCGTGCAGCTCCTCGAGGCGCTCGCGGCGGCGCCTGGAGGCGTCGTAGGCGACCTCGTAGCGGTCCCAGCGCCAGTACCACAGCTCGGCATCCGGGTGCTCGGAGATCAGCGCGCGCGCGAGCGGGTACTGCAGCGGGTGGAAGATCACGATCGCGGCCGGCCTTCCCGGCAGCTTGAGGCGGCGCGCCTGCGTCGCCGCGAGCCCGTCGGCGACGGCGGCCGGAAGGCGCAGGTAGGCGCCGTACGGGACGCGCGCGGGCTCGATCGCGACCACGCCGGGCGCGGTCAGGAGATCCTCGGCCTGGTCGCGCAGGATGAACTCCTCGAGCTCGCGCGGGAGCAGCAGGACGCACAGCGGGGGCGGGTCGCCGCCGGCCTTGGCCGCGCGCGCCGCCAGGCCGCGCAGGCCGTAGGGGCTCGCCCCAGGGCGCTCGCCCGTCCTCCATCCGTAACCGCCGCCTGGATCGGTCATCGCCCGTCCCACGCTACCGCGCGCGTTCGCGCGGCATCGCGATCCCGTGCCGCCCGGTCGAGCTCGCGCACATCGCGTCGGCCTGGTGAGGCGCTAGCTTCATCGGCTGTGACCGGCTACCTGAAGCGCCTGCTCACGACGGGCGCCGCATACCAGGTCGCCGACGCGGTCTCGAAGCTGATCGCGCTCGCGCTGCTGCCGGTCTACACGAACCACCTGCGCCCGCAGGACTACGGCACCGCCGAGCTGCTGCTCACCACGATCATCCTCGTCTCGATCATCGTGCGGGCGGGGCTGGGCGAGGCGCTCGTCCGCTTCCACTTCCTCGACGCCGACCCGGAGCGCCGGCGCCGGCTCGCGCGCACGGCGACGGGCTCGCTCTTCATCCTCACGACGCTCGCCGCCGGGGCGGCCGCGCTCGCCGCCGCCCCGCTCTCCAAGGCGCTGCTCGGGGCGTCGCACCCCGACGAGCTGCGCGCCGCCGCGCTCGGGCTGTGGGCGTTCACCAACCTCGAGCTCGCGTACGCACTGCTGCGCGTGGAGGAGCGCGCGCGCGCCTTCGCCGCGGCGTCGCTGGCCAACGTCCTCCTCACCGTCGCGCTCACCGTCTACCTCGTGGTGGTCCGCGAGCAGGGCGCGCTCGGGCTCCTGCTCGGCAACTACATCGCGTCCGCCGCCGTCGTCATCGGGCTGTGGATCGCCCAGCGCGACGCGTTCGGGCTGCGCCCCGGCGGCATCGACCGGGCGCAGCTCGGCCCGATGCTGCGCTTCGGGCTGCCGACCGTCCCGGCGGAGGTCTCCGTCTTCGCCCTGTTCTTCGTCGACCGCCTGTGGCTGTATCGCTTCGAGAGCGAGGACGCCGCCGGCCTGTACTCGCTGTCGGTCAAGCTGGCGGGCGTCGTCGTGTTCACCGTGCGCGCGTTCCAGTACGCCTGGCCGCCGCTGGCGTACTCGATCGAGAGCGACGAGGAGGCCGCTCGCGTGTACGCCCGGATCACGACCTACTACGTCCTCTTCACGGGGCTCGTCGTGGCCGGGCTCGCCCTGCTCGGCCGCTGGCTGGTGCGGATCTTCGCCGCCCCGAGCTACTTCGCGGCCCACGAGGCGCTGACGTGGGTCGCGCTCGGGTGGGCGCTCTACGGCCTCTTCCTCGTCCTCGTCGCGATGGCGGGCCGCGCGCGGGTCACGGTCCGCAACGCGCCCGCGGCGCTCTGCGGGCTGGTCGTCAACATCGCGCTGCTGGCGGCGCTCGTCCCGCCGCTCGGGATCGCCGGCGCGGGCCTCGCGCTCGTCGGTGCCTACGTCGTGATGCTCGTCGCGATGTGGCTGCTCACGCGCGGCCTCTTCCAGGTCGCATTCGAGTGGGCGCGGCTGGCGCTCGTCGTGGCGGTCGCGGGCGGGCTGACGACCGTGGGCGAGCTGCTGCTGCCCGACACGGGCGCGACGGGCTTCGTCACGCGCGCGCTCGTGCTGGCGGCGATCGTCCCCGCGCTGTGGGGCGCGGGCTTCTTCCGCGCCGGCGAGGTCGCGGCCGCCCGTGGCCTGCTCAGGCGGACCCGTCCGGCGGCGGCCGCATCAGGCGGCGGTTGAACTCCTCCGCCGCCTCGGCGAGTCCCTCGCCGCGGCGCGGGAACAGCGTCGCGCCGACGTGCTTGGCGTAGCGCTTGGCGTCGTGTCCGGGCAGGAGCAGCGCGCCGGCCGCGCGCACGGCGTAGGTCCAGGCGGTGAGCCAGCGCACCAGCGCGGCCGAGACCGCGGTGTGGTGCTTGCGCATGTAGCGATCGCGGTTGCGCGAGAACTCGACGATCCGCCGCGCCGGCACGCTGCCGGTGACGAGCTGCTCGTGATGGACCGCGCGCGCCTCGGGGACGTAGAGCGTGTGCCAGCCGGCGTCGGCGAGCCGGCGGCAGAAGTCGACCTCGTCGGAGTAGACGAAGAAGGCAGGATCGAAGTAGCCGACCTCCGCCGCCGCGGCGCGCCGGACGAGCAGCGCGGCGGACTGGCTCCAGTCGACGCGGCGAACGGCGTCGCCGCGGCTCTGGACCACGAGCCGGCGGTGCAGGCACAACGCGGTCAGCAGCGCGCTCCACGGGGAGGGGAAGCGCCACGCCGACGGCTGCTGCACGCCGTCGGGGCGCACGAGCATGGCGCCCGCCGCGCCGGCCTGCTCGTCGGCCGCGAGCGCGGCGTGCAGCGCGACCGTGGCGCCGGGCTCCAGCTCGGAGTCCTCGTTGAGCAGCAGGCAGAACCTGCCGCGCGCGCGCCGCAGCAGCGCCGAGTCGTTCTCGGACTTGCCCCGGCGCTCTCGGAGCGCGATCACCTCCGTCGTCACCGGGTGGCGCGCCGCGGCCTCGGCCGATCCGTCCTCGGAGGCGTTGTCGAGCACCAGCACCTCGGTCTCGAAGTCGACCGTCGCGAGCTCGCGCGCGATCGCATCGAGGCAATAGCGCAGGAGTCCGCGCTGCTCGGTGTTCACGACGCAGAAGCTCAGCTCGACGGGCACGGCCCTGCATACTGCCCTGCGCGCCGGTCAACTGGCGCGCGGCTGCGGCCAGCCGGCCCGGTTTCGCGGGTTCGACCACGCCGGCATCGACGCGCCCGCCCGGCTC
Source organism: Candidatus Solirubrobacter pratensis (assembly GCF_000425945.1). Taxonomy (GTDB): domain Bacteria; phylum Actinomycetota; class Thermoleophilia; order Solirubrobacterales; family Solirubrobacteraceae; genus Solirubrobacter; species Solirubrobacter pratensis. The sequence goes on from NZ_AUEK01000003.1 coordinate 356,123, forward strand.
GCGCCGACCATACTCATCGCCGTGCGCGTCCACCTGGTCGACCCGGCGGCCTTCACGCCGCCCTACGACCGGGCGCTCGCGGCGGCGCTCGCCGGGCGGGGCGCGGACGTCGAGCTGTGGACGAGCGCGTTCGGCTACGGCGACGTGCCGGATGCGCCCGGCGTGCGTATGCGGGAGGCGTTCTACCGCTGGGCGCCGGGGCGCGGCCGCCGCGGCGCCCGGCTCGCGCAGCACGTGCCGGACATGCTGCGCTACGCCCGGGCGGCGCGGGCGGCCGATGTCGTGCACTTCCAGTGGCTGCCGGTCCAGCATCTCGACGGGCTGCTGCTCCCGCGCGTGCACCCGCGGCTGCTGACCGCGCACGACGTGCTGCCGCGCGAGCCGCGCCCCGGACAGCTCGCCGGGCAGCGGCGGCTGTACGAGCGCATGGACGCGATCGTCGTGCACTCCGAGCACGGCGCCGCCCGCCTGCGCGACGAGCTGCGGCTCGACCCCGCGCGCATCCACGTGATCCCGCACGGCCCGCTGACCGACCTGACGCGCCAGTCCGACGGCGCGGCTCCGCCGCCGGAGCTGCGGCGGGGGGACGGACCCGTGGTCCTGTTCTTCGGTCTCATCCGCCCGTACAAGGGCGTCGACGTGCTGCTCGACGCCTGGGGCCGCGCGGAGCGCCCGCCCGGCGCCCGCCTGTGGATCGCCGGCATGCCGCGGATGCCGATCTCGATCGACGCGCCCGACGCCGACGCGGCCCTGCGCTTCGTCTCCGGCGCCGAGCTGGCGGGCGCCTTCCGGGCCGCCGACCTCGTCGTCCTCCCCTACCGGGAGATCGACCAGTCCGGCGTCCTGTACACGGCGCTCGCGTTCGGCAAGCCGCTGCTCCTCAGCGCGGTCGGCGGCTTCCCCGAGGTCGCTGCGAGCGGCGCGGCCGAGTTGGTCCCGCCCGGGGACGCCGCGGCGCTCGCGGACGCGCTCAGCGCGCTGCTCGGCGATCCGGCGAAGCTCGCGCGCATGGCCGCGGCGACGGCGAGCGCCGCGCCGTCGTGGGACGCGATCGCGCGCCGGACGCTCGAGCTCTATGAGGCCCTGCGGGCGTAGACCTGCCAGCATGGCCGCCGCCGTGCGGCCGCTGTTCTGGATCTCGACGTCTCTGCTCGCCTGGACGCAGGCGCTCTACGCGCCGGCGCTCGCCGCCCTGCGCCGCGCAACGGGCTCCCCGCCGCCTGCGCCCCGCGCCGCGTTGCCCGTGCCGGCGCCGCGGGTCTCGCTGATCGTCGCCGCGTATCGCGAGGAGGCGGTGATCGCCGCCAAGGTCGCCAACGCGCTCGCGCTCGACTACCCACGCGAGCGGCTCGAGCTGATCGTGGCCGTCGACGGCGGCGGCGACGCGACGGCCGAGCGCGCCCGCGCGGCCGGCGCCGATCTCGTGCTCGAGCTGCCGCGCGGCGGGAAGATCCGCGCGCAGGACGCCGCCGTGCGCGCCGCCGCGGGCGAGATCGTCGCGTTCTCGGACGCCAACGCGCTGTGGGAGCCCGACGCGCTGGCGAAGCTCGCCGCCGTGTTCGGTGACCCGCGCGTCGGCTACGTCTGCGGCCAGGTGCGCTTCGTCAACGACGCCGGCACCAACCAGGAGGGGCTGTACTGGCGCTACGAGATGTGGCTGCGCGAGCAGGAGTCGGCGCTGGCGTCGGTCACCGGCGGCAACGGCGCGATCTACGCCGTGCGCCGGGAGGCCTACGTCGAGGTCGACCCGATCATGGGCCACGACCTGAGCTTCCCGTTCCGGATGGTCAAGAACGGCTGGCGCGCGGTCTATGAGCCGCAGGCGCGCGCGACCGAGAAGATGGTCCCGTCGATCGAGGGCGAGTGGGCGCGCAAGCGGCGCATGATGTCCCACGGCTGGCCGATCGTCGTCAAAGGCGGCCTGCTCGACCCGCGCGGCTACTCGCCGCTGTACGCGCTGATGATCGCCAGCCACCGCCTGCTGCGCTACGGCACGCCGCTGCTGCATGTGCTCGCGGCCGCCGCGACGCTCGCGCTGTTGCCGCGCGGCCGCGTCTACGCGCTCGCCGCAGCGGCCCAGGCCGCGCTGCTCGCGGCCGCTTTCACACCTGTCAAGGCACGCCCGTTCCTCGTGGCCCGGTACTACGTGCTCACGACCGCCGCGCTCGCCGCCGGCCTGTACGACTGGCTGCGCCACGGCACCGAGGCGGGCTGGGAAGCGCCGGAGGGGACGCGGTGACGAATCCCTACCTGCACTCGCGCCGCAAGCGCGCGCTGGACCTCGCGGTCGCCGGCACGCTCGCCGTCGTCTCGGCGCCGGTCGTGGCGCTCGCCGCCGCGATCGTCCGGCTCGAGTCGCACGGGCACCCGATCTACCGCCAGCGCCGCGTCGGCTATCGCGGGCATCAGTTCGAGGTCTACAAGCTGCGAACGATGGTCTCCGGCGCCGAGCACATGGGCGCGGGACTGGCGATCGACGAGGGCGACAGCCGCATCACGCGCGTCGGCGCGCTCCTGCGGCGCACCTCCATCGACGAGCTGCCGAACCTCGTCAACGTGTTGCGCGGCGAGATGTCGCTCGTCGGGCCGCGGCCGACGCTCCAGGTGCAGGTCGACCGGTACACCGACCGCCAGCGGCGGCGGCTCGACGCGCGTCCGGGGCTGACGGGCTGGGCGCAGGTCAACGGCCGGGCGTCGCTGCCGTGGCCCGAGCGCATCGAGCTCGACATCTGGTACCTCGAGCACGCGTCGCTGCGGCTCGACCTGCGCATCCTCGTCCTCAGCGCCCGCATGGCGATCACCGGCCACGGGCTCTACCGCGGCGAGACAGGCGGATGGCAGTCGAATCCCCCGGCGGGCGATTCTCCACGGAGCTCCGCCGGTGGGAGCGAGTGACCGCTAGGGGACGATCTCGGGACCCTTGTCGATGTAGGACTCGCGGAACGCCCGCAGCGCGTCGAACACCTTCGGGTTCATGGTCGTGCAGCCGACGAGGTGCCCCCAGGCGGTCGCGGCGACGGCGTAGGGCATGTTCGTCGTGTTCTCGAACAGCAGCATGTGGTAGCCGCTGCTGGACTGGTTGAACAGCGTGCGCAGCTGCTTGACCGTCTGGTCCGACGAGCCCTTCTTGTACTGCAGCTCGATCCGGCCGTGCTCGAGCGGATGCACGAGCATGCCGAGCCGCGGCGTGTCGCCGGGGTTGTACTCGCCGTCCTGGTACCAGGTCGGGTTGTGGTTGCCAGACGTCGGCGGGTTGGTCTTGTAGTCCGACGGCTTGAAGGCCTTGTCCTCATGCGTGTTGCCCTCGATCGGGGCGTCCTTGAGCTCGCAGCTCGCGGCGGCCGCCGCCTTCTTGAGGTCGGTCTCCTTCACGCCGGGGATGTCCGCGCCCCCGGTCGGCGGATCGCTCGGGGACCCCGAGCCGCCGCCGGTGAAGGCGCCGGCCGCGAGCGCGGCCACGCCGGCGATCACCAGCACCGAGAGCAGGCCGCCGAAGACGTACTGGAGCCGCTTGCGGCGCGACTGCGTCGCCCGCTCGGCCTGCTCGCGCTCCTCGCGCTCGCGGCGGCGGCGCTCCTTTTCTTCCTGGCGGCTCGACATGAGACGCGTGAGGGTAGCGGTCCAGGGGCCGTTTAGGACGCGCGCGTCCGCATGCGCGTGAGGCTCCTGGCCCAGCACGCTTCTGGCGATCACGCTCGATCACCGGGACGGGCGAGTTCGCGCGCAACCGATCATCGCCGCGCGCACAGGACCGGATCGATCACGCGGCCTCGCGAACCGGGCAGGCAGACCAGCCGCCGGCCGTCGAGGGTGAAGGTCGGCACAGCGGGCGATCGTAGGCTGTCGGGCATGATCCGCCCGATGCGACTCGAGGACGCCGGCGCGGCGCACGCCCTCGCCGTCGAGACGTTCGAGGCCTATGCCCGCAGCCGCAACGAGGCGCCCGAGCCGCGCCCGGACCCCGTCGCGGTCCGTCCCCGCTACGAGCGCCTGGCGCGCAGCGATCCGGGCGGTGCCTGGGTGGCGGAGGAAGGCGGCCGCCTCACCGGGTGCGCGATCTCGATCCTGCGCGAGGGCGTGTGGGGCCTGTCGCTGTTCATCGTGCACCCCGAGCGGCAGTCGGCCGGCCTCGGGCGCGAGCTGCTGCGGCGGGCGCACGACTACGCCGACGGCGCCCGCGGGCGCATCATCCTGTCCTCGCGCGATCCGCGGGCGCTGCGGGCATATGCGGGGCTCGGCCTGACGGGGCATCCCGCGTTCTGGGCCTCGGGCATCGCCCGCGACGTCGCCGAGCCCGAGGGGGTCCGCGAGGCGACGCCGGACGACCTGCCGTTCCTCGACGACGTCTCGCGTCACGCGCGCGGCGCGGCGCACGGCGACGACCTGCGGACGCTGTGGGAGATGGGGGCGACGATCCTGCTTGCCGAGGGGCGCGGTTTCGCGGTCACGCGCGGCGGCGGGCCGGTCCGCCTGCTCGCCGCCTACGACGACGCGGGCGCGCAGGATGTGCTGCGCGCGGTGCTCGCGCGCTCGCAGGGGCACGTCGCCGTCGAGTGGCTGACCGCCAAGCAGGCGTGGGCTGTGCCGGTCTGCCTCGAGGCGGGGCTTGAGCTGCGGACCGACACCGGCCCGGTCTTCACGGGCGGCGACGTCGGGCCGTTCGCGCCGTATCTGCCGAGCGGCGCCTTCCTGTGAGACTTCTCACCCTGGGCTCTAGCCTGCTCCATGCCTACGCTTCAGAAGTCAAACTATTGACATTGCGTCCAGGAACGAGGAGAAGCTCCCCATGGCCAAGAATCCGCGCTCGCTGAACGGCAAGGTCGCTGTCGTCACGGGCGGCGCCCGCGGCATCGGCAACGCGATCGCTCATGCACTCGCGCGCGAGGGGGCCGTGGTGGCCATCGGCGACTTGGACCGCGCGGCAGCCGAGGCCGCCGCGGCACAGCTGGGCGGCCGCTCGCTGGGCCTCGCGCTGGACGTCACCGACCGGCCGGGCTTCACGGCGTTCCTGGATGCCGTCGAGCAGCGCCTCGGGCCGCTGGACATCGTCGTCAACAACGCCGGCATCATGCCGGTGCAGCCGCTCGAGCAGGAGTCGGACGCGAGCATCACGCGGCAGCTGGAGATCAACCTGCACGCGGTGATACACGGGACGCAGGAGGCGATGCGCCGCATGCGGCCGCGCCGCACGGGCCACATCGTCAACGTCGCGTCGCTCGCCGGTCGCGCCGCCGCGCCCGGCCTGGCGACTTACGTCGCCACCAAGCACGGCGTGATCGGGCTCTCGGAGGCCGTGCGCGCCGAGCTGCGCGGCTCCGGCGTCGAGGTCACTGTTGTGATGCCGGGCTTCGCCCGCACCGAGCTCGCCGGCGGCGTGCCGGATCTGCGTGGCGTCAGGCGCGTGACGCCCGAGGAGATCGCGGCGGCCACGATCGATGCGCTCAAGGTCCCGCGCTTCGACGTCTGGGTACCGCGCCGGCTCGGCCCCCTGGTCGCGTTCGGCGCGATCCTGCCCCGCAGCTGGCGCGAGGCGGTCTCCCGCGCGATGAACTCCTCCGCGGTCGCCCACACCGACCCAGGCGCCCGCGCGGCCTACGAGGCGCGCGCCGCGGAGAGCGCCCCCGCCGTCGAGGCCGAGGCTGAAGAGGCGCAGGCGGCGTAGCCGGCTTCTGAGACGGACGTCTCAAGGACGATCCGCTCGGTCGCGGGTCCTGTCCTCGCGGGACCCGGGTCGTCGGTCGACCCGACGCCCGCGCGGCAGGCGCTGTCGCCTGCCGCGGTCGACGCGCCGACCCCCGCACGCCCACGAGGCCACTCGCGAGTGATGCGGCTGCGACGCAGCCGCGTGGCCACCGGGCGGCCCGGCTCGCTCAGCTCGACTGGAGCCAGTCGGCGATCGTGGTGCCGACGAGCTCGCCGCGGTCTTCCTGGAGGTAGTGCCCGGCGCCGCGCACGAGCGTGGGCGCCGGGCGGCCGAGCGCGCTCGCGAACGCCTCGCCGGCGCTCGGCGGCAGCGGCTGGTCCTCTTCGCCCCAGAGCATCAGGAGCGGGCGGCGGTCCTCGCGCAGCGCGGCCAGCACGCGCGCGCCCTCGGCCGCGCCCGGGTCACCGGGGTCCTGTGGCAGGATCGCCGGAAACGCCCGGGCGCCCGCCTTGCTCGCCTCGTTCGGGAACGGGGCGTCGTAGGCGGCGGCGACCTCGTCGCCGGGATCGCTCGCGCAGCCGCGCCGCACGAGGAAGCCGATCGGCAGCTCCTCCGCGCGCTCGACGAACGCGGCGAAGCGCTGCCAGGCCGGGCTCATCGGCTGGCGCCCCGTGAACAGCCCCGTGTCCATCAGCACCAGCCGCGCGACCCGCTCGGGCTGTTCGACGGCGACCCGGAGGCCGATCGGCCCGCCCCAGTCGTGCAGTACGAACGTCGCGTCGCGCACGTCGAGGTCCTCGAGCAGCGCGGCGAGCAGATGCACGTGGCGGTCGTAGGAGTACCAGTCGCGGTCGATCGGCTTGTCCGAGCGGCCGAAGCCCGGCAGGTCGGGCAGGATCACGCGGCGCCCCGCCTCCAGCAGCGGCGGGACGACCTTGCGCCACAGGAAGCTCCACGTCGGCTCGCCGTGGAGCATCAGGACCGGCGCTCCTTCGCCCTCGTCGATGTGGGCGAGGCGCAGGCCGTCGTAGGCGCGGAACCTCGTCTCCCACGGGAAGCCGGGAAGCCCGTCGAGCAGCACGTCGGGGGTGCGGATCGCGTCGGTCATCGCTTCAGCAGCGGCTCCAGCCTCGCCGCGTCCTTGGAGACGGTGATATGGATCGAGCGTGCATCGCGCCACCACTGGATCGCGCCGAGCACGCGCAGCCGGTCCAGAACGTACTGGAACGCCACCGCCTGCGCCGGCGAGGCGTAGCGGCGGGAGACGTCCAGCCGCCCGCCCGCTGTGCCCGTCACGTTGAGCGACGGCGCGCCCGAGATCGTCTTGACCAGCGCGCCGGCGTAGAGCGCGAGCGCGGCCGCCTCGCTGCGCAGCCGCGCGCCGGGCGGAAAGCGCATCCCCGAGGCGCTCCGCACCGCCACCAGGTCGCCGTCCGCGGCAGGGGGCGCGGGTGCCTCGAGCAGCGCCGATTGGCGCGCGAGCCGCGCCGGGTCGGTGCGCATCAGCCGCATGATCGCCTCGGCGGCGCCGATCTTCCAGAAGTAGTTCGAGGAGTCGTCGCCGAAGCCGGACAGCTTCGCGTAGGCCGCGGCGTGGCGCAGCGGCGTCGAGTCGAAGTACAGCTGCGCATACGGCACCGGGCCCTTGCCGTAGGCCTTCAGGACGCCGTCCAGGTTGCCCATGCCCATGTGGTAGGAGACGAACGCGAGATCCTCGCGGCCGAACTTGTTCTTGGCCATGGCGAGGTAACGCGCCGTCGCGGCGAGCGCCTTGCCCGGGTCGAAGCGCTCGTCGACGCGGGCCCGGGCGCGCTCCAGCGCCGCCACCCGGCGGGCGCCGGCGGCGCGCGCGATCCGGCGCGTGTAGCTCGCGCTGCGCGCCGTATCGATCTTCATCCCGAGCAGGTCCTGTCCCGTCTCGGCGAGGATCTGGGTGAGCCCCGCGGCGCTTTGAACGCCGCCCGCCGTCGCGTCCGGCCGGCCGGCGCTCTCGAGGAACACGAGGCCCTCCAGCCGGTCGGCGCGGACGCCGGCCGCCTTGGCCGCCCGCTCGATCTGCGGGCGGAAGCGGGCGACCCGCGCGGCGCTGACCGCGACGCCGCCGGGCGACAGCTCGTACAGCGCGCCGGCCGTGCCCGCCGCGGCGCGGCGCGAGAAGTCGGCGGAGCGGTCCGGCGCCCACGCGTACGGATCGGCGAGCGGCTTGACGCCCTTGGGCGCCGGGACGGTCGGGACCGCCACCGTCCGGCCGTGGTCCTTGCGCAGGGCGAAGGCGATCGAGACGACGACGATCAGCGCGCCGGCGACGAGCGCCAGGCGCGAGCGGCGGGGACGGACCACGCATCCCAGGGTGGCAGGATGCGGCGCATGAGACGGCAGGCGGTCCTCGCGTGGCGGATGCGCCGCCGCCGAGGCCGAGGCCGCCCGCCTTCACGCTTCCCGCGTGACGTGGGGCTAATCTGCGCGCCACGCCCGCGCTCGTGACCCTCTCCGCCTCCTTCGGAGCCGGCGGCAGCCGGGTGGGTCCTGCCGTGGCCGAACGGCTGGGCGTCGAGCTGCTCGACCGCGCGATCCCCGTGCGGGTGGCGGAGCGCCTCGCGGTCCCGCTCGACGACGCGCTCGCGCACGATGAGTCGCTCGGCGACGCGATCGGGCGGCTCGCGTCCTCGTTCGCGCTGCTGCCCGAGCTCGCCGGAGCGATGGTGCAGGCGGGCGTGCTGGCGGGCGAGGACTACCGGCGCGAGACGGAGCGCATCATCCTCGAGCACGCGCCGCGCGGCGAGGTCGTGCTCGGGCGCGGCGGCGCGATCGTCCTGCGCGAGCACCCGGAGGCGCTGCACGTGCGCCTCGACGGCCCGCAGGAGCGCCGGATCGAGCAGGCGATGCGGCTCGGCGACCTGGAGCGCGCGGACGCGCAGCGGCTGCTGCGCGACAGCGACCGCGCGCGCGAGGCGTATGTGCGCCACTTCTACGCCGCCGACGCACGCGACCCGTCGCTCTATCACCTGGTGATCGACTCGACGGCGCTTCCGCTGGACACCGTGGTCGACGTGATCGTCGCCGCCGCGCGGTGACGCGGACGCTCACGCAGCTCGAGCTCAACCGCGCGGTGCTCGCGCGGCAGGGCCTGCTCGAGCGCTTCGACGCGCCGCTCCCCGGCGTTCTGGAGCGGATCGGCGGGATCCAGGCGCAGTACGCGCCGTCGATGTACATCGGACTCTGGTCACGTGTCAACGACCTCGAGCGCGATGCCGTGACCGACGGGCTGGAGCGGCGCGGCATCGTCCAGGCGACGCTGATGCGTTCGACGATCCACCTCGTCTCGAAGGCCGACTACTGGCCGCTCGCCCTTGCGATCCGCGGGGCTCGGCGCGTCTCGTGGCGGCGCGCGACCAAGAGCACCGCCGACATGGATGCGGCGGCGGCGACGGCGCGCGAGGCGCTGCGCGGCCGCCATCTGCGCCGCGCGGAGCTCGAGCAGCTCGTCGGCAAGGAGGCCTTTCACGGGCTCGGGCTGTGGCTCGACATGGTCCGCGTGCCGCCGTCGGGGACGTGGGAGCGCCGCCGCGCGGACCTCTACGGCCTCGCGGAGGAGTGGGTCGGCGCCCCCGGGGACGCCGGCGACGCGCACGCGACGCTGGTCCGCCGCTACCTGCAGGGCTTCGGTCCGGCGACCCGCAACGAGATCGCCAACTTCGCCGGGCTGCGCGTGAGCGACCTCGAGCTCGACGGCCTGGACCTGTGCCGCTTCGCCGCCGAGGACGGCGCGGAGCTGCTCGACCTCCCCGGTGCCCCGCTCCCGGGCGCGGACACGCCTGCGCCGCCGAGCTTCCTGCCGACGTGGGACGCGACGCTGCTGGGCCACGCGCGCCGCGCGCTGATCATCCGCGAAGAGGATCGCCCGCGGATCTTCAGCTCGAAGACCCCGCAGTCGTTCCCGACGTTCCTCGCCGGCGGCACCGTCGCCGGGACGTGGCGCTTCGCGGACGGCGAGGTGATCCTGGACCCCTGGCGCCCGCTGCCCGCCGCCGACCTGCGGGCGCTCGAGGAGGAGGGCGAGGCGCTCGCCCGGTACCTTGGGGGCCAGTGAGCAGCCCGCACGCCGGCCCGTTCGCCGTCTTCGCCGAAGAGGCCCACGAGGACTCGGCCGATCTGTTGTTCCTGCCCGAGGCGACGGCGTCGGACTGGGCCGTGGTGTTCTCGCACGCCGAGGTCCTTCGCGTCGCCGCGGGGCTCGCGCTCGTCCAGGCCGGCGAGGAGGACCGCGCGCTCTACCTCATCACCGAGGGCAGCGTCGGCGTCCGCCTGCCGCGCGACGAGAGCGCCTTCAAGGTCATCGACGCGCCGTCCGTCGTCGGCGAGCTGGCGTTCTTCGACGGCCGACCGCGCTCGGCGACGCTGGACGCGGTGACCGACGTCGAGGTCGTGCGGCTGGATCAGGAGGGCTTCGCGCGCTTGACCGAGGCGGCCCCTGAGCTCGCGCACGCGATGCTGCGCGACCTCGCGCGCATCCTCGCCCTACGCCTTCGTATGGCTTCCGAGGTCATCGCGAACCTCCGCAGCGCTTAGACTCCGGCGCGCCGGGTCAAGGAGGAGGAGAGAGAGATGCGCAGCAGGATGCTCGCGCTGGCCGCGGTCGCGGCCAGCTTCGTCGTTCCGTCGGCGGCGCAGGCCGCGATACCGAGCGTGTTCGGGGGTGCCGTCGCCTGCACGGTCCAACCCAACGGGCAGCGGTTCTGCGGCACAGGCGCCGCGACGATCCCCAGCTTCGACGGCAGTCCGGTCGACGTCTCGGCGGCGTTCCCGCCGGCGCCCGCGTCGGGTCCCGACGGCCCGTACCCGGTGATCGGCGTCTACCACGGCTGGGGCGGGTCGAAGCTGGCGCTCAGCGGCGCCGACGCCCAGCGCGCGCTCGCGCGCGGCTACGCCGTGTTCACGATGACCGATCGCGGCTGGGGACGCTCGTGCGGGACCGCGCCGCGCGCCGCGGAGTGCGCCGGCAAGGGCTACATCCACCTGATGCACGACGCCTACGAGGTGCGCGACGCGCAGTACGCGCTCGGTCTGCTCGCCGACGACGGGGTGATCGACCCGCAGCGGATCGGCGCGACCGGCGGCTCCTACGGCGGCGCGATGGCGATCGCGCTCGGCGCGCTGCGCAACCGCATCCAGCGCCCGGACGGCACGCTCGCGCCGTGGACGAGCCCGCTCGGCAAGGCGATGCAGATCGCCGCGACGGCGCCGCAGTACACCTGGAGCGACCTCGACACCGCGCTGATGCCGAACGGCTCGAGCCTCGACTACGTCGCCAACGGCACCTACCGCGGCCCGCTCGGCGACCGCCGCATCGGCGTCCAGAAGCAGAGCTGGAACGCCAGCCTCTTCCTCGCCGGCCAGGTGCTCGGCTTCTACGCGCCGGCCGGAACCGACGCGTCGGCGGACCTCGTCGGCTGGAAGGCGACGACCGACTCGGGCGGCCCGTTCGACGCCAACGCCGCCGCCCAGGCGATGACCGACGAGCTGGCCGCCGACCACTCGGCGGTCTACATCGACGACTCCGTTGCGCCGGCGCCGGCGCTGCTGGCGAACGGCTGGAACGACGACCTCTTCCCGGTCGACGAGGCGATCCGCTACTACAACAAGGTCCGCGCGCGCCGGCCGGAGCAGCCGATCACGATGTTCCACCTCGACTTCGGCCACAACCCGCGCGCCGGCACGGTCTCCGCGGCCGACGGCGCGGCGCTCACGGCGGCCGTGAACGCCTGGTTCGACTACTACCTCAAGGGCGTCGGGCCCGAGCCCGCCGACGCCCGCGGCGGCGTCGACATCCTCACGAGCAAGTGCCCCGTGAGCGGCGCCGGAACGCACTTCCACGCGGCGAGCTGGCCGCAGCTCGCGCCGGGCGAGATCCGGCTGAGCACGACCGGGACGCTGACGGCCGCGCCCGGCACGGCGCCGTCGAACGCGTTCACGTCCGGCGATGTGTGCGCGACCACGAGCAGCGCGGACAACCCGTCGGCCGCGACGTACACCGTCCCCGCCGCGAGCTCGGCGTACACGCTCGCCGGCTCCGCCACGATCGTCGCCAAGCTCGCGACTGCGGGCGCGAACGACTTCGTCGCGGCGCGCCTCTACGACGTGGACGGCGCGACGGAGCGGCTGATCGCGCGCGGCGTCCAGCGCCCGGTCGGCGTCGGCGCGGGGCCGGTCGAGCAGGTGTTCCAGCTGCATCCGCAGGCTTGGACCGTCCAGCCCGGGCACGCGCTCAAGCTCGAGCTGCTCGCGCAGGACTCGCCGTACCTGCGCACGTCCTCGGCCGTCGCGCCGCAGCAGCCCGTCGGCGTGACCGACCTGCAGCTGCGGCTACCGGTCGTGAACGCCCCCGGAACCGATCTCGGCAACGGCGTCACGGTGGCGGCGCCGGTGGCCAAGGTCGTGCCGCCCGGCTACAAGCTCGCGCCGGGCTGGGCGACCTACGCGGACGGGACCGCGGGCGGGACGGTCCCCGCGACGCTCGCGCTCAGCCTCGGCGGCCCGGCGAGCTTCGGGGCGTTCCGGCCGGGCGGGCAGGACGAGTACACGGCGCAGACCACGGCGACCGTGACATCCACCGCAGGCGAGGCGACCCTGACCGCGTCGGGACCCGTCCAGCTCCGCAACGGCGCGTTCAGCCTGCCGCAGCCGCTGCGGACCGAGATCGCGCCCGGGAGCTGGTCCGGGCCCGTGTCCAACGGCACGGCGGCGATCACGTTCCGGCAGGCGATCGGTGCGACGGATGCGCTGCGAACCGGCGCCTACGCGGCGACGGTGACGTTCTCGCTGTCGACGACGAACCCCTAGCGAAGCGGTCGACGCCCCAGCCGAGCAGTCCGAGGAACCCGAGGCCCAGCACCAGGACCACGAGCGAGGCCGACGTCCACAGCCAGGCCGGGACGTCCGGCCTGCGCTCGCGCTGCAGCAGGTCGCGCGTCTTCTCCAGCGGGCGCGTGACCCGCGCGCGGGCGGGGACCTCGCGCACGGGGATGGCGGAATCGGCCGGCTCGTAGACCGGCGCGGCGACGAGCGCGCGGCCGCTGTCGATCAGGACGAGCGACTTCCAGTCGCCGCGCGCCGGCACGGCGTCGCCGGTGCGGTAGACGCCCGGCGCGAGGCGGCGCAGCGTCGCCTCCCGCCGCGGCGGCCCGCCCTGCCATGCGACGTAGCGCACCGATGCGGCGTCGTCGGCGAGCGCGGCGGGCTCGACGCGCACCGTCATCCCGGCGCCGTCGCGCACGATCGTCGCGCGCGCACCGGCCGGGGTGTGCTCCACCAGGCCGTCGGCGATCACGGCCGCGAACGCGGCGAGCGCGGCGGTGGCGAGCCATCGGCGGGGTGGCTCGCGCCGCAGCGCGCCGCCGAGCTGGCCGCCGATCACGGCGCCCGCGACGCCCGCCACGACCGCCATGATCGCCGCCTCGGGCAGCAGCGCGGGCGTCCAGGCGATCGGCATCGCCGCCTGCGTCCACGCCCACTCGCCGGCGAGGCCGACCGTCGCCGTCAGCGCGCCCGCCGTGACCGGGCCGCGGCGCGCGAGGAAGGCGAGCTCGACGGCGATGCCCCCGGGGAGGAAGAGCGGCATCAGCGGCATCGCCTCGCCGGCGAGCTTGACCGTGAGCGCGGTCGCCAGCGCCATGGCGAGCGCGAGCCCCGACGCCGCCAGGGCGCCGCCGGGGCCCGCCCAGCGCCGGGCCGCGACGAGGGCGACGCCGCTCGCGAACGCGATCAGCGCCGGCTGCAGCACGAGCCGGAACTGGGGCACGCTGAAGTCGAACTCGCCCATGAAGGCCGACAGGCCGACGAGCAGCGTCGCGCAGGCGAGCACGCGCGCGAAGCACAGCCGCGAGCCCGACTCCGCGAGCAGCACGGCGACCCCGACGATCGAGAGCACGCCGCCGCCCATCATGATCAGGTGCGTCGGGCCCCAGAGCGTCACGTCCTGCCCGAACAGCCGGTGCCAGACGTCGTCGAGCGGGAAGCCGGCGAGCGCGAACGTCCCCGCCGCAGCCAGCAGGATGCCGCCGGTCGGCCGGCGTCCCGGGGTGCCCAGCGCCAGTGCCAGGAACCCCGCCGCGAAGATCCCGTAGAGGCCGAGGAGGATCAGGTAGTGCGCCGGGTTCGCCAGCGGCCCGGGGTCGCGGCCCTTGTCGATGTGCAGCGACATGTCCCACATCAGCCCGAGGTAGACGGTCACGAGCGAGACGCTGACCACGCCGAGCGGGAGCCCCGCCCACGGCGGGATGCGCTGCCAGGCGCCGATGCGCTCGGCGAGGGCGCCGATCCGCGTCGGCCGGCCCGCGCGGTGCGCGAGGGCGAACGCGAACAGGAACGCGTAGGCGACGCTCACGAAGCCGACCACGATCGCGATCTGGCCGAGCTCCGCTCCTCCAGCGGGAGCGGCGGCGGACATCCTGGGTACGCTAGCGTACATACGGCACCGTAGGTTGCGGTTCCTCACACATGGCCCCAAGCACCGCCCCACGCCGCCGCGCTCCGCGGCTCCCGATCGAGGTCCGCCGCGAGCAGGTGCTCGACGCCGCGCTGCGGATCATCTGCGCACGCGGCTACGGCGCCGCCAACATGGAGGCGATCGCGCGCGAGACGGGCGTCGCCAAGACGGTCGTCTACGAGGCCTTCGGCGGGCGCGGACCGCTCCTGCGCGCGCTGCTCGAGCGCGAGGAGCGCCGCATCCTCCCGACGCTCGCGGCGGTGTCCCCGCCGGAGGGCGACCCGCGCGAGGTCCTGGTCGCCTGGGTCGAGCGCGGCCTGCGCGCCGTGCGCGAGAGCCCCGCCGAGTGGCGCCTGCTGCTGGCGCCCGCCGTCGAGACGCCGGAACTGGTGCGCGAGCACGTCGAGGCCGGCCGTGCGGTCGTGCTGGAGCAGCTGCGCGCGCTGCTGCGTCCGCTACGCCCGGCCGATCTCGAGCTCACCGCGCGCGCCGTCCTGGCCGTCGCCGAGCGCGCGGCGCTCGACGTCCTCGACGGCGACGCCGAGCCCGACCGCTACATCGCCTTCGCACGGGCCACATTCGCGGCGCTCACCGGCTGATCCGCCGCCGTCCGCCGGCCGCTCGGGCGGCGAGGCCCCGGTGTAACCGCCGGCGCCACCGGGAAGGCGCCTGGAAGTGAACGGCCTCTTGGTCGGGCTCCTCGCCGCCGCCGCGGCACCTGGTCCCTCGCTCCCCGTGGGCGGGAGCCTGATGCGCGCCGACGGCGCCGTCGTCGAGCAGCGCACGGTCACCGTCGATCCCGTCCGGGCGCCGGACGTGCGCTCGCTGACGCTCTCCGTGGACGGGCGCCGCGTGGCGGGGGGCCCGCCGTGGAGCGTGGCGACGCGCGAGTACGGCGACGGGCCGCACCGCGTGGAAGTCACCGCGACCGACGCGGCGGGCCGCGCGACGACCGAGACCGCCGAGGTGCGCTTCGCACGTGCCGGCCCGCTGCCGCCCGATGCGCCCGCGGGGACGACCTTGCTGCGCGGCGCGCGGCCGGGCGACGCGCTCGGAAGCGCGGTCGCGAACGTCGGCGACGTCGACGGCGACGGGAGCGAGGACGTGCTGGCCGGCGCTCCCGGCGCCCGTACCGCCTACCTCGTCCTGCGCGGCCGCGTGCTGCGCTTCCGCGGCGACGCCGGGACCGGACGCGCCGTCGCGGCGGGCGGCGACGTCAACGGCGACGGCTATCGCGACCTCGTCATCGGCTCCGCGCGGCGGACGTACGTCGCCTTCGGCGGACCGGCGCTGCGCTCGCTCGACCTGCGCCGGCTGGGCCGGCGTGGCCTGACGATCCCCGCCGCGGGCGCGCTCGCATCGCGCCGGCTGGGTGACTTCGCGGTCGACGGCGACGTCGACGGCGACGGGCTCGACGACGTGGCGATCGGCGAGGGCGAGACGACCGCCGTCGCGCGAGGCCGCCGGTCCGCAGGTTTGACACCTGTCACATACCGGATCCAAGGCGCCGGGCGGTCCGTCGCGTTCCCGGGTGACGTGAACCACGACGGGCGCGCCGACCTGCTCGCCGTGGGCGACGGCGGCGCTGACGTGGTCTATGGCGGCGGCGGCGGCGGGTTCCGCGTCCGCGGCGACGTGACGTCCGCCGGCACGGTCGGCGACGTCGACGGCGACTCCACCCCTGACCTCCTCCTCGGCGGCCCGAGCGCCGCCTACGTGGTGTTCGCCCAGCCCGGCGGCGACATCGACCTGCGTGGCGACTTCCCCGGGTTCCGGATCGACGCGCCGCCCGGCGCCGGGCCGGCGACGGTGATGGGCACAGGCGACCTCGACGGCGACTACGCGCCCGACGTCGCCGTCGGCCTTCGCGGCGCGGCCTACGTCGTCTTCAGCCCGCTCGCGCAGAAGGTCGTCTCGCTCGCGGACCTGCCGGGCGAGCTGGGAGCGCGGATCGGCTCCGGGCCCGCCGTCGACGGCCTCGACGCGTTCGGAGCCGGCGTGCCGGCCGCGATCGCCGGCGACCCGCGCGGGGCCGGCAGCGTGGCGGTCGTCTCCGGGTTCTCGGGCGCGGACGCAACCGGATGCCTGCCGGACGCGCTCTGGAGCTTCCCGCTCTCCGCCGATCACGTCCTACCGCGCTGCCGCCGCGCGTCGCGCCTGGTCGACTCGCCGGCGTTCAACCCCGGTCCCGATGCCGGCCAGATCGGCCGCTTCAACCCCGCGCCGGCCTGCGGCGCGCCGTCGCGCACGTGCCAGCCGACCGCCTACCGGAGCGGCAACGCGCGCATCCACGGGCCCGGCGTCGGCCCCGCGACCGGCGCGATCGTCGACCTGGTCGACTCCTACGGCGCGCGGTTGGCCGCGGTCCAGCGCGCCGGCCCGGACTGCTTCACCGTCTTCGACCGCGACCTCACGCGCGTCGGCGCCACGTGCGATCCCACCGGCGATCCGCGCGTCCCGCATCCGATGGAGGTCCAGGTCCAGGGCCGCGCGTGCATGGCGACCGATGCGCTCGAGCAGTCGCACTACCTCGTGCGCCTGCTCGACCCCAGCGGACCGCCCGCCGGCGCCTACCGCGAGCTGCAGGGCTTCGTCCGCCGCGACCAGGTCACGCTCGGGTCCGAGCAGACCACCGTCGGCGGCGCGACGTACAGCCCGCAGGAGCTCGCCGAGGCCGCGTACTCCGGCTGCGGTCCGGCGCCGCCGAAGCGCCGGGCCGTGCCCATCCCGTTCATCGCGCTGCCGGGGCTGCCGTCCGGCGACCGCCTGTTCGGCTTCGAGGACCGCTACGTCTCCAACGCCTCGTTCGCGGACTGCGAGGGTCATGCGCCGCCGCCCGACCTGCGGCCGGGCTGCTACGGCCCGTACGCGAACTACCAGGTCCCGACGCTCGCGGCCAAGGACCCGCAGGTGGCGACCGGCGATCCCCGCGCGGGCGCCGACTGGGCCGCGCTGACGGTCTCGAGCACCGGCGTCAGCGGCTCCGGTTACCCCGCGCACCCGCAGGACGGGCAGGACGTCGACGCCGCAGGCGGCGGTCTCGTGCGCGCGATCGTGCCGCGCGGCCGCCCGTTCACCGCCCTGGACGCCTTCGCCTACGCCGACCCGAACGTCCCGTGCGACACGCCGCGCGTCGCGCGCTGGGCGTACGGCTTCGCGGTCCCGCGGCCGGGCGAGCGCGCGATCTACGGGTGGACGCCGTTCCGCGAACCGCAGGGGGTGCGCGAGCGCAACGGGCTCTCGCCGGCGTGCCCGTGAGATGCCACGAGCCCGATCGCAAGGCCCACGAGCCCGCCGCTGCGGCGCCGCTCGCGGCGGACGGACAGCTGCGACGCGTCCCAGGTCGGGACGCTGGGCACGGGCGTCCCGGGACGCGTGGGCGGCGGCGGGGGTGGAGGCGGCGGGGGCGCGGGGCGCGGTGCCGCCGCGACGAGCGAGAGCTGCGCGGAAGGATGCGGCGGCCCGTCGAGGCCCAGCTCGAGCTGGCCTTCGCACTGGCGGGCGAACCGCGGGGGGCGCTCGACGTCGAGCAGGAACGCGAGCTGCGGCCGCGATTCGTCGGCCGCGGCGCCGGCCGATGCGGGGACGAGCGCCAGCGCGAGCTGCTCGAGCGGGTGGCCCTCCGCCTCCGGCTCGGGCTCGGGCTCGGCCGGCGCGGCGGCGCCGACCGCGGCGGCGACCGCGAGCTGGATCTGGCCGGGCAGCCGCTCGAGGTGCTCGTTGAACGCCGCGGTCACGAGCTGAAGCTGCTGTGACAGAGCGTCGCGTTCCGCGAGGCGCTCGAAGCGCAGTTCGACGAGCTCCTCGCTGATCTGCTCCAGCCGGCCGCGCAGGCCGTCGGCCTCGCGCTCGGCGCGGTGGCGCCGGCGGTCGAGCAGCGGCATGCCGATGAAGAGCGCGGCGCCGCCGCCCAGCCACAGCAGCCCGAGCGGGCTGCCGAGGAAGGCCAGCACGCTGCCGCCGGCGGGCAGGCGCCCGACGACGCGCGCCGAGAGCGCGGAGCGCGGAACCGAGAACGGGTCGGGCTCCCTGCGCGCGTCGCCCTTGGTCGTCACCGCGCCGCCGGGCGCGATGCGAACCACGCGATGGATCACGACCGTGGGATAGCCATAGCGCGTGCGGGCGTCGTCCGGGACGTGGACGACGACCACGTCGCCGACGCGGGCCGGGCGGTCGAGCCGCTTGAGCACGGCCATGTCGCCCGTGTCGATCGTCGGCGACATGCTCGCCGACATCACCGTCGCCAGCGGCGGCCACTCACGCAGGTACGCGACGCCGCCGGCCGCCGCGGCGAGCACGGCGGCGACGAGCATCCAGCCCCAGCGGATGCGCGAGGACTGGGCGCGCGCGGCAGACCGCGGCGGCGCGGCGACGCGCATCCGGGCCGGGGCCAGGACCGAGGCGGCGAGGAGGGGGGTCGGCTGCATGGCGAAGCGGGACGGCGCGGGGCGGGCGGGCGGACCCGCCCCGCGGAGCGACTACTGCGAGCGGTCGACGGTCGCGATGAACTCCGGATACACGGTCGGGGCGACCGTGTCGCTGTCGCGGCGCAGGAACGTGCCGCTGATGTCGTGCCCGTCGGCGGTCTTGATGCCCACGCAGTAGACCTTGTCGCCGTCGAGGTTGTTGAAGTACACGCCGGCGTCGTCGGCGTCGAACGCCATCACCTCCTGCGCGGTGCTGGCGCCGGCGAAGTCGGCATCGGCGCAGGACGCGCCGGCCGCCTTCTGGAGCAGCTCGATCTTGAGCTGGATCGTCGACCAGCCCGTGCCGGTCGTGCCCGAGAGCAGCGTGCCGTTGGTCAGCAGGAAGCCGACGTTGTACTTGTTGGGAGCGAGGCCGCTGCCGGTCAGGTCCACCGTGAAGAGGTTCGTATCGGTGACCGAGCCCCAGCGACCGTCCCAGTCGTAGTCGAGCCCGGCGGCGTTGGCCGTGATCTTGCTCTGGAGGTCAGGGCTGTGATCGGCCGGATCGGACGGGTTGATGAACTGCGCCGGATCGTTGGCGCCGACCTGGCCACCGGTGGTGCCGAACCCGGTCGCCCAGACGGCGCCGGTGGCGAGCCCCACGGCGCCGAACGCCAGCCAGGCGGCAAGCCGGCGGCGGGAGCGCGACCGGGGGATCGCGGTGTGAGCTGAATCGATGCTGGACATGGCTCCGTGCCTGTCGGGGGCCGATTCCGTCCGGCCCGGATCGGGTGGTTTCCCGGTTTATCGGCAATTTGCGGCCATTGCTGAGCAGGACTTCACTCGTGGGCGCCGGCGAACCGCCTGCTCAGCGTGCGATCCTGCGCCGCCATGGACGCTCACGAGTTGCTGGACGGCTACCGCGCGGGGACGCTCTCGCCGGTCGAGGCGCTCGAGTCAGCGCTCGCGCGGATCGAGTCCGCGAACCCCGCCGTGAACGCCTTCCGGCTCGTCGACGCGGACGCCGCGCAGGCGGCCGCGGAGGCGTCGCAGGAGCGCTGGCGCCGCGGGGCGCCGCGCGGGCTGCTCGACGGCGTGCCGGTCGCGATCAAGGACGTGTTCCCGACGCGCGGGTGGCCGACGCTGCGCGGCTCGCTGACGGTCGCCGCCGACCGCGACTGGCCCGACGACGCGCCCGCGGTCGCGGCTCTGCGGCGCCACGGCGCGGTGCTGGTCGGCAAGACGACGACGCCCGAGTTCGGCTGGAAGGGGATCACCGACAGCGCGCTCGACGGCGTCACGCGCAACCCGTGGGACGTGACCCGGACCTCCGGCGGCTCCAGCGGCGGCAGTGCGGTGGCGCTCGCGAGCGGCATGGTCGCGCTCGCACTCGGCAGCGACGGCGGCGGCTCGATCCGGATCCCGTGCGGCTTCTGCGGCCTGCCGGGCATCAAGCCGACGTTCGGGCGCGCGCCGGCCTGGCCGCCGAGCGTCTTCGGGATCCTCAGCCACGTCGGGCCGATGGGGCGCACCGTGCCGGACGTGGCGCTGCTGCTCGACGTCATGTGCGAGCCGGACGCGCGCGACTGGGCGGCGCTCGAGCCGCCGCCCCAGCCGTTTCGCGACACTCTGTCGCAAGGCATCCGGGGCCTGCGGATCGCGTTCAGCCCGGATCTCGGCCACGTGCGCGTGGATCCCGAGGTGGCGGCGCTCGTTGAGCGCGCGGCGGCGCGCCTGGAGGCGCTCGGCGCGCACGTCGAGGCGATCGATCCGGGCTTCGAGGACCCGCGGCCGGCGTTCGACGCGCTCTGGTCGGCCGGCGCGGCCAAGCAGCGCGCCGCCTTGAGCGACACCGGCAGGGTCGATCCGGGCTTCCTGCGCTGGGCCGAGCGCGGGCAGGCGCTCACGGTGCTCGAGTACCTGCACGCGCTCGACCGGCGCGACGCGCTCGGGCGGCGGATGGCGGCCTTCCACGGCGCGTGGGACCTGCTCATCACGCCGACGCTTCCGATCCCGGCGTTCCAGGCCGGCAGGGACACGCCGGACGGCGAGGGGGAGTGGCCGGACTGGACGCCGTTCACTTATCCGTTCAACCTGACTCAGCAGCCGGCGGGGACGGTGCCGTGCGGCTTCACCGCCGCCGGCCTGCCCGCCGGGTTGCAGATCGTCGGCCCGCGCTACGGCGACGCGACCGTCCTGCGCGCGATGCACGCGTACGCGAGCGCGCACCCGGAGCCGGCCGTGGCTTCCGGCTGAGCGGCGCGATCAGGCCGCGACCAGCGCGATCGCGCACAAGCGCCGCCACGTCCGGGGGAGACTACGAGACATGAACGCCGTCGAGATCGTGGAGCGCTTCTGGGCGGAGGTCTGGCAGCCGCCGCAAGATCCGGATGCGGTCGACCGCCTCGTCACCGAGGACTTCGTGCTCACCAGCGCGGGCGTCGACATCGTCTCGCGCGCCGCCTTCAAGCAGTGGGTGATCGACTTCCTCGCGCGCGTGGACGGCCTGGAGTTCGAGGCCGTCGAGACCTTCCAGAACGCAGACGGCACGCGCGTCGCCTCCCGCTGGGTCATCACCGGCCGCAACAACGGGATGCTCGGCACCGAGCCCGACGGGCGACCGATCCGCATGACCGGCACCGCGGTCTGGGCGGTCCGTGCCGACGGCCTGCTCGAGCAGAACTGGGTCGAGCGCAGCGCGTTCGAGGTCTACCAGGCGCTCCGGTAGCCCCGCCCTGGCTCACGCTTGGCAGCGCGCGGCCGTGGACGATGCGCTGTGGTCGGCGATCGCCGATCCGACGCGTCGGCGCCTCAGCGCGTCATCACCAGCATCTTGATCGAGCCCTTGCCCCGATCGAAGTTCTGCAACGCCTTGCCGATGACGGTGCCGACCGTAGCCCGGGGTCGACGACGCCACCAGCAGGTCGCCGATCCGGATGGCTCGGCGCTCCGCAGAGACCCTCACCGGCACGCGACCCGCGAGAGCCGGCGCGGGACCGGTGACTTCGGCGTCGGCTCCGTCGGGGGCATTGAGCGTCACGCCGGGCGCAGATGAGATCACGCCGGCCACGCGGGTGCCGTTGGCTGTAGTCGAGACGCGGAAGCAGTCCGGCTTCGCCGGATCGATCTCGACGACTCGACCCGCGAGCACCTTGCCGCACGTCGGAACGGCCGTCGGCAATCGCGGTCATGGCCGGCCCGTTGCCGCTCGGGTTGCTCGCGTGGAACGGGCCGCCGGAGCCGCCGGTGCCCGAGCTGACGCCGTACACGCGTCGTCGGGTTACCGAGCGTGCAGGGCGTCTCACCGACCAGCGTTCTCGATGGCCTCGGCGATCGCCTTGATCGCTCCCAGCCGCCGGTCCCAGCGTGCCGCAACCTCGGCGATGCTTCGCGTGGCCCGGTCGAACTCGTCGACGCGGATGCGGTAGGTCATCTGGCGTCCCTGAGGCGTACTGTTGACCAGCCCGGCGCGTTCGAGGACGGCGAGGTGCTTGGACACCGCCTGCCGGGTCAGGGGGAGTTGGCTTGCCAGCTTGGTCGGCGTGGATTCGCCGGTGTCGAGGAGCAGGTCGAGCAGGCGTCGGCGGCTGGGATCACCGACGGCCGTCCAGACCTGGTCCAGGACGGCGGTCATGCCGAGCTCCGGGTGACGAGCGCTTCGGCGTAGTCGCGCAGCGACGGCAGGAAGGTCCCCCATCCGTTGCTGTGGTTGGCGGCGTAGGCGGCCTTGGCGGCGTCGTCCCAGTCGACCGCGTCAAGCCCGGATTCGCTGACGACCAGGCGGGTGCCATCCGGCTCGGCGGTGATCCGGAACTCGACGAGCACGGGGTCCGTCGCCGTCGGCGTCGCTCGCTGGCGCTCGGGAGAGATCCAATGGAACGCGAAGAGGCGCGGCCGGTCGGCGCTCACCACGGTCAGCTCGACCGTCGTCGCCCGGTTCGTCTCCTGGTCTCGCCAGATGAGCACGCCGCGGGCATCGGGAACCGGTTCGAAGTCTGCCTCGTCACTGAACCATTTGACGATGTGCTCCGGTCGGCTGACCACGTCGTACACGGTCTCCGGGGACGCGTTGATGAGGATGTCACGGGTGATGGTGTCGCTGGTCATGTGTGGGCTCCCGATACGCAACTAGTAGTTGCGAAACAGTCTAGGTCGAGCTAGCGTAACGCGCAACTACTAGTTGCTCAAGGAGTCGTTCAATGCCCGATGCCCATATCCATCGTCATCCCGGCCCCACGCTCGCGGTGGCGTCGATCGCGGCATTCATGACCAGCATCGACATGATGGTCGTGACAACGGCGCTCCCCGCCCTACGCCGGTCGCTCGGCGGGGACGTGGGCGCTTTGGAGTGGACGGTCAACGCCTACCTGCTGGCCTTTGCCTGCCTGCTGCTGACCGCCTCCGGCCTTGGCGATCGGTTCGGACGCCGGCGGGTCTTCACGGTGGGGCTCGCCGGGTTTGCCGCGTCGTCGGTCGCCGCGGCGCTCGCGCCGAGCATCGGGGCTCTGGTGGCGGCGCGGGCGGCGCAGGGCGCGGCCGCGGCGCTGGTCCTCCCGTTGACGCTGACGATGATCAGCGAGGCCTTCGCGCCGGAGTCCAGGGGCCGGGCGATCGGCATCTGGGGAGGAGTGACCGGCCTGGGCGGCGTGCTCGGGCCGATCCTCGGCGCCGGCGTGGTGCAGGCCTTGGGGTGGTCGTGGATCTTCTGGATCAACGTGCCGATCGCCGTGGCGCTGATCCCCGCGGCCCTGCGGTTCGTGACCGAGACCTTCGGAGCTCGCCAACGACTCGACGTCCTCGGGCTCGTGCTCGCCAGCCTCGGCTTCCTGGGGATCAGCTGGGGACTGGTGCAGGCGAGCGACCGGTCGGTCGGATCGCCGGCCGTCCTGGTACCCCTCGCCGGCGGGCTCGTTGTCGTTGCCTGCTTCCTGTCCTGGGAACGCAAGACGCATCACCCCATGCTGCCGCTCCCGATCTTCCGCAACGCCCGGTTCAACGTCGCCAACACGGTCGGCTTCTGCATCTACGGCAGCCTGTGCGGTGCCGTGTTCCTGACGTCGCAGTACTTCCAGATCGCGCAGCACCACAGCCCCATTGCGGCCGCCTTGCGGTTCATGCCCTGGCCGCTGCCGACGATCGTCGTGGCGCCCCTGGCCGGCTCGCTGGCCGCCAAGCACGGCAACCGACGATTCATGGCCGCGGGCATGGCGATCCAGGCAGTCGCGCTGGCGTGGTTCGCCGCCGTTGCGCACGCCGACACCCCGTACGTCGAGTTGTGCCCGCCGCTCGTGCTCAGCGGCATCGCCATCGGCATGGTCTTTCCCGCCTTCTCGAGCGAGGTCGTGGCCTCGGTACGTCACGACCAGATGGGCATCGCCGCCGGCGCCAACGCGACCATCCGCGAGCTCGGCGGGGTGTTCGGCGTCGCGCTCGTCGGACTCGTCTTCGCCAGTCCAGCGGCCTACGCCACGGCAGAGGGCTTCGCCACCGGCTTCGTCCACGCGATCTGGGCCTGCGTGGCACTCACCACCCTCGGGGCCGTGGTGGCCGCGGGCGCGTTGCGGTGGCCAGTTGCGTCTGCCGTGAACGCCGAACCTGCTGTTGGGGCGCCCGTCGTCGGCGGCTAGCCCGGATCGTGCGTGCTCCTCGGGTTGTGCCCGCCGTGGAGGTGGATCAGGATCGGAGCGCGTGAGGGCAAGTCGCGGCGGCGGTAGAGGTCCAGCCGTTGCGCCTGCAGCGCGGCCCATAGAACAGGTTCGCGCTGCGCCGGCCACGCGATCTCGCGGGGACCGGGTCCGCAGCTCGCGACGCCCTGCGCAGCGAGACGCTCACCGTCCGCAGGCTCGGCCAGAAGACTGCTCGCTCGGCTCCACGCGCGCGGTGTCGCGTCCCCAGCCACACGTAGCCCTCGTCGTTCCGTGACGTCGGCGCTAAGGGGTGTGGGTGGCCGTACTGTGGCCGGCGCCGGCGCGCACCAAGGTGTAGCCAGCGATTCGGGCGCCTCAGATGAGCCCACTGGCAGGGTCGCGCGAAGCCCCCGCGGCGATCACGCTCGACCACGACACGATCGTCGGCGACGACACGTTCAGCTCGAGCGGGCTCTACGCCGGCGGAGGGTCCGCGAACGGCAGGATCGCATCGGTCACGATGCGCAACTCGATCCTCCGCGGCTTCACGGCCTCGCTCCTGCGCTTCGTCGCCGCCGGCAGCGGCGGGTCCACCGTCACGACAAGCTACTCCGACTACGCCCCGACGACGAAGACGATCGGCAGTGGCCCGGGCGGCTTCACCCAGGGCGCCGGCAACGTCGACGCCGACCCGGCGTTCGCAAGCGCCGCCGGCGGCGACTACCGCCTGACCGCGAGCTCGCCCGCGATCGACGCGGGTGACCCGGCCGGGCTGCTCGGCAACGAGCCCGGCGTGGATCTGGCCGGGCTGCCGCGCATCGTGCTCGGCAACGCCGGCTGCGCCGTTCGCAGCGACATGGGCGCGTTCGAGTTCCAGGCGACGGGGCTCTGCACGTCACCTCCGCCGCCTGCACCGCCCGCGCCCGCCGCGACGCCGCCGGCCGACGTGACGGCGCCGGTGCTGTCGCGTCTGACCGCTTCGCCGTCGCGGTTCCGGCCCGCCCCGGCCGGCAAGGCGGTCCGCAAGCGTGGCACCACGCTGCGCTTCTCGCTCACCGAGGCAGCCAACGTCAAGCTGGCGATCGTCCGTATCGTCGCCGGCCGCAAGTCGGGCGGCAGGTGCCGCGCGCACGGCAGCGGGCCTCGCTGCACGACGAGCAAGCAGCTGGGAACGCTGGCGGTGAGCGGCAAGGCCGGCGCCAATGCGCTCGCCTTCACAGGCCGGGTTCGCGGACACGCCCTGCCCGCCGGGGCCTACCAGGTCGTCGCGACCGCCGGCGACGCCGCCGGCAACGTCACGGCACACGCGATCAGGGCCGGCTTCAAGGTGGTCCGCTGACGGCAGCCCGAAAGTAAAGAAGCCCCGCGGGTGCAGGGCTTCCTCGGAGGTGGAGCTAGGGGGACTCGAACCCCCGACCTCCTGGGTGCGATCCAGGCGCTCTCCCAACTGAGCTATAGCCCCGAGCCGGCGGCAGGAATCGAGAGCCCGCCGTCCAACGCCGCACTATAGCCGTCCCGGCTAGATTGGCCGGCCGAGGCCTCAGCGACATGCCCATTCTCCAGCCCTCGTTCCGCGGCAGGCTGCGGCTCTTCTTCGCAGTGATCGTCGTCGTCCCGATGATCGCGGTCGCGGTGGTGCTGTTCCAGCTGCTCGGGGCCAACGACACGGGCAAGGTGAACTCGAAGCTGGCAGAGGCGCAGGTGGCCGCCGGCGGGCTGTTCAACGACGCGCGCGCGGATGCCGGGCGGGCGGTTCCCGTGGCCGAGCAGGACGTGGGCCTGGCGACCGCGCTGCACGACCACGACACCGCCGCCGTGCGGGCGCAGCTCGCGCAGCTGGCGCGCCAGACGGACGCGCAGCGGATCAAGCTCCAGGTCGACGGCGAGGGGACGATCGAGACCGGTGCGAAGGACGCGATCGCGCCATCTGTGTCGGATCTCGCCAACGCGCAGGGCCAGAGCATCGGCCGGCTGACGATCTCGGCCATGAGCGCGACGGAGCTCGCCGCCCGGATCCAGCGGATCCTGGGCGTCGACGCCCGCATCGACGAGAACGGGAAGGTGCTCGCGACCTCGCTCCCGGCCGCGCGCGACGCGAAGCTGCCCGAGCGCGGTGCGATCCACCTCGGCAACGACGACTACCGCACGACCACGTTCTCCGCTCCCGCGTTCGACGGCGGCGAGACCGTGATCCACCTGCTTGCGCGCGATCCGGACGAGGGCTTTACGCGCGGGACGGTCGCCGTGATCGGCCTCACGCTCGGCTTCCTCGTGCTCGCGGCGGTCTTCTTCATCACCGTCTCGCGGACGCTGCAGCAGGAGGTCCAGCGCCTGCTCGTCGCCGCGCAGCGGCTCGGGCGCGGGGACTTCTCCGTCACCGTCCCAGCCGAGGGCAACGACGAGTTCGCCGCGCTGGGCAAGGAGTTCAACAGCATGGCGCGCGAGCTGGAGACCCGCCTGGAGGAGCTCAGGCGCGAGCGAGGACGCCTCCAGGAGGCGATCCGCCGCGTCGGCGAGTCGTTCGCGCGCGGCCTCGATCGCGTCGGCGTGCTGGAGATCGTCGTCCAGACCGCCGTCGACGGCGTCGGCGCCGCCTGCGGCCGCGCGACGATGCGCACGCGCGCGGACGCGGCGCTCCAGGAGGTCGCGCACACCGGCGAGCCGGAGGCCTACGAGCGCGCGCTGCACGCCGCCGAGCTGGCCGTGATGGACGCCGGCGAGGTGGCGGAGATCCAGATCGGCGGCGCGTCGGCGCTCGCCGCCCCGCTCTCGGCCACCGAGGGCGGCGACCGCGTGCTCGCGATCGTCTCCGTCGCCCGCGGCGACCGCGGCTTCAGCCACCCCGAGCGAGAGCTGTTCAGCTATCTCACGTCGCAGGCCGCGGTCTCCGTCGAGAACGTCGATCTGCACGAGACCGTGCAGCGCCAGGCCGTCACCGACGAGCTGACGGGCCTCTTCAACCACCGGCGCTTCCAGGAGGTCATGGCCGCCGAGGTGGAGCGTGCGCGCCGCTATGACCAGGAGATGGGCCTGATCATGCTCGACATCGACAACTTCAAGCGCGTCAACGACACGTATGGCCACATGCAGGGCGACATGGTGCTGCGCGAGGTCGCGCGCGTCCTGCGCCAGTCCGCCCGCGAGATCGACGAGCCGGCCCGCTACGGCGGGGAGGAGATGGCCGTCGCGCTGCCGCAGACCGATCTCGAGGGTGCGTTCCGCTTCGCCGAGCGCGTCCGCAAGCGCATCGAGGCGCTCGATCTGCCGCTCCTCGACGGCGACGGCGTCCTCAAGGTGACGGCCTCGTTCGGCGCGGCCTCGCTGTCGGCCGCCGCCAACGGCGACAAGGAAGGCCTGGTTGCCGCGGCGGACGCCGCGCTCTACCGGGCGAAGCGTTCGGGGAAGAACCGCACCGTCAAGGCCGAGTAGGCTGAAGGGCAAGGAGGTACGGCCAATGGGACTGCTGGACGACGCCATCCGCGAGCACCTCGAGCTCAAGCGCAAGCACGGCGCCAACCCGGAGGACGTCTTGCGTGAAGAGAAGGAAGCCCTAGGGCAGGGAGGGCCGCGCGCGGAGTTCGCGCAGCCGGACGCCGAGCCCGAGGATCGCCAGGCGGCGCCGCCCCCGGCGCCCGAGCCGGAACCGGAGCCCGTGGACGAGCTGCCGGAGGGTGAGCCCGGCATCCGAGAGGAGCCCTCAGAGGGCCACGTAGCCGAGGCTCCGGGCTACGACGAGGACCCGTGGCTCGACGAGGAGCCCGACGAGGTGCCCGCCGGTGAGTCGCTGGAGCGCCCGCAGGGGCAGCCGGCCGGCGAGGAGGACGTGCTGGAGGAGACACCCGACTTCCTCCAGGAGACGCCTGAGCATGACCGTCTTTGGTTCGAGCAGAAGCCGCCGCGCGACTTCGACTGGGACAAGTAGTCCAGATCCCGGCGTGCCGGCTCCAGGCGGGCCCGGCGCCCGCCGATCACGGGACGTGACCGGCTCGCCCCTTCCCCGTGTGAGCGGACGGTCGGATGGCCCCCGGCGAGGGCGGGTCCACGTGCCCCGGGCCTGCCCTCCCGCGTCCGGGCTGTTGAGACGTCCTCACACCCATCTCGCACTCATGTGCGCCGTGGGAGCCGCGGCTCTGAGCGCGATGGCGCCGGCCGCACGCGCGGGAACCGAGGCGCACTTCACGCCGGGCGCTCCCGGCATCGGCGACCCGTACTTCCCGCTCGAGGGCAACGGCGGGTTCGACACCCGGCACTACGACCTGAGCTTCTCTTACGACCCGGCCGGCGACCGGCTCGAGGGGCTCGCGGTCATCACCGCGAAGGCGACGCAGAACCTCTCGCGCTTCGACCTCGACCTGCAGCAGCTGGACGTGTCGTCGGTCACGGTCGGCCCGCAGCGCGCGGAGTTCGCGCGCGACGGCCAGGAGCTGCAGATCACGCCGAAGCAGCCGATCCCGGACGGCCGGACGTTCACCGTCGCGATCCACTACGGCGGCGTCCCGCAGACGATCGTCGGCTCGCCGGTCGTCTTCGGCTCCCCCTACGGATTCCTGCACACCGATGACGGCGCGTTCATGGGCGACGAGCCCAACGCCGCGTCGACCTGGTTCCCGGTCTCCGACCACCCCGCGGACAAGGCGACCTACACGTTCCGCGTGACCGTGCCCAAGGGCCTCGGCGTCGTCGCCAACGGCACGCTGATGTACGACGTCGACGCCGGCGACAAGTCGCTGTGGGTGTGGGACGAGCCGCTGCCGATGGCCTCCTACCTGGCGACGGCCGACATCGGCCACTGGCTCGTCAAGCAGGGCCGCACGCCGGGCGGGATCCCGGAGTACGTCGCGGTCGATCCGGTGCTGCCGGACGTGACTGTCGACGGCGTCACCAAGTCCGCCCTGGACTTCTTCTACGACAGCACGGCCGAGGCCGGCGACCTGTGGTCGCAGACGTTCGGGCCATACCCGTTCGACGTGATCGGCGCGATCGCCGACAACGCGACCTACGACGGGCGGCCGCTCGGCTTCTCGCTGGAGACGCAGACCAAGCCGGTCTACTCCGCGGTGCGCAACGCCGGCACGATCGCGCACGAGCTCGCGCACCAGTGGTTCGGCGACAGCGTCTCGGTCGCCACGTGGGACAACATCTGGCTCAACGAGGGCTTCGCGACGTTCGCGGAGTACCTCTGGGGAGAGCACACCGGCGCCGGCAGCGCGCACGACGCGTTCCTGGCCGACTACAGCCGGCCCGCGACGTCGGCGTTCTGGAACCAGGCGATCGCCGACCCGCAGCGCGACACGATGTTCGCGAGCGCCGTCTATCGCCGCGGCGGCATGACGCTGCAGGCGTTGCGAGAGAAGATCGACGACGACGACACGTTCTTCCGGATCCTGAAGACGTGGACGTCGACCCACGAGTACGGCAACGGCACCACGGCCGAGTTCACCGCGCTGGCCGAGCGGATCTCCGGCCTGGACCTGGGCGCCTTCTTCCAGACCTGGCTGTACACGCCGAGCAAGCCCACCACCTGGTGAAGCTCACGCGGGGGGCTCAAGCGCCCTCACGCGCCGCCGATCAACCGGGCAGTGCGTCTGATCTCATCGCGCAGCATCCGCGACGGCGTCGAGCTGGCGCGGGACGTCGTCGCGGGACCGCCCGGCACGGCGCCGCTGCTGCGGGCCGGCGTGCGGCTCTCGGAGCGCTACGTCGGGCTGCTGACGCGCTCGGGCATCGGCTCGGTCTGGATCGAGGACGAGCTCGGCGCCGACCTGGAGATCGCCGAGCCGCTGACCGCCGAGACGCGCGGCAAGGTGCACCGCGCCACGGGCGAGGCGTTGCGGGAGGCCAGTGCGGCGCTGCGCTCGGGCTCGGGCATGCCGAACGCCGTGGTGGACTCGCTCGCGGGCGTGGCGGAGGCAATGGTCGGCGACCTGCTCGACGTCCCGGACGCCGCGCTAGTGCTCGAGGACCTGCACAGCTTCGACTCCTACACGCACCGCCACAGCGTCCAGGTGACGGTGCTCGGGCTGCTGATCGCGCGCCGCATCTGGTCGCAGGACGGCTGGACCGACTTCCGCGGCAACCGGCGCCGCGACAGGCTCGAGGGGCGGCTGCGCAAGCTCGGCCTCGGGCTGCTGATCCACGACGTCGGAAAGCTCGCGGTGCCGCCCGAGGTGCTCAACAAGCCGGGCGTGCTGACGCCGGAGGAGATGGCGGTCATGCGCACCCATCCCGACGCCGGCGTCGAGCTGCTGCGCGGCGCCGGCCTCTCACCGCTGGTGCTGTCCGTCGTCCGCGACCACCACGAGCGCCCGGACGGCAGCGGCTACCCGCGCGGGTTCGAAGGGCGCCTCGTGCAGGAGTTCCCGCGGATCGCGGCGGTCGCCGACGTCTACGACGCCGTGACGTCCGAGCGCGTGTACAAGCCGGCCGGCTCGCCGGCGGTCGGCGTGCGCGTGATCCGCGAAGGCGCGGGCGGGCAGTTCTGCGAGGACGTGGTCCGCCACTTCTCCGCGATCGTGATGCCGTACCCCGTCGGCCGCGAGCTCGCGCTGCCCGACGGGCGGACCGCCGTCGTCTCGCGCGTCGACCCCGGGTCGCCGGACACGCCGACGGTGCGGCTGCTCGAGGACGGCTCGATCACCGAGCTCGTCGTCGACATGTCCGATGGAGGCGAGGGGAATCGAACCCCTACTTCGGCCGTGCAAAGGCCGCGTGCTCCCATTACCACTAC
Source organism: Candidatus Solirubrobacter pratensis (assembly GCF_000425945.1). Lineage (GTDB taxonomy): Bacteria > Actinomycetota > Thermoleophilia > Solirubrobacterales > Solirubrobacteraceae > Solirubrobacter > Solirubrobacter pratensis. The sequence continues at coordinate 387,012 of NZ_AUEK01000003.1, forward strand.
GCCCCCAGAAGGTGTCTCAGCTTAGGGACCTGACGATGTCCACGGTCGCAGCATTGATCTCGACCGTGTCGTCGACGTCCGGCGCATAGCCTCCCGCGAGCACCACGACGACCGGCGCGCGCGGCGTGAGCCGGTGCAGCACGTGCTCGTCGCGCGCCCGTAGGCCCGCCTTGGTGAGCGACAGACGGCCCAGGCGGTCACCTTCCCACGGGTCGGCGCCCGCGAGGTAGAACGCGACGTCGAAGTCGAAGGCGAGCGCGGTGTCGAGCGCGTCCGACAGCGCCGCGAGATACTCGTCGTCGCCGGTGCCCGACGCGAGGTCGACGTCGAGGTCGGATGCGATGCGCTCGAACGGGTAGTTGCGCGCGCCGTGCAGCGAGAGCGCGAACGCGTCGGGGTCCGGGCCGAGGATCTGGGCCGTGCCGTCGCCCTGGTGCACGTCGCAGTCGACGACCAGCGCGCGCCGCGCGCGGCCCTCCGCGCGCAGCCGGGCGAGCGTGACGGCGACGTCGTTGAACAGGCAGTAGCCGCGGGCGAACGTGCGGCCGGCGTGATGCGTGCCGCCGCCGAGGTTCATGCCGATGCCGTGCGCGAGCGCGTGCGCGGCGGCGCCGAGCGTGCCGCCGACCGAGCGGCGGCCGCGCTCGACGAGCAGCTCCGACCAGGGCAGCCCGAGCCCGCGCTGCTCGCGAACGGTCATCGCGCCGTCGCGGATGCGCGCCAGCAGATCGGCGTCGTGGACGGCCTCCAGCCACTCCCACGGGACCGGCTCGGACTGATGGATCACCACCCCGTCGGCCTCGACGCGGCGCCGCAGCCGCTCGTACTTGTCGATCGGGAACTTGTGCCCCTCCGGGAGCGGTATGCGCCAGCGGTCGTGACTCCAGGCCTCCACAGCCCCTAGAATGAAGTACGCCGATCGCCCACTCGGCCGCGGAAGCGGCCGGGAGTGTTTGGTTCGCCAGGCATCTAATCGTCCTGGGACTCGCAGTGATAAGGGCGATCGAGCGCAGTGGGGAGCGGGCTTACTGCCCGCTCTAGCTGTTTAATGGGCAGACTGCTCCCATGGCCATGTACGCAGGTATCGACCTCGGCGGGACCAAGATCCAGGCCGCGGTGGTCGACGGGCAGCACGAAGTCCTCGGCACCAAGCGCGACCAGACGCCGCTGGAGGGCGGACCCACTGCGATCGCGGCCAAGATGGTGGAGGTCCTGCGCGCGGCCGCCGCGGACGCCGCCATCGAGACCGCCGCGCTCGACGGCATCGGCGTCGGCTCGCCCGGCAGCGTCGACGACGAGGCGGGAACGGTCGCGACCGCCAAGAACCTCTCGGGCTGGAGCGGCACCTTCGACCTGCGCACGGCGCTGGAGGGCGCGCTCGGCGCGCCCGTCTCGCTCGGCAACGACGTCGACCTGGCCGTCGACGCCGAGTTCGAGGTCGGCGCCGCGCGCGACTACCGTTCCATCCTCGGCGTGTTCTGGGGCACCGGGGTCGGCGGCGGGCTCATCCTCGACGGGCACCCGTGGACCGGTCGCGGGACGGCCGGCGAGATCGGCCACATGGTCGTCAAGATGGACGGCGCCCGCTGCCCGTGCGGTCGCAAGGGCTGCATGGAGGCCTACGCGGGCCGCGGCGCGATGGAGGCGCGCGCCCGCCGCCGCGTCGAGAAGGGCGAGAAGACGCACCTGTTCAAGATCATGGAGGAGCGCGGCCGCGACCGGCTCTCCAGCGGGATCTGGGAGCGCGCGCTCGCCCGCGGCGACAAGCTCGCGCAGGAGCTGCTCGACGAGGCGGTCCAGGCGCTCGGCAACGGGATCGCCTCGGCCGTGAACCTGATGGACCCCGAGGCCGTCGTCATCGGCGGCGGGCTCGGCATCCGCCTTGGTCAGCCGTGGCTGGAGAAGATCCGCACGGCGATGATGCCGCACCTGTTCGTCGACTTCGACCCGCCGCCGGTGCTGCTCGCCGAGCTCGGCGACCTCGGCGGCGCGCACGGGGGCGCCCTGCTGGCCGCCCGCCGTGCGCGCGCGAAGGCCTAGTCGACGAGCTGCGGCTCGGGCTCGCGGTCGCGGTCGAAGCGGCCCCTCCGCGTGGCGGGGCCCGCCTCCGCGCCGACGCCGAGCTCGGAGCGGACGAGCAGCTCGTCGTAGGTGTGCTCGCCCTCGTCGGGCTTGCCGAGCATGGTTCCCAGCCAGCACCCGAGGAAGCCGATCGGGATCGTCACGAGGCCGGGGAACGTCAACGAGGACGGCGAGCCCTGCGAGTCCGGCCCGGGCCACACCGGCGGGCTGAGCGCGATCATGACGATCGACGCGATGACGCCGAACGCGATTCCGGTCAGCGCGCCCGCGGTGTTGAAGCGCCGCCACGTCAGCGCGAGCAGCAGCGGCGGGAAGTTCGCGCTCGCCGCGAACACGAACGCCATGCTCACGAGCACGGTCACGTTGAAGCCGGAGCCGACCACCAGCGTGACGAGGATCGCCCCCAGTCCGACGCCGACCGCCGCGACCCGCGCCACGCGCCGCTCGGTCGACTCGTCCCCGCGGTGCAGGACGTTCGCCCACAGGTCGTGCGCGATCGCGCCCGACGAGGCGATCACGAGGCCTGCCACGACGGCGAGGATCGTCGCGAACGCGGCGGCCGAGAACAGCGCCAGCGCGATGTCGCCGCCGGTCGTCCCCACGCCGCCGCCGAGCGCGGCGGCGAGCAGCGGCGCCGCGAGGTTGCCGCCCTTGCCGACCTCCTCCGCCGCGCCGGCGCCCAGCACGGCGCGCGCGCCGAAGCCGATCACCGTCACGAGCACGGTGAAGGTGGCGATGATCGCGATCGTGTAGATCACCGACGTCCGCGCCGCCTTCGCGTCGGGGACGGTGAAGAAGCGCATCAGGATGTGCGGGAGGCCGGCGGTCCCGATGAAGATCGTCAGGCCGGTCGAGATGACCAGCGCCGGCGACGTCAGGTACGTGCCGGGGCCGAGGATCGAGCGGCCGTCCTCGTGGTGGGCCGCCGCCGCGTCGAACACGTGCGCGGGCGAGAAGTCGAACTTCGCCAGCACCCACACGGCGACGACGACGCCCGCGATCATCAGCATCCCGGCCTTGACGATCTGCACCCAGGTCGTCGCCAGCATGCCGCCGAAGACGACGTAGACGACCATGAAGACGCCGCAGACCATCACGGCCAGCGGGAACGATATCCCCGTCAGGGCCTCGATCACCGCGCCCGCGCCGACGAGCTGCGCGACGAGGTAGATGCCCGAGATCAGCAGCGTGTTGATCGCGGTCGCGACCCGGACCGGCCGCTCGCGCAGGCGGAAGGCCAGCACGTCGGCAACGGTGAACTTGCCCGCGTTGCGCATCCGCTCGGCCAGCAGGTAGAGCACCGGCAGGAACGACAGCAGCGCCGCGAGGCCGATGACCCAGCCGTCGAAGCCGTACAGGTACATCAGGCCCGCATAGCCGAGGAACGTCGATGCCGAGAGGTAGTCGCCCGCGGTCGCGACGCCGTTCGCCGGGCCGGCGATCCCGCGGCCCGCGGCGTAGAACTCCGTCGCGCTGTGCGTGCGCTTGGCCGCCCAGCGCGTGATCAGCAGCGTGATCGCCAGCACCACGGCGAAGATGCAGACGGCAAGCGTGTTGAAGTTGCCGGTCATCGCCGCAGCTCCGCCGCCATGCGATCCCACGTGACCGCCTTACGGCGGTAGATGAGCGCGAACACCAGGGTCAGCGCGCAGACGCTCAAGCCGCCCCACAGGGCGAGCGTGATGCCCGCGACCTCCTTGCTCATCGTGTCGCGCGCCCATCCCAGCAGGGCGAGGAACGCGACGAAGTACAGGCTGTAGACGGCGGTCGCGGTAGCCGTGAAGCGACGCCGGTCGTGCACCAGCTCGTTCATCTCAACCTCCCGGGACAAGGGGTACCCGCCGCGCCTACGGGGTGAACTTCCGTGCGCGCTCGCGCAGCTCCTCGCGCCGCACGCGCCGCCCGTTCGCGCTGTCGGCCATCGGGAAGGCGTCGAGCGCGACGATCCGCTCAGGGACCTTGAACGCCGCCAGCTCCGCCCGGCAGCGGGCGAGCACCGCCTCGGCGTCGAAGTCTCCCAGCGCGAACGCGACGGCCCGCGGCCCGGCGGCGACCACCTGCGCGGCCTCCACGCCCTCGCAGCCCTCGAGGAACGCCTCGATCTCGCGCGGCGAGACGAGGAAGCCGGCGAGCCGCAGCGCCTCGGCGCGGCGCGTCTCGTAGGCGAAGCCCAGCTCTGTCTCGTGCCCGAGGTCGCCGGAGCGCAGGAAGCCGTCCTCGGTGAAGGCCGCGCGCGTGGCCTGCTCGTCGCCGAGATAGCCCGCCATCACGTTCGGTCCGCGGACCTGGATCTCGCCGTCGGCGATCCGCACCTGGATGTCCTCGGAGACCGGCTGCCCGCCCGCGAGCGCGCGCGCCTCGGGCGGCGCGGCGGCCGGCGCGTGGGCGACGAGCGCCTGCATCTCCGACGCGCCGTAGCACTGGTAGGCGGTGAAGGGGGCGGCGTCGATCAGCGGCCGCGGCTCGAGGTTGAAGGCGGCGAAGCCCGCTTCGCGCAGCGTCCCGAGCCGCTCCGGCGTCTCCAGCAGGCGCCGCAGCATCTCGTCGGACAGGTTCGTGTGCGTGATCCGCTCGCGCTCGATCAGCTCGGCGGCGCCGTCGAACGCCTGCGCGAATACCAGCCGCGCACCGCCCGCCAGCGCGCCCAGCGCGGTGCAGAAGCCGAACACGCCGCACAGCGGCAGGAACGCGCCGACGACCGCGCCGTCGTCCCGGTAGCCGAACGAGCTCGCGACGGCGTCCGCGTGCGCCGCGAGCCCGTGCTGGGTGTGGACGACGAGCTTCGGCGCGCCGGTCGTCCCCGACGACGTGAAGATGACGGCCGCGTCGTCGTCGCGGCCCGCGTCGTCCGCCGGCTCGCGCAGCAGCGCGTCGTAGGGCAGCTCGATCACGTGCTCGAGCGCCGGCGCGTCGACGCCGGCCAGGATGCCGGCGAAGTCGATCCCCTTGAACCCCGGCGCGTAGACGAGCACGCGGGCGCCGGAGCGCACGAGGATGTCCTGCACCTCGTGCGAGCGGAAGCGGGTGTTGATCGCGACCGCCGCGGCGCCCAGCCGCGACAGCGCGAACACCAGCTCGAGCCACTCGGGTCCGTTCGGCAGCCACACCGCCACGCGGTCGGCGCGTCCCACGCCGAGCGCGGCGAGGCCGCCGGACAGCTCCGCGGAGCGACCGAACGTCCGGTCGAGCCTCACGGCGCCCCCGGCGCGACGAGGCCGGACTCGTACGCGAGCACGACCGCCTGCACGCGGTCGCGCAGCGCCAGCTTGGCGAGCACGTGCCGCACGTGCGTCTTGACCGTCGCCGGCGAGATCACGAGCGCCTCCGCGATCTCCCCGTTCGACAGGCCCCGCCCCATCATCCGCAGCACCTCCAGCTCGCGCTCGGACAGCTCGCCGAGGCCGACCGGCCTGCCCGGCGCGGGCCGCGCGACGTACGCGTCGACCAGCCGCCGCAGCACCGTCGGCGCGAACAGCTCCTCGCCGGCGGCGACCGTGCGGATCGCCTCGACCAGCTGCTCGCGCCCGGCGTCCTTGAGCAGGAACCCGCTGGCGCCCGCGCGCAGCCCGTCGTAGACGTGCTCGTCGAGGTCGAACGTCGTCAGCACCAGCACGCGGGTCCGCAGCCCGGCGAGCCCGATCCGCCGCGTCGCCTCGATCCCGTCCATGCCCGGCATGCGGATGTCCATCAGCACGACGTCCGGCTCGAGCCTACGCGCGAGCTCGAGCGCCTGCGCGCCGTCGGACGCCTCGCCGGCGACCTCCAGCCCGGCGAGCTCGAGGATCAGCCGGAAGCCGGCGCGGACCAGCTCCTGGTCGTCGGCGATCAGGACGCTCGTCACAGCGGCAGCACCGCCCTGACCTCGAAGCCGCCGCCCGGCAGCCGCCCGGCGTGCAGCTCGCCGCCGTGCAGGCGCACGCGCTCGCGCATCCCGACGAGCCCGTGGCCGTCGCCGTTCGCCGGCCGCTTCTCGGCGGAGCCTCCATCGCGCACCTGCAGCGACAGCTCGCGCCGCTCCCACACGACGCGCACCGTAGCCGGTGACCCGTGCGCGTGCTTGTGCACGTTGGTGAGCGCCTCCTGGACGATCCGGAACGCCGACAGGTCGAGCCCCGCGGGGACGTGGCGCGGCTGCCCCTCGACGTGCAGCGTGACCGGCATGCCCGCCGCGCGGGCGCGTTCGACGAGGCCCGGCAGCTGCGCCAGCCCGGGCTGCGGCTGCAGGCTCTCGCCTTCGTCCTGGTCGCGCAGCACGCCGACCAGCCGCCGCATCTCGCCGAGCGCCTCTTCGGCCGAGCGGCGGATCACCCGCAGCGGCCGCCGCGCACGCTCTGGCTCGGCGTCGAGCGCGGCGTCGGCGCCGTCGGACTGGATCGCGATGACGCTCAGCGCGTGCGCGACGACGTCGTGCAGCTCGCGCGCGATGCGCGCCCGCTCCTCCGCGACGGCCAGCTCGGCGGTGCGCTCGCGCTCGCGCTCGAGCTCGCCGGTCAGCTTGCGCAGGAGCGACGTCTGCGCGCGCTGGCGGCGTACCACGCGGCCGGCGACCGCGGGCAGCAGCACCGCGCTGACGGCGCCGAAGTACTCGCCCGCCACCTCGCCGTTGATCCACGAGCCGGTGATCGAGACGGCCACGCCGAACGCCGTCACCGCCGCCACCGGCTCGACGTCCTCCACGTGCGCGGCGAGCGAGTAGTAGAGGATGAACGCGGCGATGTAGCCGGTGACGATGTAGCCGTCGGTCGGGATGAACCAGACCGCGGTTCCGATCAGCGTCGCGACGATGGGGTGCGTGCGCCGCCACGCGATCGGCAGCGTCGAGCACAGCGCGATCAGGACCGAGACCGGCATCGCCGCGATCGGCCATACGACCGCCTGCACGACCGACGGGACCGCGAGCAGCAGGGCGAGCAGGACGTCGGCGCGGCGCCGGAGCATGTGCCGAAAGTAACCCGTGCGGGCGGATTCGTCATCAGCCCGTGGGCTGACCGCCTTCCGCCCCGCGGCCGATGGCGTGCGCGCGCCGCGCCCGTAGCGTGGCCGCATGACCAAGACACCACCGCTCGCCATCGCGCTGTCGGCGCTCGTCGCCAGCTACGCGATCGGCGCCGCACTCGCGCTCACCGGCGACGTCGGGGAGCTGGGCGACGTGCTCGGCAACGGCACGAAGCTGTCCGCCCCGCTGTTCCTGATCGCCGTCGAGGTGCTCGCCGGGCTCGCGATCCTCACGCGGCGCGCGCCGCTCGCCGGCGCCGTCGTGCTCGCCGCCGCCTCCGGCCTCAGCCTCGCCGCCGCCGCATTCGACGGCGACGTCGCGCATCAGGGCCTGACGGCGGGCCAGGTCGCCTGGCAGGGCGTCGAGGTCGCGTGCGCCGCGGCCGTCTTCGCCCTCGCCGTCACTCGTATACGACGACGTCCGGCCGCGGCGTGAGCGCCATCACCTGCTTGGGCGACATCGTGCTCGTGTCCTCCTGGTAGAAGAGCTTGAAGCCGCGCCGGAACTCCGGGGCCTGGTTCACGAAGTCGTGGTACTTGGCGACCTTCAGCGACTGCGTCCCGAAGCCGTCGACGTTGAGCACGTAGGCGAGCTCGTCGCGCGGCTTGAGCTGCGCCTCGGGAATCATGTCGTCGGTGAACTGGTGCACCAGCAGCAGCTTCTGCGGCAGGTCGTAGCGCTTGGTGAGCTGCGCCAGCCAGGCCGTCGTCGCGTTCACCTCGCGCGCGCCCACCCGGCCGATCACCTTGCCGGGCACCTGGCCCGGGCCCATCCGCCACTCGGGGTCGAGCGCGAGGCCGACGTCGGGCTCCTTGAGCCACTTGCGCAGCCGCGTGGTCTCGGTGAAGAAGTCCGAGCGGCCCGGCTGGATGTCGAGCAGCAGCAGCGCCTTGGCCTTGCGCGCCGCGTTGAGATAGCGGCGGATGACCGAGTCGGGCTGGCGCAGGTTGTAGCGGCCGCCGTCGCCCGGCGCCCCGGCGGCGACGACGGCGATCAGCTCCAGCGCGGGGAGGACCGGGCGCGTCGTGCGCCCGTACGGCTTCGCCTGCTTCTCCAGCCGCTTGACCGCCTGGGCCGGCGTGCCGATGCCGAGCGCCCCGAGCTGGTGGTCCTGTGGCGCGCCGTAGTACGCGACGACGCGGAAGTCGGGCAGGATCGTGCGCCCGCCGCGCGGCAGCTCCTTCGCCGGGCTTGCCTTAGCGGCCGCCGGCTCGCCGCCGCCCGGCGCCGGGGAGCGCGCGGCCGTCTCGCCGCCCGCGAGCGCCTTGACGGCGGCGACCACGACCACGACCGCGGCGGCCAGCACCGCGACGGCGGTCAGCCGTCGGCGGCGGTACACGGTGGGGGTCGTGGAGCCGACGGCCACCGCGGCCTCTTACCCGTCTCGCGAGGTGAGCACGCCGGGCATCTTGACGCGGCCGGTGCCCACCTGCCTGGAGATCGTCAGCTGACGCGCTCGGCGCGGAACCCGCGGTCGAGCAGCTGCATCGCCTGCTTGCCGGGGTCGGGCGAGTGCAGCAGCACGACCCCGAGCTTGATCGGGCCGCGCCGCGCCGTCGCGACCAGGCAGCGTCCCGCGGCCGCCGTGTAGCCGGTCTTCAGCCCCGTCGTGCCGGGGTAGCCCTGGCGCAGCAGCGGGTTGTTGTTGTAGAGCCAGAGCTTTCCGCCCTTGATCGGGAAGGGGAGCTTCGCCTGACGCCGGCGGACGATGCGCGCCAGCCGAGGCTCGCGCAGGACCGCGCGCGCGACCGCCGCGAGGTCGCTCGCGCATGAGTGGTTGCCCTTGTCCAGAAAGCCGCTGGGCGTCGAGAAGCGCGTGCAGACGAGCCCGAGCGCCTTGGCCTTCTCGTTCATCAGCTGCACGAAGCGAGGGACCGTCTTGGCGGCGCGCTGGGCGAGCGCGATCGCGGCGTCGTTGCCCGAGGGCAGCAGCAGCCCGTGCAGCATCGTGTTGACGCCGATCCGCTTGCCCTTGGGCAGCAGCCCGACGCCGGAGCCCTGATAGGCGAGCGCCTGCTTGGTGACGAGCACCTTCGCGCCCTCGGGCACGCGGTCGACGACGACCAGGGCGGTCATCATCTTCGTCAGCGACGCGATCGGCAGCACGCGCGTCGGGTCGCGCCGCCACAGCACGCGCCCGGTGTCGAGGTCGAACAGCAGCGCCGAGCGCGGCGGCTGCTTGAACCGGAGCTTGACCGCGTCGCGCGGATCCTCGAGCCGCACGGCCAGCGGCGAGGGCGCGGTCCCGCCGCCGGCCAGCGGCGCCGTCCCCGTGTCGGTCAGTGGCGCCTGCGGCGTCGGGGCTCCGGCCGCCCGCGGCTGCGGATCGCGCTGCAGGAGGATCGCGGCGGCCACGCCCGCGCACACGAGCAGGATCAGGGCGGCGAGAACGCCTGAGGCCCGCCGGCGCCGGCGGCTGTGGACAGCGTGGTAGGGCATCGCTCAGCGCGCCCAGGAGGTCCGGGCCTGCGGCGGCGGCGGGCGTTTGGCCAGCACCCGCACGGCCAGCAGGCCGAAGACGAACCCGCCGACGTGCGCGAAGTACGCGACGCCGCCGCCCCCGCCGCCGGGGTTCGCGAGGTCGAAGTAGCCGAACAGCGCCTGCTGCAGGAACCAGAAGCCGAGCACGAGCAGCGCGGGCAGCTCGAGGATCGTGAAGAAGAACACGATGAAGATCACCGTCACGACCCTCGCCCGTGGGTAGAGAACGAGATAGGCGCCGAGCACGGCGGCGATCGCGCCGGACGCGCCGATCGTCGGCACCTGCGAGCCGGGGCTGACGACCACCTGGAGCACGAGCGCCGCGATGCCGCCGAGCAGATAGAAGACGACGAACTTCACCGAGCCCATCGCGTCCTCGACGTTGTTGCCGAAGATCCACAGGAACAGCATGTTGCCGCCGAGGTGCAGCAGGCCGCCGTGCATGAACATGGCGGTGAAGACCGTCGTCCACGTCGCGGCGGTGGGCGGCGAGGGGCAGCCGGTGGCGATCTCCACCTGGTGGCCCGGGTGCGTGATCTCGTACGGGATCGCGGCGTGGTCCTGCAGGTTGCAGATGTACTGCGCGCTGCTCGGGTCGCCGAGCGTCAGGCCGCCCTTCTGCCAGAAGAAGTAGACGAGGACGTTGATCGCGATCAGCGCGATCGTGACGACGGCAGGCCTGCTCGTCGGGATGTTGTCGCGCAACGGCAGCACGGGCGGGGCCCCAACGGTAGCCGGTCGGCGTGACACGGGAACGCGGGGCGGAAGCCTCAGGTTTTCCCCCGATCGGTCGACAAGTGGCTTACCGCCCTCCGACCTGCGACGGTCAAAGTGACTCCCCTCTTCCGCCCCGCGTCATCGCTGATGGCGCGCCTGACGTATGCGCGCAAGTTCGCGCTGATCGGCCTCGTGCTGCTCGTGCCCGCCGTCCTGGCCCTGCGCGCGTACTGGACCCAGCAGGGCGCCCAGATCGCGTTCTCCGCAAAGGAGCGCGTCGGCATGATCTACCTCGAGCCGGCCAACGCGCTCGTGGTGCGGCTGGTGCAGGCGCGCTCGGCCGCCGTGCGCGGCGCGCGGGCGCCCTCGCTCGACGACGCGATCGCCGCCGTCGACGCGGCGCAGACGTCCGAGGGCGAGGCGCTGGAGACCACCAAGCTGTGGGACGGGCTCAAGGGCACGATCGCCAAGGCGTCCCGGACCACGGCCTCCGGGCAGGGCGCGTTCGACGCGTGGACCCCCGCCGTCAGCGGCGCGCTCGGCCTCGTGGTGCAGGTCGCCAACGGCTCGAACCTGATCCTCGATCCCGACCTCGACACGTACTACCTGATGGACACGCTGATCACGAAGCTCCCGACGGCGGCCGATCAGGCGGGCCGGACGGGCGATCTCGCGCTGATCGCCGGCGCCGGCGGGACGATGGACCAGCGCGTGGCGCTCGCGACCGCCAAGGGCGGCCTCTCCGGCACGCTGGGGCTGCTCTCGGACGGGCTCGGGACCGCGTTCACGCACACCGTGCGCTCGAGCCTGCGCGAGGAGCTCTCCGGCCCGCTCGGCGCCGTCAAGGGCGCCAAGACCGGCCGCGTGGCAGCGGTCGCGAAGATGGAGGCCGTCACCACGCCGGTCCTCGATCAGCTCCTGAAGGCCCGCGTCGACAAGCTCGCGCGCGCCCGCACCAAGCTCGCCGTCGTGTTCGGCCTCGCGCTGCTCGCGGCGCTGTACCTGTTCGCCGGCTTCTTCGTCTCCGTGCGCGCCGCCGTCAGCGAGATCTCCGGGCGCCTGCGCTCGCTCGCCGAGCGCGACACGACCGCCCTGCGCGCCGGCCTGGAGGCGATCTCGCGCCGCGACCTCACCGTCGAGGTGGTCCCGGAGACCGAGCCGATCGCACGGCCCAGCCGCGACGAGCTGGGCGACGTCGCCCGCGCCGTCAACGCCGTGCGCGAGGACACGCGCGCGTCGGTGGACGCCTACAACGGGACGCGTGCCGCGCTGGCGGAGGCGATCGGCCGCGTCGCCCGCGGCGCCGAGAGCGTCTCCGGCACCTCGCGCGAGATGGCCGGCGCGTCCGAGCAGACCGGCCGGGCGGTCGCCGAGATCGCCCAGGCGGTCGCCGACGTCGCCCGCGGCGCGGAGACGCAGGTCCACCGCACCGGCTCGGCCCGCGCCACGACCGACGAGGTCGCCGCCGCGACCCAGCAGGGCGTCGCCGACGCGCAGGAGACCGTCGCGGCCGCGCAGCGCACGCGCCAGGCCGCCGAGGCCGGCGGCGCCGCCGTCGGCGAGGTGTTCGAGGCGATGCGCGCGGTGCGCGAGTCCTCCGGCGCGGCCGCGGAGTCGATCCGCGGCCTCAGCGCCAAGTCCGACGACATCGGCGGCATCGCCGCGACGATCACCAGCATCGCCGAGCAGACGAACCTGCTCGCGCTCAACGCCGCGATCGAGGCGGCGCGCGCCGGCGAGTCCGGCAAGGGCTTCGCCGTCGTCGCCGACGAGGTGCGCAAGCTCGCCGAGGAGTCAGAGCGCGCCGCCGGCACGATCGCCGGCCTGATCCGCGAGATGCAGACGGTCACGGCGCGCACCGCGCAGGTGATCGAAGCCGGCGCCGAGCGCACGGCGGCGGGCGCCGCGAGCGTCGACGGTGCGCGCGAGGCGTTCGCGGTCGTGGGCCGCAGCGTCGACGACATGGCCGCCCGCGTGGAGGGCATCGCCGCCGCGATCGCCCAGATCGCCGAGCGCATCGGCGGCGTCGAGCATGACATGGGCGAGGTCACCGCCGTCGCCGAGGTCACGAGCGCCGCCTCCGAGCAGGTCACCGCGACCGCACAGGAGACGTCGCTGTCGGCGCAGTCGATGGCCGGCTCGGCCAACGTCCTCGCCGAGACCGCCTCCGAGCTGTCTCAGCTCGTGGCCGCCTTCACCCTGAGATAACTAAGGTCGGATGATCGGGGTGGGGCGGAGGGGCTGCATCGCCTTAAGGTTCGGATGATCGGGGTGGGGCGGAGGGGCTGCATCGCCTTAGACAGCCGCGAGAGGCCCGACGCCGGGCCGGTCCTGCTTGACGTGCTCGTCCGCGTGGTAGGAGGAGCGGACGAGCGGGCCGGCGGCGATGTGCTCGAAGCCCAGCTCGTAGGCCGCGACCTCGAGCGCCTTGAACTCGTCCGGGTGCCAGTAGCGGACGACCGGCAGGTGGCGCTCGGTCGGGCGCAGGTACTGGCCCACGGTGAGGATCGACACGCCCGCGTCGCGCAGGTCCGAGAAGGCCTCGACCATCTCGTCGTGCGTCTCGCCCAGCCCGACCATCAGGCCCGACTTGGTGACGACCTCGCCCTCGCCCATCTCGCGCGCGTTCTCCAGGACCCGCAGCGAGCGCTCCCAGCGCGAGCCGCGGCGGGCGACCGGGTACAGCCGCGGCACCACCTCGACGTTGTGGTTGAAGACGTCGGGACGCTCGGCGATCACCTTCGCGAGCGGCATCTCCTCGCCGCGGAAGTCGGGCGTCAGGCATTCGATCTTGCACTCGGGCGCCTGCATCCGGATCGAGCGGATCACGCCGCACCAGACCGACGCGCCGTAGTCGGGCAGGTCGTCTCGGTCGACGCTCGTCACGACCGCGTGGCGCAGGCCCATGCGCGCGACCGAGCGCGCGACGCGCAGCGGCTCCAGCGGGTCGTTCCACGTCGGCTTGCCGGTCTTGACGTTGCAGAACCCGCAGCGGCGCGTGCAGGTGTCGCCGAGGATCATGAACGTGGCCGTGCCGCGCTCCCAGCAGTCGCCGACGTTCGGGCAGGCCGCCTCCTGGCAGACCGTGTGCAGGCCCTCGTCCTTGATCTGCTTGTTCAACTCGCGGTACTTGGCGCTGCCGGGCGGCGGCACCTTGAACCACGAGGGCTTGCGCGTGCGGAACGGCAGGACGTCCTCGCCCAGCACCTTCGTGACGTCCATCCCTCCCGGGTTGGCCCGGGAGCGGGTCTGATGGACTCGGAGGAGGGGCTCGGCGCTCATATCAGGTCGGATGATCGGGGTGGGGCGGAGGGGCTGCTTACCTGATCGAGGGTATCGAGGCGAGCACCTCGGCCTCGGGGGCCGACTCGATCACGATCAGCGCGCGGTCCGCGCCGGCCTCCGCGACGGTGTCCAGGGTCTCCGGCGTAGCGCCGTAGTAGGTCACCGGCACGTGCCCGCCGGCGCGCTCGCGCAGCTCGGCGACGCGCTCACGCAGCTCGCCGAGGTCCTTCATGTTCGGCGTCCAGCCGTCGCCGTAGCGCAGCACCCGGTCGTGGACCTTGGGGCCGTTGCCGCCGATGTAGACCGGCAGCGGCGACTGCACCGGCTTCGGCCAGCACCAGATCGGATCGAAGTCGACGTAGCGGCCGTGGTACTCCGGCTCGTCCTGCGACCAGATCGCCTTGATCGCCTCGACCTTCTCGCGCATGATCCCGAAGCGGCGGTCGAAGTCGGTCCCGTGATTGCGCATCTCCTCGCGGTTCCAGCCCGCGCCGACCCCGAAGATCACCCGCCCGCCCGAGAGCCGGTCGAGCGACGCGACCTGCTTGGCCAGCAGGATCGGGTCGTGCTCGACGACCAGCGAGACCGAGGTGCCGATCTTCAGCCGCTCGGTGGCCGCCGCCATGTAGGCGAGCGCGACCCACGACTCGTGGGTGTGGAAGTACTTGCGCGGCAGCTCCCCGCCGCCGGGGTACGGGCTTTCGCGCGACGTCGGGATATGGGTGTGCTCGGCGATGCAGAGCGACTCGTAGCCGTGCTCCTCCGCCGCGCGCGCGAGCGTGGCGGGATCGATCCCGTCGTCGGTCGGGAAGTACGCGAGGCCGACGTCCATCTACGCCGGAACCGGCTGCTCGATGCCGAGCCGGGCGGGCGTCACGAGCCGCTGGCGGAATCCGAACGCCTCGCAGAACGCGTGGCCCATGCGCTTGCGGAAGCACGCGACGCCCTCGGACGCGCCCTCGGCGGCCATCGAGGTCATCCGCACGTCCGGCAGCCCGCACGCGACGACCCAGTCGAACGGCGCCAGGTCATTGTCGACGTTGACGGCGAACCCGTGGCTCGAGACGCCGTGCGAGAGGTGCACGCCGACCGAGGCGATCTTGCGCTCCCCGACCCACACGCCGACGTGCTTGTGCCCGAGTCTCGTGGTCGCCTCGATGCCGGCCCGTCCGAGGGCGGCGACGATCGCGCGCTCCATCGTGAGGATGTAGCCGGGGACGTTGGCGACGTGCATGATCGGGTAGCCGACGAGCTGCCCGGGGCCGTGGTAGGTCAGCTTGCCGCCGCGCGGCGTGCGCACGACGTCGATGCCGAGCGACTTGTAGTGCTCCTCGGGCAGCGGCAGCTCATCTGAGTCCGAGCGGCGGCCCACCGTATACACCGGCGGGTGCTCGAGCAGCAGCATCAGATCCGGCAGCTCGCCCCCGATCACGCGCTCGCGCAGGCGCTCCTGGAGCGCGGCCGCCTCGCCGTACTCGACCGTGCCGAGGTTGCAGACGAGCAGATCCATGCTCCGAGCTTAGTGAACGCGTTCAGGCGGTCGCGGGCTCCGGCCGGCCGTGCCGCGAGCGCACGCCCTCGACGGCGCGCACGCCCGGAACGAGCAGGGTCGCGGCCGTCACCGCGGCGCCGAGCAGCGCGGCGCCGACGAGCGTCGCGCGCGGTCCGATCGCGCCGCTGACCGGACCTGCGAGCGCGAACGAGACCGGCAGCAGGCCGATCGAGATCAGCCAGTCCAGGCTGGAGACGCGGCCGAGCATCGCGGAGGGCACGTGGCGCTGCTTCATCGTCGCCCAGACGATCGTCCCGACCGTCTCGAGCGCGTTGAACAGCGCGCTGGCGAGCATCAGCTGCCAGACCGCGGTGCCAAGTCCGTAGCCGGCGACGGCGAGCGTGGCGAGCGTCCAGGCCACGATCATGAACGTCATGTCGCGCCGCGGCATCCCGCGCCAGGCGAGCAGCACGGCGGCGATGACCGAGGCCAGCCCGCCGGCGGCGAAGACGGCGCCGAGCGAGCCCGCGCCGGCGCCGAGCTCGTCCTTGACGACGAGCGGCACGAGCACCTCGACCGGGCCCATGAACAGCATGTACGCGATCGCCGCGGTGGCGAACGTCGCCCACAGCCACGCCCGGCCGCGCAGGAAGCGCACCCCGTCGCGCAGCTCGCCGATCAGCGTCGGCGCGTCGCCGCGCGCGGGCGCGGCGGTGGAGGAGAGCATCAGCAGCGCCACGGCCGAGGCCGCGAACGACGCGGCGTCGAGCGCGAACGCGGCGCCCGCGCCGAACGCGCCCGTGATCGCGCCGCCGAGCGCGGGCCCGGCCATCCGCAGCGCGATCGGCCGCACGACCTGGTCGAGCGCGTTGGCCTGTGCAAGGTCGGTCTCGGGCAGCAGGCCGGGGACGAGCGCGTCGAACGCCGGCGCGTAGAAGGCCTGCCCGGTGCCGTAGGCGACCGCCAGCACGACGATGTGCCACAGCTCCAGCGCGCCGGTCAGCGCCAGCGCGGCGAGCGTCCCGACGGCGGCGAAGCGCAGCGCGTCGGCGGCCAGCATCACGCGGCGCCGGTCGAAGCGGTCGCTCGCCACGCCGCCGATCAGCAGGAACGCGATCGTCGAGACGGTCATCGCGACGCCGACGACGCCCATCGCCGTCGGCGCGTCGGTGAGCGCGTAGACCTGCCACGCGAGCGCCACGACGAACGCGCCGTCGCCGAGCAGCGACGCGCAGGTGCCGATCCACAGGCGCCGGAAGTCGCGGTGGCGCAGCGGCGCGAGCAGCCCGCGCCGCGCGATGCCGCCGCCGCGGTCCAGCGCCTCGTAGCTATGGTGCATGCGGGGCGGTCACGAAGGCCACCGACGCGTCGGCGTCCATCGGGCGCGCGAACAGGAAGCCCTGGCCCAGGTCGCAGCCGAGCTCGCGCAGCGCCTCCCACTGCTCGGTCACCTCGATGCCCTCGGCGACCACCTCGAGCGCCAGCGTGGCGCCGAGGCCGACGACCGCCGTCGCGAGGCTGCGGGCGCCGGGCGACGAGCCCTCCTGCAGGAAGGAGCGGTCCATCTTGAGGATGTCGACCGGGAAGCGGCTGAGGTAGCTCAGCGACGAGTAGCCGGTGCCGAAGTCGTCCAGCGCGAGGCCGACGCCCAGCTCCTTCAGCGCGCGCAGCCGCTCGACGGCGAGGTCGGTGTCGTCCATCAGGACCGACTCGGTGATCTCGAGCACGAGCCGCTCGGGCGGGAGCTGCGACTCCTCGAGCGCGTCGCGGACGTCGGCGACGATGTCGGAGTGCTGGATCTGCTTGAGCGACAGGTTGATGCTCATGCGCGGGGCCTTCTCGGCGCCGGCCGACTCCAGCCGGCGCGCGTGGCGGCAGCCCTCGCGCAGCACCCAGCGCCCGATCGGGATGATCAGGCCCGTCTCCTCGGCGATCGGGATGAACTCGACCGGAGAGATCATCCCGCGCTCGGGGTGGCGCCAGCGCAGCAGCCCCTCGACGCCCGTCACGGCGCCGTCGGCGAGGCGCACGACGGGCTGGTAGTACAGCTCGAGCTGCCCTGACTCCATCGCGCGCTGAAGGTCGGTCCGCAGCTCCAGGCGGGCGAGCACGCCCTCGTGCATGGCGGGCTCGAAGAGGCGGTAGGCGCCCTTGCCGTCACGCTTGGCGATGTACATCGCGGCGTCGGCGTCGCGGATCAGCTCCTCGGCGTTGCGCGCGTCGTCGGCGACCGCGACCGAGATGCCGATGCTGCCGCGCACGGTGACCTCGCGATGGCCGGCGCGCATCGACACGGCGAGCATCTCGATGATGCGCTGCGCGGCGTCGGCGGCGTCCTGGCTGTCGGCGATGTCCTCCAGCAGCACGGCGAACTCGTCGCCGCCGAAGCGGGCGGCGGTGTCGGCGCCGCGGACGTTGGAGTCCAGGCGCCGGGCGACCTCGACGAGCACCTCGTCGCCGGCGGCGTGGCCGAGCGAGTCGTTGATCATCTTGAAGTCGTCGAGGTCGACGAAGATCACCGCGAGGCAGCGGTCCTGGCGGCGCCCGCGCGCGAGCGCCTGGCGCACGCGCTCGGTGAACATCGCGCGGTTCGCGAGCCCCGTGACGGTGTCGTGGA
This sequence comes from Candidatus Solirubrobacter pratensis, assembly GCF_000425945.1. Taxonomy (GTDB): domain Bacteria; phylum Actinomycetota; class Thermoleophilia; order Solirubrobacterales; family Solirubrobacteraceae; genus Solirubrobacter; species Solirubrobacter pratensis. Next base: position 404,682 of record NZ_AUEK01000003.1, read on the forward strand.
ACGCCTGGTGGGTCAGCTCGGCCTCGAACGCCTTGCGCTCGCTCACGTCGCGCGCGTTGAGCAGGATGCCGCCCACGTGCTCGACGTCGAGCAGGTTGGTCATCAGGATCTCGAAGTGGCGCACGCCGCCGTCGCGGTGGGCGAGCGAGCACTCCAGCGCCTCCGGCGCGTCGCTCGCGGCGGCGATGCCGACGGCGTGCGCGAGGGCCACGCGGTCGCCCTCGGACACGAGCTGGTCGAAGCGCGTGCCGAGCAGGTCGTCGGCGCCGTAGCCGAGGATGCGCTCGATCGACGGGCTCTGGTACGTGACGGTCGTGTCGCGGTCGACCACGGTGATGATGTCGCTCGCGTGGCGCACCATCGCGCCGAAGCGCGCCTCGCTGCGGCGCCGGTGAACCTCTTCGGTCAGCACCGCGCTGTCGACCGCGAGCGCCGCCTGCGAGGCGAGCGCCTGCGCGGCACTGCGCTGGGCCTTGTCGGCGGCGGCGGTGTCGGCGACGAGCAGCGCGCCGGCCTGCGCGCGGCGGGCGGCGAGCGGGACGACGAGCACGTGCCGGCGGTCGGCGGGCAGGCCGGCCGCGAGCGCCTCCTGCGCGGTCAGCCGCAGCGCGGCCTCGCCGCCGGTCACGGCTTCGAAGAGCCGGCCGGCGGGAAGGGCCTCACACGACCAGTCGCCCGCGGTCGCGGTGATCCGCAGCTCCCCCTCGGCGTCGCGAAGGCACAGCGAGGCGACGGCGTGCGGGCCGGCGAGCGACCGCGCGGCGGCCGCCACGACGCGGTCGACCTCGTCGCGCGTCGCGGCGACGACGAGCTCGGCGCCGGCGCGGCTGAGGACGCGCTCGCGATCCAGCGACCGGTCGCGCTGGCGCACGAGCCCGGCCATGCGGACGATGACGAGGCCGAACAGCCCGATCGAGGCCAGCCGGATGAACATGTAGTCGTAGTCGTTCGCGCGCAGGTCGTGGATCAGGCCGATCGCCGGCGCGATCACCGAGGCGCACGTGAGCAGCGCGAGGCGGAACGGCGTGAGCACGACCTCGCGCCCGGGCACCGGCTCGTCGATCCGCGCCATCGACGGGTGCAGGCCGCCCGCGCCCCACAGCACGTAGGAGCCGATCCAGCCCGCGTCGAGCCACAGCTGGTGGTCGTAGACGCCGTGCAGCGTCAGCAGGCCGTAGACGAAGTCGGTGACGAGCAGCAGCGCGATGCTGCCGCTGAGGAAGTAGAACGCGGTCTCGCGGCGCCCGGCGTCGAGCGCGAGGCGGACGGCGGCGCCGAGCAGGATCACATCCCCGGCCGGATAGGCGACCGAGACGAGCTTGCCCAGGAGCCCGAGGTCGTCGGCGTGCAGGTACGGCGCGACCAGCGAGATCCACTGGGGCAGCGCGAGCCCGAGCGTGAGGATCGCGCCGTCGATCAGGCTGCTGCGATCGCTGCTCCCCGAGCGCCGGCGCACGAGGATCAGCAGGCCGGCCATCATGACCGGGTACATCAGGATGTACAGCCCGTCGCCGAACGAGGGGAACGGCACCTCGGCGTGCAGCAGATGCGGGTAGCTGTAGGTGTAGAGGTCGCCGAGCCAGAACAGCGCCGAGCCGGCGGCGAGCAGGTGCCACGCCTGCGCGGCGGCCGGCTTGTAGCGGCGCACGCCGGCGAAGATCGCGATCACGGGCGTGAGCCCGATCAGGTTCATGAACGGGCCGCTGCCCTTCAGCGGCGCGAGGAAGAGGTACGCGGCGCAGCCGAGGGCGCCGAGCGCGAGGTACGCCGCCCACAGCGGGGGGCGGCGCAGCCAGGTCATGCGGCCGCCCTCTCGGCCGCGGCGGACGCCTTGCGCAGCTCTCCGCGCTCCACGAGCTCGGTCACCGCGGCGATCAGCCGGTCGACCTCCTCGACGGTGTTGGCGGCGGTGAGCTGGACGCGGAAGCCGACCTCGTCCTTGGGGACGAGCGGGTAGGCGGCGAGCGTGACATAGACGCCGCGCTCGAACAGGAAGCGCCCGACCGCGTCGATGCGGTCGTGGTCGCGCAGCGGGATCTCGATGATCGGGAAGGCGGAGCGATTGGGCGTCGCGACGTCCAGGCGCTCCAGCGCGTCGAGGACGCGCACGGTGAGCGCGTGCAGGTGCGCGCGCAGCGCGTCGCCGCGTCGCTCGTTGACGTCGAAGCCGGCCAGCACCGTCGCCAGCGAGGCGACGGGTGAGGGCCCGGAGTACAGGTACGGCGGCGCCGCGACCTTGAGCAGCTGCTTGACCTCGGTCGGGCAGGCGATGAACGCGAGCAGCGACGAGTAGGACTTCGAGAAGCCGCCGACCAGCACGATGCCGTCGTAGGTCTCGCCGGCGTAGCGGACGACGCTGTTGCCGCGCCTGCCGTAGGGCGAGAGCTCGCCGGGGCCGCGCTCGCCGATCACGCCGAAGCCGTGCGCGTCGTCGACGTACAGCAGCGCGCCGTGCCGGCGGGCGACCTCGGCGAACGCGCGCAGGTCGGGCGCGTTGCCGGTCATGCTGTTCACGCCGTCCATGCAGACGAGCCGGGTGGGGTCGCGCTCGGCGCTGAGCAGCTCGTCGAGGTGGTCCGGATCCTCGAAGCGGAAGCGGCGCACGGCGGCGCCGCGCGAGCGGGCGACCTGGCAGCCGTCGTAGATCGTCTTGTGGGCGCGCGAGTCGAGGAAGATCGTGCCGGACGCGGCCAGCAGCGGGATGACCGACATGTGGATGTGGGTGATCGTCGGCAGCACGAGCGAGTCCTCGCTGCCGAGCAGCGCGGTGAGCCGCTCCTCGATCTGCTCGTAGAGCACGGGGCTGCCGAGCAGGCGCGACCAGCTCGGGTGCGTGCCCCAGGCCTCCAGGTAGGGCTGGATCGACTCGACGATCTCGCGGTCGAGGTCGAAGCCGAGGTAGTTGCAGGACGCGAAGTCGGCGAGCCACTGGTCGCCGACGCGGATCATGCGGCCGTCGATCTCGTCGATGACCGCGTCCATCATCGGGTGCGTCGCCGTGAGCGCGGAGAGGTCGCGGCACGTGTCCAGCCAGTGCTCGAGCCACGGCTTCCGAGCCGGGGCCGAGGCGGTGCTGAGCGTCAGGGTGCCGATCTCCGGGTTCACAACCCGGATATCGGTCGATCTCCTCGACGCTTTAGAAGACTCTTCCGATCGACCGCTTCGATGCCATCAGGCTGACGCAGGTCTGTCCCGCCCCGGCGCTGTCGCCCCGGGGCGGGTGTCCGTCAGACTCGCCTAGTTGATCGGCCAGTTCTCCAGCTTCTTGCGCAGTGCGCTGAGGAACTGGGCGGCGGCCGCGCCGTCGAGCGCGCGGTGGTCCCAGGACATGCACAGGTAGGTCATCGAGCGGATCGCGATCGAGTCGTTGCCCAGCTCGTCGGTGACGACCACGGGGCGCTTGACGACCGACTCGGTGTCGAGGATGCCGACCTGCGGCAGGTTGATCACCGGCGTCGCCATGATCGAGCCGTAGGGGCCCGGGTTGGTGATCGTGAACGTGCCGCCGGAGACCTCGTCCGGCGTGAGCTGGTTCGCGCGGGCGCGCTTGGCCAGGTCCTTGATGCGCTTGGACAGGCCCTCGACCGAGAGGTCCTGCGCGTCGCGGATGACCGGCACGATCAGCCCGCCGGTGCCGAGCGAGACCGCGATGCCGAGGTGGACCGCGTCCGTGTAGACGGTGTGCGTGTCGCCCTCGAGCGTCGCGTTGAGCTGCGGCATCTCGAGCAGCGTCTCGATCGTCGCGCGCGCCTGGTAGGGCAGGTACGTGAGCCCCGCCTGCTTGCGCGCCACCTCGATCCGGCTCATGTCGGCCTCGGCGATCGTGGTGCAGGTCGCCGCGGTCTGCAGCGACTGGACCATGCGCGAGCCGATCGCCTGGCGCATGCGCGAGAGCGTCGCGCCGCCGGCCGCAACCGAGGCGGCGGCGGGCGCCGGCGCGGCGGGCTCCGGTCGCGTGAACCTCGGCTCGCGCGTCTTCGGCGCCGCCGGCTCGTCGGGGCGGTACGGGCTCTCGATGTGCATCGGCGGCTCTTGGGCCGGCGCGGCCTCGAGATGCGCGAGCACGTCCTGCTTGCGTACCCGCCCGCCGCGGCCGGTGCCTTCGACCTGGGAGAGGTCGATCCCGTGCTCGGCGGCGATCCGCATGACCACCGGCGAGTAGCGGCGACCGCCGTCGCCGGCCGGCCGCGGCCGCTGGGCCGTGGCGCCGTCCGCCGGCTCCGCGTCGCCCTGCAGCTCGCCGGCCTCGCCGGGCGCCTCGATCGCCGCCGCGGCCTCGCCCGTGCCCAGGCCGTTCTCAGACACGTGCGCCTCGCCGGGCTTCGCGTCCGTCGCGATTCGGGCCATCACGGTGCCGACGTCCACGGTCTCGCCGACCTGCACGATGATCTCGGCGACGCGGCCCGTGGCCGGCGACTCGACGTCGGTGTCGATCTTGTCGGTCGAGATCGCGGCGATGATCTCGTCGGCCTGCACCCAGTCGCCGACCTGCTTCTTCCACTCGACGACGGTGCCCTCGGCGACGGAGACGCCCATCTGGGGCATCGTGACGTCGACATAGGTCTCAGTACTCGAGGAGCTCACGGCACGCCTCCCTCACGTCGTCAACCTGCGGGAGCACCGCCTGCTCGAGCGGCGGCGAGAACGGGATCGGCACATCGGGCGTGGACACGCGCACGACCGGGCCGTCGAGGTCCTCCCAGCCCTTCTCGGCGATGATCGCGGCGACCTGCGCGCCGGCGGCGCACGTCTGGTTGGCCTCGTCGACGATCACGACCTTCGACGTCTTGCGCACCGAGCGCAGGATCGCCTCCTCGTCGAGCGGCACGAGCGAGCGCAGGTCGAGCACCTCGACCGACGCGTCCAGGTCCTCGGTCGCCTCCAGCGCGGTGTGGACCATCGCGCCGTACGCGATCACCGTCAGGTCGGTCCCCTCGCGGGCGATGCGCGCGCTGAACGGCGTCTCGTAGGTGCCGGCCGGCACCTCGCCCTTCACGCGCCGGTACAGGTGCTTGTGCTCCATGAACAGCACCGGGTTCGGGTCGCGCACCGCCGCGATCAGCAGGCCCTTGGCGTCCTCGGCCGTGCTCGGCGCGACGATCTTCAGGCCCGGCGCGTGCATGAACCACGCCTCGGGGTTCTGCGAGTGGAACGGGCCGCCGGAGAAGCCGCCGCCGGAGGGCAGGCGGACGGTGATGTTCACCGACAGGCCCATCCGGTAGTAGGTCTTGCCCGCGACGTTGACCAGCTGGTCGAAGCCGCAGGAGACGAAGTCCGAGAACTGCATCTCGGTGATCGGGCGCATGCCCTCGACCGCCGCGCCGATCGCGCAGCCGACGATCGCCGACTCGGCCAGCGGCGTGTCCATCACGCGCTTGGGCCCGAACTCGTCGATGAAGCCGTCGGTCACCTTGAAGGCGCCGCCGAAGGTGCCGATGTCCTCGCCCATCAAGAACACGCGCTCGTCGGCGCGCATCTCCTCGCGCATGGCGTCCGAGATCGCCTGCAGGTAGGTCATCGTGGGCATCAGGCGCTCCTGAACCCGGACCAGGGGGCGTTGCCGTCCTCGAGCAGCGCCGGCTCGTCGGCGAACAGGCCCTCGACGGCCGTGCCGCCGTCGGGCATCGGCGACTGCAGCGCGCGCTCGACGGACTCGTCGATCAGCGCCTTGACCTCCTGGCGGACGGCGGCCGTGTCGGCGCCGATCGCGTCCAGGCGCTTCTCCTGGCGGTCGATCGGATCCTTCGCGCGCCACTCCTCGACCTTCTCGGTCGGGACGTACTTCATGTCGTCGTGCGCCGCGTGGCCGTGCATGCGCATGGTCACGGCCTCGATCAGCGTCGGGCCCTCGCCGGCGAGTGCGCGCTCGCGCGCGACGCGCGTGGCCTCGAACATCGCCTCGGGGTCGTTGCCGTCGACCGAGACGCCGGGGAACCCGTACGCCGCGGCGCGCGCGACAGGATTGACGGCGAACTGCTGGTCGAGCGGCGTCGAGTACGCGTACTGGTTGTTCTCCAGCACGAAGATCACCGGCAGCTTCTGGACGCCGGCCCAGTTCATCGCCTCGTGGAAGTCGCCGCGCGAGGTCGAGCCGTCGCCGAACCACGTGATCGCGCAGCGGGCCTCGCCGCGGAGCTTGAACGCCATCGCCAGGCCGGTGGCGACCAGCATCATGTCCGGCAGCATCGACACCATGCCGACGCAGCCCTTCGTGCGGTCACCGAAGTGGACGTTCCCGTCGCGCCCGCGCGTGATCCCGTCGGCGCGGCCCATGTATTGGGCGAAGATGCGCCACGGCTCGACGCCGCGGATGATGTGCGCCGCGAGGTCGCGGTGCAGGATGCAGAGGCGGTCCTCCGCCGCCATCGCCCACGCCGGCCCGGCGGAGACGGCCTCCTGGCCGAAGCCGTCATAGAAGCTGCCAGGCACCTTCCCCTGGCGGTAGAGCGTCATCGCGCGCTCCTCCACCCCGCGCATCGTGAGCATCGCGCGGAACAACCCGACCCGGTCCTCCGTGGTCAGGTGCTGCGTTACGTCGGCCAATACCGACGCGGCCGTTTCGGTCGCCATCTGGCGTTTGTCACCCTTTCGTGTGTCCGTGCGCCACCCGGGATCGCCGGAGGGCGCGATTCCGGGCGAGCGGGATCTCCGCTTGAGCCCGGGGTCGACGGTCAGGCGCTCAAGGCTCCCCCTCGACGCCGGCAGTTGCGCAGCCAAGGGTACGGCATGGCTGGTTAGCCTTGCCCTTGACCATGGTCGAGCCGGTCTTCTGGCCGCGTCTGCGCTGGCGGATGCGGGGAGCGTGGCAGTGGCCCGCGTTCGGGGCGCTGACGGTCGTCGACGCGCTGCTCGTCACGCGGCTGCCGTTCCAGGGCGACGGGCCGGACACGGCGGGCGCGCTGCTGCTCGCCGGCTTCTTCAACCTCGTCGCCGTCGGTGTCGCGGCGCCGTTCGCGGGGATGTTGGTGCGTCGCGCGCGCCCAGACCTGCCGCGGATGATCGCGCGCGACTACGCCGGGACGGCGCTGCTCGCGGTCGTCTCGCTGGCGCTTCTCACGGGTGGGCTCGTGCATCGCGCGGGGCTGCGGCACGAGCACGCCGCGCGCGCCGCCGCACTGCTCGCGGCGCACGATTACGTGCTCTCATCGGCGCCACACTTCCGGGCGGGGCTGGCCGCGCCGGACGTCCGGCGTCTGGAGCCGGACAGCTACCGCGTGTGCGTGTACGGACGCGAGACGCTGCCGCTCTGTCTGCTGGTGAACACCACGCAGCGGCCCCCGGGCATCGTCCGCGATCCCGATCGCACGCCGAACCTCCACGACTAGCCGAAGCGCCGACGGGCCTCACGCCCACGGCGCTTCCCGGATTAGAGGGCGAGCCGCAGCGGCTGCTCGAGCAGCTGGCGGATGCGCGCCAGGAAGGCGGCGGCGTCGGCGCCGTAGAGGATCCGGTGGTCGCTCACGAGCGTGAGCTCGAAGACGTGCCGCGCGACGATCTCGCCGTCGCGGACGACGGGCCGCTGCGCCAGCTCGCCGACCGCGAGGATCGCCGCCTGCGGCGGGTTGATGACCGGCGTGAAGCGGCGGATGCCGTACATGCCGATGTTCGAGACCGTGAAGGTTCCGGCCGAGAGCTCGGGCGGCGTGATCGCGCCGCTGCGGACCCGCTCGGCCAGCGCGCGCGCCTCGCGGGCGATCGCGCCGAGGCTCTTCTGATCGGCGTCGAAGACGGTCGGGACGACGAGCGCGTCCTGGCCCGCGACGGCGATGCCGACGTTCACGCGCGAGTAGAGCTCGAAGCGGCCGTCGCGGTAGGCGCCGTTGGCGCGCGGGAACTCGCGCAGCGCCAGCGCGGCAGCCTTCACGACGAAGTCGTTGTACGAGGGCGCGGGGGCGTCGCCCGCGGCCGTCTTGAGCTGCGCGCGCAGCTCCACGGCGGCGTCCATGTCGACCTCGAGCGCGATCGTGAAGTCGGGCGCGGTCGCCTTGGACTCGGCCATCCGGCGGGCGACGGTCTGCTGCAGGCGCGTGAGCTCCTGCTGCGAGACCTCGCCGCGGCCCGCCTTGCCGTCGCCGCCGCTCGCGACCGCGGGCGCCGGGGCGGGCGCCGCCGCCGGAGGCGTCGCGGGCGTCTCGCCGGCCGCCGCCTCGACGTCGGACTTCACGATCCGCCCGCCGGGGCCGGTTCCGGTCACGCTCGCGAGCTCCAGCCCGCGCTCGCGGGCGATGCGGCGCGCGACGGGCGAGGCCTTGACGCGGCCGTTGGTCTCCTCGGCGACGGGCTCTGGCTCGGGCTCCGCGACGGGCTCGGCCGCGGGCGCGGGCTGGGGCTCGGGCGCGCGCTCCACCGCCGCGCCGATGCGCGCCATCGTCGCCCCGACGGCGAGCGTCTCGCCCTCCTTCGCCACGATCGCCAGCGTCCCCGCCGCCTCGGCCTCGTAGGTCATGTTCGCCTTGTCGGTCTCGATCTCCACCAGCTCCTCGCCCGCGGCCACGCTGTCGCCGTCGGACTTGAGCCACTTCAGGATCGTTCCCTCCTCCATGGAGTCGGACAGGCGGGGCATCGGGACGTCGGCCATGCCGGGAAGGATGGCACTTGCCCGCCGATCCCCCGGAACCCATGGGTTATCGTGCGCGCACGGATCGATCGCAGCTTGAGCAGCACGCCACCGAGCAAGCGGCGTTACGCCGCGTCGCCACGCTCGTCGCGCAGAACGTCCCGCCGAGCGAGCTGTTCGGCGCCGTCGCCCGCGAGATCGGGACGCTGCTCGGCGCCGACTACTCCGGGATGCTCCGCTACGAGGACGGCGGGACCGTCGCCCCCGTGGCCACCTGGGCCGCGGTCGGCGAACACCCGCCGGTCCCCGACCGCTGGCGCACGGAGCCGGGCGATCCGACGACGATGATCGCCGAGACGCGGCAGCCCGCGCGCGTGGAGGACTGGACGGCGGTTCCGGGACCGATCGCGGCGTTCATCCACGACGAGCTGGGCGTGCGATGCTCGGTCGGCAGCCCGATCATGGTCGAGGGCCGGCTGTGGGGCGGCGTCGCCGTCCACTCCAAGCAGCGCCGCCGGCTCCCCGCCGACACGGAGTCGAGGCTTCAGCGGTTCACCGAGCTCGTGGCGACGGCGATCGCCAACGCCGACGCGCGCGCCGAGTTGGCGCGGCTGGCGCAGGAGCAGGCGGGGCTGCGCCGGGTGGCGACGCTCGTCGCGGAAGGCGCCTCGCCCACCGCGGTGTTCGACGCCGTCGCCGCCGAGATGGAGGCGCTGCTCGACGCCGACCAGGTCGCGCTGTCGCGCTACGAGCCGGGCGCCGAGATCACCGTCGTCGCCTACCGCGGCTCCGGCACATGGCGCGTGCCGCCCGGCACGCGCGTCAGCCACGAGGGCGAGAGCGTGACGGCGCTGGTGCACCGCACCGAGCGGCCCGCCCGGGTCGACGGCTTCGCGCGGGCCCGCGGCGCGATCGCCGAGATCGCCCGCACGACCGGCGCGCGGGGGACCGTCGGCGCGCCGATCGTCGTCGAGGGCCGGCTGTGGGGCGTGATCGTGGCGAGCTGGACGGGCGAGGAGCCGCCGCCGGCCGACACCGAGGAGCGGATGGCGAAGTTCGCCCAGCTGCTCGACACCGCGATCGCGAACGCCGACAGCCGCGACCAGCTCACGGCCTCGCGGTCGCGGCTGCTCACCGAGGCCGACGAAGCTCGCCGGCGCGTCGTACGGGACCTGCACGACGGGGCGCAGCAGCGGCTCGTGCACACGATCGTCACGCTCAAGCTCGCGCAGCGAGCGCTCCGCCAGGGCGGCCTGGACGCGGCGTCGCTCGTCGACGAGGCGCTCGAGCAGGCGGAGCGCAGCAACGCGGAGCTGCGCGAGCTGGCGCACGGGATCCTGCCCGCGATCCTCACGCGCGGCGGCCTCCAGGCCGGCGTCGACACGGTCGTGCATCGGCTCGAGCTCCCGGTCGAGGTCGACGTCACGGCGGAGCGGCTCCCGCCGGAGATCGAGGCCAGCGCGTACTTCATCGTGGCCGAGGCGCTCACGAACGTCGTCAAGCACTCGCGGGCGGGGAGGGCCGAGGTGACGGCGTCGGTGCGGGCCGGGGCCCTGCGCGTCGAGGTCCGCGACGACGGGGTCGGCGGCGCCGATCCTGCCGGTCACGGCCTCGTCGGGATCGGCGACCGCGCGACCGCGCTCGGCGGGCGGCTCCGGGTCGAGAGCCCGGCCGGCGGCGGCACGGTCGTCGCCGCCACGCTGCCGCTCCCCGCGTAGCCTGGATCCAGGCTCAGGCGGCCGCCGGCTCCTGCTCGGCCGCCGCGGGCGGGAGCGTGAACCGGAACACCGTCCCGCCGCCGTCGCGCTCCTCCACCCAGATCCGGCCGCCGTGGCGCTCGACGATCTTGCGGCAGATCGCCAGCCCGATGCCGGTGCCCTCGTACGCCTCGCGGTCGTGCAGGCGCTGGAACATCTTGAAGACGCGCTCCCGGTGCGCGGCGTCGATGCCGATGCCGGCGTCGGCGACCGACACCTGCACCATCCCGGTCGCGGCGGGCTCCGCCCGGACCCACACCCGCGCCCGGCCGCCGTCGCGGAACTTGAGCGCGTTGGACACGAGGTTCTGCAGCAGCTGCTCCAGCTGCACGCGGTCGCCCATCACGCACGGCAGCCGCCCGAGCTCGACCTGCGCGCTGGACGCGACGATCGAGCGCGCGAGCGTGCGAAGGACGTCGGACGCGACGCTGCCGAGGTCGACCGGCGCCGGGTCGTTCCCGCGCCCGGCGCGCGAGTACGAGAGCAGCGCCTCGATCAGCCCGCGCATGCGCGTCGCGCCGTCGACCGCGTAGTCGATGAACTCGTCGGCCTCGCCGTCGAGCTGCCCCTTGTAGCGGCGGCGCAGCAGCTGCAGGTAGCTCGAGACCATGCGCAGCGGCTCCGAGAGGTCGTGCGAGGCGATGTAGGCGAACTGCTGCAGCTCCTCGTTGGAGCGCTCCAGCGCGTCGATCGCCTCGCGCTCCTCGGTCACGTCGGCGAACGAGACCACGACCGTGTACGGCGCCGGAGCGTCCGCGCCCGCGTCGACGGCGCGCGTGGAGACCGACAGCCAGCGCACGCTTCCGTCGCTGCGGCGCAGCCCGAGCGGTACGCCGAGGCACGGCTCGCCCGTGCGCGCGGTGCGACGCATCGGGCGCTCGGCGTCGGGCAGCGGGTCCCCGGCGGCGTCGGTCAGCATCCACTCCGGGTCGCTCTCGTTGACGTCGAGGATGCGCGCCGGGTCGACGCCGAGGATCCGCCGCGCGCTCGGGTTCGCGGCGGTGAGCGAGCCGTCGCGGTCGACCATGATCACGCCCTCGTCGAGCGTCTCCACGAGCGTGCGGAACGCCTCCCGCTGGGCCTCGCTCGCGCGCCAGTTGACCACGCACGCGACGCTCAGGGCGGCGATGAAGCCCGAGTGCACCGCGGCCCACTTCCACGACGAGCCGGCGTGGTTGAAGACCGCGTCGTGGTCGATCAGCGCAGCCATGATCCCGTGCTGGAACAGGACGAACGCGACCGAGACGAGGAACGGGACCCAGTCCTCGTAGAGCGAGAGCGCGGCCACCATCACGAAGAAGTGGAAGTGGGCCTCGATCAGCCCGCCGGTGATGTGCACGAGCACGGCCGAGCACGACAACAGGCCGAAGACGACGACCAGGGCGCGGGCACGGCGGCCGCCGACCCGCAGCTCGGCGAGCACGCCGAAGACCGCGATCACGGCGCCCTCGAGCAGCGCGTGCGCCGGCGACATCCCGTACAGCAGCGCGACGACCGGCAGCCCGGCGACGTGCGCCCATAGCAGCCAGACGAGCGCTCGATGGCGCGCTCGCCATTGCTCCTCCGGCAGGGTCATGCCGTGCGGCAGCACGGACCCGAGCCGCCTCAGCCCTTCTCGTGCGGCGCTCATGGGCGCCCCAATGTAGCCGTGCCCGCGGCGCTCAGGGCGACTGGTACTGCCGCCACTTCGCGAGGAAGGCGGGCGCCTCCAGCTGGGCGAGATCCGCGCGCAGCGCGCGGGCCAGCTTGCCGGTCTCGCGTGGGCGGGTGTCCCAGAAGAGCACGATCTCGCCGGTGTCGATCTCGAGCACCTCGATGTGCTCGAGCCGCTCGGACGGGCGGAACAGCCGCCCCTCGCGGTGGACCTTCAGCTCGTACGCCCGATTCGCTCTCATGCGGGCACCGCGCGCTCGCCGGCCAGGAGGCCGTCCGGCGTCCAGATCGCGGGCACGGCGTCGACGCCGTCGGCCGCGGCGCGCGCGTTGTTCTCCTCCAGCGCCCGCGCGGTCGAGGCGAGCGCCGCGCCCTTGACGACCGCGGCGGGGTGCATCTCGCACGCCGCGGCGGCGATCAGCACGTTGGCCTGCACGGAGAGGTCGCGGCCGGCGGCGAACGCCTGCCGGAACGCCGCGAGCGAGAACGCGACGCCGCGGCCGATGCCCTTCGCGTAGGTCGCCGCGAGCATCGCCCACGACGTGTCCGCCGGGAACGGCTCCGGCCAGCGAAGCGCCATCAGCCCGAGCGCGGCGGCGCGGCGCTCGACGTCCTCCTTGTAGGACGCGACCTCCTCCGCGCAGCGGAACGCGGGCCCCGCGCCGGTCGTGACCGGGATCCACTCCGGCACCTCGCCGAGCGCGTGCAGCGCGCGCTCGGCGACCAGATAGGACTCAGGCGACCCGAGGTCGTAGTAGAAGCGCGGCTGCTGTGGACGCTCAGCCGTGGATGAGCCAGCCGTCGGCGGCACGTGCGGCCTCCATGACGCCCTCGGACATCGTCGGATGCCCGTGGACGATGCGCGCCACCTCGGGGTAGCCGCCCTCGAGCAGCTTGGCGTTGACGAGCTCCTGGATCAGCTCCGTCGCCTTCGCGCCGACGATGTGGCCGCCGATCAGCTCGCCGTAGCGCTTGTCGCCGATGATCTTGATCACGCCGCCGCGGTCGCCGTAGACCGTGCCGGCGCCGACGGCGCCGTAGTTGACCTTGCCGACCACGACGTCCATGCCGGCCTCGCGCGCCTGCGCCTCGGTGAGGCCGAAGGAGGCGACGTTGGGCGTGCAGAACGTCGCGCGCGGGATGTCGATGTACTCGATCGGATGGGTCTCGTTGCCCGCGGCGTCCTCGACGGCGATGATGCCCTCGTCGGAGGCCTTGTGGGCGAGCGCCGGGCCCGGGACGATGTCGCCGATCGCGTAGATGCCCTTCGCGGTGGTCCGCAGCGCGCCGTCGACCTTGATCAGCCCGCGCTCGTCGAGCTCGACGCCGGCGGCCTCGAGGCCGAGCGCGTCGACGTCCGGGCCGCGGCCGGCGGCGATGACCAGGTACTCGGCCTCGCCGGTCTGATCGCCGTAGGAGAACGTGACCTTGTCGTCGTGCGGCTGCACGTCCTGCACGAGCGTGCCTGTGTGGACCGAGATGTTCTGCTTGCCGAACGCGCGGCCGGCGACCTTGGAGATGTCGGCGTCCTCGGTCGGCAGCACGCGGTCGAGCGCTTCGAAGAGCAGCACGTCGGAGCCGAGGCGGCCGTAGGCCGAGGCGATCTCGGTGCCGGACGCGCCGGCGCCGATGACGGCGAGCGACGCCGGCAGGGCGGGCAGCGCCCACGCCTCCTCGGTGCCGATCACGCGGCCGCCGAACTGCGTGCCCGGGACCGGCTTCGGGACCGATCCGGTCGCGATGATGATCGCCTTCGCGTCGTAGGTCTCGTCGCCGACCTTGACCTTGCCCTCGCCCGCGAGGATCCCGACGCCCTCGAGGACGTCGATCTTGTTCTTCTTGAACAGGCCGGAGACGCCGCCGGTGAGCGTCTTGATGACCTTCTCGCGGCGAGCCGAGACCTTGTCGTAGTCGACCTTGTGGCCGTTGACCTCGATGCCGAACTCGTCGGCCTCGTCGATCTCCGCGAGGACGTCCGCGACGCGCAGCACGGCCTTGGCCGGGATGCACGCGTAGTTGAGGCAGCGACCGCCGACCTTGTCCTTCTCGACCACGGCGGTCTTCATTCCGAGCTGGGCGGCGCGGATGGCGGCGACATAACCACCGGGGCCGGAGCCGATCACGATGCAGTCGTACGAAGGCATTTCGGGCGATGACACTAGCGATCAGGTGATGAACAGGATGATCGCCACCGCGGTGCCGACCGCGACGACCGTCCAGCGCAGCACCTTCTCCGGCAGGCGGCGCCCGACCTTCGCCCCGACCTGCGCGCCGGTGATCGAGCTGACCGCGATCAGCGCGGCGACGCCCCATGCCACGTGGGCGACGGCGATGAACAGCACCGCGGCGACCCCATTGGCCACGCCGGCGAGCACGTTCTTGGCGGCGTTGAGGCGCTGCAGGTGATCCGTGAAGCAGAGCCGGAACAGCGCGAGCAGGATCACGCCCTGGGCGGCGCCGAAGTAGCCGCCGTAGATGCCGGTGAAGAACGCGACGAAAACCGCCGCGGTCATGTGCTCGTGCTCGGCCCCGGTCTTCGGCGTGCGCTTGAACGCCATCAGCGCGGAGGCGAGCAGGATCAGGACCGGGACGACCGCGTCGAAGACGCTCGAGGGCAGCGCCAGCAGCAGGACGCCGCCGACGACCGCGCCGGCGGCGGACCCCATCGCGAGCGTCGTCACCCGGCGCCGCTGCCCGCGCAGCTCGTTGCGGTAGCCGATGACGCCGCTGACGTTGCCGAGCGAGAGGCCCACCGTGTTCGAGACGTTGGCGGTCACCGACGGGTAGCCGATGGCGAGCAGCGTCGGGAACGTGATCAGTGACCCCGACCCGACGATCGTGTTCACGCCCCCGGCGACGAACCCCGCCCCGAGGACCGCGAGCGCCTCCGGGAAGGTCACGCGCGCGGCACCTGAAGGCGCGCCATCACGCGCACGAGCAGCCAGAAGATCGGCGAGCAGATCGCGATCACCGCGACGCCCGTGATCACCGCCAGCAGGTTGGACGCGAAGGCGAGCGAGAGCGCCGCGTAGATGATCCCGACGGCGAGCAGCGCCTGGAAGGCGATCAGCGCGAGGTAGTTGCGCGCCCACATGCCCGCCGCCGCGGCGAGCATGACCACGGCGAACGCGATGCCGAGCGTGGGCGACTCGTCGCCGGCGCCGGCGATCGCGGCGACGATGTTGGCGAGAGCGACGGCGAGCGCAAGCGCGACGGCGAGCTTGATCCCCAGCGGGCGCTCGTCCGGGCCGAGCGGCGTGAGCGAGGCGCGCGTCTCCTCAGCCCGCCGGCGCGAGCGCGCGTAGCCGCGGGAGAGGTCAGGCCGCTCGCTCATCGCGCGACCGCCTGCAGCGCGTCCTTGAGCTCGCGGGCCGCCTCGCCGGGGTCCTCGGCCTCGGTGATCGCGCGCACGACGACGATGCGGCTCGCGCCGCGGGCGACGACCTCGCCGACGTTAGCGGGGTCGATCCCGCCGATCGCGAACCACGGCTTCCCGATCGTCTTGGCGGCCCACTCGACGTAGCCGAGCCCGGTCGCCGGGCGCCCCGGCTTGGTCGGCGTCACGTGCACGGGGCCGACGGCGAGGTAGTCGACGTCGGGATCGCTCTGCGCCTCGAGCGCCTGCGCGGGCTCGTGCGTGGAGCGCCCGACGATCCGCTCCGGCCCGACCGCCGCGCGCGCCTGCGCGGGCGTCTCGTCGTCCTGCCCGACGTGGATGCCGTCGGCTTGACACGCGTCAACGAGGTCGGGGCGGTCGTTGAGCACGAACAGCGCGCCGGCCGCGTCCGCCGCCGCGCGGAACTCGCGCGCGGCCCCGACGATGGCGTCGTCGCCGAGCTCCTTGTCGCGCAGCTGTACGAGGTCGACGCCGCCGCGCAGCGCGGCCTCGAGCCACGCCCGCGGACGGGCGGGACAGACGAGGTACAGCCGGGCGGCCGCGAGGCGCTCGCGAGGCGTCATCGCTCGAAGTCTCGCAGCCCGCGCGCGCTAGCATCCGATGACAACACGGGAGCCCGCGACCTTCGGGCTGAGAGGGCGCCACGGGGGCGCCGACCGTCGAACCTGATCCGGGTCGTGCCGGCGTAGGGAGGCCGTAGCAGCAGTGGCATCGCAGTCAGACAGCTTCGACGTCGCCGTTGTCGGCGGGGGAGCGATCGGGTTGGCGTGCGCCTGGCGCGCGTCACAGCGCGGCGCGCGCGTCGTGGTCGTCGACGCCGGCGAGCCGGGCGCCTGGAACGTCGCCGCCGGCATGCTCGCGCCGGTCTCCGAGGCCGAGTTCGGCGAGCGGGCGCTGCTGGAGCTGGGGCTCGAGAGCGCACGCCGCTACGCCGCGTTCTGCGCCGAGCTCGAGCAGCCCGGCTATCGCGACGTCGGGACGCTCGTGGTCGCGCGCGACCGCGACGAGGCCGAGGCGCTCGAGCGCCTCGCCGCGTTCCGCACCGGCCTCGGGCTGCCCGTCGAGCGCCTGCGGCCCTCGCAGGCCCGCGCGCTCGAGCCCGCGCTGGCGCCGACCGTCCGGCTGGCGCTGGACATCCCGAGCGACCACTCGATCGATCCGCGCCGGCTCGTCGCGGCGCTGGGCCGTGCGTTCGGCGGCGAGCTGCGGCGGGCGCGCGCGGCGTCGCTGTCGGTCGGCCGCGGGCGCGTGACCGGGGTCGTGCTGGAGGACGGCGCGGAGATCGCGGCGGGCGCCGTGGTCGTCGCGGCCGGCGTGCACGTGTCCCGGTTGGGCATGCCCGAGGCCGCGCGCGTGCCTGTGCGCCCCGTCAAGGGCCAGGTCCTGCGGCTGCGGGACCCCGGCGGCCCCGGGCTGGTCGAGCGCACGATCCGCGGCGAGAGCGCGTACTTCGTCCCGCGCGGCGACGGGCGCTACGTGCTCGGCGCGACGATGGAGGACCGCGGCTGGGACACCACCCCGACCGCCGGCGGCGTCTACGAGCTGCTGCGCGACATCAGCGAGGTCGTCCCGGGCGTGTTCGAGCTCGACATCGAGGAGCTCTCGGCGGGCCTGCGCCCGGCGACGCCGGACAACGTGCCGGCGATCGGGCGCGGCGCGCTGGAAGGCCTCGTGTGGGCGACCGGGCACTTCCGCAACGGCATCCTGCTCACGCCCGTCACCGCCGACCTGGTGGCGGCGGCGCTGGCGGGGGAGGTGCTGCCGTCGTGGGCGGCTCCCGCCGATCCCCTGCGCTTCGCGGGGGTGCCGGCGTGAGGGTGGTGCTCAACGGCGAGGACGCCGTGCTCGAGGAACGCGCCACGGTCGCGTCCGCGCTGCAGGCGCTCGAGCTGCCGGCCGCCGGCCGCGGCGTCGCAGTTGCGGTCGACGCGGAGGTCGTCCCGCGCGGCGAGTGGGCGCTGACGGAATTGCATGAAGGGGCGCGGGTCGAGATCCTGCGCGCGATCCAAGGGGGCTGAGATGGCCGCTATCGAGACCGACGTCCTGACCATCGGCGGCAAGGAGCTCAACTCCCGCCTGCTGCTCGGCACCGGCGGGTTCCGCTCGCTGGACGCGCTGGCCGCGGCGCTGGAGGCGTCCGGGTCGGAGCTCGTGACCGTCGCGCTGCGCCGCATCGACCCCGCCTCGCGCGGCTCGATCGTCCACGTGCTCGACCGCGCCGGCGTGCAGCTGCTGCCGAACACGGCCGGCTGCTTCACGGCGCGCGACGCCGTGCTGACGGCGAAGCTCGCGCGCGAGGCGTTCGAGACCGACTGGGTCAAGCTCGAGGTGGTGGGCGACGAGCGCACCCTGCTGCCCGACGCGCCGGCGCTGCTGGACGCCGCCGAGCAGCTCGTCGACGACGGCTTCACGGTCCTGCCGTACACCAACGACGACCCGATCCTCGCGCGGCGGCTCGAGGACGTCGGCTGCGCGGCGGTGATGCCTCTGGGCTCGCCGATCGGCTCGGGCATGGGCCTACTCAACACCTATAACCTGCGGCTGATCCGCGAGCGCGCGACGGTGCCGCTGATCCTCGACGCCGGCGTCGGCACTGCGTCCGACGCGGCGCTGGCGATGGAGCTCGGCTACGACGCGGTCCTGTGCGCGAGCGCGATCTCACGCGCCGAGGACCCGGTGGCGATGGCGCGAGCGATCCGGCTGGGGATCGAGGGCGGCCGCCTGGCCCACCAGGCGGGGCGCATCCCACGCCGGCTCTACGCGCAGGCGTCGACGCCGGAGGACGGCGTCCCGCAGTTCTGAGCTACGGCTTCTTATTAGCCGTGTAGCTCTTGGGCGCGCGGACCAGGATCGTCTTGTGCCTGACGAAGTCCTGGACGCTGACGACGCCTCTCGCCACGCGGGTGAGCGTCTTGCCGCAGGAGTCCTGGACGAGCCACTTGGTGCCGCGGACGGTGGCGGAGCTGTATTGGCCGCGGGTGCGGAAGGAGCCGGTGCCGTCGCCCCACAGCTTGCGGGCCTTGGGCTTCTTCTTGGCGGCGGCCGACGCGGTCTTGCCCTTCGGGCAGGCCGCGAGCTGCTCGACGAGCTGCAACTCGGTGATCCCGCCGCTCTGAGTGACTTTGAAGATGCCGTCGTAGAAGAGCGCGCTCTCGGCGGGCATTCCGGGCTTCGGGATCGCGTAGAGCCGGATCCTGCTCTTGCGCGTGTCGACGGTGGAGCCGACCGGGATGCCGCGGGTGATGTCGACGGGCTCGAACTTCTTGGACCCGGGGAGTAGGACGAGCGTCTTCCCGCTCACAGGCTGGATCACGACCGTCTTGTTCGGGACCGGAGTCGGCGTGGGGCTGGGCGTGGGCGTGGGCGTCGCGCTCGGCGTGGGCGTGGGCGCCTGCTGCACGAGCGCGACGGAGAACGAGCGCGTCTGCTCGCTCTGGTTGCCGGCGGCATCCGTCGCTCGCACCCAGAACACGTACGCGCCGGGCGCGAGCCCTGAGAAGCTCTCCGGCGATGCGCACGGCCTGTAGCTCCCAACTGCCGCGCCGGGCCCGTCGAGCTTGCACTCCGTGATCGCAGCGAGCTCCGAGGCGAACGTGAACGCCGGCGACGGGTCCGTCGTCGGCCCGTCCGGCCCGCCGGTCACGTCGGCGGCGGGCGGCATCGTGTCGACCGCGATCGTTCGGGATGAAGACGCAGGACCGGTGTTGCCGGCGGCGTCGGTGGCGCGCGCGGTGTAGGGGTGCGCGCCGTCGGCGACGCCGGTGAGCGTGACGCTCCATGCGCCCGTGGCGCTCGCGGCCACGGTGCCCTTTGAGGCAGTGCCGTCGAGGACTTCGACCGAGGCGTTGGCCTCCGCGGTGCCGGCGAGGTTGACGGTGCTCGTCTTCTGAAGGACGTCGCCGCTAGGCACCGTGATCGCCGGCGCCCCGGGGACCTTCGTGTCGACGGTCACCGTGCGGTCCGCGGACGCCGCGCCCGTTCCGCCGCCGTCGGTCGCTCGCGCGCTGTACGTATGGGCGCCGTCGGCGACGCCGGTGAGCTGGAGGCTCCAGTTCCCGCCTGTCGCGGTGACGGCGCCCCTGGAGGTCCCGCCTTCGAGGACCTCGACACGCGCGCCCGGCTGCGCCGTTCCCGCAAGGTTGACCGTGCTGGATCGCTGCGGCACGTCCGTCGGCGGCGTCGTGATGACCGGCGCGGGTGGCGGCAGGTCGCGCTCATAGGCGCCCGAGTCGCACGATTTGCCGTCAGGCCTCGGAAGGTCGCGCTGGTCGGTTCCCGTGCAAGGCGCGCCGAAGTCGACCGCCGGGCTCGTGGCGGCGATCGCGAGCACCGGCGTCTCGCCGCCTGCTGCGAGAAGCGGGCCGAGCTGGGGGTCGGTGCTCTGCTTGTCGGCGGGCGTCGCGAGCCCGCAGCTCGAGCCGGAGTCGATGTTGCCGCCGCCGCTTGTCAGCTTGCCGCCGCAGTTGACCTGGACGCCGTCGCCGGTGTTCCCGGACACGATCGAGGAGGACACCGCGAAGCTCTCGGCGTCCGAGACGAAGATTCCCGGGCCGCCGCTCGTGCTGCCGGCGAAGTTGCCCGCGACCGTCACCCGCGTGAGCGTGGTCCGGTTGCGCGGGTCGTCACGGGATACGATCCCCGCGCTCGCCAGGGCGCTGTTTGCGGTGACGGTCGAGTCGGTGAGCGAGAGCACGCTGCCCGCCGCCGCCTTGGCGTTGCCCTGGGACAGGATCCCGCCGCCGTCACCGCCGCCGCCGCCCGCGGCCGAGTTGACCGCTTGATTGTGGTCGATGAGGCTGTTGGCGATCTTCGCCTGGCCTCCGCCGGCGATGGCGAGCCCGCCGCCCCGGTACGCCGTTCCTCCGGTGATGCGCACGTGGTCGGCGGTGAGTACCGCGCCCTGGTTGACGAGGACGTTGCCGCCCATGTCGCCCGCGGTTGACTGGGCGACGCCATTCGAGATCGTCGCATGGGCGAGCGTGACGCTCTGGCCGGCGCCGATCGACAGTACGCGCCCGCTCTTGCCGTCGCCGCGGATCTCCGTGGTCGCCGCACTTGCCCCGGCGATCGTCAGCGCGCTACCGAGCGTCAGCTCACCCGAGACGTTGTACGTGAGCGCGTCGAGCTTGATCGTGTCCGAGCCCGTGAGCCGCGCCGCCTCCGTGACGGCGGCGCGCACCGTCGTGCAGCTCGACCCAGTGCAGCTGCCGGCGCCGTCGGCGGTGCCCGAGACGGTGAACGTGGCGGCGTGCGCAGGCGCCGCCGCGGCCAGCGTGGCGATCCCGGCAGCTACCAAGAAGGCCCGCAGGCGCATGTCGGGCGACACTAACCGGGCGCGATCGCCGGGTGCAACGTCCGATCGGCGAGGTTTTCAGTGCCTCTTACGCGCCGTGTAGCGCTTGGGCGCGCGGAGCAGGAACTTCGTCTTCTTGACCAGGTCCTGCACCTGCACGACGCCCTTGGATACGCGGGTGAGCGTCTTGCCGCAGGAGTCCTGGACGAGCCATTTGGTGCCGCGGACGGTGGCAGAGCTGTACTGGCCGCGGGTGCGGAAGGAGCCGGTGCCGTCGCCCCACAGCTTGCGCGACTTGGGCTTCTTCTTCGCGGCGGCCGACGCGGCCTTGCCCTTCGGGCAGGCCGCGAGCTGCTCGACGAGCCGCAACTCGGTGATCCCGCCGCTCTGAGTGACTTTGAAGATGCCGTCGTAGAACAGCGCGCTCTCGACCGGCTTCCCGGCCTTCGGAATCGCGTACAGGCGGATCTTGCTCTTGCGCGTGTCGACCGTCGAGCCGACCGGGATGCCCCGCGTGACGTCGACCAGCTCGAACTTGTTCGACCCCGGCAGCTTGACGAGCGTCTTCCCGCTCACGGGCTGGATCACGACCGTCTTGTTCGGCACCGGCGTGGGCGGCGGCGGGGGAGGAGGAGCGGGGACGCTAAAGGCACGCGACGTGGTCGTCTGGTTGCCGGCCGCATCCGTCGCCCGCAGCAGGAACGTGTAGTTGCCGGGCGGGAGGCCGCTGAAGCTCGCCGGCGAGGAGCACGGGCCGAACGCTCCCGCCCCGGACGGCCCGTCGAGGCGGCATTCGAACCGCACCCCCGCGGCCGACGAGCTGAAGGTGAACGCCGCGCTCGAGCCACTCGCGGCGCCGGAGTCGATGCTCACATCCGGCGGCAGCAACTCGAAGGCGCCTGCGTCGCAGGCGGCCCCCTGTGGACGCCCGACGTCGCGCTGGTCCGCGCCGGTGCAGGCCGGGTTGCCGGCCGGGATGCGATTGACCGCCGGGCTGGTGGCCGGAATCGCGAGCACGGGCGTCTGGCTGCCACCGGCGAGGGCGGTCGCGAGCTGCGGGTCGGTGTTACGCCGGTCGGTGGCGTCGATGAAGTTGCAGTCGGCGAGCGACTCGACGTTGTAGCCGGCGCTCGTCGGCCTCGTCGGGCCGGCGCAGTTCGAGGGTCCGATGACGACGGGGGCTGAGCCGAGATTCCCGGTGTTGTTGGAGACGATCGAGCCGGTCGCGGTGAACGACTGCGTGTCCGGGAGGTAGATGCCCCCGCCTGGACCCGATGTCGCGTCGTTGAACGCGACGGTCGACCGCGTCAGCCTGGTGGTGTTGGCCGCGTTGTCGCGCACCACGATGCCGGCCCCGGTGAGCGCCGTGTTGAAGGCGATCGTCGAGTCCGTGATCTGCAGCGTCCGCCCACCGGGCGTGGCGTTGACGATCCCGCCGCCCTGGCCCGGGATGGTCGCGCGGAGGACGAGTTGGGCGTGGTTGTTGTCGATCAGGCTCGAGGCGATCGCCGCGCTGCCGCCCGCGAGGCCGATGCCTCCGCCGGCTCCGGCCGTGCCTCCGGTCACGCGCGAATGGTCGAGCACCAGCGTCGCCCCGGAGCCCACCAGGATGTTCCCGCCGATGGGATCCGCCGACGTCAGCGCCTGCCCGTTCGCGACCGTCAGGCCGTGGATCCCGACGAGCGCCTCGCTCGCAAGCGCGAACACCCGGAACGCTCCGCCGGCCTGCACGCGTGTCGTCGACGCGTCCGCGCCGACGATGAGCGCTCGCGCGACTTCCGGGAGCGCCGCCGTGAGCGTGTAGGTCCCCGCCGGGACGTCGATCGTGTCGAGGTCGCCAGGGTTCGCGTTCGAGGCGTTCACCGCCGCCCGCAGCGTGCAGTCCGGCAGTTGAGGCGGCTGCGGTGGACACGCGCCGGCCGTGTCCGCGGTCGTCGTCACGTCGAACGTCGCCGCCGAAGCCGGGGCGGCGGCAACCAGCAGGGCTGCGGTCGCTGCGATCAGGAGGGCGCGCGTCCGCATCCAGCGAGGACCTAACCAGACCCGGCGCGGATGAGCAACGGCTGCTAGCGCTGAGCGGTGGCCTGCCGGCCTGCGCGCACAAGCACGGTCTTGTGCGCGCGGAGGTTGCGGAACGCGACGACGCCGCGGGTCACGCGCACGACCGTGCTCTTGCACGAGTCCTGGACGATCCACTTGGCGCCCCGGCCGGTCGCGTCGCCGTAGCGGCCGCGGATCCGGAACGATCCTGCGCCGTCGCCCGTCAGCTTGCGTGTCCGCCCGCAGCGCAGCTTCTCGCTCAGCGCGAGCTGCGTCGCGCCCGAGGACTGCGTCACGGTGAACACGCCGCCGGAGAACTTCGCGGACTCCGTCTTCGTTCCGGTGGCGGGCGCGGCGGTGAGGACGACGATCCCCTTCCTGGTGTCGACGACCGTCCCCACCGGGACCGCGGTCTTCGCCCGCAGCTCCTCGAACCGCGGGGAGCGGGGGCGGCGGATAAGCGTCCGGCCGCTCGACGGCCGCAGCACGACCGTCTTGCCGTACGAAGCGACCGCGGTGGGCGTGGCCGGCGGCATCGGACTGGCCGAGACGGTGGGCGGCGGCGCTGGGTTCTGCGTGGGCGGACCGCCCCCGACGGTGAACGGGAGCGCCGCCGTGCTGGCGTTCCCCGCGGCGTCCGTCGCTCTCGCGACGAGCATGTAGTCGCCCGGCGCCAGTCCCGGGTAGCTGAGCGGGCACGGCCCGAACGCGCCCTGGCCCGACGGGGTGTCGAGGCGGCAGTCGAGCGTCGTCCCCGGGTCCGAGACGATGCTGAAGCCGTCGGGGCCGCCGGTGATGACGGGCGGGTTCGGCGCGTTGGGCGCCACGGTCAGGACGTGGCGCGCCGACTCGGCGCTCACGTGCTTGGCGGCGTCGGTCGCGGTCGAGGTGTAGGTGTGCTCGCCGGGCGAGACGTTGGCGATCGTCAGCGTCCAGTTGCCCGCGCCGTCGGCGGACTTGCTGCTCTTCGCCACGCCGCCGTCGAGCACCGTCACCGTCGCATTCGCCTCGGTGCTCCCCGAGAACTCCACCGTCGTGGAGCGTTGCGCGGCGCCGTCGACGGGGAATCTGATCGTGGGCGCCGCCGGCGCGGTGAGGTCCACCGTGACGGTCAGCGAGGTGGGCGCAGAGACGTTGCCGGCGGCGTCGGTGAGCGTCACGGCATAGGTGTGCACCCCCTCGGCGACGGCGACTGGAGCGGTGGACCATGGACCGGCCGCCGCCGGCGTCGCGGTGGCAACCGACGTGGCACCCTCCGAGATCGTGACGGTGCCGGCCTCGCTTGCGTTGCCGCTGAAGGTGATCGGCGACGCACCGAGCAACGCGTTGTTGGCGGGCACGGTGACGGTCGGCGCTCCGGGCGGCTGCGTGTCGACGGTGAAGCTGCTCGTGACGGTGCCGGTCTCCATCCCCGCGTTGGTCGCCACGACGGTGAAGGTGTGGGGGCCGTCGGCGAGACCGGAGACGGGATGGGGCGAAACGCATGCGGCCGCGGCTCCCGAGTCGAGAGCGCACGTGAACGTCGCCGCGGCGTCATCGGCGGTGAACGCGAAGCCGAACGCGGTCTGGGTCCCGAGCGCGGGCGGCTGCGCCGTGAACGTCACGACGGGCGGGGCCGCGGCGGCAGTCGAGGGCGCGGCGAGCGCCAGCACAGCCACGATCGCCGTCAGGAGCCGCCTCATCAGCGCCTCGGCTTCGCGAGGCACGTTCCGCCGGCGTGCGGCGCGAGCGGCGTGAGGTCCGTCGTGCTCGTGGTCGGAGAGACCGTGAGGATGCCCTCGGAGAACTGCGCCTGCTGCACGGTGCCGCCCTTCCTGACGATCGCGGCGAGGTCTACCACGCGCTTGATGGCGTCAGGCATCGATCCAAGTGGAATCGGCCTATTCGGGTCAAGCGCGACGAACCTGCGGCTCCGCGCCCGCATACGCAGGGTTCCGCGCGGCGGCGGGGCCGGCCCAGGATTTCCGCGGCACCTACGTCATGGAAGAGACAGGTGCCGCGGGACTGCGTTCAGCGCGGGCGCGCCAGGTATCGCTTGTGGGCGCGCAGGATGAGCGTCTTATGGCGCACGTCGTCGCGCACGGACACGACGCCCTTGGCGACGCGCGTGAGCGTGCCGGCGCACGTGTCCTGGACGAGCCATTTCGTCCCGCGGACCGTCGCGGAGCTGTACTGCCCGCGCGTGCGGAACGAGCCGGAGCCGTTGCCCCAGAGCTTGCGCGACTTCGGCTTCTTCGCCGCGGTCCGCGCACCCTTGCCGCACTTCGCCAGCGCCTCGCTGAGCGTGAGGTCGGTCGTCTTCTTGCTCTGCGTGAGCTTGAAGATGCCGTCGTAGAACGTCGCGGTCTGCGGCTTGCCGCCCTTCTTGAGCAGGGCGGTGATCCTGATCTCGCCCTGCTTGGAGTCGATGACCGAGCCGACCGGGATGGGCTTGGTCGGGTCGAGCGCGACGAACTGGCTGCTGCCCGGCTTGCGAACGAAGATCCGGCCGTCCACGACGTGTCCGGTGACCGCCTTCTGCGGCTCAGGTGACGGCGTCGGCGTCGGCGTCGGGGTCGGCGTCGCCGTTGGCGTGGGCGTGGGAGGCGGCTGGACGGCCGGGACGAGCTCGAACGCGCCGGCGTCGCAGGCGGCGCCCTGCGGGCGGGCGATGTCGCGCTGGTCGGTGCTCGACAGGCACGGCGAGACGATGTCCACGGCGGGGCTCGTCGGCGCGATCGGCAGCACCTGTGTCTGCTCGCCGGCGTCCGTCAAGGCCGTCGCAAGCTGCGGATCGGTGTTCTGGTGCCCGGCGAGCCCGCACTCGCTGCCGGACTCGACGTTGCCGCCGCCGTCGGCCGGAGGCGCCACGCCGGCGCAGTTGAGCGGCGTGTTCCCCGCGAGAATCGAGCCGGCGATCGACGGGCCAGGAGCGCGGAGGTAGACGCCGTCGCCCGGGTTGTAGGCGATCGTGAGCGCGCGAAGCGTCGTCGAGCCGTTCGACTGCACGTCGAGCCCGCCGCCCTCTCGCGCGGTGTTGAACGCGATCGTCGTGTCCTGGAGGGTGGTGGCCGTGCCCAGGCCGTCGTCGGAGACCCAGATCCCGCCGCCGGCGTCGACCGCCGTGTTGTTGTCGATCAGGCTCGAGGAGACCGTGAGGGCGGCCGCGCTGGAGGCCGCGATCCCGCCGCCCGAGAGGGCGCGGCCGCGGGTCACGCGAGCGTGGTCGAGCGTGAGCGTGCCGGGGTTGCTGACGAGGACGTTCCCGCCTGGCCCGTCGCTCTGCACGCCGTCGCTGAGCGTGAGGCCGGAGATCGTCGCCGACCCACCGCTGACTGACAGGACTTGCATCGCACCTCCACCGGAGACGACCGTCGACGCGGCGCCGGCGCCCGAGATCGAGACGCCTTCGGAAGAGGTCACCGAAAGCGGGGCGTTGCTGATCGTGTACGTCCCGGCCGGCACGGTGATCTGGTCCGGGCCGCCGCTCGCGTCCGCCGCCTCGATCGCCTGCCTGAGTGAGCACGAGCCGGGGACGCACGCCGCCATGGGATTCGGCGTCGTATCGGCTTCGGTGGTGACGGTGAAGACGGCCGCGCGCGCCGGCGCGGCGATCAAAATGGCGGCGGCGACCGCAAGCCCGACGGCTCGTTTGCATCCCTGCATGGCAAGCGTGAACACCGCGGAAGCGGCGTGGTTGCGCTACTTCCGCGGCCGCGCGAGATACTGCTTTCCGGCGCGCAGGACGACCGTCTTGCGCTTGACGTTGTCGCGCACCGTCACCGCGCCCCGGGACACCTTCGTGAGCGTGCCCGCGCACGAGTCCTGCACGAGCCACTTCGTGCCGCGGACGGTGGCCGAGCTGTACTGGCCGCGGGTGCGGAACGAGCCGGACCCCTCGCCCCACAGCTTGCGCGACTTCGGCTTCTTGGCCGCGGCGCTCGCCTTGCCCTTCTTGCATGCGGCCAGGGCCTGATTGAGGGTGAGGTCAGTCGTCGTCTTCGATTGGGAGATCTTGAAGATCCCGTCGAAGAAGTTGGCCTTGTCGGGCTTGCCGCCCTTCTTCAACAGCGCGGTGACCGAGATCGTGCCCTGCGTCGCGTCGACCGTCGACCCGACCGGGATCGGCTGGCCCGGATCGAGCGCGACGAACGTCTTGCTGCCGGGCTTCTTCACGAGGATCTTGCCCTCGACGACCTGCCCCGCCACCGACTTCTGGGGCTCCGGCGTCGCCACCGGCGGCGGAGGCGGGGGAGGCGGCGGCGGAGGCGGCGGCTGCGTCGTCGTCGGGATCTCGAACCCCGTCACCGGCGGAGCGACGGCACCCTGCTCGTAGGCGCCCATGTCGCAGGCGCCGCCCGCCGAGCGCGGCGCGTTGCGCTGATCGGCCGAGCTGTTGCATGGGTTGCTCGTGCCCTTGGCCGGCCCGCTGCTCGGGATCGCAAGGATGTCGGTTTGTCCGCCGTCGTTGCTCAGGAACGACACGAGCCCGGTATCGATGACGTTCGGAGTGATTCCGCACGCCGCGCCGTCCTCCAGTCCGGTGCTGTCGGTGGTCGCCGCGAAGTCGCAGTTCGATCCCGGCACGCGGTTGGCCTGGTTGCCGACTAGCAGCGAGCCGTACGAGGACCACGTTCCGCCACCGGCAGCGATCGAGATCCCGCCCGGCGCCTGACCGCTCGTGTTGTACCCCATCGTCACGTGCGTCAGGAACACCTGGTTGGACGGGTTGCCCGCCGAGCTGATCCCGCCCGCCGTCCCGGCGGTGTTGTTGAAGATCGTCGACTCGCTGAGCGCCGTGAGCGCGGACGCCGCGCCGCCGGCATTGAAGATCGCGCCACCCTGCGCCGTCGCGCTGTTGCCGTCGATGAGGACCCCGGCGGCGTAGAACGTTCCCGTGTTCGCGACGCCCCCGCCGTTGGCGGCGATGCCGCCGGTCACCCGGGCGTTCGTGAGCACGAGCGCGCCTCCGTTGAGGATGTTCCCGCCGTCGCCCGGGCCGGCGCGCCCGCCGGCGACGGTGACGCCCGAGATCCCAGCGGTGACACCGGGGCTCACGGTGAACACGCGCGAGGCTCCGTTGCCCTGGATCGTCGCGGTGCGCGCGTTCGGGCCGACGAGGGAGATGTCCTGGTCGAGCGACAGCGGACCCTGCGTCAACGTGAAGGTTCCGCTCGTCGCGAGCCCGACGACGTCGGCGCCAGGATTCGCCGTCGCGGCGGCCACCGCGACGCGCAGTGTGTCGCACGCGAACGCGCCGGGGATGTTCGGATACGGGCGGCAGGCCCCTCCCGCATCGCCCGTGCCCGTGACGATGTAGATGGCGCCGTCCGCGCGGGCGGGGGAAACGGCGACGAGAATCGCGGTGGTGGCGAGAAACAACGCAATGAGGACGCGGCGCAGCACTTGTTGCCGACCCTAACCCGACGCGACTCCGGCAGGCAACCGTCGATCGAGCAGGCCATCATGAGCGTCCATGGACGTGGACGCCCTCTTCGACGCCTGGGATCGCGCCTGGTCAGGGCGTGACGCGCGCGCGTTCGAGTCGCTCTGCGACCCCGATGTCCACTACGAGGACCCGCTGACCGAGGACCCGCTGGTGGGCACCGACGCGCTCGGCCGCCACGCGCGCGGGCTGTGGGAGGCGTTCCCGGACGCGCGAGTGAACTCGACCGGCGCGCGCGTCGCCGACGGAGCGTTCGCCTGCGCGCCGTGCCGCGTGCTCGGCACGCACGAGGGGCGGCTCGGGCGGATCGCGCCGACGCACCGCGAGCTCTCGGTCCACGCCATCGTCTACGCCGAGCTGCGCGACGAGCGCCTGCTGCGCGTGCGCGCCTTCTTCGACGTCTATGGCGCCGGGATGCAGCTCGGAGCGCTGCCCAAGCACGGCACCGCCGGGGAGCGCGCGCTGCTGCTGCTGCGCGGCTTCGGCCTGCGCGGCTAGTGCCCGGACACGTAGATCGTCACGGCGACCGGAGGATGGTCCGACAGCGGCCCGCGCTCGAGCACCGTCGCATCGCGGCCGCGGCGGCCCTCGGTGAAGAGATGGTCGACGTGGTTGCCGGCGATCCGCACCATCCCGGGCAGCGCCGGCCGCTTGACGTTGAGGTCGCCGCCGAACAGCAGCGGCATGCCGCCCGCCCACGTGAGCGCGGCGGCCAGCGCGCGCAGACTGTCCGCGCTGCCGTCCGGCGTCGAGGCGTGCACGTTGACGACCCACCCCTCCCGCAGGCGCACGCCATGCGCGAAGCGCCGCTCGGGGATGCGCGTGAGCAGCACCGAGCGGTGCTCGAGCACCGGCGCCCCGCGCACGAGGATCACGTTCGCGCCGCCGCCGTTGGCCCGCAGGAGATCCGGGTTGCGGGACGAGATCGCGCGCCGGGCGCCGATAAGCCCGTTGCGCGACGTGAGCACCCAGCGCGCCTGCGCGCCCGCCGCGCCCGCGAGCCGCGGCGGCCACCACGGCGGCACCTCCTGGAGCAGCGCGACGTCCCAGTCCCAGCTCGCGAGCGCACCGGCGTACTCGTTCAGCAGCGAGCGTCCCACGGAGCTCGGGCTACGACCGTGGTAGAGGTTCCAGGTCAATGCCCGCACTCGAGACTCCCCTCCACTTCCTCACCGGCGCCGAGCTCGACGCCGCCGCGCTCGCCTCGCTGCTCGACCGCGCCGCGGCGCTGAAGGCGGCGCCGCTGTCCTCGCGGGTGCTCGACGGGCGCGCCGTCGCGCTGCTCTTCCAGAAGCCGTCCACGCGCACGCGCACGTCGTTCGAGACCGGCGTGTTCGAGCTCGGCGGCCACCCGATGGTCCTGCGCGGGGAGGAGCTGCAGATCACGCGCGGCGAGTCGGTGCGCGACACTGCGCTGGTGCTCTCGCGCCACGTGGCGGCGATCGGCCTGCGGACCGGCAGCGAAGAGGAGCTGGAGGAGCTCGCGGCGCACGCGACGGTGCCGGTCGTGAACATGCTCTCGCCGCTGCACCACCCGTGCCAGGCGATCGCCGACCTGGAGACGCTGCGCGAGGCCTACGGGGAGCTCGAGGGGCGCGTGCTCGCCTACGTCGGCGACGGCAACAACGTCGCCCGCTCGCTCGCGGTGCTCGGCGGCCTCGCGGGGATGGAGGTGCGCGTCGCGGCGCCCGCCGGCTACCAGCTCGAAGACGGCTGGGGAGCGGTTCTCACCGACGATCCGGCGGAGGCGGTCGCCGGCGCGGATGCCGTCTACACCGACGTCTGGGTCTCGATGAGCGACGACGAGTCCTCGGCCGCGGCGCGGCGCGCGGCCCTCGCGCCGTACCGCATCGACGACGCGCTGCTCGACCGCGCCGCCCCCGGCGCCTTTGCGCTGCACTGCCTTCCCGCGCATCCCGGCGAGGAGATCACCGAGGCGGTCCTCTACGGCGACCGCCAGCGCATCTGGGACCAGGCCGAGAACCGCCGCCACGCCCAGAAGGCGCTGCTCGAGCTGCTCGTTTCCGCCGCCGCGGAGCGCGGGTAGGTCAGCGCGGCCATGCCGTCGTTGAAGAACCCCGCCGAGCTCGCGGTCATCCCGATCGACTGGCTGAAGGACACGCTCGACGCCGCGGTCCGGCGAGGGCGCATGACGCGCGACGACGCAACGGAGCTGCTGGCCGAGCTGCTGCGGGGGCGTCGCGGGCCGGAGGAGGAGGACACGCTCCCGATCAGCGGCTACGACGACCTGACGGCGGCCGAGGTCGTGACCCAGGTGAAAGGTCTGGATCCTGACGACGCGCGCCGCGTGCGCGACTACGAGCGGCGCAACGCGAACCGCAAGACCGTGCTCTCGGCACTCGAGCAACGACTCACGCCGTGACCAGGATCGGCGCGCCCTGGGTGACGACGATCGTGTGCTCGGCGTGCGCCGACGGTGAGCCGTCCTCGGTCCTGACGGTCCAGCCGTCCTCGTCCATGTAGACGTCGCCCAGGCCCGCGGCGATGATCGGCTCGACCGTGATCACGAGCCCGTCCGTGAGCGGAGGGCCGTCCCACGCGACGTTCGGGACGTCCGGCTCCTCGTGGATCCGGCGCCCGATGCCGTGGCCCTGGAGGTCGGCGCAGACGCTGAAGCCGCGCCGGGTGACCTCCGTCTCCACCGCGGCGCCGATCGCGCCGATGCTCGCGCCGGCCGTCGCGGCCTCGAGCCCGCGTCGCAGCGCGGACTGCGCGGCCGCGGCGAGGCGCTGCTCGCGGCCGCGCACGCGGCCGACCGGCACCGTGCGGCACGCGTCGGCGTAGTAGCCGGCGAGCTCGGCGGTGACGTCGAGCTTGACGAGCTGGCCGTCGCGCAGCCGGCGCGGGCCGGGGATGCCATGCACGGCCTCGTCGTCGACCGAGATGCAGGCGGTTCCCGGGAAGTCGTAGTCGAGCTGCGGGCCCGAGCGGGCGCCGTGCGAGGCGAAGACGCGCGCGGCGACGTCGTCGAGCTCCTTCGTGGTGACGCCGGGCCGCACCCGGCGGCTCATCTCGCGGATCGCCTCGGCCACCGCGCGGCCGGCGGCCTGCAGGGCGGCGAGCTCCTCTGGGTGGTCGATCGACACCCTGTCATCCTCACACATCGCATGTCCGTGACCGCACAGCGCCCGTCCCGAGGCGACGTCCTCGAGCTCACGATCGATTCCCTCGCCCACGGCGGCAACGGCGTCGCGCGCCGCGACGGCTACGTCGTGTTCGTCGCGGGAGCGGTGCCGGGTGATCGGGTGCGGGCCGTCGTCGGCAAGGCCAAGCGCGCGTACGCGGAGGCGCGGGCGATCGAGATCGTCGAGCCGTCGCCGGATCGCGTGCCGGAGGTCGCCGACCACCCGGGCGCGCCGTGGCAGGTCCTGCCCTACGAGCGCCAGCTCGCGGTCAAGGCCGAGCAGGTCGAGGACGCCCTGCGGCGGATCGGCAGGCTCGACGGGTTCGAGCTCGAGCCGATCGTCCCGGCCGCCGAGCAGTGGCGCTACCGCAACAAGCTCGAGTACTCGTTCGGGACCGGGGAGGACGGCGAGCTCGTGCTCGGCTTCCACGCCCCCGGGCGCTGGAACGACATCGTCTCGATGACCGACTGCAAGCTCGCGTCGGAGAAGGGCAACGCGCTGCGCGAGCAGGTGCTGGCGTTCTGCCGCGCGCAGGGCCTGAGCGCCTGGGACCGGCGCGACCAGCGCGGCTTCCTGCGCAACCTCGTGGTACGCGAGGGGCGCCGCACGGGGGCGACGCAGGTGCGGCTGATCACCTCGCCGGGCAAGCTCGACGTCGACGCGTTCGTCGCCGCCGTCGACGGCGACGGTCTGTGGTGGACCCAGACGGCCGACCTCGGCGAGTCGACGACCGGCGGCGAGACGACGCTGCTGTCCGGCGCGCCGCAGCTGCCCGAGCGCATCGGCGACCTGGACTTCCTGATCTCGCCCGAGGCCTTCTTCCAGACCAACACGGAGATGGCGGAGCAGCTCTACGCCGTCGCGCGCGAGTATGTGGCGCTGCGCGGGCACGAGCGCGTCTTCGACCTCTACTGCGGCATCGGCACGATCGGCCTCTCGCTCGCGTCGCGGGCGCGCGAGGTGATCGGCGTCGAGCTCGTCGAGCCGGCGGTCGCGGACGCGATCGCCAACGCGCGCATCAACGAGATCGACAACGCGCGCTTCTTCGCGGGCGACATCCGGCTGACGATGCGCGAGCTGGTCGAGCGCACCGGCAAGCCCGACGTCGCGGTGATCGATCCGCCGCGCGCGGGTCTCTCGGCGAAGATCGTCCGCCGCATCGTCGAGGCGGCGCCCAGGCGGATCGTCTACGTCTCCTGCAACCCGACGACGCTCGCGCCGAACGCGGCGCAGCTGGTCGAGGCCGGGTACGGGCTCGTCAAGGTCCGCCCGGTCGACATGTTCCCGCAGACGCCGCACATCGAGGCGGTCGCCCTCTTCGAGGCTGGCCCCGACGGCGTCCGCAACCCCGAGCGCGACGAGTAGCGCTCAGCCCGCGCCGCCGAAGGGCGGGATGTTGCGGAAGGCGGCCGGCCGCGGATCGTCGCCGAGCGGCGGGCGCTCGGCCGCCTCGGTCTCCGGCGTCGTCTGCCGCGGCGGGTGGACCGCGACCCAGCGGCCCTTGGCGTCGAGCCGCATCTTCACCTTCGCGCCGGGCGGCTCGCCGGCGTCCTGCCGCCCGGAAGGTTCGTGCCTGGGCATGGATCCGAGTGTAACCCCGCCCGTGTGCGCGACGTAAAGGGTCGGACCGACGCACGACAGGGAGGTTGAATGTTCCGCAGGATGCTCGTCGCCGCGCTCGCCGCGACGGCGATGACGGCGGCGCCCGCGAGCGCCGACGAGGTGAGCACGATCGCCGGGACCCCGCTCACCGTGCACGTCGGAGACCACGGCCAGTTGCAGGCCTTCCGCGCAGGCGAGGCCTCAGGGTTCTTCTACAGGCCGAGCTCGCAGCTCGGCGATGCGGGGTTCTTCCTCGCCTTCCCCGGTACTCAGCCGCTGTCGCTCGCCACGAAGGTGTTCGGGTTCGACGGCGCCGCGGGCCCGGACGCGCCGCCGCTGACGCCGTACACCACGTTCTCCAAGTCGGCGGCGACGGGCGCGGGAACGCCTGACGCGCCGTTCAAGCAGGTCACCGTGTACGACGTCCCGGCTGCCGCGCGCATCACGCAGACCACGTCGTACGTCAACGGCGCCCAGGAGTTCACCGTCCGCTGGGACGTCAAGAACATCTCCGGGTCGCCGTTGCGCTACAAGGCGCTCGCCGCGGCCGACTTCTACTTCGAGGGCTCCGACCGCGGCACCGGCGTCTTCACGCAAGGGCCGCCGCGCTTCATCGGCGGCACGAACGCCGACACCGGCCGCTCCGGCGGGTTCGTCGAGGTTCCGTCGGCGCCGGCGTGGACGCATTACCAGGCGCTCGAGTACGGCGGCAACGTCGCGATACCGGACGTCTGGGACGACAAGATCGAGGTCGCCGGGGCGAGCACCTCGCCGACGTTCGACGATACGGTCGAGGGCCAGCCGACGGACAACGCGGGCGGCGTCGAGTGGGACGACACGCTCACCGGCGACGCGCTGGCGCCGAACGCGACGAAGACGTACTCGCTGGTCGTCCGCAGCGCGCTGCCCGCCGCGCTGCAGTTCGACAAGACCAACGCCGGCGCCCCCCAGCGGACGCCGATCGCGTTCATCGCCACCGCCAAGGACACGTCGGGGCAGCCGTTCACCGGCAAGCCGCTGCGGTTCTCGATCACCGGCGCCAACCCGCTCTCGAGCGCCGCGACGATCGACGCCGCCGGCAATGCCGTGATCACCGATCCCGGCACCAACGCGGGCGCGGACACGATCGTGGCGTTCGTCGACCTCAACGGCGACGGGGCGCGTCAGGACAACGAGCCGCAGGCCTCCACGCTGGCCACGTTCATCGACAACATCCCGCCCGCGTGCACGGTCAAGGTGACCGGCGACCGTCCCGGCGGCGGCGGCGCGGGCAAGCCGCTCGTGGTGACCGTCAACTGCGACTCGCCGGTCAACGTCACGACCGCGAGCACGTTCACGATCACGCCGCGCAAGAAGAAGGCGCACGCGTCGGCGAAGCCGAAGAAGAAGCCCAAGAAGGTCGTGATCAAGCTCCCGGTCACGAACGCCCAGGTCCTGACGCCCGGTCAGGCCGTGCCGGTGGCGATCAAGGTGCCGAAGTCGATCGCCAAGAAGTACGCCGGGGCGAAGGTGTCGGCGAAGGTCGTCGTGACGGCGGCCGACGCCGCCGGCAACAAGGTCTCGAAGACCGCGAGGCGCACGCTCACGCTGCGCGCCGTGAAGGCGAAGAAGAAGAAGAAGGGCTAGGCCGCCTGCGCGAGATCGCTCACGCCCGGCTCGGGCGCCGCCAGGCGCGCGAGCGCGTGGGCGATCTCCGCGTAGACCTCCGCGTTGAGGCCCATGCCGAGGTGCGAGGCGCGGACCTCGATGAGGTCGGCGGCGGGGTCCAGGCAGGAGCGCCAGTCGACGATCCCGTCGGTGCGCGAGTAGAGCGCGGTGTACGGGACCTCGACGTCGCCGATGAGGTTCGCGCGGAACTCCCGGCAGCACTCGCCGCGCAGGCAGCTCCAGCGGAGCATGCCGGGGACGCGGACGCTGCCGAGCGCGCCGACCAGGCCCACGTTGACGAGGACGAGCGGGTGGATCCGCAGCTGCGACACCGTCGGGGCGCCGAGCGTGACGATGCCGGCGACGAGCTCGGGCCGCCGCGCCGCGAGCGCGCGGGCGAACGTGCCGCCGCGGCTCTGGCCGATGATCGTCACCGGCTGTCCCGTCTGATGCGCGAACCGCTCGAGCCGCTCCTCGAGCCGCGTGCACGCCTCGGCCGAGCAGTCGACGTTGATCCGTATTCCC
Source organism: Candidatus Solirubrobacter pratensis (assembly GCF_000425945.1). Lineage (GTDB taxonomy): Bacteria > Actinomycetota > Thermoleophilia > Solirubrobacterales > Solirubrobacteraceae > Solirubrobacter > Solirubrobacter pratensis. The sequence goes on from NZ_AUEK01000003.1 coordinate 439,724, forward strand.
GCCCGATGGGTGCGGTAGCCGTTGGCGCGAAGCCAGTGCGCCATCGTCCGGAGCGAACCGTCGCCGGCGAGGAACCCGGGGATCAGGAGCACCGGGCGATCGTTCCCCCAGACCATGCCCGCGCCGCGCCAGATCGAGCTGCGCAGGAGCGCCGCCGCCTCGACGCCGGCGAGGCTCTCGCGCCAGATCGGAGGGATGAAGGGGAGCCGGACGGCCACGTCCAGTTAATACCCTGATTCTGTGGCGGCCACCACAATCGATCGGGGGGTACGATCGCCGATATGCGAGCCGCCACCATCCGCGACGGCCGGATCGAGGTCGTCGAGCACCCCGATCCAGAACCACAGGACGGACAGCTGCTGGTCCGTGTCCATGCCGCCGGACTCAACGGCGCCGACCTGCTCCAGGTCGCCGGCCACTACCCGCCGCCGCCGGGCGCGCCCGCCGACATCCCCGGCCTCGAGCTGGCCGGCGAGGTCGTCTCCTGCGGGCGCCGCGTCGGGCGCTTCGAGCCCGGCGACCGCGTGATGGGGATCGTGGCCGGAGGCGGCCAGGCGGAGCTGGCGGTGATCCACGAGCGCACGGCGATGCCGGTGCCGGAGGAGCTCGACTGGACCGCGGCGGGCGGCGTCCCGGAGGTCTTCACGACCGCCCACGACGCGCTCTTCACGCAGGCGGGTCTGGCGGTCGGCGAGCGGCTGCTCGTCCACGGCGCCGCCGGCGGCGTCGGCATGGCGGCGGTGCAGCTCGGCGTGATGACCGGCGCGCGCGTGACGGCGACGGTCCGCAACGAGCAGTGCCGCACGCAGGTCGCGGCGCTCGGCGTGCAGGCGATCGACCCCGAGGGCTTCGCGGACTACGGCCCGTTCGACGTGATCCTCGAGCTCGTCGGCGCCCAGAACCTGACCGGCAACCTCGAGGCGCTCGCGACCGGCGGCCGCATCGTCGTGATCGGCGTCGGCGCCGGCGCGGTGAGCGACATCGACCTGCGCATGCTGATGCACAAGCGCGCCGTCCTGCGCGGGTCGACGCTGCGCTCGCGGCCGATCGAGGAGAAGGCGATCACCGCGCGGCTGATGGAGAAGATGGTGTTGCCCGGGTTCGCGTCCGGCGACCTGATCGTGCCGGTCGCCGCGTCGTATCCGCTCGACGAGGCCCCGGCCGCCTACGACCGGTTCAAGGCGGGGAAGAAGCTGGGGAAGGTCGTTTTGGAGATCTAGGTTTCGCCTCCACTTCGCCGGCCGCCGCGGGCGCGGCGTCGCGCGCCGGGTCCGACCGGCCTTGCTCCGTTCCGGCGACGTGTCAATAAGGCGGAAACTCAGACCACCACTCCCCGAGCACCCGGAACGCGCGCCAGAACTCGCGCTTGGCGGACTCCTCGTCGAGCGAGCGGTCGATGTCGGGCACGTAGAGCGCGTCGACCGACGGCGTCAGGTGCTGGATCATGCCGTATTCCTCGCGCACCTCGCGCGCGAGCGGCAGCTGCAGCTCGTTGAGCACGTCGAGCGCCTCCGGCCCCATCACCACCACGATCTTCGGCTGCACGATCGCGATCTCCTCGACCAGCCGCGCCACGCACTCCGGCGCCGCCAGCGAGGAGTCGGCCACCGGGCACTTCACGCACAGCGTGCCGTAGACCACAAGGGGATCGATGTCGAGCCGCTTGAGCGACTTCATCAGCGCGGTCCCGGCGCGCCCGTAGAACGCGACGCCCTCCTCGACCTCGGCGGGCGTCGGCGCGTGCTTGAGCAGCAGCACGTCCGCCTGCGGGTGCCCGGAGCCGAGGACCGGCATCAGGTTCCCGCGTGGGCAGCTGTTGCAGCCCTGCAGGTCGCGGGTGAAGTGATTGAGCTCTCGGATCGCGCGCTCGAGGTACTTCTCGCGGATCTCGTCGTCGGTCGCGGGCATTCCGCCCATCGGGTTCACCCCACGGCCGGGTTCTCCTTGCCCCTGCAACTCAACTCCCGCCGCGGCCGGCGACCGCGCGCGCGACCTTGCGCCGGCGGGTCGCACGGCGGGCGGCGGGTGGCGTGGCGCGTGTCTGGAGGAACTTGAGGGCCTGGACGTGGGCGTAGCGCAGGGAGGAGGGCGTGCCGGTGATGTCCGCGTCGCGCAGCGATTCGAGGAACTCGTCCGGCCCGTCGAAGTCGCGCATGCGGATGCGGACCGAGCCGAGCCCCCGCGCGACGTGCGCGTCCGAGCCGGCGCCGCCGACGATGCGGTACTTGGCCGCGAAGCGGACGGCCTCCTCGTTGAAGGCGGGGATCGCGATGCGCGGGTTGAAGACCTCGATCGCGTCGATGTCGCCGACCACCGCGAGCATGTGCTCGTAGTCCGGGACCGCGTGCATGCGATCGAACGGGTGCGGGACGTAGACGAGCCCGCCCTGGCGGCGGATCTCGGCGATCGTCTCCGCGAGCGTCATGCCGCGCGGGATCTTCTCCTCGATGAAGAGGCCGATCACCTCGCCCTGATCGGCGGTCTTGACCTCCTCGGCGACGATCACCTTGACGCCGAACTCGGCCGCCTTGGCGCGCGCGTCGAGCGCGCCGGAGATCTCGTTGTGGTCGGTCACCGCGATCGCGCCGAGCCCGACCTCGCGGGCGGTGGCGAGCAGCACCTCGACCGGCGTCGCGCAGTCGTTCGAGTGGTCGGTGTGCATGTGCAGGTCGACGTCGATCAGCTTCTTCTTGCCCACCCGCGCGCGGATGTCGGGCCGGCCGTTGGTGCCGTGGCGCAGGGCGGCGAGGCCCGCGTAGATCGCCTCCGCCTCGTCGGCGACGCGCGACCACGCGAGCCGGGTCCGCGCGGCCTCGGCTCCCCGGGCCAGCTGCTCGCGCAGCGCGGCATCGGCGACCACGCGCTCCAGCTGGGCCGCCAGCACGTCGACGTCGGCGGGCTCGAACAGCAGCCCGAGGTCGCCGTGCTCGAGCACCTCCTCGTACACCGGCAGCCGCGCCGCGACGGGAACCGCTCCGGCGCCCAGCGCGCGCACGAGCACGCCCGGGGCGGTGACCTGGCCGAGCGACGCGGTCACCACGACGTCGGCTTGCGCGAGCTCGCCCGCCTCGTCGCCGGCCACCCGCACGCGCTCGCGCAGGCTCGAGCGCAGCGTCGGGACGGCGCCGGTCGCCGAGACGACGACGGCCTCCCACGGCAGCGCCTCCGGCAGGCGGCGCAGCGCGCGCAGGAACAGCCGCAGCGCGGCGCGCTCCTCGCGGTCGGAGAAGACGATCCGGATCGGCGCGCCATCGGGCCGCGGCGCGCGCTCGGTCGGCGTCACGCCCGGGCGCAGCAGCTCATACGGGGACGGGAAGAAGCGTTGCAGCAGGTCAGCCGTCGCCTGGTAGCTGGCGGTGCGCGCGTCGAGCCGGCCGAAGAACAGCTCCACGAAGCGCCGCGCGACCTGCGTGGAGAGCACGCGCTCCTCCGGCGCGTGGAACGAGCCGACGTTGAGCGCGCGCGAGTGCCGCAGGGCGACGGAGCCGGCGCTCGGCGCCCACGGCTCGTGTACATGCACGAAGTCGAGCTTGGCGACCGTCAGCACGTCCTCGATCGTGCGCGCGATGTCGACCGGCGGCGACGGCGCGACGCCCCGCCGGTGCACCGGCAGCAGCTCGCCGACGCCGAGCACGCGGACGCCCCCGCCGGGGTCGAACAGCGCCTCGGGCCGCTCCCGCGCCGCCCGGATCAGCTTGCGCGACTCGCGCACCAGCTCAGGCGACCGCGAGGGCGCGAGCAGCAGCACGCGGTGCCCGCGCCCGGCCAGCTCGCGCGACAGCTCGGCGGCGAACGTGCCCACGTCGTGCTCGTCCTCCAGCGCACGAGGCGCGACCTGGGCGATGGCGAACCGCTCCGGCACCGCGGAGCAGCATAACGAGGGGGAGCGCCGGCGCTCCCCCTCAGTCGCTACTTGGAGACCTTCTCCGCGTCCTCGACGGTGTCCTTGCCGGCGCCCTTGCGCGCGGCGCGGGCGGCCTTCTCGGTCCGCGCGTGCGTGCGGATGAACTCCTCGGTGTCCTCGCGCGCCTGGTCGTCCGGGCGCTGGTTCTGCGGGGATTTCATGAGGTAGGAGCTCGGGCCGTCGAGCTGGCCGCCGATGCCGTGGTTGAGCGCGAGCTTGCAGCAGCGCACGGCGTCGATGACGATGCCCGCCGAGTTCGGCGAGTCCCACACCTCGAGCTTGAGCTCGGCGGTCAGCGGCACGCCGCCGAACGCCTCGCCCTCGAGGCGGATGTGGGCCCACTTGCGGTCGGTCAGCCACGGCACGTAGTCCGACGGGCCGACGTGGACGTCGTCCGGGGCCATCTCGTCCTCGACGATCGACGTGACCGCGTTGGTCTTGGAGATCTTCTTGGACTCCAGCCGCTCGCGCTCGAGCATGTTGTAGAAGTCCATGTTGCCGCCGACGTTGAGCTGCGACGTGCGTGCGAGCTTGACGCCGCGGTCGCCGAACAGGCGGGCGAGCGAGCGGTGGACGATCGTCGCGCCGACCTGCGACTTGATGTCGTCGCCGACGATCGGCAGGCCGGCCTTCTGGAAGCGGTTGTCCCAGTACGTCTCGCGGGCGATGAAGACCGGGATGCAGTTCACGAAGGCGCAGCCGGCCTCGAGGATCTGCTCGACGTACCACTTCGTGGCCTGCTCGGAGCCGACCGGCAGATAGGAGACCACGACGTCGGTCTTGGTCTCCTTGAGCACCTCGACGATGTCGACGGTGGAGCCTGGCGCCTTCGTGATCTTCTGAGACAGGTACTTGCCGAGGCCGTCGTGGGTCATGCCGCGCTGGACCGGCACGTCCATGTGCGGGATGTCGTCCGTGAACTTGATCGTGTTGTTCTGGCCCGACCAGATGGCCTCGGAGAGGTCCTTGCCGACCTTCTCGGAGTCGATGTCGAAGGCGGCCGAGAACTCGATGTCGCGGACGTGGTAGCCGCCGAGGTCCACGTGCATGAGGCCCGGGACGCGCACCGTGGGGTCGGCGTCGCGGTAGTGGTGGACGCCCTGGACGAAGGCGTTCGCGCAGTTGCCCGCGCCGATGATCGCCACGCGGACCTTGTCGTTCTGGTAGCGGCCGCCGCCGTTCGCGGACGGCTCGTGACCGATGTGCGTCGTCAAGAGAAGCTTGCCTCCAAGTAGGAACGTCGCCCGAAGGAACCCGGCTAGGCCGGGTCAGTTACAGGTCGCGTGAGCTCTTTGCGAACGTGGAAGATCCGCTGGAGCACCGTAATCACGGCCATCGCGCCGAGTACATAGACGGCGACCGTGATGGCATCGTCCCAGAACTGGGCGAAGACGAGGCCCGCCGAGAGGATGACCACCCGGACCGCCCGGTCGGCGATCCCCACCTTGCACTCCACCCCGAGCGCCTCGGCGCGGGCGCGTGTGTAGGACACCATCAGCGACGCCACGACGGCGATCACCACGGCGCCGGCGGCGAGGTCGTCGCCCTGGCGCGAGAAGTGGACGCCGACTGCGGCGAGCACGACGCCCTCCTCGATCCGGTCCAGCGTCGAGTCCAGGAACGCGCCGAACGGCGTGCCCTTGCCCGACATGCGCGAGTAGCGCCCGTCGAGCGTGTCGCAGACCGAGCCGACGATGAACGCGATGCCGCCCGCCAGCCACCACTCCTTGTAGACCAGAGCGGCGGCGACCACGCACAGGGCGAAGCCCGTCAGCGAGATCGCGTTGGGCGTCAGCCGCGACTCGATCAGGCGATTGCGGAAGTGCTGCTGGTAGTCGCGCGCGGTCGTCGGGCGGCTCATGCTCGGGCGGAGAGCCTACCCGGCGCGTGCGGGACCCGCGAGCGCGGGCTCCCATGCCCACGCTTGTGGGCGCGCGCGGGCGAACAGCGTCTGCGCCGCCAGCGCGGACACCGCGGCCACGCCCGCGCCGCTGACCGCGTCGAAGATCCAGTGGTTGCCGGTCGCGACGACGACGAACGTGACGACCGGCGCGTAGGCGATCCAGAGCCCCTTCGCCCACGCGTGGCGCACCATCCTGATCATCGGCACGCTCAGCATCAGCGCGAAGCACACGTGCATCGACGGGACCGCGGCGAACGGGTTGAAGAGCGCGTTGACCGAGGACTCCGAGACGCCCGTGAAGTCCGCGACCGAGTCGATGAAGCCCAGCTCGGGGAACATCCGCGGCGGCGCGGTCGGGAAGGCGACGTAGCCGACCAGCGCGAGTCCCATCGCGACCATGAACATGTTGCGCACGAAGTAGAAGTGCTCGTTGCGGAACAGGTAGATGAACGCGAGCGTGCACGTCGTCACGACGAAGTGCGAGTTCAGGTACATCCAGCTCGCGAGGTCGTCGAGGAACCCGGTGCCGACCGCCCACGCCTGGACCGAGTGCTCGACGAACACGTGGGTCGACCGCTCGAGATGGATGACGTCCTGAGCGTGGTCGAAGGCGGAGACCGTCTGGTCGTACACCATCCCGCGCGCCAGCCGGTACAGCCAGTAGGCGCCGCAGAACAGGACGATCTGCCGCATGAGGTCCAGCGTTCCGTTCGGAAGCAGGCGGCGGGCGAGGGGCATCACCCGATGCTAGACACGCCCGATCGGGCGACCCAGTGCGGCTATCCCCCGAACACAGGTCCTAAAGGGCCGTTGAAGAATTCCGACGGACCCTAACCACCGGCCGCCGCCTGCTGCTGCTTGCAGGCGGGATTGGCGCGCCGGTCGATGTCGAAGCGCGCCTGGACGAGCACGACGCCGCTGCCGCCGGGATCGACCTCGGTCCAGCCGCCGGGCGCCTCGCGCACGCACGCTCCGCGCGTGAACCAGTACCGCGTGTAGCGCTGGCGCACGACCGTCGGCTTGTGCGCGTCGACCTCGAACCAGGTCGGCCCCGCGCCGATCACCTTCGCGCCGCCCGACGCCGGCGGGTCCGTGTCGCGCACCTCCCAGATGCGCCAGCGCGCCGACGAGTAGACGGGCTTGAGGTACTTCGCGCCGCGGTCGAGCACCTTCGCCTCCTGGACCGCGGAGTAGTCCAGCGGGGCGTTCGGCAGCGCGACCCAGCGGACCGCGTTCTCGCGCAGCCACGCGTGGTAGCTCGCCGGCGTCAGCTTGCGCCCGGAGTAGAAGATCGGGTTGGACTTCTGGTCGAGCTGGCGCTCCCACCCGCGCGCGAGCGGGACGACCTTCGCGAGGTCGGCCGCCTCCCAGTGGTTGCGCGTGAGCGGGACCTCGACGCGCTCGCCGGGCTGCGCGACCTTGTCGAGGAAGTTGCGCGCCTCGGCCTGGAAGGACGCCTTCGTGCTGGGATCGCCGTGCGCCTCGGCCACGGCGCGCACGGCGGGCAGCCACTGGAGATAGAGCAGCCCGACCCCGACGACCGCGAGCGCCGCGAGCGGGACGCGCCGCCGGTGCGCGAGCGCGAGCACGGACGGCCCGGCGAGCACGCCGAGCCGGAGCGCGTTCTGCCCGAACGGGGACGGGACGAAGAACGCGCCGACGAGGACGAGCAGGTAGAGCATCCCGGCGGCCCAGATCACGCGCCGGCGCGGCGCGAGCAGTGCCACGGCGCCGGCGGAGAGCGCGAGCATCGGCCAGAACGCGGTCGCGGTGAAGCGGTCGGTCCCGCCCTCGGGGAACAGCAGCCACAGCGCGAAGCCGCCGGCCAGCGCGGGAAGCGCGAGCCGCGCCGCGGTGCCGAGGGCCGCGCGGCCGCCGGCGAGCAGCGTCGCGGCGGCGCCGAGCAGCAGGAACGCGCCCGCGACCGGGCTCGCCCACATCGCCCCGAGCGCGAGCAGGACGGAGGCCACGCGCCAGCCGATGCCGCCGCGCCGGCTCTCGCACCACCACGCGGCGATCGCGAGCGCGACTCCCAGCAGGAACGGCATCCGCCCGATTGCCAGGTTCGACAGCACGCCGGCGGCGAACAGCCACGAGGCGACGGCGCCGGCGGTCGGGCTCGGCGCCGCGCCGCGGGCCAGCGGCACGAACGCCGCGACGGCGAGCACCGCGGAGCCGACGCCGACCAGCGCGGGCCCCGCCTGGGCGGCGAGCGGCGCGAACAGCAACGAGTAGCCGAGCACGTGATGGCCGCCGTACCACTGCGCGTTCCAGACCGTCAGCCCCTCGTGCTGGAAGAGCCACGCCCGGTACGAATGGGCGGCCATGTCGGCGGTCGCCGGATGCGCGATGAGATAGACGACGCAGAGCACGGCGCATCCCAGCGCCGGCGCAAGAGGATGCTCGAACGCGCGCCGCATTGGCCTTGGGCACCCTAGCGCCCCTAACGTCGACCGGAGGTCATAAGGCCCGCCTCGGAACGGCGAGCGGGCGGCACCCGCGACGGCCGTTGACCGGAGGGCGAAACCCGTTCTCCCCCGTCCCGCGACGGGCACGCTTGCAGAGCCGCGAGGTAGGCGCCCGCGACGGCCGTTGACCGGAGGGCGAAACCCGTTCTCCCGCGTCCCGCGACGGGCCCGCTTGCAGAGCCGCGAGAGCGGCGATCTCTACGCCGAGGCCTTGGCCCGGCCGAACAGAGCAGCGAGCTTCGCCAGCGCCTCCGGCGCGACGCTGAAGTACGCATATGGGCCGCGCTTCTCGCGCTCCAGGATCCCCGCGCGCACGAGCTTGCGCAGGTGATGGCTCACCGTCGGCTGGCGCAGCTGCAGGCGCGACTGGATGTCGCGCCCGTTGAGCTCGCCGCCCGGCGCGTGTAGGAGCTCGCTGAGGATCAGGACGCGGCTCGCGTCGGCGAGCGCGTGGAGGAGCGAGGCGATCGCCGACGCCTGCTCCGGCTGCAGGGGCGCCGCCGTCAGTGGCCCGTGATCGAGCGCTTGCACGTACGCAGATTGACAGATGTCACTGCAGATATCCAATGGAATCGATACCGCGATTGACGCACGTCGATATCTGGGTACAACAGGTAGTACGTAACACCCCATACGAAGGAAGGAGCGCGGCCATGCGCACGCACTTCATCTCACGACTCATCCTGCTCCTCGTCGCCGGCTTCCTGGTCCTCGCATCGCAGGTCTGGGCGAACAACACGCTCGAGTGGATCTTCATCGTCGGCGGCGCCGTCATGATCCTCCTGGCGGCCGTCGGCATGACGCGCGAGGATCGCGCCCAGCGGGTGCTCGACGGCCTCGTCTTCCTGCTCGGCGCGTGGTCGATCGTGCAGGCGATCGTCTTCAACGGCAACACGCTGGAGTGGACCTCGTTCGCGACTGCAGTGGCCGGCGTGGTGATCGGGACGATCGGCGTGGTGAGCACGACCGAGGTCAGCGGCGAGAGCCACCTGCCTCACGCCGCCCGGTAGCGTCGCACCGAGATCGTAAGGCGCGCCCGCCCCAGCGGGCGGGCAGCGCCCGCGACCGCCGCGGCTAGCCGGCGAAGTCCGCCGTGACCATGCAGCGCGAGGGCGAGGCCTTGCGTCCCACGCCCACCGCGTGGAACCGCGGCGCCAGCATGATCTTGCGGTGCGCCGCCGACTGCAGCCACATGGCGACGACCTTGCGGCTGTCGCAGCGCGTCAGCCACGCGAGCGTCTCGCCGACCGAGCGAGCGCGCGTGTAGCGCCGCAGCCGCGCGTTGACCGACCCGTGCGTGAACGCGCCTGAGCGCAGCATCGCCGCCGAGTGGGCGTCGGCGGCTCGCGCCAGCGCGCGGTTGACGCGCAGGGCCGGCAGGCCGTGCTGCGCACGCGCCGTGTTCATCGCCTTCAGGATCGCCATCTCGGCGCGATCCTGGCGCGCGGCGGCGGAGGCGGAGCAGGGAACGGCGATGACTACGAGCAGCACGACGACCAAGCCGCGCAACGACGTGCGCAGAGAACGCATTGAGACTTCTCCCTAGGGGCCGGAGCGACGTCTGACCACGCGCTCCGGGAGATTTCTGACCAGCGCCGTCCCAGCGCCTTCGGAACCGGCATGCGTTCCTTGCGGGGCGCGACCCTATTCCCCAACCCGTCGCGTTTCAGCCCTGTCGGCGGGTGCGAAGTAAGAAATGTGACCGCGATCACCGCCTTTTCACCTGATCGGGGTAGCGGCCGTCACCCGCCGGGCGAGGAATTGCGGGCCGCTCGTGTCGCTGCGGCGAGTACCGTCGTCGCGGCATGCCAGATCCCACGCGCGCCCGCGTGCGGCGCATCCGGGACCGCCTCCGCGAGGTCTACGGGCGCCCGCTCGCGCCCCCGCACGGCCAGGGCCTCGACGAGCTGATCCTGACCGTCCTCTCCCAGTCGACCAACGACCGCAACCGCGACGTCGCGTTCCTGCGGCTGCGCGAGCGCTTCGGCAGCTGGGAGGCCGTGCGCGCCGCGCCCAACGCCGAGGTCGAGGAGGCGATCCGGCCCGGCGGGATCAGCAAGGTCAAGTCCGCCCGGATCCAGCAGATCCTCGAGGCGATCGGGGATCCGCTCAGCATCGACCACCTCGCCGGCGCCACCGTCGAGGAGGGCCGCGACTACCTCGTCGCCCTCCCCGGCGTCGGCCGCAAGACCGCGGCCTGCGTGCTCCTGTTCGCCTACGGCAAGCGCGACGTCCCGGTCGACACCCACGTCTCACGCGTGGGCACGCGCCTGGGGCTGTTCCGCGAGAAGGCGCCGTTCGAGGAGCTGCACGACACGATGCTCGCGATCACGCCGCGCGGACAGGAGCTCGAGCTGCACGTCAACCTGCTCCGCCACGGCCGCAGGACCTGCCACGCACGCCGCCCCGACTGCGGCGGATGCGACCTTCTGCGCATGTGCCCGTTCGGCTACAATCTCAGCCAAGCAGACTGAGATCTTGTAGAGGAGTCCAGCACATGGCAAAGACCATCGGCATCGACCTCGGAACCACGAACTCGTGCATGGCCGTCCTGGAGGGCGGCGAGCCGACGGTGATCGAGAATTCAGAGGGTGGGCGCACCACCCCGTCGGTGGTCGCCTTCACGCAGAGCGGCGAGCGCCTGGTCGGCACCGTCGCCAAGCGCCAGGCGGTCACCAACCCGACGAACACGGTCTTCTCCATCAAGCGCTTCATGGGCCGCAAGGAGGCCGAGGTGCGCGAGGAGGAGTCGATCGTCCCGTACACGGTCGTCTCCGGCAGCGGTGGTGACGCGCGCGTGGAGGCGGGCGGCAAGGAGTACTCGCCGCCGGAGATCTCCGCGATGATCCTGCAGAAGCTGAAGGCCGACGCCGAGGCCTATCTCGGCGAGAGCGTCGACAGCGCGGTCATCACGGTCCCGGCGTACTTCAACGACGACCAGCGCCAGGCGACCAAGGACGCCGGCCGCATCGCGGGCCTGGACGTCAAGCGCATCATCAACGAGCCGACCGCGGCGTCGCTCGCCTACGGCCTCGACAAGGAGAGCGACCAGACGATCCTCGTCTTCGACCTCGGCGGCGGCACGTTCGACGTGTCGGTGCTCGAGATCGGCGACGGTGTGTTCGAGGTCAAGTCGACCGCGGGTGACAACCACCTCGGCGGCGACAACTTCGACAAGGCGATCGTCGACTGGCTCGCGGCCGAGTTCAAGCGCGACCAGGGCATCGACCTGACGCAGGACAAGATGGCCCTGCAGCGGCTCTACGAGGCCGCCGAGAAGGCCAAGATCGAGCTGTCCTCCGCGCAGGAGACGCAGATCAACCTGCCGTTCATCACGGCCGACGCCGCCGGCCCGAAGCACCTCGACGTGCGCCTCACGCGCGCCAAGCTCAACGAGCTGGCCGGCGCGCTGATCGAGCGCGTCGTCGGCCCGGTGCGCCAGGCGATCGACGACGCCAAGGACAAGGGCGTCAAGGAGATCCAGCACGTCGTCCTCGTCGGCGGCATGACGCGCATGCCCGCCGTCCAGGAGAAGGTCAAGGAGCTCACCGGCAAGGAGCCGCACCGCGGCGTCAACCCGGACGAGGTCGTGGCCGTCGGCGCCGCCATCCAGGCCGGCGTCCTGGCCGGCGACGTCAAGGACGTGCTGCTGCTCGACGTCACCCCGCTCACGCTCGGCATCGAGACCAAGGGCGGCGTGATGACCAAGCTGATCGAGCGCAACACGACGATCCCGACGCGCAAGTCCGAGGTCTTCTCGACCGCCGAGGACAACCAGCCATCGGTGGAGATCCACGTGCTCCAGGGCGAGCGCGAGATGGCCTCCTACAACAAGTCGCTCGGCAAGTTCCAGCTGACGGGCATCCCGCCGGCGCCGCGCGGGATCCCGCAGATCGAGGTCGGCTTCGACATCGACGCCAACGGCATCGTGAAGGTGTCGGCGAAGGACCTCGGCACGGGCAAGGAGCAGAAGATCGAGATCAAGTCCGGCTCCGGGCTCTCCGACGACGAGATCAGGAAGATGGTCTCCGACGCCGAGTCGCACGCGGACGAGGACAAGCGCCTGCGCGAGCTCGCCGAGGCGCGCAACGCCGGCGAGTCGGCCGCCTACAACGCCGAGAAGCAGCTCAAGGACCTCGGCGAGCAGGTCGACGAGGCCTCCAAGCGCGAGATCCAGGACGCCGTGAAGGACCTCAACGAGGCCGTCAAGGGCGAGGACGCGGAGGACATCCGCGCCAAGACCGACCGCCTGCAGACCGCGTTCCACCGGGTCTCCGAGACCATGTACGAGCGCGCGCAGGCCGCCCAGCAGGCCGAGGCCTCCGGCAACGGCGCCTCCGGCGACGGCGCCGGCGCCGAGGAAGAGGTCGTCGACGCCGAGGTCGTGGACGAGCAGAAGTAAATGGGCGACGAGACGATCCACACCGACCAGGTGGTCGCGGAGAACGGGGAGTTCTCCGCGGCCGCGCCGCCCCATCCGGCGGCGGCGGGAACGGGCGAGACGTCGTTCGGCGACGCGGAGGCCCCCGCGGCCTCCGAGCTGGCCGCCGTCCAGTCCGACCTCACCGACCTGACCAAGCAGCGCGACGACTACCTCGCGCTCGCGCAGCGCACGCAGGCCGACTTCGAGAACTACCGCAAGCGGATGGCGCGCGAGAACGCCGCCGCGACCGACCGCGGGATGGCGAAGCTGGCCAAGGAGCTGCTGCCGGCGCTCGACCACCTCGAGCTCGCGCTCAAGGCGGCTGAGGGTCACGAGGACGTGGTGAAGGGCTTCGCCATGGTCGCGGGCGAGATCAAGGCCGCGCTGGGGCGCGTCGGGATCCAGCCGTTCTCGCCCCAGGGCGAGGCGTTCGACCCGAACGAGCACGAGGCGATGGCCCAGCAGCCGGTCGACGGCGCCGAGTCCGGCACCGTCGTCGAGGTCTACCAGTCCGGCTATCGCATCAACGGCGCGGTGCTCAGGCCCGCGCGCGTCGTCGTGGCGGCGTAGCGATGGCGCGGGCGGCTGACTACTACAAGACCCTCGGCGTCGACAAGAAGGCGTCGCAGGACGAGATCAAGAAGGCCTACCGCAAGCTCGCCCGCCAGTACCACCCGGACACGAACAAGGACTCCGGCGCGGAGGAGCGCTTCAAGGAGATCTCCGAGGCCTACGACGTCCTGGGCGACCCCGACAAGCGCAAGAAGTACGACCGCGGCGGGGTCTTCGCCGGAGCGAACCCCTTCGGAGGCGGCGGCCCCGGCCAGCCCGGCGGCGCGACCGACTTCGGCTCCTTCTCGGACATCCTCTCGGGCATCTTCAACACGGGCGGCGGGCGCGGCACGCGCACCAAGCCGACGGTGGAGCGCGGCAAGGACCTCGAGACGAGCGTCTCGCTGTCCTTCGAGCAGGCGATCGAAGGCGCGCAGGTGCCCGTGACGGTCGCCACGCACGCGGCGTGCACGACGTGCCGCGGCACGGGCGCGCGGCCCGGCACCTCGCCGCAGGTCTGCCCGGTCTGCAACGGCCGCGGCGTCGAGGCGCAGGGCCAGGGCGTGTTCTCCATCACCCGGCCGTGCTCGCGCTGCGGCGGGTCCGGCACCGTGATCGAGGAGCCGTGCCCGACATGCGGCGGCCAGGGCCGCCTGCGGGAGATGAAGCGCTACCGCGTGAACATCCCGGCGGGCGTCAAGGAGGGCTCGCGCATCCGCCTTCCCGGCAAGGGCGAGGCGGGCCTGCGCGGCGGGCCGCCCGGCGACCTCTACGTCGTCACGCACGTCAGCGAGTCGCCGGTGTTCAAGCCCAAGGGCGACAACTTCGAGGTCGAGGTGCCGATCACGGTCGCCGAGGCGCTCGGCGGGGCCGAGGTCGAGGTGCCGACGCTGCACGGGACCAAGAAGCTGCGTGTCGCGCCGGGCACCAAGCACGGCACGCTGCAGCGGCTGCGCGGCGAGGGCCCGCCGGCGCTCGGCAGCTCCTCGCGCGGCGACCTGCACTACCGCTTCGTGATCGACATGCCGAAGGAGCTCAACAAGGAGCAGCAGGCGGCGGTCGAGCAGCTCTCGAAGGTGATGAACGGCAACCCGCGCGAGCGGATCCTGCGGGCGGCGGGTCAGGCGTAGGCCATGGCGACCCGCCGCACCAGGATCACGGCGCGCGTCGAGCACGACCGCGGCGTCTTCATGATCTCCGTCGCCGCCGAGCTGGCGGAGATGCACCCGCAGACGCTGCGCATGTACGAGGCGCGCGGCCTGATCGAGCCCAAGCGGTCGCCGAAGGGCACGCGCCTGTACTCGCAGGCCGACGTCGAGCGCCTGCGGCGGATCCAGGAGATGACGACCGAGTGGGGGATGAACCTCGCCGGCGTGGAGCGCGTGTTCGACCTGGAGTCCCAGCTCGAGCGGATGCAGCGCAAGGTCGAGGCGCTGGAGCGGCGCTCGGAGCAGTTGCAGGAGGAGATCCAGGCACGCTCCGCCGAGATCGCGCGCCTCGAGGAGGTCCGCCGCAGCGTCAAGGCGGAGATCGTCCGCTACGAGGCCGCTCCGGGCACCGCGCTGATCCCGATCCGCCGCGTGCGCAAGCGCTCCCAGTAGGAGAGCGCGGCCCGCACGAAGGCGGGCCGCTGTGCGTTACTCACGCCTCGGCGTAGGCCTCCTGGCCGCGGCCCGGGACGATCCCGGCGAGCGCCACGACGAGCCCGAGGACGGCGACGCCGAGGACGACCGCGATCGCGGTCCGGTAGGCGTCGACGATGTCGCCCGAGCCGCTCGCGACCGCACTGACGACGGCCAGCGCCAGCGCGCCGCCGACCTGGAACGAGGTGTTCACCAGGCCGGATGCGAGGCCCTGCTCGTGGTCCGCGATCCCGGCCGTGGCCTGCATGTTCAACGACGGGAAGCAGAGCGCGAAGCCGACGCCGATCAGCAGCATCGTCGGCAGGATCGTGAGCGCGTACGGCGCCGCTTCGATGCGCAGGAACAGCGCGTAGCCGGCGGCGAACGCGACGGCGCCGGCCGCGATCAGGCGCGCGGTGCCGAAGCGGTCGACCAGCGGGCCGATCCGCGGCGCGCCGAACGCGACGATCAGGCCGGCCGGCAGGAACGCGAGCGCGGTGTGCAGCGCCGACCAGCCGAGCGTGTCCTGTAGGTACAGGGTCGCGACGAACTGGAACCCGACGTAGCCGCCGAAGACGCTCATCGCGCCGAGGTTCGCGCGCAGCAGCGAGGCGGAGCGCAGCACGCCGAGGCGCACCAGCGGATGCGACGAGCGCCGCTCGATCGCCACGAAGGCCGTCAGCAGCGCGGCCGCGACGGCGAACGCCGCGAGCGTCAGCGGGTCGCCCCAGCCATCCTGCGGCGCCTGTACGACGGTGCGCACGAGCAGCAGCATCCCGGCCGTGAGGGTGACCGCGCCGGGGAGGTCGTACCGGCGCCGCGCGCCGAGATCCGGCCGGTCAGGACGGATCAGCCGCGGAACCGCGAACAGGATTCCCAGCGCGACGGGCACCGGCAGCAGGAACGTCCAGCGCCAGCCGAGCTCGGTCAGCAGGCCGCCGAACACGAGCCCGAGCGAGAAGCCGCTGGCGCCGGTCGCGGTGTAGATGCTGAGCGCGCGGTTGCGCGCCGGACCCTCGGTGAAGGTCGTGGTGATGATCGAGAGCCCGGCGGGCGCGGTGAACGCGGCGCTGGCGCCCTTCAGGAAGCGCGTCAACACGAGCAGCGTGCCGTCGTCGACGAGGCCTCCCGCGAGGGAGGCGAGCGTGAAGACCGAGAGCCCGGCGAGCAGCACGCGCCGGCGCCCGAGCAGATCGGCCATGCGGCCGCCGAGCAACAGGAGGCCGCCGTAGCCCAGCACGTAGCCCGAGATGACCCACTGGAGCTGGGAGGTGGTCAGGCCGAGATCGGACTGGATCGACGGAAGCGCGACGCCGACCATCGAGACGTCGAGCCCGTCGAGGAACAGCACGCCGCAGAGGAGGATCAGCGCGCCCCAGAGGCGGGCGTCCCAGCGCGGCGCGGCAGGGGAGGAGAGATGGGTCATCCCCCAAGACAATACATGCACACGCATCTAATGCCCATGCACAAGTTGTAACCGCATATTGTGCGGACGCCCGATATACTCGGCTCCGAAATGACTCAGCCAGCTCCCGCCGGTTCGCTGGAGAGCGAGTGGCGCGACCTTCTCGCCCGTCACGCGCGCACCGCCTGCGCCCTCGATCGCGAGCTCGAGGCGCACCACGGCCTGGGGATGAGCGAGTTCGAGGTGCTGGACCGGCTGGCGTCCGGGACGGCCAGCCGGGTGCAGGAGCTTGCGGAGGACATCCACCTGAGCCAGAGCGCGCTCTCGCGCACCGTGGCACGCCTGGAGAAGAACGGGCTCGTGCAGCGAGCGATGTGCGCTGACGACCGTCGCGGCGTCTCGGTCTGCCTCACGCCGGCCGGCCACGAGCGCTACGAGGCGGCGCGGCCCACGCACCGCCGGGTGCTCGAAGAGAACCTCGCGAGCTCGCCCTGCGAGTGATCCCGGTCCACTAGGCGAGGATCAACGCCGGCGGCTCCGGGTCCGCCGTCGGACCGGGCGTCGCCCACAGCGCCATCAGCAGCGCGGGCGCGACGCGCTCGTGGATGCCCTCGAGCACGTCCTCCTCGCGCAGTCGCACGATGATCACGCGGTTGGACGCGGCGTCGAGCGGGAAGCCGCGCGCCGCCATCGCGCAGGCGACGTCCCAGGCGTCGCGCCCGGTGTCGCGCAGGTCGATCGCCAGCCGCACGCCGGCGTCGGGACCGCGCGAGACCTCGGGCCCGATGACGCGGACACCGTCGAGCTCGGCGAGCCGGTCGCGCGCCGTCATGGCGGCGAGGCGCACGCGGTGAAGGGTGGCCTCCGCGGCGAAATCCCGCGTGCCGGGGGCCTCGGAGGGCGGGAACAGAAGAGACGGAACGGCCATATGGCGAACCTTCCCGGAAGGTCAGCGTCGCGACCATCCATGGGGGGGGTGAACTGATCCGACACCAGGGGTGAGCACCGTCACCCCGTCGGATGAGTGACCCTTATGCTCGGGTCCTTGATACGCGCGTGCCCAACCTGCGGCCGGCCCCTGCCGGACGACGGCTCCCCGTGCCCGAGTTGCACGCTGCCGTCGCCCGAGGCGTCGGCGCCCGCGGCCGATGCGCCGGAGGGGCTCGTCGCGGGCCGCTACCTGCTCCAGCGCCGGCTCGGTCGCGGCGGCGCGAAGGACGTCTGGCTCGCGCACGACCTCACGCTCGACCGCGCGGTGGCGCTCGCGCGCGTCAGCGGGCCTTCCGCGTGGGAGCGCCTGCGGCGGGAGGCGCGGCTGACCGCTCGCCTGGGCGGCCACCGCCATATCGTCACCGTCCACGACGTCTTCGACGACGCCGGGACGCCGTGCCTGGTCGCTCGTTACATGACGGGCGGCTCGCTCGCCGACCGCCTCGCACGCGCGGCCGGCGGGCGCTTGGAGCCGGGCGAGGCGATCCGCGCCGGGCGCGAGATCGCCGACGCGCTCGCGCACGCGCACGAGCACGGCGTGGTGCACCGCGACGTCAAGCCCGACAACGTCTGGGTCGACGCCGAGGGGGAGGCTGCGCTGGGCGACTTCGGCATCGCGCTGGGCGAGGGGGAGGCCGGCGGCGCGGCGACCGGCACGCCGCTGTACGCGCCGCCGGAGCAGGCGGCCGGCGCGCCCGCGAGCGCGCGCAACGACCTCTACGCGCTCGGCGCGACGCTGCACGAGCTGCTGTGCGGCAGCCCGCCGCCGCGCGACCGCGCTCCCGCCGCGATCGCCGGCGTTCCCGAGCCGCTGGAGCGCCTCGTGCTCGCCCTGCTCGCGCGCGATCCGGCGGACCGGCCCGCGAGCGCCGCCGAGGTGCGCGCCGCGCTCGACGCCCTGCTCGCCCCCGCGCCGCGCGCGCCGGCGCCGCCGTCCGGACTGGTCGGGCGAACCGCGGAGCTGGACCGGCTGCACGCGGCGCTCGACGCCGCCTGGGCCGGCGCCGCCGGCACCGTGCTCGTCGCGGGCGAGCCGGGCATCGGCAAGACGTCGCTGCTTGACGCGCTCGCCGCCGCGGCACAGCGCGAGGGCGGCGCCGTCGTGTGGGGCCGCGGCGACCCGGAGCGCCGGGCGTACGGCGTCTGGCGCCCGGTCGTGCGCGCGCTGGCCGGCAGCGTCGGCGGCGATCCCGCGCCCGCGCTGCGGCGCCTGACCGGCGAGGCCCAAGGAGCGCCGGGCGCTGGAGCTCCGGATGCCGGTGGAGAGGAGGAGCGGCTGCGGCTGTTCGACGCCGTCGCCGACCTGCTCACCGCCGCGGCGGCCGAGCGCCCGCTGCTGCTCGTGCTCGACGACCTGCACTGGGCCGACGCGTCCTCGCTGCGGCTGCTCGCGCACGTCGCCGGCGCCGAGCGCGGCGCGCGGCTGCTCGTGGCGGGCGGCTACCGCGCGGGCGAGTTCCCGCTCGGGGCGGTGCTGGAGGAGCTCGAGGGCGACCCGCGCACGACGCACATCGAGCTCGCCGGCCTCGGCCCGGCCGACCTGCGCGCGCTCGTCCCCGCCGAGGCGGCGATCGGCGACGAGGCGCTCGAGGCGATCCACGCGCGCACCGCCGGCAACCCGTTCTACGCCGCCGAGCTGCTGCGGCTCGCCTCCGAGGGGCGGCTCGCGGGCGTGCCTGCGCGCGTGCTGGAGGTGGTGCGGCGCCGGGTCGAGCGGCTGGGCCCCGAGGCCGGGCGCGTGCTGGAGGCGGGCGCGGTCGCGGGGCGCTTCACGATCGCCGACCTCGTGCGCGCCTCGGGCGCGCCGCGCCCCGAGGTGGTCGCGGCGCTCGAGCGCGGGACCGCGGCGGGGCTGGTGGTCAACGCCGGCGAGGGTCACTTCGCGTTCGCGCACGCGATCGTGCGCGACGCCGTCCAGGAGGCGCTGACCGAGCGCCGCCGCAGCGAGCTGCACGAGGCGGTCGCCGCCGCGCTGCGCACGCGCCGCGACGCCGGCGCCGACGTGTCCGCCGCGCGGCTCTCGCACCACGCGCTCGCGGCTGCGCGCGGCGGCGCCGATCCCCAGCCGGCATGGCAGGCGGCGCTCGACGCCGCCCACGAGGCGGCGCTCTCGCTCGGCCACGCCGAGGCGGCCTCGCACTACGCCGAGGCGCTCGAGGCGCTCGCGCTCGGCGCTGAGGCGCCGGCCGAGGAGCGCCGGGACGCGCAGCTCGCGCTCGCCGACGCGACGTTCGCGGCCGGCGAGATCGCCGAGGCACGCCGCCGCTACGCGCAGGCGGCGGCCGCCGCGCGGCGCGACGGCGATGCGGGCGCATTCGCGCGCGCCGCGCTCGGCTTCACGCAGGTGCTCCCGTACGGCGAGGTCGACGCCGAGGGCGTGGCGCTGCTCGCCGAGGCGCTCGAGCGCCTGCCCGCGCACGACAACCCGCTGCGGGCGCGCGTGCTCGGGCTGCTCGCGGTGCTGGAGTCCGATCAGGATCAGCGCGAGGCGCTGATCGACGAGGCGCTCGCGCTCGCCCGCCGGCTCGACCACGAGCCGACGCTCGGCTGGCTCTATCCCGCCGCCGTGATCGTCAACTGGCGCCGCTCGGAGCTGCGCGCGGCCGCGGCCACCGAGGTCATCGGGATGGCGACGCGGCACGCCGACCACGGCGCGCTGGTGTGGGCCTACGTGCACCGGATCCGCGACGCGCTGCAGTCGGGCGACGTCGCGGGCGCCGACGCCGAGCTCGACCGCGCGCGGCCGGTCGCGCACGCGACGCGGCGCAGCGTGCACCGCTGGTTCCTGATGGTCGCCGAGGCGAGCCGCGCGGCGTTCGCGGGCCGGCTGGAGGAGGCGGACCGCATGACCGAGGAGGCGCTCGCGCTCAACCGCCGCCACAGCGACGACTGCTTCCAGGAGCACACCGTCCAGCGGCTCGTGCTCGCGCGCCTGCGCTGGCGCCCGCACGAGGCCGACCTGCCGCAGCTGCGCGGGTTCGCCGCGCGCTACCCGCACCTGCCGGCGTGGGAGGCGATGGTCGCCGCGCTCGAGTTTCAGCTCGCCAACCCCGAGGGCGCGCGCCGCAGCGTCGCTATGGTCTCGCTCGACGCCGTCGAGCGCTCGCCCGACTTCCTCGCCGCCGCGGTGAACCTGGGCGAGGCGGCGGCGGGCGCGGGGGGACCCGTCGAGCGGCTCTACGAGCTGCTCGCCCCGCACGCCGAGGCGAATCCGGTGATGGAGAACATGTGGGCGGCCTGGGGGCCGGTTGCGCGAGTGCTGGGGCTGCTCGCCGCGGCATCCGACCGGCCCGGCGACGCGGCGGCGCACTTCGAGCACGCGGTCGGGCTCGCGATCGCGTGGGGAGCGCCGGCCTGGGCGCTGCTCGCGATCGGCGACTGGCTCGCGACCGCGGTGCCGGTCGCCGACCGCCCCGCGCTCGTCGCCCAGGGCCTCGCGCTCGCGCGCGAGCTCGGCCTGCCGTGGGTCGCCGCGCGGATCGCCGACGAGGCTCGCATCCTGTCCTGAGACAGGTCTAGATCGTCACGCCGTAGCTCTCGATCACCGCGGCCGCGGTGTACGCGAGGCTCATGCGGGCGTAGCCGCCGTCGGCCCAGCCCGGCCCCCAGCTGGAGCGCAGGAGGAAGTGATCGGGTGCGTAGCCGAACAGCGCGGCGCAGTGACTGCCCGCGACGGTCCCCTCGTCGAAGCCGTCGAGCTCAGGCCCGGCGTGCTCGATGTTCCCGTCGATCTTGATCAGGACCGCGATGGGTCCGTGCTCGAACAGCCAGCGGCGCCAGCGCGGGAAGAAGCTCGAGCGGTCCTCGACCGCGTCGTCGCCGAGGTTGAAGTAGGCGCCGATCTTGTGCGCGGACGCGTAGAACGCGTCCGGCGCGCCGGCCGCAAGCCCGCGGTCCCACGGCAGCGCCTCCTCGGCCACCACGCCGAACTTGCGCGCGACGTCGAGCCCGGCCTTCAGGCTCGTCCCGTCCTCCTCCAGGAACGCCGACGGGTAATCCGTGCGCTTGTCGGTCTCCTTCGCCGACATCCACACCTGGCGGGCGGACAGCCGCGCGCCGGGCGCCAGGCGGCCGGCCTGCACGAGGTGCCAGCGCAGGACCGAGTCGGCGACCGTCCAGCCGACGCAGGAGGCGGTCCGTCCCTGGTCCACGACGGGATGCCACGGCTCGCGCAGGTCGACCGTCTCGGGCAGGGGCGCCTGCCCGAGACCGGCACGGGCCGGGCCGTAGTCGTCCTCGCGCCCGCGCGAGCGCAGGGCGACGGGGAGGCCGGGGAGCGCTAGCTCCCGATCCACGATCCGGCGTCGTCGTGCAGGTCGTGCGCCTTGGCGGCGACCTGCTCGGCGTGGGTGGTGTCCGGCTGGAGCTCGTGGACGAGCTCGTAGTTCGCGACCGCCGAGGCGAGCGCGTAGGCGTGCGAATGGTCGCCGTGCTCCTTGGCGTCGTCGAACCTGCGGGCGAGCTCCTGCTGACGCTCGTCCTCGCTGAGGTCGGCGTACCCCGGCCAGGGCTCGCGCGCGGTCCTGCTTGACGTGACTTCAGCCATCGCGCGACTCTATCTCGCGCGCAGACCTTAGAGTGCTCAGCGCCGTGAGCGAGTGGCCTGACCGACACGCATCGACGCCGACCGAGCTGCAGGCGCGGCTCGCGGCCGAGCGCGCGGCGTCGCCGTTCATCGAGCTGCGCGACGGCGACGGCGTGCAGCAGCTGATGCCGCTGCCCGGCGGCGGCCTGACGATCGGGCGCACGCCGCAGTCCGGGCTCGCGCTGACATGGGACGCGCAGGTGTCGCGCAGCCACGCGACGCTGGAGGCGATCGACGGCGTCTGGACGGTGCTCGACGACGGGCGCTCCACGAACGGGACCTTCGTCAACGAGGAGCGCGTGCAGGGGCGGCGGACGCTCAACCACCTCGACGTGATCCGCGTGGGCGCGACGCGGCTGCGCTTCCACGACGCGACCGGCGAGGCGGCGCTGTCGCTGACCGAGGTGTCGACCGAGGCGCTCGTCCCGCCGCTCACGGCGGCGCAGCGGCGCGTGCTCGTCGCCCTATGCCGCTACGCCGATGGGCCGGCGACCAACGAGGAGATCGCGCGCGAGCTGACGGTGAGCATCGACACCGTCAAGACGCACATGCGCGCGCTGTTCGACGCGTTCCAGCTCGGGGCGGCGCCGCCCTACCGCAAGCGCTTCGAGCTCGTGCGGATGGCGGTCGGGGCCGGGCTCGTGCCGCCGCCCGAGCGGCGATAGCCGATTCGCCTTACATTGGGAGGCGGTGAGCGACCGCCCGCTGGTGCTGTTCGTCGAGGATGAGCCCTCGATCTTCGAGCCGTTCTCGGCTGCGTTGCGCCGCGAGGGGTTCGAGGCGGTCCTCGCGGGGACGCTGGCCGAGGCGCGCGCCGCCCTCGCCTCGCGCGCGCCGGACTTCGTGCTGCTCGACCTCGGGCTGCCCGACGGCGACGGGCGCGACCTGTGCCGCGAGCTGCGCGCCGCGTCGGACGTCCCGATCATCGTGCTGACGGCGCGCGGGACCGAGCTCGAGCGCGTGCTCGGGCTCGAGCTGGGCGCCGACGACTACGTCGTCAAGCCGTTCAGCGGGGCCGAGGTGATCGCGCGGATGCGAGCCGTCATGCGGCGCGCACGTCCCGCGCCGGCGCCGGCCGCGAACGGGCCGGTCGCGATCGGCCCGCTGCGCATCGACGCCGCGTCCCGGCGCGTCTGGCTCGAGCAGCAGGAGCTGCAGCTCTCGCGCAAGGAGTTCGACCTGCTGGCCGAGCTGGTCGCGCACGCCGGCGAGGTCGTCTCGCGCGAGGACCTGATGGCGCGCGTGTGGGACGAGAACTGGTTCGGCTCGACCAAGACGCTCGACGTGCACGTGCGCTGGCTGCGCGGCAAGCTCGGCGACGATCCGTCGGCGCCGCGCTTCCTGCACACCGTGCGCGGCGTCGGGTTCCGCTTCACCGGGGCGGACGAGTGGGCGCACTGAGCCTGCGTGCGCGGCTGCTGCTCGCGCTCGCCTACGTGCTCGTGCTGGCGGTCGGCGCGCTGCTCGTGCCGCTCGTGCGGTCGGTGCGCGACCGCGTCGGCGCCGAGGTGCGCACGCAGGCGCTCGCGCAGGCGGACGCCGTGGCGGCGGTCGCGGGCGCGTCGCCCGATGACCTGTCGGCCGCGATCGCCGGGCGTCCGGCCCCGGATCTCGACGTGCTCGTCTCGACCTCGGCGCGCACATCGCGCGGTCGCGTCGTGGTGGTCGGGCCCGACGGGCGGGTGATCGCCGACAGCTCGCCGGGGAGCATCGGCGCGGACTTCTCGTCGCGCCCGGAGATCGCGGGTGCGCTGCGCCGGCGCGTCGTGCAGGAGGAGCGCCCGAGCGCGACGCTCAACCAGCGGCTGCTGGCCACCGCGGTCCCGATCCGCAGCGCGCCGGGCGGCGCCGTGCGGGTCACCCAGAGCGTGGCGGCCGTGTCGCGCGCCGTGGACGCGGCGACCGTCGGGCTCGTGCTGATCGGCGTCGTCGTGCTCGGGCTGGGCCTCGCGGCGGGCGCGCTGCTGGCGGCGAGCGTGGTCCGGCCGATGCGGCGCCTCGCGGCCGCGGCGCGGCGGGCCGGCGAGGGCGACCTGGGCGTACGCGTGCCCGAGGAGGGCGCGCGCGAGCAGCGCGAGCTGGGGCGCGCGTTCAACGACATGACCGCGCGCGTGCAGCGGATGGTCGACGCCCAGCAGGCGTTCGTCGCCGACGCCTCGCACCAGCTGCGGACGCCGCTGGCGGGACTGCGGCTGCGGCTCGAGGAGGCGGCCGCGGAGGCAGGCGAAGGGCCGGCGCGGGCGCAGGTCGACGGCGCGCTCGGCGAGGTCGATCGCCTCTCGGGCATTCTCACCGAGCTGCTCGTGCTGAGCGAGGCGGGCGCCGCGCGGGCGCCGGACGCCGCCGTCGACCCGCTGCGCGCGTGCCGCCGCGCCGCGACGCGCTGGAGCGGGCACGATGCGCGGGTCGTCGTCGAGGGCGGCGACGGCGCCGCGGTGCGCTGCGCCGCCGCCGACCTCGACCGCATCCTCGACGTCCTGATCGAGAACGCGCTCGCCTACGGGCCGGCGGGCCAGACGATCGCCCTGACGGCCGACGCGGGCCGCATCACCGTGGCCGACGAGGGCCCGGGGCTGGCCGGAGGCGAGGAGGAGTCCGTGTTCAACCGCTTCCACCGCGGCTCCGCGGGCCGCGCCGTCCGCGGCGGCACCGGCCTCGGCCTCGCGATCGCTCGCGAGCTGGCCTCGCGCTGGGAGGGCACGGTCACGCTCGCCAACGGCACGGCCGGCGGCGCGGTCGCCACCGTCACGCTCCCGCTCGTCACGGCACCGGTGCTGGAGGCGGCGCCGTGACGCGCCGTCGCGGCATCGCCGGCCGTTGGCCGGCACGCGGCTCCGGGAGCCGCTCGTGACCGGCTGGCGGCGCACGGCGCTGTGGATCGGCGCCGCCGTTGCGGGGCTCGTCGTCGCGGCCGCGCTCACGACGGCGGCGGCGACGCTCTCGAATCAGCGCGTCGGCATCTCCTCCGAGCCGCTCACGGCCGGGAGCGAGCTGGCGCCCGCGGCGACCGCCACGGCCACCGCCACGCGAACGCCGAGGCCGGCGCGTACGGCGCGGCCGAAGCGGACCCCGCCCCCGCGCGGGACGGCGACGCCGACCCCCACCGCGGCGCCGACGGTCGACGACCACGGAGGCCACGGCGGCGTCGACGGCGGCGGCGGTCGCGGGCGTGGTCGCGGTGGCGGCGACGACTGAGGTCCGACTCGAGCGGCTCGCCGGCCGCGCCGGCGCGAGGCTTTCCCGAATCTTTCCCCGCTGCTCGCCGGCGCTTGGGGGGCCGCGCGCGACCGTGGGGGCATGTCCTTCAAGACTCCCACCGCCATCGCCGCCGGCGTCGTGTGCGCGCTCGCGGGCGTCGCCGGCGCCGCGCTCGCCCTACCGTCCTCTCCGCCGCAGCCGGCCGCCGCGGTCGCCACTGCCACGCCGTCCCCGCAGGTCCGCACGGAGACCGTCCGCCCGACGATCCACGTCGAGCGGCGCGCCCGCGGCCGCGACGACGCGCCGTCCCGGGCGGCCACGCCGGTCCGCCCGCGCCCGGTCCCGGCCGTGGCGACGGTCGACGACTCCGGCCACGACCGCGGGTTCGACGACTCCGGCCGCCACGGAGGCTCGGGCCGCCACGGCGGCGGGCGCGGGCGCGGCGGCGACGACGACTGAAGCGCTGAGGCCGAGGTTGATGCGGCAACCGCGGCGAGCTAAGATCTTAGTCAACCCGACTGAGATTTAGGAATCCGCCTGAACATGCAAGCCGACCGCTTCACGATCAAGTCCCAGGAGGCGCTGCAGGCCGCGATCTCGATCGCGGCGGCGCGTCATCACACCGAGACCCAGCCCGAGCACCTGCTGCTCGCGCTGCTCGAGCAGCCCGAGAGCGTCGTCGGGCCGGTCCTGCGCAAGCTCGGCGCCCAGACCGACGGCATCCGCCGCGAGCTCAACGCCGCGCTGGACGCCAAGCCGACGATCACCGCGGGCGCCAACGAGCCCTCCACCAGCAGAGAGCTGCTCGACGTCCTGCGCGCCGCCGAGCGCGAGGCCGGCAAGCTCAACGACGAGTACATCTCCACCGAGCACATCCTGCTCGCCCTCACCAGCGCCCAGGCCGGCGAGGCCGCCGCCGTGCTCAAGCGCAACGGCGCGACCCACAAGGACACGCTGCAGGCGATCGAGGCCGTCCGCGGCCCGCACCGCGTGACCAGCCAGAGCCCCGAAGACAGCTATCAGGCGCTGCAGCGCTTCGGTCGCGACCTCACGCAGGCCGCCGAGGACGGCAAGCTGGACCCGGTCATCGGCCGCGACGACGAGATCCGCCGCGTCATCCAGGTCCTCTCGCGCCGCACCAAGAACAACCCGGTGCTGATCGGCGAGCCCGGCGTCGGCAAGACCGCGATCGTCGAGGGCCTCGCGCAGCGGATCGTCTCCGGCGACGTCCCCGAGAGCCTGCGCGACCGCAAGGTCATCGCGCTCGACATCGGCGCCCTGCTCGCCGGCTCCAAGTACCGCGGCGAGTTCGAGGAGCGCCTGAAGGCGGTCCTGAAGGAGATCCAGGACGCCGAGGGCCAGGTCATCCTCTTCATGGACGAGCTGCACACGATCGTCGGCGCCGGCGCCGCCGAGGGTGCCGTCGACGCGTCCAACCTGCTCAAGCCGATGCTCGCCCGCGGCGAGCTGCGCGCCGTCGGCGCCACCACGCTCGACGAGTACAAGAAGCACGTCGAGAAGGACGCCGCGCTCGAGCGCCGGTTCCAGCCGATCTACGTCGGCGAGCCGTCGGTCGAGGACACGATCGCGATCCTGCGCGGCCTGAAGGAGCGCTACGAGGCCCACCACGGCGTCACGATCACCGACGCCGCCCTGATCGCGGCCGCCACGCTCAGCCACCGCTACATCGCCGACCGCTTCCTGCCCGACAAGGCGATCGACCTCGTCGACGAGGCCGCCAGCCGCGTCAGCATCGAGCTCTCCAGCGTCCCGACCGAGATCGACGAGGTCGAGCGGCGGATCAAGCAGCTCGAGATCGAGCAGGTCGCCGTCGCCAAGGACGAGACCGCCGGGGCGCGCCGCGAGGAGATCGAGCGCGAGCTGGCCGAGCTGCGCGAGCAGGCCGCCGGCATGCGCGCCCAGTGGGAGCGCGAGAAGGAGCAGGCCGAGGGCCACGGCAAGCTGCGCGAGCGCCTGGACGAGGCGCGCCGCGAGCTCGAGCGCGCCGAGCGCGAGCTCGACTACCAGCGCGCGGCCGAGCTGCGCCACGGCGAGATCCCCGAGCTGGAGCACCGCCTGGCCGAGGCCGAGGCGCACGCCGGCGACGAGGCGATCGAGCCGCCCGTCTACCTGTCCGAGCGCGTCGACGCCGACGAGATCGCCGAGGTCGTGGGCAAGTGGACCGGCATCCCCGTCAGCCGTCTGCTGGAGGGCGAGGTCGAGAAGCTGATCCACATGGAGGAGCGCCTGCACCAGCGGGTGATCGGGCAGGAGGAGGCCGTCCAGGCCGTCTCCGACGCCCTGCGCCGCAGCCGCGCGGGCCTGTCGGACCCGGACCGCCCGATCGGCACGTTCCTGTTCCTCGGCCCGACCGGCGTCGGCAAGACCGAGCTCGCCCGCGCGCTCGCCGAGTTCATGTTCGACAGCCAGGACGCGATGGTGCGGATCGACATGTCGGAGTACATGGAGAAGCACTCCGTCGCGCGCCTGGTCGGCGCGCCCCCCGGCTACGTCGGCTACGAGGAGGGCGGGCAGCTCACGGAGGCGGTCCGCCGCCGACCGTACAGCGTCGTCCTGCTCGACGAGATCGAGAAGGCGCACAACGACGTCTTCAACGTGCTCCTGCAGGTGATGGACGACGGCCGGCTGACCGACGGCCAGGGCCGCACGGTCGACTTCAAGAACACCGTGCTGATCATGACCTCCAACATCCCTGGCGGCCGCGCCGGGGTGGAGGCCGGCTTCAAGCCCGAGTTCGTCAACCGCCTCGACGACATCGTCGAGTTCGAGCCGCTCAGCCGTGAGCAGCTGCGCCAGATCGTCGACCTCCAGGTCGCGCGCCTGATCGGCCGCGTCGCCGAGCGCAACGTCACGGTGGAGCTGACCGACGCCGCCCGCGACCTGCTGGGCGACCTCGGCTACGACCCGACCTACGGCGCCCGCCCGCTGAAGCGGATCATCTCCAAGCGCCTGGTCGACCCGCTCGCGCTCGGCCTGCTCAAGGGCGAGTTCACGACCGGCGACCACGTGACGGTCGACGCCGACGACGGCGAGCTGCGCTTCGAGCGCACCCGCGTGGGAACGGAGGAGCCGGCCGTGGCCTAGTGCTGCGGCCGGGGCTTCTTGGTCACTTCGACTTTGAGCTTCGTGTACAGGCGGGCCTGCGGGTTGTAGGCCTGCTCCTGGTCGAACTGGATCCACCAGCGCCCGGGCTTCGGGTTCTTGAACGGGAACTGGCGCCGGCGGACCGAGAGCAGGCCGCAGTCGCCGTACGGCTTGCCGAGCCGCACGGTCTGCCGGACCTTGCCCTTGAAGACGTAGTGCGCGTAGACCGGCGCGAGCTTGTCGGTCAGCCCGCGCACGCGGAAGCGCACGCGGCTCGAGGTGGTCGCGGGCGTCGACGGCGACTGCGTGACCGACAGCGCGGTGACCTTCGCGACGTGGGTGGCCATCTGGCCGTTATCGCGGGCCTCCGCGAGCCGGAGCGTGAACAGCCGCTGGCCCGAGTCGACATACGGCGCCTGCACGGATCCCGAGAGGTTGCCCAGGCCGTCGGTCTGCGGCAGCGAATCGGCCGGCGCCTGGGAGACCTCGTCGACGAAGACGTTCATGCGCGTGTTCCCGGCGAAGCCGCTCGCGTTGATCGTCACCGGCTCGCGCTCGTCCGGCCTGGCGGAGACGTAGCACGTCTTGTCCAGGGTGAAGTCGGGGATGGCGAAGGCGGCCGCCGGAGTCGCCAGCACGGCGACGACGGCGCCTGCGAGCGACAGGCGTAGGTGCATCGATGAGAGAGAACACCGCATCTGGGCCGGAGGTTCGGTAGAAGGTTGGGGATACCCAGCGAGGAGGATGCCGTGCCGACCTACATCATGCTGTCCACGCTCACGCCGGAGGGCATCCAGACCGTCAAGAACAACCCGTCGCGGATCCGCGAGGTCAATCGCGAGGTCGAGCAGCTCGGGGCGACGGTCAAGGCGCAGTGGGCCACGCTCGGCCACTTCGACTTCGTGAACATCGTCGAGGCGCCGGACGAGAAGACGATGGCCCGCATCTCGCTCGAGCTCGGCTCGCGGGGCACCGGCCACTACGAGACGCTGATCGCGATCCCCATCGACGACTTCATCGCCAGTCTGTGAAGGTCCTCGTCATCGGCGGCGGAGGCCGCGAGCACGCCATCGTGCGGGCGCTGCGGCGCTCGCCCCAGGCGCCGCAGGTCTTCTGCTCCCCCGGCAACGCCGGCATCGCGCGCGACGCCGATCCGCTGGAGGGCGCCGACGACCCCGCGGCGATCAAGGCGGCGGGCATCGAGCTGGTCGTGATCGGGCCGGAGGCGCCGCTCGTCGCGGGCTTCGCCGACGCCTGCACGGACGCCGGTCTGCTCGTCTTCGGCCCGAGCAAGGCCGCCGCGCGGCTGGAGGGCTCCAAGGCGCACGCCAAGGGCGTGATGGCCGCCGCCGGCGTGCCGACGGCCGGCCACGCGGTCGTCTCCGGCGTCGCGGAGGGCCTGGCCGCTATCGACCGCTATCCCGCCGTGATCAAGGCCGACGGGCTCGCCGCGGGCAAGGGCGTCGTGATCGCGCAGGACGACGCCGAGGCGCGCGCGGCGCTGAGCGAGATGCTCGAGGACAAGCGCTTCGGGGACGTTCCGGTGGTGATCGAGGAGTTCCTCGAGGGCGAGGAGCTGAGCCTGCTCGCGCTGTGCGACGGCGAGTCCGCGCTCCCGCTCGCCCCCGCGCGCGACTACAAGCGCATCGGCGAGGGCGACACCGGTCCCAATACCGGCGGGATGGGCGCCTACTCGCCGGTCGAAGGCGCGGGCGCGGCGCTCATCGAGCAGGTCCGCCAGACGATCCTGCAGCCGGTGGTCGAGGAGCTCGGGCGCCAGGGAACGCCGTTCCACGGCGTCCTCTACGCCGGCTTGATGCTCACGGCGCAGGGACCGAAGGTGCTCGAGTTCAACGTCCGCTTCGGCGATCCGGAGACGCAGGCCGTGCTCCCGCGGCTGCGCAGCGACCTGCTCGACCTGATGCTGCGCACGACCCGCCCCGGCGGGCTGGAAGGCGCGACGCTGTCGTGGGACGACCGCGCGGCGGTGACCGTCGTGCTCGCCTCGCGCGGCTACCCGCAGTCGTCCTCCTCGGGTGACGTGATCAAGTTCGGCGGCGTCCCGCGCGGGATCGAGGTCACGCACGCGGGCACGGCGGAGCGCGACGGCGCGATCGTGACCGCCGGCGGCCGCGTGCTGAACGTGACCGCGCTCGGTGACGACGTCCGGACCGCGCGCGCGGCCGCGTATGCTGCCGCGGACGTGATCGACTTCGACGGCAAGACCCTGCGCCGGGACATCGCGGCGTGACCATCTGCGAACCGATGGAAAGACCGACCACCAACGCGACCCTCCGCACCAGCGGCGGTGACCGCCCGTGAGCGAGCCTGTGGCGGAGGCCGAGCCCGGCCTCGAGGCCCTCGAGACCGACGCCCCGAGCGTCGGCATCGTGATGGGCTCCAAGTCCGACATGCCCGCCATGGAGAAGGCGGCCAAGGAGCTGACCGAGCGCGGCATCTCGCACGAGATCCGCGTCATGTCGGCGCACCGCGACCCCGAGCTGGTCGCCGACTACGCGAAGAACGCGCGCCTGCGCGGGCTGAAGGTGATCATCGCCGGCGCCGGGCTCTCCGCCGCGCTTCCCGGCGTCGTCGCCGCGCACAGCGACCTGCCGGTGATCGGCGTGCCGCTGACGTCCTCGACCTCGGTCGCGGGCGGGCTCGACGCGCTGCTCGCGATCGCCCAGATGCCGCCCGGCGTGCCGGTCGCGTGCGTGGGCGTCGACAACGCCCGCAACGCCGCGGTGCTGGCGGCGCGCATCCTCAGCGCCTGAGCATCGCCTCGACGCCGTCGAGGATGCGCTCGAGGCCGAACGCGAAGTCGGCATCGCGCGTGTCCTCGGCGTCGTCGAACACGCCCGCGTCCACGACCCGCTTCACGGCGGGCCAGCGGTCGTCGACGAGCGTGTGCATGACCGTGACGTAGGCGGCGAGCGGGTCGGTCGCCGGGTCGCCGCTGCCGGGCGCGAGCTCCGCCTCGAGGCGCGCCTGCCAGAACACGTAGCCGTTGATCGTCAGGATCAGCTGCGCCTTCTCGTCCTCGGCCAGCGGTGTCCCGGCCAGGGGCGCCAGGCCGCGCTCCATCAGCGTCACGCTCGCCGGCGTCGCCGGGGGCGGGCTGATGCGCACGTAGAGCACCCACGGGTGGGCGCGCACCAGCCGCAGGATGTCCCACGCCCAGCCCTCCAGGCCCGCGCGCCAGCCGTCGTAGGGCTCGGCCGGCGGCAGCGCCATCACGCGATCCATCATCAGCACGAGCAGCTCGTCCTTGCTGCGCACGTGCCGGTACAGCGACATCGTCGTGAAGCCGAGCGCGTTGGCCACGCGCGCCATCGAGACGGCGTCGAGTCCCTCCGCATCGGCAAGCTCGATCGCCGCCGCGACGACCTTGCCGGCGGTGAGGCCGCCGCGCCGCGGCTTGCCCGGCTCGGGCGCCCACAGGCGGTCGAGTCCGGGAGGCAGCGCTTGCATGCTTCGAGTGTACGTGATACACAATGTGTATGGCATACACAATCGAGACCGGCGACCTCGCGAAGTCGTTCGGGAAGCTCCCGGTGCTGACCGGCCTTGACCTGGCGGTGGAGGCGGGCTCGGTGTTCGCCCTGCTCGGCCCGAACGGTGCGGGCAAGACGACGACGGTCCGCATCCTCTCGACGCTGCTGACCGCCGACGCCGGCTTCGCCCGCGTCGCCGGGCACGACGTCGCCCGCGAGCCCGTCAAGGTGCGCGAGGCGCTCAGCCTCACCGGCCAGTACGCGGCCGTCGACGAGGTGCTCACCGCACGCGAGAACCTGGCGCTGATGGCCCGCCTGCGCCACCTGTGCCGCGGCCCCGCGCGCCGGCGGGTCGGCGAGCTGATCGAGCGCTTCGGGCTGCAGGAGGCGGCCGACCGCCGCGTCGCGACCTACTCCGGCGGCATGAAGCGCCGCCTCGACCTGGCGATGAGCCTCGTCTCGCAGCCACAGGTCGTCGTGCTCGACGAGCCGACCACCGGCCTGGACCCGCGCAGCCGCCGCGACGTCTGGGACGCCGTGGCGGAGCTCGCGGCGTCCGGGGCGACGGTGCTGCTCACCACGCAGTACCTCGAGGAGGCCGACCGGCTCGCCGACCGCATCGCCGTGATCGACGGCGGGCGCGTGGTCGCCGAAGGCAGCGCCGACGAGCTCAAGGCGCGGCTCGGCGACGAGACCGTCGAGCTGTTCTTCGCCGACACGCTCGCGCTGGAGGCGGCGGAGCGGGAGGTCGGCGGGAGCGCCGAGCCGCAGCGGCTGTGCCTGCGCGTCGCCTCCGACGGGAGCGCCGAAGCGATCCGCCGCCTGCTCGACCAGGTCGGCGGCGTCCAGCGCCTCCAGCTGCACCGCCCCAGCCTCGACGACGTGTTCCTCTCGCTCACCGAAAGGGTCTGACCATGGCCGATTCGCTCGTCTTCGTCGGGCGCAGCGTGCGCCACAGCGCGCGCAGCCTCGACGCCGTGATGACCGCCGTGCTGCTGCCGGTGATGATCCTGCTGCTGTTCGTCTACGTCTTCGGCGGCGCGATCGACACCGGCGGCCGCTACGTCGACTACGTCGTGCCAGGGATCATCCTGCTGTGCGCGGGCTACGGCTCGGCGACGACCGCGGTGAGCGTCAACCAGGACATGACGACCGGCGTGATCGACCGCTTCCGCTCGCTGCCGATCTCCTCGTCGGGCGTGCTCACCGGCCACGTCGTCGCGAGCGTGCTGCGCAACCTGGTGTCGACCGTGATCGTGCTCTGCGTCGCGCTGCTGATCGGGTTCGACCCGCGGGCGAGCGCGCTGGACTGGCTCGGCGTGCTCGGCGTCCTGCTCGCGTTCATGGTCGCGATCTCGTGGATCGCCGCCTGCTTCGGGCTGCTGGCCAAGAGCGCCGAGGGCGCGGGTGCGTTCTCGTTCGCGATCATGTTCCTGCCGTACGTGAGCAGCGCCTTCGTGCCGACCGACTCGATGCCGGCGGCGCTGGAGGCGATCGGCGACCGGCAGCCGATCACGCCCATCGTCGAGACGCTGCGCGGGCTCATGCTCGGGACGCCGATCGGTGACCATGCCGTCGCCGCGCTCGCCTGGTGCGGCGGCCTGACGGCGCTCGGCGTGATCAGCGCCGGGGTGCTGTTCCGCCGGGCAGCGTGACGGTCCCGAACCAGTAGCGCGCGATCGTCGCGACCAGGTCGAACAGCTCGTCGACGTCGGGCGGCTTGGCGACGTGGGAGCTGGCGCCGAGCTCGTAGGAGCGGGTGACGTCGCCCTCGGCGTGCGAGGAGCTCAGGACCACGACGGGCAGCCGGCGCAGCGCGGCGTCCTCGGAGGTGCGGACGGCCTCGAGCACTTCGTGCCCGGACAGGCGCGGGAGGTTGAGGTCCAGCAGCATCAGGTCCGGCGGGTCGCCGGCTTCGTGCAGGCGGGCGAGCGCCGCCTCCCCGTCGCCGGCGACCGACAGGCGCGCCGAGGGCAGCGCCTCGCTCAGCGCGAGACGCACCAGCTGGGCGTCTCCGGGATTGTCCTCGACCAGGAGGATGCGGGCCACGGCGGATCATTGTGGCGCGCCGTCTAGGATCGAGCGCCGTGATCGCGCGCTACACCCGTCCCGAGATCGGTGCCATCTGGACCGACGAAGCGCGGTTCACCGCGATGCGCGACGTCGAGGTCGCCGCCGCCGAGGCGCTGGAGAACGGTCCTACGCCTGACGACCTCGACGCGATCAGGGCAGCCGTTTTCACAGTTGACGCGATCAACGAGCGCGAGAAGATCACCGACCACGACACGGCGGCGTTCGTCGACGTGCTCGCCGCGTCGGCCGGCCCCGCGGGCCGCTGGATCCACTACGGGCTGACCTCGTCGGACGTGGTCGACACCGGGCTCGCGCTGCAGCTCCAGCGCGCCGGCGCGCTGCTGGTCCCGGCGGCGCGGCAGCTCGCGTGGGAGCTGGCCGAGAAGGCGCGCGAGCACGCCGAGACGCTGTGCGTCGGCCGCACGCACGGCGTGCACGCGGAGCCGACGTCGTTCGGGCTCAAGCTCGCCGGCTACGCGATGGAGGCGCACCGCCACGCCGAGCGGCTGGAGCGCGCGTTCGCGCAGGCCGCGACGGCGGCGATCTCCGGCGCGGTCGGGACCTACGCGACGCTGGGCCCGGCGTACGAGGAGCGCGTGCTGTCGCGATTGGGCCTGAAGGCGGAGCCGATCTCCACCCAGGTCGTGCCGCGCGACCGCCATGCGGAGCTGCTGAGCGCGATCGCGCTGGCGGGCGCCGGCCTGGAGCGCTTCGCGACCGAGATCCGTCACCTCCAGCGCACCGAGGTGCGCGAGGTCGAGGAGCCGTTCCGCGCCGGCCAGAAGGGCTCCAGCGCGATGCCGCACAAGCGCAACCCGGTGATCTGCGAGCGCATCTGCGGGCTGGCGCGCGTCCTGCGCGGCAACGCGCAGGTGGGGCTCGAGAACGTCGCGCTGTGGCATGAGCGCGACATCTCGCACTCCTCCGCCGAGCGGATCATCCTCCCCGACTCGACGATCCTGCTCGACCAGCTGCTCGCCCTCAGCCTGCGCGTCGTGCGCGGGATGACGGTCCACGCCGACCGCATGCGCGCAAACCTGGAGCTCACCTCGGGCGCGCTCTTCTCCCAGCGCGTGCTGCTCGCGCTCGTGGCCTCGGGGATGCAGCGCGACGACGCGTACCGGATCGTGCAGCGGCTCGCGCAGCAGGCGTGGGACACGCAGACGCCGCTGCGCAGCCTGCTCGAGGCCGAGCCGGACGTCTCGCTCGATCTCGACGAGGTCTTCGACTACGGGTATTACGTGCGCTTCGTCCCCGAGGCGCTCGAGCGACTGGAGGTGATCCATGGGTAACGTCGCACGCCTCATCTACGGGGCGCCGGAGGTCAACGCCGACCTCTTCCACGCGGTGCCGCTGGGCATCGGCGACCCGTTCCTCTACCTCGAGGACGGCGACCGCCGCGTCGCGACCGTCAGCGTGCTCGAGGCCGACAAGGTCTCCGCGCTGGGCATCGAGGTGCTCGATCCGGCCCAGCTCGGCCAGGACGAGC
This sequence comes from Candidatus Solirubrobacter pratensis, assembly GCF_000425945.1. Taxonomy (GTDB): domain Bacteria; phylum Actinomycetota; class Thermoleophilia; order Solirubrobacterales; family Solirubrobacteraceae; genus Solirubrobacter; species Solirubrobacter pratensis. The sequence goes on from NZ_AUEK01000003.1 coordinate 474,935, forward strand.
TGATCGCCGCCGGCAAGGACCGAGTCGAGATCGAGGGCGAGCTGTGCGTGCGCGCGTGCCGCGAGCTCGGCATCGCCGCCGCCGTCGTGCCGCCCGAGTTCCCGCTGCTCGCGGCCGATCCGTTGCGCGCCGCCGGCATCGAGCTGACGATCGACGCCGGCGTCTTCGTCGAGCGCCGCCGGATCAAGACCGGCGCGCAGCTCGAGGGCATCCGCCGCGCGCAGAAGGCGGCCGACGCCGCGATGGGCGTCGCCGCCTCGCTGATCCGCGACCTGCGGCCCGGGCTTACGTCCGAGGACGTGCGCGCGGCGATGGCCGAAGTCGCCGAGGAGCACGGCTGCGACATGCCCGGCGACGTGATCGTCTCGCACGGCCCGCAGTCGGCGCTCGGGCACGAGTCCGGCTACGGCGAGATCCTCGCCGGCGAGCCGGTCGTGGTCGACATCTGGCCGCGCGACAAGGCTTCGCGCTGCTACGCCGACATGACGCGCACGTTCGTCGCCGGGGGCGGGGAGCCGCCGGCAGAGCTGGCCGAGTTCTGGCGGCTGACGAAGGACTCGCTCGACCGCGTCTACGCCGAGGTGCGCCCCGGCGTCAACGGTCGGCTGCTGTTCGAGCGCTCCTCGCAGCCCTACATCGAGGCCGGAAAGCCGACGCAGCTGACCAAGCAGCCGGGCGAGGTGCTCGAGGACGGCTACTTCCACGGCCTCGGCCACGGGGTCGGCCTGGAGGTCCACGAGCGGCCGAACCTCGGCAGGCTCGGGGACGACCTGCTCCCCGGCGACGTGATCACGCTCGAGCCCGGCTGCTACCGGCGCGGCTTCGGCGGCTGCCGGCTCGAGGATCTCGTGCTCGTCACGGACGACGGCTACGAGACGCTGACCGATTTCCCGTACGACCTGTGACGTATTGTCTTTGAGGTGTCCGTGACGCTCCCGCTGCTGCATTCCGGCAAGGTCCGCGAGCTGTATGACCTGGGCGACGACCTGCTGATGGTCGCCTCCGACCGGATCTCCACCTACGACGTCGTGCACCCGACGCCGATCCCCGACAAGGGGCGCGTCCTCACCGGCCTCTCCGTGCTCTGGTTCGGCTTGACGCGCGACATCGTCCCGAACCACTTCATCTCCGCGACCGAGGGCGTCCCGGCCGAGTACCGCGGGCGCGCGCTGCGCGTCAAGCGGCTGAAGATGCTGCCGGTCGAGTGCATCATCCGCGGCTACATCACGGGCTCAGGCTGGAAGGACTACCAGGCGACGGGCAAGGTCTCCGGCGTCTCGCTGTCCGAAGGCCTGCTGGAGTCCCAGCAGCTGCCGGCGCCGATCTACACGCCCTCCACCAAGGCCGAGGAAGGCCACGACGAGGCGATCGACTTCGAGGAGACGGTGCGCCTGCTCGGCTCCGAGGAGCTCGCCGCGCAGCTCCGCGAGGCGTCGCTGAAGGTCTACGAGGCGGTCGCCGCCCACGCCCGCGAGCGCGGCGTGATCCTCGCCGACACCAAGTTCGAGTTCGGCCTGGACGAGAACGGCGTGCTCACGCTCGGCGACGAGGTCTGCACGCCGGACTCCTCGCGCTTCTGGCCCGCCGACGGCTTCGAGCCCGGGCACGGCCAGCCGTCGTTCGACAAGCAGTACGTGCGCGACTGGGCCTCGGGGACCGGCTGGGACAAGACGCCGCCGGCGCCGCCGATCCCGGACGAGGTCGTGTCACAGACGCGCGAGCGGTATGTGACGGCCTACGAGCGCCTGGCGGGCGAGCCGTTCGGCGCGTGGCTGGACCGCGTGGCGTGACCCGCGTCCGCGTCCTGATCCGGCCCAAGGAGGGGATCCTCGATCCCCAGGGCCAGGCCGTGGAGCGCGCGCTTCCGGCGCTCGGGTTCGACGGCGTCTCGCACGTGCATGTCGGGCGGCTCGTGGAGCTCGACGTCCCCGACGAGTCGCGCGTGGCCGAGATGTGCGAGAAGCTGCTCGCGAACCCGCTCGTCGAGGATTACGAGATCCAGGCATGAAGTTCGGGATCGTCCGCTTTCCCGGGTCGTGCGACGACGTCGACGCGCTGTCGGCGGCGCGGCGCGCCGGTGAAGCCGAGCTGCTGTGGCACGGCGACCGCGATCTGCGCGGCGTCGACGCGGTGATCGTCCCCGGCGGCTTCTCCTACGGCGACTACCTGCGCGCCGGCGCGATCGCGCGCTTCGCGCCCGTGATGGAGGAGGTCGAGCGCTTCGCCCGCCACGGCGGCCTCGTGCTCGGCATCTGCAACGGCTTCCAGGTGCTGTGCGAGCTCGGGCTGCTGCCGGGCGCGCTGCTGCCGAACACGAACCTGCGCTTCACGTTCCGCCAGGTCTCGGTCGAGGTCGTCAACGCCCGCACGGCGTGGACCGGCGCCGCCGAGCAGGGTGACGTGCTGTCCATCCCCGCCAAGCACATGAGCGGCCGCTACTGGGCGCCCGACCCCGTGCTGGACGAGCTGGAGGCCGATGGCCAGGTCGCGCTGCGCTACGCGCCCGGCTCGAACTTCAACGGCTCCTCGCGCGACATCGCGGGCGTGACCAATCATGCCGGCAACGTGCTGGGGCTGATGCCGCACCCCGAGCACGCGGTCGAGCCGCTGACGGGCTCCGCGGATGGGCTGAAGCTGTTCCTCTCGGCCGCGCGCGTACCCGCCTGATGCGCCATAGAGAGCTCGGGCTGACCGACGCCGAGTACGACCTGATCGTGTCCAAGCTGGGCCGCGAGCCGAACGAGGTCGAGCTCGCCGTCTTCTCGCTGATGTGGTCCGAGCACTGCGGCTACAAGCACTCGCGCCGCCTGCTCAAGACGCTTCCGACCGAGGGCCCGCGGTTGATCCTCGGCCCGGGGGAGAACGCGGGCGCGGTGTCGGTGGGAGAGGGGCTCGCGTGCGCCTTCAAGGTCGAGTCGCACAACCATCCGAGCGCGGTCGAGCCCTTCCAGGGCGCCGCGACCGGCGTCGGCGGCATCCTGCGCGACATCTTCGCGATCGGCGCGCGGCCGATCGCGATCCTGGACTCGCTGCGCTTCGGCGAGCCGACCTCGCCCCGCTCGCGCTACCTGCTCGAGCACGCCGTCGGCGGCATCGGGCACTACGGCAACTCGATCGGCGTCGCCACGGTCGGCGGCGAGATCTACTTCGAGGAGCCGTACGAGACCAACTGCCTCGTCAACGCGATGTGCGTCGGACTGATCGAGACCGATCGGCTGATCCGCAGCGCGGCGGCGGGCGTCGGCAACATCGTCGTGCTGTTCGGGGCGCGCACCGGCCGCGACGGCATCGGGGGCGCGTCGGTGCTCGCCAGCGCGGAGCTCGACGACTCCGAGGACAAGCGGCCGACCGTGCAGATCGGCGACCCGTTCGAGGAGAAGAAGCTGCTCGAGTGCTCGCTGGAGCTGCTCGAGCGCGGCCTGCTGGTCGCGCTGCAGGACCTCGGCGCCGCCGGGCTGACGTCCTCGTCGGCGGAGATGGCCGCCAAGGGCGAGGTCGGGCTGGACCTCGATGTCTCCCGCGTGCCGCTGCGCGAGGAGGGCCTGGAGCCCTTCGAGATCATGGTCTCGGAGTCCCAGGAGCGGATGCTCTGCGTCGTGGAGCCGGAGAAGCTCGACGACGTGCTGGCGGTGTGCGCGCGCTGGGACGTCAACGCGACGGCGATCGGCGAGGTCACGGGCACGCGCCGGCTGCGCGTGTTCGACGGCGAGATGCTCGTCGGCGACATGCCGGTCACCGCGCTCGTCGACGAGTGCCCGGTGTACGACCTCGAGCCGGCCGAGCCGGCGGTCTCGGTCTACCCGGTCCCGGACGCGGTGATCGACCCGGGCGCGGACCCGGAGCGGACGCTGCTGGAGCTGCTGTCCTCGGCCAACCTCGCCTCGCGCCGCTGGGCGTTCGAGCAGTACGACGCGGTCGTCGGCTCCCGCACGGTCCGCCGGCCTGAGCAGGCCGACGCGGCGGTGCTGCTGCTGCCCGATACGCCGGTGAACCTCGATCCGGCTGCGCTGTGGCCCTCGTCGCGCGAGGACGGTCCGCGCCCGGCGATCGCCGTCGCGATCGACGGCAACGGCCGCCGCGTCGCCGCCGACCCGTACCGAGGCGCCGTCGAGGCCGTGCTCGAGTGCTCGGCCAACCTCGCCTGCGTGGGAGCCGAGCCGCTGGGGCTCACGAACTGCCTCAACTTCGGCAACCCGGAGAAGCCGCACATCGCGTGGCAGCTCACGCGCGCGGTCGCGGGCCTGGGCGACGCCTGCCGCGCGCTCGGCGTCCCGGTCGTCGGCGGAAACGTGTCGCTCTACAACGAGGGCGCCGAGGGCCCGATCTACCCGACGCCGGTCGTCGGCCTCGTCGGCGAGCTGCCCGACGCCCGCCGCGCGGGCAGGCTGGCGTTCGCGCACGAGGGCGACGCGATCGCGCTCATCACGGCCCAGTCGTGGGCGCCGTCGCCGGCCGCCTCCGAGCTCTCGAAGCTGCGCGGCGAGCCGGTTCAGGGCCCGCTCCCGCCGGCCGACCTGGGCGAGCTCAAGGCGCTGCACGCCGCGATCCGCCAGGCCGTCCGCGCCGGCACGCTCACGTCGGCGCACGACGTCGCGGAGGGCGGCGTCGCGATCGCGCTGGCCGAGGCGTGCATCGCCGGCGACGTCGGCGCGCAGGTCCGCGGGCTGGAGTCCGAGGAGGACCTGTTCGGCGAGGGTCCGGGCGCGTTCCTCGTGTCCGGCCCGGCCGCGTCGCTGCGCGCGTTCGGCTCCGCCGCGCGCGTCATCGGCGAGGTCGGCGGCGCCACCCTGGCGATCGAAGGCGTCCTCGAGATCGCCGTGGACGAGCTCGAGCGGGCGCACTCGAACGGCCTCAGCGCGCTCCTGCATTAAGTCGCTTCAGATCCGAGCGCCGCGGCCGATTCACGGGGACGCCCCTTATGTCGGCCATGCTCGATCCGATCCAGCCTGCCGCCATGGTCGTCCCGGCAGCCTTCGGCGCGGAAGCGCCCGCGGCCGGCGTTTCACCGGCGGAGTTCGCGACCGTGTTCGGTCACTACTCCGCCGGCAACTCGGACCTTCCGCCCGAGGAGGACGCGATCCGTCAGGCCCACCTGAACATGGGCCTGCGCGTCTTCGGCACCGTCTTCGTCGACGAGCAGGGCGGGCGCTCCTGGTGGGCGTATTGAGCCGGGGGCCCCACCCAACGGGCCATTCCGTGTGGAGCGATGTCCCGTTGGGCACCCCCTAGCTGAGCAGGTCCTCGGCCATCGCCTCGAACACCTGGACGTACGCGTCGACCGCCGCGTCGTCGTGCGTGACCGAGAGGGTCCACTCCTCCTCGCGCCCCGGCGTCATGAAGATGCCGCGGTTCATGTTGTAGAGCCACGCCAGCTCTGACAGGTCCTTGTCCTGGTTGGCCTTGAACGTCTCGTAGTCGACGATCTTGGTCGGCGAGAACGTGACGCAGCCCTTGGAGCCGATGCCGACGGCGTAGCCGGGCAGGTTGTGCTTGCGGATCACGCCCTCGCAGCCGCCGAGGATGCGCCCGTTGAGGTGCGCGAGGTGCTCGTACGAGGCCGGCGTCAGCACCTCGAGGAGGTTCGCGCGGATCGCCGCCATGCCGAGCGGGTTGCCGTTGTAGGTGCCCACCTGGTAGACGGAGCCGTCCTCGACGGAGGCCATGACCTCCTCGCTGCCGCCGATCGCGCCGGACGGCATGCCGCCGCCGAGCGCCTTGGCGAGCGTCACGAGGTCCGGCTTGACGCCGAACTTCTCGGTCGCGCCGCCGGCCGCGATCGTCAGGCCGGTCTTGACCTCGTCGAAGATCAGGACGACGCCGTGGCGCGTGCAGATGTCGCGCACCGCCTCGAGGTAGCCGGGCTCCGGGAGCACGACGCCGAGGTTCATCATCGCCGCCTCCATGATCACGCAGGCGGGCTTGCGGCCCTCCTCGGTGAGGCGCTCGATGCGGCGCTCCATCGCGCCGGCGTCGTTGAACGGCACGGGGATCGTGAGGTCCACGACCGCCTGCGGGATGCCGGCGCCGTAGGGCAGGCTCGCGAGGTTCTCGTGGTCGCCGATCTTGTCGTACTCGACGCCGATCGACACCATCACGCCGTCGTGATGGCCGTGGTAGGAGCCGAAGATCTTGACGATCGTGTCGCGGCCGGTGTGGCCGCGGGCGATCCGGATCGCGTCCATCGTGGACTCCGAGCCGGAGTTCGTGTAGCGCCACTTCGGCAGGCCCCAGCGGCGCGCGAGCTCGTCGCCGACGACGATCGCGTCCTCGGTGGGCGCCGCGAAGTGCGTGCCCTTGGAGTACCGATCGGCGATCGCGGCGCCGATGGCCGGGTGGGCGTGGCCCTGGACCATCGAGCCGAAGCCGTTGTGGAAGTCGTACATCTCGTTGCCGTCGACATCCCACACCTTCGGGCCGACGCCGCGCTCGAGGTAGATCGGCCACGGGTCGCGCAACTGGTAGGACGAAGCTACGCCGCCGGAGAGATGCACGCGGGCGCGCTCATACATCTCGGCGGACTTGCGGGTCGCATCGTTGAGGCGCGACTCCTCGCGCGCGATCAGCTCGGCGATGCGCTGACGGGGGATCTGGACGGGTGACTCGATGGCCATGACTATCCGGCTCCTGGTCGGAAGGCTCGCGGGGCGTACGGCCGGGCCCCGGCGGGCGAGGTGTGTCCTGGAGCCTAGCTTTGTCGTCTTTGCTGCGTTGTCGGAGGTCGTGCGAGCGGGTCTGCCGACGCGTCGATCGCGACCGCGGGCGCTGCTAGCCTGACTTAGGCCGGTCGTTCACACGGCAGTTACGCCCAGGGCCGCCCTCTCTTGGATTCCCTCCTCGATCCCCGCGACGGACCGCGCGATGAGTGCGGCGTCTTCGGCATCGTCGCCCCCGGGCGCGAGGTCTCGCGGCTCGCGTACTTCGCGCTCTACGCGCTGCAGCACCGCGGGCAGGAGTCGGCGGGCATCGCGACGGCGCAGGGCGGCCACATCCTCGCGATGCGCGACCAAGGGCTCGTCAACCAGGTGTTCGACGAGCAGAAGCTGCGCGCGCTGCAGGGCGACATGGCCATCGGCCACGTGCGCTACTCGACCACCGGCGCGAGCTCGTGGGAGAACTCGCAGCCGGTCTGGCGCTCGGACCGGCGCGAGGTCGCGCTCGCACACAACGGCAACCTCGTCAACGCCGTCGAGCTGCACTCGGAGCTGCGCCGGCGCGGCGTCACGTTCCGGTCGACGTCTGACTCGGAGATCATCGCGGCGCTCCTCTCGACCCACGAGGCCGGCACGATCGAGGATGCGCTGGTCGACGTCATGGGCCGTGTGGAGGGCGCGTACTCGACAGTCGTGATGACGAAGGACCGCATCCTGGCGTTCCGCGATCCGCTGGGCATCCGGCCGCTGTCGCTCGGCATGCTCGGGGACTCCTACTGCGTCGCGTCGGAGACCTGCGCGTTCGACATCATCGGCGCGAAGTTCCTGCGCGACGTCCAGCCGGGCGAGGTCGTCTCCTTGACGCCGCGCGGCATCCAGACGCGCCAGGCGGTCGCCTCGCCGCGCAGCGCGCTATGCGTCTTCGAGCACATCTACTTCGCGCGTCCGGATTCGCGCCTCGGGGGCCAGCCGCTGCAGGTCGCGCGCGGCCGGATGGGCGAGATCCTGGCGCACGAGGCGCCGGTCGCGGCCGATCTCGTGATCCCGGTGCCGGACTCGGGCAACCCCGCCGCGCGCGGCTTCGCGCGCGTCTCCGGGCTCCCGCAGGACGACGGCCTGATCAAGAACCGCTACGTCGCGCGCACGTTCATCCAGCCCGGCCAGGAGCTGCGCAAGCACGGCCTGCGGCTGAAGTTCAACCCCCTTCCGGAGGTCGTGGCGGGCAAGCGCCTGGTCGTCGTCGACGACTCGATCGTGCGCGGCAACACCACGCGCCAGATCGTGCAGATGCTGCGCGACGCCGGGGCGCGCGAGGTGCACATGCGCATCTCCGCGCCGCCACTGCGCCACCCGTGCCACTACGGCATCGACATGTCGACGCGCGAGGAGATGATCGCCCACCGCCGCACGGCGGCCGAGGTGGCCGCCGAGCTGGGGGCCGACTCGCTCGCCTATCTGTCGCTGCGCGGGGTCTACGAGGCCGTGGGCGGGACGCCCGAAACGCACTGCGACGCCTGCTTCTCGGGCATCTACCCGCTCGAGGGCACGGCGTCCAAGGACGCCTTCGAGCACGCGCTGCCGGTCGTCGCGCCGTCGGCGGGCTGATCCGGGGCCGCGCACCGACGCTTCACCGCTGGACGCCGCCCCCTGTCACGGGCGGCGCCCACTTCGTGCCGACTTCGTGACAACTTCCCGCGATCGCGGGATGCCCTCCGGACCGGGCGATATGGTCGCCAGCCCGTGTCCGTGGCCATCGAGAACATCGCGCTCCCGGGCCTCGGGCCGCCGCCGCCCGAGCCGGTGGCGCGCGCGACCGACGTCGAAGGCGCGCTGCACGAGCTGTTCGGGTTCCCGGGGTTCCGGCCGGGGCAGCGCGAGGCGGTCGAGGCCGCGCGCGGCGGCCGCGACGTGCTGGTCGTGATGCCGACGGGCTCGGGCAAGTCGCTCTGCTACCAGCTGCCGGCGCTGATGCGGACGGACCTCACGCTCGTCGTCTCGCCGCTGGTCTCGCTGATGCAGGACCAGGTGGAGGCGCTGGAGCGGGTCGCTCCTGGCCGCGTCGCGCTCGTCAACGCGCAGCAGGACGCGGGCACGAACCGGCGCGCGGTCGAGCGCGCCGTCTCGGGCCACGTGCGGCTGCTCTACGTCGCGCCCGAGCGGTTCGCCTCGCCGGGCTTCCTGGAGCGCATCCGGCAGGCCCGGATCGGCCTCTTCGTGGTCGACGAGGCGCACTGCGTCTCGCAGTGGGGGCATGACTTCCGGCCCGAGTACTTCCGGCTCGCGGACGCGGCGCGCTGGCTCGGCGCGAAGGCGATCCTCGCTTCGACAGCGACGGCCACGCCGCAGGTGGCGGCCGATATCGTGGCGCGGCTGGGGCTGAAGGACCCGGTCAAGGTCGCGACGGGGTTCGATCGCCCGAACCTCTCGTTCGCCGTCGTCCCGTGCCCCAACAAGGAGGTCGTCCACCGGCGGATCGCGGCCGCCCTGGCCGATCCGGCGGCCCGCCCGGCGATCGTCTATGCGGGAACGCGCGCGGAGTCAGACCGGCTGGCGGCGCGGCTCGGGCGCGAGCTCTCGCTCGAGGTCATCGCCTATCACGCGGGCCTCCCGCGCGAAGCGCGCACCGAGGCGCAGCGGCGCTTCATGGCCGGCGAGGTCGAGGTGGTCGTCGCCACCAACGCGTTCGGGATGGGCGTGGACAAGGCCGACGTGCGGACGGTCTGCCACGAGTCGGTGCCGAGCTCGATCGAGGCGTACTACCAGGAGGCCGGCCGCGCGGGGCGCGACGGCAAGCCGGCCCGCGCGCTGCTGTTCGCGACCGGCCGCGACAAGGGCCTGCACGTCTTCTTCATCGAGCGCGCCGCGGTGGGGGAGGACCTGCTCAAGCGCATCGGCCGCGCGATCAGCTCGTCTGCGCAGGGCGAGCCGCCGCGCTACCACCTCGAGCTCGCGGCCCTGGCCCGCGGCGAGGAGGAGGAGGCGGTGCGCGCCGTCGTCGGCCACCTCGCGCAGGCGGGCGTCATCCAGCCGACGCCGTCCGCGCCCGATCGCGTGGCGGGCCGGCTGATCGGCGAATGGGACGCCCGCTCGCTCTCGATCTGCCGCTCCGCCGCCCAGGAGGGAACGCGCGTGCGGTGGCGCCAGTACCGCTCGGTCTGGGCCTGGGTCGAGGGCGATCGCTGCCGCCGCGACGGCATCCTGCGTCACTTCGGCGATCGCGCGGCGCCTGCCGCCCTCGGCCCGTGCTGCGACGTCTGCGATCCGGAGCTGATCCCGGAGGCGCCGGCCGCCGCGCCCCGCCAGCGCGCACTCGGCACCGCCGAGGCGGGCGACCTCGACGGCGCGATCCTCGACGTCGTGGCCGCCGCCCAGCCGGGGGTCGGCCGCACGCGCGCCGTCGAGGTCCTGCGCGGCGGGCGTTCAAAGGTGATCCAGAAGTACTCCTACGACGGGCTGCCGCACTACGGCACGTTCGCCCACCTCCAGGCCGAGGACGTCCTCGCCCGGGTCGACGCGCTGCTCTCGGCGGGCACGCTGCGCTCCACGGCCGGCCGCTTCCCGAAGCTCGAGGTCGTATGAGCGCCGCGGATGACGCCCCGGACGAGCCGTCAGGTCCCAGCGGCGGGTCTCCGCCCCCTGGCGGGCCCTCGAGCCCCGGCGCATCTCCGGCCCCCGGCGCATCTCCCGCTCCGGGCGGCCCTCCGAGCCCCGTCGCCCGCCTCAAGGTCGGGGTCCTCGCCTCGGGCGCCGGAACGAACCTCCAGGCGATCCTGGACCGCGTCCACGGCCGCGACGCGGACGTCGTCGCCGTCGGCTCCGACAAGCCCCAAGCCGAGGCCCTTGCCCGCGCCGCCTCTCGGGGCGTCGCCACGCGAGCGTTCCCGCGCGGCGACTTCGCAGACCGTGAGTCACGTGACAAAGCCATGGCGGGCTGGCTCACCGAGGCCGGCGCCCGGCTCGTCGTCCTCGCGGGCTACATGCAGCTCGTCACTCCCGCGTTCCTGCGCGCCTTCCCGCTCGGCGTCATCAACGTCCATCCCGCCCTGCTGCCGGCCTTCCCGGGCCTCGCGGCGATCGAGCAGGCGCTCGCGTACGGCGTCAAGGTCTTCGGCGTCACGGTCCACTTCGTCGACGAGGGCGTGGACACCGGCCCGATCATCCTCCAGCGCGCCGTCGAGCTGCCGCACGCGACCGAGCCGGATGCCGTCCGCAGCGCCCTGCGGCCGCTCGAGCATGAGCTGCTGACCGAGGCCATCCGCCTGATCGCGCTCGGGGCCGTGAGCGTCGACCCGGGCGCACGCCGCGTATCGATATCGTCCGCGCCCCATGGAGGCGATGGTTCAGCCGGCTGAGGTACGCGTGCGGCGAGCGCTGCTCTCGGTGTCGGACAAGACGGGGATCGTCGACTTCGCGCGGGGGCTCGCCGACCTCGGCGTCGAGCTCGTGTCGACCGGCGGCACGGCGACGGCGCTGCGCGATGCCGGCCTCGAGGTCCGGCCGATCGACGACTTCACGGGCTTCCCGGAGATCATGGGCGGCCGGGTGAAGACGCTGCACCCGAAGCTCTACGCCGGCCTGCTGGCGCTGCGCGACGACGAGGAGCACATGCTCGCGGCCTCCGAGCACGAGATCGAGTTCGTCGACCTGGTGTGCGTGAACCTCTACCCGTTCGAGCAGACCGCGGCGCGCCGCGGCGCGACCGAGCACGAGGTGATCGAGAACATCGACATCGGCGGCCCGACGATGATCCGCGCGTCGGCCAAGAACTTCCCGTTCACCGCCGTCGTGGTGAACCCGGCCAGCTACGACGCGATCCTGCAGGAGCTGGCCGACCTCGAGGCCCGGCTGTCGATCGGCACGCGCGAGAGCCTCGCCACCGAGGCGTTCTCCTACACCGCCCGCTACGACAGCGCGATCTCCCGCTGGTTCGTCGAGAAGCAGGACGACTTCCCGCCGCTGCTGCTCTCCGCCTACGAGAAGGTCACCGACCTCTCCTACGGCGAGAACCCCCACCAGCGCGCCGCCTACTACGCCCAGGCCGGCTCGCGCATGCACGCGCTCTCGATGGTCCGCCAGCTCGGCGGCAAGGATCTGTCGTTCAACAACGTGCTCGACCTCAACGCCGGGCGCATGCTCATCGGCGAGTTCGAGCTGCCCGCCTGCGCGATCATCAAGCACAACAACCCGTGCGGCGTGGCGGTCGGCGGGTCGGTCCTGGAGGCCTACCACGCCGCCTTCGCGTGCGACCCGCAGTCGGCCTTCGGCGGCGTCGTGTGCGTCAACGGCCAGGTCGACGCCGGGTTCGCCGACGCGCTGACCAAGCAGTTCTGCGAGGTGATCATCGCGCCCTCCTTCACCGAGGACGCGCTCGACCTGCTCGCGAGCAAGCCGAACATGCGCATCCTCGAGGACGGCGAGCGCCGCCGCCTGAACGTCGCGGAGCGCGACATCAAGCGCGTCATGGGCGGCCTCCTGATCCAGGATCGCGACCTCGGGCTCGAGGACCGCACCGAGATGGAGGTCGTCAGCGAGCGCAAGCCCTCGGAGGCCGAATGGGGCGAGATGCTGTTCGCCTGGAAGGTCTGCAAGCACGTGCGCTCGAACGCGATCGTGCTCTCCAACGACCTTGCGTCGGTCGGGATCGGCGCGGGCCAGATGAGCCGCGTGGACTCGGTCCGGCTGGCGATCGAGAAGGCGCAGGCGGCCGGTTCCTCACTGCTGGGCTCCGCCATGGCGTCCGACGCCTTCTTCCCGTTCTCCGACGGCCCGCAGCTCGCGATCGACGCGGGCATCACGGCGATCATCCAGCCGGGCGGGTCAGTCCGCGACCCGGTGGTCGTGGAGGCGGCGGACGAGGCCGGCATCAGCATGGTCTTCACCCACCGCCGCCACTTCCGGCACTAGCGTTCCGGTCATGGACGCCCGTACGCTCGCCAAGTCGATCGCCTACCTCCGCGCCGCCCTGGGCGCAGGCCTCGTCGTCGCCCCCGCGCGCTCCGCGCGCGGCTGGGTGGGTGAGGACGGCACGTCCCGCGCCGCCCAGGTGATGGGGATCGCCGTCGGCGCGCGCGACGTCGCGGTCGCCGCGGGTACGCTGCGCGCCCTGTCGCGCGGCGAGGACGCGCGGTCCTGGCTCGCGGCCTCGGTGCTGTGCGACGCGGCCGACGCCGCGGCCAACATCTCCCGCCGCGACGCGCTCCCGGCGACCGGCGCGCTCGGCGTCACCGCTCTCGCCGGAGGCGCCGCGCTGCTCGGGCTGTGGCTGCTGAAAGAGCTGGACTAGGTCTGGTAGAGGACGCGCGTCCAGATCGTCGTCAGCGTGTTGGCGACGGTCTCGCGCGCCGTCGTCTCCGCCCGGCCGAGCGACAGGTTCAGGTAGCGCTCCATCATCCACACGAGCGCGCGCGACGTCTCGGCGGCGTCGAGCGCCGCGACGCGCCCGGCGGCGATCTCGGCCTCGATGTGCTTGCGTGTCACATCGATGAACGTCTGCACGAGCCCGCTGTAGACGCGCTCGACCTCCGGGTCGTCAGCCGCGGCGTCCGACAGCGCCCGCAGCACCGGCCCGTGCTCGGAGTACACCTCGACGATGCCATCCATCGCCTCGCGCGCCAGTGCCGGCCCGTCGCCGGAGCCCGTGTACCAGCGCTGCGACATCGTCCGCAGCTCGTTGCCCAGGTGCTCGACCACGCGCAGGACCAGGTGATGGCGGTCGCGGAAGTACACGTAGAACGACGGGCGCGAGAGGTCCGTGCGCCGCATCACCTCGTCCACGGTCAGCTCGCGGAACGGCCGCTCGCGCAGCAGCGCTTCGGCGGCCGCGACGATCTCAGCCTCGGCCACCTCCGGCGTCCGCCGTCGCCGGCGGCCACCTGCCTCCGCTTCCCCGACGCTCACCGCAGGCAGCGTAGCCGCTGCACCACCTTTCCGTCGCAGCTCCGAGCGATACAGTCGCGTACCACCCGCCGCCGTAGCTCAGCGGTAGAGCACCGGACTTTTAATCCGTTGTGGTCGCAGGTTCGAATCCTGCCGGCGGCATCTGCGGGGCGCGTGACAACCTGGCGGCCGTGAACCGTTCGAGTCGCGCGTCATCATCGTGACGGGCGCCACCAGCGGCATCGGGCTCGCGGTCGCGCGCCGGATCGCGCGTTCAACAACGCGGGCGGCGCGGGCGCGTTCACGCCGGTGCACGAGCTCGACACCGGCGCGTGGCACGAGGACCTCGCGCAGAACCTGACGAGCGTCTTCCAGCGTTCGTGCTGAGCGACGAGGCCGCGTTCATCACCGGCGCGGCGCTCGCCATCGACAGCGGCTTCACCGCCGGCTAGGCCAACAGGCGGCGCGCGAGCGCGTGCGGCGCCTGCGAGAGGAGCAGCGCGGCGGCGCCGAGCACCTCCGCCTTGTCGCCCAGCGCGCCCTGCGTGACGCGCACGGCTGCGACGGCGGGCGCGATCGCGCGGCGCTCGATCGCGGTACGCAGCGGGTCGAGCAGGACCGCTCCGGCTCCCGCGAGGTCGCCGCCGATCACCACCAGCTCCGGGTTGAGTACGTTCACGACCGCCGCGATCGCGTTGCCGACGGCGGCGCCGGCGTCGGCCACGGCGCGCCGCGCGCCGCGGTCGCCCTCCTGCACGAGCTCCAGCAGGCGCTGGACGGAGACCGGCTCACCGCGGCTGAACTCGAGCAGCCCCGCCACGGCCACCGGGCTGGCGATCGTCTCCAGGCAGCCGCGGTTGCCGCAGCGGCAGATCATCCCGTCCTCGACCGAGGTGACGTGGCCGAGCTCCCCCGCGACGCCGCACTTGCCGCGATACGGGCGGCCGCCGAGGATCAGCCCGAGGCCGATGCCGGCCGACAGCCGCACGTAGACCATGTCGTCGACGCCGCGGCCGGCGCCGAACATGTGCTCCCCGAGCGCGCCGACGTTCGCGTCGTTCTCGATCTGCACGGGCAGCCCGAGCCGCGCCTCCATCTCCTCGGCCGGCGAGATGCCGCCCCAGCTCGGGAGGATGCCCTCGACGTAGGCGGTGCCGGTCGCGGAGTCGATCGGCGCCGCGAGGCCCATGCCGACGCCGATCACGTGGCGCCGGTCGACGTTGGCCGACTCGAGGACGCCCTGGACCAGCTCGTGCGCGAGGTCGAAGCTCGCGGCCGGCGCGTGGTCGACCTCGGCGCGAGACCAGTCGTCGGCGATCGGGCTGCCGGAGAGGTCGCAGACGCCGGCGCGGATGTGCTGGTGGCCGAAGTCCAAGCCGACGGCGAACGCGGCGCGCGGCGCCAGCGACACGTACATCGGCGGGCGGCCGGCGGAGCGCGGGCGCTCCTCGTTGCGGTCCGCGTGCTGCTCGACGATGCCGGCGGCCTCGAGCTCGTCGACGAGCGTCGATACCGTCGGCCGCGAGAGCCCGGTGAGGCGCGCGACGTCGTTCCGGCTGGAGCCGGGGTTGCGGAGCAGCGCCTGCATCACGCGCAGCCGGTTGAGCTCGCGCGTGCCCGCGAGTCCGAGGTCGTCAGTCACCTGGCTCTCCCACTGAGCAGACTTTCGTCAAGTCCTACATTACTCTCAGTCTCAGTTGCCCGACCCGATGAGAGTTCTGCGATTTCGTTGACAGAACTTCGCGGACGGGCATAGCATCGCCGCCGCTCTCGCCATCCGAAAGGAACGTCCACCTTGAGTGTCACTGCTCCCCACCTGACCGGTGACGGCCCGAAGCCGTCGCCGAGCGACAAGTTCTCGTTCGGGCTCTGGACGGTGGGCTGGACGGCGAACGACCCGTTCGGTCCCCCGACGCGCCCGCCGCTCGATCCCGTCGAGTCGGTCCACAAGCTCGCCGAGCTCGGCGCCTGGGGCGTGACGTTCCACGACGACGACCTGATCCCGTTCGGGACGGAGGCGGCCGAGCGCGACCGCCTGATCGCCCGCTTCAAGGCGGCGCTGGAGGAGACCGGGCTCGTCGTCCCGATGGTCACGACGAACCTCTTCTCGCATCCGGTCTTCAAGGACGGCGGCTTCACGTCCAACGACCGCGGCGTGCGGCGCTTCGCGCTGCGCAAGGTCATGCGCAACATCGATCTCGCGGCCGAGTTGGGCGCGCAGACGTACGTGTTCTGGGGTGGTCGCGAGGGCGCCGAGTACCACGCGGCCAAGGACATCGGCGCCGCGCTGGAGCGCTATCGCGAGGGCCTGGACTTCCTCGCCGGCTACGTGATCGAGAAGGGCTACGGGCTGCGCTTCGCGGTCGAGCCCAAGCCGAACGAGCCGCGCGGCGACATCCTGCTGCCGACGGTAGGCCACGCGCTCGCGTTCATCTCCACGCTCGAGCACCACGAGATGGTCGGCGTGAACCCGGAGGTCGGGCACGAGCAGATGTCCAACCTCAACTTCGCCCACGCCGTCGCCCAGGCGCTGTGGCACGGCAAGCTCTTCCACATCGACCTCAACGGCCAGTTCAGCGCGAAGTTCGACCAGGATCTCGTGTTCGGGCACGGCAACCTGATCGAGGCGTTTTCGCTCGTCGACCTGCTCGAGACGCACGAGTACGCCGGCCCGCGCCACTTCGACTACAAGCCCTCGCGCACGGAGGACTTCGACGGCGTCTGGGCCTCGGCAGCGGCGAACATGCGCACGTACCTGCTGCTCAAGGAGCGCGCCGCGGCGTTCAGGGCGGACCCCGAGGTGCAGGAGGCGCTGGCCGCGGCCAAGGTCGGCGACCTGCTCCAGCCGACGCTGAACCCCGGCGAGACGCACGCGGACCTCCTCGCCGACAAGAGCGCGTTCGAGGACTTCGACCCCGACGCCACGGGCGCCCGCGGCTACGGCTTCGTCCGCCTCAACCAGCTCGCGCTCGAGCACCTGCTCGGCGCCCGCTAGCCACCACGGCCCCGGCTTCGGCCGGGGCCTCCACACCTCGTCCGCCGCCGGCGTCACCCGCGCGCTTCGCCGCGGGCGTCATCGGGCCGCCTCGCCGCCGGCGTCATCGGCCCGCTCACCGCGGGCGTCATCGGGCCGCCTCGCCGCGGGCGTCATCGGGCGCCTCTCCGCGGGCGTCTCCGCCGCGACTCGCCGGCCTCTTCATCCGGACGCGTCACCATGTAGTCGTGTTCGACCAGATCTGGGCCGTCTTCGCCTGCGTCGCCAGCTTCGCGATGTGCGCGCTCGTCGTCTACTTCCTCATCACCGGCCGCCACGACCGCGACCGGGAGGAGGAGGCGCGCGAGTTCTTCGACGCGCATGGCTACTGGCCGGACGAGGGGCCCACCCCCTAGCTCCGGAGGTCGGCCCACTCCGGCCGCTCGATCCCGGCGTACTCCTGGATGGCGCCGTAGATCGTCTGCACGATCCGGGTGGAGTTGACCGTGATCCGCGCCGTCCCGTGCACGAGCGGTTTGCGCACTCCCTTAGAGGCCGACGACGCTCGGTTGACCGTCGCCTTCCGCAGGCATGTCGACGGTAGCTCGAGGCGCCCGAGCCACCACGCCTCGATCTCGTGGAGCGTCTTGCCGTTGCCGAGAAAGCAGTTCACGGATAAGCAGACCCGCTCATCGGGCACGTCGTAACACTCGCGCAGGAAGCGCAGGAAGAAACACATCATGTCGGCGTCGGAGTTGGTGAACGCGACGCCGTTGCGCTTCTTCGAGCCCTCGGCCCAGAACAGCACGCAGCCGGCCCAGGGGAGGGGATCGTCGATCCGGGCGATCATGCGCCCGATGGACTGCGACTCGAGCCTCGCTCGCGCGTCCGGGTGCGGTTCGTCATGAGTCCGGCTCGCTGCCGGTCGGAGAGCTCGTCGAGCCGCCGTCTCTGCTCTGGGCTCAACGCCACATCGCGCACCCACAGGCTCACCGTCGATTGGGCGAGATGCAGTCGCCGGGCGATCGACTTGATGGAGACGCCGTCGCTTCGAAGCTGCCGGGCGCGTTCACGTACGGCTACGGGGTGCACGAACATATGTTCGCAGCAGTCCCGGACGGAACGCGAGCCCAGTTTCGAACCCGCGACCGATACCCCCAACGGGATTCGAACCCGTCCTACGAACGTGAAAGGCTCGCGTGCTCACCACTACACCATGGGGGCGCGCAGACAGTCTAGGCCTAGATGCTGCGCGTCACACCGCCATCGACCCGCACGCCCGTGCCGGTGATGTAGGCGGCCTGCCGCGAGCAGAGGAAGACGGCGGCCGCGGCGAGCTCCTCGACCCTGCCGAGACGGCCCGCCGGAACCGTCTCGCGCGCGCTCGCCTCGGCAGCCTCCATCGAACCTGACGTGTCCGCGACGCGGGCGGTCGCGATCCGGCCCGGATGCACGTGATTGAGCGTGACGTCATAGCGCGCGAACTCGCGCGCGAGGGTCTTGAACGCGGCGACGAGGCCGGGGCGATGCGCGTTGGAGAGCTGGAGCACGTCGATCGGCTCGCGCACGGCCATCGAGCCGATCGCCACGACCCGGCCGAAGCCGCGCTCGCGCATCCCCGGCAGCGTGCGCTCGAGGATCTCCATGGGGGAGAGGACGAGCGTGCGGTGCGCGGCCTGCCACTGCTCGCGCGTGAACGAGAGCGGATCGCCGGCGGGCGGGCCGCCCGTGTTGGCGATGTAGACGTCGAGCGGGCCCAGGTCGCCCTCGACCCGCTCCAGGAGCGCCGGGATCGCGTCGAGGTCGGCTGAGTCGAACGCGTAGCCGCGCGCACCCTCGATCGCCGCGGCGGCCTCGTCCGCCGTCTCCTGCGAGCGCGAGGTGAGCGCGACACGCACGCCCTCGGCGGCGAGTCCTTCCGCAATGCCGCGGCCGATGCCCTTCGAGCCGCCGGTCACGAGCGCGACCTTGCCGTCGATGCCGAGATCCATCAGGCGGCGGTGAGCCGGGGTCCGCGGCGGATCGCGAGCCGCCCGCACCAGGCGGCGAAGAGCGCAACGCCGAACGGCGCGCCGAGCCAATGCACGCCGATGAGCACGGTGAGCAGGCTCGGGACGCCCGCAAGCGCGGCGCCGATCAGCACCGCGACCGGCGGGAGCCGCAGCACAACGCCGGTCACCAGCGCGCACGCCGCCCACGCACCCGGCCCGGCGAGCCAACCCCAGTCGCGGAAGAACTGCTTGTCGAGCAGCGTCGCGAGCACGAGCGCCGTCACGGTGAGCAGGAGCGCCTGCAGCAGCGCCGCCCGCCAGGCGACCGACCGATCCATGCCGGGCATCATCGCACGCGCACCCCTCGCCGACGACGATCACGAAGCCCCCGCCGCGACGCAGCAATTACACGCCCGGCGTCCGGAACGATCGCGGCGAACCGCCGCCCCGATCCGCACATCCGCCCTACTCGCTCCCGCTCACGCGCAAGCCCGACTAGCATGGCTTCGCCGCAGGGGCGGTTAGCTCAGTTGGTCAGAGCGCCTGCCTTACAAGCAGGAGGTCGCGCGTTCGAGCCGCGCACCGCCCATCGCTGGAAATCAAGCACTTTGATTTCCCCCGTCTCAGAGCCAGCGCCCACACAGCGCCCATTGGAATTCGAGCGCCGGTCGTAAGCGTCCAACAGATCGCGCTCGTAGTCGTCCGCGCCGGCCGCCACGTGACCGTACGTGCGGTCGATCATCGGGACGCTCGTGCCCATCCGCCGCGCCAGCGTGAAGATGTCGATCCGCGCCACAAGACTCCACGTCGCGTACGTGTGGCGCAGGTCGTAGATCCGCCGGTGCGCGATCCCCGTCGCCTGCAGCGACGGCGCCCCCCGCGGGAACGGAAGTTGTTGATGTCGATCCGCTGGCCCGCCTGGTTCGGGAACACGATCCCGCCGCGGTGCTCGAGCCGATGCAGCGCGTGCACGGTCCTGGCGCGCAGCGGACGCGCCGGCGCGCGCGCTCGGTCTTCGCGTAGCGCTTCAGGCGGCCCGAGGAACTCGACCAGGACGCCATGCGTCGTGTCGAGCTCGGGGACGATCGCCTCGATCTCCTCCCAGCTCTCGAACGGATCGATCATCCGCGGCGCCGGATTCTTCACCAGCTATAAAGCCGCATGGCTGCGTCGAGCAGCTCGCGCCGCAGCGTCAGATGGAAGCGCTCCACCTTCCCGGTCGTCGTCGGCGAGCGGGGCCGGGTGAGCCGGTGCGTGATGCCGTTGCGGCGGCAGATCTTGTCGAAGAGCACCTCGCCGCCGCGTCCGAAGCGATCGGTGAGCTGCTTGCCGTTATCTGTGAGCACCTCCTCCGGCGCGCCATAGCGCTCCAACGCCTGCGAGAAGGCCATGCAGACCGCGCGGCCGGTCGCGCGCTCGACGACGCTGGCAAGCACGCAATAGCGCGAGTGATCATCGACGCCGGTGACGACCCGGCCGTCGCGGACCTCGCCGGTGATCGTGTCGACCAGCCGCGGCCCGTAGATGATGTCCCGCTGCCAGAGCTGCATCGCTGCCGGCCGCTGCCAACGCACATAGTCCGAGCGCTGCTTGCGCCGCGCCCGCGGGATGACGAGCGCGTGGCGGTGCAGGATGCGGTTGATCGTCGCGCGCGACCGCAACGGCTCTGGCGGCCGCCGGAACGCGCATCAACTCGTGCAGGAGCCGCTGCGCGCCCCACTTCGGGTGCCTGCGTCGCGGCTCGCACACGATCGCCTCGACCTCGCCCGAGGCCCGATGCGGACAGCTCCTCGTCGCGTGCGAGCGATCCGCCAACCCAGCCAAGCCCGCCTCTCGGTAGCGGGACCCAGGCGTGCACCGACTGGCGCGAGACGCCCGCGTCGGCCGCAACCTCAGTCACCGCGACTCCATCCAGAACTGCCATCACCGCTCGATGACCGACAACGCCACCAATGCCATTCCCGGCCTCCTCGCTGCGACCCCAGCAACAAGGACAGCCGATCACGGCCGCTGTCAAGCATCTCCTGCAACTCCGCCGTAAAGCATCAACCGAGACAGGACACTGCAGGTGGGTGACACTCTGCGGGTACCTTCTCTACGTAGTCAAGGGCGGCTCGCTTCGCTCGCCGCCGGCGCCGGGTGTGGGCGGCCGCAAGCGGCCGTCCTCTCCGGCGCTAGGCCGCGAAGGGGATGACCTGGAGCGTCGACCAGCTCGACGCGGGGACTCAGCTACCGAGTCGCTGCGGATAGCTCCACGGACCGGACGCCGTCAAGGCGACTACTTCGCAGCTCGCTGCGCTCGGCCCTGTCGGGCTTGTCCTTGACGGCACCGGCCCGCTCCGCTGATGCGCTGGGTAAGCCGGCTGCGCCGGAAGTGCCTCAGGCACCGAGACGACGGCATCAGACCGACGGCGGGAGAACCGGCCCAGCGGGTTCGGGACAGCCCCCATACGGGGTTCGCGGACCCCGACGTCAAGAGACGGGATGAGCACCGCGCAGACGCCTGCCAGCTGCCTAAGAGCGCGCACCGTCGAGTGGCAGAGTTGCAAGTGTCATGAACCCCTCGCTGATGCACCTGACCGACGCCGCCGCCCATCAGGCCGACGGCAAGTCGCGCCGCTGCTTCCGTGAGCCCCGCAGCTAAGACAAAGAGCCTTGCCATGACCGTCCTCGCCACCACCATTCGCCGGCCCCCCGCCTCGCACGCCTTCGTGGTCCCCGTCGTGCGCGAACTGCCCGCGCAGTCGACGCGCTTCGCGGCCGACTCGGCCTGGTAGCCGGGGGCGACCCCTCGTCGCACGCCAGCCGTCGCGCGCGAATGCGGACGGCTCACCGCGGCAGTACGCAACCGCGGCGGCCAACCGCGCCGGCGCACCATGGACCTCGCGATCGCCGCCACCGCCAACGTGCACGGCGTACCGCTGCTCACTCACAACAGCGCGGACTTCCAGATCATCGACGACCTGATCGAGGTCCGCGCCCCGTAGCCGGCGGAATCACGCATCCCACCCCCACGTGGATGTGGTCGCAGTGATCGGCGCGCGCGAAGCCTCGCGGGTCCGACGGACCGTCCGGGTCCCAGCAACAGATGAGCCGTCGACCCGCCGCTCGACGATGCAGTGCTCGACCGCACCCCCGCCCTGAACCGCGTCGGGATCGCGATCCAGAGCCCGCGGACCGTCCCGCGCGCGTACGCCTCGGCGTCCACGGTATGCCGCTGGCCCGCGCCCTATCCTCGCTCACCCATGCTGGCCCAGCTGAGCGATCCCCACATCCGCCTCGACGACGACGCGCCGACGGAGGCCCTGCGCCGTGCCGTGGCCGCGCTGGAGGCACTCGATCCCACGCCGGACGCCGTGCTCGTCAGCGGCGACCTCGCCGACTCCGGCGATCCGCGCGAGTACGCGATCGCGCGCGAGATCCTGCGGGAGCTTCCTATGCCGGTCCACGTCCTCCCCGGCAACCACGACGACGTGGCCGCCCTGGAGGCCGTGTTCGGCCCGGTGGAGTACGAGGTCGACGCAGGCCCGCTGCGCCTCGTGTCCGTCGACACGACGATCCCCGGCCGCGACGATGGCCGCATCCCGGTCGAGCGCCTCGCGGCCCGGCTCACCGGCGAGAAGCCGACGATCCTCGCCATGCACCACGCGCCGCTCGTCACGGGGGTCAAGCCGATGGACGACCTCGGCGTCCCCGGTGAGGACCGCCGCGCGCTCGCCGAGCTGCTCGCGGGCCGGCCGCATGTGAAGCGGATCGTGACCGGCCACCTACACCGCACGATGGTCGGCGCCGTCGGCGGGGTGCCGGTCTTCGTATGCCCCGGCACCCATCTCCAGCTCGCGCTGGAGCTCACCGCGACCGCCGAGCTGCCGTCCAACGACGATCCGCCCGGCTACGCGCTGCACCTCCTGCGCGACGGCGAGGTCACGTCGCACCTCGTCCTGCTGTGACGGCCGGCGCCTCGCCGGCGCGCGCGCGGTCGAAGCGGCCCGAGCGCAGCACCCGCGACGTGGCGCCCTCGCGCACGAACAGGAACAGCACCACCGCGACCGCGATCAGCCCCGCGTCCAGGAACACCGCCGCCGACCAGCCGCCCGTCGCGTCGCGCAGCGCGCCCGACACGGCGGGCGAGAGCACCGCGCCGATCTCGCCGATCAGGTTGTTCATGCCGAACGCGGCGCCGTAATGGGCGGGATCGGCGATGTCGGCGAGCATCGCGTGCGCGATCGGCTGCATCGCGTTGAAGAACGTGCTGGCCGAGAACAGCAGCGCCGCCATCACCCAGACCGACGCCGAGCCGGCGGCGACGACGAAGCCGAACATCACGGTCAGGACGCACTGGATCGCGGTGAACGCGACCACGAGCGGCTTGCGCCCGATCCCGTGGCGCACGGCGACGTCGGACAGCCAGCCGCCGACGGGGAAGCCGAGGATGCCGGCGCCCGCGTTGAACGCCGCGATCAGTGCCGAGCGCCCGAACGAGGAGTGCGCCGCGTCGGCCACGATCGAGACCGACCAGAACGAGAAGAACCACAGGTTCCACAGCACCGCGATGAACGCGACGTTGATCAGCACCAGATCGCGCGAGCGCAGGACGTCGCCGACCTCGCCCGTCCGCCGCGCCAGCACCGAGATGACGAGGATCAGCGCGAGCGCGACCTCGAGGATCGCGATCCACAGGTCCGACAGGCCTGCCGCGTCGCCGATGAAGTAGACCGCCATGACGGCCGCCAGTCCGGCCGCGGCGAACGCCAGCATGTGCAGCGTCGCGCGCGCGTACGGGAGCCCCGGCTGCTGCCGGCGGAAGTAGGCGGCGCACCCGATCGCGACCGCCAGGGTCGCCGCGCCGAGCGCGAGGAACGCCATCCGCCACGCCTGGTCGGCGGCGAAGACCTGGCCGCCGAGGTCGATCAGGTTCGGCGCGAAGACGGTCGCGATCGTGATGCCGAGCGCCAGGCCGGTGATCACGACGCCCATGCCGAGGCTGCGCTTCTCCACCGGCGTCTGCTCGGCGATCAGGCTGCGGTCGTTGGAGTAGAACGTGCCCTCGCCGAGTCCGGTGAAGACGCGGATCGCGATGAACGCCACCAGGCCGGTGACCAGGCCGCTGAGCATCGTCGCGATGCCCGCCCAGACCAGGCTGATGACGATGATCGTGCGGTGCCCGTACCGGTCGCCGAGATAGCCGCCGGGGAACTGCGTGAGCATGTAGCCGGCGAAGAACAGGCCGCCGATCAGGCCCGCGAGCGCGTACGGCTTGTCCGACTCGGCCAGGAACGCGACCTTGTTGTCGATCATCCAGGTGACGACGGGGCCAGTGAGCGCGCGGTCAGCGGCGCTGACGGTCCAGCCCAGCAGCAGGAACACCCACAGGGTGCGATAGGCCGGCCAGCCGCCGGCACGGATTCCTCTCTCTCCCATGCCCTCCGGGGTACCCGGAGGCTGACGTTGAAATGTCAGACGGAGCGGCTGGCCGGCTTCCCCGCTAGCCCTGCTTGACCTGCTTGAGCGTGTTCTTGGCCGCCTTGAGGACGACCGGAGGGATGCGCGCGAAGTCGAGCGCGGGCCCGTACTTCTGGCCGTCGGTCATGGCGTACAGCACCAGCTTGCTCAGGCCCGAGGCCTTCGGCGTCGCCTTGGGGACGATCGCGTAGGTGAACGTCGAGAGCGGGTATGCCGTCTTCGCGCTCTTGGGCGGAGCGACGATGTGCATCTCGTTGCTCGCCGGAACCCGCTTCACGACATCAGCAGCGGCCTGGATGTTCTTCAGGTTCGGGTACTCGAACTTGCCGGCGGCGTTCTGCAGCGCCGCGGCCTTCAGGCCGTGGGCGATGATGTAGGCGGCCGAGATGTAGCTGATCGCGCCGTTGGTCGAGCTGACGACCGCGGTCACGCCGTCGTTGCCCTTGCCGCCGACGCCGGTCGGGAAGCTGACCTGCGTGCCGAAACCGACCTTGCCCTTCCAGGACGGGCTCGTCCGCGAGAGGAAGTCGGTGAACGCGTACGTGTCGCCGGATCCGTCGCTGCGGAACACCGGCGTGATCTTGAGGGCCGGCAGCGAGACGCCCTTGTTGATCGCCTTGATCCGGCGGTCGTTCCACATGCTGATCTGGCCCTGGAAGATCTGGCTCAGCACGGACGAGTTGAGCTGGAGCTTCTTGACGCCGTCGATGTGGAACGCGATGCCGGTCGCGGTCAGCGCCCATGGGATCTGGACGCAGCCGTGGCACGCCGCGGCCTGCGCCGCGCTGAGCGGCGCGTCGGACGCCCCGAAGTCGACCGTACGCGCGGTGATCTGGGCGATGCCCGCACCGGAGCCCACGGCGCCGTACGTGACCTTGATGTTGTTCTTGCCCTGGAAGTCCAGGCTCCACTTGGCCATCAGCGGCGCCACGAGCGTGGAGCCTGCTCCGACGAGCTGGGCGTCCTGCGCCATCGCGTTGGATGCCGAGCCAGCGACGCCGACTGTCAGCGTTCCTAGGGCCAGGGCGACGAACCTGCTGCGCTTCAAAGCGTTTCCTTCCGCTTCGTATGGGTGGGAATTCCCGGGTCGCAGTAGGTGAGCACGTGTACGAGGCCTTACCTGTTGCCTACCTGTTGGCGAGCTGTTGCTTTCTCGTGAATGGCCGGCCGCCGCGGAGGGCGAGGCGAACTAGGGTCAGCGGGCGATGCCAGCTCGCGCCATCTCGACGACCCCGCACGCCCGCGCCCGGCGCAAGCGCATCGACCGGGCCGCCGACCGCACGCTCCGCGGGCTCTGCGTCGCCGCGTCGGCGCTCGTAGGCCTGCTGATCGCCGACATCGCCTACCAGCTGCTGCACGGCGGGAGCCTCGCGATGTCGCGCTTCGGGCTCGGCTTCCTCGCCGCGGGCGCCTGGAAGCCCAACTTCGACGTCTTCGGCGCCGGGCCGCTGCTCTTCGGCACCGCCGTCACGTCGGCCATGGCGCTGGCGATCGCGACGCCCGTCGGCATCGCGATCGGCCTGTTCCTGAGCATGTTCTCGCCCCGCCCGGTGCGCGGCGTGATCGGCCCGCTGGTCGAGATGCTGGCGGCGATCCCGAGCGTGATCCTCGGCCTGTGGGGCATCCTCGTGCTCGGCCCGTTCCTGCGCGACCACGCCGAGCCGTGGCTGCACTCGAGCCTCGGGTTCCTGCCCATCTTCGGCGCTCCCGAGACCAGCGGCAGCAGCGTGTTCACGGCGGGCCTGATTCTCGCGATCATGGTGGTGCCGATCATCGCCTCGATCAGCCGCGACCTCTTCGAGACGGTCCCGCGCGAGTTGCAGGAGGGGGCCGCGGCGCTCGGCGCGACGCCGTGGGAGGTCGTCCGCGGGATCGTGCTGCCGTCGACGGCGTCGGGGCTCGCCGCCGCCGCGTTCCTGGGACTGGGACGCGCGCTCGGCGAGGCGATCGCGGTGACGCAGGTGATCGGCGCGCGCACCGGGGTGCATTCCTCTCTGTTCGAGGCGGGCGACACGCTCGCCAGCCGGGTCGCGAGCCAGTTCGACGGCTCGGTCTCCCGCCTGCACACGTCGGCGCTGTTCTACCTCGCCGTCGTCCTGCTCGTGATCGGGCTGGCGGCGAACCTGCTCGCCCAGTGGATCGGCAACCGGTTCGCCCGTTGACCGCCCTGTACGACCCGACCGCCCCGCTGACGGCGTCCGGCAACCTGCGCCGGCGCCGCGCGGTCAGCCGGCTGGCCCAGTCCGGCGCGGTGGCGTCGGCGGTGCTCGCCGTCGGGGTCCTCGGCGTGGTCGTCGGATCGGTCGCCCAGCGCGGCGCCGGCGTGATCGGCATCGACTTCCTGACCAAGGCGCCGCCGCTGTTCGGCGGGCCGGGCGGCGGCATCGCGCCCGCGATCGTGGGCACCGCGGTGATCGTGGCGGTGGCGACGGCGATCGCGATGCCGATCGGCGTGCTCGTGGCGATCTACCTGGCCGAGTTCGCGAGCCCGCGCGCCGCGCGGCCGGTGCGGCTGGCGCTCGATCTCCTGAACGGGCTGCCGAGCGTCGTGGTCGGGCTGTTCGTCTTCGGGCTCCTGGTGGCCGGCCACAAGCAGAGCGGGTTCGCCGGCGCGCTGGCGCTCGCCATCATCATGCTCCCGCTGATCGCGCGCGCCACGCAGGAGATGCTCCTGCTGGTCCCGCGGCAGCTGCGCGAGGCCGCGGATGCGCTGGGCGTGAGCCGGTGGCGGACGGTCGTCGGGGTCGTCCTGCCGAGCGCGCTCGGCGGCATCGTCACCGGCACGGTCCTCGCCGTCGCGCGCGCGGCAGGCGAGACCGCTCCGCTCGTCTTCACGTGCTCGATCTTCGCCAATCAGACGACCGTGGACGTCTTCGGCACGGCGGTGCCGAACATCCCCGTGATGATCTTCAAGCTGTCGGAGGCGGCGGACCCCTCGGGGTTCGCGCGGGCGTGGGGCGCGGCGCTCGTGCTGCTCGTCTTCATCCTGCTCACGAACATCTCCGCGCGGGCGCTGCTCGCGCGCAGCCGGAGGAAGCTGACCCGATGAGCCTGCCCCCCGCGCGCATGCGCGTCGTCACCGAGACCGCACGGCGCGTCCCGCTGCCCGCGATCCGGCGCGAGACCGTGTTCGACGTGCGCGACGTCGGCGTCCACTACGGCCCCAAGCCGGCGCTCGCGGGCGTCACGCTGAAGATCGAGCGCAACGTCGTGACCGCGATCATCGGCCCATCGGGGTGCGGGAAGTCGACGTTCCTGCGCAGCCTGAACCGGATGAACGACGCCGTCCCGGGCTTCCGGATCGGCGGCCAGGTCCTCTACCACGGCCACGACGTGTACGGCGGCGGCGTCGACCGCGTGGAGGTGCGGCGCCGGATCGGGATGGTGTTCCAGAAGCCGAACCCGTTCCCGAAGTCGATCTTCGACAACGTGGCCTGGGCTCCGCGCAACCTCGGGCTGCGAGCGGGGCTGAGCGAGCGCGTCGAGCAGGCGCTGCGCGGAGCCGCCCTGTGGGACGAGGTCAAGGACCGCCTCAAGCAGAGCGCGCTCGGCCTCTCCGGCGGCCAGCAGCAGCGGCTGTGCATCGCTCGCGCGATCGCGGTCGAGCCTGACGTGCTGCTGCTCGACGAGCCGGCGTCCGCGCTGGATCCGATCGCCACGGCGGCGATCGAGGAGCTGATGCACAGCCTCAAGCGGCGCTACACGATCGTGATCGTCACGCACAACATGCAGCAGGCCGCGCGCGTGGCGGACCGGACCGCGTTCTTCAGCCTCGACGACCAGCGCACCGGCGCGCTCGTCGAGTACGACGCGACGGAGACGATCTTCACGCAGCCCGCGGACCCGCGGACGCGCGACTACGTCAGCGGCCGGTTCGGCTAGGGGTCCGTTGAAGAATGGTCGTATCGGGATTCTTCAACGGGCCCCTAGGCCGCCGTCGATCGAGCCGGCCTGCAGCTGCTGCAGCAGCGGCTGGCCGCACTGCCAGCAGTAGGTGGCGCCCGGCGAGTGCGGCGCGGCGCAGATCCCGCAGGACCCGGCGGCGCCGGTCTGCTCCATCCGCAGCAGCCGCTCGACCTCGCCGAGCTCGGCGTCGGCCTCCTGGAGCAGCGCGGCGCGCCGCGCGAGCAGGTCGACGTGGACCTGGTTGCGGATGATCATCTCGTAGGCGAGGCCGCCGAGGTCGAACTGCAGCTCGCTGACGCGCGCGGCGAGCTGGTCGCGCCGGCGCACGAGGTCGATCGGCAGGTCCGGTCCGGCCGGCGGCTCGTAGCCCGGATCGAACGGTCCGGGCGCGGCGACGTACTCGCGGCTCGAGTTGCGTCCGAACATCACTGGCCGAAGAAGTCGCCGGTGAACTTGCCGTCCTTGTAGCCCGCGCCCTTGCCCGAGCTGCCGACCTTCACGTCGGGCGGCGGCGTCTTGGCGGCCTTCGGCGTCGGCGTGGGCTTCGCCTTGCCGGCGGACTTCTCCGGCTTGGCCCCCGTCTCGTCGGGAGCCGGAGTGGCGGACGCCGTCGCCGCGGCGGTCGCGGCGGGCGCGGCCGCGCCCGCCCCGGGCACCGTCACGATGCGCACGGGCGCGGCGGCGGTCGGCGCGGCCGACTTGGGGGAGGTCCGCCCGATCTCGACGCCGACGCCGAGCGCGATCAGCAGCGTCGCGACGCCGGCGATCAGCGTCGCGCCGGGCGGCGGCGCCGCGCGCCGCGGCCGTGCCGGCGGCAGCGCGGGCGGAGCCGAGGCGGCGACGTACCGGCGCGGGTCGTTGCGGCGCTCGCCGCAGACCAGGCAGTAGCGCTGATCGGGCTGCATCGGCGAGCGGCAGGCCGCGCACAGCTCGGCGCTCGCCGGCATCAGGATGTCCATCGGGCGGGTGATGGGGCCAGTCTGCTTCCCCGCGGCGCCCAAGTTGTGAACCATTCGTTGCGCCCGCCGCGCACGAGGCGCCGCGGCGGATAGACATCAGCGGCCGTGACCTGCGCGGAATGCCAGGCGCCGCTCGACTCCGGCCAGCGCTACTGCCTGGAGTGCGGCGCGCGCAACGACCCGCCGCCGCCGCGCTCGTGGCTGCCGTCGCCGCGCGCCGCCGCCGTCGTGATCCTCGGCGTGCTCGCGTTCGGCGTCGCGCTCGGCTCGGCGCTGGCGCCGCCGACCGAGGGCGCGGCGGCCGAGACCGTGGTGCTGGCGCTCCCGCCCGCCGCGACGCCCGTCGCCACGCCGGTCGCGACCCCCGCCCCGACGGCCGAGCCGACGCCGGAGGAGACGCCGGAGCCCGAGCCGTCCGCCACGGCCACCGCGACTGCGACGGCGACCCGCACGCCCAAGCCGACGCCGACCGCGACGCCCACGCCGGAGGCGCCGCCGGCCGTCAAGCACGTGTTCCTGATCCTGCAGTCGGGCGGCAGCATCGACGACGGCCTGCGCAAGCAGGGGGAGATGATCCCGAGCTACGCCGCCGTCACGCAGGGCGAGCTCGCGAACGAGATCGCGCTCGTCAGCGGCCAGGATCCGACGCCGGCCGTCACGGCGAACTGCCCGCAGTACGACTGCGTCTATCCGCCTGAGGTCAAGACCGTCGCCGATCAGCTGGCGGCGGCCGGCAAGACGTGGCGCGCCTACGTCGAGGATCAGCCCGCGGCGTGCAGCCATCCCGCGCCGGGCGCGTCCGACGCGCCGGCGGGCGACTACGTCACCTGGCGCAACCCGTTCGTGTACTTCCACTCGCTGACCGGCGGCGACGCCTGCGCGAACTTCGACGTCGGGCTCGACCAGCTCGGCTTCGACCTGACGGCGGCCGACACGACGGCGTCGCTGTCGCTGATCGTGGCCAACCGGTGCCACGACGGATCGGACACGCCGTGCCCGGCGGGCTCGGGCGATGCCAAGGCGTTCCTCGAGACGACCGTCGCGCAGATCCTGCGCTCGCCCGCCTACAAGGAGGGCGGTCTGATCGCAGTCACGCCCGCCCAGGGCGGCGGCCTGCTGCTGATCTCCCAGCAGGTGAAGCCGGGCAGCAGCGCCGACACCGGCGCCTACAACCACTATTCGCTGCTGCGCTCGATCGAGGACCTGTTCGGGCTCGATCCCCTCGGCCACGCCGCCGACCCGAGCGTGCTCGCATTCGACAAGGCCGTGTACAACGCCGGGGGGTAGCCTGGACGGCATGTCCGTCTCCGCACCCTCCCTCCCCGCGTTCGATCCGCTCGACCCGCTGGGGGTGGGCGCTCAGCTCGACGACGAGGAGCGGCTGATCCGCGACACCGTGCGCCAGTACGTGCACGAGAAGTTCCTCCCCGTCGTGGCCGAGCACTTCGAGGCGGGGACGTTCCCCGTCGAGATCGCGGCCGATCTCGGCCGGCTCGGGCTGCTGGGCATGCACCTGCACGGCTACGGGTGCGCCGGCGCGTCGGCGACCGCCTATGGCATCACGTGCATGGAGCTCGAGGCGGGCGACTCCGGCCTGCGCTCGTTCTGCTCGGTGCAGGGCTCGCTCGCGATGTACGCGATCCACCGCTGGGGCAGCGAGGAGCAGAAGGAGCGCTGGCTGCCGCGGATGGCCGCGGGCGAGGCGATCGGCTGCTTCGGCCTGACCGAGCCCGACGCCGGCTCCAACCCCGCGGGGATGCGCACGCGCGCGCGCCGCGACGGTGACGAGTGGGTGCTCGACGGCGCGAAGATGTGGATCACCAACGGCTCCGTCGCCGATGTCGCGGTCGTGTGGGCGCGCACCGACGAGGGCAAGGTCAACGGCTTCCTCGTGGAGCGAGACACGCCGGGGTTCAGCGCGCCGCGGATGGAGCACAAGCTGTCGCTGCGCGCGAGCGTGACGAGCGAGCTCGTGCTCGACGGCGTGCGCGTGGGCGAGAACGCGCGGCTCCCGGAGGCGACGTCGCTGCGCGGGCCGCTCTCCTGCCTCAACGAGGCGCGCTACGGGATCGTCTGGGGCGCCGCCGGCGCCGCGCGCGCGTGCTACGCGGCGGCGCTCGACTACGCGCGCACGCGCGAGCAGTTCGGCAAGCCGATCGCCTCCTACCAGCTCACGCAGGCCAAGCTCGCCGAGATGGCCGTGAAGGTCGGGCAGAGCTACCTGCTCGCGCTGCACCTCGGGCGGCTCAAGGACGCCGGGACGCTGCGCCAGGAGCAGGTCTCCTTCGGCAAGTACCACAACGTCTCGGCGGCGCTCGAGGTCGCCCGCAGCGCCCGCACCGTGCTCGGCGCCAACGGCGTCACGCTCGAGTACCCGGTGCTGCGCCACGCGAACAACCTCGAGTCGGTGCTGACCTACGAGGGCACGCACGAGATGCACACCCTGATCCTCGGCGAGGCGATCACGGGGATCGCGGCGTTCACCGCGTAGCGTCGCCGAAGGCGAGCGAGAGCGCGGAGCCCTCGCTCGCCTGGCAGGCGAAACCCCTCGTCTACGGGCTTGTCGTGGACAGCGTGAACGTGAGCGTCTTCGAGTAGCTGCCGGTTCGCAGCGCGTCGTTGGCGCCGATGTGCTGGGAGAACCCGATCGCGACGGCGGCGTTGGACACCGGTGCCGTCCACGAGGCCGGCGCCAGCGTCACCTGCAGCGCCTCCGGGAGGGAGAAGCTGCCGTTGGCGAGATGGCCGGGATCGCTGACCGTCAGCGTCGCGTCGCCGGCCGTGCTGATCACGTTGGCGGTGGTGGCCGCCGTGTAGGTGTTCGCGACGCCGGGCGTGAACACGCCGAACGACGCCGGACCGGCCAGCGTGAGCGCGAGCGTCGCCGGCACCGTGCCCGAGACGCCGCCCGGCGTCTCGGTCAGCGCGAAGCCCGCCGTCGTGGCGAGCTTGGACACCGCGTTCGCGACGTTGCCGACCAGCAGCTCGTGCTCGGCGTCGGACGTCAGCTTCGCGGACGCGGGCGTGATCGCCGCCTGCTGGGCGTAGTCGCGGGCGATCGAGACGACGAGGTCGTCGACCGTCCACGTGTCGGCGCCGGTCTGATCGAGCTGGCGGGCGATGCCCGTCAGCCGCAGCAGCACGTCGCGCTCGTCCCACGTGGGCAGCGCGGCGAGGGCGGTGAGCGCGTCCTTCGCCGGGCCCGCCGGGAGTGCGGCGGCGGCCGCGGACGCGCGCGCCGCCGGAGCGTCCGTGCGCAGGCCCCAGCCGAACGGGTACTGCGGGTCATATGACGCGTCGCCGACGTTGATCGGCTCCTGCGTGAGCGCCTTCGGCCACGTCATCGGCAGCCGGCCGGTGAACGGCTTGTCGCCGAACAGCACGTCGGCCACGCCCGCGCCCTCGCTGCCCGGCAGCCAGGAGGCGACCGCGGCGTTCATCTTGCCGAGCCGGTCGGAGATGGCCAGCGGGCGGCCCGAGATCACGAGCACGACGCACTTCATCGCGCCACAGACCTTGTCGACGGCCGCGCCGTCGGCGGCCGGGAGCGTCATGTGCTGGGTACCGCTGCCGCTCATCGAGACGTCGCCGTTGCCCTCGGCGTACGGCGTCTCGCCGACGACGACGACACCGACGTCCGAGCCGCTCATGTCGGCCGACGCGTCACGGCTGTAGGTGACCGTCGAGCCCGGAGCGACCTGCGAGAGACCCGCCCGGATCGACGTCGCGCCCTGGATCCGCGCGTTGCCGGAGGCACCCTGCCAGTCGACGGTCCAGCCGCCGGCCTGGTTGCCGAGGTCGTCCGCGCCCGAGCCGGCGAGGTAGATCTTCGCCGACTTGCTGAGCGGCAGGACGCCGTCGTTCTTGAGCAGCACCTGCGACTCGGCGACCGCCTGGCGCGCCGACGCGCGGTGCGCCGCCGAGCCGACCTCGCCGATGTGCGTGCGGTCGGTGAGCGGGTGCTCGAACAGCCCCAGCTCGAACTTCTGCGTGAGGATGCGCTTGACGGCGTCGTCGATGCGCGACATCGGGACGTACGTCGGCGAGCCGGGCGCGGCGTTGACGTCCGCGATCAGGTTGGTGATGAACGTGCGGTGCGCGGACGGCTCCATCGCCATGTCCATGCCCGCGTTGATCGACGTCGCGACCTGGAGCGTGTTGGGCTGGCTGCCCGTGCCGCCGGGGATCTGGTGGAGCGCGTTGTAGTCGCTGATCAGGAACCCGTCGAAGCCGACCTGGGTCTTGAGCCAGTCGGTCATGAACTCCTTCGACGCGCTCATCTTGAGCGGGTTGCCGATGCCGTCGTCGGTGAAGTCGTAGCTCGAGTACGACGGCATGATCGTGCCCGTATGGTGCTGCTGGACGGCCTGCACGTAGGGAGCCAGCGCAAGCCGCTCGAAGTCGGCGCGGCTGACCCGGTCGATGCCGGTGTTGATCGCGTTCGGCGTCTCGGCGCCGTAGGTCGCGAGGCCGTCGCCGGCGAAGTGCTTGGTGCTGGCGACGACGCGATCGTTGGCGGCCTTCGCCGTAGGCGTCGTGCCCTGGAAGCCGTCGATCGACGTCTCCAGCAGGGTCACGAGCGCGGGATCCTCGCTGTAGGACTCGTACGTGCGGCCCCAGCGGTCGTCGCGTGCGACGCAGATGCAAGGAGCGAACGCCATCTGCGGACCGGTCGCGCGCGTCTCGGTGGCGGCGATGTGGCCCTCCGCCTCGGCCAGCGCCGGGTCATGGGCGGCGCCGATGCCGATGTTGTGCGGGAAGATCGTCGCGCCGACCAGGTTGTTGTCGCCGTGCACGGAGTCGATGCCGTAGATCAGCGGGATCTGCAGCGGCGTCCGCAGGGCGCGCGTCTGGAAGTCGTCGATCATGTTGGCCCAGGCCGCGGGGTTGTTGCCGTTGGCCGGCACCGATCCGCCGCCCGACAGGATCGAGCCGATCCCGAGCGCCGCGATGAAGTTCGCGTTGTTGTTGGACGTCGCCTGGTTCTGCGCGTTGCTCGTGACCGAGCCCGACTGCGAGAACGCCGGCCGCTCCGGCTGCGTCATCTGCCCGACCTTCTCGTCGAGCGACATGCGCGAGAGGAGGTCGTCGACGCGCTGGGAGATCGGCAGCGACGCATCGAGGTACGGGAACCCGTGCGCGTTGATGACGACGGACGGCGGGCTCTGGTTGTTGGTGATGGCCGAGCCGTTGGCGCTCGTGGCCGTGAACGGGACGGTGATCGTCTTCGCCTTCGCGGCGCCCGTGACCGCCAGCGTGGACACGTCGACCGTCTTGACCGTGCCGGACGCGCTGCCGGCCGGGAACGTCACCGTGCCGGTCGCGGCCGTGTAATCGGTGCCCGGGACGGCCGTGTCGGGCAGCGTCTTCAGGTTCGTGCCCGAGCCGATGCTCAGCGTCCCTCCGGTGCTGTAGCTCACCGTGACGTCGGCGTCGGTCGCGACGTTGCCCGTCGTGGTGAGCCGGATGCCGACGTGGGCGGTGCCGCCCTGGTCGACCAAGTAGACCGCCTGATCCGCCTGCAACGTCACCGGCACGGCCGCGTGGGCGGGCTCCGTGATGACGACGACGGCAGCAGCGGAAAGCAACGCGGCGATCCCCGCCGCGCGCGCTTGCCAGCGCATTGACCCCTCCTCCTCCTTGGGACTGAACGGCCGCGACTTTCCCGCCGCGCCCATCCGATGTCAAGGTTCGAACGAAATCGAGCGTTCCCGCTCTCATTTTCGTTCGGACCCCGAAGGACTACGCGCCGAGATACGTCAGCACCGCCAGCACGCGGCGGTGGTGCTGGTCGTCGTGCGAGAGGCTGAGCTTGGCGAAGACCTTGCGGACGTGCTTCTCCACCGCGCTGTGCGAGATGTGCAGGCGCTCGACGATCGAGGCGTTGGTGTGGCCCTGGGCCATCAGCGCGAGCACCTCGGTCTCGCGCGGGGTCAGGCGATCGAGCGGGTTCTCGCGCTGCTGGCGGACGAGCAGCTGGGCGATCACCTCGGGGTCGATCACCGTCCCGCCGCCGGCGACGCGCTCGATCGCGGCGAGGAACTGGTCGACGTCGGCGATCCGGTCCTTGAGCAGGTAGCCGACGCCGCGAGCGCCGCCCTCCAGCAGGTCGGCCGCGTAGCGGTCCTCGACGTACTGGCTGAGGATCAGGATGCCGGTCTCCGGGTGGCTGCGGCGGACCTCGACGGCGGCGCGCACGCCCTCGTCGGTCTGGGTCGGCGGCATCCGCACGTCGATCAGCGCGATGTCGGGGCAGTGCTCCTCGATCGCGGCGACCAGCGCGTCGCCGTCGCCGACCGAGGCCACGACCTCATGGCCGCACTCGCTCAGGAGTGCGGCAAGACCCTCACGCAGGAGGGTCAGGTCCTCAGCGATCACGACTCGCACGGCAACCAAGCACCGTACGCGGTACGGAATTGGCGGGACAGGCGGGGAGCCAACACCCGGGGGGTACGGCGAGCCCTACCCCGCTATTGCGGGAATGCCCGTGATCTCGCGTCCGACGATCAGCGACTGGATGCTGTCGGTGCCTTCGAACGTGAAGATCGCCTCCATGTCCGCGTGATGGCGCGCGACGTGGTTGGCGAGCAGGATGCCGTTGCCGCCGAGGATGTCGCGTGCGTGGCCGACGATCTCGCGCGCCTTGGCGGCGTGGTTCATCTTCGCCATCGACGCCATCCCCGCCGTCAGCCGTCCGTCCTGGGCGAGCTCGGACAGCCGCAGGCACAGCAGCTGCATCGCCGTGATCTCGGCGAGCATGCGCGAGAGCTTGTCCTGGACGAGCTGGTAGGACGCGATCGGGCGGCCGAACTGCTCGCGCTCGCGCGCGTAGGCGAGCGCCGCCTCGTATGCGCCGAGCGCCAGCCCGAGCGCGCGCCACGCGACCGTGTAGCGCGTGCGGGTCAGCACCTCCGCGACGTCGCGGAAGTTGCGGCACCCGGGCAGCCGGCTCTCGGCCGGCACGCGTACGTCGTGCAGCTCGACGTCGGCCTGCCAGACGGCGCGCAGCGCGGTCTTGCCCTTCATCACGAGCGCGTGGAAGCCGGGCGTCTCCTTCTCCACCAGGTAGCCGCCGACGTGGCCGTCCTCGTCGCGCGCCCACACGATCACGACGTCGGCGATCGAGGCGTTGCCGATCCAGCGCTTGGTGCCGCGCAGCACCCAGGAGTCGCCGTCGCGCCGCGCGCTGGTCTCCAGCCGCACGGCGTCCGAGCCGTGGTCGGGCTCGGTCAGCGCGAACGCGCCGATCGCGTCGAGCGCCGCCATCTCGGGCAGCCAGCGCTGCCGCTGCTCCTCGGACCCGAGCATCGCGATCGACTGCATCGCGAGGTTCGAGTGCACGCCGAAGAACGTGCCGATGCTGCCGTCACAGCGCGCCCACTCCATGCTGACCAGGCCGGCGGCGGTCGCGCTCATCCCGGGACAGCCGTAGCCCTCCACGGTGCCGCCCGCGATCCCGAGCTCGGCGATCTTCGGCACGAGCTCGTGCGGGAACTCGGCGCGCTCCCAGTAGCCGTTGATGATCGGCGCCACCTCGCGGTCGCAGAAGGCGCGCAGCCGGTCGCGGATCTCGCGCTCCTGCGCGGTGAGCTTCTCGTCGAGCAGGTAGAAGTCGGTCATGGCCGCACGACCGTAACGCCCTCCTGCGCGAAGCGCGACATCGAGGCCAGCTCCTCGCCCGCATCCTCGAGCGCGATCGTCTTGGCGACGAGCTCTCCCGGCCGCACGACGCCGGCGCCGACCGCGCGCAGCAGCGCGTCGTAGTGGCGCACCGCCATCCCGTGCACGCCGAGGACGCGCAGCTCGCGCGAGATCACGCGCGCCATCGGGATCGCGACCGCGCGCTCGCCGGCCAGCAGCAGCCCGACCTGCACGTGGCGCCCGCGCCGCCGCAGGCACTCGATCGAGGTCACGCACGTCTCGGCGCTCCCGAGCGCGTCGATCGACACGTGCGCGCCGCCGCCCGTGATGTCGGGGATCGCCTCCACGCCCGCCGGCACCGCACCGAGCTCCCGTGCGCGCGCGAGCTTGCGCTCGTCGATGTCCAGCGCCACCACCTGCGCGCCCGCCGCGACCGCGATCATCACGGCGGCGAGGCCGACGCCGCCGCAGCCGTGCACGGCGACCCACTCGCCGGCGCGCACCTGCGCGTGCACGTGCAGCGCCGCCCACGCGGTCATGAAGCGGCAGCCGAGCGAGGCCGCCTCGTCGAAGCCGAGCGCGTCGGGCAACCGGACGAGATTGAGATCGGCCTGCGGGAGCGCGACGAGCTCGGCGAACGAGCCCCAGATCGTGAAGCCCGGCTGGACGTCGCGCTCGCAGATCTGCGTCTCGCCGTGGCGGCACGGCTCGCAGCGCCCGCAGCCGCAGCAGAACGGCACCGTCACGCGGTCGCCCTCCGAGAAGCCGCGCACCTCCGCACCCGTGGCGGCGACGACGCCGGCGAGCTCGTGGCCCGGCACGTGCGGCAGCGCGATCGACGGATCGTGACCCATCCAGCCGTGCCAGTCGCTGCGGCACACGCCCGTCGCGCGCACCTCGACGACCACACCACCGGGCGCGGGCGCGGGGTCGGGCACCGTCTCGACGGAGAGCGGCTGGGTGAACGCATGCATCACGGCGGCGCGCATCTGCGTATTGTCGCCGCGTGCCCGGATCGGACCCATTGAGCCTTGACCCCGAGGAGCTGCGCCGGCTCGGCTACGGCGTCATCGACCGCCTTGTCGACCACTACGCGACTCTGAGCGCCAAGCCGCCGATGCCGGTGCCGGACCCGGGCTGGTCGGCGGCGTCGGTCCCGCCCTGCCCGGACGGCCCGACGGACCCGGACGCGGCGCTCGACTTCCTCTTCGGCGAGGTGCTCACGCGCGCCCAGTACACGAGCCACCCCCGCTTCTTCGCGCGCATCGGCGCCCCGAGCAATCCGGTCAGCGTGCTCGCCGACCTCGCCGGCGCGGGCGTGAACGTGTTCGCCGGCGGCTGGGTCGGCGGCGCCGGGCCGTCGGCGGTCGAGCTCGCCGTGCTCGACTGGCTGCGCGACTGGATGGGGATGCCAGAGGGCACCGAGGGGGTGCTGGTCAGCGGCGGCTCGGTCGGCACGCTGACGGCGCTGGCGGCGGCCGCTCTCGCGCGCGTGGGCGCGCGATCGCGCGCGACGGGATACTGCTCCGAGCACGCGCACAGCGCCGTCGCCCGCGCGTGGCGAACGCTGGGCTTCGACCCGGACAACCTGCGCGTGCTGGCCGCCGACGAGCACCACCGGCTCCCGCGCGACGCGACGCGCGACACGATCGAGGCCGACCGCTCCGCCGGACTCGAGCCGTTCGTCATCATCGCCACCGCGGGCACGACGAGCACCGGCGCCGTCGACCCGCTGGCCGGGCTCGCCGACCTCGCACGCGCCGCGTCGGTGTGGCTGCACGTCGACGGCGCCTACGGCGCGCCGGCCCGCCTGACACCGGCGGGCCGCGACCTGCTCGCCGGGATCGAGCTCGCCGACTCGCTCGTGCTCGACCCGCACAAGTGGCTCTTCCAGCCCTACGAGGTCGGGTGCGTGCTGATGCGCGAGCCCGGGCTCCTCGAGCGCACGTTCGCGCTCGACGGCGCCTACCTGCGTGACACCGCCACGACCGAGGTGCAGTTCCGCGACCGCGGGCCCCAGCTCACGCGCGGCTCGCGCGCGCTCAAGCTGTGGCTGTCGCTGACCGTCTTCGGGCTCGACGCGTTCCGCGCCGCGATCGCCCGCGGGCTCGAGCTCGCCGAGCTCGCGCAGCGGCTGCTGGAGGAGCGCCCAGGCTGGGAGATCGTGACGCCCGCCCAGCTGGCGATCGTCTGCTTCCGCCGCGTCGCGCCGGGGCTGAGCGACGCCGAGGTCGACGCGCTCAACGACCGCATGGTCGCCGCCGCCGTCGCCGACGGCTTCACCGCGCCGAGCACGACCGTGCTCGGCGGCCGCCCGGTCGCGCGGCTGTGCACGATCAACCCGCGCACCACCGACGAGGACGTCCGGGCGACGATCGAGCGCCTCGAGCAACTGGCCGGCTGAGACATCTCCACGCCCAATCGCTCGACAGACGCACCCGCGAGCGGTAAATAGCGCGGAGAGGGTCGGCGCCGGACGCGCACCTGGGGCGCGCACCGGCGGAGGGGTTGTTCAAGGGGGTTGGTCAAAACGTGACCGGTCGGAGCAGGGCATGCGCCGCGATCATCGCGGCGCTCGGGACGCTTGCCGTCGCGCCGGTGGCGCGCGCGGCGACGTTGACCGTGGACGACGACGGCGTGGAGTGTCCCGCCGCCGGGTTCTCCACGATCCAGAACGCGATCTTCGCCGCCGCCAAGGGCGACACGATCGCGGTCTGTCCCGGAACGTACGTCGAAGGTCCGGGCAGCGTCGGCTCCAACGCGCTGACGATCATCGACGACGTCACCATCAAGGGCGCCGGCGCGGACCTCGTCCGCATCGTCCCGCGCCACACGACGGCGGCCGGCGGTCAGATCGCCGCGAGCACGCCGAACATCCGCGACAACGTCGGCGCGATCGTGATGATCGACGGCGACTCCGAGGATCGCCAGAGCAACGCCGGCAAGACCCACCTCACGAAGGTGGACATCTCCGGCGTGACGATCGACGGCGACGGCGTCTACGCCGAGGCCGGCGTCGTCTTCCGCGACGCGGTCGGCTCCGTCGTCCGCAGCCGCGTGACGAACCTCGTCACGACCGACAAGTCGCTCGACACCCCGCGCCCGGGCGAGTACAAGGGCTCGCCGGACGGGTTCGGCATCGCCCAGGTCACGGCGTCCGGCGCCGTCTTCCCGACCGTGGCGCGCCAGGTCAAGGTCGATCACACGCGCGTCGACAAGTACAACTCGGCCGGCATCCTGGTCGACTCCGCGACCGGTGACGTGCCGCCGCTCACCGCGTCGGGCATCACCAACATCGGCACGATCTCGTCCAACCAGATCGTCGGCCGCAACATCTGCGCCGACTACCAGGTCAACGGCAACTGCCAGTCGCCCGCTCCGGTCCCCGCCACCAACGGCCCGCTGTACGGCCAGGACGGCGTGCGCATCACGGCCGGCGCGATCGGCAACCTGACCAACAACACGATCTCGCAGAACCTCGTCCAGGGCACGGGCTCGGCGGTTCGCAACTCGGCGACCAACAACTCGACCCTGTGGATGGCGGCCGGCGTCCGGATCATCGGCGGCGGCGCCTCGACGATCAGCGCCAGCAACATCGTCGACAACTCCTACGGCGTCTTCAACGCCAAGCTCGACGGCACGACGGCCAACACCGACGTGCCGGTCAAGGCGGAGAACAACTGGTGGGGCCTGCGCTTCGGCGCCGTCACCGCCAACCCGGGCCCGGCGATCTCGCCCGCCACGAACCCGCCCGTGCCGGAGAACCCGGTCAACGGCGCGGGCGTCGCCGACGGGACCGGCACGAGCTCGGATGCCGTCGACTTCTTCCCGTACCGCAACGGCTTCCAGTCGGATCCCGACAGCGGCGAGCTCCCCACGGTCGACGCGCCGCTGCCCGTCAGCGACGCGCCGCCGTCGATCTCGCTGGCCACCGACGCGGGCACCTACCACCGCGGCGCCGCCGTGGTGATGACGGCGAGCCCGGCCGACGACTTCGGCGTCCGCCAGGTGCTGTTCTACGACGGCCCGTGGTTGATCGGCAGCGCCAACCGCCCGCCGTACAAGGTCACCTACAAGCTGCCCGGCGACATCGGCTGCACGACGCGCACGCTGATCGCCGTGGCGTCGGACTCGAGCGGGCAGACGAAGTCCGCCTCCTCGCTGATCGGGATCGACCCGGCCGACTGCGCCGCGCCGACGCCGACCCCGACCCCGACGCCGACGTCGACGGCTGGCCCGGTCACGACCGCGACGGGGACCACGACCGTCGGCGGCGTGGTGACCCCAGGCCCGGGCGTGACGACGGATGAGCCCTTCGTCCGCACGACCACGCCGGCGCCCGCCGTTTCGTTCGGTGCCATGACCGGGTCGATCGCGTCCACGGGCGTGATCGTCAACGTCACGCCGGTGGCCGCCGCGGGCGTCCGCCAGCTCGACGTGTTCCTCGGGACGCGCCGCGTCTGCTCGCTCACCAAGGCGCCGTTCCGCTGCAAGATCGTCCCGAACGGCCGCGACGTCGGCCGCCAGTCGCTGCGCGTCGTCGTGACCGATCTCAACGGCGCCAGCGCCGAGAGCAGCCGCAACGTCGTGGTGCTGCAGTTCAAGCCGAAGGCGCTCAGCGTCTCGGCCACGACTCGCCACTCGCGCACGGTCGTAAGCGGCAAGCTCAAGCTGCCGTCCCAGGTCACCCTCGACGAGGGCTGCGCCAGCGGCTCGGTCAGCCTGATCGTCAAGCGCGGCAGCCGCGTGGTCTCGGACTCGCAGGTGCGCCTGAGCAGCTCGTGCAGCTTCACGAAGCACGTCAGCGGC
Source organism: Candidatus Solirubrobacter pratensis (assembly GCF_000425945.1). Taxonomy (GTDB): domain Bacteria; phylum Actinomycetota; class Thermoleophilia; order Solirubrobacterales; family Solirubrobacteraceae; genus Solirubrobacter; species Solirubrobacter pratensis. The sequence continues at coordinate 516,204 of NZ_AUEK01000003.1, forward strand.
CGCTCGAAGAGCCGGCTGAGCGTCTCTGCCCGCTTCTCGGGCAACAAGGTCCTAGCCCCCGTCCGCGCCAACCGGAGGTTCTCATGATCCGCCGCTGTGGAGCCGCGCTCCTGCTGGTCGCCGCGGCGCTGGTGGCGGCACCGGGCGCGGCCAAGGCCGACGTCGACCCGGCCGGCTGCACCGACACGCTGCAGTACGACCCGTCGATCCCGAAGTACAGCGACTACATGGGGCTGCCGCTCGGCGGCGGCGCCACCGGAACCGCGTCGCGCCGCCCGACGGCCGACCTCTACAAGTATCTGGACGCGCTCACGCAGGCCACGGCCACCAACCCGCGCGTGCGGATCGTGCAGAAGTTCATGTCCGAGACGGCGCTGCAGGACCCGGCCAATCGGCAGAAGGACAAGCAGGTCTGGTACGCCGTCATCGGCACGCCGGAGAACATCGCCAACCTCGACGCCGGGCGCGCCGACGGCCCGTTCTGGGCCGGCGTCCGCGAGGGCACGGTCTCGGAGGCCGAGGGGCTGGCCGCCGTCCGCGAGCGGCCGGTGTTCGGCTGGGTGACCGCGACGCCGCACGGCAACGAGCCGGCGGCGGGCGAGGCGTCGCTGCGGCTGCTGTACGAGATGGCCGCCCGCATGGACTGCGCGAACGCGCGCCGCCTCGCGAACATGGACACGTTCGTCGCCCCGGTCACCAACCCGAACGGGCGCGACAACAACCAGCGGACGACGGCATGGGGCTTCGACCCCAACCGCGACCGCGGCACGCGCAACAACGTCGAGAACTACGGGTTCACCGACGCGATCTCGAAGTACCCGGGCGTGTTCGTGATCGACGCCCATCAGCAGTCGAGCGGATACTTCTTCCCGCCCAACGAGGATCCGGTCCATCACGAGATCTCGAACTTCGCGCTGGACTTCATCCAGAACGACATCGGCCCGATGCTCCAGCGGATGTTCAACGACCAGTCGTCGAACTACCAGAACTACAACCGCTACGACCTGTTCACGCCCGAGTACGGCGACACCGTCCCTGCGCTGCTCGACGGCGCGGCCGGCATGACGTACGAGAAGGGCTCCAGCGAGAACTACGGCAAGCAGGTCTACGACCACTACCTGGCGATGGACGCGACGGTCAACGTGACGTCCGACCAGAAGGTCCAGCTGCTCACCGACTGGGTCAAGCAGTGGCCCGAGGCGGTCCAGCAGGGCGCGCAGTGCCAGTTGCAGCCGAACAAGCTCGTCAGCCCGCTGCACAACGTCGTCACGCAGCAGCCGGACGTCAACGTCTGCGGCTACTTCTTCAAGCCGGACCTGCACTCGGGCGACGCGGCGAAGCTGATCAAGGACCTGCAGACGGTCGGCGTCGACGTCTACCGGCTCAACACCGACGTCAACGCCGGCGGCGTGCACACGTTCGGGCCTAAGGGCTCGCACCCGGAGACCATGCCCGCGGGGACGATCTGGGTCCCGATGAACCAGGGCAACAAGCACTGGATCCAGGCCATCCTGGGCGAGAACCCATTCATCCCGTTCCCCTACTACTACGACGTGGTGACCTGGTCGTACTCGCTGATGCGCGGCCAGAGCGGCAACGGGTTCCTCACGTCGCCGATGCCCGAAGGCGTCTCGATGACGCCGATCACCGACCCCGACTACGGCAAGGTCGCGAACACCGGCAAGCCGGTCTACGCGTTCAACACCGACTCGGCGGCCGGCATCAGCCTGGCCATCGACCTGCTCGCCAAGGGTGTGTCGGTGTCGCGCTCGGCGGCGGCGTTCGACGCCGCGGGCCGGCACTTCGACAGCGGCACCGCGCTCGCCGACGCGGGCACGCTGGGCGGCGCCGACCTGGCCGCCCTCGCCAAGGCGCGGGAGACGCCGGTCTACGGCATCGACGGCTACCCGGCGCAGCGCTACCCGCTGGCGACGCCGAAGATCGGCCTCTACACCGCCGGCGCGACGGTGCCGACGAACCCGATCGACCGCGGCACCGGCTCGGGTGAATGCCCGAGCGCCTCGACGACGTTCTGCGAGGCGTACTTCGTCCTCACGCAGAAGCAGAAGCTCCCACCGTCGGTCATCAAGCCGGTCACGTCGGCCGACCTGACGGCGGGCCGGCTGGTGAACGAGGGCTTCACCGCGTTCATCCACTCGGGCGTCACCGGCAGCGCGAACACGGTCAACGCCAATGCCATCTCCGGCCCCGCGGCGACCGCGGTGCAGGACTTCGTCAATCGGGGCGGCCGCTTCATCGCCACGACGTCGAGCGGGCTGCTGAGCGCGCGCAACGCGGGCGTCACCGCGGTGAGCTCGGACTCGGTGCCGACGCTCAACACCCCGGGCTCGACGTTCGACGGGCAGTTCGACACGTCGAACCCGCTCGTGTGGGGCTTCGACTCCGGCGGCTGGTTCTATCGCTCGGTGAGCGCCGATCCGCTGTACAACAACAACTCGCTGGCCGGCAACGGGACCACGATCCCGCCCGCCGTCCCGGCGGGCAAGTACCCGGCGCAGATGACCACCAGCTACGGCTACGAGGTCAACGCCACGGCGCCCGGCTCGCTGCCCGGCCGCCCGGCACTGATCGACCAGCCGTTCGGCGCGGGCCACACGTTCCTGTTCGGCTTCAACCCGTTCTTCCGGGCGTGGTCGGACCAGGAGGAGCGCTTCGTGCTCAACGGCGTGCTCTACCCGACCGGCGCGCCGGTCGGCGCGGCGGCCGGGCCCGCCGCGGTGGCCGAGTCCAGGACGGAGCCGGTCGCGGCGCCCGAGGCCCGGGCGGCGCTGCCGCAGGTCAAGCTGCGGCCGATCAAGACCACCACGATCGACCGCGACGTCCGCATCAAGGTCCGCCGCAGCGACGCGGCGAAGCTGCGAGCGGCGGTCAAGAAGGCGCACCTGCCGAAGAAGTGGGCCAAGAAGGTCAAGTGGGTGGGCGCCCGCTCCAGCCTCACGCTCGTGATCAAGGGCGTGCGCACGAGTGACGAGCACACCCGCCAGATGTACGTGAGCCGCATCATCGGCAGGCTGGACGCCGGCGGCGTCCGCGCGCTGCAGGCGCAGCTCTAGCCCGGAAAGGGGGCGGGGAGGGCCGGCCGAGCGCCGGCCCTCCCCGGTTGCTCCAGAGCCGCTCAAACAGCCGATCCTGGCTGTGTCTGGTCAGGACGAGCGGGAGGTCGGCGGGGGTCTCGTCGGGGGGTCCGGGAGGGGCTGCCGACCCGTTGGGCATGACAATGACAGCAGAGTCCCGCCCCCCAGGTCAAGGTGTCTCAAGCAATCGCTGACCGAATCGCGCCGATCGGCGGAAATCCGGCGCGCGGGCACGCCTCCGGACGTCGGAGTTGGCGCGTGAGCGCTCAGGATCGATTCTTGCGTCTCGACGTGTAATCCGGATGACCGCTAGGCTTGCTTCCGACCATGCCCACCAGTACGCAATCCCCGTCCGGTACCCGGACGCGACCACCTGGCGAGACATCAGAGGCGCGAATCGCGAAGGCGCTGGCTCATCCGCTGCGGGCACGCATCCTGCAGCGGCTGGGGGAGCGTGTCGCAAGCCCCGGTGATCTCGCGTTGGAGCTCGGCGCCCCGTTGGGCGTCGTGAGCTATCACGTTCGCATGCTGCGCGACTACGACTGTGTCGAGCTCGTGCGGACCGAGCCGCGCCGCGGCGCGCTGCAGCATTTCTATCGGGCGACGGCGCGGCCGACGCTCGACGAGGATCAGTGGAAGACGCTGCCGTCGAGCCTGCGCAAGGAGCTCTCGGGCGAGACGCTGGCGGAGATCGTCGAGGACATGCGGGCGGCCTCGGAGGCCGGCACGCTCGACGATCCGGAGGTGATCGTGCAGCGCACGCCGCTGGAGCTGGATGAGCGGGCCTTCAAGAAGCTCAACCGGCTGCTGGCGCGCACGCACGAGCAGGCGCTGGCGATCGCGGCCGAGAGCGCCGAGCGTCAGGGCGAGAAGAGCACCGAGGTCTTCCCGACCGAGCTCGCCGTGCTGCATTTCCGGCGCGCCGAGCAGTAGACGGCCAGGGGCCCCGCCGGAATTCCGGCGGGGCCGCCGTGCCGCCTACTTGGCCGTGACCGTGCGGTTGGTCTTGGCCTTGCCCGAGGCGATCTTGATGATCACCTTGGGCGCCTTCTTGAGGCGCTCCGAGGAGCGCAGCTTCATCGTGACCTTGCCCTTGCCGGACCTGGTCGTGACCTTCTTGGTGCCGGCGATGCGGGCGGTGCCGGTCAGCTTCGCCGAGCGGCTGGTCGGCGGGATCGCCGTGATCGTGCAGACGATCGTCTTGCCATTGGCGCTGAGATCGCAGGTGACGCGGACGTCGGGCGTATCGCCCTTGTCGCCCTTCGGGCCGGCGGGACCCGCCGGACCGGTCGCACCGGCGGGGCCGGTCGCGCCGGTGGCACCGGCCGGACCGGCCGGGCCCTGAGCGCCCGCCGGACCCTGAGCGCCCGCGGGACCCTGCGGACCCGGCGAACCCTGCGTGCCCGCCGCCGAGACGGTGAGCTCCTCCGACGTGGCGTCGGCCTTGCCGAGGTTGTTCTCGACCGTGATGCGGCACGAGATCCGGCGGCCGATGTCACCGTTCACGGGCATGTAGGTGCTCGTGGTCGCGCCGCCGATCGCGGTGCCGTTGCGCAGCCACTCCACGAGCGTGGAGTTGAACGGCCCGTTGGCGAAGCCGCCGCTCGTGCAGGTCAGCGTCGAGCCCACGGCGGGGATGCCGCCGAGGGTCGGCGGGTTGACCGGCTCCGGCGGCTTGACCGCGACGGCCGCGTTCGTCACGCGGACGTTGAGCGGCGCCGACGTCGAGACGTTGCCGGCCTTGTCGACGGCCTTCGCCGTCAGCACGATCGTCTGTCCGACGGCCGAGGCCGGCGGCGTGTAGCGGAACTGGAACGGATAGACCGGAACGGTCTGGACCAGTGCGCCGTTGGCGTAGAGGCTGACCTGCTTCATGTCGCCGCGCTCGTCATAGGCGGTGAGCTCGGCCTCGACCGGATCCGACGGCGTCGCCGTGAACCCGTCCTGCGGGTACTTCCAGCCGACGATCGTCGGCGTCGTCGTATCGGGCGCCGCCGGCAGCAGGTACGCCAGGCTGCGCTTGAGCAGCTCGACGCGGGTCGCCTCGTCGACCTGCTCGAGGCCGAACCCGAACGCGACCGAGTCGCGCGTCGAGATGATCGCCCCGCCGCCCGTCGTCAGCGGCGTGGCGGTGTTGTAATCGGCCTGGACGGTCTCCGCCCGCAGCGGCTCGTTGCTCGAGCCCCACGCGCGCAGCCGGGTCGGGATCTTCGCCAGCGGCAACGCGCTGCCATCGGTCGCCTGGTTCGGGTCGTTGCCCGCGGCCTGGTCGATCACGATCGGCGGCATGCCGTCGAAGATGCCGCCGGTCTTCGCGCCGACGGGCAGGTTCGCGATGTCCGGGTTCGTGGCGTTCGCGGCGGTGCTGAGCGACAGGCCGATGCCGGACTGGTAGCCCACGACGCCGAGGTAGTTCTGCCACGTGTCGTTCGACGTGCCGCGCGAGCGCTGGAACGCCGTGCCCGCGACGTCGTCGTCGCCGCCGTTGTTCGGCGGGTAGTTGAAGCCCCACAGCTGGTCGGGGGACCACGTGAAGGGGCCGGTCGCCGACAGGCTCGAGCCGTTGGACGTGAACGTCTGGTGGACGTTGCGGCCGTCGACGATGAGCTTGCCGCCCTCGTTCTGGTAGTCGCGCAGCTCGAGCATCACGTGATGCGCCCAGCCGGCCATCTCGCGCCCGCCGGACTGCGCGGTGGCGCTGGTCATGTGGCGCGGCTCGGCGTTGTCGCTGAGCAGCTCCGGCGCGAAGTCGTCGCCGGAGTAGTAGTCGACCGCATCGAAATGCGAGAGCACGCCGAGGAAGGTCGGGTACTTGGTCTGCGGCGCCGGGTTGGAGTTCGGCGTTCCGCCGCCGGCGGGCGGGTTGTCGATGTCGTAGGTCTCGACCTCGTAGCCCGCGGCCTCGAGCGCCGCCTTGTGCTGCGCCAGGTAGCGCGGCCCGTTGGCGTAGCCGGGCTTGACGTTCGGCGAGACGCCGGTGTAGTCCTCGGCCGCGACCACCAGGACGCGCTTCTTGGCCGTGTCCTGCTGGACCGAGGCGACACGGTAGTTGAACTCCTGCTGCAGGCCGCCGGCGAGGATGACGACGTTGACGACGTCGCCGACCCCGATCGTGTGCGTGCCGATGACCGCCGGGATTGTCGCCCGGCGGCGCTCGAAGTACACGCCCGGCGCCTCGCCGTAGCGCTCGCCCGCGGGCGCGGCCGACATCGGCAGCGTCGTGTTCGCGGTGCTGGTGCCGCCGTTGGCGTTGCGGTAGCTGACCGTCGCGCGGACGTTGGCGGCGCCGAGCTCCTTGCGGATGATCGCCTCGATCACCTGCGGCGTGCCGTAGGAGACGCCGAACGTCTTGGCGTCGATGTCGCGCGTGGCCTTGACCTGGTACTGGCTCGGGTCGTTCTCGAAGTTGCGCGGACGACCCAGGTTCGGCAGCGACTTCACGACGTTGAGCGCGAAGAACAGGTTCTTCTCGAACACCGCCGCGACCTTGCTCTCGTCGTCGGGCGACGCGAACTGGTTGCAGCCCTGGGGCTCGCCCATCGTCGCGCAGGTGTCCATCTCCGGCGTCCAGCCGATCACGCCGTAGTTCAGGTAGGCGTTGTCGATCGTGTCGCCGTTGGACTCATAGAGGTCCGACGAGCGCTGCGGCTGGTACGGGAAGACGGCGCTGTCGCCGTCGGTGCCCGTGATCGCGTTGAACAGCGTCGCGTCCGGCGGGGCGTAGTCGGTCGTGTTGGAGACCGGCGTCAGCAGCAGCTGGCCGGCGGAGTGGTAGTTGATGTTCGCCTTGAACTTGACGCGGCGCAGGAGCCGGTCGAAGGCGAGGTCCTCGGGCTCCGAGAGCGCGTACGGGCCGCGGTAGGTCTCTGAGGAGAAGCTGTTGCTCGCGCCCTCCTCGTCGATGGCGCGCTTGGCCGGGTAGTTGCGGTTCGGGTCGACGCCGTCCTGGTTGTCGCCGTAGACGCCGTTGTTGTTGTTGTCGCGCAGCGTCTTGCGCCAGAAGCGGTTGTCGTCCGCGGTCCGGACGCGGTAGTCGCACGGCTCGGTGGCCGTGCCCTGACCGCACGTGAACGTGAAGTCGTAGCCGTCCGGGTTCTGGATCGGCAGGAACCAGATCTCGCGCGTCTTGATCAGCGCGCGGATCTCCGCGTCGTTCTTGTGCTGCGCGAACCAGCCGGGCAGGCGGCGGCCCATCTCCGCGGCGATCCATTCGCGCGCGTGGTTGACGGCCGAGAAGAGGATGGCGTCGCGCGTGCCGTCGGGCACGGTGCGAGCGTTCTCGGTCATCTTGATCGCCATGATCGGCTTGCCGAGCGTCGTGGTGCCGATCTGCTCGAGCTTCATCACGTCCGGGTTGGCGTCCGCGATGGCCTTCATCTCGTCCTTGATGCCGCCCGGCTCCATGTAGGAGCGATAGACGTTGAAGTACTGGTTCGGACTATTCCCCAGTGCCTTCGACTTCGCGACCGGCTTGTCGATGGCGAGCGCGGAGAGATCGACCCCGTCGCTCTCCAGCGCGGCCTTCTGCTTTTCGGTGGCGATGATCTGGACCTCGCGACTCCCGGTGGCGCTCGGGTTGACGATCGCCTCCTCGAGGTCGAAGCCCTGATCCTTGAGATCCGCGGCCTGCGCCTGCGTGACCTCGGCCGAGTACGGCTGTCCCTTGTCAGCGGCCCAGCCGGCCGCCGGTACCGCGAGACACGCCGCTAGTGCGGCGCACAGCACTGCTGGTGCGCGTGAGCGCATATATGCAACCCCTCCGTTTGAGACGGGAAATGCCTCCCACCCCAAGGGAGGCCGGGCGATTGCATCTCAGGCGTGACAGGATCGCAACGATCCCGCCGTGGACTTCTCTCAACGAGCCTTCATGCCGGAGTACCGGATCTCTCCTCCGGCGCGCCGGAAACGTTCAGCGTGCGCCGGCCGAGCGCCCGGACGACGAGGCCACCCGCAGGTCGGCCTCGATCCGCGCGGCGGTGTCCAGCAGCGGCGGCAGCAGCGTCTCGCGGACCGAGTCCCGGCTCGCCCGGCTGGCATGGGCCGAGACGTTGACGGCGGCGATCACCGCGCCGCTGCGATCGCGGATCGGGGCGGCGATCGAGCGCAGGCCCTCCTCGAGCTCCTGGTCCACGAGCGCCCAGCCCTGGGCGCGGACGGTGTCCAGCTCGGCGCGCAGCGCGTCCGGCGTGTCGAGCGTGTGGCTGGTGAGCCGGCGCAGGTCGGCGCGCTCGAGGTAGGCGGCGAGCTCGTCCTCCGGCAGGCCGGCGAGCTGGACGCGCCCCATCGAGGTGGCGTACGCGGGGAAGCGCGTGCCGACGTTGATCGCGACGCGCATGATCCGCGACGTGGGCACGCGCGCGACGTAGACGATGTCGTCGCCGTCGAGCACCGACACCGAGGAGGACTCGCGCACCTCGGCGACCAGCCGCTCGAGGTGCGGCTCGGCGACCTCGGGCAGCGTCAGCGCCGAGAGGTACGCGTAGCCCAGCTCCAGCACGCGCGCCGACAGCGCGAAGCGCCGCCCGTCGCTGTGCACGTAGCCGAGGTCGGTCAGCGTGAGCAGGAAGCGCCGCGCGGCGGCGCGCGTGAGGCCGGTCGAGCGCGCGACGTCGCTCAGCGTCAGCTCCGGGTTCTCGGCGTCGAACGCGCGGATGACGGCCAGTCCGCGCTCCAGCGACTGCACGAAGTGCGCGCCGCGCGGCTCTTCGGTCATAGCTCGTCCAGCGTCCTCTGCGCGATCGCGAACGCGCTGTTGCCCGCGGGCACGCCGGCGTAGACCGACGTGTGGATCAGGACCTCGCGGATCTCGTCCGGCGTCAGTCCGTTGCGGATCGCCGCGCGCACGTGCATCGGGATCTCGTTCTCGGCGCGCAGCGCGGTGAGGACCGCGAGCGTGATCATGCTGCGCTCCCGGCGCTCCAGGCCCTCACGCGTCCACGCCTCGCCCCACGCGGCGCGCGTGATGAACTCCTGGAAGGGGCGGCTGAAATCGGTCGCGTTCGCCGCCGCGCGGTCGACGTGCGCGTCGCCGAGCACCTCGCGCCGCACCTTCATGCCGGCCTCGTAGCGCGGATCGTCCATGTCAGGCCTCCAGATGCTCGGTGATCAGGCGGACGACCGCGTCGCCGCGCTCGAGGTTCGCGAGGTGCGCCGCGCCGTCGAGGACCTCGAAGCGGGCGCCGCGGATGGCGGCGGCGATGCGCTCGCCGTGCTCGGGCGGGGTCGCCTGGTCCTGCCGGGCCGAGATCACGAGCGTCGGCGCGGTGATCTCGTGCAGGCGCGGGATCAGGTCCATGTGCTCGATCGCCTCGCAGGAGGCGGCGTAGCCGTCGTCGGGCATCGAGGCGAGCATCTCCTGCAGCTCGGGCCTGCGGTCGGCCTGCGCGTCGGTCACCCAGCGCTGGACGACGGCCGGGGCGATCGCGCCGGTGCCGTTCTCGCGCACCGCGGCGGCGCGGTCCCGCCACATCTCGGGCGGTCCCAGCTTCGCCGACGTGCACGTGGGGACGAGCTTCTCGACCCGCTCGGGCGCGTTGATGCCGAGCCACAGCGCGGTCATGCCGCCGAGCGAGATGCCGGCCACGCTCGCGCGCTCGACGTCGAGGTGGTCGAGCAGCTCCACCACGTCGCGGCCGAAGTCGTCGATCGCGTACGGCCCGGGCGGGACCTCCGAGCGCCCATGGCCGCGGGCGTCGAAGCGGATCAGCCGGAAGCGCTCGGCGAGCTGGCGCGCCTGCCCGTCCCACATCTGCAGCGCCGCGCCGAGCGAGTTGCCCAGGACGAGCGCCGGCGCGTCCGCGGGGCCGCTGACGATGTGATGGGGGATCACGTGTGCACCTCCGTCCGGTGGGCGGCGAGCGCGCGGTCGACCAGCTCGCCCGCGGAGCCGAGGTACTCGACCGGGTCGAGCAGCCGGTCGATCTCCGCGCGCGGGAGCTCGGTCGCCCGCTCGAGCGCGTCCGCGAACGGCAGCGAGGACGCGGCCGCGTGCTCGACCAGCTCGTGCGCGGCCAGGCGGCCGAGCTCGGGCGCGAGCGCGCCGACCACGCGCTCGGCGAGCAGTAGGCCTCCGGTGGCGTCGAGATTGGCGCGCATGCGGACGGCGTCGACCTCCAGCCCTTCCAGCGACGCGCGCAGCCAGGCGGCCGCGGAGCCGGTCGCCAGCAGCAGGTCCGAGAACGGCTTCCACTCCGAGTGCCACGCGCCGGCGGCGCGCTCGTGCTCCTGGATCATCGCGGCGAGCAGCGTCGCCGCCATCCCCGGCGCCTGGCCCGAGCACGCCAGCGCGGCCACGGCGGCGACCGGGTTCTGCTTGTGCGGCATCGTCGAGGAGCCGCCGCTCGCCGTCTCGCGCACCTCGGCGACCTCGGTCTGCGCCATCAGCGTGACGTCGCGCGCGGCCTTGCCGATCGAGCCCGCGGCGCCGCCGAGCGCGCCCGCCAGCTCGCCGACGCGCGTGCGCAGCGTGTGCCACGGCAGCACGGGCTCGTTGAGCCCGAGCTCACCGGCCAGGCGCGCCAGTACCTCCGGCCCGGCGTCGCCGAGCGACGCGAGCGTCCCGGCGGCGCCGCCGAGCTGCACCGCCAGGCGCGTCTCGCGCAGGTCGCGCAGCCGCGCGGCGGCCTCGTCGAACGTCGTCATCCAGCCCGCCGCCTTCAGCCCGAACGTCACCGGCACGGCCTGCTGGAGCAGCGTGCGGCCGGCCATCGGCGTGTCGCGGTGGCGCAGCGCATGCGCGGCGCACGCGCCGGCGGTCGCGGAGAGGTCGGCGAGGATCGGCTCGAGCGCGCGCTTGGCGACGAGCATCGCGGCCGTGTCGAGCACGTCCTGGCTCGTCGCGCCCTTGTGCACGTGCCCGGCGGCAGGCCCCTCGACGCGCGCGGTCAGCGCCTTCACGAGCGGGCCGGCGGGGTTGCCGATCCCCGCCGCCGCCGCGCCGATCTCGCTCACGTCGTAGCGCTCGGCGACGCACGCGGCCGCGATCGCCTCCGCGTCGTCGTGGGGGATCAGCCCCGCGCCGGCCTGGGCGCGCGCGAGCCCCGCCTCGAAGTCGAGCATCGCCTGCAGCCACGCGCGGTCCGAGGTCGCCTCGGCGGCGCCGCCGCGCGCCTCGATCGCGCCGAACAGCTCAGACCTGGAAGAAGACGGTCTCATCCTCGCCCTGCAGGACGACGTCGAAGCGGTAGCCGCCGGCGTCCTCGGGCTGCGCGAGCAGCGTGCCGCGCCGGTGCTCGGGCACGGTCTGCAGCACCGGGTCGGCCGAGTTGTCCTCGTCGGCGAAGTAGATGCGCGTGACGACGCGGTTGAGCAGTCCGCGGGCGAAGACCGAGACGTCGATGAACGGCGCCTTGCGCGTCGTCACCTCCCAGTGCCCCTCGTCGTCGGTCCCGGCGCGCGCGAAGGCGTGCTCGGGCTCGGTCTGCCACGTCTCGACCATCGCGTCGGGGACGGGATCGCCCGCGCCGTCGACGACGTGGCCGTGGATCCGGATCCCGACCGGGAACGCCCTCGGGCCGTCCGCCCACTGCGTCAGGCAGATGGAGAAGAACGGCCCGACGGTCTGCGACGGGGTGATGCTCACGCGTCCTCCATCGGCGTCCTGCGGAGCACGATGTCCCACCTGTACGCGAGCGCCCACAGCTCCTCGGTGCTCTCGTAGTCGAACGAGCAGATCATCAGCTCGCGCGCCTTCTCGTCGCGCACCGAGTTGAAGATCGGGTCCTGGAAGAACAGCGGGTCGTCCGGGAAGTACATCTGCGTCACGAGCCGCTGCGTGAACGCGCGCCCGAACAGCGAGAAGTGGATGTGGGCCGGACGCCACGCGTTGGCATGGTTGCCCCACGGGTACGCGCCCGGCCGGATCGTGGTGAAGCGGAACTCGCCGTCGGCGTTGGTGATCGTGCGCCCCAGGCCGGTGAAGTTCGGGTCCAGCGGCGAGGGCCAGTTGTCGTTGCGGTGCCAGTAGCGCCCGCCGGCGTTGGCCTGCCAGACCTCGACGAGCGTGTCCGGGACGGGGCGCCCGTCCTCCTCGACCACGCGCCCCTGCACGATGATGCGCTGGCCCTGCGGCTCGCCCTCGTGCTGGCGCGTGAGGTCGTTGTCGAGCGGGCCGATGCGGCTGGGGCCGAGCACCGGCGCGGTCAGCTCGGTCAAGCTGCTGGGCAGCGCGATCAGCGGCTGCTTGGGATGGCGCAGCGCGGTCGACTTGTAGCCGGGCCAATCAAGCGGTGGATCGATCATGCGGCCTCCAGTACGACGGCCAGTCCCTGTCCCACGCCGATGCAGATCGCCGCGACGCCCCAGCGCCCGCCGTTCTTCTTCAGCGAGTGCGCGAGCGTCCCGAGGATGCGCGCGCCGGACGCGCCGAGCGGGTGCCCGAGCGCGATCGCGCCGCCGTGCGGGTTGAGCCGCTCCGGGTCGAGCTCGGTCCACTCGGCCACGCACGCGAGCGACTGCGACGCGAACGCCTCGTTGAGCTCGGCGACGTCGACGTCGCCCCAGCCGATGCCGGCGCGCTTGAGCGCGCGGTTGGCCGCCTCCACCGGGCCGATGCCGAAGACGTCGGGGTCGACGGCCCAGGTGCCGCGGCCGGCGATCCGGGCGAGCGGCTGCAGCCCCGCGGCGTCCGCGCCCGCCTCGCTGCCGATCAGCACGGCGGACGCGCCGTCGTTGAGCGGCGACGAGTTGCCGGCGGTGACCGTCCCGTCCTTGACGAACGCGGGCTTGAGCTTGGCGAGCTTCTCCATCGAGGAGTCCGTGCGGATGCCCTCGTCGCGCTCCAGTCCGGTGTCGGGCACGGGGACGACCCAGTCGTAGAACCCCTCGTCCCACGCCTTCGCCGCGTTCGCGTGGCTGCGCAGCGCGAACTCGTCCTGGGCCTCGCGCGAGATGTCGTACATGCCGGCGAGCTTCTCCGCGCTCTCGCCGAGCGAGATCGTCCACTGCTCCGGCATCTCCGGGTTGACCATGCGCCAGCCGAGCGTCGTCGAGTGCAGCGTCTGGGGTCCGGCGGGGAAGCCCTTCTCGGGCTTGAGCATGACCCACGGCGCGCGGCTCATCGACTCCACGCCGCCGACGAGCACGACGTCCGCGTCGCCGGTCTCCACCGTGCGGCTGGCCTGCATCGCGGCGTCGAGGCTCGAGCCGCACAGGCGGTTGATCGTGGTGCCGGGGACCGAGGTCGGCAGGCCGGCGAGCAGCACGGCCATGCGCGCGACGTCGCGGTTGTCCTCGCCGGCGCCGTTGGCGTTGCCGAACATGACGTCGTCGATGCGCTCGTGGTCGAGCGCGGGCGCGCGGTCGAGCAGCGCCTTGACGACGTGCGCGCCGAGGTCGTCGGGCCGCACGCCCGCCAGCGCGCCGCCGTAGCGGCCGAAGGGGGCGCGGACGGCGTCCAGGACGTAGGCCTCGCTCATGTGGCGGCCACCAGCTTCCTCAGTTCTCGCAGTTCGTCGTCGGTCGGCGGCTCGGTCGTGCGCAGGTCGCCGGCCACCTCGAGGTCCCAGCCCGTCGCCTCGCGCGCCTGCTCGGCGGTGACGCCTTCGTGGACGTGCGTCAGGACGAGCTCGCAGCCGCCGCCAGGCTGGAGGATGCCGAGGTCGGTGATCACCTTGGTCGGGCCCTTGCCGATCAGCCCGAGCCGCTCGCGGTCGCCGGGCCCGCGGCCGTGCCCGACGCTGGTGATGAAGTCGACCCGCTCGACGAAGGCGCGCGGGCTCTGGCGCACGATCACGATCACCTCGCCGCAGCCGGCGGCGATCTCCGGGGCGCCGCCGGCGCCCGGCAGGCGGACCTTCGGCTGGTCGTAGTCGTCGCCGATCACCGTCGTGTTGATGTTCGCGAAGCGGTCGATCTGCGCGGCGCCGAGGAAGCCGACGTCGATGCGCCCCGGCTGCACCCAGTAGTTGAAGACCTCGGGGACCGTGACGACCGCGTCGGCCGTCTCGGCGAGGATGCCGTCGCCGATCGAGAGCGGCAGGCGCGGCGGCTTGGCGCCGATCGCCCCCGCCTCGTAGACGAGCACGAGGTCGGGCGCGTGCGTGCGGCGCGCGAGGTTGGCGGCGGTGCTCGGCAGCCCGATGCCGACGAAGCACGCCGTGACGTCGCGCAGCGCGCGGGCGGCGGCGACGCTCATCATCTCGTCCGCCGTGTAGTCGCTCACGTCGTCGCCTCCTGGGAGAATCGCCCCCTGGGCGATTGCTCCCCGCGACGCGAGCGCGCAGCGCGAGTCGTCGCCAGCCAGGCGGCGAACCTGTCGTCGTCCTTGGAGATCGCGTCCCACGCGCGGTAGGCCTCGTTGTCGCGGTCGTAGTAGTCCTGCGCGTAGGACGGTCTGGCGCCGCCGGGCACCTCCGCCACGCGGGAGACCACCCAGCGCGGGAGCACGACGCCGTTCGGCCGCGGCCGGAGCTCGTCCACGATCTCCTCGACCGTCACGAGCGAGCGCTTGGCGCCGAGCACCGCCTCCTTCTGGATCCCCGTCAGCCCCCACAGCTGCACGTTGCCCTGGCGGTCGGCCTGCTGGGCGTGGATGACGGCGACGTCGAGGTCGAGCGCCGGCACCGCGGTCAGCACCTCGCCGGTGAACGGGCACGTGATCGGCTTGATCGTGTCCGTGTGCTCCGGCAGCGACGTGCCGTTGTACCCGCGCAGCACCGCGAACGGCAGCCCCGACGCGGCGGCGACGTAGCGGTTCGCCATGCCCGCGTGGCTGTGCTCCTCGATCTCCAGCGCCTGCGCCTGGACCGCCTTGCGGAACCGGTGAAGCGAGCCGACGCCCGGGTTGCCGCCCCAGGAGAAGATCAGCCTGCGCGCGCAGCCGGCGCCGATCAGCTGGTCGTAGATGATGTCGGGCGTCATCCGCACGAGCGTCAGGTCGCGCCTGCGCTGCCGGATGATCTCGTGCCCCGCGGCGACGGGGATCAGGTGCGTGAAGCCCTCCAGCGCGACGGTGTCGCCGTCATTGACCAGGTCGGCGACCGCGTCGGCGAGGGAAACGATCTCGGCGTGTGTTCGCATGACAAACGTTGGTGCGGAGACCGCACGGTATCACCGAACCGCGCGCAGCGCGGCCGGCGCCTGCAGCGCGGTGATCGCGAGCAGCACGACCAGCGGGGCGTCCCAATTGCCCGTGGCGTCGTGCACCGCGCCGACGATCGCGGGCCCGAAGGCGGCGACGGCATAGCCCGCGCCCATCATCAGCGCCGTCATCGATGCGACCTCGGCGGCGCTGCGGCCGCGCAGCACCGGCAGGATCAGGCCGAGGCCGAGCGCGCCGCCCTGGCCGAGGCCGAGCAGGAACATCCACAGCAGCGCCACGCCGGGCACGGCCAGCACGCCGGCGAGCCCGGCGAGCGAGAAGGCGACGATGGCGAGCAGCACCCCGAGCTGGCTGCGGGCGCGCGCGGCGAGCACCGGCACGGCGAACGCGGGGATGACCTGGACGAGGTTCGTCACGCCGTTGAGCGTTCCCGCGCGGCCCTCGCTGATGCCGGACGCGTGCAGGATCTCGGGCAGCCACGAGTTGCTCGAGTAGAAGCCCATCGACTGCAGGCCGAAGAAGGCCGCGATCGACCAGGCGACGGGATCGCGCAGCAGCGGGTGCGGATCCGGCGCGCGCACCGACTCGCGGCTCGAGAGCGCCGCCGGGAGCCAGGCCGCCGCGGCGACGAGCGCGGGGATGCCCCAGAACGCGAGCGCCGGCCGCCACGAGCCGAACGCCCGCTCGAGCGGGACGGCGGAGAACGCGGCGATCGTCGCGCCGCCGACGAGCGACATCGAGAACGCGCCCGTGAGCACGCCTGCGCGCTCGTGCGCCCGCGCGCGCACGAGCGAGGGGATCACGACCTGCGCGAGCGCGATCGCCGCGCCGGCCAGCAGCGTGCCGAGGTAGAGCGGCGCCGTCCCGCCGATGCCGCGCGCCGCGCAGCCGGCCGCGGTGGCGAGCGCACACGCCACCAGCAGCCACTCGACCGGCCAGCGCCGCGCGATCCGCGGGCCGAGCGGCGCGAGCCCGCCGAGGCACAGCAGCGGCCCCGTGGTGAGCAGACCCGCCGCCGCGCCGCTCAGCCCGAGGTCGGCGCGGACGTCGTGCAGCAGCGGCGGCAGGCTCGCGAACAGCGGCCGCAGATTGAGCCCGATCAGGACGACCGGGACCGCGAGCCGCGTGACGCTAGCCGAAGAAGACGGCAGCGGTCTCGTAGATCTCGGCGTCCACGAGCTTCGGCTCCGCCAGCGCCTCGGCGAGCTCCACGCGCATGATGTCGGTACCCCGCAGCGCCACCATCTTGCCGAAGTCCTCCTCGGTCGCGGCATCCACGGCCGCGACGCCGAAGCGCGTGCCGAGCACGCGGTCGTACGCCAGCGGCGTGCCGCCGCGCTGGACGTGGCCCAGGATCGTCATGCGCGACTCGTAGCCCGTGCGCTCCTCGATCTCGCGCTCGAGCTGGATGCCGATGCCGCCGAGCCGGACGTGGCCGAACGCGTCGGTCTCCTGGTGCTCGGTGATCAGGTCGCCGTCCTTGCGCATCGCGCCCTCCGACACGACCACGATCGAGAACAGGCTGCCGTTGGCGTGGCGGCGGCGGATGTGGTTGCACACCTCGTCGATGTCGAACGGGCGCTCCGGGATCAGGATCACGTCGGCGCCGCCGGCGATGCCGGAGTAGACGGCGATCCAGCCGGCGTGACGGCCCATCACCTCGACGATCATCACGCGGTTGTGCGACTCCGCCGTCGTGTGCAGGCGGTCGATCGCGTCGGTGGCGATCTGCACCGCGGTCTGGAAGCCGAACGTGAAGTCCGTCGCCGCGAGGTCGTTGTCGATCGTCTTCGGCACGCCGACGACGTTGACGCCGTCCGCGTGGAGCTTGCCGGCGACGCCGAGCGTGTCCTCGCCGCCGATCGGGATCAGCGCGTCGAGCCCGCGCGCCTCCATCGTCGAGCGCACCATCTCGACGCCGCGGTCGATCTTGTACGGGTTCGTGCGCGAGGAGCCGAGGATCGTGCCGCCGCGATGCAGGATGCCCCGGGTGCTGGAGAGCGTGAGGTCGCTCGCCTCGTTGTTCAGGACGCCGGCCCAGCCGTAGCGGAAGCCCACGAACTCGTGTCCGTGGGCGTTGATGCCCTTGCGGACGATGGCACGGATGACCGCATTGAGGCCGGGGCAGTCTCCGCCGCCGGTGAGCACGCCGATACGCATGGTGCCGCATGCTGGCAGAAACGAAGCGGGCCCTCCGTGGAGGGCCCGCTCAGTCGTGAATCACGCGTGAACCGGCTCGGGCACAGGGCCCTCGTGCGTGAGCTTCGGCAGCCAGCCGAGGCGCTTGGGCAGGTACCAGTTGCGCTCGCCGAGGAGCTTCATCGCGGCCGGCAGGAGCACCGCCCGGACCAGCGTCGCGTCGATCAGGATCGCGACCGCGAGGCCGACGCCCATCTGCTTGAACTCGATCATGCTCAACGTCGCGAAGATGCTGAACACGGCGACCATCACGACGGCCGCGCTGGTCACGACGCCCGCCGTGGACTTGATGCCGTGCGCGACCGCGTCCTCGGTCTTCATCCCGCCGTCGACCGCCTCGCGGATGCGGCTGATGATGAACACGTGGTAGTCCATCGAGAGGCCGAACAGGATCACGAACAGGAACAGCGGGAGCCAGCTCGTGATGCCGCCGACCGACTGGAAGCCGAGCACGTTCTCGAGGTGCCCGTCCTGGAAGATCCAGGTCAGGACGCCGTAGGCAGCGCCGACCGACAGCAGGTTCAGCACGATCGCCTTCAGCGGCACGATCAGCGAGCGGAAGGTGACGAGCAGCAGGATGAACGCGAGGCCGAGGACGAACGCGAACACGAGCGGCAGGTGCGCCTTGATCGTGTCGTTGAAGTCCTTCGAGCCGGCGGTCATGCCGGTCACGTTGGTCTGGGTGCCGCCGACGCGATCGATCGTGCTCGGGATGACGCTGTCGCGCAGCGTCGCGAGCGCGGTGTCGGACTTCGTGTCGGTGCCGTTGCCCTGCATCGGGATGTTGACGATCTCGACGGTCCTATTGGGCGCGACGCGGGTCGTGACCGGGCCGGACATCTGACCCGTCGCGATCGCCTCGTCGGTCATCCGCTTGATGGCGCTCTGCACCTCCGGGGTCGTGACGTCACTGGCCTTGACCACGACCGTCGCGGGGAGCGGGCCGCCGGGGAACGCGGCCTGGATGCGGTCGTAGGTCTTCATCACCGCGAGGTCACGCGGCAGGCCCGCGACGCCGGGGTTGATCGTGTGCATGTTCAGCGCCGGGACCGCGAGCGCGATCAGGATCGCGGCGGCGGCGACGACCGAGATCACCGGGCGGGCGAGGACGCGGTCCAGGACCCAGCCCCACACGCGCGACTCGCCGTGGTTGCGGTGGCGCATGCGGCCGATGAAGGGCACGCGCGCTTTCTCGATCCGGTCGCCGAGCTTGGACAGCACGGCGGGGAGGAACGTGACCGACCCGAGCATCGCGACGGCCACGACGAGGATCGTGCCGACGGCGAAGGAGGTGAAGGTCGCGTTGCCGGCGAGGAACATGCCGGCCATGGCGATCATCACGGTGACGCCGGAGACGAGCACGGCGCGCCCGGAGGTGGCGGCGGCGAACTCCAGCGCCGCCTCGTTGGAGCGGCCGGCGTCGCGCTCCTCCATCTTGCGGCGGACGTAGAACATCGAGTAGTCGACGCCGACGGCGAGGCCGATCAGGAGGATGACCGAGCTGATGCTCGAGTCCATTGGGAAGATCTGGCTGATCGGGCCGACGAGGCCGAGCGTGGCCATCACCGCGGTGAGGCCGAGGATCAGCGGGACGCCCGCGGCGACGAGCGCGCCGAAGGCGACGATCAGGATCAAGAGCGTGATGGGGAGGGAGAGCGTCTCGGCGCGCTGGAAGTCCTTGCTCAGCGCCTTGTCGAGCGCCTTGCCGGCGCTGGCGTCGCCGAACTGCTCGATCCGGAGATCAGGATGGGCGGCCTGGGCGGCACCGATCGCGGCCTCGGACGTGTCGACGCGCTTCTGCGCGACGTCGGTGTCGCCGGTGATCGAGAAGGAGACCAGAGCCGAGCGGCCGTCCTTGGAGAACTGGCCCTCGTTGCCCTTGGCGAGCGGCGACTCGACCTTCGTCACCCACTTCGTGCGCTCCAGCCGTTGCGTGACGTCCTTGACGGCGGCGGTGAAGGCTGGACCGGACGCCCGGGCGTCGCCCTTGGCCTGGATCAGGACCTGCTCGTCGGACTCCTTCGGGAAGTCGGCGGCGGCGATCTGGCGGTCGGCGGTGCGCGACGCGCCGTTGCCCTGGTCCTCGTCCTTGATGCTGTTGGTGCCGATCGCGCCGCCGAGGACGAACGCGATCACGACGAACGCGAGCCAGCCGATGATGGCGGTCTTGCGGTGGCGGGCGCTCCAGTGTCCTGCGCGCGCCGCGAGTGTCTTCTTGGGCAACTTGGGAGCCTTCCTAAGACCGGGGGTGGGGTCGAAGGAGAGACTGCCTCTGCGCGGCCGGCGACGCACTCGCGTCCCCCGGCGTCCTGTCTTGGGGAGCCCCACCGGAGGTCCGGTGGGGCTACCCCTACCTGCCGCTAGAGCAGGATGATCAGGAGGATGATGATGATGAGGAGCGTGCCCAGTCCGATGTACATGGGCCTCCAGTACCCCGTGTCAGTGATCCTCAGGCGGGGTTGCGTTCTCGGTCTTGTCCTCATTCGGCTTCGGTGCGCGCCGGTTGACCACTTCGCAGGAGCCGTTCGGGTTCTGCGGGGTCGCGTCCGCGATCACGTCCTGCGCGTCCAGCAGCGCCGTGTCGACGCCCGGGCCGCAGTCGATGACGTCCGCCTCGCCGTCGCGCGTCTTGAAGCGGTCGTTGCCGTTGCCACCGTGCAGGACGTCGCCCGCGGTGTCGTCGGCTGATGTGACGTCGTTGCGCGCGAGCGCCCACAGCGTGTCGTTGCCGTCCTCGCCCCACGTCTCGTCGCGTCCGGCGCCGGCGTAGATCGTGTCGTCGCCCGGGCCGCCGTACTGCTTGTCGTCGCCGGGGCCGCCGCCCATCAGGTCGTTGCCGTTCTGGCCGTAGGAGGTGTCGTTGCCGCTGCCGCCCCACAGGCGGTCGCGGCTGTCGCCGCCGTAGAGCGTGTCGTCGCCAGCGCCGCCCCAGAGGCGATCGAAGCTCGTGCGGTCGCCGGCGTCGTTGGCGTCGCCGATCAGCGTGTCGTTGCCCTGGTTGCCGATGAGCCGGTCGTTGCCGGGCCCGCCCTTGACGTTGTCGTCCCCGCCGAGCGCGCGCACGCGGTCGTTCCCGCCGCCGGCGTCGATGGCATCGGCCACGCGCGAGCCCTTGATCGAGTCATTGCCCGGCGTACCGCCGATATTGAGCGCATAGGCAGTCCCGGACAGTGCCAGCACGGCCGTCAGCGCTACGGGAAGAACGACGCGAGGCCTGACTACATTGGACATTGCCCTACCTCCGGGCTCAGATCGGTTGACGCCCCCGCTAACACTCGCCGGTGGACGCAGTTGCGCCCGCGGCGGTCGCGGCTCGGGCCCGGCGGGTAGGGCGCTATCCTTCGCGTCCACGCCCCGGGGGGCGTAGCTCAGTTGGTTAGAGCGCCGGCCTGTCACGCCGGAGGTCGCGGGTTCGAGTCCCGTCGCTCCCGCTCCTCAGTCCGCCGCATTCGCCCGCATGCGCCGCAGGTGAGAGGTCTGCGACGGGCCAGTCGCGTCGGCTCGCGATCCAAGACCTCCCGGACCGGGGCACCAAGTACACCTCCGTGGCCTGCGTGGGAGTCGGGGTCGAGCTCTGCTCTGGTCTGCTCATCCCTCGCATACCCGGAAACCCGAGCGATAGCGAGCAGTCGCCGGCGAGAACCGGGCGCCGGATCGGTGTCGCGCCCGCGACCACTATGCGCGGCGTTCCGATCGACGAAGAACGCCGCGCCAACCAGCGCTTGCGCGTGTAGCCCTGCCTATCCGAGATCGGTGGCCGTGACCCGCTGCGGTGCTCCTTGGATCGTCGACAACGAGGTGCGCGTTTGGTTTGAGCCGTCAGTGGAGCTCCGCCACGAGCTCAGGGCGCTCGCAGACGGTAAGCGAGAACACGTCGGCGAGCCGCGCCGGCAGGCCGGCGAGCCCGTCGTCCGCGACGTGCCTGCGCTGGCGCTCGTAGCCGGGATCGGCCGCGAGCGCCGTCGTCGCCGCCAACTGCTCGGTGCAGCCCAGCACGGCGGCGAACGGCTTGCACGCATCCAGCAGCTCCGCGAGCGCGTCCCGCAGCGGTCGCCGGCTCCGGGTGCGATCGTCGATGAGCTGCGCGCTCATGCCGTCGCGGGCCGCGACGAAGCGATTCTCGGCGAGTACCTCCGATCCGGCGCCGCCCGCACGCCGTCCCTCGACATGCAGACCGACGAGGCACTGGACGACGGCGGCCAGCGCGGCCACGTCGGCCATCCCGGTCTGGGCGTCCATGATCCGGACCTCGACGGTTCCGAGTCGCGGCTGCAGACGGGCGTCCCACCACAGGAACCCTGGATCGGAGATCGCCTCGGAACGCACGATCGCGTCGACCGCGCACGTGTACTGCGCGTAGCTGCCGAACCGGCGGGCGATGCCGGTGCGAGGGAACATCGAGAAGATCGGCGTACGCACCGACGCGAAGCCGGAGTCGGCGCCGCGCCAGTACGGCGAGTTGGCCGACAGCGCCAGCAGCAGCGGCAGGTCATCAGCCAAGCCGTCGAGCGCGCGCACCGCCGCCTCGCCGTCGGCGACCGCCACATGGACGTGCTGGGCCATGGTCGGCTCGCGGTAGGCGAGCGCTCTCATCGACGCCGCGATCTCGCGGTACCGGTCCCCGGAGGAGAGGGCCACCTCGGCGCGTGTGGCGAGGGGATGGGTGCCGGCCACTGCCGCCCGCAGCCCGAGGGCGTCGCGCGCGGTGTCGTCGAGCGAGCGCCGCAGGCCTGCCAGCTCGGCCACCGCGCCCGCGACCGTCGCGTGCGGAGAGGTCATGAGCTCGATGACGCACGCGTGTGTCTCGGCGGCCGCGCGAGCGGCGACAGATGGCGGCAGGGCCTTGAGCACGTCGTCGATCCGGTTGGCCACGGACCAGTCGCGCGAGTCGAGCAGCATCGCCTCCTCCTCGATGCCGACGGTCCAAGGCCGCTCGGCGCCCGCGGGATTCCAGCGCGCCCAGTCCGGCACCCGCGCCGGGCGCAGCCGGGCAGGCCGGCTACGCATCGACGGCGCCCGTCGGAACGGTCGCCACGGGGCGGAAGGACTGCTGCTCGAGCACGCCGCCGCGGCGCACGGTCACCGCAGTAGACGGTGGGATCTCCTCCCACACGCCGGGCAGATCCGAGAACGGCTCTGACACGATCAGGCGGTCGTGGGGGCTGAGGCGCTGGAAGCGCGGGTTGTCGGGATGCAGCCGGCGGACCGACTCGACGTCGGCCGAGGCGAACAGCGACCGCGGGCGGCCGGTCGTCGCATATCGCACCGCCCACAGAGCGTCGCCGTCGGACACTCCGAACGTCCCCTGCACCGCGTCGGGCACGCCGTGCGTCTGCGCTACCGCTTCGATCAAGCCGACCGTGCGCGCGAGCGCCTCGATCGGATCGTCCTCGAGCCCGAACGTGAGCGCGAGGTTGAACACGATCTCCGTGTCTGTCGACCCGTGGACGTCGGGGTACAGATCGGGGTCGATCGCAAGCATGAGCTCCCGCCGGACCTCTCGGAGACCGCCGAGATAGCCGTTGTGGACGAACAGCCAGCGACCGTGGCGGAACGGATGACAGTTGGTCTCCTGGACGGGTGAGCCGATCGCCGCCCGGATGTGGACCATGAACAGCGGCGACTCGGTGTGCGCTGCGAGCTCGCGCAGATTGGCGTCTGCCCAGGCCGGCGAGATGCTGCGGTAGAGGGCCGGCCCTTCGCCGTCGCCGTACCAGCCCACGCCGACGCCGTCGCCGTTCGTCGGCTCGGCGCCCATGCGCGCGTGCAGGCTCTGGTCGACGATTCCGTGCTCGGTCTTGAAGAGCAGCTCGTCGATCAGCACCGGCTGCCCTAGCCACGCCATCCAGCGACACATCACAACGCTCCTTGTCAGCGGTCCTGGGGAGTCTGAGCGGCTCGGTCAGGGCCGGCCAGAGTGCCCGCACGACGGTCGCGGTCGTGTACACGCTTGTTCGCGCGGGCGAGTACGAGACGAGCTACGGGAACTGACGATCCGGACCGCCGTGGCGCTGCTCCCCGCCCTGGTTCACCCCTTCGGGATGATGCGTCGCGCCCCGACGCTGCGACGCTGAGCGCCGGTCCCCGAGTCCAGGTGCGGCAGATAAACAGGGCGGCGCAAAAAGGGAGCGCGAATGGCGACACCCGCAACAGGAGCTTCCCGTCCCGGCGTCAGCGTCGGCCCGACGAGCGAGTTCAGCCTCTTCTTCCGTGTCAAGGCCGGCGAGGGCGAAGCGCTGCGGGCCGCGCTGCGCGACCTGCAGCGGACCCCCGGGTATCGGCCGGGGGACTACGGCATGGCGGTCTCGACGATCCATGAGGCGCGGTTCGTGCTCTTCGACGACGACACGCGGCTGGCCTTCATCACGAGCTTCGACGGCCCGTGGGACGCCTACATGGAGGACTTCTTCACGTCCGGGCCGACGCTGGAGTTGTTCGACGTCATCTTCCGGCACACGGAGGGCTACGACGGCCTGCCCGATCTGGCCGCGCTTAAGGCCTTCATCTACGACGCCCAGCACACCGCGGGCGCGTACGCGCGCAACTACGCCGGCACGGTGAAGGAGATCCGGAAGGCGCAGCGTGTGAACGCGGCGTTCCAGCAGGTGCTCGATCACCCGCAGGCCGCCGAGGCGCTGGCGCACCCGGCGCTGAAGCCGCTGCTGGACGAGGCCGCGGACTGAGATGTCCGATCACATCTCAGGACCGCGGGCCTTGGCCGACCCGATCGCCGACATCACCGATGTGTACGCGTTTCCGAGCCCGGAGAGGCCGGGCCATCTCGTCCTCGTGATGAACACGCTCCCCTTCGCCAAGCCAGGGGACGCGCTCTCGGACGGGCTCGTGTATCGCTTCCGGCTACGCCCGCTCACGCGGGCCGTCGCGGATGATGCGGCGCCGTTCGCGGCCGGTGCGGAGGAGTTCGTCTTCGATTGCGTCTTCTCTGCGCGGGAAGCCGGCAACGGCCGGCAGCGCGTCGAGCAGGAGGGCACCTGCACCACGCCGGCGGCCGAGACGGTCTCGTTCCGCGTCGGCGACGAGCGCGGAGGTTCCGGGCACGGCGTCCGAGCCTTCGCCGGCGCGCGCTGGGATCCGTTCATCATGGACGCCCCCGCGGCGCTGAAGACGATCGCGACGGGCAAGCTGGCGTTCACCGATCCCAGCGCGATCTACCTCGACGGCAAGAACGTCCTCAGCCTCGTCGTCGAGCTCGACACGGCGCTCCTGGGCGGCGCGACGCTGGTCGGCGTCGTCGCGGAGACGCTCACGCGCGGCACGTTCAACGTCCGGATCGAACGCGTCGGGCGACCCGAGGTCAAGAACATGCTGCTGGCGCCGAAGCAGTTCGACGGCGTCAACCGGGACCTGGAGATCCGCGACCTCTACAACATGGAGGACGCGTTCCATCTCGGCGCCGCCTATTCGGGGGCCTACCGGGCGCGGCTGAACGCCAACCTCGCCTTCTGGGACGGCCTCGACGGCAAGACCGACTGGCACACGGGGAACGGCAGCCATCCGCTGACCGAGCTGGTGCTCGCCGACTACCTCGTCGTCGACACCACCAAGCCCTACCGCGAGCAGGGCTCGTTCCTGGAGATCGAGCTCGCCTCCCGTCGCGGCAAGGCGCACGAGACGTGCGGGGGAAGGGCCCTCAACGACGACGTGATGGACACGCTGTTCACCCAGTGGATCAATGCCGGCGAGGGGCCCGTCATCCGTGACGGCGTCGACCGGTCGACGAGGCCCGGCTCTCAGACCTTCCCCTACCTGTCGCCGCCCAATCCGGATCCGCCCGAGCCGCCCGAGCACCACTGAGATCGTGACCGCGACCGAAGGCGTCACCCTCGAGCTCGACGACATCCAGAGCGGAGCGCTGCACGAGCGTCCCTCGCCGTACGTCGGCACCTATCTGTTGCTGCGCATCGATGATCGTGCGGCCGGACGCGAGCTGGTGCGGCGACTGCATCGGTTCGTCGACGCCGGCAGGCCCGCGCCGGTTCCGGAGCAGGGCGCGTGGCTCACCGTGGCCTTCACCTACAACGGCCTGAAGGCACTCGGGGTCCCGCAGGTCTCGCTCGACAGCTTCGCCCCGGAGTTCCGGGAGGGGATGGCCGCTCGCGCGGCGGAGCTCGGGGACGTGGGCGAGAGCAGCCCGGAGCACTGGGAGAAGCCGCTCGGGACGGCCGACGTCCACGTCGCCCTGGCGTTTCTGTCCCCCGACGCGGCGCGGCTCGAGGCCGTGCTCGAGAAGGCGCGCCGCGCGTACCGCGAGCTCGCGGGCGTCGAGCCGATCTGGCGCCAGGACTGCTATCAGCTGCCGAGCGGGCGCACCTCCTTCGGCTTCAAGGACGGGATCGGCCAGCCGGCGGTCGAAGGGAGCGGGAGGCCTCCTTCGAACCCGCACGAGCGGCCGCTCAAGGCGGGCGAGATCATCCTCGGCTATCCGGACGAGACGGGCGAGCTGCCGCCGATGCCGAGCCCGGACGTGCTCGGCCGCAACGGCACCTACGTCGTCTTCCGCAAGCTGCACACGAAGGTGGCGGTCTACAGGCGCTACCTGCGGGAGAAGGCCGCGAGCCGCGAGGAGGAGGCCCGCCTCGGGGCGAAGATGGTCGGCCGCTGGCAGAGCGGCGCGCCGCTGGCGCTCGCTCCGGAGCGCGACGACGCCGAGCTCGGCGCCGATCCGCGGCGAAACAACGGCTTCGTCTACGCCGACGACCCGCGCGGCCTCAAGTGCCCCGTCGGCGCCCATGCGCGCCGCGCGAATCCGCGCGACGCATTCGACCGCGACGGCAGCGTGGACGTCCGCCTGCACCGCATGATCCGGCGCGGTACGAGCTACGGGCCGATGCTGCCCGACGGCGTGTTCGAAGACGACGGCGCCGACCGCGGCATCGTCTTCGTCTTCGCCGGCGCGCACCTCAAGCGCCAGTTCGAGTTCGTCAAGACCCAATGGCTCAACGACGGGATCTTCATCGGTGCGCCGCTGGAGAAGGACCCGCTCGTCGGCCCGAACGACGGCTC
Source organism: Candidatus Solirubrobacter pratensis (assembly GCF_000425945.1). GTDB lineage: Bacteria > Actinomycetota > Thermoleophilia > Solirubrobacterales > Solirubrobacteraceae > Solirubrobacter > Solirubrobacter pratensis. Next base: position 542,562 of record NZ_AUEK01000003.1, read on the forward strand.
CGGCAGCTTCACCATCCCGGAGCGCCCGATCCGGCGCCGGCTGCAGAACCTGCCGCCGTTCGTCGTCACCCGCGGCGGCGAATACTGCTTCGCGCCTGGGCTGACGGCCATGCGCTGGCTCGCGGAGCTCGATTCGTGACTCGAGAAGGGACACCATGACGACACGCACCGATCGCTGGAAGGCACTCGACTTCGGTCCACCCACGGCGGACGGCGTGGAACCGGACTCCCCTGTGCTCGTCGACTATCTCGCCGGCGATCGCGTCGCGGTGATCACCCTCAACCGGCCGCACGCCGACAACGCCATCACCACCGAGATGGGTGCGCGCCTGACCGCGATCGTCGAGACGATCGCCGTCCGGCCCGCCGTCCGGGTCGTCGTCCTGACCGGAGCGGGGGAGCGAGCCTTCTCCGTCGGCAGCGACCTGCGCCAGCGCAAGAGCATGACCAAGGAGGACTGGCTGCGCCAGCGGCAGGACTTCGACCGCACGCTGTACACCGTGCGCCAGCTGCGCAAGCCGATGTTCGCCGCCGTCAACGGGATCGCCTACGGGGGCGGGTGCGAGCTCGCCCAGAGCACCGACTTCATCATCGCCTCGGAGAACGCCACGTTCGGCCAGCCCGAGGCGATGCTCGGCCTCGCGGCCGGCGGCGGCTCACCGGCATTGCTTCCGCGCCTGCTGCCGCGGGGCAAGGCCCTGCAGATGCTCATGACCGGCGACCCGATCACGGCGCAGGAGGCGCACCGGCTGGGCATGGTCAACGAGATCCACGCCAAGGGCGAGCTGATGGACGCGGCGATGCGGATCGCGGAGAAGATCGCGAGCAACTCACCCACAGCGGTGCAAGCGGTCAAGCGAGCCGTGCACCTCGGTGAGGGACAGCCGATCGAGCAGGCGATCGCGATCATGATGGATTCGCACTGGCGCTCGGCCGTCCATCCCGACCGCGTCGAGGGCATCGGCGCCTTCAATGAAGGCCGCGAGCCGACCTTCCAGGACTCCGACTACTGATGCGCCGACGAGGAGGCTGACATGGCCGTCACACACGATCTCGACGCGGCGCGCGCCGCGCTCCAGATGATCAATCCGGCTCCCTACAACGCCGAGGCCCCGCCCGAGGCCCTGGGCGGAGAGATCACCCCTACCGGGCAACACTACGTGCGCAGCAACTTCGCGCTGCCGGCACACGACGGCAAGCTCGAGGTCGGCGGCGCGGTCGAGCACCCGACCACGTTGACGCTCGACGACCTGCGCGCCATGCCGGCTCACGAGCGCGCGGTCACGCTCGAATGCGCGGGCAACGGGCGCCTCGAGATGCGGCCGCTGCCGACCGGCGAGCCCTGGGGCGACTACGCGGTCTCGACCGCCCGCTGGACCGGCGCCCTCCTGGCCGACGTGCTCACGCAGGCGCGGCCCGCGGCCGACGGAGTCGACGTCCGCTTCGAAGGCGCCGACCACGGCGCCTACCACCTCCAGCCGATCCTCCCCGAGACCGACAACGACGACCTCGCGTTCGTACGCGCCCTCCCGCTCGCCCACGCCGCCGATCCGGCGGCGGAGATCCTGATCGCCTACGAGATGAACGGCGAGCCGCTCACCGCCGACCACGGAGCCCCCTTCCGCATCATCGTGCCCCACTGGTACGCCGTCGCGTCCGTGAAGTGGCTGAAGCGGATCGACGTGCTGACCGAGCCCTACACCGGCGAGTTCCAGACCGGCCACTACATGTACGAGTGGCCCGACCGGCCGCCCGAGCCCGTCGACGTCATGCGCGTACGTGCGCGCATCACCGACCCGGCCGCCGGATCGACCATGAGCTCCGGCACGTGCACGGTGCGCGGCAAGGCCTGGTCCGGAACCGGCCCCGTGACACGGGTCGACGTCAGCCTCACCGGCGAAGGCGAGTGGCACGCGGCGCGACTCGACCCGCCGTCGGCTCCGTACCACTGGCAGGACTGGGCGTTCGACTGGGAGGCCAACGACGTCGGACGGCACACGCTCCGCGCCAGGGCCACCGACGCGGCCGGCAACGTCCAGCCCGAGGTCCCGCCGTGGAACCGGCTCGGCTATGGCAACAACGCCATCGAGGTGATCTACGTCGACGTCGTCTGACCTCCGTTCGCGCCTCCTAGCCGAGGCTCAGAGCAACGACGCGCCACGCGGGCGGAAGATGCCGGAGATTCACATCCTGATCGGACGATGCCTCCGGCGTCCCGCTCCGCGACGGTACGCCCGTGAGACATCGGATGCAGCGGCTGCTGGGCCGCCTCGATGGCTGGCAGCGGCGCCGCCGGCTGGTCGCGTTCCCGGTCGCCGTGGTGCGGAAGTTCGCGGACGACCGCGCCTCGCGGCACGCGGTGCGGATCGCCTATTACGCGTTCTTCTCGGTCTTCCCGCTGCTGCTGGCGTTCGTCTCGATCGTCGGCTTCGTCCTCCAGGACGATCCGGGCCGGCGCGACGACATCCTGAACTCGGCATACGCGGAGATGCCCGTGGTCGGGCCATTCGTGCGCAGCGACATCGGGACGATCGGCGGCAGTGGCGTCGCGCTCGCCGTCGGCGTCGGCGTCGCGCTGTGGGCCGGCCTCGGGATCACGCTGGCACTCGGCCAGGCGCTCGACGCGACCTGGAACGTCGCCCCGGTCGAGCAGCTCGGCTACGTCGCGCGGCGCGTGCGCGGGCTTGCCGTGCTGGCGACCGCCGGGCTCGCGATCGTCGCGAGCTCCGTGCTGAGCGGAGCGGTCACGAGCGGGCGCGTCGGCGGCGAAGCATGGACGGCCGCCGCCGGCCTCATGCTCTCGCTCGCCGTCGACACGGTCGCCGTGCTCGCCGGGTTCCGGCTGCTCGCGTCCGAGCGCCGCAGGGTCGCCGAGCTTCTGCCCGGCGTGGTCGTCGCGACGCTCGGCCTGCTGGTGCTCCAGACGCTCGGCGCCTGGTACGTGAACTCCGCGATCGCGCGCGCGAGCGACACCTACGGGCTGTTCGCGACGGTCATCGGCGTGCTCTCATGGCTGTCGCTCGCCGCCCAGCTCATCCTGATCGCGGCCGAGGTCAACGCCGTCGGCGCCCTGCGCCTGTGGCCGCGCTCGCTCACCGGCGACCCTACGGCCGCCGACATGCGCGCGCTCGAGCGCTACGCGGAGGCGGTGCGGCGCGACCCGCGGGCGCAGGTCGACGTCCACTGGGAGCACTAGTCATGCGATCGGGATGATGCGCGTTCCGCGGCAAGCGCCTTAGCTCCCTCGTAGGGGTCCCGGCGATGCCGACGGGATCGCCTAAGGAGGCGGAACGATGAGCACGACGGATCCCGGGCATGCGCCCCGGAGGGAGTACTCGAGCGCGACGGAGTCCTACTACGTCGAGGGCGACCGCGGCTACGGCTGGGTGAGCTTCGCAGGCGTGATGCTCTCGATGCTCGCGGTACTGAACTTCATTGACGGCGTCGCCGCGGTGTCGAACTCGAGCTTCTTCGCGTGCCTGTTCGCGCTCGACATCATCGTCATCTACGCGCTCGTCGTGCACGGTGCGCGCCGGCGGACGTGATGTCCGCGCCACGCTTCACGGCTCGCCCGACCTACGACGTCGACCCCGGCCGCGGGCGGATCCCGTTCGCCGCGATCATGCTCGGCCTGGCGGGCGTCCTCGACGTCGTCTACGGCCTCGCGGCGATCTCGGGCTGTCGTTGGCGATGTTCCTGGTCTACGTGAACGAGCTGCGAGGGCGCGGCGACGACGGCGCGCGGCTCGCCGAACCGGCAGCGGTGGGCTGACGGGAGACGCATCGTGGAATGGGCACTTGCCATCCTGGCGCTCGCGCTGCTCGCCGTCGCGACGATCTCACGGCGGCTGTCCGGCACGCCCGTCACGCCGGCGATGCTGTTCGTCGCGATCGGGTTGCTGGCCGGGCCCAAGGTGCTCGACGGGATCGACCTGCAGAGCTTCAGCGGAGCGGTGCGGTCGCTCGCTGAGGCGACGCTGGCGCTGGTCCTGTTCTCCGACGCCTCGCGGATCGATCTCGGCCAGCTGCGCCGCGAGGTCGGCCTCCCGTTGCGCCTGCTCGGCATCGGGCTGCCGCTGACGATCGCACTCGGCGCCGTCGCGGGGGCGGTGATCTTCGATCAGCTGAGCCTCGAGGAGGCGCTCATCCTGGCGGTGGTGCTGGCGCCGACCGACGCGGCGCTCGGGCAGGCGGTGGTGACCCAGCTGCGCATCCCGGCGCGAATCCGCCAGGGACTCAACGTCGAGAGCGGACTCAACGACGGCATCTGCGTCCCGCTGCTGTTCGCCGCCGTCGCGGTGGCCGACGTGCAATCGGAGATCTCCGAGGGCCGCAGCGCGGGAACGCTCCTGCTGGAGGAGATCGGCTACGGGGTCGTCGGCGGTGTGACCGGCGGACTGCTGGTCGCGGCCATCGTCATCTACGCCGGCCGCGCGGAGCTGATCGACGGCGCGTGGCGACAGGTGATCCCCGCGGCCGGCGCGGCGCTCGCCTACGGGACGGCGAGCGCGCTCGGCGGATCGGGCTTCATCGCCGCCTTCGTGGCCGGCATGACCTTCCGGCTCGCGCTGCGACGCGACCCGGGTCAGATCAACGAGCTCAGCGAGCAGGTCGGCAATGTGCTCAACGGCATCACGTTCGTGCTCTTCGGGGCGATCCTGCTCGGGCCCGCGCTCGGCGAGCTCACGTGGGCGCTCGCCCTCTACGCGGCCCTCAGCCTCACGCTCGTCCGGATGCTTCCGGTCGCGATCGCGATGCTCGGGAGCCGGGCGCGGTTGCCGACGCTCGGCTTCATGGGCTGGTTCGGTCCTCGCGGTCTGGCTTCGATCGTGTTCGCGGTGATCGTGGTCGAGGAGTCAAACCTCCCGCACGAGCACGTGATCGTGCTCGCCATCTACGTGACGGTGGGCCTCTCGGTCCTCGCCCACGGCCTCACCGCCGCCCCGCTCGCCGACCGCTACGCCGGCTGGTACGAGCAGCACCCGCGCGACAAGGCTCCGCCCATGGAGAGCGCCCCGACCGATGACACCCGAGTCCGCGGACCGGCGGCGCCGGCCGCCAAGGTGGCGGTATGAGCCGGGCGAGGCTGTCGTCGCGCCGCGGCGAGCGCTGCTGACGCATGCAGCGAACCGAGGCGTGTTGTGTTGGCCATCCGGTCACGGGTAAGGTCCGCTCTCCCGACGCCACCGGCCCGCCATGAAGCTCCTCAAGACCATCCGCCGCTACACGCCGAGGCTGCGCACGCTCGGGCTATGGCGCCCGTGCTGATCGAGACGCGCCCGCTCGGCCGCTCGGGCCTCGAGGTGCCACGGATCATGCTCGGCTGTGGCAACTTCGGCGGCGTCGGCTCGGCGCCGGAGTTCTTCGGCCAGGGCATCGACGAGCACGGCGCGTTTGCACTTATGGACGCGGCGTGGGAGCTGGGGATCCGGCACTTCGACACGGCCGACGCGTACGGCGGCGGGCGCAGCGAGGCCATGATCGGGCGCTGGTGCGCCTCGCGCGGCGTGCGACCGGCGATCACCACGAAGACGTTCAACCCGATGACCGCCGGCGCCGACCGCGGCCTCGCGCCCGAGCGGATCGAGCGCCAGCTCGCGGCGAGCCTGGACCGGCTCGGTACCGACCGCCTCGACCTCTACCTCGCTCACGAGTACGACCCGGACGTGGCGCTCGAGGACACGATCGGCGCATTCGAGGCGGCGCGCGCGGAGGGCTCGATCGGCGCCTACGGAGTGAGCAACTTCGACGCCGCGCAGCTCGCGCGCGCAGCCGCGGTCGGTGCGCCCGCGTGCGTCCAGAACGCGTACTCGCTGCTCGATCGCGGAGACGAGGACGGCGTGCTCGGCCTGTGTGCGCAGTGCGCCGTCGCCTACGCGGCGTACGGGCCGCTGGCCGGCGGCTGGCTGACCGGCAAGTACCGTCGCGGCCGTCCGTTCCCCGGCGGGTCCCGGATGAACCAGCGTCCCGAGCCCTACGCCCACTTCGTGCGCGACGGCGTCTTCGACGCGCTCGAGACGCTCGAGCGGATGGCGCGGGAGCGCGGCGTGTCGATGGCAGGCATGGCGCTCGCGTGGCTGCTCGGCGAGCCGCGCCTGGACGCGGTCGTCGTCGGGCCGACGCGGCCCGAGCACCTCGAGCCCGTCCGCGAAGCGCTCGGAGACCCGCTCGACGCCACGACACGTGATGAGCTGTCAAGGATCTTCGCCTGATGGCGCTGATCCTCGGCCATGCCGACATTGCGCGAGCGCTGCCGATGGAGGAATGCATCGAGGCGATGGCGGCCGTGCTGGGCGCACAGGCGCGCGGCGAGGTCCACCAGCCGCTGCGGTCGGTCAGCGTACCCCCGGCGTCGGAGGGGTTGATGGGGCTCATGCCCGCGCACCGCGGCGGCGCGCGGCCGCTGTTCTCGCTCAAGGCGGTCTGCATCTTCCCCGGCAACTCGGCCCGAGGCCTCGATGCCCACCAGGGCACCGTCACGCTCTTCGACGGCGAGACCGGCGCCCCGAGCGCGATCCTCGACGCGTCGGCGATCACCGAGATCCGCACCGCCGCGGTGTCGGCGCTGGCGACCCGGCTGCTGGCGCGCGAGGACGCGCGGACCCTGGCCATCCTCGGTGCCGGGGTCCAGGCCGCCGCCCACCTGCGCGCGCTGCCGCTCGTGCGCGACTTCGACCGCGTGCGCGTCTATTCCCCCACATGCGCGCACGCGGAGCGACTGGGCGTCGAGGTCGCCCCCAGCGCGCGGGACGCGGTGCGCGACGCCGACGTCGTGGTCACCGCCACCAACGCGCGCGAGCCGGTCCTCGAGCGCGCGTGGTTGGCCGAGGGCGCGCACGTCAACGCGGTCGGCGCCAGCGCGCCGACGTCGCGCGAGCTCGACACGGCGACGGTCGCCGCCGCGGCGCTGTTCTGCGACAGCCGCGAGTCGCTCGAGCACGAGGCGGGCGAGTATCGCCTTGCCGTGGAGGAGGGCCTTATCGACGGCGCGTCGCACGTGCGGGCCGAGCTCGGCGAGGTGGCCGCGGGGCTGCGGCCGGGCCGGACGAGCCCGCGGGAGATCACGCTGTTTCGCTCGCTCGGCCTGGCGATCGAGGACATGGCCGCGGCCGAGCACGCGGTCGACAATGCCCGAGCGCTCGGGCTCGGGACCGAGGTGGAGCTGTGATCGCAATCGAGGAGATCGAGGCCGCGCGCGCGCGGATCGCCGACGTGGCCGTGCGCACGCCGCTCGTGCGTCTCCAGGCCGACGCCGACGCCGAGATCTGGCTGAAGCTCGAGACGCTCCAGCCGATCGCGTCGTTCAAGATCCGCGGAGCAGCCAACGCGGTCCGCCGCGCGGGCGCCGAGCAGCTGCGCGCCGGGTTGGTGACCGCCAGTGCCGGCAACATGGGGCGCGGCGTGGCGTGGCTCGCTCGCGAGCTGGGGCTGCCGGCGACGATCGCCGTTCCCGATCACGCGCCGCGGACGAAGGTCGACGCGATCGAGCGGCTCGGCGGGAGGGTGCTGCGCGTGCCCTACGCGGACTGGTGGCGCGCGATCGAGACTTCGCGCCTCGACGGCGTCGAGGGTTTCTTCGTGCACCCCGTCTCGGACTCCGACGTGATGGCCGGCAATGGAACGATCGGCCTGGAGATCCTCGAGGACCTCCCCGAGCCCGACGCGGTGCTCGTGCCGTACGGCGGCGGCGGGCTGGTCACCGGGATCGCCAGCGCGCTGCGGGCGCGTAGCCCGCGCACGCGCATCTACGCCGTCGAGCCCGCGACCGCGGCGGCGCTCAACGGCGCGCTGGCCGCCGGCGAGCCGACCAAGGTTCCCTTCGAGCCCTCGTGGGTGGACGGGTCGGGCAGCCCCAGCGTCCTGCCGGACATGTTCGCGCGTGTGCGCGAGCTCGTCGACGGCGCCTTCACCGCATCGCTGGAGGAGACCGCCGCGGCCGTGCGGCTGCTGGCCGAGCGCACGCGCATCATCGCCGAGGGAGCGGGGGGCCTGGCGCTCGCCGCGGCGCTTGCGGGCAAGGCCGGGAACGGGCGTGTGGTGTGCGTCGTGTCCGGCGGGAACATCGACCTGTCGAAGCTCGCGCCGATCCTTCTCGACGAGCTCTAGGCGCTCGCGGCGATCTGCGTCAGCTCGCCGGCGAGGCGGTCGACCTCGTCGGCCGTGTTGTAGTGGATGAAGCCGATGCGAACCGAGCCGTCGGACCCGTAGCCGAAGCGCTCGTAGAGGTTCAGCGAGTACCACGAGTCGTGGGCCCAGACGCCCATGCCGCGGTCGGCGAGCCGGCCGGCAACCTGCGGCGCCGGCACCCCATCGAGGTTGACGAGGAACGTCGGCACCCGGCCTTCCATCGTCTGCAGGCCGTAGACGCGCGCGGCGTCGGGCAGCGCGGCGAGGAAGCGCTCGCCGAGCGCACGCTCGTGGGGAACGATCACCTCGAAGCCACCGATGTCGTCGAGGTAGTCGAACGTGGTGTTCAGGCCGGCGAGCAGCTCGTAGGGCATGGTCCCGGTCTCGAAGCGGCGGCCGAGCGGCGTCGTGGCCGCCGGGCGTGCCTTGTAGGGACGCCAGCGCTCGATGACCTCGGCCTTTCCGTAGGCGAGGCCCAGGTGCGGGCCGCAGAACTTGTACGGCGAGCAGAGCAGGACGTCGGCGTCGACGGCGCGGACGTCGATCGGCTCGTGCGCGGCGTAGTGGACCGCGTCGATCCATGCCAGCGCGCCGACCGAGTGCGCGAGCGCGCAGACCCGCCGCGCATCGGTGATCGTGCCGATCGCGTTCGATGCCCACGCGAACGCGACCACCCGGGTGCGGTCCGAGAGCTTGGCCCGCAGGTCGTCGAAGTCGAGCGTCGTGTCGTCGTTGAGCTCGACGTGGCGGACGACCAGGTCGCGGTCGTGAGCGAGCTCGAGCCACGGGGCGACACCGCCGTCGTGGTCCAGCGAGGAGACGAGGATCTCGTCGCCGGCCTGGAAGCCGCGGCCGGCCGTCCGCGACAGCGCGAAGTTCAGCGACGTCATGTTGGTGCCGAAGACGATCTCGTGCGGCTCGCAGCCGAGGAAGCGCGCGGAGCGCTGCTCGGCGCCGTCGAGGATCGCCCCGACGCGCCGGCTCGTCTCGTACGGCGCTCCGATGTTCGCGCTCGCCTCGCGCAAGCAGCGCGCCATCGCGTCGCCGACCTCGTCGGGGACCTGTGAGCCCCCAGGTGCGTCGAGAAACGTGAACTCGCCCTGCAGCGAGGAGAAGCGACGCCGTACCGCGCCGAGGTCGGGCACCACGCGTGTCATGCGACGGCAGATAATCACATCGGCACCACACCCACGAACTGGAGAGCAGATGAGCTTCGCAATCACGCGCACGGCCCAAGCGAGCTGGCGCGGAACGGTGGCGGAGGGCGGCGGACGGCTCGGGCTCGGGAGCGGCGCGTTCGAAGGCCCGTTCACGCTCAAGGCGCGCGTCGAGGACGGCCAGCCCAGCGCCAACCCCGAAGAGCTCATCGGGGCCGCGAACGCGGGGTGCTTCACGATGTCGCTCGCGGACCTGCTGACGAACGCCGGGCACCCTCCGGAGGAGCTGCGCACGACCGCCCGCGTGCGGCTCGAGCAGCGCCCCGAGGGCTTTCGGATCGCCCGCATCACGCTGAGCACCGAGGGTGAGGTTCCGGGCGTCGACGACGCCCAGTTCCAGGAGTTCGCCGAGCGCGCGAAGTCGACGTGCCCGGTCTCGCTCGCGCTGGCGGGGACCGAGATCGCGCTCGAGGCGCGGCTGCTCTACGGTACGCCGTAATGGGGGGCTGCGTCGTCGCCGAGGTGGACGCACCGGCGCATCAGGGCGATCGGCTGACGTCGCGCGCCACGCTCGGTCCGCACGTCGGCTGCACCCCACTCGAGCAGCAGGTGCTCGAGCTCGCGACGGGCGGCTCCACGGCGCGCAGCACCGGTGAGCGCGAGGAGGTCCTCTTCGTCCTGTCAGGTCGCGGCGACCTGCGCCTCGACGGCGCCGAGCATGCGCTCGAGCCCGAATCCGGCGCCTACCTCGCGCCCGGCGAGACCTACGAGCTGCGCAACCCCGGCCGCGAGCCGCTGCGGCTCGTCGCGGTGTCGATCCCCGACCCGGCGCCGCCCGGCGCCGCCACCGGCGAGCGGGCGGTCGTGCGCCGGCTCGCCGACCAGGACGCACAAGCGGCCACGACCCAGCGCGAGTTCAGGATCGTCGCCGATCCGGCCAGCGGGCTGCGCTCGGCGACACACTTCGTCGGCTACATCCCGACGACCCGCGCGCCGGACCACATGCACCACTACGACGAGGTGATCTACGTCCTCGACGGCGAGGGCGTGATGCGGATGAACGGCGAGGCGACGCCGCTGCGCGGCGGATCCTGCATCCACCTTCCCGCTCGCACGGTGCATTGCCTCGAGAACACCGGCCCGGACGTCATGAAGGTCGTGGGCGTGTTCCGTCCGGCGGGCTCGCCCGCCGCCGCGTACTACCCCGACGGCACGCCGGCGTACGCGGGCACACCGCCGGAGTGACTAACGGGCCGGGACGTGCCAGGATGCCCACGACCCTGAGGAGGGAGAGAAGATGAGGAAGGCTTGGCAGGTGGTCACGTGCCTGGCGCTGCCGGCGCTCGCGCTGAGCGTCGCGGCATGTGGTGGCAGCGACGACAACGGCTCGAGCGCCGGCGGTTCGGGATCCAAGCAGGCGAACGCGAACTGCACCGCGCAGATCGGCGTCGAGGCGCCGATCACCGGGCAGGTCGCTCAGCTCGGCGGCGAGCAGCTGCACTTCGCCCAGCTCGCGGTCGAGCAGGACAACGCGAAGAACAAGACGAAGATCTCGGTCGTCCAGGGCGACACGCAGCTGCAGCCCGCCCAGGCGACGACGGTCACCCGGCAGTTCGTGGCCAACGACAAGATCGTCGCGATCGTCGGGCCCGCCGGCAGCCAGGAGGTCAGCGCGATCGGCACACAGATCACGCGTGGCGGGCTGGCCACCGTCGCCGGCTCGGCGACGGCCACAGACCTGACGAAGAAGGGCTCGTTCCCGACGTTCTTCCGCGTCGTCCCGCGCGACGACGTGCAGGGTCCCCAGGACGCGAAGTACATCGTCGACAACATCAAGCCCAAGGCCGTGATGCTCGTGGACGACCAGACCTCGTACTCGACCGGGCTGGCGGACGCGATGACCCCGGTCCTCGAGCAGGCCGGGGTCAAGATCGACCGCGAGTCGGTCAGCCAGAAGCAGACCGACTTCTCGTCGCTCGTGAGCAAGGTCACCCCCGACACGGGCGTCGTGATCCTTCCCTGGCAGGTGGCGGCCAACGCGCAGCAGCTTGGCGAGAACCTCAAGGAGCAGAACAAGTCGGCGGTCATCTTCGGCACGGACGGCCTCTACTCGCCCGACCAGTTCAAAATCCCGGGCTCGTACGTGTCCTCGTTCGCGCCAGACATCACCGGCATCCGCGGCGACGAGGAGATCGTCAAGGTCGCCAAAGAGAAGTTCGGCTCGTTCGGGACGTTCGGCCCGGGGACCTACGCTGCGACGCACGTCGTCAACGAGGCGATCGCGGCCGTCTGCAAGGCGGGCGATACACCGTCGCGCAAGAACGTGCTCGAGCAGATCAAGAAGACCAACCTGCCCGAGTCGATCCTCGGTCAGCCAATCAAGTTCGACTCCAACGGCGACCTGATCGACGCGAAGTTCTTCCTGTTCAAGGTCGGCGACGACGGCAAGTACACGGTCGTCCCCTGATGCCTCTGCGGTTCACCGCCGGCGTGCGCGCCGGCGGTGAACCGCGCTCGGCGCTCCCCATGCACACGTTCTTCCAACAGGTCGTCAACGGCCTCACGACCGGCAGCCTCTACGCGCTCATCGCGCTCGGCTATACGATGGTCTACGGCGTCCTGAAGCTCCTGAACTTCGCCCACGGCGATCTCTACATGATCGGGGCGTTCATCGGCTACTTCGTCATCCAGGCGTTCGGCGGGTCCAGCGCGCTGGTGATCCCGGTGCCGCTCTTGCTGCTGGTGATGTTCGTCGCCGCCGGGGTCGGCGCCGGCGGGTTGGGTGTGGCGATCGAGCGCTTCGCGTATCGACCGCTGCGCCAGGCGCCGCGGATCGCGCCGCTGATCACCGCGCTCGGCGTCTCGTTCTTTCTCCAGAACGCGGTCCTGCTGCTGTTCGGATCCCAGACGCGGATCTACCACACATCGGATTTCATCTCGTTCGGGACCGGGATCGACCTCTGGTCGCTGCACATCGACATCGTGCGGATCATGGTCGTGGTGCTGAGCGTCGTGCTGATGGTGGCGCTGCGCCTGATCGTGACCAGGACGACGCTCGGCAAGTCGATGCGCGCCGTGGCGACCGACCACGAGGCCGCCGAGATGCTCGGCATCGACGTCAATCGCACGATCGCGATGACGTTCTTCCTCGGCTCAGCGCTGGCCGGTGTCGCCGGTGTCATGGCCGGGCTCGTGTTCAACCAGGTCTTCAACCTCATGGGCTTCGTGGCCGGCCTGAAGGCGTTCACCGCGGCCGTCGTCGGCGGGATCGGCAGCATCGCCGGCGCGGTGCTCGGCGGGATGCTCATCGGCCTCACCGAGGCCTTCGCCACCGGCTACATCTCGTCGACCTACACGAACCTCATCGTGTTCGGGGTCCTGATCGCGGTCATGCTCGTGCGGCCCCAGGGCCTGCTCGGGCGCGCGCCGCTGCAGAAGGTGTGATCCGGTGTCACCTGTAGGAGTCGACGAATGGGTGGCGCGCTCGGGGGAGCGGCGCGAGGCCGCGAAGGGCTGGCGGGGCGCGGCCGAGCGTGCCGGCGGGCGCGTGGGCTGGTGGCCTCGCCTGGCGATCGTCGGCGCGGTCGGCGCGCTGATCCCGCTGCTGGGCCTCAATGACTTCCAGCTGCAGGTCGGCGTCAACGCGCTGCTGCTGGCGATGCTCGCGCTCGGGCTCAACATCGCGGTCGGCTGGGCCGGCCTGCTCGACCTCGGCTACATCGCGTTCTACGGCTTCGGCGCGTACGCGTTCGCGTTGCTGTCCTCCAACCAGCTCGGGGAAAACGGCATCCACCTGCCGGCCGAGGTGTCGATCCCGATCGTCATGCTCGCGGCGGCGGCGCTGGGGCTGCTGCTCGGCCTGCCGTCCCGGCGGCTCATCGGCGACTATCTCGCGATCGTGACGCTGTTCTTCGGGGAGGTGTTCGTCGAGGTCGTCAACAACGTCGACTCAGAGCGCCTCGGCGGCCCCAACGGGATCCCCGCCGTCGACCCGATCAATCTGTTCGGCACGCAGATCCTCACGGTCAAGGGCTACTTCTACTTCGCGCTCGTGCTGATCGTGATCACGATTGCGGCGCTGCACCTGCTCGACAACTCGCGCACCGGCCGAGCGTGGAGGACCGTTCGCGAGGACCCGCTCGCGGCGAGCCTGATGACCGTTCCGGTCACTCGCGTCAAGCTGATGGCGTTCAGCTTCGGCGCGGTCGTCGCCGCGCTGGCGGGAACGATCTTCGCGGCACAGCAGGGCGGGGTCTTCCCCACCGACTTCGACACGCCCTTCCTCATCCTCATCTACGCCGCACTGATCCTCGGCGGCAGCGGGAGCATCGCCGGCGCCGTGCTCGGCGGATTGGTGCTGAGCGTCACGCTCGAGCTGCTGCGCAACCCGAACCAGGCGGCCTACGTGTTCTACGGGCTGATCCTCGCCACGCTGATCGCGCGCATGCGCCCGTGGCGCAAGCTCGTCGCAGTGCTCGCCGCGATCGTCGCCTTCGGGTTCGCCGCCCACGCGATCGTCGAAGCGATCTCGCCCACCGCGGTGGCCGGCTCGCCCCAGAGCGGCGGCTGGCTCGGCTCCGCGCTCGAGCATTGGGTGATCGTCCCGGAGAACGCGAAGACGTCGGGCAACATCGGCTTCGTCGTGCTCGTCTGCGCGCTCATCGCTCTGGTCCAGATCAAGGGCCGGTGGCGGACGATCCTGCTCGTCCCCACGGTCTATCTGGCTGCGTGCGTGTGGGAGGCGCGGCTGGCCGTCGAGCCGAGCGTCACGCGCCAGATCCTCGTCGGCGCGATCCTCATCGTGATGATGAACGCGCGCCCGCAGGGGCTGCTCGGCACGCGGCGCGTGGAGGTCGTCTGATGGCACGCCTGCTCGAGCTGCAGCGCGCGAGCCTCGCTTTCGGCGGCCTGCACGCCGTTCGCGACCTCGACCTCGACGTCCGCGAGGGCGAGATCGTCAGCCTCATCGGGCCCAACGGCGCGGGCAAGACGACGATCTTCAACCTCATCACCGGCGTCTACACGCCCACGGGAGGCGACATCCGCTTCGCCGACCAGAGCATCGCCGGGCTGCTGCCGCACAAGATCACGCGCTTGGGCGTCGCGCGCACGTTCCAATCCCTGCGGCTGTTTCTCAACATGACGGTCAAGGAGAACGTCAAGGCCGCGACGTACGGTGCGACGAAGGCGATGCCGTGGGAGTCGATCCTGCGCACGCCGCGCGCCCGGCGCGAGGAGCGCGAGGTCGACGCGCTCGCCGAGGACGTGCTGTCGTTTTTCGGCGAGCGCCTGATGGGCTACCGCTGGGACCAGCCCGCCTACGTGCTCTCCTACGCGAACCGGCGACGGCTGGAGATCGCCCGCGCGCTCGCCGCCCGGCCGCGGCTGCTGCTCCTCGACGAGCCGGCGGCGGGGATGAACCCCTCCGAGACGCATGAGATCACCGAGCTCATCGGGCGCCTGCGCGACGAGCGCGGCGTGACGATTCTCGTCATCGAGCACGACATGCACGTCGTCGAGGGGATCTCCGATCGCGTCATCGCGCTCGACCACGGCGAGAAGGTCACCGAGGGCACGTTCGACCACTGCGCCACGCATCCGGCCGTCGTCGAGTCCTATCTGGGTCGCGACCCCGATGCGCTGGCGGCGGAGTGACCCGATGACCGGTCCGCTGCTCGCTCTCGACCAGATCACGACCTACTACGGGCAGATGCGCATCCTGGAGGGGATCTCGCTCGAGGTCCACCCGGGCGAGCTCGTGTGCCTGCTCGGCGGCAACGCTTCGGGGAAGTCGACGACGCTCAAGACCGTGCTCGGGATCGTGCGGCCGCGCGCGGGCGCGGTGGTCGTCGACGGCGAAGACGTCACCGCGCGCAGCGTGCCCGAGCGGATCGCGCGCGGGCTGGCGATCGTCCCCGAGAACCGGCGGCTGTTCGGCGACATGACGGTCCGCGAGAACCTCGAGCTCGGCGCGACGCTGCGCCGCGGCGAGGACCTCACCGAGGACTTCGAGCGGGTCCACACCCTGTTCCCTCGCGTCTACGAGCGCCGGGACCAGCTCGCCGGGACGCTGTCGGGCGGCGAGCAGCAGATGGTCGCGATCGGCCGGGCGCTGATGTCGCGGCCGCGCCTGATGCTCATGGACGAGCCGTCGATGGGCCTCTCGCCCGCGCTCGTCCAGCAGAACTTCAGGATCATCAAGCAGGTCCACGAGGCCGGCGTGGCGATCCTCATGGTCGAGCAGAACGCGGCGATGGCGTTGTCGATCGCCGACCGCGGGTACGTGCTGGCGACGGGCGAGATCGTCTTGTCGGGCAGCGCGGAGTCGCTGTTGCGCAGCGACGATCTCAAGCGGGCGTACCTCGGGCGCTGACGAACGTCCCGTCCTCCGCTGGTGGAGGTGGGCAGGAGGGCAGCCTGCCGATCGGAGGCCGCCGCGCACCCCTCGCCACGCCCGCCCAGATCGGTCACACCGCCTCGGTGACGAGAACGATCGCGGGTGGCGATGCGGCGATCGCGAGACCTGATCCGCACGGTGGTGATTGCGCCGAACGTTCCGCGCGCCGGGGCTGAATACGCGACACGGCTCAAGAAGCGCGAGCACGCCTCCAGGCGCTCGTCGTCGGCCTCCTGGCCACGCGCAGGGGTGGAGCTCGGCGCCGAAGTCGCCGGGCTGTGGACCGGATCTGTCGTAGGAGTCCTTGGCCATGCTCTCCCTGATCGGGAGTGCCGCCGGTGTACCACAAGGGCGGTACACTTGGGTCATGGCGTCCACGCATCCACGCGTTCAGGTGACCGTCGACGCCGAGCTGGCGGCGGCGATGGACGCCGTTGATCCGCACCCGCAGAGCCGGTCGCGCCTGATCCGGGATCTCGCGATCCGTGGTGCGGAAGCGGAGCGGGATGAGCGGGAGCGGCGCGACCGGGCGATCGAGCACCTGCTGAGTATCTCCAGCGGCGAGACCGACTACGACTTCGACGCCGCGCGCACGATCCACGCCGAGCGCGAAGCCGGTCGTGGCTGAGCCGTTCGCGGCGATCCCGCTGGTCGTCGACACATCCGCCTGGGTCCGCCAGCGCGAGCCTGCGGTCCGCGAGCGCTGGGAGGCGACCGTGCGCGCGGGTCTGATCGCGTCCTGTCCAGTCGTCGCGCTCGAGCTGCTCGCTGCCGCGCGCGACGAGGAGGAGCATCGCGCGCTGTCGATTGCGCTGGATGCGCTGCCGCAAGCGCCGGTGACCACGAGCGTGTGCCGTTCCGCGCTTGCCGCCTCCCGCGATCTCAGAGGCAGCCGCCGACTTCCCGCGATCGACTATCTGATCGCGGCGGCGGCGGCCGAACGCGGGTTTGGGGTGCTGCACGAGGATCGCCACTTCGACACCCTCGCCGGCGTCCTGGGCTTCCCCACCGTGCGGCTCAGCGCCTGAGACACCGTCGAAACACCCCCCGAAGCCGCCGCCGAGCGGACCGCACACGTCATCGGGCGTCCAGAAGACAGCCGATGCCGAAGCTCGATCCCAGGAGGAGTCTCGCCCACCCTGCACCGGCCACGCGCGTTCGATCGCCATCCTGATCGGGACCGTGAACCTCAACCGCACGACGACGCCTCCCTCCGAGCCGAACGCCGCCGCCATACAGGCCCGGGGGCAATCGCGCACCGCGCTGGTCTCGATCGCCGCCGCGACGCTCCTGGTCGCGTTGAAGCTGGGCACCGGCATCGTCACCGGGAGCCTGGGCCTCGTCTCTGCCGGGATCGAGTCCTCGGGCGACGTCGTGGCGGCGATCCTGACGTTCCTCGCCGTCCGCCTCGGCGGCCGCCCCGCCGACGTCGCTCATCCCTACGGGCATCGGCGGGCGGAGAACCTCGGCGCGCTGGGCGAGGCCGCGATCCTCCTCGGCGGCGGCATCTTCATCGTCACCGAGGCCGTCGGGCAACTCGGTGACGGGGCCCATGCGCTCGAGGCGCGCTGGTACATCTTCGTCGTGATCGGCGTCGCGCTGCTGGTCGATCTGTCACGCATCGCCGTGTCTGTGAGCACCGCGCGCAGGTACAGGTCGGCTGCGCTGCGTTCCAACGCCTTCCATTTCGCGGGCGACATGGCGGGCTCGCTGGCGGTGCTGGGCGGGCTCGTCGCCGTGGCGGCCGGCTTCGCGCAGGGTGACGCGGTGGCGGCGCTGGTCGTGGCATGCATCATCTTCGCGGCCGCCGCCCGGCTGGTGTACGAGAACGCGCGCGTGCTCATGGACACCGCGCCCGCCGATGCGCACGCCCGCGCCCAAGCCGCCATCAACCGGCTCGGCGACGCGGTGGAGCTGCGCCGGCTTCGCGTGCGCGAGTCCGGCGGCCACTACTTCGCCGACGCCGTCGTCGGAGTGCCGGCGGGGCAGGCGGTCGTGGAAGGACACGGCACGGCGGACGCGGTCGAGGCCGCCGTCCGCGATGCGCTGCCCGACACCGACGTGGTGGTGCATCTCGAGCCGCGACAGGAGGGCCTGGATCTGCGCGACCGCGCGCTGGCCGTCGCCCTCGCCGAGCCGCTCGTCCGAGAGGCGCATGACATCACCATCTACGAGCACGGCGGCCAGACCAGCGTGTCCCTCCATCTCAAGATGGCGCCCGACGTCGGCGTCGGAGAGGCGCACGACGTCGCCGAGCGCGTAGAGGCGGCCCTGCGGGACGAAGGCGGCGTCGATGACGTCCAGACGCATCTCGAACCGCTCGAGCAGCCGGTGGCGGCGCGCCCGGACGACGACCACGCTCGTCCCAACGAGGCCCAGCGAGAACGCATCGGCGCGCTCGTTCGCGACCGCACGGGCCAGCCGCCGCGCGAGCTTCGCCTGCTGCACGCGGCGGGAGGGCTCGTGGTGTTCGTCTCGGTGGCCGTGCCCGCCGACATGACGCTGTCCGCGGCGCACGACCTGGCGAGCCGGCTGGAGGACGACATCCGCGACGGCCAGCCGCACATGCAGGACGTCGTCGTGCACACCGAGCCGTGACCGCGGCGCCCCACGGCCGCGGGCGAGCTCGGTGTGATACCAATTAGGCCGTCCTAATTCGGGCGACCTAATCCAGGAGCACGCATGTCCTTCGCCGAAACCGCGGGCCTCGGAGCGATCGCGGGATTCACGATCTTCCTCGGCCTGCCGATCGGGCGCGCCGAGGGCCTGAGCACCCGGGTCCGGGTCGGCCTGTCGATGCTGTCGGCCGGAATCCTCGCGTTCCTCTTCATGGACGTCGGCGCCGAAGGGCTCGGGATCGTCGAGTCGCATCTCGACGCCTTCAAGTCGCACGAGGCCACGCTCTGGCCGGTCGTGGGGCTGTTCGCGCTGCTGAGCGTCGGCTTCCTGGCCGGCGTCGGCGGCATCGCGAGCGTCCAGCGCCGCCTCGCCGGCCCTCGACGCGAACCGCCGCGGATCGCCGGCGGCGAGTCGGCGGCCGTCATGAGCCAGGCGGAGCTCGCCGAGCACCGGCGCGCGTTCGCCGACGTGGATGCCCGCGCGTTGCGCACGGCCATGGTGATCGCCGCCGCGATCGGCCTGCACAACTTCGCCGAGGGCCTGGCGATCGGCGTCTCGGCGCACGCCGGCGAGATCGGGCTCGCGACGGTGCTGATCATCGGCTTCGCGCTGCACAACTCGACCGAGGGCTTCGGCATCGTCGGCCCGCTGAGCGGCGTGCGTCCTTCGTGGCGCTGGCTCGCGCTCGCGGGCGTGGTGGCCGGCGGCCCGACGTTCCTGGGAGCGATGGTCGGCTACCAGGTGACCAGCGACGCGCTGGAGCTCTGCTTCTTCGCGCTCGCCGGCGGCGCGATCCTGTACGTGATCGGCGAGATCTGGTCCGGGGTGCGCCGCCAAGGCCACACCGAGCTCGGGCTCTACATGCTCGGGGTCGGCTTCCTCCTCGGCATCGCCACCGACCTCGTGGTCGCCTACGGCGGCGCGTGATCACGGCTAGGAGCCGTTGCTCGAGACGAGCTTGAAGAAGGTGCTGTCCTCGCCGCTCGCCTTCTGCTCCTGGTAGAGGAACGCGAGGCCGTTCGCGTCGAACTTCTCGAACCAGTCGTCCCAGGAGATGTGCTCGAGCGCGTCCTCGCCGGCGCCTCCGGGGAAGTCGATCCGGAGCACCCCGGCGTCGTCGCCCTCCTCGGTGCCGCGCACCGTGGCGGGCTTGCCGTCGTGCTCCTCCACCCAGCGGCGGATCTCGTCGTGGTCGGTCGTCGTGTTGGTCTTCGAAGCCATGACCGATCCTTTCGTCGACTACTCCGAGGGCCTACCCACCGTCTCCTCTCGATGCGCCGTCAGCTGCCTGACGGCCTGTATCGCGGCGTCAGCTCGCGGTCACCGACACCGCTTGCACGTCGGCGCGTCGCCCGCGCCGGGGTAGAGCCGCGCTGGGATGGAAGGCCGGTCGCGATGACTCGACTGGGGACGCCGGCGGGAGCAGGTCCCCGTGTGGGCCTGGCAGGTGTCCTGCTCGCGCTCGCGGTGAGCGGATGCGGTGGGGGCTCGAACCCGAGCCGGACCGCGACGCCCTCGCCCACGACCGCATCGTCCTCCGCCGAGCCCCCGGCCTCGGCGGGCCGCGCGACTGACATCCCGTCGCTGGTCAGGCGACTGTCGCCGTCGGTCGTCGACATGCAGGTGCAGACGGCGCAAGGCGGTGCTGAAGGCTCGGGTGTGGTGTGGGACGACAAGGGCGACATCGTGACCAACAACCACGTCATCGACGGCGCGACGCAGGTGCTGGTGCAGGCGACGAAGGGCGGCCGCCTGCCCGCGAAGGTCGTCGCGGCAGACCCTCGCACCGACCTCGCTGTCGTCAAGGTCGACGCGGACCTCCCGCCCGCGGGCTTCGCCGACGAGCTGCCCGAGGTCGGCTCGCTCGCGCTCGCTCTCGGAAGCCCGCTCGGGCTTGCGAACACCGCCACCGCGGGCATCGTGTCCGGGCTCGATCGCTCGCTGCCCACCGACCAGGACCAGGAATCGCTCGTCGGGCTGCTGCAGACCGACGCGGCCATCTCGCCCGGCAACTCCGGCGGCGCCCTCGTCGGGCCGAGCGGCACGGTGATCGGGATCAACGTCGCCTATCTGCCGCCGCAGGCGACCGGCGCCGTCTCGATCGGGTTCGCCATCCCCGCGCCGACGGTCCGCGACATCGTCACCCAGTTGATCGACAAGGGCCGTGTCGAGCATCCGTACCTCGGCGTCCGCCTGGCGCCCGGCGCGGCCGGGACGACGCCGCAGGTCGTGGTCGCGGCGGTCGAGAGCGGTGGGCCCGCGGACGACGCCGGCATCCGGCCCGGCGACGTCGTGACGAGGATCGGCGACCGCGACATCGCCGCCATCGAGGACGTCTACGACGCGCTGCGCGGACGCAAGCCGGGTGACACGGTCTCTGTGGTCGTCACCCGCGGCGGCGAGCGGAAGACGCTGAACGTCAAGCTCGGAGAGCGCCCGGAGCCTGCGGCCGGCGTTCTGCCCCGCGAAGGCTGAGGCGTGAGGGTGGCGATGGAGACTCGAACGCGGAGCGACACCGGTAGGGCCACCCCCCGGCGGGCGGGCGCAGCCCGCAGTTTGCGACGCGGGCTCGCGGCGTGTGGGACGCCTGCCAGCCGCCCGGCGACACCCGCCGTCGGGTGCGAGAGTTCGAGGTGTCGTGAATCCCTCCTTGATCCACCTCCTTCGCGCCGACGCATCTAAGGCCGACCGCACGTCGCGCCGTCGCTCCCGCAAGCCCCGCCGCTAGACAGAGAGCCCCTGCCATGACCTTCCGCGCCGCCACCACCGCACGCCACCGCCCCGCCTCGCACGCCTTCGTGGTCCCGGTCGTGCGCGAGCTCCCGGCGCAGACGCAGGGGGCGTCGGCCGGCTCGGCCTGGTAGCCGGGGTCGATCTCAGCCGGCGCAGGCGCGCACCGCGCCGGTCATCACGTCCGCGGCCGCGGCGTCGTCGAGCCCCTCGCGGTCGAGGCGCTGCCAGGTCCAGAAGTCGAGCGCGAGCGCGACGAGCGGATTCGCCTCCGGGCGGCCGAAGCCCGCGGAGAGGCCTGCGGCGAGCTCGGCGAGCATCGGATCCGTCGACCGCGCCATCCACGCGTCGAGCTCCGGAACCGTCGCGCGCTCGCCGCCCCGCTGCGCCGCCACAGCCGCGAGGACGAGTACTCCTACGTGCTCGAAGGGCGGATGGGCGCGCTGCTCGGCGACGCCGTCGTCCACGCCGAGCCGGCGACCTCGTCCACAAGCCGCGCAACCAGTGGCACACGTCCTGGAACGACGGGGACGAGCCCTGCCGGATCCTCGAGATCATCGCCCCCGGCGGGCTCGAGCGCTTCTTCGACGAGCTCGCCGTCGCGGGCGCCGCCGGACCGCCCGCGCCCGAGTGGCTTGCCGCGCTCGACGCTCGCTAGGGCCTCGAGTCCGACCTCGGGTCGATCCCCGCGCTGTGCGAGCGGTTCGGGCTCACCTTCGGCTGAGCTCAGGCCGGCTGGGACTCGAGCAGCGCCCCCAGCCCCCGGCGGATCGCGTCGACGTCGGCGCCGAGCGCGCGGAGGGTCCGGGCCGCGCCGCCGGTTTCGTCGATCAGCGTCCCGAGCAGCAGGTGCTCGACCTCGATCCGGCCGCGGCCGCGCCCGCGCGCCTCGCGCGCGGGCGCCGCGAGCAGCGCATGCATGTCCTCGGTCCCGGCATCGCGCTGGAACAGCGGCGTGCGCGGGGTCGCGGCCTCGACCTGGGTGCGGGCGCGCTCGAGCGTGATGCCCGCGCTGCGCAGCAGCGCCGCGGCCGGGAGGTCGGCGGCGCGCAGCACGGCCAGGACGATGTGCTCGCCGCGCGGCGGGTCGGCGCCGAGCGCCGCCGCCTCCTCGCGCGCGTAGCGGAGAACGCGCCGCGCCTCGGGTGTCGTGAGCAGCGGCAGCTCGGCCGCTGCGAGCTCGCGGAAGCGGCGGTGGGCGGCCTGGCGCGAGACGCCGAGTCCGCGGGCGATCCTGGCGAAGGTGGCCCCCTCGGCGAGCGCCCGCGCGACCTGCTGGCGCTCGAACGTGTCGAGCTCGCGGCGGAGCTCGGTCACCCTTCGCAGCGCCTCGAGCGGCGTCGACGCCGCGGCCGCCTCAGCCGCGAGCTGGGTGATCCGCTGACCGGCGGCCAAGCGATTCGCCTACCTGTCGGCTGGGAGCCCACATGGGACGTATCAGCACAAATTGACGGACGAGTCCTGCCAATACAAATTGACCTGGCGCTTCTCCGCTCGGTCAACGCATCTTGACGCGCGTGTCAACGTCTGTTTCTCCAGCCGAGGCTCTCATCTCGGTCAAGGCCCGTTGACGCCAAGCGGATATCGCGGATTCTGGCCGTTTTGCCGGTACGGCGAGCCCCGGCGCGCTCGGCTCAGCGGCGAGGGGCGCGTTTTTGCCACACCGCTGCTTCGGCAGCGGCAGGCTTGGGTAGCCGCCACGCCAGGGGAAGCTCGGCAAGGCGGTATCCCCCAGCGTCCGCCTCGCCCGAGAAGCGACTGCACCTGGAGGTGCGGAATATGGCTGAGATCACAAAGCAAGCCGCCCGCCGCGGCAAGAACGTGACCGAGCAGGCTGACGGCGCGCGCGGCGAGGAGGAAGCGCCCGATATGACCGAGGACTCCGAGTCCAACCGGACCATCACCAGCGAGCTCAGGGACACGTTCCGGGAGGCCGCGATCGAGGTCCTGAAGCCTGTGATGCGCAAGGCGACGACGTCTGCGGCCAAATACGCCGTCACTCAGGGCCCGGGCCTGGTGAAAGACAAGGTCGCGCCGCGAGTCCAGGAGGCGGGGGGCGCCGCCGCCCTCGCCAAGGGCGTGGCCTCGAAGGGCGGCGGCGTTGCCGAGATGGTCGGCGGCGTCGCATCGGGGCTCGGCGGCAAGTTCGGCGGGAAGAAGAAGGAAGGCGAGTCGCCGAGCGGCACCGGCCGCGGCCGGCGGCTGCCGGTCGAGGAGTTCATCGACATCGGCGCCGACCTCGAGACGGTCTACGACCAGTTCACGCAGTTCGAAGAGTGGCCGAAGTTCATGCACCGCGTCGAGCGGATCGAGCAGCGCGACGACACCACGCTGATGTGGCACGAGAACATCTGGAGCGTCCGGCGCTCCTGGGAGGCGGAGATCACCGATCAGGAGCCGTGCGTGCGCATCGCCTGGCGCAGCAAGGGCGGCCCGCAGACGGTCGGCGTCGTCTCGTTCCACCGGCTCAGCGAGCACCTGACCAGGATCTGCATGACCGTCGACTTCCAGCCGAAGGGCCTGTTCGAGAAGACCGCGTCGGGCATGCGGATCTCGCGCCGCGCGATCAAGTCCGACCTGATGCGCTTCAAGGCGTTCATCGAGCTGCGCGACGAGGCCACGGGCGAGTGGCGAGGGCGCATCGAGGAGGGCGAGCTCGTCGAGGAGGAGGAAGGCCGCGAGGACGAGGAGCCTCGCGCCGCTGAGGACGAGGAGATGGAGGAGGACGAGGAGCCTGTCGCCTCCGAGGACGAGGAGGAAGAGGAGGAGCCCGTCGCCTCCGAGGACGAGGACGAATACGAGGAAGACGAAGAAGAGGAGGAGGAAGAGGAAGAGGAAGAGCCGGCGGCGAGCGGTAAGCGCGGCCGTTTCGCCCGCGACGAGGAAGAGGCCGAAGAGGAGGAGCCGGAGGAGGAGGCGCCGAAGCCTCGCCGGCGCCGCCGTTCCACCGCCCCGCCGAGCCGCGGAGCCTCGTAGACATGGCCGTCTCGGCATCGCAGAACCGGTACGTCGGCGGGCCCTCGCCCAGCGGGCTCGCCGACGTCCTCGACCTGATCCTCGACAAGGGCCTGGTCATCGACCTCTACCTGCGGGTCTCGCTCGTCGGGATCGAGCTGCTGACCGTGGACGCCCGGATCGTCGTGGCGAGCGTGGACACGTACCTGCGCTTCGCCGAGGCGGTCGGGAGGCTGAACATCGACGAGGACGGCAAGCAGGGCCTCCCCGAGCTCGTCGAGGGCATGACGAGCGGCGCCGCCAAGAGCAAGACGAGCGGCGCCATCGACTCCGCCAAGGAGAAGTTCGAGGAGGTCTTCTCCGACGACGACGATGACGAGAAAGAGCGCGCGCCCGTGCGCCGGCCGCGCCGCAGCAAGCGCCGGGAGGACGGCGAATGACCCGCAGCGGCGGATCGCCGGCCGCCGGACTGCCCGCCACGGACGGCGGGACGTCCTCCGTCTATGTGTACGCCGTCGTCCGGGCGCCGTTCGACGGCGTCTCGGGCGACGGCGTGGGCGCGCGGCCAGGGCCGGTGCGCAAGATCGAAGCCTCCGGCTTCGTCGCCGTGGTCAGCGACGTGCCGGAGAGCTGGCGCGCCGCCGGCCGGGCGGACGTGGAGGCCCACGACCGCGTCCTTGCCGGGCTGCTCGAGCGCTGGACCGTGGTCCCGATGCGCTTCGGCATCGTGATGGCGACCGACGACGAGGTGCGCGAGCGCCTGCTCGAGCGCCATGCGGAGGATCTGGAGGCGCTGTTCGAGCGGCTCGACGGCCGCCAGCAGATGACCGTCAAGGCGTACTACGTCAACGAAGGTCTCTTGCGTGAGGTGCTGAGGCGCAATCCGGAGCTCAAGCGGCGCTCGGATGCGCTCGAGCGCGAGCCGCCCGCCGCGTCGCATCAGCAGCGCATCGACCTCGGCCGCGAGGTGGCCGCGGCGGTCGAGGAACAGCGCGCGCTCGACGAGCGCGTGCTGGTGGAGCCGCTCGGCGAGGCCGCGGAGGCCATCCGGGTCGAGCCGCCCGTGAGCGAGAAGCAGGCCGTCACCGTCCAGCTCCTGGTCGACGCGCAGCGCCGGTCGCGGCTCGACGCGGCGGTCCAGCGCCTGTCCGCCGAGCACGCCGACCGGCTCGCGTTCCGGTACGTCGGCCCGCTGCCGCCGTACTCGTTCTGCGACCTGATCCTCGACGAGGAGCGGTGAGCGTGGGCCTCTTCACCGGTCTCTTGACGCTGCCGCTGGCTCCCGTGCGCGGGACCATATGGATCGCCGAGATACTGGCGGAAGAGGCCGAGCGCGAGCTGGAGATGGCCGAGTCGCCCGAGCGTGGGCTCGCGGAGCTGGAGGCGGCGCACCTGGCGGGCGAGCTGTCCGACGAGGAGTTCGCGGAGGCCCAGGCCCAGCTGATCGATCTGACGATCACCCTGCGCGCGCACCAGGAGGGTCGTTGACGTGGTGTCGCGGAAGCTGCTCCACGCCGCGCGCCAGCAGGTCGCCGAGGTGACCGGCCGTCCCGTGGAGACGATCTCCGGCTTCCACCGCAACGGCGACGGGTGGGTCGTCACCGTCGAGGTACTCGAGCTCGAGCGCGTGCCGAACACGATGGACCTGCTCGCGACCTACGCCGTGACGATCTCCGACGACGGCGACGTGCTCGGCTTCGAGCGGCGCCGGAGATACCACCGCGCCGCCGTCGACGAAGGGGGCTGACGTGGCGATCAATCACCGCACCGGCAGCGAGCTGAGCGGCCACCCGCGCAGCGACAGCCTGGCCGACGTCCTCGAGCGGGTGCTCGACAAGGGCATCGTGATCGCCGGCGACATCCAGATCAACCTGCTCGACATCGAGCTGCTGACGATCAAGCTCCGGCTCGTCGTCGCCTCCGTCGACAAGGCCAAGGAGATCGGGATCGACTGGTGGGAGAGCGACCCGGAGCTCAACAGCAACTCCCGGCGGCTCGTCGAGGAGAACGACCGCCTGCGCGAACGGCTCGAGCGGATGGAAGGCCAGCTCGCGCGGCTCGAGAAGGGCGGCGATCGGGTGGAGGAAGGCGGCGATGGCTGACGCGCTGCTGTGGGCCTACGGGGTCGTGCCAGGTCCGGCGGCCCCGCCCGCGCGTGGCGTCGCCGGCCGGCCGGTCACGCCGATCGCGCACGGCAAGCTCGCCGTGCTGGCCAGCGCCGCGCCCTTCTCGGCCGGTGAGCTCCAGCAGCGCCTCGAGGACATGGAGACGCTCGCGTCGCTGGCGCGCGCGCACGACGCCGTGCTCGAGGCCGCCTTCGATCGGGGCGACGTCGTCCCGTTCCGGATGGGGACGCTGTACGAGACGCCGCAGGCGATACGCGACATGCTCGCCGCCGAGACCGACCGCTTCGCAGCCGTCCTCACGCGGCTGCACGACAAGGCCGAATGGGGCGTCAAGGCGTTCCTGGCGCCCCCGCGCAGCGAGCCGTCGCCGTCCTCCGGCACCGAGTACCTCGCCCGCCGGCGCGCGCAGCGCGATCAGACCGAAGAGAGCTCCGAGGCGGCGGCCGACGTCCACGCCCGCCTCGCGGAGTACGCCGCAGGCGCGGTCCTGAGCCGGCTGCAGGACCGTGGGGTGAGCGGGCGCGACACGGAGATGGTCCTCAACGGCTCCTACCTCGTCCCGCGCGCCGAGGCCGCGGACTTCGCCGCGCTGGTCGAGGCGCTCGGGCGCGAGCACCAGGGGCTGACGCTCGAGCTCACCGGACCCTGGCCGCCCTACCACTTCGTCGCATGAGCGCCACGCGCGAGGACATCGCCCGCCAGCGCGAGGTCGCCCTCGTCGATCTCGTCGACCGGCTGCTCGCCGGAGGCGTCGTGATCGGCGGCGACATCACGCTCTCGATCGCCGACGTCGACCTCGTCTACGTCGGCCTGCGCGCGCTGATCACCTCGGTCGCGACCGCCGAGGAGCTCGGCATGTCCATCCGCCCGGTCCCCGGAGCGCCGCACCGATGATCTGGGTCTACGGCATCTGCAACCGGCCCACACTGACCCCGCCCCGGCGCCGCGGGCTCGCACAGGCTCCGCTCGAGGGCATGCGCGAGGGCGCGCTGCTGGCCGTGTTCACGCGCCACGAGCGGTCGGTCGCCGAGCCGGCGCCTGACGCGCTGTGGAGGCACGAGCGCGTGGTGGAGCGCCTGATGCTCGACCGCACCGTGCTGCCGATGCGCTTCGGGAGCCAAGTGGACGACGAGGACGCGCTGCGGCAGTTCCTCGTGGAGCGGCAGGACTCGCTCGTCGCCGCGCTGGAGCGCGTCGGCGGCCACGTCGAGCTCGGCGTCCGTGTCCTCGAGCCGGCCGCGCGCGAAGCCGTCGCCGTCGCGGCGCCGGCCTCCGGGCGCGACTACCTGATGGCAAAGCTGCGCGACGGCCGGCGGTCGTCGTCCGTCCACGAGGAGCTGCAGGCGCTGGCCACCGAGGCGCGCACGCAGGCGAGGCGCAGCGGCGACGAGGTCCTCAGGAGCGCGTACCTCGTGCCCCGCCGCGTCGTCCCGCGGTTCCGGACGGCGGTCGAGCGCCTGCAGAACGCGCACCCCGACCTGGCCATCCTCTGCACGGGACCGTGGCCCCCCTACACGTTCGTCGACGACGCCGAGGAGTGACATGACGGACTCGCCCGCCGACAAGCTGCTGGCCGCACCCGCCAACCTCGACCCGTTCGCGCGCGACCTGCGCCGCCTCGACGACGCGCTCACGAGCCGCGTCCGGGCGGACCCGGAGAACGTCGAGCGCGGGCTCGCCTCGCTCGTGCTGACCATCGTCGAGCTGCTGCGGCAGCTGATGGAGCGTCAGGCGCTGCGGCGCGTCGAGGCCGGCGGCCTCGACGACGAGACCGTGGAGCGGCTCGGGAGCACGCTGATGGCGCTCGAGGCGCGCATGAACGAGCTGAAGGAGACCTTCGGTCTCGACGACGAGGACCTCAATCTCGATCTCGGCCCGCTCGGCCGGCTCTTGTGACCGTCAAACACCCACCGAGGAGACTGCGATGACCCGTGACGAGGCGAATGGATGGCTGGTCAACGTGCTGATCCAGAAGATCCGTAACGACCGCTATCCGAGCGCGACCCAACTCGCGATCATCGAGGAGGTCCTGCCGCGCGAGATGGTGCCGGACTATCTCGAGGTCCTGATGGAGAAGGCGGCGCAGGACAACGTGCCGAGCGTCCCGCTCCTGCGGCGGATCGAGCGCTTGGCCGCGACCCTTCCCGCCGCCGAGCGGAGGCGCTGAGCACGCCTCGCGCGGGTCAGCGCGCGAGCGGGTGCCGCTTGTCCTTGAGCGCGACGCGGTAGAGGGCGAGCAGGATCATCACGCCGATGATCGCGCCCAGCAGTCCACCGAGGTCGAACATGCGGTCGTCGCCGATGCCGAGCAACTCGGTGAACACCAGGAAGCCGATGACGGCACCGGCGAGCCCGAGCAGCATGGTGGCGATGAACCCCATCTTGTCGCGGCCGGGCATCAGCAACCTGCCGAGGTACCCGGCCACGATTCCTAGAACGATCGCTCCGATCACGGTCTTCCCCTTTTCCGAGAGCGAATGGCGAGATCAGCGTCCCCGCGGAAAGTGCGCTCGAAACGGATCCCCGGAATTCGGCGTGGCACACGTCAACACGTACTGACAGCTCCGCCGGTCACTGTCAAAGTGCATTGACCCGCGGTGGTTTCGAAGCCGGCTCACGGTGGGAAGAGCAGGGCAACGACCTGAAAGTGAAGGTGCGGCCCCAATGCCCCATAGAGGCGCCCTCACCAGCCCCATCGCCCTGCCGCGGAGCACGTGGAAGGGCACGCTCGCCCGTACCGCGGTCGAGTTCAAGCACGACAAGCTCAACCACTGGGGCGCCGCCCTGACCTACTACGCGGTGCTCTCGCTGTTTCCCGCGCTGCTCGTCCTGGTCTCGCTCGTCGGGCTGTTCGCGAGCCCGGAGCGTGTCACCAAGGTCCTCACCGACACCGTCTCACAGCTCGGCCCCGCGTCCGCCGCCAAGACCTTCCAGGGGCCGATCGAGTCCATCACCGCCAACCGCGGCACCGCCGGGGTGATGTTCGTCGTCGGCGTGCTGTCGGCGCTGTGGGCGGCATCGGGCTACGTGAGCGCGTTCGCCGACGCGTCCAACACCATCTACGAGGTCGACGAGGGACGGCCGTTCTGGAAGCTCAAGCCGCTGCAGGTCGTCGTCACCTTCGTGCTGATCGTGCTGGCCTCGCTGGTCGCCCTGGCGCTCGTGCTCAGCGGGCCGATCGTCGGCGCGCTCGGCGCCTCGCTCGGCATCAGCGACATGGCGCTGACGGCGTGGCGGCTCGCCAAGTGGCCGGCCATGGTGATCCTCGTGCTGGTGATCTTCGGCGCGCTCTATTACACGTCGCCGAATGCGCGCGTCAGCGGCGTCCGGTGGGTCACGGGCGGAGCGCTGCTCGCGCTCGCGTTGTGGGTCCTGGCCTCGATCGCCCTGGCGCTCTATGTGGCCAACTTCGGGTCATATGACAAGACGTACGGAACCCTCGGCGGGGTGGTCGTGTTCCTCGTCTGGCTGTGGGTCACGAACATGGCGATCCTGCTCGGCGCGGAGTTCAATGCCGAGACCGAGCGGGCGCGCCAGATCGAGACCGGTGTGCCGGGCGCCGAGGACGACCTCAAGCTGCAGGAGCGCGAGCCCGCTCGCGCCGAGTGAATGACGCCAAAGCCCCAGAAAGGATCGATCCAATGAGGTCGTCACGACGCGATCGCGCCGCGGGCGCCGTCGATACCCTCGCCGGCCGCGTCCTCGAGGCGTTCGGCAAGCTGACCGGCAAGCGATCCACCGCCGCCAAGGGCAAGGCCGCACGGGGGCGCGGCGCCGGCCGGTCGGCCAAGGGACGCGTCAAGCGCGGCGCTCGCCGCTAGCCGTCGTCCGAGCCGCCGCCTGACCGCAGGAGGCGGTAGGCGAGCACCGCGGCGCCGGCGCCGATGATGATGGCGGCGCCCAATGCGCGCAGCCGCGACGGCTCGTCGCCCGCGAGGCGCTGCGTCACCGCTTCTCCTACGAAATCGGACATGGGTCACCGTTACCCATGATGGTCCGCTCGGTTAACGGTAAGTGATCAGTCGTCGGGGATGGCGTCGGCGATCTCGTCTGTGACGGCGTCCACCGCGCCTCCGGCGGCGGCTCTTTTCATACGCGACTTCGCGGTGCGCTTGAGCTCGAGCGGCGTCTCCTTCGCGGCCTCCAGATCGAGCCGGCCGACGGCCTCGGCGAAGCGGAGGTAGGTGTCCACGCTGGCCACGACGATGCGGGCGTCGACGGTCAGGATCTCGATGCCGACCAGCGACAGGCGGACGTAGGCGTCGATGACGAGGCCTTTGTCGAGGATCAGATCGAGCACGTCGGCCAGTCCGCTGGGCGACGGCCCGCCGGCGTACCGATTCGAAGCGGCCATCCCGCATCCTTCCGGCGCCGGAGCGCCGTTGGTGATGTGCGAAGGGCGTACCGAGGCCGCGCGGGCCGCAAACACGTCCGCGCCCGACGTGGCGACGGTCAACGGCACGCCGAGCACGGTCTCGGTGTTCCTGAGGCAGCCGGGCGGCGGGTTCGCGGAGGAGGCCGGCTCGCCGTTCGCGGTCGGCTCGGGGCCGGGCGGCGCTGCGGTCGGCGACTACAACGGCGACGGCCTACTCGACCTCGCGGTGGCCAACTACAGCTCCAGCAGCGTCTCGGTGCTCCTGCGGCAGCCCGGCGGCGGGTTCGCGAGCGGGCAGACGATCTCAATCCCGGGCAACCCGCAGGCGATCGTCGCGGGCGACTTCGACGGCCAGGGCCTCACGGACCTCGCGGTGTCGCTCTACAACGCCGGCCAGGCCGCGGTCCTGCTGAACACGGGCACCGGGTTCGCGCCACAGCCGGACATCGCGACCGGGACCCAGCCCTCGGTCAACACGGCGGCCGACTTCAATGGCGACGGGCTGACCGACATCGCGCTGATCAACGTCGGCAGCAACAGCGTGTCCGTCCTGATCCGCGTGCCGGCCGGCGGGTTCGCCGCCGAGCCGCAGGTCCCGGTGGGCCAGCGCCCCGGCGGCATTGCCACGGCCGACTTCAACGGCGACGGCCGCGCCGACCTCGCGACGACCGACTACGGCTCCGGCACCGTGTCGATCCTGCTGCGCAACGCGCAGAACAGCGGCTTCGCCGAAGAGGCGGGCTCGCCGATCGCCGTCAGCGCCGGTCCTGTCGGCATCACCGCCGCGGATCTCGACCGCGACGGCCGGCCGGATCTCGCCGTCGCCGCGAACAGCGGCGCGGTCGACGTGCTCCGCCGCAACGCCGCCGGCGGCTTCACGCGCGACCCCGCGATCCCGCTCGCCGGCGCGCAGAACGGCATCGCCGCCGCGGACTTCGACGGCGACGGACGCCCGGACCTCGCCGTGTCGGAGATCACGAACGAGACGTTCAGCGCGCTGTTGAACCCCGCGCCTCCGCCGCCGCCCGCCCCGACGCCGGTTCCGCCATTGCCTGCGCCCGTCGCCGGCAAGACGGTCAACGTCACGCCCGTCTCCGGCAAGGTGCTGATCAAGCTGCCGCGCGGCACCCGCTACACGCCGCTGACCGCCGCCGCGCAGATCCCCGTCGGCGCCTCGATCGACACGCGCGCCGGGCGCATCACGATCACCGCCGCGCAGGGCAAGGGCAGGACCGCCTCGGCCGACTTCTACGACGGGCTCTTCACGCTCACGCAGACGAAGGGCTCCAAGCCGCTCGCGACGCTCACGCTGACCGAGAAGCTCAGCTGCCCGCGCCGCGGCCGCGGCTCTGCGGCGGCCGCGAAGAAGAGGTCGCGCAAGCTGTGGGGCGACGGCTCCGGCGCCTTCCGGACCCGCGGGCAGTACAGCTCCGCGACCGTGCGCGGCACGCGCTGGCTCACGCAGGACAGCTGCGGCGCCACGCTCACGCTCGTGGCCAAGGGCGCCGTGAGCGTCCGCGACCTCGTCAGGCGCAGGACGGCGATCGTTCGCGCGGGCAAGCGCTACACCGCGCGCCGCAGGCGCTGACCGCTCCGCACCTGCAGGTACGGCCAACCCCCGGTCGCCGGGTGGAACCCCGACCTCGAAACGCGGGTTGAGTCCGCGCGAGACGCCAGCCAGCCGTGTGCCATCGCGGCCCCGGCTGCGAGAACGTTTCCAGTACACCGCAGCTCCTCCAAAGCCGCCACGCAGACAGAGAGCCAGCCATGACCGTCCTCGCCACCTCCAGCCGCCGCCCGTCCACCGACCACTCCTTCGTGGTTCCCGTCGTGGAGGAGGTCTCGCCGCAGCAGGCAAAGCCCGCGGCGGGCCCCCGCCTGCTGACGGCCCAGCGCGGGTAGACAGTCGTCCATGGACGA
The DNA here is from genome assembly GCF_000425945.1 of Candidatus Solirubrobacter pratensis. GTDB lineage: Bacteria > Actinomycetota > Thermoleophilia > Solirubrobacterales > Solirubrobacteraceae > Solirubrobacter > Solirubrobacter pratensis. The sequence continues at coordinate 574,967 of NZ_AUEK01000003.1, forward strand.
CGACGAGCGGGTCGACCCGAGCGAGCAGCGCGGCGGGACGACACCGGGCGACGCCGAGGCCCGGGAGAAGGGCGAGTGGGTCCAGGCCGCGGCGGAGGGCGTCGTCCCCGCCGGGCTGGGGGGATCGGATGCGCCCGAGGAGAAGCTCGGCACCGATCCCGAGCTCAAGAGCGCCGCGCTCGGGCGCACGACGGGCAGCGACGAGCCCGCCACCTCGGAGGGGATCGACCTCGAGGCCGGCGACGCGGCCGACGCGACGACCGACGCCCGGCCGCCGATCCCCGCGGATGCCGAGCCCGACCTCAAGGATGCGACGGCAGGCCCGCGCAAGCCGGACGCGGACTCGGCGGCGTAGCTCGGCCGCTAGCCGAACAGGCCGGCGAGCCAGGAGCCGCCGAAGAGCAGCACCGCGACGAAGACGGCGAGCGGAAGGCGATAGCCGGCCCCGAAGCTGAGCGCGGCGAGAAACGATCCGGCGCGGTTCAGCGCGCCCGGCCCCGAGTCCCAGCGGCGCGTGTCGAGATCGGCGCCGCAGATCGCGCAGCCGGCCGCGTAGGGCGAAACTCGCTCCCTGCAGTCGGGGCAGCGGCTGCGATCAGGCATCCATATCCATTCCGGTCATGTGCCGCGAAGAGTAGGCGCAGCGGCGCTCGCCGCCAACTGGACGTCCGCACTGGGATCACGTGCCGCCGCAGGCGCGCGGCGTCGTGACGGCGGGATCCGGGATCGGATCCGGGCGGCCGGAGATCTTGCAGTAGGCGAACCGCCCGCTGTCGAAGTGCACGAGGGCGCGGTACGGATAGCCGATCGCGCCCGCCTCGCCGCCCGCGCTGCGCTGGATGTCGGCGACCACGGCGACGCAGGCGTAGCGGCCGTCGGTCCGCGAGAGGTCGCGCTCGGGCGGCGTCCCGCCGACGGTGCGCGGGAAGCGCTCGCAGGTGGCGCGCAGGATCGGTCCGCGCAGGCGGCGCTCCGCCACGCGCCGGCGGGCGTCGGTGAGGATCGCCGAGGAGACGTCGGACATGAGCCCCGCGCGGGCGTCGAGCCGGGCGTGCGAAGAGGCGCCGGCCGGGGCCACCGAACGGGAGCGGCCGCTGCGCGGGCTCTGCTCGGCCTGCAGCTCGCGGATCATCCGCGCGTGCTGCGCGGCGACGATCCGCGCCGAGCGCGCCGAGCGCTCCGAGCGCGAGTGGCTGATCGAGGGCGCCAGCACCGCCGCCGCGGCGATCGCTGCCACCAGCGTCACGCCCACCGCGATCCGGACCGCGACCCCGGTCCGGCGCCAGAGCCAGCCCGGGAGCTGGGCGAATCCGGGCAGCGGCTCGTAGCGGTCTGAGGACACGCGCCGAGTGTGCGGGGCGCACAGCACAAGCACAAGCACCGATGACTACCGCCGAGCGTAAGCTCAGCTGATGCTCGACGTCAAGCGCCTCCGCCTCCTGAGCGAGCTTGCGCGCCGCGGGACGATCGCCGCCGTCGCCCGCACGGTCGGCTACACGCCCTCGGCGGTCTCCCAGTCGCTCGCCCAGCTCGAGCGCGAGGCCGGCGTGGCCCTGCTCGAGCGCGACGGCCGCCGCGTCCGCCTGACGCCGGCCGCGCGTGCCCTCGTGCGGCGTGCGGACCGGATCCTGCAGGAGCTCGACGCCGCCGAGGCCGCGCTTGCCGCCGAGCACGAGACGGTCAAGGGCGCGCTCGTGATCGGGGCGTTCCCGAGCGCCGCGACGGCGCTCGTCGTGCCCGCCGTCAGGCAGCTCGCCGTCCGCCACCCGGAGCTGGGCTGCACGATTCGCGAGCACGAGCCGGAGGAGGGGATCCCGCTGCTGCGCGCGGGTGAGCTGGATCTGCTCGTCTCCGAGAGCTACGACGGCGTCGCCGACGCGCCCGCCGGCGGGCTGGAGCGCCACCCGCTGCTGAGCGAGCCGCTGCTGCTCGTGCTCCCCGACGGCCCGGCCCCGGCCGACCTGGACGCCCTGCCGTGGATCGGCGGCCTCGCCGGCACGCAGTACGCCGCCGCGCTCCAGCTGGCCTGCCGCGCGGCCGGCCTGCAGCCGCGGTTCGCGCACCGCGCCGACGAGGCGTCGGTGCACGTCGCGCTCGTCGCCGCCGGCCTCGGCATCGGGCTGCTCCCGGCGCTCGCGTGCACGCCCGCGCCCGGCGTGCGCTTCACCGAGTTCGAGCACGCCCCGCGCCGCCACGTCTTCGCGCTCGCCCGCCGCGGCGCGGCGCGGCGGCCGACGGTCGCCGCCGCGCTGGAGGCGATGCGCTGAGCTGCGCTACGCGTCGTGCACGCGCTCGCGCAGCTCGGCGGCGATCTCGTCCTCCGGCCGGTTGCCGTCGACCTCCACCAGCACGTCGCGGTAGTGGTCCACGAGCGGGCGCGTGTCGCGCTGGTACTCGCGCAGGCGCTCGGCGATCACGTCCTCGCGGTCGTCTTCGCGCCCCCGTCCGAGCAGCCGGCGCACCAGCTCCGTCTCGGGCACGTCGAGGTGGACGACGGCGTCGAAGTCCACCTGCCGGGCCTGCGGAAGCGTGCGCGGGAAGCCGTCGAGCACGTAGCCGTCGTGGTGCCCGAGCACCGGCAGGACGGCCTCGGTCACCAGCTCGTCCGGCGCGAGCCGGCCCGCGTCCATGTGCGACGCGACCTCGCGGCCGAGCGGCGTGTCCTCCGCCACGGCCTCGCGCAGCAGGTCGCCGGAGGAGATGTGGTCGACGCCGAGCTCGCGGGCGAGCCGCGCGCCTTGCGTGCCCTTCCCGCTCCCGGGCGCCCCGAGCATCAGTACCTTCATCGCTTAACCAGTACCCGCTCAGGGGGCGCAGCGCCAGAACGGCTTCACGAATGGCGCTTGCCCGTACGCGCGGGACTCCGGTAGCGTCGCGCCGTGACCCGGCCGGAGCGTGAGCAGCGGGAAGCGCAGCCGGGGCCTGAGCGCGCGCCGAAGCCGCCCTCCGCTCCCGCCGCCCCGGCCGTCGGCCGCCTGCTGGCGCTGCAGCGCGCGGCGGGCAACTCCGCCGTCACCGCGATGCTGGCCCGCATCGGCGGCGCTCCCGCCGTCGCGCCGCCGCCGGTCGCCTCGGTCCATCACACGCAGGCCGAGCTCGAGGCGATGACGCTCGAGGAGTTCGAGAGGTTCGCCGAAGGCCAGGCCGACTGGGCGGCCGAGCCGGGGCGGCCCGCCGCCACGCCCACGCTGGGGCCCGCGTTCAAGGCCAAGCTCCGCGCGCTGCTGGAGTTCGCGCGCGAGGACGACGGCGGCGTCCGGCCGGTGCTCGCCGGCTGCGGCACGATGACCGTCCGCGACCTGGTCGCGACGGGGCTGACGTTCAGCGTGCGGGCGAAGCTGCGCAGCTACGCCCAGGCGGTCGCGCAGTCGCACGTCACGATCCAGGTGCAGCCGACCGCCGACGTCGCGCGCGCCCAGGTGCTGGGCGAGGCGGTGAGGAAGCTCGAGGCGATGCCGGGGCCGGGCGTCAGCCACACGATCTTCAAGCAGACCGATGCCGACTCGCTCGGCGACCTGGTCGACTCCGGTCACCTGGACGACTTCATCGCCTATTGCCGCCGCTGCCACCCGCTGCTGGAGGCGCCCGGCGCCGAGATCGACTCCTATCTGGCGCTGCGCAACGAGGGCGCCGATCCGATCGCCTACAGCAGCCGCCTGGCCGACGTCCGCAACTTCCACCGCTTCGAGAAGGCCGCGCTGGACGCGCTCGTGCTCAACCGCCGCCACACGGCCAAGGACCGGCCGCTGTTCCTGATCCTGCACTCCAACTTCGACCACAACGGCGCCTTCCACCGCGATCCGAACCTGACCGCGGTGATCACCGAAGCGCGCCATCTGACGCTGCTGATCGAGGGCAAGGAGACGCTGGACGAGATCTCCTCCGAGCTCTCGCCGCTCGCCCATCGCTACGGCCAGGGCAACCAGGTCTCGCAGGTGATGTTCGCCGGACACGGCAACAGCAACGTGATCCAGATGGCGGGCACGATGGACACCACCGCGCTGGACGCCGGCGAGGCGCCCGAGCGTGCGGAGCTCGGTCACGACATCACGTCGGCGCCTGGTCAGACCGCGGACACGGACAGGCTGCTGCACGAGCTGCTGGCGCACATGGCGACCGACGGCAGCGCCCGCATCGTGCTCAACGGCTGCCTGACGGCGTCCAACTCGGTCAACGCGCCGCTGGACCCCGACCCGAGGAGGGCGGCGGCGCAGGTCCAGGCCGCGATCTCCGCCGAGCCGAGCCTTGCCACCTACCTCGGCCAGGCCGCGGCCGCGAGCAACGTCAGCGTGCGCGGCGCCAACGCCTCCTTCGGGCAGGTCGGGCTGATGGACCCGTCCGGCAACCTCGACATCGTCGCGGCCGGCGGCGCGGATCCGATGCTGACGGCGCCCAAGATCGACTACATCCGCGGCGGCACCGAGCCGCAGGGCGCGCTGCGCGCGGTGCTGGAGGTGTGGGCGGCGGACCGCGCCGCCTCGCCGCCGGGCACGTCGGCGCTGGACGCGATGCGCAACCGGCTGGCGACCGAGGCGCCTACGCCCGACTGGGACGCCCGCATCATCCGCACGCTCTACACGATCGTCGGCGCCAACTCCGACAACGGCGAGCTGATCCGCCGGCTCGGCAACTGCGCGGGCGACCTGAGCGAGCTCAAGCACGCCGAGCAGTGCCGCGTCGGCGCGCTCGCGAGCGTTCCCGCGGCGCAGGTGGCGACGATCTTCAACGGCGTCACGCCGACCGACCTGTGGGCGACGCAACCGCGCATCCCGCTCGTGATCCTCCAGCGCTGGCTGCACGACGACGCGACCAAGAAGGCGGCGTTCCTCGCCCAGCTCGGCGGTGCGGCGTTCACGTGCAACACCGCCAAGGGCTTCGTCGACATCCCGCTGCTGGGCGCGAAGCTCGGCGAGCTGATTCCGGTCGCCGACGCGCCGCGCGCCACGCCCGGGCAGCTGAAGCTCTCGCTCCTCGGCGCCGCCCGCGGCGCGCCGGACGCGACCTGCCGCGACTTCCTGCGCGCGGTCGTCGGCGGCAACCCCGGATTCCCGCCCGCGCTCGGCATCGACGGGCTGCTCGGCGGCATGTCGACGCAGGCCGACGTGGAGATCGCGATCGGCGTGCGCGGGCCGGCGGCGACCCCTCCGGTGGGCGGTCCGGCGGCGCCCCCGAACAACGTCGACCTCGACGGCGACGGCGTCAACGACTTCCGGGTCGAGCCGATCACCCGCCGCGGCGCGGTCACCGCCTCGAGCCTGCACGTGCGCCGGCGCCCCGACGTCGGCGCGGACTCGCTCGACCTGCTGCCGCGGGGGGCGCGCGTGAGCCTGATCGGCACGTCGGGCGACTGGTACGCGATCGAGCACCGTCCCGGGACGGCGTTCGTCCACCACGACTGGGTCGAGCTACGCGACCAGCTCTAGGGCTGCCACGCCGCCGGCCGGCCCGGCGCGCGCGGCCAGCAGGCGCTTGCCGGAGGGGTGGAAGGCCAGGCCGGTGACGGGCGCGCCGGCGTCGAGCTGACCGAGCAGGTCGCCGGCGAGCGACCACAGGCGCACGAGGCCGTCCTCGCCGCCGGTCGCGAGCGCCTCGCCGCCGGGGTGCCACGCGAGCCCGGCCGCCTCGCCCTCGTGCGCGAGCCAGCGCGCGACCTCCTCCCACGTGCCGGAGTCCCAGACGGCGACGGTGCCGTCCGCGGAGCCGGCCGCCAAGTGCGCGCCGTCGAGCCGCAGCGTGCGGGCGACGGTGGCGAACGCGGCGAGCACCGCGAGCGGGCGGCCGGACGCGCGGTCGCGCACGTCGATCGCGCGCCCCCCGGAGGCGACGAGCGCGTCGCCGACGACGATCGCCGTCCTCGGCTCCGAGCGCGTGCCCTCCCAGATCACGAGCGGCGCGTCGCCGTCGAGCAGCACCAGGCGGGCCGGCGGGCCGCTCCAGCCGGCGCCGGCGGAGGTCCCGCGCGGCGGGCGGTACTCGCCGTAGAGCGCGAGCGCGCTGCCGTCAGGCGCCCAGGCGCCGGCGCTCGCCATGAAGCCCTCGGCGGCCTCGCTCGGCAGGCCGGTCGCGAGCGTCTCGGCGACGGGCGGCCGCGGAGCCCAGGCGCGCGCGCCGCGGTCGTAGGCGAGCGGGGCGACGAGCACGCGGGCGCCGTCGGAGGAGAACGTCAGCTCGCCGAGGATCTCGCCCGCGACGCCCTCGGCCGCGACGAGCGCATCGTCCTCGAACAGGCGCAGCTCCTGCCGGGACGAGCAGGCCCACGCGCTGCCGTCGGGCGCGTAGGCCACGCGCTGGCCGATCGCGTCGTGCCATTCGCGCGCCAGCTCGAGCCCGACGGCGGTCATGCGCGAACCCTACCTGGGGCGCGGTGGCCGGCGGCAGATCAGGCGTGCGTCAGGACGGGCTCGCCGGCGCCGTGCGGCGCCTCGGCGGCCTTGGGCTGCCGCAGCACCGTCAGCGCGACGCCGATCGCGGCGACGGTGAGCGCGGCGGCGACGTAGAACGCGAGGTGGTAGCCGCCGGTGAGCGACGCCGGCGTGGGGTGCGAGCCGGCGCGAGACGAGGAGAGCGTCGCCAGCACCGCCAGGCCGAGCGCCCCGCCGACCTGCGCCGTCGTGTTGATCAGGCCGGACGTCAGGCCCGCATCCTCGGGCGTCGCGGCCGACATCGCGAGGCCCATCAGCGCCGGGAAGCAGAGGCCGGCGCCCGTGCCGAGCAGGACCATCACCGGCAGCACGTGCGTCGCGTAGCTGCCGTCGACCGGCGCCTGCGCGAACAGGACCAGCGCCGCCGCGATCAGGACGAGGCCCGGGAGGAGCGTGTTGCGCGCGCCGAAGCGCGTGATCAGCGGCTCGCTGTAGCGGACCGACAGCGTGCCCATGATCAACGTCACCGGCAGGAACGCGAGCCCGGTCTCGAGCGCGTCGTAGCCGAGGATGCGCTGCACGTAGAGGGCGCCGAGGAAGAACGTGCCGAACATCCCGGCGACGGACAGGACCTGCACCAGGTTGGCGCCCGTGACATTGCGCGAGCGGAAGACGCGCAGCGGCATGAGCGGGTTGGCCGCCGTCGCCTCGCGGACGACGAAGGCGGTCAGCAGTGCCAGGGCGATCGCGCCGAGCGACAGCGTCCCGGCGTCGCCCCAGCCGTTCTCGGCGGCCGGCTTGACGATCGTGTAGACGGCCAGCATCAGCGCGCTCGTGACGAGCGCCGCGCCCGGGAGGTCTGCGCCGCGGGAGAGGCCGATGCCCTTGTCGTGGTCGATCAGCCGCGAGGCCAGGATCGCGGTGGCGATCCCGATCGGGACGTTGATGAAGAAGATCCAGTGCCAGTTGATGGCCTGCGTGAGCACGCCGCCGGCGAGCAGGCCGACCGCGCCGCCGGCCGAGGCGACGAACGCGTAGACGCCGATCGCCTTCGCCATCTCGCGCGGCTCGGGGAACATCGTCACGATCATCCCGAGGATCACGGCCGAGGTCAGCGCGCCGCCGGCGCCCTGGAGGAAGCGCGCCGCCACGAGCATCTCCTGGCTCTGCGACGCGCCGCACAGCAGCGATGCAGCGACGAAGACCCCGAGGCCGGCGAGGAAGACGCGCTTGCGGGAGATCAGGTCGCCGAGCCGGCCGGCGAGCAGCAGCAGGCCGCCGAACGCGATCATGTACGCGTTCACGACCCACGCGAGGCTGGAGGACGAGAAGCCGAGGTCGTCCTGGATCGACGGCAGCGCCACGTTCGTGACGGTCGCGTCGAGCACGATCATCAGCATTCCGGCGCACAGCACGTAGAGGGCGAGCCGGCGCTGCCCTTGCTCGTTCGCGGTCATCTCGATCCTCCGGTTCGTCATTTGCCTGTTGAGACCAGACCGGGGCCTGGAACTCATCGCTCATGACCAGGTCGGAGTCAGCCGGCGGGACTCGACATCGCCGGTTGCGGCAGCCGTCCCGCGCCGCGCGGGAGCGACGCCAGCGCCAGCGCAGCGATCAGCGCACCCGCCAGCGCGACCGCCAGCACGCCCGTCCCGGTGGCGACCGCGGCTGACGCTCCCGCGTGCTCGCGCGCGCGGTAGATCGTCTCTGCCGCCGCCAGCGCGATCGCGCCGCCGATCTGGCGCCCGAGCAGCAGCGTGCCCATCGCCGCGCCGATGTCGGCGGGGGCGATGGAGCGCTGGAGCGCGATCTGCAGTCCTGAGAGCGTCGGCCCGATGCCGACGCCGAGCAGGCCCATGAACGCGAGCGACTGCCAGTCCGGCGTCGAGCCGTCGAAGGTCGCGAACCCGAGCGCGCCGAGCGCCGCCAGCGCGTAGCCCCACAGCACCGTCCCGCGGAACGCGAGCCGGCGCACGATGATCGCCGCCGCGACGTTGACCGCGACGAGCAGCCCGAGCATCAGCGGGTAGATCAGCAGCCCGGAGTGCGTCGCGCTGACGTCGCGCACCGTCTGGAAGTAGCGCGGCAGCAGCAGCACGCCCGCGAACAGGCCGAACATCGCCGTCGCGCCCGACAGCAGGATCGCGCCGGTGCGCCGGTCGGTCAGCAGCCGCAGCGGCACGATCGGCGCGGCCGCCCGCCGCTCGATCGCGACGAACGCCGCCAGCAGCGCGAGGCCGGCGGCGATCAGGCCGCCGACGCGCGGCTCCGTCCAGGCGGGGAGCATCCCGGACGCGTCGGCGCGCGTGCGCTCGTTGAGTCCCACCAGCAGGAGTCCGACGGCCGCCGTCAGCGATATGATCCCGGCGACGTCGAGTGGGGTGGACCGCGCCTCGCTGCGTCCGATCCAGCCCGGCAGCACGCGCGCGACGACGGCCATCGCGGCGACGCCGACAGGCAGGTTGACCGCGAAGACCGAGCGCCAGCCGACCTGGTCGGCGAGGAACCCGCCGATCAGCGGCCCGGCGATGAAGCTCACGCCCATCAAGGCCGCCAGCGCGCCCTGCAGCGCCGCGTTGCGGCGCCCGCCGAAGAAGTCGGCGACGAGGATGAAGCTCAGCCCCTCGAGTGCGCCCGCGCCGAGTCCCTGCAATCCGCGGAACGCGATCAGCTGCGTCATGTCCTGCGCCGTCGCGGCCAGCGCGGAGCCGGTCAGGAAGAGCGCCATGCCGGTCAGCAGCAGCGCCTTGCGCCCGTAGCGGTCCGACAGCCGCGCGTAGATCGGCAGGGTGACGGTCGCCGGCACGAGATACGCGGTGATCGCCCACACGTACAGCGACGAGCCGCCGAGCTCGCGCACGATCGTCGGCAGCGCGGTCCCGACGATCGTCTGGTCGAGCATCGCGAGGAGCAGACCCGACATGACGGCGGCCAGCAGCAGCCGCTGGCGGGCAGGGGAGAACTGGTCGGCGACTGGCATATGTCGAGACTGACATGTCAATTCCGACATGTCAAACTTGGGACATCTCGCTCCGCCACTCGATCCTCGGACTGCTCGCCCTGGCGCCGTCCAACGGCTACGAGCTCACGCGGCGCTTCGACGACTCGCTCGGCCACGCCTGGCATGCCGGGCACAGCCAGATCTATCCCGAGCTGGCCAAGCTCGAGCAGGCCGGGATGGTCGAGGTGGTCGGCGAGGGCGCGCGCGGGAGCCGCACGTTCGCGGTCACCGACGCGGGTCGCGCCGAGGTCCGGCGCTGGATGGCCGAGGAGGAGCCCGGCCGCGGCCAGCGCAGCGAGACCGCCGTGCGCTGGTTCCTCGCGTTCCTGCTCGAGCCGGCCGAGCGGCGCGCGTTCTTCGAAGGCGAGCTCGCCTATCTCGAGGCGCACGACGCGAGCATGCGCGCGCTGCGCGAGGAGCTCGAGGCGTCGGGCCGGCGCGGCGGCTTCCGCCCGGTGCTGGAGATGGGGCTTCGCGTCAACGATGTCATGCGCGAGTGGCTGCGGGAGCAGATCCAGGCCGCATCGGCGGCGGAGTGAGCGCGGCGGCGGCGATCACGAGCGCGAACGCGGCGAGGCGCACGAGCAGCGCGCCGGCCTCGGTCGGCAGCGGCTCGCCGAACACCACGGGCCCGGCGGCGATCGTCAGCGCGTTGGCCGTCGCGCTCGTCAGCGCGATCACCGACACGACCGGCCCGAGCTGGAGCGAGCGGGCGGACACGAGCAGGCCGACGAGCGAGAGCGCGAGGATCACGAACGCGAACGGGTGGACGATCACGAGCACGCCGAGGTCGCCGGCCTTCCCGCTCACCGCCTTGATCGTCACGTCCGACCCCGCCCACATCAGTCCGGCGGCGACCGCCAGCGGCGGGCCGGTGCGCCCGCGGTAGGCGAGCGCGGCGCCGGCGATGGTGACGGCGCCGACCGCCGCCAGCAGGACCAGGTCGTCGTAGTCGGCGTGCGCGGAGTCGCCGGTCTTCTCGAGCGTGGCGGCCAGGAAGGCGAGGCCGGCGGCGGTGAGCGCGACGCCGATCCACTCGCGCCGCGTCACGGGCTGGTGGAACACGCGGCCGGCGACCATCGTGACGAGCACGAGGCCGCCGGCGATCACCGACTGCACGAGCGAGATCGGCGCGAGCGCGAGCGCGCCGACGTGGAAGCCCCACGACGTCGTCGCCACGACGCAGCCGATCGTGTAGACCGGCGAGCGGAACAGCGCGACCGTGCTGGCCCAGGGCCGCCGCCACTCCACGGCGGGGGCGGCGACGGCGCCGGCGTGCTTGAGGAAGAACCCCACGACGCTCATCAGTGAGGTGACGAGCGCGAGCAGCAGGCCGAGCTGGACCGAGAATGGCACGGCCGACAGTATGGGGTCAGCGCTCGAGCGTGACCTTCAGCGACCCGTCGAGGGCGCCGAAGCGCACGGTCACGAGCAGCTTGACGCTGCGCTTGCGGCGAAGCGACCTCTTCGCGGCCTTCGTGAAGCGCAGGACCACGGTGGCCGGACCGGCCTTCTTGACCTTTGAGGAGCCCGACGCGCCCTTGGCCGTGGCGGTCAGCTTGCCCGCGGACGGCACGGTCACCCGGAGCTTGAGGCCGTGGGCGAGGGCGCGTGCCAGCTTCACCTTGCTCGCCGAGACGGCGAGCGCCTTCGTCGCCCCGGGCGTCGTGTTGGGGCCGGGCGCCGGTGCGGCGCCGCGGGTGACGTGCTCGCAGTCGGGGGCGACGACGTCGACGGCGTCCGCGTAGACCGTGTCGTCGCCGAAGCCGCAGCTGACGCTGTCCTGCTCGCCGTCGCGCGCGTCGATCGTGTCGTTGCCGAACGGCAGCTTGCACCAGATCGGGCCGCAGTCGCCGCCGCGGCGGTCGCCCGCGATGCTGTCGCGGCCGGGGCCGCCGGTGATCGTGTCGTCGCCGAAGCCGGCGTCGATGTTGTCGTCGCCGGCGCCGCCGTCGATCGTGTCCGGGCCGTCGCTCGCGCGCAGCGTGTCGTTGCCGCCGCCGCCGCGGATCGTGCTGGGCGACGTGACCTGGACGACCTCGAGGTACTCGTCGGCGTCGGTGCCGACCAGCGTGCTCGGGCCGTAGGTCTGGACCTTCTCGACGTTGCGGACGTCGTCGCCCTCGCCGGGCAGGCCGTCGTCGGCGCCGGCGCCGAGCGTCACGTTGTAGGTGTTCGCCTCCGTGTAGCTGGAGCGGGTCCAGTCGATCCGGTCATAGCCGGGGCCACCGTCGATCACGTCGGGCGAGGGCTGGCGGTTGGCGTCGCCGCTGAGCACGTCGTCGCCGGCGCCGCCGTCGAGGCGGTCGGAGCCCGACCAGCCGTCGAGGTCGTCGTTGCCGTCGCCGCCGATCAGCGTGTCCGTCCCGGGGCCGCCCTGGAGCTTGTCGGCGCCCGGTCCGCCGTCGAGCGTCGTCGGCTGGCCGTCGAGCGAGGCGCGCAGGTCGTCGTTGCCGGCGCCGCCGGAGATCGCCATCGGGACATTGGGCAGGTCGGAGGAGATGTAGCCGTCGTCGTCGCCGTCTCCGAGGTCGACGCGCACGCCGGCCGCGGGCAGCGGACAGCTCACGAGGTCGACGCCGATCGCCGCGCACGTCGCCGGCGCCGTCACGGTCAGGTCGGGCTTGCCCTCGTAGACGCGCACCCGCGTCGTGTCGCTGGGATCGGACTGGATGCCGATGCGGTTGGTCTCGCCGGGGGCGGCGGTCACCACGAGCGCGCCATCGGCGCCGTAGGTGACGGTGCTCGCGTGGGCGGCGGGCACGGCGACGCCGGCCAGGCCGAGCGTCACCAGTGCGGTCAGGATCATCTTCATCCGCGGACCGTCGCCGCCGCCGGTTGCCCGCGGCTTGCTGCGACGTTGCCATCCGCTCGCCGCTGCGCGAGGGGGCGCTCGTCTCGCCGCCGGGCATGGGGTCCCCGGGCGACGGAGTACCACCCGGGGCTCGAGCGCGCGACGCTCGCGAACCTGGCGGTCTCCACGGCGTTGACGCAGCCGGGCGACCGGCGGGCATCTCAACCCCATGCGGCCGGCGCGCCGGGCGTGCGCGGCTCGAGGTCGTCGACGACGTCGACGCGCTGCGGGTGTTCCTGGAGCGCGAGCTGCGTGCCGTGTTCGCGTCCGTCACGCCCCTTCTCTCCCGGCGAACGTCAACTGCGCGGTAGTTCGAAGGAACGTCGCGCACCCCCTCGCACGCCGTGATCGTTTGGGCCGCCGTTGACGTCCGCCGGCGCCCTGCGACAGATCGCGGCTCGGCGCGGAGCGCGGGTGCACCGCCCCCCACCCCGTGGTGATCGACGCTCGCCGGCACCGGATTGCGATGGTGCCTCGGGGCTGCCGATCTTCCATGACATGCGGATCGCGTGGGGGCTGGGAGCCGTCGTGTTCGTCGCCGGCCTGGCGGCGATCCTGTTCGTGCGCGGCGGGACGGCGGACCTGGTCGAAGGCTCGTTCGCATCGCGTGGGGACGGGCGCTGGCGCGACGGCTCGGGCGCCGGCGGCGAGCCGGTGCGCACGCTGCTGCTCGCCTACCGGCCGGGCGAAGACGCGAGCCTCACGCTGTCGGTGCGCAACCGCGGAAAGCGGGCGGTGAAGCTCGTCGGCGCGGAGGTGCTCGGGCGCGGGCTGATGTTCGCGCCGCGCGCGGCTCGCTTCAAGCCGACGCCGGCCGAGCCGCACGCCGTGCGGCCCGGCGCCGCGGTCTCGCTGCCCGCGGGCAAGGAGGCCGCCGTCGAGCTGACGGGGCGCTTCACCGGCTGCGGGGACTACGAGCGCGGCGCGGAGACGTCGGACCGCACGCTGACGGTCGCGTACGAGTCAGGCGGCGAGATGCGGACCGTGGACGTGCCGCTGCGCGACGAGATCCGCGTGATCTCGCCCGACCCCTGCGCCTAGTAGCGCGGGGACCAGTGCCGCGAGTGCGGGGCGCGCCGGCGGCGCACGGCCTGCGACACCAGCAGCCCGAGCAGGATGAACGGGCCGAACGCGAAGCCGAGCACGAACACGGCGACCATGATCGCCATCACCAGCGCCATCGCGACCGCGACGCCGCCGGCCAGCAGCGTCGGCACGGTCAGCAGGGCGAGCAGCGCGAGGCCGAGCATCAGCACGACCGGAGGGTGCTGGCGGCGCGCCGGGCGCTGCGGCGCGACCCGTGCGGCCGGCACCCGGCGGTGCGGCAGGTCCTCGATCAGGTCCTCGAGCTCACCCGCCGTCTTCGCGCGGTAGGCGCCGCCGATGCGATCTTCGAGCTCCTCGTGATCCAGCCGACCCTCGAGCGCCTGCTCACGCAGGAACGCGGCGACACGCTCGCGCTCGTCGTCGGATACGCGCATCCGGCGGGGATCCATGGTCCAAGTGTGCGGTGATCCGCGCTCGATTGCAAGGCGGGATCGGGTTAGCCCCACCTCCGCGGAGTGCGGAGGGATCTGCACGCCGAAGTGGTTGACAGCGGAGTGGCCGGACCGGTTCAGTCCTCCTGCCCGGAATCAACGGATGGGAGGGGTCCGTCGTGAAACTGCTCTGTGGGCTCGCGTGCGCCGTCGCGTGCATGCTCGCCGCCGCGCCTGCCCGCGCCGCCGGTCAGGCGCTCGATCTCGAGCGCCTGACCGTCGCCGACGCGCAGGCGCAGATGGCCGCCGGCGAGCTGACGAGCGTTCAGCTCACGCGCGCGTACATCGACCGCATCGCCGCGGTCAACTCACGCGGCGTCGGGCTCAACGCCGTGCGGATGATCAATCCCGCCGCGCTCCAGGAGGCCGCGCAGCTCGACCTCGAGCGCGCCACCGGCCACGTGCGCGGCCCGCTGCACGGCGTGCCCGTGCTCGTCAAGGACAACCTCGACGCCGCGGGGATCCCGACCACGGCCGGCTCGGTCGCGCTCGAGCACTCGGTCCCCGACCGCGACAGCACGGTCGTCGCGAAGCTGCGCGCCGCCGGCGCCGTCATCCTCGGCAAGACCAACCTGACCGAGTTCGCGAACTTCATGTCGTCCTCGGGCATGCCGAGCGGCTACTCCTCGCTCGGCGGCCAGGTCCTCAACCCGTACGACATCGACGCGACGCCCAGCGGCTCCTCGAGCGGGTCGGGCGCCGCCGCCGCTGCCGGCCTCGCGATGGTCACCATCGGGACCGAGACGTCGGGTTCGATCGTCAGCCCGTCCGCCGCTCAGGGCGACGTCGGGCTGCGGCCCACGATCGGCCTCGTCAGCCGCACCGGCATCGTGCCGATCTCGGCGACGCAGGACACCGCCGGCCCGATCACCCGCACGGTCGCGGACGCTGCTGCCGAGCTGCAGGCGATCGCCGGCAAGGACCCCGAAGACGCTGCCACGGCCGGCGCGCCGCCGGTGCCGGACTACCTCGCCGGGCTGACGACGACGGCGCTCCAGGGCAAGCGCATCGGCGTCATCGCCAACGCCAATGCGCAGTACCAGGCGGCGATCCAGGCCGTCCAGGCGCTCGGCGCGACCACGGTGACGGTCGCCGCGCCGGCCGCGCCTGCGGCGCCCGACATCCTCACGCCTGAGTTCAAGCGCGATCTCAACGCCTACCTCGCGCGCCTGCCCGCGAGCGCGCCGATGAAGTCGCTCGCCGACATCATCGCCTACAACGCCGCGCACGCCGGCGAGGCGCTCAAGTTCGGCCAGGGCCAGCTCACCGCCAGCCAGGCGACCGACCTCACCGACCCGGCCCAGCAGGCGCAGTACCAGCTCGACCGCGACGCCAGCCGCAATCCCGCGCGGGCTGCGATCGACGCGACGCTCACGTCGAACGGCCTCGACGCGATCATGACGCCGTCAGGCACGCTGACCGGGCTCGGCGCCCGCGCCGGCTACCCGCAGCTCGTCGTCCCGGCGGGCTACAGCGCGACCAATCGCACGCCCGTCGGCATCGCCTTCAACGGCACGGCCTACAGCGAGGCGAAGCTGCTCGCGTTCGGCTACGCGTACGAGCAGGCGACGAAGCTGCGCCGGCCCGTCTCCTTCATCAACCCCGCGGTCTGGCGCTGCATCCCCGGCGGCGCGTTCGGCCCGCGCTCGTGCGGTCCCGGCCGGGAGCTGCTCGACACGCTCGGGGCCGTCCCCGACCTTCCGTTCTCGCTCGAGACCGCGACGGTCGCCGACCTGCAGGCGCGCATGGCCGCCGGCAGCCTGAGCGCGGTGCAGCTTGCGAAGGCCTACCTGAAGCGGATCGCGCTCACCAACCGCGAGGGCCCGTCGCTGAACGCCGTCCGGTCGCTCAACCCCAAGGCGCTGCAGGAGGCCGCAGCGCTCGACGCCGAGCGCGCGGCGGGCCACGTCCGCGGCCCGCTGCACGGCATCCCCGTGATCGTCAAGGACAACCTCGACGCCGCGG
Source organism: Candidatus Solirubrobacter pratensis (assembly GCF_000425945.1). GTDB lineage: Bacteria > Actinomycetota > Thermoleophilia > Solirubrobacterales > Solirubrobacteraceae > Solirubrobacter > Solirubrobacter pratensis. The sequence continues at coordinate 590,687 of NZ_AUEK01000003.1, forward strand.
GGCTCCCGACCACGGCGGGCAGCGTCGCGCTCGAGGACTCGATCCCCGACCGCGACTCGCCCGTGGTCGCCCGGCTGCGCGCCGCGGGCGCCGTGCTGCTCGGCAAGGCGAACCTGAGCGAGTTCGCCAACTTCCTCACGAACGGCATGCCGAGCGGCTACTCGTCGCTCGGCGGCCAGGTCCTCAACCCGACCGACGCCGACACCACGCCGAGCGGCTCGTCGTCCGGCTCCGGCGCGATCGCGGCGTCGGGCCTGGCGGCGATCACGATCGGCACCGAGACCTCGGGCTCGATCACGAGCCCGGCGGCGGCGCAGGGCATCGTCGGGCTGCGGCCGACGATCGGCCTCGTCAGCCGGACCGGCATCGTGCCGATCTCCGCTACGCAGGACACCGCCGGGCCGATGACCCGCACCGTGGCCGACGCGGCGGCAGAGCTGGCCGCGATCGCCGGCAAGGACCCGGAGGATCCGGAGACGGCGGGGCAGCCGCCGGTCCCCGACTACCTCGCCGCGCTCTCGGCCGACGCGCTGCGCGGCCGGCGCATCGGCGTCATCAGCAGCTCCAACGCGCAGTACCAGGCGGCCGTCCAGGCGATCCAGTCGCTCGGCGCCACGACCGTGACGGTGAGCACCCCGTCGAGCAGCGCGCCCGACATCCTCACGCCGGAGTTCAAGCGTGACCTGAACGCGTACCTCGGGAGGCTCCCCGCGAGCGCACCGATGAAGTCGCTCGCCGACATCATCGCCTACAACGACGCGCACGCGCAGGAGGCGCTCAAGTACGGCGAGACACAGCTGCTCGCCAGCCAGGCGACCGACCTGACCGACCCCGCGCAGCTCGCGACCTACACGGCCAATCGCGCCGCGTCGCGCGGCAACGCCCGCACGGCGATCGACAACGTGCTGGCGCAGAACGACGTCGAGGCGATCATGACGCCCGCGGCGACCCTGACGGCGATCGGCGCCCGCGCCGGCTACCCGCAGCTCGTCGTCCCGGCCGGCTACAGCGCGACGACGCGCAACCCCGTGGGGATCGCATTCAACGGCACGGCCTACAGCGAGGCCAAGCTGCTCGCGTTCGGCTACGCGTACGAGCAGGCGACGAAGCTGCGCCGCCCGCCGAGCGAGACGAACCCGAGCCTGTGGCGCTGCGTGCCGGGCAACGCGTACGTCGTCGCGCGCGGGGCCTGCGCGCCCGGCGAGCCGGCCAACGCGGACGTCGTCGCCGCGCCGGTCGGCGGCACGGTCCCCGCGACGCTCTCGCTCTCGCTCGGCGCGCCGGCGAGCTTCGGCGCGTTCGCGCCCGGCCGCGACGCGGAGTACACGGCCGCCACGACCGCGACCGTCATCTCCACCGCGGGCGACGCGGCGCTCGGCGTCTCCGACCCCGGCCACCTCGCCAACGGCCCGTTCTCGCTGCCCGACCCGCTGCGCGTCGAGCTGTCGAAGACGGCGTGGACCGCGCCGGTCTCCAACGATCACGTCGCGATCACGTTCCGCCAGCACATCGGCGCGACCGACGCGCTGCGAACCGGGAGCTACGCGAGGACGGTGACGTTCACGCTGTCGACCTCGAGGCCCTGAGCGCGGCGAGCTCGGCTCCCACGCGCAACGCGTTCACCTGGCCGCGGGCGTCCGCCGTCCACGTCCCGGCCAGGTCGAACGCGGTGCCGTGGTCGACCGAGGTGCGGATCACCGGCAGCCCCAGCGTCGCGCTGACCGTCCCGAAGAAGTCGAGCGTCTTGGACGCGATGTGCCCCTGGTCGTGGAACAGCGAGATGACGCCGTCGGAGCGGCCCTCGTGGCCCTGGTGGAAGACCGCGTCGGCGGGCACCGGGCCGGACACGCGGATGCCGTCCGCGCGCGCCTGCTCGACCGCCGGGCGCAGCACCTCGATCTCCTCGTCGCCCATCATCCCGCCCTCGCCCGCGTGCGGGTTCAGCGCGGCGAGCGCGACGTGCGGATCCTCGACGCCGAGCTCGCGCAGCAGCCCGTCGACGCGCACGATCCCGTCGTGCACGCGCTCGACGGTCAGCGCGTCGATCGCGTCGCGCAGCGACAGGTGGCGGGTGAGGAAGAAGATCCGCAGCTTGCCGACGACGAACATCGTGAAGACGCCGCCGGGGTCGGCGCCGAGCAGGTCGGCGAGCAGCTCCGTGTGACCCGGGAACCGCATTCCCCCCGCGCGCGCCGCCTCCTTGTTGATCGGCCCGGTGACGATGCCGTCGACCGCGCCCTCGCGCGCCAGCGCGCACGCTCGCTCGATCCAGTCCAGCGCGGCGCGCCCGTGCGCGGCGTCGATCTCGCCGAAGCGCGCCTCGGCCAGGTCGCCGGCGTCGATCAGGTCGATCGTGCCGCGCTCGCCGCGCGCGCCGGCGGGCGCGTCCACCACCCGCACCGCGAGCTCCAGCTGCGCACCATCGATCACCTGCTCGAGCACGCCGCGCGAGCCGATCGCAACCGGCTTGAGCAGGTCGTAGGCGGAGCCCTCGGCGAGCGCCTTGGCCATGATCTCGGGGCCGATCCCGGCGGGATCGCCGAGCGTCAGCGCGAGCGTGGGGCGGTCCATTTCAGGTCTCCTTCCAGAGGTCGTCCACCAGCGCGGCGAGCGTACCGTCGGTACCGATCAGGCCGCCCTTGGTGATGACGGACAGGCCCGACCAGGGACCGCCTGCGACGGTACCGCGCGCGCACAGCGGCACCACCTCGCCGGCGACCGCGAGCCGCGGTGCGTCCAGCGCGTCGACCAGGCGCGAGGCCATGTGGCCGCCGCTGGCGACGATCCCGCGGCAGCGCTCGCCGCGCGCGTGGGCCGCCTCGAGCAGCGCGGCCGCCTCGTCGGCGGCGCGGTCGGCCAGGGCGGGATCGCGGCGCCGGTCGTCGGGCGTCGAGCCGAGGATCGTCTGCACGACGCGCGTGCGCGCGTCGCCGCGCTCGTTCAGCCGCGCCAGCTGGCGGTGGTTGAGCTCGGTGTTGGACCCGAGCACGACGAGCACGAACTCCCCGCGCGAGCGCGGGTGGTACTTCAGCCAACCGCCGGGCGAGGCCGTCACGACGCCGAGCCCGTCGACCGCCTGGGCCGTCGCGCGCAGGTCGTCCTCGCTCTCGCCGTCGACCACCAGGCGCGTGGCGCCCGCGTCGAGGCGCGCGCGAAGCGCCTCGGGCCGCACGACCTCCGCGGCCGCGCCGAACAGGCGCTCCGCCACGTCCACGCCGGCCTGCACGCCGCCGGTGCACACGCGCCCCGCCGCCGGGAACGCCGGTACGGCGACGACGGGCGCGTCGCGCAGGTCAGCGCCCTCCAGCAGGCCGGACAGCTCCTCGGCGGGCGCGCCGCGCAGCGTCGAGTCGATCCGCTGCTCGAAGCGCGCGCAGCCGAGCTCGCGCAGCCGGGCCGCCCAGGTCGCGGCGGTGCGGCGCGGGCCGAGCGGCGAATCGCGGGTGCGCATGTCCACCACCGCCGCGCGCGGCGGCTCGCGCAGGTCGCCGGGGCGCCAGACGACGACGGGATCGAGGCCGCCCGCCTTCAGGCGGGCGGCCGAGCCGAGCGCGCCGGTGAGGTCGTCGGCCAGGACCCCGATCGCGGTCACCTGACGAGCTGCGCGTCCCTCGCCGTCTCGGTGCGCGTGAAGCGGCCGGTGCGCTCGCGCGGGGCGTGCTCCGCCGCCGGGTCGTGCGCGACGCGCGTCGCGACGACCGAGCCGATCGCCAGGATCGCGGCGAGCGTGAGCAGGCCGCCGTCGGTCGACCCGGTGGCGTCCTTGACGAGGCCGACCAGGTACGGGCCGCCGAACCCGCCGAGGTTGCCGATCGAGTTGATCATCGCGATGCCCGCGGCCGCGGCGGTGCCGCCGAGCAGCGCCGCCGGCATCGTCCAGAAGACGCCGTGCACGCCGAGCAGGAAGAACAGCCCGACGGCGAGCGCGCCGACCGCCGCGACCGGCGACACGATCGTGCTGATCGCGAAGGCGGCCGCGGCGAGCGCGAGGCATGCCGCGACGTGGAGCTTGCGCTCGCCGGTGCGATCGGAGTGGCGCGGGATCACGACCATGCCGACGATCGCGATCGCGTACGGGATCGCCGTCACGAAGCCCTTGCCGACGTCGCTCAGCCCGTTGACCTTGTCGACGATCTCGCCGACCCAGAACGACAGGCCGTAGACGTTGATCACCATCGTGAAGTACAGGAGCGCGAACACGAGCAGGCGGCGGTCGCGCAGCACCTGGGTGAGCGGAGCGTGCTCGCGCGCATCGTCCTCGCCGTCGAGCCGCATGCGCAGCCAGTCACGCTCGTCCTGCTCGAGCCAGCCCGCCTGCTCCGGCCCGTCGGGCAGCTTCCAGAACACGAGGACGCCGCCGACGATCGCGGGGATCGCCTCCAGCACGAACAGCCACTGCCAGTCCTTGAGCCCGGCGACGCCGTCGAACACGGACATGATGCCGCCGGAGATCGGCGCGCCGATCGCGTAGGAGATTGCGATCGCCGACATGAACAGGCCGACCGCGCGGGCGCGCTCGCGCGCCGGGAACCAGTACGACAGGTACAGGATCATGCCGGGGAAGAAGCCGGCCTCGGCCATGCCGAGGAGGAACCGGACGACGTAGAAGCTCGCGGCGCTCGACACGAACATCGTGCAGGCCGAGATCAGCCCCCAGGTGATCATGATCCGCGCCATCCACTTCCGCGCGCCGAAGCGGTGGAGCGCAAGGTTGCTCGGCACCTCCAGCAGGAAGTAGCCGATGAAGAAGATGCCGGCGCCCAGGCCGTAGACGGCGCCGGAGAAGCCGAGGTCCGCCTCCAGCTTGTCCTGCGCGAACGTCACGTTCACGCGGTCGAGGTAGGCGACGATGTAGAGGACCAGCAGCGCCGGGATCAGCCTCGTGACCACCTTGCGCATGGTCCGCGTCTGCAGATCGGTTGTGAGCGTCTCTCCTCCCATGCCAAAAGGGTGCCCTCGAGGCGCCGTCTGAAACGATTGCCGGCGATGAGGATCACCGGTGTGCATACCGCCGTCGTCGAGGCGAACTACGACTGGACCTTCGTGCGGATCGACGCGGGCGAGGAGCTCTCCGGCCTCGGAGAATGCTTCACCGCGCCGGGCCTGACCGGCATCGTCCGCGACCTCGCGCCGCTGCTGATCGGCGAGGATCCGCGCGACGTCGACCGTCTGTGGAGCAAGCTGCGCTGGGGGGCGTCCGGCGCCGGCTCGCCCGGGGGCATCGTCTACAACGCGATCTCCGGCATCGAGGCCGCGCTGTGGGATCTCGTCGGCAAGGCCTACGGCGTGCCGATCCACCGCCTGCTCGGAGGTCGCTTCCGTGACAGCGTGCGTATCTATGCGGACTGCCACGCGGGCGAGGCGCTGCACTCGATGGACGCCACCATGGTGCCGCGCCCGGCGCGCTGGGCGCAGGAGCCGCCGGAGGCGATCGCCGCCGGCACGCTGCGCAACCCCGAGCACGGGCGCGCGTACGCGAAGGCGGCGCCGGACGAGTTCTTCACGGCCGAGATGTACGCGGCGCGGGCGCGCCAGGTCGTCGACGAGCTCGGCTTCAGCGCGCTGAAGTTCGACCTCGACGTGCCGACGCCGTACCAGCAGGACACGGCCTCGGGCACGCTCACCCGGGCGGAGATCGGGGCGATGGTGGAGCTCGCGGCGGCCGTGATCGAGGCGGTCGGCCCGGAGGTGGACGTCGCGTTCGACTGCCACTGGCGCTACCAGGTCGCCGACGCGCAGCGGCTCGCGCACGAGCTCGAGCCGCTCGGGCTGCTGTGGCTCGAGGACCCCGTCCCGCCGGAGAACGCGGCGGCGCTGCGCCGCGTGACGGAGTCGACCACGACGCCGATCGCGACCGGCGAGAACGGCTACCTGCGCCACGGCTTCCGCGAGGCGTTCGAGACCGGCGCGATCTCGATCGCCGCGCCGGACTTCCAGAAGACCGGCGGGCTGCTCGAGGCGCGCCGGATCGCCGACTTCGCCGACACGCACTACATCTCGCTCGCGCCGCACTGCATCGCGAGCCCGATCGGCACGGTCGCGTCCGCGCACGTCGCCGCGGCGATCCCCAACTTCCTCGCACTGGAGTGGCATGGCATGAGCGTCCCGTTCTGGGAGGACCTGGCGGTGGGCTTCGACGGGCCCGTGATCTCCGGCGGGCGCATCCAGGTGCCCGAGGCGCCGGGGCTCGGCGTGGAGCTCAACCTGGACGTGGCGCGCGAGTACGCGCGCGAGAACGAGCCCTTCTTCGACGAGTGATGCGCGCCGCGGTCTATCGCGCCGACGGCGTGCTCTCGGTCGAGGAGGTCGAGACCCCGTCCCCCGGCCCGGGCGAGGTGCGCGTGAAGGTGACGGTGTCGGGCGTGAACCCGACGGACTGGAAGTCGCGCGGCTCGGGCGCCGAGTTCCAGGTGCCCAACCAGGACGGCGCGGGCGTGATCGAGTCCGTCGGCGAGGGGGTAGATCCCGGCCGGGTCGGCGAGCGCGTGTGGCTCTACCTCGCGGCCTATCAGCGGCCGTGGGGGACGGCGGCGGAGTACACCGTCGTCCCGGCCGAGCAGGCGGTGCCGCTCACGGCGCCGGACGACCTCGGCGCGTCGCTGGGCGTCCCGGCGCTGACGGCGCACTTCTGCCTGCTCGCGGACGGCCCGGTCGAAGGGCGCACGGTGCTCGTCCCCGGCGGCGCCGGCGCGGTGGGCCACGCGGCGATCGAGCTCGGCAAGTGGGCCGGCGCACGGGTGATCAGCACGGTGTCCTCCGAGGAGAAGGCCGAGCTGGCGCGCTCGGCCGGCGCCGACGCGGTCGTCAACTACCACGATGACGACGCGGCCGAGCAGATCCGCGCGGCCGCGCCGGACGGCGTCGACCGCGTGGTGGAGGTGGCGCTCGACGCCAACCTCGCGCTCGACCTCGACGTGGTCGCGCCGCACGCGGTCATCACCAGCTACGCGGCCTCGCCCGACACGGAGGCGGTCGTGCCCGTGCGGCGGCTGATGGGGCCGGGGATCGTGCTGCGCTTCATGCTGCTCTACACGATCCCGCGGGACGCGCTTCGCGCCGCGGTGCAGGACGTCGGCCGGGCCGTGGATGTGGACGCGCTGACAACGTTGCCGGTGCACCGCTTCCCGTTGGATCGCGTCGCTGACGCGCACGACGCCGTCGAGGGCGGCGCGGTCGGGAAAGTCGTCATCGACATCCCCTGAACGGCTTTGTAGGGTCGGGGGCATGACGGAGCGGGAGCACGAGGAAGTCGCCGTCGCGCGGGAGCGGCGGCGCGAGCCGGAGCCGGCGCCGCCGGTGCGGGCAGGATCGCTCGAGTGGGCCTCGGCGGTCGGCAGCCAGGCGGTCGCGCGGCTGGCGCGCGAGCGGATGGTCGCGCGCGAGGCGGTCGAGGAGGAGGAGCCGGAGGCCGAAGGCGCGGAGGCGCCGCCCCAGGCCATCCTCGAGGAGGACGAGCTGCCCGAGGACGAGCTGTCCGAGTAGGGCGTGAAGCAGGGCCATGAGCGGGACGCGGCGGTCGCCGCGAAGCCGGACCGTGCGCCCGAGCGCCCGGCGGTCCTCCCGAGCCCGAAGGCGCCGCTGACCCCGGCGCGCGTCGTCGCGCTGCAGCGGCTGGTCGGCAACGCCGCCGTCTCCGCGCTGGTCGACGAGCGCCGCCCGGCGAAGGAGGGGTCGCCGCCGGCCTCGGCCGAAGCCTCCTTGAAGGACCCGCACGCCGACCCCCGCTTCCAGTCGATGAAGGCGCGGGCGAAGTCCGCCGCCGGCGGCGCCAAGGCCCATGCGCCGGCGAAGTCCGGGGCGGCCGCCGCGCAGGCCGCCGCGCTCCCGCCCGGCAACGACGTGGCCAGCCAGGCCGCGGCCGCGCAGGTCGACACGATGTCCGAGCAGAAGCCGGGCGCCTTCGACCGCGCCGCGTTCATCGCCGCCGTCAAGGCCGCGATCGATGACGCGGCGCCGAAGAACCTCGAGGAGGCCGACGACTTCAAGGCCGGCGGCGTCAAGGAGGCGGTGTCCGGCCAGGTCAAGAACGGCAAGAAGGGCGCGGAGAAGGACATCAAGGGCGCGACCGATGCGGCGCCCGACACCTCCAAGGCCAAGCCCAAGCCGGTCACGCCGCTGGCGCCCGAAGAGGTCGGCCCCGCCCCGCCGAAGGTCGGCGCGGGGGACGCGATGCCGGCGAAGGCCCCCGCCGCACAGACCGATCTCCGCGACGGTCCCGCGGAGGTCGACAAGCAGATGGCCGACGCGGAGGTCACCGACGAGCAGATCCACAAGTCCAACGAACCGGACTTCAAGGCCGCGCTCGGCGCGCGCGACGCGGCCAAGGAGCACGCGCAGACCGCGCCGGACGGCTACCGCAAGCAGGAGCAGGACGTGCTCGGCAAGGCGCATGGCGCCGCCGAGCAGGCGGAGCTCGCGCAGCTCGCGGGCATGCACTCGGCGCGCGGCGGCGCGCTGGCCAAGGCCGCCGGGCACAAGCAGGGCGCGAAGTCCCAGGACGAGGCCAAGCGGGCCAAGGTCGCGACCGACGTCCAGGGCATCTACGACCGCACCAAGGCCGACGTCACCAAGACGCTCGACGGGCTCGACGGCAAGGTCGACTCGGCATTCACCGCAGGCGAGGCGGCCGCGCGCAAGCGCTTCGAGGACTACGTCTCCCAGCAGATGGACGCCTACAAGGAGGACCGCTACAGCGGCCTCCTGGGCAAGGGCCGCTGGCTCAAGGACAAGCTCACGGGCATGCCGGCGGAGGTCAACCGGTACTACGCGCAGGGCCGCAATCGCTACGTCGCCGAGATGGACGCCGTCATCGGCCGCGTCGCCGACGTCGTCGGCGCCGAGCTGACCGCCGCGCGCGCCCGCATCGCGCAGGGCAAGGCCGAGGTCCACAAGTACGTCACGTCGCTCCCGAAGGACCTGCAGGAGGTCGGCAAGGAGGCGGAGTCCAACCTCCAGTCGCAGTTCGACCAGCTCTCCTCCGACGTGGACTCCAAGCAGGACGAGCTCGTCGACACGCTCGCGCGCAAGTACGTCGAGGCGCGCGACGCGCTGGACTCGCGCATCGACGAGATGAAGGCGGCGAACCGCGGCCTGGTCGACAAGGCGATCGACGCCGTCGGCGGCGTGATCAAGACGATCCTCCAGCTCAAGACCATGCTGATGGGCGTCCTGGCCAAGGCCGCGGACGTGATCGGGGAGATCATCAAGGACCCGATCGGCTTCCTCGGCAAGCTGATCGACGGCATCAGGGCCGGGCTGACCCGCTTCGTCGGCAACATCGCCTCCCATCTCCAGGAAGGCCTGATGGGCTGGCTGTTCGGGACGCTCGGCGGCGCCGGCATCACGATCCCGAAGACGTTCGACCTCGCGGGCATCGTCGATCTCGTCCTGCAGGTCCTCGGCCTCACCTACCAGAACATCCGCGCCCGGGTGGTCAGGCTCGTCGGCGAGCCGGTCATGCAGCGGCTCGAGCAGACCGTCGACGTGTTCAAGACGCTCGTCAGCGAGGGCGTCGGCGGCCTGTGGAAGTGGATCAAGGACCGCGTCGGCGACCTCGAGGAGCTCGTCCTCGGCCAGATCAAGACGTTCATCATCGAGAAGGTCATCAAGGCCGGCGTCGTCTGGCTGATCGCCTTCCTCAACCCGGCCGCCGCGTTCATCAAGGCGTGCAAGGCGATCTACGACATCGTGATGTTCCTGGTCGAGCGCGGCAGCGAGATCATGAGCTTCGTCAGCTCGATCCTCGACTCGCTGGGCGCGATCGCCAAGGGCGCGATCGGGATCGTCGCCGAGAAGGTCGAGGGCAGCCTCGCCAAGGCGCTGCCGCTGGCGATCTCCTTCCTCGCCGGCCTGCTCGGCCTCGGCGGCATCAGCGAGAAGATCCACCAGGTCATCGACAAGGTCCGCTCGCCGATCAACAAGGCGGTCGACTTCGTCGTGATGGGTGCGGTCAAGGGCGCGCGCAAGCTCTTCGGCCGCGCACGGGGCTGGGCCAAGGGCAAGGTCAAGGGCGCCAAGGACTGGGCGCGGGGCCAGGCGCAGGGCGTCAAGGACCGCTTCACGGGCAAGCGGCGCGCCGGCCAAGAGCGGGACGGGCAGCAGCCTGGCGCCGCGGAGGACGCCAAGCGCGTCGAGGCGCCGTTCACGATGCACGGCAAGCCGCACAAGCTCGTCGCGAAGGGCGGCAAGGGGCGAGAGCTCGAGATGCACTCCACGCCGCTCGACCTCGTCTCCAAGATCGAGTCGATGTACGACGCGCTGACGCAGGCGAAGCCCTCGGAGGCGGGCGGCGCCGGCATCGCGGCGCTGCGGCAGGAGATGATCCAGGAGTCGCACGTGCTGCTGGAGGCCGCGATGGACCTGTGGACCCGGGCGGGCCGCGATCCGTCGGTCGTCCCCGCCGAGCTGCCCGGGCTCGCGGCGAGGATCTCGTCCTTCGGCGAGCGCTTCGACCGCCGCGACATCGATCCGGCGGCCGCCGAGGCGGCGAAGGCCCGGCGCAGGGACCTGGTCACCGATCCGGTTCCGGCGCTGTTCGAGGGGATCGATCCCCAGCGGCCCCCGCGCGGCTGGACGTTCACGGACACCGTGATCGAGCGGGGCCCGGACATCGTCCGCGTCGAGACGGCGATCACGGACCCCACCGGCGGCACCGGGAACATCCGGCGCGAGTACGACCGCAAGACGAAGAAGTGGACGCTCAGCTCGGCGTTCCTCGATCGGCTCGAGGCGTGGGTGCCCGCGACGGTGCCGCTCGGGAGCCGCGGCATCAACCTGGTCACGTACGCCACGCTGCGCCAGAAGAAGCTCGCCGGCGTCGGCGCGGGCGACGTCCAGCCCGCCATCAAGAAGCAGAAGTGGTCCAGCATCGTCAACGAGCGCACCATGCTGCAGCTGGCCAAGCTCGGCGGCGACGAGGGCCGCCGCGACGGGGCGATCACCTCGACCCACAGCTGGAGCTACGCCATGACCGCACTGACGCAGGCCCGCTATCGGGTCGTGCCCGGGACCGCGCGCGTGCTCGGCGGTCTGCCGCTGCGGGTGCGCGAGATGGACACGTTCGTGCGGGCGATCCAGAGCGACGGTGAGGCGAAGGCCGCGGAGAAGCTCGCGAGGATGGACGCGAGCCTGACCCTCGACAGCACGACCTGGTACGGATTCGACATCGAGGCCGAGGTGGAGCCGATCCCGTGACCGGGTTCCTGCTGGCGCCGGAGGGCGTCGTCACGATCAACGAGGGCGGCAGGCCGCCCGTGCGCGTGCCGCTGCGCGAGCAGCGCGGCTACGACCGGCTCGCGAGCGCGCTCGGGGAGCGGCTCGGAGCGACGATCGAGGTGGTCACCGAGGCCGGCCCCGCGCTGCGCGACTCGTTTCCGCAGCTGGTCCCGGCGATCGTCGCCGACGACGCGCCGGCGCCCGAATCGACGATGCTCCTCGACGCGTCGCCGAGCGACGCGGTCCAGGTCGTGCGGGGCTCGATGCTCGGTGCGCTGACCGCCGAGGGGCTCGACCGCTGGCGCGCCGGCGAGCCCGCAGGCGACCGCGCGCTGCTGGGCCGCGCGGACGTGGCCGAGCGGATCGACGGGGTCACCGCGGTCCCGCATCCGGGCGGCTACGCGTATCTGTCGAGCACGGAGCCGACCGACCTGATCGTGCTCGTGGCGGCCTACCTGCGGGCCGCCGAGGAGGTCCGGCGCCAGTAAGGTGGGTCGGGCGGTGAGGGTCGGGCTCTTCGTCACCTGCCTGGTCGACCTCGTCTCGCCCGAGGTGGGAGTGGCGACGGCGCGCGTGCTCCAGCGCGCGGGGCACGAGGTCGTGTTCCCCGAGGGGCAGACGTGCTGCGGGCAGCCGGCGTTCAACTCCGGCTATCGCGACGAGGCCGCCAAGGTGCTGCGCACGACGCTCCGCGCGCTGGCGGCGGCGGACGCCGACGCGTACGTCGCGCCGGCCGGGTCGTGCACGACGATGATCCGCACGTTCGCCGAGCAGCTCGACGACTCGCCGGAGCTCACGGCCGTCGCGCCGAAGCTGTACGAGCTGAGCGAGTTCCTCGCCGCGCATGGCGGTGCGCTGTCGGGCACGCTGCGCGCGCGGGTCGCGTACCACGACTCCTGCCACATGCTGCGCGAGCTTGGGCTCGCGCGCGAGCCTCGTGCCGCGCTGGAGCGGCTCGACGGCGTCGAGCTGGCGGACTGGGACGCGGAGCGCTGCTGCGGCTTCGGCGGCACGTTCGCGGTGCGCCAGCCCGAGCTGTCGGTCGCGATGGCCGACGAGAAGCTGCGCACGCTCGGCGGCGCCGACACGCTGTGCGGCGCCGATCCTTCGTGCCTGATGCACCTGCGCGGGCGCCTGCGGCGGCTCGGCTCGCAGGTGCGGGTGGCGCATCTGGCGGAGCTGCTCGAGGAGGGGACGCGGTGACGCTGCGCGAGCGCGAGCGGGCGGCGCTCGCGGGCGACGGGCGCCTGCAGGCGTCGATCCGGCGCAGCGCCGACAACGTGCACGACCGCTGGCTGCTGACGCGCACCGAGCTCGAGGACGCGGACGGCCTGCGCGAGGCGGCGCGCTCGCTGCGCAGCGCGGCGATCGCCCGGCTGCCGGAGCTGCTCGCGCAGCTCGCCGACAACGTCGAGGCGGCGGGTGGGAGCGTCTTCTTCGCCGGTGATGCGGAGGAGGCCTCGGGCTACGTCGCCGGCGTCGCGCGCCGCCGCGGCGTGAAGCTGGCCGTGAAGTCGAAGTCGATGGTCAGCGAGGAGATCGGGCTCAGCGAGCGGCTCCAGGCGATCGGCGTGGAGGCGATCGAGACCGACCTCGGCGAATGGGCGCAGCAACTCGACGGCGAGCCGCCGTCGCACATCCTCGCGCCGGCGATGCACAAGTCCTACGAGGACTGGGTGCGCGTGCTCGCGCCGCTGGGCTACGACGGCGGCGTCGACGCGAACGCGATGACGGCGTTCGCGCGGCGCACGCTGCGGCAGTCGTTCCTCGAGGCGGGCATGGGCATCACCGGCGTCAACCTCGCGATCGCCGAGTCCGGGACCCTGATGACGGTCACCAACGAGGGCAACGGGCGCCTGACCGCGGGCCGGCCGCCCGTGCACGTCGCGATCATGGGGATGGAGCGCATCGTCGCGAGCTGGGCGGAGGCGGACCTCCTGCTCGCGCTGCTCTCGCGCGCCGGCGCGGGCGTCTCGATCGGGACCTACGTGAACTTCGTCACCGGCCCGCGGCGGCCGGGCGATCTCGACGGCCCCGAGGAGCTGCACCTCGTGATCGTCGACAACGGGCGCTCGAACGTGCTCGGGAGCGCGAGCCAGGAGGCGCTCAACTGCATCCGCTGCGGCGCCTGCCTGAACGCGTGTCCGGTCTTCCGGCAGATCGGCGGGCACGCGTACGGCGACGTCTACTCGGGGCCGATCGGCGCCGTGATCGTGCCGCTGCTGCGCGAGGGGCAGGAGGAGCTCTCGCACGCGTCGTCGCTGTGCGGGGCGTGCTGGAAGGCCTGCCCGGTCGCGATCCCGCTGCACGACCTGCTGCTGCAGGGCCGCGCTGACCACGCCGGCTCCGAGCGGGCGCTGTGGCGCGCCTGGGCCGCGGCGTGGTCGAGCCCGCGCGCGTTCGCGCTGTCCGGCGCGCCGGCCGGCCTGCGCCCACCCCAGTCGCTCGTGCCGCCACCGTTCCGCGAGTGGGCGCGGGGGAGGGAGCTCCCGCATCGGGAGGGAGCCACGTTCCGGGCGCGCTGGCGGCGCGGCGAGGTGCTCGAGTGAGGCGCGGCGGCGATGACCTGCGCGTTGCGCCACGCGGGGACGAGGGGCGTGGCGCGCGGCGCGGGGATGACGGGCGTGGTTCGCGGCGCGGGGATGACGGGCGTGGCGCGCGGCGCCGCCATCACGCGGGCGGTGCGCGGCATGGCGGGGCGGCGCCGTGAACCGGGAGGCGTTCCTCGGGCGGCTTCGCGAGCGGCTGGAGCACGCCGTCCCGCCCGGCACCGCACACCCGCCGGGGCCTCCGCCCGCCGCCGTCCCGCGCGTCGACTACCCGCCGGACCCGCGCCCGCTCGAGGAGCGCTTCGCCGCCGCGCTGCACGCGATCCGCGGCCGCGTCGCCACGGCGGACGAGCTGCCCGCGCTGCTGCAAGCGCACGGCGTGCGGACCGCGGTCGTGACCGAGGAGCGCGTGCCGCTGCCGCCCGGCATCGAGCGGCTCCCGCTCGATCGCGCCCACGAGGCCGACGCCGGCTTCACGGCCGCGCGCGCTGCGTGCGCCGTGACCGGCACGGTCGTCGTGTCCGACGCGTCGCGGATGGCGAGCCTGCTCCCGCGCGTGCACGTCGTCGCCGTCCCCCGCGACCGGCTCGTGGAGACGCCCGGCGACGTCCTGCGCGACCTCCCGAGCCTCTTCCCCGAGGGCCTGCCGGCCAACTTCGCCCTCGCCAGCGGCCCGAGCCGCTCGGCCGACATCGCCGGCGAGGTCGTCTACGGCGTCCACGGCCCGCTCGCCGTGATCGCCGTCTTCGTCTGACCCTCAGGCCGTCCTGCCGATCGCCTGCAGCGCGGTCGGCAGGATCGTCAGCTCGGGCACATACGCGCGCGGAGGCAGGCCGACGGCGAACACGCACGCCGCCGCGACGTCCTCCGGGTGCAGCATCAGCGCGCGCGTCTCGGCGTCCGGCGGTTCCGGGCGGTTGTCGAGGATCGGCGTGTCGACCACGCCGGGCAGGATCGCGGTCACGCGCAGCTGCCCGTCGGCCTCCCAGCCGATGGCGCGGGCGAGCGCGAGCACCCCCGCCTTGGCGGCCTGGTAGGCGGCACCGGAGCGGTCGGGCCAGCTGCCCGAGACGCTGCCGATCAGCACGATCGACCCGCGTGACGCGAACAGCGCGTCGCGGAACGCATGCACGAGGTTCCACGTGCCGGTCAGGTTCGCGCCGAGCACGTGGTCCCACGACTCGTGGGAGAGCTCGCGCAGCCGCCGCTGCTTGATGTTGGCTCCCGCCGAGACGACCAGCGCGTCGAGCGCGCCGATCTCCTGCGCCAGCGCCGCGACCGCCTCGCGGTCGGTGACGTCGAGCGCGTGCGCCGTCACGCCCGGCGCGTCGATCTCCCGCCGCGCCGCCGCATGGACCGCGTCGCCGAGCTCCGCGAACGCGCGCGCGGTCGCCAGCCCGATGCCGCTCGACGCCCCCGCGACCAGGACGCTGCGGCTCACGCCTCGCGGCCCGCGCCGGCGAGGAAGACCTTGAACTCGGCCGGCGTCCCCGCCGCGAGCCGCGCGAACTGCTCGGGTCCTTCTTCCAGCGGCCGCACGGCCGTGAGGTCGTCGCCGAGGCTCGCCTCGCCGCTCACCAGCCACGCGTGCGCCTGCTCGAAGTCGTCCATCGTGTACGCGTAGGAGCCCTGGATCCGATGCTGGCTGCGCACGATGTCGTGGAAGCCGAGCGTCGTCTCGTCGGCCGCGAGCCCGATGCAGACCATCGTCCCGGCCGGCCGCAGCAGCTCGAGCCCGAGCTGCCGCGTGGCCTGCGCGCCGACCGCGTCGAGCACGAGGTCGAAGTCGCGCTCATCGCCGACCTCGTGGGCGCCGAGCGCCAGCGCCCGCTCGCGCCGTGCGTCGTGCCGCTCGACCACCGCCACGTGCGCGATCCCCGACAGCAGCGCGGCCTGCAGGGTGACGAGGCCGATGGTGCCCGCCCCGAGCACGACGGCGCGCTCCGCCGGGCCTCCCAGGCGCACGGCATGCACGCCGTTGGCCAGCGGCTCCATCAGGGCGCCCACGCGCGCCGGGACGCCGTCGGGCAGCACGCGGGCGTCGGCGGCGCGCACCTTCACGAGGTCGGCGAACGCGCCCGGCGCGTGGACGCCGACCAGGACGCGGTCCTTGCACACGTTCGAGAGCCCGGCGCGGCACAGCGCGCACTCGCCGCAGCCGCTCAGGGGATTCACGGCGACGCGCGCGCCCTCGAGCTCGTCCGCGCCGGAGCCAACGGCGACGACCGTCCCCGCGAACTCGTGCCCCATGACCAGCGGCGGCTTGCGGTTGCCCATGTGCCCGAGGTAGCCCTCGACCTCCGAGCCGCAGATGCCGACCGCCTCGGCCCGCAGGATCAGCTCGCCCGGGCCGGGATCGCCCGGCTCCGGCACGTCCTCGATCGTCATCCGCTCCGGTCCCTGCCAGACGATCGCCTTCACGAGCCGACCTCCTCGACGGTGTTCACCAGCTCCCCGAGGCCCGTGATCGCGATCCGCACCTCGTCGCCCGAGCGCAGTGTGAACTCCGGCTCGGGAATGATCGACGTGCCCGTCAGCAACACGACGCCGGCCGGGAAGTCCTGGGCCCTGAAGAGCCAGCGCACGAGCTCGTCCGGCGTGCGGTGCAGCTTCGAGAGCTGCGTGAAGCCGGTGAAGATGTCCTCGCGGTCGCGCGCGATCGTCAGCGAGATCTCGAGCTCGGCCAGCGGGGGCGCCTCGTCGACGCCGATGATGCACGGCCCGAGCGCGCACGAGCCGCGGTAGACCTTGGCCTGCGGCAGGTAGAGCGGGTTCTCGCCCTCGATCGAGCGCGAGGAGACGTCGTTGCCGATCGTGTAGCCGAGGATCTTCCCGGCGGCCGAGATCATGAGCGCCAGCTCGGGCTCAGGGACGTCCCAGCCGGAGTCCCCGCGCACGCCGATCAGGCCGCCGGGCCCGCGCACGCGTCCCGGCGCCGCCTTGAAGAACAGCTCGGGCCGCTGCGCGTCGTAGACCTTGTCGTAGAAGTCGTGGCCGCCCGACTCCTCGTTGCGCGCGACGCGGCTCGACTCGTAGGTCACGCCCGCCGCCCACACCTCCTGGCTCTGGACCGGCGCGAGCACGACCGAGCCCGCGGGCACGGCGCCGGCGCCCTCGCCATCGAGCGATCCGGCGGCCAGCAGCCGGTCGATCGTCAGCCCGTTCGGCAGCAGCTCGGAGGGCCCGGTCTCGACCGGGCCCTTGGCGAGCCGCTCGCCCTGCGCGGTGCTGATGCGCCAGATCGCCACTACGCGCCGAGCGGCCCGATCGTGATCGTGTGCGTGGACGTGTAGAGCTCGCGCGCCGCCTTGCCCTGCTCGCGCGGACCGAACGAGGACTGCTTCTCGCCGCCGAACGGCGCGTGGAAATCGACTCCCGAGGTCGGCATGTTGACGCGGATCATGCCGGATTCGAGCCCGTCGACGACGGTGAGCGCGGAATCGACGTCGCGCGTGAAGACCGAGGTGACCAGTCCGAACGGCACGCCGTTGGAGATCTGGACCGCCTGCTCGGCCGTCTCGGCGCGCAGGACGGTGACGATCGGGCCGAAGACCTCGTCCTGCGCGAGCCGCGCGTCCGGCGACTGGCCGTCGACGACCGTGGGCGTGACGAACAGGCCCGGGCCGTCGATCGCGGTGCCGCCGGTCACGATGCGGCCGCCGTCGGTGGCGACCGCGCGCGCGGCGTCGAGGACCTCGTCGCGCGCGGGCGGGTTGATGACCGGGCCGACGACGGTGTCCGCGGCGGCGGGATCGCCGAGCGGCAGGCCCTCGACGGCGGCCGCGAGCGCATCGGTGATCGGCGCCGCGTCGCCCACGACGATCACGCGGCCGGTCGCGGTGCACTTCTGGCCGGCGTAGCCCATCGCGGCGCCGGCGATCACCTTCGCGGCCGCCTCGACGTCGGCGTCGGGCAGCACGATCGACGCGTTCAGGCCGCCCATCTCGGCCTGGCTGGCGATCCCGCGCGCGGTCGCCGCGGCGGCGACCTGGAGGCCGACCGCCGTCGACCCGGTGAAGGAGACGACGTCGGCCTGCTCGATGATCGCCTGGCCGGTCTCGCCGCCGCCGGGGACGACGGTGAAGACGCCCTCGGGCAGGTGCCGGTTGAGGATCTCCTCGAGCAGCAGCGCGGACGCCAGCGCGTCCGAGGACGGCTTGAGCACGACCGCGTTGCCGTAGGCCAGCGCGGGCGCAGCCTTCCACAGCGGGATCGCGAACGGGAAGTTCCAGGGCGTGATCAGCCCGGCGACGCCGCGCGGGCGGCGGCGGCTGAGCAGCAGCGTGCGCAGGTCCGACGGCGGCGCGGCGGGGTAGGTGTCGCCGTCGGGGTCCAGCGCCGACTGCGACTGGTAGCGCAGGATGCGCACGCTGCGCGCGTGCTCGCCGACGGACTCCGTCAGCGGCTTGCCGACCTCGCGGATCATCAGGTCGACGATCTGGTCCTTGGCGGCGTCGACGGCGGCGGCCGCGGCGGTCAGCGCGTCGGCGCGCGCGAGCGCGGAGCGCGACCACTCCCGCTGCGCGGCGCGGGCGCGCGCGACCGCGGCGGCGACCGCGGCGCGGTCGGAGGCCGGGGCGGTGACGACGACCTCTGACTGGTCCTGCGGCGAACGGCTCTCGATCGTGGCGGTGCTCATGACGCGACGGACGCTAGCGCGTACCGGTCCGCGTCAGTACTGCCAGCAGTGCTTGAGGGCGATCTTGCCCTCGGTCTTGAACGCGAGGGCGTTGGTCTTCTCCACGCGCTCGCCCATGCCGTTGAGGTCGCTCTTCGAGCTCCCGCTCGGGCCGATCGAGAAGGCGCCGGTGGTGTCCACGCCCGCCCCCAGACCGAGGAAGGCGGTGTTGACGTTGGCGTAGCCCTTGGCGTTGAGGCAGTCCAGCGTCAGCTCGCCGCCGATCGTGCCGTAGAGCGGTCCGTACTTCTCCGTGATCTCCGCCACGACCGTCGTGCCGGAGTCGGCGACGTCGCCGTTGAAGTCGACCGAGACGCCCGCGCCCGCCCCGAGCCCACCCTCGGCGCAGACCGAGTCCTTGCCGTTCTCGATGTTGTGGCAGTACGTCACGCCGCCGCCGATCACGTCGTAGAACGAGCCGCCGATGCAGTACAGACCGGTCGGGTCGCGGTGGCCGACGGGGTCCGAGCCTGCATAGGCGTAGAGGTTGCCGCCTGAGCCGTCGAAGAAGGAGGGGTCGCGGGCGGTGAAGCGGCCGCTCGCGGGGTCGTAGTCGCGCGCGCCCATGCGGACCAGGCCGGTCAGCGGGTCGGCGAGCCCGCCGGCGAAGCCGATCGGGAGGTCGAAGCTCGGGTCGCTCTCCGACAGCAGCCGGCCGAACGCGTCGTAGGCGCGCGTGTCGACGACCGTGCCGTCGCCCTTGAACACGACCTTCGGCGTGCCGGTCTGGTCGGCGCCGACGTAGTAGCGCGTCCCGCCGCGGTCGAAGGCGAGCAGCGCGCCCTCGTCGTCGTAGAGGTAGGTGGTCAGCACGCCGTCGCGGCGCGATGCGGTCAGCCGCAGCGGGTTGCCGGGGTCGCCGTAGAGATACTGCTCGGTGACGCCGCCCTGCGTGCGCGCGACGCGGCGGCCGAGCGCGTCGGAGGCGTAGGTGACGGTCGTGCCGCCGGCCGTCGCCGAGAGCAGATCGCCGGACGCGCCGTAGTGGAACGTGGCGTCGCCGCTCGCGTGCAGGATCCCGTCGGCGTCGAACGTCTGCGCCGGCGCGCCGCCGCGGTTGCCGTCGAGGTCGTAGGCATAGGCCTCGAGCGCGCTCGCGCCCTGCTTGACCGAGGTCAGCTCGCCCAGGCCGTCGTAGCCGTAGTCGAGCGGGGCGACCGTGCCCGCGACGGTCTCGGTCCGCCGGCTCACGCGCCCGCGGGCGTCGTAGGTGAGCTCGGACCTGTACTTCTCCGTCCCGCCGACGCTCAGGCTGCGCGTCGCGAGCCGTCCCAGCGCGTCGTGCGTGTAGGCCGCCGTCAGCGTGCCGTCGGCGATGCCGCTGACGGCGCCGTCGGTGCTCGAGCGCGTGAGCGTGAGCGAGCCCTCCTTGGTGACGAGCCCGTCGGCGTCGTAGCCGTAGGCCGTCTGCGCGGTGTCGGCGCCGGCGGTCAGCGTCGCCTGCGTGAGGCGCAACGCGTCGCCGTACTCGTACGAATACGCGCCGGCGTCCGCGCTCAGCCCGGTCGTCAGCGCGCCGTCGCGCGCGAAGGCGAGCGACTGCCCGCTGCGCGTGACGCTGTCGGGATCCTCGCTCGAGCCGGTGTAGGCGTAGACGTCGGCCTCGTCGCCGTAGCCCTCGCCGGTCTGGCGGCCGGCGGCGTCGTAGGACGGGTCGCGCGCGGCGCCGCTCGGGAGCGTGAACAGCTCGAGCGCGCCGTCGCGGTCGAACGTGCGCGTGTAGCTCCCGCCTCCCGGCGGCGCGTAGCCCATGACGCGTCCGTCGGCGTCGGTGGTGAACGTGTGCACCTGGCCGCTCGGCATCGTCAGCGTGTGCGGAAGCCCGCCGGCGGTATATCCGTAGCGGTAGGTGCGGCCGCCGGGGAGCTGCGCCTCGGTCAGCCGGTCGGCGTCGTCGTAGGCGTAGTGGACGGTGGCGCCGCCGGCGTCGGTGCGCGAGGACACGCGGCCACGCGCGTCGTAGCCGTAGGTCTCCGACTCGCCGCCGCGGGCGATCTTCGCGATCCGCCCGTGCGCGTCGTAGGCGACCGTCACCGGCGCCCCCGCGCCGGCCGAGACGACGCGCCCGCGGGCGTCGAGCGTGGTCGTGGCGGTGCGGCCCGCGGGCGAGGTGACGGTGATCGTGTGCCGCGCCGCGTCGTAGGCCGTGTCGGTCTCCTCGTTGGTGCCGCGCACGACGGCGGTGTCGAGGCTGGTGACGCTCAGCGGATCCTTCGGGTCGGCGAGCACCGCGGTGCGCGACTCGCGCACGGTCGACGTCTTGCCTGCCGGAGTGACGGTGGTCGTCGAGGCCGCGATCGGGGCGAGCATGCCCCAGCGCGGATCCTGGCCGGGTACGGTCGTCGTCTTCGTGCCGTCGGGCCCGGTCAGCACCTGCGTACCGTCGGGGTGCACGATCAGCGTCGTGGTGGCGCCGCTCGGGAGCGTCACCGTGCGCCGCCGGTCGCCCCCGGCCAGCGCCTCGGCCACGTACTTCGTGACGCGCTGCTCGCCGCCGGTGACGTCGACCTCGGTGCGGTCGGCGGTCTCGGTGCGGGCGAGCGTCTGCACGGCGCCGGACGGGCTCGTGTCCTTGGTCAGGCGGCCGCCGGCGTCGTACTCGAACGTCGAGGTGCGGTCGCCGGGCAGCGTGAAGCGGTTCAGCAGGCCGCCGGCGCCGTACGCGAGCGACGTCGTCTCGCCCGCCGGGTCGGTCACGCCCGTCACGCGGCCGCCGCTCATCGCGAGCGTCGTGCGCTGCCCGCCGGGTGCGACGATCGCGGTCGGCGTGCCGTCGGCGGTGCGCTCGATCGCCAGCGTGTTCCCGTCGCCGTCCGCGACGGCGCCGAGGCGGCCGGCCGCGTCGTACGCGAAGCTCCAGCGCACCGCGCCGGTCAGGCCGTCGAGCGTCTTGAGATGGCGGCCCGCCGGATCGAAGACGTAGACCTCGGTCCCGTCGGGGGACGGCAGCGCGACCGAGTCGGGACCGAAGCCCGGCAGCGCCGGCGTGATGCGACGCACGACGTAGCGGCCGTCGCTGATGACCGGGATGCCGTCCGGCTCGACCTCGAGCCCGACGGAGTTGCTCGTGATGTAGGCGCCGTTGGCCGGCGCCCCGTCGGGATCCAGGCACGAGTTGCAGGCCGGCGCCGTGGTGCGGCCGGCAACGGGGTCGATGATCCCGTCGGCGCCGATCTTGACGACCTTCACCGGGCTTCCGGACTGGCGGTAGTCGTCGTTGACGCGCACGTAGAGCGTGCCGTCGGGTGCCAGGGCGACCTTGGTCGGCGCGCCGATCGCGTTGCCGGCGGCGAGCGATCCGGTTGCCACAGGCGCGTTCCTCGGCCCGCCCGCGACGCGGGTGAGGATGCCGTTCGGCGAGACCTTCTGCACGCGCTGCGCGGTCGGGTCGGCGAGGTAGAGCGTGCCGTCGGGCGCGACGGCGATGCCGTAGACGACGCCCAGCGCCTGGTCGCGCGCAGGCTCGCCGGCGCCGAGATCCTGGTCGTCGGCCGCGTTGTCGGTTCCGCCGCCGGCGACCGTGGTGACGATGCCGTTCGGGGCGATCTTGCGCACGACCGCCTTGTTGGCGTTGGAGTAGCCCGCGCGCTCTGAGAAGTAGAGGCTCCCGTCCGGCCCGATCGCGATGTCGCGCGGGTCGGACAGCTTGGCCTGCGCGGCCGGGCCGCCGTCGCCGTTGGCGCCGGAGGCGATGTGGACGGGGCTCGACGTGCTGCTGGACCATTTCGTCCCCGCGATCGTGGAGAGCGTCCCGTCGGGCGCGATCTTCCGGATGTAGCCGACCGACGAGGCGCCATCGGTGACGAAGTAGACGGACCCGTCGGCCCCGATCGCCAGCGCGCCCGCGTCGACGCCGAGGACGGCGCCGAGCGCCGGGCCGCCGTCGCCCGCGGGCTCGCCGGAGAACGCCGGACCGACGCCGCCGCCGATCGCGCGCACCGTGCCATCAGGCGTCGCGCGCCAGATCTGGTGCTGGTTGAGGCCCGAGGAGCCGTAGACGCTGCCGTCCGGCCCGAGCGCGAAGTCGTTGAGGTAGTCGATGCTGACCTTGCTCGCGTCCTGCGGCGCGCCTGTCGGGAACGACCCGCCGGGGCCGACCACGTTGTCGAGCACGGTGCCGAGCGGCTCGCTGCGGATCGTCGTCCCGTCGCCCTTGTAGACCACGCGCTCCTGCGGGTCGTAGCCGTGGTGGACGCTGAGCGTCAGGCCGCCGAGCCCGTCGACCTCGCCGGCGTTCCACGCCCCGATGGCGCGGTGCGTGGTCTGGCGCGAGTCGATCCCGCAGTAGAAGTGCTGGGAGCGGTTGGCGTCCCCGCGCAGCCACGGATTCTGGTTGCCGCAGTAAGGGGCGCCGTTGAACGTCTCCGTGCCCTCCGGAAAGGCGCCGAAGCTGGCTTGGAAGTCGTCCTTCGCGCCGTAGTAGTTGAACTCGTAGACGTAGGTGACGCGTACGGTGGCGACAGGCCGCCCGAGCACGGGGCGCCCGTAGGCGTCCTTGCCGTCCCAGCCGAGCGTGTAGCTCAGGTTCGGCGCGACGTCGTCGAGGCCGGCGCAGGTCACCGACGTCGTGGTCGGGAAGCTCGGGTCGCACCAGCGCTTGGAGAAGTGGCGGCCGGCGACGTCGACCTCGACCTCGACCCCCTTCAGCAGCGGCGGCAGCGAGGCGCCCGTGACCGGTACCTGCAGGCTCGCGGAGGCGTTGTAGCCGGGGCTGCGGCTCGACGTGTAGTCGAGCGCGATCGGGGTGCCGGTGATCGGGATCTCCTCGCCGAGCGTCTGGGACTCGCAGCCGATGATCGAGCCCTTCCTGATGCAGGGGTCGCTCGGGTCCTTCCACTCGAAGTCCTTCAGCTTCGGCGGCTCGGCTCCGGGCGGCGGGCCGTAGGGCCAGTTGAAGTCCCACGGGGTGAAGTGGTCGATCGCCACGCGCCACAGCTCGGTGCCGGCGCCGTAGCGGTGCGCCAGCTCGGTCAGCTCGTCGTCGCCGATGGCCAGCCCGGAGGCGCCGTCGAGCACGGCCTTGCCCCCGGACACGGACGTGATCCTGATCACGCGGCCATCGGCCGACGGCACCCAGCGGCCGGCCGCGCGGTCGTAGTAGGCGGCGGGGACGGGGCTGCCGACCGGCGCGCCGATGAAGTTGGGCGTGTAGTCGATCACCGGCTTGGAGAACGTCACGCTGCTCGTGCCGGCCTGGTCGACGGTGAACTCGGCGGCGTACGTCGGGCCCGCGGTGCCCGGCATCGTGCCCGGCAGGCTGTCGAGGCCCCCGGCGGGGTATTCGGTCACCCGTACGCCGAGCGGCCCGGAGATCGGGCCGCCGGCGGTCGAGGCCTGGTCGCCCTTGGGGAACAGCAGCGTCGAGGGCGGGCCCCCGTTGGGCGGCGCCTCGCCCTCGGCGGCCTGGAACGGCGCGGCGGCGCTCGTGTCGACGCTGGTGACCTTCGCGCTCAGGGGCGTCATCGCGGCGGTGTCGACGATCGCGTAGTCCTGCCACGGCGCGTCGACCAGCCGCTGCACCGGCAGATAGCCGGCCTTCGCGTAGGCCAGCGTGATCCGCGCACCGTTGACGACCATGTCGAACCAGCCGTCGGCGCGCGTGTGCGTGACGCCGTACTCCGGGCGCCCGAGCACGGTGACGGTGACGTCCGGCAGCGGCTCGCCGCGCTCGTCGGTGATCTGGCCGCGCAGGACGGCGACGCGCCGGTCGGAGATCGTGCCGGGCGCGACGCCGGTCTGGACCGCGCCCGACCCCCGATACAGGAACGCGCTCGAGTCCTGCAGGGACGGGACGGTGCCGGGCATGCGCGGGGTGGGAGCGCTCGGTGTCGCGTTGGGCGTGGGCGCCGGCGTCGGCGCGGTGGTCGGCGCCGGCGTCGGCACCGGCGTCGGCACCGGCGTGGCCGGGGAGCCGGCGGGAATCGGCGCGCCGGTCGCGGGCGGCGCCTGGGGAACGCCGAACGCGGGCGCGAGCACGCGCAGCGGCGCGCCCGCGAGGCAGTTGTTGCGCTCGTTCGTCTCGCGCACCTTCGCGCCGGAGTCGGCGCAGGCGATCAGCCGGTAGGCGCCCGATGCCGGCGCCGTCGCGCGCATGTGGATCGTCACGCGCTTGCCGGCCGCGAGGGCCTTGACCTTCGCCGTGGCCAGCCGCGCGTCGTGCTTGTCCGCCTTGGCGTCGGCCGAGAGCAGCAGCTGCAGCGTGCTCGCGTGCGCCTTCGCGCGACCGATGTTGCGGATCGTGACGGTCAGCTGCAGCGACGCGCCCGGCCGGACGGTCGCGGGCGCGCCGCTCAGGGCCGCGGCCCGTAGGTCGGGGCCGCGCCTGGCGGCCCCCGCGGCGGTGGGCGCGAGCAGCGCCACGGCGATCGCGAGGATCGCGCACCGAGCTTCCTTGCCGGTCATCGTGCGTTGACTATCCGGAGGCCATGCGCCGGCGCAAGAGCCAAGCCCAAAGTTCAGGGGAGATCTTGGGGGGTGTCGCTAATGTGCCGCGGCTGTGGATGCCTTCCAGGCCATCGTCCTCGGCATCGTGCAGGGACTGACGGAGTTCCTGCCGATCTCGAGCACCGCGCACCTGCGCATCGTTCCCGCCTTCTGCGGCTGGGAGGATCCGGGCTCCGCGTTCACCGCCGTCGTACAGCTCGGAACGATGGCCGCGGTGCTGATCTACTTCCGCGAGGATCTCTGGCGGATCGCCAAGACCTGGTGGCTGAGCCTGCGCCGGCCGGAGCTGCGGTCGACGCGCGACGCGCGGATGGGCTGGTACATCGGCCTCGGAACGATCCCGATCGGCATCTTCGGCTTCATCTTCCGCGACCAGATCGAGAGCGGCGGGCGCGACCTGTACCTGATCGGCTGCACGCTGATCGTGATGGGTCTCGTGCTGCTGTACGCCGAGCACGTCGCCAAGCGCAACCGCGACCTGACCCGGATCGACTCTCGCGACGCGACGGTCATCGGCTTCGCGCAGGCGCTCGCGCTCGTCCCGGGCGTCTCGCGCTCCGGGGCGACGATCACCGCCGGCCTGTTCCGCGATTTCGACCGCGAGTCGGCCGCGCGCTACTCGTTCCTGCTCTCCGTGCCCGCCGTCGTGCTGTCCGGCCTGTTCGAGGCGCGCAAGATCGGGGATCCCGGCGGCGCCGGCTTCGCGCCGACGCTGATCGCCACGGTGCTCGCCTTCATCGTCGGCTATGCGTCGATCGCGTGGCTGCTGCGCTGGCTGGTGGGCCACTCGACCGCCGTGTTCGTCGCGTATCGCGTCGGCCTCGGTGCGCTCGTGCTGGCGCTCACCGCCGCCGGCGCGATCTCTTAACATCATTCGGAATGGCCGTTCGCGAGCGCGTGCGCATGGCGCCGTCCGTCTTCCGCCTGCCGGTCGAGAAGCTCCGCGACGGCTACTACTCGGACGCGTACTTCAACCTGACGAAGTCGCTGCTGGAGGCGGACGACCACCATCCGCGCGTGCTGATGCAGGTCTTCCAGCGCAATGAGTCGATCCTCGGCGGCATCGACGAGGCGATCGCGGTGATCAAGCAGGGCGCGGGCCACTACGACGGCGATCGTTGGGTCGACGGCTGGGACCGCCTCGACGTGCGGGCGCTGCACGAGGGCGACGAGATCTCCCCGTGGGAGACCGTGCTGACGATCGAGGGCGACTACGCGGACTTCGCCCATCTGGAGACCGTCTATCTCGGCGTGATGGCACGCCGCACGTTGATCATGCGCAACGTGCGCGAGGTCGTCGACGCCGCGCGCGGCAAGCCGATCCTCTACTTCCCCGCCCGCCACGACCACTGGCTGGTGCAGACCGGCGACGGCTGGGCCGCGCACATCGCGGGCGCGATCGGCGTCTCGACCGACGCGCAGGCGTCATGGTGGGGCGGCCGCGGCGTGGGGACGGTCCCGCACGGGCTGATCGCGGCCTACGGCGGCGACACCGCCTTGGCCGCGCGCAAGTTCGCCGATCGCTTCAAGCGCGACATGAACGTCACCGTCCTGGTCGACTTCGAGAACGACTCGGTCAAGACCGCGCTCGAGGTCGCCGAGGTGCTGGGCGAGGACCTCTGGGGCGTGCGGCTGGACACGTCCGACAAGCTCGCCGACGCCTCGCTGCAGCGCCTGCACGGGACTGCGGCTCCGACGGGCGTCGCCGCCGAGCTCGTGCACCTGGTGCGCGACGAGCTCGACGCTCACGGCCTCCCCGCCGTGAAGATCGTCGCCTCGGGCGGCTTCAACGCGTCGCGCATCCACGAGTTCGAGGAGGCCGGCGTGCCGGTCGACTCCTACGGCGTCGGCTCGTCGCTGATCCGCGGCGCGAACGACTTCACGGCCGACGTGGTGATGGTCGACGGGCGCCCGTGCGCGAAGGTCGGCCGCGAGCTGCGCCCCAACCCGCGCCTGGAGCCCGTCCGCTGACTCTCGCCGGCCTCGAGGCGCTCGTCACGGAGCTGTGCGCCGTCCCGGCTCCGTCAGGCGCCGAGGCGGAGCTCACCGGCCTGCTGGAGCGGCGCTGGGCGCCGCGCTGCGTGGAGGTCCGCCGCGACGCGGTCGGCAACCTCATCGCCCGCGCGGGCGGCGCCGGGCCGCGGCTGCTCGTGCAGGCGCACATGGATCAGGTGGGCTACCTCGTCCGCCACGTCACCGACGAGGGGTTCCTGCTGCTCGACGGTTCGCAGGGCGACCGGCGCATGGGTCCCGAGCGGCGCCACCCGGTCGGCCAGCCGGTCCGCGCGCTCGCCCGCGACGGCTCGTGGCTCGAGGGCCTGCTCGCCGCGGCCAGCGGGCACGTGCTGACCGCGGCGCAGCGCGAGGAGCATCGCCTCGGCTACGACGACTTCTGGGTCGAGCTCGGACTCCCGGACCGCGAGGCCGTGGTCGGCGCCGGGATCCACGTCGGGTCGCCCGTGGTGTTCGCCGCGCCGGTGCGCCGGATCGGCGAGCTGCTCGCCGGGCCGGCGATGGACGACCGCGTCGGCCTCGCGCTCATGGACGCGCTGCTCGACGCGGTGGCGGACGGGACGCTCGGATGCGAGCTGTGGCTGGCGGCGACGGTCCAGGAGGAGAACGGGCTGCACGGCGCCCGGGCGCTCGCGCACGCCGAGCGCTTCGACGCGGCGATCGCGCTCGACGTCGGCCTCGTCGGCGACATCCCGGCGGTCCAGGAGCGCGAGCACCCGACGCGCCTCGGCGCCGGACCGATCGTCGTGCACCGCGACACCGGCATCGTCTACGACCGCGCGCTCAGCCAGCACCTGCTGGCGCTCGCCGCCGCCAACGGCGTGCCGGCCCAGGACGGGCTGTTCGCCGGCTACGGCTCGGACGGCCTGGCGCTGGCGGAGTCCGGCTCGCCGACGGCGCTGCTCACGGTGCCGACACGCTACACGCACACCGCGTTCGAGACGATCCACCCGGGGGATCTCACGGCGACCGTCGAGCTGCTGCGCCTGCTCGCCGCCGGCGGGCCGCCATCTGGCAGGCTGTGAGCGTGGAGCTGATCGAGCGACTGCTGGGAATCGACGTGTCGGCGCTGTCGGACGCCGACAAGACTTTGCCCGTGCTTGACCCGGGGATCCGGGCCATGATCCCCGATGTGCGGATGGCGGGCACGGCGTTCACCGTCCTCGCCGAGGACGACCATCTGCCGGTGATGAGCGCGCTCGCCGAGGCCGGCCCCGGCGACGTGCTCGTGATCGCGACCAACGGCGGGTCGCGCGCCGTCTTCGGCGAGCTGTTCGCGACCGAGGCGCACCGGCGCGGGCTGGCCGGGATCGTGGCGGACGGGTTCTGCCGCGACCTCCAGGGTCTGCGCCGGATCGGGCTGCCCGTGTTCGCGCGCGGTACGACGCCGCGCTCCGGCACGACCGTGTCGCGCGCCGCGCTCGGCGCGGCGATCCGCTGCGGCGGGGTGGAGATCGGCCCGGGCGACATCGTGTTCGGCGACGACGACGGCGTGCTGGTCGCGCCGGCGGCCGGCATCGAGGCCGCGCTGGAGGCCGCCGAGCTGATCGGCCGCAGCGAGCGCGCCATCCTCGCCGCGCAGGCCCGCGGCGAGGCGCTGCACGGACTCACCAACCACGCCGATCACGTCGCGGCGCTCGACCGCGGCGAGTCCAGCGCCCTGGCGTTCCTGGTCGATGCCTGACTTCGCGCACGCATTCGCGCGCCGGACGCGCCTGCGCGGCGGCGACGAGCTGACCGCGATCCTCGCCGGCAGCCCGCCCGGCGTGCTGTCGATGACCGGCGGCTTCCCGAATCCGGCGACGTTCGCCACCGACGAGCTCGACGCGATCGCCGGGCGGCTCGTGCGCGAGGACGCCGCGGTCGCGCTGCAGTACACGCCCTGCACCGGCATCCCGAGCGTGCGCGAGTACCTGATCGAGCGCCAGGAGGAGCTGCAGGGCCGGCGCCCCGCGACCCGCGAGCTGATGGTGACCAGCGGCGGGATGGAGTGCATCGCGCTGATGTGCCAGGCGCTGATCGATCCGGGCGACGCGGTCGCCGTCGAGGCTCCGACGTACCTCGGCGCCCTGATGGCGTTCGGCGCCGCGGAGGCCGAGGTCGTGCCGGTCGCGATGGACGAGGACGGCCTGCTCGTCGACGCGCTCGCCGAGCGGCTCGAGGCCGGCGTGCGCCCGAAGTTCCTCTACACGATCCCGGACTACCAGAACCCGACCGGGCGGACGCTGCCGCTCGAGCGCCGCCGCGCGCTGGTCGAGCTGTGCCGGCGCCACGGGGTCCTGATCCTCGAGGACGTCGCGTACCGCGAGCTGACCTTCGGCGGCGCGTCGCTGCCGACGCTGTGGTCGCTCGCGCCGGACGTCGTGCTCCAGGCGGGGACGTTCTCGAAGATCCTCTTCCCCGGCGTGCGGCTCGGGTGGGCGGCCGGTCCGGCGGACGTGATCGCCGAGCTCGCCGCGGCCAAGCAGAACACCGATCAGTGCGCGGGCGGCCTCGGGCAGCGCCTCGTGGAGGAGTACGGCCGCGCGGGCGGGTTCGAGCGCCACCTCCCGGCGGCCAGGGCGCTGTACGCGTCGCACTGGGCGGCGCTGTCGGGCGCGCTCGCTGCGACGATGCCCGCGGAGGTCTCCTGGACCGAGCCGTCCGGCGGCTTCCTGACGCTGGTGACGCTGCCGGAGGGCATCGACACGCTCGCGCTGCGCCCCGCCGCGCTGGCCGCCGGCGTGGCCTACGTCCCCGGGCCGCCGTTCTACGTCGGCGACGCGGGCGCGAACACGCTCCGGCTCTCGTTCAGCCACCTGGGCGAGGCGGACCTCGCCGCCGCGGCGGAGCGCCTCGCAGGCGTCGTGCGCGAGGCGCTCGAGCGGCGGGCGGCGGCCTAGGAGCCTGTTGGACTTTCCCCGCCGCGCGATGCGGCACGCCCGCGGCGCCGGATTGGCCGGGCCCGTGCCCAGGAAGACGCGCCGGTATGCCTAGGCACGGGCCCGGCGCCCGGCATCCACGGGCGCACCACCTCGCATCGACGGATCGAAGATCAACAGACTCCTAGATCAGCGGGACGAAGCGCACGCGCTCGAGCGAGGTCCGCTCCAGGCCCGCGGCGCCGCGGCGCAGGAGCACGAGCCGCTGCTCGCCGTTCTCGACCGGCGCGACGAGCCGGCCGCCGGGGGCGAGCTGTTCCTCGAGCGCGTGCGGGATCTCGGCGCCGGCGGCGGCGACGTTGATCGCGTCGAACGGCGCGGCGTCCGGGAAGCCGCGCGTGCCGTCGCCGACGGCGAGCGTGACGTTGTGCACGTCAGTGGCCTGCAGGTTGCGGGCGGCCGCCGCCGACAGCGCGGCGTGGCGCTCGACGCTCCAGACGTGCGCGACCAGCCGGGCGAGCACCGCCGCGTGGTAGCCGGAGCCGGTGCCGACGTCGAGCACGCGCTCGTCCCCTTCGAGCTCGAGCAGCTCGCACATGCGCGCGACCACCAGCGGCTGGGAGATGGTCTGGCCGCAGCCGATCGGCAGCGGCGCGTTCTCCCACGCCTGCTCGGCCAGCTCCTGCGGGACGAACGCGTCACGCGGGACGGCGGCGATCGCCTGCAGGACACGCTCGTCGACGACGTGCTTGCGCAGCGTGGCGAGCAGCTTGTCCTTCACACGATCACGCCTCCGGCCGCGCGGATCTCCTCGAGCGCCCGCTCGGAGTCGCCCGGCTGCACCTCGACGCCCCGCACGCCCGCGCCGTCGACCGTGACCGCGAACCCCTGGCGCAGGCCGTCGAGCGCCGTGTGCTTGACGCAGTAGTCGGTCGCCAGCCCGACGATCGTCAGGGTGTCGATCCCGCGCTCGCGCAGCAGCGACTCCAGCGCCGTCCCCTCGAAGCCGCTGTAGCCCTCGGCGTCGGCCGTCACGCCCGTGTCGATCACGTCCTCGACGCGCGAGCGGTCGAACGCCGGGTGGAAATCGGCGCCGGGCGTGCCCTGGACGCAGTGCGCCGGCCACGGCCCGCCCTGCTGCCGGAACGAGCGGTGATCGGCCGGGTGCCAGTCGCGCGTCGCGACGACCAGGTCGAAGTCGCCCGAGGCGGCGAGGGCGTTCACGCGCGGCGCGATCTCGTCGCCGCCGGCGACGGCGAGCGCACCGCCGGGGGTGAAGTCGTTCTGGAAGTCGACTACGACGAGCGCGCGGCCCATATCGTGCCCGCCAGGTCCTCTTCACCGTGGCCGGCGGCGATCGCCTTGGCCATCTGGTCGCGGATCGCGGCGGGGAGCGGCAGGTCGAGACCTGCCGCGCGGGCGGCTTCGTCCACCAGGCCGGCGTCCTTGGCCGCGTGGGCGAGCGGGAAGCTCGGCTGGAAGTCGCGCTCGATCATCGCCGTGCCCTTGAGATTGGCATACGGGGAGCCCATCGGGGCACCGTCGATGATGTCGAGGAACAGCTGCGGATCGAGCTCCAGCCCCTCTGCGAGCGCGATCGACTCGGCGACGCCCTCGACCAGCGTGACGATCCACAGGTTGAGCACGAGCTTGAGCTTCGTTGCGGCGCCGATCTCGTCGCCGAGGTCGACCACCTTGGCGGCCACCGGCTCGAACACCGGGCCCAGCCGGTCGCGTCCCGGCCCCGACGCGAGCACGGTGAGCTTGCCCTGCTCGGCCGGCTGGCGCGTGCCGAGCACCGGACCGTCGGCGAACTGCGCCTCGCCGGCGAGCCGCGCCAGCCGCTCGGTCGCCGCGATGCCGACGGTGCTCGACTGCCACCAGACCTGGCCGGCCTCGAGCGCGACGCCGTCCATCACCGACTCGACCGCGTCGCCGTCGGACAGCATCGTGATCAGCACGTCGGCGCCCTCGGCGGTCGGCGCCTCGAGCACCTCGAGGCCCATCTCCTCGGCCTTGGCGCGCGTGCGGTTCCACACGCGCACGTCGTGGCCGGCGGCGGCGAGGTTGCGGGCCATGGGCGCACCCATGATGCCCGTGCCCAGCACCACGATCCGCATCAGAATCTCAGGACCGCGCCGATCCCGCCCAGCGGCTGGAGATCGTCGAAGTAGCGCACCACGACCGGGCTCGCGGACTGCTCGAGCGCCTTCTCGATCGCCGGCTCGACGATGTCCTCGACGGGCTCGCCCGCGTCGGCCTCCTCGGGCAGCAGCAGCCCGGCCTCGAAGTCCCGCCGCCCGCCGGCGCGGAAGTTCTCGGCGATCAGCAGCGTCTCCACCCGCGCCTGGTTGAGCGCGTCGAGCACCTGCGAGATCCCGGCGGCGCCGCGGCCGCCGCGGCCCACGGCCTCCACGAGCCGGTCCAGCGCCTCGCGCTCGCACTTGCGCGCGTGCGCCTCGATCGCGACCGCCGCCTCGGCGCGGACCTCGTCCAGCGACGCGTTCTCCACGTCGACGCCGATCTTGCCCGCGATCCGCTCGCGCAGGTACGGGTGCAGCTTGCCCTTGAACTCGTGCAGCAGCTCCTCCGGCGCGCCGATCAGCACGCGGTCCACCCCGCGCCGCTTGTAGATCTCGAACGCGACCTCTGCGGCACGGCCGAGGTGGTCGGACACGTCCTTCTCGATCGAGCGCTGGTAGTTGAGCTGCGACCAGCCGCCCTGGTCGTGCTGGGAGTGCACGTCGTCGACGATCCGGTCGGTCTCCGCCAGCGCGTCACCGGGACCGACGAAGATGCGCGCAGCGCGCCGGTTGGTGAGGACGACCATCCACTGCTCGTCGGTGCCCTGCATCACCAGCGGCTCCACGAACGCGGTGCGGTCCAGCACCACCTTGGAGTCGACCGGGCGCCGCAGCCGGACGACCTCCAGCAGGCCGGCCTCGCCGCAGGCGAAGACCGCGACCCCGCGCGTCCCGTTGCCGGCGATGCCCGAGCCGGCCAGCACCTCGCCGACGCGCTCGACGTCGGCGCGCAGCCCGATGCGCTCCTCGTGGCTCAGGCCCTCCTTGGACTCGATCTTGTGCGCCGCCGCCGTCATCACCGACGTGATCGCCGACGATCGCGCGGGAGGCGTGGCGAACTCGGTCGGATCGAGGTTCAGGAAGACGGACAGCACGCGACCGCGCTCCGGGCGCACGTCTGCGAGCGCGCGAAGGCGGGTCTGAGTGATCGGTTCGGCCATGTTCGGTCGCCTACCCCACGGGTGCGGAGGTCGAACCGCGGGGTGTGAGCACCCGCACGCGCGGCTCGCCGCCGGTCGTCGGCTTCGCCTCGGGTACCACGCCGAGGCCTTCGAGCATGACGAAGAACGCGCGTGCGAAGGGCGACTCGCCGGTTCGCGCACGGACGTCGTCCCAGTCGATGCGCTCGCGCAGCGCGCGCGAGATCGCCAGCAGCGACTCGTAGCGCAGGGCGTGCTCGGACAGCGCCATCAGCTTGGTGACCAGCACGTCCTCGAGCGCCATCACGCGCATCTCCATGCCCAGGACGGAGAGTACCTCCCCGCGTGCGAGCGCCTCGTCGTCCATCGGGATGCCCTTGGGAGCGAAGATCAGGTCGACCAGGGTGTTGCCGTCCCACGCCTTGACCAGCCACTCCTCGGGCGGATCCTCGAAGCGCATGCCGGCCTCCTCGAGCGCGGCGACCGCGCGCTCGACGTCCTCCGGCTTGATCATCAGGTCGAGGTCGTGCCGCGTCTCCGGCCCGCCGCGGGCCCAGCTCGCCAGGCTGCCGCCGAGCAGGAACGGGACACCGGCCCGCCGCAGGGCCGCAGCCGAGCGCTTCAGCGCCTGCTCGAGATCGGAGAACGGCTGCTCGTCTTCACTCGCCATGGGTACCTCATTACCCGGATCGGGTAGCCGCACAGCGATGGACCAGTGCCGGATACGGATCGCTGCCGCAGGGGACATCCACTTCGGCGAGCGCCCGAACGACCGTGAGCGCGCCGCCGAGGCGTTCGGCGGGCTCGCCGGGCGCGCCGACGTCGTGCTGCTGGCCGGCGACCTGACGACGCACGGCGAGCCAGAGCAGGGCGCGATCGTCGCCGGCGCAGTGCGCGACCTCGACATCCCGGTCGTGACCGTGCTCGGCAACCACGACTGGCACTCCAACCAGGCGGGCGAGCTGACCGCGGTGCTCCAGGAGGCCGGGATCACGGTGCTGGACCGCTCGCACACGATCCTCGACGTGTGCGACGTCGAGGTCGGGATCGCCGGCGCGAAGGGGTTCGTCGGCGGGTTCGCGGGCAGCCACCTGCCCGATTTCGGCGAGCCGTCGCTGCGCGCGGTCTACGCCGAGGGGATGGACGAGGTGCGCGGGCTCGACGAGAGCCTGCGCGCGATCGCGCTGTGCCCGTTCCGGATCGCGCTGCTGCACTACGCGCCCACGAGCGACACGCTGGTCGGCGAGCGCCGCGACATCTGGACGTTCCTGGGCACCGACCGCCTCGCGCCGCCGATCCTCGAGCACGCGCCGAACCTCGTCCTGCACGGCCACGCGCACGCCGGGACCTTCGAGGGCAGGGTCGGCGAGGTGCCCGTCTACAACGTCTCGGTTCCGGTACTCGGCGAGGACTGGTGGGTCTTCGAGCTGGCGGGGGAGGCCCGGGCGCCCTCGGAAGTGCGCTGAGAGACTAGGCTCAGCGGTCACTAACCCTCCTTCACGGGAGCTGAACCTGTGTCTGACAATTCCTTCGACGCCCGTGCCGACCTCGAGGTCGGCGGGCGCAGTTATGAGATCCATCGCCTGGACGCCCTGCAGGAGCGCTTCGACGTAGCGCGCCTGCCCTTCTCCTTGAAGGTGCTGCTCGAGAACCTGCTGCGCAACGAGGACGGCGTATCCGTCCGCAAGCAGGACATCGAGGCGCTGGCGGGCTGGGACCACACCGCCGAGCCATCCAAGGAGATCGCCTTCACGCCCGCGCGCGTGGTGATGCAGGACTTCACCGGCGTGCCCGCGGTGGTCGACCTCGCCGCAATGCGCGACGCGATGGCCGACCTCGGCGGCGATCCGGCGAAGATCAACCCGCTGGTGCCGGCCGAGCTGGTGATCGACCACTCCGTGCAGGTCGACGTGTTCGGCACGCGGGATGCCTTCCGCATCAACGCCGAGCGCGAGTTCGAGCGAAACAAGGAGCGCTACGCGTTCCTGCGCTGGGGCCAGGGCGGGTTCGAGGGCTTCGTCGTCGTCCCGCCCGACACCGGCATCGTGCATCAGGTCAACCTCGAGTACCTCGCCCGCGTGGTGTTCGAGAACGAGGGGACGCTGTATCCCGACACGCTGGTCGGGACCGACTCGCACACGACGATGATCAACGGCCTCGGCGTGCTCGGCTGGGGCGTCGGCGGCATCGAGGCCGAGGCGGCGATGCTCGGCCAGGCGATGCCGCTGCTGATCCCGCGCGTGGTCGGCTTCAAGCTGTCGGGCGCGCTGCCCGAGGGCGCGACGGCGACCGACCTCGTGCTCACGGTCACGCAGATGCTGCGCGAGCACGGCGTCGTCGGCAAGTTCGTCGAGTTCTACGGCCCGGGCATCCCGAACCTGCCGTTGGCCGACCGCGCGACGATCGGCAATATGAGCCCGGAGTTCGGCTCGACGTGCGCGATGTTCCCGATCGACGCCGAGACGCTGCGCTACCTGGAGTTCTCCGGGCGCTCGAAGGAGCGGATCGAGATCGTCGAGGCCTACGCGCGCGCCCAGGGCCTGTGGCACGACGAGGACTCCGAGGAGCCGACCTACTCCGAGACGCTGGAGCTGGACCTCGGCGACGTCGTGCCGTCGCTGGCCGGCCCGAAGCGCCCGCAGGACCGGGTCTCGCTGACGGAGTCCAAGGCCGCGTTCCGGCTCGCGCTCGAGGACCTGCTGCCGGAGAAGGA
Organism: Candidatus Solirubrobacter pratensis; assembly: GCF_000425945.1. Taxonomy (GTDB): domain Bacteria; phylum Actinomycetota; class Thermoleophilia; order Solirubrobacterales; family Solirubrobacteraceae; genus Solirubrobacter; species Solirubrobacter pratensis. The sequence continues at coordinate 626,382 of NZ_AUEK01000003.1, forward strand.
CTCGCGCGGCGTCGACGAGGAGGTCGCGGAGTCGTTCCCGGCGTCCGACCCGCCCGGCCACAACGGCAGCGGCTCCGGGCACGACGACTCCGAGCCCGTCCACGGCGGCACCGGCGGCCTGCAGGTCGCCGAGCGCGAGGAGCACGCGGTGCCGGTCACGCTCGCCGACGGCAGCGAGACCGAGCTCGACCACGGCCACGTGGTGATCGCGGCGATCACGTCCTGCACGAACACGTCGAACCCGTCGGTCATGCTCGGCGCGGGCCTGCTGGCCAAGAACGCCGTCGAGCGCGGTCTGAAGGCCAAGCCGTGGGTCAAGACATCCTTGGCCCCGGGGTCGAAGGTCGTCATGGAGTACTACGAGCGCGCCGAGCTCATCCCGTACCTGGAGCAGCTCGGCTTCCACCTCGTCGGCTACGGGTGCACGACCTGCATCGGCAACTCCGGCCCGCTGCCGGAGGAGATCTCCGCGGTCGTGCAGGCCGAGGACCTCGCGGTGGTGAGCGTCCTCAGCGGCAATCGCAACTTCGAGGGCCGCATCAACCCCGACGTGAAGATGAACTACCTCGCGTCGCCGCCGCTGGTGGTCGCCTACGCGCTGGCGGGGACGATGGACATCGACCTGCTCGACGAGCCGCTCGGGCAGGACTCCGAGGGCGCCGACGTCTACCTCAAGGACGTCTGGCCCTCCGCCGAGGACGTCGCCCGGCTGGTCGAGGAGGCCGTCCACGAGGACATGTTCACGTCCTCCTACGGCGAGGTCTTCGACGGCGACGAGCGCTGGAACTCGCTCGAGGTGCCCGAGGGCGACCGATTCGCGTGGAACCCGGAGTCGACGTACGTGCGGCGGCCCTCGTTCCTCGAGAACGTGCCGAAGGAGCCGACCACGCCCGGCGACATCGAGGGCGCGCGCGTGCTCGCCAAGCTCGGCGACAGCGTCACGACCGACCACATCTCACCCGCGGGCGCGATCAAGAAGGGCTCGCCGGCCGCGCTGTACCTCAACGAGCACGGGGTCGAGCAGAAGGACTTCAACTCCTACGGCTCCCGCCGCGGCAACCACGAGGTGATGGTGCGCGGCACGTTCGCCAACATCCGCCTGCGCAACCAGCTCGCGCCGGGCACGGAGGGCGGCGTCACGCGCCATCTGCCGGACGGCGAGGAGATGTCGATCTACGACGCGGCGATGAAGTACGCCGAGGAGGGCGTCCCGCTGGTGGTCCTGGCCGGCAAGGAGTACGGCTCGGGCTCCTCGCGCGACTGGGCTGCCAAGGGCACCAACCTGCTGGGCGTGCGCGCGGTGATCGCGGAGTCCTTCGAGCGCATCCACCGCTCCAACCTGGTCGGCATGGGCGTGCTGCCGCTGCAGTTCATGGATGGGGAGAACGCGGAGTCGCTCGGGCTGTCGGGGGAGGAGGAGTTCTCCATCACCGGCATCGACGGCGGCGAGGCCAAGGAGGTCACCGTCCGCGCCGGCGACAAGGAGTTCACCGCGCGCGTGCGCATCGACACCCCGAAAGAGGTGCAGTACTTCCAACACGGCGGCATCCTCCCGTTCGTGCTGAGGCAGCTGCTCGCGCAGTAACCTCCCCCGCCGCATGTCGCTGCCTGAAACGCTCCACAAGCTGGTGACCGCCGCCGGGCCCTCGGGGTACGAGCAGGCGCCGGCGGCCGTCTTCCGCGAGGCGGCCGCCGCGTTTGCGGAGGTCTCCTACGACTCGGTCGGCTCGACCGTCGCCCGCGTGCCCGGCACCGGCGACGGTCCGTCGGTCGCGGTCGTCGGCCACATCGACGAGATCGGCCTGATCGTCCACCACATCGACGACGACGGGTACCTGTGGTTCACGGGCGTCGGCGGCTGGGATCCGATCATCCTCGTGGGCCAGCGGGTCGAGGTGGCGACGCGCGCGGGGCGCATCGCGGGCGTGGTCGGCAAGAAGCCGATCCACCTGATGCGCGACGACGACCGCAAGAAGGTGCCGCAGCTCAAGGACCTGCACATCGACATCGGCGCCGCCGACGGCGACGCGGCGCGCCGCCTCGTGCGCATCGGCGACGTCGCGGTGATCGACGCGGAGCCGGTGGAGCTGCCGAACGGGCGCTACGTCTCGCGCTCGTTCGACAACCGGCTCGGCTGCTACGTCGCGCTGGAGGCCGCGCGGCTCGTCTCGGAGGCGGGCGGGGCAACGGGGGACGTGTTCGCGGTCGCGGTCACGCAGGAGGAGATCACCTTCGGCGGCGCGCGGACGACCGCGTACTCGCTGGAGCCCGACATCGCGATCGTCGTCGACGTGACGTTCGCCACCGACCAGCCGGGGATCGACGAGAAGGAGCTCGGCAAGCACCGGTTCGGCTCAGGCGGCGTGCTCAACCGCGGCTCGACGATGGACCCGCAGGTGTTCGAGCTGCTGCACGCGGCGGGCGAGGAGGAGGGCATCCCGTTCACCGTCTCCGCCTCGGCGCGGGCGACGGGGACCGACGCGGACGCGTTCCACATCTCGCGCGGCGGGATCCCCACGGGCGTCGTGTCCGTGCCGCTGCGCTACATGCACTCTCCTGTCGAGATGGTCCAGCTCGACGACGTGGACAACGCGGCCCGGCTGATCGCGGCCTTCGCGCGCCGGCTGCGCCCGGACATCGACTTCAAGCGCTGAAGCCTCTACTGCTCCTGTTCGACATCGACGGCACGCTGCTGCAGCGTGCCTCGGTGGAGCACGCCCTGGCGCTGCGGGAGGCCGCCGCGATGGTGCACGGGCTGCCGTCGCTGGACGGCCACGTCGTCGAGGCGGCAGGGCGGACCGACCTGGCGATCGGGCGCGACCTGCTGCTGGCGGCCGGGGTGACGGCGGACCGGATCGACGCCGAGCTCGGAGCGGTGGCCGGCGCGACGGTCGAGGCGTTCGAGCGGCTGTGCCCGCGGGACCTCTCCAACAAGCTCGCGCCGGGCGTGTTCGCGCTGCTGCCGAAGCTCGCGTCGCGGCCGCACCAGTACCAGCTCTCGCTCGTGACCGGGAACCTCGAGGCGGTCGCGCGGCTGAAGCTCGATCGCGCGGGCATCGGCGGCTACTTCCCGCCGGGCCAGGGCGCGTTCGGCTCGGACTCCGAGAACCGCGACGAGCTGCCGGCGATCGCCCGCTCGCGCGCGGCCCTGCCGGCATGGCCGCGCGAGCGGACGGTCGTGATCGGCGACACGCCGCGCGACATCGCGTGCGCGCGGGCGGACGGCGTGCGCGTGGTCGCGGTGGGGACGGGCCCGTTCGGGGTCGAGGCACTGGCGGACGCGGACGCCGTGGTGAGCGACGCCCGCGCCCTGCTGCCGGTGCTCGAGGACTGGATCAGCGCCCCGGAGTGACCACCGCCGCGGCTCCTCCGCCACGGCGCTTCGGCTCGGCCACGGCGACGAAGCTCGGGCCGCGCCTACGGCTCTTTCCGCGCCGGAACTCGATCCCGGTCGCGGCGCCGATCTCGTTCCCCGCCGGCAGCCGGTACGCCTCCTTGTAGGTGCTGATCAGCTGCTGCCCCTCGGGCGCGGACTGGAACGCCGGCTCGGCCTCCGTGGTCGCCGAGTTGCGCTGGCTCGCGCGCGGCGCGGCGATGGCGTCGGGCAGCGTCATGTGGAGGTCGATCCGGTCGACCAGTATCTGCAGCACCGTCGTGATGATCGAGGCTCCGCCGGGCGAGCCGACGGTCATGAACGGCTGCTTCCGTCGCGTGACGATCGTCGGCGCGATCGAGGAGCGCGGCCGCTTGTGCCCCTCTGCGCGGTTCGGGGCGGTGGTGGACGCGGTGTCGAAGTCGGTCAGCTCGTTGTTCAGCAGGAAGCCGTAGCCGGGGACGACGATGCCGTTGCCGCCGGTCTGCTCGATCGTGAACGTGTAGGCGACGACGTTGCCCGAGCGATCGGCGACGCTGAGGTGGGTGGTGGAGCCGACGCGGTCGACCGAGGCGGCGTCGCCGGCGGGCACGGTGGCGGCCGGCTCGCCCGCCGCTACGGGGCCCTGCGGCGCGGTAGCGCCGATCAGCGCGGCGCGCTGGGCGGCGTAGCCGCCACTGAGCAGCCCCGCAAGGGGGTTGCGCACGAAGGCAGGGTCGCCGAGGTAGGCGTTGCGGTCGGCATACGCGAGCCGCGAGGCCTCGAGGTAGCGGTACAGCGTCTGGATGCGGCTGGCCGGCGGCGTGCTGTGCTGGAGGATGTTCAGCGCTTCGAGGCTCGTCGTGCCGCCCGAGGACGACGGGGGCATGCCCCACACCTCGTAGCCGTGGTAGTCGATGTGGACCGGGACGCGGCGCCGGACGCGGTAGACGCTGAGGTCGCTCTTCGTCATCAGCCCCTTGCGCCAGGTGTGTGTCGCGGTCGGGGCGAGCGGCGGGTTGTCGGCGGCCGCCACGATCGCGGCGGCGAGTGGGCCGCGGTAGAACCCGCGCTCGACGCCCTTGCGGGCGATCAGCCTGTACGTCTTCGCGAGGTCAGGGTTGCGGATCGTGCTGCCGACGTCGCGCGGCGTGCCGTCGGGGTCGAGGTAGATCGCCGCCGTCGAGGGCACGTCGGCGAAGTAGGGGACGTTCGGGGTCGTCTGGTCGAAGAACGTCTGGTCGACGGTGAAGCCGTGCTCGGCGACCCTCTCGCCGTAGCTCAGTGCCTTGGCGAGCGAGTACGTGCCGTAGCGGCGCAGGACGTACTCCCACAGCGCGGGCGTGCCGGGGACGCCGGTGCTCAGGCCGCTGTAGCGGTTGATGGGGAACTGCGCGTCGGTCGGCGGCTGCCCGTCGATGAAGAACGAGTTCGGCGTCATCGCCTTCGGCGAGGTCTCGCGCGAGTCCAGTGTGACGATCCGGCCGCTGCTTCCCTCGCGGATCGTCATGTAGCCGCCGCCGCCGACCCCGCTGCTGTACGGCTCGACCACGCCGAGCACGCTCGCGGCCGCGATCGCCGCGTCGAACGCGTTGCCGCCCTTGCGCAGGACGTCGATCGCCGCTCGGGTAGCGAGCGGATCCACGCTCGCCGCCGCTCCGCCGGTGCCTCGGGCGGTCGGCTGCTTCTCCTGTGCCGCCGCGACCGGCGCGGCAAGGACCGCGCACGCGGCGGTGACGCCGAGCAGCGTCCGGACTCGTCGCATCATCAACGCCTCCCTGTGGAACTATGCCGGAGGCTCGCTTACCCCTTCGCCTGGGGTCACAAGCTCATCGTCGACTCGTGATGCGCAGGACCGCGGTCTCCGTCGGCGCGCCGGCCCGCTGTCGCAGCCGGGTGACGTAGACGGCGTCGGCGGCGGTGGCGGTCGTCGTCAGCGTGATCGCCTCGCCGGCGCGGGGACGCGGCCAGAGGTCGCGGCGGTGCCCAGGCGCGTTCTTGTGCTTGCCGCCTTCCTCGCCGGCGTCGCGGCGGCCGGTCGGCACGGTGCCGTAGAGCGCGCGGTCGCGCGCGGGCGACCGCCGGGCGAGCGGTCCGGTCAGCACCTGCTGGCGGCGGTAGGTGGCGCAGACGTAGACGAGCTGCCCGTTCAGCGCCGACGGCCCCCGCAGCTGGGCGCGGGCCTGGCGGCGCAGCGTCGTCCGCGCGCCGGTCGCGAGGTCGATCCCGTCGATGCGCCTGGCGGCGACGTCGAAGACCAGGAGGCCGCCGTCGAGCGCCGGGCGGCCCGCGTCGATCGCCACGCGCGCGACGGCGCCGAAGCCGGTCGGGAGGATGGGCGCGACCCACAGCGCGGTGGCGGCCCGCCACGCGACATAGGTCGCCGACACCGCGACGGCGTTGACGCCGGCGGCCGGGATGGCGCCGACGTTCGCGACCACCACGGCGTCGCCGGCCACCCACGCGACGCGGCCGCCGCCGACCGCGGGACGCGCGCCGGGAGCGGGCTGGATCCCGGCCGGCCCGCGCAGCTCGCCGATCCCGCCGGGGCGGTGCAGCGCGAGCGTCGCCCCGTCCGCGCTGGGGTCGGCGAACCCGGGCGCCGCGATCGTCGCGGCGGCCTGGGCGGGGGAGGCGAACAGGGCGATGGCGCAGGCGGCGAGCGCGGCGGCGTCGACGGCGCGCAGCGAGCGCAGGATGCGCGGCCGCTCGGCCATCGCCGCCGCGAACGCGCCGCCGCCCGAGGGCGCGAGCGCGATCACCGGCAGCGCGCGTCCGGCGCCGAACGCGAGCCCTGCCGCCGCTCCGAGCGCGGGATCCCCGAGCGCCACGCTGATCCCCGCCAGCGCCCACACGGCGAACGAGAGGATGAAGGTGGTGAAGCCGAGGCCGAGCAGGACGCCGTAGAGGCCGGCGGCGAGCGGCACTGGCATGACGCGTCGCCAGGACTCCGGCACCTGGCGCCGGACCTGCGGGACGATGCGAGCGCCGCGCGCCTCCCCGGCGGCGGCAGCGAGTGCGACGAGCGCCGCGACCGCGGGCGCGCCGGCGCCGAGCGCCCGCCCGAGCAGCGAGAGGCCGCCGAACGTGACGACGCCTCCGGCGAGCGCGCCGAGGGTGAAGGTCACGCACGCGACGACGGTCGTCCTCACCCGCCCGGCGTAGCCCGCGGGCGCGAGCGTCTCGACCATCGAGAACCCGCACGGCGACCACGCGCCGGTCACGCCGGCGGCCACGGCGGCGACGACGATCACCGCCGTCAGCACTTCACCCTCGTGTCGTAGTACGTGACGCAGAAGACCTTGCGGCCGTGGTAGCAGTAGCCCGTCAGCGCCCCGTCGCCGTTGATCCGGTTGCGGACGTATCCGCAGCAGTCGACGAGCTTGCGCACGTGGCCGCCGCAGCAGCGGTACCACGCGCCGTCGATCTGCGGCTTGAACCCGTGCGCGGCGCCCGCGGCGGTGCACACGCGCGTGCGCGACGCCTTGGGGAGCGGCGCGCCGTCGGCATCGACGAGCGGGCGCCCGTCGTCGCCCACCGGATCGCCCTGCGCGTCGACGTAGCGGCCGAGGTCGTCGACGGGGCGGCCGTCAGCGGCCTTCAGCGGGAAACCCTTCGCGTCGATGCGTGGGAGGCCGGTGGGATGCGGGCACGAGTCGGTCGTGTAGATGTGGCCGCAGAAGTGGTATGCCTCGGCCTCGCCGGGCGCCACCAGCGCCCCGACCGTGCGGGCGCCCGCGAGTCCCATCACGGCGCCGCCGACCTTGGCGAGGAAGCCCCGCCGCGAGCTCGACGCCGCGACTGAGTCCGCGATCCGCCCGCCCGCGCCCGCACCGTCACGCGACGCTCCGCCGCGCCGCCTCAAGCCCGCACGGCTCCTCGCCGCCGCTCCGCCGCCGCCAGCACGGTCTCGAGCTGGGCACCGGTGTTGAACGTGCCCTTCGCGAGCACCGTCCCATCGGCGTCGAGCGCGACCGCGAACGGACTCCCAGGCACGTCAGCCGCCGCCCAGGCGTCCGCATCGGTGACCTCGTCGAATGTCCGCAGCACGATCGCCGAGTGCATCCCGAACGCGGCGACCGTCGGCGCCAGCGCCCGGCAGAGCCCGCAGCCCTCCGAGGTGAACACGGCGAGTCCGACCTGCGCGAACGAGATCTCGCCGCCGAACGCGTCCCAGAGCGGCGAGCGCGCACCGACCTCCGGCCCCTCGTGCGAGACCTCCAGCGCCCCGCGCGGCGACACCGCCAGCCGGAGCATCCCGACCTCGCGGGCCAGCGCGAGCACCACCACGCCCAGCGCGGCCAGCCCGAGCAGTGCGACGGCCAGCCCGATCGCGAGCCACCCCTCACTCGACACCTCGTCGCGCGGCAGCAGCGGCAGCAGCGCGAGCCCGGCGGCGAGCGCCGCGGCCCGCCCGGCCGATCCCGACCCGACCCGCCCGCGAGCGCCGAAGCACCCGCACGGAGCCCCACGCCGCCCGGCCGCGATCGCCCCGACCTGCACCGCACACGCCGCGGCCATCAGCACCGCCGCGGCCTCCGAAGCCCAGTCCAGCCCGGCGCCGACAGCGACGCCGAGACCACCCTCGACCACGACCAACCCAGCCCACACGGGCCACGTGAACCGCCGGATCCCGTACGTCCCCAGCGCCTCCCGAGCCGCCGCCCCATTGAAGGCCTTCAGGCCGGCAGCGGCGATCAGGACGAGCCCGAGGACCAAGCAGGCGACAACCGACACCATGTAAGACCGCGAACCTACAGCACCAGGCGGGGAAGGGCGGCACCACGCCGTTTAACGGCGCGGCGCCACTTCCCTCAGCAGGATGCGGGCTTCGTCGCCCCCGGCGGCAGGCACTGCGTGGTCACCTTCGGCGCCTTGCGCTTGCCGACCTCCATGATCTTCACGGCACCGATCGCTCCGGGCCGGGTGACATCGACCCGCAACCGCGTCCCCGCCTTCAGCGGCTTGGAGATGAGCTTGGACAGGTTGATCGTGCCGAAGGCATCGCGGAGGACGAGCGGCTTCGCGACCAGCGTCGTCTGCTTCTTGCCGCGCTTCTTGACGGTCTTCTTCTTCACCAGCGCCGTCGGACAGGTGCCCTTGATGCACGTCACGGTCACCGTCGCGCCGGCGGGCACGCCGCTCACGCTCAAGCGCGTGAACTTCGTGAGCTTCGCGGTCGAGCTCGAGAACGCGAAGCCGAGCACGACGCTGAGCTTCTGCGGCGGCTGAGGAGGCAGCGGCGCGGGCGTCGGCTGCGGCCCGGGCAGGACCGCCGGCGCCGGCTGCACGTCGAGCGTCACCGTGGCCGCCGAGGAGCGCACGCCCTGACCGGTCGCCGTGTACTGGAAGCTGTCGGGTCCGCTGAACCCGAGCGGCGGGCTGTAGCGCACGGTGTTGTTGCTCGAGTCGATCGTGCCGCCGCCGCCGAGCGTGCCGTTGAGCGGCTGGGCGGCGACGGCGAGGCTCAGCGCGTCGCCGTTGCGGTCGGTGCACGTGAGGGGGACCGCGACGGACGTCTGGTACGGCACGCTGATGGTCTTCGAGTCGCACGTCGGCGCGAAGTCGCGATGCATGGTGACGACGGCGCCGGGGCCGTTGCCGGTCAGATAGACGAACTGCGAGTCGGCCGACACGACCGCGTTGCCGAAGCCGCCGAGCGCCGGGAGGGCCTCGCACGAGCCGCCGCTGCCATCCGTCGTCAGGCAGCGCTTCGTCCCGGCCTTCTGCGACAGCGCGCCGGTGTTCGGGTCGCGCGTCAGGAAGGTGAAGCCATTGAACGTGTTGCTACCGGCGATCAGGTCCCCGCCGTCGGGCGTCACCGCCATGCGATAGACGTCGCCGATCGCGGTCCCGTCGGTGCACCCGGCGATGCTCATGCCCGCGCGCCGCAGGCAGCTCTTCTCGGTCAGCGCACCGGACGCCCCGTTTCGTGCGTACGTGATGATCGCGTTCGCGGTTCCGACGTAAACGGAGTTGCCGTCGGGGGAGACCGTGACGCTGCGGGCCTGGTCGAGCGCGTCATTGCCGTCCTTGCACCGCATCGGCGCGAGAGGGGTGAAGAAGCCGGCGCCCCCGGTCGCGCCGGTGTTCGAGATGCAGCCGTTGGGGTCGGCGGCCTGCGTCAACGTGCCGTTGGCCTTGCGTCCGAACACCGCGACAGAGCCGGTCGGCGGCTGGTTCACCGCGCAGATCGTCGGAGGATTGCCGCAGATGCTGAAGGAGACGAGGTACCCGTCGTTGTGGCCGACGGTGTAGAGGTTGGTGTTCGTGACCGCCATCTGCCAGCCCTGTTGCGCGATCCCCGCCGCCGTCGTGCATGAGCCCTGGGGGGCCTCCGACCAACATCCATCCGGGGCGGCCTTCTGCGTGAGCCGGCCGTCCGCGGAGCGGGTGAAGACGAGCAAGGTGCCAAGTCCCTGACCGGAGCCGGCCGCGGACTGCGTCGTCCGCGCGTACAGCGTCGTGCCGTCCGGCGAGAGCGCCAGCGAGTGCGGGACGCCCATCCCCGTGATTGCCGTGCACGGCGCGCCTATGCCCTGGCACTCGTTGATCAGCGTCAGCGAACCGTCAGGCGCCCGCCGCAGCTCGATGATCGACCTGGTGTTCACGTTCGACACGTACACGCTCGTGCCGTCCGGGCTGATGATGATGTCCTGCGGGTTGTCGAGTTGCGACGCCTGTACGCAGGCGCCGGAGCTGCCCGTCTTGGTGACGCACCCGTTCGGCCGCCGGGCCAGCTTCCCAGTGGCGGGGTCGCGGTCGAACGTGATCACCGCGGCGGGTTCGCTGGCCCCATTGCCGGCGGCGGCGACGTACAGCTGCCTGCCGTCGGGCGAGAGGACCTCCGGCCACGCCGCGCTGATCCCCGGCGCCGCCGCACAGTTCGGCTTCGCCGCTCCCGTGTTCAAGCACGCGTCGACGAACTCGTCTCCGACCGCGGCGCGCGCCACGGTCGCCGTCCAGGGCCACTCCCATGAGAGCGAGCGCCATTGCCGCAACGGCAAGAACTCCGGTCCGCCGCCTGCTCGTCAAACCCTGCATTCCGCCCTCCGGAGCTTCCTTGTGTGCGTCCTTGGCATCCTCGTCCCTGCGAACGCGGACGCTATCCGCGGGATTTTCGCGGCGTCAACACCATTTGGAGGGCGGGCCCGAGCGGCGGGCGTCCGGCTGGACGCGTGTCGCAGGCGCAGGTCAGCGCGAAGACATCACCGTCGCGACCCGCGGCGGCGTCCCCTACGCCCGCGTGAGCTTCTTGTACGTGATCCGGTGCGGCCGATCGGCGTCGGCACCGAGACGCGCGTGGCGGCTCTCCTCGTAGGCCTCGAAGTTGCCCTCGAACCAGACGACCTGCGAGTCGCCCTCGAACGCGAGCACGTGCGTCGCGACGCGGTCCAGGAACCAGCGATCGTGGGAGATGACCACCGCGCAGCCCGGGAACGCGAGCAGCGCCTCCTCGAGCGCGCGCAGCGTGTCGACGTCGAGGTCGTTGGTCGGCTCGTCGAGCAGCAGCACGTTGCCGCCGCGCCGCAGCAGCTTCGCCAGGTGCACGCGGTTGCGCTCGCCGCCGGAGAGCACGCCGACCTTGCGCTGCTGGTCGGAGCCCTTGAAGTTGAAGCCCGCGACGTACGCGCGCGACTGCACCTCGCGCTCGCCGAGCTTGATGTGCTCGTAGCCGTCGGAGATCTCCTCCCAGACGGTCTTGTCCGGGTCCAGCGCGTCGCGCGACTGGTCGACGTACGCGAGGTCCACGGTCGACCCGAGCTTCAGAGCGCCGGCGTCAGGCTGCTCCTGGCCGACCAGCATCCGGAACAGCGTCGTCTTGCCGGCGCCGTTGGGCCCGATCACGCCGACGATGCCCGCGGGCGGCAGCGAGAACGAGAGGTCCTCGATCAGCAGCCGCTCGCCGAAGCCCTTGCGCAGCGCCTCGGCCTCGATCACCGTCGAGCCGAGCCGCTGCCCTGCCGGGATGTGGATCTGGACGTCCTCGAGCTTCGCGTTGCGCTCCTCGGCCAGCAGCGCCTCGTACCGGTTCAGGCGGGCGCGCGACTTCGTGCGCCGGCCCTTCGGGTTCGTGCGCACCCACTCGAGCTCCTGCTTGATCGTGCGCTGGCGGGCGGACTCGGTCTTCTCCTCCTGCGCGAGCCGCGTCTGCTTCTGCTCGAGCCAGCTCGAGTAGTTGCCCTTGAACGGGATGCCGTACCCGCGGTCCAGCTCGAGGATCCAGCCGGCGACGTTGTCGAGGAAGTAGCGATCGTGGGTGACGGCCACGATGGTGCCCTTGTAATCGGCGAGGTGTTGCTCGAGCCAGGCCACCGACTCAGCGTCCAGGTGGTTCGTCGGCTCGTCCAGCAGCAACAGGTCGGGGGCGCTGAGGAGGAGCCTGGCGAGTGCGACCCGGCGCTTCTCGCCGCCGGACAGCGACGCCACGGGCGAGTCGCCCGGCGGACAGCGCAGCGCGTCCATCGCCTGATCGAGCATCTGGTCGAGCTCCCACGCGCCGGCCGCGTCGATGCGGTCCTGCAGGCGCGAGAACTCGTCGGCGGTCTCGTCGGAGTAGTTGGCCGCCAGCTCGTTGAAGCGGTCGAGCAGGTCGCGCAGCTCGCGCACGCCGTCCTCGACGTTGCCGCGCACGTCCTTGGACTCGTCCAGGTGCGGCTCCTGCTCGAGCAGCCCGACGCTCGCGCCGGGCGCCAGCTGAGCGTCGCCGCGGTACTCGGTGTCAAGCCCGGCCATGATCCGCAGCAGCGTGGACTTTCCGGTCCCGTTGAGTCCGAGGACGCCGATCTTGGCCCCGGGGTAGAAGCTCAGCGAGATCTCCTTCAGGACGGTCTTGTCCGGAGGATGGACTCGGCTGAGCTTGTACATCGTGTAGATGTATTGGCTCGACATCGCGCCCTGGAGCATAGAAAGCGACCGATTGTCGAAACCCGCGGCGCCGAAGTTGGACAAGCGGGGGGTGTGGTCCGCCGCCGAAGTGCCGATCATCAGGGAATGCGCCCCTTGATCGGCGTCACCACCTCCGAGATGCGTGCCAGCACGCTGGCGACCACGCGCCGCCACGGCGAGCCGCCGCATCCGGAGATGGCGCTGGGCATGACGTACATGCGCACGCTCGAGGCGGCCGGCGCGATGCCCGTCGTGCTGCCGCCGGTCGGGGACGCGGGCGCGTACCTCGACCGCCTCGACGCCATCTGCGTGTCCGGCGGCCCCGACCTCGACCCGGGCGCCTATGGGGCGCGCGAGCGCCATCCGGAGCTCGGGCCGACCGAGCCGAGCCTCGACGCGTTCGAGCTCGCGCTGATCAGCGGGGCCCTGGAGCGCGGGCTGCCGATCCTCGCGATCTGCCGCGGCGCGCAGGCGCTCAACGTCGCCTGTGGCGGAACGCTGCACCAGCACGTCCCGGGCCACCGCCAGACCGAGCTCGCGACGCAGCCGAGCCACGACGTCGCGCTCGTCGCGGGCACGCGGCTGCACCGCATCATGGGCGCGCGCGAGCTGCCGGTGAACTCCTTCCATCACCAGGCCGTCGACCGCCTCGGCACCGGCCTGCGCGTCGTCGCGCGAGCGAGCGACGGGACCGTCGAGGCGATCGAGGGCCCCGGCTTCGTCGTCGGCGTGCAATGGCACGCCGAGACGCTGATCGAGCACCGCCGCCTGTTCGAGGCGCTGGTCCTCGCCGCCTCGCAGGACGAACTCCTCGCCGCCGCGTAAGCCGAGCTTCGACGCCGGCTGCGATGAGTCCGGGGCGCCGCCCTGGTCTACACCGGCATGAGCACCCTCCATTCCGCCGACGGCACGGTCATCGCGTACGAGACGACGGGCGACGGGCCGCCGGTGATCCTCGTCGACGGCGCCCTCTGCCACCGCTCGTCCGGTCCCGCCCGGCCGCTCGCCGCCGAGCTGGCGCGCGAGTTCACGGTGTACACCTACGACCGCCGCGGCCGCGGCGAGAGCGGCGACACCGCGCCGTACGCCGTCGAACGAGAGATCGAGGACATCGAGGCGCTGGTCGAGGCGGCCGGCGGCCCGGTCTGCGTCTATGGCATCTCCTCCGGCGCGGCGCTCGCCCTCGAGGCGGCGGTGCGGATGCCCGCCATCGAGCGCCTCGCGCTCTATGAGGCGCCGTTCATCGTCGACGACAGCCGGACGCCGATCGCGCTGAGCTACGACGGCCTGAGCCGCGCCGCCGCGGTACGGGCGTTCATGCGCGCGGTCGGCGTGCCGCGGCCGTTCGCCGCCCTGATGAGCCACATGGGCAAGCTCAAGGCGGTCGCGCACACGCTGCCCTACGACGCCGCGATCGTCGGCCCGCACCAGCTCGGCAAGCCGCTCCCGCGCTGGCACGTCACGGCGGACACGGTCGTGATCGCGGGCGGCAAGAGCCACACGTGGATGAAGAACGCCAACCGCGCGCTCGCGGAGGCGACGGACGCCGAGTTCCGCGTGCTCGAGGGCTCGAACCACATGGTCAAGGCGAAGGCGCTCGCGCCCGTGCTGGCGGCGCACTTCGCCGCCCGTCATCCTGAGAGGGCGTGAGCGCCCTCCGGCTGAGCGGAGTCGTCAAGCGGTTCGGCTCGCTGACCGCTGTCGACCACCTGGACCTCGACGTGCCGGAGGGCACGTGCGTCGGCCTGCTCGGGCCCAACGGGGCGGGCAAGTCGACGACGATGAAGCTGCTGACCGCCCAGGCGCTGCCCGACGCGGGCGCGATCGAGATCCTCGGCTACACGCTCCCGCGCGACTCCAAGGCCGCGCGCGCCGAGTGCGGCGTCGTGCCGCAGCTCGACAACCTCGACACGACGCTGACGGTCGAGCAGAACCTCGTCGTGTTCGCGCACCTGTACCGCATCCCGCGCGGCAGGCGGCGCGCCGCGGTCGAGCGGGCGCTCGAGATCGCCAACCTGGGCGATCGCCGCGACACCGTCGTGGACAAGCTCAGCGGCGGCATGCGCCGGCGCCTGCTGATCGCGCGCGGGCTCGTGCACGAGCCGCGGCTCGTGCTGCTCGACGAGCCGACCGTCGGCCTCGATCCGCAGGTGCGCCAGGAGCTGTGGGCGCTGATCGACCGGCTGCGCTCCGACGGCGTCTCGATCCTGATGTCCACGCACTACATCGAGGAGGCCGAGCGGCTCGCCGACACCGTGACGATCATGTCGCACGGGCAGGCCGTCGCCACCGGACCGCCGGGCGCGCTGATCGCCGAGCACGCGGGCGAGCAGGCGGTCGAGGTCTACGGGCCGCCGGCGAAGCTGCTCGATGTCGAGCGCGAGGCGCGCGAGGCGGGCCACAAGACGCGCCGCACCGGCACCAGCGTGTCGATCCTCGGCGCCAACGGCTACCAGGGCGAACGCCGCCCGGCGAACCTGGAGGACGTGTTCGTGCTGCTGACCGGAGAGGAGATCTCGTGAGCCGCGCGATCGGCCGCCTCGAGCGCCCCGCCCTGATGGGCGTGCTGGTGCGCGAGATCATCAACTTCAGCTCCTTCTGGCGCTCGAGCACGTTCAGCGCCACGGTGGAGCCGACCGTCTACCTGCTCGCGTTCGGCTTCGGCTTCGGCTCGCTCGTCTCGACGGTCGGCGGCTACGACTACGTCGACTACGTCGGCACCGGGACGGTCGCGACCGCCGTGCTGTTCTCGAGCGCGTTCCCCGGGATGTTCTCGACGTTCGTGAAGTACAAGTTCCAGCGCACCTACGACGCGATCCTCGCCGCTCCGGTGGACACCGAGGAGCTCGTGACCGCCGAGGCGCTGTGGATCGCGACGCGCGCCGGCACGTACGGCTGCGCGCCGATGCTCGTCGCGATGGTGTTCGGGCTCGATCCGAGCTTCGGGATGCTGCTGGTGCCGTTCATCGGCTTCCTGGCCGGCTTCGGCTGGGCGTGCTTCGGCATCGCCGTCGCCGCGCGGATGAGCTCGATCGACAACTTCAGCTACGTCATCAGCGCCGTGCTGACGCCGCTGTTCCTCATCGCCGGGACGTTCTTCCCGATCGACGGGCTGCCGGAGTGGGCGCAGGTCGTCGCGCAGGTCAACCCGCTGTACCACCTCGTGCAGCTCGTGCGCCACGCGGTCTTCGGCCTGGAGGCCGTCGATCTCGTGCACCTCGGCGTGCTGCTGGTCTACGGCCTGCTCACCTGGCGGATCAGCGTCCGCTGGATGGAACGCCGGCTCGTCGTCTAAGCCTGGATCTCAGGCTAAGCCGGCGGCCCGAGGACGAACGGGCCGTCGAGGACGCCGCGTACGCGGCGCTGGACCTGCAGCTCGGTCTCGAGGTCGGCGATGTGGCCGAGGTGCTCGGTCTGGCGCCCGCGCAGGACCTGCGTGGCGAACAGCCAGACGAGCCTGCCGTCGAGCTGCGTGCCGGCGACGCGGCGCAGCTCGTCCTCGGCCTCGGCGGCGGACATCGGGATGCGATAGGAGTCCGGCGCCGTCAGCACGTCGTAGACCTCGGCGACGGCGAGGATGCGCGCGGCCATCGGGATCGACTCGCCGCCGAGCCCGTCGGGGTAGCCGCGGCCGTCGATGCGCTCGTGGTGGGCGAGCACGGCGGCGGCCACCTCGCCCATGCCCTCGACGCGCAGGAGCAGGCGCGCGCCGTCGGCGGGATGCCGCTCGATCAGCCGCCGCTCGGCCGGGTGCAGCTCGCTGCGCCCGAGCAGGATGTGGTCGGGCAGCGCCTCCTTGCCGAGGTCGTGCAGCAGGCCGGCGGTGTGCACCACCGCCTGTTCGCGCTCCGACAGCCCGGCCGCGCGCGCGAGCTCGTGCGCATAGTGCGCGACGGCCGCCGCGTGGCGGGCGGCGGACGGGTCGCGCAGGGCAAGCGTCTCGAGCAGCAGCCCGAGCATCCCCTCGTGCCGCACGTCCAGCTGGTCGGTTCTTCGCTCGATCTCCTCCGAGTGCATCTGGCCCTCGAGCAGCGCGCGCAGCAGCAGTTGGTAGGCGCCGAGCGCCAGCGCGAACAGGCCGATGATCCCGGCGCCGTAGGCCTCGAAGCCGTAGACCGCCATCGCCGTCATGACGGCGCTCGCGATCTCCCATGGCAGCACGGGGAGGAAGACCGTCCGCAGCATGTCGGGGAGCGAGCCGCCGCGTAGGATCCGCGTGTGCCCGGCGATCATGAGGAAGTTGAGCGCGTTGGCGGCGATGAAGACGCCGAACACCGCGACCGCGTAGCCGCCCTGCTCGGGCTCGGAGTTGTCCAGCGCGTGCAGCACGGCGCCGCCGAGCAGGGGGAACGTGACGTACGTGAGCAGGTTGTTGAGCAGATACGTCCCGCGCACCCGCCGCCGCACGGCGTCGATGCTCGCCGAGGCCAGGCCGAGCGCCGCCGCCGGAGCCGGCCCGAGCAGCGCCATTGCAAGGACCAGCCCGGTGAACGAGCCGCCGATCCGGAAGCGCTTGGCGTCCAGGACGAGGATGTCGCTGCCGAGCACCAGCAGGGCGATCAGCCCGACGAGCGGAGCGGACTCCCACTGATCGGTCGAGGAGAGGTACGCGGCGCTGCCGATGGCGATGACGAGCAGCACGGCCTGAGTGGCCGCGAGCAGCTTGCGGCGTCCGGCGAACGGCGCTCTGGGCCCGCGCGGCCTCGCATGGCGATCGGGATCGGTCGTCACCGGGCGGTCGGAGCCGGCCGCCGCGCGTACGACGGACAGCGACCAGACGACCAGCGCCAGCCATACGACGAGTGCCAACCAGACCACCACGGAGAGCACGGTAGTGCGTATCGCGCCGTCTGCGCAATCAGGCCCCGGCCTTAGTCGAGGTGCCTACCCGCAGTGACCGCGTTTCAAATGAACATCGCGCCGGAATGCGGTTGGTGACATAGTGCTTGTTGGTGCGGGCATCTGCACCGCGAGTTCCGAGGTCCACGACCAACAGGGGGGTCATCATGGGTTGGCGGAACTAGCCGGCAGCTGCGGCGTGCCGGCCCGGCGGGGTAGTAGGGGCCGCCGGGCCGGCAGCAGCTTCCGCCAGCACGCGCCCGCGGTGCGCTTGGTACACGCGCGTAACCACCCGTTTCCGGGGTGAGCTAGGCCCGCTACCGTAAGGGCGTTATGCCTCAGGTGCTGGACATCGAGCAGGCGGTCCTGCTTTTGGAGATCGAGCCGCCGTTCGACAAGCGCGACATCCAGCTCGCGCGCCGGAGGCTGGCCAAGCAGTGGCATCCCGACATCGCGCCGCCCGGCAAGCAGCTGGAGCACGAGCGCCACCTGAAGGCGATCAACGAGGCGGCGGACCAGCTCGAGAGCCTCGCCGAGGACTCGCGTGGCGGGCGCGTGACCAAGAACGCCGTCAAGGTCTCCGCCGCGGCGGCCCGCAAACGGCGCGCCGAGGAGGGCGCCAGGGCGTATGCGGAGGATCAGGAGCGCCGCGCGCACGACGCCGACCGCGCCGAGCACGACCCGTTCGGCTCGCGCGTGCCTGACCACTCGGTCGTGCACCGTTACGCGCGCTGTCTCTCCTATCCGGAGTGGGGCGTCGGGAGCGTGAACGGCATCTACTTCACGGGCGACGGCGACGACGTCCAGCAGTGGGCGCGTGTGAGCTTCCAAGTTGGCATCCGGACGGTACCCGCAGGCTCGCTGCAGTTCGTCGACTTCACGCGGCCCGATCCGGGAGCCGACCGCGTGCAGCGCTTCATGACCGCCGCGCAGCACGCGCTGGCGGAGGGCGACTTCGCGCTCGCCGCCCGGCGGCTGATCTTCGCCCGCGACGCCGAGCCCGGCAATACGCAGGTGCTGCGGCTGCTGACGCTGGCGTTCTGGCAGTCCGCCGACTACTCCGCGGCGGCGCGCGCGGCGCGTGACTGGATCCGCGCCGAGCGCGAGCGCCCGGCGCCCTACCGCTACGCCGCGCGTATCTATGAAGACATGGGCGCGCTGTCGCAGGCCGTCGACGCGGCCGAGCGCGAGGTCGAGGCGGGGCCCGACGACGCGAGCGCGTGGGAGCGGCTCGGGCGTCTGCGCCTACGGGTGTTCGACCGCGCCGGCGCGCGCGAGGCGCTCGAGCGCGCGCGGGAGCTGCAGCCGAGCGAGCAGGGCCTGCTCGACCTCGCGCTCGTCGCGAACCTCGAGGGCGACGTCGGCGCCGAGGTGACCGCCTGCGAGCAGGCGACGACGCTCTACCCGGAGTCCCACGCGTCCTGGGCGCGCTACGCCCACGCGCTCGCGCGCACCGATCGCGTGTCGGCCTGCCTGGACGCGTGCGAGCGTGCGCTCGAGCTCGGCGACGACCCCGAGGTCCGCGACCTGCGCGACCAGGTCGCCCGCTCGGCGCCGCGCGAGCTGCGCGCCGCTTAGCCTGGATTCACCGATCCCCGCGGCGCCTCGCCGCCGTGGCCAGCGCCCCTGGCCGATCGGCCGGGACCCGAAGGGGCCACCCTGCAGGTGCCCGGCCGATCGACCATGGACGGAGCCCACGACGCCGAGGCATCCACGGATCATCGGTGGATCCGGGCTTAATCGGCGCGCGTCTTGAGCGGGTGCTCGGGCAGTGCGAGCGCCAGCGCCAGGATGAGCGCCGCGAGCGGCACGACGGCGACGAACACGGCGTGCGTCGCGCCGGCGAGCTCTGACGGCGAGCCCGTCCCGCGCGCGACCAGCAGCGCCCCGAGCGCCGCCACGGCGACGCTGCCGCCCATCGAGCGGAAGAACTGGATCGCCGCCGTCGCGACGCCGAGCTCGGAGCGCTCGACCCGGTTCTGCGTCGCGATCACGAACGTCTGGAACATCGTGCCCATGCCGATCCCGATCACCACGAGATCCGCCGATACGGCGGCGCGCGAGGAACTCGCGTCGAGCTGCGTGAGCAGCACCGTGCCGGCCAGGACGAGGATGCTCCCGATCAGCGGGTAGACGCGGTAGCGGCCGGTGCGCGCGATCAGCTGGCCGGACACGACGCTCGCCGCCACCCAGCCGAGCGACAGCGGGATCAGGATCACGCCCGAGCTCGTCGCCGAGGAGCCGAGCACGCCCTGGGTGTAGACGGGGACGTAGATCGTCACGCCGAACAGCACGGCGCCGATCAGCAGCGACGCGGCCGTGCTCACCGCGACGGTGCGCATGCGGAAGAGCTCGAGCGGGACCAGCGGCTCCGCCGCGCGCCGCTCCGCCCAGGCGAAGGCGGCCAGCGCGAGCACGGCGACGACCGCCGCGCCGGCGACTTCGACCGAGTCCCACGGATACGTCGTCCCGCCCCAGGCGCACGCGAGCAGCGCGGCGGTGACGCCGACGGTCAGCAGCGTCGCGCCGCGGTAGTCGATCGAGTGCTCGCGCGGCTCGAACGGCACGCGCAGCGTCTTGACCACGACCGCGAGGGCGAGGATGCCGAGCGGCAGGTTGATGAAGAAGATCCAGCGCCACGACACGCTGTCGGTCAGCGTGCCTCCGGCCAGTGGCCCCGCGACCGCGGCCGTCGCCCACATCGCGCCGACGTAGCCCTGATAGCGGCCACGCTCGCGCGGCGAGAAGAGGTCGGCGATCGCCGCCTGGCTGAGCGGGATCAGGCCGCCGGCGCCGACGCCCTGCAGCGCCCGGAACGCGATCAGCTCGCCCATGCTCTGCGAGATCCCGCACAGCGCGGAGCCGAGCAGGAAGACGCTGATCGACACCACGAACAGCCGGCGGCGGCCATAGAGGTCGCTCAGCTTGCCGTACAGCGGCACGGTGACCGTGGTCGTGAGCAGGTATGCGGTGACGACCCACGAGAGGTCGTCGAAGCCGTGCAGATCGGCGGCGATCTTGGGCAGCGCCGTGGCGACGATCGTCTGGTCCAGCGCGGCCAGCAGCGTCGCCAGCATGATCGCGCCGAACGCGACCAGCACCTGGCGCTGGGAGCGAGCTTCGGTGGCCATCGAACGACTACGGTAGCCATCCGGGGTGGGCGCTAGCTTGCCTGCTCCGATGCGCCTGATCGTCGCCCGCTGCTCCGTCGACTACTCCGGCCGCCTTTCCGCCCACCTGCCGGAGGCGCTGCGGCTGATCATCCTCAAGGCAGACGGATCGGTGCTCGTGCACGCCGACGCGGGCGGCTACAAGCCGCTCAACTGGATGACCCCGCCGACGGCGATCACCGAGGAGGGCGACACGCTGGTGGTGCGCAAGCTCAAGGGCGAGGACATGCTCGAGATCCACCTCGCCGAGGTCGTCTCGGACGTCACGCACACCATGGACTTCGACGCCGACCGCCTGAGCAAGGACGGCGTGGAGGCGGACCTGCAGATCGCGCTGGCCGCGGCGCCGCGGTTCTGCGGGGAGGGCTTCCGGCTCGTGCGGCGCGAGTGGCCGACGGACATCGGTCCTGTGGACCTCATGTGCCGCGACGAGGCCGACGGCTGGATCGCGGTCGAGATCAAGCGGATCGGGACGATCGACGCCGTCGAGCAGCTCGCGCGCTACCTCGAGCGCATCCGGCTGGACCCGGGCAAGGCCGAGTGCCGCGGCGTGCTCGCGGCGCAGCTGATCAAGCCGCAGGCGCGCGTGCTCGCCGAGGCGCGCGGGATCGCGTGCGTCGAGGTCGATCTGGCGGAGCTGCGCGGCGAGCGCGAGCCGGCGCTGACGCTATTCGCCTGAGAGCGTGAGGATGAGCGCCCGCGGGCCGCCGCGGTCGCGGTGCTCGCACAGGTAGATGCCCTGCCAGGTGCCGACGGCGAGGCGGCCGCCGGACACGGGGATGCTGAGCGACGGGCCGAGCAGGGAGGCCTTGATGTGCGCCGGCATGTCGTCGGGACCCTCGAGCGTGTGCGTCCAGTAGCGCGCGTCCTCCGGCACGGCCTCGTTGAAATAGGCCTCGAAGTCGTCGCGCACGTCCGGCGACGCGTTCTCGTTGAGCGTCAGCGACGCCGACGTGTGGCGGATGAAGACGTGCAGCAGGCCGGCGCGCAGCGCGGCGATCTCGGGCATCGACTCCAGGACGTCGCGCGTGATGAGGTGGAACCCGCGCGGCCGCGGCCGCAGCGTGATCTCGCGCTGGACCCACATCACGGCACCCGGGCGGCGCGCATGTCGACCCGCTCCCCGCGGAACGGCACGCCCTCGGCCTCGAGCAGCCTGCGCTGTCTGTCGCCCTGCGTGAGCGAGCCGTCGGCGCGGACGATCCGGAACCACGGGAGATCCGGGTCGCTATCTCCGTGCAGGACGGCGCCCGCGAAGCGCGGCGCGCCGGGGGAGACGTCCCCGTAGGTGCGCACGAAGCCGGGAGGCGTCGCGCGGATGCGCGCGAGCACCGCCTCGCGGCGCTCGCCGGCGTCCCGCCCGCGTGTCGCGCCGCCGCCGTCGCGGGCCCAGCTCGCGGCACCGCCCAACCCTTCGCGGCGCCCGAGACCGTCGCGGTCGCTAGTGTCGCCCCGATGCGGCATGGCACGTATTCAATCGTGGCCCTCGATCCCGAGACGGGCGAGCTCGGTGCGGCGGTCCAGTCGCACTGGTTCTCCGTCGGCTCCCTCTGCGTCTGGGCGCGAGCGGGAATCGGCGCGGTGGCGACGCAGTCGGTGGTCGAGCCCGCCTACGGCCCGGACGCCCTGGACCGCCTCGCGGACGGCATCGGCGCCCAGCAGGCGCTCGGCGAGCTGCTGTCCGCCGATCCGATGGCCGCCGTGCGGCAGGTCGCGGTCGTCGACGTCCACGGCGGCGTCTCGGTCCACACCGGCTCCGAGTGCATCGCCCACGCGGGTCACGTCTCCGGCGAGCACCACAGCGCGCAGGCGAACATGATGGCCCGCGACACCGTCCCGACGGCGATGTCGGCGGCGTTCACGGCGGCCGAGGGCCCGCTCCACGAGCGGCTGCTGACCGCGCTGGAGGCGGCCGAGGGAGAGGGCGGCGACGTCCGCGGGCGCCAGAGCGCCGCGCTGGTCGTCGTGCCCGCCGAGGGCGAGTCGTGGCGCCGCACGGTCGACCTGCGCGTCGAGGACCACGCCGACCCGCTCGTGGAGCTGCGCCGGCTCGTCAAGCTCCAGCGCGCCTACGACCTTGCCGGAGCCGGCGACGAGCTGCTCGCCGCCGGCCGCGTCGAGGAGGCGGGCAACCTCTACCGCGAGGCCTCCCGCCTCGCGCCCGAGTCCGACGAGCTGCTCTTCTGGGCCGGCCTCGCGCTGGCCCAGGCCGGCGACTTCGAAGGCGGCGTCGCGGCCGTCCGGAGGGCGGCCGAGAAGCAGCCGAACTGGATCGTGCTCCTCGACCGCCTCACACCGGACTTCGCGCCGGCCGGCGCCGCGGTCCGATCGGCGCTGCGGGCCGGCTCCTAGCCCGTCACGCGCACCGAGACCGGGCGGCTGTACGTGGCGGCGAACGGGTAGCCGCCCTGGCGCAGCACGCGGATGCGGAAGCGGTAGCGGACGCTTCCCGTGGTCGCCGTGAACCGGTACGCCGCGCGGAAGCGGCCCGCCGGAGTCGTCCGGATCGTCTTGAAGGTCAGCCAGCGACCGTCCAGCCCGCTCGCCTGCAGGCTCAGCGTGAGCCCCGTCGGCGGGATCGAGCCGCCGGTGACGCGCCCGCCGAAGCGCACGCGCCGCCCGGTCCGGAGCCGCTTCGGGCTCGCGCTCAACGTCGTCCGCGGCCGCACGTTCACGGTCAGCGAGCGGCTGTCCACGAACGTCGGGCTCTCCGAGTCGCTCACGTACGCGAACCGCACCTCGCGCGAGGGTCCGGGCGCGAGCCGTACCCTGACGCCGCCGAGCCGCGACGTCGTCAGCGACCGCGTCGCCCGCCACGTCCGCGAGCCCGACTCCCGCTCGATCACCGACACGACCGCGTTCGCGACCGGCTTTCCGCCCGCCGTGACGCGCGCGATCAGCGTCGGCGACGACGGATACGTGCTCGTCGCCCGCGCCGGCCGCCCGATCTGGCGCCCGTGGCGGACGCGCCGCGCGTACGCGTCGACCACCGCATCCCGCGAGGCGTTGAGGCCATTGGCCACGTACCCGGGCCGGTCGCCCATCGGGTTCACCAGCCCCACCACGCCCCGCGCGTCGAACAACCGCCGCGCCGGGTCCGACAGCACGTTCATCGCCCCGCTATAGATCGCCCGCGAGTTCCCCGCGGCGTCCTCGATGCTCGCCGAGATCTCGTGCGCCCCCGGCGCGATCCGGTTGAGATCGAGCGCGATTCGTCCGTCGACCTTCGCCGCACACGGAAGCGTGTAGTCGAACTCGTACGGCGTCCCCCAACCCGGCATCGCGTCGTAGCACTTGCCGCCATTGCCGTTGGCGACCTCCTCCACGAGCGTGTTCCCGTCGACCACAAGCTTGTGCCGGTACACCCCGCCGCCGACGTCCGTGGCCTTGTACGTCAGGCTCGCGACGCCCCACACGGGTCGTGTCGAGGCGAGCGACCCCCCAACCTCGGAAGTCGTCGGCCGCGCATTGTCTTCAAGCACCATCCTTGCCGCGGAAACGTAGGCTGCTGTGCTAGGGCCATAGCCGCTGTCGGAGCAAGCGCCGTTCTCGCAGGCGACCTCGACCACCACCTCAGGGAATCCGAACTGATCAGGCGAGCGGCGAAGGTCGAGGCCGCTGACCGTCACATCCCCATCAGGGATCGCTGTGCATGACAGCCGAGGATCGCAGCCTTCGCGCACGACCTCGTTGACGCCGCTGATGCTCGAGCGGGTGATCGTGCTGAGGCGGTACGTGAAGTTGCCCGTCCCACTGGAGGGGGACACGTTTACGTGCCGGTGCAGCATGAACGCTCTAAGCGTGACGCCCTCGCTGGGAATCCAGCTGATCCGAGCACTCGCAGGACCCGTCGTGTCGTAGGGCACCCACGCATACATGGCAAGCGCGGGCGAGGCGCATGCCCACGCAAGCCCGCCCCCTCTCTGATCGGGCCACCAGTTGTCCGTCGGCGCGCGCGTGCCGTCGGGATGCTGGCAGGAGAACTGGGTATAGGTGCCCGCTCGCGCCGAGGGTGGTAGCGCGGACAGGACCAGCGCGATGAGCGTCGCGGCGCGAAGGAGATGAGTCCACATGCTCGGCATAGCCACACCGTACGAAAACTCGCCCCCTTAAACGACGGAGCCCGCGGCATTGCCGCGGGCTCGGTCAAGACCGGCTTGTCGCCGATGTTCAGCAGATGACCTGCAGGTGGAACGAGTTGTCGAGGGTCCCCCCGAGATTGACGGTCACCTTGGTCGGCTGGTTCTGAGTCGACTGGACACCGGGCGACGTGGCTGCCGCGGCGCCGACGACCGACGCGGTGTACGAACACTTGCTCACGTCGCGGTTGAACTCGACCGTGTAGACGGGGGTCGTCGCGTCCTTGGTCGACGAGATGGCGCCGCGCTTGTTGTCGCCGAGGCTGCCATTGGCGTTGACCGTGGCGAACAGGAGACCGGCAGACAGCGCCTGGACATCGCTCGCCGCTGCGAAGTCCGTCGCATCCTTGCCGTCGACCTTGTCGGCGTTCAGGCCCGTGGCCACGCCGGTCGCGTTCGTCGTGAACGGGGCGCCCGTCGTCTTGGCGACGGTGATCGAGCCCGCGGTCGAGCCGGTGGTGGTGAACTGGAACGCCTGGCCGCCGTTGAGATTGGACGCGCGGACGCAGGCCGGCGCGCCGGCTGTCGCCGCGGCGCGACAACCGTAGATGGCGCCGCCGCCGGAGCCCTTGTTGGACTGGCGGGTGCCGTAGGTCGAGTTGCTGGCGATGATCTCGGTCTCGCTCGTCAGCGTACGGGACCCGCTGGAGGACGGGTTGCGCTTACCGAGCAGGAGGTTGCGGCCCTCGCCGAAGCCCATGGCGGTCGTGGGCACGCCGATGGCGAAGATGAGCGCGCAGATGATGGCCGCGCGGCCGGAGAATGGAATCCGCTTCATGCACATTCCGACACCCCTACGCAGTGAGAGTTGCGCCCTGCAAGAGCAGTGTCAGGCCGCCGGCGCGGGGCGCGGAAACACCGCAACCCGGCGCCTGCGACCGCGGGCGAGCGGCTAGCGCTCGCCCGGCTGCTTCTTCGGATTCACCGACACCGGGATGTCGAGATCCAGCGCGGTGCGGATGATCCGGTTCTGCTCGATCGTGTGGGCGGCCGGGTAGCCCTCGCCCGGCGACGCGCGCTCGGGACGGCCGATGTAGCCGAACTCGATGTCGGCCGGCAGGATCTGCAGCAGGCGCGGCGACATGTGCGCGCGGGCGCCCATGTTGCGCGGCTCCTCCTGCACCCACACGACCTCGCGCAGGTTCGGGTAGCGCTTGACCTCTTCCATGATCTGCGCCTGCGGGAACGGGTACAGCAGCTCGACGCGGGTGATCGCGACGCCCTCGTTGTTCTCGCGCGTCGCGTGGCCCTTGAGGTCGTAGTAGAGCTTGCCGGTGCAGAGGACCAGGCGCGTCACCTTCTCCTCGTCCACCCGCGGCTCCGGCAGGACCGGGAAGAAGCGCCCGTCGGCCAGGTGGTCGACCCGCGACGTCGCCTGCGGGAGGCGCAGGAGCGACTTCGGCGTCATGATCACCAGCGGCCGCTGCTTGGCCACCCGCGCCTGGCGGCGCAGGAGGTGGAAGTACTGCGACGGCGTCGTGAGGTTCGCGACGCGGATGTTGCCCTCGGCGGCGAGCGTGAGAAAGCGCTCCATGCGGGCGGAGGAGTGCTCCGGGCCCGAGCCCTCGTAGCCGTGCGGGAGCAGCAGCGTCAGGCGCGTCGTCTGACCCCACTTCGCGAGCGCGCTCACGATGAACTGGTCGATGATGACCTGCGCCGAGTTCACGAAGTCGCCGAACTGCGCCTCCCACAGCACGAGCGTCTCGGGCGCCTCCATCGAGTAGCCGTACTCGAAGCCGAGGCACGCGACCTCGCTCAGCGGCGAGTTGTGCAGCTCCATCGGCGCAAGCGCGCCCGGCAGCGACTGGATCGGAGAGATCCGCTGGCCGGTCTTGGCGTCGTGCAGCACCAGGTGGCGCTGGGAGAACGTGCCGCGCTCGGCGTCCTGGCCGGTCAGGCGCACCGGCGTGCCCTCGGTCAGCAGCGACGCGAAGGCGAGCGCCTCGGCCTGCGACCAGTCGATGCCGCCGTCGGGACCGATCGTCGTGCGCCGGCGATCGAGCTGCTTGACCAGCTTCGGATGGACCGTGAACCCGTCGGGGACGCGCAGGAGGTCCTCGTTGAGCGACTCCAGCCGCTCGCGCGAGACCGCCGTCTTGACCTCCGGCGAGGCCGAGCGGTCGAGCTCATAGCCGCCGGTCGGCTGCTCGGCACCGGCCGAGGCCAGGCGCTCCTTGAGCTCGCGGTGGCGGCGCGCGAGGTCGTCCCAGATCTCCTGGGCGAGCGCGTCGGACTCCTCCTGCGTGATCACGCCGGAGGACACGAGGGCTTGCGCGTAGAGCTCGCGGGCAGGCTTCTTGGCCTTGATCTTGGCCGACATCTCCGGCTGCGTGTAGGCCGGCTCGTCGGCCTCGTTGTGGCCGTAGCGGCGGTAGCCGATGAGGTCGATCAGGACGTCGTGGCCGAACTCCTGGCGGAACGCGAACGCGAGCCGCACGGCGGAGATGCACGCCTCGACGTCGTCCGCGTTGACGTGGATGATCGGGACGTCGAAGCCCTTCGCGAGGTCCGAGGCCCAGCGCGTGGAGCGCGAGTCGTCGGGGTCCGTCGTGAAGCCGACCTGGTTGTTCTGGATCAGGTGCAGCGAGCCGCCGACGGTGTAGCCGTCGAGCGCCTGGAGGTTGAAGGTCTCCGCGACGACGCCCTGGCCGGGGAAGGCCGCGTCGCCGTGCAGGATGATCGGCATCGCCGCGTTGGTGTCCAGTTGCGCATGCGTGCCCTGGCGCGTCGTCTGGACGGCGCGCGTGGCGCCCTCCACGACCGGGCTGACGTACTCGAGGTGGCTCGGGTTGGACTCGAGCCGGACGAGCACGGACTGGTCTTCGGACAGCTGGTAGGTGCCCTGCGCGCCGTGGTGGTACTTGACGTCGCCGGTCCCGCCCTGCGGGATCGTCGTGACGGCCTCGATCGACGACGCACCCTCGAACTCGCGGAAGATCGTCTCGTACGCGCGCCCGAGGTTGTGCGCAAGCACGTTCAGCCGGCCGCGATGCGCCATGCCGATGACCACCTCGCGCGCCCCCTCGGACGCCGACAGCTGGATCATCTCGTCCAGCATCGGGACCGTCATGTCCAGGCCCTCGACCGAGAACTGCTTCTGGCCCAGGTAGGCCTTGTGCATGAAGCGCTCGAGCGAGTCGACCTGGGTCAGGCGGCGCAGGAGCGCCTTCTTCTCCTCGTCGGTGAGCGGCGTGCGGTAGACGCCGGTCTCGATCTTCTCGCGCAGCCACACGCGCTGCCGGTGCGACGCGATGTGCTCGATCTCGTACGCGATCGTGCCGCAGTACGTCTCGCGCAGGTGCGGCAGGACGTCGGCCAGCGTGTCGCCCGGGACGCCGACGCGCAGGATCGACGCCGGGATCTTGCGCATCAGCTCCGGCGTCAGGCCAAGCGGCTCGGGGTCGAGCGCCGGATCGCCCTCGGGCTCGGAGCCCAGCGGATCCAGCCGGGCGGCGAGATGGCCATGCGTGCGGTGCGCCTTGATCAGCGACATCGCGGCCTGGACCGCCTGCAGCAGCGCGAGGTCCGGCTCGGCCGAGACCGTCGGCGCGGGGGCGGGAGCGGTGGTCGGCGCGGACACCGTCCCCACGGGCCCGGGCGCCGGCGGCGCGGCGGGCGCCTCGATGCCGAGGTCGCGGAAGACCTGCTCGTAGAACTCGTGCTCGCCCTGGAGGTACGCCTCGACGACCTGCAGGAACTGGCCCGACTCGGCGCCCTGGATGATCCGATGGTCGTACGTCGACGTCATCGTCATCACCTTCTCGGCGCCGATCGTGGCCCCGATGGCGCCGAGGCCGGGCGGGTAGCCGATCGAGCCGGTGGCGACGATCGTCCCCTGGCCGTTCATCAGGCGCGGGACGGAGGCGATCGTGCCGATGCCGCCCGGGTTGGTGAGCGAGACGTTCGCGCCCTGGAGGTCGTCCGCCGTGAGCTTGTTCTCGCGCGCCTTGGCGATCAGCTCGTTGAAGGCGTCGAGGAACTGCGGGAAGGTGAGCCGGCCCGCGTCGCGGATGACCGGCACCATGAGGGTGCGGCCGCCGCCCTTCTTCTCGACGTCGACGGCGATGCCGAGGTTGACCTGGCCGTCGTCGATCACGTGCGGCTTGCCGTCGACCTCGGCGAAGTGCGTCGCCATCACCGGCATCGACTCCGTCGCGGCGCGCGCGATCGCGTGTGCGATCAGGTGCGTGAAGGAGACGCGGTGGCCGGCGTCCTTGAGCTGCTTGCGGCGGCCGTCGAGGACGCTGACGGTGATCGTGCGGAAGGACGTCGCGGTCGGGATCGCCCGCGACTCGTCCATGTAGCGCGCGAGCATCGCGCTCGCGCCCTTGAGCAGCGTGGACTTGGCCTGGACGGGAGCCGCGGCCGTCGCGGGCGCGGCGTACCCGTTCTCGGAGTAAGACAGGACGTCGGACTTCGAGATGCGGCCGGCCGGGCCGGTGCCGTGGACGTTGCCGAGGTCGACGCCGTGGGCGGCGGCGACGCGGCCGGCGACCGGCGTCGCCTTGACACCTTCGGGCAGGCGGACCGTCTCGACATCGCCCGCGGGACGCGGCGCGGCGGTCGGCTCCGGAGCCTTCGGCGCGGGCTTGGCGCCGTTCGCCCCGGCGCTCATGCGCGCGATCACCTGACCGACCGTGACCGTGTCGCCGGCGTCGGCGAGCACCTCGGTCAGCGTGCCGGACGCGGGCGCGGGGACCTCGGCGTCGACCTTGTCGGTCGAGATCTCGACGATCGTCTCGTCCTCGGCGACGGAGTCGCCCGGCTGCTTGGCCCACTCGAGGATGGTCCCCTCGGAGACGGACTCGCCCATCTGGGGCATCACGATCTCGACGACGGACTCCTGGGCCGCGGGCGGGGGAGATTCTTCGGCGTCGACCGGCGCCGGCGGACCGGACCCGTTGCCCGGCGCGATCTCCGCGAGGATCGCTCCGACGTTGACCGTGTCCCCCTCGGCGGCGTGGATCTTCACCACGGTGCCGGAGATCGGCGCGGGGACTTCTGCGTCGACCTTGTCAGTCGAGATCTCGACGAGTGTCTCGTCCTCTGAGACCTCGTCGCCCTCCTGTTTGTGCCACTCCAGGATGGACCCCTCGGAAACCGAGTCGCCCATCGCGGGCATGACCACTTCGACCGTGGTGTTGACCGCCATATCGAGACCTAGACCATACCGCGCTGGACAGGACGAGAAGTGGAACTTCCTCGCCGTTCTTCATACACAAAGCCGATGCTTCCGGCGAACGGACCGACACCTCCGATGACGGCCACCATGACACCGAGCCACAGGGGGATCGTCCGCGACCTGACCGCGGCGATCGCCAGCAGCGACATGACGATCCAGCCGATCCCGTGGGCCCATCCGAGCACGTACTTGAGGTCGTCCGCGCCGGCCACCCAGCTGATCAGCAGCGCCGTGTAGACCGCCGAGTGCGTGAACGAGAGGTATTTGAGCGTGCGGAAGCTCACACGAGCAACAACGTCGCCATGCGCCGGAGTTGCGGGTGTGCCTCCTCCGGCCAGTCCGCGGGGTCGCGCGGCCACCACGCGTGCGCGTCGTGCTCGGCGTCGCGCGTGAGCTGCGCGCCCTCCGGCAACCACGCCTGGCCGACCAGCATCGCCATGTCGCCGGGGGTCGCGATCAGCGCCTCGACGGCGAGGCGCTCGGGCACCACGCCCCATTCCTCCTCGAGCTCTCGCGCGAGCGCGATCGCGGGATCCTCTCCGACGTCGACCGCGCCGCCGGCGCCGAGCGCCCACACGCCGGCCCAGGTCGCGACCCACGAGGCGCGCCGGCCGGCGAGCCAGCGGCCCTCGTGGTCGCGCACGACGCACAGGACCGAGAGCGCGCCGGACGCTCCACCGTTCACAAGTCGTAACGCCCAGCGCATCGGCTGCAACTCGAGTTGCAGCTCGCCGTCGGCAACGCTGTAGCCCTCGAGCCGCGCCGCGACGCCGTCGTGCGCCGGCGAGCCGCGCTCGCGCAGCGCCTCTATCGCCTCGTCGGCGGCGGCCAGCTTCTCCGCGCCCGGGTCGTAGCGCTCGTCGCGCCAGCGCGCGGAGACCCGGCCGGGCGGCCAGGGACCGCGCGCGAGGATGCCGGGCGGATAGGGCAAGACTCCTCCCAGGGTACGATCAAAGCGTGTCCCTCGAAGCCTCCAGCAAGAACATGGAAGCCGTCTGCAAGGCGAAGGAAGTGCACGACCGCACGTGCGTGTGGGGCGGCAAGGCGACCGAGGTCCACCTCGCCTACTTCGACATCGAGCGCATCGGCTGGGAGGAGGGCGACGTCATCTGCGGCCTCGTCGTGGTCGGCGACGCCACGGTGGCGACCGGGATGATGCGCGTGACCTGCGACGCCGAGCCCGACGACGATCGGCAGGAGGAGGAAGAGGTCGAGGAGGTCGTCGACGCCGTGGCCGACCGCGAGCTCGTGATCCCCGGCCGCAGCACCTCCTACAACTAGCTTGAAGCTCGACCTCGGCCCGGACGAGCTGCTCTCGACCACGCGGTCGGTCCGGCTGCGGCTGGATCTCGAGCGGCCGCTCGAGCGCGAGGTGCTCGAGGACTGCCTGCGGCTGGCGCAGCAGGCGCCGACCGGCGGCAACGCGCAGGGCTGGAGCTTCGTCGTGGTCACCGATCCGGCCAAGCGCGAGCAGCTCGCCGTGTGGTGGCGCGAGGTCGCCGACGGCTATCTCGCGGCGCGCCCCGGGGGCGGCCGCATCCGCGACGGCGTCCGCCACCTCGCCGACAACCTGCAGCGCGTGCCGGCGCACGTGATCCCGTGCATCTCACCCCGCACCGACGGCAAGCCCGCAGCGGCGCAGGCCGGCACGTGGGGCTCGATCATCCCGGCGGCGTGGAGCTTCATGCTCGCGGCGCGCTCGCGCGGACTCGGGACCGTGTGGACCACGTTCCACCTCGCGCACGAGCGCGAGGCGGCGGAGCTGCTCGGCATCCCCTACGAAGAGGTGATGCAGGTCGCGCTGATCCCGGTCGCCTACACCAAGGGCACCGACTTCAATCCGGCGCCTCGCCGCCCGCTCGGCAGCATGGTCCGCTGGGACGGCTGGGACACCGCCTAGGCACCCGGTCAGGCTCGCCTGTCCAAACTGGACTTTACGTCGAGAGGCGGACCTGTAAATCTGGACGCACCCGCCCTTCGCCGGCGTAGGTGACGCCGGTTTGCTCCCCGGAAGGTCAACGTCCCGCCGGAGGTCGCATGAGCAAGGTCACCGCTGCACCCCCTTCCGCCCCTGCGGCGGCGGATGAGCACCATCTCGCGAAAGACGTGCTCGGGCTGCCCCAGGTGCTGTTCTGCATCGTCACGGGCGCCGCGCCGCTCGCGGCGATGATGTTCAACGTGCCGGTCGCCGTATCCGGCGGCGGCTACGCCGTGCCTGCGGCGTTCATCCTCGCGACCCTGGCGCTGACGATCTTCTCGACGGGCTACATCGAGATGGCGCGGCGCGTCACCGCGGCCGGCGGCTTCTACACGTTCATCTCGCGCGGCCTGGGCCAGGTCATGGGGATGGGCGCGGGCCTGCTGATCGCGTTCTGCTACATCATCTTCGCCGCCGCCGTGACCGGCGTCGGCAGCTACTTCGCGTCGACCTCGATCGACACGTGGTTCGGCATAAACGTGCCCGCCTGGGGCTACATGGCGTTGTTCCTCGCGCTGATGACGAGCTTCGCCTGGTTCCACATCGAGCTGACCGCCAAGATCCTCGGCGTCGCGCTCGTCTCCGAGGTGCTGGCGCTGCTGATCCTGGCCATCGGGATCATCGTCAGCGGCGGAGGGCCGGACGGCTTCAGCGCGGCGCCGCTGAACCCGGCCAACATCTTCGACAACGACGCCGCAGTGAAGGTCTTCGGCGCCGCGGCGGCGGGCGTGGCGCTGTTCGGCGCGTTCTGGTCCTGGGTCGGCTTCGAGATGGCGCCGAACTACGCGGAGGAGTCGCGTGAGCCGAAGAAGATGATGAAGTCCGCGACGTACGGCTCGGTGATCGGGCTCGGCATCTTCTACGTCTTCATCTCGTACATGTTCGTCACCGGCTGGGGCCTGACCGGCTCGGCCCAGGCGGTCAAGGCCCAGTACGACGGCAAGATCGCCTCGGCGTTCTATCCGCTCAGCGACAAGTTCGTCGGCGGCGGCCTGACGACGATCATCGAGATCCTCATCATCACGAGCTCGTTCGCGTGCGCGATGGCCTTCTACAACACCGGCTCGCGCTACCTCTTCTCGCTCGCGCGCGAGGGGGTGATGCCGAAGGCGCTCGGCCGCGTGCACCCGACGCAGCGCGGCCCGGTCAACGCGTCGATGACGGTGTCGGCGATCGTCGGCGTCTACATGCTCGCGTTCGTGATCTCGGACTCGAGCACGCTCGCCTCGCTGCTGAAGCTGGGGACCTGGACGCCGCTGCTCGGCGTGCTGGGCATCCTCGCCGTGCAGGGCATCTGCTCGCTCGCGATCATCCGCTTCTTCCTGACGGAGGCGCGCGACGGCTTCCACTGGTTCAGGACGCTGGTCGCGCCTGTCATCGGCTTCCTCGCGATGGCAGGGGCGTGCTACCTGCTGATCGACAACCGCGCGGGCCTGTCCGGCGCAGGCGACGCCCTCTACATCAAGCTCGTGCCTTGGGTCGTGCTCGCGGTGTACCTGATCGGCATCGCGATCGCGCTCTACCTGCGGGTCAACGCTTCCGACCGCTACCAGAACATCGGGCGCTTCACGCGCGAAGACGAAGTGGAGGTGATGGCGTGAGCATGCTCGACGCGCCGCCGGTCCTGCACCCGCTCGAGCCGCTCGCCGCCGAGGAGGTGAGCGCCGCCTCGGCGATCCTGAAGGCCGAGAAGCGCCTGGGCCCGACGGCCCGGTTCGTGTTCATCACGCTGCACGAGCCGCCCAAGGCGGCCGTGCAGGCGGGCGAGACCGTGCCGCGCGAGGCGTTCGTGGTGCTCTACGAGCGCTCGGAGCGCAAGACCTACGAGGCGGTGGTCTCGCTCACCGACGAGCGCGTCGTCGCGTGGAAGCACGTCGACGGCGTCCAGCCGCCGATCACGTTCGAGGAGTTCATGGCCTGCGAGGCGGCTGTCCAGGCCGACCCCGGCTGGCAGGAGGCGATGCGCAAGCGCGGCGTCGAGGACTTCTCGCTGGCGATGATCGACCCGTGGGCGGCCGGCTACATGGGCGAGGAGGACGCCGCCACCGCGCGGCGCATCCTGCGCCCGCTGACCTGGGTGCGCTCGGAGCCGGGAGAGCACGGGTACGCGCGGCCGGTGGAGGGCCTCGTCGTCGAGTTCGACCTCGACAAGATGGCCGTCGCCGCCGTGCACGACTACGGCGTCGTCCCGCTGCCGCCGAAGGCCGGCAACTACGACGCCGAGCGCGTCGCCTCGCCCGAGAACGTGCCGAGCTTCCCCGCGCCGCGCGCGGACCTCAAGCCGATCGAGATCACCCAGCCCGAGGGCCCGAGCTTCACGGTCGAGGGTCACAAGGTCACGTGGCAGAAGTGGCAGGTGCGGATCGGCTTCACGCCGCGCGAGGGTCTCGTGCTGCACGACATCGGCTATCTGGACCGCGGCACGCTGCGGCCGATCGTCTACCGCGCGTCGCTGGCGGAGATGTTCGTCCCGTACGGCGACCCGGCGCCGACGCACCGCTTCAAGAACGTGTTCGACATGGGCGAGTACGGCGTCGGCTGGCTCGCCAACCCGCTCGCGCTGGGCTGCGACTGCCTCGGGGAGATCCGCTACTTCGACGGCGTCGTCAACGACCAGGACGGCGAGCCGATGACGATCCCGAACGCGATCTGCATGCACGAGGAGGACGTGGGCGTCGGCTGGAAGCACACCGACTTCCGCACCGAGGAGGTCGAGGTGCGGCGGCTGCGGCGCCTGGTCATCTCCACGATCGCGACCGTCGGCAACTACGAGTACGGGTACTTCTGGTACCTCTACACGGACGGCACGATCGAGTACGAGGTCAAGCTCTCGGGCGTGATCTCGACCGGAGCGGTGCCGGTCGGGGAGAAGCCGGGCCACGGCACGCTCGTCGCGCCGGGGCTCTACGGGCCGCACCACCAGCACTTCTTCTGCGTGCGGCTGGACATGGCGGTCGACGGCAACGAGAACTCGGTCGTGCAGGTCGACTCCGAGCCGATGCCGCCGGGGCCTGACAACCCGATGGGCAGTGCGTGGGTGACCAAGCGGACCGTCTACGCGAGCGAGGCGCAGGCGCAGGCGCGCATCGACCCGCTGAACGGGCGCTACTGGCGGATCGAGAACGCCGGCAAGCCGTCCGCGCTCGGGGACCCGGTGGCGTACAAGCTCGAGCCGGGCGCCAACGTCGCGCCGATGTTCGCGCCGGACTGCCGCTTCGCCCAGCGCGCGGGCTTCACGCGCAACCACGTGTGGGTGACGGCGTACGACCCGGAGCAGCGCTTCGCGGCCGGCGATTACCCGTACCAGCACTCGGGCGGTGACGGCCTGCCGCGGTTCTCCGAGTCCGACCGGCCGACCGAGAACACCGACGTGGTGCTCTGGTACACGTTCGGCGCCCACCATGTCGTGCGGCCGGAGGACTGGCCCGTCATGCCCGTGACGCACATCGGCTTCAAGCTCAAGCCGAGCGGGTTCTTCGACGGCAACCCGGCGCTGGACATGCCGGCCCCGTCACGCCACTGCCATCACGAGGCGTAGAAGGAGGCCTCTTCGCGACCCAGCTCCGTGACCGGCGGATCGCCGTAGATCCACTCGCGGGCGATCCGGTGCCAGTTGGCCCGGGCACGGAGCTGGCCGAGGACGGCCAGCGTCAGCATCTCCACCCGCCGGCCGAAGATGTGGTCGGCGGGCAGGGTCTCGTGGCGCATCTGGCCGAAGTGCTCCGAGCGCGGGTCGGACATGTCGATCATGACCTGCGTGGCGATCTCCGGCCCGAGCGCGATCTCCTCGTCGGTCAGGTACCACCAGGTCGCGTCGAGGAACTGGGAGAGCAGCTTGTCGGGCCGGAACCGCTCCGGCTTGCGGAGCAGGCCGCCCTCGGCCCAGATCTCCCACAGCCGCTGCGCGTCGCCCTCGTGGCCGGCGCGCTGGGTCTCGAGCTCGAGGTCGATCAGGCGCTGCGGCATGACCTTGAAGAGCCCGAAGTCCACGAACGCCATCCGGCCGTCGGGCAGCATCAGGAAGTTGCCCGGGTGCGGATCGCCGGAGAACTGCCGGTGGCGGTACATGCAGCCGAAGTAGAAGCGGAAGACGATCTCGCCGGCGCGGTCGCGCGTCGCCTGGCCGGTGTGCTTGAGCGTGTCGAAGCCGTCGCCGTGGACGTACTCGCTCACGAGCACCCGCTCGCGTGAGAGGCTCGTGACCACGTCGGGGACGACGATGAACGGGTGGCCCTTGAAGATCCGCGCCAGCGCGCGCTGGTTGTGGGCCTCGAGCTCGTAGTCGAGCTCGTCGCCGATGCGCCCGCGGATCTCCTCCGCGGTGGCCTTGACGTCGAGTCCCGGCGCGATCCGCTTCATCAGCCGCAGGATCATCCCGAGGTTCTGCATGTCCGCCCGCACCGCGGCGGCGACGCCCGGGTACTGCACCTTGACCGCGACGTCGCGCCCGTCGTGCAGCACGGCGCGGTAGACCTGACCGATCGACGCCGCGGCGATCGGCTCGGTGTCGAAGTGCGCGAAGATGTCGCGCAGCGGCGCCTCGAGCTCGGCCTCGATCACCTTGCGCATGTCGTCGAACCGGACCTTGGGCGCGGCGTCGCGCAGGGCGCCGAGCTTGCGTTGGAACTCCTCGCGGTGCTCCTCCGGGACGAGCCCGACGTCGAGGAAGCTCATCACCTGCCCGAGCTTCATCGCGGCGCCCTTCATGGTGCCGAGCGCGGTGACGATCTGCTCGGCCGCCTCGAGGTGGCGGCGCTCCAGCGCGGCGCTCCTGCCCTCCTGCGAGCGCGCCAGGTTCGTCGCGTGCGTGCCGAGCTGGCGCGCGGCCTGCCCGGCGGCCAGGCTCGAGACGCGCGCCGTCCGCGAGACCCTGGAGGTCGGGATCCTGTCCTTGGCCACTAGGGCGTGACCGTCGGCGTCGGCGCGGCCCCCGCGGGGGTGGCGGTCGGCGTCGCCTGCGGCGGCGTCGCGCTCGCCGAAGGGGTGGCGCTGGGCGTGGCGCTCTCGGTCGCGTCGGGCGTCGCCGTTGGTGTGCCGGTCGGCGTCCCGGAGGGCGTGGCGGTCTCCGTCGGCGTGGGCGTCGGCGTCGGCGTCGGCGTCGACGTGCGGGCCTTGCCGCCCCACAGGCCCGTGGAGCGGCTCGGCTGGCCGATGCTGTGCTTGAACACGGCGAGCTCCGACGCCGTGACGACCCCGGCGCCGATCACCGCGGCCAGCAGGCCGGTGAGGACCGCGATGCGCAGTGGCATGCGGCGCCGCGGGCGCTCTTCGGCGTAGAGGCCGAACGGGTCGTCGCGGCGCGGCGGGAGCTGCTCGGGGCCTTCGCCGCGGGCGCCGACGCCGGTCGGTGTCTGCCGGCGTACCGCGGCGCCGGTCGCGGTCCGTCTCGTGACGCGCGGCGCGACGGTCTGGATCGCCTTGGCCGGGCGGTTGAGCGCCTCGCTGACGATCGCGACGATCATCGGCGTCACGGCCGTGGCGATCAGCGACCCGCGCTCCCAGAACATCGGGACGACGATCGCCGCGGCGACGGCCGCGAGGCTCGAGATCAAGAGCGTGACGAGCGACAGCCCGCCGCCGCCACCGTTCTTCGGCTCGGGACTCACGCCCTCCGAGACTAGCGCTCGACCCTGGAGCCGCCGACGATGTCGTCGGAGCCGTCGGGCCAGCGCACCCATGCCTTGTGGCCGCCGTCGTAGTCCGGGCCCCAGAGGATGAGGGTGGCGGGATCGCCCAGCGCGGTGACCTGCTCGGCGCCCTCCTCGTCGAGGCCGCGCCAGATGCGCACGAACGCGTTGCCCTCGAGCTCCTCGGCGACGGTGGTGGGGTCCGTGTGGCCGGGGCGGATGACGGTCTCGGGCGGGAGCGCGAGCAGCGTCTCCATGACCGAGCGCTTGAGGTCGGCGTAGGACGTCGACCCGGGCGCGCGGACGCCGCCGACCGAGCCCTTGAAGAGCGTGTCGCCGGTGAACACCTGACCGTCGACCAGCAGCGCGAGCATGCCGGCGGTGTGCCCCGGCGTGTGCAGGGCCTTCACGGTGAGCCCGCCGATCTCGACCTCGTCGCCCGGCTTGAGATCCCCCGTCGTGCCGGGCACGCGCTCCTCGGGGTGCGCGAGCACGGTCGCCTCCGGCCAGCGCTCGAGCGCGGCGCCCAGCTCGGCTACGTGATCGTGATGATGGTGGGTGAGCAGGATGTGCGTCACGGTCAGTCCCTGTGCGTGGGCCGCGGCGAACAGCGGGTCGAGCGGCCCGCCCGCGTCGACCAGGAAGGCGTCGGAGTTCGGACCTGCCGCGACCAGGTAGGTGTTCGACAGCCAGCTGTCGTTCATGGAGCGCTCGACGATCATGGGCGCCACGGTACCCTCGCGAGCGTCATGGAGCTCATACATACGTGCTACCGGATCGGCGAGATCGACCGGTCCGTCGCCTTCTATGAGGCGCTCGGCTTCGAGGAGCGCCGCCGGATGCCGATCCGCGAAGAGGCGATCAACGTCTTCATGGGCCTGCCGGGCGACGGCGATCGCCTGGAGCTGACCTACAACCACGGCGTCGACTCCTACGAGCTGGGCACGGGGTACAACCACATCGCGCTCACCGTGGACGACCTCGACAGCACGCTGGCGAACCTCGGCGAGAAGGGCATCGACCCCGAGAAGCCGCCGTACCGGGTGCGCGAGGGCGGATCGCGGATCTGCTTCGTCCGCGATCCGGATGGCTACCGGATCGAGCTGATCGAGAAGAGCTAGGGCCATGGAGGACCGGCTCGCCGTCATCGACGTCGGGTCGAACTCCTTCCGGCTGGTCGTCTTCACCTCCACCGAGCACTGGTGGAAGCGCACCGACGAGATCCACGAGTCCGTGCGCGTCGGAGAAGGGCTCGACGCGGCCGGGGAGCTGCAGCCTGAGCCGATGGAGCGCGCGCTGGAGACGCTCGAGCTCTACGCGCACTTCTGCCGCGCGACGGGGATCGAGCGCGTGCGCCCCGTCGCCACCTCGGCGATCCGCGACGCGGGCAACCAGGCGGAGTTCCTGCGCGCCGCCAGGCAGCGCTCGGGGCTCGACGTCGAGGTCCTCCCGGGCGAGGAGGAGGCGCGCTACGGCTATCTCGCGGCGGTCAACTCGACGACGCTCGAGGACGGCGTCGTGCTGGATCTCGGCGGCGGGTCGATGCAGCTGACGCGCGTGCGCGGACGCCGCGCCGCCGAGGCGCGCTCGTGGCCGCTCGGCGCGGTGCGCATGACCGAGCGGTTCTTCAACGGCGGTGCGGCCAAGCGCAAGCAGCTCAAGGCGCTGCGCGAGCACGTGGCGGCGGAGCTCGAAGCCGCGCCGTGGCTCGCCGACGGCGGCCGCATGGCCGGCATCGGCGGCACGGTCCGCAACCTCGCGGCGGCCGCGCAGCTCGCCGCCGGCCTGCCGTCCTACGGGATCCAGGGCTTCCGGCTCACGCGCGACGCGCTCGGCGAGCTGATCGGCGAGCTCGCCGCGATGACGCCGGCCGAGCGCGGCAAGGTCGCGGGCATCAAGTCAGAGCGCGGCGACCTCATCCTCGCCGGCGCGCTCGTGGTCGAGGCGGTGATGGAGGCCGCCGGCTACGACGATCTCGAGGCGACCGAGGCGGGCCTGCGCGAAGGCGTGTTCTTCGAGACGCTGCTCGGCGACCCGCCGCTCTTCGAGGACGTGCGCGTCGCCTCGGTGCACAACCTCGCCGCCCAGTACCACGCGGACTTCGCGCACACGAACCACGTGG
Organism: Candidatus Solirubrobacter pratensis; assembly: GCF_000425945.1. GTDB lineage: Bacteria > Actinomycetota > Thermoleophilia > Solirubrobacterales > Solirubrobacteraceae > Solirubrobacter > Solirubrobacter pratensis. The sequence goes on from NZ_AUEK01000003.1 coordinate 665,680, forward strand.
CCCAGCTGGCGCTCGAGATGTGGGACGCGCTCGCCGCGCAAGGCGTGCATCGCGGCGACGCCGAGGAGCGCGACCTCCTGTGGGCGGCGGCGATGCTGCACGACATCGGCGTCGCGGTCGACTACGACGATCACCACAAGCACTCGCGCTACCTGATCCTCAACGCCGGCCTGCCGGGCTACTCGCCGCGCGAGTCGGCGCTGATCGGCCAGGCCGCGCGCTATCACCGCAAGGGCACGCCCGGCCTGGGCGAGTTCGCGCCGCTCGCGCGCGCCGGCGACGCTGAGATGCTCGACCGGCTGTCGGCGATCCTCCGGCTCGCCGAGCAGCTCGAGCGCTCGCGCGACCAGGCCGTGCACGCGACCGACGTCGACGTGCACGACGGGAGCGTCGAGCTCCGGCTGCACGCGTCCGAGGACGTGACGATCGCCCGCTGGGCGGCGGAGCGCCAGGGCGACCTCTTCCGCCGCGCCTTCGGCCGCGACCTCAGCGTGAGCGCATGACGGCCTCGCCGCGCGGCGAGAGCCGGTAGCCGACCGGCAGGCTCTCGGTCAGCCCGAGCTCCTTGAGCTTGCGCACGTCGAGCTTGAACGGCTGGGTCTCGCGCCCGTAGCCGGCGGCGAGATCCGGCGCGCGGACGCCGGGGCGCTCATGGATCGTGCGCAGGTAGTCGTAGGTCCACGCACCCATGCGCTCGAGCCGCGCGTGGATCGCCGCCAGCTCCTCGGGCGCCGGCTCGGATTCGCGCAGCGCGATCCGCGGGTCCGGCCCGGCGAGGTGCAGCTCGATCCGGTAGAGGTCGCCTTCCCGCCCGGCCCACGCCTCCTGCATCGCGGCGGCCGACGCGTACCCCGCGCGCCGGGCGTCGCGGTCGGACACGCGGCTGACCTTCTTCACGGCGTCGAAGGCGATCACGCCGATGCGCGTCCGCTGCGAGCCGCCGGGCTTCACGCGCGGCCTGTCCCAGCGCCGGAACGCGAGGTCGATCGTTCCGGCCTGGATCCCGTCGAGGTCGCGCTGCGGGAACAGCATCAGCGCGCGAAGCGGGCGGTGAAGCCGGGGCCTTCAGGCGCCGCGCACATCGGCCCGGCGAGCACCGTCGCCTCCGGCGGCAGCGGCGCGAGCCGGATCGGCTGCTCGCCCGCGAGCAGCTGCACCGCGTCGCGGTCGCGGACGGCGCGAATGCTCCACCAGCCGTCGGCGTCGGGCGGCGGCGCGGGCTGCTGGGACCAGTCCGAGAGCCCGCGCGTCACGACGACGCTGAGCCAGTCGCGCCCGTCGGCGCGCTCGATGCCGGCCTTGATCCACGTCTCGGCGTCGACGCGCAGCATCAGCCCGGCCTGGTCGTACTGCGCCGCGAAGTCGCCCCCGAAGCGCAGCGAGATCTCGCCCGCGAGCTCCTCGTAGGCGAAGTGGCCGCTGTCGCGCACGAAGCCGTAGTGCGTCGTGCGCCAGAAATCGGTCTCCGGCTCGACCTCGACGGTCAGCGCGCCGAGGTCGCCGGACCAGCGCGCCGGCTCGTTGAGCCAGCGCACCGCTAGACCTCCTGGATCTGCAGGAGGCTCGTCGTCCCAGGCTTGCCCGACGGCAGGCCGGCGGTGATGCCCACGCGGTCGCCCTTCTTCAGCCAGCCCAGCTCCACCACGCGCGCGGCGGCCGCCGCGATCAGCTCCTCGGTGACCTCGTAGCGGCGCATCGACGCCGCCTGCACGCCCCACATCAGCCCGCACCGGCGCACGGTCTCGCGCCCCGGTGAGAGCGCCAGGATCGGGACCGTCGGCCGGTGGGCGGAGATCAGCCGCGCGCTGCGGCCCGACAGCGTCGGGCACACGAGCGCGGCGAGCCCGAGCTCATGCGCCGCGCGCGTCGCGGTGTAGGCGAGCGTGTACGCCGGGTCGCGGCGGTCGCGGCGCACGCGGCGCTCGTTCCACTCGCGGTACGGCGCCGTCATCTCGGTCCGCACGGCGATCGACGCGAGCATCGCGACCGACTCGACCGGCCACTGGCCCGCCGCGCTCTCCGCGGAGAGCATGACCGCGTCGGTGCCGTCGAGGATCGCGTTCGCGACGTCGGTCACCTCGGCGCGCGTCGGGCGCGAGGAGATGATCATCGACTCGAGCATCTGCGTCGCGGTGATCACCGGCCGCGCGAGCGCGCCCGCGAGGCTGATGATCTGCTTCTGCACGATCGGGACCTCCTGGATCTCCATCTCGATCCCGAGGTCGCCGCGCGCGACCATCACGCAGTCGGCCGCGCGCACGATCTCCTCGGCGCGCTGCACGGCCTGCGGCTTCTCGATCTTGGCGATCAGCGGCAGCCGCGTGTGCTTGCGCAGCGCGGTGATCTCCTCCGCGCGGCGCACGAACGACAGCGCGATGATGTCGACGCCGATGCGCTCGCCGGTGCGGACGTGCTCGAGGTCCTCCTGCGGCACGGCGGGCAGCGCCGCCGTCTCGCCCGGGATGTTGAGGCCCTGGCGCGAGGCGACCGAGCCGCCGATCTCCACCTCGGCGTCGATCTCGCCGTCGCCGGCGCGCACCGCGGTCACCCGCAGGCGGACGGCGCCGTCGGCGAGGTACATGATCTCGTTGTCCTCGACGGTCGAGGCGAGGCCGGCGTAGGTGATGTACATGCGGCTCGCGTCGCCCTCGGCGCTGTTCTCGCCGCACACGAACGTCGTGCGGTCGCCCGGCTTGAACTCCACGACGCCGTCGCGCAGCTTGCCGATGCGCAGCTTCGGGCCCGGCAGGTCCTGCAGGATGGCGACCTGGCGACCCGCCCGGCCGGCGGCTTCGCGGACGAGCCGCGCGGTCTCCGCGTGCTCCTCCGCGCTGCCGTGAGAGAAGTTGAGCCGGGCGACATCCATCCCGGCTTCGACCATGCGGGCCAGCACCTCCGGATTGCGGGAGGCCGGCCCGATGGTGGCGACGATCTTCGTGCGGCGCTGCATCTGAGGCCGCACGATAGAGCGGCTAGGTTCCGAGCACGTAACGGGGCAGTGTGTAGGTCCTCATGAGGCGTGTGTTGAGGGCGTCGTACCGGACTTTGGTGCGGAACCGGAACACGTAGACGCGGTCGGTCTTCGGGCCCTTGAGCGTGACGTGGAAGCGCCCGTGCGAGTCAGGCTTCAGGCGCGCGACGACGCGCACGTTCCCGCACGAGATCCGGCGCGTGACGGAGATCTCCTGGACCGGCGACGCGAGCGGCCGCGTGACGTGCCCGCTCAGCTGGACGCGCCGGTTGCCGAGCGCCTTGACGCTGGTGACGAGCATGCGCCGCTCGAGCTTGAGGTCGAGCGAGCGCTCGCCGCCGATCGCGGCGCGGTAGCGCGCGCGGTTGGTGTGGCGCACGGAGCCCGGCGGGAGCGCGACGCTCGCGTGGAACAGCCCGCTCTTGGAGACCTTCAGGCGGGCGACCGTGCGCCCGTCCCAGCGCGACACGATGCTCACGCGCCTGCCGGCGAACCGGCGCGGGTCGGCGGCGCCCTGCAGCTTCACGCGGTTGCCGCTCCGCAGCACGTCGATCAGCGTGATGCGGCGCTTGGTGCAGTTGTTGCCCCGGCCGGCGTGACGAGCGCGTTGAGCGCGGGCCGGATGTCGACGCTGCCGATGCCGGGGGCCGACAGCACCCCGCCGCCGGGAAGCGCGGAGAGATCAGGCGCCGGGATGCCGGGCAGCGGCGACGTGACCGTCAGGTCGCCGATCCCGGCCGACGCGGTCGCGACCTGCGAGAGCGGCTCGGCGCCGGTGAGCGTCGTGCGGGCGAACACGGCGCCGCCGGTGACCGGCAGCGGCGTGGCGGGCAGGGCGCCGCCGGACTCGGCCGGCGCGCAGGACGACGCGCCGGCATTGGCGGTGACGGGCTCCTGAAGGGCGGTGCCGGCGACGGCCAGCCGGAGCGCGCTGGCCTCGCAGTTGAAGGACGCGGCGTGAGCCGAGGATGGGGCGGCGATCAGCGCCGCAAGGGCGGCGGCGCAGAGAAGGGGACCCCGATGCACCGGAGGCTTGTACCAACGCGGTGTCAGCCCGTGCGCCGGTTCGTGAGCTCCTCCGAGCGCCGCCAGAGCTCCTGCGCGAGCCGGTCGTCCTGCGCGGCGGGGCTGGGCGTGACGACCTTCTCGTCGTGCACGTACACGCCGCTGAGCCCGGCGGCCTCGTTGCTCAGTGCCAGCCACACGAGCGAGCGCGCTCCCCGCTGCGGCGACCGCAGGAACGGCCCGATCGCCGTCAGCCCCGCGCGGTACAGCAGCCCGTCGTTCTTGCCGAACCCGGTGCGCACGACGCCGGGGTGCAAGCAGCTCGCCGTGATCCCGGTGCCCTGCTCGCGCCTTGCCAGCTCGCGCGTGAAGAGGATGTTGCAGAGCTTCGTCGTGCCGTAGGTGCCCATCGGCCTGAAGGAGCGCTCGGACTGCAGGTCGCCGAAGTCGAGCGCGCCGCCGGTGTGCGCGTTGCTGGCGGTGGTCACGATGCGGGCCGGCGCGCTCTCACGCAGCCGCTCGATCAGCAGGCTGGTGAGCAGGAACGCCGCAAGGTGGTTGAGCGCGAACGTGCGCTCGAAGCCGTCGGGCGTGACGTGGCGTGACGTGAACATGGCGCCCGCGTTGTTGGCCAGCACGTCGATCCGCGGGTGGCGGTCGAGCAGCTCGTCCGCCAGCCGCCGGACCTCGTCCATGCGCGTGAGGTCGGCGACGTGCTCGTGCGCGGAGCCGGCGGCCTTCGCGGTCGCGCGCACCCGCTCGGGATCGCGTCCGACGATCGCCACCTCGGCGCCGCGCCGGGAGAGCTCGATCGCGGCGGCTCGCCCGATCCCGCTGGTCGCGCCGGTGAGCACCACGAGGGGCATCGGCAAAGTGAAGCGCACGACACGCTAGGTGAAGGCGCCGTCGGCGAGGATCACATCGCCGTCGGCGCTCAGCCGCCCGCCCTGGCGCAGGTCGCAGATCATGTCCCAGTGGACCGAGGACTCGTTCGTCCCGCCGGTCTCGGGATAGGAGCGGCCGAGCGCGAGGTGGACCGTGCCGCCGATCTTCTCGTCGAAGAGGATCGCGCCGATCGGGCGGTCGATGCCGAAGTTCGTGCCGATCCCGAGCTCGCCGAGGACGCGGGCGCCGGGATCGGTCTCGAGCGTCGCCTGCAGGTACGCGTCGCCGCGTTCGGCGCGCGCGCCGACCACGCGCCCGTCGCGCAGCTCGAGCGTCACGTCCTCGATCACGACGCCGCGCGGGGAGGTCGGGATCGTGAAGCGGATCACGCCGTTCGCGGAGTCCTCGCGCGGGCCGGTGAAGACCTCGCCGCTGGGCATGTTGCGCTTGCCGTCGGAGTTGATCCAGGTGCGGCCCTCGACGTTGAGCGTGAGGTCGGTGCCCTCGGCCTCGATGCGGATCTCGCGCGCGGGCGCGAGGCGCTCGATCAGCTCGGCCTGGAAGCCGCGCAACTCGCCCCAGGCGGCGGCCGGGTCGTCGCGGTCGAGGAACAGCGCGCGCGTCACGAAGTCCTCGAGCTCGAGCGTCCCCATCCCCGCCTGCTGCGCGGCGGCCGGCGTCGGCCACAGGGTGATCGCCCAGCGGTGGGCGAGGGTCGCCTCCCGCAGCGGCCCGCGCGAGCGGGCGAAGCGCGTCAGCCGCGCCGGGTCGACGCCCGCGAGCGCGTTGGCGTTCTCGGTCGCGTGGATGCGCAGCGTGGCGTCGAGGCGCCGGGCGAGCGCGAGGTCGGCGTCGGGGAACGCGTCGAGGTGGGCGTCGCGCGCGGCGGCCCAGAACCCCTCGCCCTGCCCGGGCAGCGAGACGTCGAGCAGCGGCCACGCCTCGCGCTGCAGGATCTCGCGTTGGAGCGCGAGCAGCAGCGGCGCGGCGAGCGTCGTCGAGCTCACCTGCACCTGCTGGCCGGGCTCGAGCTCGAGGCAGTAGCCGGCCAGCAGCTGAGCGAACTTGTCCGTGTTCACGGCGTCTCCATATCGGGGAAGTGCTCGGCGAGGTGCTCGCGCAGCACGCCGCGGATCCACTGCCGCTCGGCGGCCGAGGCGAAGCGGAAGCGGCCGAGCAGCTCCTTCTGCTTGGTCAGCGGCTCGGCGCCGGCGACGTCCCAGCGGACCGCCAGGCGCTCGAACAGGAACTCCACCGCACGCTGCCACGCGTCCTCCTGCGAGAGCACGTTGCCGTGCAGCTCGGCGGCGTACTGCTGCCGCGTCGCGGGCGTCAGGGAGCCGCGCAGCACGAGCACCGACCCGTGCTCGTCGCGGTACTCGGACTCGGGGGCGCGGATGCGCTCGCGGCGGCGGCCCTTCTTCGCCATTCCCGGCACGCTAGCGAGTCGCCTCGTCGTAGCGCGGGAGCAGGAACGGGGTCGGCCAGGATCAGCAGGCCGGCGATCGCGATCGCGGTGCGGGGCTCGTGATGCCGGCCGGCAGTCCCCACAGCGCGGTCATGGCCGCGATCCACTGCGAAGGCGAGAGGAGCCTAGTAGGCCCGCTGCACCACGTCCGGATGCGCGGCCAGCCACTCGGCTTCCTCTCCGGCGTGCGGGAGGATGAGCCCGAACTCCATCGAGTTCGACGAGTCGAACTCGGTGAGCCACGCGACGAGGTGCATCTGCGAGAGGCCGGTGATGTTCTGCCACGACGCCGAGATGCGCTTGAGCAGGCGCTGCTTGGTCTCGAGCGTGCGCCCGGCGCGGATCGACCCTTCGATCATCGAGGACTCGGTGTCGAGCCTGCCCGAGATGTACGCGTCGCCGCGCGGGACGTCGTGGAAGAACACGCGCACGAACGCGCGCGGCGCCCCCGTCTCCTCGGAATGCGCGTCGGTGATGGCTTCGGCCATCCGCGCCTTCATCGAGCCGGTGAGGGCGCCCTCCGGGGCTGAGCATCGGTAGATCGGCACCTGTTCGATCATGCACACGGCCGCCCGCCGCTCTCCCGGGGCCTCGGCGCCCTCGACACCATCGGGCGTCGGCGGCGGATCGCCGGACCGAGTCGGATAGCGTCCCGCGCGTGCGCAAGCCGACTCGCCCGAGAGAGGTGGGAAGGGGCGAGCGGGTGCTGCCCGGCGTCTGGCGGCTCCGCCTGCCGTTGCAGCTGCCCGGCGTGCCGCACTGCAACGCGTGGGCGCTGAAGGCGGGCGATGGGCTCGTGCTGGTCGACACCGGCATGCACGAGCGCGGCTCGATGGCCGATCTCGAGCGCGCGCTGTTCCAGGCCGGCTTCCGCGTCGAGGACGTCCGCCTCGTCCTGATCACCCACGCCCACATCGACCACTGCGGCCAGGCGCCCGCGATCGCCGCGCGGGCCGGGTGCGAGGTGTGGATCCATCCGGCGTTCCGGCTGCACACCGGCCGCGACGACGTCGATGACCCGCTCGAGCACGCCGTCGAGGCCGCGCTCCAGAGCGGCGTTCCGAAGGCGCCGCTGCGACGTTGGGCGGAGCGGCGCAAGGGGCTGGGGAGCGGCCAGGCGGGAACGCTGGCGTCCGATCGCGACCTCCTCCCAGGCGTCGAGATCGAGACCGACGTCGGCACGTGGCAGGTGGTCGAGACGCCCGGGCATGCGCCGTCGCACGTCTGCCTGCACCAGCCGGAGCGCCGCCTGCTGATCTCGGGCGACCACCTGCTCGGGCGCGTGTCGCTGTACTTCGACGTCGGCTACACGCCTGATCCGGTGGGCGAGTTCCTGCATTCGCTCGACGTCGTCGCCGGCCTCGACGCGCGGCTCGCGCTCGCCGGCCACGCGCGCCCGTTCACCGACATCGAGGGCCACGTAGAGGCGAACCGCGACCTCGTCGCGCGCCGGCTGGACGCCGTCCGGGCCGCGTTGCAGGCGTGTCCGTGCACGCCCTACGAGGTCGCGCGCGCGGTCTACGGCGGCGCGTTCACGGAGGAGATGGCGAGCTGGCTGCTGACCAAGACGCGCGCGTGGCTGACGCACCTGGACGCACTCGGCGAAGCCTCCGCGGACGACGAGAGCCCTGAGCGCTGGACCCTAGACTGACCGCATGCGCATCGACGAGCGAATCGCCGGCGGGGGCGAGCCGGCGTTCTCCTTCGAGTTCTTCCCGCCCAAGACGCCCGAAGGCGAGGCCAACCTCGACACGGCGCTCGCGGAGCTCGCTCGCCTGGACCCGACGTACGTGTCGGTCACCTACGGCGCCGGCGGGAGCGCGGAGCAGAAGCAGAAGACGATCGAGATCGTCTCGCGCATCAAGGCCAGCCACGGCCTGGAGGCGATGGCGCACTTCACCTGCGTGGGCGCGAGCGTCGCCGACCTGCGCGCGACGCTGGACCGCATGCGCGAAGCCGGCATCGAGAACGTGCTCGCGCTGCGCGGCGACCCGCCGGCCGGGATCGCGGCGCACGAGTGGCAGGCGGCCGAGGACGGCCTCACGTACTCGCGCGAGCTGATCGAGCTGATCCGTGCGGACTACGACTTCGCCGTCGGCGCGGCGTGCTTCCCGGAGGTGCACCTGGCGGCCGAGTCGGCAGAGTCCGACCTCCGCTACACGCGCGAGAAGGTCGATGCGGGCGCGCGCTTCCTGATCACGCAGCTCTTCTTCGACAACACGGTCTACTACGACTTCGTCGCCCGCGCGCGCGAGGCCGGCATCGACGTCCCGATCATCCCCGGGATCATGCCGATCACGAACGTCGCCCAGATCCGGCGCTTCACGAGCATGTGCGGCGCGTCGATCCCTGCGGGCCTGCTGCGCGAGCTCGACCTGCGCTCCGACCAGCCCGACGCGGTCGCCGACTTCGGCGTCGCCTACGCGACCATGCAGTGCGCCGAGCTGCTCGCCAACGGCGCGCCGGGCATCCACTTCTACACGCTCAACCGCTCGCCCTCCACGCGCGCGATCCTGAGCGCGCTGCGCGTGATGGCGCCGTGGCGGCGCGCCGTCACGGCCTAGCCCGCGAGCGCCTACGCCAGCAGCTGCTCGAAGGTGGCGGCGAGGAGGCGGTCCAGCGGCGCGCGGTCGCCGCTGACCTTCGCGCGCGCCACCGCGCCCTCGTAGGCGTCGACGATGTAAGGCCCGAGGCGGGCGGCGTCGAGCGACGCGTCCAGCTCGCCGGCCGCCTGGGCCTGGCGCAGCGCCTCGCTCACGGCGCCGCTCCAGGCCTCCAGCGAGCCGGCGACGAGCTCGCGGATCGGGCCGCTGTGCGTCGCCAGCTCGGTGGAGAAGTTGCCGAGCAGGCAGCCGTACTCGACGCCGCGCCCGGTGTTGCGCGCGACGATGTCCTCGAAGAACGCGTGCAGCCGCGCCAGCGGAGGGCCGTCGCCGTGAGCGAGGCGCTCGAGGTCGTAGCCCTTCCCGTAGCGGCGCGTCACCTCGAGCGCGAGCGCCTCCTTGCTCTCGAAGTGGTTGTAGAACGAGCCCTTCGGGACGCCTGCGGCGGCGACGATGTCGTTGACGCTGGCCGCGTGGTAGCCCTTCTCATAGAGCACCCGGAAGCCGCCCTCGACGAGCTGCTCCCTGAGGTTCCGCTGCGGCACGCGTCTCAACCCAGGAACGCGTTCACGTCGGCGGCGAACTCGGGCGCGTACTGGAACAGGAAGCCGTGGCCGGCATCGGGGTAGATCCGGGTCTGCGCCTCGGGCAGGTGCCGGGCCAGCAGGTGCGTGTTCTTCGTCGGCACCATGCGGTCGTGGTCGCCGTTGGCCACGAGCCCGGGCTGCGCGATGCCGGCGAGCCGCCGCAGCTTGCCGGGGTCGGGGATGCCCCACGCGGTGATCGCGTGGAGCTGGGCGTCGCGCGTCGCGAGCGTCGTGGGCGCGTCGCGGTCCTCGGCGCGCGTGAAGATCCGCTGCACGAACGCCTCGCCGCCGGCGACGCTGGTCCGGGTGCGCTCGAAGAACAGCGCCGGGTCAAGCGCGGAGGCACCTTCGGGCGCCGAACCTTGGTACAGGCGCGGGCTGCTGGGTATGACAGAACCGTGGGTATCGCCGGCAGCGCGCCGCAGACGGAACGATGGGCCTTCTGAGCGGCCTGCTGCGCGCCGTCGGCGGCCTGCTCCTGGGCGTCGGAGGGCTGCTCAAGGGCGTCCTGACCGGCGTCGGGCGCCTGGTCCGCCGGCTCGTCTAACGGCGGCGGCCGCCGGGCTTGACCGCGTACAGCTCGCGGTCGGCGACCTCGAGCAGCTCCATCACGTCGGCGTCGGCCTCGGTCACCGTCGCGACGCCGACCGAGACGCCGAGCGGCGTCGTGCCGCCCGCGAGCGGCTCCGGCAGCGAGCCGGCGACATCGTCCATGATCGCCCGCGCCGTGCGGTGGCCGGCCTCGCCGTCGCCCGCGACCCAGACCCCGAACTCGTCGCCGCCGAGGCGGCCCGCGAGCCCGTGGCGCGAGAGCACGCGCGCGACCTCCGTGAGCACGAGGTCCCCGGCGCGGTGGCCGTGGCCGTCGTTGACGGCCTTGAAGCCGTCGACGTCGCAGATCAGCAGCGCGCCCCCGCCGTGGGCGGCCACCTCGCGCCGGACCGCCTCGATCCAGGCGCGGCGGTTCGCCAGCCCGGTGAGGTCGTCGGTGTGCGCGACCGCCTCGAGCCGCCCGACCTGGTCGGCCAGCTCACCGTGCGGGGCGACCGCGGCGGCGACGCCCGCACGCTCCGCGACCTCGTCGAGCAGGTCGGGGCCGCGGCCCAGGCGCTCGAGCGCGGCGTTGAGCACGGTCCAGTCGGTCTCGCCCTCGTTGAGCAGGTGCGCGACCGCGTTGCCGATCTGCACGCACGCCGCCTCCGGGGTCGGCGAGGCGTCGCCGCCAGGGCCGCCGTGGTGGTAGGCGATCGCGCGCATGACCTCGTCATGCGGGTCCGACAGGCCCACGAGCATCGCGCCGGCCGCGGCGTGATCCATGCCGAGGCGCCGGCGCTCGAGCGCGGCGCGGGCGGCGCCGGAGGCGGCCTCGCGCGCGATCCGCTCGATCGCCGCGACGCCGAACGCCGCCGGCATCAGCAGCTTGCCGACGTCGTGCAGCAGGCCGGCGAGGTGCGCCGTGTCGCCGTGGGCGCCGCACAGCTCCGCGGTCGTGAGCGAGTACGCCGCGACGTTGACGGCATGGACGTGCAGCTGCCCGCGCGAGACCGAGGCCCCACCGGGGAAGTGCTCCAGGAAGCGGTAGGTCTCGGCCTCCAGCGCGATCCGCACGAGCCGGCGCCGGCCCGTCAGCGTGATCGCCTGACGGATCGTGCGCGCGCGGATCGGCCGCGCCGCGGCGGCCGAGTTCGCGTAGCGCAGCAGGTTCGCGGAGAACGCCTCGTCGGACTCGACGACCGTCACGAGGTCGGCCGTCGTCCCGTGCGGGTCCTCGGCGAGCGCGCGGATCCGGGCGACCGTGCCGCCCAGCACGGGAAGCGCGCCGATGCGGTGCAGGGCCTCCAGCACTCGGGTGTCGGGCTTGGGCGAGCGAAGCATTCGCCCCTCTGATCGGCCACTCCCGAGCTCCCCGAGGATTCCTGGCGCCTTTGCGCTCATGATCCCGATTCGGGTGTGCTCCGGACGATGTCGAGCGCGTGCGCGACCTGCGGGCGCCCCTCGGCCTCCCACGCGACGTCGACCTGGTCGTTGCGCCGGTAGGTCCCGATTCCCCAGGCGCCGAGGAACCAGCGCCAGAACCCGAGCCTGCCCTCCTTCATGAGCTCGCGGCTGAAGACCAGCTCGCCGCCCGCGACGCGGTAGTCGTGGCCGAGCTCCTGGCGCACGCCGTTCACGTAGACCGTGAACGGCTCGCGCACGCCGGCCGGCAGGGGGACCCGGGATTCCGCCACGCCGGGATCTTGTCAGGCGGCCCTTCTAGGCTGCTGCGGCCGATGGCCAGGCGAGCCCGTCAGCGAATCCCGCCACGCCCGGATGCGGCACATCCGCGGCGCTGGACGCCACCGCCGCACGTTCCGTGACGAGCTCGTACCGCATCCGCCGCTCGGATCGCGCGCGCCGCATCCGCGTCAGCGTCGACGGTGACGGCGAGATCGAGGTCGTGCTGCCGCGCCGCTCGCCCGAGCGCCACGCGGCCGAGGCGGTCGCGCAGCTCGCGCCGTGGATCGAACGCCGGCGGCGCGCCGTGGCCCGCGCCGCGGCGGAGATCGCGCGCCCGCCCGGCACCGTCCCGTATCTGGGGGAGATCCTGACGCTGCAGCCAGAGCCGGGGCGCACGCGCGTGCACCGCCGCGGCGCCGTGCTGCTGGTCCCGCCCGGCGAGCCGCGCGAGGCGCTCGAGCGCTGGTACCGGCGCCAGGCGAAGGCGGAGATCGCGCCGCGCCTGGACGCGGCGACCGCGCGCGCGGGCACGCGCTACACGGGGCTGACGATCCGCGGCCAGCGGACGCGCTGGGCGTCGTGCTCGTCCAAGGGCGCGATGTCGTTCAACTGGCGGCTGCTGCTGGCGCCGCCCGAGGTGCTCGACTACGTGGTCGAGCACGAGGTCTGCCACCTCGAGGTGATGGACCACTCGCCGCGCTTCTGGCGGCTGCTGCAGGCGCGCGTGCCCGAGTGGCGCGCGCGCTCGGCCTGGCTGAAGCGCTACGGCTCGACCTTGGTGCTCTGAACCGCGCGCCTCAGCGCGGCATAGGCGGTCTCGCCGCCGACCATCGTGATCTGTTCCCGCCGCATGCCGCCCGACCAGGCGACGATCGATCCGTCCCCGCGCACGTCGATCCCGGCGTGTATGAACGGCCGCAGCCGCTGCGGGCCCTTGAGCTCCGCCCGCGCCGAGATCTGGTCGGCGGGGGAGAACGTGCGCACGTGGACGTCCACGGCGTCGAGCTTGGGTCCGTTCGCGACCGCGCGGGCGCGCTCCTCCAGTGCGTCGAGCGCCTCCGGCAGCGTCTGACAGCGCAGCTTCTCGACGTGCGGCCCGTGGCGGACCACGATCCGCCACGGCACGCTCAGCGCACCTCGCTCAGCAGTGGCTGCATGTGCTCCCAGCGCGTGATCTCGCACCCGTCGGTGCGCTTGAAGCTCGCGTCGACGTGGTCGCCGCGCAGCGTGCCGCTGATCGAGGCCGTCTGTGGGCCGCCGTAGATCTGCGTGCAGGCCCGGTCGCCAGGGGGCGGCGCGAGGTCCGACTGGGAGACGCCGGCCGCGGCCCCGCACGCCTTGCTCTGCGTGGGGGTATCGCACTTCAGGGTCAGTTGGCGCGCGGCGTCGGGGCCCTTGGCGCCGTCGTCGTCGACGCGGACCACGATGTCGGCGAGACCGGCGTTCGCAGGCCGGACGGCAGCTCCTTCGCTGCCGCACGCGGCGAGCGTCGCCGCACAGATGAGTGCGAGAGGAAGGAACCGCATATCCCCACGGTAGCCAATCCGGAGCGTCAGCTCCCCTCGCGCGCCGCGAGCGCGGCCGCCAGCTCGGCGACCAGCGCGTTGCCGTCGCCCGAAGACGGCTGCGTGACCGGCTCTCCCCAGCCGAGCGCTCCCGCCGGGCGTCCGTCGCCGTCGCGCGCGAGCGACCAGCGCCAGGTGACGGGGAACGGCCGCCCGTCGCCGCCGGCCAGCGGCTGCTCGAGCGCCAGGATGTCGCCGTGCTCGCCGGCGAGCAGGCGCGCGAAGGCGGTGCGGGCGCTTGCGCGGTGGGACTCCGGCAGCGCGGCGGCGAACCAGTCGCGCCCGAGCAGCTGCTGCTCGTCGGCGCCGAGCCGCGCGCACGCCGTCGCGTTGGCGAGCTCGACGCGGCCTTCGGCGTCCAGCCCGACGACCAGCGTCGTGGCGCCGTCGAGGCTGCGGGCGCGGGAGCGCAGGCGGCGGCGGGACAGGTACTGCGCGAGCTGGCCGCCGACGCTCGCGAACATCGCGGCCACCTCGGCGTTCGGTTCGCGGATGGCGCCCGAGTAGAGCTCGATCACGCCGAGGCACTCCTCGGCGGCGGCGAGCGGGAACGCGACCGCCGTCACCAGGCCGGCGCGCAGCGCGTGGTCGGCGCGCGGCATGTTGCTCTCGCGCCCGACGTCGGCCACCCAGGCCGTGCGCCGGAACGCCCACACGCGGCCCGGGAGGCCCTGGCCGGGGGCGAAGTCGAGGTTCGTCGTCTCGGCCGCGAAGGCCGCGACCGCCTTGCGCGCGCCGGGCGCGTGCCAGACCGAGGCGCACTCCAGCGTCGCGCCGTCGCGGCGCGGACGCCAGGCGGCGCCGACGCTCCAGCCGAGCGCCTCCCCGAGCGCGGCCAGCACGCGCGCGCACAGCACGTCCGGCTCCAGCCCGGCCGCGAGGTGGTCGGTGATCGCCTGCTGGGCGTCGAGCAGCCTGTGCGCGCCGCCGACGCGGCGGCGCATGCGCGACTGCTCGACCTCGCGGGTCAGCACGGCGGGGAGCCGGGCGGGATCGGAGACCGTCGGGACGCCCGCGGGCAGCGCGCGGACGAGCGCCGCGAGGTCGCCGCGGCGGAACTGCGGCGAGACGGCGATGAAGGGAAGGTGCGGGTCGGCGAGGCGCACGAGCGCGAGCGCCTTGCGGGAGGGCACGGCGTCGCGTCCCTCGCCGCCGTAGAGCACGACCTCCCAGCCGCGCCGCTGCAGCGCCGCGGTCAGCCCCTCGGCGCCGCCGGCGGAGAACGCGCGGACCTTCCAGCCGGCCTCCTCCAGCGCGCGCTCGAGCTGCGCCGCCTGGCCCGGCGGGATGTCCACGAGCAGGGCGCTGATCGAGCGGAGGCGGCTCACAACATGAGGATCGGCGCCGCCCCGGGCGGCTTGAGGGGCAGTGGTCGCCGGCGGACCAGTGCCCGGGACCGCCTAGCCCGTCGGACAGGCACGCCGCGGCCCCGCAGGCCTCAGGATCGAGGCATGAGGTTGCTGCTCCTGCTGGTGGCCGTGCTCGCGGTCCTCGCGCTGTGCGCGCCCGTCGCCGGCGCCCAGACCTGGCCGTCCTGGGGCACGGGGACCGACGGGGCGGCGACCGGGTGCATCGGCAACAACCCGCGCGCCGTCAACGGCGGTCCGGGCTCGCCCGGCATCTCCGTGTGCGGCGGCGTCACGCTCGCGTTCGTGGGGCCGACCGTCGGCCAGGTCGCCAGCGCGATCGGCCCGACGATCATCGGCGCGCCGGTCATCCTCGCGCCGATCACGGTCTCCAACGGGCCCGTCCAGGCCGGACCCTGACGTTCTAGGCCGCCGCGGCGACCGGCGCCCCGACGCGCACGACGACCTCGCGCACGCCGCCGGAGAGAACGCCGCTCTCGAGCGGACCGAGCGCGCGCATCAGGCGGAGCGCGCCGCGGTTGGTCGCGAGCATCGTGCCCGCGACGCGGGCGACGCCCATCGCGCGCACCAGCTCCTGCGCCAGCGTTCGCCCGATCCCCTGGCGCTGGGAGCAGTCGGCGACCACGATCCCCAGCTCGGCCGTGTCCGGGCGCGCGGGATCGCGCACCAGCCGGCCGACGGCGACCAGGTCGCCGTCGGCGTCGAGCACGACGAGCGCCATGTGGTCGCACCCGTCGATCTCGGTCAGATAGCGCAGCTCGGCCGGCGTGAGCCGGGGCTTTCCGGTCAGGAACCGGCCGTAGGCCGATTCAGGGGACAGGCGCCCCACTCCTGCCTGGAGGAGGGCCTTGTCCTCGGGTGCGATGGGGCGCATCCGGGTGCCGTCGGGAAGCATGGTTTCGGAATGAAACCACACCGTTGCATGAAACAACTAGTTGGGCTGGCACGAAGGTGCCAGCCCCGGGGATATCGGGTTTCGCCCTCCCGTCATCTTCCCTTCGAGGGCTTGCGCCGCGACGCGCACAGTCGAGGGGAATCTGACGTCCGTGCGACGTTAGACGCGGTCGTCCAGCGCCACGTACTCGCGCGTGCGCTCGCCCGTGTAGATCTGGCGCGGGCGGGCGATCTTCTGCTCCTTGTCCTGGATCATCTCCAGCCACTGCGCGATCCAGCCGCTCGTCCGCGGGATCGCGAACAGCACCGTGAACATGCCGACCGGCATCTGCAGCGCCTCGTAGATCAGGCCCGAGTAGAAGTCGACGTTCGGGTACAGCTTTCGCTTGACGAAGTACTCGTCCTCGAGCGCGATCTTCTCCAGCTCCAGCGCGATGTCGAGCAGCGGATTGGTGCCCGTGACCTCGAAGACGTCCTCGGCGGCGCCCTTGATGATGCGGGCGCGCGGGTCGTAGTTCTTGTAGACCCGGTGCCCGAAGCCCATCAGGCGCTCCTTGCCCTCCTTCACGCCGGCGATGAAGTCGGGGATGTTCTCCTTGCTCTCGATCCGGCGCAGCATGCGCAGCACCTGCTCGTTGGCGCCGCCGTGCAGCGGGCCGTAGAGCGCGGCGACGCCCGCGGCGACGGCCGAGTACGGGTCCACCTGCGAGGAGCCGACCGCGCGGACCGCATTGGTCGAGCAGTTCTGCTCGTGGTCGGCGTGCAGGATGAAGAGGATGTCGAGCGCGCGCTCCAGCCGGGGATCCGGCTTGTACTTGAGCTCGGTCATCCGGAACAGCATCGAGAGGAAGTTGCCGGGGTAATTGAGGTCGTTGTCCGGATAGACGTACGGCTGGCCCATGTTGTGGCGGTACGCGAACGCGGCCAGCGTCGGCATCTTGGCGATCAGCCGGACGATCTGCAGATAGCGCTTCTCGACGTCATGGATCTGATTGGCGTCTGGATAGAACGTCGACAGCGCGCCTACCGAGGCGAGCAGCATGCCCATCGGATGGGCGTCGTAGCGGAACCCCTGCATGAAGCTCTTCACGTTCTCGTGCACGAACGTGTGGATCGTGATCTGGTGCGTCCACTCCTCGAGCTGCTGCTTGTTGGGCAACTCGCCGTGGATCAGGAGGTAGGCGACCTCGAGGTAGCTCGAGTTCTCCGCCAGCTGCTCGATCGGATACCCGCGGTACTCCAGGACGCCCGCCTCGCCGTCCAGATACGTGATCGCGCTGCGACACGACGCGGTGTTCATGAACGCCGGGTCGTAGGACATGACGCCGAAGTCGTCCTCGTCGACCTTGATGTCCCGCAGCGCGGTCGCGCGCACGGTCCCATCCTCGATCGGCACCTCGTAGGTCTTGCCGGTCCGGTTGTCGGTGATCGTCAGCGACTCAGAAGCGGTGGCCACGCCACCGCCGTTCGTGCTCTGCTCCTCGGTTCCCATTGCGCTCCTCAGCTGGGAGGGGGTTCAAGACTCTCCCTCCATTGTGGCGAGGCCGCGCGAGCGGGGGAGTCAGGCGGTCAGAACCGCACTGAGCATGGTGCCCGCGACGAGCAGCACGCAGACGCCGATCAGGGCCGTGGCGACCCCGCGCGAGGGCGGGAAGGTCTCATGCCGGGCCACGCCGACGGCCGAGAGCGAGAGGGCGAACACGACCAGGGCGGCCGCGAGGATGTAGAAGGGCGTCTTCGACGGCTCGGCCCCTTCGGCCGCGAGCAGCAGCGTGGCCAGCATGCCGCGGAAGCTACCGCATGTAGCGGCTCTCGGTGGCCGCGACCTGGCCCTGGTAGTGCGAGCCGAGCTCCTCCGAGCCGTACGGCCGCTCCGCGGGCTTGTCCAGCGCCATGAACGAGAGCTGGGCGATCAGCAGCCCCGGGTAGAGCTTGATCGGGACGCGCGTGAGGTTGTTGAGCTCGAGCGTCAGCGTGCCCTTCCAGCCCGGGTCGATGAAGCCCGCGGTGGCGTGCACGATCAGCCCGAGGCGGCCGAGGGAGCTCTTTCCCTCGATGCGGGCCACGACGTCGCCGGGCAGCTCGACCCACTCCTCCGTGCGGCCCAGGCAGAACTCGCCCGGGTGGATCACGAAGCCGTCCTGCGCGCTCGCGGTGACCTCCTCTGTCAGCCCCGGCGGCGGCCCGTCGCGGAGGTCGATCAGCGGCGCCACGTGGTTGTGGAAGACGCGGAAGGAGTCGCCCAGGCGCAGGTCGATCGACGCCGGCTGGACCAGCTCGGGGCTCCACGGCTTGATGACGATCTCGCCGGCCTCGACCAGTCGCCTGATCGTGCCATCGGAGAGGACGGAGACGGGCACGAGCGGGAAGGCTACCCGCGGGAGCGCGGGGTGAGCAGCCCGCGGTCGAACGCGGCGGCCACCGCGGAGGCCCGATCGGGCACGCCGAGCTTGGCGTAGAGGTGCACGAGATGGGTCTTGACGGTCGCCTCGCTGATGAACAGCCGCTCGGCGGCCTCGCGATTGGTGGCGCCGCGGGCGACGAGCTCGAGCACCTCCAGCTCCCGCGCGCTGATGGCCGGCTCGCCTGAGCGCGCGGCGCGCAGGACGCGGGTGGCGATCGGCGGGGAGAGCACCGCCTCGCCGCGCGCGGCGGCGCGGACGGCGCGGTAGAGCTCCTCGCGCGGCGCGTCCTTGAGCAGGTAGCCGGTCGCGCCGGCCTCGATCGCCGGCAGGACGTCGGCGTCGGAGTCATAGGTCGTGAGGACGAGCACCCGCCG
This sequence comes from Candidatus Solirubrobacter pratensis, assembly GCF_000425945.1. Lineage (GTDB taxonomy): Bacteria > Actinomycetota > Thermoleophilia > Solirubrobacterales > Solirubrobacteraceae > Solirubrobacter > Solirubrobacter pratensis. The sequence continues at coordinate 684,021 of NZ_AUEK01000003.1, forward strand.
CCCGGCGAGCTGCCGGATCGCCGTCACGCCGTCCATCCGCGGCATCCGCAGGTCCATCAGGACCACGTCGGGGTCGAGCCGCCGCACCAGGTCGACGCCGCGCTCGCCGTCGTCGGCCAACCCGACCACCTCGAAGCCCTCGGCGCCGCTGAAGATGCCGCTCAGGCCGTCGCGCACGACCGGGTGATCGTCGACGATCACGAGCCGGATCATGCGGGCACGCTCGCCGACACGGCGGTGCCCGAGCCGGGCTCGGACTCGATCGCGAGGCTGCCCTGGAGCCCCTGGACGCGCTCGAGCATCGACGTCAGCCCGAAGCCGCCGGGACGTGGCGCGGCGCCGCCCACGCCGTCGTCGCGCACGTCCAGCGTGACGAGGTCGTCCATGTAGGAGAGCGTCAGGCCCACGCGCGAGGCCGACGCGTGCTTGGCGACGTTGGCGAGCGACTCCTGCGCGGTCCGCAGCAGCGTCGCCTCGACGTCGACCGGCAACGGCCGCGGCGCCCCGGTCGTGCTGACGGCCGCCGCGATCCCGTGGAGCGCCGACCAGCCGTCGGCGACCTGCGCGAGCGCCTCGGGCAGGCGCGCCCGCTCGAGCGGCTGCGGGCGCAGCGCCCGGACCGAGCGGCGCGCCTCGGCGAGGCTGTCGCGCGCGAGCTGGGCGGCGGCGTCGAGGTGGCGCCGGGGCTCGTGCGCCTGCTCGGCCGCCTCGATCTGCGTGACGATCCCGATCAGCCCCTGCGCGATCGTGTCGTGGATCTCGCGCGCCATCCGCGCGCGCTCGTCGAGCATGCCCGCCTCGCGCGCCTGCTCGAGCAGCTGCGCGTGCAGGCCCGCGTTCTCCCGCAACGCCGCCTCGAGCATGCGCCGCTGGTCGTCCTGCTTGGCGCCGACGACCATCATCGTGCCCGCCACACCCGCATTGGCGATCACCACGGCGACGTAGACCAGCCAGTCGCTGAATCCGCCCCCGGGCCAGCCGCCGACCTGCGAGGCGGCGGTCACGGCCGCGACGCCGAGCACGCCGGCCGGGATCCATCGCCGCGGCAGCAGAAACGCCACCGCCAGATAGCCGGACCACACGAAGAACCCGTAGATCGGCGTGCAGGCGACCAGCGCGGCGCTGAAGGCGAGCAGGCCGACGAAGTGGACCGGGGCCGGGATCCGGTTGCGCGTGAGCGCGATCCAGAGCGCCGTGGCGCCGGCGATCGCGAGATGCGCGGCGTCGGCGCCGTCGATCAGCTGGTCGAACGCGGCCGAGGCGACGAGCAGCAGGAACGGCAGGACCGCGAACACCCGCTGCTCGAAGTGGTCCGACGACGCGTTCACTGCCAGCGGAAGAGCCTAGTCGCGGCGACCGCGCTGACGACGGCGTAGGCGAGCATCACGAGCAGCTGCTTCGCGTCCGGCCAAGCGCCCGCCGAAGCGTCCTGGAGCGCCTGGACCGCCGCGCCGAGCGGCGTGTAGTCCCCGATGTCGCGCAGCGTGGCGCCCATCGTCGCGCGCGGCGCCCACAGTCCGGCGAAGAACATCAGCGGGAAGAACAGCATCGTGCCCATGGCGCCGGCGATCCGGGCGCGAGGCGCGAGCGCGGCGATCACGAGGCCGATGCCGAGCAGCGCGGCGGCGGCGAGGATCAGCGCGAGCAGGAACGCGAGCGGCGCGCCGGGGAGGCCGACCCCGAATGCCGTCCGCGCCAGCGCGAGGATCAGCACCGCGGTCACGGCCGCCATCGCGCCGCTGGTCGCGAGCTGGGCCGCGAGCACGCGGCTGGGCCGCAGCGGCGTGGTCGCGAGCCGGCGCAGGACGCCGCGCTCGCGGTAGGTCGCGACGGCGGTCGGCAGCGCGCTGACGCCGAGGATCGTGAACGTGAACGCGACGAGGATCGGCACGTAGGACTGCACGAGGCTGAGCCCGCCGAGGTCCGGGTCGGGCTTGTCGCCCGCCAGCCCCATCACGGTGAGGAGCACGAGCGGGAACGCGACGCCCCAGAACAGCAGGATCGGCTCGCGGAGCAGCAGCTTGGTCTCGGTCTTGAGCAAGGCGGTCATCGGGTCAGCTCCACGAATGCGTCCTCGAGGTTCGCGTGCTCCACGCGCAGGCGTTCGGCGACGATGCCGGCGCGGGCCAGGGCGGCGGCGACGTTCTGCACGACGGCGGGCCCGCCGGAGACGACGACGAGCTCGCCCTCGCGGCGCACGGTCGCGACATCCGGCAGCGCCAGCAGGTCCTCGTCGGCGACCGGCGCCGACGGGCGGAAGCGCAGCCGCTGCTCGCGCAGGGAGCCGAGCGCGGCGGGCGCGTCGAGCGCGACGACGCGCCCGCGGTCGATCACCGCGACGCGGTCGCACAGCCGCTCGGCCTCCTCCATGAAGTGCGTCACGAGCAGGATCGTCACGCCGCGCGCGCGGACGTGCTCGATCAGCGCCCACGTCGCGCGCCGCGCCTGCGGGTCCAGCCCGGTCGTGAGCTCGTCGAGGATCGCGAGCCGCGGCCGCCCGATCAGCGCGAGCGCGATCGAGAGCCGCTGGCGCTCGCCGCCGGAGAGGCGCCCGAACGCCGTGCCGCGGACCTGACCGAGCCCGAGCGCCTCGATCAGCGCCTCGACGTCCTCGGGGTCCTCGTAGAAGGCGCGGTAGAGCTCCAGCGCCTCGCCGACCCGGATCCGGTCCGGCAGCGCGCTGTCCTGCAGCTGCACGCCGACGAGCCGGCGCAACTCGGGATCCGACGGGTCGCGCCCGAGCACGCGCAGGCGGCCGGCGTCGGGCGTCCGCAGGCCGGCGATGCACTCCACCGTCGTGGTCTTGCCGGCGCCGTTGGGACCGAGCACGCCGAAGATCTCGCCCTCGCGGACGGAGAACGACACGTCCTCCACCGCCACCGTCTCGCCGTAGCGCTTGCGCAGATTGCGCACCTCGATCGCGTCCATGCCGGAAGCGTCGCGGCCCGGCGCTGCATGCACATCGCCCGCGAAGCCAGACCTCGATCAACCGATCGGCCGACCCCCGGGTGCGGCTGGTACTACCGGTGCGTCTCTCGCGCGCGCCCGACGGCGGTCACCGAGCGGACGCGCGGCGGCGAGGCCATGCGCGTGCCGGCGGCGTGCGGGCCGCCGCGGCGCGGCGGGCGTGGGCGCTTCGGGCGCGGATGCCGCGGGCGGGGGCGCAGCGGCGTGCCGCCGTCGTTGCGCACCGGCTCGGTGTCCGGGCCCTGCTTGACGGCCCACCAGATGATCCCGCAGGCCGCCAGGATCGGCAGCTTGAGGAACACGAAGAGGTAGAGCATCGTCCAACCCACGCGCGGAATGCTACGCCCGGGCCGGGGCTCCGCAAGCCACCGGCCCGCGATCTGACGTCAATCAGGCGCGCAGCGGCACCGGAGACGCGTCGAAGCGGGTCACCCGCTGCAGCTCGGCAACGCGCTCGGTGACCTCCTCCGGCTTGAGCGTCTGCATGCGCTCGGTGCCGAACGCCTCGACGTTGAAGGACGCCAGGGCGGTTCCGTAGGCCATCGCGCGGCGCAGCAGCTCGTCGTCGATCTGCTCGTCGGCGTGCGCGGCGACGTAGCCCATGAAGCCGCCCGCGAACGTGTCCCCCGCGCCAGTCGGGTCGATGACGTCCGCCGTCGGGTAGGCGGGAAGGCCGAACGCGCCCTCCGGCGTGTACATCGCCGAGCCGTACTCGCCCTGCTTGACGACCACCACGCGCGGGCCGAGCTCCATCACCGCGCGTGCGGCACGGACCAGGTTGGGCTCGTCAGTGAGCTCCTTGACCTCGCTGTCGTTGACGATCAGGCAGTCGACCGTCCTGATCGTCCGCAGGAGCGACTCGCGCGCGATGTCGATCCAGAGGTTCATCGTGTCCAGCGCCGTGAAGCGCGCGCCGGTGCACTGCTCGCGCACCGCGCGCTGCAGGTCGGGCTGGATGTTGGCCAGGAACAGGACGTCCGCCGCCTTGGAGGCATCCGACAGCTTCGGCTCGAAGTGCTCGAAGACGTTCAGGTCGGTCTGAAGCGTGTGGCGGATGTTGACGTCGCGCTCGTAGCGCCCGGACCAGAAGAACGTCTTGCCGCCCGGGACGTGCTCGACGTCGTCGGTGTTGACGCCGCGATTGTGCAGCACGGCGTACTCGGCCTCGCCGAAGTCGTCCCCGACGGGGCCGACCACGCGGGTCTCGGCGAGGAAGGAGGACGCCAGCGAGAAGTGGACGGCGGCACCGCCCAGCAGGCGGTCGCGTTTGCCGGCCTGCGTCTCGACGGCGTCGAAGGCGATGGAACCGACGACGGTGAGCGACATATCGGCGCGAGAGGGTAGCCTCCGCGCGTCGATGCGCGCGATTCGCATAGACCGGTGGGGCGGCCCTGAGGTGCTGCGGCTCGTCGAGGACGCCCCGGTCCCGGTCCCAGATGAGGGCCAGACGCTGATCCGCGTCGAGCGCGCCGGGGTCAACTACGCCGACACCCACGCCCGCGACAACACGTATCTCGCGCGCTACGAGCTGCCGCTCATCCCCGGCGCCGAAGTCGCGGGCACGACGGAGGACGGGACGCGCGTTGCCGCCCTGGTCCCCAATGGCGGCTATGCCGAGTACGCGGTCGCGGACGCCGTCGCCCCGATCCCGGACGCCGTGTCCTACGGCGCGGCGCTGGCCCTCGTGCTCCAGGGCCTGACGGCCTGGCACCTCTACAAGACGTCCGCCAAGCTCGCCGCGGGGGAGACCGTGGTCGTGCACGCCGCGGCCGGCGGCGTCGGCTCGCTCGCCGTCCAGCTGGCGAAGGCGTTCGGCGCCGGCCGCGTGATCGCGACGGCCTCGACCGCCGGCAAGCGCGAGCTCGCGCTGGAGCTGGGCGCGGACGCCGCGGTCGACGTCAACGCCGGCGACCTCGCCGCCGAGCTGCGCGAGGCCAACGGCGGCCGGCGCGTCGACGTCGTGCTGGAGATGGCCGGCGGGCGCGTGTTCGACGCCTCCCTGGACGCGCTCGCCCCGTTCGGCCGCGTCGTGGCGTACGGGATGGCGTCGCGTGAGGCCAATCGCGTGCCCAGCGGCGTGCTGATGCACGGGTCCAAGGCGGTCGTCGGGTTCTGGCTCGTCCACGCCATGAGGCACCCGGAGATGGTCGGGCCGCCGCTGGAGGATCTGTTCGGGCGCGTCGCGGACGGCTCGCTGCGGGTGGTCGAGGGCGGGACCTACCCGCTCTCGGAGGCCAGGCGCGCGCACGAGGACCTGCAGGCACGCCGCACCAGTGGAAAGCTCCTGCTCGACCCGCGCCGCTAACGTGCTTCACCTCAGATGACGACTTTCGCCGAACTCGGCCTGTCCGAGCCCTTGCTCAAGGCCCTCCGCGACGTCGGCTACGAGTCACCCAGCCCGATCCAGGAGCAGACGATCCCGCCGCTGCTGGAAGGCCGCGACGTGATCGGCCAGGCACAGACGGGAACCGGCAAGACGGCGGCGTTCGGCCTGCCGCTCCTGCAGTCGGTCGACCCGTCCGAGGCCGAGGTCCAGGCGCTCGTGCTGACGCCGACGCGCGAGCTGTGCATCCAGGTCACGCAGGCGCTGCGCGCCTACGCCGCCCACAAGGGCATCGATCCGGTGGCCGTCTTCGGCGGCGCCCCGATCCGCACCCAGCAGGCGCAGCTGCGCCAGGGCGGGCAGGTCGTGGTCGGGACCGTCGGCCGCGTGCTCGACCTGATCTCGCGCCACTCGCTGATGCTGCATTCCTGCCGCTACATCGTCCTCGACGAGGCCGACGAGATGCTCGACCTCGGCTTCCTCGAGGACGTCGAGAAGATCCTCTCGCTCGCGCCCGGCAGCCGCCAGACCGCGCTCTTCAGCGCGACGATGCCGTCGGAGATCCGCCGCCTCGCCGAGCGCCACCTGTACAACCCCGAGACGATCAAGGTCAAGGCGGCGACGCTGACGATCGACACGGTCGAGCAGTTCTATCTCGAGACCAAGCCGCAGGGGAAGGTCGACGCGCTCGTGCGCGTGCTCGAGGCCGAGCGCCCCAAGCAGGCGATCGTCTTCACGCGCACCAAGGTCCGCTGCGAGCAGCTCTTCCGCACGCTGCGCGACAAGGGGATGAACGTCAAGGCGCTGCACGGCGACATGAGCCAGGGCTCGCGCGACGGCGTGATGATCAACTTCAAGGGCGGCCGCACGACGATCCTCGTGGCGACCGACGTCGCGGCCCGCGGGCTGGACATCTCGACCGTCACGCACATCATCAACTTCGACGTCCCCACGTCGCCGGACGTCTACGTGCACCGCATCGGCCGGACCGGCCGCGTCGGGCGCTCCGGCCGCGCGATCACGTTCGTCGAGCCGCGCCAGCGGCGTGAGCTGGAGGCGATCGAGCGCCACGCGTCGACGCGCATCTCGCCGTGGGCCGAGGGCGCGCACGTCGCGCCGGCGCAGGCGTCCGAGCCGCGCAAGCGCCATCGCAAGCCGCACGACGCGGCGGTGGCCAACGGGACCGGCTACACGAAGCTGATCGTCAGCGCGGGCCGCCACGAGGGCGTCGAGGCCAAGGACCTGATCGCGGCGATCACGGCCGGAGGACTGGACGGCGAGGCCGTCCGCAACGTGCGCATCCTCGAGCGGTTCGCGCTCGTCGAGGTGCCGGCCGGCGAGGCATCCCGCATCGTCCAGCGTGTCACCGAGGTTCAGGGGCGGCCGGTGGCCCTGGAGCCCATTCGTTCTTGAAATGTAACGTCGTCCGGAGGTCCGAGCTTGCGAGGACCGGAGGCCGAAAGAGGTTCATTCATGTCTGAAGCGACCATGACCACCAACCACGGTGAGATCATCTTCGAGCTGTTCGACGAGGACGCGCCGAAGACCGTCGGGAACTTCCGCAAGCTCGCTCGCGACGGGTTCTACGACGGGCTCACGTTCCACCGGATCATCTCTGACTTCATGATCCAGGGCGGCTGCCCCGAGGGCACCGGGACCGGCGGCCCCGGCTACACGTTCGAGGACGAGATCAACCAGCACAAGATCGTCCGCGGCGCGCTCGCGATGGCCAACGCCGGCCCGAACACCAACGGCTCGCAGTTCTTCATCGTCACGGTCGGCCAGGCGCCGTGGCTGGACGGCAAGCACACCGTGTTCGGCAAGGTCACCGGCGGGATGGACGTCGTCGACAAGCTCGAGTCGCTGCCGACCGACGGCCGCGACCGCCCGCGCGAGGACGCGCGGATCGACAAGCTCGAAGTCACCGACTGACCGTCGCTCACCGCGCTCTGGCGCGAGCCGGCGCGGTGCGCACGTCAACGTCCCGGTGGCGATGGCGGCGCTCGCGGCGGGGCTGGCGCTGCTGAACCTGCTGATCGGCGTCGTCTCCGCGCCGCGCTTGAAGCCGGATGAGGCGGTCGTGGCGGAGGCGGTGGCGGGCTAGGCTCCCCTCCATGGCCACCGTCGAGCAGGCACAGGCGACCATCGCGGTCGAGAACCCGGCGACCGGCGAGCTCGTGCGCGAGGTTCCGCTCACGGCCGACGTGGGCGCGCTGGTCGAGCGCGCCCGCGCGGTCCAGCCCGCGTGGGAGGCGCTCGGCTACCAGGGCCGGGCGCGCGTGCTGCTGCGCGCCCGCAGGTGGCTGATCGAGCACGCCGAGGAGGTCGTGGCCACGATCGTGTCCGAGACGGGCAAGACCGACGAGGACGCGCGTCTCGTCGAGCTGGCCTACGGCGCGAACGCACTCGGGTTCTGGGCCCGGAAGGCGCCCAAGTACCTGGCCGACGAGAAGGTCCGGACCGGCAATCCGTTCGTGCTCGGCCGCAAGCTCGTGGTTCGCTACCGGCCGGTCGGCGTGGTCGGCGTGATCGGGCCGTGGAACTATCCGCTCGTGAACTCGGTCGGCGACGCCATCCCGGCGCTCGCGGCGGGCAACGCGGTCGTCGTGAAGCCGTCGGAGGTGACGCCGCTGACGTCGCTGCTGATCGAGCGCGGGCTGCTGGAGAGCGGGCTGCCCGAGGGGCTCTACCAGACGGCGATCGGCGGCCCGCCGACCGGCGAGGCGCTGATCGACGCGGTCGACATGGTGATGTTCACGGGCTCGACGCGCACCGGGCGCAAGGTGATGGAGCGCGCCGCTCGCACCCTGACGCCCGTCTCGCTCGAGCTCGGCGGCAAGGACCCGATGATCGTGCTCGCCGACGCCGACGTCGAGCGCGCCGCCAACGCCGCCGTCTACTACTCGATGCAGAACGGCGGCCAGACGTGCATCTCGATCGAGCGCGCGTACGTCGAGGCGCCCGTCTACGACGAGTTCGTCGCCAAGGTGGCCGCGAAGGTCGCCAAGCTGCGCCAGGGGCCGCCGGCCGGCCCCGGCTCGATCGACGTGGGCGCGATGACGTTCCCGCCCCAGCTCGACGTCGTCGCCCGCCACGTGCAGCAGGCGCGCGACGCCGGCGCGCGCGTGCTCACCGGCGGCCGCGAGCGGCCCGGGGCGGGCCGCTTCTACGAGCCGACCGTGCTCGCCGACGTCGACCACTCGATGGCCGCGATGACCGAGGAGACGTTCGGCCCGACGCTGCCGGTGATGAAGGTCGCCGACGCCGACGAGGCGGTCCGGCTCGCCAACGACTCGCCATACGGCCTCGGCGCGGCGGTCTTCACCCGTGACGTCGCGCGCGGCGAGGCGATCGCCTCGCGGATCGAGGCGGGTGCCGTCTGCGTCAACGACGCCGCGCTCAACTACCTCGCGCTCGAGCTGCCGATGGGCGGGTGGAAGGAGTCGGGCCTGGGAGTCCGCCACGGCGCCGGCGGCATCCGCAAGTACACGCGCTCCCAGGCCCTGCTCGTCACGCGCTTCGCGCCCAAGCGCGAGATCCACTACTTCCCGTACAGCGCACGGGTGACCAAGCTGCTGGACCGCGGCGTGAAGCTGTTCTACGGCCGCGGGGGCTCATAGGCGCCGACCGCGGCGTCGCGCAGCACGCGAGGCGCCACCTCGCAGCGCTCGGCGATGCCCTCCTGGAAGCGCCGGAACGCCACCAGCGAGCCGAGCGCGAAGTCGCCGGACGCGACGTGGACGAAGTCGCGCCCGTCCTGGAAGGTCGCGTAGCGGAAGCCTGGCGGCTGGAGCGAGAAGAGCTCGGCGTAGACCGCGCGGACCAGCTCCGCGTTCTCCTCCTCGCGGCCGGGCTTGACGGTGTAGCGGACGAGTGTCATGAGGGGCTCCCTTCGGGCAGCGGTTGCGTGATCGACAGACGGCGGCCGCCGAGCATGAGGCCGGCGAGCGCGCCCGCCAGCGAGAGGCCGGCGGCGACGAGCATCGCCGCGGTGAAGCCGTCGCTGAACTCCTGCGCGGACGTGTAGCCGCCCGCGCCGGTGAAGACCGCGACCGCGATCGCGATCCCGAACACGCCGCCGAGCTCGCGCAGCGTGCTGTTGGCTCCCGCGGCCTTGCCGATCGAGCCGGCCGGGACGGCGTTGACGGCGGCGTTCTGCGCGGACGGCAGCGCCATCGAGACGCCGCATCCCGCCAGCATCAGCGCCGGGACCAGCTCCACGTACGACATCCCGGGCGACGCGACGAGCGCGATCCAGGCCAGGCCGAGCGCCTGCAACGCGAGGCCGCCGGCGAGGAACGGGCGCTCGCCGTAGCGGTCGACCAGCGCGCCCGCGACCGGCGCGACGAAGAACAGCGTCGCCGTCCACGGCAGCAGCCGCATCCCCGCGCCGAGGGGGCCGTAGCCGAGCGAGGTCTGGAGGAACTGGGCGAGGAAGAAGACGGCCGAGAAGAGGGCGGCGAACGTCAGGAAGATGCCGCCGTTGCCGGCCGAGAACGCGCGCGAGCGGAATAGACCGAGCGGCAGCATCGGCGTGCGCGACCGCGCCTCCCACCAGACGAAGGCGACGAGCAGCGCCAGCCCGGCCGCCAGCGAGGCGACCACCTCGGCGCTCTGCCAGCCCGCCTGATTGCCGCGCACGAGCCCCCACACGACGCCGAGCGCGGCGCCCGTGACGAGCCCGAGCCCGCGCAGGTCGAGGGCGCGCTCGCTGCCGAAGCCCTCCTTGACCCGCGCGAGCACGAACGGCACCGCGAGCAGTCCGATCGGGACGTTGATCCAGAAGATCCACTGCCAGGCGACGCCTTGCGCGATCGCGCCGCCGATCACCGGCCCGCTCGCGACCGACAGGCCCGTCAGGCCCTGCAGCGCGCCCATCGCGGCGCCGCGCCGCTCGGGCGGGAACGCCGCGCCGACCAGCGCCAGCGCGAGCGGCATCACGAATGCGGCGCCCGCACCCTGCACCGCCCGCGCGGCGATCAAGGTGCCGGCGCCGGGCGCCAGCGCGCACGCCGCGGAGGCGAGCGAGAAGACCACCAAACCGAACGCGAATCCCCGGCGCCGTCCATAGCGGTCGCCGAGCGCGGACGCCGTCATCAACAGCACCGCGAAGGAGAGGTTGTAGGCGTTGACCGTCCACTCCAGCTGCTCGGCGCTCGCGCCGAGATCGAGCCGGATGGTCGTCAACGCCGTGGACACGACGAGCGTGTCCAGCGCCACCATGAAGGAGGCGACCGCCGCCAGGCCGAGAACCCAGCGGCGGGAGGCGTGTGCATGGGTCATGCTCCGTTAGACCGCCGCGCCGCCGCGAATCCGCCGATGAATTCCGGCCGCGCCGGCCGTCCAATCTCCGATGACCCCGATCACCGCCGACGAACGCGGGCTCCTCGCCGCCGCCCAGGCGGGCGACGAGCGCGCGTTCCGCTCGCTGGTCGAGCCGTACCGCCGCGCGCTCGACGTCCACGCCTACCGCATGCTCGGCTCGATCCACGACGCCGAGGACGTCGTGCAGGAGACGCTCCTGCGCGCCTGGAGCTCGCTCGAGCGCTTCGAGCGCCGCGCCTCGGTCAAGACGTGGCTCTACCGGATCGCCACGAACGCCTGCATCGACGAGCTCGAGCGGCGTCCGCGGCGCCCCGAGCCCTCCGTCGACCCGTATCCCGACGATCGCGTGCCCGACGCCGACCCGGCCGCGCACTACGCGCAGCGCGAAGGGATGGAGATCGCCTTTCTGACCGCGATCCAGCGCCTGCCCGCCCGCCAGCGCGCCGTGCTGATCCTGCGCGACGTGCTCGGCTGGACCGGCGCCGAGGTCGCCGACCTGCTCGACTCGACCGGAACCGCCGTCAACAGCGCGCTGCAGCGCGCGCGGGCGACGATCGAGGCGGAGGAGCGCGCCGTCGCGCCCGGCGCGACGCAGCGCGAGCTGCTGCGCCGCTATGTCGATCTGTGGGAGAGCGCGGACATCGACGGGCTCGTCGAGCTGCTGCGCGAGGACGCGGTGCTGACGATGCCGCCCGAGCCGTCGGTCCACGGCTCCTCGGCGATCCGCGCGTTCTTCGCCGGCGTGCACCCGGGCGGCGCGCCGTCCGAGACCTGGGCCAACGGGCGTCCCGCGGTGATCCTGCGTGGCCACCGGCTCCTGGTCCTCGACGTCGAGGGCGACCGGATCGCCGCCATCCACGCCTACCGGGATCCCGCGGTGCTCGCGGCGTTCGGGGTCTAAGCGGCGAGCGGCGCCGGTGCCCGGCCCTGGTCGGTCAGCTCGCGCCGCCGCCGCCGCCGCGCCCGGTGCTCGAGTGCGGCGTTGCGCGCCACGCGCAGCAGCCATGCCGCGAACGGGGTGGCGCCGGACGTGTACCGGCTCAGCGCACGCGGCAGCCTCGCCGCCGCGTCGGGAACCAGGCCGACCGCGGCCACGAACGACCAATTGCTGGGCCTGATCGCGCACGAACGATCATCGCCGCCCACGAGCGCAAGGGGTGCCCTACGAACCTTCGAACTGTTCGAAGCTTCGTCGTGCACCCCCTCGCCCGCCGCGGCGAAACGATCATCGCTGCCTACTGGTGTGGCCGTTTCTCCCGTGGGTGGCCTCGTGGGCGTGGGGGGTCGGCGCGTCGACCGGGGGCGGCGTTCGCGCCTGGCACGCGGGGCTCGGGTCGACCGGCGACCCGGGTCCCACGAGGACAGGACCCGCGGGCCGCGCGAACCCGGCCCTCGGGTGTGACCGTCACGCGAGTGGTGGCCTCGTTGGGCAGGGGCGGCGCAGCCCTCTGATGTAGACGCCCAGCACGCCGACACGACCGGCGGATGGCTGAGTTGACGGCGGCGCCGGTATCCCGACCGGGCCGCCGTCGCCTCCAGACGGTCCGCTGCACGGCGGACCGCCACCTGTCCCATTCCGTGAGAGATAGGCACTCCTGCCCCTTGTCCGAGACTCCGACGTCCTTGCCGGAGGTAGGACAGAGCCTTCCACTCACGCCTGCGCGGGTGTAGTCGGACATCTGTCCAGACAGTGCCGGAAAAGTGTCAATCCCGTCAACACGCGGTGCTCCACGCGCGCTCGGCCAGCTCGGGCACGCCGTGCTCCAGCTTGTCGAAGAACGGGTCCTCGGTCGTGCCCGCGAGCCGGCGCTTGTAGGAGCCCTCGAGGAAGATCGCCGACTTCCACAGCGCCAGCGTCGTGTACCAGCGCAGATCCGACATGGAGCGGCCCGAGCCCTCTTCGTAACGCGCGACGAGCTCGGCGCGCGACGGGAACCCCGGCTGTCGCGTGACCGGCGAGAGGCCGACGATCGACCCGTCCGGATCGTCCGGCTGCGCCCACGTCGCCACGAGGTAGCCGACGTCGGCCAGCGGGTCGCCGATCGTGGCCAGCTCCCAGTCGAAGATCGCCGCCAGCCGGTTGCCGGCGAACATCGTGTTGCCGAGGCGGTAGTCGCCGTGGACGATCGTCGCGGGTACCGACTCCGGCCGGTGCGCGCCGAGCCACTCGGTGACGCGGTCGAGCACGGGCAGCGCCCGCGTGCGGTTGTGCTCCCACAGGCCGCCGAAGCGGCGCAGCTGGCGCTCGAGGTAGCCCGTGGGCTTGCCGTAGCCCTCCAGCCCGCACGCGCGCCAGTCGGCGGCGTGGACCTCGATCAGCGCGTCGACCAGCTCCGCGCCGATCCGCGCGGGGTCCGCTCCCGGCGGCAGCTCCGTCGTCAGCACGTCGCCCTCGACGCGCTCCATCACGTAGAACGGCGCGCCGATCACCGCTTCGTCGTCGCACGTCGCGAGCACGCGCGGGACGCGCACCGCGGTGTCCTGCACGGCGCGCAGCAGGAACGCCTCGCGCAGCACGTCGTGCGCGGACGGCGGCAGCGGCGGGCGCGGCGGGCGGCGCAGCACCCACTCGCCTCCGTCACGGCGGACAAGGTATGTCACGTTCGAGTGGCCTTCGCCGATCGGCGACGCCTCGACCGGGCCGGACCCGAGCCCGCAGCCGTCCAGGAACGCCTCCAGCGGGCGCCGCACGAGCAACGGCGGCAGCTCGAGCGCGGCGGCCTCCTCGGGCGTGTCGACGATCGCCGTCAAGCCGCTGATCGTAGACCGCCCACCGCAACCTGCGGCGGCGCGACGCGTTTGTACTGATGCGGACCGGCTATCCCTGTTGAGGCGCCTTCCGCGCTCCCCATCTATGCGACGACTTCTTTTCCTGCTCCCACTGCTCGCCGCCCTGGTCCTGCCGGCCGCGGCCAGCGCCTCCTCCCGCCAGGTCACGACCTTCGAAGCGCCGCGCGAGCTGCTCTCCGCCGCCACGCGCAACCAGACGCTCGATCGGATCACCTCCTTCGGCGTCACGAGCATCCGCCAGCTCGTGTACTGGCGCGACTACGCGCCCGACCCGCAGAGCAAGACCAGACCAGCCTTCGACGCGAGCAACCCCGACGCCTATCCCTCCGGCACGTGGGGCAACCTCGACGCCCTGGTCGCCGCCGCCAAGGCCAAAGGCGTGAGCGTGATGCTGACGCTCACCGGCCCGGTGCCGAAGTGGGCGACGCGCGCCAAGAAGGACACGCTGAGCTACCCGGACCCGAAGGAGTTCGGCGCGTTCGCGACCGCGGTCGGGCGCCGCTACGGCGCCGACGTGTCGACCTGGTCGGTCTGGAACGAGCCCAACCAGCCCCAGTTCCTGATGCCGCAGTTCGTCAAGGGCAAGCCGGAGTCGCCGAAGCTCTACCGCAAGCTCTACCAGGCCGCCTACGCGGGGCTGCGCTCGACGCCCGCCAACGCGAACGACACGATCCTCGTCGGCGAGACGTCGCCGCGCGGCAACGCGCACATCGTCGCGCCGCTCGCGTTCCTGCGCGGGATGCTGTGCCTGAGCTCGACGTGGAAGAAGTCGCGGTCGTGCGGGAAGCTCGCCGCCGACGGCTACGCGCAGCACGCGTACACGACCAGCCAGGGCCCCCGCTTCAAGCCGCCGTCGAAGGACGACGTCACGATCGGGGTGCTGTCGCGGCTCGTGAGCGCGCTCGACAAGGCCGGCAAGGCCGGTGCGCTGCCGAAGGGCCTGCCGATCCACCTGACGGAGTTCGGCATCCAGAGCACGCCGGACACGGTCTCGGGCGTCTCGTTCTCGCGCCAGGCCGCCTACCTGGCGATCTCCGAGCACATCGCGTACGTCAACCCGCGGGTGGCCTCGTTCTCGCAGTATCTGCTGACCGACGACGCGCCGCGCACGTCGGGCTACAAGTACGGTGGCTTCGAGAGCGGGCTGATCACCTCGACGGGCAAGGAGAAGCCGGCCTACCAGGGCTTCCGGCTCCCGCTCGCGGCCGAGACCTACGGCTCGTCCGACGTCCTGTGGGGCCTCGTGCGGCCGCTGCGGGCGCGCACGCAGGTGACGGTCCTGCGCCAGCCCAAAGGCAAGGCGTGGCGGACGCTCAAGACGCTCGACACGACCGCCGCGGGCGTCTACGCGCTCAGCACGCCGCATCACGCGGGCCAGCGCTATCGCGTGCGCTGGACGTCGCCCGGCGGCACCACCTACACGGGGCCGCCGATCCCCGCCTATTAGGGTCCAGACCCGGTGTTCCCGCCGCCGGGGCGATCCGATCCATTGCCTGTCGAGGATCGGAGAACGATGCGCAAGCGATGGACACGATGGAGCCTACTGGGCCAGGAGGTGTGCGACGGCGCCGGCGTGCCGGTCGGGCTCGTCGTGGACACGTACCCGTTCGACGGCGGTGAGATCGAGCTGGTCGTGGTGCGGCTCGACGGCGCCTTCGGCGGCCGGCGCATGCTGCCGCTGCACGAGCTCTGGCACGACGGCTTCGGGCTGCGGACGGCGTTCTCCAACTGGCAGGTGGAGGACTCGCCGGAGCTGAGCACGGGTCGCCACGCCGTCGAGGATCCGGATCGCGCGAAGAGCTTCTGGCGGTTCGAGGAGCCCGCGGACATCATCCACGCCGCGTAAGCTCATGCGGCGATGGCGCCGCAGCTGTGGCTGCTGCGGCACGGCGAGGCCGTGCCGCACGACTCGAAACCGGATCACGAGCGCGAGCTCACGCCGCGCGGCCGCACCCAGGCGGAGCTCGCCGGCGCCGCGCTGGCCAAGCTGGGGCTCGAGTTCGCGGCCTGCTACACGAGCCCGAAGCTGCGCGCGCTCGAGACCGCGCGGCTGGCCTGCCGGTCGCTGAACGTCGAGCCGTCGGTCGCGCGGTCGCTGGCCGGGCGCTTCGACCGCGAGGACGCGCTGGAGTTGCTCTCGGTGCACGGCGCCGACGACCGGGTCCTGGCCGTCGGCCACGAGCCGACGTTCTCGCAGGTCGTCCACGACTTCACCGGCAGCCGCCTGGACTTCAAGAAGGGCGGCGTCGCCGGGTTGCGCGCCGAGCGCGCGGGCGGCGAGCTGCTGGTGCTGCTGCGCCCGCGCGAGCTCGAGGCGATCGCGGGCTAACCCGCGTCGAGCGCGGCGAGGATCACCGCGAGCGCGACCTCGGTGCGCGGGAGCAGTGAGGCCTCGAGCACGAACTCCTCCGGGTTGTGCGCCTTGCCGCCGCGCGGGCCGAGCCCGTCGACGGTGACCGGGATGCCGGCCGCGAAGTGGCTCGCGTCGCTGGCGCCGCCGCGCGCTGCCGGCAGGACGGGGCGCCCGAGCGCCGCGCTCGCGCGCGCCAGCAGCGGCGCGGTCGCGTCCTGGGAGTGCATCCCCGGCCAGCGCCGCGTCAGCTCCGCCTCGAGCCGCACGCCGCCGACCTCGCCGGGGATCCGCTCGAGCACCGCCTCGATCGCGTCCAGGTGGTCGGCGCGCAGATCGCAGAAGAGCTCTCCCGCGCCGGGCACGACGTTGAACGCGTTGCCGGAGCGCAGCACGGTCGGCACCGCGGTCAGGTGCGCCTCGCCGTGCGGGTCGTGCGCGGCCGCGACCGCCTGCGCGGCGGCCGCGAGCGCGAGCAGGGCGTTGCGGCCGCGGTCCGGCGCCGACCCGGAGTGCGAGGCGCGGCCGTGCCCCTCGACGCGGATCGTCCCCGCCGCCTTGCGGCGCACGACGACCGCCTCGTGCTCGTCGCGCAGCTCGCCGGCCTCGAAGCACAGGCAGGCGTCGAACCCTGCGAAGCGCTCGACGTGCGCGAACGGCTGGGTGCGCCACTCCTCGTCGTTGACCAGCAGCAGCGCCAGCTCGGCGTAGGCCTCAGGGCGACGCGCCAGCGCGCGCATGGCGGCGATCGCGATCACGTCGCCCCCCTTCATGTCGACCGAGCCGGAGCCGACGAGCTGCTCGCCCACGCGCGCGAGCGGCTTGTGCTGCGCGTGCGCCACGACCGTGTCGACGTGCCCGAGCAGCAGCACGCGCGCAGTCCCCGTCCCGCGTAGGCGCGCGACCATGTCCTGCGCGTGCCCGGGCGAGGAGCAGGGGATGCGCTCGATCTCCGCCTCGTCCGGGAGCAGCAGCGCGCACACGGCGATGCACTCCTCCGCGCCCGCCGCGTCGCCGGACGGCGAGGATACGCCGACCAGCGCCTCCAGCTCGCGGGGGAGGCGATGGGCGATCTCTGCGGCGGTCTCGGCGATCCAGCTGTCCATGGTGCGGCGGCAGGCTAACGTCTTGTCGATGCCTGAGCTGCCGGAGATGGAGATCGTCGCCCGCAGGCTGGCCGCGGCGCTCCCGGGGCAGGCGATCGAGAGCGCGATGACGCCCGGCATCAACGTGCTCAAGACGTTCGACCCGCCGCTGAGCGCGCTCGACGGCGCTACGTTCACCGACGTGCGCCGGCGCGGGAAGCTGCTCCTGCTCGAGGCCTCGACCGCGTCTCACGGGCCGCTCACGCTGCTCACGCACCTGATGTCCGCGGGCCGGCTGCAGCTGCAGCCCAAGCGCGGCTCTCTGCGCGACAAGACGGCGCGCGTGCTGATCCGATTGCCGGACGACCACGAGCTGCGATTGCGCGAGTTCGGCACCAAGCAGGCGGCGTGGGTGAAGCTGCTGACGCTCGACGGGCTCGAGGAGGAGGACTCCCTGCGCACGCTCGGTCCGGAGGCGTGGCCGGACCCGCCCGAGCTCGGCGAGCTGCTCGCCTCCCCGCGCCCGCTGCACTCCCTGCTGCGCGACCAGCAGGTGATCGCCGGCATCGGGCGCACCTGGGTCGACGAGATCCTCCACGCGGCCAAGCTCTCGCCGTTCAAGCGCGGCGACGACCTGACCGAGCGCGAGGCGAAGGCGCTGCGCGACGCGATGGCGGGCGAGCTCCAGCGCGTGCTCGACGTCTACGAGGACACGGTCCGGCTGCCGCTCCCGGAGAAGTTCCCGAAGCCGACGCGTGTGCACGCCCACCAGGGCGAGCCGTGCCCGCGGTGCGAGACCGTCCTCGAGGCCGTGTTCTACGAGGACTACGTGATGACGTACTGCCCCCACTGCCAGACCGAGGGCCGGATCCTCAAGGACCGCCGGCTTTCAAGGCTCCTTAAATAATCTGGAGTCATTCCAGATCTGTGGCACACTGACAGCGTGCCCGCCGTGACTGAACTCGAGCGCATGCTGCGCGGGGCCTTCTTGCGCGTGACGCGTCCGCGCGTGGCGGTGCTGGCCGCGGTGCATGACCATCCGCACGCCGACACGCAGTCGATCCTCGGGGTCGTCCGCCAGGTGCTCGGCGAGGTGTCCCAGCAGACCGTCTACGACGTGCTGCATGCACTGACCGACGCGGGCCTGGTGCGGCGCATCCATCCGCCGGACTCCGTGGCGCGCTACGAGTCGCGGGTCGGCGACAACCATCACCACGTCGTGTGCCGAGCGTGCGGCGCGATCGCCGACGTCGACTGCGCCGCCGGCACCGCTCCCTGCTTGACCCCGGCCGACGACCACGGCTTCGCGATCGACGAAGCCGATGTCGTCTACCGGGGCCTTTGTCCCGACTGCTCAACCGAAAGGGTCACCACCCGTGTCCGATAGCCCCGACGCCGTCGTAGGAGAGATGAACGAGCCGACCGGGAACGGCTGCCCGGTAGCGCACGAGCGCGCCGCGCACCCGACCCAGGGCGGCGGGAACCGGGGCTGGTGGCCGGACCGGCTCAACCTGAAGATCCTCGCCAAGAACCCGGCCGTGGCCAACCCGCTCGGCGAGGAATTCAACTACGCCGAGGCGTTCAACACCCTCGACCTCGCCGAGGTCAAGCGCGACATCGAGGACGTGTTGACGACCTCGCAGGACTGGTGGCCTGCCGACTACGGCCATTACGGCCCGTTCATCATCCGGATGGCGTGGCACAGCGCCGGCACGTACCGCATCAGCGACGGCCGCGGTGGCGCGGGGGCCGGCCAGCAGCGCTTCGCGCCGCTCAACAGCTGGCCGGACAACGGGAACCTGGACAAGGCTCGCCGGCTGCTGTGGCCGGTCAAGCAGAAGTACGGCCAGAAGCTCTCCTGGGCGGACCTGATGGTCCTCGCCGGCAACGTCGCCCTGGAGTCGATGGGCTTCAAGACCTTCGGCTTCGCCGGCGGCCGCGAGGACGTCTGGGAGCCCGACGAGGACGTCTACTGGGGCCCCGAGACCACCTGGCTGGGCGACGAGCGCTACACCGGCGACCGGCAGCTCGAGGAGCCCTTGGGCGCCGTGCAGATGGGCCTCATCTACGTCAACCCGGAGGGGCCGAACGGCAACCCGGACCCGCTCGCCGCGGCCACGGACATCCGCGAGACGTTCCGCCGCATGGCGATGAACGACGAGGAGACGGTCGCGCTGATCGCCGGTGGCCACACGTTCGGCAAGACCCACGGCGCGGCCGACCCGGATCGGTATGTCGGCCGCGAGCCCGAGGGTGCCCCGCTCGAGGCGCAGGGCCTCGGCTGGATCAACAGCTACGGCAGCGGGAACGGCGCGGACACGATCACCAGCGGGATCGAGGTCGTCTGGACGGCCACGCCGACGAGGTGGAGCAACAGCTTCCTCGAGAACCTGTTCGGCCACGAGTGGGAGCTGACCAAGAGCCCTGCCGGAGCCCACCAGTGGCAGCCGAAGGGCGGCGCCGCGGCGGGCACCGTGCCCGGGCCGATCGACGCCTCGGACACGCGTACGCCGATGATGCTGACGACGGACCTCGCGCTGCGGATGGACCCGGTCTACGGGCCGATCTCGCGGCGCTTCCTCGAGCACCCGGACGAGCTCGCCGACGCGTTCGCCCGGGCGTGGTTCAAGCTGACGCACCGCGACATGGGGCCGGCCGCGCGCTACCTCGGGCCGGAGGTCCCCAGCGAGACGCTGCTGTGGCAGGACCCGCTCCCCGACGTGACGCACGAGCTCATCGGGGCGCAGGACATCGCCGCCCTCAAGCGTCGGATCCTCGAGTCAGGGCTGCCCGTCTCCCGGCTGGTCGCCACCGCCTGGGCCTCGGCGTCGACGTTCCGCGGCAGCGACAAGCGCGGCGGCGCCAACGGGGCGCGCATCCGCCTGGAGCCGCAGAACGGCTGGGAGGTCAACGACCCTGCCGAGCTGGCGACCGTGCTGCGCACGCTGGAGGGGATCCGAGCGGCCTTCGACAAGCCGGTCTCGCTTGCCGACCTGATCGTGCTCGCCGGCTGCGCCGCCGTCGAGCAGGCCGCCAAGGACGGCGGCGTGGACGTCGAGGTTCCCTTCACGCCGGGGCGCACGGACGCATCGCAGGAGCAGACCGACGCGGAGTCCTTCGCCGCGCTCGAGCCGACCGCGGACGGGTTCCGCAACTACCTCCGGGAGGGTCACCGGCTGCCGGCCGAGTATCTCCTGCTCGATCGCGCGAACCTCCTGACCCTGAGCGCGCCGGAGATGACCGTCCTCGTGGGCGGCCTGCGCGTCCTAGGCGCGAACCACAAGCAGTCCCCGCTGGGCGTGTTCACCTCGAGGCCCGGGTCGCTGACCAACGACTTCTTCGTGAACCTGCTCGACCTCGGCACCAAGTGGACGGCGACGCCCGACGGCCAGTACGAGGGCCGCGACGTCGCCACCGGCGAGCTCAGATGGACCGGCAGCCGCGCCGACCTTGTCTTCGGCTCGAACTCCGAGCTGCGCGCGCTCGCGGAGGTCTACGCCGGCGATGACGCGCGCGAGAAGTTCGTGCACGACTTCGCCGCGGCGTGGGTGAAGGTGATGAACCTCGACCGGTTCGACCTGAAGTAGCCTCGACCACATGATCGAAGCAGGCACGCAGGCTCCGGACTTCACGCTCCCCGACCAGGACGGCAACGACGTGACGCTCTCCGAGCTGAGAGGGACGACCGTCGTGCTGTACTTCTACCCGAAGGCCGACACGCCCGGATGCACCACGCAGGCGTGCGGGATCCGCGACCACCACAACGACTACGCGGACGCCGGCGTGACGGTGCTCGGCGTCTCGCCCGACTCGGTCAAGGACGTCAAGAAGTTCTGGGACAAGCAGGGCCTGAACTTCACGCTGCTCGCCGACGCCGATCACGCGGTGGCCGAGCAGTACGGCGTGTGGGCGGAGAAGTCGATGTACGGCCGCACGTACTGGGGCAACCTGCGCGCGACCTTCATCATCGACGGCGACGGCAAGATCGCGCGCGCGTTCCCGAAGGTCTCGCCCAAGACGCACGACGACGTCGTGCTCGAGGCGCTCAAGGAGCTCGCCGCGGCGTAGGCTGCCTCGCAGCTCCCGCTGACGCCGCCGTGATGGCGGCTGCACAGCGCCGCCGAGGCGCTGTGCAGCCCCCTTCAGCCTCTCCCGCTTGCCATGTCGGCATGCTTCACGCATGAGCGTCTTCGGTCTCATCCACGGGGCGTGGCACGGCGCCTGGTCATGGGAGCAGCTCGTGCCGGCGCTCGAGGTCCGCGGGCACCACCCCGTGGCGGTCGAGTTGCCGTGCGACGACGAGGACGCGGGCCTGGACGAGTACGCGCGGATCGTCGACGAGGCGCTCGGGGACGCCGACGATGTCGTGCTGGTCGCGCACTCGCTCGGGGGGCTCACGGTGCCGCTGATCGCGGAGCGCCGGCCGATCGCGCGCATCGTGCTGATCGCCGCCCTGCTGCCGAAGCAGGGCCTGAGCCTCGTCGACCAGCTGCGGGCCGACCGCGACATCCTGATCGGCCGCAACGAGGGCCGCCGGATCGACGAGAACAAGCGGCTCGAGTGGACGGACGCGAGCGCCGCGATCGACACGCTGTACACCGACGTGGAGCCCCAGGTCGCCGCCGCCGCCTTCGTGCGCCTGCGCCCGCAGGCCAACAAGCCGCACGTCGAGAAGGCGCGCGCGCCGTGGCCGGACCTCCCCACCGAGTACCTCGTGTGCGCGCAGGACCGGATGGTCTCGCCCGGCTATCAGCAGCGCGCCCCGTTCACGCGGCAGGTCCTCGCGAGCGCCCACTCGCCGATGCTCTCGCAGCCGTCCGAGCTGGCCCGGCGGCTGTGCCCTTGAAGGAGCGTCGAGTTCGTCCGCGGGCTCAAGGGCCGGCCGGGCCGCGAGCTGCAGGTCCACGGGAGCGGGCGGCTCGCTACGGTCGGGGAATGTTCACGTCGCCGCTCGCCGAACAGCTCGCCCCGGACCTGCTCGAGCGCTTCCTGCGCTACGTCCGGGTCGACACGCAGTCCGCGCGCGACCGGACGCAGAGTCCCAGCACGCGCGGCCAGCTCGACCTCGGCCGCATGCTCGCCGACGAGCTGCGCGCGATCGGGCTCGCCGATGCCGCGCTCGACGAGAACGGCTACGTCGTCGCGACGCTGCCGGCGACCGTCGAGGACGCGCCGGCGATCGGCCTGATCGCGCACGTCGACACGAGCCCGGACGCGCCCGGCGCCGGCGTCGAGCCGATCGTGCACCGCGGCTACGACGGCGGCGTGATCGAGCTCCCGCGCGGCGGCACGCGCGTCGGCCCGCACCCGTCCGCGGCGGGGCACGACATCGTGACCTCGAGCGGCGACACCCTCCTCGGCGCCGACGACAAGGCCGGCGTCGCCGAGATCATGGCGGCCGTCGCCTACCTCGCCGGCCACCCCGGGCTCCCGCGGCCGACGCTGCGGATCTGCTTCACGCCGGACGAGGAGATCGGGCAGGGGCCGGCGCTGTTCGACGTCGAGCGCTTCGGCGCGGCCGGCGCGTACACGCTCGACGGGTCCAGCCTCGGCGAGCTGCAGGACGAGACGTTCAGCGCCGCCGAGGTCACCGTCACGATCGACGGCGTCGACGCGCACCCGGGCTGGGCGTACGGCACGCTCGTCAACGCGACGCGGCTCGCGGGCGAGATCGTCGCCCGGCTCCCCGCGGACCTGACGCCCGAGCGCACGCGCGGCCGCGAGGGCTTCATCCACGTCTACGAGCTCGCGGGCTCGGCGGGCCGCAGCGTGATCCGCGCGATCGTGCGCGACTTCGACGACGACAAGCTGCACGCCCACGCCGAGCTGCTGCGGCGCACCGCCGAGGAGGTCGTCGCGGCCGCGCCGGGCGCCCGCGTCGCCGTCGGGGTCGAGCCGCAGTACCCGAACATGCGCCGCTTCATCGAGCGCTTCCCGCACGTCGTCACAGCGGCCGAGCGGGCGCTCCGCGCGGAGGGCATCGAGCCGGTGCGCAAGCCGATCCGCGGCGGGACCGACGGCGCGCAGCTGAGCGCGATGGGGCTCCCGACGCCGAACCTGTTCACAGGCGGGCACGACTACCACTCGCCGCGCGAGTGGGCGTCGCTGCCGGAGATGGCCGCAGCGGCGGCGACGGTGGTGCGGCTGGCGGAGGTGTGGACCCAGGCGGAGTTCCGGGCCGCGGCTCTCGGTGCAGCGCCACTCCCGCGATGACGAGCGCGATGCCGGTCAGGTCGGTCGCCGTCGGGATCTGGGTCAGCACGACGAGCCCGACCACCGTCGCGGTGGCCGGCAGCAGCGAGACCATCAGGGCGTAGGTCGCGCGCGGCAGGCGCGCCATCGCGAGCTGGTCGGCGACGTACGGGATCACCGAGGAGGAGACGCCCACGCCGACGCCGGCGGCGAGCGCGACCGGGTCGGCGAATGCCGGCGCGGCGGCCCAGCCGGCGAACGGCGTGACCAGCGCCGCGGCGACCAGCATGGCCGCGCCCAGCGCGTCGATGCCGGCCTCGCGCGAGGCCTTGTGGGCGAGCACGATGTAGGCCGCGAACAGGGCCGCGTTGGCGAACGCGAGCGCGACGCCGAGCGGCTCGCCCCCGAGCTGGACGCCCGTGAGCAGGTAGACGCCTCCAACGGCGAGCGCGAGCGCGGACGCATTGCGGCGGGTGCGCGCGCCCAGCGCGGCGAGCAGGATCACCGGCAGGAACTCGATCGCGGCGACGGTCGCGAGCGGGAGCCGGTCGATCGCCTCGTAGAAGCAGCAGTTCATCGCCGCCAGCACGGCGCCCCAGGCGAGCACGGTGCGGTTGGCGAGCGCGCGCCACGGCCGCCGCCAGGCGGCGAAGATCAGCGCCGCGGCGGCGATCCGCAGCCACGCGACGCCGAGCGGCTCGACGCGGGCGAACAGCAGCACCGCGAACGCCGGGCCGAGGTAGTGGAACAGCGCGCTGACGACGAAGTAGGCGTGCGGTGGCAGGCGCTTGGTCACGCCGGACAGGATCGTCGGTACGGACGCGGAAGACCATGGGCGATCGAAGGTAGTCTGCGTGCATGGCGATCGATTCGAAGCCATTGGACGCGACCGACCTTCGACTGCTCGCCGAGCTGCAGGAGGAGGCGCGCCTCAGCCAGGCGGAGCTCGGGCGCCGCGTCCAGCTCTCGCCGCCCGCGGTCGGCGAGCGGCTCGCGAGGCTCGAGCGCGACGGCGTGATCACCGGCTACCGCGCCGGGGTCGACCCGCACGCGCTCGGCTACGCGCTCGCCGCCGTCGTGCGCATGCGCCCCGCGCCGCGCCAGATCTCCACGGTCGCCGACATCGCGCGCGCGACGCCCGAGGTCGTCGAGTGCCACCGCGTGACCGGCGAGGACTGCTTCTACATGAAGGTCCACATCCGCTCGGTCGAGCACCTCGAGGAGGTGATCGACCGCTTCACGCCCTACGGGCAGACGACGACCTCGATCATCCAGTCGTCACCTGTTCCCGGGCGGGGCGTCGAACTGGGCGCTTGAGCGCCTAGTGTGCGTCGCCGTGCGCGCTCGCGGTCACGGGTCGCTCCCCCTTTACGTCGGCGGCTTCCTCGGGCCGTTCGGCGGCGGCATGGTCGCGGTGCTCGTGCCGCAGCTGCGCGAGGCGTTCGATGCCACGACCGGCGCCGTCGCCGCATCGATCCCGGCCTACCTGATCCCGTTCGCGGCGCTCCAGCTCGTGTCAGGGACGGTCGGGGAGCGGCTGGGCCGGCGGCGCGTGGTCCGGACCGGCTACCTGTTCTACGCGCTGTTCTGCGTCGCGGCGGCGCTGGCTCCGGGGATCGGCGCGTTCCTCGTCTCGCGCGCGCTGCAGGGCGTCGCGAACGCGTTCCTGACCCCGCTGCTGCTGGCGGGGCTGGCGGATGAGGTGCCTCCGCGGCAGATCGGCCGCGCGGTCGGGACGTTCGCGGCGGTGCAGACGGCGGCCGTCGCGCTGGCGCCGCTGGTCGGCGGCCTGCTCGGGGCGCTGGACTGGCGGCTCGCGTTCCTCGTGCCGGCGGCCGTCGCGGGTGGGCTGGCGCTGCTGCCGCCGGCCGACGGCGTGCCGCGCGACGAGGTGCCGCGTCTGCGCTCGGTCGTCACCCCGCGCGTCGGGCTGTTGAGCGCGGCGGCGTTCGCGGCCTATGCGGGGGTGACCGGCGTCGGGTTCCTGGTCGCCGTCCTCGCCGCCGACGACTTCGGGCTGTCCTCGATCGAGCGCGGGCTGCTGCTGGCCGGGTTCGGCGTGGCGGGCATGCTCGTGGGCCGCGCTGCGGGCGGCGCCGTGGACCGCTTCGGCCGCGTCCCGATCGTGCTCATGGGCGCCGCCGTCTCCGCTGCGCTGGTGGCGACGCTGGGCTTCGCGCCGAGCGCCGGCGCGCTCGCGGTCCTGTGGTTCGCGACCGGGCTCGGCTCGGCGCTCGTGTGGGCCGGCATCAACACGCTGGCCGTCGAGGCGGTGCCCGGCAACCGCGCCGGCGGGACGTCGGTCGTCTCGGCGTTCAAGTTCGCGGGCAACGCCGCGGCGCCGGTCATGTGGCTGCCGCTCTACCACGCCGACCCGCGCGCCGGCTTCATCGGCGCGGCGGTCATGGCCGCGCTGACCGGTGCGTTCGTGGCACCGCTGCGGCGACGAGGGCGGAGATGATGCCACGCTAGGGGTGATGCAGCTCGCGTCCATCGGCGACTCCTTCACCTCGTTCTTCGACGCGGTCGGCTCGTTCTTCTCGAACCTCGCCGCCGTCCGGTGGCCGTCGCTCTTCTTCGCGCTGCTGCTGTTCCTCGCCTACCTCACGCTGCGCTCGCGCGCGTCGTTCAACATCCTGCGTGCGGCCTATCCCGACTCCCGCTTCGAGTTCAAGCGCATCTGGGGCGCGTACTTCGCCGGCTACGGCTTCAATTCGGTCATCCCGGCGCGCAGCGGCGACGTGATCCGGCTGTTCTTGACCAAGAGCTCGATCCCGGCCTCGAGCTACCCCGCAACGGCCGCGGCGTTCTTCGTCGAGTTCGGCTTCGACCTCACGATCGCCGTGCCGGTGCTGGCGTTCGCGTTCTCGCAGGGCGTGTTCCCGAAGCCGCCCGATTTCTCGAAGCTGCCGGCGTTCGATCTCGCGTTCTTCGCGCAGCACCCGCGCTTCACGCTGTTCTTGCTCACCGTGCTCGGGATCCTCGTGCTGGCGGGGTTCGCGCTGCTGTCGGCGCGCGTGCGGTCGTTCTGGGCGCGCGTGCGGCAGGGGCTGACGATCCTCTCCGATCGCAGGCGCTACTTCCGCGAGGTCTGGCTGATCCAGTTCGCCGGCTGGCTCTGCCGCTTCGCCGCGTTCTGGTTCCTGCTCGAGGCGTTCAACGTGGGCGGGTCGGTGCGCAACGTGCTGCTCGTGCTCGGGGTGAACGCCGTCGCGGCGCTGGTGCCGTTCACGCCGGGCGGCGCGGGCGTCGCGCAGGCGCTGCTGGTGAAGGTGTTCGGCGGGAGCGCGACCGTCGCGGCGTACTCCGTCGGCCAGCAGATCGCGATCGCCGCATGGACCTTCGCGATCGGTCTCGCCGCCGTGGTCTTCATCTTCCGCTTCCGCTCGTTCAAGGAGGTCATCGCCGCCGGGCGGGCGGAGCGCGAGGCGGGCAAGGCGGCCGAGACCGCCGCGGAGCCGGCGAAGCCCGAGCCGGCGTGATCCTTGCTGCGCGGGCGCCGTTCGCCGGCGCGGCGCTGCTCGCGTACCTCGCGGCGCGCGTGATCCCCGGCGTCGAGGAGGTCGCCGATGGCGCCTACCGCCGCAGCCTGCGGCTCGCCCGCGGCTTCGGCGTCGCCGAGCTGTCTCCCGAGCGCGACGGCATGCGCGTGTCGTTGCGGCTCGACGACCCGCGCGACGAGCAGGAGGCGCTGGCGCAGGTCGGCGCGCTGCTCGACCTCGACGCCGACGCCCCCGCGATCGCCGCGCACCTCGGCGCCGACGCGCTGCTCGGACCGCACGTCCGGCGCGAGCCGGGACGGCGGGTGCCGGGGACGGTCGACGGCCCCGAGCTGTGCTTCCGCGCCGTGCTCGGCCAGCAGATCTCGCTCGCCGCCGCGGCGACCCACGCGGGGCGGCTCGTCGCCGCGGCCGGGGAGCCGCTGCGCGAGCCGCGCGGCGGCGTCACCCACGTCTTCCCGTCGCCCGCGGCGATCGCCGCCGTCCCGGACGCGGTGCTCGCGATGCCGGCGTCCCGCCGGCGCACGATCCGCGCGCTCGCCTCCGCGCTCGCCGGCGGCACCCCGGTCGCGCCCGAGCGGCTGCTCGAGCTGCCGGGCATCGGGCCCTGGACCGCGGCCTACATCGCGATGCGCGCCGTCCACGACCCGGACGCGTTCCTCCCGACCGACCTCGGCGTCCGCCACGCGCTCGCGCGCCTGGGCGTCTCGCAGGACCCGCGGGTGCCGGCGGAGCGCTGGCGCCCCTATCGCGCCTACGCGGTCCTGCACCTCTGGGGCACGCTGGCCTGACCGGCTCAGCCGCGGGACGGCCGGCTGAGCGGATGATCGCGCGCGTGCACGGCCGCCGACCCATCCGCGGACCCGGCGAGGCCGGGACCGCGAGAGGTGAATCGTTCAGGAGCCCATGCCCTGGCGCGCTTCGCGCACCAGCGTGACGGCCTCGGGGAAGACCGTCGCCATCACGGCGCGGATCTGCTGGGCCTGCTGCTCCGTAGTGCCCTGGATGTTGACGCGGTTGATCGCCGCGACCGTCATGTCGACGGCCAGCTTGATCGCGTTGTCGGCCCACGCGATCGTCTGCGCCGACTGCATCTGCTCCGCCATCTCCTGCATGCGGCGCTGGAACTCAGGGTCGTTCAAGAATCCGCCGAAGCCTTCCATGGGGCCGAGTCTACTTGGTGCAGTAGCAGGGCTCCGCGGCGCGGCGGCGAGGCTCCTGCCGCGGCCGCGGGGGAGCGACGGGCAGCACCTCGCCCGCGTCCTCGCGCTCCCACTTCGCGACCGTGCGCCGCAGCGACGCGAAGGCGACCGCGCCCGGGCCGATCGGCAGCCAGAAGGCGAAGAAGCGGTACGCAAGCACGGCGACGATGGCGAGTCCGGGATCGGTTCCGAAGGCGACGAGCGCGCCGACCATGCCGCCGTCCACGCCGCCGACGCCGCCGGGCAGCGGGAGCAGGTTCGCGAGCGTGCCGACGAAGTAGGCGACGATCAGCACCCCGACCGCGGGGGACTCGCCGAAGGCGTGGAAGCACGCCCACAGCACGGCGATGTCGAAGCCCCACCAGACGATCGCGCCGACGAGGCCGAGGTTGCCGGAGCCGACCAGGCGGCGCGCCTCGCGGACGCCGTCGCCGACCGGCGAGAGCCAGCGCCGCAGCCGCGAGGCGCCCGGGCGCACGAACTGCGCCGAGGCGACCACCGCGACGACGACGGCGCCGAAGATCGCCGGCACGACGGTGATCGCGAACGAGCCGCCGCCGGGGATGACGCCCGACCACAGCCCGAGCCCACCGACGACCAGCGCGGCCATGTAGACGAAGTAGAGGAGGACGAGGAACGTCGTCATCCGCGCGGCGACGTCGCGCCGGTCCATGCCGGCCTTGCGCATCGCCCACGCGGTCAGCGCGATGCCGCCGGCGCCGCCCGCCGCGAACAGCCGCGTCGCCATGTGGCCCGCGAGCGTGATCTCGGTGCTCGCGCGCATGCCGATCCGGCCGCGCGCGTCCAGCGAGACGGCGCGGAAGAGGATGATGTGGCCGACGAACGACAGCGCCTCGAGCACGAGCGCCAAGCCGAGCCACGACATGTCGCCGTGCGCCAGTCGCTGCCACACGTCCGGCAGGTCCGCGATCGCCGGAGCGAGGACCACGGCACCGACCACGAGCAGCGCGCTCGCTCCCGCCAGGACCGCCACCTTGCGCAGCGACAGGCTGCCGATCGCGGGAACGCCGGCGTCCGCGGGCACGGGAGCCTTGGCCCCGTGGGCGACTCTCAGCGGGGCGAGACCCGTGGGCGTTTCGTCGCGGTCGATGGCGGTGGCGGCCATGCCCGGGAGTCTCGTAAGAAATTCGTTCGGCTTCTAACGAGCCAGCATGCCGCTTTAGGGTGCGGTTATCCCGACGAGCGCCGCCGCGCCACCCCCGCGCAGCAGCTCCGTGCGGTGCACGAGCCGCGGCGAGGCCAGCGGCACGCCGGTCGCCACCACCTTCTCGGGCAGCAGGGCTAGTCCCTGTCCGGCCTCTACCAGCGCGAGCAATCCTGCGACGTCCTGGCCGTCGTAGACGAGCGCCGCGCGGAACCCGTCGGCGCGCGCGAGCATCGCGAGATCGGCCAGCGGGGCGGTGACGGCGGGCGCGTCGATCCAGCGCGCGTCGACGAGGTCCTCGAGCCGAGCGCCGCGCACGCGGTTCCCGCGGCCCAGCAGCGGGTGGTCCGGGGGCAGCGCGAACGCGAGCTCCTCCTCGGCCACCTCAGCCGCCGGGAGTCCTGTCTCAGGCAGCCGCAGCGGGTCGTTGACGGCGGCGATCCCGTCCACGATCCCGGCGTCCAGCTCGCCGGTCGCCACGGCGGTCGCGATCGCCTCGCGCGTCCCGATGCGCAGGCTCGCCTCAAGCGGCGGCAGCGCGTTGCGCGCCGCCGCGACCGCGCGGGCAGCGACGCGCGCCGAGAGCGGCGTGGCGCCGACGGCCAGGCGCGTCGGCGGCCCCGTCGCGACCCGCATCACGTCGGCGCGCGCCGCATCGAGCCGCAGCAGGATCGCGCCGCCGTGCTCGAGCAGCCGCGTCCCCGCCTCGGTCGGCGCGACCGGCCGCCGATGCAGCAGCGCCGTTCCGAGGTCGGCCTCCAGGGCGGCGATGTGCTGGGAGACCGCCGACTGCGTGTAGCCCAGCTCTCGCGCCGCGGCGGAGAACGACCGCAGCCGCGCGACGGCGGCGAACGTGCGCAGGAAACGGGGGTCCACATCCATCAGTATCGCTGATGGAGAGAGCACGAACGATCGTTGGACGTGAACTCGGCGGCGAGCGACGATGCGGGGCATGCCAACCGTCGCCCTCGTCGGAGACCGCTCGCCGAGCGTCCGCGCCCACGCCCGCATCCCCCAGCTCGTCGACGCTCTGCGCCGCCGCGACGGCGTCGTGCTCGACCCCTACTGGGTCCCGTCCGAGGAGGCGGAGTCAGGGCTCGACGGGTTCGACGGCATCTGGGTCGTTCCCGGCAGCCCGTACCGCAGCGCCGAAGGCGCGATCGCCGCTGCACGCACGGCGCGCGAGCGCGGGGTCCCGTTCCTCGGCACCTGCGGCGGCTTCCAGCACGCCGTGCTGATGCTCGCGCGCGACCTCGCCGGCATCGATGACGCCGTGCACGCGGAATACGGCCTCGCCGAGATCGACTCCCGGGTGAGGCCCCGCGGGCCGCACTCGAAGCCGGACGAGCCCGCAGGGCGAGGCTCGGCCGTCATCGTCGAGCTCGAGTGCTCGCTCGTCGGGCACGAAGGCGCGATCACGTACGCGCCCGGCTCGCGGATGCAGCGCATCATGGGCGCCGGCCGCAGCGTCGAGCGCTACCACTGCTCCTACGGGATCGACGCGGCGTACCTGAGCGCCCTGACCGACGCCGGCGTCGTGTTCAGCGCGCGCGATGACGCGGGCGAGGTGCGCGCGCTCGAGCTGCCCGGCCATCCCTTCTTCGTCGGCACGCTCTTCCAGCCTGAGCTGGCGGGCGACGGCTCGCGAGCGCACCCGGTGATCCGCGCCTTCGCGGACGCGTGCGCGAGCCACCAGGAGGCCCAGGCCGCGCGGGTGGGCTCCGCCTCGGTCTAGCTAGGTCACCGCGCGAGCGCGCGTGCCGAAGTCCGGCATCGCGGCGCGCGTGATGCGCGCGGACAGCCGCGCGGCGAGATCCTCGTCGGTCAGCCGCGAGGCGAGGTCGTCGAGCGTGACGACGCCGACGAGGAAGCCGGCCTCGACGACGACCAAGCGGCGCACGCCCTGGCGGATCATCAGGTAGGCGCCTTCGTCGACCTCCATGTCGGGGTCGGCCGTGATCACGGGCGTGGACGCGTGGTCGGACACGCGGTCCGCGCCGTCGCGGCCCTCCGCGACGACGGAGACCGCCAGGTCGCGATCGGTGATGAAGCCGACGGGGCGGCCCTTGTCGGCGAGCACGACCGAGCCGACGCCGCGGTCGCGCATCAACCGCGCGATCTCCCGCACCGTGGACTGCGGATCCGCGACCACCACAGACTCCGTCATGACCTCGCGAACCAGCATGGCCGCGAGTCTACAATCGCGCGACCGTGCCACACAGGACCGCTTCACAACTCGCCAACCGGCGGCGCGTCGAGGCGCTGATCCGGCTGCTGGCGCCCGTGCTCGACGCGACGCTCTATGTCGGCGACCGCGTGTCGCGCGTCGCGGGCCGGGGCGAGCTGCCTCCCGAGCCTGCGAGGCGGCGACTCCCCACTAAAGTAAGCGAGTAGTGGCCGTCGTCTCCGAGGACCCGCAGAAGCAGCTCGACTGGGAGGCGCGTCAGCGCCCCCGCGCAGGGATCGCGGCGATCGTCGCCGTCCTCACGCTGATCGGCGGCTTCTGGGGCAACGTCCAGGTCGGCAACGACGCGCCGACGCCGTCGGGGCTGGAGGCGCTGCAGCGCGGCGTGCGGCCGGGCCCCGTCAACGACCTGCCGTCGCTGCAGATCCCGCGCATGCAGTACATCGTCGATCACCAGGCGCTGCTGCTCGTGCTCGGCGTCGTGGGGCTGATCGCGGGCATCGCGGCCGGGTGGGCGCTCGGCTTCCTCGCGGTCGCGACGCGCGCGCGGCGCCCCGAGCTCAAGCGCTGGGTGATCTACCTGCCGATCGTCGGCGGTGTCCTCTCCGGCCTCTACACGCTGCTCGGCATCGTCGGCGAGGTCGTGCACGACAACCAGGTGCTCGACAGCGGGCGGACGGTCGCCGACGCGGCCAAGGGCAACGGCCTGCTCGTGTTCGCCAACGCGCTCGGCTTCTTCGCGCTGATCGCGTCGGCCGGCGCCTACGTGCTGGTGTCGCTGAACGCGATGCGCGCCGGGCTGCTCACGCGCCTGCTCGGCGTCGTCGGCATCGGCACCGGCGTGTTCTTCATCCTGCCGCTGCCGCTGTTCGGCCCGCTGCTGCAGGTGCTCTTCCAGGCCGCGCTCGCGCTGCTGCTGTTCCGGGCCTGGATGGGCGGGATCCCGCCGGCATGGGACACCGGCCGCGCCGAGCCGTGGCCCGCGCGCCAACCCGCGCCCCGACGCGGCGCTCCAAAGCCGGAGCCCACGCCGCAGCCGGCCGGCCCCGCGGCGCCCGAGCGCCGCAAGCGCAAGAAACGTCATTGAACTTTCATCTTCCCGGCCTACGGTGGGATGTGTCGCACACCGTTCCGCAGGGAGGATTCTGCAATGGCTGCCAGTGCACGCATCGGCGACGATCGCATCGTCAGTCCGGTCGAGTCGCCTGCCAGCACGCTCCCGCCGGTCGCGAACCCCGCCCCGCTCGGGCTGGCCGCGTTCGCGCTGACGACGTTCGTGCTGAGCATGTTCAACGCCGGCCTGCTGGCCGCGGGAGGTGAGCCGGTCGTCTTCGGCCTGGCACTCGCCTACGGCGGGTTGGCGCAGCTGCTCGCCGGCTTGTGGGAGTTCCGCGCCGGCAACACCTTCGGCGCGACCGCGTTCTGCTCCTACGGCGCCTTCTGGCTGTCGTTCTGGGCGTTCGTGGAGTTCTTCGAGAAGAGCATCCCGGCCGCCGACGCCGGCCATGCCGTCGGCCTGTACCTGATCGCCTGGGGCATCTTCACCGCCTACATGTTCATCCCGTCGCTGCGCACGACGATGGCCATCTCGGTCGTCTTCGCGCTGCTCGCTCTGACCTTCATCGTGCTGGGAATCGGCAACGCCGGCGGCCACTCCGGCATCATCAAGATCGGTGGGTGGCTCGGACTGGCAACGGCGGTCGCCGCGTGGTACGCCTCCTTCGCGGAGGTCAGCAACGCGACGTTCGGCCGGACGGTGTTTCCCGTCGGTCCGCTGCGGCGATGAGTCGGTGACGTAGAGAGAGGAGCTGGCATGGCGACGGAAGGGCAGACGCTCGAGCAGCAGCTGGACGAGCTGCTGGATCAGGAGAGGTTCCCGCCACCGGAGGACTTCAAGGCGAACGCGGTCATCTCAGACGCCTCGATCTACGAGCGCGCCGAGGCCGACTTCGAGGGGTTCTGGGCCGAGCAGGCCGAGATGCTCGATTGGGACACCAAGTGGGACACCGTGCTCGACTGGTCGAACCCGCCGTTCGCGAAGTGGTTCGTAGGCGGCAAGCTGAACGTCTCCCACAACTGCCTGGACCGGCACGTCGCCGCCGGCCGCGGCGATCGCGTCGCGTACCACTGGCGTGGGGAGGAGGGCGAGGAGCTCGACATCACGTACGCCGATCTGCACCGTGATGTCCAGAAGCTCGCCAACGCGCTCAAGGACGTCGGCGTGGCGAAGGGCGACGTGGTGGCGATCTACCTCCCGATGGTCCCCGAGGTCGCCGTCGCGATGCTCGCCTGCGCACGCATCGGCGCGATCCACAACGTCGTCTTCGGCGGGTTCAGCGCCGAGTCGGTGAAGGAGCGCATCGAGTTCTCCGAGGCCAAGGTCCTGATCACGGTCGACGGAGCCCGGCGCAAGGGCAAGACGGCGCCGATCAAGAGCAACGTCGACGAGGTCATCGGCGACCTCGTCGACACGATCGTCGTCGTCCGGCGCGCCGACAACGACGCGCCGATGAAGCAGGGGCGCGACCACTGGTACCACGAGCTGCTCGAGGCAGCCGCGGACGAGTGCCCGCCCGAGCCGATGGACGCGGAGGACCCGCTGTACATCCTCTATACGAGCGGCTCGACGGCCAAGCCGAAGGGCATCCTCCACACCACGGGCGGCTACCTGACCGGCGTGGCGTACACGCACCGCGCCGTGTTCGACCTCAAGCCCGACGAGGACGTCTACTGGTGCGCCGCCGACGTCGGCTGGGTCACCGGGCACTCCTACATCATCTACGGGCCGCTGGCCAACGGCGCGACGTCGGTGATGTACGAGGGCGCGCCCGACTACCCCGACAAGGACATCTGGTGGGAGATCGTCGAGCGCTACAAGGTCTCGATCCTGTATTGCGCCCCGACCGCGATCCGCGCGTGCATGAAGTGGGGCGCCGAGTACCCGGAGCGCCACGACCTGTCGTCGCTGCGGCTGCTCGGGACGGTCGGCGAGCCGATCAACCCGAAGGCGTGGCTGTGGTACTGGAAGGTGATCGGCGGCGGCAACTGCCCGATCGTCGACACCTGGTGGCAGACCGAGACCGGCGCGATCATGATCACCACGCTCCCGGGCGTGCTCGAGGCCAAGCCGGGCTCGGCGGGGCGTCCGCTGCCGGGCATCGACGCCGCCGTCGTCAATGAGCAGGGCGAGGACGTCGGCACCGAGCAGGGCTACCTCACGCTCACCCGCCCGTGGCCCGCGATGCTGCGGACCCTCTTCAAGGAGGACGACCGCTTCGTCGAGACCTACTGGGACAAGTTCGGGCGTGAGACGTACCTGGTCGGCGACGCCGCGCGGCGCGACGAGGACGGCTACTTCTGGATCATCGGGCGCATCGACGACGTCGTGAACGTCTCCGGCCACCGGCTCTCGACGGCCGAGGTGGAGTCGGCGATCGTCTCGCACCCGAAGGTCGCCGAGGCCGCCGTGATCGGGCAGACGGACGAGGACACCGGCCAGGCGATCACCGCGTTCGTCACGCTCGAGGGCTCGCTGGAGGGCGACGACGAGCTGGTCGGCGCGATCCGCGAGCAGGTCGCCGGGCGGATCGGCAAGTTCGCGCGGCCCAAGCGGATCATCTGGGCCGACGACCTGCCCAAGACGCGCTCGGGCAAGATCATGCGCCGGCTGCTGCGCGACATCGCCGAGGGGCGCGAGCTGGGCGACGTCACGACCCTGCGCGACCCGGACGTGATGGAGCAGCTGGAGGGCAAGATCCGCGAGCGCGACGCGGAGGGAACCGGCTAGCTCCGCCGGCCGCCCCATCGGTATGGCGCGACCGCTCGTCGCGCCATGCCGACCGCCCCGTTCGTCGGACGTGACCGCACCGAAACGCGCTGCGCGCGAAGATGACCGCTCGATGAGCTCGCGCCGGCGGCGCGGGCTCGACGTCACTTCGACCGGAGGTAGCAGATGGGTGCGGTACACGTACACGAGTTCATGAGCCTCGACGGCGTGATCGACGCGCCGACGTGGACGTTCGACTACGGCTTCGACCCGGAGATGGGGGAGACCATCGGCGGGTTCACGCAGCGCAGCCGCGGCATCCTGCTCGGGCGCACGACCTACGAGATGTTCGAGCCGGCGTGGTCGACGCGGACCGCGGAGGACGATCCAGGGGCGCCGTTCTTCAACGACACCACCAAGTACGTCGTCTCGGGGACGCTGGAGACGGCGACCTGGCGGAACTCGAAGATCGTCGGGCCCTATGACGCCGAGGCGCTCCGCGCACTCAAGGACGAGGTCGACGGCGACCTCTACATCAGCGGCAGCCGCACGCTCGTCCGGGCGATGCTCGACGACGGCCTGATCGACGAACTGCACCTGTTCGTGTACCCGCTCACCCTCGGCTCCGGCCCGAGGCTCTTCCCCGACGGTGCCGCACCCCACAAGCTCTCGCTCGCGGCGACCCGCTCGTACGCGAACGGCGTCGTCTACCTGGGCTACCGGCCGCAGGCGTAGGGCCGCCGGCTGGACACCGTCAGGCCTTAGCCGTAGGCTCGCCGTCGCGTGGCGGGACGCCTGACTGCATTCCTAGTCGCAGGACGGAGAGACCATGCTGAAGAACACACAGATCATCGTCCTCGCGTTCGGGCTCGTTGCCGCCGTCCTCGGCATCTACGCCGCGCAGGAGTCGCCGTACACGCACATCGCTGCCGGCGCGGTTGCGATTGCGGCGGTCGTCGCGGCGGCACAGGCCGTCCAGGCGGCACGCGAGGCCGATTTCGTGAAGCAGATCCTCTCCCACCTCGCGCGTTCCACACCGGTGAGCGCGTGGTGGAGGAAGAGGGTCAACGAGCTCGTGCGAACCGGCGCGGCGTCCCGCGGCTATCTGCTGGACAAGATCCTGTTCGACTCGTCCGACGGGGATGACCCGGCAGCCAGCGCGATCTTCGTCTTTCGGTCTGCCGATCCTCCCGACAGCGAGCGGACCGGCCTGCTGGTGCTGACTCCGGCAGACTATGCGGAGCTGTCACTGACCTCTCAGGGCCGGCTGCCAAAAGACGTCGCCGCATTGATGACCGGCAGTTGGGCCGGCTCCACCGAAGCCGATGTCGCGGCGCGTCTCTGTCAGACCGCGACGGCACTGTACGGCTTGTCCACCCGCGACGGTTTCCGCGTCTCGCTCACGCCGCACAGCTCCTCGACGCCGTTGACGATGGAACTGGGAAGCCTGCGCCTCTCGTTCTCGCCATCGAAGGTGGCGGAGCTCGTTGCCGAGGCCCCGATACGACGTGACGACCGGATCGCATCGGCCATCGAAGCGCATGAACCGGATGTGGCGAGGTATCTCCAGCTGTAAGGGAGTCTGGGTGCGTGGCGCGTTCAGCAGCACTCAGCGAGCCGCCGCCACATCTAGAGACGTCCCGTCGGACGTATAAAACAGGACCGTGAAACCGCTCACGTCCATGAGCCTGCGAGAGCAGGCGCAGCAGATGATCCGCGCCAGCATCCTCGCCGGCGAGCTCGCGGCCGGCGAGATGTACTCCGCCTCCGCGCTCGCGGAGCGCCTGGGCGTCTCGCCCACACCGGTTCGCGAGGCGATGCTGGAGCTCGCCAACGGCGGGCTTGTCAAGCCTGTCCGCAACCGCGGTTTCCGCATCCTCACACCCGACGAGGCCGACCTCGACGAGATCAGCCAGCTACGCCTGATGCTCGAGGTGCCGTCGATGCGGATCGTGGCCGAGCGGGCGAGCGACGCCGATCTCCGCGATCTGCGCGAGATCGTCGAACAGATCGAGGCGACCGCGGCGGCGGCCGACGTCGCCGGCTTCTTGGTGGCCGACCGTGCGTTTCACCTCGGCATGCTCGAGTTGACGGGGAACGGGCGGCTCGTGCGTCTGGTCGCCCAGTTGCGCGACCAGACGCGCATCGCGGGCATCTCCGAGCTCGCGCGCGAGGGCAACTTGACGAAGTCGGCGGCGGAGCACCGCGACATCCTCGACGCGCTCGAACAGCGCGATGCCGCCGAGGCCGAGACGCTGATGAAGCGCCACCTCATCCACACGCGCGGCATTTGGGCGGGGCGCGCCGACCCGGAGCCGGGCGCGATCGCCGTGCCCTAGTTACTTCCCCCGGATAAACGGGTGAAGTGAGAACGGCCGCGCGGGCGGCGCGGCCGTTCATCGGGCGGGTCGTGGGCGGGCGGCTCCGCGACCGGTGGTGATGGTGTCAGGCGGTCCGGACGGGTGTGGCGGGCGGTGGTTGGCGGGCCCGCCGGCCGTTCAGCGGATCGCGTCGCCGGTCGCGTCAGGTGGTCCTGAGGGCGAGCGTGTCGAGGTTGTAGGCGAGGATCGCCCAGGCGGCCCAGGTGCGGGCGCCGGTGTGGCCTTTGAGGCGGGATCGGTCGAGGCCGTAGCGTCGCTTGAGGTGACTGATGCGGCCTTCGGCGCCGACGCGGAACTTGGCCAGCCGGCGGTTGGTCTTGCGGCCGTGGGGGGCGTGGCGGCCG
>NZ_KE384481.1:0-511513 GCF_000425945.1 Candidatus Solirubrobacter pratensis
CGGGCGGCCTTGCGCGACCAGCTCGCGGGACCGGGCGACGCGCACGCTCACTCCCAGCCCCGCAAGAGTTCCCCCGCGATCTCCACCTCCAACGTCTTGCGCCCCAACGCGCGCTCGAGCCGCGAGACCTGCTTGCGCAGCTCGTCGGCGTCCGAGCGCTCCGTCTTGCCCGACAGCCGCTCGGCGCCGGCGGCCAGAAACTGCTCGCGCCACTTGCGCAGCAGGCTCTCGGAGATGTCCTGCTCGCGACAGAGCTCGCTGATCGTCTTCGGCCCCCGCAACGACGCGAGCACCAGCTCGGTCTTCTGCTGGGCGCCGAACTTCCGGTACCTGCGGTTCTCGCTCATCGATCCTCTCGATCGCACTGAGCGGCCCATCCTCAGACCGACCCCGGACAGAGCCTCGCCGGCTACACCGGCTCGCACCCTCCCCAAAGAAGATCAATCAGAACCTGTCAACACCGCAGCGGGGTCCAGGCCAAGTTCCGCTCAATTTGCACCCCGGATTGCACCCCGTCACCAGCGCCCCGGCCGACGGGCGGCCGTCCGGGAGCCTCAGTCTTGGTCCTGCCTAGAGGCGGGCATTGCTCCTGCACACAGGGACCAGAGTCGCGGCCTCGGGGTGACCGGGCGGGCGCGGCACCAAGCGGCAGCGAGGTCGCGGACGGTTCCGCCGCGAGGTCGCGAGCAGCCGGGGCCGCGTGGGAGTAGCCCACGCGCGACGGATCATGGCTGCCGCGGAACTCGTCCCGTTCGGCGCAATGCCTCCCGGTTGGTCGGTCCGGCGGGCAACGCGATCGACAATCGCGTCGAACGTCAGCACGTCGGCTGGGCAGGCTGAGCGCGGACGCTGGCGCGCGCGACGAGCCAGCGCGCGATCGTCGTCAGATCGCGCGTGCCGGTCCCGTGCGAGCCATCGGCGGGGCGGCTGGCGATCGCGACGGCGAGCGATTTGCCGTGGATCGTGAGGATGCCCATCTGACGATCCAAATAGCCGCCGATGACGCCGGGTCGGGTGCCTGGGCCCCAGCCGCCCTTGAGCTGCGCAGGCACGCCGGCGGCGCCGAGTCCCCAGCGCTGGCCGCCGACGACCCGGGCCATCAGCGCGAGCACCTGCACGCCGGCGGCGCTGCACGGCAGCGCGGCGGTGAAGCGAGCCTGGTCGCGCAGCGACCAGGCGGTCTGACCGAACGGCGTATATCCCGCGCCGAGAAGCGCGCGCGATTCGATGCTGGTCCGCTGGTCGCCCGCGCGCCGCAACTCGGCATCGGCGGCGCCCGCGGCCGCCTGCGGCGGGCCGAGCGACGCCCACAGGCGCGTCGCGGCGGCGTTGTCGGAGGCCGTGATCGCCTGGCTCAGGTTGCTCTGCTGCGCGGCCTGCTGCCCCGCATCGATCACGGCCATCGCGATCGGCACCTTCGCCGTCGACCACGCCGAGCCCGACTGCAGAGCGCCGATCCGCTCGACCGCCCGGCCGGTTCCGACGCCCGAGACGGCGAGCCCGTGCTCCCCGCCCAGAGACGCCGCGAGGCGCCGGAAGCTCGCGCGGTCCGCCGCCGAGAGGATCTCGCGGGAAGCCGGCGCCGTCGCCGCGGGCGTCCGTGTCGGCTCGGCGGTCGCCTTCGCCTGTGGCGTCGAGGTCTTGACCAGTGGCCGCGGCGCGACCGGATGCGCGACGACGTCCTGGCCCGTCGCCGGGCCCTGCTCGCCACCGCCGCCGCAGCCCGCGAGCAGGCCGGCGGCGACGATGGCGACGAGCGAGACGCTTCGGGTCAGAACGTCACCGAGGCGTTGTTGGCGCCCGCGCACGTGACGCCGCTGCCGGTAGGCCGGCAGGACATGGTGTAGGTGCGGTTGGTGACTGGGCTGTAGACGCGGACCGAGGCGGTCGCTCCCGGCGCGTCGTTGTATGCGTCGCGGACGTTGAGCGCGAACGAGCACGACGTGTTCGGCCCGGCGTACACGCCGTCGCCGCAGTTGTTGCCGTTGCTGTACGGATTGGTGACCGGCGCCACGGCGCCACTGCCGGAACCGGAGCCGGAGCGCGCCTTCGCGCGAGCCTTGGTGCGCTTCGCCGCCGCGCGTCGCTGCAGCGTCCGCGACGTGGTATGCGCCCAGGAGTTCAGCCGGTCCGTGCCGCTCACCGTCTGCTGCTGTCCGGCGATCGTCGGGCCGGCCGCCGAGAGCGCGCTGGTGAGGTTCGACGAGAGCGTCTGCAGTTGGCTGGCGCCCGCGACCGTCGGATGGTTCAGCACGGCGGCGACGGTGGCGAGATACGCGACTTCGCGATCGAGCACCTGCTGACCGGCGCCCGCGAGGCCCTGCTGGCCGGGCGGGACCGTGAGCGCGCCCAGCGCGCCGGTGGCCGCGGTCGTCGCCTGCTGCGCCTGCCGAACCGCCAGACGCGCCTCGTTGGGCTGGGTGCCGCGCACCGCCGCGAGCGCGGCGGAGACCTGCTGGTTGGCACCGAGCATCGGGCCGAAGACCGCCGCGACCTGCCGCTTGTACGCCGTGCCGGCGTTCGGAGGCTTGTTCGAATCGCCCGACGAGGAGATCAGCACGACGGCCAGCACGACGGCCACCGCCGCGAGCGCCACGGCGCCGATCGCAAGCCAGGTCCCTCTGCCGCGCTTGCTCGCGGGCGCGGGCGCGGCCGCGAAAGGGCCGGTGACGATCGTGTGGGTCTCAGTCGGCGTGGCGAACCGGCCGTCACCGCCCAGCGCCGAGTGCCCGTTGCCGGGCTCGGCCGCCGGCTGATCGGCGGCGTGCGGTTCGCTGCCGCTGAGCGGCGCGGCCGCCATCTGCGGCGTGATCGCCTGATGCACTCCGCTGGGGCTGCCGCAGTTCGAGCAGAACTTGCCGCCGTGGATCGGCGCACCGCACGCGGCGCAGAAGTTCGCTCCGGAGCCCGTCTCGCTGGTCTCGCTCATCTTCCCGTCCTCCGTGAACCGCTCCTCGGCAACCCGCACGCGCGGGCCTCGATGGTGAGGGACCCTATTTAGATAGGGGAGCGCTGCCCCTGAACTATCGACCAGCCCGCCGCGGGAGTGGCCCGCTCCGAGGAGGTAAGCCTGACGCAACCTAGGTCTGCTTGTCGCGCGCGGGGCCGGCTGGATACTCGCGCCATGCGACGGTTGACACGCACGGTCATCGCCGCGGCGCTGGTGAGCGCCGCGGGCGCCGGACCCGCACACGCGGCCCGGCCCACGGCAACCGCGGTCAGCAGCTCGCACGATCACTCGTGCGCGCTGCTCTCGGACGGCACCGTCAAGTGCTGGGGCGCGAATCGCAAGGGTCAGCTCGGCACCGGCGACCGGCGGCGGCGCCTGACGGCGGTTGCCCTACGCGGCTTGACCGACGCGAAGGCGATCAGCACCGCCCAGTACATGAGCTGTGCGGTGCTCTCCGGCGGGACCGTCGAATGCTGGGGCGACAACCAGTGGGGTCGAGTTGCGCGCCGCGGACCAGCTGACCCCGGTCGCGGTGCCGGGGGTCAGCGGCGCGGTCGCGATCGACGCCAGCGCGCACCAAGACTGCGCGGTGCTCGACCGGGGGTGGCCGAATGCTGGAGTCGGGTCAGGACGCCGGCCGTCGTGCCCGGTCTCACGAACGTGCGCGACTACCGCTGGAGCATCGACGGCGTGGTGGCGGACCACGGTTGCGCGCTGCTCGGCAACGGCACGGTCAAGTGCCACAGCCCGGGCGGAGGATCGTGGGGCCAGCTCGGCAACCGCACGAAGACGAAGAGCAAGCGGCCGGTGACGGTCAGCGGCATCCACGACGCGACGATTCTCAGCACCGCCTCGTTCGACACGTGCGCCCTGCGCTCAGGCGGCAGCGTCATGTGCTGGGGCAACAAACATCGATGGCCAGCTTGGCGACGGGACGACCACACACCGCCTGCGACCCGTCACGGTGCGCGGCCTTGCGTAGAGGAGGGCCTCAGATGCGACGGTGGACATGGACGATTCTCGCCGCGGCGCTGGTGAGCGCCGCGGGCGCCGGACCGGCGCACGCGGCGCGGCCCAGCGCCACGGCGATCAGCGTCGCGACCGACCACGCCGGCGCGCTGCTCTCCACCGGCACCGTCAGGTGCTGGGGCGCCAACGACCGAGGTCAGCTCGGCGACGGGAGCCGGCGGCGGAGCCTGACCGCAGTCGCCGTGCACGGCCTGACCGACGCGAAGGCGATCGGCACCGGCTGGGCCGCGACCTGCGCGGTGCTCTCCGGCGGGACCGTCGAGTGCTGGGGCGATAACCGCAACGGCGAGCTCGGCGACGCCACGAAGATCACGCGGCCGCTGCCGGTGCCGGTCAGCGGCGTCACGGACGCGGTCGCCGTCACCGTCAATGAAGCGAACGGGAGTACGGCCTGTTCGGGAACGGCACACGGACGCGGAGCCAGCGCCCGGTCGCGGTCCCCGGCCTCCGCGACGCCACGATGATCGGCGTCGCGGACTTCGCCGCGTGCGCCCTGCGCGCGAGCGGCGGCGTCGCCTGTTGGGGGAGCTTCGACGCGCGGTCAAGCCTCGCGCCGACCAAGCGTGGGATGCGGCCGATCGCCGTGCGCGGCCTCAGGTAGGTCACGACGACCTACACCTTGGATCACTGGCGGTGCGGCGTACGCAGCGCGAGGCTCTGGCGTGTCGCCCCGGAAAGTTGCCCGGGGGCAGCGATCCCGACTAGTGTCCGTCCAACGGCGTCCGCAAGGAGAGCGAACGTGAGAGCTGCACTGCTGGTTTCCATTGTGTTGGTCATCGCCGGTGCCACCGCCGCGCCGGCGCATGCCGGGTTCCACTTCCGCGAGCGGGTCAGGAACGCGCAGCTGGGCTCGGTGCGCGCCGAGTTCAGCTACAAGCTCGACTCGCGCAGCCGGTTCTGGCAGAGCGGCCGCCTGCGGATCTGGGACCACGGCCGGCTGATCGTCAAGCGCGCCGACAAGTACGGGTACGCGGGCGCGTACACCCTTCCCTCGCTGGCGGTCGTGCAACTCGATGCGGCCGGCCCGCCGGAGGTCGTCCTGAACCTCTATTCGGGTGGCGCGCACTGCTGCTTCGCGGTCGAGATCTACACCGGCAAGCACCGGCTGAGGAGGGACTGGGGGCACTTCGGTGCCCCGGTGCTGCGCGACGTCGACGGCGACGGCAAGCTGGAGTTCCACGGCTTCGACTCGAACTTCGCCGCCGCCTTCGGCTCGTTCGGCAGCAGCCGGCTCCCGGCGAAGGTCTGGAGCTATTCCGCGGGCACGCTCACCGACGTGACGTCCTCGTACCCGGCGGAGGTGCAGGCCGA
Organism: Candidatus Solirubrobacter pratensis; assembly: GCF_000425945.1. Lineage (GTDB taxonomy): Bacteria > Actinomycetota > Thermoleophilia > Solirubrobacterales > Solirubrobacteraceae > Solirubrobacter > Solirubrobacter pratensis. The sequence goes on from NZ_KE384481.1 coordinate 5,291, forward strand.
CATGGCCCAGCAGTACGCCGCCTACCAGGAGGCCCTGACCTCGCCGTATTCGGAGAACGTACGCGCGGCGCTCGCGGCGTACGCCGCCGACGCCTACACGCTCGGCCAGGGCGAGGCGGCGATGGCGATCGTCCAGGCCGCCGTCGACGCCGGCGGGACCGCCGGTGGAAAGTCCGAAGACGACCCGGCCTACGAGCACGACTACATCAGCACGCTGCGCGACATGCTGCGCAAGCTCGGCTACGACAAGGGCTAGCGCGCTGAGCACGGACGCAGACCCACTCGCCCCGCACGCGCTCGCGGCCAGCGAGCTCCAGGCGCTGCTCGCGGCCGAGCGTGCGGGCGAGCCGTTCCTCGCCTTCAAGGACGCGGACGGCCGGCTCGGCCTGTTCCGGCCCAGTGGCCAGACGCTGACCGTCGGCCGCCGGCCCGAGACCGACCTGCCGATCGCCTGGGACAGCGAGGTCTCCGGCCTGCACGCGGAGCTCCAGGGCATCGCGGGCGAGTGGACGATCGTCGACGACGGGCTCTCCACCAACGGAACCTTCGTCAACGGCCGCCGCGTCGCCGGCCGCCTGCGCCTGCGCGACGGCGACCGCGTCCGCGTCGGCCGCACGATCCTCGCCTACCGCGCCGGACGCGCGGTCACCGTCGAGGCGACGGCGGCGGCCGGCGAGCCCGGCGCCGCGCAGCCGCTCACGGCGACGCAGCGCAAGGTGCTGATCGTGCTCTGCCGCCCATACCGCGACGGCGGCACCTTCACGAGCCCGCCCACCAATCAGCAAATCGCTGACGAGCTCTTCCTCAGCGTCGAGGCGGTCAAGATGCACCTACGCACACTGTTCGGCAAGTTCGAGCTGGCCGACTTGCCGCAGAACGAGAAGCGCACCCGGCTCGCCGAATGCGTGCTGCAGTTCGGCGCGATCTCGCGGCATGAGCTGGGCTAGTCCGTCACCACCGTCGGGCTGACCACCGGACCCTTGACGACGACCCGGGGTGCAGCCGGCGGCTCCGCCCCGACGAGCGCTTGCGCCAGCTCCCCCGCGGTGCGGAACCGCTGCGCGGGATCCTTCGCCATCCCGCGGGCGAGCACGGCGTCGATCGCCGCCAACCCCAGCGCGGGCACAGGGGCGTTCACGTGCGCCCACAGCTTCGCCGCGTCGGTGTCGCGCGGGAACGGCACCTGGCCCGTGAGGCAGTGGTACAGCACGCCGGCCAGCGCATAGACGTCGCCGGCCGGCCCGGCGTCCTCGCCCGCGATCTGCTCCGGCGCGGAGTAGTCGAGCGTTCCCACCCAGCCACCCGCCTGGGTCACGCCCGCCGCCCCGATCTGCTTGGCCACCCCGAAATCGGTGAGGTAGAGGTGCTCGGGATCGTCCAGGGTGAGCAGGACGTTCGCGGGCTTGACGTCGCGATGCACGAGCCCGCGCGCGTGGGCCGCGTCGAGCGCGCCCGCGAGTTGCGCGATCAGCCGCGTGCAGCGCGCCGGCTCGAGCGCCCCGTCGTGCGCGAGCAGCTGCGCGAGGTCCACGCCGTCGACGAGGCGCATGACGATGTAGAGCAGCCCGTCGTCCTCACCGGCCTCGTAGACCGGGATCACGTTGACGTGCTCGATCGAGGCGGCCAGCTGCGACTCGCGCTCGAAGCGCTCGCGGAACACGGGATCCTGCGCGCGCTCGGTGGCGATCAGCTTGACCGCGACGGGACGGTCGAGGGCGAGCTGCGTTGCCCGATAGACGACTCCCATCCCGCCGCGCCCGACGACGGACTCGATCCGGTAGCCGGCGATGATGGCCGTCGGCGCGAGCGCCCGCGCGCCGCCGAGCACGTCGTCGACGACAGCTCTCGCGCCCGCCGCGAACAGCTCGCGCAGCCGCTGGCGCTCGCGCCGGTCGGCCCACAGGGCGACGATCGCCGTTCCCGCGGTGGCAAGGATCAGCGCGCCCGCGGGATCGATGAAGTCGAGCACGGTGCCGGCGTTGAACACGAGCTGGGTCGCCACCGCCCACGCGACGAGCAGGCCGAGGCCGGACAGCACGCTCACGAGCGTGCCGAAGCGCAGGCCGGTGAGGGCCGCGAGCAGCAGGAAGGCGCCGATCAGGGCGCTCGTCACCCAGCCGGCCGCCGCGCCCAGCGGCCGCCCCTGGAGCATGGTCGACGCCGCGTTCGCGAGCACCTCGGGCCCTGCCATCGGCGTGGCGCCGCCGGTCGGCGTCGCGTGCAGGTCCTGCAGCGCCAGTGCCGAGGCACCCAGGATCACGATCTTGCCCGCCACCGCGTTGCGCGGAAAGCGCCCGTCGAGCACGCGCGAGTAGGGGATTGCGCGCAGCGTCCCCGGCGGACCGGCGTAGTCGATCAACACCCGCCCGGGGAAGGGCGGCACCGGTCGCCCGGCGGCCTCGGCGACCGCCACGCCGAACGTCTTCAGCCCGCCGATCTCGTACTGCGTCCGCCGCAGCGTGCCGTCGGTGTCGGGGATCATGCTGGTGTTGCCGGCGCGCGCGCCGAGCTGGTGCAGGAGCGCGTCGCCGCCGAGGACGGTCGTCGTCCCGCGCGGGCCGACCACCGTCGTGCTCAGGACGACGTTGCCCGCCCGTCCGACCGCGCGGATCAGGGCGTTGTCGTCGGTCGGATTGGTCCGCTCGGTGAACTGCACGTCGATGGCGATGACCTTCGCGCCGGCGCGACGCAGCGCGTCGATGACCCGCGCGTGGTAGCGGCGCGGGAATGGCCACTGCGCGCGCTTGTGCTCGTCGCGCAGCTCGTTGAAGGTGGTCTCGTCGATGTCCACCAGCACGAGGCCGGCGAGCTTCGCGCGATCGCTGCCGCGGAGCTGGTAGCGCGCGTCAAGCGTGAGCTGCTCGGGACGGCGCAGGACGTCGTGCGAGCGCGCCAGCGCACCGGCGCCGCCGGCGAGCAGCGCGACGAGGAGCAGGGCGAGCGCGCGCGTCATTGTCACAGCTGCGCCGCGCGCCAGGTGCGCAGATGCTCCTTGCGGGCGAACGGGTTGAACACGGCCACCAAGCGCTGCTTGGCCTGCGTGGCCTTGACGTCCTCACGGCCGCCGGCGGTGAACGCGGCGCCGCGCGACAGCGGGCAGGACGTGCTCGCGAGGCCGGACAGCCAGTCGCGGTAGTGGCGATCCGCGGCAAGCGAGTGATCGATCGCGACGCGCAGGCGCGAGCGGATCATCTTGGCCTTCGCCGTCGGCGCGCCGAGCCCGTCCACGCTCGCGCGGATCGAGGTGCGGTTCGTGATCACGGTGGCGAGGCGCCGGCTCGCGGTCTGGAGTGAGATCGAGCAGCGCATCGCGTCGCCGAGCGCGCTCGCGAGCGTCTTGTGACCGCTCGCCAGGCGGGTCAGCAGCTTCTCCACGCTCGCGACGAAGCTGTGCGCCGTCGCCGCGCCCGAGCCGGAGCGACCCGAGCTGCGCACGACCACGTTGTGTCCCGCGGAGACGAGCGTCGTCTTGTGCGTGATCAGGTTCTCGACGCGCACGGTGCCTTCCCCGACGCTCACCGTCGTGCCCGTGCAGTCGTCACCTACGAGCCACTTCGTGCCGCGCACGGTCGCCGAGGCATAGCGCCCGGCGGTCTGGAAGTCACCACCCTTCGCCTCGCCCCACAGCGAGTTCTTCTTCGGCTTCTTCTTCTTGGGCTTGGCCGCCACCGACGCCGCTGCGCAGGCGACGCGGGTGAGCGTGAGCACGGTCAGGTTGCTCGCCTGGCTCGTCGTGAACTCGCCGTCGTAGAAAAGCCCGGTCTGCGTGCGGCCGGCGGCGTCGGCCGAGGTCAGCTTCAGGCGGCCGTGTGTGGCGTCGATCGTCGTGCCGAGCGGCAGCGTGGAGAGCGTGCCAAGCGCGACGAAGGTCGCGCTGCCCGGCAGCTTGACCAGCACGGTTCCGGACACGCGCTGGACCGCCGTGCTCTTGCCGAACTCGGGCGGCGAGAGCGCGAGCAGCGTCGCGACCGGCGTGACGCTCGAGCTGTTGCGGCCGTCGCCCAGCTGCCCGCGATCACCCGCGCCCCAGCACAGCACGCGCGGACCCGCGACCGCGGCGCAGGTGTGGCTGAGCCCGGCCGAGAGCTGGCTCGGAGCGGAGAGGCCGGCGACGGACACGGGCGTGGCGCTGTCCCGCTTGGCGTTGCCCAGCTCGCCGTCACCGCCATGGCCCCAGCACACGGTCGCGCCCGACGCGAGCAGGGCACAGCTGTGCACGCCACCCGCGCTGACCGCGACGGCGTCGGTCACGCCGCTCACCGCCACCGGGGTAGCGCCGGAGGTGAGCCCGCCGTCGCCGAGCTGGCCGTAGCGGTTGGAGCCCCAGCAGGCGACGCCGCCGCCCGACAGCACCGCACACGCGTGGTTCGTGCCGCTGCTGACCGCGATCGCCGTCGTGATCCCGCTGACGGTCGCCGGCGTCGCGCTGTCGACGTTCGCCCCGTTGCCGAGCTCGCCGTCGATCCCGCGCCCCCAGCACTGCACCTGCCCGCTCGCGAGCGCGGCGCAGGTGTGGCCGGCGGCGGCGCTGATCGCCACCGCCGAGGCGATGCCGCTGACGGTCACCGCCGTGGCGCTGTCGGCCTTCGCGCCGTTGCCGAGCTCGCCGGCGGCCCCCGCTCCCCAGCAGTGCACGGTTCCGCCGGCCTGCAGCGCGCAGTCGTGCCCGGCGCCGGCGCTGACGGCGACCGCCCCGGTCACCCTGCGCACGGGCGCGGGCACGACCTGGCCGTAGCCGAGATAGAGGTCGGTGGCAAATCCCCAGCAGTCCACGCCGCCGTCCGCGCGCACCGCGCAGGCGTGGTCGGTGCCCGCGCTCACGTCTTTGGCACCGATCTCCCCGGTCACCGTCACCGGAGCCGCGCTGGCCGTGCTCGTCCCGTCACCGAGCTGGCCCTGCGCGCCCTCGCCCCAGCACTCGACGTGCCCGCTCGGCGAGAGCAGCGCGCAGGTGGCGGTGCCGCCCGCGCTGACCTTGACCTGCGTGTCGTCGGCGGCGCGCGCCGGGGCCGCGATCGCCAGCGCGGCAAGCACGACGGTGGTGATGCGGAGACCAAGCATCGCCGGCCGAGTCTCTCGGAATGCGGGAACCCGGACAACTCGTCCAAGGGTCAACCACTCATCACCCCTGCAGCGCAGGTAAGCAAGGCATACCCCTTGGGTCGCTTTCGGCGCCGCGGCGGCGGATGGAGGCTCCAGTCGACCCGAAATCCACAAGGGGACACGCCATGACCACTCACACCGCTTCCAGCCGCCGCCTCGCCACCTTCGCGGCCGGCGCGCTCATCCTCGCGATTACCGGCTGCGGGGCGACCCCGCGCGCCACGCCGACGATGGAGCCCGTCGCCGCGAAGGCGATCGCGCCGGTCCGGGTCTCGCTGCTGTCCCCGCGCGGCGGCACCAAGACGACCGCCGATCATGTCACGGTCCGCGGGACAGTCTCGCCCGCGAACGCCGTCGTGCTCGTCCAGGGCCGGCCCGCGGCGGTCGCCAACGGCGTCTTCGTCGCGACCGCCTCCGTCCATCGCGGGCGCACCCGCATCGACGTGATCGGCAGCGCACGCGACGCCACGCCGGCGTCCGCGGCCGTCGCCGTCACGCGCCCGCTCCCCCACGTCGCCCAGCGGGCCGCCGCACCCACGCCGGTCAATACGACGGTCGTCAACAGCGGCGGGCCGACGACCTGCGGCGACGGCCTCTCGGCCGGGCCGAACACGACGTGCGCGTTCGCCGCGAACGTCCGCGCCGCGTACGAGGGCCACGGTCCCGGCACCGTCATCGCATACAGCCCGGTGACGCTCAGGACCTACGCGATGAGCTGCTCGTCGAGCGCGACGGTCGTGTGCACGGGCGGCGACAACGCCTCCGTGTACTTCGCCGGCCGGTCCGTCGCTCGCGCCTATGGCACGACCGCCTGCGGCAACGGGCTGGCGGTCGGGCCCAACACGACGTGCGCGTTCGCCGCGAACGTCCGCGCCGCATACGACGCCCATGGTCCCGGCACGGTGATCGCCTACAGCCCGGTGACCCGCAAGCAGTACGCGATGTCCTGCGTCGACCGCGCTCCCGTCGTGTGCACCGGCGGCGACCACGCGTCGGTCTACCTGCCGTGATCCTCGACCTGTCGTCTGGTTCACCTTCTGACACCGAATAGAGTCGCGCCGGCCGCGAGCGCCGCGCGATCCGCGAACGGAGGAAACGCTGTGTCGGACAGACGCCAGCTGGCGAAGGTCCTGGGCGTCGCGGTCGTCGCGGCGGCGGTGGTCGCCGCGAGCGCGAGCGCCAAGCCCAGGCTGCGGCCGATCTCGCCGGCGGCGGCGTTCATGCTCCCGCCCGCCCAGCAGTGCGTGAGCAAGGCCGGGCTCACGCTGCGCGTGCGCAAGGTCCCGCGCGTGAAGTGGACCGGCGCGACGATCAAGATCGACGGGAAGCGGTTCGCGACGTTCGGGCGCCGCGCGCTGCCGGGAGCGCTGAAGCTGACCGGCCTCCCGCGCAAGCGGTTCGCCGTCTCGATCACCGCGAAGGCGAAGGACGGCCGCAGCGCGACCGCCTCCCGCGTCTACTCGCCCTGCCCGCCGCAGGGCGGGCGCCCGGCGCCGACACCCGCGCCCCGGGCCACGCCGACGCCCGCACCCGCGCCGGCGCCCTCGGGGACGGGGGCGCCCGGGAGCTACTCCGGCCGGACCCCGCAGCAGTCCGTCTTGGAGTTCTACGTCTCGAACGACGGCACGCACCTGCAGGACGTGACGGTCCCCACCTACCTCGGCTGCACGCCGAGCAAGACGTTCTACGACCACATCGGCATCGCCGACATCGCCATCGCCGCCGACGGCTCGTTCGCCGCGACCGCGACCCAGACTGGCGTCCTGGCCGGAGCGCCGGCGCACTTCGCGTACACGTTCGGCGGGCACTTCCAGGGGTCGCAGGTGTCCGGCGGCTACCGCGAGGACGTCACCTACGACGACGGGACCACGTTCAGCTGCACGACGAACGCGACGGCGTGGACCGCGTCGCGAGAAGCCCAGGGCACGCAGACGGCGGCGCTCCCGGCCGGCAGCTACTCCGGGCGGACCCCGGAGCAGTCCGTCTTCTCGTTCTACGCCTCCATCGACGGCACACACCTGCAGGACGTGTGGGTCCCCACCTACCTCGGCTGCGCGCCGAGCAAGTCGTTCTACGACCACATCGGGATCGGCGACATCGCCATCGCCGCCGACGGCTCGTTCAGCGGGCACGCGATCCAGGACGGCGTCCTGGCCGGCAACCCGGCGACGTTCACGTACACGTTCAGCGGCCACGCCCACGGCTCGACGACCGCCGGCGTCACCCGCGTCGCGGGCACGTTCCGCGAGGACATCGCGTACAACGACGGCACCGTTCGCTCCTGCACCACCGACGACAAGTCGTGGTACGCGCTGCGGGAGGCCCAGGGCACCCAGGCGCGGTCCGCGCCATCCGCGGGCAGCTACTCCGGCCGCACGCGGGAGCAGTCGGTGTTCTCGTTCTACGTCTCGAACGACGGCACGCGCCTGCAGGACGTCGTCGTCCCCACGTACCTCGGGTGCGCGCCGAGCAAGAACTTCTATGACCACATCGGCATCGCCACGATCCCGCTCGCGGCGGACGGCTCCTTCAGTGCCACGACGACGCAGCACGGCGTGCTCTTCGGCACGGCGGCGACGTTCTCGTACACGTTCAGCGGGCACGTCCACGGCACCGACGACGCCTGCGCGGTCCGCTTCGCCGGCACGTTCCGGGAGTCGATCGCCTACGACGACGGCATCGCGCACGCCTGCACCACGGACGACCAGGCGTGGCACGCGCTGCGCGAGGCCCAGGGCACGCAGGCGCTGCCCGCGCCGCCCGCCGGCAGCTACTCCGGCCGCACTCCGGAGCAGTCGGTGTTCTCGTTCTACGTCTCGAACGACGGCACGTGCCTGCAGGACGTCGTCGTCCCCACGTATCTCGGCTGCGCGCCGGGCAAGAACTTCTATGACGACATCGGCTTCTCGGAGATCACGCTCGCCGCCGACGGCTCGTTCTCCGCGAGCGCCACGCACGACGGCATCCTCGCCGGCCACGCGGCGACGTTCACGTACCGCTTCAGCGGCCACCTCCACGGCACGGTCACGAGCGGCGCCGCCCGCTTCGCAGGCACGTTCCGCGAGGACATCGCCTACGACGACGGCACGTCGCGCTCCTGCACGACCGACGACCAGGCGTGGTACGCGACACGAGAGGCGCAGGGGACCCAGTCGGCCACGGCGCCGGCCGGGACCTACTCGGGCCGGACCCCCGAGCAGAGCGTCTTCTCGTTCCAGGTCTCGAACGACGGCGCGCATCTGCTCAACGTGACGGTCCCAACCTCCCTCGGCTGCGCGCCGAGCCGGACCGGCGGCGACCACATCACGATCGCCGACATCCCGCTCGCGACCGACGGCTCATTTGCCGCCACGGTACCCGCGACTGGCGTGTTCTCCGGCCACGCGGCGACGTTCACCCACACGTTCCGCGGGCACGTCCACGGCACGACATCCACTGGCGTGACCAGGATCGCGGGCACGTACCGCGAGGACATCGCCTATACCGACGGCGTCGCATACAGCTGCACAACCAACGACCAGCCCTGGTCCGCCATCCATTCCTGAAGCGCTACGGGGTGGAGGGCCGCGCCTCGTCCACCCTCCAGGAGCCCTGCATTCGCCGCGAGGCTGCGACACGTCTCGTGGCGAACATGGGCGCGCGGGGTCGGAAGATCGTGACGATGGCCGCCGTCACGGCGGCCGCCCTATCGCTTGTCCGATAGCGAGCGAATACGAGCGATCTCGTGCGGACCGGACCGGCTGCAACCATCGGGTCGCGAACGTCCTTCCTACGCGACACGCTGCCCCTAAGGCACCCTTGCGCCCCGGAACCACAAAGTGGAACTTTGCGATTTCCGGGGACTTCGTATCGGGGAGACAGGATTTGAACCTGCGACCGCCCGGCCCCCAGCCGGGTGCGCTACCAGACTGCGCCACTCCCCGTATGTCTGCTTCAAGCGGGCGACGGGAATCGAACCCGCCCTAAGAGCTTGGAAGGCTCCTGTGCAACCACAACACTTCGCCCGCGACGGCGGACGGCGCCCATGATACTCGCGTCGCGCACTCGAACGTATGTGCGGGCGGTCGGCGGTGATACGAGATCGCGGATTCGGGGAATCCTTGGGCTATGCAGATTCCAGGCGTCCACATCGAGACCCTGCACAACCCGGTTCGGTACACGTACTCGCAGATCGAGAAGGCTTGTGCGATCGCGCAGCTGCTGAACCGGGGCAAGCTGGTGCTCGTGGAGCCGCCCCAGCGCTGAACGGCCCGGCCGCCGCTCCCCACGACGCGGGAGGGAGCAGCCGGGATCCGGGCAGGGTCAGTCGGGAGGGTCCAGACCGGTCACTTGAGCCGTGCCGCCGCGGCCGCCGCCTCCTGCTCGCCGTGGACGGGCATGAGGCGGACGGCAATGCCGGCGCGGCTGAATCGCGCGCTGCGGGCGATCTGGATCGCCGCGGTCGGGCCCGGCTTGGGGTCCGAGCTCTGCGGCGCGGGGCGCATGACGTGGACGCCGGCGCCCGCCGGGCGGGAGCGAGGGACGACGACGTAGCCGCTGTCCGCGCTACGGACCCACAGGTACGCCACGGACGACAGCGGCACCAGGCGCGTGCCCAGCGTGACGCGCGAGCCGTTCCGGAGGACCGCGACGACCGACGCGTCGCGGCCGCCCCAGCTCGGGAACAGGACGTCCGCCGTGTAGCGGGCGGTTCCCGCTCGCCTGGCGACCGTCCAGGACGACTGGATCCAATCCCGCGTGAAGCGGTGCGAGACGGTCAGGCGCAGCGCGCTCGAGGACATGGTGCCCGTCGCACGGAGGTCCGTGAAGGGCCCGGCGAACGCCCGCCCGACACGCGCGGACGCCAGGGCGCCGGCGCCCGAGGGCGCCTTCGTCAGCCGCAGCGGGGTCGTGCCCGTCACGCGTGAACGCCCCACCTGCGAGGCGATCACCCGCTTGCCGGCGACGTCGCGCACCATCACGCCGAACGAGGCCGGCGGACGGCCGCCGATGTTCGCGGCCACGTCCTGGTCGCCGTCGAAGAGCCGAGCGAGGTCGAGCCCGCCGTACGGGAACGCGCGCTGGTTGACCGCGACGATCGCGGTGTTGTACGTCGGCGTCGTCACGGCCAGGCGGCCGATGTCCGGGTCATAGGAGTACAGCGCCGGCGGCTCGGACGCGCGCCGCGTGCCCAGCCCCGCGTCGATCGCCCGCGCCGCGTTGGCCTCGATGCGCGCCGCCGCCAGGCGGGCGCTGCCGATGCCCTGCGGCACCTTCGTGAGCCCGAAGAAGACCGGGTCCGGGAGCCCGCTCGCGCGCGCCGTGACCTGCCGGTCGTAGAACGCGAGCGAGCGGTCGAGGATGGCCTTGGACCACTGGCCCCAGCTGTCGCTCGGCAACAGCGAGTCAGACGACGCAACCCCGATCAGCGCCTCCTGCGCGAGCCCGAGCTTCTTCCCCTGGTGCCAGCGGTCGAACCCGAGGCCGGAGTCCCAGTTCATGTAGCCGCCGTGCGTCCAATAGCCGGAGATCGCGCGCTCGATCCACTGGTGCATGAGCGTCTTCGACGCCGCCGGCAGCGCGGGCATCCCGGCGCGGACCGCCTGGTCGTAGAAGCGCACGAACGTCAGGACGATGTTCGCGTATTCGGCGGAGTCGACGTTGCGCGGGTTGTTGAGCGTCATCTGCGGCAGGTAGTGGAAGCGCATGCCGGCGCCGAAGTTGCCGATCCAGCCGGCGCCGCTCGCGCGTGCCCCGCTGAAGAAGCGCGAGAGCTGGAGGCGCAGGTCGCGCCGCAGCAGCGTCGTGTCGCCCGTGACCGTCGCGTCGGCGGCGTACATCAGCGCGTACCAGTTGACCTGGTTGAGCCGGATCGTCGGGTAGCGCCAGAAGGACCCGTGGGCGGTCCGGTGGATCGCGGAGCGGATCTTCTCGACCGTCGACGCCGGAAGCTGCAGCGCATCCCGGGCGCGGTAGGCGTACACGAGCCCGTCGACCACCTCGGCGTCGAAGACGAGGTGCTGGCCGCCCTTGGGATCGCTCATCGAGTTCACCCACCCCGGCGCGTGCACCTGCCCGGTACCGGGCTTGTTCACGAACGGCACGCCGTCGACCAGCCGCAGCGCGAGCATGCGCGCCCGGTGGTCGTTGCGGGCCGGGCCTTCATAGCCCTTCATCGCGGCGACGGCGTGCGTGAGCAGGAGCATCGAGTTGGCCATCGGCTCGACGCCGCCGCCCCCCATGCGGTAGTAGGCCGCCTGCTCGTCCCACTGGGCGTCGAGGCGGTTCTGGATCGAGTCGGCGTACTTCCAGTAGGCCGAGTCGTCTGCGGCGCGCGCGGCAGACGGCACGCCGGCGAGCGCCAGCGCCGCGGCGGCCGCGGCGAGCGAGGAGCGGAGCATGTGGGTCCTTCCGTGGAGATCTGGGGAGCGACCGGGACGATCCCGGCCGCGCCGCCGCTCTCACAGACGGCTCAGGGATGGATTCCTGACACCCGAGGTGGAAGCGCGCCCCACCCTTGGTGACGCCACCTTTCATCGCCGGCGCGTTTAGGCTGATCCCCGTGCCGGAATCCCCACTCGACGCCCATGTCGCCACGCCGCAGGACCTCAAGGACCGCATCGCCGCCGAGCGCCGCGGCACGCCGTTCCTGGTCTATCGCGACGTCGACGACGCCCAGGTGATCGTCGACCTCGTCGCGCTCGATGAGCGCATCACGCTCGGGCGCCGGCCGAGCAACGACGTCGTGCTCGACTGGGACTCGGAGGTCTCGCGCGTGCATGCCGCGCTCGAGCGCCTCGGCGACGACTGGACCGTCGTCGACGACGGCCTCTCGCGCAACGGCAGCTACCTCAACGGCAACCGGGTCACGAGCCGCCAGCGCCTGCGCGACGGCGACGTCCTCACGCTCGGCGGCGTCGCGATCGCCTACCGCGCGCCGGCCGGCGAGTCCGTCTCACGCCCGACGGTGACCGCGCTGGGCCCGCACGTCGGCGAGCTGCTCACGCCCGCCCAGCGGCGCGTGCTGATCGCGCTGTGCCGGCCGTTCAAGGACTCGACCTATGCGACGCCGGCGACCAACCAGCAGATCGCCGACGAGCTCGTGGTGAGCGTCGATGCGGTCAAGAGCACGCTGCGGGCGCTGTTCGAGGTCTTCGGGGTCGACGCGCTGCCGCAGAACCAGAAGCGCGCGAGCCTCGCCCTTCAGGCGCTGCGCACGGGCGTGATCACCCGCCGCGATCTCTAGACAGGACGCTCACGACGTTGTCAGGCTGGCTGGTGACCCACACGGTGCCGCCGTCGGCGGCGATCGCGAACGGGTTCACGGACAGGCTCACGGGATCGCCGACGACGCGCGAGTCCTTGGCGTCGATCTCGTACAGGTTGCTCGAGCTGTAGTTGGTGACGTAGACCGTGTCGCCGACCAGGGCCACCTGGCGCGGCTGCCGGCCGACGCTGATCGGGATCACCGAGCCGGTCGCCGTGACGACCTTGTACACCGTGTCGTCGTCGGGCACCGCGACCCACAGCGCGCCCTTGCCGTAGACCGCGTCCTCGCCGCGCGTGCTGCCCACCCGCAGCTCGCGGGCGCGCTCTCCGGTGCGGGGGTCCGCGCGGTAGACGCGCGCGCGGCGCCGGCTCACGACCCATAGCGCGCTCGGGCTGGTGGCGAGCGAGGCGATGCCGAACGGATACGGGACGCTCGAGAGCGTCCGGCCGGTCTTCGCGTCGAGCTTGAGCAGCGTGTCGGGCTGGCCGTTGCCGCTGACGATCCCCGCCCACACCGTGCTGCCCGACACGGCGACGGAGCCCGGGTTGCCGTTCACGGGGAGCCGCTTGAGCACGCGGCCGGAGCGGGGGTCGAGCTTGACGATCGCGTGCGAGCGCGAGACCGCGAGCCAGAGCGCGCCGCCGCCGGCCGCGGAGTCGTTGACGCCGATGCCGATGTCCGGCGCGTGCGAGCGGAGCTTCCCCGTCTTGGCCGAGATGATCGCCAGCTTGGAGCGCTTGAAGGAGCCGACGAAGAGGTTGCCGTCGAGCGCGCGCGCGACGTTCGGGCGCTCCCCCACCTTGATCGACTTCACGACCCGCAGCGGCGCCTGCGCGGTGGGCGTGGCGGCCGTGCCCGGCGTCGGCGTCGGCGTGCCGGCCGCGGGCGGGTCGCCGTCTCCGACGCCGAGCGCGACCGCCGCCGCGACGCCGACCCCCGCCGCCACCAGCAGTGCGGCGCCGAGCAGCGCCGGCCGGCGCGCGCGGTGCACGCGCGAGGGCTCCTGCGCGACGGTCTCCGCGTCCGCGCGGCCCTGCGTCACCGCGACCGGCCGGGCGGCGCTGATCGTCTCGGCCTCGACGGGCGCGGCTGCACCGGTGGCGACGAGCCGCTCGCGCCCGGCCGGCCGGCGCCCGGCCGCGGCCGCGAGCGTCGCGCGGCCGAGGTCGCCCGCGGACGGATAGCGCTCGTCCGGGTTCTTGGCCAAGGCGCGCTCGATCACCGCGTCGAACGCCTCCGGCGCGCCGTGCGCGCTGGGCTTCGGCGGCGCGTCGGACAGGTGCGCCCACAGCTTCGCCTCGTCCCCGTCGCGCGCGAACGGGACGCCGCCCGTGAGCGCGTAGTACAGGAGGCAGCCGAGCGCGTACACGTCGGCGCGCGCGTCGACCCGCTCGCCGCGGATCTGCTCCGGCGCCACGTAGTCCAGCGTCCCGACCCAGTGGCCCGGCTTGGTCGAGCCGGCCACCGACAGCACGTGCTTGGTCAGCCCGAAGTCGGTCAGGTAGACGTGGTCCTCGGGGCCGAGCAGGACGTTGGCCGGCTTGATGTCGCGGTGGACGAGCCCGGCGGCGTGCGCGGCATCGAGCGCGGCGCCGATCTGGGCCACGAGCCGCGCCGCCCGCTCCGCCGGCAGCTTGCCCTCGCGGCGGACGAGGCTGCGGATGTCGTCGCCGCCGACGTAGCGCATCGCGATGTAGGCGATGCCGTTCTCCTCGCCGGCGTAGTAGATCGGGATGACGTTCGGGTGGTCGATCGACGCGGCCACCTTGGACTCGCGCACGAAGCGCGCGCGCATCGTCTGGTCCTCGAGCAGCCCGGGCGCGATCACCTTCAGCGCCACGGTGCGGTCGAGCGCGAGCTGCGTGGCGCGGTACACGACGCCCATGCCGCCACGGCCGGCAACGTCTTCTATGCGGTGTCCGGCGAAGACGGAACCGGCTGCAAGCTCGCCCATCGGTGTCAGGTCTATCAGCCGATCGCGCGCAGGCAGCATGCCGTCGTGCATGAACGGCCGGGCCGCGCAGATGTCGCGCGGGTGTCAGCGGGGGACCAGGGAATCGAACCCCAACCTGCGGTTTTGGAGACCGCCATCCTAGCCGTTGGACCAGTCCCCCCAGGGAGCGTGTAGCGGCCGCCCATATTAGTGGCCGCCGCCCGGCACCGCATAGGATGGGTGCTCCGTGCGGGCGTGGTGGAACTGGCAGACACGCCGGCTTTAGGTGCCGGTGCCGCAAGGCTTGGGGGTTCGAGTCCCTCCGCCCGCATCAGCAGCCCATGGCGCTGGAGGAGACCGGATCTCGTCGGCGAGGCGGAGGCATCCGGCCGGTCGGACGTCCGTCCAACTTCCTCAAATCCCCCGCGGCGCCCGCCGATCTTCCCCTTGCACAGCTGACTCAGGGCAAACCCGTCGCGAGGCGGGGACGCAAAGCCAGAGGTCTCTCAGGGGGAGAGATGGCTCGGCCGCCAGCTTCCAAAGACGGATGGAAGAGGCACAAGGAGGTGCCCTGAGTTGTTCGACACCTGCATCAACCGCTTGCGCATCCCGCTCGGCGCGGCCCTCGCGGCCGTCGTCGCGCTGCTGGCGCTCGGCGGACCCGTGGCACAGGGGGCCACGGCGCAGGAGCAGCTTGCGACGCTGGCCAGGAAGGCCCCGTCGCGCACGGTGCAGGCCATTGCGCAGTTCAAGCCGGCCTTCAGCGAGAAGAAGGCCCGCGCGCTGGTGCGCCGGCACGGCGGCCGCGTGACCGGCCGCATCCCGCTGATCCACGGGCTCGCGATCAAGGCGACCGCCAAGGAGGCGGCGGCGCTCCGGCGCGAGCGCAGCGTGATCGCGGTGACGCTCAACGGCAAGGTCAAGGCGCAGGGCGCGAGCTCCGGCCGCCTGAACACCAACTACCCGAAGACGATCCGCGCCGACAGGCTCTGGGACCGTGGGATCACGGGCTCCGGCGTCGGCGTCGCGGTGATCGACTCCGGCGTCGCGGGCGACCTCGTCGACTTCCGCGGCGCGGACGGCCGCTCGCGCGTGGTCGCCAACGTCGTCACGTCGCCCGGCGCCAAGAAGGCCGGAGACGGCCTCGGCCACGGGACGCACGTCGCCGGCATCATCGCGGGCAACTCGTTCAACCGGGCGCCCTCCGACCCGCTCTACGGCGACTACGTCGGCGTCGCGCCGGACGCGAACCTGATCGTCGTCAAGGCGTCCGACGAGCAGGGCAACTCGACCGTGCTGGACGTCATCAACGGCATCCAGTTCGTCGTCGACCACAGGGACGACTACAACATCCGCGTCCTGAACCTGTCGCTGGCCGCGGACGCCGCGCAGTCCTATAGGACGGACCCGCTGGACGCCGCCGTCGAGTACGCGTGGGAGAAGGGCATCGTCGTCGTCGCCGCCTCGGGCAACCGCGGCAGCGATCGCGACGCCGTCCAGTACGCGCCGGGCAACGATCCGTTCGCGATCAGCGTCGGCGGTTCCGACGAGAAGGGCAACAGCGGCAAGGGCGCGCGCGCCTACTGGTCGAGCGCCGGCCGCACGCAGGACGGCTTCCCGAAGCCCGAGGTGATGGCGCCCGGCGCGCACATCGTCTCCACCCTCGCGCCCGACAGCGCGTTCCAGTACCTGTGCCCCACGTGCATCGTCGGCGGGGCGTACTTCAAGGCGGGCGGCACGTCGATGGCGGCGCCGGTCGTGTCCGGCGCGATCGCGCTGCTGCTGCAGGCGAAGCCGTACCTCACGCCCGACCAGGTCAAGGCCGCCCTGATGGCGACCGACAAGCCGGTCTTCGGCTCCGCCGGCGCGGGCGACATCGACGTCGAGGCGGCGGCGAGCCTCGGCACCGTCACGCCCGCGAACCGCGGGATCGTGCCGAACACGCTGATCCAGGCGCTCGATCGCCTCAACATCGACATCTCGCACTGGACGCGCTCCTCCTGGAGCGCGGCCACGGGCGCGTTGTCCGCCGGCTGGGCGCGCTCGAGCTGGTCGTGCGTCGCGTGCGGCTCGCTCGGCGCGGCGATCGACCCCACCCGCTCCTCGTGGAGCCGGAGCTCGTGGTCGAGCTTCGGCGAGGGCGCCGAGGACGAGGCCGCCCAGCTCGCTGCCGAGCAGGCCGCCGAGACGAGCCCGCCGGCCGCAGAGGAGACGCCGGCTCCCGCCGAGGCGCCTGCGCCCGAGCAGCCCGAGGCGACGCCGACCGCCACCCCGGACGCGGAGGTGGCGCCGTGAGCCTCCGCCGCCGCGCGAGCTGGGGCGGCAAGCGCCGCCCCTGAGTCCCGCAGCCCCGGCGCGAGCGGCGCACGCCGCTCGCGCCGCGCGCTATCGTCGCCCCGATGGCCGGCGAGACCGTCGTCGTCGAGCACCCGAATCGCGGCAAGGCGTCGTCCCAGCTGACGCGCCTGCTCCTGATCGTCCTGCTGCTCGCCTCCGCCGCGCTGGTCGCGATCGTGACGCTCGGCGGCTGGGACACGCTGGAGGGCGCGAAGCCCGTCCAGGTCGCATACGTCCTCATCTACCTGGTGCTCGCGGTCTTCGTCGCGCGCTGGACGCGCGGCGTGCTGCCGATGATCGCCGCGCTGGCGATCATCCTCGGCATCTTCGCCGTGATCGCGACCCCGGCGTGGTTCGACCGCACGCGCGACGGCTTCTCCGACCCCGGCTTGTCGTCCGGCGTCCTGGGCTTGGTCTGCGGCCTGCTCGTCCCCGTGCAGGCCGCCTTGATCGTGCTCTCGCTGCAGGCGTTCCGGCAGGAGTGGAACGTCGAGGTCGAGCGCGCGCCGGCACGCGAACCCGCGGCCGCCTAGCTACCCCCTACGATGTCAGCGCCCTTGCCCGGGTGGAGGAATGGCAGACTCGGGGCTCTCAAAAAGCCCTGCCTTTACGGGCGTGCGGGTTCGAATCCCGCCCCGGGCATCTAGAACGGCATCTTCGACCGGCCCCGGCGACCGGCGTTGCTGCTCTTCGCCATCGCCTTCTGGGAGGTGCCGAACGGCTTGCGGAACCAGCGGCTGAGCGGACCAGGCGCCTTGCCGGCGATGCGGCCGCCCGCCCCCGCGACGCGCTCGGAGCCGCGCTCCGGATGCCGCGACATGCGCGGGAACAGGAACCCGAGGATCAGCAGGATGATGCAGAGGGCTACGACTCCACCGATGACCATGGCCACGCCATACCCGCGCGGGGCGCCGATCACGCCGCCGGCTCAGGCGAGCTGCTCGAGCAGCGCGCCGGCGAGCCCCGGCGGCGCGACGAGCACGCCCGCCGCCGACGGGCCGACCGGCTCCAGCGGCCGGACCTCGAGCCCGGCGCGCTCGCAGATCAGTGCGCCGGCGGCGAGGTCCCACGGGTTGAGCCCGTGCTCGTAGTAGGCGTCCAGGCGCCCGCAGGCCGTCCACGCGAGGTCGATCGCGGCGGCGCCGAAGCGCCGCACGTCGCGGACGTGCGGCAGCAGGCGGGCGACGACCTCGGCCTGGGCACGGCGCACGTCCGCGTCGTAGCCGAATCCCGTGCCGACCAGCGCGGTCGCGATGTCGGTACGCGTGGAGGCCGAGACCGGCGCGCCGTCCAGCGTCGCCGTGCCGTCGCGCTCGGCGGAGAAGAGCTCGTCGCGCACCGGGTCGTAGACGACGCCGGCGAGCGGGCCGGAGGCGTCCTCGCACGCGATGCTGACCGCCCATTGCGGGATGCCGAAGAGGAAGTTGATCGTGCCGTCGAGCGGGTCGACGATCCAGCGCACGCCGCTGGTGCCGCCGGTGTCGCCGCCCTCCTCGCCGAGGATCCCGTCGCCCGGCCGCGCGCGGAGGATCCGCTCGCGGATCAGCCGCTCGGCGGAGTGATCGGCCTCGGAGACGAGATCGGTCGGCGTGCTCTTGGCCGAGACGCGCAGCTCGGGCCCCTCGAACGCGCCGCGCAGCAGCGCGCCCGCCTCGCGGGCGACGGCCTCGGCCAGCGCCCGCAGCTCGCCGACGGTCACAGCGCTGCTCCGCGAGCGCCCGCCGGCCCGGTCGGAGCCGCCGCGCCCATGGCCGGGATGTGCGTGTGCCACTCGCGGACGCCCTGCAGCTGCGCGCCGGCGGCGAGCAGGAGCGGCTCGGAGTCCGGCGGCCCGACGAGCTGCGCGCCGACCGGGAAGCCGTCGGCGGCGAAGCCGGCGGGGACGGCGAGCGCCGGCTGGCCGGTGTGGTTGAAGGCACCCGCGTAGGGAGCGAAGCGGACCATGCCGGCGAGGGTATAGGCCCCGCCGCGGCCGTCGTACTCCCGCACGGGCGGCGGGCGGCGGGTGAACATCGGCGTCAGCACGAGGTCCGCGTCCGCGAAGATCACGCTGAGCCGCAGCGCGTCGTCCACCGCCGCTCGGCCCGCGGCGGCCGCGGCGCGCTCCGGGATCGCGCGCCCGATCCGCACGATGCCCCGCGCGCGGCGCGACAGCCGCTCGGCGTGGCCCACCTCGGCGGCCTTGTCGGCGATCCCGCGCAGGAACCGCGCGAGCACGCGGTTGCCCATCGTCAGTCCCCAGTCGAGGTCGCGCTCGAAGACCGTGTGCCCCGCCTCGCGCAACGCCGCCGCCACGCGCTCGACGCCGGCGAGCTGCTCGGCGTCCGCTCGCACGCCGAGCCCGGGCGGGAGGCCGGTCGAGACCGCGATGCGCAGCGAGCGCGGCTCGGGCAGCGGCGGGAACGCGTCGGCGATCACGCGCATCAGCAGCGCGGCGTCCTCGACCGAGCGCGCGATCGGCCCGAAGACGTTCATGCCCCGGAACGCCTTCACGTCCGGCGCGGTCGGCACGCGGCCGAACTGCGGCTTGAGGCCGAACAGGCCGCAGCACGCCGCGGGGATGCGGATCGAGCCGGCGCCGTCGGACCCAAGTGCGGCGGAGACCAGGCCGGCGGCGATCGCCGTGCCCGAGCCGCCGCTCGAGCCGCCCGAGGTGCGGTGCGGGTCCCACGGGTTGCGCGTGACGCCGAACGTCGGAGACTCGGTGAACGGCGTGATCATCAGCTCCGGCACGTGCGTCTTGCCGATGATCACGGCGCCGGCCGCGCGCAGCCGGCGAACGACCTCGGCGTCGGCCTTCGCGGGCACCGCGTCGGCGTCGCACCCGAAGGCCGAGATCTCGCCCGCGACGTCGATCTCGTCCTTGATCGCGACCGGGACGCCCAGCAGCGGACGCCGGTCCCCCGCGCGGCGGCGGCCGTCGGCCTGGCCGGCCTCCGCCAGCGCCTTCTCGGCCAGCACGACGCGGAACGCGTTGAGCACCGGGTCCAGCCGCGCGATCCGCGTCAGGTAGAGCTCCGTCAGCTCGCGCGCGGACAGCTCGCCGGCGGCGATCAGGGCGGCGTGGCGCGCGGGACCGGCGAACGCGAGGTCGTCCATTCGGCGCCGCACCTTATCGGTCGCGGGCGTGAGCCGGGACGGCAGCCTCAGCCCGGATCCAGGCTTAGAGGATGCCGAGCGCCTGCAGGTCCTCGACCGGCTCGCTGAACGAGCACGAGCCGTAGGCGATGAAGAGCTCCTGCCGCGCGGCCATGATCGCGCCCGCGCCGGCGCGGCGGCCGCGGGCGGCGAAGGCCTCGTCGTCGAGCGAGAACGCGGCCGGATCCTCCTCGGCGAGCAGCTGCACGAGATCGCGCTCGTCGAGGTCGTAGGCGAAGGCGAACACCGCCGCCGCCAGCAGGTTGAGGAAGCCATGCTGCTCGGGCGTGCGGAGCGGGTGGTGCAGGCCGGCGGTCGCCTTGAACGCCTTGCCCGCGTCGCGGCAGGCGATCACGAACGCCGCGACCTCCTCGGCCGACGGGAATGTCTCGCCGCCGCAGCGGATCTTGGCGTCGCCCTCCGGGAGCGGATCGCCCGGGCGGATCTCGGTGAACACGCGCACGCCGTCCGGCGCCTGGATCGGCGTACGCGCCTCGACGAACTCGACGGCCGCGGGAAGCGGCGGCAGCGGATTCACGTCCGCCACCACGCTCAGTCGCGGCACGAACCCGGCGGGCAGCTCGTCCAGCCGCGAGGCGGGGACGATGAAGCGGTCGAGCATCCAGGCGAAGCGCCCCGCACGCGCCTCACGATCCGCCGCGACCGCGTCCGGCATCGAGAGCGACGCCGGCGGGAACAGCGCCGCGTGGTCGACGAGGCGCCCGAGCGCGGCACGCCTCGCACTCACACGACGCCTCCCGGGAGAACCGCCCCCTGGGCGGTTGCTCCGTGCAACGCGAGCCCCGAGCGGAGCGGTGACGAGGCCTCCGGCCGAGGCAGGTGCGAGTCCTCGCAGATCACGCGGGCGGGATCGCGTTGCGCTTCGCCGGCCACTCGCGCCGCTTGGACGCGTAGCGGGCGAGCCGCCTGATCAGCTCGGCACGCAGGTCCTCCGGCTGCACGATGCCGTCGATCACGAGCTCGGACGCGAGGTGGAGCAGGTCGACGCCCTCGGCGTACTCACGCTTGAGCTCCTCGCGCCTGGCCTCGCGCGCCTCGGGATCCTCGATCGCCTGCAGCTGGTTGTAGAAGACCGCGTTGACCGCCGCGCTCGGGCCCATCACCGCGATCTTGGCCGTCGGCATGGCGAGCGTCACGTCGGGATCGAACGCCGGGCCGGCCATCGCGTACAGGCCCGCGCCGTAGGCCTTGCGCACGATCACGCACAGCTTGGGCACCGTCGCCTCGCTGACCGCCGAGATCATCTTCGCGCCGTGGCGGATGATGCCCTGGCGCTCGACCTGCGTGCCGATCATGAAGCCGGGGACGTCGCTGAGGAAGACGAGCGGGATCGAGTACGCGTTGCAGGTCCAGATGAAGCGCGCGGCCTTGTCGGCCGAGTCCACGAACAGCACGCCGCCCTTGAACTTCGGCTGGTTGGCCACGACGCCCACGACGCGCCCGTCCAGCCGCGCGTACCCGACGATGACCTCCTTGGCCCAGCGCTTGTGCACCTCGAGGAACGAGCCGGCGTCGAACACGGCGTCGATCAGCTCGTGCATGTTCCACGGCTTGTTCTCGTCGGCCGGGATCGCGGGGAGCGGGGCGGTCGGCTCCACCGGCGGCGCGACCGGCGGCTCCTCGTCGCAGGAGGTCGGGAAGTAGCCGAGATAGCGCTTCGCGAGGTCGATGCCCTCCTCGTCGGTCTTGACGAGGAAGTGCCCGCAGCCGGAGACGCCGGTGTGCATCTTCGCGCCGCCCATCTCCTCCAGCGAGACCTTCTCGCCGATCACGGCCTCCGCCATGCGCGGCGAGCCGAGGTACATCGACGCGTTGCCGTCGCGCATGATCACCACGTCGCAGAACGCGGGGATGTAGGCGCCGCCGGCCGCGCTGGGGCCGAACAGCACGCAGACCTGGGGGACGGCGCCCGACAGGCGCACCTCGTTGAAGAAGATCCGGCCCGCGTGGCGGCGTCCCGGGAACATCTGCACCTGGTCGGTGATGCGCGCGCCGGCGGAGTCGACGAGGTAGACCATCGGCACCCGGTGCGAGAGCGCCGCCTCCTGGATGCGCAGGATCTTCTCGACCGTCTTGGGCCCCCAGGAGCCGGCCTTGACCGTCGGGTCGTTGGCCATCAGCGCGACCGTGCGCCCTCCGATCGTCCCCATGCCGGTGACGACGCCGTCGGCGCCGAGGCCGTCGGCCTCCCAGTTGGCCAGCAGCGCGTCCTCCACGAACGAACCCTCGTCGAGCAGCCGGGCGACGCGCTCGCGCACCGGCAGCTTGCCCTGGTCGATCGCCTTGGCCCGGTGGCGTTCCGGCCCTCCGAGGTAGGCGCGATCGAAGGCCTCCTTGACGTGCTGGGAGTCGCTCATAGGCCCTCGAGGTTATTCCTCGTGCACGCGCACGACGATCTCGTCGCCGTCCGCGCGCGCGGCAAGCGGCGCCTCGCCGGCGCGGTAGGCGCGCGGCTCGGGCGGGAGCGGCCGGCGCGGCCGCAGCCCGGCGCCGAGCGCGACGACGCCGACGGCCAGCAGCGTGAGCGGCCACCAGTACAGCGTCGGCTGCGGGCCGGCGGCGACGGCGGCGATGAACAACCCCGTGTTGAGCACGCCCAGATACGCGGGCCCGGGCGCGCGGTCCAGCGCGCCGTAGGCGATCAGCCCGAAGCCCGCGGCGAGCAGGACGAGCTCCCAGAAGCCGGGAAGCCGGCCGGGCAGCGCGGCGCCGAGCGAGAGGAACGTCACGAGGCTCGCCAGCAGCCCGGCAAGGCCCATCACGGCGATTGCGAGCCCGGCCGCGCTGATCAGCTGCTGCGCATGTCGCGGGGCGGGCTCGCGCAGCGCCAGCGAGGCGAGCACGCACGCGAGCGCGAGCACCAGCAGCAGCCAGCGATAGGGGGTCTGCGAGGAGGCGTGGAAGACGAACCGCCACAGCGACAACAGCGCGATGCCGCCGAAGATCGCCGCCAGGAGCAGGCAGATCGCGCTGTTGCGCTCGAGCGCCGGCCACAGCGCGAGGCCGACCGCGAGCAGCGACGTCCACACGAGCGCACCCGCCGGGAACGGCCCGAAGTCGGCGCCGAGCACGTCGGCGGCGGTCAGCAGCCCCGCGTAGAGCAGCAGCAGCCCGGTCACCAGCAGCACGGACTGGTACCCCGGCGGGCGGCCCTCCTCGTTGGGCGCCTGCGCGCCGAGCCAGTAGATCAGCGCGCCCGGCAACAGCAGGATCAGCATGTGGACGCCGGTGCCGAGGCTGCCCGAGAGCCGCAGCTCCTCGAGCGCGATGCCGACCCCGAGCACGACCGCGCCCGCCGCGATCAGCGGCCCGCGGTGCGGCGGCGGGCGCAGGAGTTCTCGCACGCCCGCCAGGTTCACCCGGCTCACGATAGAGATCGGGGTGCCGCTCCGACGTTTAGGCTCGGCGGTCGTGTCAGACCTTGTCATCGCCGAGGACCGCGGCGCGGTCCGCCACGTGATCCTCAACCGCCCGCAGAAGCGCAACGCGTTCGACGCGGCGCTCGTGCAGGCCACCGGCGCCGCCCTGCGCGACGCCGCCGACGACCCCGCCGTGCGCGTCGTCGTCCTCCGCGGCGCCGGGAAGGTGTTCTCCGCCGGCATGGACATCTCCGCCCTCGCCGCGCTGGCCGGCGGACCCGAGCGCCTGCGCTCGTTCCGGCGGGAGTGCCTGGCCGCCTGGAACCTCGCCGAGGAGATGACCAAGCCGGTGATCGCGCAGGTTCACGGCGTGTGCCTCGGCGGCGCGCTCGAGCTCGCGCTGGCGTGCGACATGCGCGTGCTCTCCGAGGACGCGTTCGTCGGGCTGCCGGAGACGCGGCTCGGGCTGGTGCCCGACGTCGGCGGCTCCTCGCGGCTGCCGCAGGTCGTCGGCCTCGGCCGGGCCAAGGAGCTGATCATGACCGGGCGCGTGATCGGCGCGGCCGACGCCGAGCGGATCGGCTTGGCCAACCGGATCGCGGCGCCGGACGCGCTCGACGCCGCGACCCAGGAGCTCGCCGACGAGCTGTTGGCGTGCGCGCCGATCGCGGTCGGCCTCGCCAAGCGGCTGATGGACGCGTCCGCTCGCCCCGCGCTGTCCACGACGCTCGAGCTCGAGGCCGCCGCGCAGGAGCAGTGCGCGCGCTCTGAGGACGTGCGCGAGGGCGTCCAGGCCGCCGCGGAGCGCCGCGCGCCGGTCTTCAGAGGTCGCTAGTCGCGGGTTGGTCGAGCAGCGCCCGCACGGCGCGCAGGAGCGAGTCGTGGTCGAACGGCTTCTCCAGGAACGCGCTGCCGAGCGGCAGCTTCCCGCGTCCGCGCACCGTCTCGGCGGTGTAGCCGGAGATGAACAACGTCCGCAGGCCGGGCCGCAGCGTCTTCAGCCGCTGCGCGAGGTCCGGGCCCGACATCTCTGGCATGATCACGTCGCTGACGAGCGCGTCGACATGCCGGCCTGAGGCCGCGAGCTCGAGCGCGTCGCGCGGGGCGGCGGTCGAGAGCACCTCATAGCCCTCGCCCCTCAGGATCACCTCGATCAGCATGCGCACGCCGTCCTCGTCCTCGCAGACGAGGATCGTCTCGCTGCCTCCGAGCCGCGCGGCGCCGTTCTCCTCGGCCGGCGCGGGCGTCTCGCCCGCGGTGCCGACGGCCGGCAGGTAGACGCGGAACGTGCTGCCCAGGCCTGGCTCGGAGTAGATCGTCACGCGGCCGCCCGACTGGGTCACGATGCCGTGCACGGTCGCCAGCCCGAGCCCGGTGCCCTGCCCCGTCTCCTTGATCGTGAAGAACGGCTCGAACGCGCGCTCGACCACGTCGCGGCTCATGCCGACGCCGGTGTCGGTGACCGCGAGGCAGACCTCGCCGCCGCCGCTGGTCTCGAACGTGAGCGTCCCGCCCGCCGGCATCGCGTCGCGGGCGTTGATCGCGAGGTTGATGATCACCTGCTCGAGCTGGGGGCGGTCGGCGCGCACGCTCGGCAGCGCGTCCGCGGCGAGCACCGCGACGGCGACGTCGTCGCCGATCAGCCGGTCGAGCATCGGCAGCAGCCCTGTCACGACCTCGTTGACGTCGAGGATCACCGGCTCGAGCACCTGCTGGCGCGAGAACGCGAGCAGCTGGCGCGTGAGCTGGGTCGCGCGCTCGGTCGCGCGCGCGACCTCGTTGAGCTCCTGCGCTCCGGGGCCCGCCCCGATGCGGCGCTCGGCGAGCCGCCCGTAGCCGCTGATGACGGTCAGCAGGTTGTTGAAGTCGTGCGCGATCCCGCCCGCGAGCTGGCCGACCGCCTCCATCTTCTGCGCCTGGCGCAGCTGCGCCTCGAGCCGGCGCCGCTCGGTCACGTCGCGCAGGACGAACAGATGCAGACCCGGCCGGAACTCGGCCGTCCCGCGGATGTCGAGCACGCGGTGCTCGCCGCCGTGCGAGCCCTCCCACGTCCCCTCGACCCGGCCGCGGGCGAGGAAGATGGCGAAGTCGCGCCCGGCGCGCTCGGCGCCGACGAAGTCGTCCATGCGGCGGCCGATCAGCTCGCCGGTGGACAGCCCGTAGAGCCGGCTCGCGGCGGCGTTGGCGGCGACGAAGCGGCGGTCGCCGTCGACGACGACGATCGCGTCCATCGCCGCGTCGAGGACGGCGGCCAGCTCGGTGCGCACGCGCGCGTGGCGCAGCGCGATGGCGATCTGGGCGGCGACCTCGTGGGTCGCCTCGCGCACGTCGTCGCGTTCGATCGGCTGCGGGAAGCCGAGGCTCAGCGCGCCGACGAGCTCGCCCTCGGCGCGCAGCGGGACCGCGAGGTACGCGCCGCCGCCGCCGGTCGTCTCGTAGACCTCGTCCGCCCCCTCGCGGAGGCGGTCGAGCCCGCGCAGCGCATGCTCGTCGCCGCCGCCGACGACGAACGAGATGCCGCCCGCGGCCTGGCGGTCGAGCACCACGACCTGCGCGTGCGTCGCGCCGACCAGCACGCGCAGCCGCGTCAGCGCGGCGCCCGCGACCTCCTCCGGCGTCTCGGCGTCGAGGATCGCGCGGTCGATCGCATGCAGCGTCGCCAGCCGCTCGGTCTGGCGCGCCAGCTCGGCCTCGCGGGTCTCGACCGCCTCCCCCAGCCGTGAGAAACCGCGCTCGAGCCGGCCCAGCTCGTGGCCGTCGCCGTTGCCGCCGACGCGCGCGGCAAGCCGGCGGATCGGGCGGGTGACGTTGCCCGCCGCGAGATAGGCGGCGCCCAGCGCCGCCAGCGCCGCCAGGGCGGCGAAGCCCAGATCGCGCCACAGCGCGTCGCGCGCCGCGCCGTAGACGCCGGCGCCCGGCAGCCCGTACGCCACGGCCGAGTCGCTGCGCCCGATCGCGTGCACGCCCCAGACGCGCTCGACGCCGTCCGGGCCGGACGCGGTGAAGACGCCGGAGCGGCGGGTGAGCGCGGCGCGCGCGTCCGCGTTCAGCCGCGGCCCGGCGCCGGAGGCGCCGGTCCGCACGCTCGGATGCGTCCCGGCGAAGACGACGAGCGAGGCGCCCTGGGGCAGCGCCGTGAGCCTGAACAGGAGGTCCAGCCGCTGCTGCGTCGGCGCCCCGTAGTCGCCGGTCTCCGCGAGCAGCGAGGCGAACAGCTCGGCGCGGTTGGTGGCGCGCGCCTGGGCCTGGCCGCGGTCGGCGCGGTAGCGGTCGACGGCCGAGTAGGCGACGAGGCAGAGCAGCGGCAGCGTCGCCAGCACCGCGGCCAGGAGGAAGCGCGTTCGCACCGACAGTCCGACCAAGACCGACACCGCCGCGGGATCTTATTGCTACCGAAGGCTGCTTCGCTTGCCCTTCTTCGCAGCGAACAGCCTCGCCTTCGCAAAGTAGGCTCCGCCGCCCCGCACGGTGACGGCCTTCTTGCTTCTCTTCACGGCTACGCTCACCTTGCCCTTGCCGACCTGCGTGAGCGTGCCGTCGCAGCGGTCCGTCGTGACGAACGTGGCGCTCGTGGCGGTCGCCGTGGCGGCGCCGCCGAGCGCGCGCAGCACACCCTTCGCGGTCACTCCCAGACTGCGGACGACGCCCTTGGCGCTGCGCGAGGCGGTGCACGCCGTCGCGGCGCCGGGCGGCGTCACGAGCCCGATGTCGGTCGAGATCCGCGCGGACCTGGCCGCCTTCTTCTTCAGCTTCGCCTGCTTGATCGCGAAGATGCCGGCGCGGATGCGCGACTGCGTCCTGCGCGCCTTGCGGTCGGCCGGCGCGTACCCGTTGGCCGCCGAGGACATCGCCAGCTCGCCCTTGCGGGCGTCGACGGTCGAGCCGACCGGCAGCGAGGCGATGCCCTTGAGCGGCATGAACCCGGTCTCCTGGAACGGCGCGCGCATGCCCCGCAAGCCGAGCGGCGTCTTGGCCGGCAGCTTGACGAAGACCTCGCCGGAGATGAGCTGCACGACCGCATTGACGCCCGCGACCGGCGGCGCGTCGCCGGCCGGCAGCAGCTCGCACGCGTTGCCGACGCCGTCACGGTCGGCGTCGGCCTGGTCGCTGTTGGCCTTCTCGGGGCAGTTGTCGGAGGCGTCCGGGACGCCGTCGGCGTCGCGGTCAGGAGGCGGGACCACCGTCCACGTGAGCTGCGCCGGCGTGCGGTCGGTCGCGCCGTACGCGTCGGTCGCGCGGACGTTGAGCCGGTGCGCGCCCGGCGCGAGGCCGGTCAGCGTGAGCGGGTTCGGGCACGGTGTCGCCGAGGGCGCGTCGTCGAGCCGGCAGGAGTACCCGGTGGCGGCGACGTTGGAGGCGAAGGAGAACGTCGCGCCCGTGTCGGGGGTGGAGGTCGCGGGGCCGGAGAGGATCGCGGTGTCGGGCTGGAACGTGGGCGAGAACGCGACATCGTCGATGTCGCCGCCGGTGAAGTAGACCTGCATGATCGACGCGTCGTTGGCCTCCAGCGGCACGGGCGTCCACGTCGTCGTGGCCGGGACCGTGACCGGCTGCTGACACGCCGTGCCGCCGTCGCAGGGCGTGAGCGTGATGTCTTCCGGTCCGCGCACCCACAGCTCGACGATCGCCTGCGGCACCTGGAAGACGATGCTCCCGTTGCACGCCCGAAGATACGCCCCGCCGTCGTGGCCGCCCGAGGTAACGGTCGTCATGCAATCGGAGCTGACCGTCGTGACGCCCGCGCTCGTCTGCCCGTTCTCGAACGTGATCGTCGCCGGCGCCGGTTCCAGCTGCGCCCGCGCCGGCGCTGCGGCCGCCAGGGCGGCGAGCAGCGCGAGCGCGTGCGCGCGGATCATCGGGTCGCCCGCTTGGCGGCGAACAGCCGCGCCTTGACCGTGTACGAGCGGCCCGACCTCACGGTCACGGTCCGCGGCTTCGACGAGGTCGCCGTCGCCGCCGCGGCGACCGTCACGCGGCCCTTGCCGACCTCGGTGCGGGTGCCGTCGCAGCGGTCCTGGGTGATCCACGTGGCCTCACGCGCCGTGCTCGTCGCCGCGGCGCCGACGATCCGGAACAGCCCCTTGTGGGTGCTCGCCGCGAGCGTCCGGACGAGCGAGCGTCCGCGGCCCTTGATCGGCCCGCTGGACGGCGTGCGCAGGCAGCCCGACTCCGCGCCCGGGGCGCTCGTGAGGATCAGGTCGGTCGGCACGCGCGCGGTCGACCCGAGCGCGGCGCGCGCCTGTCGGATCCGGAAGATGCCCGCGGCGAGCGTCACGCGCTGGCGCGCTCCGCCGTCGCCGATCCGGCGCCCGTCGACCGTCGAGTCGAGCGCGACGCGCCCCTTGCGCGCGTCGACCAGCGTGCCGGTGGGCAGCGCCGCGATGCCCTTGAGCGGCACGTAGCCGGAGATCGGCGCGGTCTGCGCGAGCCGCCGCGAGGAGGAGGCGTCCGCCGGCAGCTTCACGAACACGTCGCCGCTCAGCGCGGTCACGACGACGCGCGAGCCGGTGACCGGCGCGAGCGTCCCCGGCTCGGCGACCTCGCAGGCGTCGCCGACGCCGTCCTTGTCGGAGTCCGCCTGGCCGGCGTTGGCGGCCGCCGGGCAGTTGTCGAGCGCATCCGCGACGCCGTCGCGATCGCCGTCGGGCGCCGGCACGATCGACGGCGGCGGATGGAGGTCGATCGCCCAGCTGTAGGCGGCCGGCGAGGGATCGTACGTGCCGTAGCGATCGCGCGCGGCGACGGTGAAGGTGTGCGAGCCCTCGGCCAGCCCCGAGGCCGAGAACGGCGGCCGGCACGCCTGCGCGGGAGCGCCGTCGAGCGAGCACGCGTAGCCCGTCTCGCTCTGGTTGGCCGTGAAGGCGAACGCCGCGTCGGTCGACCGGCTGACCGTCGCAGGGCCGGCGGTGATCTCGGTGTCGGGCTGCGGGTGCGCGCCGAACGTGATGTCGTCGATGATCAGCTCGGAGCCGAACGGGTTGCCGGCGGTCACGGTGACCGAGCGGATCGCCGGCATGTTGAGCCGCGTGCCGAGCACGACGGGCACGCCGAACGCGCTCGAGGCGTTCGGGATCACGACCCGCTCGATCGGATCGCCCTCGCCCGGCTCGCCGGGCCACGACTCGGCGGTGATCGTGTCGACCCGCGCCTCGGACTCGGGATCGAACGCGGTCAGCGCGGCCGCGAACATCGACACGCTCGTCTGCGGCTGGTCGAACTCCAGCCACAGCGTCCCGCCGCTGCAGACGTCGAGCCCCTGCGGGCTGTCGTGGCCGGTGCGCGTGACGACGCCGCAGCCGTCGGCGAGCGCGAAGGACCCGAAATTGGGCGGGATGACGCGCAGGTGCGCGCCCGAGGCCGGGTACAGCTCCTCGGCGGCGGTGGCCGGCGAGGGCGCCTCGAAGTCGAGCACCGCGGGGCCGGGATCGATCGCCTGCGCGGGCGCGGCGAGCGCCAGCGTCGCGAGCGCGACGGCACCGAGCGCGAGCTTCACGAGCAGCGCTGGAGACGGCTCGCGGAACCGACCTTCAGGCAGCGGTCGAGGCGGGCGCCGAGCCCGCCGACCTTGACGGGCCACTTGAAGTACGCGCCGGTGGCCCCGAACTTGTACGTGCCGGCGCCGGTGCGGCCCAGCGTCACCCGGACCTCGACGCTCGTGCCCGAGCGCGCCGCCCGGCCGACGAGCTTGGTCAGCTTGACGGTGCCGGCGCGCTTGGCCTTGACGGTCTGCGACGCCCCGCCGGCCCGGGCCGTCACCTTCGCGCCCTTGGGCACCTTGCTCACGACCAGCCGGTTGATGCGGATGCCGTCGCCGGTGTTGTCGTAGCCGATGCTGGGCTTGACGTCGTCGTCGAGGCTCGGCGGGCAGCCTCCGAAGCGCTCGATGCCCGGCGTCGACACGCACTTGTCCTGGGCGTCGAGGATCGTGTCCCCGTCGGTGTCGGGGTAGTAGTCGAGGCCGAAGCTCAGCGGGCCGCCGGCGCCGCCGGCGCCGCCGACCTGGAACGTGTAGGCCTTGCCCTTCTGCACGTCGAGGATCAGGTCCTCCGCCGTCCCCGGCGTATTCACGCACTTGACGAGCTTGGTGATGCGCGAGTTCCGCGGGTTCCACTCGTACACCGCGACGGTCGAGTCGAACGCCGCGCTCGTCTTGACCTCGATGCCGCCGGCGCTCGGCGGGCGCAGGTCGTACCAGACCGTCTTGCCGATCGGCGCGCCGTTGCAGCTCGTGCTCTCCGGCCCGTAACCGCCGAGCGCCTCGCCGCTCGGGCTCGGATCGAAGAGGTCGGCCTGGGTCGTCGCCTCCGTCGTGTCGACCTGGTCGGTGTACTCGGCCTTGTCGATCGTCCAGGAGGCGAGGTAGTTGTCGTTGGGAGGCGGCGCGGCCGACGCCGACGCGGGCACGGAGGCGAGCGCGCCGCCCGTCAGCAGCGCGGCGCCCAGAAGGCGAAGTCGAGGCATGTGGTCGCGGACTCGAACACAATCAGGGCCGCAAGGCAAGCGCCGCAGCGGCGCTGTCGCGCGTCACCACGCGTGTCCGACGAGCACCGGCTCGGGGTGCAGGTCCACGCCGAACGCGCCGCGCACGGCTCCCGCGATCTCGCGCGCCAGCGCCATCAGCTCGGCGGTGGTCGCGCCGCCCCGGTTGACGAGCGCGAGCGTGTGCTTGGACGAGATTCCGGCGCGCCCGTCGCCGTGTCCGCGCTCGAACCCGGAGCGCTGGATCAGCCACGCCGCCGATGTCTTGATGCGGCCATCCGGCTCCGGGAAGGCGGGCGGGTCGCCCGGGATCGCGGCGAACGCCTCCGGCGTGAGGATCGGGTTCGTGAAGAACGATCCGGCGCTGACCGAGTCGGGGTCGGCCGGATCGATCACCATGCCCTTGCCGCGGCGCAGGGCGAGCACGGCCTCGCGGACGTCGGCCAGCGGCGCGCTGCCGCCGACCGGGACGCCCAGCCCACGGCACAGGTCGGCGTAGCGCAATGGGCCGGAGACGGGCGAGTCCCGCAGGCGGAACGCGACCGCGAGCACGACGCGGCGGTCGTGGTACTTGAAGACGCTGTGGCGGTAGTCGAACCCGCACGCGGCCGCCGGCATCGTCTCGACCCGCCCGGTCTCGCGATCGAAGACGCGGACCCACGCGATCGTCTCCGAGACGTCCTGGCCGTACGCCCCGACGTTCTGGATCGGCGTCGCGCCGGTCGAGCCGGGGATCCCGGAGAGGCACTCGATCCCCTGCTCGCCGTGCTCGACGCAGCGCGCGACGAACCCGTCCCACGGCTCGCCCGCCTGCACGACGAGCAGGTCGCCATCGCGCTCGACGCCGCGCGTCAGGACGTGGAGCACGGTGCCGCGCACGCCCTCGTCGGCGATCACGACGTTGGACCCGCCGGCGAGCACCAGCGCCGGGTCCTCACGCATCGCGGCGACGAGCTCTTCCTCGGTGTGCGCTTCGACGATCCGGTCAGCGGGGCCGCCGAGCCGCAGCGTGGTCAGCGGGGCGAGTCGTTCCACTCGACCGGTCCGGCCGTCAGCAGGTGCGACCCGAGCGGGCGCCCGAGCACCTCCTGCACCGCGCGCGCCGCCTCGAGCAGCGCGTCCAGCGAGATCCCCGTCCCGACGCCCATCTCGTGCAGCATCGAGACGAGGTCCTCGGTCGCGATGTTGCCCGTCGCGCCGGCGGGCACCGGGCAGCCGCCCAGCTCGCCGAAGCTCGACTCGAACGAGCGCACGCCGGCGTCGAGCGCGGCCAGCACGTTCGCCAGGCCCTGGCCGCGCGTGTTGTGGAAGTGCGCGGTCAGCTCGACGTCCTCGCCGAGCGCGTCGCGCGCGGCCGGGAAGTAGGACCGCACCTGCGCCGGGTTCGCCATCCCCGTGGTGTCGCCGAAGCCGATCTCCTCGGCGCCCGCGTCGCGCAGGCGGCGCGCGATCGCGAACACGCGCTCGGGCGGGACGTGGCCCTCGTACGGGCAGCCGAAGGCGACCGAGATCACGCCCTCGCAACGCAGCCCCTCCTCGCGCGCGCGGCCCAGGACGCGCTCGAGCCCGCTCAGGCTCTCCTCGATCGAGCGGTTGACGTTCTTGCGGTTGTGCGTCTCGGAGGCGGAGAGGAAGACGTTGATCTCCTGGAAGCGGTCGCGCAGCCGGAGCGCGTTCTCGAGCCCGCGCTCGTTCGGGATCAGGACGCTGATCGCGACGTCGCCGGGGACGTCGATCCTGCGCAGCACCTCGGCGCCGTCGGCGAGCTGGGGGATCACGTCGGCGCGCACGAAGCTCGTCGCCTCGATGCGCTTCAGGCCCGACGCCGCGAGCAGCCCGATCAGCCGCAGCTTCTCGTCGGTGGGGACGACCTCGGGCTCGTTCTGGAAGCCGTCGCGCGGCCCCACCTCGCGGACGTTCACGCGAATGAGAGGCCCCCGGAGACGTTGACGGTCTGGCCGGTCACGTAGGACGCGTCGGGCCCGGCGAGGAACGCGATCGTCGCCGCGACCTCGTCCGGCGTGCCGGCGCGCTTGAGCTGCGTCGCGTCGATCATGCCCTGCTTCAGCCGCGCGCCGATCTCCCCCAGCTGCTCCTCGGCGGAGTTCAGCAGCGGCGTCTCGATCGGGCCGGGCGCGACCGCGTTCACGCGCACGCCGAAGCGCGCCGACTCGCGCGCGATAGCCCGCGTGAAGCCGATCACGCCCGCCTTGGCGGCGGAGTAGATCGCCGAGCCCTGGGATCCGACCCGGCCGGCCTCGGAGGCGACGTTGACGATCGAGCCGCGGCCGCTGCGCTGCATCGTGGGCAGCACCGCGTGCGTGACGGCGATCGTCCCGCGCAGGTTGACGCCGAGCACGAAGTCCCAGGTCTCCTCGTCGGTGTTGACGAAGAACGCGAAGCGGTCGGTGCCGGCGTTGTTGACGAGGATGTCGGGCGGGCCGAACTCCACCGACGCCGCGGCGACGCCCATCCGGACCGACATGTGGTCGGCGACGTCCATCTCGACCGCGACGCCGCCGATCTCGCCCGCGACCTCGCGCGCGCCCTCGAGGTCGATGTCGGCGACCGCGACGCGGGCGCCCTCGGCGGCGAGCCGGCGCACCGTGGCGGCGCCGATGCCGGACGCCCCGCCGGTGACGAGCGCGATCGATCCGTCCAGACGCATATGCGCGATGACGATATAGGGTCTCCGGCTCGTGGCTTCCGTGGTCCTGCTCGCAGGCGGCACCGGAGGGGCGAAGCTGGCTCGCGGCATGCTCGACGAGCTGGGCTCCGACCTCGTGGTGATCGCCAACACCGGTGACGACATCGAGATCTACGGCGCGCACGTGTGCCCCGATCCCGACCTCGTCACGTTCTGGCTGGCGGATTCGATCGACGAGCGCGGCTGGGGGCTCGCCGGCGACACGTTCGCCGCGATGGACCAGCTGCGCGCGCTGGGCGAGCCGATCTGGTTCAACCTCGGCGACCGCGACCTCGCGATCGGCCTGCACCGCGCGCGCCGGCTCGAGGACGGCGCGCGGCTGACCGAGGCGCTCGACGACCTCCGGCGCGCGTTCGGCGTCCCGGCGCGGATCCTGGCCCCGTCGGACGACGAGCTGCGCACCTGGGTGCGGGCGGCCGGAGAGTGGCGGCCGTTCCAGGACTTCATGATCCGCCGGCGCGGCGGCGGGCCGATCGAGGACGTCGAGTTCCGCGGTGCGGCGACGGCGCGGCCGGCGCCCGAGGCGGTCGAGGCGATCCGGGGCGCGCGGGCGATCGTGATCGGGCCGTCGAACCCGGTGCTGTCGATCGACCCGATCCTGGCCGTGCTGGGCGACGAGCTGCGCGAGGCGTCCGCGCCGGTCGTCGCGGTGTCGCCGCTGGTGCGCGGCGAGGTGCTCAAGGGCCCCACCGCCGAGTGCCTGAGGTGGGCGGGGCGCTCGCAGGACTCCGACGGGATCGCAGCGCACTACGACGGCCTGATCGACGGGCTCGTGGCCGACCGGCGCGCGTCCCACGTGCCCACGCTCGAGACCGACGTCGAGCTCTCGGCGCCCGAAGCGCGACGCCGGATCGCGCGCGCGACGGTCGAGTTCGCCGATGCACTAGCTTGAGACGGGTCTTGCGCACCGCCGCCGTTCTGCCGGTCAAGTCGTTCGGGATCGCCAAGTCGCGCCTCGGGAGCGCGTTCCCGCACCGCCCCACGCTCGCCGAGGCGATGGTCGGCGACGTGCTTGCAGCGCTCGGACAGGTGCCGGGACTGGACGACGTGATCGTCGTGACGGCCGAGCCGGCCGCCGCCCGCGCAGCGGACGCCGCCGGCGCGCACGTCGTGCACGATCCGGAGGAGGCGGGCCAGTCGGCGGCCGCCTCGCGCGGGATCGACGCGGCGGTCGAGCGCGGCGCCGGGCGGGCGCTGCTCGTCCCCGGCGACTGCCCGGCGCTGAACCCCGCGGAGGTCATGCAGCTGCTCGCGCGCACGGCTGCGGTCGTGATCGTGCCCGACCGCCACGGCACCGGGACCAACGCGCTGCTGCTGACGCCGCCGTCGGCGATCGCGCCGGCGTTCGGGACCGGCTCGTTCGCCCGCCACAGCGCCCTCGCGGGCGGACGGGCGGAGGTCTGCGAGGTCCCTTCGCTCAGGCTCGACGTCGACACGCCGGACGACCTTCAGGCGCTGCGCGCCGCGCTCGCCGCCCACGCCGGCGGCGCCCCGCGCACCCGCGCCCTGCTCGACGCCCACGCCTCCGCCGCCGCGTGATCGCCCTCGACGCGCTTCCCGGCATCCCGGAGGTGCGCCCGGGCGATGACCTCGCGGCCATCCTCGCGCGCGCCGGCGACGCGATCGGAGGCTTCGAGGCGACCGACGTCGTCGCGATCGCGCACAAGGTCGTCTCCAAGGCCGAGGGGAGGATCGTCGCGCTCGCCGACGTCTCCCCCGGTACCCGCGCCCGCGCGCTGGCCGCCGACCTCGGCAAGGATCCGCGCCAGGTCGAGGTCGTGCTGTCGGAGGCCACGCAGATCGTGCGCGCCGACGGCGGCCGGCTCATCTGCCGCACGCATCACGGGTTCGTCTGCGCGAACGCCGGCGTCGACGCGTCCAATGCGACCGACCCGGAGACGCTGATCCTCCTCCCGCTCGATCCGGACGCCTCCGCACGGGCGCTGCGCGCCATGCTTCCGGGCCGTCCGGCGATCGTGATCACCGACTCCTTCGGCCGCGCCTGGCGCACCGGACAGTGCGAGATCGCGATCGGGGTCGCCGGCCTGCGGCCGCTCGACGACTGGCGCGGGCTGCCCGACACCGCCGGCCGCGAGATGCGCGCCACCGTGATCGCGACCGCCGACGAGGCGGCGGCCGCCGCCGACCTCGCGCGTGCCAAGGACTCACGCGAGCCCGCGGTCCGCCTGCGCGGCCTCGGCCGTCACGTGACCGGCGGCGACGGCCCGGGCGTCGCCCCGCTGATCCGGGCGCTCGAGGACGACCTCTTCCGCTGAATCCGGCGTCACAGCGCCGCGCCCTCGCGGCACTTGTAGTGCGATGCAGGATGCCGAGGCGTTCGCCGCCCTCTACGACCGCGAGTCCCGCGGCGTGCTCGTGTTCATCGCGCGCCGCACGCTCGACGCCGCCCCGCCTCGCCGTTCCCGAACTTCAGATGACGCGCACGGGCGTCCCGATCGAGACGAAGTCGTAGACGACCTTCGCCTCGGGCATCGGCAGCCGGGCGCAGCCGTGGGAGGCCGGCCGCGACGGCACGTCGCCGTAGCCGTGCAGCGCCCAGCCGGCGTTCCAGTAGGCGGCGTACGGCAGCCACGCCTTGTACGGCACCGACCAGGAGCGCTGCTCCTTGCGGTAGACCTTCCAGGACCCGGGCGGGGTCCCGAGGTCCGGGGCGTCGCCGCCGATCCCCGTGGAGGTGTGGATCGCACGGACCACGGTCGCGCCGTCGATCAGCAGCACGACGCCGCGCCGGCGGTAGATCTCGATGTGGCGGCCGGGCGCGCCCGACAGCGGGACGGGCTTGGCCGCGGAGCCGAGCCGCTTGGCCGTCTGCGGACCGACGACGCCGTCGCGCGTCAGGCCCTCCCACGCCTGGAACGCGACCACGGCCTGCTGCGTGCGGTAGTCGAACGCGCCGGTGACGGCCTCGGGCGGCAGATAGCCGAGCGTGGCGAGCGTCGTCTGGACCGCGCGCGGATCGGCCGGCGCGGGCGTCTTGACCTTCGGCGTCTGCGGCGTCGTGAAGCGCGTGCGCTCGAAGTCCTCGCGCGACAGCGTTCGCGCCGTCTGGCCGGGCACGTGCACGTTGACGCTGTCGAGCCCGGTCAGCGCCGAGATCGTGTAGACGACCTGCGCGAGCCGCGCGCCGTAGACCTCGCGGAACTGGTCATCGCTGTTCGGCAGCGCCTTCGCGGAGCCGAACGTGCCGCTGAAGTCGAGGATCGCAAGCCGCTGCGACGCGTCGATGCGCGCGGAGGCGAGCTTGGATCCCTCCGGGATCGCGCTGCCGTATCCGGCGCGCGCCTCGGCTTTCGTAGGCCCGTCGAGCAACTGCTGGACGGTCGCGGTGACGACGCCCGCGCCGTTGGGCACGTCGCGCTCGACGGGCGAGAGCTGCTCGCCCTTGGTGAAGTAGATCTTGACGGTCGCGGCCTGTGCCGCCGGCGGAGCGGCGAGCAGCAGGATGAGCGCGATCAGGAGTTTCCGAGCCATAAGGGCGCGGAAGGGTATTCACTCGATCGGCGCCACCAGGCTCGAGAAGAACGGCCGGAACCCCTCGCGCTCGTACAGCCGCCGCGCGTCCGGGTTCGCGTCGATGACCGAGACCACCCAGTGCCGGACGCCCTGCATGCGCAGCCGCTCGCGCGCCGCGCCGATCAGCTGCGTGCCGATGCCGGCGCCGCGCGCGCGCTCGGCGACCGCGAGCGACTCCAGGTCGCCGACGCGCTCGCCGAGGTCGAACGTCGGGCTGGTCGCCTCGTGCACGCGCACCGCCGCATAGCCGTCCGGCTCTCCGCCGCCCTCGGGCACCGCCGCGAGGATGAA
The DNA here is from genome assembly GCF_000425945.1 of Candidatus Solirubrobacter pratensis. GTDB lineage: Bacteria > Actinomycetota > Thermoleophilia > Solirubrobacterales > Solirubrobacteraceae > Solirubrobacter > Solirubrobacter pratensis. The sequence goes on from NZ_KE384481.1 coordinate 42,442, forward strand.
CCCGTCTCCGCGCTGCAGCCAGCCGGCGTACTCCGCCCGCCGCCTGCGCCACGTCTCCTCCGGCGCGCGGACCCGCAGGTCGGTCACCGAGCGGTGATGGGCGACCATCGCCAGCCACAGCGGCTCGACGCGGTCGAGGGCGGAGACGCCGAGCGGCTCGATCCGGTGCACGCCGCGCAGCGTATCCGCGTGCTCGACGCGCTCGGGGCACGCCCCGCGACGGGCGATCGCGCCGATCAGCCTGGCGCCGTCCGGCTCGGGACGAGCACGACGACGGTCGCGTCGTCGGAGAGCGGGTCCTCGATCGCCGCGCGCACGGCGTCCTCGATCGCACGCAGCGTTCCGGCCGCGGAGTCCGCGGGCGCCTTCGCGACCGCGCGGCGGATCCCGTCGAGGCCGAGCGTGCCGCCTTCCACCGTCGGGCGGTCGAGTACGCCGTCCGAGAGCAGCAGCAACCGCTCCCCCGCGCCCAGGCGCCTCCGCTGCACCGCCTTCTCCCCCGGCATCGCGGAATCGCCCAAGGCAGGCAGGACGCCGTCGCCGAGCACCTCGACCGCGCCATCGGCGCCGACCAGGATCGGCGCGTGCTCCCCGCACGTAAGCCAGCTCACGGACGAGGTGGGACCGTTCCAGCTCGCGATCGTCGCCGTCGCGGTGACGGCTTCGCGCGCCACCTCGCTCAGCACCTCATGCATGAGCGTGACGGCTCGCGCCGGGTCCGCCGAGCGCTGGCGAGCGGCGCGGAAGGCGCCGAGCGTCACCGTGCCCAGGCCCGCGGCGGCCGGACCGCGCCCCGTCGTATCGGAGATGCCGATCCACGCGCACTCGTGGTTCTCGGCGCAGTCGAACCAGTCCCCGCCGATGTCGTAGCCCGGGAGCACGTTGCCGGCGATCAGCGCCCCGCCGATGCGCAGGATGCGCGGCGGGAGCAGATGCTGCTGGATCTCCGCCGCCGGGCTCGTCGGGCGGAGGCGCCGCACGCTGTCGATGTGGTCGGTGTACTCGACCGCCAGACCGAGCGCGGCGGCCGCTTCCGCGGCGAGGTCGCGGAGCGCGTCGCCGGCCGCGCCGACTGCCATCAGCACCCCGGTCGCGCGGCCGCGCAGGTACATCGGCGCGACGACCGCACCGGGCAGCAGGTCCTCGATCAGCGCGCGCAGCGGGGCGACGCCTTCGCGCGGGATTTCGGGGCCGACGGCCAGGGGAACCGAGATCCGGTCTGGGAAGGTGCCGGGACCGGCCAACCGCTGCATCGTCGAGCCCTCGAGGTCGATCAGATACACGGCGGCGGACGTCACGCCGTCGAGCCGCTGCGCCTCGGCGACGATCTGGTCTCCCAACTGGAACGGCGGCACCTTGTTGAGCACCTCGGTGACCGACAGCGGCGACGGCACCAGATCGGCGAGCTCCCCGGGGGGCCGCAGGTGCTCCTCGTCGTTGGCCTCCGCGTCGTCGCGCACCTGCGTGCGGACCGCGCCAAGCAGCTCCTCGCGGGTCGCGAAGTGCCGGTAGGCCGTCGAGCGCGCGACGCCCGCGGCGGCGGCGATCTCGCCCATCTCGGCGTTCGGGTCGCGAGCGAAGAGGTCTCGCGCCGCCTCGACGAGCTTGGAGCGGTTCAGCGCCACGTCGCTGCGTTCGCGCCGGCGGCGGCCGTGCGGGTTCGACGCCATGAGGCCATTGTAAACCGGACACGACGTCCCATTTTGCTTGGTGCAATCGCGGACCACGTCTCGTTTTGCGGTCCGACGGGTCGGGGAGCGCAACGGCGATCCCACGACAAGGAGGCTTCCTATGAGCACCAGGACACCCGAGGACGTGCAGCGCTGGCGCGGCATGAGCGCCGTCGACAGCAACGGCGACAAGATCGGCAAGATCGACGAGATCTATCTCGACCGCAGCAGCGCCGAGCCGGAGTGGGCCACGGTCAACACCGGCCTGTTCGGCATGCGCACCACGTTCGTGCCGATCTCCGGTGCCGAGAGCCGCGGCGACGAGGTCCGGCTCGCGTACACCAAGGACCAGATCAAGGACGCGCCGAACGTGGACGCCGACGGTGAGCTATCGACCGAGGAGGAGCAGCGGCTCTACGAGCATTACGGTCGGGGCGACTACGGCGATTGGGACTCGTCCGCTTCGGTCGGCCGCGACACCTCGGGGCCCACGACCGACGACGCGATGACGCGCTCCGAGGAGGAGTTGCGCGTCGGCACCGAGCGGCGCGAGTCCGGCCGCGCCCGCCTGCGCAAGTACGTGGTCACCGAGGAGGTCACGAAGACCGTCCCGGTGCAGCGCGAGGAGGTCCGCATCGAGCGCGAGCCGATCACCGGCGACAACGTCGACGACGCGCTGGACGGGCCCGCGATCTCCGAGGAGGAGCATGAGGTCGTGCTGCACGAGGAGACGCCCGTCGTCGAGAAGCGAACGGTCCCCAAGGAGCGCGTGCGCATGGCGAAGGACACGCGCACGGAGCAGGAGACCGTCAGCGAAGAGGTGCGCAAGGAGCGCATCGAGACCGACGGCGACCCTCGCGAGTAGTCCCGCGTCGACGAGGAGCCCCATGCCGACCACCGCACGAACCCCATCCCCGGCCGGGCGCCGCGCCCGGCCGGGGCCCCGGCGCCGCGGCGGTTGGCTGCAACGCAGCCGTCCGCGGCCGCAGCGGCGGTCAGCCGCCGCGAAGGCCCTCGGCACGTTGACGAGTGCGTTGCCGGGTCGCCGCTCCACCCCCGCGCCCGCCACGTCGCGGCGCGGCGGCAGGACCGGCAGCCTCGACATCCACGCCGGCGCAGCCGGCTCGCGTTCAAGAACCGCGACAGGATCACCGCGCTCATTAGGCGCGACCGCTCCCGGCCGGAGTCCGCGAGCCCGGACCGCGCGGGCGCTGTCGGGCTCGGGACTAGAGCGCGCCGCTGCGCGTGGAGCACGCATCGGTGGCAGGGCGACCGGGTAGCGCCCCGTCCATGACGCCCTCTCGCCGACCGACTCCGCTCGAACCCGTGGTGCAGGCCGTGGAGGGCGCTGCCGCGCTCGACGCGCCCGCGAAGGCGATCGGCAAATGGGTGCGGGGCGCGTTCGCGCGCGAGCCGCTCAAGGACGCGCTGAGCGGCACGTGGCTCGGGCACGCGGTGCACCCGGTGCTCACCGACGTGGTGATCGGCACGTTCCTCAGCTCGACGCTGCTCGACCTGCTCGGCGGCGACGACGGCGAGCGCGCCCGCCGGCGGCTCGTAGGCGCCGGGATCGCGGCGGCCGGGCCGACGGTGATGACCGGCGCCAACGATTGGGCCGACGCCGAGCCGGTGGACGACGGCGTCCGGCGCTCCGGCCTCGTGCACGCACTCTCCAACTCCACCGCGCTCCTCCTCTACGCCGGCTCGCTGGGCGCCGCGGGCCGGCGCGCGGCTGCGCTGCGGCTGGGCGGCGCCGCGGCGCTGCTCGCGGGCGGCTACCTCGGCGGCCACCTCTCGTTCGCCAAGGGCGTCGGGCCCGACCAGACGGTCTACGACCCTGGCCCGGCGGACTGGACGCCGGCGGCCGGCGCGGCGGAGCTGATCGACGGCCGGCCGATGCGCGTGGTCGTCGGCGACACGCCGGTCCTGCTGCTGCGCGACGGCGAGCAGCTGTTCGCGATCCACGACCGCTGCTCGCACCGCGGGTGCTCGCTGAGCGACGGATCGCTCGAGGGCGACGAGATCGTCTGCAGCTGCCACGGCTCGCGCTTCGACCGCCGCGACGGCGCCGTGCGGCAGGGACCCGCGACGGCGCCGCAGCCGGCGTTCGAGGTGCGCATCAACGACGAGCGCGTCGAGATCCGCCGGCTCGCGGCGTGAGCGGCGCGGCCGCTAGGCGGCCCGGGCGCGGCTCTGCAGGCGCGCGTCGAAGCGGTCGCGCGCCTCTTCGACGCGTTTGCCGTGTGTGAGCGTCCACGACCCGAGCGCCTTCAAGGGCGGGGCCATCGTGGCGCCGAGCGGCGACAGCGCGTACTCGACACGCGGCGGCACTTCGGCGTGGACGCGGCGCATCACGAGCCCGTCGCGCTCCATCGCGCGCAGCGTCTGCGTGAGGACCTTCTCCGAGATCGGAGTCAGCTCCTCGAGCAATTCGTGATAGCGGCGGGTGCCGTCGCCCAACGCCAACAGCACGTCTACGGACCACTTCGAGCTCAAGAGCCCGATCGAGTCGCGGATCAGGCGCGCGGCTCGCGTGCGCTCGGCGACGCGGCGGGCGTGGGTGGGCTCGACGGCGACCGGTGAGCTCATGCTTCGGCTCCATTCAACTTCAGTCCAAGCGAGCGGAGCGCTCGCGATACTCGTAGCCGCGCGGCGTTCTGGCTACAGCCAAGCGCGCCTGCGACCTCGTCATATTCCAATTGGTGCACGATGCGCAGCTCCAAGGCGCGGCGCTGCTCGCGGGGCAATGCCCGCAAGGCGAGCCGCAGTGCCGGGGCCAGCGAACCGGCCTCCAAGCGCTCGTCGACGGCGTCGTACTCCTCGCAGTCCGAGAACGCGGCCGGAAGGCCGAGCCGCTCGCGAGCTGCACTTTCGATTCGATTGTGCTTGTGGTACTGCCGCAGCAGGTTGCGCGCGATGCCGAACAGCCAGGGCGCACCCGAGCCGTCCGCCATATCACGAAACCGTCGCGACGAGTGCCACGCCTGGGCGAATGTCTCCGCCGTGAGGTCCAGCGCGGCACTCTCCGAACCCGTATGACGCAAGAACCATGACCGCACCCAAGTGGCGTAGCGGTCGTAGAACTCGCGGAAAGCGAGTGGATCCCGGCTTGCGCAGGCAAGCAGTTCGGCATCAGTTCGGGTCACAGGGTGCGTAGCGGCTCCAGACGGTTCGCTACCTGATCATGACTCCAGCGGCGAACGTGTGTCTTAAGTCCTCGCGTACTTGCGATTGGGTTCGATGGGCCGCGAGAACACCCGCTCCATCTGCACCTGCCCGCCGTGCGATTCCTCAGGCACAGCTTTCTCTAGCAGGAACCGGGCGCGCGGACCGTCGACTTCGATCCATCCGACCTGGTTGTTGAACCAGGGCTCGTCGTGGACGAGCCGCCAGTCGACGGGTGGCGCGCCGACTCCGGCGGCGCGCGAGAGCGCGCGTGCAACACGCGTGGCGGCGGGGGTCCAGGCCGTGAGGATGGTGCGCCGCTCATTGGTGTCAAGTGGGTTCCGGAAGGGCGAGCAGACCGCCTGCCAGACCGAAGATGAGACGCCCGCACCAGGCGGGAAGCCGATTTGCGCCAGGTATGCGTGATGGACGTCCCCGGACAGCACCGTGATCGTCTCCGGCGCGCGCCCGCGGCGGCCTGAGCCGACCTCGCGCAGCAGCTCGCACATCGCCTCGAAGGACGTGCCGAACGCGGCCCAGTGCTCGAGGTCGAGCGTCTGGCGCAGCTTCTCGCCGGCGCGCGCCGCGTGCCGGCCCCAGGCCCCGTCGCAGATCGCCTCGTTCCACGCCTCGAGGTGGTGCAGGGCGGGCGCGAGGATCAAGGGCAGCGACGTGCCGATCAGCAGGTGCTCGACGTCGCCGCGAGCGTGCTCGGAGATCCACTCCCACTCTGCGGCGTCGACCATCGAGCGGTGGCCGGGCGTCAGCACGCGCCCGGCGCGCGAGTCGACCATCACGACGCGAGCCGGCCCGATGTCGCGGCAGAAGCTCCAGCGCGTGCCGTCGACCTCGCGGTCGGCGCGCTCGGCGAACGCGCGCAGGATCGCGGTCGGGTCGCGCTCGGTGCGCAGCCGCTGGTAGAGCTCCTCGCGCTCCAACTCGGCGGGCGGGAGGTTGCCGAGGTGCTGGTAGACGTAGTAGCTCTCGAACGCGGCGATCACGCGCGTGCGCCACCACTCGGTCCTGCGCATCTCCTCGACCCACGCCAGCGACGTGTTCCAGTCGTCGTGGACGTCGTGGTCGTCGAAGATCATCGCGCTCGGCACCGTCGAGAGCAGCCAGCGGATCGTCGGCTCGCCCCACGCGGCGCAGTAGAGCTGGGCGTACTCGTCGTACTCGACGACCTGCTCGCCGTCGATGCGGTCCTGGACGTCGGGGTGGACCTCGTCGGCGTAGACCTGATCGCCGAGCATCAGCAGTGCGTGCGGCCACTCCTCCGGGCCGGTGCGCGCCATCCGCTGCGCGAGCCCGCGCAGCGCGTCGACCTCGCGCCCTTCGGGGTCCTCGTCCTTGCGCAGGCTGTACGGCGGCTCGTTCGGGACGGCGACGCGGCAGGAGCCGAACGCGATCCGCACCGGCCCCTTCGCCGAGTGCGTCCGCAGGACGCTGCGCGGGAAGGCGGAGTCCGGCGCGGGCCAGACGACGTCGCCGTCGAGCGCCACCTCGTACGGCGTCGCCGCGTCGGCCGGCAGCCCGGTCACGTGCACGAGCGCGTAGTGGCGCCCGTGCACGGTGAACGTTCGCTCGCGGCTCGGCGCAAGACCCTCGGGCCGGACCTCGACCTCGCACGCCGCGTCCGCCTGGACCCAGATCGTGGCGTCGTCGGTCGAGGCGTACCGCAGCAGCGGGCCAAGGATGAGATCAGGCAACGGCTCGCAGATCGTATCTGCGGCGAATCCGGTAGAGCGTCGATCGCTCGGCGGCGGGACGGCCGGCGCGATGCGCCGCGCCGATCAGGTCCTCCGGGTCGAGCTTGACGCCGTGGTCGGCGCCCGCCATGCGCGAGATCGACTCCTCCATCAGCGTGCCGCCGAGGTCGTTGACACCCCAGCGCAGCGCCTCGGTCGCGGCGTCGAGCCCCATCTTGACCCAGCTCGCCTGCAGGCTCGGGATCGTCCGGCCGAGCGCCAGCCGGAAGACGGCCGTGTGCTTGAGGTTCTCCTCGCGCGAGATCTCCTGGATGCCGTGCTTGCGGCCGAGCTGCGTCTGGAACGGGATGAACGAGAGCGGCACGAACTCCGTGAAGCCGCCGGTGCGCTCCTGCAGCGTGCGGACGACGCGCATGTGCTCGGCGAGCTCGGCAGGCGTCTCGATGTGGCCGAACATCACCGTCACGGTCGAGCGCAGCCCGATCTCGTGCGCCGCCGTGATGATCTCCACCCAGCGCGCGACGGGCAGCTTGTTCGGGCTGATGCGCTGCCGGACGCCGTCGTCGAGCACCTCCGCGGCGGTGCCCGGGACGCTCCCCAGGCCGGCCTCGCGCAGCTGCTCGAAGACCGCATGCGGGGAGAGCCCGCTGACGTCGCACATGTGCGCGACCTCCATCGGGCTGTAGGCGTGCAGGTGGATGTCCGGCGCGGTCTCCTTGGCGAGCCGCAGCCAGCCGAGGTAGTCCTCCAGCCCCCAGTCCGGATGGATGCCCGACTGCATGCAGATCTCCGTCGCGCCGAACGCGATCGCGTCGTGGATGCGGCGCACGAAGTCGGCCCGGGAGTGCTCATAGGCGTCCGGCGAGCGGCGCGAGACGCCGAAGCCGCAGAACGCGCAGCCGACCGTGCACACGTTGGAGACGTTGATGTTGCGGTTGACGACGAACGTCACGAGGTCGCCGGCCAGCTCGGCGCGCAGCTCGTCGGCGGCCTGGCGCATGTCCTCGATCACCTCGGGGCGGCTCTCGGCGAACATCGCCTCCAGCTCCTCGGGGGTGAGCGGGAGTCCCTCGCGGGCGGCGGCGATCGTCTCCGGCAGAACGCCGGCCCGGCCGCGGCGCGGGATGAAGGTGCGGAAGCGGTCCTCGATGACCTCCAGGACGCGCGGCGCGAGCCATTCCTGCGTCATGTACTGCGGATAGACGCACAGCCGCTCGGTCGGCGCGGCGATGCCCTCGAGGCGTCGGCGCACCTGCAGCGGCGACGGGAACGGGTGCTCGGGGCTGATGTGGTCGCCGTTGGCCGACAGGCCGCCGAGGTCGGTCGCGCCCGCCTCGACGAGCTGCGGCCACCAGTCGGCCAGGTTCGGCGGGACCTGGATGCCGACGTCCGGCATCAGCCGCCTCGTCTCCTGCACGAGCCGCACCATGTCGTCGATCGTCACCGGGCAGGCCCACTTGGGCGCGTCGCGGTGCGGGACGTCGGAGAGCCCGGTGCGCCAGTAGCGCTCGGCCGCGTCGGTCGCGATCTCGGCCGGCTCCTCGCCGTAGTAGCGCCGGTGCGGCACGAAGTTCTGGAGGATGATCTCCTGAATGTGATCGAAGCCCGCGAGCGCCTCCAGGGACTCCATCCGGTCCTGCTCGGACTCGCCGATGCCGACGAGGATGCCGCTCGTGAACGGGATCCGGAGCTCCCCGGCGGTGCGGATGAAGTCCAGTCGCACCTGCGGGTGCTTGGTCGGCGACCCCTGATGGGCGACGAGGTCGGGGTTGGTCGACTCGAGCATCAGGCCCTGGCTCGCGGTGACCTCGCGCAACCGCACCAGCTCCTCGCGCGACACGACGCCGAGGTTGGGGTGCGGGAGCATGCCGCGCTCGAGGGCGCGCTCGCAGGCCCACACGACGTAGGCGGTGAAGTCTCCGAAGCCGAGCTCGTCGAGCTGCGGCTGGACCGCGGGAGCCTCGCCGGTCAGGACCAGCAGCTCCTTGACGCCGCGTCGCGCGGCCCGGTCGATCAGCCGCTCGACCTCCGCAGGCGAGTGCAGGTGCGGCTTGTGGGTGGCGAAGGAGCAGTACTTGCAGTGGCAACGGCACGTTCGCGAGAGTGAGAGCGTGACGTTGCGCGAGTATGTGACCCGGCGCATCCACTGGCACCATACCGGGGTGCGCTGGTGGACCATCGCGATGCTGGCGGCCGTGCTCGCGGGGTGCGGCGGCGCCCGGTCGACGGGCTCGTTCGGGGACGTCACGGTGGCGCTGGACTCCTCGCCGGACGCCAACGACGTCGGCCTGTACCTGGCCCAGGCGCGCGGCTACGACGAGGGCGAGGGCGTGAGCTTCAAGATCGCCGCCAAGGCCCCCGCCGACCTCGTGCTCGTCTCGCAGGCGGCGTTGCGGCGGACGCCGGACCTCGTCGGCGTGATGGCGATCGTGCAGCCGGCCAAGCTCGTCGTCGCCGTGCGGCGCGACACGCTGCAGGAGGACCGCGGGATGGTCGCGGCCGCCGTGCGAGCGCTCCAGCGCGGCTACCAGCAGGCGCAGCTCGAGCCCGACGAGGCGGTGCAGGCGATGGCCGCCCAGGTCCCGGGCCTGAACACCACCGTCGTGTCGTCGCAGCTGGACCGCGTGTCACCGACCTGGTCGGCCGGCGCGCCGTTCCTGGGCGCGCTGCCCGCGGGCCGCCAGCTCGACCGCTCGGTCGCCACCTACCAGCAGCCCAACCAGTGAGCGGGCGCTATTGGGCGCGGATGCGGCGGAACTCCTTCCGGACGGACTCCGGCCGGCCCCACATCTGCGTGACCTCGACGCGCCCTTCGCGGACCTCGCGCAGCACGAGCTCGCCGGCGATGCCGGCGTCGTCGAGCAGCTTGAGGGTGCCGTGCGTGGCGGGCGCCGCCGCGGCGTGGCCGAACTGGTGCGCCACGACGAGGCGGAAGTGCCAGTCGTGGTGGGAGTACGGCTGGGCGTTGATCGTCACGAGCAGCGACGCGGCGTCGATATAGCGATCCTCCTGCACGCGCAGGTCGAGCTCGAGGTCCGTCCAATCGGACGGAAGCGCGGCGAGGATCTCGTTGAAGGTCTCGGCAAGCGGCATGATTGCGCCGAAGAGCGTACACATGGAGATCCCTCTCGACATGGAAGGGCTGCTCGCCCTGCTCGAGCGCTTGGACGGCGCCGAGGAGGTCGCCGTCGTCCGCTCGGCGCTGGCGGCGGGGGTCCCGCGCGAGCGCGTGATGGACGAGCTGCAGCGCGAGGTCGAGCGCCGGATCGCCCGGCTCGACGATCGCAGTCACTAACCTTGCGTCAGTGACCTTTGTCGTCGATCGCTCAGGGCGCGGCAAGCTCGCCCTCACCGGGGCTGACGCCAAGACCTTCCTGCACGGCCAGGTGACCAACGACATCGAGGGCCTGCAGCCCGGCCAGGGCTGCTACGCCGCGTTCCTCACCCATAAGGGCAAGATGCTCGGCGACATGCGCGTCTTCGACCTCGGGGACGAGCTGCTGCTCGACTGCGAGCGCGTCGCCCTGCAGGACCTCTTCAACATGATCCGGCGCTACAAGCTGGGGCTGGAGGTCGAGCTGCACAAGCGCACGCTCGAGCTGGGCCTGTTCTCGGTCATCGGGCCGGACGCGCCGGCGCTCGTGGGCGAGGCCGAGCACAGCTGCGCGCGGGTCGCGCTGGGCGGGCCCGAGGTCGTGGCGGCGCGAACGGACACCGGCGTGGACGTCTTCTTCCGGGCGGAGGACCGCGACGCCGTGCGCGCGGCGCTGGACTTCCCCGACGGCGACGAGGCGCAGGCCGAGATCGTGCGCGTCGAGTCCGGCCGCCCGCGCTTCGGCGTGGACATCGACGACAGCGTGATCCCGCAGGAGGCGGGGCTCAACGAGCGCGCCGTCTCCTTCACCAAGGGCTGCTACGTCGGGCAGGAGACGGTCGCCCGGCTCTACTACCGCGGCAAGCCGAACCGGCGCCTGCGCGGCGTGCGCCTCAGCGCTCCCGCGCCGGCCGGGACCGAGCTGCGGCTGGGCGAGAAGACGGTCGGCAGGCTGGGCTCCTGCGTGGTCTCCCCCGTGCACGGCCCGATCGGGCTCGCCATCGTCCGGCGCGAGGCGGAGGACGGCGTGACCGTCGACGCGGGCGGCATCGCCGCGCGGATCGTCGACGTGCCGTTCACGCGCTAGCGCGATGCTCACGAAATGCTCGTCCCGGCGCGGTAGCGTTAGCTTCAGACAGTCAGACTGAAGGGAGCTGCTCGATGGCCGCTCACGTGATCGTGCTCGCCAACCGCACCGCCGCGTCTCCCGAGCTGGTCGACGCGCTCGTCCGCCGCGGCCGGCGAGGTCCGATCGTCGCCACGCTCGTCATGCCGGCCGCCGGACCTGGGAGCGCGGCGCGGACGGAGGCCAAGGCGCGCCTGGACGCCGCGCTGGAGACCTGGCGCAAGGCGGGGATAGAGCGCTGCGACGGGGTGGTGTGCGATCCGGTGCCTCTCGAGGCGCTGACCGAGGTATGGGACCCGATGCGCCACGACGAGGTCGTGGTCTGCACCCTCCCCGGCCAGAGCTCGCGCTGGGTCAGCAGCGACCTGCCGGCCTCGGTCGCGCGCTACACGGGCGTCTCGGTCCAGCACGTCGTCGCCCACGACCCGGAGGACGCGCCGCAGACCTCGCCGGCGCCCGCGCATGAGAAGTCCCCGATGGGGCCGCTCAGCGTGCTCTCCTGGGGCGGCAAGAGCGCCTAAGACGCGAGGAGCTCGAGGCGGTTGCCCCAGGGGTCCTCGGTGTAGAAGCGGCCGGGGATCGCGTCGTCCCAGCGAACCGGGGCTCCGGCGCGTGTCAGACGCTCGGCGAGCGCGTCGAGCGACGCCGGCGAGTCGGCCGCCAGCGCAGGATGGGCCTTCGCGGCCGGCGCGAAGTCGGCCTGGACGCCGACGTGGAGCTGGTGCGGGCCGCATGCGAACCAGGCGCCGCCGCGGCCGGCAAGCGCGGCCGGCTTCTCGAGCTCCGGCAGCTCCAGGAGCCCGCCATAGAACGCGCGCGCCTCGGCCTCGCAGCCGGGGGGCGCGGCGACCTGCACGTGATCGAGACCCGTGATCATGGTCCCCGAATCTACGTGGACGACTTCTTCCGCGCCCGCTGGTACACGCTGCGCCGCGCCGGCTCGACCAAGCCGGCGACGTACCGCTGCCCGCTCTGCGGCCGGCAGATGCCGGCGCTGATCGATCACCTGCTGGTCTTCCCCGAGGACGACCACTCGCGCCGCCGGCACGCGCACATCGAGTGCGTGCGCGCCGCGCGGGCGGCGGGGCGGCTGCCGCTGCGCGAGGAGGTCGAGCCCAAGCCGCCGGGCCTGCTGGCGCGGCTTCTGCGACGGCGATGAACGAGCGCATGCAGGAGGGCCGTGCGGCCGTCCCGCGGGCTAGCCTCGGCCGGACGCCATGCACGCGCGTCGCCTGCACACCCGGGAAGCCCTGCTCGAGCGGCGCCGGGCTCACCGCCGCCGCTCGCGACGGATGCGGCGGCTCTCGGGGCTGGCCGCGGTCGCCGCGACCGCCGGGATCGCGTTCGGTGCGCTGCACCGCGACACGCCGGCCAGCGCGGCGGCGTCCGCGCCGCCCGGCGTGCTGGCGCCGCGGCCGAGCATCTTCCCGCAGCGCGACCGCGTCGCCGAGCTGCCGTACGTCGCGGTCGGCGGCCGCCGGGGGCGCGAGATCGCGCTGACGTTCGACGACGGCCCCGGCCCCTACACGCCCGCGATCCTGCGCGAGCTGCACCGCCTCCAGGCACCTGCGACGTTCTTCCAGGTGGGGGCGACCGAGCACTACTTCACGGACGCCGAGGCGGCCGAGCTGCGCGACCCGCTCTTCGTCATCGGCGATCACACGCAGCGCCACCGGCGCCTGGACCGCCTCTCCCCCGCCGAGCAGCGCGCCGAGATCGACGAGCAGGCCGCCGTCCTGCGCGCCGCCGGCGTCCCCCAGCCGACGCTCTTCCGGCCGCCCTACGGCGCGTATGACGCCGCCACGCTCGCCCTGCTCGGGGAGCGGCACATGACGATGGTGATGTGGAGCGTGGACAGCGAGGACTACCTACGTCCCGGCGTGGACCGGATCGTCGCCAACGTGCTCGGCGCCGCCAAGCCCGGCGCGATCGTGCTCCTGCACGACGCAGGCGGCGACCGCGGCCAGACGCTCGAGGCGCTGCCGCGGATCGTCGTCGGCCTGCGCGAGCGCGGCTACCGGCTCGTCTCGGTGCCGCGACTGCTGAAGGACGCCCCGCCGCCGCTCACGCAGCCGGTGATGGGCATCGGCGCCGGCTGAGCCGCCTGCTGGGCGATCCCGCGCTCGCGTTCTGCGTCGCCCCGAGCTGCGGCCAGTTCTTCCTGCGCCACCGCGGCGACCAGCGCTGGTGCGGACCCGCCTGCGGCACCCGCGCGCGCGTCGCCCGCCATGCCCGCCGCTGAGCCTCAGCGCACCGGGGACGAGACGCGCATCGCATTCGCGCCGGCGGAAACAGGGATCGCGGTCAGCATCGTCTCCGGAGCGGGCACTGAGCCGCGCGCGGCGCGCGGGAACATCTCGCGGGCGCGTCTCGGGATGGCGAACTGCGCGGGTAAGGGATGCGGGTCTATCCCGCCCGGCGGGATGGACGATCACCCACGAGCATCGCCGCGCCCTATTCGCGCACGAACGATCATTCCCGCGCGCGAGCTCCGGGGGGTGCCTCACGAACCTTCGAACTATTCGAAGGTTCGTGAGACACCCCCTCCCCACGCGGCCCAAATCGATCACCCGGCCCGCGGAGCGCACAGGCAAACCGACCCACTCCCCTTACCGGCGCAGTTCGCCGGCGCCGCCAACGCGAGACGCGGAGACGGCGCAAACCAGCGCCCCACCGAGACGACGCGCGTCGCACCGGCACTCGGGTGCACCAACGACGCAAGCCGGCAACGAGCCGCCCCGCGGGCGCCCGCGCCAACCCGTACCAGCGCACTTCGCCGGGCCTGCCAGCGCGGAGACGCAGGCGACCGCGGGCATCGGCCGGCGCCCCTCGTCCCGGCCGAGGCCGCGAGAGGCGGACCCGCGCTGAGCCTGGATCCAGGCTAAGCCCGCGCGCCGAGCCGCGCGAGGAAGGCGGCGTGCTCCGCCTCTCCCATGCCGGGATCCAGCTCGAGCGCGGGCGGGGCGTTGGCCGCGACCCAGGCCCCGACCAGCCGCGCCTCGGCGACCGCCTCGGGCGGCAGCCAGCCGCCGCCCGCCGCGGCGAGCGCGCGCGCCGACCTGGCCGCCAGCTCGGGCGCGTGGACCAGCGGACCCCAATCCACCACGCGCCCGCCCGCGAGCCACACCGCGTCGAAGCGGCCGCGCTGCGAGGGATGCGGCGCGAGCACGAGCCGGGTGCTGGCATGGATCGCGCGCAGCACGCCGCCGAGCCGCCCGAGCAGCGCCTCGAGCCGGCGGCGCCGGCGGTGCAGCCACGCCGCCCGCTCGTAGCGGCGCTCCGCCGAGGCGGCGCGGATCTGCCGGTCCACGTGCGCGAGCAGCGACGACCCGCCGTCGCCGCCGCTCGTGAACAACGCCAGCGCGGCGTCCAGCCGCTCGCGGTAGACGTTGGGATCGAGGTCGCGCAGGCAGGGCGAGAGGCAGCGCCCCATCTGGCCGTACGCCGACGGATGCGCGCGGCGCGGCAGCGCGCGCCCGCAGTGGCGCAGCCCGAACAGCGAGTTGAGCTGCTCGACCAGTTCGGCCGCCGCCGCGCGGCCGCGGAGCGGGCCGACGCAGATCGCGTGGCCGGCCGCCGGCTCGCGCGCCACCTCGAGGATCGGGAACGGGATGTCCAGCCGGCAGCGCAGGTACACGAAGCCATCCGGCTCGGCCTTGCCGCGCACGTTCCCCGGCGGCCGCAGCGTCTTGATCAGCCGGTCCTCGAGCAGCAGCGCGCCGAGCTCTGACTCCGTCGCCTGGTGGTCGACGTGCTCGGCCTCCGACGTCCACGACGCGCCCGCCGAGAAGTGCGCGGCGGCGCGCGTGCGCAGATCGATCGACTTGCCGACGTACAGCGGCCGCCCGTCGGCGTCGCGGAACACGTAGACGCCGGGGTCGTGCGGGAGGTGCTTGAGGTGCGGCCGCGCGCCGCGCCGAGCCCGTCCGCGGTCGCGCCCCGTGTGCTTCTCCTTGCGCGTGCGGCCGCGCAGGAGCGCGAGCGCCTCGCCGATCGTCGCCGCGTTCGCGCACAGGCGGCCGAAGAGCGCGCAGAACACGCGCGCGCACGTGCGCGCGTCGGGCAGCGCCCGGTGGACCTCGCCGACGTCGACGCCGAGCGCGGCGGCCAGCGTCGCCAGCCCGCGGCGCTTCTGCAGCGGCGCGAAGCGGCGCGCGAGCTGGACGGTGCACAGCACCGGCGGGTCCGGCCACTCGAGGCCGGCGCTCACGAACGCCTGCTCGAGCACGCGCCGGTCGAAGCTCGCCGAGTGCGCCACCAGCACGCGGCCCTGCATCCGCGCCGCCAGCTCGGGCAGCACCGACTCAGGCGGCGGCGCGGCGTCGATCATCGCCTGCGAGATCCCGGTGAAGCGCTGGATCCCGCGCGACAGCGGCGCCGCGACGCCGACCAGCGACCCCCACTCGTCGTGCAGCTCGCCGCCGCCGACCAGCACCGCGCCGACCTCGGTCAGCTCGCAGCGCTCGCCCGGGAGGCCGTTGGTCTCGGTGTCGACGGCGAGGAACTCTGCGGAGGCGAGGGGCAGCTCGAGCACGGACCGTCCAGCATCCGCTCCGAACCGGACGTATCGCAAGCGCGCTTGCAGTAGCGTCCGCGACGTGCGGATCGCGGCCGTCGCCATCGCAGCGTCAGCGCTCGCCGCCGGCTGCGGCGGAGGCGGACCGCGCGCGAACGTCCGGCGCCCTCCGGCGCCCGTGACGATGACGGCGGCGATCCACGACGACGTCGTCCAGGTCTCGCCCGCGCGCGTCGGCGCCGGGCCGATCGTGCTGGTCGTCTCCAACCAGACCGCCAAGCCCCAGCGCGTGACGTTCGAGACCGACGAGCTCGGAGGCAGCCGGGCCGGCCGCATCGCCTCCACGCCGGTCATCCCCGCGCAGGGCACCGGCCGCCTCACGATCGACGCGCGCAGCGGCCGCTACGCCGTCCACGTCCGCAGCCGCGCGATCAGGGCCGCGCACGTGCGCGTCGGCGCGCCGCGCAAGTCCTCCCAGAACGATCTGCTGCTGCCCTGATCCGCCCCGCGCCCTGGACGGGCGCGGGGCGGGAGGGTCCTACGGGTTCGTCGTCGACAGCGTGAACGTCACCGTCGCCGAGTAGCTGCCGGTGCGCAGCGGGTCGTTCGCGCCGATGTGCTGCTTGAACGCGATCCCGAACGCGTCGTTGGTCACCGGGCCGGTCCACGCCGTCTTCTCCGGCGCGACCACCAGCGGCTCGGCCAGCTTGAACGCGCCGTTGGCCAGCGTCGCCGGCCAGGCGCTCAGCGCCGCATCGCCCGCCGTCGACGTCACCGACGCCGTCGTCGAGGCCGAGTAGTTGCCGTCCACGCCCGCCGCGAACGCGCCGAACGACGCAGGACCGCCGAGCGTCAGCGAGAGCGTGGCCGGCACCGTGCCGCCCGCGCCGCCGCCGGAGGTACCGCCCGTCGTCACGCTCGTCGACAGCGGCAGCCGCCACACGCTGCGGCCGAACGTCGCGGCCACGAGCCACTTGCCGTCGCCCGAGAGCTTGACGTCCATGATCGGCGTCTTCGGCAGGCCGACGCTGATCCGGTACCAGCTCGAGTCGCCGTCCTTGCGGTCGAACAGGCCGTAGTCGGTCGCCGCGTAGAGGACGTCGTGGGCGCCGTCGTAGAGGATCTCCTCGACGGGGCCGTTGGGCAGGTTGGAGCTGATGTTGCTCCACGTCGCGCCGCCGTCGCGCGACTCGTAGACGTTGGCCGCGTCGTCGCCCTCGCGGTAGCCGGAGAACGCCACGTAGAGGTGGTTCGAGTCGGCCGGGTCGACCTGGATCGCGTTGACCCAGCGCGTCGGCGTGCCCTGCAGCCGCGTCCAGTTGGCGCCGCCGTCGGTCGTCTTCCACATCCGGCCCGTGTCGGTGCCGACGTAGATCAGACCTGACGTCTTGGTCGGCGCGATCGCCGAGATCGTCGCGTACTCATTGGCGTAGAACGGCCCGAGGTCGTTCGCGTCGGCCGGCACCGGGCCTGCGAGGCTGTTGGCGTCGTCCGTCGGGCTGATCACCGTGAAGTGCGCGCCACGGTCGTGCGAGACGCCGAGGGTCGAGCCGCCGAGGTAGATCGTCGCGGGATCGTTCGGGTCCAGCGCGAACGGCGTATCGGTCGTCCAGCGCTGGTTGGCCGGCCACGGGCCGGGACCGGTCCGCGGGTTGTTCTGGAACGATGTCGAGGTCGTCTTGCCGCCCGCGTCGTGGAACTGCGCGCAGCTCTGGCTCGGCGGCGACGGCTGGAAGCACTCGTAGTAGTAGCTGTGATCGGTCTGGTCGATGGCGACCGTGTGCCCGTCGCCACCGCCGTAGTTGTCCCACTGCGACAGGTCGCTCGGATCTGCCGTCGGCGTCCACGTGCGCTTGGAGCCGTTGTCCTGCAGGCCGGTCACCTGGCGCGTCGCGTCGTCGTGCGCGACGTCGAGGTGGTAGCTCTGGTTCCACGGCTCGTACGTGCCGTGCACCCAGGTGCCGGAGGCGCCGTTGGAGTCCGACCGGTAGACGCCGCCGTCGTCGCCGTTGTAGACGCGGTTCGGGACGTTCGGATCCCACACCATCGCGTGGTGGTCGGAGTGGGGCCCGGACGAGTTGTGCCAGGTCGCGCCGCCGTCGTTGGACTCCTTGAGGCTCACGTCGGCGTTGAACAGGTGGTCCTGGTTCTTCGGGTCCACCCACAGGCGCCCGAACCACCACTGGTAGCCGGACGAGGTCTGGTACGCGCGGCCGCCGACCTTGAACGTGTCGCCGCCGTCGTTGGAGTAGTAGAAGCCCTTGTCCGGGCCGTACGGCGTGCCGCTCACGACGTAGATGCGGTCCGGGTTCGACGGCGCGAACGCGATGCCGATGCGGCCGAGGCTCGCGTCGGACTTCAGGCCCGTCTGCGCGGTGTCGTAGCTCGGCAGCGGGTCGACGATGTTCTCGAGCCGCGTCCACGTCTCGCCGTCGTCGTCGGAGCGGAACAGGCCGGAGCCGACGCCGCCGTAGACGCGGGCGCCGTTGTTGCGCTTCTTGTCCCACAGCGCGGCGTAGACGCGATGCGGATGCGCGGCGGAGTGGTCGACGGTGACGTCGATCGCGCCCGTCGTGTCGTTCGGCGGCGCGAGCACGCGGCGCCAGGTCTTGCCGGCGTCGGTCGTCTTGTAGAGGCCGCGCTGGCTCACGACGCGCGAGATCGAGCCCGCGGCGGCCGCGAAGACCGTGTCGGAGTCATCGGGATCGACGGCGATGCGGCCGAACGACGCGCTGTCGGTGAGCCCCGTGTTCTGCCACGTCGCGCCGCCGTCGGTCGACTTGTAGATGCCGTCGCCGAAGTAGGTCAGGCCGCCGCCCGAGGGGTTCGCCTCGCCGGTGCCGGCCCACAGCGTGCCGTTCGGCGCCTGGGCGAGCGCGCCCATCGTCTGCGTCTGGTCGTCCGGCCACGCGGTCGTGAAGGTCGAGCCCGAGTCGGTGCTCTTCCAGATGCCGCCGCCGGACGACGCCACGAAGAGCGTGTTCGGCGTCTGGTTGTCCATCACCAGGTCGACGACGCGGCCGCCGACGTTGGCCGGGCCCTCGAGCTGCCACGGCGTCGAGCCGGGGGCCGAGGGGACCGCCGCGGCCTGCGCCTGCGCGCGCTCGACCTGCGCGGTGCTGACGTCCTGCGCCGAGCTCTGCTTGAGGTCCAGATACTCGTCCGGCGCGTCGGGCGCCGTCGTCTCGTGCTCGATCTGCGGCGGCTGCGCGACGGGCGCCGCGGCGAGCTGCTCATGCGTGCCCGACGTCGAACGCGCGGTCGCGACCGCCGCGACGATCAGCAGCGCGGCGACGGCGAGCGCCAGCCGCGGCGGCCGCCGCCTGACGGCCGCTGCCCGCGAAACGGCTCTCGAGAGCCGCTCCCCGAACTCCTGGGTGAACCGGTCGTAGTCCTTCACCTTGCCCATGCCTCCTCGATCCTTGGACCCTCGAGCGCGTCGGCGAGCGCCGCCAGGCCGCGCGACACCCGGGCGCGCGCCGCCTGCTCGGAGATGCTCAGCGACTGCGCGACCTCGATGTAGGGCAGCTCGTCCAGCACGCGCAGCTCGACCGCCTCGCGGACCGGCTCGCTCAGCGACGCAAGCGCGGCGCTCAGCTCGGTCCGCACCGCGTCGAGCTGCGCACGGTGTGCGATGTCCGCCAGCAGCTCCTCGTCGGCCGGCGGCCGCTCGAGTCCCAGCCGTTGCATGGCGCGCCGTTCGGCGTACCCGCGGCGGAAGTACCGCGCGAGCTGGCGCCGGGCGATCCCGTACAGCCAGCCCACGGCCTCGACCTCGGTCGTGCCGCGGAACTTCGAGCAGCCGGCGACGGCCTGCGCGAAGGTCTCCGACCAGAGGTCGAGCGCGATCTCCACGTCCGCCGTCCGGCGGGCGAGGAAGAGCAGCAGGTCGTCGTGATGGCGCGCGTAGAGCGCGTCCACGTCCAACTCGCCGCCACGGCGTAAGAAGCGCGGCCCCCTCATCGGCACCCGTAGTTCCAGTTGCCGGTGGGATGTGACATCCGCGTCATCGGGTCTCATAAGGGGTGCCATCCTTCGCCGTCGTGCTCCGTCCTGGAATCGCCTTCGCGCTGCTCGCCTGCGTGCTCGTCGTGGCCGGCTGCGGGAGCGCCGGCGACGCGCTCCCGGTGGTCGTCAGCGCCCCCGTCTCGAGCCAGCCGTGGATCGCGAGCTCGATCCGGCGCGGCGCGCAGCTCGCCGTCGACGACCTCAACGCCCGCGGCGGCGTGCGCGTCGGCAACGCGAAGCGCGAGCTCTCGCTGCTGGTCCTCGACAACGGCGGCTCGCCCGCCAACGCGCTCGCCAACGCGCGCACCGCCGTGTCCAAGGGCGCGCTCGCCCTGGTGACCGACGGCACGGGCGCGGCCTCCATGGCCGCGGTCACGGACCCCGCCAACCTGCCGGTCTTCATCTGCTTCGACGGCGGCGCCGGGCTGATCGATCCGGGCAGGCGTCCGACGCTGTTCCGGATGGCGCCCGCCGACGCGACGCTCGCCGGCCGGCTCGCCGACTACATCGCCAACGCGAAGCCGCGCGTCGCGCTGCTCACGGACGACTCCGGGTACGGCCAGCAGGGACGCGCGGCGGTGACCGCCGCGCTGCGCAAGGACCAGGTTCCCGTCGTCTCCGACCAGACGGTCCAGCAGCGGGCCGCCGACGTGACGCCCCAGGTGCTCGCAGCCCGCCGCGCCGGAGCGCAGACGCTCGTGCTGTGGACGAGCGCCGCCGACATCGCCGCCGTCCTGCAGGCGACGCACGCGATCGGCTGGGACGTGCCGGTGATCTCCGGCCAGACGGGCGAGGATCCGCTCGTCCGCCAGCGGCTGGTGGCGCACCCCGACTGGCTGAAGTCGCTGCGCTTCGTCTCCTCGCGCATCACGGCCGAGGTCGGCCCGAAGCCCTTCGAGCGCTTCCGTGCGCACTACGAGGCCAAGCTGGGCGTCGACAAGGTCGGCGTCAGCCAGGACGGCCGCCCCGTCCTGCAACCGCCGGACTGGGCGATGTACTCCTACGACGCGCTCAACCTCGTCGCCGAGGCGCTCGACGAGACCGGCGCGCTCGGCGCGTCGCTGATGCGCGCCATGGGCACCGCGTCGATCGTCGGCGCCAACGGCGACTCGCGCGGCTACAGCCCGACCTACCACGAGGGCATCTCGCCGAGCGACATGTACTTCGCGCGCTTCGACGGCTTCCAGTTCGAGCCGGTCGGCGACGATCCCCTGTCGGGCTCCCTGCCCGCGATCAGCCAGCTGGGGCACTAGGCGGCTCCGTCCAGCGTGAGCGTGAGCCGCACGCGGCCGCGGCACTCCTGCACGAACGTCACGTCGCCGCCCTTGAAGTCGACCTCGGCGTCGCCGGGGTCGACCTGCTCGAAGATGATCCGGTGGCCCCGGCTCCGCAGCGCCGCGAGGTACGCGTCGTGCGCCTCGCGCAGCGTGCCGGCGCGCGCGGTCATGCCACCCTCGCGCGATGCAATGGGTCACCAGGAGCGACGTGCGCATCGGCAGGATCGCCTGCACGTGGCTGATCGAGAACGTCGCGGATCCGGGCGCCGAGATCCTCTACGTGCCGGCCGCGGACCTCCCCGCGCGCATCGAGGCGGGAGCGATCCCGTTCCACGTCAAGGGCGTGCAGTTCGACCACCGCGACCGTCGCACGCCGTTCGAGGCGATCCTCGAGGCGCACGGGCTCGACGCCGATCCGGTGCTCGCCCACATGGGCCGCGTGATCAACGGCGCCGACACCGACAACACGCTCTACGACCAGCCGGAGGGACCGGGGCTGCGCGCGCTGAGCGAGGGCTACCGCGCATTGCACCCCGGCGACGACGCCGCCGTGCTCGCCGCGATGGCACCGGTGATGGGCGCGCTGCACGCCTACTCCCAGTCGATCAGCACGCGCTCGAGCAGCCCGACCACGATGTAGCCGACCACCGCCAGCGCCACGAGGGTCAGGGCCGCCGCGAAGACGAGCGGCGAGTCGTACTGGTTGCGCCCCAGCTCCATCATGTAGCCCAGCCCGGCGCTGGCGGCGACGAACTCGGACACGATCGCGCCGGTCATCGACAGCGTGAGCCCCATCCGGACGCCGGCGAGGATCGTGCGCAGCGCGAGCGGGAGCTCGATGTGGCGCAGCGTCCTCCAGCGCCCCGCGCCCTCGGTCGCGGCGGCGTCGACGAGCGTGCGGTCGACGGTCCGCAGCCCGACGGAGAACGTGACCATCATCGGGAAGAAGACGATCACCGTGCAGATCAGCGTCTTCGAGAACAGACCGAGCCCGAACCACACGATCAGCAGCGGCGCGAGCGCGAGGATCGGCATCGCCTGCGTGGCCGCGATGTATGGCGCGAGGATGCTCGCGAACAGCGGCGACTTGGCCAGCGGATAGGCGAAGCCGAGCGCGATCACGAACGCGAGCGCCCATCCCAGCAGGGCGACGCGCACCGTCGCGTAGACGTGGTGCCAGAGGATCCCGCGCTTGGACAGCGCCCACCACTCCATCCAGACGGCATGCGGCGACGGCAGCGAGTATTCGGCCACCACGTGCGCGTGCGAGAGGATCTCCCACACGAGCAGGCCGAGCAGGATCGCCAGCGCGCTGGCGCCGGCCGAGCGCCAGTTGCCCAGCGGGCCTCGCCGCCGCCGCCTTCGCGCCACGGCGCGCACGGGCGGCAGGACGCCCTCGCCGACGAGCGGCGAGGGCACGGGCTGATCGCTAGCGGACGTTGGCCTGCTCCGCGAACACGTTGGTGAACACGGAGGAGACGCTCGGCTTGGCCTTGATCGCCGAGATCCCGCGCAGGAAGTTCACCGTCGTCGGCCAGCCACTCGGGTTCGACCAGCCGTACGGGTGCCCCTTGGGCTCGCGCTGGTAGGCGAGCCGGGCCGACAGCACCTTGCGCTGCGTGTCGATCGCCTTCTGGCTGACGAGCTCGGGCAGCCGCTTGAGCGCGATCTTGAACGCCGCGTCCGGGTGCTGCTGCGTGTACTTCTCGCCGCGCATCGTGGCCTTCACGAAGGCGGCGACGACGGAGCGGTGCGCCCTGATCTCCTCCGCGCCGGTGACGACGCCGTTCGGCGTCAGGTTCACGTAGCTGGCGACCTTCATGACGTTGACCGGGTGGCCGATCGCGGCCGCCTGCACGGGCTCGTTGTCGGTGAAGGTCATCGCGACGTCGATCTGCTTGTTGACCAGCGCCTCGGTCTCGGTGAACCCGACGGCGACGATCTTGACGTCCTTGCGCGTCAGGCCGGCGGACTTCAGCAGCGCGCGCAGCCCGTAATCGGTCGAGCTGCCGGGCGCGGAGATGCCGATGCGCTTGCCCTTGAGGTCGGCGGGCTTGGTGATCCTCGGCCCGCCGTTCTTGAGCCACATGGCACCGACCGGGTATTGCTGGTACTGCGCCGCGACGTACCGGACGTCGGCGCCGGCGGACTTGGCGATGATGGCCGTGTCGCCGCTGGAGGCGCCGAACGTGAACTTGCCGCCGGCGACCATCTGCAGCAGGTTGGGCACCCGGTCGTAGTTCATCTTGACGTTCAGGCCGGCGGCCTTGTAGTAGCCCAGGTCCTGCGCGACGTAGTACGGCGCGAACTGCACGTTCGGCATGAAGCCGGTGCCGACCGTGACGTCGGTGGCCGCGCGAGCTTCGGCCAATGGGAACGCGAGCAGCGCGAGCGCTGCGATCCCCGCGACGCGCGGGAGGCGTGTGTGCGGCATGACTTCCTTTCATGACGCGCAGGCCCGAGCCGCGCTCCGGCGGCCGTCCTACGCAGACCCCAGTTCAGGTCGCCGCCGACAGACCCCTCCGCGGCAAGCGAACCGGACGGCATGGTCCGACACGCTCGATGAGAGGACGATTAATGCGTCAGCTCGACCGGGCGCACGCTGACTTCGCGCGCCATGCCGGCGCGCACGACGCCGAGCGTGACATCGGCGCCGATGCGCCCGGAGTCCATCAGGCGTTGCAGGTCGTCGACGCCGCACACCGGCTCGCCGTCGACGGCGACGATCAGATCCTCCGCGCGCATGCCGGCGCGCGCGGCCGGTGAGCCCGCGACCACCTCGACGACCTCGACCGCGCGGTCGCGCCCGAGCGTCGCCGCCACGGCGGGGGGCACGGGGCGGGCACCCCCCGCGATGCCGATCCAGGCGCGCCGCACGCGGCCGTCGCGCATCAACTCCGAGACGATCTTCCGCGTCGTCGCGTTGATCGGGATCGCCAGCCCGAGGCCGACGCCCGCGACCGCGGTGTTGATGCCGATCACGCGCCCGCCGGCGTTCGAGAGCGCGCCGCCGGAGTTGCCCGGGTTCAGCGCCGCGTCGGTCTGGATCACGTCGTCGATCACGCGCGTGGAGGTGCCGTCGCGGGCCGGGAGCGAGCGGCCGAGCGCGCTCACCACGCCGGCGGTGACGGAGCCGCCGAGGCCGTGCGGGTTGCCGATCGCCACGACGAGCTGGCCGACGCGCAGGATCGCGGCGTCGCCGAGCTCGGCGGCGGTGAAGCCGCTGCCCTCCGCGCGCAGGACCGCGAGGTCCGACAGCGGGTCGGCGCCGATCACGGACACGGCCACGTCGCGCCCGTCGGTGAACGTCGCGCGCAGGCGCCCGCGCGCGCCTTGGACGACGTGGGCGTTGGAGAGCAGGAAGCCGTCCGGCGTGATCACGACGCCCGAGCCGCCGCCGCCGCGCCGCATGCGCAGGTTCGCGACGGACGGCCCGAGCCGCTCGGCGACCGTCGTCACCACCTGCGAATAGGCGTCCAGGGCTTCAGCTTCGGTCACAGTCACTTGCTGAATGATAGTGACGGGCCGAGGGGTTCGAACCCGGCTTGACATGGGCCCTAAAGTTGCATGCGTGCAAGCAACAGTTGCGTCAGCGCAACGACTTTCCGAGCTCCTCGCCCCGCTCTGGGCGTACCTGAACCGCAAGTCCTCGGCGGAGCTGTTCGAGATGGTCGCGGAGCTCGATTCCTCGTTCTCACAGGTCAAGATGATGTTCCTGCTCGAGGACGGCGGCGAGCACTCCGTCAAGGAGATCGCCACCCACCTCGGCCTGTCGCTCCCAGCCGCCTCGCGGGCGGTCGACGGGCTCATCCAGCGGGGCTGGGTCACCCGCCGCGAGAGCGCCGAGGACCGGCGCTCGCGGCTCGTGGCGCTCACGGACGACGGCCGCGCGGTCGTCGACCGCGTCCTCCGCGCTCGGCTCAAGACGCTCGAGCGGTTCGCGGAGGAGCTCACGCCCCAGGAGCGGGACGGACTCGCCAAGGCCCTCCTCCCCATCGTCGAAAGGATCGCCCCGTCGTGACTCAACGACTCCGGCTCTCCGATGAGAACCGCCGCTGGTGGACGCTGGCGGCCATGTGCTTCGCCCTCGCCATGGTCATGCTCGACAACACCGTGACCAACGTGGCGCTGCCCTCGATCCAGCGCAGCTTCGACGCGTCGCTGTCCTCGCTGGAGTGGACGATCAACGCCTACACGCTCACGTTCGCCGTGCTGCTGGTCACCGGCGGGCGGCTCGGCGACATCTTCGGCCGCCGCAAGGTCTTCCTGATCGGCGTCGTGATCTTCGCCGCCGCGTCGGCGACGATCGGCCTCGCGCCGAGCGAGCAGTGGCTGGTCGCCTCGCGCGCCGTCCAGGGCGTCGGCGCCGCGCTGATGATGCCCGCGACGCTGTCGATCATCACCAACGCGTTCCCGCCGCAGGAGCGCGGCAAGGCGATCGGCATGTGGGCCGGCGTCTCGGCGATCGCGCTGGCGCTCGGGCCGCTGGTCGGCGGCTGGCTGACCCAGGACGTCACGTGGCGGGCGATCTTCTTCCTCAACGTGCCGATCGCGGTCGTCGCCGTGTTCGTGACGCTGTTCGCCGCCCAGGAGTCGCGCGACGAGACGGCGTCGCGGCAGGTCGACGTGCCGGGCATCGGGACGCTGACCGTCGGCCTCACCGCGCTCGTGCTCGCGCTGGTCGAGGGCAACGCGTGGGGCTGGGGCTCGCCCGGGATCATCGCGCTGCTCGTCGCGGCGGCCGGCGGTCTCGTGACCTTCGCGGCGATCGAGCGGATCTCGGCGGCGCCGATCGTCGACTTCGCGTTCTTCCGCTCGCGCTCGTTCCTGGGCGCGAACATCGTCGCGTTCTCGATCTCGTTCGGCATGTTCGCGGTCTTCTTCTTCCTCGCGCTCTACATGCAGAACATCCTCGGCTACGGGCCGCTGGAGACCGGCGTGCGCTTCCTCCCCACGACGCTCGTGATCATGGTCGCGGGGCCGGTGGCCGGGCGGCTGTCGGACCGCATCGGGCCGCGCACGCCGCTGACGATCGGGCTCCTGCTGGTGGCGATCTCACTCGGGTGGCAGTCGCGCATCAGCGTCGACACGAGCTTCGGCTTCCTCGTCGTGCCGTTCGTGCTGCTCGGCCTCGGAATGGGCTTCACGATGTCGCCGATGAGCACGGCGGCGATGAACGCGGTCGACCGCACCAAGGCCGGCGTGGCGTCGGGGACGCTGTCGATGACGCGCATGGTCGGCGGGACGTTCGGCGTCGCCGCGCTCGGCGCGCTCGTCGCGGCGATCGGGCGCCATGACCTCGCGCGGTCGCTGCCGCAGCTTCCGCACGCGGCGCGCGAGCGGCTCGTCGACGCCCTGGGCGCCGGCGGCAGCGCGGCGGGGACCACGGCGCAGGTCCGCGACGCCACGCAGCGCGCGTTCGTGGACGCGCTCGGCACGGGGCTGACGATCGCGGCGATCACGCTGCTGCTCGCGGCGCTGGCGGCGTGGTTCATGGTCAATCCGGCGCGGCCGGACGCCGAGGTCCCGGTCGAGGCGGAGGCGATGGCCGAGGCGGGCGCCGCCGCATGAGAGAGTGTCTCGCCCTTCGTGTCTCGCAAGCTCGACACTCCGTGCGACGTTAGATAGTGCTCGTCCTCACTGCGGTCGACGAAGCGCGCATCCGCGCGCAGCGGGAGCGGGACGAGTTCTTCTGGCTCGACCTGCTCTCGCCGTCCGACGACGACCTCGGCAAGCTCGGCGACCTGCTGGAGCTGCACCCGGTCGCGATGGAGGACACGCGCGAGTTCGGCCAGCGGCCGAAGATCGACCTCTACGAGCACCACCTCCTGCTCGTCTTCTACAGCGCGCGCGTGACCGGCGACCCAGACTCCCCGGCCAGGCCGATCGAGGTCCACGTCTATCTCTCGGGCGGGTTCGTGGTCACCGTCAGGCGCGAGCCGTGCCTGGTGCTCGACCAGCTGCACGAATCGCTCCAGCCCGAGTCCACGAAGGAGGAGGAGGTGCTCGTCTACCGGATCCTCGACGGGCTCACCGACGCCTTCTATCCGGTGATCGATCGGATCGAGGAGGAGGTCGACGCGCTCGAGGCGGACGTGCTCGCACGCCCACGACGCGAGTACCTGTCGCGCATCTACCGGCTCAAGCAGGCCGTGCACGGGCTGCAGCGGCTCGTCAGCGTGCAGAAGGAGCAGTTCCACCGCTCCTCCGACGAGATCCTCAACCTGGCCGGCCTCTCGCACGGCTCGCGCGCGTACCTGCGCGACGTCGGCGATCACCTGGCCCAGGTCGCCGGCGAGCTGCAGCGCCAGACCGACGACCTGATGGCGCTCACGTCGACCTACTTCAACGCCAACTCCGACCGCCTCAACGCGGTCGCCACGCGGCTGACGATCGGCACCACCCTGTTCGTCGCCTGGACGCTCGTGACGGGCTTCTTCGGCCAGAACTTCGGCTGGCTCGTGGACCACATCAGAAGCCGCGGATCCTTCATCACGTTCGGCGTCGGCGGCCTGGTGGTGCCGACGATCGTGCTGCTGACACTGTTCTACGTCAAGCGCGACGACTGGTTCTAGCGCGCGCAGGCGGCCGACCCCTACGACGCCTTCCTGGCCGAGCGCATCAGCCCTTCATCCCTCCAGCGGTGAGCCCTCTCGCGGCATGAACTCCATATGGATCGTCGACGTGCGCATCAGCCTGTGCGCGCGCGGGATCAGCAGGCCGTGGAGGATCCGGTACTTGCGCGCGAGCGCCTTCGCGGCCTGTCGCGCCTCCTCGCCCTCCAGGATGCGCCCGCGCACGGGCACCTCGGCGAGCTCGCAGTCGGGCGTCCGGCGCACGCGCCGCCACTTCCACGCCTTCCCGTACGTGCGCACGTAGGCGCGATCCTCGACGATCGCGAGGTGGACCTTGGTGGCGACGGCCGTGCCGTCGCGCTTGTAGGTGGTCAGGACGACGTTGCGCCGGCGCGCGAGCTGCTCGAGTGAGGTGGTCATGCCCCCGGGGGACGAGACGGCCCCGGAGGCTGTGACAGTAGGGTCCTACCCGTGTCCGTCTCGCTCGAAGGCAAGCTTGCGCTGGTGACCGGTGCGGGCAGTCCGGACGGGATCGGGTTCGCGGCCGCTCGCACGCTCGCCGAGCGCGGCGCGCGCGTGGCGATCACCTCGACGACCGAGCGGATCCTCGACCGCGCGCGTGAGCTCGGCGCGCACGGCGTGATCGCGGACCTCAGCCGCTGGGGCGACGCGCAGCGGCTCGCGCACGAGGTCGGTGACGTCGACGTGCTCGTCAACAACGCCGGGATGGTGCAGACGGGCCGCGACGAGCAGGACGTGCGCTTCGTGGAGCTGGCGCCCGAGCGCTGGGAGCTCGGGATCGACCGCAACCTGCACACCGCGTTCCGCATGTGCCGCCTGCTCGCGCCCGGCATGGCCGCGCGCGGCTGGGGCCGGATCGTCAACGTGTCGTCCGTCACCGGTCCGTACGTCGCGCTCGAGTACTCGGTCGCCTACGGCGCCGCGAAGGCCGGCGTCGACGGGCTCACGCGCGGCCTCGCGCTCGAGCTGGGCCCGTCCGGCGTGACCGTCAACAGCGTCGCCCCGGGCTGGATCGCCACCGGCTCCTCGACCGAGGAGGAGCTGGAGGCCGGCCGCAACACGCCGCTCGAGCGTCCCGGCCGGCCGGCCGAGGTGGCCGAGCTGATCGCCTTCCTCGCCTCCCCCGGCGCCTCGTACGTCACCGGCCAGTCGATCGTGGTCGACGGCGGCAACATCCTCCAGGAGCTCAAGCTGTGATCAGGTGGGGAATCATCGGCACCGGCGGCATCGCGCGGGCGTTTGCGGCGGACCTCGAGCTGACGGACTCCGGCACGGTCGCCGCGGTCGGCTCGCGCAGCCTCGAGAAGGCCGAGGCGTTCGGGCACGGCCGCGCGCACGGCAGCTACGAGGCGCTGGTGAGCGACCCCGAGGTCGACGCGGTCTACGTCGCCACGCCGCATCCGATGCACCACGCGAACGCGCGGCTCGCGCTGGAGGCCGGCAAGCCGGCGCTTGTGGAGAAGGCGTTCACGATGAACGCGAACGAGGCGAAGGACCTCGTCGGCATGGCGCGCGAGAAGGGCGTCTTCCTGATGGAGGCGATGTGGACGCGCTTCCTTCCCCACATGGCCGAGATCCGCCGCCTGATCGCCGAGGGCGCGCTGGGCGAGATCGTCACGGTGATCGCCGACCACGGCCAGTGGTTCGCGCAGGACCCGGCGTTCCGCCTGTTCGCGCCCGAGCTGGGCGGTGGCGCGCTGCTGGACCTCGGCGTCTATCCCGTCAGCTTCGCCTCGATGGTCCTCGGCACGCCGGAGCGCGTCGTGACGCTCTCGACGCCCGCGTTCACGGGCGTCGACGGGCAGACCTCGATCCTGCTCGGCTGCGCGAGCGGGGCCCAAGCGGTGATCAACTGCACGTCCTCCGCGGTCTCCCCCACGACGGCGGCGATCGTCGGCACCGAGGCGCGGATCGAGATCGAGCGCCGCTGGTATGGCCCGTCGGCCTTCACCTTCACGCCCCGTGACGGGGAGCCCACGCGGTTCGAGACGCACCTCGAAGGGCACGGCCTGCGTCTGGAGGCGGACGAGGTCGCCCGCTGCCTCGAGCAAGGCCTGCTCGAAAGCCCGCTGCTGCCGCTGGATGAGACGGTCTCGATCATGGAGACGATGGACGCGGTGCTGGCGGCTGCGACCGTGTGAGGATCCGCACACATCGACCGGCGGGCAGCGACGTCCGCGGCGGTACTGTCCGGTCATGTCCGTCGACACCAGCCAGATCGCGCAGATCGAGGTCGAGCCCGGCGAGCTTCCCGCCACGATGGCGGCGTGGGTCATCCGGGCCGAGCGTGAGGGAGAGCCCAGCGAGGCCTTCCAGCTGGAGGAGATGGACGTACCCGAGCCCGGAGCCTTCGAGGTCACCGTGCGCGTGATGGCCGCCGGCGTCAACTTCAACAACGTCTGGGCGGCGCTCGGCAAGCCCGTCTCGGTCTTCCGCTACCACGAGGAGGACCACCACATCGGCGGCTCCGACGCGTCAGGGATCGTGTGGAAGGTCGGAGAGGGCGTGACGCGCTGGAAGCCCGGCGACGAGGTCGTGGTGCACTGCAACCAGGCCTCCTACGAGGACCCGGAGGTCCACGGGCTGGACCCGCTGGCCGCGCCGTCCCAGCGCATCTGGGGCTACGAGACGACGTGGGGCTCGTTCGCGCAGTTCTGCAAGGTCCAGGCGCAGCAGCTGCTGCCCAAGCCCAAGGCGCTCACGTGGGAGGAGGCGTCCTCCTACGGGCTCACGTTCTTCACCGCCTACCGGATGCTCGTCGACCAGGCTCGTCTGCAGGAGGGCCATCGCGTGCTGATCTGGGGCGGCGGCGGTGGCCTGGGCGTGTTCGCGCACCAGCTCTGCCGGCTCTCCGGCGCCGACTCGCTCGGCGTCGTCTCGAGCCCGGAGAAGGGCGAGCTCGTCAAGTCGCTCGGCGCGTGCGACTACATCGACCGCAGCGAGTTCACGGGCATGATGCGCCGGGGCGACGAGGACCCCGTGGAGGAGAAGGCGCGCTTCAAGGAGTCGCGCCGCTTCTGCAAGGCGGTCGTCGAGAAGCTCGGCGGCGAGCCCGACATCGTGTTCGAGCACGTCGGCCGCGCCACGTTCCCCACGAGCGTCCTCGTGGTCAAGCCGTTCGGCACGGTCGTGATCTGCGGCGCGACGTCGGGCCACACGCTGGACTTCGACGTCCGCTACCTCTGGATGCGCCAGAAGCGCATCGTCGGATCGCACTTCGCGAACGCCTGGGAATGCCACCGCGCGAACGAGCTGATCGAGGCGGGGAAGGTCCGTCCCGTACTCTGGAGGACCTTGGGCTTCGAGCAGGTCGCCGAGGCCCATCAGCTCATGTACGAGAACAAGCACCTCGGAAAGATCGCGATCCTCGTGGGAGCGAGTTCCGAGGGGCTCGGAAAGACAGCGGACGGCCCGGGCGCGATCCGGGCGGAGGTGGGAGCCTGACATGGCAGCCGGCGTGGTGCACATCCCGTGGTACGCGACCCTGTTCCGGGGCGACGCGTTGGAGGCCGCGCTGGCCGAGATCGCTCCGGTCGCCCAGCGCTACGGCGCGACCGACTATCGCGTGTATCGCAGCCGGGACGACATGTACAAGTTCCTCCAGCTCTCGACCTTCGAGGACAAGACGTCCTGGGAGGCCTACTGGTACGGGCCTGAGTTCATCCAGTTCCGCGCCGAGTACGCGAGCTACTACCAGGTGCCGGTCCTGTACGTCTGGAACGACCTGGTGATCCAGGGCGGGCTCGACACCGAGCCCGCCGCGATCCACGGCGCCCCTGCGGAAGGCGACACCGTCTAGGGAGCCCGCCAAGGGATGCCGGTGCGTCCGGATATCCCTTGACGAACTCCTAGTGCGCCATCACGGGCGCTCCGGCCCGCGCCTCGGCCGGTGCGCCTGAGCGCAGCAGCAGGGCCGTCACGACCGCGCTCGCGGCGAAGATCGCGGCCGTCCACCAGAACGCCGTCGTGTAGCTGTGCACGGCGGCGAGCTGCGGCGCGCCGCCGCCGTTGACGAAGCTCGTCGCGGCGCTCGCCGCGATGCTCGAGAGCAGCGCGGTGCCGATCGAGCCACCGACCTGCTGGGCGGTGTTGACCATCGCCGAGGCGACGCCCGCGTCATGCGCGGCCACGCCCGCCGTCGCGGTGTTCATCGCCGGCGCCATCACCAGGCCGATGCCGAGCCCCATCACGAGCAGTCCTGGAAGCACGTCGCCGGCGTAGGTGGAGCCGACGCCGATGCCGGTCAGCAGCACCATGCCGGCCGCCGCCAGGGTCATGCCGGCCGGGATCAGCGGGCGGGGGCCGAGGCGCGGCAGCAGCTTCGCCGTCGAGGTGGTCGCGGTGAGCATGATCGCGCCGACCATCGGCAGGAACGCGAGGCCGGTCTCGACGGGCGAGAAGCCGAGCGTCTGCTGCAGGTAGTACGTGAGGAAGAGGAACACGCCGAACATGCCGATCGCGACGAGCCCGGCGGCCAGGTAGGCGCCGCCGCGGTTGCGGTCGGCCACCACGCGCAGCGGCAGCAGCGGGTGCGCCGCACGCCGCTCGATCGCCACGAAGATCGCCAGCAGCAGCACGCCGCCGGCGAGGAAGCCGAGCGTCAGCGCATCGCTCCAGCCGCGCGTCTCCGCCTTCGAGAAGCCGAACACGAGCGCGAACACGCCGGCCGAGGCGGCGGCCGTCCCCGGCCAGTCGATCCGCGGGTTCTCGGCGCGCGCGCCGCCCGCCAGCAGCGTCAGCGCGCCGAGCGCCGCGGGCACCGCCAGCGCCAGGTTCACGTACAGGCACCAGCGCCAGGAGAGGTACTCGGTCAGGACGCCGCCGAGCAGCAGGCCGATCGCGCCGCCGCCGCCGGCGATCGCGCCGTAGATGCCGAACGCCTTGCCGCGCTCGCGCGGGTCGGTGAACGTGGTGCTCAACAGCGACAACGCGGCCGGCGCGAGCAGCGCGCCGAACGCGCCCTGCGCCGCGCGGGCGGCGACGAGCACGGCGAAGCTCTGCGCCGCGCCGCCGACCGCCGAGGCGAGCGCGAAGCCGAGCAGGCCGGCGATCAGCGTGCGGCGGCGGCCGAAGAGGTCTCCGAGGCGCCCGCCGAGCAGCAGCAGCGAGCCGAACGCGAGCGCGTAGCCGGTGACGATCCACTGGCGCGCGTCGTCGGAGAACCCGAGCGCGTGCTGCGCCGACGGCAGGGCGATGTTCACGATCGTCGCGTCGAGGACGACCATCAGCTGGGCGAGCCCGAGGAGGGCGAGGATCCACCAGCGGCGGTTGTGCTGTTGCTGTTCCATGCGGAGTCTCCAGACGGAAGTGGAGGTGCATTCTCAACTTTGGTGCCGGGAGCGTAGCAAGAAACTGGAGACATGTCCTCCGGATCAGCGCCTACTGTCTTCCTCGTGGCCACTCTGCGACGCGACGCCGAGCGCAACCGCCGGCGCATCCTCGAAGCCGCCCGCGAAGGCTTCGCGCGGCGCGGTCTGGGCATCACGCTGGACGAGATCGCGCGCCTCGCCGGCGTCGGCGTGGGGACCGTCTACCGGCGCTTCCCCAACAAGGAGCAGCTGATCGACGCGCTCTTCGAGGACCGCATCGGGGAGGTCGCCGCGCTCGCCGAGACGACGCTCGAGGACGAGGACGCCTGGCGCGGAATCGCGACGTTCCTCGAGGGCGCGGTCGCGCTGCTGGCGAGCGACCGCGGTTTGCGGGAGCTCGTGCTCGGCAGCAAGTACCGGCCGGAGCGCGTCACCCGCGCGCGCTCGCGCATCAAGCCGCTGGTCGAGCGGCTCGTCGAGCGCGCCCAGTCGGCAGGAGCCCTGCGCGACGACATGCGCGCGACGGACTTCCCGCTCATCCTCTTCATGCTCGACGCGGTCGTCGATTCCACGCGGGACGTCGACCCCGAAACGTGGCGCCGTGCCCTCGCGATCGTCCTCGACGGGCTCGCCGCGCGCCGCGACGCCCCCACCCCGCTGCCCGGCGCCGCGCTCGACGACGAGCAGCTCGACGCAGCGATGCGCGCCTGGCGCCCTTAGCCTGGATCCACCGATGATCCGTGGATGCCTCGGCGTCGTGGGCTCCGTCCATGGTCGATCGGCCGGGCACCTGCAGGGTGGCCCCTTCGGGTCCCGGCCGATCGGCCAGGGGCGCCGGCCACGGCGGCGAGGCGCCGCGGGGATCGGTGATCCAGGCGTTGCGCTCGTCAGGCAGCGGGCCGGGGTCGGGCGTGCGCTGCCCGTCCAGCGCGATGCCGATCGTGCGGCGCCACTGCTTGTCGCCGGCGCGCCGAGGGACTCGCCGGCGCCGACCGGGGGGCGACCGAGAGCATCACGTACGCCAGGGTGACGTCGGCGCGCACCGCCCCCGCGACGTGTGCGCCACCTGCGGCTGCGGGCCGCCTCCCGCGACGCGGCGTCGCCGGCGCGCGGCTGCCGTTGCGACCTCGCCTCGCGACGCCGCCTCACCGGCGCGCGGCCTGCCGTTGCGATCCCGCTTTGGGGCCGGCTCGCGACGCCGCCGCGCTCGCAGGCGACGTCGCGGGCGGCCGCCGCCGCCCGGTCTCCTCGCGACGCCGCCGGTCCAGCCTCACCGTGCGCCGGCCTGCGCAGCCACACCCGATGATCCGTGGATGCCTCGGCGAGCGAGCGCCTCGCGCGCGGCGCGAGCCCCGCCGGCGGCGCGGTGCGCCGGCCGCGCGCGAGCCCCTCGCGCGCCGCGCGAGCCCCGCCCGCGGCGCGAGCCCCGCCGGCGGCGCGGTGCGCCGGCCGTGCGCGAGCCCCTCGCGCGCCGCGCGAGCCCCGTCGGCGGCGCGTTCGCCGGCCGCGCGCAAGCGCCTCGCGCGCCGCGCGAGCCCCGCCGGCGGCGCGGTGCGCCGGGCGCGCGCGAGCGCCTCGTGCGCGGCGCGAGCCTCGCCGGCGGCGCGGTGCGCCGGGCGTGGCGAGGGATGGAACTGCGCCGGTAAGGGGAACGGGGTTCAGCCCGGTTTGGTGGAGCCTCCGCGCGGCGCGGATCGATCGCGTTCGATCAAGACCGGGCGCTATCCGAACGTGATCGACCACGACGGACCGCCGCGTCAGAGGGTGCGTCACGTTTGTCAACGCATACTTGACAAACGCGACGCACCCCCTCGAGCGGGTGATCGTTTTGGCGCGCGAGCGCTCACCCGCCCGCGCGGCGGGCGGAGAGACGCGGGCGGGGTGGCGCGGGACCGCAGGCGGCGGCGGAGAGACGCGCGCGGGGTGGCGCGGGACCGCAGGCGGCGGCGGAGAGACGCGGATGGGGTGGCGCGGGACCGCCGGGCGGCGGCGGAGAGACGCGCGCGGGGTGGCGCGGGACCGCAGGCGGCGGCGGAGAGACGCGGGCGGGGTGGCGCGGGACCGCCGGGCGACGGCGAGACGGCGTGGCGACCGCGGTCACCGGCCTCTCCGCCCACCTCGCGCCCGCCATCCGCGACGGGACGCGCCGGCGCGGCGGTCGGGCGCGGCGATGGACACGACTTCGTCCCGAGCGCCCAGACCGGCGCACGGACATCGTGCCCGGGGTTCGCGTGCGCGCGCGGGCGCCACCGGCTGATCGCGCGCATCGAGGCCGGGGCGGCGCGACCGGCCGCTCAGGCGGCCGCCTCGGCGCGCTTGCGCCGCCAGCGGTCCAGGCCCTGGAAGAGCTGGTCCGGCGGCGCGGCCTGGATCACCGACGCGGCGTCGCGGTCGGCGCCGGCCTCGATCCGCGCCTCGAGCGCGGCCACGAACCCGTCGAGGTCGTGCTCGGCGGCCAGGCCGGCCTCCATGTGCAGCGCCTCGCGGCACGCCTCGAGCTGGGCGGCCGGGTCCTCGGCCGCGCCGAAGTGCGTGAGCGCCAGCGTCGCGGGCTCCCAGGCGGCGATCGTGTCGATCGAGCGGTTCCAGAGGTCGACGTCGATGTCCGGCGGCGGCGTCGGCGCGATCGTGAGGTCGTGCGGGGGCACGCGCACGCCGGCCATGTCGCCGACGAACGCCCAGCCCGAGGGCTCGTGGAAGTAGGAGACGTGGTGCGACGCGTGCCCGGGCGTGTACTCGACGCGGAACGCGCCCTCGACGTCGCGCTCGCCGCCGCTCAGCACGCGCAGGTTCGCCTCCGGCACGGGCACGACCTCCCCCCACAGCCGGCGCAGGCCCTCGTCGCCGCCGTACAGCCGCCCGGCGCTGGCCACGAGCTTCGACGGATCCGCCAGATGCGGCGCGCCGCGCTCGTGCACGTAGACCGGGAGGTCAGGCCAGCGCCGCACGAGCGATCCCGCCGCGCCCGCGTGGTCGAAGTGGATGTGCGTCAGCAGCAGCGCGCGCGGCTTCTCGCCCCCGAGCGCCTCGAGCAGCGTCGCCTCGGTCGACTGCGGGCCGGGGTCGACGAGCAGCCCGTCGACCTCCCAGCAGCAGATGACCTTCTCCCGACCCATGTGGAGCACGTCGATGTCCCGCATGGCTAGAAACCGTAGACGGCGGCGGCGTTCGCGAGCACCGAAGCGGGCGCGACCGACGCCACCGCGTCGAGCCAGCGCTCCGGATCCCGCGTGAGCGGCCAGTCCGAGCCGTAGAGGCAGCGCTCGGCGCCGAAGACGTCCAACGCGTGGGAGAGGTACGGCCGCACGTCCTCCCGCGCCCACCCGGGCCCGAGCTCGGCTTCAAGCCCCGAGAGCTTGCAGAACACGTTCTCGCGCGCCGCGAGGACGGTGACGTGCTCGCGCCACGGGTCGAGCCCGTGCGGCTTGCCGAGGTGATCGAGCACGATCCTCGTGCCGGGGCACCGCGCCGCGAGCGCGGTCACGAGCGGCAGCTGCTCGCGCGTGACGCACGCGTCGAAGACGAGCCCGGCTTCGCCGCAGCGCCGGACGCCGCTCACGACGGCGTCGAAGAGCGCATCCGGCTGCCCCTGCAGGAGCCGGCGGACGCCCTTGACGACCGGCGGGAACACGAGGTCCGGATCGTTCTCGAGCGGCGCGAAGGCGACGATCGCCGAGACGGCACCCAAGGACTCGACCCACTCGACCTCCGCGCGCCCCTCGTCGTCGCGGCAATCGGCCTGCACGAACACGAGCGCGTCCGCGCCGCCGCCGTAGTCCTCGGGCAGGAAGGGGCGGCGCAGCTCGTCAGGGAGCCAGTCGTAGTGCAGCCGGCCCGGGTCCCAGAAGTGGACGTGGCCGTCGGCGATCACTCCTGTGCCCGGCCGCTCGTGATCCGCGAGACCATCAGCGCCACGAGGATGATCCCGCCGTTGAGCGCGTCGATCCACTGCGCCGGCACGCCGCCGAGCGTCAGCACGTTCTGGATCGTGTACAGCAGCAGGATCCCGGTGAAGGCGCCGAACACGGTGCCCTTGCCGCCGCTCAGCGAGACGCCGCCGATCACCGCAGCGGCGAACACGGTGAAGATCGCGCCGTTGCCCTGGTTGGCCGCCACCGACGCGAGCCGGCCGGAGATCAGCATGCCGCCGATCGCGGCGAGCAGCGAGGCGACGATCAGCACCGACCACAGCACGCGGTCGGTCCGGATGCCGGCCGCCCGCGCCGCGTCGAGGTTGCCGCCGATCGCGTACAGGGAGCGCCCCCAGCGCGTGAACCCGAGCACGCCGCCGGCGATCGCGAACAGCCCGACGCAGATCCACATCGGGTTCATCGCGTCGGACCCGTCGAGCATCCGCGACGTCGGGAAGCGCACGTCGCGAACCTCGAGCTCGACGATCCGCTCCACGTCGGCGAGATGCGGCGAGCCGTTGGTGTGATCGGGAGAAATCATCCGATGACTAGCTCAACACAAGCGCTCGGTTTCCGCAAGCGCGACGTTCTCGGTGATATACATCGGACCAATGGCCGACGTGACCGACGAAGGCTGAGCGATGCTCGAGCTGCCGCGGCTCGGACTCGGCTGCGCCCCGCTCGGCGGGCTCTTCTCCGAGGTCGGCGACGAGCAGGCGCGCGACGCGGTCGACGCGGCGTGGGATGCCGGCATCCGGTTCTTCGACGTCGCGCCGCAGTACGGCGTCGGCCGCGCCGAGCGGCGGGTCGGCGCCGCACTGGGCTCGCGCCCGCGCGCCGAGTACATCCTCTCCACGAAGGTCGGGAGGCTGGTCGTGGACCCTGGCGCCGGCGACGAGCGCCCGACCCACTTCGCCGGTGCGCCGCCGGCCGAGCTCGCGTTCGACTACTCGCGCGACGGGGTCCTCAGGTCGCTGGAGGACAGCCTCGGGCGGCTGGGGCACGACCGCGTCGACATCGTCCACGTCCACGACCCGGACGACCACCTCGAGCAGGCGATCGCCGAAGCCGTGCCCGCGCTGTGCGAGCTGCGCGAGCAGGGCGTCATCCGCGCCGTCGGCGCCGGCATGAACCACGCCGCGCCGCTCGCCCGCATCGTCGCCGAGGCCGATGTGGACTGCATCCTGCTGGCCGGCCGCTACACGCTGCTCGACCACGCCGGCGCGCTGGACCTGCTCGGCGCCTGCGGCGGGCGCGGCGTCGCCGTGATCGCCGCCGGCGTCTTCAACAGCGGCCTGCTCGCGGGCGGCTCCACGTTCGACTACGCGCCGGCGGGCGAGGAGCTGCTGGCCCGCGCGCGGACGCTGAAGGAGGCGTGCGAGGTGCACGGCGTGCCGCTCCCCGCCGCCGCCATGCGCTTCCCGCTCGGTCATCCGGCCGTCGCCTCCGTGCTCGTCGGCGCGCGGTCGCGTGAAGAGGTCCGGGACAACGCCGCGGGGTTCGAGAGGCCGATCCCCGCGGCGTTGTGGCGAGGGCTGCGCGCAGCCGGACTGCTCGACGCACGCATCCCCGTCCCCTGACCTACGGCATCGTCGTCGACAGCGTGAACGTCAACGTCTTCGCGTAGGTGCCCGTGTAGAGGGCGTCGGCGGCGGCGATCGGCTGCTTGACGTCGATCCCCACCGTGTCGCCCGAGACCGGTGCTGTCCAACTCGCGAGGCCGGTTGGGCTCGCGCCCACTGGCGTGAACGCCCCGCTCGCCTTGACCTGCAGCGCCTGCGGCATCGTGTGGCTCCCGTTGACCAGGTGGCCCGGGGCGGTCGCGCTCGCGTCGGCCACGGTCAGGGTCGCGTTGGTCGCCGTCGAGGTCACGTTCGACGTGGCCGAGGCGGTGTAGTCCTGCGTCCTGCCCGGCGTGAAGATGCCGAAGGACGGCGCGGGGCTGATCGCCAGCGCCAGCACCGCCGGGACGCTGCCGCCGATCTCGACCGGCTGGTCGACCTTGACCACGAACGCGAGCTTCTGCCAGGTGGCGCGCTCGCCGGCCGACAGCGCCTTGGTGAAGACCGCCGTGCGGTCGACCTCGGCGCTGATGCGCTGGCCGCCGGTCTGGTCGGCCCCGATGCGGTACTCGCCGCCGGCGCAGCCGTTGATGCCGAAGCCCGAGTTGTAGGTGCCGCCGCCCAGGCGCGTCCCGTCGACGTACACGTCGAACGCGCCGGTCCGCTGGAACGCGATCACGAGGTCGATGAAGCGGCCGGTCGGCAGGACGGCGGTCGTCGTCACGCCGCTGCCCGACGTGATCACTCGCAGCGCGCCGCTCGGCGTGAGGTCGATCAGGATGCCGTCGGCGTCGCCGCCGCTCGCGGTCTTCCAGTCCCAGATGCGGCGGTAGCTGCTGCCCGGGTTGATCTTGATCTCGGTCGCGAACGTCGCCTCGCGCAGGTAGCCGAGCGTCGTCGCCGGGGTCCGCAGGTAGCGGCCGCCGTCGATGCTCGCCGAGCTGCCGGTCGGGCCGGTCGCGAGGTAGGTCGCCGGGCCGCCGGCGAACGCGCCGTTGCGCCCGTAGCTCGACCAGTCCTTGATCGTGTCGCCCGAGCTGGGGTCCCACGCGACCACGGTGGGGCCGGCAGGCGTGGCGCACGGGCCCGGCGGCTCGTAGCCGACCGGGTCGATGCCGATGCGGGCGTTGCTCTGAGCCAGGTGGCGCGTCTTGGTCGCCGGCGTGCCGGTGATCTGCGCCTTGGGCAGCGCGGTCGTTGGCGCGCTCGCGCGCTGGACGAGGTACTTCCCGCCGTCCGCCGCCGCGATCGTGAACGTGTCAGCGGTGGTGGTCGGGACGACGACCGTGCCGGTGTCCGACCCGTCGACGACCTGCACGCCCTGGCCGGGCCAGGGGTTCTTGACGCGGATGTCGTGCGCGGCGCCGGACTCGATCGCGACGGTCGTGATCGTGCCGCCCTGAACCTGCACGTCGACCTTGGAGCGGTGCTGGAGGAAGACCGTGCCCTCCGCGTCCCAGCCGGGCGGGACGGCGGGCGCGATCCGCAGCAGGCCGTCGAAGTCCTGCGCGAGCGACTCGTTGAGCGCCAGCGCGGTGACCCCGACCTGCTCGTCGTAGGGCTCGGTCAGGTTGCCGCCGCTGCCGAGGTTCGCGAGGCCGTTGGCGAACAGCTGGAACGAGGACGTCGACGCGCGCAGGCGCGACGCGACCTCGGATCCCATGCCCAGCCGCGCGGCCTGCACGGGGTCATACGTCCAGTCGTTGGAGTTGATGTTGCGGCGACGCGCGTACGTCGTCCTCGCGAGGTTCCAGAGCGGGCTCTGGTCGGAGATCAGGTTGTACGGCCAGACCGGCTCGAGATCGAGGTTCTCGCTGTTGCGGAACGGCGCCGCCGGGTCCGAGGAGAAGCCGAGGACGGTGTTTCCGTCGTTGTCGCCGGCCGCCGTCTTGAGCTGCGTGTGCGTGGCCGCGTCCGTCCGCGGGAAGTCGAGCAGCTTCGGGATCGCCGCCTGCGCGGCGCTCACCAGGTCCGGGTCCTTGCCGAGCAGCGTGGCCGACTCGACCACGATCGGGAGCAGCTGCTTCATGGCCGCGATGTCGGTGATCGGGTCATGCACGTCCCACTGCGACTCGTGCGCATTGGACGGGAACGTGTGGAGCTTGCCGTCGGCGCCGGTGGTGCTGTAGGCGAGCATGAAGCGCGCGGCGTCGGCGATCAGTGGGTAGTTCGCCTCCAGGAACGCGCGGTCGTCGGTGGCCTGGTAGGTGCGCCAGACCCACGAGGCGACCTCGGAGGCGGTCGTGATGTTGCGCTTGTTGTAGCTCTCGGCGCCGACCGAGTCGCAGGAGCTGTTGCCCTCGTCGGTGCCGGTGTACCAGCCGGTGCCATCGAAGCGCATGGTCTCGGGGATGCAGATGCCGGGACGCCCGCCCATCCGCAGCGTCGTCCACGCGCGGATCGCGTCGAGGTTGTCGTGATAGAGCCGGAACCGCGGCGCGTTCATGGCGGTGTTGCCGGCGCCGATGTTGGCGGCGATCTGCATCCGCATGTTCCAGAACCAGTAGTGGCCGCCGCCCCACGACTGCTGGTCGCGCGAGAAGTTGAACATGTCGGCGACGCCGGCCTGGCTGGACGGGAACGTGTCGCGCTCGGAGGCGCCCTCGACGTAGAGGAAGATCGTGCGCAGGTTCTCCATGTAGTCCGCGGTGCCGTCGGCGGAGGTCAGCTTCATCAGGCCGACCTTGCTCCAGTAGTCGTGCCACCAGGTCAGGTGGGCGCTCCGGAGCGCGTCGGCGGGAGCGGTGGCGTCGGAGCCGAGCGTGGCGGCCGCGGTCGCCGCGGCGTCGCCGCCCGTCCAGTGCGGGACCGAGACCACGACGCGGAAGGAGCCGTCGATGTTGGGCCGGAAGCTGACCTGCGCGGTACGGGCGTCGACGACCGAGGAGACGATGTCGCGGCCGCCGGCGGTGATCGCGGCGAGCGACCCGAACGTCTTGCCGGTGCCGCCGCTCGCGCTGCCGGTGTCGACCCACGTCTCGGCGAGCCGCGCGATGCCGTTGCTCGAGCCGGCCTGCGGGGTGCGGCCGGCCTGCAGGTTGACCTGGGCCGTCTGGGCGGACGCCGGGTCGGCGCCGGTGACGTCGACGACCAGCTCGTCCTTGTCGGCGCGCACGTACGTGGTCGCCGTCATGCCGCCGCCCGACTGGCGGTAGGTGGCGTCGTAGAGGTCGACGCTCGCCTTGTAGTCCGCGGCGCTGGTCATCGCCTGCAGGCCGGGGATCACGACCTGTCCGGGCGACCTGCGCGTCGGGAAGGTGTCGGCGCGCTCGAGCTGGGCGGTGAAGCCCTGCTGCGCCCAGACCGCCGCGCCCATCACGCCGTTGCCGACGGGCATGGAGAGCGGACCGGTGGCCGGCGCCTGCTCGAGGATGATGTTCGAGCGCCGCACGACGTTCGCCGTGTCGACGTCGAAATGCCCGTTGCTCCACGCCGTCGTGTCGGCCAGCGCCGCCGGCGCCGGCACAGCCATCGCGGCGGCGAGCGCCGCGATCATCCTCGTACCCCGCACGCTCTCTCTCCTCGTCAGCCCCGTTCGGCCAGCCGCGCAACTATTACCTCCAGCGCGGATCAAGTCAAGGCATTGACCCGATGTTTGCGACCTTTCACGAGTTGAGCGGGATCTTTCATCCTCATGAAAGGTCTATTCGTCCGGTCAATTCGGGGGAGATAGACGCGCGGCCACGTAGAGCCGCGATGCGAATCAGGTCGAAAACGTTGCGGTGAGGGCCGTGCGGTAGAAAGATCGGAGGAATGAGCGTCACCCAGCAGGCGATCGACGAGATCAAGGGCATGATCATCCGCGGGGAGCTTCGCCCCGGCGACAGGTTGCCCAAGGAGGCCGACCTCGCCGGCCGCCTCGGTCTCTCGCGCAACTCGCTGCGCGAGGCGGTGCGCGCACTGACCTTGATCCGGATCCTCGAGACGCGCCAGGGCGACGGCACCTACGTCACCAGCCTGGAGCCGGACATCCTGCTGGAGACGATCAGCTTCGTCGCGGACTTCCACCAGGACCGCACGCTGCTGCACGTGCTCGAGGTCCGCCGCATGCTCGAGTCCTCGGCCGCGGCGCTGGCGGCCCAGCACGCGACCGAGG
Source organism: Candidatus Solirubrobacter pratensis (assembly GCF_000425945.1). Taxonomy (GTDB): domain Bacteria; phylum Actinomycetota; class Thermoleophilia; order Solirubrobacterales; family Solirubrobacteraceae; genus Solirubrobacter; species Solirubrobacter pratensis. The sequence goes on from NZ_KE384481.1 coordinate 84,481, forward strand.
AGGAGCTGGAGGCGCTCGCGACGCTCGTCAGCGAGATGGACGCGTGCGAGACGGTCGAGGCGTTCGTCGAGAACGACCTCGCCTTTCATCGGACGATCGCAGTCGCCTCGCGCAACCCGGTGCTCGCGTCGCTGCTGGACTCCTTCTCCAGCCGCACGTCGCGCGCACGGGTCTGGCGCGGCGTCACGCAGGCCGGCGCGATCGAGCAGACCAAGGCCGACCACCAGGCGATCTACGCGGCGCTCCTGCACCGCCGCGTCGACATCGCCGCCGGCCTCTCGATCGCCCACGTCTCCTCAGTCGAGGCGTGGCTCGAGCACGCGCTCGAGGCCGCCGACGACGAGGCGCCCGAGAGCGCGGCGGCCTGAGCGCGATGCTGGTGTCGGCGTAGTTCCCGCCCGCGGGCGTGGCGGCCCGCCGCGAGAGAACCGATCCCGGCGACGCTCCGCGCGAGGGCGAGGACGACCAGGCCTCACTCGTCCGCAGGGATCGGGATCGCCGCCGTCACCTGCGTCCCTCCGGCCGCGGGGCTCTCGACCGTCAGCTGCCCGTGGAGGATGGCGAGCCGGTCCGCGAGCCCCTGCAGGCCGCTGCCCTCGATCCGGGCGCCGCCGACGCCGTCGTCGCACACGGTGACGTGCAGCGCATGCTGCACGACGTGCGCCGCGACCGTGGCGCCGGACGCGTGGGAGTGCTTGGCGACGTTGGTCAGCGCCTCGGCGACGACGAAGTAGGCGGTCGACTCGACCGCGGCCGGCAGCCGCACGGGCTCGACGTCGAGCTCGACCGGCACCGACATGCGTGACACGAGGGCGTCGATGCCCGCCCGCAGGCCGCCGCTGGTGAGCGCGGCCGGGAGGATCCCGTGCGCGAGCTCGCGCAACTCGACCATCGCGCCCTCCGCCTGCTCGATCCCCTCGCGCATGAGCGCCGGCACGCCCCCGTCGTGATGCTCGAACGCGCGCAGCGCGAGCTTGAGCGTTATCACCGTGTGGACCAGGCGCTGCTGCGCGCCGTCGTGGAGGTCGCGGACGAGCCGGCGACGCTCCTCGTCGGTGGCCTCCACGAGCCGCGCGCGCGAGGCGTCGAGGTCCGCGCGCGCCTGGATGTTGGAGATCGCCGTCGCGACCAGCTCGGTGAACTGACCGAGCCGCTCCTCGGTGCTCGCCGGCAGCGGCTGCGGCCTCCCCGAGGCCGCGACCATCGCGCCCCACATGCGGCCGTCGACGAGGATCGGCGCGCCGACCGCCGAGCGGACCCCCGCCTTCCGCGCCAGCTCCCCGATCGGCCCGTCCGACTGGTTGAAGTCGTCGACCCGCGCCGCTCTCCCGCTCTCCAGCACCAGCGAGGCGACGTTCACGCCGCCGATGCGCATGCGCTCGCCGACGCCCATCGCGTGATCGAACGCGCCCCAGCTGCCGACGATCACGCCGAACGTCCCATGCTCCTCGTAGCGGACCATCCGCATGTCGTCGACGTGCAGCAGGCGGCCGAACTCCTCCGCGACCGCAGCGAAGATGGCCTCCGGAGGCGAGCCTTCCGCGACCAGCGTGGCGACGCGCCGCAGCGCCGCCTGTTCGTCCGTGAGCCGCTCTGTCTCCGCGCGCGCGTTGGCGTTCGAGATCGCCGTCGAGACCAGCTCGCTGAACGCGGCGATCCGCAGCTCGGTGTCGGCCGGCAGCGGCTGATCCTGCGCCTTCGACGACGCGAGCATGACGCCCCACAGCCGCCCGTCGACGACGATCGGCGCGCCGACCGAGGAGTAGATGCCGCGCTGGCTCAGCATCGACGCGATCGGGTCCGCGACGTCGGTGTAGTTGTCCATGCGCGCCGGCTGCCGGGTCTGGCGCACGAGCGACGCGACGTTGAGACCGTCGACCGGGGCGCGCGTCCCGATCGGGGTGTGATCGCCCGCGCGGCTCCAGCTCGCGATGCCGACCGCGGTGCCGTCGGGCTCGTAGCGCCCCATGTGCGTGGCGTCCGCGTCGAGCAGATGGCCGAGCTCGCGCACGACGGCGGCGAACAGCTGCTCCGGCGCGACGCCGCGCGCGACCAGCGTCGCCACGCGGCGCAGCGCGGCCTGCTCCTCGGCCAGCACGGCGCGCGCGGCGTCCGAGCGCTCGGCGCGCCGGCTCGCGAAGGCCCCGATCTCTCCCACCAGCACCGCGCCGGCGAGGTACGCGACCAGGTTCAAGAGGTCCTCGGTGCCCGGGAACGCGCGCGGGTGCGTCGGCGGGAACGCGTACCAGTCGTAGGCGACGAGGAACGCGATCGCGAGCGGCGACGCATAGGCGGTGCCGCACCACCAGCCGACCGCGATCACGGCGGCGATGCACGCCACGCCGAGCAGGATCGCGACGATCGTCGACTCGGCGACCTCGAGCAGCACCGCGACGACCGCGAACGAGGCGACACCCACGGCGAACGCGAGCGCGATCTCGGCACCCGCACGGACTTGCCGCGGGCGCAGCTGTGCGGTCATGGATCGAGGCTAAACCCAGCGTGCCCGTAGCACCAAGCCGGGCCGTCCCGGACCGCCCGGGCAGGGCGTGCCGTCATCCGCCCGGCGAGATCGCGCGTGCCTCGATGTCCCGCGCGGTCAAGGGCTCGTGACAGTGCGTGCACGCGAGATACGGGTCGGCGGGCATGCCGCAGGAGCGGTGGAGCAGCTCCAGCGCGGGGCCCTCGCCGGCGCCGGCCAGATGGCGGTCGGACCAGCGCATCAGACCGACGATCACCGGATAGAGGTCGAGCCCGCGCTCGGTCAGGCGGTACTCGTACCAGTCCGGGTCGGTGCGGTAGCGCACGCGCTCGAACATGCCGTCGGCGACCAGCTGCCGCAGCCGATCGGCGAGCACGTTGCGGGCGATGCCGAGATTGCGTTGCATATGGCCATAGCGGCGCACGCCGAAGTACGCCTCGCGCAGGATCAGGAACGTCCAGCGATCGCTGAGGACGTCGACGGCCAGCTCGACGGCGTCGCGCGGCGGACGGGCGGGCGTGTGGTTCCCCTTCGGCAACTGGTTCGCGATCTCCTCGGATCGAGATTGAAACTAGGTCGTGCTCGAAACTAGTTTCGCTGCGAAACCAGTCGAGATCAAGGAGCTGACGCCCGATGGGACCCACCGACACCGCAGATCCGCACGGCGCCGCGGTCACCGCCCGCGAGCTCGAGCTGTCCGCGGGGACGATCGAATACGAGGACACCGGCGGCGACGGCCCCACGATCGTGCTGCTGCCGGGCCTGCTGATGGACGCGTCGCTGTGGGAGCACGTGATCGCCGAGCTCGCGCCGGGGCACCGCTGCATCGCGCCCACACTGCCGCTGGGAGCCCACCGTCAGGCGATGCGTCCCGGCGCCGACCTGTCGCCGCCCGGGCTCGCCCGGCTCGTCGGCGAGCTGCTCGACCGCCTCGACCTGGACGACGTCACGCTCGTCGGCAACGACACGGGCGGTGCGCTCGTCCAACTGATCGCGGCAGAAGGCGCCGCCCGCGCCGGCCGCATCGTGCTGGTCTCCTGCGATGCGTTCGACAACTTCCCGCCCGGCCTGACCGGCAGGACGCTCGTGCTGAGCGGCAAGCTCGCGCCCCGCTTGTTCGGCCTGTTCATGCAGCAGCTGCGCCTGCGGCCCTTCCGGCGGCTCCCGCTGGCCTTCGGGCGGCTCACCAAGCGCGGGGACGCCGCGACCGCCCGCTGGATCCGGCCGGTGCTCGAGCAGCGCGAGATCCGCCGCGACACGGTCCGCGTCCTGCGGGCGATCGGCGCCGAGCGCAGCCTGATGCTCGACGCGGCCGAGCGCCTGCCGGAGTTCGACCGTCCCGCCCTCGTCGTGTGGGCGAGCGAGGATCGCGTCATGCCGCCCGAGCACGGGCGCCGGCTCGCCGACCTGCTCCCGCGGGGACGGCTCGTCGAGATCCCGGACAGCTACACGCTGATCCCGCTCGACCAGCCGGCGCGGCTCGCCGAGGCGATCCGCGACTTCGTGGAGGAGTCGTCCTAAGCGGACACCGCGACGGCGGAGCGGACCGGGTTCACGAGCGTGCCGACACCCTCGACCTCGGTCTCGACCGTGTCGCCCGGCGCCAGGAAGCGCGGCGGATCCATGAACGCGCCGCAGCCCCACGGCGTGCCCGTGAGCAGCACGTCGCCGGGGCGCAGCGTGAAGCTGCGCGAGCAGAACGCGATCAGCTCCGCGACGCCGAAGATCATCTCCGACGTGCTCGAGTCCTGCACAGGCTCGCCGTTGACGCGCGTGCGCAGCGCGAGCGCCTGCGGGTCGGGCACCTCGTCGCGCGTGACGACCGCGGGCCCGAGCGGGCAGAAGGTGTCGAGGCTCTTCGCGCGCACCCACTGGACGTCGGCGAACTGCAGGTCGCGCGCCGACACGTCGTTGCCGACCGTGTAGCCGAAGACATGCTCGAGCGCGCGCTCGGCCGGCACGTTGCGCGCCGTCTCGCCGATCACGACGGCCAGCTCGACCTCCCAGTCGACCTGCTCGGTCACCTCCGGATCGATCACGACGGCCTCGCCCGGGCCGATCACCGACTGCGGGAGCTTGGCGAAGATGAGCGGCCGCTTCGGCGTCTCCATCCCCGACTCGCGCACGTGGTCGGCGTAGTTGAGGCCGATGCAGACGATCGCGGACGGCCGCAGCGGAGCGAGCTCCCCAGCGCCCGCGGGCGCGGGCCCGCCCGGGGCCAGCGCCGCATCGCGGTCGGCGGCGGGCAGGGCGAGGAGATCCGACAGCGTGCGGTCCGCGCCGCCCGCGGTCAGGCGCGGGCCGTCGGGCGCGTCGGCGACGACGTGCGGCCCGCCCGCGAGCTGGAGGGTGCGATAGCGCATCGGTAAGACCAAGCTAGCCGGTCGTGAGCGCGATCGCCGCCTCGGGCGTGGCGACGCGGAAGGTGAAGCTCTCTTCGAGGTACAGGCGCACGGCGTCGTCGTCGTGCGACCGGTAGCCGATCGCGAGGTCCTGGCCCGACTCGAACAGGAAGTCGCCGCCGCGCTGGCTCACGAGCACCGCTCCGCGCACGCCGGGCGCGCGCACGAGCGCGCCGCCGATGATGTGCTCGAGGTGCTCGAACACCGGGTAGCCGCCGTGCTCGGTCGTCTCCACCACCGCGCGGTAGCACTCCGGGCCCAGGGCGAGCCCATAAGGCCGCGGGATGCCGGCGCGCAGCAGGCGCTCGGCCGCGCGCGCGACGGCGCCCGGGTACTGGCCCGCGGCGTCGCCGAGCGGGATCGGCTCGTGCGAGCTCGCCTCGCTGATGCCGGCGATGCCGGCCTCCTCCCAGCCGTGGAAGACGGCCACGTTCTCGGCCAGCGCGATGTTCAGCGCGGCCGCGTCGAGCGCGTCGAGGTCGACGTCCTCGGCCCCGCGCTCGGCGGCCCGCAGCTCCTGGCGCGCGACGCTGAACTCGGCGCGCAGCTCGACCACGGGGAGCACGCGCCGCTGGGCGCCCTCGACGCCCTCGACGAGCGTGCCCGCGAGCGCGTTCACACGGCCGAGGTTGCCGGCCGAGTACGTCCAGCCCTTCGGGCCGTCGAAGTCGACGAGCCGGCGGGCGGCGAGGGCGACCGTCAGGCGGTCGCGCGCCTCCTCGTCGATCAGGCCCCAGTCGGAGTCGGTCAGCGGCGCGTGCGAGCGCAGCAGATGGCTCATCGCACCGCTCCCTTCAGCCCACCGATGCCGAGCGAGATCGGAGCCTCGAGCGGCGCCGCGACCCCGGGGACGTCGACGCTCTCGAGCGACTCCTCGCCGGCCTCCTCCTCGGACACCTCGCCGCGGGACACGATGTCGCCCTCCTGGAACAGGATCCCCCTGGCGATCTCGCGCCACAGCGGCTTCTTGCGCAACAGGTACTCGAGGTCCATCGCGAAGTGCTTGAACTCCTCGCCCTGCGCGTTGCGCATGACCGCGACGGCCTCGCGATCGGACTCGATCGCGATGCGCTGCTCGTACCAACCGATCGCCTCGGCCTCTTCAGTCAGCGATGCGCACATGCGCGCGAACGTCCGGGTCTGCGCCGGCAGCTCGTCCGGCGGCTCGTGGTACTGGTCGAAGCCCATGGCTGCACAGTACGGGGTTCCCGCACGGCCGCTAGCCTCGCTCGGCATGCGAACGCTCACACTCGGCCGAACGGGCCGTCAGGTCTCAGAGGTCGGGTTCGGCGCGTGGCAGATCGGCGGCGACTGGGGAAGCGTCGACGAGGACGCCGCGATGGCGACGCTGCACGCCGCGGCCGACGCCGGCGTGACGTTCTTCGACACGGCCGACGTGTACGGCGACGGGCGCTCCGAGCGCCTGGTCGGACGGCTGCGCCGCGAGCGCCCGGAGATCACGGTGGCGACGAAGATGGGCCGGCGGCTGGATCAGGTGGTCGCGAACTACTCGCCCGAGAACTTCCGCGCGTGGAACGACCGCTCGCGCGAGAACCTCGGGATGGAGACGCTCGACCTCGTCCAGCTGCATTGCCCGCCGACCGACCTGTACTACGCGCCGGAGGTCTTCGACGGCCTCGAGGCGATGGTCGCGGAGGGCCGGATCGCGGCCTACGGCGTCAGCGTGGAGCGCGTCGAGGAGGCGCTGAAGGCGATCGAGTACCCGAACGTCCAGACGGTCCAGATCATCTTCAACGCGTTCCGCCAGCGGCCGGCCGGCGTGTTCCTGCGCGAGGCGGCGGCGCGCGGCGTCGGGGTGATCGTGCGCGTGCCGCTGGCCTCGGGCCTGCTGTCGGGCAAGTACACGGCCGAGACGACGTTCGGCGCCGACGACCACCGGACCTTCAACCGCCGCGGCGAGTCCTTCGACGTCGGCGAGACCTTCGCAGGCGTGCCGTACGAGGTCGGGCTCGACGCCGTCGAGGAGCTGCGGCCGGTCGTGCGCGAGGGGGCGACGATGGCGCAGTTCGCGCTGCGCTGGATCCTCATGCACGACGCGGTCAGCACCGTGATCCCCGGCGCCCGCAACGCCGAGCAGGCGCAGGCGAACGTCGCCGCCGCCTCGCTCGCGCCGCTCGACGCCTCGACGATGGAGCACGTCGCCGCCGTCTACGAGCAGCGCATCGCGCCGTACGTGCATCAGCGCTGGTAGCGCATCAATACCATCTCCATATGACGCACCGGCTGCCCGAGCGCGACCGGCCGTGGATGATCCGCACCTACGCGGGGCACTCCACCGCGGCGCGCTCCAACGAGCTCTACCGGCGCAACCTGGCCAAGGGCCAGACGGGGCTCTCGGTAGCGTTCGACCTGCCGACGCAGACCGGCTACGACGCCGATCACGAGCTGGCGCGCGGCGAGGTCGGCAAGGTCGGCGTGCCGGTCGCGCACCGGGGCGACATGGCGACGCTGCTCGACGGCATCCCGCTCGGCGAGATGAACACGTCGATGACGATCAACGCCACGGCGGCGTGGCTGCTGGCGCTCTACATCGTCGCGGCCGACGAGCAGGGCGTCGCGGAGTGCGCGCTGCAGGGGACGACGCAGAACGACATCATCAAGGAGTACCTCTCGCGCGGGACCTACGCGTTCCCGCCCGGGCCGTCGATGCGGCTGATCGCGGACATGGTCGCCTACACGGTCGAGCACGTCCCGCGCTGGAACCCGGTCAACATCTGCTCCTACCACCTGCAGGAGGCGGGCGCGACGCCGGTGCAGGAGATCGCGTACTCCCTCGCGACCGCCATGGCGGTGCTGGACGCGGTGCGCGAGCGGGTGCCGCAGGACCGCATGGGCGCCGTGTTCGGGCGCATCTCGTTCTTCGTCAACGCCGGTGTGCGGTTCATCGAGGAGCACGCGAAGCTGCGCGCGATGACGCGGCTGTGGGACGAGCTCGGGGTCTCGCGCTACGGGGTCGAGGACGCCAAGCAGCGGCGGTTCCGGTACGGCGTGCAGGTCAACTCGCTCGGCCTGACCGAGTCCCAGCCGGAGAACAACGTCCAGCGGATCGTGCTCGAGGCGCTGGGCGTGACGCTGGGCCGCGACGCGCGGGCGCGGGCGGTGCAGCTTCCCGCCTGGAACGAGGCGCTGGGGCTGCCGCGGCCGTGGGACCAGCAGTGGTCGCTGCGGATCCAGCAGGTGCTCGCGTACGAGACCGACCTGCTCGAGTACCCGGACATCTTCGAGGGCTCGAAGGTCATGGATGGATTGGTCGGCGAGCTGATCGACGGCGCGCGGGAGGAGCTGGCGCGCGTCGAGGAGCGCGGCGGCGCGGTCGAGGCGGTGCCGTACATGAAGGCGGCGCTCGTGGAGTCGCACCGCGAGCGGATCGCCCGGATCGAGTCGGGGCAGCAGGTGCTCGTCGGCGTCAACCGGTTCACCGAGACCGAGCCCTCGCCGCTGACGCAGGACGGCGGGATCCTGGTCGTCGATCCGTCGGTGGAGGCACAGGCGTGCGCGGCCCTGGCTTCCTGGCGCGCGTCGCGAGGCGACGTCTCGGAGGCGCTGGAGGAGCTGCGCCGGGTGGCGGCGAGCGACGAGAACATCATGCCCGCGACGCTGGCCGCGGCGCGGGCGGGCGTGACGACCGGCGAGTGGGCGCAGGCGCTGCGCGACGTCTTCGGCTCCTATCGCGCGCCGACGGGCGTCGGCGAGGCGGCGTCGCCGGCGGCCGACGAAGACCTGCGCGACGAGGTCGCGCGCGTGTCGGAGGCGCTCGGGCGGACCCTGAAGATCCTGGTCGGCAAGCCGGGGCTGGACGGGCACTCCAACGGCGCCGAGCAGATCGCCGTGCGGGCGCGCGACGCGGGCATGGACGTCGTGTACGAGGGCATCCGGCTCACGCCCGCGCAGATCGCGCGGTCCGCGGTCGACGAGGGCGTCCACGTGGTCGGCCTCTCGATCCTCTCGGGCTCGCATCGGGAGCTGATCCCCGACGTGATCGCCGCGCTCGACGGCGCGGACATTCCGGTCGTCGTCGGCGGGATCATCCCCGAGGCGGACGTGGCCGAGCTCAAGGCGGCGGGCGTCGCGGCGGTGTACACGCCGAAGGACTTCGAGCTCGACCGGATCATGCGCGACATCGTGGCGCTCGTCGCCGGGAGGATGGGGATCCCGCCCACCCCGGCAGCCGCGTGACCGGCGCCGAGCTCGGCGCCCGGCTGCGCGCCGGCGACCGCACGGCCGCGCCCGCCGCGCTGAACCTGCTCGAGACGCGCACCGCGCGCCTCCAGGCGTCCGCGCTGGTGACCGCGGCAGGCGACGGCGCGGGCCACATCGTGGGCGTCACCGGGCCGCCGGGCGCCGGCAAGTCGACGCTCCTGTCCGCGCTCCTGCGCGAGTGGCGGCGCGAGGGCCGCTCGGTCGCGGTGCTCGCCGTCGACCCTTCCTCGAAGCGCTCGGGCGGCGCGCTGCTCGGCGACCGCGCGCGGATCGAGCACGACCCCGCCGACCGCGACGTCTTCATCCGCTCGATGGCCGCGGGCGAGCGGCTCGGCGGCCTGGCTCCCGCGACCCGCGCCGCGGCGCAGGCGCTCGCCAGCGCGTTCGACCTCGTGGTGATCGAGACGGTCGGCGTGGGACAGTCGGAGACCGACGTCGCGGAGGCCGCCGACAGCGTCGCGGTCGTCGTCCAGCCCGGCTCCGGGGACGCGCTGCAGTTCCTGAAGGCCGGGATCATGGAGGTGCCCGACGTGCTCGTCGTCACCAAGGCCGACCTCGGGCCGGTCGCGCGGCGCGCCGAGCAGGACCTGTGCTCCGCGCTCGGCGCGCTCGGCGCGCGTGAGACGCCGGTCGTCGCGGTCAGCTCGGTCGCGCCGGTGCGGGGGATCGACGCGCTCGCGCACGCCCTGGACGCGCATCGCGCGTCGCTCGACCTCGCGGCGGTGCGCACGCGAGCCCACCGCCTCGGCGCGCTCGCCGACTTCATCGCCGAGCACGGGGAGCGCGGCCTGCGCGCGCTCGGCGGCCGCCGCGCCGCGGTCCGCTGGCTTGCCGAGCAGGACGCAGCGCTGGACGAGCCCGAGCTGCTGCGGCGGCTCGAGGCGCGCGCGGCCTGACTCCTCCGCGATGCCGACGGCGGGTCATCCCCGGGGATGACGCCGGACCGTCCGCTGGGCTGGTCCGGATCACCAGCGCGGCCGACGACAGGCGACGCGCGGGCCGCGAGAGTGGACCGCACAACCTCCCCAGTGCAAGGAAGCTCGACATGGCCCATATCGGACAGACCCTCGACAACCCCGTCTCCGGCGAGACGATCACGTTCGTGAGCACCGCCGCGGAGACCGACGGCGAGCTGCTCGCGTTCGACCTCGAGCTGACGCCCGACGGCAAGGTGCCCGGCCTGCACGTGCACCCGGAGCAGACCGAGTGCTTCCGCGTGGTCGAGGGCACGATGACGTTCAAGCTCGGCCGCAAGACGATCGTGGCCCAGGCCGGCGACATCGTGACCGTGCCGCCGGGCGCGGCGCACAAGTTCGCCAACGGCGGCGAGACGGTCGCGCGCGCCCGCGTCGAGGTGCGCCCCGCACTGCAGATGGCCGAGCTGCTCGAGACCGCGGTGCGGCTCGCCGAGGAGGGCCGGACGCTCCCGAGCGGCATGCCCCGCCCCCTCGCCCTCGCGCAGTTCACGCGCAGGTTCCGCCGCGAGGTCCGGGGCGCCTTCCCGCCCGCGTGGGTGCAGCAGGCGACGATGGCCCCGCTCGCCCTGATCGCGCGCAAGCCGCTGCCGGCGGTCTAGCGCCCGGACGAAACCGTGCCCGCGCGCGTTGCGCCCGCGGCCATAGACTCCCCCGCCGTGACGTCCATGAAGGAACGGCTTGCGGCGGGGGAGACGCTGTTCGGCAGCTTCCTCTCGTTCGGCAGCCCGCTGGCCGCCGAGGCGCTCGGCCTGGCCGGCTTCGACTGGCTGTTGGTGGACCTCGAGCACGGCGGCGGCCATGAGTCGCAGGTGCTCGGGCAGGTGCTTGGGGCCCGCGCGGCGGGCGTGCATGCGCTCGCGCGCGTCGAGTCGGCCGAGCGGTCGCGGACGACGCGCCTGCTCGACCTCGGGGTCGAGGGCGTGATGTGCCCGCAGGTGAGCTCGGGCGCCGCCGCCGAGGCGTGGGCGGCCGCGCTGCACTACGGGCCGGCGGGCAGCCGCGGCGTCGCGCTGTACAACCGCGGCGCCCGCTACGGAACCGACCCCGACGCGATCGAGAACGCTCGGCGGACGACGCTCGGCGTCGCCCAGATCGAATCGCCCGAGGCGGTCGAGGAGGTCGAGCGGATCGCGTCCGTGGACGGGATCGACGTCGTCTTCATCGGCCCCAGCGACCTCACGTTCTCGATGGGCCGCTTCCGCGAGTTCGACGACGTCGAGTACCGCGAGGCCGTCGAGCGCGTGGTCACCGCGGCGCGCGACGCGGGCAAGGCCGCGGGGATCTTCCTCGGCTCGCCGGAGCGCGTGCCCGAGGCGATCGCCGACGGCTTCCGGATGATCGGCATCGGCTCCGACGCGACGATGATGATGGCCGGCGCGCGCGCCGCGCTCGCGGCCGCACGCGACGACTGAGAGGGGCATCGCCGGCCCACACGGTGCATCTTGACACCCCGACTACGCTGGTTGGAACGTTCCAATCGCCGGAGGAGACCGTGTCTACGACCCAGAGCGCCGCGTCCGGGGCCGACGTACGCGCGGCCTGGAGCCGGATCGCCGCCGCGCCCATCTCGTGGGGCGTGTGCGAGGTCCCGGGCTGGGGCCATCAGATGGAGCCCGATCGCGTGCTCGCGGAGTTGCGCGCCGCCGGCCCGGCCGCGACCGAGGCCGGGCCCGAGGGGTTCCTGCCCGACGACCCGCGCGGGACGCTCGCGGCGCATGACCTCAGCCTCGTCGGCGCGTTCGTTCCCGCCGTGCTGCACGAGCCGGGCGGGGCTGACGAGATCGAGCGCGCCGCGGCGCGCCTCGCGGCGGCCGGCGCCGGCATCGCGGTCGTGGCGGCGATCGCGGGCGCGGACGACTACGACTCGCGGCCCGAGCTGACCAGCGAGCAGTGGGCGACGCTCCTCGGCGCCCTCGACGAAGGCGCCGCGCGCGCCGCCCACCACGGGGTGCGCGCCGTGCTGCACCCGCACATGGGCACGGTGATCGAGAGCCAGGCGGACGTCGACCGCGTGCTGGAGGGCAGCTCGATCGCGCTGTGTCTGGACACCGGGCACCTGATGGTCGGCGGCGCCGATCCGGTCGCGCTGGCCGAGGCCGCGGGCGACCGCGTCGAGCACGTGCACCTCAAGGACGTCGACGGCGAGCTGTGCGCCGCCGTCCGCGCCGGCGCCGTCGCGTACTCCGACGCCGTGCGCCAGGGGCTCTACTGCCCGCTCGGACAGGGCGCGGTCGACGTGCCGCGCATGGTCCGCGCGCTCGAGCGCCACGGCTACGCCGGCTGGTACGTGCTCGAGCAGGACGTGATGCTCGCGGGCGAGCCGGCCGCGGGAGCGGGTCCAGCGGCGGAAGTGCGCGCGAGCGCGGAGTACCTGGCGGGCGTCCTCGAAGGGGCCGCGCGATGACCGCGGGCGCCGTCCCCGAGATCATCACGATCGGCCGCATCGGCGTCGACCTCTACCCCGAGCAGATCGGCGTGCCGCTCGCCGACGTCACCTCCTTCGCCAAGGGACTCGGCGGCACCGCGACCAACGTCGCCGTCGCCGCCGCGCGGCTCGGCCGCCGCACCGCGGTGATCACGAAGGTCGGCGACGACGCGTTCGCGCCCTACGTCCGCCAGGCGCTCGAGGGCTTCGGCGTCGACGCGCGCTGGGTCGGCACCGATCCGAGCCTCCAGACGCCCGTGACGTTCTGCGAGATCTTCCCGCCCGACGACTTCCCGCTGCTCTTCTACCGCAACCCGACCGCGCCGGACCTCAGCATCGAAGCCGCCGAGCTGGACAGGCCGGCGCTGCAACAGGCCGGACTCGTGTGGACCACGGGCACGGGCCTGAGCCGCGAGCCGTCTCGCGAAGCTGTGCTGACCGCGCTCGAGACCGCCGCCTTCGCCGTGCACGACATGGACGACCGCCCGATGCTCTGGCCCGACGGCGAGCACCACGAGCACTGGGCCGCCGAGGCCGTCAAGCGAGCCGACGTCGTCGTCGGCAACCAGTCCGAGGCGGCCGTCGCGGTCGGCCCCGGCTCCCCGCGCGAGCAGGCCGAGCGCCTGCTCGCCCTCGGCCCGCGCACGGCGATCGTCAAGCAGGGCCCGAAGGGCGTCCTCGGCGCGACCGCCGACGGCGAGGTCGTCGAGGTCGCGCCCGTGCCCGTCGACGTCGTCTGCGGCCTCGGGGCCGGCGACGCGTTCGGCGGCGCGCTGTGCCACGGCCTGCTGTCAGGCTGGCCGCTCGAGCGCACACTGCGCTTCGCCAACGCCGCGGGGGCCATCGTGGCCTCGCGGCTGCTGTGCGCCGACGCCATGCCGACGCTCGAGGAGGTCGAGTGCATCTGCACCTCAAAGGTGTGACCGAGATCACGCCGCAGTCGGCCGGCTGGACCTACACCGGCCTGCGGATCGTCACGCTCGGCGAGCCGATCAGCGTGACAACCGGCGAGGACGAGTACGCGATCCTCCCGCTCGCCGGTCACGGCAGCGTCGAGACCGAGGGCGAGACGTTCACGCTGCAGGGCCGCGAGTCGGTCTTCACCGAGGTCTCCGACTTCGCCTACGTCCCGCGCGACAGCGAGTTCCGCCTCGACGGGACCGGGCGCTTCGCCCTCGCCCACGCCCCCGCCCGCCGCCGCCTCGAGCCCGCGTACGGCCCGGCGCACGAGGTGTCGGTCGAGATCCGCGGCGCCGGCACCTGCACGCGACAGCTGAACAACTTCCTCGGCCCCGGCGAGTTCCCCGCGGACCGCCTGGTCTGCGTCGAGGTCCTCACGCCCGAGGGCAACTGGTCCTCCTATCCCCCGCACAAGCACGACGACGCGACGGCGGGAACCGGGGAGGCCGAGCTCGAGGAGATCTACTACTTCGAGGTCCGCGGCGAGAACGGGTACGGCATCCACCGCACCTACACCGCGGACGCCGGCATCGACGAGACGGTCGTCGTCACGAGCGGCGACGCGTTCCTCGTCCCCCGCGGCTACCACGGCCCGTGCATCGCCGCCCCGGGGCACGATCTCTACTACCTCAACGTCCTGGCAGGCCCCGGCGAACCGAGCCTCGCATACTCAGATGACCCCGCGCACCACTGGCTGCGCGACGCGTGGGCCGGCATGGAGACCGACCCGCGCCTCCCGATGACCTCCGACAGGAGCCCGAGATGACCACAGCGACCGCGACGCAGCTGACCCACTGGATCGCCGGCGGACCCGACGACCGCCCCGCCGAGCGCTACGGCGACGTGACCGAGTCCGCGACCGGCCGCCTCGTCGCCCGCGTCCCGTTCGCGACCGCGGACGACGTCGACCGCGCCGTCCAGGCGGCGGTCCGCGCCCAGCGCGAGTGGGGCGCCGCCAGCCTCACCAAGCGCACGCAGGTCATGTTCGCCTTCCGCGAGCGCCTCAACAACGCCAAGCAGGAGCTTGCCGAGATCGTCACGCGCGAGCACGGGAAGGTCCTCTCCGACGCGATGGGCGAGATCACCCGCGGCCAGGAGGTCGTCGAGTTCGCCTGCGGGCTGGCGCACCTGCTCAAGGGCGAGAACACGCCGAGCGTCTCCGGCGGCGTCGACTCGCATTCGATGCGCACGCCCGTCGGCGTCGCGGCCGGGATCACGCCGTTCAACTTCCCGATGATGGTGCCGCTGTGGATGATCCCGATCGCGATCGCGTGCGGGAACAGCTTCATCCTCAAGCCGTCCGAGCAGGACCCGTCGGCGAGCCTCGTGATCGCCCGACTGCTCAAGGAGGCCGGGCTGCCCGACGGCGTGTTCTCCGTCGTGCACGGCGACAAGGAGGCGGTCGACGCCATCCTCACGCACCCGCAGATCGACGCCGTCAGCTTCGTCGGCAGCACGCCCGTCGCGAAGTACATCTACGAGACCGGCACCGCGAGCGGCAAGCGCGTCCAGGCGCTGGGCGGCGCGAAGAACCACGCGATCGTGCTCCCCGACGCCGACCTCGACCTCGCCGCCGACGGCCTGGTGAGCGCCGCCTACGGCTCCGCCGGTCAGCGCTGCATGGCGGTGTCGGTCGCCGTCACGGTCGGCGACGTCGCCGAGCCGCTGCTCGGCAAGATCGAGGAGCGCATCGCCAAGCTCAAGGTCGGCCCTGGCACCGACCCCGCGTCCGAGATGGGCCCGCTCGTCTCCAAGGCCCACTACGAGAAGGTCTCGGGCCTGGTCGACGCCGGCGTGGAGGAGGGCGCCAAGCTGCGCGTCGACGGCCGCGGTCTGTCGGTCGAGGGCCACGAGGACGGCTACTTCCTCGGCCCGTGCGTGTTCGACGAGGTCAAGCCCGGTATGCGCGTCTACGACGAGGAGATCTTCGGCCCCGTGCTCGTCGTCGTCCGCGCCGGCAGCTACCCGGAGGCCGTCGAGCTCGTCAACGAGAACCCGTACGGCAACGGCGCCGCGATCTTCACCTGCGACGGCGGCGCCGCCCGCCGCTTCGAGCAGGAGGTGACCGCGGGCATGGTCGGCGTCAACGTGCCGATCCCCGTGCCGATGGCCTACCACTCCTTCGGCGGCTGGAAGAGCTCGCTGTTCGGCGACCTGCACGTGCACGGCCCGGACGGCGTGCGCTTCTACACGCGCGGCAAGGTCGTCACGACGCGCTGGCCGGATCCCAGCCACGCCGGCGTCAACCTCGGCTTCCCCACCCAGACCTGAGCCCGGAAGCCCCGATCGTCGTGGATGCCTCGGGGGTTCCGGGCTGAGAACCCGGCCCACGATCAACGCCGTCGCCGAGCGGGCGGGCGTCTCCAAGTCGCTCGTCTCGCTCGTCATGCGCGGCGCGCCGAACGTCTCGGAGGCGCGCCGCGCCGCCGTGCTGCAGGCCGCGGCGGAGCTTGGCTACCGCCCCAACCTCGTCGCCCGCAGCCTCGTCGAGCGCCGCACGCGCACGCTCGGCGTGCTCGTCTCGGATCTGCACAACCCGTTCTTCGCGGAGGTGATCGACGGGCTGCAGGCCGAGGCGCAGGAGCGCGGCCTGCGGATCGTGCTCGGCACGGGCCGGCGCGACCCGGCCGAGGAGGCCGAGACCGTCGAGGCGTTCCTGCAGCAGGACGTCGACGGGCTCGTGCTCCTCTCCCCCCGGCTGCCGGGGATCGAGGACGTCGCGGCGGCGGTCCCGACCGTCGTGGTCGCCACGCGCGCGGAGCACGTCGACGTCGTCGTCAACGACGACGCGCTCGGGGCCGAGCTGGCCGTCGCCCACCTCGCCGAGCTCGGGCACGAGCGCATCGCGCACATCGCGGCCGCGGGCACGCAGGAGCGGCGCGCAGGCTACGAGTCCGCGATCGCGCGCCATGGCCTCGAGGCGCTGATCGCGGACGGCGACGTGACCGACGAGGGCGGCTATCGCGGCGCGCAGCGGCTGCTGGCGAACGGCCGCCCGACGGCGATCTTCGCGTGCAACGACCTCGCCGCGCTAGGCGCGCTGACCGCGATCGAGGAGGCGGGCCTGTCGGTCCCCGGCGACGTCTCGCTCGTCGGGTACGACAACACGTACCTCGCGTCGATCCGCCACATCGCGCTCACGTCGGTCGACCAGCCGCGGCATCGGATGGGGCGGCTCGCGGTCGAGGCGCTCGACGCGCGGCGCGAGGCGCCCGGCGCGCCGCCGGCCCTGCACACCGTCACGCCGCACCTGGAGATCCGCAGCTCCTCCGCGAGCCACGCCCCGCGCGCGGCCCGCGCCTCTCGAGCCCCCTGACCCGCGGGGCGGCCGTGACGGGGAGCGCCGCGTCGCGAGCAGTCCGGCTCGCCCGAGGATGACGCCGGTGGGCGAGACAGACCCGCATCCCTTACCCGCGACGCTTGCGGGGTCTCCGCGCCGCCGACGTCCGGGACCGGCGAACTGCGCTGGTATCGCGTCGCGCCGGATCCCCCGGCTCACCGTGATCTGACGCAGCGAGCCGCCCGCGACGGCGTAGGCGGTGTGCGGGCGCGTGGCGGAGCGCGCGAAGATCACGCCGATCAGGCGGCCGCCGCGGATCACCGGCGTGCCGGAGTCGCCGGGGCGGACCTCGCGGTCGAGCGCGATCACGTCTCGCCGGGCTCCGTCGACGCTCGCGGTCAGCGTGGGCGTGTCGCCGATCCGCAGCGGCTTCGCCTCCAGCCCCGGCACGTGCAGGAGCGCGAGGTCGGCGTCGTCGTCGCGGCGGATGACCGTGGCGGGGCGCCCGTCGACCCTGACCGGACCTTCAAGCGCGTGGGCGACGGTGAGCACCGTCTCGTCGCGGAGCGCGAAGCCGGTCGCGTGCTCGGCGCGGCCTCCCTCGACGGTCAGGAGGGTGGGGCCGACTGCGCCGGTACGGGAAGCCAGCAGGAGCAGCGCCACCAGGATCGGCGCGAGCGCGGCGCCGCGGAGCGCGAGCCGCGTCATGGCGCCGGCCCCGACGTGTTGCGCACCACGAGCGTCGGCGCCGTCAGCCGCACCGACTGCTCGCGCCGCCCGTCGATGCGCTCGAGCACGAGCTGGAGCGCGAGCCTGCCCATCTCGCGCCGCGGCTGGTCGATCGTCGTCAGCGACATGTGGTGCAGGGCGGCGAGGAAGGTGTTGTCGAACCCGACGATCGAGACGTCCTCCGGCACGCGGACGCCCTCGTCCTCGAGCCGGTCCAGGACGCCCGCGGCCTGGAGGTCGTTGCCCGCGAACACCGCGGTCGGAAGCGTCCCGCCGGCAAGCAGCCGCTCCGCGGCGTCGACGCCGCCGACGTCCGTGAACTCGCCCGCGAGCACGACCGGCTCGAGGCCGAGCGCTCGCATCTCGCGCACGTACCCGCGCCGGCGGCCGGCCGACGACGCCTCCTCGCCGCCGTCGACGTGCACGATGCGCTCGTGCCCCAGCCCTGCGAGGTGCTCGACCGCGAGCCGCGCGCCGAGCGCCTCGTCGGTGATCACGCAGTCGACCGCCGGATCGCGCACGAGCCGGGAGATCGCGACCACCGGCGCGACCCGCGCCGCGGCGGCCAGGTCGTGCGACCGCAGCCGCGGCGAGACGACGATGATCCCGTCGGTCCGGTACTCGAGCAGCGCCTCGAGCATCGCGCGCTCGCGCCGGGGCTCGCGGCCGCCGGTCGACAACAGCACGCGGTAGTCGAGCTCGGACGCCAGCTCCTCCACGCCCGAGGCGATCTCGGCGAAGAACGGGTTGTGCAGGTCGTTGAGCAGCACGCCGATCGTGCGCGTCCGGCGCTCGACCAGCGAGCGCGCCATCGCGTTCGGGCGGTACCCGAGCTCCGATGCAGCGGAGAGCACGCGCCCGCGTCGCTCGGCGCTCACCTTCGGGCTCCCCCGCATCACCAGCGACACCAGCGCGCGCGAGACGCCGGCGGCCTGCGCGACGTCCTCCATGGTGGGGTGCCTGCTCTTGACAGCCATGCCGCGGCGAAGCATACTCCCAGCGGTTAGAGCGCTCTAATCGTTCTTGTCGCGCTCCAACGTCTGAGAGGAGAGGTCAATGACCAGCACTCGCCTGCGTAGCGCCTTCGCGCTGCTGCTCGCCGCCCTCACGGTCGGGCTCGTGGCAGCGTGCGGCGGTGGCGGCGGCAATGGCAGCAGCAGCGGCTCGTCCGGATCGAAGGACGAAGTCGATCTGACGGCCAAGCGCGACATCACGATCGCGATGGTCACCCACGGCGACGCAGGCTCCTTCTGGTCGGTCGTCAAGAAGGGCGCGGAGCAGGCGGCCAAGGACGAGGGCGTCACGCTCAAGTACACCGAGTCCAACAACGACCCGCAGGCGCAGGCGCAGATGATCGACGCCGCCGTCTCCGAGAAGGTCGACGGCCTCGCCGTCTCGGCCCCGAACCCGGACGCGATCAAGGGCTCGCTCCAGAAGGCCAAGGCGGCCGGCATCCCGATCATCACGCTCAACTCCGGCTCGGACGTCTCGAAGGAGCTCGGCGCGATCACGCACGTCGGCCAGGACGAGACGATCGCCGGTCAGGCGGCCGGCGCGCGGATCAAGTCCGAAGGCGCGAAGAAGGTGCTCTGCATCATCCACGAACAGGGCAACATCGGCCTCAATCAGCGCTGCGACGGCGTCAAGAAGGGCTTCGGCGGACCGGTCGACAACCTCCAGGTGAAGGGCACCGCGGACATCTCGACCACGCAGACGGAGATCAAGTCCAAGCTCCAGGCCGACAAGTCCTACGACTACGTGATGGCCCTCAACCCGGACATCGCGACCGCCGCCGACACGGCGATCAAGGGCGCCAACAGCCAGGCCAAGCTCGCGACCTTCGACCTCTCCGGCGACGTCGTGAAGGCGATCCAGGCGGGCGGCATCCAGTTCGCGGTCGACCAGCAGCAGTATCTCCAGGGCTACCTGCCGGTCGTCTTCCTGACGCTGTACAAGACCAACGCCAACACGGTCGGCGGCGGCCAGCCGGTGCTCACCGGCCCGGGCTTCGTCGACAAGGCCAACGCGGCGAAGGTCCAGCAGCTGGCGGCGTCCGGGACCCGCTGAGTGGCCGCCACCGCCTCACCCCCGCCCGCTCCGGCGTCGGTCGTCGACGACCGGCTGGCGAACGTCAGCTTCACGACGAAGCTGCTTCGCCGGCCGGAGCTCGGCGCCCTCATCGGGGCCGTCGCGGTGGCGCTGTTCTTCGCCGTCACGACGACGCAGTTCATGACGCTCGACGGGATCTCGAACTGGACCGACGTCGCGTCCACGATCGGGATCCCGGCGGTCGCCGTCGCGCTGCTGATGATCGGCGGCGAGTTCGACCTGTCGGCCGGCGTGATGACCGGCAGCGCCGGCCTGCTGATGGGCATCCTCGCGACCAAGCTCGGCCTCAACATGTGGCTCGCGATCGTGCTGACGCTGGCGGCCGCGATGGGCATCGGCTTCATCAACGGCTACATGGTCGTCAAGACCAAGCTGCCGAGCTTCATCGTCACGCTCGCGACGTTCTTCATCCTGCAAGGCGTCAACCTGGGCGTGACCAAGGCGATCACGGGCACGGTGCTCGTGACGGGACTCGCGGGCGAGCCGGGTTACACGAGCACGAACAAGGTCTTCGGCGGCTCGTTCTGGAGCCCGCACGACTTCCGCGTCACGGTGCTGTGGTGGATCGCCGTCACCGCGCTGGCCACGTGGGTGCTCGCGCGGGCGCGGGTCGGCAACTGGATCTTCGGCGTCGGCGGTGACGCGAACGCCGCCCGCAACGTCGGCGTGCCGGTCGAGCGCGTGAAGGTCGGGCTGTTCATGTTCACCGCCTTCGCCAGCGCGCTGACGGGCATCATGATCGCGCTGCGCCTCGGCTCCACCCAGGCCAGCCAGGGCGTCGGCGAGGAGTTCACCTACATCATCGCCGCGGTCGTCGGCGGCTGCCTGCTCACCGGCGGGTTCGGCTCGGCGATCGGGGCGACGCTCGGCGCGCTGATCGTCGGCATGGCGTTCATCGGGATCCAGTTCAGCGGCTGGAACACCGACTGGCGCTTCCTGTTCCTCGGCGTGATCCTGCTCGCCGCGGTGCTGATCAACAACCTCGTGCGCCGCAGCGCGGAAGGAGCGCGGAGATGACGCCGTTGCTGGAGGTCAAGGACGTCACGAAGCGCTTCGGCAACGTGACGGCGATCCAGGACGTCTCCTGTCACGTCGACGCCGGCTCGGTGACGTGCGTGCTGGGCGACAACGGCGCCGGCAAGTCGACGTTCATCAAGATCCTCTCGGGCGTGCACCTGCAGGACGAGGGCGAGGTGCTGTGGGACGGCGAGCCCGTCCGCTTCCACTCGCCGCGCGAGGCGCGCGAGCGCGGCATCGCCACCGTGTTCCAGGACCTCGCGACGGTGCCGTTGATGTCGATCTGGCGCAACTTCTTCCTCGGCTCGGAGCCGACGAAGGGCGCGGGCCCGCTGCGCCGCATCGACGTCAGGAAGGCGCAGACGGTGATGCACGACGAGATGAGCAAGATGGGCATCGAGGTCCGCGACCCCGAGCAGCCCGTCGGGACGCTGTCAGGCGGCGAGCGCCAAGCCGTCTCGATCGCCCGCGCCGTCTACTTCGGCGCCAAGGTGCTGATCCTCGACGAGCCGACCTCGGCGCTGGGCGTCAAGCAGTCCGGCGTCGTCCTGCGCTACGTCGCCCAGGCGCGCGACCGCGGCGTCGGCGTGATCTTCATCACCCACAACCCACATCACGCGTACCCGGTGGGCGACCACTTCGTGGTGCTCAACCGCGGCCGGGTGATGGCCGACGGTCCCAAGGCCGACATCAGCCGGGACGAGCTGATCAAGATGATGGCCGGCGGCGCGGAGCTCGAGGCACTGGCGCACGAGCTGGAGCGTGCGCCCTCGTGAGGCGGCTGGGGATCGGGCTGATCGGCTTCGGCTGGCTCGGCCAGGCGCACAGCCGCTCGATGCTGCGCATCCGCACCCTGTTCGGGGAGCGCGAGTTCGATCCCGTGCTCGTCGCCTGCAGCGACGCCGTGCCGGCGAAGGTCGAGGAGGCGGTGCGCGACTTCGGCTACGCGCGCGGCGCGACCGACTGGCACGAGGTGGTGGACGCGCCTGACGTCGACGTCGTCGTCATCGCCGCGCCCAACGCCCTGCACCTGGAGATGATCGAGGCCGCCGCGGCGGCGGGCAAGCACGTCTTCTGCGAGAAGCCGGTCGGCGCCTCGCCCGAGGAGACCGTGCGCGCCCACTCCGCGGCCCGAGACGTGATCACCGGCGTGGGCTACAACTACCGCTGGGCGCCGCTGATCCGCTACGCCGCCGGCCTCATCCGCGACGGCGAGCTCGGCGAGCTGACGAACTACCGCGGCCGCTTCTTCTCGATGTACGGGTCCGACCCGCTGGGCGTCCTGTCGTGGCGCTTCCAGGAGGGGCTCGGGGTGACCAGCGACCTGCTCTCGCACGCCGTCGACCTGGCGCACATGCTCGCCGGGCCGATCGCGCGCGTGGTCGGCACGACGGCGACGTTCATCCCGGAACGGCCGCTCGGGAACGGATCGCACTACGGCCGCGGGCGGCCCGGCGATCCGCGCGGACCGGTCGTCAACGAGGACTACGCCGCGATGCTGGTCGAGTTCGAGAACGGCGCGCGCGGCAGCTTCGAGGCCAGCCGCACGATGATCGGGCCGGAGAGCCAGATGGCCTTCGACGTCCACGGCACGCGCGGGGCGCTCGGCTGGAACCTCGAGCGGCTCAACGAGCTGCAGCTCTACCGCGTCACCGACGATCCCGGATCTGGCTACACGACGGTCTTCGGCGGGGAGCGCTTCCCGCACCACGGCCGCTTCGCGCCGGGCAGCGCGAACGGGATCGGCTACGAGGACCTCGTGACGATCGAGGACTACGAGTTCTGTGCCTCGGTGGCGTCGGGCCGTCCGCACACGCCGTCGTTCGCGGACGCCGTCCGCTGGGTCGCCGTCCAGTCCGCGCTGCTGCAGTCGGCGCGCACCGGGCGCTGGGAGGAGGTCGCGCCGCTATGAGGGTGGGAGTTCTCGGAGCCGGCCGGATCGGCCGCCTGCACGCCGACCTGCTCGCGCATCGCGTCGCGGGCGCCGAGCTGGCCGGGACCTTTGACGTCGATCCGACGCTTGCGACCGTCGGGGCCGTCGAAGATCTCTTCGAGCTCTCCGACGTGATCGCGATCTGCACGAGCACGGACACGCATGCGGACCTGATCGTCGCCGCGGCCCGCGCCGGCAAGGCGATCTTCTGCGAGAAGCCCGTCTCGCTCGACCTTGCCGAGCTCGACCGCGCGCTGGCCGCCGTCGAGGAGGCCGGCGTCCCGTTCGGCATCGGCTTCAACCGCCGCTTCGACCCCGCGCACGGGGCCGTCCGCGACGCGGTGCTCGGCGGGCGCATCGGCGAGCCGCAGCTCGTGCGGATCTCGAGCCGCGACCCTGCGCCGCCGCCGCTGGACTACGTGCGCGTGTCGGGTGGCATCTTCCTCGACATGACGATCCACGACTTCGACATGGCGCGCTTCGTGACCGGGTCCGAGGTCGTCGAGGTCTACGCGCGCGGGGCGGTGCGCGTCGAGCCGTCCTTCGAGGACGCCGGCGACGTCGACACCGCGGTCGTGCTGCTCACGCACGAGGACGGCTGCCTGACCACGATCGACAACAGCCGCCAGGCCGTCTACGGCTTCGACCAGCGCGTCGAGGCGTTCGGCCCGCTCGGCATGGCGGCGTCGGAGAACCCGCTGACGCACACCGGCGTCGTCCATACCGCGGAGGGCGCGAGCCTGCCCACCCTCCCCTACTTCTTCCTGGACCGCTACATCCCCAGCTACGTGCGCGAGTGGGAAGCGTTCCTCGCCGCCGTGCGGGCGGGCGAGACGCCGCCGGTGTCCGCCGCCGACGCCCGCGCCCCGCTCGTGATCGGCCTCGCCGCCTGGCGCTCGCTGCGCGAGGGGCGCCCCGTCCGCATCGAAGAGGTTCCCGCCTGATGAGAATGACCGTCGCCCAAGCGCTCGTGCGCTTCCTCGCCGCCCAGCAGATCGAGCGCGACGGCGAGCGCTCGCCGTTCTTCGGCGGCTGCTGGGGGATCTTCGGCCACGGCAACGTCGCCGGACTCGGCCAGGCGCTGCAGCAGCACCGCGACCTGCTCCCCTACCACCTCGCGCGCAACGAGCAGGGCATGGTGCACGCGGCCGTCGGCTACGCGCGCCAGCGCAACCGGCTGGGGACGTTCGCGTGCACGAGCTCGGTAGGCCCGGGCGCGACCAACATGGTCACGGGCGCCGCGCTGGCCACGATCAACCGGCTGCCCGTGCTGCTCCTCCCCGGCGACACGTTCGCCACGCGCGCGCCGCACCCGGTCCTGCAGGGCCTCGAGGTCCCGAGCGACGGGACGGTGTCGGTCAACGACGCGTTCCGCCCCGTGACGCGCTACTTCGACCGGGTGCTGCGGCCCGAGCAGCTGATCTCGGCCGCGCTCGAGGCGATGCGGGTGCTGACCGACCCGGCGGCGACCGGCGCCGTCTGCCTCGCGCTGCCCGAGGACGTGCAGGCCGAGGCGTTCGACGTGCCCGAGGCGTTCCTCGAGCCGCGCGTGTGGACGGTCTACCGGCAGCCGCCGGCGCCGGAGGCGCTGGCGCGCGCGGCGGAGCTGATCCGCGCCGCGCGGCGGCCGCTGATCGTCGCCGGCGGCGGCGTGATCTACTCGGGCGCGACGGCGGCGCTGGCCGAGCTCGTGAACGCGACCGGCATCCCCGTGGCGGAGACGATGGCGGGCCGCGGCGCGCTGCTGTCCTCGCACCCGCTCTCGCTCGGCGCCGTCGGGGCGACGGGTACGAGCGCGGCCAACCGGCTCGCGCGCGACGCCGACCTCGTGATCGGGATCGGGACGCGCTGGAGCGACTTCACGACCGCGTCGAAGTCGGCCTTCCAGGACCCCGGCGTGGGCTTCGTGAACATCAATGTCGCCGCGCTCGATGCCTCCAAGCACGCGGGACTGGCGCTCCAGGCGGACGCGCGGGTCACGCTCGAGGCGCTGCGCGAGGTGCTCGAGCGCGTCGAGCCCGACTGGGAGGCGCGGGCGGCCGCCGAGGCGGCGGGGTTCGCGTCCGAGGTCGAGCGCGTGGTGGCGCCGGGGGACGGCGAGCTGCCGTCGCAGGCGTCGGTGATCGGCGCGATCAACGACGCCGCCGGGGAGCTCGGCGTGGTCGTGTGCGCGGCGGGCTCGGCGCCGGGCGATCTGCACAAGCTGTGGCGGGCGCGCGACCCGGACGGCAAGGGCTACCACGTCGAGTACGGCTACTCGACGATGGGCTACGAGATCCCCGGCGGCATCGGCATCAAGCTCGCCTCGCCGGAGTACCGCGTGATCGTCCTGATCGGCGACGGCTCCTACCTGATGCTCCCCGGCGAGCTCGTGACCGCGGTCGCCGAGGGCATCGACATGACGATCGTGCTCGCCGACAACCACGGCTACGCGTCGATCGGCGCGCTCTCGCGCTCGGTCGGCGGCCAGGGGTTCGGGACGCGCTACGTCCGCGGCGCCGCGCCGGCGGTCGACGGCGATCAGACGAGCGCGCTGGAGCTCGACCTCGCCGCCAACGCCGAGTCGCTCGGGGCGCACGTGATCCGCGCGCGGTCGGTCGAGGAGCTGCGCGAGGCGCTCGGCCACGACGTCCGCGGCCCGGTCGTGATCCACGTGGAGACCGACCGCTACGCGGGCGTGCCGGACTACGAGAGCTGGTGGGACGTCCCGGTCGCCGAGGTCTCGACCGACGAGCGGGTGCGCGCGGCGCGCGAGGCCTACGAGCGCGCGCGGGCGGCGCAGCGGGCCTACCTCACTCCGGCGGAAGCGGCAGCCCGCGGCGCGAGCCCTCTTCGATGAACTCTGCGAGCGCCGTCGCCCCGGCGGCGCCCGTCGGGACCCGCACCGACAGGGCGGCGTAGAGCGAGGCCCACCGCAGCGAGTCCTCGAGCGCCATCCCGCCGGCGTCGCCCCACGCCCAGGCGGCGACGAACAGGTCGCTCGTCCCGGTCGGGTCCACGGTGGCGCCGACGTCGAAGCCCTCGATGTCCACGCGGCGGCCGTCGATCACGGCGACGGCGCCGCGGGTCCCGACGCCGACGACGGCGGCGGGGACCGTGCGCCCGAGCACCTCGGCGGCCTCCTCGGGCGTGCCGGCGCCGGTGAGCACCATGCTCTCGCGGCTGTCGATGAGCATGCCGGCGGCGGTCCCCAGGTCGCCCGGCAGGCGGCCGGCGAACGCGCGCGCGTCGTCGTCCCCGACGCTCACGTAGGCGCGGGCGCCGTCCGGCACGACGTCGAGCTGGCTCAGCCCGGTGATGACCGCGCGCGGGGCGAGCGCGGCGACGTCCGCGGCGCGGGCGCGCACACCGGGATCGAAGGTGACCATGGCGCGCTGGCCGTCGAGCGGCAGCACCATCGTGACCGGCGTGCGCGGGCATGGCGCGCCGACGATCGCGACGCCCTCCTCGTGCAGCACCTCGCGGATCATGTTCCCCGCGGGATCGGGTGCGATCGGCGCCGCCAGGGCGGTCGAGAGCCCCAGGCGCGCCGCGCCGATGGCCGTGATCGCGCCGCCGCCGGGTGAGCGCACGAGGTCGCCGGCGAAGCGCTCCTCGCCGAGGTGCGGAAGCGCTTCCAGGCCGACGAAGGTCATGTCCATGAAAGCGGGCACGGCAACGACCACGTCGACGCTCATGAGACTGACGTCTATCAGGTTCCGCGGCGGTACACGAGCGGTGCGAGCCGCTCGCCGGGAACGCTCAGGCGCGCAGGGCGGGGCAGACCTCGGCCGCGAAGCGGACGATCTGCTCGATCATGTCCCCCTCGCTCCACAGCACGAAGCCGTCGAAGCCGAACTCGTCGCGCAGGCGCGTGAGCTCCTCGACCCAGTGCGACGGCGGCCCCTTCAGGTAGCCGGTGACCGGGCCGTCGGCGATCACGCCGTTGACGTTGGCGATCCGCGTGATCGCGGCGGGATCGCGGCCTGCCCGCTCCGCCGCGGCGTCGATCCGGGCGCGGGCGGCCGCCAGCTCCTCGAGCGGGAAGCGCGGGATGCTCGGGATCCAGCCGTCGGCCAGCCGGCCGGCGATCCGCTGCATCCGCGGCCCGTAGGCGCCGAGCCAGATGCCGATGTCGTGCACCGGCGGCGGCCCCGGGTGGACGCCTTCGACGGTGTAGTGCCGGCCCGCGAAGGAGACCGTCCGCTCGCCGCTCCAGCATGCGCGCAGGATCGCGATCGCCTCTTCGAGCGCGTCGACGGACGCCTTCGGCTCCAGCCGCGGGCCGCCCATCGCGGCGATCGCGTCCCAGAACGCGCCCGCCCCGAGGCCCAGCTCGAACCGGCCGCCGCTCAGGACGTCGAGCGACGCGGCCTGCTTGGCGAGCATCGCCGGATGCCGGAGCGGCAGGTTCGCGACGTCGGGGAAGAGCCGCACGCGCGTGGTCCGCGCCGCCAGGAACGGGATCAGCGAGAAGGTGTCCAGGAAGCGCCGCTGGTACGGGTGGTCCTGGATCCCGATCAGGTCCAGCCCGCCCTCCTCGGCGGCCTGGACCTGGGCGAGAACGCCTTCGAGCTCACCCGCGACGGGGACGACGAAGGCGCCGAGCCGCGTCACTGCAGGTAATGCTCCACGGTGTCGCCCGAGCGCACCTGGGCGTCGTCGGGGTCTTGCCCGGCGCTGCGGCGCGCGCGCCGCCGGCGCAGGAGGTCCCAGCACTGATCGAGCTGGACCTCCACCTCCTTCATGCGCGCGTGCGCGTCCTCGTCGAGCCCCTGGGAGTTCTCTGCGCGGTGCTGGAGGTCGTGCTCCTCTTTCACCAGCGCGTCGATGCGATCGAAGATCTGCTCGTCAGCCATGCCTTGGATCCTGTCACCCGAGCGAAGCGATCCGCCAGCGGCCGTCGATCTTGGTCAGCCGCAGCGTGTCGCGCGAAGGCGGCTCGCCGCGCGCGGAGGTGCGCACGTCGGCGGTCGCGCTGTCGCCGTCGACGGTGATCCTGCCGACCGTCAGCTTCGGATCCTCCACGCTGCCCAGCCCCTTCGACAGGGCGGCCTCGCAGGGCAGGCCGGCCTGGCGCACCTGCTCGAGCAGCTTCGGCGCCAGCAGCTGCTTGCACATCTTGTCGTAGTCCTTGGCCGCGGTGGCCTTGCTGAACGCGTCAACGGTCGCACGGACCTGCTCCTCGTCCGTCGGGCCGCCACCACAGCCGGCGAGCGCCGCTGAAGCCAGCAGGAGCGCGACAACCGGGCGGCGCACAGCCGCAGCATAGAATGGGTGCACATGTCCGCCGCAGCCCCGATCAAGTCCTGGCTGCGCTGCTACCGCTGCTGGTCGCAGGACCTGGAGGTCCAGGTCCACTACGAGGGCATCCACCGCATCGACCCGGTCACCGGGAAGCGCGCGGATGTCGTCGATGAGTTGCAGGAAGCCGTGGTGCAGTGCCTGGATTGCATGCACGACCAGCCGCATCTGGTCTTCCACAACGACCGCATCGAGCCGGTCGAGGACCGCTGGGAGCGCATGGTCGCCGGTACGCCCTGGGTGGCGTCGTGCACCGTGACCGTCGAAGCCGACGCGGTCGAGACGTGCTCGGGCCCCGAGGCCGCCGACTCGCTCGCCTACGCCGCGTTCGGCGACCACGGGACGCGCGAGTTCTTCACGCACGTGCGCTTCCACAAGCACGAGGACGACCAGATCGTCGTGCACCTGCTGGTCGAGCTCTACGCGCGCTCGAACGACGAGGCGACGTCGGTGCTGGAGGAGGCCGCGCGAGGCGGCCTCACCATCACGTCGCTCGCCGAGGAGTCGCGCCCGCCCGCGTCAACGGGCAGCGGCGACCACCCGCACTGACTCGGCGTTGCCCCATTCGTCGACGGACCAGTAGCGCACCTTCGCGTGGCCGAGCCGCAGCGGCCGCTTGTACGGGCGCGCCTTGCGGCCGCCGACGCGGACCATCGTGACGGCCACGCGCGAGGCGTCGCGCGCGCGCAGCGTCAGCTTCCCGCGGCGCAGCTTCGCCTTCGTCCGCGGCGCTCGCCGGTCGGCGGCCCGCGCCGGCGCGCTCGACGCGCTGCGCGAGCCGGCGGCGCTGACGTCCACGCCCGCCGGCGCGAGGTCGTAGAGCTTCGCCGCGCCGGTCTTCGCGTCGCCGATCAGCGGCGTCACCTCGAGCTGCCCCGTTCCCGCCGCGTGGACGGTCAGCGGCTCCGTCGTGGTGGTGACGAAGACCGTGCGGTCCGGCTCGCGGATCACGTCGACCAGGCCGGCCTTCTCGGCCTCGTCCAGCGTCATCGGCGCGGCCGCGGCGCGGGCACGGACGCGCGCGGCGCCCGCATAGGCCTCGGCCTGCTTGGAGATCGCCACCGACTTCGCGTCCTCGTCCTTGGTGACGACGAACTGCGACGCGTTCAGCGGGCACGGATTGGCCCACAGTCCGGCGCCATAGGCGGGATCGCGGCCGTCGGTGATGAACCCCTGCGTCGCCTGCTGCAGCACGTCGCTCTCCATCTCGCCCATGTGCCTGGTGTTGCAGAAGTTGTACGTCGGGACCTTCGCACCCAACTGCGGGTCGCCCTTGCGCGCCGACTGGCGCTGCGAGAACAGCGGCACGGTGCCGTCGCCATTGACCCACGAGTACTGCACGCGGTCCGAGCCGCTCCACGCGCGCACGTGGCCGAGCGTCGGCAGGCCGGAGCCGATGAACGTCCGCCAGTCCACGCCGTTGCGCTTGAAGCCGTCGATGTGCTCGGCATGGTTGCGCGCGATCGTCGTCGCCAACGCGCCGTTGCCGCCGAACGCGCGGATCGCGTCGACCGCCTGCGCGACGCTCGTGACCGGCTTCTCGTCGATCTCGAGCCAGCTCCGCAGCAGCTCGGGCGCGTGCTCGAACCATGCCTGCGGCGGGAACAGGTAGTACAGGCCGGCGAGGTTGCGCGTGAAGACGCGGAAGATGTCGTTATTGACCGCCCAGTCGAGGCCCGGCGTCGGGTCGGGCGTCTCGTAGCCGTAGGCCATCGCGAACCACGCCTTCGGCGCGCCCCACCACGGCGAGCCGAAGTTCGCCACGCGGGCGACCTTCTGCGCGCGGTCCGGGTCGTCGATGTACCAGCGCGAGAGCAGCCCGCCGTAGGAGTGGCTGACGATCGCCACCTTCGAGACGCCGTGTAGCGCGCGCACCTTGTCGATCAGCTGGTCGAGCCGCTCGATCGACTGGTCCGGGCCCTTGCGGAAGTCCCAGCCGAACTGGTACGCGTGGCCGGCCGCGATGCGCTGGATCCAGGCCCATGAGGCCTTATGGATGTCCTGGCCGGCGGCCTCCTGCAGCACCGCGCCGGACGGGCCGGAGGACTTCGCGCACGCGTGGTCGTAGAGCGGGCTGACGCCCTCACGTCCCAGCGCCATCTCGTAGAACTGCGCGTTGTTGGTGATCGCGCTCGGCCACAGGTTGCCGATGCCGAACGGCGTCGTGCACTCCAGCACCGAGGCGCCGAAGCCCGGCACCATGATCACCGGGGTGACACCGCACTGGTCGGGCTGGGTCGCCGCCAGGCCGCACGTCTGGTCGCCGTCGCCGAAGCCGAACGCGAGGCTGCGCGCGACGCGCACGGCCGGGTGGGCGGCCTTGTTCGCCTGCACCCAGTCCTGGCCGCCGTGCGAGTAGCGCACCTTGGCGTCCAGCGCCTGCGAGACGTCGGAGAGGAGCTGGTCGTGCGAGAGCCCGGCGTAGACGGTCTTGTGCGCGGCCTCCATGCCGACGGCCCGCTCGGCAGGCACGACGGTGTCGGCGTCGGAGCCGACCAGCGACCAGTCGGTGCCTCCGGCGCCCTGCGGGTTCGCCGCCGCGGTCGAGCCCGCGTGATCGGTCCCGAGCGTCACGACGTCCTCGACCTTCAGCGACGGCCGCTGGTGCAACGCCGAGCGGATCACGAGGCCGCCGCCGCCTTCAGCGACGACGTCGACCGGCTTGCCCTTGTAGTGCTCGGCGATGTAGGTCGCGAGGCCCTCGGCGGCCCGAGCGCCGTCCAACCGGTGCGAGCAGTCGGCGCCGAAGCCGATCGTCTCCATCCCCGGCACCGGCCCGAGCCGCTCGGAGCCCGACCGGATCGTGTACTCGGCGAGGAACGCCGACAGGTCGTCGAAGGCGCCGCACGAGCCGCGCTCCGGCCCCGCGACGAGCAGCACCGGCTTGGACAGGTCGTCGGTGCGAGCGTGCGCCGCCGGGGCGGCCCCGAGCAGGGCCGCCGCAGCGGCGAGCGCGATCACGGCGCGCCTCATCGACGGCCTCCCTTCTTGATCTTGATGGGCTTGGACTTGTGCGGGGCGAGGTTCGGGCGGCGCGTCGCCTTCACGCGCACCCGGGCCGCGCGGCCCACGCTGTTGTCGGCGCGCAGCCCGCGGACGGCGACGCGCACCGTCGTGTCGCGCCCGGCGGGCACGCGCAGCCCGGTCCGGCGCGGCGAGAACGTGAGCCGCCGCCCGTCCGAGGTCGTGACCACCGCGTTGTACCCGCTCGCCCCGGCGACCGCCTGCCAGCGCACGAGCAGGCGCCCGCCGGCGCGGCGGGCGCGCAGCAGCCGCGGCGCGCCCAGCGAGCGGTCCTTCGGCGCGACGTATGTCGCGACCGTGACCTCGGCCCGCGGCCGGCCGTCCTGCTGCACCATCGCGACGATCTCGCGCCGGCCCGCGCCGCCGCGGGCGGGCGCGAACTTCAGCTTGCCGCAGGCGACCTTGCGCTCGCCCTTCACAGCCTGCTTGCAGCGGCCGTCCTTGGCCACACCGAGCACGTGCGCCGTCTTCGGCCCGCGCTCGACGAACGTGACCTTCTGACCGGGCTGCGGCGCGAACGCGTAGCCCAGCGTGCGCTTGTAGCCCGTGCCGGTCACGCCCGCGCCGATCGCCGGCTCCGGCTGCGCGAGCGCGTGCTCGACCTCGGTGATGCGCGCCGAGCCGGCACGCGGCTCGACGCGCCACTCGCCCGCCGCCGGGGAGGCCACGAATACCGTGGTGGTGTTCTCGCTCGGGCGCTCGGCGATCATGTGCGACCCCTTGACGATCTCGCCGCCGGCGCGGTCGGGCACCGCGATGCGCCGGCCGTGCGGGCCGACGAGGTCGAACTTCGGCGGCGCGCCGTCGCCGTGGACGCGGAACGTCGCCGCGGGCTGATCCGCCGGGATGGCGACGACCTGCACGCCGCCAGGCGCCTGCGCGCTGCGCGCGAGCACCCACTTGCCGATCGAGCACGAGCCGACCATCAGGTCGAGGTCGCGGTTGGCCCACGTGTAGCCGGCGCCGCCTGACACCTTCACAGGCCGCATCTCCCAGTGCATGCGCCACGGGGCCCACACGTGCCAGTCCTTGTCCTTGACCAGCATGGGGATCGAGACGACCTTCACCGAGACGCACGCGGCGGCGCCGATCGTCGACGCGACGGCGTGGCCCTCGAGGCACGCGAGCCAGTCGACGCACACCTCCAGGTCGCCCTGGACGTTGAAGCGCGACGGGCTGCGCGTCTCGACCCAGCCGTCGAGCTTGCCGAGGATGCGCGCGGAGTCGCCGAACTCGATCCCGCCCTCCATGCCGAACTCGATCAGCCCCGAGCCCCAGTACGTGAAGTACGAGCTCGCGACCTGCTTGTCGAACAGGCTCAGCCGGCCGTCGGCGCGGATGAACCAGGGCGTGCCGTTCCATGCGTCCGAGTAGTGCATGTCGGCGTCGATGCGGACGGCCGCGACGCCGTTGACGCTCGGGCCGAGCGCGATCGCCGCGCCGCCCTTGACCTGGAACGGCGGCGGCTCGAGGCAGACGCCGAGGCGCACGCTCTCGAGGAAGATGCCGGGCGCCAGGGGCACGGCCGTGCCGAGGCGGTCGACGTAGGCGCCGGCGTGGCTGAGCCGGCCGGCGCGCAGGCCGCCCCACATGCCGAGCTCGGTCTTGGACGCGGTCGGCAGCACGATCGCGATCGCGCCGTCCCAGCGGTCCTCGAGGTTGTCGGAGCGGCACTCGAGGTACGGCTGCGGCTTGCCCGGGCCGATGCTCGGCGCCTGGCAGGGCGCGACGGCGCTGGAGCCGGCCGCGGCGAAGCTGAGGCAGACCGACTTGACGCCGAGCTTGCCGATGTAGGCGTTGTTGACCTGGATCTTGATGCCGTCGACGTGGACGCCATCGTTGTCGACATTGATCGCCACGTCGCCGGTGACGCCGCCCGCGCCGCTGTCGGGGCCGGACTTGAACACCTCGGGCAGCGCGATGTGCAGCGCGAAGACAGAGCGGTAGGCGCCGCCCTCGGTCGGAGGGCGCCGCAGCCGCAGCGCCGCGTAGCCCTCGACCTTCATGCCGAACAGCTTCTGGCCGGCGCCGGAGAGGTCGACCTTCTTGAGCTCCTTCTCGTCGCCGGCGCCGCCCTCGGGCAGCTCCCACTTCAGGCCGCCCGTGTAGACGGTGACGCCGGAGATGACGATCTTGGCGTTCTGGACCTCGAGCTCGCCGCCCTTCTTGTCGGGCGTCGGCGCGCGCAGGATCGTCTTGGAGCCGCCGATCGTCGGGATCGGCAGGCCGTTGAGCCTGATCGGCGCGTTCGACTCGTAGATCGCGGCGTCCTGCGTGCCGATGTTGGCCAGGCAGTCGCCGGTCGCCTCGATCACTCCGAAGCGCACGACGCGCTCGCAGTCGCGGACCGTGAACGATCGCGTGGCGGGCGAGCGGTCGGTATTGCCGGCCGGGTCGGTCGCGCGCACCTCGAGCGTGTGCTGGCCGCCGGCCAGCTTCGGCGCCTTCCAGCTCTGGGCGCAGTCGGTCCACGCCTTGAGGTCGACGTTCTCCTTGGTCGTGTTGTCGAAGCGGCACTCGTAGGTCGTGCTCGGCTCGGAGGCCGAGAAGGCGAACGTCGGCTCGGTGTCCGGGGTCTCACCGCCGGCCGCCGGCCCGTCGGCGATCTGCGTGTCGGGTGCGTCGGCGTCGACCTTGAAGGCGCGCTCGGAGGGCGTGGAGTCCAGCCGGCCCTCGGGGCTCTTCGCGCGCACCCTGAGCACGTAGTCGCCGGAGCGCAGCGTGGGCGCGGTGAACGGCGAGGAGCAGCCGGTGTAGGTGGGCACGGAGCTGCTCGGGCCGTCGATGCGGCACTCGAACGTCGAGCCCGTCGTCGTCGAGGAGAACGTGAACGACGGGGTCGTGTCGCTCGTCAGGCCGTCCGGGCCGGACTCGAGCGTCGTGTCGATGAACGCCGTGTCGACGGTGAACCCGCGCGACGGCGGGTCCGTCTCGACGTTGCCGGCCTCGTCGGTCGCGCGGACCGAGAAGACGTAGTCGCCGTCGGCGAGCTGGATGCTGTACGGCGACGCGCACGGCTTCCAGTCACTGACCGGGGCGACCTTG
The DNA here is from genome assembly GCF_000425945.1 of Candidatus Solirubrobacter pratensis. GTDB lineage: Bacteria > Actinomycetota > Thermoleophilia > Solirubrobacterales > Solirubrobacteraceae > Solirubrobacter > Solirubrobacter pratensis. The sequence continues at coordinate 118,368 of NZ_KE384481.1, forward strand.
CACTCGAAGCTCGCGCCCGGCTCGCCGCGGAACGTGAACGTCGGCGTCGCGTCGGTCGTGGTGCCGCTCGGGCCGCCGGTGACGTCGGTCCCGTCGGCCGCGAACGCGGGCGAGGCGAGTGCCAGGACGGCGGCGACGGTGGCCATCAGGATGCGCATCAGCGGTTCCTTCCGCTCGTGATTGCCGCCGGACCCGCGACGTTGTCCGCGCGCAGCCCGACCACCCGGACCGCCACCACTCCGCGGGCGTCCGGGACGCGCACGACGCGATCGTCCGCGTCGCGCAGGAAGAACAGGCGGCGGCCATCCTCGAGGGCGACGCGCACGCCGTAACGGGCCGCGCCCTTGGCGGGCCGCCAGGTGATGGTGGCGCCCTTGGCCGCGGCGGCGATGCCCGCCCGAGCCGCGCCCGCGCGCGTCTTCGCCCCGCCCAACGCGCGCACCTCGACCTTCACGCCCCGGGGCGTCCCTGGGCGCGCGGCCCCGCGCGCCTTGAACGTCGCGACGGTGATCCGCTTGCGCGGCAGGCCGTCCTGCTCGACGAGCGCGACGATGCGGCGGCGCCCGCCGGGGCCGCGCGACGGCGTGAACGTCACGCTGCCGCTGCGGGTCGCCGTCGCGATCGAGCGCGAGACGCCACGGCCGCGCTCCTCGAACGTCACGCGCTGGCCCTTCACCGCGGCGACGCGGTAGCTCAGGCGCTTGCCGCGCAGCCTCGCCGACACCTTCGGCGCCGGGCGCATGCCCGCCGTCTTGAGCTCCACGACCGGCTCCCCGGTCACCGTCCAGCGGCCGCCGCGCGGGTGCACGAGCAGCACGTAGGTGGTGTCGAGGGCGTCGTTGGTCCAGGTCAGGGAGTCGCCCCTGCCGCCCGGCCCGCGCAGGCCGACCTTCGGCGCGTGGCCGATGCCGCGCGCCGAGACCAGGACGGCACGCTGGCCGCCCTCGACGCGCACGACCCGCTCGCCCACGGCGGAGGCGCTCGCGACCGCCCGCCACGGCTTGAGATCGCAGGCCCCGGCGAAGACCTTCAGGTCGTCGCCCCACTTGTAACCCGCGCCGACGTAGCCGAGGTCCTTGCCCTTGAAGGCCAGGCCGCCGCAGATCGCCATGCCGTACGTCGAGACGACGCCCTTGACCTTCGGGCAGATGTCGCTGAACGAGATCGGCAGCGTGTCGGCCACCGTGAACTTGCCGGCGAAGCAGCCGGTCGCGTCGAAGTCGGCGTTGAAGCGGTCGCTCGTGAACCACCCGTCGACGCCCGCGTCGACGGTGACCGCCGCGTCGAGGTCGCCGCCCGGCACCGGCCCCTTCAGCCCGAGCGAGAAGTTCACGCGGCCGCCGAAGTCGACCGTGCCCGACGATGAGTAGCCGACGCGCACGTTCGTGAACTTGAGCGGCTTGCCGACATTGAGCTCGGCCTCCGGCGCGAGGACCTTCAGCGTCCACGGATCGGTCGCCTTCTCGCCCTCCTCGTAGAGGACGCCGGCGTTCGGGATCTTCAGCCCCGGGCCCTTGTCCCCCGGCAGCGCGGTCAGCGCGATCCGGCCCTCGACCTTCGCGGGCGGGCCCGCGCAGACCGCGATGTCGATCTTCTGCACCTTGATGCCGGCGCCGATCGAGACGCCCTCGCCGGCTGCCGTCAGCACGCCCTTGGCGTAGTTGAAGCCTCGGTCGGCAAAGCCGAGGCCCACCTGCGTGATCGTCAGCTTGTCCGGCGTCGGGAGGACGATCTTCTCGGCGCCGCCGTCCCACTTCAGGCCCGGCGAGCCCTGGTTGCACGACGGCTTGGCGTCGTTGTTGCGCTCGCCGTTGTAGGTGGCGAAGAAGTTGTGGACCTCGACCTTGCCGACGAACGCCAGCGGCGCTTTGACGGTGATGCCGCCGAGCTGGATTCCGCGGTCGTTGTCGGCGGTCAGCGTGACGGTGCCGGTGAGGCCGTGGCCCTCGGCGTCGCTGAGCAGCTTCGGCAGCTCGACGGTGCCGGTGAGGATCGTCTTGCCGCCCTTGGCCAGCTCCAGCTTCGCGGTGCCGGTGAGCGGGAAGCCCTGCACGTCGGCGCCGTCGTCGCCTTCCAGGTCGAGCGCCGCCTCGCTGTCGGCGGGCTTCTCGTCCTCCTTGGAGAAGGTCGAGAGGTTGAGGTTGGCGAGCGTGACGCGGTCGCCCTCGGGAATCGACCAGTTCAGCCCGCCCTTGTAGAGGACGATGCCTCCGATCCGCAGCTGCGTCCTGCCGAACACGAGCTTGCGCTTGGCCACGTCGATCGCGAGCTGCTGGCCCTTGTAGGCGTTGAAGGTGATGCCGTTGACCTTCATCGTCCCGTTGTCCGAGACGTACTTGCCGTCCTGCTTGACGAAGCAGTCGGCGATCGCGGTCACCGCCCCGATCTCGAGCTTGGAGGTGCAGTCGCGCACCTCCACGTCGCGGCCTGCGGGCGTCGGGTCCACGTTGCCGCCCGCGTCGGTGGCGCGCGCCTGGATCGTGTGCGCGCCCGGCTCCAACGCCGGTGTCGTGTAGGCCTCGCCACAGGTGGCCCACTCGCCGTCGTCGATCTTGCACTGAAACGTCGAGCGCGCGCGGCTGGAGGACACGGCATAGGTGGGCGAACGCTCCTTGATCGCGCCCTCCGGCCCGTCGAGCGACGTCTCCGGCGGCGAGGCGGCGAGCTTGACCAGCCGCGTGGCGGTGCCCGTGTTGCCGGCGCCGTCGGTCGCGCGCACGACGACCGAGTACTGCCCGTTGGGCAGGTCGGGCGTGCTCCACGGCGACGTGCACGGCTGCGGCTCGCCGCTGTCCTGGGCGCACCTGAGCTCGACGCCGGGCTCCGGCGAGGAGAACGTCACCGAGGCGGTGGTCGCGTCGACCTTCGCGTCATCGGCGCCGTCGATCGTCACCTGCGGGGCGACGGTGTCGACGGTGAAGGAGCGGAACGCGCTCGCGCCCGACGCGTCGCGAACGCGGAACAGGTGCCCGCCGTCGGTCAGCTCCGGCGCCGTGAACTCGTCTGCGCACGCCTGCCACGCGGCGTCATCGACGCGGCACTGCAGCGCGCCGTCGCCGGACACCGCGAACGTCGGCGTCGGGTCGTTGGTCAGGCCGGAAGGCCCGGCCAGGATGGCGATCGCCGCCGCCAGCTGCGCGATCATCGACGGACCTCCTTTGCCCTCAGGGTCACGGTCAGGCGCTTGGTCAGCGCCGGCTTGGTGGTGACGCGCACGGACTGCGTTCCGCGCTTGCCGCCGACCCGGATCCGGACCTTCATGGTCCGGCCGGAGAACTTCGCGCTGCGGCCCGCGAGGGCGACCTTGCCCATGCACTTCGCCGCGCACTTCAGGCGCAGCGTGACCGCGCCCTTGACGACCTTCAGCTCGCGACCCGCGTCCAGCAGGCGAGCGGTGCGCGGATCGGGGATGAGGACGACGTCGTCGCCGCGGACCGGTCCGCCGCCGAGGTCGAGCGTCGGGAACACGGCCATTCGGCCGACCCGCTCCACCTGGTTGCGCGTCGCCTGCGGCAGCTCGAGGCGGACGGTCACGGTCTCGCCGGGCTGAGCCGAGAAGGGCGTGCGGGCGAGCGTGATCGCGTCGCGCGGCACCACCTTGGCGATGCCGGCCCTCACCCTCTCCATCGCCAGCCCGACCGTGCCGTTGCAGGCGGGGCCGGACGCCGGGCAGGAGACGGCCAGCGCCGCCGCGCCGTCGGTCCCGAGCGCCAGCGCGGAGCCGCCGGCCGCCGCCGCCGAGGCGGCGCCGCTCGGCCGCACCACGCGCCCGGTGACGCCGTCGATCACCGTCACCGGCGGCGCGGTGTCGACGCGGAACGTCCACACGGCGGGCGACGGGTCGACGTTGTCCGCGGCGTCGATCGCGCGCGCCTGGAAGCGGTGCTCCCCGTCCGCCAGCGCGTCGGTCGTCCACGGCGACGTACACGGCGTCCAGGCGCCGTCGTCCAGCCGGCACTCGAAGCGCGAGCCGGGCTCGCCGGCGCGCAGCGCGAAGCCCGCGCGGTTGACGTTGGTGACCTGCTTCGGCCCGGACGCGATCACGGTGTTGGGCGCGACCGTGTCGACGGTGAACGTCCGCGTGGCGGGCGTCTCGTCGGCGCCGAACGCGTCCACCGCCCGCACCTCGAGCTGATACGTCCGGTCGGCCAGCGGGCCCGGGCGGAAGTCGCTGTCGCACGCCTCCCACGCGGCGGGGACGAAGCGGCACTCGTACGTGATCCCGTGGTCCTTGGAGGCCACCAGCTCCAGGCGCGGCTCCGGCCCGTTGGTGGGGCCGGTCGGGCCGCCGTAGATCGCCGTGTTCGGCTTGGCGCCCTCGATCGGGCGCGCCGTCACCGAGGCCGTGGTCTCGCCGAGGTCGGCGATGCCGGTCGAGGTCACGCCCGCGGCGGGCGCGGCGGTCGCCGTCGTGATCGCGACCCGCTCGCCGTTGCGGTGGGTGATGCCGAAGTGCAGCTCGCCCATGCCGTGGCCGGCGATGCTGAACGGCCCGTCCCACTTCCCCGCCACCGGGTCGGCGGTCGTGAGGCCGGTCGTCGAGCCCGCGTCGTAGTCCCACGCGGCGCCGGAGTCGGCGACGATCGGGCCGGCGTCGCGCGCGACGCCGTTGGCGTTGCGGACGGTGACGGTGAAGCCGTTCTGGTCGAGCGGCTGCACCTCGGCCTTGTCGGGCTCGAGCCTGACCGTCAGCGGGATCGTGCCGTCAGGGCCGAAGGCGCCGAGCGAGCCGCGCGTCGCCTCGCCGTGCGCAGGCACGCCGACGGCCCAGCCGATCGCCGGCTCCGGGTCGGTCGCGTCGCAGGCGCAGGTGTCGTCCAGCGGCTGCCCGAGCCGGGCGAGCACGTCGCCGCCGGCCTGGTGGCGCGCGCCCGGGGTGAGCGGCAGCAGCGCCGCGACCGTGCCGGTGACGTCGCAGCCCGCCATCGCCGTGCCGGCGTCGTGCACCGGATGGCCCGGCTTGCAGCGGGCGGCGCGGTACACGATCGCGTCGCGCGCGGCGTCGCCGCCGTTGACGAGCGCGACGTCGGTCCGATACCAGGCGGCACCGGCGACGTACTGGTCGGTCTGGCGGACCTGGACGCCGGTGTCGCCGAGCGCGACGACCGTCACCAGCGTCGCAAGATCGCCGTCCTGCGACACGTCCTGGCGGACCGGCGTGTACGGCGTGACGCCATCGACGTGCTCCGGCGGGCCGTAGACCTTGCCGCCGAGCGCGACGAACGTGCCGCAGGCGCCGCCGCCGGCGGCGAACAGCTCCTTGCCACGCACCGCGCTGCAGCGCAGGTTCTTGTCGACGCCGAGGAAGTCGAGCGGCTGCGTCCCGGCCGTCAGGACGCCCTTGATCGCGACGACCTCGCGCTCGTAGGTGACCGCGTTGGAGCCGTCGTCCTCGACGGTGAGCTTGACGACGAAGCTGCCCTCGTCGGCGTACATGTGGCTCGGCTTGATCTCGTTCGAGCCCTCCCCATCGCCGAAGTCCCAGCGATAGGTCAGGATCTCGCCGTCGGAGTCGGTCGAGCCGGAGCCGTCGAACGCGAGCGCGAGCGGACCCGTGATGCGCGCCGACGCGTCGGCGACCGGCGGCTTGTCGAACCAGTCGTAGACGTCGCCGGACTCGTCGCCGTTGCCGTCGGCGAAGTCGTCGATCATGTTGGCGGAGGTCGTGTCGAACGCGATCCGGCGGCCGTCGGCGCTCATCGAGACGCCGAACAGGCCGGCCAGCGGCGACGACGCCACGGCCGAGACGCGGTCGCGCAGCAGGTCGGTGCGGCGCAGGTCGCCGCGCGGGTCGTCCGGCTCGCTGTCGGCGTCGAGCTCCCACAGGCCGTAGAGCACGAAGCGGCCCTCGTCGTCGATCGCCTGCACGGTGGGGTGCGTAGGGACGCCGTCCTGCGGCGTGTCGCCGTGGGCGACGAGGCGGGCGGGCTCGTTCCGCCTGCGGGCGTACAAATCCTCGCCGGCGACGCCGTTGTGGTCGGCGAACCCCGCGATCACGTCGTCGGCGGCGCTCTGCCAGGTGGCGGTGGCGCCATCGCCGCTCAGGCGGGCGGTGGCGATGTGGCCGCCGGTGCCGGCGGCCGGATCGTCGTGCGCCGAGGTCACGAGCGTCGCGCCGCCGGCCGTCATGTCGATCCGGTAGAGCTGCTCGCCCTCGCCGTGATAGGCCTCCGCGACGTTCGGCGCGGTGCTGCCGAACAGCACGGTCGCGCCGTCGGCCGAGAGCAGGCCGCCGGTCGCGGCGCCGCCGGCCGGGTCGGCCTTGCCCCACGCGTGGTCGACGAGCCGGGTCGCGCCGGCGTCGTTCCAGTAGAGGTGGCCGCTGGAGAGGTACAGCACGCGCGTGCCGTCGGCCGAGACCTGCGGGTGCGCGGCGTCGGCGGCGAGCTTCGCGCCCTCGCGGTAGACGGCGCCGCCGGCGGTGTAGACGACGGTCGAGCCGTCGCGCGAGATGGCGTGCTCGGCGGCCTCGCCGACGTGCACGACGCGGGTCGACTTCTCCTGCACGTCGCGCACGACGAGCGCGGGCCTGGTCACGCCGTCCTCGGTGACGGTGGAGCGCAGCGCGACGTAGCGCCCGTCGGCGCTGATCCGCGGGTCGGTGCCGTCGGCGACGTGCTCCGTCGCGCCAGTGCGCAGGTTGCGCCGGTAGACCTTGCCCGCGGACTCGTACGCCACGTAGTCGCCGCCGAGGACCGCGGCGCGGCTGCCCTGCGCGTTCGACACGCCGCCCTCGCCGCTGACGAGGCGCAGGTGGTCGTTGGCGAGCGCGACCCGATACACGACGGTCCGCGTCGTCGTGTTGCCGGCGCGGTCGGTCGCGGTGACCGTGAACTCCTTCCGGCCGACCGTGTCGGTGTCGATCGGCGCCCCCGCGCCGGCGCTGCCGACGCATTGATCCAGGCCCGAGCCGCCGACATCGCGGCACGTGAACTGGGCCTCGTAGATGCGGTCCTTGCGGTAGATGCCGCCCTCGACGGGGTTGCGGATCGTGATGTCGGGCGCGATCACGTCGGCGTCGCTGATCGTGTGGTCGACCCACGCGAAGGCGTCGGAGCCCTGGTCGTTGGCGTCGAGGAAGCCGTCGAGCAGGTTGTCGGCGTCGGTGCGGTAGGCGACGGTCTGGCCGTCGCCGCTGATCGCGCCGTCCACGACCTCCTGCTCGGGCCCGTCGCCGGCACGCTCGCTGACGAGCGAGACGTCGTGACCGGTGAGCTCGACCCGGTACAGCACATCGTGGCCGTGGCGCGCCGCCGGGACGCCCAGATCGCTCGCGGACGAGCGCACCACCGCGTAGCGGCCGTCGGCGGACAGCGCTTCCAGCGCGCTCGCGGCGTCGCCGGTCCAGGACGAGCCCTTGCCGCCGACGCTCACGAGCGTCGCCTGCGTCTCGGGCTGGGCGCCGAACCGGCGCACCCATACGTCGGTGCCCGCGGCGCCGCGCCCGTTGGCATCGTTGAAGCTCTCGGACAGCCACTCCTGATCGCTCGTGAAGGCCACGACGGTGCCGTCGGCGCTCAGCGCGGCCGTGGTGAGGACGCTGCCCTCGGCGCCCATGCGCGGCGATCCGTGCTGGGCGCTGACGAGGTGCGCGGCCGGCTCGGCCGGGCGGCGCAGGTAGAGGTCCGGTGCGGCGCCGTTGCGGTCGGCGAACTCGGAGACGGCGTCCGGGGCATCGGTCGCGAACAGCACGGTGGCGCCGTCGGCGCTGAAGCCGCGCAGGCTCGAGCCGGTCTCGCCGGCCGTCGAATCGGACGGGCTGCCCTCCGCGCCGTCGACGAGGACGGTCGCGCCGGTCTCGAGATCCCGCCGGAACAGGCTCGGCGCGGCGCCGTTGTGGTCGGCCCAGTCCGGCACGAGCGTGCTCGCGCCGGACGCGAACGCGACGTAGCGGCCGTTCCCGCTCATGCGCGCCTCACCAGCGGGCGCGTCGGCGCCGGCGTCGACCACGACGGTCGCGCCGGTCTGGCGGTCGAAGCGGTAGAGATGGCGGCGCTTCGTCTCGTCCTGGTTCGGCAGGACGTCGGTCGCGTCGGTCGCGAAGAGCACGTAGCGGCCGTCGTCGGAGATCGCGAGCGGCTCGGCATCGCCCTCGGTGCCGAGCTTCGGCTTGCCCAGGTGGCGCGAGACGAGCGCGATGTCGCCGCTGGTCATGTCGCGCAGGTAGACGGCGGCGTCGCCGCCTTCGAACCCGGCGATCAGGTTGCGCGCGGTCGAGCGGAACGCGACGAAGCGGCCGTCGGGGCTCGCGACGGGCGTGTCGGAGGCGCCGTCGGCGGTCTTGTCGTCGTCGCCTGAGACCAGCGCGATCTCGCCGGACGCGATGTCGCGCCGGAAGACGTCGGACGCGCCGTTGGTGTCGGCGGCGAACTGGGCGAGCACGTCCGTCGCGCGCGTGGAGTAGAAGGCGTAGCGGCCGCCGCGGGCGAGCACCGCCGCGTCGGTGTCGCCGTCGCCGCCGCGCAGCTCGGAGTCGTGCGCTCGGCTCACGAGCCGCGTCTCGCCGGGCTGCGCGCGCACGCCCCAGTCGAGCTGCTCCTTGCCACCGGCCTCCAGGCAGAGCCCGCGCGTCCCGAGGCCGGCCGCGTCGACGTCCTTGATGCGGATCTCGCCGCCGCACCAGTAGTCGGTGCCTCCCGGCACGTCGACCATCACGGCGATGCGCCGGCCGGAGGGCGACCACGCGGGCGTCCCGGTGACATACGTCGCCTGCTCATCCCGCGGGTCGCGGTACAGCAGGTCCTCCGCGCCGCCCGTCGCGGGGCGCGCGCCGACCTGCGCGTGCTCGCGCCCTTCGGCGGGCGTCTTGACGTAGGCGATGCGGTTGCCGTCGGGCGACCACGCGGGCGCCTCCGCGTCGGCGAGGCCGGTCGTGAGCGGGAAGGCGCCGCCGCCGTCGGCCGGCGTCACGAAGATCCGGCGGACGACCTCGTCGCCGGCGTCGGCGTTGGCGTCGAAGGCGATCCGCGTGCCGTCCGGCGACCAGGCCGGAGCCGCGGGGAAGCTGACCTCGTCGGACAGGGTGAGCCGCTGCGGCGTGCCGCCGCTCACCGCGACGACGTAGAGGTGCTGCTCGCCCTCGTCGTCGGTGCCGGCGAATGCGAGGCGCTTGCCGTCGGGCGACCATGCCGCGCTCGAGAGGAAATGCGGTCCGCGATCCTCCTCGTCCTCGAAGACGACGATCGGCCGCCCGCCGTCGGCGCTCATCACGGCCAGCCGGGCGCGGTCGTGCTCCGCGCAGCCGTCGCACGTGTACGTGGCGGCGAACGCGATCCGCTCACCGTCGGGCGAGACCGCGACGCTCCTCGGTTCGTACTGGTCCCATGCGTCGAGGCCGGTGCTCGCGTAGACGACCCGATCGCCGCTGCCGTCCGGCAGCGCGACGCGGATGTCGTTGTTGTGGTCGATGTAGGCGAGGCGGCCGTCCTGGCCGGGGAAGGCGGCCCGGGCGGCGACCGGGCTGAGCGCGGCGGCGAGCAGCAGCGCCGCGAGCAGGGAGAGGCCCGTGATGCGCGCGAGCCGTCGTGAAGTGAGTCGTCCGTGAAGCACGGCGCGATCCTCATGGGCCCGCGTTGCCGCGACCTTGCCCGCGGGCTTGCCGGCCTTGCCGCGTCCTTGCCGCGGCAACGCGCCAACCCCGAGAGGTGCGGCAGCCGCGCCCCCGGCGCGCGTAACCCTCTCGGTCTACTTGAGCGTTAGTCCACGCTGGAGCGATCGGGCCGCGTCAGGCGGCGCTTGCGCGGGCCGCGTGAGCGGCGGCGCGCTGCCGGGCGAGGTCGGCGACGCCGATCTGGCCCCGGACCAGCGCGGGGATCTGCTCCGCCTGCACCGGCGGCGAGTAGTGGAAGCCCTGGGCCATGTCGCAGCCGATCGCGGCGAGGACGGACGCGGAGGCCGCCGACTCGACGCCCTCGGCGACGACGCGCAGGCCGAGCGCGCGGCCGAGGGCGGCCGTCGACGCGACGATCGCGCGGTCGGCCGGGTCGCGGTCCATCGCCATGACGAAGGACTTGTCGATCTTGAGCTCGTGCACGGGCAGCCGCTTGAGGTGCTCCAGCGACGAGTAGCCGGTACCGAAGTCGTCCAGCGCCAGCCCGACGCCCATCTCCTGCAGGTCGCGCAGCACCTCGCCGGCCCGCTGGGGATCGTGCAGCAGCAAGCTCTCGGTGACCTCCAGCGTCAGCACCGACGGCTCCAGCCCGTGCGCCGCCAGCAGCTCGCCGACCTGCGCAGGCGTGCGCAGGTCGAGCAGGTTCTGGACCGCGAGGTTGACCGCGACGCACAGGTCGAGTCCGTCGTCGCGCCAGCGCTTGAGGTCCCCGAGGGCGGTCCGGAGCACGTGCAGCGTCAGCGGCCGCATCAACGCCGTGTGCTCGGCGTGCGGGAGGAACGCGCCCGGCCCGCGCAGGCCGTGCACCGGGTGCTGCCAGCGCACGAGCGCCTCGACGCCGGCGACGCGGCCCGACTCGAGCTCGACCTTCGGCTGGTAATGGAGGATGAGCTCGTCGCGCTCCAGGGCGCGCCGCAACTCGGCCATCAGCGCCAGCCGCTCGCGCGAGTGGCGGTCGCGGCCGGGGTCGTAGGCCTGGAAGCCGGTGCGCGCCTGCTTGGCCTGGTACATCGCGACGTCGGCGCGCTGCAGCAGGCACTCGGCGTCCGCGCCGTGCTCGGGGAACAGCGCGGCGCCGATGCTCGCGTCCATCACGACCTCGAGGCCGTCGATCTCGAACGGGTCCTGGAGGGCTGCGCCGACGCGGCGGCCGATCTCCGCCGCCCGCGCCAGGCCGGCGCCGGGCAGCAGCAGCGCGAACTCGTCGCCCCCGAGCCGCGCGACCAGCCCGGCGTCGGCGACCGCCTCGGTCAGCCGCGTGCCGAGCTGCTCGAGCAGCAGGTCGCCCGCGTGGTGGCCGAGCGTGTCGTTGAGCTCCTTGAAGCGGTCGAGGTCGACCATCGCGACCGCGAGCCGCTCCTCGTCCTCGACCGCCGCCCGCAGGCGGTCGTTGAACAGGCGCCGGTTGGGCAGCCCCGTCAGCTCGTCGGTGACCGCCTGGTGGCGGGAGGCCAGCAGCAGCTGGTTCTCGCGGAACGTCAGCGCGACGCGCGCCATCAGCACGAGGAGGGTCGCCGCGGCCAGCCAGACCGCCAGGTCGCCGCCGTCGTGGAAGTGGTCGAGCACGAGCACGCCCAGCGCGGCGGTGCCTACGACGGCCGGCGTGACGAGCATCCGCAGCCCGGCGAGGCGCGCCACGCGCGGCGGGGTCGGCGGGCACCACGCGGCCGCGGCGATCGCGACCAGCGACAGGATGCCGATCGGCCGCACCCACGGCGAGACGGCGCCGTTGGCGATCTCCGCCCATGCGTGGATCGTCCCCGAGACCACGCGCAGCAGGAACCCGGCGCCGAGCAGCAGCCATGCGCGGCCGATCGGCCGGCCGCGCAGCGCGAGCGCGACGACCACGAGGATCGAGAGCAGCAGGTGCCCGAGCGGGAAGCTGAGGGTGAGCAGCGCCGGCGCTCCGCCGCCGACCGCCTCACGGACCGGCTCGCCCAGCACCTGCGCGACGAGCGCCGCGGCGCCGAGCGTCCCGATCGCGCCGTCGAGCCACAGCCCGGCGCTGAGGCGGCCGATCCGCGCGTGCGCCAGCCACAGGCCGGCCGCGAGGACGAGCGGGAAGTACGCGAGGTACAGCCCGTCGGCGAGGGAGGGGAAGTGCGGAAGGTGCCCGGCGCTGCGTGCCTGGCCGCTGATCGAGCCGCCGGCGCCCGTCAGGGCGACGGCGAGGCCGAGCAGCATCCACACGACGCGGTCCTGCGGGCGCCGTATGACGCGCAGGAAGATCGCCCCGGTCGAGCCGAAGACCAGCACGGCGTGCAGGAGCCGGGTCGGGACCGCGGAGTGGAGCCCGAGGGCCGGCACGGCGAGCTCCGCCGCGGCCATCGCGGCGAGAATCGACAGAAGGACTCGTGACGCGGGCGCGCTCACGTCCCTCCGATCGGCATTCCGGCCGGTTGCTTTACGGAATGGACAGTTGTACGGCGGCGTCAGTCGACGATCGCGCGCAGCTGGCGCACCGCCAGCGTGAGCCCCGCAAGGTCCGGGTCGCCCTCGCGCGCGAGCGAGCGCAGGAACGCGTTCAGCCGCGAGACGCGGTCGGCGCGCTCCTCGAGGAAGCGCTCGACGTCGCCGTCCGCCTCCGCCAGCACGGCGCCGGCGATCTCCCGCCGCACCTGGTTGGCGTCCTCGCGCACGGCCTGCAGCGCCCAGCGCTGCATCCGCGACGTCGCCGGGATGCGCTCGAGCTCGGCCTGCATCCAGTCGAGCCGCAGCTGCTCGCCGACCGCGAAGAACGCGCGCGCGACCTCCTCGATCGGCCGGCCGGTCGCGCCGGAGACGACGATCATGTCCGGCGCGTAGACGAGCTCCGGCCCGACGGCGTGCTCGCGCGCGAGCGGCTCCGGCACGCCCTGGCCGAGCAGCCGCTCGACGACCTGCTCGCGCCGGCGCCGGTGATCGTCGGTCCCCAGCTCGCCGATGATCGCCGCGAGCCGCTCGAAGCCCTCGCGCCCCGCGGCGACCTCGTGCCGGATCTCGCCGTCGGAGTTCAGGTACCAGCGCGTCGTCGTCTCCACGAGCGAATCGAGCCCGCCCATCAGCTCCAGCTGGGCCGCGCGATCCGCGCCCTCGAGCTGCTCGACGCGCTCCCAGTGCGCATCCGCGCCGGTCACCTCGCGGGCGATCCGGAACGCGCGCACGATCTCCGCCGGCCGCACCCCGCGCTCCCCGACCAGCTGCGAGATGAACGTCGGGCCGAGCGAGTTGACGACCGCGTTGGAGTTGACCATGCAGATCAGCTCGCGCCGCAGCGGGTGCTCGGACAGCAGGTGCCCGAAGCGCTCGACCACCGCGGGCGGGAAGTAGTCGCGCAGGTCGCGCTCCAGCCACGGCTCGTCGATGAAGTCCGACGTCTCGAGGGCGCGCGCCAGCAGCCGCTTGCCGTAGGCGACCAGCAGCGCGAGCTCCGGCCGCTCCATCCCGCGCCCCGCGCGCCGGCGCTCGCCGATCTCCTCCGCCGTCGGGAGGTCCTCGGCCGCGCGATCGAAGATCCCGTACTCCTCGAGCATCGCCATCAGGTCCTCGTAGGCGAACAGGCGGCTCGCCGAGCGATCGACCTCCTGGGCGATGATCTGCGCCTGTAGGAACGAGTCGTAGAGGACGTGGGCGACGACGTCGTCGGTCACCTCGACAAGCAGGTCGTCGCGCTGCTCGCGCGTGAGCTCGCCGCGCCGCTCGGCCAGGCCGAGCAGGATCTTCAGGTTGACCTCGTGGTCGGAGCAGTCGACGCCGGCCGAGTTGTCGATGAAGTCGGCGTTGATGCGGCCGCCGCGGACGCTGTACTCGACGCGCGCGCGGCGCGTGAAGCCGAGGTTCCCGCCCTCCCCCACGACCTTCGCGCGCAGCTCGTTCGCGTTGACGCGGATGGCGTCCGACGAGCGGTCCGCGGCGTCGGCATCGCTCTCGGTGGAGGCCTTCACCACGGTCCCGATGCCGCCGTTCCACAGCAGGTCCACCTGCGCCCGCAGGATCGCGCGGATGACCTCGGTCGGCGCGAGGGCCTCGTCGGTGACCCCGAGCGCCTCGCGCGCCTGCGGCGAGAGGTGGATCGCCTTCGCCGTGCGCGGATAGACGCCGCCGCCCTCGGAGATCAGCTCGCGGTCGTAGTCGTCCCATGACGACGGGTGGGCGGGACTCATCTCGAACAGCCGCCGCCGCTCCGCGAACCCGGCCGCCGCGTCCGGATCCGGGTCGATGAAGATGTGCCGGTGGTCGTAGGCCGCGACGAGCCGGATCTTGTCCGAGAGCAGCATCCCGTTGCCGAACACGTCGCCCGACATGTCGCCGATGCCGACGACGGTGAACGGGTCCCGCTGCGTATCGACGCCCAGCTCGCGGAAATGGCGCTTGACCGACTCCCACGCGCCGCGCGCGGTGATGCCCAGCGCCTTGTGGTCGTAGCCGGCCGAGCCGCCGGAGGCGAACGCGTCGTCGAGCCAGAAGCCGTGCTCCTGCGAGACGCGGTTCGCGAGGTCCGAGAACGTCGCCGTGCCCTTGTCGGCCGCGACCACGAGGTAGGTGTCGTCCTCGTCGTGCACGCGCACGCGCTCCGGGTGGACGACCTCGCCGTCGACCAGGTTGTCCGTGACCGACAGGAGCGCGCGGATGTACGTCACGTACTGGCGCTCGACCTCGGCCTTGAGCGCATCGCGCCCCGCCGGCGGGCTCTTGAGATAGAAGCCGCCCTTGGCGCCCGCCGGCACGATCACGGCGTTCTTGGTCAGCTGCGCACGCATCAGGCCGTAGACCTCGGTGCGGTAGTCCTGGCGGTCCGACCAGCGCAGGCCGCCGCGCGCGATCTTCCCGCCGCGCAGGTGGATGCCCTCGACCTCCGACGAGTAGACGTAGATCTCCACCAGCGGGGCCGGCTGGGGCATCGCCGGGACCTCGGCCGAGCGGATCTTGAAGGCGAGCGCGTCCTTCTCCGCCACGTAGGTGTTCACGCGCAGCGTCGCGTCGATCACCGTCAGCTGGTTGCGCAGGATGCGGTCGTGGTCGAGCGAGGCGACGTCGTCGAGATCGGCCAGGATCTCGTCGCGCAGCTTCGTCTCGGCCTCCCCGTCGGGCTCCAACTCGGGGTCGAAGCGCAGCTGGAAGTAGCGCACGAGCTTGGCCGTGATGGCGGAGTTGGCCACCAGCACGTCGTTCTGGTAGCTCTCGGTGAAGCGCGAGCCGACGCGCTGGCGGTACTTGCGGTACGCGCGCAGCATCGCGACCTCGGGGCGGTTGAGCCCCGCCGTGATCACGAGCCGGTTGAGCGTGTCGGTCTCCGCCTCGCCCCGGTGGACCGCGGCCAGCATCTCCGCCACGCGGTTGCCGGAGGCCGCGAGGTCCAGCGGCGCGCCGTCGGGGCCGAGCACGCGGAACTCCTGCACCCACCGCTCGTCCTCGCCGACCAGGCGCGTGGAGATCTCCTCGATCACGCGCAGCCCGAGATCCTCGAGCATCGGCAGCACGCCGCCCAGCTCGACCTTCGGACCGCGCTTGTAGAGCGCCACGCGCGTCAGGCCGCCGAGCGGCTGCAGCGAGACCATGAAGTCCGACGACAGGTGCGACAGGAGCTCGACGTCGTAGGCCGCGGTCTCCGGCGTCGTATAGCCCTTGTAGTGGTCGGGGAGCTGCGGCAGGCAGGCCTCGGAGAGCATCCGCCCGCGCGCCGGGCCGTAGCGCTCGGTCAGCACGTCACGCAGCTCGTCGTCCCACGTGCGCGCCAGCTCGAGCACCTCGCGCTCGAGCTCGCGGTTGTCGAGCTCCGGCAGGCCGCCGGGGCGGTGCACGAGGAAGTGCACGCGCGCGCGGGCGCCCTCGTCGAGCACGTGCTGGGACTCGACGCTGTCGGTCCCGAAGCGCTGCCGGAACAGCTCACGGATGCGTTCCACCAGCGCCGCCTCGTAGCGGTCGCGCGGGAGCGCGAGCACGAACGAGGCGCTGCGCCCGTCGTGGGAGCGGCGCCCGAGCAGGCGGATGCGGTCGGTGCCCTCGAGCGCGAGCAGCGCGACGACGCCGCGGCGCAGGTCCTCGACCGGCGCGGCGAACAGCTCGTCCTTCGGGAACGTGTCGAACAGCGCGACGGCGCCCTTGTAGTCGTGCGAGCCCTCGATCAGGTCCTCGGCCTCGAGCACGCGGCGCAGCTTGCGGTGCAGCACCGGCGTCTGCGACGCCGGCTCGGTGTAGGCCTTGGTCGTGAACAGGCCGAGCAGCCGCGACTCGCCGGCCATCTCGCCGTCCGGCGTCACGCGCCGCACGCCGACGTAGTCCATCCGCTCAGGACGGTGCACGGGCGCGATCGCGTTGGCCTTGTCGACGATCAGCAGGTCGCCCGTGGTGGCGCGCCTGCGCACCGCCTCGGGTAAGGACGAGAGCGCGACCGGCTTGGCGTAGGCGGAATGCTCCTCGTCGGCCAGGATGCCGAGGCCGGAGCCCGGGATCACGCGGTACGCGTCGTCCTTGAGCTCGTATTCGCGCGCCCCGAGCAGCACGAAGTTGCCGCGCAGCAGCCAGGCGAGGAAGTCGACCGCCTCACGGACCTCGTCTGAGTCGTAGCGCGCGCCGCCGTTGCGCGCGAGCGCGATCATCGACTCGACCCGCTGCGTCATCGCGCCGAAGTCGCTGACGACGTTGCGGACCGCCGTCAGCACGCCGCAGACCGCGTCCTCGAGCGCCTTGAGCTGCTCCTCCTCCAGGCGGCGCTGGAGATCGAAGTGCATGACCGACTCGCGGTGGATCGCGTTGCGGGCGTGGCGGACGCCGGCGATCCTCCCGTCCTCGCGCGTGATCCCGACGATCGGGTGCACGAGCCTCACGACGCGCTCATGGCGCTCCTCGAGCGCCGCGCTGACGGAGTCCACGAGGAACGGCCAGTCGTCGGTGTTGGTCTCCAGCACCGAGCCGAGCGGCTCGTATCCGTCGCGCTCGCGGGTCGGGTTGAAGGCGCGCACCGCGATCGGCCTGCGCCCGCGCGCCGAGCTGAACTCGAAGACGCTGATGACCTCGGCCGCGAGGTCCTCCGGCTTGATCCCGTCCGTTCCGTCTGCCGCGAGCCGGCGGACATAGGCCTCGGCGAATGCGCGCACGACCGCGCCCTCACCGTCCGGCGCCCGCTGCTCCACCAGCCGGAGCAGCGCCTCGCTCGCCTTGCCTGAGCCGGCCTCGGTCTCCTGCGCGAGGCTCATATCGGCCATCATTTCACCACGGCGGCGACGCCGTCGGATCGAGCCCGTGCGGCGGCCTGTGCCGGCTCGCCCGCGCCGGGTGCGGCGAGGGCGAGCGCGGCGAGGGCGATGCGCACTAGTCGACGAGCCGGGCCTTCAGGGCCTTGAACTGGAACCGGATCGCCGACGGCAGGTCGTCGCCGAACCGCGCGAGGTGCGCCTGCGTCTGCTCGAGCTCGGCGCGCGCCTCGTCGAGGTCCACACGCAGCGCGGCCTCGATGCGCTCCGGATCCAGCCCGCCGATCTCGAGCGCGCCGGCGGCCGGGACGAGGCCGATCGGGGTCTCGCGCGCCTCCGCCTCGTCATCGCAGCGGCGGAAGATCCACGCGAGCACGCGCGAGTTCTCGCCGTAGCCGGGCCACAGGAACTTGCCCTCGGAGTCCTTGCGGAACCAGTTGACGTGGAAGACGCGCGGGAGCCGGAGGTCCTTGCGCTTGCCGAGCTCCAACCAGTGCGCGAAGTAGTCGGCCATGTTGTAGCCGCAGAACGGCAGCATCGCGAACGGGTCGAAGCGCAACTCGCCGACCGTGCCGGCCGCCGCCGCCGTCTTCTCCGAGCTCATCGTGGCGCCGAGGAAGACGGCGTGCTCCCAGTCGAACGCCTCGCGCACGAGCGGCACGCCGGTCGAGCGGCGGCCGCCGAGCAGGAACGCGTCGATCGGCACGCCGGCCGGGTCCTCCCAGTCGTCGGAGATCGACGGGCACTGTGCCGCGGCGACCGTGAAGCGGGCGTTCGGGTGCGCGGCAGGCACGTCGGACTCCGGTGTCCAGTCGTTGCCCTTCCAGTCGATCAGGTGCGCCGGCGTCTCGCCGGTCAGCCCCTCCCACCAGATGTCGCCGTCGTCGGTCTTCGCGCAGTTGGTGAAGATCGTGTTCCGGCGGATCGTGTCGACCGCGTTCGGGTTCGTCGTCGCGCTCGTGTTCGGCGCCACGCCGAAGAACCCGGCCTCGGGGTTGACGGCGTACAGCCGCCCGTCCTCCCCCACCTTCATCCACGCGATGTCGTCGCCGACGGTCTCGACCGTCCAGTCCTCGAGCGTCGGCACGAGCATCGCCAGGTTGGTCTTGCCGCAGGCGCTCGGGAACGCGCCGGCGATGTGCTTGACCGTGCCCTCCGGCGAGGTGAGCTTGAGGATCAGCATGTGCTCGGCGAGCCAGCCCTCGTCGTGCGCGATCACCGACGCGATGCGCAGCGCGAAGCACTTCTTCCCGAGCAGCGCGTTGCCGCCGTAGCCCGAGCCGAAGGACCAGATCTCGCGCGTCTCGGGGAAGTGGACGATGTACTTCTCCTCGTTGCACGGCCATGCGGAGCTCGTCTCGCCCTCGGCCAGTGGAGCGCCGACCGTGTGCAGGCAGGGCACGAAGTCCCCGCTGTCGCCCAGCACCTCCAGCGCGCCCTTGCCCATGCGGGTCATGATCCGCATCGACACCGCGACGTAGGCGGAGTCCGTCAGCTGCACGCCGATCTCGGAGATCGGCGAGCCGAGCGGGCCCATCGAGAACGGCACGACGTAGAGCGTGCGGCCGCGCATCGAGCCCTTGAACTTCTCGTGCAGGAGGTCGCGCATCTCGGCCGGGTCGCGCCAGTTGTTGGTCGGCCCGGCGTCGTGCTCCTGGAGCGAGCAGATGAACGTCCGGTCCTCGACGCGCGCGACGTCGCCCGGGTCGCTGCGCGCGAGGTAGGAGTTCGGGCGCTTGGCGTCCGACAGGCGCTCGAACGTGCCCGCGTCCACGAGCTCTTGGCACAGGGCGTCGTACTCCTCGGCTGATCCGTCGCACCAGTGGACGGAGTCCGGCTCCGTCAGCGCTGCGACCTGCTCGACCCAGGCGACGAGCCTGCGGTGCTTCGTGGGAACGGGCGTTTCAATCGTCACGGGGCGACTCGACCTCTCTTGCCTTTTTCCGTCAGTGGAGGTTTGCCAGATAGGAACAAACCGGGGCGCCGGATGGATGGCCGGGGCAGTCGGAAGCGCCGGAGACGACTGCCGACGCGCCAAAACGACCATCCATCACCTCCGTAAGGGTATGCCTTCCCGTGGCAAACCGCTACCGCCAACTGAACTTTTGGCCCGGCCGGGTTTTGCCAGTGACGTACAAACTCAGGCGACGTTTCGCTTCGGCACAAGCACGAGCCGCTTGAACTCGGCGACCAGGACGCCGTCCTGGTTGAGGACGCGCGTGTGCACCTTGACCGTTCCCCGGTCCGGCTTGGAGCGCGACTCGCGCACCTCCAGCACCTCGGTCTCGGCGAACAGCGTGTCGCCGTGGAACACCGGCGCCGGATGGCTGAGCTCCTCCGTCGCGAGGTTCGCGATCGCCTTGCCGGAGATGTCGGAGACGCTCATCCCGAGCGCGAGGCTGTAGACGTACGGACCGACGACCACGTTGCGCCCCTGCTGGGAACCCGCGGCGTAGACGTCGTTGATGTGCAGCGGGTGGTGATTCATCGTCAGCAGGCAGAACAGGTGGTCGTCGTACTCCGTGACCGTCTTCGCGGGCCAGTGCTTGTAGACGGCGCCGGCCTCGAACTCCTCGAAGTAGCGGCCGTAGGGATGCGCGCCCGAGGCTTCGCGGGCGGACTGATCGGTGTCGACGGGAGTCATGGAGCGCCATGATGCCCGTGATGCGCAACCCTCGCTCCCACTTCAAGCCGCTCGCCATCGGGGCGCCCGAGCCCGTGCGCGAGATCCCCGTGACGCCGATGCGGATGATCCACTTCTTCGATCCGTCGAACGAGAAGCTGGTGGGCCGGCTGCCGGAAATGGCTGCTCAGGCGGACATCCTGCTGGGAAACCTGGAGGACGCGATCCCGGCCGATCGCAAGGAGGCGGCGCGCGCCGGACTGGTGCGGGCGGCGCGCGAGACCGACCTCGGCGGCACGCCGCTGTGGACGCGCGTGAACTCGCTCGAGAGCCCGTGGGTGCTCGACGACTTGGTGACGTTGGTCACAGAGGCCGGCGACAAGCTCGACGTCGTGATGGTCCCGAAGGTCGAGGGCGCGTGGGACATCCACTACGTCGACCGGCTGCTCGCCCAGCTCGAGGCGCGCGCCGGGCTGGAGCGCCCGATCCTCGTGCACGCGATCCTCGAGACGGCGCAGGGCGTGGCGAACGTCGAGGAGATCGCCACCGCGTCGCCGCGAATGCAGGGCATCTCGCTCGGCCCGGCCGACCTCGCGGCATCGCGGCGGATGAAGACGACGCGTGTCGGCGGCGGCCACCCGGGCTACCGCGTCGTGGCGGATCCCGATGGGGACGCCGCGCGTCCGTCCTTCCAGCAGGACCTCTGGCACTACACGATCGGCCGCATGGTCGATGCCTGCGCGGCCGCCGGGATCTTCCCGTTCTACGGCCCGTTCGGCGACATCAAGGACGTCGAGGGCTGCGAGGCGCAGTTCCGCGCCGCGTACCTGATGGGCTGCGTCGGGGCGTGGTCGCTGCACCCGGTCCAGATCGGGATCGCCAAGAAGGTCTTCTCGCCCGACCCCGAGGAGGTCGCGTTCGCCAAGAAGGTGCTCGAGGCGATCCCGGACGGCCGCGGCGTGCACATGATCGACGGCAAGATGCAGGACGACGCGACGTGGAAGCAGTCGAAGGTCATGGTCGACCTCGCCGAGCTGCTCGCGCGCAAAGACCCGGAGCTGGCCGAGGCGTACGGGCTGTAACGCGGCGGCGGCGCCGCGTCATGTCACGGTCGTGAGAAGCGACGCCGACCTGCTCGCGGCGGCCCGGACGGATGCCGGTGCGTTCCGCGAGCTCTATGACCGCTACGCGGACCGCGTGCTCGGGTACCACCTGCGCCGCAGCCGCGACGACGACGCCGCGCACGAGCTGACCGCCGAGACGTTCGCCCAGGCATGGCTCGTCAGGGCCCGCTTCCGCGACGAGTGCGGCGGCTCGGCCGGCCCGTGGCTGTTCGGGATCGCCCGCAACGTGCTGCTCGCCTCGGTGCGGCGCCGCACGCTCGAGGCGAGCGCCCGCGAGCGGCTCGGGATGCCGGCCGCGCCGGTCGCCGAGCCGGACGAGTCGTGGCTGGACGGCCTCGACGAGGCGCTCCACGAGCTGCCCGAGTCGCAGCGCGAGGCGATCCGCCTGCGCGTGCTGGACGACCTCGAGTACGCGGACGTCGCGTCCGCGCTCGGCACCACTCCCGCCGCCGCCCGCGTGCGCGTGCACCGCGGGCTTTCGACCCTTCGCGCCCGACTTGGGAAGGACACCGCCAGATGACCGACCGCCTGATCCTGATCGGCGACGAGCTCGAGCGCGCCGCCCGGAAGGACCTCGCCGCCATGCGCCGCTCCACGCGCCGGCGCCGCGTCCTCGGCGGCGCCGCCGCGATCGCGATCCTCGTGCCCGGCGCGGCGCTCGCCGCCGGCCTGCTCTCGACCGGGGACGTCGAACGCTCGCTCCCCGCCGGCACGCGCTTCCTGGTGGGTACGACCCCGCGCTGCGAGGTCGTCGAGGAAGGCGTCTCCTACCACTGCACGATCGAGGGCGAGTTCCAGTCGGAGATCGCCGACCTGAAGGGCACGCTCGAGCCGACCGTCGACGCGACCAAGCACGTCAACGGCGGCTGCCGCTCCCTGCGCTCGGACGGCACCGAATGGAACTGCTACATCGGCCGCGCGGCGGTGGACCAGAAGATCATCGGCGCCGGGTTCCTCGGCGAGTACGCGCCGTCCCCGGGCGTGGGCTAGCAGCGGACGGTCAGCAGCAGCGGTGCGAGCCGGGCTCGAGCGCGGCTCGCATCGTCTCGGCGGCAAGGTCGCCGAGCGGCCACAGGAGCTCGCGCGCGGCGGCCAGCGGCAAGCGGTCCTCGTCGCGCATCCACTCGGCCTCGTCGCGGCTCTCCACGAACTGGGTGAGCGCGTTGCGGTACGCGGACAGGCGCGCGGGGCGGAGCACGACGGTGCTCACGCCAGAGCGGCTCGCGAGGTCGGACAGCTCGTCGGCCAGCGCGGTCAGCTCGCGCAGCTCCAGCACGTCGTCGACCGACATGCTCACGGTGCGGAAGCGCTCCGACGACACGGCGCGGACCGCGTGCGCCGAGGCCGCGATCTCCTCGTCCCCGAGGTCGAACAGCGCCAGCACGACGGGCTCGCCATCAAGACCCTGCGTGATGTCGATGCGAGCGTGGAGCATTGGCACGGCACACGGTATCGGCAGCGGCTAAGCCGGGCCTGAATCCTGCCTACCCAGTGGTGGGGTTCCTCGCACATACCCTCCGTGCCGATGCAACTCGTCCCGCTCTCCCACGAGCACCTCGGGCCGATGGCCGAGGTCGCCGAAGACCCCGCCGTACTGCGCTTCACGCGCTTCCCCGACCCTCCGGAGCACGACTTCCTCCCCGGTTGGCTCGCCCGTTACCAGCGGGGGCGCGCCGACGGCACGTGCGCCGGCTTCGCCGCGATCGGCGACGCCGGAGAGTTCCTGGGCGTCGGGCTCGCGCCGCAGATCGATCGTGCCGCCCGCGAGCTGGAGCTCGGCTATCTCGTCGCGCCCGCCGCCCGCGGCCGCGGCATCGCCACCTGGATCGTGCGCGAGCTGACGCGCTGGGCGTTCGAGGAGGTCGGCGCCCTGCGCGCGACGCTGCTGATCGACGTCGACAACATCCCGTCCCAGCGCGTCGCCGAGCGCTGCGGCTACACGCGCGAGGGTGTGCTGCGCTCGACCTACCTCAAGGGCGACCGGCGCATCGACACCGCGGTGTACGCGCGCCTTCCGAACGAAGGTTCGCCGGAAGATGCGGGCTGAACGCGCCGCCGGCCGTTGACCGGGCCGGCGGGCGCGGCGTACGGTCTTCCTAGACGCGGAACCGAGCCGCAGAGAGCGAGGCCAGGGGATTGAAAGGCCCGCCGCTCTGAAGCCAGGCGAGCCTCCTTGCGGGGCGCGCCGGCGGAGAGCATCCCAAGCGGCCCGGTCCCGCGTCCTTTTCGTCCTCGAGGGTCGCGGCGCCCGAGCGACCCATCGGTTGAGCAGCGGGCATAATGCCCGGCGATGGAGGCGTCCGCCGCCACCGGGCCGGCGCTCGGGACGACCCGTCCGCGAGTTGCCGTGCGCATGCTCGCGATCGCGTCCGACGAGCGGCTGGTCGCCGCCGTCCGGGGAGGCTCCGAGCGCGCCTTCGAGGCGATCTTCGATCGCTACCAGCGCGGCCTGCTGGGGTTCTGCCGGCACATGCTCGGCTCGGTCGAGGAGGCTGAGGACGCCGTCCAGCACGTGTTCCTCGCCGCCTATCGCGACCTGACGGCGTCCGAGCGCGCCGTCGACCTGCGCCCGTGGCTGTACGCGATCGCGCGCAACCGCTGTCTCACGGTGTTGCGGGCGCGGCGCGACCGGCCCGCCGAGCTGCCCGCCGACGCGGCCACGGATCACCTGTCCGCCGAGGTCCAGCGCCGCCACGACGTGCGCGAGCTGCTGGAGGACGTGGCGAAGCTCCCCGAGGAGCAGCGCGCCGCCCTCGTGCTCGCCGAGCTCGCGACGATGCCGCACGCCGAGATCGCCGCCGTGCTGGGCTGCCCGCGCGAGAAGGTCAAGGCGCTCGTGTTCCAGGCGCGCAGCTCGCTCATCGCCACGCGCGCGGGACGCGAGACGCCGTGCAGCGAGATCCAGCGCCAGCTTGCGACCGAGCGCGGCGGAGCCCTGCGGCGGACCGTGCTCCGCCGCCACCTGCGCGACTGCGCCGCCTGCCGCGAGTTCCGCTCCGCGCTGCGCCGCCGGCGGCGTCTGCTCGGCGTCGCGCTGCCCGTCGCTCCCTCCGCGGCCCTGAAGGGCGGCGCTCTCGCCGCGCTGCTCGGCGGCGAGACGCTCGCGGGCGGCGGCGCGACGGCCCTGGTGGCGAAGGCGCTGACGGTCGCCGCGGTGGCGGGAGCCGGAAGCGCGACGGCGATCGAGGTCCGCGATCACGCTCCGCCGCCGCCGCGCGTCGCGGCGAACCTGCCGGCGCGCGCCGCCGCCGCACCGAGCGCGACGCCCGCCGCGCTGAGCGTGAGCGCCCGCCGCTGGATCACCGCGCCGCGCGCCGGGGTGAGGCCGGCGCCGTCGCACGGCGAGCGCGCGACGGCGGCGCCCCGTGAGCGGCGCGCCGGTCGCCGCGCTGACCCGCAGGTCAGCGTCGCGCAGCCGGCGGCCGGACCGGAGCGGGCGGTCCCGACGCCGGGCAAGCGCGCTTCCCACGGCGCCGCGACGGCTCGGCGGCCGCGACCCGAGGCCGCCGGTGCAGTGAATTCGCGGAAGCCTGCGGCACCGGCGCCTTCGCGCACGCACGCGCCAACGGGGAAGCCGCCCTCGCGCACGCATCCGCCGGCCCGCGCCCGGCTTCCCCGGACGCCGCCGCCGGCCGCCAAGCCGCGCACGCGCACCGAGCGGCCGGCCCACGCCCCGGTTCCACGGACGCCGCCGCACACCGCGAAGCCGCCCGAGCGCACCGAGCCGCCGCCGGCCGCCTCCCCCGACGCCGGGACGCCGCCGCCGCGAACCGGGGCCCCGGCGCGCCGCGGCGCCTCACGCTGACGCGGGGCGCGGCCCCCCACGGCCGCGCCCCGCCATCGGCCTCCTCCCTCGGCTCAGCGCCGAGTGACCGGGGCCTTGCGGCCCTGACCGGGGTCACCGTCGCCGCTGCCGTGGTCCCCGCCGCTCTTCCCGTGGTCGCCGCTCTTGCCCCCGGGGTTCACGTGATCGTGGCCCTTGCCCTCCGGCTTGCCGCCGTTGGCGCGCGACCTGCCGTCGCCGCCCTTGGGCCGCTTCTTCTTCGTCGTCAGCTGCGCACACGCGACGAGCCGATCGGGCTCGCCGGATGCGCTCCGCGTGAACACGCCGACGTAGTACTCGACGTCGCGCTTGACGGTGAACCCGCGCGCGCGGGCCCAGGAGTTGGCCACGCCCTTGCGGCTCGTGACGAGCAGCCCGGACCGGTGGTAACGCCAGCCGGGCACGTCGGTCCCGGCCGGCGCGCCCGCCTCGCACGCGGTCGCGGAGGACTGCAGGCGGAAGACGTACTTCGCTCGCGATCCGAGCTTGCGCACGTGCACGCTCAGCTGGTCGTTGCGCCGTCCGTCGACGAGCTGCGCCTTGCCGAACGTGTCGCTCGTGTACGACCCGTCCGCGCCGACGAGCTTGAACGTGGCCTTGTAGACCTTGGCGCGCGGCTTGGCGCTTGCGGCGGCCGGCGTGACCGCGACCGCCGCAACGGCCGCGAGTGCTGCAACCTTCTTCATACAGGGCACAACGCCATCCGCGGCGCATGGTTGGAGAGTTGTGCGCGCGGGGTGGACTATCGTTGACGGCGATGCCGCTGCCCAAGGGCCTGGCGCGCTTCAACCGCAAGGTCACGAACCCGATCCTGCGCCACCTCGCCGTCCGCGCGCCCGGCTTCGCGGTCGTCCATCACACGGGCCGCCGCTCCGGAACGCCGCGCACGACCCCCGTGAACCTGTTCCGCGATGAAGACCGCTACGTGATCGCGCTGACCTACGGCCGCGACAGCCAGTGGGTCAAGAACGTGCTCGCCGCCGGGGGCTTCGAGGCCGTCACGCGCGGCCGGACGGTGCACCTGGCCCGCCCGGAGATCGTGCACGACCCCACCCGCTCGCTCGTCCCCGTCCCGGTGCGGGTGCCGCTGGCCGCGGCCGGCGTCGAGGACTTCCTCGTCGCCTACAGCGCCCGGCCGGACTCCGGATCGAAGTAGCGCAGCCCCTCGGGCACGAGCCCGAACTCGATCCGCTCCCCCACCTCGGCGGCCGCGCGGCCCTCCTCGAACACGACCAGCCGGGAGTCCGCGACGTCGACGCCCAGGAACGTCTCGCGCCCCAGCGCCTCGACGTAGGCGACCGTCCCGTGCAGCGGGCCGAGCAGCCCGTGCCGCCACCGGCGCGCGTGCTCGGGCCGGACGCCGATCGCCGCGTCGGTCCGCGGCAGGCCGAGCGAGGCGGCGGCGCGCGGCTCGAGGAAGCTCATCGCCGGGCTGCCGATGAAGCCGGCCACGAAGCGGTTCGCCGGCCGCTCGTAGAGCGCCTCCGGCGTGCCGACCTGCTCCAGGACGCCGTCGTTCATGACCGCGATCCGGTCGCCCATCGTCATCGCCTCGACCTGGTCGTGCGTGACGTAGACCGTCGTCGTGCGCACCTGCAGCTGGAGGCGGCGGATCTCACCGCGCGTCTGCGTGCGCAGCTTGGCGTCGAGGTTCGACAGCGGCTCGTCCATCAGGAAGACCTGCGGCTCGCGCACGAGCGCGCGGCCCAGCGCGACCCGCTGCGCCTGCCCGCCCGAGAGCTGCCCCGGCTTGCGCTGCAGCAGCGACCCGATGTCGAGCACCTGCGCGGCCTCCCCCACGCGCCGCTCGATCTCCGTGCGCGGCACCTTGCGCCGCCGCAGCCCGAACGCGAGGTTGTCGAACACCGTCATCTGCGGGTACAGCGCGTAGTCCTGGAAGACCATCGCGATGTCGCGCTCGCGCGGCGCGACGCGATTGACCACGCGCCCGCCGATCGACACGTCGCCGGCGGTCACCGACTCCAGCCCCGCGAGCATCCGCAGCGCCGTCGTCTTGCCCGACCCGGACGGCCCGACGAGCACCATGAACTCGCCGTCGGCGATCTCCAGAGACAGCTCGCGCACCGCCTCGACCGCGCCGAAGCGCTTCCACACCGCGTCGAAGACCACCTGAGCCATCAGCCCTTCACCGCCCCGCTGAGCATCCCGCGGATGAAGTGCCGCTGGAGGAACACGTACACGACCACGACCGGCAGCGCCACGATCACGGCGCCCGCCGCCAGCAGCGTCAGATCCGCCTGGTTGCGGCCCTGGAAGAAGCTCAGGCCCAGAGGGGCGGTGCGGAGATTCTCGTCGGAGACCATCACCAGCGCCAGCAGGAACTCGTTCCAGGTCCACATGAACAGCAGCACCGTCATCGTCAGCACGGCCGGCCGCGCCAGCGGCAGCAACACGCGCCACAGCGTGAACCACGAGGACGCGCCGTCGATCCGCGCCGCCTCCACGAGCGAGCGCGGGACGCCGCGGAAGAACGCCCGCATCCAGAACGTCCCGAACGCGACCGACGCGCCCATCTGCGGCAGGATCAGCGCCCAGTAGGTGTCGGTCAGGTTCATGTCGCGCAGGTCGTAGTAGAGCGGCACGATGACGGCCTCGATCGGGATCGTCAGGCCGAAGAGGAAGACGTAGAAGAGCGCCTGCGAGCCGCGGAAGCGCATCAGCCCGAACGCGTAGCCGGACAGGATCGAGAGGAAGCCGGCACTGACCACGACGGCGACCGCGACGATCACGGACGAGCGCAGATAGGAGCCGAAGTGGCCCTCCTCCCACGCGGTCTTGAAGTTGCCGAGGTGGATGCCGTCGAAGCTGCCGAACGACGCGCCCCCGCTCGGATCCTGCACCGCGGTCGCGAGGATGCCGACGATCGGCGCCAGCGCCAGCAGCGTGAAGAGGCCGAGGACGGCGTAGGTGACCGTCTGCTCGTTGCGGCTCGTCACCGGTCCACCACCCGGTTGATGACCAGCGTGATCGCGAAGATCAGCAGCGCCAGCGAGATCCCGATCGCCGCCGCCGAGCCGACCTTGCCGGTCTGGAACGCGCGGTCGTAGACCTGGTAGGCGGGCACCGAAGTCGCGTTGCCGGGACCGCCCTTGGTCGTGATGTAGACGAGGTCGAAGTTGCGCAGCGCGTAGACCGTCGTCAGCGTCAGCGTGACCGCGATCTCCCCGCGCAGCGCCGGCAGGGTGACCGCGAAGAACTCGCGCACGGGCCCGGCGCCGTCGACCCGCGCGGCGTCGAACAGGCTCTGCGGGATCTTCTGCACGCCGGCGGTCAGCAGCACCATCGCGAGGCCGAAGTACACCCACGTCCCGACCAGGCCGACCGACGGCAGCGCCCAGCCGAAGTCGCCGAGCCATGCCTTGCCGTCGATCCCCACCACGCCCAGCAGCTTGTTCAGCGCGCCGCTGGACGGGTCGTAGATCATCCGCCACATGACCGCGACGACGACCATCGCGATCACCTGCGGCAGGAACAGGATCGTCCGGAACAGCGCCTGCCCGCGCACGCGCCCGCGCGCCAGCAGGCCCGCGAGCAGCAGCCCGATGAGCAGCGGCAGCCCCGCGTAGAACAGCAGCAGGATCAGCGAGTGGCCGAACGCCGCCCGCAACGCGGGGTCCGAGATCACGTCGCGGTAGTTCCCGAGCCCCACCCACGTCCCGACCGTCAGCCCGTCCCACGCGAAGAACGAGATCCAGACCGCGTGCAGCAGCGGCAGCAGGACGAACAGGAAGAAGACCGCGAACGCGGGCAGCAGATAGAGGTAGCCGACCCGGCGCGGAGCGCCGGGCGGCAGCGTCAGCTCAGCGATCGTTCGCCCACTTGTCGAAGTCCTTCTGCACCCCCGTCGTGAACGCCTGCGGGCTGCTCTTGCCGTCGAGCAGCTCCTGGATCGCCGCCGAGACGTCGTCGAAGAACGTCGGCGTCGTGTAGTCGAGGTACGGGATCACGCCGTCGGCGTCGTTGAGCTTCTTCCAGGCGGCGGCGACGTCGGCCGAGACGCCGCCCTCCGGCACCGGCGCGCCTTTCATCGCCGGCAGGTTGTCCGTCTCGGTCAGCACCTTGGCCGCGTTGGCGTCGGTGATGAAGTCGATGTACGCGGCCGCGACGTCGGGGCTCTTGGACGCCGACGTGATCGCGAACGGGAGCGACTCACCGCCGAGCGAGACGGGGTGGCTCGGATCCTTGCCGGGCATCAGCGTGAAGCCGACCTTCTCGCCCATGCGGTCCGCGAGGTCCGCCGTGACCCACGTGCCCGCGATCAGGAACCGGCCCTTGCCCTTGGCGAAGCTCTGCCACGCCGGGTCGTATCCCGTCCCGTTGAACCCGGGCGTGAAGTAGCCCTTCTTGACCCAGTCGGTGATCTTCGCGGCGGCGTCGGTGAACTCCGGCGTGTCGAACCTCGCGCCGTCGCGCGCGAACACGAAGTCGCGGATCGCCTGCTTGTCGGCGACCTGGCCGAGCACGCTCTCGAAGTCGTGGATGCCGGGCCACTTGTCGAGGTTGCCGAACTGGATCGGGACGTCCTTCTGGGCCTTGGCGCCGGCGAGCTGGGACTCGAAGTCCGCGAGCGTCGCGGGCGGCGTCGAGACCTTGTCCTTGTTGTAGAAGACGCCGACGATCTCGCCCATCTGCGAGAGGCCGTAGAGGTCGCCGGAGCCGAACTGCTTGCCGTCGGACGAGAACCTGTTGAGGTCCAGCAGCAGCGGCGAGTAGCGGTCCTCCCACCCGTAGAGCTTCGCGTAGTCGGTCAGCGGGCGCAGCATCCCCGCCTTGACGAGCTCGCCCATGATCGGGCGCCCCTGGTTGGCCTCGACGACGTCCGGCGCCTTCGGGCCGGAGACCGCGAGCTTCAACGTCTTCTGGAGATCATCGAACGACTTCGACACGCGCTTGATCGTGACGTTCGGGTACTTCTGCTCGAACTGGAGGTTGAGCTGCTTCATCTGCTTGTTCTGGCCGCCGCGGACCTCCTGGTCCCAGACGGTCAGCGTGACCGGGCCGAGCTTGGCGATGTCCGGCTTGGCGTTCGCGGTCGCCGACGGCTTGGCCTTGCTCGCCGCGTCGTTGCCGCTGCCGGGCGACGCGCCGCAGCCCGCGGCGAGCGCCGCGGCCAGCAGGCCCGCGCCCAAGCGTGTGATGACCCTCACTGCTCCTCCTTCATCGCGGCTGACGGCTCTCGCACCGGCGACGTCAGCCCGTGTTCCACGCCCTCCTCCAAGAGCGCCTTCAAAGACACCGCGCCCGCCACGGCGGTCGCGACCCTGACCGAGAGCGCCGCATAGAGGACCGACCACCGCAGCCGCTCGGGCAGCGCCTCGCCCCAACGGTCCGCCCACGCGTAGGCGGCCGCGAACAGGTCCCCGGCACCCGTCGTGTCGACCGCCTCGACGGGCACGCCCTCGATGTGCACCGTCCCCTCCACCCCTGTGGCCAGCGCACCCCGCTCGGCCAAGGTCACGACCGCGACCGGCGCCATGCGTGCCAGCGCCTGCGCCGCGCGCTCGGGGTCGGCGAGCCCGGTCAGCATCTCCGCCTCGCGCTCGTTGACGAGCAGCGCGCGCACGTGCGAGAGCTCGGGAAGCGGGCGGCCCGACAGCGCGCGGGCGTCGACGTCCCCGACCGTGGCGTAGACGTGGGCGCCGGCCGGCGCGAGCCGCAGTCGCGGGATCGAGAGGACCACGGCACGCGGCGCGACGGCGGCGAGCTCGGCGGCGGTGACCTCCTCGCCCGGGTCGAACGTCGCCATCGCGCGGTCGCCGTCGGCCGGCATCACGACGGTGAGCGGCGTACGGGCGACGCGGCGGCCCGCGAAGCGGACGTGATCCTTGCGCAGCATCCCGAGAAGCAGCTCGCCGACCGGGTCGGTGCCGATCGGCGACACGAGCGCGCTGGAGAGGCCGAGCCGGGCGGCGCCGACCGCCGTGATCGCGCCGCCGCCGGGGGAACGCAGCAGGTCGTTGGCCAGCCGCTCCTCCCCCGGCCGTGGGACCCCCTCAAGGCCGGCGAAGGTGAGATCGAGGAACGCGGGCTCCGCGCAGGCGAGGTCCACTTTCACGACGTGAACGTCTCCTGCAGGGCGGGCAGGCGCGCGCGATAGCCGTCGAAGATCTCGCGCGCGGTGCTGACCGACGGCACCAGCGGGTGCAGCGCGAGCGCCTTGATCGCCAGCTCACGGGAGCCGAGCAGCGCCGCGTCGATCGTCGTGCGCTCGACGTCCTTCATCGTCTCGACCAGCGCGCGCGTGTGCGCGGACGCGCCGCCCATCGCCATCGGCACCGGGCCCGCGCGGCCGACGACGCACGGCACCTCGACGACCGCGCGCTCGTCGAGGAACGGCAGCGCCGAGCGGTTGGCGGTGTTGAGGATCAGGACCGCACGCGTATTGAGCGCGATCGCCTCGAGCACCGCCATCGCCTCGCTCTCGTAGCCGCCGTTCGCGTCCATCTCGTGATCGTGCTCGTCACCGGCGGCGTCGCGCGCCTCGGCCATGTACGTGCGCTCGCGATCGTGACGGGTCGCCCGCCAGGAGGCGAGGGCGTCGTCGCCCGCGCCGGCGTAGAAGGCGCGCTGCTGCTCGAGCAGGAAGGCGCCGCGCGAGTGCGCGCCGCGGCGGATCGCCCTGACCGTGTCGGCCGCGTAATAGAAGTAGTAGAGGTACTCGTTGGGGATCATCCCGAGCGAGCGCAGCCACTCGCCGCCGAACAGCCGCCCCTCCTCGAACCCGGCCAGCGCCGCGTCGTCGTCGAGCAGCCGGTCGAGCAGCTGGTTGCCGGCGCCGTCGCGCACGCCCTTGAGCCAGCCGAGGTGGTTGAGGCCGAAGTAGTCGAACCACAGGTCGGCGGGGTCGCGCCCGAGTGCGGCGGCGACGCGCCGGCACATACCCGACGGTGAATCGCAGATGCCGACCACGCGGTCGCCGATGACCTGCTGGACCGCCTCGGTCACCATCCCCGCCGGATTGGTGAAGTTGATCAGCCACGCCTCCGGCGCATGCCGGGCGATCGTCTCCGCGAGCCGGACCATGACCGGGATCGTGCGCAGCGCGAAGCAGATGCCGCCGGGACCCGTGGTCTCCTGGCCGAGCACCCCGAGCCCGAGCGGCACGTCCTCGTCGACCACGCGGCCTTCGAGCTGGCCGACGCGGATCGCGCAGAAGACGTAGTCCGCGCCCTCGACCGCGTCCACGAGATCGGTGGTGGTGCGGAACGGGAGGCGCACGCCGTGCTCGGCGGCCAGCCCGTCGAGCACGTGCCCGATGCGCTCCAGGCGCGCGGCGTCGATGTCGTGGAGCACGACCTCCTCGAGGCCGAGCCTTCCGGCCCTGGCGAGCAGCGCGCCGTAGACCAGCGGAACGCGGAATCCCCCGCCGCCGACGATGGTGAGCTTCATGCGATGGTGACCTCGATCGACGCGGCGGCCAGGGTGGTGCGGCTCGCCTGCGGAAGCGGCGCGTCGGTGACGATGTGGTCGAGCGACTCCGGCCCACACACCCGCACGACGCCGGTCATCGAGAACTTCGCCGCGTCGGCCAGCAGCACGACGCGCTCGCTGTTGGCGATCATGATCCGCTTGATCGGGACCTCGACCATGGTCGTGTCCCACACGCCGACCTCGGCGTCGACCGCGCTCGTGCCGAGGAAGGCGATGTCGGCGCGCAGCTGGCGCAGCGAGTCCTCCGCGACGACGCCGACCAGCGAGCGGTAGTTGCGGCGCACGATGCCGCCAGGCAGCACCAGCTCGATCTCCGGGTCGGGCAGCAGCTCCTCGAGCACCGCCAGGCTCGTCGTGACGACGGTCACGCGGCGGCCGTGCAGGTGGCGCGCGAGCTGCAGGGTCGAGGTGCCGATGTCGATCATCACGGTCTGGCCGTCGTCGACCATCGCGGCGGCCGCCGCGCCGATGCGGTCCTTGACGTCGAAGCGCTCGACCTCGACCTCGTGGAACGGCTCCTCCTTGCCGACGTCGACGGCGCCGCCGCGGACGCGCTCGAGCTTGCCGTCGCCGGCGAGCAGACGCAGGTCGCGCCGCACGGTCATCTCCGACACGCCGAAGCTGGCGGCCAGCTGGGCGACGTGCGCCTGGCCGCCGCGGACGGCGCGGAGGATCTCTTGGCGCCGCTGCGCAGGCAGCAGCGAGCTCATGGATGTTCGGACCTGTTCAAGAGCGATAGAACGACTTCTATCAGCTTCGAACGCCGAAGTGTTAGAACCGCAGGTGCACCTTGGGGCAGCTGGCGAGCGGCTCGCCCATGCCCGAGCCGGGCGAAGTGCGGAAGCAGCTGCCGAAGCGGAAGCGCCCCTTCCAGGAGCCGGGGAGGTGGACCGTCGCGATCGCCGTGAAGTGGCCCGCGGACGTGCGCTTGGTCTTGGCCGCCACGCGCCGTGAGGACCGCGTGGCGCTGCGCGAGCCGATGTAGAACAGCGTCGGCGCGCTGAGCTTGACCGACTTGGGCACGGTGTAGCGCTGATACAGGCGCGCCACGCCGGGCTTGAGCGGGCGGAACGACAGCTCGAACGAAGGCAGGACGTACGCGCGCACCGGCTGGGAGACGGCGCCCTGGGCGGGCGCGGCGACGCGCAGCTTGTGGTTGCGGTCCAGGGCCGGCTTGAACGCGAACTCGCCGTTGGGGCCGGTCGTCGCCCGCGCCAGCTCGCGGAACGAGCCCTGGAACGGATAGCGCTGACCCTCCAGCACGATCGGCTGGCCGGGCAGCGGCGTCGTGCCGTCGGTCAGCGTGCCGGTGACGGTGTGGGTGGCGCCGTAGCGGACAGCCGGCTTGCCGAGCTTCAGCTCGATCGTGGGCGCCGCCGACGCCGAGGCCGGGAGCGCGAGCAAGACGGCGAGAGCGAGGATGAGCCGCATACGGTCAGCGTAGTGGGCTGCCACCGAGTGTTTGAACGTGTCCGCTTGACACACGGTTCGCTTCGCACGTAAAGTGAACATCTTCGATCATCGGTATGTTCGATGTCGTCCGTTGAGGGGGGAGAGGGTGTGAAGCGATTCGGGTGCCTCGTGGCGTCGATGCTGGCGCTGGCGGCCGCCGCGGCGCCGGCGCGCGCGGCGCAGTACACGGCGAGCAGCGCCGTGAAGATCAACGTGATGGGCGAATGGGCCCATCCCGACGACGACACGAGCATCATCGGACCGTGCGGGGTGTGGCACCAGCGCTACGGCGTGCGCTGCGGGATCATCATGGTCACGCGCGGCGAGGGCGGCGGCAACGCCGTCGGCTCTGAGATCGGGCCGGCGCTCGGCCTGCGGCGCGAGAACGAGGACCGGGTCGCGCACTACCGCTCCGGCACCGTCGACATCTTCAACCTCGACCGCGTCGACTTCTTCTACAACCAGAGCGCGCCGCTGACCCAGTACTTCTGGAACCACGACGAGACCCTGCGGCGCGTCGTGCGGATCATCCGCATGACGCAGCCGGACGTGTACATCGGCTTCACGCCCACGCTCGGCGCCGGCCACGGCAACCACCAGCAGGCGGGCCGGTTCATCTGGGAGGGCATGCTCGCGGCCGCCGACCCGAACATGTTCCCCGAGCAGCTGACCGGGCCGCACGCGCTCTCCACGTGGCAGGTGAAGAAGGTCTTCTCCGGCGGCGCCACGGCCGGCGCCGGCGGGACGACGACGGCCGCCGGCTGCACGACGGGCTTCTCGCCCTCCGGCCTGGACACGGTCGCCGGCGTGTGGACCGGCTACGACTCGCCGTTCGCGTGGCCGGCCGGCAACGTCCAGGGCAAGACCGGCGCCAAGAGCTGGGCGCAGGTCGCGGCCGAGGGCTCCTCGGCCTACCCGACCCAGAGCCGCGTGATGAGCATGCGCGCCGCGGCGCCGGCGTGCTCGCGCTTCGGCATGACCGACTCGTTCGTCCCGTTCCAACCCAACGGCAGCCCGGACGCCGGCAAGGACGACGCGATCCTGGACGGCGCGGTCAAGCCGGACCCGGGCGGGCTCCCGCTCGGGACGCTCGAGTACCTCACGTTCTCCCGCTTCTACAACGCGCCGGGGGCGCCGTTCATCGCGACGCTGCACGTCAAGTCGGGTTCAGGGACCCTGCCGGCGGGAACCGTCGCGCTGACGGTGCCGGCCGGCTGGACGGTCGGCGCGCCGAAGGCGATCGGGCCGACCCCGGCGGGCTCGGAGTCGACCGCGACGTTCACGGTGACGCCGAGCGCGACCGCGGCCGTGAACACCAACTTCAAGGTCTCGGCCCTGCTGTCGAGCGGCTCCGCGACCGGCTACACGGATGACGTCGTACGGGTCGTCTCGCCCGTCGAGGGCCGCTTCCACCGCTGGGGCAACTGGGCCGAGTACGACAGCTGGCTCGAGCAGACCGCTCCCGCGGCGCGCCGGCTCGGGCGCTCGGCCGCGATCCAGACGGTGAGCGCCGGCGAGACGATCACCGTCCCGGTCGACGTCCACAACTGGTCCACGACGTCGCAGAGCGGCACCGTCTCGCTGACGCCGCCGTCCGGCGTGACGGCCGACGCCCTGTCGAAGCCGTACGGCCCGCTGGCGCCCGGCGCCGACGCGACCGTCGACTTCCGCGTCTCGAACTCGTTCACGAACTCGACGCTGCCGATCACCGGTGCGCCCGCAAGCTCGCAGAGCACGAACGTGAACGTGCGCATCACGACCAGCTACGACGGCGGCTCCGGGTTCGAGGACCTGACGCTCGGGATCGTCCCGAAGACGATGGTTCCCGAGGCGGCCGCCGCGCCGTCGGTCGACGGCGTCGAGAGCCCCGGCGAGTACACCGGCGAGGCGCTGGACATCGGGCGCAAGTGGGAGCCGGGCGGCACGACGCGCGACTGCTCGCCGGCCGGCGTCGACTGCGGCTCCTCCGGCGCGCCCGGATCGCCCACGAGCACGTACGCGAAGGTGACCTGGCGCGACGACGCGCTGTACTTCTTCGTCCACGTCCGCGACGAATACCAGTCCTACGCGGTCAAGCCGGAGGAGTGCGTCGCGCACTGGCTGGCGGACTCGGTCGAGATCCTGATCGACCCGCGCGGGAACGCGTCGCAGGTGCTCAAGGACACCGCGAACACGTTCAAGCTCGGGATCTTCCCGTTCACGAACGACCCGAGCGGCTCCAACGGCAACGGCGCCGACGGGCCGTGCTGGGAGCGCGACGCCGACAACCACCAGGGCTACTCGACCGGTCCGCTGGCCGCGACGGTCGACGGCGCCCCCAACGCGCCCGGCGTCGTGGTCAAGTCGACGGCGGCGTGGGTCGGGTCCAACGACACCGGCGTCGACCACTCGTATGGCGCGACCGGCGGCTACGACCTCGAGGTCAAGATCCCGATGGCCGACCTGCCGGCGGCGGTCGACCCCGCCAACATGGGGCTGAACATCACGCCGTACGACGAGGACAACACGGCGGCCGCGGGCACGACGACGCTGCGCCACATCGATCAGAGCACGCGGCTGGCGTGGTCGACGTTCGGCAGCGTGCAGTCGGATCCGTACCGCTGGGGCCGCGCCGTGCTCAGCGGCTACACGCCGCCCGCCGGCCGCTCGACGACGCCGGACGCGCCGAACGTGTCGCATCCGAACCTCGACGGCGTGGACTCGCCGCAGACGATCGCGCAGTCGGCGCGCAACGGCGTCCCGATCTCGGGGCGGACGCCGGCCTCCGGCGTGTCGGTGTCCAAGGTCGTCCTGACGCCGGGCGTGTTCAAGGCCGAGATCGACGCGCCGAGCGCGGGCACCGCGCACGTGTTCCTGTGGAAGGGCGAGAAGGGCTACATCCCCGTGTTCAAGACGAGCTGCACGCCGGCCGCCGACCCGCCACCGGACTTCGGGCTCACGGCCTGCGCGCTGACGGACGGCTCGATCCCGGCGTGGTCGCCGGACATGGGCGGGCACGTGGTGCGCGACCTGAAGGTCGGCGTCAAGGCGGGGCACAACGCCGTGACGATCCCGCTCGACCGCGCGGCGTTCGACAGGCTCGCCGGCGGCGACGGCTCGGCGCTGGTCTCCTACGAGAGCGGCTCGGACGAGGTGGCCGCGTTCGATGTGCCGTTGAAGGCGACGTCGAGCGACCGGTCGGCCGGGGGCACCGCCGGCCACACGACACCTTGAGGGGGTCCGGGGGCGCCCTCCGGGGCGCCCCCGACGGGCTCACGCGTATCCCGCGGCGCGACCGGCGCGGGCGACGCGCTCGGCCATCTTGCGGTTGGCCTCGTCGATCATCTCGCCGTCGTACATCGCGGCGCCCTGGCCCCCGGCGTGCGCGGCGTCATAGGCCGCGAGCATCGCCTCGGCGCGCTCCCACTCCTCGCGCGCGGGCGCGAAGATCTCGTTGACGGTCGCGATCTGCCCAGGGTGGATCGTCCACTTGCCGTCCATCCCGAGCGCGCGGGCGAGGCGCGAGCGCTCGCGCAGCCCCTCCTCGTCCCCCACGCGCGCGTACGGGCCGTCGATCGCCTGGATGCCGGCGGCGCGGGCGGCGACGACCAGGCGCGAGTAGACGTAGTTGAGGTGGTCGCCGGGATAGCCCTCGGGCGCGCCGCCGATGGTCGTGATCGGGATGCCGACGGCGGCGCTGTAATCGCCGGGCCCGAAGATCAGCGTCTCCATCCGCGCCGATGCGGCCGCGATGGCCTCGCACGCGACGAGCCCGGTCGCATCCTCGATCTGGGCCTCGATCCCGATCCGGCCGGGCTCGAGGCCGTGCGCGAGCTCGATCTGCGTGAGCAGCTTGTCGGTCATCTCGACGTCGCCGGGCGTGCGGACCTTCGGCAGCATGACCGCGTCGAGCTTGGCGCCCGCCTGCTCGACGACGTCGATCAGGTCGCGGTAGTAGTGCGGCGTGTCGGTCCCGTTCACGCGCACGACGACGGTCATCCCGTCGCGGAAGTCGAGCGTGTTGAGCGCCTCGATCACCCGCCCGCGCGCGCTCTCCTTCTCGTTCGGCGCGACCGCGTCCTCGAGGTCCAGGAAGACCTCGTCGGCCTCCAGCCCGGGCGCCTTGGCGAGGAACCGCTCGCTCGAGCCGGGCACGGCGTGGCACGTTCGGCGGGAGCGCATCGGGGGAGGGTAACGTCGTCCGGACGCCGGCCTGCCGCTTGGGGGCCGACCCACGACGAGTCGCCGCCGCAGGCGACGGGAGGACGAAACTCACTTTCCATGCCCGAGCTGCCGGAAGCCGAGCGCGCGCGACAGGTGATCGAGCGCGCGCTCGGGCGCGAGATCGTCGCGGTCGACGACGCCGACGCCTACGTCTGCCGCCCGCACTCGGCGGGCGAGCTCGCGGCCGCGCTGACCGGCCACACGCTCACGTCCGCCCACCGGCGCGGGAAGTTCCTCTGGGTCGAGACCGACGGGCCGGAGCTCGGCCTGCACCTCGGCATGGCGGGCCGGATCGTCGTCGACGAGCCGCCTGAGCCGCACGGCTGGGACCGCTTCTCGCTCGAGTTCGCCGGCGGCGGCCGGCTCGCGCTGCGCGACAAGCGCCGGCTCGGCCGCGCGGTGCTGAACCCCGACTACTCGCACGTCGGCCCCGACGCCGCCGAGGTCTCGCGCGACGTGTTCCGCGAGCGCGTGAGCCGCAGCGGCATGCCGATCAAGGCGCGGCTCCTCGATCAGGGCGCGATCGCGGGCGTCGGCAATCTGCTCGCCGACGAGTCGCTGTGGCGCGCGAGGATGTCGCCGCTGCGCCCGGCCAACTCGCTCTCGACCGACGAGCTCGACGGGCTGCGGCGCATGATCCGCGCGGCCGTCCGCGACGCGGTGCGCAACGGCGGCGTCCACACCGGGCGATTCATGCCCGCGCGCGTGCGCGGGGGCGCGTGCCCGCGCGACGGGACGCCGCTGTCCCTGGACACGGTCGGCGGCCGCACGACGCTGTGGTGCCCGACGTGCCAGGTGTGATCCGGGGCTAGCGCGCGAGGGCGCGGAGTCGCTGCTCGGACGCGCTGCCCGGGGCGGCGTGCAGGACGACGAGCCGCTGGCCTGGGGCGCCGCTGACCTCGAAGACCTCGGCGTCGAGCTCGAGCGCCCCGGCGTCGGGATGCCTGAAGCGCTGCGTGCCGGCCCGCTTCTCGATCACGTCGTGGGAGGCCCACAGCGCGGCGAACTCCGGGCTGGCCATCAGCTCGTCGACGAGCGCCTCGGTGCCTGCGGCGCCGCCGCCCCGCGCCGAGCGCAGCGTGGCGACGCCGTCGCGCAGCAGCTCGGGGAGGTCGCCGGGGTCGTAGCCGGCGCGCGCGTGCGGATCGAGGAAGGCGTCGCGCAGCAGGTTGCGGCCGGGCCGGTAGCTGGGGTGCAGGGCCGTCGCGAGCCGGTTGGCGGCCAGCACGCCCGACAGGCGGTCCATGACGAACGCCGGCACGTCGACGTGCCGGTCCAGCAGCCGGCGCAGCTGCTCGCGGACGCCGGCCGGCTCGGGGGCCGCCGCGGACCGGGGCGCCAGGCCGGCGAGCGCGCGCAGGTGGCGCGCCCCGGCATCGTCGAGCCGCAGCGCGCGCCCGAGCGCCTCGACCACGTCCCCTGACGGCCGCCTGTCGCGCCCCTGCTCGAGGCGGACGTAATAGGTGACGCTCATCTCGGCGAGCATCGCGACCTCCTCGCGCCGCAGGCCGGGAACCCGCCGCCGTCCGCCGTCGGCGAGGCCGACCTCCGCCGGCATGAGCCGGGCGCGACGGGCCCGGAGGAACGCCGCGAGGCTGTTGTCGTCGCCGCGCGCCGGCACCCTTCGACGGTACCCCGCGTGCGGCCCGCGGCGCGCGCCGATCACAGGTGAATCGCGCTCGCCGGCACGCCGTTGACCGTCGTGTCGCCCTGGATGAAGCCCGGGCCGACCGCCTGCAGGTGATCGGTCAGCGGGTACTCGAGCGTCGGGGTCGTGAGCCCGTCGAGCTCCGCGCTCTGCTCGGCGGTCAGCTCGACCCGGAGCGAGGCGAGGTTGGCGTCGAGCTGCGCCAGGGTGCGCGCCCCGACGAGCGTCGTCGTCACGAGCTGCCGCCGGCGGACCCAGGCGAGGGCGACGGAGGCGACCGATCCCCCGGCCTCGCCGGCGATCCGCTCGAGCACGTCGAGCAGCGCGAAGGTCTCCTCGGTGAGATGCGGCTGCGCCGCCGCTGCGCGTCCGGAGCCGGGCGCGGGCCGGGCGCGCGAGTACTTGCCCGAGAGGACGCCGCCGGCGAGCGGGCTCCAGGGCGTGACGCCCAGCCCCAGCTCGCGGGCCACGCCGAAGGTGCCGCCCTCGGCCGACCGCGCGAGCAGCGAGTACTCGGCCTGGAGTGCGATCGGCGCCGCGCGCCCGCGCAGCTCGGCGATCGCGCAGGCGCGGGCGACCGCCCAGGCAGGGACGTTCGAGAGCCCGATGTAGCGGACCTTGCCGGCGCGGACGAGATCGTCGAGCGTCGAGATCGTCTCGTCGAGCGGCGTGTGCGGGTCCCAGTTGTGCAGCCAGTACAGGTCGACATAGTCGGTGCCGAGGCGTCGCAGCGAGCCGTCGAGCGCCTGGAGGATCGCCTTGCGGCCGTTGCCTCCGGCGTTCGGATCGTCAGGCACGAGGTTGCCGCCGAACTTCGTGGAGAGCACCAACCGGTCGCGCAGGCCGGCGTGCCTCGCCAGGTACGCGCCGATCAGCTCCTCGCTGCGCCCGCCGGTGTAGAGGCTGGCCGTGTCTATGACGTTGCCTCCGGCCGCCAGGTAGCGGTCGATGATCCGCCAGGACTCCTCGTCGGAGGTGCCCCAGCTCGGGTTGCCGAAGGTCATGGCCCCGAGGGTCAGGGGGCTCACCCGGAGCCCGCTCGGACCGAGGGTGCGAAAGTCGGTGAGTTCCATCGCCGCCGACGCTAACGCCGCTCCGCGAGATATCCAGACCGGCTCGAGGGTGGTACCGGCGGCACCAGGATCGCCCGGCTCCGCGCGGCTGCGCGATCCGGCGAGGGCCTGGTCGCTCGGCCGCGGGTCCCGGCGCCCGGCCGCGCCTTCGTTCCGCGTGGCTGCGCGATCCGGCGAGGGCTTGGCCGCTCGGCCGCGGGTCCCGGCGCCCCGCCCGCCTTCGTTCCGCGCGGCTGCGCGATCCGGCGAGGGCCTGGCCGCTCGGCCGCGGGTCCTGTCCTCGCGGGTCCCGGGTCGGCGCTGAACTGACACCCGCGCTTGAGCGCCCTGCCGCGGGAGCTCGACATCGCGCGTCGGCGCTGCTGCCACGTCAGCCCGGCTTCGCGCGCCAAGCGCCCTGCCACGCCATTCAGCCGCCGACCCCCAAACGCCCACGAGGCCACCCGCGGGTGGAGCGGTTACGGCGCAGCGGCGAGGCCGTCGCTCGCTCCGCCGGCGCTCGCGGGAGCCTCACTCGGCCCCGCAGCCACCCGGATCGAGCGTCTAGGTGCCATAACGATCACCCGCCCAAGGGGTGCGTCACCTTTGCGGGCTATGGGTCGACAAACCTGACACACCCCCCGCGCGCCGAGCGCGTTCTTGATCGCATACGATCGTTTTCCCGCCTGACGCGCTCGAATACGGTCGCCAGCGCCGATCGCGCGTGATCCGTGGGACCCTCCGCGCGCAACCCTGCGCCAGAGCCGACACGCACGCCCTTACCAGCGCACTTCCGATCCCCGATCACCGCCGGCACAAGATCCGCGCACGACCTGCACCAGAGTCGACACGCATCCCTTACCAGCGGAGTTCCGGTCCCTGCCGCCGCGGCCGCCGGCTACGCGCGCTCCTGCGCCGCGCGCACCGCGGCGCGCACGGCGTCCACCGCCGCCGGCGGGTCCATCCCCGAGCCGGTGAGCAGGTCCACGGCGGTCGACCGGATCTGCCCCACGATCACGCTCACCGACAGGTTGCCCGTGCGCTCGAGCACGAGCGTCGCGGTCGCCGCGGCGCGCAGCGCCGGCTCGCGGACGGCCTCCGGCGACCCGTCGTCGGCGAGCGTCCGCTCCAGCGCGATGACGGCGTCCGCCAGGTCCTCGAGCGCCTCCGGCACCTCCTCCGGCACGTTCTCCTTCAGCGTCAGCGCGCGAATCGCTCCGCGCGCGAGCACGCGCACGTTGCGGACCGCGAGATCGATCTGGGCCGCCGCCCCCGCGAACGCCTCGATCGTCCCGCGCGCACCGCGGCGCGCGACCGAGTAGCGCGCCGTCTCGCGCCCCTCGCGCACCGCGTCGGCGAACTTGCCCGAGAGGTCGTCGATCCCGCGGGCACGGTCCAGGGCGGCGCCGGCGGCGTCGAGGTCGCGCGCCGCGAGCGCCCGGGCGACGTCGCGCAGCGTCGCCGCCAGCTCCTCCAGCACCGGCCGCGACGCGTCGCGCAGTATCCGTTGCGGATCGGTCGGCAGCAGCAGCGCGGCGACCGCGAGCGCGATCGAGCCGCCGGTCAGCGCGTCGACCGAGCGGGCGAACGTGATGCCGCTCGACGGCGGCTGGATGGTCGCGACCAAGGCGGCCGACACGGCCGCCTGGTTGACGAACAGCTGGCTGGAGGTGAAGAGCAGGCCCATGCCCATCGCGAGGAACACGACGATCGCGAGCTGGATCGTCCCGGTGCCGATCTGGGAAAGCAGGACGTCGGAGAGGGCGATGCCGAGCGAGACGCCGATCACGAGCTCCGCGGCCCGCCGCCCGCGCTGGTGGTAGCTCTGGCCGAGCGCGATGATCGCCGAGACCGGCGCGAAGAACGGTGCCTGGTGGCCCCACACCTCGGTCGCGAACAGCCACGCGAGCGCCGCCGCGACCGAGGCCTGCACCATCGTGCGCCAGGACACGCGCAGGCGCACAAGGCGCGAGCGCATCGAGACGCGCGAGCGCTCGGTGGCCTCCTCGATCAGCGGCTGGAACACAGCTCGCGCCGGTATTCCACCAACGGGAGGCCCAGCATCGGCTCCTCGAACGGCCGCCCCTGCAGCGACCAGCCCTCGCGCGCATAGAACGCGCGCGCGCGTGACTGACCGGCGGGCGTGTAGAGCCGGATCGTGCTGTAGCCCTGGCGCCGCGCCTCCTCAAGCCCGAGCCGGTGCAGCCGCGTCGCGAGGCCGGTGCCCCACCACGGCGGGCGCACGAAGAGCATCCACAGGTGCGCGCGACCGGGGATCCGCACGTGCGAGCGCTCGGGCTCGCTCGCGGAGGTGATGCCGACGTGGCCGGCGGGCTCGCCGCCGGGCTCCAGCGCCATCGCGCACCAGGTCGAAGTCTGGCGCAGGCGCTCGCGGATCGCCCGGATCTCGACGGCGCGCGGCGGCGGCTGCCACCCGGGCGGCGCCCAGTCGAGATAGGACTCGAAGCCGAGGCGGGTGGTGTTGGCCAGCGAGGACGCGTCGTCGGGACCGGCGATGCGGATCTCCAGCGAGGCGGCGTCCACGCGGCGAGCGTAGCGATCGGCACGCCAAACACCGACCCTAAGTCTGTGGTCGAGGGTGAGAGACGCGGGAGATCGGGTCTCAACCCCACGCCCACCGCTCAAGCGGCCGCGCCGGGCTGCCGACACCGGGAGGGAGCCGGAGATCCCGCCACCGGCCGCTCCCTCCCCTTGACCCGCAGAATCCTCGCCACCGCCTTCGCCAGCGCGACCGTGTTCGTCGCCGTGCTCGGCGTTCCTGCGCTGTCCGACGACCCCACGCCGACGCCTTCGCCGGACAACTCCGCGACGCAGACGCCGGAGGCGACGGCGACGGCCGCGCCCACGCAGGCGCCCACGGAGACGGCGACCGAGGCGCGGACGCAGGCGCCGACGCAGGCGCCGACCGAGGCCCCCACGCAGGCGCCCGCCACCGACACCCCGGAAGCCGATCCGACCTCGACGCCGACCCAGGCCCCCACCGAGACGCCCTTCCCGTCGCCGGTCGACACGACGATCCCGACCTCGGACGCGACCGGCACCGCCGCGACGGCGACGCCCACGCCGACCGCGACGCCGGCCAGGAAGGCCGCGCGTCCCGCGAACGTCAGCTCGCCCAAGAAGGGCCAGGCACGCGTGTGCGGAGGCGGCGACCAAGCCTCGACTTCTGCTTCAGGGTGCGTGAAGGCGCCGGAGAAGGTCAAGACGGTTCCGGCCCCGGCGCTCACCAACCACGACGGCTCCCCCGCCCCGAGCAACCCGAGCTACGCGCTCTCGATCCCGGGGCCGGCGAAGGTCGGGGTGCCGAACTTCTTCATCGACAAGTTCCGAATCCCGCCGTTCCTGCTCCCGATCTACCAGGCCGCCGGCATGCAGTACGGCATCCGCTGGGAGGTCCTCGCGGGCATCAACGAGATCGAGACCGACTACGGCCGCAACCTGAACATCTCCTCCGCCGGCGCGCTCGGCTGGATGCAGTTCATGCCCTCGACGTGGAAGCAGTACGGCGTCGACGCCAACCAGGACGGTGTCAAGGACCCGTT
Source organism: Candidatus Solirubrobacter pratensis (assembly GCF_000425945.1). Classification (GTDB taxonomy): domain Bacteria; phylum Actinomycetota; class Thermoleophilia; order Solirubrobacterales; family Solirubrobacteraceae; genus Solirubrobacter; species Solirubrobacter pratensis. The sequence continues at coordinate 162,090 of NZ_KE384481.1, forward strand.
CAACCCGGTCGACGCGATCTTCGCCGCCGCGCGCTATCTCAAGGCGGCCGGCGGCGACAAGGACCTGCGCCGCGCGATCTTCGCCTACAACCACGCCGACTGGTACGTCGACTCGGTCCTGATGCGCGCCCAGGTCATCGGCGGCATCCCGGGCGACCTCGTCGGCTCGCTCACGGGGCTCACGCAGGGCCGCTTCCCCGTCCGCGCCAAGGCGACCTACGCCGGCGCGCTGACGAAGGCCGACCGCAAGCGCAAGGGGTCCAATCCCGCCATCACGGTCGAGTCCAAGGCCGGCCGCAAGGGCATCGAGATCTTCGCCAAGGCCGGCTCACCGGTGATCGCCGTCAACGACGGCAAGGTGACCAAGCTCGGCAGGACCAAGCGCCTCGGCCGCTATCTCGTGCTGCAGGACGTCTACGGCAACTCCTACACGTACGCGCACCTCAAGACGGTCGCCAAGACCTATCCCTCGCCCAAGCCGCGCAAGGCGACGGCGCAGAAGAAGGCGTCCAAGCGCCGCGGCCTGGTGCACGCGCCGTCCGCGCCGCCGGTGCAGCCCGCGGCGACCCCCGCCGCCGCGACCGCCAAGGTGCGCTTGTTCGCCCATCCCGAGCGCACGAAGGCGCGCGACGCGGGCGGCGAGGCGCAGCTCAGCGACGCCGGCGCGTCCGCCGGCGCCCCGCTCGGCCTGGATCCGAAGGACTTCCGCGCCAAGCCGCTCGTGAAGGGCGCCCCGGTGCTCGGCGGCACCACGCTCGGCCGCATCGGCACGCAGCCCGGCGGCAAGGCGCCGCACCTGCTGTTCGAGATCCGCCCGGCCGGCCGCGGCGCGCCGCGCATCGATCCGAAGCCGATCCTCGACGGCTGGAAGCTCCTCGAGTCGACGGCGATCTACCGCGCCAAGGGCAAGAACGCGCTGCTCGCGAACGAGGGCGAGGAGCTCTCGATCGGCCAGATCATGCTGATGAGCAAGCAGGCGCTGAGCAAGCGCGTGCTCGAGGACCAGCGGATCGACATCTACTCGTGCGGCCGCGCGGACATCCGCGCAGGCGCGATCGACCGCCGCGTCCTGGCGACGCTCGAGTACCTCGCCGTGAGCGGGCTCAAGCCGACGGTGTCGTCGCTGGAGTGCGGCCACGGGCTGATGACGACCTCCGGCAACGTGTCCGAGCACACGACCGGGACGGCGGTCGACATCGCCGCGGTCAACGGCATCCCGATCTACGGCCACCAGGGCCCGAACTCGATCGCGGACGTGACGATCCAGCGGCTGCTGACGCTGCAGGGCACGATGAAGCCGCACCAGATCATCTCCCTGATGACGTTCAAGGGCGCCGACAACACGCTGGCGATGGCCGATCACGACGACCACATCCACGTCGGTTGGCGCCCGCTCTACGGCGACAACAAGCAGGCCGCGCGGCAGATCGACGCGATCCTCAAGCCGAAGCAGTGGATCAAGCTGATCGATCGCCTGGGCGAGATCGACAACCCGAAGGTGGCCGCGCAGCCCTCCAAGTACGCCGTCAAGGACAAGCCGCGCGAGGCCGCCGCCGGCTCAGGCGACTAGAGCTCGGCCAGAGGGGCGCGCACCGAGGCCGCGAGCTCGACCGGCACGCTGGTCGCCGTCGGCGCGGGCCGCGGCTGGGAGGTGCGCGCACCCCGGGATTCGGCTCGATTCATGATCGCCGAGACGCGCCCGGGCAAGTCCGGGCGGGCGCCGGAGAGTCGCGGGTCTCCGTGTCGTGCCTTCTCACAGCCGGCGAACTGCGCTGGTAAGAGTGAGTCAGTTTGCCTGCGCGGTTCGCGAGGGCGCGTGATCGAACAGGGCGGGCGTGGCGAGGCAGTGCACGACGAAACTTCAAATAGTTCGAAGGTTCGTAGGGCACCCCCTCCGTCCCGTGCGCGAAGATGATCCTTCGCGCGCGCATCGACCGCACCGGTGATCGAGCGTGACCGTCGGCCCGCCGCGCCCCGCGCCGGCCGCGAGTCCGCGATTCCCGGCTCGCGCCGTCACCGCTCGCGCGCCGGTCGGGACGTCGTCCCCGCCGGTCAGCCCTCCGACGCAAACCCGGGAGTAGAATCGACAGTCCATCCGCCGGAAGTTGAGCCGCGTGCGGAGCTGCGCGACCGGGAAGCGGACGGATAGCGGCAACTGTGCTCCAGACGGCTCCCCCACGCCGCAAGACGCGACCGCCGGAGAGCGGGACGGGCACGCTCTCTGAGCGGAGTGATCATGAACACGAACGACCATTCGGTGCACTTCGCCGGGGGCACTCTCGGCCGGCACCGTCACATCTGCGCGCTCTTCAACAGCATCGACGAGGAGCACCGGGTGCTTCGCTCGTTCATCAAGGAAGGCTTTGAACGGGGGGAGAAAGCGCTCCACTTCGTGGGCCCCGGGCTACATGACGAACATCTGAAGCGGCTCGCCGAAGCAGATATCGATGTGGAGGGGGCAATCGGTTCGGGCCAGTTGGACGTGCGGCTCTGGCAGGACGCCCAGCTCCGGGAGGATCGGTTCGACCAGGACGCCATGCTCGCCTTGATCGAAGAAGTGCTCCAGGCGGGCAAGGCGGCGGGCTATCCGCTGACGAGGTTTCTCGCGCATATGGAATGGGCGCTGCAGGACACTCCGGGCGTCGAGAACCTGGTCGAATTCGAGACACGCGTCAACTACGTGCTTCCGAAGTACGACGATCCGGTGATCTGTGCGTACGACCTGTCGAAATTCAGCTCGAGTGTCGTCATCGACATCATGCGGACGCACCCGGTCGTAATCATCGGCGGGGTGCTGCAGGAGAACCCGTTCTTCGTTTCGCCCGACCAGTTCCTCCTCGAGCTGCGGGAGCGACGGTCGACTCGCGAGAGCGCAAGCGCGGAGCGCTAGATGGCCGTGGATCCCGGTGCCGAGATCGCCCGGCTGCGGGCAGCGGTCAGGGATCTCGTGGCACTTTCCAGCATCCCGGCGGCGTGGGTCGGAAGAGAACCGCCCGACATCGCCGCCGGGCTTGCCGGCGCGCTGGTCGGATCGCTGCAACTCGATTTTGCCTTCGTGCGTCTGTGCGATCCCAGTGGCGCGGGCGCAGTCGAGGTCACGCGGGGGAATACATGGAAGACGTTTCCGGAATGGCTGGAGCGTCACCTCACGAGCGGCCAGCTCTCGTGTAAGGAGGTCGTCGCCGACGTCGCCGACGTCGCCGGCGCCGTGGAGCCATGCCGCGGCGTCGTCATTCCCATCGGGATCGATGCCGAGGGAGGGCTGGTCGCAGCAGCCTGCGATCGCACCGACTTTCCCACCGAGATCGACCAGATGCTGCTTTCGATCGCTGCGAATCACGCCGCGACGGCATTTCAGAATGCCCGCCTCATAGCCGAGCGCATCCGGGCCGAAGAAGAGCTTCGCAGAGCCGGCAACGAGCTCGAGATGAAGGTGGCCGAGCGGACGGAGGAACTGCGCGCCTCGCGCGCGCGGATCGTGGCCGCGGCCGACGAGACGCGCCGGCGCATCCAGCGCGACCTGCACGACGGAGCCCAGCAACGCCTCGTCCATACCGTCATCACGCTGAAACTGGCACGCCGCGCGCTCCAGCGGCAGGACGAGGACGTCCCCGCGCTCGTGACCGAGGCGCTGCAACAGGCAGAGCGTGCGAACGACGAGCTCCGCGAGCTCGCGCATGGGATCCTCCCGGCCGTGCTCACGACCGGCGGGCTGCGCGCGGCGGTGTATGCGCTGGCTTCGCAGATGCCGATGCAGGTTGAGATCGGGGTGGGTGTGGGCCGGCTCCCCGCGGCGGTGGAGGCGACCGCCTACTACGTCGTCGCCGAGGCCCTGACCAACGTCGCCAAACACTCGCGAGCAGGCCGCGTCACGGTCACGGCGGGCATCGAGGACCGCACGCTTGAAGTCCTCGTACGCGACGACGGCCGGGGAGGCGCGCGACCCGACGGCAGCGGTCTCATGGGGCTCGCGGACCGGCTTGCCGCCCTCGACGGCCGGCTTCGGATCGAGAGCCCCGCCGACGGCGGGACGCTGGTCGCGGCCGCCCTCCCCCTCGCCGGTTCATTCCCGCCGTCGCAAACGTAGGCCTCTCCTAGAGCACTTCACTGTGCCGGCCGCTGGTCCGCGCCAGGGTGAGCGGTCATCTCACCGGCGTCACGGCCGAGCCGACTCCCTGTCGTTCCGCCAGCAACGCGTCGATGAGCGCCTCGAGATCCTCACGGTACGTGTCGCGGTCGTCTGCCGCCGTCCACGCCGCGGCGGCCGCCGCCAGCATCGGGTAGCGCTCGGGATCGGGGGCACCGCGAAGCTCCCGCTGCCGGCTCGGCCCTTCAGAGCTCGCGCCGGCGCGCACGAGCAGCGAGCCGAGCGTGAAGCTCCACATCAGCCGGTACGCCCGCACCGCCGCTTGGATCGACAGCCCCGCGTCGCGCAGCGCCGCATGGATCTCCTCGATCGCCCCGAGCACCGACGGCGCCATCATCCGGCGGCGCGCCAGCACCTCAGGGACCCAGGAGTGCTCCGCCAGGCTGTCGTAGATCGTCGACCACAGCACCAGCATCGCGCCCTTCGGGTCTTGCGGCCGCGACGGGTACACGAGCCGGGCCGCGAGGCGGTCGACCAGCACCATCAGCAGCTCGTCCTTGCTGCCCACGTGCCGGTAGGGCGCCATCGCGGAGACGCCGAGCTCGCTCGCGAGCCGGCGCATCGTCAGCGCCTCGACGCCCTCGGCGTCGAGCAGCCGGATCGCGGTGTCGAGCACCGCTTCGCGATCGATCGTCGGCGGGCGACCCCTGCCGCGCTTGGCGGACCCGCCGCCTGGCGGCCGTTTCGATGAGTGCTCTGCAGACGAGGTTCCCGACATTTGCTTTACATGTATATTAAGCCGATGGCACCCGGACCCCCCACACTGGCAACCGGCAAGATCTGCTACCTCGAGATCCCCGCAGCCGACGTCGGGCGCTCGTCGCGCTTCTACCGCGACGCGTTCGGTTGGGAGGTGCGCACCCGCGGCGACGGCGCGATCGCATTCGACGACGCGGTCAAGGAGGTGAGCGGCTCGTGGGTCACCGGCCGGCCGCCGTCGGCTGAGCCCGGGATCATGGTCCACATCATGGTCGCCGACCTCGAGGCAGCCCTCGCGGCCGTCCGCGCCGCGGGTGGCGAGGTGCTGAACGAAGACGCGGAGCCCGGCGAGCGCGTGGGGCACGTTCGCGACCCGGCCGGCAACGTGATCGGGATCTACCAGGAGCCCGGCCTGGCTGAGCGCGAGCGGACGGTCACGCCGGTGCCCGAGCACCTCCACACAGTCACACCGCGGCTCGCGTTGAGCGATGGCGCCGCCGGGATCGAGTTCTACAAGGCCGCGTTCGATGCCAAGGAGCTCGGCGAGCGCTACCACTTGGCCGACGGGACGCTCGTCCACGCGGAGCTGCTGATCGGCGACTCGGTGGTGATGGTCAAGGACGCCCAGGACGACGAGTTCAACGCGCTGCTGTGCACGTATTGGCCCGACGTCGACGCCGCATGGGATCGTGCCGTTCGCGCCGGCGCCGAGGTCATCCACCCCCTCGCCGACCAGTTCTACGGCGAGCGCGGCGGCCGCCTCGGCGATCCGTTCGGCAACCAGTGGATGCTGGCCGCCCGGATCGAGACCGTCACGCCGGCCGAGCTCGCCGCGCGGGAGCCGGCGTAGCGCCGGACCCGCCTGCATGTCACCACGGGCACCGGCGTAGGCCATGCCCCGGCTCCGGAGCAGCTCGCGAACCTCGCGCCAGCGGCGGGGGACGACGGACGTCGTGACGACGCGCCGACGTCTACCGGATCGTCGTCAGCACCGGCGGCTCCGCCCGCAGCTCGGCGATGCCGCGGTTCGGCGACGCCGAGCTGAGCGTCTTGCGCTCCTCGGCCGTCTTGGTTCAACGACGCCCGCGGGCGGGCGGCCGCCCGCGCGTGCAGGCAGCGGGCAGCGCGTGGCGATCGCGCTAGCCCCCGGCCGCGCGTGCGAGGCTGAGCTCGCGCGTGAAGTCGCGTCGCTCGCCGAGCCGCTCGCTGTCGGCGGCGCTGTAGTAGGTCGCCTGCGAGTCGTCCTGCGGCCGCGGCTCAATCGAGTCGAGGATCGGCATCGTCTGCTCGAACAGGACGTAGCCGTAGGCCAGCGCGCGTGCATACACGTCGCATACCTCGTCCCGCGCCGGGTAGATCGAATACTGGAGCTGGGCGACGATCGGCCCGTCGTCGATGCCCGGCGTGATCTCGTGGATCGTGACGCCATGCGAGGACTCCCGGTTCTTGAGCGCCCAGTTGATCGGCGCGACACCTCGGTAGCGCGGGAGCGGGCCGTTGTGAAGGTTGAGGATGCGGTCGCAGCGCTGGATGAACGACGGCCGGACGATGCGGTCGTAGAAGACCGAGACCGCCAGGCCCGTGCGTGGCCCGTCCGCAGCCCCCGGGTGATCGCGGTAATCGCCGGTCTCGACGACGTGGACGTCGTGGTCGCGCGCCCAGGCGGCGAGCGAGTCACTCCACGCCGGCTCGGGGACCACCGGGATGACCTCCACAAGCTCAAACTCGGGGCTGGCGCGGAACCACTCGCCGATGCGGATCGCCAGGGTGCCTTTGCCGAGCAATGTCACTTCGACCATCGGGTTCACCTCGCAGCGTTAGACGATGCCCAGGCTCCGGAGCTTCTCGTCGATCAGATCGATCCCGAGGCGGTAGCCCGGCCGCGGGAACAGATCGAGCGCGTGGAGCCTCCTCCCTTCGTATTCGACGTCCTTGACCAGCAGGACTCCGTCGCCCGTCTTGACGAGCACGCCGCGATCCTCCAGTCGGTAGACCACGTGCCCGGAGATCTCCTCGTAGGGCACGGTGCTGAACAGCTCGGCTGACAGGATCACCAGCTTCTTGTCCTGGAAGACGGTGAAGGCTCCAGGCGCCGCGGGAGGCGACAGCGCGCGGACGAAGCGCTCGATCTGCTCCGACGACCGTCCCCATTCGATGTAGCAGTCCCGCATGTAACGCCGGCCCACGAACGTAGCGTCCCGGAGATCCTGCGGCAGCTCGATAAGCGCGCCCCGCACGAGGGCTCGGAGGACCCGCGGGAGCGTCTCCACTAGATCTTCGACAAGCTGCGACTTCAGGCCCGAGAACGTGGCCTCCGGCGTGATGGGAAAGCGCCGCTGGAAGATGATCGGCCCGCCGTCGAGCGTGCTGTCGACGCGGTGGACCGTATAACCGATTTCGGTCTCGCCGTTGATGAACGCCCAGCCGTTGCCGTGCACCCCGCGGTACCTCGGCAGCAGGCCGCCATGGCAGTTGACGACCGTACCCGCCCGCACGAAATCCGCGGGCAACAGTCGCTGGTAGTCGCAGACGAGGCAGAGGTCCCAGGTGTGCGAGGCGAGCTCGTCGAGCGAGCGGACGAAGCGAATCGGCTCGGGGCGGCCGTTCCTGCCGGAGTCGGCAGCCGGGTCGCAATCGAGCGCGGCGACGACATCGAAGCCGGAGCGGGCGAGCGCCGGTACGACGCGATCGAACACCGGCCCTGTGCCGAGCGCCGCGACCCTCATCGCCGGTCCTCGTTCGATCGGTTCCAGACATAGCGCCGCCTGAGGAACGTCTGGCCCCCATGGCTCTCCTTGAAGCGAGTGAGCGTCATGTTGAGCATGAGGCGGAACGAAGACGGTCCGAGGTCGACCCATCGAATCGAGTGCTCGAGCGCCCACCGATAGAGCTCGACGAGCAGGAGGTCCATGGCCCTGAGGTCACGACCCCTTGGGCTGTCGGCCGGATAGAACGCGTTGAGGACGGACGGCGTCGCCTGAAAGGCGAGGATCCCGGCGAGCGCGTCTGCGTCGGCCGTCGCGAGAAACAGGTGCATGCCTTCAGGAGCGAGGTCATGAATCCTCAGCAATTCCGTGCACGAGTGCGTGGGTGTGGCGCCGAAGCGCTTCCTGTTGTCGGCGAGGATCGGATAGAACCGCTCGAGATCGGCGGTGAATTGCGCGGAATGGCGTACGGTGACGCCCCGCGTCAGCGCCTGCTTTGCGTTCCGCCAGGCGCTCGCCCGAACCAGGTGCCTGGGAAAGTCAGGATCGGCCTCGATGGGCACGATGAGACAGAGCTCAGGCTGCCGAAGCACGAATCCCAGCTGGTTGAGCTTGAACTCGATCGCTTCCGAGTACGCCGCCTCCTCCCAGTAGGGCGCGGGGGCGAGGACGATCTCCGCGCGTGTGCAGCCCAGCCCCTTGATGTCCTCCCACCAGAGATTCAGGCACTCGTCCAACTTGGCGTAGCTCAGAGCTTCATGCACCAGCCCACCATGTGACGAGCCGAGTGGACTGTGGAAGGTCGGGTCGCCTCCGTTGGTGACGGCGCCGGGAAGGAAGGCGACGGGGCTGCCGTTCCAGGAGAAGAGGTAGTGGCGCCACTGAGCGTCGGGGAACTTGTCGGCGCCGTGATAGGACAAGAACCTCGGGTGGTGAAACAGCGTCTCATTGATCGCCGAGCCGAACAGGCGATCGATCGCGTCGAGCGCGGCGGAGTTCGTGGTCAGGACGTCGCAGCGGAGACCGGACATCAGGCCGCAGCGTCCTCGGTGGCGACGGCCGGCACGCGCGTCCGGGCGCATGCCGTCATGACCGCAGCAGCATCACGACGCCCGCGACGATGACCGCGATGCCGGTCCAACGCTGAACCGTGACGCGCTCGTGGAGGAACAGCTGTCCGATCAGCGCGACCAGCACGTAGCTGAGGCTGTAGAGCGGCACGACCTTCGACAGCTCCTCGCTCCCATAGAGCTCGAGACTGATCAGCAGGACGACGACGAGCAGCGCCCCGCCGGCCAGGAAGCGCCAGTCCCCCGCGAGCCGCGGAAGATGGCCCAGCGAAGCGGAGCTCCCAAGCCTGAAGCCGCCGGCGTCGACGAGCGCCGCTCGCACCAGGTAGAGGCCGGCGAGCCCGATGGCGATCGCCGCCATCACGAGCAGGAACGGCCGCCTCATCGACCGATCGGCGCCGGACGCGTGCACGTCCGGCGCCGTAGCCTCGGAGGAGGGCGGATCTGGGAGATGGAGAGTGGGCATATGCGATGGGGTTCCTGTCCGCGCACGCGGAGTCCACGCCGGCGCTAGGCTGGCGGGCATGGTCCGGACGCTGCTGCTGATGCTGCTGGCGATCGGGTTCGGGCTGGGCGGCACGTACCTCATTCGGGCCGCGCTCGTCGATGTCGGCGGCTTCACCGTCGGCAGCCGCACGGCGGCGCGCCAGCTTCGGCGCCTCACGTCCAAGCGCCGCTTCTGGGCGGGTGGCGGACTGATCGGCGCGACGCTGGTCGTGAGCCTCGACCTCTACGGCAACCAGGATCTGTCGAAGGTGGTGCCGCTCTACAGCCTCAGCTATGTGCTGGTCGCGCTGATCGGGCGGCTGTTCCTGGGCGAGCGCGTCACGCTGCGGCGCTGGATCGCGATTCTGGTCATCGTCGCGGGCGTCGTCGTGCTCGTGCAGTCGTGACCGCATCGGGCCGCGCTCGAGCGCAGTGAGACGCTCGCTCATCGCGCCGCCCCCACGACCCATTGGACGTAGCCGAGCTCGCTCAGGCTGCGCTGCCGCTCCTCCTTGCAGAGCACCTCGCCGACCTTGAGACCCCCCGCCTGCAACCGGACGATCGGCTCCGGCCCGACCGCCGAGGGCAGGATCCCCATGTGTCCGCGCTGCGGCGCCACGGCCGGCCACACCGGCACCCCGGCTGCGAGAAGTCCTTCACGGTCGATGTCGCCCCAGTACTGGGCGACAACGGCGCCCGGCGTCTGCGCGGCCAGGAGTTGCGCCTCGGTGGCGTCCAGCACGGACTGGGCGCGCGGCCGGAGAGCGACGAGGACGGCATCCAGGGTCGGGTCGAGCCGGCCGTCGGCCAGCCGTTCGCGGACCTCGACCACCGCTCCGGCGGCTGTGAGTCCCCGCTCGATGAAGGCCCGGTACGGGTTGTCGCAGAGCAGCAGGATCCTGCTCGCGGTGACGCCGACGCCGGCGTCCGTGAGCAGCTTCACGGCCATCACGCCGAGGAAGGAGAAGACGTCGACGTTCGGATGCCGTTCGTTCGTCCCGCCGACGCGTATCCCGCGCTCGCAGCAGGCGTCCACGTCGACGTCGTCCGGGCGCAGCTCCCATGCCTCGTACATCAGCGAGATCGCGGCGCCCCGCTTCATCCCGGCGATCGTCGGCGCATCAAGTGGACGCAAGTGGCCGGAGTTGGTGACGATGTCCGCCTCGGACAGACGCGCATCGGGCTTGCTCGCGACGAGCTCGATCCGATCCTCGACGCCGGCCCATGCCGCGACCTCGCGCGTATACGCGGCGGCCTCGTCAGCCGTGCCGTAGGGACCGTGGCTGGCCAGCGCGAGGACCCGGCGTGCCCCGGCCATGGCGGCGAGGACCGGCGTCACCGCGTACGCACCCGTGGCCGCCTCAGTCACCACGGTGCGGCCCTCGAGGTCGAGCTCCAGGCGCCGCACGGCCGCCTTCATGAGGGTCACGAGCCGGCGGGAGTTGAGCCCAGGGTGTTGGTCGGCGCTCGGCACCCGCGGGCTGACGACCTCGCGGGCGGCCGCCGCGCTGGAGCGGCGGGGTGGGCTGCCACCGGCACGGCGCTCCCGCCGCGCCTCGATGAACGGCGGTGCCGCCCGCACCTCGTCGAGGATCCGCCAGACGTACTCCCCGAGGAGTCCGATCGCCATCAACATCGACCCGCCCGCGAGCGAGCTGACCACCATCAGCGTGGCCCAGCCGGAGATCGGGACGTCGGCGATCGCGGCCCGCAGGACGGTCGCGACGCCCAGCGCGATGCCCGCGAGGCACGCGACCACTCCCGTCAGCGACGCCAAGCGGATCGGCGCCGCCGAGTAGCTCGTGACCATGTCGACCGCCAGCTTCGCCCGCTTCCGGACCGTCCAGTTGGAACGGCCGCCGCCGCGGGCGCCGCGCTCGTAGTCCACGAAAGCCTGCGCGAAGCCGAGGTTGTAGATCAGCAGAAACAGCGAGCTGTTGCGGGCGGAGCATTGGAGCACCGCCTCGATCACCCGCCGGCTTGCCATGAGGAAGTCCAGGCCCGACGGCGGGTAGTCGAGCCCCGTCAGCAGCCGGAACAGCCGGTAATAGGCCGCGGCCGCGAGGCGCGTGGCAGCAGGGTCGTTGCGGCGTTCCCGCCGCCGCCCCCAGACGACGTCGAACCCCGAATCGAGCCGCTCCAGCATGTCGGGCAGCGCCTCCGGCGGGTCCTGGCCGTCGGCGGCCATCACGGCCAGGAAGTCGCCGGTCGCATAGCGCAGCCCGCACCGGATCGCGGCGTGGGAGCCCGCGTTGGTCGCGAGCTCGACCACCCTGCCTTCGAGCCGGCCATGCAGGCCGTCGCACGCCTCGTCGAAGGTGGCGTCCGCCGAGCCGTCGCTGACCACGATCACCTCGATCCGTCCGCCGAGCCCGGGTTCGCGCCCCGCGACCGCCGAGAGCCGCTCGAGCGTGCGCCCGATGACGCCCGCCTCGTTGTAGGCGGGAACGACGACGCTCAGCAGCGGCCGGGTATCGCCCGGCTCCACGGTCTCCATACGTGCCGCGCTCAGCGCCATGGCGGGCCCTCCACGGCGCAGTGCGCAACGGCGGTGGCGAGCGCCTCCGCGACCCGCTCGACGTCCTTCGTGTCCATGCCGTGGAACAGCGGCAGGATCAGCGAGCGGCGCGTGAGGCGCTCGGTCACCGGAAGGGCGGGAGCCGGGAGGGCGGCGCAGGACGGCTCGAGATGCGCCGCCATGATCCCCCGCCGAGTGGCGATGCCGCGATCGAGCAGCTCCTGCATGACGACGTCGCGCTGCAGCGGGAGGTCGTCGTCGAGCTGGACGACATACGACTGGTAGTTCGTCGTGCCGTACGGTGGATCGGCCGGGAGGGACAGGCCCGGGACGTCCCCCAGCAGCTCGCTGTAGCGCGCCGCGAGCGCGCGGCGGCGGGCGACGATGGCGTCCAGCTTGCCGAGTTGCACGAGGCCGATCGCGGCCTGCAGGTCCGTCATCCGGTAGTTGAACCCCAGCTCCTCGTACGCCTCCACGACCACTGTCCGGCTCGCGTGCCGCTCGTGGGCGGACACCGCCATGCCGTGCTCGCGAAGGCGCCGCAGCCGGCGCGCGAGCCGCCCGTCACCGGTCAGCAGCATGCCGCCCTCCCCCGTGGTGATGAGCTTGCGCGGGTGGAAGCTCAGCGCCACGAGGTTGCGCGCCCCGACCGGGAGACCGCGATATGTCGAGCCGATGGCGCAGGCCGCGTCCTCCACCACCGTCACGCCGCGCGGCTTGCAGAGGGCCTCGATCGCGTCCAGATCGGCCGGCATCCCGGCCTGGTGGACGACGATCACGGCGCGCGTCGCCGGGCTGAGGGCGCGCTCGAGCGTCTCGGCCGTGATGTTCTGCGTCTCGAGGTCGACGTCCGCGAAGACGGGACGCGCCCCGGCGTAGCGTGGCGCGTTCGTGGTGGCGATGAACGACAGCGACGGGACCACGACCTCGTCCCCGGGACCGACGCCGAGCGCGTGCAGCGCGAGGTGAAGCGCCGTCGTGCAGGACGTGGTCGCGACGCCCTCTCCGGCGCCGAGCGCCGCGGCGACGGACGCCTCGAAGGCGGCGACCTTCGGCCCCTGCGCGACCCAGCCCGAGGCCAGCACTTCGTTGACCGCCGCCGCCTCCTCCGCGCCCAGCCATGGACGCGTGATCGGGATCACGCCGTCCACGCGCCCACCTCGCGCTCCGCGCGCCACCAGTCGACCAGCGTTCGCAGGCCCTCCTCCAGTCCCAGCTCCGCCTCGAAGCCCAGCCGATCGCGCGCCCGCGTGGTGTCGGCCAGCCGGCGCGCGACGTTGTTGACCGCCCGCGCCGGCCCATACGCGACGGCAAGGTCGGAGTCCATCGCTCGCAGGAGCATCTGCGCCAGCTCCGCAAGGCTCGTCTCAGTGCCGCTGGCGACGTTGCAGACCTCGTCGGTGACGTCCGACGCGGCCGCCAGCACGTTCGCGCGGGCGACGTCGGCGACGTGGACGAAGTCCATCGTCTGCCTGCCGTCCCCCAGGATCACCGGCGGGCGTCCAGTCGCGATGCGCTCGATCCAGCGGATCAGGACCTCGGTATAGACACCGTGGACGTCCATCCGCGGCCCGTAGACGTTGAAGTACCGAAGCGCCACGTAGTCGAGCCCGTACATGGCGTGGAAGCTGCGAAGCAGGCCCTCGTTGAAGGTCTTGGCCGCGCCGTAGAGCGTGTCGTTGGCGTACGGGTGGTGGTCCTCGCTCGTCGGGAAGCGCTCGGCCATTCCGTAGATCGAGGCCGACGACGCCGCGATCACCTTGCCGACCCCGGCCCTGGCCGCGGCCTCGAACACGTTGAAGCTGCCGTTGACGAGCACGTCGACGGCAAGCCGCGGCTCCTCGGCGCAGCGCGTGATCCGAAGGGCCGCTTGGTGAAAGAGGACGTCCGCGCCCGTGGCCAGCCGCTCGACGAGCGTCTGGTCGCGGATGTCGCCCTCGACGACGCGCACATTGCCGTTCGCCTCCGCCCAGGCGAGGTTGGAGCGCCGGCCGCGCGAGAGATCGTCGAGGATGACCACCTCCCCGGCGCCCTGCTCGACCAGGAGGTCGGCGATGTGCGAGCCGACGAGCCCGAGCCCGCCGGTGATCAGTGCACGGTCGATCATGCGGTGTCCTCCATCGCCGCCAAAAGGGCCTGGGCGACGCGATCGATGTGAGCGTCCGGCAGCTCCGGGTACATCGGCAGAGACAACACGCGGGCGGCGCTGCGCTCGGCCTCCGGGAACGTGCCCGCGCCACGTCCGAGCTGCATGTACGCGGGCTGGAGGTGGATGGGAGAGGGGTAGTGCACCCCGGTTGCGATCCCCATCCGGTCCAGCCGCGTGCGCACTGCGCCGCGATGGTCCACCTCCACCGGGTACAGATGCCAGACCGGCTCGGCCCACGGCGCCGTGTACGGCAGGCGGACGCCCGGGACTCCCCGGAGCGCGCCGGCGTAGCGAGCGGCCACGCGCCGGCGGTCGGCCGTCCAGTCCTCGAGGCGCCGCAGCTTGATGCGCAGCGCCGCCGCGGCGAGCTCCGGGAGCCGGGCGTTGCAGCCGACGAGCTCGTGGCGGTTGCGCTCGCGCTGGCCATGGTCGCGCAGCGCGCGCACAGCACCGGCGAGCGCGGCGTCGTTGGTCGTGACGGCGCCTCCTTCTCCGGTCGCGCCGAGGTTCTTGGACGGATAGAAGGAGAAGCAGCCGATGTGCCCGAGCGCTCCGGCCCGCGTCCCGTGGCAGCGGGCAAGGTGTGCCTGGGCGGCGTCCTCGACGATCCAGGCACCGTGTTCGGCGGCGACGCGGGCGAGCGCGTCCATGTCCGCCGGGTGCCCGTACAGGTGCACCGCCATGATCCCGGCGGCGCCATGGCGGCGCAGCTCGCGCTCCACCCCCTCCACCGAGATGGTGCGCGTGGGCGGGTCGCAGTCGACGAGCACCGGAATCGCCCCGACCAGGCTCACGGCCTCGACGGTCGCGACGAACGTGTTCGCCGGCACGATGACGCGGTCACCGGGCCCGGCGCCGAGGGCACGCAGCCCGAGCACGAGCGCATCGGTCCCGGTGGAGACGGCGACGCAGTGCCGCGTCTCGCAAGCGGCCGCGAACTCCTGCTCGAACGCTGCCACCTCCGGCCCGCTCACGAACGCGCCGGCGCGCAGGATGCGGCTCCACGCCGCGAGGATCTCGTCGTGCAGCGGCGCGTGCTGCTCGGCGAGGTCGATCAGCGGGACCCGCACCGGACTCGCGGCGACGGTCATCGGGGGGCCACCATCGTCCCGAGGCACACGGGGGTGGAGCCGTTGCACATCGACGCTTGAGCCGCCTCGAGCACGCGAAGCACGCGCAACCCCGCATGCCCGTCGGTCTTCGGCTTCGTGCCGGAGCGAATGGCCCCGGTCCAGTCCTCGAGCACCCCGAGCAGCGCCTCCCGCTCGCGGAGCGCCGGCGCCACCATGCTGCCCATGCGATAGGACACCTTGCGGCGGCGCTGCTCGCCCGGCGAGAGGTCGATCTCGGCAAGGTCGACGCCCGATTCGAACACGCTCACGCGCTGGGCGGGCAGCAGGTCGTTCCACACGACCATCCGGTGGGAGCCGCCCACGATCGTCGTGCGGATCTTCGTCGGGCTCAGCCAGTTGAGGTGACAGTGGGCCAGCAGGCCGTCGTCGAATCGCAGCGTGAGATAGCCGACGCACGCATGGCCGAGGCCGAGCGGGTCCGCCCCCTCCGCCGTGACCGTCAGCAGCTCGCGGCCGGAGCCGAGGATGAAGTCGACGATCGAGATGTCGTGCGGCGCGAGATCCCAGAAGACGTCGACCTCTTGCTGGACGAGCCCGAGGTTCACGCGGACCGAGTCGTAGTACAGGGGCGTGCCGAGCTCGCCGGCGTCGATGAGATCGCGGATCTTCTGGACCGCCGGCGTGTAGCAGTACGTGTGGTCGCAGTGCAGGACCAGGCCGCGCTCCTCCGCGGCCCTGACCATCATCAGCCCCTCGGCGTAAGAGCGCGCGAGGGGCTTCTCGACGAGGACGTGACGGCCCGCCTCGATGCAGCGGTACGCGAGCGCCCCGTGGGTCGCCGGCGGCGTGGCGATCGCGACCGCCTCGACCGATTCGTCGGCGAGGACTTCGTCGATGTCCCGCGTGACCCGGATCGCGCTCTGCGCGCCGACCAGGCGCGACGCTCGGGCCTCGTCGCGGTCACAGACCCATTTCAGATCGGTCTCTTCGAGCGCCATGGCGTTCCGCACGATGTTCGGACCCCAGTAGCCGGCCCCGATCACGGCAGTCCCGACCGGGTTGGTCGCCGCCGTCGTCGCGTCCGGCAGGGGCCGCTCGTTCAAGCGCGAGCCGTTGTGCACTGCGCTGCCGCCGTTCATCCGACGCCTCCCGCCCCGCTCGGCAGCACCCGGACGCCCTGCCGGACGGCGTATAGCCGCCAGCTCTCCGGGAGCCGGAACTCTGGGCCGGGGTCGAATTCCTTCGCGAGTTGGAAGCCCGGCTCCTGTCCGGCCCACAGCCTGGGGCGGGAGCGGTTGAGGGCGTCCTGGGGCCAGTTCCTGGGATCGGGAAGCAGGACATAGGAGATTCGCTGCCGGTTCGGGTCGGCCAGCGCGGCCCGGAACCTGCGGTCGAACGTCATGACGAGGAGCCGTGCGTGGCTCGGGTTGACCTGCGCCGCGAGCGCCGCCCCTTGGTAGGAGTCGAGCAGCACGCGACCGTTCTTCGAGAGGATCCGCGTATCGAGGTAGTGCGCGAGCCGCGCACGCGCCACGACCGGATCGCCGTACCCCATCTCCAGGGCGTCTCGGCCCTCGACGAGCGCCTTCAGCTCGGGGCGCTCCTGCGTGCCGAGCGCCGGGTTGACCATGACCCACACGCATGCCGGCGCAGCGACGATCCAGCCGGCGAGGACGATCCCGATCGCACGGCGGCGCCGCTTCGACATCGCGATCTCATAGAGCCCCCAGCCGGCGGCGGCGTAGAGCGGGGTGGCGTAGTAGCGCAGGAACTCCATGCGCGTTCCGAGGTACGCCATCGGGGCGACCAGCAACAGCGTGACGCTGAGCGCCAACGCGATCAGCGACACCGTGCCGATGCGCGCCAGCCGCCGGTCGACGGCACGCAGCACGAGCAACGCGGCGAGTGGGATCAGCGCAGGCCAGATCCGCTCGGCGACGACTCCGAGGACGCCGATGACGTCGCCGCTGCCCGCGGCGCCGCCCTCGGCGACGTCCTTCGCGTTGTAGCTCGCATAGCCGTACGCGCCGCTCAAGAAGTACAGGGGCTGCCCCATGATCACGCCGTTGAAGATCACCCACATGACGCCGACGAACGCGGACGGAACCAGCAGCAGCAGGCCGAGGCCTTCCACCGCGCGCGGCTTTCCCTGCGGCGCCGCCGGGCGCGCCTCCGAGCTCCAGAACAGCGCGCCGACGAGCGCCGCGAACAGGGCGGCCGCGAACGGCACCGCTTCGTACATCGAGGCGGTGGCCAGGCCTAGGCACACGCCCGCCGCGGCGACCCACCATCGCTCGCCCGAACGCCAGAACAGCGTGAGGAAGCACACCGCGCCGATCAGGAAGGGCGCCGCGACTCCTTCCGCCATACCGGTCCCGCCGTAGACGAACAGCATCGGGTTGGTCGAGATCACGAGTGCGTACGTCCAGCCGAGCCACCTCGGCAATCCGAGCCGCTTGGCCGTGATGAGCAGCACGGCAGCCGTCGCGCCTCCGCAGACCGCGCTGGTCGCCGCGGACGACACTCCGCTCGCGACGATGTCCGGCCAGAACGGCGTGAGAGCGGCCCACGGCAGGTTGAGCAGCGTGGGCAGCGGCATCCAGACGAAGCCGATGTTCGCGAGCTTTGGGTCCGCCCCATGGAGGACGAACAGCGCGCTGACGGACCGGTAGAACGCGTCGCCCCACTGGAAGCCCCGCGCCGCCATCCACGCGCCGAAGGAGAACTGCGCGACGAAGACGATCGCGAAGATGACCACGGGACCGTTGACGAGGCCCTCGGACGTCGCCCGCAGGCCGCGGGCCCGGACGGCATGGGTTCCGGCGACGCCGCTCACGTCGGCTCCTCCACGACATGCAGGCCGTGCTCGGTCTTGTGCCAGTGAGAGGGGCGCAGCACCAGCTCGACGAGCGCGACGTACGTGGCGGCGCTCATCATGAGCCAGTAGATGGGGATCAGCAGAGCGTGCGGAGCGAGATCGTCGTGTCCGCGACTCACCGCCGCCGCGAGGCTGAGCAGGATCAGCAGGAAGTTGCCGAGCACGAGGCTCAGCGAGGCGGGATAGTAGGTCAGGCCGGGGAACACGGCTGCGATCCAGTCCGGCTGCGCGTAGATCCAGAGCAGCAGCATGAGCCAGAAGATCGGGGCGAGCAGGGCCGTGACGACGGCGCCGCCGATGGTGAGCAGGAACGCGGACGTGGCCTTCGGCCCGAGCTCTCGCAGCAGAGTCCGCGGGCGCCGGGTGTGGACCAGGAGGGTCTGCATGTAGCCCTTGCTCCAGCGCGATCGCTGGCGCAGCCAGTTCGGCACGCGGCTGTTCGCCTCCTCCTCCGTCGTGGACTCGAGCATCGCCGTTCTCAGCCCGAGCCGCGCGAAGCGCAGCCCCAGGTCCGCGTCCTCGGTGACGTTGTACGGGTCCCAGCCGAGGCAGGCCTCGAGCGCCGGCCGCCGGAAGTGGTTCGAAGTCCCCCCGAGCGGGATCGGCGCGCCGATGCGGTGCAGGCCCGGCAGGAAGATGTTGAACCAGGCGTCGTACTCCAGCGTGAACCAGCGGGTGAGCAGGTTCTGCCGCGGGTTGTAGTAGCCCAGCTTGGCCTGCAGGCAGGCCAGCGACTCGTCGCCGGCGCGCCGGAATCCCAGCACCGCCTTCTTGAGCTGCGCCGGGTCGGGCTTGTCCTCCGCGTCATAGACGGTCAGGAGCGACCCCTTCGCGTACCGGAGGCCGATCATCATGGCCCGCGGCTTGGTCCGCGGAGTCCCCGGCGGCAGCGGCAGCACCCGCAGCCACGGCGGTCGCCCGACCTGCTCGATCGTGGCGCGCGTGTAGTCGTCGTCGGCCTCGACGAGCAGCATCCCGTCGAGCTTCTGCTTGGGGTAGTCCAGCTGCGACAGCGCGTCGAACAGCGCGCGCACGGTCGTCGGCTTCTCCTTGTAGAGCGGCAGCAGGATCGTGTAGACGGGCAGCTCGCGCTCGTCGATCGCGGCAAGCTCCTCCGGAGGAGGATCGATCGTGGTGCCGCGTCGCGACCCCTGCGCCGCCGCGTACAGCCGGAAGCCGGTGGCAGCCAAGAAGAACGCGGTGGCGATGCCGACGAGCACGGTGGCGAGCAACCGGACGTCGGTCAACAGGCCGACCGTCACGGCGAACCCCAAGACGCACGCCAGGAGCGTCTGCGCTTTCGAGGGCGCGGTCCGGAACGCCGACATGTGGGGCGCCTCGTCGCGCAGCGCTCGCGTGACCTCCTCCGCGTCGACGTCCGCGTACACGCGGTTGAGCAGCTCGTCGAGCGTCCTCTCGTCGCAGAGCTTCGGCACCACGGAACGGGAGAGGCGCTGCTCGAGCTGGGTCAGCACCGCCTCAGTCGGATCGGCGAGCGCGACGGGCATCGCGCCGTCCGGGCGACCGTCGCCGTCGAGGGGCACCGCGCGCCAGGTCCGCGCCTCGTCAGCGGCGAGCACGGGGACGGGCTCATCGCTCGGTTGGAGCGTCTCGAGACCGAGCTCGCGCGCCAGCACCGTCGCCAGCGTGTCCACCGGGACCATGCCGTGCGCGACGAGGATCTCCCCGAGCCTGCCCCCGCTCTGGGCCTGCTCCTTGAGCGCATGCGTCAGCTCGCGCTCGCTCAGCGCTCCTGCGTCCTGCAGCAGCTCGCCGAGGCGGAGCCGGATCGGGCGGCCTCCCGCGATCGCTCCGCGGGTCGGGTACCGGTCAGGAGCCGCCTGTTCCGCGCGGTCCGTCGGAATCGCCTGCGGCGGCGTCTGGTGGCGCCTCCTCCTCGGCATCACCCGCGTCATCAACGCCGTGCCGGCGACCAGGATGCCCAAGGCCAACAGCGTGAGGATGACGCCGGCCCATGGCGCATCGAAGCTCGCGACCCGGCCGTTGCCGGAGGCGAGCGCGGAGTTGGCCGTTTGGAGATGGCCGCCCTGGAACGCGACCGGCACGGCGGACCGGCTCGCATTCGTCGCGCCGGCATTCGTATACGCGGAAGCTGCTTGGAGCCTGAGGCCTCCTGCGAATGCGACCGTGGTGATGGCCACGAGGACGATGCAACGGTTGCGGCGAGGAACGAAGTCAGACGGACCGCCCGCGGGTCCTCCTAGGTCCCGTTGCGTGGCGCGGATCTCGTTCGGTGCTTGCATGTACATGGATCTCCTCGCCCCGTCTAAGTGGACGAATCTGCGGTTATGACGGTCGCGACCTTCACCTCACCTCGCTCGCATTCGCGAATGCAGCACGAAGCGAGCCGGTGAGAACGACTGTCATAACTCCTACTTCCCCCGTGTACGAAGATGCCGGCTACCCGGTCCCGCGGCTCTGCTCGCGGCGGCATGCCTAAGCGCAGCACGATCCTAGTCGGACACACTCACGAAGGCGATGCGTCTATTTGTCCAACGCCACTCAGACCCAACCGCGCGCGCTTGCGGCCAGTACCGCTTGCGCGCGGTCCGCTACGCCGAGGCGTCTGTAGATCCGGTGAAGGTGAGAACGGACGGTGCTCTCAGAGATTCCGAGCTCCAGCGCGATCTGCTTTCCGCCCTTGCCCGCCCGCAGGCCCCTCACGACCCGGAGCTCGCGTTCCGACAATGGACAGCGCTCAGCGAAGTCGCTGTGGACGAGCATCGGATACGGCTGTTCGTGCAGCAGCGTGGAAAGCGCCTCGCCGCTCAGGCCGGCCCTGTCTCCGACGTCCGCCAGTCGTTGGACGTCGATCGGGTCGGCCGCGGCGAAGTGCGCCAGCATGTCCGCCACGCTGACGACGGCGGCCACGCCTTCCGGGCGCTCGTCGTGATGGCCATCGATCGCCTCGCATAGGACGTCCGGCAGCTTCCACGACCGCGCCAGCGTGCCGCCGAGGGCTGCGTGGTCCACGCCGAAGTGCCGCCGCTCGCGGCGCACGCCCTCCTCGGGGGTTGCCTGTCGGTCGACCCCGGCGCGGTGGCCTTCAGTCAGCGCCCCGAGGGCGACCTTGCCAAGGTCGTGAAGCGCCGCCGCGGCGATCACCGCGTCCGAGTCATGGCGCCCTGCGCGGTCGGCGACCAGGCCCGCCAGCCGCTGCACGGCGAGCGCATGGACGCGCAATCGCTCTGCGCCGTGATCCCATCGCTCCGCCGCTGCGACGAACTCGGCGCCCCGGCGGTCATCCGCCACGGCCTTCACAGCCTCGCGGACGCTCGTGATCGCATCGCCGACGGCTGCCTGATTCGCAATGCCGAGAACCGTCAGAGTGAGCGCCGGGTCCGCCTCGACCGCGGCTACGAGATCCCGGGCCGGACCGCGGTGGCGAACCACCGCGTACAGCCGTTCCTTGGACTCCAAGAGTGCCGGCAGGCGATCGATCACCGCGCGCGCCGCCGCCGCCGACGGACCGCGATCCGCACGCTTCGATCGCAGCGATGATTGACCACGAAGCATTCAAGCCCCAAATATGACCAGACACCAAATGGCGACTGGCAATGTGCTTTTATACGGGCTTTTGTGGGCTATTTCAAGAGGACGCAATCACGTCTCTGCCGCCATTCCGGCGCGGCGCAGCGTCTGAATGCTTTGGAGTCGTTTCAGTGAATTGCGGTGATTGCATTGGTTAGACCTGCGGCGGGTCATCCGCGCCCGCGTGCATGCAGTTACTGTTAATCGCGTGGCGCTTACGGCGAGGATCGCATACCAACCGGCGCCAAGAGCAAGTGTGAGTAACTTTCTCCTCCGCGTCGCCGCGCGCGTGACCATCGCGGTACGGCCGGCGACGGACACGGGCGCGATGCTGTTCGCGACAGGCTTCGGCGATCGCCGCGATGTGCCGGTGATCGGTCCCGCAGCAGCCACCGAGGAGCTGCCCGCTCGGCAGCCGGCCGTCGGTCTCGACGGTGAAGGAGACGGCGACCGGCAACGCGGCCTTGCACGCGGCGCGCGCGATGCCGATCGCCTCCTCGGCTTAGGTCATCGTCGGCTGCGGCACCGGCACCTGGCTCGCCGCCGTGCGCGAGCTCGGCGCGCGGTCGCGATCGGCGCCGCCGAGCGACGCGATCTGGACCGCGTGGTCGGCCTCGGCCTCTTCGGCGCTCATGCGCTCGCCCGCGACGTAGCCGTCCCCGCCCGGGCCGATCGGTGCGTCGACGGTGATCTCGAGGTCCGGGCGGTCTCGAATGCCGCCGTCGGTGAGCGTGACGCCGCGCATGCTCACGATTCTCTCATTCGAGACGTGCCGGATGCAACCCAAGTAGGTCGTTGCCGGGTGCAACCCAAGTAACATCTGGGCACATGGCCACTGCGGACACGAAGGCGCAGATCGGGACCGCGATCGCCGCCTTCCAGAGGGAGGTCCCGGCGCTGGCGCGACTCAAGCTCGTCTTCGAGCTCGAGCTGCGCGGGCGGGGTGACATCCAGCTCTTCCGCGTCGAGGTGCCGGGGCCGCGGATCACGCGCGACATCGCGTCCGACGCCAAGGTTCGCCTCTCGCTGCCGCGCACGGAGTTCAACGAGCTCCTCAAGGACGGCTCGATCCGCCACTGGCGCGAGGCGTTCGCGAGCGGGCACGTGAAGGCCACGGGGCCGTCCGAGATCCTGAAGCTGATCCAGAGCGTGGTGCTCAAGCAGGAAGAGCGCACGCGCTCGCGCAAGCTGCGCGTGCGCTAGTGCCGCCGGCGCCCAGCGCAGGCCTTCAGGGCAGCGGCCGCGGGGGCTCGCCGACGTAGAGGGCGCTCGGGCGGACCAGCCTGCCGGAGCGCGTCTGCTCGAGGATGTGCGCCGACCAGCCGGCGGTGCGGGCGCAGGCGAAGAGCGGCACGAACAGCTGCGGCGGGATACGCGCGTGGTCGAGCACGACCGCCGACCAGAACTCGACGTTGGTCGCGAGGACGCGGTCGGGCTTGCGGGCGGCGAGCTCGTGGAGCGCGGCGCGCTCGAGGGCGGCGGCGGTCTGGGCGCGCGGCGAGTCGAGCTCCTCCGCGGTACGGCGGAGCACGCGGGCCCGTGGGTCCTCGGCGCGGTAGACGCGGTGGCCGAAGCCCATCAGGCGCTCGCCGCGATCGAGGACGCGGGCGACGTAGCGTTCCGCGTCGCCTTCCCGCTCGACCTCGTCGAGCATCTGCAGCACGCGTGCGGGAGCGCCGCCGTGAAGCGGACCGGACAGGGCGCCGACGGCGGCGGACAGCGCGGCGGCGACGTCGGCGCCGGTGGAGGCGACGACGCGCGCCGTGAACGTCGACGCGTTCATGCCGTGCTCGGCGGCGGTGCTCCAGTAGGCGTCGATCGCCTTCACGTGCGCGGGGTCGGCCTCGCCGCGCCAGGTGGCGAGGAAGCGTGCGGCGAGGCTGCCGGCCGCGTCGATCTCGCTCCGCGGGACGGCTGACGCGGCTCGGCCGCGGGCGAGCCGGGCGACGAGGTCCAAGGCGGCGACGGACGTGCGCGCCAGGTCGTCGCGGGCCTGGGCGGCGTCGATGTCGATCAGCTGCCGCAGGCCGAGGGCCGGCGCGAGGCGCGCCAGCCCGGCCTGCAGATCCGCGCGGAGGTCGACGCGCGAGCGCCCGTCCGTGGCGCCGCGCGCGCCTCCGTCCCCACCGCTCACGAGGCCGGGCAGCAGTGCGCCGTCGACGAGCAGGCCCCAGACGCGCTCGAACGGGACACGGCCGGCCAGCTCCTCGACGTCGATGCCGCGGTAGCGCAGCGCGCCGCCCGCGCGGTCGGGCTCCGCGATCTCGGTCGCGAACGCGATCACGCCCTCGAGGCCCTCGCTGACGTCGTTCTCGATCGTTGTGCTCATGCCGCCAGTCTGGCAGTATTGTCAACGTTGACTGAATCAATGTTGAGCGCGGCGGAAGCAGCCCGGCGGCTCGGCGTCAAGCCCGAGACCCTGTACGCGTACGTCAGCCGCGGCATGCTCACCCGCCACCCCGCCCCGGACGGTCGCCGCTCCCTGTTCGAGCGCGCCGAGATCGAGCGCCTCGCCGCCCGCAACCGCCGCGGAGGCCGGGCGGGCGCGCTCGAGGTGGTCATCGACACCGAGGTCACGCTCATCGACCCGGCAGGAGCGCTCTACTACCGCGGCCACGACGCCACCCGGCTCGCCCGCGAGAGGACGTACGAAGAGGTCGCCGAGCTGCTCTGGGCCGACGCGCGGGGTCCGCGCGCCGGCGGCGACGACGCGCGGGCGCTGCGGGCGGGCGGGGATGCCGCGCGGGGTCCGCGCGCCGGCGGCCACGACGCCGCCGAGTCGCGCGCGGGCGGGGACGCCTCGGGATCGGCGCCGTGGGTCGCGGCCGGCGGTGGCGCGGTCGCTGCCGCGGATGCCGTGGTGGCGCGCGGGGCGCGGCTCGTGGACCGGCTCCGCGTGATCGTCGCGCTCGCGGCGGCGGCGGACCCGCTTCGCAACGATCTCCGGCCGCCGGTGGTGCGGCACGCCGCCCGGGGCCTCATCGCCGCGATGGTCGACGGGCTCCCGCGGCGATCCGAGGCCGTCGACGGGACGGTCGCCGCGCGGCTGTGGTCGCGGCTGCACGATGTGGCACCGGAGCCGGCCCGCTTGAGGGCGCTCAATGCCGCGCTGGTGCTGCTCGCGGACCATGAGCTGGCGGTCTCGGCGCTCGCGGCGCGGGTGGCGGCGAGCGCGTGGGCGGACCCGTACCTCGTCGTGCTCGCCGGCCTGAGTGCGCTCGGCGGCCCGCTGCACGGCGGCGCGCCCGGGGCGGTCGAGCGGCTCTTCGCGCAGCTGCGCGAGCCGGGCGACGTCGCCGCCGCCCTGGGTGAGCGGCTGGCGGCCGGCGAGTCGCTGCCCGGGTTCGGCCACAAGATCTACCGTGGCGCCGACCCGCGCGCCGAGACGCTGCTCGGCCTGGTCCGCGAGGCGAGCCCTGAGCGGCAGCCCGTGATCGACGAGGTGCTGCGCCTCGCGGGGCGCCACGACGGCCCGAAGCCGAACGTCGACCTCGCCCTCGGCGCCATGTCCGACGCGTTCGGCTTCGTGCCGGGCGCCGCCGAGACGATCTTCGCGATCGCCCGCACGGCGGGCTTCATCGCCCAGGCGCTCGAGGAGTACCCGCACCGGCTCCGCTTCCGCGCGAAGGCGGCATACGTGGGAGCTGCCCCAGAGGCGGCCGCCGGACGTCGCGGCAACGGCCCGCGGTGACGTGGGCCGCCGGAGCGACGCGGCCGAAGGCGCGCGGGTGAGGTGGCCCTTGCCCGCGCGCCGGAGATCAGGACCGCGCTCGCGGGTCGACGTAGACGTCGTCGATCTGCCAGCTGCCGCCGAGCAGCGGCGCGAAGCGGAAGCGGACGGCGGTCTGGTCGGGCGGGAGCAGCGGGAGCAGGTTCGCGATCACCGCGTAGGGCAGCGTCGGGTGCCAGCCGCCGCCGAGGTCGACGCCGATCGGCAGCGTGACCCAGACGTTCAGCGACGTCTGCACGTCCACCCACACCGAGAGCGTCGACAGCAGCCCGCTGCTCTTCTTGGAGAAGAACCGCAGCGTCGGCTCGCTCAGTCCCACGCACACCGGCGGCGAGACCGCGACCGAGCCCGCGGGCAGCGACAGCGACCTGCTGTCCGCCCCGGTGCCGATCTTGGGGGACGCATCCCCCGCGATGACCTTCGCCCCGCCCGACAGCGTCCAGCCGTCGGCGCCCGTCTCGAAGTCGTCGACCTGCTTGTAGCTGGACGAGTCGCCCCACGGCTTGAACGCCTGCGTGATCTCCGGATCGCCGCAGCCCGTGGCCGACTTCGTCAACACGCCGGCCTGCGCCGGCGCACTCACCGCCGCTGAGGCGGCGGTCATCGCGATCGCGGCCCCCGCCGCTCGCGCGATGCGCATTCTCCTTGTCATCTGAGCCTGACCTCCGTGACGGCTCGGGAAACCTTGTCCCTCCTAAAGTCGGCCGGTCAGGCAGCCGACCACATAGGACACCCGTCGACTGACGGCCCAGCGACGCATGTCCATGCCCACGACGCAAGCCCTCGATGCCGGTACCGAGCGCCTGATCGCGGAGGTCCGTGCGCGCCGCGAGCAGGCGCTTCCCGCGCGCGAGCGCGTGGTGGAGGCGACGCTCGCCGCCGCGACGGTCGCCGCCGCGCTGGCCTTGGCGCTGGTCGCCGACTCCGACCGAGCGTTCTCGCTCCCGCTCGCCGTCGCGTTCACGGCCGCGGTCGGCATCGTCTCGCGCGTCAGCTTCGCCGTCGGCGACGGGCGCGTAGTCCCGACGCAGCTCGTCTTCGTCCCCATGCTCCTGCTGCTGCCCACGCCGCTCGTGCCGCTGCTCGTCGTCGGCGGGATGGTCGCGTCGCTCGCGGGCCCGGCGCTGCGCAAGAGCATGCCGCGCGAGCGGATGCTGCTCGCCATCAACGACGCCACCTTCGCGCTCGCCCCCGCGTTCGTGCTGACCGCGCTCGGCGCCGAGTCGCCCTCCTGGCCGCGCTGGCCGGAGTACATCGCCGCGCTCGCGGCGCAGTTCGCCGCCGACACGGTGCGCGAGACGCTGCGCTCCTACCTCGCCGCCGGTGTCGCGCCACGCGTCGTGCTGCAGGAGATGCTCGAGGTCTTCCGGATCGACGCGCTGCTCGTGCCCATCGGCCTCCTCGCCGCGCTCGCCGCCGCCGACGCGCCCGCCACCGCGCTGCTCGTGCTCCCGCTCGTCTACCTGCTCGTCCACTTCTCGCGCGAGCGCGAGGCGCGCATCAACCAGTCGATCGAGATGACCCGCTCCTTCCGCGGCACCGCGCTGCTGCTGCGCGACCTGCTCGAACAGGATGACGAGTACACCGGCCACCACACCGAGGACGTCGTCGACCTGTCCGTACGCGTCGCCGTGCGGATGGGCGTCAGCGAGGCGATCAAGCGCGAGACCGAGCTCGGCGCGCTCCTGCACGACATCGGCAAGATCCACATCCCCGACGCGATCATCAACAAGCCCGGCAAGCTCGACGAGGAGGAGTGGGCGATCATGAAGACGCACACGATCCTCGGGCAGCGGATGCTCGACCGGGTCGGCGGGATGCTCACCCGGGTCGGCCTGCTCGTGCGCGCCTCGCACGAGCGCTACGACGGCGGCGGCTACCCGGACGGCCTGCGCGGCGAGGAGATCCCGCTCGGCGCCCGCATCGTCGCCGCCTGCGACTCCTTCAATGCGATGACCACGACGCGCTCCTACCGCAAGGCGCTGCCCGTGTCGCACGCCGTCGCGGAGCTCGAGCGCTGCTCGGGCACCCAGTTCGACCCCGCCGTGGTCGACGCGCTGCTGGCCGTGATCGGCGACCCCGGATGGACGCTCACCGTCCGCGAGCCGGCGGACAAGCCGGCCACCGACGCGCGCCTAGGCGAGGGCCCGGCGAACGTCCACGACGCGATACGGGCGTGAGTCCGGTCACGGGGCGGGCGCGAAGACTCGCGATCGTCTCCGCCGGGGGACCTAGGCGCGGACCCGCTCCCCGCGCGGGTCGTAGAGCGGCTCCTCGGCCACGGCGCCGGCCACGCGCGCGCCGAACACCTCGACGTCGACCTCCGTCCCGGGCTGCGCGTGCTCGGCGGGCAGGTACGCGTAGGCGATCGAGCACTCGACCGTGTAGCCGTAGCCGCCGCTCGTCACGCGCCCCGCGACCGCGCCGTCCACCCGCACCGGCTCGTTCCCCAGCGCGACCGCGCGCGGGTCGTCGAGCACGAGGCAGCACAGCCGCCGCGCCGGCTCCTCCACCAGCGCCGCGCGCCCGAGGAACTCCTTGTCGCGCTTGACGCAGAACCCGAGCCCCGCCTCGTACGGCGTGTCGTCGGACGTGATGTCGGCGCCCCACACGCGGTAGCCCTTCTCGAGCCGCAGCGAGTCGATCGCGCGGTAGCCGCCGGCGACGAGCCCGTGCGGCGCGCCCGCCTCCCACAGCGTCCGCCACAGCGCCGTGCCGTACTCCGCCGGGCAGTAGAGCTCCCACCCGAGCTCGCCGACGTAGGTCACCCGCAGCGCGCGCACCGGCACGTCGCCGACGGCGATGTCCCGCCAGCTCATGTAGGGGAATGTCAGATCGTCCGTGCACGCGCCGACCATCACGGCACGAGCCCGAGGACCCCACAACCCGATGCAGGCCCAGCGCGAGGTGACGTCCACGACGTCGACGCCCTCGCCCGCGTGGCGCGCGATCCATGCCAGGTCGTGGCGGCCGAACGCGGTGCCGGTGACGATCGAGAAGCGGTCCTCGGCGAGCCGCGCGACCGTGAAATCGCACTCGATCCCGCCGCGCGAGTTGAGCATCTGCGTGTAGGTGACCTTGCCGACCTCGCGCGCGACGCGGTTGTCGCACAACCGCTCGAGCAGCTCCGCCGCCCGCGGGCCGGAGACCTCCAACTTCGCGAACGACGTCTCGTCGAACAGCGCCGCGGCCTCGCGCGCGGCCCGGTGCTCGGCCGCGATCGCGGGCGACCAGTGCATCCCCGCCCAGCCGCGCGGGCGCTCCGCGTCCGCGCCTTCGTTGGCCGCGTACCAGTTCACGCGCTCCCAGCCCGACTTCTCCCCGAACACGGCGCCGTGGGCCTGGTGCCACGCGTAGATCGGGGACACCCGCAGCGGGCGCCCGGCCGCTCGTTCGTGGTTCGGATACTTGATGTCGTAGTAGGTCTCGTAGGTCTCCTTCACGCGCGCCAGCGTGTAGCGAGGCGAGCGGTAGTGTTCGCCGAAGCGGCGCACGTCCATGTTCCACAGGTCCAGCGGCGGCTCGCCGGAGTCGATCCAGGACGCCATCACCCGCCCGACGCCGCCCGCGCCCGCGAGCCCGTGCGCGCAGAACCCGGCGGCGACGAAGAGCCCGCGCACCGCCGTCTCCCCCAGGCAGAACTCGTTGTCGGGCGTGAACGCCTCAGGCCCGTTGATGAGCTTGGTGACCTTCACGTCCTCCATCGCCGGGACGCGCATGCGCGCGGCGTCCGCGATCGGCTCGAAGCGGTCCCAGTCCTCCTCGAGCAGCCGGCCGTTGAAGTCGGCGGGGATCCCGCCGTCCGCATGCCAGGGCGCCGACTCGCGCTCGTAGCCGCCCATCACGAGCCCCGCCCCCTCCTCGCGGAAGTAGATGAGGTTGTCGGGGTCGCGCATCGTCGGGAGATGCCCGTTGCGGTTCCTGAACGGCTGCGTGACCAGGTACTCGTGCGCCATCGGCACGATCGGCACGCGCACGCCGGCCAGCGCGCCGATCTCCGCGGCGTACATGCCGCCGGCGTTGACCACGACCTCGCACTCGATGTCGCCGCGGTCGGTCTTCACGCCGCACACGCGCCCGCGCCGCAGGTCGAAGCCCGTGACCCGCGTGCGCGTGAAGACGGCGCAGCCGCCGCGCCGGGCGCCGTCGACGAGCGCGAACGTCAGCAGCGAGGGATCGAGGTAGCCGTCGGTCGGCAGCCACGACGCCCCGAGCACGCCCGCGGTGCTCATCAGCGGGAACTTCGTCGCCGCCTCCTCGCCCGAGATCAGCTCCAGCGGCAGGCCGAACGTCGAGGCCCAGCCGGCCTGGCGGCGCGTCTCCTCCCAGCGCTGCGGCGAGCACGCCAGGCGCAGGCCGCCGCACTCGACCCAGCCGCAGTCGAGCGTCCGGTAGAGCTCGACCGAGTACATCATCATCCGCGTCAGCGTCAGCGAAGCGCGCAGCTGTCCGACGAGCCCGGCGGAGTGGAACGTGGATCCGCTCGTGAGGTCCGCACGCTCGAGCAGCACGACGTCGCGCCACCCGAGCCGCGCCAGGTGGTAGGCGATCGAGGCGCCGGCCACGCCGCCGCCCACGATCACGCAGCGGGCGCTCGCCGGAAGCTCCGAAGCGCGCCGCGGCGGCGCCGACCGTGGGCTCACGCGCCGCCGCGCCCCTCAGGCGGCAGCGCCGGGACCGGCCGCGCATCCCGCAGCCAGGCCTCGAAGCACGGGTCGGCGAGCCGCTCGCGCACGCGCGCGAGGTGCGCCGCGGCATATGCGCCGAAGTCGAAGTCCAGCTCGGAGACCGCGCTCTGCACGACCGCCCACATCGCCTCCCAGAACGCCGCCATCACGCGCATCAGCCGCAGCGCGGCGAGCTGGTCGGCGCGCGGCGGCGCGTCGAGGTACGCCTGCAGCAGGCGCTCCTCGCACGCCTCGTCGAAGTCGTTGTCGGACGCGAGGTTCGCGAGGTCGAAGAACGGGTCGCCCTGGCCCGCGTACTCCCAGTCGAGCAGCCGGACCCGCTCGCCGTCGTGCATGAAGTTCGCCATCAGCAGGTCGTTGTGACACGGCGCGGACGCGCGCGTCCCGAGCGCGGCCGAGATCCGCGCCGCCGCGGCGGAGACCTCCTCGAAGCCGGCGGGCAGCGGCGCGCCGCGGCGCAGCGCGGTCGCGCGGTAGCGGGCGACGCGCTGCCACGGCGAGAACGCGTAGCCGAGCGGCGGGCCGGAGTGGACGCTGCGCAGCGCTGCCGCCACCTGCTCCAGCAGCGGCCCGCGGAGCTCCTCGGCGCCGACCGGGCGGCCCACGATGAACGACGTGACCAGGCACTCGAGCCGCGGCTCGAACGCGATCACGTCGGGCGCGATGCCGCGGGCGGCGCGCGTCGCGTCGCGCTCGGTCGCGCGATCGATCCCGAGCAGCGCCGTCTCCTTGCCCGGCAGCCGCAGGACGCAGTCGCGGCCCGCCCAGCGCAGGCGGTAGTTGCGGTTCGTGATGCCGCCTTCCAGACGCTCGGGCTCGGACTCCGGCTCGCCCAGGACCGGCCGCAGCGCATCGATCGCGGCCGCCAGGGGGGTCACGCCGGCGGCCCCGCTCACGGCCGCTCCACCAGCAGCGATTCCCCGGCGCGCGGCTCCAGCTCGCCGGCGGGCAGCGCGAGTACGACGCGCAGCTCGTCGCCGTCCGGGTCCACGCGCACCACGCGCGCCTCGACGCGCATCTGGTGCGCGCGCACGAACGTCCCCCGCCCCACGCCGCGGTCCACCAGCCCGCGCCGCGCGAGCGCGTCCAGCGCCTGGCGCAGCGTCATCCGGCTCACGCCGAACGCCTGCGCGAGCGCGCGCTCGGGCGGGAGCCGCTCGCCCGCGGACAGCTCGCCGCCCTCGATGCGCTGCGCCAGCTGCGCCGCGATCTGCGCCCAGGCCGGCTCGTCGTCGCGACGGCGCAGGCGCAGGGTCAGCTTGCTCATCGAGTCGCCCCCTGGGCGATTGCTCCCAGCGACGCGAGCGCGCAGCGCGAGGCGTCGCCCGTCACCTCGCCCGGGAGAATCGCCCCCCGGGCGATTGCTCCCAGCGACGCGAGCGCGCAGCGCGAGACGTCGCCCGTCACCCCGCCCGAGAGAATCGCCCCCTGGGCGATTGCTCCCAGCGACGCGAGCCCCCTGGGCGAGCCGTCGCCGGTCACGCCAGCTCTGCCCTCGCGCTCTCCGGGACCTTCGGCGCCGGGATCTCGTGCCGGCGGGCGGCGTAGAAGAGGCCGCCGACGATCAACACGAAGCCGAGCACCAGCCACAGGATCGGGATGTCGTTGAGGAAGCCCGGGAACGAGAGCAGGCCGCCGGTCTCGCTCGCCTTCGGGTTGGTGGCGACGCGATGCCAGGCGAAGTTGATCAGCATCGAGCCGCCCCAGACGAGCGCGAGGATGTTGACGAGCCGGCCCCAGCGCCCGAGCGAGAAGGCGCCCGGCGTGGTCGGGAAGCCGCGGCCGCGGGCGCGCAGGATCGCGAGGTTCGCGAGCAGGTAGGAGAGGTAGATCATCCCGCTGGCGGCGATCGCGATGTACGCCACGCCGGCGTACTTGAGCAGGAACAGCGCCGCCATCAGCGCGACGACGATGCACGCGCCGACCGGCGTGCCCGTGCGCTCGTTGACCGTCTGCAGCACGCTCGAGCCCGGCAGCTGACGGTCGCGCGCCATGCCGTAGGCGAGCCGGATCGTCGACGCCTGGATCGCCAGGCAGCAGACGAAGATCGCGAAGGAGACGACGAACAGGTAGCCGGTCGCGAGCGCGCTCGAGAGGTTGCCCTGGATGATCTCCGGCGGCGAGATGCCGCCGCCGGCGACGACCTTCGAGAGGTCGCCCGGGATCGCCATCAGCATCGCCCAGAGGAAGACGAAGCCGATCACGAACGCGGCGCCGATCGAGCCGAGCACGGCGCGCGGCGCCGCGCGCCGCGGGTCGCGCGTCTCCTCCGCGAGGGTCGAGGCCGTGTCGAACCCGTAGATCACGAACAGGCCCATGAACATCGCGACGAGGAAGTTGCCCGCGGTGAAGTCGGCGCCGCCGGTGTGGAAGACGACGCCGACGCCCTGGTTGTTGTGGAAGAGCGCGAGGATGATCGCGAAGACGAACAGCCCGAGCAGCTCGAACAGCACGCCGGTGTTGTTGATCAGCGCCACCACGCGCACGCCGAAGACGTTCATCAGCGTGATCACCACGAGCGCGATCGCCGCGATCCACTTCTGGTTCGTGAGCGAGCCGGCGTTCATCGAGATGCCGATGTCGTCGAGCATCGGGATCAGGGTCAGCGGCAGCGTCGCGACGACGGCGGCGATCGTCAGCGCGCCCGCCCACAGGTAGATCCAGCCGGAGAACCACGCGTAGGCCTTCGAGCGCGCGAGGTACTTGGTCCACTGGAACACGGAGCCCGCGATCGGGAAGTGGCTCGAGACCTCGGCGAAGTTCATCGCGACGATGAACTGCCCGAGCGCCACGACCGGCCACGTCCAGAAGAAGGCGCCGCCGAGCGTCCCGACCCCGAGGATGAACAGCGTGAAGATGCCCGTCGCCGGCGAGATGTAGGAGAACGCGGCGGCGAACGAGCTGAAGAAGTGCAGCCGCCGGTGCAGGCGCTGCTCATAGCCGAACTGCGCGAGGTCGGCGCTGTCGTCGACGGCGCCGGCGGCAGGACGTGCGGTCGCTGTCATTCGGTCAGACCCTTTCGGAATTGGTCTAGTCCTTTGGCGGTGCGCGCACGCTATCCAGCTTGTGACGATCGTGTCAAGATGCCGCGAGAGGTAGCGTTCGCCTTCCATGGACGGCCTGAACCTGGAGCAGCTGCGCAACGCAGCACAGGCCGGGCGGATCGACACGGTCCTGCTCGCCTTCACCGACATGCAGGGCCGCCTGCAGGGCAAGCGGCTCACGGCGCGCCACTTCCTCGACTCCGTCGTCGAGCACGGCGCCGAGGCGTGCAACTACCTGCTCGCCGTCGACGTCGAGATGAACACCGTCGGCGGCTACGAGATCGCCTCGTGGGAGCGCGGCTACGGCGACTTCGCGATGGTGCCCGACCTCGAGACGCTGCGGCCGGTCCCGTGGCACGAGAAGACCGCGCTGTGCCTGGCCGACCTCGCCTGGGACGACCATGCCCCGGTCGCGCAGTCCCCGCGCCAGATCCTGCGCCGCCAGCTCGAGCGCCTCACCGAGCGCGGCCTGAAGGCCTCCGCCGCCACCGAGCTCGAGTTCATCGTCTTCAAGGACACCTACGAGGACGCGTTCGCGAACGGCTACCGCGACCTGACGCCGGCCAACCGGTACAACCTCGACTACTCGATGCTCGCGACCGGCCGGGTCGAGCCGCTGATCGGCCGGATCCGGCGCCAGATGACCAACGCCGGCATGCTCGTCGAGAACTCCAAGGGCGAGTGCAACGACGGCCAGCACGAGATCAACTTCGCCTACTCGGACGCGCTGCGCGCCGCCGACGAGCACTCGATCTACAAGACCGGCGCCAAGGAGATCGCCGCCCAGGAGGGCATGGCGATCACGTTCATGGCCAAGTACGACGAGCGCGAGGGCAACTCGTGCCACATCCACCTCTCGCTCCAGCGCGAGGACGGCTCGGCGGTGTTCGCCTCCGACCAGACCGCGTTCGAGCAGTTCCTCGCCGGCCAGCTCGCCGCGCTGCGCGAGCTGACGCTGTTCTACGCGCCCAACGTCAATTCGTACAAGCGCTTCGCGGCGGGCTCGTTCGCACCGACCGCCGTCGCCTGGGGCCGCGACAACCGCACGTGCGCGCTGCGCGTGGTCGGCCACGGCGACGCGCTGCGGATCGAGCTGCGGCTGCCGGGGGCCGACGTCAACCCCTACCTGGCGCTCGCCGCCATGATCGCCGCGGGGCTGCATGGATTCGATCACGAGCTGCCGCTCGAGCCGCGCGTCGAGGGCAACGCCTACACGGCGGACAAGCCGCGCGTGCCCGCGACGCTGCGCGAGGCGCACGACCTGTTCGCCGCCGGCCGCGTCGCAGCCGGCGCGTTCGGCGACGAGGTCGTCGCGCACTACCTCAACAACGCCCGCGTCGAGCTCGCCGCGTTCGAGTCGGCGGTGACCGACTGGGAGCGGGTCAGGGGGTTCGAACGCCTCTGACGTCGTCCCAACGGAGCTTGCGGCGACCGGCGGACGAGACCGCCTTCTCGGCGATCTTCGCGCCGGTCAAGGGCCAGACGGCGTTCGAGGAGACGCTCGAGCGCCTCGGCACCGCGATCAAGCTCGGCCTGCTGGCGCCCGGCACGCGGCTGCCGGCGGAGCGCGACCTGTGCGAGCAGCTCGGGATCGCGCGCTCGACGCTGCGCCAGGCGCTCACCGCACTGGGGCAGAGCGGCCACCTGCACGCCGTGCGCGGGCGCGGCGGCGGGACGTTCGTGGCGGAGTCCCAGCCGGTCGCCCAGCCGCCGACGGCCGAGGTGCTCGCGCACTGGCGCGACCGCTGCGACGCACGGCTGGCGGTGGAGCTCGGTGTCGCCGTGCTGGCGGCTGAGCGCGCCGAGCCCGCGGCGATCGAGTCGCTCGGCGAGCTCGTGGCGACGATGAGCGGCTGCCTGGACGACTACCCGGCCTACCGCCACGCCGACGTGCGCTTCCACATCGGGCTCGCGGAGGCGACCGGCTCGCCGCGGCTGGTGGCGGCCATGACCGAGGCGCAGGGCGCGATGACCGATCTCATCAGCTACATCGCGCATCCGCCGCAGGTGCTCGAGTGGGCCAACGGGCAGCACGCCCGTGTCGTCACCTGCCTGGAGCGGCGCGACTCCGCCACGGCGATGCGCATCATGGCCGAGCACCTGCGCGGCACCGAGCACGTGCTCGCCGGCCTGCTTCCCTCGTAGCGACTGATACATTCCGCCAAGAGGACGGAGGACCATACCTTTACGTGGGGAGGGCTTCATGACGCAGGTCGCGCCGAAGGAACTGCACGACGACGAACGTCGCCTCGCCGAGCTGGGCTACAAGCAGGATCTCCAGCGCGCATGGAGCGGGTTCTCGAACTTCGCGATCTCCTTCACGATCATCTCCGTCCTCGCCGGCTGCTTCACGACCTACGGGCAGGCGTGGAACAACGGCGGCCCGATCGCGATCTCGTGGGGCTGGCCGATCATCTGCGGCCTGATCCTGCTGGTCGCGTTCTCGATGGCGGAGCTGGTGAGCGCGTATCCGACCGCGGGCGGCATCTACTACTGGGCGTCCACGCTCGGCGGCCCGCGCTGGGGCTGGTTCACCGGGTGGTTGAACTGGGTCGGGCTGATCGGCGTGGTCGCCTCCGTCGACTACGGCTGCGCGCAGTTCCTGAACGCCACGCTGAGCCTCTACTCGCTCAACCTCGGCTTCGCGAACTTCGGCGACTCCGCGCACGTGCTGTCGGAGACGTTCTTCCTATTCGCGGTCATCCTCACGCTGCACGCGCTGATCAACATCTTCTCCTCGCCGCTGGTGGCGCTGTTCAACAACATCTCCGTGTTCTGGCACGTGGCGGGCGTCGCGGCGATCGTCCTTATCCTCGCGTTCGTGCCCGACACGCACCAGAGCGTCGACTTCGTCTTCACCGACCGCATCAACAACTCCGGCTTCGGCGGCGGGATGTTCTGGTTCTACGTGCTGCCGCTGGGGTTCCTGCTGACGATGTACACGCAGACGGGCTACGACGCGTCGGCGCACATCTCCGAGGAGACCAAGGGCGCGGCCAAGGCGGCGGCGCAGGGCGTCTGGCGCTCGGTCTTCTGGTCGGGCGTCGGCGGCTGGATCGTGCTGCTGGCGATCACGTTCGCGGCGACCGACGTGGCGGGCATCAACAAGGGCGCCGGCTCCTCGCTCGCCGTCTTCTCGACCGCGCTCACGCCCGGCTGGGACAAGATGGTGGTGTTGATCGCGACGATCGGGCAGCTGTTCTGCGGCATGGCGTGCGTGACGAGCTGCTCGCGCATGACCTACGCGTTCTCGCGCGACCGCGCGATGCCCGGCTGGCGGCTGTGGACGCGCCTGAACCACCACCGCGTGCCGGCCTACGCCGTCGTCTTCTCGTGCGTCTGCGCGCTGCTCATGACCGCGCCCGCGCTCGCCGGCGACGCCAACGGCGCGCCGTACGCGTTCTTCGCCGTCGTCTCGATCTGCGTGATCGGGCTCTACATCGCCTACGTGATGCCGGTCTTCCTGCGCTGGCGCAAGGGCGACGACTTCGAGCCCGGCCCGTGGACGCTCGGCGCGAAGTACCGCTGGATCAACCCCGCAGCGATCATCTGGGTCGCGATCTGCGTGATCATCTTCTGCCTGCCGTTCACGCCCGCCGCGGTGCCGTGGCGCGACGAGTTCGACATCAAGTACCTCAACTACGCGCCGGTGACGGTCGGCGGGCTGCTGCTGATCGTCGGCGTGTGGTGGGCGGTGCGCGCCAAGCACACGTTCAAGGGGCCGGTGCGGACGGTGGAGTTCGATGAGGCCGCCGGGGTCGTCGAGCGGTGAACAGGCCGGTGATCGGGCTGTGCGCCGCGATCGAGCGGGCGCGCTGGAGCGTGTGGGACGACGAGGCGGTGCTGCTGCCGCGCTCGTACGCGGTGGCCGTGCAGCGAGCGGGCGGACTCGCGCTGCTGCTGCCGCCCGACCCGGCCGCGGCCCTCGATCCTGACGAGACGCTCGATCTGCTCGACGGACTGCTGCTCGCCGGCGGCGCAGACTACGGCGAGTACCCGGAGCGCGACGCGTTCGAGCTGGCGCTGGCGACGCGCGCGATGGAGCGCGACCTCCCGTTCCTCGGCGTCTGCCGCGGGATGCAGCTGATGAACCTCGCGCGCGGGGGAACGCTGATCGAGCACCTCCCGGACGTCTACGGGCACGAGGATCACCGCGCGACGCCGGGCGCGTTCGGCGACCACGACGTGCGGCTCGTGCACGGGTCGCTCGCCGCGCGGGCGGCCGGGGAGGTGGTGCACGCGACCAAGTCGCACCACCACCAGGGCGTCGACGCGATCGGCGAAGGGCTGGAGGTGACCGGCCGGGCGTCGATCGACGACCTGCCGGAGGCGATCGAGGACCCGTCGCGGCGCTTCGCCCTGGGCGTGCAGTGGCACCCCGAGGCCGACCCGGTGGGCGCGGAGATCGCCGCGCTCGTGGAGGCCGCGCGCGACGCGCTCGGGAACGTGGAGGCGGCGTGACCCTCCATCCCTACACCGAGATGAAGTCCATGTACTACGCGACAGGAGGGTGATGGGACGGCTGGCGGGGAAGGTGTGCGTCGTGACGGGCGCGGCAGGCGGCATCGGTGGGGAGTCCGCGCGCCGCTTCCGCGAGGAGGGCGCGACCGTGGTCGGCGTCGACCTGGACGACGTCGCCGACGTCGACCTCTCGATCGCCTGCGACGTCGCCGACGAGCAGTCGGTGCGCTCGATGTACGAGGAGGCGACGGCGCGCTTCGGCCGCCTCGACGTGCTGTTCAACAACGCGGGCATCTCGCCCGACGACGACGGCTCCGTGCTCGATACGACGCTCGAGGGGTGGCAGCGCGTGCAGGACGTCAATCTGCGCTCGGTCTTCCTCTGCTGCAAGTACGGCATCCCGCGCCTGCTCGAGGCCGGCGGCGGCTCGGTCATCAACACCGCCTCGTTCGTCGCCGTCATGGGCGCCGCGACGTCGCAGATCTCCTACACCGCGTCCAAGGGCGCGGTGCTCGCGCTCACGCGCGAGCTCGGCGTCGAGTTCGCCCGCCGCGGCGTACGCGTGAACGCGCTCTGCCCGGGACCGGTCGACACGCCGCTGCTGCGCGAGCTCTATGCCGCCGATCCCGCGCAGGCCGCCCGCCGCATGGTCCACCTCCCGATGGGCCGCTTCGCCGCGGCGCGCGAGATCGCCAACGCGGCGCTCTTCCTCGCGTCCGACGAGTCCTCGTA
This sequence comes from Candidatus Solirubrobacter pratensis, assembly GCF_000425945.1. GTDB lineage: Bacteria > Actinomycetota > Thermoleophilia > Solirubrobacterales > Solirubrobacteraceae > Solirubrobacter > Solirubrobacter pratensis. The sequence continues at coordinate 200,022 of NZ_KE384481.1, forward strand.
CATCACGGCGTCCACGTTCCTGGTCGACGGCGGGCTGTCCGGGGCCTACGTCACCCCTACCTGACGACGACGGGGATCCGAACGGACACGGGCCCGCGCGCGCCGGCGACGTCGCGGTAGCCGCCCGCGGCCAGCCGGCGCTGGTAGGTCAGCGTGATGGTCGTCCGGCCAGGGCTTCGCGCGGCGACGGTGACCCCGTCCGGCCCGGAACCCTGGAGCTCCACCGCGGCGCCGGGCGCGGCGGCGTCGACGCGGTTGAGCGGGTTGGCGAGCGCGAGCTCGGCGCCGTCGGCGCTCGTGACCCGCCAGCGCAGGCGCCGCTCGCTGCCGCTGCGCAGGACGAGCGCCCGCGCGCTCGCGCGCAGCCGGTACGGCGCCACGCCCGAGGGGATCGGCTCGTCGCCGGTCGACTGCTCGATGCTGAGCTGCCCGCCGGCCAGCCGCATCCGCTCGGTGTAGAGCCGGCGCTGCTCGGTGCCGGGGCTGGGGCGGCCGTGATGGACGTAGTAGAGCTCGCTGCCGTCGGGCGAGGCGGCGATGCTGCCGTGCCCGGTCGAATACATGCCGATCGCGGGATCCTGATGCAGGATCGGGTTGGCCGCCGCCTTCTTGAACGGCCCGAGCGGGCTGCTCGACGTCGCGTAGCCGACGCCGTACTGGGGCGTCTCCCAGTTGTTGGCGGAGTATGTGAGGTAGTAGGTCGAGCCCGCGCGCAGGATGCTCGAGCCCTCCTCCCAGCGCCGGTCCTTCTTCTGTCCGTTGCTGAGCGCGTAGTCGTTGACGTCGGCGTTCTCCCACGGCTGCTTGTCGTGGCCGTAGTCGAGCACGGTCACGTAGCCGTCGCGGCGCGGGCCGGCCGGGCCGCCCGGGCGGTCGTTGGCGCCCTGGTAGGCGGGCGCGATCGACGGCATCGTGCGCGCCGCCGGGTCGCTCCACCAGGCGGTGGTCAGCGGCACGGCGATGATGTTGGATTCCTCGACGTACTTGCCGAGGTCGGTGTCCCAGTTCCAGTTGCGGTACGCGTTGCGCGAGACGTAGAGGTACATGCGCCCGCCGTCGAACAGCACGTCGGGGTCGATCGTGGGGATGTAGGTCCCGAGCGGCGCCTTCTCGCCCTCGGCGAGCGTCGCCGGCGGCGTGCGCTGATCCGGCCCCATCAGCAGGTTGACGTCGTGATAGTCCGGGTCGTACGGGTTGAAGCCGATCGGCTGGTCGGAGATGTTGCGGAACGGGCCGGCGGGCGAGCGCGAGACGGCGACACCGATCTTGCACGGCTCCTCGAAGCCCGCGTATCCGAACCACCGTTGCTTGTTGGCGTCCGAGCGCGCGGCATAGAAGAGGAAGTACCAGCCGGTGCGCGGGTTGCGGTAGACCTCCGGCGCCCAGAACCAGTCGTTGCCCCACTGGTCGGGGTCGTCCGCGGGCAGCGCGCCGCCCGGCATCCGTTCCCACGTCGCGAGGTCGGCCGAGCGGTACACGCCGAAGTGGTAGCCAGGGCCCGCGCCGTCGGTCGAGTAGGCGTAGTAGTAGCCGGTCGCGGCGTCGTGCAGGACATACGGGTCCGCGGCGGGCTGGGACGCGTCGTTGAAGTAGGTGGCGTCGGTCCAGGACGGCGGGAGGGCGGTGGCGGCGGCGGGGGCCGCGAGCGCGGCGACGGCGGCGGCGCAGAGGACGGCGAGACGGCGCATGACGCCGTATGCCTACCCGTCGCGGCGCGCCGGAATACGCTGCAAGCATGGTCACCGGCTCCTGCATGTGCGGCACCGTCCGCTTCCGCGTCGACGCGGACTTCTCCACCGCGGGCTATTGCCATTGCACGCGCTGCCAGCATCGGACCGGCGTGCCCCTGGGCGCGCTGAGCGGGATGGTCGCCGCCGACGCGGTCGAGATCCTCGAAGGAGCGGACTCGATCAGGACCTGGCGGCCGGACGAGGGGTTCCCGAAGTCGTTCTGCGCGTCGTGCGGCGGCCACGTCTGGGCCGGCGAGCCGGGATCAGGCGGCGTCGTCGCGATCCGGCTCGGCGCGCTCGACGGCGACCCCGGCATCCGCCCGCGCTGGCACCAATGGGTCGACGCCTCGCCGGACTGGGAGCCGCTGCCCGACGACGGGCTGCCGCGCTACCCGGGCCCGCGCGAACAGGATTAGACCGGCAGCAGCGGCGAGGCGGGATGCGCCGCGAGATCGCCGGCGAGCCGCTCGAGCATCAGGGCGGTGTCGGCGATGCGGACGCCGGTGAGATGCTGGTCGCGGGCCTCGAAGTCGTCGAGGATGGCGCGGATCGCCGCGTCGTAGGCGCCGCCGTCGCGGGCGGCGATCGCCTCGATCGCGGCGGCCGCGCGATTGAATGCGGCGGAGCCCGCGCGCATGCCGGCGGCGGCCGCGGTCGCCGCCTCGGCGTCGCCCTCGATCAGCGCCGCGATCGCGACGGCGTAGCGGGCGGGCGGCGAGTGGGCGTCGTCCGGCACCGCGACGCGCGCGTATCCCGCGGCGTCGGCCGCGTCGCCCGCGATCACCGCCGCCTTGAGCATCCCGATCAGCCGCCCGTAGCTCTCCGGGGGCGCCGCCTCCCACGAGCGGCGGTAGAGATCTGACGCCGCGCGGAACGCGTCACGGGCGTCGTTTCCGCTCAGCAGCGCCGTTTGCGCGCGGCCTTCGGTGGCGATCGCGTCACGCAGGAGGTCCAGATGGGTTCCCTCCGGCAACGCCATTGAGCAACCATACGCCGGTGCGTCCCACCCTGCTCGCCATCGCCGCGCTGGTGCTGCTCGCCTGCCCGGCCGCCGCGCGCCCGGTGCAGGACCCGCCGGTCCAGCCGCAGCGGTCGATCGCGCTCGGCAAGCCGTTCTCGCACGGCCGGCTCCTGCACGGCGTGCAACTCGCCGACTTCGGCGAGGATCACTTCACGTGGGACCCGGTCTACGACGTCTCGCCGAACCGGCCCGACCGCCGGTGGGGCACCGACCGGCTCGTGAGCCTGCTGCTGCGCGTCTTCCACGCGTACCGGACCGAGCACGACAGCGTGCAGCGGGTCGGCGTGATGGACCTCTCGCGCCCGCATGGCGGCCCGTTCGGGCGCAAGTACGGCGGGCTCGGCCACGCCTCGCACCAGAACGGGCTCGACGCCGACGTCCTGTACCCGCGCAAGGACGGGCTGGAGCTCCGCGCGTTCAAGCCGTCGCAGGTCGACCGGGCGCTCGCGCAGGATCTGGTCGACCGCTTCGTCGCGGCCGGAGCGCAGAAGATCTTCGTCGGCCCGCACCTCGACCTGCACGGCCCGCGCAACGTCGTGGTCCCGCTCATCTACCACGACGACCACATGCACGTGCGCATCGCCAACGTGCGGCGTTAGTGTTTCGTGCTCATTCCATCAAGGGGGAAGGGTGAAAGGACGTTCCGCCGCCACGGCACTCGCGGCCGCGGCGCTCGCCGCCGGCTCGTATGCCGTCGGCGTCAACCAGCACGCCCAGCCGGCGACCGCCGCGCAGTCGGCTCCGGTCGACCTGTGGCAGACCTACCAGCAGGTGCTCAAGCGCGCCCGCTACGTCGACCTGACGCACACGATCACGCCCAACATGCCGGTCTGGAAGGGCTTCGGCCCGGCGACGTTCGGGCCCACAGTCGACCCCGCGACCGGCCAGCCGTACACGTACGCGAAGGACGGCTTCGAGGCGACGAAGTACACGATCGCGACCGACCAGTTCGGCACCCAGCTCGACCCGCCGGCGCACTGGGCGCCCGAGTACCCGGGCATCGACGAGCTGCCGGCGACCTACGCGGTGCGGCCGCTGGTCGTGATCTCGATCGTGCCGCAGGTCAAGAAGGACCCGAAGTACGCGCTGAAGGTCTCCGACATCCAGGCGTGGGAGAAGAAGAACGGCCGCATCCCCGAGGGCTCGGTCGTGATGGTGCGCAGCGACTGGTCGAAGAAGTGGACCGACGACCCCGCGAAGGCGAAGGCGCTGGCCGCCGATCCGGTCTTCCCCGGCGTGTCGCTGGACGCCATCAAGTTCCTCCAGCTCAAGCGCCACATCCTCTTCCACGGCCATGAGCCGCTGGACACGGACACGACGCCGACGCTCGAGGGCGAGTCCTGGCTGATGCACCACGGCTACACGCAGGCGGAAGGAGTCGCCAACCTCGACAAGGTGCCGCAGACCGGCTGCCTGATCTCGATCGGCTACCCGAAGTTCAAGGGCGGCCTCGGCGGCTACGCGCGCTACATCGCGATCTGCCCGCCCGGCGCGCCGAGCGGGACGAAGATCTCGGGCTCCGACGCCCCGCTGCGCAAGTACTCCAAGAACCTGCACTGGGACACGGCGAAGGGCTACCGCGTCCGCTGAGATCGCCGGGCGCCGCCGCGAGGCGGCGCCCCGCCCTCAGACCTTGTTGCGGGCGATCAGCTTGCGCCCGATGACCATCCGCTGGATCTCCGACGTGCCTTCGCCGATCAGCAGCAGCGGCGCGTCGCGGTAGAGCCGCTCGATCTCGTACTCCTTCGAATAGCCGTAGCCGCCGTGGATCCGGAAGGCGTCCTCGACGACCTCCTTGCCGGTCTCGGACGCGAACAGCTTCGCCATCCCCGCCTCGACGTCTGAGCGCTCGCCCGCGTCCTTCAGGCGCGCCGCCTTGAGCATCAACAGCCGCGCGGCCTCGACCTTGGTCGCCATGTCGGCGAGCTTGAACTGGATCGCCTGGTGCTCGGCGATCGGCTTGCCGAACGTGTAGCGCTCCTGCGCGTACTTCAGGCCCAGCTCCAGCGCGCGCTGCGCGATCCCGACGCCGCGCGCGGCGACGTTCACGCGCCCGACCTCGAGCGCGTCCATCATCTGCGCGAAGCCCTTGTTGAGGCCGGCCTGCTCGCCGCCGAGGATCATGTTCGCCGGGCAGCGGTAGCCGTCGAAGACCAGCTCGGTCGACTCGACGCCCTTGTAGCCGAGCTTCTTGATCTTCGGCGGGACTGTCAGGCCCGGGTTCTCCGACGCGCCCGGCTCCTTCTCGGCGATCAAGCACGTGAGCCCGCGATGCGCAGGCTGCGCATCGCGGTCGGTCCGCATCAGCACGAACACCACGCCCGAGAGCAGGCCGTTGGTGACCCACATCTTGGAGCCGTTGAGGACGTACTCGTCGCCGTCCTTGGTCGCGCTGGCCTTGATCGCCGCGACGTCGGAGCCCAGCTCCGGCTCGGACATGCTGAACGCCGCCCGCAGCTCGCCGGTGGCCATCCTCGGCAGCAGCCGCTCGCGCTGCTCCTCGGTGCCGAACTTCATCAGCAGATACGACCCGATGAAGTGCGTGTTGACGATCCCGGAGATCGAGATCCAGCCACGCGAGAGCTCCTCCACGATCATCGCGTACGTCGTGAGGTCGAGCTCCATCCCGCCGTACTGCTCGGGGATCGTTACCCCGAAGAGCCCCAGCTCGCGCATCTGCGCGACGATAGGCTCCGGGAACTCGTCGGCCGAGTCATAGTGCTCGGCCTGCGGGATGATCTGCTCGTCGACGAACTGGCGGACCATCTCGATGATCGCCTTCTGCTCGTCGGTCCTCTGGTCTAGCGCGACGGCCATCGATCCAGAATATCCCTGTGAACTTCACCCGTGATGCGATTGAGGCCGCGCCGCCCGGCCGGCGCGCGCTCGTCGAGCTGCGCCGCGACGGCACCCGGCGGGAGTGGACGTTCGGCGAGGTCGCGGCCGCCGCGGCGGCGCTCGCGGGGCGGCTGCACGCGCTGGGGGTGCGCCGCGGCGACGTCGTGCTGACGCTCGTCGGCACGCGGGCCGAGTGGGCCCTGACGATGCTCGCCTGCTTTCGCCAGGGCTACGTCGTGCTGCCGTGCACCGAGCAGCTGCGGCCCAAGGACCTGCGGCTGCGGCTCGAGGTCGCCCGGCCGCGGCTCGTCGTCGCCGACGAGCGCAACCGCACCGCGCTGCAGGAGGCCGGCTGGGCGGGCGACACCCTGTGGGCGCCGTTCGAGGACGCGACCGCGGTCGCGGTCGCGCCCGCCGATCTGAGCCCCGGCGACCCGTGCATGGTCATCTTCACGTCGGGCACGTCGGGCGAGCCGAAGGCGGCCGTCCACGGCCAGCGCTACCTCCCCGGCCAGCGGCTGCAGGCCGAGCACTGGCTCGCGCCGCGCGACGGCGAGCTGGTCTGGTGCACGGCCGCCGCCGGCTGGTCGAAGTCCGCCCGCAACGCGTTCATCGCGCCGTGGCTGCGCGGCGCCGCCGCGCTCCTGCACGACGCGCGCTTCGACCCGCACGAGCGGCTGGAGATCATCGAGCGCGAGCGCGTCGACGTGCTCTGCATGGCGCCGACGGAGTACCGCGTGATCGCCAAGCGCGCGACGCTGCGCCCGCTGGGCTCGCTGCGCGGCGCGGTCGCCGCCGGCGAGGCGCTCAATCCCGAGGTGCTGCACGCCTGGCACGAGGCGACCGGCCTGTGGATCCGCGACGGCTACGGGCAGACGGAGACCGGCCAGCTGACCGGCGCGCCCGAAGGCGAGACTCCACGTCCCGGATCGATGGGGCGGCCGCTGCCCGGCGTGGCGCTCGAGGTGGTCGACGGCGAGCTCGTGCTCACCGACCCGGCGACCGACCCGACGTTCTTCGTCCATTACGCAGGCGCGCCGCCGCACGAAGGTCCGTGGCGGACCGGCGACCGCGTGCAGGCCGACGAGGACGGATTCCTCTACTTCGAGGGCCGCACCGACGACGTGATCATCTCCGCGGGCTACCGCATCGGCCCGTTCGAGGTCGAGTCGGCGCTGGTCGCGCACGCCGCCGTGGACGAGGCGGCGGTCGTCGCCGCGCCCGACGACGAGCGCGGCTCGGTCGTGCGCGCCGTCGTCGTCCTGCGCGACGGCTTCGCGCCCTCCGACGCGCTCGCGCGCGAGCTGCAGGATCACGTCAAGGCGCAGACGGCGCCGTACAAGTACCCGCGCGTCGTCGACTTCATCGACGAGCTGCCCAAGACGGCGTCGGGCAAGATCCGCCGCGCCGCCCTGCGCGGCTAATCGACGAGGTCGCGCAGGACGCGGTCGACGGCGAAGCTCGGCGCCAGCGGGTCGAGCTCGGGGATCTCGAAGCGGCGCACGTCGGCGACGATCTCCGGCTCCTGGTCGAGGATCGCGACGGCGCGCGAGGGGTCGAGCCGGACGAGGCGCAGGCGGGCCTCCTGACGCAGGTCGCGTTCGAACGGCGGCTCGTCCTCGGGCTGCTGGTCCACGAACGCGTCCAGCACCGCCTTGAAGCGCTTCGGGAAGCCGAGCCCGTCGAGCAGCTCGTCGTCGTGCGCGCGCAGCAGCTCGGCGAGCCGCAGCCAGTCGGCGAAGCGCTCGAGCTCGACGGGCGTCGCGGGCGCGCAGGCCGGCTCGAGCTCGAGCCAGGTCGCGGCCACGGTCCTCGTCTTCGGCAGTCCCGCGGCCGCCTGCGTCCACGCCTCCAGCATCTCGACCTCGACCGCCTGCCCGTTCCAGCAGCGCTCGATGCGCTCGAGCACCTGCGACGTGAGCGCGCGCGTCTCGTCGTCGTCGCCCTCGAGCACGGCGAGCAGGCGCACCGCCTCGCGCGGGTCGAGCTCGTCGCACAGGCGGTGCAGGCCGTCGCCGAGTGCGTCCCAGTCGGTGTCCTCGCGCAGCAGCGGGCGGGCGCGGGTGCCGTCCCCCCCGCCCTCGCGTGAGAGCGCGAGCGCCGCGCCGTCGACGCCGCAGTGCTTGAGGAAGCGGCGGCGCAGCTCGACGTCGCGCGCCAGTTCGGCGATCACGAGGTCGCGCCAGCTCGGGTGCACCCACGTGACCCTCATCGCAGCACCCGGACGAAGTGATCGGTGAGGCGGTCCACGAGGTCGACGGGCGCGCGCGAGAGCCCGTGGCCGGCGTGCCGGCGCAGCGCCGCCGCCAGGTCGCGCTCGGCGACCGGGCCGGGCGGCGAGTCGAGCATCGCCAGCAGCAGCTCGCGGTGCTCGTCGGCGAGCGCCGCGTAGGAGGTCGCCATCGCCTGCGTCGGCTCGCCCAGCTCGGCGTCGACCGCCGCGGCGACGTCGACGTCGCCGGGCAGCCGGCGCAGCCGGCCGGAGACGAAGCGGCGGATGCGCTCGGGCGTGAAATGCGGGTGCGCGACGATCGCCTCCCCGTGCTCGTAGACCAGCCGCCGCTGCGCGGGCGTGAGCTCGGCGGCGCACGCGTGGCGGTAGAGGATCAGCGTCTTCTCCGGCGGGCTCAGCTCGGCGGCGTCGACGTGCACGGCGGCCGGGTCCGGGAAGCGCTCGCCGCCGCGTTCTCGATGGATCCGGCGCAGGCCGGCGTGCAGCGGCGCGGGGCGCGACGTCCACACGAGCCAGTGGTGCGTGTCGGTCAGCCGCAGGGCGCGGTCCAGCTCGCGCGCCCAGTGGTCGGCGGCGTCCGGGCGGTACTCGGTCGAGCCGAACGCGTCGTCGGCGATGAACAGCTGCGGGCGCGTCGGGGTCGCGAGCCGGAACAGCTCCTCCGGCCGCATGCACTCGTGAACCTCCCAGCCGTCGCTGAGGAGCGCCAGCCCGAGCATCCGCGCAATCGCCGTCTTGCCCATCTCCGGCGGCCCGGTGAGGACGGCGAAGGCATGCCGGCGCAAGGTCGCCAGGCTGCGGGCGTAGGCCTCGGTCGGGACGAACACCGGGGCGAGCGCGAGGGCGGCGTCGAGATCGAGCGTGGAGCGCTCCAGCGCGTCCGCGTCCAGACGCGCTCGCGGATCGCCGACCGACAGCGCCGACGGCAGGTCGAGCCGCAGGGCCGGGTGGCGCTCGATCGCCGCCATCAGCTCGGCCTCGCCGAAGACGACGTGCTCGACGCCCTCGTGCAGCATGCCGAGGTGGAACTGGACCTCGGAGTCGTCGAGCTCCTCCGGCGTCGCGTTGACGAACGTCAGCAGCGAGCCGGCGCTCGCGATCCGGGGCTCGAGCGCCTGACCGGAGCGCTTCAGCCGCCGGCGGCGCGCGCCGTGGCCGCCGCTGAGCCAGAGGCAGCGGACGATCACCGGCGCCGGGAGCGTGCGGCCGTTCACGACGAGCGGCTCGCGGGACACGAACCCGCGATGGCGGTCCGCGTCCCCTTCCCACGCGGTCTCGGGGGTTCCGGCCTCGAGACGCAGGACCGAGGCGCAGAGACGCTCGAACTGCAGCCAACCGAACGCCGACAAGCTGGGCACCTGCCAAGTGTGCCGTGTCACCGGCCCCATCGCCACCTGCTCGTGACGCCTTGAGTGGTCAGCGGCGAGACCTCCGGAGGTTGGGATTCCGCTGCGCCGGGGATGCGGTGGCCGCTCATCCATCCCCGGTCATCGGAGCGCGCATGCCCGTAGGTCGGTCGTTCCCCGCTGTCGCCGCAGCCGCCGTCGCCCTTGCCGTCGCGGGGCCGCCCGGAGCATCCGCCGCGGCGTGTCCGGCGGGCGCGCAGTGCGGCGCCGTCTCAGTGCCTCTCGACCATTCAGACGCGACGCGCGGCACCCTGTCCGTCGCGTACTCGCGGGTGCCTGCGACCGGGCAGCGCACGGGCACCATCGTGCTACTCGCCGGCGGCCCCGGGCAGGCCGCGATCCCGTTGACGAAGGACCTCGCGAAGCTGTTGAAGCCGCTGCGCGCGTCATATGACCTCGTGTTCGTCGACCAGCGCGTGCTCGGCGCGCCCCGTGTGCTGGCCGAGGTCTGCCACCCCGGCGCGTGCTCGCAGACGGTCCGCGACCCGTCCGCGGCGCTGCCGAGGCGGCCGGCCGGCTGCAGCGCGGCGCCTTGAAGGGACCGTTCGTGACCGGCTCGGGCAAGGTGACGACCGAGCGCGTGACGGAGTCGCTGCTCTTCAACGCGCTGGCCGCCGGCGACCTCGATCCGGTGACGCGCGCGATGCTGCCGGGCGCGATCGCCTCGCTCGCCGACGGCGACGCCGCCCCGCTCCTGCACATCGCCGCGCTCGCCGGCTCCGCCGGCGAGGACGACGGCGACATCAACGCCGCGCGCCTGCTCGCGACGACCTGCATCGAGGGGCGCATGCCGTGGTCGCCCGACTCGCCGGTCGCGTCGCGCGCGGCGGCGCTGAAGGCCTACGCCGGCGGTCTCGGCCCGGCGCCGTTCGCGCCCTTCCGGCCGGCGACCGTGCTCGAGAGCTCGGCCGCCTCGCTGTGCGCCGCGTGGCCGGCGACGCCGGCGCCGCAGGGCGTCGCGAGCCAAGGCCCGGACGTGCCCGTGCTCGTGCTCTCCGGCCGCGAGGACCTGCGCACGCCGACCGAGGACGCGCGCCGCACGGCGGCGCAGTACCCGCACGCGCAGGTGCTGACGATCCCCGAGGCCGGGCACTCGGTCCTGACCACCGAGCCGACCGGGTGCGCGCTCGACGGCATGGTCGCGTTCCTCGCCGGCCGGCCGTTGCAGCAGTGCTCGCAGCGCCGCGACGGCAAGGCGCTCGCCAAGCTCGGGATCGCGTCGCCGTACCTGCCCGCGAGCATCTCCGGCCTGAAGCCGACGCGAGTCGGCGGGCTGCCGGGACGCACGCTCACGGCGGTCGCGCTGACGGTCGCGGGCGTCGTCGGCGACATCGTGGTGACCAGCGCGAGAACGATGCGCGTCCCGGGCCTGCGCGCCGGTTACGCGCGGGTGTCGCGGCACGCGGTCACGCTCGCCGGCGTCGAGTGGTTCCGCGGCGTGCGCGTGTCCGGCACGCTGTCGGGGCCGGCGAAGGGAACCTTGACCGTCAGCGGCCCGAACGCGGCGGCGGGGACGATCACGCTCTCCGGCCGCACGGCCGCGGGCACGCTCGGAGGCCGCGCGATCCGCTGAGCGGCACTAGGGTGGCGCGCATGCTGCGCGCCGTCCTGCTCGTCATCACCGCCCTGCTCGCCGCTCCCGCGGCGAGCAAGGCGGCCGCGTGTCCTCAGGGCGCGCGCTGCGCCAAGCTCAGCGTCCCGCTCGATCACTCAGGCGGCGCGCCGGGAGCGCTTCCCCTCGCCTACGCGGTGATGCCCGCCACCGGCACCTCGGTCGGCACGATCGTGTTCCTCAGCGGCGGGCCCGGCCAGTCGGCGATCCCGCTCACCCGCGACCTGACCGGACTGCTCGACCCGCTGCACCTCGACCACGACATCGTGTTCGTCGACCAGCGCGGCACGGGCGACTCGGGGGCGACGAAGTGCAAGGCGATCGACACGCCGGCGCGGGTCGCCGCGTGCGCGGCCAAGCTCGGCGACAAGCGCCCGTTCCTGAACACGACCGAGACCGCGCTGGACCTCGAGGACCTGCGCGTCGCGCTGGGCGTGGACAAGCTGACGCTGCTCGCCGTCTCCTACGGGACCAAGGTCGCGGGCGAATACGCGCGCCGCTTCCCGCAGCACACCGCCGGGCTGATCCTCGACTCGCCGGTGCCGGTCGGGCAGCTCGACGGCACGTTCGAGCTGCGCCAGCTGGGCATGCCCCGGCTGCTGCGGGACGCATGCGCGACGAACCCGTGCCGGCGCTCGATCCCCGATCCGGCGGCGGCGCTGCGCGCCGCGGTGCTGCGCGTCCAGCGCGCCCCGGTCAGCGGCCCGGCGGTCTCCAGGACCGGCCGGGTACGGAGCGAGAAGGTCGGCGAGGACTCGCTCTACGGCGCGCTGCTCGCGGGCGACGCGAGTCCGCTCGTGCGCGTCTTCCTCCCGGCCGCGGTCGCCTCGCTGGCGAAGGGCGACGCCGCGCCGCTGCTGCACCTCACGAGCCTGCTCGCGAGCGGCTCCGAGCAGGACGAGAGCGACGGGATCAACGCGGCGCGACTGCTGGCGACGACGTGCATCGAGTCCCACCTGCCGTGGGCGCCCGACTCGCCGCTCCCCGGCCGCACGGACGCCTGGCAGGCCTACCTCGCCGCCAACGCGACGCCGTTCGCCCCCTTCCGGCCGCAGACCGTCGCGCCGTTCTCGGCCGCCTCGCTGTGCGCCGCCTGGCCGCCGACGCCCGCCCCGCAGGGCGTGCCCGCGCCGGGGCCGGACGTGCCCGCGCTCGTGATCTCGGGCCGCGCGGACCTGCGCACGCCGAGTGAGGACGCGCGCCGGATCGCGGCCGAGTACCCGCACGCACGGTTCCTCAGCGTGCCCGGCGCCGGCCACTCCGTGATCACCACCGACACGTCCGGCTGCGCGCTGAAGGCGGTCGTCGCGTTCGTGAACGGACGCGGCGTGTCCAAGTGCAAGGGCGGCGCGCTCGACGTCGGCGCGGTCGAGTACCTTCCCGCGACGCCGGGCGCGCTCGCCCGCACGCGGCTGCCGGGGCGCGCGGGCCGCACGCTGACCGGCGTCAGGCTCACGATCGAGAACGTCGCGCTCGACTCGCTCGTCGGCGGCACGCTGCTCGCCGACGCGAAGAGCACGGTGCGGCTGCCGGGCCTACGCGGCGGCCACACGACGATCAAGGGCGGCCGCATCACGCTGCGGCGCGTCGAGTGGTTCCGCGGGCTGCGCATCTCGGGCTTCATCGACGACAACGGCGAGCGCGGCCGGCTGATCGTCGGCGGGCCGGCGGCGAGCGGCGGGACGCTCGTACTGAAGGGCGACGCGATCGCGGGCTCGCTCGGCGGTCACCCCGTCCGGGCGTCGGACTTCAAGTGAACCGCGGTGGCGGCGCCGGACTGAGGAGTAGCCTCGCTCCATGTCCGCCACCCTGCCGTCCGCCGACGTCGTGAACGCGCTGATGGAGCGACAGCGAGCGCGCTACCGCGAGCGCACCGCGCGCTCGGCCGAGTACTTCGCACGCGCCGGGAAAGTGATGCCGGGCGGGGTGCCGTCCCAGTTCCAGAAGAACGATCCGTGGCCGGTGTACCTCGAGCGCGGCACCGGCGCGCAGGTGTGGGACGTCGACGGCAACGAGTACCTGGACTTCCACAACGGCTTCGGCGTGATGTGCGTCGGGCATGCGAACCCGGCGATCGCGCGCGCAGTACGGGAGCGGATGGAGCTCGGCACGCACTTCGCGGCGCCGACCGAGGGCTCGATCGTCGTGGCCGAGGAGCTGCGCCGCCGCTGGGGGCTGCCGCGCTGGCGCTTCACGAACTCCGGCACGGAGTCGACGATGGATGCCGTCCATCTCGCGCGAGGCGCGACGGGCCGCGACGTGATCGTCAAGATCGAGGGCACCTACCACGGCCACCACGACGCCGTAATGGTGTCGGTCAAGCCGCCGCCGTCGGCGATGGGTCCGCGCTCGCGGCCGGCCTCGGTGGCGTACGGGCTCGGCTACGCCCCGGGGACCGAGGAGGCCACGCGCGCGGTGCCGTTCAACGACGCGGACGCGCTCGGCGCGCTGTTGGACGAGCTCGACGGGCGGGTGGCCGGCGTGATCATGGAGCCGGCGATGATGAACATCAACATCGTTCCGCCCGTCGACGGCTATCTGGCCCGCGTGCGCGAGCTGACCCGCGCGGCGGGCGCGATCCTGATCTTCGACGAGGTCAAGACCGGCGCGGCGGTGGCGGCCGGAGGCGCGACGGAGCTGTTCGGCGTGCGGCCCGACGTCGTGTGCCTGGCCAAGGCGATCTGCGGCGGGCTGCCGGGCGGCGCGGTCGGCATGACGGAGGAGCTGGGCGAGCTGGTCGCCTCCGGGGCCGTGCGCCAGCAGGGCACCTTCAACGGCAACCCGCTGACGATGGCGGCGGCGCAGGCGACGCTCCTGGACGTGCTCACGCCGTCGGCCTACGAGCGCCTGCACGCGGCGAACGCGCGGTTGATGGCCGGCTGCGACCGCGTGATCGCCGAGTACGGGCTGCCCGCGCACACCGTCGGCCTCGGCTCCAAGGGCTGCGTCGTGATGTCGCCGGAGCCGGTGCTCGAGTACCGCGACTACGTGACGAGCATCCATCACGAGCTGACCAACCTGGCGTGGCTCTATCACATGAACAACGGCATCTTCATGACGCCGGGCGAGGATGAGGAGTGGACGCTGTCGGTGCTGCACACCGACGAGCACCTCGATCGCTACGTGGAGGTCTTCGACGTCTTCGCCCGGGAGGTCACCGCCGCCTGATGCATTGAATGCGCTACAGGCGTAATTTGGTGCGATGCGACGTCCATTCGTGCTCGCGCTCGCGGTGCTGGCGATCCTCGCCGCGCCGGCTCGCGCCGCTTCGCCGTCTCCCGGGGCCGCCGGCCTCGGCGACCGTCTGTTCCCCCAGCTCGGCAACGGGGGCTACGACGCGCTGCACTACGACCTCGACCTGCGTTACGCGACGAGCGCCCCGTCGCAAGCGGTCGACGGCACCGTGACGATGCTCGCGCGGGCGAGCCAGTCGCTGTCGAGCTTCGATCTCGACTTCGCCGGCCAGAGCGTCGGCAGCGTGGCCGTGGACGGGAAGCCCGCCGCGTGGCGGCGCGACGGCGAGGACATCGTGATCACGCCGCGCAAGCCGCTGCGCGCCGGCGCGAGGTTCCTCGTCACCGTCGCGAACTACACCGCCGTGCCGACCGAGCCGGATCCGGCCGACGGGGCGACCGAGGCGTTCTTCGTCCACTCCGCCGGCTCCGCCACCGCGGGGCAGCCGAACTGGGCGCACTACTTCCTGCCGTCCAACGACCATCCGCGCGACAAGGCGACGTTCGACATCCGCTTCGACGTGCCGGCCGGGCAGACCGCGGTCGCCAACGGCGTGCTCGCGGCGAAGTGGACCGACCGCGGGCGCGCGCACTTCATCTACGTCCAGCGCCAGCCGATGGCGACCGAGCTGATTCAGCTCGCCGTCGGCCAGTACGACGTGACGAACCTCGGCGTCCACTCAGGCGTGTTCCTGCGCGACGTCACCGCGAAGCCGATTACGGCCCGCATCAACCCGCTGCTCGATGTGACGCCGGCGCAGATCGACTGGATGCAGGCCCGCGTCGGGTCGTACCCATTCGACACCTACGGCTCGCTCGTCGTCGAGGCCGACCTCGGGTTCGCGCTCGAGACGCAGACGCTCGAGCTGATCGACACGTCCTGGTTCGACGACTACTCGCAGGGCGTGTGGGAGCCGACGCTCTTGCACGAGATGTCGCACATGTGGTTCGGCGACAGCGTCGCCCCGTACTCCTGGAGCGACCTGTGGCTCAACGAGGGCCACGCGAGCTGGTACGAGTTCCTCTACGCGGAGGAGAAGGGCGAGCTCGCCGACGACACGGAGGGCTACCCCGACGACACCGGCTACGCCAGCGTCGACGACCTGATGCGCGCGGTCTACGCGCACGGGGACCAGTGGCGCGCGGACGACGGGCCGGTGGCCGCGCCCAAGAGCGCCGACACGCTCTTCAGCTTCCAGGTCTACCACGGCGGCGCGCTCGTGCTCTACGCGCTCCGGCAGGTCGTCGGCGCGGCGACGTTCCAGCGGATCGAGCGCGCGTGGCTGCAGCGCTACGAGGGCCGCTCCGCGAGCACTGACGACTTCATCGCCCTGGCGTCGCAGGTGTCGGGTCGCGACCTGACGGGCTTCCTGCGCGACTGGCTCTACGGGACCAAGACGCCGCCGATGCCGGGCCATCCCGACTGGACGGTGGACCCGGTCGCGGCGCCGGCGCCCGCGCCGACCGCGCTGTCGGCGCCGCTGTCGCCGAGGCACCCGAGGCTGAAGTAGGCCTGATCACGGCCCGCCGCCGGTCCGGGCGGCGGGCCGGCGGGCCCTTTGCGCGGCGCTCGTTTGCCGCGGCTCCGCGCCCGCGTCTCGTTTGCCGCCGCGGTCCCGCCGCCCACCCGCCCGCGATCTCTCTCCCGCCGCCGCGGTCCCGCGCCACCCGGCCCGCGATCTCTCTCCGCCGCCGCGGTCCCGCGCCACCCCGCCCGCGATCTATCTCCCGCCACCGCGGTCCCGCGGCACCCCGCCCGCGATCTCTCTCCGCTAGCCGCGGTCCCGCGCCCCGGGGCGCGATCTCTCGTCGCCGCGACCCCGCCCGTGACCTCTCTCCGCCGCCGCCGCGGTCCCGCGCCACCTGCGCGCGCGACCTCTCATCGCCGGCGTCCCGCACCACCCCGTCCGCGATCTCTCCGCCGCCGCCGCGATCCCGCGCCACCCCCCGCCCGCGACCTCTCGTCGCCGCCGCGGTCCCGCGGCACCCCGCCCGCGATCTCTCGTCGCGGCCGCGATCCCGCGCCACCTGCGCGCGCGATCTCTCCCGCAGCCCGCGGTCCCGCGCCATCTGCGCGCGACCTCTCTCCGCCCCGCCGGCGAGTGAGCGCCCGCGCGCCAAAACGATCACCCGCTCGAGGGGGTGCGTCACGTTTGTCAAGTATGCGTTGACAAACGCGACACACCCCCCGACGGATTCGGTCCTTCGCGATCGATCGTGGTCGAATCGCGCGCAATCTTTGATCGAACGCGCTCGCGCGAAGCCCCTGCGCGTCCCCAACGGACCGGGTTGGACCGGCTCCCCCTCACCAGCGCAGTTCCG
The DNA here is from genome assembly GCF_000425945.1 of Candidatus Solirubrobacter pratensis. Taxonomy (GTDB): domain Bacteria; phylum Actinomycetota; class Thermoleophilia; order Solirubrobacterales; family Solirubrobacteraceae; genus Solirubrobacter; species Solirubrobacter pratensis. The sequence continues at coordinate 216,417 of NZ_KE384481.1, forward strand.
ATCCCTGGCGAGCCGTTCGCGCGCACCGTCCGCGCCGCCGGTGAGGGTCACGCCGCGAGCGCGAGGCGCCTAGCCGCGGGCGGCTTCCACAGGCGGCCGCGCGGTGAGACCGGGCCGGCGGCGTCGCGGAGAGCGCCTGCGGCGGCCCCCGCGGCGGCGCAACGAGCGCGGCGAAGCGGCATCGCGAGGCCGCCTGTAGCCGCCAGGCGGGCGTCACGCGACTCACCGCGCCGGCGGCCGGAGAGCCTCCCAACCTAAATGCCTCAGAGGTCTTTAGGGCAGCGATCGCGGCTCCGCGGGGTCTCGCTGGCGTGGGCGCACCGAGAGCCGTGCCGGCGCGTCGCGGAGACGGCCCGCAGCCGCGGCCGGCGCGAAGCCCCGCCGCCCGCCGGGGCTCGCGCGCGAGCCCGCGGTGCGCGCGCGCAGCGGGTGTACCCGCGCGTACACCCTCGGCGGACGGGTGGGCGTGGCGGTTGGCTCGGCCGATGACGCTTCGCCGGTCCCTCTCCGCCGCGCTGCTGTCCGGCGCGGTGCTCCTCCTCCCCACCGCCGCGGCTCACGCCGACGTGCTCTCCGCCGGCGGCGACGGGCTCGCGCCCGACGGCAGCGCCTCCCCCGCGCAGCCGCTCGGCTCTCCCGGCGGCATCCAGCCCGCCGAGCTCGAGCCGCCGGCCGTGACCGCGCTGTCCGACGGCTTCCTCGCCGGGTGGGCGGCGAGCAGGTGCTCGCGGCGCACGCCGGGCCGGGCGCGAGCTTCGGCGCACCCGTGCGCGTGGGCGAGGTGACGGACTTCGCCTGGCCGGCCGAGCTGACGTCCGGCGCCGGCGGCACCGCGGCCTTGGCGTGGGCGCTCGAGCACCCGCGGCCGGACAAGCAGGGCCTGTTCGCGACCGCCCAGCTCGCCCGCTACGCGGACGGCGCCTGCAGCGCCCCGGCGACGCTCTCGGACCCGCCCAGGAGGCGCTCGCGGCGACGCCCGCGCCGGCGGCCGACGGCACCGCAGCGGTCGCCTGGATGCAGACGCCGACGGGCGGCGGCATGGGCGACATCCTCGCCGCGATCGCGCGGCGCTGAACGCCCGGCCGGCGGGCGAAGCCACCCGCCCGCCGGTCGATCGCGTCCGCCGGAATGCGCGCTAGCGTTCGGCCATGGCGACCACCACGTCGGCATCGAGCCCGTTCCTCGAGCGCCGGTTCAAGATCAGCGAGCGTGGTTCGACGGTCCGGACAGAGGTCCTGGGCGGCGTCGTGACCTTCCTGACGATGGCCTACATCGTCTTCGTGAACCCGGCGATCCTGTCGGCCGCCGGGCTGCCGTCAGGCGCCGTGACGGTGGCGACCGCGCTCGCCGCGGCCGTCTTCACGGCGATCATGGGGCTCGCCACGAACCTGCCGTTCGCGCTCGCCTCCGGGCTCGGCCTCAACGCGGTCGTCGCCTTCGACCTGGTCCTCGGCCGCAAGCTCGCGTGGCCGGTCGCCATGTCGTGCGTCGTGATCGAGGGCCTGGTCGCGGTGGTGCTCGTGCTCGCCGGCCTGCGCGAGGCGATCATGCGCGCGATCCCGCACGAGATCAAGCTCTCGATCGGCGTCGGCATCGGCCTGTTCATCGCGCTCGTCGGCTTCCGCGACGCCGGCATCACGGTCAACAACGAGGCGACCGGGATCGGCCTCGGCGTGCTCACCGGCGGGCCGCCGATGATCGCGCTCGGCGGCCTGCTCGTCACGATCGTCCTGACGGCGCGCAGGGCCAGAGGAGCGATCCTGATCGGGATCTTCACCGCGACGGCGCTGGGCCTGATCTTCGGCGTCCTCGACGGCCCGGACAAGATCGCGGAGATCCCCAAGTCCGGCTCGTTCTCGACGATCGGCGACGCGCTGGACCCGAGCAACCTCGCCGACGCGCTCACCTGGGCGCTCGTGCCGGTGATCTTCGTCCTCTTCATGAGCGACTTCTTCGACACCGTGGGCACCGCCGTCGCCGTCTCCAGCGCGGGCGGGATGCTGGACGAGAACGGCCAGGTGCCTAAGCTCAAGCGGCTGCTGCTGGTCGACTCCGCCGCGGCCGCAGGCGGCGGCGCGATGGGCGTCTCCAGCGTGACGACCTACGTCGAGTCGGGCGCCGGCGTGTCCGAGGGCGCGCGCACAGGCCTCGCGAGCCTCGTGACCGCCGCCCTGTTCCTGCTCACGATCTTCTTCGTGCCGCTGATCGCCGTCGTCGCCCAGGGCGTGCAGGTCGGCGACGCGACGATCCATCCCGCCGTCGCGCCCGCCCTGATCATGGTCGGCTATCTGATGCTGCGGCTCGTCGCCGAGATCGACTGGTCGCGCCCCGAGGCCGGGATCCCGACGTTCTTCGTGATCGCCGGCGTCCCGCTGACGTTCTCGATCAGCGCCGGCATCGGTCTCGGCGTGCTGGCCTACGTGGCGGTGATGGCCGCCACGAATCGCGCCCGTCAGGTCCACCCGCTGATGTGGGCGCTCGTCCCGCTGTTCCTGGCGTTCTTCGCCTCCAACTGGCTCGAGGCGCACGTGTTCTGAATCACCCGCGTGCTGCTACGGGGCATCTGCCGCACCATGACGGGCGCGCCGTGCGCCTCGACCTCGCGGACCAGCGCGTCGCAGTCGGTGCCGGGCGCGACGCGGACCTCGAGCAGCAGGCGATCGTGCCGGATGCGCGTCAGCAGCGCGCTGCGGACGTGGCGGAACACGAGCAGCGCGATCAGGACGACGGCGGTGCCGGTGAGTGCCAGCGCGTAGAACCCGACGGCGGTCGCCATGCCGATCGCGGCGGAGATCCAGACCGCGGCCGCCGTGGTCAGGCCGCGCACCGCCATCCCGTTGTGGATGATCGCGCCCGCGCCGAGGAACCCGACGCCGGTCACGACCTGGGCGGCGACGCGTGTGGGATCGATCGGCGCGACGCCGTGCATGCCGCTGAAGCCGTAGACGGAGGTCAGCGTGAAGACGGCGGCGCCCATGCCGACCAGCACGTGCGTGCGCACGCCGGCCGGCTGATCGCGCGCCTCCCGTTCCAGCCCCACCGCCCCGCACAGCAGAACGACGAGCGTCAAGCGAAGCGCGAGATCGAGGTAGGAGATGGTCATGGCGCGCAGGATGGGCCGCGCGGCGCTAAGGCCGCGTGCAGATCCGCCGGCGTGGCCTTCAGATCTCGTGAAGGCGGGCGGGCACGTGACTCATCGCGTGCTCGGCCAGCGCGGCGATCGTGAGGCTCGGGTTGACGCCCACGTTGGCCGGGACCGCCGCGCCGTCGCAGACGAGCAGGTTCTCGTAGCCGAACGCGCGCTGGCGGGCGTCGACGACGCCCTGCGACGGATCGGCGCCGATCACCGCGCCGCCGAGGATGTGGGCGGTCGAGGGGATGTTCGCGGCCGCCTCCATGATCGAGCTCTGGGCGATGCCGCCCGTGCGCTCCGCCAGCCACTCGGCGAAGCGGTTGGCGACGGGGATGAAGGTCGGGTTCGGGCGCTCGCGATCCTGCTCGGTCGCGAGCCGGACGCGGCCGCCGCGGCCGCGCCTCGCGCGCAGCGCGATCGCGTTGTCGAGCGACTGCATCACGAGCACGATGATCGTGCGCTGCGACCAGCCGAACGGGTTGAGCGTGCGCGCGAGCAGTCCCGGGTGGCGAAGCGCGGCGGCGAGCAGCTTGAGCGGGCGCGTGACGCGCGTCCCGCCGCCGGTCAGCAGCGTGAAGAGCGCCGAGACGCCGTCGCCGGCGTCGCCGTAGACGCACGTCTCGATGTGGGTGTCCGGGTCGGGGTAGATCGAGCCCGTGATCGCGATCCGGCGCGTGATGTCCTCGCTCCCGGGCGGGAGCGTGACCGCGAGGATCGCCTCCGAGTTCGTGCGCACGAGCTCACCGAGGCGGGCGGACAGGCGTGGGAGCGAGCCGTTGAGCCGGCACGCCTGCAGGAGCCGGTTGGTGCCGAGCGCTCCCGCGGCGACCACGACGCCGCGGGCGGTGTGTGTCCGGCGGTCGCGGCGCAGCCACGCGCCGGAGCGCTCTGTCGTCACCGCGTAGCCGTCGGAGCCGTCCGGCGCCCAGAGCGGCCGGATGTCGACCACCGTGCGCTCGGGCAGGATGCGCGCGCCGGCGCGCTCGGCGAACCACAGGTAGTTCTTCACGAGCGTGTTCTTGGCCCCGACGGGGCAGCCGACCATGCAGCGCCCGCAGCGCGTGCAGCCAGTGCGGTCCGGCCCGGCGCCGCCGAAGTACGGGTCCGCGACCGTGACGCCGGGCTCGCCGAGGAACACGCCGACGCGCGTCTTCGCATAGGTGTCCGGCACGCCGATCTCATGCGCATACGCGCGCAGGTGGTCGTCCGCGGGGTCGTCCTGGTCGTACGCGACGACGCCGAGCATCCGCTCCGCCTCGTCGTAGTGCGGCGCGAGCGCGACCTGCCAGTCCCCGAGGTCGCGCCACTGCCGGTCCTCGTAGAAGCGCGCCGGCGCACGGTAGAGCGTGTTCGCGTACACGAGCGAGCCGCCGCCGACCCCCGCGCCGCTCACGATCGCGACGTCCTTGAAGATCGTCAGCCGGAAGATGCCGCGCAGGCCGAGGCGCGGGGCATACCAGTAGCGCCGCGCGTCCCACGCCGACTTCGGCAGCTCGTCGTCCGCGAAGCGGCGCCCCGCCTCGAGCAGGCCGACCGAGTAGCCCTTCTGCGCCAGCCGCAGCGCGCTCACGCTGCCGCCGAAGCCGGAGCCGATCACCAGCCAGTCGTAACGTCGCGCGGAGGTCGACGGCCCGCCGGTCCCGGAGGGTGATGCCGAGCCGCGAAGGCCGGCGACCGGAGGGCGAAATGCCATTTCACCGGAGGTCGACGGCCCGCCGGTCCCGGAGGGTGACGCCGAGCCGCGAAGGCCGGCGACCGGAGGGCGAAATGCCATTTCACCGGAGGTCGACGGCCCGCCGGTCCCGGAGGGTGACGCCGAGCCGCGAAGGCCGGCGACCGGAGGGCGAAATGCCATTTCACCGGAGGTCGACGGCCCGCCGGTCGCGGAGGGTGACGCCGAGCGGCGAAGGCCGGCGACCGGAGGGCGAAATGCCATGTTCATCGGAGGTTGAGCCCGCCGGTCCCGGAGGGTGATGCCGAGCCGGCGACCGGAGGGCGAAACTCTAATTCACCGTGCCCACGCTGCGTGACCTCAAGCCCTGCGCAGGTGCAGGCGGCGCACGAAGTGGTCCGGCCCCTTCTCGAGGATCAGGTCCGCGCGCGGGCGCGAGGGGCCGATGTTCTGCACGAGGTTCGGATGGTTGGTGCGGTTCCAGATCGCGTCCGCGGTCGCGATCGCCTCCTGGTCGGACAGGCTCGCGTAGCGGTGGAAGTAGGACTCGGGGCGCTGGAAGGCGCCGTTGCGGAGCTTGAGGAAGCGCTCGAGGTACCAGCGGCGCACGTCCGTCTCGTCGGCGTCGAGGTAGAGCGCGAAGTCGACGAAGTCCGAGACGTAGACGCGGCCCGCGCCGCGCTGGAGCACGTTGACGCCCTCGAGCACGACGACGTCCGGGCGCACGACCCGCTGCGACTCCTCGGGCACGATGTCGTAGGTCAGATGCGAGTAGACCGGCGCGCTGACCTCGTCGACGCCGCTCTTGAGGGCGGCGACGAAGCGCAGCAGCGCGCGCCGGTCGTAGCTCTCCGGGAAGCCCTTGCGCTGCAGGATCCCGCGCTCGACGAGCGTGGCGTTGGGCAGCAGGAAGCCGTCGGTGGTGACGAGCTCCACGCGCCAGTCCGGCCGCATCCCGCGCATCAGCGCGAGGACGAGCCGCGCCGCCGTGCTCTTGCCGACGGCCACGCTGCCGGCGAGGGCGATCAGGAACGGCACGCGGTCGGGCGGCTCGCCCAGGAACTCGCTCTGCGCGGCGGAGAACCGGCGCCGCGCCTCCACGCGCAGGACGAGCAGCCGGGCGAGCGGGACGTAGACCTCCGACATCTCGGCCAGCGCGACCGGCTCGCCGAGCCCGCTGAGCCCGGCGAGCTCGTCGTAGCCGAGCGCCGCGCCGTCGCCGCCGAGCTCCTTCCAGCGGTCCCGCTCGATCGCGGTGAACGGGGTCGCCGGGCGGCCGTTCAGCAACAGCGTGCCTGCGTGCGCGACTCGCGGGCGTCCTGGCGACGGCGCTCGAAGTCGCGCCGCGACATCACCGGCTGCCCCGGGTGCTCGCGCCGCGCATGCTCGACGTAGCGGTCGTACGCGCTCTCGCCGGAGACCTCGCGCAGGTACCAGCGGACTCCGGCGAGCGCGCGGCGGACCGTCATCGCGCCGCCCCCACCGGCTCCTCCGTGCGGTCGAAGCGGCCGGAGCGGTCGGGGAAGAGCCCGGACGGCGCGTGCAGGTGCGACTCGACGGGCGGGACCTCGGTCGTCGGCAGCGAGCCCGCGCGGACGGCGCGGACCCAGATGCGCATGGCGTCGAGGATCACCACGACGATCAGGATGGCGAACAGGGCCGACAGCACGCCGTCGACCATCGAGTTGGTGACCACCGCGTGCATGTCGTCCATGCTCTTGGCCGGCGGCAGCACCTTGCCGGCGTCGATCGCGTCGGCGAACTTGGTCCGCTGGGCGAAGAAGCCGAGCTTCGGATTGTCGCTGAACACCTTCTGCCAGCTCGCGGTCAGCGTCACCGCCGCGTCCCACGCGAGCGGGAGGCCCGTCACCCACGCCCACTTGAGCTTGCCGTGCTTGATCAGCAGCGTCGTGCAGATCGTCAGCGCGACCGCCGCGAGCAGCTGGTTGGCGATGCCGAACAGCGGGAACAGCTGGTTGATCCCGCCGAGCGGGTTGGTCACGCCGGCGTAGAGGAAGTAGCCCCAGGCGGCGACGATCACCGCGCTGCAGCTCCACACGCCCGGCTTCCAGCTCACCTGCTTGAACGGCTTCCACACGTTGCCGATCGTGTCCTGGAGCATGAAGCGCCCGACCCGCGTGCCCGCGTCCACCGTCGTGAGGATGAACAGGGCCTCGAACATGATCGCGAAGTGGTACCAGAAGGCCTTCAGGCCGTTCCCCGTCGCGCCGGAGAAGATCTGCGACATGCCGACCGCGAGCGTCGGCGCGCCGCCGGTGCGGGCGACCAGCGTCTGCTCGTCGACCGCGCGGGCCGCGCTCTGCAGCTCGGCCGGGCTGATCGCGAAGCCGAGCCCGTTGACCGCCTGCGACGCCGACCGCACCGTGTCCCCCACGACCGCGGCGGGCGCGTTCATCGCGTAATAGAGGCCCGGGTCGATGATCGAGGCGGCGATGATCGCCATCACGGCCACGAAGGACTCCATCAGCATCGCGCCGTAACCGATGAAGCGGACCTGCGACTCCTTCTCGATCAGCTTCGGCGTGGTGCCGGAGGCGATCAGCGAGTGGAAGCCCGACAGCGCGCCGCAGGCGATCGTGATGAAGACGAACGGGAACAGGCTGCCGGCGAACACCGGCCCCGCGCCGTTGTGGGCGAACTTGGTCACCGGCTCGTTCTGCATCACCGGCAGCGTCACCAGGATGCCGACGGCGAGCAGGCAGATCGTCCCGATCTTCATGAACGTCGACAGGTAGTCGCGCGGGGCGAGCAGCATCCACACCGGCAGCACGCTCGCCACGAAGCCGTAGACGACCAGGCACAGCGTGAGCGCCTTCGGCGACAGGGTGAAGGTGTCGGCAAGGCCGGAGTCCGCGACGACCTTGCCGAGCACGATCGCCGCCAGTAGGAGCGCCACGCCGATCGCGGTCGTCTCGAGCACCCGCCCCGGCCGCAGCACGCGCAGGTAGAAGCCCATCAGGAGCGCGATCGGGATCGTCATCGCGATCGAGAAGGTCCCCCACGGTGAGTTCGCGAGCGCGTTGACGACGACCAGCGCGAGGACCGCCAGCAGGATGACCATGATCGCCAGCACGGCGATCAGCGCGGCGGCGCCGCCGACCGGCCCGATCTCCTCGCGCGCCATCTGCCCGAGGCTCTTGCCGTCGCGCCGCATCGAGAAGAACAGCGTCACCATGTCCTGCACGGCGCCGGCGAAGATGACGCCGACGATGATCCAGATCGTGCCCGGCAGATAGCCCATCTGAGCCGCCAGCACCGGGCCGACGAGCGGGCCGGCCCCGGCGATCGCGGCGAAGTGGTGGCCGAACAGGACGCGACGGTCGGTCGGCTGGTAGTCGACGTCGTTGTCCAGCCGCTCGGCGGGCGTGGCGCGCCGGTCGTCGATGCCGAGCACCGTGCGCGCGATGAAGCGCGCATAGAAGCGGTAGGCGATGGCGTAGGACCCGAGCGCGGCGGCGATCAGCCATGCCGCGGAGATCTGCTCCCCGCGCACGAGGGCGATCACGCCCCAAGCCACGGCCCCCACCGCGGCCACCGCGGTCCAGATCACGATCGAGCGCGTGCGCGCCGGCGACTTGTTCACAGTCTCTCCTCCTCTGCGACCTGAGCAGGAATTGCCTCCCCGAGTGGGTGGGAGGTGAAACCTCAGGCGAGCGCCCGCGTCAGCGTGGTGTCGGCGGCGTCAGGAGAGCGCCCGCGCGAGCGCGGTGGCGCCGGCGGCGAGGAGCACGATGACGATCATCGGCAGGCGTGCGGAGATCCCCAACGCGGCCGCGGCGAGGCCGGCCAGGCGGGCGTCGAGCCGCATGCCGTCGCCTCCGGCGCTGAGCGTCTCGTACACGACCAGCCCGGCGAGGATCGCGGGCGCGACGAGCTTGGTGACGCTCATGGCTCGCCCGCCAGGGGCTTTCCCGCCGATGGTCAGCGGGCCGGCGGCCTTGGAGAGGGCGGTGCCGACGAAGAGGACGCCGATCGTGACCCAGGCGGCGGTCACGACGTGTGCTCCGCGGCGGGCGTGCGCGCGCGGGCGGCGGTCGCCTTCGCCCCGCCACGCAGGCCGATCAGCGCGGCGGCCGACGCGGCGAGGACCGGGACGCCGGGCGGCGCGAACGGCATCAGCGCGACCGCGATCGCAGCGCCGAGCAGCGCGGCGGTGAGCGGGCCGCGACCGCGCGCCTCCTCGACCAGCAGGACGAGGAAGAAGGCGGGGAAGATCGCGTCCAGACCCAGCGCCGAGGGGTCGGCCAGCGCGTCGCCGCCGACGACGCCCGCGAGCGTGCCCCCGGACCAGGCGAGGAACTGCGCCGCCGTGGCGCCGAGCAGGATGCCGCGGTCATACGAGCCGTCGCCGCGGCTGGACAGCGCGAACGATGCGTCGACGAGCGCCTGCGCCTGCGCGGCGCGGGCAACCGGGCGGCGCGAGAGGAACGGGCCGATCGCGAAGCCCATCGGGAGCCAGCGCGCGTTCATCAGCATCCCGGCCGCGATCGCCGCGACCGCGCCGCCGCCCGCCGCCAGCACGGTCACGGACGCGAACTGGGCGGCGCCGGAGAAGACGACCAGCGACATCACGACGGGGGCGACGGAGCCCATCACGGGCTGGGCGAGCACGCCGAATGCGATGCCGACGGCGAACGTCGGGAGGATCAGCGGCGCGCCCGCACGGACGCCCTCACGGATTCGGCTTGCATCATGCACCTTACCGGTTAGAATATCCAAGGGGTAAGGATATGCAACCCGAGACGATCAAGCTGATGGGCGGGGCGCTCTGCCTCGACTTCGCGAACAGCACGGACTGGACCGCGGAGAACGAGTCGATCGAGGTGGAGGACGCGCTGCTGGAGTCCGACTCGCTGGTCCGCTGGGGACGCCGCGTCGGGCTGATCGCCGCCGGGTCGGGGCGCGACGGCGCGATCGCGGCCGAGCTCGCCGCGGCGCGGGAGCTTCGCCCCGCGCTCCGCGGCGTGCTGATCGCCGCCGCCCACGGAGATGCGCCACCGGGCGCGGCCGTCGATCTCCTGACGCGCACGTACGCCGAGGCGGCCGCCGCCGCGCGGCTCACCCCGCGCGGCGACGGCGCCTACGTCCTCGACTGGCCCGACGACGACCCGCGCAAGGTCCGCTTCGCCGTCGTCGCCGACGCGATCGCGCTGCTCGCCGACGCCCCGCGCCTCGTCCGCGTGCACGTCTGCCCCGGCCGCGACTGCGGCTGGCTGTTCCTCAACACGAGCGGACGGCAGCGCTGGTGCTCGATGGCGACGTGCGGGAGCCGCGCGAAGATGCGCGCGATGTACGCCCGCAGGCGCGCCGAGGCGAGCTCCTGAGCGCAACGGTCAGCCGGCCGCGCCCGCGGGCACGCAGACGGCGAAGACCGAGAACGTGTGCGCGGCCGTCTCGTCGTCGTTCCGGACCTGGGCAGACCAGGTGCGGCCGCCGCCGCTCGGGAAGCTGTCGATGATGTCCGTGTGCGCCGGGTCGTCCACGCGGACACCGCCGCCGCTCGCCAGCTGGCCGGCGTCGCAGCCCACCGTGACCAGATCCGATGCCGTGCTCAGCCCGACGGGCGCCTGCGCGACGCTCCCGTTCGCGCCGCGGAAGATCACTCGGTCCAGCGCGATCGTCGCGCCCGCGTGGTCCGCGGCCAAGCTGCGGTCGGCCGTCTGGGCCGACACGACCTTGCCGAGCGACGACTCGACGATCTGCCTCCCGGTGAAGCTCTCGGGCGCGAGCTTGGCGCCGGTGATGGCGCCGGCCTTGACCTTCGCGCTGGTGACCGCGTTCTTCTTCAGCTGCGCGCTCCCCACGCTGTTCTTGGGCAACCGCGAGACCGCGTACGACGTTCCGCCGAGCGCGACCACTAAAGCGGCGATCGCGACGAGCAGCGCGGGTGACAGGTGCTTGCGCAACATGACTACCTCCGATCGGATGACCTCCGAAGCCCGGCCGCGAGCGCCAGCGCCCCCAGCAGTGCGGGGACGCCGAGCGCGACCGGAACGATTCCGCCGGCGTTGAGCGTCCGGCGCTGAGCGATCGCCACATGCACGGCCGGCGCCGTGAGCGGCGCCGCCCCTGCCGCACGCTCCGTCAGCACCGCGACATAGATGCCGAGGCGGCCGGGCGCGACCGCCTGGAGCCGCCACGTGAGCGTGCGAGATCCGCCCGGCGGGAGCGTGCCGAGGTACTTCGTCCGGTCCGGCGACCAGTCCTCGGGATCCACGTACAGGCCCGGGCGGAGGCTCAGCACGTTGAGGTGCGCGATCAGCCCCGCCGCGGGAGCCGTGCCCCGGTTGACGACCGTCGCGCGGAACCCGAAGTGGTCGCCGAGGCCGGCCGAGATCCGCGTGCGGTCGACGCTGACCGCGATGCCCCCGGACGCGGGCGGCGGCGAGGATGCGGCCCGTGCAGTGGCCGGCGCAAGCGCGACGCCGACAGCGGACGAACCGAGCGCGACGGCCGCGACCGCGGTCACCAACCGCCGCCGCCTCATCGCGGCCCGGTGCCTTCGAGCCGGAGGAAGCGCGACCCCACCAGCAGCGCGGCGGCGACGCCGGCGACCGCCGCGGCGAGCGGTGAGGCGAGCCACGCCGCGTCGGTCCCCCACGCATGCCCGTCGACCACGACCCGGCCCACGTAGTGCTCGCCGGCGGTGACCGGGTTCACGCGCAGCAGCAGCTCGCCCGCCCACCCGTGCTCGACGCCTGCGGGCAGCTGCGTCGGCGCGTAGAGCGCGAGCAGCGCGAACAGGCTGACCGAGAGGCTCACGCGGTTGGACGCCGCGAACACGCTGACGACGATGCCGAGCGACGCGAGCGCGACCGCCACGAGCGTCCCGGCCGCCAGCCCCATGGCGACCGCGTCACCGACGATGCCGGCGCCGCGCCCGAGCACCCACACGTAGGGCACGGCGATCGCCAGCGACACGGGCCACAGGGTCAGCGCGGCGAGCAGCTTCCCTGCGACCAGCCGCGCCCGCGGGACCGGCGTCAGGAGCAGGCTCTCGAGCGTCCCGCGCTCGCGCTCGCCGCTGACCGCGTCCGCCGCGACGAGCAGCGTCAAGAGCCCGCCGACGGCGATCGCCACCTGGAGGGTGAGGTTCACCGCCTCGCGCTGCTCGAGGAAGTTCAGGTCCGTGTTCGTCGCCGTCAGGTACGCGATCGCGCTGAGCAGGACGCTGAACCCGAAGCTCAGCAGCAGGCCGCGCGCGCCGGCCCAGAGGTCGCGCAGCTCCTGCTCGACGACCGCCATCTCAGGCGGCCTTGGTCATCGCGAGGAACGCGTCGCTGAGGCGCGCGCCCTCGAGCTCGAAGGCGCGCAGCAGGACGCCGGCGTCGAGGAGGGCGGCGATCACCTCGTTGGCGTTCGCCCAGGGCGCGAGCTCGACCTGCAGCGCGCCCGGGCGCGCGTCGTCCTGGCGCACCTGGGCGACGGCGGGCGAGCACGCAAGCCGGACGGCCGCCGCCAGTGCATCGTCAGGCGCCACCTCGATGCGGCCGCGGCGCGGTGCCGCGGCCCAGCGCGCGACCTCCGCCACCGTGTCGTCCGCCACGAGCCGGCCGCGGTTGAGGATCAGCACGCGCGAGCAGTGCTGCTCGACCTCGTCGAGCAGGTGCGTGCTGAGCAGCACCGCCACCCCGCGTTCGCTCGCGAGCGTGCCCAGCTGCGCGAGCACGTCACGCTGCCCCGCCGGGTCCAGACCGAGCGTCGGCTCGTCGAAGAACACGACGCGCGGGTCGTTGACCAGCGCCCGAGCGATGCCCAGGCGCTGCCGCATGCCGCGGCTGTACGAGCCGATCGACCACCTGGCGCGCCCGGCCAGCCCGACCCCGGCCAGCAGCTCCCGCGCCACGGCACAGGCGCTCGCGCGCGAGTGCCCGTACAAGCGCGCGTGGTAGCGAAGGTACTCCTCGCCGGTCTGCCGGCGAGGGTATCCCGCGTTCTCCGGCAGCACGCCGACGCGGCGGCGGAGCTCCTCCGGCCGGTCGCCCGGGACGCCGGCGACCGCGAACCGTCCGGCGCTCGCGGGCAGGATCGCCGTCAGCACGCGGATGCACGTCGTCTTGCCGGCCCCGTTGGGGCCGAGCAGCCCGAGTACCTCGCCGGGATGCGCGGAGAATGTGAGCCCGTCCAAGGCGACGAGCGAGCCGTAGCGCTTGCCGACGCCGTCGGCCTCGATCGCAGCCGTCATGACCCGGCCTTGAAGCGCACCAGCACCTCGCTCACGTGGCCGGACTTCGAGGTCGACAGCACCGGGCCGATGCCCTTGGCGTAGTGCTTATGCTCCCCGACCCGCGGCTCCAGCGGCGTGTAATCCAGCGTCTCGAGCACGTTCGTGAACCGGCCGGCCGGAACCCTCACCCTCCGATGGAGGCTGAGAATTCGGGCCGCATCCTCCGCGTGGCCCTTGTAGTACTCCTGCCGGTAGTCCATCCCGACGCGCGGCCGGGCGGGCATGATCACTCCCGCCTGCGCCCCGTTGACGCCCGCCTCCCACGACCCCTCGATCGTGTGGATCTTGCCGTCGCGATACTCCTTCGTGTCCTCGCCGAGGTACCAGACGTTGCCGTGGGCGTCCTGCGCGTACCAGTCCTTCGTGTCCTCGACGAGCCGGCCGCCGCGGCGGTCCACGTCGTGGACGACGCGCGCGGTGATCCCGGCCACCTTGCGGGTCTGGTGCGTGACGTCGACGACGACGTGCGTGCTCCCCTCCCGGTACTCCCAGCGGGTGCCGGGGGCCATCGGGAAGTACGGGTTGTCGATCCGGGTCGTGAACTCGGCCGGGTCGAGCTTCACCGGCTCGCCGTTCTTCGGCAGCGGGTCCGTGCCGGCCTGCGGCCGGACCTGCCGGACCGCCGCGTCGCCGCAGGCGGCGGCGAGGACGGCGGCGAGGAGCGGGACGATCAACGGCCGCGACGGCATCGCGGGGCGACCGTATGGCCCCGAGCTGAGATCTGCCTTATACGGGCAGCGCGTTGCCCGGCGACCGCGCCGGGATCGTGTCCGGAGCGTCGGGAAGCCACACGCGGACGGTCGCACCAGGCCCCGGCAGGATCGTCGCCGCGCCGCCATGGGCCTCGGCGATCGCACGGACGATCGACATCCCGAGCCCGGTGTGCCGGCCGCCGCGCGCGTCGTCGCCGGCGGCGAAGCGCTCGAACGCCCGGTCGGCGATGCCGGGCGGGAAGCCGCCGCCGTCCGCGACCTCGAGCTCCACGCCGCCGTCCGCGCGCCGGGCGCGCAGGACGATGTCCCCGCTGCCGTGGCGGAGCGCGTTGTCGAGCAGGTTGCCGAGCGCCTGGCGCGCGCGCAGCGGATCGGCGTGCACGTACAGGTCCGCGGGCGCCTCCAGGCGGATGTGGCGGTCCTGCTGGGCCGCACGGTCGCAGAAGCGGTCGCGGACGGCTTCCAGCACCAAGCCGGCGGGGAGCGCCTCGCGGCGCACCGGCAGATGCCCCTCGTCGGCCCGCGCGATCACGAGCAGGTCCTCGGCGAGCTGCGCGAGGTGGTCGCACTCCTCCACGGCGGCGACGAGCGCATCGCGTACGTCCGGCCCGTAGTCCCGCGTGCGCAACGCGCCCTCGAGCTCGGTCTTCAGGACGGCGATCGGCGTGCGCAGCTCGTGGCTCGCGTCGGCGACGAAGCCGCGCTCGCGCTCGAACGATCCCCGCAGGCGGTCGAGCATGTCGTTGAGCGTCTCGCCGAGGCGGCGGATCTCGTCGCGCGCAGGCCCGAGCGGGAGCTGCTCGCCGTCGTGCGCGAGCGACACCTCGGCGGCGCGCCGCCGCATCGCCTCCACCGGCGCGATCCCGGCGGTGGCCAGCGCGTAGCCGAGCAGGGACGCGAGCAGGACCGCCAGCGGGCCGCCGATCGCAAACGACGCGACCACTCCGCCGAGCGCGTTGTCGCGGTCGTCGAGCGACTGCCCGACCACGATCGCCCGCCCCGCCGCCGGGCGAGCGAGGATCCGCGTGCTCCCCTCGACGCCCCCGACCGGGCGCTCGAGCCGCAGCTCCCTGCGCCGCGCGGACCGCAGCTCGGCCGCGTCCAGTGCCGCGCCGCGGACGCCGCCGGCCGCGAACAGGACGCGCCCGCGGAGGGTCAGCACCTGGGCGAACGTCTCCTCCGCCTGCCCGATCGCCGCACCGCCGGAGGCGAGATCGTGGCGTCGCGTCGCCTCGGCGAGCGCCTTCGCGCGCTCGTCCAGGCTCGCGTTGACCGACTCGTTGAGGTCGGCGGCCAGCCGCAGGTAGACGAACAGCCCCGCGCCTGCGAGGACCAGCAAAGTCGCCAGCGCGAAGGCCACTGTCAGCCGTAGGCGGATCGGCAGCCGGCTCACCCGCCGCCGTCCTTGCGGAGGCGGTAGCCGACGCCGCGCACCGTCTCCAGGGAGCGCACGCCGAACGGCTTGTCGATCTTCTGGCGCAGGTACCACATGTAGACCTCGACGACGTTCGAGCGCTGCTCGTACGCCAGATCCCACGCCGCCTCCAGGAGCTGGTTCTGTGTCAGCACCTGGCCGGGCCGGCGCATGAACGTCTCCAGCAGCGTGAACTCGCGCGCCGTCAGCTCGATCTCGGCGTCGCCGCGGAACGCCTGCCGCGTCGCGGGATCGAGGCGCAGCTTGCCGACCTGCAGCACGACCGGCCGCTCGACCGGCCCGCGCCGCGCCAGCGCCCGCAGCCGCGCGAGCAGCTCGGCGAGCGAGAACGGCTTGGTCAGGTAGTCGTCGGCACCCTGGTCGAGCCCCTTCACGCGGTCGTACACGGAGTCGCGTGCCGTGAGCATGATGATCGGCGCCCACATCCGGTCCGCGCGCAGCCGGCGGCAGGTCTCGAACCCGTCGGGGCCGGCCATCATCACGTCCAGCACGATCGCGTCGAACTCGGCCGCGCGCACCATCCGCAGCGCCTCATCGCCGTCCCGCGCGACGTCCGCGACGATCCCCTCCGCCCGCAGGCCCCTCCTCAGCGCCGCGGCCATCCGGAGATCGTCATCGACGACGAGCACACGCACACGCCAATCATCTCGCCGAACCTGAGGACCAGCTGAAGCGAGGTTGGGGAGGAAACGGCGCGGCTGCGTCGCCGGCTTGACTTCGGACACCGACCGTCTCTACGTTCGCGCGCCTCGGAGGCCACGAATGGAACCCGATGGGAGGCGCAGACGATGATGGCGACCCGAACGCAGCGGGTGGCGGCAATCGTGCTTGCCGGACTGATCGTGCTCGCGATCGCCGGCTGGATCGCCGCCAGGCAGATCCGCTCGCCCGCGCGGATCGCGGCCGAGACCGCGCCGCCGCCGGCCTCGCCGATCACCGTCCCGGTCGCGCGGCGCACGCTCTCGACCGAGGTGATCGTGCGCGGGACCGTCCGCTACGGCGCGCCGCAGAAGGTCGTGCTCGGCTCCTCCGACGTCAAGCAGGGCGCGTCCGGGAGCGCGTCCGGGATCGTCACGCGCCCGCCCATCCGCAACGCCACGCTGCGGGCCGGCAGCATGGCGCTGACCGTCGACGGCCGGCCCGTCTTCGTCCTACCAGGCACGATCCCGATGCACCGCGACCTGCACCAGGGCGACCACGGGCCGGACGTGCTCGAGCTCGAGCGCGCGCTGGCCGGACTGGGCATCTCCCCGGGCGCCGCCGACGGCCGCTTCGACGCCGCGACGGCCGCCGCGGTGTCGGCCTTCTACCTGCGCAACGGCTGGGACCCGTTCGGGCCGACCCGTCAGCAGATCGACCAGCTGCAGACCGCCGAGACCGCCGCCGCGGCGGCGCGCGACGCGCACCTGCAGGCCGTCAACAACGTCGCCCAGGCGGCGCGGCCGCAGACGCCGGGCGACCTCGCGCAGGCCCGCATCGACGTCGGCGTCGCGCGCGACGCCGTCGACACCGCCGAGCTCGGCGTCCAAAGCGCGCGCGGCAGGCTCCACTCCGCCCGGTTGCTGGCGTCGACGGCACCGCTGGGCGAGGCCGTGGCGGTCGCCGAAGGCACCCGCGACCAGGCCACGGCGGACGCCGACGTCGTCGGCAAGCAGGCCGACCTCGAGAAGGCGATCGACGACGAGCGGATCGCGCGCATGAAGGTCGACGAGCTCGCGCTCGATGCGCTGCCTTCGGATCGCGAGGCGGCGGCGGCGGCGCTGCGCCAGGCGTCGACCGCCGTGGGGCGGGCGCAGGCGGATGTCGCCACCGCGGTCGCGGCGGCGAACGCCGTCCGCGTCTCCGGGGCCTCCAACGTCCAGAAGGCGCGCACCGACGCCGAGCAGGCGGCGGGCGACGTGGGCACCGCGTCGGCGGAGCTGCGGCGGGCGCGGCTGGCGGTGGAGACGGCGCGCCGGCAGGTGCGGCTCACCCAGGAGCGCGTGCGCGTGCTCGCCAAGCCGCCGGACACCAGCACGCTGCAGGACATCGCCACCGCGGCGGCGAGCGAGGCGCGGCGGACGCACGCGGAGGTCGCCCGGCTGGCGCACGAGTCGGGCGTGCAGGTGCCGGCCGACGAGCTCATCTTCTTCTCCTCGCTCCCGGTGCGCGTCGACACCGTCACGGCCCGGCGGGGCAACTCGGTCTCCGGCCCGGTGATGACGGTCACCGGCTCGCGGTTGGCGATCGACTCCTCGCTGTCGGTCTCCGACGTCAAGCTCGTGCACGCGGGCGACCCCGTCGCGATCGAGGATCCCGACCTCGGCATCAAGGCGAGCGGGACCGTCACGCGCGTGTCGAGGACGCCGGGCACCAACCGCGTCGACCCCAGTCGCTTCTACCTCGTCGTGGCGCCGCAGGGCGGCAGCCGGTCGCTGATCGGCGCGTCGGTCAAGCTGACGATCGCGGTCAAGAGCACGAGCGGCGCCGTGCTCGCCGTTCCGCCGGCCGCGCTGTCGGTCGGAGGCGACGGCAATGCCCGCCTGCAGGTGAGCCGGCGCGGCAGGCGCGCGTTCGTGCGGGTCGAGCCCGGCCTCGCCGCGCGCGGACTGGTCGAGGTCCGGCCGGCCGGCGGCAGCCGGCTGCATCCGGGCGAGTTGGTGGTGGTCGGAGCCGGGAAGGGGGCGCCGGGACCGTGAGGCCCGCCGTCGAGTTGCGCGGCATCGGCCGCCGCTTCGGCTCGGACCCGCCGGTGATCGCGCTCGACGACGTGGACCTCACGCTCGCCCACGGGAGCTCGCTGGCGATCGTCGGCCCGTCCGGCTCCGGCAAGTCGACGCTGATGCACCTGCTCGGCTGCCTCGACCGCCAGGACACGGGGACCTACCGGTTCGAGGGCATCGACGTGGGCGAGCTGAGCGACGACCAGCGGGCCGCGCTGCGCGCGCAGCGGATCGGCTTCGTCTTCCAGACGTTCAATCTGCTCGCGCACCGCACGGTGCTGGACAACGTGATGCTCGCCGAGGTCTATCGCGGCACGAGCCGCGAAGGTCGCGAGGAGCGCGCTCGGGCGGCGCTGGAGCGGGTGGGGATGTCGGCCCGCGAGCGCTTCTTGCCGGTGCGGCTCTCGGGTGGCGAGCAGCAGCGCGTCGCGATCGCGCGGGCGCTGATGGCCGAGCACAGCCTGCTGCTCTGCGACGAGCCGACGGGGAACCTCGACTCCGTCAACACCGCGTCGGTGCTCGCGCTGTTCGACGAGCTCAGCGAGGACGGGCTGACGCTGGTGCTGGTCACGCACGAGGAGCAGGTCGCGCGGCACGCGCTCCGGCGCGTGCGGATGGTCGACGGGCGGCTGACGGAGGACGAGTCGTGGTGACGCGCACCCGCGTCCGCCCGCGGCGCGCCCCGGTGACCTCGGTGCCCACGCGGTCGCACATGCGCGGGCGCGACCTCGCCGCCGAGGCGGTCGCCGGGCTGCTTGCGCGCCCGGCCCGCGTCGCCCTGACCGTACTCGGCACGGTGATCGGCGTCGGCGCCCTCGTCGCGACGCTCGGCCTCTCCAAGACCGCCGGCAGCCAGATCGTCGGGCGCTTCGACGCGCTGTCGGCCACGGATGTCGTGATCACGCCGTCGACGCGCGGCGGCGGGACGCGCGGCCTGGTGCTGCCGTGGGACGCCGAGGCGCGGCTGCTGCGGCTCAACGGGGTGCGGGCCGCCGGAACGCTCGCCGACGTCAACGTGCGCGGCGAGCTCGTCCGCTCCGTGCCGGTCAACGACCCGCTCGCGGCCGGCGCCGTCCAGCTCCCGATGAAGGCCGCGTCGCCCGGCCTGTTCCGCGCCGTCCGCGCCCGCCTGCAGACGGGCCGCTTCTTCGACGCCGGGCACTCCGAGCGCGCGGATCGCGTGCTCGTGCTCGGCGCCAACGCCGCGCACCGGCTCGGCATCACGCGCGTGGACCAGCAGCCCGCGGTCTTCGTGGGCGACCGGCTGTACGACGTGATCGGCCTGCTGTCCGGCGTGCGACGGCAGCCGGCGCTGCTCGGCGCCGCGATCATGCCCGAGGGCACCGCGCGGCGGGAGTTCGCGCTGCAGGCGCCGGGGCTGGTGCAGGTCGAGACGCGGATCGGCGCCGTGGAGCTGATCGCCCGGCAGGCGCCGCGCGCGCTGAGCCCGGGCGACCCGGGACTGCTGCGCGTCGCCGCGCCGCCGGACCCGCGCGGGCTGCGCGGCGCAGTCCAGGGCGACCTCAACGCGCTCTTCCTGCTGCTCGGTGGGGTGTCGCTGCTCGTGGGCGCGATCGGGATCGCCAACGTGACGCTGGTCTCGGTCCTCGAGCGCGTCGGCGAGATCGGGCTGCGACGCGCGCTCGGCGCCGGTAAGCGGCACATCGCCGGCCAGTTCCTGCTCGAGAGCACGGCGATGGGGCTCGCCGGCGGCCTGATCGGGGCGAGCGTCGGGACGCTGGTGATCGTCGGCGTCTCGGCCGCGAGCACGTGGACGCCTGTCCTGGACCCGTGGGTTCCGCTCGGCGCGCCGCTGCTGGGCGCCGTGATCGGGCTGGTGTCCGGAACCTATCCCGCGCTGCGCGCCGCCGCCCTGGAGCCGGTGGAGGCGCTGCGGGCGGGCACCTGACCCATGGAGGCACGCATGCGCACCGCCCGCATCACCGTTCTCGCCGCGCTCGCGCTCGCACTGGCCGCGTGCGGCGGCGGCGGAGCCGCGACCAAGGCCCAGCACGCCGACGTCGAGGACACGCTGCTCGGGATCGACCAGGAGGGGGTCACGACCCGCCAGAGCCGCGTCGAGTCGGAGATCCGCGACTGCATGAAGGCGCAGGGCTTCGACTACGTGCCGGTGGACCCGGCCGCGCAGCGCGCCGCGATCACGGGCTCGGGCCGGCTCAGCGACGAGGACTTCATCAAGCAGTTCGGCTACGGCATCAGCACGTTCTGGGGCCGCGGCGGACCCCAGGCCGACCCGAACGCCCGCATCCGCGCGAGCCTGCCGCCGGCGGACCGGCGCGCCTATGACCGCGCGCTCTGGGGGGAGAACCGCGGCGCGACGTTCTCGCAGGCCGTCGACAGCGGCGATTTCACCAAGCTGGGCGGCTGCACGCGCAAGGCGACGACCGCCGTGTTCGGGGGCACGCGCGCGCTGACCGACCTGCAGACCAAGCTCGACCAGCTCGACGAGCGGATCCTGGAGGATCAGCGGATGGTCAAGGCCGTCGAGCACTGGACGCAGTGCATGGCCGGCCGCGGCTACCGCTACGAGGATCCCGACGACATCGACGGCGAGCTGCTCGACCGCATGGAGAAGATCGTCGGGCCGGTGCCCGGGCAGTTCGCGACCGGACCGGCGCCGGGCGAGAAGCCGCGGCCGTACAACCACGCGGCGCTCGCCAAGCTGCAGCGCGACGAGGTGGCGCTCGCGCGGGCCGACTACGCGTGCGAGCGCAAGAACATCACGCCCGTGGAATCGGTCGTGCGCCCACAGTACGAGGCGCGGTTCCGGCGCGACAATCAGGCGCTGATCCGGCAGATCAAGCCCGTGCGCTGAGCTACTCGGCCGGGAGCGTGCGGCCGTACACGCGCGCGTTGACCCTGTACGCGCGGCGATCGAGCGCAAGCACCCGCGCGCGCGCCCGCGCCAAGGCGGCCGGCCCCAGCCGCCTGACGCGGCGCAGCGCGAGCGACTCGCGCTCCTTGCCTCCGGCGAAGCCGACGCGGACGTTCCCGACGCCCCGCGCGTAGTACTTGCGCTCGTGCGCACCGTGTTCGGTGGGATTCCACTCGTCGGTGACGAGCACGTGGTCGTAGCAGCCGGCCGGCACGCAGGCGCGGCGTCCGGCGCCGAGCACCCTCGCCCGGTCGGCGAACTCGATCGCCGGGGCCCAGCCCTGGCGGTAGCTCGGCGTCCCGGCCCGCGGGCGCGCCGGCATGAGCACGCCCGCCGCGGCCCCGTCCAGGCCGGATATCCACGTGTCCGGCGCGCCCACGAGCCGGCCGCGGCGGCGCACCTCGGGATACTCGCCGACGTTCCAGACCGTGCCGGCGTCATCCTGCGCCTGGAACGCGAGCTCCTCCTCCAGCAGGCGCCCGGCGTTGATGTCACGGTCCCAGATCACAAGCGTGCGCACCCCGTCGATCACCTTCGTCACATCGGTCACGGTGAAGATCACGCGGTGACGGACGCGGCCCTCGCCCCGATTGGACCGTCCCACCAGAGTGAACTGCGTACCCGGAACCAATGGTGACCAGCGATTGTCGATACGCATCGGCGCCGAGAAGGCGGCGGCGTGGAAGTCGGTGTTCAACGGCGCCGGCGGCGGCGACGCCAGCGAGAGAGCCGCAAGCGGCAGGGCGGTGATCCCGAGCATGGTCCACGCAGCCTGCGCCCCGCCGGCGCTGTCGCCGTGCGTACCTGTCACTAAACATACGGTGTTCACTCCGGCAACACGATCCAAAATCCCCGCAAATCGCGCAGGACACGCTGCCTTAAAACGACCCTTGACCTCACGAGATTCGCAGGCGTACTCTAATCCCGCTCTAAGAGGAATCGAAGGTTCACTTCCGTGGGGGAAGTGAGCCTTTATCGGAGCCGTACATGAGGCGCGATGCCCTGGATGCACGCATTCAGGGGTCGGGCACATCGCGCTGCCCTCGCTACCTGGTGCTTCACCGTGCGCTGGATCGTCGCCTCATGCCTGAAATTCCGCCTGCTCGTCGTGCTCATCGCGGCCGGGCTGATGGTGTTCGGCGTCGCGCGGCTGCGTAACGCTCCCGCCGACGTCCTGCCGGAATACACGCTTCCCTACGTCGAGATCCAGACGGAGAGCCTCGGGCTCTCGGCGGCCGAGGTGGAGCAGATGATCACGGTGCCGATGGAGCAGGACCTGCTCAACGGCGTCGAGGGGGTAAAGACCATCCGCTCGGACTCGGTGCCCGGGCTGTCCTCGATCGTGCTCGTGTTCGACCGCGGCACGGATCTGCTGCGGGCGCGCCAGCTCGTGCAGGAGCGCGTGTCGCAGCCGCACGCGTTCCCGAGCGTCTCCAAGCCGCCGCTGATGCTGCAGCCGCGCTCGGCGACCGGCCGGGTGATGATGATCGGGCTCTCGTCCAAGCGACTCTCCCCGATCCAGCTCTCGGTGCTCGCGCGCTGGACGGTGCGCCCGCGGCTGATGGGCGTGCCCGGCGTGGCCAACGTCGCGATCTGGGGGCAGCGCGACCGCCAGCTGCAGGTGCTGGTCGACCCCGAGCGGTTGCGCGACCACGACGTCTCGCTCGCGCAGGTGATCCGGACCACGGGCAACGCTCAGCTGGTCTCGTCGCTCAGCTTCCTCGACGCCTCGACGCCCGGCACCGGGGGCTTCGTGGACGGCCCGAATCAGCGGCTCGGCGTCCGCCATGTGCTCCCGTTCGGTGCACCAGACGACCTGGCCCAGGTGCCGATCGAGCGCACGTCCTACAAGCTCGGTGACGTCGCGCGCGTCGCCGAGGACCACCAGCCGCTGATCGGCGACGCGGAGGTCGGCGAGCGCGACGGGCTGGTGCTCGTCGTCGAGAAGCTCCCCGGCACCGGCACGCTCGAGCTCACCCGCAGGCTCGACGAGGCGCTCGACGAGTTGCGCGCCGGGCTCACCGGGGTGCGGATCGACGCGACGGTGTTCCGGCCCGCGAGCTACGTCCACGACGCGATCGGCAACCTCACGAAGGCCCTGCTGATCGCCGGCGCGCTCCTACTCGCCGCGCTCGCCCTGCTCCTGCGCGAGTGGCGCGCCGTGGTGGTCGGCCTCGTCGCGATGGCGCTCTCGCTGGTCGCCGCCGTGCTCGCCCTCGACCTCGGCGGCGGCACGATCAACGCACTCACGATCGCCGGACTCGTGATCGCGCTCGCGCTGGTCATCGACGACGCCGTCAGCGGAACCGAGGACCTCCGGCGGCGCCTGAGCGGGCGCGAGCGCTCCGCCGCGGACACGATCTCCGAGGCGACGGTGGCGCTGCGCGGCCCGCTCGGCTACGCGACGCTGATCGTCCTGCTGGCGATGGCGCCGGTGTTCTTCATGCCGGGTCTCACGGGAGCGTTCCTGCATCCGATGGCGCTCGCTTACGGCGCGGCCGTGCTGGCATCGATGGTGGTCGCCCTGACGGTGACGCCGGCGCTCGCGCTGCTGCTGTACTCGCGCGCCTCGTCGTCCGGGGGCGAGCCGGCGCTCGGGCGGCGAATCCGCGACGGCTATGCCGCGGGGCTCGCCCGGATCATCCGCACCCCCCGCCCCGCGCTGCTGGCGCTGAGCGCGATCGCGCTGCTGGGCGTGGGGGCGCTCGCGCTGCTGCGCAGCTCGCTGCCGCCGGCCTTCCACGACCGCCAGCTGCTGGTCCACTGGAACGCCGCGTCGGGCACGTCGCTGCCCGAGATGAAGCGCATCACCGCGCGTGCCGGCAACGAGCTCGCGGCGCTCCCCGGAGTGGAGGACGTCGGCGCCCACGTCGGGCGCGCCGTGACCGGCGACCAGGTCGTCGGCACCGGCTCCGGCGAGCTGTGGGTCAGGCTCGATCGCGGCGCCGACTACGACGCCGCGGTCGCGTCGGTGCGGCGCGTCGTGCGCAGCTACCCGGGTCTGCGCGGCGAGGTCGAGACCTACGAGCAGGACCGCACTGCGGGGGTCCTGCAGCCCCCGCACGAGACCGTCGACGTGCGCGTGTACGGCGAGGACTACGGCGTGATGCGCGCCAAGGCCGAGCAGCTGCGAGCGGCGATCGCCCATGTCGACGGCGTGCACGATCCGCGCGTGGTGCAGCAGGTGGAGCAGCCGTCGCTGCAGATCAGCGTGAACCTGAAGGACGCCCGCCGCCACGGGATCAAGCCGGGCGACGTGCGCCGCGCGGCCGCGGTGCTGATCTCCGGCATCGAGGTGGGCAACTTCTTCGAGCGCCAGAAGGTGTTCGACGTGGTGGTGCGCGGCGTCCCGGACGCCCGCCACAGCCTCACCAGCGCGCAGAACCTCCTGCTCGACACGCCTGACGGGGACCACGTGCGCCTGCGCGACGTCGCCGACGTCAGCATCCGGCCGAGCCTGGCCGACATCCGCCACGAAGCCGTGTCGCGCTACGTGGACGTGCGCGCGGGCGTCGCCGGGCGCGATGCCGGTGCGGTGCGCCAGGACATCGAGCGGCGGATCGCCACCATGCCCTTCCCGCTCGAGTACCACGCCGAGCTGCTGCCCCCCGACCAGGACGCCGCGGGCAACCGCCCGGTCAGCCTGACGATCGCCGCCGCGATCGGCATCTTCCTGCTCCTCCAGGCGGCGTTCGCGAGCTGGCGGCTCGCGCTGCTGGTCTTCGCCACCGCGCCGGTGGGCCTCGTCGGCGGGCTGATCGTCGCGCTCATCGGCGGCCGGTTGTCGCTCGGCGAGCTGCTCGGGCTGTTCGCGCTGCTCGGCCTCGCCGTCCGCGCCGCGATCGTGCTGATCTGCCACCTGCAGCGCCTGCAGCGCGAGGCGGCGGAGCCGATCGGGCCCGACCTGGTCGTGCGCGGCGCCGCGGAGCGGCTGGCGCCCGTGCTGATGACGGTCGCCACGACGGCGCTCGCGCTCACGCCGCTGGTCGTGCTCGGCAACGTGCCGGGCAACGAGATCACGCACCCGATGGCGGCGGTGATCCTCGGCGGACTCGTGACCACGACGCTGTTCGCCGTCTTCATCGTGCCGGCGCTGTACCTGCACTTCGGGTCGGCCGGCGCGTCGTTCGCGTTCACCGAGACGAGCCCTACGGGGCTTCGCCCGGCGCTCAGGAGGAGGCCAGATGCAGCCCACTAAGCAGCACCACCTGCCGGCGTTCCCCGTGGCCGTAGCCGTCTTCGTCGTCGCGGGTGCGCTGATCGGCGCCGTCCTGCTCGCCCGCGGCGGCAGCAGCCCCGCGGCCTCCTCGCCCGACGAGCAGCCGGTCAAGGTCTCCAAGATCGACGGCACGAGCCTCTCGCGGATCGTGCTGTCGAAGGCCGCCGCGGGGCGGCTCGGGGTCCAGACCGCCGTGGTCACCGCCCCGCCGGGCGATGCCGCACGCAAGGTCGTCCCGTACGGGGCGGTGCTCTACGACCCGGACGGCAAGACGTTCGTATACAAGAGCACGTCTCCGCTGACCTACGTCCGCAGCCCGATCGCCGTCAGCTCGATCGCGGGCGATCGGGCGATCCTCGACGCCGGGCCTGCGGCGGGTACCGCCGTGGTGACCGTCGGCGCCGCCGAGCTGCTCGGCGCGGAATACGGCGTCGAAGAGTGACGGAACGCGGGCGCGTGCCGCCATGCGCTGGATCGTCGGATCGAGCCTGAGGTTCCGCTTCCTGGTCGTCGCCGCGGCCGCGGCGCTGGTCTTCTTCGGCACCAAGGAGCTCGGCCACCAGAAGGTCGACGTCTTCCCAGAGTTCGCGCCGACCCGCGTCGAGATCCAGACCGCATGCCTCGGGCTGTCCGCCTCGGAGGTGGAGGAACTCGTGACCGTCCCGCTCGAGGACGCCCTCAACGGCGTGCCCGGCGTCGACACCGTCCGCTCGGAGTCGGTCTCGCAGCTGTCGTCGATCACCCTGCTGTTCAAGAAGGGGACGGATCTCCTCGAGGCGCGCCAAGGCGTGCAGGAGCGCCTGCACGCCGTTGCGCCGACGCTGCCGACGTGGGCCGCGCCGCCGTTCCTGATGCAGCCGCTGTCCTCGACCAGCCGGATCATGAAGATCGGGCTCAGCTCGAAGCAGCTGTCGCTGATGGACCTGTCGCTGACCGCGTACTGGAAGATCAGGGCGCGCTTGCTGCGCGTGCCGGGCGTCTCGAACGTCGCGATCTGGGGCGAGCGGCTCAAGCAGTTGCAGGTGCAGGTCGAGCCTCGGCGCATGCAGGCCCAGCACGTCTCGCTCGACCACGTCATGGAGGTCACCGCCAACGCGCTGGACGCGGGGCTCCTGCAGTTCTCCGAGGGCTCGCTGGTCGGGCGCGGCGGGTTCGTCGAGACGCCCAACCAGCGGCTCAGCGCGGAGCACGCGCTGCCGATCGTCACACCGGGCGATCTCGCCCAGGTCCCGCTCGCCGAGCGCGGCGACCGGCACATCCGCGTCGGCGACGTGGCGCGCGTGGCGTTCGACCACCAGCCGCTGATCGGCGACGCGGTCGTCAACGACGGGCCCGGCCTGCTGATGGTGGTCGAGAAGTTCCCCGGCGCGAACACGCTCGACGTCACCCGCGGCGTGGACCGCGCGCTGGCGGCCCTGAAGCCCGGCCTGCCCGGCGTGCAGATCGAGTCGACGATCTTCCGGCCGGCCTCGTTCATCGAGATGGCCATCGACAACCTCACGCGCGCGCTGCTGATCGGCTGCGCGCTCGTGGTGCTCGTGCTGATCGCCTTCCTGTTCGAGTGGCGCGCCGCGTTCATCAGCCTCGTCGCCATCCCACTGTCGCTGATCGCGGCGGCGATCGTGCTCGACCTGCGCGGCGCGACGATCAACACCATGGTCCTCGCCGGCTTCGCCGTGGCGGTCGGCGTGGTCGTCGACGACGCGATCATCGACATGGAGAACATCGTCCGGCGGATCCGCGTCGGACGGGCGGAGGGCACCCGGATGCCGATCGCCCGCACGATCCTGGAGGCATCGCTGGAGGTGCGCGGCGCGATCCTCTACGCGACGCTGATCAACGTCGTTGCGGTGCTGCCGGTCGTGTTCCTCGGCGGCCTCTCAGGCGCGTTCTTCCAGCCGCTCGCGCTCTCCTACGCGCTGGCGGTGCTGGCCTCGATGGTGGTGGCGCTGACCGTGACGCCTGCGCTCAGCCTGGTCCTGCTCTCGCGCGGGCGGCTGCGACAGGTCGAGCCGCCACTCGTACGCGGGCTCAAGCGGGTCTATACGGCGCTGCTGGCGCGGGTGATCCGCGGGCCAGGCCCGGCGTACGCCGCCGTCGGCGTGGCCGCGTTGCTGGCGCTGCTCGTGCTCCCCGGCCTCGGACAGTCGCTGTTTCCGACCTTCAAGGAGCGCGACTTCCTCATGCATTGGGTGACCAAGCCCGGCACGTCGATGCAGGAGGAGACCCGGATCGTGACCCGCGCCGGCCGCGAGCTGCGCACGGTGCCGGGCGTGCGTGACTTCGGCTCGCACATCGGGCAGGCGTTCCTCGGGGAGGAGGTGGCCGGCTCGAACTTCGGCGAGAACTGGATCAGCGTCGATCGCAAGGCCGACTACGACGACACCGTCGCCTCGATCGAGGCGACCGTCGAGGGCTACCCGGGGCTCTTCCGCGACGTGCAGACCTATCTGCGCGAGCGCATCGACGAGGTGCTCTCGGGCGGCCACGAGGCGATCGTCGTGCGCATCTCCGGCGACGACCTGGGGGTGCTGCGCCGGCAGGCGGACCGCGTGACGAAGGCGCTGTCGGGGATCAAGGGCATCGTGGAGCTGCATGGCGACCTGCAGGAGGACATCCCGCAGCTCGACGTCCAGGTGAACCTCGCAAAGGCGCGCCGCTACGGGCTCAAGCCGGGGGACGTCCGCCGCGCGGCGGCGACGCTGGTGGCGACCGAGGAGGTCGGGGACGTCTTCCAGGCCGGCAAGGCCTACGACGTGCACGTCGGCAGCGCGCCCGCGGCGCGGCGTGACGTTCAGGACATTCGCGCGCTGCCGATCGACACGCCGGCCGGCGGGCACGTGCGCCTCGACGAGGTCGCCCGTGTCGCGATCAAGCCCACCCCGAATGTGATCTCGCGCGAGAACGCGACGCGGCGCATCGACGTCGGCGCCAACGTGGCCGAGCGCGACCTCGGCTCGGTCACGCGCGACGTCGAGCGGCGCCTGGGCGCGGTGCCGTTCCCGCTCGGCTACCACGCCGAGGTGCTCGGTGAGGCGGCAGAGCGGCGCGCCGTGGATCGGCGGCTGCTCGGCCTCGCGATCGTCGCCGGGCTCACCGTCTTCCTGCTGCTGCAGGCGGCCTTCAGCAGCTGGCGCCTCGCCACGCTGTTCTTCCTGACGCTGCCGATGGCGCTGGTGGGCGGGCTGCTGGCGGCCTGGGCCGGTGTGGGCGTGATCTCGCTCGGCGCGCTGGTCGGCTTCTTCACCGTGCTAGGGATCGCCGCCCGCAACGGCATCCTGATGATCACCCACTTCCAGCACCTCGAGCGCCACGAGGGCGAGGAGCTCGGCCCCGCACTGGTCCTGCGCGGCGCGCGCGAGCGGCTCGCGCCGATCCTCATGACCGCCTCGGCGACCGGCCTCGCGCTCTTCCCGCTGGTGCTGTTCGGCGACATCCCCGGCCACGAGATCGAGCATCCGATGGCGGTCGTGATCGTCGGCGGGCTGATCACCTCGACGCTGCTGAACCTGTTCGTGGTCCCGGCGCTCTACCTGCGCTTCGCCCGTCCACAGCAGCGCTGACCTAGGAGCCGAGCACACGCAGGTCCAGCGGCGCGTCCGAGAGCAGGACCGGCCCGCCGGGGCCGACGAGCACGTCGTCCTCGAGCCGGATGCCGCCCTGCGCGGAGTTGTAGATGCCCGGCTCGATCGTGAAGATCATCCCCTCGCGCAGCGTCGCCGGGGAGTTGGGGACGAGGAACGGCGGCTCGTGGATCTCCAGCCCGATCGCGTGGCCCGCGCCGTGGAGGACCTCGCCGATCTCCGGGTGCGCGCCGACGATCTCGCGCTGCGCCGCGTCCACCTGGCGCGCCGTCGCGCCGGGCCGCGTCGCGGTGACCGCCGCGTCGTAGGCCTCCTTGACGACCGCCCACGCCGAGCGCGCCCAGTCGCTCGGCTCGCCGGCCGTCGCGACGCGCGTCATGTCGCCCCAGTAGCCGTCGAACTGGGCTGAGATGTCGGCGCAGACCACGTCGCCGGCGGCGAGCGCGCGCCCGTCCGGCGAGCCGTGCGAGTCCGCCGCGTGGCGGCCGAACAGGATGTGCGAGCCGGCGTCGCGGGCGCCGCGGCGCTTGAGCAGGTAGTCGGCGTGCGCGTTGACGTCGGACTCGATCGCGCCGACCGCCAGCGACGCCCACAGCTCCTCGTAGACGGCCTGGATATGCGCGCAGGCGCGGCGGACGCCTTCGACCTCCTCGGCGTCCTTGGCCTCGCGCAGCCGCATGACCACGTCGGTCGCGGGCACGAGCTCGTAGCCGGCCTCGATCAGCGCGCGCGACCGCGCGTAGTTGAGGTGATCCTCCTCCACGCCGATCCGCTTCGCGCCGTCGAGCCGCTCGAACAGCTCGGGCAGGCCGTTCGACACGCCGGCGGAGTACAGCACGCGCTCCAGCCCGCCGGGCGCGGCGTTCACGCTCTCGCGGTCCAGCGACGGCGCGATCAGCGCCGCGCCGCCGGGGCGGACCACGACGCCGAAGAAGCGCTCGAGCTGCAGGCCCCAGAAGCCGCTCAGGTAGGCGATCGAGGCGTCCTTCGTGGCGAGGACCGCGTCCAGGCCGGCATCTTCGAGCAGGGAGTCAAGCGCGCTGACGCGCGAATCGGGACCGCTGGGCATGCCGCGACCCTAGCGGCCGTTCCCACCCGTTTCCTCCGACGGATGTCGCGGGAACCGGGATCGGCTCAGGCATGCTCGCCGGCGCCCGCGCGAGCCGCACCGGGAGTGGGCTCGGAACCCTAGCGCAGCACCTGCGTGGGATAGCCGGCGTCGTTGAGCGTCGTGAGCACGCGCTCGGCGTGCTCGCGGCCGCGCGTCTCGACCACGAGCTCGATCGCCGTCTCGCGCACGTGCAGCGACAGCCCCTCGCGCACGTGCGAGACGTCCACGAGGTTCGCGCCGGTGCCCGCGACCGTCGCGAGCAGCCGCGCCAGGCCGCCCGGGCGGTCGGCCACGCGCGTGAGCATCACCAGCCGCCGGCCCGACTCGGTCTCGTGCCGGCGCGCGATCGCGGCGAGCAGCCCCGCGTCCACGTTCCCGCCCGAGAGCACGGCGACGGTGACGCCCGCGGCGGCCGGCTTCACCCGCCCGCTGAGCAGCGCGGCCACGCCGACCGCGCCGGCCCCCTCCACGACGAGCTTGCAGCGCTCGAGCAGGAGCGCCATCGCCGACGCGGTCTCGTCCTCGCCGACCATCGTCATGTCGTCGATCAGGTCGCGGATGATCGCCAGCGGCACCCCGCCGGGCCGCTTGATCGCGATCCCGTCGGCGATCGTCAGCGCGGAGGCCGCCTCGACCGGCGAGCCCGTCCGCATCGACTCGGGGTACGGCGCGCACGCGGCCGCCTGCACGCCGACGATCTCCACGTCGGGCCGCGCGTCCTTGATCGCGACCGCGATGCCCGCGCACAGCCCGCCGCCGCCGACCGGCACGACGACCTTCGCCAGGTCGGGCACGTCCTCGAGCAGCTCGAGCCCGAGCGTCCCCTGGCCGGCGACGATCGCCGGATCGTCGAACGGGTGCACGAACGCGAGCCCGCCCTCCGCGGCGCGCTGCTTGGCGAACGCAACGCACTCGTCGACGCTCGAGCCGCCCACGTGCACCTGCGCGCCCTGGGCCCGCGCCGCCTCGACCTTGGCCATCGGCGCGTCGTCGGGCACGAACACCTCGGACGGGATCCCGCGCGCAGTGGCAGCGGTGGCCAGCGCCTGCGCGTGGTTGCCCGCCGACGCCGTCACGACGCCGCGCGCGCAGCCCTCGTCGCCCAGCGCCTCGAGCTTCGCCGCCACGCCGCGGACCTTGAAGGAGCCGGTGCGCTGCAGGTTCTCGGCCTTGAGCACGACGGTGCCGCCCGCGCGCTCGGAGAACGTCCGCGTGGAGAGGATCGGCGTGCGGCGCGCGACGGCCTCGACCGCCTCCCGCGCCGCCCGCACGTCCTCGGCCGTGACGTCAGTGTGGGAGCGCGATGATGGCATCCATCTCGATCTCCGCGCCGAGCGGCAGCGACGCCACGCCGATCGTCGTGCGCGCCGGGGGATCCGACTCGAAGTACGAGCCGTACGCCTCGTTGACGTCCTTGAACTTCGAGATGTCGGTCACGTAGATGGCGATCCGCACAGCGTCCTGCAGCTTCGCGCCCGCCGCCGCGGCGACGACCGCGAGGTTGTCGAGCACGCGCCGGGCCTGGTCGCCGATCGGACCCTCGACGAGCGTGCCGGTCTCAGGATCGATCGGCGTCTGGCCGGACAGGTACACCGTGCCGCCCGACTTGACGGCGTGCGAGTACGGACCTGCGGCGTTCGGCGCGCCTGCCGCCGTGACGGTTTCGCGATGATGGGACATGGAAGGAACGTATCCGAGATGCCGAATCGCCTCGCCGCCGAGACCTCCCCCTACCTCCTCCAGCACGCCCACAATCCGGTCGACTGGTACCCGTGGGGCGAGGAGGCCTTCGCCCGCGCCCGCGCGGAGGACAAGCCCGTGCTCGTATCCATCGGCTACGCCGCGTGCCACTGGTGCCACGTGATGGAGCGCGAGTCCTTCGAGGACGCCGGCGTCGCCGCGGCGATGAACGAGCGCCTGATCTGCATCAAGGTCGACCGCGAGGAGCGTCCGGACGTCGACGCGATCTACATGGACGCCGTCCAGGCGATGACGGGCGCCGGCGGCTGGCCGCTGAACGCGTTCGTCACGCCCGAGGGCGCGCCCTTCTACGCCGGCACCTACTTCCCGCCCGAGCCGCGCCACGGCCTGCCCGCCTGGCGCCAGGTCGTCGAGGCGATCGCCGAGGCCTGGACGGCCCAGCGCGACGAGATCGCGACCGCGACGCAGAGCATCCTGCCGCGCCTGGCGGGCGCCGCGGCGCTCGAGCCGCCGCCGGGCGACGTCACGCCCGAGACGCTGGAGCGGGCGGTCGCCGGCCTGCGCCGCGGCTTCGACGCCGCCAACGGCGGCTGGGGCGGCGCGCCGAAGTTCCCCGCCAGCTCGGTGATCGAGTTCCTGCTCGCGCGCGGTGAGCCGCAGATGCCGCTGCAGACGCTGCGCCGGATGGCCTCCGGCGGCATCTTCGACCAGGTCGGCGGCGGCTTCGCCCGCTACTCGGTCGACGCCCGCTGGATCGTCCCGCACTTCGAGAAGATGCTCTACGACAACGCGCTGCTGGCGCGCGCGTACCTGCACGCGTTCCAGCTCACGGGCGAGCCGCTGTTCCGGCGCGTGACCGAGGAGACGCTCGACTGGGCGATGCGCGAGCTGCGCCAGGACGAGGGCGGCTTCGCCTCCTCGCTGGACGCCGACTCCGAGGGCGTCGAGGGCCGCTTCTACGTCTGGACGCCGGACGAGATCCGCTCCGTGCTGGGCGACGAGCTCGCGGCGGAGGCGATCGAGCACTTCGGGGTCACCGACGCCGGCAACTTCGAGGGCGCCTCGATCCTCGTGCGCGCGACCTCCGATCCGCCGCGGCTGGGCGAGATCAAGGCGAAGCTGCTGGCCGCCCGCGAGCGGCGCGTGCGCCCGGCGCTCGACGACAAGCGGCTGACGAGCTGGAACGCGCTTATGATCTCGGCGCTGGCCGACGCCGGCGCGGCGCTCGAGCGGGCGGACTACGTGTCGGCCGCCGTGACCTGCGCGCGCTTCATCGACGCCGAGCTCACCGACGCGAACGGCCGCCTGCTGCGCACGTTCAACCGCGGGCGCGCGAAGCTCGACGCCTACCTCGAGGACCACGCCTACCTGCTCGAGGCCTACCTGACGCTCTACGAGGCGACGTTCGACGCGCACTGGTTCGCCCGCGCGCGCGACCTCGCCGAGACGATCCTCGCCCGCTTCCACGACCCCCGGCGCGGCGGCTTCTTCTCGGTCGCCGACGACCACCGCGGCGGCCTGATCGCGCGCCGCAAGGATCTCGAGGACGTCCCGATCCCGTCGGGCGCCTCCTCGGCGGCGCTCGGCCTCCTGCGCCTGTCCCGGATGACCGGCGAGGCGCGCTACGAGGACGCCGCCCTGTCGCTGGTCAAGCTGCTGCACACCGTCGCGCCCGAGCATCCGCTCGCCTTCGGCCACCTGCTGCGCGCGATCGACTTCGCGCTCTCGGACGTGCGCGAGGTCGCGCTGGCGGGCGAGGACCTGGCGCCGCTGGCGCGCGTCGTGCGCGGCCGCTTCCTCCCCCACGTCGTGCTCGCGGGCGGCGACGGCGAGGTCGTGCCGCTGCTCGAGGGTCGCGAGCCGGTCGAGGGACGCGCGGCCGCGTACGTGTGCGAGCGCTTCGCCTGCAAGCTCCCCGTGACCTCGCCCGGCGAGCTCGAGGCGCTGCTGACGTGACCATGTCGCGGCTGTTCACGCTCCCGGCCGGCCGCCGGGGCAAGTGGATCGTGTTCGCCGTCACGTTCGTCGTCTTCCTGGGCTTCGCCAGCCAGGGCGGGAAGTTCCAGGACGCCCAGAAGAACGAGGTGTCCTCGTTCCTGCCGGGCAGCGCGGAGTCCGTCAAGGCGCTGAAGGACGTCGAGCGCTTCCCGGGCGGCGAGGTCGCCCCGGCCGTGATCGTCTACGAGCGCCCGAGCGGGCTGACCGACGCCGACAAGCGGCGCATCGAGCAGACGGTGCCCAAGCTCAACCGGAACCGGCTGCCGCTCGTCGGCGAGGCCCAGCCGCCGGTGTTCGCGCGCACCGGCAAGGCGGCGATCATCGTCCAGCCCGTCGAGCCCGGCGACGGCCAGGGGCAGAAGTTCCAGGACGCCGCGCAGTCGATCCGCGACCGTGCGGGGGAGTCCTCCGGAGGGCTCGAGGTCAAGCTCACCGGCGCGGCCGGCTTCAGCCTCGACGCGATCAAGGTCTTCGCCAACATCAACGGCTCGCTGCTGCTCGTGGCGGCGCTGATCGTCCTGGTGCTGCTGATCGTCATCTACCGGTCGCCGATCTTCTGGGTGATCCCGTTCTTCACGGTGCTCCTGGCCGAGGGGGCGTCGCGCGGCTTCGGCTACCTGCTCGCCGAGGCGGGCGTGACGATCAACGGCCAGTCGGGCGGCATCCTGCCCGTGCTCGTGTTCGGTGCCGGCACCGACTATGCGCTGCTGCTCGTGTCCCGCTACCGCGAGGAGCTGCGCCGGCATGAGGACAAGCACGAGGCGATGGCGATCGCGCTGCGCAGCGCAGGCCCCGCGATCCTCGCGTCCGGGCTTACGGTGATCGCGGCGCTGCTGACGCTGAGCATCGCCGAGGTCAACGGCACGGCGGGGCTCGGGCCCATCGGCGCGATGGGCGTCGCGCTCGCCATGATCTCGATGCTTACGCTCCTTCCCGCGGCGCTCACGATCTGCGGGCGCAACTGGTTCTGGCCGCGGATCCCGCACCTCGGCGAGGCCGGCGTGGACGAGACGCACGGCTTCTGGCGCCGGATCGGGGACCGCGTCGGCACGCGGCCGCGGGCGGTCTGGGTCACGGGCTGCGTCGTACTGCTGATCCTCGCCGCCAACCTCGTCAACCTCGACACGGGCCTGACGAGCGGCAACTCGTTCCGCGGCGAGGTGGACTCTGTGCAGGGGCAGGCGGTGCTGGCCCGCAACTTTCCCGCCGGTGCGGCCGCGCCGACCGACGTGATCGTGCCCGACCGCGGCCGCGCCAAGGCCGTCGCCGCGGCGCTGGGCGCGCAGCGCGGGGTCGTCAGCCAGGTGAGCGAGCCGGTCGAGGGGCCGCCCGGCGCGCGCCTCACCGTCACGCTGGTCGACGAGCCCTACTCCACGACGGCACTCGGCCAGACGCCGCTGCTGCGGCGGGTCGCCAAGCAGGCGGGCGGCGCGTCGACGCTGGTCGGCGGCCCGACCGCGCAGGAGTACGACCTGCGCCAGTCGGCCGCGCGCGACAACCGCGTGATCATCCCGCTGACGCTCGTGGTCGTCTTCATCATCCTCGCCGTGCTGCTGCGCGCGCTCGTCGCGCCGCTGCTGCTCGTGCTGTCGGTGATCCTGTCCTTCGGCGCCGCGCTGGGCACCGGCGTGTTCGTCTCGGACCGGATCTTCGGCTTCCCCGGCGTCGATCCGGCGCTGCCGCTGCTGACGTTCGTGTTCCTCGTGGCCCTGGGAATCGACTACAACATCTTCCTGATGGCCCGCGTGCGCGAGGAGGCGCTCGAGCACGGCACGCGCGAGGGGACGCTGCGCGGCCTGGCGGTGACCGGTGCGGTGATCACCGGCGCGGGGATCGTCCTCGCGGGCACGTTCGGCGCGCTCGCCGTGCTGCCGCTTGTCGTCCTGACCGAGATCGGCTTCATCGTCGCGTTCGGCGTGCTGCTGGACACGTTCATCGTGCGCTCGGTGATCGTCCCGGCAGTCGTGATGGACGTCGGGAGCCGCGTCTGGTGGCCGTCGCGCCTTGCGCGCGCGAGGCAGCGGGCCTAGGGCGCGGCGCCCGCGGGCAGGTGACGGCGCAGGATCTCGCGCATGTCCTCCACGTTCTCGAGCAGCGTCTCGAGCGGCGTGCGGCGCAGGATCGTGGTGACGCTGACGGCGCCGCTCGGCTGCGGCCCCGGTCCCATGAAGATCGGTAGCGCGACGCAGCCGACGCCGGCCTCGTTCTCCTCCTCGTCGGTGCTGAAGCCCCGAGCCCGGACCTGCTCGAGGTCGGCGTGCAGCGCGGCGGGAGTGACGCGGGTGGAGGCCGTGCGCATGACCAGCGGGTGCGCGGCGGCGTACGCCTCGACGGCCTCCTCGGTCGGTAGCGCGAACGACAGCAGGACCTTCCCGACCCCCGTGCAGTGCGCTGGGTTGCGGCCGCCGACGCGCGAGCCGAGTTGCACGCCCTCGTGGTCCTGGCGGACGACCTTGGCGACGTAGACGACCTCGCCACGGTCGAGCTGTGCGTAGTGTGCGGTCTCCCGGAAGCGCTCTGCAAGGGCGTCGAGGGCGGGCTGCACCAGCGCCCGCTGGTCGAGCGACTCGTAGTAGGCGAACGCGAGCCGCAGCGCCTCCATGCCGAACCGGTAGCGGCCGTCACGATCCTGCTCGGCCAGTCCGGCGCGGCGCAGCGTGGCAAGCGCGCGGTGGACGCTGGACTTGGGGCTTTCGAGCCGCTCGGCAAGCTGCTCGAGCGTCGCGCCGCGCGGGTAGCCGGCCAGCGCCTTGAACACGCTCAGGACGCGTCCCGCGCCTCTGGCCGACCCGTCTTCCGTTTGACGTGTCTCCATTCGCGTGACAGGGTACATTGACCAACTACCGGAATGTGATTCCAACAATTGGAATTGAAGGACGGTCGCATGAGTGAAGAGAGCTGGCGGGGCAAAGTAGGGGCACTGGAAGGCGACGACGTCGACGCCTTCCTCGCCGAGGGACGGATCGCGCGGCTCGGCTGCCTCGACTTCGACGGCTGGCCGTACGTCGTCCCCGTCTGGCATGAGTGGGACGGGTCCGCGTTCTGGCTCGTCGGCCGGCGTCGCTCGGCCTGGGCCGGCTATCTCCAGGCCGACGGCCGTTGCTCGCTCGCGATCGACGAGGACGGCCGCCAGCGCAAGGTGCTCGCGCAGTGCCGCGCCGAGATCGTGGAGGAACCGAACGTCGGCGGCGCCTGGGTGCCGGTGGCGGAGCGCATGAGCGTCCGCTACCTCGGGGAGAACGGTCCCAAGTACCTCGTGCCCACGCTCGACAAGCCCCGCTGGCTGGTGCGGCTGGATCCGGTCAAGGTCCAGACCTGGCAGGGCAACGACTGGGCGGCGCGTTACAAGTGACCGGCGTCGTCGAGCTGACCGGCGAGCTGATCGCGGCGCGCAGCCCGAACCCGCCGGGCGACGAGCGCGCGGTCGCGGGCGTGGTGCGCGAGGCGCTGTCGGCGGCCGGCCTGCCCGAGCCACGCGTGATCGCCCGCGAGCGGGAGCGCCCGAACCTGCTGACGACGCTCGACTTCGGGCCCGGCGGCCGCCATCTCGTGCTCTGCGGGCACCTCGACACCAAGCCGGTCGGCGGCGCGGCATGGAGCGTCGACCCGTTCGCGGCGACGATCGACGGCGACCGCCTGTACGGGCTGGGGTCGACCGACATGAAGGGCGCGGTGGCGGCGATGATCGCGGCCGCGGGGCGGCTCGATCTCGGAGCGGGCCGGCTCTCGCTGCTGCTGGTCGCCGACGAGGAGAACGGCGCGGCGTACGGCGCGCGGCACGTGGCGCCGATGGTCGAGGCCGACGCGATCGTGATCGGCGAGCCGTGCGGGCGCGAGACCGACTTCGACCGGCTGCCGCTCGTGAGCCGGGGGATCGCGCGCTGGCGCGCGGTGGCACGCGGCGAGCAGGGCCATTCGAGCCTGTCGGACGGACCGCGCAACGCCGGCGTCGAGGCCGCGCGCGCCGTCGTCTCGCTGGCCGACGGCCCGCCGCTCGACGCGCCGCCCAACCCCGACGGGCTCGAGGGCTGGGAGCTGACGCTCAATCCCGCCCTGCGCTTCGACGGCGGCGTCGGCTACGGCGTGCTTCCCGCCGAGATCGCCGCGCTCTGCGAGGTGCGTCTGCTTCCCGGCACCGACCGCGGCGCGCTCACCGCCGCGCTGCTCGAGCGCCTCGACGGCGCAGAGCTGGAGTGGGACGAGGTCGACTGGCTGGAGGGAACCGCCGTCGCGGCGGGCGACCCGATCGCCGCGGCCGTCCGCCGCTCGGCCGAGCGCGTGCTCGGGCGCGCGCCGGCCGACGCCGTGTTCCCCGGCACGACGGACGCGACCTGGCTCGCCGGCGC
The DNA here is from genome assembly GCF_000425945.1 of Candidatus Solirubrobacter pratensis. Classification (GTDB taxonomy): domain Bacteria; phylum Actinomycetota; class Thermoleophilia; order Solirubrobacterales; family Solirubrobacteraceae; genus Solirubrobacter; species Solirubrobacter pratensis. The sequence goes on from NZ_KE384481.1 coordinate 254,175, forward strand.
GGCGCCCACGCTGCCGGCCTGGGGTCCCGGGCTGCTGTCGCGCGCGCACGCCGCCGACGAGTGGGTCTCGGTCGCCGCGCTTCACACCGCGGTCGACCTCTACGCCGAGCTCGCACGGGAGTACTGCACGGGATGAGCGCCGTGTCCGCCACCGCCCGCCTGCAGCGCGTCGGCACGCGCGCGGCACCGCTCGCCGGTCTGGCGGCCGTGATCGTGCTGGCGGCGATCACCGCGCCGGGCGTGTTCGGCACCGACAACCTGCGGCTGATCCTCTTCCAGGCCGGCCTGATCGGCATCACCGCGATCGGCCAGACGCTGGTGCTGCTGGTCGCCGGCATCGACCTCTCGATCGGCGCGGTGATCGGCCTCTCGACGGTCATCGTCGCCTCGCACACCGACGGCCGGGCGGGCGCGCTGCCCGTCGCGATCGTGCTGGCGGTGCTCGCCGGCCTCGCCGTCGGGATCGTCAACGCAGGGCTCGTCGTGATCCGCGGCGTGCCGCCGTTCGTCGCCACCTTCGCGACCTTCGTGCTGGTGCAGGGCGCGATCACCGCGGCGACCCGCGGCGCCCCGTCGGGCGAGATCCCCGACGCGTTGGCCCCGCTCGGCGCCGACCGCATCGCGGGCATCCCCGTGCCGCTGTGGATCTTCGCCGCGCTGGCGATCGCCGCGGGCATCGCGCTCGCGCGTACGACGGCCGGGCGGCGGCTGTACGCGACCGGCTCCAACGCCCGCGCGGCGGCCATGTCCGGCATCCGCATCTCGTGGGTGGTCGCCGCGACCTACGTCATCTCCGCGCTGCTGGCGGTGCTCGCCGGGCTCGTCGACGCCGCGTACGTCGGGCACGTCGACGCGCAGCTCTCGCGCAGCCTCAATCTCGACTCCGTCGCGGCGGCCGTGATCGGCGGCGTCGCGCTGACCGGCGGCGAGGGGACGATCGCGCAGACCGCGGTCGGGACGCTGCTGTTGGCCGTGCTGCTGGTCTGGATGCTCGAGCTCGGCGCAGGGGCGGGCGGTCAGCTCGCCGTGGAGGGCGCCGTGATCCTGCTCGCCGTCTGGCTCCAGCGGCGGGGAATCCTGCAAACCAAAACCTCTGGAGGGTGATGGCGATGCTTCGCTGGATGTGTGCGCTCGGAGCTGTCCTGCTGTTGGCAGGCTGCAGCTCGAGCAAGGAGGGCACGACGAGCTCATCGAACTCGAGCTCGTCGTCGAAGGCCTCGGGCGGCTGCAAGCCGTCGCCTGAGGCGGAGGCGGCGTATCAGAAGCCGTGGCAGCAGGGCGCCGATGCATTCGGCATCGGCCAGCTGCAGGTCCCGGAGATCCCGATCTGCCAGGTGGACACCACCAAGTTCAAGAAGCAGCCGCAGAACGGCCGCTACCGGATCGCGTTCGCGGCCCAGGGCCCGACGAACTCGTGGGCGGCGGAGAACGAGGCGGCGTTCAAGGCGCAGGCGAAGGCCAAGAACGTCGACGAGCTCTACGCGTCGGCCAACGGCGACGCGACCAAGCAGGTCGACAACATCCAGCAGCTCGCCTCCCAGAAGCCCGACGCGATGGTCGTCGTGCCGATGGGCCCGGGGATCACCGGCCAGGTGCGCGCCGCGACCGCCCAGGGCATCCCGGTCGTCGCCTGCGCCGGCCAGCTTCCGGCCAACAGCGGGGTCGTCTCGACGGTCACGCGCTCCTACGACCTGCAGGGGATCCTGTGGGCCGAGTGGGTCGCCAAGCAGATCGGCGGCAAGGGCCGGATCGCGATGATCTCGGGCATCGCCGGCGTGCCGACCGCGGAGTTCCCGAAGGCCGCCGCGGAGAAGCTCTTCAAGGAGAAGTACCCCGACATCAAGATCGTCTCCAAGCAGTACGACGACTGGTCGCCGACCAAGGCCAAGACCGTCGCGCAGTCGCTGGTGTCGAAGAACCTCGACGCGATCTGGTCGGACTCGAGCTTCACCGCGCTCGGCGTCTATGAGGCCTACACGCAGGCCGGCAAGAAGGTCCCGCCGGTCACCGGCGACGCGTCGAACGCGTTCCTGAAGGCGGTCCAGGGCAAGAACGGCGTGAAGTTCGGCCTCTCTCCCTTCCCGCCCGAGATGGCCTCGCAGTGCCTCGACACCGCGCTGGACATCGTCCAGGGCAAGCCGGTGCCGAACACCGTCAACGTCCAGGCGCCGGCATTCACCGAGGCCGACGCGTCCCAGTACATCAAGCCGAGTTGCTCGGACAACCTGTGGGTGCCGGCGACGCTGCCCGAGGCCCAGCAGAAGGCGCTCAAGCTCTGCTGATGCTGGAGGCGAGCGGACTCGTCAAGGCCTACCCGGGCGTGCGCGCGCTGGACGGCGCGGGGCTGTCCGCGCGCGCCGGCACCGTGCACGCGCTCGTCGGCGAGAACGGCGCCGGCAAGTCGACGCTCGTGCGGATGCTGACGGGCAACGCCCGCCCGGACGCCGGCGAGCTGCGGCTCGACGGCGCGCCGGTGACGTTCTCGGGGCCGCGCGAGGCGCTCGCCGCCGGCATCACGGCCGTCTACCAGGAGCTGACGGTGCTGCCGGCGATGCCGGTGGTCGACAACGTCCTGCTCGGTCAGGAGCGGACGCGGCGCGGGCTGCTCGTTGGTCGCGAGCGCCGGCGCGTCGCGCGTGAGGCACTCGCGCGCGTGGGGCTCGGCGAGCTGGCGCTGGACCAGCCCGCCGAGCGGCTGTCGTTGGGGACGCGGCAGCTGGTCGAGATCGCGCGAGCGCTGGTCCGGCGCTCGCGCGTGCTCATCCTCGACGAGCCGACCGCGGTGCTCGCGGGCGAGCAGCGGCAGGCGATCTTCGACGTCGTTCGCGTGGTGGCCGCCGACGGCGTCGCGGTGATCTACATCAGCCACCTGCTCGACGAGGTGATCGACCTGGCGGACGAGGTCACGGTCCTGCGCGACGGGCGCGACGTCGCGCACGCGCCGGTGGCGGAGTTCGACGTCGCCCGGCTCGTGCGCGAGATGGTCGGGCGCGACATCGACACGGTCTTCCCGCCGCTGCCGGCGGCGGGCGACGACGTGGTGCTCGAGGCCAGTCTGCCGGGCCACCAGCTGCGTGTCCGGGCGGGCGAGATCGTCGGCCTCGCCGGGCTGCTCGGGTCCGGGCGCAGCCGCATGCTGCGCTCGCTGGCGGGCGCTGACGGCGGCGCGCGGGCGGCGGTCGGCGGCCGGGATGTCGCGGGCACCCTGCGCGCGCGGGTCGACGCGGGCGTGGTGCTGGTGCCGGAGGAGCGCAAGACCGAGGGGCTCGTGCTGCGGCTGCCGGTGCGGATGAACACCACGCTCGCGGACCTGCGCTCGGTCGCGCGGCACGGGTGGCTTGACGGCGACGCAGAGCGCGCCGTCTTCGCCGAGCAGCGCGAGCGGCTGGGGATCCGCGCGAGCGGGCCCGAGCAGGTGACCGCCGAGCTCTCGGGCGGCAACCAGCAGAAGGTGGTGCTCGCCAAGTGGCTGCGGACGCGGCCGCGCGTGCTGCTGCTCGACGAGCCGACGCGCGGCATCGACGTCGGGGCGAAGTCCGAGATCTACGGGCTGGTGCGCGCGCTCGCCGAGGAGGGCATGGCGGTCGTGTTCGCGTCGAGCGACCTGCCCGAGGTCGTCGGGCTCTCGCACCGCGTGCTCGTCTGTCGCGGCGGCGCGGTCGCCGGCGAGCTGGCGGGCGACGCGATCGAGCCGGAGGAGATCATGCACCTCGCGCTGGGGACGGCGGCGGCATGACGGCGATCGCGGCGCCCCGCCGGCGCGACGTCGCCTGGATCGCCCACAGCGGCCTCGCCGCGTGGGTGATCGTCGCCGTGCTCGTCGTGGGACTGACGATCCACGACCCTTCCGGCTTCTGGACGGCGTCGAACATCGCCAACGTCCTGACCGCGTGCGTGGTGCTCGGACTCGTCGCGCTGGGGCAGAACATCGTGGTGCTGGCCGGCGGCATCGATCTCGCGGTCGGCTCGACGGCGACGCTCTCCGGACTGCTGGCGGCGATCCTGATCGACGGCTATCCCATCCGCACGGCGCCCGTCGTGATCGCGATGCTCGCCCTCGGGGCGCTGATCGGCGTCGTCCACGGCCTGCTGATCGCGCGCGTGAAGCTGCCGCCGTTCGTCGTCACGCTGGCGACGTTCTATCTGCTCCAAGGGCTCGCGTTCATCATCACGACGCAGCCCAAGGGCCAGATCACGACCGCGCTCTCGAACTTCGCGCTGGACCGCTCGGGGCCGATCCCCCATGCGCTGCTGGTGCTGCTCGTGGCGCTCGGGGTGGTCGCGCTGCTGCTGCGGCGCACCGCCTGGGGGCGCAACGTCTATGCCGTCGGCGGCGACGCCGAGGCGGCGCGCTCCAACGGCGTGCCGGTCGCGCGCACGCTCGTGCTCGCGTATGTCGTGTGCGGCGTGCTCGCCGCGGCGGCCGGCGTGATGCTCGCCTCGCGGGCGACGATCGGCTCGCCGACGGCGGGGCAGGGGCTCGAGCTGTCGGCGATCGCGGTGGTGGTGATCGGGGGAACCTCGCTGCTCGGCGGGCGCGGGACGCTGCTCGGGACGCTCGGCGGCGTCGTGCTGCTGGCGCTGATCGACACCTCCTTCACGCTGCTCCAGATCGACGCGACGCTCAACGACCTGATCCGCGGCATCGTGATCCTCGCGGCCGCGGCGATCTTCGTGACCCGGAGCGACCGATGAGCGTGGTCGTCGGCCTCGGTGAGGCGATGCTGCGGCTGTCGGCGCCGGGCAACGAGCGGCTCGAGCAGGCCGACGAGCTGCACGTGGAGGTCGGCGGCGCCGAGCTCAACGCGCTGATCGCCGCGACCGCGTGGGGCGCGCGGGGGCGCTGGCTGACGCGGCTGGCGGACAACCCGCTGGGCCGGCGCGCCGCCGCGCATGCGCGGGCGCACGGGGTCGAGCCGGAGGTCCAATGGGACGCGGAGGCTCGCGCGGCGCTGTACTTCGTCGAGCACGGCGCTCCGCCGCGGCCGACGCAGGTCCTCTACGACCGCGGCGACAGCGCGATGGCGCGCCTGGACGCGGACGGGTTCGACTGGGCGCTCGAGGTCGAGAGTGCGTCCGCGGCGCTCACGAGCGGGATCACGCTCGGGATCGGCCCGGGCCCCGCCGAGGCGGCCCGCGCGTTGCTGGCGGCGGCGCGCAGCCGCGGCGTGCGCACGTTCTTCGACGTCAACCATCGCAGCCGGCAGTGGACGTGGGAGGAGGCGGCACCGGTGGTGCGCGGCGTGCTCGGCGACGTCGACGTGCTGCTCGCCGGCGCGCACGACCTCGAGCGGCTGCTCGAGCGCGACGGCGAGCCCGTGGGGCTCGCGCAGGAGGCGATCGCGCGGTTCGGGCACGAGGCGGTGATGCTGCGCGAGAACGTGCACGCCGGCGAGCGCGTGATGGTGACCGTGACGGCCGTGACCCCCGCGGAGGTGGTCGGCGGGCGCGCCCACTCGGCGCGCGTGATCGACGGCTTCGGGGGCGGCGATGCCGCCCTCGGCGCACTGGTGGCGCGGCTGCTGGCCGGCGACTCGATCGGCACGGCGGCCGATCACGCCGCGCGGGCGTGCGCGGTCCAGCACACGATCACCGGCGACGCATGGATCGGCCGGCCCGACGAGCTCGCGCTGAACGCCGAGCGGAGCATCCTGCGGTGAAGGCGCTGGGCGAGAGCGGCGTGGTCGCGATCCTGCGGCTGCGCGACCACGGGCTCGCGGTCGAGGTCGCCGAGGCGCTCGCGCGCGGCGGGATCGGCGTCCTCGAGCTCACGCAGGACGATCCGGCGGCGCTGGCGGCGCTGCGCAGGGTGGCTGCGTTGAAAGGGGTCGTCGTCGGAGCGGGGACGGTGACCGACGTGGCGACGGTGGCGGCGGTCGCCGACGCGGGCGCGCGGTTCGTCGTCGCGCCGAACGTGGATCCGGGCGTGATCGGCGCCGCGCTCGACGCCGGCCTCGCACCGCTGCCCGGCGCCTTGACGGCGACCGAGGTGGCCGCGGCGCTGGCCGCCGGCGCGGAGATGATCAAGCTGTTCCCCGCGGGGCCGATGGGCACGGCGTACCTGCGCGCGTTGCGCGGGCCGTTCGAGCACGTCGCGTTCGTGCCGACGGGCGGGATCGCGCACGACGCGGCCGGCGACTGGATCGCCGCGGGCGCGTCGGCGGTGGGGCTCGGCTCGGACCTCGTGGGAGCGCGCCCGGCGGACGCCGACCTCGAAGGCATCGAGGCCCGCGCCCGCGTGGCGGTCGCGAGCGCGCGCGCCGCGCTGGCCGCCTCGTCGCGCCTCGCGATCCACATGGGCGACGGCGCCGAGCCCGGCGCATGATCGTCGACGCGCACGTCCACGTCTTCCGCCGCGCCGAGCTCGACGGCCGCGAGCCCGACGCGCTCGTCCCCGCCGAGCGCGACGCGCCGGTCGAGCAGCTGCTCGCGCTGATGGACGGGGCCGGCGTCGACCGCGCCGTGCTCGTCCCGCTCGACGAGCACGACGAGTACGTCGCCTCCGTGCTCGATCACCGGTTCGCGGGCATCGCGGTCGGCCTGCACTCGCTGCCGCAGCGGCGCGAGCGGTTCGCGTTCGACGGCGTCCGCACGCAGCGGCTGGACGACATGGACGCGTTGCGCTGGATCGCCGCCGAGGGCCTTGTGCTGTGGACGTACCTGGAGCCCGATCAGCTCCCGGCGCTGCTCGAGCTGCCGGCCGTGCTGCCGGAGCTGCGCATCGTCCTCAACCACCTCGGCTTCTTCCCGCATGACATGCGCGTCGACGCCTACGGCCGGCCGCGGTTCGAGGATCCGCTGCCGCCCGACCGCGTGGAGGCGGTGCTGTCGCTCGCCCGCCACGAGAACGTGCACGTCATGCTGTCAGGGCAGTACGCACTGTCGGCCGAGGACGCGCCGTATCGCGATCTCGACGGGCTGATCCGCCGGCTGGCGGACGCGTACGGCGCCGAGCGCATGCTGTGGGCTTCCGACCATCCCTGGATCGACGACGTGCCGGGCTACGGCGCGACCGCCGCGCTGCCGGAGCTCGCACTGCCGGACGCGAGCGAGGCGGAGCTCGCGGCGATCCGCGGCGGCACCGCGCTGCGCCTGTTCCCCCGACTCTCTGGAGGCACATGACGACCCGCATCACCGAGATCTCCTCGCGCGCCACCGGGCTTCCGGTGCAGGCGATCCGCGAGGTGATGGAGCTGGCGTGGAAGCAACCGGACGCGATCCACCTGGAGGTCGGCGAGCCGGGCTTCCCCACTCCGCCGCACATCGTCGAGGCGGCGGCGCGCGCTGCGCGCGACGGCCACACCAAGTACACGCCGAACGCCGGCATCGCGCCGCTGCGCGAGGCGCTCGCGGCCAAGGTCGGGCGCGTCAACGGCTACGAGGCTTCGCCGGACCAGGTGGTCGTCGGAGCGGGCGGCGTGCAGGTGCTCCACAACATCCTCCTCGCGCTGACCGATCCGGGCGACGAGATCCTCATGCCGGACCCGGCGTGGCCGGACTTCGTGCAGATGGCGCACCTGCTGGACACGCCGCCGCGCTTCTATCACCAGACGCCCGAGACGCGGTTCTTGCCGGCGATCGAGGAGCTCGAGGAGCTGGTGACGCCGCGCACGCGGGTGCTGATCGTCAACTCCCCCTCGAATCCGCTCGGCGCGGTCGTCCCGGCCGCGCTCTCCGCCGAGCTGGTCGCGTTCGCCGAGCGCCACGGCCTGTGGCTGGTGTCCGACGAGTGCTACGACGAGATCGCCTTCGACGGGACGTTCGCGAGCCCGATGGCGGTCGCGCCGAGCCCGCGCGTGATCAGCGCCTACTCGTTCTCGAAGGTGTACGCGATGACCGGCTGGCGCGTGGGCTACTGCGTCGCGCCGCCCGAGGTCGCGGCGACGCTGACGCGCCTGCAGGAGCCGATCGTGTCGTGCGTGAACGCGCCGGCGCAGATGGCGGCGCTGGCGGCCGTCACGGGGCCGCAGGACATCGTGGTCGAGATGCGCGACGCGTACCGCGAGCGACGCGACGCGGCCGTCGCGCTGCTGTCTGAGGCGGGCGTCGGCGTGCTGCGCCCGGCGGGCGCGTTCTACCTCTGGGTCGACATCGCGCCGTCAGGGCGCGACAGCCGCGACTTCGCGTTCTCGCTGATCGCCGAGCGCGGCGTCGCGTGCGCCCCCGGCACCGCGTTCGGCGCGGCGGGCGAGGGCTTCGTGCGGCTGTCGATGGCCTCGGAGCTCGACGTGCTCCTCGAAGGAGCACGCCGGCTCGTGGAGCATCTCGGCACGCGGTCGGGCTAGTTGCGGCTGCCGCCGAAGATCCGCAGCAGGCTGATGACGAGGTTGATGAAGTCGAGGTAGAGCGCGAGGGCGCCGAAGATCGCGAGCTTCTGCGTCGTGTCGGCGTCGCCGACCCCTTGCGCGCCGATCTTCTTGATCTTCTGCATGTCGTACGCGGTCAGGCCGGCGAAGATGATCACGCCGAACACGCCGATGATGAAGTTGAACGCCGAGCCGCCGACGAACGCGTAGACGATGCTGGCGACGATCAGGCCGATCAGCGCGCCGAACAGGATCCCGCCGAGGCCGGAGAGGTCGCGCTTGGTCACGTAGCCGTATGCGGCCATGCCGCCGAACACGCCGGTCGCGCCGCCGAACGCCGCCACGACGCTGCCGGTCGTGTAGACCTCGAAGAGGATCGCGAACGTGATGCCGGTGAGGCCCGCGTAGATGCAGAAGAGCAGCGCGGCGGTGTTCGCGGAGATGCGCGTGATCAGGAACGAGAGCGCGAAGACGGCGCCGATCTGCGCGATGAAGAGGATCCAGAACGCGCCGCTGTGGTCGAGGAAGTACTGCGTGACGTTCGTCGTGCCGGCGAGATAGCCGGCGACGCCGGTCGTGAGTGCGAGCCCCAGCAGCATCCAGGCGAAGACCTGGCGCAGGTAGGTGCGCTCCGCGACGGCATCGGTGGCGGTTGCCTGGTATGCGAACGGGCTGCTCATGTGCTCTTTGTAGCGGATCTACAAGATCGCGAGGTAGCGATCGAGCTCCCACTGGGAGACCTGCACGCGGTAGTCCTCCCACTCCTGGCGCTTGATCTCGACGTAGCGGTTGAAGATGTGCTCCCCGAGCGTGCGCAGCACAAGCTCGGATTCCGACGTGATCTCGATCGCCTCGCCGAGCGTCTCCGGCAGCTGCTCGATGCCCAGGCGGCGCCGCTCGTCCGGGGACAGGTGGTAGAGGTTCTTCTCCATCGGCTCCGGCAGCTCGTAGCCGCGCTCGATCCCCTCCAGGCCCGCCTGCAGCAGCGCGGCGAAGGTCAGGTATGGGTTGCAGGCTGGGTCCGGCGAGCGCAGCTCCATGCGCGTCGCGTTCTCCTTGCCGGGGTGGTAGAGCGGGACGCGGACCAGCGCCGACCGGTTGCGGCGGCTCCAGGCGACATAGACCGGCGCCTCGTAGCCCGGGACGAGCCGCTTGTAGGAGTTCACCCACTGGGCGAAGATCGAGCAGATCTCGCGCGCGTGGCGCAGCTGGCCGGCGATGAACGCCTTGCCGACGTCGGACAGGAAGTACTTGTCGTCGGCGTCGTAGAACGCGTTGCGGCCGTCCTTGAAGAGCGACTGGTGCGTGTGCATGCCGGAGCCGTTCTGGCCGAACAGCGGCTTGGGCATGAACGTCGCGTGCCAGCCGTACTTCATCGCGTACTCCTTGACCGTGATGCGGTACGTCATGCAATCGTCGGCCATCTTGATCGCGTCGGAGTAGCGCATGTCGATCTCGTGCTGGCTCGGGCCGACCTCGTGATGGGAGTACTCGACGTCGATGCCGAGGCGCTCGAGGGCGAGGACGGTGTCGCGCCGGACGTCCGAGCCGGCGTCCAGCGTCGTCAGATCGAAGTAGCCGCCCTCGTCCAGCGGCTGCGTCGAGTCGCTGTCGCGGAACAGGTAGTACTCCAGCTCGGGGCCGACGTAGAAGTCGTCGAAGCCGAGCTCGCGGGCGCGCGCGACGGCGCGGCGCAGCACGTGGCGCGGGTCGCCCTCGTACGGCTGGCCCTCCGGCGTCTGGACGTCGGCGAACATGCGGCCGACGCCGGTGTCGCGCTCCTCCGGCCGCCACGGCAGGATCGTGAACGTGCTGGGATCCGGCATCGCGATCATGTCCGACTCCTCGATCGCGTTGAACCCGGTGATCGACGAGCCGTCGAAGCCCATGCCGCCTTCGAACGCGTCGTCGAGCTGGTTGGCGGCGATCGAGAACGACTTCAGCTGGCCCAGGATGTCGGTGAACCAGAGGCGCACGAAGCGGATGCCCCGCTCTTGGACGAGCGCCTTGACGTCGTCGGCGGTTTCGGGTTGGTCGGCCATGATCCGCGGGAGGCTAGTGGACTCAGGGTCCTGGCCGGTTGGCCTTGCGGTCAGGGTGCGCTCAACCAGCGGTCCGCCCAGGTCTTGAGCTCGCCGAGCGCCGGCGCCAGCTCGCGCCCCTTCTCGGTGAGCTCGTAACAGACGCGGATCGGGGTACCGTCCAGGACGTGGCGGGCGACGATGCCTCTCGCCTCGAGCTCCTTCATGCGCTCAGAGAGCAGGCGGTCGGAGAGGTCAGGGACCGCCTGCGCGATCTGCGTGAAGCGAAGGCGGCCTCCCTGGAGCAGGACATAGACGATCGCTCCCGTCCAGCGCTTGCCCACGAGCTCCACCGCCTCATGGAGGCGGGGGCAGCACTGGCACTCCTCGGCGTGCGGGCTGGTGGGGGCTGTCGTCGTCGTGCCGGCGGCGGGCATGGCTGCTGCTGATCAGGCCGCGCGCAGCATACGCGTCTCCTCGACGGAGCCGTCGACGGGGATCTCCCCGGCGAGGTTGACCATCGCGGTGAACGACTCCAGGCTGAGGACCGCGATCGCCTCGAGCAGCTGCTCGTCGTCCCAGCCGGCCTCCTTGGCCTCCTCGTGCAGGTGCTGGGGCGCCTTGGCGGGATCGGCGAGCAGCGGCTGAAGGAACTTCAGCAGCGCGTCCTCGCGCGGATCGCTCGACGACCAGCTGCGCGCCCTCGCGACCTCGTCGATGCCGAGGCCCGCCCGGCGCGACGTGCGGCTGTGGAGCTGGAGCCCGGGCTTTGACTCGTAGTGCTCGGCGACCGCGAGCGCGATCCGCTCGACCGTGTCGCGCGGGAGCTTGCCGTGGCGGAGCTCGCCCCGGAAGCGCACGTAGGCGCGCAGCGCCGCGGGAGACCCGGCGAGGGCGCCGAGGAAGTTGGGCAGCTGGCCCGCGGCCGAGGAAGCGCCCTTCAAGATCGGCAGCGATCCCTCGGGCGCGGTGAGGTCGTCATGGATGTGGAAGCGGCTCATCTGAGTCTTGGGCATGCTGACCGCCGTTGTGAGCTGGGGGAGCGTGTCGAGGGACGCCCTTCGCAGGGCCCTTCTTACGAGAGATAAGTGTATGTCGGCGCCCTGGGTGCCGCAACCGCACCTGGCCCCACATGCCTCGCTCGCGTCAGCGGTCGGTCAGGTCCGCGGAGCGCGGTGTTCGGGCTCCGACGGCCTGTGCGTACGAGGGGACCGCAGCCCGCGTCCGGCGGCGGATTCGTCGGGCGCGCGGGTGAGTCCCGATCCAAGGGCTCGGGGGCCGTGGGTCGGGGCGCGGGGCGGTGTCCGCGCGCCCCGCGCCTCGCGTGCGGCCTGCATCCGTTTGCGCGACCTCCCCCGCGGGTCTGCGGCGCTCCGCGGGGGTCGCCCCCGCGCGGGTCTGCGGCGCTCCGCGGGGGGTCGGCCCCCGCGCGTCTGCGGCGCTCCGCGGGGGGTCGCCCCCGCGCGTCAGTGCGACGTCAGGATGGCGATCAGGATGAGCAGGACACCGAGCGCGACGGCGTAGGCGACGATCCGGTCGGGCCGGCCGCCCATGCGCTCAACGGCGGTGCGCGGTCGGCGGTGGCGCGGCACCGGCAGCCGGTCGGGGTGGCCGCCGATCACGACCGTGCGGCGACCCTCGGTGGCGGTGCGCGGGGCCGGGGGCGCCTCCTCGGGCGTCGCGGCCGGCTCCTCCGCGTCACGCTCGAACACGATCGTCCGCGAGACCGGTGCGGGCCGCTCGTAGAGCTCGTCGACGCCCCAATCGTCGTAGCGCGGGCCTTCGGCGGGCTCGTCGCGCGCGACTCGCGACGGCTCGCTCCGCGTCGCGTCCCCACGCTCCGGCCGCGACTCCTCGCGCGCCGGCGCGCTCGCGTTCTCATCGCGACGGATCCGCGGCTCCTCGCCGCGGCGCACGAAGCGGCGACTCGGCATTCGGTCGAAGACGTCTTCGGTCACGCCCCAGTCGGCCACGGCCCGCCGCCGGCGGCCGCGCGGCTCGTCCTGTTCGTGGTCGTAGAAGGCCTGGCTCTGGGCCTCGTGCTCAGGTGGCATGTCGAAAACGTCCTCTTCCTGGGCTTACGGGGTTAGCTGACGGGCTCGCGCCGAAGAGCGGCGCTAAACGGCCTGACCTGACCGTGACTCGCCCCAACTGCTTTGGGTCCCCCGCTTCCCGTCTCCTACGGGAACTCAGCGGATGCGAGCAAAAGTACCAGCCCTCAGGAACACCTGCGTGTGAGGAGGTTTACAGAACGCGTCGGACGGACCTCCGTTTCCGCATATTCCGGGGATTCGGGAGCGCGGTGCGGCGCAATCTGCGCGATGGCGTGCGCACCGGTCGATCCGTCGAATGACGAGGCCCGGAGAAATGCGGTGCCCACCAACCGCTTGGCGACGGAGATCCGTGTCGCCCGACGGACTCGAGCCGCCGGCCGCGGGACGGATCGCCCTTCGATGCCGCTCGCGGGACCGAGCGATTCGCTGCGCCGAGCCGGCGCCCGCTACGTCCCCCCTGGGTCAGCCACCGGAGGCGCCGGTGGCCTTTGCCACGTACGCCGCGACGTCCTTGGCGTCCTGGCCCGTGTAGATGCCCGCCGGCATCTGGCCGTTGCCGGACCTGCCGTTCTGGATCGTCGAGAGGACCAGCTTCGCGTTCGGCTGCACCGTGTCGAGGTCGGGGCCGACCTGCGCGACCGCGTTCGACGCCGCGAGGGTGTGGCAGGCGGCGCAGCGCTCGCCGAACAGGTCACGTCCGCGGAGCTCGGCGCTCGTGAGGTTCTTGATGTTCGCGTGCGGGATGTCATTGCGATCGTCGACGGAAGCGATCACGGCCGTCGGGATGCCGACGCCCAGCAGCAGGAGCGCGAGGCCGAAGACGAGGGTGGCGAACTTCCGGCTCCCGCGGGACTGCGAATGCACCGCCGCACCGAGGCCGTGGCGACCGCCGCTGACCGCGACGAGGAACGTGCCGAGGCCGAGAAGGATGAACGCGAGGACGAAGACGAGCGTGGTCATGCGGGCGGGAATCTACCCATTCGCGCGGCGCCAGAGCCTCCGGCCGCCCTCGACGGTCTTACAGACGACCCGATCGTGGCGGTGATCACCGCCTCCTTCCTGAGCCGAAGCTCTGCACCGCCGGGGCGATCTCGCGGAACTCCCCCAGCGTCGCCGCGGCGGCGCGACCGCCCTGCGCCCCTTCACCGCGACCGGTCGCGGCGGCGGCGACGCGGCGCTCGGCGAGCTCGACCACGCGCGCCTGGCGGTCCTCAGGCGTGACGAGCGGGCGCAGCGTCTTGACGAACACGTTGATCGCGCCGCCCGCCTGCGGCAGCCGCTCCAGGCGCCCCTCGCACAGCAGCAGCGGCTCCGAGCGGACGGTCAGGCGATTCGATTCGTAGAGGTCGGGCGGGACGATCAGGTTGATCGTCCCGAACTCGTCCTCGAGCAGCAGGAACACGATCCCCTTCGCGGTCCCGGGGCGCTGGCGGGCGACGACGAGGCCGCCGATGCGGATGGGAGCCTCATGCGGCAACCGTTCGAGGTCGGCGATCGAGACGATGTCCGGCGGCAGCGTCGGGCGCAGCAGCTCGAGCGGGTGCGCGCCGAGCGTGAGCCCGACCGTGGCGTAGTCCGCGATCATCGACTCCCACGGGACGAGCGGCGCGAGCACCGGCGCCTCGGGAACCTCGAGCGGCAGCGAGAGCTGCGTGCCGTCGGCAACGTGCTCGCCCGGCGCCGCGATGCCCACCTGCCACAGCGCCCGCCGGCGCGCGTGCTCGGAGGCTCCGCCGATCAGCGAGTCGCACGCCCCGGCCCACGCGAGCCGGTCAAGCGCGGGGCGGCCGGCGCCGGCGCGGGAGGCGAGGTCGGCGAGCGAGGTGAACGGGCCGCCCTCCTCGCGCGCCGCGACGAGCGCGCGGATCTCCTCCTCCTTGACGCCGAGGATGAAGCCGAGCCCCATCCGCACGATGCCGGCGGGGTGAGACGCCTCGGAAGGGGGCGGCGGAGCTGCCGCGGAGGGCAACGACGCTGGGGTGGGTGGCGATGCCGTGGAGGCGCCGGAGGACGGTGCGGGGGCCGCGGGAGCGGGTAGGGGCGCCGGGGCCCATTCGACGGTGCACAGCAACTCGCTCGCGTTCACGTCGGGGGGACGGAGGACGATCCCGCGCCGCTGGGCTTCATGGGCCAGGGTGTCCGGTGCGTAGAAGCCCATCGGCTGCTCGTTGAGCAGCGCGCACAGGAACTCGGGGCCGTAGTGGACGCGGAGCCAGGTGGACTGGTACGCGAGCAGGCCGAAGGCTGCTCCGTGGGCCTTCGGGAAGCCGAAGCCCGAGAAGCCGACGATCATGCCGTAGACGCGCTCGGCGGTCTCGCGGTCCACGCCGTGGCTGGCGGCCGCGCCCTCGAGGAACCGCTCGTGGAACGCCTCGATCGCCTCCGCCGAGCGCTTGCGGCTCATCGCGCGGCGCAGCCCCTCCGCCTGCCCCGGCGAGAAGCCCGCGAACGCCTGCGCGACCTCGATCACCTGGTCCTGGAAGATGATCGTCCCCAGCGTGTCCTTGAGCACCTCCTCCAGAACGGGGTGCTCATAGGGGACGACGTAGCCGGGATCCTGGCGCAGCCGTTGGACGCGCGAGATGTACGGGTTGACGGCACCGCCGAGGATCGGCCCCGGGCGGACGATCGCGACCTGGATCGTGAGGTCCTCGAGCGACGCCGGCCGCGTCCGCCGCAACGACGCCATCTGCGCGCGCGACTCGATCTGGAACACCCCCATCGTGTCCGCCAGCTGGATCGCGTCATAGGTCTCCTGGTCGTCATAGGGAATGCGCGAGAGGTCCACGCTGACGCCGCGCACGCGCGCGATCTCGTCAACGCAGCGCTCGACCGCCGAGAGCATCCCCAGGCCCAGCAGGTCGATCTTGAGGAAGCCCGCGTCGGCGCACGAGTCCTTGTCCCACTGGCACAGCTGGCGCCCCTCCATCGCCGCCGGCAGGACCGGGCAGCAGTCGATCAGCGGGCGGGTGGAGACGATCATCCCGCCCGAGTGCTGGGAGAGGTGGCGCGGGAGCCCGTACGCCTCGTCGCACAGCCGCGCCAGCCAGGCCCAGCGGCCGGGCAGCCGCCCGTAGTCGGGATCCTCAGGCGAGGTCTCGTGCGCCTCGGCCTTGTCCGGCCGCTTCCCATGGACCATCGCCAGCCACTCGCTCGTGCTCATCGCGAAGGCCGCGGCGCGGGCGTCGGGGTCGATGAACGGACCCGGCTCGCTCTGCGGCTCCATGCCCAGCGCGACCTCGACGTCGCGCCCCACCCCCTTGACCGCCCACGGCTCGGCCCCGCGCGCGACGCGCTCGAGCTCCCCCGGCGGCAGGCCGAGCACCTTGCCGAGCTCGCGGATCGCCCCGCGCGAGCGGAACGTCGGGAACGCGGCGACCAGCGCCGAGCGCTCCTTCCCGTAGCGCTCGTGCACGCGCGGGATCAGCGCCTCGCGCACGTCACGCGGGAAGTCGAGGTCGATGTCCGGCAGCGCATTGAGCTCGTCGTTGAGGAACCGGCCGAGATAGAGGTCGTTCGCCACCGGGTCGATGTGCGAGAGGCCGGTGAGGTAGCAGACGATCGACGACACCGAGGAGCCGCGGCCGCGCCCCGGCGGCAGCAGCTGGCGCGCGACCGACGGCCCGCGCACCTCGACCGCGACGTCGCGCGCGAGCTCCAGCAGGTCGCGATGCAGGAGGAAGAAGCCCGGCAGGCCGAGCTTGTCGATCACGCGCAACTCCTCGATCAGCCGGGCGTGGGCATGCGGGTGCGACGCACCCTCGGGCGGATAGCGCTCGGCGAGCTTGAGCCAGCACAGCTCGGCGAGCTTGCGCGAGGCCTGCGGATCCTCCGCGCCCGGATAGCGGTAGCCGAGGTCGGCCGTCAGGTCGAAGCGCAGCCGCTCGGCCAGCGCCTCGGTCTCCCGCACCGCCTCCTCGTGCCCCTCGAAGCGCGCCGCCATCGCCTGCGGCGACGCGAGCACGTGCGCGGTGTTGCCGCGCCGCACCGGCTCGGACGAGTCCAGCGAGAGATGGTGCTGCAGGGCCACGAACGCGTCCTGCAGCGGCGCTCGCGAGCGCGCGTGCGCATGGACGTTCCCCGTCGCCACCGTGCGCAGCTCCAGCCGGCGGGCGAGCGCCGCGCGAGCGCGGTTGCGCGCCCGATCGTGGCGCTGGAACGGGCGCTGCAGCTCCACCCGCAGGCGCTCGGGCCCGAACGCCTCGCGCAGGCGGCGCAGCGTCGGCTCATCCTCCACCCCATGGTCGGCGCACCCGCTCAGGCACACGAGGCCGGCGGCGTGCCGCTCGATCGTCTCCAGCGGGATCGCGGGCGGCGGCTCGCGCGGATCGCGATCGTGCACGTGGGCGCGCGTGACGATCCGGCACAGGTTCCGCCAGCCCCGCTCGTCCTCGACGAGGAGCGTCAGATGCCGGGTGGGGCCGCCAGGGGCGTCGCCGGAGTCCAGCACGTCGACCTCCACCCCGTGGATCGCCCGCAGACCGAGCGCGCGCGCCGACACCGCGAACTCCATCGAGCCCGAGACGCCGTTGTGATCGGTGAGCGCCATCGCCTCATAGCCGAGCTCCAGCGCGGCGGCCGCCAGCTCGTCCGGCAGCGACGCGCCGTCCAGGAACGAGAAGGCCGAGTGGGCGTGGAGCTCGACGTAAGGCACGAACACATGTTCGCACCACGGCCGGACGGCACAGGCGGCGCGGCGCCGGGCGGCGGCGAGGACCTCGTCCTCCCTGCCGCCACGGCACTCAACCGGCGAAGACGGCGCGCTCGAGCGCGGCGACGACCCGCTGCGGACCCGGCCCGGAGCCCATCACCAGCGTGTAGTGATTGACGTCCGGCACCGCCTCGACGCGTACCTCGGGATGCGTGAGGGCGAACTTGTGCAGCTCGTTCTCGGGGATCAACGGGCTGTCGTCGTCATCGAAGAGGCCGCGCGCGGCGCGCAGCAGATGGATCGGCGCGCGGACCCGCTCGAGCGCGTTGCGCGTCGCGGCGTCCAGCAGCATCTCGCGGCTGTCGGTCCGCACCGCGTCGCCCGCCGCGCCGCAGCGCGCGACGCCGTTGTCCTCGCTCAGGTCGTAGCGGGCATAGGCCTCGATGTCGTCGTCCCAGCTCTCCGAGAACGCCGGATGCGCGCGCCAGCCTTCGACGTACTCGTCCGCGGACGGGAACGTGATCGCGAGGCGCATGACCGCGTTCGTGACCGCGCCGTCCAGCATCCGGCCGGGATCGTCGGGAAGCGGGAACGGGAGGCCCGCGTCGAGCAGCACCACGCCGGAGGCGCGGCTCGGGTGCTCGGCCGCGATCCGTGCGGCGATGTAGGCGCCCATCGAGTGGCCGGCGAGCACTGCGGAGGAAGCGCCGGCGTGATCGAGGACGGTGAGCAGGTCGCTGACATGCGTCGCGATCCCGTACGGGCCGGGCAGCTTGGCGCTCAGCCCGCGACCGCGGAGATCCGGTACGAGCAGCGTGATCCGCGGCGACAGCTCGCGAGCGATCGAGCGGAAGGTCATCAACGACGCCGTCACGCCATGGGCGGCGAGCACGACGCCGTCGGATTCTTCGGGTGGTGGGCCGGAGCGTGCGACGTTCAACCCGCCACCGGGGACGGGAACCTCGTAAAGCTCGGCGAATGGCTCGGTGCGTTCGATACTGCGATCGTGGTCAGCAGCGGGCTCCTGCTGGGCTGGCCGAGGTGCCAGTGTCGACCGGCCGCCTGGACGCGTCGACCGATACAACCGTCCTGTGGACTCGCTCGCCACGCCCTCGCTCGACCTCCGGCCGTTCGCCGACGGCGACGCCGAGGCCATGCATCGGATCTACTCCGACCCGGTCGTGATGCGCTATGTGGCGACGGGGCCGGCCGCGACCCTGGCGGCGACGCAGCGGCTCCTGCACGACTACGAGGTCCATCAGCGCTCGCACGGGTTCTCGTTCTGGGGCGTCGTGGAGCGGGCATCGGGGATGCTGATCGGCGACGCGGGGCTCTACCGGACGCCCGCCGGCGAGGTGGAGCTGGGCTACACGCTGGCGGTGGCGGCGTGGGGGCGCGGGTACGCGACCGAGGCGGCCACGGCGTGGCTCGAGGCGGCGTTCGGGCCGCTCGGCATCTCCGAGGTGATCGCGCTGGCGGAGCCGGCCAACGTGGCCTCGCTGCGGGTGCTCGAGAAGGCCGGGATGCGCCGGACGGGCGAGCGCAGCGCGTTCGGCCGCCCGCACATCGTGTACCGCCTTCACCGCTGACCGTACCACCGGCCCTCCTGGAGATCGCGGAACACGACGACGTCGCGCCCGTCGGCGGTCACGACCTCCCAGTAGCGGCGGCGAAGCGGCGCGTCCGTCCACCAGCGGTCCTCCACGAGCCAGGACTCGCGGACGGCCTCGACGGCACGGCCGGCGACGGCCAGCGGGCGCCCGGTGGCGTCGGCGCGGACGCGGGCGGGGCGCGGGGGGGCGAGGCGGCGAGGGCCGCGGGAGGCCGGCGTCGCGCCGCCGAGGACCGCGCGGGCGGGAGCGTCCCCGGGTGGTGCGCTGCCGGGCGCCTCCTCCGGCTCCGGCCGGCGTGTGCCGCGCAGGCCCGCGGGGCCCTCCCCTGGCTCCAGCCGGCGCGGGCCCGCGGGGCCCTCCTCTGGCTCCAGCCGGCGTGGGCCGCGCGGGCCCGCGGGCCCCGTCGGCGTGCGGCTCGGCGGCGCTCCCCGCTCCGCGCTCATGGCTCCCACGGCGCGAGCGCGAGCCGGCGCTCGGGCACGCGCGAATCGGGATCGACGGGGAGGATGCGCAGCGCGGCGTCCGGGCCGGCGACGGCGCGGGCCTGGCGGACCGCCTCGCGCAGGCGCGCCAGCCGGACCGCCGCCGGCTCGGCGAGCAGGGAGCGCTGGGCGCCGGACGGCGGCCCGAACGCCTCCACGCGCAGGCGCAGCGCGTCGGCGGGGGCCGGAAGGTCGCCCAACCGATTGACGAGCACGAGCCGCATGCGCCGCGGGTCGGCCAGCGCCTCGCGGAACGTCACCTGCGTGCGCCACGTCCCGCCCTCGACCAGCGCCGCCGACAGCACGACCGCGCGCAGCGTCCTCCCCCGCCGCTCGGGCCGGGCGAGCACGCGGTCGATCAGCAGGCCGAGCGCGCGCTCGAGCTGCGGGCCGGCCGCCGATTCGGGCAGCTCCAGCACCTCCTGCAGCCGCTCGGCGGCGACGCGCGGGCGCAGCGGCGTGTCGCGTCCGCGGGCAAGGTCGCGCGCGAGCGTCCCCGCAGCGCCGAAGCGATCCGCCAGCGCGGCGCGCGGGAGTGCCGCGAGCTCCCCGAGCGTGCGGATGCCGAAGCGCTCCAGCGCCTCCGGCAGCATGGCGACCTCCGGGCGGGCGCTCAGCAGCGTGACCGGCAGCGGCGCGAGATACGCCGCCAGGCGGGAGCCCTCCGGAGCGATCTCCGGCCGCCGCGCGCGGGCCCGGCTGGCGGCAGCGAGCGCCGCGAAGCGCGAGGGCGCCGCGCCGATCCGCGCCGCAACCCCGAGGGCCTTGCGCGCCACCGCGATCACTCCCTCGACGTCACCGCCGTGCAGTCGCCGCAGCCCGCGCGCGTCGAACCACGCGGTGCCGGGACGGCCGGACTCGACCGCCGCGCCGATCCCCTCCAGGGCACCGACGATGCGCTCCCACGCGTCCGCCACGCCGGCCGGATCAGGCGAGACGAGCTTGAGCGCGGGGCAGCGCGCGAACGCCTCGCCGAGGCGCAGGCCGGCGCGGACGCCGTAGGCCTCGGCGGCGGCGGAGGACTCGCCGATCAGCGGCTCGCGCCCGATCTCCGGCGCGAGCGCGAGCGGACCGGCCGCGAGCGCCTCGCGGCCACCGGCGGCGACCGCGAGCTCGAAGCGGGGTAAGAGGATGCAGACGATCACGAGCGGCGGGCGGCGAGCGCACGGCGGGCGAGGACGGCGAGGACGATCTCGCGGCGGCGAGAGCGCACGGAGGCCGCGACATCGCGGCGGGAAGGGGCCGTCGGCCGGCGGCGGATATGAGCGATACGAACGAGCATTCGTAAGAACACACGTTCGCATATTCGCCGGACGCGAACAAGCGGCCCGTCACGGTGCCGACGGCCGGGGAATGGACGAGGCCCCGCCTTCGCGGGGCCTCGCCGGTAGCGGACCTGTAAGCCGGATTCTGTCGTGAGCAGCCATCCATCTGAGCGACCGACCTGGGCCTCGGCGGGCAACCTGCGAACGGCCCTGCTTGGTCTTGCATCGGATGGGGTTTGCCTGGCCGCCGCGTCACCGCGGCGCCGGTGCGCTCTTACCGCACCATTTCAACCTTGCCGGGCCGCTTGCGCGGCCGTAGGCGGTGTCTTTTCTGTGGCACTTTCCCGCGGGTTTCCCCGGGTCGGCGTTACCGACCATCCTGCCCTGTGATGTCCGGACTTTCCTCGAAGGACGAACCTCCGCGGCTGCTCGGTCCGCTCCCCGCACGTTAGCCGGTTGGGAACGAACGGTGAACGAAGGTGGGCGGTGCGTCCGAGCTGCCGAACACACTGAGAGACATGTACGACGTCGTCTACATCGATGCCGACGGGGGCGAGACTCCCGTGGCGAAGCGCCTCGACGATCGCAAGGACGCCGCCGACGTGGCGCGCAAGGCCGCCGCGGAGCGCGGGGTCGGGCGGATGGTCCTGCCGGGGTCGAGCAAGTTGCCCAACTGCGTCTGCGTCATCCCGGTGCCGCCCGCCGAGGCGGCGTAGCCCCGTTCCTGATCCCGGCGCTCAGTACGCACGCGTGCGGCGAGCGGTGGTCGCTCCCGCCGGGTGGTCTCCTTCGCCCGCGTCACGGCCTCTCTTGGCGGCGAGTCGATAGCGTTCGGCCATGCGAGTCGGTGTGATCGGCGGGGGCCTCATGGGCTCGGGAATTGCGGAGGTATGCGCGCGCTCAGGCGTGGACGTGACGGTCGTGGAGGTCGACGACGGGCGTGCCGAACGAGCGCGCGCGGCGATCGAGAAGTCGCTAGGACGCGGGGTACGCTCGGGCAAGCTCTCCCAGCAGGATCACGCGGCGGCGCTGGAGCGCCTGGTGGTCACCTCGACGTTCGAGGATCTCGAAGGCGCCGACGCGGCGATCGAGGCGGTGGTCGAGGACGAGACGACCAAGGGCGACATCTTCCGCCGGCTCGACGAGCTGCTGCCCGACGCGCGCTTCCTCGCCTCGAACACCTCGTCGGTGCCGATCATGAAACTCGGCGCGCAGACCAAGCAGCCGGGTCGCGTGGTGGGGATGCACTTCTTCAACCCGGTGCCGGTGCTTCCGCTGGTCGAGATCGTCACCTCGATCATGACCGAGCCCGAGACCGTCGGGCAGGTGCGCGGCTTCGCGCAGGACACGCTCGGCAAGACGTGCATCGAGTCCCAGGACCGGGCCGGATTCATCGTCAACGCCCTGCTGATCCCGTACCTGCTCTCCGCGATCCGCATGTACGAGTCGGGCTTCGCCTCCAAGGAGGACATCGACCAGGGCATGGTGCTCGGGTGCGCGCATCCGATGGGTCCGCTGCGGCTCTCGGACCTGATCGGCCTCGACACCCTGCTCGCCGTCGCCCGCTCGCTCTATGCGGAGTTCCGCGATCCCGCCTCGGTGGCTCCCGCCTTGCTGAACCGGATGGTCGAAGCCGGCCTGTTGGGGCGTAAGTCCGGGCGCGGGTTCTACGACTACTCGACGAGCTAGGGAGGCGCTCGGCGCGGCGGCGATCCAGGCGGGTGCGGTTCGCGCGCGCGACCGATCGCGCGGCGGGCGATGTGCGCAGCGACCCTGCGCCGGCGTTCAGCCGAGTTCGGACGAGTGGCGGGCCACGACCTGCCACTGCCCGTCGCGGCGGGCCCAGATGTCGGTGAGCTGGAAGACGTTGGACAGGTTGGTCGACTCGAACGACGCGATCTGCGAGAAGCGCGCGTGGATGACGCCCGTGTCGCCGAAGATGTCGACGTCCATGCGCTCGTAGGCGAAGCTGACGATCGTGTAGCCCTCGCGCGCCGCGCCCATCCACTGCTCGCGACTGAACGGCTCCGGCGAGAGGTGGATCGCGGTGAAGCGGAATCCGTCCGCGACGAGCTCCTCGAGCCGGTCCATGTCACGCGCCTGCATCGCGGACATCCACTCGTTCTCGAGTCGAGCCAGCTCGACCCGATCTGTCGCTGCGTCGCTCATGAGCGTCGCAGGCTACTGATCGGGTCAGTCCAGCGTGACGTGGCAGTTGCGGCAGTAGCCCTGGACGCCGGAGCCGAGCACGGGCTCGATCTCGCCGTGGCAGACGGGGCAGGCCGCGGGCACTTCGGCGACGAGGCCCTCCCACGCGCGTGAGACCGCATCGTCGAGCGTCGGCCCGGCGAGCGCGCGACCGCGGGTCCGTGTCACGCGGATCTCCTCGGAGTCCTCGTCGGGGACCACCAACTCGCGCGGCGAGACGGGCGGCGCGGCAGCGGCCTCGGGCGGCGCGGCGACCTCGTCGCTGGGCGGGACCGGCGGGGCAATGGCGTCGTGCGGCGGCGCGGCCACCTCGTCGTGCGGCGGCACCGGCGGCGCGGTCGCGGCCTCCGTCGGCGCGGCGACCTCGTCGCGCGGCGCAAGCGGCGGCGCGGTCGCGGCCTCCGGCGGCCCCGCGGGCGGCGCGGGCGGCGCAGGCGGGGCGGGCTCGGGTGCCGGGCGCGCCGGGCGGCCGAACGCGTCACCGCCGAACAGCGAGCCCTGGCGGTCGTCGTCCTCGCGCATCCGTAGGCCCGGCGGGCGTGGCGCGACCAGGGAGCTCATGCGACCTTCCTCAGCACGCCGACCACGCGCCCGAGGATCAGCGCCTCGCGCGTCCGGATCGGCTCCATAGTGTCGTGCTCCGGCTGCAGTCGGATGTGATCCGCCTCCTTGAAGAACCGCTTCACCGTCGCCTCCTCTCCGACGAGCGCCACGACGATCTCGCCGTCCTCGGCCGTGTCCTGTCGCGCGACGACCACGTAGTCGCCGGGCAGGATGCCCGCGTTGGTCATCGAATCGCCGCGGACCTTGAGCAGGTATTCCCCCTCGTCGCCGCCGGCGATCTCGGGGATCTGCACATACTCCTCCACGTTCTCCTCCGCGAGGATCGGCGAGCCCGCGGCGACGTGCCCGACGACCGGAAGCCCCGACGGCCGCACTACGGACTTCACCGCGTCCGCCGTCGCGCTGGCGGCACGATCCAGCAGCTCGATCGCCCGCGGCTTCGAAGGATCGCGGCGCAGCAGCCCGACCTTCTCCAGGTTCGCCAGGTGCGCGTGCACCGTGGAGGACGAGGCGAGGCCGACGGCCTTGCCGATGTCGCGCACCGTCGGCGGATAGCCGTAGCGGGCGGAGTACTTCTTGATGAAGTCGAAGATCTCCTGCTGGCGCTTCGTCAGATCCTTGCCAATGTCCATGCGGGTCGCGGTCTCCTCCGTGGTCTTTCGAACGTGTGTTCGCACACGGTACCCCTCGCCGCGGACGGACTCAACCCCGCGTCGGACCCGAGGCTATACTCGCCGTTCCCTCGCGCCGATGGCGGAATTGGTAGACGCGCCAGGTTGAGGGCCTGGTCCGGGATAACCGGGTGGAGGTTCGAGTCCTCTTCGGCGCATCGCAGAAAGCCCCGCTCCGGCGGGGCTTTCGTCGTTCTGGGGGGGCGGCCTCGTCGGCGGAGTGGGCGCGCGAGGGACGCCCTGTGGCCCGAGACGGATCGTGCGAACGGGGGCGCTCATCGAATCGTCAGCCAAGGCTGCGTGGTTACGCGGTCGTTGCCGGGCGTACCGCCGCTCACGAACGGCGCCGCTGGCATCATGACGCTCGTGTCAGGGGATGTCGGCGCCGCGGGTCTCGCGTTGGTTGAGCGGGCGGGGGAACTCGCGGCTATCACCGCGTTCGCGCGTGCGACGAGCGGGTGGCTTGTCATCGAGGGGCCGGCCGGCGTCGGGAAGTCCGCGCTGCTCCGGCGCCTTCACGCCACGGCTGCGGAGGACGCCGTCGTGCTGCGCGCGCAGGCCTACGAGCTGGGTCGGGACGTGCCGTTCGGCGTCGCCCGCCGCCTTCTCGATCCACTGGTGCGAGAGTCGCCCGGCCTGCTTGACCGTGGCCACGCGCAGCTGGCGCGGCCGGTCTTCACCGGCGCGGACGGGCCGGGCGCCGACGGGACGCAGGGGCCGCTGGCTGAGGCGCTGGCTCGCCTCGTCGAGGACTTCGCGGCGGGCGCAGGCGGCCGGCGCGTGCTGATCGCTGTCGACGACGTGCAGTGGTCCGACGCCGGCTCGCTGCGGTTCCTCGCCGATCTCGGCCGGCGGATCGAGGAAGGGAGGGTCCGGGTCGCCGTGACGCTGCGCACGGACGAGCCGTTCGGCACCATCGACCTGCTCGAGCGGCCCGGCGCGATCGTGTTGCGCCCCGCCCCGCTCACCCCGGACGGCGTGGGCGCCGTGGTGCGCGCGACGCTACCGGATGGCGACGAGGCCTTGGCCGCCCGCGTCGCCCGCCTGACGGGCGGCAATCCGCTGCTGGTCAAGGAGGTGCTCGCGACCGCGCGCGATATCGATCGGCTCGACGCCGACGAGCTCGTCCCGGAGACGGTCCGCCGCTCGACGCTCCTGCGCCTCGACACGGTCAGCGCCGCGGAACGGGCGCTGGCCGAGGCGATCGCGGTGCTCGGCGAGGCCGCGTCCGCCCAGGCGTCGGAGGTCGCCGAGCTGGAGGGGACCGAGGCCGGCGCGGCTGCCGCAGCCCTGGTCGCCCGGCGCCTGCTGGCGCCCGGCGATCCCGTCAGCTTCGAGCATCCCCTGATCGGCGCGGCGGTGGCCGGGTCGATCGCACCGTTCGCCCGTGCGCGCCTGCACCGCCGTGCCGCGAGCGTCCTCGCAGGAGCGGGCGCGCCCGAGGACGTCGTCGCCGCGCACCTACTGCACGCGCGGCCGGATGGCGATGCGTGGACGGTCGGGGTCCTCCGCCGTTCGGCCGCTCGAGCCGTCGCGCGCGGGGAGCCCGGCAGTGCGGCACGCGCGCTCCGGCGCGCCGCCGACGAGCCGCCCGCACCCGCCGAGCGCGGCCGCGTCCTGACCGAGCTCGCACGCGCGGAGGCGGCGTCCGGCGACGTGTCGGCGATCGAGCGCTTCGCGACCGCGCTGGAGCGGGTGGCCGGCCGATACGAGCGCGAGGAGGCCTGGCACGAGCTGTCCCGGCTGCTCTGGGTCCGCGGTGACTTCGGCGGCGCGAGCGCCGTCGCCCGCCGCGGGCGCGAGGACGTCGGACCGGACACCGAGCGGCTGGTCGCCGACGAGCTCGCCGCGGCCGTGCTGGTGCCCGAGCTCGCCGGCGCCGCGGCGGAGGAGACGTCGCGGCTCGTAGCTGCGATCGCGGCCGGGCGCCCGCCGGCGGAGCCCGCGCTGCTCGCCCAGGTGCTTCTGCACCTCGGCTGGCGCGGGCTCCATCTCGACCGCATTCCAGCGCTCGCGCGCGCTGCAACGGCCGCCGACCCGCTCGTGGACTCGGGGGCGCGAGGTGTGCCGGTCACCTTCGTCGCCGGCAGCTTGACCTGGGTGGACGAGATCGACGCGTCAGCGGACGTGCTCGACGCGGCGATCGCGCGCGCGGCCGAGCTCGGAGACCCCGTGACGGTCGACAACCTCCGCGTCAACCGGGCCTGGCAGCACTACTACGCCGGCGAGCTTCACGCGGCGCTCGCGCTGCTGGAGGACGTCGTGCTGGAGGCCCGCGCGTGGCCGGTGAACCGCGCGCTGGCGGCCGCGCCGCTGGCGCAGACCCGGCTCGAGCTCGGCGATGTTCCCGGCGCGCGCGAAGCGATCGCGATGGGTGATCCGTCCTCACCGGGGTTCGGCTGGGCGAAGGGCCGGGTCGAGCTCGCGGCCGGCGACCCGCAAGGCGCCCTGGCCACGTTCACCTCCGATGGCCGGATGCTAGAACAGCACTTCGGCCTCGGCAACCCGGCGATCGTCCCGTGGCGCAGCGAAGCGGCGATCGCCGCGCTTCGCATCGGCGACGCGGAGCTGGCGCGGTCGCTGGCCGCCGCGGAGCTCGCCCGCGCGCGGGAGCTGTCCAATCCCCGCGGGCTTGGCGTCGCGCTACGGGCGAGTGGGCTCGTGGCCGGGGGCGCCGCGGGGCTGGCGCAGCTCGAAGAGGCCGTCGAGGCGCTCGAACGCTCGCAGACGCGGATCGAGTGGTTGAGGGCGCTCGTCGACCTCGGCGCGGCACAGCGCCGGGCCGGCCGCCGCGGCGAGGCGAGCGCGACCCTCGAGCGCGCTCGGACGTTCGGCGAGCAGTTCGGCGCCGTCGCGCTGACTACACGCGCCGGTGCCGAGCTGGCCCTGGCCGAGGCCCGCGAGCCGGAGGGCGGGCTGACCGCCGCCGAGCGCCGATCGGCCACGTTGGCCTCCGCGGGCCGCACGACGCGCGAAATCGCCCACGAGCTGCACGTCTCTCCCCGGACGGTCGAAAGCCAGCTCGCGAGCGTCTACCGGAAGCTCGGCGTGGCATCACGACGCGAGCTGGCGGGCAAGCTGCCTCAGGGATGAGGGAGCTCGTCGAGCGCGACGAAGAGCTGCGAGCGCTGCGAGCCGTAGTGGACCGCGCACGCGGGGTCGTGCTCATCGAGGGTCCACCGGGAGTCGGCATTTCGAGCCTGATCGAAGCCGGGACCGCGTATGCGGCGGCGCGCGGCCTCCCGGTGCGAACCGCCGCCGACGCGCTCGCCGGCGGCCCGATGCTGCTCGCGGTCGACGACCTGCAGCGCATCGACGCGCGGTCGCTGCGGTCCCTCGCGCAGATCGCCGCACACGCCGACGTGCGAGGCGTCGCGCTGATCCTGGGGCTCAGCACCGGCGAGCCGCCGGCCGACGCGGCCCTCGTGACCCGCATCGCGGCGAGCGCGGAGGTGCTGGAGCCCGCGCGGCTCAGCCGCGACGGCGTCGCCGCGATGTTGCGGGTCGATCCGCAAGACGCGGAGGGCATCGCCCGCGCCACGGGCGGCACCCCGTTCCTGGTCGCAGCGCTGGCGGAGGGGGCGGAGGACCGGGTCGGGCCGTGGGCCGCGGCGCGCCTGGCGCGGCTCCCACCCCCCGCGCGGCGCCTGGCCACCACCGTGGCGACGCTCGGTGAGATCGCCCTGCGCGTCGCCGCACCGCTCGCGGGCCTCGAGCTCCACGACGCCGAGCGCGCCGCGGACCTGGCAGCGGGCGCCGGGCTCTTCGCCCCGGGCGATCCGCTGCGGTTCATCGAGCCGCTCACGGCCTCGGCCGTGGCGGCGCCCGCCGCCGAGCGCGAGCGCCTGCACCGGCGAGCCGCCGAGGCGCTCGCCATCGAGGGCGCCCCGGACCTCCTCATCGGCCGGCACCTCGAGCACGCGCCGCCCGCGGGGGATCCCGCGGTCGCGGCTACGCTCGCGGCGGCTGCACGCGAGGAGCCCGAGCCCGCCGCGGCCGCACGCCTGCTCGAGCGCGCGCTGGCCGAACCGCCCCCACCCGACGCGCGCGCGACGCTGCTGCTCGAGCTCGCACGCAACGAGCTCGCGGCGGGGGCGCCCACGGCGGCCGCGCGCTTCGAGGCGCTCCTGAACACCGACCGGCGCGCGGACGCCTGGCACGGACTGGCGCAGGCACACCTCGCCTACGGCCGTCCCCGCGCCGCGGCCGAGGTGGCGGCGCGCGGACGCGAGGACGGCGCGCCCGCGGAGCCGCTGCTCGCCGACGAGCTCGTCGCGGCGCTGTTCGACCCGGCGCTCCAACCTGTCCCGGACATCGAGGCGCCGGAGGACCCGTCGCTGTGCGCGGTGCTCGCGGTCCGGCTCGCGTGGCGGGGAGCGGCGGTCGAGCGGATCGTGCCGCTGGCCTGCCGCAGCGCCGGAGCGAGGCCCGCGGCGCTGCTCACGCTCGTGGAAGCGCTCATGGCCGCCGACGAGCCGGCGCTCGCGCGCGAGCTGCTCGACGCGGCCGACACCCGCAGCGACCGCATCGCCGAGGCGACCGTCCGCAGCCTACGCGTGTACATCGGCGTCTTCGAGGGCACGTTCGGCGACCTCGGCGATGGCCCGCCGCTGCTCGCGCCGCTGGCGCGCAGAACGCGGCTGCTCATCCGACGCGCCCGGGGCGAGGACGCCGGAGCGCCGGTCTCGGACGAGCCGCTGCTGCGCGGGACGGCGGCCGGGCTGCTGCTCGACGGCGGCCGCCACGCCGAGGCGGCGGAGCAGTACCTGGCGGCGCTCGCGTTCGACGAGGACGTGATGGGCATCCGCCATCCGGGTCTGGCGCCATGGCGCAGCGGGGCGGCGCGCGCGCTCGCGAGGCTCGGCGAGCACGAGCGGGCGCGGGAGCTTGCCGCCGTCGAAGTGGAGCGCGCCCGCGCCGCCGCAGCGCCGACGGCACTGGGTCGCGCGCTGTCCGCGCTCGCGCTGGCGACCGGCGATCTCGCCGGCCACGAGGAAGCGGTGGCGCTGCTCGAGCGCTCGCCGCTGTTCCTGCCCGACGCGCTGCTGGAGCTCGGCACGGCGCTGAGCCGGGCAGGGCGCGGGCGCGAGGCGCGAGCGCCGTTGGCGCGCGCTCTCGAGCTCTCCGAGCGGCTGGGGCTGGGCCTGGCGACCCCAGCACGCGACGCGCTGCGCGAGGCCGGAGGCCGAGTGCGCCGCCGCGCGCGCCACGGCGCCGAGGCGCTCACGTCGTCCGAGCGACGCGTTGCGCAGCTCGCCGCTCGCGGCCTCACGAGCCGCGAGATCGCCGCGGATCTGGTTCTCAGCCCGCGAACCGTGGAGGCGCACCTGCGCACCGTGTTCCGGAAGCTCGGCATCGCCGCGAGGGGAGAACTCGCGTCCGTGCTCAGGGACGAGACCTAAAGTTAAGTACGCCGTACGGATGCGGATACCCATCGGGTCCGCCTACCTTCCCTTCGCGAACGGAGCCCCAGGCGGGGGCAGGGCACGGCAAGGGGCCGGCGGATACGGGAATCCGGCCGTGAACGGAAGGAACCGAATGCTTCTCGATAGGCGGCGCGCGTCGCTCGCGCTGATGCTGCTCCTGGGCCTGATCCTCGGCCTGCCCGGGCGCGCTCGCGCCGACACGCCGATCAACATGTCGCCTGAGCAGGTGCGCCAGGCGCTGATCATGGCGGGCGACGTGGGACACCTGTCGCACGGCACGGACGGCCAGCGCGACCTGCTGCTGCAGCTCGTCCTGCTCGAGGCCTACGCGGTCAAGCCGGATCTCGCGCCGGCCGACGCCGTCGCCGGGATCCAGGCCCTGCAGGCCCGCGTGCCCACCGCCGATCTCGAGCCGCTCGGGCCACAGGCGCCCAACCAGATGGTGATCTCGATCCTGCAGGCGATGGACTCGCCGCATCCCTCCGGGATCACCGGCGACGCGCTCTCGCGCGTGTTGAACCAGGCGCTGCAGGAGTCCGCGCGCACCACCAACCTCGGCAAGCAGATCGCCGTCGACGCCGACTCGGGCTGGACGCTGGCCGGCGGCACGTTCGACCCGACGGCCGTCCTCTCGCGCGCTGCCGCGTTGGGGGCGAAGAACGCCAAGTACGCGCAGGCGTGGGACACGCTCTGGCAGGCGAGCGCCGGCTACAGCATCCTCGCCGGAACGCCGCGCCTGCTCAGCGACGTGGATGCGCTCAAGCGCGATGAGCTCGAGCCGGTGGTCGGGCTGATCGCGGCCGACGGAACGATCGCGACGACCGTGCAGGCCGTCGACCAGCAGGCCGCCGCGCAGACCGCGACGCTGCAGGCGAACGCGCTCGCCACGATCGACTCAGTCGCGCCCGGAGGGACGTACGACCTAGCGACCAGCAGGCTGCGCGACGGGTCCTCGAACGGCGCGGGCGCCGCGACGTCGCTGCTGTCGAAGATCGCCGGCGCCGGCAACTCGTCGACCGGCAAGCGCATCGCCGCGGCGGGCGCCATGCTCGGCAAGCTGACGGAGAGCTACTCGAAGTGGTCGACCGCGGTCGCGGGCGTCTCTGGCGTGAGCCGCTTCGCCAACCTGTCGACGCTCAGCATGGCCGGGGGCGTCCTCGGCGCCATGCAGATGCTCGGCCCGGTGCTCGGCCTGCCCGACCAGAACGCGCAGATGCTGCAGGCGCTCGCCCAGATCAGCGAGCAGATCGACGCGCTGCACGAGGACATGACCGATCGCTTCAATCAGGTCGACGCTCAGCTCGACGCGCTCAACTCGCGCTTGGACACCATCACGTCCTACCTGTCGAGCATCAGCGGCAAGATCGACGCGCTGCAGGACTCGGTCGACCACGCCAACGCGAACATCACGCAGGCCTTGCAGGACATCGCCACCCTGCAGGTGAGCATCGACCGGCTGCAGGCCAACATGTACCAGATCGGCCAGGACGCCATCAACACGGACACCTGGCGCACGATCAACGGCGCGATCGGCTACCAGCAGGGCAATCCCGGCCACCTGCCGCTGCCGGCGATCGACTTCTTCAAGGCCGCCGGCGACCTCTTCACGTTCGGGACGACGGCCGCGTCCGGCAGCACGCTGCAGCCGATCGCCGGCCGCTCGTGGGCGCCCGACGACCTGGTCACCGAGCTGGAGAAGTTCTCGACGCTCGACAGCAACTTGGAGTACCTGCGCCAGCTGCCCGCCAAGCGGCTCGGGCTGCCGGCGCTCGGCGGCGCGGACGCTCGGGTCCTCGCCAATCCTCAGCAGTGGGCGCTTTCGTCGCATGCCCACAGCCAGCTCCTGCTCGAGAACCCAGCGCAGACGACGGCGACGCAGCTCAACCAGCTCCGTGAGCTGAGCGGAGAGGGCGATCAGCTCCACGACCTGATGCGGCAGATCGGCACCAGCGACACGAGCACCCGGTCCGGCAGCACGCTCTTCAACGCGCTGATCGACGACTACAAGACCCAGGCCGGGCTCGGCGGGTCCCCCGCGGCGACCTCGCTCGTCGGCGAGCTGAAGAAGGACGAGGCGACCTATCTCGCCACGCTCACCGGCCCCGGCTCCCCGGCCGTGCTGGGCCTCGATCTCTGGGGCGGCCCCGATCAGCCGCTCGACGTCTCGGACCTGGGGCCGATGGTCTACCTCCCGCTGCCCAGCGTGACCGACACGTTCACGAGCACCGACAGCGCGTGGCCTTTGACGCCAACCGCCCACAAGCTGGCGGTGCGGCTCGGGCTCGGCACGTTCGCGTCGACGTTCTCGGGCATCGAGTTCACGCCGAACGGCGGGACGCCCTACACGGTCGTCGACTCGGATTGCTTCGTCTCCTGCGGTCCGCTCTACACGTCGGCGACGCCGGCCCAGATCGCCGCAGCCAAGGCGGCCGTCAAGACCGCGCTCGAGAGCCGGCAGCGCGGCCTCTATGCGTACCTCGCGACTCGCGCCGCGGACAACTCGACCCCGCTGTACAAGGCACTGCGCCGGGTGCAGGGCGACACGGAGGCGATCGAGGCCTACTTGCGGCTCGGGCTCGGCACGGCGCTGACCACCGACGACCAGCTCGAGGAGCTGCTGACCGACGGCAACCGGCTGCTCGACCCGGCGGGCCTCGCGAGCATCGCCCAGAGCCTGGCGGCGCCGGCCTCGACGCTGCCGAGCGCCCGCCTCAGCACCCGGATCCCGGCGCTGCAGAGCCAGCGCCTCACCGAGCTCGAGGCGGCGATCAAGGCCGACCTCGCGCCCGCCGGCCAGGCCGCGAACGCGCGAGCCGCCGCCGCGCCGGCCATCCCGGCGTACCAGGGGAGCCCGCTCGTCGACGGCACGTTGAACCGGCTCGCGCTCACCGAGTCGGTGATCGAGAACCCGCCCGCGCCGGACGGCGTCGAGCCTACGCCGTCCCCCGACCCCACTCCGACCCCTGGGCCGGGACCGTCCACCGACCCGAACCCGGTTCCGCCGCCGCCGGCTTCTCCGCAGCCGGTTCCGCCGGCACGGCTGAGTCTGGGAGCCAAGCTCGCCGCGTCGAGCTTCACGCGGAAACGCGGGACCAGGCTGACGCTGACGACCGACGGCGCAGCGAGCGTCAAGGCCGTCCTGTCGCGGACGGCCGCCGGCCGGCGCTCCGGCACGAAGTGCGTGGCGCCGGCGAAAAGCCGGCACGGCGGCAAGGCGTGCACCCGCGTGCTCCAGACCAAGACGGTCACCCTGGCCGCACACCGCGGCACGACCGTGGTCGCCTTCGGGCGCGGCCTCACCGGCGGGACATGGACCGCGACGCTGTCAGCCGCCGGCGCCGCGCCGGTGAAGCTGACCTTCAGGGTGAAGTAGCCCCGCGGGGGCGTCCCGGAGCGCGGTCCGAGCGCCCCCTCAGTCGCCGCCATCGATCGCGGCAACAATCGTGGCAACATCCGATGGGTCCAAGGGGTCCAGTCTGTTCTCCACCGTGGAACCCCCCGACCGCACAGCACGAAACACCACTCCCCGGTCAAGCGCCCACCGCATTGAGGGCCTGGTCCGGGATAACCGGGTGGAGGTTCGAGTCCTCTTCGGCGCATGTGAGAAAGCCCCGCTCCGGCGGGGCTTTCGTCGTTCTGGGGCGGTGCTGTTCCGGTGGGGCCACTTTTCGTGGCAACGCCCTCTGACACCTGGGCCACACCTGATGTGGCCCAGCCCGTGGCCCACATCCACCGGAGGTCCCCGTGAGCATCGACTACGAGCCCGCGCGAGGGAAGTACCGCGTTCGCCGGCGCGAAGACGGCCGGCAGCGCAGCCGCCGTTTCGCGACGCGGCAAGAAGCGGAGACGTTCGAGATCTCGTTGACGCCTAGCGTCGAACCGCCGACACCCCAGCCCCTCGGCCGAGCGGCGACGGGGTCTACGCCTCCACCACCACGGCGGGCCGGCGCTGGCGCTGCGTGTACCGACAGTCCAACCGCAGCCTCACCACTCGACGGGGCTTTGAGACCCGATCGGCCGCGGTCGCCGCCCGAAACGCCGCGATCGAAGCGATCAGGCGGGGTGAGGTGCGAGTCACGCGCGCGACGTTCAGCGAGCTCTGGGCGCAGCTGCTGGAGGCCAAGCGCCCTTACGTCACCGCGGGGACGCTCCAGGACTACGCGACCCAGGGCCGCAAGCGACTCCTGCCGGGGTTCGGCGACATGGCGATCACCGCGATCGACGAGGATCGCGTGCGCGACTGGCTGACCGAGATGGCCGAGCTCGTCGCGCAAGGCGAGCTGAGCGCCAAGACGGTCAACAACGCGCGCACGTGTCTGTCGATGACGTTCGGCGAGGCGGTCCGCCGGCGCCACCTGCCCGTGAACCGTGCCGCTACGTGCCCGAGCTACCGGTCGAGCGGACCGAGATCGACTACCTGCGCCTCGTCGAGATCGACCGCTACCTCGACGCGTGCGCCGACCGCTTCCGTGCGCTCGCCGAGTTCCTGATCGGCACCGGCGCGCGCATCTCCGAGGCGCTCCGGTGCGCTGGCCCGACGTTGCCCTCGGTGCCTGCGTCGTTCGCATCTCGCGCCAGCGCGCGCGGGACGCCGGCGGCACGACGCCGACGAAAGGCAAGCGGGATTCCGCTCGGTCCAGATCGGCCCGCGCCTGGTCGCGACCCTCCAACGCGTCCGTGACGAGCGTCGCGGTTCCGGCATAGATGACGACGGCTGGCTCTTCCTTTGCCCCGCTCCCCGTCGCGGTCGCTACGCAGTCCGGACCAAGCCCGTCCCTCCGAGTCGAAGACCGCGCACGACTGGCACGAGTGGGCGCTCGAGGACGCCGGCCTCCGCGACATTACATGCCACTCGACTCGCTCCGACCGCAGCGACCGCGTGGCTGTCGACGGGCCACCCGCTGATCTTCGTTCAGCGCCAGCTCGGCCACCGCTCGATCACAACCACCGAGGAGCACGACGGCCACTTGGAGCTCTCGTTCGTCAGGCAGGCAGCAGCGCAGACGGAGGCGCTCATCGCTGCCTCCACCAAGGTCGCATAGAGCGCTCGCGATGGTCGAACCCGCGTTCGTCCTTCCGACACGATCGGTAGCGTCTGTCGTCGTGACTCCGGAGCTTCCAGCAGTCGTCTCCTCGCCGCTCGCGCAGCACGTCACGCTGGGGTGTTCCACCGGGTTCATGCACGAGTACCGCAACGACTGGGTCCGCCTCGTCGACGAATCGGCGGTGTGGTCGAGCATCGCCGTCGAGCTGTCGGCGATCTCCGCCGACGAGCTCCCCGGCCTACTCCCTACCTCCACGGCGCGCCTCGACTTCCGTTTCTGTTCATCAGCGTCCATTCGCCGTCGAAGGGGCTCACCGAGGACGAGGCACTGCTCGTGGAAGCGCTGAGTGGGGTTCCGGCGTGGGTCGACACGATCGTCGTCCACCCGGACACGATCTCCGACCCCCGGCTATACCGCCGTCTCGGGCGGCGGCTGGCCATCGAGAACATGGACAGGCGCAAGCAGGCGGGCCACACGGCCGAGGACCTTGAGGCCGTCTTCGCCGAGTTGCCCGAGGCGCGTCTGTGCCTCGATTTCGCCCACGCCAAGGACGTTGACCCGACGCTCGCCGTCGCCGCCGACCTCTTGCAGCGGTTCGCGAGCCGCCTGTCACACGTCCATCTCAGTTCGCTCGACGAAGCTCGGCATCACATCACCCTGACCGACGAGGACCAGTTGCTGTTCCGTCCGTTTCTCGATCGCTGCCGCGACGTGCCGTGGATACTCGAGGCGCGTCCTCCCTGGTAGACGACCCGCGGCGACCAGCTCCGGCTGCTGACGCCAAGCACAGCGAGAACTCGCACCTTTGCGCGACAGCCACCGCGAGCAGCGTTAGCCAGAGGACCAGCAGTTGCGAGTCGACGAGGACTCGATCGGGCACTCAAAGTCGCGCATCTCGCCGTCCCCGTCGTGTGTCGACGCTCGCGCAGCGGCGGACCCTCTCCGTCGCGCGGGCGCTCGCGAAGCCCAGGCCTGCGACGACCAGTCCGCCGATGGCGTCGAGCCAGATGTGATCGCCGGTCGCGATGATCTCGACGACAACCGCCGGCGGGTAGAGAAGCGCGGCTGCGCGGACGGGTCGCGACCGCGCCAGAGCCCATACCGTCCCTGCAGCGACCACCGAGAACGCGGTGTGGGCGCTGGGCATTGCGGCGTAGGGGCTTTGGATCGATCGTCCGAGCCCGTGGTCACCGGGTCCTGGCCGGTCGTCGTAGCCGAGGCCGGCGATCATCCGCGGGGGTGCCGTCGGCGCGATGACGTACCCGATTGCCGCGAGCGCCTGGGTTGCGGCAAACGTATCCCGGGCTCGGACGAACGCCTGCGGGTGAGCACGCCGGGTCCAGGCGAGCACGCCGAGCGCCACCGGCACATGCGCGGCGACGTAGGTCAGTCGGAGCGCTCGCAAGAGCGGCGGCCGGGTGCAGAACCAGGCGTGCACCGTCGGCTCGAAGAACAGCCCGAGCTGCCGTTCCATGTCGATCAGGCCGCGCATCCGCGCCAGTGGCCGCTCCGAGTCGGGTGCCACAGCCGCGACGACGGGCGAGAGCGCAAGCGCCAGCAGGGCGGGTGCGGCATCGCGCGCAGATCGCGCCCAACGACGTTCCGCCGGCACGCGGGTACCGTAGACGATCCCGCGCGTCGCTCGGCGGCGCGTTCAGCCTCCAACTCCTGAGGCCAACCTTCAAGAACCGTGCCACGGCCTGGACCCGCGGGTCCAGCGCGAGCCGCGTGCGCTGGTCGACGTCCGCCGGCTGGACGGCGTCCGCCTCGAGCGCGCGATCGGCGTCGTCCACCGCCCGAGACCGAGCGGATCTCGCACTCCTTCCTCGCCCGCCTCGCCGCCCAGTTCGACGCGCTCCTGCACATCGACGAGACGACGGCGCTGGAGCCGCTCGAGCGCACAGGCGAGTGGGAGCGCGGCGAAGCGCCGGAGACGTATCCGTGGGGCGTCTGAGCTGGTGCCACCGGCGCACCTCACGCAGGCGCTCGGTCGAAGAATCGGGTCAACGGCAGACCGGATCCGGGTACTGTGGTTCACGCGAGCTGCAACGCAGCCCGGTCGCTGCCAGGTCTCTTGGCTCTCTCTCCTGACGCGTCTCGGTTCGGCTAGAGCATGAAGGAAGGACAGGCCCTCGAGGAATGACCGCGATCGCACGCTTGCGCGAGATCGGGCGGCGGCACCGCGTGCTCGTCGCCGGGGCGGGCGCGGTGGCCACGGCCGGCGTGCTCTGTGTCGTGCTCGCCGGACGGCGGCACGAGTTCGAGACCGCCGTCTCGAGCGCGCCGTGGTGGATCCTGTCGGCGACGGTGGCGCTGCACGTGATCACGCTGCTCGCGCGCACCGAGGCGTGGCACTTGAGCGTCGAGGCCGCCGGCGGCCAGGTCGCCAGGCGTGTGCTGTTCCGGGCGTCGAGCATGCAGGTGCTCGGCAGCCTGCTCAGCGGCCAACTCGGCGCTGCGGCACGGATCGTCGCGCTGCGGCGCTCCAGCCGGGACGTGTGCCCGCAGGTGCCGACGCTGATCGCCGCCGAGGTGCCGATCCTGTCGGTCGAGGTGGCGCTCGCCGCACTGAGCTCCTTCACGCTGGTCGGGCCGCTCGGCCTGCCGTGGTGGTCGCCGCTGGTGGCGGCGGCAGTGATCGCGGCCGGCGGCGCGGGGCTGCGGCGGCTCGCGCTGTGCACGGGCCGGGAGCTGTGGCGCGGGCTGGCCGTGGTCCGCAGCCTCAGAGGCGGCGGGCGCGTCGTCGGCTGGGTGCTGCTCGCGGTCTTCTGCCAGATCTTCCGCAACTGGCTGCTGCTGCACGCGGTCGGCGTCGATGCTTCGTTCTTCGACGCGATCGCGGTGCTGATCGCCGTCGTGACCCTTGGTCAGCTGCCGGTCGGGCCCGCGGTCGGAGCCGCGGCGGCCGTGCTGATCCTCGGCGGGGACGGCGTCGCGGCGGCCGCCGCCGCCGGCGTGCTGATGACGGTCACGGGGACGACGGGCGCGCTCGCCTTCGCGGTCTGGGCCGCCCTCGACCGGCTCTGGGCGCGCGTGCGGACCGCAGGCGCGCGACCGGCCGAGGGAACGGCAGGCCCGTGGTGACCCTCGCGCTCAGGCGCGCCCGCGAGGCTTGCCGGACGGGCGCGGCGGCCGCCGCTCCTGCGAGGCGCGATCGCGCCGCTCGGCCGCCTCGCGCTTGAGCTGGCGCTGGGCTTCGGCGAACTCCTCACTGCGCTCCGCGGGCGAGGCGGACCTCGGCTTCTGCAACCGAGGGGTGGAACCGTGCGGCGGCGTCATGGCGACGCTCCTCTCGCTCCTTCGCGGGTCTTCGCCGAGCGCAAGTCAAGGAGCGGAGCGCTCGCGTACGGCGTGCTGCTGCCCGAGCCTACCGCCTCGGGGTCGGTCCGCTCGCCGGTCGCCCGGCGAGCGTGCCCCCTAGCTAGAGCGGAGTGACCTGCGTGGCGGCTGGGCCCTTCGCGCCCGCGGCCGCGACGTAGGACACCTTGGCGCCCTCGGCCAGGGTCTTGAACCCGCTGCCGGTGATCTCGCTGTGGTGGACGAAGAGGTCCTTGGAGCCGTCGTCAGGGACGATGAAACCGAAACCCTTGTCGTCGCTGAACCACTTCACGGTGCCGGTCGTCATCGCCGGTCCCCCTCAAAACGTGTGCTGCGCGTTCGCGGAGGAGCTGCATGGGCAGCGACTGCGGGCGCCTGCACTGCGGCGTCGGACAACGAACGGCCCGACCTGTACACGGACCAATCTAGCAGCAACGTCCACGTCGCCGAGGATGAGGAGCCAGGAGGGCGGCGCCGCTAGCTCGACAGCAGCGGGCGCCAGTGATCGGCGGTGAGATGCGCCGGATCGGTGCCGTCGCAGAACTCGGCCAGGACCTGGGCGAAGCGGCCAGGATCGTCGTGGTGCGGCATATGCCCGGCGCCCGGGAAGATCTCGAGGCGGCTGCCGGGCATCGCGTCGTGCGCGGCCTGGCCATGGCTGGACGGGATGATCGAGTCGCGCTCGCCCCACACGATCAGGGTCGGCAGCACGGCGGCGAGATGCAGGCGGTCGTTGGCGCTGACGCGCTGCCCACCGGTGTCGATCACCGACCGCAGCGTGTGCAGGAACGCCTGCCGCGAGCCGCCGTCGTGCAGCGACGCGAGGCCGCTCGCGAGCACGCCGATGTCGCCGC
Source organism: Candidatus Solirubrobacter pratensis (assembly GCF_000425945.1). Classification (GTDB taxonomy): domain Bacteria; phylum Actinomycetota; class Thermoleophilia; order Solirubrobacterales; family Solirubrobacteraceae; genus Solirubrobacter; species Solirubrobacter pratensis. The sequence goes on from NZ_KE384481.1 coordinate 292,653, forward strand.
GCGGCGCGACGTGCCCGTGCCGCAGGGCGGCGGCGACCCCGCGCCCCACGCCGCGCACCCCGCGCGAGGTGAGCAGCGGGAGGACCCAGTCGGCACCGGGAAGCGCGGCCGCGCGCAGAAGCAGGTGCACCTCCCGCCCGAGGCCGCCGCTCGACACGAGGACCAGGCGCTCACAGCGCTCGGGGAACTGGTAGGCGAACTGCATCGCGACGCCGCCGCCGAGCGAGTGCCCGACGACCGTGACGCGATCGACGCCGAGGGCCGTGAGCAGGTCGCGCACCCCGCTCGCGTGCGCGCCGAGGGAGTAGTCCCCGCGCGGCGTGGCGGAGCGCCCGTGGCCGAGGAGGTCCGGCGCGATGATCGTGAAGCGGTCGGCCAGCTCGGCCGCCGCGCGCTCCCACGTCTGCGAGGAGTTCGTGATGCCGTGCAGGAGCAGGAGCGCCGGCCCGCTGCCGGCGGTGCGGTACGTGACCGCATGGCCGTGCAGCGTCAACTCATGGCACACCAGCTCCATCGAAAGGTCCTCACCTGATCGTTGCGGGTCTACGTCCAGGGTGTCAGATGCCCGACGGCGTCACGCCGAGCTCGTGCCTGCCCGCGCCGACCTCGTAGGTCTCCCCGCGCGGGAGCACGACCGTGGCGGTCACGTTCGCCGGGATCTCGACCGTGAGCTCGAACCGGTCGTCCGCCTGGCGCCACTCGCTCACGATCGGGCCGCGGACGGAGCGGTACGTCGCCCGCACCCATCCGAGCGAGCCGGGCTCCGGCGCCACGAGGACGTGCTCGTAGCCCGGCCGCGCCGGCCGGATCCCCGCGACGTGCTCGTACAACCAGCGGCCGACGGAGCCGAGCGAGTAGTGGTTGAAGGAGTTCATCGCCGGCGTCTGGAAGCCGCCGTCGTCGGTCCAGCCGTCCCAGCGCTCCCAGATCGTGGTCGCGCCGTGGCGGATCGAGCAGCCCCACGACGGGAACGTGTCGGTCAGCAGCAACCGGTGCGCGACGTCGGCGTAGCCGGCCTCGCTCAGCACGGGGCACAGCAGCCCCACGCCGACGAACCCCGTCGTGAGGTGGAAGCCGTGGCGCGCGATGTTCTCCACCAGCCGCTCCGCCGCGCGCGGGCGCAGCGCCTCGTCGATCAGGTCCGTGTACAGCGCCAGCACGTAGACGGTCTGCGTGTCGCCCTCGATGTAGGCGTCCTCGCCGACGTAGGCGCGGTTGAACGCGGCGACGATGCCCGCGCGCAGGCGCTCGTAGGTCTCCGCCCGCTCGTCGCGCCCGAGGGCGCGCGCCATCTCGGCCATCAGCGCCGCGTCGTAGGCCCAGTAGGCGGTGGCGAGCACGTCGCGCGGCGTGTGCTCGCCGACCGACAGCCAGTCGCCGTAGTCGTTGCCGCGCCGCGCCGTCCACAGCAGGTCCGGGTTGTGGCGCAGCAGGCGGTCCATGTAGCGCTCCATCGCGTCCCAGTGGCGCCCGACCAGCCGCAGGTCGCCGTAGCGCCACCACAGCGTCCACGGCACGATCACGCCCGCGTCGGCCCACGCCGGCGCGCCGTCGCGCTCAACCACCAGCCGCGGCGCGACGTCCGGGTACGCGCCGTCCCCGGACTGCGCGTCGAGCAGGTCGTCGCCCCACTTGGTCATGAACGCGGCCACGTCCATGTTCAGCGCGGCGGTGGGCAGGAAGACCTGCGCGTCGGCGAGCCATCCGAGCCGCTCGTCGCGCTGCGGGCAGTCGGTCGGGACCGAGACGAAGTTGCCGCGCTGACCCCACTCGATGTTGCTGACGAGCTGGTTGACGAGCGGGTCCGAGCACTCGAACGTCCCGCTGCGCGGCATGTCGGAGTGCATGACGCGACCCGTGAGCTCGAACTCGTCGATGCCGCTGACCTCGACGTAGCGGAAGCCGTGGAACGTGAAGCGCGGCTCGTAGACCTCGCGCCCGCCGCCGCGCAGCACATAGGTGTCGAGCTGCCGCGCGCTGCGCAGGTTCTCGACGTAGAGCGAGCCGTCGGGCTGCAGCATCTCGGCGAAGCGCAGCCGCACGCGCGTCCCGCGCTCGCCCTCGACCTCCAGCCGCGCCCAGCCGGCCATGTTCTGCCCGAGGTCGACGATGTGGACGCCGGGACCGCGGCGCGTCACCGCGACAGGGCGGAGATCCTGCGTGACGCGCATCGGCTGCGCGCGCTCGGGCACGAGGCGCACGCCGTCGCGCGGGCGTGCGAGCACGGGATGCCACGCGCCGCCGGCGTGCCCGGGCTCCGACCACGCGCCGAGCTCGCGGCGCGCGTCGTAGCGCTCGCCCATCAGCAGATCCGAGTAGACGAGAGGGCCCGCCGAGGCGTGCCAGCGGTCGTCGCTTGCGAGCACCTCGACGCCGCCGTCCTCACGCTCCAGGTGCAGCTCGCACAGCAGCTGCGGCTCGCGGCCGTAGTGGTTGGCGGCGCGCTGCGGGTCGAAGCCGACGAAGCCCGCGTACCAGCCGGTTCCGGCGATCGCGCCGAGCACGTTCTCCCCCTCGCGAACGAGCGCCGTGACGTCGTGCGCCGCGTACTGGATCCGTTTGCGGTAGTCCCTCCAGCCCGGCGCCAGCACCGCGTCGCCCACGCGCTCGCCGTTGAGCCACAGCTCGAGCAGCCCGCGCGCACTCGCATACAGCGTCGCGCGCCGCACGCCGCCGCGCGACTCGAACGCGCGCCGGAGATACGGGCAGGGCGCGAGCCGCCGCACCAACAGGTCGCTCTCGTCGAGCTCCTCGTCGGTGCCCGGGACGGGCACCGCCGGATCGTGCTGCGAGTCGCGGGAGATCCACTCGGCCGTCCACTCGGCGAGGCCGGTGCGAAAGCGCGCCGGCTCGCTCACCTGCGAGGTCTCCCCCTCCCACACCTCGACCGTCCACTCGAGCTCCGACCCCGGGGGGAGCGGGCGGCCCGTGTACGGGATGTCGATGCTGCGCGCGGACTCGACGCGCCCGCTGTCCCACAGCGCCCCCACCCGGATCCGATAGGCAGTCTGGCGCGTCCCGTCCTCGAGCGCCCAGCTCAGCCGCGGCGCCGGGTCGTCGATGCACGGCACGTCCTCGCGGTGCTCGCACCGCAGTCCGACAGCTCGCATCCATCAGCCCTACGGGTCTGCCTCGCGAAGAGATCATGCGGATCGCGTGCGGGGACGCGTCGGCGGCGAGCCCGTCGAGCTCACGCTCGGCGCCGGCGACGGGCCGCCGCTGGTCGTCGAGCTCGTCACCCGCGGCCGGTCGGGCGCCGCCGCGCTGCCCGGCTCGGGCACCGACCGAGCTCCACTCTCACCGCGACTTAAGACAGGGGTCTAGCCCTGCCCTCAGGGGAAGCCGTGGCCGTCCATGCGATCAGCTGGATGGCCGGATCCCGCCTCCCAGGGTCATGGACGTGGGAGATCCATTCGACGACCACGGGAGCGTCGCCGTCAACGGCGGCCTGCTCACCGTCGCGCGCGCAGGCCCGCCTCCCGGCGAGGCCGCGGCCGTCGTGCTCGCCGTCCATGGGCTGACGGCCTCGCATATGACCTGGAGGGCCGTCGCGCGCGAGCTGCACGCGGACGGCGAGATCTGCCTGCTCGCGCCCGACCTGCGCGGCCGCGGGCGCAGCGCAGTGCTCCCGGGTCCCTACGGGATGGACTCGCACGTCGCCGACCTGCTCGCGGTGCTCGACGACGCCGGCGCGCCGCGCGCCGTGCTGGCCGGCCACTCGATGGGCGCGCACCTCGTGGCCTCCCTGGCCGCCGAGCATCCCGATCGCGCGGCGAGCCTCGTGCTGCTCGACGGCGGCGTCGCGGTGCCGTCGGCGACGAGCCGGCTGGACGACGAGGCCGCCGAAGCCGCAACGGCGGGGATCGTCGACCGCATCGGGGTCCCGGTCGCGACGGCCGCCGACTACATCGCCCGCTGGCGCAGCCACCCGGCGGTGCGGACCGCGTGGAACGACGACATCGAGGCCTATGTCCGCTACGAGATGACCGACGACGGGTGCGACGCGCACTGCGTGATCTCGCAGCAGGCCGTCCTGGTCGACAGCTTCGAGCTGCTGCTCGACGGCTCGGACCCCGCGCCCGCCGTGCTCGCCCGCGTCAGCGCCCCCGTGCGGCTGCTGCGCGCGTCGCGCGGGCTGCTCGACGACGAGCACCCGGTGATCCCGCTCGCCTCGCTCGACGCGCTGTTCGTGGCATGTCCGCAGACGCGCGTGGAGCGCGTCGCCGGCGTGAATCACTACACGCTGGTGCTCGGCGCCGGCCCGGGGCCGGCGCGCGTCGCCGCCGCGATCCGGCAGGCGGTGCACGAGCTCCCCGGCGTGCGCTGATCAGGCGGGGCGCTTCACGCGGCCACCGACGCGCCGAGGAACCGCAGCAGCGCCGCGTCGACCTGGTCGGCGTGCGTCCAGGCGATCGCGTGCGGGCCGCCCTCGATGACCACGAGCTCCATGCCGTCGATCAGACCCGGCAACCGCTGACCCGTGAGCTACCGCGCCTACCGGCTCCCGTGGAGCGGCCGCCCGGCGCAGGCGCCCAAGGCCGTCGCGACCGCGAAGGCCGGCGCGGTGACGGCGCGCGCGAGCTGGAACGGCGCCACCGGCGTCGCACGCTGGCAGCTGCTAGCCGGCCCGAGCCAGGAGGCGATGACCCCGGTCGCCGACGCGCCGTCCGCGGGCTTCGAGACCGCCGCCAGCGCCGCGACGCGCCAGCCGCTCGTGGCGATGCGCGCGCTTGACGCCGCCGGCAACACGCTCGCCACGTCCGCGCCGGTCAAGCCCACCGCATGAAGTCATCGGCGCGCCTCACGGCGGTGAGCGCCGTCGGCACCTGCCCGGGGATCGCTAGACGGCGAGTTGCGCGATCGCCGCGCCCGAGAGCTCGGACTTCGGGATGAAGCCCCGCGCGCCGCAGGACTTGGCGAGCGGCGCGCACTCGGTCGCGTCGCGCGTGGAGGTCAGCACGATCGCGCGGGTCGGGTCCTCGGTCGTCAGGCGCGTGGAGACCTCGATGCCGTCGAGGTCCGGAAGGCCGATGTCGAGCAGCACGACGTTCGGGCGCAGGCGCGGAACGGCCTCGAGGGCCTCGCCGCCCGTCGCGCTCTCGCCGGCGACGTCATAGCCGTCCGCCTCGAGCAGCGACCGCGCGGCACGTCGAAAGCCGGCATGGTCGTCGACGATCAGGACGGTGGTTGCCATGGATTACAAGATGCCCGGGATCCCGCATCGCGAAAACCGGTGGCACCACCCGTCCGGGCAGGTGGACAACCGCCGATGGGGTGCGGGTTGCCCACCGCAAGACACCGGGCAACCCGCCGTAACCGCTCGCTAGCGCGCCTCGACGCGCGCCGGATCGACCTCGACGCGGTGATCCGCGCGGCGCGTGCGCTCGCGATAGAGCTCCTGCAGCCGCGTCACGAGCGGGTGCAGCGGCTGGACCAGCGCGCGGCCGTCGAGCGCGCCGACCGGCACGATCCCCGCGCCCGAGCCGCAGACGAACGCTCCCTCGGCGCCATAGAAGTCCATCGGAAACAGCTCTTCTTCGACCGCCGGAATCCCTTCCTCGCGCGCGATCTCGAGCACGGTGCGGCGCGTGATGCCCGGCAGCGCGGCGCGCGTCGTCGGCGTCGCGAGTCCGCCGTCGCGGATCAGGAACACGTTCGCTCCCGTCGACTCGGCGACCGCGCCGCTCCCGTCCAGCATCAACGCGTCGTCCATCCCGCAGGCGATCGCCTGCTGCTTGGCCATGATCCCGTCGAGGTAGTTGAGCGACTTGACGTGCGCGCCGAGCGAGCGCGGCGCCTTGCGCGCGATCGCGCTCGTCATCAGCCGCACCGGCTCGGCGCCGAGGAATGGCGGGAACGGGTACGCCGACACGATCAGCGACGGCGCCTCGCAGCTGCGTGGGTCGATCCCCGGGCCGCCGAGCCCGCGCGTGACGATCGGGCGGATGTGCGCGTCGCGCAGCTCGCTGCGGCGCACGACCTCGCAGATGAGCTCGAGCAGCGCGGCGGGCTCCAGCGGCAGCTCGAGCCCGATCGTGCGCGCGGAGCGCGCCAGCCGCGCGAGGTGGTCGCGTGGGCGGAACAGGCCGCCGTCGAAGAGGCGCATGCCCTCGAAGACGCCGTCGCCGTACATGAAGCCGTGGTCGAAGATCGAGACGGACGCTGCGCCGCCGGCGACGAACTCACCGTTGACGTAGGCCGTCAGGCCGGAAGGATCGAACCCCATCTCCCGACCATACCGGCGTCCGATCCGTCAGCGCCAAGACGCGCCCGATCAGATTGGTTCGGATCTTGCTGAGTGCGCATAGGCGCCACGCCGCATTGCGCGAATTTGCAGTAGCTTGCGCTGACATCTCTGGCCTGGACATCCGTATAGGTTCCCGCCACATCTCGTAGGCAGGGGGGTCATGAAGCGCAGGGTATTTCTGGCGGTGACGACGGCGATCGTGGGGACGGCCGTCTTCGCGGGCTCCGCGGTTGCGGACGTCAGTCCCCCCGGCTGTCTCTCGAACAGCCTCGATCTCGCCGTGACCAAGGACCGCCTCACGGTCCGCAACGGCGACACGGTGAACTTCACCGTCTCGGCCGAGAACACGAAGGACACGCCCTGTGACCTCACAGGCGCGACCATCAAGCTCACGCTCCCGGGCCCAAGCGGCGCGGCGAACGGCCAGGTCATCACGATCGCGAGCAACATCAACATCCCCGCGGGCAGCGTGCTGCCGCGGCTGAAGACGATTCCGTGGGGCGTCGCGCTCGATCCCGGGGTGACGGTCGCGACGGCGGAGGCCACCGCCGACGGCGACCTGCACGACGTGGCGGTCGGCCTGCGGGCCGTGCACATCGTCAAGACGCTCGGCACGGGATCGACCCAGCCCGGGCTCTCGCTGACCAAGACGGCGTCGACGACGGGCGGCACGGCGCCGCTCCCGGTGACCTACACCTACACGACGACGAACATCAGCACGACGCCGGTGCCGTTGGCCAACGTCGCCGTGACCGATGACCTGTGCGCGCCGGTCACCTACGCCGGCGGCGACGCGAACGCCAACGCGCTGCTCGACGTCGGCGAGACGTTCACGTTCACGTGCTCGACCACGCACGCGAGTCCGGGGACGTACGTGGACACGGCCAACGCGTGCGGGGACAGCACGATCGACAACCAGAAGGTCTGCGCCCCGCGGAAGCAGGCGACCGTCGTGGTGACGGCGCCGCCGGTCTTCGTCGCGCAGAGCAAGCCGTCGAAGTGCATCTCGATCCCGAAGACCCTGTCGGTGCGCGCCAAGGAGCTGACGACGGTCAAGGTGACCGTGACGACCGGCACGATCGCCGGGGCGTCGATCAAGCTCACCGGGCCGGGCATCTCCCGGACCGGGAAGACGAACTCGAAGGGCACCGTCACGTTCCATGTGCGCCCGACCAAGAAGGGCACGCTGACGATCGAGTCCGACTCGTGCCTCGATGCCCAGCGCGTCAGCGTCAAGAGCGCACGGAAGACGCAGTCGCGGCAGGTCCCGCGCGTGACGGGCTGACGCTCGCATGCGCAGGGTGCTGTACGCCGTACCGGTGGCGGTCGCGCTCGTCGCGGCCGCCGCCGTCCCTGCTCACGCCGCGACGCAGAAGCTGTTCCGGCCGGGCAAGGAGTCCTACTTCGCGTTCGTCGACAAAGCCGTCGCGGCGCACGCCGAGCCCAAGGCGGCCTCGCGCACGGTCGCCCAGCTGAAGCTGCGCACGCCCGACAAGACCGACGAGCTGGTGCTCGTGGTCGCGCGCACCGAGGACAAGGCGGGAAACGGCTGGCTGCAAGTCAGCCTGCCCGTGCGTCCCAACGGGACCAAGGGGTGGGTGCCCGAGGAGGCGCTCAGCTCGCTGCAGCCGCTCGACACGTGGCTGAAGATCGACACGACCGCGCTGACGGCAACGCTGATCAAGGGCGGCAAGGCGGTCTTCCGCGCCCGCGTCGGCGTCGGGCAGCCGCAGTGGAAGACGCCGAAGGGCGACTTCTACGTCCGCTCCAAGCTCACCGGCTACGGCTCGGCGGGCTCGATGTACGGGCCGGTCGCGTTCGGCACCAGCGCGACCTCGGACACGCTGACCGACTGGCCGGGAGGCGGCTACGTCGGCGTCCACGGGACCAACGAGCCCGGCATCCTGCCCGGCCGCGTCTCGCACGGCTGCGTGCGGCTCAAGAACGCCGACATCCTCAAGCTGGCCCGGCTGATGCCGGTCGGCACGCCGGTCACGATTCGCTGACCGGCCGCTGGACGACCATACGAGCAAGAACGGGCGCGGACTGGCGATATCCCGGGCTGGAGATGACGACTTCCAGCCCGCTCGCCGCCGCGCCCGAGGGCGTCGGCGTCCTCACCTTCGGCTCGCCGGCCACCCCGGCCACGCTGATCGACGGCGCGGCGCTCGCCGCCGCCGAGCGCGCGGCGGTCGCCGCCGACGCCGCCAGCTTCCTGTTCCGCCACGGTCGCCGGCCGGGGCTGGCGACGGTGCTCGCCGGCGAGGACGCGGCGAGTCGCGTCTACGTCGCGAGCAAGCACCGCGCGTGCGAGGAGGCCGGCGTCGAGTCCTTCCGCCACGAGCTGAGCGCGGACGCCTCGCGCGCCGAGGTGCTCGGCCTGATCGACGACCTCAACGCGGATCCGGCGGTCGACGGCATCCTGTGCCAGCTTCCGGTGCCCAGGCACCTCGACGGCGCCGATATCGCCGCGCGGGTCGCGCCGGGCAAGGACGTCGACGGCCTCAGCCCCGCGAGCGCCGGCGCGCTCGCCCTCGGCCTCCCCGGCCTGCGCCCGTGCACGCCGCTCGGCGTGATGCGCCTGCTGGAGTCCACCGGCCGGCGGCTGCGCGGCCTCAACGCGACCGTCGTGGGCGCGTCGGACCTCGTCGGCAAGCCGGTCGGCCAGCTGCTGCTGCAGGCCGGCGCGACCGTGACGCAGTGCCACATCGACACGCGCGACGTCGCCGGCGCCTGCCGCACGGCCGACGTGCTGATCGTCGCCGCCGGCGTCCCCGGGCTCGTGCGCGGCGACTGGATCAAGCCTGGCGCGATCGTGATCGACGTCGGCATCAACCGCCTCGCCTCCGGCCTCGTGGGCGACGTCGCGTTCCACGAGGCGACGGAGGTCGCCGGCTGGATCACGCCGGTCCCGGGCGGCGTCGGGCCGATGACGATCGCCATGCTCCTGCAGAACACGCTGCAGGCCGCGTGGGGCCTGACCTGACGCTCAGATCTCGAACACGCGCAGCAGGCGCTTCTCGTGCTCGGACTCGATCCGCGCGACCACCTCGACGTGGTCCTCGAGCCCGGAGCCGCGGAGCTTGGCGGCGAGCAGGTTGTCGACCTGGAAGACCCCGGCGGAGTTGTTCATGTCGATCTCGACGCGGACGAGCTTGCGCTCGCCGGGGATGATCCGCACCTCGTCGATCGCGGCCGCCGAGAGCGCGTGCATGTTGGGCAGCCGCTCGATCGCCACGCGGCTGCGCCCGTGCTCCATGTCGAGCGCGTCGGCGACCCGCACGACGCCCGCCTCGAGCGTGAGCGGGCGCCCGCCGCTGCGATGCCCGATGATCGCATGCTCGATCTCCGACGCCAGCACGGTCCGCTCCGGCTCGTCGTAGGCGGCGAGCAGGCCGTCGAGGTGGCGCAGCGCGAGGAAGAGGCTGAACGCCTCGTGGTCGACGCGGTGGATCGACATGCCGATGTCGTGCAGCAGGCAGCCGCCCGCGATCACGACCTCCGCGTCCTGCCCGCTCAGCCCGTAGCTCGCCTCCATCGCCGAGCGCACCCCGCGGCGGTGCAGCAGCCGGAACAGGTGCAGGGCACGGTTGAGCACGATCTGCAGGTGCACCCACGAGTGATCGCTCATGTCCAGCCGGTCGGCGTTGACCTGCGAGACGTGCCAGCGCGCCTTCAACGACAGGTCCCCGTTCGCGGCCGCCAGGAAGGCGGCGAGCTTGGGGTTGCGCTCGCTCGGCGCATGGATGCGCATCGCGGCGACCGACTCACGCAACGTCAGTGTCGGTGTTGGTGTCTCTTCGCTCATCCTCAGAGATGATTGCCCGAATGGAGGCCGTCGTGCTCTGCGGCGTCCAGGGGAGCGGCAAGACGACGCTCTACCGGGACCGATTCCTCGCCACGCACGTGCGCGTGTCGATGGACCTGCTACGCACACGCGCGCGCGAGACGGCGTTCCTGTCGCTGTGCCTCGAGACGCGCCAGCCGTTCGTGGTCGACAACACCAACCCGACCGTGGCCGACCGGGCGCGCTACGTCGCGCCGGCGCGCGAGGCCGGCTTCCGCGTGATCGGTTACGTCGTCGAAGTCGACGCGGCGGTGGCCGCGGCACGCAACGCCGCGCGCGCCGGCCGCGCGCGGATCCCGGATTCGGGGCTGCGGGGCACGACCGCGCGCTTCATCCGCCCGGCGCCCGACGAGGGCTTCGACGAGCTGTGGCATGCGACGGCCGGGCCCGAGGGGTGGCGGATCGAGCCGTTGCTGACGAGCGGGCGACTGTTCTGAGCGCGCCGTCGCCGAGCGACTCGCCGCCTCGATCTCGGGCGAGCTAGAACAGGCTGGTCTGCGGGGGCGCGAGCGCCTCGTCGATCGCCGCGACCGTGTCGGCGCCGAGCGCGATCTCCGCCGCGGCGGCGTTCTCGCGCACCTGCTCGGGGCGCGAGGCGCCGATGATCGCCGACGCCACGTTGGGCTCGCGCAGCACCCACGCGAGCGCGAGCTGCGACGGCGTGTGGCCGGCCGCCTCGGCGACCGCGACGAAGCGCTGGACGCGCTCGAGCGTGGCGCGCTGGAGGAACTGGCCGATGAAGCGGCCCATGTCGCGCGAGCCGGCCCGGGTGTCCTGCGGCGGCCGCTCGCCCGGGCGGTACTTGCCGGTCAGCACGCCCTGCGCCAGCGGCGACCACACGACCTGGGAGATCCCATTGGCCGCGCACAGCGGGATCACCTCGGCCTCCGGATCGCGGTGCAGCGCCGAATACTGCGGCTGGCTGGAGACGAACCTTCGCACGCCCGGGATCGCCAGCGACTGGCGGATGCGCTCGACCGGCCACTCCGAGAACCCGATCGCACGCGCCTTGCCCTGCGCGACGATCTCGGTCAAGGCCTCCATCGTCTCCTCCAGCGGCGTGCTCTCGTCGTAGCGATGGCACTGGAAGAGGTCGACGTAGTCGGTGTTCAGCCGCCTCAACGAGGCGTCGAGCTGCTTGTGGACCTGCTCGCGCGACAGGCCGCGGTCGGTCGCCGACATCGCGAAGTAGGCCTTGGTGGCGAGCACGTACGAACCGCGCGGGTAGTCCGCCAGGATCTCTCCCCAGGCGCGCTCGGCGGTGCCGCGGCCGTACACGTTCGCCGTGTCGAAGAACGTGATCCCGGCGTCGAAGGCGGCGCGCGTGCACGCCTCGGTCTGCTCGCGGGCGACGCCGCCGGAGTAGGTCAGCCAGGATCCCAGTCCGATGGCGGACACCTCGATCGGAGAGTCACCGAGCGCTCTGTGCTGCATGACGCAATCGTGGCACGCCCCGCGAGGAGCCGGCCCGCGCCGGCTACGTCGCCGGCGTGAGGATCGTCCGGTCCACCACGTAGCCGCCGAACGGCAGGACGGCGCCGAGCAGGACGAGGGCCGTCGTGCGCGAGCTCCAGCCCGCGAGGTCACGCACCGACAGCGCGATGAAGACATAGGCGAGGAAGAGGACGCCGTGGACCGGGCCGAGGATCGAGACGCCGGCCCCGGAGTCCTCCGCGTGCTTGAAGTACGTGGCGACGAGCAGCGCGAGGAAGGTCGTCGCCTCGACGACGGCGACCACGCGCAGGGTTCGGAGCGAGTTCATGCTCCCCATTCATACTGGGCGCATGGATGTCCACGGCGCGTGCCCGCTCGACTGCCCTGACACCTGCAGCTGGATCGTCACGGTCGAAGACGGCCGCGCCACCCGCATGCGCGGCAACCGCGATCACCCGTTCACCCGCGGCGCGCTGTGCGCGAAGGTCAACCACTACCTCGAGCACACGCAGGCCGCGGACCGGCTGCTGCACCCGCTGCGGCGGGTCGGCCGCAAGGGCGAAGGGCGGTTCGAGCGGATCTCGTGGGACGAGGCGCTGCACGAGATCGCCGAGCGGCTGCTCGCGGTCCGCGACGAGTACGGCGGCGAGGCGATCTGGCCGTTCCAGGGGACGGGGACGCTGGGCTACATCCAGGGTCTCGAGGGCCGCGCCGGTCAGCGGCTGTGGAACGTGCTCGGCGCGTCGCACCACGACATGACGATCTGCTCGATCGCCGGCGGCGTCGGCGCGCGCTACACGAACGGCACCAACACGGGGATGGACCCCGAGACGTTCGCGCACTCGAAGCTGATCCTGCTGTGGGGCACGAACACGCTGACGAGCGGCCACCACCTGTGGAAGTTCATCAACGCGGCGAAGAAGGACGGGGCGCACCTGGTCGCGATCGACCCGCTGCGCACGCGCACCGCCGATCAGGCGCACGAGCACCTCGCCCCGCTACCCGGCACCGACACGGCGCTCGCGCTCGGGCTGCTGCACGTGGTGCTGGACGAGGGCGCCGAGGATCGCGAGTACCTGGCGGAGCGCACGCTCGGCTGGGAGGAGTTCCGGGAGCGCATCCTCGAGTTCCCGCCCGACCGCGTCGCCGCGATCACGGGCCTGCCGCAGGAGCGCATCGTCGAGCTCGGCAGGCGGCTCGCGCACACGCGCCCGACCGGCATCCGCGCCACGATGGGGATCCAGCGCCATGCCGGGGGCGGGATGGCGCTGCGCACGCTCAACGCGATCCCGGGCGTGACCGGCGACTGGCGCTACCCGGGCGGCGGCGTCTCCTACTCCACGAGCGGCTACTTCGGCGGCGATCGCGCGGCGCTGTGGCGCGACGACCTGCGCCCGGGTCCGGTCCGCTCGCTCGCCCACACGAACATCGCCGCGAACCTGCTCGACGTCGACGACCCGCCCATCAAGGCGCTCGTGATCTACGGCGCCAACCCGCTGTCGAGCAACCCGGGCTCGGCCGGCGTCCGCAAGGGCCTCGAGCGCGAGGACCTCTTCACCGTCGTGATGGAGCAGTTCCCGACCGACACCGTCGACTACGCCGACATCGTCCTGCCCGCCACGATGCAGACCGAGCACCTGGACCTGCACGAGGGCTACGGGCACATGTACCTGCTCCTCAACCAGCCCGCCGTCGAGCCGCCCGGCGAGGCGCTCTCGACGACCGAGACGTTCCGCCGCCTGGCCCGCGCGATGGGGCTGCAGGACCCGTCGCTGTACGACTCCGACGAGCAGCTGATCCGCACGCTGCTCGGCTCAGGCCACCCGTCGCTGGAGGGCATCACGTACGAGCGCCTGCAGGCCGAGGGATGGGTGCGACTCAACTACGCGACGCCGTTCGTGCCCTTCGCCGACGGCTTCCCCACGCCGTCGGGCAAGCTCGAGCTCGTGTCGGAGAAGGCCGCCGCCGACGGCTACGGCCGGCTCCCGGGCTACACGCCGCCCGCCGAGGCGGCGACGCCGTCGAAGGAGTACCCGCTCGCCCTGCTCGCGCCCGCCTCGCACTGGTTCCTGAACTCGACGTTCGCCAACCACCCGGGCCTGCAGGCCCGCGCGGGCGGCCCCCGCATCGAGCTGCACCCCGACGACGCGGTGACCCGCGGCCTGCAGACGGGCGACGAGGCGCGCGTCTACAACGGCCGCGGCGAGTTCGTCGCCGCCGTCGAGGTCTCCGACCGCGTCCGCCCCGGCGTGGTCGCCTCCACCAAGGGCCACTGGCTCAAGCACGTCCGCGGCGGCGCGAACGCCAACGCGACGGTGCCCGAGCGCGACAGCGACATGGGCCGCGGCGCCGTCTTCCACGACAACGGCGTGCAGGTCGAGGCGGTGCCGGCGGCGGTCGCCACCGCGCGGCGCTCAGCAGCACAACTTGAAGACCTCTGAGGCGTGGTCATGGCGTGAGCTCGCCGCACAGGCTCTGCTCCATCAGATCGCGCGCGTGCGACGTCAGCCGCATCGTGCTCAACAGGTAGACGAGCTTGGCCAGCGCGGCCTCGACGGTCATGTCGGCCCCGGAGATCACGCCCACGCGCAGCAGCGCCGAGCCGGTCGCGTAGGCGGTGAGGTCGACGGTCCCGCGCAGGCACTGCGTGCAGTCGACGATCACCACGCCGCGGGCGGTGGCGTCGGCGATCGCGCGCAGCAGCTCGGGGTCGTCGACCGGCGCGTTGCCGGCGCCGTAGGCCTCGAGCACGAGGCCCTGCAGCGGCTCGCGCAGCGCGTTGCGCATCAGCTCGGCCGACAGCCCGGGGAACAGCCGCAGCGCGCCCACCGACGCGTCGAGGCGCTGCGGCAGCGGGACCGGCTTCTCGGGCTGGACCGCGCTGTCGACGACCAGCCGGTCGACCGTGATGTCGATGCCCGCGTGCGCGAGCTGCGGGAAGTTCGGCGAGTCGAACGCATCGAAGCCCGTCGCGCTGACCTTCACCGACCGGCAGCCGCGCAGCAGCCGCCCGCCGAAGAACAGCGAGACCTCCTGCACGGGCTCCTCGGCGGCGGCGATGATCAGCGCCGTCAGGAGGTTCTCGCGCGCGTCGGTGCGCAATTCGGCCAGCGGAATCTGCGAGCCCGTGAGCACGACCGGCAGGCGCAGCCCGCGCAGCATGAACGCCAGCGCGGACGCGGTGTAGGCCATCGTGTCGGTCCCGTGCAGCACGACGAAGCCGTCGTAGCGGTCCTTGCGACGCGCGATGATGCGCGCGATCTCGAGCCAGTCGCGCGGGCGGATGCTGGCCGAGTCCAGCAGCGGGTCGAGCTCGACGAGGTCGTAGTGGGCGACCTCGTGCAGCTCCGGCATCCCCTCCAGCAGGCTGCCGAGATAGCCCGGTTCCGGCGTGTAGCCGTTGGCGCTGCGCCGCATGCCGATCGTGCCGCCGGTGTGGATGATCGCTACGCGCCGGGGCACGTCACCCGCGGCCGATGAACGGCATCTTGGTCGCCATGATCGTCATGAACTGCACGTTGGCGTCCAGCGGCAGGGCGGCCATCTGCGCGACCGCGCGCCCGACGTGCTCGACGTCCATGGTCGGCTCCGTCTGACCTTCGGTCATCGGCGTCGCGGCGTTGCCGACGTCGATCTGCCCGCAGGCGATGTCGTGCGCGCGGCCCTCGAGCGAGAGCGCCTTCGTGAGCCCCGTGATCGCGTGCTTGGTCGCCGTGTAGGCGACCGCGTAGGGCCGCGGGGCATGGGCGGCGATCGAGCCGTTGTTGATGATCCGCCCGCCGCGCCCGATCATCGCACGGAACGCCGCCTGGGCGCACAGGAACGCGCCGGTGAGGTTGATGTCGACGACGCGTTGCCAATCCTCCAGCGAGAGCTCCTCGATCGGCGCGGCGACTCCGATGCCGGCGTTGTTGAACAGCAGGTCCAGCGGCCCTGCGGCCTCGAACAGGGCGCTGACGGCCTGCGGGTCGGTGATGTCGGTCGGCACGATCCTCGCGCCGGGCAGCGTCTCGCGCAGCGCGTCCTCGCGCCGGCCGGCGAGCACGAGCTCCCAGCCGTCGGCGCGCAGCGCGCGGGCGGCGGCCCGGCCGATGCCCGAGCCGGCGCCCGTGACGACGGCGATCACGCGCAGGCCTCGGCGGCGGCCTCGAGGAACTCGCGCGCGGCGGAGCTGAGCGTGCGCTCGCGGTGCCAGACGGCGATCAGCCGGCGTGCCGGGAGCTCCGGCAGCGGCAGCACGTCGATGCCGGGATCTCCGGCGTCGACGACCAGCTCCGGCACGATCGCCACCCCCTCCCCGCTCGCCACGAGCGCCTGGATGATCGCGTTGTTGTCGAAGCGCGACCATGACTCGGGCGACACGCCGCTCGCGAGCATCTGCATCTCGATCGCCCGCGTGTGCCGGCAGCCGCGGATGCCGAGCAGCCGGCGGCCGCTGAGATCGCCGAGGCCGCGCTCGGCGGAGCCGGCGCGCGTGACCATCACGTAGGCGTCGTCGCACAGCTCGCGCACCGCGAACGGGCCGTCGGGGAGCGGGTAGGCGGCGAACGAGACGTCGACCTCGCCGCTCTCGACCGCGCCCAGCAGCGCCTCCCCGGACAGCGCCTCCTCGATGTGCACCTCGACGCCGGGGCAGCGGGCGCGGAACGCGGACAGCACGCCGGGCAGCAGGCGCGCGCCGAAGCTCTGGAACGTCCGCACGGTGACCTCGCCGGTCTCGCCGCCGACGAGCGCGGCGACGTCGGCCTCGGCGGCTCGGACGCGCGCGAGCAGCGGCCGCGCGTGGGCGAGCACGACGCGGCCGGCGTCGGTCAGCTCGAGCGGCCGGCGGCCGCCGGGCGGGCGATGCAGGACGGGCGCGCCGACGATCCGCTCGAGCGCGCCGATCTGCTGGCTGACGGCGGACTGCGTGTAGCCGAGCTCGCGCGCGGCGGCGGAGAACGTCCCTTCGTCGACGACGGCGGCGAAGGCGCGGACGTGGCGGACCTCGAGCGCGCCCCACCCATCAGCGTTCCTCATGGGTCGTGATGCTACCTCGAATTGCTCTTCTTGGTCGCCACCGCCAGGCTGACCGGCGTGCCCGCACAACTCCAGCGCACCCTCGGCCTCGGCGGCGGCATTGCGCTCGCGATCGGCAGCGTCGCCGGCTCCGGCATCCTCTTCCTCCCGTCGACGATCTACGCGCTGGCCGGCCACGACGCGCTCGTCGTCTGGGGCCTGGCGACGCTGCTCTGCGTCCCGCTGCTGCTCGTGTTCGGCGAGATGGTGCGCGAGAGCCATGACGGCGCCGGCATCGAGGGCTTCATCGCGCGCGGCCTCGGGCCGGAGGTCGCGGCCTGCGTGCCGCTGCTGTTCGCGCTGCTCTTCCCGCCCGCGCTCGCCGCGGCGACACTGGTCGCCGGCGGCTACCTCCAGGCGGCCGTCGGCGGCGGCACCCCGGTCCGGCTCGCGGGAGCGCTGGCGGTCATCGCGGGCGCGCTGCAGACGAACCTCGTGGGCGCCAAGACCGGCGCGCGCCTGCAGTCGATCGCGACCTTCACGCTGCTCGCCGCCGCCGTGCTGCTGGTCGCGCTGACCTTCCCGCAGGCGCGGCCCGGCTATGACGCGGTGCTCCCGCGGCTGCACTCGCTCGACCCGCTGCTCGGGGGCGTGCTGGTCGCCTTCTGGGGCTTCGCGGGCTTCGAGAACATGACGTTCGTCGCCGGCGAGATGCGCAACCCGCGCCGCGACTACCTGATCGCCGCGTTCGTCGCGCTCGCCGCCTACGGGCTGCTCGCGGCGCTGCTGACCGCCAACATCGGCGCGATCATCCCGCCCGGCCAGGTCGACGAGCTCTCGGGCGTCGCCCAGCTCGCGCATCACGTCGCGGTGCCCGCCGCCGGCGTCGCGGTCATCACCGTGCTCGCGCTGGCGCTGATGCAGGCCAACAACGCCAGCTGGCTGTGGGGCATCTCGCGGCTGCTGTTCGCCTCGGCCCGCGAAGGGCGCGCGCCGGCCTGGCTGGCGAAGCTCGACGCGCGTGGGATCCCGCGCCGCGCCGTGCTCGTGCTGCAGGTCCCGGGCGCGGCGATCACCTGCGGCGCCGCGTTCGTGCCCGGGCTCGTCCTGCACCTGGTGGTCGGGGTGAGCGCGGTGTTCATGTTCATCTACGCGCTCGCGCTGGCGTCCTACGTGCGGACGCCGCGGCCGCTCGGGCGGCGGCTCGGCGCGGGCGTGATGCTCGCGCTGATGGCCGGCATCCTCGCGGGCCAAGGCTGGTACGCGCTGCCGCCGGTGATCGTCGCGGCGCTCGCGTCCGGCGCCGGCTGGACCGCGCGGCGCCGCGCGCGCGACGCTCAGTCGCCGCCGTTGCGGAAGACGAACCACCAGAGCGCGAACAGCCCGGCCCAGCCCGCGACCATCGCGGCGAACAGCAGCACGGCGAGCGCGGTCACGCCGGGACCCTAGGCGCGCGAGGTGCGAGGGACATGAGCCCGCCTGCGTACGCTCGTGACGTGAGCATCGTCAAGATCAACGCCATCACGGTCCCGCGCGAGCGCTTCGAGGAGTTCGCACACCGCTTCGCCACCCGCGCCGGGCGCGTTTCCAGCGCCGAGGGTTTCGAGGCCTTCGAGCTGCTGCGGCCCAACGACGACCGCGAGGTCTGCCTCGTGATCACGCGCTGGCGCTCGGAGGAGGACTTCCAGGCGTGGATGAAGAGCCCGGACTTCGCCGCCGGCCACGCGCAGCACCGCACCGACGGGCCCGTCGGCACGGCGAGCGAGGTGTGGTCGTTCGACGTGCTCGAGCTCGAGGGCCCGGCCGCGTAGGCCGGCCCCCGTCGCTTCGCCGCTAGCGGCCCTGCGGGCGCGGCGGCCGCTTGCGCGCCACGACCTTGCGCGGGTCGTGCTGCGGCGGCTTGACCGGCATGGGCCTGGTGCTCTTGCCGCCGGCCGAGGGTCGGCGGGACATCTGTGGACGGCGCTGCATACGAACGCTCCTCTGGCTCGAGACGAAGAGGTGGAGCGGTCCGTCCGCACCCGCCGCGGCGACCGGATGGGCGGCGGCGGGGACAACGACTGTCACCCGCCGGCGAGCCGCTCGGAGCACGGGAGAACATGGCGGTATGCAGGCATTTTCGCGCCTAAGGGGAGTTCCGCCGCGCGTAAGGCGGACGACCCGTTACGACGCTCCATCCGCCCGATGCGGCAGGCCCGTCTCAGGCCGAGAATGGACACATGCTCAAGACGCTGACAGCCCGCAAGCAGACCCCGTCGGACGCCGCCTTGACCATCCGCTTCGCCTCCTCGGACGACGAGGCGGCGCTGGTCCGGCTGGCCGAGCTGGATTCGAGCCGAGCGCCGCGCGGCGCCGTGCTGGTCGCCGACGTCGGCGACGAGACGTGGGCCGCGCTCTCGCTCGACGACGGCCACGGGGTCGCCGACCCGTTCCACTCCTCCGCCGAGGCGCTATGGATGCTGACCGAGCGCGCCCGGCAGCTTCGCCATGAGCGCCGCGGCCGCATGCAGCGGCTGCCGCGCGTCTGGCCCGCAGGCGCCTGACGGGACTCGCGCGTCCGGTTTAGGATCGCCGGATGCGCGTCTCGCCATGGGGCCGTGTCATCGCGATCTCGGCCCTGCTGGTGGTCGGCGGAGCGCTTGCGCTCGCGGTCGGGGCGCTCGCCTCGACGCGTGAGCGGCTCGTCTCCTATCCGGTGACCGGGGCGCTGCGCGGGGTCGCGTTCGACCTCGGCGACGGCGCGATCGTGATCGTCGGCGGCGGCCGCCGCGACGCGGTCACCGTCGAGCGCACCGAGCGCTTCGCGTTCGGCCACGGCGCGAAGACGACGCGCTCGGTCGTCGACGGCGTCTTCCGCGTCCGCTCGCGCTGCCCGACATCGCTGCTCGGGAAGTGCAAGGTCGCCTACCGCGTGACGGTCCCCGACAACCTGCCGGTCGAGGTCAGGACCGGCAGCGGCAGCGTCCAGATGCGCGGCTACCGCGGCTCCGCCGTGCTCGCGAGCGGCCGCGGCAGCATCGAGGTCGCGGGCTTCTGCGGCTTCTCGCTCGACGCGCGCGCGGAGTCCGGCGACGTCGCCGCGCGCACGGCGTGCTCGCCGCCGAAGCTGTCGCTGCGCACGAACTCGGGCTCGGTCACGGCGGTCGTCCCGCCCGGCAGCTACGACCTCGACGCCGAGAGCGCCTCCGGAGATGAGACGGTACGCGGCGTGAAGGCTTCACCGGACGCGCCGTTCGCGATCCGCGCGCTCAGCGGCTCAGGGCACGTGCGGGTCGAGGGCGCCGCGTGACCGCGCAGGCCGTCGAGGGACGGCTCTCCGTGCTCGGCCTTCGCCGCCGCTTCGACCGCGCCGGGCACGCCGCCGCCTACCTCCTGCTCGGCCTGCCGGTGGCGATCCTCTCGATCCCCGCCGTGCTGGCCCTGCTGCTCGGCGCGGCACTCAGCTCCATCGGGCTCGGGCTGCCGCTGCTGATCGCCGCCGCCGCGGCCTGCCGCGGGCTCGTGCGGGCCGACCGCCGCGCGGCCAACCGCTGGCTCGGCGCCGGCATCCCGCCGGTACCCGGCCGAGTGCGAACGGCGGGCGGCGCGCTGCGCCAGGCGCTCGACATCCTGTCCGACCGCCTGCAGTGGCGCTACGTGGCGCACCTCTCGATGCGGCCACTGCTGACCGCGGCGATGTTCGCCGTCGCGCTGATCCCCGTGCTCCTGCTCGCGCAGGCGCTCGCGCTCGGCGTCCAGGGCGTGGCGGGCGTCGGCGACGTCGACTTCGTGGGCCCGTGGACGCTCGGCCCCGCCCTGGGGCTGATCATGCTGGCGCTGACGCTGCCCGCCGCGGCGCTGGTGATCGCCACGTTCGAGTCGCTGTACGGCGTGCTCGCCACGATCACGCGCGCCTTCCTCGCTGCGCGCGCGGTGGCCGGCGGGCCGGTGCGCGAGGCGCTGGCCGAGAGCCTCGGCGACAGCAGCGTCTCGGTCGCCTACTGGCTCCCCGATCGCGCGCGCTTCGTCGACGAGTCGGGCCGCCCCGTGGAGCTTCCGGAGCCCGGGTCCGGCCGCACCTGGACGGCGGTCGAGCGCGACGGCCGCCGCGTCGCCGCGATCATCCACGACGCGGCGCTGGACACGACCGCGGAGCTCGTCCAGGCCGCCGCGGCGGCATCCTCGCTGGCGATCGACAACGAGCGGCTGAAGGCCGACCTGGCCGCGCGCGTGGAGGAGCTGCGCGTCAGCCGCCTGCGCATCATCGAAGCGGGCGACGCCGCGCGGCGCCGCATCGAGCGCGACCTGCACGACGGCGCGCAGCAGCAGCTCGTCGCCTTGGCGCTCGAGCTGCGTGTCCTGCGCGCGAGCACCAGGGGCACCGACCTCGAGCGGAAGATCGACGACCTGTCGGGGCGGCTCGCCACCGCGCTGGCCGAGCTGCGCGAGCTCGCCCGCGGCATCCACCCCGCGATCCTCACCGACCGGGGGCTCGCGCCGGCGATCGGCGCCCTGGCCGAGCGCGGCACGATCCCGATCGAGACCGATGTGCGCGTGCAGCGGCGGCTCGCGCCGCCGGTCGAGGCGGCCGCGTACTTCCTCGTCGCCGAGGCGCTCACCAACGTCTCCCGCTACGCGCACGCGACGTGCGCACGGGTCGAGGTCGTGCAGGACGGGGACGAGGTCCTCGTCCTGATCGCCGACGACGGCGTCGGCGGCGTGGACCTCGAGGCCGGCAGCGGCCTGCGCGGCCTGCAGGACCGGCTCGCCGCGGTCGGCGGCACCCTGCGCATCGACAGCCCGCCCGGCGCGGGGACACGACTGCACGCCCGCATCCCATGCCCGTGAAGCGCGTGCTGGCGCTGGCCCTGCTGCTCGCCGGCTGCGGCGGGAAGAGCGTCGTGCGCGAGCCCGGCGTGAAGATCGCCTCGGGCACGCCGGTCGCCACGCGCGAGGCGCCGCGCCCCGAGGGCTCGGTCCGCATCGCGGTCGTCACGCACGGGCCCGCCTCGAGCAAGTTCTGGGCGATCATCCGCAACGGCGTCGAGGCCGCCTCGCGCACGCTCGACGTGCTCGTCGACTACCGCGCGCCGGACGTCTACAGCGCGCAGCGGATGAGCGAGCTGATCGACGAGGCGGTCGCGAGCAGGCCGGACGGGCTGGTGGTCTCGGTCCCCGAGCCGGCCGTCGCGCCGGCGATCCGCCGGGCGGTCGAGGCCGGCGTCCCGGTCGTCTCGATCAACTCGGGCGCGAGCCTCTACAAGAAGCTCGGGGTGCTGGCGCACGTCGGCCAGCTCGAGGACCGCGCCGGGCTCGAGGCGGGCCGGCGGCTCGCGAAGCTCGGCGTGCGGCGGGCGCTGTGCGTGAACCAGCAGATCGGCAACACGGGCCTGGACGCCCGTTGCGCGGGGCTGGCGCGCGCGATGCGCGCGGCAGGCGGCAGCTCACGCGTGGTCGGCGTCACCGACGACGCGCCGGGGACGCCCAGGCGGATCGCCGAGGCCGTCGCCAAGGACGGCGCGACCGGTGTGCTGTGCATGAACTCGGTGACGGGGCTGGCGGCGGCCGAGGCGCTGCGCGGCAGGCGCGTCGAGATCGGGACCTTCGACCTCGGGCCGGACGTGCTGCGCGCGCTCGAGGCCGGCCGGATCGCGTTCGCCGTCGACCAGCAGCCGTACCTGCAGGGCTACCTGCCGATCGAGATGCTCGCGCAGCGCGTCCGCTACGGCCTGTTCCCCGCCGAAGGCGACGTCGTCGCCACCGGCCCGCACTTCGTCACCGAGGCCGACGCGCCCAAGGCGATGGAGCTCAGCCGGCGGTCGATCCGGTAGGCACCTGCTCGCCTTCGCGGTCGAAGCGCACCGCGGACTCCTCGGGCTTGGGCGCCGGCGCGATCAGCTTCGCGACCGCGAGCCCGCCGAGCACGCCGGCGGCCAGGCCCGCCAGCGCCCACGCCGGCCCGTCGTCCTCGTCGGCGATCGCGGCCGCCGCCGCGACCAGGACCGCGTTGTACTCGAAGCCGCCTTCGGTGTTCCAGATGCCCTTCTGCCAGTGCACGCGCTCGATCGCGGTCGTCATCGTGCCGGTCACCATCGCCGTGGCGGCGGGCGTCGCGACCCCGGTCATCAGCATGACGCCGCCGAGTGTCTCGGCCGCGCCGGCCGCCCCCGCGTGAACCACACCCGGCTTGAAGCCCATCTGCTCGAACGCCCCGCCGGTCGCCTTCAATCCGTAGCCGCCGAACCATCCCGCGAGCTTCTGCAGGCCGTGACCGATGAAGAGCGCGCCCACCACGGTGCGCAGGAGTGTGATCCCGAGTCTCATGGCTTGTTTGTACCCCGGGCACCTAGAGTCCCACCACTATGCATCGAGTCGTCATCGTGGGCGGCGGCTTCGGCGGACTGCAGGCGGCGCTCCACCTGCGCCGCGCCGACGTGGAGATCACGCTCGTCGACCGGCGCAACTTCCACCTGTTCCAGCCGCTCGCCTACCAGGTCGCCACGGGCGCGCTGAATCCCGGTGAGATCTGCTACCCGCTGCGCGCGATCTTCCGCGGGCAGGAGAACGTCCGCGTGGTCATGGGCGAGGTCACCGGGTTCGATCTCGACGCGCGCGAACTGCCGGTGCGGACCGTGCTCGGCGAGGAGCGCTTCCCGTATGACACGCTGATCGTCGGCGGCGGCTCGAAGTACAACTACTTCGGCCACCCGGAATGGCAGCACGTCGCGTCGGAGCTGAAGTCGCTGGAGGGCGCGCTGCACATCCGCAGCCGCATCCTGCGCTCGCTGGAGGCCGCCGAGGTCGAGGAGGATCCGGCTCAGCGCGCGGCGCTGCTGACGTTCGCGGTGGTCGGCGCGGGCCCGACCGGCGTCGAGATGGCGGGGCAGATCGCGGAGATCGCCCGCGATACGCGGCGCGACTTCCGCCTCGCCGACACCGAGAAGGCCCGCGTGCTGCTGATCGAGGCGGGCGACCGCGTGCTCGCCGCGTTCCCGCCGCGGCTCTCCGCGCGGGCGTTCCGGTCGCTCGAGTCGCTCGGCGTGACGCCGCTGGTCGATCGCATGGTCACCGACCTCGACGACGAGAGCGTGCTCGTGCGCTCCGGCGACGGCGAGGAGCGGATCCCCGCCAAGACCATCATCTGGGCGGCGGGGGTGCTGGCGGCCTCGATCGCCGGCCACCTGGCCGCGGCGACCGGCGCGAAGACCGACAACGTCGGCCGGATCGTCGTCGAGCCGGACCTGACCGTGGAAGGCCATCCCGAGGTGATCGCGATCGGCGACATGGTCAAGGTCCGCAGCGAGCCCCCGTACCCGGGCGTGGCGCCCGTGGCGATGCAGATGGGGCGCTACGCGGCGCGGCTCGTGCGCGCGCGGCTGGACGGCGCGCGGGCCGCCGACTTCCGCTATGTCGACAAGGGCAACCTCGCGACGATCGGCCGGGCGCGGGCGGTCGCGGACCTGAAGGGCCTGAAGCTGAGCGGGTTCTTCGCCTGGCTGATGTGGCTGCTCATCCACCTCTGGTACCTGATCGGCTTCCAGAACCGGCTGCTCGTGTTCCTGCGCTGGTCGATCAGCTTCTTCACGCACGGCCGCGGCGCGCGGTTGATCACGGGCGACGAGCACATGCCGTAGGCGGCGGAGGGTTCGGCTGCGCGCGGCGTTATAGTCGCGGGCCTCATGGGCACGTCGCCCGCGGATCGCCTCAGCGCGCGGGAGCGGATCCTCGAGACCGCGTACGACCTCTTCAGCCGCCACGGCACCCATGCGGTCGGCGTCGACGCGATCGTCGCGGACTCAGGAGTCGCGAAGATGTCGCTGTACCGGAACTTCGGCTCCAAGGACGAGCTGATCTTGGCGTTCCTGCGCCGGCGCGAGGAGCTGTGGACGAAGGACTGGCTGCAGGGCGAGGTGATGCGGCGCGCCGACGACCCCGCGGGGCGGCTGCTGGCGATCTTCGACATCTTCGGCGAGTGGTTCGCGCGCGACGACTACGAGGGCTGCTCGTTCGTGAACGTGATGCTGGGGATCGGCGACCTGCACCATCCCGTGCGGCGGGCGAGCGTGGAGCATTTGGCGACGATCCGCGAGTTCCTCTCCGGGCTCGCGCACGAAGCGGGCGTCGAGGAGCCGGACGGCTTCGCGCGGCAGTGGCACATCCTGATGAAGGGGTCGCTGGTCGCGGCCGCGGAGGGAGACGTCCAGGCCGCGGCGCGGGCGCAGGAGCTGGGGCGGCTGCTGCTCAGCGCAGCACTGCCGGCACCAGTCCGGCCAGCGACGAGCTGAGCAGGATCTCGTCGGCGGCGCGGAGGTCGGCGAGCGTGAGGCGCCGCTGGGTCGCGCCCGGCCGCGAGGTGCTCGCGAGGATCCGCCCGTCCTCCTCGGGCGTGTAGAGCCGGTCGCCGCGGCGGATCAGGACCGCCGCCCACGCGGCTTCCAGCACGGCGCCGTCGGCGTCGAGGAGCAGCGGCGTGGTGCCGCCCCGAGAGAGCGCGCGCAGCAGGTCGCGGTCCTGCCACTTGCGGTCGCCGAGCCCACCGGGGAGGACGTAGGGCTCCAGGACGATCGGCAGCCGCCGCGGGCGCAGGGGGCGGAACGCGGTCCCGCCGGCCGTGATGCGCAACGCGCCGTCGCCTTCGACGGCGGGCAGCTCCGGCCGGGCGCGGAGGCGGCGGAGGTGCGCGTCGAGGTTCACGGGCGCGCCGTCGCGGACGAGGACGGTCTCGAACACGCCGCGGTCAGGGTCGGGGCGGAGCCCGCCGCCGGCGAGCGCGGGCGGGGCGCCGGCGCGGTCGCCGCGCGCTTCGACGGGCGCGATCTCTCCCCCGGCGGCCGCGATCAACGGCCTCGCCTTCACGAGACATTCCTCAAGCTCCAGCTGAGGGTCAGAGTCGGCGACGATTCCACCACCCGCGCCCAGCCAGAGCAGGCCGTCGCGCGCCTCGAACGTGCGGATCGCGACGTTGAGCTCCAGTCCCGCCAGCGGGCTGGCGAACCCGATCGCGCCGGTATAGACCTCGCGCCCGGTCGCCTCCAGCTCGCTGATCACGCGCAGCGCCTGCACCTTCGGCGCGCCCGTCACGGACCCCGGGGGGAACGCGGCGCGGAGCAGCGCACCGTCGCCGGCGTCCTCGCGCAGGCGGCCGCGCACCTCCGACACCAGGTGCCACACGCCCGGGTGCGGCTGCGCCTCCGGCGCGTCCGGCGCGACGACCGACCCGTACTCGCACACGCGCCCGAGGTCGTTGCGCATCAGGTCGACGATCATCACGTGCTCCGCGCGGTCCTTGGCGGACTCCCGCAGCGCGGCCGGATCGCCCGGGCGCGCCATCGTGCCCTTGATCGGGCCCGTCGCGACCTCCCGGCCGGCGCGGCGCAGGAACAGCTCGGGCGAGAGGCTCGCGATCCCACCCCACGGCGCCGGGAAGCACGCGCCGTAGGCCGGCCGCAGTGAGCCGGCCGCTCGCGCGAACAGCTCCGTCACGTCGCCCGACCACTGGGTCTCCAGCCGCAGGCAGAGGTTCGCCTGGAAGATCTCCCCCGCCGCGATCCGCTCGACGCACTCGCGCACTGCCCAGGTGTGACCGGCCGCCCCGGGCGCTCGCAGGGTGAACGTTCCTACGCCGGGATCGCGCCCCTCCGGCGCCGCCGCCAGCTTGGCCCGCACCGCCTCCAGCCGGGCGTCCAGCGCCGCCTCGCGCGCCGGAGTCGCGAGCGCCTCGAACCACCAGCGCCCCTCGGCGTCGAGCCGCAGCACGTGGTCGTAGTACGCAAGGTGCGCATCGGGCAGCGGGGCGGGCCGCGGCGGCCGCGGCGGCACCCGCTCCACGCGCGCGCCGAGCCCGTACCCGAGCCACCCGAACCAGCCGCCGCCGACGACGGCGTCCCCGCGCGCGGGCGGCACGCGGTCGACCGCCTGGAACGGGTCCTCCCCGTCGAGGACCTGCACGGGCGAGGCGCCGACGATCGCGCCGCCGCCGGCCCAGCGGCCGGTCAGCGCGAACGGCCAGGGCTCGTCGCGCAGCGCCAGCAGCACCCGCTCCGGCGGGAGCGAGCAGTCCAGCGCGATCCGCGCGGCGCGGGCGGGCGAGAGCACGCGGGAAATCTAGTGTCCCGACTCGGAACACTCGTGCGCGACCATTGCGGCATGAGCTTCGCCCAGACGCGCGAGAAGCTGCACCGTCTCGCCGAGCAGGTCGTCTCCCCGGCACGGGTGCATGCGACCGGGAACGAGATCGCCCTCACCCCCACGCCGGGCGGCTGGGGCACGCCGCCGTTCCCCGACGGCGGGCAGGTCAGGGTCGAGGGCGCCGAGCTGGTCCAGCTCGACGCCGACGGCACCGAGACGCGCTCGGCGATCGACGTCGATCCCGGCGACGCCGCCCGCCTGGCCGAGTTCTTCGCGTTCGCGCAGGAGGTGCTCGAGACGCTGCGCGCGGAGGCGGCCGATCCGTCGGAGATCCACCTCTGGCCGGAGCACTTCGATGTCGCGTTCGAGGATCAGGAGGCGACCTACGGCGCCTCGCCGGGCGACGAGGACCACGACGAGCCCTACCTCTACGTCGCGCCCTGGACCGCCCCGCCGCCCGCGCCCGAGTGGAACGCGAGGGGCTTCACCGGCGCCGAGGGGCCGTGGGGCGACCGCGAGGCCGCGCTGAAGTTCTTCCGCGACCGGCGCGACGCGCTGACGTGAGCGTCGAGCGGCTGCGCGCGGGCTACCGCGACTTCGCCGCGAACGAGGCGGCGGGGCGCTCGCCGCTGTATGTCGAGCTGGCGCGCGGCGTGGCGGAGGACGACGAGCTGCTCGCCTGGCTGGACCGGCTGCCCGTCGGCAAGCGCCAGCCGAACCTGCTGTTCTCTGCGGCGCGCGTCGTCGGCGGCGAGCTCGACGGCTACGAGGAGCTGCGGACGCTGCTGAGCGAGCGCCGCGACGACGTCGAGGCGCTCCTGCTCGCGCGCCGCACGCAGACCAACGAGGCGGCGCGCTGCGCGACGCTCCTGCCGCTGCTCGCCGCGCTCCCCCAGCCGCTCGCGCTGCTCGAGGTCGGCGCGAGCGCCGGGCTGTGCCTGCTCCCCGACCGCTACGCCTACGAGTACGACGCCGGCGGCGCGACGCATCGCGTCGGCGGCGGAGGCCCCGTGCTGCGCTGCCGCGTCCGCGGCCCCGCGCCGCTTCCCGCTTCAGTTCCCCGCGTCGCGTGGCGCGCCGGGCTCGACCTCGAGCCGGTGGACGTCGCCGACCCGGAGCAGGTGAGGTGGCTCGAGGCGCTCGTCTGGCCCGGCGAGGGCGACCGGCTCGAGACGCTGCGCGCCGCGATCGGCGTCGCCAGGCAGGATCCGCCGCGCATCGTGCAGGGCGACCTCACCACCGACCTCCCGGCGCTCGCGGCCGAGGCCCCGCGCGACGCGACGCTCGTCGTCTTCCACACCGCCGTGCTCGCGTACGTGCCGCGCGAGGGGCGGGCGGCGTTCCGCGCGGCGGTGCAGGACGTCGGCGCGACCTGGATCGCCAACGAGGCGCCGCGCGTCCTCGGCCTGGACCCCGCGAGCGTCCCGCCGTCCATGTTCGCGCTCGCGCGCGGCGGCGAGCCGGTCGCCCACACCGACTCCCACGGCGCCTCGCTCACGTGGCTGGCGTGACGTGCATCATCCCGCGTCCATGCCGCTCGACATCACGCTCTTCACCGATCCCGCCTGCCCGTTCGCCTTCTCCGCCGAGCCCGTGCGCTGGCGGCTGAAGTGGCACTACGGCGACCAGCTCCGCTGGACCGCCCGGATGATCGTCCTCACGCTCGAGCCGGGCGAGGACGCGAAGCTGGCCGAGGGCGCGCCGGGGCTGCAGCGCCGCTACCGGATGCCGATCGATCCGTCGCCCTACGCGCGTCGCTTCTCGTCCGAGCCGGCGTGCCGCGCCGTCGTGGCCGCGCGGATCCACGCGCCCGCGCACGCCGAGCCCTTGCTGCGGGCGCTGCGCGTGCGGGCGATGCTCGGCGGCTTGCTCGACGACCCCGCGCTGATCGCGGATGCCGCGCGCGAGGCCGGCCTCGATCCGGACGAGCTCGCCGGCTGGGACGCCGAGCAGGCGCTCCAGGACGACGTCGCCGCGGCGCGCGACCCCTCCCCCGCCGCCCGCGCCCTCGATCACAAGCTCAGCGGCCCCGCGCAAGAGCGCCGCTACAGCGCGCCGAGCTACGAGATCGGGACGGCCGCTGTGCCCGGGTTCAGCCCGATGGAGGCCTACGACGTCGCGATCGCCTCGCAGGCGCCGGGGATCGTGCGGCGGGCGAGCCCGGAGTCGGTCGAGGAGCTGCTCGCCTGGGCGCGGACCCCGCTCGCGACCGCCGAGGTCGTCGCGCTGATGCAGGACAGCGAGCAGACCGTCCGCGCCGCCCTCTCCAAGGCGGCGCGGCCGATCGCGGCGGGCGCCGACTTCTACTGGGCGTACGGGTCGTAGGTGCCGAACGACCAGCGGTTGCCCTCGAGGTCGCGCGCGGCGTAGTCGCGCGAGCCGTAATCCTGGTCGACCGGGTGGCGGAAGACGTCGGCGCCCTTCTCCACCGCCCGTGCATGATGCGCGTCCACGTCCTCGAGCACGACGTAGATCGCCGCCGGCGAAGCGTCGGCGTCGGGCGTCGATTCGCCGAAGAAGCCGTCCGGCCGGTGCTGGCCGAGCATGATCAGGCCGTCGCCGAGGCGCAGCTCGGCGTGGTGGACGACGCCGTCATCACCGCGGTGGACCGCCTTCTCCTCGAAGCCGAAGACGTCCTCGAGCCAGGCGATCGCCGCGTCCGCGTCGCGGTAGCGAAGCGTCGGGAAGATGTTGGACTTCATGACGCGGACGGTACGCGCCGCGCACCGTCCGCGTCTTGGACGATGGGTCAGCCCGTCGCGGGCGCCTGCCCGTCGAAGTCGTCGTCGAGCGATTCGGCGTCGATGTCGAGCTCGGCGAGCAGTGCCGCGTCCTGCTCGGTGTCGACCTTCTCCGCCAGCTCGCGGTCCGCCCGCTCGGCGGCGTCGTAGTCACCGCGACCGCGCAGGCGGTCGACGATCATCGTCTTCGGTACCAGCACGCTCAGCTCACCGCCTTGGTGGTCAGGAATCGCTCGATCATCCGGTTCACCTCGCCGGCCGCCTCCATGTGCGGCGAGTGGCCGGCGCCTTCGATCAGCTGGGCGTCCGGGTCCGGCGGGATGATCCGATCCTCGGCGCCCCAGATCGTGAGGACCGGGACGTCGACGTCCGGCGCGTCGACGAAGGCGGCGCCGGCGATCGTCTCGAGCGCCTCCTTGACCCCGTCGATGCGCTTGTACTTGAGCACGTCGTCGACGAGCGAGCGGGTCACGAGCGACTCGTCGGCGAACAGCAGCTGCAGCACGGGCTTGAGCTCGCGCCGCGACTCGGCGGCGATGAAGCCGTCGATGTACTCCCGGTTGACCGGCCGGCCGAACCCGGCCGGGGCGATCAGCGTCAGCGACGCCGCCCGGCCGCGGGCGGCGACCTGCGCGGCGATCAGCGCGCCGAGCGAGTGGCCGATCAGATGCGGCTTCTCGAGCCCCTGCGAGTCGAGGAACTCGACGACCGCGGCGGCCAGCCCCGTGCCGTCGCCCACCGCCTTCGACGATCCGCCGTGCCCGGGCAGGTCCAGCGCGAACACGCGGTGATCCTCGGCCAGCGCCGGCATCGCGAAGAGCCAGTTGTTCAAGTCGCCGCCGAAGCCGTGGATGAGCACGATCGGATCGCCGTCATCGCCCTGGCGCAGGTAGCGGAGCGGCCCCGCCATCTCCGGCTGCGCACCTTCGTCCTCCTCCGCCTCGGGGACGAAGTTGGCCTCGAACTCCGCCACGAACGCGTCGATCTCCTCGTCCGGCACGGCCGCGTCGGCGATCACGCCGAGCAGCCCGCCGACCGGGATGACGGAGCCGACCTCGCCCACGCGGCGGCGCAGGACCCCGGACGCGGTGGCCTCCACCGCGCCCGTGATCTTCTCCGTCTCGACCTCGCACAGCTCGTCGCCGGAGGACACCTCGGCGCCCTCCTCGACGAGCCAGTCCAGCAGGCGCCCCTCGGTCATCGAGAGGCCCCACTTCGGCATGCCCAGCTTCGCGATCATCAGGCGACGGGTGTCCCGGTCGTCTCGCGGATCGCCGCCGCGATCCCTTCCGGCGTGGGCACGTAGGCGTCCTCGAGCACGGGCGCGAACGGAACCGGCGTGTGCGGCGGCGTGACCATCCGCGGCGGCGCCTTGAGCTCGCTCCACGCCTCCTGCGCCACGCGCGCGACGATGTCCGCCGCCATGCCGCAGCGCGGGCCGGACTCGTCGACGACGACGAGGCGCCCCGTGTTCTCGACGCTCTCGAGGATCGTGTCCTCGTCCAGCGGCGACGTCGTGCGCGGGTCGACGACCTCGCACTCGATGCCCTCGCCCGCGAGCTCCTCGGCCGCCTCGCGCGCGAACTGGACCATCCGCCCGAGCGCGACCACGGTCACGTCGCCCCCCTCGCGCACGATGCTCGCCTCGCCGAACGGGATCGTGTAGCTCTCCTCCGGCACGTCGCCCTCGAGCGTGTAGAGCACCTTGTGCTCGAGGAAGATGACCGGGTCGTCGTCGCGGATCGCCTGGATCAGCAGGCCCTTCGCGTCATACGGGTTGGAGGGCAGGACCACCTTCAGCCCGGGGATGTGGGTGAAGATCGGGTACAGCGCCTGCGAGTGCTGCGACGCCGCGCGGATGCCGGCGCCGTACATCGTCCGCACGACCATCGGCGTCTCCGCCTTGCCGCCGAACATGTAGCGGAACTTCGCGGCCTGGTTGAAGATCTGGTCAAGGCACACGCCGAGGAAGTCGACGAACATCAGCTCGGCGATCGGCCGCAGCCCGGAGGCGGCGGCGCCCGCGGCGGCGCCGACGTAGGCCGACTCCGAGATCGGCGTGTCGATCACGCGGCCGGGGTATTTCGCGTACAGCCCCTTGGTGACGCCGAGCACGCCGCCCCAGGCGTCGTCCTCGCCCGGCGCGCCCATGCCGCCGGCGATGTCCTCGCCCATGATCACGACGGTCGGGTCGCGCTCCATCTCGGACGCGATCGCCTCCGTGATCGCCTGCTGGTAGGTGATCTTGCGCGCCATGGCCTAGTACCTCACGTAGACGTCGGTGAGCACGTCGTCGGGGCTCGGGTCCGGCGCGGAGCGCGCCTCCGCGACCGCCTCGTCGATCAGCTTGCGGGTCGCCTCGTCGATCGCCGCGAGCTCCTCCTGCTCGATCATCCCGGCGCCGGTCACGCGCCGGGCGAACGCGTCCAGGCAGTCGCGGTCGCGCCGCAGCGCCTCGACCTCGCCCTCGCCGCGGTACGTCTGCTGGTCGCCCTCGAAGTGGCCGAAGTAGCGCATCACCTTGCACTCGAGCAGCGTCGGGCCGCCGCCGGCGCGGGCGCGGGCGATGGCCTCGCCGGCCGCCTCGTGGACGGCGAAGAAGTCGAACCCGTCGACCGTGATGCCCGGCAGGCCGAACCCGTCGGCGCGCTTGGCGACGTCGATGCCGGACTGGTGGTAGTTGCTGGAGGTCGACTCCGCGTAGCCGTTGTTCTCGACCACGAACACGCACGGGAGATGCCACGAGGCCGCGAGGTTCAGGCTCTCCAGGAACGTGCCCTGGTTGGACCCGCCGTCGCCGGTGAACGAGACGCCGACCTGGTCGGTCTTGGTCACCTTCGCCTTCAGCCCGACGCCGCACACCAGCGGCGGGCCGCCGCCGACGATCCCGTTGGCGCCGAGCATGCCCTGCGAGAGGTCGGCGATGTGCATCGAGCCGCCCTTGCCGCGGCAGAGCCCGGTCGCCTTGCCGAAGATCTCGGCCATCATGCCCTTGACGTCGCAGCCCTTCGCGATCGCATGGCCGTGGCCGCGGTGGGTGGACGCGACGAAGTCGTCCGCGCGAAGGTGCCCGATCACGCCGGCCGCGATCGCCTCCTCGCCCGCGTACAGGTGGACGAAGCCCGGGATGTCCCCCGTCGCGAACTCCACGTGCGCGCGCTCCTCGAAGTCGCGGATCGTGCGCATCACGCGATAGGCCTCGAGCAGCTGGTCCTTCGTGAGCTCCCCCGTCGTGGGGGGCGCGACTGCAGACATGCGTCTCCTCCTCGCTCGACTGCGAAGGGGAAGCTACGCCGTGCGGGGTTGCAACCGGGTTGCAGCGCGGCGCATCACGGCGTCGACGTCGATCCGGCGCGGGCCGCCGGTGAGCCGGACGGTGGCGGGCTGCGCGCGGCGCTCGATCTCGCGCTCGCCGTCGAGGGCGAGGCAGCCGTGGGCGGCCGCGAGCCGGACGGGGCCGTCGATCGGCGCGAACGACGCGACCGCGACCGGCACGATCAGCCCGGGCGCGATCGGCGCCATGATCGTCTCGCCCTCACCGAGCGTCACGTGGACGCCCTTGGCGCCGGGCGCGAGCATGCCGGCGATCGCGGACAGGCCGACGGCGCCGGGGTTCGCATGGGTCACGAACAGCTCGGTGATCGACTCGGCGCGCCACAGCGCGCGGGCGCCGACGAAGCGCTGCGGGCTGACCGCGACGTCGACGAGGGCGAGGTCGGTGATCCCGTCGGCCTCGACCTCAAGCGCGGGCTCGCGGCGGATGTCGTCGTCGGTCGCGAGCCCCGCGGCAAGGCCGGCGATCGTCGCCTCGCGCATCTCCGGGAACGCGTTGTTGGTGCCGGTGGAGAGCGCGACGATCGGCGTGTCGCCGCACGCCTTGGCGACGACGCGATGGGTGCCGTCGCCGCCGAGCACGACGATCGCGCTGACGCCGCGGGCGACCATCTCGCGGACCGCTCGCGTCGTGTCGTCCGCGCCGCCGGTCAGCGGCATGTCGAGCACCTCGAGAGGGAGCGGCTCGCCGTGGCCGCGGATCAGGCGCTCGAGCGTCCAGCCGAGGCCGTCGGCGGCCGGCATCATCAGCGCGCGATCGACGCCCGCGGCGCCCAGCCCGGTGAGGACGCGGTAGACCATCCCGGCCTTCTCGGAGTTGCCGAACACGCCGGCGCCCGCCACCAGTCGCCTGATGTCGCGACCTGACGCCGGGTTGGCCACGATGCCCACTGACACCCTGCGCTCGACGTTACAGTTGCAGCACCGTGCGCGATCCCTTCATCGCGGTCGATGCCGGGACGGACATCCGGGCGCACGCGCGCGCCCTGCGGCGCGCGTGGGAGGCGCGCGAGCCGGCGTCGGTGCGCGCCGTCATCTCGCAGTCGTGGTCGCGGATGGCGTCGGCGGGTCTGGATCCGGACCACCTGCACCCGAGGCGCGCGCTGTCCCCGGAGGCGGTGGACGATGCCCGCGCGGCGTCCGGGCTGGGCGAGGCGCTGCCCGCGCTGCGCCGCTGCCTCGGCGGCCTGGCGCTCGACGCCGAGCACGTGATGGTGATCTGCGACGCCGCCGGGCGGATCCTGTGGATCGAGGGGCACCCCCGCGTCAAGCACCGCGCCGAGGGCATCACGTTCACGGAAGGGATGCTGTGGACCGAGGACAGCGCCGGGACGAACGCGATCGGCACCGCGCTCGAGATCCAGCGCGCCGTGCAGGTCTTCTCGGCCGAGCACTTCCTGTCCGAGCAGCACATGTGGTGGTGCTCGGCCGCGCCGATCCACGATCCCGCCACCGGCGCGCTGCTCGGCGTCGTGGACATCAGCGGGCCGATGCGCACGGCGCACCCGCACAGCCTGGCGCTCGTGATGGCGGCGGCCGAGATGGCCGAGGACGTGCTGCGCTACAAGCTCGCGGTCGAGGAGAACCGGCTGCGCGTGCTGTATCTGGAGCGCACGACCGGCGCGGGCACGAGCGCGCTGGTCGGCGCCGGCGGCCGCGTGCTCCTGGCCCATCCGGCGGGCTGGATCGCCGGGCCGGTCGAGATCCCGCCCGGCGGCGGGCTGGTCGCGCTCGAGGACGGGCGCGTCGCGTTGGCCGAGCCGCTCGAGGTCGCGCCGCCGGCGGCCGACGGCGCCTGGGTGCTGCGGCTGATCCCGGAGCGGACCGTCGCGCGCCCGCGGCTGCGCCTGCGGCTGCTCGGCCGCTCCGCGACCGCGGCGCTCGGGGAGGCGGGACCGCTCGCGCTCTCGCTGCGCCACGCCGAGATCCTCGCGCTGCTCGCCCTGCACCCGGACGGGCTGACCGCCGAGCAGCTCACGCTGCACCTCTACGGCGAGTCCGGCAACCGCATCTCGACGCGCGCGGAGATGTCGCGGCTGCGCAAGCTGCTGGGCGCGTGCCTCGCCGCCCGTCCCTACCGCCTGCTCGCCGACCTCGACGCCGACTTCCTCCAGGTCGAGTCCGCGCTCGCCGCCGGGGACGTCGACGCCGCCTTCGACGCCTTCCGCGGGCCGCTGCTGGCGGAGTCCGGCGCGCCGCGCGTGGCGCAGGCGCGCGACGAGCTCGAGGGCGCGCTGCGGCGGGCGGCGACGGGGTCGCTCGACGGGCTCTGGCGCTGGCTGCAGACCGAGCCGGGGCGCGACGACCTCGCCGCGATGCACGAGTTCCTCCGCCGCGCGCCGGCGGGCGACCCGCACCGCGCGCTGATCGAGGCGCGGGCGCGCTCGCTCGAGCGGCGCTGGGGCATGGTCGCGATCGCCCGGGTGCATCGGCTCCGGGAGCCCGCCGCATGAAGGCGCTCATCCAGCTTCGCGAGGCCTACGCCGCGGGCCACGTGAGCACGTCGACGCTGGAGTCGCGGATCGCGCTCGCGCTGTCCGGCGCGAGCGAGGACGCGGTGTGGGACCTCCCACGCTGGTGGCACCGCCGCACCGCCCCGCGGACGCTCGTCGTCGACGGGGTCGAGTGGCCGCTCGGGCCGTCGCTGCGGATCGGGCGCAGCTCGTCGTGCGATCTCGTGCTGCCCGACGACGCGGTCTCGCGCCGGCACGCCGAGATCGCGCTGCGCGGCGGGCTCTGCGCGATCCGCGACCTCGGCTCCTGCAATGGGACCTACGTGAACGGGCGTCCGGTCACGCGCGCCCGGCTGCGCCGCGGCGACGAGCTCCAGCTCGGCGAGACGCTGCTGCAGCTCAGATAGCCCGCGGCGGACCCGCGCGGTGCATGGTCAGGACGATATGGCGCGCAGCAGCGCGGTCGTCGCGGCGGGTCCACCAGGCACGCCCCTCGGCGGGGGTGGAGCCGGCCGGGCGAATCCCGCTGTGAGCGCCGGGCTCAACCCAGCCGCGCGAGCCGCAGCGCGAGATGGCAGAGGAGCCGGTCCTCGCCGTTGCGCAGATCGATCTCCGCCAGCTCCTCGATGCGCCGCAGCCGGTAGTACAGGCCGCCGCGGTGCAGCGACAGCGCCGCCGCCGTCGCCTTCACGTCGCCCGCGTGATCCAGGTAGGCCTCGAGCGTCCGCACGAGCGCCTCGTCGCCGGCCTCCAGCAGCCGCCGCAGTCCGTCGGGCAGATCGTCGAGCGCCGAGTCCGGCAGCGAGGACACGAGCCGGTCGACCCCCAGCTCCTCCCAGCGCGCCCGGCCGGCCGGCTCGCGCCCCGCGACCCGCAAGGCGGCGAGCGCGCGCCGGTGCGAGGTGCGGGCGTCCCGCAGCGACTCGACCGCCTCGCCCTCGCCGACCAGCACGCGCGGCTCGCGCACGGCGCCGAGCGCGTCGGTCACCACGTCGCCGGGCATCCCGCGCCCGCCGGCGATCACCACGATGCCGCCGTCGATCTCGCCGCACAGCCCCTGCTTGGCCGGCAACCGGGCACGCAGGCGGTCGAGCACGTCGGCACGCCAGTCCTCGGCGGCCGGGCCGTCCGGCGCCGCGGCCCACACCCGCAGCGGGCGCAGCGGGAGGTAGCGGTCGGCCTCGAGCTCGGCCGCGGCCGTCGCGGAGCGGCTCGCGTCCGGGCTCAGGAGCGCGGCGACGAGCTCCTGCTCGCGCCTGCGCCGGTGCAGCGCGGCGTCCGCGTCGGGCTGCACGAGCGCGGCGGCCTCGGCCGCGGCCGCGCGCGCGAGCCGCAGCTCCTCGGAGGTCACCGGCGGGTCGTCGAGCAGCCACAGATAGCCGAGCCGGCGGCCGCCGCCGACGAGCGGCACGCACACGCGCGCCCGCATGCCGATCTCCGGATGCGCCGGGATCCGCAGCGGGCCGGTGGCCGTGCGGATGCCCTCGTCGTGCAGTGCCATCCGCGCGGTCTCGGGCGCGAGCCGCCCGAGGATGCTCGCCGTGCGCACCTCGTCGAGCTCGCCGAACTGGATGCTGTACGCGAGCGGGCGAAGCTCCAGGTCGTCGACCAGCACCGGACGGCTCAGCCGCAGGCTCAGCGCGTCGACGATCTCCTGAAGTCCGCGCTCCACCTGGGGAGCGAGCGTAGAGGGTTCAAGATGAGGCGGCGACCGGCTCGAAGTCGAGGCTCGGGATGCCCTGGTGCAGCAGGAAGCGCGGATTGGACTGCGTCAGCCGGTAGGCCTGCGCGCTGGACGCGCCCGCCGCGAGAAGCAGGTGGAAGCCGAGCTGGAGCGTGTGATCGCGCGAGCCGGGATGCCCGTCCGAGGCCAGGCAGTACGCGAGGCCGCGGCGCACGAAGTCGGCCGCCAGCTCCTGGACGTCGAGCCCGTGGTTGCCGAGCAGCGAGCAGACGTTGACCTGCAGCAGGGCGCCGGCCTCCACCAGCGGCCACAGGGCGTCGTGACCGCCCGCGGCGCGCTCGGGATGCGCGAGCAGCAGGCCGTAGCCGAGGACGGAGAGCCGCTGCGCGGCGGTTACGAAGTCCTCGTCGATGCCTGCGAACGGGCATTCGAGCAGCAGCCAGCGCGCGCCGGCCGGCCCCTGCGCGATGTGGCGCAGCTGTTGGGGGGACAGCAGTAGTGCGTCGCGGTGCGCGAGCTCGCCGCCGGGGTGCAGCCGAACGCCGAGGCCTTCGCCCTCGATCGCTCGCTGGGCCTCCTCGCGCGCCTGCGCGAGCCCGGACAGGTGGATGCCCCGGAAGTGCGCGCGCTTGACGTGCGGGGTGCACGCCACGTCGCGCACGCCCTCGGCGTGGAGGCGGCGAGCGTGGCGGAGCGTCTCCTCCATCGTCGCCGCCCCGTCGTCGAGGCCGGGGAGGATGTGGCAATGGAGATCGACGTACGACATGCGGCCCCATCACACTAGAAGGCCGTGCCGACGGCGCTCGAGCGCGGTCACGCCGCGATCACACGATCGAGAGCACGATGATCGCGGCGAGCACCAGCGTCGCGATCAGGACGACCGCCAGCGCGGCGCGCCGCCGGCGCCGGGCGCGGTCGGCCGTGCCGGTCTCGAGCCGGCGCAGCGCCTCGGCGACCTGACCGACCGAGAAGTAGGCGCCGTCGGCCGCGCGCGCGACGATCTCGAGCAGCGGCTGCGGCGGCTCCTCGCCGCGCAACATCGCGGCGAGCAGGCTCGCAACGGCGGCCGGTGACGAGGGCGGCCGGTCGGTGCGCGCGAGAATGCTGCGGCCGTCCAGCGGATCCAGGTACGCGTGCTCGGCGCTGATCCATACGCGCTCCGGCGTCACCGGCGGCAGCTCCGCGCCGGCGCCCTCCAGCGCCTGGACCGCCTCGGCGACCTGGCCCGCGATCCGCGTCGCGCGCTCCGGCGTCAGCGGGCCGTCGCGCAGCAGGAGATCGAGCCGGCGGCCGGGCGGCGCCTCGGCGATCGCGAGCGCGCACCCGCCGGCGGTACGCGCCTCGTAGACCGGCAGCACGTGCGGATGCACGACGCCGCGCAGGCGCTGCGCGCGCTCGAGGAAGCGCACGGCCGCGACAGCGCCGGGCGGCTCGGCGGCGACGTAGAGCGCGACCGTCCGGCCCTCGACGGGATCCTGCGCCCGCAGCACCGAGGCGGCGCCGTCGTCACGCTCGATCGACTCGATTCGGTAGCCGGCGAGCCGCGCCCCCGGCTGAAGGTTCCGCACCCTGACTTCCCTTCCGTTCACCGACCCGCGCCCATTAGAGCCGATGCGCGTGCTCCCGCCAAGTCCTCCATAGTGTGTGGCGAAATGGTCGACACCAGTCCGCTTACGCACCGTCAGATCCTCGTCGTCCTCGCCGGCGTGATGGCGGGCATGCTGCTCGCCGCGCTGGACCAGAGCATCGTCGGCACCGCGCTGCCGCGGATCGTGAGCGAGCTCGGGGGCCTCGACAAGCTCTCCTGGGTGGTCACCGCCTACCTGCTGACGTCGACGGCGGTCACCCCGCTGTGGGGCAAGATCTCCGATCTCTACGGGCGCCGGCTGATCTTCCAGGCGGCGATCGGCATCTTCGTCATCGGCTCGGCGCTCTCGGGCATGGCGCAGACGATGGCCGAGCTGATCGCCGCGCGCGCGTTCCAGGGCGTCGGCGGTGGCGGGCTGTTCGCGATCGCGCTGTCGATCATCGGCGACGTCATCCCGCCGCGCGAGCGCGGCAAGTACCAGGGATACTTCGCCGGCGTCTTCGGCGTCTCGAGCATCGCCGGGCCGCTGCTCGGCGGCTGGTTCACGGACGGACCCGGCTGGCGCTGGATCTTCTTCATCAACGTGCCGATCGGGATCGCCGCGCTGGTGATCACCTCGAGCGCGCTCAAGCTGCCGGTGCGCCGGCGCGAGCACTCGATCGACTACCTCGGCGCGGCGACGATCATCGCCTCGGTGACGTGCCTGCTGCTGTACCTGAACTGGCGCGGCAAGGACTACGGCTGGGGCGAGACGGGAGCGCTCGCGCTGCTGGCCGGCGCGCTGGGGCTGGGCGTCGCGTTCGTGTGCATCGAGCTGCGGGCGCCCGAGCCGATCCTGCCGATGAGGCTGTTCCGCAACCCGATCTTCTGCGTGGGGAACCTGTACGGCTTCCTCGCCGGCATCGTGATGTTCGGGACGATCATCTTCCTGCCGCTCTACCTGCAGGCGGTGCAGGGGATGTCGCCGACGCTGTCAGGGCTGGCGCTGCTGCCGGCGATGGTGGGCATCTTCGCGACCTCGATCCCCGCCGGGCAGCTGATCTCGCGCACCGGGCGCTACAAGATCTTCCCGGTCATCGGCGCGGTGCTGCTGACGCTCTCGCTGCTCGGGCTGTCGCGGCTCGGCGCGGACACGCCCTACTGGAAGGCGGCGATCGCGATCTTCCTGCTCGGCGCCGGCCTGGGCCTGACGATGCAGACGATCCTGACCGCGATCCAGAACGCCGTCGACCGCGCGGACCTCGGCACCGCCACCGGCGCGACGACGTTCTTCCGCCAGATCGGCGGTGCGATCGGCGCGGCCGCGTTCGGCGCGGTGCTGGCGAGCCGGCTCACCGTCCACCTCGCCGACGAGTTCGGCGGCAACGCACCGAAGGCGGACACCAACAACGTGCAGGCGATCCAGGCGTTGCACGGCGCCGTGCGCGAGCACGTGCTGACCGCGTTCTCGGACGCGCTCGACGACGTGTTCTTCATCGGCGTGCCGGTCGTCGTGCTCGCGTTCTTCGTCGCGCTCGGGCTCAAGGAAGTGCCGCTGCGCACGACGTAGATCCCCGCGGCGAGCGATTGCCGTTCGTGCCGGACGCGGACGTGCTCACACGCTGAAGCGCGTGACGGCGGCCTCGTCCCACTCGATCGGGCCGCCGGGCATCACCGTCCCGTCCTTCGCCACGACCGGCTCCTGCAGGATCGGCCCCGCCTTGTCGAGGTGCTCGAGGTAGTGCCCGTTCGGGATCGCGGCGAGCAGGTGGGCGCTGACCTCGGGGTAGAGGTGCGTGCTCGTCGGCAGGCCGTGGGCGGCGACGCGCAGGAAGCCCGTGACGCCGCCGACCCGGGCGACGTCGGGCATCACGAGGTCGGTCGCGCCGGCCTCGACGCTGCGGCGCGCCTCCTCCGGCGACCACCAGCTCTCGCCGGCCTGGACCGGCGTGGCGGTGGCCGCGGTGAAGCGCGCGTAGGCGGCGAGGTCGGCGGCGGGGAACGGCTCCTCGATCCAGACCAGTCCCGCGTCGTCGAGGCGCTCGATGTCCGGGATCGGCTGCTGGTTGAGGTCGACCATGAGATCGACGCCGAGCGCCTTGATGCGGGCGATCACCGCTGGATCGGTCGACTTGACCTTGAGGGCCGGGAATCCCTCCGCGGCGCGGGCCTCGGCATCCGCGCCGGCGCGGGACGTCAGGCTGCCGTAGGCGGGGACCGGCTCGGGCGCGCCGCCGAGCAGGGTCGCCAGCGGCAGCTCCGCGGCACGCGCCAGCGC
The DNA here is from genome assembly GCF_000425945.1 of Candidatus Solirubrobacter pratensis. Classification (GTDB taxonomy): domain Bacteria; phylum Actinomycetota; class Thermoleophilia; order Solirubrobacterales; family Solirubrobacteraceae; genus Solirubrobacter; species Solirubrobacter pratensis. The sequence continues at coordinate 333,342 of NZ_KE384481.1, forward strand.
GTCCCACGCGGCCATGTCGAGGCCGCCGAGGGCGTAGCCCATGAGGCCGGCCGTGCCGGTGAAGAAGAAGCGCGGGCGCAGGTCGTCGGAGAGCGTTGCGACGGGCCGGCCGGCGATGTCGAGCGCGTTCAGCGCCGCGACGACCCCCGCGAGCCCCTCGGGCGTGTAGGTCGCGACGTACGTCCGCCCGGTGACGCCCTGCTCGGTCTGGAGGTCGATCAGCGCGAGCGGGAACGTCGTCAGCGTCCCGGCCGCGGTCTCGACGGGCGGATCGGCGGGAAGCTCGACGGCGCGCACGCGCAGGGAGCGGACCGTGAGGGCGGGCGCGCGCTGGAGCGCCGCGGCGAGAAGATCGCTCCCGGTGCCCGTGCTCACGGCGCGCCTTCGCTCAGCCGGCGCTCCGCCCGCGCCAGCGCCTCGCGGGCGCCGGTCGCCAGGCCCGCGAGGATCTCCGCCGCCGGCCGCTCCTCCGCGAGCGCGTGCGCCTCGCCGGCCCACAGGTTGATCGACTCGCCGTCGCCGGCCTCGCGCGCGGCCCTGCGGATCGGCGACGTGAGGTGGTGGATCTCCGGGTACGCGAGCGGCGCGTCGGGGTGCTCGTCCATGAAGCGATTGCGGATCCCGCGCGCGAGCCGGCCCGTGAACGCGCGCGTGAACCCGGTCGGACGGTCGGTCGCGAGCGCCTCGCGGTGGGCCGCCGGCGTGCCGGCCTCTCGCGCGCGCAGGAACGCGGTCCCGACGGCCGCCGCGGACGCCCCAGCGCACAGCGCCGCCGCCACCGCGCCGCCGGTCGCGATGCCCCCCGCGGCGACGAGCGGCTTGTCGGTGTCCGCCGCGATCAGCTGCAGCAGCGGCAGCAGCGAGAACAGCGCGACGTCGGGCGCGTCGGTGAAGCCCCCGCGGTGGCCGCCGGCCTCGCTGCCCTGCACCGCGAGCCCGTCGGCGCCCGCGGCGAGCGCGGTCTCGGCCTCCTGCGGGCTCGTCACCGTCACCCATGCCTCGGATCCTGCCGCCCGCACGCGCGCGATCTCGCCGGCAGACGGGCAGCCGAACGTGAACGACACGACGGGCGGCGCGACGTCCTCGACCAGCGCCAGCTTCGCGGCCCAGTCGTCGTCCTCGAAGCGCGGCTCGCCCGCGCCTTCGCGCTCGGCGGCGACGCGCCGCGCGTAGTCGCCGTAGGACGCCGGGTCCGACGGCGCGCCCGGGACGAACAGGTTCAGGCCGTACGGCCGCGCGGTCAACTCGCGCAGCGCGGCGATCCGCTCGCGCGTCGCGGCCGCGGTCAGGTAGCCCGCGGCGAGGAAGCCGAGGCCGCCGCCCTCGCTGACCGCCGCCGCCAGCTCCGGCGTCGACGGCCCGCCGGCGAGCGGCGCCAGGACGATGGGGACCTCCAGGCGATCCAGCACGCTCATGGGCAAGATCGTATGTCCCGCGAGTTGCGGGCGCGGCCGCACGCTGCTCATGGTCACTGAGCACGTTGGCGAGCGGCGCCTGTCTACCGGCCGCGTCCGCGAGCCGCGGGCTCAGCGGCGACGGCGGCGCGGGGCCCCGCGCGGCCGCGCGGCGACGCCGGCGAGTCGCGCGGATCGCGGTCGCGGCACGTGCGCGGTACCCCGCGGACGCTCCGCAGGATCGGGTCCCACCGGCCCGCTGGCCTGACGTTCACGATCGATCACCCCGCGCGTCCACTTCGCCCACACCCGACCATCACCGCGCCCCGCCCGCCGGCGTGCCTTACGAACCTTCGAACTATTCGAAGCTTCGTCGCGCACGCGCTCGCCGCGCGGCGCCGAAACGATCATCGCGGCCCCGCGAACCGCGCACGCAAGTTCTCCCGAGGCCGCCGCGCGGCGCGCGGAGACGCCGGCGAGCCGCGCAGATCGCGATGGCGGCACGTGCGCCGCGCCGCGGACGCGCGCACGAGCGGCGAACTGCGCGCGGCCGCCCAGAGCCAGCGGGCGCCCGTGCGCAAGCGGTCACCCGCGCCCACTTCGCGAGCCCCTAACCGGCCTTCCCGCAAGCGCTTGCGTTCTGTCACAAGCGTGTTACTATCTCGCGCGCCGGTTCTTTCTCTCCTCCCCAAGAAAGGGCTCCCCATGGCACGACGCATCGTCGCCGCGCTGAAGCGGGCGATCGGCGAGCACGACGCGGAACCGCAGGTGCATTTCCACCAGGGCGCGGCCGGCCAGCCGGCCGTCTGTCACGTGGCGAACTGCACCAGCCCGCGGCTCGACGTCGCCTAGACCGGTACCGACTGCTCGGCCGGGTCCCCAGCGAGGGCCCGGTCGAGCAGTTGCCGGAGCGTCTCGCGCTCTTCCGGGCTGAGCGGACCGAGGACCTGGTCCTCGACCGTGTTCAGCGCCGTGTCCGAGCGCGCGAGCGCCTTGCGGCCCTCCTCGGTCACCTCGACGATATGACGCCGGCGATCGGCGGGATCGCGCGTGCGGCGGACGTGTCCTGCCGCCTCCATCTCGTTCAGCAGCAGCACGCAGTTGTTGGGATCCAGGTGCATCGAGATGCACAGCTGCTGTTGCGGCAGCGGCCCGTTGCGCAGCGTCGAAAGCGTGGCGTACGCCTTCATCTTCATGCCGAGGATGTCCTCGGTCGCGCTCCGATAGACGAGCCGGGACAGGCGCGTCAGCAGCACCATCGATCCGAGCTCGCTTGAAGTGGACATGTGCGTCCACATAGTAGCAGCTTGGTGGATTCTCACTCGATCAGATATAGTCCATGACCTAGTGACTATCACCAACGCACTTAGCGCCGACCGGCGCCGCTGGATCGCCTTGGCGGTCGTCTGCCTCGGCCAGCTGATGATGGTGGTGGACGCGACGATCGTGAACGTCGCGCTGCCTTCCATCAAGCGCGATCTCGGGTTCTCACAGGCCGACCTGACCTGGGTCGTGAACGCCTACCTGATCGCCTTCGGCAGCTTCCTGCTGATGGCCGGCCGCCTCGGCGACCTCGTCGGCCGCAAGAAGGTCTTCCTCCTCGGCCTGATCATCTTCACCGCCTCCTCCGCCCTCTGCGGGCTCGCGGACGACAAGGTCGTCCTGATCGCCGCCCGCTTCGTCCAGGGCCTCGGCGGAGCGATCGCCTCCTCGGCGGTCCTCGCCCTCATCGTCACCGAGTTCCCGCGCCCTGACGAGCGCATCAAGGCGATGAGCGCCTACATGTTCACCTCCACCGCCGGCGGGTCGCTCGGCCTGATCGCCGGCGGCGCGCTGACCCAGTCGCTGGACTGGCACTGGATCTTCTTCGTGAACCTTCCGATCGGCCTGATCGCGCTGTGGCTCGGTGCGCTGCTGATCAACGAGACCGAGGCGATCGGCCTGCGCAAGGGCCTCGACGTCGTCGGCTCGCTGCTCGTGACCGGCGCCCTGATGCTGCTCGTGTACGCGATCGTGACCTCGGCCGAGCACGGCTGGGGCTCCTCGCACACGCTCGGCTTCGGCGGCAGCGGCGTGATCCTGCTGGCCGCGTTCGGCTGGTGGGAGGCGCACGCCGGCAACCCGATCTTCCCGCTCTGGATCCTGCGGCTGCGCTCGCTGATCGGCGCGAGCTTCGTGCGCGGGCTGATCGTCGTGGGCTGGTTCGGCTCGTTCTTCCTGGGCGCGCTCTACCTCGAGCAGGTCCTCGGCTTCAGCTCGCTGCAGACCGGCCTCGCGTTCCTGCCCATGACGCTCTCGGTCCTGATCATGTCGCTCGGCCTCAGCGCCCGGCTGATGGCGCGCTTCGGCCCGCTGCCGCTCGTGCTGACCGGAACGTCGCTGACGATCGCCGGCCTCGCGGGCCTCTCGCAGGCGGGCGAGCACGCGGGCTACTTCCCGCTGCTGCTGCTCTCGTTCATCGCCCTCGGCCTCAGCGGCGGGCTCTCGATGCTGCCGCTGCTGACGACCGCGATGTCCGACGTCCCCGAGCGCGACGCCGGCCTCGCCTCCGGGATCGTCAACGTCTCGATGCAGGTCTCCGCGGCGCTCGGCATCGCGATCCTCGGCACCCTGGCCACCGACCACACGCGCACCCTCGTCGCCGAGGGCGCGTCGCGCGCGAGCGCGCTGACCGACGGCTACCACCTCGCGTTCACCGTCGGCGCCGGCTCGGCCGCCGTCGCCGCCCTCGTCGCCCTGCTCGTCGTCCGTCAGCCGCGGCCGCGCGAGGAGGTCACGGTGATCGAGACCGTAAAGACCTCAGAGGCGCTCATGTAAACGCGTCTGAGGGATTCAGGCTTGGGATGCGACCTCGGCGAGCCTCGGGGGCTGGGCTCCCGGGCGCTCGCAGGTCCGCGCCGCCACGACGCATGCGAAGCGGGTCGCCTCCCGGACCGCGTCGGTGTCGGCGAGGTCGTCGCGGCCGAGGCCGCGAAGGCTCCACCAGGCGAGGAAGCCGCCACCGAAGGCGTCGCCGGCGCCGATCGTGTCCACGACGCGCGCCGCCGGCGCCGGCACGCGCAGTTCGAGGTCGGGCGTGATGACCAGCGCACCGTCGCCGCCCGCGGTGACCAGCGCCACGCGCGGGCCCTCCTCGAGCAGCGCGCGCGCCGCCTCGGCGGGAGCGAGGTCGGGCTCGAGGTACCGGAGGTCGTCGACGCTGGCCTTGACCACGTGCACGTACTGCAGGGTCGCCGACAGGCTGCGGCGGTACGTGCCCTGGTCGGGGATGAACGTCGGGCGGCAGTTCGGATCGACCATCACCAGTGCGCTCCCCGAGACCGCCTCGACCACCGCCTGCAGCGCGATGGCGGTCGGCTCCATCACGAGCCCCAGCGTGCCGACGTGCAGCATCTCGACGTCGGGCGGGAGCATGGCCAGCGCGGCCTCGGGCTCCAGCGACGGCGCCGCCGTCCCCTCCGTATAGAAGCGGTACGTCGCCGAGCCGCCGGCGTCGAGCTCCGCCAGCGCCAGCGTCGTCGGGAGCGACGTGTCGAGCACGGTGTCGAGCTTCACGCCGTCCTCGGCCAGCGACGACCGCAGCTGCGCGCCGAAGCCGTCGTCGGACAGGCACCCGAGATAATGCACGTCGCGCTCGAGCCGGCCGAGCGTGCGCGCCGTGTTGTACGGCCCTCCGCCCGCGTGGGCGCGCAGCTCATGAGGGGATTCGTGAACGAGATCGAACAGCGCCTCGCCGCCAACCAGGATGGGCATGGCCGCGAACCCTACGCCGTGTGCAAGGGTGCAGCGCCTGTGGCCCGCCGCCCGACCATGAAGGACGTCGCCGCACTGGCCGGCGTCAGCCTGAGCACCGTCTCGCGAACCATCAACGGCGACCCCAAGGTGGCGCCCGACCTCGCCGCACGCGTGCGGCACGCCGTCGGGCTGCTCGGCTACCAGCGCGACGAGGCGGCGAGCGCCCTGCGCCGCGCCGACCGCGTCTCGGCGAGCGTGGCGATCATCATCGAGGACGTCGCGAACCCGTTCTTCTCCGCCGTCCACCGCGGCGTCGAGGACTACGCGCGCGAGCGCGGCGTGCTCACGCTGTCCGGCTCGTCCGACGACGCCGCGCGCGAGCGCGCGCTCGCCGAGGCGTTCGTCTCCCGCCGCGTCGACGGGCTGGTGATCGCCCCCGCCGGCCCCGACCACCGCTACCTCGAGCGCGAGCACGCCGCAGGCCTCCGGCTCGTGTTCGTCGACCGGCCGGGACACTGGATCGAGGCCGACGCCGCGCTGAGCGACAACGCCGGCGGCGCCCGCGCGGCGGTCGAGCACCTGATGGCCGCCGGCCACCGGCGCATCGCCTACCTCGGCGACCGCGCGTGGCTGTTCACCGCGAGCGAGCGGTTCCAGGGCCATCGCACGGCGGTCGGGAAGGTTGCCCCGGGGCTCGTGCACCAGGACCTGGGCGAGGAGCGCGCCTACGCGGTCACGCGCGAGGTGCTCGCCGCGCCCGACCCGCCGACCGCGCTGTTCACGTCGCAGAACCTCGTCACGCTCGGCGCGGTGCGCGCGCTGCACGACCTCGGCGTGCGCGACCGGGTCGCGCACGTCGGCTTCGACGACGTCCCGCTCGCCGACGCGCTGGCGCCCGGGCTCACCGTCGTGGCGCAGGATCCGCACGCGCTGGGCCGGACGGCCGGCGAGCTCCTGTTCGCGCGCATGAACGGCGAGCACGGCCCGCCGCGCCGCATCCTGATGCCTACACGGCTGATCCGACGCGGCTCGGGGGAGCTAGCAGCCGTGTCGGGATGACGAGGCGTCCCGGGCGCCCCTCGCGCCCCTCGAGCCGCGCGAACAGCAGTCGCGCGGCGGCGTGGCCCATCGCGCGCGGGTCCTGCGCGACGACGGGGATGCCGACCGCGCCGGCGAGCGCAACGTCGTCGAAGCCGATGACGGCGACCCGGCCGGCGCCGTTGGACGACGCCGCCGCGCGGACGGCGTCGAGTGCGCCGAGGGTGGTCGGGCGCGTGCTCGCGAGCAGCGCGGTCGGAGGCTCGGGCGAGTACAGCAGTTCGAGCGCGGTCTCGCGAGCCGCCTCGCGGTTGGCGAGCCCCAGGCGCGCGAGGCGCTTGTCCGCCACCGCGCCGACCGCCGCGACGCCCTCGCGGTAGCCGCGCAGGCGCTCGGTCGCCGTGAAGAGCCATTCCCGGTCGCCGAGGAACGCGATCCGCCGGTGCCCGGACACCGCGAGATGCGCGACCGCGGCCCGCGTGCCGCCGGCGTTGTCGCTCAGCACGGCGTCGACCTCGAGCCAGCGCGGCGGGCGATCGACGAACACGAGCGCGAGTCCGGCCTCGCGCTCACGCCGCAGATGGCGCTCGTCGGTCGCGGCCGGCGCCACGATCAGCCCCTTGATGCCGCGCGCGGCGAGCCCGCTCACGACCTCGCGCTCGCGTCCCGGAGCGGTGTCGGAGCTCGCGGCGAACGCGAGCGAGCCACGGTCGTAGGCGACGTCCTCGATCCCCCGCTGGAGCGCGGCGAAGAACGGATCCGCGATGTCGTCGCAGACGAGGCCGATCGCGCCGGCGTCGCGGGGGGCCTCCGGCGACGGCTGATCGGGCCTGTAGTCCAGCCGGAGCAGGGCCTCGCGCACGCGCCGCCCGAGCTCGCTCTGGACCTCGATCCCGTTGACCACGCGCGACACCGTGCTCAGGCTCACGCCCGCGGCGGCGGCTACGTCGCGCATCGTGGGGCGTCGCTGCTGACGAAACGTTTCCACCGCGTTGGAACGTAGCGGTGATACGCCCTGTTTCCAGGCACGAAAACGCTATTCGAGGAAACCCTCGCAATCGAGAGGCTCCGCCTTCGGCAAGGCCTATCCGAGCATGCGCCCCGCGTCGGGTTCAGAACGCCGTCGAGAGTGCGAACGGGTGGACCGGACCCGAGCCGCGGCGGCGCAGCTGCCCGGCGACCATCGCGAGCGTCCAGCCGGAGAAGCGGATGTCGTCCACGAGCAGGCAGGGCGAGCCGGGCGGCTCACCCACGACCGCGAACGCCCCGCGCACATTGGCCACCTGCTGCGCCGAGTTCTCCATCTCGCGCTGCGGCGGCGCGTCGCGGGCGCGCTCGACGGCGGCGACGTACGGGAGCTGCAGCGCGTCCGCCACGCGGCGCGCGAAGTCGGGTACCAGCTCGCCGCTGCGCATCGACGGGATCGCGGTGACCCAGGCGACCGGCGCGCCCCACGTGCGCACGGCCGACGCCGCAGCGTCGACCAGCTCGTCGCCGAAGCGCCCCTTGCTGCGGCCCTCGCGCACGAGCGGATCCCAGCCGCCGTCGCCGAGCCGCGCGAGCGCCCGCCCCTCCTCGGCGCGCACGTCGTCCCCGAGCTTGCGCATCTTCCCCTCGCGATCGGGCGCCATCTTCTTCGTCTCCAGCACGAGCGGGCGCGAGCGCAGGTGCAGCGCCGCCTCGCGCACGAGCACGGGGTCGAGCGGCCCGTCGAAGCGCGGGCCGGCGCAGACCGAGCAGATGCCGCAGTCCGCCGGCGCCGGGTCGTCCAGCTCCTCCTGTAGCGCGCGCATCAAGCAGCGGCCGTCCGCGCCGAACGCCGCCATCGCCGCCTGCTCGCGACGCCGCAGCGCTGTCACGTTCGCATAGCGCTCGCCGTCGTACTCCCAGCCCCCGCCGTCGGCGAGCACCCATTGCGAGCCGTCGCGCGTGACCGCGCCTTCGACGTCGAGCACCTTCAGCATCGCCTCCAACCGCCCGCGGCCGAGGTTCACTACCGCGGTCAGCTCCGGCGTCGACGCCGGTCCGTCGCTCAACGCCTCCAGGACCCGCTCCACGCGGTCGCGCGGCGGGAACGCCTGCTCGATGAAGAAGTCCTGGATCCGGCGGTCCTCGGCGCCGCGCAGGAGCACGACGTCGGCGCGCTCGATCGCACGGCCGGCGCGGCCGACCTGCTGGTAGTAGGAGATCACCGACCCGGGCGCCTGGTAGTGGACGACGAAGCCGAGGTCCGGCTTGTCGTAGCCCATCCCGAGCGCGCTCGTCGCCACCACGGCCTTGAGCTCGTTGCGCAGCAGCCGCTCCTCGACCTCGACGCGCAGCTCGTTGGCGACCTCGCCCGAGTACGCCTCGGCCGGCACGCCGTGGCCGGAGAGGAACTCGGCGACGACGTCGGCGTCGCGCTTGGTCAGCGTGTAGACGATCCCGGAGCCCGGCAGCGACGGCAGGTGCGTCGCGAGCCACGCGAGCCGGTCCGCCTGACCCGGCAGCTCGACGACCTCGAGCCGCAGCGAGGCGCGCCCCAGCGGACCGCGGTAGGTGCGCAGCGCGCTGACCCGGCCGACGGCGAGCTGCTCCGCGACGTCGGCCACCACGCGGTCGTTCGCCGTCGCCGTCGTGCACAGCACGGCGACGCCCTCGGGCAGCGCCTCGAGCATCTCCGCGAGGCGCCGGTAGTCGGGCCGGAAGTCGTGGCCCCAGTCGGAGATGCAGTGCGCCTCGTCGACCACCAGCAGCCCGACGCGCGACGCGAACAGCGGCAGCATCTCCTCGCGGAACCTCGGGTTGTTCAGGCGCTCGGGGCTGATCAGCAGCAGGTCGACCGCGTCGTCGGCGAGCAGCCCGCGCACCGCGTCCCAGGCGTCGCGATTGGTCGAGTTGATCGTGTGCGCGCGGATCCCCAGCCGCTCGGCCGCGGCGATCTGGTTGCGCATCAGCGCCAGCAGCGGCGAGACGATCAGCGCCGGCCCGGCGCCGCGCTCGCGCAGCAGCGCCGTGGCGAGGAAGTAGACGGCGGACTTCCCCCAGCCGGTGCGCTGGACGCACAGGACGCGCGCGCGATCCTCCACGAGATCGGTGATCGCCTCGCGCTGGTGCTCGCGAAAGCGGGCGTCCGGGCCCGCGAGGCGGGTGAGCAGCTCGTCGGGATTCATCTGCATCTCGACGTTAGGACATGTGACGTTTTCTTCGCCCCCGCTTCGGGAGACGACTCAGCCTTGAGCCGATGGCGGGCAAGGGACGACTTCATCCCCTCGACGGGTTGCGAGGGCTGGCGGCGCTTGGCGTCGTGCTGCTGCATGCCTGGATGTACACCGGCGCGAACCTGCCGGGCAAGGACCTGACCGTAGATCGCTGGATGGGCGAGCTGCGCGTCTGCGTGCTGCTGTTCTTCGTCTTCTCCGGCTTCCTCCTGGCCAAGCCGTGGGTCGCCGCGGCGCGCGGCGAGCGCGCCGCGCCGCAGCTCGCGAGCTACGTCGTCCGCCGGCTCGCGCGGATCGCGCCCGCGTACTGGCTCGCGCTCGCCGGCGCCGTCGCGCTGCTGCACGGCACCGGGCACGGCCGGGACGTCCCGCTGCACGACATCCCGAAGTTCGTCGTCTTCCTCGCGAACGTGTTCCCGGAGACGCGCAACCAGCTCGACCCGCCGATGTGGTCGCTGCACGTCGAGGTGTCGTTCTACATCCTGCTGCCGCTGATCGGGCTCGCGCTGATCCGCGCAGGGCGTTGGCGCCTGAAGCTCCTGGCGGTGTGCGCCGCCCTCGTCGCCGCCGGCACCGCGTTCACGACCGCCGCCGTGCTGCAGGGCTGGCGGCCGGAGATCACCTGGACGCTGCCGAGCTACCTCGCGACGTTCGCCTGCGGCATCGCCGCGGCCGTGCTCTCCCACGGCGCGCAGCCGCGCCGCCGCGTGACGCGCGCCGTCTTCCTCGCCGGCGCCGCGACCGTGCTCGCCGACTGCTGGTGGCACACGCAGGGCTACAGCGTCGTCTTCCACGCCCTGCGCGACCTGCCCGCCTCGATCGGCTTCGCCGCGATGCTGTGGGCGGTCTCGCTGCGCCCCGCTCCGCTGCTCGGCAGCCCGCCGCTGCGCGCCCTCGGGACGCTCTCCTACGGCATCTACCTGTGGCACTACCCGGCCATCTACTGGCTGCAGATGCACCATGAGTTCCCGCGCGCGTTCGGCGCCGCACTCCTCCGCATCCTCCCCATCACGTTCGCGCTCGCCGCGCTCAGCTACTTCCTGCTCGAGCGCCCGGTCATGCGCCTCACCGCCCGCGCGCTCGCGCGCCGCCGCGCGCCGCGCCCGAGCCGCGGCCCCGCGCTCGCCGAGACCTAGCCCGTGGAGTGACCTCCACGCGGAAGGCGTGGACTCTCGCGGCGCGTGCGGGCAGAGTGGCGCTCGGAGGAGCCAGAACCACTCCCGGAGGGGTCCGAGATGAGAATGAAGGGCAGGATCGCCGTCGGCGCGCTCGCCGCGCTGGCGATGTTCGGGGCGAGCGGGACAGCGCACGCGCAGATATCCGTGGTCGGGGGGAAGACCGCGCCGGTCTTCGACTACGACCAGGCGACGCGCGAGCGGGTTTACATCCCGAACGGCCAGGACGCCGACATGGACGGCGTCGAGGACCGCACGGCGATCGAGATCATGCGCCCGAAGGAGTCCGGGCCGGGCTTCAAGGTGCCGGCGATCGTCGCGCCCAGCCCGTACTACACGTCGGCGCCCGGGCAGTTCGTCAACCAGTCGATCGCGGACGTCGACGGCGACGGGCTCAACGACCGCTGGCCGCTCTGGTACGACAACTACTTCGTCCCGCGCGGCTACGCCGTGATCCTCGCCGAGATGGACGGCACGGCGAACTCGACGGGCTGCGCGACCAACGGCGGGCCGAGCGACGTGCAGAGCATCAAGGTCGTCGTCGACTGGCTCAACGGCCGCGCCCCCGGCTACGACTCCGTCACCGGCACCGCGCACCCCATCGTCGCGGACTGGCACAGCGGCAAGTCGGCGATGATCGGCCGCTCCTACAACGGCACGCTGCCCAACGCGGTCGCGGCGACCGGCGTCGAAGGGCTCACGACGATCGTCCCGATCTCGGCGATCTCCTCCTGGTACGACTACTCGCGGATGGGCGGCGTGATCGGCTCCACCGCCCACTATCCGGCGTGGCTGTCCAACTACGTCACCGACCCCGGGGACCAGGCTCACTGCGCGCCCGCGCGCGACGCGATGAGCCTGCTCGACGGCGACGCCGACGGCACGATGAACCCATTCTGGGACGCCCGCAACTACCGGCCGGACGTGAGCAGGATCAAGGCGTCGGTGTTCGAGACGCACTGCCTGCAGGACGACAACGTCAAGCCCGACCAGTTCTCCGAGTGGTGGTACCGGCTCGCGGCCGCCAACGTCCCGCGCAAGCTGTGGCTGTGCCGCGAGGGTCACATCGATCCGTTCATGACCAATCGCGCAGAGTGGATGGACGAGCTGCATCAGTGGTTCGACCACTGGCTGTTCGGGATCGACAACGGGATCATGGAGCAGCCGCGCGTCCTGATCGAGGACACCAAGGACAACTGGCACGCGTACCCCGACTGGCCGCTGCCGGGCTCCAAGGACGTCGACGTCTACCTGCAGGGCGACACGCCGTCCACGCCGGGCAAGCTCGGCGGCGCCACGGGCGGCAACACCGACACGCTGAAGTGGACCGACCTCTCCAACCAGAGCGAGGCGACGGCGCTGAACATCGCGGACGGGACGACGCAGAACAACCGCCGCGTCTTCCTCTCGCCGCCGCTGAAGACCGACCTGCGCTTCTCGGGCACGCCGCGGATCGACATCCGCGCGTCGCTGGACAAGCCGCAGTCCAATCTCTCGGCGATGCTCGTCGACTACGGCCCCAGCACGCAGATCACGCGCTCCAGCGACGGCGTCTCGACGCCCGCGAACGCGCCGAGCGACTGCTGGGGCTCGTCCTCGACGCGCACCGGTCCCGACGGCAAGGTGATGGACTACGACGCCTGCTACCAGCAGCCGATCAAGCCGACGGTGACGGTCACGGCGACCCAGGGCTGGCGCATCTCGCGCGGGATCCTCGACTCGTCCAACCGCGACTCGCTGTACGCCGACGTGCCGGTGACGCCGGGCACGGAGTACGAGTTCAAGTTCCCGATCCTTCCGGTGGACTACACGATCCCGGCCGGCCACCGCGTCGGCATCGTGCTGATGGCGAACTTCTCGAACCTCGAGCGCAACGGCACGACGGGCACGACGATCACGCTGAACTCGAAGCTCAGCAAGGTGTCGCTGCCGGTCGTCGGCGGCTACGACGCGCTCGTGAAGGCGGGCGCGCTGGAGCCGGTCACGGCGCAGCAGGACGTGGGCGGCACGGTTCCCGCCACGCTCGCGCTGTCGCTCGCCGGTCCGGCGAGCTTCGGCGCCTTCGCGCCGGGCGTCGACGGCACCTACGGCGCGCAGACGACGGCCGGCGTGATCTCCACGGCGGGTGACGCGGCGCTGACGTCGTCGGAGCCCGGCCGCCTGGCCAACGGCGCGTTCTCGCTCGCCGAGCCGGTGCAGGTGCAGCTCTCCAAGACCACGTGGACGGGACCGGCCTCCAACGATCCGGTCACGATCGCGTTCAAGCAGCACATCGGCGCGAACGAGCCGCTGCGCACGGGCAGCTACGGCACGACGCTGACGTTCACGCTCTCGACGACCGCGCCGTGAGCCGGCGGGCGCGGCCCCCGCACGGGGGCCGCGCCCGGCGTCAGGCGAGCAGCTGGGTTCAGCCGCCGCACCCAGTCGTGTAGGCTCGGGATCCGTGGAGTGGCTCGAGACGGACACGTCGAACTGCTCGATCGGCCGGACGCTCGAGCTCGTGGGCCGGCCGTGGACGTTCCTGGTGCTGCGCGAGGCCTTCCAGGGCATCCGGCGCTTCGACCAGCTCCAGCGCCACCTCGGCGTCTCGCGCCCGGTGCTGAGCCAGCGGCTGAACCAGCTCGTCGGCGCCGGCCTGCTCGAGCGCGCCCGCTACCAGGAGCCGGGCAGCCGCCCGCGCGACGAGTACCGGCTGACCGGCAAGGGCGGCGACCTCTACCCCGTCCTCCTCGCCCTGCTGCAGTGGGGCGACGCCTACGTGGCGGACCCCGGGGGCCCGGCGACGGAGGTCCGCCACCGCGACTGCGGCCGGCGCGTCCGCGTCGCCATGGTCTGCGAGGACGGCCACGAGGTCGAGTCGCTCCAGCAGCTCGAGTCGCACCCGGGCCCGGGCGCCCGTGCCCGCGCGATCTGAGCACGAGACGGGAGCGCTGCCGCAGCGGACCCGACCGAGAGGCCCCTGCGCCGCGCGCCGCGCTCTCATCACCTTCCCGCGCGGCGCCGAGACAGTCATAGTTGTTGTCTGTGCCGCCGTGGGAGAGCGAGCTGGAGCAGTTCTTCGAGCTCTCGCTCGACCTGCTGTACATCGCCGGCCTCGACGGCTACTTCAAGCGCGTCAACGGCGCGTTCGAGCGGACGCTCGGCTACACGCGCGCGGAGCTGCTCACGCAGCCGTTCATCGAGTTCGTCGACCCGGACGACGTACAGGCGATGCGCGACGTGCTCGAGGACCTCGAGCGCGGGCAGGACGTGATCGGCTTCGAATGCCGCTTCGTCTGCGCCGACGACACCGTCCGCTGGCTGCAGTCGAACATCCGCACGATCCCCGCGCGCGACGCCATCTACTGCGTGGCGCGCGACGTGACCGACCGGCGGCAGGCCGACGAGGAGCTGCGCGAGGCGCAGCGGATGGTCGAGGCGACCGCGGAGGAGCTGCGCGTGCTCGCGGAGACCCAGGCCGCCCTGCGCCGCGTGGCGGTGCTCGTCGCGCGCGCGGCCTCGCCGGCGGAGGTGTTCACGGCCGTCGTCGAGGAGGTCGGCTGGCTGCTGCGCGTCGGCGTCACGCTGATGTTCCGCTTCGAGGACGACGACACCGCGACCGTCGTGGCCGACTGGGGCGACAGCGCCACCTCGATGCCGACCGGCATCCGGCTGCCGCTCGACGGCGAGAACCTGACCGTGATCGTGCGGCGGACCGGCCGGTCGGCGCGCATCGAGGACTACGCGAACGCGTCGGGCGAGATCGCGGAGCGGGCGCGGGCGATGGGCGTGCACTCCGGCGTCGGCGCGCCGATCGTCGTCGACGGCAAGGTCTGGGGCGCGATGATCGCGGTCTCCCAGCAGCCCGAGCCGCTGCCCGTGGGCACCGAAGGACGGATCGGCGAGTTCACGCAGCTCGTCGCGACCGCGATCTCGACGATCGAGGCGCGCGCCGAGCTTGCCGCCTCGCGCGCGCGCATCGTCGCCGCGACCGACGAGGAGCGCCGGCGGGTGGTACGCGACCTCCATGACGGCGCCCAGCAGCGCCTGGTGCACACGATGATCACGCTCCAGCTCGCGCTGCGCGCCCTCGAGGGCATCGGCGGACGTGCGCGGGCGCTGGTGGAGGAGGGGCTCGGGCACGCCGAGCGCGCGACCGCCGAGCTGCGGGAGCTCTCGCACGGCATCCTCCCCGCGGTCCTCACCCGGGGCGGCCTGCGCGCCGGCGTGGACGAGCTCGCGTCGCGGATGCCGCTGCCGGTCGAGAACGCCGTTTCGGTCGGGCGCCTCCCGGCGGCCGTCGAGTCGACCGCCTACTTCGTGGTCTCCGAGGCGCTGACCAACGTCGTCAAGCACGCCCGCGCCGGCCACGCCGAGGTCACGGCGCAGATCGAGGACGGCATGCTCGCCATCGGCGTTCGCGACGACGGCATCGGCGGCGCGCGGCCCGGCGGACCCGGCTTGATCGGGCTCGCCGACCGGCTCGCCGCGCTCGAGGGCCGGCTTCGGATCGAGAGCCCGCCCGAAGGCGGCACGCTCGTCAGCGCCGCGATCCCGATCGAGCCGCGATGAGTTCCGGGCCTGTGGCGGGTCTTGATCCTCGTACGGCGGGCCACAGGACTCAGGAGGCGCAGGATGCGGAAGGTCATCTACTCGATGGGGGTGTCGCTGGACGGCTTCATCGCCGACCGCGACGGCGGGATCGACTGGTCGGGCCCTGGCGAGGAGCTGCACCGCTTCCACAACGAGCAGGCGCGCGCGGCGGGCGTGCACGTGTACGGCCGGCGGCTGTACGAGACGATGCGCTATTGGGAGACGGCCGAGGAGAACCCGGCGTCGACGCCCGTCGAGATCGAGTTCGCGCGGATTTGGACGCGGACCCCGCGGCTCGTGTTCTCGCGCACGCTCGAGCGCGCTGAGGGTGGCGCCGAGCTCGCCGACGGCGACATCGAGGAGGTCGTCGCCCGGCTCGCGGAGCAGCCGGGCGGCGAGATCGCGATCGGCGGCGCGGGCCTTGCGGCGGCCTTCGTCGAGCGCGACCTGGTCGACGAGTACCGGCTGTTCGTGTACCCGATCGTGCTCGGCGCGGGCACGCCGTTCTTCCCCTCGCTCGGCGCGCGGCTCGCGCTGCGCCTGCTGGAGACGCGAACGTTCCCCTCGCAGGTCACGTACCTGCGCTACGCGCGCGAACGAGCACGCTGAGCCGGTCGGGCGCATCGTGAACCCGAAGCGCTCGCGCACCGGCGGCGCGGCCGGATCGAGCGCGAGCTCGAAGCCGGCCGCCACCGTGGCGAGCGCCGTGCGCCGGCATCTCGCGCCGCAAGCTGCAGCAGGAGCGCCGCGAGCTGCGTCAGCGCGGCATCCGCAGCCGGCTGGATGAGTAACGAGTAGCCGCGCCCTCGGAGGGACCTCAGCTGGAAGCGAGCGGTGCGGCGAGCGGGAACTTGCGGTTCATGAAGTCGCCGAAGTGCGGGACGGTGTAGGCGACTTGGCGCGTGGCGTTGCGCACTGGATGCGACTCAGGAACAACTCGTCGTCGAGCTCGGCCAGAGCCGGCGGGCGCGCCGCTTCGACGTCGGCCAGCGTGATCACGTCCGGTCCCGCCGCCTGGTTCCACGCGTGCTTGCCATGGGCCTGTTACCAGCGCAGTTCTCCGGGCCCGAGAAGGGACGACGCGGAGACCGCGCGAGCCGCGAATCGCGGACTCCCGGGACGCGCCGCGGGATCGGCGAACTGCGCGGGTAAGGGATGCGGGTCCCTCTGGCGCGACGGCCTGACGGTCACGCTCGATCACCGGCGCGGTCTCTTCGCGCGCGAACGATCATCTTCGCGCGCGACACCAGAGGGCTGCCCTACGAACCTTCGAACTATTCGAAGTTCCGTAGGGCACCCCCGCGAGGCCGCCTCAAACGATCATCCGGCCCGCGCCGGCAAGCTCAGCCGCTCCCCTTACCAGCGCGGTTCGCCGGACCCGCGGGACGGCCCGCGCGGAGGCTCCGCGAGCGTGCCGAATCGGGCGATCTGCGAGCGTAGTCCGGAGCACGGGCACCTCCCTACACCGCGGTGGCTCACTAGAGTCGGGCTACGAGCATGGATTCCCTCCCCCGGCTGATCGGACGGCGCGAGGAGGTGGCGGCCGTCGAGGACGCGCTGCGAGGGCTGGACCGTCGCGCCGGCGCGGTGCTGGCGTTCTCCGGCGAGCCCGGCATCGGCAAGTCGCGCCTGCTCGAGGAGCTGCGCGCACGCGCCGACGCGCGCGGGCACCTCGTACTCTCCGGGCGGGCAGCCGAGCTCGAGCGCGAGCTGCCGTTCGGCGCCTGGGTCGACGCGCTGGCCGACTACGCGGGCGCGCTGGGGGTGGACCGGCTGGAGCGGCTGGTCGGCGAGCAGCTGCCCGAGCTGGCGGCCGTCCTCCCGGCGGCCGGGAGTCCCGGCGGCCTGCAGGACGAGCGCTACCGCACCCACCGCGCGCTGCGGACGCTGCTCGAGGCGCTCGCACGGCTGCGGCCCGTGGTGCTCGCGCTCGACGACCTGCACTGGGCCGACGATGCGTCGCTGGAGGCCGTCGCGCACCTCTTACGGCATCCGCCGAAGGGCCCGCTCGTGCTCGCGCTGGCGTTCCGCCCGGCCCCGGTGCGGCCCCTGCTGGCCGGTGCGCTGCATACCGCCGAACGGGACGGGACGGTGACCGAGCTGGCGCTCGCGGCACTGACGCGCGAGGAGGCGGACGCCCTGCTCGGCGAGGACGTCCCCGGACCCGTGCGCGGCGCGATCTTCGACGAGGGCGGCGGCAATCCGTTCTTCCTCGAGCAGCTCGCGCGCGAGCACGCCGCCGGCCGCCGCGTCACCGCGGCCGTCGACGCGCCCGCGACGCCCGGCGTCCCGCGCGCCGTGCTGCGCGCGCTCGAGCAGGAGATCGGCGCGCTGGCCGAGCCGGGCCGCCGCTTCGCGCAGGGCGCGGCCGTGGCGGGCGACCCGATCGACCTCGATCTCGCGGCGGCCGCCGCAGACCTCGAGGAGCCCGCGGCGCTGGCCGCGCTGGACGAGTTGCTCGCGGGCGGCCTGCTGCTGACGACCGACGTCCCGCGCCGCTACCGCTTCCGCCATCCCCTGGTCCGCCACGCGATCTACGAGTCGGCGACCGAGGGCTGGCGGATCGCCGCCCACGGCCGCGCGGCGGCGTCGCTGACCGAGCGCGGGGGCACGCTCGTCGCCCGCGCGCACCACCTCGCGCGCTGCGCCCGGCCGGGGGAGCAGGAGGCGGTCGAGGTGCTGGTCGAGGCCGCCCGCCACACCGCCGCTCGCGCGCCGTCGACCGCGGCCGGCTGGTACGCCGCGGCGCTGCGGCTCCTCCCGCACGACGACGCGTTCAAGCGGCTGGAGCTGCTGATCGGCAGCGCCCAGGCGCTGGCCGCCACCGGCCAGCTCGAGCGCGCGCTGGAGTCGCTCAACGAGGGGCTTCAGCTCGTCGGGCCGGAGCTGGGTCCGGTCCGCGCGCGGCTCGTGGCGGCGTGCGCGACGTGCGAGAACCTGCTCGGCCGGCACGCGGCCGCGCATGCGCGGCTGCTCGGCGCGCTGGGCGAGCTGGAGGGCGACGCCGCGACCGACCTGCAGGTGGAGCTCGCCGCCGACGCGCTCTACGACAGCGACTTCGAGGCCGTGTCGGCGTGGGCGCGCCGCGCGCGTGAGACGGAGGCGCCGGCGCTGGCGGCGATCGCGGTCGCGCTGGAGTGCTTCGGGGAGCTCGGGCTCGGCCGTACGGAGCGCGCGCAGGCGCTGCAGGTCGAGGCGGCCGCGCGGATCGACGCGCTCGACGACGGCACGCTCGCCGGCCGGCCCGACATCGCGTACTACCTCGGTTTCGCCGAGTTCTTCTGCGAGCGCTACGACGACGCGATCGGCCACCTGCGCCGCGGAATCGCGATCTCGCGCGCGTCGGGGCAGGGCCAGTTCGTGATCCCGATGACGATCGGGCTCGCGCATTCGCTCGAGGTCCGCGGGCGCCTGGGCGAGGCGGCCGAGCACGCCGAGGCCGCCGTCGAGGGCGCCCGGCTGTGGGGCAACCCGCAGATGCTGTGCTTCGCCCTGACCGCCGACGCCTGGATCTCCGCGCTGCGCGGCGAGCTGCCGCGGGCCCGGTCGGCCGGCGCCGAAGCGGTCGCGCTGCTCGACCGGCTCGACGAGAGCCTGCTCTCTCGCGCCACGCGCGTGCACGTCGCCGCGGCGCAGCTCGAGGCCGGCGAGCCGGAGCGCTGCCTGGCGGCGATGACCGCCGGCGGCGCGCCCGAGTTCCCGAGCGTCGAGCCGGGCCGCCGCGCCTGGCTCTACGCCGTGCTCTCGCGCGCCGAGCTCGCGCTCGACCGGCGCGGAGCGGCCGAGGCGTGGGTCGTCCGCGGCGAGGCCGCCGTGGAGGGGCTCACGCTCCCGTACGCCCGCGCCGCCGTGCTCTGCGCCCGCGCGCTGCTGGACGCCGACCCGGAGCCCGCGCGCGAGGCCGCGGCGCTCGCCGACGGCGTCGGCGCCGTGATCCAGGCCGCGCGGGCGCGCACGCTTGCCGGCCGGCTGGCCGGCGACGTCGCCGCGCTCGAGCGGGCGGAGTCAGAGCTCGCCGCCGTCGGCGCCGCCCGGCTGCGCGACGAGGCCGCGCGCGAGCTGCGCCGCCTGGGCCGCCCTGCGAGCGCCCGCCGGCGCCGCTCGGCCGGGGGCGGTGGCCTCGCCGGCCTCTCCGGGCGCGAGCGCGAGGTCGCCGACCTCGTCGCCCGCGGTGCGACCAACAAGGAGATCGCCGCCGAGCTCTTCCTGTCCGAGAAGACCGTCGAGAGCCACATGACGCGCGTGTTCGGCAAGCTCGGCGTCGGCTCGCGCGCCGCCGTCGCGGAGGTGGTCGGGCGCGAGCGCGCTTGAAGGTTCAGGGAGATCCCTGATACCGGGGCCGGCCGAGGACCGGCAGCCTTCGCTGCGTGCCGACGTTCCTCCTCAGCCATTCCCATCCCGCCGACGAGTGCCCGTTCGCGTTCGCCGCGTGGCGTGGATTCGACTCCCCGCTGCGCCACCGGCTCGCGCTCTCGAGCTGCTTGCAGGGCGGGCATGGGCTGTGGTGGGTCGTCGACGCCGAGAGCGAGCAGGATGCGCTCAGGCAGCTCCCCCACTACCTGAGCGAGCGAAGGAGGTGACCCGTGTTCGCAGCGTTCCGATTCCCTGAGAGTCTGTCGCCTGTGAGCCCCACCGTCTCGCCGCGCGGAAGCGTGCTGCCCCTGACCAGGGCAGGCGTCTGGATCCTGTTCGTGCTCGCCCTCGCGAACGGCGCGTTCCTGTATCTCCTCCCCAGTCGCGCGCTGACCGACTACGCGTGGGCGATCAAGCCGCCGGTCGATGCCGCGTTCATCGGCGCGGGATTCCTGGCCGGCACGCTCGCCACCGGCCTCGTCCTCTTCGGGACGAGCCGGTGGCGTTCGCTTCAGGTGCTGCCGCCGGCGTTGTGGGTGCTGGCCACGACGCTGGCGGCGGCGACCCTGATCCACCACGACAAGTTCAAGTTCGGCTACCCGCCGACCTGGGGCTGGGTGATCGTGTACGCCGGCGTCCCGTTCGCCATCCCGTTCCTGGTCGCGCGCCAGCGCCGCAACGCCGAGCCCGAGCCGCCGGCGGACCCGGGGTTGCTCGGAGTCCGCGTGCTCTCCGCGATCGCCGGCGCCGCGATGATCCTCGGCGCCGCCGCGCTGTACCTCTTCCCCGGCGACGTCGCCCCGCATTGGCCGTGGGCGCTGACGCCGCTGCTCGGCCGCGCCGTCGCCGCCTGGTACGCGATGGTCGGGACGATGCTCGTCAGCTGCGCGCTGCTGCTGCGGCGCCCGTCGGAGGCGTTCATCCCCTACGCGACGCTCGCCGCCTGGTGCCTGCTGCTGCTCGCGCTCCCGCTCCTGCACCCCGGCGACGTCTCGGGCGCCGGCGTCTACGTCGGAGGGATGGCGGCCCTGCTCGCGCTCGCCGTGCTCGCGCTCGCGCGGGCGGTGCCCGCGGTCAGGCGCGGAGGACTCTGAGGCGCAGCCCCTCGCCCTGCCCCGGCTCGAACCGGAACCGGCGCGCGGCGACGAACGCCGCGACGGCGGTCCAGACGACGATCGCCCACAGGTCGCCGCCGGACCAGGCCGCGCCGGAGCCGGGGACGAAGCAGCGCTCGAAGGCGTGCGCGATGTGGTAGAGCGGGAAGAAGTGGGCGATGTCCACGACCCACGAGGGCGCGTCGTCGAGCGGGTACCAGATGCCCGACACGAACGACAGCGGCAGGAACGTGAACTGCGCGACCGGCATCGCCTGATCGGCGCTCTTGACCAGGCTGGCGACGGCGATCCCGAGCGCGCTCAGGCACGCGGCGCCGAGCACGAGCGTGACGATCGCGGCCGGGAGCGCGTCGGCGTAGATCTGCACGCCGAACGCCGGCACGGAGATCGCGAACATCGCGACGATGGAGAGGATCCCGACGACCGCCGCGCTCGTCATCCACGCGCCGAGGTAGATGCCGATCGGCAGCGGCGTGCCGCGCACGCGCTTGAGGAGCCCGTTGTCGCGCGCGGTCGCGATGCCCATGATCAGCGTCGTGTAGCACGCCGCGACGAGGCTGAAGATGCCGATCGCCGGCGTGTAGAACTGCGAGAACGGGACGTTCGCCCCGGCCGACTTGACGTCGGTGTCGCCGTTGAGCGCGTTGAACAGCACGACCAGCAGTAGCGGGAACGCGAGCGTGAACGTGACGGCGCGCGGGTTGCGCAGCGTGAGCTTCACCCGCGCCGCCATCCAGCGGCGCGCGAGCGTGAGATCGGTGCGGGTCATCGGGTCTCCTCGGTCAGCTGGAGGTACACGTCTTCGAGCGACGGGCGGGCGACGGTGAGGTTCTCGAGCTCCATGCCGCGCCCCGCCGCCCAGGCGAGCACGGGCGCGAGGTCGCGCGTCGGCGTGGTGGTGGTGAAGCTCGCCGTCTCGCGCTCGACGCGGGCAGCGGAGGGCAGCGGCAGCCCGTCGTGGAAGTCCGGCAGCCGGAACGACACCACGGCGTGCCCGTCGCGGCCGAGCGAATCCGGCGTGCCCTCGGCGATCACGCGGCCGCGGGCGATCACGACGACGCGGTCGGCGAGCTGCTGCGCCTCATCCATGTAGTGCGTCGTGAGCAGGATCGTCTTGCCGAGCGAGCGCAGGCTCGAGATCAGCTCCCACGACTGGCGTCGTGCGGCAGGATCGAACCCGGTGGTCGGCTCGTCCAAGAAGATCAGGTCCGGATCCCCGGCGATGCCCAGTGCAAGGTCGAGCCGCCGCCGCTGGCCGCCCGAGAGCGTCTCCGCGCGCGCGTCGGCCTTGCCGTCGAGCCCCACCAGGTCGATCACCTCGCGGGCATCGCGTGGACGCGGGTAGGCGGCGCTGTAGAGCTCGATCGCCTCGCGCACCGTGATCGCCGGGTCCAGGCCGCCCTCCTGCAGCACGATGCCGATCCGCTCGCGGAACGCGCGCTCGCGCAGCGCCGGGTCGAAGCCGAGCACCTGGACCTCGCCCGCGTCGGCGCTGCGGTGGCCCTCGAGGATCTCCACGGTCGTGGTCTTGCCGGCGCCGTTGGGGCCGAGCACGGCGAGCACCTCGCCGCGGCGGACCGTGAGGTCGATGCCGTCGACGGCCTGCACGGCGCCATAGGCCTTGCGCAGCCCGCGCACCATGACGGCCGGCTCCTCCCGGCCTTGAGACCGTTCGGCGACGGCCGCCTCGAGCGAGTTCGTGATCATGGCGGGAAGCATCGGCAACATGGCCCGATCCGTCATCGGCGCCCGGGTCGAACCTGCTTCTCAACCCCTGGGTGGAGAGGATGTCCACCCGCGCGCCCATGACGCGCGTCGCGCGAGCGCCTACCGTGAGCGATGTGAACGTGCGCGAGCTTCCCCGGTTGTCAGAGGGCCGGCCGCCGGCCGCGCTGCGCGTGTTCGGCGTCGTCGCGCTGCTCGTGATCGTCGTCTCGACGCTCACGACCGATCCGATGCCCGGCCTGCACGGCGACGGCCTGTGGGTGACGCTCGCGGTCGTCGCCTTCGTCGCCGGCATCGCGGCGAGCCTGCCGCTCAACGAGCTGCCTCCGGGCGTGCGGCTCGCCGGGCTCGTGCTGGCCGGCGCCGCGAGCTGCGTCTTCACCGCCGTACAGCCCGACAGCGGCGGCTACGCGGGCATCTACTACGTCGTCGTGATCGCGGGCATCCGGATGCCGCGCGTGACGGGGTATCTCGTCGCCGGCGGGACGCTGCTCGCGGAGGTGCTGATCGTCTCGCTCGAGCACGACAAGCCGGCCTCGACCGCCGCCGGCCTCGTCTTCTCCGTCGTCCCCTGGTTCCTGATCACGCGCATGATCCGACAGCTCGCCGCGCGCCGCGACCGCGCGGAGGAGCTCGTCGAGGAGCTGCGCGAGTCGCGCGAGGCGGCCGCGCAGTCGGCCGCGCTGGCCGAGCGCGGCCGCGTCGCGCGCGACCTGCACGACGTGCTCGCCCACTCGCTCTCCGCGCTCGCCCTCCAGCTCGAGGGGACGCGCCTGCTGGCCCGCGGCCGCGGCGCCGACCCCGAGATCGTCGCCGGGCTGGAGCACGCGCACCGGCTCGCCGCGGGCGGCCTCGCCGAGGCGCGCCAGGCGATCGCCGCGCTGCGCGGCGACGCGCTGCCGGGGCCTGAGCGCCTGCACGAGCTGGTCGAGGCGTTCGGCCCAAGCGCGAGCCTGAGCGTGATCGGCACCCCGCGCGAGACGTCCTCCGAGGCGCGCCTCGCGCTCTATCGAACGGCGCAGGAGGCGCTGACCAATGTGCGCAGGCACAGCGCCGGCGACCGCGTGGAGATGCGGCTCGAGTACGGCGACGACGGCACCACGCTCACGGTCGCCGACCACGGTCCGGGGGCGCCGGTGATGGCCGGCGGCGGCGGGTACGGGCTGACGGGCATGCGCGAGCGCGCCGCGCTGCTCGGCGGCCGGCTCGACGCGGGGCCGACCGAAGACGGATTCAGGGTGCGCCTGTGGCTCCCCTGAGGGTCCTGCTCGCCGACGACCAGCGCGTCGTGCGCGAGGGCCTTGCGATGGTGCTCGGGATGCTCGACGGCATCGAGCTCGTCGGCACCGCCGCCGACGGCGAGGAGGCGCTCGCGCTCGCCGCCGAGCATGACCCCGACATCGTGCTGATGGACCTGCGGATGCCGCGCCTGGACGGCACCGAGGCGATCCGCCGGCTGGCCGAGCGCGGGCCGCGGCCGAAGGCGATCGCCCTCACCACCTACGCGGACGACGCGTCGGTGCTCGGCGCGCTGCGCGCCGGCGCCAAGGGCTACCTCACCAAGGATGCCGGG
This sequence comes from Candidatus Solirubrobacter pratensis, assembly GCF_000425945.1. Taxonomy (GTDB): domain Bacteria; phylum Actinomycetota; class Thermoleophilia; order Solirubrobacterales; family Solirubrobacteraceae; genus Solirubrobacter; species Solirubrobacter pratensis. The sequence goes on from NZ_KE384481.1 coordinate 357,222, forward strand.
GCAGAGGAGATCCGCGCCGCGATCGAGGCGGTGGCGCGCGGCGACGCGGCACTGGACCCGGCCGTCCAGCACCACGTCGTCGCCGCCCTCTCGATCCCCTCCGAGGCGGCTCCGGGCCAGGCCGCCGCGCCTCTGCCGGACGACCTGACGCCGCGCGAGGCGGAGGTCCTCGCCCTGATCGCCGAGGGCCTCACCAACGCGGAGATCGCGGAGCGCCTGGTGGTCAGCGCGGCCACCGTGAAGAGCCACGTGAACCACATCTTCGCCAAGACCGGCGCCCGCGATCGCGCCCAGGCCGTCGTGTACGCCTACGCCAACGGCATCACGGGCTCGTCGTCGACAGGGTGAACGTCAGCGTCTTCGCGTAGCCGCCGGCACGCAGGGCGTCGCCGTCGCCGATCGACTGCCGGAACGTGACGGTGACCGGGTCGTTGCTCGCCGGCGTGGTGTACGTCAGCACCGTCGCGCCCACGGGCGCGAGCGCCCCGCCGGACCCGAGCGGGCTCGACGCCTTCGCCTGCAGCGCTGCGGCAGCGAGAACGCGCCGTTGACGAGGTGCCCGTCGCCGTCGCGGACGGATCGGCCACGCTCAGGGCCGCGTCGCCCGCCGACGAGGTGACCGTGGCGGCCAGTTCGGCGTCGTAGTCCTTCTTCAGGCCCGGCAGGAACGAGCCGAAGCTCACCGGCGCGCCCAGCTCGACCGGGTGCTTCGTCTCGACCCACACGGTGTCCGTGCGGCCGAGCTGCGCGGTGGTCGGCGTCGAGGCGTCGACGAGCTTGACCTTGCCGTCGTGATGCTTCGGTCACCTGTAGGAACGCGACCGGCCGATCGCCGGGCATGGAGCCGGAAAGGTCGTGCGTGCCGAGCGATCGCCTAGTGCAGCAGCTCCATCAGCCGACGAGCTGCAGCTGCGGCCGGCGCGTCTCGTAGCGCGCCGCGACCTCCAGCAGGCAGTCGAGCATCGCCTGCGTGGCCGGAGAGCGGTGGGCGCCGGCGCAGGTCGCGGCGTAGATCTCGCGCACCGGCGTCTCGCGGCCGAGCTGGCGCACCACGATGTCGTCGCGGATGCTGGTCAGGCCCAGCTCGGCGATCAGCGACACGCCGACGCCGGCGGCGACGAAGCCCTGGATCGCCGTGTAGTCGTCGGTCTGGAACGCGATTCGCGGCTCGAACCCGGCGACCGCGCAGGCGCGGTTGATCAGCCGGTTGCACTCGCAGTCGGTGTTGCCGGCGATCCACGGATCGTCGGCGAAGTCGGCGATCTTCACGTTGCGCTTGTTGGCCAGCGGGTGATCGTTCGCCATCACGAGGAACATCGGGTCGCTCACGAGCTGCTCGCGCTGGATGCCGTCGACCTCCTGGCGCACGCGCGAGTCGAACCCGAGGACCAGGTCCAGCTCGCCGCTCTTGAGCAGCGGCAGCGTCTCCTCCGGCTCGCCCATGATCATCGACAGCTCGACGCCGGGGTGGCGGGAGCGGAACGCGGCGATGGCGAGCGGCATCAGCGTCGCCGCGGCGGACTCGAACGAGGCCAGCCGCAGGCGCCCGCCGCGCAGGCCGGCGATCGCCTCGAGCTCGGCCTCCGCCTCGCGCAGCCGGGCGAGGATCGCCTCGGTGTGGCGCACGAGCGCCTCGCCCGCCTCGGTCAGCCGCACGCCGCGCGCATTGCGCTGCACGAGCGTCGTGCCGGTCTCGCGCTCGAGCGCGGCGATCTGCTGGGAGATGGCCGACTGCGTGAACGACAGGGCTTCGGCGGCGGCGGAGAACGACCCGCGGACGGCGACTTCGCGCAGGACGCGCATGCGGCGGACGTCGAGCATCAGCGGATCTTATACCACGACCTGCAAAACGTCATTTGCGCTGATGCCGGAGGTCGCCGATCATGGATCTCACGAACCCACCCCGTCGAGCGTTAGGAACACAACCCGCCGCCCGATCGTCCTAAGGATCACGATGTCCGCTCTCGCCAACCGCGCTCCTACTGTCCTCATCCGCGCCGCCCGCGGCTCTGACGGACCCGCCCTGCGTCGCCTCGCCGAGCTCGACTCCCGCCCGCTCCCCGAGGGCGATCTGCTCGTGGCCGAGGCCGACGACGAGGTCGTCGCCGCGCTCTCCGTGGACACCGGCGCCAAGGTCGCCGATCCGTTCCGGCGCACGGCCGACGTCGTCGACCTGCTCGCGTATCGCGCCCGTCGCATGCGGGCGTCCGCCGCGTGAGCACCGCCGAAGCCTCGGCCCGGCCGATCCTCACCCGGGCCGAGGCTTCGCCCGTCCAGGTATGGACGAACCTGTGGATCGTCTACATCGTCTGGGGGTCGACCTACCTCGCCATCTCGCTGATGGTCGAGACGATGCCGCCGCTGCTGTCGGCCGGCGCGCGCTTCATCGTCGTCGGGGCGCTCGTGCTGCCGTTCGTCGCGCTCCGGCGCGGCCTGGCGGCCATCAAGCCCACGCGCGCGCAACTTCTTTCGGCGGGCTTCGTCGGCCTCATGCTGCCCGGCGCCAACGCCGTGCTGAGCGTCGCCGAGCAGGACGTCCCGTCCGGCCTGGCCGCGCTGCTGGTCGGCTCGATCCCGCTGTGGGTGATGGTGCTCCGCTTCGCCTCCGGCGAGCGCATCAGCGGCCGCAGCCTCGGCGCCCTGCTGCTCGGCTTCGCCGGCCTCGCCCTCGTGGTCAGGCCCGAGGGCGGCGCGAGCATCGCCGGCCCGCTCGCGTGCGTCGGCGCGGCGCTGATGTGGGCGACGGGCTCGTTCGCCTCGCCGCGCATCTCGCTCCCGCGCGACCCGCTCGTCTCGATCGGCTGGCAGAGCATGCTCGGCGGCCTGGCCGTGTTCGCGGCGGGCTTCATCGGCGGCGAGGGCGGCGACATCCATCCCGGCGAGTGGTCGCTGCGCTCGCTGCTCGGGCTCGCATACCTGATCACGTTCGGCTCGCTGCTCGCCTACACCGCCTACACGTGGCTGCTGCAGAACGCGCCGATCGCGAAGGTCTCGACCTACGCGTACGTGAACCCCGTCGTGGCGATCGTGCTCGGCTGGCTGATCAACGACGAGTCGATCTCGGGGATGATGATCGCGGGCACCGCGGTGATCGTGGCCTCGGTCGCGCTGGTGATCCGCATAGAGTCCCGCCCCCGTGCGCATAGGAATCCAGCTCCCTGAGGTCGAGCGCGACGTGCGCTGGCCCGAGTACCTCGCCATCGCCCGCGCCGCCGAGGAGTCCGGCTTCGACTCGATCTGGCTCGGCGACCACCTGCTCTATGACGACAAGCCCGCGCCGGTGGCCGAGCGCGGACCGTGGGAGGCGTGGACGCTGCTGAGCGCCCTCGCCGCCGCGACCGAGCGCGTGGAGCTCGGCCCGCTCGTCGCCTGCGCCGGCTTCCACCCTCCGGGGCTGCTGGCCAAGATGGCCGCGACGATCGACGAGGTCAGCGGGGGCCGCTTCGTCCTCGGCGTCGGCGCCGGCTGGAACGCGCGCGAGTTCGCCGCCTTCGACATCCCGTACGACCGCCGCGTCGCCCGCTTCGAGGAGGCGTTCGCGATCGTCGCGCCGCTGCTCGCCGGCGAGCGCGTGACGTTCATGGGCCGCTTCCACTCGGCCGACGACGCCGTCCTGCTGCCCGAGCCGGCGCGCCGCGTGCCGATCATGATCGGCTCCAACGGCCCGCGCATGCTCTCGATCGCACTCCCGCACGCCGACGTGTGGAACACGTGGTACGCCGACTACGGCAACACGCCGGAGGGCTTCGCCGAGCTCAACGCCCGCATCTCCGAAGCCGCCGAGCAGGCGGGGCGCGACCCCGCGGAGATCACGCGCAGCGCGTGCGCGCACGTGGTCGTGGACCCGGCGAACCCCGAGCGCGAGCTCGAGACGCCGGTCGTGGCGCTCGAGGACGTGCGCGCCCACGTGCAAGCGCTGGGAGAGGCCGGCGCCGACGAGGTCATCGTCGTCGCCGGCCCCATCACCGAAGGCTCGGTCAGAGCCCTCGGCGCCGCGCTACTTCAGTGAGGTGAACGTCAGATCCCAGGCGGCGTTGGCCTGGCTGACCACGCCGTTGACGTTCTTGGACTCCAGGATCGGCTGGGTGTCCCAGAGCCACGGGATGCCCGGCGCCAGGCCGGTCACGGTCTTGTCGACGTTGCCCCACGCCTGGTTGCGCTGGGTCGGGTCGTTGACGACCTCGGCCTTGTCCATCTCCGCGTTGGCGGCCTTGTCGTCGAGCAACGCGAAGTTGGAGTTCGCGACGTCGAGGATGTTCTTGCCGTTGAAGACCGGGTCCATCAGGGTCTCCGGGTCGGCGAAGTCCTTCAGCCAGCCGACGCTGGGGCAGATGTCCGGCTCGTTCTTGGGCACCTGGCAGTACTTCGTGTACATCGTCGAGCGCACGACGTACTGCGTCTTGACCTTGAAGCCGAGCTTGGCGAACTGCTCCTGCGCGACCTGGGCGACGTTCTTCTGCTGGGTCGCGCTGTCGGCGACCGCGGTGAACGTCTGGTTGCCGTCGTACTTGCCGGAGGCGTAGCCCGCCTTCTTCATGTACTCCTGCGCGAGCGCCATGTCGCCCTCAGGCTTGGCGAGGAAGTCCACGCCCGGCCCGTTCTTGCCGCCGGACTCCTCGAAGCCCGGCTGGCCCGGCGGGATGAAGTGCGTCGGGATCTCGCCCGTGAGCGGGCCGCCGAACGCCTGGCGCAGCGCGTTGCGGTCGAATGCCGCGAGGATCGCCTTGCGCACGTTGACGTTGTCGAACGGCTTGTTGCGCGTGTTGAGCGAGATGTAGCGGTAGCGGCCGGTCGGCGGCGTGATGATCAGCTGGCTCTTCTGCGTCGAGTTCTTGGAGACCTGCGCGAGGATCTCGGCCGGCAGCTGGAAGTCGCCGGAGACCTGGCTCTGGCCGCTGAGGATCTGGCGGCTCGCGACCTGCGGGTCGACGCCCTCGGTGATCGTGATCGAATCCAGGTAGGCCGGCTTGTAGTCGGTCTTCGCGTCCCAGTTCGGGTTGCGGACGAGCTTGATCTCCTGGCCCGCCTTGTAGCCGATCGTCTTGCCGCTCGCGTCGTTCTGGATCATGTACGGGCCCGTCGCGACCTGGTTCTGGCCGTACGTGCTCGGGTTCTTGGCGTCGAACTTCTTGGCGTACTCCTCCGGCACGGGCGCCGAGGCCGGCATGCTGAGCATGCCCGCGACGATCGCGGCGCGCGGGCGGTCGAGCTTGAAGACGATCGTCTGGTCGTCCGGCGTCTCGATGCCCGAGATGTGCTTGGCCTTACCGCTCTGGAACGCCTTCAGACCGGTGAGGTCGCCCATGTAGGCCCCGAGGTACGGGCCCGGGACGGTCTTCGTGAACCCGCTCTCGAGCGCGTAGGCGACGTCCTTTGAAGTCACCTCGCGGTTCACCGGCGGCGAGAACTTGACGCCGGTCTTGATCTTCACGGTCACGGTCTTGCCGTCCGAGGAGATCTGCGGCGGGCCGTCGGCGAGGTCCGGCTGCGGCGTCTTGGCGTCGTCGGGCTTGTACGAGTACAGCGGGCGCTGCGTCGCGTACGCGACGAGGTTGCCGTACTGGTAGTAGGTCTGACGCGGGTCGATATTGTCGACATCGCCGCCGTACAGGACCTTCAGGTCCCCGCCCTTCTTGGCCGAGCTCCCCGCGGGCGTGCCGCCCGGCTTGGCCGGCGTGGAACTGCCCTCGTTGCTACTGCCACCGCAGCCTGCGACGACTAAGACGAGACTGGCGGTCGCCGCGGCCACCGCGGCGCGCCAAGCTCCAACTGTCATGAAACCCTCCTACAGGTGTACTCAGACCCTGGCCTGGACCTCGTGAGGCCACAGCAGGATGCAGGAACCTTAGAGCGCTCAGGCGATGGACGCGTCATCCGCGAGGAGGAGACGCGCCGCGTGGTGCGTAACCGGCCGGATCGGTCCGGCGGCGATCACGTGTAGTGCCGGCGCGAGTGCGCGGCGGTCGCGTGGGCGGCGCGGGGGCTCCGGGTCAGGAGTGGGACGCGCCGGGCAGCGACGCGAGAGTCCGGGCGCAAGCTTTGCGCGGGACAGCTGCCCGCTTCTTCGCCCGGCAGCGACGTGAGAACCGCCCGCGCAGACTTTGCAAGCGGTCGTGGCGCCGGCCGACACCACCGCGGCGCCGGCCGTGGTGCCCGGGGCGGGACCGGCGAACGGCGGGCAGTAAGGAGGTGGGGGCCGGGTCGCCTTCCCCGCTCGCGAGGCCCGGTGATCGTTTTTCCTCGGGCCACGAGGGGGTGCGTCACGTTTATCGATATATGTTCGAAGGAACGTGACGCACCCGCCACGCTGCGCGAGCGAGGATGGTCGATCACGTGCGTTCACCAAGCCTGAGCGAGAGAACGTGGGCGAAGTCGCAGCTCCGGTCCCGCCGGCTGCTGATGCGCCGTCGCGAGCTCTCGCGTTGCCGCCCGGCCGGAGAAGTGCGCGGAGCTCCCGCGGAAACGGCCGGGATTCGAGCCTGCCGCTCTCCTTACTGCGCAGTTCGGGGCCCGGGACCGCTCACAAAGGAGCGCGGGGCACTCGCGTCGCTGTCGGGCGAAGAAGCGCGCAGATGTCCCGCGGCGTCCGGGGGCGTCAGCAACTCGCGGGAGCGCCGGCGCGATCAACGACGCGCTGGCGCAAGCTGCCGGGCGGGAGCGGCGAGAGGACCGCGCGCTGCGGGCACCCGACGCGTCAGACGGGCTCTGCCACGCGCGGGTGCTCGGCGTCCTGCGCGAGCTTCGCCTGCTGGCGCTCGGGCGTGATCCTCACGACGTCCCAGGCCAGCCCGGTGCGACGCATCAGCGCGATCAGCATCGCCGACGGATCGAGCTCGTACCAGCGCAGGCCGTGCGCCGCAGAGCGCGGGAAGGCGTGGTGGTTGTGATGCCACGACTCGCCGAAGCTCGGCAGAGCCAGCCAGAACACGTTGGTCGAGTGGTCCTCGACGTCGAAGCGCCGCTTGCCGAAGAAGTGGCACACCGAGTTCACGCTCCAGGTCACGTGATGCTGGAGGAAGATGCGGGCGAACCCGCCCCAGATGAGACCCGTCAGCGCGCCCTTGGCGCTCATGGTGAGCAACCCGCCGAGAAGCGCCGGGAGCCCGAGTGACACCAGGACGATGAGCGGGAAGCGCCGGTTGATCAGGCGCATGCCCCGATCCTCGACGAGATCCTTGGCGTACTTGGACGCGCGAGCCTCGCCGTGCGTGCGCCACAGCCAGCCCACGTGCGCGTGCCAGAGCCCCTTCAGGGCACCCTTGACGCCGGCGCCGTGCCCCACGTGCGGCGAGTGCGGATCGCCCTCCTGATCCGTGTGAGCGTGATGCTTGCGGTGGTCGGCGACCCAGTCGATCACCGGGCCCTGAACCGACAGCGACCCGATGATGGCGAACAGGTAGCGCGTGGCCTTGTGCACCTGGAACGCGCGGTGCGTGAGCATCCGGTGGAAGCCCACCGTCACGCCGAACCCGCTCAGGATGTACATGAGCGCGAAGACGGCCACGTCGGACCAGCCGACGAGATCGCCCCACAGCAGCGGCACGGCGATCGCTACGACGACGAACGGGAGCAGGACGGCGGTCATGTTGACTCTGCGCTCGAGAGCGGTCATGCCATGGAGGCTACCCGCAACGCCGGTCACGGTCTCTGGGGTTCGCCACGAGTATTGGCAGGCGAATTTGTAGCTTCGCGATGATTACCACCGAGAGGTCACCGACCGGCGGCGCCGCGGCGCCCGTGTCGATCCGGACGGCGCGCCGGCTACTCCTCGAACGGGCGCTCGAACAGCGTCGACAGCACGATCTGCGTCTGCGTCCGCGTGATCCCCGGGTGGTCGCGGATCCGCTCGAGCGTCTCCTCGAGGTGCGCAGTATCGCGGGCCCGCACGTGCAGGATCGCGCTCGCCTCCCCCGCGACGGTGTACGCCGCCTCGACCTCGGGGTGGCGCTCGACCGCCTCGCGCACCTCCAAGGCGGCCATCCGCCCTTCGCAGTAGAGCGCCACGTGCGCGTGCGTCGTCCACCCGAAGCGCCCGGGATCGACGCGGGCGGCGTACCCGCGGATGATCCCGTCGGCCTCGAGCCTGTCGACGCGCCGCTTGACGGCCGGCGCGGACAGCGAGACGCGCAGGCCGATGCTCTGGAATGAGCGGCGCGCGTCCTCGCGCAGCGCCGCAACGATCTGCCGGTCGATGTCGTCCATCCGGCCGTGAAGTGTTGCACTTTCGCAACATATCGATGTTGTGTCGTCTCACGGACAGCGCAACCATTAAGTGCATGAGCATCCAGCCCGTCGTCGCGCCTTCAGAGGCCAAGGACTTCATGCCGCTCCACGGCATCGACCACGTGGAGTTCTACGTCGGCAACGCGCTGCAGTCGGCGTTCTTCTGGATCCAGGCGCTCGGCTTCAAGGAGGTCGCGTACGCCGGCCTGGAGACCGGGGTCCGCGATCGCGTGTCGCACGCGCTCCAGCAGGGGCGCATCCGCATCGTGCTCACGGGCGCGCTCACGCCCGGCCACGAGATCGGCCGTCATGTCGCGCACCACGGCGACGGCGTGAAGGTCATCGCATTGTCGGTGCCGGACGCCGAGCACGCGTATCGCGAGGCGGTCGCGCGCGGCGCCGAGGGCATACGCGAGCCGTGGGAGGCGAGCGACGGGGACGGCACCGTGCGCATGGCGACCATCGCGACCTACGGCGAGACGCTGCACACGTTCGTCGAGCGCGGGGATTACAAGGGCGCGTTCCTGCCCGGCTACGCGGCGCGCGACATTGCGCCCGCCGTCGGCGACGCCGGCCTGCTCGCGATCGACCACATCGTCGGCAACGTCGAGCTGGGCGCGATGGACCGCTGGGTCAAGTACTACGAGGACGTCTTCGGGATGAAGGAGATGATCCACTTCTCCGACGACGACATCTCGACCGAGTACTCCGCGCTGATGTCGAAGGTCGTGTCAGACGGCAACGGGCGCGTGAAGTTCCCGCTCAACGAGCCGGCCGAGGGCAAGCGCAAGTCGCAGATCGACGAGTACCTGGAGTTCTATGGCGGGCCGGGCGCGCAGCACATCGCCGTCGCCACGCGCGACATCGTCAAGACCGTGGAGACCCTGCAGGCGCGCGGGATCCAGTTCCTGCGCACGCCCGACACCTACTACGAGGAGGTGCCGGAGCGCGTCGGGGAGATCGAGGAGGACCTCGAGGACCTGCGCCGCCTGGGCATCCTCGTGGACCGCGACGACGAGGGCTACCTGCTGCAGATCTTCACCAAGCCGAGCGGCGACCGGCCGACGGTCTTCCTCGAGGTGATCGAGCGCCACGGCGCGCGCGGCTTCGGCGACGGCAACTTCAAGGCGCTCTTCGAGGCGATCGAGCGCGAGCAGGAGCTGCGCGGCAACCTCTAGGCCCATGGACGCATTCGCGCTGCTGGATCGCCTCGACGGTCGCGGGGACACCGTCCTCTCGCCGTACGGCGTCCGGCGCGCGCTGGACGTGGTGCGGCGCGGCGCGCGCGGGGAGACGCGCGCGGCGCTCGAGGAGGTGCTCGGGCCGGGCGAGGTCCCCGAGGTGGCGGCCCCGGGACTCGCCCTGGCCCAGGCGGCGTGGCTGGCCGACGGCTACACGCCCGGCCCGGCGCTGACGCTCGACACCGGCCCGCTCGACGCCGAGCGCGTGAACGCCTGGGCGCGCGAGAGGACGCACGGGATGATCCCGAGCGTCGTCGATGGCTTCGACCCCGACGAGAAGCTCGCGCTGACCGACGCGATCTACCTCGACGCGAAATGGCGCCTCCCGTTCCACCGCATCGGCAGGCGCCCGTTCGACGGCGCCGGCGAGGTCGAGATGATGGCCGTCGAAGGCGTGTTCGAGCACGCGGACGGCGCGATCCGGCTGCCGTACGGCGACGGCGAGCTGCGCTTCGTCGCGGTGCTCGACCCCGCCGATCCGCCGCCCATGGCAACCCACGCCGCGGCCCCGCCGGCGGCAACCCACGCCGCATCGCCGCCCGTCGCGTCCCCGCCCGCGATCACGCTCCCCGGCTGGCAGGCGCTCGACTGGTCGCGCGGCCACGGGACGGTCGTCCTCCCCACGTTCGGCGCCGAGTCGCGCCACGATCTCGGCGCCGCGCTCGAGGAGCTGGGCCTCGGGCCCGCGTTCGTTCCCGGCGGCGACCTCGAGGACCTGTTCCGCGGCGACGGCGCGAAGGCGCTCGGCCGCATCCTCCAGCGCGCACGCGTCGACGTCGACGACCAGGGCACGCGGGCGGCGGCCGTGACGACCGTGACCGCCCGTGCCGTCTCGGCCGTCGTCGGCCCCACCTTCCACTTGACCTTCGACCGCCCCTTCACCTGGGCTGTCGAGCACGCGCCGAGCGGCACGCTGCTGTTCGTGGGCCGCGTGCGCCATCCCCGAGAGAGGAGCGCCTGATGCGCTACCACAGCCTGGGCCGCATCCCGGCCAAGCGGCACGTCCAGTTCCGCGATCCCGACTCGTCGGCCAACGGCAGCTCGCCGCTCCTCGTCGAGGAGGTGATGGGCTTCGAGGGCTTCTCGGGGAACGAGTCGATCCTCTACCACCTGTGGTCGCCGTGCCGCGTCAAGGACGTCGGCGAGTTCGAGCCGATCGTCCTCGAGGAGTGGGTGCCGGACACCCACGTGCACCGGCTCACGAACACGCGCGAGCTGGAGCCCCAGGGCGACTGCGTGCTGGGCCGGCGCGTGCTCCAGTACAACGGCGACGTCGAGCTCGGCATCTGCATCCCGGAGCGCGAGGCCGAGTACTTCTTCCGCGACGGCGAGGGCGACGAGGTGATCTTCGTCCACGAGGGCTCGGGCGTCGTGGAGACGATCTTCGGCACGCTGCCGTACTCGAAGCACGATTACGTCGTGATCCCGCGCGGCACGACGTACCGCCTCCGCTTCGACGAGCCGCAGAAGTGGTTGACGTTCTACACGCCGGGCGAGATCGAGACGCCGAACCGCTACCGCAACCGCTACGGCCAATTGCTCGAGCACGCCCCGTTCTCGCAGCGCGACTTCCACCCGCCGGCGGAGCTCGTCACGCACCGCGATCGCAGCGAGCACGAGGTCAAGGTCCGTGTCCGCGGCGGCTATCAGGACTACGTGCTCGACTACCACCCGCTCGACGTCGTCGGCTGGGACGGCTACGTCTACCCCTACACGTTCAACATCCACGACTTCGAGCCCAAGGCCGGCCGGCTGCACCAGCCGCCGCCCGCGCACCAGACGTTCCAGGGCCCGAACTTCGTGATCTGCTCGTTCTGCCCGCGCATGCTCGACTGGGACGACCAGGCGATCGTGCTCCCCTACCACCACTCCAACGTGCAGAGCGAGGAGGTCATGTACTACGTCGACGGCGACTACGCCGCGCGCAAGGGCGTCGACGTCGGCTGCTTCACCCTGCACCCCTCCGGACTGCCGCACGGGCCGCAGCCGGGGACGGTCGAGAAGTCGCTCGGGATGAAGTCCACCAACGAGCTCGCGGTCATGTGCGACACGTTCCGCCCGCTCAAGCTCACCACGCTCGCGCGCGACCTGGACGACCCCAGCTACGCCTACTCCTGGTACGAGGAGGCCGCTCCGAGCGGAAATCCGGCGTGACAGGAGGTTCAGTTCTCGGCCGGGCCGCCGATCAGGGGGGCGAGATGACGCCCTGGCCGCCAGTTGGGACGATCGAGGAGCCGTTGCGCACCCCGCTCTGGGTGATCCGGACGCTGGCCGACGCGCTGGCGGCCGAGGAGAGCCCGACCGAGGAGCACCGCCGGCACGTCGCGCGCCAGATCGCCCGCATCGCGCGCGAGCTCGAGCAGTAGCCGCGCCGCCGCCCGGCCCTCCCGCCATCGACCCGCTCCCGCCCGCGACGGCGCCGGCGCGCCCGGCTACCCTCGCGTGCGTCGTGCTCTACCGGCTCCTCTTCCGGCACGTGCTCACGCGGATCGACGCGGAGCGCGTGCACGCGCTCGCCGCGACGGCGCTGCGGCTCGCGACGGCGATCCCCGCGCTTCGCACCGCGCTCCGGCGGTGGACGAGGCCGGCCCCCGAGCTTCGCGTCTCCGCGCTCGGCGCGACGTTTCCCTCCCCGCTCGGCGTCCCGGCCGGGGTCGACAAGGGCGCGACGTGGTTCGAGGCGCTCGGCGCGCTCGGGTTCGGCTTCGTCGAGGTCGGGACGGTCACCGCGCTCGCGCAGCCCGGCAACCCGCCGCCGCGCATCACGCGCCTGGTCGCCGACCGCGCGCTGCTGAACAGCATGGGCTTCCCCAACCCGGGCGCGGAGGCGACCGCCGCGCGGCTGCGCCGGCGGACCGGCGACACGATCGTCGCGGCGAACATCGGCAAGTCCAAGGCGGCGCCGCTGGAGCAGGCCGGCGCCGACTACCGCGCCGCGGTCCGGCTCGTCGCACCCCTGTCGGACTTCCTCGTGCTCAACGTGAGCTCGCCGAACACGCCGGGGCTGCGCGACATGCAGGCCGTCGACGTCCTCGCCGCGCTCGTCTCCGAGGTCCGCGCGGAAGCCGGCACGAGCCTCCCGCTGCTGGTGAAGATCGCCCCCGACCTGCCGGACGAGCAGATCGACGCAATCGCCGACCTCGCGGTCGAGCTCGGCCTCGACGGCATCGTCGCCACCAACACGACCCTCTCGCGCGACGGCCTCGAGGCGGATCGCGTGCTCTGGGAAGGCAAGCCCGGCGGTATCTCAGGCGCCCCGCTCAAGGCGCGCTCGCTCGCCGTCCTCGAACGCCTGCACCGCCGCGCCGGCGACCGCCTCACGCTCGTCTCCGCCGGCGGCATCGAGACGGCCGAGGACGCGTGGGAGCGCATCTTGGCCGGCGCCTCGCTCGTGCAGGCCTACACCGGCTTCATCTACGGCGGGCCGGCCTGGCCGCGCGCACTGAACCATGGCCTGCTGGAGCTGCTGCGGCGCGACGGCTACGCCTCGGTGCAGGACGCGATCGGCGCGGGCGTGGGCGGAGACGCCCGCCGCAAGGCTCGACCTCAGCCGTACCTTTAGACACCCTGCTCGCGCATGACCGCGAGCTCGGTGATCGGCTGGCGCAGGATCGCCAGCGACGCGTGCAGCGCCAGGATCAGCCCCCAGCCGAAGATCGTCCAGCCCGGCCAGAAGTACCCGAGCCCGGTGACCGCCCAGACGATGATCAGCGCCATCTGGACGACGCCGAAGATCGCCGCGTGCGTGAGCAGGCCGCGCCGGCGGCGCAGGCGCATGATCGCCGCGGTCCGCTCGTCGTAGACGATCCCGCGCTCCTGCGGCGGCTGCTCGTCGTCGAGGATCTCGGCCGGCAACTGCGCGCGGATCCTCGTCCCCTCGCCGGCGGGGCTGTCGACCGTCAGCGTGCCGTTCAACGCGCCGACGCGGTCCAGCAGCCCGCGCAGCCCGGAGCCGGCCGCGGGGTCGGCGCCGCCGCGGCCGTCGTCGCAGACCTCGATGCAGAGCGCGTCGCCGTCGCGCCGCACCGTCACCGACGCGCGCTCGGCCTCCGCGTACTTGGCCACGTTGGCGAGCGCCTCGGAGACGACGAAGTACGCCGTCGCCTCGATCGTCGAGGGGAAGCGCTCGGCCGGCGCCTCCACCAGGTCGACGGGCACCGGCACGCGCGCCACGACGTCGCGCAGCGCCGCCTCCAGCCCGCGCGCGGTCAGCACCGCCGGATGGATCCCGCGGGCGAGGTCACGCAGCTCGCCGATCGCCGTCCTCGCCTCGTCGGCCGCGACCGACACGAGATCGAGCGCGTCCTCGCCGCGCTCGAGGCGATCGCGCGCCATCCGCAGCTGCAGCGCGACCGCGACCAGACGCTGCTGCGCGCCGTCGTGCAGGTCGCGCTCGAGCCGGCGGCGCTCGGCGTCGGCGGCGGCGATGATGCGCGCCTGGGAGGAGCGCAGCGTGGCGACCTCGGGATCGGTCGGCGCCGTCAGCATCATGCGCGCGAACGTCGCGTGCAGCGTCGCGAACGCCGACGTCGCGCGGACCGAGATCGGCAGCAGCAGCAGGCCGGAGACGAACGCGCCGAACGCGACGGGGGCGGAGTCCACCGCGACGAGCCCGACGTCGACGCCGTCGGACACCGACCAGTACAGGAGCGGCGCGAGCAGGAGCGAGAGCGGCAGCCCGAGCAGGATCGCGACGGCGGTGAAGTCGACGATCCCGAGCGGCAGGTGCACGATCAGGTACGCCAGGTCCTTCCACGTCGCGGGATCGCCGAGGCGGCTCGCCAGCCGCGCGAACCAGCCGCCCTCGGCCGGCCGGTACGGCGCGGGCAGCTCCACCCCGAGCAGGCGCGAAGCGAGGAAGCGCTCCAGCCGCGCCAGCAGCCGCCAGACCCACATCATGATGACGATCGGCAGCCCGAACGTCAGCACGGACACCCCGAGGCCGGTCGAGAGCCCGGCCGCGATCACGACGAAGTACGCGATCCCGAGCGGCAGCGCGGTCGTCAGGTACACGATCCGCTTCCACGAGCGCGCGTCGACGGTCCACGCCATGAGCGCGCGTACCGCTGAGGTCTGTGAGGCGGGCTGGACTGCGGTTATGGCGCCAAGCTACCGCGCGAGCGCGAACGCGGACCCGCGGCTAGGCGGTCTTGAGGATCGCGATCGTGTTCGCGGCGAACAGCACCGCGAAGAAGATGGTCCAGCGGTCCAGGTTGCGCTCCATCAGGGAGCCGCCTGAGCTGCCGCCGGCGACGCCGACGCCGAACGCCCCGGACATCCCCGCGTCCTTGCCCGAGTGCAGGAGCACGAGGAAGATCACGCCGACGGCGATGAAGACCTGCAGGACCGAGAGGACCGTGTGGAGCATGCGGTCGCCTAGGGTAGCGGCTCCGCCCGCTCCTCGACACGGTCGAGGCGCTTGAGCAGCTCCACGGCCTCGGCGCGCAGCCCGCGGTCCATCGCGCGCCAGTCGGCGTCGGAGAGCTTGCCGGTCTGATGATCGAGCTCCGCGTCGCGGATCTCGCGGTACTTGGCCTCCTTGGCCGCCTCGAGCTCCGCCCGCTCGGCCTCCAGCGCGAGGTCCTCCTCGTGCACCCGTCCCGGCCGCAGCGGGCCGGTGATCACGAAGACCACGGCGCCGAGGACGATCAGGATCAGGAGGTATTCCATCGTGGTTCCGTCAGGGACGGGGCCACTTACGCGGGAATGCGCACTTCACGCCCGACGCGTGCGGCGTAGGCCGCGCTGACGCGGCGGGCCACGCCGCGCGGGGTCGGCCAGATGGCGATCAACGCGCCGAAGAGGATCACGAAGGCGCCGACCCAGATCCACGTGACGAGCGGGCTGATGAGCAGGCGGAAGTTCGCCGGCGGCGGGTCCTTCGCGTAGCCCGCGGTCAGCCCCTGCAGCGCGACCGCGAGGTACTCGTTCGCCTGCTGGGGCGTCAGCGCGCCGCCGGCCTTGGCGAAGACCTTGTCGCCCTCCGCGATGCGCGCGCG
Organism: Candidatus Solirubrobacter pratensis; assembly: GCF_000425945.1. Taxonomy (GTDB): domain Bacteria; phylum Actinomycetota; class Thermoleophilia; order Solirubrobacterales; family Solirubrobacteraceae; genus Solirubrobacter; species Solirubrobacter pratensis. The sequence goes on from NZ_KE384481.1 coordinate 372,685, forward strand.
CAGGCGGCTCGTGTCGGGGTTCACCGCGCTCCAGACGTCCTTGAGCACGCCTTGGCGCAGGCCGACCTCGCTCGTCGCCTCGCCCTCGAAGAAGCGGGAGACCGGGCCGAGCGACGGGTCCTGTGATGGGAAGTAGTCCTTCGTCGTCGAGATCGTCTTCGCGGCCTGGCCGTCGCGCTTGACGCGCAGGACGGCGCCGAGCGAGATGCGCTCGAGCCGGCCGTTGGACGCGGCGTGCAGCTGCGACGTCGGCTTCACGTAGGTGAACGTGTAGCTGCCCACGCGCGTCGACTGGCCGGGCTTCAGCCGCGCGTCGTGGATCGCCTGGAAGCTCGAGGACGCCGAGACGCCGACGAACAGGATCATCACGCCGAGGTGCACGAGGTAGCCGCCGTAGCGGCGCCGGTTGCGGCGCACGAGCGAGACGAGCGCGACCGGCATCGGCTCGCGCGCGACCGCGCGGCGCGCGTGCAGCCCTGTGGCGAACTCCTGCGCGACCACCGCGCCGACGAAGCCGGCGAGGGCGAAGAGCGCGAACGCCGTGACCGAGCCGCGGATGCCGAGCCCCAGCAGCAGCACGACCAGCAGCCCGCCGGCGAGCGCCGGGCGCAGCAGATGCTTGCGCAGGGCCGCCGCGGAGGCCCGCCGCCAGGCGATCACCGGCCCGATGCCGGTCAGCAGCACGAGCACCAGCGCGAGCGGGACGATGTAGCGGTCGAACCACGGCGGGCCGACGGACGCCTGCGTGCCGGTCACCGCCTCGGAGATGAGCGGGAAGAAGGTGCCCCAGAAGACGACGAAGCAGAGCCCGACCAGCACGAGGTTGTTGAGCAGGAAGATCGCCTCGCGCGAGAGCAGCGAGTCGAGCCGGTGCTCGGAGCGCAGCATCGGCGCGCGCGTGACCACCAGCGCGACCGAGAGGGCGACCATCGCGCCGATCAGCAGCAGGAACGGCACCCCGAGCGTGGACGCGCCGAACGCGTGGATCGAGTTCAGGATGCCGCTGCGAACGAGGAACGTGCCGAGGATCGCGAGCACGCCCGTCGTGAGCACGAGCGAGACATTCCAGATCTTCAGCATCCCGCGCCGCTCCTGGATCATCACCGAGTGCAGGAACGCGGTGCCGGTCAGCCACGGCATCAGCGACGCGTTCTCCACCGGATCCCACGCCCAGTAGCCGCCCCAGCCGAGCTCGTGGTAGCTCCAGCGCGCGCCGAGCACGATGCCGAAGCCCAGCAGCGCCCAGGCGCCGAGCGTGAACGGGCGCGTCGAGCGGATCCACTCCGCGTCGAGCCGGCGCGTGATCAGCGCCGCCGCGGCGAACGCGAACGGGATCGTGAACAGCGTGTACCCCGAGTAGAGCATCGGGGGGTGGATCATCATCAGCGGGTCGCGCAGCAGCGGCTCCAGCCCGGCGCCCTCCGTCGGCACCGGGTTGGAGGCGCCGAACGGCGACTCGGCGAAGACCAGCAGCGACGCGAAGAACGTCCCGAAGCCCATCAGGATCGCGGTCGCGTACGGCGCGAGCATGCGCAGCCGGTGGCGCGTCGCGAACAGGATGATGCTCGACCACGTGCCGAGCAGGAACAGCCACAGCAGCAGCGAGCCCTCCTGCGAGGACCACATCGCGGTGAGCCGGTAGAAGGTCGGCGTCGTCGTCGAGGAGTGGCCCGCGACGAGCGCGAAGCCGAAGTCGGAGCGCTCGAACGCCGCCTCGAGGATGAGGAACGCCACCGCCGTGCTGCCCGCCATCGCGTAGACCGCGCGGCGGCCGGACGCGACCCACTCGCGGCGGCCGCTGCGCACCCCGTATAGCGAGGCGAGGACCCCGTAGACCGCGCACGCGAGTGCGACGATGAGGCACGCCTGACCGACTACGCGCACGTCAGGTGTTGGTCTTCTCGGCCGAGAACTTCGAGGGGCACTTCGTCACCAGCGAGTCCTTCTGCCCGACGAACGTGCCGCCCTCCTTACGCACGTCGATCACCACCTCGCGATCGGCCCGGAACGGGTCCGGCAGCGGACCGGTGTAGCGGACGGGGACCGACACGTGCCCGTTGCGGTCGCGCACCTTGAAGTAGGTGGTCTCGCCGGCCTGCTTGTAGCCCGCCACGACCTTGCCCGTCAGCTGGTAGGTCTGGCCCGCCTGGGCGGCCTGCAGCTGCGACGGAGTGCGCGCCTCACTGGACGCCGAGAAGCTCGTGTACGCCAGCGCACCGGCCAAGAGAACGGCGACGCTGAGCGCTACGACGAAGCGGATCCTGCGCTTACGGGACGGGTCCACCCCGCCAGTATGGCGCGCCGCGCAGGCGAACCGCCTCGAGAGGGGGCGTTAACGGATCTCAATACGGCGACGGGAAACATTTTCGGATTTCTGCCGTTAACCCGGGCAAGACGATGCACTTGACCCGGCCGATCTCCCTCCCCAGGCGCCGAAGCTCTCACCGGACCGCCGACCGCCCCGCCCCGCAGCGAGAACGCAACAAGCGCGCCAACGTCTCCCAGGACGCCGCGCTGTACTCGTGCTCCTGCGGCTACGTGTTCAAGGCCCCGGTTACCACCTCCGTCGGTTGTCCGCACTGCGGCACCGCGCAGGCTTGGTAGTTGGCGACCGCGGACCTCACCGTCATCGCCCTCGGGCGTCCTGACGCCAGCGCGTCCGCGTACATCGCCGAGATCCAGCGGCGGCTCGCGGCGCAGGACCGCGTGAAGTACGTCATGCACGCGATGGGGACGTCCCTGGAGGGCTCCACCGCGGACATCCTCGCCGTCGTCGGGGAGCTCCACGCCGTGCCGTTCGAGCTCGGCGTCCCGCGCGTCTACACGGTGCTCAAGCTCGACGAGCGCCGCGACAAGGAGCAGACGCTGCAGGACAAGGTCGACGCGGTCCAGCGGCTGCTCTAGCTAGAGCGGGCGAGGGGAATCGAACCCCCATTTTTGGCTTGGGAAGCCAACGTCTTAGCCATTGGACAACGCCCGCGGGACGCGAAAGCTTATCGGAGATCGCGCGTGCCGCGGATAACCTTCGCGGCGTGCGAATGCGCCTCTTCTGGCCCGTCACGGTCGCCGCCGCCCTGCTCGTCGGCCTGCTGGCCTACGGCGTGTTCTCCAAGGGCGCCAGCACGACCCTCGACGACGCGCTGGCCAAGGGTCAGCGACCCGACGCGCCGAGCATGACGCTGCCCAAGCTCGGGACCCAAGGCAGCGGGAGCCTTGCCGACTACCGGGGCAAGGTGGTCGTATTGAACATGTGGGCCTCGTGGTGCGAACCGTGTCGTGAAGAGATGCCGCTGCTGGAGAAGGTCCATCAGGAGATCGCCGGCCAGGGCGGCGTCGTGCTCGGCGTCGACACCCAGGACGCCAGCAACAAGGCGATCCAGTTCCTCAAGAAGACGAAGGCGACGTTCCCGAGCGTGCGCGACCGCGACCGCTCCTACGGGCGCGACTACGGCGTGACCGGCTACCCGGAGACGTTCCTGATCGACCGCAAGGGCCGCGTCGCGGCGCTGCAGCGCTTCCCGGTCACCCGGCAGTGGCTGGACCAGCACCTGCGAAAGCTGCTGGCGGAGAAGGCATGAGACTCGTCACGCTCGTCGCCCTGCTGCTGCTCGCCTTCGCGGCGCCCGCGAGCGCCGCCGGGAGGCCGCCGACGCTCGCCGACCTCGAGGACGAGGTCATGTGCGTCGAGTGCGGGACGCCGCTGATCGTCTCCCAGTCGCCGGTCGCCAACCAGGAGCGCTCGTTCATCAACGAGCAGATCGCCGCCGGCAAGGACAAGCAGCAGATCAAGGCCGCGCTCGTGGCCGAGTACGGCGAGCAGGTGCTCGCCGAGCCCAAGGGCGGCGGGTTCGACTCGACGCTGTGGATCGTCCCGGTCGTGATCGTGCTGCTCGGCGCCGCGGGGATCTTCTTCGCGGTCCGCCGCTGGCGCCGCAACGGCCCGGAGCCGCGGGCGCCGCTCGCGCCCGCGCTGAGCGCCGAGGACGCGCGCCGGCTGGACGCGGAGCTCGGCCGGTGAGCGGCGGCGTCGACACGACCGTGATCGCGGCCTTCGCGGTCGGCTTCGTCTCGTTCATCTCGCCCTGCGTCCTGCCGCTGGTGCCCGGCTACCTGTCGGCCGTCTCGGGCATCTCGATCGCCGACATGCGCTCCGGCGAGCGAAGCACGGCGAGGATCCTGCTGCCGGCGATCGTCTTCTGCCTCTCGTTCACGGCAGTGTTCATCGCCCTCGGGATGACCGCCACCGGGCTCGGAAGCGCCCTGCAGGACTCGCGCGGCACGCTCGACAAGCTCGCCGGCGCGGTGATCATCGCGCTCGGCGTCTTCTTCCTGCTGACCCCGTTCGTGCCCCGGCTGAACGCCGAGTGGCGCCCGGACGCGCTGATCACGCGCGCGGGCTCGGGCGGCCCGCTGATCGCGGGCGCCGCCTTCGCGGTCGCCTGGACGCCCTGCGTCGGGCCGACCCTCGGCTCGATCCTGTCGGCCGCCGCGACCCAGGACACGGTCGGCAAGGGCGGCATCCTGCTCGCGTTCTACTCCGCCGGCCTGGCGGTCCCGTTCCTGCTCACCGCGATCGCCTTTACGCGCATGACCACGGCGTTCCGCTGGCTGCGCGACCGCTACCTGATAGTCACCGCCGTCTCCGGCGTCATCCTCGTGACGATGGGCGTGCTCCTGTTCACCGGCGAGCTCCAGCGCCTGAACATCGAGGCCCAGGACGCGCTCGACGGCCTGGGCCTGAACTTCTTCAAGTCCGTCTAGCGATCGTCGCCGGCCCAGGTCCAGCGCGGGACCTCGCGGAGCGGGTGCAGCTCGGCGTCGGAGGTCGCGTTGGAGTTCTGCATCGCGACGCGCGTCCCGAACTCGACGTGCTCGCGGACGGCGTTGCGGAACGGCTCGTCGTCCGGCATCCCCGTGGCGTCCAGCGCCGCCATGTAGAGCTCGACGAAGCGCTCCCGCTGCTCCTCGGTGATCCTCAGTCCGCGGTGGACGTCGATCAGGTGCGCGAACCCCAGCTCGCGCGTGAAGCGGTCCGGGCCGCCGAACGTCTCGGCGGTGAACATCGTCAGGTGGTCGACGTGCTGCGGCTGCCCGGCCCCGAACAGCGGCTGCAGGAGCGGATCGCGCAGCACGCTGTCGTAGAAGGCCTGCTCCAGGCGATGCAGCGCGGCCTCGCCGCCGGCGTGCTCGAACAGGGTCGGCATGGCGCGCACCCTACCGGGCCGCTTGCAGTTTGCAAGTGACTACATCGAGTCCGGCGCGGAGACGCCGAGCAGCCCGAGCGCGCCGGCCAGCGTGTCGCGCGTGGCGACCACGAGGCCGATGCGGAACGCCTTGAGCTCCGGCGGCTCGGCGTCCTTGACGCGGCAGTGGTCGTAGAACTTCGTGAAGCGCTGCGCCAGGTCGAGGGCGTAGCCGGCGATCCGGTGCGGCGCGCGCCGCGCGGCGGCCTCGGCGACCTCGGCGGGGAGGTCGAGCAGCCGGCGCACGAGGTCGCGCTCGGCAGGGTGCAGCTCGAGCGGGCTCTCGGCCGCCCACTCCTCCCCCACCTCGCGCAGGATCGAGGCCGCGCGGGCGTGCGCGTACTGCACGTAGAAGACCGGGTTCTCGGCGTTCTGCTGGCGCGCGAGGTCGAGATCGAGGTCGATCGTGGTCTCGTGCGAACGCGAGATCATGAACCAGCGCGTCGCGTCCACGCCGATGTCGGCGATCACCTCGTCGAGCGTCACGAAGTCGCCCTTGCGCTTGGACATCTTTGCCTTCTCGCCGCCCTCGACGATGTGCACCATCTGGAGGATCGGCGCCTCGAAGGCGTCCGGATCGCCGCCGAGCGCGGCGATCGAGGCCTTCACGCGGCCGACGTAGCCGTGATGGTCGGCGCCGAGGACGTTGATCAGCCGGTCGAACCCGCGCCGGAGCTTGTCGTCGTGGTAGGCGACGTCGGCGGCGAAGTAGGTCGACGAGCCGTCGGCCTTGATCAGGACGCGGTCCTTGTCGTCCCCGAAGGTCGTCGTGCGCAGCCACAGCGCGCCGTCGGACTCGTACAGGTGCCCGAGCTCCCGCAGGCGGTCGAGCGCGACCTGGATCGGCGACGGCTCGGGTGGGTGGGCCTCATGAAGCGACCCTTCGAGGAAGAAGGTGTCGAAGTCGACGCGGTAGTCGTGCAGCGTCTTGCGGATGCCGGCCATGATCAGCGCGCCGGCGCGCTTGCCGAGATCGGCCGGATCGGCTTCGGCCGCGTCCGGGATCTGCGCCGCCAGATCGGCCACGTAGTCGCCCTGGTAGCCGTCCTCGGGCACCGGCTCATGCCGCGCCCGCGCGCGCACGGAGGCGCCGAGCTTGCGCACCTGCTCGCCCGCGTCGTTGAAGTAGTACTCGCGCGAGACGCGGTGGCCGGTGTGCTCGAACAGGCGCGCGAGTGCGTCGCCGTAGGCGGCATGGCGCGCGCTGGCGGCGGTCGCCGGCCCGGTCGGGTTGGCGGAGACGAACTCGACGTTGAAGTTGTGCGCCTGCTCGGGCGTCGAGCGGCCCCAGTCGCGGCCGGCCTCGAGCACCTCGCGCGCCGCGGCGACGTACCAGGGGTCGGCGAGGAAGACGTTCAGGAAGCCCGGGCCCGCGACCTCGACGCGCTCGACCGCGTCGCCCAGGCGCGCCGCGAGGCGCTCCCCCAGGCGCTCGGCGATCTGCCGCGGGGGCTCGCCGAGGGCGGGGGCGAGCAGCATCGCCGCGTTGGTCGAGTAGTCGCCGAAGCCCGCCTGCTTGGGCCGCTCCAAGCTGGCGCGGGCCCGCGGGGGTGCGGCGCCGTTGCGCAGGTCCGCGGCGGCCGCCTCGACGGCCGCCCTCAGCTCGTCGAGAGGGTGCACGGCCATTGACGTTAGTGCACGCCGGCCCGCCGAGCCCGCGGCGCCATGGCGAGCCCGCAGGGCGAGCAGAACCGATCAGTGATGGTACGTCTCGCCCGCCAGGATCTTGTGCGCCCGGAACAGCTGCTCCAGCAGCACGACGCGCGCCAGCTGGTGCGGGAGCGTCATCGGCCCGAGCGAGAGGCGCTGGTCCGTGTCCGCGACGCGCGTCCCGAACGGGCCGCCGATCACGAAGCAGACGTCGCGGCCCCCCTGGCGGCGGTCCTCGACCCAGCGCGCGAACGCCTCCGAGGAGTACGCGCGCCCGCGCTCGTCGAGCGCGCAGACGTACGCCCGCTCCGGGATCCGCCGCGCGACGGCCTCCTCGTCGTCGGCCACTTCGATCACGTCGACGCGCGCGTGGCGGGAGAGCAGCTTCGCGTAGTGCGCAAGATCGTCGGCGTACGGGGCCTTCGCCTTTCCGACCGCAACCACGTAGTAGTGCACAGGTGTGGGATGCTAGGTGCATGGGCGACGAACGGGAGCGGCACTTCAACCTGCACACGACGCCCGAGGTGATGGCGGGCGTGTACGCGAACTTCGCGACGGTCTCGCACTCGGACTACGAGTTCACGCTCACGTTCTCGCGCGTCGACCACGAGGTCGAGGCCGAGGAGGTCCCCGGCGTCGTCGTCTCGCGCATCTCGCTCTCGCCGCGGGCGATGCGCGAGCTGATCGACGCGATGGAGGACAACTGGTCCAAGTGGCACACCCGGGAGGGCATCAAGGGCCTGCCGGAGTACCGCGAGGACCGGCCGGACTACGGCACCGGCTCCTCGTAGGCCAGCGCCGCGCCGATGCGCTCGAGCGTGTCGGGGTGCGTGCCGAGCAGCACCTGGCGCCAGTGCGGCGGATCCGGGTCGCCGACGTTCTGGAGGGTGATCCGGCGCTCGAACGCCACCATCGCCTCCGGCTCGCCGGTGATGCGCAGCGCGAAGTCGTCGGCGCGCCGCTCGATCGCGCGCGAGAGCTGGTTGGAGACGACGCCGACCGCCGGCGCCAGCAGCGCGAGCGAGAGCGCGACGGCGGGCACGGGCGTCGCGCCCTCGCGCTGCAGCCGCTCGGCGGCGCGGGCGACCGCCAGGGTCGCGAACGGCGCCACCAGGGCCAGCCACAACAGTCCGTGGGGGACGTCGCGGTAGTGGACGTGGCCGAGCTCGTGGGCGATCACGAGCCGTGTCTCGGCCGGCGTGAAGTCCTCGAGCAGCGTGTCGTAGAGCACGACGCGCTTGGTCCGGCCGATGCCGTTCACGTACGCGTTGGCGGCGGTCGTGCGCCGTGAGGCGTCGACCTCGTAGACCTCGCCGACGTCGACGCCCGCCTTGCGGGCCAGCTCGAGCACGTCGTCGCGCGCCCTGCCCGCGGGCAGCGGCGTGAACCGGTTGAAGATCGGGTCGAGCACGATCGGGCCGGCGAACGTGAACACGACGGCGAACCCCGCCACCGCGGCGGCGCCCGGCGCCCACCAGGTGCGGCCGAAGCGCCGCATCCCGAGCACGAGCGCCGCGCCGCCCGCGGCCGTCAATGCGCCGCCCAGCGCCGTGCCCTTGGCCACGTCGGCCGCCCAGCCGCCCCAGGACTGCGTGACCAGTCCGACACCCTTGGCCCGCTCACGCGCGACGGCGCGCAGCGGCAGCGCGGCCGCGGTCGTCGCCGCCGACAGCGCGGCGGCGGTGAGCGCGCCCTTCAGGACCGGCCGCTGCCCCGCGCGGGGAGCCCAGCGCACGGCGGCGACCAGCACCGCGAGCTCGATCGCCGTCTGGCCGGCGAACAGCAGGAACTGGCCGTTGCGGAAGCGGACCGCCTTCGCCAGCTCCTCGGCGCTGAAGTAGGCTCGTGCCTCCACGAGCTCGCGCGGGTATCGCTCACGCGGCCGCAGCAGCAGCACCGCCGCCTCCGCCACGACCAGGGCGGTGACCAGCACAGCGGGCAGGCGGAGCCGCTTCGGCACCGAATAGACGCTACGCCATGCGGGTCGCGATCTGTACCGATATCCACGGCAACCGGCACGCCTTCGAGGCGGTGATCGCCGCTGCCGAGGCCGACGGGGCCGAGGAGCTGTGGTGCCTCGGCGACCTCGTCGGCTACGGCGCGGAGCCGGATGCCTGCGTCGCGCTGGCCGAGCGCCACTGCGCGATCTGCCTCGCCGGCAACCACGACCTCGCGGTCGTCGAGGTGCTGTCGCTGGAGGAGTTCTCGCGCGGCGCGGCGATCGCGGCGCAGTGGACGCAGGACACGATCTCCCAACAGACGCGCGAGTTCCTGCTCTCGCTGCAGCCGAAGGGCGAGGGGCTGGGCATCGGGCTCTTCCATGCGTCGCCGCGCGACCCCGTGTGGGAGTACGTGCTGTCCGGGCTGACCGCCGAGCTGTGCTTCGACGCCACCGACTTCCGCGTCTCGCTGATCGGCCACTCGCACGTCGCGCTCTCGTTCCACCGCCCCGAGGGCCAGCCGGCGTCCGGCACGACCCGCCGCGAGGGCACCGAGCTGAACCTCTCCACCGGCGAATGGCTCGTGAACCCGGGCTCGACCGGCCAGCCGCGCGACGGCGACCCGCGCGCGGCGTGGCTGCTGCTGGACACCGACGCCAAGACCGCGGTCTACCGGCGCTCGGAGTACGACATCGCGGGCGCCCAGGCCGCGATCCGCGCCGCGCGGCTCCCGGACTCGCTCGCCGAAAGGCTTCAGTACGGGCAGTGACTGCGAGCGCGTGCACTAGCCTGGCCGTGCAGATGAAACGCCTCGTCCTCCTGGCGCTTCCCGTCGTCCTGGCCGCCTGCGGCCAGACGAACCCGGACCTGATCCCGCAGAGCAACGCGCAAACGCTCCAGAAGACGGCGGATCGGATCGCCGACGCCTGCTCGAGCGGCGACCGCGTCGAGGCGCGCGCCGCCGCGCGCGACGCGCGCCAGCAGATCGAGGCGCTGCCGCGGGCGGTCGACGCGAAGCTCGAGCGCAACCTGGGCGCCTGGGTGGACCAGATCTACGGCCGCATCAGCGACGACTGCCAGGGCGAGGCGACGCCCGAGCCCACGGAGACGCCGACCGCGACGCCGACCGAGACACCGACGGCCACGGAGACCGCCACGCCGACCCGGACGGCGACGCCGACCGAGACCGCCACGCCGACCGAGACACCGACGGCCACGGAGACGGCGACGCCGACCGCGACCTCCACGCCCGCCGGCAACGGCGGGGTCACGGCCCCCGGAGGAGACCAGAACGGGCAATGACGACCGACCAGCTCTTCGCCGACCGCTACCGCCTCGACCGCCGCCTCGGCGTCGGCGGCATGGCGACGGTCCAGCTCGCGTTCGACACGCGGCTCGAGCGCTACGTCGCCGTCAAGCTGCTCGCCGAGCACCTGGCGGAGGACTCGAGCTTCGTCTCGCGCTTCCGGCGGGAGGCGCTCGCCGCCGCGCGGCTCGTGCACCCGAACATCGTGCAGGTGTTCGACTTCGGCTCCGACCCGCACTCGGGCCGCAACTTCATCGTCATGGAGTACGTCGACGGCCACTCGTGCGCGGAGATCCTGCGCGACCGCGGGCCGCTGATGCCGCGCGACGCCGTCGACATCCTGTGCCAGGCCTGCCGCGGGCTGGACTACGCGCATCGCAACGGCGTCGTGCACCGCGACGTCAAGCCCGGGAACCTGCTGCAGAACACGGACAACGTCGTCAAGCTGGCCGACTTCGGCATCGCCAAGGCGGCCGAGCAGTCGGACATCACGAAGGTCGGCTCGGTGCTCGGGACGGCCGCGTACCTCTCACCGGAGCAGACCCGCGGCGAGCCGGCGGAGCCCGGCTCGGACCTGTACGCGCTCGGCGTCGTCGCCTACCAGCTGCTGTCCGGACGCCTGCCGTACGAGGCCGCGTCGCTCACCGAGCTCGCTCGCCTGCAGGAATCGGGCCCGCCGGTGCGCCTGGACGAGCTCAGCCGCGACGTGCCCCCGGCGCTCGCAGAGACCGTCGCCCGGGCGCTGGCGCGCGACCGGGTGAACCGCTTCGCCGACGCGGCCGAGATGGAGGACGCGCTGCGCGACGGGCTGCACGGCATCTCCCACGGCACGCCGGACACGGACACGGACACGGACGCGACGCGGGCGCTGAGCGAGACCGAGGCGACGCGCATGATCGCGGGCACGCGCCCGACCGGCGCCGCGCTCCCGCGCCAGACGCGGCGCCTGCAGCCGATCGCCGAGGAGCCGCGCCGCGCGCCGCGCACCCCGCCGCCGTCGCGGCGCGCCGCCGCGCCGCCGCGCCGGCGCGGTGCGGGGCGCTGGGTCGCGCTGCTGGTCGTGCTCCTCGTGATCGCGGGCGGCATCGCCGCCTACGTGGCGGTCGGCAACGCGACGCAGAAGACGGTCCAGACCAAGCCGATCACCGACCAGAAGGTCGGGGACGCGGTCCAGAGCTTCAAGAGCCTGGTCGGCGACAACACGCGCTGACGCCGAGCCGCACTGCGCTGCGCGGCGGTCACGTCCCCGCCACCGCGGCCCTGGCGCGGCCGCCGCGATCCGCGTCGCCGCGGGCCGCGGTGTCCGCCGCAGCTAGCCAGGGTCTCCGCGCGGTCGCCGCGATTCGGCGTCGTCGCGGGCCGCGGTGTCCGCGGCGGCTCGCCAGGGTCTCCGCGCAGCCGCTCCGCGGACTCCGGCGAACTGCGCTGGTAAGGGAGTGGGTCAGGTTGCCTGCGCGGCTCGCAGGGACGCGATGATCGTTTCGGCGCCGCGGGGCGAGGGGGGCGTGACGAAACTTCGAATAGTTCGAAGGTTCGTAAGGCACCCCCGACGAACGTGCGCGCTGAGGGTCGGGCTTGAGCGAATTGGCTGCACGAGTGATCGATCGTGACCGTCAGGCCGCCCGAGGCAGTCAACCCGCATCCCTTACCAGCGCAGTTCGCCGACGCGTCCACGGGGTATCGCGAGGGGTTTCGGGGAGGGCGGCGCGCCCTCCGAGCACTACAACGGGCGCCTACGAGTCCCGGGAGCGCGTCGCGGCGACGACGCGGACGGTCGTCGGCAGCGCGTACCCGCCGCCGGCCGCCCGGTAGGGCTCGGCGAGCCGCGCGAAGTGGCGCTTCGCCTCCTCCGGCGCGTCCCGTAGCCGCGCGGCGGTTCGCACGGTGCCGCCGAGGACGCAGTCCCAGAGGGCGTCGAGGCTCGCCGCCTCGAGGTCGAATGTGACGGTCCGCTCGCTGATGCCGTCTTGGCCGGCGAGCAGCGCCAGCAGGTTCTCCCGCTTCGCGAAGCGCTCCGCGTCGGGCCCGGTAGGCGCCGCGTCGAGCAGGCCGGCTGCGTCGGCGGCCTGCCCCGGGAGGGCGAACAGCGGGATGCCCGCGTCCCACATGGCGAGTGCGATCCGGCCGCGCGAGACGCGCAGCATCTCTGCCACGCCGCGCTCGGGCTCCGGCAGGTGGTTGATCACGAACGCGCCGACGACGGCGTCGAACTCGCCGTCGCCGAAGGGCAGCGCCTCGGCATCGCCGTGGACGAACGTGAGCTCCGGATGCCGCTCAGCGGCGGCGCGCAGCATCGCCGGCGCGATGTCGACGCCCGTGGGGATCGCACCGCGCGCGGCGGCGGCAGCGGACAGGTCGCCGAGCCCGGACGCGACCTCGAGCACCGTCGAGCCGGACACGACGCCCGCGGCGTCGAGCAGCGGCTCGATCGCGTGGACGGTCGCGCGCGCCATCAGCGCGCCGTAGGTCGCCGCGCGCTCGCTCCAGCCGGCGGCCTCGAAGGCCTTGAAGGACGACGACTCGCCCTGCGGGCTCGCGTCTTCGGGGGGACCGCCCATGGGCCCTCCGGTCACGCCCGGGCCGCGAGCTCCCACGGGGCCGCGCCGGCCATCACCGCGTCCGCCGCCGCCGCGAAGCGGCCCGCGTCGATCGCGTCGCGCAACTCCGCCATCAGCCGTTGCAGGTAGGCGAGGTTGTGGACCGTCAGCAGGCGCATCGCCGTGTGCTCCTTCGCCTTGAGCAGGTAGTGCAGGTAGGCGCGCGAGTAGCCGTGCGCGCACGCGGGGCACGGGCAGCCGTCGAGCAGCGGCTCGTCGGCCTCGCGCCAGCGCGCCTTGGCGAGGTCGACGCGCCAGCGACGCTCCGGATCGGGCACGAGCGCCATGCCGTGGCGGCCGATGCGCGTGGGCATCGCGCAGTCGAACGTGTCGATGCCGAGCGCGACGCCGCGCACGAGGTCGTCGACCTCGCCGATGCCGAGCAGGTGGACCGGCCGCTCGACCGGGATCTCGTCCATCGCCCAGCCGACGACCTCGAACATCTGGTCCTTGTCCTCGCCGAGCGTCCCGCCGACCGCGATCCCGCCGGTCCCCCGCGCCGCGACCTCCTGCGCGGACGCGCGGCGCAGGTCCTCCTCCACTCCGCCCTGGACGATCCCGTACACGACCTGCCAGTCCGGCGCGTGCTCGGCGTGCCACGCGAGGCAGCGATCCAGCCAGCGGTGCGTGCGCTCGGTCGAGCGCGCCGTGTAGTCGCGGCCGCCGTGGAACGGCGTGCACTCGTCGAACACGAGCGCTATGTCCGATCCCAGCGCCGCCTGCACCTCCATCGACGTCTCCGGCCCCATGAACCTGGTGGAGCCGTCGAGGTAAGAGCGGAACGTGACGCCCTCCTCCTCGATGCGCAGGATCGCGCCGGCGCGCTCGCCGGACGACTGCGGCGCGCGGCCCTTGATCTCGTCGGCCACGGTGCCGTGGCCCATCGAGAAGACCTGGAAGCCGCCGGAGTCGGTGATCACCGGCTTCTCCCAGCGCATGAAGCGGTGCAGCCCGCCGAGCCGGTCGATCAGCTCGTGGCCGGGCGTGAGGAACAGGTGGAACGTGTTCCCCAGCACCATGTCGTAGCCGAGCTCGGCCGCCTCGCGGACCTCGAGCGTCTTGACGACCGCCTTGGTGGCGAGCGGGACGAACGCCGGCGTGCGGACCTCGCCGTGGCGGAGCCTCAGGGTGCCGGTGCGGGCGCGGGACCCGGGGTCGCGCGTGCGGACATCGAATGACACGGACCCGCAGGCTAGTAGCGGCGGGGTCTTCCGCCTGTCGCCATCACATGGACTACGGTGCCCTGAGCGCTTGGGATTCCCCGTAGCCAGGCGCTGGAAAGGATGGTGTCCATGACCGCCGTCGCCACCCAGGTACTCGGGTGGGAGGACGATCCCGGCGCGCCGGATGCGGCAAACACGCCGGTCCCACGCCCCGTGCCCGATCCGTCGAAGGACCCGCTGCCCAGCGCGATCGACGGGACCGCTCCGAAGCCCGACGAGTACGACCCGGGCTCCTCGCAGTTCCGCTACTGGGTCGCGGCCGACGCGCTGCGGCGCGTGGCGGACTACTGGGGCGCGATCCTCGGCGACGTCGCCTGGCACTCGAGCGTCGGCGACAAGCTGCGCATCGTGCTCGACGAGGGCCGCGACTTCAACGCGTTCTACGATCGCGAAGGACTCCACTTCTTCCACGACACGACGCCCGACGGGACGACCTGCTTCTCCGACAACAGCGCGGACGTCGTCTGCCACGAGTTCGGTCACGCGGTGCTCGATGCGATCCGCCCGCAGTTGTGGGACGCCGCGAACCTCGAGGTGCCGGCGTTCCACGAGAGCTTCGGCGACATGACGTCGATGCTGACCGAGCTGCAGCTCGAGAGCGTGCGCGAGACGGTGATCGCCGGCACCGGCGGCAAGCTCGCGCGCTCGTCGCGGCTGTCGCGGCTGGCCGAGCAGCTCGGCTGGGCGATCCGCCAGACCGCGCCCGACGCGGTCGACGGCGACTGCCTGCGCAACGCGGCCAACTCGTTCTTCTACAGCGACCCGCTGACGCTGCCGCCGAGCGCGCCGGCGAACCAGCTCTCGTCGGAGCCGCACTCGTTCTCGCGCGTCTTCAGCGGCGCGTTCCTGTCCTCGCTGGCAGGGATGTTCTCGACGACGGACGGCGGCTCTGACTCGCTGCAGAAGGTCAGCGTCGATCTCGGCACGCTGCTCGTCGACGCCGTCAAGGCGACGCCGGTGGTCGCCGCGTACTACAGCCAGGTCGCGGCGCACGTGCTCGCGCTCGCGCAGCAGCGCTTCCCGGACAACGGCTACGTCGACGCGCTGCGGGCCGGCTTCGTCGCGCACGGCATCCTGGCGCTGCAGCACACGACCGTGACGCTCAGCGACGCCGGGCGCGCGCTGGGGATCGTGCCGCGCGTGGCGCCCACCGAGCTGACGCCGATGGCGCTGTCGGGCACGCCGTACGGGCTGGGCGAGGACGTGCTCGTCCGCGTGGGCGCCGAGCCGAAGCGCTTCGCGGTCGCCTCAGCGGCGCCTGAGGGCGGCGCCGTCGAGGGCGCGCCGCAGGACCGCGTGGCCGCCGGGTTCGTGGAGGACCTGTTCCGCCGCGGCCACGTGCGGATCGACGCGCAGTTGCGGACGGGCGCCGAGGTCGTGCGCGACCGGTCGGTCCACACGCACGAGATCGTGCGCGACGACGGCGCGCTCGTGCTCCGCCGGCGAGTCTTCGACTGCGGGTTCCGCGCCGGGGCGTAGCCTCCTCGACATGGGCGATGAAGAGGACGAGACGACGGCCCAGGAGGAGACGTACGTGCGCGGGCTGATCGCTCGCGGCGAGGCGGCGTGGCCGGTCGACGGCGAGCTCCCTCCGGGCGCCACCCACGAGATCGTCGAGGAGGAGCCGGGCAAGCTCCCGAAGGTCGTGCGCCGCCGGTTCGGATTGCGCTGACCGGCCGGAAGGCCGCCGCCGCGCCGGTCCGGGGTGGCGCGGCGGCGAGGCGCGGCTTACGCCGCGGAGTCGGACTCGATCGTCTTCGGCGCGTTCCCGACGCCGATCGAGATCTTGCGCGGCTTGCGCTGCTCCGGCTTCGGAATCGTGATCTCGAGCACGCCGCGGTCGAAGCTCGCGGCGACGGACTGTGGGTCGACGCCCTCGGGGAGGGTGAGCGAGCGCGAGAAGCTCCCGAACGCGCGCTCGACGCGGTGGTAGCCCTCCTCGCTCGTCTCGTGCTCGGCCTTGCGCTCGCCCGAGACGGTGAGGACGTTGTCCTCGACCTCGATGTTGACGTCCTCCTCGCTCAGGCCGGGCAGGTCGGCGCGCAGGACGAAGTGGTCACCGGTCTCGACGAGGTCCATCGCAGGCATCCAGCGGCGCAGCGTGCCGCCGTTCCCGCCCGTGGCGGGGGCGTCGAAGACGGTGCCGAAGAGACGGTTCATCTCGTTCTGGAGCGAAGCCAGCTCGCGAAGCGGCTCCCAGCGAACGATCGCCATGACATACCTCCGTTCCTAGCGAAACTGTGTGCTCAGCTCAGTATGAAATCTAAGTCGCCAGATGTCAAGTCTTCTCTAGCCAGGCTCTGGAGATGCTGTCCGCCGTCGTGAGCATCGCCGGCAGGAAGCGCGCGTGCATCTCCTCGACCGGCACGCGGGCCGTGGCAGCGCACAGGTTCAGCGCCGCGTGGACGCGCCCGTCCGGGCCGTGCAGCGGGACCGACAGCGACCGCAGGCCCAGCTCGAGCTCCTCGTCGACGAGCGAGAACCCCTGCACGCGCACGAGGGCGATCACGCGCGCGAGCCGCGCACGATCGGTCACGGTGCGGTGCGTGAGCGGCTCGAGCCGCGTCTGCGCCAGATGCGCCGCCACCTCGGGGTCGCTCAGGCCCGCCAGGAGCACGCGCCCCATCGCGGTCGCGTAGGCCGGCAGCCGGGAGCCGACGCCGAGCGACATCATCAGGATCCGGCGCGACGGCACGCGGGCGACGACCACGATGTCGGGCAGGTCGAGCGTCGTCGCCGAGCACGTCTCCTGCACCTCGTCGGACAGGTCCTGCATGAACGGCTGCGCGATCTCCCACAGGCTGAGCGAGGACAGGTATGCCCAGCCGAGCGAGAGCACGCGCGGCGAGAGCGAGAAATCGCGCCCGTCGCAGCGGACGAAGCCCAGCGCCTCGAGCGTCAGCAGGATCCGGCGGGCGGTCGCGCGGCTGATGCCGGTCCGCCGCGCGACCTCGCTGAGCGTCATCGCCGGCGCCTCGCGCGAGAAGGCCTGGATCACGGCCAGGCCGCGCTCCAGGCCCTGCAGCGTCTCGCCCGCGACGGCGGCCATCTCAGCTCACGCGCTCGCGGGGACCGCGGCCGCCTTGGCCGCCAGCCACGGGTAGCGCGACGTGTCCTGCCCCGCGTAGTCGGGGTCGAGGTAGATGAAGCAGCGCTGGATCTTGAAGTCGCGGATCTCGAACACGTCGCACCAGCGGCCCGCGCCCCACTCCGGCACGCCGGCGCGCCACGGGCCGTCCTGGTGCTCGCCGTAGGACGTCCCCTCGGCGACGATCGTGTCGCCGCCCGAGAAGATCCAGTTGAAGTTGGCGTAGTCGTGGCGGATCGACTTCAGCGTCGCCCCCACGTCGCCGAACATCTGCCCGATCTCCTCGCGGCCGTTGGCCAGGCCCCACTTCGGGAACATGACCTGCGCGTCGGGCGCGAACAGCTCGAGGATGCTCTCCCCGGTCGACGTCACGCCGCCGTTGTCGAAGGCCTTCAGGTACTCCAGCGCGACCGACTTGCGCTGCTCGTCGGTCATCGTCTGCGTCGCTATCGCCATGCCAGCTCCTCTCTGTCATGTCCTGAGCTTGAGAGGACGGAGGACGAAACCGTTCTCTGTTGCTCCTTCGTCGCTGCGTTCGCCGCCCGGTAGGCGAACGCGATGATCGGGCCGAGCGTCGCGCCGCCGGCCCAGTACGCGCGCGCCGAAGGCGACGCGACGCAGTTGCCGACCCCGTACAGCCCGGGAATCGGCCGGTCCATGTCGTCCACCACCTGGCCGTCGGGCGTCGCCTTCGGGCCGCCCTTGGTGTCCAGCGTGCCGCCGGTGACGAGCGCGGCGTAGTACGGGCCGCTCGCCGAGAGCGGCCACATCGTCGGGTTCGTGCGCCCCGGCTCCTCGCGCACGTCGCCGTTGAAGAGCTGCTGCACCGCGCGCTCGCCGCGGCCGAAGTCGCGATCGACCCCGGTCTCCGCCATCTCGTTGAAGCGCGCGATCGAGGCGCGCAGGTTATCGGCCCAGTCGTCCGCGAGCGCGAGCCCCCCGGTGACGGTCGCGTACTTCGCCGCGCGCTCGCGCACGGCGTCCTCGAGCTCCTCGAGCGTCTCGCCGCGCAGCACGTGCGCGTCGCTCGCACCGGTCGAGCCGACGATCAGCCGGCCGTACTCGTCGCTCGCCGAGTTCTCCTGCGCGCGCTGGTCCCAGACCTGGACGAGCACGAGGTACGGGTACTCGCCGCGCAGCGGATCCCACTGGAAGAACATCTGGGCGAGCTCGTTGTACGGGAGCTTCTCGTTGACCACGCGCCGGCCCGTCTTGTCGACGAACAGCATCGAGTCGCCGGCGACGGAGAACATGCCGGAGAGCGACGGGTCCCTGGACACGGCGCTCTCCAGCGGGACCGGGCACATCCAGGCCTGGTTCATGTTGCGCAGCTGCGCCCCGGCGGCCGAGCCGATGCGCACGAAGTCGCCTTCGTTGGTGATCGCCGCGCAGCCGCCGTACGCAGGTGCCGAGAGGAAGTTCGCGCGCAGCTCCGGGTCGTGCGTGAAGCCGCCGGAGGCGAAGATCACGGCCTTGCGCGCGCCCACGCGGACCGTCCCCTGCGGCCCGGTCGCCTCGACGCCGACGACGGCGCCGTCGACGATCACGAGCCGCTGCACGCGATGGCGCAGCCGGATGTCCACGCCGTCGCGCTCGGCCGCCGCGCTCATCGTGGCGACGCCGACCAGGCCGCCGTCGGACATCGACTCGCGCGCGCCCTCGGGCACGAAGACGCGCCCGATGGGAGCGCGATCCTCGGGCAGCTCGGCCCAGTAGTCCGGCACGGCCTCGCACCAGCGGTACGGCAGCGCGTCGCGCTCGGCGAGCAGCTCAGCCGCCGGCGAGGCGCTCTCGTAGATCGCGCGGATCTGCGCGAACTCCCACTCGCTCAGTCCGAGCGTGGGGCTGGAGGGGTCGTACTGCTGCGGGCGCGAGAGCCGCGCGGCGTAACGCAGGAAGTCCTCCTCCGGGTCCTCGATGCCGGCCTCCCGCATCCGGACGTTGTTCGGCACCCAGTACCAGAACGCCGCCTTGCGGGCCGTCCCGCCGAGTTGCTCGGCCTTCTCGAGCAGGATCACCTCGTCGCCGTTCCAGCGCGAGAAGAGCGCCGCGGGCAGCCCGCCGCCTCCCCCGCCGACGACGACGATGTCCGCTGTCGCGTCGAACGCTCCGGCGCCGGCCGGCGCCGCCGATTCACGGTTCATCTCTCTCCCCCATTGTCACGTCGTCCGAGGTCCGAGCTTGCGAGGACGGAGGACGAAACGAGGTTCTCATTTCCGAGCAGCGAATCCATCACGCGGCTCAGCTCGGCCGTCGCGTCCTCCGCGACCTCGTTGGCGCGCCACGCGACGTGCGCGTCCGGGCGCACGAGCACGCAGCCCAATTCCTCGACCTCGCGCAGCCGCGCCCAGTCGTCGTAGATGTCATGCGCGTCGCGCGCGGGGCCGATCACGAACGCCGCGATCGGCACGCCGGTGCGCTGCGTCACCTCGGCCGCCGCCTCGACCCACGCCTCGCCGCCGATGCCCGTCAGCAGCGTGAAGCGGCCCTTGCCGGCGAGATCGTGGGTGGAGACCCTCTCGCCGCGGTGCTCGAGCCAGGCGTGCGGGAGCCGCGCCCCCGGCCACGTGGTCGCGTGGTAGTAGAGCTCGGGGTCGCGCTCGTACGCCGGCTCCGGCGTGCCGTCCGGCACCACCGCGCTCGAGCGGTAGCGCTGGCCGAGCTCGACGCCGTGCGCGTTGAACTCGTAGTTCTTGAGCTCGATCGCCGACTTGAGCTTGCGGCGCGCCTCGGCTCCGGCCGGCGAGTTCTCCTTGCGGATCTCCATGTTGGCCCGCATCTGCTCGGGGTCGGTCGTCTCGAGCAGGCCGAGGGCGTCGAAGATCGGCCCGAATTCGTCGATGCTCTGGTTCGCGCGCAGGACGATCTGCCTGCCGATCGGCGCGCGCTCGGCGTCATAGGAGTCCAGCAGCGACGGCGCCGCCTTGCCGTCGAGCACCAGCGCGAGCTTCCAGGCGAGGTTGTAGGCGTCGGCGATCGATGTGTTCGAGCCGAGCCCGTTGCTCGGCGGGTGCCGGTGGCAGGCGTCGCCCATGCAGAACACGCGGCCCTCTGAGTAGCGGGTCGCGTACATCTTGTTGTTGCCCCACAGCGACGTGGACCGCAGCGTGACGTCGATCGTGTCGTCCCCGACGAGGTTGTGCACCACCCGTGTGGCGACGGCTTCGTCGACCTCCGGCGGCGGCTCGTTGATGTCGTAGCCCCAGACGATCAGCCACTCGTCCCACGGCCGCACCATGCGCACGAGGCCCATGCCGATGCCGCCGATGTCGGCGCCCGGCTGCATCACCCAGTAGAGGACGCTCGGCCGGTGCGCGACGTACTTGGAGAGGTCGGCGTGGAAGACGATGTTCATCGAGCCCGCCCGGTCCATCTCGCCCTCCATCGGGAGGGCGAGGTCCTGCGCGATCTTCGAGCGGCCGCCGTCGGCGCCGATCAGGTACTTCGCGCGGATCTCGAACGTGTCGCCCGTCAGCCGGTCCAGCGCCGTGACGGTGACGCCGTCGGCGTCCTGGACGTATGAGAGGTATTCGGTGTCGAAGCGCACGCGGGTGCCCCGGCGGGCGGCCTCGCCGAGGATGATCGGCTCGAAGATGTCCTGCGGCAGGTCGTAGTGGATGCAGGGGCTGGCGAGCGTGTAGTCGGCCAGCCGGGCCGGATGCGTCCCCCAGGTATGCAGCCGCGCGAGCTCGTCGCCCGCCAGGCTCGTGCAGAACACCGTGTCGCCCATCAGCGGCTGCGGCACGCCCTTGGCCTTGATCTCGCCCTCCAGGCCCATGTCGCGCATGATCTCGACGGCCCGCTGGTTGGTGATGTGAGCGCGCGGCGTGTTCGCCGTCCAGCGGTACTTCGTGATCACCATGTTCTGCACGCCGTAGGTGCTGAGGAACAGCGCGCTCGAGCTGCCGGCCGGCCCGGAGCCGACGATCAGGACGTCGGTCTCGATCATGGCGCCAGCACCATGTCGTAGCGCATCGTCCAGAACGGCACGTCCATCTCGGACCCATCGGGCGCGGCACCCGGCTCGTGATGCTCGAAATGGCCGATCAGGTTCGATCGCACGCCGAAGACCGCGTCGCTGTCGAGGTACTCGTCGCCGTCGGCGAAGACATGTGTGATCAGCGTCTGGAAGCCCTCGGCCTCGATCTTGAAGTGCACATGCGCGGGGCGCATCGGGCCGCGCGCGCCCGCCGCCAGCAGCTCGCCGACGGGGCCGTCGGCCGGGATCGGATACGCCACAGGCTTGACCGACCAGAACCAGAAGCGCCCGTCGGCGTCGCTGCGCAGGTGGCCGCGCCCGCGCGGCTGGTCGAGGTCCGCGTACTGGACGTCGTAGAAGCCGTCCTCGTCGGCCTGCCAGACGTCGATCAGCGCGTCCGGCACGGGCTCGCCGTTGAGGTCGAGCACGCGGCCCTCCATGAAGCACGGCTCGCCCGGCGCGCCCGCGCCGAGGTCGTCGCCGTTCTCGAAGGCCGGCGAGCCCTCGACGAAGAACGGCCCGAACACGGTGCTCTCGGTCGCCTCGGGCGGGCGCCGGTTGTTGATGCCGACCACGAGCATCGACAGGCCGAGGACGTCGCTGAGCAGGATGAACTCCTGCCGCTTGTCGTCGGTGATGTGGCCCGTGCGCGTGAGGAAGTCGATCCCCGCGAACCACTCCTCCTCGGTCAGCTGCACCTCCGACGCGAACGCGTGCAGGTGGCGGACGAGGCTGTCGGCGATCTCTTTGAAGCGCTCGGAGCCGTTGAACGAGGCGATGACCGCCTCGGTCAGGTCCGTGTCGGTGAGGTTTCGCATGCTGTCTCCACGGGTCGTCGGCCTTCGTACGCGGCCTCGAGCAGCCCGCGTGCATCCGGATATGTCTCCTCCACCAGGCTGACCGCCTCGTCGAGGTCCTGCAGGCCGATGTCGCGCAGGGCCGTCGGCGCGCCGATCCGCACGGCGAGGTCGAACAGCGCCGGCCCGGCCTCGGGCGCGCCGAGCGCCCGCGCCACGCGCGCCATCGCCGCGGGCTCGTACGCCTCCTGATAGGCGGCGACCTGCGGGATCATCACGCCGTGCAGGTCGGCGTGCGGAAGGTCGAACGCGCCGCCGAGGATGTGGCAGATCCTGTGGTGCATGCCCGAGCCCGCGGAGGCGAACGCCGCGCCGGCGAGATAGGCGCCGTAGAGCGTGTCGGAGCGGCCCCCGAGGTCGTCCGGGCGCTCGATCGCCGCGGGCACGCCGAGCGCGAGCGCGCCGATGCCCTCCTCGGCCATCAGCGACGCGATCGGGTTCGCGCGCGGGCCGTAGAACGCCTCGACGCAATGGGCGATCGCGTTCAGCGCGCTCGGGCCGGTGACCTGCGGCGGCAACGTCGTCGTCAGCTCCGGGTCGTAGACGACGACCTTCGGCAGCACGCGCGGGTCGCTGCCCGTCGTCTTGCGCCGGCCTTCGGTGAGCCCCCACACCGGCGTCATCTCCGAGCCGGCGTAGGTCGTGGGCACGGCGACGATCGGCAGCCCGGTCTCGAGCGCCACGGCCTTCGCGGTGCCGGTGGTCGAGCCGCCGCCGACGCTCAGCAGCGCGTCGGCCCCTGCGGCCGCGGCGACCGCGCGGCGCGCGATCTCGACCGGCACGTGCCCGCGCACCTCGGTGAACTCGGCGGCGACGTCGCCCGCGAGCTCGCGCGCGAGCGGCAGCTCCGGCTCGGCCGCGATCAGCAGCACGCGCCGCGCGCCGAGCGCCTCGAGCTCAGGCCTGAGCATGGTGCGCGCCGCACCGGCGCCGAAGACGACCCGGCCGGGAAGCGCCGAGTACGTGAACTGCCTCAACGGGCCCTCCTCCGTTCGCATCACGCACACTTGTGCGCTCAGACAGCGTGGCAGTCCAAAGCGGCGCTGTCAACGACAGCGCACGGTTGTTCGCTCACCGAACGGTGAGCTACTGGAGGCCGGAGGCGCCGGGGATGACGCGGTCCCAGTAGCCGGCGAGCACGCGCAGCTCGTGCTCCTCGAACTGGGAGAGGAACTTCCGGCGCACGCCGCCCAGGTGAGTGCGGCGCGCCTCCTCGAGCGCCTCGGCGCCCTTCTCCGTCAGCACCGCGTACGAGCCGCGGCCGTCGTCGGTGCAGCCGTCGCGTAGCACCAACCCGTCCTTCTCGAGCCGATCCACGAGCCGCGTCATGCCCGAGCGCGAGAGCAACACGGAGTCGGCGAGCTCGGCCATCCGGCGCTTGCGGCCGGGCGCCGACTCGAGGTTGAGCAGCACCTCGTACGAGCTGAGCGGGAGCTTGTGGGCCGAGGCGAGCTCGGCGTCGAGCTGCTTGACCAGCGCGGAGTGCACGCGCAGCAGGCCCCGCCAGGCTCCGAGCTCAGTCGCGGAGAGCTGGACCGCCGGTTCCTGTAGCAAGTGCGCCTGTGCCATGGTGTGAGTCTAGCGGAGAGTAGTTGCGCAGGCAACGGGTCCGGCCGAAGCCCCGCCGCGCGGCTCGCACCCGCCGCCCTTGACGTTCCCCGCTATAGCGCCGCCAGCGCGCGTGGGATCTCCAGCCGCGCGGCCCGGCGGGCCGGGCGCAGGGCGGCGAGGGCGCCTGAGAGGACGCCGACGATCGCGACGGCGAGGAGTCGGGTCGGCCCGACCGCGAAGGCGTCGACCGACGCGATCCGCACGAGCAGCGCGCCCAGCGCGAAGCCGGCCAGCAGCCCGGCGGCGGTGCCGAGCGCCGCGACGATCAGCGACTCGCCGCGCACGATCGCGCGCACCTGTCCGCGGGTGGCGCCGACCGCCCGCAACATGCCGAGCTCGCGCGTGCGCTCGTGCACCGAGAGCGCGAGCGTGTTGCCGATGCCCATCAGCGCGATCGCGATCGCGATCAGCAGCATCACGTAGACCAGGCCGAGCAGCACATTCAACCCGCCGGCGGCCGCCTCGGCGTACTGGGGCTTCGTCCGCACGCTCGCATCGCCGGCCAGGCGCGCGACCGCCGCCTGCCCGCCGCGCGCGCCGGGGTGGAGCACGACGTACACCGCCCGGTCGAGGTCCTGGCCCGCGTGCGGCGACCACGCGGCGCGCGAGAGCAGGTAGTCGCCCGGCAGCCGGCGGTTCTCGTAGACCGCTCCGATCCGCATGACCGGCGCGCTGCCGTCGAGGAACCGGACACGCACGCGCGAGCCTGCACGCCAGCCGTGCTCGTCCGCGACCTTGCGCGATACGGCGAGGTCGCCCGCGAGCGGGTCCCCGCCGAGGTCGGTGACAGCGGACAGCGCCCGCAGGTCGGCGATGGACACGGTGACGTCGTCATCCGCCACGTGCGCGCTTCCCACCCCGAGCCCGACCGCGCGCTCGACCTGCGGGAGTGCGCCGATGCGGCGCGCGAGCGCGGGATCGAGCCCGCCGCCGGGACCGCCCCAGCCCGTCGGCGCGACCGCAAGATCGCCCGCGAAGGACTCGGTGACGCTGTCCTGGACGGATGCCTTCAGCGACGTGACGAACACCGTTGCGAGCGTGACGACGGCGACCCCCACGGCGAGCGCCGACGCGGTGTTGAGCGTGCGGCGCGGGTTGCGGCGGGCGTTGTCGCGCGCGATCGCTCCGGTGACGCCGCGCAGCGGCCTGCCCGCCAGCCCGGCGAGCGAGCCGGCGAGCGAGCTCCCGTGCGCCTCCGCGGCGGTCTCACGCAGCGCGGCGACCGGCGGCACGCGGCCCGCGCGCCTCGCCGGGCTCAGACCCGCGACGAGCGTGACGAGCGTGCCGACGCCGAGCGAGACGATCACCGTCACGGGCGTGACCACAAGGCCGCCATCCGGCAGCGCTCCGCCGAACGCGTCGAACATCGCCTTCAGGCCCGTCGCCATCCCGAGGCCGCCGAGGATCCCCGCGACCGACGCCGTCGCGCCGACGGCGAGCGCCTCGGTCGCGAGCAGCCGCGCGACCTGCCCGCGGGAAACGCCGAGCGCGCGCAGCAGCGCCGACTCGCGCGTGCGCTGGGCCGCCACGATCGAGAGCGTGTTGTGGATGCTGAACGTCGCCACGAGCAGGGCGATCGCCGCGAACACGATCAGGAACGCGCGCAGCATGTCGAGGAACTCGCCGCTGATCTGGTCGGAGTCCTCGGCACTGAGCTGCGCGCCGGTGACGACGTCGACGCCCTTCGGGAGCACGGCCCGCAGGCGGCGCACGAGCTCGCTCTGCGAGACGCCGGGCTCGGCCGCCACGCGGATCGTGCTGATGCGGTCGGCGCGATGCAGCACGAGCTGCTGCGCCTGCGCCGTCGTCAGCGCCACGAACGTCGACTGCCCGAGCCCGTCGGCGGAGCCGAAGGTGGCGATCCCGACGATCCTCACGCGCGTCGGCGCAGGCGTCTGAAGCGTCGTGGTGTCGCTGAGCTTCAAGCCGCCCGCGTCGGCGGCGCCGCGGTTGATCACGACCTCGCCCGCCGCACGCGGCGCCCGGCCCTCGACGAGCTTGTACGCGTTCAGCTGCGGCGTGGCGATCCAGTTGCCGGCGAGGCGCGGCGGCCCGTTCCCACCGACGGCCTTGCCGTCGGCGCCGAGCAGCGCACCGTAGCCGCTGACGACCGCCTCGGCCGCCTCGACCCCGGGCGCCGCACGGACCCGCCCGAGCAGCGCGGCGTCGATCGGGCCGCGGTCGGTCCCGTCGACGGACGAGACGCCGGCGGCGCTGCGCACGGCGGCATCGGTGCCGGCGTTGGCCTCGGCGAACAGCGAGTCGAAGTTGCGCGCGAGCGTGGAGCCGAGCACAAGCGCGCCGGAGAGGAAGGACACGCCGAGGAAGACGGCGAGGAATGTGCCGGCGAGCCGGCGGCGGCGCGCAAGCAGGCCGCGCAGGGCCAGCGCGGTCATGCCTCGATTCCCTTCAGGCGGTCGAGCACGGCGTCCGCCGTCGGCTCCTGCAGCTCGGCCACGATCCGGCCGTCGGCGAGGAACAGCACGCGGTCGGCGTAGGCGGCCGCGACGGGGTCGTGCGTGACCATCACGAGCGTCTGGCCGAGTGCGTCGACCGTGCGGCGCAGGAACGCGAGCAGCTCGGCGCTCGAGCGGCTGTCGAGGTTGCCGGTCGGCTCGTCGGCGAAGACGATCTCCGGCCGCGAGGCCAGCGCGCGCGCCACCGCGACGCGCTGCTGCTGCCCGCCCGAGAGCTCCGACGGCCGGTGACTCAGGCGGTCGCGCAGGCCCACCGTGTCGATCACCTGCTCGAGCCACTCCGCGTCCGGGTCGCGCCCGCCGAGGCGCAGGGGCAGGAGGATGTTCTCGCGCGCATCCAGCGCCGGCAGCAGGTTGAAGGCCTGGAAGACGAACCCGACGCGCTCGCGCCGCAGCAGCGTCAGCTCGCGATCGGACAGGCCCGACAGCGGCGTGCCGCCGATTGCGACCTCGCCGGCCGTCAGCGCGTCGAGCCCGGCGACGCAGTGCATCAGCGTCGACTTGCCCGAACCGGATGGTCCCATGATCGCGGTGAAGGCGCCGCGATCGAACGCGACGGTGACGCCGTCGAGCGCGCGGACGTCGCCATAGCGCTTCACGGCGGCGGAGGCGGAGGCTGCGGGAGCGGTCATGGCCGGAACTGTCGCCCCCGCCGGCTGCACCGGCATCGGCCCGGGGATGACACTTCGCGCGTACGGCTACGGGCGTACGAGGCCGCTCTGGTACGCCGCGACGACGAGCTGCGCGCGGTCGCGCGCGCCGAGCTTGCCGAGCGCGCGGCTGACGTGCGTCTTCGCCGTCGCTGGGCTGATCACCAGCGACTCGGCGATCTCGTGGTTCGTCAGCCCGTGCGCCACGAGCGCGACGACCTCTCGCTCGCGCTCGGTCAGCTCGGCGAGGACGTCCGCGCGGACTCGCGGCCCGCTCGCGGGGCGCGACGCGTAGTCGGCGATCAGGCGGCGCGTCACGCCGGGCGAGAGCAGCGCGTCGCCGGCGGCGACGACGTGGATCGCCTTCAAGAGGTCGACCGGCTCGGTGTCCTTGACCAGGAAGCCGCTCGCGCCGGCCCGCAGCGCCTCGAACACGTACTCGTCGAGGTCGAACGTGGTCAGCATCACGATCCGCACGTGCTCGAGCGAGGGATCGGCGCCGATCCGGCGCGTCGCCTCGATCCCGTCCACGCCCGGCATGCGGATGTCCATCAGCACGATGTCGGCCCGGCGAGCGAGCGCGACGGCCTGCGCCCCGTCCGCCGCCTCGCCGATCACCTCGACGTCGTCCTGCGCCTCCAGCAGCGCGCGGAAGCCGGCCCGCACGAGGGCCTGGTCGTCGGCCAGCAGGATGCGGATCATGGCGAAGCCTCGCTCCTGCCTCGGCGTGCGGCCTCATCACCGCTTCGCTCGGGGCTCGTTTCGCCCGGGAGCCCAGGGGGCGAGACTCCCGGCGACGCCCCGGGCGTGCTCCGCGGCAGCCTCGCGTACACGCGGAAGCCTCCGCCGGAGCGCGGGCCCGCGGCGAGCGTGCCCCCGAGCGCGGCGGCGCGCTCGGCCATGCCGGCGAGCCCGTTGCCGTGGCCGTTCACCGTCCCGCCCACGCCCTCGTCGCAGACCTCGACGACCAGGTCGCCGGGCTCGTAGCGCAAGCGGACCGCGGCGCTCGCCGTGCCCGCGTGGCGGATCACGTTGGTCACCGCCTCCTGCACGATGCGGAACGCGGCGAGATCGACCGCCGCGGGCAGCGGCGCGGGATCGCCCTCGATCTCGGTGTCCAGCCGCAGGCCCGCGGCGGCCGCGCCCGCGACCACCTCGTCGAGCCGCGCCAGGCCGGCGGTGGGCGCACGCGGGGCCGGCCCGTCCGCGCGCAGCGCCTCGAGCACCGAGCGCAGCTCGCCGAGCGCGTCCTTGCTCGCGTGCTTGATCGCCGCGAGCGCGTCGCGCGCCTGCTCCGGCCGCTCGTCGATCAGGTGCAGCGCGACGCCGGCCTGGACGTTGATCAGCGAGATGTCGTGCGCGAGCACGTCGTGGAGCTCGCGCGCGATCCGCAGCCGCTCCTCGCCGCGCTGCCGGCGCGCCTCGTCCTCGCGCGCCCTGCGCGCCTCGGCGCGGTACGCGCGGCGCCAGCGGATCGCCTCGGCCGCGCCGAGCAGGACCAGCAGCCAGGCGGCGAGCGACCCGGCGCCGCCCGCGGTGACGGCGTCGCCGCGCGCGAGCGGCGCGAGGAACGCGAACCCGATCCAGCCGCCGGCGAGCGAGAGCGCGGCGGCGAGCCGCCGGCCCTCGAGGTGCGCGCTGAAGAACGCGACGATCAGCGGCAGGAACACCGGCCCGCCCGGTAGGTCCAGCAGCCAGTACGCAAGCGTCAGCGCCAGCACCGCCGCGAGCACGGCGCCCGGATTGTCGCGGCGCCAGGTCAGCGCCAGTCCCGCGCCCCCGAGCAGCGCGAAGCCGAGCACCCCGGGCGTTCCGTCGTGGTAGCGGCTCGTCAGCGCGGTGGCGGCGACCGTCAGCCCGGCGACTCCGGCCGCGATGGCGAGATCGGTCCGCCGCTGCATCCGGCCAGCCTAGGCGCACCGCGCGGCCCCGTCATCGGCCGCGCGGCGTACTCCCGCGGGCGTACCTAGGCGATCAGCGAGCGCCCGGTCATCGCCTCGGGCTGCTCGATCCCCAGCAGCGCGAGCGCGGTGGGCGCGACGTCGGCGAGGATGCCCTCGCCGTCGAGCGCCTCGGCCCCGGCGGTCACGATGAACGGCACCGGGTTGAGCGAGTGGGCGGTGTTGACGGAGCCGTCGTCGTTGAGCATGTGATCGCAGTTGCCGTGATCGGCGGTGACGATGCATGCGCCGCCGGCCGCGTGGACGGCGTCGACGACGCGCCCGAGGCACTCGTCGACCGTCTCGACGGCCTCGACCGCCGCCTCGATGACCCCGGTGTGGCCGACCATGTCCGGGTTCGCGAAGTTGATGATGGCGAACGCCGGCTTGTCGCCGTTGAAGTGCTCGACGAAGGCGTCCGTCGCCTCGCGCGCGCTCATCTCGGGCTTGTGGTCGTAGGTCGGCACGTCGCGCGGCGAAGGCACCAGCTCGCGCACCTCGCCGTCGTACGGCTCCTCCTCGCCGCCGTTGAAGAAGTACGTCACGTGCGGGTACTTCTCGGTCTCGGCGACGTGCAGCTGGCCTTTGCCGGCGTCGGCGATCACCTGCGCGATCGTGACGTCCGGCCGCTTCGGCGGGAAGACGACGGGATAGTCCCAGTCCTCCTCGTACTGCGCCAGCGTCGTGTAGCGCTCGACCACCCCGGCGCCGCCGCGGTCGATCTCGGTGAAGTCCGGGTCGGCGAGCGCGAGCGTGATCTCGCGCATCCGGTCGGGCCGGAAGTTGAACGCGATCACCGAGTCGCCGGGACGGATGCGCGCCTCGTCGCCGACCAGCGTCGGCGCGATGAACTCGTCCGTCTCCTCGCGCTCGTAGGCGGCCTTGGCCGCGTCCTCCGCGGTCTCGCAGTGGTGCTCGGCCTTGCCGTGCACGAGCAGGTCGTACGCCTTCTGGATGCGGTCCCAGCGCTTGTCGCGGTCCATCGCGAAGTAGCGCCCGACGACCGACCCCACGCGCGCGCCCCACGACTCGACCTCGGCGAGGTACTTCGCGCCGCCGGTCGGCGACGTGTCGCGCCCGTCGGTGAACGCGTGCACGACGACGTCGCCCTGCGCGAGCTCGACGAGCGCGCGCAGGTGGCGGTCCGACGAGTGCACGCCGCCGTCGGAGACCAGGCCGATCAGGTGCACGCGCGGGGCGTCCTTCATTGCAGCCTGCAGGACCTCGTTGGAGGCCAGCGAGCCGTCCTCGACGGCGGCGTCGATGCGCGCGAGGTCCTGCGGCACGATCGTGCCGGCGCCGAGGTTGAGGTGCCCGACCTCCGAGTTGCCCATCTGCCCGTCGGGAAGGCCGACGCTCGGCCCCATCGCGGTCAGCGTCGTGTGCGGGTGCTCGCCCCACAGCTCGTCGAACACGGGCGTGCTCGCGAGCGAGATCGCGTTGCCCGGGCCGTCGGGCGCGAGCCCCCAGCCGTCGAGCACGACGAGGCAGACGGACGGGACGCTCATGCGCGGGCGGTCTCCACGATCGTCGCGAACGACTCGGCGTCGAGCGACGCCCCGCCGACGAGCGCGCCGTCGACGTCGGGCAGCGCCAGCAGCTCCGCCGCGTTGTCGGGCTTGAGCGAGCCGCCGTAGAGGATCCGCACCCGGTTGCCGGCCTCCTTGTCGAAGCCCTGCACCAGCGCGCGCACGAACGCGATCGCGTCCTGCGCCTGCTCGGGCGTGGCGACCAGGCCGGTGCCGATCGCCCAGATCGGCTCGTAGGCGACGACGACCTCGTGCAGGCGCTCCTTGGGCACCTTCTCGAGCCCTTCCTGCACCTGGTGGCGCAGCTTGCGCTCGGTGTCGCCGCGTTCGCGCTCCTCCTCCGTCTCGCCCACGCACAGGATCGGGATGAGCCCGGACTCGAGTGCCTTGGGGACCTTCAGCTGCAGCGCGCGGTCGGTCTCGCCGCAGAGCTGGCGGCGCTCGGAGTGCCCGAGGATCACGCCCGCGACGTCGATCTCGGTCAGCATCGGCGCCGAGACCTCGCCGGTGAACGCGCCCGCGTCCTGCTCGTGCATGTTCTGTGCGTAGACCTGGACGGCGCTGCCGCGCGCGGAGTCGACTACCGCCTGCAGCGACAGGTACGGCGGGCAGACGACCACGTCGACGTCCTCGACGGCGCCGACGCGCGGAAGCAGGGCCTGGACGAGCTCCTCGGCCTCCGCGATGGTCTTGTTCATCTTCCAGTTGCCCGCGATGAACCGCCGGCGGTCGCTCACGACAGCGCCACCACCCCGGGCAGCTCCCGGCCCTCGACGAGCTCCAGCGACGCGCCGCCGCCGGTCGAGAGATGATCGACGCGGTCGGCGAGCCCGAAGGCCGCGAGCGCCGCGGCGGAGTCGCCGCCGCCGACGACCGTGGTCGCATCAGTGGACGCCATCGCCTCGGCGACGGCCTTGGTCCCGGCCGCGAACGGCTCGAGCTCGAAGGCGCCCATCGGGCCGTTCCAGAACACCGTGCCCGCGGCGGCGATCGCCGCCATGTAGCGCTCCGCCGTGCCGGCGCCGATGTCCAGGCCCATCCACCCGTCGGGCACGTCGACCTCGGACAGCTCGCGCACCTCGGTGTCGGCATTGAACTCGCGGCCGGCGACGAGGTCGGTCGGCAGCTCGAGCTTGTCGTTGCCGAGCAGCTTGGAGGCGGGCTCGACACCCTCCTCCTCGCACAGCGAGGCGCCGACCGAATGGCCCTGCGCCTTGAAGAACGGGAAGCCCATCGCGCCGCCGATCAGCACCGTGTCGGCCTGCTCGAGGAACGCCTCGAGCACGCCGATCTTGTCGGTCACCTTGGCGCCGCCGACGACCGCCACGAGCGGCCGCTTCGGGTCCTCGAGCAGGCCGGTCAGCGTCTCGACCTCGCGCTCGAGCAGCCGCCCGGCCGCCGACGGGAGCAGGTGCGCGACGCCCTCGGTGGACGCGTGCGCGCGGTGCGCCGCGCCGAACGCGTCGTTGACGTACGCGTCGGCCAGCGCCGCGTAGCGCTTGGCCAGCTCCGGGTCGTTCTTGGTCTCGCCGCCGAAGAAGCGGACGTTCTCGACCATCACCACCTCGCCGTCGGGCACGCTGTCGAGGTCCGGTGCGAGCTGGACCTCGACGCCGAGCAGCTCGGAGAGGCGCTCCGCCGCGGGACGCAGCGAGAACGTCGCGTCGCGCCCCTTCGGCCGGCCGAGGTGCGCGAGCAGGACGAGCCCGCTCGCGCCCTTCTCGCGCAGCTCGCGCAGCGTCGGCAGCGCCGCGCGGATGCGGGCGTCGTCGGTGATGTGTCGGTCCTCGTCCAGCGGGACGTTGAAGTCGACGCGGACGAGGACCCGCTTGCCCTCGACGTCGAGATCGTCAAGCGTGCGCACGCACGAGCACCTTCTGGGCGAGCTCCACGCAGCGGTTGGAGTAGCCCCACTCGTTGTCGTACCACGCGAGGATCTTGACCAGCGTGCCCTCGAGCACGGACGTCAGCTCGGAGTCGAAGATCGACGAGTACGGCGACTTGACGATGTCCGAGGAGACGATCGGGTCGGCCGTGTACTTGAGGATCCCGGTGAAGGCGCCGGTGTCGGCCGCGGCCGCGAACGCCTCGTTGATCTCCTCCTTGGTCGTCTCGCGCGAGACGACGGCGGTGAGGTCGACGACCGAGCCGGTCGGGACGGGGGCGCGCACCGCGAATCCGTGCAGCTTGCCGTTGAGCTCCGGGATGACCAGGCCGATCGCCTTCGCCGCGCCGCTGGAGGCGGGGACGAGGTTGATCGCCGCCGCGCGGGCGCGGCGGAGGTCCTTGTGGGGCGCATCCTGGAGGCGCTGGTCGGCCGTGTACGCGTGGATCGTCGTCATCAGCCCGTGCGTGATGCCGATCGTGTCGTGCAGCACCTTCGCCGCCGGCGCGAGGCAGTTCGTCGTGCACGACGCGTTGGAGATGACGTGGTGGCTCTCCGGGTCGTACGTCTCGTCGAAGTTGACGCCGAGGACGAACGTGGCGTCCGGGCCGGTCGCGGGCGCGGAGATGATGACCTTCTTCGCGCCGCCGTCGAGGTGCTTGGCGGCGTCGTCGCGCTTGGTGAAGAAGCCCGTCGACTCGATCACGACGTCGACGCCGAGGTCGCCCCACGGGAGCGCGCCCGGGTCGCGCTCGGCGAGCACCTTGACCTCGCGGCCGTCGACGGTCAGAGCGCCCTCGCCGACCGTGACCTCGCCCGGGAACGGGCCGTAGACCGAGTCGTACTTGAGGAGGTGGCCGAGCGTGCCGGCGTCCGTGATGTCGTTGACGGCAACGATCTCGACGTCGGCGTCGGACTCATGCGCCGCGCGGAAGACGTTACGGCCGATTCGGCCGAAGCCGTTGATGCCGACGCGTACAGCCATCTTGAAACCCTTTCCGAGGTGAGAGAGGCGGCCGGTCAGGCTACCGAACCGTGCGCATCGGCAGCCGGTCGACGTCGCGGTGCGACACCTCCACGAAGTACTCCTCGCGGTCGCGGAACACGTTCGCGAGGTGCTCGGCGATCGCGACCGAGCGATGGCGCCCGCCGGTGCAGCCGATCGCGACCATCAGATGCGCCTTGCCCTCGGCCACGTACTGCGGGAGCAGGAACTCGAGCAGCGGGACGACGTGGCCGTAGAACTCGTCCAGGCGCCCGTCGCGCGCGACGTAGGCGACGATCCGCTCGTCGAAGCCCGTCAGCGGCCGCAGATCGGACTCGTAGTGCGGGTTGGGCAGGAAACGGACGTCGAAGGCGATGTCGGCGTCGCGCGGCGGACCGTGCTTGTGCCCGAAGGAAGTGAAGGTGACGGCGAGGCGGCCGGGCGACGCGGGCGACAGCAGCTCGTCGGCGACCTTGCGCCGCAGCGCGGCGGCCGAGAGGCCCGACGTGTCGATCACCAGATCCGCGCGCTCGCGCACGGGCGCCAGTAAGTCGATCTCGGCGCGGATGCCGTCGATGACGCTGCCGTGCGGCGCCAGCGGATGGCGCCGGCGCGTCTCCTTGTAGCGGTTGACGAGCGCCTCCTCGTCGGCGGTGAGGAAGACGACGCGGTGCACGACGCCCGCGTCGGCCAGCTGGTCGATCACCCCCGCCAGCGCGGCGAGGTACTCGCCCCCGCGCGAGTCGCACACGACCGCCGCGAGCTCGACGCGCGAGCCCTGGTGCATGAACAGCTCCGCGAGCGAGCGGATCATCTCCGCCGGCAGGTTGTCGACGCAGAAGTAGCCCGCGTCCTCGAACACGTTCATCGCCGACGACTTGCCGGCGCCGGAGAGGCCGGAGATGACGACCAGGTCTCGCAGGTTGGAGCCGGGCTTGCGACCGTCGACCTGCTCGTCCCGGACCGCGTTTGCCATGCGCCGCTACCTGCCTGTCTTGTTGAGGTGGGCGTAGAGGTCGCGCGCGACCTTCTGCGGGAATCCGGGGACGTTCTCCAGGTCCTCGCGGCTCGCGCCGAGGACGGCCTCGGGCGAGCCGAAGTGCTTGAGCAGCGCGCGCTTGCGCGCCGGGCCGATGCCGGGGAGCTCGTCCATGATCGATTCGGTCATCGCCTTGTCGCGCCGGATCCGGTGGTGGGTGATGGCGAAACGATGCGCCTCGTCCCGGACGCGTTGCAGCAGCTGCAGCTCCGGCGTCTCATGCGGGAGCACGATCGGCGTCGAGCTGCCCGGGGTGAAGACCTCCTCGATGCGCTTGGCCAGCGATACGACGGCGACGCCGCGGTCGCGGAAGGTCTCCAGCGGGGGCAGGCCCGCCGCGAGCTGTCCCTTGCCGCCGTCGATCACCACGAGATTCGGCAGCGCGGCGAAGCTCGGATCGCGCTCGGCGTCGTACGGCGAGCGCTCCGCCTGCTTGCGCCACTGTGCCTCCCGGCGCGAAAGCACCTGCTCCATCGCCGCGTAATCATCGCCGGGCTCGACCTCGCGGATCGTGAAGCGCCGGTAATCGCTCTTCTTCGGCGCGCCGCCCTCGAACACGACCATCGACGCGACCGTGTAGGTGCCGCCGAGATGCGAGATGTCGAAGCACTCGATGCGGACCGGCAGCGTGTCGAGCCGCAGGGCGTCCTGCAGCCCGGTCAGCGACTCGACGCGCATCTGGCGGCGGCGCTCGAGCTTGAGCTTCTCCTGGTCGAGCGCGAGCCGCGCGTTGCGCTCGGCGAGGTCGAGGATGCGGCGCTTGCCGCCGCGCTCGGAGGCACGGATCTCGACCGGCCCGTCGCGCCGCTCGCTGAGCAGCTGCCCGAGCAGCTCGAGCTCGGACCCGTCGACCATGTCGTGCTGGACGACGATCAGGTTGGGGATCGAGAGCGCGCTCGCGTAGTACTGGAGCATGAACTCCTCGGCGACGATCGCCGGGCTCTGCTCGGCCTGGTTCTCGAGGTAGAAGGACTGGCGGTCCGAGAGCACGCCGTCGCGCACCTGGAACACCTGCGCGTTGGCCTCCACCCCCTCCACCGCCACCGCGACGGCGTCGTAGGTGCCCGCGCCGCCGTCGGCGACGCGCTGGCGCTCGAGCAGCGCGCGCACCGACTGCAGGCGGTTGCGCTCGACCGTCGCCTGCTCGTAGTCGCGCTCGCCGGCGGCGAAGTACATCCGCTTCTCGAGGTCGCGCTCGATCTGCTTGAAGCGCCCGGAGAGGAACGTCATCACGCCCTCGATGCCCTCCCGGTACTCCTCCTTGGAGACGAAGCCGACGCAGGGCGCGCCGCAGCGCTTGATGTAGTAGTCAAGGCACGGCGAGCCGCTGTGGCGGCCGGGCTCCGGGCCCTCGCAGGAGCGGAACAGGAAGATCTTGCCGAGCAGGTCGAGCGTGCCCCTGACGCGCTTGGCGGAGCTGTACGGGCCGAAGTACGCGCGCTCGCGCTTATGCCGCTCGCGCGTGAAATACACGCGCGGGAAGTCCTCGTCGAGGCTGATCGCGATATAGGGATACGACTTGTCGTCGCGCAGGCGGATGTTGAACTTCGGCTTGTACTGCTTGATGAAGTTCTGCTCGGTCAGCAGCGCCTCGGCCTCGGTCTGCACGACGAGCGACTCGATGTGGTCGATCTCGGTCGTCAGGGCGGTCGTGCCATAGACCGCCGGGTTCGAGAAGTGGCTGGCGACCCGCTTGCGGATCGACTTGGCCTTGCCGACGTAGATCACCCGCCCGCGCGCGTCGCGGAACAGGTACACGCCCGGTTGATCGGGCAGCCCGCGCCGCTGCTCGCGCAGCCGCTCTGCGAGTGGTGTATCGATCGCCATCAGGTGCTTCTAGGAGCTTAGAAGCGCCGATCTTAAGTCTGTCTTTAAGCAACTCCAGGGGTGGGAGGCGGGTTCCGATGGCCATGCATCTGAGGAGAATCGCCTCGCTGGCCGCGCTCGCGGCCATGATCCTCGCCCTGCCGGCGACCGCATCAGCGAACTACCGCGTCGGCATGAGCGAGCAGAGTCCCGCCATGTTCGATCAACCCGCGTGGCAAGCGCTCAAGCTCAAGCGCGTCCGCTACATCGTCCCGTGGGACTGGTACAAGAACGCCGGTCAGAACAACGAGGTCGTGGGTTTCATGAACCGCGCCCACGCCGCGGGCCAGGACGTGCTCGTCGCCTTCTCCGCGCGTCGTGGTTGCTACGAGAGCGGCAAGTACTCGAGGTCGAGCGCATGCAAGGCGCCGTCGACGTCGGCCTACAAGTCGGCCGTGACGCGCTTCCACAAGGCGTACCCGTGGGTGAAGACATACAGCCCGTGGAACGAGGAGAACCACGTCTCGCAGCCGACGCACAGCAGCCCGAAGCGCGCGGTCCAGTACTACGACACGCTGCGCAAGGCCTGCAAGGGCTGCACCGTGATGGCCGCCGACGTGCTCGACCAGAGCAACGTGACGAGCTGGCTGAAGAGCTTCCTGCACTACTCGCACGGCCGCGGCA
Organism: Candidatus Solirubrobacter pratensis; assembly: GCF_000425945.1. Taxonomy (GTDB): domain Bacteria; phylum Actinomycetota; class Thermoleophilia; order Solirubrobacterales; family Solirubrobacteraceae; genus Solirubrobacter; species Solirubrobacter pratensis. The sequence goes on from NZ_KE384481.1 coordinate 409,174, forward strand.
CGATCTGGGGCCTGCACAACTACAAGGACGTCAACCGCCGCCAGTCCAAGGGGCTGACGAGCGTGCTCAAGACCGTCCCCGGCCAGCTGTGGCTGACCGAGACCGGCGGCATCGTGACGTTCCTGCCGGACTTCAAGACGTCGACGGCGCGCGCGTCGTCGGCGACCAAGTACATGTTCCAGCTCGCGGATCGGTACGACTCCAAGCGGAGCGGCTACCGCTCCAAGCTCACGCGGCTGTACGTGTACCGGTGGTTCGGCGAGGCGCCGGGCGCGACCTTCGACGCCGGACTGGTGAACCCGGACGGCACCCCGCGGTCCGCGCTGGCGCAGTTCCAGAAGTACGTCAAGAACCGCCTGAAGTAGCGTCCGGGCGGTGAACCCGCTCGTCAATCTCTATTCCGACACGCAGACCCGGCCGACGCCCGCCATGCGGCGGGCGATGGCCGAAGCCGAGGTGGGTGACGAGCAGCGCTTCGAAGACCCCACGGTCTCGGAGCTGTGCGCGCGCGTCGCCGCGCTGCTCGGCTTCGAGGCCGCGGTCTTCCTCCCCTCCGGCACGATGTGCAACGAGATCGCCTTCCGGCTGCACATCCGTCCCGGCGGCGACGAGGTGATCCTCCACCGCGGCTCGCACCCGCTGATCGCCGAGGCCGGCGGTCCGGCCGCGTTCGCCGGCGCGATGGTGCAGCCGCTCGACACGCCCGCCGGCATGTTCACCGGCGATGACGTACGCGGCGCGCTGCGGCGGCCGGGCAACCGCTACGAACCGCGCTCGCGCCTGGTCTCGGTCGAGCAGACCACGAACATGGCGGGCGGCCGGGTGTGGCCGGCGGCGCAGCTGCGCGGCGTCGTCGACGCGGCGCGCGAGGCCGGGCTGCGGCTGCACATGGACGGCGCGCGGCTGATGAACGCGGTCGTGTCGGCGGGCGTCCCGGCCTCCTCGTACACCGAGGGATTCGACACCGCATGGCTCGATCTCACGAAGGGCCTGGGCGCGCCGGTCGGCGCGGTGCTCGCCGGCTCGGCGGAGCTGATCGAGGAGGCGTGGCGCTATAAGCAGATGCTCGGCGGGGCGATGCGACAGGCGGGGATCCTCGCCGCCGCCGGGCTCTATGCGCTCGACCATCACGTGGAGCGGCTGGCGGACGACCACGAGCACGCTGCGCGGCTCGCGGACGGGCTGCGCGAAGCCGGCTACTCGGTCTGGCCCGTCGAGACGAACATCGTGATCTTCGACGTCGAGGGCGACGCGGGCGAGTGGTGCGCCGCGCTCGAGTCCAAGGGCGTGCGGATGGGCGCGGTCGGCCCGTCGGCGGTGAGGGCGGTCACGCATCTGGACGTCGACGCCGACGGCGTCGCGCGCGCGCTCGAGGCGGTCGCGTAGCCATGGATCTCGCAGGCAGGACCGCGCTCGTCACCGGCGCCAGCGGCGGCATCGGCGCCGAGCTCAGCCGCCGGCTCGCCGAAGCGGGCGCCGCCGTCGCCGTGCATCACCGCGACAGCGAAGCGGATGCGCTGGCGGTCGCCGAGGCCGTCCGCGCCGCGGGCGCGCGCGCTCTCGTCGTCCAGGCCGACCTCGGCGAGGCCGCCGCGGCGGACGCCTTGATCGATCGCGTCGAGCGCGAGCTCGGCCCGGTCGACGTGCTGGCCGCCAACGCCGGCCTCGGCCAGTCCGCGCGGTGGCAGGACGTCGACGCCGAGGCGTTCGACCGCATGTACGCCGTCAACCTGCGCGCGCCGTTCCTGCTCGCGCGCCGCGTCCTGCCGTCAATGGCCGGACGCGGCTACGGGCGCGTGCTGTTCACGTCGTCGATCGCGGCGCTCACGGGCGGGATCGTCGGGCCGCACTACGCCGCGACGAAGTCCGCGCTGCACGGCCTCACCCACCACCTCGCGGCGCGCGTGGCGCGCGACGGCGTGACGGTGAACGCGATCGCCCCGGCGCTGATCGCCGAGACGCGCATGCTGCCCGGAGAGCCGGCCGAGCTCGCCGAGCGGATCCCGGTCGGCCGCCTCGGCACGCCGGCCGAGGTGGCCGATCTGGCGCTCGCGATCCTGCGCAACGGCTACGTCACGAGCAAGGTGATCGCCGTCGACGGCGGGCTATATCCGGTCTAAACCGGACGTCCCCGCACCGCCGCCGACGGCGAGCTTTCACCCGAGCGGACCGCCCGGGCCGAGCGGGCCGGTCGGGCCGAGGTTGAACTGGTCCCAGGAGCCGGGGAGGTGACCCGGACCCAGCGGGCCCTTGTCGCCGAGCGGCCCATACGGGCCGGTGGGCCCGAAGTTGAACTGCTGCCAGTAGCCGGCTGAGCCGGGGACAGGCGGCGCCGCGGGCGCCGTCGCAGCCACGGGCGCCGCGGCCGGAGCGGGCGTCGCAGCCGGGGCGGGAGCGGCGGCCGCATGGTGCGAAGCGGTCCGGTGATGGCGCACGTGGTGCTTCTTGTGGTGCTGACGCGCGGCGTGCGTGCCGTGCCGGTGGCTTGCAGGGGCGGCGCCGGCGCTGGTCACCGGTCCGGCGAGCGCGAGCACCAATATGGCCGCGAGAACGGCCCGGGATCGCTTGAGCGTGGACATGTGGGGCGTCCACCTCCTTGGTCTTTCGAAACTTCTCGTCGACCTTCATGCTGCTCCTGGTGCGCCGCGCTCCCGCTGTCCCGAGGGCCAGTTGGGCCACGGCCTACGCTCGCGCCCGGCGCCGGCGCCGCAGGAGCGCCAGTGCGGCGCCCCCGGCGGCCAGCAGAACCGCGGCGGCGACCGCGATCGGAACCAACGGGCTCCCGCCCAGGTCGGCCCCGTGCAGCTCGGCCAGCCGGCGCACCGCGGTGTCGCCCGCCGCGGCGAGATCGCGACCCGGCGCCGGCAGCGAGGCGAGCCGGCGCTTGTCGGCGGCCGCCGGCAGCGCGCTCTCGCACGGCCCGACGCCGCGCTTGGCCACGCAGTGGTAGATGCCATAGCCGTTCGGCATCACGACGAGCAACCAGTCGGCGTTGAACTGCGCGAGCTCCTGGGCGAGGAACTGGGCGTAGCTCTGCGGCTTGCGGTAGAGCAGTCCCGCGGAGCCGAGGTCGTAGACGTGCGCGATCAGCGCGACGCGCACCGGGTACCCGGCGGCCTTGGCCTTGGCGATCGTCGCCGTCAGCGCCTGCGTGCTCGCCTTCGGCAGCTTCTCGTAGTACGGGAAGAAGACGCGGTCCTTGATCAGGACGTCGCTCGCCGGGTCGCCGTCGGCGCGCGCGGCGGCCGGCGCCGCGAGCAGCGCCGCGGCGAGCAGCGCGGCGAGCAGCCTCACTGCAGCGCGTCGGTGCGGAGCGACCGGTTCCAGGCGAACTTCCCGTCCTTGACCTGAAGGATCACCCGGTTGTCGTAGAGCTGCGTGTGGTCGCGCGCGAAGCGGACCACGCCGAGGAAGTCGGTGAAGTTCGCATCGAGCGTCGTCAGGCCCGCGAGCATCTTCTTGCCGTCGGTGCTGTGCGCCTTGTCGATCGCGTGCGCGAGCGTGCGCACGGCGTCGTAGGCCTGCAGCGCGTCGAAGCCCGGCGCGCGCTTGTAGACCTGCTTGAAGCGCTCCGCCCAGTGCGCCGCGGTCGGCGTGTTGCTGCCCGACGCGGTCGCCGTCACGAACGCCCCCTCGGCGCCGTCCGGCCCCGCAGCGGCGAGGAAGTCCGGGCTCTCGGATCCGGCCGACGCCGTGAACGTGCCCTTGTAGCCGGCCTGCTTGAGTGCCTTCGCGAGCGCGCCGCCGGTCTTCGCCGCACCGGTCCAGTAGACGAAGTCCGGCTTGCCCACGAGGGTCGCCTTGGCGATCGTCGCGAGGTTGCCCTCGTCGTCGACCGTCTGCAGTCCGACGACCTTCGGGGTCTGGTCGACGAGGCCGATCGCCTGCCGCGCGAGCTCCTTGGACTCCGGCGAGGAGTCCTGCAGGACCGCCAGGCGCGCGGCCCGACGGTAGTTCATCCAGAAGACGGCCGAGAGCGCCTGCTGGTAGACGGTCCCGTTCATCAGGTACGTCGACGCCGTGTCCTGGTTGACGAGGTCGTCGCTGTTGGCGGAGGTGACCAGGAACGGGATCCCGGTCGAGTCGATCACCGGGACCTCGCGCTCGGCCGCCTCGTCGCACATCCCGCCGATCACGCCGGCGGTGCCGCCGCCGTCGGAGAGGAACGACTTCGCCGCCTCGTAGGCGACCGGTGCCGAGCACGCGTCGTCGACGACGTCGAGCGTGAGCTTCTTCCCGAGGACGCCGCCGCGCTCGTTGATCTCGGCGACCGCCAGCTCGGCGCCGTCGGTCAGGTCCTTCGCGCGCGTCCCGAGCTCACCGGTTCGCTCGACCGGGGCGAGCACGCCGAACGTCACCGTGCCCTTCAGCGCGGTCTTGTCCTGGTCCTTCTTGCTTCCACAGCCCGCGGCCAGCCCCGCTGCCGCCAGCAGCGTGAGCACGATGCCGCCCCTCCGTACCACGATCACTTCTCCTTGCGATGTTGCGTGGGCCGCCGTCGCCGGCGGCCCACGATTTCCTACGGCGCCGTCGTCGACAGCGTGAACGTCAGCAGCTTGCTGTACGACCCCGTGCGAAGCGGGTCGTTGGCGTTGATGTGCTGCTTGAAGCCGATCGTGACCGGATCATTGGAGATCGGCCCGGTCCACGATGCCTTCGACAGCGTCACCTGCAGCGGGTCCGGCAGCGCGAACGAGCCGTTGGTCAGGTGACCCGGATCGGACACGCTCAGCGTCGCGTCGCCCGCGGTCGAGATGACGTTGGCCGTCGTCTGCGCGCTGTAGTCGTTGGCGACGCCCGGCGTGAACGCGCCGAAGCTGGCCGGCGCGCCGAGCGTCAGCGTGAGCGTTGCCGGCACCGAGCCGCCCACGGGCGCGTCGACGTTCGTGGTCTTGGCCGGCGTCTGCGACGAGTCGCACGAGTTCCAGCACACGCGCGGCTGCACGACGCCCTTGATCGGGCCGCTGTAGCGCAGTACGTCGATGCCGCGGTTGTAGTCCGCCACGTAGACGTAGCCGTTGTGCCAGTACGCGGCCGAGGAGTTGTTGGCCTGCTGGCCCGTCGCCTGCGGGATGCGGATGTACGCGGCCTGGTCGATCTTCGCCGGGTCGGACACGTCGAGGATGCGCGTGCCCTGGCCGTAGAACGCGATCGCGACCATGTTGCCGAGCACCGTGAACCAGTGCGCCGAGCAGCTCGCGCCCGGGCTCGCGCCCGGCCAGTCCTTCGCCGAGTAGCTGCCGATCGTGGGGACGAAGAAGCGGTTGCTCGCGCTCAGGTTCGGCGACCAGTCCTCGCCGTTGTAGCTGCCCGCGAGGTCGGCGATCCGGAACTGGCCGGCGCCGCCGCCGCTCGTCGTGGTGCAGTTGACGACGTTCTCCTGGGTGATGTACTGGAGATCGGTCTTCTTGTAGGTGTTGCCGTCAGACGACGCGACCGTCGGCGACGAGTGGTCCGAGGCCGCCTGCGTGACGTGGTAGGAGTTGTGCTCCAGCGTGCTCGTCGCGAACTGCGGATCGTCGGAGTGCACGCTGCCGCCGGCGTACGGGACCGGGTCGGTCGCCGTCGCGTAGCGGTCGGTGTTCGTCGTCGGATCGTGGTGCAGGCCGTTCGTGTAGAAGCCGCGCACGCCGCCGAAGCCGGACGTCCAGGCGATGCCGTTCTGGTCGACGTCGACGCTGTGCGTGTAGGCGGTCGTGTTGTTGTTGCGCTTGAGGTCGACCGGCTGCGCGTACGTGTACGGGTGATTGACGTCGCGCACGTCGGTCACGAAGACCGGGACGCCCGTCCATTCCGGGTGCAGCACGCCGGCGATGTCCTGCGGCTGGCCGTCGGTGTGCGAGCCGTTGTTGGCCGGCCCGACCGTCCACAGGTAGCGGCAGTCGTTGATGCAGGTCTCCGTGTGGCCCGCCGGGACCCAGTGGTAGGCGACGACCTGCGGGTGCCACGGATCCTTGACGTCGATGATGTAGACGCCGGTGCGGCCGTTCGGGTGGGAGCGGTTGCCGAAGCTGCGCGGGTCGCGAGCCAGGAACACGAGCTTGCGCTTGGTGTCCACGGTCGGGTTCTCGCCCTCGTAGAAGCGGGCGTCGGTGTCGGCCGTGCCATGCGCGTCCGCGCCCTGCATGAGCTGGCCGGCCGGGACCGCCGAGACGAAGCTGGGCTTCTCCGGGTTCTTCAAGGACCAGATCGAGAGGCCGCCCGTGCCGTCGCCGATCATGAAGTCGTAGCCGAGCTTGTCGTAGTGGATGAAGTTCGCGCCGGCGTCGTTGCCGTTGTTGGTCGGCGTCGTCTGGTTGCCGGCGAGGCCGCGCGTGTTGTAGAGCCAGTCGATGTTGTCGCTCTTGACCGCGCCGTCGGCGGGGTTGTGAACGTCGGGGAGGGGCGCCGGGGCGTTCGCGTCGGTGCTCGGGCCCGCGTTGGCGCCGGCCAGCGACGCGGCCTCCTTGCTCGCGTTCTCCTGCGCCGCGGTGCAGTCGGCGGCGTCGGCCGCCGCGGCGGCGGTCTTGGCGACGTCGCTCGACGCCGCATCACGCGCCTTCGCGGACCGTGCGGCGGTCGCGCACGCCTGCGCGGCAAGATCGTTCGCGCGGGCGACGCTCGCCTGCGTCGTCTCCGCGATCGTCCCCGGGTCGTCGGCCGGACCAGCCGGCGGACCCGCGAACGCCGTGCCTGTACTCAACAGCATCGCTGCGGCCAGCAGCGATCCCACCGCGACGCATCTGCGCCCCTGCATACGCATCCCCCTCCGTTGACCCGGGAAACCGGAAGGAAGTTAACCGGACGATTAAGGCCGGTCAACGGACAACGGCGTGGAGAAGTGTCAACGCCACGATCAGCGCGGCGATCCCGGCCGCCAGGGCGAGCAGCGCGAGCAGCAGGCGCGTGCGGACGCTCATCCGTTCGCCTTGTCGAGGAACGTGACCGTGAACGGGCGGCCCTGCGGCGGTTCGACGTCGATCGTCAGGCCCCAGTGGCCGACCATCACGAGCGCGGGCGCGTCGCGCCCGTAGACGCCGGGGGCGGCTTCGGGCAGACGGTAGGCCTGGCGGCCCATCTCCATGTCGAGCATCGCGAAGCCGGCTGTGACAACGGCTCGCTGCACGGGCGTCCCGTCCTTGGTGATCGTGACCGCGAAGCGGTTCGGCACCGCGGCGCGATTGGGTGCGATGGTCAGCGCGAGGCGGTAGCCGGCCTGGGCGGCGGTGGTGTGGACGCGGCCGGGGCCGACGCGGGCGGCGGGCGCGCCGAGGTCGGCGACGGCCTTGGCGGGCGGGGCAAGGCTCGTCAGCACCGCCGCGGCGAAGACGGCTCCGGCGACGATCACGATCTCGCCCGAGACGAGACGGCTGGCGGCCGGGCGTCCCGACTGGATGCGCGGGCGGGTCCGCAGGAGGTTGACGGCGGCGAGCAGGAGCGCCGCGACGATGAGCGCGATCTTGGCGATCAGCGCCTGGCCGTAGCCCGTGTCCCACAGCGACGACAGCGCCGGGAGGTGGATGACGGCGGCGGCGATGCCGGTGGCGATCAGCGCGCCGACCGCGGCCAGCGCGACGTTGGAGAAGCGCGGGACGGTGATTGCGAGCGCCTGCGGCGCGGTGCGCCAGAGGACGAGCAGGCCGAGCAGGCCGCCGATCCAGACCGAGCCGGCGGCGAGGTGGATCCAGTCGAGCGCGATCGCCAGGCCCCGGGGCGAAGTCTGTCCGGCGTGGCCCGAGACGCCGGGGATCAGGACGACCGCGGCGGCCGCGAGCAGTGCGCCGCTGAGCGCGAGCAGCTCGGCGACCGACCGGCGGGGCCGCTCGGGACGGTCGACCGCGATCGCGACGCCGGCCGCGAACGCGAACAGCGCGAGCGTGAGCTCGAGGTCCAGGTAGCCGCGGCCGAAGGCGGAGACGTCGAGCAGCGGAGCGAGAGCGCCGAGGTCGAGCGGGCTGCGGAGCGTGAACTGGGCGGTCGCGAGGACGAGGTAGACGGGCGCGGCGAGCAGCCCGGCGCCGGTCGCGATCACGAAGGCGACGGTGACCGGCCGCAGGTTCGCGGCGCGGGCGGGGCGGGCGATCAGGATGCGCAGGAGGAACAGCCCGATCGCGGCCATCGCCGCCAGCGTCACGATCCAGCGGGCCGCGAGCAGGCGCGGGGTCGCCGCGGTCTCCGACACGCTCGGGACGACGAACTGCGGCGCCGGTCCGGGGTTCGGGCCGACGGCGTACGTGAACGCACCGCGGACCGGGTGGCCGTCGACCGAGATCACGCGCCAGTAGACGAGATACCAGCCCTGTGGCTGGGACCGCAGCGCGACGACGATGGTGTCGGGGTCGCCGGACGGCCGGCGCGGGTTGGACGCGGTCCGGCGATGGCCGGCGGCGTCGGTCACGGAGATCGCCGCGAAGCGCGGCTCCACGGGCTCGCTGAACGTCAGCCGGACCTGGCCCGGGGCTCGGTCCACGACCCGGCTCGCCGACGGGACGGCGCGCACGAGGACGGCGTGGGCGTACGCGCTCGAGGGCGCGAGCAGCGCGGCGGCGACAACGGCGGCGAGCGCGGCCCAGCGCTTCACGGGCGTCCGGCTCCTGCCGTCGCCGCCTGCGGCGGCCGGCGCCCTCACGGCCTCCGCGCGCGACGCGATCTCCGCCCGGGCGCTCACGCGAGCTCTCTTCCCCCCGCCCGCAGGAGCAGGGCGATCGCCCCGGCGACGAGCGCGAGCGTGGCGATCAGGAAGTCGACGACGGCGAGCGTGCCGCCGCCTCCTCCGCCACCGCCGAGCGAGTCCTTCGCGGTGATGGCCGGCGCGGGGGTGTCGGCGCCGCCGCTCCAGTCGACCACGGTCCCGTCGGAGTACGTCTGGCGCACCTTGAACGCGTACGTCTTGGCGGCGCCCGGCTCGCCGACGAACTGGAACGTCGCCGCCTCGCCGGTCGGCACGCTGCCGCCCGTCCATGTCGCCTTCGTGATGTCGACCTCCTCGCCCGAGCCGGTCTGGTCGGTCGCGCGCTTCCAGCCGGGGGCGGCGACGAACGAGTCGATCGTGAAGCCGTCCGGCGGCGTCAGCTCGATCTGGGTCGTGGTCGCACCCTCCTTCTCGGTGGGGACCGCGAGCGTGAAGAGCTGGCTCGTCTTGGCGGTGACGGTCGGTGGGCTCAGATTCGCGTGCGCGGACGCGGTGTCCGTGTAGGCGAGCACGGCGGCGACGGGCAGGAGCGCCAGCCACCGCCCGCCCGCGAGCGGCCTGGTCAAGTTCGGTGTCCTTTGGGTTGATGGTGTTCGGCGTGCGGTCAGGCGACGGCGAACGGCGGCGCGCGAGCGCCTGGCGGACGGTGCGAGACGCGGCTCGCGGCACGAGCGGGCCGCGGCCGCGCGTAGGCGCCCGACCGGGACCGGCGGCACGCGGCGCGCAGCCGCGCGAGCGTGCTGCGCATCCACGCGAGCACGTGCTCGGCTGCGGTCGCCAGCGCGCCGGCGAGCAGCGAGAGCGCGGCGAGGATCGGCAGCGCGTCGCGATGGACCGGCCCGAGCAGGCACTCGAGCCCATGCCAGCCGAGGCCCGCGCGCCAGTGGACGAACGATTCGAGCGCCGCGAACGCGAGTGCGGCGGCGGCGAACAGGCCGCCTGCCCGCGGAAGCAGCACCCCGGCGCGCAGGCGCGGCGCCCGCGCACGCGGCTCCAGCAGCCGCCGCTCGTTCACCCCGAGCGCCGCGAGCCACAGGACCGCGCTGGACGCGGCGATCCCGAGTGCGATCGAGACGATCGCGACGAGCGGCAGCGCGGGGCCGCCGGCGCGGTCGAGCAGCGCCCGCGCCTCCGGGGCGGGGCTGAGGGCATACGCGACCGCGCGCGAGCCGAGCACGACGAGCGCGACGGCGACGACCCACGCAAGGCGCTCGGCCGCGGCGTGCACGTGGGGTCGCACCGCGCCGCGGTCGCGGGTGGGGCGCTCGGCCGCGGCACTCGCGTGGGGTCGCGCGGCGCGGCGGTCGTTCGCGGGTCGCGCCGGCACGTCAGCTCACGTTCAGCGTGAACGGCGCCGTGAGCACCTTCCCGCGCACCTTGCATTGGATGAACAGGCGCCACGTCCCCGGCACAGGCAGCAGGACGCCGACCTCGAGCTTTCCCGGCGTCTGCGACGTGCCGGTGACCTGCGCGCCGCCCAGGGTGCTGGTGCAGCCCGACGCGCCGGGGGCGCAGACGTGGGTGTGGAAGTAGTCCAGCGTGCCGGTGCGGAAGAAGATCGCGTGGGCGAGCGCGCCGTACCACGGCGTGAACGCGGCGGGGCGCCCCTTCGGGTCGGTCACGGTGATGCTGAGGAACGCGGCCTCTAGCGCCTTCAGCGCGGGCTTGCCCTCGATCGCGAGCTTGTAGCCGTCGACGACCTGGGTGGGCTCGTACGCGGGGATCGGCTTCGCGTGCGCCTTGCCTGAGACGGTGATCCAGCGGAACAGCTGGAAGTTCTTCTGGGCGGCCGGAGCCCCCGGGTAGGCGTCGACGACGACGCGGTAGCGACCGGGCTCCTTGAAGGTGACCTTGTCGCCGACCGTGCCGTCCGGCTGCACCGGCGGATGGTGGTGGATGATCGTCGACAGGTCGTCGCGGACGAAGAGGACGTGCACGCCGGTGTGGGGGCCGGCGCCGGTGGCGTACTTCGTCAGCGGCTTGCCGTCGGGCTGGTCGATCCGGAACGAGACGTCCGTCGGCCTGCCCGCCTCGGCGGTGTCGCCGGGCTGAAACGCCGCGAGCCGGAACTGCCGCGCAGGCGGCGGTGCGGCGAGCTGCGGCGCGGCCGAGCCCGCGTCGCCACCGCACGCCGCCAGTGCCACGGCGAGCATCGCCGCAGCGACTATCGGAGCGGCAAGCCGCCCCACCCTCCTTGACCCCATCGCCGCAACAATAGCCCCGGTGCGCGCGAACTCGACAGCCGTCGGTCTCGTCGCGCTCATGCTCTGCTCAGCGTGTGCGGCGGGGACCTCGGCCCCCTCCCCCACCGGGACGGCCGGCGCGTCGCGGGCCGGCGAACCGCGCCCCGAGCCGAGCGTCGATCCGCATCTCGCGGCGCGCCACGGTCTCGTGCCGACGCAGATCGGACGCGGGCCGGAGTTCCAGCCGGTGGCGCGGGCGCCCAGGGCCGGCTGCGAGCGCGGCCGCGTGACCGGTCGCTTCCGCGCGCACGTCGAGCTTTTCGGTCGCCGCCACGCGATCGTGATCCCGGCCGCCATCGGGATCGGCGGGCAGACGAAGCGCCAGTACGGGCGCATCGTCGCGGCGGACTGCCGCGCGGGCATGCGGACGCTCGACCCCTCGGGCGTCGTGCACTTCGACCGCGAGGGCCTGCGACTCGGCGACCTGTTCGCGGTCTGGGGGCAGCCGCTCGGGCGCGCGCGGATGCTCTCGTTCCGGGGGCCGGTGTCGGTGTTCGTCGGCGGCCGGCGGGTCACGGCGGATCCTGGGGATGTCCCGCTGCGCGACGGCGCCCAGATCGTCGTCGAGAGCGGCGGGTACGTCCCGCCCCATCCCTCGTTCCGGTTCCCGCCGAGGACCGCGCCGTGATCGCGCGGATCCCGGCGGCTAGCGTGGGACGCATGGACATCAAGCGGCTGCCCGCGGAGCCGGACGTCGTCGCGCCCGACGGCTCGGACGTCCGGATCCTGCTCGGGGTCCCGCGCGGGACATTGGCGCACTTCCGGCTCGGCCCCGGCGAGACGTCGCTGGCCGTCAAGCACCGCACGATCGAGGAGCTGTGGTACTTCGTCGGTGGCCGCGGGCAGATGTGGCGGCGCGCCGCGGACGGCGAGGAGCGCATCGACGACATCGAGGCGGGCGTCAGCATCGACATCCCGGTCGGGACGGCATTCCAGCTCCGCGCCATTGGAGACGAGCCGCTCAGCGCGGTGGCCGCCACGATGCCGCCGTGGCCGGGAAGCGGCGAGGCGATCGCGGAGGAAGGTCCGTGGACGCCGACAGTCGAGCCCGGTCCCGCATAGCCCTCATCGGACCAACCCCGACCGCGGGGCGCGTTGCCGTCACGGCGACGAGCGGTGCGCCGGCGCCGGCGCGGGGCGCGTTGCGGTCACCGGCGACGAGCGGGGCGGCGGCGCCCGGTCATCAGCCCGAGGATGCGCGCCACGTGCGGCGTCGCGGACACGTTCCAGCGCTGCGCGGCGCGCGCGAGGATCGGCGCGAACGGGGTGCGAATGAAGCCGGAGCACCGCCCCGTGCGACACGCCGGCCGCTCCGTCGCCGGTACCGCCGTCGTCGCCCGCGATCCGCCGTCGGCGGTTTCGTCTCCATCCGTGCGGGTCCCACCGTCCCCGTCCGCTGCCGGCTTCGCGCCCGGCCGCGAAGGCGGTTTGACGAGGCCGAAGTGCTACGAGGAATGCTATACCGGGCGGCGCTGCTTCTCCTCCGCGCGAGCGGCGTGGCGCGGTCCGCGAATCCCGCCCGGCTGAATCACGATCGCGATCGCCACGAGCACGATGACGAGGTAGTTCCACAGCGCCCCGTCATCGAAGATGTCGACGACGAGCAGGGCGAATGCGGCGAGTACCACCACCCAGTACGCCCACGAGTAGCGGGCGCCGTAAGGACCGATCATTCCGCGGCGATCCGCGAAGTCGGGCCGTGCCTCCCGCTGTTCCGGGTCCGGCATGCTGCGACGAGTATCGCCCAGCGCGGACCGCGCGGTCAACCGGACGGCCGTCCGGGCTTTCGACGGCTGACCGCGAATGCGCCACAGCGGCCTGGAGCGCCGTCCGACAGCTTCTCCACGCCCCGGACGGCTCGACGCCTGGCCGGCGGGTCAGCCGGTGCTGACGTCGGGCTGCTGGTATTGGTCGGCGGCCTTGCGACGAGCCGCTCAGCGCGGTGGGCGCCACGATGCCGCCGTGGCCGCGAAGCGGCGAGGCGATCGCGGAGGAGGGTCCGCAGACGCCGACCGTCGAGCCCGGTCCCGCGTAGCCGTCATTGGACCAACCTGACCGCGAGCGCGTCGCCGTCACCCGCGACGAGCGGCGCGCCGGCGCCGTTCATCAGCCCGAGGATGCGCGCCACGTAGCCGCGAGTCTCGGGGATGGCGGGGATGCACCCGCAGGCGGAGACGGCGCCGGGACCGGCGTTGTATGCGGCGAGCGCGAGTGGGACCGATCCGAACCGGCGCAAGAGGTCGCGCATGAGGTGCGCCTGCGCGCCGATCGCCTGCTCCGGCTCGAACGGGTCCTCCAGCCCCATGGCGTCCGCCGTCGCCGGCATGAACTGCGCGATGCCAAGCGCACCCGCGCGGCTACGGGCGAAGGGGTTGAACGTCGACTCGGCGTAGATCTGCGCCGCGAGCAGCGTCGCGGACACGTTCCAGCGCTGCGCGGCGCGCGCGAGGATCGGTGCGAACCGGGCGGGAACGAAGCCGGGCACCGCGCCGTGCGACACGCCGGCCGCTCCGTCGCCGGTCCACTCGTCATCCGTGCGAGCCGCGCCCGCGGCGGTTCCGGCGCCGTCCGCGCGGAGCGCACCGTCCCCGTCCGCTGCCAGCTTCGCGACCGGGCGCGACTGCGGGTTGAGCGCGTAGCCGAAATGCCACGGCTCCCACGAGTAGCGCTGGATGAAGTGGAAGGCGCCCGCGTGGGCGGCGAGCCAGGCGTACGCGAACGGCGGGCCGAGGTCGAGCTCGGTGCCGTAGCGGTGCAGGGACGTGCCGGGGCGGGCGACCATCTTCGGATCGGGATGCTGTGCGAACAGCGCAGCCTGCTCGGCGTCGGTGCGGTAGCCGCTGTTGATCAGCAGCGTCACGCCGTCGGCCCGCGCGGACGCCTCCATGCGGTCGAAGGCGAGCGCGACGTCCGGGCGCATCGGCTTTCCCTGGCGGAAGTCGAGCGGGCCTTCGTAGCCGCCTCCTTCCGCGAAGCCGGTGATGTCCGCTGGGCCGAGCTCCGCTTCCGCCGTGGCGGCGATCTTCGCCTCGCGCGCCGCTCGGCCGTGGCCTTCGCGCACCGTCTCCCGCACGGTGACGCGGACGCGGACCGGCGCGATCGTCTTCTCGTCGGGGAAGGAGACCTCGGCGCGGCTCGCGCCGTTCGCCCGTGCGACCTCGAGGGCCCGTGCCCGTCCAAGCGCGAGGTACTCGGCTTTCTCGAGGTGTTGCGGGTTCGGCTGCCGGCGGATGAGCGCGGGCTCGAATAGCCGCCCGTAGCTCTCGTGCATCGCCCTTCCGGCCGCGACGGCGGCGAGATCCGCGGCGCGCTGGGCGCCGGCCTCGCGTCCGACGGCGCGCGCGACCGCTCCCACGATCACGGCCGCGATGACGAGGCCGGCCAGACCGCCGACGAGCAACACCGCCGCCTGCCCGCACGCGGACGTGACATGGTTCGCGGAGCGGGGCTGGGGCGGCATGCCCGCAGCGTCGCCGAGAACCCTGTGACGGATCTACGCGCGTCTGTGAAGAAAGTGCGACAAGTGCAGGGAGATCGCCTTGCCCCTCACCGCCTCACGCCGAAGTCGACCGTGTAGGTCGCGCCGTCCCGGCCGGCGTCGCCGAACGGGACGCCAAATGAGACGCCGACGCCGACGTCGCGGAAGTCGGCGCGTCGAGCAGATTCGAGCGGTGGCCGCTCGAGCGCATCCATGCGGTCTCGACGGCACGCGGCGTGTCGAGCGATCCGGTGCCCCACGCAAGATTCTCGCCGAGCGTCCAGTCGGTGCTGCAGCGCGTGTAGCCGGCGCGGACGATGCGGTCGGCGACGCTCGCGCCGCTCGCCGAGGCGTGAGCGAAGTAGCGGTCCTGGACCATCTCGACGGAGTGCGCGTGGGCCGACCTGTCGAGTCTGCGGTTCTCCTTCAGGGGCGGGATGCCCCGCCGGCCGCGCTCGGCGTTGTGCAGGCAGATGACGGCCGCGCGGATCTGGTCGAGGTTCGCGGCGCCGGGCGCGAGGTCGGCGTTCGGGCAGTCGGCGGCGTGAACAGGCGTCGCGAGCGACGGCATGAAGGCGAGCGTCGCCGCGAGCACGGCGAGTGCCGACCGTGAGGAGACATTGGGCGCAGGGCCATCGCGACCGCCTCTCAGGCGCGGGCCCGTCACGAGGACGGGTCATCGGTATTACCACCGGCAAACGCGTCAGTCAAGGAACCTTTACTGCGCCGGATTATGGCCTAATGAGGCCGGGGATCGGAGGACGGCGTCTGCGCCGAGCAGCTCGTTCTCCAGCACGTTGGTGGGCCGGGTGATCGGTTTGGGCCGCGTGGCGAAGGGGGTGCGCGACGAACCTTCGAATAGTTCGAAGGTTCGTGGGGCACCCCTCACGGCTCGTGCGCTGTGATGGTCGCTTGCGCGCGAAGAGGCCGCGGCGATGATCGATCGTGACCGGCGCCCCGGCTCAGCGGGATGGACGCGCATCCTTGCCCGCGCAGCAGGTGATCCTGCCGCGGGCGGCTCGCGCCGGACAGTGATCACCGGGCCGGGGCTGTCGCGACGAGGCGTGGGTGCGGCGCGCGAGTGAGACGGGGAGCGGGTCCGGCGCGGCGAGGCGCGGGTGCGGCACGGCGCCCGGGCAGGTCGAGCGAACTGCGCTGGCAATGGAGTTGGTCAGCGTGGTTGCGCGGTTCGCGAGGCCGGGTGATCGGTTCGGGCCGCGCGGCGAAGGGGTGTGCGACGACTTCGAATAGTTCGAAGGTTCGTGGGGCACCCTTCATGGCTCGTGGGTGGCGATGATCGGTCGTGCGCGAAGACACGACGACGATGATCGATCGTGACCGCGTAGCCGACCCACTCCCCTGACCGGCGCACTTCTCCGCGACCCGCGCCCGGATCAAGGGAGCGGCGAGCAGCTCGGGCGCTCAACGATGGCCAGGGCGCAATGGGCATCCGAGCCGAGGAGCTCGGAGATCGCCCGAGGCGCGCGGAGCCCGGCGTGGGCGAGGCGGCGAGTGAGGCCGCGCGGGAGCGGTGTGGACACGAGGACCGGCACGTCGAGGTGCTCGAGCGAGGCGACCGCGAGCTCGGCGAGTGGCCCCTCGCGGTCCGGCGCGACAACGATCGCGAGCTCCTGGGCTGCGACCGCGGCTTCGAGCGCCGGCGTCAGCGGCGCGGTGATCGCGAGGACCGCGAGCGTGCCCGCGACTGGGAGGCGGTGGGCCGCGATCGCGGGCGGCCATGCCCGGAGCGCGGGAACGTCCGCAGCGATTGCGGCTTCGAGCGGCGCGGCGACCGGGGGAGTGCCGGCGACCGGCGGGGGGTCGGCGATGTCCAGCGGAGCGTGCGCCCAGGCAAGCCGGCCGCGGGCGGTCGCATCCAGGCCCTGGGCGGCGAGCCGCGTCGCCAGCCGCCGTGCGGCCGGAGCGCCTCCTTCACCACCGCCTCGTGACGGCGGGTCACCGCCGATCACGACCACGGCCGCCGCTCGGGCACGCCCGATCCGGCGGAGCGCGAGCGCCACCGCCGCGGCGACCGGCTCAGCCTCCCCCGCCTGCCCGAGCACCGCAACGGTGACGATTGCGCGGCTCTCGCCGGGAGAGCCGCGATCCGATGCCCCAGGGAGACGAACTCGCCGCGGCGTCGCGTGATCGCGCGGTGCGCTCGGGTGATCGCGGGCGTGGATCGGCGGCGCCCACCCGGCGGCGGTCCCGCGGGGCGGTGCTGGTTCGGGCCGGTCGGGATCCGCCGCCGGGCGTGCTCCCGGCGTGCGCCGTTGAGCGTTCGCGGCGCCGCGCGACGCCGCGTCGGCCTCGACCGGGGGTGGGGCGAGGAACCAGTCGCGGAGGCTCATCGCGTCCCCGGTCCGGCGTGGGCGTGCTCGTCTGCGGCGAGTGTGTCGGCGAGCGCCGCGATCGGGAGGTTCGGGCGGACGTGGACGTGGACCGACGGACCGTCGACCTCGATCCGCGCTCGCTCACGGGTGCCCTCGGGGAGCGCGTCGCGAGCCGCTTGGCGCGGCTCCCGGCCCTGGAGGATCGCGAGCGCTCCGGCCTCGGCGGCCGCGCCCGCCTCCTCGTGCGCGGCCTGGGCGGCGGCGAAGGAGAAGACCGCCAGCGCGATAAGCAGGACGAGCGGGAGGAAGGCGATCAGCTCGATCGAGGCCTGACCGCGATGGGATCGGACGGTCATGGGCCTTGGCGCTCGAAGTGGCCGGTCGCGGCCACGCGGCCGACGTCGAGCGCGCGGATGACCGCAGGGATGCGGACGGACACGCGCACATCGCCGTCCGCGCCCGCGGTGACGCGGAGACCGCGCTCCAGCGGCGCGGGGAGATGATCGCGCGCCGCCTCGCGCGGATCGCCCCCGACGGCCTGGGCGCGAGCGGCGGCGCGGGCCGCGGCGCGAGCGTTCCACAGGGCGTCGCCCGCGAGCAGGAACTGCCAGCCCGCGAACAGCGCGAGAACGATGAGCGGGAGCAGCGCGACGAACTCGACGGACGCCTGTCCGCGCTGGGAGGCGTCGGGGCCGGCGAAGACTCGCGGGATGCGGCGAGCGGCAAAGACCCGCGCGATGCGAGGGCCGGCGACGGTCCGCGCGACGCCCCGGCCGCCGAAGCCCCGCACCCAACCGCGCGAGAAGCGTGGTCTCCTGTCGGCTCCGCACAGCACCCGCCCAGCCTCCCGCGCGCCCCTGCAACGGGTCTACGCGCGGATGTGACGAAAGTGCGTCAGTACGTCGTGTGCGCGCGCCAGACGCTGTAGATCGCGTAGGCGGCCGCGCCGAGCATCGCGAGCCAGATCAGGGCTCCCAGGCCGCCCGCGTCCCACATCCGGCGCGTCGCGATGAGGGCGAACGCCGCGAGTGCGAGGGCGCCGTAGAGCAGCCCGCGCTGGCGCTCCTCGAGCCCGAGGATCGTGTCCCGGCGCTCCATGTAGATCCGGAAGCCGAGGAACCCGACTCCGCCGATGAAGATCACCGAGAAGACGTTCCCGACGGTGTTCGCCCCCGTGCCGCCGCCTGGGAGCTTCCAGACGGCGACGGCGAGCACGATGATGATCGCGATGTTGCGAAGGTGCTTTACCGCGTCCGGGCCCATGAGGCCCTTCTAGGTTAGACCAGCTCGACCGCGGACTCGTCGACCGGCGCGAAGGCCTGCGGATCGAAGCGCGCGCCCGCCTCGCCGGCGGCGGCGAGCGGCTCGCCTCCCTCCGTAGCGGAGGAGGCCGAAGCGGACGCCGGCTCCGCCGCGAAGCGGTAGCCGATGCCGAAGTGGGTGTGGATGTAGCGCCACTCGGGCGAGACGCGCTCGAGCTTGCTGCGCAGCTTGCGGACGAAGACGTCGACGGAGCGGTCGCCGTGCACCATGGCGTAGCCCCACACGCGCTGGTAGATCTCCTCGCGCTGCAGGACCTGGCCCTCGGCGTCGGCGAGAAGCTGGATCAGCTCGAACTCGCGCCGCGTCAGCTCGACCGACGAGCCGCTGACGAAGGCCTGGAACTGGTCCGCGCGGATCTCGACCTCGCCGACCACCGTCGGGCCCTTCTCGACCCGCACGTCGGCCCGCTTGCGGCGGCGGACGACCGCCTCGACGCGGGCGATCAGCTCCTCCGGGTGGCACGGCTTGGTGACCCAATCGTCGGCGCCGAGCCGGAGCCCGCGCACCCGCTGGGCGACCGAGGACTGGCCGGTGCAGACGACGACCCCCAAGTGCGGCAGGCGCGTGCACAGCTTGTCCAGGTAGCTCCAGCCCTGCGGCCCCAGCACCGCGAGGTCGACGACCACCGCGTTGAGCCGCATGGCGACCATGGCGTCGAGCGGCACCGGGGAGGCAAGCACTCGGTACGGCCAGCCGGCCCCCTCGAGCCGCTTGCCCAGCACCTGCAGGAACCCGGTGTCGGAATCGATCACCGCCAGGCGGATCCCCGCCTGACCGGCGGCGCCGTTGCGCCGCTCAGCCCCCGCAGGGGCCTCACTGCCGACCGTCCTCATCCCCGCGCACATTACTCACGAAGAAGGCGGGTCGGGGTTTGTCCACCCTCGAAATAACGATCTGGTTACAACGCGAGAACGAGATTTGCGGGGATTGCGAATCAGACCTGGCCAGGAGTCGAGGCGTCGGAGAACTCCCGGAACAGCCCCGTGACCACGAATGCGACCTGCTCCCCGATGTCCACCGCGTTGTCGCCGATGCGCTCGAGCGCGCGCGCGACGAGCATCATCGACATGGCCCATTCGCGCCGGTCCGCGTCGGTGCCGACCTCGACCGCGCGGGCGAACACGGCGCGGTTCAGCCGGTTGATCTGCTCGTCCTGACGCACCAGGTCCTCCGCAACCCGCACGTCGCGCAACAGGAACGCCTGCTTGGACTGCGCCACCTCCGAGCGGGCCAGCTTGCCCATCTTGAAGATGTGGTCGAGCATCACCTCGTCCGACGGCGGTTCGAAGCCGACCACCGGCAGCATCTTCGCGATGTTCACGCACTGGTCGCCCATGCGCTCCACGTGCTTGATCACGTGCAGCAGCGCGGCAACCGTCCGGAGATCGGAGGCGACGGGCGCCTGCAGCGCCAGCAGCGACAGGATCCCCTGCTGGACCTCGAGGTACCTGCCGTCGATCCGGTCGTCGTCCGCGACGACGATCGAGGCGAGCTCGATGTCCTGGTGCTCCAGCGCCTCGAGCGTGCGGTCCAGGGTCGAGACGACGAGGTCGAGTCCGCCGAGCGCCTGCTCCTCGAGCGCGCGCAGCTCCTCCTGGAAGTGAAGCCGGCCGTGTCCCGTAGCCACGGCGAACTACCCGAACCTGCCGGTGACGTAATCCTCTGTGCGCGAATCGTCCGGGTTCGTGAACAGCTTGTCGGTGTCCGTGAACTCCACCAGCTCGCCGGCCAGCATGAACGCGGTCTTGTCGGCGACGCGTGCGGCCTGCTGCATGTTGTGGGTCACGATCACGATCGTGAAGCGCTTCTTGAGCTCGAGCACGAGCTCCTCGATCTTCAGCGTGGAGATCGGATCGAGCGCCGACGCGGGCTCGTCCATGATGATCACCTCGGGCTCCACAGCGATCGTGCGCGCGATGCAGAGCCGCTGCTGCTGGCCGCCCGAGAGCCCGATGCCCGGCTGCCCGAGGCGGTCCTTGACCTCCTCCCAGAGGCCCGCGCCGCGCAGCGACTGCTCGACGCGCTCCTTCACGTCGCCGCGCCTGCCGCTGAGCCGCAGGCCGGCCGCGACGTTGTCGAAGATCGACATCGTCGGGAAGGGATTCGGCTTCTGGAAGACCATGCCGATCACGCGCCGGACGGACACGACATCCACGTCGGAGCCGTAGACGTCCTCGTCGTCGAGCAGGACCGACCCCTCGGCGCGCGCGCCCGGGATCTCCTCGTGCATGCGGTTGATGCAGCGCACGACGGTCGACTTGCCGCAGCCCGACGGTCCGATCATCGCGGTCACCTGATTGGCGGCGTAGGTCAGGCTCACGCCCTTCACGGCGTGCTGATCGCCGTAGTAGGCGTGCAGCCCTTCGAGCTTGACGGTGCGCGCGGGGCTGGTGATCTCCACCGGCGCGCGCCGCTCCTTCTGCTCCCGGATCACGGCCGCGACGTCGGGCGACACCGGCTTCTCGCCGGCCCCCGCCTGGGTGGCCTGCTTCGGCTCGGTGCTCATGCGAGTCGGCTCCTTCGCTGTACGAGTCGGGCGATCAGGGTCAGGATCAGGACCATAACCACGAGGGTGAGGGCCGCGCCCCATGCCCGCTCCACGATGTTCGCCTGGGGCTGGCGGACGTCATTGAAGATCTGGATCGGCAGCGAGTTCATCTGCTGGCCGAGGTTCCAGCTGGTCGCGTTGACCGCGAACGCCGTGAACAGCAGCGGCGCAGTCTCGCCCGCGCCGCGGGCGATGGCAAGCATCGAGCCGGTCACGAGGCCCGGTAGGGCCGTGGGCAGCACGATCCGGAACACGACCTTCCAGCGCGGCGCGCCGAGCGCGAGCGCCGCCTCGCGCAGCGAGTTGGGCACGAGGTTCAGCACCACCTCGGCGGAGCGCGTCACGACCGGCAGCATGAGCAGCGCCAGCGCGACCGAGCCCTTCCAGGCGGTGAAGTTGCCGCCGATCCCCGTCAAGACGAGGACGATGTAGATGAACAGGCCGAAGACGATCGACGGCACGCCCGTCATCACGTCCACGAAGTAGCGGACGAGGTTCGCGAAGACCGACTTCTTGCCGTACTCGACCAGGAACAGCGCCACGCCGATCCCGGCCGGCACGGCGATCAGCGACGCGAGGCCGACGATCAGGATCGTGCCGACGATCGCGGACTTGACGCCGCCGGGCGGCCCGAGGAAGCGGCCCGTCGGGTCGGTCGTGAAGAAGTCCCAGCTGAGCGCGCCGAGGCCCTGCTTGAGCAGGTAGTAGACGACCAGCGCGAGCGGGACGAGCGCGATCAGCGTGCCGGCCAGCAGCACGCCCCGCATGATCTTGTCGGTGCGCCGGCGGTTGGCCGGCACCGGAGCGATGATCGCGCTCATCCGGCCATCCCCTTCGGCACGCCGCGGGACGTGGCGCGCTCGGAGCGGACCACGAAGTAGCGCGCGGCGGCGTTGATGATCAGCGTCAGCACGAACAGCACGAGGCCCGCGGCGATCAGCGCCGCGCGGTGTGTCGGATCCGACGCCGCCTCGCCGAACTCGTTCGCGACCACGGCGGCGAGCGTGTAGCCCTGCGAGAAGAGCGTCTTGCCGATGTCAGGCGCGTTGCCGATCACCAGCGTGGCGGCGATCGTCTCGCCGATCGCGCGGCCCAGGCCGAGCATCGAGGCGCCCGTGATGCCGGCGCGCGAGTACGGCAGCACCGCCATCCGGATCATCTCCCAGCGCGTGGCGCCGAGCGCGAGCGCTGCCTCCTTGTGCTCGACCGGCACGGTCGACATCACCTCGCGCGAGATCGCCGAGACGATCGGGAGGATCATGATCGCGAGGATCAGCCCCGCGATGAAGTAGTTGGGGCCCGCGACCTGCCCGCCGATGAACGGCAGGAACGAGAAGGCGTCGGAGAACCACTGCTCGATCGGCTTGAGCTTGGGGATCAGCACGAACACGCCCCAGAGGCCGTAGACCACCGACGGGACGGCGGCGAGCAGCTCGACGAGGATCGTCAGCGGCTGCTTGGCGCGCCGCGGCGCCAGCTCGGTGATGTAGAGCGCCGAGGCGACCGCGACCGGGACGCCGATGGCGAGCGCGATCACCGAGGTGATGATCGTGCCGACGAGCAGCGGGAGCGCGCCGTAGAGCTGCTTCGACGGCACCCACTCGTTGGAGAAGACGAAGTTGACGAAGCCGTACTGCGAGAAGACCGGCTCGGCCTCGATGTACAGCTTGACGAAGAAGAAGGCGATCAGGGCGAGGATCGCCGCCGCCAGGCCCGTCAGACCCCAGCGGAGGACCTGATCAGGGAGGCGGGACAGCGGCGGTCGCGCCAGCGCGCTGGAGCGACCGCCGCGGGAAACAGTCCCGGCTTCCATGTCAGGTGCCCGAGATCGCCTGCCCGTTGCACTGGAGCCCGTCGACCTTCGCCACGGCCTTCTGGTGCAGCTCGTCGGGCAGCTTGGCGTACTGCAGCTCGCCGGCGACCGCCTGGCCGTCGCCCTCGGCGTACTGGAGCCAGGCCTTGATGCGCTTGGCCGCGGCCTCGTCCTTGCCCGCCTTGCAGACGTCCTGGTAGACGAGCAGGAACGTCAGCGCGGTGATCGGGTACGCCGTCTTGCCCGGTGCGTCGATCGTGGAGATGCGCAGATCGTCCGGGATCGTCAGGCCGTCGGCGGCAGCCGACGTCGAGTCGAGGGTCGGGGCGATGTAGTCGCCGGACTTGTTCTTCACGCTCGCGAACGTGAAGTTGTTGGCCAGCGCGTACGCCTGCTCGACGTAGCCGACCGCGCCCGCGTTCTGCTTGATGCAGGCCGCGACGCCGTCGTTGCCCTTGGCGCCCGTGCCGCCCGGCCACTTGACCGACTTGTCGACGCCCGGGCCGTTCTTCCACGCCGGCGAGTACGCGGCGAGGAAGGCGGTGAAGTTCTTCGTCGTGCCCGACTCGTCGGAGCGGTGGCAGATCGAGATGTCGCTGTCGGGCAGCTGCGTTCCCGAGTTCTGCGACGCGATCTTGGGGTCGTTCCACTTCGTGATCTTCTGCAGGAAGATGTCCGCGATCGTCGGGCCGTCGAGCTTGAGGCCCGACTTCACGCCGTCGAGGTTGTAGGAGACCGTCACGGCGCCGAGCACCGTGGGGATGTGGACCGGGTCGCCCTTCTTCTGAGCCGCCGTGAGCTCCTCGTCGGTCATCGCCGAGTCCGACGCGCCGAAGTCGACCGTCCCGGCCGTGAACTGGGCGACGCCGCCACCGGAGCCGATGCCCTGGTAGTTGACGGTCACGCCCGACTTCTGCTGGAAGCGAGCCGCCCACTCCTGGTAGACGGGCTGGGGGAACGTCGCGCCCGCGCCGTTGAGTGAGCCGCCGAGCTGCCCCGTCTTGCTCCCCGAGCCGCCTCCGGACGGAGAGTCCGGGACTCCGTTGCTCGAACTGTCGCTGCCGCACGCGGCAGCCCCGAGGGCCAGCGCGGCCGCAGCGGCAAGCGCCGTCATGAGCCGTGTGGTTCTCATCAACCCTTCCTTCTCTGTCATGGTCGGTGCCGACCCTCGCAGGGGCGCAAGGACAACTCTGTTACCGACCTGTTCCCGAGCTGTGAAAAAGGTGTGAAGGCTCCGGCTGGAATCGATATCCGAACCCGAAGTGGGTGTGGATGAACCCCCATTCGGGCAAGGCCGCCGCCAGCTTCGTCCGCAGCTTGTGGACGTAGACGTCCACCGACCGGTCGGACGCGCGCAGCGGCATGCCCCACACCGTCTCGTACAACTCCTCTCGCGGCACGATGCGCCCTTCGCGCCGTGCCAGCGCCGCCAGCAGCTCGAGCTCGCGGACCGAGAGCGACAGCGCGCGGCCGCGAGCGCGGGCGAGGTGCTCCATCGGCCGGATCTCCAGCTCGCCCGCCTTCAGGACCTCCGCCTGTTCACCCGTGTGCATCCCCGCGTACGATCTGACGGAGCGGGTTGATCGCGGTTACATCCCCGTGAACCGAGCGTGAAGAAGTTGTAAACCGCCGGCTGCCCGCGCAGCATGCTCTATAGGTTGCGCCCCCGATGCGTCGCGCCCGACCCGATCCAGAGCTTCTCAGCCTGTTCGAGGAATCCGGCCGAAACGTGCAGCGCACCTGCCTGCTGCTGCGCGATCTCCTGAGCGATTACCCCGAGCAGGCTCCGCTCGCCCGCGAGATCCTGCTCTGCGAGCAGGAGGGCGACCGCATCGTCCACGACATCCTGCACCGGCTCGCCGCGCGCGGGAGCCGGCGCGCGCAGCTCGACTCGGCCGACGTCCACGCCTTGGCCGGCGCGCTCGACGACATCGTCGACTACGCCGAGGAGTGCGCCGACCAGCTCGGCCTCTACGGCGTCGAGGCGCCGATGGAGCAGGCGCAGCAGATCGCCGGGGTGCTCGTCGGCGCGGCCGAGCACGTCGCGACCGGCCTGCGCGGCCTGCGCAACGGGCTCGACGTCGCGCCGCAGCTGGTCGAGATCCACCGGCTGGAGAACGAGGCCGACAAGCTCCAGCGCGCCGCCCTGGCCGATCTCTTCGTGGCCGGGATCGACCCGATGATGGTGATCCGCTGGAAGGACATCTTCGAGACGCTCGAAGCCGCCGTCGACGCCTGCGAGACCGTCGCCAACGTGCTCGAGGGCATGACGCTCAAGCGCGCCGCCAACGGCTACGCCTAGCGCGCTCAGGCGCCGGCGGGGCCGGCGAGCAATGCCCTGATCACGGAGTCGGGCTGTCGATTCGCGGCGAGGATCGGTCGTGCGCGAAGAGACCGCGGCGTGTGCATACCCGCGCCGCACGCGCGCTGAAGGACGGCTGACCGCGTCGCCGTCTACACAGAGGCTTGATCGGCGCTTCGTGCGGGAATCCTGCCTATACAAACGCGCTTCCAGGAGGACCGCATGTCTGTTCGCACAACTGAGACGCCGCCGCGCAGCGGCGTGTCGCTTGCCAAGGGGCCCGTCGCGGTGATCGGGCTCGCGTCGCTCGCGCTCGGGGTGCTCGGGCTGATCTTCGCGAGCACGAGCTTCAGCACGGACGCGCCCGACGGCATCGTCAACGGCGGGACGTTCATCGGCATCGAGGGCAACGGCTGGACCTGGGTGGCGTTCGCCGCCGGCGGCCTGTTGCTGCTGCTCGGCTCGCCGATCCACTGGGGCGCCAAGTCGATGGCGTTCATGGTCGGCGTCGCCTACGGCGTGGGCGCGCTGATCGCGCTCTCCGACGGGACCGACATCCTCGGCATCTTCGCCACCAACAACTGGACCAAGCTGGTCCTCGGCGTCGGCGGCATCGCGCTGATCGTGCTCTCGACGCTGCCGCGCGTCGGCCGCCGCCGCGGGGCCGCGCCGATCGACACCGGCACCGAGATCGAGCGCCGCCGCTTCGGCCGCGACCGCGTGGTCGAGCGCGAGACCGTGCCCGCCGCCGGCCGCACCGAGTCCCCGGGCAACGGGACGCTCGACGACCGGCGCTAGCGCTCAGGTCGCGACGGCCTCCCAGCGCGCGTAGAGCTCCTCGAGCGTCCGCTTCGCCTCGGCGTGGCGGGCGCTCGACTTGGCCGCCGAGCGCGGGTCGTTCCAGGCGGTCGGGTCGGCCAGCTCCTGCTCGAGCGACTTGAGCGCCGCCTCGGCGACCTCGATCTCCTTCTCCAGCCGCTTCGCCTTCGCCTGCTCGTTCTTCGACGGCGCCTTCGCGACCGGCGCGGGCTTCGGCGGCGGCGCCGGCTTGGCGCGCCTGGCGACGCGCTCGGCCTCCGCACGCTCCCCGCGCACGCGCACGTACTCGGGCCAGCCGCCGACGTAGGAGTGCAGCGTCCGGTCCTCGAGGGCGATCGTCCGCGTCCCGACCGCGTCGAGCAGGGCGCGGTCGTGCGAGATCAGCAGCAGCGCGCCCTGGAAGCCCTGCAGCGCCGCCTCCAGCGCCTCGCGGCTTTCGAGGTCGAGGTGGTTGGTGGGCTCGTCGAGGATCAGGACGTTGGCGCCGGAGTGGACGAGGATCGCCAGCGAGAGCCGGCGCCGCTCCCCGCCCGAGAGCCCGTCGAGCGGCTTCTCAGCATCGTCGCCGCTGAACAGGAACTGCCCGAGCAGCGCGCGGGCGTTGTTCGGCGTCAACCCGGTCGCTCGCTGCGTCGCCTCGACGACGGTACCGGTCGAGCCGAGCTCCTCGGCATGCTGGGAGAGCAGGCCCAGCTTGACGTTGTGCCCGCGCCGCAGCTTGCCGCCGTCGAGCTCTCGCTGTCCGGCCAGTGCGCCGATCAGCGTCGTCTTGCCGGTCCCGTTGGCGCCGACCAGCGACACGTGCTCGCCGCGCTCGAGCCAGAACTCGAAGTGCTCGAGCAGCGTGCGGTCGCCGATCTCCAGCTCGCCGTCCTCGACCTCGAAGACCACGCGCCCGGAGCGCTCAGGCGGCTTGAAGGCGAAGCCGAGCGACTTGGCATCGCGCGGGTCGCGCTCCAGGCGCTCGATCCTGTCCAGCCGATTCTGCCGCGACTGCGCCTGGCGCGCGCGGGTGCCGGCGCGGAAGCGCGTCACGAAGCGCTCCAGGCGGTCGATCTCCTCCTGCTGGCGCTCGATCGCGCGGCCGAGGGCGAGCTCGCGCTGCGCCTTCTCCACCCGCCACGCGTGCCAGCTGCCCTTGAAGTAGCGGCTGCGCCCGCCTTCGAGCTCGAGCACGGACGTGCCGACCGCCTCGAGGAACCAGCGGTCGTGCGCCACGAGCACGACGGCGGCGTCGAGGTTCTGCAGGTGCGACTCCAGCCACTCCAGCGACTCGATGTCGAGGTGGTTGGTGGGCTCGTCGAGCAGCAGCAGGTCGGGGTCGCCCGCGAGCGCCCGGGCGAGCGAGGCGCGCGTGAGCTCGCCGCCGGAGAACGTCTGGAGCGAGCGGTCCAGGTGCTCGTCGCGGAAGCCGAGGCCGTGCAGCGTCGCGTTGATCGACTCGCGCCAGTTGTAGCCCCCGGCGTGCTCGAGCCGGGTCTGTGCCGCCGCGTACGCGTCGAGCGTGGCGCCGCCGGTGTCGCCCTCGGCCATCTTGAGCTCGAGCTCGGTCAGCCGCTCCTCCAGCGCGAGCAGCTCCTTGGCGCCGGAGAGCACGTAGTCGCGCAGCGTGACGTCGCGCTCGCGCGGCGGGCGCTGGTCGTGCAGGGCGACGCGGACGTCCTTGGCGAACACCAGCTCGCCGCCGTCGACGCCGCTCTCCCCCGCCAGCATCCGCAGCAGCGTCGTCTTGCCCGAGCCGTTGCGGCCGGACAGCGTGAGCCGGTCGCGGCGCTCCAGCTTGAAGGAGACGCCGCGCCACAGCGGCTCGCCCGCCATGTCCTTGGCGAGATCTGAGGCGATGACGACGGCCATGGCCTCCGAGGATAGGTAACGGTAACCTGCACCCCATGGTCCGGACCGCCCTGCTCACGCTCTCCTTCCTGCTCCTCGCCGCGCCCGCCGCGCTCGCCGCCGACGACGGGCAGGGGACCTACGGTCCCGCGAGCGACAAGGTCGTCACCGACGCGGGCTTCATCCTGATCGGCGGCATCCCGATGCTGCTGATGCTGCTCTCGATCGCCTACAGCGTCCTGGACCACCGCCGGGTCCGCCGCTTGGAGGCCGCGAAGAAGCGGCGCGCCCGCGCAGACCAGCGCGGCGGTTGGTAGCCGGCGAGCGGCGCGGCGCCGCGGCGCTGGTCACGATCGACCGGCCCGAGCGCCACAACGCGGTCGACGGCGAGACGGCGGCCGCCCTGCTCGCAGCCTTCCGCGCCTTCGCGGCCGACGACGACGCGCGCGTCCTCGTGCTGACCGGCGCGGGCGATGCCGCGTTCTGCGCCGGCGCCGACCTGAAGGCGATCGAGACGCTCGACGTCGACGCGCCGGGCGGGCCGCTCGGCTTCACCCGCCTGGCCTCGCCGAAGCCGACGATCGCGGCGATCTCGGGTTGGTGCCTGGCCGGCGGGCTGGAGCTCGCGCTGTGGTGCGACCTGCGGATCGCGACCGAGACCGCCGTCCTCGGCTGCGCCGAGCGCCGCTGGGGCGTGCCGCTGGTCGACGGCGGCACGCAGCGGCTGCCGCGCGTGATCGGCACCGGCCGCGCGCTCGAGCTGGTGCTCACCGGCCGCGACGTCGCCGCCGCCGAGGCGCTGTCGATCGGCCTCGTCAACGAGGTCGTGCCGCCCGGGCGCCACGTCGAGCGCGCGCTCGAGCTGGCCGAGGCGATCGCCGCGCATCCGCAGGAGACCGTGCGCTCGGACCGCCGCGCGCTGCTCGAGGGCGAGGGCCTGACGCTCGCCGAGGGCCTCGCGCTGGAAGCGCGCCTCGGCCGCGACCGGCTCGCCGACGCGCGCGACGGCGCGGAGCGGTTCGCGCGCCGCCCCGGCGGCGCGACTCCCGGCCGTTAGCGGGTCCAACAGCGTCACGGGACGGGTGCGGTGACGTACTCTCCCGGCGGTGAGCTACTTCGTCACAGGTGCCACAGGGTTCATCGGCCGCCACCTCGTCGAGCGCCTGCTCGAGCGCGAGGGAGACATCTACGTGCTCGTGCGCGAGGGCTCGCAGGAGAAGCTGGACGCGCTGATCGAGCGGTGGGGCGCTCCAGACCGGATCAAGCCGGTCGTGGGCGATCTCTCGGAGAGCCGGCTCGGAGTGGACCCGGGCTCGCTCCCGCAGATCGACCACTTCTTCCACCTCGCCGCCATCTACGACATGACCGCGGACGAGACGCGCAACGCGCTGCTCAACGTCGGCGGCACGCAGAACGCGGTCGACCTCGCCAACGCGCTGGAGGCCGGGCGCTTCCACCACATCTCTTCGATCGCGGTCGCCGGCCTCTACAAGGGCACGTTCAACGAGGACATGTTCGACGAGGGCCAGCCGCTCGCCCATCCGTACCACCGCACGAAGTTCGAGTCGGAGAAGCTGGTGCGCGAGCGGGTGAAGTCCCCGTGGCGCGTGTACCGGCCGTCGGTCGTCGTCGGCAACTCCAAGACCGGCGAGATGGACAAGATCGACGGGCCGTACTACTTCTTCAAGGCGATCCAGCGGATCCGCCACGCGCTGCCGCAGTGGTTCCCGCTGGTGTCGGTCGAGTGGGGCTGGACCAACATCGTCCCGGTCGACTACGTCGCCGCCGCGATCGACCACATCGCCCACCAGGAGGGGCTCGACGGCCAGGCGTTCCACGTCGTGGATCCGAAGGGCCAGCGCTCCGGCGACGTGCTGAACACGTTCGCCGACGCCGCGCACGCGCCGCAGGCGGTCATGCGCGTGGATCGCAAGATCATGCAGAACCTGCCCAAGGGCGTGCTGAGCTTCGCGATGAAGCTCCCCGCCCTCAAGCAGATCCGCGGGCAGTTCCTCGCCGACCTCGGCATCCCCGAGGAGATCGTCGACTACATCGCGCTGTCGTGCCGCTTCGACGCGCGCGACACCCAGCGCGCGCTGCGCGGCACGGGCATCGAGCTGCCGCCGCTGGAGTCCTACAGCGAGAAGCTGTGGGACTACTGGGAGCGGGTGCTCGACCCCGACCTCTACAAGGACCGCAGCTTCGAGGGCGCCGTCAACGGCAGGACCGTCGTCATCACCGGCGCGTCGTCGGGCATCGGGCGCGCCGCGGCGCTGAAGATCGCGGCGGCCGGCGGCATCCCGATCCTCGTCGCGCGCACGCTCGAGAAGCTCGAGGAGGTCAAGCGCGAGATCGAGGCGGCCGGCGGGACGGCGTACGTGTACTCGTGCGACCTGTCGGACTTCGACGCGATCGAGAAGCTCGTCGAGGACCTGCTCGCCGACCACCCGCGGATCGACATGCTCGTCAACAACGCGGGCCGCTCGATCCGGCGCTCGGTGGCGGTCTCCTACGACCGCTTCCACGACTACGAGCGCACCGTGCGGCTCAACTACCTCTCCCCCGTGAAGCTGCTGCTCGGGCTGCTGCCGCACATGCGCGACCAGGGCGGCGGCCACGTCGTCAACGTCTCCTCGATCGGCGTCCAGACCAACCCGCCGCGCTTCAGCGCCTACGTCGGCTCCAAGGCGGCGCTGGACGCGTTCACGCGCGTGGTGAGCTCGGAGACGATCGGCGACGGGGTGACGTTCACGACGATCCACATGCCGCTCGTGCGGACGCCGATGATCGCGCCGACGAAGATGTACGACTCCTTCCCGACGATCACGCCGGACGAGGCGGCGGACATGGTGTGCGAGGCGATCCGCGCTAAGCCGAAGCAGATCAACACCCGGCTCGGCACCTTCGGCGAGGTCGCGTACGCGCTCGCGCCGAAGGCGGTCGACCAGATCCTGCACCTCGCGTACCGCGTCTTCCCGGAGTCCTCGGCGGCGAAGGGGCAGAAGGACGGCGACGACCGCGCCTCGGGCGAGGCGACGGCGCTCGCGTACCTGATGCGCGGAGTGCATTGGTAGCCACGCGCGTCCTGCGCTCGGGCGCCCTTACGGCGACCTTCGCGCCCGCCTTCGGCATGATCTGCTCCTCGCTGCTGCACCGCGGCGAGGAGCTGCTGGGGCAGCGCAAGGGGCTGGAGGAGTACGCGCGCGGCGGCTCGACGATGGGCATCCCGCTGCTGCACCCGTGGGCCAACCGGCTCGGCGGCTTCGAGTACGGGTTCGCGGGCGTCGCCGTGACGATCGACCCCGGCGACGTGCGGCTGGAGGAGCACGGACTGCCCGTCCACGGCATTCCGGCGGCCGTGCGCGGGTGGGAGACCGTCGAGGCGACCGACGTCCGGCTCGTCGCGGGCCGCGACGTGCGCGGCCTGGCGGCGTTCCCGTTCGACCACCGGATCCAGGTCGCGGCAGAGCTCGACGACTCGCGGCTGGCGATCACCACGACGCTCACCGCGCTCGGGGATCGCCCGGTGCCGATCTGCTTCGGCCACCATCCCTACCTCCAGCTTCCCGGCGTCGCGCGCGCGGACTGGCAGATCACGGCGCCGGTGCGCGAGCGGCTGCTGCTGGACGAGCGGCTGCTGCCGACCGGCGAGCGCGAGCCCGCCGGCGACCTCGACGGCCCGCTCGGCGACCGCACGTTCGACGACGCCTTCACGCTCAGGCCCGGCGCCTTCGGGCTCGCGGGCGGCGGCCGCCGCGTCGAGGTCGCGTTCGGGCGCGGCTACCGGCTGGCGCAGATCTTCGCGCCGGGCGACCTCGACGTGGTCTGCTTCGAGCCGATGACGGCGCCCGCCGACGCGCTCCGGCACGCGCCCGCGGCGGTCGCGCCCGGCGAGTCCTTCCGTGCCGGATTCAGCATCAGCGTCCGCTGAGGCCGGCGCCGGAGGTCCGCCCGTTATCGTGTCCTGCGGCGCCGGTAGTAGTTGCTTGCCTTCTCGCGCCCTCCGCAGATCGACATCGAGCACCAGGTGGCGCTCGTGTTGGCGGAGCGGTCGTAGAAGGCCCAGTGGCAGCTCAGGCGGGGGCACGCCTTCAGGCGCCTCCAGGTGCCGTCCCACATCGCGACCACCGCGGCGGCGACGACCGTTCCGAGCGCACCGTCCACGCCGGTACTTACCGGCGCGAGCGCCGCACCCTCCGCAGGAAGCAGAACCCGCAGCCCGGCGCGTCCCGCGGCGTCCTCCAGCACCTCGCGCGCCCCCGCCGGTACGGGGGTTCCATGGTTCGCAAGCAGGAGACCGCGCAATGCTTCACGAAGCTCACGCGCGCGGCCCAGTTCGGCCGTGGAGATGGGCGGAGGCGCGTGCGGTGCGCCGCCGAGGTCACGCAGTGCAAGCCACTCGACGAAGCCGGCGGCGTCATCCAGGAGGTCGGGACCGTGCTCGCGGTCGACCGTGTTGACGAAATCTTGAACGAGCGCCAGCGATCCCGGGGCCGGGTCACGTCCTCCGGGTTGCGGGCGTCCCGCCAGCAGGTAAGTGCGCTCCACTTGCGCGCCGAAACGCTACCGTGCGCGGTCTTCGCCAGTACGCTTCTCGCCGGCAGGGGGCCGACGGGAGGCACTGCGCCGGCATCTGGTTTCAAGGAAAGGACGCATTCATGCGAAGGTCCGCATGGACCCTTGCGGTCGCCGCGATGGCGGCACTGTCGCTCGGCGTTGCCGCCTGCGGAGGCAGCGGGAACAACAGTGACACGGGTGGGAAGAAGGACGCGACCACCCCGCCGAAGAGCGCCAAGCAGGGCGGTGTACTGACGGTGCTGTGGAGCGGTGATGTCGATCACATCGACTGCGGCGAGGCGTACTACCAGATGAGCTACTTCATCTGCTACTCCACGCAGCGCCCGCTCTACTCCTACAAGCCCGACGACGGCGCCACGCTCGTCCCGGACCTCGCCGAGAGCGCTCCTGAGGTCTCAGCGGACGGCAAGACCGTCACGGTCAAGATCCGCAAGGGCGTCAAGTTCTCCCCGCCGGTCAACCGCGAGGTGACGTCCAAGGACGTCAAGTACGCGATCGAGCGCGGCTTCTACACGTCCGTCGCCTCCGGCCCGACGTCGACGTACTTCGCCGACCTCGAGGGCGCGAAGATCGGCTCCAAGCCCGGCAGCGAGGTGTCCGGCATCCAGACGCCGGACGACAACACGATCGTCTTCAAGCTCAAGCGCGCGACCGGCGGCGTGCTGGCCGCGGGCGCGCTCGCGTTCCCGGAGACGGCGCCGGTGCCTAAGGAGTACGCCTCCAAGTTCGACGCCGAGACGCAGTCGACCTACGGCGAGAACCAGGTCGCGACCGGTCCCTACATGATCGAGAACAACGCGGCCGGCAAGGCAGTCGGCTACGAGGCGACCAAGCGCATCCACCTGGTCCGCAACCCGAACTGGGACAAGCAGACCGACTTCAAGCCGGCGTACCTCGACGAGATCAACAACCTCGAGGGCAACGACGACACGACGGTCTCCTCGCGCCGCATCCTGAGTGGCAAGAGCATGATGAACGGCGACTGGTCGCCGCCGCCCGAGATCCTCAAGACGGCGGTCACGCAGAACAAGAGCCAGCTCGCGTTCGTCGGCGGCGCCGGCAACCGCTACGTCGCGATGAACACGACGATCAAGCCGTTCGACAACATCAACCTGCGCAAGGCCGTCAGCGCGGCGTTCGACCGCGACGCGATGCGCCTGACGCGCGGCGGCGCGCTGATCGGCGACATCGCGACGCACTTCATCATGCCCGGCACGCCCGGCTTCGATGAGGCGGGCGGCATGAAGGGCCCAGGCGTGGACTTCCTCCCCGCCGACGGCAAGCCGAACATGGCGCTGGCCGCGGACTACATGAAGAAGGCCGGCTACCCGTCGGGCAAGTACACGGGCACCGACCCGATCCTGATGGTCGGCTCCAACACCGGCATCGCCACCAAGGCCGCGCAGGTGACCAAGGAGCAGTTCGAGAAGCTCGGCTTCAAGGTGACGCTGCGCCTCGTGAACCAGAACACGATGTACACGCGCTACTGCAACACGCCGTCCGCGAAGGTCGCGGTCTGCCCGAACGTCGGCTGGATCAAGGACTTCGCCGACGGGCAGACGGTCCTCGATCCGACGTTCAACGGCAAGAACATCCTCGACCAGGGCAACTCGAACTGGCCGCAGCTCGACGACCCGGCGATCAACAAGGCGATGGATGACGCCGAGACGCTTCCGGCCGACCAGCGCGCCGCCGCCTGGGCCAACATCGACAAGATGGTGACCGAGCAGGCCGCCGCGATCCCGTGGCTGTGGGACAAGCAGGCGCTGATCATCTCGCCGAACGTCAACGGCGTGGCGACGCAGTTCAACGCCCAGTGGGACTTGAATTTCACGTCCCTGAAGTGACCTGAGCGGGTTCTGAGCAGCGGCTGCGGCCCCGCGTCACGCGGGGCCGCAGCTGTTTAACAAGCGCGTAGGTTCGCCTTCAGATTCCTTGAGGCGGTTGCCTAATGCTGCGCGGCATGACCACCGCCGCGCCTCCCCACGAAGGCCGTGAGCTGGGCGACGGCCTCGGCCTGTTCCTCCAGCGCATCGCCCGCACGCGACTCCTGACCCATGCCGAGGAGCTCGAGCTCGCCCGCCGCATCGAACGCGGTGACCTCGCCGCCAAGGACCACATGATCGAGGCCAACCTGCGTCTCGTCGTGCACCTCGCCAAGCGCTTCCAGCGGGAGGACTCGGGGATGACGCTCCTGGATCTGATCCAGGAGGGCACGATCGGCCTCGTACGCGCGGTCGAGAAGTTCGACCACCGGCGCGGCCTGCGCTTTTCGACCTACGCGACGCTCTGGATCCGCCAGGCGATCGGCCGCGCGATGTCGGAGAAGGGACGCACGGTGCGCCTGCCCGTGCACGTGGGAGATCGGGTGCGCAAGCTGCAGGCGGTCGAGCGAAGGCTCGCCATGGCGCTCGGCGCGATGCCGACGAGCGCCGAGCTGGCCGGCGAGCTCGAGTGGACGGAGGGCGAGGTGGCCGACGTGCGCCGCGTCGCGCTCGCGCCCGTGTCGCTGGAGGCGCCGGTCGGCGACGACGGCGACGCCGAGCTCGGCCATCTGCTGGCCGACGAGGGGCCGTCGCCGGAGGAGTCGGCCGCGGTCTCGCGCATGCACGCCGATCTCGGGAACGTGCTCGCCGGCCTCGACGGGCTCGAGCGCCGCGTGCTCGAGCTGCGCTTCGGCCTCGGCGCCGAGGCGCCGCACACGCCCGGCCAGGCCGCGAGGGTGCTCGGCATCACGCCGCGCCGCGTCCGCTGCGCCGAGGATCGCGCGCTGCGCCACCTGCGGGCGTCGCCGGCCACCGGCGCGCTGCGCGACGCCGCATGACCTGACTTGACTTGACGCCCCGGCCCCGGGCTGGGAGCGTGGGCACGTGGAGGCCGTGCGCGTGGACCTCGACCTCGGGCCGCAGGCGGATGCCGAGGAAGTCGACCGGGCGGTCGGCGAGCTGCTGCGCGAGGTGCGCGAGCTCGACGTCGAGTCGGCCGAGCGCCTGCCCGGCGGGCCGCCGCCTGACGGCAGCCGCGCCCTGGAGGTCGCGGCGCTCGGCTCGCTCGTGGTGTCGCTCGGCCGCGGCGCGCTGGGCGGGCTCGCCGGCGTGCTGCAGGCGTGGCTCTCCCGGCGGACGGGCCGCACCGTCAAGCTCACGCTGGGGTCCGACAGCATCGAGATCAGCGGCGGCTCGGACACCTACCAGCGGCAGCTGATCGAGACCTTCCTCGCGGCGCACGCCAAGGAGTGACGCGCGATGCCGGGACGGTACGCGCTGATCGTCGCCACGGACGCCTACGAGGACGAGAAGCTGCGCCGCCTGCGCGCCCCGGCCCACGACGCCGACGCGCTCGCCCGGGTCCTTCGCGACCCCGAGGTCGGCGGCTTCGAGGTCGAGCTGCTCGCGAACCAGCCGGAGGCGCGGCTGCGGCGCCGGATCGCCGGGTTCTTCGCCGACCGGGGCCGCGAGGACCTGCTGCTGCTGCACTTCTCCTGCCACGGGCTCAAGGACGACAGCGGCCAGCTGTACTTCGCGGCCGCCGATACCGAGGTGGCGCAGCTCGACGCGTCGGCGGTGCCCGCGGAGTTCGTGTCGCGCCAGATGGCCCGCAGCCGCTCCAACAGCGTGCTGATGCTGCTCGACTGCTGCTACAGCGGCGCGATCGCGCGCGGGCTGACGTTCCGCGCGGGCGACGGCGTCGACGTCTCCGACCACCTCGGCGGGCACGGGCGGGCGGTGATCACGGCGTCGAGCGCGATGGAGTACGCGTTCGAGGGCGACGCCCTGACGGGCGAAGGCCGGCCTTCCGTATTCACGAGCGCGGTCGTGAAGGCGCTCGAGACGGGCGAGGCGGACCGCGACCAGGACCGCTGGATCTCCGTCCGCGAGCTGTATGACTACGTCTGCGACGAGGTGCGCGAGCTGACGCCGCACCAGCGGCCGAACATGCTCTCCCACCTCGAGGGCGAGCTGTACATCGCGCGCAGCTGCTACGTCGCCGAGGTGAAGCTGCCGGCCGAGCTGCTCGACGCGCTCGCCAACCCGCTCTCGGCCGTCCGCACGGGCGCGGTCAGCGCCCTGGCGGAGCTGCTCGAGAGCCAGCACCAGGGCCTCGCGGCCGCGGCGCGCGCGCGGCTCGAGCGCGTGGTGGTGGAGGACGACAGCCGCCGCGTGTCCGCGGCGGCCGAGGTGGCGCTGGCCGGCGCCCCGGAGGAGCCCACGGTCGCGGCGCCGCCGCTCGCCCACGCCGTGTCATCGGCCGCCGCCGCTCCGCCGGCCGTCGCGGCACCGCCGCGCACCGCCACATCGTCGTCGCCCGTCACCACGATCTCGCCGCCGGCCGCCGCCGGCTCCCCGCCGCCGCGCGCCGTCTCTCTCACGCCCGCCGCCGTCCGGTCTCTATGGCCGCTGGGCCTCACCGCCGCCGGGGCGGTCGTCGTGTGGATCGGCTGGACGATCCCGTGGGTGTACGACTCAGACGGCCGTGACATCACGACGGAGTCGAATCTGCCGCAGCTGTGGTGGCTCGTGGCGGCGGCCGCTGCGGGGCTCGTCGCGGCTGGGCTGTCGCTCGCCCGGCGGGCGCCGTGGTGGGGCTGGTGGGCCGTGCTGCTGGCCGCCTCCTGCGGGCTCGGCCTGGTCGCCCACTTCGCCGACCTCGCGTGGTCGAACGTATGGCGCGCCGGAGGGCTCGTCACGACCGCCGGACTGCTCGCCCTCGCCGCGTCAGCGGCCGTGATGGCGCTGCGCGCGCCGCCGAGCGCCCGCGAAGCGGCGCCCGCCTGGCTCGGCGACGCGCTGGCGCTCGCCGGCGCGCTCGTCGCGACCTCGATCCTGCGCGCCGGCGACTGGCCGGAGTCCGAGGCCTACCTGCGCACCCTGCTGATCTGGCTCACGCTCGCCGCCGCCGTCGCCGCGATCGCGCGCCTGCTGCGGGCGAGGGTGGTGCCGGCGCGCGCCGCGGCCGCCGTGATCGCCGCCGTCGGCGCCGCCGACGCGGGGTTCGCCGCCGGCGTGACGCGCTGGGGCCTCATCCCCGCGGCGCTGGCGATGGCCGCGGGCGGCGTCTACGCGGCCACGACGCGGCGGTAGCTACGCCTGCGACGCCGCCTGCGAGGCCGCCTCGGCGGCCTCGGCGGCGTGCGCCGCCATCAGCTCGCGGTGCACGCTGCGGGGCTCGCCGTCGCCCGGGGTGCGGCGTGTCCAGATGCACTCGGCGTCGAGCTCCCAGGCGTTCACGTTGTCGGCGAAGCAGCGGTCCAGGGTGTCGGTGAGGTCGCCGCGGATCGCCTCGTCGCGGACCGGGGCCAGCAGCTCCACGCGCGTGTCGAGGTTGCGCGGCATCAGGTCGGCGGAGCCGATGAACGTCACGCAGTCGTCGTCGCGCTGGAACTCGAAGATGCGCGAGTGCTCGAGGAAGCGGCCGACCACCGAGATCACGCGGATGTTGTCCGAGACGCCCGGGACGCCCGGCTTCAGGCAGCAGATGCCGCGGATGTTGAGGTCGACGCTCACGCCCGACTGCGACGCGCGGTAGAGCGCCTGGATGCACTCGCGATCGACCAGCGAGTTCATCTTCATCCGGATCCGCGCCGGGCGGCCCGACTCATGCACCGCGATCGTGCGATCGATCTCCGCGATCACCGCGTCGCGCAGGTGCATCGGCGCCACCAGCGCCTTGCGGTAGCCGCGCGGGCGGGCGAAGCCGGTGAGGAAGTTGAACATGTCGGCGACGTCGGCGCCGAGCTCCTCGTCGCACGTCAGCAGCCCGAAGTCCGTGTACAGGCGCGCCGTCTTGGCGTTGTAGTTGCCCGTCCCGACGTGCAGGTAGTGGCGGATGCCGTCACCTTCGCGCCGCACGACGAGGATGCACTTGGCGTGCGTCTTCAAGGACGGCAGCCCGTACACCACGTGCACGCCCGCCTCCTCCATCGCCCGCCCCCACTGGATGTTCGCGCGCTCGTCGAAGCGCGCCTTGACCTCCACGAGGCAGACCGCCTGCTTGCCGCGCTCGGCGGCGCGGATCAGCGCCGGGACCAGCGGCGAGTCGTCGCTCGTGCGGTACACGGTCTGCTTGATCGCGAGCACGTCGGGATCGTTGACCGCCTGGTCGACGAAGCGCTCGACCGACGTCACGAACGAGTCGTACGGGTGGTGCACGAGGATGTCGCGCTTGCGCATCGCCGCCAGGACGTCGGGCTCCTCGCCCTCGTCGGCCTGCAGCCGCGGCTGCGTGACCGGCTGCCACGGCGGGTCGCGCAGCTCCGGGAACCCGGGGACCTTGACGATGTCCCACAGGTCGGTCAGGTCGAGCATGCCGTCGATCTCGAACACGTCGTCGGCGTCGACCTCGAGCGCGCGGGTGATCTGCTCGCGCATCCCGGAGCTCATGCCGGCGCCGACCTCGACGCGCACCGCCTCGCCGAAGCGCCGCGCGCGCAGCTCGTCCTCGACGGCGCGCAGCAGGTCGTCGGCCTCGTCGGAGACCGTGAAGTCCGCGTCGCGCGTGACGCGGAAGACGTGGTGATCGACGATCTCCATGCCAGGGAACAGGGCGTCGAGGTTCGCCGCGATCAGATCCTCCAGCGGCACGAAGGTGCGCCCGTCGCCGAGCGCGTGGAACCGCGGCAGCATCTCCTTCGGCACCTTCACGCGGGCGAACGTCTGCACGTCGGTGACCGGGTCGTGCACGATCACGCCGAGCGACAGCGAGAGGTTGGAGATGTACGGGAACGGGCGCCCGAGGCCGACGGCGAGCGGCGTCAGCACGGGGAAGATCTGGCGCTGGAAGCGCTCGTCGAGCTTCTTGCGCTCGGCCGCGCCGACGTCCGGGTAGCGGACGATCCGGATCCCGTGCTCGGCGAGCGCGGGGCGCAGGTCATGGTTCAGGCAGCGCGACTGCCGCGCCACGTGCTCGCGCACCACGCGGCGGATCGCCTCCAGCGTGTCGCTCGGCGTGCGGCCGTCCTGCAGCGGCTTCTCGATGCCGGCCTCGACCTGGTCGTGCAGGCCGGCCACGCGGACCATGAAGAACTCATCGAGATTGGATGAGCAGATCGCGAGGAACTTCAGCCGCTCCAGCAGCGGGACCTCGGCATCAAGCGCCAGATCGAGCACCCGCGCGTTGAACTGCAGCCAGGACAGCTCCCGGTTGAAGTACAGGCCCGGATCCGACAGGTCCCGCTCGACGACGGGCTCGGCTTCCCTCGTTGCGTCGCTCACGTGTCGACCGTAGAGGATCGCACCCCCCGAGCGTCAACCACGTGTTACGGCGAACGCCGCCACGCCGTCATGCCCCGGACCCGCGGTCTCCGGGGCGAGGCCCCGCCATGTCCAGGAGCACCCCCTCGCGCAGGCCGCCGCGCCCGATCTGCAGCGGCAGGCCCAGGAGCTGCGCCGCGGCGTCCAGGGCGAGCAGGCCGGCCGGGAGGAGCTTCACGCGCTCGTGGTCGAGGTCGTAGCGCGTGGCGACCTCGGCGGCCGGCGCGCCGCACAGCACGCCCAGGGCGCGTTCCAGCGCGCCGGGCTCGAGCACGGGCCCGACCAGGCGCCGCAGCGACGCCGCGCTGCCGCCGACGGCCACCGCGCTCTGCACCGCGGGCGGCCGCACGCCCTCGAGCGCCGCGGCGGCGTGCTCCCGCACCGCCGCCAACTCGCCGGCGCCCGGGGGGTCGCCGTGCAGGTAGGTGTCGGCGAAGAAGCCCGAGCCGAAGTCGAACGACTCGCACCACTCCACCCCGCCGGCGACGGTCCCGACGGCGATCTCGGTCGAGCCGCCGCCTACGTCGACGACCGCGACGCGCCCGCGCAGCGGCGTTCCCAGCGTGCGCGTGGCGCCCAGGAACGCGAGTCGCGCCTCCTCCTCGCCGTCGAGCACGCAGACGTCCACGCCGCCGTGCGCGCGCATCGCGGCGCAGAACTCGGCCTGGTTGGCCGCACGCCGGATCACGGCTGTGGCGACGGTGCGGACCACCGCGCCGAGCCCGTCGGCGACCGCCCGCTGCGCGGCCACGACGCGGGCCGTCTCGGCGATCTTGGCCGGCGAGATCGTCCCGCCGGCCCGCAGCCCGCGGCCCAGCCGCGTGAACGCCTTCTGCTGGAGCACCTCCTCCAGGCGGCCGTCGCGCGCGTCGGCGACCAGCACGCGGGTGGTGTTCGTCCCGATGTCGATGCAGCCGTAGAGCATGGGCGCTCGGGCGATGTTGCCATGATGGAAGCGATGACGAGCGGGGTTCCCGCGATCGAGGTGCTCGGGCTGCGCAAGGCGTACGGTCCGCACGAGGCGCTCCGCGGCGTCGACTTCAGCGTCGCGCGTGGCGAGGTGTTCGGCCTGCTCGGGCCCAACGGTGCCGGCAAGACCACCTGCGTGGAGGTCCTCGAGGGCTACCGCGAGCGCTCCGGCGGCTCGGTCAGGGTCCTCGGCGCCGAGCCCGGATCGCGCGACCTGCGCGCCCGCGTGGGGATCGTCCTGCAGAGCTGCGGTACCTATCCGCACCTGAGCGTGCGCGAGACCGTGAGCCATTGGGCGACGCTCTATCCCGCGCCCCGCGACGTCGACGAGGTGCTCGCGCTGGCTGGGCTCGAGGAGGTCGGCGGGCGCCGCGCGCGGGTGCTCTCCGGCGGCCAGCGCCGGCGGCTGGACTTCGCGCTCGCGCTCGTGGGCGATCCGGAGCTGATCTTCCTCGACGAGCCGACCACGGGCTTCGACCCCGCGGCCCGCCGCGCGGCCTGGGACGTCGTGCGCGCCCTGCGCGACCTCGGCAAGACGGTCGTGCTGACGACGCACTACCTCGACGAGGCACAGGCGCTGGCCGACCGCGTCGCGATCCTCAAGGACGGCCGCATCCTCGCCGAGGGCCCGCCGGACTCGCTCGGCGCGACGCGCTACCGCGTCGCCTGGCGGGACGCCTCCGGCACGATGCTGGAGCGCTTCACCGACGACCCGACCGCGCTGCTGCACGAGCTCACCGGCGCGGCGCTGCAGCGGGGCGAGCAGCTCGAGGAGCTGTCGGTGACGCGCCCGAGCCTCGAGGACGTCTATCTCGAGCTCACGATGGAGCCCGTGGCCGCATGAGTGCGGTGCCCGCGGGCGCGCCGCCCGGCTGGTGGGGCGCGGCGTGGCGCCAGTTCCGGCTCGAGCGCCGGATGTTCTGGCGCAATCCCAGCGCGGCGTTCTTCGGCGTCCTGCTGCCGCTGCTGCTGCTGGCGATCTTCGGCGCCGTGTTCTCCTCGCGCCAGGCCGACCTCGACGTGATCGTGCCCGGCATCGCCGGCATGAGCGTGATGTCGGCGACGTTCACGTCGCTCGCCTACAACCTCACGACGCTGCGCGAGCGCGGGATCCTCAAGCGGCTGCGCGGCACGCCGCTGCCGCCCTCGGCGTACCTGGCCGGGCTCGCCGGCAACGCGCTCGCCAACGCCGTGATCCAGCTGGTGCTCGTGATCGTGGCCGGCAAGCTCGTCTTCGGCGTCGCCTGGCCGCGCGACTGGGGTGCGCTGGTGGTCTTCGCGGCGGCCGGCGTCGCCTGCTTCTCAGCGCTCGGCGTCGCCCTTTCCCATGCGATCCCGAACCCCGAGTCGGCGCCCGCATACGTAAACGCAGTCTTTCTTCCTCAAATTCTCATCGCGGGCGTTTTCTACGACGACGAGCGGGCGCCAAGAATGATTCGAGACATCGCCGAGGTTTTGCCACTCAAACATCTGATCGACGGGCTCTCAGGCGCGATAGTCCACGGAAATGGCTTAGCTGCGCATAGCACCGCTTTTCTGGTGCTGATGGCGTGGACTGCCGTTGGTGCCATTCTCGCCGTGCGCGGGTTCTCCTGGGAGGCCCGCCGTGCTACCTGAGTTGAGTCCGTGCGTAGTTCTGTTCATGTTCTGACACCCGACGTGGGCTAACCCACGTCGTCGCTGGTAGGCCTACCCACGATCTCAACGAGGGAGAAGGTGGCGTGCAACGAGATCGGCCGCGTTTACAGGATGGCGGAAGGCGAAGGACGCGAATCGAAGCGGTGCTGCTGGGTATCGTGCTCGCAGCAGACGGATTGGCGGCATTCGGCTTCGGAGCGCCCGGCTGGCTCGCCGCGCTCTACATAGCGCTCGGATTCGCGCTGGCGGCGGTATGGGCGCGCTACGCCCGCAACCGCGCGGCGGCGCAGACCGCGCACGCGCTGCCGGCCCCCGCGCCGCCGCCTTCCAAGCCGGTCGAGCGCCCGGAGCCGACGCGCCGAGCGCTCGGCTACGTGTGCCTCGACGAGGACGCCGAGGCCGGAGGCCTGGGCGACCGCAAGACCGCGATCCGCGGCTGGTGCGCCAGGCACGGGCTCGAGCTCGCGACCGTCGTGCACGACGACGAGTCCAACGGCGACGGCCGCAGCCGCCCGTCCCTGCGCTGGGCGCTCGAGCAGATCGCCAAGGGCCAGGCCAACCTGCTGGTCGTCTCGCGCCTGCGCGACCTCTCGACCAACGTGGCGAACCTGCCGCCGCTGCTGCGCTGGTTCACCGAGCCGGGCCGCAGCCTCGTCGCGCTGGACCTCAAGCTCGACACCGCCACCGAGGCGGGCCGGCTCGCCGCCGAGGCGCTCGCGGGCGTGGGCGGCTGGGAGCATGAACGCATCTCGGCGCGGACGCGCCGGGGGCTGGAGGCTGCAAGATCGCGCGGAGGCGGCCAAGGGCGAACGGCGGTAGCCGACGTCCCGGAGCTGCACGACCGGATCGCCGCGATGCGGGAGCAGGGCATGACGCTGCAGGCGATCGCCGACACGCTCAACGAGGAGGGCGTGCCCACGCTGCGCGGCGGGGCGATGTGGCGCCCGTCGAGCGTGCAGCGGGCGACCGGCTACCGGCGGCCTTCGTCGCAGGGACGCAGCATCGAGCTGCCCCGCGCCGAACCCGACGGGCACTGAAACGAACTTGCCGCGCGTACGCGCGGCAGGCCGTACGCAAGGGGTCGGAGGTGGATGCCTCCGGCCCCTTGCGCCGTATGGAGCGGCCTCCCTTGAATGAGCACATGAGGGCTGCCCTGCTCGTACTCGCTGCCGTACTCGGCCTCGCCGTCCCCGTCGCCTTGGGCGCCGCTCCCGTGCCCGTGAGCCCGGGACAGCGCATCGACATGAAGGTGCTCCTGCTGTCGGCCGACGGCACCGAGCCCGGATTCGGAGCGTGGAAGGCGGAGCTCGACCGCGAAGGGCTGCCGTACACCGCGATCGTGCGCAAGAGCTCGGCCCCGATCACGGCGGCCCAGCTCTATGACGGCGACCACGCCTTCTACCAGGCCGTGATCCTCGCCAGCGGCGATCTCAAGAGCAACGTGCAGAACCCCAATGGGACGGTCAGCTACCTCTCTGCGCTGACGGACCCGGAGTGGGCGGCGCTCGCGACCTTCGAGCGCACCTTCGGCATCCGCCAGCTGAGCGACTACACGGCGCCCTCGGCCGGGCATGGGCTGCTGGACGTCGGCGGCGCCAACGAGGACGGCAACACCGGCAGCCTGA
This sequence comes from Candidatus Solirubrobacter pratensis, assembly GCF_000425945.1. GTDB lineage: Bacteria > Actinomycetota > Thermoleophilia > Solirubrobacterales > Solirubrobacteraceae > Solirubrobacter > Solirubrobacter pratensis. Next base: position 452,597 of record NZ_KE384481.1, read on the forward strand.
CGGCGGCCGGCAAGCTCGCGTTCCCGTACCTCAAGGGCCCGGTCCAGATCGCCAACGACGACCCGGTCAACGGCGACGCGTTCGGCTACCGCGGCAAGCCGGCCCCGGGAGCCGACTGGCAGTCCCTCCTCAACGCCCCTGACGGCTCCTCGTGGCTCGGGATCTACACGCATCCCGACGACGGGCGCGAGGAGATGGTCATGACCGTCGCCAGCAACCAGTTCCAGAACCACAACCAACTGCTGCGACACGGGATGCTCAACTGGGTCACGCGCGGCGTGTACCTCGGGTACGAGCGCAACCACCTCGAGCTCGACGTCGACGACATCTTCCTCGGCGACGACAAGTGGAACCCGGCCACGAACGTCACCGACTACGACCCGGCGAACGCGATCCGCATGTCGCCCACGGACGTGACCAACGCCGTCGCGTGGCAGAACCGCACCGGCCTGAAGCTGAACATGGTCTACAACATGGGAGGCGTCACCCCCGGCGGCGACCCGCTGCTCACGGCGCTCCAGGGCGCGAAGAACAACTTCCGCTGGATCAACCACACGCTCGAGCATCCGAACCTGGACTGCACGACGGCGAACTACACCGCCGCGCAGCTGACACAGAACCAGGCGCAGTTCAACCAATTGCTCGGCAGCGGCCTCGCGGCCGGGCTCAACGATCCCAGCGAGGCGGTCACCGGCGAGCACTCCGGCATCGCCAACACGCGTCCTGGCAACCCGGGCACGATCGACCCGCCGACCTTCGACACGGCCGACGCCGGCACCGCCGCCGGGTCGCTCGGCGCGGGCTCGTACGAGTACGGCCTCACCGCGACATCGTCGAGCGGCGGAGAGACGACGGCGTCGATCAGCGCGCCGGTCCCCGTGGCGGCGAGCGGCAGCGTCAACCTGACGTGGCCCTCCGTCTGCCATGCGACCACCTACAAGGTCTATCGCCGCCCGGTGGGCGGAGCGTGGACGCAGATCGCCACGGTGCCGCCGATCTCGCCGGCGTTCGATGACAACGGCGCAGTCAACGTCTCTTACAACGACACAGGTGCGGCGGCCGGCAGCGCGATCAACCCGCCGGCGTCCAACGGCGCCGCGCTGGCCCCGTATCCGCAGAACCCGAGCTTCATCCCCGCCATCACGCAGGCCGGCATCAAGACGATCGCCTCCGACGCGTCCAAGGAGTACCCGAACCCCGTCACGGCGACCGCGGTCGGCGAGAGCGTCGCCGGCAACTTCGCCAAGGGCACGATCTTCCAGGACGGGCCGGCGCTGGCGGTCCCGCGTTACCCGTCGAACGTCTATTACAACGTCGCCAACCGGGCTGACCAGCTCGACGAATACAACTGGATCTACACGTCGCCGTCCGGCGGCGGCGGGTGCGTGCCGATCGCCAACGTCACCACGTGCAACGCCGCGCCCGTGACGTGGGCGACGTACCTCAGCAACGAGACGCGGATCATGTTCGGCCACCTGGTCGGCAACGACCCGCGGCCGCACTACGTCCACCAGACCAACATCGCGCAGTCCAGCACGACCGCGGCCGATACCGACACGACGGTGGGCGGCACGCTCTACGCCGTCATCAACACCCTGCTGGCGCGGTATGACGCCGGGTACGACCGCGGCAAGGCGCCGCTGCTGCAGCTGACGCCGGCGCAGATCAGCTCCGCCCTGATGCAGCAGCGCAACTGGGCCGCCGCCCAGGGCAGCGTGCAGGGGTATATCGAGGACGGCGCCGTGCACGTCAAGAACGCCGGCGCGGCGGGCATCGCCGTGCCGCTGACCGGCACGACCGTCGGCACCCCGTACGGCGGCCAGCGCTCCGGCTGGACGACGCTCGCGCCCGGCGCGCAGATCGACGTCACCCCCGCCGAGCCGGCCAACACCGCGGCGCCCACGGTGACCGGGACCGCGCGCGTCGGCGAGAAGCTCACGGCGGCCAACGGCAGCTGGGAGGGCGGCGCGCCGGTGACCTACCGCTACCAGTGGCAGCGCTGCACCAGCACCTGCAAGAACATCCCGGGCGCCACGGCCGCGACGTACACGCTGGCCGCCGCGGACGAGAAGGCCAAGCTGCGGGCGGTCGTGCTCGCGGGCAACTGGGTGTCCTCGGTGAGCCAGGCCGCATCGGCGCAGACCGCCGCCGTCGCCGTCGCGCCGAAGGTCGCCCAGGGCAAGAAGGAAGGGTCCAACGGAGGCCCGAAGACCGGCAAGAACGCCAAGCTCAGGCTGACCAAGCTCAAGCTGAGCCCGCGCCGCTTCCCGGTCGCGCACAAGACCGCGAAGCGCGGCACGCGCCTGGACGGCACGCGCATCAGCTGGAAGCTGAGCAAGGCCGCCAAGGTCAAGCTCCAGTTCCAGCGCAAGGCCGGCAAGCGCTGGGTCACGGTGGGCACGATCAACCGGTCCGCCAAGGCCGGCACCGGCGTCGTGCGGTTCCGCGGGCGCTTCGGCCACAAGCTGCTGGTGCCGAAGCAGTACCGCGTCGTCGTCAGGGCCTCCGCGGGCAAGGAGCGGACCGCCGCCAAGCGCGTGAGCTTCCGGGTGGTGAAGGGGTGAGCGATGAGGATCGCCCGCGCCGCTTCGGGCGCCGGAGGACCGACGCGGCAGGCCTCCAGGTCGAGTCGCTCGTCGCCCTCCGCGCCGAGCTGCTCCTGCTGCGGGAGGAGAACGCACGGCTCAAGGCGGCGCCGCACCGCGGGCCGGACGTCGGCGCCGTGCTGGGGCAGGCCCGCTCGATCCCGGGCGTGCGGACGGACGACGACATCGCGGACGAGACGACGCGGGTGCTCGTAGAGGGGCTCGTGATCCGCGAGTCGCTGCTGGAGCTGTGCAACGAGATCGAGCGCGCGATGGTCGCCTTCGAGGCCCGCCTGACCGCGCTCCAGCCGCCGGCCATCATCAACGGAAGCAACGGGAATGGCGGCGGTTGAGGCATTCGCCCCCGCGGTTCCGGCCGAACCGGCGGCGCCGGTCGGCCGGGCGCGGATCCTGCTCCTGACCGAGGGCACCTACCCGTACCACATGGGCGGCGTGAGCTCGTGGTGCGACCTGCTCGTGAACGGGCTGCCGGAGTTCGACTGGCAGGTGCTGCCGATCGTCGCCCCGCACGGCAAGCCGCCGCTCTACGAGCTCCCGCCTCACGCCCGCGAGGTCGGGCGCATCGAGGTGTGGTCGGAGGCGGCGCCCCGCGGCAGCCGCCGCGGGCCCGCCTGGGGTGAGCTGCCGAGCGTGCTCGCGCGCGGGCTGCTCGGCTGGGATTCAGACACTGACGCCGTCCTCGCGGCATGGATCCGCTGCCGCCGGAATCCGGCGGCGGTGCGCCGCGCGTTCCGCTCCCGTGCGGGCTGGACGGCGTTCGTCGCCGCACTCGGCGAGGTCCTCGGAGAGCGCGTGCCGGAGGCAGGGACGCCGCCGGCGTTGGACCTCGTCGAGGCGGCGCGCCTGTACCAGACGCTCTACTGGATCGCGCGCACGGCGGCCGCGCCGACGCCGCCGACGGATCTGCTGCACGTCACGGCCGCCGGCTGGTCGGCGATCCCGGCGCTCGTGCACCGCGCGCTGTACGGCACGCCGATGGTGCTGACCGAGCACGGCGTGTACCTGCGCGAGGCGTACCTGGCGGCGGCGCGCTCCCACGACTCCCCGGGGTCGCGCTGGACGTCCACGCGGCTGGCCCGCGGGCTCACGCGGGCGGCCTATGCGGGCGCCGACGTCGTGTGCCCCGTGACCGACGCGAACGCGTACTGGGAGATGGGCCTGGGCATCGACCCGGCGCGCATCCTCGTGCTCTACAACGGGCTCGCCTCCCCTGGCGCGCCGACCCGGCCGCGCGGTGGGCTGAACGTGGTCTCGGTGGGGCGCATCGACCCGCTGAAGGACATCCACACACTTCTGAGGGTCGCCGCGGAGACGCTGCGGATCGTCCCGGGCGCCCGCTTCGCGCACTACGGCACCGTGACCGACGGCGAGGAGGCCTACGGCGAGTCCTGCCTGGCCCTGCACGCCCGCCTCGGCCTCGGCGAGCGCTTCCGCTTCATGGGGCGCACGTCGGACCCGCACGGCGTCATGCGCGACGCCGACGTGGTGCTGGCGACGAGCATCTCCGAAGGCCTGCCGATGTCGATCCTCGAGGCGATGAGCCAGGGCCGGCCCGTCGTCTGCACCGGCGTCGGCGGCGTCCCGGACGTCGTCCGCGGCTGCGGCGTGATCACGCCTCCGGGCGACGACCACGGGCTCGCGATGGCGCTCGTGATGCTGCTGCGCAATCCCGACCTCGCTTGGCGGCTCGGCTGCCGTGGGCACGGGCGGCTGGGCCGCCTCTTCAACGAGGCCGCCTGCGTCGACAGATACCGCGACCTGTTGCGCGAGATGACCGGCGCGCGCGGGCGCCTGCGGGTGGTGGCATGAGCGAGCGCTTCGACGGCGCGCCGGCGCCGGTCGCCGTGCTGCCGCGGATCGGCGGCCGCGGCGCGGCGGGCTCGAGCTCGTCCGTCGCACTCGTGGAGGCCAGGCTCGGGCGGCCGGCGCAGGACATGCTCGAGGCGGCGGTCGTGCTGGAGGCGTGGGGCGGCGTCCCTGCCCAGCGAGCGCTCGACATGGGCGCGTCGCTGGTATCGCGCGCCGCGTCCGTGCCCGAGCCGAGCACTGCCGTGCTGCCCCCGGTCGGCCGGCGGCAGGAGCTCGTGATCGAGGGGCTGGCGTTCGTCGTCTCGGTCCTCTCGATCGCGCTCTGGACGCAGCCGCTCGCCGATGCGCTCGGCGCGAGCACGGTCTCGCGCGCGCTGACCGTCGCGCTGCCGCTCGCGCTCGCCCTCCAGTGGGGGCTGCGGCGGCGCTATCTCAGCCGCCCGCGCGGCCTCGCCGAGCTCGCCCGCGCCCGCGCCGGGCTCGCGCTCGGCACCGTCGCCATCGCGCTCGGGCCGTGGCTGGTCTTCGGCCGCGCCGGCGCCGTCGCGGGCCTGCTGACGCTCACGTGGACCGGCAGCACGATCCTGATGGCCCGTGGCTGGAGCGCGGGCTACGCAGCCCTGGTGGTGGCGGCGACCCCGGCGATGGTCGCCGGCTCGGCGCCGCTGGCCGTGCTGGCCGTCACAGCCGCCGTCACAGCCGCCGCCGTCGCCGTCGCCCTGCGGGCGCCCGCGAGTCCCGAGCGCCTGGCCGGCGGCTCCTGGGCGCGCGCGTTCGCGTGCGCGACGCTCGGCGCCGGTCTCGGCGCGATGCTCGTCACCGACTCGAGCGTGAGCTGGAGCACCAGCGCCACGCCCGCGCTGGCCCTCCTGCCGTCGGCGCTCGCCGGCGTATGGGCGGGCCACCGCGTCTGGCATCTCGACCATGCCATCCCCCGTGCTCTCGCCGGCATCCCGGTGATCGAGCCACCCGAACCCGTCATCCGCAGCACCCGACCCGATCCGGAACCGCGCGCCGCCCGACCCGAACCTTCCGCCGGCGGCGCACCACGCGCGCTCCACGCAGTACGACCCGAACCCGCTTCCATCGACCCCGAGCCGCATGGCCCCGCCGTGACGGCCGCGCCGCGCCGCGGCTTGGTGCTCGCCCCGGTCGGCGTCCTGCTGGGCGCCATCGGCCGGCTGATCGGCCTCGCCGCGGTCGGCTCCGTCGTCGTCGCCACGATCCTCCCCGTCGGCTCCGGACTGCTGGCGGCGTTCGCGCTGCTCGCGCTCGCGACGCTGCTGGTGAGCCTCCTCGAGGCGATGGGACGGACCGTCTGGGCGGCGCTGGGAATCACCTGCGCGCTCGCCGCCGAGCTCGCCGTCGGCCACGCCCCGTTCGCCGGCGCCGGCCTCGCCGCGGGTGCGGCGGTCGGCGTCCTGGTCCTGCTCCCGGCCGCCGTCGCGCCGCTCCTGCGGCCGGCGCGGACGCTGGCCACGACCCTGTGGATCACATGATCCGGGGGACGGTGATCGCATCCGCCACCGCGGCGGGGACGCTCCTGGCGGTGACAGTGTTCGCCACTCGCGGCCACGACGGCCGCGCCGCCGCGTGCGCGCCGGACAGCCTGGTTCCCGCCTACCTGCCTCCGCGGGCGATCACCGCGCTCGCGGGCAGCCCGCACCTGCCGCGCCTGCTGGTCGTCAATCCGGCCTCCGGGCCGGGCACCGAGCCGCACCCGCCGTTCCGGGATGCGGTGAGGACGGCGCAGCAGGCGGGCGCGCGCGTCCTCGGCTACGTTCACACGGGCTGGGGCGCGCGCGATGCGGGCGACGTCGAGCGCGACATCGACCGCTACGCCGACTGGTACGGCACCGACGGCGTCTTCCTCGACGAGGCCGCGCACGACCCTGCGCTGGCGGGGCACTACCGGACGCTGGCAGCGCACGCGCGCGCCCGCGGCGCGCAACTCGTGGCGCTCAACCCCGGCGTGGTCCCCGCCCGCGCCTACTTCAGCTTCGCCGACGTGGTCGTGACGTTCGAGGGGCCCTTCTCGGAGTACGAGGACCGCGTGGAGACGATGCCCGGCTGGCTGACCCAGGTGCCGCCCGACCGGATCGCCCACCTCGTCTACGGCGCGACGCGCGAGCAGGCGCTCGAGCTCACCGGCGGCGAGGGGCCGTCGGGCCGGCTGTACGTGACCTCGGGCGCGCTGCCCGATCCGTGGAGCGCGCTTCCCGACTATCTCGCCGACGAGCAGGCCGCGCTCGGAGGATGCACATGAAGCCGCTGTGGTCCGGTGAGCCGCAGGAGGCGACACCCGACCCGTCGCCCCCGCCGCGGCGCCATGCAAGCCTGTACGAGGCGGAGTACGCGAAGCAGCTGCGGCGGATCGAGCGCATCCGCAAGGCCGTCGGCGGCGGCGATGCTCCGAACCCGCCGCGGCGCCCGCACCGCTGGGACGAGCCGCCGCCGCCGGCACCGCAGCCCGGCGAGGCGCCGGAGGACCCGGCGTCGTTCGGCGAGACCCCGGCGCCGCAGGCCGAGCAGAAGCCGGTCGCGCCGCCGCCGGCCGACGACGTGCCGTCCGGCGAGGGTGCCGGACCGAACCCGGAGCGGCCGGCCGAGGAGCCGCCGGACGCGGAGGAGCCAGGGACGGAGCCGGCGGAGGAGCCTCCGGACGCCGGCGAAGCGGCTGACGAGCCGCCGGCAGGCGAGTCGCCGCAGGTGCCGCGGAGCGAGGAGCCGCGGCGCCCCCACCCGCCGGCGGAGCCGTCCCCCGCCGCCGCGCGCCGCGCCCGGCTCGCCGCGGTCGGCCTCGGGCCGCGTGAGCGCCGGGTGAAGCGCATGCACACGATCAACGGCCACATGCGGCAGCCGCCGCGGTCCGAGCCGGCGGTCGCCGGCGCGCGCGAGACCTCCTCGCCGCGCTGGGCGATCTTCGGCGCCGGGCTCGCGCTGCTGGGCATCGGCGCGCTGGCCGTTGCGCTGCTCATCGCCCGCGGCGGCGGACCGCGGCCGGCCATGGTCGCGCTGCCCGGGCCGGCGACGGACCTGGTGGCCGGCGGCGGCCACCTGTGGGCCGCGGCGCCCCAGGCCGGCGCCGTGTGGGTGCTCGACGCCAGGTCGGGCGACCCGGTGGCGCCGGCGATCCGCATCCCGGGCACGCCCGCGCGGCTCGCCGCCGACGGCCGCCAGGCCTGGGCGGCGGACACCGCCAACGCCACCGTCGTGCGGCTGCGCGGGGCGCGCGTCCCGGTGCCCGTGGGCGCCGACGTCGCGGATATCAGCATCGCCGGCGGCCGCGTCTGGACGGCGAGCGCCGATGACGGAATGGTGCGCGTGCTGGACGCCGGCGGCCGCCACCCGCGCGCGATCAAGGTCGGCGGCCATCCGGCCGCGCTCTGCTCGGACGCGCGCAGCGTGGTCGTCGTGTCCTCGGACGGCGCGATCGCGTGGTTCGACGCGCGTGCGCGCAAGGGCGTGGCCGCGGTCCGCGTCGGGGGGACGCCGATCGCGGCCGCGATGAGCGGCGGCGCCGCGTGGTTCGTCGATACCCGCGGCGGAACCGTCCGCCGAGCCTCGCTGCGCTCCGGCGCAGCGACGAGCGGAGGCGTCTCCGGCGGCGGCCCGGTCGCCGGCGGCGCCTCCAGCATCGTCGTCGGTCCCGCGATCGCGGTCGGGCGCCGGCCGGTCGCCATCGCGGCCGCCGGCTCAGAGCTCTTCGTCGCGTCCCGGGGCGACCGCAGCGTCGCGGTCGTCGACGCGCGCCACGGCGTGGTGACGCGGCGCATCGCGCTCGGCGTCGAGCCGGCGGCGATCGCCGTGGCCGGCGACTACGTCTGGGTCGCCGCCGCCGGAAGGAGCGCGATGGCGCGCATCGATCGAAGGAGGCTCACATGATGATGGCGAGGCTCGCCCTGGTGGCCGGGTTGGTGACGGCCGTCGCGGTCGTGCAGCCTGCGCACGCGCAGGCGCCGCCGGGCCCGCCCGGGCCTCCGCCCGGCAACGGGACCGACCTGCCGGCACCGCCGGGGACCGCGCCCGCCTACGTCCCGCCGGGCACGCCCGCCGCCGTCCCCGGGCCGCCCTCCGGCCCCGGGCTGCTGACCGGCAGCGGCGTGGCGCTCAACCGCGCCAGGCGCACCTTCGACGTCGCGCTCGCCTGCCAGGCCAACGGCCGCGTCCGCGTCCGCGCCCGCGGACTTGCGCACGGCACCGTGGCCCGCGGCGGCTACCGCTGCTCGAATGGCCGCGCCAAGGCACGGCTCAAGCTCACGGCCAGGACCGCGTCGCGCCTCGTGCGCCGCCACAGCGTCCCGGCGACCGCGAGCGTCAAGCAGGGCGCCCACACGTCCACGCTCGACTTCAACCTGACGGCCGGCCGGCACCCCGACAACCCCAAGGGCTTCTGGACCGACGGGCACCTGGACTGCTCCGGCGCCTACCTCGTGCAGCCGGATTACACGACCGCGACGCCCACGATGGTGTCGACGCGCGGCTGGCTCGCGTGGTACACGCCACGCGCCGGCTGGCACTGGCTCGGCACCGACGGCGAGAACGCGGGACGCTGGGACACCTGGACGGCGACCGTCCAGGGCATCGCCCAGTTCCATCCCAACGGCCAGCCGGCGCCGAGCCCGTGGACCTGGGGTCCGATCGCGATCCCGCCGGGCAACGGCACCTACGCCGTCGGCGTCTACGAGATCGTCTATTGGGTCGGCGGACACCCCGACTACCAGTGGCAGTACGTCAATGCGGGCACAGCCGGTGCTGCGGCGGCCGGCGGCGGAACCCTCTACTGCACCTATCCCTGAGATGACGCGACATGTCCTGGTCACCGGCGGCGCCGGCTTCATCGGATCCAATCTCGTCGACGCACTGCTCGACGAAGGGCGCGAGGTCACCGTCCTCGACGACCTCTCGACCGGATCCCGGCACAATCTCGTCGGCGCGCTCAACCGCGGCGCGCGGCTGATAAACGGCTCCATCGGCGACCGGGACGCGATCGCGAAGGCGATGCGGCCCGTGCCCGACACGGTGTTCCACCTCGCGGCGCAGATCGACGTGCGCCGCGCGGTCGCCGATCCCGAGCACGACGCGAAGGTGAACCTGCTCGGGACGATCGCCGTGCTGGAGGGCGCCCGTGCGGCGGGCGTCCGGCGGATCGTGCTGGCATCGACGGGCGGCGCGATCTACGGCGACGCGGAGACGATTCCGACGCCGGAGACCGCCGAGCCGCGCCCGCTCTCCCCCTACGCGGCGAGCAAGGCGGCGGCCGAGAGCTACTGCATGCTCTACTCGCGCCTGTACGGCCTCGAGTGCTTCACGCTGCGGCTCGCCAACGTCTACGGCCCGCGCCAGGACCCGCGCGGCGAGGCCGGCGTGATCGCGCTGTTCTGCGCGAACGAGACCGGCGTGGCCACGGTCTTCGGCGACGGGCGCCAGACGCGCGACTTCGTCTATGTCGGCGACGTCGTCGACGCGTTCGTCCGCGCAGGCAACGACATCCGCAACGGCATGTGCAACATCTCCACAGGCCGCGAGACCAGCGTGCTCGCGCTCGCGGCCGCCGTAGGCCTCGAGCCGGACTTCCGGCCCGAGCGCCCGGGAGAGATCCGCCGCTCGTGCCTCGATCCGTCGCTGGCCCGGCGCCTGCTCGGCTGGACGGCGCGCACGTCGCTTCAGGAGGGCCTGGCGCTCACCAGCACGGCTGCCGCCACGCGCCCAGCGAGACCCGCTTGAGCATCGCCATCAAGCCCATCGCGTTCGCGCGCGAGCAGAAGTCGCTCTGCCGGTACTCGGCGACGAAGACGGCCTTGCCCGCGCGTGTGAACGGCTCCAGGCGATCGCATTCGTCGTACTGGAAGCACTGCTCGTCGAGCGCCCAGTCGAAGTCGCGCACGAGCGAGCGGACCTGGTCTAGGTCGTTCTTGAGGCCGATCGAGAGCCCGCGCCGGTGCGCCGCGCGCGCGAGGAAGCGGTTGTAGCGCAGCTGGTCGGCGCCGCGCAGGCGAAAGCCGGAGCGGTTCGCGTAGCCGTCGACGTTGTCGGCCTCGACGGCGTCGAAGCCCTTGCGCCGGCAGAGGTCGAGCCGCCGCTCCATGATCGTCCCGAGCGTACGCAGGCGGCGGATGTCGAGCCAGCGCTCGCCCCGCCAGCCCTCGAGCGCGCGGCCGCGCACCGAGCGCGGGAACCGGCGCGCGTCAGGCCGCCAGCGCTCGTAGGAGCCGGCGCTGAAGTAGCAGACGACGTGGGTGCCGCGGGCGTGGAGCTGCTGGATCGCCGAGGTCGGCGTGTCGAACAGGTCGACGTCGTACATGTCCGCGGGGACGCCGAGGTCCAGCTTGCCGTCCAGCTGCCACTGCCACGTCGTGCGCGGCGGCGGCACCCACTCGGCGGCCCGCGCCTGCGCCGGAGCGCAGAGCGCGAGGACCGTCAGCCACGCAGCCGCGTGACCGTGCCGCTGCGCGCGTCGACGATCCATGCGCCACCCGCTCCGACGGCGAGCGAGGTCGGGAAGCCGGACACGTGCGAGATCCGCTCGACCCCGCCCGTCTGCGGGTCGATCCGCTCGACCTCCCCGCCCTTCGTGTCGAGGACGAGGACGCCCTCGCGCGTGATCGCCAGCGCGCCCGGCGCGCCGCCGACCTTCACCGGCGCTCCTTGCCGCTGCCCGCTCGCGGCGCTCAGCCGCGTCACCGTGCCGTCGCCGCGGTTGGCGACCCAGACGCTGCCGAACCCGACCGCGAGGTCCTGCGGATCGCGCCCGACCGGCAGCCGCCGGCCGATCACGAGGTTCTCGCGCGGGTCCAGGCGCGCGACCGTGCCGTCGCCGGCGTTGACGACCCACACGTAGCCGGCGCCGACCGCCAGCGCGGCGGGGAAGCTGCCGGTCCGGACGGGCTTGCCGACGACCCGGTTGGAGATCGGGTCGATCCGCGTGACCGTGCCCTGCAGGCCGTTGGTGACGAACACGCCGTCAGGGCTGGCCGCCACGTCGACGGCGTCCGTGCCGATCGGGATCCGGCGGCCGCTGCCGGGCAGCAGCGGGTCCAGCCGCGTCACCGTATCGTCGCCCGCGTCGGCGGTCCAGACCGAGCCGGCGCCGACGGCGACGCGCAGCGGCGCCGACCCGGTCGTGTGGGGCGCCGGGCGCGAGGAGCCGGCCGCGGCGTCGATCGCGACGACGCGGTTGTCGCGGCCGGACACGACCCAGACCGTGTCGCCCTGGACGGCGACATCGGTCGGGACGCGGCCCACGTGCACGCCCGCCGCCGCCCTGACGGTCTCCGAGCCGCTGCGCGTGAGGACGACGATCAGCGCGGGCGCGATCACCACGACGAGCATCCCGATCACTGCGGCCAGCAGCGCCCAGCGGGGGAACGGCCTGCCCAGCGTTGCGGCGCTCATCCGTCGAGTGCCTCCGTGCCGGGCAGCCGCGTGGCGGGCACGGGCGCGTTGAGCCGCGCGTCGATCGCGCGGAAGCCGGGGTGGCCGGCACGGGCGAACGCGTCCTGCGCGCTCACGCAGCGATACTGATCGTGCCAGCCGACGTAGACCTGGCGCGGGCCGGGCCGGAGCTCGTCCAGGCGCCGGCGGATGTCGCTCCAGGGCAGCGTCAGGCCGGGCCCGGACGCGCGCGGCACGGCCATCCCGACGAGGCGTCCCGCCTGGTCGAGCACCGGACCGCCGGTGACCTCGGGAACGAGCGGGGCGTCGAGCGCGACCGCCGTGTGCAGCAGCGGCAGCCTCGCGTCGACCGGCGCCGGCCCGGCGCCGCTCGACGCGCGCACGGGGATGCTCACCAGCCCATAGGCGCCGGCGTCGGGATCCGTGCTGCGGCGGCCGACCGAGCGCAGCAGCTGCCCGGGCCCCGGCGCGGGCGCCGGCGCGGGCGAGAGCAGGCCGGGGATGCGCGGGTACGCCTCGACCAGCGCGATGTCGTCGCAGGGCGCACGCGCGACGATCCGCCCATGCAGCACGCCGAGCTGGGTCGAGAGCTTGAGCGAGCGTGCTCCCCAGACGGTATGGGCGGTCGTGACGATCAGCCCGCTGTCGCCGTTGACGACGATGCCGGAGCTGTGCACGTCATCGCTCCCGATCCGCGCGTCGATCGCCACGACGCCGAGCTCGAGCTTCTGGGCAGGTCTCGTCGCGGCGGGCGCCGGCGGGCGCTTGCCGCCGCCTCCGCAGGCGTTCAGCCCGCCCGCGCAGAGCAGTGCGATACCGCTTGCCATCAGGACGCGCCGGAGCATCTGCCGCGATCCTATGGGCCGCTTCTGGGGGTGGATAGATCGCCTCAAACGATTCCTGACGGCTTTTCGCGTATACGTCAGGGGGTTTCCGTAGAGCTGTCGCGTATCCCCCATCGATGCCTTTCTGCGGCCGTTCGGCGCCGGTAGAAACGCGGCGTGGCCTCCGCCGAAGTCTCCGAGCCGCTGCGCACCTCCGCCGGGCGCCGGCTGTTCCTGATGTTCCTGATGTGCGTGATGCTCGGCGGGCTCGGCGGGCTGCTCGCCGCGACGGTCCGCCACCCGCCGCCGGCACCCGTGCGTTTCACGCCTCCGCGCGAGGTCGCGTTCGACTTCCGCCTCCCCGATCAGAACGGCCGTCGGACCTCGCTCGCCGACGCTCGCGGCAGCGTGGTCGCGATGACCTTCGTCTACTCGACCTGCCGCGACCTGTGCCCGGCCGAGGGCCATGAGATCGCCGAGGCGATGGAGCACGTCCAGAGCCGGAACGTCCAGGCGTACTTCGTCAGCGTGGACCCGCTCGGCGACACGGCCGCTCGCGCGCGCGAGTGGATCGAGCGGCGCGAGCTGCCGCCCGATCGCACGCACTACCTGCTCGGCGGGCGCGCGCGGCTGCAGCCGGTCTGGAAGGCCTACGGCATCGTCCCGCTGGTCGCGGGTCCGAGCGAGGTCGCGGCGGCGGTGCAGGGCGCCGAGGCCTACTGGAAGGCCAACCCGTACAAGCCCGGGAGCTACTACGAGTACCGGTATCCGCCCGCGCGACCGGCGACCCCGCCATCGAAGGAGGCGTTCCCGAACACCGGCGACATGCAGTACCGCGGGCTCGCCCGCCATGCCGCCGGCTGGGACTACGAGCACTCCGCCTATGTGCTGCTGATCGACAAGCAGGGCGAGCAGCGCATCGGAATCCCGTTCGAGCAGCTGAGCGAGAAGTCGCTGGCGCGCGACATCCGCACGCTGCTCGCCGAGCGCTAACCGCCGCCGGTCGCCGCTCGCAGCCCGAAGTGAGCTTCCAGGCCGCGCCGGCCCTCCGGCGTCACCTTCACCGCACGCGACCCCGGCAGCGGGCGGATCCAGTCGAGCTCCTTGAGCCGGTGCGCCAGGGCGGCGCCGAGCGCGCCGCTCAGGTGGTGGTCCTGCTCGCTCCAGTCGACGCAGTAGCGGATCGGCGGGCGGCGGCCGGCGAGCGCGGCGTCGAGGTCGACCCCGAGCCGATCGAGCGCGCCGGCGCCGCGGTCGGAGAGGCGGTAGTCCACGTCGCGGCCGTACGCGGACGGCCGGTCCGCGTGCGCTCGCTCGCGGTGGTGGCGCCCGTCGCCTCCCTGCAGGATGCCGTCGCGCACCAGCGCGGCCATCAGGTCGACGCCGAGCCGGCCGGCCAGGTGGTCGTAGCACGTGCGCGCGGCGCGCAGGGCCTGCGCGCGCGTGCCGTCCTTGAGGCTCCGCACCGGGGCGGGCGGCGCGATCGCCGCGAGCGCCTCGATGGCGCGGCCGACGGCGGGGCCGGAGACGCGGAAGTAGCGGTGGCGGCCGCGCGACTCGACGGCCACGAGGCCGCCCTCGACGAGCCGCGCGAGGTGCGCGCTCGCGGTGGAGGCCGCGACGCCCGCCTCGGAAGCGAGCACGCTCGCGGGGAGCTCGCGTCCGTCGGCGAGCGCCATCAGCACGCGCGCGCGGGCGGGCTCGCCGATCAGTGCTCCCACGCTCGCGAGGTCGGTATCGCCGAGCATGCGATCGACGCTAGCGCGGGGACGCTTCGTCCCCGGACGAAGCGATCCAGATGGTTGATTTCGCGGCCGTCGTGCCCGGATGTGCGTGCACCGTGGATGCAGGGCGCCGCCCGCCACGCCCGCGATGTACCGGGCGTACCTCCGGGCCTGGCGGGTGGCGATCCTGCGCCGCGGGGCGCGTGCAGCCGGGTGCGAGGGTGGTGGAATCAACCATCTAGCGATAGCCCGTGTCGTCTGGGGACAGGCCCTTGTCGCGGTGCTCGAGGATGTAGCGCCATGCGTCCGGCCGGGTGCCGTCGATGTCGGTGAAGCCGTAGACCTGCGCGAGCCCGCCGCTCGAGAGCGACTGCCCGTTGAAGCGGGCGACCTCGGGATCGGTGGCGAGCGCCGCGACGGCGCGGCCGACGTAGCGCGGCGACTCCGAGATGCAGAAGTGCGGGATCCGCTCGGTCGCGTCGCGCCAGTTCTCCTCGGTCACGCCGAAGGCCTCGAGCATCATCTCCGAGCGCAGCCAGCCCGGCGTGAGCGCGACGGCGGTCGCGCCGCGCGGCCCGAGCTCCTGCGCCTGGTCCCAGGCGAGCCGGTTGATGCCGGTCTTCGCGAGGTCGTAGAAGACCGACTCGCGGTAGTGCGTCGCGTTGTACTCGACGGTGCCGTCACTGACCTCCACGAGCAGGCCGCCCGCGTGCTCGATCAGGAGCCCGAGCGCGAAGTGGCTCGTGATCAGGTGCGTCTCGATCGCGTTGCGGAGCATGCGCAGGCCCTTGGCGAGGTCGTGCTCCCAGACGGGAGTGTTGAACTCGAGCAGGCGCTCGCCGCCCCAGGCGTCGTTGACGAGCACGTCGAGCCGCCCCTGCTCCTGGCGGATGCGCGCCACGAGCGCCTCCACCTGCGCCGGATCGAGGTGGTCGGCCTGATGGGCGATGCCCGTGCCGCCGGCCTGCGTCACCAGCTCGGCGGTCTCCTCGATCGTTTCCAGGCGGTCGTAGTCCGAGCGCTGCGTGCGCGTGCTGCGGCCCGTGCAGTACACGGTCGCCCCGATCTCCCCGAGCCCGACGGCGATCCCGCGCCCCGCTCCGCGCGTGGCGCCGGCGACGAGCGCGATCACCGCCATGCGGCCGGGTCGAGCGCCGGCAGAGCGCTGCGCCGCGTGCCGGCGCTCGATCGCCTCACCGGACGGCGGCAAGCCGCTTGACACCTTCGGCGAGCCGCTCGGGCGGCTCGGCGGCGTAGGTGAGACGGACGAACGGGGCGGGCGGCTCAGCGGCGAAGAATGGGCGCCCAGGGTAGACGACCACGCCGGCCGCGGCCGCCCGCCGGGCGAGCTCGCGGTCGTCCTCGCCGGGATCGAGCCGGACCCAGAGGTTGATGCCGCCGGACGGGAGTCCCGCGAGCCTCGCCGCCGCGCGGTCTTCGAGCGGCCCCAGCTGCTCCTCAACCGCGGCGGCGAGCGCGTCGCGGCGCTCGCGCAGCACCTTGCGCAGCCGGCGCAGGTGGGCGCGCCAGGCGGGCGCGGCGACGAGCTCGAGCGCAGCCTCCTGCAGCGGCCCGGAGACGAACAAGTCCTCGACGATGCGGGCGGCGCGCAGGCGCGCGGCGGCCGGGCCGCGGGCGACGACCGCGCTGATGCGCAGGCTCGGCGCCGACGGCTTCGTCAGTGAGCGGACGTGGACGACGTGACCGTCCGGGTCGTCGTGGAAGAGCGGCGGCGGCGGCTCCGGGGCGCCGAGCGAGAGCTCGCGGAAGGCGTCGTCCTCGATCAGGAACGCGCCGGCCGCGCGCACGGCGGCGAGCACGTCGGCGCGGCGCTCGAGCGCGAGCGTCGCGCCGTGCGGGTTGGCGTGCACGGGCTGGAGGTAGACGAGCCGGGCGCCGGACTCGTGGAGCGCGTCGGCGAGCAGGTCGGGGCGCACGCCGTGCTCGTCGGCGGGGACCGGGACGGGTCTCAGGCCCTGCGTCCGGGCGGCCAGCAGCGCGCCGAGATAGGTCGGCGCCTCGACGATGACCGCCGCGCCCGGCGCCGCGAGGCCCCGCAGGCAGGTGCCGAGCGCGGCCTGGCCGCCCGGGCAGACGATCACGTCGCCCGCCGTCGCGCCGCCGCCGACGGCGGCCGCGAAGTGCGTGCGCATCCCCGCGAGCCCCTCCGCCGGCATCCGGTCCCAGACACCTGGGCGGCGCGCGGCGCGGGCGAGCGCGGCACCCAGCGCGGCGACCGGCTGGAGCTCGGCGGGCAGGTATCCGGTCGACAGCACGATCACGTCCGGATCCGGCACCTGGAGCAGCGCCTCCAGCGGGTCGGCGTCGATCGCCCGCGGCCCGAGCGCCACGGTCTGCCACGAGTGGTCCGGCGCCGCCGCGGGCACGCTCGCGCGAGCGGCGACGAACGTCCCCCGCCCCGGCCGCGCCTCCACCAGCCCGCGCGCCGCCAGCGCGGCGATCGCACGCTGCACGGTCGCGGGCCCGGCGCGATGGCGCGCCATCAGCTCGCGCACCGACGGCAGCCGGTCGCCGGCAGCCGCGTCCGCGACCACCGCCTCCAGGTCCGCCACGATGGGCCCCGTTGCGATGATGCCTGGTGCAGTGTTACCGTTCGGCATGGAAGATTCGAGTAACGCTACCGACGCCGCGCCGGTAACGCAAGGGACGGGCGACGCCGCGCGAGACTCGAGCGGCGGCGATGCGGTTGTCGTGCGCGCCGCCGCCTGGGGCGCGGTCGGGGTGCTGGCGTTCTCGTTCTCGCTGCCCGCCACCCGGCTCGCCGTGCGCGACCTCGATCCGACCTTCGTCGGCCTCGGCCGGGCGCTCGTCGCCGCGGCCCTGGCGGCGGCGCTGCTCGCGGTCACGCGCGCGCCGCTCCCGCGCCGCGCCGACCTCCCCCGCTTCGCGCTCGTCGGCATCGGCGTCGTGATCGGGTTCCCCATCTGCACGTCGCTAGCGCTCGAGCACCTCTCCTCCGCCCACGCCAGCGTGATCGTCGGGATGCTCCCCGCCTCCACCGCCGCCCTCGCGGTCGCGCGCGCGGGCGAGCGGCCTCCGCGAGCGTTCTGGGCCGCCGCCGCGGCTGGGCTCGCCGCGGTGCTCGCGTTCGCCGCCACCCAGGGCGCCCACGGCATCGAGGCCGCCGACCTGCTGGTGCTCGCAGCGGTCGCGCTCGCCGCGCTGGGCTACGCGGAAGGAGGCGCGCTGTCGCGCACCTACGGCGGCTGGCAGGTGATCTGCTGGGCGCTGATCCTCACCGCGCCCGCGCTGGTGATCCCCGTGGCGATCAGCGCCGCCGCGCACGGCGTCCACGCCGGCACCACCGAGTGGCTCGGCTTCGCCTACGTCTCGCTGATCTCGATGTTCCTCGGCTTCTTCGCCTGGTACCGCGGGCTCGCCCTCGGCGGCGTCGCCAGGATCGGCCAGCTCCAGCTCGCGCAGCCGGTCCTCACGCTCGTGTGGTCCGCCCTGGTCCTCGGGGAGCGGATCACCGCCGCGATGGCGATCGCCGCGCTGGTCGTGCTCGCCTGCGTCCTCGCGACCCAGCGGACGCGCCGCGCTCAGCCGACGACGAAGGCGGACGGCGGCTCGCCCGAGACCTCGGCCGCCACCCGCCGCAGCGGCCCGCGCTCCCACGCGGCCCGCAGCAGCGAGAACACGACCACGTCGTGGTAGACGTCGCCGTGCCGGTGCCAGGCCGCCAGCACGCCCTCGCGGTGGAAGCCGACGCGCTCGAGCGCCGTCTGCGAGCGCCCGTTGCGGGTGTTCGCCCACGCCGTCAGGCGGTGCAGGCCGAGCGATTCGAACGCGAGCTCGGCGATCAGCGCCTTGGCCTCGAAGTTCGCGCCTGATCCCCACCACGGCTTCCCGATCCAGGAGCCGACCGTCGCGCGCCGGTCGCGCGCCGAGAGCTCCGAGATGCCCGTCACGCCGATCGGCCCGTCCTCGCGATGGACGATCAGGAAGTCGAGCAGGTCGCCGCGCTCGCGCCGCGCGGGCAGCGACGCGACGTACGCGTCAGGCTCGTCCGGCGACCCGTACGGCCCCCACGAGAAGAAGCGCGTGACGGCCGGATCGGAGCCCAGCTCGAACAGGCGCGGGACGTCGTTCGCGGCCGGGTAGCGCAGGCTGAGCGTCGGACCGCTGACGGTGACTGACACCGCGCCGATGCTATACACGCGCACCTGATGTCCCGTACCGCCCTGCTCGTGATCGACATGCTCAACGCGTACGAGCACGCCGACGCCGAGCGCCTCACCGAGAGCGTCGAAAGGGTCCTGCCCGCGATGGCGCACACGATCCAGCGCGCCGGGGACGCCGGCGTGCTCACGATCTACGTCAACGACAACTTCGGCGCCTGGACCTCCAACCGCGACACGCTCGTCAAGGAGGCGATGGGCGGGAAGTTCTCGCACCTCGTCGAGCCGATCCTGCCCAAGGACGACACGCTGTTCGTCGTCAAGGCCCGCCATTCGACCTTCTACCAGACGCCGCTCGAGTACCTCCTCGGCCAGGAGGAGGTCGACCACGTGGTGATGGTCGGTCAGGTGACCGAGCAGTGCATCCTCTACTCGGCGCTGGACGCCTACATCCGCCACCTCCGCGTCACGGTCCCGCGCGATGCCGTCGCGTGCATCCACGAGGACCTCGCCGACGCGGCGCTGAAGATGATGGCCGTCAACATGGACGCCGAGATCGCCGACGCCGCGGAACTTGGCTTCTAGGGCCGGTCTTGCGCGCCCGCAGCGCGCCGTCGGCCGCCTCGAGCAGCTCGAACCCGGTCAGGAGTCGGTGGCCTCGTAGGCCTCCGAGGCGACCAGCTCCTGGAGCTCCTCCGCGGACGCCCCGCGCTCGTGGGCCGAGCCGAGGTGCTCTCCGAGCCGGCCCTTCAGCTCCTCGTCGGACTCGGCCGAGATCGTCTCGCCGCAGATGTCGCATTCGACCACGCGCATGAGCGTCTCCTTCCCGTCAGTCGTCCCGCAGGAACTCCCGTTCGATGCCGTCGATCTTGGCGAGCCGCCGCTCGTGGCGCTCCTCGCCGGTGAAGTCCGCAGACAGGTAGGCGCGGATGATGTCCGACGCGAGCGCCGGCCCGACGACGCGCCCGCCGAGGCAGACGATGTTGACCTTGTCGTGCTCGACCGCCTGGTGGGCCGTGTAGGTGTCGTGCGCGACGGCCGCGCGGATGCCCGGGAACTTGCACGCGGCGACGGCCACGCCGGCGCCCGAGCCGCACACGAGCACGGCACGGTCGGCGTCGCCGCTGCGGATCGCCTCCGCCGCGGCGCGCGCGGTGTCCGGGTAGTCGACCGGGTCGGTCGACCAGGTCCCGAGGTCGATCACCTCGTGCCCCTCCGCCGCGACGGCGTCGAGGACCATCGGCTTCAAGGGGAAGCCGGCGTGATCGAAGGCGCACGCGATCCTCATGCGAGCTCGCTCTGGTCGCCGGACACCGCGCCCTGGAGATCGCCGCCGGTGTCCTGGGCGTGCTCCTGCGCGGCGAGCAGCGCCGCCCCGTACACGCCGGCGCGCGGACCGTGGCGCGCGATCCGGATCGTCGTGTGCGTGCCCAGCCCCGGCACGACGTGCCGGTATGCCGCGTCGCGAGCCGGCTCGACGAGCATCTCGCCCGCGCGCGACACGCCGCCGCCGATCACGACCTCGAGCGGGTCGAACGTGTTGATCGCGTTCGCGATGCCGATGCCGAGCCGGTGTCCGAGCACGCGCAGGCAGTACAGCGACGCCGCGTCGCCGGCCCTGGCGCCGTCGACGACGTCGGTGCCGGTCACGACGCCGCGGTCGGCGCGGCTGCGGCCGAGGTGGGAGTCGGGGTACTGCGTCGCCGCGCGCGCCGCGAGCCGGTCGAGCGCCCGGCCGGACGCGAGCGTCTCGAGCGAGCCTCGCTGGGGGAACGGCTCCTCGGCGCCCTCGTCGCCGTCGGTCAGCTCGCGCCCGATGATCCAGTGGCCGACCTCTGCGGCCGACGTGCGCGCGCCGCGGTAGAGCTTGCCGTTGAGCACCCAGCCGCCGCCCACGCCCGTGCCGATCGTGAACATCACGAGCTCCGGGCACGTCAGCCGGCCGTCCTCGAACGCCTCGGCCAGCGCCGCGCAGGACGCGTCGTTCTCGACGTGCACCGGAACGCCGACGCGCTCGGTCAGCAGCTCGCGCAGCGGGAGGTCCTTGAGCGGGATGTTGACGCTCGACAGGATCCGCCCGGTCGCGAACTCGATCACCGACGGCAGGCCGATGCCGATCGCGCGCGTGTCGGCGCCTCGGGAGGCCTCCAGCCGTCCCGCGAGCTGCTCGACGAGCGCCTCCTGGGACGACTGCTCGGTATACGTGACCTCCGGCTCGGTGAACGCGCCGTCCTGGAGCTTGGCGATCGCGATCTTGGTGCCGCCGACGTCGACGCCGATGAACTGGTCGCTCACGGCGACAGCTCCTTCGCAGCCGCCGCGTCGCACAGCACCAGCAGCTCGCCCGACTCGGGGCGGACGTGCGCGGCGGGCGAGCTCGGATCGGCCGGATCGCCGAACGCCCGCCTCATCGCCGGCGCCTTGTCCTCCCCCGTGACGAGGAACACCACGCGCCGCGCGGCGTTGAGCGCCGGCAGCGTGAGGCTGATGCGCGGGATGAGCGGGTCCCAGCCCGCGTGCTCGACGCCGGCGACGAGCCGCGACCGTTCCTGCACCTCGGGCTTGCCCGGGAACAGCGACGCGACATGGGAGTCGGGGCCGAGGCCGAGCAGCAGCAGGTCCCAGCGCGGGTCGCCGCCGAGCCGCTCGCGCACCAGCGCCTCGTAGTTGGCGGCGCCGGTCTCCGGCCCCAGCTCCCCCTCCATGCGCACGACCTCGGGCCGCTGGTCCTTGGGCAGCCGCCCGATCAGCGCGCCGTCGGCGAGTCCGAAGTTCGAGCGCCCGTCGGCCGGCGGCACGCAGCGCTCGTCGCTGAACCAGACCGTCGCGCCGCTCCAGTCGGTCCCGGCGCGCGCCGCGGTCTCGTACGCGCGCCGCGGCGTCGAGCCGCCGGTCAGCACGATCTGGCCGCCGCGCGCGGCGGCCTCGGTCAGCATCTCGGCGACCGGCGCGGCCGGATCTTCAAGGACTCGTATCTCCATCAGTCAACCATCACGCGGGCACACCCGAGGGCGGGACGATATGTGGGATCGCGCAGCAACGCCTGCCGGACGCCCTCGCCCAGGATTCCGCCTTCACCACGCGAGGCGCCCATGACCGTCCAGGCCCGCTCCTTGCCGTTGCGCTCGCGCCGCATCGCGCGCAGGCCGCCCGGCGCACGGTCCAGCGCCACCGCCTCGCCCGAGGCGAGCTCGAGCGTCACGCCCGCGAGGCCGGGAGCGTTCTGGTCGACGGACTCGAGCGAGACGCGGATGTCGTGCCGGCGCGTGGTCGCGTGGCCCGACCAGCGCCCGCGGGCGTGGTGCAACGCGCCCGGCTTCCAGCCCAGCCGCGAGCTGAGCCAGCCGACGTAGAGCAGCGCGCTGGCGAGCGAGTCCTCGCGGTGGCGCACCGTCACGCCCGAGATCGCGCGCAGCTCCGGCCGCCGGCGCGGCGCGTCGAACGCCGCCGCCACGCGCTCGCGCCACGGCGTCGAGCGCAGCCACGCGAGGTCGACCACGTAGGTGTCGTTGGCGAGGTCGGCGACGCGGTCCAGCGCCGCCTCCACGTCGGGCTCGTCCTGCGAGTCGACGAGGACGATCTGCGCGAGCCGGCGCAGGGCGTCGACCGCCTCGCCGTGCCCGTGCGGCGACCACACCATCGTCGCCAGGTCGCTCACCACCAGCGGGTCGACGATCGTGTCGAGCTTGGCGAGATGGCGCTCGCCGACGAGCAGCTCGATGCGCTCGCGCCCGATCGAGATCGTGCCCGCCTTGGTCGCTTCGTCGGTGCCGATCGAGGCCCAGGCGGCGAGCTTGGTCCGGCCTGGCTCGACGGCGCACAGGACCAGGCGCGACGGGTGGTAGCGCCCGACGCGCTCGAGCCGGTTCTCGATCTCGCCGCGGAACTCCCGGTCGACGATCACGACCATGTTCATCACGCGCGCCGGGACGTACGCCCGCTCCTCCTTGAAGCGGTTGACGAACAGCCGCCGCAGCGCGGCCTCGATCCGCGCCGGGGTCGTGTCGTCCTCGCGCCAGACGTCCTCGGACATGCCCTAGAGCCCCCTCCAGCGGCGCGGGGCGATGAGGTCGTCCGCCGCCTTCGGCCCGGCGGTCCCGGAGGGGTACCGGTACAGCGGCATGTCGTCGTCGTCGTGCCAGGCCGTGAGGATCGGGTCGATGATCGACCACTGCGCGTCGACCTCGTCGTTGCGGGTGAAGAGCGTCGCGTCGCCGCGCATGGCGTCGAGGATCAGCCGCTCGTAGGCCTCCGGCGACTCCGACATGAACGCCGAGCCGTAGAGGAACTCCATGTTGACGGGGCGGATGCGCATCGAGGAGCCCGGGATCTTCGCCCCGAGCGAGAGCGAGACGCCCTCGTTCGGCTGGACGGTGAGGATCAGCTGGTTCGGCTGCACGCCGACCGAGCCCTGCGACTTGAATGCCAGGTGCGGCACCGGCTTGAGCTCCACCGCGATCTCGGTCACCTTGCGCGCGAGGTGCTTGCCGGTGCGCAGGAAGATCGGCACCCCGGCCCAGCGCCAGTTGTGCACCTCGAGCTTGAGCGCCGCGTAGGTCTCGGTGCGCGAGTCCTCCGGCACGCCGTCCTCCTCGAGATAGCCGACGACGTCCTCGCCCGCCTCGGTGCCGGCGGTGTACTGCGCGCGCACCGTGTCGCGCCGCACCTGCTCCGGCGTCGGCGGCGTGATCGCCTGCAGCACCTTGACCTTCTCGTCGCGCACCTTGTTGGCCTCGAACGAGGCCGGCGGCTCCATGCAGACCAGCGTCAGCAGCTGCAGCATGTGGTTCTGCACGAGGTCGCGCAGCGCGCCGGCGTGGTCGTAGTAGCCCGCGCGCGAGCCGATGCCGATGTCCTCGGCCGCGGTGATCTGGATGTGGTCGATGTAGTTGCGGTTCCAGACCGGCTCGAACATGAAGTTGGCGAACCGGAACGCCATCACGTTCTGGACGGTCTCCTTGCCCAGGTAGTGGTCGATGCGGAAGACCTGGCGCTCGCGGAACGTGGTCGAGACCACGGCCTGCAACTCGCGCGCGGACTCGAGGTCGGTGCCGAACGGCTTCTCGATGACCGCCCGCACGTCGACGTCGGGGTCGTAGTTGAGGGCGGCCTCCTTGAGCGCCTTCGTGATCACCGGGAAGAACTCGGGCGCGGTGGAGAGATAGAACGCCCGGTTGAGCTTGCCGCCGTCCTCGTCGAGCGCCTCGATCGCCGTGCGCAGGCGGCCGTAGCCCTCCTGGTCGTCGAACGAGAAGCCGATGTACTGCATCCGCCCGAGCAGCCCCTCGAGCACCGTCGCGTCCGGCTCGCGGCGCGAGAACGCGGTGATCGACTCGCGCGCGAACTGGCGGAAGTCGTCGTCTGACTGGTCGCGGCGGGAGACGCCGATCAGGTTGAAGCGCTCCGGTAGCGCCCCCTCGTGCGCGAGGTTGTACAGCGCGGGCAGCAGCTTGCGCCGCGCCAGGTCGCCCGTGGCGCCGAAGATGGTCAGCGTCGTGGGCGGGACGGGCAGGCGCTCCAACCCGGCGATCAGGGGGTTCTCGCCGAGGGCGCGCGGATCTGGCTTGACATGGACGGCCATGGATCAGGACTCCAGCTTGTGCACCGCGTGGCCGCCGAACTGGTTGCGCAGCGCGGCGAGCACGCGGTGGGTGTAGTCGCCGTTGCCGCGCGAGTAGAAGCGCGCGTACAGCGACGCGGTGATGACGGGGGTGGGGACGTCGAGGTCGATGCCGTCGACGATCGTCCAGCGGCCCTCGCCCGAGTCGTCGACGTAGCCCTGGAGCCCGGCGAGGTCGTTGCCGTCCTCGTCGAAGGCGCGCTCGGCCAGCTCGCACAGCCAGGAGCGCACGACCGAGCCGCGGTTCCAGAGCCCCGCGACCTCCTTGAGCTCGATCGGGAACTCCGACTTGTGCATCAGCTCGAAGCCCTCGGCGTAGGCCTGCATCATCCCGTACTCGACGCCGTTGTGGACCATCTTCACGAAATGCCCGGCGCCGGCATCGCCGAACCGCCGCCAGCCGTCCGGCGGGGCGAGCACGTCGAGGATCGGCGCGAGCCGGTCGACCGAGTCCTGATGGCCGCCGACCATCATGCAGTAGCCGACCTCGAGGCCCCAGACGCCGCCGGACGTGCCGACGTCGATGTAGTGGATCCCGGCCT
This sequence comes from Candidatus Solirubrobacter pratensis, assembly GCF_000425945.1. Classification (GTDB taxonomy): domain Bacteria; phylum Actinomycetota; class Thermoleophilia; order Solirubrobacterales; family Solirubrobacteraceae; genus Solirubrobacter; species Solirubrobacter pratensis. Next base: position 477,259 of record NZ_KE384481.1, read on the forward strand.
CGTCGAGCTCCGCCGCGCGGCGCTTGTCGTCATGCCAGTTGGAGTTGCCGCCGTCGACGACGGCGTCGCCCGGCTCCAGCAGCCCCTTGAGCGTCTGCACGCTCGACTCGGTGATCTCCCCCGCGGGCACCATCAGCCAGACCATCCGCGGGGCGGACAGCTTCGAGACCAGCTCCTCGAGCGAGGAGGCGCCGGTGGCGCCGTGACCCTCCGCGGTCGAGACGGCGTCCGCGCTAGGATCGAACGCGACGACCTCATGGCCGGAGTCGCGGAGGATGCGATGGACCATGTTGCCGCCCATGCGGCCGAGTCCGACGAATCCGATCTGCATCTAGAGGCGCTCCTTGATCTGGTCGATGTCGCCCACGACGACCCGCACGGCCGTGAGCCCATGGTCGCGCAGCGTCTGCAGGTCGCCGTCCGCCTGCGCGCGGATCAGCGTGCCGAAGGTGTAGGGCTCGCCGGGGACCTCGAGATCGGCCGCCGGCTCGTCGATCAGCTGCAGGAAGCGTCCGACGGGAGGACCGCCCTTGTGGAACTGGCCGGTCGAGTGCAGGAAGCGCGGCCCGTAGCCCCAGGTCGTCGCCACGTGGAAGCGATCGATCAGCGCCGTGCGCAGGCGCGCGATCGCCGCCTCGGTCTCGGCCGAGTACGGCAGGTAGCCCATGATCGCGATATACGCCGGCGGCTCGCAGCGCAGCTCCGAGAGGTCGCCCTCCGGCAGCTCCGGCGCGCCGTGCTGGAGGACGCGATTGGTGTTGTCCTTGGCCTCCTGGACGTTGGGCTGGTCGAACGGGTTGATCCCGAGCACCCAGCCGGCGACGGCGGTGGCGAACTCCGACAGGAAGAAGATGCGACCGAGGTCCTCAGGCCCGAGCGCGTGGATCGTGATCAGCGGGTGGCCCGCCTCCGCCAGGTCGGCGCCGCTGCGCACGCCGCCGTGCTCGAGGTGCAGGAACACGCGGTCCTCGCCGTAGGCCGAGGGGTCCATCATCGGCTCGTCGGCGATCGGCAGGATTCCCTTGCCCTGCTTGCCGGTCGACTCCGCGACGAGCTGCTCGGCCCAGAGCCCGTACGCCTCCAGCGGCGCGTCGGCCACGAAGGTCAGCTTGTCGCGGCCCTGGGCGGCGAGCTCGCCGAGCGCGACGCCGAGCCACAGGCCCGGGTTGCCCTGCTCGGCGCGGCACTCCTCGGCGGCGTCGATCGCCGAGTCGAGCACGGCCCCGATGTCGATCCCGGCCAGCACCGCGGGGACGAGTCCGAACGGCGACAGCGCGCTGTAGCGGCCGCCGATCTCCGGGTCGCCGTGGAAGACGCGCCGGAAGGAATGCTCCTGCGCCAGCTTCTCCAGCGACGTGCCGGGATCGGTCACCGCGACATAGTGCGCGCCATCCGGCTGGCGGGCGTGGAAGGCCTTGAACATCGAGTTCGGCTCGATCGTCCCGCCCGACTTCGACGAGACGATCATGATCGCCTTGTCGAGGTCGACGGCGTCGAGCACCGCCTGGACCTGAACCGGGTGCGTCGAGTCGAGCACGTGCAGGGTCAGCCCGTCGGCGCCGGCGAAGCTGCGCCGGAAGACCTCGGGCGCGAGGCTCGAGCCGCCCATGCCGAGCAGCACCGCGTCGGTGTAGCCCGCCTCGCGCACCTCGGCGGCGAAGGCGGCGTAGTCGTCGAGGAGCTCGCGCATGCGGTCGGCGATGTCGAGCCAGCCGAGCCGGTCCTCGAGCTCCGGCGTGCCCGCGCGCGCCCACAAGGTCCCGTCCTTGGCCCAGATCCGCTCGACCACGCGTTCCTCGCCTGCAGCCCGCAGGCGGTCGGCCACGGCGTCGGCATAACGCTCGGGGACCTCGGCCTCGATCGTCGTTACGTCGCTCATGCGTGTTTCCTCCTGCACCGGCCGTCGGATCGTGGGCAGGACGCTAGCGGACGAATGGCCGCGACAGGCATTTCCTGAGCCGGCCGCCTCCCCCGCGAGACGGCCGCCGAAGTCGTCCTCCGGGAGCCCTACCCGACCGCCGCCAGGACGCGCCGCGCGCGCTCGGCGACCTTCTCGCCGGTGAATCCGAAGTGCTCGTAGAGCGCCTTGGCCGGGGCCGAGGCGCCGAAGCCCTCCATCGCCACCACGTCGCCGGCGTCGCCCACCCAGCGGTGCCAGCCGAGCGGGCTGGCGGCCTCGACCGCGACCCGCGCGCGCACGGACGGCGGCAGGACGCTGTCGCGGTAGGCCTGGTCCTGCTCGGCGAAGCGGTCCAGGCACGGCGCCGAGACGAGCCGGACGCGGACGCCCTCGGCGTCGAGGATGTTCGCCGCGTCGTGCGCGACGTGCACCTCGGTGCCCGTGGCGATCAGGATCAGCTGCGGGTCCTCGGCGTCCTTGAGCACGTACGCGCCGCGCTCGATCGCATCGGCCGGGACGGCCGACGGGTCCCACACCGGGACGCCCTGGCGGCTCAGCGCGAGCACCGTCGGCGTGTCGGTCGCGTTGACGGCGAATTGCCACGCCAGCGCGGTCTCGTTGAAGCCGGCCGGGCGCACGACGTTGACGTGCGGCGTCGCGCGCAGCGTCGCGAGCTGCTCGATCGGCTGGTGGGTCGGGCCGTCCTCGCCGAGGCCGATCGAGTCGTGCGTGAAGACGAACGTCGACGGGATCCGCATCAGGGCGGCGAGGCGGATCGACGCCTTCATGTAGTCGCTGAAGATGAGGAAGCCGGCGCCGAACGCGCGGAGGCCCGAGAGCGTGAGGCCGTTGACGATCGTCCCCATGCCGAACTCGCGGATGCCGAAGTGCAGGTTGCGGCCGCCGTATTCGCCCTTCTCGACGCTGCCGCCGTCGTTGATCAGCGTCAGCGTGGAGGGCGCGAGGTCGGCGGCGCCGCCGACCAGCTCGGGGACGTTCGCCGCGACCCACTGGATGACGTCCTGTGAGGCCTTGCGCGTCGCGATCATCCCGGCGTCCGGGCCCTTGGTCGGCACGTCGGCGTCCCAGCCCGCCGGCGGGCGGCGGTCGACGACGATGCGCTCGAACTCGGCGGCGAGCTCGGGGTACTCGGCCTTGTAGGCCTCGAAGCGCTCGTTCCACTCCTTGACGTACTCGTCGCCGCGCGGGACGGCCTCGCGGAAGTGCGCGAGCGACTCGTCGGGCACGAAGAACGGCTCCAGGCTCGGCCAGCCGTAGGCCTCCTTGGTGAGCCTGATCTCCTCGTCGCCCAGCGGCGAGCCGTGCGCCCCGGCCGTGTCCTGCTTGTTCGGCGCCCCGATCGCGATGTGGCTGCGGACGATGATCAGGCTCGGCCGGTCCTCGACCGAACGCGCCTCGCTCAGCGCGGCCTCGATGCGCTCGAGCCCCATGTCCTCGCCGAGGTTCTGGACGTGCCAGCCGTAGGCCTCGTAGCGCTTGCCGACGTCCTCGCTCATCGCGAGGCTGGTGTCGCCCTCGATCGAGATGTGGTTGTCGTCGTAGAACGCGATCAGGCGGCCGAGGCCGAGGTGGCCCGCGAGCGCGGAGGACTCGTGGCTGACGCCCTCCTGCATGTCCCCGTCGGACGCGATCACGTACGTGTGGTGATCGATGATCTCGTGGCCGGGCTCGTTGAAGCGGGCGGCGAGCATGCGCTCGGCGAGCGCGAGGCCGACCGAGCTCGAGATGCCCTGGCCGAGCGGTCCGGTCGTCGTCTCGATGCCCGGCAGGTGGCCGTATTCCGGATGGCCGGCGGTCGGCGAGCCGAGCTGGCGGAAGTGCTTGAGATCGTCGAGCGAGACCCCGTAGCCGCTCAGGAAGAGCGTCGAGTACAGCAGCATCGACGCATGCCCGGCGCTGAGCACGAAGCGGTCCCGGTCCGGCCAGTCCGGGTGCGTCGGGGCGTGCTTCATCACGCGCGTGTAGAGGACGTACGTCAGCGGCGCGAGCGCCATCGGCGTCCCCGGATGGCCCGAGTTGGCGCGCTGCACGCCGTCCATCGACAGCGTGCGGATCGTGTTGACGCAGAGCTCGTCGAGCGTCGTCGTCTCTTCTGCGACGGACACGAGGCCTCCTGAGGGTTCGGGTTCAAATGGCGGCGGAGACGGTACTAAGTGACGCCGCATACGGGCGTAAGGGGTGGGGCCGCGGAGGAGTGCCCGGACGCCCGATGCGGCGCGGGCTTCTCAGCTTGAACATGACGCTCATGCATCCGACCCTCATGACCATCCTCGCCAACGAGCGCTCCTACGACCTGCGGGCGGACGCCGCCGCGCGTCGCCGCAGCCGCTTCGCCCTCAACCGCGGTCGCCGGGCTCAGGCCCGGCGGCTTCGCCGCCAGGTGCGGGTCGCTCACGCGTAACGCGCGCGCCCGTGGGCGTACTGTGGAGACATGGCGACAGAGATTCAGAAGACCGACGCGCAGTGGCGCGAGGAGCTCACGCCTGAGCAGTACGCCGTACTGCGCCAGGCCGGTACCGAGCGGGCGTTCACGGGCGCCTACTGGGACGTCCACGACGACGGGATCTACCGCTGCGCCGGCTGCGGCGCGGAGCTGTTCTCGTCCGAGACGAAGTTCGAGTCGGGCTCCGGATGGCCCTCGTTCACCGAGCCCGCGGTCGCCGAGGCGGTGGAGGCCAAGCGCGACCTCTCGCACGGGATGATCCGCACCGAGGTGACCTGCAGGCGCTGCGGCGGCCACCTCGGCCACGTGTTCGACGACGGCCCGCGCGAAGCGGGCGGCCTGCGCTACTGCATCAACTCGGCGGCCCTGGAGCTCGACTCCACCTCGCCCCGGTAGAGCTGGAGCAGACCGGGCCAGCCGCCCTCCCTCGACACCGCCGCGCGCACCTGCTCGGCGGTGTCGCCGTGACGCTCGATGTGGCGGTGCTCGAGCTGGACGAGCGTCTTCTCGCCCTGAGGCGTGAACGTGACCTCGACCTCGGACGCCTGGTCGGTGTGGTAGCGCCAGTCGCCGCCGATCTGCCACGTCAGCTTCAGGCGCCGCGGCGGCTCGTAGGCGAGCACCGTGCCCCACTCGCACTCGCCGCCGTCGGCATCGCGCTCGTACCAGCGGCCGCCGGTCCTCGGCTCGAGGACGGCCTCCAGCATGTCGCCCTGCCCGATCTTGTGAGCGCGCGGCCACCAGGCGTCGAAGCTCCCGGTGAAGACCTCGAACGCGCGCTCGGGCGGTGCGTCGACGGTGATCTCGCTGCGGACGTTCATCGCGTGTGCTGCTCCTTCTCGACGGCCTCTTTCAACGAGGCGAGGGCTTGGGTCCAGAACCGCTCGAAGTACATGCGCAACGCGCCGACCCCCTGCGGGTCGAGCTGGTAGAGCCGGCGCGTGCCCTCGGCCCGGTCCGTGACCAGGCCGGCCTGCTTGAGCACCTTGAGGTGCTGCGAGACGGCGGGCCGGGAGACCGGCAGGTGGTTCGCGAGCTCGCCGACCGCCTGCGGGCCCTCCGCGAGGCGCTCGAAGATCGCGCGCCGCGTGGGGTCGCCGAGGGCATCCATTCCTGCGTTAGTCATGGCTTACCGTTAGTTTGGACTTACCGTTGCTGCCTGTCAAGTCCTGAACGCGGGTTTATGCGCCGCCGTACCGTGAACGGATGGCGGTCGTTCGCGCCGAGGGGCTGGTGAAGACGTTCGGGGAGGGCCGCGCCGCGCGGCGCGTGCTCGACGGGGCCTCGCTGAGCGTCGCGGCGGGCGAGGTGGTCGCGGTCGTGGGCCGCTCGGGAACCGGGAAGTCGACGCTGCTGCACCTGATCGGCGGGCTGGACCGGCCCGAGGCGGGCTCGATCGTCGTCGACGGCGTGCAGGTGACGGGCGCGGGCGAGCGGGCGCTGAGCCGGCTGCGGCGGCGGCGCGTGGGGTTCGTGTTCCAGTTCTTCCATCTGCTGCCCGAGCTGACGGGCGAGGCGAACGTTCTGCTGGCCGGGCGCGTGCGCCACGCGCGGCCGGACGCCGCCGCGCGCGGGCAGGAGCTGATCGACAGGCTCGGGCTGCGCGCCGTGGCGGGATCGCTCCCGTCGCAGCTGTCCGGCGGCGAGCAGCAGCGGTTCGCGATCGCGCGCGCGCTCGTGAACGACCCCGCGGTGCTGCTGGCCGACGAGCCGACGGGGAACCTGGACGTGCACGCGGGCGCCGAGGTGCTGCAGCTCCTGCGGGCCGGAGCGGACGAGGGGCGCGCCGTCGTGATGGTCACGCACGAGGCATCGGCGGCGTCGATCGCCGACCGCGTGCTGCGGCTCGAGCGCGGGCGGCTGGTGGACGCGTGAGACCGCCGCGCTCCTCCGGCCCGATCGCCGCCGCCCAGGGCGGGCGCCGGTGCTGAGCGACGCGCTCGCCGGCCTCCGTGCCCGCCGCTCGCGCACCATGCTGGCGGCGGCAGGCGTCTTCGCGGCCGCGCTCGTCGCCGGCACCGCGACCACGGTCGGGTACTCGCTGGCGACCGGGTTCGACCGCTCGGCGGACCGCGCGGACCTGCCCGACGTGATCGCGCGCTTCTCCTCCGACCGGCTCTCGCGGGTCGACGCCCGCGTGAGTGCGCTGCCGAACCTCGCGGCGCGCTCGTACCGGTGGGAGCGGACGAACGTGGCGCTGGACAGCGCGGCGAAGTCGACCGGCCAGGGCGCGCTGGACCTCGTCCTCGGCGGCCGCCGCGGCTACCTCGTCGTGTCCGGACACGATCTGACGGGCGCGCCCGGCGAGGTCGTGGTCGAGCGGGGCCTGGCGCAGGAGTGGGGGCTCAAGGCCGGCGACGACCTGCGCGTCGGGCGGCTCGGTTGGCTGCGGATCGCCGGCATCGCGGTCTCGCCGGACAACGTCGCCTATCCGCTGGCGAAGGCGGCGCGCGTCTATGTGTCCCCCGAATGGCTCGGCTTCCGGCCGGACCCGAACGTCGCGCTGCTGTGGCTCAACGACCCGTCGAAGGCCGACGTGACGCTGACGCAGGCGCGCGCGGTCTCGTTCGGCCTCGGACGGTTGCAGTTCATCACGCGCGACGGCGTGCGGGTCCTGCTCTCCCAGGCGGCGGGGATCGTGATCTCGCTGCTGATCGCGTTCTCGCTCGTCGCGCTCGTCGCCGCCGGCACGATGCTGGCGGCCGGCGCGCACGCGGACGTCCAGCGGCGGCTGCCCGCGCTCGGCGTGCAGCGCGCGCTCGGCTTCACGCCGGCGCGGATCGCGGCGCTGCAGGCGACCGAGGCCGCGCTCGTGGCGATCCCGGCGGCGGGGCTCGGGATCGCGGCCGGCGCCGCGCTGGTCGCGCGGCCGGCCGGCGACCTCCTGGCCGCGCTCAACGAGCTCAGCCCGGGCTGGGCGCTCGTCCCGCCGCTGGCCGTCTGCCTGCTCGCGGTCACGCTCGTGGTCGTCACCGCCGCCACCTGGCCGGCGTGGAAGGCGGCGCGGCGGCCGCCGGTCGAGATCCTGCGCGGCGGGGACGTCGCGGTGCCGGCGCGCCGGCGGCGAGCCGCGACCCGCGGTGGGGGCCTCGCCGCGCTCGGCGCGCGCTTCGCCACCGCAGCGCGCGGGCGGTGGGTCGCCGCCGTCGCGACGATCGCCGTGTGCGCGGGCGTCGTGACGCTGATGCTCGCGCTCGCGTCGCTGCTCGAGCGGCTGCGCACCGATCCGGGCACGGTCGGCAAGCGCTACCAGCTGAGCCTCACGCTCGACTCGAGCCGCGTGGGCGAGGCGGCGAAGGTGCCCGGCGTCGCCGCCGTCGGGCGGCGCTACAGCGTCGACGCGGCGGATTCCTTCCGGCTCGGCGAGCCCGTGCGGCTCGTCGCGTATCCCGGCGACCACACGCGGTTCGAGGCGCCTCCGCTCGCCGAAGGCCGGCGCATCCGCGGTGCCGGCGACATCGAGGTCGGCCAGGGCATGGCCGACGCGCTCGGGCTCAGCCCCGGCTCCGTGTTCGCCGCGCAGCTGCCGAACGGCGAGGAGGCGCGGTTCCGCGTCAGCGGCGTGGTGCGGGCGCTCGAGAACGACGGGCGGATCGCGTGGGTGCGGGCCGGCCGGCTGCTCGCAGCCGACCCGGCCGTCTCGCCGGAGATCGTGGTCCGAGTGCGCGCGGGCGCGAATCGCGACGCCGTCGTGCGCCGGCTCGAAGCGCTCGGCGCCCAGCTCACGCCGGTCGGCGGCGCGCAGACCGACGACGCCCGCTTCCTGGCGGTGCTCGCGGCCGTCCTGCGCGGCGTCGGGCTCGCCGTCGGGCTCGTCTGCCTCTACGCGCTGATCCAGGCGCTGACCGTCACCGCCCGCGAGCGGCGCGGCGCGGTGGCCCTGCTGCGCGCCTGCGGCGCCGACGCCGCGACGGTCGCGCTCGTGCTCGCCGGCGCGGCGGCGGCGGTGGCGATCCCGGCGGCGCTCGCCGGCGTCCTGCTCGGGACGTTCGCGTTCGGCCCGCTGGTCGCCCGCCTCGCGGCGGGGTTCGCGTCCCTGCCGCTCGCACCCACGGGCGGCCAGGTGGCGCTCGTCGTCGCGGGCCTGCTCGCGCTCGCCGCGGCGGCGACCGCGATCGTGGCCCGCCGCGTCCTGCGGGAGCCGATCGTCGCGGGGTTGCGCGAGGAATGAGACCGCCCGAGGAGATCCGCCACGCCGCCACGGCAGGCCCGCGCCGGGCGCGCGCGGCGGTGCTCGCCGCGGCGATCCTCGCGCTCGCGGCCGTCGCCGTCCCCGCCTGCAGCGGCGACCGCGCCGCCTCGCCCGCCGTTGCCGGCTCGACGCTCCAGGCGACGCTCGCCGATCCCGACGGGGACGGGTTCCTGCAGGCTGGGCCGGGCGAGCCGCTGGTCGACCGCGGCGGCAGGGCGGCGCCCGGCGCGACCCTGGCGACCTTCGCGCAGCTGACCGACACGCACGTCCGCGACGAGGAGTCCCCGGCGCGCGTGCCGTTCCTGGACCGCCTCGGCGGCCGCTTCACGTCGACGTTCCGCCCCCAGGAGGCGTTCTCCGCGCAGACGCTCGACGCGTCCGTCCGTGCGCTCAACCGCGAGCGGCCGGAGGCCGTCTTCGTGACCGGCGACATCGTCGACAACGCGCAGGAGAACGAGCTGACGATGGCGATCGACACGCTCGACGGGCGCGAGGTCCACCCCGGCAGCGGCGCGCCCGGCTACGACGGCGTCCAGGCCGCGGACTCGGCCGATCCCTTCTACTACCGCCCCGATCACGACTCCCCTCGGCATCCGGGCTCCCTCGCCGCCGCGCAGCGGCCGTTCAAGGCGGCCGGCCTCGACGCGCCGTGGTACCCGATCGTCGGCAACCACGACGTGCTCGCGCAGGGCGAGGTTCCGCCCACACCGGCGATCCAGGCGTGGGCGACCGGTGGGCGGCTCGTGACCACGCTCGATCCCGGGCTCCAGCCGCCCACCGAGGAGACGCAGGCCAAGCAGGCGGTCGCGGCCGTCCTCTCGGGCGCGGCGTCCCTGCCCAGCGTGCCGACCCCGCGCGATCCGCACCGGCGCATGCTCAGCTCGCCGCAGGTCGAGCGGCGACTGATCGCGGCGAGCGCGAAGGGAACCGCCGCGCCCGGTGGGCTGATGGACTACGCCGTCGACGTGGGCCCGCACGTCCGCGCGATCACGCTCGACACCGTCCGCCGCGACGGCACCTCCAAGGGCCTCGTCACCGCCGCCCAGACCGCCTGGCTCACCACCCAGCTCCAGCAGGCCGGCGACCGCTGGGTGATCGTCCTCTCCCACAACCCGCTCGACGCGTCCGACGGCGGCGCCGCAGCGCTCGCCGCGCTCGACCGGGACGCGCGCGTCGTCGCCGCGATCTCCGGCAACCGCCACAAGAACGTGGTCACGCGCCACAAGCGGTTCTGGCTCGTCGGCACGTCCTCGCTCGCCGACTATCCCCAGCAGGCGCGCATGTTCCGCCTGCGCGCCACCCGCACCGGCGTCGCGCTCGAGACCTGGATGGTCGACCACGACGGCAAGGGCCTCGCCGGCGTCTCGCGCGAGCTGGCCTACCTCGACGCCCAGGGCGGCCGCCCGCAGCGCTTCGCGGGCACCCGCGAGGACCGCAACGCGCGGCTCTACGTGGGCTAGTCCGGATCGACGCGCAGCGAGGCGATCTGCTCGCCCGACTCCGGCGCTCGTCGCCGGAGTCATCGCCGCTCGGCCGCAGGATCACGAGGCGGCGGCGAGGATCACCAGGGCGAGTGCCCCGAAGAGGAGGCGCATGGTTCTGCGCACCCTGTCGTTTGTAGCCTGCGGGGCGCATGCGCGACATCCCGCTTCGCGTGGTCCTGCGCGAGTGGGGCCGGATCGGCTGCCTCGGATTCGGCGGCCCGCCGGCGCACATCGCGCTGCTGCGGCAGCTCGTGGTGGACCGCCGGCGCTGGCTCGGGCACGACGAGCTCGAGGACGCGATCGCGGCCTGCAACCTGCTGCCCGGGCCCGCCAGCACGCAGCTGGCGATCTACACGGCGTGGCGCGTGCGCGGGCGACCGGGCGCGCTCGTGGGCGGCCTCGCATTCATCCTTCCCGGGCTGGTCGCGATCCTCGCGCTGTCGGCCGTGTTCCTCGCGAGCAGCCCGCCGGAGTGGGTCCGGGGCGCGGGAGCAGGGGCCGGCGCGGCGGTGGCCGCCGTAGCGGTCCAGGCGGCCTGGGCGCTGATCCCGGCGAGCTGGACGCGGGCGCCGAGCGGGCTGCGCTGGATCGCCTATGCCGCCGCCGGCGCCGCCGCGGCCGCGGCGGCCGCCCCCTGGGTCGTGCTCGTCCTGCTCGCGGCCGGCGCGCTCGAGCTCACGCGTCGCCGCGCCGCGCTCCACGCGTGGCCGGTCCTTTTCGCGGCCTCGGCGCCGAGCGCGGGGCTCGCGTGGGTCGCGCTGAAGGTCGGCGCCCTGTCGTACGGCGGCGGCTTCGTGATCATCCCGCTGATGCAGGGCGACGCCGTCGACCGCCACCACTGGATGACGGCGGAGCAGTTCCTCAACGCCGTCGCGCTCGGCCAGGTGACGCCGGGGCCGGTGGTGCACACCGTCGCCGCCGTCGGCTACGCGGCGGCCGGCGTGCCGGGCGCGCTGCTCGCCGCGGCCATCGCGTTCGCGCCGTCGTTCGCCTTCGTCCTCGCGGGCGCAGGCCGCTTCGGCCGCCTGCGCGCCCACGCCGACGTGCGCGCGTTCCTCGACGGCGCCGGACCGGCGGCGATCGGCGCCATCCTCGGCTCCGCGTTCGCGCTCGCGCGCGCGCTCGAGGAACCGTGGCAGGCGGCGATCCTCGCGGCCGCAGCGGTCGCGCTGCTGGCCGCAAGGCGCGGCGTGGTGGAGACGCTCGTCGCGGCGGGCATCGCCGGCGCGCTGCTCGCGCTCGCCGGTGCCCCGGCTCCCTAGGACGCGCGCTCGAGGACGACGATCGGGATCTGCCGGTCGGTCTTCTTCTGGTACTCGTCGTAGTCCGGCCACTCGGCGGTCATCGTCGGCCACAGCTGCCGGCGCTCCTGCGAGTCGGCGACCCGCGCGCGCGCCTTGAAGCGCTCGTCGCGGACCTGCACCTCGACGTCCGGATCGGCCTCGAGGTTCAGGAACCACGCCGGCGGCTCGTCGGCGCCGCCCTTGGACGCCACGATCAGGTAGTCGTCGCCGTTGCGCCCGTAGATCAGCGGCAGCTCGCGCGGCTGGCCGCTGCGGCGCCCCTTCGTGGTCAGCAGCAGCGTCTGCGTGCCGCGCCAGTCGTGTCCTTCTTCGCCCCCGGTCGCCCGGTAGCGCTCAACGTGCTCCTTGCCAAACAACATCCTCAAAACCTACCCATAGGCCGCCTGCCTACCCTCTCGAGGTGTCACGCCCGCTCTTCGTGGCCGGCGGCGCCCTGCACTTCCTCGAGCCCCGCGTGCACGAGGCGATCATCGACGCCCAGCGCTTCCGCGGCATCCCGATGCCGCTGCTGTGAGGGCGGCAAGGCGCCGCGACGGGGGGTGACCGCCGCGGCGCCCTTTGTGTCGCCGGTGATGAACCTAGGCAGAGACGGGCACAACCTCCACCTCGCCTGCCTGAGCCGCCGCGGCGTGCTCGCGGCTGGCGCGGCCGGAGATCGTGAACAGCGCGAGCAGCGCGCCGGCGATCGCGAACCCGGCGCCGACCGTCATCGCGGTGCCGAAGCCCTCGGTCAGCGCCTGCGCGCGGGCGGTGCCGTCGCCGAGCAGCGAGTCCGTGCGCGAGTTGGCGATCGCGGCGAGGATGGCCAGGCCGAGCGCGCCGCCGATCTGCTGCGACGTGTTGATCAGGCCCGAGGCGAGGCCGGCCTCATGCCCTTCGACGCCCGCCACGGCGGCGACCGTCATCGACACGAACGCGAACCCGAGGCCGAAGGCGGACAGCAGCGACGGGAACAGGATGTCGCCGAGGTACGAGCCGCCGGCCGAGATCTGCGCGAACCAGACCAGGCCGCCTGCGGTCAGCACCATGCCCAGCACGAGGATCGGCTTGAAGCCGAAGCGCGTGACGAGGCCGGAGGCCATGCCCGCGGAGACGATGATCCCGCCCGCCAGCGGCAGATAGGAGACGCCCGCCTTCAGCGCGTCATAGCCCAGCACCTGCTGCATGTACAGCGAGACGAAGAAGAACATCGAGAACAGCGACATCGCGATCAGCAGCGCGACGACGTTCACGCTCGTGATCGTGCGGATGCGGAAGATGCCCGGGAACGGGACGAGCGGGGCCTTCGTCCTGCGCTCGATCGCGACGAACGCGACGATCGACGCGACCGCGACGCCCATCAGGATCAGCGTCTCCGCCGAGGCCCAGCCGGCCTTGTTGGCGTTGACGATCGAGTAGACGAGCAGCGACAGACCGCCGGTGACGGCGATGGCGCCCGCGACGTCGAAGTGGCGCGGGCCTGCGTTGCGGCTCTCGGGCAGCAGGCGCGGGGCGATCAGCGCCGCGGCGATGCCGATCGGCACGTTCACGAACAGCACCCACTCCCAGCCGGCCCACTGCGTCAGCATGCCGCCGAACAGCACGCCGGCGGCGCCGCCGGCGCCGGAGACGGCGCCCCAGACGCCCATCGCCTTGTTGCGCTCCGCACCCTCCCTGAAGAGCACGGTCACGAGCGAGAGCGCGGCCGGAGAGACGAGCGCGGCGCCGAGGCCCTGGACCGCGCGCGCGACGATCAGCCATACGTCGCTCTGGGCCAGGCCGCCTGCGAGTGAAGCGGATGCGAACAGCACGAGGCCGATGACGAACATGCGGCGGCGGCCGATCAGGTCGGCCATGCGGCCGCCGAGCAGCAGGAAGCCGCCGAACGTCAGGGTGTACGCGTTGACGACCCAGGACAGGTTGTCCTGGGAGAAGTCGAGCGCGCGGCCGATGGACGGAAGCGCGACATTGACGATCGCCGCGTCGAGCACGACGATGAACTGCGCCGCGGCCAAGAGGGCGAGCGCCAGCCAGCGGCGATCGGTCGAGGGTGTGGTTGTCATCAGTGCTCCTGGTGGGGTTAGCCGAACTAAGTGGAAGCGGGGTTCCGGTTTCGGTTGGTACCATACGGAATTGACGTTCCGCTTTCAAGGCCCTATTTTCCTTCTCCCATGACACAGGTCTCAGGACGCCCCCTCCGCGCAGACGCTCGGCGCAATCGCGAGCGCGTCCTGACGGCCGCCCGCGCGGTCTTCGCCGAGCAGGGTCATGACGCCCAGATGGACGACGTCGCCAAGCGCGCCGAGGTCGGAGTCGGCACCGTCTACCGGCACTTCCCGACCAAGGAGGCGCTGATCGACGCGATCGCGCTCGATGCGTTCGAGCGCCTGCTCGCGTTCGCGACCGAGCAGGTCGCGCGCGAGGACGCCGATCCCTGGGAGGCGCTGGAGGCGACGATGTGGGCCAGCGCGGAGATCCTCGCGGGTGACCGCGCGGTCGCCGAGGTGATGGCCGAGATGGCCGGCCCGCTGACCTTCGACGAGGCGCTGCAGGAGAAGGCGTCCGCCGCGATGACGGCGCTCGTCGAGCGCGCTCAGGCGGCCGGCGCCCTGCGGCCGGACGTGATCGTCGACGACATCGTGATGGTCATGTGCGGGGTCGGCACGGCGACGCGCAAGCCGCACAGCTGTACCGAGGCGTGGCGCCGCCACGTGGCCATCCTCCTCGACGGGCTGCGCGCCGGGAGCGCCGTCTCCGATCTCACGCTGAAGCCTTGTTCGTAGGCTGAGGGGCATGACCGCCCCGGAAGCCCTCACCGATCCCGAGCTCGAGCAGGTCGCCTGGGATCTCAGTGACCTGATCGCCGGCGCGGGTCCCGAGGACCCGCAGGCCGCCGTGGACGCGCTGCTCGACGACGCGAAGTCGCGCGCCGACGCGTTCGCCGCCGCGTACGCCGGCAAGGTCGCGTCGCTCGACGGCCCCGGGCTGGTCACGCTGATGCGCGAGCTGGCGGAGATCGAGGAGATCGCCGCGCGCGCCGGCACCTACGCGCACCTCTCGTTCTCGGTCGACACGGCCGATCCGGCGCGCGGCGCGCTGCTGCAGCGCGTCGAGGAGAAGGGCACGGCGATCGAGACCGTGCTGCTGTTCTTCCAGCTCGAATGGGCCGCCCTCGACGACGCGAAGGCGGACGAGCTGCTCGCCGCGGACGGGCTGGACTTCGCGCGCCACCACCTCGCCACCGCGCGCCGCTACCGGCCGTACCTGCTGAGCGAGCCGGAGGAGAAGGTCCTCACGGAGAAGGCGCTGTCGGGCCGCACCGCGTGGGTGCGGCTGTTCGAGGAGCAGACGGCGGCGATCGAGGTCGAGCTGGCCGACGCGTCCGAGCCCGTGTCGCTCGAGGTCGCCCTCGCCCGCCTGTTCTCGCCTGACCGCGAGATCCGGCGCGACACCGCCCAGCGCGTCACCGCGGCGCTGCAGCCGGGGCTGCGCACGCGCGGCTTCGCGTTCAACACGCTGCTCGCCGACAAGGCGACCGACGACCGGCTGCGCTCGTTCCCGCACTGGCTGGCCTCGCGCAACCTCGCCAACGAGGCGTCCGACGAGTCGGTCCAGGCGCTGATCGACGCCGTCCGCGCCCGCTACGAGCTGCCCCGCCGCTGGTACCGGCTCAAGGCCCGGCTGCTCGGCCTCGACAAGCTCGCCGACTACGACCGCATGGCGGCGGTCACCTCCGACCAGGAGAAGGTGCCGTGGCACGAGGCGCGCGACCTCGTGCACGAGACCTACGCCGGCTTCTCCGACGAGCTCGGCGCGATCGTCAAGCGCTTCTACGACGAGCACTGGATCGACGGGCCGGTGCGCCCGGGCAAGCGCGGCGGCGCGTTCTGCTCCTACGGGACGCCGGGCGTGCACCCGTACGTGATGCTCAACTACACGTACCTGCGACGCGACGTCCTCACGCTCGCGCACGAGCTCGGCCACGGCGTCCACGCGGCGCTCGGGTCGCGCCAGGGCGTGTTCCACATGGCGACGCCGCTGACGCTGGCCGAGACCGCGTCGGTGTTCGGCGAGACGCTGGTGTTCGGGCGGCTGCTCGAGCGCGCGCCGACGCCCGAGTCGCGGCTGGCGCTGCTGGCCGAGTCGATCGAGGGGTCGATCGCGACCGTCTTCCGCCAGGTGGCGATGAACAGCTTCGAGCACCTCGTGCACACCAGGCGGCGAGACGAGGGCGAGCTGTCGGCCGACCGCTTCGGCGAACTGTGGGCGGAGTCGCAGGTGGAGCTGCTCGGCGACGCGGTCGAGGTCACCGAGGGCTACCGGTCGTGGTGGTCCTACGTGCCCCACTTCATCGCGACCCCGGGCTACGTCTACGCATATGCCTACGGGCAGCTGCTGGCGCTGGCCGTGTATGGGCGCTACGAGGAGGAGGGCGACGCGTTCGTGCCCAAGTACCTCGAGCTGCTCGGCGCGGGCGGGTCGCGCAGCCCGGAGGAGCTCGGCGCGATCGTCGGCGTCGACCTCGCCGACCCCGGCTTCTGGGACCGCGGCCTGGATCTGGTGGAGCGCAAGCTCGACGCCGCCGAGCAGGCGGCGAAGGACGCCGGCCGCATCTAGGGCGTCACCCGCCCGCCGGCGCGTCGCCGATCTCGGTCCGCGCGTAGCGCGCCTCGCAGCTCACGCCGCGCGGTCGAGCAGCGCCTGCGCGCCGGCGGGAAGCCCGAGCCGCCGCGGCTCACGCGCTCCGCAGCACGAGCCGCACGATCATCCGCGCGACCGCGGTGAGCTCGGAGAGCTCGACGTGCTCGTCGACCGCGTGGGCGAGCTCGATGCCCGGGGTCCCGACCATCACGGCCGGGATCCCGCGGGCGGTGAAGAGCCGCATGTCGGCCCCGTAGGGCACGCCGACCACCGGCGCCGAGCCGCGCTCCGCGGCGACCGCCTCGCGGACCGCGGCGACCCACGGGTGGTCCCGCGGCGTCTCTCCGGACGCGAACGCGCCGCCTTCCCACGTCAGCACGCACGGCGGCTCGCCGTCGTCGAGCGCCGCGTCGACCGCGGCCTGCAGCGCCGCTCGCGCTTCGCCGAGGCCGGCGCCGACGGGGACGCCGAGGCGCCCCTCGAACTCGATCCGGTCGGGCACCTGGCTCGACCACGTCCCGCCGGTGATCCGTCCGACGAGCAGCGGGTACGGAAGCGGCAACGACCGCATCAGCGGATGCGCCACGTCCGCGTTGACCGCCGCCTCGTGGGCCGCCAGCGCCGCGTGGACGCGCACGTAGCGGTCGAGCGCGGAGCAGCCCTCCAGCCGCGCCGCGGCGTGGGCCGAGCGCCCGCGGACGACGCCCTTGAAGGTCAGCGCGCCGGCTTGGGCGCAGACGACGGCGAAGCCGGTCGGCTCCGGGAGCAGGGCGGCGTCGAACGCGGCGTCGCGCTCGAGCTCGGCGAACGTGCCGAGGCCGCCGTCCTCCTCCGAGGACACCGCCTGCAGGACGACCGTGGGCGAGGTCGCGCCGGCGGCCTTGACGGCGGCCAGCGCGTGCAGCGCCGCGACGACGGCGCCCTTCATGTCGACCGCTCCGCGCCCGTAGAGCCGGCCGCCGGCGAGCTCGCCCGACCATGGCCCGTGCGACCACGGCTCCGTGCCGGGCCCGACGACGTCGACGTGCCCGTTGATCGCGATCCGGGGCCCGGAGCCGGGCAGCGTCGCCGTCAGTCCCCACAGCTCCTCACGCGGCGCCTCCTCGCCCGGATGGCCGGGCGCGGCCCGCAGCGCCGCCAGGTCGTGCGCGTGCAGGTCGGCCTCCAGCCCCAGCTCCCCCGCCCGCGCCGCCAGCAGCTCGAGCACCCGGCGCTCGGCGCCCGTCACGCTCGGCACCCGCACCGCCGCGGCCGCATCGCGCGCGAGCGCCTCCGTGTCCAGCGCCGCGAGCGCCGCCTCCTCTTCGGGTGCCATGAGCGCGCGAGGGTACCGTGCAGCGATCCGAGCCCGCAGGGCGAGGATCGCCCTTGACCTTCGGATAGGTCGAGAAAGGCTGAGCGCGAGGATGATCTTCGCGATGAGGGAGCCCGGCGATCAGCCGATCGCGGTGCGCTCGCTCGGTCGTCGCTTCGGTCCCCAGCAGGTGTTGGAGGATGTGGATCTGTCGGTCGGGCGCGGCGAGATTCATGGCCTGCTCGGTCCGGGCAATGCCGGCAAGAGCACGCTGCTGCGCATCCTCGCCGGCCGGCTCGGCCAGACCGCCGGCGAAGCGCGCGTGCTCGGCGAGCCGTCCGGCGCGCCGGCGCTGAAGGGCCGGATCGCGCTCGTCGACGCGGGAGGGGACGTCGCCTACCAGCGCATCTCCGGCTTCGAGAACCTCGCGTTCGCGGGCCGCCTGCACGGGATGGCGCACCGCGAGGCGTTCGAGCGCGCCGACGCGCTGCTGCACGAGGCCGGCCTCGGCGCCGCCGCGCAGGTCGCGGTCGGCGAGTGGACCTCGGGGATGCGCCGCCGCCTGGCGGTCGCCCGCGCGCTGATCACCGAGCCCGCGGTGCTCCTGATCGACGCGCCGGCGCACGGGATGGAGCTCGATGCGGCCGGCGCCGTCCGCACGGTCGTCGCCGCCCGCGCGACCCACGGCGCCGCCGTGCTGTGGGCGACGCACCGACTCGACGAGCTGCCCGCCGCCGCGGCGACCGTGACCGTGCTCGCGAGCGGCCGCGTGCGCTATGCGGGCGCCGTGCGCGCGCTGGCCTCGCTCTGCGTCCAGACGGCGGGGGCGCGGCGCGCTGCCTGACCACAAGCCCAGGCCTGAGGCGAGGGTGTCAGCGCTTGCATACCACTCCCGTTAGTCTGGAAGACGGTGCTTAGCGGTCAAACTTTCAACAACGGCATAGGCTCCGACCTGGGTGGACGCGTCCGCTCCCTGCGGCGCCAGCGCGGGCTCACGCTCAAGGCGCTCGGCAGGCTTGCCGGCCTCTCGCACCCGTTCCTCAGCCAGGTCGAGCGCGGGCTCGCGCGCCCCAGCGTCGTCTCGGTGGAGCGGATCGCCGAAGCGCTCGGCGTGCCTGTCGCGCACCTGTGGGCGCCGCCGCGCTCGCGCGACGTGCGGCTGCTGCGGCGCGAGGAGAGCGGGCGCGGCACGCGCGAGCTGCTCGCCGCCGCGCCGGCGGTGCAGGAGTGGAGCGGCGACCGGCGCTGGCCCGCGGAGCCCGATGCGCACGCCGGCGACGTGCTCGTCTACGTCGCGCGCGGCGCGATCGACGTCGAGCTCGACGGCACCGTGCACGAGCTCGGCGAAGGCGACGCCCTCGTGTTCGACGGCCACACGCCGCACCGCCTGCGGCGCCGCGGCGGCCCGAGCACGCGCGCGCTGATCATCAGGGTCTGAACGCGAGATCGGCGGGCGGCTCGCCGCCCGCCAGCAGCATCTCGGCGGCCCTGCGCAGCGCGGCCGCCGCGACGCCCATCGGCCCCGGGCCGTAGCTGATGCGCGAGACGCCGGCGGCCGCGAGCTCCGCCCGCGCCGGCCCGCCCGCGCCGGCGAGCACGCTCACCGGCACGCGCGCCGCGATCTCCCTGATCGCATCGAGGTCCCGCAGCCCCGGCACGAAGATGCAGTCCGCGCCCGCGTCCATGTAGGCCTCCGCGCGCTCGATCGCCGCCACGAGCCGCTCCGGCTCGGGCACGTCGCGGATGTAGACGTCGGTGCGCGCGTTGATCACGACCGGCACGCCGAGCTCCTCACCGTTCGCGCGCGCCGCGGCGACCCGCGCGGCGTGCTCCTCGGCCGCCCGCAACGTGCCGTCCGGCTCGGAGTCCTCCAGGTTGCAGCCGACCGCGCCGGCCTCGATCGCCAGCGCGACGATCTCCCCCGCGTCGCCGTAGCCGCGCTCGAGGTCGGCGGTGACCGGAAGCTCCACGGCGCCGGCGATGATGCCGATCGCGGCGAGCATCGTCTCGCGCGGCATCGCCTCGCCGTCGGCGAAGCCATGCGCGGCGGCGATCGAGTGGCTCGCCGTGGCGACGGCCTGACAGCCGGGGGCGGCGGCGACGACGCGCGCGGACGCGGCGTCCCAGACGTTGACGAGCACGAGCGGCTCGCCGGGCCGGTGCAGCGCTCGCAGCGCCTCGGCCTTGTCTCGCTGGGTGCTCATGCCGGAGAGCGTATGCGGTAGACGGCGCCGCGCGGAAGCTCGGCGGCCGGGCGGCGAACGACGTCGAGGCCGGCGCCGGCGGCGCGCGCGAAGAAGCCCTCGGCGGCGGGACGGCCGGGGTCGGCGAGCCAGACCTCGCCGCGCGGCGCGAGCAGCCGCGGGAGCAGCGGCAGCAGCGCCTCGCCGTTGCGCGCCTCGTAGAGCACGTCGGAGGCGAGCACGAGCTCCCACGGCCCGCGCTCGATCAGCGCCTCCGGCTCGGTCCAGGAGCACGCGAGCGTGTCGAGCACCAGCCCGTTGCGCTCGGCGTTGCGCGCGGTCATCGCGACGGCGTCCGGGGCCCAGTCGGTCGCCAGCACGCGTCCGCCCGCCGCGGCCGCCGCGAGGCTGGGGAGCCCAAGGCCGCAGCCCAGCTCGAGCGTCCGCGCGCCGTGCAGCGCGCGCGTCCCGATCGCCCGCGCGAGCGCCAGCGCGCTCGGCCACAGCTCGGCCCAGTAGGGCAGGAACTCCTCGTGCTCGAACGCCTCATCGTCGAGCAGCGCCTCGGCGTCGCGCGGGCGCAGCAGCGTGAGATCGCGGCCCGCGATCGCGACGACCTCCTCGACCAGGTCCTCCATCGGACCCTAGGATGGCTGAGATCACCGTTCCGTCACGTGTCACCAGCGTCGATGTGGCCCGCCGTGCCGGCGTGTCGCAGTCGACGGTCTCGCTCGTGCTGTCCGGCAAGGGCCGCGGGCGCATATCCGCCCGCACGGAGGAGGCGGTCCGCGCGGCCGCGGCCGAGCTCGGCTACCGCCCGAACGTCGCGGCGCGCACGCTGCGCACCGGCGTCGCGCGCACCGTCGGGTTGGTGGTGCCCGACATCACGAACCCGTTCTTCGGGCCGATGCTGCGCGGCGCGCAGGCCGAGGCGATGAAGGCCGGGTACACGGTGATGCTGGTCGACATCGGCGAGGACCGGACGTGGGAGGCGCGCTCGGTCGAGGCGCTGCTCGCGGGCCCGTCGGACGGGCTGCTGCTGTTCGAGGCGGGGCTGCCCCCGGGCGAGACGCAGCCGGCGATCGCGATCGAGGTGCTGCCGGGCGACCTGCCCGTCGTCCGGCTCGACGTCGAGTCGGGCTTCGACCAGGCGATCGACCACCTGCTCGGGCTTGGCCACCGGCGCTTCGGACATCTCGCGGCGTCGTTCGAGGCGCAGACGTTCGAGCTGCGGCACGCGCGGCTGCGCGAGCGGCTGGAGCGCGAGGGCCTGGCGGCGCCCGTGACGGCGCGCACGAACATCACCTTCGCCGACGCGGCACGCGCAGGACGCGAGCTGCTCGAGAGCGACGCGACCGCGTTCGTCTGCGACGACGACATGCTCGCCGGCGGCATCTACCTCGCGGCGCGCGAGCGCGGGGTCCGGATCCCGCAGGACGTGTCGGTCGTGGGCTTCGACGACCTCGCGTTCGCCGTCGTGCTCGACCCGCCGCTGACGACGGTCGCGGCCGACGCGCAGGAGCTCGGCGCGACGGCGTTCCACGCGCTCGCCTCGGCGCTGGACGGCGTGCCGCCCCCGGCCGACCAGAAGCTGCCGGTGCGGCTCGTGGTCCGCGGCTCGACGGCGCCGCCGCGCGACGCGTAGGGGTTCGCGCCCGCCGCCGGGCCCGCGTCACCGAACCGCAACTTGACAGCTTGGTCATACGTAGTACGCTCATTCGTATGAACCAACTCCGCACCACCCTCGCCGCGACGTTCCTCGCGGCCGCGGCCGCCGGCTGCGCGCAGGTCGCGGAGGGCAGCCAGCAGCGGGTCCTCGTCGTACTCGGCGGCCACGCGGCGCAGTCCCCCGCGCTGATCGAGCGCGCGCGTGACGCGATCGCCGCGACCGGCGACGGCGAGGTCCAGCTGCGCGTGCCCGAGTCCTCGACCGAGGAGCTCGGCGTCACGCACATGGCCGCCGCCCGCCACTACGACACCGTGATCGCCGTCGACCTCGACCACCGCGTCTCGGTGGCGCCTGTCGCGGCGCGCTACCCCGGCGTGCGCTTCGTCGAGACCGCGGCGGACGCGGATGCGCTGGAGCGCGTCCTCGCCGCCGCCGCCGCCCGCTGATCGCCCGAGCTCACCGCTTCACCCCTGCGGTACGGTGCAGGTTTCCATGTCGCAGCCCGCGCACACCGCCGAGGGCAACCGCTGGGTCACGCTCGTCCTGGTCTGCCTCGCGCAGTTCATGGTCATCCTCGACGCGACGATCGTGAACGTCGCGCTGCCGACGATCCAGCGCGAGCTCGACTTCTCGCAGGCCGACCTGCAGTGGGTGATCAACAGCTACACGCTGACGTTCGGCGGCTTCCTGCTGCTCGGCGGCCGCGCCGCCGACCTCGTCGGCCGCAAGCGCATCTTCATCGCCGGCACGCTGCTGTTCTCGCTCGCCTCGCTGCTGAACGGGCTCTCGACCACGAGCACGCAGCTGGTGATCTTCCGCGGCCTGCAGGGACTCGGCGGCGCGCTCGTCTCCCCTGCCGCGCTGTCGATCATCACGACGACGTTCCCCGAAGGGCCTGAGCGCACGAAGGCGCTCGGCGTCTGGGGGGCGATCGCCGCCGGCGGCGCCGCGTTCGGCCTGCTGCTCGGCGGCATCCTCGTCGACTCGCTGTCGTGGGAGTGGATCTTCTTCGTCAACGTGCCCGTCGGCATCGTCACGGTCGCGCTCTCCGCGCGGCTGGTCCGCGAGTCCAAGGCCGAAGGGGCGGGCTCGTTCGACGTGCTCGGCGCCGTGCTCGTCACCTCGGGCCTGATCGTGCTCGTCTACGCGATCGTCAAGGCGCAGTCGTTCGGCTGGGGCTCAGGCCGCACGCTCGGCCTCGGGGCCGTCGCGCTCGCCCTGCTGGCGGCGTTCGTCGTCGCCGAGTCGCGCAGGGAGGGTCCGCTCGTGCGGCTGAGCATCTTCAGGATCCGCTCGCTCGCGGTCGCGAACCTCGTCCTGCTGCTCGTCGCCGGCGGCTTGTTCGCGCTGTTCTTCTTCGCGACGCTGTACGTGCAGGAGATCCTCGGCTTTTCGCCGCTGAAGGCGGGCTTCGCGTTCCTGCCCGTCACGGCGGGCATCGTGGCCGGCTCGGGCACGGCGCAGTTGCTCGTGCGCAGGGTCGGCGTGCGCGCGAACACGATCGGCGGGATGGTCTGCGCGGCGGCCGGCCTGTTCGTGCTCTCGGGCGTGCCGGTCGACGGCTCCTACGCGTCGGACCTGCTGCCTGGCCTGTTGCTGATGGCGTTCGGGATGGGGAACACGTTCGTGCCGATCACGCTGATCGCCACGACCAACGTGGAGCCGCGCGACGCCGGCCTGGCGTCCGGGCTCTTCAACACGTCTCAGCAGATCGGCGGGGCGCTCGGGCTCGCGGTGCTGTCGACGTTCGCCGCGGAGAAGACGACGAGCTGGCTGCAGGACCTCGGCCATCCGCCGTCGCCGGCCGACAGAGCGGCGGGCCTCGTCGAGGGCTTCCAGGTCGCCTTCACGTCAGCGGCGATCCTGGTCGCCTTCGGCGCGGTGTTGATGGCCCTGCTCCTGCGCTCCCGAGACGTCGAGAACGTCAACCCGGAGCAGGGAATGGTCCCGGCCTGAACTACTTGTATCGGTAGACGATACGCCCGCGGTTGAGGTCGTACGGGGAGACCTCGACGCGGACCTTGTCGCCGGGAAGCACGCGGATGCGGAACCGGCGCATCTTGCCGGCGAGGTGGGCGAGGAGCTCGTGATCGTTCTCGAGCTTCACGCGGAACAGCAGGTTCGGCAGGGCCTCGGTGACCTCGCCGTCGATTTCGAGCTTCTGCTCTACCGCCACAGGCATCTCCTTTTCGAATGGCACGAACGAGCCGCCCGGCGGCGCGGCCGGAGCGGCAACTCATTCCATTCTAGGCGCCCGGATCAGGCGGCGGCGACCCAGCCCAGCAGCTCCTCGTCCTGGTGCAGGCGATCGAGCGCGGCGGCCTCGAGCTGGCGCACGCGCTCGGGCGAGAGGCCCACGGCGGTTCCCACCGCGCCGAGCGTGCGCTGGCCGTGCCCGTCGAGCCCGTAGCGCAGCCACATCACGTCGCGGTCGCGGCCTTCGAGGCGCTCGAGCGAGCGGCGGAGGGCTCGCCGGCGCTCGGCCGCCATCGCGACATCCAGCGGCTGCGTGTCGTCCGGGCGCGCGAGCACGTCGGCGAGCTTGCCGGCGCCGTCGCCCACGGGCGCATCGAGCGAGGCGACCGGCGCGTCGGCGCGGCGCACGCGCTCCACGGCGGCCTCCTTCATGCCCGTCGCGGCGGCCAGCGCCTTCGCGCTCGGCTCGCGGCCGGTCTCCAGCAGCCCGCGCTCCGCGCGCGCCAGCCGGTCGGCCTCGAGGTGCTGCGGCGCGGGCAGGCGCACGAGCCGGCTCGTGTTCGCCAGCGCGTGGGTGATCGCCTGCCGGATCCACGGCACCGCGTAGGTCGAGAAGCGGGTCCCGCGGCGCCAGTCGTACTTCTCTGCCGCGCGGATCAGCCCGACGACGCCCTCCTGGAGCAGGTCCTCCATCGGCAGCCCGCGGCCGACATAGCGGCGCGCGACCGATGCGACCAGTCGCAGGTTGGACCGCACAAGGCGGTCCTTGGCCTCGAGATCACCTCGCTCGATCCGGCGCGCGAGACGCCGCTCATCAGCGGCGGTGAGCAGCGGATGCTCAGCGAACGCTCGATCACTTGTCATGGGCACAGTCCTGGTTCAAACGCTTGTTTCGAGTTCGGACTGCACATCATACGCTTGTTTGAACCGGGGTCGGAAGGGGGCTCCCTCCCAGGCTGGGGTAAGGCCTGCGGTACCTCTTGCGGAGGTTCGCCTTAGGCGGGCGCGAGCGCGGTGGCCGGCGCGCGAAGGCCGGCGGCGAGGAACGTCACGAGCTGCGCACGCAGGTCCTCGCAGCCGCCGCCCTCGGGAAGGCAGGGGGCGGGGTTCTCGAACGCGCCCGTCAGGTGCGCGCCCACGACGGCGAACATCGAGCGCATGCGCAGCCACAGCTCATCGCGGGGAAGCTCGGGCAGCGCCCGCTCGAGCATCCCGAGCTGGTAGCGCTCCGCCTCGTGCACCTCGGCCTTGACCAGCGCCCGCATCTCCGGGTCGGGATCGACCAGCAGGCGGCCGATCAGGTGGATCACGCGGGAGGGCTCGGCGTCCCCGTCCAGCCGTTCGATCAGCGGGC
Source organism: Candidatus Solirubrobacter pratensis (assembly GCF_000425945.1). Classification (GTDB taxonomy): domain Bacteria; phylum Actinomycetota; class Thermoleophilia; order Solirubrobacterales; family Solirubrobacteraceae; genus Solirubrobacter; species Solirubrobacter pratensis. The sequence continues at coordinate 501,919 of NZ_KE384481.1, forward strand.
TGATGATCGCGTCGACGATCGCCTCGACCGGCGCGCCGGGCTCGAGCGCGTCGAGCCGGTTGCGGCGTTCCTCCGAGAGCGGGGCCAGCGCGCGATGCACCACCGCCTCCAGCAGCGCCTGCTTGGAGCCGAAGTGGTAGTTGACCGCGGCGATGTTGGCGGCCGCCTCGGTCGTCACCGCGCGCATGGTCGTCGCCTGATAGCCGTGCTCGGCGAACAGGCGCTCGGCCGTGTCGAGCAGCCGATCGCGCGTGGTGTCAGAGGGATCGCAGAACATCGGTGACCAGCTTCGAGTCTAGGTCCAGCCTGGCCTTTGAGACAAGCCCATCAGGGCGGGATCCGACGATCGGCCCATGCCGTCCCGCGTCCGTCACCGCAACCGGAGACGGCACGTTCAGGCTGCTGCGGGGCGCACGGACCGCGTATACGCAGGCCTGAACCAACGAACACCTCGATCCGGTCGCCGCCATCATCACACTTCCCGGCGCGCGCCGCGTTGGAAACCTCATGCACCGAGCACTCCTCCCCAGCCCGATCGGACCGCTCTTCGTCGAGGCCGGCGAGCACGGTCTCACGCGGCTCTACACGGGCGGTCATCGCCTGCATGCCGAGGCGCCTGCCGATGATGGCGCGTTCGCAGCCGTCGCGGCGCAGCTCGACGCCTATTTCGCCGGCGAGCTCGAGCGCTTCGACCTCCCGCTCGCGCCCGCGGGCACCGAGTTCGAGCGGCGCGTCTGGGAAGCGCTGACCGAGATCCCGTACGGCGAGACCGTGTCCTACGGCGAGCTGGCCGGCGAGCTGGGCAGCGTGGCCCGCGCGGTGGGCGGCGCCAATGCGCGGAACCCGATCAGCATCATCGTCCCGTGCCACCGCGTCGTCGGCTCGACCGGCAAGCTCACCGGCTACGCCGGTGGCCTGGACGTGAAGCGCAAGCTGCTCGACCACGAGCGCGGGGTACGGTCGTGGGATGGAGTACCGCACTCTCGGTAGGACCGGGGTCCGCGTCAGCCCGCTCTGCCTCGGCGCCATGATGTTCGGCGCCTGGGGCAACCCGGACCACGACGACTCGATCCGCATCATCCACGCCGCGCTGGACGCCGGCGTCAACTTCATCGACACCGCGGACGTCTACTCGCGCGGCGAATCGGAGGAGATCGTCGCCAAGGCGCTCTCCGGCGGCCGCCGCGACGACGTCGTCCTGGCCACCAAGTTCCACGGCGTCATGGGCGACGACCCGAACCACCAGGGCAACTCGCGCCGCTGGATCATCCGCGCCGTCGAGGACTCGCTGCGACGGCTGGACACCGACTACATCGACCTCTACCAGGTGCACCGCCCGGAGGAGGACACCGACGTCGAGGAGACGCTGTCGGCGCTGACGGACCTGATCCGCGCGGGCAAGGTGCGCTACGCGGGCTCCTCCACGTACCCGGCGTCGCAGATCGTCGAGGCGCAGTGGGCGGCGCAGGGTGCCGGGCTGGAGCGCTTCAAGTGCGAGCAGCCGCCGTACTCGATCCTCGTGCGCGGGATCGAGGCGGACGTGCTGCCGACGATCGAGCGCCACGGCATGGGCGCGATCGTCTGGAGCCCGCTCGCCGGCGGCTGGCTCTCCGGGCGCTATCGCAAGGGCGCGGAGCTGCCGACGTCGAGCCGCCTCGAGCGCCTCCCCCAGCGCTTCGACCTGTCGATCCCCGGCAACCAGGCCAAGCTCGAGGCCGCGGACGCGCTCGGCGCGCTCGCCGACGAGGCGGGCATCCCGCTCGTCCAGCTCGCGATCGCGTGGGCGATCAACCACCCCGCGGTGACGAGCGCGATCGTCGGGCCGCGCACGATGGAGCACCTCGAGTCCCAGCTCCCGGCCGCCGAGCTCGAGCTCGACGACGCGCTGCTCGACCGCGTCGACGAGATCGTGCCGCCGGGCGTGAACCTCAACCATGCCGACAGCGGCTACGCGAATCCGGCTCTCGAGCCGGGACTGCGCAGGCGCTGAGCCCGGAGAACGGCTAGCGGGGCGTCTCGTCGAGCGCCCCGCCGCAGTGCGGGCACGAAGCCCGCTGCGCGACACGATCGCGCGGCCACAGCTTCAGGCAGCGGAGGCAGAGGATTCGCATGCACGGCGTGATCGGCCCGCGCGACGCGTTCTTTAGTGCCTATCCTGCCCCGCGTGCAAGCTGGCCTACGCGACCTGGAGCGCGCAGCGCAGGCGCTCGCCGCCCGCCTTCCCGAGCCGCTGGGCGTCTTCGCCCGCGTCGCCTACAACTACCGCTGGTCCTGGGCCCCCGACGGCCCCGAGGTCTTCCGGGCGATCGACGCCGATCGCTGGGAGCGCGTCGCCGAGAACCCGGTGCGCCTGCTGCAGGAGACCGGCATCGACCGCCTCGAGGCCGCAGCGCGCGACGGGGACCTGCTCGCCCGCGCCGCCGCGCTCGAGGAGGAGATCCGCGGCGACCTCGCGCGGCCGCCGCGCGACGGCGTCGCGACGCCCGACCGGCCGGTGGCCTACTTCTCCGCCGAGTACGGCGTCCACGGATCGCTGCCGATCTACTCCGGCGGCCTCGGCGCGCTGGCGGGCGACTACCTCAAGGAGGCGTCCGACCGCGCGCTGCCGATGGTCGCGGTCGGCCTGCTGTACCGAAACGGCTACTTCCGCCAGCGCATCGACCGTGGTGGCTGGCAGCACGAGTACTGGGTCGACACGGATCCCGAGCGGCTGCCGGCGGCGCTGGTGCGCGACGAGGACGGCACGCCGGTCACCGTGTCCGCGGCGGTGCGCGACGAGCACGTGACGGCGCAGATCTGGCGGGTCGACGTCGGCCGCGTGCCGCTGTTCCTGCTCGACGCCGACCGGCCGGAGAACTCGCGCGCCGGGCGCTGGATCACGTCCAAGCTCTACATCTCCGACGAGGACATGCGGCTGGCGCAGTACGTGCTGCTCGGCGCGGGCGGCGTGCAGGCGCTCGCCGCCCTCGGGATCGAGCCCGGCATCGTGCACCTCAACGAGGGCCACGCCGCGTTCGTGACGCTCGAGATGGCGCGCGGCGAGACCAGCGCCGTCGGCTCGCTGAACGGGGCGCTGGAGATCGCGCGCCGGCGGACCGTCTTCACCACGCACACGCCGGTCCCGGCCGGCAACGACACCTATCCCGCGCAGCAGGTCGCCGACGTGCTGTCGCAGATGGCCGGCGCGCTCGGCGTCGAGGCCGAGCAGATCGTCGCGCTCGGGCGCACGAACCCGTCCGAGGCCGCGGAGCCGTTCGGCGTCACCCAGTTCGCGCTGCGCACGTCGCGCACCGCCAACGGCGTGAGCCGCCGCCACGGCGAGGTGGCGCGCGAGATGTGGCAGCCGATGTGGCCCGACCGCGCCGTCGACGACGTGCCGATCGACTACGTCACCAACGGCGTGCACCTGCCGACCTGGCTCGGCCGGCCGATGTGGCGGCTGCTCGACGAGCACCTCGGCGAGGGCTGGCTGGACCGCGCGACAGACCCCGCGACGTGGGCGCCGGTCGATTCGATCCCCGACGCCGAGCTGTGGGGCGTCCGGCGCGAGCAGCGCGAGCAGCTGATCGGCTACGTGCGACAGCGCGCGACCGTCGACCGGCTGGCGCGCGACGAGCCGCGTCCCTACGCCGAGGCGGCCGCGGCGTTCGATCCCGACGTGCTGACGATCGGGTTCGCCCGCCGGCTGGCCACCTACAAGCGGCTCAACCTGCTGCTGCAGGACGTCGAGCGCGCGATCCGCCTCGTCGGCGGCGACCGCCCGATCCAGGTGCTGCTGGCCGGCAAGGCCCACCCCCGCGACGACCAGGGCAAGGCGCTCGTGCAGGGGCTCTTCCGCATGAAGGACGCGCCCAACTTCGCCAGCCGCGTCGCCTACCTGGACGACTACGACCTGCGCATGGCGTCCCATCTCGTACGCGGCTGCGACGTGTGGATCAACCTCCCGCGGCCGCCGCTGGAGGCGTCCGGGACGTCGGGGATGAAGAACGTCGTCAACGGCGGCCTGCACCTGTCGGTGCTCGACGGCTGGTGGGCGGAGGCCTACGACGGGACCAACGGCTGGGCGCTGTCGGGGGACGTCGACCCCGACCACGGCGCGCAGGACGCGCGCCATGGCGCGGAGCTGTTCCGGCTGCTCGAGGAGGAGGTCAGCCCCGAGTTCTACGCCCGCGACGGCGACAAGCCGCCGAAGGCGTGGCTGCAGCGGGTGCGCAACTCGCTCAAGTCGTGCGGGCCGGAGTTCGGCGCCGGCCGCATGCTCGAGGACTACGAGAAGAAGGTCTACGGCGCCGCCGGATAGAGGCCGAGCGGCGGCGCCGCGGCGCCGCCCGGCCCCGGCTCACGGGCGCGTCTCGGTGCGGTTCTGATCGCTGGTCGAGCCGCTGTCCGAGGACGGCGTGTTGGTCGCGGTCGGCGTCGCGGACGGGCTCGCCGACGGCGACGGGGACGGCGTCTCGGTCGGCGTCGCGGTCGGCGAGGGCGAGGGCGACGGCGTAGGAACCGGCGTCACGCTCGGGACGCCGCCGGCCGGCAGGCGCTGGTCGATCTCGTGCTGGATGGCGTTGAATTGGCGCTCGATCTGGTCGGCGCGGTCGTTGACGTGGTCGGTGACGTGGTTGCCCACGAGCAACAGGATCGCGGCCATGCCGGCGAGCGTGACGAGCACGGCGACGGCGAGCATCCAGGCGATCACGGCGATGTTCTGGCGCCGGAAGCGCGCGCGGCAGTACGGGCAGCGCGGCCCGGTCGCCCACGAGATGCGGGCGCACTTAGGACAGACGCGCTGCGGAGGCGCGCTGACGGATCCCTCCATGGACAGACAGCCTAGGAGGTCATGAGAGCAGAGCGACGAGTCGCGCGACGGCCGGGCGCGCAGGGCCGCGGAGACGCCGCGCGAGCAGCGGGAGCGTCACGCCGCTGCGGAGCGCGACGAGTCGCATGTCGCGCCCCCGCCCCGCCGGCGCTCGGCGGCCCGACGGTCACGCGCGATCACTGGCGCGCGTCCGCTTCGCGCGCGAGCGATCATCGCTCGGGGCGCTGCCTTACCAGCGCGGTTCGGCGCCCCGAGAAGCCGCCGCGCGGCGGCCGCTCCGCCGCGTGCAAGGCACGGCGAACTGCGCGGGTAAGGAGTGCGGGTCTATCTGGCTCTGCGGCCTGACGGTCACGCTCGATCACCTCGCGCGTTCGTTTCGCGCGCGAGCGATCATCCCCGCGCCGGCCCGGATCGATCACGCGGCCTCGCGAACCGCGCAGGCAACCTGACCCATTCCCTCACCAGCGCCGTTCGCCGGCCCCGAGAAGCCGCCGCGCCGGCGTTCTGGAGAAGCGGCCGTACCGCGTGCCAGGCGAGCGGGCCCGGTTCAGCTATGACCTCACCCCAGCGCGCGAGGAGCTGCTCGTCGTCCTCGGTGCGCTGCAGCAGTGCGGCGACGCGCACGTCCGCGCGCGGAGGGTCCATCGTTGCTGCGCCGCCGGCGCGGCACGGACGAGCCGCTCGGCGTCGCGTTCGTCGACCGCTCCGGCAACGTCGTGGCGCTCGAGGACGTCGAGTTCGTACCGGCCGGTTGACCGCGGCCTATCATCGCGGCATCCGCGAGATCCAGGCACGTGACGGCGTCATCCGCCTTGGGCAGCTGCTCAAGCTCGCGGACCTCGTGGGCTCCGGCGGAGAGGCCAAGGCCCTGCTGGAGACCGGCACGGTGCTCGTCAACGGCGAGCCGGAGACGCGCCGCGGGCGCCAGCTGCACGCGGGCGACGTGGTGAGCGCCGGCGAGGACGCAGTGCGGATCGTCTAGGCGTCTGTTGATCTTCGATCCGTCGAAGCGAGGTGGTGCGCCCGTGGATGCCGGGCGCCGCGGGCGTGCCGCATCGCGCGGCGGGGAAACATCAACGGGCTCTAGGCGAGGCCCTTGGCGGCGAGCTCGCGCCTCGCCTTCTCGGACTTGCCGATGTCCTCCACCCCGAGCGCGCGCAGCACCTCCGGGGTCTTCGTGAACTGGACGTCGCGGTAGTCGACGATCTCGAGCTGGTTGCCGGACGGGTCGCGCATCCGCAGGCGGCCGCTGTCCGCGACCGTCTGGCCCTCCCGCCGCAGCGCGGCGCGGATGGCGTCCTTGTCCTCGACGACGAGGCCGACGTGGCGGTCTCCGTCAGGCGGTTGCGTGCGGCCCTCGCTGAGCGCGACGAACTGGTCGCCGAGGTCGATGAACGCCATGCCGGGCATGCGCCCGCGCAGCTCGAAGGCGAAGTAGCGCTCCCACCACTCGAGCGCCTCGTCGAGGTCGTCGACCTCGAAGGCGACGTGGTTGACGCCGAGTGCTCTGACTCCCATGCCCGGACCCTACTCACGCGCCGGCCGCATGTCGCGTTGCACGGGCATGACCCAGTTCGTGATCCAACCGCTCCCCGCCGGCGAGGTCGACGCCGGCGCCCCGACCGCCGTGCGACGGACCGCCGAGGGTGGTGAGCCGTGCCGGCGCTGCCTGCGCCGCGCGTCGGCCGGCGAGCCGCTGCTGCTGCTCGGCTATGACCCCTTCGTCGTCCGGAGCCCGTATGCCGGCTCGGGCCCGGTGTTCGTGCATGAGCGCTGCGGAGACGACGGGACGGGCGTCGAGCAGGTGCGCGGCAGCGTCCTGTCGGTGCGCGCGTATGACCAGGACGCGATGCTGCTCGATGCCGAGGTCATGCCGGGCGAGGCACTGAGCGACCGCGCCGCCGAGTTGCTCGACGGCAGCGCCGCATTCCTCCACGTGCACTTCGCGGGTCCGGGCTGCTTCGCCTTCCGCGTGGATCCGGTCTGAGCCGCTACGCACCTCCGTTTCCGCGCGCCGGCGGGCGCTTGTAGCCCGTCGCCGCCTGGACGCTCGACGGCCGCCAGTGGGAGCCGCCGCGGATCGTCGGCACGCCCTCGTCGTTGAGCGTGTCGGCGATCGCCTGCAACGACATCCCGCGGGCGCGCATGGCGGCGATCCGCGCGCTCAGCGCGGGGTCGTCGCGGACGGCCGCGTGCGTCGAGACGGCGGCGAGCCCACGGCGGGCGTGCCGCTCGCTGCGCCGGCGCTCCCACTCGCCGACCTCGCGAAGTGCGCTGATCGCCAGGGCGCCCTCGGTGCTGGAGGTGTCGATGTCGTAGTCGAGCGCGACGAGGAAGGCGTCGCCGTCGGCGAACGCCTGCAGGAGCGCGCCGAGGTCGGCGACCGAGTCGGCCAAGTCGCTGAGCTTGACGCACACCAGCCCGGCCGCCGCGCCGTCCGCGACCTGGCCGAGGGCGTAATTCAGGCCGGGGCGGTCGACCCGCCGGCGCTCCGGCGCCTCGACGTCGTGCACGACCTGTCCGAGCTCCCAGCCGCGCCGCTCGCACCACGCGGCGATCGTCTCGGCTGACTCCTTCAGGCGCGCCGCGGGAGGCTCGCCGGCGCGCGAGCGGACGTAGCCGAGGACGCGGTTGGGGCGGTGGTCCAGCTCGTCGGGCCGGTCGACCGCGACCAGGCGCGGCGGTGGCGGCGGGCCGCCGCTGTCCCACCGGCGCGGCGCGGGGGCGGCTTCGGCGTCCCGCGAGGAGGGCCGCTCCTCGGCGGGCCGGCGCGGCTCGGCGGGCGCCACCGGAGCCGGAGGATCCTGCCGCCTCGATCTCCTGCGCAGCGCGGCGCCGATCCAGGCGCCGATGACAGCGAGCGCCACGAGCAGGGCGATCAAGGCGACGATCGCGAGGGCCGGGGAGCCGCCGCGCGCGCCGGCGGCGGCGGTGTGCGGCCGCGGTGCGCCGGCGACCGCGGTCTCGCTTGTGCCGGCGTGGCGGAAACGCAGCGCCGCGACGGTGGCGAGGTCGGCCGTGCCGGTGAGCGCGAGGCCGTGCTTGATCTGGAACCACGTCAGCGCGGCACGGGTGCGCGGGCCGAAGCGGCCGTCGATGTGGCCGGTCCGATAGCCGCGTGCGCGCAGCCGCCGCTGGACCTCGCGGACCCGCTTGGACCCGTGGGCGTAGCCGCTACCGAGCTTGACCGCGCCCGCGGACCAGCCGCGCGGCCAGGCGCGCTTGGTAAGCAGGCTCGCCGGGGGCAGCGGGTCGCGTATCTCTCGTCCGTGCCAGCCTGCCGCGGGGGTGGGGCCGGCACCGAACGCCGCCGGGGCCGCCGCCACGGTCATGACCGCGGCGAGGGATCCGGTGATCCATCGATGCATCTCTCTCTCCTGATTCGAGCGTTGGTCGGGCCGGCGCGCGCGGCACCGGCCAAGGGGCTTGGGGCGACGCGAGGTCGCCTTAGCCCGGGCGCTCGATCGGAGAGAGAAGCGGCACCGGCCGCACCAGCGGCGGCACCATCAGGAGTGAAGTCAAGAGGATCGCCGCAAGGAGCCCGGCGGGCGTGAAGATCACGGCCGACCCACCGCCGCCGCCGGCGGCCACGCCGGTCCCGGCCGACGAAGAGCCACCCCCGGGGACGGAGACGGGTGGAGAGGCGACCGGCGCCGAGCGCGGCGTCGGGACGCCGGCGCGGCCGGTCCGCGAGACGGGACGGGGGCTTGGGCCGGCGAGCACAGGGCTGCCCGGGAGCGGCGACGACGCCGGCGCGGCCGGGGCGCGAGTCTGAGAGTCCGTCCTCATCGCACGGGCCGGCGCGCGAACGACGGCCACGCCGACGACCGGTGACGAGGCGGCGCCGCGATCCACGGCGAAGGGCACCGGCGAGCCGGACGCCTGCGATGCCGGCGCCACAATCCCCCCGACCGGCGCCGCGCCCGGCCGAGCGACCACTCCCGGCTGCTCCGACCACGTCGCGGGCGACGTCGCGACCGGCGCCGGAGCGGCGGTCTTGGGGCCCGGCGCGTCCGTCTTGGCGGCCGGCGCGAGCGTATTCGCGATCGGCGTCACGACCGTCTGAGCGACCGGCGCGACCGTGTTCGCGATCGGCGTCACGACCGCCTGAGCGACCGGCGCGACCGTGTTCGCGATCGGCGTCACGACCGCCTGAGCGACCGTGTTCGCGATCGGCGTCACGACCATCTGAGCGACCGTCTTGGCGGCCGTGTCGGTGACCGTCTGCGCGACCGGCGCGACCGTCTTCGTGGCCGTGTCGGTGACCGTCTTGGCGACCGGCGCGCCCGTCTTGGCGGCCGTGTCGCTGACCGACTGCGCGACCGGCGCGGCCGTGTCGGTGACCGACTGCGCGACCGGCGCGACCGTCTTGGCGGCCGTGTCGCTGACCGACTGCGCGACCGGCGCGACCGTCTTGGCGGCCGTGTCGCTGACCGACTGCACGACCGGCGCGACCGTCTCGGTGACCGACTCCGCGACCGGCGCGACCGTCTTGGCGGCCGTCTCGGTGACCGTCTGAGCCGCGGTCGGGGACGTCGTGGAGATCGGGCTAGACGCCGTGTCGGTGACGGTCTTCGCGACCTGCTGAGCCGACGTGGAGGCCGGCTTCGAGGCCGCGTCGGTGACCGTCTGGACCGTCGTGGAAGACGGCTTTGACGCCGTGTCGTTGACCGTCTTGGCGGTCTGCTGCACGGGCGCGGAGGACGACGCGGACGACGGCTTTGACGCCGTGTCAGTGACCGTCTTGGCGGCCTGCTGCACCGGCGCCGAAGACGACGCGGA
>NZ_KE384481.1:511703-685996 GCF_000425945.1 Candidatus Solirubrobacter pratensis
CTGCTGCACCGGCGCCGAAGACGACGCGGACGACGGCTTCGACGCCGTGCCAGTCACCGTCTTGGCCGCCGTCTGCACCGGCGCCGACGACGACGCGGACGACGGCTTCGACGCCGTGTCAGTCACCGTCTTCGCCGTCTGCTGCGCTGGGGCGGAGGACGGCTTCGACGCCGTGTCGGTCACCGTCTTGGCGACCGTCTGAGCCGACGTGGTGGACGTGGCCGGGGGCTGTGTCTGCAGGACGCCGGCGGAGGCCTTCGCCGGAAGGGCGAGGAGCGCGACGGCGAGCAGCGTGGTGGTCGCACGCCGTCGTACCCGGCTCTTCCCACTCCCCACTGGCACCGTAGTCTGATGAGCGATTGCCCTGGACCTGGTGCATCAACTCCTGCATCGACTCCCGCCCTGTCAGCCTCCGGACATGGCGGGCGCGCCGATGTGGCGTGCCCGATCTACGGCGCTCCGTCCGCAGCAGGCAGACGAAGCCGGTGCCCGGACTCCGAGATGTCGAGGAAGCGGGTTCCTTGCCCGTACCACGCGTAGGTCACGAGAGCCTCGTCGACGTCGAAGTAATGCGCCGAGCAGAATGCGAGTCCTTCCCTCCACGTTCGCTTTTTCTCAAACGGATTCCATGCGTCCGCCGCCGGCCGAAGTCCTCCGGTCCCCAAGAGGTAGTCGTCGCGCTTGTATCGCGACGGCGCTTTCGCCCGGACCGGCCGGACACCCAGGCCACTCCGGCGGGGTCCACCTGAACGTCGTGCGAGTAGGCCGTGACGCCGTCGACATCGCCCGCTCGTGCTTGGAGCCGCGGTCGTACTCGAGGAAGCCGATTCGCGGTCGCACCCTTGGCCTCGGGCAGCTTCGCCGGCAGCTCGTCGTTTTGATCGCTCCCCGCGGCTGCGATACCGACGCAGCCGCCGGCGCCGCGCACGTGGCGCGCACATCACCCGAGGGCTGGTGCCACCCTTCTCCCCACGGTCCCTCCTATGGTTGGCGTGAGACGAGTCGCGTATGAGAAGAGATGAAGCGGAGCGAGTGGCGCGCGAGGCGTTCGGCGTGACGGCGACGGCGTCCCCGCTGCCCGGCGAGCTCGACCGCAACTTCAGGCTCAGGCGCGACGACGGCACCAGCCTGGTGCTCAAGCTCCACGCCCCCGCGGCGGATCGGTCCGCGCTCGCGCTCCAAGACGCCGTGCTGGAGCACCTGGCCGCCCGCACTCCGGCGCCGCGCCTGCTCGGCTCGACCGTCGTCTCTGTCGCCGGGGAGGAACGCGTCGCGCGACTGCTGAGCTGGCTCGAGGGGCGCCCGTGGGCGGAGGTCGAGCCCGCGCCGGAGCGGCTGGAGCAGCTCGGCGCCGTCGTCGCCCGGACCGACCGCGCGCTGATCGGCTTCGAGCACCCCGCGATGCGGCGGCCGCTGCGCTGGAACCTGCTCGAGGTGCCGGCCGAGCTGGCGAAGCTGCTCGACGGCCGCCCCCGCGAGCTCGTCGACGAGGTGCTCGCCCGCGTCCCGCGCCTGGACGACCTCCCGCATCAGGTGATCCACAACGACGCCAACGAGCTCAACGTGCTCGTCGGTCCCGACGGCGCCGTGAGCGGGCTGATCGACTTCGGCGACACGGTCTGGAGCGCGCGCGTGTGCGGGCTCGCGGTCGCCGGCGCCTACGCGATGCAGGGCCACGCCGATCCCGTCCGCGCCGTCGTCCCGCTCGTGCGCGGCTATCACGCCGTCGCGCCGCTGCGCGCGGACGAGCTCGCCGTGCTGTACGACCTGATGCGCACGCGGCTCGCGGTCAGCGTCTGCATGGCGGCGTGGCAGCATTCGCGAGACCCGGACAACGACTACCTGCTCGTCTCGCAGGACGGCGTCGTCGAGCTGCTCGAGCGCCTGCGCGAGGAGGATCCGGACCTCGCCCACTTCCGCTTCCGCGACGCCTGCGGCTACGACGCCAACCCGCGCGCACGGGCGGTCCGCGAGCACCTGATGACCTTCCCGCCCCCGCGCACCGGCGCGCGCGTGGTCGGGCGCTACATGGAGGACGGCCGCGTCGGCGTCGAGCTGAGCGAGCCGGTCGCGCCGACCGGCGTCGCCCGGCATCGCACGCGGGGCGGCGTGCCGTTCTGGACGATCCACGACGGCAACGAGGTGCGGCTCGCGACGCACCCCGTCTTCGGCGTCGCCCGCGTGAGCGAGGACTTCGACCTGTGGCGCAGCATCTTCCCGGACCCGGGCCTGCTGCTCGGGATCGAGACCGCCGCTCGCGTCGAGCAGCCCGATCTCGTCGCCAAGCGCCGCATCCGGATGAGCGCAGCGCTGAGCCTCGCCTACCGCGAGCCGCTGCACATCGCCGGCGGCGAAGGCGCGCACCTGATCGACGCCGAGGGGAACGCGTGGCTGGACCTTGTCAACAACGTCGCCCACGTAGGGCATGGCCATCCCCGCGTTGTCGCCGCCGGGCAGGCGCAGATGGCGCGGCTGAACACCAACACGCGCTACCTGCACGAATCGGTCGTCGAGTACGCGCGGCGGCTCGCCGCGACCCTGCCCGACCCGCTGAACGTCTGCTTCTTCGTGAACTCCGGCTCAGAAGCGAACGACCTGGCGCTGCGGCTCGCGCGCACCCACACCGGCCGCGAGGACGTGCTCGTGCTCGACCACGCCTACCACGGCAACCTCAGCTCGCTGATCGCGCTCAGCCCGTACAAGTTCAACCGCGCGGGTGGGCGCGGGAGGCCGGCCGGCACGCACGTCGCGCCGCTCCCGGACCCGTATCGCGGCGCGCTCGGCGCGACCGCCGCGCCCTACGCCGACGCCGTCCGCGAGCTGTGCGAGCGAACGCCGCCGGCCGCGTTCTTCGCGGAGTCGCTGCAGAGCTGCGGCGGCCAGATCGTCTACCCGTCCGGCTACCTCGAAGCCGCGTTTGCACACGTGCGCGCGGCTGGCGGCGTGTGCGTCGCCGACGAGGTGCAGATCGGATTCGGGCGCGTCGGCGACGCGTTCTGGGGCTTCGGCGACGCCGTGCCCGACATCGTCACGATGGGCAAGCCGATCGGGAACGGCCATTCGCTCGCCGCCGTGGTCACGACGCCGGAGATCGCCGCGTCCTTCGTGACCGGGATGGAGTACTTCAACACGTTCGGCGGCAATCCGGTATCCGCCGAGATCGGGCTGGCGGTGCTCGACGCGATCGAGACCGAGCGGCTGCAGGCCGCGGCGCGCGAGCGCGGCGCCCAGCTGCTCGAGGGCCTGCGCGCGATCGAGCACCCGCTGATCGGCGACGTGCGCGGCCGCGGGCTGTTCATCGGCGTCGAGCTGAGCCTCGCCGGCAAGGCCCCGGCGACTCGCGAGGCGGCGGCCGTCAAGGAGGCCCTGAAACGCCGCGGGATCCTGATCTCGACCGACGGCCCGGACGACAACGTGCTCAAGATCAAGCCGCCGCTGGTGATCTCCGAGGCCGACTGCGACCGGTTCCTCAGGGCGCTGCGCGAAGTGCTGCCCTGACGTCCAGCGCGACCGGCTGCTCGAGCTGGCCGAAGTCGCACGACTCGGCGTCGCGGTCCGGGCGCCAGCGGACGAACGTCGCGGGATGGCGAAGGAAGCCGCCGTCCATGTGGTCGTAGCGGACCTCCATGACGCGCTCGGGCGAGAGCGCGACGAACTTGCGCTCGCGCGCCGGGTTCCAGCGGTTGCCGTCGCGCTCGGCGTGCATCGCCTCGCCCCACGGATGCTGCGCGCGCTCGATCCGCAGCGGCGCCAGCTCGGTCAGCAGGTCCCGCCGGCGAGCGAGCGCGAACGACGCGGTCGCGCCGATCGGGACCAGCCCGCCGAACGCGCCCGCCCACGAGCGCCCGCCGCCGTCGTCGTAGAGGCCGAGCAGGAGCGAGCCGATCGCGTCGTCGGCCGTCTTGTGCAGCCGGTAGCCGGCGACCACGCAGTCGAGCGTGCGCTGGTGCTTGATCTTGAGCATTGCGCGCTTGCCGGGCAGGTAGGGGAGGTCGCCGTCCTTGGCGATCACGCCGTCGAGCCCGGCGCCCTCGAAGCGCTCGAACCACTCGCGCGCGACGCCCTCGTCGCGCGTGACCGGCGTCAGGTGCAGCGGCGGCGACCACGCCATCGCCTCCAGCGCCGCCCGGCGCTCGCGGAACGGGCGCGGCAGATCGGGGAGGTCGAACGCGATGAAGGTCGCGGGCGTCTCGGCCGCGAGCCGGTCGACGCGCGACGCCGCCGGATGCACGCGCTGCTGGAGCGCGAAGAAGTCGAGCCGGCCCGAGGCCGCGATCACGACGATCTCGCCGTCAACGACGCAGCGCTCCGGCAGCGTGGCGAACGCCGCGACCAGGTCGGGGAAGTAGCGCGCCATCGGCTTGCCGTTGCGGCTGAGGATCTCGATCTCCCCGCCGTCGCGCACGACGATCGCCCGGAACCCGTCCCACTTCGGCTCGTAGTAGAGCCCCGGCGGGATCTCCGCGACGAGCTTGGCCAGCATGGGCTTTACCTGCCGGGTCATGGACGCGCCTGCCATCACAGCAGACGATGCCGCCGTGACCGACCGGCTGCCGGCCGCGGACCCCGAAGCGGCGCTCACGCTCCTCGCAGGACCTCTGCCGTCGCCGCGTCGGCCGGGAAGAACGCTTCGATCGAAAGCTCCTGGACGGTGATGTCCAGCGGCGTCCCGAACGTCGAGACGATGCTCATGAAGCGCAGCTCGCCGTCACCGCGTCGCAGCCGCAGCGGCACGACGATCTCGCCCGGACCCGGCATCTCGACCACCGGCTCGGGCTGGTCGCACGGGTAGCCGCGCAGCTCCTCGAGCAGCGCCGTGAGCTGCGGGTCGTGCGTCGCCAGCACCTGGCGACGCAGGCGCGCGAGCAGGTGCGCGCGCCATTCGCCGAGGTTGGCGATCCGCGGCGCGACGCCGCCCGGGTGCAGGGCGAGCCGGAGTACGTTGACGGGCGGCTCGAGCTGCGCGGGATCGACGCCTTCGAGCAGCAGCCCGACGGCGGCGTTGGCGTCGAGCAGCTCCCAGTGGCGGTCGACCACGACCGCGGGATACGGCTCATGGCCGGCCAGCACCTGCCGCACCGCCGCCCGCACGGTCCGCATCCGCTCGTCGTCCATCTCGCTCTCCGCGTAGGCCGGCGCGTAGCCGGCGGCGAGCAGCAGCTCGTTGCGTTCGCGCAGCGGCACGTCGAGGTGCTCGGCGAGCCGGACGATCATCTCCCGGCTGGGCTGTGCGCGCCCGGTCTCGACGAAGCTGAGGTGCCGCGTGGAGACCTCGGCCTCGAGCGACAGCTCGAGCTGGCTCAGGCGCCGCGCGTCGCGCCAGCTCCGCAGCAGCTTTCCGACGGTGGGCTGGTCGAACGTCGCGGCTTGCATGGAGATGAACCTAGTGCGGCCGCGGAACGCGTCCCATTACCTGCGACGTCATCGACGCGCACCGCCGCCGGCGGCAGCGTTCCGCCCATGAGCTCCCTCGCATTCGCACCTCCGAGACCAGCGGAGCGCCGCTGGGCCGCCCTGCCCGTCGTGCTCGCCGGGACCTTCATGGTCGTCCTGGACTTCTTCATCGTCAACGTCGCCATGCCCGCGATGCAGGCCGACCTGCATGCGAGCACGGGCGCGATCGAATGGGTCGTCGCGGGCTACGGCCTCACGTTCGCCACGCTGCTGATCACCGCCGGCCGCCTCGGCGACCAGCTCGGCCGCCGGCGGATGTTCTCGCTGGGCCTCGCGCTCTTCACGGTCGCGTCCGCCGCCTGCGGACTGGCCGGATCGCCGGAGCTGCTGATCGCCGCGCGCGTGTTCCAGGGCGCCGCCGCCGCGCTGCTGTCGACCAACGTGCTGTCGATCATCGGCGTCACGTACACCGGGCCTGACCGCCTGCGCGCACTCTCGATCTACGGCAGCGTGCTCGGGCTCGCCGCCGTCGGCGGACAGCTGATCGGCGGGGTGCTCGTCGAGGTGGTCGGATGGCGCAGCATCTTCCTCATCAACGTGCCGGTCGGCGCCGCCGCGCTGCTCGCCACGCCGCGGCTCGTCCCCGAGTCGCGGGCGGATCGCGGCGCCAGCCTCGACCTCGCCGGGACCGCGCTGATCACCGTCGCGCTGGTCGCGATCGTGCTGCCGCTCGTCGAGGGCCGCCAGCACGGCTGGCCGCTGTGGACGTGGCTCTGCCTCGGCGCCGCCCCGCTCGCCCTGGCCGCGTTCGCGATCCACCAGCGCGCGCTGCACGCGCGCGGCGGGACGCCGCTGCTCGACCCCGCGCTGTTCCGCGACCGCGGCTTCAGCGCAGGACTGCTGACGCAGCTCGCCTTCTGGTCCGGGCAGGCGTCGTTCTTCCTCGTGCTCGCGCTCTACCTGCAACAGGGGCGCGGGCTCAGCGCGCTGGAAGCCGGGCTGGTGTTCACGATCATGGCCGCGGCCTACCTCGCCACGTCGTCGCGTGCCGCGGCGCTCACCGCCGCGCACGGTCGCCGGGTCCCCGCCGTCGGCGCGCTCCTGCTCGCGGGCGGCCACGCCGTGCTCGCGACGACGGTCGCCGAGATCGGCAGCGGCGGCTCGGTCGCGGCGCTCGTGCCCGGGCTGCTGCTGATCGGCGCCGGCATGGGCCTCGTCATCACGCCGCTCGCGTCCACGGTCCTGGCGAGCGTGCAGCCGCACCAGGCGGGTGCGGCCTCGGGGGCGTTCTCCACCGTGCAGCAGGTCGGCAACGCGATCGGCGTCGCGGTCACCGGGATCATCTTCTTCGGTGCCGCCGGGCACGGCGTCGCACACGCGTTCGAGCTGAGCCTGATCGAGCTCGCGGCGATGTGCGCGGCGGTGGCGGCGCTGACCCGGATCCTGCCCGGCGGCTCCGAGGCGTGAGGTCCGGAGGCGCCGCCGCCCTCACGCGGCGGCGCCTCCTCCCCCCGGCCACCTGCTCGAGTGCGGGCCGCGGGCGGATCCGGACGTCAGCGACGCCCTGCGTCGCGCCGCCGCGGCCGCCGGGACGCCGCGCGCGGCAGCGGCCTACCTCGAACGGGCGCTCGAGGAGCGCGCGCCCGGCGACGACCGCGGGCGGATGCTGACGCTGCTCGCGGCGGCCGCGTTCGACGCGGGCCTGCCCGGCGCGCGCCGCCGCCTGCATGAGGCGCTGGACGAGGTGCGCGACCCCGCCGGGCGCGTGGACGTGCTCACGCGCCTCGCCGGGCTGGACCGCGCCGGCGATCCCGGCCTCCTCGAGCTGCTCGAGCGCGAGCTCGCGACGGCGGCCGATCCCGCCGCGCGCTTCGCACTCGAGGCGGCGGCGCTCGATGCCCTGCTCGCGCTCCCCGGCCGCCAGGCGGAGCGGGCGCGCCGCGCGGCGGCGGTGGAGACCTGTCCCGGACCGCGGACCCGCTGCTCGCGCGCGTGACACTCGCGCACCGCGTGTGGGCCGGGATCGAAGGCGGCACCGAGGACGCGCGAGCGCTCGGCGCGGCCGCGGGCACGGCGCTCGAGGGCGGACTGCTGCTGGACCACGTCCGCGAGCGCTCGGCGTTCACGCTGTGCGCCCGCGCCCTGACGCTGACCGGAGACGCCGCGGGCGCCGCGCGCGCGATCGGCGCCCTTCGCGAGGAGGCGACGGCACGCGGCTCGCTGCGCTTGCGCGCGGCGGCGTCGTCGCTCGCCGCCGAGCTCGCGCTTCGCACCGGCAGCATGATCGAGGCGGAGCATCAGGCGCGGCTCGCGCTCGGCGCCGTCCCCGGAGAGGGGCTCGACGCCGTCACGGGCGGTGCCGTCGAGGTGCTGCTGTGCGCCCTGGCCGAGCGCGGCGCGTTCGCCGAGGCCGGCGGCCTGCTGCGCGAGCACGGGCTCGACGACGCGCTCGACGACTCGATCTGGAAGGCCGGCGTGCGCCACGCCCGCGCGCGGCTGCGGCTCGCCGAGGGCGACTTCGAGCGCGCGTACGCCGACGCCGCCGGCGCCGGCCGGCTGCGCGAGGCGCAGAGGAGCCCGAACCCGGCGCTGACGCCGTGGCGCTCGACGGCGGCGCTCGCGCTCGCGCACCTCGGGCGCCGCGCTGAGGCCGCCCGGCTCGCGAGCGCGGAACTTGCGCCGGCCGAGCGCTTCGGGGCGTCGCAGCCGATCGCCGCCGCCCTGCACGCGCGCGCGGTCGCCGAGGCCGATCGCGAGGCGCGCGCGGCGCTGTGCAAGCGCGGGCTGGCGCTCGCCGCGGGCCTGGAGTCCGTGCGGCTGCGGCTCGAGCTGGGCAGCACGCTCGCGTCGCTCGGGCGGCGTCTCGAGGCCCGAGAGGCGCTGCGCCCGGCGCTCGCCGACGCCGACGCCGCGGGCGCGGCGCTGCTCGCCCGGCGGGCGCGGCGGGAGCTCGCCGCGACCGGGCTGCGCCCGCGTCAGGCTGCGCTCGACGGCGCGGCGGCGCTGACGCCGCGCCAGCGCCAGATCTGCGAGCTCGCGGCGGCCGGCAAGGGCAACCGCGCGATCGCGCAGGAGCTGTTCCTGAGCGTCAAGACCGTCGAGACGCATCTCGCCGCGGGCTTCCGCAAGCTCGGTGTCAGCGCGCGCTCCCAGCTGGCCGGCCACATTTGAGGCGCGTCATGACCGTTCGGAGTGCCAGCCGGAGCCGTCCGACCGGTCAGCCGAACGCGCCCGGCGGCCGTCGCAGGCTGGAGGAGATGCACACCGACCAGGACTTCAAGGCCCATCAGCGCGCGATGTGGGCGGGCGGCGACTACCACGCGTTCGCGACCGCTTCGCTGTGGGACTTCGGACCGCTGCTCGTCGAGGCGACGGGCATCGCCCCGGGGCAGCGGGTGCTCGACGTCGCTGCCGGGACCGGCAACGTCGCGATCCGCGCCGCCGAGGCCGGGGCGGATGTGATCGCCTCCGACCTCACGCCCGAGAACTTCAGCGCCGGCCGCCGCGAGGCGGAGGCGCACGGCGTGGAGATCGAGTGGGTCGAGGCGGATGCCGAGGCGCTGCCGTTCGACGACGACGCGTTCGACGTCGTCACCTCCTCCGTCGGCGCGATCTTCGCCCCGCACCACCAGGCCGTCGCCGACGAGCTGCTTCGCGTGTGCCGGCCCGGCGGCACCATCGGGATGATCGCGATCGTCCCCGACGGCGCCGTGATCGACATGTTCGACATCATCACCCGCTACGCGAAGGAGTCGGTGCTCGGCGAGCAGACCCCGATCGAATGGGGCCGCGAGGAGCACGTGCGCGAGCTGTTCGGCGACCGCGCCGAGCTCACGTTCAAGCGCCGGTCGTTCAACCCGAGCCCGCTCGCCGACGTCGACCTCTTCAAGCGCTACCACCCCGTCGTCCGGATGCTCTACGCCGAGCTCGCGGATGAGCCGGAGCGCATCGACGCGCTCAACCGCGACCTCGACGCGATGGCCGCCCGGTGGCACGACGACGCCCAGCGCGTGCTGGTCATCGTCGCCCGCAAGCGCGGCTAGGTCATCCCCGCGCCGCCCACGCCTGCTTCCCGCTCGCGCACGGCCGGAAGCGGTGCCCGGGCTGGGTGGTCCGGACGCGGGCCTCGAGCGTGCCGGTCGCGCCGTCGGCGCGGAAGGCGCCGGTGACCTTGACGCGGAAGTGGTCCACGAGCCCGCCCTTGTAGCGGATCACGTAGCGCTCGCTGCGCGTGAACGTCCCATCCGGGCGGATCTTCGTGATCGGCGTGACGTTGGTCATCGGGAACGTCCCAGGGCGGCAGTTCATGGTCGCGTCCCAGTTCGCCCACACCTTCCCGTTGTGCGTGGCCGTCAGCGAGATCGGCAGGCGCACGCCGCCGGCGGACTGGGCCGTGAGGCCGTGGAACACCGACCGCGGCGGCGGCATCGCGGCGGGCGCGGCGGGCGCACTCTCGCTCCGCAGCGCGAAGGGCAGCGTCCAGCCACGACAGCCGCGCAGGCTCACCCTCACGGTCCCGCGCGGTGATGCGCCCGTCGGGACGCACGAGCATGCCGAGCGACGGATACGCCATCCGCTTGCCCTTCAGCGCGGCGCCACCGTAGGCCGTCCCGGCGGCGGCGAACGAGGTGCCGCGGAGCGGCGACGTGAACGCGGATCCGGCGGCGGACGCCGGAGCGATGGCGGCAAGCCCGGCAGCCGCGAGGAGCAACCCCACAGTGCGTGGCATGGCGCCCGAAGTACCCCGACCAGTGAGCGTTCAGCCGTCGTTGAGCCGGCTCTGCGCGGCGCCTCCGGCCTGCCGGGAGTGATGACCGCGCTGCCGAACCGGGGTGCGCTGATCGCCTAACCGAACGCTGAGGTGCCCTGTCGCGAATCACCGAGTGACGTCCACTCCGGCACCGCCACGAAAGTCAACCGCGCCTGAGAGGGTCTTGTCACGGCTTCCCGGGTAAAGGCCCTCGGGCCAGGCTCGTGCCTGGTCCGGGGAGCATGCCCGGCGAACCGTCCCGCAGGAGGTCGATGTGTCTCGTAGGTGTTTCGTCCCACTGGTGGTCGCGGGGACCATTCTCAGCGCCGTGGCGCTTCCGGGAACGGCGATGGCCGCCGGCGATCCCGTGGCGGTGCTCGCCGGCGCCGCGTCGACGCCACAGGGACGGCTGAAGGTCTCGGTCGACGTGAAGCGGTTCCGTGCAACCTCGTCGGGCACGAAAGCCGACGGAACGGCGACCGCGACGCTCGGGGGCCTCGGCGGCATGCCGACGACCGTCAGGAAGAAGGTGCACCTCTCCGCCGCCAAGGGCGGCAGCTGCACGATCCTGACCCTCGACCTCGACACGCTCGACCTCACGCTGCTCGGACTCAACGTTCACCTGGACAAGGTCAACCTGGCGCTCACCGGCAAGCGCAGCGGCGGTGTCCTGGGCTCGCTCTTCTGCTCGCTCGCCAACGCGAAGGTGAAGACCGCCCGGGCCTCGGCGGCGCACCGGCTGAACGCGGCGATGCGGCGCACCGGAGTGGTGCGCCCGATCTCCTTCACGGTGCCGGTGCGTGCGGTCGCGAGCCAGGCAGCGCCAACGTGCAGTGTTCTCGAGCTCACGCTCGGGCCGCTGCATCTCGAGCTGCTGGGGCTCGTTGTCGACCTCAACAAGGTTCACCTCACGATCACCGCAAACCCGACGGGCGGCGTGCTCGGCAGCCTGTTCTGCGGCCTCGCCAACACGCACCTCTAGTCGATCGCGGAACGCCGGCGAAGGACTTCACCGCCCAGCGGGGATCACGATCGGCCTCGCGTGGCACCTTCTCGCTTGGGTCGTCGTTCTCGCCGGCGTCGCGTCGTTCTTGGCCTTCAAGGCGGCCACCGTCGCCAGCGGCGTCGACGTCGCGAGGACCGCGACGGGCGGCTGCAGGCGGTCACAGGGTTCCTTGAGCTGCCGTCCGCGGCCTAGCGAGTCCCTCCGACCGGCACCGTTATCCGGTCCTCGGTTCGCTCCGCCCGGGTCTCCGCGCGAGGGCTTCTCGTGGCCGGCGGACGGCGCTGGCAACGCAGTGGGTCAAGTTGCCCGCGCGGCCCGCGCGGCCGCGTGATCGATCCGAGTGCGGACAGATCGAATTGGCGATTTGCGGGGCTCCTGATGCGCTCTCGGGTCGGTCTGCACAGCGGGCGCGCGGGATCTTGCACAGTCCGGCCAAGCGCCGGGCGCGACGCGTCTTCGGCGCCACCGGCGGGCCCGTGGATGACCTCAGCGCCGCCGAAATCGCCGAGCTCGCGGACATGACGCGCGGGTCGCGCGCGGCGATCGTGCTGGAGATACAGGCCAAACGACCCGTCCAGGCCTCAGATCGCCCCCGCAGCCCCCTACCGCGAGGTGGGCGGTCAGCCGTAGCGCACGGTCTCCGCGACGGCGCTGCAGGCGCTTTCAGGATCGACGGCGAGCCCGTCGCGCAGGGCGAGCAGCAGGTCGCGGAGCTGCTCGCGCTGGTCGGTGTCGAGCGCGGCGAACAGCGCGTCCTCGGCTTGTTTCTGCGCGGCCGACGCGTCGGCTAGGTGGCGTTCGCCTGCGGCGGTGAGCGTGACGAGGTGGCGGCGGCGGTCGGCGGGGTCGCGCTCGCGGGCGACGAGCCCGTCGGCTTCGAGCGGGTTCAGCAGCGTGACGATGATGCTCGGGTCCACGCCCATCGTACCGACCAGGTCGCGCTGCGCGAGCCCGCCGTGGTCGTGCAGCAGGCCGAGGATCTGAAATTGGCGCGGCTTGAGGTTGTGCGCGGTGTGCGCGTCGCGCAAGCGGCGCATCGCTTCCTGGCCGATCAGCGCCAGCAGCAGGCCGGGGCTCGTGCGGTGCTCGTCAAGGACGCTGCCGGATGAGGGTGTGATGGGGGTGGTGGGTGGGGTCATTAGGAGTCCGTTTCCTTGGGATGCGAATACTATAGTGCAATCAATCGTTGAGAGCGCTGTATTTCTTTCGTAACCAACGAACACCCATCTCCCTGGAGCCCCACCCGACCATGAGCACCACCGCCCCCGCCGCCCAGATCACCGACGGCGCCTGGCAGCTCGACCCGGCGCGGTCGAGCGTCGAGTTTCACGTGCGCCACTTCTACGGCCTGGTGACCGTCAAGGGCGCCTTCGCCGACTACGACGGCACGCTTCAGCTCGGCGCCACGCCGGCCGTCGAGCTGACGCTCCAGGCCGCCAGCCTGGACACCAAGATGGTCAAGCGCGACGAGCACCTGCGCTCGGGCGACTTCTTCGATGTCGAGCACCACCCGCAGGTGCGCTTCGTCTCCGAGCGCGCCGAGCTCGACGGCGACACGCTGCGCGTCCAGGGCCGGCTTCACGCCGCGGGCCGCCAGATCCCGTTGGAACTCGACGCCACCGTGCGCGAGCTCGACGACGAGCTGGAGATCGAGGCCGTCGCCGAGGCCGACCACCGCGAGCTGGGCATGACCTGGAGCCCGCTCGGAATCCTGCGCGCCCCAGCAAGCTCATTGTCCGCGGCCGCCTCGTGCGCCGCTAAAGGAGACCCGACCCATGCGAGCCATCGCCCTTAATTCCGCCGACACCGCGCCCGCCCTGCGCGAGGACCTGCCCGCCCCCACCGCGGCCGAGAACGAGGTGCTCGTGCGCGTGCACGCCTCCTCGCTGAATCCGGTCGACAACTCGATCGCCTCCGGCATGCTCGCCCAGTACGGCGTGCCCTACGAGTACCCCGTCATCCTCGGGCGCGACTACGCCGGCGTGGTCGAGCAAGTCGGCGCCGCCGTCAGCGCCTACCGGCCCGGCGATCAGGTCTTCGGGTTCGTCCTTCACGCCAACCCGACCGCGCGCGCCGGCGCCTGGGCCGAGCTGATCACCGTCACCGAGGAGCTCTCGATCGCCCCCGCGCCCGAGGGCGTCGAGCTGGCGATCGCCGGCGCCGCGCCGCTGGCCGGCATCACCGCGATCACCGCCGTCGACGCGCTGGAGCTCTCCGAGGGCGACGTACTGCTCGTCGTCGGCGCCACCGGCGGCGTCGGCAGCCTGGCCGTCCAGCTCGCCGCCCGCGCCGGCGCCCGCGTGATCGCTCCGGCGCTGCCCGAGGACGAGCAGTTCCTGCGCGAGCTCGGCGTCACGGACGTGATCACGCGCGGCGGCGACATCCCCGCGCTCGTTCGCGAGCTCGCCCCCGACGGCGCCGACGCCCTGTTGGACCTCGTCAACTACGCCCCCGGCAGCTACGACGCCGCCCTCAAGCCCGGCGCGCGCGTGGCGTCACCGACCGGCGCCGCCGGCGAGGGCCCGGGCCGCACGATGGTCATGGCCGCGCCGACCGCCGAGAACCTCACGCGCCTCGGCGCGCTGCTGGCAGACGGCGCCCTGCGGATCCCCGTGCAGGCGACCTACCCGCTGGCGCAGGCCCCGGAGGCGCTCGCTGCGCTGACCGGCCAGCACACGCAGGGCAAGCTCGCGATCGAGGTCCGCTGATGCTGCTGATCACCGGAGCCAACGGCAAGCTCGGCCGCGTGATCGTCGAGGAGGTGCTGCGGCGCGCGCCCGACGCGCCGCTCGCCGTCAGCGTCCGCGACGCATCCGCGGCCGCTGACCTCGCCGCGCGCGGCGTCGACGTGCGCCAGGCCGACTACCACGACCTCGACTCGATCCGCGCCGCCCTCGCCGGCGTCGACCGGCTACTGCTGATGCCCACGCCGGCGCCTGACCCCGACGCGCGCGTCGCCGAGATGATCCCGGTGGCACAAGCCGCGGCGGAGGTCGGCGTCAAGCACATCGTCTACCCCGGCGCCGCCGAGGTCGAGGGGCTCGATTTCCCGCTGCTGAGCTCGCACACCCGCGTCTACGACGCGATCGTGGCCACCGGGGTGCAGGCCACGCACCTGCGCGTGAACATCTACGCCGAACTCATCGCCGGCGAGGTCACCGGGGCCGTCGCCGCGGGCGAGCTGGCCGCGCCCGTCAACGGCGCGCGCGTCGCGCCGGTGCTGCGCGAAGACATCGCACCGGCGATCGCCGCCGTGCTCACCCAGGACGGCCACGAGGGCAAGACCTACGACCTCACCGGCCAGGACGCGGTGAGCTGGAGCCAGCTCGCCGAGCTCGCGTCCGCGCGCGCCGGCAAGCCGGTCCCCTACCGCTCGATCGACGACACCGAGGCCGCAGCGCGCCTGGAAGCGGCCGGCATCCCGGCCCCGTTCGTCCCCGCCATGCTCGGGTTCTACGCCGCCTACCGTGCCGGCTGGTCCGGCACGCCCTCCGGCCACATCGAGCAGCTCACCGGCCGGCCCGCCACGCCCACCCTGGACGCGATCGGCGCCGTGCTCGACGGCACCGCCAAGTAGCTCGGCATGGAACTCGGGATCATCTCGCTCAGCGACCTCACGGCCGACCCGCACACGGGTCGGCCCGTCGCGGCCATGGACCGGCTCGACGACACGCTCGCCTACGCGCGCGCCGCCGACCAGCTCGGCCTCGACGTGTTCGCCCTCGGCGAGCACCACAGTCACAAATTCGCCGTCGCCTCACCCGCCGTCGCGTTGGCCGCGATCGCCGGCCAGACCGAACGGATCCGGCTCTCAAGCGGCGTCACCGTGCTCAGCGCCCTGGACCCCGTCCGCGTCTACCAGGACTTCGCGCAGCTCGACCTGCTCAGTCACGGCCGCGCCGAGATCATCGCCGGCCGCAGCGCCTTCGCCGAGCCGTTCGCGCTCTTCGGCGCCCCGATCAACGAGTACGACGCGCTGTTCACCGAAAAGCTCGACCTGCTCCTGCGCCTGCGCGAACACGACCAGCTCACCTGGTCCGGGCGCTACCGCCCGCCGCTCGTAAGCGCCGAGATCGCCCCGCGCGCCGTCCAGGCACCGCTACCGGTCTGGGTCGGTGTCGGAGGCACACCCGCCAGCGCCGCCCGCGCCGGGCACCTCGGCCTGCCGATGACGCTCGGCTACATCGGCGGCACCCTCGCGCACGCCCGCCGCACGGTCGAGATCTACCGCTCCGCCGGCGAAGCCGCCGGCCACGACCCCGAGATGCTGCCGGTCGCGATCTCCACGCACTTCTACGCCGCCGACTCCGAGCAGGACGTCGCCGGCGTCTTCGATCACTACCGCCACTACCTGCACCCCGAGACCAACAACGGCCGCGGCTTCGTCGTCGACCGCCCGGCCTTCGACGCCGCCCGCCGCCGCGACGGAGCGCTGATGATCGGCACCGCCGAGCAGCTCACCGAGAAGATCCTCGACGCCCACGCCGAACTCGGCATCACCCGCTTCATCGGCCAGTTCGACTGGGGCGCACTCCCCTCCGAGCGCGTGCAGGACTCGATCGCGCGCCTGGCGATCGAGATCGCACCCGCCGTACGCGCGACCGCGAGTGCGACCGTGGCCGCCGGGTCCACTTCAGCATGAGCGGGGCATCCGGATTCGGACGCTCGTCGTCGGCTCACGTGGCGTGACGGCGGTGCGCCCGCTCGGTTGCGGGGCTGCGTTGGGCACCGCTGATCCGCTCGTCTGGCTAGCTTCGGACTTGGTTGCGGGCGGTGCGGCGGATCCCCGAGGCGGTGGTGCCGTGGCGCTTGGCGGCGCGATCGACGACTGACGGGCTTGGGATCGCGCCGCGGGAGGCCGCGGCGAGCTCGCGGTGCAGGCGCTGGGTGAGCGAGCGGGCGCCGGCCTGGCGGTAGGCGTCAGCGACGCCGGCGATGATGTCGTCGAGATCCTCCCACGAGCGCATTCGACGAAGTGTGGCCGCAGCCGGAGGCGGCGACGCGTGGGCGTCGTGAACCGCGGTCTCATCGGGGCGTTCGACGTGGGCGGGTGGCCGTGCTGGTGTCCATTTTCCCGCGGCGGCCCGGAGCACCGTGACCTCGGCGGCGTAGGGGGCGACGGCCTTGAGGTTGACGGTGGGGATGTCGCGAGCGCGGGCGTAGTTCTCGATCGCGGCGATGCTCCAGGGCAGGCAGCCGAGGTCATCGATGAAGCGGTCGGTGACTTCGAGCTGGGTGAGGCCGCGGATCCTGCCGGCGCTCGTGTCGGGTTCGGCCAGCCCGGCGGCGCGGCAAGCGGCGTCCCAGCCGAACTGGATCTCGATCTGCGCGACGGTCGGCAGCGCTTGCATCGATGGCGGGCTGTGGCGGTGGGCGCGGCGCTGGTGGGCGATGAGCGCGTCACGCTCGGCCGCGTAGCGCGCGGGCCACAGCCCTGCCAGGCCGGCGCGGGCGGCAATCAGGCGCAGCGCGACGACGACCTCGTCAATGCCGAGTTCGCGTGGCGGGTCGCGGCGGGCGAGTCCGAGCCGATGCGCGGCGCTCGCGCCCCCGCCGGCGTGCGCGATCGCGAGCAGCTCGTACCAGCCGCTACCGAGCCGTCGGGTGATCTGCTTGGCGGCCGGCGCGTGGGGATGGCCGGCGTGCACGCGGGCGGCGTCGAAGGCTGCGGGCGCGACCTGGGTCGGCTGGCCGGGCGCGACGTGCGCGCTGACGTCACGGACGGCGTCGATCAGCGCGTCGTCGCTGTAGCGGGTGCGGAACGCCGCGGCCATCACCGTCAAGCTAGCCCGCGGCGGCGGCCGGCAGCAGGTAGCTTGGCGGGGTGTCGTTGCCGGTGCGCAGCTCGTCGCGGATCGCCGGCCTGCGCCGGCGGGCGGGGTTGCGCCAGGACGAGCTGGCCGAGACGGTCGGGGTGTCGGTGGCGACGTTGCGGCGGTTGGAACGCGGCGAGATCGACAACCCGCCGTTGCGCTACCTGCAGAAGATCGCGATCGCGCTGGACGCCCAGCTCGCAGACGTGATCGAGCCCGAATGGCGGCAGTGGTGGCCGCGCCCGGGCGCGAACACGCCCCCGGACTTCGGCGCGCGCTGACATCAACACGGTCAAGCCGCTGCCCACGCGCGCTGGTCGTCGTGTTCGCGCAGGCGCTGTTGCCAGACGCGCCCGAGCGCGTTCTGGAACTCCCGGCCGGCTGAGCGCTCGGGCAGGTCGAGCTCGCACGCCAGCGCGATGACCATGTCGGTGCCGATCTCCTGACGGTCGCCGTGACGGGCGCCGCCGGTGTCGAGCATGCCGCGCGCGGCCCAGCGGTCGAGCGTGCTGACGCTGACGGCCAGCACGCGCGCGGCGACGCGCTTGGGCACGGTCGACCCCAACCCGCCGCGGGCCTGCTGGTAGACGATCTCCAGCCGCCGGTGCTGGGCTCGCTCCCAGTCCTCCAGGCCGCTGATCGCCCGCCGCGAGGCCGCGGCGCAGCGCACAAGCCGTTCGCAGTCGCTGGATCTTCCCATGGCGTCGACGCTACGCGCCGACCCGGATCAGATGGTCACGCACGCGCCAGGCTCAGCGGCCGTGCAGCGTTCTCACCCCCAGCAACGCCGCGTCCACGCCCCATAGGTAGTGGCCTCACCTCCTGACACTGCGGCACGCGCCTCCCGCGCCGATCACGCAAAGCTGATCGGTGATCACGCTGATCTGCTCGTTACGGGAGCGTTGCGGCGTTCCCGGAACCGCATCTTGGCGGCACCGTGAGCCCCCGCCCGCTTCCCGATCATGTCGAACCCGCCCGGATTCGCCGCCGCGGCGACGGGCTGCTTGACCGCCGCCGGCAGATGCCGGTCTACCGCGTCGGCACAGCGGCGTTCTCCGAGCACGACGACGAGCTCAACCAGCACGGTGTCGTGCGCTTGGCGCTCGACACGGGCATGGCCGACCAACTCATCGCGAACACCAGCTACGACCGCGAGAGCATCCGCAAGCGCCATCCCGGCAAGTGGGCGCTGGCCTTCCTGGCGTTCGCGAACTCCTCCACCCCTGACATCAAGCGCTGGTGGGCTGACAGCGGCATCGACGTGTGGCACGCCGCCGGCTTTGTCGGCAAGCCCAGCTACGACCTGACGTGGAAGCGCTTTGACGAGCTGGAGGCCAACGGCGCCGGCGAGGCGTTCTTTGAGGCCTCCGCCCTGCCGATCCGCACGGCGATGATCGCCACCGGCGGGCTGGTCGACTTCGACGTGCACGTCGACGGCACCGAGTCCGAAAGCCACGCCCGCGTGATCCACGACTGCGGCCCGGGCGAGCACTGCCCGGGCTGGGGCGAGCGCAGCACCCGCCCCGACGGGACCGCGGGTCGCACGAAGTCCGGGCAGGGCCGTCCGCAGCCGCTCTCGATCGCCGACGCCAGGGGGCCAGGGGGCAGCGGGCCAAGGCCGCCGAGTGGCTGCCCGAGGACGAACACGCGGCGCTGATCGGCGACGCCGACGAGCTGGTCGAGGAGCACGACGACGGCAACCTGATCGGCAAGCGGGTGCGCGTGGCCGGGCATTGGTTTCGGATCACGGACCCGACCGCCGGCGTGCGCACCCAGGTCGGCGGACGCAACGGCATCAAGTCGTGGGTGGGTTCATCGACTTCAAGCTCGTCGACCACTTCTCCGGCGAGCCGCTCGTAACGGTCGTTGAGTCCGCCTCGGTGCAGGAGTACGACATCCTCCCAGAGGCCTACGCACGACTGAAGCGCATCCTCGCCGGCCTCCCCGACGGGATCGCGCACCCCGCGCCACGGTCAGTGGTCGGCGACAAGGGCCCGGCGATCAACCGCACCTACCAGCTCCTGGCCGACGACGGCGTGTTCTGCATCATGCCCGAGCGCGGCACCAGCGCCCAGCCCACGCCCGGGGACCGCTTGCGCACCGACCGCGACTGGGTCGCGCGCTGCGAGAACTGCGGCGGCGAGACCAGGTTCGTCTCGGCCACCACGAGCCCGCACGCCCGGATCATGTTCGAGTGCATCGCCCAGCCCTTCGCCGAGTGCAAGGGACGCCAGCAGCTCGGAGTCGCCCACGACCCACGCCAGGTGCTGATGCTGTGGCGCACCGAGGAGCTCTACAAAGCGCTGGAGCCCTCCCACGGCCGCTACGAGCGCGCGCACCGGCTCGCCCGCCAGCGCAACGGCTCAGGCGGCAAGCACTACGCCACGCGCCCCAAACGCAAAGGCCGCGAGTGGCAGCAGATGCGCGCGCACGCGAGCACGTTCTCGACCTGGCTGAAGATCTGCTGGCGCAACGGCTGGCTCGACGGCGCCACCAGCCGCGTGCTCGCGCCCGCGCTACAGGACACCTGCCGCGACCGCAAGGACGTCGACCACGTCGAACGCCTCACCGAACGCCGCCGAGCGCTGCGGCTGCACCAGCCGTACGGTCCGCGCGCCCGCGACCTCGGCCTCGGGCCGCTCACCCATGTCCACCCCGCCGGCGTCAAACCCCCGCTGCTGACCGAGATCCCCAGCAGCCGCGGCGGCGCGCACCGCCGCACGCTCACACCGCTCCCCAGCACGCCGCCCGAGCCGGTCCCGGCACCGCCCGAGCCGAAGCTCCCGCGGGCCAAG
Organism: Candidatus Solirubrobacter pratensis; assembly: GCF_000425945.1. GTDB lineage: Bacteria > Actinomycetota > Thermoleophilia > Solirubrobacterales > Solirubrobacteraceae > Solirubrobacter > Solirubrobacter pratensis. The sequence goes on from NZ_KE384481.1 coordinate 531,462, forward strand.
GCAGCGAGTGAGGTCAAGGCTGAGCGCGGCCCCTCCGCCGAGGAACGCCACCGAGCCGACAAGGCCAAGCGGCGCACGCGCGCACGCGACCCGCTCAAGCCCACGCACTCCGGCCGCGCTGTCCGTAGCCGCGATCCCGGCTGGGACAAGCGCCTCCAACAGGACACCGGCCCGCCCGCCGACACCCGGCCGCCGCCGTCCAGAGCGGCGGACGACGACCGGCCCTTCTAACCCACCACCCCATCTGACCGCAAGCCGCCCCGCCGGGCCAACTGGCCCTGGGCGGCTTTCGTCGTTAACACCCCGAACACGACGAGCCGCGCCCGTCAACCGCTCCTCAAAGCCCACCGAGGGCATCCGCAGAGCTCACAACACCCCCGCACAGGACCGCAGCCGCTCCCCAACGGCCAGATCGGTGCGCAGAGCCCGGCCCTTAACGACAAACTCCGTAAGGATCGTCCCTGCAAATCAGCAGTTTCAATCCTTACGGAAATCTGTCCCGAGTGGAGACGGCGGGAATTGAACCCGCGTCCGCAATCGCGCAAAAGGTGGTATCTACGAGCGTAGCCGGTGCTCTAGATCTCGCCCCTCACTCGCCATCACCGGCGGGGTCGTGAGGGGCCAGCCTGATCGAAATGTCCCCTTGGTCGGCTCAGGCCGGCGTTCCGCGGGTGAGCCTGCTATCTGACTCGGCCTGATCCCGGCGCAGGCTCCGGGGGCCAAGGCTCAACTCTAGTTTCGGCTAGAGAGCGAGCGCGAAATCGTGGCTCTCGCGAGCCGCGACAGTGTTCTTCGCATTTGTTGTTACCGGGGTTTTACGAGGCCTCCGGTACCTCGACTCGCAACCACCCCCACGAACCGACCACGTCGAAGCCTGTCGTCCCCGGGGTGTTTGTCCTCCCATTCTATCGACCCGTAGGGTCAATGGGCATGAGGAGCTTCGATGTCGTGGTGATCGGTGCCGGGCCTGCCGGCGAGGTGGCGGCCGGACGGCTGGCGGACGGCGGACTGGAGGTGGCGATCGTCGAGGACCGGCTCGTCGGCGGCGAGTGCTCGTACTGGGCATGCATGCCCTCGAAGGCCCTGTTGCGGCCATATGAGGCGCTCGCGGAGGTCAAGCGGATCCCCGGCGCCGCCCAGGCGGTGAGGGGTTCCCTCGACGCTCCCGCGGTGCTCGCGCGCCGCGACGAGATCATCCACGACCTCGACGACGCGACGCAGCTGCCGTGGCTCGAGGACCGCGGGGTCGCGCTGTTCCGCGGCCACGGCGCACTGACGGGCGGGCGCCGGGTGACCGTCGGCGGCGAGGAGCTCGAGGCGCGCCGCGCGGTGATCCTCGCGGGCGGCTCGGTGCCGATGTTCCCGCCGATCGAGGGCCTCGACGGCGTCGAGGGCGCGTGGACCAACCGCGAGGCGACGACGGCGAAGGAGATCCCCGAGCGCCTGCTCATCCTCGGCGGCGGCGTCGTCGGCGTCGAGATGGCGCAGGCGTTCCAGACGCTCGGCAGCCAGGTCACGCTGATCGAGGGGGAGCGCCGGCTGCTCCCGCGCGAGGAGGAGTTCGCGTGTGCACAGGTGACCGACGCGCTCGCCTCCTACGGCGTTGAGATCCGCACCGGTCAGAAGGCCACGAAGGTCAGCCAGAGCGACGGCACGGTGACCGTCACGACCTCCGACGGCACCACCGCCGAGTCCGAGCTCCTGCTCGTCGCGCTCGGCCGCCGCCCGTCGACCGAGACGCTCGGGCTCGAGAGCGTCGGCCTCGAGCCCGGCGGGACGGTCGCGGTCGACTCGCTCTGCCGCGTCCCGAAGCACCCGTGGCTGTACGCGATCGGCGACATCAACGGCCGCGCGCTGTTCACCCACATGGGCAAGTACCAGGGCCGGCTGGCGGCCGACAGCATCCTCGGCCACGACCACGCGATCTCGCACGGCGCCGACGGCCCGCTCTCCCCGCGCGTGATCTTCACCGACCCGCAGGTCGCCGCGGTCGGCCACACGACCGACACGGCGGCCCGGGCCGGGCTGGAGCTCGACGTCTACGACACCGAGACCTCCGGGAACGCCGGCGGCTCGTACTACGGCCGCGGCGCCCCCGGCACCGCCCGCTTCCTCGTCGACCGCGAGCGCCGCCTCGTCGTCGGCTGCACGATCACGGGCGCGGAGGTCGCCGACTTCCTGCACGCGGCGACGATCGCGATCGTCGGCGAGGTCCCGCTCGAGCGCCTGCGCCACGCCGTCCCGAGCTTCCCCACGCGCAGCGAGATCTGGCTCAAGCTGCTCGAGCAGGCGGGCGTATAAGTTCGATCTTTATCGAAGGAACTGGTACGATGTTCATCGAACTAGATGACAGGAGGCCAGATGCCCACCGAGCCCACCCCGACCCCTCCGCCCAAGCCCCCGTTCCGCCGCCTCGTGGTCTTCGTCCCCCTCGAGACCAGCAGCTAGAAGCAGGCGCTCGTCACAAGCGACGGCTCGGCGGTCTCCAAGAGATCGCCGAGCCGCGCGGGCGACGGGGCTGCTTACGCTGAAGACATGACGAGCGGAGCCTTCGTCCGGCAGGAGAGCCGCTTCCGCGGCTTCCCTGACGGGCCACCGGAGCAGCACCACCTCTACATCGCGCTCGCGTGCCCGTGGTCGCAGCGCACCGCGATCGTGCGGACCGTCCTCGGGCTCGACGACCGGCTCGGCGTCTCCTACGCCGACCCCTACCGCGACGAGCGCGGCTGGGCCTTCAGCGGTGGGCGCTTCACCGACGACGTCAACGGCTTCGCCTTCCTCAGCGAGGCGTACGACCGGACCGATCCCGGCTACGACGGCCGCGTCTCCGTGCCGGTCCTGTGGGACAAGGAGCGCGGCGAGATCGTCTCCAACGAGTCCGCCGACATCGTCCGCATCCTCGACGCCTGGGCCGGCGGCGACCTCTACCCGCCCGAGCTTCGCGAGGAGATCGACGAGCTCAACGGCTGGGTCTACGCCGAGCTCCAGAACGGCGTCTACCGCGCCGGCTTCGCCCGCTCCCAGGAGGCCTACGACGAGGCCTACCGCGGCGTCTTCGCGGCGCTCCCGCGGCTGGACGACCTGCTCGCCGGCCGGCGCTACCTGACCGGCGACGCGATCACCGAGGCCGACTGGCGCCTGCTTCCCACGTTGCTGCGCTTCGACGCCGTCTACCACACGCACTTCCGCTGCAACGGCGCGCGGATGATCGAGTACCCGCACCTGCTGCGCTACACGAAGGACCTCTTCGAGCAGCCCGGCGTCGCGGCGACGTTCGCGCTCGACGAGATCAAGCGCCACTACTACACGACCCACGACGAGCTGAACCCCAAGCGGATCATTCCCCAGGGCCCGATCGACCTCGGGTTCACTAGCGCCTGAAGCTGCGCTCCATCTCGCGCTTGAGCTCGCGCTCCTTGATCGCCTGGCGCTTGTCGCCGACGTCCTTGCCTCGCGCCAAGGCGATCTCGACCTTCGCGCGCGGGCCCTTGAAGTAGAGCCGCGTGGGGACGAGGGTGAGCCCCTTCTCCTTGGTCTTGCCGATCAGCCGCTCGATCTCGCGCCGGTGCATGAGCAGCTTGCGCGGGCGCTCGGGCTCGTGGTTGTCGCGCGTCGCCGGACCGTACGGCGGGATGTGCACGTTGTGCAGCCACACCTCGCCGTTCTGGATCGACGCGTAGCCGTCCTTGAGCTGCGCCTTGCCGCCGCGCAGCGACTTGACCTCGGTGCCCGTGAGCACGAGGCCGGCCTCCCACCTGTCCAGCAGCTGGTAGCGGTAGTTCGCCTGGCGGTTGGTCGCGATGTCGGCCATCGGCGCTCGACGTTAGCGAAGCTCGGCGACCGCCTCGGCGAAGACCTCGGTGTGGCGGTCCACGTCCGCGGCCGTCGTCGTCGGCGCCATCAGCGCCATGTTGTGGAACGGGGTCAGCAGGACGCCCCGGTTCAGCGCGTGCAGGTGCAGGAAGCGCTCCAGCTTCGGATCCGATGCCGCGTGCGCCTGCGTCCCGTTGCGCGCCGGCGACGGCTCGAAGCGGTACTCCGCGCGACAGCCGAGCCGCGTCACGTTCCACGGCCTGTCGCCCATCGCCTCGCGCACGCCGGCCGCGAAGCGCTCGGCGAGCGGGATCGTGTGCTCCCACGCGCCGTCGGTCAGCACGCTCCCGAGCGTCGCGCGCATGGCGGCGAGCGAGAGCGCGTTGCCGGCCAGCGTGCCGCCGACGCCGCCGGTGTCCTCGTAGTCGGCCTCGGCGGCGTCGAGCATGCCCTGCGCGACCTTCCAGGAGAGCCCGAGCGCGCCGGTCGGCACGCCGCCGCCGATCGCCTTGCCGATCGTCAGCAGGTCCGGCTCCAGTCCCCACGCCTGCGTGCAGCCGCCGGGTCCGGCGGAGAACGTGTGCGTCTCGTCGATGATCAGCAGCGTCCCGTGCGCGCGGGTGAGCGCGCGCAGCGCGTCGTGGTACGGCGCCTCCGGGAGCACGATGCCCATGTTGGTCATCGCCGGCTCGGCCAGGACGCATGCGACGTCCTCGTGGGCGAGCGCGGCCTCGAGCGCGTCGAGGTCGTTGAACTCGATCGCCCGCGTCGTCTGCGCGACGTCGACCGGCGGCCCGACGTTGCCCGCGCGCGAGACGGTCCGGCCGCCCGCGTCGACCGCGAACGCCTCGTCGACCGAGCCGTGGTAGCAGTAGGAGTAGACCAGCACCTTCGGCCGGCCGGTCAGCAGCCGTGCGATCCGCAACGCGGTGCGGTTCGCGTCGGTGGCGGTGAGCGTGAACAGCCAGCGCTCCAGCCCGAAGCGGCGCGTGAGCTCCTCCCCCACCCACGCCGCGTCCTCGGTGGGCAGCATCGTCGTGATGCCGGTCTTCGCCTGCAGCGCCTCCAGCACCGGAGGCGGCGCGTGGCCCGCCATCGCGCCGGTGTCGCCCAGGCACAGGTCGATGTACTCGTGGCCGTCGACGTCGACGATCCGGCTCCCGCTCGCCTCCGCGACGGCAACCGGATAGCCGCCCGCCCACAGCATCATCCAGGGCATCGGGACGCCGCCGAACAGCGACCCGCGCGCACGCTCGTGCAGCTCCGCCGACCGGGGATGCCCGGTCCGGAAGCGCTCGAGCTCGCGCTCGATCAACGCATCGATCACGACCGGAGTTCTACCGGCACGAGGTCGGTCCGGCCTCGCGGCGCGTCGACCTTCTCGACCTGGACGAGCACCGGATCGCCGATCCGCAGCGCGCGCCCGGACTCGGAGGCGACGAGCGCGGTCTCCTGCTCGTTGAGCTCCCACCAGCCGCCGCGCAGCCGCCGGACCGGCAGCATGCCCTCATAGCCCTCGAACGCGACGAAGGCGCCGGCGCCGATCACGCCCGTCACCTCGCCCTCGAACTCGGTCTGCCACCCGCGCGCGAAGAGCGCCTGCTCGAGCAGGAACGCGCGCGCCACGTCGTCGGCGGCTCGCTCGATCTGCATCGCGTCGCGCTCGCGCAGCGAGCACCACTCGCCCGCCTTCTCCAGCTCCGACGCGCGCACGACCGGCTCGCCGGCGCCGATCGCGCTCAGCAGCGAGCGGTGGCAGATCAGATCCGGGTAGCGCCGGATCGGCGACGTGAAGTGGCAGTACTGCGACGAGCGCAGGCCGTAGTGGCCGAGGTTGCGAGGCGTGTAGCGCGCCTGCTTGAGCGAGCGCAGGACGAGCGAGGTGAAGCCGATCCGGCCGTGCCCGCGGCGGCGTACCTCCGCGTCCACGAGGCGCGAGACCTCGGCGGCGACGTCGCCCGCCTGCTGCGGAGTCATGTGGCGCGAGAGCGCGGGCGTCGGGACGCCGAGCGACTCGAGCTGCTCGACCAGGCGCTCGATGCGGGGCGGGTCCGGCCGCTCGTGCACGCGGTACAGCGCGGGCAGCTTGCGCGACTCGAGCAGCCGTGCGACGGCCTCGTTGGCGGCGATCATCAGGTGCTCGATCAGCCGGTGCGACTCGGTCTGCTCGGTCGGGTCGAGCCCGGTCACGTGGCCCTCGCGGCTGAACGCGAACTCCGGCTCGACCGACTCGACGGCGAGCGCCCCGCGCGCCTCGCGCGCGGCCTGCAGCGCCGCCGACACCTTGCGCGCGGCCGCGAGCGGCTCCCCCCACGGCGCCTCGGCGCGGTCGATCCCCGCGAACACGCGGTCGACGGCGGGGTAGTCGAGCCGCGCGTCGGAGCGGATCACGCTGCGGTGGAAGGCCGTGCGGCGGACGCGCGCGCCGTCGAACTCGAGCTCGACCGTGACGGCGAGCCGGTCCTGATGCGGGACCAGCGAGCACGCGCGGTTGGACAGCGCCTCCGGCAGCATCGGCTCGACCAGTCCCGGGACGTAGACCGAGGTCGCGCGCCGGAACGCCTCGCGATCGACCGCGCTGCCGGGCCTCACGTGCGCGGCCACGTCGGCGATGTGCACCCAGACGCGGATCCCGCCGTCGTCGAGCGCCTCGGCCGAGATCGCGTCGTCGAAGTCCTTCGCTCCCGGCGGGTCGATCGTGAACGTCGGCAGCTCGCGCAGGTCGGTGCGCGACTCGTCGGCGCAGGTCTCCTCGGCCGCGATCCGCGCCTCGCGCTCGACCAGCGGGTCGAAGCGGCGCCGCAGCCCGCGGTCGATCATCAGCGCCTCGAGCACGTCGCGCGCGACGTCGGGCCGGCCGATCCGCCGCACGACCTTCCCATGCCCGCCGCGCGCGCCCACCGGCTGCACCAGCACCAGGTCGCCGGCGTGGACGTTGCGCGGCTTGTCGATCGCGATCCGGTGCGAGCGCGTGAAGAACGGCGTCGCCGCGAGGAAGCGCCCGTGCTTCTCGAGCACCGCGACGATCGGACCGCTGAGGCGCTCGGGGGGCCGCGACCGCTCGGCGGTCCGCGCGCGCTGCCTCACAGCTTCCCCGCGACCGTCTCCAGCGCCTTGTCGAGCGCCTCGTCCGGCTTGGTGTGGGGGTCGTCCTGCGCCTGCACGTCGGGAGTGATGCCGGCGCCCTTGCGCACGCCGCCACCGCCGAGGTTGCGCCCGCTGGGCGTGAAGTACTCGCCGACCGTGATGTCGAGCGCGCCGCCGTTGGACAGCCGCTCGATCTCCTGGAAGACGCCCTTGCCGTACGTGCGCGTGCCGACCACGGTCGCGCGGTGGCGGTCCTGCAGCGCGCCGGTGACGATCTCCGACGCCGACGCCGAGTTCTGGTTGACCAGGACGACGACCGGGACCTTGCCCGAGATCGCGCCGCCGGTCGCGTTGTAGACGTGCTCGGGCCGGTTGCGGCCCTTGGTCGAGACGACGCGGCCGTCGGGGACGAAGATCGAGGCGATCTGCACCGCCTCGTTCAATAGGCCGCCGCCGTTGTCGCGCAGGTCGAGCACGACGCCCTGGGCGCCGTCGCCGAGCTCCTTGCGCACCGCCCCGCCGACCTCGCCGTGCGCGCCGGACGTGAAGCTCGCGAGATGCACCCACGCGATCTTGTGCGAGCCCTTCGTCTCGAGCTTGCTCTCCACCACCGGCACGTCGACCTTCGCGCGCTTGAGGCGCACGTCGCGCGTGCCCTTGCCGCTGTCGATCGTCAGCGTCACCGAGGTTCCCGCCCGGCCCTTGATCAGCGCGGTCGCCTGGTCGGACGTCTTGCCCGCCAGCGCGCGGCCGTCGACCTTGACGATCACGTCGCCGGCGCGCAGGCCGCCGTCCTTGGCCGGCGAGTTGTCGTAGACCTGGTTGATGCGCAGCCCCTGCTTGACCGCCGTCACGGTCATGCCCACGCCCTCGAACTCGCCCTCGGTCGACTCCTGGAAGCCGGTGTAGGCGGTGGGCGAGAAGTAGTTGGAGAACTGGTCGTGGAGCGACTCCACGGCGGCGCCGATCGACTTGTTGAGCAGGTCCTTGCGGTTCACCGGGCGGTAGTAGTCGCGCTCGATCGTGTCGATCGCCTCCTGGTAGAGGCGCCCGTCGGAATCGGCGACCAGCGTGTCGCGGGCGAACCCCGGAAGCCTGTCGGGGTGCCCGCCGAGCCAGATGCCCAGGACGAGCGCCAGCGGGATCAGGACGGCGAGGAGGGAGGCCGGGTACCGGCGACGGCGGCGCATCTCGGGACGATCACGGTATCGAGCCGCCTCAGCGGCGCCTAAGCACGCGAGAGCGGCTCCTCAGGCTCCGCGGCCGCCCCGGCGCGCGCCGAGCTCGAACCAGACCCGCGCCTGGCCCTCGATGTCCGCCGCCCAGCGGTCGGCGACCTGGGCCATGAAGTGCAGGCCCCATCCGGAGTCCTTGGGGTCGCCCGCGCGCCTCGGCACGGGCGTGAATCCAGGGCCCGGATCCAGCACCTCCACGCGCAGCCGCTGCGGGTCGACGTCGATGCGCAACTCGATCTCCCCGTCCTCTGCGACGTGCTCGACGGCGTTGGCGATCAGCTCCGACACGAGCAGGCGGGCGTCCGCGAGCCGGTCGGCGTCGATCTGGCCGGCCAGCCGGTCGAGCACCCGGCGTGCCTCCGCAGCCGAACCGGGAGCCTTCGGGAGGACTTCCGAGTAGAACATGGTCCATCATCCGGGTACCCGCCGTACCCGCTTTGCACCATCATGTTGCCCGTCTCGATCGAGCGCCGACTGTGCTCGTGGGCCGCGTCAGACCCGGAGGAACCGGCGCAGCGAGAGCCCAGAGCCGGCGGCCGAGACGGAGATCGCCGCGCACAGCAGGATCGCGATCAGCGCCGGGAAGTTGATCGTCTCCGGGGAGGCGATCAGCGCGAAGTCCTTGGCCAGCGGGTCGACGACGGCGATCTTCGCGACGGCGAGCAGCAGGATCGCCAACACCCCGCCGAGCGCGCCGACGATCACGCCTTCCAATACGAACGGCCAGCGGATGAACCAGTCGGTCGCGCCGACCAGCTTCATCACCTCGACCTCGCGCCGGCGGGCGTAGAGCGAGAGCCGGATCGTGTTCGCGATCAGCAGGATCGACGCGATGCCCAGCAGTCCGGCGAGCAGCGCCATCGTGATCTTCACGACGCGCGTGACCGAGAGGATCTTGTTCGTGTCCTCCTCGCGGTTGCGCACCTCGTCGATCGCGGGGTCGACGACGGTGCGGCCGCCGGAGGGCGACTGCGGCGCGAGCGCGTCGCGCAGCTTGCCGATGTCGTCCGGCTTGGCCGGCGTGACGCGGAAGGTGTCGGGAAGCGGGTTCGAGCCGAGCAGCTGGTAGGCCTCGGGATTGCGCTTCTTCTCCTCGTCGTACGCCTGCTTCTTGGAGACGAACTTCACGCTCTTGACCGTCGGCTGCTGCTGGATCAGGCGCTGGACGCGGTCGATGTCCTTCTGCGTCGCGTCCGTCTTGAGGAAGACGTCGGCGATCACCTTGCCGCGGACCTCGTTGGCCGCGCCCGTCGTGGCCTGCACCACAGGGATGAAGACGCCGAGCACGAGCACGGTGACGAGCACGGTCGCCATCGCGGCGAACGACGGCACGGCGTTGCGCTTGAGCGCGCGCAGCGCCTCGCGCACGAAGAAGACCGGCCTCATCCCTGGGCGCTCCGCATCCGGATCGCGAACTCGCGCGTGTTCTCGCGCGCCGCGTAGGCACCGGCCTGCTCGTCGCGCACGATGCGGCCCTGGGAGAGCTCGATCACGCGACGGCGCATCTTGTCCACCATCGCCACGTCATGGGTGGCGACGAGGACGGTCGTGCCCGTCTGGTTGATCCGGTAGAGCAGCTGCATGATCCCGATCGAGGTCTCGGGATCGAGGTTGCCGGTCGGCTCGTCGGCGATCAGCAGCGGCGGGTGGTTGACGAACGCGCGCGCCACCGAGACGCGCTGCTGCTCGCCGCCGGAGAGCTGGTCGGGGCGGTTGTGGAGCTTGGTCGAGAGGCCGGTCAGGCGCAGGATGTCCGGCACCTTGTCGCGGATCTCGCGCCGGCTGCCGCCCGTGACCTGCAGCGCATAGGCGACGTTCTCGTAGACGGTGCGGTTCGGCAGCAGCTTGTAGTCCTGGAAGACCACGCCGAGGTTGCGGCGGTAGTACGGCACGCGGGCCCGCGGGATCTTCGCGAGGTCGCGGCCGGCGACGCGGATCTCCCCCGCGGTCGGGTCGGTCTCCTTGATCAGCAGCCGCATCGTCGTCGACTTGCCCGAGCCCGACGCGCCGACGAGGAAGACGAACTCGCCGGGGTAGATGTCGAAGCTGATGCCGGCGAGCGCCGCGTCGACCGCGTTGTAGCGCTTCTCGACGCTGCTGAAGGAGACGACGGCGCCCGTCGCGGGCGGCCGGGGCGTGTCCGGGCGATGCGGGTCGTCGCGGTGGCGGCGCCGGCGCAGATGTCGTTCGGTTGCAGCCATGACCAGGGCTCGATGCTACGAGGCAAGGTTCGCTTTGCCCGCAACGTTCCCTGCAAACGACGTTTGAGTACGCTCATCCGCATGGCCCGCATCGAGTCATCCTCCCTGCCGAACGGCCTTCCCCTGCACCGGGTGGAGCTGCCGACGCGATCGCTGACCGCCCTCGTCGCCTTCGACGCGGGAGCGCGGACGGAGCGGCCGGAGGAGAACGGGATGGCGCACTTCCTCGAGCACCTCGTGTTCAAGGGCGGCGTCAAGTACGACGACTACCGCAAGGTCAACCAGACGGCGGAGACGATGGGCGCGGTGCTCAACGCCTACACCTCGCACGATCTGGTCGCCTTCCACATCACCTGTCGCGCCGAGGTGGCGGCCGAGGCGATCGACCTCCTTACCGACTTCGTGGGCCGCCCGAAGATCGACGCCTCCGAGCTCGACCGCGAGCGCGGGGTCGTGATCCAGGAGATCGCGCGCGCGCACGACCAGCCGTCGGTCGTCGCCGAGCACCTGATCGATCGCGCGGCGTTCGGCGAGCACCCGCTCGGCCGCCCGGTCCTCGGGCCGGAGGAGCACCTGCGCAGCTTCACCCGCGACGCGATCGTGGCGTTCCGCACCCGCCAGTGGTCGGGCTCGCGCGGTGGCGCCTTCCTGGTCGGCAACCTCGAGCACCTGCCCGAGGACCGCGAGCTGGCCGAGCTGTTCGGGCGCTTCCCGTCGATCTCGAGCAACGGCTCGTTCGAGCCGGCGCCGGCGTTCGACCCGACGACGCTCGTGGAGCGGCGCGACTCCAACCAGTCGCACCTGCGGATGTCCTACCGGCCGGGGATCACCGCGCGCGACGCGCGCGCGCGAGCGGCGCTGAACGTGTACTCCACGCTGCTCGGGGGCTCGATGGGGTCGCGCCTGTTCGACGAGATCCGCGAGCAGCGCGGGCTCGCCTACTCGGTCTACGCGCTGGATCACACGTTCGCCGACGTGCCGATCCTGCAGCTGTCCGCGGGCCTGGAGTCCGGCAAGTGCGTCGAGGCCTACACGCGGATGCGCGAGATCGTCGACGACCTGCGGACCAACGGACCCGACGCCGGAGAGGTGGAGCGGGCCCGGGCCTACGCGGCGGGGCGGCGCGTGCTCGCGTTCGAGAACACCAACGCCGTCGCGCGCCACGCCGCCAACCAGACGGTCGTCTTCGGGCAGGACATCGACCCGGACAAGGCGATCTCGGCGCTCGACGAGGTGACCTTCGAGGAGGTCGACGCGATCGCGCGCGGCATCTCGGAGGACCTGTCGGTCGCCTGCGTGGGTCCGCACGACCTCGCGGACTTCAACTAGCGCCCGTGGGCAGCACCTACCAGGACTGTTAGAACCGGCATGCTGACCTTGCCGCATGCCGCTCGAGGGGCCACAATGGGCCGCGCGTGACCCACGTTGAGCTCAATCACCGCGAGCTCGAGCGCTACGTCCGACGGGTCTCGGACCGGTGGCCGCTCGATCGGGCGGTGCTCGGCGGCGCCCGCGTCGCCGACCTCCGCGGCGCCGGGCCGCAGCGCGAGCGCGGGCCGGAGTACGTGATCGTGCTCGTCTCGGAGTACTTCGACGGCGTGCCGTGGCTCGAGCGCGTCTATGTCGCCGGGACGCTGTGGGACGCCTACGAGATGGGCGCGCCCGCCGACGTCCACGCGTACACCCAGGCGGAGTTCGACCGCAAGCGCGAGTCGCTGGCGTCGGTGCGCGACGCGGTCGAGCACGGGCTCGAGCTGCTGCCAGAGCACGCGTAGCGGGCTCCCGGGCGTCCGGGCACGGACGACATCCGTCCAGCGGCTCCAGCCGCCGCACGTACGGGTCGATCACCCGTGCGACCGACCTTGTCCCGAGCCCCTACGGAGAACTCGCCCAGCATGCCCATCATCGCCCGGACCTTCAGCGCCGTCGCGCTGGCGGTCGCCGCCGTGCTCGTCCCCACCGCCGCGGCCTCCGCCAAGCCGGCCCCCAAGGCCAAGACGGCCGCCAGGTGGGCGAAGAAGAACCACCTGTCAGGCGCATGGCGCGTCAAGGACGCCGACAAGGACGGCCTGAAGAACCTCGAGGAGTTCAAGCTCGGCACGAACCCGCGCAAGGCCGACACCGACCGCGACGGCCTCCGCGACGCGGACGAGATCACCGTGGGCGACGACCCGACCGATCCCGACACCGACGGCGACAAGGTCAAGGACGGCGCCGAGCACGCCGGCGTGGTGACCGCGTTCGACGGCACGACCGTCACGATCCGCCAGTTCAAGGGCGGCAAGCTGAGCGCGCCGCTCGCGGACGGCGCCGACTGCTCCCCCGCCGGCGCCGGCGACGACGACTCGGCCGGCGACGACTCCGGCGACGACTCCGGCGACGACGGCGGCTACTGGGGCGACGACGGCACCGACTCCGCAGGGGACGACGAGAGCGGCGACGACGACACCGGCGCCGGCGCGTCGACCGCCGACGACGACCCGACCGAGGTCGACCTCGGCGCCGGCGATTCGGCGGCCGGCGACGACGGGTCGTGCGGCGACGCCGGCGTCGAGAAGGGCGCCGTGATCCGTAGCCTCGAGCTCGAGGACGGCGCGATCGTCGCCGTCGAGCTCGCGGGCTAACCGATCGCGACCATCCGCTCGATGGGGAGCCGCGCGCGCTCCGCGATCGCGTCCGGCACCTTGACGACGCCGGACATGTCCCGCAGCGCGTCGCGCAGCTTCGGCAGCGTGATCATCTTCATGTAGCGGCACGTGGCCGCCTCGTTGGCGGCCACGAAGTCGATGTCCGGGCGCGCCATCTGCAACGGGTGCAGCATGCCGGTCTCGGTCGCCATGATCGCCGTCGTGCCGGCCGGCGCGGCCGCCGCCCAGCCCATCATCCCGCCGGTCGAGAGCATGTGGACGCCCTCGGCGGGGACGTCGCCGGCGGCGACGTACTCCATCACCGACGTCGAGCAGCCGCACTCGGGATGGATCAGGAAGTCGGCGCCCGGGTGCGCGGCGCGCATGTCGGCGATGTCGCGCGGGCGGATGCCGGCGTGGACGTGGCACTCGCCGTCCCACACGTGCATCTTGCGCCCCGTCGTCTTCTCCACGTAGGCGCCGAGGAACATGTCCGGGCCGAACAGGATCTCGGTGTCCTCGCCGTGGGTCGCGTAGATGTGCTCCACGACCTGGACGGCGTTGGACGACGTGACGCAGTAGTCGGTCTCCGCCTTCACCTCGGCGGTCGTGTTGACGTACATGACCACGAGCGCGCCCGGGTGCTGCGCCTTCCAGGCGCGCACCTGCTCGGCGGTGATCGAGTCGGCGAGCGAGCAGCCCGCGTCGAGGTCGGGGATCAGCACGGTCTTCTCGGGCGAGAGCACCGAGGCGGTCTCGGCCATGAAGTGCACGCCGCAGAACGCGATCACGTCCGCGCCGGTGCGCGCGGCCTCCTGCGAGAGGCCGAGCGAGTCACCGACGAAGTCGGCCACGTCCTGCACCTCGGGCAACTGGTAGTTGTGGGCCAGGATGACGGCGCCCCGCTCGGCGGCGAGGGCGCGCACCTCCTCCTGGAGCGCAGGGATGGATTCCAGCGAAAGGAGCGTCACGGGAGCGTCTCCAAGATCAGCGACAGGTCGAGGACGGGGGCCGAATGGGTCAGGGCGCCCATCGACACGAAGTGTACTCCTGGAATGGTCGCGTAGACCAAAACTGTCTCATCATCGATGCCGCCGGACACCTCCAGCTCGGCCCGTCCGGCGACCTGGGCGACCGCGTCGCGGACCCGCTCGGGGCTCATGTTGTCCAGCAGCAGGCGCGGCGCGCCGGCCTCCAGCGCGGCGTCGATCTCCGCCGCGTCGCGCACCTCGACGGCGAGCGGCAGGTCCGGCCGGGCGGCGCGCGCGCGGCGCACCGCCTCCCCGACCCCGCCGGCCAGCGCGGCGTGGTTCTCCTTGATGAGGATGAAGTCGAACAGCCCGATCCGGTGGTTGACGCCGCCGCCGTCGGCGACGGCGCGCTTCTCGAGCATCCGCATGCCGGGGGTCGTCTTGCGCGTGTCGAGGATCCGGGCGCCGCCCGGGCCGACGGCACGCACGATCCGGGCGGTCTTCGTGGCGACGCCGGATAGGCGGCCGAGGAAGTTCAGCGCGGTGCGCTCGCCGGTCAGCAGGGCGCGCGCGGAGCCCTCGACGCGCAGCACGCCGGCGCCCGCCTCGCGCCATTCGCCCTCAGGGCCGAGGCGCGTGAACGCGACCTCAGGGTCGAGCCGCTGGAAGACCGCCTCGGCGACTTCCAGGCCCGAGATCACGCCGGCGGCCTTCTGGGTGATCGTGGCGAGGCCGCGGGCCTCGCCGTCGACCGTCGCGGCGGTCGTGGCATCCCCCTCGCCGACGTCCTCGGCGAGCGCGCGGTCGACGAGGTCGGTCTCGAGCTCAAGCATCGTCCTGCGAGTGTAGCCGAAAAGGTCGTTGCGACCAAAACGACCCTCATACGACCGCCCGCTGACACACCGGGAACCGGTCGGCGGGGACTTTGAGAGAGTCCCGGCATGCGGGTCACGACATGGGAAGCGGAGCGCATGCGCCGCCGCCAGGACGAGGCGGATGCGGCGCCGGCGCACGGCGACGAGCGGGCGCGGATCCTGCGCCTGCAGGCCGGCGCGGGCAACCAGGCGGTGGCGAAGCTGCTGCGCGTGAGCGACGGCGGCAAGAAGCGGCTCAAGAAGCAGCCCGGCGGCGTGACGCTCACGGCCATGACCGCCTTCCAGAAGGCCGGCGGCCTCAGCGACGGAGACGTCGACGCGATGCTGCGGCTCGGAGACGAAGAGCTGGCGGAGGCGATCAAGCTCGACGCCAAGTCGTTCAAGGGTTGCGAGGACGAGACGGACATGAGCGCTCGCCTGCGCTACGCCAAGGCGGCGTCGGAGAAGCCGAAGACGGCCGCGGTCAAGCAGTCGCACCCGCGCGACGAGGTGATCGCGGACGTCCAGGGCAAGGGCGTGCTCGAGCCCAGCGCGCGCGATTTCGTCCACCGGGAGGGCGTGGGCGCGGTGAGGACCTGGATCGCCGGCAAGAGCAACGCGGCCGTGCAGGCCGCCGTCCGCCTCTGCACGACCGCCGGCGCGACGCTCGGCGACATCGACTCGCTGCTGCTGCTCGACGCGGGCCTGCACGCCTACGGCGCCGGCGTCGTGCTGCCGCTCGCGGCGGACCACTGGATCGACGCGGCGCGCGTCGCGCTCCAGCAGACGCAGGCCGACAACAGCGTCAACTACCTCACGGCGTGGCTCTCGCTCGGGGCGACGGCGGCGAGCGCGCAGACGTTCAAGGACCTGGTCCGGCTCAAGGGCCGCCTCCAGGACGGCGTCCCCGGCATGGCCGTCTTCCAGGCGGACACCCGCTTCATGAGCGCGCACGACTACCCGGACAGCCGCACCGGGTTCCTGCGCTACCAGTTCGGCGGCGGGAGCTTCGTCGAGCTGCACACGCACTGGAACGAGCACGTGCACAAGCTCGTGTCGATCCACGTCAAGGAGGGCCCGGACAAGAGCACCGAGCTCAACGCGTGGCCGGCCCAGTTCTTCGGCGAGGTCAACACCGCGGTGCTCGCCGCGCACAACGCCGCGGCCGGCGTGCTGGCGCCGACCGGAGGCGCCCTTACGCTCTAGCTGCGGGCCTTCGCGTGCGCTTCCAGCCAGGAGCGCACGAAGCCGTCCAGGTCGCCGTCGAGCACGCCGTTGGCGTTGCCGACCTCGAAGTCGGTCCGGTGGTCCTTGACCATCGTGTACGGGTGCAGCACGTAGGAGCGGATCTGCGAGCCGAAGTTCACGTCCTGCGCCTCGCCGCGCTCGCGCGCGATCTCCTCCTGGCGCTCGCGCTCCTGGCGCTCGATCAGCTTCGAGCGCAGCATCGCCATCGCGGTCGCGCGGTTGGCCGACTGCGAGCGCTCGTTCTGGCACTGCACGACGATCCCGCTCGGCTTGTGCGTGATCCGCACCGCCGAGTCGGTCTTGTTCACGTGCTGGCCGCCGGCGCCCGACGCGCGGTAGGTGTCGACCTGCAGGTCGTCGTCGTCGATCGCGATCTCGCCCGCCTCCTCCACCACCGGCGCGACCTCGACGCCCGCGAAGGACGTCTGGCGGCGGTTGGCGGAGTCGAACGGCGAGAGGCGAACGAGCCGGTGCACGCCCTTCTCGGCGGAGTAGAGCCCGTAGGCGTTGTCGCCTGAGACGCGGAAGGTCGCCGACTTGATGCCGGCTTCCTCCCCCGGGCTCGCCTCGAGCAGCTCGACCTTGAAGCCGCGCCGCTCGGCCCAGCGCATCTCCATCCGCAGCACCATCTCCGCCCAGTCCTGGGCGTCGGTGCCGCCGGCTCCGGCGTTGACGGTGACCAGCGCGTCGCCGGAGTCGTAGTCGCCTGTGAACAGGCGCTGCTCCTCGAGGTCGTTCAGGCGCGCCTCGACCGAGGCGATCGACTCCTCGAGCTCCTCGGCCAGATCGGGATCCTCGTCGGCCAGCTCGGCCAGCCCTTCGAGGTCCTCCCCGTCGGAGCGCAGCTTCGTGAAGTTGTCGAGCCGGCGCTGCAGCCGCGTGTGCTCAGCGCCGACCTTGGCGGCGGACTCCGGGTCATCCCAGAAGCCGGCCGCGCCCATCTCCGTCTCGAGCGTCTTCAGGCGCTCTTCGAGCCCAGCCGGGTCAAAGATAGTCCGAGAGCAGGGACAACTGCTCACGGATGGCGGCGAGGCGGTGCGGCGTGGGTTGCGACGGATTGGCCATGTGCGACAGGTGAGGCTAGCGGGTACGCGAAACCCCATGCTCGACCGACTCGACGCCGCCGTCGGAGACGGGCTGGAGCGCGCCATGGTCCACCACCACATGCGCCGCCTGCGCCGCCACGGGCGGATGGACGCGCTGGCCCCCGCGAGCCCGGGCCTGTGGGCCGCGACCGCCGCTGCGCCGCGCGACGGCAACGCGCTCGAGGTGCTGATCGACGGCGCCAACGCGCTCCCTCGGATGGCGGAGGCGATCGGCGCGGCCAGGCGCCACGTGCACATCTGCTCGTGGCACCTGCAACCGGACTTCGAGCCCGTGCGCGACGGCGCGCGCCGGCCGGTGCGCGAGCTGCTCGCCGAGGCCGCCGAGCGCGTCCCCGTGCGGGTGCTCGTGTGGGCGGGCGCGCCCGTGCCGGTGTTCAAGCCGAGCCGCGCATCGGTGGAGCACGCCCGCGAGCAGCTCGTGCGCGGGACCAGGATCCGGTGCCTGCTCGACGCTCGCGGGCGGATGATGCACTGCCACCACGAGAAGATCGTGATCGTCGACGACGAGGTCGCGTTCGTCGGCGGCATCGACCTGACGGCGCTGGCCGGCGACCGCTACGACTGGAGCGAGCACCCGCTGCGCGAGGGGATCGGCTGGCACGACGCCTCCTCGCAGATCCGCGGGCCTCTGGTGCGCGACGTCGCGGCGCACTTCGCGCTGCGCTGGGAGGCGATCGCGTGCCGTCAAGGAATCCCTCGCCGCGACGGAGGGCCCGGAGCGGGCGAGGCGCTCGAGCTGCCGGAGGTGCCGGCGCCGGCCGGCGACGTGACCGCGCAGCTGGTGCGCACCGTGCCCGAACGCGCGTATCCGGCGCTCCCGCGCGGAGAGTTCTCCACGCTGGAGGCCTACATGCGCGCGCTGCGCAGCGCTCGCCGCCTGATCTACCTCGAGAACCAGTTCCTGTGGTCGCCCGAGGTGGTCGACGTGCTCGAGCGCAAGCTGCGCGAGCCGCCGGGCGACGACTTCCGGCTGGTCGTGCTGCTCCCCCACAAGGCCAACAACGGCCAGGACGACACGCGCGGGATGCTGGGCCGGCTGGTCGCCGCCGACGCCGGCGCCGGCCGCTTCCTCGCCGCCACGATCCACTCGCGCACCGCCGAGCGCTCGGGCCCGCTGTACGTGCACGCCAAGATCGGGATCGTGGACGACGAATGGCTGGCGGTCGGCTCGGCCAACCTCAACGAGCACAGCCTGTTCAACGACACCGAGGTCGACGTCGTCACCTGCGACCCGCGCCTCGCCCGCGACACGCGCCTGCGGCTGTGGGCCGAGCACCTCGAGACCGCGCCGCACGAGGACCCGGTGAAGGCGATCGACGAGCAGTGGCGCCCGATCGCGTCCGAGCAGCTCGAGCGCCGCCGCCGCGGCGCGCCCCTCACCCACCACCTGGTCGAGCTGCCCGGCGTCTCGCGCCGCTCGCGCCGCCTGCTCGGACCGCTCGACGCGCTCGTCGTCGACGGTTGACGTCAGACTTGTATCAGGGCGCCGAACCGGCGCCTCTTCATCCTCGTATGGATGGGATGACCGTTGGAATGATCGCCGCCGGAATCGGCGTGTTCGCGAAGGTCGGGTTCCTGGTGCTCACCGGGGGCTGGGACCGCGTCGTGGACCGCCTGACCGGGGACTAGGGCAGAACCCAGGTGTCCTTGGCGCCGCCGTTCTGGGAAGAGTTGACCACCAGCGCGCCCTCGTCGCGGGCGACGCGCGTGAGCCCGCCCGGGAGCACGCGCGGCTCGCCTCCCTCGCCCATGAAGACGAACGGGCGCAGGTCGATGTGGCGGGGCGCCAGCTCGTTCCCCGAGACCGTCGGGTGGGTGGAGAGCATCACCATCCGCTGGGCGATCCAGTCGCCTGGCGAAGCCTCCACCTGCTTGCGCACCCGCGCGACGTCCTCGGGCTTGGCGTGCGGCGCGATCAGCACGCCGACGCCGCCGTGGCCCGCGCGCGGCTTGAGCACGAGATCCTCGAACTCGTCCAGCGCCCGTTCGAGCTGGTCCGGCTGCGCCAGGTCGTAGGTGGGGACCGAGCGGATGACCGGCTCCTCGCCGAGATAGAAGCCGATCATCGCCTCGACGTAGGCGTGGGCGAGCTTGTCGTCGGCGACGCCGGTGCCGTACTGGTTGATCAGCCCGAGCGCGCCGTTGCGCAGCGGCTCGAGCAGCAGCTCCCCGAGCGGGTCCGCGACGCGATCGGAGTCGGTGCGGCGGTACACGACGTCGATCGGGAAGCCCTCGCGCCGGTGGCGCAGGCGGCCGCCCCGCACCTCGATGTCGCGCGTCTCCACCAGCGGGATGCCGAGCGCGCGCGCGAGCCAGCCGTGCTCCCAATAGGCCGAGTTCGTCTCCCCGTCGGTGAGCACGGCGGCCTGCGGCGCGTGGTGGCCGCCGCTGCCCTGCGGCGTCGCGGCGTGCAGCGCGTCGGCGAGCAGGTCGATCTCGCCGTCGAGCGGCCGCGGCAGCGCCGGCGGCGGCACGTCGAGGTGCCGGCTGACGGCGACGCGGGCGGCGTGGATGTAGGCGAAGCCGCTCGGCGTGCGCAGGTTGTCCTCGAGCACGAGCCACTCGCCGGAGCCGTCGCGCACGACGTCGAGCCCGGCGATCCCGATCCACGACCCGCTCGGCGGCTCGACCCCGCGCATCTGCGGCTCGTAGTACTCGGCGGTGTCGATCACGTAGTCCGGGACGACGCCTGCGGCGACGATCCGCCGCTCGCCGTAGACGTCGGCGACGAACGCGTTGAGGGCGCGCACGCGCTGGGCCAGGCCCCGCTTGACCGCGACCCAGTCCTCGGCCGTGATCACGCGCGGCACCGGGTCGACGTGGAAGCGCGCGTCGCCGTGGAGCGAGCGGAACCCCACGCCGGCGCGCAGGAGCGTCTCGCTGACGCGCGCCTCGAGCTCGGTGGGGCCCGCGGCCAGCACCGCCTCGACGGCCGCCCTGGCGTGCGGGCGCAGCTCGCCGTCGGACGCGTACGCCTCGTCGTAGGTCGTCAGGACGCTCAAAACACGACGGTCCGGTTGCCGTGGACGAGCACGCGGTCCTCGAGGTGCCACTTGACCGCGCGGGCCAGCACGGTCCGCTCGATGTCGCGCCCGATCCGCATCATCGCCTCCGGTCCCTCGCGATGGGAGACGCGCGCGACGTCCTGCTCGATGATCGGCCCCGCGTCGAGCTGCTCGGTCACGTAGTGCGCCGTGGCGCCGATGATCTTCACGCCCCGCTCGGCCGCGCGCCGGTAGGGGTCCGCGCCCGCGAAGGCCGGGAGGAAGGAGTGGTGGATGTTGATGATCGCGGTCTGCAGTTCGGTGAGGAACTCGCCGGACAGGATCCGCATGTAGCGCGCGAGCACGACCAGGTCGGCGTCGCGCAGGAGATCCAGGAGCTCCGGCTCGTTCGGGTATGGGACGTGGTGATAGTCCACGCCGAACGCCTCCACATCGGACCGATGGTCCGGATGGTTGGACGCCACGAGCGGGATGTCGGCGAGCAGCTCCCCGCGCCGGTGACGCCACAGCAGGTCCACGAGACAGTGGTCTTCGCGCGAGACGAGCAGCACCATGCGCTTCGGCACGTCCGCGTCCGCCAGGCGCCAGCGCATGTCGAAGCGCTCGGCGACGTCCTGGGCGAACGCGTGCCCCACCGCCGCCAGGTCGCCGCGGTCGAGCGAGAACTCCATCCGCATGAAGAACTCGCCGCCCTCGGGGTCGGTCGAGTGCTGGTCGGAGCTGACGATGTTGGCGCCCGACGCCGCGAGGAACCCGGCGACCGCCGCGACGATGCCGTGCCGGTCGGGGCAGTTGATGAGCAGACGGCCGTTCATAGCTGCGCGGCGACGGCCGCGAATGCGGCCACGATACTTTCGGCGAGCGGATGGCGCCCGCCCGCCGGGATCATGGCGTAGACGTCGCGCTCCGGCCCTGGTCCTTCGATCGGTCTCAGCTCGATCCCCTCGAGCGCGTCCGCGACGAGCCGCGGCACGAGCGTGACGGCGAGGCCTTGCGAGACGAGCGCGCGCATCGCCAGCGGATCGCGCAGGATCGAGACCAGTCGCGGCTCGAAGCCCGCGGCGCGGCAGGTGCGGGCGATCAGGTGCGACCCCGAGGGCGCGGTCCACGGCTCGTCCGCGAGCGCCGACACGGGCACGCTGTCGAGCGCAGCGAGCCGGTGGCCCGGGGGGAGCGCGACGAGGAACGGCTCGTGCAGCAGGTCGCGACGCTCGACGCCCTCGTGCTCGCGGCGGGGCAGCGTCGAGTCCTGGAAGCCGACGGCGGCGTGCAGCTCGCCGCGCGCGACGCGCTCGGCGAGCGCCTCGCTGCCGCCCTCCTCGATCAGCACCTCCGCGCCGGGCGCCTGCTCGTGCAGACGTGCGACCGCCTTGGGCACCAGGCACGCGAGGGCGCTCGGGAACGCGCCGACGCGCAGCCGCATCCGCGCCGCCTCGGAGAGCTCGGCGAGCTGGGTCGCGGCGAGCTCGAGCCGCTCCGCGATCGCGTCCGCGTGCTCGAGCAGCACCTTGCCCGCGGCGGTCAGCTCCAGGCCGCCGGGCTCGCGCGCGAGCAGCCGGGCGCCGATCTCCTTCTCCAGCGCCGCGACCTGCTGCGAGACGGCGGGCTGCGTGAGCGACAGCGCGCGGGCCGCCGACGAGAAGGAGCGCTCGGTCGCCACGGCGCGGAACGTGAGCACGCGCCGTGGGTCCATAGGCGCAGCTTATCGCTGTACCAAAGTCATTATTTGAACGAATGGAAGGCGCGCCGCACCATGAACCGCATGCTTCCCATCGCGATCATCAACAGCCGCCAGCTGACGCGCCGCGCGACCATCGGCGCGCGGGCGGACGACCCGGTCGTCCCCGAGCGGCCGCGGCGGCTCGGCCGCCGGCGCAGGGCCGCGGCGGCTCAGGCGCCGCGCGGCGCCCAGGCCGGCGCGAGCGCGCCGGCGCTCACGCCCCGTGGCACTTCTTGAACTTCTTGCCCGAGCCGCACCAGCACGGGTCGTTGCGGCCCAGCTGCTGGCTCTCGTCGACGCGGCGCTGCTGCACGACCGGGCTCTCCGCCACGGCGGAGGGCTCGCCCGGCTCCCCGTAGGCGCTCGGCTGGTCGGCGGCGGTGCCGCCTGAGTAGGCCAGCGCGCCGAGCCCGCTGCTCTGCTGCGGCTGCGCGGGGAAGTACTCCTGCGGGGGCGCGTCCTCACCGGAGCCGTTCTCGGCCTGCACCTCGACCTCGACGTTGTAGATCATGCGCGCGAAGTCGGACCAGATCGAGTTCATCAGGTCCTCGAACAGCGTGAAGGCCTCGTTCTTGTAGGCCACCAGCGGCTCGATCTGGGCGAACCCGCGCAGGTGGATGCCCTCGCGCAGGTAGTCCATGTCGTACAGGTGCTCGCGCCAGCGCTGGTCGATGATCTGGAGGATCAGGTAGCGCTCGAGCGCGCGCATGAGCTCGGAGCCGAGCTCCTCCTCGCGCTCGTCGTAGAGGTTCAGCGCGTCCTCGACGAGCATCCGTTTGAGCGCCTCGCGGTCGACCGCCTGGCGGTCGATCTCCTCGGGCCCGAAGTCGACGTGGTAGATCTGGTCCAGCTGGCTCCACAGCGCGTCGAAGTCCCACTCGTCGGCGAAGTCGCCGGGCGTGAACTCGTCCACCGTGCGGCTGATCACGGCCTCGATCTGCTCGCGCGCGACCTCGGCCATGTCGCGGCCCTCGAGCACCTCGTCGCGGTACCGGTAGACGACCTCGCGCTGCTGGTTCATGACGTCGTCGTACTCGAGCACGCGCTTGCGGATGAGGTAGTTCTGCTCCTCGACCTTGCGCTGGGCGTTCTCGATCTGCTTGGAGAGGATCTTCGCCTCGATCGGCTCCTCCTCGCCCTCGTCGGTCTTCGGGCCGAGGCGGTCGAGGATCTTGTAGATGCGGTCGCCGGCGAACAGGCGCACGAGCTCGTCCTGCGCGGAGAGGAAGAAGCGCGACTCGCCCGGATCGCCCTGACGGCCGGCGCGGCCGCGGAGCTGGTTGTCGATCCGGCGCGACTCGTGGCGCTCGGTGCCGCAGATGAACAGGCCGCCGGCGTCGAGGACGACCTGCTCGTCGGTCTCCACGCGCGCCTCGACGGACGGCAGGATCTCGGCGAAGCGCTCCTCGTAGTCGGGGTCGCCGGGGCGCAGGCCGAGCTTCGCGAGCTCCACCTCGGTCAGGTGCTCGGCGTTGCCGCCGAGCTTGATGTCCACGCCGCGGCCGGCCATGTTGGTCGCGATCGTCACGGCGCCGGGGCGGCCGGCCTCGGCGATGATCGCGCCCTCGCGCTCGGCGTGCTCTGGCTTGGCGTTCAGGACCGAATGCGGCACGCCCATCTTGCGCAGGCGCTCCGAGAGCAGCTCGGAGACCTCGACCGAGATCGTTCCCACGAGCACGGGCTGGCCCCGGTCGTGGCGCTCCTGGATCTCGCGTACGACGGCGCGCCACTTGCCCTCTTGGGTCTTGTAGATCTGGTCGTTCTGGTCTTTGCGGACCATCGGCCGGTTGGTGGGGATCTCCACCACGCCGACCTTGTAGATCTTCATGAACTCCGTGGCCTCGGTGAGGGCCGTGCCCGACATGCCCGCGAGCTTGTTGTACATGCGGAAGTAGTTCTGGAGCGTGATCGTCGCGAGCGTCTGGTTCTCCTCGCGGACGCGGACGCCCTCCTTGGCCTCGACGGCCTGGTGCAGGCCCTCCGACCAGCGGCGGCCGTCCAGGATCCGGCCGGTGAACTCGTCGATGATCTTGACCTCGTCGTCGATGACGGCGTAGTCGACGTCGCGCTTGTACAGCGACTCGGCCTTCAGCGACTGGATCAGGTGGTTGACGAGGCCGCCGTTCTCCGCCTTGTAGAGGTGATCGATGCCGAGGAAGCGCTCGGCCTTCTCGACGCCCTGCTCGGTGATCGAGACCGTCTTGTGCTTCTCGTCGAACTCGTAGTCGTAGTCGGCGACGAACTCCTTCTTGGCGCGCGGGTCCAGCCCCTCCGGCTTCTTGCCGGCCACCAGCTGCGGAGCGAGCTTCGCGAAGCGGTCATACAGGTCGGCCGCCTGCTCCGGGGCGCCGGAGATGATCAGCGGCGTGCGCGCCTCGTCGATCAGGATGTTGTCGACCTCGTCGACGATCGCGAAGTTGTGCATCGCGACCGGCCGGCCGTCCTCGCCGATCCGGCCGCCGTGCTGGACCTTCTCCTCGAGGGACGTGGCCATGTTGTCGCGCAGGTAGTCGAACCCGAACTCGGAGTTCGTGCCGTACGTGATGTCCGCCGCGTAGGCCGCGCGCTTGTCCTCGTAGGGCTGCATGTTCTGCAGCACCCCGACGGTCAGCCCGAGGCCTTCGTAGATCGGCCGCATCCAGTCCGCGTCGCGGCGGGCGAGGTAGTCGTTGACGGTGACGACGTGGACGCCCTTGCCGGCGAGCGCGTTGAGCACGACGGCGAGCGTGCCGGTCAGCGTCTTGCCCTCGCCGGTGCGCATCTCGGCGATCTGGCCGTCGTGGAGCACCATGCCGCCGATCAGCTGCACGTCGAAGTGGCGCATGCTCATCGTGCGCCGGCCGACCTCCCGGGTGAGCGCGAAGCTCTCCGCCAGGAGGTCGTCCAGCGACTCGCCGTTACCCGCGCGCTCGCGTAGGCCGGCGAACTGCTCCTTGATCTCGTCGTCCTCGAGCAGCTCGAGCTCGGCCTCCCAGGCGCCGATGCGCTCGACGCGCTTGGCGTAGGCCTTGAACTGCTTCGCTTCGCCCATTCGGAGGGCGCGCTCGAGGATGGACATGGTTCCCTAGCCTAGCGGGGCACAGGGCCCATTCAGGCCCCCCTTCACAGGCCGGAAGGGGTCTGTTCCTCCAGCGCCGGGGCGGTCGCGGCGCCGTTGCGGGATTGGTCGGCGGCGGCGCGCGCCTCGCGCCGGCCGCGGCGCTTGTCGCGGTGGCGCTTGACCTGCCGGGCGAGGTCCTCCGAGACGAGGTTGACGGCGTGCTTGGGGTCCTTCGAGGCGCTCTTGGCGCGCAGCGTCGTGCCCTTCAGCTGAAGCGTCGCCTCGGCGGTCACCGGGTCGGTCGGCGTGCGGACGTCGGCCAGCTCAACCTCAAGCACGGCGAGCTCGGAGACCTGCTTGCCGATCTTGTCCATTCGCCGCTCGACGCATTCCCGCAGATCGTCGGTGACCTGAAGGTTGCGTCCCTTGACCTCGATGTGCATGAGACTCCTCTCTGCAGGGGTCGACGGACTACCAATCGTATCCTCAAGCCGGACGCTCCTACGGCCGACCACTGGGTCTGTGAGCGCCACCGCCCCCGTGCCCTCCGAGCGCCGCGAGGAAGTCGCGGTCGTCCGGCATCCCATCGCGGACGCGCGCCACGTGGTGGTCGGCTACGAGCTGCGCTTCGGCGGCTCGATCGACCTCGGCGATCCCTCCATGGACGCCAAGGCGACGTCGGCGCTGCTGGTCGACTCGTTCGGCGACATCGGGCTCGAGACGCTGGCCGGGCGCCATCCCGCCTGGGTGACGATCGCCCGCAACTTCCTCGTGGAGGTCGGTCCGCCGCCGGTGCGCCCGGACCGCGCGGTGCTGCAGATCAAGGCCTACCAGGCGCGCGACGACCTGCTCGCGATCCTGCAGCAACTGGCACGGTCGGGCTACACGATCGCGCTGGACGAGTACGAAGGACAGACCGGCAGCGGCGTCGAGGAGCTGATGACGCTCTGCTCGATCGTCAAGATCGACATCTCGCGGATCGCGGCCGAGGAGCTGCCGGCGGTGCTGCGGGCGCCCAGGATGCAAGGCGCGCTGCTGGTCGCGACCGAGGTCGGCGACCACGCCGCGTTCGAGCGCTGCCGCGAGCTCGGCTTCACCTACTTCCAAGGCGAGTACTTCGCCCAGCCGCGGCTGTTCAAGGCGCGCGGCGTCGCGACCTCGGGCCTCGGCTCGCTGCGCCGGATCGGCGAGCTGACCGCGGGCGACGTGTCGTTCGAGGACCTCGAGCGCGTCATCGCGTCCGACGTCGGACTGTCTTTGAAGTTGCTGCGGTACGTGAACAGCGCGTTCTTCGCGCTGCCGCGGACCGTGAACTCGGTGCGCGAGGCGCTGAGCATGCTCGGCGTGCGGACCGTGCGGCGGTGGGCGACGGTGATGGCGATCTCCTCGATCCCGGACGTGCGCGACGAGCTCGTGGCGCTGGCGCTGCGGCGCGCGCACATGTGCGAGATCCTCGCCGGGTCGGCGCTGCCCGAGGAGCGCGAGACGCTGTTCACGATCGGGCTGTTCTCGGTCGCCGACGCGCTGCTGGACGTGCCGATGGCCGAGGTCCTCGACACGCTCCCGTTCTCCGAGGAGATCCAGGCAGCGCTGCTGCGGCGCGAGGGGCCGAAGGGCGAGCTGCTCGCGGCGGTCACGGCGTACGAGCGCGGGGAGTTCCCGACCCTGACGGTCCCCGGCCCGGCCCCCTCCCTGGCCGGCGCATACCGCGCCGCGCTGGAGTGGGCCGACGAAGCCGGCCGCGCGATCGCGTAGGCGCGCGCGCCTCGCGCGCCGCCCCGCGTGCGATCGCGTAGGCGCGCGCGCCTTCGCGCGCCGCCCCGCGTGCGGGAGGCGCGTGATCACAGCGTCCTCGCGTAGCTGAGCGCGGCGGCCACGGTCGTTCCCGCGGCGGTCAGGGCGCGGGCGGCCGCGTCGAGCGTCGCGCCCGTGGTGTGGACGTCGTCGACGAGCAGGGCCAGCGGCGGCGTGTCGCGCGCGGTGAACAGGAGCCGGCCGGCCTCGCGGCGGGCCTTGCGCCCGGCGCCGACCTGCCGGCCGGAGCGGTCGCGGCGCTCCAGGCAGGGGACGAGCGGGCGCTCCAGGCGGCGGGCCAGCGCCTCCCCCAGTGCTCCCGCCGGATCGAAGCCGCGCCTGCGGCGGCGGGAGCGCACCGTGGGGACCGGAACGATCGCCGCTTCGCCGCGCAGGGGCGCCGGGAGGTTGGCGGCCATGTGCGCCGCCATCAGGTCGGCGACCGGGAGGGCGGAGCGGAACTTGAGCGCGGCGACGAGGTCCCGGGCCACGCCCTCGTAGGCCATCGGCGCCCACGCGCGGTCGAACGCGGCGGTCGCCGCGGGGCACGCGCGCCGCCGGTGCGACGGCAGCGCGCAGCGCGGGCAGCCGCGCCGCAGCCACGGCAAGGCGCGCGTGCACGACGCGCACAGCCGCTCGCCCGCGGCCGTGGGCGTATGACACGAGACGCAGCCGGGCGGCGCGACGATCGCGATCAGCTCCGCGAGCGCGTTCACCGCCGCGCCTCCACGGTCCGCGGAAGACGCGCGGGGCGCGTGGGCGCCGGTGCCGATCGCAGTCGGGGCTTCATCCGGTCCCCATCGTCCCGCGTGCCTCATAACGGATCATCACGCGTCCGTAACAATGCTGTGTCGTGTCTGCGACGGCGGTGCCTGTCGAAGCTGGGTGGACGTTCGCGCCGATCGTGCTGATCGCGTTGGTCTGCTACGTCGCCATCTACGTCTGGCGCTGGCGGATCTCGCGTGCGCAAGGCGGCGCGCGGGCGGCTCCCGTCGGGCGGCTGGTGCTGTGGTGCACCGGCGTCCTGTGCCTGTTCATCGCCCTGATCTCGCCCGTCGACGCGATCGGGGAGCAGCTGGCGTCGGTGCACATGGTCCAGCACCTGCTGATCGCCGACCTCGCGCCGATCTGCCTCACGCTCGGGCTGACGAAGTGGATCCTGCGGCCGGCGACGCGCCGGATCCAGCGCCTCGAGCACGCGGCCGGCCCGTTCGGGCACCCCGCCTTCGGCGTGATCGCGTACGTCGGCGCGATGTGGCTGTGGCACGTGCCCGCGATGTACAACGCCGCGCTCGAGCACTCGGTGATCCATGTGCTCGAGCACCTCAGCTTCGGCGCCGCCGGGCTCTTGTACTGGTGGCACCTGCTGTCGCCGATCCGCAGCCGGATGCGCCTCGGCGGGCTCGGGCCCATTCTCTACATGGCGTCCACGAAGGTGCTCGTGGGCTTCCTCGGCGTCCTGCTGGCGTTCTCGCCCACGCTGCTGTTCGACTTCTACGACGTCAACGGCACCCGCTGGGGCCTGAGCCCGATCGACGACCAGCACGTCGCCGGACTGGTGATGGCGCTCGAGCAGTCGATCGTGATGGGCATCGCGCTCGCGTACCTGTTCGCGCGGATGCTGGCCGAGTCCGAGGCGGAGGACCAGCGCGCGGAGCGCTACGGCGAGCGCGAGGAAGAGGCCGCGCCGCCCGCGGAGCGCTACGGCGCGGTCTAGCGACGACCTCCATCAGCCGGCGGCGCGCGGCTCGCGCAGCGCCAGCAGCCGCAGATTCCCGAGCGCCCGCGCGAAGCCGGCCACCAGCATCGCGCCCGCCGCGCCGAGCGCGGCGACGTCGAGCAGCGTGAGCGTCTGGCCGAGCAGCGGCAGCGCGGCGCGGGCGCCCAGCGCCGTGACGACCAGCAGCAGCATCAGGCCGAGCCGCGCCTCGGTCGGTCCGAGGCGCCCGTAGCCGAGCGTGAACACGCCGAGCGCCTGCGTCTCGAGGTAGCTGTTGATCGACAGCGCCAGGTACGCGATCACGAGCACGAGCGCGACCGTGAGGTGCATGTGCGCGGTCAGCCCGAGGCCGATGCCGACCAAGGCGGTCGAGACCGCGTCCGCGAGGTGGTCGAGGTAGTAGCCGTAGCGCGGGCGCTCGGCGCGGCGCACGCGCGCGAGCGTGCCGTCGAGCGAGTCGCCGAGCCACTGCACCACGAGCAGCCCCGCCATCCCCCACAGCCACCCGAGCGCGCCGAAGGCCGCGAAGCCGCCCGCGGCGAGCAGCGCGAGGGCGGTCAAGTGATCCGGCAGGACCTGCGCCGGCAGGCGGCGCGCGATCGCCTCGAGCAGGCGCTGCTCGGGACGCGCGAGCAGGAAGGCCTTCTTGCGCGGGGCGGTGGCCCCGTCGGATTCGGGCTGCGACCTGCGCCGAGGCGGCTGAACGTCCATGTGTGCATCCTCCTTGTTGACCGGCGGTTGGCAACGCGCAACGTACACCGCCGCGGGCAGCTTGTCGACCGATGGTCAACAACTCCCAACACGCGCCTGGACGCGGCCCGCTCCCTGCAGCCGCGCCCCACGCTCATCGGCGGGCTGTAGCGTCCGGGCCATGACGCGGCGCCACGACGAGATCTGGGTCCGTCCGCAGCTCTCGCTCGGCCGCCGGGTCAGCATTCCGCGCGACCGCATCCCCGAGCACGCGGTCGACCCGCAGACCGCCTACCAGCTGGTCCACGACGAGCTGCTGCTGGACGGCAACGCCCGGCTGAACCTCGCCACGTTCGTGACCACCTGGATGGAGCCGCAGGCGCGCGTGCTGATCCAGGAGTGCCTCGACAAGAACCTGATCGACAAGGACGAGTACCCGCAGACGGAGGAGCTCGAGCGGCGCTGCGTCGAGATCCTGTCGAGCCTCTGGCACGCGCCCGGCGATCCCGCCACGGGCACCTCGACGACCGGCTCCTCCGAGGCATGCATGCTCGGCGGACTCGCCCTGCTGCGGCGCTGGCGGGCGCGCAATCCGGGCCGCGACCGGCCGAACCTGGTGATGGGCGCCAACGTCCAGGTCTGCTGGCACAAGCTCTGCCGCTACTGGGACATCGAGGCGCGCATCGTCCCCGTCGGCGACGGAACCACGCACCTCTCCCCCGAGCGCGCCGCCCAGGCCTGCGACGAGAGCACGATCGGCGTCGTGGCCATCCTCGGCTCGACCTTCGACGGCTCCTACGAGCCCGTCCAGGCGATCGCCGGCGCGCTCGACCAGCTCGACGTCGACGTCCCGATCCACGTCGACGCCGCCTCGGGCGGCTTCATCGCCCCGTTCCTGGACGCGGAGCTCGAGTGGGACTTCCGCATCCCGCGCGTGCAGTCGATCAACGCCTCGGGCCACAAGTACGGCCTCGTCTATCCCGGCGTCGGTTGGGCCGTCTGGCGCGATCCGGAGGCGCTCCCGCGGGAGCTGCTGTTCGAGGTCGACTACCTCGGCGGCAAGATGCCCGACTACGGGCTGAACTTCTCCCGCCCGGGCGCCCAGGTGATCGCGCAGTACTACACCTTCATCCGCCTCGGCCACCAGGGCTACGAGCGCGTCCAGCAGGACTGCCGCGACGTCGCCACCTGGCTCGCGCACCACATCGAGGAGCTGGGCCCGTTCGAGCTGCTCTCACGCGGCGACGAGCTGCCGGTGTTCGCGTTCAAGCTCCGCGACGGCATCCCGTACAGCGTCTACGACGTCTCCGAGAAGCTGCGCGCGCACGGCTGGCTCGTCCCCGCCTACCCGATGCCCGAGGGGATGGACGACGTGCACGTGCTCCGGATCGTCGTCCGCAACGGCTTCACGCGCGACATGGCGGATCTGCTCGCCCGCCACCTCGGGGACATCGTCGAGCGCCTGGAGCAGCCGGACGCCGAGCCGAGGCCCGGCTTCCACCACTAGCTCGAAGCTCAGTACACGTCGACGCGCCGGTCGGCCAGCACGTCGTTGCGCTCGCTGATGCGCTTGTCGCGCGCCTCGGCGAGATCGACCGGCGCGCGCAGCAGCTGCGGCTCGGCTGAAGCGCGCGCGCCCGCGAGCGGGAAGCCTGACGGCGCCAGCAGCGAGCTCCCGCCGACCCAGTCGACGCCGCGCTCGCGCCCGCAGCGATCCGCGGCGGCGATGAAGACGCGGCTCGAGGACGCCGCCGCCATCGCGCGCACGACCTCCATCGGCCGCTCGCCCTCGGGCCGGCCCTCGTCGGGCCAGTTGGTCGGCACGCAGATCAGCTCGGCGCCGCGCAGCGCGAGCCCGCGCACGACTTCGGGGAACTCGATGTCGAAGCAGACGCACAGCCCGAGCCGCCCGACCGCCGTCTCGACCACGGGCGGGAACGCGTCGCCCGGCGTGAAGAAGAGCTTCTCGCGATCCCACAGGTGCAGCTTGCGGTAGCGGGCGAGCACGCCGGACGCGTTCACGATCGCGGCCGAGTTGTAGAGCACGTCGCCGTCGAGCTCGGCGAACCCGCCCGCGACGATGCAGCCCGCCGCCGCCGCGGCGTCCACCCACGGCGCCAGCGCCTCGGTCGCCGGCCGCGCCACGGCGCGCGCCTCCTCGGGCGACTCGAACACATAGCCGGAGGTCGCGAGCTCCGGCACCACGACCACATCGGCCTGTGCGCGCGCGATCGCCTCGCGCACCGCGTCCTGATTGGCCTCATAGGCGCCGACCACCGGCGCCATCTGCACGCATGCGACCTCCACAGCCGCAGAGTTTCTAGCATCGCGCGCATGAGCGCCCCTCTGCACTACGCCGCCTTCACCGACCACCCCGCGGGCGGCAACCCCGCCGGCGTCGTGCTCGACGCCTCCGGGCTGAGCGACGAGCGGATGCTGGAGATCGCCGCGGAGCTCGGCTACTCGGAGTCGGCGTTCGCGCTCGCGCGTGGGGGCGGCGAGTACGACGTGCGCTACTTCAGCCCGCTCGCGGAGGTGCCGTTCTGCGGCCACGCGACGATCGCCACCGCCGTCGCGATCGCCGAGCGCGACGGCGCCGGCCCGCTCGTCTTCCACACGCAGGCCGGCGAGGTCCGGGTCGACACGAGCGGCTCGGCGGGTGCGGTGACCGCGACGCTCACGAGCGTCGTCCCGCACGTCGAGGAGGCGCCGGGGACGCTGCTCGCGCCGGCGCTCGACGCGCTGCGCTACGCCCGCACCGATCTCGACCCGGCACTCCCGCCCAAGGTCGGCTACGCCGGCGCCCGCCATCTGATCATCGGCGCCGCCACGCGCGAGCGCCTGGCCGCCCTCGACTATGACTTCGACGCCCTGCAGCGGGTGATGCTCGACCACGACATCACCACGGTCGACCTCGTGTGGCGCGAGGACGCGACGACATTCCACGCGCGCAACCCGTTCCCGGTCGGCGGCGTGGTCGAGGATCCCGCGACGGGCGCGGCGGCCGCCGCCTTCGGCGCCTACCTGCGCGAGCTGGGCCTCGTCACGCCCCCGGTCACGGTGACCGTGCGCCAGGGCGTCGACATGGGCCGCCCGAGCCTGCTGGAGGTCGAGATCGGCGCGCGGCCGGAGATCCGGGTGACGGGCGCCGCCGTCGCCATGTGAGCGCGGTCACGGCCGCGCCGGCGCACGTTGGCGTGCAGCGAGGTACACGACCGGGCCGTCCGCAACCCCGGCGCCTTCCCGCCGGCCGTCCCGGCCGACATCCTCCGCAGCGATCATGAGCTCGCCCAGCGTCGAGGAGAAGCCGCTGTCGATCGTGCACGTGAAGATGACCACGCCGCGGCCCTACTCACACGTCACGCGCTTCATCGAGTCCCACCTCGGCCGGCTGACCGATTCCATCCGCAGGCTCGCGGAGCAGCGCGAGACCGAGCAGCTGCGGGCCGCGCTCGCCCGCGCCGCCGGCATCTACGGGCTGGCGCTGCATTACACGGCGGCGCACGGGCGGCTCCTGCAGCTCGAGGGCGCCGAGCAGCCCCTGGTGGCCTACTCCATCGGCAACGTCCTGCTATCCGAGCAGATGGCCAAGGTCGACTTCGCGACCGGCCTCTACGCGCCGCTGCGCGTCGTGATCTACGGCAACGCCGAGGGCGGCACGACGCTCGAGTACGACAAGCCGTCGTCGCTGTTCGGGCAGTTCCAGGATCCGCGCATCGACGCCGTCGCGGCGACGCTCGACAGCCGCCTCGACACGCTGCTGCGCGCCGCGGCGACCTAGGAGCCCGTTGGTCTTTCCCCGCCGCGCGATGCGGCACGCCCGCGGCGCCGCTTCAAGGATCAACAGACTCCTAGGGCGTCCAGGTCGAGAGGTACTCGCGCTGCTCGGGCGTGAGCTCGTCGATCCGCACGTCGAGCGCGGCGAGCTTGAGCGACGCCGCCTCGCGCTCGATCTCCTCCGGCACCGCGTGCACGCCGGGCGTCCAGCCGCCGCGCGCGAGCGCCTCGGCCGCGAGCGCCTGCAGCGCGAACGACATGTCCATGACCGCCGCCGGATGCCCGGCCGCGGCCGCCAGGTTCACGACGCGGCCGGCCGCGAGCAGGTTCAGCGCGCGGTCGCCGACCTGGTAGCGCTCCACGAGCGGCAGCACCTCGCGCACGTCGCTCGCGGCGGCGCGCAGGTCGGCGAGCGAGATCTCGACGTCGAAGTGGCCGGCGTTGGCGAGCACGGCGCCGTCCTTCATGCGGGTGAAGTGCTCCGCGCGGAGGACGTCGCGGACGCCGGTGAGCGTGATGAAGACGTCGCCGCGCTCGGCGGCGTCGATGGCGCGCATCACCGCGAAGCCCTCCATCCGCGCCTCGAGCGCGCGCAGCGGGTCGACCTCGCAGACGATCACCGCCGCGCCGAGGCCATGCGCCCGCAGCGCGACGCCGCGGCCGGTGGCGCCGTAGCCGAGCACGACCACGGTGAGGCCGGCGAGCAGCACGTTGGTCGCGCGGACGATCCCGTCGAGCACCGACTGGCCGGCGCCGAAGCGGTCATTGAACGCGCGCTCCGCGCGCGCCTCGTTGACCGCGATCACCGGGACCAGCAGCCGGCCCTCCGCCTCCATCGCGCGCAGGCGGACGAGCCCGGTCGTGGTCTCCTCGGTGGCGCCGAGCATCTCGCCGAGCCGGCCCGGGCGCGCGGCGTGCAGCGCCCCGAGCAGGTCGGCGCCGTCGTCGAGCGTGATCCGCGGCTCGCGCGCCACCACGGACGCGACGCCCGCCGCCCAGGAGTCGGGGCCGCCGGCGTGGACCTCCGCCTCGGCGGACAGCGCCGCGGCGACGTCGTGCTGGGTGGCGAACGGGTTGGAGGCGCACAGCGCCACCTCGGCGCCGCCGGCCTGCAGCGCACGCACGAGGTTCGCGGTCTCGGACGTGACGTGCAGGCAGGCGCCGACCGTCAGGCCCGCGAGCGGGCGCTCGCGGGCGAAGCGCTCGCGGATCGAGCGCAGGACGGGCATGCGCCCGTCCGCCCACTCGATCCGCGACAGCCCTGTATCGCGGCTAGTAGCGATAGTGGTCCGGCTTGTAGGGGCCCTGGACCGGGACGTCGATGTAGGCGGCCTGCTCCGGCGTGAGCTCGGTCAGGCGGGCGCCCAGCGCGTCGAGGTGCAGGCGCGCGACCTTCTCGTCGAGGTGCTTGGGCAGCACGTAGACCTGCTTGTCGTAGCTGCCGGTCTTCGTGAACAGCTCGATCTGGGCGATCGTCTGGTTCGTGAAGGAGTTCGACATCACGAACGACGGGTGGCCCGTCGCGTTGCCGAGGTTCAGCAGGCGGCCCTCGGACAGCACGATGATCGTGTGGCCGTCGGCGAAGCGCCACTCGTGCACCTGGGGCTTGATCTCCGTGCGCTCGATGCCCGGCAGCTTCGCCAGGCCGGCCATGTCGATCTCGTTGTCGAAGTGGCCGATGTTGCCGACGATCGCCTGGTGCTTCATGCGCGACATCTGCCCGGCCGAGATGACGTCCTTGTTGCCGGTCGCCGTGATGAAGATGTCGGCCGTCTCGACCACGTCCTCGAGCGTGGCGACCTGGTAGCCCTCCATCGCCGCCTGCAGCGCGCAGATCGGGTCGATCTCGGTGACGATGACGCGCGCGCCCTGGCCGCGCAGCGACTCCGCGCAGCCCTTGCCGACGTCGCCATAGCCGAGCACGACGCAGACCTTGCCGCCGATCATCACGTCGGTGCCGCGGTTGATGCCGTCGATCAGCGAGTGGCGGCAGCCGTAGAGGTTGTCGAACTTCGACTTGGTGACGGAGTCGTTGACGTTGATCGCCGGGAAGAGCAGCTTGCCCTGGGAGGCGAACTGGTACAGGCGGTGCACGCCCGTGGTCGTCTCCTCGGTGACGCCCTTGATGCTGGCCGCCGCGCGCGTCCACTTCTGGCCGTCCTCGGCCAGGTTGCGCGTCAGCGTCTCGAGGATGATCCGGTGCTCGTCGCTGTCGGCCGTGGACGGATCCGGCACCGCGCCGGCCGCCTCGTACTCGACGCCGAGGTGGACGAGCAGCGTGGCGTCGCCGCCGTCGTCGAGGATCATGTTCGGACCTTCGCCGTCCTGCCACGTGAGCGCCTGCTCGGTGCACCACCAGTACTCCTCGAGCGTCTCGCCCTTCCAGGCGAAGACCGGGATGCCGGCCTCGGCGATCGCCGCCGCGGCGTGATCCTGGGTCGAGAAGATGTTGCACGACGCCCAGCGGACCTGTGCACCGAGAGCGACGAGCGTCTCGATCAGCACGGCGGTCTGGATCGTCATGTGCAGCGAGCCCGTGATGCGGGCGCCCTTCAGCGGCTGGGCGCCGGCGAACTCCGCGCGCGTCGCCATAAGGCCGGGCATCTCGTGCTCGGCGAGCTGGATCTCCTTGCGGCCGAACGCCGCGAGGCCGATGTCGGCGACCTTGTAGTCGAGGGTCGGGGTGGCGGTCATACGGTCTCCGGGGTGGGGGTCAATGCGGCGAGGAGGCGCTGATGCTTCTCCTTCTCGAAGCTCAGCCAGTCGCCCGCCGCGATGCCGGCTGGGAGCTGTGCCTCGGCATCCAGCCAGGCGTCGGTCGCCTGGCGCAGGCCCGGCTCGCGGTTCAGCCGCAGCGCGAACGCGAGGTCGGAGAGCCCGATCTCGTGCTCGTCCAGCAGTTCGCGCAGCGTGCGCAGGCGCTGGAGCTCGGCGGGACCGTAGAGGCGATAGCCGGACGCGGAGCGCGCCGGCTCGACGAGCCCGACGCGCTCGACGTAGCGCAGCATCCGCGGGCTCCAGCCCGTGGTCTCCGCCGCCTCCTGGATCGTCAGCGCGTCCATCTGGACGCCAGTGTAGCGCTACCCTGACACAACTGTGTCAAGGTTGGCGGCGCTGTCTCGCCGAGACGAGCTCTGATCCGGTCATGATGGGCAGATGACCGCCGTCGCCGAGCCCGAGCATC
Source organism: Candidatus Solirubrobacter pratensis (assembly GCF_000425945.1). Taxonomy (GTDB): domain Bacteria; phylum Actinomycetota; class Thermoleophilia; order Solirubrobacterales; family Solirubrobacteraceae; genus Solirubrobacter; species Solirubrobacter pratensis. Next base: position 567,534 of record NZ_KE384481.1, read on the forward strand.
ACGTCGAGTCCGAGCAGAGGGTCACGCCGCTCGAGCTGTTCTTCGACCTGGTGTTCGTGTTCGCGATCACGCAGGTCACGACGATGCTCGCCGCCGACCCGACGTGGGCCGGGCTCGCGCGTGGGATGCTCGTCTTCTCCGCCCTCTGGTGGGCATGGGCGGCGTTCTCGTGGCTGACGAACTCGGTCGACGCCGAGGAGGGCCCGACGCGTGCGGCGATGATCGCGGCGATGGCGGCGGCGCTGGTCGCGTCGCTGGCGGTGCCGGGCGCGTTCGGGGACGAGGCGCTCGTGTTCGCGCTCGCCTACACCGCGTTGCGGCTGCTGCACATCGTCGTCTACGTGCTCGCGGCGCCGTCGGCCGACGTGCGCGGCGCGATCGCGCGGATGGCGCCCGGGTTCGTCATCTTCTGCGGGCTGCTGCTCCTGGCTTCGGCGTTCGACGGCTGGGTCCAGGGCGCGATCTGGTGCCTGGCGCTGCTGGTGCACATCCTCGGGCTGGTCGTGGTCGGCGTGCGCGGGTGGCAGGTCTCGCCGGCCCACTTCGCCGAGCGCCACGGGCTGATCGTGATCATCGCGCTCGGCGAGTCGATCGTGTCGATCGGCGTCGGCGCGGCGGGGCTGGAGGTCGACGGCGGCGTGATCGCCGCCGCGGCGCTCGGGATCCTCGCGACCTCGGCGCTGTGGTGGGCGTACTTCGACGTCGTCGCCCCGGTGGCGCAGCGGCGGCTGGAGCAGGCGCGCGGCGATGCGCGGACGCGCATGGCGCGCGACTCCTACACGTTCCTGCACCTGCCGATGCTCGCGGGGATCGTCCTGCTCGCGCTCGGCATCAAGAAGACGGTCTCGCACTACGACGAGGAGCTGAAGCTCGTCCCGGCGGTCGCGCTGTGCGGCGGCGTGGCGCTGTACCTGCTCGCACTCGTCGCGTTCAGGCTGCGCAACGTCCACACGTGGAACACGCAGCGCACGGTCGCCGGAGTCGTGTGCCTGGCGCTGATCCCCGCGGCGACCGCGGTGCCGGCGCTCGCCGCGCTGGCGCTGGTGACCGCGCTGCTCTGCGCGCTGATCGCCTACGAGGCGATCCACTTCGCCGAGGCCAGGGCGCGCGTCCGCCACGCCGGGCGGTAGGTTGCGGCCGCATGTCGCCGGGAGCCGCAGTCATGGTCGAGGAGCTGGAACGGGCGGGGGTCGAGGTCGCCTTCGGGCTCCCCGGCGTGCACAACCTCGCGTTGTGGGAGGCGCTGCGCTCGTCCTCCATCCGGCTCGTGGGCGTGCGCCACGAGCAGACGGCGGCGTACGCGGCGGACGGGTATGCGCGGGCGACAGGCCGCCTCGGCGTGGCGCTCACGACGACAGGTCCGGGCGCGGCGAACACGCTGGCGGGGGTCGGCGAGGCGTGGGCGTCGCGGTCGCCGATCCTCGTGATCGCGACCGACATTCCCTCCGGGCTGCGGCGGGAGGGCGCCTACCGCGGCATCCTGCACGAGACCGCGGGCCAGGCGGACATGTTCGCGCCGGTCGTGAAGGCGACGCACGTGGCGCACACGGCCGGCGCGGTGGCGGGGGCCGCGGCGGCCGCGATCCGCGACGCGCTCGCCGCCCCCACGCGGCCCGTGTACCTCGAGATCTCGACCGATCTGCTCGCCGCGGACGTCCCGGACGGCCGTCACGACGCCGGGGCCGGCGTCGCGCACGCGCCGGTGGCCGCGGGCGCCGCGCTCGCGGCCTCGACGTCGTCGCCGGCCGCCGGGCCGGCGATCGCGCTCGCCCCGCTCGACGGCGCGCTCGAGCAGGCGGTCGCGCGGATCGACGCTGCGGCGCGGCCGCTGATCTGGGCCGGCGGCGGCGCCCGCGACGCGGGCGATGAGGTCGCGCGGCTGGCCGGCAAGCTCGGCGCGCCGGTCCTCACCACCTACGGCGCCGCCGGGATCCTCTCCGGGCACCGCTGCCTCGTCGGGCTTCCGCCGCACGCCGAGCCTGCCGGGCGCCTGTGGGACGAGGCCGACCTCGTGCTCGCGATCGGGTCCGACCTCGACGGCGTGCAGACGCAGAACTTCGCCCAGCCGCAGCCGCCGGCGCTGATCGCGGTGTCGCTGGAGCCGGTCGGCAACTACCGCGTCGACGTCGCGCTGACCGGTGAAGCAGCGGCGGTCACCGCCGCGCTCGCCGACCGGGTGACGGCCCGCGACGCGGACCCCCGCGAGCGCATCGCCGCCGTCCGCGCCGAGGCGTGCGGCGCGCTCGACGCCACGGCGCTGCGCTTCCTCGACGCGATCCGGTTCGCGCTGCCGGGCGACGCCGTGCTCGTCGCCGACATGTGCATCCCCGGCTACTGGCTGGCCGGCTTCTACACCCCGGCCGTCCCGCGGCGCCTGCAGGTCCCGCTCGGCTGGGGGACGCTGGGCTACGCGTTCCCCGCCTCGCTCGGCCCGGCGCTCGCCGGCGGCGGCCCCGTCGTGTCGGTCTCCGGCGACGGCGGCTTCCTGTACGCCTGCGGCGAGCTCGCCACGGTCGCGCAGGAGCGCATCCCGCTCACCGCGGTCGTGGTCGACGACGGCGGCTACGGGATGCTCCGCTACGACCAGGCCAAGGCCGGCGGGACGAGCTACGGCGTGGACCTGCTCACGCCCGACTTCGCGGCCCTCGCGGCGTCCTTCGGGATCCGCGCCGAGACCGTCGAGGGGCTCGACGACGAGTTCGGCGAGGCGCTCGCCCGGCACGTGGCCGATCCCGAGCCCAGCCTGCTGGTCGCCAAGACGCCGGTGCCCCTGGTTCCGCCGCCGAACACCTCGCCTAATTGGTACCGGCGCACGTAACGTCGCACGGAGGTCAGCGGTGCCCGGCAACCGGCCACGCCCGACCCGGCAACACCGGCAACGATGACCGGAGGGCGAAACCCTAAATCCTGAAGTCTGGACTCCCCGGGAGCTCCACTACGTCCATCTGGGCCTTCTGGAGCTTCCCCGCGTAGTCCCAGTTCATCGACTGCCAGCGGGTGAACTGGTCGAGCACCCAGATGCCCGACTGGCGCGAGCCGTTGCCGGACTTCCCGTTGCCGCCGAAGGGCAGGTGCGCCTCGGCGCCCGAGGTCGAGTTGTTGACCGAGACCATGCCGGCGCTGATGCGCTCGCGGAAGCGGAACGCGTGCTCGCCGGAGCGCGTGTAGATCGCCGACGACAGCCCGTACCCGTGCCCGTTGGCCAGCTCCATCGCCTCGTCGAAGCTGCTGAACCGCGCGACGCCGACGATCGGGCCGAAGGTCTCGGTCGAGTAGAGGGCGTCCCCGGCCGTCACGCCGACGACCAGCGACGGGTGGTAGAAGAGCCCCGCCTCGGGGTCGCCGACGAAGCCCTCGCGCGGGTTTGCGGCGTCGATCCGCCCGCGCGCGGTCGAGCCGTGGACGGTGTGGTGGTCCTCGATCAGGTCCAGCCAGTCCTCGAAGCGCTCCGCGAAGCGCTCGTGGATCATCGGGCCGTAGAGGACGTCCCGGGTCGGGTCGCCGACGGCCGACGCGCGCAGCCGCTCGTCGAGCCGGCGGACGAACTCGTCATGGACGGACTCGTGGACGATCGCGGTGCCGAGCGACGTGCAGCGCTGGCCGGCGGTGCCGAAGCCGCCGAACAGCGCGCCCTCGACGGCGAGCGCGACGTCGGCGTCGTCCATCACGACCATCGGGTTCTTGCCGCCGAGCTCCAGGCACGGCGACTGCAGGTGGCGCCCGCACAGCTCGCCGACCTTCGATCCGACGGCGCTCGACCCGGTGAATCCGACCTTGTCGACGAGCCCTTCCTCGAGCGCCTGCGAGAGGCCCTTGAACGTCTCCTCGCCGCTCGCCTGCACCAGGTTCAGCACGCCCGCGGGGACGCCGCCAGCGTGGAAGAGCTTGACCATCGCGTCGCCGAGCGCGGCCGCGTACTCGGCCGGCTTCCAGACGACGGCGTTGCCGCACAGGATCGCCGGGACGAGGTACCACGCGGGGACGGCCACGGGGAAGTTGCCCGCGGTGATGATCGCCGCCACGCCGACCGGCATGCGGAAGGTGAACAGCTGCTTCTCGGGCATCTCCGACGGGACCGTCTGGCCGTACAGCCGCCGCCCCTCGCCGAGGAAGAAGTCGCACGTGTCGACGATCTCCTGCACCTCGCCGAGCGACTCGGCGTACGGCTTGCCGACCTCCTGCGTCACCAGCCGGGCGAGCGCCTCCTTGTTGGCCTCCACGAGCCGCCCGACCTGCGCGATCACGCGGCCGCGCGCCGGCGCCGGGACCTTCGCCCACTCGCGCTGCGCGGCCCGCGCGGCGCGCGCGGCGCCGGCGAACGTCGCCGCGTCGCCGAGCGCGATCTCCGCCACCACCTCCGCGGTCCGTGCCGGGTTCGTCGAGGTCAGGACGCCGCCCGGAGCGTCGCGCCGGACGTCGCCGCCGATGATCGAGCCCAGCATGGTGTCGGTGACGGTGGAGGACATGCGCATCACGCTACCGGGCCACGGCGCCGCCCGTCCGGGCCGGCTCCGCCGTCTCGTCGGCCGAACCGTCGTCGACGACGATCACCTCCGCGAGGTCGGGGTCTCCGAGCAGGCCGTCCAGGCAGGGGCCGATGCGCGGGGCTTCGTCGCGCGCCCGCGTCCGAGCAGTGATCGCCTTCAGAACGCCCGATGCGTCCAGCGACCGCGGGCGACGGTGCCGATGACCCGGGCGCCCTCGAGATCCGTACGCGGATCCCGGTCGAGGACGACGAGGTCCGCGGCGCACCCGGGCGCGAGACGGCCGTGGGTGGCCTCGCGCCCCTCGAGCCAGGCGGGCACCTCGGTCCAGGCACGCAGCGCGGTGTCGAGGTCGAGCGCTTCGTCCGGGCGCCAGTCGCGCAGGACGGCGGCGCGGATGCCGTCGAGCGGGTCGAGCGCCTCGACGGGTGCGTCCGAGCCGCCCGCGAGCCGCACGCCGGCGCGGTGCAGCGTCCCGTAGGCGTAGGAGCGCTCGATGCGGTCGCCCCACAGGCGCTCGGCGACGGCCTGGTCGGTGATCGCCATCGCGGGCTGGATCGAGGCGGTGACGCCGAGCGCGGCGAAGCGCGGGACGTCGTCGGGGTGCACGCACTGGGCATGCTCGATGCGTGGGCGCAGGCCGGCCCACGCGTCGCGCGTCGCCTCGAAGGCGTCCAGCGCGTCGCGCGCCGCCTGGTCGCCGATCGCGTGCACCGCCGTCGGCAGTCCGCGCGCCGCCGCGGCCCGGACGATCTCCTCGAACGCCTCGCGCGACGTCACCTCGACGCCGCCCCCGCCGATCATCCTCGCGGTGCGGGAGCCGAGCGTGCCGTCCATGAACGCCTTGACGTAGCCGGCGCCCGGCTCGTCCATCCGGTTGGCCGGGGTCGAGTGCCAGATCCGCAGCGGGAGCTCGCCGTCGGACGCCCGCAGCTCGCGCACCACGGCGATGCAGTCGAGCCACCCGTCCTTGTCGTGGATGGCCGTCACGCCGCGGCGCGAGAGCTCGGGAAGCGCCGCGCGCACCGCGTCGAGCTGCTCGGCACGGCTCGGAAGCGCGTAGCGGTCGCGGAACGCCCACGCGGCCTCCTCGCGCAGCATTCCGACCGGGCGCCCGTCCGCGTCGCGCTCCACGACGCCGCCGGGGACCTCCAGCGTCCGGTCCGCCAGCGCCAGCGCGGCGGAGTTGACCCACAGCGAGTGGAAGTCGTGCGCGAGCAGCGTGACCGGCACATCGCCGGAGACGGCGTCGAGCGTCTCCCGCGTCAGCGTGCTGTCGTCGTCGACGGCCCATCCGAAGCCGCGGACGAAGCCGCCCGCGGCTGCCTCGCGCACCAGCTCCAGCACGCGTTCCGGCGACGCGCCGCCGAGCTGGAGCTCGTGCAGCGACGACGACCAGGTCAACAGGTGCACGTGCGAGTCGGTGAACCCGGGCAGGATCACGGCGCCGTCCGGCAGCCGCTCGCCGCCCTCGCCGTCGAGCGCGGCGATCGCGCCGTCGCGGATGGTGACGCCGCTCGCGGCGGGAGCGCCCAGCAGGGTCCCACGCAGGATCATCGCGTCATCCTGCCAGCCCGGCCGCCTTCGGCGGCGCCTGCCACGAGTCGAGCACCCGGGACGGCCGCGGCGAGCAGGAGGGCGGCGGCGAGGATCAACGTCATGGCGCCCGCGTCGCGCGGCGCGAGCACACCTAGGTCGACGTCGCGCTCCACCCCGGCAGCAGCCGCTCGACCGCGCCGGGCAGCTCCGCCGGCGCCTCGGCGAACGCGTCCGCCGCCGCGAGCTCGTCCGCGTCGCCGATCCCCCACGCCACGGCGATCACCGGGATGCCGTTGGCGCGCGCGCCCTCGATGTCGTGCGAGCGGTCGCCGACCATCACCGCGGGCGGCCCGCCGACGCGCCCCAGCGCGTCGCGGACCGTCTGCGCCTTCGGCTCCATCTGCGAATCCAGCTCCGGGCCGGCGATCCACGCGAAGTGCCGGCTGAGCCCGAGCACGTCGAGCAGCGGGACGGCGAACGCGCGCGGCTTGGACGTCGCGACGGCCAGCCTGTGCCGGGCGCCGAGCGCCTCCAGCACCGGCTCGATGCCCTCGACCATCAGGCTGTCGCGCAGCGAGGCGACGGCGTAGCGCTCCCGATAGGCGGTCACCAGCGCGGCGACCTCGGGCGACCCGACGGGCTCGCCGGTCAGGTCCGAGAACGCCTCGAACAGCGGCGGGCCGATGTAGCGGTGCAGCAGCGCCTCGTCGCGCTCAGGATGGCCGCGCGAGACCAGCGCGTGGTTCATGCTCGCGCCGATCGCGGCGCGGGAGTCGACGAGCACACCGTCGAGATCGAACAGGACGGCGCCCGTCATGGGTGAGCATTCCAGCATGCGCTCGGCGGCGATCAGGTTCGACCGGCCTCGACTAGCGCGACGCGAGCTGGGTCTTCAGCCAGGCGATCGGCTCGATCTCGACCGGGTCGGCGCCGCGCAGGACCGCGACGTAGAGCGAGACGAGGTCGCCGAGCATGACCAGCGAGACGAGGCGCTCGAGCCGCGTCTCGCCGCGCGCGCTGACCTGGATCACGACCTCCGCGCCGGCCTCGGCGATCTCGGCCGTGAGCTCGGTGCGCAGCCGGTTGCGCGGCTGCGCCCCCGGATCATCGAGCAGGACCACGCCGAAGCGCCCGAGCTCGCGCGCCGCCGCCCAGCCGACGACCTCGTTGTGGCCGGCCTCCGGCAGCGCGAACGAGAACGCCGGCAGCGAGCTGTTCTCGTTGAACTGGCACTTCCAGCGATACGCCGCCGCGGCGGCGAGCTCGGCGCCGCCGATCACCGGCACGGTGCCGTCCAGCGCCCGCGCGAGCGCCTTGGCCTCGGAGTCCTCCGGGCCGTCCGGTCCCCACTCCGCCGCAAGCGTCTCGGCGAGGGCCGCCGCCGCCTCGACCTCGCCCTCCAGCCCAGGCGCGGCACCCGCCAGCGCGGCGGCCGCGAGCGCCGAGACGAGCGCGTAGCCGACCGCCGCCCGCGGCTGGAAGCCGCCCGGGACCGGGATCACCGGCACGCGGTCGCGCCGCGCGCGCTCGGCGAGCGAGCCGCCGGTGGTGGCGACGATCCGCGGCGCGCCGCGCTCGGCCGCGTCGTCGTAGCAGGCCAGCGTCTCCTCGGTCTCGCCCGAGTAGCTCGAGCACAGCACGAGCGTCTGCGGGCCGGCCCAGGCGGGCAGCTCGTAGCCGTCGGCGATCGAGAACGGGCGTGTCAGCCGCGGGCCGAGCGCAGCGGCGGCGAGCCTGCCGCCGACCGCCGAGCCGCCCATGCCGGCGACGATCACGCCGTCCGGCGCGTCGACCCGCGCCGCGCCGGCGGACTCGACCCGCCACAGCGCGTCGCGCAGGTGCGCGGCGAGATCGAGGGCCTCTGCCATCTGCGCGGTGCTGTCCACGGCGGCGACGCTGTCGCGGTCCAGGTTCATCAGAACAGCAGCGCCCGGTCGGGGAGCGTGACGCCCGGGAACACGCGCGCGCCGTTGGACACGACGTTGCCCGCGCCGAGCGTGACGCCTTCGCCGAGCACGCTCATGCCGTCCACGACGCAGTGGTCGCCGATCCGCACGCCGCCCGCGACGATGCAGCCGCGCAGCGTGCAGTTGGCGCCGATCTCCGCGCCGCGCATGACGACCGCGCTCTCGATCGTCGTGTTCTCGCCGACCGTCACGCCGTGCTCGAGCACGGCGCGGCCGCCGATGCGCGCGCCGTCGGCGATCCGGCAGCCGCTCTCGACCAGCGCCGACGGGACGATGCGCCCCTCGTTCTCCACGCCGTGCTCCACGCACAGGTACGAGGAGCCCATGCGCTCGGCGACCTGCGTGCCGACCGATCCCTCGAGGATGTCGAACGTGCCCTGCAGGTAGCGCTCGGGGGTGCCGATGTCCAGCCAGTAGCCGCGCGAGACGCAGCCGTACAGGCCGTCGCCCACCAGCCGCGGGAACACGTCGCGCTCGATCGACGCGGGCTCGCCGGCCTCCAGCAGGTCCAGGACGGAGCGCTCGAGCACGTAGACGCCGGCGGAGATGTTGTTCGTGTCGATCTCGTCCGGCGCCGGCTTCTCGACGAACTCGGTCACCGAGTTGTCGTCCGCCAACCGCACGAGGCCGTAGGGCGTCGGGTCCTCGACCGGCGTGAGCGCCAGCGTCGCCACCGCGCCGGTGCGCGTGTGCTGGTCGATCTGGGCGCTGACGTCGAGGTCGGTCAGCGTGTCGCCGTTGAGCATCAGGAAGCGCTCGTCCAGCAGTCGCTCGGCGAACTTCAGCGCACCGCCCGTGCCCAGGGGCCGCGGCTCCTCGACGTAGCGCAGGCGGATCCCCAGCGCATCGCCGTCGCCGAGCACGTTGCGCACGCCCGCGGCCAGGTGGCCGCACGACATCACGACGTCGTCGACGCCGTGCGAGCGCAGCCAGTCGATCATGAACGCGATGAACGGCCGGTCGACCAGCGGGACGACCGGCTTGGGCACCGTCGACGTGAGCGGTCGCAGCCGCGTGCCCTCGCCACCCGCCAGGATGAGCGCCTGCACGTGGCTCAGACCTCGCTGAGGTAGCTGACGGCGCGGCCCGCCGCCCGGCCGATCCCCTCATACACGAGTCCGGCTTCGCGCACGCGCTCGGGAGCGAGGAAGTTGCGCCCGTCGACCAGCAGGTTGCCGCGCATCGTGGCGGCCAGCTCGGCGAGGTCCAGCTCGCCGAACTCCGGCCATTCCGTGACCAGCACCAGCGCGTCCGCGCCCTCGGCGACCTCCGCGGCGGAGGACTTGAAGTCCACGCCGCGCGGGATCAGCTTGCGCGCCTCCTCCTCGGCCACCGGGTCATAGGCGCGCACGCTGGCGCCGACGCCCTGCAGACGGGCGGAGAGCACGAGCGAGGACGCCTCGCGCATGTCGTCGGTGTTCGGCTTGAACGCGAGCCCGAGCAGGCCGATCTCCTTGCCGACCAGCGTGCCAAGGTGCCGCTCCAGCTTGGCCAGCACGCGCCGCTTCTGCAGCTCGTTGACCTCGATCACCGAGTTGAGCAGCTGGAAGTGGTAGCCCGAGTTGCCGGCGAGCTGCTTGAGCGCCGTGACGTCCTTGGGGAAGCAGGAGCCGCCGAAGCCGATCCCGGCCTGCAGGAACCTCGGGCCGATCCGGGCGTCCAGCCCCATCCCCTTCGCGACCTCGACGACGTCGGCGCCGGTCTCCTCGCACACGTTGGCGATCTCGTTGATGAACGAGATCTTCGTCGCCAGGAACGCGTTGGACGCGAGCTTGACCATCTCGGCGCTGCGGATGTCGGTGCGCACCAGCGGCGCCTCGAGCGGCGCGTAGAGCTCCACCACCGCGTCGCCGGCCCAGTCGCCGTCGTCGCCCACGACCACGCGATCGGGCTTGAGGAAGTCCGAGATCGCGGAGCCCTCCTTGAGGAACTCCGGGCAGGAGACGTAGCGGAAGCCCTTCTCCTGCTCGGCGAAGACGCGCTTGATCGTCTCGCCGGTGCCGACCGGCACGGTGGACTTCATCACCAGCGCGTGGGCGTCGGACGCGGGCATCGCGTCGACGACGGCGTGGACGGCCGAGAGGTCGGCGTCGCCGGAGTAGGTCGGCGGTGTGCCGACGGCCACGAACAGCAGCCGCGCGTGCTCCAGCGCGTCCGCGAGGTCGGTGGAGAAGTGCAGCCGGTCGCGATGGCGGGCGACCAGCTCCTCCAGCCCTGGCTCCCAGATCGGGATCCGGCCCTGCTTGAGACCCTCGATCTTGGCCTCGTCGATGTCGATGCAGTAGACCTCGTTGCCGAGCTCCGCGAAGCCGGCCGCGGTCACCAGTCCGACGTAGCCCGTCCCGATGACGCCGATCGGTTCTCGATTCGAGTTCATGAAGGCGGTTCAGGTTACTGCGACCGTGCCGATGACCGGGCCATGCGCGCCCGGATCTCCGCTCTCACGGCCATGGTCGTGACGCTCCTGCTGCTCTCGACCGCCGTCGCGACCGCGAAGACGCCAACGAACGCGGCGGAGTCCCTCACGGGGACCGAGGGGGCCGACACGATCCACGGCCTCGGCGGCGCCGACCGGATCCGCGGCCTGGGCGGGAACGACGTCCTGACCGGCGACACGGGTCCCGACGACGTCGGCGGCGGGGCCGGGGACGACGACCTCGACGGCGGCTCGGGCGACGACGTGCTCGACGGCGGCGACGGCAACGACAAGGCGGCCGGCGGCTTCGGCCATGACACGCTGAGCGGCGGCGCGGGCGACGACGAGCTCGACGGCGGCGCGGCTCCCGACCGCCTCGACGGCGGCGACGGCAGCGACATCCTGCACGGCGGCTCGGGCGCCGACGACATCGCCGGCGGCCCGGGGAACGACACGATCTTCTACGACAGCGGCCCCGACCGGATCGACGCGGGCGACGGCGACGACGCGGTCTACGTCAACGGCGACACGGCGGTCGACACCGTCGACTGCGGCGCGGGCGTCGACACCCTCTACGTCCCGCCGGGGAACCTGCGTTACAACGCCAACCACCGGTACGGCGCCTACGACGGCCGGATCCGCAACTGCGAGAACGTCGTCGCGCAGGCGCCGGCGGAGGATCCGGCCAAGGGCATCAGCGACTCGGTCGGCGCCCACGGCGGCACGCGCCGCGGCACCGAGCGCAACGACAACCTGCGCGGCCAGCACGGCTCGGACACGATCTTCGGCCTCGGCGGCGACGACGTCCTGTGGGGCGACCAGAACCACGACAGCGGCGGCACGGCGGCCCGCCGGCAGCGCGACAGGCTCGACGGCGGCGCGGGCAACGACACGATCTACGGCGGCCGCGGAACGAACGCGATCAGCGGCGGCGACGGCGACGACTACCTGCAGGGCGGCGGCACGACCTCGAAGATCGCGGGCGGCGCCGGCAACGACACCATCCGCGTGACCTCAGGCGCCCGCACGACGGTCGACGCCGGCGCGGGCGACGACAAGATCACCGCGGTGATCCTGCGCGGCGGCGCGACGGTCTCCTGCGGTCCGGGCGACGACACCGTGTTCGTCTCCAAGTGGCCCGGCAATCGCAAGCGGGTCAAGGTCGCCTCCGACTGCGAGCACCGCGCGAAGCAGTAGCGCGCTACTGCTTCAGGCGCTTCAGGGAGCCGGCGATCGCGATCAGGCGGCTGTTCGGGATCGACTGCGTCAGCGTGTTCGTGACCCAGTAGACCGCGTTGCCGGTGCGCCACGCGACCAGGCGCAGGTGCGAGCCGTCGTAGTAGAGCCGGAGCCGGCGCCCGTCGACCCTGCGCGTGGCGTCGGGGTCGTCGAGCACCGGCGGGTCCTTCCAGGTCATCCCCTGGACGCCGTAGTACTCGCCGTAGGCGCCCGCGTAGAGCACGAGCCGGTAAGCCTGGTGCTTGTGCCCCTGCTCGTCCTCGATGTCGTAGAGCCGCGGCTCGTCGGACGCGTAGCGCGAGCCGGTCTTGCGCAGCGTGGGGTAGTAGAACGGGAAGTCGAGCTTCGGATCGGCGAGCACGGCCATGTTCTCGCCCTCGGTCGTGGTCTTCTCCAGCCCGGCGATCGAGGACGGCTTGTTGGTCTTGCGCTCGGACTTGCGGAACGGCGTGTCGGGCTGGCTCTTGGCCGCCTTGGGGCTCGCCGAGCCGGCGCCCGTCATGAACTCGCGATACGCCCGCTCGATCCCGCTCTTCGTGTAGTACAGGTACGTGTCGACCGCGGGGTTGTCGCTCTCGGTGGCCGGGAAGCGCACCTCGTTGACCGGTGCCTTGGAGCCCATCAGGAACAGGCCGGTCTTCGCCAGCCCGATCAGGTTCGAGGTCTTCAGGAAGCTCTTGTCGACCTCGAAGTAATGCCCGAAGATCCGCGCCAGCTCGTCGCGATTGCCGAAGTCCAGCAGCTTGCGCACGCCGTCCTGGTGGGAGATCTGGCGCAGGAAGTCCTGCTGGCGCGCGGCGCGGAAGAAGTCGCTGTCGCCGTGGCGGTAGCGGACGTAGTCCAGCGCATCCTGGCCCTTGAGCTTCTGGTAGCCGGGCTGCACGTCGATCGTCGCGTACTGCTCGCCTGGTCTGGCGGTCGTGTTGTCGTTGTAGTAGCGGCGGTCGACGTCGACGTAGACGCCGCCGACGTAGTTGACCGCGCGCCGGAAGCCGCCGAAGTTGACGTTGATCACGCCGTTGATCTCGAACGGCAGATCGGTCGCGTCGGAGAACAGCTTCTTGACGGTGGCGACCGTCTTGCGCGGCCCGCCGTCGGCGTAGGCGGCATTGATCTTGCCCGTCCCGATGCCCGGGATCGTCACCTTGAGGTCGCGCGGCAGCGACATCACGGCGACGCGCTTGGTGTCGGGGTCCACGCGGACGAGCATCAGCGTGTCCGAGCGCGGCTTGGCGCCGCTCTGCTTGTCGCTGTAGCGGGCGTCGGAGCCGAGGATCAGGAACGTGCGCGGGTCGCCGGCGTCGGCCGGCGAGATCTCCGGGATGGTGACGGCCGTGCGGCCGTCCTTGTTGAGGTTGTCCGTGAAGGACTTGACGTCCAGCAGCACCGCCGAGGCGACCGCGGTGGCCGACAGGCTGATCGTCAGCACGGCGGCGAGCAGCGCACGCCAGAGCACGCCGCGCCCGGGGCGCGGAGGACGATCGGGGTCTCTCACGCGAGGCCGCCGTCCACGGCGCGCAGGTCGGTCACGGTGTCCGCGAAGCGCTCCGGGACGCCGCGCGCGAAGTCCACCAGCGCCCGCCGGTAGAGCGCCAGGGAGTCGATCGAGACCCACTCGTCCGGGCCGTGATGGCCGCCGCCGGCGGGTCCGAACTCGACGGCCGGCACGCCGGCCTTCTGGAACGCGACGGCGTCCGACGCCCCGTCGCGGCCGACGCTCACAGACTCCCCGTCGGTGAGCCGCGAGGCGGCCTGGCAGAGCGCCAGCACGTACTCGTTGCGCGGCGAGACGCGCGCGGGCGGCCAGATGAACGCGCGCGCGACATTGACGTCCGGCAGCGCGCGGATCTGGGCCAGCAGCACGCCCGGGTCCTGCTCAGGGAGATAGCGGATGTCGACGTCCATGGCGCATTCCTCGGGCACCTTGTTCGGTGCGTCGCCTCCCACGATCCGGCCGAGGTTGACCGACGGCCGGTCGAACAGCTCCGAAGACTCCAGCGTGAACGGCATCGACTCGATTCGGCGGAAGACGTCGATCGCCTTCAAGACCGCGTTGTCCCCGAGCCAGGGCGTCGAGCCATGCGCGGAGGTCCCGAAGACCTGGATCCGGACCATCAGCACGCCCTTGGCCTGGACGCCGACGTGCAGGTCGGTCGGCTCGCCCGTGATCGCGAAGTCGCCGACGTGGCCGGCCTTCACGAGCGCGTCGGAGGTGCGCGAGTCGATCTCCTCGGACTCCTCGTCGGGCACGCACATGAAGCGCACGCGGACCTCGTCCTGGTCGGTCAGGTCGTGCAGCGCGCACATCATCGCCGCGAGGCCGCCCTTCATGTCATACGCGCCGCGGCCGATCAGGCGGTCGCCCTGCACGCGCGGCTCGAACTGCTCCTCGCGCGCGGGGACGACGTCGTAGTGGCCGTGGAAGACCAGCGTCGGCCCCTCCTTCGGCCCGACCTCGGCGGTCAGCGCGTACCGCTCGCCGTACTGGTGAGCGGTCACCGCGATCTCGCGGGCCTCCAGCCAGCCCTTGATGAACCCGGCCGCGCCGCGCAGGCCCTCGACGTTCGACGTGTCGTAGGTGATCAGCCGCTCCGCGAGGACCCGCTCGTCCATCCGCAGGAGAGTAGAGATCTCCACGTTCGGCGAGTTGACACGGGCCCCGCCGCACCGGAAAGTACCGGACGGGGGTGTCCGCTCGCAGGCATGGCGGGCGAATCCCAGGGTTGCTGTCTCAAACGGAGGGTCAGGGCTTATGAAGCCATGGATGGTCGCGCGCTCGCGAAGCGCGTGTCTCGGCGGAGCCGTCGCGCTCGCGCTGCTCGCGGCGCCGGCGATCGCGAGCGCCGACGACGGCTCCTCGGTGGTCACGTTCCGGCTTCCGAGCCGGGCCGCCATCGAGCAGCTCCAGAACCAGGGCGCGGATCTCACCGAGCGGGTGAAGCCGAACGCCGACGGCACCGTCGACGTCGACGCCGTCGTCTCGCCGGCGGAGCAGGCGCAGTTCGAAGCCCAGGGCTTCAAGGCGGTCGACACGATCGCCGGCCCGGACAACGGCGACGCGCTGCGCGCCGAGCGCAACGCGACGCTCGCGCAGGAGAAGGCCGCGCAGGAGAACGCCCAGGCGGGTCGCGCGGTCGCGAAGGTCAACGCCAAGAGCGCCGGCGCCACCGGCCTCGTCCGCGCCCAGCGCGCCGACTACTGGGAGAACTACGCCGGCCGCTTCCTCTCGATCGAGGGCTACTCGCCGGACGCGAAGTACACGAACTGCGTCGTCGCCAACGGCCGCGTCACGACATGCACCTACTCCGGCCCCTCGCTGTCGGCGAGCTGGCTGGACGCTGCGGGCAACGTGATCGGCACCACGAACATGAGCATCTTCCGCGACACGGACGCGAGCCTGAACCCGTGGGCGTACATGTACCACGACGCGTTCGTCCGGCTCGGCGACCAGGGCAGCGGCACGATGCCCAAGACGGTCCGGATCGCGAGCTCCGACGGCAGCGTCGACGAGATCGCCGTCAAGCAGTGGGTCAGCAAGGACGGGAGCCACCCGTACCCGCAGGGGTTCATCAAGGACTTCAACACCCACTACGTGGACCCGCAGGAGGGCTACAAGAAGATCTCCGACCTGGCGGCCGAGTTCCCGAACATCGCCAAGGTCATGGATCTCCCGAACAAGACGCCGGGCTACCAGCGCAAGGCGATGGGCCTGCTCGGCCTCAAGACCCCGTACGCGGGTGAGGTCGGCAGCCTCGCCGCGGTCGCCGGCAAGCCGGACGAGACCGCCGCGGCCCGCCAGGCGCAGGCCGTGGGCCTCACCACCAAGCTCTGGGGCCAGGACGGCGGCAACAACATCACCGCCCAGCTGAAGGACCCGGGCGCGCCCAGCTCGCCGCTGAGCGTGTCGGTCGCCGGCCCGGCCATCACGGTCAACCTGGCCACCGACGCCACCGGCGCGATCACCAGCACGGCCGGCCAGGTCGTCGACGCCATCAACGCGTCGCCGGCGGCCTCGTCGCTCGTCACGGCCCAGCGCTACCGCACCAACGCGGGCAACGGCGTCGTCGCCCCGGGCGCCGCGCCGGCCAAGCTGAGCGACTACCTGAAGGCCCCGGACACGTATCCGCGCGGTCCGCAGACGGTGAAGATGCTTCGCATCGGCACCCACCAGGACGGCTCCAAGACCGGCGTCTTCATCTACTGCCAGGAGCACGCCCGCGAGTGGGCCACCCCGCTGGTGTGCCTCGAGACCGCCGAGCGCCTACTGCGCAACTACGCGACCGATCCGGAGACGAAGAGCCTCGTCGACAACCTCGACATCTTCATCATCCCGACCATCAACGCCGACGGCGCCGCGTACTCGATGTACGACTTCAACAACCAGCGCCGCAACATGGTCAACTACTGCGCGAGCAATCCGCAGGGCAACAACGACCCGCTGGCGCGCAACACCTGGGGCGTCGACCTGAACCGCAACTTCTCGGCCGGCTCCTACTTCGACGGCTTCGTCGGCGGCGGCAACAGCTGCACCGGCGACACCTACTCGGGCCCGTTCGAGTTCTCGGAGCCTGAGACGCGCAACGAGAAGTGGGTGCAGGACACGTTCCCGAACATCAAGTTCGCGATGAACGTGCACTCCTCCGGCGGCCTCTTCATGTGGCCCCCGGGCGCCTACAAGCCGGGCGCGCGCGAGCCGCTGCCGTACCCCGCGTACGGCACCCTGAAGTACTTCGACCAGACCGCCGCCGGCGTGCTGGACCGGATCCAGAACTTCCGCGGCACCAGCATCCTGCCGTCCCAGACCGGTCCCGTGATCGACGTCCTGTACTCCGCCGCCGGCAACTCCGCCGACGAGGCGTACTACAACCACGGGATCATCGGCTACGACTTCGAGGTCGGCGCCGACCACTACTACTTCGACCAGGCCACGCAGACCTACAAGACGGCCGGACCGGGCTTCCAGCCGCCGTTCGCCGTTCCCGCAGCCGGCCAGAACCAGAACCTGCCCAACGAGGGCCATGACGAGGGGATGGAGTTCGCCAACGGCAACTACGCGCTGCTCGCCTCGGCTCTGGACTACCAGAACGACACCCAGGGCCCGCAGGTGGGCCTGACCGGCTCGGACATCTCGCCGACGCCGTTCGACGTCCGCTTCACCGAGAACGAGGCGGCGCAGATCTACTACACGACCGACGGCTCCACGCCGACGGAGAGCTCGACCGTCTACCAGCCGCCGCGCCCGCGGGCGCTGCCCGAGCCGATCCACATCGGCGGCACGACCACGATCAAGTGGCTGGCGAAGGACTTCAAGGGCAACACGTCCACGGGGTCCAAGACGATCACGATCGGCACGCGGGCCGACGGCGGCGTCGGCGGCACCGTGCCGCCGACCCTGTCGCTGACCCTGGGCGCGCCCGCCGCCTTCGGCGCGTTCACCCCGGGCAGCGACAAGTCCTACACGGCGCAGACCACCGCCAACGTCGTCTCGACGGCGGCCAACGCGGCGCTGAGCGTGTCCGATCCGGGCCATCTCACCAACGGCGCGTTCTCGCTCGCCGAGCCGCTGTCGGTGACCACGACCCCGTTCTCCTGGAACGCGCCGGTCTCCAACGCCACAGTCACGATCGGGTTCAGCCAGCACATCGGCGCCAACGAGGCGCTGCGCACCGGCACCTACTCGAAGACGCTGACGTTCACCCTGTCCACGACCAACCCGTAAGCAAGACGAACGTCAGTTGACGAAATCCGGCGCCGACGCAATAGTCGGCGCCGGGTTTCGGGTCACCAAGCAAGGGGTCGAAGGAAGATGAAGAGGCCATGGATGGGCGTCGTGGGGGTTGCCGCGGTCTTCGCGGCGCTGCCGGCGGCGGGCGTCGCGCAGACCGCGCCGGCGGACACCACGCCGCCGGTCATCACGATCGTGTCCCCCGTCGAGGGCGCGACCTACGTGAAGGACTCGCCATTGGCGGCCTCCTTCAACTGCACGGACGAGACCGATCCGGTCGTCTCCGACTGCGCCGGCACGGTCGCCAACGGCGCCGCGATCGACACGTCGGTCGCCGGGCCGGGCACCTTCACGGTGACCGCGCACGACGCGGCCGGCAACGCGCAGACCAAGACCGTGCACTACAGCGTCGTGGTATCGCAGCCGACCGACCCCGGCGGCGAGGCGCCGGCCACGCTGAACCTCACGCTCGGCGCCGCAACGCCGTTCGCGCCGTTCATCCCGGCCGTCCCGCAGAGCTACACGACGAGCATGAGCGCGCGCGTGGTCTCGACCGCCGCCGACGCGACACTGACGGTCGCCGACCCGAGCCCGACCGCCACCGGCCACCTGGTCAACGGCGCGTACGTGCTCCCGCAGGCGCTACAGGCCGCGGCCGCGAGCCAGAACGGCACGGGCTTCCCGTCCGCCGCGATCGGCGGCATCGCGAGCCCTACGAGCCTGCTCACCTGGAACGGGCCGGCCAACGACGACGTGACCGTCACGTTCACGCAGGCGATCGGCGCCACCGACGCACTGCGCAGCGGCGGCTACGCCAAGACCCTCACCTTCACGCTCTCGACGACCACGCCGTAGGCGCCGAGCCGCCGGGGCCTGGCCAACTAGCCCCCGGCGAGCTTGAGGAAGGCCTCGTAGCGGCGCTTGTCGCGTGCCGCCGCGCGGGCCTCCTCGGAGTTCTCCTCGGCGTTGGACAGCTCGTCCTCGGCGCGCTTGAGCCGGTCGCGCAGCTCGGAGGCGTCGAGGTCGTCGACCGCGAAGACCTCGTCGACGAGCACGAGGGCGCGCTCGCCGGTCATCTGCAGGAACCCCTCGCCCTGCGCATAGCGGACGACCTCGGACTCCGACTTGTAGAGCCGCAGCTCCGTCGGGTTGAGCATCGCCAGCAGCGGCTGGTGGTGCGCGAGGATGCCGATGGAGCCCACGGTCGTGATCGTGGACACCATCTCGACATCGTCGTTGAAGACCTCCCCCTCGGGGGTGAGGACCTCGACCTTGAAGGTCGTGCGCGCCACTAGCGGTCCTTCTTCGCGGCCTCGACGACGTCCTCGATCTTGCCCTTGAGCAGGAACGCCGACTCGGGCAGGTCGTCGTGGCGGCCCTCGAGGATCTCCTTGAAGGAGCGGACCGTGTCCCCGATCGCCACGTAGGCGCCCGGCGTGCCGGTGAACTGCTCGGCGACGTGGAACGGCTGCGACAGGAAGCGCTCGATCTTGCGCGCGCGCTGGACGAGCACGCGGTCCTCGTCGGAGAGCTCGTCGATGCCGAGGATGGCGATGATGTCCTGCAGCTCGCGGTAGCGCTGCAGCACCGACTTGACCTCGTTGGCGACGTTGTAGTGCTCCTCGCCGACGATCTCCGGCTTGAGGATCGTCGACGTCGAGTCGAGCGGGTCCACCGCGGGGTAGATGCCCTTCTCGGAGATCGAGCGCGAGAGCACCGTCGTCGCGTTGAGGTGCGCGAACACCGAGGCCGGCGCCGGGTCGGTGAGGTCATCGGCGGGCACGTAGATCGCCTGCACCGAGGTCACCGAGCCCTTGCGGGTCGAGGTGATGCGCTCCTGCAGCTGGCCCATCTCGGACTCCAGCGTCGGCTGGTAGCCCACCTGCGACGGCATGCGGCCGAGCAGCGCGGACACCTCTGAGCCGGCCTGCACGAAGCGGAAGATGTTGTCGATGAACAGCAGCACGTCCTGGCCGCGCTCGTCGCGGAAGTACTCGGCCATCGTGAGGCCGGTCAGCGCGACGCGCATGCGGGCCCCGGGCGGCTCGTTCATCTGGCCGAACACGAGGATGGTCTTGTCGATCACGCCCGACTCGGTCATCTCGAGCCAGAGGTCGTTGCCCTCACGCGAGCGCTCGCCCACGCCGCAGAAGGCCGACAGGCCGCCGTGCTCCTGCGCGAGGTTGTTGATCAGCTCCTGGATGAGCACCGTCTTGCCCACGCCGGCGCCGCCGAACAGGCCGACCTTGCCGCCCTGCGCGTAGGGCGCGAGCAGGTCCACGACCTTGATGCCCGTCTCGAACATCTCGGTCGTCGGCGTCAGGTCCTCGACGGTCGGGGCGGGCCGGTGGATCGGCCAGCGCTCCTTGACCTCGATGTCGGCGCCCTGGTCGATCGGCTCGCCGAGCAGGTTGAAGATGCGCCCGAGCGTGACGTCGCCGACCGGCACCGTGATCGGGCCGCCGGTGTCGATCACCTCGGTGCCGCGGGAGAGGCCGTCGGTGGTGTCCATCGCGACCGCGCGCACGCGATCGTCGCCGAGGTGCTGCTGGACCTCGCACACGAGGTGCGTGCCGGTGCCGGAGCTGATTCCCTCGGCCTCCTCCGGGTTGTCCTTGCGCTCGACGACGATCGCCGAGTTGATCTCGGGCAGCTTGTCGGGGAAGACGGCCTCGATGACGACGCCCTGGATCTCCTCGATCCGGCCGACGTTCCGAGTCTCGGTATCAGCAGTCGCAGCCATTGGTCTCCTTAGACGAGCGACTCCGCGCCCGCAACAACTTCCATGATCTCCTGGGTGATCGCGGCCTGGCGCTCGCGATTGAACTCCAGCGTGAGGTCCTTGATGATGTCCCCGGCGTTCTCGGAGGCGTTGCGCATCGCCGTCATGCGCGCCCCGTGCTCGGACGCCGTGGACTCCAGCAGCGCGCGGTAGATGGAGATCTCCACGTAGGCGGGGATCAGGCGCTCGAGGATCGCGTCGGGATCGGGCTCGTACTCGACCAGCGCGTGCTTGCCGTGGTCCTGACCCTCCTCCTCCCCGGCCGCGCGGCCGCCGAGGCCCTCGCCGCCCTCGAGGATCGTCGCGTGCTGCAGCGGCAGCAGCGTCTCGCGCGTGACCTCCTGGGTCAGCGGCGAGATGTAGCGGTTGTAGATGATCTCGACGCGATCGACCTCGCCGTCCACGTAGGCGGCCATCAGGTCGGACGCGATCTCGCGCGCGTTGGCGTAGGCGGGACGGTCGGTGAAGCCCGTGTAGGCGCCCTTGGCGTCGCGCCCGCGGAACGTCAGCGACGACACGCCGCGGCGACCGGAGGCGTACCAGACCGTGCTCTTGCCCTCGGTCTCGTACTGCGAGCCGGCACGGACGCCGGCGCGCACGATCTGCGAGTTGAACGCGCCCGCGAGGCCGCGATCGCCGGTGACGAGCAGCAGCGCGATCGTGTCCTCGGACTCGTGCTCGTTGAGGATCGGCAGGCTCGGCACGTTCCCGGCCGCCTCCGCGGCCTGGCGCGTCATCCGGCGGATCGCCCCCGCGTAGGGCCGAAGCGCCTCGATGCGCTGCTCGGCCCGGCGCAGGCGCGCGGCCGCGACCATCTCCATCGCGCGCGTGATCTTCTGGATGTTCTTGACCGAGGAGATCCGGTTCTTGACGTCCTTGAGCGCCATGGCGTCAGTGGTTCCTCTCGTGCGTCATGGCGTCCCTGGGCGGCCGCCGGCGCCGCCTGGCAAGGACGCAGTCCCGCAGGAAACCCTCTGGGATTTCAAGGGTCGAGGACGCCGCCAGGCGGTGATCAGCGGCCGATCCAGGGGCGTCAGGGCGTGCGGGTGGGGCCACAGGCTAGGCCTCCGCCCCGACGGCCTCGGCCTCGGGCTCGCGCTCCTGCTCCTCCGGCTGCTCGCGCCGGCGGCGCTCCTCGTCGCGGATCGTGTCCTCCTCGGTGAGCGGGTGGCCCTCCTCGTCGAGGTCGTAGCCGAAGTCGTCGGCGAACTGCTCGATCGCGTTGCGCAGCGCCTCCTGGGTCCCGTCGGACCAGTCGCCGGAGCGCATCTTGTCCAGCGCGTCGGAGGCGTCGGCGTGCAGGCGCTCGACCAGCTGCTGGTTGAACTCGGGCACGCGGTCGACGCTGATGCGGTCCAGGAACCCGTTCGTCGCGGCGTACACCACGGCGACCTGGTCCTCGACGGCGAGCGGGTCGCGCTCATTCTGGTTGAGCGACTTCACGAGCCGCTCGCCGCGCGCCAGCGTGCGCTGCGTGTCCGGGTCCAGGTCAGAGCCGAACTGCGCGAACGCCTCGAGGTCGCGGTACTGCGACAGCTCGATCTTCAGGCGGCCGGCGACGCGCTTCATCGGCGCGATCTGGGCCGAGGAGCCCACGCGCGACACCGAGATGCCGACGTTGATGGCCGGGCGCACGCCGGAGAAGAAGAGGTTCGGCTCGAGGAAGATCTGGCCGTCGGTGATCGAGATCACGTTCGTCGGGATGTAGGCCGACACGTCGCCGGCCTGCGTCTCGATGATCGGAAGCGCGGTCAGCGAGCCGCCACCGAGCTCGTCGTTGAGCTTGACGGCGCGCTCCAGCAGGCGGCTGTGCAGGTAGAAGACGTCGCCCGGGTACGCCTCGCGCCCCGGCGGGCGGCGCAGCAGCAGCGACATCTGGCGGTACGCGTACGCGTGCTTGGTGAGGTCGTCGTACACGCATAGCGCGTGTTCGCCCTTGTAGAGGAAGTACTCGGCCATCGCGCAGCCGGCGTAGGGCGCCATGTACTTGATCGGCGCCGCCTCGTCGGCCGGAGCGGCGACGATGATCGTGCGATCCAGCGCGCCGGCGTCCTCGAGCGTCTTGGCGATGCCGACCACCGTGGACATGCGCTGCCCGATCGCGACGTACACGGAGATGACGCCCGTGTCCTTGTTGTTGATGATCGTGTCGATCGCGATCGCCGTCTTGCCGGTCTGGCGGTCGCCGATGATCAGCTCGCGCTGGCCGCGGCCGATCGGGATCATCGCGTCGATCGCCTTCAGGCCGGTCTGCAGCGGCTCCTTCACCGGCTGGCGCTGGACCACGCCGGGCGCCTTGAACTCGGCCGGGCGGAACTCGCTCGTGTCGATCTCGCCCTTGCCGTCCAGCGGCGCGCCGAGCGGGGACACGATGCGGCCGAGCAGCTGCTCGCCGACGGGGATCTCGAGCAGGCGGCCCGAGCGCTTGACCGTGTCGCCCTCGGAGATGTGCTCCCACGGGCCGAAGAGCACGGCGCCGACGTTGTCGGACTCGAGGTTGAGCGCGAGGCCGGTCACGTCGTGCGGCAGCTCGAGCATCTCGAACGCCTCGCAGTTCTCGAGGCCGTGGATGCGGGCGATGCCGTCGCCCACCGAGAGCACCGTGCCGACCTCGGTCAGCTCGGCGGAGCCGGCGTCGAGGCCCTCGATGCGGGACTTGAGGATGGAGGTGATCTCGTCGGGCTTGATCTGCATGAAGTTCCTTACGCTCGAGCGACCTGCTTGCGCAGGCTCTCCAGTCGGTTACGGATTGAGGCGTCGAGAATGGAGTTGCCGACGCGCACGACGATTCCGCCGAGGATGTCGGGGTCGACCTGCGACGAGAGGTCGACCTTGCGGCCGGTCTGCTCGGCGATCCGGTCGCCGATCTGGTTCACGGTGCCCTCGTCGAGCTCGACGGCGGACGTCACGCGCACGGGCAGGAGCTGGTTCTCCTCCTCCCACAGCCGGTCGAGCTCCCGCCGCACGCGGAAGATGACGGGCATGCGGTGGTTCTCGATCAGGAGCTTGAGGAAGTTGACGACCACCGGGTCGGCGTCCGTGACGGCGCGGTCCAGCCCGTCCTGCTTCTCCTGCGTGGAGAAGTAGGGCGAGAAGAAGAACACCTGGAGCTCGCGCGTCTCGTCGAGGGCGTCCGTGAACGCGCCCAGCTGCTCGCGTACGAGGTCGAGCTTGTCCTGCTCCTTCGCCACCTCGAACAGCGAGCGGGCGTAGACCGCGGCGATCTCCTCCATGGCCTAGCCGCGCTCCTCGGAGGCGAGGGCGGCGAAGTCGAGCTCGGAGAGCGCCTCCTCGACGAGCCGCCTCTGGTCGGCGGAGTCGAGCGTCTTGCGCGTGACCTTCTCGGTCGCGAGCACGGTCAGATCCGCCACTTCGGCGCGGATCTCCTGGATGGCGCGGCGCGTCTCGGCCTCGATGTCGCGGCGCGTCTGCTCCATCATCTCCTCGCGCTTGCGGCGCGCCTCGGCGAGGGTCTCGGACTCGGCGACGTCCGCGGTGCGGCGGGCGCGGGCGACGATGTCGTCGGCCTGGCCGCGCGCCTCCGACAGGCGCTCGCGGTACTCGCGCAGCAGCTCGTCGGCCTCCTGGCGCACCTTCGCCGCGTGGTCGAGCGACTCCTCGATCGCCCTCTGGCGCTTGTCCAGCGCCTCGGCGATGCGGGGGAACGCGACCTTCCAGAGGATGATCAGCGTGAGGCCGAAGATGATCAGCGTCCAGATCATCACGCCCACGACGGGGCTGACGAGCTGGTTGCCGCTGCCGCTCTCGGCTGCAAGCAGGGGGTGCATCGTCCTAGAGGAAGAAGGCGATCAGGCCCGCCACGAGGCCGTAGAAGAAGCAGGCCTCGGTGAGCGCGAACCCGAGCCACTGGATTGAAGTGATCTCGTCGCGCATCTCCGGCTGGCGGGTGACGGACTCGATCACCTTGCCGAAGATGATGCCGATGCCGACGCCGGCGCCCACGGCACCAAGGCCGCCGCCGACGCCGAGGGCGATCGCCCGGCCTGCCTTCTGACCGTCATCAGCGGCGGCGAAGATGAAGCTGAGGATCAGGGTCGCAGCGTGCACTGGGTGGACTCCTTCTAGTGGGACTCGGCGACCGCGCCGCCGAGGTAGATCGCGGACAGGGTGGCGAAGATGAACGCCTGAAGCGTGGCCACCAGGCCGACCTCGAAGAGGTAGAGGATGAGGCCGAGCGGAAGCAGGAACACGCCGATGCCGGCGAGCCCGAGGAGCACGGCCAGACCACCGGCCATGAAGAGGATGATCAGGTGGCCGGCGAGCATGTTCGCGAAGAGACGAACGGAGAGCGAGATGATCCGCATCACGTTCGACAGCAGCTCGAGTACGAAGATGAAGCCGGCCATCGCACCCGTCACCCCGGCCGGGATGAGGCTCTTGAAGTAGCCGCCGAGACCCTTGGCGCGGATGCCTTCGAACGTGTACGAGAAGAACACGATCAGCGAGAGCACGAGCGGGACCGACACGTTCGCCGTCGCCGCGTAGATCGCGAAGGTCGGGATGCGCAAGCCGAACAGCGAGAACTTCTCGTGCGACGTGGGCAGCGGTATGAACCCGATCAGGTTCGAGAACCAGATGAAGAGGAAGAGCGCCCCGATGAACGGGAACCACTTCGCGGCCATCCGGTCATCCATGTTGCCGCGCGTGATGTTGTCGCGCATCAGCGTAAAGAGCGTCTCCACGGCGGTCTGCACGCGGTTCGGCCGCTGCTGCATCCGGCGCGCGACGTAGGTCATCGTCCAGCAGGTCAGGACGCCGGCGATGAAGAGGTAGAGGACCGCCTTGTTGATGTCCAGCGACCCCGGGAGGTTGATCCAGGTGTCGAGGTTGAACTCGTCCTGCGGCCTGAAGCTCTCGTTCTTGCCCGCGGAGCCGAAGACGATGAACGCGAGCGCCGTCAACAGCAGGTAGCCGAGGAGCGAGCCGAGGACGATCTTCCGGGTCTTGCTCATGAAGGTGGCGCGTTCCTCTCCATCGGGCGCAGAAGCAGCGAAGTTGCGAAATAGACCGTGAAGGCGACCAGGGTGAGCAGCGCAGCCATCAGGCCGTCCTCGCGCTCCCCCTTCAGGCCGACGAGCAGGATGGTAAGCCCGAGCAGCCAGACACGTGCCATGAGCACGGCGAAGCCGATGCCGACCTGCGCGCGCGCATCCTTGTTGGTGCGTGCCCAGCGCTCTACCCAGACGCCGAGTACGCGACCCACGATCCAGGCGGCGCCGCCGGCGACATAGCCGAGCACGGGCGCGCCCATCAGGATCACGAACGGCGCCGCGAGCACGACGATCACGACGTCCAGATAACGGACGGCGACCAATGGATCGGAAGTGGGCATCGCGGCAGAGCTCATCGCTGGCGGAGTCGCCGTACCAGGCCATCCCCGCGCGGGCTCGCGCGGCGGGAGAGGGACGGAATTACTCCCCGGCCGGTTCGGCGACGGCCATAGTAGCGGCTTCTCAGAGTTTGTAACAACTTTGTGACACCCGCCTCTAGCGGACGCCGGTGAGCGCCCGATGAGGTCGAACCGGACGACGCGCCGCAGAGGCTAGCCGTACAGTGGCCGCGCACGCAGTCCGACCCGGAGGAAAGACATGCCGACACGGATCGCCAATGCCCATTGGGAGGGCGACTTCAAGCGTGGCGGTGGCACCGTCGCGCTCAGCTCGGGAGCGTTCGAAGGCCCGTACAACTTCAGCGGGCGGTTCGAGGACGGCGCCGGCACCAACCCGGAGGAGCTGCTGGGCGCCGCCCACGCCGCCTGCTTCGCGATGGCGCTGAGCGTCGGGCTCACGCAGGCGGGCAATCCGCCCGAGGCGCTCGACGTGGAGGCCAAGGTGACGATCGCGCAGGTCGACGACGGCTTCGCGATCACCCGGATCGACCTCGACCTGCGCGGCAAGGTGCCCGGTATCGACGAGGCGGCGTTCAGGGAGGCCGCCGACGCCGCGAAGGCCGGCTGCCCGCTCTCCAAGGCGCTTGCCGCGGTCCCGGAGATCAACCTGGAGGTCACGTTCGAGGGCTGAGCGGGCAGCCCGCGAGTTCACCCGGCGTTTCGCGCCCTGCGCGGCGCGCGTCGAACTCGCTCGAGATCCTCAGCGAGTCGCCGCAGGCGACTCCGCGAGGTATTTCGCGATCACCAGCGTGCGGTCGTTGCCCGAGCTCGCGTTGGCGACGGCCGCGATGATCCCGCGCATCGCCCGGTAGCCCGCCTTCGCGGTGGGCTGCGGGGCGCGGCCGAACGCAGCGCGGAAGCGGGCGTCGAAGTCCGGCGGCACGGCAGCCGGCGGGGGCGGCGCGAGCGTCGGGTGCCCGGACGGGTTCGCCTGCGCGTCGTGCGCGAGGCCGGTGTCGCCGGCCGGCGCGACCTGCAGGATCCCCGCGGCGTTGAACAGCGGGACCGTCACCGGCGTGGCGTCGGCGACTGCGGCGATGATCTGCGGGTCGTTGATCGCCCGCCGCGCGGCCGCGGCGGCCTGCTCGTCGGAGCCGTCGCCGGCGTCGAGCGAGCTGAAGTTGACGCTCAGCGCGCCGGCGCGCCCGTGCGCCTCCGACAGCGCGAGCTTCTCGCCGTCCACGAGGTCGCGCTGCGCACCTGAGGGATCGGGCGCGATCGAGTACACGGTCACCGTGCGGCCGATCACCTTGCCGCCGCCGGAGATGCCCTCGTCCTTGCTGCCGCATGCGGTCACGGCGAGCGCGGCGGCCGCGAGCAGCGCTAGATGCCGAGCCGGGCGAGCCACTTCTTGAGCACATCGTAGGCGGGGCGCGGGCGGTCGCGCGAGTCGACCAGGGCGGAGTCCCAGGTCGGGTTCGGGCCGGGCGGCGGCGTCCAGTGGTAGAGGTACACCCGCCGCACCCGCGAGGACAGCTCGGCGAGCCTGAAGACCTGGTTGGTCGCCTGCGCCGCGTGCCGCGTCGAGCCTGGGAACACGACGGTCGAGCCGTTGTTGCGACGCACCAGGCCGCCCGTCTCGGTGAACCACACGTCGCCCTTGACCGCCTTCAGCAGCGCCTTCGTCCCCCTGCTGCGGAAGCGGTTGGCGTCGATGTAGTTGTGCAGGCCCCAGATCACCTTCGTCGTTCCCACCGTGCTCGCGAACCGCCGGACCCACCCGACCATCTTCGAGCCGTCCAGGACGTCGGCGGCCACGACCCGGCACCCCCGGCAGTGACGGCGGATCGCCTTGTAGAAGCTCGCGGCCCGCTCGGGATGGCGGCACGTCGGCTGGCTGCAGTGGTTGGCCTCGTTCCACGTCAGGTAGTCCTTCACCCACGGATAGCGGGCGCGGAATGCGAGGAACTCGTTGGTGAACGTCGCCACCGTCGGCAGGTGGTGCTCCTTGCCGGGCATGCGCGAGTGGCCGAAGCCGAGCAGCACGCGGGCGCCGGCGGCGTGTGCGGCCGTCATGTAGGCGTCGAGGTCGGCGAGCTGCCACGGCGAGTGCAGCGCGTCGTAGGCGGCGACGACCCGGACGTCCTTGAGGCCGAGAGCCTTCCACTTGGCGTCGGAGAAGATCGACGGGTTCTGCTCGCCGATGCCGACGAGCGGCGGCGCGGCCGCCGCGGCCCGGGCAGGCCCGGCCACCACCGCGAGCGCGGCGCACACGAGCGAGATGACGAGGCGCGCGCGCAAGCGCGAAGACCATATCGGCAGGGTGCGCCGGGAATGTGAGGGCCATCGACGGGCGCCCCTCAGGGCGCCCGTCGCAGGCGAACTCGCGGGTCGTGCTCGCGCTTAGACGACCGCGCGGCGCGCCATCTCGCGGTCCAGCCGGCGCGCCAGCCTTCCCGCGGCGTACGCGGCGCGGCCGCGCATGGGCGGCGAGGGCGGTCGTTCCGGCCTGCCGCGCCGCAACGCACGGCGCGTGGTCCGGCCTCCGCGCTCAGCGGCGGTGACGCTGGCGAGCACGGCGTGATTGAGCGAATGCATGGTGTTGGCTCCCATGTGGGTTGGATGGAAGCCGCCCGCGAGTCATTCGCGAGGGGAGATCGTCACGGGCGGCAGTTGACTGCCCGCGACGGAGGGAGACGACCTACGGCGCGAGCAGGGTGGCGCGATTGACCGCGCCGAAGGCGGGCAGGCGCCCGCGCGTCACGTGCCTATAAATCGTCATCAAAGCCCTGCTCACCTCCTCGAGGGGTCGTGTGGTCACGGCAAAGTACCAGCGCACCCCGCGACGGCGCCAGTGCGGCTAGCCACACACCGGGTTCGAACCGCGCAATCTGTCAGCTCAGCGACGAGAACTCGCCGGTCTCGAGCTCCTTGCGCACCTGCTCGTCGATCTCGTGCTCGGACGTGCCGGGATCGGTGCGCCGCAACTGCCACGCGCGCAGCCGGCGCAGCTTGAGGATCTCGAGCACCCAGACGAGGTACACGCTGGCCGCGACGCCGAGCACCAGCAGCGCCGCCATCAGGGCGGCCCAGCCGGCGTTGAGGTGACCGCTCGTCTTCGAGTAGGGCACGAACCGCAGCGCGACCGCGTCACCCGCCATCACGATCGACCAGGCGTAGAGGTAGAGCACCGTCCGCCGCTGCGAGAAGCCGATCCGGTAGAAGCGGTGGTGGAAGTGGTTGGAGTCGCCACGGTAGATCGGCCGGCGGTACTTGATCCGCTTGGCGACCACGAAGCTGGTGTCCAGGAACGGCACGGCGAGCACGACCAGCGGGCCGACCAGCGCGATCAGGGCGTTCGTCTTGAGCGTGCCCTCGACGATCACGGCGCCGAGCAGCAGCCCGAGCAGGTTCGAGCCGCAGTCGCCCATGAAGACCGATGCCGGGTGGAAGTTGAACATCAGGAACCCGAGCGCCGCGCCGCAGACGATCCCGGCGAGCACGCCGGCGGTGTCGCGCCCGAGGTCGAACGCGATGATCGCGAACGCGACCGCGGAGATCGCGCATACCCCCGCCGCCAGCCCGTCGACGCCGTCTGAGAAGTTGACGACGTTCATCAGCAGCACGAGGCCGAGCACGGTGATCGCGCCGCCGAGCTGATCCAGGTCCACATGACCGACGAACGGGAACGTGAACGTGCTGACCTCGACGCCGGCGTTGACGAGGACGACCGCCGCGGCCGCCTGCCCGAGCAGCTTCACCAGCGGGTGCAGGTCCAGCGCGTCGTCGGCCGCGCCGACCACCGTGATCAGCGCCGCCGCCTCGAGGATCCCGCGCGTGCGCTCGTTGTCGGGGAGGAACAGCAGGCCGGCCACGAGCGCGCCGGCGAAGATCGCCAGGCCGCCGAGCAGCGGCGTCGCGTCGCGCGCGAGCCCGCGCGCCTTGATGTCGTCGACCGCGCCGATGCGGCGCGCGAGGCGCGCGACGACGGGCGTCAGCAGCGCCGCCACCGCGAACGCGACCAGCCCGGCGTAGACGGCTTTGAGCTCCATGGCGAGACGCAAGGATCGCAGGGGCGCGGGACGCCGCGCCCGTCAATACGGCGAGACACGCGATCGGCGCGACCCCCGCGGATCTCCGCCGCGCGCCGGTGCAGCCCGCGTCGCCGTCGCGTGAAACCTGATTGCGGTGCGGCTCCAGCGGGCATTCCCCCTCGCGACGCCGGCCGTACCCGTGCCGGTCCCCATGACGTCCTCCCAGCCTCTTGCCCACGCCTTCCTGGCCCTCGCCGACGACGGTCGCGAGCCGACCAGGCGCTCCCCCGGAGTCGCCGTCGCCGCGGCGCTCGCCGCCGTGACGCTCGCGCTCGCCGCGCCGCTCGGCTGGATCGCGCAGCACCCGGTCGCGGTGCTCGGCTCCAAGACGCACGCCGCGCTGCTGCTCGGCGACGAGGCTTCGTGAGCCCCGACGACTCGACGGTCGCCTTCGCGCCGCCGTGGGCGGCCCGCGACCGTCCGACGTGGGGCTTCGCCGAGGGCGACCCGATCGCGCCGGGGCGCACCATCCTGCGCCGCATCGGCGGCGGCCGGCGCTTCGAGACGTTCCTCGTCTGGGACGATCACCGGCTCGCCGTGCTCGTCGCGAAGGTCCTGCGTCCTGACCAGGCGAGCGACGGGGCGGCGCTGCGCGAGCTCGCGGCCGAGGCGGAGCTGCTCGCGCGGCTCGCGCACCCGGTCGTCATGCGCAGCTTCGGCGCGGTCACCGCGGGGCGCTTCCCCCACCTCGTCCTCGAGCACCTCGACGGCCCGACGCTCGCCGAGCTGCTGGAGCACCATGGGCCGCTCGCGCTCGAGCAGCTGCTGCCGCTCGGCATGCACCTCGCGTCGGCGCTGCACTACCTCGCCGCCGAGCGGGTCGTGCACCTCGACGTCAAGCCGTCCAACGTCGTCATGGGCGCGCCGCCGCGGCTGATCGACTTCAGCGTCGCGCGCACGCACGAGCAGGCCGGGCGCGTGCGCGTGCCGATCGGCACCGACGCCTACATGGCGCCCGAGCAGGCCGAGCCCGACGGGCGCCTCGGCGCGCCGGCCGACGTCTACGGCCTCTGCGCGACCGTCTACACCGCGGCCGCCGGCGCCCGCGCGCCCACCCCGTTGCCGCGCCGCACGCCGCCCGCGCTGGCGGAGATCCTGCGCGCGGGGCTGGACCCGGACCCCGGGAGCCGGCCGGCAGCCGCCGACGTCGCCCTCGCGCTCGAGCCGCTCGTCGCCGCCCAGCCGCACAAACTCACGCTCGGCCGCCGTTAGGCGCCGCTCGAGGACCGGCGCAGGCCCTCGACCATCCCCGCCGGGGCGTCGAGCACCTCGCGCACCTTGCGCGCCAGCGCGCGCTCCGTGAACGGCTTCTCCAGGAACGCCGCCGTCGCGGTGATCTGGCCGTGGCGGTGGACGGCCTCGTCGGAGTAGCCGGACATGAACAGCACGCGCATCCCAGGCGCGAGCCGGCCCAGGCGCTCGGCCAGCGCGCGCCCGTTCACGCCGGGCATGACGACGTCGGTGAGCAGCAGGTCGACCCGATCCGGTCGCTCGGCGCACACGCGCGTCGCCTCGGCGGCGTCCTCGACGGTGAGGACCTCGTAGCCGTTGGCCTCGAGCATCAGCCGCACGAGCTCGCGCACCCCGGCGTCGTCCTCGACGACCATGATCGTCTCGCTGCCGCGGGCCGCCGCGCCGCCGGCGCCGTCGACCTCCGGCTCGGGCTGCGCGCCCGCCCGCGCCGGCAGGTAGATCTTGAACGTCGTCCCGCGCCCGGGCTCGCTGTAGACGTAGATCCCGCCGCCGCTCTGCTTGACGACGCCGAACACCGTCGCGAGCCCGAGGCCGGTGCCCTGGCCGGACGGCTTGGTCGTGTAGAAGGGCTCGAAGAGGTGGCGGCGGACGTCCTCGTCCATGCCGATGCCGGTGTCGCTGACGGCGAGCAGGACGTGGGGGCCGGCGGGGACGTCGCCATGGCCGGCGTCCAGCATCACGTCCGCCGTCTCGATCGTGAGCGCGCCGCCGGCGGGCATCGCGTCGCGCGCGTTGGCGGCGAGGTTGAGGATCACGCGCTCGATCTGCGCCCGGTCGGCCTCGACCGGCGAGAGCTCGTCGGCGAGCTTGACCGCGACGCAGATGTCGTCGCCGATGATGCGCTGGAGCATCCCCTCCATCCCGGCGACGATCTCGTTCAGGTCGAGCACGCGCGGGTGCAGCACCTGGCGGCGGCTGAAGGCGAGCAGCTGGCGCGTGAGCTGCGACGCCTGCTCGGCGGCGCGCGCGATCTCCTCCAGCTCGTCGCGGCCGCTCTGCTGCTGGAGCAGGATCTCGGCGTAGCCGCCGATCACGGTCAGGAGGTTGTTGAAGTCGTGCGCCACGCCGCCCGCGAGGCGGCCGACCGCCTCCATCTTCTCGGCCTCGCTCAGGCGCCGCTCGAGCCGCATGCGCTCGCTCACGTCGTTGGCGAGCACGAGCGCCGCGCGCCGGCCATCGAACTCGATCCGCCCGGCGGTGATCTCGACGTCGATCACGCGGCCGTCCTTGGTCAGGTGCCGCCATGTGCCCGGATTCGGGGAGCCGGGACCGCCGTCGCCCCGCACGTTGACCAGCAGCTGCGGGACGTCCTCAGGCGGCCGGATCTCGCGGAGCGTCATCCCGAGGAACTCCTCGCGGGAGTAGCCGTAGTGGCGGACCGCGGCGTCGTTGACGGCAAGGAAGGCGAGCGTCTCGGCGTCGTAGACCCACAT
Organism: Candidatus Solirubrobacter pratensis; assembly: GCF_000425945.1. Lineage (GTDB taxonomy): Bacteria > Actinomycetota > Thermoleophilia > Solirubrobacterales > Solirubrobacteraceae > Solirubrobacter > Solirubrobacter pratensis. Next base: position 599,817 of record NZ_KE384481.1, read on the forward strand.
CGGCAGCGGGCTCGCCTCGAACAGCATGCGGTAGCGCTCCGCCGAGCGCTCCATCTCGAGCGCGGACGCGGTGCGGCGGGCGAGCTCGCACGCCAGCTCGAGCTCTTCGCGCCCGTACGCGCGAATCGTCGAGAGCAGCGTGATCGCCCCGAGGACGCCCTCACGCGCGGTCAGCGGGACGGTCAGCGCGGACGTCAGGCCGAGCTGCCGGAGCTCGGCGAGCCGCTCCTGGTCGCCGCGGGCGGCGGCGAACAGCATGTCGTCGGTGACGCGCGGGAGCAGCTCGGGCTCGCCGGTGCGGACGACGATCGCCGAGCCGTGCGGCGCGTCAGGCGCGAACGGGAAGCCGCCGGGCTCGGCGATCTGGCGGACCACCGCGCCGCGCTCATCCACGAGGTCGATCGCGCACCACGACGCCAGCGACGGGACCAGCAGCTTCGTCAGCCGCTCCAGCCGCGCGTCGCGGCTCAGGCCCGAGGACAGGATGTCCCCGGCGCGCGCGAGGAGCGTGACCCGTGCCATCGGGGCCGAGCGTACACCCGGCCCCGCGCGCCCGCGTCACACCGTGGCGGGCGAGCCCAGGTGCGTATAGAGCGGGTAGCGGTCGACGATCGCGCCGACGCGCTCGGCGAGCTCAGCGCGCGCGTCCTCGAAGCCCGGCTCGAGCGCCTTGGCGACGATCCGGCCGAGCTCGCGGAAGTCGTCCACCTGCAGGCCGCGCGTTGCCAGAGCGGGCGTCCCGATGCGCAGGCCGCTCGTCACCATCGGCGGACGCGGGTCGAACGGGACGGCGTTGCGGTTGACCGTGATCCCGATCTCGTGCAGCCGGTCCTCGGCCTGCTGGCCGTCGAGCTCGGACTCGCGCAGGTCGGCGAGCACGAGATGGACGTCGGTGCCGCCGGTCAGCACGTTGACCTTGTCCGCCGAGAGCAGCTCCTCGCCGAACGCCTTCGCCCCCGCGACGGTCCGCTCCTGACGCTCCTTGAAGAGGTCGGAGGCGGCAATCTTGAACGCGACCGCCTTGGCCGCGATCGCGTGCTCGAGCGGGCCGCCCTGCTGGCCCGGGAAGACCGCGCTGTTGATCTTCTTCGCGTACTCCTCGCGGCACAGGATCACGCCGGAGCGGGGGCCGCCGAGCGTCTTGTGCACGGTGCTCGTGACCACGTCGGCGTACGGCACCGGACTGGGGTGCACGCCCGCCGCGACGAGCCCGGCGAAGTGCGCCATGTCGACCATCAGCAGGGCGCCGACCTCGTCGGCGATCGCGCGGAAGCGCTCGAAGTCGAGGAAGCGCGGGTAGGCGCTCCAGCCGGCGAGCAGCAGCTTCGGACGATGCTCCTTGGCGAGCCGCTCGACCTCGTCCATGTCGATCCGGTGGTCCTCCGGCGAGACCTCGTACGGGACGATCTCGTAGAGCTTGCCGGAGACGTTGATCTTCATCCCGTGGCTGAGGTGGCCGCCATGGGCCAGCGCGAGCCCCATGATGCGATCTCCGGGGTTCAGCAGCGCGTGGTAGACGGCCGTGTTGGCCTGCGCGCCGGCGTGCGGCTGGACGTTCGCGTGCTCGGCGCCGAAGAGGGCCTTCGCGCGATCGATCGCAAGCTGCTCGATCACGTCGATCCACTCGCAGCCGCCGTAGTAGCGCTTGCCGGGATAGCCCTCCGCGTACTTGTTGGTCAGCACGCTGCCCTGGCACTCCAGGACGGCCTGGGGGACGAAGTTCTCGCTCGCGATCATCTCGAGCGTGCGCTGCTGGCGCTCGAGCTCCTTGCCGATCGCCTCCGCGACCTCGGGGTCGACTTCAGCCAGCGGTCGCTCGAAGTAGTCGGGCTGCAGTGCGGTCATCGGCGTCGTCTCCTGGCGGGGGTAATTGACCGTAGCGAATCAGCGCGCGCGGAACAGGTAGGCACGGCCGGCGTGGGTGTAGCCGGCGAAGACGCGCGTGCCGTCGGTGGCGAGCAGGGGTCCGCCGCCCGCGGCGATGCGGGCGCCGCCGAGGCGGACGGCGCCGTTGCGCGCGTAGGCGACGTAGGTGGTGCTCCCGGCCCGGGCGACCGCCGGGCGGCCGCTCGTGCCGCTCGCGATGCGGCGGGTGGTCCAGCCGTCGCCGCGCTGGGTGGCTAGCAGCGTGCTGCCGCCGATCGCGTAGGCGACGTAGGCGGTGTGCCCGGAGATCGCGAGCGACGCCTCGACGTCGGCGAGGCGCGAGACGCTGAGGATGGGGCGGCTCGGACCGCCGAGGAGCCGCAGCTCGGTGTGGGTGCGCTGCTGGTCGAGGTCGAGCACGAGGCCTCCGGCGGCGTCGAGCGGGAGGTGCCGGTGCTCCGGCGCGTCGTCCGTGAGCGGGCGGCCGGCGAGCGTGGCGTTGCCGACGCGGTCCGGGTACGCGAGCTCGCCCGCCGCGTCGAGCTGCGGCGGTCCGGTGCCGAAGCCGGCGCTCTCGGGATCGGCGAGGCGCTGCGCGGGGGCGACGAAGTACTCGAACGCCGAGCTGATCGTCCGCGACCACGCGATGCGGACGCCCTCGGCGCCCGCCGCCATGTCCACGTTCTCGGCGCCGGGACCCCCGAACGCGGCGGGGCGGCCGGCGGAGCTGCCACTGGAGCGCACGAGCGCGAGCGGCGTGGAGGCGCTGTCGCGCTCGAACACGACGAAAGCGGCGCCGCCGCGCGCGGCGAGCCCCAGCAGCGGACCGTCGCCGACCTTCACCGGGGCGGCCGCATCCGCCGCCGCCGGCACGGCGAGCGACACCAGCAGCACGAGCGCCCACCGCCACACGCGGCCGAATCCTAGCCACCCAAACCACCTCAACCGTCTGGAGCGTGCAGCCCTAGCGCGGGTCCTCGAGCAGCCACCGGCCGGCCTCGCGGACGGCGAAGAGCTGGAGGCGGGTCCGCTCGGCGCCGCGCTGGACCATGTCCACGCCGGCGCGATCGCCGTCGATCCGCACGCGGCCGGCGACGGTGCCGGAGAGCAGCGCGAGGTCCTTGCCCTTGAACGCGAGCTCGAGCGCGCGCTCGCACGTCCCGGCCTCGCGGGCGAGCGCGAGGTGGTCGTCGTAGGAGCGCGTCGCGCAGGCCGCCGCCCAGTCGTCGCGGCCGAGCGCGTGCACGAAGCGCTCGGCGACGTCGGCGACCTCGCGCTGGGCGGGCGTGAGCTCCGGCGCCGCCGGCTTCGGGGCCTCGGCGCCGCAGCCGGCCGCGAAGAGGAGCGCGAGCGCCGCTAGGACGCGCACGCCGCGATCTCCGCCTCCGGGACCGCGCCGTGCCGGACGATGCGCCACGCACCTTGCTCGTAGCCGCGGAGGTCGATCACGGTCGACGGCGTGCCGCCGAGCTCGCCGCCGTCGAGCACGAGGTCGGCGGCCTCGCGGATCGTGGCCGGGACCTCGTCGAGCCGCCGCGCGTCCGGGCCGCCGGCCACGTTCGCCGAGGACTGCAGCACGGGCCGCGCGACCGCGCGCAGGGCGGGGACGTCGGGCACGCGCAGGCCGAGCGTCGCGGGGTCCGGCCCACACGCCAGCGGGAACCGCCCGCGCGAGTTCGGCAGCAGCGCGGTCACGCCGCCGGGAAGCAGCCGCTCCAGCAGCGCGCGGGTCCGCGGTCCGAGCTCCGGCAGCGCGGCGAACGCGGCCTCGCGGTCGAAGAACATGACCGCCGCCGGCTTGTCCGGCGGGCGCCCCTTGAGCGCGTACAGACGCGCGACCGCCGCGGCGTCCTCGGGGTCGCACGCGAGCCCGTACACGGTGTCGGCGGGAAACACGACGACCCCGCCGGCGGCGAGCGCGCGCGAGAACGCCGCCGCGTCGCTCACGGTCTCCGCCCGGCCGGCGCGCGCCGCCCCAGCGCCACGCGCTCGATCCCCGCCAGGTCGCGGACGCGCTCCACGTCGGCGAACCCCGCGTCGCGCAGGATCGCCTCGACGGCGTCGCCCTGGCCCTCGCCGTGCTCGAGCGCGAGCAACGGCGCCGTCGTCGCGGCCGTCAGCCGCCGGATCACGGCGAGGCCGTCGGGACCCGCGAAGAGCGCCTCATGCGGCTCGTAGCGGGACACCTCCGGCATGACCGGCTCGCCGTCCGCGATGTACGGCGGGTTGGAGACGACGGCGTCCACGTCCTCGACGCCCGCCAGCAGGTCGCCGAGCGCGAACGTCACGTCGAGGCCGAGCCGCGACGCGTTCCCGCGCGCGACGTCCAGGGCGCCGGAGGAGACGTCGGTGCCGAAGACGACCAGGTCCGGGCGTTCCTGCTTCAACGCGAGCGCGATCGCGCCCGAGCCGGTCCCGACGTCGACGACACGGGCGCCCGCCGGCAGGCCCAGCGCCGCCTCGACGACGTGCTCGGTCTCCGGCCGCGGCACGAGCACGCGGCGGTCGACCGCCAGCTCGAGGAAGCGGAAGCCCTTCGAGCCCACGATGTAGGCGACCGGCTCGCGCTCGCGCCGCCGCCGCACGGCGTCCTGGAACCACCGCGCCTCCGACGGCTCGAGCTCCCGCCCCGGGTGGGCGATCAGCATGCCGCGGTCGACGCCCAGGGCGTGAGCGAGCAGGACCTCGGCGTCGAGCCGCGGCGTGTCGACGCCCGCCGCCGTCAGCGGGATCGCGGCGGAGTCGAGCGCGTCGCGGACGCTGGTCGCCGCCAGCGGGCGGCGCGCCATCAGGCCTCCGCCTGATCCTCGAGGCGCTTGCGCTTCTCGGCGTCCTGCAGCGTCGCCGTGATCTCGTCGAGCGAGCCCGCGAGCACCTCGTCGAGGTTGTGCCACGTGACGCTCGCCTCGCGCGACGCCAGCCCACGCGAGCCGATGTGGTCGGTCACGCGCCGCTGCGGGAAGTTGTACGTGCGGATCTTCTCCGCGCGCTCGCCGGTGCCGACCTGCGACTTGCGGTCCGCCGACAGCGCCTCCTGCTGCTCGCGCACCTTGGCCTCGTAGAGCCGCGCGCGCAGCACCTTCATCGCCCGCTCGCGGTTCTGCAGCTGCGACTTCTCGTCCTGCATCGAGACCACGACGCCCGTCGGCCTGTGCGTGATCCGCACGGCCGAGTCGGTCGTGTTGACCGACTGGCCTCCCGGCCCGGATGAGCGGTAGACGTCGATCTGGAGGTCGTTCGGGTCGATCTCGACCTCCACGTCCTCGGCCTCGGGCAGCACCGCGACCGTCGCGGTCGACGTGTGGATGCGCCCCTGCGACTCGGTCTCCGGCACGCGCTGCACGCGGTGCGTGCCGCCCTCGAACTTGAACACCGAGTACGCGCCGTCGCCCTTGATCTCGAACGTGTAGGAGCCGTCGGAGGCCGCCATCGTCTCGGCCCTGTACCCCAGCCGCTCGGCGTAGCGGTTGTACATCCGGTAGAGGTCGCCGGCCCAGATGCCGGCCTCGTCGCCTCCCGCGCCGCCGCGGATCTCGACGATCACGTTCTTCTCGTCGTTGGGGTCGCGCTCGACCATCGCGAGGCGGATCTCCTCCTCGAGGCGCTCGATCCGCTCGAGCGCGTCGTTGAGCTCCGCGCGCATCTCGGGATCCTCGCCCTCGGCGAGCAGCTCCTCGGCGCCCTCGGCGTCCGACACCGCCCGGCGCCACTCCTCGGCCAGCTTGGCCGCCGGCGCGAGGTGGTTGAACAGCCGCCCGGCGTCGGCGAAGCGCTGCCGGTCCGAGATCACCTCGGGGTCGGCCATCTGCGCCTGCGCGTCGGCAAAGCGCGCCTCGATCTGCTCCACCAAAGACTCGATCACAAGGCGATCGAGTCTAGGAGTTAGGCGACGACCTCCATGCCGAGCAGGTCCTCGCCGGACGCCTCGCGCGGGTCCTCGACGTCGAGCACCGCCTGCAACGCCGCGATCGCGACCGTCAGCTGCGCGAGATCGGGCTCGCGCGTCGTCAGCTTCTGCAACTGCATCCCAGGCCACATGATCGCCTGCACCCAGCCCTTCGCGCGGTTGCGGCCGGCCCACTTGATCAGCTCGAACGAGATGCCGGCGATCAGCGGGACGCCGAGGATGCGCGTCGCGACGAGCAGGTACCAGGCCGGCAGACCGAGCGGGGCGAAGACGAAGATCGCGACGATCATGACGACGAGCAGGAAGCTCGTGCCGCAGCGCGGGTGCAGGCGGGAGAAGCGCCGGGCGGTCTCGGGCTCGAGCGCAAGGCCCGCCTCGTAGCAGGCGATCACCTTGTGCTCGGCGCCGTGGTACTCGAACACGCGCCGCAGCTCGCGCTGGCGCGAGAGCACGGCGAGGTAGCCGAGGAAGATCCCAGTCCGGAGCACGCCCTCCACGAGCCAGAAGAGGAAGGCGGAGTCCAGCCGGTCCTTGATCAGGCTGGTCAGCGCGACGGGCACCACGAAGAACAGGCCGACCGCCAGTGCCAGGGCCGCCGCGATCGTCGCCGCCCACGCCGCGCCGCCGAGCTCCTTCTGCTCCTCCCCCAGCTGCGCGTTGGCCGAGATCGAGAGCGCGTTGAAGCCGATGTTCAGCGACTGCCCGAGCGCGACCACGCCGCGCACGACCGGCCGGCGCAGCACAGGCGACCGGCGCGTCCAGGACACGACCGGAAGGGACTCGACCGCGATCTCGCCCTCAGGAAGCGAAGAGCGCGGCAGCTTGCCGTCGACGAGCTGCTCCGGCGCCGGCTTGCGGACCGCGACCGCCCAGGTGGAGACGCCGCGCATCATCACGCCCTCGAGGACGGCCTGCCCGCCGACCGGGGCGTCGCGCTGTGCGGTCAGCGGGCTCTCGCTCACGAGCTATGTAGTCGGCAGGGCCGACGGAATACTTCAGCCGCGGGCGCGCTTGGCGGCGCGACGCTGGAAGCGCTCGACGCGGCCGCCGGTGTCGACCAGCTTCTGCTTGCCGGTGTAGAACGGGTGGCAGTTCGAGCAGATCTCGACGTGCAGGTCGCCCTTCGTCGAGCGAGTCACGAACTCGTTGCCACACGTGCAGCGGACCGTCACGTCCGCGTACGCGGGATGGATTTCAGTCTTCATGGTTCATCTCAGTGTAGGCAGCGGCTCAACACGTTACGCTCAGCACGTTTCCGTCCTCGTCGGCCTCGTCGACGGTGTCGAGCGAGTCGGCCTGCGCGGCGATCAGCTCCCCCGCCGTGCACGCCGGGGCCGACAGCGACGCGGTCGTGTGGCCGCCGGCCGCAAGGCCCTGCACGTCGACGCTTCCAAGCGGCTCGCCGTTGCGCGTGAACGCGACCTTGAAGGGCCCGGCGGCGCCGCGGCCGTCGTTGCTGACGACCGCGACGTAGCGGTCGCCGACGTTCAGCGAGGCGATCGCGAGGTCTGGGCGCGGATCGGGCTGGCGGCAGACCCTCGTGTACGCGCGGTCGCCGCGGACCGTGCGCCCGCGCGCGTCGCGCCAGCGGAACTCCACCAGCGCGCGGTACTCCCCCGGCGCCAGCAGCTGCTCGACGGTCTTGTCGTACAGGTAGCGGCCGGCCCGCGGCGCGGTGATCCAGGTCCTGAAGCCGGGCGCCGGCACGCGCGTCCACTCCGGGTCGTCAGGCGTGCGCGCCTGCAGCGTGAAGCGCAATTGCGTCCTGACGGCGCGCCGCAGCGGCGTCACGCGCCCCTCGAACGTCGCGACGCCCTGGTCGCAGCGCACGAGGACCGCCTGACCGAGCGTGGTCGCGGCGTGCGCGGGTTGGGCCGCCGCTCCCAGCGCGACGGCGACGATGACAAGGATCCAGCGCCACATCAGTGCGCAAAGAACCCCTCGACCGCCCGCGAGTTTCGCCCTCTGGGCGAATACCCGCAGCGAGACGAGCGCGCAGCGCGGGGCCGCGACTTCGCCTATCGTTCCGCCCGGTGCCGGAATTCGATCCCCAGCGCCCGCTGGCCGACCTGCGCGAGCTCGCCGAGCTGACCGGCGGGGAGGGCGGCGCTCGCCGCCTCGCGTGGTCCGACGACTGGGCCAGGGCGCGCGAATGGCTGCTCGCGAAGATCGAACAGACGGGCGCCACCGTCGAGCGCGACGCCGCCGGGAACCTGTGGGCGACCAAGCCCGGCGAGAGCGACGAGGTGCTCGTCGTCGGCTCGCACATCGACGCCGTCCCGCACGGCGGCTGGCTGGACGGCGCGCTCGGCATCGCCGCCGCGCTCGAGTGCCTGCGCGCACATGACGGCAAGGTCACGCTCAAGCTCGTCGACTGGGCCGACGAGGAGGGCGCGCGCTTCGGCCGCAGCCTGCTGGGCTCCTCGGCCGCCGCCGGGACGCTGGACCCCGACGCCGTCCGCACCCTCACCGATGCGCAGGGCACGACGCTCCCCGACGCGTTGAAGGCCCACGGCGTGGACCTGGACGCCATGGGCGAGGCGACGCTCGACGGCATCGACGCCTACCTGGAGCTGCACATCGAGCAGGGCCCGCGGCTCGAGGAGGCCGGCAAGCCCGCCGCCGCCGTGATCGGCTGCTACGGCGTCGAGCGCCACGCGATCGCGTTCACCGGCAGGGCCAGCCACGCGGGCTCGACGCCGATGGACCTGCGCCACGACGCGTTCCTCGCGGCCGCCAAGTTCGGCCTCGCCGCGCGCGACAGCGCGATCGCGCGCGGCGGGGTCGCGACGATCGGCACCGTGAAGGCGGAGCCCGGCATCCCGACGATCATCAACGAGCGCTGCGAGGTCACGCTCGACCAGCGCGCGTTCACGCCCGAGCAGCTGCGCGACATGCTCGCCGACGTCAAGGCCGCCGCCGACCGGATCGCGGCCGAGGAAGGCGTCGAGGTCGAGTGGACGCGGATCTGGCAGATCGATCCAGTGCCGTTCGACGAGCACCTGGTCGAGCTCGCTGCCCAGGCCGTCGCGGAGACCACCGGCGACGAGGCGCCGCGGCTGCCGAGCGGCGCGCTGCACGACTGCGCCGAGGTCGCGCGCGTGCTCCCCGCGGTGATGGTCTTCTCCAGCTCCACCGGCGGGGTCAGCCACTCGCCCGTCGAGGACACGCCGGAGGAGGACCTCCTGGTCGCGCTGCGGGCGTTCGGGCGGCTCTACGAGCTGGCGAGCGCCGGGATCACGTCGCGGCCGTAGGCCTCGAGCGTCTCCTCCTGGTCGTGCGTCATCAGGTAGACGATCCACTCGTCTACGCCGATCGACTCCAGCTCGCGCAGCTTCTCCGTCACCTGCGCGACTGAGCCGATCACGCAGAAGCGGTCGCAGATCTCGTCGGTCACGAACGAGCCGTGCTGCGCGCCCACCCGCGAGTGCTCGCTGTAGTCGTAGGAGTCCCGGTCGCGGATGTAGTCGGTCAGCGCGTGCGGGATGTTCCCGCCTTCGCCGTGCACGCGGATGATGTCGGCGACGTGGTTGCCGACCATCGCGGGGAACCAGCGCACCTCGTCGCGCGCCTGCGCGATGTCGCCGGACACCTTCGAGGGCGCGCAGACCAGGCACTTCAGCGCGGCCGGATCGCGCCCGGCCTCCTCGGCGGCCTGCCGCGCCGTCGCCATCGTCCACTGGATGATCTCGGGGTCGGCGAGCTGGATGATCACGCCGTCGGCGACGCGGCCCGCCACGCCCAGCGCGCGCGGCCCGTAGGCGGCGACGTACAGCGGCACCTCGGGCAGGCCGGCGGCCCACTTGAGCCTGATCGGCGTGCCCTCCCACTCCACCTCGCGGCCGTTGGTGAAGTCCTTGATCATCGTCACCCGCTCTTCGAAGAGCTTGATCGGCGTCGGCTTGCGGCCCATCACGCGCACGGCCGAGTCGCCGCGGCCGATGCCCATCAGCATCCGCCCGCCGGAGATGTCCTGCAGCGTCGCGTACGCGCTCGCGGTCACCGCCGGCTCGCGCGTGACCGGGTTGGTCACGCACAGGCCGAGCCGCATCCGCGAGGTCTGCTGGACCATCAGCGTCAGCAGCGGGTACGGCTCCTGCCACAGGATCGGCGAGTCGTACGTCCAGCCGCTGTCGAAGCCGTGTTGCTCGGCGAGCCCGATCAGCTCGACGACCCGCTGCCACGGCGGGTCGGGAAGGACCGTGACGCCGAACCTCACGCCGGCACCGGCTGGCGTCCGGGGGGCGCGAACAGCGAGCGCTTGACGTAGCGCCCGTAGCCCGGCTTGGAGACCACCTCCCCGTCGTCGAAGACCGTCGTCCCGCGGCACAGCACGGTTCGGGGCGCGCCGCGGACCTCCCAGCCCTCGAACGGGTCGTAGTCGACGTTCATGTGGTGCGTCGCGGCCGAGATCGTCTGCGTCCTCTCGGGATCGAAGATCACGATGTCGGCGTCGTAGCCGGGCGCGATCGTGCCCTTGCGATCCAGGCCGAAGATGCGCGCCGGGCCGTGCGAGGTGAGCGCGACCAGCTCGGTCTCGGAGAGCTTCCCGGTCCGCACGGCGCCGTCGTAGAGCAGCGAGAGCCGGTGCTCGATCGCGGGCAGTCCGTTCGGGATCTTCGTGAAGTCGCCCAGCCCGAGCTCCTTCTGGCCGCTGTAGTTGAACGGGCAGTGGTCGGTCGAGATGCCCTGCAGCGCGCCCTGGCGCAGCGCCTTGTAGAGGACCTCCTGGTGGCGCTTCTCGCGCAGCGGGGGCGAGCAGACGAACTTCGCGCCCTCGAACCCCGGCCGCGCCAGCTCGTCGACCGTCAGGAAGAGGTACTGCAGGCACGTCTCGCCGTAGATCGGCAGACCACGGTCGCGCGCCGCCTGGATCTCGACGACCGCGTCCTCGCAGGTGACGTGCACGACGAACAGCGGTCGCTTGGTCCACTCGGCGAGCCGGATCGCGCGCCCCGTCGCCTCGCCTTCGACCTCCGGCGGCCGCGACCAGGCGTGGAATCGCGGGTCCGTGTTGCCCGCCTCCATGGCCTCCTTCTGGTAGCGCACGACGGCGTCGCCGTTCTCGCAGTGCACCATCACGAGGCCGCCGGTCCTGCCCGTCTGCTCGAGCACGGCGAGGAACTGCTCGTCGTCGACCATCAGCGCGCCCTTGTAGGCCATGAAGACCTTGAAGCTCGACACGCCCTCGGCGACGCACCGCTCCATCTCGGCCACGACCTCCGGCCGGGCGTCGGTGATCGCGACATGGAAGCCGTAGTCGATGTGCGCGGCGCCGTCGGCGCGGCCGTGCCACTCCTCGAGCGCGTCGGCGAGCGTGCCGCCGACGTACTGGATGCAGAAGTCGACGATGCACGTCGTCCCGCCGGCCGCGGCCGCCGCCGTGCCCGTGTCGTAGTCGTCGCAGCTCCAGGTACCGCCGAACGGCATCGAGAGGTGCGTGTGGTTGTCGATCAGCCCCGGGAGGACCAGGCAACCGGAGGCGTCGATGACGTCGTCGGCCTCGAGGCCGGAGCCCACGGCCACGACGGACTCGCCGTCGATCAGCACGTCGGCGTCGAACGCGTCGGCGGCGGTGACGACCCGCCCGCCGCGGATGAGCCGTGTCATGGGCGGAGCTTACGTGATCTGGTAGACCGGGCCGTCGCCGCCCTCGGGGGGCGTGAGGCGGCCGCCCTTGGCCGTGATCGCCCCGCACTGCACGCAGTTGGACGGGTTCACGATCAGGTCGACGAAGCCGTCCTCCGGGGCGTCCTCGGGCAGCTCGTAGACGCCGGCCGGGCACATCCAGGCCCAGCCTTCGGCGATCTCGCGCGGCACCTTGCGCTCGATCCGGATGTGCGACGGCGCGTCGTCGCGCGTCGCGTTGCCGGTGAGGAAGACGCCCGAGAGCTTGTCGAACGTGTACTTGCCGTCGGGCTTCGGATAGCGCTTGTGGCGATCGCTCAGCGTCAGCGGCGCCTCGGAGTCGCGATGCGTCGCCCAGTGCCCGCCCGGGAAGCGGCCCTTCGTGACCACCATCGCGTTGGTGATCGCGCCGCCGAGGACCAGGCCCTTGCCGAACGGCTGCTTCATGTTGCGCGACTCGTAGAGGTCCTTCCCGATCGGGGAGTTCAGGACGGAGGTCTCGTAGGACGAGAAGTCCGACGAGCCGGCCTTGAGCTGCCGGTAGATCGTGTCCGCGGCCATCCGGCCGGACTCGATCGCGTAGTGGATCCCCTTCAGCCGCGGCACGTTGACCATGCCGCCCGCGTCGCCGGCGATCACCATGCCCGGCGCGTGCAGCCTGGGCAGCGCCCAGTAGCCGCCCTCGGGGATCGCCTTCGCGCCCCACGCGACGCGCTTGCCGTCGGCGAGGAACCTCCGGACGAGCGGGTGCAGCTTGAACTCCTGCAGGACGTCGTGGACGCTGAAGCGCGCGTCGGTGTAGTCGAGGCCGGTGACGAACCCGATCGACACCTTCGGCGCCTCGCCCTCGCGGTTCATGCCGTAGATCCAGGAGCCGCCGAACTCCTTCCACTTCGCCCCGCCGCGCAGCGGCCAGCCGAGCGTGTGGACGATCTTCTCGAACGGCTTCGGGACCTCCCAGACCTCCTTGACCCCGAGCGCCCACACCTGCGGGTCCTGCGGCGCGAGCTCGAGCGCCTTCATCGCCGCGCCCGTGAGATGGCCCCAGCAGCCCTCGGCCAGCACGGTGGCCTGCGCGATCACGTCCGAGCCCGGCTCGAAGTTGGACTTCTCGCCGCCGTTCTTGTCGCGCCCCTTGTCGCCCGTGCGCACGCCGACGACCCTGTCGTCCTGCACGAGCAGCTTCTGCCCGACGGTCTCGGCGAGGATGTAGGCGCCCGCCTCCTCGGCCTTCTCCGCGAGCCAGCGGTTGAGCTCCGCGACGCTGACCACGTAGTTGCCGTGGTTGCGGAACGGCGGCGGCGTCGGCTTCAGCGGCACCGCGCGCTTGCGGTTGAGCATGAAGTAGACGGTCTCGCGCTTGACCTCGCCCCAGTGCGGCCACGAGTCGTCCTCGGGCAGCAGCGTGCGGATCGCCGACGGGTTCATCACGCCGCCGGAGAGCTGGTGCGCTCCGGCGACGCGGCCCTTCTCGATCACGGCGACCGGTACCTCGCCGAGCCGCTCCGCCAGCTCGGGATCGTCCTCGAGCAGCTGCATCAGGCGGATGGCGCACGCCATCCCGGCTTGGCCGCCGCCGACGATCGCGACCCCGACCTCGATGCGCTCGTCCTCGGCGTCCGCCGGCGGACCGACGAACTCGGCGGCCGAATCGACCGGCGGCGGGAACTGGCTCGGAGCGGCTGACATGGGTTACGCCCCCTTCTTCGCCTTCACGGCCTCCGTGAGCTTCGGGACGATCTTGTGCAGGTCGCCCACGACGCCCAGGTCGGAGAACTCGAAGATCGGGGCGTTGGAGTCCTTGTTGATCGCCACGATGTTCTCGGACGCCTGCATGCCCACCTTGTGCTGGATCGCGCCGGAGATGCCGGCGGCGAGGTAGAGCTTCGGCGCGACGGTCTTGCCCGTCTGGCCGATCTGGGCGGAGTACGAGTACCAGCCGGCGTCGACGACGGCGCGGGTGGCCGCGACGGCGCCGCCGAGCGCGCCCGCGAGCTGCTCGAGCTGCTCGAAGCCTTCGGCCTTGCCCAAGCCGCGTCCGCCCGCGACGAGGATGTCGGCATCTTCGATGTTCACGTCGGCGCCGCGCTGCTCGCCGCGCTGGACCATCGTGGCCTTCAGCGAGTGCGGGCGGAACTCGACGCTCAGGTCTTCGACGGTCGCGGTCCCGCCGGTCTCCTGCGCCTCGAAGGCATTGAGCCGGCCGATGATCACGCCCAGTCCGGAGCGGTAGTGCACGCTCGAGATCTGCGAGTCCTGCAGGATCGGGCGCTCGGCGACGAGCTTGCCGTCCTGGACGCGGACGTTGGTGACCTCCATGCAGACGCCGCCGTCCATCCGTGCGGCGAGGCCGGCGCCGATCTCGAAGCCGAGCAGGCCGCCGCCGAAGAGCGCGTAGTCGTGGCCGCCGGCCTCGATCGCCGCGGCCATCGCGTCGACGACCGGCTGCGCGAGGCCCTCGGGGCCTTCGACGCGGTAGACCTTCGAGGCGCCGTAGGTGCCGAGCTGGGCCGCGAGGTCGTCGCCGATGCCCTCGCCGACCACGATCGCGTGGCACTCGGTGCCGAGCTCGCCGGCCAGGCGGGCGCCCTCGGACACGGCGCCGAGCGAGTTCTTGTTGAACGCGCCCTCGTAGTGGAGCGCGTACACGAGGATGCCGCTCATGCCAGGAGCTTCCTTTCGTCCAGCCAGGCGACGATCTTCTCGACCGTCTCGTTGGTGTCCTCGTCCTCGATGATCTGGCCCGCGGACTTGGCGGGCGGCGCGGCGAAGTCCGTGCAGTGCGCGCGGGCGTTGTCGTAGCCGACGCGGTCGGCCTCGATGCCGACGGCAGCGGCCGACTTGGCGTCGAGCGGCTTCTTCTTGGCGCCCATGATCGCCTTCAGCGACGGGTAGCGCGGCTCGTTGATCGCGTCGCCGACGGAGATGACGGCGGGAAGCTCGACCTGGACGGTGTCGTAGCCGTACTCGGCCTGGCGCTCGCAGCGCAGGCCGCCGTCCTGGACGTCGATCTTGATCACCTGCGTGAGCGACGGCATGCCGAGGTGGTCGGCGACGACGGCGCCGATCGTGTAGCACTCGCCGTCGTCGGACTGCTGGCCGAGCAGGACCAGGTCGGGCGACTCGCTCTCGAGCACCTTGGCCAGCGCGTAGCCGGTGCCGTTGACATCGGAGCCGGCCAGCGCCTCGTCGGTGAGGTGCACCGAGCGGTCGGCGCCCAGGGACACGGCCTTGGTCAATGCCCGGACGGCACTTTCGGGCCCCATCGTGACCGCGACCACCTCGTCGACGGCGAGCGCCCCGCCCTCCTTGAGCTGCATCGCCGCCTCGATGGCATGCGTGTCGAACGGGTTGAGGTTCTTCTCCCCGCTCCGGTCCAGGCGCCCCGTCGTGGCGTTGATGCGCTTCTCGACGGCGGCGTCCGGCACCTCTTTGACCAGGACGCAGATCTTCACTGAGTCACCTCTTCGCAAGAACGGACGTTCGAGATCGTAGCGTGTTGACTGACGAGTCAATCGCCAGGGCCGGCCAACTCGAGCAATCGGGTCAGCACCTGCTCCCGCAGCCTTCCCCGCGGGGGCGCCATGCCCAGCAGCTCGGCGAGCCAGAGCCCGTCCGCGGCCAGCCGGGCCACGGTCGCGTCGACGGGATCGCTCCCCTCGCGCTCGACGCGATCCTGCCAGATCGCGTAGCGCTCGCGCACCGTACGCAGCACGGCGGGATCGGCGACGAGCGCCGCCAGCAGGCCGAGCTCGTCGGCGACCTCGCCCGCGGGGTCCGAGGCGCGTACGTACCCGCGCACGAAGTGGGGGTCGGCGGCGTCGATGTCGTGCTGGAAGTCGGCGAGCCAGCGGGCGACGAGCGCCTCGATCAGCTCCTGCTTGGTGCCGTAGTGGTACAGCAGGCCGCCCTTGGAGACGCCGGCCTCGGCGGCGACGGCGTCGAGCGTCAGCGCCTGCGGGCCATCGCGGCGCACGACGGCCCCGGCGGCGTCGAGCAGCTTGGACTTAGTGCGTTCCCGCGGCATTCAGCCCGACCACGCCCAGCACGATGAGGCCGAGCGAGGCGATCTTGAGGGCGTTGGCCGTCTCGCCGTAGGCGATGACGCCGATGACCGCGATGGCGGCGGTCCCGACGGCCGACCAGACGGCGTACGTCGTGCCGACCGAGAGATGCTTGAGGACCAGCGCGAGCAGCCAGAAGGAGACCCCGTAACCCACGACGACGATCGCCGCGGGCAAGGGTCTGGACAAGCCGTCGGATGCCTTGAGGGCAAGAGTCGCGGCGACTTCGGAGGAGATGGCAAAGGCCAGGAGGAACGCGGTCATGATGCCAGTAAGTATACCGTCCAGACGGTACAGTTACGGCGTCACCGCGCCCTTGATGAAATCGATGATGTCCTGGGTCGGGGCACCCGGCGTGAACACCGCGGCCACGCCGAGCTCCTTCAACTGCGGGATGTCCTGGTTCGGGATCGTCCCGCCGACGGTGACGAGCACGTCGCCCGCGTCCTGCTCGCGCAGCAGCTCCACCACGCGCGGGACGAGCGTCATGTGAGCGCCGGAGAGGATCGAGAGCCCGACGGCGTCGGCGTCCTCCTGCAGCACCGTCTCGACGATCTGCTCCGGCGTCTGGTGCAGGCCGGTGTAGATCACCTCCATGCCCGCGTCGCGCAGCGCGCGGGCGATGATCTTGGCGCCGCGGTCGTGGCCGTCGAGGCCGGGCTTGGCCACCACGACGCGGATCTTGCGGTTCGAAGTGGCCATTGCCGCGGATGATAGTCGGACGTCCGACTAAGTGGCGCGGAGAGCCACGCCGATCCGGCGTGCCCGGGCCGGATACGGTCTGCCTCCGATGGCCCAAGCCGCCACGCTCTTGCGCACCCTCCAAGCGGTCGAGCACGTGCTCGCGCACGCCGAGAGCGAGGCGGACGCGTACCCGGCGCTGATCGCCGCGATCGGCGGCGCGCTGGGCTGGAGCACCGGGCTGTGGTGGACGCCGGAGCGCGACGGCCCGCAGGTCGCCGCGGGCGACGGCGTGACGGTGGTCGTGCCCGTGCGCGCGCACGGCCGCACGCTCGCGGTGCTCGAGTTCGCGGCGACCGAGCCCGACGAGGACACCTACGCCGCGCTGGAGACGATCGGCTCGCAGATCGGGCGCTTCGCCGCGCACTGCCGCGCCCGGCGCGCGCTGCGCGAGTCGGCGGCGCGGCGCGCGGCGATGCTCGACGTCGCGTTCGACTGCGTCTTCACGATGGACTCGAGCCGGCGCATCCTCGAGGTCAACCGCGCCGCTGAGCGCACGTTCGGGCGCCCCGCCGCGGACATGATCGGGCGCGAGATCGGCGATCTCGTCGTCCCCCCGCGCGGCGGGCTGGTCGTCGGCGGCGGCGCGGAGCTGACCGCCAAGCGGGCCGACGGCAGCGAGTTCCCCGTCGAGCTCGTCGTCACGCGTCCCGAGCTGCCGGGGCCGCCGCTGTTCTACGGCTACCTGCGCGACGTCAGCGAGCGCCACGCGGTCGAGCGCCGGCTGCGCCGCCTGGCGGCCGAGCAGTCGGCGCTGCGGCGCGTCGCGACGGCGGTCGCGGCCGAGGCCGATCCGGCCGAGCTGTTCGGGATCGTGGTCGAGGAGGCGGCGCGCCTGCTCGAGGCGCAGACCGCGCACCTGGTCCGCTACGAGGGCGAAGGCGAGCGCGTGCTGATGGTCGCCGGCTGGGCGCGCAACCCCGATCACTCGATCGCGACGGGGACGGTGCTGCCGCTCGACAGCGAGTCCGCGACGCTCCGGGTCTGGCGCACCGGCCGGCCGGCGCGGGTCGACACCTACGAGGGGACCACCGGCGAGCTGGCCGAGACGCTGCGCTCGCTCGGCTACCGCTCGGCGATCGCGGCGCCGATCGTGCTCGGCGGCCGGCTCTGGGGCGCCGTGGCGCTCACCAGCGTCGACGTCGAGCCGTTCCCAGAGGGCGCCGAGCAGCGCGTCGGCGACTTCGCCGAGCTGGCCGCGCAGGCGCTCGCGAACGCCGAGGCGCGCGCGCAGCTCGCCGCCTCGCGGGCTCGCATCGTGCAGGCCGGCGACGCCGCGCGACGGCGGCTGGAGCGCAACCTCCACGACGGCGCGCAGCAGCGCCTCGTCTCGCTCTCGCTGACCCTGCGGCTCGCGGCGCGCCGCCACGGCGACGACGAGGAGCTCGTGCGCGCGGGCGAGGAGCTCTCGCAGGCGCTCGAGGAGCTGCGCGAGCTGGCGCGCGGCATCCACCCCGCGGTGCTGACCGAGTACGGGCTCGAGCCGGCGCTGCGCGCGCTGGCGGCCCGCTCGACGCTGCCGGTCGAGCTCGGCTACGGGCTCCAGGAGCGGCTTCCGCCGTCGGTCGAGGCCGCCGCCTACTACGTCATCTCCGAGGCGCTGGCCAACGTCGCCAAGCATGCCGAGGCGAGCGCGGTGGGCGTGCGCGTGTTCGCCGAGGACGGCCGTGCGGTCGTCGAGGTCGCCGACGACGGCCGCGGCGGCGCCGACTCGGCCGGATCGGGGCTGCGCGGGCTCGCCGACCGCGTCGAGGCGCTCTTCGGCCGCCTCACGGTCACGAGCCCGGCCGGCGCGGGGACCACGCTGCGCGCCGAGATGCCGTGCGGCGAGGTCGCCCCGCCGCGCGCGGGGTGAGAACCTTCTCGCAGTGCGCGCGCACGCCGTTCCCGATGCCGCGGTCCTGCTCCAGACCGAGCACGCGGTCGTCCGTGTCCTCGCGTCCACGGAGGGCGAGGAGGAGGTCTACCCCGCGCTGCTGAAGGCCATCGGCGGCTCGCTCGGGTGGACCGGCGGCGAGGTGCTCGAAGGCGCGATCCCGCGCGCGGTCGCGGAGAGCGGCACGGTCGCCTTCCCGGCCGGCGCGCGCACGCTGCGCTTCAGCGGGCCCGACCCGGGCCCCGCGACGCTCGCCACGCTCGACTCCCTCGGCTCTCAGATCGGCGTCTTCGTCGAACGCTGCCGCGCGCAGGCCGCCGTGCGCGCGAGCGACGCGCGCAAGGGCGCGATCCTCGAGGCCGCCTTCGACGCGATCGTGACGATGGACCACGAGGGCAACGTCGTCGAGGCCAACCGCGCGGCGGAGGCGATGTTCGGCTACACGTTCGCCGAGATGGCCGGCGGCGAGCTGGCCGAGCTGATCGTGCCGCCGAGCCTGCGCGAAGCGCACCGGCACGGCGTGCGCCGCTTGCTGGAGCTCGGCGAGCGCCACGTACTGAGCCATCCCACGGAGCTGACCGGCATGCGCTCGGACGGCTCCGAGTTCCCGGTGGAGGTGATCGTCACCCAGCCCGACCTCCCCGGTCCGCCGGTGTTCGTCGGGCACCTGCGCGACGTCACCGAGCGCCACGCCGCCGAGGCCGCGCTGCGCCGGCTCGCCGACGAGCAGGCGGCGCTGCGGCGCGTCGCGACCGCGGTGGCGGCCGAGACCGAGCCGCGCACGCTCTTCGGCCTCGTGATCGAGGAGGTCGGCCGGCTGATGGAGGCCCAGAGCGCGAACATGATCCGCTACGACGGCGAGGCGCTCGCGACGGTGATCGGCGCCTGGAACGCCGAAGGCGTGCGCAGCGTGCCGGTCGGCGCCACCGTGCGCGTCGACGGCGACACGGCGTCGGCGCGCGTGTGGCGCACCGGGCTCCCGTCGCGCGTCGACACCTATGAAGGGCAGGAGGGCGAGCTCGCCGACACGCTGCGCGAGCTCGGGTTCCGCAGCGCGATCGCCGCGCCGGTCGTCTTCGGCGGCCGCCTGTGGGGCGCGGTGATCGTCTCCAGCGTCGATCCCGAGCCGTTCCCCGAGGGCGCCGAGCAGCGCATCGCGGACTTCGCCGAGCTCGTCGCGCAGGCGCTCGCCAACGCCGAGGCGCGGGCCCAGCTCGCCGCGTCGCGCGCCCGCATCGTCCAGGCCGGGGACGCCGAGCGGCGGCGGCTGGAGCGCAACCTCCACGACGGCGCGCAGCAGCGGCTCGTCTCGCTCTCGCTCACGCTGCGGCTCGCCGCGCGCCGCCACGGCGGCGACCCGGAGCTCCTGCGCGCCGGCGAGGAGCTCGCCCAGGCGCTCGAGGAGCTGCGCGAGCTGGCCCGCGGCATCCATCCCGCCGTCCTGACCGAGTACGGGCTCGAGCCGGCGATCCGGGCGCTCGCGACGCGCGCGACGGTGCCCGTCGACCTCGACGTCGAGCTCGACGAGCGCCTGCCGGCGCCGGTGGAGGCGGCCGCGTACTACGTCGTCGCGGAGGCGCTGACCAACGTGGCGAAGTACGCGCAGGCCTCCGGGGCGCACGTGCACGTGTTCCGCGACGAGCGAAGCGGTGACGAGGCCTCCGGCCGCGGCAG
The DNA here is from genome assembly GCF_000425945.1 of Candidatus Solirubrobacter pratensis. GTDB lineage: Bacteria > Actinomycetota > Thermoleophilia > Solirubrobacterales > Solirubrobacteraceae > Solirubrobacter > Solirubrobacter pratensis. The sequence goes on from NZ_KE384481.1 coordinate 619,573, forward strand.
GCGCCGGGCGGTCGTCGAGGTGCGCGACGACGGCGTCGGCGGCGCCCAGGAGTCGGGCTCCGGGCTGCGCGGCCTGGCCGACCGCGTAGAGGCGCTCGGCGGCGCGCTGTGGCTCAACAGCCCGGCCGGGGAGGGCACGACCCTGCTGGCGGAGATGCCGGTCGAGCCATGAGCCTGCGGATCGTCATCGGAGAGGACCAGGCGCTCCTGCGGGAAGGGATCGTGCGGCTGCTCGAGGACGCCGGCTTCGAGGTCGTCGCCGAGGCGTCCGACGCGCGCGAGCTGGTGCGCCAGGTCGGCGAGCAGCGGCCCGACGTGGCCATCGTCGACGTGCAGATGCCCCCGGACAACACCGACGATGGACTGCGCGCGGCGCTCGCGATCCGCGCCGCGCAGCCCGGCGTCGGCGTGCTGGTCCTGTCGCAGTTCACCGAGGAGCGCTACGCGATCGACCTGATCGGCGAGAGCGCGGAGGGCGTCGGCTACCTGCTCAAGGACCGCGTGACCGACTTCGCGGGCTTCGCCGACGCCGTGCGGCGCGTCGCGGCGGGCGGCTCGGTGCTCGACCCGGCGGTCGTCTCGAGCCTGCTCGGCCGCAAGCGCCGCGACGACCCGCTCGACGACCTCACGCCGCGCGAGCGCGAGGTGCTGGAGCTGATGGCCGAGGGCCGCTCCAACAAGGGCATCGCCCAGGCCCTCTTCGTCTCCGCCCCCGCGATCGAGAAGCACATCACCGCGATCCTCGCCAAGCTCGGCATCAGTGCGGAGTCGGCCGACCACCGGCGCGTCCTAGCCGTGCTCGCGTTCCTGCGCCGGTAGCGGGATCGTCGCGCGCACGCGCGTCCCGGCGCCGGGCGGGCTGTCGACCCGCAGCGTGCCGTCGAGCGCGCCGACGCGGTCCTCGAGGCCGCGCAGGCCGGAGCCCGAGGCGGCGTCGGCGCCGCCGCGGCCGTCGTCGCGCACCTCGACGACCGCGGTCGTGCCCTCGACGCGGGCGCTGACCGCGGCGTAGGTCGCGCCGGCGTACTTGGCGACGTTCGTCAGCGCCTCGGCGACGACGAAGTAGGCCGCCGTCTCGACCGGCAGCGGCAGCCGCTCCTCGATCCGCGATTCGAGCTCGACCGGCAGCGACGCGCGCGTCGCCAGCGTCTCCAGCGCCGCGTCGAGGCCGCGCTGGGAGAGCACGGCGGAATGGATGCCGGCGGCGAGGTCGCGCAGCTCCTCGACCGCCGCGCGCGCGTTGGCGAGCGCGGAGTCGACGAGCCGGAGCGAGAGGTCCGGGTCGGTGGCGAAGCGGTCGCGCGCGAGCTTGAGCTCGAGCGCGAGCGACACCAGCCGCTGCTGCGCGCCGTCGTGCAGATCGCGCGTGAGGCGCCGGCGCTCCGCGTCGCCGGCCTCGACGATGCGGGCGCGCGACGCGCGCAGCGCCTCGAGCCGCGCGCGCAGCTCGACCTCGAGGCGGCCGTTCTCGATCGCCAGCGCCGCCGCCGCAGCCGCCTCGTCGAGCAGCTCCGGCGCCTCGCACACCGACGGGTCGTGCACGAGCGCGCCGACGCGCCGGCCGCAATGGCTGATCTCGGTCGTCACGCGGCCCGCGGTCTCGGGCTCGCGGCCGTCGCGCTCGACATAGGCGCCGAGCTCGGGCAGCCAGTACGCGACCGTCAGCCGCGGGTCGTCCAGCGCGGTGCGCAGCGAGTCCTGCAGCGCGCCGGGGTCCAGGCTCAGCCGCTGGATCAGCCGGCCCACGGTGGACGCGCGGAAGAAGCGCGTGCGCACGAGGCCGGCCAGGAAGGCCCAGGGCAGCAGGGCGAACGTCGCGATGAACGCGTTCTGGACCGCCCCGCCGAGCGCCGTCTCGCGCACGACCGCCTGCACGATCGCGAGCACGAGGATCACGGCGCCCAGCCCCACGACGGGCTCCAGCCCCCGTCGCCGGACCCGGCTCGCCCGCAGCCGGCGGCGGACCAGGACGGTGACGGCCACGATCACGCCGGCGAGCAGCAGCAGCGCCTGGAGGGTGCCGAAGACGCCGGCGAGGACGTCGCTGCGGACGAGCAGCAGCAGGTTGCGCGGGCACGTCGCGCACGACTGGTCGTCGCTGACCATGATCACCGGGATCTGGAGCACGCCGGCCGCATAGATCAGCCCGACGCCGATCCGCGCCGCGCGCCCCTCGAGCCTCCCGGACGGGAACGCGAGCACGAGGTGCGCGAGCGGGCCGAGGATGAGCGAGTCCGTCGCCAGCCCGATCGTGTACAGCAGCGCCGTGTCGCTGAACTGCATGCCCGTCGCGAGCATGGTCAACCCGGTCAGCACCATCAGGGCGCCGGTGCGGCTCTCCGGCCGCCGCTGCCAGGCATAGGAGCCGACGCCGACGAAGCCCCAGCCGAGCAGCGTGCCCAGGATCAGCGTCGCGCGGCCGCCGACCGGCAGCCGCTCCGCCTGGTTCGGCCAGCCGAGCACCGCGATGCCGACGACGAGCGCGAGCGTGCGCGCGGCGATGACGCGGGTCACGTCGCGACACTACGCCTGCCGCGTCAGCCGCGCATTGCGTCCCCCAGCAGCGCCCGGGCGATGACGAGCCGCTGGATCTCGCTCGTGCCCTCGTAGATCTCCGTCACCTTGGCGTCGCGGTAGTAGCGCTCGGCCGGGAACTCCTTCGTGTAGCCGTACCCGCCGAGGATCTGGATCGCCTCCCCGGTCTGCCGCCGCGCGACCGCCGAGGCGAACAGCTTCGCCTGCGCCCCTTCGATCCCGTGCGGGAGCCCGGCCTGCTTGAGCCGCGCCGCGCGCCACGTCAGCGCCCGCGCCGCCTCGATCTCGGTGTGCATCTCCGCCAGCTTCTCCTGGATCGCGCCGAGCCGCGCGATCGGGCCGCCGAACGCGTTGCGCTCCTTCGCGTAGCCGGTCGCCAGCTCGAACGCCGCCTGCGCGATCCCGACCGCCTGCGCCGCGATCCCGATCCGCCCGCCGTCGAGCGTCCGCAGCGCCACGCGCATGCCGTTGCCGGGCTCGCCGAGCCGCTCGGCCGGCGTCGAGTCGAAGGCGAGATCCGCGGTGGAGGAGGAGTTCAGCCCGAGCTTCTCCTCCTCGCGCGTGACCGCGAAGCCGTCGGCCCCCGCGCGCACGAGGAACGCGCTCGGACGCCCGTCCTCCTTCGCGAAGACGACGAACGACGACGCGTACGACCCGTTCGTGATCCACTGCTTGGCGCCGCTGATCCGCTCGTCCACCGCGCGCGTGCGCATCGCGCCGGCATCCGAGCCCGAGCCGGACTCCGTGAGCGCGAACGCCGCGAGCTCCTCGCCCGACGCCAGCTTCGGGACGTGCTCGTCGATCTGGTCCTCGCGCCCGTGGTTGAGGATCGGCAGCGTCCCCGCGCTGGTATGCACCGCGACCGTGACGCCGACGCCCGCGTCGGCGCGGCTCAGCTCCTCGAGCACCAGCACGTAGGCGAGGAAGTCCGCGCCCGCGCCGCCGTGCTCCTCCGGCACGCACACGCCCATCAGGCCCAGCTCGCCGAGCTCGGTGAACAGCTCGCGCGGGAAGTGGTGCTCGCGATCCCAGCGCGACGCGTTCGGCACGATCCGCTCGTCGGCGAACCGGCGCGCGAGATCCCGGATCGCGCGCTGATCGTCCGTCAGCTCGTGGTAGCTCAACGGTGACCACCGCCGCTTGCGCCGAGGGCCGCGCTCACGGTCGCTTCGCGGATGGTCAACGGACGGCCCTCGCGCGCACCGCGACCGCCGACCCGACGCCGCTCAGCACCGCGGCGGCCGCCGCCACCCGCAACCGCCTGCCCAACCGCTCGAAGCGCATGATCTCCCACCCCTCCTCTCGCGCCACCCGCGCGAGCGCCGAATCCGGATTGACCGCGACAGGATGGCCGACGAGCCGCAGCATCGGCAGGTCGGACTCCGAGTCCGAGTACGCGTAGGACGCGCTCAGGTCGATGTCCTCGCGCTGCGCGAGCTCGCGCAGCGCCTGCGCCTTGCCCTCGCGGTAGGTGAACGGGCCGCCGGGCCTGCCGGTGTAGACGCCGTCGACCACCTCCGCGACCGAGCCGACCGCGCCGTCGAACGTCAGCACGATCGCCATCAGCTCCGCCAGCTCCTGCGCCGCCGCGGTGCAGATGAACACGGGCCGGCCGGCGTCCTGATGCGCGTAGGCGATCTCGAGCATGCGCGGGTAGACGCGCGGCAGCACGCCCGCCAGCACGGCGGGCGAGAGCCGCTGCAGGTCGCGCACGCGCGCGCCCTCGAGCAGGGTGCCGATGCGCTCGCGCAGCGCGTCGGCGGTGGCGTCCGTCGAGCCGCGCAGGCGGAAGAGGAGGTTCTCGTACGCGTCCTGCGCGAGCCGGCGGCGGGAGATCATCCCCGCCCTGTAGGCGGCCCGGCCGAACTGGAACGTGCTCGAGCCGGCGATCAGCGTGCGATCGAGGTCGAAGAAGGCCGCGCCGCGGTCGTCGGCGCGGCGGATGGCGCCCCCGCCCGGAGGCGGGGGCAGAAGGTGGGGGCGTTCCGTCACACGTGCACTATGACGGCGTCGCCCTGACCGCCGCCGGAGCAGATCGCCACGCAGCCGTAGCCGCCGCCGCGCCTGCGCAGCTCGAGCACGAGCGAGCCGAGGATGCGAGCGCCCGACGCCCCGATGGGATGCCCGAGCGCGACCGCGCCGCCGTTGACGTTCACGCGCTCTTCGTCGATGTTGAGCATCCGGACGCTGTTGAGGGCGACCGAGGCGAACGCCTCGTTGATCTCCCACAGGTCGATGTCCGACGGCTGCAGCCCGGCCTTGTCGAGCGCCTTCAGCGCCGCGTTGGCGGGCGTGCGGGCGAGGTAGGCGAACTCGTCGGCGACCGCCGCCTGCGCGATGATCGTGGCGAGGATCTCCTTGCCGTTGCGCTCGGCCCAGTCCTCGGAGGCCAGCACCAGCGCGCCGGCGCCGTCGTTGACGCCCGGCGAGTTGCCGGCCGTGTGGCTGCCGTCCTTGCCGGTCAGCCCCGGGAGCTTGGCGAGCGCCTCGAGGGTGGAGCCGCGGCGCGGCGCCTCGTCGACCTCGACGACGGTGTCGCCTTTGCGGCCGTTGACCGTCACGGGGACGATCTCCTCCGGCAGGCGGCCCTCGTCGGTCGCGGCGACCGCGCGCTCGTGGCTGCGCAGCGCCCACTTGTCGAGGTCCGGGCGGGTCAGCTCGAGCTCGTCGCCGACCTCGGTCGCCTCCTCGAACATCTGCTTGCCGCTGAACGGGTTGCGCAGGCCGTCCTGGATCATCGCGTCGAGCGCCTTGACGTCGCCCATGCGGAAGCCGTCGCGCGCGCCGGGCAGCAGGTACGGCGCCTGCGACATCGACTCCATCCCGCCGCCGACCGCGACGTCGAGGTCGCCGGCGCGGACCGACTGGTCGATCATCCCGACCGCGCGCACGCTCGACGCGCACACCTTGTTGATCGTCTCGGAGGTGACCTCGATCGGGATGCCGGCCTCGATCTGCGCCTGGCGCGAAGGGATCTGCCCCTGGCCCGCCTGCAGGACGGTGCCCATCACGACGTGCTCGACCTGCTCGGGGGCGACGTCGGCGCGCGACAGCGCCTCGCGGATCGCGATGCCGCCCAGGTGAGTCGCCGGCAGGGTGGAGAGGCCGCCGCCGAGCTTGCCGATCGGCGTGCGGGCCGCACTCAGGATCACGGTTCGAGGCATCACCCGAGGATAGATGGCGCTGGGGTAACGTCCGCCGCCTTATGCGTGTACGAGCGACTACTGAGGCCCCTCCGAGCACCGACGCCGACACGATCGTGGTCGGCGTGTTCGAGGACGAGGGGGTCGCGCACGACTACCCCGGCGCCTTGCAGGCCCTTGTGGACTCCGGCGAGGCGCGCAGCGGCCTGCGCAAGCTCGCCGTCACGCACGCCGACCGGCGCCGGTACATCGTCGCCGGCCTCGGCGCCCGCGCGGCGTTCGACCCCGAGCGGGCGCGCGTCGCCGCCGCCACGGTGGCCGGGCGCGCCCGCGAGATAGGCACGAAGGTGCTGTGCTGGGAGGTGCCGCATCACGTCGGCGACGCGGTCGCCGGCGCGCTCGTCGAGGGCACGGTGCTGGCGTCGTACGCGTACACGGCCTACAAGAACGCCGACGACGACGGGCCGGCGCTCGAGTCGCTGATCGTCTCCTCCCACCACGACGTCTCGACGCCGGTCGTCGAGGCCGCGCTGGTCGCCGAGGCGGTCAACTCCGCGCGCGACCTCCAGAACGCGCCCGCGAACGCGATGACCCCGACGCAGCTCGCCGAGCACGCGCGCGAGCTGGAGGGCGTGACGGTCGAGGTGCTCGACCGTCACGGCATCGAGGCGGCCGGGATGGGCGCGTTCGCCGCCGTCGCGCGCGGCTCGGACGAGGAGCCGCGGCTGATCACGATCCGCTACGACCCGGTCGACGTCGCCGGCCCGCTGCTGGGGCTCGTCGGCAAGGCGGTCACCTTCGACTCCGGCGGCATCTCGATCAAGCCGGGGGCGAAGATGGCGGACATGAAGTTCGACATGTCGGGCGGCGCGGCCGTGCTCGAGGCCACCGGCGCGATCGCCCGGCTCGGCCTGCCCGTGCGCGTGGTGGCGGTGATCGGCGCGACGGAGAACCTGCCGTCCGGGCACGCCGTCAAGCCCGGCGACATCGTGCGCGCCAAGACCGGCACGACGATCGAGATCATCAACACCGACGCCGAGGGCCGGCTCGTGCTGGCCGACTGCCTCGCGCACGCCATCGACCTGGGAGCCGAGCGGCTCGTCGACCTCGCGACGCTGACGGGCGCGATCACGGTCACGTTCGGCAAGACCTACGCCGGCCTGATCGGCAGCGACGAGGACTGGTGCTCGCACGTCGCCGCGGCCGGCGAGCGGACCGGCGAGCTGTGCTGGCGGCTGCCGCTTCACGAGGAGTACGCGAAGGCGATCGAAGGCAAGTACGCCGACATCGCCAACTCCGTCGAGACGCGCCTCGCGGGCTCGATCGTCGCGGCGGAGTTCCTCAAGCGCTTCACCGGCGACGTGCCGTGGGCCCACCTCGACATCGCGGGCACGGCGTGGGACCTCGGCCGCGCGTACGCGGCCAAGAACGGCTCAGGCTGGGGCGTCCGCCTGCTCGTCGAGCTGGCCCGCGCCAACGGCGGCGCCCCGGACCTGCACTGAACCGGTGCTCAGAGCCTGAACCCGCCGACGAGCTGGTCGAGCCGCTTCGCGGTCGCGGCCAGCCGCGTCGCGGAGGCGGCGATCTCCTGCGTCGAGGCGGAGGTCTCCTGCGTGGAGGCGGAGACCTCCTGGGCCGACGCCGACGACTGCTCGGCGACGGCGGCGACCTCGACGACGTCGGCCTGGATGCGGGCGGTGCCGTCGGAGATCTGCGCGGTCGCGCCCGCGATCTCCTGGATCCGCGCGGTGACGTCGGAGACGGCCGCCTCGATGCGGGCGAACGCCTCGCGCGTCTGCTTGACGGTCTCGGTGCCCGCGGCGGTGCGCTCGGCGCCGGCCTCGACGACCGAGACCACGCGCGCGGTCTCGGCCTGGATCTGCCCGATCAGCTCGGCGATCGACTGCGCCGCGGCCTGCGAGCCCTCGGCGAGCTGGCGGACCTCGTCGGCGACGACCGCGAACCCACGGCCCTGCTCGCCCGCGCGGGCCGCCTCGATCGCGGCGTTGAGCGCCAGCAGGTTGGTCTGCGCGGCGATGCCGGAGATCGTCTCGACGATCGTGACGATCTCGCCGGAGCGCTGCGCGAGGTCGCGGATCGCTCCCGTGACGTCGCTCGAGGACTCCTGCACGGCCTGCATCGCCTCGAACGCGTCCTGCGCGGTGCCGGCGCCGTCGCGGGCGACGTCGCGCGCCTCGCCGGCGGCCGCCGCCGCGCCCTCGGCGCGCTCGGCGCTGTGGCGCGCCGTGCCGGCGGCGGAAGCGGCGGTCTCCCGCACGGCGTCGACGCTGCGAGCCTGGCGCTCGGCGCCCGCGGCGACCTCGCCGACCGCGGACGCGATCTCGTTGACGGCGTAGCCGGCGTCGGCCGAGCTGGAGGCCATGTGCTCCGAGGCCGAGGCCACCGTACGAGCCGACCCGGCGACCTCGCCGATCAGGCCGGAGAGCGATCGCGCATGCTGTTGTAGGCCTCGACGGAGCCGGCGATGCGGTCGCGGATCCCGTTGGTCGCGGCGGCGATCTGGCCGATCTCGTCGTGGCCGGGGTTCTCGATCGGCGGCGTGCTCGCGACCACCTCGACCGTCAGGTCGCCGGCCGCGACGGCGTCGAGGCCGGCGCGCAGCTCGGTCGCGCAGCGCCGCTCGAGGGTGCGCAGGCGCTCGAGCACCGCGGCCGCCGAGCGGCGGATGCCGCGGCTGACCAGCACCGTGATGGCGATCGCCAGCAGGGAGCCGAGCAGGCCGGCGACGATGCCGGCGCGCGTGGCGCTCGCGGCGGCGGCGTTGGCGCGTGCCTCGTCCTTCTAGCACAGCATCACGGCGAGGACGCCGGCGAAGGCAAGCGCCAGCTTGGATCCCAAGCTGAGGCGGAGGGCGGGAATGCGCATGGTGCCCGGCTGATCGGCACCGCGCCCGGCTTGTTGAGAACGGCACGAGCGGACCAGGTCGTCCGGCTCGAACGTCGCCGCCGGGCGAGCGGTCGCCACAATGACCGCCATGGACTTCGATCTCTCCGACGATCACGAGCTGATCCGCCGCACCGTTCGCGACTTCGCGGAGAACGAGATCGCGCCGGTGGCCGAGGAGCTCGACAGGACCAAGTCGTTCCCCTACGCGATCGTCCGTCAGCTCGGCGATCTCGGGCTGATGGGCATCCCCTTCCCTGAGGAGTACGGCGGCGCAGGCGGCGACACGCTGGCCTACGCGATCGCCGTCGAGGAGCTCACGCGGGTCGATTCGTCGGTCGCGATCACGCTGTGCGCGCACACGTCGCTCGGGACCCAGCCGATCTACCTGTTCGGCACCGAGGAGCAGAAGCGCGAGTGGCTCCCGGACCTCACCGCGGGACGCAAGCTCGGCGCGTTCGGCCTCACGGAGCCGGAGGCCGGCTCGGATGCCGGCAACGTCCGCACGCGGGCGCGGCTCGAGGACGGCGAGTGGGTCATCGACGGCGCCAAGCAGTTCATCACCAACGCGGGGACCGACATCTCCGGCGTCGTCTGCATCACCGCGAGAACAGGGCACCCCACCCACCCGGACGAGATCTCCAACCTGCTCGTGCCCAACGGCACACCGGGCTACGAGCAGGGCGAGCCGTACCGCAAGATGGGCTGGAACGCGTCCGATACGCGGCCCCTGAGCTTCGACGACTGCCGGGTGCCGGAGGAGAGCCTCGTCGGGCGGCGAGGCGACGGCTTCAAGCAGTTCCTGCGCGTCCTGGACATCGGCCGCATCGGCGTCGCGGCGATGGGCGTCGGGCTGGCGCAGGGTGCGCTCGACCAGGCGCTCGCCTACGCGAAGGAGCGCAAGGCGTTCGGGCAGCCGATCTCGAAGTACCAGGCGATCCAGGTCAAGCTCGCAGACATGGCGACCGAGATCGAGGCGGCGCGGCTGCTGACCTACAAGGCGGCGCGGCTCAAGGACGCCCAGCGCGACTTCACGCTGACGGCGGCGCAGGCGAAGCTCAAGACGGGGCGGCTGGCGGTGCGCTGCACCGAGGAGGCGGTCCAGATCCACGGCGGCTACGGCTACATCGAGGAATACCCCGTCTGCCGCATGTACCGCGACGCGAAGATCCTGACGATCGGCGAGGGCACCGATGAGGTCCAGCAGATGGTGATCGCCCGCGCGCTCGGCGCATGACGTGAGAGGCGACGTCTCGCCAAGACGGCTCGCGTCGCCGGGAGCGATCGCCCAGGGGGCGATCCTCCCGGGCGAGGTGATGCGATGAGGCTGGTGGCGCTCTGGCTGATCCTCTTCGCGGCCTACGCCGCGACGCTGGGCGTGCCTGCGCGCCCCGGACTCGACTACGCCGGCTCCGAGCCGCATCACCTGCTGGCGGCGGAGTCGATCGTCTCCGACCATGACGTCGACCTGCGCGACGACTACGCCGACCGCGCGTACGCGAGCTGGTACCCGCGCGAGCTCAAGACCGACGGGCGCGAGATCGGCGGCCGGCTGGTGGAGCCGCACGGCATCGGCTTCGCCGCGCTGATCGCGCCCGCCTACGCGCTCGGCGGCGCGCGCGCCGTCCAGGCCGAGATGGCGATGCTGCTGGCGCTCGCGTTCGTGTTCGCCGCGCTGCTCGCGCGCCGGCTGGTGCCCGAGCCGTGGGCGACCACCGGCGTGGCGCTCGCGGGCCTCTCCCCTCCCGCGCTGGCCGCGAGCACGACGATCGCACCCGGCGTCGCCGCCGCCGCGGCGCTGACCGGCGCGGCGGTCTGCGCGCTCGCGGTGCGCGAGCGCCCGCGCGTGCGCTACGTCGGCTGCGGCGCGCTGCTGCTCGCGGTGCTGCCGTGGCTCGGCTGGTCGTTCGCGATCCCCGGTCTCGTCGTCGCGTACGCGCTCGTGACGTGGACGATGCGCGAACGGCGCCGGCTCGCGGCGCTGATCGCGGGCGAGGCGCTGGCGGGCTCGCTCCTCTTCTACGCCACGCTCAACGACCGCTTCTACGGCGGGATCACGCCGCGGTCCGCGGGCGCGGGGGACGAGCCCAGCTTCCCGCTCGGCTACGCCGCCCGGATCCCGCGCCTCGCGTCGCTGTGGCTGGACCGCGACTTCGGGCTGCTGCGCTGGGCGCCGGTGCTGGGTCTCGTGTTCTTCGCCGCGTGGCTGCTGTACCGCTCGCGGCGCGACCAGCTCGCGCGCGTCGCGCCGGCCCGGCGCGAGACCGAGGCGGCGGCCAAGCTCGCGCTCGGCATCCTAGGCGCGCAGGTCGCCGTGACGGCGTTCGCGGGCATGAGCCCGCTGGAGGGCGCCGCCTTCCCCGGCGTCGCGCTGGTCGCCGCGCTGCCCGCCGCGGGCGCGCTCACGAGCTGGGGGCTGCGGCATGTGCCGCGTCCGCTCGCCGGCGTGCTGGCGGCGGTCACGCTCGGCACCGGCGCCTGGGTGGTGATCGCGGGGCGCGACGGCCACATCGGCGGCTGGCTCGACGTGCGCTCGGATGCCCCTTGGGGACCCCTCGTGAACGGGTTCCCCCACTTCGACGGCGCGCCGGTGTGGCCCGCGCTGGCGTGCGCGCTGCTGCTCGCCGGGCTCGCCGCGCTCGCCCTGCGCGAGCGCCGGGCGGCAGGGGAGTGGCGGCGCTCGGTCGCCGCCGCGCGCACCTCGCGCGCCCTCCACTAGCGGCGGGTGAACCGTCACTCGAGAAGGGCCGCACCCGGCGCCGGACGTGACGCGCCGGCTCGACGCCGCGCGGGCGGCCATGATGACGGCGTGACGACGCCGGAGTTCGTATCCGCAGACCCCGATTCCCACGCCGCGCTGCGCGCGGCGACCGCCGCCGTGGTGGAGGCGCTCGCGCGCACCGCCTCGCTGCCCGGGCCGCGCACGCCGCTGCTGCCCGCCGAGCTCGCGGCGCTCGCCGACGCGCTCGATCCCTGCCCCGACGAGGGCGCGCCGCTCGAGCGCGTGCTCCAGGACGTCGACGGCGTGCTCGCCGGCGGCATCCGCGTGCCCGACGCGGGCTACGTCGCGCATCTGCATCCGCCGCCGCTGATCGCCGCCGCCGCGAGCGAGCTCGCGGTCGCGGTCACCAACCAGTCGCAGGACGCGTTCGACGGCTCGCCGGCCGGCACGTACGTCGAGGACCGGCTGGTGCGCTGGCTCGCGCGCCTGCACGGGCTCGGCGCCGAAGGCTCGGGCGTGATGACGATGGGCGGGACCGCGTCCAACCTGCTCGGCCTGCTGCTCGCGCGCGACCGCGCCGGCGAGCACGTGCGGCGCGACGGCCTGCCGCCCGATCACCGCACGTGGCGGATCGTGGCGTCGGACTCCTCGCATGACAGCGTGCGGCGCTCGGCCGCGCTGCTCGGGCTCGGGCTCAACGCGGTCGCGGAGGTCGAGACCGACGCGCGCGGGGCGATGGACGTCGCGGCGCTCGACGCGCGCCTGGAGGAGCTGCGGGCCGCGGGCCTGCGGCCGATCGCGTTCGTGGGGACGGCCGGCACGACCGATCTCGGCGCCATCGATCCGCTCGAGGCGCTGGCGGACCGCGCGCAAAAGCTCGGCGCGTGGCTGCACGTCGACGCCGCCGTCGGGTCAGGCCTGACGCTCTCGCCCGCGCTGCGCGGGCGCCTGCGCGGCATCGAGCGCGCGGACTCGGTGACGTGCGACCTGCACAAGCTGTGGTGGCAGCCGTTCCCGGCCAGCGCGCTGCTGGTCCCGGGCGTCGAGCGCCTGCGCGCGGTCCACCACGCGAGCGTCTATCTCAACCGGCCCGAGGACGAGGCCGAGGGGCAGCTCAACCTCGTCGGCCGCTCGCTCGACACCTCGCGCCGCTTCGACGCGCTGAAGGTCCTGATCGCTCTGCGCGCGACCGGCCGGCGGCGGCTCGCCGAGCTCGTGGAGCGCTGCGTCGGGCTGGCCGCGCACGGCGCCGCCGCGGTGCGCGCGCGGCCCGCGCTCGAGCTCGTCGCCGAGCCCTCGACGGTGATGGTGTGCTTCCGCATCCGCGGCGAGGACGCGCTCAACACGCGCGTGCAGCGGGAGCTGTTCGCCTCCGGCGAGGCGGTGCTCGGCCGCACCCGCGTGCGCGGCGCCGTCGTACTCAAGCTCACGCTCGTGAACCCGCTGATCGAGCCGGCGCAGATCGACGCGCTGCTCGACCGCGTGGTCAGCGCTTCAGCGGCTGTGTGAAGGCGCGCGAGCGGCCGTCGGGGCCGCTCACGCTCCCGACGATCCGCGCGCTCGCCACCTTGCGCCGCGCGGGAAGCTCGCGCGGCCGTGACGGTCGAGCTTCGGCGCGCCGATCACCGTCAGCTTCGGCGCGGCCGGCTTCGGGGTGACGGTGATCGCGACCGTGACGAGGTTGGAGAGCCTAAGTGATCAGCGCGTGTGCGTCCATTGATCCTCACGCGATGGTCACCGGGATCCGGACCGAGCGCTTGCGGCCGTCCTCGCCCTTCACCGTCCCACGCACCCAGGCGCGCACGAGGCGCCGCCGCTCGGGCGCGCGCATGCGCAGCCGCATGACCGCCCGTGCGCGCAGCCTGCGCGAGAGCGGGCGGCCGTCGATCGTCCTGCCGCCGTGCAGCTTCACCACGAGGCGCAGCGAGACGGTGCAGTCGGCGTCGCAGCGCACGAGCAGCCAGCCGCGGCCTTTGCCGTCCAGGCGCGGCGTGGAGAGCGCGCTGAGGTACGGCGCGCGCGGCGGCGGCGGCGCGACGACGGGAACCGGGAGACGATTCACCGCGCCGGGCGGCGCGCTCGCCGGATCGGCCGGCGGCGGCGCGCCCCCGGAGCGGCAGCTGGTCGTGACGCCGGCCACGCACGGTTGCCAATCGGGCTCGGCCAGCACCGTCTGGCCGTCCGCGGGAAGGAGGACCGCACGCGTCGCGCCGCCGTCCACCGCGCTCACGCGCACGCCGCCGGCGAACGCGTAGACGAGCTCGCGGCCGTCGGGCGCCCAGTCGGGCTGGTCGCCGCCGGTGCGCGTGAGATCGAACGGGTCGCCGTCGCCGCCGGCGGGCGCTATGCGCAGCCGGGCGCCGTCGCGGTAGGCGATCCGCGCCGAGTCGGGCGACCAGGCGGGTTCGCCGAGGTCGGGCCCCGTCGCGAACGCGCGGTCGCCTGCGCCGTCGAGCCCGATCGTGCGCAGCATGCCCGACGTGCCGTAGGCCAGGCGCTCGCCGTCGGGCGACCAGCTGAGCCAGCTCAGCTGGCCGGAGAACGGGATCGGCAGCGGCTCCGCAGCGGTCCCGTCGAGGCGCATCGTGACCGCCTGCGACCCGCGCAGCAGCGCCAGCCGCGCGCCGTCGGGCGCCCACGTCGGGCCGGCCGCGCCCGGCTCGTCGAGCACGGTGCGGGCGGCGCCGGTGGCGAGCTCGAGCACCAGCACGCGCTGCCCGTCGACGACCGCGATGAGGTTGCCGTCCGGCGACCAGCCGGGGCTCGAGAGCCGCTGCCCGGAGAGGATCGTCCGCACGCCGCCGCCGTCGGAGTTGAACGTCACCAGCCGGTCCCCCGAGGGCGTGCGGACGATCGCGATCAGCTGCCCGTCGGTGGCGGCGTCCGCGGGCGCGCACAGCAATGCGAGCGCGCAGCAGAGCGCGCCGATGACCCGCGGCATGGCGCGGAATTAGATCCCGTCGCGCCGGCCGGCGCAACGAGGACTGGACGTTCGGCTATGGGTTGTGGGCCGACTCGCTGCGCGCGAGCACCGCGGTCGCCGCACTCGACGGATCCAGGCGGCGCGCGACGACCTCGTCGAGCAGCTCCTGGATCTCCGGATCCTGCTCCAGCGATGCCTCCAGCGCGCGCCGCATCCGCATCGTCGCGATGCCGAGCACCTCGCTCAACAGGTTGCGCCGGCGGCGCTCGGACAGCGTGCCCTCCGCCTCCACGTATGCGCGGTGCTCGGCGAGCTTGGCCGCCAGCTCCTCCACGCCCTCGCCGCGGGCCGCCTCGGTCTTGACGATCGGCACGCGCCACCCGTGCTGCGGCGCGAGCGAGAGCACGCCGCGGATCTCACGCACCATCGTGTCGGTCAGCGGATGGTCGGCCTTGTTGACGACGATCACGTCCGGGATCTCCATCACCCCGGCCTTGAGCGCCTGGATCGAGTCCCCGGAGCCGGGGATGAGGACGAGCACGACGCTGTCGGCGTGATCGATCACGTCGACCTCGGCCTGGCCGACGCCGACCGTCTCCAGGAACACGTCGTCCTTGCCGGCGGCGTCCATCAGCAGCGCGGTCTGCAGCGCCGCCTCGGCGAGCCCGCCGAGCGCGCCGCGCGTCGCCATCGAGCGGATGAACACGCCGGGATCGAGGAAGTGCTCGGAGAGCCGGATCCGATCGCCGAGCAGCGCGCCGCCGCGGAACGGCGAGGACGGGTCGATCGAGAGCACGGCGACCTGGCGGTCCAGCGCGCGCTGGTGGCGGATCAGCGCGCCGATCAGCGTCGACTTGCCCGCGCCGGGCGGCCCGGTGAAGCCGACGACGGCAGCCTTCCCGGTCCGTGGGTAGACCTCCTTCACGAGCGCCCAGCCCTCGGGGTCGTCGTCCTCGACGAGCGAGATCCCCCGCGCGAGGGCACGCTTGTCGCCCGCCAGGAGGCGCTCGGCCAGGGAGTCCGCCATGAAGGCGAGCAGGATAGGCGACTAGCATCGGGCGGGATGGCGACGGTGACCCGTCCCGCCCCGCCGCCTGTCCACGGCGTCCCCGAGCCCCTCCACGGCGGCCCGCTCGCGCTGCTGCGGTTCATGCGCCGCAACGGGATGCTGAACACGAAGTACGCGCGGCTGCTGGTGCGCTGGGCGTGGCTGAAGCTGCGCTGGGGCAGGCGCCTGCAGACCGACGGCATCTGCTTCGTCGGCCCGGGCGTCAAGCTCGAGCTCGGCCGCGAGGCGGTGCTGCGGCTCGGGCGCTGGTCGTGGATCGGCCACGGGACGAAGATCCGCGTCCACGAGGGCGAGTGCGAGATCGGCGCGAAGACGGTGCTCGGGCAGGAGTGCACGATCTCGGCCTTCCAGCACATCTCGATCGGCCGCGAGTGCATCGTCGCCGACCGCGTGATGCTGATCGACTTCGACCACGGCGTCGTCGAGGTCGAGCGCCCGATCCGCCACCAGGGGATCTACAAGCGCGACGTCGACGTCGGCAGCAACTGCTGGGTCGGCTACGGCGCCTGCATCCTGCGCGGCGCGCAGGTCGGCGACAACGTCGTGATCGGCTCCAACACCGTCGTGACCAAGGACGTGCCGTCCAACGCCGTGGTCGCCGGCTCACCCGCGCGCGTTCTGCGCATGCGCGAGGAGCCGGCGACGCTGCGGTGGTCTTAGGCTCCGCAGACCGGCCAGGGGGCCGTGCCGCGGGCGGCGTAGAGCTTGGCCGCCATCGCGTCCTGCGTGGCCTCGTCGGCCTTCGCGGGATCGCCGGTGCCGCCGAGCGAGCGCCAGGTGGAGCGCGTGAACTGGTACTTGCCGCGGTAGTGACCGTCGCGCGAGACGGCGGTCGGGTCGCCGCCGGACTCGCACTGGGCGATCTTGGCGAGCGCCGAGGCGGCGTCGCCCGAAGCCGGCGCGGTGCCGGCGGAGTCGAGCGAGCGCGAGCCGTCCTGCGTGCCGCCGAGGCCGAGCGCCGCGATCGTGGCGGCGCCGGCGACGCCGTCGGCCTGCAGGCCGTGCGCGCGCTGGAAGCGCTTGAGCGCCCGGCGCGTCTGCGGGCCCGCGATGCCGTCGGCGGCGACACCGAGCGCGCTTTGGATCTGGGCGACGGTGGCGGTCGTCGCCGCGGCCGGCGTGGACGCCGTCGCGCCGCCGCTCTGGTCTTGCGCGAGCGCGCCGCCCGCGGCGATCGTCAGCGAGGCGAGTAGGACCCCGGCGCCCGTGCGGCCGGACCAGCGTCTGCGACGAGCGCGGTTGGCCGCGAAGCGGCGTGCCCGCGAGGCGCGCAGCGACTCGAGCCATGGGGCATGGGACGACAGATCGGTTGATGGCACAGCGTGGAGCTCCCTTTGGTCTCATCACGCCTACGGGGTTAGCTGTCGGGCTCGCGCGATGACCTGCGCTACGCCGTCGCATGACGGCGATTCGCCCCCGGAGCCTTGACCATCGGCTCCTTTGGTTCCCCCGCTCCCCACCGCCTGAGCGGCGGGGACTCGGCTCTTTGAAGGCGCCGTACCTTACACGCCCGCATCCCGGAACGATCGTCCGCGCCCCGGCCGGCGTTGAACCGTCACGGTTGGACGAAGGCCCACTTCGCCGGCCGCGGCGCGAGATTGCGCAGCTCAGGGGCGCCTTCTCCGGCCAGCGCGGCGAGGAACGCGGCGCGGTGTCCCTCGAAGCGCTCTCGCGGGTAATCGCCGGCGGTGCCGGCATCGATCAGGAAGGCCCAGTCGGAGCTCTGCAGGGCCAGCAGCTCGCGCAGCGCGCGCTCGGACGCGGCGCCGCCGAGCGCCGCCAGCTCGGCCGCGCGCTGGGCCCAGGCGAGCTCGCCGCTCCAGGTGCGCAGGTCGCGCCCATTGCCCCACGACGTCGGTGGCGGATCAGGCGCCGGGCGCGGGTCCTCGACGACCGGCGGCGCGAGCTCGACGCCGGCCGCGTCCGCCTGCTCGAGCACGGCGCGCAGGAACGTGACGCCCTCGTGCCAGTGGTGGCCGAACAGCTCGGTGTCGAAGGCGACGAGCGTGTCGCGCTGCAGGTGCCAGAGGAAGTCGCGCGCGTCGGCGGCGGCCTGCTCGGCCGCGCGATCGGGGTCATACGGCGTGCCGTCGACGGCCCATGCCTGGTGGGCGCGCGCGGTGAGGCGGCGGGTGTCGCGGTAGGCGCCGTGTGCCGGGTAGCCGTCCGGCGCCCACACGCGGTCGATCGCGGCGCGGTCGAGCGGGAGCAGCGCGATCCCCGCGGCGCTCAGCCGCGGCGCGTGGTCGTCGGGGCCCAGCACGTCGGTCCAGTCGACGCACGTGACATGGACGCCGGCCTCGGCGAGCAGCCGGTCCAGCCACGGCGCGTGCGCGCACTCGGGCAGCCAGAAGCCGCCGTCCCAGGTGCCGAAGCGCGTGCGGAACGCCTCCACGCCGGTCTCGACCTGCAGGCGCACGCCGGCGTCCGTCGCCAGGAGCGGGAGCACCGCGTGCGTCGCCGACGAGGTCCAGCTCACGTGCGGCGCGAACGCGTCCAGCAGGTCGCCGCGCCGCTCCAGCGCGGCAGCGGCCTGCGCGTACCGGGCGGCGGAGTACTCGAGCGCGGCGCTCGGCGCCTCGGCGAGATCGAGCGCGTGCGACGCGGGCCGGACGTCGCGCAGGAACGCGAGGCAGCGCTCCAGCACCCCGTCGGCCTCGAGCTGGTCGGCCAGCACGGGCGTGATCGAGAGCGTCATGCGCCCGGGCCGCTCGTCGAGCAGGTCCAGCAGCGGGAGGTAGCTCGTGGCGATCGCCTCCCACAGCCACTCCTCGCCGAACGGCCACGTGCCGAACCCCTCGACGTACGGCATGTGGGTGTGCAGGACGATGGAGAGGCGGATGCTCACGGGCGCAGCACCGCGAGCAGATCGAGCGAGCGGTCCAGGCTCCCGCGCCGCAGCGCGAAGTCGCTCGCCGCGATCGCCGGCGTGAAGCGGTCGTAGAACGGCTTGGTGAGGCGCAGCGCGGGATGGATGCGGTCCCACCCGAGGTGCCGGATCGCGACCTCGTGGGCGCGCAGCTTGCGGGCGTGGAAGAGACCGAGCAGGTCGACGCGGCCGAAGTGGCGCTCGCACAGGTCGCGGTACTCCTGCGGCCGGTACTCGTGCACGTGCCACGGGTTGCCCGAGCGCTCCGCGCCCTCGGGCGCGAGCGTCAGCACGTTCGGCGTCGAGACGTACGCGACCCCCTCCGGCCCGATCAGCGCCTTGATGCGCTCGAGCACCGCACCGGCGTCCTGCACGTGCTCGAGCGTCTGCAGGAACACGACGCAGTCGACGTCGCCCTGCCACAGCTCGATCATGTTGCGCTCGAAGCGGACCGCGCCCGACGTGTACTTGGCGCGCGCGTGCTCGAACGCGTCCGGGTTGGCGTCCACCCCGACGACCGACGCGGCCGTGCGGCCGAGCTCGGCGCTGCCATAGCCCTCGCCGCAGGCGAGGTCGACGACGCGGCGCCCGTGCACGCGCTGGGCGATCCAGCGGTACACCGCGAGGTGGCGCTGGAACCAGTAGTTCTCCTCCGGCACGTCGGGCAGCGTGCGCTCGCCGGTCAGGTGCAGCGGCGGGACGCCGGGCGGCTGGTCGCGCTGGACGTAGAGCTGGGTGCTCCCCACGAGCGGGAGCTTACGAGTCAGCCGATCCGCGGGCGGAGCCGGACACGTCAGGCACGCGCGCTGCGGTAGGCGGCGATCGTGCGCTCGCGCTCCTGCGCGTGGTCGACGATCGGCTCGGGGTAGTCGCGGCCGATGACGCAGCCGGCCGCCTGTTGCTCGTCCGCCGTCAGCTCCCACGGCTCGGCAAGCTTCGCGAGCGGCGCGTCGCGCAGCTCCGGCACCCAGCGGCGCACGTACTCGCCGTCGGGGTCGTGGCGGCGCTGCTGCAGCACCGGGTTGTACAGCCGCCGCTGCAGCGGCGCGGGATCGACGCCGACGGACGAGATCCACTGCCAGTTGCCGTTGTTCTGCGCCACGTCGCCGCACAGCAGCAGGCGCATGAAGTGCGCCTCGCCGCGGCGCCAGTCGACGTGCAGGTCCTTGACGAGGAAGCTCGCCGCGATCAACCGCGCGCGGTTGTGCATCCAGCCGATCGTGCGCAGCTGGCGCATGCCCGCGTCGACGATCGGGAAGCCGGTACGGCCCTCCGCCCACGCCGCCAGCTCCGCCTCGCCGCCGCTCCACTCGATCGCGTCGAGCTCGCGCTGGTGGGCGTGGCGCGCGTTGCCGGGGTTGTGCAGCAGCACGTGGGCGTAGAAGTCTCGCCATGCGAGCTGACGGCGGTAGGCCGGCGCGCCGTTCGCCTCGTGCTCGAGCTCACGCGCGCTGAGGCAGCCGAAATGCAGGTAGGGCGAGAGCATCGACGTCCCGCCGGCGACGCGATCGTGGCGCTGCTCGTAGCGCTCGATGCCGTCGCGCAGCCACGAGTGCATCCGCCGGCGCGCCTCCTTCTCGCCGGCCGGCGGCGGCTCGGGCAGCTCGCTCGCGACGTGCGGGATCGGTCCGGCGGCGGGCGCGGAGGGCGCCTCGACGGCGCGCGGGGCGCCGTGCACCTCGCGGCGCTCGAGCCGCTCCCACGCGCGCCAGAACGGCGTGAAGACCGAGAACGGGCGGCCGTCCCTCGTGCGCGGGCGCCCGACGTCGGCGACGAAGTTGCCCGGCGTGCGCCGCGGCTCGACTCCCGCCTCGCGCAGCGCGGCCTCCACGCGCCGGTCGCGCGCCGTCGCGAACGGCGACACGTCGGAGGCGAAGTAGACGGCGCTCGCGCCCGTCTCGCGCGCAAGCCGCGCGAGCTCGCGCTCCGGCGGCCCGGAGCGCACGAACAGCTCGCCGCCGCGCTCGCGCAGCGCGGCGCGCAGATCGCGCAGGCAGTCGAGCATGAAGGCCGCCCGCGAGGGCGACGGGAAGCGGCCGTCGAGCAGGCGGTCGTCGAGCACGAACACGGGGACGACGCGGTCGTGCGCGGCCAGCGCGCGATGCAGCGGCGGGTGATCGTGGACCCGGAGGTCGCGCCGGAACCAGACGAGCGCGGTGGCGACCATGCCAGTCCTACGGGCGCGGCTCGCGCGCGGATCTAGACTCCGTGACGGTGGCGTTGGTGAAGGACTTCCCGCTGTTCCCGCTCGGCCTCGTCGCGCTCCCGTCTGAGCTCGTGCCGCTCCACATCTTCGAGGAGCGCTACAAGACGATGATCGCGCGCTGCCTGGAGGAGGAGAGCGAGTTCGGCATCGTCTGGCTCGCCGACGACGGGCTGCGGCCGATCGGCTGCGCGTGCGAGATCGCCGAGGTGCTCGAGCGCATGCCCGACGGCCGCGTGAACCTCGTCGCGCGCGGCACGCGCCCGTTCCGGATCGAGGCGCGCCAGGACCAGCTCGCGTATCCGGCCGGGACGGTCGAGTTCCTCGCCGACCGGCCCGAGGACCCCGACGCCGACGCGGCCGACGCCGCGCACGCCGCCTACGCCGACCTCGTCGAGCAGGCGACCGACAAGGTGCCCGACGCCGAGGAGGTCGCCGGCATGACCGCCTATGAGATGGCGGCGACGGTCGAATTCGGGCTCGAGGCAAAGCAGGGCCTGCTCGACCTGCGCTCCGAGTCGGCGCGGCTGAGGCTCGTCACGCGGCTGTTCCGGGCCGCGATCAAGCGGCTGGACTTCATCGACCGCGCGCAGGCGCGGGCGCGCTCCAACGGCAAGGTGCACTTCACCGCATGAGGGTCGCGGCGCTGTATGACATCCACGGCAACCTGCCGGCGCTGGACGCCGTGCTCGCCGAGCTGCCTGACGTCGACGCGATCGTCGTCGGCGGCGACGTCGTGCCGGGTCCGCTCGGGCGCGAGACGCTGGACCGGATCGCCGGGCTGGACGGCGTCCACTACGTCATGGGCAACGGCGACCGCGAGTCGGCGGAGGAGTTCCCGGAGGTCGCCGGGTGGCCCGCGACGGTGACGCTCGACGTCGACGGGCTCGGCCCGGTGCTCTTCTGCCACGGCTCCCCGCGCAGCGACACCGAGACGATCACCGTGCTGACGGGCGAGGACCGGCTCGCGCCGATGCTCGAGGGCGTGCAGGAGCGGGTGATCGTCGGCGGGCACACGCACCGCCAGTTCGACCGCACGCTGCTCGGCCGGCGGATCGTCAACGCCGGCTCGGTCGGGCTGCCGTACGAGGGCGTCGCGGGCGCGTTCTGGGCGCTGCTGGGACCCGGCGTCGAGCTGCGGCGGACGGCGTACGACGTCGAGGCCGCCGTCGAGCGTCTGACCGCCGCCGGCGGTCCCGCCGTCCAGTACCTCGAGGAGAGCCTCGTCAACCCGGCCGACCCCGACGAGGTCGCCCGGCACTTCGAGGGCCTCACCATCGAAGGCTGACCAGGCTCGCGCGCCGGTCGCGCTGCTCAACCGTCGAGGGCGGCGGCCGCGGCGCCCTCGGCGAGCGCGCGGGCGTCCCTGCCGTCGTCCGTGGTCAGCGAGGGATCGGCGCCGTGGGCGAGCAGCAGGGCGACCATCTCGGCGTCGCCCGCGTGCGCGGCGCCGTGCAGCGGCGTGAAGCCGCCCCGCTGCGTGACGTTCGGATCGGCGCCGGCCTCCAGCAGCGCGGTCGCGGACTCGCGGTCGTGCGCGGCGACGGCCGAGTGCAGCGGGCGCACGCGCAGCGGGTTCTCCGCGTCCGCGTTCGGGTCCGCGCCGGCGGCGAGCAGCGCGCGCACGGTCGCGGCGCCGCTGAAGAACGCGGCGAGGTGCAGCGACGTGAAGCCGTCGGCGCCGCGGGCGTTGACGTCGAGCTTCGCCGGGTCGCCGAGCGCCGCGGCCTCCAGCGGGCCGATGCGCGCGCCCGCCGCGAGCAGCTCGGCGCGCGCGGCGTCCTGGCGGTGATAGAGCGCGACGAGCACGGCGGAGACGCCGTCCTCCTGCGCCGACGCGAGCTCCGGATCGTCCGCCAGCAGCGCCCGCAGCGCGTCGACGTCACCGGACCTGACGGCGGCGAAGAGGGCCTCGCTCATCTCCGGACACGGTAGGTCAGATGCGTCACGAGTGCGTTGCTCCTGGTCCCGAGCGG
Source organism: Candidatus Solirubrobacter pratensis (assembly GCF_000425945.1). GTDB lineage: Bacteria > Actinomycetota > Thermoleophilia > Solirubrobacterales > Solirubrobacteraceae > Solirubrobacter > Solirubrobacter pratensis. The sequence goes on from NZ_KE384481.1 coordinate 641,917, forward strand.
CTCGCGCTCGTGGTGTGTGGGCACGAACGGGGTTTCGGTTCTCTACATCAATACTCGTCGTGCTTGCGCCACCATGCGTAGGGCGGCGACTGCGGCCGCCCGGACGGCGTGTCCTCCCACTCCTCCTGACGGCCGAGCGGGGTCAGGTCGAGGAACGTCCAGACGCTGCCCAGCGCCTCGACGCCGCGGCCGGTCGTCTCGTAGGTGAGGAAGACGCGCTCGCCGTCGCGCAGGAAGACCTGGAGCTTGAAGTACTCGGTGGTACCGCAGGCCTGCTGGAACGCGGCGCCGTCGGTGTACCACGGGAACGACCACCCCATCCGCTCCTTGTAGGCCGCGAGCTCCGGCTGCGACGCGCGCGAGACGACGGCGAAGGAGACGTCGCGGGCGTGGAGGTGGGCGAGCTCGGAGACCTGGTCGGAGAACATCGTGCACCCGCCGCACGGGTCCCCGCCGGGCGGGAACCAGAAGTGATAGACGATCAGCTGCGAGCGTCCCTCGAACAGGTCGAGGAATCCGAGCGGCCCGTCGGGGCCCTCGAACTCGAAGTCCGCCGGGAACGCCGTCATCGGTTGGCGCCGGCGCTCCGAGGCCAGCGCGTCGCGTGCCCGCGTGGCCTCCTTCTCCTTCGCCAGCAGCGCCTCGTGTGACCGCTGCCACTCCTCCGGACCGACGATCGCCGGAAGCTGCATCACGGGCCTCCTCCCTGGTCGGGTTCCTCGAAGGAACGCACCGTACCACGGATAGTCTCCTGAGGGAACTAAGATCCCCGTCATGCAACGCACGGACTTCGCCCGGATGGAGTGCTCGATCGCCCGCAGCCTCGCGGTCGCGGGGGAGCCGTGGTCGCCGCTCGTGATCCGCGACGTGTTCGTCGGCATCAACCGCTTCGACGACATCCAGCGCGACCTCGGGATCTCGCGCAAGGTCCTCGCGGAGCGCCTCGCGCATCTCGTCGAGGCCGGGATGCTCGAGCGCCGCCCCTACTCCGAGCGCCCGCCGCGCCACGAGTACGCGCTGACCGAGATGGGCTCGGAGTTCGTCGACGTGCTGATGGCGATGGTCCGCTGGGGCGACCGCTGGACCGCCGGCGAGGCCGGGCCGCCGGTCCTCTACCGCCACCGCGCGTGCGGGCAGATCACGCACGCCGAGCCGCACTGCGCGGCGTGCGGCGAGGTCCTGCGCTCGACCGACGTGGACGTGCTGCCGGGGCCCGGGCTGACTCAGCCGTGAGGAGCCGGCTACTCGATCGCGATCGATCGTCTCCGCGGAGGTGACCTACGAACCTTCGAACAGTTCAAAGGAACGGTCGCGCACCCCTCGCACGGCGTGATCGCGTCGGCCATCACCCACCATTGCGACGAGCGCCGCTTGGTGTGACGGCGACCGAACGCGCGCGGCGCGCCTGCGTATTCCCCGCCGGACGGACCGTTCCCCTTGAGGTAGGAGGCCCATCGCCGTGCAGGTGCTCACACGCTTTGCCCGCGGGACCACGGCCGGCGCGGCGATCGCGCTGGCCGGTCTCGCGTTCGCCGGCTCCGCGCGAGCCGACAGCGACCAGTACGTGGTCCACAACCTGGTCTCGAGCTCGCCGCTCGTGCCCGCCGACCGCTATGACCCGAACCTGGTCAACCCATGGGGGCTCGTCGCGAGCGCCACGTCCCCGTGGTGGCCGGCCCACAACGGGACCGGCACGTCGGGGGTCTATCCCGCGACGAACGTGCCCAACCCGCTCGTCGTGAGCGTCCCAGGCGGGCCGACCGGCATCGTCTCCGGCGGCGTCGCGAACAACTTCCCGATCGCCGGCGGCGTCTCGAGCTTCATCTTCAGCACCGAGGCCGGAACGCTCTACGGCTGGCGCTCCGGCACCGCCGCGCAGCTCACCGCCACCCGCGCGGGCGCGAGCTACAAGGGCCTCGCGATCGCGACGACCGCCGGCGGCCCGCGGCTGTACGCCACCGACTTCAAGAACGCGCGCGTCGACGTCTTCGACGGGCAGTGGCAGCCGGTCACGCCGGCCGGCGGCTTCACCGACCCGAGCTTGCCCGCCGGCTACGCGCCGTACGGCATCCAGACGATCGGCGGCCGCATCTTCGTCACCTACGCCAAGCAGGATCCGGCGGGCGAGGACGAGATCCCCGGCGCCGGACTCGGCTACGTGGACGCGTTCGACACGGCCGGGACCCTGCTCGCGCACGTCGCCTCGGGCGGCGCGCTGAATGCGCCGTGGGGCGTCGCGCAGGCGCCGGCCGGCTTCGGCGCCTTCTCCGGCGACCTGCTGGTCGCCAACTTCGGCGACGGCCGCATCAACGCGTTCAAGGAGGGCCCGGCCGGCACGTTCACGCCGCACGGGACGCTGCAGTCGCCGTCCGGCGGTCCGCTCGCGATCGGCGGCCTGTGGGCGATCCAGTTCGGCGCCGGCAACGCCAACAGCGGGCCGAAGAACGCGCTCTTCTTCACCGCCGGCCCCAACGGGGAGACGGCGGGCGCGTTCGGGCGCGTCGACGCGAACCCGCTGGCCGTCGGCGGCACCGTCCCCGCCACGCTCTCCCTGGCGCTCGGCGGCGCGGCGTCGTTCGGGGCGTTCACGCCTGGCGCCGGGATGGACTACACGGCACAGACGACGGCGACCGTCACGTCGACCGCGGGCGACGCGACGCTGACCTACTCCGATCCCGGCCACCTCGCCAACGGCGCCTTCTCGCTGCCGCAGCCGCTGGTGGTCGAGCTCTCGAAGAGCGCGTGGACCGCGCCGGTGTCCGACGACACCGTCGGGATCACGTTCAAGCAGCGCATCGACGCCACCGACGCGCTGCGCACGGGAACCTACAACAGGACGATCACGTTCACGCTGTCGACGACCAACCCGTAGTCAGTCCCGCCGCAGCCCGCAGACGTCCTCGCTGACGTTCTTGGTGAAGACCTCGAGCTGCGTGAAGGCCGTGGGGAGCGGGCGCGACGTGTCGCTGAACGACACCGTGCCCGCCTCCATCCGCACCTTGTAGGAGAGCACCGACCCGGGCTTCGGCGGCAGGACGAGGTGCAGCTCGGCCTGCTTGGAGAGGTCGCGCGTGAGCCGGCGCGCGTCGAGCAGCTCGCCATTGGAGATCGGGTGCTTCTTGCCGTTGCAGGTGACGGTGCCGTCGTCGGAGACGAGCATCGTGAGGCCGGCGTTGCGATCGGCCCCGCTGCGGCTGACGACGAACAGGTCGGCGGCAGGCGAGCCGCAGCCGGCGGCGGCGAGCGCGAGCAGGGCGGCGAGCGCGCGCTTCACACGACCACCATCTGCGCGTCGCCCGCCTCGCGCAGGAACTGCGGCGTCGAGATCACGCCCGCGAGCCGCTCGTTGACCACCGCCCAGTCGGCGCCGATCGCCTGCACGGCGGCGGCGCACGCCCAGATGCTCGGGGCGGCCGCGTCGCGCAGCTGCGCGAGCGTGCGCGCGAACGCCTCGCGCTCGGCCTCGACGACGTGCGTGGTGGAGAGCGCGCGTCGCTCGAGCTGCGGGTCGAGCAGCGGCGCGAGCGCGCCGAACGTGGCCAGCCCGCGCGCGGGGCGGCCTTCCGACGCGGCGGAGACGAGCAGCGAGAGCCCGGTGTAGAGGCGCTCGGGCTCGCCCGACTCGAGGATGGCGGCAAGCACGCCCACCATCGTGTCAGAGCCGGATCCGGGCGCGGACGCGGGACTCGTCGAGGTCGAGCTCGCGTTCGATCTCGCGCAGCGTCTCGGCCGGGTAGGCGCGCTCGCGGCGCAGCTCGCGCAGGACGTCGCGCTCGGCTTCGATCATCTCCACCAGCAGCCGCGCCGCGAGGTAGATGTCAGTCCCGCGGTCGGTCTGCTCGCCGTCGTCCAGGCGCGCCTGGAGCCGCTCGATGCGCGACTGGTAGCGGTCGCGCGCGCGGTCGACGACGTGCTCAGGCACGCCGTCCTGCTCCGCCAGCTCCTCCAGCCGCTCCAGCGCCGCATGGTTGAGGCGCAGGCGCGCCTCGGCTTCGGCGCGGCGCCGCCCGGGGCTCTCCCCCAGACCGAGCCGCCGCAGCAGCGGGGCGAGCGTGAGCCCGGGCACGACGAGCGTGATCACGATCGTCGCGTACGCGAGGAAGAGGACGAGGTCGCGGTCGGGGAAGCGCGTGCCGTCGACCACCACGGGGATCGCGAGCGCGGCGGCGAGCGAGACGCCGCCGCGCATGCCGCTCCAGGCGATCGCGATCCGCTCGGGCGGCGTGGTGTCGGCGTGCGCGATCCACGGTGCGACCGTCATCCACGCCGCGCGCACGCCCATCACGACCGCGGTGATCAGCAGCGCCTGGCCGGTCAGCGTCAGCGCGTCGGCGCCCTCGATGCGGTCCAGGATCGACGGGACCTGGACGCCGATGAGCAGGAACAGCAGGCCGTCGAGCAGGAAGGTGGTCGACTGCCAGAACGCGAGCGTGCGCAGGCGCGTGCCCGGCTCGAGGACGTCGAGCGAGCGCACGCCCGTGAAGACGCCCGCGGTCACCGTGGCGAGCACGCCGGACGCGCCGATCCGCTCGGCGGGGATGTAGGCGACGAACGGGGTGAGGACCGACAGCGTCACGTCCAGCGACGGATCGGTGACCGCGGAGCGCAGGCGCGAGAACAGCCAGCCGGCGGCGAGGCCGACGGCGATCCCTCCGGCCGCGGCGGCCACGAACTGCACGCCGATGCCAGGCGCCGACGCCGAGGCGCCGACCGCCGCGAGCGCGACTTTGTAGGCGGTCAGCCCAGTGCCGTCGTTGACGAGCGACTCGCCCTCGAGGATCGTCGGCATCCGGCCGCTCACGCCGAGCCGGTTGAGCACCGCGTTGGCCGACACCGGGTCGGTCGGCCCGAGCACGGCGCCGAGTACGAACGCCGCCGCCCACGGGATCCCCATGACGGCGTGGGCGACCGCCGCGACGGCGGCGATCGTGACGATCACCAGCCCGGTGGCGAGCCACAGGATCGGCCGCGCGTTGGCCCGCAGCTCGTACGCGGACGCGGAGACGCCGGCCGAATACAGCAGCGGCGGCAGGAACACGAAGAAGACGAGATCGGGATCGAGCTTGGGCGACGGCAGGCCGGGGACGAGCCCGATCACCAGCCCGCCGAGCACGAGCGCGACGGGGTAGGGGACCTGCAGGCGCATGGCGAGGCCCGCCAGCACCGCGACGGCGAGGACGAGGAAGACGAACAGCTCGATCTCGTGCACCGGCATCATCTACCCCGTGGCGACGGTGTTGGACCTGCGCGGGCTGCGCTGCCCGCTCGTGCTCGTGAAGGCGCGGGCGGAGCTGGCGCGGACGGATCCGGGAGCGGCGCTCGTGGTGCTCGCGACCGACCGTGAGGCGCCGATCGATCTCGCGGCGCTGGCGTCCGACGCCGGACGTCCTTTCAGTGCGGATCGCACCGGCGAGGGGGTGTGGCGATGCACGTTGGACAGCGCCTTTGCCCCGGAGTGCTCGTAGGCCGGGTTGCCCTGCCGGGTTCGGCGGACTTCGCGGTAAGGGAGGCGGGTTGTTCGGCTCGCGCGATGCCTCGCTGCGCTACCCGCCGAGCCCGAGCAGCCCGCTGATGCTGCGCGGGTCGACGCCGTAGCGTCGCTCGTACTCGCGGGCGCGGGCGTCGTCGGCGATCGCGAGCACGAGCTCCTCGCGCGAGGAGCCGTACTTGCAGGCGGCGCGGTCGAGCGCCTTGAGCAGCTGCGCCTGGATGAAGCCCGACACGCCGCCGGTCTGCGGGAGCGCGCGCGGCTTGCACGGGTCCTGAATGACGACCTCCGGCGGCGCGCGGCGGCTCTCCTCGATGGCGTAGACCGCGACGCAGCCGGCCGCGACGATCGCCGCCGCGGCGCCCGCCGCCCACGCGCGGCGGACGAGCAGCGCGGCGGCGAGCAACGCAAGCGCGCCGGCGATCCCATAGGCGATGCCGAACGCGTTCTTCACCGAGGCGACGACGAGGTCGTCGAGGCGGGCCGCGAGGGACGGGTCCTCGGCGAGCTGCGCCTTGCGCTTCTCGAGCGCCGCCTGGAGACCCGCACGCGGGCGTTCCGCGCCGATGCCGTCGAACAGGTCGGGCGCGAGCTCGAGCTTGTCCTGCGGCGCGAGCCGGGCATCGAGGACGAGCGACGTGCCCTTCAGGATCGCCTGGTCGGTCAGGTCGCCGAGGCGGCTGCTGACGACCGGCGCGAGGATCGCCAGGATCAGCACGATTCCGAGATGGCGGGCGAGCAGGGCGTATGCCGCGTCGGTGGCGGTCCGCTCGGGCAGCAGCTCGCCGGCGTACGCGGGCAGCGCCAGTCCCATGCCCGCGCCCGCGAGCACCTGCGGCGCGACGGTCCAGCCGATGGTCGGCTCGGGCAGCAGGGCGAGCGAGGCGGCGCCGCCGGCCATCAGCACCGCGCCGCCCGTGGCACGGGCGACGGGCGAGCCACGGACCGCGCTCGCCGCGAGCGCCGCGATCGGCAGGACCGTGACCCCCGCCGCTGCCTCGAGCGGCGAGAGCGCGAAGCCGGCGACGAGCTCGAGGACGAGCAGGAACAGGACCGCGGTGAACGCCGCCGACGTGAACGCGAGCGCGGCGCCGGCGGGAGACAGGAACTGCGCGGCGGCGGAGGCCGGCGGGTACGCACGCGAGCCGGCGGGAGCCGCGGCGGACGGCGATGGCGGCTCGAAGCCCGACCGCGACGCGGACGCGCCGCCGGCGGGCGGCAAAGGCGGCTCGAAGCCTGACCGCGACGCGGACGCGCCGCCGGCGGGCGGCAAAGGCGGCTCGAACCCTGACCGCGACGCGGACGCGCCGCCGGCGGGCGGCAAAGGCGGCTCGAACCCCGACCGCGGCGCGGACGAACCGTTGCCGCGCGCGAACGGCTCACCGGGGCCCGGCGGCGCGTCGCGGCGCGCCGCCGCGCCGTCGGACCAGAGCGGCCCGAACGCCTCGTGCGTCGCCGGCTCGGGTTCCTCGCGCACCCGCGCGCGGACGCACCCCAGCGCGGCCGCGGCGCAGATCGGGGCCTGGACCGCGAAGATCGCGCGCCAGTCGAGCGCCTCCGTCAACGCGCCCCCCAGCGCCGGGCCCGCCGCGGTGCCGGCGAGGGCGGCGCCGAGCCAGAGGCGGCGGCCGTGCGAGGAGGCTCCCGCGTCGAGGATGTCGAATGCCGCGAGCAGGCCCGCCGCGGCCCCTGCCGCCTGGACCGCACGGAAGACGAGCAGCGGGGTGAGCGAGCCGGCGAGCGCGCAGGCGACCGACCCCGCGGCGAACACGGAGAGCCCGAGCGCGCCGACCGGCGACGGCCCGAACCGCCGCACGAGACGCTCGGCCGGAAGGATCGCCGCCGCGAGCACGAGCGCGTAGACGCCGACGATCGCCGCCACGCCGGTGACCGACGTGTGCATCTCCGCCAGGATCGGCGGGAGCGCGAGCGCGACGATCGAGGCGTCGGCGAGCGCCAGCGCCGCCGCCGTGGCGACGAGCGCCCGCGCTGCGCGGCTCGGGGAATCCATGGGCCGAGCGTACGGGGCGAAGCGGCGAGGGTGCCCCGCTTGCGGCGGGCGGGCGACGCCCGGCGCGCCCCGCCCTACGACGTGCGCGCGAAGTGCAGCAGCGCCAGCTCGGTCGGGACGCCGTCCGCTTCGCCGCGGCGGTCGGCGCTCTCGGCGTTGATCCGGCTGACGCGCTCGGCGGCGGTCGCGATCACCTCGGCGACCTCTTCGAGCCCCCGCTCGTCGAGCTCCAGCGACGTGCGCGTGACCTGGCTCGCCGGGCCGTCGAACCCGCCCGCGTCGACCGCGGCCGTGACGTCGCTGAAGATCCGCTGCAGCGACTGCCCGACGATCCCGCGGCGGGCCGAGCGCGGCAGCCGCGCCCAGTCCTCCTCGCTGAACCACCCGCGCGTGACGGCGCGGTAGAAGTGCTCCAGAGCGCCTCGCCTCGGCTCGGTGCGGACGAGCTCGATCGCGCCGAGGTCCGCGAGCAGCCTGATGTGGTAGCTGACGCGCCCGAGTGGGAGCCCCAGCTCGCGGGCCAGCTCGTTCGGGCTGGCGATGCGGTCGTCCAGCAGGCCGAGTAGCCGGTGCCGGAGCGGGTGGGAGATGGCCTTCAGAAGCGCCTCATCCAGCTCGCCGGTCTCTTGGTGCTCGCGCGTGTCCTTCAACTCGGGCATGAGTGTGACTAGCCGCAAATTTACGCCTACACACCGGGAAAGTCATCATTGCGTCATCACTGGACCGCTCAAAGGCACTGTTCCGGCGGCGATCACGCCGCTGAAAGACGGTGGATCGGCGCTCGACGAGAGCGCGATCGCGCCATATCTCGACTTCCTGATTGCGCACGGCGCGACGGGCGTTCTCGCGATGGGAACGACCGGAGAGGGCATTCTGCTGCGGATCGCGGAGCGGCGCGCGGTGATCGAGCGCTACGTCGAGGCCGCAAATGGGCGCATTCCGGTCGCCGTCCACGCCGGCGCACAGACCACGGCCGACAGCGTCGCGCTCGCGGTCCACGCCGCTGAAGTGGGCGCGGCGGCGGTCGCCGTGATCGGCCCGCCCTACTTCCCGCTCGACGCCGAGGGGCAGTACCGGCACCTTCGGGCGGTCGCCGCCGCCTGCCACCCGACCCCGTTCTACGTCTACGAGCTCGCCCAGGCCGCCGGCTATGCGTTCGACCCCGCGATGCTGCTGCGACTCCGCGACGATCAGGACAACGTCGTCGGCATGAAGGTCTCCGACGCGCCGTGGGAGAAGTTCGAGCGCTACCTGCTCGACGGCTACGACGTGCTCGTCGGCCCCGAGGCGCTGATCCACCGCGGCATGCAGGCCGGAGCCGTCGGCGCCGTCTCCGCGCTCGCGTCCGCGTTCCCCGACCGCGTCGCCGCGGTCGTCAACGAGCCGACAGAGGCCGGCGCCGCCGGGCTGCGCGACCTGCGCGCCGCGATCGAGCGGACCCAGCGCCACGCGGCGCTCAAGCGCATACTCGCCCGCCGCGGCGTCCCGGTCGCGCCCGACGTCCGCGCCCCGCTGCGCGACCTGGACGCCGCCGAGCTCGCGCTGCTCGACTCAATCGAGTAGCGCGAGGATCGCCTCCGCGGTGATGACCTCCACCACCGCGTCGGCCTCCGAGAGATCCACCGCGCGCTCGCGCTGAACCCCGAGCGTCGGCATCCGCGCCGCCCGCCCCGCGGCGACGCCCGGCACCGAGTCCTCCACGACCACGCAGCGCGCCGGCGGCAGCTCGAGCCGCTCCGCCGCCGCCAGGAACATGTCCGGCGCCGGCTTGCCGTGCTCGACCTCGTCGCCCGCGACGGTGACGGCGAACGACAGCCCGGCGCGCGCCAAGGTCCGGTCCAGCCGCTCGCGCGGGGACGACGACGCCACCGCGAGCCGCACGCCGCGCGCGTGCAGCTCCGCCGCCGCCTCCACGGCATCGGGGAACGGCACCAGCTCCGCGTCGATCAGCGAGAACAGCTCGTGCTTGAGCAGCGGCCAGAACTCGTGCGCCTCCGGCAGCTCCGCGCGCTCGGAGAGATAGGCGTGCGTGCGGGCGTAGGGGATGCCCATGCACGCGGCGAGGTCGGCGTCGGTGACCTCATAGCCGTAGGGCGCGACGGTCGCCTTCCACGCGCGACCCGCCAGCGGCTCGGAGTCCACCAGCGTGCCGTCGCAGTCGAAGATCACGGCGTTCGCGGGCAATGATTCGCAAGCCTATTTGGCGCATGCCTGCACCCGTCACCTGGGACGAGTCCCAGATTGGACCGTCGGGGTCTTCGAGGCGACCGGCAAGTGGGGCGACGAGCCGATCTCCGAGTACACGCGTGCCAAGCGCTTCCAGGAGGCGGGCAGAGAAGACCGAGGTGGCGGTGCGCTTCTCCACCGTCGCCGGCGGCCGTGACTCCTCCGAGGCGGTGCGCGATCCGCGCGGGCTTCGCAACGTGAAGTTCTACACCGAGGACGGCAACTGGGACCTCGTCGCCGGGAAGCGATCCGCCGGACCGATCGGAGGGACGAGTCGCGTCCCGAGCGCTGCCGACGCGGCGGGCAGAGCGAGCGCCGCGCGCGTTGCCTGCTGGAGCCGCGGCGACGCCGGCGATGACGCGTGCGCGGCGCGGTGGTCATCGTGGCGCGGCCGTTGCGCGGCGCAAGCCGTCGTTGCCGCGGCGGGATCGGCGAACGGCGGGCAGTAAGGAGGTGGGGGCGGGTTGCCTTCCCGGCTCGCGAGGCCGCGTGATCGTTTTTCGCGGGGGCGGCGAGCGGCGCGAGCGAGCGTGATCGAAGATGCGCGTTCACCGGGACTGAGTGAGAGAACGTGGTCGATCGTCGCGGCGCGGTCCGACACTCGCGGTGATCGAGCGGGGCGACCGCACACCGCGCGTCCGCGTCTCCGCTCCGCGCGGACAGGCGCGCTCGCGTCGCCGGCGGCGGAGACGGCGCGGTCGTCCTCCTGAGCGGCCGGACGCAAGACAGCCGCTCTCCTTAGTGCGCAGTTCCGAGCCCGGAGAGCGGCCGCGCGGGCAACCTTGCGCGCCGGGCAGGAGGCGCGCGTAGGTCGCCGGCGGGATTGCGGCGCAGGCCCGCGGAGATCATGCGGGCCACGGGGCGCCCGGCCGCCGAGGGAGGGCGCGCGGCGGTCGCCGGTGGGGTCGCCGCGCGGGCCGGCCCGCTGACACGGCGCACGTTCAGCTACTCCGACACGCAGCGCTACCGCGTCGGGCGGAACTACCTGCGGCTGCCGGTGAACAAGCCGTCCGGATAGGACGCCGGGTCCGGCGAGCGCATCCAGCAGCGCATGGTCTGGCACCTGTTCCTGATCGAGAACGAGCTCGTCCGGCGCCTCGGCGACGGCCTCGGCATCAGCGCCGACGACGTCCACCACCCGCCGCGCGAGGTCGGACGAGGCGATTGCGGACAACGCCGTCACCGCCTGACGAGATAGGCCGTTTGCGAGGTCCCCGTCCGCGGGGACCTCGCACACCATCGTGTTGCAGCGCGTCCCGAGTGCCGAGGCGCACCGGCGGATCGTCTCGGCGACCGGCCGGCTGCTGGAGGACCGCCGCTTCCGCGAGCTGACGGTCGAGTCGGTGATGGTCGAGGCGGGGCTCGCGCGCACGGTCTTCTACCGCCACTTCGAGTCGCTCGCCGACGTCGTGGTGGCGCTGCTGGACGAGGCCGTGGTGGTCGACGCCATCGCCGCGCCGGATCCCTCCGACCCGGACGCCCTGCGGCGGATGCTCGCGCGCTCCGTCGACCTCTACGCGCGCCACGGTCACCTGCTCGTCGCCGTCGAGGAGGCGTCCCACCACGACGCCGAGGTCGAGCGTGTCTACCGCGACGCCTTCGAGCGCTCCGTCGAGGCGACGGCCGAGCTGCTGTCCGCCGCCGGCTACGACGTCGCCCCGGTCCCGCTGGCCCGCGCGCTGATGCACCTCAACGCCGGCTATCTCGGCGACGTCCTCGCCCGCGACCCGAGCGGAGACCGCAAGCAGGCGCTCGCGACGCTCTGGACGATCTGGTCGCGGCTGCTGGCGCGCTGACGCGCCCGTCGCCCCCCGCGCGTAACACCGCGAAGTCCACGCAGGTGGAGAGGTAGCACCACCACACCTTTAGGGCTTCCACCGATGCGCGGCGACTCCCGACCGGGGAGCATCCGCCAACTCCCCAGACTTCCCCTCCCCTCCCCAGGAGCTTCACGGACGATGCTGATCACCAACCGTCCCGACGCCGACGTCGGGACCCTGCGCGCGCGCCTCGACGGCGCGGTCTACGGTCCGGCCGACGCCGGCTGGGACCAGGCCCGCCGGGCGTGGAACCTCGCCGTCGACCAGCGCCCCGCCGCCGTGGCGTTCCCCGTCACGGACGCCGACGTCGTCGCCGCCGTCGAGTTCGCCGCCGAGCGGGGCCTGCGCATCGCGCCGCAGGGCACCGGCCACGGCGCCGCCGCGCTCGCGCCCGACCTCGAGGGCGCGATCCTGCTGAGCACCGCGCGCATGCGCGGCGTCCGGATCGACCCGCGGGCCCGCCGCGCCCGGGTCCGCGCCGGTGCCCAGTGGGGCGACGTCAGCCTGCCCGCGTCCGCGTACGGCCTCGCCCCGCTGGCCGGCTCGTCGGCCGACGTCGGCGTCGTCGGATACACGCTCGGCGGCGGCCTCAGCTGGCTCGCGCGCAAGCACGGGCTCGCGTGCAACAGCATCGTCTCGCTCGAGGTCGCCACCGCCGGGCGCGGCCTGGTCAAGGTCGACGCCGAGCACGAGCGCGACCTGTTCTGGGCGCTGCGCGGCGGAGGCGGGAGCTTCGGCGTCGTCACCGCGATGGAGCTGGAGCTCTACGCCGTCGACGACCTCTACGCCGGCGCGATGCTGTGGCCGTGGGAGCGCGCGGGCGAGATCTTCGACGCCTACCGCGCCTGGGCGCAGACGGTCCCCGACGAGGTCACCTCGCTGTGCCGCCTGCTGCAGGCCCCGGACCTCCCGGACGTCCCGGCGCCGCTGCGGGGCCGCCGGTTCGTCGTCTTCGAGGCCGCGGTCAGCGGACACGAGCCCTACCGGCGCGACATCGTGGAGCCGATGCGCGCGTTCGGGCCGGAGCTCGACATGTTCGCCGTCATGCCGCCCGCCGGACTGGTCGAGATCCACGGCGACCCGAAGCACCCCGTCCCCGCGATGGGCAACGGCCGGCTGCTCAGCAACGTCGGCGACGCGGCGCTCGACGCGCTGCTCGAGGCGGCCGGCCCGGGCTCGGGCTCGCCGTTCGTGTCGGTCGAGCTGCGCCAGCTCGGCGGAGCGCTCGCCCGCCGCGACCCGAGCCACGGCGCGCTCGCCTCGCTCGACGCCGACTACTCGCTGTTCGCCGCCGGCGTCGTCACCGGCGCCGAGGCCGCCATGGCGATCGACGGCGCGCTCGCCGAGCTGCTCGACACGATGGCGCCCTGGGATGCCGGCACCGGCTATCTGAACTTCGTCGAGGCCCCCGACCACCCGCGGCGCTTCTTCGATGCCGAGACCTACGCGATCCTGAAGGGCATCAAGGGCACGGTCGACCCGGGCGGCGTGTTCCTCTCCAATCACCCCGTGTAGCCGGCTCCGGAAGCCGCAGGCTCAGGGAATCCCGGGCGCGGGGTCGTCGTTGCCGACCAGCTCCGGCGGCAACGGCCCCTCGCCCTCGTAGTCCACGTCCGCGTCCAGCGGCGAGGCATCGGGCAGCAGCATCTCCGGGTCAGGCGGCGGGTTGTCCGCCTGCCCCGCGCCCAGCCCCGAGTTGTAGACCGGCGGCAGCGGAGCCGGCTCGACGGCGTCCAGCGCGTCGGCGACGTGCCGGTCGCCGCCGATCACGTGCACGACGCGACGGGCGAGCCGGTCGCGATCCAGCGCCTCGGCGACCGCGAGCGCGGCGTCGTCGCGGCTCAACGTGACGGGCGTGCCGGGCGGAACGACGGTGCTGATCCTGCCCGTGCCGGTCGCGTCCGTGAGCCGGCCGAAGCGCAGGATCGTCCAGGGCATGTCGAGGTGCTCCAGCCGGCGCTCGGCATGGTGCTTGGCGGCCAGGAAGTCGCGCAGCGGCCCCTGACGGCGCTCGGGCGCGCCCGCGCCGACCGCGCTGCAGAGCACGAAGCGGCGCAGCCCGAACCGGTCGGCGGCCTCGGCGAGCTTGGCCGCCCCGCCGCCGTCGATCGCCTCCAGCTGCGCCCGGTGGCGCGCGCCGGCGGCGAAGATCGCCGCGTCGCACCCGTCGACCGCCCACTCGATGTCGCCGCGCAGGTCCCCGACGACCGCGGCGGCGCCGATCTCCTCGAGCGCCCCTGCCTCGTCCTGCCGGCGCACCAGACCGCGCACGGTGTGGCCGCGGCCGAGCAGCAGCGCGACCAGCAGCCCGCCGAGCCGCCCGTTCGCGCCGGCGACGAGGACGATCATCGTGCTGACCGGGGCTCGGCCACGGCTCAATCCTACGGGGACGAGGCGGACGGTACCGTGAAGGCCGGTGGAGCCGGCGTCGACACCAGGCCGCTGATGGCGGGCGCCGTGCTCGTCACGGGGGCGACGGGCTTCGTCGGCGGGCGCCTCGCCGCGGCGCTCGCGAGGGACGGGCACGAGGTGCGCTGCCTCGTACGCGACCGATCCCGTGCCCGCGCGCTGGAGGCGGAAGCCTTCGCGCTGCACGAGGGGGACGTGCTGCGCCCGGAGACCCTGCGCGGAGCGGGCCGCGGCGTCGACGTGGCCTACTACCTGATCCACTCGATGGGCCGCGGCGGCACGGCGAGCTTCGCCGAGCGCGAGCGGGCGGCCGCGACGGCGTTCGCCCGGATGGCGCGGGCGGAGGGGATCGAGCGCGTCATCTACCTCGGCGGCCTCGGTGACGGTCCTCGCTCCGAGCATCTGCGCAGCCGCCACGAGTCGGCGCTCATCCTCGCCGAGCACGGGCCGCCCCTGACGTACTTCCGCGCCGGGATGGTGGTGGGCGCGCAGAGCGAGTCCTACCGGACGCTGCGCCACCTCGTGGAGCGGCTGCCGGCCATGATCGCCCCGAAGTGGCTGCAGAACGCCACACAGCCGATCGCGATCGACGACACGCTGCGCTACCTCGCGCAGGCGCCGCAGGTCGAGGCGTCCAGCGGCAGGGAGATCCAGATCGGCGGCCCCGACGTGCTCTCCTACGGCGAGATGCTGGACCGCATGGCGGCGGTCCTGGGCCTTCGCCGCCGTCCCCGGGTGCCGGTCCCGCTGATCACTCCGTGGCTCTCGTCGCTGTGGATCGGGCTCGTCACGCCGGTCGACGCCGACGTGGCGCGGCCGCTGATCGAGGGCCTCGCCGTGCCCACCGTCGTGACCGACCCGTCGGGCGCCGCCCTCTTCGGCGTAGAGCCGCTCGGCTTCGACGAGGCGCTGCGCCGCGCAGTCGCCGAGGACGCCGGACGGCGGGCCGCCCCCTGAAGGGCGGCCCGCCGCCGAGATCAGCGGGCTACGGGTGCTGCGTGGACAGCGTGAACGTGACCGTCGCGCTGTAGTCCCCGGTGCGCAGCGGGTCGTTCGCGCCGATCGACTGCTTGAAGCCGATCGAGAACGCGTCGGCCGTGGCCGGGCCGGTCCACGCCGTCTTCTCCGGCGTGATGACGACCGGCTGGGCGAGCGTGAAGGCGCCGTTGGCCAGCTTCGCCGGGGAGGCGGTGAGAGCCGCGTCGCCCGCGGTGGAGGTCACCGAGGCCGTCGTGGACGCCGTGTACTCCCTCTCGACGCCCGGCGTGAACGCGCCGAACGAGGCGGGGGCGCCGAGCGTGAGCGCCAGCGTCGCCGGCACGTCACCGCCGGCCGGGGCGTCCTGGCTGGAGTGCGTGACCTGCGTCTTGATCGTCTTCTCCGTGCCGATCGGGGCCAGCGACGCGTCGCCGGTGTACTCGCGCATCGAGTCGTTGGTGACGCGGACCGTGACCTCGCCCGAGTGCAGCGCGGTGACCTTGCGCGTGAGCGGGTCCAGGTACGCGTCCTTGCCGGCGGCCCGAGCCGCCTCGATGCCGCCGCCGATCGCGAGGTTGTCCGACCCGCTCCAGTGGACCGACATCGGGTAGCGCAGCGGCACGACGCGCGTGCCGTTGGTGACGCCCTGCGGCTGGACGATCGAGCCGTCGAGCTGCGCGGACTCGCCGACCTCGAGCGCGTCAGGCGCGTTGAGGGTGATCGACTGCGCGAACGCGCGCACGTCGGCGGTCAGCCACTGCTGTCCGGCGGACGCGTCCTTGTCGACGTGCCAGTCGAGCCAGCCCGTGAAGCCGCCGCGGTCCGGCGTGCCGTACGGGTCCTTGCCCGAGGAGGGAAGCACGGTGTAGGGGACGCCTTCGATGCGGTGCACGTCGGCGATCTGCGCGTGCGAGCCGACCATCGCGACGCCCTTGTCGGAGTGCGCGCGGAAGTCGGACAGCATCTTCTCGACCAGCGCGACCTCGGTGCGGTCGCCGAGCTGGCTGGCGTCCGACACGTCCGGGTCGTCCACCGGGTGGTGGGCGAAGACCATCACGTTCTTGACGGCCGGGTTGGTCTCGGCGTCGTTGAGCGCCGCCTGGAACATCGGCATCTGGGCCCACGACGTGCCGCGCAGCGTCCCGTAGGAGCTGGCGAGCAGGATGAAGCGCGTGCCGTCGTGGTCGAACGTGCCGTAGGGCTGGCCGAACTCGGCCTGGAACGGCGCCAGGTCGCCCTGACCGGAGGCCCGGTAGGACTCGTGGTTGCCGGGGACGTAGTAGCACGGCGTCTTGCCGGCGGTCGGGGCCGGCGTGTCGTCGGAGCCGATCGCCGACGTCAGCGGGATCAGCCGGCAGCCGCCCTGCTCGAGCGTCTGGCGCGCGAGCGTCATGTCGTCGGCCGCGCCGAGGTCGGTGACGTCGCCGTTGAGGACGATCAGCTCGGGGTTCGTCTTGCGGATGCGCTCCAGCGCGGCGACCCCGACCTTCGCGAGCGTCGGGTTGGCGGCCGTGAACTGGATGTCCGACAGCGTGCCGAAGGACCAGTCGTCCTTGCCGTTGGTCGTGCCGTCAGGCGAGAACAGCGCGTCGGGCTCCAGGGCGTCCTGGGGCGGGCTGGGCACCGTCGCGGAGTTGTCCGCGTCGATGCTCTTGAACGTCACCACGCCGTCCTTCTGGTTGGCGACGTTGGTCTCGATCGCCTGCGAGGCCGTGATCGTGACCGGGAACGCGACCGTCGTCGGGAACGAGAAGACGAGATCGTTGTCGCCGGCCTTGATCGGCGAGCCGAGCGGGCCGCTCGTGACCCCCTTGGCGTCGCGGTAGGAGATGTAGGAGAACTGCAGCGCCTGCGTCGAGTTGAGCTTCAGATGCACGCGCAGCGGGGAGCCGGGGACCTGGATCTGGAAGCCGGTCTTGGCGCTGATGCCCGAGTTGCGCTCGGCCTTGTAGGTCAGCGTCAGGTAGCCGTCGGAAGACAGGCCGAGCTTCTGGTTGGCCGAGCTCGTGCCGTTGAGGCTCCAGCGCGAGACCTCGTCGGCGTGGTTGAACGTGTAGACGTTCGACTGGACGACGCCGATCGTGATCGGGAGCTTCTCCTCCTGGTCTGAGACCTTGACGTCGAGCGTTGTGCCGCCGGCCTGCAGCGGGGTGAGCTTCAGCGAGCCCGGGGCGGTCTCGTCGATCCTGATCACGGCGTGGTCGTAGTCGAGCGTCATGTCCTGCAGCTCGATCGGGGCGGTGTAGCCCTGGTCGTCGCGGCCGGTGACCTTCAGCGTCTGCGCCAGGTTCGCCGTCGCGTCAGCGTAGGAGAGCCGGGAGCTCGAGAGCTCCAGCGTGCGCAGCGCGTGCAGGACGGTGACCTTCGTGTCCTGCTTGACCGCGCCGGAGGTCGCGGTGACCGTGATGCCGTCCTTGGCGTCCGACGGGGCGTGCAGGTCGCCGCCCTCGGCGGTGCCGGCGCTCGCCGACCACGCGACGTCATCGGCCTTGACCGGCACCTGGTGGTCGTCGAGGCCGCTCGCCATCAGCGTGCGGTGCAGGCCCGGGAAGACGCGGGCGTCGTCGCCGGACGGGTTGACGACCAGGCTGTCGACCTTGCCGTCGCCCGGGCTGACGAAGAGGCCGATGCCGGTCGGATCGGCGCGCTCGGTGCCGTCGGAGGGCGTGTTGCGCAGCGTCGCCGAGGTGCCGCCGAGCGGGCGCGCGACAAGCGTCGTCGAGCCGCCGCCGTCGAGGTTGAGGCCGGTGTCGGCGCCGAGGTCGAGCAGCATCTGCGCGGTCTGGGCCAGCGTGGTGCCGGTGACCTGCGTCTGGCGGCCGTCGGTGATCAGCAGGAACATCGTCTTGCCGCCGTCCTTGAAGCCGATCGCGGTGCGCGGCGCGACCGATGTGTCGCCCTGCGGCACGGCGACGCCGTTCTGGATCAGCGGCTTGTTGGTGCCGATCGCCCACTGCATCTGCTGTGCGGCGGCGTCCTTGAGCCCATAGGTCAGCGTCACCGGGTCGCCGGGCTTGAGCGCCTTGATGGCGGCGGCGCCCGCGTCGCGGCCGACGAGGTAGAACGCGCCGTCGGGGATCGCGCCGGAGCCGGCGGTGTTGTTGACCTGGACGACCTTGCCGTCCTGGACGAGCACCTCGGCGACGTTGGCGACGCCGGCGACGCTGCGGCCGCGGGTCTGGCTGCCCCACGCCGACGTGTAGGCGATGATGCTGCCGGCGGGGACCCCGCCGGAGCTGGCGGCGTTGAGCGTCACGACCGGCGTGTCGGTGCCGTTGAGGTTGGCGGTCGCCTGCAGCGTCATGTCGACGAGCCGTCCGAGGCCGTCCTTGCCGACGCCGACGTGTGCCCAGCCGCCGAAGTCGGCGCTCTTGATCAGCGAGCCGTTCTGGATCTCGCCGCCCAGCGACGCCTGCGTGCTGTCGATGTCGAAGAAGTCGCCGTTGACGCCGGCCGCCGCGCCCGCGCGGCCGGCCATCGACGTCAGCGCCTCGCCCTGCGCCACGTGCGGGGCGGTGAGGAGGTCCGACTTGATCGCCGAGTTGGACAGATCGACGGTCAGGACCTGCTCGTCGTACCAGCCGGACGAGTCGAGGAACTTCTGATGGTGCAGCGAGATGCCTGGGCCGACGGCTTCCGTGGCGTCGATCAGCGAGAGCTGATCGGCGGCCGCATGCGCTGCGGGCGCGGCGATGAGCGCCGCCGCGAGGGCGGCGACGGTCGCGCGCAGCCAGCGCGAACGGGGTACTGCTTCGAGCATCCGGGCTCCTTAGGAGAAGAGACGACCTATGGGGAGAGCCCCGCGATCCAATCGGACGCGTTGCCGCTCTCCGTGACCGGCTCGTGACGCTGCGGTTATCAGTCGGTGAAGGGTGAGAGCACGACGTCCGCGCCCGCGCAGGTGGCCAGCGCGCGCGGCAGATCCTCGTCCCCGACGCCGGCCAGTCGCGGGTGCTCGCGGTCGACCTCGATCGTGCCGGGGTCGCCGATCCCCAGGCTCGCCGCGCCCGCCTGCGCGACCGCCGCCCAGAGATCGCCGTGGTGGGCGAGCAGGGCGTGGCGGGTGCGGCGCTCGCGGCGCGCGAGCGTCTCCAGCTCGCGGACCTCCTCGAACGGGTCGAGCACGAGGTTCTCGTCGGTGCCGATCGCGAGCGGGACGCCGGCGTCGCGATAGGCGAGCGCGGGCGGGAAGCCATCGCCGAGGTTGCCCTCGGTGGTCGGGCAGGAGACGACGGTCGTGCCCGTCTCGGCGAGCAATGCGATATCGCGCACGCTCACGTGGATCCCGTGGACGACGCTCGCGCGCGGGCCGAGGAAGCCCGTGCGGTGCAGCAGCTCGATCGGCGAGCAGCCGTGCTCGGCCTGGCATTCCTCGAGCTCGCGCGGCTGCTCGGAGGCGTGGACGTGGCGGACGATGCCCTTCGCCTCGCTGTACTCGGCGATCTCGCGCAGCCAGCTCTCGGGCACCGCGCGGGCGCTGTGCGCCGCGACGCCGTGCGGCTCCGGCAGCGCGTCGACGCGGGCGAGGAACGTGTCGACGTCGGCGTCGCGGAAGCGCGGGCGGCCGCCGCGCGCGTAGGCCGCCGGCAGCAGGACGATCCGCAGGCCCGCGTCCCGCGCCGCGCGCGCGACCGCGAGCGCCATCGCGTTCGGCTCGTCGTACGGGGTCCCGTCGGGGTTGTGGTGGACGTAGTGGAACTCCCCCACCGTGCCGTAGCCGGCGGCGCGCATCGCGGCGTAGTTGCGCAGCGCGACCTCGTACATGCCGTCCGGGTCGAGCGCGTCGGCGAGCGCGTACATCGCGCCGCGCCAGCCCCAGAAGTCGTCGTCGGAGCGCTCGCCGACCCCGCGCAGATCGCGCTGGAACGCATGCGAGTGCGCGGAGACCATGGCGGCGATCCTCACGGGCGTCGCCACGCGACCTCCCCGTCGCGGATGACCGTCTTCACGGGGTCGTGCCCGAAGCGGTACGGGATGTGCTCGACCGGGCCGTCGAGCACGACGAGGTCCGCGCGCTTGCCGACCTCGAGCGAGCCGCGATCGGGCAGGTCCAGCACCCAGGCGGCGTTGATCGTCGCCGCCGCGAGCGCCTCGCGGACGCTCCAGCCGTAGCGGCGCACGGCGAGGCCGACGATCACCGGCATCGACGCGACCGGGCTCGTGCCGGGGTTGCAGTCGGTCGCGAGCACGCAGATGGCGCCGGCGTCGGCGAGCGCGCGGGCGGGCGGCGTGTGCTCCGCGCCGAGGAACTCGGCGCCCGGGAGCAGGACCGCGGCGCACTCGGCGCGCGCGAGCGGCTCGAGGTCGTCCGGGTGCAGGCACGCGAGGTGGTCGACCGAGCGCGCGCCGGCGGCGAGCGCGACCGGCACGGAGCGGTTCGCGTTGAACTGCTCGACGTGCGCCCGCAGCGCGACGCCCTCGCGCCGGGCGATCTCCCCCAGCCGCGCGAGGTCCTCGTTGCGGAACGCGACCGACTCGACGTAGATGTCGAGCGCGTCGACGTCCGCCTGCGCGGCGAGCGCATCGACCACGTCCATCCAGGCGCCCGGGTCGTAGCCCTGCGGGACGCTGTGCGCGAACAGGCCGGTGAGGCGGTCGAGCTGGAGCTCCCGGCCGAGTCGCGCCAGGCGCAGCTCCCCTTCGGCCGAGAGCCCGTAGCCCGTCTTGCCCTCCAAGGTCGTGGTGCCGAGGCGCAGCATCTCCTCCCGGATCGCCCGCGCCTGTGCGAGGACCTGCTCGTCGCCTGCCTCCGCCAGCGCCCGCGCCGAGGCCGCGATGCCGCCGCCCGAGCGCGCGATCTCCTCGTATGGGACGCCGGTCACCTTCATCTCGTATTCGCTCGCGCGCCAGCCGGCGAACGGGAGGTGCGTGTGGCAGTCGACGAAGCCGGGGATGACCGCGGCGCCCGCGGCGTCGATGATCACGTCCGCGCCGGGATCGTCCTCGAACGCGGCGATGACGCCATCGCGGACGGTGACCGATCCCGGATCGAGCGTGAGCGCCGCGTCGCGCAGGTACGGCGCGCCGTCCTCGGCCGGGCGCAGGAGCTGACCCGCGTTGCGGATCGAGATGGAGGTCATCGCATCGGGATCCGGACCCCGAGGCGGTCGGCCGCGTCGAGCGCCTCCGGATACCCGGCGTCCGCGTGGCGCACGATCCCCATCCCCGGGTCGGCCAGCAGCGTTCGGTGGATGCGCTCCCCGGCCAGCGGCGTCCCGTCGGCGACGCACACCTGCCCGGCGTGCAGCGACTTGCCCATCCCGACGCCGCCGCCGTGGTGGAACGAGACCCAGCTCGCGCCCGTCGCGACGTTGACCATCGCGTTCAGCAGCGGCCAGTCGGCGACCGCGTCGGTGCCGTCGCGCATCGCCTCCGTCTCGCGCTGCGGCGACGCGACCGAGCCGGCATCCAGGTGGTCGCGGCCGATCACGACCGGGCCCTTCAGCTCCCCCGACGCGACCATGTCGTTGAAGCGCAGTCCCGCCAGATGGCGCTCGCCGTAGCCCAGCCAGCAGATGCGCGCGGGCAGGCCCTGGAACCTCACGCGCTCGCTCGCGAGCTCGATCCAGCGGCGGATGTGGTCCTGCTCGCCGAACAGGTCGAGGATCGCGGCGTCGGTCGCCTCGATGTCGGCCGGATCGCCCGACAGCGCGACCCACCGGAACGGGCCCTTGCCCTCGCAGAACAGCGGCCGGATGTAGGCGGGGACGAAGCCGGGGTAGGCGAACGCGTCGGCGTCGCCATGCTCGCTCGCCACGCCGCGCAGCGCGTTGCCGTAGTCGAAGGCCTCGGCGCCGGCCTTGCCGAGCTCGCGGATCGCGGCGACGTGCGCGAGCACGCTCTCCCCCACGCGCCGCAGGTACTCGTCCGGGTCGCTCGCGCGCAGCGCGCCCGCCTGCTCCAGGGTCAGCCCCGCCGGCACGTAGCCGTTGAGCGGGTCGTGGGCGCTCGTCTGGTCGGTCACCACGTCGAGCTCGGCGCCGCGGCGGGCCAGCTCGGGCAGGACCTCGGCGGCGTTGCCGAGCAGGCCGATCGAGAGCGCGCGGCCCTCGCGGCGCGCCTCGTCGAGGCGCGCGAGCGCGTCGTCCAGCGAGCCCGCGCGCTCGTCGAGGTAGCCCTCGCGGATGCGGCGCTCGATGCGCTCCAGGTCGACCTCGATGCAGAGCGCGCAGCCCTCGTTCATGGTCACCGCGAGCGGCTGGGCGCCGCCCATCCCGCCGAGCCCGGCGGTGACCACGAGCCGGCCCTTCAGCGTCCCGCCGAAGCGCTTGCGCGCGATCGCCGCGAACGTCTCGTAGGTGCCCTGGAGGATGCCCTGCGTCCCGATGTAGATCCAGGACCCGGCCGTCATCTGGCCGTACATCATCAGCCCGGCCGCATCGAGCCGGCGGAACTCGTCCCAGCTCGCCCAATCGGGGACGAGGTTGGAGTTCGCGATCAGCACGCGCGGCGCCGCCTCGTGCGTCTCGAACACGCCGACCGGCTTGCCGGACTGCACCAGCAGCGTCTCGTGCGACTCCAGCCGCTGCAGCTCGGCCTTGATCGCCGCGAGGCTGGCGTGGTTGCGGGCCGCCTTGCCGATGCCGCCGTAGACGACGAGCTCGTCCGGCTTCTCCGCCACGTCCGGGTGGAGGTTGTTCTCGAGCATCAGGAGCGCCGCCTCCTGCTGCCAGCCCTTGCATCTCATTGCCCGCTCCCTTTCGTCGCGCCGCGGGAGCGAGCCCCCGGGCGAGTTCCCGCCGAAGCATGCGAGCGCACAGCGCGAGTCATGCGGCCCCCAGTTCTCGTGACAGCTCGTTCGCGTGCTGGACGACGGCGCGGCCGTGCGCCGCCGCGTCCTCGCCCGAAGTCCTGTAGGTCGGCGCGGTGATGCTCAGCGCGCCGGCGATCGCCTCGGAATGGTCGCGGAACGGCGCGGCGATCGCCGTCACGTCCGGCTCCACCGCCGCGCTGACCACCGCGAAGCCCTCCGCGCCGACGTCGCCGCGCAGCGCCGCGCCGATCGCCGTCCCGCGCAACGGGATCGAGCGCCCGACCCAGCTCTCGGCCCGCACCGTCCGCGGGCTCGCCGACTGGCGCAGGTACACGACCCCCTGCCGGTCCGCCCGCACGCCGAGGCTGGCAGTCTCGCCGGTCGCCTCGCTGAGCGCCGTCAGGTGCGGCCCGGCGAGCTCGTACGCGGGCTCCGCGCGCAGCGTCGCGGCGGCGATCCGCACCAGTTGCGGCCCGGAGCGGAAGCGCCCGTCGTCGCCCCGGCGCACGAAACCGTGCCGCTGCAGCGCGCCCAGCAGGCGCGAGGCCGTGCTCGGCGCCAGCTCGGCCCCGCGGGCCAGCTCGGTCAGCGTCGACGGCTGCCCGACGGCCGCGGCGAGCAGGCCGAGGGCGCGGTCGACGGCGCGCGTGGGGGCGAGCGACTCTGCCATTGGACGGAAGCGTATCCCATCACATGGGAGTCGCTTGACCGTGCCGCACGAGCGCCGTCGCCCGCTCGCCTGGTTCGCGCGGGCGGTGATCGCGATCATCGTCGTCATGGCCGCCGCCCTCGCCGTGACGCTCGGGTGAGACGTGGGACTCGGAGCGATCCTCGCCCCCGGACTGCGCGTCCTCTTCGTCGGGATCAACCCGTCCCTGCGCTCAGCGGAGGTCGGCCACCACTTCGCGCGCCCCGGCAACCGCTTCTGGGCCGCGGTGCACGACGCCGGCTTCACGCCGCGGCGGCTGCGGCCGGACGAGGACGGCGAGCTGCCGGCCTACGGGGTCGGCATCACGAACTTCGTCTCCCGCCCCACCCGCGACGCGGCGCAACTCGGCGCCGCCGAGCTGCGCGCGGGCGCGGCCGAGCTGGAGCGGGTGGTCGCCCGCTGGGAGCCCCGGCTGGTGGCGATCGTCGGCCTCGTCGCCTACCGCACCGCCTTCGCGCGCCCTCGCGCCGTCATGGGGCTGCAGAACGAGGCGATCGGCGGGCGCCCCGTCTGGGTGCTGCCGAACCCGAGCGGGCTCAACGCCCACTACAAGCCGGTGGACTTCGCGCGCCTCTACGCCGAGGCGCGCGCGTATGCCGACTCGCTCAGCGACGCGAGCACGTCGGCGTCCGGCGAGCCGGGCGGGGCGGTATAGACGATCAGCCGCAGGTCGCTGCCGCGGACGTTGAGGATGTCGCAGTCCAGCGTGATCGGGCCGAGCTCCGGGTGGATGAACGTCTTGCGGTCCGCGCGCCGCGGCGCGACGGGACGCTGCTCCCACAGCTCGGCGAAGAGCGGGCTGGCGGCGCGCAGCTCGGCGATCAGCGCCCGCAGCTGATCATCGTCCGGGTAGCGGCCGAGCGCGTCGTGCAGGTCGGCGACCGTCTCCTGCCGGAACCGGTGGTCGGCCTCCGGGTCGCGGGCGATGCGCGATCGGGCGCCCATGAAGTGGCGCCGGACGATGTTGCCCTCGATGTCGCCGAGCAGGGCGTGCGCCACGGCGTTGGCGGCGATGACCGTCCAGGCCGCGTCGGCGACGAGCACCGGCACGTCGGCGAGCCCGTCGAGCACGCGCCGGACGCCCGGCGTCAGCCGGCGGTCGATCCAGCCGGCGCGCGGCTCGGCCTGCCCCGCCACGCGGAACAGGTGCGCGCGCTCGTCGTCGCTGAGGCGGAGCGCTTGCGCGAGCGCCCCGAGCACCGACGGCGAGGGGTTCGTCGCGCGACCCTGCTCGAGCCGCGCGAGGTAGTCGACGGAGAGGCCGGCGAGCGCCGCGAGCTCCTCGCGCCGCAGGCCCGGCGCGCGCCGGCGGCCGCCGTCGGGCAGTCCGGCCGCCGCGGGGGTGAGCCGGTCGCGCCAGGTGCGCAGGCAGTGCGCGAGCTCGTCCATCGCGTCCATGGTGGCACTGAGAGTCCTCTGGTTGAGCCGGCGGTCGCGAGCCAGCATCAGGGCATGAGCACGATCCTGATCACCGGTGCCAACAAGGGACTCGGACACGAAGCGGCGAGGCGGCTGCTCGAAGCCGGCCACGACGTCTGGATGGGCGCGCGCGACGCCGGCCGCGGGCGCGCCGCGGCCGATGCGCTCGGCGGGCGCTTCGTGCAGATCGACGTCACCGACGACGCGAGCGTCGCGGCGGCCGCCGAGACGGTCGGCACGCTCGACGTCCTGATCAACAACGCCGGCATCGGCGGCGCCCGCAAGCCGCTGCCGGAGACGACGCCCGACGACGTCGCGCAGGTGCTGGAGACCAACGTTCTCGGCATCGTGCGCGTGACGCGCGCGTTCTTGCCCCTGCTCGAGCGCTCCGCGAGCCCGGTCATCGTCAACGTCTCCAGCGGCATGGGCTCGATCACCGTCACGAGCGACCCCTCGCGCGTGGAGTCGACCATCGCCGGCCTCGCCTACCCGGCGTCCAAGACCGCCGTCAACATGATGACCACGCAGTACGCCAAGGCGCTCCCGCAGTTCCGCGTCAACGCCGTCGATCCGGGCTACACGGGCACCGACTTCAACCAGCACCGCGGCACCCAGACGGTCAGCGAGGGCACCGACGCGATCGTCGCGATGGCGATGATCGGACCGGACGGCCCGACGGGCACGTTCGTCGACCGCAAGGGGCCCGTACCCTGGTGAGGGTATGGCGTACATCACCGCTGAAGCGCGGCAGCAACTGCTCGACGACCTCGCCGTCGCGATCGAGGCGCTCGGCGCGTCGCTCGCCGACCTCGGCGCCGCCTACGAGCTGCTCGACGAGCAGACCGCCGACCGGGTGGAGGAGCAGCTCTTCCGCCCGGTCCAGCAGGCGTACGGGCGCGCGCAGCGCACGCACGGCGAGTTCGCGGGGCGCTACGGGCTCACGGCGCGCGCCTTCCCGCCGGCGAAGCCCGGCGCCGCCTCGCAGGGCGCCCGCGCGCTGCTCGACCGCGCGGTCGACGCCGTCGCGGAGGCCGACGACGCGCTGGTGGAGCTGCAGGACTCGATGATGCCCGTCGAGGTCGGCGATCCCGAGCTGCGCGCGGGTCTCGCGAACGTGCGCGAGCTGGTCGAGAACGTGCGCGGGCGGGCGCGCGAGGTCGTGCGCACGCTCGGGCGCTAGGCGTCGAGTCGTAGGTCCAATTGCCGATGGTGCCGGGGCGCCGCCTTGACGACGCTTGAGGCATGACTGCCAGCGAGCGAATCACCACCGAGGTCACCGCGTGGCCGGGCGTGACCGCCGGACCGGGACGGCGCGGCGAGTTCGCGTTCAAGGTCGGGCGCAAGGAGATCGGTCACCTGCACGGCGACCACGCCGCGCACTTCGGCTTCCCGCGCGAGGTCTTCGACGACCTCTTCGCGCAGGGCCGGGTGACGTATCACCCGGTGTTCCCGGACAAGCACGGGCCGGCAGCGCGGCGGATCGAGGGCGAGGACGACGTGCGCGACGTGATCGCGCTGCTGCGCCTGAACTACGAGCGCGTCGCGACCACGTAGCGGAAGCGGTTCTCGAAGCGGTAGGAGCCGTCGGCGCGGCGGTACGGCGCGGCGGCCTCGCGCACGCGGTCCTCGGTCGCCAGCTCGAACCCCGAGCCGTCGCGCAGGGCGACGACCAGCGTGGCGAGGTCGGGGACCTCGTAGGGCGTGGGAACGTCGGCCGTCGCCTGCGGCGCGAGGCCGGCGGCCCGCATCAGCTCCTCGAGCACGCCAGGATCGCTCAGCCGCGGCAGGGCGTCGCGGCGCGGCGACGGCACGCTGACCGCGTTGAACATCACGGCCAGGTCGCGCTTGCCGCCCCAGTTGCAGATCGCGACGGTGCGCCCCACGCGCGCCAGCTCGGCGATCGCGGCGGGGATGTCGTCCGCGAACTGGACGGCGTTGAAGGCGGTCACGACGTCGAACGCGTCGTCGTCGTAGGGCAGCCGCGCGATGTCGCCCACGCGGAGGTCGGCCTCGGGCGCCCGGCGGCGCGCGAGCGCGAGCATGCCCTCGGAGGCGTCGATCCCGCTGACGCGCGCGCCGAGCGCGAGCGCCTGCGCACAGAACTCGCCCGTCCCGCAGCCGGCGTCGAGCACGCGCGTCCCGGCGCCGATGCCCGCGGCGTCGGCGACCGCCGCGCGAGCGGGCTCCGACAGCCGTGTCCAATGCGCCGACCAGGCCTCGGCGCGTTCTCCCCAATCGCCCATGCCCCAAGGATGGGGGATGGGTCCCGGCCCGCGCGCCTAGCGATGGTGGTCGACGACCTCGATGTTGTTGCCGTCGGGGTCGAAGACGTAGGCCGCGTAGTAGCCCGGGTGATAGCGCGGCCGCTCGGCCGGCTCGCCGTTGCCGCGGTAGCCCGCCTCCACCGCCTGCGAGTAGAAGCGGCGGATCGCGTCGTCGTCGCCTCCGAACGCGACGTGCAGGTGCTCGGTCACGGGTCCGGCCACGAGCGTGTAGAAGCCTCCCGACTCGCGGGCCGCGAGCGTGAGCCGCGAGTCGCTCGCCGCGCGGACGTCGAGCGCGGCGGCCTCCGCCACCCCGCCGTAGAACGCCGTCGCCGCCGCGACGTCGGCGACCCGCACCACGACATGGTCGATGCTCCCGCCGCGGCGCAGCCCTTCGCGGTGCACGGCCTCGAAGCTGTTGTCCTCGCCGTCGCGCAGGAACGCCGCGTAGTAGTCGGCGCTGTAGCTCGGGCGCGGGCCGGGAGGGCCGTCGTCGCGCAGGCCCGCCTCCACGCCCGCCTGCCAGTACGCGTCGACCGCCTCCCGCGAGGGCGCGACGAACGCGACGTGCGCGCGGCGCGTGAGCGGATTCGCGTCGTCCGGCTCGGTCAGCGCGAAGTCGCCCCACATCGCGAACGTCCTCGAGCTGAACGTCTCGTCGAGCGAGAGCTCGTCGAGCAGCCGCTGGAAGCGCCGCTCCGCCTCGGCCAGATCGGGGACGCGGAGGGTGACGTGATCGAACATGCGGGCTCCTTGGCGTGGATCCAGCTCGACTAGGCGAGGCGCAGGGCGCCGCCGTGCAGGGCGGCAGCGAGCGCCTCGAGCTCGCCGGCCAGCGACCGGTCCTCTTCGAGCCGCGCGACGTGCCCGCGCACGCCGGCGAGCGCGCCCTCGAGCGCCTCGGTCGAGCGCAGCGGACGGTGGAACTCGAGCCCCTGGCACGCGCAGACCAGCTCGGTCGCGACGACGTGGGCGGCGTACCGCACGACGGTCGTCGCCTTCAGGGCGGCCAGGGCGCCCATCGAGTTGAAGTCCTCCTGCCCGGCGCTGGTGGGGATCGACCCGGCGCCGGCCGGATGCGACAGCACCTGGCACTCGTTCACGAGCGCCGCCGCCGCGTACTGGGCGATCATCAGGCCCGACGAGAGGCCTGGGCGCGGCGTGAGGAACGGCGGCAGTCCCGCGTAGGACGGCGAGAGCAGCGCGAACGCGCGGCGCTCGGAGAACGAGGCCAGCTCGGTCATCGCCAGTGCCAGGTGGTCGAGCGGCAGCGAGAGCGGCTGCCCGTGGAAGTTGCCGCCGGAGAGCACATCGCCCTCGTCGGGGAAGATCAGCGGGTTGTCGGTGACCGCGTCGAGCTCGCGCTCCAGCGCGCCCGCGACGTAGTCGAGCGCGTCGCCGACCGCCCCGAGCACCTGCGGCGCGCAGCGCAGCGTGTACGGGTCCTGCACGCGCCCGCAGTCGGCGTGCGACTCGACCACCGGCGAGCCGTCCAGCAGCGCGCGCAGCCTGGCCGCGACACGGGCTTGCCCCGGTTGCGGGCGCAACTGGTGCAGGCGGGCATCGAACGGGACCGTCGAGCCCTTGAACGCCTCGAGCGAGAGCGCGACCGCGACGACCGCGGCGTCGAAGACGCGCTGGGCGGCACGGATCGCGAGGCCGCCCGCCGCCGCCATCAGGTGCGTCCCGTTGATCAGGGCGAGCCCCTCCTTGGCGGTCAGCCGCACCGGTTCCAGCCCTGCCCGCGCGAGCGCCGCCGCGCCGGGCATCCGCTCGCCTTCGAAGACGGCCTCGCCTTCGCCCACCAGCACGAGCGCGAGGTGCGCGAGCGGCGCCAGGTCGCCGGAGGAGCCGACCGAGCCGCGGCTCGGGATGACCGGCGTCACGCCGCGCTCGAGCAGCGCCAGCAGCAGCTCGACGAGCTCGATGCGCACGCCCGAGCGCCCGCGCCGCAGCGAGCCGGCCAGCAGCAGCACCATCCCGCGCACGATCTCATCGGCCAGCGGCTCGCCGGAGCCGACGGCGTGCGAGCGGATCAGATTGAGCTGCAGCTGCGCGGTGTCCTCGGGCGCGATCGAGACTGTGACCAGATCGCCGAAGCCCGTGTTGACGCCGTAGACGGTGCGGCCGCCGCGCAGCGCGTCCTCCACGACGCCGCGCGCGGCCGCGATGCGCGCGCGGTCGCCGTCGTCCAGCGGCGGAGGCGCCGCGCCGCGCGCGACCGCCTCGAGCTCCTCCAGCGTGGGCATGGCGCGAGACGGTAGCGGGCGGCTCGTTGTCCGTTGCGGCGCCTACGGCGCGGGCCGGTATGCCGTATCGATCTCGGCCGGCGCGCCGTTCGGGATCGCCGCCGTCGACCATGCGGTCACGATCGTGTTGGTGGCGGAGTCGAAGGCCACGGACGGCCGGACGACGAACCGGTCGGCGCCCGACACGTTCTCGACCGGGCCGAACGCGTTCCCGCCGGCCGGCCAGACCGCCGCCTGGATCTGCGCGTGGTCGCCGGCCTTCGCGGTCCAGGTGACGACGGCGCGATCGGCGTTGGGCGAGGTCGCCAGGTCGCCGAGGCCGAACCCGCCGGTCTCGTCGGCCGCGACGGGCGCGAGCAGCTGCGGCGTCTGGATCAGCCGCCCGTCGACGCGCGAGACCTGCACGCCCGCGCTGCCGCTCCACCCGATCAGCCCCATCCCGTTGCCGGTGTAGGCCGCCTCGATGCCCTCGCCGCCGGAGAGCTTGTCGACCCCGTAGGTGTCGAGCTGCTTGGCCGGCAGGAAGCCGCGGCTCGCGCTGCGCGCGGTCGCCATGACCTTGCCCTTGGCGGCGCCGCCCTCGCTCACGCGCTGGTCGACCCACGCGACGATCGCGCGCCGGCCGGCGCCCATCGCGGCGCTCAGGTGCGAGGCCACGTCGGCGGTGCCGAGCTTCTGCACGGCGGTCAGGCGCTTGGAGCTCGCGATCCAGTAACGCGCCTCGATCGTCCCGCTCCGGTCCCAGGCGACGAGCACGTCGCCGGCCGTGTTGACCGCGACGGCGACTGAGTGGATCCGGCCGCGGCTCGAGAGCTTCTGCGTCGGCTGCAGGGCCCGCGTGCCGGGCTGGCGCACGAGGTACACGTAGCCCAGGGAGCCGGAGCCGAACGTGCTGAACACCGCTGCCGAGCCGCCGTGCGGTGCTGCCGCGGTGGCGGAGCGCGCCCCGCCGGTGGTCGGCCCGCGCAGCTCGCCGCGCCAGTCGTCGCGCGGCCCGGGCGCGACGGCCACGCGCACGCGCTTGTTGCCGTTGGAGCCGGCGTAGATGATGCGGTCGGCGGCCGCGAAGGAGCCGAAGGAGCTGTCGAAGTCGGGCGCCTTCGGCCACGGGGAGAACGCCTGCGGCGCGAAGCCGTCGCCGAGCAGGCTGCGCTCGAGCGCGACGCCGGGGAACGAGCCGGCCGCGTTGTACGCGATCGCGCCGCCGCGCGTGCGGGTGAGCAGGACCTGGGCGGCGCCGCCGCCCGGCCCGGCACTGCCGGGGACGGCGGCGGGCGCCGACCACGGCGCATCGGCGTGGGCAGCGGACGGGATCGTCAGCGCGGCCGCCAGGGCGGCCGCGGGGAGAATTCTGCGTAACGGCATGGCAACAGCATGGGACGCGATGCCGACGCTCAGGTCCACCTAGGTGTGGGCGCGCCTCCCCCTGGGCGCCGTAGGGTGGCCGGCGTGATCCGCGACGGGCTCGCCAGGAGTCGATCGAGACGTTCGGGCTGGTCGTGAATCGCGTCCACGGGCTCAGGCCGCGACCACGGCGCCGCCGCGGCGCGGGTCGCCGCCGCCGGTGAACCCGCGGCCCTCGACCGCCTGGCAGCCGCCGAAGAACAGGTTGCGCTCGCGGAACCAGGCAACGGTCTGGGTGACGCCCGCCGTGTCCGCTCCGGGCTCCGCATAGAGGATGCCCTCCTCGAGGTGCACGCGCGGCGCGTCGACCGCGGCCTGCGCGTCCATCCCGCGGTCGAGGACGTTGACGATCACCTGGAGGATCGCCGAGCGGATGCGGTTGGAGCCGGCCGAGCCGAGCACGAGCTCCGGCGCGCCGCCGGACATGACGACGGTCGGCGCCATCATCGACGGCAGCCGCCGCCCCGGCGGGTAGGTGAACCAGCCGAGCGGCGAGAGATCCTGCTCGCCCATCATGTTGTTGACGTGCACGCCGGTGCCGGGCACGACCAGCCCGGAGCCCTCGCCGTTGGTCGACGTCACCGCGCACGCCCAGCCGTCGGCGTCGAGCACGGAGACGTGCGTCGTCGAGCCCAGGCGCGAGGCCAGGAACCGCTCGCGGAACCCGGGGGCGGCGAGTCCCTCGAGGAACTCCGGCGTGCGCTCGGCCTGCGCCGCCGCCATCGCGCGCACGAGCTCCGCCACCGCGGGCGGGTGGTCGGGATCGGATCGCTCGAGCAGCGCGAGCGCGTAGGCGATCAGGATCCCGCCCGCGCTGGGCGGGGGGTTGGTGAGCACGTCGCGGCCGCGATAGGAGACGCGCACCGGCTCCCGCGGCACCGCGTCGTAGGCCGCGAGATCCGCGCGCGTGAGCAGCCCGCCGGCGGCGAGCACCGCGTCGGACACCGCCGCGCCGACGTCGCCGGTGTAGAACGGCGCCGCGCCGTCCGCGGCCAGCCGCTCCAACGCGTCGGCGAGCTCCGGGTCGCGCAGCACGTCGCCCTCGCGCGGCACGCGGGCGCCGTCGCAGTAGCGGGCGCGCGACTCCGGCGTGGCGACGACGATCGGCTCCAGCAGCGTCCACAGATACGCCTGCTGGCGATTGACCTCGACGCCTCCGCGCGCGAGCGCGACCGCCGGCGCGACCAGCTCCTGCAGGTCCAGGCTCCCGAACCGCGAGGCGGCCGCCGCGACGCCCGCCGGCAGCCCGTACACGCCGCACGACGGCCCGCCGATGTGGAACGTCTGCACGGCGTCGCCGAAGTCGACGAGCACCGCCTCCAGCGCGCCCCGCGCGGCCGGATCGGCGCCGCGCCCCGGCGCCTCGACCATGAAGTCGAGCAGGACGGGCTCGCCGCCGGGCGGCGCGACGAGCATGTACCCGCCGGCGCCGAGCCCGGTCAGCAGCGGCTCGGTCATGAAGGACGCCAGCAGCGCCGCGAGCGCGGCATCGACGGCGTTGCCGCCGGCGCGCAGGACGCCGGCGCCGGCCTCCGCGGTCAGAGGGTGGCCGGCGGCGACGATGCCGCGACCAGCCACCCCCACCGCTCTCCCACTCAGAATCTCGGGATGAACTCGGGCACTTCGACGTCCACGCCGCGCGAGGCGGCCGCGCGGACCGGCTCGCGATTGCGCGTCACGCGCGGCTCGCCGGCGGGCTCGCGGAACGACTCGCGCTCGCGCGCGGCGGGCTTCGGATCGCCGTAGCCGGTGGCGACGACGGTGATCCAGACCTCGTCCTCGAGCTTCTCGTCGATCATCGCGCCGAAGATGATGTTGGCATCGGGGTGCGCCGCCTCCTGCACCGTCTTCGCCGCCTCGTTGACCTCCCACAGCGAGAGGTCGCGTCCGGCGGTGATCGACAGCAGGATCGCCTTCGCACCCTCGAGCGTCGTCTCCAGCAGCGGCGACGACGTCGCCTGCGCCGCGGCCTCGATCGCTCGCCGCTCGCCCGTGCCCATGCCGATGCCGAGCAGCGCGTTGCCGGCGTCGGCCATGATCGTGCGCACGTCGGCGAAGTCGAGGTTGATCAGGCCCGGGAGCGTGATCAGGTCCGAGATGCCCTGGACGCCCTGTCGCAGCACGTCGTCGGCGACGCGGAAGGCCTCGACCATCGACGTCTGCTTGTCGAGCACCGACAACAGGCGGTTGTTCGGCACGACGATCAGCGTGTCGACCTCTTCGGCCAGCCCGGTGATCCCGGTCTCCGCGGCCTGCAGCCGGCGCGAGCCCTCGAACCCGAACGGCTTGGTCACGATTCCGACAGTCAGCGCGCCCAGCTCCTGCGCGATCCGCGCGACGACCGGCGCGGCGCCCGTGCCCGTGCCGCCGCCCTCGCCGGCCGTGATGAAGACCATGTCGGAGCCCTTGAGGAGGGCCTTGATCCTGTCGTAGTCCTCCATCGCGGCGTTGCGCCCGCGCTCGGGATCGGAGCCAGAGCCGAGGCCGCGCGTGATGTCGGCGCCGATCTGCAGCGTGACGTGCGCCGCCGACTGCTGCAGCGACTGCGCGTCCGTGTTGAGCGCCACGAACTCGACGCCGCCGATCTCGGCCTCGATCATCCGGTTGACCGCGTTCACGCCGCCGCCGCCCACGCCCACCACGCGGATCTGCGGCGTCCCGACCCCGTCCTCGTGCACCGAGCTCCACTGGTAGTCGGCCGCCGACGGGGGCGGAACCTGGCGAACAGGTTCGTCTTCGACGGGCGCCATCACGTCTCCAGGGACATCGGTCGAGAACGCGTGCCGGAGGCGCTCCTCCGGCGTCGGGGTGGAGCGCTCCGCCTGGTGCGCGGCCGGCGGGCGGGAATCCTCGGCCGGCTCCTGACGAGGAGCGTCTCCGAGGCCGTCGGTCTCCGTCTTGCGGAACAGGGCGGCCAGGGGGCCTTCCCTCATGCTCGCCCGCTTACCGCTACCCATTCGAGAGCACCTCCTTCGCCAGACGGCGATACGCGTCAGCCGCCGCACCCGTCGGGTCGTACTTGAGCACGGACATGCCCTTCACGGGCGCCTCCGCGAAACGGACGGTCTTCTTGATGCGCGCGCCGAAGACGCGGTCCCCGAAGTTCTCTTCGAGGATCTCGATCGCCTCCTTGGCGTGGAGCGTCCGCGTATCCACCATCGTGGGCAGGATCCCGGCGATGTCCACGTTCGGATTCAGGTTCTCCCGGATCATGGAGAGGGTGTGCTGAAGCTGTAGCAGCCCGCGCATCGATAGATACTCGCACTGCACCGGGACGATCACCTTGTCGGCCGCCGTGAGCGCATTCACCGTCAAGAGTCCCAGAGAGGGCGGCGTATCGATGCACACGAAGTCGTAATCATCGCGAACCGCCTTGAGCGCGCGGTCGAGCGAGCGCTCGCGGCCGATCTTCATCGACATCGCGATCTCGGCACCCGCGAGATCGATCGAGGCGACTGCGACGTCGACCTCGCAGGTGCGGGTGACCTCGCTGATCGGCAGGTCGTGCACCAGCACGTCGAACATCGACCGCTCGAGCGTCTCGGGGTCGATGCCCTGCGACATCGTGAGGTTGCCCTGCGGGTCCATGTCGACGCACAGGACGCGATGCCCCTCCTCGGCGAAGGCGGCTGCGAGGTTCAGCGTGGTCGTCGTCTTCGCGACCCCGCCCTTCTGGTTGGCGAAGGCGATCACCTTGGCCTGGCCGGTCACGTCAAGTCTCCGTTTCGGGGTCGCGGGAACCTCATCGGACCTCCTCGTTCGCCCTCGAGCCGGCGAATCCTCCCGCGCGCGCACCGAGGCGACGGGGCGCTCGACCGGCGCGACCCGCATGACCGCCTCGGTCAGCACGGTGTCGATCACGCCCAGGAACGCGCCCGCGGAGATCACCGCGACGGCCAGCAGCAGGCCCCAGCCGAAGAACACGAAGCCCAGCTCGTGCGCGCTCATGTGCAGCGGGAACGGCGTGTAGGCGAGCAGCGTGAAGAAGCCGAAGTTGTAGAACAGCGCCACGACGCCGGTGATCAGCAGCCCGCGATGGCGCAGGGCCTTCAGCGGATCCACCAGCGAGACCTTGCGCGCGGGCTTGGGCAGCGGCTCGAGCAGGACGACGATCGCGACGAAGCCGACCGCCATCAGCGCCGGGGTGCCGAAGAACGGGCCGCGCCACGAGATCCCGCCGAGCAGGCCGCCGACGAGCGGGCCGGAGGCGATGCCGAGGCCGAGCGCGGCCTCGTAGAGGATGATCGCGCCCGACACGCCGCCCGACGCGGGGCCGCCCCCTCCCCGCCGGGCCGGCGCTACGCGCCGCCCGGCGCGCGGCAGGCGACCGGGAGCTGCACGACCGTGCGCGGATCCGGGATCAGCTTCTCGCCCGGGAACTGCTCGGTCCGGCACCACACGTACGTGAACC
This sequence comes from Candidatus Solirubrobacter pratensis, assembly GCF_000425945.1. Classification (GTDB taxonomy): domain Bacteria; phylum Actinomycetota; class Thermoleophilia; order Solirubrobacterales; family Solirubrobacteraceae; genus Solirubrobacter; species Solirubrobacter pratensis. Next base: position 677,058 of record NZ_KE384481.1, read on the forward strand.
TGCCGAAGTCCACGACCGCCCGGAACGGGTAGCCGATCGCGCCCGGCGACGTGCGGTCGCTCTTCGCGATCCGCTGCGTGACGGTGAAGCAGTCGAAGACGCCGATCCTGCCGCCCGCCCTCGTGCCGGGCGTCGTGGCGCACGTCGTCGGGCCCTCGACCCTGCGGATCTCGCCCGCGCGGGAGCGCGCGGCCGCGTCCGCCATGATCGAGGATTCGACCCGCCCCATCAACTCCCTGCGCGCGCTCGCGACCTCGGCGGCGGACGCGCCCGCCGGCGGCTTGAGCGCGGCGGCGGTGCCGTACTGCGGGCGCTGCACGTGCATGACGCGGGCGCGGTTGGCCGCGCGCGCGTGTGCCTGCTCGATGGCGGCCTGCTCGGCGCGCGAGTGCTTCCCGGAGTCGATCCGGGGCACCAGCACGGCGAGCGCGGCAGCGAGGACGACGAGGCCGGCGACGGTCCAGTAGGCGAGCTTGCGCCACGGGACGGGCGGGATGTCGACGTCTCGCGGCGGCGTCCACACGCGCAGCCAGGCCCCGACGATCTCGGGGACCGACGCGTGCCTCGGAGTCTCACCACCAGTGGCCATGTGGTGGTGAAAGGTACAGGCGCCGGCGGAGTCCGTCCAGCGACGGGCGCGGCAGCGCCCCTTGCGCGCCCGAACGCGGCGACCGTATGCTCGCCGCGTGGATCAGGATCGCCTTCACGAGCACGAGAAGCCGCGGGCGCCCGAGCACAAGCCGGAGCCCGCCGACGATCCCGCCGGCCCGCTGCGCGAGCTCGCGTCCGGCGTCGGCAACCGCGCCTTCGGCTCGGCCGTGGCGCGCCAGGGCCACGGGATCATGCCCAGCGGCGAGGTCACGCCCGAGGTGCAGTCGGCGATCAACTCCAGCCGCGCGAGCGGCGCCGCGCTCGACGCCGGCGTCTCCTCGAAGCTCTCGCCCTCGCTCGGTGACCTGTCGGATGTCCGCGTGCACACCGACGCGACGGCGCACGAGCTCAATCACGCGGTGTCCGCGCGCGCGTTCGCGACCGGCTCGGACGTCTACTTCGCCCAAGGCGAGTACAAGCCGAACACGACCGACGGCGACAAGCTGATCGCGCATGAGCTCGCCCACGTCGTCCAGCAGCGCGGCGCCCCGTCGAGCGGGCCGCTGACCGTGTCCGAGCCCGGCGACTCGATGGAGCGCGAGGCGGACGCGGTCGCCGACCGGATTGCATGAGCGAGACCGCGCCGGTCTCGATGTCGTTCGGCTTCATCGACCGCCGCGTCATGGCGGCGGTCGAGCGGGTCGCCGGGACCGATCCTGACCCGGGCGACCCGTTCCGGGGGCTCTACATCTCCGACGAGCTCGCGCTGCGGCTCACGCAGGGCGACTCCGGCTCGGACGCCGACGAGCGGCTGCAGGCCGCCGTCGAGGCGCTCGGGCTCGACCTGCTGGAGGCCGCCGTGCTCGCCGTCTGCGCCGCCGCCGAGCTCAACCCGCGCTACGGGCGCCTGTACGCCTATCTGCAGGACGACGTCACGCGCAAGCTCCCCAGCCCGCGGCTGGTCGGCCAGCTGCTCGAGGACGAAGGGCTCTCGAGCGCGGACGTCATGGCGGCGTTCGATGCCGGCGGCAAGCTCCGCCACCTGGGCGCCGTGAAGCTGCTGGGCGACGCGCAGACACCGCTGGCCGAGCGGCCGGTGAAGGTTGCCGACCGGCTCGCGGCGGCGCTGCTCGGCGGGCGGATGGACGAGTCCGCGCAGAGCGCGCGGATGCGGTTCGTCGACCTGCCCGTGCACGCGCCCGGGCGCGAGGAGGCCGTGGAGATCGTCACGGCGCTGCTGTCGCGCCCGAGCCACCTGCCGGTCGTGCTCGCCGGGCCGGACGCCGACTCGCTGCTGGCGACGGCGTTCGGGAAGCCGCTGATCGCCGTCCACGTCCGCGATCTCGGCGACCGCGAGGTGCTCGCCGAGGCGACGCTCGCCTCGGTGCTGGAGGGCCGCCCGCTGATCTTCGAGGGCCTCGAGGACGTCGAGCCGTCCGAGCGCGCGCGGCTGCTGCGGGCGATCGAGCAGCGGCCCGAGCGGACGGTGCTCGCGGCGCCGACGCGCTCCGCCGCGCTGGCGCTGGGCGAGCGGACGGTGCTGCTGGTCGAGTCCGCGCCCCCCTCCTTCGCGGAGCGCCGGCAGGCGTGGGCGGACCTCACGGGAGCGTTGCAGACGGGCGACGTCGCCGCCAAGTTCCGGCTCTCGATGGGGCAGATCGTGGAGGCGGCCGAGGTCGCGCGGCTGGCCGCGACGGCGCGCGGCGCCGCGGTGCCGGAGGCCGCCGACCTGGACCTCGGCGCGCGCCAGGCTTCCTCCTCGCGGCTGGGCGAGCTCGCCGCCCGGCTCCCACCCGGGTTCCGCTGGGACGACCTCGTCGTGCCCGAGCGCCAGCGCGAGCTGCTGCAGTCGATCTCGGCCTACCTGCGCCATCGCGACCGGGTGCTGAGCGACTGGGGCTACGAGCGGACCGTCGCGCGCACGCAGGGTCTGAAGGTGCTCTTCGCCGGCGAGTCCGGGACGGGCAAGACGATGGCCGCGCAGGTGCTGGCCGCCGAGCTCGGGCTGGAGATCTTCCGCGTCGACCTCGCGACGACGGTGAGCAAGTACATCGGCGAGACCGAGAAGAACCTCGATCGCATCTTCGGGGCGGCCGAGGGGTCCAACGCGATCCTCTTCTTCGACGAGGCCGACGCGCTGTTCGGCAAGCGCTCGGAGGTCGGCGACTCGCACGACCGCTACGCGAACATCGAGGTCGCGTACCTGCTGCAGAGGATGGAGGGCTACCCGGGCGCGGTCATCCTCGCGACGAACTTCCGCCGCAACATCGACGACGCGTTCGTCCGCCGGCTGGACTTCGTGATCGACTTCCCGTTCCCGGAGGCCGAGGACCGCCGCCGCATCTGGGAGCGCGTCCTGCCGGAGCAGGCCCCGCGCGCCGGCGACGTCGACCTCGACTTCCTCGCGGAGAGGTTCAAGCTCTCCGGCGGCGCGATCAAGAACTGCTCGCTGGCCGCCGCCTTCCAGGCCGCCGACGAGGACGGCCCGATCGCGATGCGCCACCTCGTGCGCGCGGTCGCCCAGGAGTACGGCAAGCAGGGCCGCCTCACGCTCGAGGCCGACTTCGAGCGCTTCCACGAGGTCATCAAGGCCGGCGCCTCGCGTCGTTAGGGCACGATCAGGAAGAGCCGCGTCAGCTCGGTGAGGTTCGCCTCGAGGTCCTCGGCGGTCAGCTCGAGCCCGGTGCGGTCCAGCAGGCCGGCGCGGATCGCGTCGCGGTCGCGGGTGCCGTCGAGCAGCTCGATCAGTGCCCGCGCGGCCGGCTCCTCCATGCGCACGGTCTGATAGGCGAGCGAGGTCAGGTCGGGACCGCGGCCGGCCTGCCAGCGCGCGAGCGGGGAGACCTCCGGGCGCTCGCCCGGCGTCAGGGCGGCGTGCAGCGGGCCGGCGTGCGGCATCAGCCGCTCGCGCCGGAAGCCGTCCAGCAGGGCGGCGCCGAGCGCCACGGCGTCGGCTCCCAGCTCCTCGCGCAGCGCCTCGAACCCGACGGCACGCGGACGCGCGCCGTCGAGCGCCGCGAACGCGTCGGCGACCAGCCCGACCTCGAGCGGCTTGGCGTTCGGGCGCGCGGACCAGTGCAGGCGCGCGGCGTTCCCGGGCGCGGGCTCGAGCGCGATCTCCGCGCCGGCGCGGCAGAGGACGCTCTGGCGGAACACGCGCGGGATCATCAGGTCGCTGTACTGCTCGAACGCCACGCGGTCGCCCTGGGCGAAGCGCCACACCTCCGGCCCGACCTCGTCCGGCAGCAGCTCGCTGCGCATCCCGCTCAGATCCGCCTCGCCGACGAACGCGAGCCCGTGCTCGCCGGCGTGCGCGGCGAAGTCGGCGAACCACACCGGGTCCCAGAACTCGCCCAGGTCGTCGTGCACGAGCCGGTACAGCGGCCCGTCGGCGAGCGCCGGGATGATGCGCTCGATCAGCTGGCCGTACATGTCGGCCTCGGTCGCGCGCTGGTCGCGCAGGAAGCGGAACAGCTCCTGCGCCTTCGTCGCGCGCTGCATCGGGTCCTCGATCCCGCGCGCGTGCCACAGCCCGGCGTCGCGCAGCATGCGGCGGAAGTAGCCGCCGGGATTGGCGTTGTAGGAGACGTAGGCGAGTCCGTCCGGCGACAGGTGCGAGGCGATCGCCGCCAGCAGCGCGTCGCGCGCGTCCTGCGGGATCCAGGCGTAGACCCCGTGCGCGATGACGTAGTCGAACTCACCGAGCTCTCCCTCGGTCAGCGCGCGTACGTCGACCTGCCGGAGCTCGAGGTTCTCCAGCCCGACGGCCTCGGCGGCGGCGCGCCCCTCGGCGATCGCCGACGCGGCCAGGTCCACGCCGACGGCACGGATGCCGGGCGTCGCCGCGGCCATCGCGAGCAGGTTCCCGCCCGCCCCGCAGCCGACCTCCAACACACGCGCGCGGAACGGATCAGGCGGCTCCAGGCCGTGCAGGATCGCCACCGTGGCGAGGCGGTCCGGATGCGTCTGCGCATACGGATAATTGGAGTAACGCACCTCGTCATAGACCGTGCTTGTCATAGGCCTTGCATTTTTCACATCGCCCGCGCAGGGACCATTAGGGTCGGCACCGCATGCTGACCGTGAACGTGCCGCTCAACACGATGCTGGCGGACCTCGACGAGACCCTCCGCGGCCTGTTGCGCGACGAGTTGGAGGTCCACGGCTTCGAGGGAGTGGACATCGCGTTCGACGCGCCGTCGCGCGAGTGGTCCGGTCAGCTCTCCAAGCCGGCGGTCAACGTCTTCCTGTACGACCTGCGCGAGGCGGAGACGCTGCGCACGAGCGAGTGGTCGAGCATGCAGCGCAACGGCCGCACCGTCGAGGGCCGGCCGCCGATGGTGATGGAGGCCTCCTACGCGGTGACGGCGTGGACGCAGGCCGTCGAGGACGAGCACCGGCTGCTGTCGCAGGTGCTCGCGATCTTCTACGCCTACCCGGAGATCCCGCGCGACCGGCTCAACGGCCGGCTGGCCAACGGCTCGCAGGCGTGGCCGATCAAGGCGCGCATCGGCCAGGGCAAGGGCGAGAAGTCGGACTTCTGGACCGCCGTCGGCGGCCAGTACAAGGTGTCGCTGGACTACGTCGTGCGACTCTCCGTCGAGTCCGGCGCGACGCTCGAGCGCGGGCCTGAAGTACGTACGCAGACGATCCGCACGCGCCTGGCGGACGGCCCCCCGCGCGCGGTGCTGGAGATGCACCGCACCGTCGGCCGCGTCAAGGACGCGCAGGGCGAGCCGCTGGCGAACGTGTGGGTCACGCTTCCTGACGTCGGCACGTGGACCGCCAGCGCCGCCGACGGCCGCTTCCGCTTCGACCGCCTGCCCCCCGGCCGCCATCGGCTGCTCGCGCGCACGGCGGACGGCCGCGAGGCCGACTCGCACATCGAGGTCCCCGGTGCCGGCGTCGATCTGGTGATCGACGGCAACGGATGACCGAACGGGATTGCCCGAATCCGCTCCGGTACTCGAGCGGCTCCGCGGCGAACTGAGCAGCCAGCAGCACGTCCACGAGTGAAGGAGTGAAATGCCCACGTACCTGACTCCCGGCGTCTACGTCGAGGAGGTTCCGTCCGCGAACAAGCCGATCGAGGGCGTGAGCACGTCGATCGCCGCGTTCGTGGGCCTGGCGCCGGGTGGCCCCGTCAACACGCCGATGCGGATCTCGAACTGGACCCAGTTCGCGAAGATCTACGGCGACCCGAACGAGCCCGACAACGGCCCGTTCATGGAGGGCGCCTACCTCGCCCACAGCGTCTACGGCTTCTTCCAGAACGGCGGGACGCTGTGCTGGGTCGTGCGCGTGGGTGACGACGGCGGCTCCAACGGCGCGGGCGCGCAGGCGCGCGCGGCGCTCCCCGCCGCGGCGGACGCCGGCGTCGAGGCGTTCAGCGCGGTCGCGCTCGAGGCCGGCAAGGACGACGTCAAGGTCGAGGTCGCCGAGGAGCCCTCCGCGGGCGAGGGCGCCGACCAGACCTACACGGTCCGCGTGACGTCCGGCTCCGAGAAGGAGGAGTTCACCGGCCTCTCGCTCAAGAAGGGCCGCAACAACCTCGCGACCAAGGTCAACGCGCAGTCGAAGCTGATCAAGATCGAGGAGACCGGCGCGTCGCTGCCCGAGGCGCAGCGGATCCCCGCGGCCGGCACCTACACGCTGTCGGCGCCTTCGATCGATCCGGCGAAGGTCAAGCCGACGCACTTCGAGGGCGACGTCGCCCGCCGGCGCGGCATGGGCGGCCTGGCGGCCGTCGACGAGATCACGATGGTCGTGATGCCGGACATCATGACGCTCGCCGCCGACGACGGCGACGATGTCCAGGTGCGCGATCTGCAGGGCAAGATGATCGCCCACTGCGAGAACGCGGGCGACCGCATGGCGATCCTCGACGCGCCGCCGAACCTGCTGCCGCAGGAGGTGCTCGAGTGGCGCATGAACACGGCGGGCTATGACTCGAAGTTCGCGGCGCTCTACTACCCGTGGATCGAGGTCATGAACCCGCTGACCAACCGGCCGATGATGGTCCCGCCGTCGGGCCACGTCGCCGGTCTGTGGTGCCGCACCGATGCCACGCGCGGCGTACACAAGGCGCCGGCCAACGAGGTCGTGATGGGCGCCAACGGCCTGGGCTTCCAGATCACGCAGGCGGAGCAGGGCGGCCTGAACAAGGTCGGCGTCAACTGCATCCGCGCGTTCCCGGGTCGCGGCATCCGCGTGTGGGGCGCGCGCACGCTGTCGAGCGATCCCGAGTGGCGCTACATCAACGTCCGCCGGCTCTTCAACTTCGTCTCCGAGTCGATCATGGAGGGGACGCAGTGGAGCGTGTTCGAGCCCAACGACGAGAAGCTCTGGATCCAGCTCCGGATCGCGGCGTCGAACTTCCTCAAGCGCGTGTGGAGCGACGGCGCGCTGTTCGGAGCGACGCCCGCGCAGGCGTTCTACGTCAAGTGCGACGCGGAGACCAACCCGCCCGAGGTCATCGAGGCCGGCCAGGTCATCTGCGAGATCGGCATCGCGCCGGTCAAGCCGGCGGAGTTCGTGATCTTCCGCCTGAGCCAGTTCAGCGGCGGCGAAGGCGCCGAAGTCAGCGAGTAGTCGAAGTCAACCTCTAGGCGAAAGGAACGACCGGGATGCCGGCCAATGACAAGGAAGCACACGTCCCAATCTGGTTCACCTTGAAGATCGGGGGCGCCGAGGCCGCCGGGTTCTTCAAGGAGGCCACGGGCTTCGACTCCGAGAGCGAGACGAGCGAGATCAAGCGGTCGATGCCCAACGGCAAGACCGACGTGATCAAGGTGATGGGCAACACCAAGTGGGGCGACATCGAGCTCAAGCGCGGGATCGACCAGGACAAGACGCTCTGGAACTGGCGCAAGATGATCGTCGACGGGCAGCTCAAGGAGGCGCGCAAGGACTGCACCGTCACGATGCTCGACTACATGGGCTCGCCCGTCGTGACGTACTCGATCGTCAACGCCTGGCCCAAGAAGTACACGGGCGTCGGGCTCAAGGCCGATTCCAACGAGGTCGCCGTGGAGGGCATCACGCTCTGCCACGAGGGCTTCGACATCCAGTAGCTCCAGGCTGACGGACCACGCCATGAATTCGGAGTACGCGTTCACGCTTCCCCGGGGACTCGTCGACAGCGAGGGCAACGTGCACCGCGAGGGCACGATGCGGCTGGCGACGGCCCGGGACGAGATCGAGCCGCTGCGCTCGGCCGAGGTCCGCGCCAACGAGGCATACCTTGCCGTGCTGCTGCTGGCGCGCACCGTGACCAGGATCGGGGGCTTCACCGAGATCACCCCCGAGCTGGTCGAGGGCCTGTACGCGGCCGACTTCGACCACCTCCAGCGTCTCTACGAGCGGATCAACACCGACGGAGAGGCGGTGGGGGTGGTGGCGTGCCCGGCGTGCGCCCAGCAGTTCGAGGTGGACCTCACGGAGATAGAGGACGGGCGCCTGGGGGAATGACGCGGCCGTCTCCCGACGAGCTGTTGGGGGAGACGGCCAGGCTCGCGTATCACCTCCACTGGCCGCTCGACACGATCCTCGACCTGGAGCACGCCGACCGCCGGCGGTTCCTGCGGGAAGCCGACGCGATGGCGTCGTCCCGCGCGCCTTACTAGACCTTTCCGGACATGACCGACGAGACTCCACCCGACCCCGCGCCGCGCCGTGCACCGGTGCGCATGGGGCTGCGCGTCGTCGCCCGCCACTCGGCCGGGCGCGCCGGCGGGCGCGAGTTCGCGCACGGGGTCGTGGAGTCGCACCGGCCGAAGCGCCTGGAGGCCTCGACGCGGCTCTCGCCGGTCGCGCGGTCGGCGGCGCCTGCGCCGCCGGCGCCTCCGGCTCCCGCTCCTGCACCCGCGCCCGCCGCGTCTGAGCCGGTTCCGGCGCCCGCGCCTTCGCCTTCGCGGCCCGGTCCCGTCGAGCTGCCGCGCGGGATGAGCGAGTTCGCCGCCGAGTGGCTGTTCGGCGATCAGGCGACGGCGTCGGCTTCGCTCATGTCGATGGTGGAGGCGGAGAAGCTCCCGGAGCCGACCAAGGAGGAGCGCGTCGCGCGCTTCATCGCCCGCGGGGGCCTCGAGCGCTCGCGCGGCGCCCGGATCGTCGAGGGGAGCGGAACGGGCCCGATCTCCCCCGAGCAGCTCGGCATGGCCGACGCGCCCGAGAGCCCGAAGAGGCTCGCGCGAGCCCCGCTCGCCGAGCACGCGGCGGCGGAGGAGGAGGCGGTCCCGGCACCCGAGGCCGACGCTCCACGACGCCGCCTCTCCCGGGCCCCGGCGACGAGCACGTCTTCGCCCACGACGCCCGCAGCGCCCGCGAGCCCGTCTTCGCCCACGACGCCC
>NZ_AUEK01000006.1 GCF_000425945.1 Candidatus Solirubrobacter pratensis
CGATCGACTGCTGCACGCGCGAGATCACCGGCTGGGCGCTCGACGTTCGCTGCCGCGCGCCCGAAGCGATCGCTGTGATCGAGGCCGCGGCAGCCGAGCGCGGGATCGAACCCGGACGGCTGACGCTCGGCACCGACAACGGCAGCGCGTTCACCTCCCGCGCGTTCCGCGCCCGCCTGCATGCGCTGGGGATCAGGCACCGCCGCGGCGGCTACCGCGACCCCGAGAGCCAGGCCTTCATCGAGACCTGGTTCTCCAAGCTCAAGCAGCGCTGCGTCTGGCGCGAAGAGTTCGAGACGCTCGACCAGGCCCGCGCCACGATCGCCGCCTACGTCGAGCGCTACCACCACCGACCCCACTCCCGGCTGGCCTATCGCACCCCACGCGAGGTCGCCGCCACCTGGCAAGATCACGACGACCAGCTAACCCCAGCGGCCTGACCTGACAACGCCAACGGGGTCCACGCCAGTCGCCGAGTGCATCGACGAGCGCCGCGGCGGCCGCGCGCATGCTCGACGAGACGAGGTCGCGGATGAGATGCGCCGGACCGATGAACGCGAACGGCTGCAGCGTGTGCCCAGGCGGCAGCTGGTCTTGCAGCAGTCCCACGAGACGCAACTCGTACGTGGTCTTGTCTGACGGCACCTCTTGCTCGAGCGAGCGGCAGAGCGCCTCGACCGCCTCGATCAGGTGCGAGAGCTGTCCCGGGAACAGCACAAGCCGCAGTGCGTCGCAGACCCCGAGTCCGCGCACGTTGCCCGACAACGCCGACGCTTCGGCGATACGTTCCGACTGCATAGGAGCTAATCCCTCCTCTGCCGGCCCCGGGGCGTTGGCGCGCCGCCGGGGCACTTCTTCGATTGACGTTGCGACGGTAGCGCTCGAACCGGCGAACCGCCGCAGAATGCGCAGACTCGTTACAAAGCGCGGCGGCCGTGATCTACGGTGCCGGCATGCCGATGCCGGCGGCCGTCCGAGACGACGCGGTCCGTCACGTCTCGCTGTTCTGCGAGAATCGCGTCCCCGAGCACGCTCGCGACGAGATCCGCCTGGAGCACTCGACCCGCGCAACAGCATCACGATCATCGAGCGGCGACCGCCCTGGAGTGAACTGGTCGGGCCCGGCTGGTCGAGCATGAAGATCGCCCAGCTGCGGTACGACGAGCGGTCGCGGACGTGGTCGCTCTATGCCGCCGATCGCAACGAGCGCTGGTTCCTCTACGACAACGTCCGCCCGGCGCCCGACGTCGGACCGCTGCTGGCCGAGATCGGCGAGGACCCCACCGGCATCTTCTGGGGCTGAGCCGACGCCCACCGAGTTTCCGCTTCCAGCACTTTCCCGTCGATCACGGAAATAGCGCCATCCTGGAGAACACCGCGTGGCGCACAACCCGGCATCTACTGGAGCGCAGATCGCATCGAGGTCGACCTCATGGTCCGCGAGACGCTCGGCGGCGCCGGCCGGCGCGGCGCCCGTCTCGGGCCGCATGGCAGTCGCGCCGCCCGCAAGGCCCGTGGCCTCGAGGCCGCGCTCGTCGATCATCGGAACTTCACGCTCGGAGCGCTCGCGCCCGACGACGATCGAACCGTCGAGGTACGCGTGGCCGCGTTGCTCGTGGCCAAGGCGCACAAGCTGGGCGAGCGAATGGAGCTCGCCCCGAGGCGAATGAAACCCAAAGACACTCTTGACATGCTCCGGCTGCTTCGAGCAAGTGAGACCGATGTGCTCGCCGAGACGTTTCCGGGAGTTGCTGGCCGACGCTCGCGCCGGCGGTGTGACGCGCGAGGCCCTGGACTACTTCCGCGCGCTCTACACGGGGGCCGACGCGCTCGGGGTGGCACTCGTGCGCGAGGCGTTCGTCGGGCTCGAGAATCCGGGGATCATCGGCGCATCGACGCGGACGCTGGCCGAGGAGTTGCTGACAGCGGTGGGGAGCCGTTGACGCTCAGGAGCCCGTGTGCCGGCAACGCTTGAGGCGGTGTCACTTCGGCGCGCCCTCGCGCGCATGGACCGCGACGCGGCGATCGATGCCGAAGGCGCGCTCGGCTGGTTCGGCTGGGATGGCGAGGGACCGCTGCGGCTGCGCCGGTATGACCTCCAGCTCTATCTCTGGTACCAGCTGCCGACCAAGTACCTGGCGCCGCTTGACGCCAAGCGCGCGGCCGCCGCGGCGCTCGGACGGCTGCTCGCCCTGCTCGGCGTGCCCTACGCCGCGCTGTGCGACGCGCCCGAGACCGGCCGCATGCTCGAGCTGTGGGAGCGCGACGATCCGGCCGCACCGCGCGAGCTTCACAAGCTGCTCGAAGCCTCAGGACTTGAGCCGCCGGACACCGCGCAGCTCACGTGGGGCTCGGTGATGGGGCTCGAGGAGGCGCAGGTACGCGACGACGTCGCATCGGCGCTCGAGGTCGCGCTCGAGGACGGCGCCCTTCGCCCTGGGACGCCGGGCTTCCGCCGGCGCCAGGAGGCGGTGGTCGCCGCCGCGCTCGCGGCCGACGGGCGGCTGGACTCGATCCACGCCGAGCGGCTCCAGCGCTGGCGCTCGCGCCGACCGATCCTCGAGCGCGTGGCCGACGAAATCGCGGCCCCAGCACCGCCGGTCGACGACGATGCGGCCGCCTCGGCGCTCGCGCCCGCGATCTGGCTGCTGGAGCGCGCGGGAGACGGGTTGGCGCTCACGCAGACGGGCGCGCTCAGCCGCGCGCTCGTGCGCGAGGCGGTCGAGCGCTGGCCCGACTGGTGGGACGCGGAGCTGTTCGGTCCGCCCAACCAGGAAGCCGAGATCCTGCCGCTGCTCCACCTGCACCACCTGCTGCGGCGCATGCGCCTGCTGCGCCGCACCGGCCGCCGGGTCGTCGCCACGTCGCGCGCGGGCAAGCTCACGCCGGCGGCGCTGCTCGAAGCATGCGCGACGGCGCTGCTCGCCGGCGACACGTTCGACGCGAGCGTCGGCGAGCTCACGGCCGCGCTCTTGCTCGCCGGCGAACCGGTCGAGATCGAGCGGCTCGCGGAGCAGATCCACCCGGTCATCCTCGCCGAGGGCTGGCATGCCGGAGCGGCGCGACCGAGCATCCACCAGACCGGCGCGGCGATCGGCCAGGCGCTCGCTCGCGCCGAGCCGCTCGGGATCGTGACCGGCCAGCGCTGGAAGGATCGCCGGCTTACGGAGGTCGGGCGGAGCGCGCTGCACACCGGCCTGCGCGCGAGAGCGCTCGGACCGGCGACGACGATCTAACGGCGACGGTTGGCGCGCCGCGCGACGAGGTGCGCCTCGCGGTCGTAATCGCGCTGCTCATGCAGCGCGTGCCAGATCTCGCCGGTCATCGCCGCGCCGAGCATGTGCAGGATCTCGTGCCGGCGGTAGCCGAGCCGGCGTAGCCGCTGCTCCGTCTCCCACACCTCCGGTGGGTCCAGGTCCACGAGCTGCTTGGCGACGATCTCGTGCAACACGAGATGGAGCCGCGGGTTCATCTGCTCCCCGCCGACGATCGCCGTCTCCACGCCGCTGTCGAGCTCGGGATGAGCCGCCGTGAGCAACAGCGAGCGATCGTCCTCGTCGGCGGGGTCGAGGCCGGCGGGCGCCTGCTCGATCGGCGGGATCGCGAACGCGAGCCGGCGAGCGCGATCGCCGTCCGGCGCCTCGTCGTCGCTGACCGGCTGACCGAACTCCGGGCACGCCTCGTTACGGCATTCCCACTCGTGCTTGGGACCCTCAAGTGCCTTGCTGGCGTACTGGCCGCAGGCCGGGCAGCGGTGGTTCCATCGACCCGATGCTACGCGGCCACGCTAAACTCATCTCCATCGTGCCGGACTGTCAGTTCGGCGAAGCAGTGCCAGCGTCCGTAGTTGTTGCTCTAGCACCTCCCGCGTTTCGCAGCACACAACCTCCCCGGGAGGAACTCATATGGCAACCGGAACCGTGAAGTGGTTCAACGACGACAAGGGCTTCGGGTTCATCACGCCCGACGACCAGAGCAAGGACCTGTTCGTGCACCACACGGGCATCGCCGGCAACGGCTTCAAGTCGCTCGCCGAGGGCGCGAAGGTCAGCTACGACGCCGAGAACGGGCCCAAGGGCCCGAACGCGACGAACGTGCAGACGCTCTAGCACCCTCCTTCGTCGCAGGTCCCGCCGGTCGGGCACATCGTGCCGCCGGCGGGAGCGCGCTGCTCGACACGCCCGCGCCCAGCCGCGAGGGCCGAGTCCGCCGCTCTCGTTGCGGCGAGCTCGGCACTCAGGCACAGTTGCGCGGTGGCCGCTGTAGACCCCGATCTCTCGCTCAGGCAAGCCGCGGTGACGCGAGCGCGAGAGCTGACACAGGCCTACGACGACCTGGTGCCCCGCGACCGTCTCCGCGAGGGCTTCATCTTCGGCGGCGAGCGCGTGAGCTTCGGCTCCTTTCAGCGCGGTATCCACCGCGCACGGATCCAGCGTGGGCCAGCCGCCCTGACGCTCTACACCTCCTTCAACGACCCATACGCCGACAGGTTCGACGAGGCGGGCACGCTGTTCACGTACGCGTATCGCGCCGGCCCGATCGACCAGCCCGACAACCGCGCGCTCCGCGCCGCCTACGAGTTGCAAACCCCGCTCGTCTACTTCCGCGGACTCGCGCCGAGCCAGTACCTCGTCATCGCCCCGATGTTCGTCACGGCCGACGACCCGGCCGCCCGAACCGTGGTCTTGGAGCCCGGATTGCCGACCCAAGACATGCAGCCTGGCGGCCTCGTATCCGGACCGGACATGCGCGCGTACACGACCGCGGAGACGCGCATCCGGCTCCACCAGCAGCGCTTCAAACTCGAGGTGATGCGCGCCTATCGCCACCGCTGCGCGATCTGCGCGCTGCGCGAGCGCTCGCTCGTCCAGGCCGCGCACATCGTTCCCGACATCGAGCCGGAGGGCATCGCCGCCGTCGTCAACGGCCTCGCGCTGTGCGCGATCCACCACCTCGCGTTCGACCGCAACGTCCTCGGCATCGACCCCAACGGCGTCGTGCACATCGCCCGCCGGCTGCTCGACGAGACCGACGGGCCGATGCTCCGCACCGGCCTGCAGGGATTCCACGGCGCGCCCATCGCCGTGCCGCGCCGACCGGAGGACAGACCCGACCCCACGCGGCTGGAGGCACGATTCGAGCGGTTCGCGCGCGCGGCGGCTTGACGGGCGTACCGCTGTATCGCGTTTCGATTACAGATTCGAACCCGAAATTGGTCTTTCGCGTCGTCGAACGATCGGCATGCTTGCTCGTCCGTGACGACGATTGTCTGCATCTCCGACCTCCACGAGCACCTGGTCGAAGTCCCCGCGTGCGACCTGCTCCTGATCGCCGGCGACGTGTCGTTCGCCTTCAAGGGCGACCTCGTCGCCAAGCAGGCCTTCCTCGCCGGCGAGTTCAAGGACTGGCTCGAGCGCGCGCCGGCGAGCGAGATCGTGCTCGTCGCCGGCAACCACGACCAGTCGATCGAGGCATGGGGCGTCCCGGAAGGGCTGCGGTGCCGCTATCTCCAGGACGCGGGCGTCGAGCTGTTCGGACTGCGAATCTGGGGCACGCCCTGGCAGCCGTGGTTCTTCGACTGGGCGTTCAACGCCCCGCGCCGCGACGGCGAGGCGTTCCTCGCGTCGAAGTTCGACGCGATCCCGGCCGGCACCGACATCGTCGTCGCGCACGGTCCGCCGCACGGCTACGGGGACCGCACCGGCCGGGAGGAACACGTCGGCTCGACCGCGATGACCGCGGCGCTCGATCGCGTTCAACCGTGCCTGATGGTCTGCGGTCACATCCACCCCGCCTACGGCCGCTATCGCCTCGGCGCGACGGAGATCATCAATGCCTCGCTCGTCGATGAGGAGTACATGCCGGTCAATCCGGTGTTCGAGATCGAGCTCTGATCCGAGAGGCCGATCACAGTCCGTCGGCCCATGGATAGCTCGCGACGACAAGATTGTCGTACGTCCCTCACGGGCCGAGGAGCGCCAAGGGGATGACCGCGATCCCCTCCTCCCTGCGGTAGGCCTGCGGGCCGGTCGTGATGATGATCTGGTCGAGCACACGGTCGCCGAGCTTGTCCTTGAGCCACCTCAGATGCCTCACATCGCCATCGGACACGGTCCGGGTCAGCTTCACCTCGACCGCCACGACGTCGCCGTCGGCGCGCTCGACGATGAGGTCCACCTCCTGCCTCCCGCGCGCCGTGCGGAGATGCTTCACGTTGGCCTCGTTGTGAGCGGCGTAGATACGTAGCGATTGCGTGGCGAGACTCTCGAACAGGGCGCCGAGCAGCGTGCCATCTCGAGCCACGGTCGGACCGGAGCTCGCGCCGGATAGGAGCGTGGAAGCCTGGACGCCCAGCAGTTGTGCCGCAAGCGCCGGGTCGGCGAGCTGGTGCTTGGGCGCCTGGCCGAGCTCGCTGAGGCGGTTGTTGCTCGGGATCCACGCCGGCACTTCATCGAGCACCCACACGCGCGCGAGTGCATCGCGATAGGCCTGCGTGGCGTTCCTGGACGGCTTGCTGTCGTGGCCCGCGCTTGCGGCGTCGCGGATCGTCTCGAACGAGGCGGTCGTTGACGAGGCTGCGGCGTACGCGGTCATCCAGCGCCGCAAGGCGGCGGGGTTGCGAATGGAGACGCCCGCGTCGTCGGGGATGTCTCGATCGACGATCCGTTGCAGATAGCCCTCGAGCTGAAGGCGCCGCGCGCGACCGGAAAGCGAGCGTAGACCGGGCAGGCCCGAGGCGAGCACCTCCTCGGTGTAATCGCTCAATCCGACGTGGGTAGTCCCCGTCACGGGCGCCCGCGTACCTGCAAGCAACTCGATGAGGCTGACACTCGATCCCCCAAGGCGCTCGCTCAGCGCAAGCGGACGCATGCGGACGCTGACGATCCGGCCGGCACCCGAATGCGTCGGCGGCGGGTCGGGAATGCCCGATCCCGTCAGAAGGAAGCTCCCCGGCGTCGCTCCGTCGTCCGCGGCGCGGCGCACCAGATCCCACACCTCTGGGAGCCGCGGCCATTCGTCGATCAGCACCGGCGGCGCACCTTCGAGCAGGCGACGTGGATCCGCCTGCGCCACCGCCAGTTCGGCCGGATCATCCAGGCGATGGACTGTGCGGGCACGCTCTAGGGCGGTGCGCGTCTTCCCCACGCCCTTTGGTCCTTCCAGCGCGATCGCGGGAAGGCTGCCGAGAAGTTGGTCGAGTTCGTCGTCGACCACACGCCGCCGGTACGGAACGACCGCGCTCATCGCGACCTACGGTACCAGAACGTCATTCTCAAAAGGCCATTTGCGGCAGCTGCCAAGGGGTAACTTCGTCAGTTTTGAAAGGGCATCTGCGGCAAGCCGGAAGCTGACTCAGCGGACGCGACGGACGCCTTCGATTCGCCGGATTCCCGGCTCGACGTTCGCGTATCGACGCGGTTCGACGTAGACGAGCTCCAGCCGGCGATGACCCACGTGTGAAGGACCCAGCGCAAAGCGATCGATATACGAGGCTTTGCCCGGAGCGAGAAGCCGCTCGGCGAGCAGGAGCCGGCCGACGGCCTCCTCGACGGCGGCCGTGAGCACGAGTCCGTCCAGCGGAGCGAGGGGGTCCGTCGTGTCGATCATGGACTCGAACCCGTGGCTGATCTGCCGCGGAAGCGACTCGCCGAGCAGCCCGACACGGAGACCGACCCCGACCTGGTCGTCAGGAGACAGTCCGTTGAAGCTCGCCTCCAGGGATCCACCCCGGCCCTCGCCCCAAGCCACGCCGGCGGTGAGCTCGACCTCGCGAACGGATGCGCTACGAATCTCGTTGACGACGCTCTCGACCGTCGCCTCGCCCGCTCGCTCCGAGGTGGCGATCGGGACGGTACTCAGACGACCCCAGGTATCGGTTCGCATTGCCTCGAGCGCGCGCGACACACCGACGTCTCGGACTTCGGCGTTGATGATCACCGAGCCCCCCTCGTCACGGAACCGCGACGCGCGCAGGCATACGTCGCCGATCTTGATCCACGGCGCTTCGTCGTCTGCGCCGATCTCGGCAAGCCGCTCGAGCAGCCGATCCGCAAGATCGTCCGCGTCTCGGTACGACCCCGTGGTATGGAACGTTTGGACCTCCTGCGCGAAGTCGGCCGCGTGCCCTTGCCGGTTCGCCGCTTCGCGATGGAGCCAGAACGAGATCCGCTTCCCGCGCTGCCGCGCCTCGAGGTACTCGGCATGCGTCGGCGATCGCCCGTTCGCGAGCATCGTGCCGTAGCGGTCGGCGAGCACCCCGACGTAGATGTCGGAGCGAGCGACGCCCTCGAGGTAGGCGCGTTCCGCGTCCTCGTCGCGGCCGCCGAGATCCTCGAACATCACACTTAAGAAGCCCGCTTGGCGGAGTCGCGCCGTGACCGTTTCGCGGAGCGCGCCGAGCTCGCGCATCTCGCTCGAGAGGAACACCGTCCGCGTCGCCGCCCAGCGTGCGAACTCCGCCGGTTCGAGACGGCGACTGGCGGACGCTGTATCGACGATCAGTGCCACCAGGCCATGATCGCTCGACGACCGGTCGGCACCGCCTGAAGGCACTTACTTCCGGTATGCGGCCCAAACGCGGCCCAGATAGCGCCAACGCGCCACCGCCTCCGGAGCCGCCCAAAGAAAAAGGTCCCGTTTCCGGGACCTTCGCAAGAGCCCTCTGCCGGACTCGAACCGGCGACCCCTTCCTTACCATGGAAGTGCTCTACCAACTGAGCTAAGAGGGCGAAAGACCTGCGAGTTCGCATCCTAGTCGCGTTGGCCGGAGAGGCGCGCGGGACTCCCGTACTGCCGTGGTGCTGCGGGCGGCAACCGAGAGGGATGCGAACAGCGGGTTCATGCGGGATGCAGTGTAGACGCGGCGGCGCTTGCGCAGGTGGCAGGTCTCCGACCGTTTCGCCGAGCGTGGCGACGCGACTCGAGACGCGGGCGGAATGTGGCACGAGGGACTCGTTAGGCTGCCATCGCGGACGCATCGGCGACAACGCCCGGACCAGCGGAGGAGCGCATGTCCACGATCACGACCACCGACGGGACGGAGATCTTCTACAAGGATTGGGGCTCGGGCCAGCCGATCGTCTTCAGCCATGGCTGGCCGCTTTCGGCTGACGATTGGGACACCCAGCTGCTGTTCTTCCTCCATCACGGCTATCGCGTCATCGCCCACGACCGGCGGGGGCACGGGCGGTCCACCCAGACCGGCGACGGGCACGACATGGACCACTATGCCGATGATCTGGCCGCGCTGACCGCCCATCTCGATCTCGAGAACGCCGTTCACGTCGGACACTCCACCGGTGGCGGCGAGGTCGTGCGTTACATCGCACGGCACGGTGAGAGCCGGGTGGCCAAAGCGGTGCTGATCAGCGCGGTTCCCCCGCTGATGGTGCAGACCGACGCCAATCCCGGCGGGCTGCCGAAGAGCGTGTTCGACGATCTCCAGGCCCAGCTGGCCGCCAATCGGTCCGAGTTCTATCGCAGCCTGGCGGCCGGTCCCTTCTACGGCTTCAACCGGTCCGGCGCGGAGCCATCGGAAGCGATCGTCGAGAACTGGTGGCGCCAGGGGATGATGGGCGGTGCGAAGGCGCACTTCGACGGCATCGTCGCCTTCTCCCAGACCGATTTCACCGAGGACCTCAAGCAGATCACGGTGCCGGTCCTAGTCATGCACGGTGATGACGACCAGATCGTCCCCTATGCCGACTCCGGGCCGCTGTCCGCCGAGCTCGTGCAGAACGGGACGCTGAAGACCTACGCGGGATTCCCGCACGGCATGCCGACGACGCAGGCCGAGACGATCAACGCCGACGTGCTGACCTTCCTGCAGTCCTGAGCGACTCGCGCCGTCGCCGGCCTCTCGGCCGAACGACGGGCCTGTCGCGCGCACTCGGCCACGTGGCGCTGGGTGTCCGGCGCGATCGCGCGATCCTCGGCGCCGACCACGGCCCAGCTCGGCGGGACCTTCACCTTCCATGCCGCGGGCCCGGACGGCATCCCGCGGGGACGCAGGTAGCGGGTTCAGGTGGCCTCTAGGCGGTCGGCGATGACTCTTGCGATCGCGAGCGAGGAGGTGGCCGCCGGCGAGGGCGCGTTGCGGACGTGCAGCACGCCCCCGCCGTCCGCGAAGGCGAAGTCGTCGAGCAGCTTGCCGTCCCGCGCCACCGCCTGGGCCCGGATGCCCGCGGGCCCGTCGGTGACGTCTGCCAGAGACAGCGACGGGACGTAGCGGGCGCAGGCCGCGACGAAGGCGCGGCGGTTGGCGGCGAGGTGGAGCTCGGTGAGCCCGGTTCGCCACCATTTGCGGGCCATTCGCCAGGTTCCCGGGTAGCGGAGCGTGTCTCCCAGATCGCGGCGGGAGATGGACGAAAGCCGATATGCGGTGCGGGACGGGGCGAGGAGCGCCGAGGGGCCGAGCCAGATCTCGCCATCCCACCGCTTGGTCAGGTGGACCCCGAGGAACGGCAGGGACGGGTCCGGGACCGGGTAGATCAGCGACCGGACGAGGTGGCGGGCGGGCTCGCGCAGCCGCAGGTAGCCGCCGCGGAACGGGATGATCCGCGGGTCCGGTGCCTCGCCTGAGGCTTCGGCCAGCCTGTCCGACCATGCGCCCGCGCAGGCGACGACGCGCGCCGCCGGGATCGCGCCGGCCGACGTCTGCACCACGGTGGTCCCGCCGGAGCGCGACAACGACCGCACCGCGACGCCCGTCTGCACGACGGCGCCCGCAGCGGTGATCTCGGACGCCATGGCCCGCGCCACCGCCCCGAAGTCCACGATCCCCGTGGCGGGAGAGTGCAGCGCGGCGATCCCCGTCGCGTACGGCTCGATCTCCCGCAGCTCCGCGGCCCCCAGGCGCCGAAGCCCCGGAACCCTGTTGGCCACGCCCCGGCGGTGCAACTCCTCCAGCCCCGGCAGCTCGGACTCGTCCAGCGCGATGATCAGCTTCCCGCAGCGCTCGTACGCGATCCCGTGCCGGTCGCAGAAGTCGTACAGCTCCCGGGCCCCGCTCACGCACAGCTGCGCCTTCAACGACCCGGGCGTGTAGTAGATCCCCGCGTGGATCACGCCGGAGTTGTGGCCGGTCTGGTGGGCGGCGATCGAGGACTCGCGTTCCAGCACGAGCAGCCGCGCCTCGGGGTTGCGCCGCAGCAGCTCGCGCGCGGTGGCGAGCCCGAGGATGCCGGCTCCGACGATGACGACGTCCCAGGGCCCGTCCATGCCGCCGCTCAATGGATCGCG
The DNA here is from genome assembly GCF_000425945.1 of Candidatus Solirubrobacter pratensis. Taxonomy (GTDB): domain Bacteria; phylum Actinomycetota; class Thermoleophilia; order Solirubrobacterales; family Solirubrobacteraceae; genus Solirubrobacter; species Solirubrobacter pratensis. Next base: position 11,242 of record NZ_AUEK01000006.1, read on the forward strand.
GGCTCGGGGACGCCGCCGGCGCCGTGCAGGAAGTCGAAGTCGCAGCCCTCGTTGGCCTGCGTGACGTGATCGAAGAAGAGCCGCTCGTATCCGCGCATGGCGGGGCGAGGACGGCGCGTCCAGGAGGAGCGGCGAGCGTCCAGCTCGGCGTCATCCACCAGCAGGTCCAGCCGCCGACCGGAGACGTCCAGGGCGATCATGTCGCCCGAGCGGACCAGGGCCAGCGGGCCGCCGACGAAGGATTCGGGGGCGACGTGCAGGACGCACGTGCCGTAGGAGGTCCCGCTCATGCGGGCATCGGAGATACGCACCATGTCACTAACGCCGGCACGGAGCAGTTTCTTCGGGATCGGCAGCATCCCCCACTCCGGCATGCCCGGTCCCCCGAGCGGTCCGGCGTGGCGCAGCACCAGCACGGAGTCGGGCGTGACGTCCAGGTCGGGATCGTCGATGCGGGCGTTCATGTCGTCGTAGTCCTCGAAGACGACCGCCGGCCCGACGTGCGAGAGCAGCGACGCCGACGCGGCCGAGTGCTTGATCACGGCGCCGTCGGGAGCCAGCGACCCGCGCAGGATCGCGAGCCCGCCCTCGGCCAGCAGGGGATTCTCCACCCGCCGGATCACGTCGTCGTCGTACACCGAGGCGCCGCGCAGGTTCTCGGCCAGCGAGGACCCCGACACCGTCGGGACGTCGTGCAGCGGCAGCCGCGACATGAGCCCCCGCAGCCCGCCGGCCTCGAAGAAGTCCTGCATCAGGTAGGCACCGGACGGCCGCAGGTTCGCGAGCACGGGCACCGACCGCGACAGCTCGTCGAAGCGCGCGAGCGACAGCGGCACCCCCGCCCGCCCGGCCATGGCGATCAGATGGATGACCGCGTTCGTCGAGCCGCCCAGCGCGAGCACGACCGTGATCGCGTTCTCGAAGTGCTCGGCGCTCAGCTCGACGCCGTCTGAGCGGATCAGCTCGACGATCCGGCGCCCGGACTCGACCGCCATCCGCGGATGGGCCGAGTCGGCGGCCGGAATCGACGAAGCGCCCGGCAGCGAGACGCCCAGGGCCTCCGCCGCCGCCGTCATCGTCGAGGCCGTCCCCATCGTCATGCAGTGCCCCGGCGAGGAGGCGATGCGGGACTCCATCTCGTCCCACTCCTCCTGCGTGAGCCGGCCCGCCCGCAGCTCGGCCCAGTACTTCCACACGTCCGAGCCGGAACCGAGCACGCCGCCGCGGTAGGAGGCCCGCAACATCGGCCCGGCCGGCACGTACACGAACGGCAGGCCGCACGAGACCGCGCCCATGATCAGCGCCGGCGTCGTCTTGTCGCAGCCACCGAGCAGAACCGCGCCGTCGAACGGATACGACCGCAGCAGCTCCTCGGTCTCCATCGCCAGCAGGTTGCGGTAGAGCATCGTCGAGGGCTTCATGAACGGCTCGCTGAGCGAGATCGCCGGGATCTCCAGCGGGAACCCGCCCGCCTGCCAGACGCCGCGCTTGACCGACTCCGCCCGGTCGCGCAGATGCGTGTGGCACGGATTGATGTCGCTCCAGGTGTTGACGACCGCGACCACCGGCTTGCCGGCGAAGTCCTCCCGGTCGAAGCCCATCTGAAGCGTCCGCGAGCGGTGGCCGAACGACCGGAGGTCGTCGACGCCGTACCAGCGATGACTGCGCAGGTCTCCCACACCCACAATCTACGCATGCACCCCCGCACGCGAGAGCTGCTCTCCCAGGCCAGCACCGCCACGATCACGACGCAGCTGCTCGCGCGCGGCCTGCGCAACACGTTCCTGCACGGGATCAAGCCGCTCAACCCCGCCAACGCGAGACTCGTCGGCCCTGCCTTCACCCTCCGCTACATCCCCGCCCGCGAGGACATCGACGTGCTCGAGGTCTTCAAGGACTACGACCACCCGCAGCGCAAGGCGATCGAGTCGGTCCCGCCGGGACACGTGCTGGTCATGGACTGCCGCAACCAAGGGCGCGCCGCCTCCGCCGGCAACATCCTCGCGACGCGCCTGCAGGTCAAAGGCGCGGCAGGCCTGGTGACCGACGGCACGCTCCGCGACACGCCGGAGATCAGGCAACTGCAGCTCCCCACGTTCGCCCAGGGAGCGAGTCCCCTGACCAACCTCGCCCAGCACCACGCCGTCGACATGCAGGTGCCGATCGGCTGCGCGGAGGTCGCGATCTACCCGGGTGACGTGATCGTCGGCGACGAGGAGGGCGTCGTCTGCATCCCCGCGCACCTCGCGGACGAGATCGCCGAGCCCGCGGCGCGCCAGGAGGACCTGGAGCGCTTCATCCTCGGCGAGATACAGGCCGGGAGGCCGCTGCGCAATACGTATCCGCCGGACGAGGCCACGCTCGAGCGCTACCGCGCAACTACGGGACACCCCCCAAGCACGTAGAGATATCCGCACTGCAAGACGCCTGCCAGCCCTCGCGAGCGACCGGCCACGGTGCGAGAAGCTTCCCAACGTGCTCCAGCGACTCTCCTCCCCGCAAAGGCACACCGCCTCGGCCGCCAATGCGCTTATACCGGCGGCCGACGCTCGCATCCTCGGCAGCGCAGCCACCGATGCCATCCGCGCCGGCTCTGACCAGGCTGGCGCACTCATCTTGAACTAGACCCCCACGACGGAGCCGAGCCCGGGTCACCCGGGCTCGGCTCCGCCGCGTGGTGGCCATTACTCTCCCGCCGAATGGACGACGCGACCCTGCGCCGGCGTCTCTGGGAGGGGTTCGCCTCACTCCAGACGCTGCTCGGCGGCAGCTCACGCCACGGGTCGGTCATCGAGCGCCCCGGGCTGGTGGCCTCGATCGTCCCCAGCGCCCCCGATTCGCCCGCGCTCAACGCCGCCGTGGCGATCGAGCCCGACGCCGCGCCCGCCGCGCTGCGGGACCTCGCCGACGGCTACGCGCGCGCCGGCGTGCGCCGCTGGGCGATCTGGGTCGACGGCGGCGCCCGCCACGTCACCGCCGAGCTGCGCCGCAGCGGCCTGATCGTCGCCTCCGCCTCGCCCGGCATGGGCGCGGAGATCGGAGCGCTGCGCCTCGATCTGTCGCTCGCCGACCCCGAGCCGAAGGGGGATCTGCGCACCGTCGGGCGCGTCAACGACCTCGCCTACGGCAACGTCGACGCCCGGCTCGAGCGCACGTTGACCACGCTCGACGAGGGCGTCCTGCGCGCCTACCGCGCCGACCTCAACGGCGCGCCGGCGGCTGTCGCGCTCGCGCTGCACCACGGCCCGGACTGCGGCGTGAGCTTCGTCGCGACCCTCCCCCAGGCGCGCCGGCGCGGCCTCGCGACGCAGGTGATGCGCGCCGTCGTCGCCGACGCCCAGCGCCACCGCCTCACGACCATCACGCTGCAGGCGACCGAGCAGGGCGAGCGCCTGTATGCGCAGCTCGGCCTGCACCGGCTGGGCAACATGGAGCTCTGGGAGCACCGCCGATGAGCCTGAATCCCGCGCTGGAGGACATCCACCACTGCCCGCGCTGCGGCCGGGTGCCGGAGATCGACTTCCCCCGCAGCATCAACTGCCCGCACTGCGGCTACGGCGCCTACTACAACCCGAAGCCGGTCGCGTGCGCGATACCCACCGACCGGAAAGGCCATCTCTGGCTGCTGCGCCGCGGCTTTGCGCCGAACGTCGGGAAATGGTCCATGCCCGGCGGATTCGTTGACCTCGGCGAGTCCGTGGAGGACGCCGCGAGGCGCGAGGTGATGGAGGAGATGGCGATCGAGATCGAGCTGACCGGCCTGATCGGCGTCTATTCGCGGCCGCAGGATCGTACGGTGGTAGTGGTCTACGCGGCAGCGACCCGGGGCACACCGTCCCGGACGGAGGAGGCGCTGGAGGTCTGCGCCTTCGCGCCGAATGACATCCCATGGCTTCAACTGGCGTTCTGGAGCGACGAGCGGGCACTCCGCGACCACCTGAGTCGCCGTCCGCCCGCGGGCGCCGCGCCCGCGCCATCCTGATCGCCCGCCGCGCGCTCGCGCTCCTGCTCGTGATCGCCGCCACGATCGCCGGCGGCTACTTGGCGCTCGTCTCCTACACCGACACGCGCGACCTCTCGGTCGGCGAGATCCGCCTCTCGGTCTCCCCCGGGCACCGCGGCGCGATCGACGTCTACGTCCCGCTCGTGGACTGGGGCGCGCGCTTCGAGCTCATCCGGCTGCCGGTCCGCCTGCGCGTGGACCTCCAGACCGTCGACCGCACCGTGGCGGGCGCCGTCGCGCAGGGCGAGCCGCTGAACCTCGACGCGGTCCGCACGCAGGCGACCGACGCGATCGCGAGCTACCTCAAACGACTGATCGCGTTGATGGTCGCCTGCGGTGCGCTGCTCGGGCTGCTCGTCGCGTTCGCGATCCGCTCGCGCGCAGGCCCGAAGCTGCGCTACACGGGCGGCGTGGCGGCGCTGACGGCGATCGCGATGGGCGTCGCGATCGTGGCGCTGATCCCGCCCCGCGGCTCGATCAAGAGCCCGCAGTACTACGCGCACGGGCCCGACATCCCGCGGGCGCTGGAGGCGGTCGAGGCGGTCCGCCGGACGCCGGGCGCGCTCGACCAGGAGCTCGACGCCCAGCTCGTCGGCCTCGCGCGGCTGGTGGTCGACCCCGGCCGCCGGCGCTCGCTCGCCGGCCAGCCGGTGGTCACGATCGCGTCCGACCTCCACAACAACCCGTTCGGGCTGAGCGTGCTGGCGAGCGCCGCGCACGGCGGTCCCGTGTTCTTCGTCGGCGACCTGACCGACCGCGGCACGCCGCTGGAGACGCGCGTGGTGCGCCAAGCCGTCGGCCTCGGGCATCCGTTCGTGTTCGTCAGCGGCAACCACGACTCCGACTTCCTCGTGCACGAGCTCGCGACCGAGGGCGCGATCGTGCTCACGCGCAAGGGGCGGCTGATGCCCAAGGGCGGATTCGGGCCGAAGATCGTACACGTGGCGGGCCTGCGCGTGGCGGGCTACGACGACCCGTTCGAGCGCCTGAGCGTCGAGGACTTCAAGGATCGCTACGACAACACGCCGGACCCGGCTCAGCAGGACGAGTTCACGAACTGGCTGCGGCCGCTGATCGGCAAGGTGGACGTCGTGATGGTGCACGAGCCGGCCCTGATCGCCCCCGCGCTGGCGGTCCTGCGCGACCACCCGCCCCCGCGGCCGCTCGTGTTCATGGTCGGCCACACGCACATCGCGTCGCTCGGCCAGCAGCCGGGCGTGACCGTGATCAACGGCGGCAGCGTCGGCGCCGGCGGGACCGGGAACCTGACCGAGAAGACCAACATCGGCATCGCGCGCTTCACGTTCACCCTCAAGCCCGCGTTCCAGCCGCTCGCCGCCGATCTCGTCACGATCGATCCCGGCACCGGCTCGTCCTCGGCGCGACGGACGCGCCTGGATCCGAGCACCGGGTAGTCTCGGGCGGCGATGGTCGCCGCGCCGGAGGAGCTGCTCGAACTCGATCGCCGGCTCGTCTGGCACCCGTACGGGCCGATGCCCGCGACCTCGGCTCCGCTCGCGGTCGCGTCCGCCGAGGGCGTGCGGCTCAAGCTCGAGGACGGGCGCGAGCTGATCGACGGGATGGCGTCGTGGTGGTGTGCCATCCACGGCTACCGCCACCCGGTCCTGGACGCCGCGGTGCGCGACCAGCTCGAGCGCATGGCGCACGTGATGTTCGGCGGGCTGACGCACGAGGGCGCGGTGCGGCTGGCGGAGCGGCTCGCGCGCTGGACGGGGATGGACCACGTCTTCTTCGCCGACTCCGGCTCGGTCTCGGTCGAGGTCGCGATCAAGCTCGCGCTGCAGTACTGGCACGGCGAGCGGACGCGGCTGATGACCGTCCGCGGCGGCTATCACGGCGACACGTTCGGCGCGATGGCGATCTGCGATCCCGACGGCGGGATGCACTCGATGTGGAAGGGCGTACTCCCCACCCACGTCTTCGCGCCGCTGCCGGAATGGTCCGAGACGTGGGCCGCCGAGACGCGCGAGCTGGCGGCGCGCCACGCCCACGAGCTCGCGGCGATCGTGGTCGAGCCGATCGTGCAGGGCGCCGGCGGGATGCGCTTCTACGCGCCCGAGTGCCTGGCGCTGCTGCGCGAGCTGTGCGACGAGCACGGGATGCTGCTGGTCTTCGACGAGATCGCGACCGGCTTCGGGCGCACCGGCGAGCTGTTCGCCGGGACCGGCTTCGGGCCGGACATCATGTGCGTCGGCAAGGCGCTGACCGGCGGCTACATGACGCTCGCGGCGACGCTCTGCCGCGCCCACGTCGCCGAGCGCGTGGACGGGCCGCTGATGCACGGGCCCACGTTCATGGCGAACCCGCTCGCCGTCGCCTGCGCGCTCGCGTCCACGCAGCTGCTCGAGGACGGCGGCTGGCGGGACGACGTGGCGCGGATCGATCGCGGCCTGCGTGCGCGGCTCCCCCCCGATGCGCGGGTTCTGGGGGCGATCGGCGTGATCGAGCTCGACGAGCCCGTGAAGATGGAGCGCGCCACGCGCATCGCGGTCGAGCACGGCGTCTGGCTGCGCCCGTTCCGCAACCTCATCTACTGCATGCCGCCCTACATCACCAGCGACGAGGACCTGGCCCGGATCACGGAGGCGATGGTCGCATGCGCGTGATCGTCGTCACCGGCACCGACACCGGCGTGGGCAAGACGATCGTGAGCGCGGCGCTGGCGGCGCTCGCGCAGGAGGAGCGCGTCGCGTACGTCAAGCCCGCGCAGACCGGGGATGACGACGACGCCGCGGTCGTCGCGCGGCTCGCGGGCGTGCAGACGCACGTGCTGGCGCGCTACCCGGACCCGCTGGCGCCGGCGACGGCGGCGCGCCGCGCGGGGCTCGCGCCCGTCCGGCCGGCCGACGTCGCCGAGTACGTCCGGCAGCTCGACGCCGACCTCGTGCTGATCGAAGGCGCCGGCGGGCTGCTGGTGCACTTCGACGAGGAGGGCGGGACGCTCGCCGACGTGGCGCAGCTGCTCGACGCGCCGGTGATCGTCGTCGCGCGCGCCGGCCTCGGCACGCTCAATCACACGGCGCTGACGCTCGAAGCGCTGGACGCGCGGGAGCTGGAGTGCGCCGGCGTGGTGATCGGCTCGTGGCCGCGCGAGCCCGATCTGGCCGCGCGCTGCAACGTCGAGGACCTCGGGCCCGTGCTGGGGCGCATCCCCGAGGCAGCGGGAGACCTGAGCCGCGAGGCGTTCCTCGCGGCCGTACGAGAGAACATGGAGGCGTATGAGCATTCTCGAGATCGCGCGTGAGCAGGTGCTGGAGCGCGGCGAGGGCCTGACCGAGGCGCAGGTCCTCGAGGTCCTGCGCCTCCCCGACGAGGCGGTCGACGACGCCCTCGCGCTCGCCCACGAGGTGCGGATGCGCTGGTGCGGCCCCGAGGTCGAGGTCGAGGGCATCATCTCGCTCAAGACCGGCGGCTGCCCCGAGGACTGCCACTTCTGCTCGCAGTCCGGGCGCTTCGAGACGCCGGTGCGCTCGGTCCGGCTCGACGTCCCGGCGCTCGTCGAGGCCGCGCGCGAGACGGCGGCGACCGGCGCGACCGAGTTCTGCATCGTCGCCGCCGTGCGCGGCCCGGACGAGCGCCTGATGGCGCAGGTCCGCGAGGGCGTGAAGGCGATCACCGACGCGGTCGAGATCAACGTCGCCTGCTCGCTCGGCATCCTCACCCGCGAGCAGGGCGAGGAGCTCGCCGAGCTCGGCGTCCACCGCTACAACCACAACCTCGAGACCGCGCGCTCGCACTTCGGCAACGTCGTGACGACACACACGTGGGAGGAGCGCTTCCAGACGCTGCAGCTCGTGCGCGAGCTGGGCATGGAGGTCTGCTGCGGCGGCATCATCGGCATGGGCGAGACGCTCGAGCAGCGCGCCGAGCTGGCCGTGCAGTTCGCCGCGCTCGATCCCGACGAGGTGCCGCTGAACTTCCTCGACCCGCGCCCGGGCACCCCGTTCGCGGACCTCGAGCCGGTCCCCGCGACCGACGCGCTGCGCACGATCGCCGCCTTCCGCCTCGCGCTCCCGCGCACGATCCTGCGCTTCGCCGGCGGGCGCGAGCTCACGCTCGGCGACCTCGGCGCGCGCCAGGGGATGACCGGCGGGATCAACGCGATGATCGTCGGCAACTACCTCACCACGCTCGGCCGCGACCCGCAGGAGGACCTCGACCTGCTGGCGGAGCTGTCGATGCCGGTCAAGGAGCTCTCGAAGTCGCTGTGATCACGGAGGCGGAGCGGACGGCGCTGGCGCCGTACTGCAGCGGCTGCGGCAAGCCCGGCGGCGATCACGCCGGCTGCCGCAGGATCACCGACCCACCGCGCTTCTGCGTGAGCTGCGGGCGCAAGCTCGCCGTGCAGGTCCTGCCGACGGGCTACACGGCGACGTGCGTTCGCTGCGGCTAGCGCTCGACGAGCTGCGCGACGCGGGGCTGTACCGCGAGTTGCGCACCGTCGAGAGCGCGCAGGGGCCGCGCGTGCGGCTCGACGGCCGCGACGTGCTGCTGCTGTGCTCGAACGACTACCTGGGACTGGCGGGCGATCCGCGGCTCCGGGCCGCCGCGGCGGAGGCCGCCGAGCGCTGGGGCGCGGGCGCCAGCGCGTCGCGGCTGATCAGCGGCACCATGACGCCCCATCTCGAGCTGGAGCGGCGGCTCGCCGAGGTGAAGGGCACCGAGGCCGCCGTCCTGTTCGGCTCCGGCTACCTGGCCAACACGGGCGTGATCTCGGCGCTCGCCGGCCCCGGCGAGATCGTGGTCTCCCACGCGCGCAACCACGCGTCGATCATCGACGGCTGCCGGCTCGCGCGGGCCGAGACGAAGGTCTACGCCGACCTGGACGAGCTCGCCCATGCCCTCGAGGACCGGCGTCCCGCGACCGTGGTCACCGACGCCGTCTTCAGCATGGACGGCGACGTCGCGCCGTTGACGGAGATCGTCGAGCTCGCGCGCCGCCACGGCGCCCGGGTGGTCGTCGACGAGGCCCATGCGACGGGCGTGATCGGCCCCGAGGGCCGCGGGCTCGTGCACGCGCTCGGCCTTCAGCGCGAGGTGATCGCGATCGGCACGCTCGGCAAGGCGCTGGGCAGCTACGGGGCGTTCGCGGCCTGCGACGGCGACACCGCCGACTTCCTCGTGAACCGCGCGCGCACGTTCATCTACTCGACCGCGCTGCCGCCGCCGTCGGTCGGCGCCGCGCTGAAGGCGCTCGAGCTGATGGATCGCGAGCTGGTCGGCCGCCTGCACGCGAACGCGCGCGTGCTCCGCGAGGCGCTGGGCGCCGAGGCCAGCGACATGCCGATCGTGCCGTTGCTCGCCGGCGATCCCGAGATGGCGCTGGCCCGCTGCGCCGAGGCGCTCGACCGCGGCGTCTTCGTGCAGGCGATCCGGCCGCCGACCGTCGCGCCCGGCACGTCACGGCTCAGAGCCGTGGCGACCGCCGCTCACACCGAGACCGAGCTGCGCGAAGCGGCGAGGTCGATCTCCACGTGCGGCGCCGTGCACGGCTGACCCGCGGCGACGTGCAGCCGCCGCGCGGCGAGGTCCATGATCACGGAGGCGAGCGTCGCGGTCCGCTCCGCCCACGGCTCGGACTCGTCGACGTGGCGGCAGACGCCGTTCGGATGTCCTTCGTGCGAGCGCAGCGCGTCGAGCAGCGGCAGCCGCCGGATCGCGTCCAGCCGCGCCTCGGTGCTCGAGGACTCCTCCAGCCCGACGTCGCGGCCCGCCGGCGGCGGCTCGAGGAAGTGGTTGGTGTGCGCGCCGGTGCTCCCGCGCAGCACGTTCGGGCCGCCGGGCGAGAGCTCGACGGTCGCGACGTCGCCCGGCGTCGCCACGGTCACCGCCGATGACGCGCTGACGCGCGCGGAGGTGAGCAGCGCGACCGCCTCGTCCACCGACCGGCAGGCCAGCACGCGCCGCAGCAGGAGGTGGATCGGGACGCCGTCCAGGCCGCCGTCCTCGCTGGAGATGAGCAGGTTCAGGCACACGCCCAGGCCGGCGTCGTTGAGCCCGATCTTGGCGAGCATGCCGGCTTCAGTCACCGTCGCGAACCAGCGGCCGCGCTCGTGCACGACCCACACCAGCGTCGAGTCCTGCAGGTCCGGATGCCAATCCCAGTTCTGCGCCAGCAGCCCGCCGGCGCCGACCACGGAGCACTCGTCGGCGGAGGCGATCAGCTCGGTGCGCGCGTTGACCGCCAGCAGCTCGCGGCAGTCGACGCCGGCGCCCGCCGCGATCCCCGCGATCTCCTCGTGCTCGTCGTCGGACGCCCGCACGCGCCCGCCGGCCGAGAGATCGCACAGCCGCCGGTAGACCTCGATGGTGCGGCGCACGTGCTCCGCCTGCGCGCGGCCGAGCCCCTCGCCGCGGGCTCGCGGCGTGGACTCATGCGACACATGGACGTCGAGCGTCATCCCGTCACCCAGCGTTGCACGTCGGCATGCGGAGCGAACCACACGACCCCGCGCTCGCGCATCTCGGCGATCAGCCGATCCAGCAGCGCCGCGCGATGCCCGCGCCCGATCACCTCCGGATGCATCGTGAACGTGATGTGGCGGCGCTCCTCCAGCGCGCTCTCGAACTCGGCCAGCCATGTGGCGAGGAAGTCCTCCGGCGCCGTGAACGCGTCGCCGCGCCCCGGGCGCCAGTGCAGATGCGGCCAGTCGTCCAGGCTCCAGTGCACGGGCAGCTCGAGGATGCGCAGGTCCTCGTAGGCCTCCACGTACGGGCGGTCGTCGCCCATGCACGAGCTGTCATAGGCGAAGCCGTGCTCGACCAGCAGCGCGAACGTCTCCGGCGTCAGCTCCCACGAGGGTGAGCGGTAGCCCGCCGGCGTGACGCCGAGGTTGGCGTCGAGGGCCTCCAGCCCGCGCTCGATCTCCTCGCGCTGCGCCGCCGCGTCGATCTGGTCGCTCTGCAGGTGCAGGTGGCCGTGGTGGCCGATCTCGTGGCCGGCGTCGGCCACCGCGCGCAGGGCGTCGCGGTGTCGCTCGGCGGTGTCGCCCGGCACGTAGAACGTGCCCTTCACGTCCGCGCGCTCGAGGATCGCCAGGATGCGCGGTAGCCCGCGCACGACGCCGTAGCGGCCCTCGCTGAGCGTGCTCAGCTGCCGGGCGCCCTCCGGCAGCCAGCCGGACTCGGCGTCGACGTCGAACGTGAGCGAGACGGCGACGTCGGCGCCGCCCGGCCAGCCGGCCCTCATCCGAGCTGCTTCTTCGTGACCTTGCCGAGCGCGTTGCGCGGCAGCTCGTCGAGGTAGCGCACCTCGCGCGGGCGCTTGTGCGGAGCCAGCAGGCGCGCGACGTGGTCGGCGAGCTCCTGCTCGCTCGGGCGCTCGCCCTCGACCACGACCCAGGCGACGATGCGCTCGCCGAGGTCGGGGTCGGGCTCGCCCATCACCGCCGACTCGACCACCGCGGGATGCTCGTTGAGCGCGTTCTCGATCTCCCCCGCGCCGATCTTGTAGCCGCCGCTCTTGATCAGGTCGGTCGCACGGCGCCCGACGATCCGGATGTAGCCGTCCTCGGCGCGGGTGGCGACGTCGCCCGTCTTGAACCAGCCGTCCACGAACGCCTCCTCGGTCACGTCGGGGCGGTTGAGGTACTCGAGGAAGAGGTTCGGGCCGCGCACGTGGATCTCGCCGACCGTCTCGTCGTCGGAGACGTCCAGCACCGCGCCGTCGTCGTCGACGAGGCGCAGCTCGACGCCCGCCAGCGGCGGCCCGACGGTGCCGGGGCGGCGCTCGCCGTCGGCGCGGATCGCCGTGTTCATCAGCGTCTCGCTCATGCCGTAGCGCTCGGCGATCCGCAGCCCCGTGCACGCCTCGATGCGCGCGTGGTCGGCGGCCGGCAGCGCCGCCGATCCCGAGACGAGCAGCCGTGCCGAGCCGACCGCGCGCGCCAGCGCCTCGTCGCGCTCGAGGTCGGCCGCGAGCCGGTGGTACATCGTCGGCACGCCGAACAGCATCGTGGCGCGGGCGGAGAGCGCCTCTGCGGCGGCCTCGGAGGAGAAGCGCCCGAGGTGCCATGCGGCGCCGCCACGGCGCAGCGGCCCGAGCGTGCCGAGGACGAGCCCGTGAACGTGGTAGAGCGGCAGGCCGTGGGCGACGACGTCCTCGCCCGTCCACGCCCACGCGTCGGCGAGCCCGTCGAGCGTCGCGGCGAGCGCGCGCCGCGGCAGCACGACGCCCTTGGGCGGCCCCGTCGTCCCCGACGTGTAGACGATCAGCGCCGGCGTCTCGCCTCCCGGCTCGGCCGGCCAGTCGCCGCTCGCGCCGAGGTCGACGTCGTCGAGCACGAGATCCGGCGCGCTGTCGCCCATGACGTGCTCGAGCTCGCGCTCGCCGGCCTTGGGGTTGATCGGCACGATCGGCACGCCCGCGGCGAGCGCGCCGACCACGGCGACGCAGGTCTCCAGCGAGGGCGTGGCCGTGACGGCGACGCGCCGCATGCCGGCGATCCGCTCGGCGACCGCTCCGGCGGCGGCGTGCAGCCGCTCGTAGGAGAGCGCCCGGTCGCCGACGCGGACGGCTTCGCGGTCGTCGGGCCGGTCCAATCCCTCGAGCAGGTTCACGGGTCCAGTTCTACACCCCACGGCCGGGGACCATCAGCTCGCCGGGAGGCCGGCAGGGCTTAGCCCGGCGCATGGCCCGCGAGGCCGGCTTCGCCCGGCGCGTGGCGAGCGCGGGGCCGGCGAGCGCGAGCGCCCCGCCGGCGACCGACGCGGCCGAGGGCAGCTCGCCGAGCCAGACGAGCGCGACCGCGAGCAGCGGCTCGGCGCCGGCGTGGGCGACCGCGCGCGGCAGCGTGCCGCCGAGCGGCAGGATCAGCAGCGTTCCCGCCCACATCGCGTAGGTCACGCGAACATCTTCGACGTCGCGTCCGCGGCAGAATGGCGCGCGGTGCAACAACCAACGACGCCGGAGGATTTCCCGCGCTGACATCGCTCGGCCAGTTCCTGCTCAAGGATCTCGTCCTGCTGGGGGCGTCCGTGTGGACGCTGAGCGACTCATCACGCGCCGCCGAGCGCCGTCGGTGACCTCGCCGCGCCCGACGTTGCAACGAGCCGGGAGGCTGCGCGAGGCAATCCGTCGCGGAGCTGAGCTGCCGGTTGCCGCGGATGGCGTTGGGTTCGTTCGAAGGCGGCGAGGCTCGGCGCCGAGCCGGTAGTGCGGCCGAGCTTGGCGTCGGGGGCAAAGAAGGCTCACGTCGGCGCCTCGCCGAGCAGCTTGGCGGCGGTGAGAACGCCGCTATCCGCTAGTTCGCTCGCTGGCCTCGATCGCAAGCAATTCGACGTGGTCGATCGCCGCACCAAGCGCGGCTTCAAGAGCGCGCGCGTCTCGATGCGCCTGCGTGAGTAGATACCCGCCCTGCGCAGCAGCGAGCAGCGAGTAGGCGAGTGCGTCAGGGTCCGCGTCAGGACCGAGGTCGCCGCGTCGTTGCATTGCCAGCAAGCCTCGACGCAACAAGGCCTCCCAGCGCTCAAAGCCGGCTGCGAAGTCCGCTCGTAGCTCGGCGTCTGACTCCACCAGCTCGGCGGCGAGCGAGCCGAGCCGGCAGCCCCCCTGGAAATTCTGCGCGCGTTGCTGCTCGACGATCCGCTGCGCCCACGCGCGCAGCGCCGCGATGCTGTCCAGATTCCCGATGGCCGGGTCGTGGTGGTCAGCCATGACAGCGTCGGCCTGGTGAGCGATGACGGCACGGATGAGGCTCCGCTTGTCGGCGAAATAGTGCGACATCTGCGAGCCACTGGCTTTGGCCGCCTTGCGGACGTCCTCGAAGCTCGTGTTCGCGGCGCCGTTCTCGTACATCAGCCGAGCCGCCGCGTCGATAATCCGAGCGCGCGTCGCACGACCCTTCACGGTCAACCGCGAGTTCGATGACGCGGCGCGGGCCATGTGACGCAGCGTATCGACGTTCGCGGCACAGTCTGGCCCCCAAACGCCTCTGCGAGACGTCGGCCTCAGGCGGACATTTGCGCGGCCCCGCCCACCGGGGCCGCGTCTGCCTCACGCACGCTCTGGGCTCATATGGAGGGGCGTCTGTCAAGCGGCAGGGTTGACCGGCGGTCGGGCCGCTTGATCTAGCGTGAGGTGTGGAGCGCAGGGGCGGTTCCCGGAGCGGCACGAGCTGAAGGTCCGGCGTGTTCGACCGATCTGGTCAGGCTCATATGCGAGGGCTGGTTACCTCAAGGCCCTTGTTCGTCGCTGGGCTCGCATCCTAAGATCGGGCGCCGCCCGTGCCAGAGCCGGGTTGCCCATAGCCCTTGTGCGCGGGCCCGCGGATGGCGACGTGGCGGCCTTCGTTGTGTTCGTGCGCGCTCCGGCATCCGCCGGCGCGTCGGGGTTGTCGTTGGTGGTGTCAGTCCAGGGTGGCGGCCTCCCAGCAGAACGCGGCGAGCTCGCGCGCGCAGGCGATCGCGACGGTCCCGGGTCGGCTTGCCGCGGCTTGTTGCCGTGTCGTGACTTGCTCTTGGGTGTGGGCCCCTAGCCCAGGGGCGGGTTCCTCGCGACCAGCAGCCTCGCGGGGGCGGTTAGGCGCCCGGAGCGATCGCACAGGCTGCGACACAGACCCAGGTGCCCTCACGCTTCTGGTACGTGTCCGTGTACAGAGCTTCTTGCTCCACTCCATCGGCGAGCGTGGTGTATGTGCTGCGGCCGTGGATCAGAGCAACGTCACTGAGGATGCGGATGTTGACGTCGTGCACAGCGAGATCCTTGAAGGGGCGCGGCTTAGCGATGTAGTCGAGGAACTCGGCACGGTTGCGGGTGACGCCCGGAAGCTGCACGATGAAGTCTTCGGCGAGGAACTCGCTGAAGCGCTTGACATCGTTGAACTGGTCGGAGTGGATGTAGTCATTGTTGAGCCGCTCGAGGATCGCCAGATCTTCGGTGGACTGCTTGCTGTCATTCATCTTCTTGTTCCTTCTCTGTGGGGTTCGGCGCGTGATCGTACAAGAATGGGCTGCTGCTACCCACATGCTATCGCCGTTGTCCCTGCTTGGATCGCCCGAAGACATGGGCTAAGATCGGCACAGCTCGGGCAACCTTGTACGACGCCGCCGATCATTTGCTTGGGTATCGTTGGCCCAGTTGGCCGAAGGGCGAGAACTCGACACCGGGAGGTCCCGGATGAAGGCGATTGTGGTGACGGACGAGGCTGCGGGAAGGGCCGGGATGACGCTGGTGGAGCGGCCCGAGCCGCCCGCAGCGATAAACGACGTCGTCGTTCAGGTTCATGCGTCGGGATTCGTCCCGACTGAGATGGCGTGGCCCTCGACCTGGACCGATCGCCGCGACCGTGACCGGACACCGTCGATCCCTGGGCACGAGCTGGCCGGAGTGGTCACCGCCCTCGGGTACGGCACGACGGGGGTGTCGGTGGGCCAGCGGGTGCTCGGCCTCGCGGACTGGCATCGCGACGGCACCTTGGCGGAGTATGTCGCGATCGAGGCACGCAACCTCGCGCCGCTGCCGGGCGACGTCGACTTCACCGTGGGCGCGAGCCTGCCGATCTCGGGCCTGACCGCGTGGCAGGGACTGTTCGACCACGGCCGCGTCCAGGCGGGGCAGAGCGTCCTCGCGCACGGCGCGGCCGGCGCCGTCGGGACGATGGTGACGCAACTCGCACGTGAGGCCGGCGCCTACGTCATCGGCACCGGGCGCGCCGCCGACCGCCAGAAGGCGCTCGACTTCGGCGCGCAGGAGTTCGTCGACCTCGACAACGACGTCCTGGAAGACGTCGGCGGCGTCGACCTGGTGTTCGACGTCATCGGCGGAGACATCCAGAAGCGGTCCGCAAGCCTGATCCGGGCCGGAGGAACCCTGGTGACCGTCGTAGGGCCGCCCGAGGCGCGGCCCGCCGACGGCCTGGCAATCGACTTCGTCGTCGAGTCCGATCGTGGCCAACTGAATGAGATCGTCCAGCGAGTGCGGGACGGACGGCTGCGGACCAACATCGGCAACGTCGCGACCCTCGACGACGCCGTCGCGGCCCTCAACCCGACCGAGCGGATCACGGGGAAGACGATCATCCGCGTTCGCCCGTAACGACTCGGGACGGCGAGCGGTCCTGAGCTCCTCGTGGAGCGCTCCTGCCCGGGTCGACCGCCGAGCGATACCGTCCGCGCGGCGTCCGCTTCCGGCCGCTCGAACCGCCGCATCCCACGACGGAGATCGCCGTCGGCCGACGCGCCGACGCCGACAGCACGCGACGATCGCCGCGTTTCTGAGGTTTCTGCGGCCCGCTGGCCCCGCCGCCCACGCGGCCCGGCCCATCTGATCGTCGTCACCGACGCCGACGGGATGCTGCTCTGGATCAACGGCAACGCCCGCGCCGACGTCGCGGTCGGCCGGCTGCCGCCCACGATCGAGGGCCACGCCTACTTCATCATCGCCGAGTCACTCACGAACGTGTTCAAGCACGCCAACGCGAATACCGCACAGGTCCGTGCGGCGGTGGTCGGCGGCGCCCTCCGGCTCGAAATGCGCGACGACGGCATCGGCGGCGCGCGCATCGAGGGCAGCTCCGGCCTGGTCGGCCTGGACGACCGCGCTGCTTCGCTGCGCGGGCGGCTGTCCGTGAGCCGTCCGCCGGGCGGTGGCACGCAGATCTCAGCAACCCTGCCGCTGCCGACCGACAATTAGCGCCCGGCGACCCGGGCGGCGAACGCGGCGACGTCGTCCGTGTCGAGGCCGGCGACGATGCCGGCCGGCATGACGCGCTGGTCAGGCCCGGTCGCGACGCCGGCCACGCGCCGCACCCTCACGCCGCACGCGGCGGCCACCTGCGAGGTCGGCGCCACCGCCTCATCTCCCACCTGCCGGCAAACGAACCCCCACATGCAGATCCCGCAGCAGCCTGGAGCGCGACTGGATCGCGCCGCCGCCGTCGACCCCCTGCGGCGAGCTCGTGCGGCGCGGGTGCCGGGCGGCGGGCTTCGAGGCGCGGAGCGTCGCGAGACCGGCGACTTCTCCGTCGTGTGCGCGCCCGCGGCGGCCGGCGCTAGCGAACGAACTCGCGCACGAGCGCGTGGTATTCGGGGACGTCCATCAGGAACGAGTCGTGGCCCCACGGCGAGCGGACCTCGCGGCGCGTCACGTCCGCGCCGCGCTCGCGCAGCTGCTCCTGGATGTACTCGGAGTGCTCGGTGCCGAAACGCCAGTCGCTGTCGAAGGAGACGACGAGGTACTTCGTGGACGGGGTGCCGCTGTGCTCGGCGAACGGCTCGAAGTAGTCCATCGTGCGCGACAGGTACACGTACGTGTGCTTGTCGAAGCGCGCGAGGAAGATCCGCGCCTGGTAGTCGAGGTAGTGCTCGACCTCGAAGTCGGACTCCATCGTCATCGGGCCGGGCGGGGATCCCCTCCGCGCGCGGTCGAACTTCATCGCCATCGCCTCGTTCGAGAGGTACGTGATGTGGGCCATCATGCGCGCGACGTCCATCCCGTCGTGGCGCATGATCGCCTCGCGCGCGACCTTGGTGAACGCGATGTTCTGCGCCGTCAGCCGTGCGGTGGCGCAGATCAGCACAGCGCGCTCGACCTCCTCAGGGTGGTCGAGCGACCACTGCAGCGCCTGCATCCCGCCGAGCGATCCGCCCACCGCGGCGTGGACCTTGGCGATGCCGAGCTCGCGCAGCAGCGCGCGGTGCACCGCCACGAGGTCGCGGATCGTGAACAACGGGAACGTCAGCCCGTAGGGCTCGCCGGTGGCCGGATCGATCGACGACGGACCCGTCGTCCCCTTGCACCCGCCGAGCAGGTTCGCGCAGATGACGCGGAAGCGGCCGGTGTCGATCGGCCGCCCGGGGCCGACGAGCGTGTCCCACCATTCGACGGCCTCCGCGTCGCCGGTCAGCGCGTGGTGGATGAAGACGACCGGCGCGTCGCGCGGGCCGTAGTCGGCGTAGGCGACCTCGACCGGCGCGAGCGTCGCGCCGGACTCGAGTGTCACCGACTCCAGCGTCAGCGACTCAGCCACGGGTGCGCCGCGACGAGATGACGCCCGTGTCGAAGCCGGCGAGGTGGAGCCCGCCGTGGAAGCGCGCGTGCTCGATCTTCAGGCAGCGGTTGCTGACGACGTCCAGGCCGGCCGCGTGCGCGATCTCGACCGCCTCGTCGCTGTGGAGGCCGAGCTGCATCCAGAATGCCTTGGCGCCCGCCGCGACCGCCTCGCGGGCGACGCCCGGCAGCGCGTCCGGGCGGCGGAAGACGTCGACGATGTCGGGCTCGCCCGGCAGCTCCGCGAGCGACGGGTAGGCCTTGACGCCGAGGATCTCGTCCTCGCGCGGGGACACCGGCCAGACCTCGTAGTCGGCGCTCGACGACAGCAGGTACGTCAGTACGAAGTTGCTCGCGCGCGCCGGGTTCGACGACGCGCCGACGACGGCGACGGTACGCGAGCGGCGCAGGATGGCACGGCGCTCCCCCGCGCTCGGCGGCTCCCAACTCATCCCAGCGCCCGATCGAGGTCGTAGATCACGTCGTCGGGATCCTCGATGCCGACGCTGATGCGTACCAGCTCCGGCAGCACGCCGGCGTTCGCGAGCGCCTCCTCGGAGAGCTGGCGGTGGGTCGTGCTGCCAGGGTGGATGACGAGCGTCTTCGTGTCGCCGACGTTCGCGAGGTGCGAGCACAGCTCGACCGCGCCGATGAAGCGCTCGCCGGCCTCGCGGCCGCCTTCGACGCCGAACGAGAAGACCGATCCGGGCCCCTTCGGCAGGTACTTCTTCGCCAGCTCGTGGTTGGGATCTCCCGGCAGGCCGCCGTACCGGACCCAGCTGACGCGTGGATCGGCGTCGAGCCATTCGGCGATCTTCTGCGCGTTGGCGACGTGCGCCTCCATCCGCAGCGGCAGCGTCTCCATCCCCTGCAGCAGCAGGAACGCGTTGAACGGCGACAGCACGCCGCCGAGGTTGCGCAGGCCCTCGACGCGCAGCTTGGTCGCGAAGCCGTACTCGCCGAAGTTGTCCACGAAGCGCAGGTTGCCGTACGTGGCGACCGGCTCGGTCATGACGGGGAAGTTGCCGTTGTCCCACGGGAACTCGCCGGAGTCGACCACCACGCCGCCGATCGACGTGCCGTGGCCGCCGAGGAACTTCGTCGCGGAGTGGATCACGACGTCGGCGCCGAAGTCGAGCGGGCGGCACAGGTACGGGGAGGCGAGCGTGGAGTCGACCACGAGCGGGATGCCGGCGTCATGGGCCGCGGCGGCCAGCCTCTCGAGATCCGCGACGGTGCCCGCCGGGTTCGCCACGATCTCCGTGTAGAGCAGCTTCGTGCGGCCGGGGACGATCGCGTCGGCGAACGCCTGCGGGTCGTCGGGCGCGACGAACGTGGTCTCGATCCCGAGCCGCCGCAGCGTGACGTTCATGAGCGTGTAGGTGCCGCCGTAGAGCGCGCTGCTGGCGACGATGTGGTCGCCCGCGTCGCACAGCTGCGTCAGCAGGAGCGTCTCCGCCGCCTGCCCGCTGCTCGTCGCGACGGCGCCGATGCCCCCCTCGAGGCTGGCGACGCGCTCCTCGAACGCGGCCACCGTCGGATTGCCGAGCCGCGTATAGATGTTCCCGTACTTCTGCAGGGCGAACAGGTCCGCGGCGTCCTCGACGTCCTCGAACACGAACGAGGTCGTCTGATAGATCGGCACGGCTCTGGCACCGGTCGTCGGGTCGGGTCGCGCGCCGGCGTGGATCGCCCGCGTGCGCATCCCCCACCGGCGGTCCTCGGGGTCGCTCATGTCGCGTGACGATAGCCTGCGAAGGGTGGCAACCACCCAAATGTCGATCGGCGATCCGGTGCCGGCCTTCTCGCTCCCGGACACCGACGGCGCGGAGCATTCCGCGCCGCTCGACGACGCACCGGTTGCGACGGTGCTCGTCGTCACCTGCAACCACTGCCCGTACGTGATCGCGTGGAATCCGCGGCTGAAGGCCGTCGCGGAGGACTACCAGCCGCGCGGCGTGCGCTTCCTCGGCATCAACGCGAACGACGCGAGCCGCTACCCGGCGGACGGGCTGGAGCGAATGAAGCAGTTCGTGCGCGACCAGGCGTGGCCGTATCCGTACCTGCGCGACGAGACGCAGGAGGTGGCCGCCGCGCTCGGCGCCGAGGTGACGCCGCACGTGTTCGTCTTCGACGGCGAGCAGCGGCTCGCGTACCGCGGGGCGCCGGATGGCGACCACCAGGATCCGTCGCGCGACGCGGCCTGGCTGCGCGGCGCGCTGGACGCGGTGCTCGCCGGCGAGGCGGTCGCCGAGCCCGACACGCGGGCGCGCGGCTGCAGCGTCAAGTGGCGGGCATGAAGCAGCTCGCCGATGCCGCCTGGCTGGAGTCGCAGCTCGTCCGGGTCAGACGGCGCTGATGAACCGCTTCCCCGGGTCGGCCTCGCGCTTGATCCGGCGCAGGCGTTCGAGGTTGTCGCCGTAGTAGGCGCGCAGCGGGCCGGGCTGGTCGAGGTCCGGGTAGTTCTGGTACGCCTGCCCGTTTCCGTGCCCCGCGATCAGGCGGCGGGCGCGGTCGACGCGCGAGCGCGCGGTGGCGGCGCCGGTGTAGGAGAGGATCTGGACGCTGAAGCGGGCGTGCCGGTGGACGAACGCGGTGGCGTGGGCGGAGACCTCGTTGATCGCGCCGCCGTAGGCGTCGCAGATCAGCGAGGCGCCGGTGTCGGCGGCGTCGACGAACGCGCGGCGGCCGGCGGACGTGAGGCGCTTTGAGACGTAGACCGAGGCGGCGGCGAACGTGGTCGGGCTGTACCGCAGGCATGCCGGGAGGCCGCCGTCGGCGCAGCCGGCCCAGCGGCGCTGGAGGTTCAGGTACGTGTCGGTGCCGGTGGTGAGGGTCGCGTTGGCCAGCGGCGCTACGAGCCGGCGCAGCGCGGCCTCGGAGCCGAGGTACTGGCCGAACACGCTCGCCCCGCCGGTGTCGAGCGTGAGGATCGAGGTGAGCTCGCGCGGGGCGTGGAGCGACTCCCAGGCCTCGAGCGCCTCCGCGCGGCCCGCGCGCGGGTAGCTGACGCGGAACCCGCAGGCGCGCGGGACCGCGACGGTGCGCAGGCGGATCGCGGTGACGATCCCGAAGCCCGCGCCGCCGCCGCGCAGCGCCCAGAACAGGTCGTCGTCGCCCTCGACCCGCCGGCGCCGCCCGTCGGCGGTGACGACGTCGAAGCTGCGCACGCGATCGAGCGTGAGCCCGTAGGCGCGGCCCGCGAGACCCATCCCGCCGCCGAGCACGAGCCCGCCGGCCGCGACGGTCGGGCATGAGCCGCTCGGGATCGTCCGCTTGCGCGCCGCGAGCGCGGCGTACACCGCGAGGTTGCGCGCGCCGGGGCCGAGCGTCGCGGTGGTACCGGAGAGCGAGATGCGATCGAGGCCGCCGACGTCGATCACCACCGCGGTCCGGCTGGTCGAGTCGCCGGTGTACCCGTGGCCGCCGGAGCGGGCGACGAGCGGCACGCCGAAGCGCTCGGCCCAGCGGACGGCGGCCTGGACGTCCGTGGTGTCGCGGGCGCGCACGACGGCCGGCGGGCGGACGCCGTCGAAGCGGCGGTTGAAGACGCGGCGCGCGGCGTCGTAGCCGGAGGCGCCGGGGAAGAAGACCGGGCCGCGGACGGCGGCGCGCAGCGCGCGCCGCTGGGCGGCCGTGAGGCGGGTGGCGGCGAACGCGTCATCGGCCCACGCCAGCCCTGCGAGCGCGGCCGCGCCCAGCAGCTCGCGGCGGTTCACCGCCGGTCCACGACGCGCACGGCCTTGCCCTCGCTGCGCGGAACCCCGCCCGGCTCGAGCAGCTCGACGGCCATCCCCACGCCGATCCGCTCGCGCAGCGCGACGCGGACGCGCTCGCTCAAGGCCGCGCGGTCGGCGCCGCCCTCGGCCGGCTCGCAGCGCACCGTCACCTCGTCGAGCTGCTCCGGCCGCTCGACGACGAGCTGCCAGTGCGGCGCGATCCCCGCGACGGTCAGCAGCGCGTGCTCGACCTGCGACGGGTACAGGTTCACGCCGCGGACGATCAGCATGTCGTCGCGGCGCCCCTGGACGGGGCCCATCCGCGCCGTCGTCCGCCCGCACGCGCAGGGCTCGAGCGTCACCGTGCCGATATCGCCGGTCCGGTAGCGGATGAGCGGCAGCGCCTCCTTGGTGAGCGTCGTGAAGACGAGCTCGCCGGGCTCGCCGGGCGCGACCGGCCCACCGGTCTCCGGGTCGATCACCTCGATCAGGAAGTGGTCCTCCTGCACGTGCGAGCCGTCGCGGCCCTCCAGGCACTCCGCCGCGACGCCGGGCCCGACGATCTCCGACAGCCCGTAGACGTTGAGCGCCACGAGCCCGAGCTCGGCCTGCAGCCGCGCGCGCATCCCCTCGGTCCACGGCTCGGCGCCGAACAGCCCGACCTCGAGTGCGAGGTCCTCGATCCCCGCCTCGCGCACCGCCTGCGCGATGTGCAGCGCGTAGGACGGAGTGCAGCAAAGCGCCTGCGCCCGCAGGTCGCGCAGCAGGGTCGCCTGGCGCGCCGTCAGCCCGCCGGACACCGGCACGACGGTCGCGCCGAGGCGCTCCGCGCCCTGGTGGAACCCGAGGCCGCCCGTGAAGAGCCCGTACCCGTACGCGTTGTGGACCCGCGTGCCCGCGCGCACGCCGGCGCCCGCGAGCGCGCGCGCCATCACCTGCGTCCACACGTCGAGGTCGGCGCGCGTGTAGCCGACCACGGTCGCCTTGCCGCCGGTGCCGGAGGAGGCATGGATGCGCACGAGCTGCTCATGCGGCACCGTGATCAGCCCGAGCGGGTACGCCGCGCGCAGGTCGTCCTTGACGGTGAAGGGCAGGTCGCGCAGCTCGGCGCCGGGGTCGAGCCCGCGGCGGGCGGCGGTCTCCCGCAGCCGCGTGCGCTGGAGCGTCTCGAGCTCGTCGCGCGAGGCGCGCTCGATCGCGTCGAGGATCACGCCGCCCTCTCGTGCGCGCGCCAGTTCTCCTCGAGGTTGCGGATCAGCGCGGGCGAGAAGTGGCAGGCGGCCTGCTCGCGCGAGTACACCGCCATGTATTCGCGGAACACGTCGAGCGGCTCCTGCGCGACCCGGAACGCCGCGCGGTTGGCGCTGCCCGAGACGGCGCCGGCCGTGCTCAGCGCCGCCGCACGCGCTTCGATCGCCGCGTCCATCTCCTCGTGCGAGACGATCTCGTCGGCCATCGCGTGCACGTCGAGCTCCTCGCCCGAGAGGATCGCGCGGCGCGCCGCCCGGTCGCCCACGAAGCGCGGCAGGCGCAGGTTCGCCGCGCCGGGGATGATCCCCTCGTTGCGTGCCGGCAGCGTGAACCGGCAGCCCTCCTCGGCGATGATGTGATCGACGCACAGCAGCAGCTGGCAGGCGCCGCCGATGGCGTAGGTCTCGGCGGCCGCGATCCAGAGCTTGGTGCCGCGGTAGATCTTGTGCACGAAGCCGAGGTCGCGCACCGGGAAGAACAGGTAGGAGATCCTGCCGTGGTAGAGGTGCGTGAGGTTCAGGCCCGCGCCGAGGATCCGGCGGCCCGCGTAGCGCGGGTGCTGGACCACGCCGCCGCGCAGCACGCAGATCTCGATCTCGGGGTCGAGCCCCATCAGGTCCACCGCGGCTTCGGAGGCGGGCAGCGTCGTGTCGTCCTCGGCGTTGAGGTGGCGCGGGTTGCGCATCTCGAGATAGCCGACGTTCCCCCGCCGCTCGACGACCGCGGCGCCGAGGTCGACGCGGCCGGTGGAGCGCAGGTCGGCGAGCTGCTCGGCGGTGGAGATCGGGCGCAGCATCGTCTCGACGAGCTGCATGCCGGTGTCGGGCCGTGCCAGCACGTGGCCGAGGAAGACGCCCTGCGCGATCTCGAGCCCCGCCTTGTCCTTCTGCAGGTGCTCGCGCTCGGCGGCGACCTGCTCGCGAGTCGGGAGCCCCGGCACGCGATCCGCGGCCGCGTAGACCAGCTCCTCGGCGCGCAGCGGGCCGAGGTCGGCGCAGATCCCGGCGACGTGCTCGCTGAGATATGCGTCCAGATCCTCCCCGAACGGCATGGGCGGAGCCTACGGCATCGCCGCTAGCGTTTCCGCATGAGCTATCGCCGCTACGTCGCACTCGGTGACAGCACGACGGAGGGACTCGAGGATCGCTACCCGAATGGGGAGTATCGCGGCTGGGCGGACCGGCTCGCCGAGCGCCTCGCGCAGCTGGAGCCCGGCTTCCGCTACGCGAACCTCGCCGTGCGCGGCAAGCGGGCGCGCCACGTTCGCGAGGAGCAACTGGAGGCGGCGATCGCGCTGCGGCCCGATCTCGCGAGCGTGCTGGCTGGGCTCAACGACATGCTGCGCCGGACCGTCGACGTCGACGCGGTCGCGCACGAGCTGGAGACGATGGCCGTCCGGTTGCGGGGCCCCGGCGCCGACCTGCTGCTCGTGGCGCTGCCCGACCCCGTGCCGGTCAACCCGCTCGCGCGGCTCGCCGGCCCCCACGTGGTCCGCCTGAACGCCGCGATCCGCGACATCGCCGCACGCCACGGCGCATTCCTGATCGACCTCGAGTCGCATCGCGTCGCGTCCGACCCGCGCCTCTGGCACGTCGACCGCCTGCACGGCAACCCCGAGGGCCATCGCCGGATCGCCGCCGCCGCCGCCGAGCTGCTCGGCCTTCCGGGCGCCGACCACTCGTGGGCCGAGGACTTCCCGGCCGCCGTCGCGCGGCGCCGGCACGAGCGGCTGGCGGCTCACGCGGTGTGGGCGCACGTCTACTTCCGCCCGCGGCTGCTGCGCCGGCTGCGCGGGCGGTCGTCCGGCGACGGACGGGCGGCGAAGCGGCCGCAGCTGGACCCGCTGGGATAGGGCCCCGCGTCGGAAGTTCGCAGGCACCTTGCCGGCGCCTCGCCGCGCCTGGCGCCCGCCGGCGACCTCGCAAGTACGCCCGGTACGAGCCAGGTCGCCGGCGAACGCCAGCCACGACGATGCATCCCGCAATGCGCGTGCGAACTTGCGACTCGCGACCCTAGGAATGCGGCCGCCAGGAGGATCAGGAACGGGTCCAGCGGCGCGCGGAAGCGCGGCGTCTCGGCGTTGACGAGCAGCGTCACGAGCAGCAGGGCGGCGGGCGCGAGCCAGAACGCGGGGCGCCGGCGGACCACGCCCAGGCCGGCGAGCGCGAGGCCGGCGAGCGCCCAGGCGAACGGCAAGGCGGCGACCGCCCAGCCGGGGCGAATGTCCGCGGTCTGGGCCTCGAAGCGGGCGCGGCGCACGCCGGCGAGGTCGAGCCAGCGGCGCAGGTTCTCTCCGGCGACCACGAGCGGGTAGGTGGGATGCGCCGCGATGAAGCGCAGCGCCGCGCGGCGCAGGGCGCGATCCTGCGGCACCGGCGAGAGGTTGTGCTCGACCACCCGCAGATCGGGCGTATGGCGCAGCAGCACCCACGAGCCCTTCGCGAAGCGGTCGTGCATCGACGCGGCGTTGTACGTGCCGGCGAGCGTCGCGCCGGACTCGGTGCTGATCAGGACGAAGGCGTGCAGGCGCACGGCGTTGCGGGCGGTCCACGGCGCGATCACGAGCGCGCAGGCGGCGAGGACCAGCGCGCTCCGGCGGACGCCGGCGAGCGGCAGCACGCCCGCCAGCAGCACGAGGCCGTCGACGCGCGCCAGCGCCGCGAGCCCGACGGCGGCGCCGGCGCCGGCCGCCCACGAGCGCGCGCTGCGCGCGCGCAGCGCACAGCCGAGGGCGACGAGCTCGCACAGGACGAACAGCGTCTCGGACTCGAGCACGCTCGCCATGAGCGCGAGCGGCAGGTACACCGCGCCGATCGCGCCCGCCCACCACGCGGCGCGCGGGCCCAGCAGCCGCAGCGCGGCCCAGGTGAGCGCGAGCACGCCGAGCGCGCCGAGGAGCGCGTTCTCGATCCGCCCGGCGGCCAGGCGGTGCCCCGTCAGCGCATAGCCCGCGCCGAGCGTGACGGGCCACAGCGGCGGGCGGTACGCGACCCCGTAGCGGTGCCCGCGGATGCGAACCGGCGGATAGCCGTCGCCGCTCGCCATCGCCCAGGCGAGCCGGTCATAGTCACGGTCGTCGTGCCGCGGGACGTAGCCCGGAGTCGCGGCGATGACGCCCAACCTCACGACGAGCGCGACGGCGAACAGCGCGGCCAGGCTCCGGCGGCTCACGCCGCGGAACGTCTCACCCGGTCCTGAGTGGCGGCTGAAGGCGCTCTCCGGGCGCACCAGCGCGCGGTCAAGCCGCCGCAACGTTACGTTACGGCCGTGACCTACGACGAAGCTCAGGCGCTCGCGCGCTCGCGCGGCGTCTCGCGTCCCGTCTACGGGACGATCCGGTTCCTGATCCTGCCGCTCGTGAAGCTCCTGTGGCGCTTCCGCATCACCGGCTCCGAGCACATCCCGAAGGACGGGCCGTGCGTGATCGCGCCGAACCACAAGAGCTTCTACGACTCGTTCTTCGTGGGTCTCGCGACGCCGCGCCACGTGCGCTTCATGGCCAAGAAGGAGCTGTTCGAGGGCCGGTCGGCGCGGCTGCTGTCGGCGCTCGGCGCCTTCCCGGTCCGGCGCGGCGAGGCGGACCCCGACGCGCTGGAGACGGCAAGGATGGTCCTGCGCGAGGGCGGCGTGCTGGCGCTGTTCCCCGAAGGCACCCGCCACCGGGAGCCCGACGAGCTGCGCGCGCCGCGCCGCGGCGCCGGGCGGCTCGCGATCGAGGCCGGCGCGCCGATCGTCCCGTGCGCCATCTCCGGCACCGAGAAGCTCTTCGCCGGCTGGCTCCCGCGTCCGGTGCGGGTCCAGCTCGCGTTCGCGGCGCCGATCCCGGCCGGCGACCTCGAGGCCACGCCCGAGGCGGCCGCCGACCTGATCGAGAACCAGGTCTGGCCCGAGGTCGAGCGCGAGTTCCGCTCGCTGCGCGCCAAGCAGGGCCTGATCGCGGCACTGCTCGCCGCGCTCGCGGCCGGCGGCGGCGTGGCCATCCGCCAGCAGCGCAAGCCCAAGACGCGCGCGCAGAAGGTCAAGGCGAAGCTGCCGAAGCGCAAGAAGCGAATCGGCCGGCGATGACCTCGCCGCCGCGGGCCTTCAGCGCCCACGGCAACTGCGCGCGGGCGCGCTCAGCCGCCTTCGAGCTGGGCGACGAGCTTCTTCGAGGCACGGATCCGCCACGCGTCCTCGACGAGCTCCGCGAGCTGCTCGTTCCCGACCGCATCCATGTTCACGAGCACGTACGGCCAGCCGTCGTAGTGCGGGGTGGTGAAGAAGACGTCCGGCTGCCCGCGCACCAGGGCCTGCTGGTCGGGCACGTCGAGCACGCGGAAGACGAACGCGTCCGGGTCCTGCCGGACCGAGCACATGAACTTGCCCACGACCTTCAGCGCCGGCCGCCCGTAGGACGTCGTCACCTCCACGCCCGGGAAGCGCCCGCCGATCGCGATCACGTCGTCCCAGCTCGCCATGACCGGGAGCTTACGGCCCGGCGCACCGCGCGAGGGAGGTCTCGCTTGGCGTTCGTCATGACCCGATGACGCCTCGGCGGACGCGAATGTGACAGGGCGGACCGAGCGGTATGGTCGCCGGGTCATGGATCTCAAGACGGCCCGCGACCTCCTGCTCGAGCGTCGCGACGACTACGAGGGCGCGCGTGCCGCCTTCGAGTGGCCGGCGCCCGCCGAGTTCAACTGGGCGCTGGAGTGGTTCGACGCGTTCGCCCGTGGCAACGACGCTCCGGGCCTGTGGATCGTCGGCGCAGACGGCAGCGAGGACAAGCTCAGCTTCGACGACCTGCACCGCCGCTCGAATCAGGTCGCCAACTGGCTGCGCGCGCAGGGCGTCGAGCGCGGCGACCGCATCGTCCTGATGCTCGCCAACCAGGTCGAGCTGTGGGAGTGCATGCTCGCCGCGATCAAGCTCGGCGCCGTCGTCATCCCCGCGACGACGCTGCTGGCCGAGTCCGACATCCGCGACCGCGTCGAGCGCGGCGCCGCGCGCCACCTGATCGCGCGCTCCGCCGACGCGGACAAGGTCCCGGACGGCGCCTTCACGAAGATCGCCGTCGGCGAGCCGGTCGACGGCTGGCGCGAGTACGCCGGCGCCTACACGGCGGAGGCGCACTTCTCGCCCGACGGTCCCACGAGGTCGAGCGACACGCTGCTGCTCTACTTCACCTCCGGCACGACCGCGCGGCCCAAGCTCGTCGAGCACACGCACGCGTCGTACCCGATCGGCCACCTGAGCACGATGTTCTGGATCGGGCTGGAGCCGGGCGACATCCACCTCAACCTCTCCAGCCCTGGGTGGGCGAAGCACGCGTGGAGCAACCTGTTCGCGCCGTGGCTCGCCGAGGCATGCGTGGCGATCTACAACTTCGAGCGCTTCGACGCGGCGGGACTGCTCGGCGTCCTCGAGCGCATCGGCGTCACCACCTTCTGCGCGCCGCCGACGGTCTGGCGCATGCTCATCCAGGCCGACCTGAGCAGCGCGCGCACGCGGCTGCGCGAGGTCGTCGGCGCCGGCGAGCCGCTCAACCCCGAGGTGATCGAGCGCGTCAAGGAGGCGTGGGGCCTGACGCTGCGCGACGGCTACGGGCAGACCGAGACGACGCTGCAGATCGGCAACCCGCCCGGCCAGCCCGTCAAGCCGGGCTCGATGGGCCGGCCCCTGCCGGGCTACGAGGTCGCCCTGATCGACCCGCTGACCGGGCAGCCCGCCGACGAGGGCGAGATCTGCCTCGACCTGTCCAAGCGCCCGCTCGGCCTGATGGTCGGCTACCGCGACGACGACGAGCGCACCGGCGACGCGATGCGCAACGGCTACTACCACACCGGCGACGTCGCGGCGCGCGACGAGGACGGCTACATCACCTACGTCGGGCGCACCGACGACGTCTTCAAGGCCTCCGACTACCGCATCTCGCCGTTCGAGCTCGAGAGCGTGCTGATCGAGCACGAGGCCGTCGCCGAGGCCGCCGTCGTGCCGAGCCCCGACCCGCTGCGGCTCGCCGTCCCGAAGGCGTACGTCGTGCTCGCGCAGGGCTGGGAGCCCGACCGCGACACCGCGCTCGCGATCCTCCGGCACGCGCGCGAGAACCTCGCGCCGTACAAGCGGGTCCGCCGGCTCGAGTTCGCCGAGCTGCCGAAGACGATCTCCGGCAAGATCCGCCGCGTCGAGCTGCGGGCGGGGGAGGCCGACAAGCACGGTGACCCGGGGGCCGCCGTGCCGGGCGAGTTCAGCGACCGCGACTTCCCGGAGCTGAGCGGCTGAGCGGCTCGTCCGGCCAGTGGCCGTGCTCGGCGAGGTACTCGCGCGCGGCGACCTCGTCGTCGCGCTCGCGATCGCCCTTGGCGCCCATGCGGAAGAGCCAGTTGAGCAGCAGGACGGCGAGCCCCGAGCCGACGCACATCGCCCAACCGTCCCAGCGCGCCGAGCTGTCGACCGTGAAGAGGATCACGAAGCCGGCGAGCACGAGCAGTGCGGGAAGGCCGTAGCGAAGGAATCCGACCATGTTCTAAGCCTAGGCTCATCGTGCCCGGGAAGGCGTCGGGTTTACCCACGTATCGTGGCGCCTATGGCGCCGTTGCTGGACACCCTGCTCGAGAGCATCGCCGACGCGGTCTACCTCGTCGGCTCCGGCGGCGAGGTGCGCTACGTCAACCCTGCCGGGCTCGCGCTGCTCGGTTACTCCGAGGACGAGCTGCTCGGGCGCGACAGCCACGCGACGATCCACTTCAAGCACCCTGACGGCACGCCGTACCCGTCGCGAGAGTGTCCGCTGCTCGCGCCGCTGAGGACCGGGGCCGCGGTCCGCGTGGAGCGCGACTGGTTCATCCGCCGCGACGGCGCGATGGTGCCGGTCGCGTACGTGTCGGCGCCGGTCCAGACCCACGAAGGCCGCGGCGCGGTGGTCGTGTTCCGCGACATCTCCGAACGGCTGGAGACCGAGGCGGCGCTGGCCCGCGCGGCGGCGGCCCAGGCCCGCGCGGAGGAGATCGCCGAGTCGCGCGCGCGGATCGTCGCCGCCGCCGCCGACGAGCGCCGGCGCCTGGTGCGCGACCTGCACGACGGCGCGCAGCAGCGGCTCGTCTCGCTGCTGCTGCGGCTCGAGCGCGGAGAGACGGAGGAGGCGGCGGCCGACGCGCGCCGCGCGATCGCCGAGCTGCGGTCGCTCGCGGCCGGCATCCATCCCGCGGTGCTGACCGATCGCGGCCTCGCCGCGGCGCTCGAGGACCTGACCGCCGACGCGCCGCTGCCGGTGCTGCTGGACATCGAGGAGCGGCGCTACCCGCCCGACGTGGAGGCCGCCGCCTACTTCGTCGTCGCCGAGGCGCTCGCCAACGCGGCCAAGCACGCCGGCGCCACCGAGGTCCGGGTGGTCGCGCGCACCGGCGACGGCGCCCTGCGCGTGAGCGTCGCCGACGACGGCCGCGGCGGCGCCGACCCCTCCCGCGGCAGCGGTCTGCGCGGCCTGGCGGACCGCGTCGCCGCGCTCGGGGGCACGTGCGAGATCGACAAGTCCGGGCCGGGCACCACCCTGCGCGCCTCCTTGCCCTTATGACGCGCGCAGCAGCGCGAGCACGGCGAGGACGCGGCGGTGCTCGGAGCTGTCGCACCCGAGCCCGAGCTTGCTGAAGATCTTCGTCACGTGCTTCTCGATCGCCGGCTGGCCGACCTGCAGGCGCTCAGCGATGCCGCGATTGGAGATCCCCTCCCCCATCAGCGCCATGACCTCGCGCTCGCGCGGCGTGAGGGACGCCAGCGGATCGTCGGGCCGGCGCCGCCCGAGCATGCGGGCGATCACCTCAGGGTCCACCGCGGTCCCGCCGGAGGCGACGGTCCGCACCGCGAGGAGGAAGCCCTCGAGATCGGCCACGCGGTGCTTGAGCAGGTACCCGACGCCGCGCTCGTCGCCGCCGATCAGGTCCAGCGCGTAGCGCTCGGCCAGGTGTTGGGAGAGCACCAGCACGCCGACGTCCGGCAGCTCGCGCCGGATCTCCAGCGCCGCGCGCAACCCGTCGTCGGTCTGGTCCGGCGGCATCGCCACGTCGATGATCGCCACGTCGGGCCGGTGCGCGCGCACGCGCCGCACCAGATCCCGCGCATCGGCCGCGCGCGCCACGACCTCGATGTCGTGCTCCTCGAGCAACCGCGCGACGCCCTCCCGCACCAGCAACTCGTCATCGGCCACCACCGCGCGCACGGTTCGAGCATAGGCACGGCGGGCCTCGTAGTCTCTGAGCCGGGACGCCGAGAAAGGAGCTGGGACGTGTCGGTCATCGACGATCTGCTGGCGAACAACGAGGTCTACGCCGCGTCGTTCGCGCAGCAGCGGCTGCCGGTCGCGCCCGCCAAGAAGGTCGCCGTGCTGGCGTGCATGGACTCGCGCCTGGACGTCTTCGGCGCGCTCGGCCTGGGCAACGGCGAGGCGCACGTGATCCGCAACGCCGGCGGCGTCGTGACCGAGGACGCGGTCCGCTCGCTCGCGATCTCGCAGCGCATGATGGGGACCGAGGCGATCGTCCTCATCCACCACACCGAGTGCGGCATGCACGGTCTCGACGACGACGCCTTCAAGCGCTCGCTCGAGAGCGAGACCGGCGTCCGCCCGCGGTGGCCCGACGACTCGTTCTCGGATCTCGACGAGGACGTCCGCCGGTCGATCGAGCGCATCAAGGCGTCGCCGTTCATCCCACGCACGGACGACGTGCGCGGCTTCGTCTACGACATCGGCACGGGCAGGCTGCGCGAGGTCGCCTGATCAGGCGAGCTGCAGCGCGGCGTCGGTCGTCCAGTCGAGCGCGTCGCGGTAGGCGCGCGCGATGTCCAACAGGCTCACACCGCGAGTCGTGCAGCGCCCGAAGTCGCCCGACTCATAGGCGAGCACGCCCGCGAGGATGCGGCCCTCGGGGCCGTGGTGGTCGGTCAGCGCGCCTTTGGTGCGCTCGTCGAACGGGAGCTCCTCGAGCAGCTGCGGCATCGGCATCCGCAGCAGCGCGTCCACGACCGAGAAGAGCCCCACCGTGAACGCGCGCTCAGACTCCGCCTCCTCGTCGCGCAGCGCGAGCAGCTCGCACAGCCGCGCCCGCGAGAGGCCGAGCTCGAGCAGGTGGTTGGGGCGATCGGTGACGCCGGCGAGCACGAGTAGCGTGGCCCAGCGCCGGACGGCGACCGAGCCGAGCATCATCAGCGCCTGGCGGATCGAGCCGACCGGGTTGCGGCCGCCGAAGAACGCGGAGTTGGCCAGCCGGACGAGCTTGTGCGAGAGGCCCGGGTCCTCGACGATCACGCGCTCGAGCGACTCGAAGGAGCTGAGGTCGCCGCGCGCGGCGAGCATCGAGAGCGCGCGCAGGCGGTAGGTCGGGGCCGAGCTGCCCGTCAGGCGCGCCGGCTCGGAGAAGAAGCGGCCCTGGAAGCCGTCGAAGCCCAGCGCGAGGCAGTCCTCGAACTCCGCTCGCGTCTCGACGTTGGAGGCGAACAGCGCGATGCCGTGGCCGCGCAGCGCGGCGACCGTGCCGGTCAGCGTCTCGCCGTCCATGCGCGCGACGTCGATCTTGACGATGCTCGCGAGCCGCAGCAGGGCCTCCGAGTCCGGCGTGTGGCGGAAGTCGTCGAGCGCGATCCGGAAGCCGTCGGCGACGGCGTCGCGGAGGATCGCCGCGAGGATGTCGTCGCCGGCGCTCGCGTCGACCTCGAGCACGACCGCCTCGGGCGAGAGCGGGAGCGGCCGGACGGCGAGCAGGAACTCGCGCGAGACCCGCACGTACGCGGGATAGGTGCCGACGAGGCGGTCGAGCCCGACGTCGGCGAAGGACTGCACCAGGACGCTCGCGCTGGCGGCGCGCGGATCGGCGATCCGGTTGAGTGGAGACAGCAGCTCGAAGCCGATCACGTTCTCGGCCCGATCGAAGATCGGCTGGCGCGCGACGACGACCGGCTCAGCTGCCGTGCTGCTCGGGGCCCTGCCAAATCGTGCGGTCGAGGACATGGTCATCCCTATCGGTCGATCCGGCCGCGAAGATGAGGGCGGCGGCTCCTCGCGATCTCGTGAACGGCTACATCCAGCGCCACCAGGAGTGGGCGGACGTCATTCCGCCCGCGTATCGGAAGGGCTTCGCAGCCGCCGGGTCGTGACGAGCGTGAGCGCGCCGAGCGCCAGCAGGACGGCGAGCGCGGCCCACAGCAGCGGATCCGACGCCGACAGGTCCCCGAGCGCGTGCCCGAGGTACGTCGCCGCGGCGGTGATCGGCATGATCCCGATCACCCCGGTCCACACGAAGCGCCAGAGCGGCACGCCGGCCGCGCCGGCGACGTAGCCGACGAGGCTGTAGGGCACGAACGGGACGAGCCGGGCGAGCAGCAGCGCCAGCACGCCGCCGCGCTCGATCGCGCCCTCGGCCCGCGCGACCCGCTCCTCGCCCATCAGCCGCAGCGCCAACGGGCGCCCCGCGGCCGAGCCCAGCCAGTAGGCCAGCAGGCCCGAGGCCGCCCACGAGACGATCACGAGCGGGAACGCGACGGCGAAGCCGTAGACCAGCCCCGCCGTGGCGTTGACGATCTCGGCGGGGAAGAACAGCACGGCGTGGGCGAGGATCAGCGCGACCACCACGACGGCGCCGGCCGTCCCGAGGCCGCGCAGCTGCGCGCGCAGCCCGTGCACGTCGCCGTGCAGGACGTGCGTCACGGCCTCGCGCAGCGGGGGCACCGCGAGCACGAGGCCGGTGCACGCCGCCAGCACGACGAGGACGAGCAGGATGCGGCGCACCCCGCCTACGGTACTCAGGCGCTCCGCGCCCTTCGCCCCTGCCACTGGTCGAAGGCCACCGCGACGAGGATCAGCGCGCCGATGATGATCTGCAGATAGAACGAGTTGACGGCCAGCAGGTTGCCGCCGTTGTTGAGCGTGCCGACGATCAGCGCGCCGGCCGCCGCGCCGAACGCGCCGCCCTTGGCGCCGAACAGGCTGGCGCCGCCGATCACGCACGCGGCGATCGCGTTGAGCTCGTAGCCGGTGCCCGCGGTCGGGATGCCGGCGTTCAGCCGCGAGCTGAACAGCACGCCGCCGACGGCGGCGAGCAGCCCGCCGATGGCATACACGGCGATCAGCACGCGCGTCACGGGCACACCCGCCAGGCGCGCGGACTCCGGGTTGGAGCCGACCGCGTAGACGTAGCGGCCGAACACCGTCCTGCGCAGCACGAACGCGGCGACCGCGACCACCACGGCGAACATCCACAGCAGGTTCGGCAGCCCGAGGAACGAGCCGTTGCGGGCAGAACCTGGTCACGGTCGCCGCGCTGCGGGCCCTGCACGACGCCGGGCTGCAGGACGAGGTCGCGCTCGTGGGCTTCGACGGCGTGCTGCCGGCGGACGTCGTGCGGCCGGGCGTGACGGTCGTCGCGCAGGACCCGGCCGGGCTGGGTCGCCGCGCCGCCGAGCTGCTGTTCGAGCGTCTCGACGGCTACGGCGGGCCGCCGCGGCGCGCCGTGCTCGGCACGACGCTGGTCGCGCGCGGCAGCGGTGAGCTCAGCGCGCCCGGACCTTGACCGCGAACTGGCGGCGGACGGCCTCGCGCGCGAGGACGGTGGCGATCGGGAGGGACATGGGTGTCATGCCCCACAGGGTCGCGCTGAGGCGCCGCGCCGGCATCCGGCGAACGGCGCCTCGTCGGACAACCGATCCCTTAGGAGCCGCGGGCCCCGGCCTCAGCCGGCGCGCCGGCCTCCTCACGCGCGAAGCGGCCGGTCCGCGCCTCGACGCGGCCGAACTCGACGCCGCGCGCCTCGCGCCCGAGCAGCGTCAGCGCGATCACCGCGACGAGCACCGGCACGATCACGGCGAACAGCGCGAAGTGGCCGTCGTGGCTGTCGGCGAGCGAGGTCTGCAGCGGCAGGTTGACCGCGGCCAGCAGGTTGCCGAGCTGGTACGTGACGCCGGGGTAGAAGCCGCGGATCTCGTCCGGCGACTGCTCGGTCAGGTGCGCCGGGATCACGCCCCACGCGCCCTGGACGAAGAACTGCATCACGAACGCGGCGATGGCGAACATGGCAAGCGTCGACGAGAACGCGAACAGCGGCGAGACGAGCAGCGCGAAGACGGCGCACACGACGATCGTGCGCCGGCGGCCGAAGCCCTGCGAGAGCGCGCCGAAGTACGCGCCGCCCAGGATCGCGCCGATGTTGTAGACGATCGCGACCAGCACCGTCGTCGTGTGGCCCGCGCCGAACGTGTCCTCGAGGAACGTCGGGATGTAGTCCTGGGTGCCGTGGCTCATGAAGTTGAACGCGGTCATCAGCAGCACGAGGTACAGGAAGCGGCGCGCCACGACCGGGTTCAGCAGCACCTGGCGGAAGCCGACGCGCGTCTGGCGCTCGCGCTGCTTGGTCTGCTCCCACACCTCGGACTCCTCGACGCGCATGCGGATGAACAGCGCCAGCAGCGCCGGGATCGCCGCGCACACGAACAGCCCGCGCCAGCCGGCGATCGGCTCGACGACGAAGAAGGCGATCGCCGCGATCAGGTAGCCGACCGGGTAGCCCTGCTGGAGCACGCCGGAGTAGAAGCCGCGCTTGGCGGCCGGGATCTTCTCCATCGCCAGGGAGGCGCCGAGACCCCACTCGCCGCCCATGCCGATGCCGTACAGCGCGCGCAGCACGAGCAGCATGGTCAGCGAGGTGCTGAACGCGGTCAGAAGGCCGACGGTGCTGTAGAACAGCACGCACGCCAGCAGCGCGGGGCGGCGCCCGGCCTTGTCAGCCCAATAGCCGAACAGCGCCGCGCCTACCGGTCGCGCGGCGAGCGTGAGCGTGGTCGCCACCGCCACGTGCGTCTTGCTCGTGTGGAACGTGTCCGCGACGTCGGTGATGACGAAGACGAGCAGGAAGTAGTCGAACGCGTCCATCGCCCAGCCCAGCCAGGCCGCGAAGAACGCGTTGCGCTGGTCGCGGGTCAGGCCGCGCGCCTGCTCCCGCAGCATCCGCAATCCCATGAGGCGGACCCTCCCTCGTGTAGGTGACGAGGGGCGTACCCGTGGGCGCTGGGCGACAGTCCTACGGCGTCGCCGGGACGACCACCAACGGGCGACCCTCCGGGAGCCCGGCGAGGTCGAAGCTCGGCGCCTCCAGCCGTGCGGCGTGGCCGAAGCGGGCGATGAAGTCATCGGCCGGCTCGAGGAAGTTGATCCGCTCGGTGCGGTAGTGCATCGGGACGACCCAGCGCGCGTTGACCTGCCCGGCGATCTCGTGCGCGAGCGCGGGGCCGATCGTCGGGCCGTCGCCGACCGGGATGAACAGGAGGTCGACCTCGCCGAGCGCGGCGGCCTGCTCGGGCCGCAGCGCGCCCTGGCCGAAGTCGCCGAAGTGCGCGACCTTCACGCCGCCGAGCGTGAAGGCGAAGATCGTGTTCGGGCCGCGCTGGGTGCCGGCGGCGTCGTCGTGCTCGGACGCGATGCCGACGACCTCCCCGGCCGGGGACTGATGCGTGCCGGCGGTCGAGCGCACCAGCACTGGATCGCCGCCGATCACCTCGACGGCGTTGTGGTCGCCGTGCTCGTGCGTGACGAGCAGCAGGTCGGCCGTCACGCCCTCGATCGGCGGGTAGTCCCACGCGATGCCGCGCGCCGCGGCCGCGCTCATGTCGCCGAACGGATCGATGACGACGGTCGTGCCGTCCGCCTGAAGCCGGAAGGTGGACTGGCCGTACCACTCAACGTGCATGCTGCTCCTCGGGTCGTGGGATGGCGCCGCGCAGCGCGAGCTCGCCGTGCCGGTAGCGGCCGCCCCGCAGGGAGGAGGCGGCCGCGGCGATCAGGCACGCGAGGATCGCGAACGTGAACGCGGCGTGCAGGCCGTGGCGGAACGGCTCCGCGATCAGCTGCGGGAAGAACGAGTGGCCGACCAGCGCGGCGTGGTCGGCCGGAGAGAGCCCGTTCAGCGTGTGCGCGCCGACGAGGCTCTGGATCGGGTTGTAGCCCAGGAAGGCCGCGAACAGGATCGAGACCGGCGGGAGCGCCGCGACGTGCTGCGCGACGCCCGCCGGCACGCCGTGCGCCTGCAGACCGCTGCTCATCGTGTCCGACAGCGTCGACGCGAGGCCGACGACCATCAGCGTGAAGAAGATCCCGATCGACACGACCTGCGCGGAGTTCTGGAAGGTCTGGTTCATGCCGCCGCCCGCGCCGCGATCCTCGGGCGGGAGGCTGTTCATCACGGCCGCGCGATTGGGCGAGGCGAACATGCCCATGGAGAGGCCGTTGAGCGCGATGATCAGCGCGAACAGCGGATACGGGAAGTCGATCGGCAGCAGCATCAGCAGCCCGAAGCTGAGCGCCGCACCGATCATCCCGGTGGTCGCGAAGCCGCGCGCGCCGAAGCGGTCGGACAGGTAGCCGGAGGTCGGCCCGGCGATCAGCATCCCGAGCGTCAGCGGCAGCATGTAGATGCCCGCCCACAGCGGCGTCTCGGTGAACGTGTAGCCGTGCTGGGGCAGCCAGATGCCCTGTAGCCAGATGATCAGCATGAACATCAGGCCGCCGCGCGCGACCGCCGAGAGGAAGGTCGAGAGCGTGCCGAAGGTGAACGCGCGGATGCGGAACAGGCGCAGGCGGAACATCGGGTGCGGCACGCGCTTCTCGATCAGCGCGAAGGCGGCGAGGCTCAGCACGGACGCGCTCAGCAGCGCGATCACCTTGCCGCTCCCCCAGCCGGTCGCGTGGCCGCCGGCCGGGCGGATGCCGTAGGTCACGGCGACCATCGCGAGCACGAGGCCGAGCGCGAACGTGATGTTGCCCGACCAGTCGATCGGTGCCTTGCGCGGCGTGCTGCGCTCCTCGAGGCGCAGGTAGGCCCAGACGGTGCCCAGCAGGCCGATCGGCACGGAGATGAGGAACACCATGCGCCAGTCGATCGGGGCGAGCAGGCCGCCGAGCACCAGGCCGACGAACATGCCGCTGACGCCGACGATGTTGTTGATGCCGAGCGCCATCCCGCGCTGGTGCGACGGGAAGGCGTCGGTGATGATCGGCGCCGCGTTGGCGAGCAGGCAGGCGCCGCCGATGCCCTGGACGATCCGGAACACGATCAGGAACGTCGCGCCGGCGCGGCCCGTCATCCAGTCGACGGCCAGCAGCAGCGAAGCGGCCGTGTAGATCACGAAGCCGAGGTTGTAGATCCGGACGCGGCCGAGCATGTCGCCGAGCCGGCCGAGGCTGACGATCAGCACGCTCGAGACGACGAGGTAGCCGAGGATCATCCACAGCAGATAGAAGCTGTTCGCCGGCTGCAGCGGATCGAGGTGGATGCCGCGGAAGATGTCCGGCATCGCGATCAGCGTGATCGACGCGTCCAGCGTGGCGAGCAGTACGCCGAGCGTCGTGTTGGAGAGGGCGATCCACTTGTAGCGGTCTTCGGTCACTGCCCTGGATAATATACAGGCAACCTGTTCAGTTTGCCTGCTGAGTAGACTTCCGAGCACCCGAATGAGCCCCGAGAGCTACAGCGCCGCACTCGCCGCCGAGCTGCGCATCGCCGTGGGGCAGATCATCCGGCGCCTGCGCGCGGAGCACGCGTTCTCGCTCCCCCAGGGCGCGGTCCTCGGCGCGCTCGATCGTCACGGCCCGCAGAGCATCAGCGACCTCGCGTCGGGCGCGCACATGCGGCCGCAGTCGATGGCGCAGACCGTGCACGAGCTGGAGCAGCGCGGGCTGGTCGAGCGCCGGCCGGACCCCGACGACCGGCGTCGCGCCTTCGTCGAGCTCACGACCGCGGGACGCGAAGCCCTCGCGGCGGATCGCGCGCGCCGCGAGGGCTGGCTCACGCGCGCGCTGGAGACCGAGTTGTCGGAGTCCGAGCGCGCGCTGCTGGAGCAGGCGGTGCCGCTGCTGCGGCGCGTCGCCGACGCTTGAGCCTGGATCCAGCTAAGGTCGCGCGGTGAAGGCCAAGGAGCCGGTCGTGCCGACGGTCACGCCGTCGCCCGGCGCCGAGGCGTCGTCGTCGTTGCCGATCAGCGCGGTCGCGAACCCGTTCGCCGTGTCGATCCAGCTCGCGCTGTAGAGCTTGTCCGTGCCGGTCGCGTACGCGAGCTTGCCGGAGGACAGCGTGAGGCGGACGTAGCGGTTGCCGGACCCGGAGCCGATGTTGCGCCGCGCCCAGAGCAGGTGCTTGCCGCTCGTGTCGAAGCCGGGCCCGACGATGTCGGCGTCGTTGGCGCCGCCGCTGCGCGCCTGATAGACGGTCCGGGAGGTTCCCGTGAGCGTCTGCACGCGCAGCGACTCGACGCGGCGGATCGTCCCGGCGCCGGTCGCGGTCACGAACGCGAGGCGCGTGCCGGACAGCTCGGGATCGCTGATCGCCGGCGAGACATAGACGACCTTGCCCGCGCCGCGCGCGGCCGTGCGCAGGCGGAGCGAGTCGTGGCGCTTGGAGCGGGCGACGAACGCGATCCGGCCGGCCATGACGGTCGGCTGCGAGAGCGCGGCGCCGTGCACGGAGATCGCGAGCCTGCGCTCCTTGCCGGACGCGGCGTCGTACTGGTAGAGCGTGCCGGCGCGCGAGTAGACGGCGACCAGCGCGCCGCTGCGCGAGGTGCCGAGGTCGACGTCGAACGCGGACTTCGAGGGCGGCACGGCGGGCCGGGTGATCTGGCCGGCGCGGTCGAGCGTCAGCCGGTAGGCGCCCGTCGCGGCGTCATAGCTCGACCACGCGATGGCGTCCGCGTACGTCGAGACGGTGGTGGCGTGCTTCTCCACGGCGAGCGGCTGCGCCGCGGCCTTGGCGGCCGGGGCGCCCGCGAGCGCCGCGGCGGTGATCAAGAGGGCGGGGAGGCGAGACATTGCCGCAAAGGTGCCCCACCGCGGGGCGCGCGCGAAGTCCACCTAGGGCTGGAGGCGCCGCCACCTCGGCTACGGCGCGTACTCCTCGTACTGCGGCAGGTCGCCGGTGATCTCGTGCCACGGCGCCTTGGAGCCGACGTGCGGAGGGTCACCTCGCTCCCGCGGCCGCGGTGACCCAGCCCCAGGTGAACCGCTCGCTCGCCGGCCCGGCGGCGTCGCGCTCGAGCAGCCGCCACGGGCGGCGGGCGCAATCGGCGGCGAAGAGGCGGCCCAGGGTCCACGCGAGCGGGCCCGCCCCGCGCCGCCCGGTGCCCTCGGGGAAGCCGGCGTCCATGATCGCCAGACGGCGGCCGGGCCGGACGGCGGTCGCCATCGCCTCCCAGGCCCGCTCCCACTCCGTGATCACCGAGAGTCCGAGCGTGCAGACCGCGGCGTCGAACGGCTCGCCGAGGGCGAGCTCGCACACGTCGCCCTCGCGCAGGGTGACGTTGCTCCAGCCCGCGCGGGCGACCCGGGCGCGGGCCCGGCCGAGCATCTGGGGCGTGAGGTCGATGCCGACCAGGGTCCCGGAGGGCCCGATGCGCCGCTCGATCAGCGCGAAGTTCGCGCCGGTGCCGCAGGCGACGTCGAGCACGCGGGCGCCGGGACGAAGGTCGAGCAGCTCGATGGCGCGCGCCCGCGCGCGGGCGTACAGCAGGCCCTCGAGGTTCGCCCAGTCGTAGATCGAGGCGACCCAGCCGTAGCGCCGGCGGACGGCGGCGGTGTTCATCCTGGCCCCACGACGCCGGTGAGGTGCAGGGCGACCACGACGATCACGACCCCCACGATCACGGCGACGAGCCGGGCGGACGATCTCTGGCGGTTCTGCATGGCGTGCTCCCTTTTTCAGCCGACGTCGCGGCGGGTGATGAGGTACGCGCCGGCGAGCGCGGCGAGCGCGGCATAGGCGGCGAGCAGGACGGCGCCGGCGCCCGGCGCGACGAGGGTGCCGGCGAGCTGGCCCTGGATCGCCCCGGCGACGGCGCCGGCGCTCGCCTCGGGCGCGTACTTGGCGACCGACGGGACATCGCCCAGCAGCAGCGGCTCCACCAGCAGCAGCCAGACGCACAGTCCGGTGACGGCCGCGACCTGGCCGCGCACGACCGCGCCCGCGCCGGCGCCGATCGCCCCGAAGAAGGCCGCGGAGAGGGCGCCGCCGGCGAGCAGCTGCGCGTAGTCGCCGGCGCCGAGCTCGACGTGGATGCCTCGCACGGCGAGGCCGATGGCCTCGGCGGCCGCGGTGAGCGCCTCGGCGAGCAGCCCGACGGCCGCGCCGGCGAGCATGCTCGTGACGACCTTCGCCGCGACGACGCGGGTGCGCCGCGGCGTGATCAGCAACGTGGGCCGGATCGTGCCGGTGCGCAGCTCGCCGGTTATCGACAGCGCGCCGAGCAGGGCGGCGAACAGCGCGGCGAGGCTCGTTCCGAGCCCGAGGATCTTCAACTGATTGCCCTCACGCGCCAGCGCGGATGCGCTGAAGCTCAAGAGGTGCAACGCCACGATCAGCACCACGAGCCCGAGCATCCAGCCGAGCAGCGCGAGGGTGGTGCGGGTGGTGCGGAGCTTGAGCAGCTCGGAACGCAGCTGGGCGGTCATGCGGTCAGCTCCAGGTAGAGCGCCTCCAGGGCGCGAGCCGGGTCGGGCAGCTCGTCGATCCGGCGCTCGGCGATCAGGCGCCCGCGACTCAGGATCAGGACGGAGTCGACGGTCTGGGCCACCTCGGCGAGGACGTGGCTGGAGAGCAGCACGGTCCGCCCGGTCCCCGCGAACCGCTGCAGGAAGCCGCGCAGCCAGTGCACGCCGGCGGGGTCGAGGCCGTTGGCGGGCTCGTCGAGGACCAGGAGGTCGGGATCGCCGAGCAGCGCGCCGGCCAGCCCCAGGCGCCGGCGCATCCCGAGCGAGTAGGTCCGGACGGGCCGGGCGGCCGCGTCGCTCAGCTCCACGAGCGCGAGCAGCTCCTCCACGCGGTCGAAGCCGACCTTCGCGGCCAGCGCGAGTGCGCGCAGGTGATTGCGCCCGGAGCGCCCGGGATCGAAGTCGCCGGACTCGAGCACGGCGCCGACGCGACGGCACGGGTCCTCGAGCATGCGGTACGGCCGGCCGAACACGAGCGCCGTTCCGGAGGTGGGCTCGGCGAGGCCGAGCAGCAGCCGCAGCGTCGTCGTCTTGCCCGCGCCGTTGGGCCCGAGGAATCCGATGATGCTGCCCGGCTCGAGCGCGAACGTCAGACCGTCGACGGCGACGACCTCGCGGTAGCGCTTGGTGAGGTTGGTGGCGGTCAGCGTCGGCACGCCGGAGATCTTCAGCGGCCGCGACCCGGATCGCATGCGCCGGGCGAAGCGATCGATCTACTCCCGCAGGAGTATCCGGGCGGCTCGCGGCGCCGATACATTCGCGTCACGGTGCGCTCCCGCGTCCCATCACTCGCCGACGCCGTCGTGCCGCTGCTGGTCGCCGCGGTGATCGTCGCCGCCGGCGTCGTCCACAGCGGCGACGCGCGGGCGCTGCCGCTCGTGCTGAGCTGCGCGGCCGGCCTCTCGCTGTTCGGCCGCCGTCGCCGGCCCGCGGCGACGCTCGCCGTCTCGGGCGCGCTCACGCTCGTCCTGCTGCACGTCGAGCCCGGCGCGGGCGCGACCGCGGTCATCGCGCCGGCCGTCGCGCTGTACTCGCTCGCGCTGCGCGGAGGCGTCCGCGCGCGAGTCGTCGCCGCCGTCGCGGCGGTCGCCGCCGTCGTCGTGGCCGACGCCCTCCACGGCGGCGGGCCGACGATCCTGCAGACGCTCGGGCACGTCCTCCTGGTCGCGATCCCGCTGCTGATCGCCGACGTCCACCGCATCCGCCACGCGAACCTCGCGCTGCTGCAGGAGCGCCTCGCGCTGGCGGAGCGCACGCGCGAGCACGAGGCGGTGCGGCGGGCCGAGCAGGAGCGGCTGGCCATCGCCCGCGACCTGCACGACGTGATCGCCCACACGCTCACGGTCATCAACGTCCAGGCGTCCACGGCGGGGCAGCTGCTCGAGCGCGATCCCGCGCACGTGCGGGGCGCGCTCGACACGATCGAGGAAGCCAGCCGAGACGCGATCGACGAGCTGCGCGCGATCCTCGGGGTGTTGCGCGGGAGCGAGGGCGGTGCGGCACCGCTGCGGCCCGCGCCGGGCCTCGACGACGTCCCGGAGCTGGTCCGGCGCACGCGCGAGGACGGCGTCGAGGTGCGCATGGCGACGGTCGGTGGGCAGGCGCAGCGCGTGCCCGAGGCGGTGTCGCTCGCGGCCTACCGGATCCTGCAGGAGTCGCTGACCAACGCCCGCCGCCACGCCGCGGGTGCGGCGGTCGAGGTCACGCTGTCGTTCGAACCGGACCGGGTGCGGGTGGCGATCGAGAACGGCGAGGGCACGCCCGACGCGGCGAACGGGCACGGGCCCGGCGTCGGGATCATGGGCATGACCGAACGAGCCGTCGCCACCGGCGGGACGCT
Organism: Candidatus Solirubrobacter pratensis; assembly: GCF_000425945.1. Classification (GTDB taxonomy): domain Bacteria; phylum Actinomycetota; class Thermoleophilia; order Solirubrobacterales; family Solirubrobacteraceae; genus Solirubrobacter; species Solirubrobacter pratensis. Next base: position 54,556 of record NZ_AUEK01000006.1, read on the forward strand.
GACCGCGCGCCGGCTCGCGCGCGGGTTCCGGGTCGACGCCGAGCTCCCATACGCCCGCTCGTGATCCGCGTCCTCGTCGCCGACGACCAGGCCGCAGTCCGGGGCGGCTTCGCGGCGCTGATCGACGCCCAGGACGAGATGCAGGTCGTCGGGGAGGCGGCCAACGGCCGCGAGGCCATCGACCTCTCGCGGCGCGCCTTCCCGCACGTCGTGCTGATGGACGTCCGCATGCCCGTGCTCGACGGCCTGGAGGCCACCCGGCGCATCTGCGCGGATCCGCACCTCGAGGCGACGCGCGTCCTGGTCCTCACGACGTTCGACCTCGACGAGTACGTCTACGGCGCGCTGCGCGCCGGCGCCAGCGGCTTCCTGCTCAAGGACACCCGCCCCGCCGACCTGTTGCGCGCGATCGAGATCGTCGCCGCAGGCGACGCCCTCATCGCCCCGAGCATCACCCGCCGGCTGATCGCCGAGTTCGCCGCGCGGCGCGATCCTGCCGAGCCGCCGGCCGCCCTCGCCGCGCTGACCGAGCGCGAGCGCGAGATCACGCGGCTCGTGGCGGACGGGCTCACGAACGCCGAGATCGCCGGCCGGCTCGTCATCAGCCCGCTGACCGCCAAGACGCACGTCAGCAACGTGCTGCGCAAGCTCGGCTGCCGCGACCGCGCCGCGCTCGTCGCGCTCGCCTACGAGTCGGGCCTCGTCGCCGCGGGCTGATCTCCCAGGGGAATCTCAGGCTTCTCCGAGCATCGGCGCCGATCCTCGACGCATGCCGACGACCTCTGAGCCGCGCACGATCCATGTCGAGTCCGTCATGGGGACCGTGGTCTCGCTCGATCTGCGAGACGACGGCGCGCACGACGCGGCCGTGGCTGCCGCGATGCGCGAGCTGCACCGGGCCGACGCGCGCTTCAGCACCTATCGCGAGGACAGCGAGATCCGCCGCCTCGACCGCGGCGAGCTGCGCATCCCGGACGCGTCGCCGGACGTCCGCGAGGTCCTCGATCGCTGCCTCCGGCTGCGCGCCGAGACGAACGGCTACTTCGACGTGCGCCCGGCGGGGCGGCTGGACCCGTCGGCGCTCGTGAAGGGGTGGGCGGCCCAGCGCGCGGCCGAGATCCTCGTCGCGGGCGGTGCGACGCGCTTCTGCTTGAACCTCGGCGGCGACGTGATCACGCGCGGGCGCGGCTGGCGCATCGGGATCCAGCATCCGCTCGACCGCACCGCCATCGCCGCTCGGGTGCAGGCCGACGACCTGGCGGTGGCGACCTCCGGTGCCTACGAGCGCGGCGCGCACATCGTCGACCCGCACATGCGCGCGGCACCTGGCGACGTCCTCTCGGTCACGGTGACCGGACCCGACCTCGGCACCGCGGATGCGTACAGCACCGCGGCGTTCGCGATGGGCGCCGCCGGCCCGGCGTGGACGCTGGGGCTCGACGACTATGAGGCGATGACGATCCTGGCGGACGCCACGGTGCTGTGCACGCCGGGATTCCCGCTGCTGGAGGACGCCGGATGAGCTCGCAGGCGCTCTGGGCCGGCTGGGAGCAGGAGGAGCCGGCGGCGGTCCCCGAGCCCGAGCCCGTCGCGGCGCCCCGGCCGCGGCGCCGCCGGCTCGCGCGGCAGCGGCCCCGCGTCGTGGACGCGCTCGCAGCGCTCGCCGGGCTCGGGCTCGGCGTCACGCTCGCGCTGGGCATCTCGGCCGAGAGCGCCGGCTCACTGCGCGCTCCCGGCGGCGTCGCGACCGCGCTCGGGCGCCTCAGCGGGCTGGCCGCGGCGTACGCGATGATCGTCGTCGTCGTGCTCGTCGCGCGCTTCGGGCCGCTGGAGCGCGCGATCGGCCAGGACCGGCTGGTGCGCTGGCATCGCCGGCTCGGCCCGTGGCCGCTGTACCTGCTGGGCGCGCACGCGGTGCTGATCACAGCCGGCTACGCCGGCGCCGCGCGCGACGGCCTGCTGCACCAGCTGGGGCAGCTGCTGTGGACCTATCCCGGGATCCTCGCGGCGACCGTCGCGTTCGTGCTCCTGATCGCGGCCGGCGTGAGCTCCTACCGGCTCGCGCGGCGGCGAATGGCGTACGAGACGTGGTGGTCGGTACATCTGTACACGTACCTGGCGCTGTTCCTGTCGTTCTCGCATCAGGTCCACACGGGCGCGTCGTTCGTCGGGCACCCGGTCGCCACGTTCTGGTGGACGGCGCTGTGGATCGGCACGCTCGCGCTCGTGCTCGCCTGCCGCGTCGCGCTGCCGCTGTACCGCTCGCTGCGCCATCGCGTGACGGTCCACGCCGTCGAGCCGGTGGGCCCGCGCACGTACTCCGTCGTCCTGCGCGGACGCCGGCTGAACCGGATCCCGATCGCCGGCGGCCAGTTCCTGCAGTGGCGCATCCTGCGCCCGGGCCTGTGGTGGCAGGCGCATCCGTACTCGCTGTCGGCCGCGCCGAAGCCGAATCGGCTGCGGGTGACGGTCAAGGACCTCGGCGACCACAGCGCCGCGCTCGCGGGGCTCAAGCCCGGCACGCGCGTCGCCTTCGAGGGACCCTACGGCGCGTTCACGGCCGATGCGCGTCGCGGCGATCGCGTGCTGCTGATCGGCGCCGGGGTCGGGATCACACCGATTCGCGCCCTGCTCGAGGAGCTGCCCAAGCGCGTCGACGTCGTCGTCGTGCTGCGCGCGTCGCGTCGCGAGGAGCTCCTCCTGCGCGACGAGATCGCCGCGCTCGTCAGCGCCAGACGCGGGACCCTGCACGAGCTCGTCGGCCCGCGCGAGCAGGTCGACCTCGACGCCGTCCTCGCCCGCGAGCTGACCGACCGCGACGTCTACGTCTGCGGGCCCGGCGGCTTCACCACCGCCGTCACCGCCGCCGCCCGCGCGGCCGGCGTCCCCGGCGACCGCATCCACCACGAGTCCTTCGCCTTCTGAGCATGCGCCGAGCCCCCATCGTCCTCACCGCCACCGCCGCCGGCCTCGCGGCCGTCCTGAGCTTCAAGCCCCACGAGCCGGCGCTGCCCAGCGCCGCCGCGAGCGCGGCGACGCCCGCCGCCACGGCCACGACGCCCGCCGGCGCTGGAGCGTCGCCCTCGGGCAGCAGCGGCTCGAGCGGCACGCGCACCGCCACCGGGGACGTGGTCCCCACGCAATACGGCAATGCCCAGGTCCGCGTGACCGTCACGGACGGCAAGATCACGAAGATCGAGCCGCTCCAGCTGCAGGGCAACGACCCCAAGTCCGTCGCCATCTCCAGCTACGCCGAGCCGCTCCTGCGCCAGAGCGCGCTCGCCAAGCAGAGCGCCGCGATCGACACCGTCAGCGGCGCCACCTTCACGAGCGCGAGCTATGAGGCCTCGCTGCAGTCCGCGCTCGACAAGCTCGGCTTCAAGGCCGCCGACGGATCCCGCGCAAGCACCTCCATGCCCGACATCCAAGACCACCACGGCGGCCCCTTCGGGCGCTGACCGCATCCGCGGGCCGCTCGTCCGGTGCCCAGTCCCAGACCAGCTCGTGGACGACGCGGTCAACCGCCTGATATGCGCCCGGGCGCGCGCTCGCTCGGCGGCGACTCGGCTTCGACGGGCTTGAGCGCCGATCGCCCGCAGGATCGGCAGCGCGCGATCCGCTCGACCGCGCTCGGCGGCAGGTCGGTCTCGTACCTGGTGATGACGGTGACCGCGAGGGCGAGCGCGAGCGTCGGGATCCCGAGCGTCGCCGCCGAGCGGCGTTCGTCGCGGCGCCGGTCAGTCGTGGCCATGCCGATCGGCCACCCAGGCGGCGCGCGCCCTCGCCGCGCCGGTCACTCGGCTTACGAGAACGCGCGCTCGCGGCGGGTGGCGGGTACCTCGCTCCCATGCGTGAGCAGGCGCCCCTCCAGGGGCTCGACGTCAGCGTGTTCGAGATCCCCACCGACCAGCCGGAGTCCGATGGCACGCTGGAGTGGGACTCGACGACCGTGGTGGTCGTCGAGGCTCGCGCCGGCGGCGAGACTGGACTCGGCTACACCTACGCCCAGCGCGGCGCCGCCGACGTGATCGCCGGAAAGCTCGCCGGCGCCGTCGAGGGCCTCGACGCGCTGGCGCCGCAGGCCGCCTGGGCCGCGATGACGCGGGCGGTGCGCAACTCGCTCTCGAGTGGGCTGTGCGGCTACGCGATCTCAGCCGTCGACGTCGCGCTGCACGACCTCAAGGCGCGCCTGCTCGGCGTATCGCTCGCCGACCTGCTCGGGCGCTGGCACGACGGCGTCGACCTCTACGGCTCGGGCGGCTTCACGTCGTACTCGCTCGACCAGCTGCGCCGCCAGGCCGAGGGATGGATGGAGGCGGGCTTCGACAAGGTCAAGATCAAGGTGGGCCGCGATCCCGGCGCCGACGCCGAGCGCCTCGCCGCCGTGCGGGACGCGATCGGGCCCGGCGTGCAGCTGATGGTCGACGCCAACGGCGCGTTCACGCCCGCGCGCGCGCTGGCGGCGGCCCACGGGCCGTATGCCGGCGTCACCTGGTTCGAGGAGCCCGTCTCCTCCGACGACCACGACGGGCTGCGCCGCGTCCGCGACGGCGCCCCCGCCGGCATGCAGATCGCGGCGGGCGAGTACGGCACCGACGTGTTCCACTTCCAGCGCCTGCTCGCCGCGGGCGCGGTCGACGTGCTCCAGGCCGACGTGACCCGCTGCGGCGGCGTGACCGGCGTGCTGCGCGCCGACGCGCTCGCCAAGGCCCACTGCCTGCCGCTCTCGGCGCACTGCGCGCCGGCGGTGAGCGCGCACGTCTTCGCCGCCTGCGAGACGGCGGTTCACCTCGAGTACTTCCACGACCACGTGCGGATCGAGTCGCTGCTCTTCGACGGGACGCGGTCACCCGACGGCGGCCGGCTCGTGCCCGACCGCGACCGGGCGGGCCTCGGCATCGAGCTCAAGCGCGCCGACGCCGACCGCTTCCGCGCCTGACGCCGGCCGCGACCGCGGCGGCGCCCGTGACGACGCGCCGCACATCCGCATCGAGCAGGCCCGGCAGCTGGCGCAGGGCTCATGGCGGGCGATCCGCACCGCGGCCGCATCATCAAGGAGGCGGTCAAGGGCAAGGTGGAGGAGTTGCTCCAGCGCTGAGCGTCGCTGTAAGCGCACTTACAGCGGCGGTTCGAAGCCGCCCCGCGGGGGATAGGCATGCGCCCGTGAATCGGCGCCTGCCTGCACTGCTGCGACAGTTCGGCCGCGACCCGCTCGGCCTCGGGCCGGCTGCGCAGTCGAGGCATTCGCGCGAACTGAAGGCCCGGACCGCCTCGGCCGACCGCGTGGTGCAGTCGGTCTGTCCGTTCTGCGCGGTGGGATGCGGCCAGAAGGTCTACGTCAAGGACGAGAAGGTCGTCCAGATCGAGGGCGATCCGGACTCGCCGATCAGCCGCGGGCGGCTGTGCCCGAAGGGGGCGGCCTCGGAGAACCTGGTCAACAGCCCGCTGCGCGAGAAAAAGGTCAAGTACCGGCCGCCGCACGCGACTGCGTGGCAGGAGCTCGACCTCGAGCGCGCCATGGACATGATCGCCGACCGCGTCGTGCAGACGCGCGCGCAGACGTGGGAGGCGGCCAACGCGCAGGGCCAGCCCTTGAACCGCACGCTCGGTATGGCCTTTCTCGGCGGCGCGACGCTCGACACCGAGGAGAACTACCTGATCAAGAAGTTCTTCACGGCGGCCGGCGCGGTGTCGATCGAGAACCAGGCGCGCATATGACACTCCTCCACGGTCCCCGGTCTGGGGACCTCGTTCGGGCGCGGCGGTGCCACCACGTTCCAGCAGGACCTGCAGAACTCCGACTGCATCGTGATCATGGGCTCCAACATGGCCGAGCAGCACCCGGTGGGCTTCCAGTGGGTGGTCGAGGCCAAGGAACGCGGGGCGCAGGTCTTCCACATCGACCCTCGGTACACGCGCACGAGCGCGATCGCCGACGTGCACATACCGCTGCGCACGGGCTCCGACATCGCATTCCTCGGCGGCGTCATCAACCACATCCTCAGCACGGGCTCGGAGTTCCGCGAGTACGTCCAGCACTTCACGAACGCGCCGGTGATCCTCAAGGAGGAGTTCCGTGACACCGAGCAGCTGAACGGGTTCTTCTCCGGCTGGAACGAGGACGACGGCGCATACGAGGTCGACAGCTGGGGCTACCGCGGCACCTCCGGCGAGTTGGCGGCAGGCAAGCACGAGCAGGTCGCCGACGTCTCCGGCGATCAGGCCCACGGCGCCCACGGCATGGAGCTCGAGCGCGGCGAGCCGCCGGAGCTCGACATGGAGCTCGAGCACCCGATGTGCGTCTTCCAGGTGCTCCAGCGCCACTACGCGCGCTACACGCCCGAGTACGTCGAGCGCGTCTGCGGCGTCCCGCGCGAGCGCTTCCTGCAGGTCGCGGAGGCGCTCTGCCGCAACTCGGGCCCCGAGCGCACGGCGGCCTTCTGCTACGCGGTCGGCTGGACGCAGCACACGACCGGCGTGCAGATCATCCGCGCCGCCTCGATCATCCAGCTGCTGCTCGGCAACATCGGGCGCCCCGGCGGCGGCATCCTCGCGCTGCGCGGGCACGCGAACATCCAGGGCTCGACCGACATCCCGACGCTGTACGACATCCTCCCGAGCTACATCCCGATGCCGCATCCGATGTCAGGCGGCGACCTCGACCAGTTCGTCGACAAGAACGGTCCCAAGACGGGTGTGTGGGGCGATCTGAAGGCCTACACCGTCTCGCTCCTGAAGGCCTGGTTCGGTGACGCCGCGACCGCCGCGAACGGCTTCGGCTTCCCATGGCTGCCGCGGATCAACGGCGACCACTCGCACTACGCGATGCTGCTGCGGATGGTCGACGGCGCCTGCCGCGGCTTCATCTGCGCGGGTCAGAACCCGGTCGTCGGGTCCGCCAACTCGACGCTGGTGCGCAAGGCGCTGCGCAGCCTCGATTGGCTCGTCGTCCGCGACCTCAACGAGGTCGAGACGGCCGCCTTCTGGTACGACAGCCCCGAGATCGAAGCGGGCGCGCTGCGCCCCGAGGACATCGGCACCGAGGTGTTCTTCATGCCCGCCGCCGCCCACACCGAGAAGGACGGCACCTTCACGAACACGCAGCGGCTGCTTCAGTGGCACCACAAGGCGGTCGAGCCGCCCGGGGACTGCCGCTCGGAGCTGTGGTTCACGTACCACCTCGGCCGCCGCATCCGCGACCGGCTCGCCGACTCCACGCTCGAGCGCGACCGGCCCCTGCGGGCCCTGACGTGGGACTACCCGACGCAGGGGCCGCAGGACGAGCCCGACGCCGAGGCCGTGCTCCAGGAGGTCAACGGCCGCCACAGCGACGGATCGTTCGTGAGCAAGTACCAGGAGCTCGAGGAGGACGGCTCGACCACCTGCGGCTCGTGGCTGCATGCCGGCATCTACGCCGACGGCGTCAACCAGACCGCACGGCGGCGGCCGCACGGCGAGCAGAACTGGATCGCACCCGAGTGGGGCTGGGCGTGGCCGTCGAACCGCCGGATCCTCTACAACCGCGCGTCGGCGCGGCCCGATGGGACGCCGTGGTCCGAACGCAAGCGCTACGTCTGGTGGGACGCGGCCGAAGGCAAGTGGACCTCACTCGGCGACGACCCGGACTTCACGCCCGACAAGGCGCCCGACTACGTCCCCGAGGAAGGGGCGACGGGGGCGCAGGCGCTGCGCGGCACCACCCCGTTCATCGCCCATCCCGACGGCCTCGGCTGGCTGTACGCGCCGAGCGGCCTCGTCGACGGGCCGCTGCCGACGCACTACGAGCCGCACGAGTCGCCCGTCGCCAACGCGTTCTATCCGGTCAACGCGAACCCGACCCGGCAACGGCTGCGCGACGACGACAACCCGTACCACCCGCCCGAGTCCGGCGTCTTCCCGTTCGTGCTGACGACCTACCGCCTCACCGAGCACCACACCGCGGGCGGCATGTCGCGCTCGGTGCCGTATCTGGCCGAGCTGCAGCCGGAGCTGTTCGTCGAGGTCAGCCCGGAGCTCGCCGCCGCGCGTGGTCTCGACCACGCCGGCTGGGCCACGATCGTCACGGCGCGCTCGGCGATCGAGGCGCGCGTGATGGTGACCGACCGGCTGCGGCCGCTGGCCGTCGACGGCCGTGAGATCCACCAGGTCGGGCTGCCCTATCACTGGGGACGCAAGGGCCTGGTCACCGGCGACGCGGCCAACGAGCTGCTGTCGCAGGTGCTCGACCTCAACACCCACATCTCCGAGTACAAGTCGGCGACGTGCGACATCCGGCCCGGCCGGCGGCCGCGCGGCGCGCAGCTGCGCGCACTCGTGGAGGACTATCGGCGGCGCGGACAGGTCCGCTACGAGAGCCGCCACGACAGCCGCGGAGGGGACGTGAGCTGATGGGCTTCGATCTCGGCACGCGCGTGTGGCCGGCCGCCTACGGCGACGAGGCGCGCCCGCGCATGGGCTTCTTCACCGACACCAGCGTCTGCATCGGCTGCAAGGCCTGCGAGGTGGCGTGCAAGGAGTGGAACCAGATCCCCGCCTCGCCCCAGGGCTTCACCGGCGAGTCGCTCGACAACACGATCGACCTGGGCGCCGACACGTGGCGCCATGTTGCGTTCATCGAACAGCGCAAGCCCCTGTCGCCCGGCGAGGACGGCGCGACGCTGGCGCAGACCGCCGCGCTGGGGTCGCTGGCGCAGGAGACCGGGCTGCATACCTACCAGGACGGCGACGGCATGCGCTGGCTGATGGCCTCCGACGTGTGCAAGCACTGCACGCACGCCGCGTGCCTGGAGGTGTGCCCGACCGGCGCCCTGTTCCGGACGGAGTTCGGCACCGTGGTGGTCCAGGAGGACGTGTGCAACGGCTGCGGCTACTGCGTCCCCGCCTGCCCGTTCGGGGTGCTCGACCAGCGCGAGGACGACGGCCGCGTGTGGAAGTGCACGCTGTGCTACGACCGCCTCAAGGACGACAAGGAGCCGGCCTGCGCACAGGCCTGTCCGACGAACTCGATCCAGTTCGGCGAGCTCGGCGACCTGCGCCGGCGCGCCGAGGCGCGCCTGGCCACGCTCCAGGACGCCGGTCTGCACGAGGCGCGGCTCTACGGCGCGGACGAGGACGATGGAGTGGGCGGCTTCGGCGCGTTCTTCCTGCTGCTCGACGAGCCCGAGACCTACCACCTCCCGCCCGACCCCGTCGACACCGTGCGCGACCTCGGCGGCATCTGGGCTGCGGCGGGAGCGGCGGCCGCCGCGCTCGGCGGCGCGCTCGCCGCCGCGGTGCTGTGGAGGCGTGGATGAGGCCGGAGCTCGGCGCCACGCGGCCCGCGCGCGAGCACGGCAGCTCGCCCTACGGGCGTCCGGTCATCAAGCCGCCGGTCTGGACGCCCGAGATCCCCGCCTACTTCTACGCAGGTGGACTGGCGGGGGCCTCGGCCGGACTGGGGCTGCTCTCGGACCTGCGGGGCGAGCACGCGCTCGCGCGACGCGCGTGGGCGCTGGCGCTGGCCGGCAGCATCGTCAGCCCGGCGCTGCTGATCTCCGACCTCGGCGTGCCGGCGCGGTTCCTGCATATGCTGCGCATGTTCAAGGTCACGTCGCCGATGAGCGTCGGGTCGTGGATCCTCGCCGGCTTCGGGACCGCCACGGCGCCCGCCGCGGCGCACGCCTTCGTCGGCCTCGGAGCGCCGGGGCGCGCCGCCCAGGTCGCCGCGGCGCTGCTCGGCCTCCCGCTCAGCTCGTACACCGGGGCGCTGGTGGCGAACACGGCGGTGCCGGTGTGGCACGAGGCGCGCCTGGAGCTGCCGTTCCTGTTCACCGCCGGCGCGGCGGCCAGCGCCGGCGCCGCCGCGACCGTCCTCTCGCCCGTGCGCGAGGCCCAGGCGGCACGGCGGCTCGCCGTCGGCGGGGCGGTCGCGGAGGTCGCCATCGATCGGCTCATGCGGCGCCGGCTCCGCTCGCGCGGCGTCGCCGGCGCCTACGAGGAGGGCATGCCCAAGCAGCTCGACCGCGCGGCGACGGCGCTGACCGCCGGAGGTGCCGCGGTGGTGGCGCTGCGCGGCGGCCGTTCGCGGGGTGCGGCGATCGCCGGGGGACTGCTGCTGTCCGCCGGCGCCGTGGCGGAGCGCTGGGCGATCTTCCGCGGCGGGGCCTCCTCCGCCGCGCGTCCGCAGGACACGACGGGCCCGCAGCGCTCGCGCATCGAGCGCGGCGAGAGCCGCGGCGCCGCGCGCTCGCACGCGCTCCAGCCCGCTCCGGCGGCGCACGACGGCGCGCGTCCCGGGATGCGGCCGGCGCCGCCGGGATCGCCCGCGATCGACGCCGGCCCAGGCGCATGAGCGCCACCGACGTCGAGGTCTCGCGCGCGCTCAACGCGCTCGTCACGACGCTCAACGATCAGCGTCCGGTCGAGCCCGACGAGGCGCGCTGGCAGGCGATCGTGACCGGAGCGCTCGGCGGCGGGCGCACGATCGTCGTCCGGCGCGAGCGCGACGGCGGCGCGCTTCACGACGCGCAGGACGGTCGCGTGCTCGGCCGCTTCCGGCGCGAGGGCGACCGTTGGCTCTCCGAACGCGCCGGCGCGCCGCTCAGCGGTGGTTACATCCCACGCTGAGATCGAGTGCCCGCCGCTGCAGGGCTCGCCGCTGCTCGCGCCGGCAGCGGCGCGGCTGTTGGCAAGCGGTGTCTATGAGCTGTCGGCCACGGGCGCGTGGAAGACGATCTCGGGCATCTTCGGGCTCGGCGTGGTGATCCTCGCGGCGTACCTCGTGTGGGCGCTCCAGCTCGAGGACAGCCGGCACGCGAGCGTCCTCCCGACACGCGCGGCCCCGCGGCGCTCGCCTCCCCGGAGGGCGACAGCGTCACGCGGGAGGCGGGTGTCCGACCCGAGCTCTAGCCCAGGCGCGCCGCGGCGCTGCCGAGACCGTCGATCTCGGCGCGAAGCTCGTCACCTGCCGCCACGGGCACGTGCACGACCGAGCCGGCCAGGATCCGGTCACCCGCGATGAGGCACTCGCCGCAGGCACTGAGAACTCGCGCGACCTCGCGGACGACGGTCACAGGGTCGCGGGGCTCTTCGTCGGCCTCGTGCACGCGTCCGTTGACGCTGAGCGTTGCGGAACCGATGGTCGAGCCTCGCCCGGGATGGGGTTCGCCGATCACCACCGCCCGGTGGAACAGGTTCCCTCTGATGATGGCCTGGCCGTCCGCGGGTGGCCGCGCGACGTCGACGATCTCCAAGGCGACGCGAAAGCCCGCGATGGCGCTGCGGATCGCGTCGTCCGCCGCCTCGGCGCCGATGGACCGTCCGAGCACGATCACGACCTCCGTCTCGGCGCGCAAGGCCCGCGCGGCGCCGACGCGATAGGTGTCGCCGTCGCGAAGCACGCTTCGGGGCGAGATCCATCCGACGGCGGGCAGCGCCGGGCTCAGCGCGTCGACCTCGGCGATGGCATGTCCGACCTTCCACCCGACCCGGACCTCAGCGTCGCCGGCCTCCTCGCGAAGCCGCCGGAACAGGGCCAGCTGCGCGTCGAGGATCGCTGGATTCAGGCGAGCGCCGCGCATGCTCGCATGATGCCCGCCGTGTACGCGACAGAGGCGCTTCCCGCGACGCGACACTCCGTCACGCCCTCCTGATAGGTTGCCCGCGCCGAGTCTCCGTCGCACCTGCGACGGGGAGCGGGGGACCCATTGGCCGCTTCGGCGGCCGGGGGCGAATGGCCGCCGGAGCGCGGCCTAGCGCGGTGTTGCCGCGCGAGCCCGACAGCTAACCCCGTAGGCACCGACATCGCTCAGCCGAGCGGGTCCGCGACGGGCCCGTGGTCGGCCCCAACTGAAGGAGGCTCGATTGGCCCCCCAGGCCTTCGTCCGCCGCTGTCGCCCCCTGCTCGCGGTCGCGTTGCTGCTCGCCGCGGTGGGCGTTGCCCGCGTCTCCCCCGCCGATGCCGCCGGGGATCACGAGAAGAGCAAGCGCAGGCACGGCACGACGCACCACCACAAGCACCACCACAAGCACAAGCGCAAGCACCGCTCCAAGAAGCGCAGCCACAACCACGGGTCCAAGCATCATCGTCGCCCGAGGCCGCACGCGAGCCCGCCGGCTGCGGCGCCGGGCGCTGCGCCGGCGCCGGCGCCGGCGCCGGGGGCGAGCCCGAGCGCGCCGTCGGGGCAGGCGATGCCCAACGGTGACGTGCCCGGCTGGCACCAGGTGTTCGCGGACGACTTCCAGACCAACGTGCCGCTGGGCAGCTTCCCCGGCGCCGTCGGCGGCCGCTGGGACGACTACCCCGACGGATCGTCCGACACCTCCAAGCGCGGCACGTACATGCCGTCGAAGGTCGTCAGCATCGGCAACGGCATCATGAACCTGCATCTGCACACCGAGAACGGCGTGCACATGGTCGCCGTCCCGTATCCGAAGATCCCGGGCGCCAGCTCCCACAACGGGATGCTGTACGGACGCTACGCGGTCCGCTTCCGCTCGGATCCCGTCCCGGGATACAAGACGGCATGGCTGCTGTGGCCGGACAGCGGAAGCTGGCCGGGTGACGGCGAGATCGACTTCCCCGAGGGCCAGCTCGACGGCACGATCTCGGCGTTCATGCACCGCCAGGGCGGCAGCGGCGGCGGCGACCAGGACGCCTTCGACACCCCGGCGACGTACACGTCATGGCACACCGCGGTGCTCGAGTGGAGCCCCGCGGCCACGCGGTTCATCCTCGACGGGAACGTCATCGGGACCTCGACCAGCCGCATCCCGAACACCCCGATGCACTGGGTGCTCCAGACCGAGACGTCGCTCGAGTCGGCTCCGAGCGACAGCGCGGAGGGCAACGTGCAGGTCGACTGGGTCGCGGTCTACCGACCGGCCTAGGCGATCGCGGCGCGCGACCGGGCGAGCCGTCCCGGTCGCGCGCGGCGGTCCCGCCGCGACGTCGCGCGCGGAACCGACCCGGAACGGCGTGAACGGCACGTGACGCGGTGTTCCTTTCTGACACCAACGGCCCGAGATGTTGATCAATGCCTCCAGGAAGGGCAGGATCGCCGGGAACATGGACCGTGGTTGGCGAGCGGCGCGCCGGATTGGCGCTGCGGGCGGGGCAGTCGTGCTGAGCGGGCTGGCGCTGGTGCTGCCCGGTGGCGCTCGGGCCGCGAGCGCGCCGCTGGTCACCTCCGGACCCGTGGTCAGCGGAACCGCCGAGGTGGGGGCCGTCCTGACCGCAAGCGGGACCTGGACCGGCGACCCGTCGCCCGCCGCCGCGTGGACGTGGCTGCGCTGCCCGGCGCCCACCGGCCCCTGCACGGCGATCGCCGGTGCCACGGACTCCGCCTATGGCGTGACGTCTTCCGACGTGGGGTCGGTGCTGCGGGTCCGGGTCAAGCTGAGCAACAGCGCCGGATCGGACCAGAAGCGCTCGAAGCCGACGGCCGTGGTCACGGCCGCGCCCGCGCCGGTCCCGACGCCCACGCCGACTCCCGCACCCACGCCCAAGCCCACGCCCACGCCGACGGGCACGCCGGCGCCGACGGCCACGGCGAGCCCGGCGCCGAGCTTCGACGATTCGGCGGCGCCGGTCGCGACCTCGCCCGCGGCGGGCGCGCCGAAGCGGCCTTCCCCGCGTGCGCGGATGCTGGAGCCGTTCCCGGTCGTCCGCATCCGGGGCGTGCTGACGGCGACGGGCGCCCGCGTCTCGCTGTTGAGCGTGAAGTCGCCGCGCGGCGCGCGCGTCACCGTGCTGTGCCGCGGCCGCGATTGTCCGGTGCGCCGCTTCACCGCCGCGGCAGGGATGCAGCGGCTGCGTCCGTTCGAGCGCCCGCTCCGCGCCGGGACGCGGCTGGAAGTCTCGGTCAGCAAGCCCGGCTACGTCGGCAAGCTCACCGTGATCGTGATCCGCCGCGACGCGGCGCCGCGGCGATCGGATCGGTGTCTGGCGCCCGGGTCGAAGCGGGCGGTGCGATGCACGGCGGCGTGACGTGGCCTCGCCGCGACGGGCCGGGCATCGCGATTCGCCCGGCGCTCGTGCTGGCTCCGGCGATCGGGTTCGCCGCGGCGTTCGCGATCACGATCGCGTTGTCCGGCGCCGGCGGCGCGCCGCAGCCGCACCGCTCGAGCGGCCCGGAACAGCGGCCATCGGGTGCGCGCCCCGCCGTTGCGCGACCGCTGAGGAGCGTCGCCGCCCTACCGGCCCTGCCCGGCCCGCTCGGAGCCTCGAGCGTGCAAGCGGGCGCGACGAGCCCCGCGCCGCAGGCGCCGAGCGTTGCGTCGTCGCCGTCGCCCGCTCCGAGGTCGTCCTCGAGCGACGGCCGGGCGAAGACCGGGCCCGCATCGACGCCGGCCGCCTCCCCGCCCGCCGACGTGCAGCGGCCGCCGGCTGCCACGCCGACGCCGGCGCCGGGGTTCGACTCCTCGGGTGGGTTCGACTCCTCAGGGTGACGGCGTGACGGGAACGGCGGCCGGGCGGCACGCTCGCCGGTGGAGGCCGGCGGTGCTCGGGGCGATGTGGGCGGTCGCGCTGGCGATCACGGTCGCAGCAGGCGTGCTGGCGGGCCGCGCCGCGGTCTCCCGGGAGCGCGCGGCGCCGGCCGGCGATCGCGTGGTGCGCGCCGGCGTGGCGACGCTCGTCGTGCCCCGCGAATGGCGGAGCGTCGCGCCGGACGGCACGGGGCTGGCCGGCGTGCCGGCTGCACGGACGGCCGCGATGGCTCCGTGGCCGGCCCTGCCCGACCGCGTGATCGTGACCGTCGCGCCGGCCGGCGATGCCTCGCTCATCCCCCGCGCGCTGCGAAGGCTCGTACGCGACGTCCGTCAGGGGCCGCGCCCGACGCGGCTGGCCGGCTACCGCGCCTGGCGCTACGCCGGCTTGCTGGCTCCCGACCGGGACGTGCTGGACGTGACGGTCCTGCCGACCGGCGCGGGCGTGCTCGCCGTCGCCTGCACCTCGCCGCCGTGGGAGGCGGGCGCGATGGCGGATTGCGCGTCCTCGATCCGGTCGGTGTCGCTGCGCGGCACCGCGGCGTTGCTCCCGGCGCGTGACCTCGCGCTCCGGCTCAGGCTTCCACGCGTGCTCGCGGCGCTGGACCGTGCGCGGGTCCGCGACCGTGCCGCACTCGCGCGGGCCGCGACCGGCGCGGACCAGGCTCGGCTGGCACGCCGGCTGGCGAGCGCGCACCTCGCCGCGGCGGAATCGCTGCGCCCGGTCGCGGGGCGCGCGGGCGAGCCGCTGCTCGGCGAGCTCTCTGACGTGGCGGGCGCCTATTCGGCGCTTGCGAGCGCGGCGAGCGCCGGGTCGGCGCTGGACTTCGAGACGGCGCGAGAGACGGTCGCGAGCGCGGAGGCGGGACTGGCCGGAGGGATCGCCCGCGTCGCTCCGCCCCGTGGGAGACAAGCGGCGGTCGTCCAGCCGTCGCCGCCGCCGTTCCGGCGGCCCGCGGAGGAAGGCGCCGACGCGCGGTGGATCGCGCTCGCGCTCGTGGCGTTCCTCGGCCTGCTCGCCGCCGGACTGGCGACGCTCCGCGCTCGCGGCCGCCGCGGTCGCACCGATCCCGCCCCGCGAGCGAGGGCGCTCGCCGGTGCGGCGTTCGTACCCGAGCCCGCAGCGTTCTGGGGCGTCCCCGGCTACCCGGGCCCGCCCGACGCCGCATCGGGCGCCGTACACGCCGCGCGGCCCGCACCGGCCGAGACCGCGGCGAGCGCCACGCCGTCCGCCGGCGCGCACGCCCCGGCCGAGACCGCGGCGAGCGCCACGCCGTCCGCCGGCGCGCACGCCCCGGCCGAAGCCGCGTCGAGCGCGGTGCCGTCGCCACCGGCCGCGGCTCCGCCGGAACGGCCCCTGGCCGGCGCCGCCGGCGGCTGGGACGCGCCCCCGGCTGAGCTTGCCAGGGCCGCGGCCGGCGCAGCCGGCACGAAGACGGCTGCGCGTCCCGATGACCGGCTCGACGAGCCGCGCTGAACGACCACCGGCACGGAGACCGCGCGAGCCGAGAATCCGCGGACTCGCGGCCAGAGCTGCGGGGTCTGACTGGCCATCAGGAGCGGGAGGACCTCATCGACGATCTCCGCATCCGAACGAGGCGCTCGGCGCGCGGCAGGCAGCTCAAGACGTCCGTGGCACCGTCGGCGGGCTCGCCGCGAGCGCGCCGGGCATGCAGCTCCTCGCCGAGGACGGCCCGGACGAAGACATCGTCCGCGAGTGTCTTCAGCCGCGGCAGCAACCGGAACGGACGTCGCCGCGGGCAGCGCGCGACGTGCGGCGCGGGATGCATGCGTTCCTACTCGCGTCCAGACGCGCCAAAGGCCCATCCCGGTTTCCGCCGGCTTGCGTCGTGGGACGAAAGGTCGTGGTCGCCCGAGAGCTCGGACGCTGGGCCGGCCGGGCGCGATCGGATGCTCGGGGGCGTTTCGGGCCGCTCGACCACGCACCGGCTCGAATCGGTGCGCGCGATGCCCACCGTCCGATCTCGGTCGCCGTTGCGCGGGCTCGCGGTCAGAGCGCCGATGAGACCTCGGTGGGGAGTCGCCGCCGGAGCGGAACAGGAGGGTGGCGGCGGGCCGGATTGCTCCGTAGCCCCTGCTTTCCCCGGCGTCGAGGGATAGACTGCGTTTGCGGCGGGTATCTCACGAGGGTCCCCGTTGCGTGATGTGAGCCAGTCTGGCGATCCGGTTCTCGTGAGGGCCGGTCGCAGGGCGGTCGTGACCACTCCACCGATCTCCCATGCGTGAGCAGCCCGACAAAGAAGACTCCCGTTTCGCCGTTCAGACACGGCCTGACCGGGAGCGCGCGTTCGTGGTCGCCCAGGGCGAGCTGGACGTGGCCACCGTGGCGCACGTGCGCGGCGCGGTGGGCGAGCTGCGGTCGGCGGGCTGGGACCGGATCGTGCTCGATCTGCGCGGGTTGACGTTCATGGACTCCACGGGCCTCTGCCTGCTCGTGGAGCTCGACCGCGACGCTCGCCGGGAGAGCTGGCAGCTCACCATCCAGGACGGGTCCGGGCCGGTCCGCCGTCTGCTCGAGCTGTCGGGCCTCGCCACGCACTTCGTCGTCATCCGCGACTGATCCAGAGAACGCGTGACGGCGCGCCGGCCGGCTCCGCGGGCCTCTTCACGGGCGACGGCCTCGCGCGCGATCTCCGTTCATGAGGTTTGGGACGCGCGAAGTGGGGCGACGTCAGATGTGTGATGTCCACCGCACACATCAACACGAGGAGATCAGTCCCACCATCACATCGCGCGATCGAGGAGGCGAGGCTGTTCCGTCGCTATCGGCGTGACGGCGACGTCGCGGCCCGCAACGCGCTCGTCGCGCGCTACATGCCGCTCGCCCGGCACCTCGCGCGCGCGTATCCTGCGCACGGCGAACGCGACGACCTCAGTCAGGTCGCCGCACTCGCGCTCATCAAGGCCGTCGACCGCTACGACCCCGACCGCGGCACCGCCTTCACCTCCTTCGCCACGCCCACCATCCTCGGCGAGCTCAAGCGCTACTTCCGCGACCACGGCTGGGCGCTCCGCGTCCCACGCGAGCTCCAAGAGCGCACCGTCCGCGTCGAACGCGCCACCGCCCAGCTCACGAACGAGCTCGGCCGCGCCCCCACGCCCGCGGAGATCGCCACCGCGATCGACTCCACCGTCGAAGACGTCTGCGACGCGCTCGCCTGCGCCGGCGCCCATCATCCCGAGCGAATCGACGCACCCCGCCGCCGCGATGACGACCCACTGCCGCGCCTCCCCGCCGCCACCGACACCGGCTACGCCCGCGTCGACGACGCGCTCTGGCTTCAATGCCTCCTCGAGCGCCTCTCCGACACCGAACGGACCGTCGTCCGCCTTCGCTTCCACGACGACCTGCTCCAACGCGAGATCGCCGCGGCGCTCGGCGTCTCCCAGATGCAGGTCTCGCGCATCCTCAGACGCGCGCTCGAGAAGCTCCACGACCAGACAGGCACCGCACACCCGGCTCACCTGGCGGCATGAGCGCCGCGGCGGTCAGCGCGCGCGCCGGCGCCGAACGGGTACCGTGCCCATTCGGGCTCGAAGTCCGCACGGTGGGGCAGGCGCTCCGCCCGCTGCCGAGTACGGTTGCCGCATGGTCCTCTGGGTATCTGAGCCGGCACGGGACGTGGCGAGCCCAGTCGAGGTGGAGACGCTCACGGCTGCGGAGTGGCTGGTCGTCGCCGCGGCGGGCGAGATCGACATCGCGACCGCGACGGAGGTCCGAGGTGCGATCGACCGCGCCTTCGCGGCCGGCGCGGTCGCGATCTGCGTCGACCTCAGTCGCGTCGAGTTCATGGATTCCACAGGCCTCCGGGTGTTACTCGACGGCCGGAGCGCCGCCACGGCCCGCGGTGCCCGCTTCGCGGTGGTTTGTCCGCCGGGGCCTGTCATGCGCGTGTTCGAGGTCGCCGGAGTCGCGCCGTCGTTCGTCTTGCACCGCGACCGCGCGTCTGCGGTCGCGGGCTGAGCCTGCCCGTACTCGCCGCAGCGAGTCAGAACGCGGGCTCGCTCATGCCTGCGCTCCACGGTGCCGGGTAGTGCCATCGCGATGGAGATGGAGCGCGGCGGATGAGCGCCCGCCCGCACGACGGCATGCACCCACGGCACTGGGCGCTCGTGTATGACGACGCGGATCGCTTCGCGGCGGGCGTCGGCGCGTTCGTTCGCGAGGGCGTGGATCGCGGCGAGCGGGTCCTGGCCGCGTTGACGCGAGAGAAGGCGGCGTGGCTGCGCGAGGAGCTGGGCGAGGACCGGGAGATGGTCGAGTTCGCCGACGCGGGGGAGCTCTACGCTCGCCCCGGGCCGATGCTGACGGCCGTGGTCGAGTACCTCCGGCGGCACGCGGCCCCGGGCCGAGGCCGGGTGCGGGTGGTGGCCGAGCAGGCGCTGGCGACGCGCGCGCCGGCCGACACGCGTGCGTATTTGCGCTACGAGGCTGCGTCGAACGTCGTCTACCAGCGCTTCGCCGCCTCGGTGCTGTGTCCGTATGACGCCCACCTGCTTCCCGACGCCGTCGTCGAGGATGCGCTGCGCACGCATCCCGAGGTGCTCGACGCGACGGGTCCGCGGCGCAGCGACGCGTTCCTGGACCCGCGCGACTTCATCCGCGGGCGAGAGCGCGTCGAAGCCGCACCGCCGGGCGCGCCCGTGCAGGAGCTCGAGCGGCTCGAGGACATCCCGGTCGCGCGGCGGCTCGCGGGCGAGTACGCCGGTGCCGCCGGGCTGTCTCGCGCGACGATCGAGGACATGCTGGTCGCCGTCAGTGAGGTGGCGACCAACGCGCTCGTCCACGGACAGGCGCCGCGCTGCATGTGGATCTACCTTCGCCATGATGCGCTGGTCTGCCACGTCCACGACGGCGGACCCGGGTTGCCCGATCCGCTGCTCGGCTACCTCCCGCCCGACTCCGGCGTGCACGAAGGCCGCGGGCTGTGGCTCGCCCACCACTTCTGCGACATCGTCGAGGTCGCCGCCGACCGGTCCGGTACGCACGTCTACCTGCGGATGCGCCTCTAGCGTCGGCCGCGACGGCTCAGCTCAAGAGCTCCGCGAGATCGGCGTCGGCGAGCTTCGCCTTGGGGACGAACGCCATGCCCCCTCCCGGCCGGACCACGGTGTCGGCCGACGTGAGGAGCACCCGCAGCTCGGGCATGGTGCCGAGCAGCTCCGCCGCCAGCGCGGGGCCGTAGCCGTCCGGCAGGTTGATGTCGATCAGCGCGGCGTCCGGGCGAAGGCGCGCGCACGCGCGCTGCCCCTCGGCGACGTCGCCCGCCTCGCCGGCGACATCCAGGCCGCAGCGGCGCAGCAGCAGCCGCGCGAGCCGCCGGAACTCAGCGTCGTCGTCCACGATGACCACAGTCGCCGCCACTGGTGAAGAAGATACTCCCGCACAGGGGCAAATGGAGCAAACGGACGACCGCAACAAGCGGGTTCGTCGCGTTCGAACCGACGCGTCGCGGGCGCAGTTCTGATCGCGGTTGGTCACGTCCGCGGGTTGCACTCGCCCGCAGGGGCGGCGCGAAACATCGCCAGCACACGACCGCCGAGCAGGTTCACCCGGCGAATCGCCGCGGTCAGCGCTCGGTCGTCGAACGTGCCGGCGAGCACGTTGGTATCCCCGGCCGCGACACTTGCCGCGTCGGGAAACGCGGGGGCCGACGTCGCCGCGTCCAATCCTGTGACGTGCAACTCGTAACGCCCGGACTCCAGTGGCCGCGACGGTGGCGGTGCAAGGCCGCCGCGCAGCGCCCGGTCTGCCGCGTCGAGGGCGAGCGCCGTGCTCAAGAGGGCCACGGCGTCGGCGCGCGCGTTCCAGGTGTCCGGGTCTGAGACGGCGTCCTGGGCGAGGGCGTCGATCCCCGAGTCGACGTCCAGCCGCCGGGCCGGGCGTCTCGGGCGCTCCAGGTACCAGCCCACCGCGGTACGCGGCTGCGTGCGCCACTGCAAGCGCGCGACCACGCGACCACCGCGCTGGAGGTCGAGACTCCCGAGCAGGGACAATCGGTCGTCGGCTGATTGGACTCGCATCTCGGCCGGCTCACCCGCGTCGATGTGCCGTGCCGCGGGCGGCCGGCGCAGACAGTAGATTCGGGCTCCGGGCATCCGAGGTCGGCATGTCAGAGAGCGGTCGATGAACATCCGTCGTCCGCGGCGGCGCGCAGGCTGACGCCGCAGCGAGCGAGAATTCCCGGACCCCGGGGGGCTAACGCGTGCGTCAGCAGGATGACCGTGAGGCAGGTGCCGGCACGCGGCTCAACTGGTGGCGGCGAGGGCGTACGGCCGCGAGGCGTGCAGCGCGAAGGTGTGCGCAACGCCTGCTCGCCGGAGCGCCGCGTTCGCCGCGCTGCCGCGCGGCGCGATGACGCGCAGCCGGCCGCCGAGGCGCGAGCGGGCGGCGACGAGTGACTCGACGGCGCGGGCGCGCATCGTCTCAACGGCCGTGAGATCGACCACGACGGCGCGGCTGCTGCGCGCCGCCTGGACCAGGCACTCGTCGAACTTTCGGCAGTGCGGCGCGTCGAGGGCGCCGCTGAGCACGATGAGCAGGGTACCGCCGATCGCATCGACCGTCATGGCGGGCGGTACCGGCGTCGCATCCTCCACGTGACCGGCACCTTCCCCCCGGCCAGGGCGGATAAACCACGTCTCGATCGAAGCGCGCGCCGACCGCGTCCCCGGTCGGCCCGTTGGTGGCGGCCGCCTGCCGCGTAGCGATCGTGTTGGTGCGCGTTGCGGTTCCGAGCAGCGTGTGGGCGGGCACAAGATCGTCGAAGGCTTCAAACCGCGAGGGAGGTTCCCGTGGTGATTTCGCATCAGACGGTTCGGCTGGAGCGGGGAGGACACTCCTCGCCGGATCGCGGCATGTGTGTGATGGAGCTCGCGTCGGTGCTCGCCGGCGAGCCATTCAGCGATCACCCGCGCGCCGTGTGCCCGGTGATCGCGAGCGCCCTGCGAACGTACAACGACCGCGTGGACGCCGAGCGCCGTCAGCAGCTGATCCCGTACGCCGCGGAGGTCGTAGGCAGCTGTGCGGACCGCGAGGTACGGCGTCTGCGTGCGGCTCGCTGCGCGGCGTGGGCGGTCGAGCGCGGCGTCCGTGTGCGGCCCTGGCAGTGGCGTCGGCGCCGCCTCGTCGCCGGCCGCGGCGCGCACATGCTGGGAGAGCGTCTGCTGTGCTGGGCGGGCGCTGCCGCCGGATCGCGGGGGGACGACGCGCTGCTGGGGCTGGTGAGCGAGCTGGTCGCGATCGGCCGGGACCGCGCCCCGACCGCGCCGCCGAAGGTCCCGTTCCCAGCGGATAGCGAAGAGTCGCAGCGCCTCAGCGCGACGGGAGCGTGAACGGCCCGCGGGTCGGCTGCGACGTCAGCGCGTGGCGCTCGGCGGCCAGGCCCGCGGATCCCCGATGGTCAGATGCGATCGGCACGGCGAACAACTGCGTCGTGTCGAACGCGTCTGGGTGGTCAGTCGCCGCGGGCGGTCGCCGGGCGGCGACGACCTGGCTCTCCTCGCGGCGGAGGTTGACGCGCGAGCGCCCGAGGAGTACGACGAGCCTGTGTCCGCAAAGGCGAACGAGCCGCGGCACATCCTGATCGTTGCCAACCGCACCGCGGCGACCCCGGCGCTGATCGCGGAGGTTCGCCGGCGGGCGTCGGCGAGCGCGTGCCGGTTCACGCTGCTCGTTCCGCGGTCGTTCTGGGATGCCGACACCGAGGAATCGGCGATCACGCTCGAGCTCGCCATCCCGCTGCTCGAGGACGCGGCCGGTGCTCGCGTGGAAGGGCTTGTCGGCGATGAGGATCCGTTCCTGGCGGTCTCCGCAGCGCTGGAGGACGGTTCCTACGACGAGATCATCGTCTCAACGCTTCCAGCACGCGTGTCGCACTGGCTCCACATCGACCTGCCGACGCGCCTACAGCGGCTAGGACTCCCCGTCACCGTCCTCACCGCCAAGAAGGCAGACCGCCCGCTGGCACGCGGCCGTGCCGGCGAGCATCCCTGACCCCATGACGCCGGAAGAGGTCGACGGCCGTAACCCATGAGGTTAAGCAGCATCAACATTTGGGGGTCTTGCCGGCTGGCTGGGGAGCCGAAAGTACGCCCATGAACAAGCCCCTTCGGTCCAACCTTACGGTCCGTCGCCTCGCCGCCGTGGCTCTCGCCGTCGCCGCCGTTCCGCTCGCCGCCAGCCCCGCCTCCGCAGCTCCTGGCCGCCGCTTCCACCACAGCAGGCACGCGACTTCGGCCGCCACGCCGGTGGCCGCCGCCCCCGCCGCCGCACCCGCAGCGACCCCTGCCCCGTCCGTGACGTCGGTGATCAGCATCGGCGGCTACGTCTTCTACGACCTCACCTACGCCGAGGCCGTCGACGCCTGGATCGCCGCGGTCGCCGCCGCACCTGCGGGCTACGTGCCTCCGACCGTCTACTCGGTGTCCGCGAGCACGACCGTCGCTGGCACGGTCGAGGACGGCAACGGCTGACCGCCACTCGCGCTGCGGCATCCCGCCGCAGCGCGACTCGCGGGTCGCGCGCCGAGATGCGAGCCCGGAACCCCGGGCTCATCAGCCGGCGCTTGACCCCTACCAGCACCCGTCGTTCCGATCAGGCTCACCCGTTCAGGGCGTCCCCGCGAGGGTCAGGGCGGTGATCTGCTCGTCGCGGAACGTGGCGGCACCGTCGGCCCGATCCGCGGACGCAGCCCCGCTTCGCGCTGCGGATCTGGACAGTCGGACCCTCCGTGCTCTCTCAGCCGGCGTGAAGGATCCGAAAGCGATCGGGTTCCGCCGGATCTCGATCAACGACTTGGATGGGCGTCCAAGCCCATTGCCAAACGCTGATGCCTGGTGTGCGGGAGAACCGGATCTGCCCGCGGGTACCTTCGACTGCAACGCGCGGCCAGGATTCGGCAGTGCGCGCACGGTCCGTGCCGTGAGAACGCAGCACGTCGGCGAGGACGGCGACCGTGTCGTAGCCCTCGAAGGCGACGAAGGAGGGCGCTTCGGCCAGTCGCTCGTGGAGGGCCGTCTCGACTCGTGCACCGCGTGGGCTGAGGCGCTCGGGCAGGTAGCGCAAGAACGGGATCGCGGCGCCGTCGTCGCCCAGCAACGTCGCCCATTCGGCGAACTCCGGCTGCCCGGCCGGAGCGCCGATCATGATCTCGGCGAGGCGCTGGTCGCGGCGGACAGACTTGACGATCGACACTGCCGGCTGCGGGTGGCCGACCAGAAGAAGGAGGGCTGTCGCGCGATTGTCGACGAGTGCGTCGCACACGGCCGTGGGGGCGAGCGCGCGCATGTCGAGTTCGATGACGGTGCCGCCGCGTGGAGCGAGGTGGTTCCGCAAGATGCGGGCCCCAGATGCCCAGTAGACACTCGGCTCGGCTGCCACGGCGATTCGACTATGGCCCGCGCTGAGGAGGAAGTCTGCGTAGATCTGCCAGCCGTGGGACTGCGCCGGGGCGAGGCGCGCGACCCATTCCGTCGGCTGTTCGGTGAGCGCGTCGAGAACCGCTGACGAGCAGAGGAACGGCAGGCCGAGGGCGTCGGCCCTGGCGGCAGCGGCGCGAGCGACGACGCTGTGATACTCCCCCGCCAGGGCAGCCACGCCCAGGCGGGCCAATTCATCCACGGCCGCCGCGGCCCTGTGTGGATCAGCCGCGGTGTCTCGGACCACCAGCTCGAGTGGTCTTCCGGCGATCCCGCCGGCGTCATTGACTTCGCGAACGGCGAGCTCGAGTCCAGCAAGCAAGTGCTGGCCTGCCTGGACCCAGCCGGGCCGGGTCAGCGGGACGAGAGCGCCGATCTGGACGGACGATCTGTCAGTCCACTCCACTCCCGTTGGCGTGGTCATCGTTGCCGGCTCCCGTGAGCGGCGCCGCCGCGCGCCGGCGTCGCGGCTTCGTGCCGCCTCGCTCCGGCGGCGGCCAGATCGTGCGTTACACGATCGCGGGCAGTAGCGTTACTCGCATCCGTCATGACCGACGATAACGCAGCAGCAGCTGAGATCGTCGAAGAACGGCGCTTCGATCCCGAGCCGTGCGGGCGATTGCCTGGGATCCGCTCGCGCAAGCGCCCGCCGCAGACGCGAACCCGCCAAGCATCGTCTTCCGCCGCTGACGCGGGCGAGTTGCGCGACGAGCCGGGCGGACAGAGGGTTAGGGCACGATGTCTCGCTCATTGCCCGTGTTCGCCGTCGCCGTGGCCGCCCTGATGCCCACTGCCACGCCCGCATTCGCCCAGGACGGCACCGCCGGTGCGCTTGCCCGCCAGGTGCAACAGCTGCAGTCCCAGGTCGCCGTGCTCGACGCGCAGGTTCGCGCGCTGACCGCTCCGTCTGAGCTGCGTGCGTCGACCACCGCCCCGGCGCCGGACTACGCACTGCTGGACAGATCCAATCCCTGGCACGTCGGGCAGACGTTTCCGTTACTCGGAGTCGCTCCTCAGGGATCCGTCTCGTCGAGCACCAGCGCGGGCGGCGCGCTGCTGGTCGACACCAGCGCGACCACCGGAGCCGGGGCGATCCTCTACACGAGCGCAGGCGCCGACGCGACCGGACGGCTGATGAACCTGCGTGTCGACAACGCCGCATTCGCGCCCGCCGCTTTGCATGTGGATTACGCCGGCGTCGGAAACCCCGTCGAGGTCGTCTCGACGAGCGCGAATCCGGCCAGCGTGGCGCTGAACGTCACGTCCGCTGCGACCGGCGCGACGGCGCTCGGCGCCAAAGCGCCGACGACGGGCAAGGGCGTCGTCAAGATCACCCACACGGGCGTCACGGGCGACGCGAACGGCTCGGCGCTCTCCTTGCTGCTCACCGGCGCGGGCTCCGCCGCGCAGGGCATCTTCCTCGACGCACCCGACACGACCACCGGCCCGTTGCTCAACCTGCGCAACGGCGGCGTGCCACAGGTGACGGTTTCAGCGACCGGCGTGCTCTACGCCAGCGGCGGCCTCGCGACGGGCGACAGCGAACCGGCAACGACGATCGCCGGTCAGATCTCGCGGCGCCTCGCCCTCCGTGACCGGACCGGAAAGGTGCTCGGCTGGCTCCCGGTGTACACCGACATCAAATAGATATCGCTATCGGGCCGGCGAGGGAGCGAGCAGGTCTTCCTCGCGGGGCTCGTAACGCCGGTCTGAGCCTCACGCGCGTCAGTAGACCTTGTTCACCGCGTAAAGCGCCTGCTCGTACGTGAACCCCTCACCCGCTGACGACGACAACTGCTCGATCAGCTCGTTCCTGGACATCGGCGACATTTCCAGGTAGCTCCGCGCCGATTCGACAGCCTCCTTATTCCAGTCGGCATCTACGTGATCCACCGCATACTGCGCCTCAGCCTGCGAGAAGCCTTCGCCTGCCGAGGACGACAGTTGCTCATAGAGGCCCTGCTTGGAGAACCCCGACATTGCGAGGTAGCTCTCCGCTGACTCCAAGGCCCTCCTGTTTGCGCGGCGCGCGGCCTTCTCTTGACGGATCACGGCCCGCTCGGCGGCGCTGAGTTCGCGCATGATGGTGGCCGTGGTGGAGGACTTCACGTAGCCCTTGCGGGTCGCCACGACGCGGAACTTGTTGTCGCCGTGCTTGGTCAGCGTGACCGGCAGCTTCCAGTGGCCGTGGCGGACCTTGACGGACTGACCCTTCACGCGGACGTGCGCGTTGGCGTGATCAACAGTGCCCTTGAGGACCACGTTGTTGCTGTCGACACCGAGGATGTGATGCACAGCGGGTGTGATCACGTCGGCGGCACACGTTGTCGGACTGCGCTTTCTGCTCCCCGGAGTCGACCCCGCATCAGCCCGACGAGCTCTGATGGTTGTATGCCGACATGGACCTCCCGCCCTGCCCCCTGTGCGGCAACTCCGAGTACGACCGCGAAGAAGAGCGCACCGACACCCGCTGGGGCTTCTCGACGCACATCAAGGTGCTGCTGATCTGCACCCAGTGTCGCTACGTCCTGACGTTCTATGACAAGAACAGCATCTTCGACTTCGACTGAGCCTCGCGACCGGCTTCGTGGACTCGCACGGTCGTGGTGGCGCCAAGCCCGATGACGGCCGTCGCCGATGCGGATCTCGGGACCCGGATCACGCTGCTGCGGGCTGCGCATCCACGCTCCTAGCCGCGAGTATCGGCACCGCGTTCGTGACGGCACACCGGGTGGAGATGGCCCGTCGCCCGAAGCTGAACCGGTCGTCGGGAAGTGTCTCTGGAACGTCGAGATTCGAGACGTCGGGGCGCAGCGCCTGAGAGCGAACGGTCGACGCCTCTGCGATATCACGAAAGCGCTGGAAATCCGGCACTGAGGCGTCGTGGGCCGGCGCGACGCGACGGCGCCGGCCCACGCGGTGTGGCTACGGCCGCGGGAACACGACCGGGCTCCGGTTTCCTTCTTTGTCCACCGCCCGCACGCCGAAGAAGAAGTCGTCCTTCGAGAGCGGTGCCGTGTACCGCACGACGCCGTTCGCATCAGGCTCGGGCAGGCCGATCGGGATCACGTGCGTCCAGTCGGTCTCGTCCGTCTTGCGCCAGACGACCTCGTAGCCCGCGAGGTCGGGTTCTGTGTTGGCGTTCCAGCGCAGGGCCGTGTCGTAGCTCAGGTTGGACGTGATGCGGACGTTCTTTGGCGCGCTCGGCGCGTTCGCGAGCGCCGCGAGCGAGACCGCGTTGACCTTCGCGACGCGGGCGATGTAGTCAAAGTCGACGAACTCGGGCAGGTCGCCGATCTGCTCGCTGGTGTCCGGGTCGACGCGGACGTCCTGGTGCTGGTGGTTGAAGTTCTCGTTCGGCTCGGTGAAGCGGATCGCCGAGCGGAAGCCACGTTCGAGGAAGGAGATGTGGTCGCCGCCGCGGTTGAACCGATCGCGGCGGTCCACGGTCTGGATGTGCATCCCCGTCTCGGGGATCTCCGCGACCGAACGGACGAACCGGGCCATCTGCCGGGCCGGCGAGTCGTTCTCGCCGCCGATCGAGCGCCGGGTGTTCGCCTCGCTCGTCGTCTCGTTCGTCGGGACGCCCTCGGCGAAAAGCCGGACGGTGTACGGGTCGGAGATGCCGTTTCCGCCGAGCGAGCTGCCGATGATGTCGTTCGTGAACATCCCCTGAACGTCCTGGCCGGCCTGCTGGGCGAGCGTCGCGGCGCGCGCCGAACCGTAGAGGTTCTGCTCTTCACCGGCCACGGCCATGAAGACGATGTTCGCGTCGAACTCGTGCGTGGCCATGACGTGGGCCATTTCGAGCACCGCGGTGACGCCTGACGCGTCGTCGTTGGCGCCGGGCGCGTCGCACGTCGCGTTGGTCGTGCTACCGCAGCGCGTGTCGTAGTGGCCGCTTACGTAGTAGTAGCGGTTGGCCGAGGCTGGGTCGGTCCCATGCAGTGTGGCCACCACGTTCGTGATCACCGTCGGCGTCGGGATCCCGGTCGAGACGCCCTGCGTGTAGCTCTGCAGCTCGACCGTCATACGCCCGCCCGACGTTGCGGCGATCTGCTGGAACTGATCGTAAATCCAGTCGCGCGCGGCGCCGATGCCGCGCGCGGGGTCGGTCTGGGACGAGAGCGTGTTCCGCGTCCCGAACCCGACGAGCGCGAGATCCGCGGCCCGTATCCGAGCAGGATCGATCTGGCCGATCATCTTCGTCGTCTCCGCGTCGAGTCGCTTTGGACCGACGATCGGATGGTTGGGCGGCGCCGGCGGCTGGTCGTCGAGCCTCAGCGCGCCGGACGCGTACGCGCCGCCCCCAAGCAGCGCGACCATAGCCACGGCCGAAGCCACAGTGGTCCGTCCCCTCATAGTCCCCCCCACATCGTGCATGGCCGAGCGCGGCCGTAGGCCCGCCGGCCGGTGAACTGAGCACCGGGAAGCTCGCTCAGAAGAGAACAAAAGTCAAGGAACCCAGAACGCCACGCGATCGAGTGACCTCCGCTGGTCGCCGGCAGTGGGTTCAAGGAAGCCGAGCGCGTGGCACCAGGGCGCCACACGCCCCTAGGCCGCGCTCGTGCCCAGCCACACCGAGGACTGCTGCTCAGTTGCTCGGCGGCGCAAGGACGACTGTGAGTCCGAGCCGTACCCGTAGACACAAGTCGGCGCAGCCGGACATAAGCCCACGTGCACCACGTCCTCGCGCGCCGGTTGGCGGCGCTCGTCCTGACCACGCTGCTCGCCCTCTCGTTCGGCCACGTGCTGTTCAACGCGGGCCTGGACCGGATGAGCTGGGGCGCGGCGATCGCGGACACGCCGGCGCATCTCGCGGACATCGTCCAGGGCGAGCTGGGTGAGACCGACGGCGCGGGCTGCAACCCCACGCGACGGCGGCGACCAGACTTCATCCCGCTGTGCGCGAGCTGGGGGCGGCAGACGGTCGGGGCGATGATGCGCGACCGCGTCCCGGTCGATCTGCAACTGATCATCGGCGGGATGCTGCTCGGAACGTTCCTCGGCATCCTCGCCGGCCGCTGGTGTGCGGCCTACCCACGCACGTGGATCACGCGCACACTGCACGTCGCGATCGCGTTCCTGCTCTCCTGCCCGCCCTACTTCCTCGCGCTCGCGGTCCTGGTCTTGTTCTCGTGGAACACCGGCGACCACAAGCTCGGGTTCGTCTCAGGCCAGGGCGACTACCGGCCGTTCGGCGAGGACCCGCTGGCGTTCATGAAGGCGATGTGGGTCCCGTGGGTGTGCTGCGCGCTGCCGCTCGCCGCGCTCGTCGCCCGGATCGCGGAGGCGAGTATGAGCGAGGCGCTCGGCGAGGATTTCATCCGCACCGCCCGCGCCAAGGGTCTCGCCGAGCGGCAGGTGCTGAACCGCCACGCGCTGCCGATCTCCACGCCGACGGTCGCCGCGATGACCGGCGTGAACGTCTCGACGATGCTGATGCAGGCCGCGGCGATCGAGTTCGGCTTCGCGCTCCCCGGGATGTTCCTGACGATCCGCGGCGCGATCTTCAGCCGGGACGTCCCCGTGCTGGAGGCGCTGGTCCTGGAGGGCGTGATCCTCGTTGTGGTCGCGAACTTCCTGGTCGACGCCTTCCAGGCCCGCCTGGACCCGCGCGTCAGAGGACGAGGCGACGGATGACTCCGCACCGCCACGGCAGCGGCACGGGGCGCCGCGGCACGATCCTGGTTCACGAGTCCCGGATCTCTTCGCGCGGCGGCGCGAGATCGTCGCAGGATCGAACCTGTGACCGCCCGGCCCTAGCCACACCTACCCAGGCTCACCCAGCTAGTGGCCCTCCGTCTTGTAGCTGATGCGCCGGCACCCCTCGAGCGTGTAGAGCTTGCGGGACTTGTGCGACAGGAACACGATGGTCTGCGGTGAATGGCAGGTGACCGACCCGTAGCCGAAGTGGGCATGTACGACGTCGTTGCCGCCGCCGGTGTCGATGACGTTGTGGCCGTGGCTCGCGTAGATGAAGTCCCGCCCGTTCCCGCCCTGCAGCACGTCGCTCTGGGTGGTCGGCTGGCCCGAAGGCTTGTAGTCGCCCCAGATCACATCCCCGGCGTTGCCGGCGTGGATCGTGTCGTTGCCGTGGCCGCCCAGCAGCTCGTTGTGGAGAAACGGGAACGGGGCGTAGATCGGGCCGCTCTGATCGAGCTTGTGCATGATCAGAGCGCCGTTGATGGGCGGCCATCCATCATGGCTGGCCTTGGCCATCGCAGCCGGCGCGGAGCACATGGACAGGCAGAGCAAGACGGGCAACAGGACACGACGCAAGGAGATCACCACCACACCACGGCAGGGGACGGGACGCGAGCCGGCCGGTCATGGAGCCGCGCGGCCCTCGAGTGTCCGGCCTGCCAACCGTAAGTCCGGCGATAGACCGCGCCCGCCGTCCCCCCGTCGGGTTGGGACTCGGCCGAGGGACGGGGTCGCCTGAATGCTGCGCGGGGGCTCGTCAAGCGCAACGACGCAGGTCGTCTTCGCTCGCGGAGGAGGCGTCGGCCTGTCGCCGCCCGGTGGCCGCCCGAGGCTCGCCGTGCACGTCGCCGAGCTGCCCGTCGGCCAGTCCCGGAAGCCGGTCGGCGAACCGCTCCGCCAGGACGGGAGCGCCACGCCGCGGACCGGTGCGCGACGAAAGCGTCGTTCAAAGACGTAGCACTCGACGAGCCCGATGAGCGCGCACCCGACGGCGAAACACGTCGCGATCACCACCGTCCGCCGCTGGCTTTCCGGTTCGATGCCTGCAAGGATTCCGCGCCGGAATGCCAAATCGGTTTGCTGTCTGCTGCGCAGTGTGCCTCGCGATCGCCGCGCCGGCGTTCGCCGCGCCCGCGCGCGCGTCGGTGTTTCCCTTCTTCGAGCCTGCGGAGCCGCTCGGCGCCACCGCGGACACCATCGCCGCACTGGACTTCAACGGCGACGGTCGGCCTGATGTCGCCGGCATCTCCGGTGCGCAGGGTCAGGCGACGCTCGTACTCGACGGCGAAGACGGGTTCGCGCCGTCACAGACGGCCGGGCTGGGCGGGCCCCCGTCGGCGACCGCGGACGTGGCGGGCGCCGATCTCGACGGCGACGGGCGCGACGAGCTGATCGCGACGCTCGGCGAGAGCGGATCGCTCGTGGTGTTCAAGGGGCGCGCGAGCGGCGGGCTGGGCTCACCGGACGTGTACTCGGTGCGCCCGCCGCAGGCCGTGCGCGGCACGGCGGTGGCCGTCGCGGACGTGGACGGCGACGGCGATCGCGACGTCGTGGCGGCGTTTGGAGACAGTGCGAGCGTGCTGCTCAACGACGGCCACGGGGCATTGGCGCCGAGCCCCGACGCACTCACCATCATGGCCCCGTACGCGATGAAACTCGTCACGCTCGGGGGCGACGACGATCCCGACCTCGTCGTCCTGAGCGGATACACGCTGACCGTGCTGCCGGGTGCGGCGGGCGCCGGGTTCGGCGCGCCGGTCACCTACCAGCTCGGCGCCGAGGGCTCCGCGCTCGCCACCGCCGACGTCAACGGCGACGGCCGCCTCGATGTCGGCGTGACCTATCAGTGGCTGAACAGCCAGCCGTCGAGCCCGGGCGTCCTCTTCGGAACGGCCGACGGCGGACTGACGCCTGCCACCGGAACGGCGGAGGTCGGCGACGAGCTGCTGCTCGCCGACTTCGACGGCGACGGCCTGATCGACTGGTACACGGCCGGCTACCAGCCGTCGTTCCTCGACGGCGGGCAGGTGCCGTGGGCCAGGAGCGAGGAGCCTGGCTCGGAGTCGGCGCTCGCGGCCGCGGACTTCGATCACGACGGCAAGCTGGATGTCGCCAGCGTCCGATACCCCTCGCAGACCGTCGTCGTCCGCTACTCGACCGGGCCGCAGCTCGTTCCCGGGGACGCGAACACCGACTTCGCCGAGGGGACCGTCGGCTCCGGTTGGGGCATGATCGCCGTTCCGATCGTGAACGAGGGCGGCGGCGCCGCCCGCGACCTCGAGCCGGTCGTCGACGGCGACGAGGACGACTTCGACGTGGACATGTACGAGTGCCGGGGCGCGGTCCTCGCGGTCGGCGCGCAGTGCTGGATCCACGTCTTCTTCCATCCCACGACGACCGGCAACCGGTCGGCGGACATCGGCGTGGTCGCGGGGGACTCGGCGGTGCTGTGGATCGTGACCATGACCGGCACGGGCAAGGTGGCCCCGGCGGACGATCAGCAGCAGCCGCCGGCCACGACTATCAACATCGGGACGCCCACCTCGACGATCATCAGGACGCCGCCCCGAACCGTCACCGGCGGCCCCCGGCCGACGGCGCCGCCCACGCGGGCGCCGGTCACCGGCGCCCGCCCCGGAGCGCCGGCCCTGACCCGTCCCACGCTCACCGCCCTGCTGCGGTCCGGCCTGCATTTCACGCAGCAGTTCACCGTGACCGGGCGCGTGACCTGGACGCTCGAATACCACCGCACCGTTCTCGCCCGCAGCTCCCGCACGGTCGCCGCCGGGCGCACCACCGTCACGCTCAAGCTCACCGGCGCCGGAAAGCGCGTGCTCCGCAGCCACAGGCCGGCGACGCTCACGCTGCGCACCCGGGCCGCGCTCGAGCGCGTGTCGACGGTCAGGCTCCGCCGCCGCTGACAGGTCGTTTTTTGAAGGTGCCGTCTGACCTCAGGCGCAACCGAGTTCACGTTCGCGCCTCGAGACGGGGCGACCCTGATGACGATGGTCCAGTGGGGCTTCCCGTCCGACGAGCTGCGCGACGAGCACGGCCGCGGTGTGCCGCACGCGTTCGACCGGCTGGAACGGGCGCTGTAGGCCTGAGGAAGGAGACCGCATGGCGAAGTCCGTCCTGTACATGTCGATGTCGCTCGACGGGTTCATCACCGGGCCCGAGGACGGCCCGGGCAACGGGCTCGGGAACGGCGGCGACCGGCTGCACGAGTGGCTCGGCGAGCCCGTCTCCGAGCGGCCGCACTTCGACCCGCCGGGGCTGAGCGGGCAGGTGTTCGCCGAGCTGATGGCGACCGGTGCGGTCGTCGTCGGCCGCAAGACATTCGACTACGCCGCTCACTGGGGCGGCGACCACCACGGCGTGCCGATCTTCGTGCCCACGCGCGGCACCCCATGTCCGGCGTCAGCGGGCGGTTTTCCCTGCTGCGGCCG
This sequence comes from Candidatus Solirubrobacter pratensis, assembly GCF_000425945.1. Lineage (GTDB taxonomy): Bacteria > Actinomycetota > Thermoleophilia > Solirubrobacterales > Solirubrobacteraceae > Solirubrobacter > Solirubrobacter pratensis. The sequence goes on from NZ_AUEK01000006.1 coordinate 87,615, forward strand.
GACATGGCCTCCGCTGTCCTGCGGCGGAGGGGGATGGTGGGAGCAGGATTCGAACCTGCGAAGGCTGAGCCAACGGGTTTACAGCCCGTCCCCTTTGACCGCTCGGGAATCCCACCGGGCGGCGCCGATGATAGCGCCAGATCGCTCGCGGTTCTGGGCCGTCGGCGGAGGTGTTTCGGGCGACCCCGGCGGCGTCCGCGCGCGAGGAGCCGGCCGCCTGGGGGTCGATCTCACCGGCTCGTGCGGGCGGCACCTTCGGGCGCTCCGTCGCATGATCTCCTCCAGGCGCCACAATCCCATCCGGCATGCCCGCGATCGCCGCCGCCCTCGCCCTCGCCGCGCTGACCCCGAGCGCCACGACGCTGTCCGACGAATGGGCGACGACCGCGTGGGCGCACCCGGTGGCGGCGGCCCCGGTGCGGACGGCGCCGGAAGGCTCGGCGCGCACGATCGCGCGGCTGCACGCGAGGACCGAGATGGGCAGTCCGGAGGTCTATGTGATGCTCAGCCAGCAGCCCGACTCGCGCGGGCGGATGTGGGTGCGCATCCGCCTCCCGGGCCGGCCGAACGGGCGCACCGGCTGGGTCCGCCGCGCGACGCTCGACGACACGCAGGTCACGCACACGACGCTGGTGGTCGACAAGCACGCGCTGACGGCGACGGTGCTCGAGGACGGCCGGGCGACGTGGCGGGTGCCGGTCGGTGTGGGCACGGCTCGAAGCCCCACGCCCGCGGGCCGGTTCTACGTGCGCGAGCTGATCAAGCTCAAGCCCGCGACGACCGCCTATGGCCCGTACATCTACGGCACCAGCGGCTACGCGAAGCTGAGCGAGTACCCGGGCGGTGGGATCATCGGCATCCACGGCACGTCGCAGCCGGGACTGATCCCCGGGCGGCCGTCGCACGGGTGCGTGCGGATGCGCAACGCGGACGTGCGCGAGCTCACGAAGCGACTGCCGATCGGGGCGGCCGTGCGGATCCGCAACTGAGACCGCGCGCGGGCGCTCCCGAACCCCGAACGGCTCAGCGCAGAATCACCCGCCCGGACCCCGCCTCGAACAGGTGAACCCGCGACATGTCCACCCGCAGCCGTACGACCGAGCCCGGGGCCGGCCGCACGTCGGGCGGCACGCGCGCGATGAACCGGTCCTCGCCCGAGACATCCAGCTCTCCGGCCAGATCGAGCATGTCACCCGTCAGCACCGACGGCGCCTCGGAGTGCAGGTGCAGCAGCACGTCGCTCCCGAGCATCTCGGCGAGCACGACCCGCAGCTCGAGCACGTCGTCGCCCAGCTCGCCCACGGGTGACACGGCTTCGGGCCGGATGCCCACGACCACGTCGCCGACGTGGGTCGTCCGCCGCGCCGGCCGCAGCCGCTGCGTCCCGAGCTCGAGCCGGCCGTCCTCGGCCACGCGGCCGCGCAGCAGGTTCATCGCCGGCGACCCGATGAAGCCTGCGACGAACACGTTCGCCGGGTGCTCGTACAGGCGCTGCGGCGAGTCGACCTGCTCGAGCCGCCCGTCGCGCATGACCGCGACGCGGTCGCCCATCGTCATCGCCTCGGTCTGGTCGTGCGTGACGTAGAGCGTCGTCGTCCCGAGCTCGTGATGCAGGCGCGCGATGTACGCGCGCATCTCCACGCGCAGCTTGGCGTCGAGGTTGCTCAACGGCTCGTCCATCAGGAACGCCTCGGGCGAGCGAACGATCGCGCGGCCGAGCGCGACGCGCTGCCGCTGGCCGCCGGAGAGCGCCCGCGGCCGCCGCGCCAGCAGCTCGCGGATCCCCAGCCGCGCCGCCGTGCGCCCCACGCGCGACCGGATCGACTCCCGCTCGACCTTCTGCATCCGGAGCGCGAAGCCCATGTTGTCGTCGACCGACATGTGCGGATACAGCGCATACGACTGGAACACCATCGCGATGTCGCGATCTTTCGGCGCGACGTCGTTGACCACGCGCGAGCCGATCGAGATCGCGCCGTGCGTCGCGTCCTCGAGCCCCGCGACCATCCGCAGCGCCGTCGACTTGCCGGAGCCCGACGGGCCCACGAGGACCGTGAACTCGCCGTCGGCGATCTCGAGGTCCAGCCCGTCGACGGCGCGCGTGCCGTCGGGGAAGACCTTCGAGACGTCCTCGAACGCGATCTGCGCCATCAGGCCGCACCTCCCCGCACGCCGGCGATGTAGTCGCGATACCAGAGCCCGCTGCGCTTGACCGTGCGGACCTGGGTGCCGAAGTCCACGCCCACGATCCCGAAGCGCTTCTCGTAGCCGTGCTCCCACTCGAAGTTGTCGAGCAGCGACCACGCGTAATAGCGGCGGATGTCGACCCCGTCGGCGATCGCGCGCCGCACCGCCTCGATGTGATCGGCCAGGTACGCCACGCGCGAGGGATCCTCGATCGTGCCGTCCGTCGCGCGCTCGTCGTCGAACGCCGCGCCGTTCTCGGTGATGTAGATCGTCAGGTCGCCGTAGTCGCGCCGCAGGCGCGTGAGCACCTCGTGCAGCCCCTCGGCGTCGACCGTCCAGCCCATGGCGGTGGTCGGCGGCCGCGCCGTGACCAGCTCGGCCTCCAGCGGCGCGACCCGGCGGGCCGCCCGCACGGCAGCCGGGTTGTAGTAGTTGACGCCGAGGAAGTCGATCGGGCGCGCGATCACCTCGAGCTCGCCGAAGCCCAGCGTCCCGAACCTCCGCTCGTAGTGCTCGACCATGTCCTCGGGATAGGTCCCGCGCAGCACGGGGTCGAGGAACCAGCGGTTCTGGTGGCCGTCCAGCCGCACCGCGGCCGCGACGTCCTTCGGCGCCACCGGCCGCATCGGCGTGAGGTTCAGCGTGATGCCGACCGGCGCATCGGACCCGGCGCGCAGCGCGTCGACGGCCAGGCCGTGCGAGACGAGCAGGTTGTGGGAGACCGTCAGCGCCGTCCGCCAGTCGCGCACGCCCGGCGCCTTGACGCCGTGCGCGTGCCCGAGGAACGCGACGACCCACGGCTCGTTGTGCGTGACCCAGCCCTCGACGACGTCGCCGAGCGCGCCGGCCATCGCCGCGGCGTACTCGGCGAAGTACGACGCCGTCTCTCGCACCGCCCAGCCGCCGGCGAGCTGCCGCGCCTGCGGCAGGTCCCAGTGGTAGAGCGTCGCGACCGGCTCGATCCCGCGCTCCAGCAGCGCCTCCACCAGCCGCCGGTAGAACGCGACGCCCTTCGCGTTGAGCGCCCCGCGCCCGTCGGGCTGCACGCGCGGCCAGGCGATCGAGAAGCGGTAGCTCTCCAGCCCCAGCGCCGAGAGCAGGTCGAGGTCCTCCTCCCAGCGGTGGTAGTGATCGCACGCGACATCGCCGGTGTCGCCGTTGGCGACCGCGCCCGGGAGCGTGCAGAAGCGGTCCCAGATCGACTCGCCGCGCCCGTCCTCGCGCGCGGCGCCCTCGATCTGATACGCCGCGGTCGCGGCGCCGAAGCGGAAGCCCGTCGGGAACGAGCCTTCCGGCGCCCGCGAGGGGGCGGTCGCCGTCATCCCTTCACCGCCCCGGCGGTGATGCCCTTCACGAGCCAGCGCTGCGTGACGAAGAAGGCGATCAGTACGGGGAGGGTCGAAACCACGCCTGCGGCCATCAGCTGTGCCGTCTTCTCCTGGTAGTTGCCGATGAAGTTGCGGATCCCGATCGGGATCGTCTCCGCGTGCGTCTGCGTCAGCGACGCGACAAACAGCAGCTCGTCCCACGCGAACAGGAACGCGTAGACGAACGTGGCGATGAGGCCGGGCGCGGCGGCGGGGAGCACGATCCGCACGAAGGCGCCGAACGGGGAGCACCCGTCGACCATCGCCGCCTCCTCGAGATCCTTCGGGATCGCCGCGAAGAAGTAGCGCATGAAGTAGATCGCCACCGGCGTGAAGAACGCCGTGTAGACGAGGATCATCCCGAGCCGAGTGTCGTAGAGGTGGATCGGCGTGTTCTGCTTGAGCCAGATGAAGCCGATGAACGTCGGCAGCAGGAACATCGAGCCGGGGATCAGCTGCGTCCCGATCACGCCGAGCGCCAGCGGGCGCGAGCCCTTGAAGCGAAAGCGCGCGAGCGCGTAGCCGGCGAAGCTCGCCAGCGCGGTCGCACCCAGCGCCGCGACGGTGCAGATGATCAGGCTGTTGATCAAGTAGCGCCCGAAGTCGACGGTCTGCCACATACGGCTGAACGCCGTGAACGTCGGCTCGAGCAGGTTCATCGCGCCGGTCGAGAGCTGGCCGTCGGTCTGCAGCGAGGACGCCACGAGCCACAGCACGGGCGAGAGGATCACCAGGAGGACCAACCACGTCAGGACGTCGAGTCCCCGGTTGACGAGGCGAGCGCTCATACGACCTCCAGATCGCGCTTGAAGGTGCGGTACCAGACCGCCACCCACACCGCCATGATCAGCATCAAGAGCGTCGACGCGGCGGCGCCGAAGCCGAACAGGTTGTTGGAGAACGACTGCCGGTAGATGAGGGTCATCATCAGATCGGCGTGCTCACCCGGATTGGTCCCGAGCATGATCACCGGGATCGCGAACTGGTAGGCCGAGTAGATGACCGTGAACAGCAGCTGCACGGCGATCAGCGGCCGCAGCAGCGGCAGCGTGATGTGGCGGAAGCGGCGGAAGGGTCCGGCGCCGTCGATCGCCGCCGCCTCGTGCAGCTCCTGCGGCATCGCCTGCAGCCCGGCGAGGAAGATCAGCATCGCGAACGGCAGCCCGCGCCACACGCTCGGGATCACGATCGCCCACATCGTGTTCGGGCCCAGCAGCCAGATCGGCCGGTGGCCGAGGATGCCGGTGTAGTCGACGAGGACCTTGTTGACGATCCCGACGTCGCTCTGCCACATGAACTGCCACAGCACGGCGACGACGAAGCTGGGGACGATCCACGGCGTCAGCATCAGCGTCCGCACGATGCGCATGCCCTTCATCGGGCGGTTCAGCAGCAGGGCCACGGCGAGGCCGCCGGCCAGGGTCAGCCCGACCGTCCAGAACGTGTAGACGGCGGTGTTCTGCACGGCGCCGAAGAAGCCGTCGCGCAGCGGGTTGCCGGCGTCGAAGAGGATCGAGCGGTAGTTGTCGAGCCCCGCCCATGGCGCGTCGAACAGGCGCGCGAAGGTGAACGTGTTCAGCCGCTTGAAGCTGAGCACGAAGCCGCCGGCCGCCGGCAGCAGGTGCACCAGCACCATGAACGCGACCGCCGGCGCGATCAGCCAGTAGGCCAGCCGCGTCCGCGCGCGCGAGGCGGAGCGCCGCGGCGCCCGGCCGCGGGCCTCGACGGCCCGCGGCTGGGTCTTCTCTTCCAGGGCCTGGCTCACCCGGCCGCCTGCGCCAGCAGGCCGTCCGCTTCCTTGGCGGCCGCGTCGAGCTGGGTCTTCACCGCCGCCGGGCTGTACCCGCCGCCCACGCCGGCGGCGCTGTCGAGGATGTTCCCGAAGCGCGTCTTGTAGGCGTTCTCGATCTGCCCCCACTGCGGGATCGGCGCGTACGTGCGCCCGTTCTGGATCGCCTCGAAGAACGCCTTGTGATTGGCGTCGGAGTCACCGACCTGCTGCTGCGGCTCCAGCCGCGCCGGGAACATCCCGAGCAGCGCCGCGTAGTCCTTCTGCGTCTGGTCCTCAGAGAGGAACTTCATCAGCGCCCAGGCCTCGTCGGGGTGCTTGGTGGCCTTGAACATCATCAGGTCCGAGCCGCCCACGAACGTGTACGCCTTCCCGCCGGGACCGGTCGGCATGGGCGCCACGCCGACGTTCTTGCGCGCCGTCGAGTCCCACGTGTCGTCGTCGGCGCGGTCGATCGAGCCGAGCACCCACGGGCCGCCGATCCAGACCGCGAGCTTGCCGCCCTTGAACTGGTTCTCGACCTGCGTGCCGTCGCGCTCGAGCTGGCTCTTGTCGAACAGCCCGGCGGTGATCAGGCCCGCCATCCACTCGACGCCGGTCTGCGCCTGCTGCGAGTTGATCGTCGAGGTCTTGGCGTCGCTGGAGAGCTCGGCGCCGCCGTTGTCCCACACGAACGGCATCACGTTGTGGACGAGGTCGAACGCCTTCTTGCCGGGCGCGCCGAAGGGCTTGATGCCCGGCACCTTTTGCTTGATCGTCTCGAGCGTCGCCTTGAACGAGTCCAGGTCCTTGAAGGCGGTCGCCGGGTCGATGCCGGCCTTCTCGAGCACGTCCTTGCGGTAGTAGATCGAGCGCGCCTCCGTGAACCACGGGACCGCCCAGGTGCCGTCCTGGCCCTCGAGGAGGGTCGTGCTCCAGATCCCCGTCGCGTAGGCGTCCTTGCCGCCGATGTCGCCGACGCGCTCGCTCAGGTCCGCGAAGCCGCCGAGGGCGGCGAAGAACGGCACCTGCGTGGTGCCCGCCTGCGTGATGTCAGGCCCTTCGCCCGAGACCGCCGCGTTGCGGATGCGGTCGAACTGGACGTCCCAGCCGACCTCCTGCACGTCGACCTTCACGCCCGTCTTGGCCGTGAACGGCTCGACCATCTTCTGCAGGTCCTCCTTGGGCTTGGGCGAGTTCGGCATCGTCCAGAGCGTCAGGGTCACGCCCTTCTGGAGCTGATCGCCCGTCGCCGCCTGGCCTGCCGGCTTGGAGCCTGAGTTGTCGTCGCCACCACAGGCCACGAGGGCCGCGGGGGCGAGCACGAACGCGATCGCCGACGCGGCGACCACGAGCCTATTGCGCACGAGAGTGTTCCTCCTCCGAGTGGACAAAAACGGTTTTGGTACTGCGGCTGGGACGACCTCGTAGGGCAACGCGCTGTCGATGGACCTCCTACTCCGCCGGCGGGGCGGTGGAGCCGCGGACGACGAGCTCGACGGGAAGCCGGCGCAGCGACGGGCGATCGGGATCGCCGGCGATGCGCGCTACGAGCGCATCGCCCGCCGCCGCGCCGAGGCCGAGCTTGTCCTGGCGCAGGGTGGTGAGCGGGGGATTGACGTGGGGGGCGAGCTGGATGTCGTCGAAGCCGACGATCGAGAGGTCCTCGGGCACCCGCAGGCCGGCCTCGGCGGCGGCGCGCACGGCGCCGATCGCCATCATGTCGGCCGCCGCGAAGATCGCGGTCGGGCGCTCGGGAAGCTCGAGCAGCCGGGCGGTCTGCTCGCGCCCGGACTCGGCGTAGAAGTCCCCATAGGCGACGTACTCGTCGCGGTAGGCGAGATTGAGCGCCTGCGCGGCCGCGCGATAGCCGCGCAGGCGGTCGATGCCCGGCCGCGACTCGAGCATCCCGGTGATCGTCGCGATCCTCCGGTGCCCGAGCGCGTGCAGGTGGCGGACCGCCGTCTCGGCGCCCGAGACGTTGTCGGACATGACGACCTCGGCGGCGGGGCCCTCGATGTCCATGTCGATGCCGACGCAGGGCAGGCCGGCGCGCACGAGCCGGCGCACCTCCGCGTGCTCCTGGTCGAGGCCGATCAGCGCGACGCCGTCGACCGAGTGGTGGCGGGCGCGCTTGAGGTAGGAGTGCGGGCCGTAGCCGTTGCCGGGCCGCTCGGACGCGAACAGCAGCAGGTCGAAGCCCTGGGCGCCGACGCGCTGCTTGAGGCCGCCGAGGACCTCGTGGAAGAACGGGTGCTGGAGGTCGGGGTGACCCTCGCCGGTCTCCATGAACACGCCGATCACGTGCGAGCGCTGGGTGACCAGGCTGCGCGCGGCCGCGGCCGGCGTGTAGTCGAGCTCCTGGGCCAGGCGCATGATCCGCTCACGGGTCTCAGAACGCACGTCGGCATAGCCGTTGAGCGCGCGCGATACCGTGCCGACCGACACGCCGCTGAGCCGGGCGAGCTCGCGGATGGTGACTCTCTCCTCCATGGTCTCCGAAAACGGTTTTGGAACCGTTGCGCGGCAGTATGCACACGCTGCGCGGTCGCGTCAAGTCCGGAGCGTGGAGAAAACTCTCCGGTTCGTGACCGGCATCGGGATCTTGCGCGAGGGGCCGCTGCATGCGGCCTTGAAGGAGTGGCTGGCCCGTCCGGGCGACCGGCTCGAGGTCCCGGTCGGGGGATTCGTGATCGACGTCGTGCGCGCCGACGGCGAGCTGGTGGAGATCCAGACCGGGTCCTTCTCACCGCTCCGGCCGAAAATGGACGCGTTGCTGGACGCGTTCCGCGTGCGCCTCGTCCATCCGATCCCCGCGCGCCGCCGGATCGTGCGCGTGGACGAGCACGGCATGGTCCTCTCGACGCGGCCCTCGCCCAAGCGCCCCGGCTTCACCGCGATCTTCGAGGGCCTGGTCTCCTTCCCCACGCTGCTCGACCACCCGAACCTGACGATCGAGCTGCTGCTGTGCTCGGAGGACCATGTGCGCGCGCCGTCGCCCGTGCGCGGGCGGCGGTACACGCGCGACCCCGGCGAGCGGCGGCTGATCGAGGTGCTCGACGGCGTCGAGCTGCGCGGCGCGGCCGACCTCGCGCGGCTGCTGCCGCCGCTGGAGGGCGAGTTCAGCACGCGCGAGCTCGCCGCCGCGATGGGCACGCCGCTCGCGCTCGCGCAGAAGGCCGCGGCGTGCCTGCGCGCGCTGGAGGTCTTCGAGCCCGCCGGCAAGCGCGGGCGCGCGCCACTTCACCGGATGGCTTGACCCGCGTGGCAGGATGCCCGGGCTGGGAGGACCGCCCCGCGCCGGCCGGCGCCGCGGGGCAGCACGCGCTGACGATCGTCCCGGCGCGCGACCTGCTGCCGGGGGCGGCGTGGGCCTGGGAGTCGCTCGACCCGCGGGTCCGCGCGGGCGCCACCGACGACGAGGACCCGTTCTCGTTCGGCCACCTCTTCTCCCAGCAGCTGCTCGTCGAGCTGCGCGCGCTCGACGGCGGGATCCCCGTCGCGGGGTCGCAGGCGCCGTGAGCGGGCTGTTCGCCGATCAGGACGGCCTGTACGCGTCCGCCTGCGCGCAGTACCGCGACTCGATGAACCACGTCGCCGCGTGGGCCAAGCACCACGAGCTCATGGACCTACACCGGCAGCGAGTGCGTCCCGCGCCAGGTGAGCCTGCTCGAGGCGCACGTCAACCAGCCCGCGCGCGTGGCGCTGCTCCAGCGCCACGACGGATACGGGCCCGAGCTGCAGGTCGGCGCGGAGCTGCCCGCGACCTACCGGCGCCGGCCGGACGAGATCCACGCGCTGCTCGCCGAGGTCCCGATCCTCGCGCTGCTGGCGCCGGACGAGCTCGGCGCGCTCGCCCGCACCGCCCGCCCGCTGACGCTGGGCCCGACCGAGCGGCTGGTCGTCCAAGGCGAGGACGGGGACTCGCTGTTCGTCCTCGCGGAGGGCGAGCTGGAGATCCTGCTGCGCGGCGGCGGCGGCGGCGAGGACACGGTCGTCGACGTGGTGACCGCGGGCGCCGTGCTCGGCGAGATGTCGCTGCTCACGGGCGCACCGCGCACGGCCACGGTGCGCGCGCTGGACGGCGCCGTCGTCTACGAGATCGGCGCGCGGCAGTACGCCCCGCTGCTCGCCGATCATCCCGAGCTGATCGACGTGCTGACCGATCTGATGGTCGCGCGCATGCGCGAGCGGCAGGAGCGGATGGACGCTCGCGCCACCCGCATCACGCTTGCCGCGCGCATCCGCGCGACGCTGTTCGCCGGCTGATCTCCGGAACTTCACATGCCGTCCGGGGAGATGGGCAAGGTGTGGGGGAATGCTCGAGGTCGTCATCGGCGATGTGCATGCGCGCGCGGACGCGCTGCGCGCGGTGCTCGCCGCGGCGGGGGTCGAGCAGGCGAGGCGGCGCGAGGGCGCCTGGGTCGTGCAGGTCGGCGACCTGCTGGACCGCCACGCGTCGCCCGAGGACAACCTCGCGACCGCCGAGCTCGCGGCCGGCGCGCTGGACGTGGTGCTGGCCGGCAACCACGAGGCACAGCTGCTGCGCGCGGGCGATCACGGCGCCGCGCTCGCCCTGCTGGCGACACGCGGCTGGCCGCACGCGGCGGCCGCGGCCGGCGACTGGCTGGTGACGCATGCCGGGCTGCACCCCAGGCTGGCCCGCGGCCTGCCCGGCACGGCGGCCGAGTGCGCCGCGGAGCTCAACGACCGCTGGCACCGGGGCGGCGGCGAGCCGCTGTTCGACTGGGTCGGGCCGGCCCGCGGCGGCGCCGCCCCCCACGGCGGGATCCTGTGGCTGCACGCGGGCGAGTGGCCGCGCGAGGAGCCGTCGCCGTGGCCGCAGATCTCCGGGCATGTCCCGCAGCGGGAGCCGCGCCTGCTCGCACCAGGCCGGTGGTCGATCGACATGGGCGGCCGCGGCGGCCGCCTCGCCGCGCTCGTGCGCGAGCACGGCGGGCCGTGGCGACCGGTCGTCGCCGCGGCCCGCCGCGCCGCGCTGGCGGCCTAAGCCTGGATCACCACCGCGCGCGCCCACGCCGCGCGGGCCATTCGGCTCCCTCGCTCAGCAGGCCGACCACCACGCGGATGCCGGGCGGCGGACGGTCCGGCCACGGCGTGAAGCCGTCGGTCAAGACGATCGCGACCGAGGGTCGCGGGCGCAGCGCGGCCGCGGCGGCCAGCCCGGCGCCCATGTCGGTCCCGCCGCCACCGGCGAGCTCGACCTGCGCGGCACGCGTGACGCGGCGGACGGCGTGGACCGCCGTGTCGACCGCCAGCACGCGCGCGCCGCGGATGCCGCCGCGGGCGAGGACCGCCTCGACCTCGGCGAGCGCGCGGGCGAGCAGGCGCTCGTGCATCGAGCCCGACGCGTCGCACACGATCGCGACGTCGGGCATCGGGCGGTGCAGCGTCGGCAGCACGACGCCGCGCGTCGCCTGCGCGCGGCGCGACGGCCGGCGGTAGCTGTATTCCACCTGTCCCGCGACGGCCGCGAGCGCGCTGCGGACCTCGGCCGCGAGCACGCGCCGCCAGTCGACGCGGGAGGGCAGGACCGTCTCCGCCCAGCGCCGCCAGCCGCCCGCCACGTCGCCGGGGAAGCGCTGGATCTCCGCCGCGACGCCGAGCCGCAGCAGCTCTGCCTGGCGGCCGTCGAGCCCGCCCGGGGTATCGCCGGGGCGCTCGCAGCCATCCGCGCCCGAGCCGCAGTCCCACAGCCGCGGCCCGGGCGCCGCGAGCTCGTAGTAGCGCTCGGCGAGCTGGAACGGCTCGCACCCCAGCGTGGCGGGCAGCTCGCTCGCCACGCCCGGCACGTGCTCGCCGAGGTCGTCGTTGATCTCGGCGTCGCCGCAGCGGTTCCAGCGGACGGCGTCCGCGCCGAGCGCCTCGGCGCGACCCGCGTGATCGCGCAGCACGTGCCCGCACAGGTGCAGCAGCAGCCGGCCGAGCTCGTCGACGGGCAGCTCGGCGACCACGGCGGGATCGGCGCGCACCTGCCAGGAGCGGTCGACGCCGATCGTTCGCGAGCCGGGATCCGCGCGCATCGTGCACGCGAACAGCGCGCTGGCGAGATACGGCATGCGGCTCGCCGCCCACAGCCGCGCGGCGGCGACCTTGCGGGCATCCATCACACGAGCAGCCCGGCGTCGCGCAGCAGCGGCGCGAACGCCTTCACCTCGTCCGCGATCGGCGCGCCGGGCGGACGGCAGCGGGCGAGCGGGCGGGCGGCCGCCGCCGCGACGTCGGGCGCCGGCGCGCCCCCGCGCCCGAACGCGCGCCAGCCGCGCGCCCAGCGCTCGTGCGAGGGCTCCGCCGCCACCGCCGCGGCGATCGAGGAGAGCGCGGCGTATGCCCGGTCGCCGCGCTCGGGCACGACGAAGGACTCGGGGTCGGCGAGCACCGCCTCGGGGTCGGGCAGATCGGCCTCGGCCAGCCACGTGATGAACTCAACGCCAGGCCCGGCGCCGACGCAGCCGCGCACGAGCAGCGACCGGACCAGCTCGCCGGCGCCGGCGGCCTCGGCCGCCGCGAGCAGCCTCGCGGCGGTGTCCCACGTGCGCGGGCTCGGCCACGCGCGGCCCGCGCCCGCGGCCTCCTCCGGCACGGCGATCGCGAGCGGCGGGCGGACCGTGACGAAGCCCGCGACCCAGCTGCGCACGACCGCGACGCGCCGCTCCCAGCCGTCGCGCAGCACCGGTGGCCGCGGGGTGGGCCAGCCGGCGGAGAAGCCGTCGGCGACGATGCGCGCGTCGACCGGCCAGTCGAGGTGGCAGAAGCGGTTGGCCAGCGGCGGGGAGAGATCCCAGCCGTCGGCCGCCTGCTCGGGCGGGTTGGCGGCCGCGACGACCGAGACGCCGGCGGGCAGCTCGAGGTCGCCGACGGTGCGCTCGAGCACGACGCGCAGCAGCGCCGCCTGCACCGCGGGCGGCGCCGTCGAGATCTCGTCGAAGAAGGCCAGGCCGTGGCCGGCCTCGGCGAGCCGGAGCGCCCAGCGCGGCGGCGCGAGGTCGACGCCGCCGCCGTTGACGACCGGCAGCCCGGCGAAGTCCGACGGCTCGCGGATCGAGGCGATGGTGCGGCTCGCCGGGGAGCGGCTGCTGCTGGCGCGCGGCGACCGGCACGGGCCGTCCTTGATCTCGCCGCTCGGCGCGGCGGCGGCCGCGCTGGTCGCGGCCGGTGCCGTCGATGCCGCGTCCGCGCAGCCCCTGCTGGACGAGTACGGCGAGGCGATCGCGCTGCGCCACGAGGACGGGTTGCGCCACCACCTTGCATTCGGCCGCACGCGCACGGCCGTCCCCGCGGCACCCGCCGCCGCGCCGCGGCTCGTCTCCTGCGACCGGGTGATCGAGCGGCCCGAGAGGCGCATGCACGTGCGGTACGTGAGCCTGGGCGAGGATGAGGCGAGCGTCAGCGTGAGGTTGCGCGCGCAGACGCCGCGGCGGAGCAGGATCTCGCCGATGCACGGCCCGCCGCCCATCGTGCGGCTCGCCGACGACCGGCCTCGCCGCCGTGCGGGCCGCCCATCGCGCGCACCGCCACGCGCGCGCCGCAGGCCACGTGCAGCTGCCGGAGCCGTGGCGCTCGATGTACGCGCGTCAGGGCGCTCAGGGGCGGGAGGGAAGCGCGGTGCTCGGGGTGCGGACTCCGCCGTTCGACGGCATCGTGGTCACCGTCGCGTCGCTGGAGGCGACGCCGGCGGGCTTCCGGATCGAGGTCGACGTCCGGCCGGGCCTGCTCGGCTGGTCGGCCGACCTCGCGCTCGGCGTGCCGACGATCGCGTGGTGGGCGCGCGACGACCGCGGCAACTTCCACCTCGGTGAGATGGGCGGCTGGTCCGGCGACGGCGACCGCGACACCGGCGAGATCGAGTTCTCGCCCGGCATCGATCCGAAGGCCACGCGACTGGACCTGCTGCCGACGGCGGACACCGAGCGCGCGGTCATCCGCGTTGCGCTCGAGCTCCTGCGGGTTCCCGGATGAGCGCGTGGTGGCGCGGCATCGCGCCCGCGCAGGCGACGCTCGAGTGCGGCGGCGAGACGCATCGCGTGCGCTGGGAGGAAGGCCGGCTGAGACTGCCCGACCACGCGGACGTCGAGGGCGAGCGCGCCCTCGCGGCGCTCGGCGGCGAGCCGTGCGCCTGCCTGGACGTGCTCGAGGCGTGGGAGCGACACGCGGCCGACCCGCGGGTGCTGCTGCTCGGCACGCGCGGCCCGGGCGACCGGTTCGCCCGGCAGGACGGGCATCCGGGCGTACCCGGGGCGCCGCCGCCGGTTCCGGAGCTGTTCATGCTGCTGCGGCTCGGCGGCGGCCTGCAGGAACGGCTCGTGGCGACGGTTGCCGCGAGCCGGGGCGAGCCGATCGCCGAGGGCGAGCGCGCGCGGCTGCACGCCGCGCTCTACGGGCGCGTCGTCACCGCGCTGCGCGCCTGGCTCGGCGAGCCGGAGGCGGACGTCGACCTGCGGATGGACGGGCCGCCCGGCGTGCGCCGGTCCGGCGAGCGGCTGGAGGCGACGCTGCCGTTCTCGTGGCTCGTCGACGTCTGGGCCCGCGGGCTCGCCGTGGTCTGGGGGCGGTTCTGCCTCGCCGCGTCGACCGAGGACGGGCGGCGCTGGACGCTCACGACGCTCGCGCCGGACCTGGGCGCGCCCGAGCGCGTGACGGTCGAGCGTGAGGCGTCACGCTAGGGAACCCAGGCCCAGAGCTTGCGGCGCGTCGCGCGCTCGAGCGCGTCGGCGATGCCGGCGCGGACCTCGGCGGCGAGCGCGCGCTCGGCGCCGGCGAGCAGGCCCGCCTCCCAGGCGGTCTCGCCGCTGCGTTCGGCGAGCGCGCGGAGCGTCTCGACGGAGGCGAGCGCCCGGTGGTGCTCGCGCAGCAGCGCCCGCAGGTCGGCGAGCTCCCCGATCGCGCGCCGCGCCTCGGGCCCGGCGTACGGCGCCGCCGCGCGAGCGGCGACGTCCAGGCGCTCGACGTGGCGCCGCAGCTTCTCGAGGTCGCCGGTCGAATCGCGCCGCACGCGCCGCAGCGGCTCGCGCACCAGCCGCGCGAGGACCTCCTCCGGAGCCCGCGCGCCGCGGCCCGGCGCGAGCGGCGGCGCCTCGACGAGCCGCGCGACGTCACGCAGGAGCGCCGCGTAGCGCTCCTCGCGAAGCCGAGCCCGCGCCTGCGCGAGCGCCGCGGCGCGGTCGGCCGCGAGCTGCGCGCGAAGCCCCGCGCCGGGCGCCTGCTCGTCTCCCGCGAGCGCGTCGCCGGCCCGCGCCATCAGCTGGTCCAGCCGGTGCACCGGCGTGAGCGCCTCGATCAGCCACGCCAGCTGCTCGCGCACGGCGGCTGCCGGCGGGTACGGGCGCAGCTCGCGCCGCAGCGCGCGGGCTGCTGACCGGACCGAGCGAACGCTCTCCTGGCTGCCCGACAGCATCAGCGCGGCGTGGCTCTCGCTCCAGCGCGCGAGGGAGCGGGTGAGCCGGGCGCGCACCGCGTCCGCCGCCGTCGCCGGCTCGCCGGGCTCGAGTACCGGCGCGATCGCGGTCTGTCCCAGCGCGCGGACGAGCTTCGGCACGCTGTCGACCGGCTGCGCGCCGACCTCGCGCAGCGTCGCCTCGAGCCGCTCCAGCCGCCGCGCCGAGCCGGCCCGCAGCTCGAGCTCGCGGAAGCGCGCGGCCACGCGGCGCCCGCGCAGCACCGCGATGTCGTCGTCGCAGATCGTCGCGACCGCGCGGCCGCGCGCGTCGCGCAGGACGAGCGTGCGACGGGCTGTCACAAGCTGCGCGACCGGCTCCACCGGCGCGCCCAGCGCCCACCCGAGCGTGAGCGCGCGCAACTCGTCCTCGGAGCCCTCGAGCGCCGAGGCGCCCGGCGCCCGCAGCCGCCAGGCGCCCTCCGTCTCGCACAGCGTGACGCCCTGTCGCAACAGCCGCAGGTCGGCCGTGTCGTGATAGGCCGCCTCCGTCCGGCGGGCGGGCCCGCGGTCGCGCGCCAGGCCGAGCTCCGGCAGCGTGAAGCCGGCCCAGACGCCGAGCCTCCGTTCGGTGCGCGCCACTGGGCGGGACGGTACCGGCTCTGCGACACTGCGGCCCGCGAATGCCCGCCTACCTCCTGCCTGACGGCCTCGATCTGGGCGACGCGCTCGCGTCACACTTCAACCTGCACGCGGAGCCGGCGCGGACCTCGCGGTGGACGTTCTACGACACGTTCGACGGCCGCCTGCACGCCGCCGGGCTGATCCTCCGCCACGGCGACCGGGAGCTCGTGCTGCTCGACCGGGCGTCCGGCGCGGAGACGGTCCGCGCGAGCGTGCCGGACGCGCCCGAGCGCCTGTTCGCGCGCGACCTTCCCGGCGCGTTGCGCGCCCGCCTCGCCGGGAACGTCGAGATGCGCGCGCTCACCCCGGCGGCGCGGGTATCCGTGCGCAGCCGCCGGCTGGCTGTCCTCAACGAGGACGAGAAGGTCGTCGTGCGGCTCAGCCTCCAGGAGCCGGCGGGGCTGCGCTCGCGCGTGTGCGCCGCGCCCGTGCGCGGCTACGACAAGGACCTCGAACGCGTGGAGCGCGTGCTCGGCCGCTCGCTCGGCCTCGCGCGGGCCGATGAGCCGCTCGCCGACGAGGCGATCGCCGCGGCGGGCGCGCTGCCCTCCGGCACCAGCTCCAAGCTCGACGTCGCGCTGATCCGGCGCCAGCCCGCCGGCGCCGCCGCGGAGGCCGTGCTCGCGCGCACGCACGCGATCGCCGAGGCGAACCTGCCCGGCACGCTCGCCGACGTCGACAGCGAGTTCCTGCACGACCTGCGCGTCGCCGTGCGCCGCGCGCGCTCGCTGCTGCGCCAGCTCAAGGCCGTCTTCCCCGAGGGCGCGCTCGAGCACCTGCGCGAGGAGCTCAAGCGGATCCAGCAGATCACCGGCGAGACGCGCGACCTGGACGTCCAGCTGCTCGACTTCGAGGACTATGCGGACCGCGACGCGCTCGCACCGCTGAACGCCGTGCTCGCCGCCCACCGTGCCCGGGCGCTGGCGGCGATGAAGCGCGCGCTGGGCTCGAAGCGGACCGCCGGCGCGCTCCAGGCCTGGGCTGGACTCGGCGCGCTCGAGGACACGCCGCCGATCGAGCTGCTCGCCGGCGAGCGGATCGTCAAGGTCTACCGCCGCATGGTCCGGATGGGCGAGGCGATCGGCGACGACAGCCCGCACGAGGCGCTGCACGACCTGCGCAAGGTGGGCAAGGAGCTCCGCTACCTGCTCGAGTTCTTCGGCGGCCTCTTCCCCGCCGAGGAGGTCAAGCCGATGATCAAGGCGCTGAAGGGGCTCCAGGACGTGCTGGGCCGCTTTCAGGACTTCGAGGTCCAGGCCGACACGCTGCGCGCCCTCACGGCCGAGGTCGGCGCGCAGCCGGGCGGGCCGGAGGGCCTGCTCGCGATGGGCGCGCTGATCGACCGGCTCGGGCGCGACCAGCACCGCGCGCGCACGGAGTTCGCCGCCCAGTTCGGCGAGTTCGCCGCCGCGCCCCGCCGCGCCGCGGTGAAGCGGACGTTCGGATGAGCACGGTCTTCGCCACCTACAACGTCAAGGGCGGCGTCGGCAAGACGTCCGCCGCCGTCAACCTCGCCCGCCTGGCCGCGAGCGGCGGTGCGCCCACGCTGCTCTGGGACCTCGATCCGCAGGGCGCCAGCACGTACCTGTTCCGCGTCAAGCCGAAGGTCAAGGGCGGAGGGAAGGCACTGGTGCGCGGGCGCAGCGACGTCGACGCGCTGATCAAGGGCACCGACCACGAGGGCCTGGACCTGCTGCCGGCGGACTTCTCCTACCGCCACATGGACCTCGCGCTCGACGGCGCCAAGAAGCCCACCGCCCGGCTGGCGCGCGTGCTCGAGCCGCTCGCCGGCGAGTACGAGTACACGTTCCTGGACTGCCCGCCGAGCGTCTCGCTCGTCTCCGAGAGCGTCTTCGAGGCCGCCGACGTCCTGCTCGTCCCGATCATCCCGGCGACGCTCTCGTCGCGCACCTTCGATCAGATCGAGCAGCTGCTCTCTGACGAGGGCCCGCGCGTGATGGCCTTCTTCAGCATGGTCGACCGGCGCAAGCGCCTGCACCGCGAGGTGATGCGGCAGCTGCGCGACGAGCAGCCGGCCGCGGTGCTGGAGACCGCGATCCCGGCCGCCGCCGACGTCGAGCGCATGGGCGCGCAGCGCCGCCCGATCGCCGACTTCGCCCCGCGCAGCGCCGCCGCTCGCGCCTACGGCGCGCTGTGGCAGGAGATCCGGACGCGGCTCTGACCGGTCTCTCCGCTACGCCGCGGCGCTGACGCACGTCGAGGCGAAGCGGCCGGGCCGCGCCTGGACTCGCGCGCCCGGCCGTATACCGATGACTGCTCAGGTCGCGTCGCGCAGCCGCTGCGCCTCGGGCAGCGACTCGAGCTTCTTGAGCGTGTGGTTCTCGATCTGCCGGATGCGCTCGCGCGTGACGTTGAACGCCCGCCCGACCTCTTCCAGCGTGTAGGGACGCGCGCCGGTCAGGCCGAAGCGCATCTCGATCACTTCCCGTTCGCGCTGCGGCAGCGCATCCAGCGCCCGCCGCACGTTCTCGCGCCGGAGGTTCTCCGAGGCCACCTCGAAGGGCGACTCGGCGGCCTCGTCCTCGACGAAGTCGCCCAGCTCGGATTCCTCCTCCTCGCCGATCGGCTTCTCGAGCGAGACCGGCTGCTGCGCCATCCGCAGGATGTCGCGGACCTCGCGCACCGTGCACTCCAGCTCGGCGGCGATCTCCTCGGGCAGCGGCTCACGGCCGAGCTGCTGCACGAGCTGGCGCTCGACGTGCACGACCTTGTTCAGCTTCTCCACCATGTGGACGGGGATGCGGATCGTGCGGCCCTTGTCCGCGATCGCCCGCGTCACCGCCTGGCGGATCCACCAGGTCGCGTACGTGGAGAACTTGTAGCCGCGCCGGTAGTCGAACTTCTCCACCGCGCGGATCAGCCCCAGCGAGCCCTCCTGGATCAGGTCCAGGAACGACAGGCCGCGGCCGAGGTAGCCCTTGGCGATCGATACGACGAGGCGCAGGTTCGCCTCGACCATCTCCTGCTTGGCCATCAGGTCGCCGCGCTCGATCCGCTGGGCCAGGGTGACCTCGCGGTCGGCCGTCAGCAGCTGCACCCGGCCGATCGAGCGCAGGTAGAGCCGCAGCGAATCGAGGCTGGGCTCGACGGTGAGGTCGATCTCCGGCTTGCGCGGGCCGTCGGCGTCCTTCGTACGGCCGGCGGCGGGCTCGAAGCGTCCTCCTTCGGACACCGCGGGCTTGCCGTCGGCGTTGACGATGTCGATGCCCTCGCCTTCCAGGTAGGTGTGCAGCTCCGCCACCTGCTCCTTCGTGACCTCCACCTCTTCCAGCGAGGTGGCGATCTGCTCGATGGTCAGGAACCCCCTTTCCTGGCCTTCGGCAATCAGTGGCTTGAGCTCATCGATCTCCGTGATCGGCGCCTCGTCCACCAGCAATGCTTCGGTCTTGGTGCCCAACCCCTCAAATCCTTCGGGTCGTGACTGCGAGCGTCGCCTCCCGGAGGCCGCTCCTGTCCGTGCCTATCCGTTTGTGCCGCCCGAGCAGCGGCGTCCGCGAGCAATCGCGAATGTGGCCGAGCCGTGAAACTGCGCTCGTGTCTGAGTGTCGCCGCGGTTTGTAGCACGAGATACGCGGTCTGTCCTTGGTGAAACCTTGGTCCTTTCGTCCAGTCCCTAGCCTTGGTGTCATGACTCTGTCCCTCGAAGACGTCCAGAGCCAGGCTCCCACCCTCACGCTCTCGCTCTCGCGCGTGGGCGTGACGAACGTCGAGAAGGTCATCCGGATCCGCGCCAATGGCTCCGAGCAGCTATTCTCGGCGCGCCTGGATTGCTTCGTCGACCTCGGTCCGCACCAGAAGGGCGCGCACATGAGCCGCTTCGAGGAGGTCGTCAACGACGCGATCGGCGAAGTCGTGCTCGGCGAGAGCGCGTTCCGCGCCGAGACGCTGGCCCAGCACATCGCCGAGAAGGTCCGCGAGCGCCAGGACGCGCGCGCCGCCGAGGTGCACATCGAGGCGCGCTATCCCGAGCACAAGCCGGCGCCCGTCTCCGGCATCCAGACGCAGGAGATCTACTCGCTGCTGGGCGCCGCCGTGGCGTCCGAGATCGGCACGCGGCGGCTGATCGGCGTCCGCGCCCAGGGCATGACCGCGTGCCCGTGCGCGCAGACGGCCGTGCAGGCGCGCTCGCGCGAGCGGCTGCTCGCCGACGGGTTCGGCGAGGCGGAGATCGAGCGCATCTTCGAGGCCGTGCCCGTCGCCACGCACAACCAGCGCGGCCTGGGGACGCTGCACATCGGCTGCCCCGAGGACTGCGACACCGACATCGACGCCGAGCTGCTGGTGAAGATCGTGGAGGAGTCGATGTCCTCGGAGATCTACGAGCTGATGAAGCGCTCCGACGAGGGCGCCGTGGTGGAGAAGGCCCACCGCCGCCCGCGCTTCGTCGAGGACTGCGTGCGCGAGATGGTGCGCGGGGTGCTCGAGCAGCTCGACTTCCTCGGCGACCGCCACTTCCTCTCCGCGCGCCAGGAGAACCTGGAGACGATCCACCAGCACAACGTGCAGGCGGAGCGCTTCGGGCTGATCGGCGAGATCCGTCGCGAGATCGCCTCCGGCGAGCACTCTCCGCGTCACGCCTCGATGCGGGAGTGGCTCGACGGAAACGTCTAGCTCTCGGACCGACCTCGTCGGGACCGACCTGTCGCTGGAGACGGCGACCTGGGACACCGACCGGCCGTGGGCGCCGCCGCGGCCGGGCTTCACCGGACGGCTGCATCTCGGGCACGAGACCGACGTCGTCGATCCGCTGCCGGTCGTCTTCGAGGTCGACGGCCGCCCGGCTGAGGCGCGCGTGCTCGCGCACGCGTGGACGGCGGATGGCACGACGACGCTCTACGACCTCGGGAGCGTGCGCGCGACGGAGCGCAAGGGCGTGCGCGGATCCGTGCTGTGCGCGGACTGGCGCTTCTACGGCGCGGGGCGCGTGACGGCGCGCGTCGTCGCTCCCGAGCGACTGCGCGCCAAGGTGACCACGATCTCCGTCTATTCGGAGCTTTCGGCGCACCTCCCGGTGCGCCTTACGCCGCTCACGCCGGTCGACGCGCCCGGTGAGCTGCGCCTGCGCTGTGCGCTCGGCGGCGCGGAGCCGGAGGGGTCGCTCGACGAGCGGCCGTTCGCCGACTGGCTCGCCACACATGCGCCCCGGCTCACGTGTGAGGACGAGGACCTCGCCCGCGTGTACGAGTACCGCTGGTTCGTCGTCTACCGCAACCTGCGCCGGCCCTCGCGCTGGTTCCCCGGCCACCCGATGCCGGGAGAGCTGTTCTTCGAGGGGCCGGTGTCGAACTGGTTCACGGCCCCGATCGGGCTCTCCTTCCCGCTGCACCTGCGCGAGGCGCGCTGGATGCGCGCGCCGCGCGGCGTCGAGGACACGCTGCGGGCCTGGGTGGAGAACAAGGGCGCGCTGCGCTCGTACGCCGCCGACCCCGTCTCGCCCGCGATCGAGCTGGCGCGCCACCACGCGCTGGACCTGCGCGACGTCCTCGACGCCGCCCGCGCGTTCCTGCGCGGGCGGGGCCGCTCGCCGCGGCTGCCGCTGGAGCGCCGCTTCCCGCTCACCGTCGGCAGCTGGGTCACGGGGACCGAGTACGCGCCCGACTTCTTCGCCGAGGCCGGGTGGGACCAGCGCCGCAGCGAGATGTGGATCGCGCCGCCGGTGCTCCCGCGTGCCGGCGAGCCCGACAGCCCCGACGTCGGCACGCTCACCACGCTGCGCCGGGTCGACACCGACGTCTGGCACTGGGCGATGACGCGCGCCGTCGGCGGGCCTGACCTGCGCGAGGCGTTCACCGACCTGCACCTGCACGACGGCTTCTTCCGCTCGGTCGGCTCGCGCCCGATCGCCGAGGTGCTCAACTTCGAGGCGGCGCTGCCGTTCCTGCTCCACGACTTCGGGGCGCGCGAGCGCGAGGCGCTCGCCCAGGCCGTGGACGCCTGGACGGCGCCGCGCGGGCTGCTCTCCACGGCGCCCGACTGCCCGGCGTTCTCCACCGAGAACCGCTGGGAGGCCGGCCCGGCCGCGCCCTACGACTACCCGTGCTGCTGGAACGGACCGTGCTGGAACTACGCCATCTCGTGGGTCCTGCACGCGCTCGGCGCCGTCGCCTCGCGCACCGGCGAGGCGCCGCTGCGCGAGCGCTTCGCGCGCACCTGGCGCGCCTGGACGGACTCGCACCTCGCGCTCGGCTCTCCGATGGTCGCCGAGCACTACCACCCGTTCACGGGCCGGCCCTACCGGCTGATCCCGGACTACTTCCACTCGGCCTGGCTCGACACGTTCTTCCGCCACGTGGCGGGCGTCGACGGCCCGGCGCTGGTGGACGCCGGGCCGCTGCGCGTCGAGGGCGTCCCGCTGCGCGGCGCGCTAGTTGACGTTGAGCGCTAGCCGCGCCGGATGCGCGCGGCCCAGCAGTGGCCGGGAGGCCGCCGCGATGCCGGCCGCGACGATCGCGGCGAAGCCCAGCAGCGTCGCCTTGGCGCTGAGCTCCTGGAGCGCGACGCCGAGCGCGATGACCGGGATCGACAGTCCGACATAGCCGGCGAGGAAGAACCCCGCCAGCGCCTCGGCGCGGCGCTCGGGCGCGGCGATCGCCGCCACGGTCGCCAGCGCGCCCTTGAACATCGCGCCTCCGCCGGCACCGGTCAGGGCACCGCCGGCGATGAAGAGCCCGAGGTCGGGCCTGGGAAGCCAGACGGCGAGCACGACGACGGCCAGGCCGGCGACCACCGTTGTCATCCCGACGGCGAGGTTGCGGCGCGGCGGCCAGCCCGGCGTGGCGAGCTGGAGCGCGACGCCCGCCCCGAACACGATGAAGATGGTCGTGCCCGCGAGCGCGCGCGAGGAGTACCCGAGGGTGCCCGCGAGCAGCGTCCCGGCGAGGCCGGAGAACATGCCCAGGGCGGCGAAGCCGAGGAACGCGGCGGCGGCGGCGGCGAGGAACGTCGAGCGCGCCGCGGGCGGCACCGACACGCGCTGCGTCCGGTACGGCGGCCGCGGCACGGGCGCCTCGCGGGTCTCCGGCACCAGCAGCACGAGCACCAGCGCGACCAGCGTGAGGCCGAGGAAGATCGCGAACGGCACGTGCAGCGGGTGCGCGACGTACTGCGCGAGGAAGCCCGCCACGAGCGGTCCGGCGCCGATGCCGCCGAGGTTCGCGGCGGCAGCCACGAGCTGCGCGCGCCGCGGTGCTGGGTGCAGCTCGGCGAGCCATACCGTGGCGGTCGAGGTGACGACGCCGACGGCGAGGCCGTTGAGCACCCGCCCGGCGAACAGCCCCGGCAGCTGCGGGAAGAGCAGGAACACGGCGGCGCTGACGGCGGCGAGCCCCAGCGCCGGAGCGAGGACGCGCCGGCGTCCGTGCCGGTCGGACAGGTGGCCGGCGAGGAACAGGCTGGCGGCGACGCCGATCGCGTAGGCGGCGTAGACGAGCGTCACGGTGAACGTCGAGAAGCCGTCCGTGCGCTGGTAGATGGGATACAGCGGGGAGGGCACGGCCGACAGCGCCATCACCGTCGCGTACGCAAAGGCGATCGCCCAGAAGCCGAAGCGGTGATGCCTTGGGGAGGACATCGGCGAGATGGTGGACGGCGCAACCATCTCATTCAACGCATATAGATGCTGACGGCTATCTTCACTGGCGATAACGATGGAGCTGCGCCACCTCGCCACCTTCACCGCCGTCGCCGAGGAGGGCAGCTTCACGCGCGCCGCCGGCCGGCTGCACGTCGTCCAGTCGGCGGTCTCGGCGGGCGTCCGCGCGCTCGAGCGCGAGCTCGGCGCGACGCTGTTCGACCGCACGACGCATCGTGTGCAGCTCAGCGAGGCCGGCCGCGCGCTGCTGCCCGAGGCGCGCCGCACGCTCGCGGCGGCGGCGGCGGCACGCGACGCGGTCGACCAGCTGCGCGGCGGCCTGCGGGGCACGGTGCGGCTTGGCATGATGCTCTCGCAGCGCGCGGTCAGCGTCCCCCGGCTGGTGTCCGCGCTGCGCGCCGAGCACCCGGGGATCGAGGTCGCGTTCTCGTTCGGCGGCAGCACCGTCCACGCCGAGGAGATCCGCCGCGGCCGGCTTGACCTCGCGTTCGTCGGCCTGCCGGCCGGGGCCGCGCCGGGGATCGCGCTGGCCCCGCTGTCGAGCGAGGAGATGCGGCTGGTGGTGTCCGCGGAGCATCCGCTCGCAGGCCGCGACGCGGTCGCGCTCGAGGAGCTGGCCGCCGAGCGGTTCGCCGACGGCCCGCCCGAATGGGGCACGCGGATCGCCAACGACCGCGCGTTCGCGCTCGCCGGCGTCCGCCGCGACGTGATCTACGAGGTCGCGGACCTCGCGGGCGTGGCCGAGTTCGTGCGCTACGGCCTGGCGGTGGCGATCCTCCCGCCCACCGGGATCGACGCCCGGGACGGCGTGAAGCTCGTGCCGATCCGGGCTCCCGCGCCCGAGTTCACGATCTCGCTCGCCGCGCCGGCCGACCGCGAGCTCGGCGCCCCCGCCCGCGCGCTGATGGAGATCGCGCTGCGCTAGGACTGCGGCTCGCCGCGCAGCCGCGCCTGGACGAGCGAGCGGAACCCGAAGAAGTAGTCGGCGCCGCTGACGACGGTGATCGCCGTCGTCAGCCACACGAAGACGTCGAGCCAGGTCGGCGAGCCGTCGACCGTGATCAGCAGCAGCACCATCGCGACCTGCGCGACCGTCTTGACCTTGCCCCAGATGCTCGCGGGGATCACCTCCCCGTGCTCCATCGCGAGCTGGCGCAGTCCCGTGACGGCGAACTCGCGCGCGATGATCACCATCGCCACCCAAGCGGACAGCCGCTGGAGCGAGACGAGCGAGACCAGCGCGGCGGTCACGAGCAGCTTGTCGGCCAGCGGATCCATCAGCTTCCCGAAGGTGCTGACCTTCTTCTGCCGGCGCGCGATCCAGCCGTCGAGGGCGTCCGTGAACGACGCCACGGCGAACACCGCGGCGGCCAGCGACTCCCCCGGTCCCGCCTCCTGCAGCAGGGCCGCCACCAGCACGGGGACGAGCAGGATGCGGATGACGGTAAGGAGGTTCGGCAGATTGAGCTCGAACACCCCTGACAACGTTACGGGCTCAAGGCGCACGCGGGGGGGTGACCGCCGGTTGCGGTACCACCTAAGGACATGGCCGACCTGCTGCGCGTGCTCATCGTCTTCGCCCTCGTCGGCGCGAACGCCCTCTTCGTGATCGGCGAGTACTCGATCGTGATCGCCCGCCGCGGCCGGCTGGAGGGGCGCCAGGGCGCCGGCGCGCGCGCCGCGCTGCGGCTGATGGACGATCCCGTGCGCGTGATCTCGACGGTGCAGGTGGGGATCACCGGCGTCGGCATCCTCACGGGCGCGGTGGGCGAGCCGGTCGTGCGCGACCTGCTCGGCGAGGGCGTGCCGAGTTGGCTGAGCTTCGTGATCGCGTTCGCGTCGGTGACCTACCTCTCGGTCGTGCTCGGCGAGCTCGCGCCCAAGGCGCTCGTGCTCGACCGTGCGGAGACGCTCGCGGCGTGGATCGCGCGCCCGATCGAGTGGATGGCGGTCGCGCTCAAGCCGGTGGTGTGGCTCCTCGACCGCTCCGCCGCGGTGCTGCTGCGCCCGTTCGGCGTGACCGAGGTGACGGCCGGCGAGGCCGTCCGCAGCGCCGAGGAGCTGCGCGCCATCGTCGACGAGGCCGAGGGCGCGGGCGTGATCCCGCGCGCGCAGGAGGAGCTGCTGCACAACGTCTTCGACTTCGCCGTGCTCGAGGTGCGCGACATCATGGT
The DNA here is from genome assembly GCF_000425945.1 of Candidatus Solirubrobacter pratensis. Classification (GTDB taxonomy): domain Bacteria; phylum Actinomycetota; class Thermoleophilia; order Solirubrobacterales; family Solirubrobacteraceae; genus Solirubrobacter; species Solirubrobacter pratensis. The sequence continues at coordinate 112,801 of NZ_AUEK01000006.1, forward strand.
CCCGGCGCCCGACGCCGACTGGCTGGACGCCTCGCTGACCGTCGCCGAGGCGCTCGAGCGCAGCGTCGAGATCCCGCACGAGCGCTACCCGGTCGGCGACGGCAGCATCGACGCGCTCGTCGGCATCGTCAACATCCACGCGCTGCTCGCGGCGCGCGGCGGAACGGTGCGCGAGCTCGCCCGCCGCGCCCTGATCGTCCCCGAGACCAAGGACGTCGGGGCGCTGCTCAGAGAGCTGCGCGAGCAGCGGGAGCAGCTGGCGGTCGTCGTCGACGAGTACGGCGGTACGGCCGGAATCGTCGCGCTCGAGGACATCCTCGAGGAGATCGTGGGCGAGATCGAGGGCGAGTACGACCTGCCCGACTCCACGCTGACGTGGATCGACGATCGCACGGTCGAGGTCGCGGGATCGATGACGATCGACGACTTCAACGAGGCGGTCGGGACCGAGCTGCCGCAGCGCGGGCCGCGCACGCTCGCGGGGCTGGTGTTCGACGCGCTGGGGCGCCGCCCGCAGCCGGGCGACGTGGTCGAGATCGACGGCGTCCGGATCGAGATCGAGGCGATCGAGGGCCTGCGGATCACGCGTCTGCGCGTGGGCTTGCAGGCGCCGGCGGCCTGACACAGAAACCTCTGTGCATCCCTTTACGTCCATTTCAGGGCCCGTTGAAAGGCTCCCGTCCATGACGCGGATCGTCGTCGTCGACCCTCAGCCGGCCGTGCGTGCCGGCCTGGCCATGATGCTGCGCACGGAGCCGGGACTCGTCCCCGTCGGCTCCGCCGTGGGCGCGGGAGACGGGCTGGAGCTCGTCGAGCGCCAGCGCCCCGACGTCGTTCTGCTCGACCCCCATCTGCTCGACGGAGACGGCCTCGCCACCTGCCGCCGGCTGCGCTCGGGAGAGCATCCGCCGCGCGTGGTGCTCTACTCGTCCGACGCCGACCCGACGCTCGCCGTCACGGCCCGCGTCGCGGGCGCCGACGGGCTGATCGACAAGTCGGCGCCGCCGGCCGAGCTGTTCGAGGCGATCCGCGTCGTCGCGCGCGGCGGCGTCGCGCTGCCGCCGATCGGCCGCAAGGAGCTCGATGCGGCCGCGGACAAGGCCGACCCGGACGATCTCGCGCTGCTGGCGATGCTGATGGATCGCACGTCGCCGGCCGAGGTCGCCGAGACCCTGCATCTGGACCGGCGCAGGGTGGCGCGACGGATCGAGCGGCTGCTCGGCCGCCTGCGCGGGCGCCCGCCACGACCGCGCGCCCGCCCGGCCTGAACTCTTCTAGAGTCCCCGGGACATGCCTCTCGTCCCCATGGTCATCGAGCGCACCGCGCGTGGCGAGCGCGAGTTCGACATCTTCTCCCGGCTGCTCAACGAGCGGATCATCTTCCTCGGCTCGGCCGTCGACGATCAGATCGCCAACCTGGTCGTGGCCCAGATGCTCCACCTCGAGTCGCAGGACCCGGACAAGGACATCTCCCTCTACATCAACTCGCCGGGCGGCTCGATCTACGCCGGCCTGGCGATCTACGACACGATGCAGTTCATCAAGCCCGACGTGGCGACGATGTGCGTCGGGATCGCGATGTCGATGGGCTCCCTGCTGCTGACGGGCGGCGCGAACGGCAAGCGCATGGCGCTGCCCAACTCGCGCATCCTGATCCACCAGCCGTCAGCGGGCTTCGAGGGCCAGTCGACCGACATCGAGATCCACGCGGCCGAGATCCTCAAGACGCGCAAGCGCATCGACGAGATCTACGCGCTGCACACCGGGCAGCCCGAGGAGCAGGTCCATCGCGACATGGAGCGCGACCGGTTCTTCAAGGCCGACCAGGCCGAGGAGTACGGCCTGATCGACCGGGTCATCCACTCTCACTGAATCGGGTGCTCGAGGGTCCCTAGGCCTTCGATCTCGATCCTGACGGTGTCCCCGGGCTGCAGGAAGCGCGGCGGATCGAACGCCGCGCCGACGCCGCTCGGGGTGCCCGTCAGGATGATCGCTCCCGGCTCGAGCGTGCACGTCTCGGCGATGAACTCGACGAGCTCCTGCGGCTTGAAGATCAGGTCGCTCGTCGTCCCGTCCTGGCGGCGCTCGCCGTTGACGTCGGTCGTGATCCGCAGGTCGCCCGGATCGATCTCGTCGGCGGTCGTGATCCACGGGCCCCACGGGCAGGACGTGTCGAAGCCCTTCGCCCGCGACCACTGGTTCTCGCTGGTCTGGAGGTCGCGCGCCGAGACGTCGTCGGCGACGGCGTAGCCGGCGATCTCGTTGCCGGGGCCGAGCACGAGCACGAGCTCGCCCTCGTAGTCGAGGTGCTCGACGACCGCGGGCTTGCGCACGGGCCCCTGCGGCGGGACGCTCGAGAGCGGCAGCTTGAGGAATACGAGCGGCTTGGACGGCTTCGCGGAGCCCAGCTCGGCGATGTGGGCGGCGTAGTTGCGCCCGATGCAGAAGATGGCCGGCGGCCGCGGGACGGGCTCGAGCAGCGTGACGCCGGCCAGTGGATACGTGTCGCCGTCGGCGGGCGTGCGGTCGCCGGAGGAGAGGCGGTCGAGGACGGTCCCGGACGCGAACGCCACGACCTCCTCCCCCCGCACCTCGCCGGCCTGCGGCTGCGAGCCGCCGGGAGCGATGAAGGTCGCGAGCTTCATGTGCCGGGAAACTAGTGGTTCCCCCCTCGACTCGACGGATGACCGGCTTCAAGGGCGCCGCTCTATAGCCGATCATCTGACCTGGATGGACACCAGCGCGATTCAGGCGGCAGCGGCCGCGACCTCCGCGACATACCGCTCATTCGCCGACGCGACGCGCTCGGTCCTGGACCTCTTGGAGCGGCACATGCCGTCCGCGGGCCTGTACCTCGCCCACCTGGACCGGGGGCAGTTCATCCACCGGATCGTCGACGCGCGCAACGGCATGGAGTACGGCCTGCGCTCCAACCAGGCGATGCCGCTCGGCGACGCGTTCGACTCCCATATGGCCGAGGACCGCGCCACGCGGCGCACCGGCGACGTGGCGACGGACCCGACGTACGCGGGGCTGCCGATGCAGCAGCGCGTGACGGCGCGCTCGTACATGGGCGTACCGCTGGAGCTGTCCGACGGGACGCGCGTGGGGTCCTTGAGCGCGCTGTCGCGCGACCGCGATGCCTTCACGTCCGCCGACGAGCAGCTGTTCACGATGCTCGCGCGCGTGCTGGCCTCCGAGCTCGAGCGCGAGTCCAACGAGCGCGACCTCAAGCGCTTCAACGACCTGCTGCGCGACCAGGCGCGCGGGATGGGCGCGATCGGCCGCGTCGCGAAGGCGCTGGCCGGCGCCGACGACGCCCGCACGGCGATCTGCGAGGCGGCGTGCGAGGTGATGGACGCGCCGGTCGCGTTCCTGCTCGAGCCGTCGGGCCGCGACTTCGCGTCGACCGCGATGGCCGGCATCTCGGTCCAGCCGGTGACGATCCAGCCGCGCGGCGACGGAACCGGCGGCGGGCGCGCGTTCACGGCCAAGGAGGCGTACTTCGTCGCCGACGCGCGCAACCACCCGGCGCTGGCGGCGCCGCTCGTGGAGGCGACCAGCGCCCGCTCGGCGGTGTTCGAGCCGGTGCTGCGCGACGGCGAGATCGCCGGCGTGCTGATCGTGATCTGGCAGGCGCCGGTGGACGCGCTGCCCGAGGCGCCGTCGGCGGTGCTGCGGCTGGTGGCCGCGCAAGCGGCGGTGGCGATCGAGCACGCGGGCCTGCGGGCGAAGATGCAGGCGCTGGCGCTGAGCGACCCGCTGACGGGGCTCGTGACGCGGCGCGTGTTCGAGGAGGAGCTGCCGCGCGAGGTCGCCCGGGCGCGGCGGAGCGAGTCGCCGCTCTCGGTCGCGGTGGTGGATCTCGACCACATGAGCGCGTTCAACATGTTGCGCGGCGAGCGCGAGGGCGACCGCCTGGTCAAGGAGACCGCGGCGCGCTGGCGCGGCGAGTTGCGCGAGGTGGACCTGCTGGCGCGCCTGGAGGGCGTCGAGTTCGCGCTGGTCCTGCCGTCGTGCGGGCTCGGCGAGGCGGTCGACGTCGTCGATCGCGTGCGCGCCTCGACGCCGCGCGGCCAGACGGCCTCCGCGGGCGTCGCGCGCTGGGACGGCGAGGAGCCGGCCGAGCTGCTGCTCGCGCGGGCCCGGGACGCGCTGGCCGCGGCGAAGTCGTCCGGCCGCAATGTCACGATTGCGGCTGAGTGAATTCGCCACACGGCGAACCATTTACATAACCGCACCACGTTTCGTGTACTCTCTCGCGCCAACGTTGTAAGTCGTAGCCGAGTCCTTCCGTCGCAGAACGGGAGGAACGGGGGAACCAGTGCGGCCGTGTGGTGCGGTCGCGGGGGCGAATCGCCGTTTGGTTTGGCGGCGTAGCGCAGGCCTTGCGCGAGCCCGACAGCTAACCCCGTAGGCGCGGGCCACGAGGAGTTTCAAGTTGTCGTTCCCGATCGATCCGTCGTACACGCGCGATCTCAGCGATCCTGAGTTATGGGCGCGCTCGCAGTCGCGGGCTCTACATCGCCGTGAGCTGGCCGAGCTGAGCCGCAAGCACGGGGCGCGCCGCAAGAGCGCCGCGTTGGCGGTGAGCGCGTCCGTGGCGGCGGCGCCGACCGCGCTGCCGTTCGCGGCCGTGGCCAGCGCGTCGTCGGGGAAGGCGGTCGCCGCCGCGGCGCCGGACTCCTCGCGCTCCTCGATCCACCTGCCGTCGGGCGCCCTGCTGTCCGAGGGCGACACGGGCGACACGGTCGTGGCGGTCCAGCGCCAGGTCGGCGTCGACGACGACGGGATCTTCGGCCCGATCACGCGCGGCGCGATCGAGCGCTTCCAGCAGCGCTACGGGCTTCCCGCGACCGGCGAGGTCGACGCGGCGACGTGGGCGGCGCTGTTCAAGTCCAAGGTCTCCTTCGTGGGCGGCGGCGGCGAGAGCGTCCTCGCGAGCTACCACCCGAGCAGCGCGCATTCACCGCAGGACGGCGCCCCCGACTCGTCGCCGGCCTCCGACGCGCCCGCGTCTGCGCCCAAGTCAGCGCCGCGCTCGACCTCCCCCGCGTCGTCGCCGGCCACGCCCAAGCAGGCGCCGGCGAGCGCGCCGAAGCAGGTCTCCTCGACGCCGGTCCAGACGGCGCCCGGCGGGGGCTGCGGGGCGGGCAGGATCGCGACGCCCGTGTCGGGCACGGTCACGGGCGTCTACGGTGAGTCGCGCCCCGGCCACATGCACGCCGGCGAGGACATCGCCGCCCCGACGGGCACCCCGGTCCGCGCCGCCCAGTGCGGCACGGTCAGCGAGGCGGGCGTCGAGAGCGGCTACGGCAACCTGGTCTGCATCCAGCACGCCGGCGGCGTCTCGACGTGCTACGCCCACCTCTCCGAGATCGGCGTCGCCAAGGGGACCTACGTGCACGTCGGCGACGTGATCGGCAAGGTCGGCGCGACCGGCGACGCCACCGGCCCGCACCTGCACTTCGAGGTCCGCGAGAACGGCAAGGCGACCGACCCGGCCCCGTACCTCGCGGGCACGAAGACGATCCCCGGCGGAGCCGAGGCGAAGCCAGCGACGGCGAAGACGGCGGTCGTGAAGCCCGCGACGGCGAAGACGGCGGTCGCGAAGACCGCGACGGCGAAGACGGCGGTCGCGAAGACCGCGAGCACGACGAGCGCGCCCTCGGGCGCCACGCCCACCGCCTCGGCCGCGGCGGCGCCTGCCACCGCGCCGGCCGAGACCGCCCCGGCGCCGAGCACGCCCGCACCGGCGCCCGCGGAGGCCCAGGCGGCCGCGCCGGCCGAGCCCGCCCCATCGGCGCCCGCCCACAACGAGGTCCCCGCCCAATCCCCCGCGGAGACCGCGCCCGCCGCCACGCCGGCCGCGGAGACCCCGGCGCCCGCGGCGCCGGCCGCAGAAGCCCCCGCGCCAGCGCCGGCCGAGGCCGCGCCGTCGGCGCCTGCCGCCGCCGCGCCAGCGCCGGCCGAGACCGCGCCCGCAGCACCTGCCGCGCAGAGCCCCGCGCCCGCGCCGGCCGAGACCGCGCCCTCGGCGCCCGCGCCGTCCGAGCCCGCGCCCGCCGCGCCCGCCGCGCAGACCCCGGCGCCCGCGCCGGCCCCGACGACGCCCTCGGCGCCCGCCGCACCCGCGCCGGCCGAGACCGCGCCCTCGGCGCCCACCGAGACCGCCGCCCCGGCCTCGTCGCCGGCCGAGGCCGCGCCGGCGCCGGCCGCGCAGACCCCCGCCCCCGCCGCCCCCGCCTCCTCGCCCGCGGAGGCCGCGCCCGCGGCGTAACAGCTTCCCGCGGCCGCCCGGATCCCTCGCCGGGTGGCCGCGGGTTGACCTTCAGCCGGCGGCGAGCCGGCGGAGGGCCTCGCGCATCTCCGCGTCGGCTCGCTCGGCGTCCTCGTCGGTCCAGCGCCAGCGGACGCCTTCGAGGATCTCGAACGTCGGCTGCGAGTGGTCCTGGACGCGCTCGACGTCGAGCCGGACGGCGACGACGCGCTCGGAGATCTCCGCGTCGAGCCGGACGGCGACGACGCGCTCGGAGATCTCCGCGTCGAGCACGGTGGCGCGTCCGATTGCCGTGCATGCGACGCGGGCGGCGAGGATCGTCAGCGCGCAGCGCGGATCCTCGCGCAGCCGCGCCAGCGACTCGCGCCGCCGGGCGAGCACGAACAGCAACGCGCGATCGCCGGCCCGCACGATCGTCGAGACCGGGATCGCGTGCGGATCGCCCCCGCCCGTCGAGAGCGTGGCGACCGTCCCGTCAGGCCAGTCGGGCAGCATCAGGTCCGCTTCAGCAGCTTCTCCAGCATGCGGATCGCGGCCCCGAGCTGATCGTCGGTCGCCTTGTCGACCGACTTCACGCCGGTCTCGCGGTTGATCTGCGCGTTGACGATGCGATGCGATTCTCCCGTTCGCCGCGCGAGCGTGCCGACGAGTGCCTGGCGCTCGGCGCGCAGCCGCTCGCGGCGCTCGAACGCGCTCTCAGGCTCCGCCGGCAGCGTGGTCGCCGGCGTGGTCGTGAACGCGGCGAGCGCCGGCGAGGGCGCCGGCGACGCGTCCGCGAAGAGCTGCAGCGCCTCGCCGGGCTGCGTCGTCTGCAGCACCTCGTCGTCGCGCCGCGCGCTCGACCACAGCGCCTGGAACGCCTCGCCCTTGTCCAGCCGCTCGCCGCGCTCGGCGACCTCCTCGCCCTTCGGCTTGAACTCGAGCGCGTGGTTGCGCTCCTCCTCGATCTGCGTGGCGAGCGTCTTCAGCCGCGGATCCGACGGAAGGAACACATGGCTCATCTGCTCGTTGGGCACGGGCGTGCGCCGGATGAAGCGCCCGATCACCTGGCGGAAGAACAGCTCCGTGCGCGACGTCGTGGCGTACACGCCCACGCGCAGGCGCGGGACGTCGACCCCCTCGGAGACCATCAGGACCGAGACCAGCCAGGGAGCCGACCCGGCCGAGAAGCGCGCGATCCGCGCGGACGCGTCCGCCGCATCCGACGTCACCACGTCCGGCCGCTCGCCGGTGATGCGCCCGAGCCGGTCCGCCAGCTTCTCGGCGTGCTCCTTGTCGATCGCCACGACCAGCGCGCCCGCGTCCGGGTGCTCGCCGGCGCGGATCCCGAGCAGCGTCTCGTGCGCGTCGCTGAGCACGTGCGTCACCCAGTCGCCGGCGGGATCGAGCGCCGTGCGCAGCCGCCGCGCCGCCTCGACGGCCGGCAGGACGACGCCGAAGTCGGCGCGCCGGACCTTGCCGTCGCTGACCCACTCCATGTCGCCGCCGTAGGTGTGGAACGTCACCGGCCGGCACACGCCGTCCAGCAGCGCGTCCGTGTACCCGTAGCCGTAGTCCGCGCGCGAGACGCCGTCGTCGTCGTAGGTCACCCATGGGATCGGCGAGTTGTCGGAGCGGAACGGCGTGCCGGAGAGCAGCAGCCGAAAGCGCGCCTTGCCGAACGCGTCGACGGTCTTCGCGCCCCAGGTCGCGTCCTCGCCCATGTGGTGCGGCTCGTCGGCGATCAGCAGCGTCGGGCGCTCGGCGCAGCGGCGGCGGTGGACGTCCGAGCCCGCCGCCACGGTCGCGTACGTGACGGCGACGCCGTGGCGGTCGCGCGGCTCGGGCCCGGCGGAGTTGGGGCGGTTGGGCTCGAGCGCGATCCCGTAGCGCGCGGCGTCGGCCGCCCACTGGCGGCAGATGTGGGTGGTCGGCGCGACCACCGCGACGCGCGCGACGCGGCCCTCGGAGAGCATCCGGTGCGCGACGTGCAGGCCGAACGTGGTCTTGCCGGCGGCGGGGGTCGCGGAGGCGAGGAACGCGTCGCCGTCGTGGGAGAACACGGAGGCGGCGGCGGCCTGCTGCCAGGCGCGGAGCGGGCGGGAGGTGGGCCAGGCGGGGAGAGAGCGCGCGAAACCGGCGCGCTCGGGAGGAGCGTCGATCGAGTACGTCACGGGAGGCGGCAACTTATGAAACGCCCCGGACGATGCCGGGCGGCACGGCGCGATCTCGCCGGTGCGCGGCGCGGACCGCGGTCCGTGTCAGGACGCGGCCCGGGACCCGTGGTCACTAACCTTCCGTACGTGCCTCTCCATGTCACCCACTACTCCGACCCGCACTGCCCGTGGGCGTGGTCGGCCTCCCCGGCGCTGGCCGCGCTGCGCTGGCGCTACGGCTCCCAGCTGATCTGGCGCCACGTCATGATCGGGCTGACGGAGAGCCGTGACGTGTACGCGTCGCGCGGCTACTCCCCCGGCCGGTCCGCCCTCGGCTATCGCAGCTTCCGCAACCGCGGCATGCCGTTCTCGACCCAGCCGCGCGAGCACCTCAGCGGCACCTGGGCCGCCTGCCGCGTCGTCGTCGCGACCCGCCGCCTGTATCCCGAGCGCGAGCTCGCCGTGTTCCGCGCGCTGCAGTTCGCGCAGTTCACGAGCACGCTGGACCTCGAGGACGCCGCCGGCCAGCGCGAGGCGATCGCGTGGGTGCCCGGCATCGACCCGGACGCCGTGATCGCGGCCGCGAGCGAGCCCGAGACCGAGGAGCTGTTCGCCGCCGACCGCGCCGAGTCCCGCAGCGCCGCCGGCAGCCCGACGGAGTTCCAGGGCAAGGCCGCGCAGTACTCGAGCGACCAGGACCAGGTGCGCTACACGGCTCCGAGCCTGCGGTTCACGACCGACGACGGCCGCACGCTGGAGGCCGGCGGCTTCCAGCCGCTCGAGGCTTACGACGTCCTGATCGCCAACCTCGACACCGACCTCGAGCGCCGCGGCGCCGCCGCGGACGCCGCCGAGATCCTGCCGGAGTTCCCCGACGGCCTGAGCACCGCCGAGGTCGCGCTGATCATGACGTCCAACAACGGCTCGCCCGACCTCGGCGCCGCCGAGGACTCGCTGATCACCGCCGTCGCGGAGGGCACCGCCTTCCGCGCGCCGTTCGGCCACGACGCCCTCTGGCTCCCGGCCGACTCGCCCGCCGTCGCCACCCTGAGCGGCGACGCGGTCGGCGCCACCGCCTGAAAGCTGACGGGGCGCCGGGCGAACGGCCCGGCGCCCCACAGCCCTACGGCTTCGTGGTCGACAGGGTGAACGTCAGCGTCTTGCTGTAGGTGCCCGTCCGCAGCGCGTCGTTGGCGTCGATGTGCTGCTTGAAGCCGATCGTCACGCCGCCGTTGGACACCGGGGCGTCCCAGGTGCTCTTTGAGAGCGTGACCTGCAGCGGCTGCGGCAGCGTGAACGCGCCGTTGGCCAGGTGACCGGGATCGGAGACCGACAGCGTCGCGTCGCCCGCCGTGGAGATGACGCCGGCGGTGGTCTGCGCGCCGTAGTCGCTCGAGACGCCCGGCGCGAAGGCGCCGAACGAGGCCGGAGCGCCCAGCGTCAGCGACAGCGTCGCCGGCACGGAGCCGCCGACGTTGCCGGTCGAGCAGGTCGCCGAGACCACCTTCGACGGATCGCTCTCGGACTTCGCGGTCAGCGTGACCGAGCCGGCGCCCGTGCCGCGCGTGAAGTACACGGGCACGCTGACGGTCTCGCCGAACCTGGCGGTCGCGAACGCGTTGCGCAGCGCGGCGCTGTAGCCCGTGCCGGATGCCGAGACCGAGAGGCGGTAGATGTCGCTCTTGAGGAACTCGCGCTCGTCCTGCGGGTGCAGCGCCGGATCGGTGTCCGCGGCGGCGCCGGTGTTGGTCAGCGGCAACGTGCAGCTCTCCCACCCGGCCAGCGGCGCGCCGGCCGACGCGGAGCCGAGCGAGACGCCGCGCGTCTGCGGGCCTGAGCCGTCGAGCGACTTGACGCCGAGCTTGTAGTGCAGGACGCCCTTGTCGTCGGTGTTGCGGTCGAGGACGTAGAAGCGCAGGCGATTGGCGGTGTCCTCCCACTCCGGGGAGGAGCCCGAGTCGATGCCGGCGTTGAACGAGCCGTCGTTGAGCTGGCGCTCATCGCCCAGCGTCGCCATCTTCGGCGTGCCGTCGGGCTTGACGAAGTCGATGTGGTTGATGTCCTCGGGGTGCGAGTCGATCATCCACACGAAGCAGTTCGACGTGCCGCTGATGCCGCTGCCGCAATTGGAGCTGCTGGTCTTCGTCTTGTTGATGATGACGCCGTGGCCGGGGTCGAAGGAGTCCGAGCCGATCTGCTGCACGACCTCCATCGTGTAGCCGGTGTACTTGCTCGAGGCCGACGAGGTGACGCCGTCGCAGCGCCAGTCGACGGCGACCGAGCAGCTGGGCGACTTGTCGCCGTTGAGCGCGATCTGCACGCCGGCGACGTCGCCCGCGCTGTGCGGGACCTCGCGCGCGGTGACGTCGGCGACCGCCAGGCCCGACGTCGCGAGCCCGTCGCGGTTGAGCCGCAGCAGGTCGGAGTCGCCGACGAAGTTGAGGAAGCGCTTGTTGCGCAGGTTGTGCTGGGAGCCCAGCGCCGCGCCGAGCGTCGGCGGGACGAGGTAGCGCGTGTGCGGGCCGCCCGGGCCGTTGAACGAGCCGCGGCTCATCATGTCCCACATGCCGGTGAAGCCGCGCTGCTGGACCGTGCCGTACGGGTTGCCGTAGTTGTCGGGGATGCTGAGGTTGTGCGACAGCTCGTGGGCGTAGGTGGCCATGCCCGAGCTCTCGGCCTCGACCGAGGTGTTGCCCTGCGCGTTCGGCCAGATCGTCGACGCCGAGGCCCACGACGACCACGGCACGTAGCGCGAGATCGCCCAGTTGGACTGCGCCGGATCGAAGGCCTTCGGCCCGAACGCGTCCGGGACCTGGTCCTGCGAGGCCCACTTCATCTCGCCGAACTCCTGCCACGTCGAGGACTCGTCCTCGCCCGCCGAGACGTAGAAGATGTTGTCGTAGCTCGCGGCCACCTCGCTGCTGACCTGGCCGGGCCCCGGTGCCGACCCACGCCGCCCGGGCGTCGGTGCGGAAGTTCTTGTTGCACGGCGTCGTCGCCGCGGTGGGGCAGTGCGCCTGGTTGCCGCTGCCGCCCTGGTCGGTCATGAAGTACTGATACGAGTTCGCCCGAAGCTGGTACGGGCCGTAGGCGTCGAGCTGCACGCCGTACTTCCCGAAGGAGTCCTCCATCCAGTACCGGTTCATGGTCTGGCCGTGATTGAGCGCCTGCGGCTTGTTGAGGAAGTCGCGCAGGAGCTGGGCGGCATCCTGCCGCCCGTACGACTACGCAGCATGATCGCTCTCATCTCGCGCGCGGGCGACGTGGAGGGAAATCAACAGGTGAAGGAAACGCGCGGCGCGTGTCATCGTGGGCGGGGTGCCGGCCGGACTGCTTCTCTTGCGCCTGCGCGGCCGCCTGCGCGCCGGGCGCCGCGTGCGCGTGGGCGCGGGTGCGCGCGTGAACGTCGCGCGCGGCGCACAGGTCGTGCTCGGCGACGGCGTCGTGCTCGGCGCCGGCAGCCGCATCGAGGCGCGCGCGGGCGTGGTGCGGCTGGGCGCCGGCGCGCGGCTGGGCGAGCGCGCGGTGATCGTCGCGCTGGCCGGCGTGGAGATCGGCGCCGGCGCCGTCGTCGGCGACTGGGCGGCGATCAGCGACGCACGGCCGACGTGGTCGGACGCCGAGACGGCGATCCGGCGCCAGCCGGTGCGCGCGGCGCCGCTGCGCGTCGGCGAGCGCGCCGGGGTCGGGATCCATGCCGCCGTGAGCGCCCCGGTCGGCGACGGCGCGGTCGTCGGCCCGTACGCGGTGGTCGAGGACCCCGTGCCCGCGGGAGTGGCGTACCCGGCGGCGCCTCAGCCGCGGGTCGGCGCGCGCCGGCGTCCGGCCGACAGCGCCTCGTAGACCGCCGCCGTCTGGCGCGCGACGTCGGCCCAGTCGAAGCGCAGGACGTGCTCGGAGGCCTCGGCCACGAGCCGCTCGCGCAGCTCGTCGGAGGTCAGCAGCTGGTGCGCCATGCGCTCCAGCGAGCGCGTGCTGCGCGCGCGGAAGCGCAGCCCCACGCGGCCGCCGGCGGGGACGACCTCGCGCAGCCCGCCGGTGTCGGCGACGATCGTCGGGCAGCCGGACGCCATCGCCTCGAGCGCGACGAGCCCGAACGGCTCGTACAGCGACGGGACCAGGCACAGGTCGGCGATGCGGTAGAGCGAGTGCAGGACGTCGTCGCCGGTCCAGCCGATGAACGTCCCGTGCTCCATCAGCCCCAGCCGCTCGGCCTGCTCCTTGAGCTCGGCCTCGGCGGTGCCCGAGCCGGCGATCAGGAACCGCACGCGGCCGACGCGGCGGATCAGGCCCGGCAGCGCGTCGAGCGCGAGGTGGAAGCCCTTCTCGTACACGAGCCGGCCGACCAGCAGGATCAGCTTGTCCTCGGGCTCGGCGAAGCGGGCGCGCAGCCGCGGCAGGTCGGCGACCGGCTGCAGATCGGTCGGGTCGATGCCGTTGGGGATCACGGTCACGCCGTCGGCGCCGAAGACGTCGCGCACGTGCCCGCGCATGTAGTGCGAGCACGTGATCACGCCGTCGGCGGCGCGCACCATCCGCCGCTCGACGGCGTGGATGTGCGACTGGGGGTGCTTGTCGACCCAGCCCTGGTGGCGGCCGTACTCGGTCGCGTGCACGGTGACCAGCCACGGCACGCGCCGGCGCCGCGCGAGCCGGCGCGCCGCCGTCGCCACGAGCCAGTCGTGCGAGTGCACGAGGTCGAAGCCGCCGCCCAGCTCCGCGCCCGCCGCGAGCATGTCGGCGTTCATGCGGTCGACCCAGGCGATGAACGCGTCGAGGTCGTCCTTCGGGAAGTCGGGCTCGCGCACGCGGTGCACGGTGACGCCGTGGCGATCCTCCTCGGAGGCCAGCCGTCCGCCGCCCCTGGTCAGCACGTGAACATCGTGGCCGTCCCGGACTAGCTGCTCCGACAGCTTCCTGACGTGTCGGGCGAGTCCGCCCTCGACGATCGGCGGGTACTCCCAGGAGACGATCAGGACGCGCACGGCCGGCGCAGACTATCCAGTCGTGCCCGCCGCCCGCGGCGGTTCAGGGCTCAGCCGGGAACTGCCCGAGGATCCACTCGGCGCCGAGCGGCTCGCGCCGGTAGGAGCGGCCGTTGATCAGCACGTAGTCGCGCGTGCGCAGGTCCATCGGAAGGTCGCGCTCGATCGGATACCACTCGTTGTGCTGGGCGATCAGCTCGTTGAGCTCGTCGAAGCGCGCCGCGCCCGCGAGCGCGCGCCAGCGCTCGGCGAACCGCGCGCGATCGGCTCCGCACTCCTCGCGCAGGGCGCGGTAGCGGCGGGCATAGTTGCGCCTGTGGAAGGCGATCGAGTGGTCGATCTCGGCGATCCGCTCCATCCAGCGCGGGCGCACGCCGGCCCTCAGGTACGCCTCCACCGTGCGCTGCGTGCTGCGGGCGAGGGAGGAGAGCGGGCTCCCGATCCCCGCGCTCTCGTCGAGGTCCGACCGGACGATCCGCTCTGCGGCACTGCGATCCATCCGTCTCCACTTTAGGCACTGGCGCGGGCCATCCGGGTGGAGTAGTAATTGCCCTGTTCGCCCGGTCACTTTCTCATGGACGGCGGTACTCGCGATCTCGGCGAGCGCGGTCGCGCTCGGCGCGCCGGCCGCGTGGGCGGGGACCTATGACGTGTGGTCATGTCGCGGACCGGACGGCTCCGCGCTGGACACCGGCGCCTGGCAGCCCGACGGGAAGGTCGCCGACAGCTGCCCGCAGGGCGGCTCGCTGCGCGTCTCGCCCGACGGCGCCGTTCGGCTGGCGCCGCCCGCGGGGACGCGGATCGCGGGCTATGAGCTCTGGCGGTCGGCCGCCGACGGCCGGATCCCGGACGACACGAAGGTGATCGAGACCGTCGGGACGGCGTCGTACACGGCGTCATCCGGCACCGTGGGAGATCCCACGCAGCCGCTCTCGGCCGCGAACCGGGTCGCCGCCAAGCGGTCGCCGCTGGACGCGCTCTCGCTCAAGGTCGCCTGCGTCGACGAATGCGAAGGCGCACGGATCGACCTCTATCGCTCGCGGGTCGCGATCGACGACCCGGTCGCGCCGTCGGCGACCGCGGCCGTCGCCGGCGACGACGCGGTGATCGTCAATGCGGCGGATCGCGGCGCGGGCGTGGCGTCGCTGACGCTCTCGCTCGACGGCGGCCCCGCCGAGACGGTCGCGACGGGCTGCGCGCCGCCGTACACCGCGCCGGCGCCGTGCCCGGGCGAGGTCGCGCGCGCGTTCGCGATCGACGCCGGCGACGGGCTGCACAGCGCGTCCGGGACCGTCGTCGACGCGGCCGGCAACACCACTGCGTGGGGCCCGGTCGCGATCTCGATCCGCCGATCGCCGGCGCTGCTCGCGCCGGCGCCGCCGGCCGCCGCGCCGGCGGAGAAGCAGGTGCTCGAGCTCTCGCGCGCCGCGGTCGAGCACGCGCCGGGCGCGACGGCGCGGCTCACCGGCACGTTGCGCACCGTGTCGGGGGCGCCCGTCGCGGGCGCGCGGCTGGCGGTCACGTCGTTCGACCTCGCCGCCGACGACGCCGAGCCGCGCACCCTCTCCCCCGTGACCACGGATACGAGCGGCGCGTTCACCGTCGAACTGCGGCGCGACGGCGCGCAGCGCGTCACGGTCGCCTCCCCGGCCGGCGCGCAGGCGACGGCGACCGTGCGCACGCGGCTGTCGCTCGCGGTCGCCTCCAGCCGCGGCCGGCTCGTCAAGGGCCGCGTCCTGACGCTGCGCGGCAGGCTGCGCGGCGCCGGCGCCTCGGCCCGCGGAGCCGTCGTGACGATCGAGTCGATCGTCAATGGGGCATGGCAGCCCGTCGGGGCGGCGCGCACGAAGGCGGACGGGAGCTACCGCTGGAGCTACCGCTTCGTCCACCTCATGCGCGACACGATCTTCAGCTTCCGTGCCGTCGTCGAGCGCGGACCCGGCTGGCCCTGGGCGTCCGAGCGAAGCCCGCGGCTGAAGGTGCGCGTCGACGTGCCATGACCACGGTCACCGCACCGCAGCAGGCCGACAGCGTCCTGGCGCGCGACTACGAGCGCCTGAAGCCCGACATCCTGCGCACGGTGCGGGGCAAGCTCGCCTCCAGCGGCGTGCGCTTCGACGACGCCGACCTCGACGCGTTCTACAACCAGGCCTGGCATGGCGTGTACGCCAAGCTCGCCGAGGGCGAGCGGGTCGAGAACGTCAACGGCCTGCTCGTCACGATCGCGCAGCGGCGCGCGCTCGACGAGTTCCGGGCGCTGCGGCTGGAGCGCCGCGCCGACAGCGACGCGCTCGACGGCCGGCGCGTCGACCTCGACCTCGCCGCGCAGGTCGACGACCACATCCGGCTGCGGCGCTTCGCCGAGGGCATGCGCGAGCGGCTCTCCGGCCGCGAGCGCCAGGCCGCCGTGCTCTGCTACGTCCAGGACTACAGCCGGCCGGAGGCGGCGCGCGCGCTGGGCGTCAAGCCGCGGCGGATGGAGAAGATCATGGACCGCGTCTCCAAGAAGGTCGGGGCGTTCGTCGGCGACATCCAGCGCGACGAGTGGTGCGACGCGCGGCACTCGCTGATCAAGGCCTACGCGCTCGGGCTGCTCGACCCGGAGGGCGAGCGCCACGCGCTGGCCGCCGAGCATCTGGACAGCTGCTCGGCCTGCCGGCGCGAGGTGCTGCGCATGCGCGGCCTCGCCGCGCTGACGCCGCCGCTTCCGCTGCTCACGGCGGGCGCGGCGGCGACCGGCGCCGGCGGCGCCGGGCATCTCCTCTTCCACGGCGGCGGGACCGCGGCCAAGGCCGGCGCGGTCGCCGCGGCCGGGACGAGCGCGGTGGCGGCGACGTTCGCCGTCGTCTCGCTCACCGGCTCGGCGAAGCGGGCGGCGCTCCCGCCGCCCACCCCCACGCCCACCGCGGCCGCGCGGATCCCCATGGCGACCGCCACGCCGAAGCCGGAGCCGACGGCGGCGAAGGCGCGCAAGGCCAAGCACTCCGAGGCGAAGCGGACGCGCACCGTCCAACGCGCCGCCGCGGTCCGAACGCCCGCCCCCACGCCGGTGGCCACGGCGGTCCGGACCGCCGCGCCCACTCCGCCGCCCGCGCGCACCGCGGCACCGAAGCCCAAGCCGGCGACCGACGGCGCCGGCGAGTTCGAGCTGCGCTGAAACCGGGAGGGGGGAGGATCGGCGCGGCCCGCGACGTCCGGGCATGAACCCGCCGAGCCTGTTCGCCGAGATCCTCCTCGCCGCCGACGACGACGTGCTCGCCGCCCAGCGCCGGGCGGTCGCGCATGGCGTGGACATCACGCGCACCGACGCGCAGTGGGAGTGCCACGCGCTGATGTGCGTGTCGATCGAGCATCTGCTCACCGTCGCGCTGGCCGGCGAGACCTACCAGGGTCATGCGGCCACGCTGGGGGACCCGGCGAACCCGCTGCTCGCGACGCAACTGCGGCGGCTGCGCGACGCGAGCGCATGCTCAGTCCTGCTGCTCTCACGCGCGCTCGACGCCCACGCCTGTGACAGCGGGCGCGAGCCGGGCGCGTGGCAGGACGACGTCGTGCGCGCCGCCTGCGCCCTGCTCGCCGGACGGGGACGGGCGAGCATCGGCGAGGTGGCGCGCTCGGCGATCCTCGAGCTGTCCTCCGCCCTGCTGCGGATCGCGCGGAGCCCCATGGTCGTGCCGCGCCACCTGGCGACGGCGATCGGCCGCATGACGGCGATCTTCATGCTCGTGGAGGAGCTGCTGGCGCGCGCCGGCGGCCGCGAGGGCGCGCCCGCCGCGCCGCGCGGCTGGGACGGCCTGCTGCCCCCGGGCGCCTGGCCGCACCTGATGCTCGCGCTGCGCCCGAACGAGCGCGCGGAGCTGCACGGCGTCCTGCTCGGGCTCGCGCCGGAGGCGCGCGGCCGGGTCGTCGACGAGCTGCTCTCGCAGCTCGAGTGGATGCCGTTCGGCACCGCGATGCTGGTCGCGCTGTTCCGCGCCGCCGGACCGACCGCGGCCGAACAGGGTCGCTACTAGCCTCGCTCGAGCAGCGCGATGCCCAGCTCGCCGGTCAAGTCCGCCACGGTCAGGCGGCCTGACAGCTCGCGCTCACCGAGCACGTCGCGCCAGCGCCCGTCGGGCAAAGTCACCGGTTCCGCGCCGTCGCCTCGCAGGCGGGCGGCGGCGACGACCGCTCCGTCGCGAGCGAACGCGACGGCGTCAGGACCCGCGTCCAGCGGGTCGTAGGACCCCCCGAACGCGTCCGGGCGGCAGGCCCGGAGCCCCAGCGCGCGGTGGATCAGCCACAGCTTGCGCGGCTCCGTCGCTCCGCCGGCGACCTCGTCGAGCGCCGCGCGGCGCGCCTCCCAGTCGACCGGGCGGCGGTTGTCGGGGTCCACGAGCGAGAGCGAGAGCAGCTCGTCGCCCTGATAGATGTCGGGGACGCCGGGAACCGTCAGCTTGAGCAGCAGCTGGCCGAGCGCGGCCCGGTCGCCCGCCTCGGCGAGCTCGGCCGCGAAGCCGTCGAAGTCGCGCCGGAAGTCGCGGTGGTCGTAGAGCGCGCGGCAGAAGCGCCGCACCGCCGCCTCGTGCTTGTCGTCGGGCTCGATCCAGTTGGTGGTGCGCTTGGCCTCGCGCAGCGCCTTCTCCATGTAGGCCATCAGGCGGTCGGGCTCGATCGGCCATGCGGCGACGAGCGTCTGGAAGATCAGGTACTGCTCCACACGGTCGGGCGCGCCGCCGGACGTCAATACCCGCGAGGTCGCCAGCCAGCGGCGGACGAGCTCCGCCCAGCGCTCCGGCATCGAGGCGAGCGCGCCGAGCCGCGCGCGCACGTCGCCCGAGCGCTTGGTGTCGTGCGTCTGCGTCGCGAGCAGGTTCAGCGGGAACCGCTCCGCGCGCTCGGCATTGGCGGCGTGGAAGCGGGCGACGGAGAGCGAGAAGCGGCTCGGGTCGCCGCCGACGTCGTTGAGCGCGAGCAGCCGCAGGTAGCGGTAGAACGCGGTGTCCTCGACGCCCTTGGCCATCACCGGCGGCGTCGTCTGCTGGAAGCGCGTCACGAACGCGCCCCAGCCGTCGGTGTCGAGCGTGAGGATGCGCGCGAGCGACTCGGGGAGCCCCGCCTCGGCGACGGCGCGCCGGTCGGCCTCCTCCACCCGCCCGCTCCACGGCTCGACGTACGTGCGGTAGACGGGCAGCGACGCGAGCGCGCGCTCGAGCCCCGTCAGCGCCCGCGGCGCCTCGCGGCGCAGGCGGTCGACCTCAGGGGCGAACGACGTCCGCGCCTGCTCGAGCTTGGCCTCGAAGGCGTGCTCGCCGAAGCGCCGGTGGTCGTTGGAGACGTCCTCCCAGAGGTCGGTCAGCGGCGCCTCCCCCGCCGGGTCGACGTAGAGCGCGGCGACGTCGTTGAGGAACTCGTAGCCGGTCGTCCCGGCCACCGGCCAGTCGCGCAGGTGCTCCCCGGGATCGAGGATCTTCTCGACCCAGACGTGCCCGGCGCCGCCCTCGCGCAGCCGCTCGAGGTAGCCGGCCGGATCGGCCAGCCCGTCGGGATGGTCGATGCGCAGGCCGTCGATGTGGCCCTCGCGCACGAGCCGCAGGACGAGGTCGTGCGTGGCCGCGAACACCTCCGGATCCTCCTGCCGGACGCCGGCGAGGTGATCGATGTCGAAGAAGCGGCGGTGGCGGCCCGTGCGCTCGTCGACGTCGAAGAACTTCGCCCGCAGCGCGCGATCGCTCCAGTAGCGGTTGGCGTCGTCGACCGCCATGTGGTTCGGGACGATGTCGAGCACGATCCCCATGTCCGCGTCGCGAACGGCCTCGACGAGCCGGAAGAACTCCCGCTCGCCGCCGCGCTCCTCGGAGATCGCGTTGGGGTCGACGACGTCGTAGCCGTGGGCGGAGCCGGTGCGCGCCTGGAAGGACGGCGGCAGGTACACGTGCGAGACGCCGAGGTCGCGCAGGTAGGGCACGAGCTCACGCGCCCGCGCGAAGCCGAAGTCGCCCGCGAGCTGCAGCCGATAGGTCGCGCGCGGCTCCGTCATCGGCGCCGCAGCAGGACGATCGAGCGCGACACCAGATCCGTCTCACTGCCGGCCTTGAGCGTGACCGAGCTCGGCTCGAGCTCAGGGCGGGCCGTGTCGAGCACCAGCTCCCAGCTCTCGCCGAACATCCCGTCGGGGATCGTGAACGAGCAGTCGTCGTGGTGCCCGTTGAAGAGCATCAGGAAGGACTCGTCGAGCACCTGCCTGCCGCGCGCGTCGGGCGTCGCGATCTCCTCGCCGTTGAGGAAGACGCCCAGCACCGGGACCGTTACGTCCCAGTCGGAGTCCCGCATCCGCTGGCCGTCGGCGCGGAACCAGGCGACGTCCGGGAGCCCGGAGCCCTCCACCTCGCGGCCGAACAGGAACTGCCGCCGGCGGAACACGGCGTGCGCGCGGCGCAGCGCGATCACCTGCTTGGTGAACTCGCGCAGGCCCTCGTTGGAATCGGCCAGCTCCCAGTCGAACCAGGAGATCTCGGAGTCCTGGCACCAGGCGTTGTTGTTGCCGCCCTGTGTGCGGCCGAACTCGTCGCCGCCGAGCAGCATCGGCGTGCCCTGCGACAGCAGCAGCGTGGTGAGGAAGTTGCGCTGCTGGCGGGCGCGCAGCTCGTTGATCGCGCGGTCGCGCGTCTCTCCCTCGTGCCCGCAGTTCCAGGACCGGTTGTCGTCGGTCCCGTCGCGGTTGTCCTCCTTGTTGGCCTCGTTGTGCTTGCTGTTGTAGGAGACGAGGTCGCGCAGCGTGAAGCCGTCGTGCGCGGTGATGAAGTTGATCGACGCGAACGGGTGACGGCCGTCGTCCTGGTAGAGGTCGCTGGAGCCGGTCAGCCGCGAGGCGAAGTCGCCGATGTGCGCCTCGCCGCGCCAGAAGTCGCGCATCGTGTCGCGGTAGATGCCGTTCCACTCCGACCACAGCACGGGGAAGTTGCCGACCTGGTAGCCGCCGGGCCCGACGTCCCACGGCTCGGCGATCAGTTTCACCTGGGAGAGGATCGGGTCCTGGTGGATGACGTCGAAGAACGCGCTCAGGCGGTCGACGTCGTAGAGCTCGCGGGCGAGCGCCGAGGCGAGGTCGAAGCGGAACCCGTCGACGTGGCAGTCGATCACCCAGTAGCGCAGCGAGTCCATGATCAGGCGCAGGACGCTCGGGTGCATGACGTTGAGCGTGTTGCCCGTGCCCGTGTAGTCCATGTAGTGGCGCAGATCGTCCGGCACGAGCCGGTAGTACGAGGGGTTGTCGACGCCGCGGAAGGACAGCATCGGCCCGAGGTGGTTGCCCTCGGCGGTGTGGTTGTAGACCACGTCGAGGATCACCTCGATCCCCGCCTTGTGCAACGCCTTGACCATGCCCTTGAACTCGCGTACCTCCTGCCCGGCCTTGCCGGTCGCGGCGTAGGTCGAGTGCGGCGCGAGGAACCCGATCGTCGAGTAGCCCCAGTAGTTCGTCAGCCCGCGTTCGACCAGGAAGGACTCGTCGGCGATGTGGTGGACCGGGAGCAGCTCGACGGCAGTCACGCCGAGGTCCTTGAGGTAGCTGACCGCGGCGTCGGAGGCCATCCCGGCGTACGTGCCGCGCAGGTCCTCGCGCACGTCGGGATGCCGCATGGTGAAGCCCTTGACGTGCGTCTCGTAGATCACGGAGTCGGCCAGCGGCGTGTTCGGCGGGCGGTCGTCCTCCCAGTCGAAGCGCGGGTCGATCACGACGCACTTCGGGATCGCCGCCGCGTCGTCGGCGTCGTCGGGCTCCAGGTCGTCGTCCTCGCCGCCCTGGGGCGTGTAGGGCAGGACGTTGCCGTTGGAGAACTGGATCGTCCCCTCGATCGACTTCGCGTACGGGTCCAGCAGCAGCTTCGACGGGTTGAACCGCCGTCCGGACGCCGGGTCGTAGGGGCCGTGGACGCGGTAGCCGTAGCGCTGGCCGGCGTGCACGCCGGGCAGGTAGCAGTGCCAGTGCAACGCGGTGCGCTCGGTCAACTCGATGCACGTCTCGCGGTCGGACTCGTCGAACAGGCACAGCTCGACCTTCTCGGCGTGCTCGGAGAAGATCGCGAAGTTGGTTCCCTCACCGTCCCACCCGGCGCCGAGCGGGAACGGCGATCCGGGCCAGACCTCCATCAGCGGACCAGCGCCCCTGACAGCGGCGCGAGCACGACGAAGCCCGGCTCGATGGTCGGCTCGTGGGTCGCCGCGACGACCTCCTCGACGCGCTCCCGGGGGACGTGGACCGGCGTGCGGGCGAAGTTGGCGAGCAGCGTGTGCTCGCCGCGCCGGACCGCGAGCCAGCCGGCGCGCTCGTCGAAGTCGGTGTCCGCGTCGCCGGGCGCCAGCTCGCGCCTGACGCGCAGCAGCTCGGCGTACAGCTCGCGCATCCCCTCCGGCTCGCCTTCGCGCGTCAGCTTCGAGCGCTCGAACGTCGCCGGGTCCTGCGGATCGGGCACCTCGGTGCCCGAGAACTCCGCGAAGCTCGCGAACTCGCGCCGCCGCCCTTCGCGCGTCGCATCGGCGAACTCCTTGTCGATGTGATCGCTGAAGAACTGGAACGGCGCGCGCTCGCCGTGCTCCTCGCCTTGGAAGATCATCGGCGTGAAGGGTGACAAAACCGTCAGGAATGCCGCGAGCGGGCGCGTCTGGAGCGGCAGCCGGTCGCCCAGCGCGCGGTTGCCGACCTGGTCGTGGTTGGCGGAGAAGACGACGAAGCGCTCGACGGGCACGTCGTCGGCGCGTGCCCCGAAGCGGCGGCCGCGGAACGTCGAGTACGTCCCGTCGTGGACATGCGGGCGCCGGAACGCCTTGGCGAGCAGCGCCAGCGAGTCGAACTCGCCGTACCAGCCCTCGGTCTCGCCGGTCAGCAGCACGCGCAGCGCGTGGTGGAAGTCGTCGGCCCAGGCGGCGTCGCAGCCCCAGCCGCCGAGCGCGGGAGCGCGCATGACCTTCGGGTCGTTGAGGCCGGACTCGGCGATCACGAGCGCGCCGGGCCGGGCGGCGTGGACACGGCGGGCGATCTCGGCGACGAGGTGCTCCGGGCTGGAGTCGACGATCGCGTGGATCGCGTCCAGGCGCAGGCCGTCGAGATGGAAGTCGCGCACCCACTGCTCGGCGCTCTGGCACACCCACTCGCGCACGGCGTCGGCGCCCGCGCTGTCGACGTTGAGCCCGTCGCCCCACGGCGTCTGGTGCTTGCCGCTGAAGTACGGCCCGAACGCCTCGAGCGCCTTCGTGCCGGACGCGCCGACGTGGTTGTACACGACGTCGAGGATGACCGCGAGGCCGTGCGCGTGCGCGGCGCCGATCAGCCGTTGCAGGCCCTCCGGCCCCCCGTAGGCGGAGTGCGCGGCGCTGAGGTAGACGCCGTCGTAGCCCCAGCCATGGCGGCCGGGGAACTCCGCCACCGGCATAAGCTCGAGCACGGTCACGCCGAGCTCGGCGAGCCCGTGCAGGTACGGGATCGCGCCGTCGAACGTGCCCTCGGGCGAGAACGTGCCGAGGTGCAGCTCGTAGATCACCGCGTCGTGCAGCGCCGGGATGCGGAAGTCGGCGTCGGCCCACTCGAAGGCGGCGGAATCGAGCAGGCGCGACGGCCCGCGCAGGCCCGCCGGCTGCCAGCGCGAGCACGGGTCGGGGAGCGCGGTGCCGTCGGCGACGAACTCGTAGTCGACGCCCGGCTCCACGTCGATCGTCGCCTCATAGATGTCGTAGCCGGCATCGTCCATCGGCACGTCGCGCCCGCCCGCGCGCACGCTCACGGAATCCGGTCGAGGCGCCCAGACGCGGAACTCCGCGCGGCCGCCGCGCAAGGGGAAGGCGCCGAGCCGGCGCTCGAAGGGGTACCCGTCCATCGGCGTTCCATCCTGACCGATGAGCCGATGTAGGCGCGGCGCGGGGTCCGATCCCCGCCCTGCATGCCTTCCCTGGCGGCCGCTTGGGTTCGTGCATCGAGGGCTGGACGCGCTCCTCGAGCACCGCCGGCGGCGGAGCGGCCCGCCGCCGGCGTCCTCGTGCTCGTCGTTACGGCCTCACGTGACCTTCAGCGTGCCTTTCATCCCGGCCTGGGCGTGCCCCGAGACCGTGCACTTGAAGGAGACCGAGCCCTTCTTGAGTGTGACTTTCAGCGTCGCCGACTTGCCGGGCCGGATGAGCTTCGTCTTCTTCCCGCCGATGCTGAAGTCGTGCGGGATCTTGCCCTTGTTGGAGACGGTGAACGTGACCGAGCCCGCCTTCACGCTCTTCTTCGACAGTGTGAACTTGTACTCACTCGGCTTGCCCGCCGACACGCTGACGGATGTCGCGGCGACCGCCGGCAACGCCCATGTACCGACGGCAACAGTCCAGCAGACAACGAACGCCGCGACGCGGCGCCTGTTAATCATCCCGACTCACCCCCCGTGATTAGGTATTCGGACCTGTGGACGGGCACGGTAGACGAGGAGCCCTCGATCAGCAACCGAATTCTGTCACCGCACCGCACCGCCCCGGGCGGGCGCTCGTGTGCGCGGCCGCGCTCGCGGCCGGGGCCGTGTTGGCCGGCGCCGCACTCCCGCCGCCGGCCGAAGCTCACGCTCGGCTGCTGCGGACGAGCCCGGTGCAGGCCGCCGAGCTGGACCGGTCGCCGGCGCGAGCCGGACTCCTCTTCGACGAGCCGGTCCGCGCGACCGGTCGGCCTTCGCTGTCGGGCGGCGGCTTGGAGCGGCCGCTGCCGCTGCGGGCGCGCCTCGAGCGGGGCGGGCGGTTGGTCTCCGTCGCGCTGCCCGCTCGCCTCGGGCGCGGGGTGTACGCGATCCGCTGGACGATCGTCTCCGACGACGGCCACCGCGAGGCGGGCGCCCTCACGTTCGGGATCGGCGCGAAGGCGAAAGGCGTGTCCGCGAGCGCGAGCGAGAAGACGCAGGCGGACGCCCTGCTCACGTTCGCGCGCTGGGTGTTCGTCCTCGGCGTCCTCGCCGCCGCCGGCCTCGCCGGCGTGCGCCTCGCGCTGCGACCGGTGCTGTCCGGATGGGCACGTGACGGTGGGCCGGCGCTCGGGACCCGCCCCCTCGCCGGCGCGCTCGCACTCGCGGCGGTCGGCGCCGCGCTCGAGCTCGCGGCAGTGCCGGCCGCCCTCGGCACTCGATTCGGCGTCGTCACCGCCGCCGCCGGCGCGCTCGCGCTCGTCGGCGCCCTTGCGTCCT
This sequence comes from Candidatus Solirubrobacter pratensis, assembly GCF_000425945.1. Taxonomy (GTDB): domain Bacteria; phylum Actinomycetota; class Thermoleophilia; order Solirubrobacterales; family Solirubrobacteraceae; genus Solirubrobacter; species Solirubrobacter pratensis. The sequence continues at coordinate 137,381 of NZ_AUEK01000006.1, forward strand.
CGCGTTCGCTGACCCCGCGCGCCGGTCAGCGGGTCAGCGCCGGACTCGCCTCAGGGCTCGTCGTGGCGCCTGCCTTGGCGGGCCACGCGCTCTCGCCCGGGCGATCGAGCGGGGCCGTCCTGCCGATCGAGCTCGTGCACGCGTGCGCGGCGGCGGCGTGGCTCGGGGCCGTCCTGTGGCTAGGCATGCTCGTGGCGGCAGCCGTCAAGCCGGGTGCGGCGGGCGTCCCCGTCGCGGCCGCCGCCCGCCGGTTGTCGCCCGTCGCGGCGGCCGCCGTCGGCGTCGTCGGCGTCACGGGGATCCTCCGGGCGGCGCTCGAGCTGCAGCGATGGGGGCAGCTCGGCTCGACGGGCTACGGCCGGCTGCTGCTCGTCAAGACCGCGGTGTTCCTCGGGCTGGTCGCGTTCGGCGGGTGGAGCCACGCTCGGCTGCTGAAACGGCTTCCCTCCGGCGCGGCGGTCGCTTCGCTGCGCCGGACCGTCGCGGCCGAGGCCGTCCTGCTGGCAGCGGTCGCCGGCGTGGTCGCCGCTCTCGGCTCGACGAGTCCGCCGCACGCGCTCGCCGCGGCGCCCGTCTCGGCGGTGACGAGCGTCTTGGGGCGCCAGGCGGATGAGCTCGCGGTGGGCATTCGGGCTAGCCGCGCCGGCGACGAAGTGGCGATCGACGCGACCGTGCTCGGGCGCGACGGCACCGGCGCCGGCGGCCTCCGTGTCGACGTCGCGGAGGCGGCAGCGCGGCCACGTTGGTCGCCCGCGCGGCCGTGCGGGGACGGCCGGTACTGCGCTCACGTCCGCTCGAGTGCGCGGGCGCCGCGGCTGGTCGTCCGCGTCCGTCGTCGGAGCGGCCGCGCCTCGACGGTCTCGATAACGCTCCCCGCGAGCCCGCAGCCGGCTCGTGCCGCCGCGCTCGTCGCGGCGGAGGAGCGAGCGCTCCGCAGCCTCCACACGGTGGTGATCGCCGAGCGGCTCGCGTCGGACTCGACGCACGGGCTGCGCACGACGTGGCACGTGGTGGCGCCCGACCGGCTCTCCTACACGACGCGCGTCGCGGGAGAGGCGGTCGTGATCGGCACGCGCCGTTGGGACCGCGCAGACGCCGCTGCGCGCTGGCTCCGCTCCTCGCAGGACCCGCGACTGCGCCTCCCGGCGCTCGACTGGGATCGCGTCGAGGATCCGTCGCTGCTCGGCTCAGGCACCGTCGCCGGCCGGCCCGTCTGGTTGGTCAGCTTCGGCGACCCGACGGTGCCGGCCTGGTTCGAGGTGGCGATCGACCGCCGCACGCAGCGCCCGCTCGTCGTCCGGATGGTGGCGGCGGGCCACTTCATGATCCGCCGCTACGAGCGCTTCAACGCACCCTTGCGAATCCGGCCGCCGGCCGCCGCGCGATGAGAATTGCGGCGCGTGTGTTGCGCCGCCGCCGGTGCGCGTGTTAAATGCGTCCGTCGGGTTTCCGTCAGTGGGTCCGAACTTGGGGGAGAGGGTCGATGGCGAAGCTGGCCATTCGCGTGAACGGTAAGCGTCACGTGGTCAAGGCCGAGAGGGACACGCCGTTGCTGTACGTCCTGCGCAATGAGTTGGATCTCCACGGGCCGCGCTTCGGGTGCGGCCTGTCTCAGTGCGGCGCCTGCACCGTGCAGGCCGATGGCAAGGCGATCCGCTCGTGCGTGACGCCGGTGAGCGGAGTCGCGCATCAGGAGATCACCACGCTGGAGGGTCTCGGCACGCCCGAGGAGCCCGGCGCGGTCCAACAGGCGTTCATCGACAACCAGGCGGCGCAGTGCGGCTACTGCACCAACGGGATGATCGTCGCGGCCGACGCTTTCCTCGCCAGGCATCCGGATCCGACCGAGGACGAGATCAAACGGGCGATGACCCCGTATCTCTGCCGGTGCGGCACGCATTTCCGGATCGTCGAGGCCATCAAGGCCGCAGCCAAGTCCCAGGCTCCAGGAGAGCGGCGATGACCGAGACGTTGATGGAGACGGGCGGCGTGAACCGGCGCGCGTTCCTCGCCGGCACCGGCGCGATGTTCGTGGCGGCGAGCCTGCCCCGGCTGTTGAACCCGAAGACCGCGTTCGCCGCGCTCGAGGATTCGAAGATCGGCCCGGCGCTCGTCGATCCCACCCTGATCGACTCGTGGCTGGCCGTCCACGGCGACGGCACGGTGACGATCTTCACCGGCAAGGTCGAGCTCGGCACGGGTGTCCTGACGACGACCATGCAACTCGTCGCCGACGAGCTCGACGTGTCGCTGTCGGCGCTCAAGGTGGTCGAGGGCGACACGTGGATGACTCCGGATCAGGGCTACACGGCCGGCAGCCAGAGCAACAAGACGCAGTACGCCGCAAAGGGCGGTCTGCGCCAGGCCGCGGCCGAGGCGCGGCTGGCGCTGCTTGGAATGGCGTCCGCACGCCTCGGCGCGCCGGTCGCGAACCTCAGCGTCGAGGACGGAGTCGTCATCTCGGGCGGCGGCGGACAGGTCTCGTACGGCGAGCTGATCGGCGATCAGAAGTTCAACCTCAAGATCACCGGCAAGGCGACCCCGAAGCGCTTCGACAACTACAAGGTCGTCGGCACGAACGTCCCTCGCGTCGACATCCCGGCGAAGGCGACGGGCAAGTTCACTTACACGCAGGACGTCAGGATCGCGGGCATGCTCCACGCCCGCGTCGTGCGGCCGCCCACGCTCGACTCCAAGCTGCTGAAGGTGGTCGGATTCCCCGGCCACCGCAAGCCGCCCGGCTTCGTGGCGCTGGTGGTGAAGAACAACTTCGTCGCGGTCGTCGCCGAGCGCGAGGAGCAGGCGATCGACGCCGCGCAGGCGCTCGAGTTGAGCTGGCAGACGGCGGCGCTGCCGAGCTTCGAGCATCTCTATGGCGACCTGCAGCGCCAGACGCCGACGACCGATCGCGTCCTGATCGACACCCACGACGTCGACGCCGCGCTCGCCGGCGCGGCGAAGTCGCTCCAGGTCAACTACCGCTACCCGATCCAGATGCACGGGTCGATGGGCGCCTCGGCCGCCGTCGCCTCCGTGGAGGGCCAGAGCGCGACGGTCTGGTCCTCGACGCAGGGCGTGTATCCGCTGCGCTCGGCGATCGCGGTCGCGCTCGGCCTGCCCGAGCCGAACGTCCACGTGATCTACGTCGAGGGCTCGGGCTGCTACGGCATCAACGGCGCCGACAACTCGGCGCTCGACGCCGCCGTGATCTCCCAGCAGGTCGGCAAGCCGGTGCGCGTGCAGTACATGCGCGCCGACGAGCACAAGTGGGAGAACTTCGGCCAGCCCTACCTCCACCAGATGCGCGGCGGCATCGACGCGAACGGGAAGGTCGTGGCCTGGGACTACGTGGCGTGGACGGCCAGCCGCGGCGGCCGCCCCGGCCCGCCGGCCAACATCCCGACCGGCATCCTGCTCGGGCTCCCCGAGGATCCGCTGCCGAAGTCGCCCGCGCCGACGCCGTCGAGCCGCCCGAACACCGTCGACAACTCCAACTCGGCCCCTTCGTACCTGATCCCGAGCCAGCGGCTGCGGAGCCACACCGGGAAGCACGCGTTCATGGCCGGGCCGCTGCGCTCCCCGAACCGGATCCAGAACACGTGGGCGAACGAGTCCTTCATGGACGAGCTCGCGCATCTCGCGAACCGCGACCCCGTCGAGTTCCGCCTCGCGCACCTGGCCGACCGGCGGCTGACCGACGTGATCAGGCTGGCGGCGTACATGGCCGGCTGGAAGCCGCGTCCGGCCGCGACGAAGATCGACGAAGGCCGGTACAAGCGGGGCCGCGGGATCGCGGCGATGTTCTACGAGGGCAACAACGGGTACAACGCGGCGGTGTTCGGCGTCACCGTCGACACCAAGACGGGCAAGGTCACCGTCGACGACGTGTGGTCGGCGCAGGACTGCGGTCCCGTGCTCAACCCGGACGGCATGCGCGCGCAGGCTGAGGGCTGCCTCATGCAGACGATCAGCCGCTCGCTGATCGAGGAGGTCAAGTGGGGACCGGACGGCATCACCTCGGCTGACTGGGACAGTTACCCGGTGATCCGCTTCAACGCGATGCCCAAGCTCCACTTCCGCGTCATCGATCGCAAGGGCGCCGACGTGATGGGCGCCGGCGAGGTGCTCATCACCAACGGTCCGGCGGCGATCGCCAACGCGATCTTCGACGCCACCGGCAAGCGGATCCGCCAGGTGCCGTTCACGCCCGCCCGGATCCGGAGGATGCTCGCGGAATGAGCGATTAGGGCAGGACCGACTCGGCGATCCGCAGCGCCAACGCCGACCAGAGACGATCGTCCGGAGGCCGACCTCCGGACGAGTCGTCCAGCGCCCGTCGCAGCCCGGCCGCGACGCGCGGGAAGCCCTCGTGCTCGACGAGCTCGGCGCGCTCGCCGAGCACCGCCCGGGCAAGCTCGAGCCGCGCAGCGGCCACCGCCGACTGCGGCTGGTCGCGCTCATCGAGCAGCATCCGCTGCGAGACCCAGTAGACCACATGGTCGACGTAGCCGGAGACGATCCGGTCACTCAGCGGCGTGGCGGTGACGAGCGTGTCGGCCTCCTCACGCAGGCGGCCGAGGTCGAGGCCCAGCTCGGGCAGCACCCAGCGCGAGGCGAACGGCAGCACGAGCTCGGACGAGCGCTCCTCCGGGACGTCCTGGAGGTAGTCCTCCAGCTCGCCCAAGGCATCGCGTAACGACTCGTCGAGAACCGGGGACCCTGCGTCGTCGTGACTCACGCGCGGATCCTATCCGGGGGGGCCGGCGTTGGGTTGCCCATGCGGTCGAGCAGTGGGCGACGCCGCCGATTCGAACTCGCGGAACGCGAGCCTGGTGGTGTCGGTCACAGGATCAGCAGGCTTCTTGTCGTCGCGACCGGGAAGGCCCAGTCTGGGAGCGATGATCAAGACATCGCTTCTGGGCGATAAGCCCGTCAACCGCATCGGCTTCGGCGCGATGCAGCTCGCAGGACCCGGCGTGTTCGGGCCGCCGAGCGACCCTGAAGGTGCCCGCGCGGTGCTGCGCCGCGCCGTTGATCTCGGCGTCGACCACATCGACACCTCGCAGTTCTACGGCCCGGACGTCGTCAACGAGCTGATCCGGGAGGCGCTGTATCCGTATCCGCAGCACCTCAAGCTCGTCACCAAGGTCGGAGGCCGGCGTGACGATGCCGGCGGCTGGCTGCCGGCGCAGTCGCCGGCCGAGCTGCGCGCCGGCGTCGAGGCCAACCTGCGCACGCTGCAGGTGGAGCGCATGGATCTCGTCAACCTGCGCCTGTTCGACGAGCACGACGCCGAGGGGCAGCTGGCCGAGCAGCTGGGCGCGCTGGAGGACCTGCGCCAGGAGGGCAAGCTCGATCTGATCGGGATCTCCAACGCCTCGGCCGACACCGTCCGCCGCGCGCTTGAGCTCGTCCACATCGCCTGCGTGCAGAACGCCTACAGCGTGGTCAACCGCGGCGACGAAGAGGGCCTGGCGCTGTGCGAGGAGCGCGGGCTCGCGTTCGTGCCGTTCTTCCCGCTGGGCTCGGCCTTCGCCGGCGGTCCCAGGCAGCTGGCGGCCGACCCGGCGATCGCCGAGGTGGCGGCACGGCGCGGAGCCACGCCCTCTCAGATCGCGCTGGCGTGGCTGCTGCACCGCTCGGAGCGGATCCTGCTGATTCCCGGCACCAGCTCGGTTGAGCACCTCGAGGAGAACGTCGCCGCCGGCGACATCGATCTCGATGAGCAGGACATGCAACGGCTCGAGGATGCCGTCCAGCTCGGCGACCCGATGGCCGCCGCTGAGCATTAGGTCAGGGAGTCGCGAGCGTCGCGAGCGCGGCGCGGGTAGCTGCGTCTGCGGGCGCGTAGACGGTCAACCGCAGATCGGGTGCCCCGGTCGGCACCGTCTGCGCGTGGTGCAGGCGCAGCGTCCCCAGCGTCGGATGCTCGATCGTCTTCGTGCCGCGCTGGGTGTCGTTGACCTCGTGCTCGTCCCACCACTGCGCAAACCGCGCGCTTCGCTCGCGCAACTCGCCGATGAACCGCTCGTAGGCAGGCTCGCCGGCGTGCTGCGCGTACTCGCTGCGGAACCGCGCCACCATGTTGCGGGCGGTGCCCTCCCGACCGGGGTTGTCCCGCGCGTCGCCGGGATCGACCAGCAGCAGCCACAGCAGCGAGCGGCGCCCGGGCGGGAGGTGGTCCGGCGACCCGAACAACGCCGACGCCGCCGGATTCCAGGCCAGGATCCGCGTCATCGGACCGAGCAGGTACGCCGGCATCGGATGTAGCCCTTCCACGAGGGACACGAGCAGCGCACGACCGTCATCGTCGCCCTCCCCCGGCGCCGTCCCGGAGCCGTCGGACAGCGGCAGCTCCGTGCGTGCCAGCGCGAACAGCGTCGCCCGTTCAGCGGCGTCCAACCGCAACGCTCGCGCCAGCGCGTCGAGCACCTCGGGCGAGGGGTGGATGTCACGCCCCTGCTCAAGCCACGTGTACCAGGACACTCCGACGCCGGCGAGCGCGGCCACCTCCTCGCGCCGCAGCCCCGGAGTGCGGCGGCGGGCGCCGTCATCAGGCAAGCCCACGTCAGAGGGCGAGAGGCGCGCTCGACGCGAACGCAGAAACGCGCGGAGCTCGTCACGCCGGGAAGCTGAGGAGGCGATCGCCGTCGGGCGCAGAACAGCGACGGTAGCACTCGCTTCCGCGCGCGCTCGACGACAAATCTGTGACTGGTCCGGCGCGGGTGCTCGCTGCCAGAACGACGCCACCAAGCGCCTCGGCGGTGATCGAGGACCTGCGCGGCTGACGCACGTCTCCAGCGGCGACGCCCCGGCCCTCAAGCTCCGCCGCGTACGGTTCGATAAGAAGCGGGTGTCGTCCGCCCGGTGCTCTTGTGGCTCGTGGAACGCGCCCGTGCGTTGCCGTGGCGTCGCGTCATGACGCAGGCTGGCGGCGACTTCGACGTCGACGGCGGGAATGCCGGCGCGAGCGCTCGGCGCGAGCACGAGCGTCGCAGGGCCAACCGCGAGCAGCGCATCCGCCAGAAGCACCCGCGGCTGAGCGGACTGATCCTCGCGCTGCAAGAGGAGCCGCAGCACGAGCGCGCCTGGGCCAGAGGCGCCGACGGTGAGCAGTTTGTCGCGCAGTCGCTGACAAAACGCTGCGCTGCGAGCGTGGTGTTGCTCCACGACCGGCGAATCCCGGGCAGCCGCGCGAACATCGACCACATCGCGATCACCGCCGGCGGGGTGTGGGTCATCGACTCCAAGCGCTACACGGGCAAGGTCGCGGTGTCCAAGCCGCTGTTCGGCACGGCCAAGCTCATGATCGCCGGACGTGACCAGACCCGGCTGATCGATGGGCTGATCAAACAGGTTGCGCTGCTCGAGCACGCCATCGCAGAGCTCGGGCAGGATGTGCCCGTGCACGGGACAATGTGCTTCGTGGACGCCGACCTGCCGCTGCTCCGCACTCTGACCGTCGCCAGCTTCCCGCTGCTCTACCCCAAGGCGCTCGCCAAGCGCCTGAACCACCACGGGCCGCTCTCCGCCGAGCAAGCCCGAGCGATCGCCGCTCAGCTCGCACAGCGATTCCCGCCGGCCTGAGCCCTGGCGGCTTCGCCGCCGCCCAACGGATTCCACCGAGACGCATTGCCCCAACGCGTGGACCGACGACGCCAACAACACGGAGCGGATCGGCAACGAGCCCGGACGTCTGAGGACGACGACCCGCGCGAGTGCGATTCAGCAGGTGCTCACCTTCACCACGCACCGCGCTTGATCGAGCCGGAAACGGCATCGGAGTATGCGCCGGGCGTGTTGCACGCGCGCCGTTCGCGTGCCTACCGTCTCGGCACGTGCAGCAGCTCCGGGCGCTCAGGCTCTTCGTCTCTGCAGCGCCCGGCGCCGCCGTGCCGGCGACGATCTTCGTGCTCGCGGAGGGCCTGCTTCCGAACCTCGTGATCATCGCCATGGGCCACGTCACGGGGTCGATGCCGGGCGCGGTCGAGCACGGCCTCTCCTCGTCGGACGGGCACCGGCTGATCGGCGCGCTGGCGATCGCGGCGGTCATCTACGCGCTGTCGCTGCTGCGCGGCCCGCTCGACGACGCGCTGTCCGCGGCGGTCGGCGCGCGGATGCAGGCGGTGCTCCAGCGGCGCGTGATCGACGCCGTCTCCGCGCCGGTCGGGATCGCCCACCTCGAGGACCAGGAGGTGCTCGACAAGCTCGAGTCGGCGACCGGGCAGCTGCGCGGCGACCAGCTCGCCGACGCGCCGATGACGATGCTCGGGCTGTGGGGAGACCGGCTCGGCGGCGCGGTGTCGTGCGTGGTGGTGGCGGCGTTCCGCTGGTGGGCCGGGCTGCTGCTGTTCGCCGTCTGGGTGCTCGTGCGGTTCCCGGCGCGCGCGTTCGTGGTGTCGAGGGTCTCCACGTTCCGCCGCGCGACCGCCGCGCTGCGCCACGCGGTCTACCTGTTCGGCCTCCCCACCCGCGCCGCGCCGGCCAAGGAGGTGCGCGTGTTCGGGCTGGTCGAGTGGGCGCTGGACCGTCACCAGGAGGAATGGCACGCGGCGATGGAGGCGTCGTGGAACGAGGTGCACAAGAACGACCGCCGCATCCTCGCCGTCTCGCTGCCCGTGCTCGGCGCCTACCTCGCCGCCGGCGCCGCGCTCGGCCACGCCGCCTACACGCACGAGCTCGGCCTGCGCACGCTCGCGACGATGCTCCTGATGCTGCCGATGAGCATGCAGCTCGTCAGCATCACGATGACCGACGTCAGCCTCGAGTCGATGCTGTCCGGACTGCCGGATCTCGACGCGCTCACCGCCGAGCTGCACAACGACCAGCAGCTCGGCGGGGAGGCCGTGCCAGCCGACGCGCCCGCCCGGTCGATCGCGTTCGAGGACGTCCGCTTCGGCTACCCAGGCGGCCAGGAGGACGTGCTGCGCGGTGTCGACCTCGAGCTGCCGGCGGGGGAGTCGCTGGCGCTGGTCGGCGTCAACGGCGCCGGAAAGTCGACGCTCGTGTCGCTGCTCGCGCGGCTGCACGACCCGACCGGCGGCCGGATCACGGTGGATGGGATGCAGCTGTCCACGCTGAACGCCGAGGCGTGGCGGGAGCGGATCGCGGTCGTCTATCAGGAGGCGCTGTGGCTGCCGCTGACGGCGCGCGAGAACGTCGCCGTCGAGGTGCTGACGGGGGTTGCGGCGGATGAGGACGCGCTCGCGCACGCGGCGGCGCAGGCCGGGGCGACCGAGATCACCGCGGGGCTCCCGGCCGGCTGGGACACGATCCTCTCGCCGCAGTACGCCGGCGGCGTCGACCTCTCCGGCGGCCAGTGGCAGCGGATCGCGCTCGCCCGCGCGCTCTACGGCGCGCGCGTGCTCGTGCTCGACGAGCCGACGGCGCAGCTCGACGTGCGCGCCGAGGCGGCGTTCTACGAGCGCTTCCTGAAGCTGACGGAGGGCACGACGAGCGTCGTCATCTCGCACCGCTTCTCGACGGTCCGCCGCGCCGACCGGATCACCGTGCTCGACACTGATGCGCCGCGATCCGCTGCTCGTGATCCTCGACGAGCCGACGGCGAGCGTCGACGCCCCGACCGAGCGCGCGCTGTCCGAGCGCTACGCGGGCGCCGCGCGCGCCGCCGGCGAGGCCCACGGCGCCGTCAGCCTGCTGATCTCGCACCGCTTCTCCACCGCCCGCGTCGCCGACCTGATCGTCCTGATCGAGAACCGCCGCATCGTAGAGACCGGCGCGCACGACGAGCTGATCGAGGCCGGCGGCGCCTATGCGGAGCTCTACGAGCTGCAGGCGCGGGCGTATCGCGATTAGGGCTCCCCGGCCGCACGGAGCACGCGTACGGCCCCGACGCGGCGCGGCTTCCTGCCGGGGATGCGCATCCGTGGATCGGGCCCGCCGATTGATCCGCGACGGACCATTCGGCCGAGGCGAATCACGCGCCTGAAGGCACGCGACTCACGGGCGATGAGCACGCCGCGGCGCCGGCGGGATCAGAGCCCGCCTAACGCTTGCTCGAGGTCGGCCCAGAGGTCGTCGACGTCCTCGCAGCCGACGCTCATGCGGATCAGTCCGCCCGGGACGTGCTCCTGGCCCGGGTGGACGCTGCGGCGCTCCATCGTCGTCTCGACGCCGCCGAGGCTGGTGGCGTTCCAGATGATCTTGATCGCCGCGCATGCCCGGTCGACGGTCTCCGCGTCGGCGAGCTCGAAGCTCACCACCGCCCCGAAGCCCGGGTAGCGCACCCGCTGCACCGCCGGGTGTGCGTCGAGCCGCGCCGCCAGCTCGACAGCGCTCGCGATCGCCGTCTTGAGCCGCACCGGCAGCGTGCGCACGCCGCGCGTGGCCAAAAACGCCTCCAGCGCGCCGGGTGTGGCGCCGTAGAGCTTTCGCGCCGTGACCAGCAGCTCCCGCTGCGCCTGTTCCTTGGCCACCGCGGCGCCCATCAGCAGGTCCGAGTGGCCGCCGAGGAACTTGGTCGCGGCGTGGATGACCACGTCGGCTCCCAGCGACAGCGGCTGCTGCAGCAGCGGCGTCGCGAACGTGTTGTCGACGACCACGCGCACCCCGTCCTTGCGGGGCGCGGCGCAGATCGCGGGCACGTCGGCCACGTCGAGCAGCGGGTTCGTCGGCGACTCGATCCACACCAGGTCGGCCTCGAGCAGCTTGGCGATCCAGGTCTTCGTGTCCGGCGCAGGGACGCGCTCGACCCGCCAGGCGTGGTCGCGCGCGCCGGCCTCGGCGATTCCGGCGACGCCCTGGTAGCAGTCGTCGGGAATGACGAGGTGCGCCCCAGTCGGCAGCTGACTCAGCACGGCGTTGCACGCCGCCATGCCGGACGAGAACGACACGGCGTGGCCGCCCTCGAGCCCGCCAAGGACGTCCTCGAAGGCCTCCCAGGTCTCGGTCGCCTCCGTGCGGCTGTATAGGCGCTCGGTGCCCAGCACGAAGTTCGATGCGGGGACGAGCGGGGTGTTCAGGGGTGCGCCGGGCACGCGTTCGGGCCGGCCACCCACGATGGCCCAGGTCTCTGGCTTCATAGGTGCCTAAAGAGTCCCAGTTGCTCCTCGCCGGGGTCGTCCGGCGCGACGAGCACCAGCTCGGGCTCTTCGACGACGAGCACCCGCGCCGCTTGGCCTGCTGCCGACCATCCCGCTCGCCCTCACCGCTCCCGACGGGCACCTGATGCTGGGCTCCGCGACAGTTCATCGGATCTTCATCGTTCACGAGCGCGTTACCCACGCGCCCGGTCGCAGTCCTAAGGATTCCGCTGCCGGGTTTCTCATACGCAGGGGGTAACTGATGCTAAGAAGGTCCAAGACGACGGATCGCGTCGAAGGGATAGACACGCAAGTAACACGACAACGCCGACCGGTATCGAGACGGTTCGGGGTCTTCGGCGAGACCGGCCACCGATCCCGCATCGTCGCGGCCGGCGCCACGGCTGCCGTCCTCGCCGGGGCGGGAGTGACCTACGCGTCGACAGTGGGATTTGGCGCCAACCACGTCGGCACGACGTACGCCAACGGGATCCAGGTCTCGGGCGACCAGATCCTCAAGCCGCTCGGTGACCGTCTGGTCACCCAGTTCGGCAAGTTCATGGGCTCGACGGTCAGCCCGGACGGCCGATTCCTCGCGGCCAGCAGCACCGACAGGTCGGTCGCCCTACAGATCTTCGACCTGACGAGCTACAAGCTCATCTGGACGGCCGGCACCGCATCCGGCGTCAACCAGAAGCTGACGAACAACAGCGTCGGTCAGGAAGGTCCGACGTACTCGCCGGACGGCAAGTTCCTCTGGCTTCCGCAGCAAGACGCCCTGGCCCGGTTCCCGGTCAACGCCGACGGCACGCTCGGTACGCCGACCACCGTCTCGATCCCGAAGGTGAACGGCCACTCCGCACTGGTGGGCCAGACCACGTACTCGCCCGACGGGTTCACCCTGTACGCCGCGATCAACGGACAGAACACCGTCGTGGCGCTCGACCCCGGCACCGGTGCGGTCAAGCAGACGTGGAACGTCGGCATCGCCCCGCGTGAGCTCACCTTCGTGGGCAGCAAGCTCTATGTGAGCAACGAGGGCGGCCGTCAGGCCCGGCCCGGCGAGACGACCATGGGCTCCTACGGCACCCAGGTGCCCGCCGACGGATACCACGGCACGTCGACGACCGGAACCGTCAGCGTCATCGACACCGCGACGCCGTCAGCACCGGTCGGATCCATCGATGTCGGCCTGCACCCGACCGCGATGTACGTCCAGGACAACGATCGCACCGCCGGAAAGAAGTCGAATCAACCTCCTGCGAACACGCTGTTCGTCGCCAACACGAACAGTGACACCGTCTCGGTGATCGACACGTCCAAGGACAAGGTCCTGCAGACGATCGAGACCAAGCCGTGGCCTTCGTCGGATGTCGGGTACGCGCCCACCGGCATCGCGATGACGAAGGACGACCACCTGCTGGTCACCCTCGGCCGCGCGAACGCCGTCGCCGTCTACCAGTACAACGGCCAGCCGAAGGAGCCGGTGAACTACATCGGCCTGGTACCCACTGACTACTACCCGGCAACCCTGGCGACGGTCGGCAAGCAAATCGTCGTCACCAACACCCGCGGCATCGACGCGCGCGGCCCCAATCTCTCGTTCAACAAGGGTCAGGGCACCACGGTCGCGGTGGGTCACGGCACGCACGGCACCACCGCCTCGCTGACCCGCTTCACCCTTCCGAGCGACAAGGTCATCGCCAAGGACACCAACACGGTCTTCGCTCAGAACGGCTGGGGCGACAAGAGCGACGTCCAGCAGGCCAAGGGCAACAAGAACAAGGCCGTGGCGGTCCCTGAGCGCATCGGCGACCCGTCGACGATCAAGCACGTCTTCCTGCTGGTCAAGGAGAACCGCACCTACGACCAGGTGTACGGCGACATCCCCGAGGGCAACGGCGACCCGACCCTGGCCCAGTTCGGAGCCAAGGTCACGCCGAACCAGCACGCGCTGGCCAAGCAGTTCGGTCTCTACGACAACGTGTACGACGTCGGCACGAACTCCGCCGAGGGCCACAACTGGCTGATGCAGGGCGACAACCCCGAGTACACCGAGTCGTCCGCGGGTGAGTACCAGCGCAGCTACGACACCGAGGAGGACGTGCTGGGCCACCAGCGTTCGGGCTTCCTGTGGACGGCGATCGAGGATGCCGGCAACACCGCACGCAACTACGGTGAGTTCGAGTACACCGAGGGCAAGCCGTCCGGTTCGTGGCAGCAGTACTACTGCGCGGTCAATAACGTCGAGGCCGGCGGTGACCCGGCTCAGCTGACCGCCCCCGCGCTGAAGGGCAACTACGGCTCGGTGATCCCGTCGCTGAACGCCATCAGCGACCCGCAGTCCCCGCCGTTCGACACCGCGATCCCGGACACCTACCGGTACCAGATCTGGAAGCAGGACTTCGAGAAGAACGGCCCCGCCAACTTCAACATGATGTGGCTCTCCAGCGACCACACCGGTGGTCCGGTGAGCCCGGAGGCGCAGGTCGCCGACGGTGACCTCGCGGTGGGCAAGATCGTCGACGAGATCTCGCACAGCCAGTACTGGAAGGACTCCGCGATCTTCGTGGTCGAGGACGACAGCCAGGACGGTGCCGACCACATCGACGGGCACCGTGCGCCGGTCCAGATCATCAGCCCGTGGGCGGTGCACGGCGTGGTCGACAGCACGTACTACTCGCAGATCACCATGGTGCGCACCGTCGAGCAGATCCTCGGCGCGCAACCGCTGAACCAGAAGGTCGCCGCGGCGACGCCGATGTACGGCGCGTTCACGAAGAAGGCCGACCTCACGCCGTTCACCGCGGTGCCGAACCAGGTGCCGCTGACCGAGGCCATCAAGACCGCGCCGGCCTGCGGCCTGGATACCCTGGGCCAGACCGGCGCCCCGGCGACGGCGCTTCAGAAGGCGCAGGCCGAGAAGAACGCGGTGCCCGCGGACGAGCAGGCCACCGCCGATGCCTGGCAGACCTGGCTCGGCAAGCAGCACACCACCGGCAACGGTGCGGTGCCCGACTACGCGAACCCGGAGCAGATGAACCGGTACACGTGGTACGAGACCCACGACTGGAAGGTCCCCTACCCTGGTGACTCCAAGATCTACGCTCCGTCGCAGGTTCCGGGTGGCTCCATCCCGAGCCCGGACACGGACTGACGGCTGAACAGCATCACAACGCGACGGCCCGCCGGCTCTCCGGCGGGCCGTCGCATTTTTGGGGATCGAAATGCATGAAACGCTTGCAGTTCGTGCGCGCGGGGTCAGCAAGTCCTTTGGCGAGGTGGTCGCCCTCGACGGCGTCGACCTCGACATCGCGCAGGGCCAGGTGCATGGTCTGGTCGGGCCGAACGGGGCCGGGAAGACGACGCTGCTGGGCCTGCTCCTCGGGTTGGCGCAGGCCGACGGCGGGGACCTGGAGGTTCTCGGCAGTCCGGTACGCAGGAAGCTCGGACTTCCTGACGGGGTCGCGGGGTTCGTGGACGGGCCGGGTCTGTATCCCTCGCTCACCGCCCGGCAGAACCTCGCCGCGCTGGCCCGCTTGCGCGGCGACGGCTCCGACGGCGTCGGCGACGCGCTGGAGCAGGTCGGGCTCACCGACGTCGCAGACGACCGCATTCGCGGCTTCTCACTCGGGATGCGGCAGCGTCTCGGGCTTGCCGCCGCGCTGCTGACCAGGCCTCGGCTGCTGGTGCTCGACGAACCGGCGAACGGCCTCGATCCTGCCGGTACCCGCCACGTGCACCGTGTGCTGACCAGGCTGGCGGCGCATGGCACCTCGGTCGTCCTGTCCAGCCACCGGATGGATCATCTGGCCGCGCTGTGCAGCGAGGTCACGCTCCTCGCCACCGGTCGGGTGGTCTTCTCCGGCCCGATCAGCATGCTCGCCGCCGGCAGCGACGAGCTGGACTACCGGCTGCGTACCTCCGATCCCGCCGCGGCCCGGCGGGTTGCGGCCGAGACGCCGGAGCTGCGCGTGCTCCCGGACGACGACCTGCTCCAGCGTCACGACGCCGAGGCGCTCCTGGTGCGTGCCGCGGTGCCGGCGCTGGACGACCTGGTCGCGCGCCTGGTCGGCGCCGGTGTGGGTGTGCGCGAGTTGGCGCCTGTCGTCGCGCCGCTCGAAGCGGCCTTCCTGGCCCTGACCGCCGCCGCGAACGTATCGAGCGAGGACGAGAACCTGTGACCTCCGAAGCCATCACGCAACCGCTGGCCGGCGCACGGCCGGCACCCGTTCTGCGCGGCTACCGCTTCGAGCTGATCAAGCTGCTGGCCCAGTGGCCGGTCCGCCTGGCGCTGGGGGCCTGCTGGCTCGGCCCGGCGTTGCTCGTGGCCATCATCAGTCAGCAGAGCTCGTTGCCGTCGGACACGGTCTTCGGCCGCTGGATGAGTCAGACCGGCTGGGCGGGACCGTTGGTGGTCCTGGCGTTCTCCTGCAGCTGGCTGCTGCCGCTACTGACGTCTCTGGTTGCCGGCGACGTCTTCGCCACCGAGGACCGGCTCGGCACGTGGCGACACCTGCTCGTCGCCGTGCGGTCACCGCGGCGGATCTTCGCGGCAAAGGCGCTGGCGAGCCTCACCGTCGTCATGCTGCTCGCGGCCGGACTGGCCGCCTCGGGCGTCATCGGCGGCCTGCTAGCGGTCGGCAACCGACCGCTCGTAGGGCTCGACGGCCATCTGCTCGCGCCGGGGCAGGCAGCCGGTGCGGTACTGCTCGCCTGGGCCGGCGCGCTGGCGCCGACGCTGGCGTTCGCGGCGGTCGGGCTGCTCGGCTCGGTGGCGCTCGGCCGTTCTCCCATGGGGCTGGTGATCCCCGCGCTGCTCGCCCTGCTGCTGCAGGTCGCGCAGTTGCTTCCGATGCCCGTCGTCGTGCGCGTCGCCCTGCCGAGCTACGCCTTCATCGCCTGGCGCGGGCTGTTCACCGACCCGGCCCAGACCGGCCCCCTTGTCGTTGGCGTCACCGTGAGCCTGGCCTGGGCGGCGGCCGCCACCGCGCTGGCCTACCGGCTCTTCATGCGCCGCGACTTCACCGACCTGGCGTACGACGGGATCGGCCGCCGCGTTCTCGTGCGAGCGGTGCTGCCACTCGCGGCTCTGCTCGCCGTCACCGTCGGGGTGATCGCCGGCGCCACGCCGGCCTCCCGCTCCGGGATCGACGAAGCCAAGCTGGACCGCTCCCTCGCGACGGCGTTCGCCCATCTGTACCGCATGCAGACTGGAGAGCTGCATCGCCCCGATGTCACGGAGGCGCACCTGCGGACCAGCGCCTCCTGCGATAGGGGCGGTTCACTTGTCGAGGATCTGGGACCGGGCAACGACTGGCGGTGTGTCGTGACGTGGCACATCCCGGGTGCCACGGCAACCGGCTCGGCCATCTATCAGCTCGACGTCACCCCAGACGGGCGATACGTCGCCGACGGTGACGGACCACAGCAAGTCAACGGCTTCTTCCAGGTCCACACCTCCACGGGTGATGCACCAAATCCCCTTTGGCAGTTCGACGGCTCCGTCGATCTGCTGACCCCCATATCGCTTAGATAAGGCCACGGTGCTGCAGACGTTCGGCGGCCCGGCGTCGCCAGTCGAGTCTCTCCACGCGATCAAGGCGGCGGCTTCGCCGCCGCCGCCGACGGCCGGAGAACCTGAAGCAGCACATGCGCGGCCTTGCCCATATCGTGCAATCAGCAGTCAGGCTGGTCGGGCTCGTGTGCCGCGTCCGGCGAGTGCGAGCGCGCTTGGTGGTCGCTGACATATTGCGAGCGTGTGTGGGGTTGGCGTTGATCGTCGGCGAACGACTCGTAGCCGGTTGCGCCGCACCGGCGACTGACGCATCCGCAGTGGGGGAACATGCACGACGCCGCCCGCCGGTCGGCGGGCCAGCGTCTTGGGGTTCGATCTGCGGGTGCGTCACTTCTCCCGTGGGGGGCGGTTCCCGGCTGGCCGGGTAGATTGCCGCGCAATGGCGAGGTCCGGCGCGCTGATCATGTTCATCGTGACCGGTATCACCGCATTCACGCGGACGACGCTCGACGATGGCGTCGTGGTCGCGCTGATCGCGTTGGCCGCGAGTCTCGTGGTCGTGTGCGCGGTCGTTGCGCTCATCAAGCGCAGCCCGGCAGGAATCGTGGCTCGGGCAATGTCGCCCGGAACACCGTTCGAGCGACGGCTCGAGCGGGTCCTTCCCGTGCTGAACGACTGGACGATGGCGCTCCTGGGTCCCGGCTTCGTAGCGATGGGCGCGTTGGGCGTGGCGTCCGGGTTTGGATCGGGCTCGTGAGCCTGATCATCGGCGGCTGGATCACCTGGGAGGGGTGGCGTGGGATCGCCGACCGGCGGCGCCGCCGGCGTCGCTCCCGATACTGGCTCTGAGCCATCAGGTGGGGAAGCGTCCCGCCGCATCCGGACATGCGAGAGGGGCGTCTCGGCGCTGACGGGCGGCGCGCGCGGTCGACGGGATCGCCAACAACACGCGGGTGATGTGTCGGGTCCAGCAGTGGCTGTCGCGGTTGCACGGCGAATGCCTTCGATCGCGAAGCGCACCGCACCGTGCAGCAAACTCGCACTGTCCGTACGGACGCGCCGATCGCGGATTCGCTGAGCGCGAATCAAGCCTCCAACCCGCGGGATCCCTCCAACGCCGGGTCCGGAGGCCAGCGCACGGCGGCGGCCGTCGCGCCGTCGGAACGCATTGAGGGGCGTTCGCGGCGACGCGAATCGCTCGCTAGCCGGGCGTAGGAGAGCGCGTCATGACGGCAGGGCCGTCAGGTCAGGATCTCGACGTACCCGTCCGTTCCGTGCAGGCGGATCCGCTGGCCATCCCGGATCAGCCGGGTGGCGTGCTCCACCCCCACGACGGCGGGCAAGCCGTACTCCCGGGCGATCACCGCGCCGTGGGTCATCAGGCCTCCCACCTCCGTCACCAGACCCTTGATCGCGACGAACACGGGCGACCAGCTCGGGTCCGTATAGGCCGTGACGAGGATGTCGTCAGGTGCGAACTCCGCGTCCGCCATGTCCAGGATGACGCGAGCCCGCCCCTCGACGGTCCCGGCGGAGACCGGCAGGCCGATCAGCGCTCCGCTCGGCAAGTCCGCGCGGTTGTACGCCCCGGCGATGACCTCGCCCTCCGACGTGAGCACCCGCGGCGGTGTGAGCGCTTGATACGACCTGAACGCGTCCTTGCGCCGGGTGATGAGCTGGTCATCCGCCTCGTTGGTGCGCACGGCCTCGGCGAGCTCCTGGAATGTGAGATAGAAGCTGTCCTCCTTGTCACGAAGCACGCCGGCCTGGACGAGGCGCTCGGCTTCTGCCAGCAAGGCCTGCTTGTACACGAAATGGCGGCTGACGATGCCGTACTTCGGATACTCCCGATACCCATTGAAGGTCCGGACGCGGTCGATCATCCGCTTGGTGTCGTCGGCCTTGCGCTCTCCGTCCGACAAGGCCCGCAGACGCTCCAGCAGCTCCTGCTCCTTCTCCCACGCCTCCCGCCGCCCTTGCTCGAAGCGCCGCGGGCCGGCGCCCGGCTCGAAGTTCTTGATGTTGCCGACGAGCACGGGCATCAGCGTGGAGGGGCGTTCGCTCCAGCGCGGCCTCGTGATGTCGATCTCGCCGACGCAGCGCATGCCGTACTTGTCGAGGTAGGCCCGGATGGCGTCTCGCGCCTCCCGCCCGCCGGCGAGTCCGGGCAGCTCGTCGAGGAAGTCCTCGTCCTCGACCTGTTGCAGGAAGGCCACCACGTCCGGATACGGGCGGATCACGTCGGCGACGTCCAAAAGCGCCAGCCCCATCTCCGACGTGACATTGTGAGGGACCGACTGCGCCAGCGTGTCGGCCGCGTTCTTCTCGCCCAGCCACGCCTCCAGCTGCTCGTTGAGCCACCACGTGGCCTCCATCCCGGCCATGATCACCCGCATGCTCTGCGGATCGACCAGGATCCGCTTCAGCTCCTGGATATCCGCCAGGATGAAGTCGAACAGCGCCGTTCCCGACTTCGTCCGGATGTCGCGCTCGAGGACGGCGACGGACGCCTGGTTGCGCTCGACCAGCTCGGCGACGATCGCCGGGTCGGTCTCGATCGGGGCCGGCGCGCCGCCGGCCGGCGGGCCGCCGGCGACGTCGTCCGGGATCGACGGGATGAAGTCGCCGCGATCGAGGATGGTCTGCAGCGCGTCTCCGATGAGCGGATCGGATGTGCCCAGGGCCGTCAGGGTGCCGGCCCGGGTCGCCGGCGACGCCAGGCGCTTGGCGACGTCGACGAACAGCCTGCCGCCGGCCTCGTGCATCGTCGGGAGGGCGATCAGCTGGTGCACGGAGAGCCCCAGCGGCTTCATGGGGTCGGTCATCATCTGCTGGTGACCGACGGAGACGTAGACGTGGTTCTCTCCGTCGCCGGCCGCGGGAATGGGGAAGAGCGTGGTGATCGGCCGGCTCTGGACGATCTGGAATCCATCGTCCACCAGGCACCACTCGATGTCCTGGGGACGGCCGAAGTGCGCTTCGACGCGCCGGCCCAGCCGCGCGAGCCGCACGACCTGCGCATCCGTCAGAGCCGGCTGCTCCTGCCGCTCCGCCTCGATCGTCTGCTCCTGCGTCCCGCCTGCCGGCGCGGCGCAAACGGCAAGCCGCTTGGTACCGACCGCCTTGGCGACGACTTCGCCGTCCCGCACCTTGTAGACGTCGGCGTTCACCCGACCGGAGACCAGGGCCTCACCAAGGCCGAAGCCGGCCTCCACTGAGGCGACCTTCCGGTTCGACGTGACGGGGTCCGCCGTGAAGAGGATGCCGGCCGCGTGCGGGAAGACCATCTGCTGCACGACGACGGCCATGTCGACCTTCCGGTGGTCGAAGCCGTTCCGCAGCCGGTAGGTCACGGCACGCTCCGTGAACAGCGAGGCCCAGCTTCGGCTGACGTGCTCCAGGATCGCGGCCGGCCCCACGATGTTCAGGTACGTGTCGTGCTGACCCGCGAAGGAGGCCGTCGGCAAGTCCTCTGCCGTCGCACTCGATCGGACGGCGTAGGCGGCTTGCTCACCGAGACGGGCGAGCGCGAGGGTGATCGCCGTCGCCACGTCGTCGGGCATGGCGATCCCTTCGAGGGTCCGGCGGATCTCCGCGCTGAGCTCGCGGATCGCGTTCCGGTCGCCTGGGTTCAGGCGCGACAGCCGATCGAGCCGATCGTCGATCGACGGCGCTTGGCCGATGACGCGCCGGAAGGCGTCCGTCGTGACACAAAAGCCAGGCGGCACGCGAATGCCTTCGATGCGCGAGAGCTCCCCCAGTTGCGCGCCCTTGCCCCCGACGACCGCGACCTGCGTCTCGTCGAGCTCTTGGAATCCCAACACGTAGCAGTCGGAATCGCCTCCAGCGCTCATCGCCGCATGCTCCTCCGTCCCCATCGCGCTGCTCCCTTCGTCGCTTGCGGCGAGCGATTATGGAGCACACCCCGGGGCTTGAAACAAGCCCCCCGGGCCGCGATACTCTGAAAGTGGAGGGGTTGCGCGGCAGTTGTTCAACTGCGGAAGGGTTTCGGCGGACGTACACGCACCGGCTGCGGCAGATCCCCACCGCCGCCGTCGGGCACCTGCCACTCAGGCGTCTTCTCGATGTGCGCTTCCTGCACCGTGCCTCCGTCTTAGGGCGCCCATGCAGCCGACGAACGCGACGCGCTCAGGAAAGCACAACTGTGCCGGATCCGCCTGCCGGCGTTCGCGCCCGGCATCCTCGCGGCCCGCGTGCTGAAGCGCCGGGACGGTCCGTCCCGGCGCTCCGCGTGCGAGTGGAGCGGGGCCCTACTTCTCAGCCCCGAGGAACAGCGAGTTGAACAGCAGCTTGTACGTGCCGTGCGCCTCGGCACGGTGCTGCACGCTGATGCCCAGCAGCGCGACCTGGCCCGCGCCGTACTTGACGTCGGCGACCGCCGTCTTGCCGGCGATCAGGCTCTCCCCGAGCAGCCAGCCGCTGCGCAGGATGTTCGACGCCGGGTAGGTCACCGGGGTGGTGACGCCGGACGCGCCCGCGTTGACCGAGAATGCCGGGCTGCCGTCCGAGTAGGCGTCGAGCTTGTCCGGCAGGCCCCACGTCAGCGGGGTGCCCGTGTCGACGTCGGTGGCGAGGATCGAGCCCGGCGAGTAGTAGCTGGTGCTCGGGACGTTGGCCGTCACGTCGGTGATCGGGAAGCCCGAGAACCCGCGGATCGGCAGCTGCGCCGCGTCGTTGACGGTGACGAGCGTGCCGCCGGCCTGGACGAACGCCTTCAGGTTGTCGACCCCCGCCTGTGTCATGCCGCCCGTGTACGTCGCCGGGTGCGACCCCGCCGCGAGCCCGCGCAGCATGCTGTTGTAGGAGGCGTCCGGCAGCACGATCACGTCGTAGCTGTCGCGCAGCGCGCCGGCGCGGACCTGGTCGTCATGGACCTGCGTGTACGGGAACTTGAAGCCCTCGAGCACGTACCGGGTCCAGCCCTCGTCGGAGTTGCCGCCCCACCCGTGGTAGAGCCCGATCCGCGGCGCGCCGACGGACACCGCGTTCGCCGGCGCGGAGGCGACCGCCGCGACCGTGAGGCCGAGCTGCTTCGCCTGCGCCTTGATGCGCGTATCGGCACCGGCACGCACGCCGACGAGGAACGTCCCGGCCGGCCAGGTGCCCTGGTCGGTCTGGACCGCGCTCGTCGTACGCGTCACGGTCTCGCCCGCCTTGAGCAGCTGCATCGCCGCGGTGTAGGAGTCGTTGACGCGCGGGTCGAGCGCATACGCGTACCCCGGCGTCGTCGCCGGCATCCGGAACGCGGGCACCGCGGCGGTGTCGACCGGCTTTGCGTTGACCAGGAACGACTTCTCGACCTTCTCGACCTTGACGCCCATCTGGTAGGGCAGCGTCCACCCCGCCATGTCGTAGGGCGCCTCGGGCGAGCCGTCCGGGTTGCGCCGGTCGGGATAGGTCTGCGGGTTCATCAGGTCCACGACGTCCGCCCGGAACGGCTGCGCCTCGCGGACGATGAAGCTGCCGGCGGGGTACGTCTTGCCGCCGGCGGTGAACGCCGACTGCGCCTGCTCGACCTCGACGTCGGCCTGCCGCAGGACGTTGACCATCTTGGTGGCGGTCGCGAAGTCGGCCTGGTCGGACGGGATGATGTAGGCGTTGTCGCCGCCGGCGTCGATCGCCTGCTTGCCCATGCGATACGCGCCATAGAGCCAGTTCTCGCGATCGGTGTCGGCGGTGTGGAGGTACTCCCACCCGGTCGACTCGATGTAGCCGCAGCTGTCGCTGAGATGCCACCAACCGCCCTTGTACGGGCTCGGGTAGAACGCCGACGGCTCCGACGTCGACACGCCCTGGTACGGGAACGTCTTCGGGAACTTCGCCGGGTCCTCGAACACCGGCGTGGCGGAGGCGTGCGAGGTCTCGGACAGGATGCCCACCTGGTTGTGGAACGCCGGCGCGGAGCGCAGGCCGCCGTTCCACCACTGGTCGTACTGCTGGCGCGACACGGCGCCGGTCTTGCCCTCGCGGTCGAGCCGCTGCGTCATCGCGTCGCCGAGCAGGTTGATCCCGCGCGCCACCTCGGGCGGGATGTTCGGGTTCATCGGGTCCTTGAACGGCGGCAGGAAGATCCGCGCCGGGTACGCCGCGGTCTGATGCGTGTTGTAGACCAGCTGCGGATACCACTGGTGCCACAGCACGTTGCCGAGGTTCTTGGTCTCCGGCAGGTTGAACATGAACCAGTCGCGGTTGTCGTCGTGGCCCGCGTACTTCTGGTAGAGCTCGGGATAGCTGGAGTCCTGGTACTGGGTCCCGACGTACTTCATGTACCAGTCCGGGACGGACTCACCGCCGTCCGGGTTGACGTTCGGCACGAACAGCGTGATGACGTTCTTGCGGATCGACTTGGCCTCGGCGCTGTCGCTGGTGACCAGGTCATAGGCGAACTGCGGCGCCGTCTGCGGCGGCCCGACCTCCGTCGCGTGGATGCCGAAGTCGATCCACGCCACGGCCTTGCCCTGCGAGGCGAGTTGCCGCGCCTGATCGTCGGTGAGCCCGCGCGCATGCGCCAGCCGGTCGGCGATGCCGCGGTACTTCTCCAGGTTGCCGGGCGTGAGGTTCTCGGGCGCCGACACGATCGCCATGATCTGATCGCGCCCCTCCGACGTCTTGCCCGCGTTGATGAGCTTGAGCCGGTCGCTCGTGTTGTCGAGTTTCTGGAAGTACGACGAGATCTGCGTGTAATTCGCGAGCTTGTAGTCAGTACACGGCGCGAAGCCGAACACCGACTCCGGCGTCGGCACGGTCTGTGCGGCGCTGCTCGCGACCGTCGTGTCCGGAGACAGTGAAACACCGATCGCGACGGCCACCGCACCCACCAAGGGAACGGCGAACGCCGCCTTGAGTCTGCGCGTCATACCCCCACCTCATGAAACGCGTTGAGAGAATCCGGCGACGGCGAGACCCGCCCGCCGCGCCCCTACCCCGCGCGGACGATACGCGCGCGCGGCTTCGCCGCCGCCCGGATTTGAGGAAGATTTGACGTAGGCGGGAACCGCAGGAGCACCTCGAGCCCGCGCGGCTCTCCTGAGCGGATGTCGAGCCGCGCGCCGCCGTGGTCGAGCAGCGTGCGGGCGATGGCGAGGCCGAGCCCGGAGCCCCCGGTGCTCTGGGGCCGGCGCCAGAAGCGATCGCTCGCGCGGCGCAGCTCGTCCGGGCGCAGCCCCGGCCCCTCGTCCCGGACGCTGATCATGGGACCGCCGGCCTGCCGGTCGACCGAGACGCACACGGTCGAGCCCGGCGGCCCGAACTTGACGGCGTTGTCGATCACCGCGTCGAGCGCGCTGGACAGCGCGACGGGATCGGCGAGGGCCTCGACGTGGTTCCCGCCGGCGCGGCGGATCGTCATCCGCTTGGAGCGCGCCGCCGCCGACCACGCGCCGATGCGCTGCTCGACGATCGGCACGAGGTCCACGCGCTGCGGCGGCGCGCCGGGATCCTCGGGCTGCGCGAGCTGCAGCAGCCGCTCGAGGACGGCGGCGAGGTGGCGTCCTTCGCGCGCCGCGGCATCCGCCTCGGCGTCGGGCCCCCGCAGCGCGAGCGCATCGAGCCGCAGCAGCAGCGCGTGCAGCGGATTGCGGAGCTGGTGGGACGCGTCGGCGAGAAAGCACCGCTGGCGTTCCACGAGCGCCGCCATCTGGTTGAACGAGCTCGCGAGCCGCCGCAGCTCCGGCGGCCCCTTCGCGTCCGGCGCTCTTGCCGCCATCCTGCCGCTCGCGATCGCGTGTGCCGTGACGTCGATCTCGTGCACGGGTCGCAGGATCCAGCGCGCGAGCCTGGAGGCCAGCAGGACGCATCCGAGCACCGCGGACAGCTCGCCGATCCCGAGCGTCAGCCATGCGCGCGCGATCGCGCGTCTCAATCGGCTCGTCGGCGACATCGTGACGACGGCGCCGACGACCTCCCCGCCGTCGATCACCGGCTCGGCCACCACGAGTGGATCGCGCGTCCAGGGCCAGATCGCGCGCGGCGGCTCGCCATGGGCGCCGGTCAGCGCGACGGCGGCCCGGCGGCCGAGCGCCTGCGCCTCGAGCCCGGGCCGCGACGCCGCGCGCACCCGGCCACCCCGGTCGAGCACGGCGACGGCGGTCCCGTAGAGGTCGTCGTAGCGGGCGAGCTGGGCCGCGAGCTCGGAGACGTCACCGCTCTGAACCGCCTGCTCGGCGACCGCGACGAGACGGTTCGCGCCTTCGAGGCGGTCGAGGAAGACGCGCTGCGTGCGCACCGATGCGACGTCCATCCCGAGCGGCACGCCGAGCGCCAGCAGGACGACCGCCATCGACCCGAGTACGAGACCGAGCAGCCGCCTGCGCACGCTCACCCGTCGCCGAGCCGGTACCCGACGCCGCGCACCGTCTCGATCAGACCGCGCATCCCGGTCTTCGCCCGCACCGCCGCGACGTGGACGTCGAGCGTGTGCGCGTCGAACTCGTATGCCGAGGACCACACGCGCGACAGCAGGCGCTCACGGCGCACGACGATGCCGGGGTGCTCGGCGAGCACCTCCAGCAGCGCGAGCTCCTTGCGGGTCAGCGGCACCCGATCGCCCGCCACGGTGACCTCGCGGCGACCGAGGTCGATCCGCACGCCGCCCACCCGCACGACACGCCCGGCGGACGGCGGCGCGGGAGGCGCCGCGGCGCGCATACGGCGATGGACGGCGAGCATGCGCGCGATCAGCTCGCGCGCGTCGTACGGCTTGACGAGGTAATCGTCCGCGCCGAGGTGGAGGCCGTGTATGCGCCACCGCAGCTCCGAGCGCGCGGTCGTCATGAGGATCGGCACGTTGCGAGCGCCGCGGATCCGCGCGCACAAGTCGAACCCGTCCCCGTCGGGAAGCATCAGGTCGAGCAGCACGATGTCGACGGAGTCGTCGAGCTGCGCCAGCGCCTGCGTCACGCCCGCAGCGCGCATCATCGCGAACCCATGCCGACCAAGGAGATCGCACAGCGCGCCCGCCACTCGATCGTCGTCCTCGACGACCAGCACCCTCACTGCCGGACCGTACCATCGGCGGTTTCACAGGCAGCCGCGACGAGCGCATGCAGGTCCGCGCGGGAACATGGTCCGGCGGCGCGAGGACACTGGATCGCCCGGCGACGTGAGCATGCGTTCAGGTCGTGGTCATGGGGTCGCCGCCACATTCGACTGACATGCGATTCCTCCCAGGAGCGCCGCCGCCCCGCCCGGCCGAAGAGCGCGTCCCGGCGCTCGTCGCGCTGGCGACCGCCGTGGTCGGGGCGATCAACATCGCGTCCGCGCTGACGCCGGAGTTGCCCTCACGTGTCGACGCGCTGCTGACCCTGGCGCCGGTCGCCGAGATCGAGCTGGCCCGTTCGCTCGCGTTCCCGGCCGGCGTCGGTCTGCTCGCCGCGGCGTGGCTGCTGTTCCGCCGCCGGCGACGCGCCGCGCACGCGGCGATCGCGCTGCTGCTGGCGATGGGCGCCGTCGACCTGCTGAAGGGCCTCGACGTGGAGGAGGCGCTGTTGAGCTGGGCGCTCGCCGGCGGCCTCTGGCGCTGGCGCGACACGTTTCACGTGATCTCCGCCGGGCTTCCGCCGGAGGCAGCGGTCCCGGGCGAGCGTTCGCTGGCGGCGGCCGTCGTGCGCCGCCACGGCGCCGACACGCTCGCGGCCTTCAAATTGCGCGGCGACCTCCAGCGGCGCTGGTCGCGGGACGGCGGGGCGCTCGCGGGGTACTGCGTGCGGGCCGGCACGCTGCTGCTGGCGGGTGACCCGGTGGGCACCGAAGAGGCGAAGGCCGCGCTGCTCCAGGACGCGATCGAGCATGCCCGCGGTCACGGGCTCGCGCTCGGGGTGGTCGCAGCGAGCGCGGCGTTTGCCGACATCGCGCGCGAGTCCGGCCTGTACCGCCTGTACATGGGCGACGAGGCGCTCGTCGCCACCGGGCCGATGGACCTCTCCTCGCCGGCGACCAAGACGCTGCGCAAGGCGGTCGGGCGCGTCGCGCGGCATGGGTACCGCGCCGAGCTGCTCCGGGTCGCCGATCTGGACGCGGACACTCTCGGGCGGCTCGAGGCGGTCAGCGAGGGCTGGCGCGCGGGCGTACCGGAGCGCGGGTTCTCGATGGCGCACGACCGGCTCGACGACGAGCTGCTGCCCGACGCGCTCGTCGTGCTCGCCCGCGACCGCGACGGCGCCGTCCGCGGCTTCCTGCACTTCGTACCGACGTTCGGGCGCGCGGCCGCGTCACTGGGCTTCATGCGACGGGACCGCGACACGCCCAACGGGTTGACGGAGTTCCTCGTCGTCGAGTCCGCACGGCTGCTCGGCGAGGCCGGCTTGGAGGAGTTCTCACTCAACTTCGCGACGTTCGGGCGCTGGCTGCGCGCGCCCGCGAACGCGCTGGAGCGGGCGCTCGCCCGATTGCTGCGCGTCGCTGACCGCTGGTTCCAGATCGAGCGCCTGCACCGCTTCAACGCGCGCTTCGCGCCGCGCTGGGAGCCGCGGTACCTGCTGTTCAGCCACCCGCTCCAGTTGCCCCGCGTCGGGCTCGCGACGCTGTGGGCGGAGGGGTGGCTGCCCGCTCCGCCGTCTCAGCACGCGCTCCGCAAGCGCGCGCTCGAGGTCCTGCCCGCGCGCGCCTTTCGGCGGTGAGCGCGCCGGCTAGAGCGTCTTGGCCCCGAACGCGCTGGCGGCGAGCTCGACCGCGAGTGCGGCGGTGGCGTTCTGGCGATCGAGGATCGGGTTGACCTCGACGATCTCCAGGCACGACAGCAGCCCGGCGTCGGCGACGAGCTCCATCGCGAGATGCGCCTCGCGATACGTCAGGCCGCCGCGCACAGCCGTGCCGACGCCGGGCGCGACCTCGGGGTCGAGGCCGTCCATGTCGAGCGAGATGTGGACGAACCGGGCTCCGGCAGCGCGCTCGAGCGCCTCGCTGACGACCGCCTCGATCCCGCGGCGGTCCAGCTCGCTCATCGTGTGCACCGCAAGGCCGAGGTCGCCGATGAGCGCCCGCTCCCCGGGATCGAGCTCACGCGCGCCGATGACCGAGACCCGCTCGCGCTCCACCGCCGGCAGCGACCACGCCGGGCTCTCGAACGCGCGACCGCCGCGCCCGAGCGAAGCCGCCAGCGGCATCCCGTGGACGTTGCCGCTCGGCGTCGTCTCGGGCGTGTTGAGATCACCGTGCGCGTCGAACCACAGCACCGCTCCGGGACCACGCCGCGAAGCCAGACCGCCCAGCGTGCCGAGCGCGATCGAGTGATCGCCGCCGAGCACGATCGGGACGCGGCCCTCGTCCAGCGCCGCGCCGACCAATCCGGCGATCCGCTCGCACGTCTCGCGGATCGCCGGCAGGAAGCGCGCTCGCGGGTCGTCCTCGGACGTCGCCTCGGCCACGGGGCTTGCGACGTTTCCGCGGTCGACGCATTCGACCCCCAGCGCGCTCAACCGCTCCTCGAGTCCCGCGTACCGGATCGCGGACGGCCCCATGTCGACGCCCCTCCTGCCCGCGCCAAGATCGAGCGGCGCGCCGATGATCGCGGCTTTCATACGCGTGGTCTACAGCACTCGCCCAGCGCCGTATGCAAGGCGGCCCTCGCCACGGCGCCGTGCTGCCGCCGAGGGCATCGTCCGTGGACTCAGCCGGGCGCCCAGCCGAGCTGCTCGCGCACGCGCTTCGGGAGGGCGCTCACAACGAGGTCGTACGAGTCTTCGATCATGTCGTACACCATCTGGTCGGGAACGCCTGCGTCGAGTGTGACCGTGTTCCAGTGGCGCTTATTGAGGTGATAGCCGGGGCGGATGGCGGGATAGCTGTCGCGCAACCGGACCGCGAGCTCCGGCTCGCACTTGACGCTCACCTCCAGGGGCTCGCGGTCCAGTGCGCTCAGGGCGAACATCTTGCCGGCGACCTTGAACACGGAGTGCTCGGACCCGAACGGGAAATCCTCGATCGCCCCAGCCTGCCGGAGGCACCACCGACGCAATTCCGTCGCATCCATGCGCCGCATCGTCCCATGGATCGGCGAGCGGGTCGCCCGCGGCATCCTCGCCTCCCCACGAGGATGCCGCGCGCCCTCTCGGCGACCGCTAGCGAATGACGACGGCCAGGGTCTGCGACCTGCCGGGGTGCCCCGCGGCGTCGGCGGGCGTCACCACGGCGCGGTAGTGCCCACGCGACAACCGGTGCCCGCGGACCTTCTTGGGTAGCGTGATGGAGATCCGGCCGGCGCTCGGCACCGTGCGCACGAGCTTCGCCCTGGTCGAGTACTTCGTGCATCCGCGGCGCGTCTGCTTGCCGGTCACGCAGCGACCCTTCTTCAGATGGCCGGCGACGCGTTGCTGGAGCCGTAGCGTGATCGACCCTGCGCCCGACATCGTGAAGACGATCCGTCCGCGGGAGAGCTTCGGCTTCGACACGGTGGGCACGCCCGCCGCCGCCGCCGTCTTCGTCACGGCTCGCGCTGCGGGCGTCGTCCGCCGCGCCGGGGGTGCCGGTCGCGTCAGGGACATCGCGGGATGGCTCTGGAAGAACGCGTACATGGCTGCCGTCTCGTCGGGCCCCGACGGGTCGGAGTAGGGCTGCGACGGGTCGCCGCCGGACCAGGCGTGCTTCATGCCGCGCACGAGCCAATAATTCGCCAATTCAGCCTTGTGGTTGTCGTCGTAGGTGCGGACCGTGTAGAGGTGGCCTCCTGCCGCGAAGCCCGGGGTGGTCTTGACCGGCCTGCTCGGCACCGAGCCGTTCGCCGCTCCGTCATCGGCCAGGTCGTCGGTCAGAAGCCACTGCTGGACGAGTTGGTCGGCGTTGGTGGGCGGCACCGCGGTATCCGCATCGCCCTGGAACGCGATGAACGGGATCGGGCGGGCGCGAGGGCCCATCTCCGCGTAGGCCTGCCGGCCTGCCTGGGCGGGATCGGCGCTCTTGTAGCCCGCGCACGCAGCCGTGGCTGCGTACTCGCAGCCCGAGCCGACGCCGATCGCGGCGAAGTAGTCGGGGTAGGTCGCAGCCATGACCGAGGCCATCGCGCCTCCGGACGACAGTCCGGTCACGTAGACCCGATGGGGATCGACGTTGTACGTGTTCTCGATCAAGCTCGTCACTGCGGCGATTCGTGCGGGGTCGCCGGCGGAGCGGTGCATGCTCCCGTCCTGGAAGAAGTTCCAGCACTTGAACGTGTTCGCGCCGGCGTCCTGCTGCGGGAGGACCACGATGAAGCCCTTCGCCTCCGCCAGCGCGTCCCAGCGCGTCAGCAGGCGGAACTGGTCAGCGGTCATCGTGCACCCATGCAAGGCGACGACCAGCGGCATAGGCGTCCCCGCCTGGTACGTCGACGGAACGTACAGCTCGTAGTGCTGGGCTCCCTCAGAGCCGGAGTAGTCCGCCGACATGAGGGTTCCGGTCGCAGCCCTCGCGGATCCCGGCACAAGCGCGGCGGCCGCCGCCACGAGCATCGCCACCGTGACCCGGAGCCGTGCTCGTCGCCGATGGACGATGCCGTTCGGTCCCGGTCTCCGACCTTCGCACCGGAGCTCCGTGTTGCCGTCTTCCATTGCTCCCTCGTCTCCTCACATCGCATGACCATCCGCGGCCGCATATCGCGGCACGGCTCGTCCTCCGCAGTCGGTGCCCGCGCAGCAACGCACTCGGCGCCACACTGGCCAAGTCGCCTCCTACGGCTGACCCTCGGACCACTAGTTACCCGACCATGGACCACCCATCGATGGAACGAACCACGAACTTCTGCCGCGGCCGTCTGGGGAAGACGCAAACAGACGGTGCCGTCGACCAGGATGGTGGCGCCTTCCGGAGCGCGCTCACGCAGCTCCGGGGCCCGCGAGCGGGCTGGTCAAGCAGCGGTCGGTACGCGGTGCAGCAGGTATGCCACGCGGGTCGAGGTTGGCGTGCGAACAATCCCGATAGCTTCACCGCTTGCTCTCACATGCCCTCCGATCGAATGGTGATATGAGCGCACGACGCATCCTGCTCGCTGGCGCCGCTGCCGGAACCGCGGCGTTCGCTGGAGTGCCGGCGTTGGCGGCCGCGACCACCTCGAGGCCCGACCTTCGCATCACGTTCCTCGTCGATTCTCCATCCCAGCGCGCGGCGGCGCAGCAGTTCTCCACCGCAGTGTCCGTCTAGAACGCCGGCAAAGCGAAGGCGGCATCCGCCCGCACCACCTTCTACCTCACGAAAAGTCCTCAGAAATTCCCCCGGGCGGGTACTTCCTCCTGGCCTGCGCCGACGCCGGCGCGAAGGTTCGCGAAAGCAGCGAGCGAAACGATTGCATCGTGAGTGCCTGGTCGATGCGGGTCGTCCCGTCGAGCAGCTGATCGAACCCGCGGCCGGCACGCCGCGTCGTGCTTCGGCGGCTAGCCGTCAGGAGGACGTGCGGCTGACCACTCGCTTCGGGCGCTGCCATGGGGCGCTCTCGAGCGCGCGCTGCAGCGTGGCCCTGCCGTCGCCGATGGCGGGCCGGCCGTGTGTGACGAGGACGTGTCGATCGGACGGAGCCGTGTGTGCCGCGTACGACCGGCCCCGGCCGCGGTCAGGACTCCGGCCCGGGCTCGAGGGTGCCCTGCTCAGCCGTGCGGGCGCGCCGGCGTCGCCGCCGGCGGCGCACGGCGAGGCCGCCGAGCGCGAGCGCGGCCGCGCCCGCGCTCACCCAGGCTGGGGTCCGCGAGGGCGTTCCGATCCCTCCGGCGACGTCCGTGGTGAGATCCTTCGCGGTGGTCGTGACCCGTTCGGTGGTGCGCTTCGCGGCCTCGCCGGTCTTGCTGACCGTCTGACCGGCGGTCCGGGTGGCGGCCTTGCCGGTCTTCCTCACCGTTCCGGCGGTGCGGGTCGCGGCCTTGCCGGTCTTGCCGACGCTCTCTCCGGCCGTGCGGGTGGCGGCCGCGCCGGTCTTCTTCACCGTCTCCCCGGCGGTGCGGGTGGCGGCCTTGCCGGTCTTTCTCACCGTCTCCCCCGCGGCCGTGCCGCCACTCGTCACCGTCTCGCCGAGGCCCCGGGCAGATCGCTCGACCGCGGACAGCCCCAAGCGCGCCGCGGGCTTCCCCCCACGGCGAGGCGGCTCCCCGTCGCCTGTCTCGCGCTGCCTGGGTGGCTGCCGTCCGGGCTTTCCGGCCGGCCGGCGGACGCCGTTCTGCCGACGGTCCGAGGCCATGCCATTGGAGTACCCAGACCCGGGCCGATGTCACGCCCGGCTCGCGGGTCGGCGTCGCACCGATGACCGCGGGGTCCGAGTCTCTTCGTCATCGCCTTCGCGACGAGCGGCAACGAGGACAGGACCTGCGAGCCCGGCGATCACGTGACCCCGCCGACGAGCGCGCCGATCGCCGCGGTGACCGCCATCGCGATGGCACCCCACACGACGACCCGGACCGTCGCCGGAAGCCGCGGCGCGCCGCCGAGCCGGGCGCCGAGATCGCCCAGCGCGGTGAGCGCGGCGAGCGTCACGATCACGGTGACCGCCACACGCGCGGCCGCCGGAGCGATCGCCACGGCCAGCACCGGAAGCGCCGCGCCCGCGGAGAATGCCAGCGCCGACGCCTGTGCCGCCTGCAGCGGCCTCGCGCGCCGCGGCTCCTCGAGCCCGAGCTCGTCACGCGCGTGCGCCTCCAACGCGCCGTGGCGCGTGAGCGCGTCCGCGACCTCGCCCGCCAACTCCGCCGAGAGCCCGCGGCGCTGATAGATCCCCGTGAGCTCACGCAACTCCCCGGCGGGATCGTCGCGCAGCTCCCGCCGCTCGACCGCCAGGTCGGCCGTCTCGGCATCGCGTTGCGAGCTGACCGACACATACTCCCCCGCCGCCATCGACAGCGCTCCCGCGACCAGCCCCGCGACGCCCGCGGTGAGGATCGCCGCGCGCGAGGCGCCCGACGACGCGACCCCGAGCAGCAGGCTCGCCGTCGACACGATCCCGTCATTGGCGCCCAGCACCGCGGCCCGCAGCCAATTCGAACGTTGACTGAGATGAACTTCGCGATGAGCCGACGGCGCACGCACGAGGATCGCTTCAGTCAATCATGCGTCTTGAACGTGCGGCTTCCGCGGCTTGCCGGTCGCACACGTGACGCGGTCACGTCGCGCCGGAGGCGGCGGTCGCGCGCGGCTCGGGCCTGGCGCCCGCGAGCTTCGGCGCCGCCGGCGGCGTCGATAATCGACCGCCGAACCCGTGTTCCTCGTCGTCGATCTCACGCTCGCCTGCTGGGCCCTGCTCGAGGGATTCCTGCGCGTGCGCGACTTCGTGACCGGAAACGGCCGTAGCGACCGCGATCGCGCGACGCGGATCCTGATCGGCGTCGCGCTCGCCGCAATCGTCCGGCGCATCCACGTCGAGGAAGCCGAGCTGAACCATGTGCTCGGCGAGCGCTACCGCCGCTACCAGGCCCACACCAAGCGACTGATCCCGGGTCGGTGGTGACCTGGCACGCCCGGGAGCCGATCATGCCCGAGCCGATGGAGAGACCCGACGCTCACCCAGCGACGCGATTCGGGAGCACAGCAGGTCGATGAACCCGTCGCCGTCGACGTCGACCGCGACCTGCGAGTTCGGCTCCAGCCCCGTCCGGCGCCAGCGATCGACGACCGTGCGACCGCGGCAGAGGCCGAGCGAGGTGTCGACCTCCGCGTGCAGCGGCTCCAGGTGCAGCAGCGCCGGCCGGATCAGCGACGCGACGGCGAGCGCGTCGTGGACCGGCGTCGCGGCATCCCCGTAGATCGTCGCGTGGAAGCGGCTGTAGAACGCGTGCAGGTCGGCCACGAACGCGCCGGCGCGGCCGCTCGCCCGCAGGCCCTCGGCGCGCTGCGGCGTCAGGCGCGCGCGGTGGGTGACGTCGAGCCCGACCATCGCGACGTCGATGCCCGAGCTGAAGACGCGCTGCGCGGCCTCGGCGTCGCACCAGATGTTGAACTCGGCGGCCGGCGTCACGTTGCCCTCGGCGATCGCGCCGCCCATCAGCACGATGCGCTCGATCCGGTCCGCCGCCCACGGATGCAGCGCGAGCAGCAGCGCGACGTTGGTGAGCGGGCCGACGGCCACCAGCGTCAAGGGGCGCTCGCGCAGCAGCCGCGCCATCAGCTCGACCGCATGGACGGGCTCGGGCTCGCGCGACGGCGGGAGCAGCTCAGGCCCGTCGAGGCCCGTCTCGCCGTGGACCTCGGACGCCACCCGCGCCGGGTGCACGAGCGGGCGGTCGGCCCCGGCCGCGACCGGGATCGCGTCGGCCCCCGCGATGTCGAGGACGCGGACCGCGTTCGCGGTCACCTTCTCGATGGTCTGGTTGCCGGCCACCGTGGTCACGGCGGCGAGCTCGAGCTCCGGGCTGGCGAGCGCCAGCAGGAGCGCCATCGCGTCGTCGTGGCCAGGGTCGCAGTCGATGATCACAGGCGTCGGCATCGGCGCATCTTCGCGCGCGCGGGCGTGTTGGAGTCCCGACATGCTTCTCGCCGCCCTGCTCGCCGCCGCCGTCGCCACGACGGGCGGCGCCGACTCCATCACCACGTCCACCGCGACGCTCACCGGCACCGTGAACCCGGGCGGCGTCCAGACGGCCTACCACTTCGAGTACGGCACCAGCGCCTCCTACGGGCTCGCGACGGCCGACAGCGACGCGGGCGCGGGCAGCTCGGCGGTCTCCATCAGCGCCGGGCTCGGCGGGCTGACACCGGACACCACCTATCACTACCGGCTCGTCGCGACCAACGCCGGCGGCGGCTCGCAGGGCGCCGACCGCACCTTCCGCACCGCCGCGGCCGCGCGGGCGCCCTCGGTCAGCTCGGTCTCGGCGGCGGGCGTCGGGCCTGCGGGCGCGACACTGCGCGCGAACGTCACGCCGAACGGCCTCGCGACGACCGTGCGCTTCGAGTACGGCGCATCGACCTCCTACGGCGCGAGCACCGCCGAGCAGCCCCTCGGCGCCGGGACCGCGCGCCTCGCGGCGAGCGCGCCCATCGCCGGGCTGAAGCCGAACACGCGCTACCACT
Source organism: Candidatus Solirubrobacter pratensis (assembly GCF_000425945.1). GTDB lineage: Bacteria > Actinomycetota > Thermoleophilia > Solirubrobacterales > Solirubrobacteraceae > Solirubrobacter > Solirubrobacter pratensis. The sequence goes on from NZ_AUEK01000006.1 coordinate 171,917, forward strand.
ACCGCGCCGTCGCCACCAACGCCGCCGGCGTCACCCGCGGTGGCGACCGCACGTTCACCACCTCGCGCACGCCGACCGCGGTGGCGCTGACCCCTTCGACGACGCGCCCCGTCTGGGGCAGCGGAGTCACGATCGCCGGCAAGGTCAGCGGCCAGGGCTCGATCCCCGTCGCGCTCGAGCGCCAGGACTTCCCGTTCAGCGCCGGCTACCGCCAGGCGGCCACGGCGACGGCGAACCGCTCCGGCAGCTTCACCCTGACCGTCCCGGCGCTCTACTCCACGACGCGCCTGCGCGTCGTCACCCGCACCGCGATCCCGGTCACCAGCCCGGTCGTGACCGCCTCGGTGGCGGTCAAGGTCGGCCTGCGCAGCCGGCGCCTGAGCGGCAAGCGGGTGCGGCTGACGGGCGCGACGTGGCCCGCAGTGCCGTCCGGCCGCGTCTCGCTGCAGCGGCAGACGAGCAGCGGACGCTGGCTGCTGGTCAAACGCGCCAAGCCGACCGCGCTGTCCAACAACCGCTCTCGCTACCGCTTCACGGTCTCACGCCGCTCGCGCGCGCTCAGCTACCGCGTCGTGGTCGTCGCGCACGACGCAGGCGCGCACGTGCCGGGCACGAGCCGCACGGTCCGCGTGCCGCGCAGATAAACGCCTCTGAGGGATTCATCTTGTCGCGCGGCTGAGGGTCTTGCCGGCGTGGAGCTCGTGGTCGAGCGCGCGCATGAGCGTCGACCGGTCGGCGCCGTCGAGCGGGTAGACGGCGTGCGAGACGGTGATCGAGATCGGCATCTCGCCGTGTGCCGGCGCGACGCGCCGGGCAGCGTCGCGCAGCGCATCCGCGAGCCGGAAGGCGGCGTCGCGCCCGGCGCCGGGCGCGACGAGCGCCAGCTCGTCGCCGCCGATGCGGGCCAGGCAGTCCCCGGAGCGGACCTCGGCGGACGCGTGCGCCGCGAGCTCGCGCAGCACGCGGTCGCCGGTCGTGTGGCCGAAGCGGTCGTTGATCTGCTTGAACGCGTCGACGTCGATCAACAGCAGCGCGAAGCGGATCAGCTCGCCGCCCAGCGCGTGCTCGAGCGCGGCGTCGAACGCGCGCCGGTTGGCGAGTCCGGTCAGCGGGTCCTGGTGCGCCATCGTGCGCTGGTGGCGCTCGGCCTCGACCAGGCGGCGCTTGAGGAACTGGATCGTCAGCGTGAGCCCGGCGTACGCGACGGCGTAGCCGAACGTGCGCTGGACGAGCAGATGGGCGTCGTCATAGAGCAGCGGCGAGGCGTAGGTCGCCACCTCGAGCGCGGCGAGCGGCCACGCGTAGCGCGGCGGGAAGAAGTACGCGACGTAGAGCATCGGCAGCACGAGCACCGGGCCCATGAACGCGTCGGCGCCGCCGGTCAGCCACAGGCTCGCGGCCACGAGCGGCTGCAGCGCCGTCACGGCGACGGCATGGCCGGCGAGCGTGACGCGCTCCCACGGAATCGTGCCGCTGATGCATGCGGCGCCGTAGGCGACGGTGAGGGCGAACAGGGCCCAGAACCAGGCCGCGTGCGCGTGCGGCGAGGTGGGCAGCAGCCAGCCCGCGGCGGCCGTGGCGGCGCCCGCCAGCCACAGGAGCCCGGAGACCGGGCCCATCAGGCGTCGCTCGTCGGCGGGAAACATCGATCCGGTAGATCGACTCCACCCGCGCCACCTTGATCTCAGAGAACGATGTTTCGCACCGCCTGCCCGCGCCTCAGACGGGCGGCGGAATCCGACGTCCTGAGAACGAAATTTCGCCCTCCCGTCGTCTTCCGCTTCGCACCGCCGGCCCGCGCCTCAGACGGGCGGCGGAATCCGACGTCCGGGCGACGTTACTCGGGCACCAGCCACACGACCCCAAGCGGCGGCAGCGTGACCTCGGCCGAGAACGGCTGGCCGTGCCAGGCGATCCCCTCGGCGTCGATGCCGCCGAGGTTGCCCTGGTCGGAGCCGCCGTAGTAGCCCGAGTCGGTGTTCAGCGCCTCGCGCCAGCGGCCGGAGCGCGGGAGTCCGAGGCGGTAGCCGTGGCGCGGCACCGGCGAGAGGTTCGCGGCAAAGACGATCACGCGCTCGGAGTCCTTCGTGCGGCGCGCGAACGCGACCACGTTGTCGTCGGCCGCGTTGGCCTCGATCCACCAGAAGCCCGTGCCGTCGTAGTCCATCTCCCACAGCGCCGGCTCGGCCTTGTAGGCGCGGTTGAGGTCGCGCACGAGCGACTGGATGCCCGCGTGCTCGGGCTGCTCGAGCAGGTGCCAGTCGAGCGAGCGCTCATGGCTCCACTCCGCCTCCTGCGCGAACTCCTGCCCCATGAACAGCAGCTTCTTGCCGGGATGCGCCCACATGTACGCGTACAGCGCGCGCAGGTTGGCGAGCTTCTGCCAGCGGTCGCCCGGCATCTTGTTCAGCAGCGAGCCCTTGCCGTGCACGACCTCGTCGTGCGACAGCGGCAGGATGAAGTTCTCGGTGAACGCGTAGACGAGGCTGAACGTCAGCTCGTGGTGGTGCCAGCGCCGGTACACCGGATCCTGCTTGAAGTACTCGAGCGTGTCGTGCATCCAGCCCATGTTCCACTTGAAGCCGAAGCCGAGGCCGCCGAGGTAGGTCGGCCGCGAGACGCCCGGCCACGCCGTCGACTCTTCCGCCGCCGAGACGATGCCCGGCTCGCGCCCGTGCGCGACCTCGTTGAACTCCTTCAGGAACTCGACCGCCTCGAGGTCCTCGTTGCCGCCGTACCGGTTCGGCACCCACTCGCCCTCCTCGCGCGAGTAGTCGAGGTAGAGCATCGACGCGACGGCGTCGACGCGGATGCCGTCCGCGTGGTACTCGCGCAGCCAGAACAGCGCGTTGGCTACGAGGAAGTTGCGCACCTCGTGGCGCCCGAAGTTGAACACCAGGGTGCCCCAGTCCGGATGCGCGCCGCGGCGCGGGTCGGCGTGCTCGTACAGCGCCGTGCCGTCGAAGCGGGCGAGCGCGAAGTCGTCGCGCGGGAAGTGCGCCGGCACCCAGTCGAGGATCACGCCGAGGCCGTTGGCGTGCAGCCGGTCGACGAACGCCTTGAAGTCGTCCGGCGACCCGAAGCGCGGCGTGGGCGCGAAGTAGCCGGTGACCTGGTACCCCCACGAGCCCGTGAACGGATGCGCCATCACCGGCAGCAGCTCGATGTGCGTGAAGCCCATGTCGAGCGCGTACGCCGACAGCTCGTCGGCCAGCTCGAGGTAGGTCAGCGAGCGGTTGCCCTCCAGCGGGTTCAGCCGCCACGAGCCGAGGTGGACCTCATAGATCGCCATCGGGCCGTCGAGCGCCGTGCTCTTGCGCCGCTCCTCCAGCCACTCCTCGTCGGCCCACTCGTAGCGCGAGTCGTGCACGACCGAGGCGGTCTTGGGCGGCACCTCGGTCGCGAACGCGACGGGGTCGGCCTTCAGGCGCACCTCCCCGTCGGGCGCGATGATCTCGTACTTGTAGACCGCGCCGTGCCCGACGCCCGGGAGGAACAGCTCCCAGATGCCGGAGGAGCCGAGCGACCGCATCGGGTGAATCCGCCCGTCCCAGAAGTTGAAGTCGCCGACCACGGAGACCGCTCGGGCGGACGGCGCCCAGACGGCGAACGACGTACCCGTGACGCCGTCGATCTCGCGCACGTGCGCGCCGAGCCGCTGCCACAGCTCCTCGTGGCGGCCCTCCCCGAGCAGGTACACGTCGAGCTCGCCGACGGTCGGGAGGAAGCGGTACGGATCGTCGATGGTGACGGTGCCGGACTCGCCGTAGTCGACCTCGAGCCGGTAGTCGAGCGGCAGCTTCGCGCCGTCGATCCGGCCCTCGAAGACGCCGCCGGGGTGGACCTGCTCGAGCTCGGCGCGCTCGCCGCCGGCTGAGACGGTCACGTGCGCGGCGGCCGGGTGGAAGGCGCGCACCACGACGGAGCCGTTCTCGGGATGCGCGCCCAGGTAGGCGTGGGGGTCGGCGTGCTGCCGGGAAAGGAGACGGTCTGCGTCGCTCATGGTTCGCGTGGTGCCTTCCCTCTCGGCGCTTGTCCCAAGCCCCTTTTGCCGTCGTGCTTCAGCGTCACCGTCCTGGAAGGCCGCCGGCGGCGCCCACGGTGAGCGTAACGCGGCGGCGAGATCGTCGCCGCGCTCGATCAGTCGGACTCGAGCAGGCGGGCGATCCCGGCGACCGGGATCGACACCCAGTCGGGCCGGTTGTTGAGCTCGTAGCGCAGCTCGTAGACCGCCTTCTCCAGCTCGAACACCGCGAGCAGCTGGTCGATCGCCTGCTGGCCGGGCGGGAGCAGGCTGCGATCCACCGACTCGTGATAGCCGTCGAGGAAGCGCCCGCGAGCGCGCTCCTCCCAGTCCGCCGGCGGCTCGTGCCCGCGCAGCAGGCGCGAGCCGGCCGTGGCGTAGGAGAACGAGCGCAGCATCCCGGCGACGTCGCGCAGCGGCGAGCGCTTCAGTCGCCGCTCGGGCAGCGGCCGGGCCGGCTCGCCCTCGAAGTCGAGGATCACCCAGCCGCGGTCGGACAGCATCGTCTGGCCGAGGTGCAGATCGCCGTGGGTCCGGATCACGCGCCCGCCGACGCCGACGTTGGAGAGCGCCGCGAGCCGCTCGCGCACGTCCTGCCCGCGGCCCGCGATCGGGGCGACGGCCTCCGTCTCCGGCAGGTCGAGGAAGACGCGCTCGATCTGCTCGTCGACGTCCGCGGTGAGGATCGAGAGCGCCTCGGCGGACGGCTCGTCCGGCGAGAACGCCGGGTTGCTCGCGTCCGAGGCGAGCGCGCTGTGCAACTCGCCCACGACGTGGCCGAGCGCCTGTAGGCGGTCGAGCAGCCCATCGGGGTCGCTCTGAAGCTCGTCCAGCGCGAGCTCCCAGCCGTCGTGCGCGCCGGCCAGGTACTCCTGCAGGATGCCGAGCGTCGCGTCGATCAGGCGGCCTTCGACCTCGTACCAGCCGGCCAGCGGCGCGATGTGCGGGAAGCCGCGCGCCGACAGGAAGCGCAGAAGCTCGAGCTCGGGGTTCACGCCCGGCTCGACGCGCCGGAACGCCTTCAGGATCAGATCCTCGCCGAACACGATCGAGGAGTTGGACTGCTCGACCCCGACCGGCCGCACGTCGACCGTCCCGCCGAGGCCCGCGCCGGCCGACTCGGCCCAGCGGAAGATGAACTCGTCCTGGCCGGACTGGAGCTCGGTGTTCGCGCGCATCCGGTGAAGCAGCTCGCGCCCGGCCGCGGGATCGGAGAGCGCGTCGTAGACGACCCAGCCCTCGGCCTCGGTGATGACGCGTTCGCCCCAGCCGTCGTCGGCGGGGCGCACGCCGAGCGGGACCTGGTAGGTCTCGTGCGTCCCTGCGGGGAAGCGCGCCTCGACCAGGCACAGCACCAGCAGCGGCGACTCCGTCCGCAGCGGCACCGCGTCGACGATGTCGATGTGGGCGACCTCGCGCGTCTTGGAGGCGAACCAGCGCTGCTCGACGATCCAGGCGTTGAGCGCCTGCTCGTCGACGAAGCTGAGGTCGCCGGCCGCGACCATGGCCTGTACGTCGGTCATTCCGACTCGTCCTTCACGAGCTGGAACCAGTAGAAGCCGCGCGGCGCCAGCGTCAGCAGGTACGGGAGCTCCCCGATGCGTGGGAAGCGCGAGCGGCCGAAGACCTCGATCGGCGAGTAGCCCTCGTACTCGGACAGGTCGAGCTCGACCGCCTGCGCAGAGCGCGCGAGGTTGTGCACGCACAGCATCACGTCGCCCTCATAGGTCCGCACGTGGGCGAAGATCCGCGGGTTCGACGGCTCCAGCGGGTCGTACGTGCCGAGCCCGAACACGGGGTGCTCCTTGCGCAGCGAGACGAAGCGCCGCAGCCAGCGCAGCAGCGAGTACGGCGTGCGCATCTGCGCCTCGACGTTGACGGCCTGGAAGCCGTAGACCGGATCCATCAGCGGGGGCGCGTAGAGCTGCGCGAAGTCGGCGCGGCTGAAGCCGCCGTTGCGGTCGCCGGTCCACTGCATCGGCGTGCGCACGCCGTCGCGGTCGCCGAGGTAGACGTTGTCGCCCATCATGATCTCGTCGCCGTAGTACAGGACCGGCGAGCCCGGCAGGCTGAAGAGGATCGCATGCATCAGCTCGATCTCGTCGCGCCCGGCGTCGAGCAGCGGAGCGAGCCGCCGGCGGATGCCCACGTTGATCTTCATCCGCGGGTCCTTGGCGTACTCGGTGTACATGTAGTCCCGCTCCTCGTCGGTCACCATCTCGAGCGTCAGCTCGTCGTGGTTGCGCAGGAACAGGCCCCACTGGCAGTTGTCCGGGATGTCGGGCGTCTGGGCCAGGATCTCGTAGATCGGATTCGCCTCCTCGCGCCTGACCGCCATGAACATGCGCGGCATGACCGGGAAGTGGAACGCCATGTGGCACTCGTCGCCGTCGCCGAAGTACTCGACGACGTCGGCCGGCCACTGGTTGGCCTCGGCCAGCAGGACGCGGTCGGGGTAGTTGGCGTCGATCTCCGCGCGCACGCGCTTGAGGTAGGCGTGCGTCTCCGGGAGGTTCTCGCCGCTGGTCCCCTCGCGCTCGTACAGATAGGGGACGGCGTCGAGCCGGAACCCGTCCATCCCGAGGTCCAGCCAGAAGCGCAGGACCTCGAGCATCGCCTCCTGGACCTCGGGGTTGTCGTAGTTGAGGTCCGGCTGGTGGGAGAAGAAGCGATGCCAGTAATAGCCCTGTGCATCGTCGTCCCAGGTCCAGTTCGACGTCTCGGTGTCGGTGAAGATGATCCGCGCGTCCTCGTAGCGGTGGACGGTGTCGGACCACACGTACCAGTCGCGCTTGGGGTTGTCCGGGCTCGAGCGCGACTCCTGGAACCACGGGTGGTCGCTCGACGTATGGTTCATCACGAGGTCGGCGATCACGCGGATGCCGCGCTGGTGCGCCGCCTCGATGAAGTCGCGCACGTCGTCGACGTTGCCGTAGTCGGGCTGGATCTGGAAGAAGTCCGAGATGTCATAGCCGCCGTCGCGCAGCGGCGACTTGAAGAACGGCAGCAGCCAGATGCAGTCGACGCCGAGCCACTGCAGGTAGTCGAGCTTCTCCGTCAGCCCGCGGAAGTCGCCCGAGCCGTCGCCGTTGGCGTCGAAGAACGCCCGCGTGTGGATCTCGTAGAAGACCGCGGTCTTGAACCACAGCGGCTGGGCCTCGAACCAGTGGCCCGGGTCGTTGCGCGTGCCCGCGGCCATCAGAGGACCTTGAGCAGGTGGATCTTGTTCCAGGTGGGATCGAGGCGGACGTAGTTGCCTCCGATCCGCCAGTCGAAGTGCTCCCCCGTGAACTGGTCCTCGACGGTGAACACGGGCGGGAGCCCGAGCTGCGCGGGGATCACGACGAGGCCCTCCTGGGGGTTGTGCGGGTCGACGTTGGCAACGACGATGATCGTATTGCCGGGCTCCTGCTTGGCATACACGAGCAGGTTGTCGTTCTGGGCGTCCAGGAAGCGGACGTTGGAGAGGCGCTGCAGCGCCGGGTTCTCGCGCCGGATGTCGTTGAGGCGGCGGATCATCGGCAGCAGCGGCCCGTCGAGGCGGCGTTCGCGGATCTCGTACTTCTCCGAGTTCAGGTACTCCTCCGAGCCCTCGCGCACCGGCACGTTCTCGAAGTTCTCGTAGCCCGAGTAGATCCCGTAGCTGGGGCTGAGCGTCGCGGCCAGCACGAGCCGCGTGACGAACGCGGGCTCGCCGCCGTGCACGAGGTAGGCGTGCAGGATGTCCGGCGTCACGGGGAAGAAGTTGGGGCGGAAGTACTCCTTCTCCTCGCTGGTGGCGAGCTCACTCACGTACTCGGTCAGCTCCCAGCGCGAGTTCTTCCACGTGAAGTAGGTGTAGGACTGCGTGAAGCCGAGCTTGGCGAGCTCCTGCATCACCGCGCGCTTGGTGAAGGCCTCGGCGAGGAACACGACGTCGCGGTCGACCTGGTGGACCTCCTTGATCAGCCACTCCCAGAACGCGAACGGCTTCGTATGCGGGTTGTCCACGCGGAAGAACTTCACGCCGGCGCCGACCCAGTGCAGGACGATGCCCAGCCACGCCTGCCAGAGCGACTCCCACGCCTCGGTGTCCCAGTTGAAGTTGTAGATGTCCTGGTAGCGCTTGGGCGGGTTCTCCGCGTACTTGAGCGTGCCGTCGGGGCGCTGCTGGAACCACTCGGGGTGCTCGGTCAGCCACGGGTGGTCGGCGGACGCGTTGAGCGCGAGGTCGAAGCAGACGTCCATGCCGTGGCGGTGGGCGGTGGCGCACAGGTCCACGACGTCCTGCTGGGTGCCGAGCTCGGGATGCACGGCGTCGTGGCCGCCCTCCTCGGCGCCGATCGCGTACGGGCTGCCGGGATCGTCGGGCCTGGCCACGAGGCTGTTGTTGCGGCCCTTGCGCTTGTTGCGGCCGATCGGATGGATCGGCAGCAGGTAGAGGACGTCGAAGCCCAGGCCGGCGATGTCGGGCACGAGCGCCTCGACGGCCTTCAGGCCGCCCCACGAGCGTGGGAACAGCTCGTACCAGGCGCCGAAGCGGGCCTTGACGCGGTCGACCTCCAGCGGGATCGGCTTCTCCAGCGTGGTCGCTCCGCGGCGCGGCTGCGCCTGCTCCATGGCGGAAAACAGCTCGGGGCCGAGCGCGGCGTCGTACTTGGCCTGGAGCGATGACCCTGGGTCCTTGAGCACGGCGTGCGCGTGCAGGATCGACGTGCGGGCGTCGCCCTTGCACTTCTCGAGTGCGCGCTCGAGCAGGACGACGCCCTCCGACAGCTCGCCCGAGAGGTCCTCGCCGAGATCGGCCTCGACCTTGCGCCGGAGCTCGTCGTGCCAGGTGGCGAAGACGTCGGTCCAGGCCTCGATCGTGAACTGCCAGCTGCCCGGCGTCTCGACGGCGAAGCTGCCGCCCCAGCGGACGCCGTTGATGTGCGGGTCGAGATGGGTCATCTGCGCCTCGAGCCAGCGGCGGCCGCCGGGCGCTTTGTACTTCGCGACGGCGCGCAGCTTCTCGTGGCCGTCGCGGAAGATGTCGGCTTCGACGGCGACGGTGTCGCCTACGGTGCGTTTGGCCGCGTACCGGCCGCCGTCGATGACGGGGACCGGATGCGCGATCCTGATGCGCCGTGGAGGTTCGTTGCGCTTGGCGGCGGGCATCCCGCCGTGGAGTATCCGACTTCTGGGATCTATGAACCTCTCTCGTAGCTCGGGCGTGCAGCTGCACCCCACATCCTTGCCTGCCGGGCGCCTCGGTCCGGACGCCTACGCATGGATCGACTGGCTCGCCGACGCCGGTCAGACGTGGTGGCAGATGCTGCCGCTCGGACCGCCCGACCGCTACGGCTCTCCGTACAAGGCGAAGTCCGCGTTCGCCGCCTGGCCGGGGCTGCTGGCGGACCCTTCGGCGCCGGTCTCGGCGTCCGAGGCGCTCGACTTCCGCGACCGCTCGGCGGACTGGATCGAGCCCTGGATCAAGTACGGCGGGCGGGGCGCGCTCGAGGACCAGGTGCGCTTCGACCGCGAGTGGGCGGCGCTGCGGCGCTACGCGCTGGACCGCGGCCTGCGCCTGATCGGCGACGTCCCGATCTACGTCGCGCCCGGCTCGCCCGAGCAGAAGGCGCATCCGGAGCTGTTCGTCGACGGCGCCGTCGCCGGCGTGCCGCCCGACGCGTTCACGGACAAGGGCCAGCTGTGGGGCAACCCGCTCTACGACTGGCCGGCGATGCGGCGCGACGGCTACGCGTGGTGGACGGCGCGCTTCCGGCGCGTGTTCGAGCTCTTCGACCTCGCGCGCATCGATCACTTCCGTGGCTTCGTCGCCTACTGGGCGGTGCCGTCCGGCGCGCGGTACGCGCGCTCGGGCAGGTGGCGCCGCGGCCCGGGCCGGGCGCCGTTCGACGCGGCGACGCAGGCGCTCGGCGAGCTCCCGCTGATCGCCGAGGACCTCGGCGTCATCACGCCGCCCGTCGAGCGCCTGCGCGATGAGCTCGGCTACCCCGGCATGGTCGTCCTGCAGTTCGGGTTCACGCCGTCGGAGCCGAAGTCGCCCCACATCCCGGAGCATCACGTCGAGAACAAGGTCGTCTACACGGGGACGCACGACCACGACACCATCCGCGGCTGGTACGAGGGGCTGCCGGACGCGATCCGCGCGACGGTCGACGCGACCGTCGAGCGCTGGCAGGTACGCGAGCCCGAGCCGTGGTGGTCGCTGATCCGGCTCGCCTTCGCCTCCCCCGCGCGGATCGCGATGGTGCAGGCGCAGGACGCGCTCGGGCTGGGCTCGGAGGCGCGCATGAACCAGCCCGGGACCGCGCACGGCGCATGGAAGTGGCGCCTGCCCGAGCTGCCGTCCGCCGAGCTGGCCCGCCGCCTGCGCGCGGCCACCGAGGCCGCCGGCCGGGACGGCCGCTAGGGCGCGAGCGGGATCGAGGCGGTCACGACCGTTCCGCCGCCGGACGGGCTGTCGACGCGCAGCTTGCCCTCGAGCGCCGAGAGCCGGTCGCGCATGCCGACGAGCCCGGGGCCGCTGAGGAACGCGCCGCCGACGCCGTCGTCGCGGACCTCGATCCGCAGCGCCTGCTCGTCGACGCCGACCGTGACCCGCGCGTGGTGCGCGTGCGCGTGCTTGGAGACGTTGGTCAGCGCCTCCGCGACCACGAAGTACGCGGTCGCCTCCACCGACATGGCGAAGCGTTCGCGGGTGACATCGAGGGCCACGGGCACCGCCGCGCGCGAGGCGAGCGCCGTCAGCCCCGACTGGAGCCCGCCGCGCAGGAGACCCGTCGGGAGGATGCCGTGCGCGAGCTCGCGCAGCTCGTTCGTCGCCTCTTCGGCGTTGGCCAGCGCGTCCTCGAGCATCCCCCCGACGGTGGGCAACCGCTCCCCGAGCTCGCGCCGGGCGAGCTGGAGCGTCACGATCGTGTGGACCAGCCGCTGCTGGGCGCCGTCGTGCAGATCGCGCACGACGCGTCGGCGCTGCTCGTCGGCCGCCTCGACGATGCGTGCGCGCGAGGTCAGCAGCTCGTCGCGCGCCTCCGCGTTGGCGACCGCGGTGGCGATCAGCTCGGTGAAGTCCGCGAGCCGGTGCTCGGTCCCCGGCGGCATCGGGTCGGGCTCGTCGGTCCCCGTCACCAGCGCGCCCCAGACGCGCCCCTCGACGACCACCGGCGCCGCGACCTCGGAGCGGATGGCGCGCCGCAGCCGCTGCCCGGCCGTCCTGGGCTCGTCCCCCTCGCTGCGCGCCGGCGCCGCCGTGTCGCGCACGGTGTGCAGGATCACGTCGTCGTCCAGCGGCATCCGCAGCCCCGGCGGCAGCTGCGCGCTGCCCGTGCTCCAGCCGGCCAGCGTCGCCACGAGGCCGTCCGACGTGAACCGGAGGAGGTTGACGCAGGCGGCGCCGAGGACGCGGCCCGTCTCCTCGCAGACGGCGTCGAACACCTCCTGCGACTCGACGCCGCGCGCGACCAGCGTCGCCAGCCGCCGCAGCGCCGCCTGCTCCTCTGCCAGGCGCCGCAGGTCCTCGCGCGCCTGCGAGTTCGAGATCGCGGTGGCGAGCAGCGCGGTGAAGCGGTTGAGCCGCGCGCCGGCGTCGGCCGGGATACGGCCACCCTGGATCGCGACCGCCGAGATCGCGCCCCACAGCCGTCCGTCGACGACGATCGGCGCGCCGACGCCCGCGTGCAGCCCGGCGCCCTTCGCCGCCTCGCCGATCGTCCCCGGGATCTCCGCGTAGTTCTTCACCGTCGCCGGCCGGCCGGTCTCACGCACGAGAAACGGCAGCGTCGGGCTGTCGAGCGGCCAGTTGGTGCCGGGCTGGAACGGGTGGTCGCCGATCGCGGCCGCGACGGTGGCCGTACCGTCCGGCTCGTACCGGTACATCGAGACGATCGGCAGCCTCATGATCCGCGCGACCTCGCCCGCGACGGCGGCGAACACCTCGGCCGGCGAGGCGCTCTCGGCGACGATCGTGGCGACCCGCCGCAGCGCCGCCTGCTCGTCGGCGAGCCGGCGCAGCTCGTCGCGCGCCTGGCTGTTGGAGATCGCCGTCGCGACCATCGCGGTGAAGTCGGCCAGCCGCGCCTCGACCTCTTCGGGCAGCGGCTCGCCGGTGATCGACGCCGCCGCCATCACGCCCCAGACGCGGCCGTCGACGACGATCGGCGCGCCCGCCAGGCCGCGGATGCCGGACTCGCGCGCGCCGTCGGCGATCGCGCCGGAGAGCCGCGTGTAGTCCTCGACCCGCGTCGCATGGCCGGTCAGCAGGACCTGACGCGCCATCGACGGTCCGTCGAGCGGCCAGCGGGTGCCGACGCGGAACAGGTGCGGACGGTCGCTCGTCTCGGCGAGGATCGTCATCGAGCCCCCGTCGTGGTCGTAGCGGGCGGCGGTGACGAGCGGCAGGTGCATCACGTGCGCGACCTCCTCGACGATCGCGGCGAAGATCTGGGCCGACGGCGCCCCGGCGGTCGCGAGCGTGGCGACCCGGCGCAGCGATGCCAGCTCGTGCGCGAGCGCCGCCTCGCGCTCGCGCAGCCGCTGGTTCGAGTCCTGCCGCTCCTCGATGTCGCTGAACGCGACCACCGCGCCGCGGCCGGTCGGCATCTCCAGCGCCGCCGAGACGTAGGCGACGGGGAACATCGAGCCGTCGCGGCGGAAGAACCAGTCGAGCTCGATCGCGACGGTCTCGCCGGTCGTCCGCGGCAGCAGCATCGGGCACTCGGACGCCGGGTACGGCGAGCCGTCCGGCCGCTTGTAGTGGATCGTCTCGTGGCTGGGGCGCCCGATCAACTCGTCCGCGCCGTCGTAGCCGAGCGTCGTCGCCGACGCCGGGTTGGCGAAGCGGATCACCCCGTCCTTGTCGACCACCACGATCGGCTGCGCGATCGTCCGCAGCACGGCGGCGAGGAAATCCTCTGCACCGACAGCCAGGCCGCCCAGGTTGGACCAAGAATCCGTCACGGCACGCCTCGGGGCATTCCTAGTGTCACCACCTGCGGCCACAACGTCAAGAAATCGCGCCCGAGCGGGCGGAGCCAGCGCCGTGAGCTCGATGTACCCGAACTTGTAGGTCACCGCGGATCGCCGTCTCGAACGCGACAGTGCGCGGCGCACCGGGCTCAGGCGCCCCGCCGCGGCGGCGGGGCGCCCGATGCGGCGGCCTACGGGTTCGTCGTCGAGAGCGTGAAGGTCAGCGTCTTCGAGTAGCTGCCGGTGCGCAGCGCGTCGGTGGCGCCGATGTGCTGCTTGAACGTGATGCCGACGGTGTCATTGGAGACCGGGGCGGTCCACGAGCTCTTCGAGGGCGAGACCTGCAGCGGCTCCGGAAGCGAGAACGCGCCGTTGGCCATGTGGCCGGGATCGGAGAACGACAGCGCCGCGTCGCCGGCCGTGGAGATCACGTTGGCCGACGTCTGCGCGGTGTAGTCGCTCGCGATGCCCGGGATGAACGCGCCGAAGGAGGCGGGCCCGCCGAGGGTCAGCGCGAGCGTCGCGGGGACGGTGCCCGCGACCGGGCCCTGCGTGCAGAGCGACAGGTTGGTCGACTGGCCCTTGTCGAGCGTGACCGACTTGGTGTCGCGCACCGTGCCGTCGGGCGCCGTGCAGGTGAGCGTCCAGCTCTCGTTCAGGAACCCGCGCGGGCCGGCGTGCTCGCCGTCGGCCTCGAAGGCCGGCGTCGGGCGGACCGACGGGTTGACGTCCCACGTGAACTGGCCGGAGGCGGGCACGACGATCGAGGACTCCAGGTGCGTCGGGATCGCCTGCGGCGGATCGACCGGGGTCGGGTTCGCGGTGAGCGCGATCGGCGCGGTGAAGAGGTTGAAGTCCTTCGTGATCTTCAGCACCGAGCCGGCCGGAGCCGTGCCCTTGATGACCGAGTGGCCGGCGGGCAGCGACGCGTACACGAGCGCCTGCCAGAGCATGTTGCGGCCCGGCTTGTCCTTGAAGCGCACGGTCTGCGTGGTGCTCGACGTCGGGCCGGGCGTGCCGGTGAAGTCGGCCGTCGTGCAGTTCAGGTAGTCCGGCTTGGACTGCGGGCAGCCCGAGACCGAGCCGACCCACTCGACGGTGTAGGCCAGGCCGCGCGTCGCGTAGTAGGACCAGTCGATCGTCTCGCCGCTGGTCGGGTAGTCGTGAGCCGAGTCCTTGACGTTGGTCGTCCAGGTGTTGCCGGCCGCGTTCATCGCCTGAGCGAGCGCGTTGTAGCCCGTGTTGAGCTCCGGCGTCTGGCCGGCGAACACGTCGAGCCCCGGGTAGAAGATCGCGCGCGAGTTCGTGTGCTGGGTGATCAGCGTCACGACCTGGTTGTCGCGCACGATGTCCATCGTGTTCCGGACCTCGGGCTCCGAGCCTGGGCCCGCCCCGCGGGTGGTGAGCTGGACGCCGATGTTGGAGCCCCAGCCGAAGGGGTAGTTGCGGTTCATGTCGACGTTGTTCGCGTTCGCGCGCTTGGCGGGCGTGGCCGCGTAGCCGTCCGGGTTCACCAGCGGCATGTCGATCAGGCGCACCTTGTCGAGCAGCGCCTTCACCTTCGGGTTGGTCTTCGACAGCTGGATCACGTCGTAGGCGAACTCCAGCGAGTCCTCGGCCGCCGGCGTCTCGTTGCCGTGGATGGCGCCCATGTTGAAGAGCACGGGCTTGCCGTCCTTCGCGGACACGTTGTTCGTGATCTCGAGGTACTTGATCGCCCGCCCCTGCACGCTGGGACGGGCGGCCGTCTTGACGGCCACGAGCGCCGGGTTGGCGGCGGCGAGCGCCTCCATCTCGGCGTTGTACTCCTCGTACGTGCGGTACGTGGTGCGACCGCTCGGCATCCCCGGCAGCTGGGTGATGCCGAGGTCGTTGTAGGCGGCGACCGCCGAGTCGACGGTCGGATCGGCGGACGCGACCGCCGGAACACAGGCCGCGAACGCCGCACCAGCGGCGGCGGCAGCCAACAGCTTCTTCATCCTTGAACCCCTCCTAGAGGCACGCTGAGACCTCTCCCCCTCGAACGCAACCGGCCGAACCCCTCCGGACCGGGGCGCGACTCTATTTGCCCGAGGGTGAGAGGTCAATCACGCGCGCGAGCGCGCTCGACCAAGGACCGGGGCGCCACCGTCGCGTACGCGTCCTCGATCGCGCCGGCGATCTCGTTCCAGTCCAGTCCGCGGTTCAGGTGCACGCCGATCCAGCCGCGATGGCCGACGTACGGCGGCCGGAAGTAGTGGTCGGGCTCGCCGCCCACGAGCGCCTCCTGCATGCCCTCGGGCGCCGCGCACCAGAGCGCGAGCCGCCCGTCGCCGTGATGGTCGTCGAGGTACATGACGAACGTCTTCTTGCCGCGCACGAACCACGCCGGGGAGCCGTGGCTGCGCCGCTCCACCACCTCCGGCAGCGCCAGGCACAGCTCGCGCACGCGTTCGAGTGCGTCCACGAGCTCAATTGAACCGCAGCGCGAGGATTCGCGGGAGGGCGGCGGGGACGACGCGCTGCAGCAGCGGAGCCAGCTCGACGGCGAGGGGGTCGTCCAGGACGGCATCGGGGCGGCGTGCCTCCTCGGCGCGGTGGTAGAGCGTCCACAGCACCGTCTCGGGCACGCCTGACAGGTCGACGGCTACGCTCATGCCGGTCATGGTCGCACCCCCCACCGAGCATGAGATCCTCGACGTCAACCGCCGCTACCACGACGTCGCGGCCGGCTCCTACGACGCGAAGTGGGGCATCTCGTTCGGCGAGATCGGCCATCAGCAGGTGCTCGGGAAGCTGACGAAGCTGCTCGGCCCGCGCCCGGGGCCCTTCGCCGAGTCGCTGGAGATCGGCGCGGGCACCGGCTACTTCTCGCTCAACCTGTTGCAGACCGGCGTCGTGCGCCACGCGACCTGCACCGACATCAGCCCCGGCATGCTCGCGACGCTCGAGCGCAACGCCGAGATGCTCGGCCTCGACGTCTCCACCGCGGCGTGCGACGCGGCCGAGCTGCCGTTCGAGGACGAGAGCTTCGACCTCGTGCTCGGCCACGCGGTCCTGCATCACCTGCCCGACCTGCCGCGCGCGTTCGCCGAGTTCGCGCGCGTGCTGCGACCCGGAGGGACGCTGTTCTTCGCCGGCGAGCCCTCGCGCTCGGGCGACAAGCTGGCGGCCTTCCCCAAGGGCGCCGCGCTGCGGGTCGCGCCGCTCTGGCGCCGCGCGCTCGGGCTCGCCCCCGCCCCGCACGACGACGCCGACCCCGAGGACCACGCGCTGGAGGCGGTCGTCGACGTGCACGCCTTCGTCCCGTCGGACCTCGAGCGCCACGCGGCCGGCGCCGGCTTCGGCGGCGTGCGCGTCCAGGGCGAGGAGCTGCTGGCGAACTGGTTCGGCTGGTTCAACCGCACGCTCGAGTCCAGCGCCGACCCGCGGAGCATCCCGGGCCCGTGGATCCAGTACGCGTATCGCGGCTACATCGCGCTCCAGCGGGTCGACCGGCTGCTGCTCGAGCCGCGGCTGCCGCCGCGGATCTTCTACAACCTGATGGTCGCGGCCCGCAAGCCCGGGTGAACGAGCGCGAGCCTCCGAGCCCGCTGGACCTGCTGCGCGACAAGCGCGCGGTCGTCGACACGGGGCTCGGGCCGGTCGCCTTCGTCATCGTCTATGCGATCGCCGGCGTGAACGTCGCCGCCGGAGTCGCCGTCGGCGTCTCGGTCGTGCTGATGATCGAGCGGCTACTGCGCGGCAGATCCGCCATCAACGCGATCGGCGGCCTGCTCGGCACCGGCATCGCGGCGTTCATCGCCGTCAAGACGGGACGGCCCGAGGGCTACTTCGTCCCGCGCATGCTCTACCAGCTCGCGCTCGCCGTGGCGTTCTCCGGCTCGGTGCTGATCCGGCGCCCGATCGGCCTCTACATCGGCGCCGCCGTCTTCCGCGCCGAGCCGGGCTGGACGAGCGACCCGCGCGTGAAGCGCGTGTTCTCCATCGTGACCCTGTGGTGGGCCGGGCTGTTCGCGCTGCGCGCCGCCGTCTACGCGGTGCTGATCGCGGCGGAGAAGCCCGGCGGCCTCGCCGCCGCCTCGATCGCGATCGGCTGGCCGCCGTTCATCGCGCTCGCGTGGGCGAGCTACCGCTACGTGCCCTGGCGGCTCGAGCGGCTGGGAGCGCCGCCGCCCAAACCTGAGACCGCAGCACCTTGAGCCGCCGGTAGACGTAGGTCCAGTCGCCCTGCAGTGCGCGCAACCGCGAGCGCTCACCGGGCGAGACGAGGGTCGAGGGCCGCACGCGCACGTCCATCCCGTCGGCCGCCAGCACGTCGAGCGCGCGCTCGGCGATCGCCACCTGGCCGAACGCGGTCGGATGCACGTGGTCGGTCATCACGAGGTTGCGCGCGCCGAAGCCCCGCAAGTCGAGCACGAGCGCCCCATGCCGCGCCGCCGCCGCTTCGATGGCGGCGTTGCCCTCGCGCGTGAAGCCCGCGCGGGGGCGCCCGAGATCGAGCGGGATCGTCACCGCGAGCACGCGCTCGCAGCGCTCGCGCAGGACGGCGAGCGCGGCATCGTGGTCGGCGGCGAACGCGTCGCGGTCGAAGTCGGGCGACCGTACGTCGTTGACGCCGATGTAGAGGCAGCCGAGGTCATAGCGCGCCTCGGGGCGCGCGCTCGCCGCGCGCCACGCGGGCACCTGGCGGCGCACGACGTCCGCGGCCCGCGCGCCGTCGGAGGCGAAGCTCGTGTACGGCAGGCCGAGCCCGCGCGCGACCCACAGCGCCCACGACTGCAGCGCGACCCCCCACTGCAGCTCGCCGCCGCCGTTGGTGATCGAGTCCCCGAAGGCGAGGACGCCGCTGCGGCAGGGCTCGCTCAGCGGACCCTGAAGCTGCGCGTGACGGGCTTCCCGGCGCCGCGGTTGGACGACGGCACGGCGATCGCGCGGTAGGTCCCCTTCGGCAGGCCGTTCTTCGCGCTCTTGCCGCGAATCACGATCGAGGCGCCGCGCGTGCTCGCGGTGAACGCCTTGGTGGTGTAGCGCTTCCACTTGCAGTGGCGGCCGCGCTTGTCGCAGCTCTTGACCTCGATCCGCAGGCTGACCTTCGCCGCGCGGTCGGGCGTCAGCCGCACCGTCGCGTTCTTGCAGGTCTTGCCCTGCTTGCAGCGCGTGACCTTCGCCGACATCGTCCGCACCTTCGGGACCGGCTCGAGCTTCGGCGTCGGGGTCGGCGTGGGCGTCGGCCGCACCGTGGCGAACGGCGTGGGGATCGGCGTCGGGGTCGGCGTCGGGTTGGGGCAGCCGGTCGACGTCGGGTACGCCTGCGCGGGACAGCCGTCGACGACGTCAGGCACGCTGTCGCGGTCCGAGTCGATCGACGCCTGCGCGAGCGCGGCGCCGGCGTCCGGACCGCCGCCGCTCACCGACTTGCCCGCGAACGTCCAGTTGGGCCGCGTTGTTGAAAGGATCAGCGAAATGGCTTCTGCGGGCGTCAGGCTCGGCACCCGTGAGAACAACAGCGCCGCCTCGCCGGACACGAACGGCGTGGCCATCGACGTGCCGGTCGGAGCGTCGTAGGAGCCATCGATCGAGGTGGTCCAGATTCCGGTTCCGGGCGCGAACAGGTCGACGGTCGTCGCGCCGTAGTTGCTGTCATACCAGAGGCCCTCCTCGCCGCTGATCGGATTGCGCTGGTACGCGCCGACGCAGATGAGGTTCGGGGCGTCGGTGTTGCATGGGAACACCGGATTCTGGTCGTTATTCGAGCCGACGATGGGCCCGTTGCCGGCCGCCGCGACGTACAGCGTGCCCGGATGTTCGGCGAGCATCGCCTCCATCTGCGCCGTCACGTACTGCACGTCCGACTGCAGCGGGGTGGCGCTGAGCGACATGTTCACGACGCGGGCGCCACTGTCGCCGGCGCGGTCCATCGCTCTCAAGAGATCGACCGAGCTCACCGACTCGGTATCGCGGAACGCGCGGATCGGCAGGATCGACGCGTCCGGCGCAAGCCCGGCCACGCCGACGCCGTTGTCCTTGGTCGCCGCGATCACTCCGGCCACCCAGGTTCCATGACCCCATTGGTCGTCGGTCGTGTCGTCGAGGCCCCAGCCGCCCGCGACGATGTGGCCGAGCAGGTCCTCGTGGTAGCCCGCCACGCCGGTGTCGATGACCGCCACCGTCACGCCCGCGCCGGTGGACAGGCCCCACGCCGCGGGCGCGTTGATGCTCTGCAGTCCCCATTGTTCGCTCGATTTAGCGTCCTGGGACATGGCGGGGACCTGGAGCGCGCTGGCGGCGAGGGCCGAAGGCAGCGCGACGCAGATGCAGACGAGGGGAAGGGCCAGCAGCAGCCCCCTGCGCAAGCGCGTCACCCTCCTATCATCGGCCATCTGCGTGGGGCGTTGGGTTAACACATCGGGGAACTGGCTTGACTGAGCTGACGAGCACCGCCATCGGCACCTGGAGCGGCGGCCGCTTCATGCATTTCGGCGAGCCGCTCGACGACGACCGTCTCTCCGCCCTGCTGCGCCCGGGCGACGATATCGCGACGGTCATCACCGCCGACGCCTATGGCGCCGGCGAGGCCGACGCGCTCCTCGGCCGCTCGCTCGCCGGCCTGCCGCGTGGCGACTACGCCCTGGTCGGCGCGATCGGGCATGACTTCTACACGGGTGAGCGCGAGGGTGCCAAGGGCTTCCCGCGCTTCACCGATCCCCGCCTGCGCGGGCCCGAGGGGTACGCGGACTACGTGCGGATGGCGACCGAGCGCAGCCTCGAGCGGCTCGGCGTCGACGCGTTCGACCTGCTGCTGCTGCACAACCCGGATCGCGTGGGGTACACGAGCGCGGCGGTGTGGGATGCGCTCGAGGCCGTCCGCGCCGACGGCCTGACCCGGATGCTCGGCGTCGCCCCGGGTCCCGCCAACGGCTTCACGCTCGACGTGATCGACTGCCTGGAGCGCTTCGGCGACCGGATCGACTGGGCGATGGTGATCCTCAACCCGCTCGAGCCGTGGCCCGGCGAGCTGGTGCTGCCGGCGGCCGAGCGCCACGAGGTGCGGGTGATCACGCGCGTCGTCGACTACGGCGGCCTGTTCCACGACGACGTGCTGCCCGGCCACGCCTTCCCGCGCTACGACCACCGCGGCTTCCGGCCCGCCGGCTGGGTCGAGGCGGGGCGCGAGAAGCTGGCGCGCATGCGGCCGATCGCGGAGCGCCACGGGTTGTCGCTGCTGCAGCTGGCCTGCCATTGGAACCTCGAACACCGCCCGGTCGCATGCGTTGCGCCGACGCTGATCCAGGAGGCCGGTCCCGGCGCGAAGCCGGTCGAGGCCAAGCGCGCGGAGCTCGCCGCCGTCCGCGGGAGCGTGCTCAGCGCCGGGGAGGTCGACGAGCTGCGGGCGATCGGCGACAACACGGGCTCGATGACGCTCAAGGGCGCGGCGCCCGACCATGAGGGCGATGCCCTCCCCGACCGCTGGCGGATCACGCCGGAGCTGTCCGAGCTCGCCGTCCGCTGGGGCATCGAGCCCGCGCGGGATCTCACCAAGGCCGCTTAAGCGCCGCGGCTGCGCGCCGACTACGAGGGCAGATGATCCGTCTGCCCGCCGCCGGAGCCGTCCTCTTCTCGCTCGCCGCCCTTGCGCTGCCGACCTTCGCGCTCCCGCACAAGGACCCGAACCTCCTCACCCACGCCGACACGCGCGCCCAGCTCCAGGACGTCGACCTCGCCGGCGTCGTGAGCACCGCCGAGGCCCAGGGCGACGGCGTGGACAGCCTGCCGACGTCGTGGTGCGGCGACGAGACGGGCGCCGACAACACCGCCAACGCCGCCACGCCGGCCAACAAGGCGCGCTTCAAGGTCGTCTACGCGTACGCGGCCGACCGGCCGGACCGCTTCGCGGGCTGGATGCACGCGCTGCAGGCCGACGTCGCCGTCGTCCAGCGCTTCCTCTCCGCCCAGGACGGCGGGACGAAGGCGCTGCGGTTCGACATGGGCACGCGCTGCGGGCCGCGGTACGTGGACATCCAGACGGTGCAGCTGCCCGGGCCACGCTCCAGCTACGTCGACAACTTCGGCGCGATCGCCTCCGCCGTGCAGCGCGCGCTCGGCCCTGCCTCCGGCCCGCGCGACGCGATCGTGCTCGCCGACGGCATGTCCGGCGGCTCGCAGGAGTACGGGCTCGGCGAGACCGTCATGGGGCCCTCGGGCGAGACGCCCGGCGCGGCCAACGTCCACAACCGCGGCGGCTTCACCTCGATCCTCTTCAGCCGCGACGGCGCCGCCGCGCCCGGGGCCGCCAAGTGGGGCTGGTGGCCCGAAGGCTTCCTGCATGAGATGACCCACAACCTCGGCGCGGTGCAGTGGGGCGCGCCGCACTCCACCCAGCCGCCCGGCGGCACGTCGCCGGCCTACGGCCATTGCTGGCAGGGGGCCGACGTCATGTGCTACGTCGAGGACGCCGGTGCCGCGCACGCGATGCAGCAGGACTGCGCCGGCCTCCCCGGCGCGATCCCGCAGAGCTACGACTGCGGCCGCGACGACTACTTCAACCCCGCGCCGCCGCCCGGCTCCTACCTGGCGACGCACTGGAACACCTACGACTCGGCCTTCCTGGCCTCCTGCGGCGAGGTCGCGCCGGCGTGCGGCGGCGGCCAGATGTGGGTGCCGGAGCCGCCGGCGGCGACCGCCCCGCCGGCCGTCGCCGGGACGGCGCGCCGCGGCTCGACGCTGGTCGTCCAGCCGGGCACCTGGTCCAACGCGCCCAGCAGCTACCGCTATCAGTGGCAGCGCCTGGTGCGCGACGGCTGGGAGAACATCGACGACGCGACCGGCCGCAGCTACGTCGCCGGCAGCGACGATCTCGGGCGCCGCCTGCGCGCGAACGTGGTCGCCGCCAACGACGACGGCGCCGCGACGGCGGCCTCCACGGCGACGGCCCCGATCGGCGGCTCGGCCGTCAACCGCGCGGCAAGCGCGACCAGCTCGGACTGCAAGAAGGCGACCAAGGCCAAGAAGTCCTCGAAGTCGTCGAAGGCCAGGAAGTCCTCCAAGGCCAGGTGCGAGGCCTCGGCCTCCAAGAAGAAGAAGACCAAGGCCTCGAAGAAGAAGCGGAAGGCGCGCCGCTAGGCGGCGTACTGCTCGCGCGCGTAGTTGGCGAGCCCGCGCTCCTGCAGCGCCTTCACCGGCGCCTGGAACGTGACCTGGACCACGCCGGGGTGGCGGCCGATCTCGATCGCGCCGGTCACCGTCGCCCGGTTCATGACCTCCGGCACGCTCATCCCGAGCAGCTCGGCGGCCCGCGCCAGGCCGTTGTCGGTGGCCGAGTTGAGGTCCGGGCCGGTGCCGACGACCGAGACCGGCAGGGTCTCCTCCAGCGCCTCGACGCCGTGGCGGCGGCCCACGGCCAGCGCCCGCAGCCGCTCCTCGTCGGTCAGCGGGCGGGCGAGGAACGGCAGGTCCTCGGCCACCGGGAACAGCACCGGCCCGTCGATCGGGAGGTCCTTGATCACCTCGACCTCGAGCGTGACGGTGCCGGAGACGTCCGCCGTGTGGCCGGCGATCTCGCCGTCGCCCTGGAGCGCGTGCATGTCGCCGAGGTAGACGCCGCCGCCGGGGACCTTGACCGGGCAGACGAGGATCGCGCCGGCGCGGACGGCGTCGATGTCCAGGTGGCCGTCGGTCTTGTGACGCTGGAGCTCCTGGGCGTCGAGCGCGAAGCGGTGCGGCGCGCCGACGAGGAAGGCGCCGAAGTCGCCGGCGTTGTGGGAGTCGGGGATCGGGGCCGAGGGACTCGTGCCGAGCTGGCCGAGGAACGGCCGCAGGCGCGCCGCCATGCCGACGATGTCGTGCGGCGCGAACAGCAGGATCGGGTTCTGCGCGGAGTTGTCGGGGAGCTGGGCGTTGCGGGCGGCGTCGCCGGCGATCGCCTCCGCCGCGTCCTTGCCCACGGTCACGCCGACGGTGTGGGTCGGGTCGAACGCGATCGTGTAGCCGTTCGTGAACGTGAACGGCGTCGCGTCGGCGCCGCAGGCGGCGCACCGCACCGATTCCGGGCCGATGCCCTCGACACGCGTCTCGGGCCACTCCGCCCCGCAGCCGGCGCAGACGGCCGCGCAGTACGGGTCGCCGTTGAAACGGCCCTCCATCGTCTGGTCGTTGCCGGACGCGGTGGCGAGCGAGGTCACCTCGATCGCCTTGATCCGGATCGCGATGGCGTCGCCGACCTCGGCGCCGTCGACCGCCACGGGCTGCGCAACCTCGTGGCCGCCGCGGATCGACGGCGTGATCATCGGCCCCCAGCACCCGGGCGCGGTGTTGACGACGATGTGGCCGCCGTCGGCGACGGGGCCCAGCATCGGCACGTCGGGGCCGAGCAGGCCGTCGGTGAACGTGTCGACGAAAACGGTCTGGCGGGCGGTGCGGGTCTCGATCGTGGCCATCTCTCAGCCTCCGGCAACTGGGATCAGTAGGGCGACTTCGTCGCCGTCGTGCAGCACATCATCGCGCGCGACGTGCGCGCCGTGGACGACCGGCAGGGCGGACGCCAGCGCGGGGCCGAGCGCGGGCTGCCGGTCGGCGAGGGCGGCGAGCAGATCGGCGACCGTCGCGGCGTCGTGCAGGTCCAGCGACAGCAGCGGAGCGTCCGCGAAGCGGCTGAGACCCGCACCAAGTCGTACACGGACGCGCATCGTCGCCACAATAGGTACATGGCGGAGTCGCTGCGCGGAAAGCTCATCCTCGCATCACCGGTCCTGCGCGACCCGAACTTCGTGCGCACGGTGGTGCTGATCGCCGAGCACACCGATGAGGGCGCGATGGGCCTGGTGCTGAACCGCCCGGCGGCCGCGACGGTCGGCGACGCGGTCCCGGACCTCTCGTGGCTGGCCGGCGACGAGGAACCGGTCTACGTCGGCGGCCCGGTCGCGGAGACGGCGGTGATCGTGCTCGCGGAGTTCGAGCGCCCGGAGCTCGCGGGCGCGCTCGTCGAGGACGATCTGGGCTTCATCGGGGCGGACGCCGACGACGCCGACCGCCTGGACGGCGCGATCCGCCGCGCGCGCGTGTTCGCCGGCCACGCGGGCTGGGGACCTGGTCAGCTCGAAGACGAGCTCGGCGAGGAGGCGTGGATCGTGGAGTCGCCGCTGCGCGAGGAGATCTTCACCGTCGAGCCCGAGGACCTGTGGGCGGCGGTGCTGCGGCGCAAGGGCAACCGCTACGCGCTGCTGGCGACGATGCCGCTCGATCCGTCAGTGAACTGAGCGTCCGGCTCGCTTCACTGCGCCGACTCCGCGATCCGCACCGCCGCCGCGCGGGTCAGCGGCCCCTCGACGCGCAGCAGCTTCCCGGCCTGCTCGACCAGCAGCGTGTGGTCGGCGAGGCGCTGCGGGACGAACGCGCCGCCGCTGGGCGTCGCGTACTGGAAGCCGTGCGGCTCGCCCGAGATCCAGTACGCGGGCGAGCCGGCGACCGTGAGTATCTGGATGTCGCCGCCGCCGCCGACGAGCTTCTTGAGGATCAGCGTGTCAAGCGTGGCCCGGAACGTCTGCACGAGCAGCGCGACGCCGGTGACCTTCGACGGCGGGAGGCCTTGGCGCGGCGCGTAGACGAGCGCGACGCCGCGCTGGCCGCCGACGAGCGGGCCGAGGTAGGCGGCGTCGGGCGCGGGCAGCGAGCGCGGGAACAGCGCGCCCTCCCGCCGCGCGCGGGCGGGCGTGATCGGGATGCCGAGGTCGAGCGACTCGCCGAGCCGCGAGAGCGGGCCTGGCGTCGCGCTCGGCCGCTCGAGCCGGATCTCGACGCCATGGAGGCCGAGCCAGCGCGACACGGTCGACCGCGCCGACGGCGAGGCGGCGAGCGTGCCGCCGCCCAGCACGATCAGCGACGCCAGCGCGATCGCCGCGCGCCGGCGCCAGCCACGGAGGCGCCACCGCGCGTGCCCGCGTCCCGCGCTCGCGCCGCCCACCGCCTCGTCGCCCGGCGCCGCCGGCGAGGCCTCGAGTTGCGCGATCACGGCCGCCGTGAGATCGGGCGTCTCAGGCCACTCGACCTCCAGCTCCAGCAGCGCCCGCTCGAGCTCGGTCATCGCTCCACCTCCCCGCGCATCCGTGCCAGCGCGCGCGACGTGCGCGACTTCACCGTCCCCGCGGGCACGCCGAGCGCCGCCGCGGTCTCCGCCTCGGTCAGCTCCAGCAGGTAGCGGCAGCCGAGCACCAGCCGGTCGTCGGCACGCAACCGCGACAGCGCGCCGAGCAGCGCGCCGCGCGACTCGTGCGCGAGCGCCTCGGACTCCGCCGACCCGCCGGCGTCCTCGTCGCGCGCCGCCCGCAGCTCCAGCTCCGCGCGCCGGCCCGCCGAGCGGCGCCGGTTGCGCGCCTCGTTGGCCACGATCGTGAGCAGCCACGGCCGCAGCGGCGCGCCCTCGCGGAAGCGCCCCAGCGCGCGCCACGCCTTGACGAAGCCCTCCTGCGCCGCCTCCTCGGCGTCGGCGGCGTTGCGGGTGATCAGGAGCGCGGTCCGGAATGCGATCTCCTGAT
The DNA here is from genome assembly GCF_000425945.1 of Candidatus Solirubrobacter pratensis. Lineage (GTDB taxonomy): Bacteria > Actinomycetota > Thermoleophilia > Solirubrobacterales > Solirubrobacteraceae > Solirubrobacter > Solirubrobacter pratensis. Next base: position 197,399 of record NZ_AUEK01000006.1, read on the forward strand.
GGGCGCGGACGAGCGCGGCGTACGCGTCGGCGTCGCCGGCCTGGGCGCGGGCGAGAAGCTCGCCCTCCGTCTGCGCTCGAGCCACCACCTTCTCTTACAGCAGCGGACGCCGTCAGGTTCCAGCCGGCGATGCCGGCCGTCGACGCGGAGTTCGCTCCTTCCACTCTCCCGAAACATTCATGTAAGGTCACCGCTGATCCGTTGGTTTGCGGATGGCAATCAATGTTGGAGGGGCTTCTATGCGGCGACTGCTGCTCAGTTTGCTGTGTCCTATGGCGCTCTGCGCCCTGACACCGGCCACGACGCTCGCGGCGACCCTGCCTCCGCAGGATCGCGATTGGTGCGGTCAGGTCGCGCCGACTACGAGCTGGTCGGTCAAGAACGTGGACGTCCTCTGCCGGATCGACACCGTGCGGCACACGTGGAACGCGGACGGCACGCTCGCCACCGATCCGTCCACGCCGTCGGGTTACCGGGAGACCCTCACCCAGGCGATCTCGATCAACTTCATCGACTACGGCAATCCGCGGCCCGATCAGCCCGCGGGCGCGGCGACGCGCGACGTGATGTTCGTCGCGGGTCGCTTCGGCCTGAAGTCCTTCGACGTCACCAACCCGAAGAAGCCGAAGCTCCTCGACTGGCTCGGGGACGGGGTCGACGATCCGTTCCTCGAGGACGGCAACCCGGGCAACGGGGCGCAGGCGCCACGGCGGGGGACGATCGACGACATGTGGGAGAACGAGGACATGGACGTCGACAAGGACCGGAAGCTCGTCTTTCTGTCCCGCGACCCGCGCGCCTACGGCGGGAGCACGGGCAATCCCGCGTCGCGGTCTGGCGTCTACGTGATCGACGTCCGCAACCCTGAGAACCTCGACCCGATCAGCTTCGCGGAGACGCCCACCGGACACACGACGACCTGCGTCAATGACTGCAAGTGGGTGTGGACCGGCGGCCCCGCGCCGAACACCGACCAGCAGGTGCAAGGGTGGGCGGGGCGGCCGATCTTCGTGACCGACATGCGCGATCCTCGCCACCCGAAGGTCAACCCGGTCCCGATCGACACCGCCCGCAACGACGGCGTCACCGACTACGCCCACGACGTCCAGGTGGACGACTCGGGGGTCGCGTGGGTCTCGGGCCGCGGCGGCGTGCGCGGCTACTGGACGAAGGGGCGCCACTTCGATCCGGTGCTCGGCACCGGCCGCGTCGCCACGGCGGACGATCCCGTGCCGTATGCCGGCGGCGGCATCGAGGAGAACGTCTTTCCGCCCCGCACATCGTCGCGGTTCATCCACAATGCCGAGCGTCCGTCCGGGGACGACGCGCCCGATCCGAGCTACGGCGATCTGATCTACGCGACCGAGGAGGAGTTCGCGGGCGGAGCGTTCCCGAACGGCTGCGCCAACGACGGGCCGCTCTTCATCGCTTCGCTGAACGGGAGCTACGGCGGTGAGGCGTGGCGCTCGACTCCCGACGACAAGTTCCGCCTGAAGACGGTCGCCACCTGGCACCCGTTCGGCAAGGAGGGCTCGTCCACCACGACGGACTGCTCCGCCCACTACTTCGAGATCAAGGACCGCGTCCTCTCGATGTCGTTCTACAGCCAGGGATCGCGGTTCCTCGACATCACCAACCCGACGAATCCGACCGAGATCGCCTACTTCCGTCCCGGCACCGGCACGTGGGCGACGTATCCCCACAAGGGCTACTACTACTCGGCCGACCGCAACGGCGTCTACATCCTCGAGCTGAACGTCAAGGCCGGCCAGCTCCGCCGGCCGGTCGACACCGCCCCGCTGCGGGCGGCCGTCGCGGCCGACGCGAACGGCCCGCTCTCGCCGGTCACGTTCGCGGCTCCCGACCCCGCGCAGGAGGCCAGTGCGGCGCTCGAACGGCCGGTCGGCGGCGTCTGCAGCCTGCCGCTCTACGAGTAGCCGGACCCGTTCCCCGAGGCGCCGGCTTGGACCGGCGCTTCGTGGCCGCGGCCGCGCGAGGTGGCCGACGCGATGCGCGGCGCGGTAGCTGAGATCGAGGCGCGAGGGTCGACGAGGATGTCGTCGATGCGGACGTCGCTGCGGCGGACGTCCGCCGGCGGGGAGCGGCGGTCAGTCGCGCAGGCGGTAGCCGGCGCCGCGCACCGTCTCGAGCTGCGAGACGCCGAACGGACGGTCGATCTTGTCGCGCAGGTAGCGGACGTAGACGTCGACGATGTTCGAGCGGTTCTCGTAGTCGTAGTCCCAGGCGTGCTCGAGCAGCTGGTAGCGCGAGAGCACCTCGCCCGGGTGGCGCATGAAGGTCTCCAGGAGCTGGAACTCCTTGGCGGAGAGGTTCACCTCGTGGTCGCCGCGCCAGACGCGCCGCGACGCGGGATCCAGCCGCAGGTCGCCGACCTCGAGCACCGCGGGGCGCTCGACCGGCCCGCGACGGGCCAGGGCGCGCAGACGCGCGAGCAGCTCGGCGAAGGAGAAGGGCTTGGCGAGATAATCGTCGGCGCCGCCGTCGAGGCCGGCGACGCGGTCCTCGACCGAGTCGCGCGCGGTGAGCATGATGACGGGCGACCAGACGCCCTCCTCACGCAGCCGCTTGCACGTCTCGAAGCCGTCGATGCCGGGGAGCATGACGTCCAGCACGATCGCGTCGTAGCCGGTCGAATTGGCCATCCACAGCGCGTCCTCGCCCTTGATGGCGACGTCGGCTGCAAGCCCCTCCGAGCGCAGGCCGCGCCGGATCAGGCTTGCCATCTTGATCTCGTCCTCGACCACAAGCACTCTCATAGAAATCAGCTTCATCGCCGGCGATGAGCCGCAGATGAGACACTCTCATCTTTCTCATGAGTGATTCTCATGAAGGGATCGCGATCCACACGTCGGCGCCGGGTTCGAGGTTCTCGGCGTGCGCGCTGCCGCCGTGCGCGGCGGCGATCGCGGACGCGATCGCGAGCCCCAGCCCCGTCCCTCCGCGGGTGCGCGCCTCGTCCGCGCGCGTGAAGCGCTCGAACGCGCGCGGGAGGAAGGCGGGCGGGAAGCCGTGCCCCTGATCGCGCACGTGGATCTCCACCGTGCCGTTGCTCGCGGTCGCGCTCAGCTCGACCGCACCTTCGCCATAGCTCAGCGCGTTGTCGACGAGGTTCGCGAGCGCCTGCTCGAGCCGCGCCGGGTCCGCGCGCACGATCACGCCGGGGGACGGGTCCGGGCGCAGCGGCCGGCCCTCGACCCGCGCGCGCGTCTGGAAACGGCCGGCGACGCGCGCGAGCACCTCGCCGGCGGCGAGGTCCTCGATCCGGACCGGCAGCCGCCCCTGGTCGGAGCGCGCGATCACGAGCAGGTCCTCGGCGAGGTTCGACAGCCGTTCCGTCTCCTCCGCCGCCGAGCGCAGCGCCTCCTCGAGCTCGATGCGCGTGTGCTCGCCGCGCAACGCCAGCTCGAGCTCGGTGCGCAGGATCGCCAGCGGCGTGCGCAGCTCGTGCGACGCGTCGGAGACGAACGCGCGCTCGCGCGAGAACGCGGCCTCCAGGCGCGAGAGCATCTCGTTCAGCGTGCGCCCGAGGCGCCCGATCTCGTCGTTGGCGAGCGGCACCGGCAGGCGCTCCCCGGTCTCCGCGGCGCTGACCGCGGCGGCGCGTCTTCGCATCCGCTCGACGGGCCGCAGCGCGGCCGCCGCCAGCGTGTAGCCGACGAGCGACGCGATCAGCAGCGCGAGCGGGCCGCCGATCAGCAGCAGCGCGCGCAGCGAGTCCAGCGCCTTCTCGCGCTGAGCCAGCGGCTCGCCGACGACGACGACGAACGGCGCGGCCGGCCGCGCATACATGCGCAGTTGCGTCGTGCGGACCCGGCGCTCGGCGATCAGCGGGCGGCGCGACGCCTCGCGCAGCTGCGCCGGCGAGAGCAGCGGCGTCTCGCCGGCGCCCACCGTGGTGGCGGTCAGCCTGCCCTCCCGGAGCACCTGCGCGAACGCCTCGCCGCTGCGCTCCAGCCGGACGTTGCCGGTGCCGCCGGTCGCGATCGCGACCGCCGCCTGGTCGCCCGCGCGCGCCTCGAGCCCATCGTCGATCGTCGAGTCGAGATTCTCGGCGACGAGCAGGCTCAGCGCGATCCCCGCAGCCGCGAGCAGGATGGCCATCACGCCCGTGAACGCGAGCGTGAGCTTGAGTCGCAGAGGGATCCTGCGCATGTCCCTCTACCTCATAGCGGGTCGGCGGTTCAGCCGACCCAGCGGCCCGCGTCGTCCGCCCATTTCAAGGCCGTCAGGTAGGCCTGGGCGAGCTCGAGCGGATCGCCGTCGATCTCCGGGAAGTGCCCCTGCTCGTAGCGCAGGGTGGTGGCGAGGATGCGCCCCTTGCGGCCCTCGTAGCGCAGCAGCGCCGAGGTCATGTCCTCGCTGAACGGCAGCTCGCGCAGGATCGTCTCCATCGGCGCGTCGAGCAGCGCGTCGGCGACCGAGAACAGCCCGACCGTGAACAGCCGGTCGCGGTCCTCCTCGCTGGAGTCGCCGCCGAGCAGCTCGCACATGCGCGCCCGCAGCAGCGCGAGCGCCACGAGCTGATCCGGCGCGTCGGGGACGGCGGACAGCGCGACGACCGTCGCCCAGCGGCGCACCGCGCGCGTGCCGAGCAGCGCGAGCGCCTCGCGGACCGAGTCGATCTCGCGCGGCAGCGCGAAGAACGCCGAGTTGACGTAGCGCAGCAGCGCGAGCGAGAGGCCGACGTCGGCGCCGATCGTGCGCTCGAGCTCCTCGAAGGACCCCTCCTCGCCGGTCAGCTCGGCGAGCGTCTGCAGCGACGCGAGCGCGCCCGTCGGCTCGCCGCCCTCACCGCGCGGGCGCGCGAAGAACTCGCCCTGGAAGTGCGAGAAGCCGAGCACCCGGCAGCGGGTGAACTCCTCCGTCGAGGCGACGCCGGTGGCGACCAACACGAGCCCGCGCTCCGCCGGCCGGGCGATCAGCGCCCGCAGCTCGTCGTCCTCGCGACCGCGCGTGTGGACCTTCACGATGCCGCAGTGCTCGAGCAGCGCGTCATCGCCGTCGAGCCCGTCGAGCGCGAGCCCGAAGCCGGCCTCGCGCAGCCGGCGCGCGCGCTCGTCCGGCGTGCCGGGCGCGAGCTGCAGCACCGTGCGGTCGGGCGCCAGACCGGCGAGCCGCTCCGGGTCCTCGGGCGCGGCGATCCACACCGGCCGCCCGCCGCCGAGCTCCTGCAGCTCCTCCGGCGCGAACCCGTCGAGCACGTCGCCGGCGCCGACGAGCTCGTACCCGACGACCTCGCGGCGCCCGTCGACGACCGGCCAGCGGACGATCGCCACGCCCGGCCGCTCAGGCGCCGGCGCGGGCGCGGGCGGCGCGGGCGCCGTCAGGTCGCGGTCGATGCCGCGCCAGCCGCCGTCCGGCAGCGCGGCCGAGCGCGTGTCGAGCGTGCGCCACGTGCCGTCCGCGTGGCGGCGGCGGATCACGCCCGCGAAGCCCTCCGGCGCGATAACGGCGGGCTGGTCGTCGGGGTGCGTGAGCTCGACCGCCGAGCGGCCGACGAGCTCCCCCGCGCCGAGCAGCTCCGCCCCGGCTGGGTTGGAGTACGTCAATACGCCGTCGGCATCGGTCTCCCAGATCCAGTCGCCGGCCTGCTCGACCAGCCGGCGGTGGCGCGCCGCCACCGCGCGAGCCGCTTCCAGCTCGCCCTCCAGCGCCGCGGCCCGCTCGCGCAGGCGCTCGCCTTCGGCGGCCTGCCGCGCCCGCGTCGCCTCGAGCACCGCTTCGCGGGCCCGCGAAGCGCGCAGCTGCGCGAACAGGACCGCGGCGAGCACCGCCAGGACCGCCGCGAGTACGACGAGCGTCACCATTCGGCGGGAACTTACCGGTACGGCAGGCGTTCCCACCTTCGGGCGCGCCGGAGCGAACCGGGAGCCGGTGCACTGCGTATGTCAGCGCGAGGACCGGACCTGGCGTCCGCCTCCCGACCCCCTTAGGTGGGCGCTTGCCTTCCTCCTGCGCGGCCCGGCCACGGCCGGCCGGGCCGCGCAGGAGGTTTCCATCGGCCATCATTGCTGGCAACGTGCCGTTGCCTCGCATCTACGTCACCGGGCACAGGAACCCGGACACCGACTCGATCGCCTCCGCGATCGGGTACGCCGAGCTGATGCGGCGGGTCGACCCGCGCCACGAGTACCTCCCTGTCCGCCTCGGCGACGTCAACACCCAGACGCGCTGGGTGCTCGGCCGCGCCGGCGTCCCCGAGCCCGAGTTCCTCCCGCACGTGATGCTGCGCGTGCAGGACGTGATGCGGTCGGACTTCCCGCTCGCCGAGCACACCGAGCCGGTGCGCGTCGTCGGGCGCGTGATGGCGCGCGAGGACCTCGACCTCGTGCCGATCGTGCAGGACGGCGTGCTCGCCGGCGTCATGACCGAGCGGGCGCTGGCGCGCCGCTACATCCGCGAGTCGCGCGAGGCGTCGCAGCTGGACGCGCCGACGAAGGTGAGCGCGATCGTGAGCGTGCTGGAGGGCACGCAGGTCGCCGGCGCCGACGGCGAGGTGTCCGGCCAGGTGTGGGTGATGGCGATGGACATCCGCGCGCTCCCGAGCGAGATCGGCCCGGGCGACGTCGCCGTCGTGGGCAACCGGCCCGACGCCCAGCGGGCGGCGCTGGACCTCGGCGTCGGCCTGCTCGTCGTCACCAACGACGCGCAGCCTGACGATGACGCGCTCGCGCTCGCCAAGGAGCGCGGCATCCCCGTCGTGGTCTCCCCGCTGGACAGCTACGTGACCGGCCGCATGATCACGCTGTCGGCGCCGTGCCGCGCGCTGATGGACCCCGAGCCGCTGACCGTGCGCCCGGACGAGCTGCTGTCCGACGTCGCGGACGAGGTCAAGGACATCCACTATCGCGCCGCCGTCGCGGTCGACGGCCGCCGCCGCCCGGTCGGCCTCGTCACCCGCACCGACCTCGTCAACCCCTCCCCGCGGCGCGTGCTGCTCGTCGACCACGCCGAGGCGGCGCAGAGCGTGACCGGCGTCGAGCAGGCCGAGATCGTCGAGATCCTCGACCACCACCACATCGGCTCGATCGAGACCAAGGTCCCGGTCCGCGCGACGTTCGACCCGGTCGGCAGCACCGCGACGCTGGTGATCGAGCGCTTCCGCCAGAACGGCTTCGAGCCGAGCCGGTCGACCGCGATCCTGCTGCTCGGCGCGGTCCTCTCGGACACCGTGATCCTCAACTCGCCGACCGTGACCGAGCGCGACAACGCGGCGGTCGAGTACCTCGAGCGCGTGCTCGCGCTCGACGCGCAGGAGTTCGGCCGCGAGATGTTCACCGAGACGTCGGACCTCTCGAGCGTGCCGGCGGAGCAGATCGTGGCACGCGACGCGAAGGTCTACGAGGCGGGCGGGCAGACGCTCGCGATCGCGCAGGTCGAGACGGTCGGCCAGCGGCTCGACGAGCGCCGCGACGAGCTGCTCGGCGCGATGCGCGAGGCGCGCGACCGCCGCGGCCACGCGCTCTACGCGCTGATGGTCACCGACATCCTCGCCAAGGACACCGAGCTCTTCGTCGACGGCGACACCGGCCCGCTCGAGCACGCGTTCGGCAAGGAGATCAAGGACGGGGTGATCGAGCTGCCCGGCGTGATGTCGCGCAAGAAGCAGGTCGCGCCGAAGGTCCTCGCCGCCTTCTGAGCGATTCCGGGTAAGCCTTGGGGCATGGCTCCTTTCAGACGTAAGAAGAGCAAGCGCCGGCAGGCCACCGACCTGCTCGTCAACTACTTGAAGCTGCAGGCCGCCGGCAAGGCGGCCAAGGGCGCGACGAAGGCCGCCAAGGGCACCGCCGTCTACCAGGTGTCCAAGCGCACGCCGATCGCCAAGCGCCTGCCGCTGCTCATCGGGGCCGGCGTCGCGGCGCTGGTCGCCACCAAGGTCATGCGCGGCCGCGGCGGCGACCCGGCCACCGCCTGACCGCCTCCGGCACCCGGTCGCAGATAGATTCGGCCGGGTGCCGAACCTGATCCCGGCCCCCGCGTCGCTGCAACGGCTCGAGGGCGATCCGCACCACGGCGAGCCGCCGCACGGCGAGCTCACCGGCTCCGGGGCGCCGGAGTCCTACGCGCTCGAGGTCACGAGCGACCGCGTCACGCTCACCGCGCCCGACGAGGCGGGCCTGTTCTACGGCCGCCGCACGCTCGAGCAGCTGCGGGGGCCCGACGGCTCGATGCCGCCCGTGCGGATCGAGGACGCGCCGCGGTTCGCGCACCGCGGCGTCATGCTCGACGTCGCGCGCCACTTCTTCGGCGTCGCGGACGTCAAGCGCTTCATCGATCTCGCGGCGGGCTACAAGCTCAACGTCCTGCACCTCCACCTGACCGACGACCAGGGGTGGCGGCTGGAAAGCCCGAAGTGGCCGAGGCTGACCTCCACCGGCGCCACGACCCAGATCGGCGGCGGGCCCGGCGGCTTTTACACGCGCCAGGACTACGCGGAGATCGTCCGCTACGCGGGCGAGCGCTTCATGACCGTGATCCCCGAGCTCGACGTCCCGGGCCACACGAACGCGGCCCTGCTCGCGTACCCCGAGCTCGGCCCCGACGGCGTCGCGCCGCCGCCCGAGACGGGCATCCACAGCCCCGGCCGCTCGCTCAACGTCGGCGACCCCGCGGTCCTGCGCTTCCTCGACGACGTCGTCGGCGAGCTGGCGCAGATCACCCCGGGCCCGTACATCCACCTCGGCGCCGACGAGGTCGAGGGCATGACCGACGACGACTACCGCGCGTTCATCCATGCCGCCGCGGAGATCGTCTCCCGCCACGGCAAGCGGATGATCGGCTGGGAGGAGATGGCCGCCGTCGAGCTCCCGCCGGGCGTGATCGTCCAGTTCTGGACCGATCCGAAGCTGCGCGACGCCGCGGTCCGGCAGGGCGCGCCGCTGATCATGTCGCCGGCGCCGCACACCTACCTGGACCAGAAGTACGACGCGTCGACCGAGCTCGGGCTGTCGTGGGCCGGCAACGTCGACGTGCGCGACGCCTACGAGTGGGAGCCCGGCGACGACGCGCTCGGCGTCGAGGCCGCGCTCTGGACCGAGACCGTCGAGGACTTCGGCGCAATCGCGTACATGACGCTGCCGCGCCTGCCCGCGGTCGCGGAGGTCGCCTGGTCGGCGCGCCGCGACTGGGAGGACTTCAAGCTACGGCTGGCGGCCCACGGACCGCAGTGGGAGGCGCTGGGCCTGAACTTCCACCGCTCTCCGCAGGTGCCGTGGACCGCCAGTTAGCCGTTCCGGAGCGCCCGCATGCGCCGGAACTCCGCGATGTCCGGCGCATCGCCGAACTGCTCGCGCACGGTCAGCCGGCGAGCGGCCACGGGCGCCTCGGCGCCGGGCTCGACTCGCAACGCCCGCGCGCGGGGGCGTGAGCTGACGACGTCCTGGAGCGCGTCGCCGCGGAACAGCAGGCCGACGCCGTCGTCGGCCGCATAGCCGGGCGGCACGGCGCCGGAGCGGACCGCGTGGCGGAAGACCGGCAGCCGGGCGGGCTCCCCGTCGCAGTGCACCGACAGCGAGCCGGGCAACAGGCCGAGCCCCGGAGCAGGCGCCGGAGACCCGAGCGACGTCGAGATGCCCCACTCGAACCAGCACATCGCCCCGGCCGACAGCCCCGCCAGGACGACGCCGGACTGCCAGCACTCGCGCAGGATCGCGTCGAGCCCCAGCGCGCGCCAGACCGCGAGCAGCCCGAGCATCGAGCCGCCGCCGACGTACACGACGTCCTGCGCCAGCAGCGTCTCGCGCAGCGGCAGCGGATGGCTCCCGAGCCGGAACAGCGCGATGTGCATCGGCTCGCACGCGCGCGCGCCGAAGGTCGCGTGGAACTGCCGGATCTGCGCCTCGCCGTCGCCCGACGCGGTCGGGAGCAGGCAGATCTTGGGGACCGGCGAGCGCGCGAGCCCCAGGATGTAGTCGTCGAGCGCGGGGTTCTGCGGCTCCATGCAGAACCCGCCCCCGCCCATGGCGAAGATCGTCGGCTCAGGCGACAAGGGCGATCTTCGGGCGCTCACCGAGGTACGCGGCCTCCAGGGGGAGCTCGACGACCTGGCCGCCCCCCGCCTCGACGCGGTACGCGCGCCCGTTCGGACGCGACAGGACGACACGATGCAGATCCGTGCCCACGAAGTGCAGCGCGGCACCGTCGGACGCGGCGTAGCCCGCCGGCAGGCTTCCGTCCAGCAGCGCGGCGTGATACGCCGGGCGCCGGTCGGACTCCTCCTCGTAGTGCACCGCGTTGGACTGTGGCAGGAACCCGAGGCCCTCGTACGGCCTCGGATCATGGTGATAGGCCGTGAGGCCGCCGGCGAACCAGCACAGCGAGCCGGCCGACACGCCGCACATGATCACGCCGGCGCGCCACGCGGCGCGGAGGTCCTCGTCGATCCCGTGCGCCCGCCAGACCCCGAGCAGCGAGAGGATCGAGCCGCCGCCGACGTAGACGAGATCCTGGGCCAGCAGATGCTCTCGCACCTGGCCGGGCCCGCAGTCGCGGCGGAACAGCGAGATGTGCGACGGCTCGCAGATCCCGCTGTGGAAGTGGCGGTAGAAGCGCACCACGTAGTGGTCGGCGTCGCCCGACGCCGACGGGATGAAGCACACGCGGGGACGCTTTCGCTTGCAGAGCGACAGGACGTACTCGTCGAGGAGCGGGTTGTCGGGCTCCATCGAGAAGCCCCCTCCTCCGTACGCGACGATCTGTGGCGGACGTCCGCGTGGCATGCCGGCCACGGTACGGCCGGTCGAGCGGGGTTTGCCAGGACCGTCTGTACAAGCTCCGCGGCCAGCCGGTAGAGCGCTCGACCGTAGGGCGATGATCGGCCCGCAAGTCTGTACAGCGGGGAGGAACCGCGGGGGTGTCGATGCGGCGACGCTGCGGCTATGGCGATCGAACGCATGCTGCCCGGCTGGGCGCGGTGGAAGCGTGGAGAGCCGTGGACGGTCGGCCTCGAGGAGGAGGTCATGCTGCTCGAGCCCGACGGCTCGCCGGCGTGGCGCTCGGAGGACGTGCTGACGCGGCTGGACGACGACCTCGCACGCCATGCGCGGGGTGAGACGCACGGGCTGGCGCTCGAGATCGCGACCGACCCGCACTCGACGGTGAGCGCCGCCGCCTCGCAGCTGCGCCACCTGCGCGCGGGGCTGGCCGAGTCGGTGCGCTCGCTCGGGCTGCAGGCGGCCGTCGCGGGGACGCATCCGCTGGCGCGCTCGGAGGAGGTCGAGGTCTCCCCCGGCGCGCGCTATCAGTACCTGCACTCGACGATGCGCGAGCTCGCGCGGCGCGAGCCGACGTTCGCCTTGCACGTGCACGTCGCCGTGCCCGACCCCGAGCTGGCCGTACGCGCGTTCGACGGCATGCGCCACCACATCCCGGTCCTGCTGGCGCTGGCGGCCAACTCGCCCTACACGCGCGGGAACGACTCCGGGCTCGCGAGCGCCCGCACGCCCGTCTTCCAGGCCTTCCCGCGCACGGGACTGCCACGCGCGTTCGGCAACTACGACGCCTACGTCGAGGCGATCGACGTGCTGCTGCGCTGCGGCGCGATCCCGGAGCCGACCTTCATCTGGTGGGACCTGCGGCTGCAGCCGCGCTACGGGACGATCGAGATCCGCGTGATGGATGCGCAGACGCGGATCCGCGACACCGCGGCGCTCGCCGCGCTGGTCCAGTGCCTCGTGCGCCTGGAGGCGCTCGACGGCTTCGCCGAGCCGGAGGACACGCCCGAGGCGATGGCCGAGAACCGCTTCCTCGCCGCGCGCGACGGCATCGACGCGCAGCTGCTCGACGTCTGCCGCGGGCGCAAGGTGCCCGCCGCGGGGCGCCTCGCCACCCTCGTGGACGCCTGCTGGCCGCACGCCCGCGCGCTGCACTGCGAGCGCGAGCTGCAGCTGCTGGCCCATCTGGCCGGCGACCCCGGCGCCGTGCGCCAGCGCGCGATCGCGGGTGAGCCTGCCGGCCTGCAGGGTCTGCTCCACGCCCTGCAGGCCGACTTCTCACCGCCGCGGCCGCGCTTGGCGGCCGCCGCGTAGGCCGGTCCCTCAACCGCCCTCAGGAAAGGCTTCGGCCGGGGCTGTCCAGACCCCAGCCGAATGCCACTAGCGAACCGGACCCCATGGGAGGAGAAGCCTGGTGATCCGGTGCGCAGCTCCCTTCTCCTGCGGTGCAGTCTGGGCGATCATGAGACAATCTGAAATCGACCGCCGGTAGGAAGTGATTCGACCGTCAGTTGAGACGGTCCGCCAGGCGCGAGTGGCGGCGGGAGGTGTCGGGCGTCGCGGCGGCGCGCGCGACGATCGCCCGCTGCCCGACGATCAGCGTCGCGGTGCGCGCGCGGGTCATCGCGGTGTAGAGCATCTCGCGGCGCAGGAAGCGCGGGCCGGCCGCCGGATGGGCGACGACGATCGCGACCGGCAGCTCGATGCCCTGGCCCTTGTGGATCGAGCAGGCGTAGGCGAGCTGGAGCCGCGGAGCCTCGTCCTCGGGCAGCTCCACGAGCATCCCGTCGGCCTCGACCGACAGCTTGCCCGCGTCGGCGTCGTAGGACAGCAGGCGCAGGATCGTGCCGTTCATCAGCCCGAGCTCGTGCAGGTTGCGGCCGGAGAGCATCAGCTTGTCGCCGATCCGCAGCCGGCCGAGCACCGGCTTGCCGTGCGGGTTGAGGGCGTCCCGCAGCCGCGCGTTGAGCGCGTCGATGCCGAGCGCGCCCTTGTAGACCGGGGCGAAGACCTGGATGTCCGACAGCGGATCGGCGGCGTAGTGCTTCGGGAGGCGCTCGGAGACGAGCGAGACGATCTCGTCGAGCACCGCGCGCGGGTCCTCGCGCTCGATCATGAACAGGTCGCGCCGGACCTCCCCGCCGGCCTCGAACGACGGCGGCTCGCCCTGGCGGACGGCGTGGGCGCCGCGCACGATCATGCTTCCCGCCGCCTGGCGGAAGATGTGCGTGAGGCGGGCGACGGGCAGCGCGCCCGACGCGACCAGCTCGGCGAAGGGCTTGCCGGCGCCGACCGGCGCGAGCTGGTCCGCGTCGCCGACGAGCACGACGTGCATCTCGGGGCCCACCGCCCGCAGCAGCGTCACGAGCAGCTCGAGGTTGGCCATCGAGGTCTCGTCCACGACGAGCAGGTCGTCGGTCAGCTCGTCCTTGGTCGGGCCGAGGCCCGGGACCCAGCCGAGCGCGGCGTGGACGGTCGAGGCGTTGAAGCCGGTCGCCTCCGCCATCCGCCGCGCGGCGCGCCCCGTCGGCGCGACGAGCGTGACGCCGGCCTTCTGCGCCTTGGCCGCGGCGCAGATCAGCCGGATCGTCATCGTCTTACCGGTGCCGGGGCCGCCGGTGACGATCGACAGCCGCGAGCCGAACGCGGCCTGCACGGCGGCGGCCTGCTCGGGCGCGGGGACGAGGTCGCCCTCCGGCAGCGCGGGCTTCGCCAGGCGCGGCTCGGCGCGGGCCAGGTCGCGCACGAGCGCGGCCAGCTCGGCCTCGAGCTCGGCAGTCTGCGGGCGGTAGGCCCAGCGCTCCTGCTCGATCACCAGCTCGCCGGCCTCCGCCATCTCGCCGATCAGCGCGTCGTCCACCCGCGTGCCGAGCAGCCGGGCCGACTGCGCGAGCAGCTCGCCGAGCGGGAGGCAGGTGGAGCCGTCGCGCTCGGCCTCGGCGAGCACGTGGATCACCCCCGCGCGCGACCGCGCGGGCGACTCGATCCGGCCGGCGATCGTGTCCGCCGTGTGGAAGCCGACGCCGAACACGCTCGTGAGGTCGTACGGGCGGCGGCGCACCACGTCGTGCGCGCGGTCGCCGTAGTGGTTGGCGATGCGCGGGACGAGCCACGTCAGCCCATGTGGCGCGAGCATGAGATGCAGGGCGCGCGTCGAGCGCAGCGCGTTCCAGGACTTGATCGCCTCGTTGGTGCGCTTCGGGTTCAGCCCGGCGCCGCGGAACGCCGTCTGCGGGTCGCGGTCGATCGCCTCCAGCACGCCGTCGCCGTAGCGGGCCAGCAGCAGCTCGGCGCGGCCGGTCCCGATGTGCTTGACGCGCTTGAGGTACGCGGTGAGCGCCTTGTCGCCCGACGGCGCGACCGGCTCCGCGGTGGTGACCTTGATCTGCAGCCCGAAGCGCTTGTCGTCGTGCCAGACGCCCTTGATGCGGACGTGCTCGCGCTCCTCGAGGTGCGCGAGCACGCCGACCAGGACGACCTCGTCGCCGTCGCGGTCGGCATCGATCACCGCAAAGCCGGTCTGCTCGTTCGCGAACCGGCGCTTGCGGATCGCCACCTCGCCCTCGAACGGGGCGCCCGGAAGTCCCTCGATCTCGGTCAGGCAGGCGAGATTAGTCGCCGCTCAGGCGGCGAAGCAGCCGCCGCCGGGCGGGCGGGTCCTCGGGGGGCGGCGCCCCGCCCGACAGCCGCGTCGCCGCCTGCACGAGGTCGGCCTCGAGGATCTCGAAGAACGAGCGCTCGGGCCGGGCCGGGCCACGGACGACGCCCTTGGAGCGGTGCAGGGCGCCCACTGCGACCTCCTGCTCGAGCACACCCTTGACGACGGCGTCACGGTGCGCGGGCGGGACGCCGTCGACCAGCGCGATGGCCAGGCCGCCCGGGCGGCCGATGTCGGCCAGGGCCACGACGCCGTCGAGGTCGCCGTCGGTCAGCTCGCGCGGCGGCATGCCGAGCCGCCGGCGCGCGGCGTCCTGCACGCGCCCGCGACGGCCGCTCTCCAGCAGCGCCCGGTGCGCGATGCCGAATAGCCAGCCGCGCGCCGGCGGCTCGGCCCCGCCGGCTTCCTCCAGCGCCGCGGCGAAGACCTCGGCGGCCAGGTCGGCCGTCGCCTCGCGGCCCCGCGTGCGGTGCAGGAGCAGGGCGAGCGTCGCCCCGAGGTGCCGGCGGTAGAAGACCGCGAACGCGTCCGGCCGGCCGGGGGTCGCGGCCAGGAGCTGTTCGTCGGTCGCGTTGCCGCGCGTCGTCCTCACGAGTCCTTACTTGTCCACGGAGCGGATTTCTGTGACCGCGGATGTCACAAGTTGCGGTGTACCGGACAAGTTAAGGGGGATGGACCATCGCCTCAGCGTCCGCGCAGCCGCGCAGGAGCGCGCCGCCCGCCGGCGCCTCATCTACATGCTGCTGCGCAACGGCGACATCGGCTCGCTGACCGGCGGCCAGGCGCAACTGCGCGACCACGGGCCGGCGATCGCTCCCCGCGACGGCGGCGCCCCGCACGCGCTCGGCCCTGACGGCCCGGTCGGCGAGCGCGCGGCCTAGGAGCCTGTTGAACTTTGATCCGTCGATGCGAGGTGGTGCGCCCGTGGATGCCGGGCGTGCCGCATCGCGCGGCGGGGAAAGATCAACAGGCTCCTAGGCGCCGGGCACCCAGGCGCGGTATAGGAGGGGGATGCGCAAGCTCCAGAGCCAGGGCGTCCACCACATCACGATCGTCGGAGCCGACCGCCGGACCTCGATCGACTTCTGGGAGGGCGTGCTCGGGATGCCGTTCGTGTTCGAGCAGCCCAACCTCGACAACGCGTCCGAGAGCCATCTCTACTTCGATCCGGGCGACGGGCGCCTGATCACGGTCTTCACCGACGAGGAGCGCGCCGGCGACCCCTCGCGCACGCCGACCGATCCCGGCTGCGTGCACCACCTCGCGTTCGCGCTCTCGCGGGCGACGTTCCTGCAGGCGGTCGGGCGGCTCGACGAGCGCGGGATCCACCACAGCGGCGTCAAGGATCGCGGCTTCATGGACTCGGTCTACTTCGAGGACCCGCTCGGGCTGCTGATCGAGCTGGCCTCCTACCGCTTCGAGCCGCCGGCGGGCTTCACGCACGCCGAGGTGCTGCTCGCGGCGCACAAGCTCCGCGTCGAGCGCGGCGACTACAACATCGGCCCGGTCCACGTCGCCGACGCGATCGAGGACCTGGTCGCGCGCTCCCGCGGCTCCCTGTCCGAGGACCGCTCGCCGGCCGACCCCTACGCCAAGCGCGCAGCCCGCTAGGCCAGGACCAACGGCCCCGCGGGCCAGCCATCCCCCTCGCCCGGCCCCGTAGGTTGCTTAGCGAGAAGCCACGTCCCGGCTGAGCAGGGAGAGACACGACCATGAGCGCGCCCTACAGACGAGTCGCGGCGCTGGCCGCGGCAGTGAGCACGCTGGCCATCCTGGCGCCCGGCGCCGGAGTGGCGAGCGCCCAGGACGGCGGCGGAACCGCAGCCATCGCGCTGCTGGGGTGGCAGGGCACGCCGTCCATCTTCATGGACGGCGCCGTGATCGGCCAGATGGCGGCCGTGATCGGCCCCGTCGTCATCACGACGGCGCCGGCGACGTTCCTGAACTCCAACGACCAGATCGCGGCGGGCGTCACCTCGATCGGCGTCCAGGTCTCCGGCGTGGCGGCGGGCAACAGGTGAGCTCCAGGCTAGGCTGCGGCCGGTCATGAGCGCCACCATCCCTTCCGCGTTGCTCCCGCTGCTCGAGCGCCCGCTGTTCGGCGCGCTCGGCACGATCCGCCCTGACGAGACCGTCCAGGTCAACCCGATGTGGTTCGAGTACGACGGCGAGCACGTCCGCTTCACGCACACGAACAAGCGCGGGAAGTTCCGCAACCTCCAGCGCAACCCGTCGATGAGCCTGATGGTCATCGACGACGAGAACCCGCAGAGCTACCTCGAGGTCCGCGGGAGCCTCGTCGAGGTGATCGAGGACCCTGAGGGCGAGTTCTACGTCCGCCTCGGCCGCCGCTACGGCACCGCCGACCAGCAGCCGCCGCCCGACAAGGCGGATCGCGTCGTGCTCGTCATGAGCGTCGAGAAGGTCAACGGGCGCTGACTCAGCAGCGCCTCGGCGACGTCGCCCCCGGCGGCAGGCACAGCGTCTGCACCGCCGGGAGGCGATGGCGCCGGATCGTGAAGCGCACGACCTTGCCGATCATGTCGGCGCGCGTCACGCGCAACTCGAGCACGGCGCCTGGCCGCAGGTGGCGGCGCCCGAGCGCGCGGTGGGCGTTGGCGCGGGCGGACGCGACCCTGACCGTGCGCCGGCGCGCGGGGCAGCCGCCTCCGCGGCAGCGCAGCTCGACCGCGGCGCCGGCCGGGACGTTGCGGACCGCGAGCGAGACGTTGCGCGTCCAGCGCGTGGTCGCCGACCAGTTCCAGCTCACCGTCGAGGTGACCGGCGCCGGCGGCGGAGGCGGCGGGGCGGGCAGCGGCTGAGGCGGCGGCGGGCACGGGTTGGCCATCCGGCTCGCCTCGCCGAGCTCGATCTTGTTGCCCTCCGACGGGTCGATCCGCCCGACCTGGACCTCGACGAAGGAGATGTTGCAGGGCGCTCCGCCCGGCAGCGCGAGCGTGAACGTCTGCTGCTCGGCGACGCCGCAGACCCGGTAGGACTTGTGCGTCGTCGGCGGCAGGTTGGACGTCACCCACGCCATGGCGCACCAGCCATCCTCGCTGCGATCCGAGACCGTCACGTTCACGTTCGCGCCGCCCGCGCCCGGGAACGACACGTCTCCCTGCGCCTCGGCGTCCAGCTGCCCGCCGTGCGAGTGCTGGAGCGAGAAGGTCTGCGCGTGCGCAGCCGGTGCGAAGACCAGCAGCGCAGCGATGGCGATCGCCGCTCGAGTGCCTCCCATGGCCCCGAGCCTACGAGGCGCGAGCTTGGCGTTTCCTTGGCTTGTACGCGTGCGAACCGCTAGATGGCGCGGATCAGGGCGCGCCCCGCGGCGATCTCCTCGTCGTTGACCAGGTGGTCCTGGCCCGGGAAGACCTGGACGGTCACGCGCGCGCCGTGGCGCTCCAGCAGCGCGGCGGTCTCGCGGACGCGCTCGACCGGGACCCAGCCGTCGGGATCGCTCGTGCCGAGGTAGGCCGGCGTCCCGCCGAAGCCGGCGCCCACGACCGGCGCGGTCCCCGGCGGCCCGACGAAGCCGCCGGTGTAGAGCAGCAGGCCCCCGTAGCGGCGCGGGTGGCGGACCGCGTACTCGGCGGCCAGGCACGCGCCCTGGGAGAAGCCTCCGAGGACGAGCCGCGCCGGGTCGGCCACCTCGCGCACGAGCGCGTCGACGGTCTCGAGCCCGCGCGTGAGCCACGGCTCGTTCTCCTCCACCGGCGCCAGGAACGACTGCGGCCACCACGAGTTGCCCTCGGCGGCGGGCGCGACGAACGCGACGTCGTCGAGCGCCATCCGCTCGGCCAGCCCGAGCACGTCGGAAGTGTCGCGGCCGCGCCCGTGCAGGAGCACGACCGTGACGGCGGTGTCGGCCGGTCCGCGGCGCTCGATCACGCCGCCAACCCTATGCGGAACGCGCGTCGGCCGCGAGCGCCGCGAGGACCTGCGCGCTGTAGTGGTCCGACGCCTGGGCGAACGCGACGCGCTCCTGCGCGTGCGCCCCGAAGCGCCGCTTCTCGAACCCCGCGCCCATCCCGAGCAGCACGCGCCGCGCCCCGAGCTCGCGCGCCCGCAGCAGCGCGACCCGCAGCGCCTGCCGGTAGGTGTGGTGCGAGCGCACGTACGCGTAGTCGAGCCCGACGATCATCGGCGCGTAGTGGCGCCCGCCGGCGAAGTGCGCGCCGAACGCGACGACGGTGCCGTCGAGCCGCAGCAGGACGAGCTCCCAGCCCGTCGTGTCCAGCATGGCGCGGAAGGCGCCGCGTGGGAGCGGGAACGTGTTGACGTCCAGCCCGCGCTCGGCGACCGCGCGATAGAGCGCGTGGAGGCGATCGAAGTCGAGGTCGTCGCGCGGCTCGCGCACCACCTCCACGTCGAGCGCGCCGTCCCACGGCAGGACGTCCTTGCGCTGGTGCGCGCGCGACTTCACCGACAGGCGCGCGAGCCACGCCTCGTCGTCGGCGTCGACGGGCTCGAGCACATACGACGCGGGCATCGAGAGCTTCGCGTACCCGCGCTCGCGCAGCGCCTCGGCGAGGGAGCGGTCGGCCGCGTGCAGGTCGCGCAGGACGATCGTGCCCGCGCCGGCGGCGGCCGCGTGCTCGGACACCGCCGCGAGCAGCAGGTCGAGCGCGCCCTTCCAGTCCGCGTTGCCGTCCAGATAGAGATGATCGCCCTCGGTCAGCAGGGCGCCCATGCCGAACGTCAGCGACGTCAGGTAGTACGGGTCGGCCGCGCGCCGCTCCTCGACCAGCCGCGAGACCTCGGCGGAGGAGAGCATGTCGTCCTTCCACAGGGCGGCGGTGAAGAAGGTGGCCAGCACCGGCTTGCCCCGGCGGTCGCGGACGACGTAGTAGTGGAACGCCCACTCGTCCTCCGGGCGCCCGTCCGCCTCGCCGGCGAACACCCGCTCGAGGAGCCGCAGCCCGTCGACCGTGAACGTCCCGCGATCGCCGAGCAGCGCGTCCCACTCGTAGCCGTTGAGCGCGTCGACCGACCGGTGGTGCTCGAGCACGAGCGCCGGCGCCGTGCGGGCGACCGTCGCCGCCTTGCGCCGCGCCGCTTCGCCCGCGCGCTCCAGCGCCTCCGGCACGCGCCCTGCCAGCGCGCCGACCAGCGCCCGGATGTCCTCGGGCCGGTGGTGCAGCGTGAGCGTCATGCGCACGCCGGCGTGCTTCATCGGCACCGCCGGGAACGCGCCGTAGTTCGTGTAGAAGCCGTCCTCCAGCAGCCCTTCGACGACGTCGAGCACGACGCGCGGCAGCCCGAGCGGGACGTAGCGGATCGGCGTCGCGTCACGCGTCGCCAGCGGCAGGCAGAACTCCTCGGCCAGCTCGTCGAACAGCGCGATGCGCTCGCGCAGCGCCGCCTGGCGCAGCGGCAGCTCGTCGCTCAGGTGGATCGCCGCCGACGCCAGTGCCGCGCCGAGCATCGGCGGCTGGATCGGGCCCGAGAAGATCATCGGTCCGCCGATCGTGCGCACGCGCCGCCGCAGCTCGGGGTCCGGGAAGATCAGCGCACCGCCCGCGGCGGCGAATGACTTGTTCAGCGACGCCGCGACGATCAGCCGCTGGTGCATCCCAAGCGCCTCCAGCGCGGGGCCGCGCCCGTGCGTCCCCGCCCAGCCGACGCCGTGCGAGTCGTCGATGTAGAGGTGCAGCTGTTCATGGGCGTCCAGCAGCGCGCGCAGCTCCGCGAACGGCGCCAGGTCGGCGAACATGCTGTAGACGCCGTCGGCGAGGAACCAGATCCGCCGGTGGCGCGGCGCGAGGCGCTCGACCATGCGCGCGAGCCGGTCCATCCGGTTGTGGCGGATCATCTCGACCGCCGTGCCCTGCAGCCGCAGCTGGTCGGCGGCGACCTGCACGCTCGCATGGACCTGCTGGTCGAGGATCACGGCGTCGCCCGGGCCGATCAGCACCGGCAGCGCCGCGAGGTGGCCGAGCGACGTCGTCGGCATCGCCAGCGCGTGCCCGCCGAACAGCTCGTCGAGCCGCGCCTCGAGCTCGCGATACGGAGGCGCGCTCACGTACGCGCGCGAGGAGGAGAACTGCGTGCCGTAGCGCCCGACCGCCTCGCAGACCGCGTCGCGCAGCCGCGGGTCGAGCTCGAGGCCGAGGTAGCTGCACGAGCCGAAGTTGATCCGGTCGCGTCCCTGCAGCGAGATGACCCGCCCGTCGAGCGGCCCGTCGTCGGCGGTCTGCATCGCCAGGCCGCGTGCCGCGGCTTCACTCACAACTTCGTCCAGCAGCGCCAGGCGCTCTTCGATCGTCCGCATCTCTGTGTGGCGTCGGCACCCGGCCTTCGCGCCTTGAGATCGGTGCTGCTCAAGACATCGCCCGTGCGTCCGACTCTTGTCCACAGAGTGTCCAGGTTGCCCCACCCGCTGCGGCTGGCGTCGTCGCCGTTCGACGGCGTGCGCCTGCTCTTTCTCGCGATCGCGCTGCTCGACGCGGTCGTGACGATCACGACGCTCGCCGCATCCGGCAGCCCGGCCGCCGAACGGGTCGCCGGCGCGATCGCCGCCGTCGCGCTCGCCGCGCACTGGCTGATCGGCTTCCGCCGCGGCGGGTTCCCGCTGTGGTCGGAGCCGCTCGAGACGCTCGCCCTGTTCGCGATCCTGCGCATGACGCCGGGCGAGCCGTTCCTGCCGCTCTTCGGCCTGGTCTTCCGCAGCTGCTACGGCGGGCCGCGGCTGGCGACGGCGCGCTATGTGCTGTGGATGGGCGTGCTGCTCGCCGCGCACGCCGACCGCGGCGCAAGCCACGTGCAGGGCGACCTCGCCCGCGCGCTGGGCACGGCGCTCGTGCCACTGATCATGCAGGCGCTCGGCGGCGCGCTGCGCAGCTCCGAGGCCAGCCAGCGCCAGCTGCGCTCGCTGGTGCAGAACTCGACCGACGTCACGACCGTGGTCGGCGCCGACCTGCGCGTGCGCTGGCAGGCGGAGTCGATCCGCGCCGCGCTCGGCGTCGACCCGCGCGCGGTCGTCGACCAGCCGATGCTCGAGCTCGTGCACCCCGGCGACCGCGGCGAGCTGGAGCGCTACTTCGCGGATGCCGAGGGCAGGCCGGACGAGACCCGCGCCATGACGCTGCGCATGCGCCACGGCGACGGCAGCGACCGGCCGTTCGACGTCGTCGCCTCCAACCGCCTGCACGACGAGAGCGTCGAGGGCTTCGTGCTCAACCTGCGCGACGCGACCGAGCGCGTCGAGCTGGAGCGCGAGCTGCGGGCGCTGGCCGCCAAGCGCGAGCACGACGCCAACCACGACCCGCTCACCGGCCTCGCCAACCGCCGCAAGCTGTTCGCGCGCATCCACGAGGCGATCGCCGAGGCCAAGGCCGGGCGCCTGAAGCTGCCGCTGCTGCTGATCGACCTCGACCACTTCAAGGAGCTCAACGACACGCTCGGCCACCAGGCCGGCGACCGGCTGCTGCAGGAGATCCGCCCGCGCCTGATGGCCGGCGTGCCGGAGGCCGACCTGATCGCCCGCGTCGGCGGCGACGAGTTCGCGCTCCTGTTGCCCCCCGGCTCGACGGCCGAGCAGGCCGAGCGCGCCGCGCAGCGGCTGCTGCGCGAGCTCGAGCAGCCGTTCCGCTTCCAGGGCCTGACCCTGCTGGTGCGCGCGAGCGCCGGCATCGCCGTCTTCCCGGAGCACGGGCGCGACGTCGAGACGCTGATGCAGCGCGCCGACATCGCGATGTACTCGGCCAAGGCGCGCGGCATCGACCACGAGGTCTACAGCGCGTCGCGCGACGGCCACTCGCGCGCCCGCCTCGCGCTGATCGGCGAGCTGCCGGACGCGATCACCAACGGCCAGATCGTCACCTTCTACCAGCCGAAGTTCGACCTCGTGACCGGCCAGATCGCCGGCGCCGAGGCGCTCGTGCGCTGGGATCACCCGCAGTTCGGCCTGCTGGGCCCGGGCGCGTTCCTGCCGCTCGCCGAGCAGACCGGCCTGATGCGGCCCCTCACCCTGCGCGTCCTCGACGACGCGCTCGGGCAGTGCGCGCGCTGGCAGGCAGAAGGGCTCGACATGACCGTCGCGGTCAACCTGAGCGCGCCGAACCTGCTCGACGCCGGGCTCCCCGCCGACGTCGCCGCGCTGCTCGACAAGCGCGGCGTCGAGCCCGGCCGGCTGCAGCTGGAGATCACCGAGACGATCGTCGCCGCCGACCCGGTGCGCGTGATCGAGATCATGCACGAGCTCGGCGAGCTCGGCGTCAACCTCTCGCTCGACGACTTCGGCACCGGCTCCTCGTCGTTCGCCTACCTGCGCGAGCTGCCGGTGCAGGAGCTCAAGATCGACAAGTCGTTCATCCTCGGCATGGACGGCGACCCGCAGGCCGCGACGATCGTGAACACGATCGTGGAGCTCGCCCGCAACCTGCACCTGAAGGCCGTGGGCGAGGGGATCGAGACCGAGGAGGCGCGCGACCTGCTGCGCGCGTGCGGCTGCGATTACGGGCAGGGCTTCCTGATGGCGCGGCCGATGCCGCCCGACCAGGTCGTCGAGCTCGCGCTCGCCAACCGCCGCGCCGCGCGCGCGATCAGCCGGCCCGCCCAGGTGGGTTGACGGCGTCGACGAACAGGTCGACGGCCAGCTCGGCGTCCGGCCCCGCGGCGGAGTACTTCGAGAGGTCCGTCACGCCTGCCTCGACGAGCACGTCCTCGCACAGGAACGCGTTGCCGCTGCACTCGCGGCTCGGGCGCGTGATCACCTCGTAGGCCGCGTCGGCGTAGACGTCCGGCGTGCGCGCACGGCGCATCGCCTCTTCGCCGCCGAGCAGGTTCTGCACCGCGGCGGTCGCGACCAGCGTGCGCGGCCACAGCGCGTTGGACGCGATCCCGGCCTCGCGCAGCTCCTCGGCGAAGCCGAGCGCGCACAGCGTCATGCCGTACTTGGCGATCGCGTACGCGGTGAACGGCGCGAGCCAGCGCGGCTCGAGGCTGATCGGCGGCGAGAGCGTGAGGATGTGCGGGTTATCGGCCCGGCGCAGGTGCGGGATGCACGCCTTGCTGACCGCGTAGGTCCCGCGCGTGTTGATGTCCTGCATCAGGTCGTAGCGCTTCATCTCCATCGCCTCGACCCCGGCGAGGTTGATCGCGCTCGCGTTGTTGACGCACACGTCGATGCCGCCGAAGCGCTCGGCGGCCTGCGCGACGGCGGCCTCGACCTGGGCGTCGTCGCGGATGTCGCCGACGATCGGCAGCGCCTGCCCGCCGGCGTCCTCGATCGCCTGCGCGGCCGTGTAGACGGTTCCCGCGAGCTTGGGGTGCGGCTCGGCGGTCTTGGCGATCAGCGCGACGTTGGCCCCGTCGCGGGCCGCGCGCAGCGCGATCGCGAGGCCGACGCCGCGGCTGGCGCCCGAGATGAACAGCGTCTTCGCGCGCAAGCTCATGGCTTGGTGATCATGAGGAAGAGGGCGATGACGATGAGGATTCCCGTGATCGACCCGACGACGCCCTCGCGGCGGACGGCGGCGAGGTAGTCCTGCGAGAGCTCGCCGCCGGAGGCGAGCTCCTTCGTGACCTGGTCGAAGAGCTTGCGGTCGGTCGGGACGAAGTACGCCCCGAGCAGGCCGCCGAGGATGATCACGATCAGGAACGTGAGGCTGATCCAGGCGTCGCCGAAGCTCCAGTCGCCCTCGGACACCTGGTAGAAGCCGGTGATCAGGATCACCACCAGCGCCGGCGTCGCGAGCCGCTGGTTGATGAACAGCTGGAGCTTGTGGACGTACGGCAGGTGCCGCTTGTCCAGCTTCATCGCGACGGGGAACGTGACGGCCTCGGCGAACGTGGCGCCGAAGCCGACGAGCGCGGCGGTGACGTGGATCCAGACGGAGATGGACAGCGCGGTTATCGACGCGAGCATGCGGCCTCAGTTCAACGGGATCGTGAAGTCATCCTCCACAGGCGGCGCGTGCTCGGACTCCAGGCAGCCGCTGACGCCGAAGCAGCGCACGCGCAGCTCGGACGCCGTCGCGTCGATCCGCAGGAAGGACTTGAACATCGGCGGATCGTTCCAGTCGAACGCCTCTGACACGAAGCGCTGGAAGCCGCGCCCGGCCGGCAGCGGCTGGATCGCGGTGCCCGCGAGCCGCGCGCGGCGCGAGAGCGGGACGGGCTTGCCGGGACGCGTGGTGTCGAGCTCGAGCTGGCCCGCCATGTACGACGACGCCTCGTCCGGGCTCAGCTCGAGCCACTTCTGCCGCAGCTTCTTCGCATACAGCTGCGAGTAGCGCGCGAGCGAGTCGCCGCGCAGCGGATAGCAGCGGAAGTCGCGCTCCTTGACGCCGGGCAGGTCGACGACCGGGATCTGATGCGTGGCGTGCATGAACGCGCCGCCGCCGCCGGAGACGACGTACTGCAGCGTGCGCCCGTCCGGCAGCTTGACCGGGTAGCGCTGGTAGTTGTGGATGTCGCCGCCGATCGCGGCGACGTAGTTGGCTCGCGGGTCGGTGACGATGCGGTCGACGGCCGCCTGCTGGGCCTTGTACTCGCCGTCGACGTAGATCGGCTTGCCGGTCAGCAGGACCTTGGGCCGCGGGTCGGCGAGCGACACGCGCTCCAGCCACGCGGCCTGCTCGGCGTCGATGCCGCCCTGGATGCCCGTGTCGATGGTCACGATCCGCAACGGGCCGGCGTCGATCGCGACGTACGGACCGGGCTGGCCGCACGGCTCCCGGTCGCCCCGCATGGCTGCCAGCGCGTCGTCGGCCGGGCGCACCGAGTGGCGCCACGTACGGCTCGCGATCCAGCGGCGGACGCCGGAGCCGAAGTCCAGCGGCGCGTCCGGATCGTCGAGGCCGCAGATGTGGTGCATGAAGCCGTGCAGCCCGTCGTACCAGTCGTGGTTGCCCGGGACGCCGAAGATCGGGACGTGCAGCTTGCGGTACGGGTTGTAGAAGCGACCCTCGTAGTCGCCGATGTCGCCGGTCGGGTAGATCAGGTCGCTGCAGATGACGGCGAAGTCGACGCCCTCGGCCTGCGAGAGCAGGCCGGGCACGACGGCGTACTGCGAGTCGTCGCCCTCGCCCGGGTCGCCGATGACGAGGAAGCTGGAATCCCCGCTCGCGCGCTCGACGACGAAGTCGGGGTCGCAGCCCTGCGCCCGCGCCAGGCGCACCCAGCGCATGCGCGCGGCGTCGACCGGGTCGTGGAACCGGCGCGCGATCACGTCGTTGCGCGAGCGCCACAGCGTCGCCGGGCGCAGCCAGGAGAGCGGCTTGGCGTCGTCGGGAACGTCGGTCTTCCAGGCGCCGCAGCCGGAGCACGCCTCCCAGCCTGCGCCTGCCGTCGAGGTCCGCGATGAGGGGGCCATCCGCGGACCCTAACGATGATCAGGGGATGAGGACGACCTTCCCGACGGTCGCGCGGCTCTCGAGCGCGCGATGGGCGGCCGCGGCGTCGGCGAGCGCGAACGCCTCGCCGACGATCGGGACCAGCCGGCCGGTCGCGGCGGCCTCGAGCGCGGCGGTCTCGAGCTCGCGCAAGCCGCCGGGACGCTGCGTCATGCGCGGGCCGATCGCGGCGTCGGCGCGGATGCCGAGACGGTAGAGGTCCGCGGTGGTGATCTCGGTCGGCGCGCCGGAGGCGAAACCGAACAAGATGATGCGCCCGCCGGGGGCGAGCAGCTCGAGCGCGGCACGCCCGAGCGCGCCGCCGACGCCGTCGAGCACGACGGTCACGCGGTGCTCGCGCAGGCGCTCGGTCCAGTCCGGGCGCGAGTAGTCGACCGCGAGGTCGGCGTCGATCCGCGCGGTCTTCTCCTCGCCGCCCGCCGCGCCGATCGAGAACGCGCCGGCGTTGCGAGCGGCTTGCAGGAAGAGGCCGCCGAGGCCGCCCGCGGCGGCGGTGACGAGCACGACGTCGTCCGGCTGGAGGTCCGCGACCTCGAGCACGCCGATCGCCGTCCTGCCGGTTCCGATCGCGGCGACGGCCACGTCGGCCGCGAGCCCGGCGGGAATGTCGTGCAGCGCCGCCTCAGGGGCGATCGCCAGCTCCGCGTAGCCGCCGCTCGCCATGCCGAGGTGCGCGGCCACGCGGCGGGAGCCGACCGTGCCGGCCACCTCGCGCCCGGGGATCATCGGCAGGTCGGGCAGCGGGAACGGCCCGCCGCTGCGGCCCGCGCGGATGCTGGTGTCGATGAGATGCACGCCGGCCGCCTCGACGGCGATCCGCACCTGCCCCTCGCCGGCGGCGGGGTCCGGGAGCTCCTCGTAGCGCAGGTTCTCGGCCGGGCCGAACTCGTGCAGTCGGATCGCGTGCATGACGCGAGCCTAGGAACGGTCAGCCGAACACGTCGATCCACGCGATCGCGCGCTGCGTCTCGCCCAGGCGGACCGGCACGGTGCGCGTGCGGCGGCGCAGGCTGGCGCGGTGCTGCAGCGCGGTGCGGACGACCTGTTCGATCGCGGCGAGCGTGTCGCGGTCCGGCCGGTCGTCGACGCGGATGACCGTGCCCGCGTCGACCTGGTGCACGGCCGTGTCGAACAGCGAGCCGCGGCTCGGCCACAGCTCGACGTCGAGGCCGCGGGCGCGCAGCCCGCTCACGACCTCCTCGGCGAACTGCCCGTCGCCGCCCGCGCTGTTGTCGACGATGATCCGCACCGGTCAGGGCAGCCCGGAGACGGCGAGCGAACGGTTCGCGTAGCGCTTGTCGCCCGTGACCTCGGTGCCGAGCCAGCCGGGCGCCTGGAACGCCTCGCCGGCGGGCTCGTCGGCGAACTCGACCTCCGCGGTCACGAGTCCCTGCAGCGCGTCCTCATAGACGTCGACCTCGGCGGTCAGGCCGTCCTGGAGCGGGACCAGGTAGCGCGTCTTGACGACGCGCCGGCCGGCGGTCAGCGGCCACAGCTCCTCGAAGCGCTGTGGCTCGAGCGCGCTCTCGTCCTCGGTGCGGACGAGGCCGGCCCCGGACTTGATCGTCAGCGTGCGGGCGTCGCCCTTGCGGCGCACGCGCACCTCGGTGCCGTTCGGGTCCAGCGCGACGTAGCCCTGCTCGACGCGCGCGTGGGGGTGCTCGTCGAGTCCGGGCGGCGGCTCGGCGAGCACGAACTTGCGCTCGATCTCCACGGCAGCTCAGGCTACTGCGCGCGCGTAACCTCGGACCCGCTTGCGGAACGCCTTCGGCGACTCGGCGTACACGCGCGCGCCGAGGGCGAACGCGTCGTGCTGCAGCTCCGCGCGGCGGTCGGCGATCAGCGGCAGCAGCGGGGAGTCCGGCGGCAGCTCCTCCGCCAGCACCCCGAGGTCGTGGTCGGAGCCGAGCAGCTTCGAGAGCGACTTGGCCTGGCCGGCGAGCGCCTTCATCACGTCCGGCCAGAGGCGCTTGAGCAGCTGCTGCTGGTACCAGAGGTCCTTCACGCGCTTGCGCCACTCGTGCAGGAGCTCGGTCGTCGGCTCCTTCCCGGCCGCCCGGTACGCCTGGCGCCCCTGCGCATACGTGTCGGTCAGCGCGCGGACGAGCGTCTCTTGCTTGACGCCGCCGACGGGCCAGTCGTCCGCGGCGGCGGCCACGGCGCGCAGGTCGTGCTCGGGCGGCGCCGCTCCGGGCTGCCGGCGCACGCGCCCGCGAGCGCTGTCGAAGTTCGCCTTCGGCAGGCGCCCCGCGTAGCGGTCCGCGAGCGCGTCGACCGTCTCGACGAGGACGTCGGCGTCGCGGGCGCCCGAGAGGGCGCGGCCCTGGTCGCGCAAGGCGCGGTTGGTCGCGCGGAACGCCCGCGGCCGCATCACCGGGCGCGCGAGCCGCAGCAGCGCGCGTGACTTCTTGATGCGCTTGCGCGCGTCGTGGACCGCCTCGACCGGATCGCTGGGATGCTTGAGCCCTTCGACCGCGCCGTCGAGCTGGTCGCGCGCGACGCGCAGAATCGACTTCTCGGTCTCGTCCAGTGACAGTGCATAGGCCATGTCTTCGAGCTACCCACGGGCGTCGCGGCGCAGCCGCGCGGCGACGTACTCCGGCAGCGGGGCGGCCTTGCCCGCGGCGTAGTCGTAGCCGACGAGCGTCCCCCAGCCCTCCGCGACCGTCCGCCCGTCCGCCTCACACGTGATCCGGAAGGCGAGACGCACGCTCGAGCGCTTGAGCTCCTCGACGCGCACGTGCGTGCGCAGGTCGTCCTCGTAGAAGCCGGGCGAGCGGAAGTTGACGTGCGTCTCGGCGAAGATCATCCCGAACGCGCTGTCCTCGCGGCCGAGCGGGTCGAGCTCGGGGAACAGCGCGCGCATGTACGCCACGCGCGCGCTCTCGAAGAACTGGTGCACGGCGACGTTGTTGAGGTGGCGGTTGGTGTCGAGGTCGCCGTAGCGGATGCGGTCGAGGTAGGAGAAGGGCCAGTCGTCGGTCACCGCTGGCAGGCTACGGGGCGCATGCCGGGCCGGGACACCAACGTCGGCGCCAAGCGGGCGCGGGAGACGCGGGCGGCGCTGGGGCTGGGCGCTTCGGAGCCGATCGACGTCTTGGCCGTGGCCGAGGAGCGGGCCCGGCTCGGGGTCGTCGTCGCCTCGCTGCCCGACGAGATCGCGGGCGGGTGCTTCCGCGCGGGGGAGCGGGCGGTGCTGTGGGTCAACGGCGACCAGCCGCTCGTGCGGCAGCGGTTCACGCTGGCACACGAGCTCGGGCACGTGCGGCTCGCGCACGAGGTGGGGATGAACGTGGACAAGGTCTCGGTGCTGGCGGGCGACACTCGCGACGCGCGCGAGGTGCAGGCGAACGCGTTCGCGGCGGAGCTGCTCGCGCCGCGGGCGGGTGTGGAGGCGCTGGTCGACGGCGAGCCGGGGCTCGAGACCGTCGTCGCGGTGGCGGCGCGCTTCGGGATCTCGACGCTTGCCGCGCTGTACCGGCTCAGCACGCTGCGGCTGAGCTCGCGGGTCGAGCGGCTGCGCGGCGAGCTCGAGGAAGGGCTCGCGGCCCTGTTCGAGCGCGAGCCGTACGCCGACACGCTCGCGGAGATCACCGCACTCCCACGGCTCTCGCCGGCACTCGAAGGGTCGCGGCTGGCCGCGATGCCGGAGGCGCTCCGCGCGCTCGGCCGGTGACACGCCCGCGCGCCCTGGCCGCGCGGCGCCGCGGCGGATCTCCGGGCGCGGCTATCCCTCCGGACCTCCGAGGAACAGCCGGTCGAGGGCGTCCATCGGGGGCGGCGCAGGCTCGAGGGCGGCGCGGGAGAGCGCTTCGAGCTCGGCCGCGAGGGCTTCCCCCTCGCCGCGGAAGAGCATCGCCGGCGCCGGTGGCGCCGGGCGCAGCTCCGCGCCGAGCGCGGTGGACAGGACGTCGAGGAGGCGGCGGGAGAGGCGCGACTCGTCGAGCTCGCCGTGCTCCAGGCGCTCGAGGTATGCAGCGGCGCGGGACTCCTCGCCGGCGAGCCCGAACGCGGCGACGACGCGGGCCGCGAGCTCCTCGAGCCGCAGCCCGGCGCGGCGGCGCAGCGCGAGCAGAGGCCCCGCCGGGGCGTGCGCGGCGGCGAGCGCGGCCCGCAGGCGCGGGTCCGCGCGGATGGCCCTGCGCGCCGGCTCGGGATAGGCGGGCGTGGGCGCGACGGTGAGCCACGCGTCCAGCCGCGCGGCGAGCTGCTCCCGCTCCGGCTCCGGCACGCGCTCCAGATACGCCTCGACCTCAGGCCTCCGGCCGGCGTTCCACGCGTCGACGTACTCGCTGAGAACGTGGTCGATCATCCGTCACGCAGCTCCTGCGGCCACCGGCGTCGTGCGCTTTCATCAGGCGTCATACAGCTCCTTCAGCTTGGCGAGGTCCTTGAGGCCGCGCGAGCGCAGCTGGTAGAGGTTCGGGAGGCTGACGGCGAGCTCGGCGGCGATCTCCTCCGCGGGCACGCCGTCCAGCGAGCGCTCGACGACGAGCCGCTGGCGCGCGTTGCGCATCTGCGGCAGGCTCCACTCGACGAACCCGCGCGCGTCGGCGCGCTCGGCTTCGCGACGGTGCTCTTGCCCCGCCACCGCGCTCCAGCGGTACTCCGCGGCCGCCTCCAGCGCGGTCTCGCGCTCCGAGCGGCGCGCCGCCTCCCGCTGGACGTCGGCGACCGCGAAGCCCGCACAGGTGCGGACGGCGTTGATCCACTCGCCCACGCTCGTGCCCGCGAACGTCGAGATCATGTTGCGCCACACGCGCACGATCGCCCGCTGGACCGCCTCGTCGCGCTCGTGAGCCGACAGCTTCCCGCGCGCCTGCAGGGCGACCAGCCCGGCGATCCGGTCGAAATCGGCCTCGATCAGCGCCTCCCATTCGCGCCGCGCGCCCGCGACGTCTCCCACGTCACGGCGCGCGACGAACCGCTTCAGCCTCTCCTCGTCGTCCACGATCACCGAGTCGTTCGGGGACGCCACGATCTGACATGGTGCTCCATTGCGGTAGGTCGCAGCCGCACAGCGGGCAGATCGCCGGGAAGCGGCCCGCGCGGCGGACGCCGAGCCAGAACCGCGGGTCGGCGTCGGTGAGCCGCGCGCGGCAGCCGGTGCACGCCGTGGTCGCGGCGCCGCCGGCGCACGGCTCCAGCTCCACGACCTCACCCGGGAGCCACGCGCGCCGGTAGCCGACCGTGGCCGCCCAGCGCACGAGCGCTTCCCGGTGCGCCGGCCGGTCGCCGGCGAGGAACTCGGCGATCAGCTCGTCGGCGAGGTCCTCTTCCCTGACGACCGTCAGGTCCACGAGGGCGATGCCCGCCCGGCCGCGGGCGTGCAGCAGCGTCTGCAGCGGGCCCGAGCGGGCGAGGTGCGGGCCCCAGTCGACGACGCGAACCTGAGCGGAGCGGATGGTGGCGCGGAAGTCGGGCACTCGCGGAGGAGGTCGCGCTGGCTCGGCGATATCTGACACCCTCCTCGAACACGACAGGAGTGAGCGATTGCGCGCGTCTGTGGAAGCAGCCTCAGGATCGATCCTCGCCACACCGGGCGACCGCGAGGTCCTGCCCTACGTACCCAAGCCGGCGTGAGACCGGGCGGCGCTAGAGGCCCGGGGGATGCCGGGCGACGAAGCCCGCGGTGCTTCGTGACGCGCTCGTCCACCGGGTCCCGCCGCCCGACAGCGCGCTCGTGTCGAAGCGGCGCCCGTCGACGAACATGAAGGCGTGGCCGGCGTTGGCGTAGACGGTGATCCGGCGGCCCGGCCCGGGGTCTCCCCAGCTCATGAACCCGGTCGAGTCGAGCGGAGAGGAGAGCAGGCCGCCCGCCGCGAGCGCGTAGGAGATCGAGCCCGAGCAGTCATAGCCGCCGGACGCGCCGCCATGCCCGCCGCCCCAGACATACGGCGTCGTGGCGATCTGGTTGGCGGCGGCGACCACGCGGCCGACGACGTCGCCCCCTCCGCCACCGCCGGACGACGGCCGCGGCGCCTGCGTCGTGACGCTCGCCGCGTTGCGCGCCGCCCGCGCCGCCGCGGCCTGCGCGCGCTCCAGCCGCGCGATCCGCCCGCGCACCGACACCAGCTTCGACGCGACGCCGTCGCGCGTGCGCAGCTGCGCCTCCTCGCGCCGCAGCAGCGCGCTCTTGACCACGTACGCGTCGTCGCGGTCGGCGATCGCCGCCTTGGCGAGCACCGAGTAGCGGTTGCGCAGCCCGCGCAGGTCCTTCGACTGCTTCTGCGTGGCCGCGCGCGCGTCGCGCGTGATGTCGAGGATGCTCGCGTTGCGCCGCGCCACGCGCTTGAGGAAGTCGAGCCGCTCGATCAGGTCCGAGAACCCGTTCGCGTTCATCACGACCGTCACGAAGCTCGGTTGCCCGCCCTTGTACGAGGAGAGCAGGTTCTCGGCGAGCAGCTTCTCGGCCCGCGCCTCCTTGCGCTCCAGCGTCGTGAGATGCACCCGCGCCTTGACGAGCCGCGTCTGCGTGTCGTCCAGCTGCGCCTGGCGCTTGGACGCCCGCGCCTGCAGCTCCGCCAGCCGCGCCTGCGCCTGCGCGATCCCGTCGCGCGTCGCGGCGATCTTGCGCTGCTGCGCGGCGACCGCCGCCCGCAGGCGTGCCGCCTCGGCGCGCTGCCCCGAGAGGGTCTGCGCGTGCGTGGGAGCCGCACCCGCCCCGCCGGCGAGCAGCGCGGCGAACGCGAGCGGAACGAGGCGACGGTGGACCACGACGGCGGCCGACCCTAGTAGCTTGGGCGCGGTTCCCCTCCCGCTGCAGAGAATCCTGCAAATCCGCGCATAGTGACGTGAGCGAGATCGAGTTCGGCATCCTCGGCCCGCTACGGGTGACCGGCCCCGGCGGGCCGGTCGCGGTGAAGGCGGCCAAGCCGCGGGCGCTGCTCGCGATGCTGCTGCTCTCGCACCGCGAGGACGCCGTCTCCGCCGGCCGGCTCGTGGACGTCCTGTGGGACCACGATCCGCCGGCGACGGCGACCAAGGTCATCCAGGTCTACGTGTCCCAGCTCCGGCGCACGCTCGGCGACCTCAGCCCGATCGTCACGCGCCCCGCCGGCTACGCCGTCAGCTTCGAGCCCGGGCAGCTGGACCTCGACCGCTTCGAGACGCTGGTCGCGCGTGCGCGCGAAAGCGAGAGCCCGGAGGAGTCCGTCGAGCTGCTGCAGCGCGCGCTCGCGCTCTTCCGCGGCGCGCCGCTCGCGGACGCGCCGCTGCACGGCCCGGCCGCCGTCGAGGCCGCCCGGCTCACGAGCCTGAGGCTGACGGCGCTCGAGGAGCGGATCGCGATCGAGCTCTCGCTCGGCCGCCACGCGGGGGCGATCTCCGAGCTCGAGGCGCTCGCCCAGGACCATCCCTACCGCGAGCGCCTGCACGGCCAGCTGATGCTCGCGCTCTACCGCGCAGGCCGGCAGGCCGACGCGCTCGCGGCCTACCGGCGCGTCCGCGGCGCGCTCGTCGAGGACCTGGGGCTCGATCCGGGACGCGAGCTGCGCGGCCTCGAGGCGGCGATCCTCGCGCACGACCCGCGGCTCGAGCTCGCGCCCGCGGCACAAAGGCCCCGCAGGCGCGTGCTGCCCGTCCCCGCGACGCCCCTGCTCGGTCGCGAGGACGACCTCGCGACGGCCGAGGCGCTGCTCGCCCAACCGCACGTCCGCCTGCTGACGCTGACCGGCCCGGGCGGGATCGGCAAGTCGCGCCTCGCGCTCGAGCTCGCGCACCGCCACCCCGGCGCGCGCTTCGCCGCACTCGCCGCCGTCCGCGATCCGGCCGGCGTGATCCCGGCCCTGGCGCAGGAGCTCGGCGCGCTGGAGACCGAGGACGAGCCGCCGTTCGACGCCGTCGCCTCCCTGCTCGCCCGCGATCCCTCGCTGCTGGTCGTCGACAACTTCGAGCAGGTGCTCGACGCCGCGCCGGAGATCTCGCGCCTGCTCGCCGCGGCGCCGCGCCTGCAGCTCGTCGTCACCAGCCGGGCGCCGCTGCGCGTCACCCGCGAGCACGAGCTCGCGATCGCGCCGCTCGAGCCGCGCGACGCCGTCGAGTTGTTCGTCCGCCGCGCGCGAGCGCTCGGTCGGCGCGCGACGTTGGAGGACCGCGACGCCGTCGAGCGCATCTGCGAGCGGCTCGACCGCCTCCCGCTCGCGATCGAGCTCGCCGCCGCGCGCTCCAAGGTGCTCACGCCGGCGCAGATCCTCGAGCGGCTCGGCCACCGGCTCGAGCTCCTCACCAGCGCCCCACGCGACGCGCCCGAGCGCCAGCGCACCCTGCGCGCCGCGATCGGCTGGAGCTACGACCTGCTCGACGACGCCGCGAAGGACCTGTTCCCGCACCTGGGCGTGTTCGCCGGCGGCTGGACGCTCGAAGCCGCCGAGGCCGCCTGCGGCCCGCGCGCGCTCGACGGCCTCGCCGCGCTCGCCGACCAGAGCCTGCTGACCCGTGACGGCGACCGCTTCGGCATGCTCGAGACCGTGCGCGAGTACGCGCTCGAGCGCCTACAGGAGCACGGCGGGCTCGACGACGCGCGCCGCCGTCACGCCCGGGCCTACGCCGGCCTCGTGGCCGGCGCCACGCTCGGCCTCCACGGCCCGGACTCGCACGCCTGGCTCCTCCGCCTCGACGCCGAGCGCGACAACGTCCGCGCGGCGATCGAATTCGCCGTCGGCGACCGCGACGCGACGACCGCGCTCACGCTCGTCGCCTCCGTCTGGCGCCACTGGCTCGAGCGCGGGAACCTGACCGGCGGCCGCCGGCTCGCGGCCGCCGCGCTCGCGCTCGACGGCGGCCCGCGCGACGCGCGCCTCCAGGCGCTCAACGGCGCCGGCGTCCTCGCGGGCGAGCAGGGCGACTTCGAGGCGGCCCGCGGCCTGCTCGAGCAGGCCATCGCGCTCGGCACGCCGGCCGAGGCGGCACGTGCGCGCGGGAACCTCGGCGTGCTCGCGCTGTTCGCCGGCGACCACGCCGCCGCGGTCGCCCATTACGAGCAGGCGCTCGAGGCGATGCGCCGGCAGGGAGACGACTGGGGGCTGGCCCTGATGCTCGAGAACCTCGCGATCGCGCACAACGCGCTCGGCGAGCGCGACCGGGCGCTCGCGCTGCTGCGGGAAGGCCTGCCGATCGTCCGCAGGCTCGAGGACCGGCTGCACCTCGCCTCGACGCTGCGCACCCTCGCGCGCATGCTGCTCGACGCGGCCGACGACGGCGAGGCGCGCGAGCTGCTGCGCGAGAGCCTGGCGATCGTCCGCGACATGGACAACCGGCGCGGGATCGCCGAGAACCTGGAGACGCTCGCGGGCGTCGCCGAGCCGCGCGTCGGCGCGCAGCTGCTGGGCGCCGCGGAGGCCGCCCGCGCGCCGATCGGCGCGATCCGCCATCCCGATGAGGAGGGCTGGGTCGAGCGCACGAGCGCACGGCTGCGCGCCGCCCTCGGCGACGCCGCGTTCGAGTCCGCGCGCGCACACGGCCGCGAGCGCGACCTCGCGGAGGCGGTCGCCGCCGCGATTGACGCGACAGCTCGCTGACGCCTGGCCGAAGGTAGTTGACGTGCGCGGCCGGTTCTGGCATGTTCACCAGCCGGAGCGCTCCCTGAGCAGCTCCTGGGTCGGGCTGGTGTCGAGGGGTCCAAGGAGGGGAAGGGAACATGCGAGTTCGCTCTCGCGTGGCGGTCGTCGCTGCCGCCGCGATATTCGGGGTTCCGTTGTGCGCAACAGGAGCCACCTTCGCTGCGCTGCCGAGCGGCCCGGTGACCGCGCAGACGGTCGCCGCCGCCCAAGCCGACGCCACGGCCGCCGCGACCGCGTCCACCAACGCCGCGCGCGACGCCGCGACGGCGCAGGTCGCGCTCGACACCGCCAAGCAGAAGGCGACCGACACGGCCAACGCGGCCACCGCCGCGGCCACGGCATACCAGGCGAATCCGACGCCGGAGAACCAGGCGGCGCTGACCGCCGCGCAGGCCGCCGCCGCGCAGGCCGCCGCCGACCAGGCGACGGCCCAGACGGCGTTCAACGACAAGTCCGCCGCCGCCGCGACCGCCGCGGCCGCCGCCACCGCCGCGGCCGACAACGCGGACAAGGAGTCCAAGTCGTTCGCGAGCCTGAACAAGGGCACGTCGACCGAGGGGACGACGTCGATCCCCGACACGGATCCCTTCCCCGACAACGCGCTTCACAGCGACAACGTCCAGGTCGTCGGCCACGTGCGCGGCGGCTTCGGCGCCACCGCGAACGCCAAGACCTGCCCGGCGTTCAACCCGACCAAGTGCCCGGGCTTCTCGTCGCTGAACTTCGTCCACTTCGAGAACCTCGGCTACGACGTGCTGGTCGCCAACGGCACCGCGGGCCTCTCGATCTGGTCGCTCAAGGATCCCGCCCATCCGAAGTGGATCTCCCAGGTCTCCGCGACCGATCTCGCCACGGCCTCCGGCCAGTCGCTGATCCGCTTCTGGGAAGGCGAGAACATGACGACCGACAGCCGTCGCAAGCTGGTGTTCATGTCTCGCGACGAGGGCAACAAGGGCCAGTTCATCATCGACATCAAGGACCCCTGGAACCCGAAGGTCCTCAACTACTCGCTGAACCGCCAGGGCCACACCTCGACGTGCATCAGCGACTGCCGCTTCCTGTGGTCGGTCGGCGGCGTCCAGGCGAGCTCCGGGCCGACCGCCCCGCCCTCGCCCGTGTCGATCACGGACATCCGTGACCCGTTGCACCCGTTCGTGTACCCGCTGTTCGGCGCCGACCTGCGCCGCACCGGCACCACCAGCGGCTCGACCCACTCCGTCGACGTCGACTTCGACGGCGTCGTCTGGGTCTCCGGCACCGGCGGCGTCCGCGGCTTCTACACCGAAGGCGTGCACAAGGACCCGGCGACCGGCCAGGACCGGGTCGCGACGCCGTACGCGCCGATCCCCTACGCGGGCGGCTCGATCACCGGCAACGACGCCACCACGCGGCCCGACTCCGCGTATGCGTTCATGCACAACGCCTACCGCTTCCCGAACCCGATCGGCGGCAAGCCGGGCGGCGACGTGATGCTGGTCACGAACGAGTCCAACGACACCAACTGCGCCACCGCGGGCCAGTTCCTGATCGCCTCGCTCACGGGCAGCCATGACGCGACCGACAACGTGAGCTCGTCCACCCGGCTGGAGCGCCTGGCCGCCTACCGCACGGCCGGCAAGCCGGGCGAGTTCCACGGGACCGTCCCCGGCGTCGACAAGGATGGCAAGCCGATCGACGTCACCGTCGGCGACTGCTCGGCACACTGGTTCACCGTCAAGGGCGACCTCGTCGCGCTCGGCAACTACGAGCAGGGCACGCGCATCCTGGACATCTCCGACCCGCGCAACCCGCAGCAGGTCGGCTGGTACCGCGTCCCGGCCCGCACCGCCGACCCGAGCGGCAAGCCGGACATGACCTCCAGCGACACGGCGGGCGCGTACTGGCACGACAGCCTGCTCTACGTCGCCGACTACCAGCGCGGGATCGACATCCTGAAGTACACCGGCGCCCCGAAGGGCGAGCCGACGTCGAAGACCTGCTGGAACTCGTGCGCCGACAACCAGACGATCGAGACCTGGAAGACGAGCGCGAACGGCAGCGCCGGCGGCTCGGTGCCGGCGACGCTGTCGCTGACGCTGGGCGGCACCGCGACGTTCGGCAACTTCACGCCGGGCGTCGGCAAGGACTACTCCGCGACGACGAGCGCGAACGTGATCAGCACGGCCGGCGACGCCGCGCTGAGCTACTCCGACCCGGGTCACCTGACCAACGGCGCGTTCGCGCTGCCGTCGCCCCTGACCGTGTCGCTGTCCAAGTCCGCGTGGACCGCGCCGGTCTCCAACGACGCGGTCGGCGTCACGTTCAACCAGCACATCGACGCCAACGATGCGCTGCGCACCGGGTCTTACAACAAGACCCTGACGTTCACGCTGTCCACCACCAACCCGTAGGCCATTGCAGGGCAGGACGACGAGACTGCTGCTGGGCGCGCTCGTCGTCCTGCTCGCCGGCTGCGGCGGTGAGAAGAAGCCGGCGGCGCCGGCGAACCCGTGGACTCGCGGAGACATCTCCTTCGGCGTTCTCGCCCCGCTGCAGGACGCGCGCGGGAAGGACCTCGTGGACGGGGCGACGCTCGCCGCCGAGGACCTCAACATCCGCGGCGGCGTGCTCGGCAAGCGCGTCAGAGTGCGGAGTCTGGACGACGGCTGCAATGCCGCGTCAAGCCGCGCGAGCGCGGAGCAACTTGCGAATCAGCCGCTCGGCGGCGTGCTCGGCGGGATCTGCGCGAGCGCGGCGAGCGCGGCGGCGCGAGCCCTGAGCCTCCCCTTTCTCGTGACCTCGGCGAACTCGCCGCGGATCGTCAGCGCCAAGCGCACGCCGACCGCCTACCTGACCAACGGCACGCCGTACCAGGCGGCGCTCGCCGCGGTGCACTTCCTCGTCCTGCAGCAGGCGCGGACGCTCGCGACGGTCAGCGCGAGCGACAAGGCGTCCAAGACGCTCGCCGGCCAAGTGCTCGGCCTCGCCTCGCCGGCGCCCAAGGCGGTGAGCGAGCAGACGCTCGATCCGGCCTCCGCCGACTACGCGCAGATCGCCCGCACGGCGGTCGCGGCGAAGCCCGACACCGTCTACTTCGCAGGCCCGGCGGAGGCGTCCGGCAAGCTTGCCGCCGCCCTGCACGAGGCCGGCTTCGACGGCGACTTCGTCGCGTCGGCCGAGTCCGAGAGCCCGGGCTTCCTGGCCGCCGCGGGCGAGGCCGCCGAGGGCGCGTTCGTGATCGCGCCCGCCAGCCCGCAGAACCTGCCGGAGGCGGCCGCCTGGACGAAGCGCTTCACCACGCGCTTCAAGCAGCCGCCCGGCCGCGACGCGATGCTCGCCTATGACGCGCTGCGGGCGCTCGCCCAGGCGGTGACGCAGACGGGCAAGGTCGACCCGAAGCTCAACAGCGCGCAGCTGCCGAAGCTCGCGGAGTCCTACGGCGGCTTCCTCGGCGGGCTGCAGTTCGCGGCCGACCACACGGTCCTGTACGACAGCAACATCGCGCTGAAGGTCAGCGGCGGCTCGTTCAAGCTCGCCAACGCGCTGCGCTCGGCGGGCTGATGCGGAGGCTGGTCGTCGCGCTGGGCTGTCTCGCCGTGCTCGCCGGCTGCGGCTCCTCCGGCAACGACACCTACAGCGTCGCCGACGTCAAGGCCGCCTACTACAAGGGTCCCGACGGCGGCCCCGGGCTGACCGGCGCCTGGGTCGACCCGGACGACCACTCGCACACGAACTACGTCCCGGACGACAGCCTCGAGGTATGCCCGCTGGCGCAGCGCGCGAACTACGACTCGGCGCGCGTCGACCACGTGATCGAGCCGAAGGCCGCGCAGCCGGTGCCGCAGTTCACGGTCGGGCCGACCTCGCCTGAGGACACGCGCACGCCGAGCGTCACGCAGGGCGCCCTCGTGTTCGGCACCGGCGACATCGCGGCCAGCGGCATGGACCGCGTCACCGCCGCGATGGCCAAGTGCCCCGCGAGCTACGAGGTGCGCGGCGGGCCGTCGCCGATCCTCGGCACCTACCGCGTGACCATCCGGGCGATCGAGTCGTCGGGCTGGAAGGGCGTCTCGCAGCAGATCGCGCACACCTATCCGCCCGGACAGGACGACGTCTACTACGAGGACCTCACGCACGTCGTCGTCCAGCGCGCCAACGTCATCCTCTCCCTCGACGTGACGCACCGGAAGATCATCGGCGAGCGCGCCGACTCCGCGGCCAAGGCCGACGCGGTTCTCGCGACGGTGCTCAAGCGCCTCGGATGACGAGCCGGATCGCGCGCTGGACGCTGGCGGCGCTGGTCGCCGCGGCGATCTTGCCGGCGGCCGCCGCCGCGCACGCGACGATCGTCGCGTCGACGCCGGGCGACACCGCGGTGGTGAAGGCGGCGCCGCCGCAGGTGACGCTGAAGTGGAGCGAGTCGGTCGACCTCGGCGCCCACGCGGTGCGGCTGCTCGACGGTTCGGGCAAGGAGCTCCCCACGCCCGCGCCCCGGCACGGGCCGGGCGGCCCGGCGACCGCCGTGCTGACACTCCCGCGCGGGCTGGGCAACGGGACCTACGTCGTGGCGTGGCGGGTCGTGTCCGCCGACTCGCACCCGGTGTCCGGCGCGGTCTCGTTCAGCATCGGCGCTCCGAGCGCGGTGCTCTTCTCCGCCGGCGGCACCTCCAGCGCGGCGGTCAGGGGCATCGACGCGGTCGGGCGCGGCGCCGCGTTCGTCGGGCTCGCGATCACGATCGGAGGCTCTCTCGTGCTGCTGGTGCTGTGGCCGGAGGGCCCGGCGAGCCGGCGCGCGCGGCGGCTGCTGTGGGGCGGGATCGGCGCGCTGCTGGCCGGGAGCGTCGCCGTGCTGCTGCTGCAGGGGCCGTACGCGTCCGGCGGCGCGCTGTCGGGCGCCTTCAGCCCGTCGCTGATCTCGTTCAGCCTCTCGACCCGGTTCGGGCACGCGCTCGTGATCCGCATCCTGCTCGCGCTCGTGTTCGCCGGCCTCGTCGCGCGGGCGCTCCAGCGCGGCGGCGCCCGCGAGCCCGCGATCGCCGTGCCGGCCGCCGCGTGCGGGCTCGGGCTGATCGCCACCTGGACGCTGACCGACCACTCGCGCACCGGCGTGCAGACCTGGCTCGGCGTGCCGGTCGCCAGCGCGCACCTGCTGGCGATGGCGCTCTGGTTCGGCGGGCTCGTGCTGCTGCTGGGCTGCGTGCTCGGCCGGCCGCACGCCACGCTCGCGCCGGTCGTCCCGCGCTTCTCGCGGCTGGCGCTCGCCTGCTTCGCCGTGCTCGGCGCCAGCGGGCTCTACCTGTCGTGGCGGCAGGTCGGCGCGTTGGGTGCGCTGCCCTCGACGGACTTCGGCAAGCTGCTGCTGCTCAAGGCGGGGATCGTGCTCGCGATCGTCGGGCTCGCGGCGCTGTCGCGGCGCGCGCTGCGCCGGGGCGGCGACGACCTGGCACGGCTGCTGCGCCGCTCGGTGGCCGGCGAGGCGTTCCTCGGCGTGGCGGTGCTCGGGGTGACGGCGACGCTGGTGAACACCGCGCCGGCGCGCGTGAGCTATGTCGACCCGGTCGACACGACCGTCGCCGGCCCCGCGGGCGCGCGCCTGCAGGTGAAGCTCTCGCCGGCCAAGGCGGGCCGCAACGTGCTGGACGTCTACCTCCTGCAGCGCGACGGCTCGCTCATGGTCGTGCCCGAGCTCACCGCGCGCCTTCTTCCGCCGGACGCCGGCACCGGCCCGCTGAACGCCGGGCTCGCCGCCGCCGAGCCGGGCCACTACGTCGCCGACGACCTCAGCGTGCCGTTCGCGGGCCGCTGGACGCTGCGGCTGCAGATCCGCACGTCGGAGATCGACGAGGACGACGTCGACGTGCCGGTGCGGATCCGGTGAAGCGCGCGCTCGCCACCCTCGCGGCGTTCGCGCTGCTCGCGGCGCCGGCGTCCGCCCACGTCACGGTGCTGCCGGCGACGGCGCGTCCCGGCGAGTCGCGCACGCTGACGTTCCGCGTCCTCAACGAGCGCGACGGCGCGACGACGGTCGCGGTCGACCTCTTCCTCCCGCGCGGCGTCACCGGCAAGCCGGCCGACCGTCCCGGATGGACGATGCTCGACGGCGGCGCCGAGGTCCACTGGTCCGCGAAGGACGCGAGCGCCGCGATCGGCGGCGAGAGCTCGAAGGACTTCGAGCTCGCCGTCGGCCCGCTGCCGAAGGCCCAGCGCGTCGTGTTCAAGGTGCTCCAGCACTACTCCGACGGCGAGGTCGTGCGCTGGATCCAGGACCCGCAGCCGGGCGCGGAACGGCCCGCGCCGGTGCTCCAGCTCACCGCGACGGGCCGCCCCGCGGCGGCGGGCGGCTCCTCCTCGGCCGCGGGCTTCGCGATCCTCGCCGCGGTCGTGGTCGCGGCGGCCGGAGGAGCGCTGGGGCTGCTCCGGCGGCGCCGGCGCTGAGCAGCTATCGATCCCCTGTCGAAATCGTCCGCTCCGGGGCATCGCGACGCTGTGGGAGGACTCGATCGCCGAGCACGCTTGCACCGCGCCGGTGGCTCGTTGTCGTACTGACCCTTCACGGCTCCGCAACCCCGCGCCCCCGCGCCCCCGCTTGGCTTCGGGCCCTTGTGTCGAAGCGGGATGGAGGTAACGCGTGGGGGTCACCGGGAACTGGGATCGCCGGATCAGCCGGCGGACGTTGCTGCGCACGGGCGGATCGCTGGCGGCGGGAGCCGCGTTCAGCGGGCCGCTGGTGTCGCGGGCGCTGGCGGCGCCGCCGTTCGCAGGGGATCCGTTCTCGCTCGGCATCGCGTCGGGCGATCCGCTCCCGGACGGGATCGTGCTGTGGACGCGGCTGGCACCCGACCCGACGCGCGGCGACGGCGGCATGAAGTCCGAGGCGTATGGGGTGCGGTTCGAGCTCGCGCGCGACGAGGGCTTCAACCGCATCGTGCGCCGCGGCGCCGTCGAGGCGGTGCCGGAGGAGGCGCACAGCGTGCACGTCGAGCTCGACCGGTTGGAGCCGTCGACGGAGTACTTCTACCGCTTCAAGTGGGGTACCGCGATCAGTCCGGTGGGCCGTACGCGGAGCGCGCCGCCGGAGGGCGCCGGGGTCGACGCGCTGCGCTTCGCGTTCGTGTCGTGCCAGAACTATCCAGCGGGCTACTTCACGCCATATGCCGACATCGCGACCCAGGACCTCGACCTGGTCGTGCACCTCGGCGACTACATCTACGAGGGCCCGGCCTCGGACCTGCGCGCGCATGCGCCGCTGCGCGAGATCTTCTCGCTCGACGACTACCGAGTCCGCCACGCGCAGTACAAGACCGACCTCGACCTCCAGGCCGCGCACGCCGCGCTGCCGTGGATGCTGACCTGGGACGACCACGAGGTCGCCAACAACTACGCGAGCTTCGAGTCCGATCCGGACTCCCCGCTGCCCGACTTCACCGCGCGCCGCGCCGCCGCCTACCAGGCCTACTGGGAGCACATGCCACTCAGCCGCGCGCACAAGCCGAAGGGGCCGTACGTCGACCTCTATCGCCGCATGGCCTGGGGCAGCCTCGCGACGTTCAACATGCTCGACGGGCGCCAGTATCGCTCCGACCAGCCCGCGGCGTCGTCCCCGAAGGACGCGAGCGGCTACACCGTGAGCGCGCTGGACCCGAGCCGGACGATGCTCGGCGCCACCCAGCTCGCATGGCTCGAGCAGCAGCTGCGCACGACCAGCGCGGGCTGGAACGTGCTCGCCAACCAGGTCGCCTTCGCGCCCTACGACCGCGATCCGAGCCTGGCCAAACGCGACTTCGGCGCCGGCGACAATTGGGACGGCTACGTCGCCGACCGCCAGCGGATCCTCGACACCATCGTCGACGCGCGCACCCGCAACGCGATCGTCATCACCGGCGACTCGCACGCCAACTGGGTCCGCGACATCCCGCCGAACTCCACCGACTTCGACGCGGCGCCGGTCGGCACGGAGTTCATGGGAACCTCGAT
The DNA here is from genome assembly GCF_000425945.1 of Candidatus Solirubrobacter pratensis. Taxonomy (GTDB): domain Bacteria; phylum Actinomycetota; class Thermoleophilia; order Solirubrobacterales; family Solirubrobacteraceae; genus Solirubrobacter; species Solirubrobacter pratensis. The sequence goes on from NZ_AUEK01000006.1 coordinate 240,663, forward strand.
CAGCACCGGCGGTGACCCGGCCAAGCCCGCGACCACCTACAACGACGACCCGAACAACCCGCAGCTGCTGTTCCACAACAACAACCGCGGCTACGTCCGCTGCACCGTGACGCCGCAGCAGTGGACGAGCGACTACCGCATCGTGCCGAGCGTCCGGCGGCGCGGCGTCGCCGCCTCCACGCTCGCCAGCTTCGTCGTCCAGGACGGCGTGGCCGGCGCCCAGCGCGCATAGCGCCGAGCGGGGCGCCCGGGATCGCCCGGGCGCCCCTACGAGCGGCGGCGCAGCCCTACTCGTCGTCGCGCACGGCCTTCGCGATGTCGGCGTTGTCGGTGAAGACGCCGTCGATGCCGAGATCGAAGAACTGCTTGATCTCGGCGAACAGGTTGCCGGCGTCGGCGGGGTTGGCCGAGGAGCGCAGCTCGAGCGGGAGGAAGCTGTTCTCGACGCGGAACGTGTACGCGACCACGTCGAGCCCGGCGCGATGCGCGTCGCCGATGAACGACGTCGGCGCCAGCGACGCGCCGGCGGCGTCGCGCGGGACGATGTAGTCCTTCGACGGGCTGGCGATGTCCGCGTACTTCGCGATCTCACGCAGGCCGGCGGGCGTCGCCATCTGGCCGTAGGTCAACGAGCCGCCGGAGGCCAGCACGTCGCCGGGCTTGAGCGTCTTGGCGTCGAGCAGCTGGACGAGCGGGTTCGGGATCTGCTTGTCCAGCCACTTGAGGTTCGAGACCTCGAACGACTGCACCGTGACCTTGGCGCTGCGGTCGTCGAGCCGGTTGCGGCGCAGCTGCTGGACGAACAGCTCCTCGAGCGGGAGGCCGATCGACCGGTGGTAGGTCGAGTGCTTGAGCTCGGGGATGATGCCGATCTTGCGCCCCAGCTCGCGCGAGAGCTGGTCGCGCAGGTCGATCACCTCCTGGAAGGTCGGGACCGTGTAGCGGCCGTTGTAGATCGTGTTGCGCCGGCGCAGGTCGGGCAGGCGCTCGACCGCGCGCAGGGTCTTGAGCTCGGCCAGCGTGAAGTCCTCGACGAACCAGTCGTCGGCGAACGTGACGCCGTCGATCACCTTCGTCTTGCGGCGCGAGGCGAACTCCGGGTGCTTGGCGACGTCGGTGGTGCCGCCGATCGCCGGCTCGTGACGGACGACGAGGACGTGGTCCTTCGTCATGACCAGGTCCGGCTCGATGTAGTCCGCGCCCATGCGCGCGGCGAGGCGGTAGGAGGCGAGCGTGTGCTCGGGCCGGTAGCCCGACGCTCCGCGGTGGCCGTAGATGGTCGGCTTCGCGGTCTCGCCGTGGCGGTGGCGCGCGGCGCTCGCCGCGGCGGGCAGGGAGACCAGCAGGGCGAGCGCGGCCACGAGGGCCGCGCCGCCTCGGACAGGGGTGCTCATGGGTCTACCCAACCGCGCCGGGCGCCCGCGAGCGTGAGCAGGCGGTGAACGTGGCGCGAGCGCGCTGTGTGCTTCTAGTCGGCCACTCCCAGGATCACGTCGGACGCCTTTACGATCGCCGTCACCTCGCGGCCCTCGGCGATGCCGAGCTCGCGGGCCGCCTCCACCGTGATCGACGCGACGAGGCGCAGGCCGTTGCAGTCGAGCTCGACGACGGCGGTGGCCGGGCCTTCGGTGACGGCGGTGACCTTCGCGGGAAGCTGGTTGCGCGCGCTGATCTTCATACGGCGCAGCCTACGGCGCGCCGCGATCTCCGCGCCCGCGGCGTCTCGGGGCCGGTGTGCGGAGATGGCGGCGGAGCGACGGCCCGGATCGACCGCGCTCGCCCCAGCGCCGCAAGGGACAGGCTCGCGCCTGTCCCCTGCGCCTGAAAGCTCTACGCCGCCCAGGGGTCCTTGACCGGCGCCCCCAGCGGCGCCACGGTGGAATGGATGGAGCGAACGCAATGCATTGTCGTGGGCGGCGGACCGGCCGGGATGATGCTCGGCCTCGTGCTCGCACGCGCCGGCGTCGAGGTGACGGTGCTCGAGAAGCACGACGACTTCCTGCGCGACTTCCGCGGCGACACGGTGCACGCGTCGACGCTGACGCTGCTCGACGAGCTCGGCCTCGGCGACCGCTTCGCGGCGGTACCGCACCAGCGGCTCGAGCGCCTACGGCTGCCGCTGCGCCGGAACGCCCCGCTCGACGTCGACCTGCGCCTGCTGCGCGGGCCGCACAAGCACATCGCCATGGTGCCGCAGTGGGACCTGCTGGACATGCTTGCGGACGTCGCGCTGGAGGAGCCGAGCTTCTCGCTGCGGATGGGTGCCGAGGTCTTCGCCCTGCTGCGCGAGGGCGGCCGCGTCGCCGGCGTGCGCTACGGCGACGACGGCGGCGACCACGAGCTGCGTGCCCCGCTGACCGTCGCCTGCGACGGCCGCGGCTCCCACGTGCGAGCCGCGAGCGGGCTGCGCGTGCGCGAGTTCGGCGTTCCGCTGGACGTGTGGTGGTTCCGGCTCCCGCGCCGCGAGGGCGACCCCGACGGCGTCAGCGGCCGCGTGGGCGGCGGGGCGACGTTGATCATGATCGACCGCGGCAGCTACTTCCAGCTCGGCTACCAGATCCGCAAGGGCGCCGACGCCGAGCTGCGCGCCGCCGGCATCGAGACGCTGCGCGAGCGCGTCGCCGCCCTCGCGCCCGAGCTCGCCGACCGCGTGGGCGAGCTGGGCGGCTGGGAGGACGTCAGCCTGCTCACCGTGCGGCTGAACCGCATGCCGCGCTGGTTCAGCGGCGGCCTGCTGTGCATCGGCGACGCGGCGCACGCGATGTCGCCGGTCGGCGGCGTCGGCATCAACCTCGCGGTTCAGGACGCCGTCGCCGCGGGGCGGGTGCTCGCCACGCCGCTGCGCCGCGGCGACGTGCGTGCGCGCGACCTCGCGCGGGTTCAGGCGCGCCGCTGGGCGCCGACCGCGTTCACCCAGTCGCTGCAGCGCTTGATCCATCGTGCCGTCATCCGCCCCGGTCTCGAGCAGCGGCCCACCCACGACGTGCGCCTCCCGCGCCGCGCCGTCGCGCGCCTGTTCGCGCTCGGGCTGCTGCCCGAGCACGCGCCGCGGTTCGCGCGCCGCGCCCACGGCTCAGGGGCGTGAGGCGAGGCGCCGGCCGCTTAGGCGAAGGGGCGGTCCTTGCGTGCGTGGCGCTCGACGCCCGCGCTGAGCATCATCACGATGCCGACGACGACCGGGATCGCGCCGAGCACCGCGATCGCGACGCCGATGCCGAGCGCGGTGCCGCTCAACAGCAGCGCGAGGACGATGCCGATCACCACCAGCGGCGCGCCGATCGCGATCCACCGCGCGCCGCCGCCTGCGAGCTTTCGTTCTTGCCGCGGAGTCATACAGGGGGCATTCCCACGCCGGGCCCTGCGCTCACGGCCGCGCCGGCTGCGCGCGCGATGGCGAACCGGACGTCGGTCGTGATCAGGGCGATCCGCACGCCCGAGCCCGCCGCCGGCGTGAGCAGCCGGCCGGGCGGCAGCAGGCCCGCGCGCAGCGCGTAGGGGATCACGAGCGCCTCGCCGAGCGCGTCATGCGGCTGCGCCCTGCCGCCGAGCAGCTCGACGAACCCCGCCAGCGCCGCCGCGCGCTCGACGACCGCGCCGGACGCCAAGAACGGCGACTCCTCGGCGAGCCGGTGCTCGCCGTCCTGCTCGTACACGCACACGATCACGCTCCCGGTCTCATGCTGCGGGACGTGCTCGGCCCATGCGTCGCTCGGGTCATACGGCGCGAAGCCGACCTCGCTGAGCCCGAGCCGGAGCCCTTCCGTGCGCACCAGCCGCGACAGCTCGGCAGGCGCGAGCGTATGGACGGCCGCGTTCCGGCGCGCGCCCGCGTGCGAGCACCCGCGCGTCTGTCCCGGCGCGGTCGGCAGGTGATATGGCCAGCCGCGGTGCCACACGTCGGCCTCACCGTGGACCTCGTAGGCGGCGTACAGCGGCAGTCGCTCGGCCGAAGGGAGGTCCTGTGGCGTCCCGGCGCCCTGATCCCGTCGCGACACGGGATCGCGCACCGTCCAGCCGAGCCGGCCGGCGCCCCGCAGCCCGCCGAGGAGCGGCTGCGTCACCTTCCGGGCCGTCGCATGGAGTCCGTGGGGCACCATGGAGTGATGATGCGCCGGGGCGCAACCGCTGTCGTCGCCCATAGGGCGGCTCTTGCGGCTACTGCGGGAGGCGTATGGCGGGGTGAGTGAGCGCCGGGCCGGCGCAGCGCTGCAGGACCTGGCCCGCGGCTCGTGGCGGACGGTGCCTAGGACCCGACCCAGTAGGTCCGCAGGTTCGTGAACTCGCGGATGCCCTCCTCGGACAGCTCGCGCCCGTAGCCGCTGCGGCGGGTGCCGCCGAACGGCAGTCGCGGATCGGACGCCACGACGCCGTTGACGAACAGCGCGCCGGAGCGCAGCCGCCGCCCGGCCTCCAGGCCGCGCCGCGGGTCGCCCGTCCAGACGCTCGCCGCGAGTCCGTACGGCGTGTCGTTGGCGAGCTCGATCGCCTCGTCCTCGTCGGCCGCGCGCACGAGCGCGGCGACGGGGCCGAACGTCTCCTCGGCGAACGCCGTCATCCCGGGACGCACGTCGCCGAGCACGGTCGGCGCGAAGTAGTGCCCCGGCCGGTCGAGCCGCCGCCCGCCGGTCAGCAGGCGCGCGCCCTCGCCGACGGTCGCCTCGATCTGGCGCTCGAGGTTCTCGAGCAGGTCCTCGCGCGCGAGCGGCCCGACCTGCGTGGCGGCGTCGAGCGGGTCGCCGACCGTCAGCGCCTCCACGGCCTCGACGACCAGCCGCTCGAGCTCGTCGTACACGGCCGCCGGGGCGATCACGCGCTTCGGCGCGATGCAGACCTGACCGGCGTTCATGTAGCGCGACTTCGCGATCGCCGCCGCGACGGTCGGGAGGTCCGCGTCCTCGAGTACGACGAGCGGGTCCGAGCCGCCCAGCTCGAGCACCGACTTCTTCAGCGCCCGGCCCGCGGCCGCGGCGACCGCCATTCCGGCGCGCTCGCTGCCGGTGAGCGTGACCGCGGCGATCCGCGGGTCCGCGATCAGCCGCTCCGTGACCTCCCCCACGCGCGCGGGCGCGACCAGGATGCTGCGGAAGAGCCCCTCGGGGAACCCGGCCTGCGCGAACAGCGCCTCGACCGCGAGCGCGCAGCCGGAGACGTTCGGCGCGTGCTTGAGCAGCGCGCCGTTGCCTGCCGCGAGCGCAGGCGCGGCGAACCGCAGCGCCTGCCAGAACGGGAAGTTCCACGGCATGATCGCGAGCACGACGCCGAGCGGCTCGTACGCGGCCCAGCTGCGCTGCGCGGTGCTCTCGATCACCCGCTCGGCGAGGAACCGGACCGCGTTCTCCGCGTAGTAGCCGCAGCCGGTCGCGCACTTCTCGATCTCCGCGCGCGCCTCGCCGATCGGCTTGCCCATCTCGCGCACCATCAGCTCGGCGTACTCGTCGCGTCGCTCGCGCAGGATCCGGGCCGCCTCGCGCAGCGGCGCGCTGCGCGTCTCGACGGGCAGCTCGCTCCAGCGCCGCTGCGCCGCGTGCGCCTGCTCGAGCGCCAGCTCGATCTGCTCGTCGGTGTGCGGCTCGTAGCGCGCGATCTCCTCGAGCCGCGCCGGGTCGATGACGCGGATCTCGCCCGCCGCCGTGGGAACGTCCTGAATGCCGGTCACCGCGTCGAGGATAACGTTTGCCACGCGCCCTCAGCGGGCGGCGATCAGGCGCAGGGAGCCGACGCGCGACCAGGGCCATCGGCGCGTCGAAGGCGGCGATGCACCCGCGGGCGGGAGAGCCCCCGGCCATCCATGGCCAGGGGCTTCCCAGGGGTCTACGTGGGGTTGGGTCCCCGTCGCCGTTACGGCGTCGTTGTGCTCAGCGTGAAGGTGAGCGTCCTGCTGTAGCTGCCGGTCCGCAGCGCGTCGTTGGCGCCGATGTGCTGGTGGAACGTGATCGCGGCCGTCGCGTTGGACACCGGCCCGCTCCAGCTCGCCGGGGCGAGGTCGACCTGCAGCGGGTCGGGCAGCGCGAACGCCCCGTTGGCCAGGTGGCCCGGATCGGAGACGCTCAGCGTCGCGTCCGCCGCGGTGCTGATCACGTTCGCGCTCGTCGACGCGGTGTACTGCCGGTCGACGCCGGGCGTGAACGCGCCGAACGAGGCCGGCGCGCCGAGCGTGAGCGAGAGCGTCGCCGGCACGCTGCCGCCCACGCCGCCGCCGCCGGCGCCGGTGTCGACGCTGGTGGAGAGCGGCAGGCGCAGGATGCTGCGGCCGAACGTCGCGGCGTAGAGCCACTTGTGGTCGCCGGACAGCTGGACGTCGAGCACCGGGGTGTTCGGCAGGCCGCCGTCGAGGCTGTACCAGTTCGCGGCGCCGTCCTTGCGCTCGAACACGCCGTAGTCGGTCGCCGCGTAGAGGTTCCCGCTCGGCTGGTCGTAGGTGATCATCTCCACCGGCGCGTTCGGCAGGTTCGAGCTGACGTTCTTCCACGTCACGCCGCCGTCGCTGGTCTCATAGACGCTGGCGGAGTCGTCGCCCTCGCGGTAGCCGGAGAAGGCGGCGAAGACGTGGTTGGCGTTCGTCGGGTCGACCGTGACGAAGTTCACCCAGCGCGTCGGGAGGCCCTGCAGCTGCGTCCAGTGCGCGCCGAGGTCGGTCGTCTTCCACAGCTTGCCGGTGTCGGTGCCCGCGTAGATCGTGTTCGGGTCGGTCTTGGCCGGCCCGATCGTCGTCACGGTCGCGTACTGGTTGGAGTACTCGCCGCCGAGGTCGTTCTCGTCCGGCGGCACCGGGCCCGGGAGGCTGTTGGCGTCGTCGGCCGGGCTGATCGTGGTCCACGTGCGGCCCTGATCGGTCGAGCGCAGGACCGAGGTGCCGCCGACATACATCGTCTTGGTGTTGCTCGGATCGAACACGATCTGCGCGTCGGTCGTGAAGCGCATGCCGGCCGGCTTCTTGCCGAAGTTCCACTTCGTGACCGTGCCGTCGGGGTTGTCGGTGTTGCCCGAGCAGCTCGCGTTCTGCGAGCAGGAGTAGTACGTGTTGGAGTCGGTCGGGTCGATCAGGACCCAGTGACCGTCGCCGCCGCCGTAGGAGTTGAACTGCGACAGGTCGGTCGGCTTCGGGTTCGCCGAGGTCCAGTCGCGCACCGAGCCGTTGTCCTGCAGGCCCGTGACGATCCGGTTCGGGTTGTCCTGCGCGACGGCCATGTGGTAGCTCTGGTTCCACGGCTCATACTTCGCGTGGTTCCACGTGCCGGACGCGCCGTTGGCGTCGGAGCGGTAGATGCCGCCGTCGTCGCCGTTGTAGACGCGGTTCGGGACGCGCAGGTCCCAGCCCATCGCGTGATGGTCGGAGTGCGGTCCCGACGAGTTGTGCCACGTCGCGCCGCCGTCGTTGGACTCGCGCAGGCTGACGTCGGCGTTGAAGAGGTGGTTCTCGTCCTTCGGATCGACGTAGATCCGACCGAACCACCACTGGTAGCCGCCGTTGGCGTAGGCGCGGCCCATCGTCTGGAAGCTGTCGCCGTAGTCGTTGGAGACGTAGGAGCCCTTGTCCGGGCCGTACGGCGCGCCGGTCACGACGTAGACGCGCTTCGGGTCGTTCGGGGCGATCGCGATGCCGATGCGGCCGAGGCTCGCGTCGGCCTTCAGGCCGGTCTGGGCGGTGTCGTAGGTGGGGAGCGGCGTCGTGATGTTCTCGAGCCGCTTCCACGTCGCGCCGCCGTCGTCGGAGCGGAACAGGCCCGAGCCGATGCCGCCGTAGACGCGCGCGCCGTTGTTGCGCTTGTGATCCCACAGGGCGGCGTAGACGCGCTGCGGGTTCGACGGGTCGATCGCGACGTCCACCGCGCCGGTCGTGGCGTTCGGCGGGGCGAGGACCTGGGTCCACGTCTTGCCGCCGTCGCTGGTCTTGTACAGGCCGCGCTGGCCGGCGCTGCGCGAGACGGCGCCCGTCGCGGCCGCGTAGACCACGTCGGGGTTGGTCGGGTCGACGACGATGCGGCCGATCGAGGCGCTCTGCTCGAGGCCGATGTGGCTCCAGTGGGCGCCGCCGTCGGTCGACTTGTACATGCCGTCGCCGAAGTAGGTGAGGCCGCCGCCGGGCGGGTTCGCCTCGCCGGTGCCGGTGTACAGCGTGCCGTCGGACGCCTGCGCGATCGCGCCGATCGTCTGGACGGTCGTCGCCGGCCACACCGACGTGTACGTCATGCCGGCGTCGGTGCTCTTCCACACGCCGCCGCCCGAGGCGGCGACGTACAGGCTGTCCGGCGCCTGGTTGTCGACGACGAGGTCGGTGACGCGGCCGCCGACGTTCGTCGGGCCGGTCAGCTGCCACGGGCTCGCGCCCGGCGCCGACGGGACGGCGTCGGCCTGCGCCTGCGCCCGCGCGAGCTGCGCGGTGCTGACGTCCTGGCCGGAGCTGTCCTTGAAGTCCTGGTACTGATCCGGCGCGTCCGGCGTCTTGCCGGCCTCGTTCTCGATCGCCGGCGGCGTCCCCGTCACCGCGCTCGCCGTGAGCGTCTGCGACGTGCCTGACGTCGAGCGCGCCGTCGCGATCACGAGCGCCAGCGCCGCCAGCGCGACCACCGCGCCGGCGAGCCGCGCCCGCCCCATCCACTGCCACTTAGGCATCCGAGCCATCCCTCCTTCGTGCCGCGGCGGTGCCGCGGCTTCCGACAGGCGGCGACCGAACTCGTCCGTGAACCGCTCGTAGCGGTCCTCCTCGCTCATGCCCTCGTCGCCTCCTGAACCTCGCATTTGCGAGCCTCAGTTCCGCGGGCGCCGCGGATGTGACATGAGAGGAACCGGCGCCTCGAGGCCGAAGAGGGTCCCGCCCGTGCGCCGCCTCGCCGCCGTCATCCTGCTGCTGCCGGCGCTCGCCGGCTCGTCAGCGTGGGCGGCGCCGCCGGCGCCGCCGAGCGCCGGGCGCTCCGTCGTGGCGCTGGCGCGTCTGAGGGTCGCGGCCCCCGGCCCGCGTAGCGGCTACACGCGGGCGAAGTTCGGGGGCTGGGACAGCGTGGGCGACCGCTGCGACACGCGCGAGGAGGTCCTGCGCCGCGACGGCAGCCACGTCATGACCGACGCCCAGTGCCATCCGATCGCCGGCCGCTGGCGCAGCTACTACGACGGCACGATCATCCGCAGCTCGAGCAAGCTCGACATCGATCACGTCGTCCCGCTCGCCAACGCCTGGATCTCAGGCGCGCGCACGTGGACCGCCGCGCGCCGCGACGCGTTCGCGAACGACCTCGACGATCCGCAGCTGATCGCCGTCAGCGCGAGCTCGAACCGCTCCAAGGGCGACCGCAGCCCGGACGAGTGGCGGCCGCCGCTGAGGTCCTCCTGGTGCTCCTACGCGCGCTGGTGGGTCGACGTCAAGTCCACCTGGAAGCTCACCATCACCGCGCCCGAGCACGACGCGCTCGCGGCGATGCTCGGCACCTGCTAGCCGCGCGCCGGCGGCGCCGGCGCCGGCGCGGGCGCCGGTACTGCGATCAGCCGTTGCCGATGGCCGTTCCGCTGGCCTGGCCGCCCGACCACGCGCCGCCGGCCGTGACCTGGTTGCTCGTGTTGATGAACGTCGCCGGGGCGGTGGTGATGATCGACGGGCCGATGACGGCCGCGGTCTGCCCGACCAACGGGCCGCCGGTCCCGACCAGCAGCCCGGGAGTGCCGCCCCAGCCGGCGGCCGCGATGCCATCGGCGCGTGCGGCGCCCGCGCCCGCCAGCGGTGCGGCGATGGCGAGCGTGCCCAGCGCGGCGGCCAGCGCCGCGCGACGTCTCCGGATCGGGTTCATGGTCCGTCACTCCTTTGCCCAGGTGAGCGGCTCACCTGGGGATCGCCTATCTCTAAGGACCGTACGCCCGGAGGGATGGCGGATCGCTGGCCCGCGGAACCGTTGCGTCTGGCCTCACGGATTCGCGAGACCAGACGTGCTCGCCTGCCGCAGGAGCTCGGCGTCGCGGCTCGGCGGGACGCCGAAGCGGCGCCGGTACTCGCGGCTGAACTGCGACGCGCTCTCGTAGCCGACGGCGAACCCGACGCCGGCGACGTCGCCCGGCTGCGCGATCAGGCGGGCGCGCGCCTCCTGCAGGCGGACCTGCTTCTGATACTGGATCGGCGTCATCGCCGTCACCGCGCGGAAGTGGCGGTGGAAGGACGACACGCTCATGCCAACCAGGCGCGCGAGGTCGTCGACGCGGATGGTCTCGTCGTAGTGGTGCCGGATCCAGCCCACCGCGCGGCCGATCAGCGACAGCCGGCTGTCGGCGAGTCCGATCTGCCGGACCATCGCGCCCTGCTCACCGGTGATCAGCCGCCAGAGGATCTCGCGCTCGAACACCGGCGCGAGCGCGCGGGCGTCGGCGGGACGGTCGAGCAGGCGCAGCAGGCGCGCGGTCGCATCCAGCAGGTCGGCGTCCGCCGCGCTGACGGCGATCCCGGCCGTGCCGCCGCCGCCCGGGCCGCCCGGCGGCGCGTCGAGCAGCAGCTCGGCGATCGCCGCGGGCCGCAGGACGAGGCCGAAGGCCACGAACGGGGCCCGGATGATGTGGGCGGTGACGGGAAGGTCGACCGACACGATCAGGTACTCGCCCGCGCCGTACTCGAACACGGTGTCGCCGAGCACCGTCCGCTTCGTGCCACTGACCACGACGGCGAGCGCGGGCTCGGCCACGCTGCCGATCGGCGCGGTCGTCGCGCCGGACGCCATCAGGCTCACGCCCGCCAGCGGCGCCCGCGTGACGCCCTCGCCGGCGTGACGGGCGATCAGGGCGCCGAGCTCGCCGAGGCGGTCCATGCCCTCAACTGTGGCACGCGATCGCGCCGGAGTCGCACGGATGGCAGGATCGGGCAAGGACGCGGCAGGATCGATCTACCGCTCCGGACGCCGCCGGTGGTCTCCTTGAGTCATGCCACTCGACTCCTACATCACCCTCGGCCGCTCAGGCCTGCGGGTCAGCCCGTTCTGCCTTGGCACGATGACGTTCGGCGAAGACCACGGCTGGGGCGCGAGCGTCGCCGAGTCCGAGGCCATGCTCGACGAGTACCTCGACCGCGGAGGCAACTTCATCGACACGGCCAACGTCTACACCAACGGCCACGCCGAGGCGATCGTCGGCGACTACTTCGCCGGGCGCTCGGCGCGGCGCGACGGCGTCGTGATCGGGACCAAGTTCTTCTGCAACCTGTATCCCGGCGACCCCAACGGCGGCGGCGCGGGCCGCAAGGCGATCGTGCAGCAGTGCGAGCAATCGCTGCGGCGGCTGCGGACCGACTACGTCGACATCTACTGGCTGCACAACTGGGACCGCCGCACGCCGGTGGAGGAGACGCTGCGCGCGCTCGACGACCTCGTGCGCGCCGGCAAGGTCCGCTACGTCGGCTTCTCCGACATCCCCGCGTGGAAGGCGGCCGAGGCGCAGACGATCGCCCACTTCCGCGGGCTGGCCCCGATCATCGCGCTCCAGCTCGAGTACTCGCTGCTCGAGCGCACGGCCGAGGGCGAGCTGATCCCGATGGCGCAGGAGCTCGGCCTGGGCGTGATGCCGTGGGGCCCGCTCAAGAGCGGCTTCCTCTCCGGCAAGTACTCGCGCGCCCGCACGGACGCCGTCGACGCGCGCCGCAACGCGGTCGTCGGAGAGCCCTCGGAACGCGACCACGGCGTGATCGACCGGCTCGACGCGGTGGCCGCGGAGGCCGGCGCGAGTCCCGCCGCGGTGGCGCTCGCGTGGGTGCAGAGCCGGCCCGGCGTGGCCGCGACGCTGATCGGCGCCCGGCGGCTCGACCAGCTGCGCACGAACCTCGACGCGATCGACGTCGCGCTCAGCGAGGCCCAGATCGCCGCGCTCGACGAGGTCTCCACGCCCGCGCTGAACTTCCCGGCCGAGAACAACCGCGTGCTGGCGCCGATGCTCCAGTTCGCCGGCCTGACGGTCGACGGGCAGGCGACGCAGGCGGTGCCGTGGATGAGCGAGAGCGCCGTGCGCTATTGAGGCAGGATGGTGCGGCTCCCCGTAAGGGCGGTGACGGCCACGAGTGACGCGCCGGCGCACCGGGAATCCCCACCCATGTGGGCGGTCGCGATTTCAGCCTCACGTCCGGCGTCCGGGAAGGCGCGGTCGACGTGGTGATCGCCGGGGACCTCGACATGGCGGCGGCGTTCAGGCTCGAGCCCGAGATCGACCGGCTCATCGCGCTCCCGGGCATCGACGCGCTCGTGCTCGACGTGGGCGGGATCGAGTTCGTCGACTCGACGGGGCTCAGCGCGCTGCTGGCGATCCGCGAGCGGGCCACGCAGCTCGGGATCGAGTTCACGCTCGCCCGCCCGTCGGAGGCCGTCCGGCGCATCCTCGCGCTGACGGGCACCCGCAGCGCGCTGGGCGGCTGATCAGTCCGCCTCGCCGGCGATCGGCCGTCGCCGCCGATCAGCTCGTCGATCGGCAAGAGCGAGGCGAACATGGGCAGTGGCCCGCACGGCGGCGACGCCGCTAGCTTGGGAGCCGGCCATGCGAATCGCGGCGCGCGACAGCCTGCGCCGCGCGGTGGCGGCGGCGCTCCTCGGACTCCTCGCCGCCGGTTGCGCCGGCGCTTCGGCGAGCGCGCCGGGCGCCGCGCCGGTGGGCTGGGGCGGCCCGGCGGGACGGCAGTCGCTGGACCGCGGCTGGACGGTCCGGCCGGATCCCCACGACCGCGGCATCGCGCGCGGCTACTCGGCCGGGCGCTTCGGCGGCCGCGCGATCGACGTCCCCTACTCGCCGAACTCCGGCCGGATCGCCACGCTGGCGAGCTACCGCGGCTCGGTCGCGTGGTTCCGCCGGACGATCGCGGTCGGCGGCGGCGACTATGCGCTGCGCTTCGAGTCCGTCAACCACCGCGCCCGGATCTGGATCGACGGGCGCCCCGCGGGCGGGCACACCGGCGCCTACCTGCCGTTCGAGGTGCGCCGGCGGCTGTCGCCCGGCCGGCACCGCCTGGTGCTGCGGGTGGACTGGCGCTCGCCCGAGCGCATGCGCGCCGACGGCTGGTTCCGCAGCTGGTTCAACTTCGGCGGGATCAACCGGGAGGTCACGATCCGCCGGCTCGGGCCGAGCGAGCTCGACGCCCCGGGCATCGTCACGCGGCTGCGCGGTGGCGCGGCCGACGTCGCGGTCACCGTGCGCGTCCGCAACCGCGGCCGCCCGCGCACGGTCCGCGTCACCGGGACGCTCGGCACGCGGCCGTTCGCGTTCGCGCCCGTGCGCCTCCGAGCGGGGCGCGCGGCATGGGTTCAGACCACCGTCCGGATCCCGCGCCCGCAGCTCTGGGCGCCCGGCCATCCCGCCTTGACGGCGCTCCGGCTCGCGGTCGGAGGCGAGACGGGATACCGCGCGCGCGTGGGCCTGCGCGAGCTGCGCTGGACAGGTGGCCGGCTGCTCCTCAACGGCCGCCGGCTGCGGCTGCGCGGCGCCGCGCTGCAGGAGGACGCGCGCGGCCGCGGCGACGCGCTCACCCCCACGGAGATGGACGCGATCGTCGCCCGCCTGAAGGCGATCGGCGCGAACGCGACGCGCGCGCAGCACGGGCTCAGCCAGCCGCTGCTCGAGCGGCTCGACCGCGCCGGCATCCTCGTCTGGCAGGGCGTCGGGCCGTTCGACGTCCCCGGCCGCTGGGCCGCGCGCAGCAAGGCGGCGCAGGCGCTGGCGATCCGGCGCGCGCGGCTGGACATCCTCGGCGCCCGCGCGCATCCCAGCGTGCTGACGTGGAACCTGATCAACGAGGTCGCGTCCAACGGCGACCCGCACGGGCAGCGGGCCTACGTCCGGCGCGCGGCGCGGCTGGCGCGGCGGCTGGACCCGGGCCGCCCGGTCGCGATCGACGTCTGGGGCACCCACCTGCCGGCGCGCGCGGGGAGCATCTACCGCGCCGTCGACGCGGTCGGCGCCACGAACTACGAGGGCTGGTACGACGACGTCTGGGCGCCGGCAGGGACGATCGACGCCCGCATCCGCGGCTGGACCGCTCGCCTGCAGGCGCTGTTCGCCGGCAAGGTGCTCGTCGTCACCGAGTTCGGCGCCGAGAGCAACGCCGGCAACCCGCCCGACGCACCGGGCGGCCTGCGCTTCCAGGCCCGCCTGCTCGCGCGCCACATCCGCGCCTACCAGGCCGATCCCCACCTGAGCGGGATGCTCGCCTGGACGCTGCAGGACTTCGCGCTGCGGCCGAACTTCCTCGGCGGCTCCGTGCGCGGGCACGCGCCGGGGATCCGGCTGCGGCGCGGCATCAATGCGAAGGGGCTGTACACGTACGGCGGGCGCCCGAAGCCCGCCGTCGCGACGGTCAGCCGGCTGTTCGCGCGCTAAGCGCGCTCGAGCGCGTCGAGCACGCGATCGGGCCGCAGCGGCAGCGAGCGGAATCGGATCCCGGTCGCGTCGTGCACCGCGTTGGCGACCGCGGCGGCCGCGCCTACAATGCCGATCTCGCCGATCCCCTTGGAACCCATGGGGTTCAGGTGCGGGTCCTCCTCCTCGAGCCAGACGGCGTCGACGTCGCGGATGTCGGCGTGCACCGGCACGTGGTACTGCGAGAGGTCGTGGTTGAGATAGTCGCCGAACTCGAGGTCGAGCACGCTCTCCTCGAACAGCGCCATGCCGACGCCCATCGTCATCGCGCCGACGAACTGCGAGTGGGCGGTGCGCGGGTTGAGGATGTGCCCGGCGGCGAACGCGCCGAGCATGCGCTCCACCCGGACCTCGCCGGTGTAGGTGTCGACGCGCGCCTCGACGAACTGCGCGCCGAACGCGTGGCGGGCGTACTTCTCCTCCGCCTCGATCTCGGCGGCCGTGTCGTGCACCGCCTCGCCGCCGCGCTGCTCACGCAGGACGCGGCACGCGCCGGCGACGGCCGAACCCCATGACGCGGTGCCGGCTGAGCCGCCGGCGACCGGCGCCGGCCCGAATGCGCTGTCGCCGATCTGCATCGTCACCGCGCCCGCGTCGACGCCGAGCGCATCGGCGGCGATCTGCGTCAGCACCGTGCGCGCCCCCGTGCCGATGTCAGCGGCGGCGACCCGCACCTCGTAGCGGCCGTCGCCCAGCTCGCGCGCCGTCGCCCGCGCGGGACGGCGCATCGCCGGGTAGGTGGACGCCGCGACGCCGCTGCCGTACAGGTACGGCCCCCGCCGCCGTCGCGCGCGCGAGGCCCAGCCGAAGCGCGCCGCGCCCTCGCGCAGGCATGCGACGAGGTGGCGCGAGCTGAACGGCACGTCCTCCTCCGGCGCGCGCTCCGGCTCGTTGCGGATGCGCAGCTCGACCGGATCGATCCCGCAGGCGGCGGCGAGTTCGTCGATCGCCGACTCGAGCGCGAACATGCCGGGGCATTCGCCGGGCGCACGCATCCACGAGGGCGTCGGGACGTCGAGGCGGACGAGCCGGTGCGCGGTGCGGCGGTTGGCGCCCGCGTACATCATCCGCGTGGCGACGGCGGTCTGCTCGGCGAACTCGCGCAGCGTCGAGGACTGCTCGGCGACCTCGTGCGCGATCGCCTTCAGGCGCCCGTCGGCACTCGCGCCGAGCCGCAGTCGCTGGATCGTCGGGGTGCGATAGCCGGTCAGCTTGAACATCTGCTGGCGGGTCACGGCGAGCTTCACCGGCCGGCCGGTGGCCTTGGCCGCAAGCGCGGCGAGCACGGCGTTCGGCCGCGGCGTGCCCTTGGAGCCGAAGCCGCCGCCGACGTGGGGAGCGATCACGCGCACCTGCTCCGGCTCCAGCCCGAGCACGTCCGCGAGCGGCCCGCGCGCCGCGGCGGCGCCCTGCGTCGCGTCGTAGAGCGTGACGCCGCCGCCGTCCCACATCGCGGTCGTGGCGTGCGGCTCGATCGGGTTGTTGTGCAGCGCCGGCGTCTCGTAGGTCGCGTCGACGCGCACGTCCGCCGCCGCGAACGCCGCGTCGAAGTCGCCGTGCTCGGTGTCGGTCGGGTAGGCCGGGTTGACCTTGTCGGGCTTGTAGAGCTTCGGGTGGTCGGGCCGCAGCAGCACGTCGTGGGGTTCGGCGTCGTACTCCACCCGCACCAGCCGGGCCGCCTCGCGCGCCTCCTCGAGGCTTTCGGCGACGACCAGCGCGACGACCTGGCCCCGGTAGGCCACGGCGGGGGACTGCAGGACCAGCAGCTCGGGGTCGCCGCCGGGCCGCAGGACGGGCGCGTTGGAGTGGCTGAGCACCGCGATCAGGCCGGGCGAGGACGGGGCATGGACGGCGCGGACGCTGCCGCGCGCGACCGTCGCGCCGACGATCCACGCGTAGGCGAGGTCGTCGCCGCCGTACTCGTAGGCGTAGCGCGCCTCGCCCGCCACCTTCTCGCGGCTCTCGACGCGCTCGAGCGGCGCGCCGAGCGCGGGCGCGGGGGTGACGGTCATGCCGCCAGCTCCAGCAGCGTCCGCACGATCGCGTTGCGCGCGAGCGGAACCTTGAAGGCGTTGTCGCGCAGCGGCTCGGCCGCGCTCAGCTCCGCGCCGGCGGCCTCGCGGAACGCGGTCTCGGTCGCGGGCGCGCCGCGCAGTACCGCCTCCGCCCGCTCCGCCCGCCACGGCACGTGGGCGACCCCGCCCAGCGCGATCCGGCAGTCGCGCACCGTCCCGTCGCCGACGTCGAGCACCGCCGCCACCGAAACGAGCGCGAATGCGAACGACGCCCGCTCGCGCACCTTGCGATACGCCCCGCGGCCCGCCACGGGCCCGAGCGTGACCGCCGTGATCAGCTCGCCCGGCTCGAGCACCGTGTCGCGGTCGGGACGGTCGCCGGGGAGGCGGTGCAGCCCCGGGATCGGGATCGTCCGCTCCCCGTCGCGCCCGTGCACGTGCACCTGGGCGCCGAGCGCGGCGAGCGCCACCGCCATGTCCGACGGGTGCGTGGCGACGCACGCATCGGAGTGGCCGAGGATGGCGAGGTTGCGGTGCGCGCCTTCGCGTGCCGGGCAGCCCGACCCCGGCCGGCGCTTGTTGCACGGCTTCGTGACGTCCTGGAAGTACGGGCAGCGCGTGCGCTGAAGCAGGTTGCCGCCGATCGTCGCGAGGTTGCGCAGCTGGCCCGACGCGCCCGACAGCAGCGCCTGCGAGAGCACGGGATAGCGCTCGCGCACGAGCGAGTGGGCCGCCACGTCGCTGTTGCGCGCGGTCGCGCCGATCCGCAGGCCGTCGGGAGTCTCCTCGACGGCCGCGTACGGGAGCCGCGTGACGTCGACGAGGTGGCGCGGGCGCGCGACGCCGAGGCGCATGAGGTCGACGAGGTTGGTGCCGCCGCCGAGGAACATCGTCTCGCCGTCGATCGCGGCGACCGCGCCCGCGGCGTCCCTCGCCCGCTCGTACGTGAACGGCCTCATCGCCCGGCCTCCAGGATCGCCGCGACGATGCCGGGGTAGGCGCCGCAGCGGCAGATGTTGCCGCTCATGCGCTCGCGAACCTCGTCCGCCCCGAGCTCGTCGCCGCCGGCGAAGCTGGGCCAGCCGCGGGCCAGCTCGTCGAGCATCCCGACCGCCGAGCAGATCTGCCCGGGCGTGCAGTACCCGCACTGGAACCCGTCGTGCTCGACGAACGCGGCCTGGACGGGATGCAGGTCCTCGCCCGCGAGCCCTTCGATCGTCCTCACCTCCGCGCCGTCATGCGCGACCGCGAACGCCAGGCACGCGTTGGCCCGGCGCCCGTCAAGCAGCACCGTGCAGGCGCCGCACTGGCCGTGGTCGCAGCCCTTCTTGGCGCCCGTCAGGCCGAGCTGCTCGCGCAGCACGTCCAGCAGCGAGGCGCGCGTGTCGACGTCGATGCGGTGGTCTTCGCCGTTCACCCGCAGGCCGACGACGGCCCGCTGCGACGGCTCAGGGTGCTCGCCGGGCATATGCTCGGGCCTGCGGATCAGGCGCGCCCTTCGGCCTCGTACTCGCGCAGGAAGCCCTCGAACAGCCGCCGGTGGCCCTCCTCGTCGCGGAGGATGGCGATCACCATGTCGTTCGTGACCGGGTCGACGCCCTCGGTGTACTGGATGATCCGGTTGTAGTGCTCGATCGCGCCGGTCTCGGCCTCGATCACGCCCTTGATCACATGCACGATGTCGGTCTGGTGCTCGGGCGGCGCCAGGTAGACCTGCTCGGGCGTGAAGTCGACCGAGGACGGGACGACGCCGTAGAGCTCCTTGATCCGGGTCGCGAACTGCTGCGCGTGCCCGAGCTCCTCCTGGATGTCCTCCTGGAGCGACTCGATGATCTCCTGCGCGCGCACGCCGTCCGGATTGGTCGAGTTCGTGACGTAGTTGATGACGGTCTCGAGCTCCATCCAGTACGCCCTGGTGAGCATCGCGACGATCTCCTCGCGCTGCCGGCTGCGATCGTCGGAGAGGATGCCCTGGGAGCTGTTGCGGGTCTGGGTGGCCATGGTCCCAGGCCTACCCGAACCGCGGGTCGTGCTTGCGCGCGATCCGAGCGGTCAGAATCCAGAGCGGTACGGGCAGTAGTCCAACGATGGAGCGAGAGGTGGGTTCGCGACCTCGATCCCCAGCATTGCCCCGCATCGCGCCGTTCGCGGCGGCGGGCGTGGTCGTCCTGGTGGCGCGCGCGCTCGCCATGCGCCGGCGGGCGCAGCACGAACTCGAGCGCATCTTCGAGCTCTCGCTCGACCCGCTCGTCGTCGTCGGGTTCGACGGCTACTGCAAGCGCGTCAACCCGGCGTTCGAGCGGACGCTCGGCTACTCGAACGAGGAGTTGCTGTCGCGGCCGTACGAGGAGCTCGTCCACCCGGACGACCTGGAGGCGGCCCGGGAGATGTTCACCGAGCTGGCGGACGGGCGCGACGTCGTCCAGTTCGAGAGCCGCTTCATCTGCGCCGACGGCTCCGAGCGCTGGCTCCAATGGAGCGCCCGGGCCGTGCCGCAGCAGAACGTGATCTACGGCATCGCGCGCGACGTGAGCGATCGCCGGCGCGTCGACGCCGAGCTGCTCGAGGCCCGGCGGACCGCCGAGGCGCGCGGCGCCGAGCTGCGCGTGCGCGTCGACGAGCAGGCGGCGCTGCGGCGCGTGGCGACGCTGGTCGCGAGCGGCGTGGCGGCGGCCGAGATCTTCTCGGCGGTCGCGGAGGAGATCGCCGTGATCGCCCCGACGGACGCCGTCCACATCTTCCGCTACGAGCCCGACGGCACCGCGGTCGCGGTGGCGACGTGGAGCAAGCTGCCCGAACGGCTCGAGGTCGGCACGCGGTCCCCGCCGGGCGGACACAACATCCCGACGATCGTGCTGCGGACCGGCAGGGCGGCGCGCATCGACGATGCCACGCGGACCACCGGCGGCCCCATCGCGTACGTCCGCCGCCTCGGCCTGCGGTCCGGGGTCGGCAGCCCGATCGTCGTCGAGGACCGGCTCTGGGGCGTGGTGATCGCCGCGACGGCGCAGCCGCAGCCGATCCCGCCCGACACCGAGCAGCGCATCGCGGGGTTCACCGAGCTCGTCGCCACCGCGATCGCCAACGCCGACAGCCGCGCCCAGCTCGCCGCCTCGCGCAACCGCGTCGTCGCCGCCGCCACCGACGAGCGGCGCCGGATCGTGCGCGACCTGCACGACGGCGCGCAGCAGCGCCTCGTGAACGCCGTGATCACGCTCAAGCTCGCGCTGCGCGAGCTCGGGCCGGGCAACGCCACGTTGGAGCCGCTGTTGCGCGAGGCGCTCGACCAGGCGAGCGACGCGAACGCCGAGCTGCGCAAGCTTGTGCACGGGATCCTCCCCGGCGTCCTCACCAGCGGGGGCCTGCGCTCCGGCGTCGACGCGCTCGTGTCGCGCAACTCGCTCCCGGTCACCGCGGAGGTGACCCCGGAGCGGTTCCCGCCGGCGGTCGAGGCGACCGCCTACTTCGTCATCAGCGAGGCGCTGACGAACGCCGTCAAGCACGCGGGTGCGCGGCAAGCCGAGGTGAAGGCCGCGGTCGAGGACGGCGTGCTGCGGCTCGAGGTCCGCGACGACGGCGCGGGCGGCGCCGATCCCGGCCTCGGCTCCGGGCTCACCGGCCTGCGGGATCGCGTCGAGGCGCTCAACGGGACGATCGAGATCGCGAGCGCCCCCGGCGCCGGCACCTCGCTGGTCGCGCGGATCCCGATCGACGGCTGAGCCGCGATCACCGGTGCGGCGCCGGCGACACCAGCCGCATCAGGGCGGGACCGATCTCGTCCAGCGGCAGCACATGGTCGACGTCGCCGGTGTCGATCGCCGCCTCGGGCATCCCGAACTCGCGCGAGCTGGCCCGATCCGACGCAATCAACGTGCCGCCGAAGCGCTTGACCGCGGTGACGCCGGCGGCGCCGTCGCTGCCGAACCCGGTGAGCACCACCGCGATCGCGTCCGTGCCCACCGAGATCGCGAGCGACGTCAGCAGCAGGTCTCCCGACGGCCGCAGCGGAGGCCGCGGGCCGGAGCGGACGAGCGCGAGCGTGCGGTCGCGCCCGATCAGCGTGTGGAAGCCGCTCGGGGCGACGAACACGCGCCCCGGCTCCAGCCGGTCGCCGTCGCGGGCGTCGGCGACCGGCAGCGGCGCCACGCGTTCGAGCAGCCCGGCCAGCCGGCTCACCTGATCGGGATTGTGGTGCTGCAGGACCACCACCGCCGCGGGAAGTGCGGCCGGCAGGCACGCGAGCACGCGCGTGAGCGCATCGAGCCCGCCCGCGGAGGAGATGAGCACGATGATGGGGCCGCGCGGGATGCCGGACACGAACCAAGCGTCGCACGCCTGGTCGCCGTGCGCGCGTACGGGCCGGCGGTAGACCTCGGACGGCGCGGGGCCCGGCGGGCGCCGGGCCCCGGGTGAGTCACGCGGTCGCGCGCTCGCGCTCGGCGGCCTGGAGGACGCCGGCGCGGTTCTTGTGGGCGCGCTCGTAGGCGCGGACCCTCTGAGCGCGATCGTCGCCGCCCGCGCCGATGGCCGCCTCGATCTCCCCGACGGTGAGCTCGTCGTAGCCGGGCCATGGCTCATCGCCGCGCAGCGTGCTGATGCGGCTGAGTATCGTCGCGCGGTTCTCGTGGCGCCGCTCATAGGCGTCGACCTTGGCCAGGTCGATCTGCGAGAGCTCGCGCAGCCGGCCTGCGACCTCGTCGGCGGTCAGCTCGTCGTAGCGTGGGATCGCGAGGTCGCCGGAGGACGCCACGGCGCCCTTCGCCCGGCCCTCGACCTGCGCGACGCCGGGCGCCTTGCGCGCCTGCCGCGCGGTCCGCTTCGCGCGCGACGTCGTCCGCCGGGCGGCGCCCTTGGCGGTCCTGCCCGCCGCGCGCGTGGCGTCGGCGGCGCCCGTCTTGGTCACGTCATAGGACGGGCTGCCCTCGACCTCCGCGCGCGCGACCGCGTCGGTCAGCTTGGGGATCTCACGCATGACGCGGGCGAGCATCTTCTCCTCGTCGCCGCGGATCGACACCGCCAGCCGCGCGGTCTCCGTGTCGCCGACGTCCTGGGCCAGACGCTCGATCGCCGTGTACGTCGCGATCTCCAGCGCCTCGGTGGCGGCCGCGTCCTTGGCGTTCTTGAGCACCTTCTCCTCGCCGCCCGACCCGCGCAGCAGATCCAGCGGCGTCTTGCCGACCGCGAGCACCTGGCCGACGACGCTCTCGACCGCGCCGACGGCGGTCCCGAGCGCGCTGCCGGCGCCGCCGAGCTCGCTGATGCGGTCATCCACGCGCGTCGCGTGATCGCGGGTCTGGCGCAGATGCTGCTCGAGCGCCGTCCGGTAGGTACCGCGAGGCGTCATCGCGATCTGCGACTGCAGCACGCGGATGAGCGCCTGCTCACTGGCCCGGGCCTCGCCCAGGTACTGCACGACCTTCTGCTGAGAAGCTTGCATACACCGTCCAATCGCTAGGGGGCCCATAGGGGCTACCCGGGCGCAGGCCCCGGCGAGCGTTATTGGCGCCTCACCGCGCGCGAGCGCTACCCGCCGCCGCAGGCGTCCTCGATCGCCTTCGCGGCCGCGAGCATGCGATCGACGGTGGGCTTGTCGGTCATGGCCTGGACGGCGGCCTGGAAGTCGCCGCGCTTGGCGGGCGCCTTGGCGCGGCCGAAGTCGCGCGCGTACGTGCGCAGCGCCGCGACCAGCCGGCGGTTGGCGCCGGTCAGCGGCGCGGGGACGACGGCCGCATCCATCAGCTGCGCGGAGCGCTGGAGCTGCTGCTGCTCGGTCGCGATCCGGCCGCTCAGATCGCCTTGGTTCTCGGACTGCGCGATCAGCTCCGAGCTGCTGCTCAGCGCGACGGTGACGCGCTGCAGCCGCGCGAACAGGGCCGTGCACGCCGGCTGGTCCGCCGGCGCGATCGCGGCCCCGGCGGGCGTCGCGGTCGCCGTCGCGGTCGCGGTCGCGGTCGCCGACGGCGTCTCACCCGGCGCCTTCGCGCCGCCGCAGGCCGCGAGCGCGAGCGCGACCAGCGCGATCGCCCGCCTCACGGCGCCACCACGACCCGCGCCACGACCTGGGGCGCGAACTCGCCCTCCGGGTCGAGCCGCCAGAAGAGCCCGTTGGCGCCCAGCGGCGCCTTCGCCGGCACGCGCACCCGCATCTCGAACCAGCGGGCCTGCTTCGGCTTGATCGGAGCGGCCGCCGCGCAGTTGAGCTGATGCGCCTCCGTCGCCCCCACCGGCGCGAACTTCTCCGCCACCAGCGGGCAGCGGCCGAAGGAGACGGTCTCGGTCCTGGAGGCGTTGCGCAGCTCGACGGCGAACCGCAGGACCTGCCCGCGGCGCCCGCGCAGCGCGCCCTTCCCGCCGCCCAGGGGATGCACCGACGCGGTCATCGGCGCCGTCGTGAAGCCGCTGCTCTCGGCGAGCGGCTCAGGCGCGAACGGCCGCACGCCGATCACCGACGGGCGATCCTGGTGGTCGCAGGAGACGACCGCGTTGTACTTCACGTCGACGCTGCCCCGGCCCCCGGGGAGCGTGACGCGCAAGGCCTTCGGGGGCTGCAGGTTCGCGCGCTCGCGCGACTGCGGGCACCAGTTCTCCCAGTCGATGGTCAGCGCGGCGGACTGGCCCGGCTGGAGCGCCAGCAGCGACGCGGCCGGCGGCGCGACCTTCGGGAACGCGGGCGCGTCCGGCGCGAGCGCCCGCTGGCGCTGGCGCGGAGGCGCCGTGCCGCCGACGAAGCGGACCTCCGGCCGGCCGGTGAGCCGGCACGGCCGCGTGCCGCCGTTGCGCACGACGACGCTTCCGATCCCGCCCTGCTGGGTGCCCGGGACGAATTGCACGCCGTTGCCGGCGACCTTCAACTGCGAAGCGCGGCAGGCCGGCGCCGGCGCCGGCGGGCGCCGGGTCAGCGCGGCGGGCAGCGCGTCCTCGAACGGGACCAGCTCGGGGCTGCCCTTCACGGCCGGAGCGGGGCCACCGCCGCCACCGCCGCCGCATCCGGCGAGCACCAGCGCCGCCGCCGCCACGATCCGTCTCGTCATCCGTTGTTCCCTCCTCGTCCGGCGTGTGCCCCGGGCCGGAGCCCGGGGCACTGTAACGTCGCCGAAGGCGAGCGACGGCGAACCGTCGCTCGCCTGGCAGGCGAAGCCCTGCTCTATGGCGTGGTCGTGGACAGCGTGAACGTCAGCGTCCGCGAGTAGCTCCCCGTCCGGAGCGCATCGGCGGCGCCGATGTGCTGGCTGAACCCGATCGCGACCCCGCCATTGGAGACGGGTGCCGACCACGAGGACGGGTTCACCGTCACCTGCAGCGGGTCGGGCAGTGAGAACGCCCCGTTCGCGAGGTGACCGGGGTCGCTCACGCTCAGCGTCGCGTCACCCGCGGTCGAGATCACGTTCGCGGTCGTCGACGCGCTGTAGGTCTTGTCGACGCCCGGCGTGAACGCGCCGAACGACGCCGGCGCACCCAGCGTCAGCGACAGCGTCGCGGGCACCGTGCCCCCGACATCGCCGCTGGTGTAGGTGCCGTCGACCTCCGACGCGCCGCCGCCGAGCTGCCCGAACCCGATCTTCGCCAGGCCGGCGATCGAGGACTGCTCGGTCGCCGTCAGGCTCCCGCACGGATCCGTCGCCGGCGGGGTCGGCTCGCTCGCCGGCGGGGTCGCCGGGGAGAGCGTCGGCTGGAACTCGACCGGCAGCGCCTGCCGGTAGTAGCCCTCGTGGCCGCCGCCGTCGAGCGTGTAGAGCTTGACGTCGTAGTAGTGCGGCGCCGTGCTCGCGTACGTGTGGGTCACCTTCTGGTTGGCGGTGGCGGCCGTGTGGCCGTCGCCGAAGTCCCAGAAGTACTTCAGCCCGCTCGTCGAGCCGTCCGGCGTGCGGCTGAACGATGCGTCGAACGTGACGGTGTTCGTCGTCGTCGGCTTGGCCGGGTCGGTCTCGAAGTACGAGACGTTGCCGTTGCCCTTCGGCACCGCTCCCGCGTACTGGTCGCGCTGGATCAGGTAGTCCGTCCAGGTCGCCGGCAGCTCGAGCGCTCGCTTGAGGCCCTCCGACGGCGTCTGGACGCCCCCCGGTCCGTGCGTGGTGCCGGACGCGAAGTAGTTCAGGTGCTGGATGTAGTCGTCGATGGTGTCCTGGCCCGCGAACGCGCTCAGGCCTGGCTTGCTGGTGTAGGACGCCGGATACGGGTTCTCGTTGCCGCCGACCGCCTGGCTGCTGCTCGAGTCGTAGGCGCCGACGATGCCGTAGCCGGGGATGCC
Organism: Candidatus Solirubrobacter pratensis; assembly: GCF_000425945.1. Classification (GTDB taxonomy): domain Bacteria; phylum Actinomycetota; class Thermoleophilia; order Solirubrobacterales; family Solirubrobacteraceae; genus Solirubrobacter; species Solirubrobacter pratensis. Next base: position 265,287 of record NZ_AUEK01000006.1, read on the forward strand.
CCGGTTGATGAACGACACCTGGTCGGTGCGGCCGAGGCCGTCGTCGAGGACCGGCGAGTACTTCTGCTGGTCCTCCGGCGAGTATGCCGGGACGGTCTGGGTCGTCGGGTCGACCGGCGTCGAGCCGACCTGGTCCAGCCGCAGCGGGTTCTCCAGCGGCATGCTGAAGTTGTACTTCTGGCCCAGGACCTGGAAGGCCTGGGAGACGGAGTCGGCAATGGCGCCGCGGAACGCGACCTCCGCCGGCATGTTGGCCTGGATCCGCGCCCACGCGGCCGACGTGGCCGGGTAGATGTTGTTCGCGGCGAGCGGGCTCGCGTTGATGTTCGTGTACCACGGCCCGACGCCGCCGCCCACGATGTTGTTGAGGTAGTGCTGGGTGCCCCAGTGGTAGGCGGGGTACTCCATGCCGTTCTGGTCCATGTTGGCGACCATCACGTACTGGCCCTGCGGACCGTCGGGGATCAGGCCGAGCGCCGTGCGCGTCACGGTGGTGCCGGACGGGTAGGCCTTGGCGAGCGGGCTCGTCAGCGTCAGACCGCTGCCGAGGTCCTGCGCGGCGACGCCGCTCGCGTGCGCGCCGGTCAGCGCGCCGGCGAGCGTCACGCCGGTGCCGGTGGCGCCGGACGTGCCGACCGTCTTGATCGTGCCCAGCTCCTGGTTGGCGCCGGTGTCGACGCTGATCCGCTCGCCGGCGACCATGTTGCTGACGCTGGCGACCTTGATGTTCGTGTCGCCGGCCGCCGCGGCCGCCGACAGGGTGGTCGCCGTGCGCACGGCCGTGCCGGCCGTCTTGATCGTCTTGACCTCGTGGTTGCCGGCCTGGTCGACGACGATGTCCGAGCCGGCCCCGATGCCGTTGGCGGACGCGACGTTGATCGTCGTCGCGCCCGCCGGGACCGGCACGGCGAGCGTCGTCGGCGTGTCGGTCTGCGAGTACTCGCCCGAGCCGACCAGTCCGGTCTCCTCGGCGTCGAACAGGCCGGTCTTGATCGTGCGCTTCGGATACGTGCCGTTCAACTGGTACCAGCGCATGAGCCCTTGCAACTCGGCCATGCCCATGGTTATCCCGGTGTCGGCGTCATATGGGGAGCCGTTGCCCCAGTTGCCTCCTCTGATTCCGCTCATCGGCGTGGCGGTGCCGGTCTGCGCTCCGTTGGCCACGCTCGTCGACGTCGGCGTCGAGTCGTTGTGGCCGGCGATCAGGACGACCTGGCCCGGACACGACTGGCCGGGGATCGTGACGGTCGCGTTGTCGAGCTGGTACGGGTACGTCTGGTTGCCGCTCGAGCTGCAGCACGCGCTGAAGTGGTCCTTGGCCGTGAGGAACTTGCCCATCGGGCCCATGTGCGAGTCGTCGGTGTTCGTCGACTCGCTCTTCCACCAGCCGTAGAACTCGTTCGCGCCGTTGTAGTTCGGCGGCAGGTTGTTGCTGTTGGCGGGATCGACCGGCGAGCCGTCGGCGCCGGCGACGCGGGACACGAACTGCGACTGCGAGAACCATTCCTCGTGGTAGAGGAAGTCGTTGTCGATCACCGGGTGCTCGGCGGTGGCCAGCAGCGCCTTGGCGTGCGGGGCGCCATGGCCGTCCGGAGCGCCGCTCGCGGTCGAGACCGCGACCGGGATCGCCGCCGCGATGACGGCGAGCACCAGCACCAGCCGCCTCATCGCGACACCTCCTCTGCCTTGGCGGCGGGGCCGCCGTTCTGCGCGGCCTGGATCAGCGCGGCCGACTCGCCGGGCGTGAACGTGCCGCAGGGGTTGGTGGCCGGCGCGGGTCCGGCCGGGCTGTCGACCGGCAGTGCCTGCCGGTACAGGCCCCACGAGCCGCCCTTGCCGACCGCCAGCTTGACGTCGGCGTAGACCGGGCCGGAGAACGTGTGCGACACGGTCTTGCCGGTCGCGTGCGTCCCGTCGCCGAAGTCCCAGTAGTAGGTCAGCCCGTCGCTGCTGCCGTCCGCGGCACGGGCGAAGCCCGCGTCGAAGGTGACGGTGAGCGTCGACGCCGGCTTGGCCGGGGTGGTCTCGAAGTACGCGACCGGGGTGGTCGGCTTCGCCGTCGAGCCGGCGTAGTCGTCGCCGGCGAGCAGCATGCTCGTCCACTGGGCCGGCAGCTCGAGCGCCCGCTTGAGCTCCTCGGTCGGCTGGCTTGCGCCGTCGGGGCCGTGCGGCGCCCCACCGGCGAAGTAGTTCAGGTGGTCGATCGTGTCGCCGGTGAAGCCGATCGGCTGGACCTGGTTGACGTTGAACGGCACGCCGCTCGCGTGCGCGGCCTTCAGCGGGGTGGCGAGCGTCACGCCGGTGCCCGTGGCGCCCGCGGTCCCGATCGCCGTGATCTGGTCGTACTCGATGTCGGAGCCGCGGTCGATGAAGATCGCGTTGCCGACGGCGAGGTTGACCACCGCGGCGACCTTCACGTTCGTGTCGCCCGCGGCCACCGGGGCGGCCGTCGTCGTCATGCCCGCGACGGGCGTGCCGCCGCCGAGCTGGAACGTGGTCTGGTTGCCGGCGTAGCCGATGACCGGGGTCGCCTTGACGGCGTCGCTGACCGACGCGGCGTAGGGGTTCTCGTCGACGTTGGTGTTCTTGACGCCCGAGACGGTGAATCCCGGGATGCCCTTGGCGAAGAACGCCTGCTCGTCCTCGAGCGCGTCCGTGTCGTCGCGGACCGGCGAGAACTTCGCCTGGTCGGCCGCCGAGTAGGCCGGCAGGACCGGGGCGGAGCCGCTGTACGGGTTCGGCGCCTGGCCGGTCTGGTTGTACTTGAGCGGGTTCTCCGCCGGAGAGGAGAACGCGTACTTGGCGCCCTGCTCGGCGAAGCCGGCGGAGACGGCGCTCTGGAGGTTCGTATGCAGCTGCGAGATCGCCGCCGCGTTGCCGGTGATCGCGCCGCTCGCGTCGTGGTACGCCGAGTTCGGCGCAGACGGGGTCGCCTTGATGAAGGTGAACCACGGCGGCACGCCGCCGCCCGTGATGTTGTTCCAGTAGTACTGGGTGCCGAGGTGATACGCCGGGTAGTCGAGCCCGAGCGAGTCCATGTTCGCGAACAGGACGTACTGGCCCTGGGGACCGGCGGGCAGCAGGTTGTCGGCGTAGTACTTCGAGCCCTCACGGCTGAACAGCCCGTCCGGCGTCTTGCCGCGCGACGCGTCGAGCAGCGCGACCTTCAGCGTGCGCTTCGGGTAGGTGCCGTTCTCGTCGTACCAGCGCAGCAGCGCCTGGTACTCGGCCTCGGTGACCGCGACGCCCGAGAGGCCGTCGTAGGCGCCCTCGTTGCCGAGGTTGGAGTCGGTGATCTCGCGCCGCGCCGCGCCGAAGCCCGTCACGCCGTTCGTCGAGCCGGTGTTGATCTCATCGACGACGTCCGGGTTCACCGGCGCCTCGTCGGGATGCGCGGCGAGCAGCACGCGCTGGCCCGGGCACGTCGCGCCGGGGATCGTGACCTCGGCGTCGTCGGAGTCGAAGCGGTAGCCGCCCGTGCGGCGGAAGTAGTGATCGGAGGCGGTGGCGAACGACGCCAGCGGCCCGTTGACGGTGGTGCTCGTCAGCTGGCCCTTCCAGTGCGCGAAGAGCTCCTGCCACCCGTTCACCGTCGGCGCGACGTTGAACGGGTTCGACGGATCGTCCGGCGGCCCGTCGGCGCCGGAGATGCGGTAGCTGTAGCTGGAGGACATCCCGTACAGCTCCTGATAAAGGTGGTCGACGTCGACCACCGGCGTCTCGTGCGCGCTCGGGCTCGCCGACGCGCGTGACGCGACGGTCGACGTGAGCGCGACCGCGACAGCCGCGGTGCTGAGCGCCGCTGTCAACAGCAGCAACGCGGAGCGACGCCGTAACCGGCGTGGTTCATCCATATCCATCCCCTCCTACGACCTGGACTCAAACTGCACCCTCGATGCCGGTCACAGCTCACCCTCTGACCCGTGAGCTCGTGGACGCGGGATCAAGATCTCGAAGCGGGCCGGGCGCGGGGAGGCGAGCACGAGGCGCCCGCCCTCGGCCTCGACCAGCGCACGCGCGAGGGGGAGCCCGAGCCCGGTCGACCCGGCGGTCGAGACCGCGCGGTCGAAGATCTCGAGCTCCATCCCCTTCGGCACGCCTGGCCCGTCGTCCTCGACGGCGAGCACGCTGCGGCCGTCGGCCTCGGACGCGGTCAGGCGCGTCGTGCCGCCGCCGTGCGCGATCGCGTTCTCGAGCAGGACGTCGAGCGCCTGCGCCACGCCGCCGGGGCTCACCCGCGCCGGCAGCGGCGTCTCCGCGCTCGTCTGCAGCCGCCGTCCGACGCGCGCGTACAGCGGCGCCCAGCCGGCGGCGTGCTCGCGCGCGAGGTCGGCCAGATCGACGTCGCGCGGCTGCCCGATGTCGCCGGCGCGCGCGAGCGCCAGCAGGTCCGCGACGGTGCGCTCGAGCCGGTCGGCGACGCGCTGCGTCGACGTGATCACGTCGCGTGCGGCGACCGGATCGTCGAGCGTCGCCAGCTCGTCGAGCCAGAGCCGCATCGCCGTCAGCGGCGTCCGCAGCTGGTGCGAGACGTTCGCCGCGAACTCCCGCTGGCGGCCGACGAGCTGGGCGATCTGGACCGCCGCGCCGTCCAGCGCAACGGCGACGCGGTCGAGCTCGGGCTGCTCGATCCGGCCGGCGCGGGCCGAGAAGTCGCCCGCCCCCAGGCGGTCCGACGTGGCGACGAGCCGCTCGAGCGGCCGGATCAGGCGCCGGGCCTGCAAGATCGCGAGCCCGGCCGCCGCCGCCGTGCCGGCGATCGCCAGCACGGCGATGAGCAGCCACACGTTGCGGCGGCCGGCGGCCGCCTCGGCGGCCGGCGCGAAGATCGTGACGTGCACGCCCTGCGCCGCTCCGGAGCGGGTCGACAGCAGCTCGCCTGCCGGCATCCGCCCGATCCGGAACGTCTGGCCGCCGTCGGCGACGAGCGCGGCGTGCCCGTGGTGCAGCCACGCCGCCAGCTGATCCGGGTGCGCCTTCGTCGTGACGTCGACGGCGGCCGCGATCGTGTCCGCCTCGCGCTCCAGGTGCTCGATCGCGTCGTTGCGCGCGCGTGTGCTCTCGACCGTTCCCAGCGGGATGCCGAGCACCAAGATCGCCGCGAGCGCGATCAGCGCCGTCGTCGCGATCAGCTGCCGTCGCATCAGGTCTCTAACCGGAAGCCGACGCGCCGCACGGTCGCGATCAGCGGCGGCTCGCCGAGCTTGCGTCGCAGCCACGACATATGCATGTCGAGCGTCTTGGTGGACCCGAACCAGGTCGCGTCCCAGACCTCCTGCATGATGTGGTCGCGGGCGACCGCCCGGCCGGCCTCGCGCACCAGCAGCGCGAGCAGGTCGAACTCCTTCGGCGACAGCTCCAGCTCGCGGTCGCCGCGCCAGGCGCGGCGCGCCCTCCCGTCGACGCGGACGTCGCCGGCCACGAGCGCGGCGGGCGGGGTCCGCCGGAGCATCGCCCGCACGCGCGCGAGCAGGACCGAGACGCGGAACGGCTTGGTCACGTAGTCGTCGGCCCCGGCGTCCAGCCCCGCGATCGTATCCTGCTCGCCGTCGCGGGCGGTCAGGACGAGGATCGGCAGCTGCGGCCGGGCCTCGCGGACGTGCCGGCAGACGTCGAGCCCGCTCATCCCCGGAAGGCCGATGTCGAGGATGATCAGGTCCGGCGGGGCGCCGAGGACGGCGTCGAGCGCGACCATCCCGTCGCCGGCCTCCGATACGTCGTACCCCTCGCGCGCGAGGGCGCGGACGAGCGGCTCCGCGATGTCGCGGTCATCCTCCACGAGCAGGACCCGAGCCACGGGCGTGATCCTAAGTCGCCGCCTGCCGATCTTTACCAAAGCTTTGCCTGCGCGCGGCGATCAACCCGCCTTGCACCGACTTTTGGGTAGTGAGAAGCTCGCGATCAAACGAGCCCAGGAGGCGACATGCCTAAGTACCTCATCGAGGCGGCGTACACGCTCGAGGGCGTCAAAGGTGTCCGCAGTGCCGGCGGCAGCGCGAGACGCGACGCCGTGGCGAAGGTCGCCGAGAGCGCCGGCGGCCGTCTCGAGACCTTCTACTTCGCGTTCGGCGACCGTGACGTGCACACGATCGTCGATCTCCCCGACAACGAGAGCGCCGCCGCGGTCGCGCTCACGGTCAACGCGTCGGGCGCTGTCAAGGTGTCGACGACCGTCCTGCTGACGCCGGAGGAGGTCGACGCGGCCGCGGAGCGCTCGGTCGACTACCAGCCGCCCGGCGGCTGACCGGTCGCATCAGCCCTGTGTCATGCGCTCGCGCTCCGGCGGGTAGCCGTAGGCGGCCTCGGCGGCGAACTGCTCGCGGGTAACGGAGGCGGGTCAGATCGGCGCGCGATCCGCGACCCGCGCGGGGTCTCAGCGCCCCCGGTCTCCGCGCGCCCGCGTCGTCGCGCCGGCGCACCGAAGCCGCCCCCGGAGACTGCCGTCGGGGCCGCGCTGCTCGCCGAGCTCGCCGGTCGGGACCTCCCAGGCGACCTCGTGCGAGACCCGCTCGGCCGGGAGGTCGCGGGCCGGCTCGCGGGCCAGCTCCTCGGCCACGCCCGTGGCGGTCAACAGGCCCGGCGCCGGCCCCGCAACCGCGCGGGCGTCGCGGTCTCGTGGATGGGCGTCTCCCCCGGCCGTGGCACTGGGTCTGCCAGTTGCACGCGCGCGCGTGCCTGCGTCGGGACGGGATCAGGTCGCGTTCACGCGCCGTGCGCCATCCTGGTTCGGTGCCCCGACGGCAGCTCATCACCGGCGCACTCTTCGCCGCACTGGCGTGCGGCTGCGGCTCCGGCCACGCCGCGGCGCCCCGCTCCTCGCCGGCGCCGGCGTCGCCTGCCCGGGCGGCCTCGCCGGCCCGAGCCGCCGCACCGCCGACCGCACTGCGGGTGGTCGCGTCGCGGCGCCTGCCGGCCGGCGTGCAGCTGCCCGCGCTCGCGCTGCGGGGCCGCGAGGTGCTCGCGCTCGGCGGCCTGGACGCCGCCGACGCCTCGGTCGCCGGCGTCGTGCGCGTCGCGCCCGGAAGCGCTCGCTCCCTCGCCACGCTGCCCCAGGCGGTCCACGACGCCGGCGCCGCCGCGCTCGGCGGCCGCGTCTACCTCTTCGGCGGCGGCACGGCGGCCGGACCGACGGGTGACATCGTCGAGCTCGGCCACGGCGCCATCGGGCATCTGCCGGAGCCCTCCTCGGACCTCGAGGCCGTGCGCGTCGGCTCCAGGATCCTCGTGATCGGGGGGTACACGGGCGTCCAGCCGCTCGCGTCGGTGCTGGCCTTCACGCCCGGCCGTCCGCTCCGGCGCGTGGCGACGCTCCCCTATGGCGTGCGCTACGCGGCCGCGGCCGCGGCGGGGAAGGCGGTGCTCGTCGCCGGCGGGACGGACGGCGCCCACGCGCGCGACGAGATCGTCCGCGTCGACCCGGCCGCGCATCGGGCGCGGCGGATCGGCCGGCTCCCGGCGCCGCTGTCGCACCTGACCGGCGCCGTGCTCGGCGGCACGCTGTTCCTCTTCGGCGGCCGTGGCGACCAGGGCGCGCAGGCGCGCCGCGGGATCTGGGCCGTCGACGTGCGGACCGGCCGCGTGCGGCCGGCGGGCCGGCTGCCGGTCGCGCTGTCGGACGCGTCCGCGATCGCGGCCGGCGGGCGGATCGTGCTTGTCGGCGGGCGCACGGCCTCCGGCCGCGTCTCCGATCGCGTGTGGGAGCTGGCGGCGCGCTGATGGCACGGCGCGCGCGATGGCTGCTGCTCGGACCGGCGCTGCTCGCCGCGGCGTGCGGGGGCGGCGGCGCGCATTCTCGCCCGGATCCGCGCCCGGCCGCACCGTCGCCCACGCCGAGCGCGCGACCGGCCGCGCGACCGGCCGCGCGAGCCGCGCCACGGCACCTGGACGTCTACGCGGCCGGCCGGCCCGGGCGGCTCTCCCCGGTCGTCGCGCACGACCCGGCCCGCGTCTACGTGCCGAACTCGGAGTCGAACACGATCGACGTGCTCTCGCAGCGCTCCGGCCGCGTGCTCGCGCACTACGCGACCGGCACCCTGCCGCAGCACGTCACCCCGTCGTGGGACCTGCGCACGCTGTGGGTGAGCAACGACGAGGCGAACGAGCTGACGCCGATCGATCCGCGCACGGGCCGGCCGGGGGAGCCGGTGCCGGTCGCAGACCCGTACAACCTGTACTTCACGGCGGACGGCCGCCGCGCGATCGTCGTCGCGGAGGCGCTGCGGCGGCTCGACTTCCGCGACCCGCACACGATGCGCCTGCGCCACTCGCTGCGCGTGCCGCAGTGCGCCGGCGTCGACCACATGGACTACACGGCCGACGGGCGGCTCGCGCTCGTCTCGTGCGAGTTCGGCGGGAACATGATCGTCGTCGACCTCCGGCGCGAGCGCGTGCAGCGGAGCATTCCCCTGCGAAGCGGGGCGATGCCGCAAGACGTCAAGCTCTCCCCCGACGGCCGCACGTTCTACGTCGCCGACATGGCCGCCGGCGGCGTGTGGCTGATCGACGCGCGCAGCTGGCGCCGGATCCGCCTGCAGCCGACGGGTCAGGGCGCCCATGGGCTCTATCCGAGCCGCGACTCGCGGCGGCTGTTCGTCTCCAACCGCGACGAGGGGACGATCAGCGTGCTCTCGCTGCGAACGCGACGGCCGATCGCCAAGTGGCGGATCCCCGGGCCCGCCTCGCCCGACATGGGCGGCGTCTCGGCCAGCGGCCGCGTATTGTGGCTGAGCGGCCGCTACAACGGCGAGGTCTACGCGCTGAGCACGCGCTCGGGCCGCCTCCTGCACCGCACACGCGTCGGCGCCGGCCCGCACGGGATGTGCGTCTGGCCGCAGCCCGGGCGCTACTCGATCGGTCACACCGGGATCCTGCGCTGATGTTCAGGTCGCGTTCAGGTTGCCGCTGCCACGCTTTCGGCGGATGACGGCGCACCTCACCAGCTGGATCGCCGACCACGGATTGGTGGCGGTCTTCGTGCTGATGGCCGTGGACGCCGTCCTGCCGGCGGGCGGCGAGCTGGTGATGCTGTTCGCCGGCGCGCTCGCGGCCGGGGCCATCGCCGGCCACACGGGTCCGACCCTGCCCTCCGCGGTACTCGCGGGGACGCTCGGCTACCTGGCCGGCTCGCTTGCGGGCTGGGGCATCGGACGGGCCGGCGGCCGCGCGTTCGTGGAGCGCCGCGGGCGTTGGCTGCACATCGGTCCCGAGCGCTTCGAGCGCGCCGAGCGCTGGTTCGGCGCGTACGGGTCCGCGTTCGTGCTCGTCGGGCGGCTGACGCCGCTGGTGCGCTCGTTCGTCTCGATCCCCGCCGGCGTGCTCGAGTACCCGCTGGGCCGCTACATCGTCCTGTCGGCGATCGCCTCGCTGGTCTGGTGCGTCGCGTTCGGCGTGGCCGGCCACGCGCTCGGCTCCAACTGGGACCAGGTCCACCACGCCTTCCGCTACGCCGACTACGCCGCGATCGTCGCGGTCGTCGCGCTGGCCGCCGCACTCTTGGTCCGCCGTCGACGCGCGAGCGGTGCGTAGGTGCATCCGATCTCCTATGCGCAGGCGATCGTGCTCGGCCTGCTCCAGGGTGCGGCCGAGCTGTTTCCGATCTCGAGCCTCGGCCACAGCGTGATCGCGCCGCGCCTGCTCGGCTGGGACATCCACCAGTCCGACGACTACTTCCTCACATTCCTGGTCGCGACCCACCTGGCGACCGCCCTCGTGCTGCTCGGGTTCTTCTGGCGCGACTGGGTCAGGATCGTGCGCGGGCTCGGGCGGTCGCTGCGCGATCGCGAGATCGCCGACGGCGACACGGACGCCTACCTCGGCTGGCTGCTCGTCATCGGCACGATCCCGGCCGGCCTGCTGGGGCTCGCGCTCGAGCACCCGCTGCGCAGCGTCTTCGCCTCGCCCACAGCGGCGGCGGTGTTCCTGCTCTGCAACGGGCTGATGCTGTTCGGCGCCGAGCGCCTGCGCCGCCACGCCCCGGTGCGCCAGGACGCGCAATTCAGCGACGAGCGGATGGCTCGTGAGCTCAACGTCCGCAAGGCGATCGGGATCGGCGCCGCACAGGCGCTCGCCCTGCTGCCGGGGTTCTCCCGCTCGGGCGCGACGATGGCGGGCGGCCTGCTCGCGGGACTCTCCAACGAGGACTCCGCGCGCTTCGCGTTCCTGCTCGCCACGCCCGTGATCGGCGCCGCCGCCCTGCTCAAGCTTCCCGACCTCTTCGGCCCGCAAGGCGACGGCGTACGCGGTCCCGCGCTCGCCGGCGCCCTGTGCGCCGCGCTCACCGCCTATCTGTCCGTGCGCTTCCTCGTCCGCTTCTTCGAGACCAACCGCCTCACCCCGTTCGCGATCTACTGCACCGTCGCGGGCGCCCTCTGCCTCCTCGTCTTCGCCATCACATGACCAAGCGCCGCAATCTCATCCTTCCCGCCGTGCTCCTCGGCGTCGTGCTGCTCGCACTTGCCATCCTCTACATCGTGGACTCGGCGAGCGCGCTTCCCTCGTTCGTGCCCGGCCATCAAGCGGGCTCCGGGCACCATCACGTCAAGCACGGAATCGCCGCGTTCCTGCTCGGCCTCGCGTGCTTGGTCTTCGCCTGGTTCCAGACCGGGCCCGCCGCCGCCAGGCGATGACGTTCCTGCTGGTGGCGCTCGGCGCCGCCGTCGCGGTCGCCGTCGAGCTGCTGGAGGCGCTGGCGATCGTGCTCGCCGTCGGCGTCAGCCGGCGCTGGTCGGACGCGGCGCTCGGCGCGGCCGCGGCCGTGGTCGCCTGCGCGCTGCTTGCCGGGCTGCTGGGGCCGGTGCTGCTCGCCTCGGTCCCGATCGACACGCTGCGGGTGGTGATCGGGGTGCTGTTGCTCCTGTACGGCCTCGAGTGGCTGCGCAAGGGCACCTTGCGGCGCGCCGGGCGCCGGGCGCGCGCGTCCTCGGTCGCGGAGTACGACGAGACCGTGCACGAGCTCGAGGAAGAGCCGGTCCCTGAGGGGCGGCCGGACTGGCCGGCGCGGCTGGTCGCGTTCAAGGGCGTCCTGCTCGAGGGCGTCGAGGTCGTGCTGATCGTCAGCGCGCTCGCCACCCGCCCGGGCGGCGCGGCGCCGGCGCTCGTCGGCGCGGGCTTCGCCGCCGTCGCGGTGCTCGCGGCCGGCGCGTGGCTGCGCAAGCCGCTCGCCCGGCTGCCCGAGACCGAGCTCAAATGGGGCGTGGGCGCGCTGCTCAGCGCGTTCGGCGTCTTCTTCCTCGCGGAAGGCATGCACGTCCAGTGGCCCGGCGGCGATCTCGCGATCCTCTACGTGCTCGCGGCGCTCGCCGGCGCGAGCCAGCTCCAGGTGCAGCGGCTGTGCAGGCGCTGAAGAAGCTGCTGCTCGGCGAGACGTGGGTGCTGCCGCTCGGGCTCGCCGCGCTGGTGCTGCTCGCGTTCGTCCTGCGGGACGTGCTGGGCGACGCGTGGCGGCACGCCGGCGGCTTCATCCTGCTCGCCGGCGTGGTCGGGCTGCTGCTCGCCGGCGTCGCCCGCTCCTAGGCCTGAGCCTCGAACGACGACGGCGGCAATGCCGATGATCGCGATCGACAGCGCGAACGCGAGGGATCGCCGGCCAGTAGAACGCCTCCCGTCGCGTGGCGATCACATGCCGGCCGGCCGCATACTCAGCTCTCGGCCGGCTGGGCCTCCACGCCGAGCTTGCGGCCCATGTGCGGCGCCGGGCGGCGGTCCTGGATGTCGCGCTTGGTCACCGCGGCGTACGCCACGAGCGCGATGAACGCCACGAGCGCGATCGCGCTGACGGTGCCGTCGCCCAGCCCGAGGCCGGTCTGCGGATGCGGCTTGCCGAACCAGTCGGCGAACGACGCGCCGAGCGGGCGGGTGATCACATACGCGGCCCAGAACGCGACGATCGGGTTCAGCCTCCCGCGCCACCAGGCCAGCGCCGGGATCGCGATCAGCGCGCCGAACAGCACGGCCGAGCCGAAGAAGCCGAGGTTGAGCGTCATCGCCGTCATGTCGCCGGCCGCCGTCCCGAGCGCGAACGTCGCAAGCACGGCACACCAGTAGTAGGTCTCCCGCCGGCGGGTCGTGATGCTGTGGATCGACAGCGTGCCCTCGCTGCGATGCCACCGCCAGAAGATCACCGCGACGACCGCCGCGAAGAACGGCGTCGTGACGGCGTAGGACAGGCCGGCGCCGTCCTTGACGCCGTCGGCGGCCATCGTGCCGAAGACCGCGACCATCATCACCGCGAACCAGTAGACCGGTGCGCGGTACTCGGTCGCCCGCAGCTGCAGCCGCAGCGCGTACCAGATCCCCACCACGCCGATCAGGCCGGCGATCGGGACGCTCTTCTGGCCCAGGAAGTCCGACATGGCCTCGCCCATGCCGGTGGTCAGCACCTTGATCACCCAGAACAGCAGCGTGATCTCGGGTACCTTCGCCGCCAGGGGCTCTCGGGGCCCGCGGGACCGGGCGGTTGACCGCACCATGGCGAATCCTTTCGTCTCAACGGCGCGCGCCGTCAGTTGCCGGTTCGTCACGGCGAGGGTCCCCCCGCCGCAGCCGAAGACGGTGGCCGCCGGGTCTGAGTCCGGCATTAGATCGGGGGCCTTTGGCGAGAGCTGTTCAGGGTCCCGTCAGGTTCTCGATGCACGCGTCACGAGGCCACCCGCTGAAACGGCGCGGTAATGGAAGCGAGGCGCCGAAACGACCGCGGCGCGCGGGGGTGCGCGACGTTCCTTCGAGCTACCGCGCAGTTGACGTCCGCCGCGAGAGCGAGGGGCCGCCGTAGGGACCCTCGGCCCTCAGCAGCCGGCGCGCCGGAGACCGAGCTCAGCGGCGACCGCCGGGAGCCCGAGCACGATCGCGGTCGCCAGCTCGGCCGCCTGCAGCAGCAGCCCGTAGGACAGCCCGAGCCCGGAGCCGACGCCCGCGACGGCGAGCACGCCGATGCACGCGGCCTGGAAGATGCCGATGTTCGACGGGGTCAGCGGGACGGCGGCGGTGACGTTGACCGCCACCAGGATCGCCGCGGCGGTCGCGAGCGGCGCCGGGACGTGCACGTCGAGCGCGCGCAGCAGCGCGTACGCGGCGAGCGCCTGCAGGCCCCAGGCGGTCAGCTGGAGCGTCGTGATCGCCACCCCGCGTCGCAGCGGGCGGAACACCGAGAGGCCCTTGCGCACGGAGGCGAGCTGCCGCGCGACGAAGCCCCGGGGCGCAAGCCGCGCGCCGGCGAGGACGGCGACCACCGCCGCCGCCGGCCAGCCCACGGCGAGCAGCGTGGCGGTCCGCCCGCCGATCGCGAACCCGCCCGGGAGCGCCACGAGCGCGAGCATGACCAGCGCGACGAGATTCAGGATCGTCTGCGTGACGAGCGTGCCGACGACGGTCGCGAGCCGCTCGCGCCGCGCGAGGCCGCGCGCGATCACCCACGCCCGCAGCGGCTCGCCGACGCGGCCGGGAGCCACGGCCGAGCCGAGCACACCGATCATCGTCGCGCGGACCACGCGGCCCGCGCCGATCCGCTCGGCCGGAAGCGCCGCGTGCAGCATGCCCGTCCAGGCGAGCGCCCGCATCAGCATCGCCGCGGAGTTGAGCGCGAGCGCGGCGAGGACCCACCCGGGCGTCGCGGCGGCGAGCGCGCTGAGATCGAGCCGCCGGCACGCCACCACCGTCGCCGCGAGCGCGGCGGTCGTCGCGAGGGCGTATCCGACCCGCCGGCCGGTCAGCGTGAACGTGCGCGCCACCAGAACTCGATCAGGATCACCACCACGAGGGCGAACAGCACGGCGCCCGGGTCGATGGGCATATGAACGTTGTACGCCTGCGCGCCTGACGACATCCTGAACGAGAGCCCGGGCTGATCTGCTCCCGCGTACGACTCGAGTCGTACGCGCCGGCGCGCCGAAGATCAGCCTCGCGGGCGTTGCCCGCGACGGCACCCGGCGCCTAGCTTGCCTGGCGATGATCCAAGCCAGCGAACTGACGAAGCGCTACGGCGCGAAGACGGCCGTGGACGAGCTGTCGTTCACGGTGCAGCCGGGCGTCGTGACGGGCTTCCTCGGCCCCAACGGGGCCGGGAAGTCGACCACGATGCGCATGATCCTCGGGCTGGACGCTCCGTCCGCAGGCGAGGTCACCGTCAACGGCCGCCGCTATCGCGACCTGCCCGCGCCGTTGCATCAGGTCGGCGCGCTGCTCGAGGCACGCTCGATCCACACGGGCCGCTCGGCGGCCAACCACCTCCTGGCGCTCGCCCAGACGCACGGGATCCCGCGCCGGCGGGTCGAGGAGGTGATCGACCTCGTCGGGCTGCGGTCGGTCGCGCGCAAGCGGGCGGGCACGTTCTCGCTCGGGATGGGCCAGCGGCTCGGGATCGCGTCGGCGCTGCTCGGCGACCCCGCCACCGTCGTGCTCGACGAGCCGGTCAACGGGCTCGATCCGGAGGGCATCCACTGGATCCGCAACCTGCTGCGCGGACTGGCGGCCGAGGGGCGCACCGTCTTCGTCTCGTCGCACCTGATGAGCGAGATGGCGCTGACCGCGGACCACCTGATCGTCGTCGGGCGGGGCCGCCTGCTCGCCGACATGACGACCGGCGAGTTCATCGCCCAGGCCTCGCCCGCGCTGGTCCGCGTCCGCTCCCCCCATGCGACGCGGCTGCGCGAGCTGCTGCTCGGCGACGGCGTGACGGTCCGCAGCGACGGGCCCGGCATCCTCGAGGTGGGAGGGCTGGCGATCGAGGAGATCGGCGACCGCGCCGCCACCGAAGGCCTGACGCTGCATGAGCTCTCGGCCCACCAGGCGTCACTGGAGGCCGCGTTCATGGAGATGACACGCGACGCCGTCGAGTACGAGGCCGCGGCATGAGCGCGGTCACGCAACCTCGGGTCGTGCTCTCGGAGTGGACCAAGCTGCGCTCGCTGCGCTCCAGCCGCCTCTCGCTGATCGTCGCGGTCGGCCTCGTCATCGGCCTCGGCCTGCTGATCCCGTTCGTGAGCGTGAGCAACTGGGCCGCCGGCACTCCGACCGCGGGCTACAACGCCGTCGAGCGCAGCCTCGGCGGCATCTACCTCGCCCAGCTCGCCTTCGGCGTGCTCGGCGTGATGCTCGTCACCGGCGAGTACTCGACCGGCATGATCCGCGCGACGTTCACGGCCGTCCCGCGCCGCCTGCCGGTGCTGTGGGCCAAGCTCGCGGTGTTCCTGGCGGTGACGCTCGCGCTCGGCACGATCTCCTGCGTCGTCGCGTTCCTCGGCGGCCAGGCGATCTTCGCGAGCAAGCACGTCGACGCCTCCTTCGGCGATCCGCACGTCGCCCGCGCGGTGCTCGGCGCCGGGCTGTTCCTCGCGGCGATCGGCGCGCTCGGCGTCGCCATCGGCGCGCTGCTGCGCAACACGGCGGCGGCGATCGCCACGCTGACCGGGCTGCTGTTCGTGCTGCCGGTGATCGTCCAGGTGCTCCCCCGCTCCTGGTCGGACGCGATCGGCCCGTACCTCCCCGGCGACGCCGGCACGGCGATCATCGCGATGCACCCGGACCCGCACCAGCTCGCGCCGTGGACCGGGCTCGGCGTGCTGTGCGTCTACGCTGCCGTCGCGACGATGCTCGCCACCGTCATGCTGGTCCGACGCGACGTGTGAACGCTCCCGACCGACAGCTCCAGCGCCACCCGCTCGCGACCGACGTACTGCTCGCGCTGATCGTGCTCGCGATCAGCGCGACGGGCGCGGTGGCTCGCGAGCGGCCGGAGTCGCTGCTCTTCACGGTCGCGCTGGTCGCGCCGCTCGTGTGGCGCCGACGCGCCCCGCTGCCCGTGTTCCTCACCATCGCGGGCGTCGCGCTCGCGCAGTGGCTGGCGGACATCCGCCTGCTCGCCGACATCGCGCTGCTGGTCGCGATCTACACCGTGGCGGTGCACGAATCGCGCCCGCGCCTCGCACTCGCGGCCGCCGTCCTCGAGACCGGCATCGTCCTCGCCACGCTGCGGTGGACGCTCGGCTCCGGCGCGCCGGTCTTCGTCTTCCTCACCGGGATGGCGACGGCCGCCGCGGTCCTCGGCGTGAACGTGCGCACGCGGCGCGCCTACCTGGCTTCGCTCGAGGAGCGCGCCGCGCAGCTCGAGCGCGAGCGCGACCAGCAGGGCCGGCTGGCCGCGGCGGCCGAGCGGGCGCGGATCGCGCGCGAGATGCACGACGTCGTCGCGCACAACCTGTCGGTCATGGTCGCGCTCGCCGACGGCGCCGGCTTCATGGCCGGCAGCGATCCGGCCCGCTCCGCCGATGCGATCGAGCAGGTGTCCCGGACCGGCCGCCACGCGCTGCGCGAGATGCGGCTGTTGCTCGGCGTGCTGCGCGACGACGAGGCCGCCGCGCTCGCGCCCCAGCCCGGCCTCGCCGACCTCGACGCGCTGCTCGAGCAGGTCCGGGCGGCCGGGCTGCGCGTGACGCTCGAGACGTCAGGGACGCCGGTGGCGCTCGGCTCGGGCGCCGAGCTGACCGTCTACCGGCTTGTGCAGGAGGCGCTGACCAACACGCTCAAGCACGCCGGCGCGAACGCGCAGGCGACGGTCCGGCTGCGCTACGACGGCGACGGGATCGACGTCGAGGTCGCCGACGACGGCCGCGGGGGCTCGCGCGTCGCGGCCGGCGGTCAGGGCCTCAGCGGGATGCGCGAGCGCGCGGCGGTCTACGGCGGCGACATCGAGGTGGGGCCCGCACCGGCCGGCGGCTGGCGCGTCCACACACGGCTCGGGAGCGCGGCATGAGCATCGCCGTGCTGCTCGCCGACGACCAGCCGCTGCTGCGGATGGGCTTCCGCATGATCCTCGACGCCCAGCCCGACATGACCGTCGCCGGCGAGGCGGCGGACGGAGACGAGGCGGTCGAGCGCGCCGCCGCGCTGGCGCCCGACGTCGTGCTGATGGACGTTCGCATGCCGGGCACCGACGGGATCGAGGCAACGCGCAGGATCGTCGCGTCCGGGAGCCGCACGCGGGTGCTGATCCTGACCACGTTCGACCTCGACGAGTACGCGTTCGCGGGGCTGCGCGCCGGCGCCGGCGGCTTCCTGCTCAAGGACGCCCCGCCGGACGACCTGCTGTCCGGGATCCGCGCCGTCGCCGCCGGCGACGCCGTCGTCGCGCCGAGCGTCACCCGCCGGTTGCTCGACGCCTACGCGCACCGGCTGCCCGACGGGCACGCGCCGGCGACGCGCGCGGCGCGGCTGGACCCGCTGACCGAGCGCGAGCGCGAGGTCCTGCTCGCCGTGGCGGGCGGCCTCTCCAACGCGGAGATCGCCGCCCGCCTCGTGGTCTCCGAGGCCACCGTGAAGACGCACGTCGGCCGGATCCTCACCAAGCTCGGTCTGCGCGACCGCGTCCAGGCGGTGATCCTCGCCTACGAGACCGGGCTCGTGCAGGCCTCGCAGCGCTAGTCGCGAGGACGACGCGTTCTCGGAGAAGACGCCGCGCGTGCTCGGGCCGACGCCGGTCTCGGCGAGCGTCTTGGGATCGTTGCGTTCCGGGTGGGCCGTTCAGGAATCGATCAGGCGCTCTGCACGACGCTGCTGTGGCCAGTCGTCCACCCAGGATTGCCAATGACCGATCCCATCAGCGTTCTCGTCGTCACCGACCGGATCGCCGTCTCACCTGAGCTGCTCGGCGCGATCCGGGAGCGCGCGGCCCGCGCCCCGATCCAGGTGCGCCTGCTCGTGCCGAACCCCGCACCGGCCGAGTGGCACCCGACGCACCCCGAGCGCCACATGAAGGCGGAGGCCGCTCGCGGCGTGCTCGGGAAGACCCTGCCGGCGCTGCAGGAGGCCGCCGGCGTGCCGGTCGAAGGGTTCGTCTCGACGCGGCACGACCCGATCGACGCGATCGAGGAGATCCTCCATGACGAGCAGATCGACGAGCTGATCGTCGCGACGACGCCCCATCACATCGAGGGGTGGCTGCACGTCGACGTGCCCCATCGCGCCGCTCATCTCGGACTTCCCGTGACGGCGATCGCCGGGACACACGCGCTGGAGATCGTCGACCCGCGTGCGCGCCCGCGGATCGGTCCGACGCTCGGCCGCCGGATGCTGAACAAGGTGCCGGAGGTGACCCTCTACTTCTGGGTGATCAAGATCATGTGCACGACCGTCGGGGAGACCGCGGCGGACTACCTGAACATGAACCTCGGGTTCGGGCTGACCAACACGACCTACGTCGCCGGTGCGCTGCTGATCGCCCTGCTGGCCGCGCAGTTGCGCGCCGACCGCTACATCCCCGGCCTGTACTGGTCGGTCGTCGTGGTGATCTCGGTGTTCGGCACGCTGATCACCGACAACATGACCGACGGTTACAACGTGCCGCTCACCACCAGCACGGGACTCTTCGGCGTGGTCCTGGCGATCGTGTTCGCGATCTGGTGGGGCGTCGAGCGCACGCTGTCGATCCACACGATCTTCACGACCCGCCGCGAGGCGTTCTATTGGCTCACGATCCTCTTCACGTTCGCGCTCGGCACCGCCGCCGGCGACCTCGTCGCCGAGAAGCTGAGCCTCGGCTACGGCGTCTCGATCGCCATCTTCGGTGGCATCATCGCCCTCATCACCGTCGCCCACTTCATGCTCGAGCTCAACGCCGTGCTGTCGTTCTGGCTCGTCTACATCCTGACGCGGCCGCTCGGGGCCTCGATCGGCGACTTCATGTCCCAGCACAGCAAGAAGTACGGCGGCCTGGGCCTCGGTACGACCGGCACGAGCTACATCTTCCTCGGCTGCATCCTCGCGCTCGTGGTGTACCTCACGGTGACCCGCCGCGACGCGACCGAGCTGCAACCTGAGCCGACCTGAGCGATGCCGCGGGCGCTGATCCTGTCGGCCGACATCGGCGCCGGGCACGACCTGCCGGCGGAGCTGCTCGCGCACGCCTTGCGCGAGCGCTCCGCCGAGGCGGTGATCGCGGACGGGCTGTCGGAGATGGGCCGCCTCACGCACGTGCTCGGGCGCCGGGGGGTCGAGACGATCCTGCGCGGCGCGCCGTGGGTGTTCGACGCCCAGTACTGGCTGATCCAGCGCTTCGCGCCGACACGGCGGCTTGCGGCCGCGGCGCTCGAGCGGATCGGCCGCGACGGCCTGCTGCGCCTGATCGCGCGCGAGCGGCCGGACGTGATCGTGTCGACCTACCCGGGCACGACCGAGGTGCTCGGCCGCCTGCGCGGGGCCGGGCGGGTGACGGTGCCGTGCGTCGCGGCGATCACCGACCTGGCGGCGCTGCGCTACTGGGCGCACCCGGGCATCGACATGCACCTGACGATCCACGCCGAGTCGCGCGCCGAGGTCCAGGCGATCGCCGGGCCGCACGCTGAGATCCGCCACGTGCGCGGGTTCTCGCGGCCCGAGTTCGACGACCCCCCGGCGCGGGCGCAGGCGCGGGCGGCGCTCGGCCTGGCGCCTGGCCCGCTGGCGCTGATCTCGGGCGGCGGCTGGGGCGTGGGCGACCTCCGCCGCGCGGCGCGGGCGGCGCTCGCGGCCGGCGCGACGCCGGTCTGCCTGTGCGGCACCAACGACGCGCTGCGCGCTCGGCTGCAGCGCGACGGCATCCGCACCGAGGGCTTCACCACGAGGATCTGCGAGTGGATCGCCGCCGCCGACGTGCTCGTGCACTCGACCGCCGGACTGACGGTCCTGGAGGCCGAGCTGTGCGGAACCTGGGCGATCTCCTACGGCTGGGGCTTCGGCCACATCCGCATCAACAACGAGGCCTACCGCCGCTTCGCGCTCGCCGCCGTCGCGACGACCCCGGAGCTGCTCGAGACCGAGCTGCGCCGCGCGCTCGCCTTCCCGCGCCGGCGACCGCAGAACGGCACGGCGCTGCCCACGGCCGCCGACGCGGTGCTCGAGCTGGTCAATGGGCGATGAGCCGGCGCACCGGCGCGGCGGCGCCGAGCTGCAGCGAGGCGCCCACCACGAGCGCGAGGCCGGCGATGATCGCCACCGGGTGGCTCCAGCGCTCGCCGGTGACCGTGGGGGCGAGCAGCACCGGCACGGCGGTCTGCAGCGCGAACGCGCCGGCGGCGACGCGCGCCGCGCCGCTGCGCTGGAGCGCCGCCATCTCGTCGGCGAGCGCGAGGCCCGCCACCGCGGCCGTCGGCAACGCCCAGACCAGGCCGCTCTCGGTCAGCAGCTTGCTCCCGAGCCCCGACGCCGCGTAGCCGCAGCCGGCGGCGGCGACAAGCGCCCAGCCCGGCAGCCGGCCGCCCCTCAGCCACGGCACGGCGGCGATCGCCGCCAGCCCGCCGACCGCGAGCGCCGCCGCGCCGGCGTCGGCGGAGCGCTCCGCGGGCGCCGTCCAAGCCAGCAGCGCCAGCCCGGCGACGATCGTCCCAACCGCCGCGAAGTCGCGCGCGCGGACCGGCTCATGGAGCAGCCGCGCGCCCAGCACGAGCAGGAGCACGAGCCCGATCGCCAGCGCGGGCTGCACGACGGTCAACGGGGCGATCGCCAGCGCGGCGATCTGCAGCGGCCAGCCGGCGATCGCGAGCCCGGTGGCCGCAAGCCAGCGCGGCCGCCGGAGCAGCTGCGTGAGCCGCGCCGGCGAGCTGTCCGGCAGCGCCCGCGCCTCCAGCGCCTGCAGCGCGACCGCGCCGTCGAAGCAGCACGCCGCCGCGGCGCCCAGTGCGATCCCACCCGCGACGGCGCCCGCGCTCATGGCGTCATGATCCCCGGATGCGGGCGATCCTGACGGCCGCCGCCGCGGGCTGGGCGCTCCCCGCGCTCGCGCCGGTGTCGCCGCGCCTCGCCGCGGCGCTCGCCATCCCGCGCCGGCTCGACGTCCCCGGCGTGGCGCTGACCTTCGACGACGGCCCGCATCCCGAGGGCACGCCGGCGATCCTGGACGTGCTCGACGCCGCCGGGGCGAAGGCGACCTTCTTCATGGTCGGCGAGCGTGTGCTCGCGGCGCCGGACGTCGCGGCGGAGGTCGCCGCGCGCGGCCACGCGATCGCGCTCCACGGCCACCGGCATCGCAACCTCCTGCGCCTCGCGCCCGCGGCGATCGCGCGCGACCTCGAAACCGGGCGGCAGGCGGTCGCGACCGCCACCGGCGTCGACCCGGTGCTGCACCGTCCGCCGTACGGCATCTACTCCTGGCCGGCGCTGCGGCTCGTCCGCGCGCGCGGCTGGACGCCGCTGCTGTGGTCGCGCTGGGGCCACGACTGGCGCCGCCGGACGACGGCGGCGAAGATCGCGGCCGAGGTCACCGAGGACCTGCGCGCGGGCGACGTGCTGCTGCTGCACGACGCCGACGACTACAGCGCCGCCGGGAGCTGGCGCCGCACGGCGGCCGCCCTGCCGCGCGTGCTGGAGGCGATCGCGGCAGCCGGCCTGGAGGTTCAGGGGCGGTAGTAGAGCGGCACGCACCAGTGGT
This sequence comes from Candidatus Solirubrobacter pratensis, assembly GCF_000425945.1. Classification (GTDB taxonomy): domain Bacteria; phylum Actinomycetota; class Thermoleophilia; order Solirubrobacterales; family Solirubrobacteraceae; genus Solirubrobacter; species Solirubrobacter pratensis. The sequence goes on from NZ_AUEK01000006.1 coordinate 286,678, forward strand.
TCTCGGCGACCCAGTCGGCGTTCGGCAGCACCGCGTGGGAGCCCATGATGCGATGGCACGGCACGTCGTAGACCTTGCCCGTGGAGCGCTCGACCGGGTCGAAGACGATGTACTTGTAGAGCCCGGAGACCATTCCTTCCGGCAGCTCGAGCCGTCCCGGGTGCGCCGGATCGAGATGGCGCCGTGCGGCGGCGTTCTTCCACGCGACGATCTCCTCCATCCGCTCGGTCTGGACGACGCCGAGCGCCGCCGTGAACTCGCTCAGGCGGAAGTTCAGGCCGGCGACCTCGTGCTCGGGCTTGCCGTAGTTGCGGAAGGCGCGCGCGAACGCGAGCAGCTCGGGGTCGCGCGCCACGAGCATCCCGCCCTCGCCCGTCGAGACCGTCTTGGTCGCGTAGAACGACCACGCGCCGGCGTCGCCATAGGTCCCCGGCCGGCGCCCGTTCCACGAGGCGCCGTGCGCATGCGCGCAGTCCTCGAGCAGGAAGATGCCCTCGGCGCGGCAGAGCTCGGCGATCCGCTCGGCGTCGAACGCGATGTGGCCGCCGATGTGCACGAGGATCACGGCGCGCGGGCGATGCTCGGCCACCGCCGCCTCCAGCGAGGCGAACGACATGCACAGGTCCTCGCGGTTGCAGTCGACGAACTCGACGCGCGCGCCCGCGTGCACCGCCGCCAGCGGCGTCGCCATGAAGGTGTTGGACGGCACGAGCACCGTTTCCCCCCGGACGCCCGCGAACTCCAGCGCCGCCAGCGCCGCGCCGGTCCAGCCCCCGAACGCGACCGATCCGATCCCGTTCCAGGCCGACCACGCCTCCTCGAAGCGCGCCGTCAGCGTCCCTTCCGACCAGCGCTGCGACGCGATCGCCTCGTCCCAGAGCGCGTGCAGGCGCTGGCGGTCGCGCTCGTCGAACCCGATCGCGAAGCGATCGAGCTCCGGCATCACTCGTTCAGCCATGCCGGCAGCGCGCGCGGGAGCGTCGTGAGGCGGGCGGCGACGCCCGCGGAGAGGGCGAGCAGCACCAGCAGCGTCGCGTGCCCGTGGCGCAGGTGGTGGAGCTCATCCGGCCATGGGAGGAGCGCGATCGCGAGGCACGCGCCCGCGGCCGTGGTCAACCCGGCGCTGATCTGCCGGCCCGCGGGTCCGTCCCACTCGAACCCGCCGGCCAGCACGAGCGGCAGCATCAGCAGCAGCGCGCCGACGAAGGTGCCGTAGATGTTCATGTCGGAGTCGATCGGCGCAAGCGTCGCGAGGCCGACGATCACGACCGCCGTCAGCAGCGCGCCGGCCAGCGACAGCGCCGCGCGGCGGGCGAGCGCGCCGATCACGCGCGGCGGCTCGGAGCGGACCGGCACGGCGGCGCGATGCCAGTCGACGTAGCGGCGCACGCCTTCGGCGAACGTCGTCGTCGCGGTCCATCCGAGCTCCTGCGCGGCGCGCGCGCCGCTCACCGGCGCGCCCGCGAAGTCGCCCGTCCGGCCGGGTCCGTGGACGATCTCGACCTCGCCGACGGCGTCGCGGACCGCCAGGGCGATCTCCTTGACCGTGGTGTCCTCGCTCCCCACGAGGTTGTACGTCCGGTTCGCCGCCACCGGCGCCAGCGCGCGCACGACGCCGTCGGCCAGGTCCTCGACATAGACGAATCGGCGCGACTGCAGGCCGTCGCCCGCGATCGTGAGCGGCTCACCGGCGAGCGCCCGCGCGGTGAACGCCGGGACGACGGCCGCCGGCCGCGCGCGCGGACCGTAGGGGATGCCGAAGCGCAGGATCGTGTGCTCGAGGCCATACAGCTGGCCGTACGAATGGCAGTAGAGCTCGCCTGCCAGCTTGGTCGCCGTGTAGAGGTGCGCCGGCGGGTGCAGCGGCAGCGACTCCTCGTGACACTCGGCGGGCGTGTCTGAGTAGGTCCAGATCGTCGAGGCGTAGACGACGCGCGAGACGCCCGTGCGCCGCGCCGCCTCCAGCACCTGCAGCGTGCCGCGCGCGTTGCGCCGCTCGGCCTCGACCGGATCGGCCAGCACCTCGTTGACGTCCGCCGCGGCGGCGAGGTGGATCACCGCCTCGCAGCCGGCCATCGCCTCGCTCAGGCGTTCGAGCTCGCTCAGGTCGCCGAGCACCGCATCCACGTCGGGATGCCATGGTGACGGCCGCAGGTCGTAGATCCGGGGCTGGTCTCGCGCGGCGAGCAGGCGGTCCACGACGTGCGACCCGATGAACCCCGAGCCGCCGGTGACGAGGACCCTCGTCACGTGCGACCCCGCGGCCGGCGAGGCCGGCCGCGCTCGACTACGCCCACGTCGGTCGTCATAGAGCCGTTGTACGCGCCGCTGCCTGACTGCTTCCTGAACGCCCGTCCGGAGCGCATGAAGCCGATCCTCCGTTTCGCGAGCATGCCGTGGCTTGAGGCTGCATCGTAGGGCGCGGCCAGCGTCTCGGCGGCGCGAGTGCGTCAGCGCGGCACTTCGGCGCGGTCACGCGTCAGCGCGGCGGGGTCGCCTGCACGGCAAGGCGCCGGGGCTCGGCATGGGCGGGCGCCGAAACGTGCGCGGTGGCGGCCGCCCGGGGCGCGACCGGACCGTGGTCGGCGAGCGCGACGGCGGCCGCGACGGCGACGGCGATCAGCAGCCCGGCCGCGGCGTCGCGCCCGGATCGTCGTGGCGACCGGGCGGCGGCGAGCTGGCGGGCGAACGCCTCGAAGAGTTCATCCAAGCGGGTCACGTACCGCCCCATCGGTTCCCTCTGCGCGTCGTCCGTGACACGGCCCGGGCGGCAGGCGCCGCCCGGGCCCGGCCGCGGGTCACTTCAGCGGGATGCCCAGCGACTCGCTGTAGACGTTCTGGTCATTGGCCTGCGCCGCGTTGGGCGCCCCGGCCGTGCAGGCGCTCGGGGGCTGCGTCACGTTGCCGGCCGAGTCGCGGCACACGAGCAGGTCCGGGTCGCGCGTGTCCATCCATGCGGGATGCGCGACGTCGCCGGCGCTCAGGCCGCTGTAGTCGCCGAAGAACGCGCCCTCGAACTGCGTCGCGGGCGGCATCGAGGACGTGGTGACGCGCGTCGTCCCGAAGCTCGAGCCGTCCTGCGTCCCGGACAGGCTGACGTCCGAGAAGCCGGTCTGCTCGTCGCTGCCGTAGGCGCGGTCGTAGAACGAGACCGCGAGCCTGCCGCGCGGGTCGAACGCGGCCCACTGCCAGAACTGGTCGGCCTGGCTGTCGCCGTCGCGCGCCGCCGGCAGTTCGCGGACGTCGCTCGAGCCGCCGCTGAACGTCCTGCCGCCGTCGGTGGAGCGGCTGATCAGGATGTCGTTGTTGCAGGCGCCCGCGGTCTTGACCCCGGTGTAGAGCGGCTGGAACGTGTCGGGGTTGTAGCCCTGCGGCACGCAGGGGTTGCGCAGGCGCTCGTTGGAGTGGCGGTTGATGTAGGAGCCGAACGTCACGTCGATCTCGCGCGGGTCGCGCGGGTTGGCGGCGGCCGACGGATAGTTCGTCGCGCGGAAGTACGAGTTGGCGGTCTCGCCCTTCTCCGGCACGCACGCGACGCCGGGATCCTGGCCCTGGTAGGTCTCGCAGTCGGGCAGGTCGTAGTAGTCGGCGACCTTCACCGGCGCCGAGAACGTGTTGCCGCCGTCGGTCGACTTCGCGAGCAGCACCTGCGCGCGGTTGTCGATGCCGGTGGGCGGTGCCGCGGACCGGTCGGCGCCGCCCTCGTCGTCGCCCTCGCCCGGACGCACGCCGGTCACGTTGTAGTTGTCCCACACGACGTAGAGCGCGCCGTCCGGACCGGTGAACGGCTGCGAGAACTGGTTCGCGTTGCACGTGCCCTGCGGCGTCGGGCCGCCGAGCGGGTTCGAGCACAGCGCGCTCGTGGTGCTGACCAGCTTCGGCGCGCTGAAGCTCTCGCCGTAGTCGCGCGAGTAGGCCTCGTAGATGTAGGCGGTGCCGTCGGGGGCGAACAACGTCCAGGTGACGTAGATGCGGTCCTGGAACGGGCTCCCGCGCTGGGCGTCGATCGTCATGTACTGCTTGTCCAGCAGCGCGTTCCCGGCTCCTACGACGTCGTTGAGCTCGACCACCGGCCGGGCCGGGAAGTTCCACGACGCGCCGCCGCTGCCGGTCGAGCGGAAGACGTAGAACGCGCTCGACTGATCGGGGTTGTTGGAGACCGCGGCGCCGCGCATGAACATCTGGCACGACAGGTACGCGTTGCCCTTGGTGTCCCACGCCACCGACGTATCCCCGCCGGCCTGCCAGTACTGGCGCGCGGCGCCGCCGAAGCTCGTCCCGCGCGTGAAGCCCATCGGCGGCGTCGAGTCCTGCCAGCTGCGGCCGCCGTCGCCGGAGTAGTACGAGTAGCAGTTGCCGTCGCCGCGGCGATAGTCGTTCGAGGACGCGACCACGCGGCGCGGCGCGTTCGGATCCTGCGCGATCGCGGTCTCGTTCTGCGCCTGGCCGCGTCCCTGCAGATCAGGGTCGGTCAGGTTCAGGCAGTTCTGGTTGACGCGCACGTTCGCGCCCCGGTCGACGGGACACCCCGTCTGGGCGCTCTTCTGCAGCGCCTGCGCCGGCTGCTTGCCGAGGGCGTTCGGCGCGAGGCCCGCGCGCCGCTCGATCGCCCCGCGCGCGAACCCCGAGACGAGACGCTGCTGGACCGGCGTCAGCGCGCTCAGCGGCGCGGCCTGCGCGGACGGTGCCGAGCCGCCGGACACCAGCCCGGCCTGAGCCGCCGCACCTCCGGCGATCGCCACGGCCAAGGCCGGGAACAGGAAACGCCGCATGCAGTCCTCCTCCGTAGAAACCGCGCCCACCGCCGGACCCCGGAGGCGGGCTACGACATGGCGAGCACAAGCTACGCCCCGCGCAGCCGGCGCGCGCCATTTCGAGAGGTCCGAGCACTGACCCTACGGTGAATGCACCACGTGTCCGGACCGGCGAACGCGTCATGGCCTGCCGGCCTGGCTGATCGCCGCGTCGTTCGCGGCGGCCACGCGATCATCGACCTGGGCGGTGCACGCGCGGATGTTGATGACGCCCTGGTTGGCGTCGCTCGTGCGGTCGCGCACCTTCAGCGCGAGATCGAACTCCGCCTGGATGTCGGCCGCGGTCACATACGTCCAGGCGCGCGTCCTTGAGGATGTCGAAGGACTGCTGGAGCGCCTGGCCGTCCACGTTGAGCCGGACCGCGTACGTGCCGAGCGGAGCCTTCGGCCCCGTGTTGCTGCCGGCCCAGTAGATCAGGCCGGGGAAGCTGACCGCGTTGTCGTCCGCGGAGGCGTAGCGCTGCGCGGCGACGTAAGCCGTCTGCGTGTCCTTGCCGTCACGGCCGTCACCGCCAGCGCGAGCAGCAGCACTCTCCGCCGTCGCTCGGACAACCAGCTCATTGCTTCCGTCCGTTCTCCCTCCGCCGGCGCGCCTGCGTGCCGGCGCTGCCTTGACCGCCTCAGCCGCCGAACCGCAGCGTCCTCATGACCGCGCTCGCGAGCCGGCGACGAATCGCGCCTCCACTTCCGCGACGGGCGCGGTCGTGACACGCGCGCCGTATCCCGCCGGATCGGTCAGCGCGCGGACGCCGGTGCCTGAGCCGCGTGCCGGTCAGGTTCTGACCCCCTGGCACGCTCATCCGGGCTCGATGGGTTAGCGTGACCGGACGAGGTCGGGGACAAGGATGAGGGACGGCGAGCAGGCATGGATCGAGCGTCCGGGGGAGCGCCCCGGATGATCTTCAAGCCGCCGCCGGACCCGGAGGAGCTCGGCGTCTCGCTCGAGCCGATCCCCGCGGAGCTCTCACCGGGGACCGTGATGGGTCCGGTGCATCTGACGGTGTCGAACCTGGAGCGGGCGCTGGTGTACTACGGCGGCTCCGTCGGCCTCACGGTCCTCGCCCAGGTCGACGGCGGCGCGACGCTGGGCACGCCCGAGCGCGAGCTCGTGGTCCTCGTCGAGGAGCGAGGCGCCCGGCCGGCGATCGGCTACACGGGCCTGTATCACTTCGCGCTGCTGGTCCCGGAGCGGCCGGACCTCGCGCGCTGGCTGGCGCACGCCGCCCGCGATCACGTGCGGCTGGTGGGGCTCTCCGACCACGTCGTCAGCGAGGCGCTGTACCTGAGCGACCCCGACGGGCACGGCATCGAGATCTATTGGGACCGGCCGCGGGAGACGTGGGACGGCCAGGTCGCCGCGAAGCTGACGACGCTGCCGCTCGATGCCGCCGACCTGCTCACCGAGCTCGAGGATCCGCGAACGGCGCCGTTCGACGGCCTGCCGGAGGGTACGCGCATGGGCCACGTGCACTTCAAGGTCGCCGCCATCCCCGAGACCGTCGAGTTCTATCGCGACGTGCTCGGCTTCGGCCTGATGGCCCGGCTCGGGTCCGACGCCGCGTTCCTGGCCGCCGGCGGCTACCACCACCACGTGGGCGCCAACGTGTGGGAGAGCGCGGGCGCGCCGCCGCCGCCGCCGGGATGCGCGGCGTTGCGACACGCCACGATCGTCCTCGAGGACGATGGCGAGCGCGACCGGCTGCTCGCGCGCGTCGAGCATGGGGGCGGCAGGGTGGACGACAGCCCGTTCGGCCCGCTGATCCGCGATCCCTCGGGCAACGCGCTGTCGCTCGCCTGACCGCTCCGGCGCCGGGCCGACGGGTCGTCACGCGGGGGCCGCGAGGCGCCCGAAAGCGCCTCGCAGCCCGCCCGGCGTGTCAGGACACCGCGCCGTCGTGGGCGAAGTGCGCACGTGACCGCGATCCGAGCGGGGAACGGGCGCTTTGCGGACCGGGACCGTACGCGCTCACGACGACCGCGCTTGGTCAGGGCGCGATACGCGGCGTTGATACGCGAACATCTAGTGCGACTCCGAGGCCGGGCGAACCGCGGCGGTCGGGATCAGGACCGCGGCGCGGCGGTGCTCGTCAGGGGCACGACACCGCGCCGTCCACAGCGACAACCGAGAAGAGAGCCCGATGACCGAGACCCAGCATGAGGACCCCCGCCAGACCGACCGCGACCACGTCGCCGGCCGGTCGCTGCCGGTTGTCACGGACGACGCGATGCGCGAGCGACTCGGCAAGTCCCGGCCGTACACGCTGGTGATGCTGCGCAGGACCGCCAGGTTCATCCGGCCCGATGTCGACGCCACGATCTGGGAGCACGGACGCCGCAACATGGCGCTCGCCGAGGACGGCGTCCTCGCGGTCGTGTGTCCGATCACCGATGAGAGCGAATGGTCCGGAGTCGGCATCTTCGCCGCCTCCGAGCAGGAGGCCGACGAGATCATGGCCCACGATCCGGGCGTGCTGGCCGGCATCTTCACGTACGAGATCCACCCGGTCCGCGGCTTCCCCGGCGCGAGCCTGCCCGCCTAGCGAGCGACGGCGCTACGCGGACGGCGGCAATGAGCGGCCGTCGCGTGCGGGCGGCTCCGGCGAGCGCGAGAGACCGTCGCGCGCGGGCACGGGCGGAGGCGCGGGCTCCGGCTGTGGCGAGACGCGTTCGGGCGCGGGCTCGGGCGGCGCGCACCACGGCGCCGTTCCCGCGCCGGAGCCGTTGCCGCCGCTGCGCCGACCAGCGGCCAGGAGGTTCGAACCGGCGGCCGATCGCCGCCGCAGCGCCGCGCGGGGGGCGAGGAGGCCGCCGTAGGGCACAGCGGCCGTCGCCAGGCGCGGCGGCCGCCCGCCCCAGATCAACATGGCGATCGCTCCCGCTGCGAACACGGCTCCCGCGAGCAGCAGCGCGATCGCGATGAGATCGCCGTCCGTCCCGCCGGCCTGCGCCGACGCGGCGATCGCTCCCGGCATCGCGAACCAGTACATCGGCGCGCGATGCGCCGCCGGGTCGTGACGAGCCACGGCGGACGAGGCGTCGCTCCGATCAGGCGCCGCCGTGGATGCCGGGACGGGGGTGAACGCGGCGGTCGCGAAGGGGCGTACCGCCTCGACCGCCGGAGCGCTGCGAGGCGCGAAGGTGCGCGTCGCCACGGTCCTCTCCTTCACCGGGGAGATGGGCGCAACCGGCGTGCCGGCCGGCGCCGGCCTGGCGGCCGCCGGGGGACTCTCGGCGCCTCCCGTGCCGTGGCGCCTTGCCGTCGCGCGCCGGTCACGATGGCCGCTGCCGCCCGGCTGAGTTGCGGGTTGGGGCCTGCCGCCGGAGCCGGTTGCCGGCGCGGCTCCGTCACGATGGCCGCCGCGCGCAGCGTGCCGGTCCGGCCAGGCGCGCCGGCTCGGCGCGGGCTGCTGAACCGGCTGCTGGGACCCGGCACCGCCATGCTTGTCAGGCTTCCCGCGCCCGCCCCCGTGCTGCCGGCCTCCACCACCCTGCCCGCCACCGGCACCATGCTTGTCAGGCGTTCCGCCCCCAGCACCCTGGCCGGCGCTCCCACCGTCGTTGCCGGCCGGCGCGGACCCGTCACCCTGACCGCCCGCCCCATCATGCTTGTTCCCTTGCGCCGACCCGTCGCCCGGGCCGCCCTGCTGCTGCCCCTGCCCTGATCCGTCGCCAGGGCCACCCGTCGACCCTTGTTGGTCCGGCGGCGGGGACCCGTCACCACCGTTGCCCGCGGACCCGTGACCGCGGCCGCCTCCCTGACCGCCCTGGTCCGGCGGCGGCGATCCGTCACCGCCCTTGCCCTTGCCGCCACCCTGCTGCGCCGCGCCCCACCCGTTGCCGTTCCCGCCGCCACCCTTGTGGTCCGCAGGCGCTGACCCGTCGGCCGCGGCAAGCATCGCGATCCGGTCGCCTCGGGTCGGCGTGCCGGTGGTCGATGCGGCGTCGGCGCGCGCCCATGCGACGGACACGAGCCCGAGGGCCGCGCAGATCGCTGCGACGCCGCCACTTCTCGTTGACGAGAACCTTCCCACGCGGAGCTGTGGCCCCGCTCCGCGCCCCGGTGGAGACGGGGTCCGACTCGACTTCCTGTCTGAGGCGCACGCCGACCATACGCCCGGATCTCGATCATCGAGATCGCCCGACGCGCGCAGAATGCGCCCACTGTCCCCACTTCTCGCAGCAGTCCGCGACACACCGGAATCCAGGTGCCCGCTGGCGGGGGCACTTTCGGGCTAGTCGCACGCCGTGAGGTCTCAAAACTGACCCGCCCGCGGTCACGGACCGGGCCGTCGGCCAGTGACGACCGACCGGCGGACCATCGCATTGCGCTCCGGGATCGCCGACCGTACCGGCCATGCTCCTGCGCACTCTGCTCGCCCCGACGACCGCCTTCCTCGGGGCGCTCGCCATCGCGGCGCCGGTCGCCGGCGCGACCGGCACCCCTGTCGCCGCCACCACCGCCGCTCCGCCGGCCGACGCGTGCGCCGCCGTGCGCAGCGCGGGTCCGATGGCCGTCCTCGGCCCGTACGGGCCGCTCGGCGACTACGGCCCGAACGGCGCGCTCGCCGGGCAGCCCAACCCCGGCGCGGGCTGCGGCGGGGCGATCAGCTTCGCGCTGCCCGGCTTCACGGTCGGTTCGTTCGTCAACGCGAACCTCTCGCTCGCCGGACAGGCTCCGATCGGGCAGTAGCACCACCGGCGGGGGGCGGGTCGCGGTGACCAGCCCCTCGATCGCGCGGCTCAGCTCGGGGAGGGTTGCCGACGCTCGTCAGAAGCCGGCCTGGGCCAACCGCTCGAACCGACGCGCGGTGAGGCGCACGTGGTCGAGGTAGTCCACGAGCACCGTGCGCCCGGGCCCCGCGCCGATCAGCACCGGGTAGCCGCCCTCGCCGGCACCGAGCCGACGCCGTCGGGCCGACGATCATCTGCGACACCGACAGGGCGGGCGCGAACACCAGCCCCTGCCGCCACTCCGCGTCGTCGCCCGGCCAGTATGGGCGGACGCCCGGGCGCGCGACGGCCGCCGTCGGCAGTGGGATCCGGGCCGCCGCCGCGACCTGCGGGCACATGGGTGCCCGCACTCCGTCGTGGAAGCCCGCGACGGCGACCGTGCCGCGCTCGTCGGTCAGCGACGCGATCGCGCGCATCAGCTCCAGCGGCGCCGCGCGCACGATCGGCGCGAACGCTGTGTGCTGGTCGGCCTGAAGCGGCTCCAGCGACAGCGTGAGCTCGAGCGAGCCGCGGCACCCGAATCCTGGCCGCTTCGCCGACGGCACGCTGACGCCGGAGCTGCAGGTCGTCTAGCTTGCCCCCGATGAACGACTTGAGGCCGTCCTCGCCGCCACCCGCCCTCGGCAGCGGGCTGCGGACGCTGCGGCGGGCACGCCGCCTGTCGCTCAGCGACGTCGCCGATGCCACGGGCATCTCGGCGTCGTTCCTGTCACTCGTCGAGACCGGCCGCAGCGACATCACGATCGGCCGGCTCACGCGGCTGGTCGACTTCTACGGCGTGACGATCAACGACCTGCTCCCGGCCGTCGGAGACGACGCGGACGTCGTGCGCCGGGCCGACGCTCGCCAGCTGCACTCGCCGGACGAAGGCATCGACGTGTACCTGCTCACCTCCGGCACCGACCGGACGATGATGCCGATGCTGCTCGTGTTCGAGCCCGGCGCCGGGCTCGCCGAGCTCGGGCGCCACCGCGGCGAGGAGTTCGTGCACGTGCTCGCAGGCGTCCTGCGGCTCGAGGTCGAGGGGAGCGACCCGCGGGTGCTGCAGTCCGGCGACAGCGCGTACTACCCCGGCGACCGGCCGCATCTCTTCCGCAACGGCAGCGATGAGCAGCGCCTGCGCCTCATCTGCGTCGACTCGCCGCCGCCGCTGTAGCCATCAGGCGGCGATCCGGTCCAGGGCGCCCGCGCGCGAATAGGACGCCAGCTTCTCGAACTTGCTGCTACTCCGTGCCCGCTTCGCCGCCATCCGTCCAGCATATTGAAGTCGCGTGCAAGATACTGCGCGACCACGAACGCGCGACCGGCGCTTCGCCTGCGGCAGCCGAGGTAGACGAGTAGCCTCGAGGTCCCGGCCGACGTGGAGAAGCGCACGATGCAAGGACGAACGAACCGGCAGCGTGCGGTCGTGCGGGCCGCGTGTGCGACCGCTGCCGCCCTGGCGTTGTCGGCGCCGATCGCGTCGGCGCAGCAGCCCGGTGGCGAGACGCAGCTCCGCTCGACGCTCGCGGCGCAGATGGCGCAGGGTCCGGCGGCCGCCGGGGCGTACGTCGTCGATCTCACGGACGGGCACGTGGTCTTCGACGATCGCAGCGGGGACAAGCGCCTCTCGGCGTCGGTCACGAAGCTCTACACGACGTCGACGGCGCTGATGGAGCTCGGCCCGCGCGCGCGCTTGGCGACGCGCGTCCTCGGCGCAGGCCGCCGCGCCGGAACCACCTGGGTCGGGGACCTCTACCTGCGGGGCGGCGGGGACTTCACCTTCGGCACCGCGGCGTTCGCCCGCAAGGCATACGGATCGAGCGCGAGCGTCGAGCGGCTCGCCACCGCGTTGCGCCGTTCCGGCCTGCGGCGGATCCACGGCTCCGTGTTCGGCGACACGTCGCTCTTCCGCGACAACGGCGGCACGCCGTTCGGCCTCGTCCTCTGCAGCGATCCGCTGTTCGGGCGGCGCTGTCCATACGGCCCGGCCGGAAAGCTGGAGCGGCCGATGCCGAACGGTCCGCGGACCCCGATCGGCTTCGACCGCGGGCTCAGGAACGCGACGGGCGCCGAGCCGCAGCGCCGACCGGCCAGGTTCGCGGCACGCGGGCTCGTGCGCGCGCTGCGTGAGGCGCGCATCACGGTGGACGGGCGCGCGGGCGCGGCTCGGACGCCGGCGAGCGCACGCACGCTCGCGGCGACGCGATCTCCCACGGTCGCTCGGCTCGTTCAGCTGATCAACCGGCCGTCGGACAACTACGCGGCCGACACCATGCTCCGGGTACTCGGTGCGCGGGTCGCCCGGGACGGGTCGCGCGCGGGCGGAGCGCGCGTCGTCTCGCGCACGATCGCGCGCCGCTTCGGGCTCGCGCCGGAGATTCGGACGGGCTCGGGCGAGACCATCCTCGACCGCACGTCGCCTCGCGAGCTCGTCCAGCTGCTGATCCGCATGCGGGCGCGCCCCGAGGGCCGCGCCTTCGCGCGGTCGCTCTCGCTCGCAGGGGAGAGCGGCACGCTCCTGCGCCTCCACGGAACCGTCGCGGACGGCCGCTGCCAGCTCAAGGACGGGACGCGCGTCGACCCCGATCAGCCGAACACGACGCTCAACATCACCGGCTACTGCCACAGCCTGGGCGGGAGGACGTTCGCCTTCGCCGTGATGATGAACGGGATGCCGCTGGAGTTCGTCCCGCCGGACCGGATCGTCTCGCCGGCGTACGCGCTCCAAGACGCGATCGTCGAGGCGCTCGCCGGCTATCCGGGCTGACGGACGATCCGCGGCGCCGTTCGACTCACGTCACGATCGCATCGCCGGGTGCGCGCAGCAACGTCGCACGCGTGGGCGCACCATTGCGCCGCGCGCCCGGCGGGAGCGATGCTGTAGTCGCGATCCGAAGAGGGAAGGCGGCGCCATGAGCGAGATGATGTACGTGTTGGCCGCGTCCTATGACGACGTCGACCGCGCGCTGGCGGACTACCAGGCGATCGATGCGGCATACCGCCACGTCGGCTCGACGCACGACTTCGACGCGACCGTGGTGGCGAGGGACTCGACCGGCGAGGTCCAGATCGTGCGAAGGCACGACGAGCCGACGCGTCACGCCACCGGCGCGGGCCTCGGATGGGGCCTTGCGGCCGGAGCGGTGGCGGCGCTGTTTCCCGCCGTGGGCATCCTCGGCGCGCTTGCCGCCGGCGGGGGCACGGGCGCTGCGCTCGGCGCCATGGCCGGGCATGCGGCGCGCGCGATGAGCCGCGACGATCTCAAGACGCTCGGCGAGGTCTTGGATCGCGGCGACGCGGGCCTTGTCGTCGTCTACGGTCCGGACATGGCGGACCGGATCGCGACGAGCCTGTCCGGTGCGAAGCACAAGGTGCAGACGACCACCAGCGTCTCGCCAGAGGCGTTCGCGGCGAGGATCCGGTCGGCACAAGCGGAGGAGAGCGCCTCGCCGGACCGCGCGTGATGCCGATCGGCATGCGCTCGGCGCTCTGCGTCGTGGCAGCCGGCGCGCTCGCCGCAGGCTGCGGCGGCGGCGACCGGCTCTCCAGCTCCGACCTGCCGCGAGCGCCCGCCGCGCTGCACGTGTCGAGCCCGGCGTTCATCGACGGCTCGCGCCTGCCACAGCAGTACACGTGCGACGGCGCCGGCGACGAGCCGCCCGTCCAGGCTGGGACGGGCCCGCCGAGCACGCGTGAGCTCGTGCTCGTCGTCTCTGACCCCGATGCGCCCGGCGGGACCTACGTGCACGTGACCCGCTACGGCCTCGATCCGCGCGGCGACGGCTCCGTCGACCACGGCGGCCGTGAGGGCCGCAACAGCGCCGGCAAGACCGGCTGGAGCGCGCCGTGCCCGCCGAAGGGCGACGACGCGCACCGGTACGTGTGGTCGGTCTATGCGCTGCGCGATCCGACGGGACTCCACGCCGGCGCCAAGCCCGGCGAGGTCGGCGACGCGGTGCATCAAGGCCTGCTCGCGAGCGGCACGATCACCGCGCGCTACGCGCGCTGACGCGGCGATGCCGCCCCTGGCGATGCCTCGACATCGCCGTCATCTATGGGTATCGCGGCGGCCAAGGATGCGGGCATCCTCGACGGGCTCACGCGCACACCATTGTGAGACCGGCGCGCTTGACGAATGCTGCGGTCGTGGCGAAGACGACTCCCGCCCGCGAGTCGGCGCGGATCGCCCTCGAGCCCGCCGTCCACACGGGCTGAGAAAGGACTGACATGGCCACCACCGCACCGCCTCCGACGACGACCGAGGCTCCGACCTGGCATGTGCTGTCCGCCGAGGGCGCCGTCGAGGAGTTGCACGTCAAGCCCGACCGGGGCCTGACGAGCCAGGAGGCGGCCGAGCGGCTCGCTCGCTACGGGCCCAACCGCTTCGCCGAGGCGAAGGCCGAGCCGCGCTGGCACGCGTTCCTGCGCCAGTACCAGGATCCGATGCAGATCGTGCTGGTGGTGGCGGGCGTGATCTCGATCTACCCCGTCAAGCAACCCGGCACGGGGATCGTGATCCTGCTGCTGACCCTGCTCAACGCGGTGCTCGGCCTCAACCAGGAGGGCAAGGCCGCGGCGGCGGTGGCGGCGCTCGCGAAGATGATGATCGTCAAGGCACGGGTGCGCCGCGACGGGGCGCTGGCGCAACTGCCCGCGGAGCAGCTCGTGCCCGGTGACGTCGTCGAGATCGAAGCCGGCGACGTGGTGCCGGCCGATGGGCGCGTCCTCGCAACGGCGACGCTGGAGGTCGCCGAGGCGGCGCTGACCGGGGAGAGCCTGCCGGTCGGCAAGGGCATCGACGCCGTCGCGGCGGCCGATGCCGCGCTCGGCGACCGGACCGACATGGTCTACATGAACACCAACGTGACACGCGGCACCGGCAGGTTCGTCGTCACCGCGACCGGGATGGCCACCGAGGTCGGCCACATCTCGGGGATGCTCCAGCGTCAGGCCGAGTCGAAGTCCCCGCTGACGGGGCAGCTCGAGAGGCTGACCAAGCAGCTCGTCACGATCGCCGGGCTGGCGCTGGTCGCCTCGGTCGTCCTGAACATGGCGCGCGGACAGAGCTTCACCGAGGTCTTCACCGTGGCCGTCGCGTTCTCGATCGCGGCGATTCCGACGGGGCTCCCTGCGGTCGTCACGACGATCCTGTCGCGCGGCACGCGCCTGCTGGCCGACGCCGACGCGATCGTCAAGCGCCTGCGCTCGACCGAGACGCTCGGCGCCACGTCCGCGATCTGCTCGGACAAGACGGGCACGCTGACGCTCAACCAGATGACGGCGGTCGAGCTGACCCTCCCCGGCCGCCGCTACAAGGTCTCGGGCAGCGGCTATTCGACGGACGGGCAGATCAAGCGCGCCGGCGGCGAGCCCGACATCCCGCTCGAGCAGTTCATGTTCCCGCTCGCGCTCGCGTGCGATGCCGTCCTCACCGACGCCGGCGAGATGATCGGCGATCCGACCGAGGGCGCGCTCGTCGTGCTGGCGGAGAAGGGCGGCCTGGACCTCGAGCTGACCCGCGAGCGCTATCCCCGCGTAGCCGAGCTTCCCTTCGACACCGCCTACAAGCTGATGGCCACGTTCCACCGCATGACCGACGACTCGGGCCGGGACGTCATCCGCTGCTTCGTCAAGGGCGCGCCCGACCAGCTGCTCGCGCGCGCGTCGTCGCATCTCGACCCGAGCCTGGCGACGGTCGCCGTGGACGAGGACTTCAAGGCGCGCTACCTGGCGGAGAACGAGCGGCTCGCCGAGCAGGGCCTGCGGGTCATGGCGACCGCGCGCAGGGACTTCGACCCGGCCGGCTTCGACCCCGGCGCAGACCTGCTGGAGCTGATGCGCGATCTCACGCTGCTGGCGCTCGTCGGCATCGTCGACCCGCCCCGGCCGGCGGCGAAGGCGGCGATCGCCACCGCGCACGCCGCAGGCATCCAGGTCCGCATGATCACCGGCGACCACGCGATCACGGCGGAGGCGATCGCGCGCGAGCTCGGGATCGAGGGCCAAGCGATCACCGGCGCGCAGTTCGCGGAGCTGAGCGACGAGCAGGCCGATGCCGAGATCGACGGGATCGGGGTGATCGCACGTGTGACTCCCGAGCAGAAGGTCCGCCTCGTCGACATCCTCAAGCGCAAGGGGCACGTCGTCGGCATGACGGGCGACGGCGTGAACGACGCCCCCGCGCTCAAGCGGTCCGACATCGGGATCGCGATGGGGATCACGGGGACCGAGGTCTCCAAGGAGGCCGCGGCGATGATCCTCACCGACGACAACTTCGCGACGATCGTGAAAGCCGTAGAGCTCGGGCGCGGGCTCTACGACAACCTCGTCAAGTACATCCGCTTCCAGATGGGCGCGCTGGCCGGCCTGATCATGACGTTCCTCGGCGCCAGTCTCCTCAACATCGTCTCCGGCATCCCGTTCCTGCCGCTGCAGACGCTGTGGCTCAACTTCACCACGCAGGTGTTCCAGTCGGTCGGACTGGGCTACGGACAGCCGAGCCATGGGCTGATGGAGCGCCGTCCGCGCAAGCCCGAGCAGCCGATCCTCAAGCGCGCAGACACGCGCTGGTTCGTCGTCGCCGGGCTCGTCATGGCGGTGGCCACGCTCGGCGTCGCGGCCGGGGCCGAGCACGCCGAAGGAGAAGCCCTCGCGCGCACGATGGCGCTGACGACGTTCGCGATCGCCAACCTGCTCTTCTCGTTCACGGCCCGCGACGAGCTCCGCTCCGTGTTCAGCCTCGACACGTTCAACGACCGGACGTTCCTCGTCGCGTCGCTGATGTCCGTCGGCGCGATCGTGTTCGCGACCGAGCTGCGGTTCTTCCAGCGGATCCTCCACACCGTGGAGCTCACCGGCAACCAGTGGCTGATCTGCATCGGCGCGGGCCTGACGATCATCGCCGCCTCGGAGATCCGCAAGCTCCTGCTGCGTCGCGGGCGCCGCCGGTGAATCCGTCCGGCGCCGGCGTCTCACCGCCTCCGGCGCTCGATCGCGCGCGTCGCCGTGGCCGAGCACACGGTCCCCATCAGCGATCCCACCACCACGTCGGCCGGGAAGTGAACGCCGGTGTGCACGCGGGAGTAGGCGACGAGCGCGGCGAGCACCCGCAGTGCCGCGCTTTCGCGATGGAGCGCGTGGCCCGCGCCGGTCGCAAACGCGAATGCGCTCGCGGCGTGGCCGGAGGGGAGCGACCGCGACGCCGGCATCGGCACGTGCCGCGCGACGGGGACCTGGAGCGCGATCCGATCGGGGCGGCGCCGGCGCGCCAATGGCTTCGCCACGAGGTTCACCGCCGCGCTGGTGACGGCGATCGAGGCGAGTCCGGCGCCGGCGGCGCGCCGGCCGCGCGGGCCCCTGGCCACGGCCAGCGCGGAGGCGGTCGCGATCCACAGGACGGACCCGTCCGCGGCATGCGAGAGCGCGATCATGAAGCGGTCCAGCGAGGGCGTCGGAGTCGCCGCGACGGCGGCGTAGATCGCGTGGTCGACGCGCTCGGCGTCGAGCAGCCACCGCGGCCGCCGGCGGGAAGTCATGAGCTCGGATCCTCTGTGGCCGTCACGTCGTCCCCGGGCCCGCGCCGGTGGCGCGGAGCGGGCGTCTCGGAGCCATGCTAATCGCGCCCGTCCCCGTCGAGGAGCTTGCGAGCCTGATCGAAAGGCGCTCACCGTGACGATCATCCCGCGCTGGGAGTGGCGGGCCTTCGGTGACAGCTTCGGGCCGGCGGAGCGCCGCTTCGAGTCGCTCTCACCGGAGCGGGTGGAGGAGAGCGACGAGGTCTACCTGCTCTCGCTCGAGAGCGACGCCTCCGTCAAGGTCCGCGCCGGGCTGATGGACGTCAAGCATCGGCTGGACACGAACGACGACGGGCTCGAGCAGTGGCGGCCGGTGCTGAAGGCGTCGTTCCCCCTCGCGGCTGCGGACGCCGGCTTCGTCCTCGAGACCCTACGCGCGGCCGCCCCGCGGCCCGATCGTCCCGCCGGCACGCTCGACGACCTGACGCGGGGGCGCGAGGACGTGCTGGCGCTCGAGGTCCACAAGCGCCGCGAGCGCTACACGATCGGCGGCTGCATGGCCGAGCGCACCGAGCTTCGGACCGCCAAGGGCGCGACACGCACGATCGCCGTCGAGGCGGAGGATCAGGATCGCGTCAGCGCGGTCGTGCGCGAGCTCGGCTTGAGCTCTCGCCGCGTCGTCTGCGTCGCGCGCGGGCTCAAGGCGCTCGTCGGCTTCGGCTCCCGGCGCTACGCGGTCATCGACGTCGGGACCAACTCGGTCAAGTATCACCTGGGCGAGCGCCGTGCCGACGGCGAGTGGCGCAAGATCGCCGACCGCGCCGAGGTGACCCGGCTCGGCGAAGGCCTCGACGAGACCGGGCGGCTGGGCGCGGCGCCGATCGAGCGGACGGTCGAGGCGATCGCCGGGATGGCCGGCGACGCGAGCCGGGACGGGGCCGAGGCGATCGCGGCGGTCGGGACCGCCGGGCTGCGCATCGCGCCCAACGCCGCGGAGCTCGTCGATGCCGTGCTCGCTCGCTGCGGCGTCCGGGTCGAGATCATCCCCGGCGAGGAGGAGGCACGCCTCGCGTACCTCGCGGCGACCGCGGGGCTGGGTCTCGCCGGCGGCTCGCTCGTGGTGTTCGACACCGGCGGCGGCAGCTCGCAGTTCACGTTCGGCGACGGCGAGCGCGTCGACGAGCGCTTCAGCGTGAACGTCGGCGCCGCGCGCTTCACCGAGCGCTACGGCCTCGACGGACTGGTCTCCGAGGACTCGCTGACGGCGGCGCTCGACGCGATCTCCGGCGAGCTTGCGCGGCTCGACGGCCGGTCGACGCCCGACGCCGTCGTCGCGATGGGCGGCGCCGTCACCAACCTCGCGGCGGTGAAGCACAGACTCGCGGCGTACGACCCGGACGTCGTGCAGGGCACCGTGCTCGACCGCGGCGAGATCGACCGGCAGATCGAGCTCTACCGCGCCCGCACGGCCGAGCAGCGCCGCGCGATCGTCGGCCTGCAACCCAACCGGGCCGAGGTCATCCTGGCCGGCGCCTGCATCGTCCGGACGGTGCTCACACAGCTCGGCCGGGAGTCGCTCACCGTGAGCGATCGCGGCCTGCGGCACGGCCTGCTCGCAGAGCGGTTCACGCCGTCGCGGCGCAATACCGGGTGACTGCTCGCCGGTGGGAGCGCGCCGGTGACCAACGACCTCTACCGGCACGACGACGCACCACCTTCGGGTGTGTTCTAGCCGTCGGCCAGTCGCCGTGCGGTGCGCAGCCGGTCGTCGGCCGCTGTCGCGGCGTGCTCGAGCTCATGGAGGCGGACGAGGCTGGTCGGATGCGATCCCTGCATGCGAGCGCGGTACAGCGCGAGCCGATCGCGGTGGTAGCGCGCCTGCGCTTCCAGAGCACTCAGGTCCGCGGCCGCAGCCGCTCGGGCCGGGGGATCGTGGCGCACCGTCCTCGCCGGTAGCTGAGGCGCCCTACGACGCCGGGGGATTCGCATCACATCCGAATCTAGTCCGTCTGGCCCGAACCCTTAGACGGTGATGACGAGCTTGCCGCGAGCGTGGCCTTGTTCCATGTATCGGATCGCCGCGGGAGCCTCGCCCAGCGGGTACGTCCGATCGATCGCCGGCGCGACCTTCCCGGCTTCGATGAGGTCCCGGAGGACGGTCAGGTCCTCGGCGTTCTCTCTCGCGACGAACGTCCCCAGCTTCTGGGTCACCAGCGGGGACAGCAGTTGCGCCCGCAACTGGCGGTCGACGCCTCCGAGCCAGCGTCCGCCGGTCTCGCCGCCGACGATGACGAGCCTTCCCCGAGGCGTGAGCGCCCGACGGAGATGTGACAGCCGGCGGTTGCCTCCGATGTCGAGGATCACGTCGTAGGGGTGGTTCCCCTCTGCGAAGTCCTCGTGCGTGTAGTCGACGACGTGGTCTGCGCCGAGGGCTCGCACCATGTCCGCCTTGCCCGCGCTGCACACGCCGGTGACTTCGGCTTCGAAGGCCTTGGCGATCTGCACCGCGAACGTCCCGACGCCCCCGGACGCACCCACCACCAGCAAGTTCTGACCCGCCTGGACCTGCCCGTGGTCGCGCACGGCCTGGAGCGCTGCCTGGGCGGAGACGGGGACGGCTGCCGCATGCTCGAAGGAGAGGTTCGCCGGCTTGATCGCGAGCCTGCCGGGTTCGGCGCGTGCGTACTCGGCGAAGGAGCCGGCGCAGGTGCCGAATACCTCATCGCCGACTCGGAACTCGGTCACGTCATCACCGATGGACTCGATCGTTCCTGCAACGCTCCTGCCCGGGTTGAGGGCCTTCGGCGCGCGGAGCCCGAAGCCTGCGAAGCGGATGGGGTACGGCAGACCGGTCATCAGATGCCACGTGCCGCGGTCCACGCTGGCCGCGGTCACGCGCACGAGGACGTCGCCGTCTCGGATCGTCGGCCTGCCGACCTCCTCGACCCGGAGCACACGTCCAGCGTCGGTGCCGTATTCGTCTTGGACGATCGCCTTCATCGAACTCACGCCCCGGGTCCCGCGCGCGGCGATCGATGCCGCATCGCGGGGCGCCATCGGAGAGGAGCTGGTCATCGTGGACCTCCGTGCTTTCGGCCAGGGCGTGCGCGCGATCTCCGCGCGTCAGGAGCACTGGCGCATGGCGGGCCGAGCGACAGGACGCGAGCGACCGCGCTCCGTCGGGCCCGAGAGATATGGACCGGCCCCGCAGGCGCAGCCAATGGGCCCTCGCTCCCGGCCTCGCGGCGCTGTGCGCCGTCGGCGGCATTCGGGCTTGGGCTGAGGATGCCGGCTGCAGGGCCGGCTCAACGTCCACACTACTCCGATCGCGACGCCGCGAGCGCGATCTGCGGCAAGGGTGCTACGCGCTCTCGCGCAGCGCCCGCGCCCACGTGCGGCGCCGCGCTCGGGCGTCCCGGCAAGGGGGCGATCCCGGCAGTCGGATAGGATCAGGGTTCCAGGCGTCTACGGAAGGGGTCGGGATGACCCACGTTTGCTGCCCAAGCTGCCGGCTGCGCTTCACGCGCGCCGCCGCGGCATACCTCGTGGCCTGCCCGACCTGCGGCGAGCCACCTCGACCAGTCGACACGGCAGACCGTGTCCTCGGATACCGCCTGCTCTCGGACGACGACCGCTCCGACACGCTGCCGCACGCGGTCGCCGTCGCGATGCCGATCGACCGGCCCGGCCCGAAGCCGTCCTAGGCATCAGTCCGGCGGGTCAGGATCGGCGCCCGACCGCGATCCGTTCCGCCGGCTGGATCTCGAAGCGGAAGTCGCATTCGCGCTCCCAGGCCTCCAGGACCCGTAGCTCGCCGCGACGGTCGATGTCGTCGAGCACCACGACGGCGTCAAGAGCGAGGCGCTCGGCGAGCGCCGGCAGCGCTGGATAGCGGCTGAGCTCGGTCTCGGGCTCGAACGCCGGCGGCCCGTCGACCAGAAGCAGGTCGATTCGCCGGGGAAGGAAACGCAGCGGGTGCTCGGCGTACCACGGCAGTCCGTCGCGGGCGAGCGGGTGCGGCTCCAAGGGTGCGAGCATGATCTGCGCGGTCTCGGCGAGTCCGGCGGCGGCGAGATTGCTGCGCACGCGCGTGGCCCACGTCTCGTCGTGCTCGAGCGAGACCAATCGTCCTCCACGCTGCTGTACGAGCTCGGCCAGCTTCAGCGTGCTGAAGCCCGATCCGCACTCGACGACCGACGGACGCTCACGCGAGGTCACCTCGGCGCAGACGACGGCAAACCCCGCTGCCGTCATCGCGCCTGTGGACCATGTCAGCGGCGCGTCGGGGTCGACCGTCGGCTCGGAGGTGATCTCGCCGGGGCTCACGCGACGATCTCCACAGCCGCCGGCTCGGGAGCGAGCAGGTCGCGGTAGGTGCTCTCGTAGACGTCGGCAACGCGAGTGGGCTCGTAGTGGTCGGTGAAGTCGCGCAGCCGCAGCGG
Source organism: Candidatus Solirubrobacter pratensis (assembly GCF_000425945.1). Lineage (GTDB taxonomy): Bacteria > Actinomycetota > Thermoleophilia > Solirubrobacterales > Solirubrobacteraceae > Solirubrobacter > Solirubrobacter pratensis. The sequence goes on from NZ_AUEK01000006.1 coordinate 308,161, forward strand.
CCGTGGCAGCTCGTCGTTCAGCACGAGGTCGAGCGCAGCGGCCAGGGCCTGCGGATCCTCGGGCGGTACGAGGATTCCGCGGCCGTCGCCGAGGGTGGCCGGGAAGCCGTCGACGTCCGTCCCGATCACGGGAACCCCGTGGGCCAGCCCGATGATCGCGGTCTGCGAGAACGACTCGTCGCGCGACGGGATCGCGAGCACGGTGGCGCCGGCGATGTATGAGCCGGGATCGGGGACCCAGCCGAGGAAGCTCACGCGCCCCCCGAGGCCGTACTCGCGGACCTGGTCCTCCAGGATCGGGCGCAGGTGGCCCTCGCCGAGGATGAGCGTCGGGGGCGGATCGTGCAGCAGCCGGAGGGCTTCGATCAGGATGTCGGGGCCCTTATCGGCATGCAGGCGGCCGGCGAACACGATGCGCGGGCTGGGCAGTCCGGCGAGCGGATGGGCGTGGGTCCCCACGACGGGAGAGATGCCCTCGCGCATCCGCTCGAGCGGAAGGCCGTGCGCGAGCACCGTGTCGCGGGCACTCGGCCCGTGCGCGAAGAACACGTCGACGCGCTCGAGCGCTTCGCGCATCTCGGCGGTGTAGGGCCGATCGGGCCAGAGGTACTGGTTATGCTCGCTGGCGACCAACGGAGTGCCCGCCGACGTCGCGAGCGCGGCCGCCCACCATGCGCCGAACATGTGCGCGTGGACCAGGTCCGCCGCAGCCAGCCTGGGTGCGAGCCAGGCGGCAAAGCCCAGCGCCGGCGTCCACTGCAGGTTCCCGTCGTGCCCCCAGATCGCAGGCTCCGCGCCATGCCGGCGCGCGAGCTCGATCCCCTCCGGGCTCGCCCAGCCACACAGCAGCTCAGACGTGATACCGCGACCGCGCAACTCGGCCATCACCCGCAGCATCGACAGCTGCGCCCCACCCGGTTCCAGCTTGGCCATGACTCGCGCGACGTTCACAATGTCGTAACCCATAGCACTCAGCCCACGAACATTTGTGAACGAGCAAGGACCACCGTCGTCGCGACTGCGCGGTGCGAGCCGTCCTGACCTGAGCAGTAGGCTCGCTCGCATGGATTCCAGATCCGTAGGGGACCTCGTGAGCGTCGCGACCGGTGGTCCGGACGTCGACGGCATCGTCTTTGACGCGCCGAGCGCCACGAAGGTCGTGGTCGCCGTCGTCGACCGCGCTCGCGGGCCGGTGTTCCGCACGGTGCACCCGGACACGCTCAGCGATCGCACCGAGGTGGGCGCCGACGACAAGGCGCTGCGTCTGCTGCTCCGGCGGACCCCACCACCGGTCCACGGCGCGGCTCGCGATGGGTCGAGCGCCGGACGCCGGCGCGCCGGCCACACGCGCGCCGCGACGCACCGGACGACCGGCCGCTAGTGATCGCCGGCGGCAGGCGGCCTTCACGCGGCTAAACTGTCGGTGAGACGCGCTGACACCCGACGCGCCCCAAATGAGAGCTTCCAGCGAAGGGCGAGCAAGGTGATCCGCATGAGTGTGACCTCTAGTGCACCGGAGTGCTCTTGACGTCTGCCGGCGTCCAGCGGCGCCCGCGGCGTGGAGCGCGAGAACTGGCGCGGGCAGTCGATGGTGGCCGCCACGTGGGCGAGGCGCTGCGGCACCTCGACACGTACGGCTCAGAACCCGATGCGGTCGTTCTCGCGGAGGCGCTCGCGCGCTTCCTCGTCGCGCGCTGCGAGTCCCACCACGCGGGCTGGCGCGTCGTTCGCCAGGTCGTCGTGGACTCCGCCGCCGACGCCCCGTGGGAGAAGTGTGCACGACGCGCGGTCCCGCAGGTGGCGGCGGACTTGCTGGACCTTTCCGCCCAGGAAGGGCGCACCCCGCTGCATCGCGCCCAGCACCTCGCGGCTCGCCGCCGCGCCGAGAAGATCGCCGGCCACCTCGACCACGCCGCGGTCCTCACCGACCTCGGGCTCGAGCCCGCCGTCGTGGACGAGGACCGCTGGCGCGAGGCCATCGGCGGTGCTGTCGTGGCGCGCTCGCGCGAGCAGGTCTCGCAAGCGATCGCGCGGTCCCTGGGCGCATGCTGACCCGCCGAGATGCCGGTACGCCGATGCCTCAGCCGATGATCACCGCACTCCTCGACGACGGTCCGCTCAAAGGAGATCGCGTCGAGGTCGAGATGCTCGAGGGGCGTCCGCCAAGGACCCTCGACCTCCCCGCCCGCGACGACCACGGCGCATGCCGCTACTGCCTCGACGGCTTGGTCCAGAGCGGAGCGTCAGCGGTCTACACCTTCCTCTACCGCGTCTGACGCCGAAGCGCTCGCCGGGCCGACCGACGGCCGTCCGCCGCGCGATCTTCAGCTCATGCGTCGCGTCGGCCCAGCGCTTGTCGCCACCGTCGCCAGACGTCCACGAGACGGTCCGCGAGGTCGTCGAGATCGGCTGCCGCCGGCGACCACGAGGCGTCTTCGACATCCGCCATGATCGTCTGCACGACGGCGCCGACGCGTGCGCTCGCCTCCAAGCTCGCCACCGCCTGAGCCACCTCATGCGGATCCACGCCCCCAGGCGTCAGCCGCTCCACCACACTCGCATCGGCTCCCCTGTCGAGCGCATCGTCGACGAGCGAAGCGTCGCCCCCGGTGAGCTCGACGAGCCGCTCGCGCGGCACGCCCGCCGCCGCCGCGCGAGTCAGCGTGAAGGCCAGCAGCTGCACGCCGCGAGCGAGCGCCGTCGCGGCGGCATGCCGGCCCTGATCGGGGCGGCCGGCGACGGCGACCGCAGCCACGAGCTCGCGGTGGCGCTCGGCCGCGGCGGCCAGCTGCCGCTCGGCCTCCCGCGCTGCTGCCTCGGGCTCGGCCATCCCGACATGCTGGCACCTCGGACGTCCAGCCGCTGCGATCGCGACCATCGTCGTGCCTTCGGGGACCATGCGGGCGTCAAGGGCTCAGAGCGATGCAGTAGGGTGGAGGTTGCCGTGGAACTCCCGCGGTGCTCCGCAGACGACCTCGCCCCGCCATAGCGATGCACGGCGCTGGCCGCTGCCCGACCAGGAGGGCACATGCCCACCAGCAGCTCGTGCGACACACGTCACTCCGAAGACGCCGTTCGCGCTGCGGTGATCCGCCTCTCGCGACCCGATGGTGACGGTGGCGCCGTCATCGAGCGAGCCGCGATCCTCGCCGAGGGCGCGCCGGCCGCCGCGATCGAGGCGTGGGTCGTCGGCCACGGCGGCCAGCCCGAGGCCCCGACGGTCGGCGCTCCCGCGCCCGGCCTGTACGCGCTCCGGCCGGACCGGGCGGCGACCGGCGGCGGACGCGCGCCACGGCGCTACGTGCTCCCTGTGACCGCCCTGGGGTCGAGCCGATGAAGGAAAAGGCGACAGAGCCACTGCGCGGCGACGCCGCCTGGCGCGCCGAAGTGCAGGAGATCGCGAAGCGCAACGACGCGGCGCGCGCCGCGGGCGCGCGCCGGCGCGCCGCAAAGGACGCGACGGTGGCCGACGAGGCCGCCCAGTCGGCCCGGCGCGAGATGCGAAGCCTGCGCGACCTACCCGGCGCCTGAGCGGTCCATAACCACCAACCTGCGCCCCTGGGCGTCCCCGCCGACGTCGCCTCGTCCACTCGGCTGGGTGCGCGGCCACGCCTCCACGCACAGCCGGCGCCATTTGCGACGACCCTGATTCCGGTCGCCCAGCGTATTCTGTCAAGAGGAATCGTCGATGCTCCGTACCCCATCACAGCCCCGGCCCGGGCGCTCCGGGGCCGATGGGGCGAGCGCCTCCGGCACGGTCCACGGCCGCCGGCTATCGCCCCTCGACGGCTCGTTTCTGCGCCTGGAGTCGCCGCACTCGCATATGCACGTCGGCTTCAGCGCGGTGTTCGCTGCGCCCTCCGGACGTGCCCGCCCGTCGGTGGAGGCGCTGCGCGAGCGGGCGGCGGGACGGCTGCACGAGGTGCCGTGGTGTCGCTGGCGGCTTGACCCGGCGCCCTTGGGGCTGTCCGAGCCGCGGTGGGTCGACGATGTCCGGTTCGACCTCACCGCACACATCGTGGCGCTCACGCCGCCGGACGACCGCGTCAGCTACGCCAGCTTCGAGGCGTTGCGCTCGACGGTCCTGTCCGCTCCGCTGGACCGAGCGCGGCCGTTGTGGCAGATCTTCCTCGTCCCCCAGCTCGAGGACGGGCGGGTCGGGATGATCGGCAAGATCCATCACGCGCTGGTCGACGGACTCGCCGCCCTACAGATCGTCAGCCTGATCCTCGACGCGGAGTCCGACGCGGCGTCGCAGCCCCCGCTCGCCTGGCAGCCACACGAGCGCCTCGGCTGGCCGCTGGACACCGTCTCGCGGACGTTCGCCGACGCCATCGGCGCGCTGCAGGCCGCGGCGACCGCGGCCGCGCACCCGCCGATGAGCGTCGCGAATGCCGCGCGTGCTGCCAAGCAGCTTCTCGGCGCGGCCGCCGAGGAAGTCCTGTCACCGGCACCGCCGAGTGCGCTCAACCGGCCGATCGGCGCGCGTCGCACGCTCGTCGGCTACCACGCCGGCCGCGACGAGCTGCGCGCGGCACGCCGCGCCGGCGGCACGCTCAACGATGTCGGCCTCGCCGCCGTCGCAGGAGCGGTACGGGCGCTCCTGCAGCACGACGGCGAGCGGCCGACGCAGCCGCTGAAGGCGATGGTTCCCGTGAGCATGCGCCGCCTCGGCGACACCGCCGCCGGCAACCAGATCTCCATGATCACCATCGCGCTGCCCGTCCATCTGGGTTCCGCGAGCGAGCGCCTGCGCTGGGTGCGCGAGCAGACCGGGCGCCTCAAGCAACAGGACCGGCCCGACGGCACGCACAAGCTCTACCAGGCCGCGGGTCTGCTGCCTGCGCCGCTTCGATCACCGGCGGCCAAGGCGATGGCCACAGCGCGACAGTTCAACCTCACCGTCTCCCAATCGCCCGCCCCGCGAGGGTCGCTCTTCCTCCTCGGATGCGAGCTCGAAGAGGTCTACTCCGTCGTCCCCATTACCGCGGGCCATCCGCTCGCGATCGGAATGGTCCGTTATCGCCAAGAGCTCTTCTTCGGCTGCTACGCCGATCCCGATGCGTTGCCGCAGGTCCATCGGCTCCCCGCGCTGATCGAGGCGGAGTTGCGGGAACTCGGCCGTGCGGCGACACGCGCTTGACACCATCCACCTGGATGGTGATAGGCTGGTGTGGAGATGGCGAAGGGAGCGACGGATGGCTAGGCCGAAGAAGGCGGCCGAGGTCGAGAAGAGCGAGAAGATCACCATCAACGTAGGGCTGGTCGACCTCGGCCAGATCGACCTGCTCGTCAACGAAGGCTTCTTCGCAAACCGCACCGACTTCATTCGTACGGCCATCCGGCGCCAGCTCGAAAGCCGGTCGGGCGCTGTGGACAGCACTGTGGCCCGCCGCGCGCTGACCCTCGGCAGCGAGCACTACAGCCGCCACGACCTCGAGGTGCTCCGGGACGCCGGTCGCATGATCGAGGTGCGCGTCCTCGGGCTGGCGAGCATCGCCGACGACGTCTCCCCCGAACTCGCCCTCGCGACCATCGCCGCGGTCGAGGTCCTGGGTGCCTTCCGGGCGCCTCGGGCGGTCAAGGCGGCGCTCGCACCACGCACGACCTGAGCGGTCCCGCGCGCTCGGCGTAGCCGAACGCGCGGTCTTGGCATCACCACGGCACGGAACGCCGGCGCTGGTCGCCGGCGCCCACACCCGACCCCTGAGAGGGACACGATGAACACCGACACGAACGCCACGATGATCGAGGCGCTGCGGCTCACCCGCGCCGGGCAGTTGACGGAGGCCGTTGCGCTCCTACAGGCCGGGCTTGCCGGCACCGGCAGCGCCTCGCCGGACGCGTCGACCTTCGCGCAGCCGGCCAACCGCCTGGGCCGCTTCGGCCGGCCGCTGCCGATCGGCAGCCACGGCGTGCTCCCCGAAGCGCCGCCCGCCTACGCCGGCCCAGCGCTCGACGGTCTCCTCGATCGCCTCAAGGGCACGCTGCCCGGCCTGGCCCACATTCCCTCGACCGGGCTGCCCGGACCTCTGCGGGCGCCCGGGTCTGACGCGGCGGCGGCCGCCGCCGCCGCCGCTCCCGGTGGGGAGATCCGCCACCTCGTCCACACCGAGGCCGGCGGGACGCGCAACTACGACGTCTACGTCCCCACCGGCTACACCGGCGACCCCGTCCCACTCGTCGTCATGCTCCACGCGGGCAAGCAGGACGCCACCGACTTCGCGGCCGGCACGCGCATGAACGATCTCGCCGAGCAGCACACCTTCCTCGTCGCCTACCCCGAGCAGTCGAGCGCGGCCAACCCAGGGGGCTACTGGAACTGGTTCTCCCCCGCCGACCAGCGCCCCGGCGCGGGGGAGCCGGCCATCATCGCCGGCATCACCCGCCAGGTCATGCGCGACCTCGCCGTCGACCCGACCCGCGTCTACATCGCCGGACTCTCCGCCGGCGGCGCGATGGCCGCGGTGATGGCCGCGACCTACCCCGACCTGTACGCCGCGGTCGGCGTGCACTCCGGGCTCGCCTACGGCGCCGCGCACGACCTCGGGTCCGCCTTCGCGGCCATGCAGACGGGGGGCACACCGACCTCCGCCAGCGCGACCCCGCTCATCGTCTTCCACGGCGACCGCGACGCGATCGTGGCCCCGATCAACGCGGACAAGCTCATCGCCTCGCGGCTCGCGGCGGGCGACATCACCGGCCAGGATCAGTCGCCGACGACAATCGGCAACGGAGGCCGCCCCTACACCCGCACCGTGCACAACAATCTCGACGGCACGCCCGTCGCCGAGTCCTGGACCGTCCACGGCGGCGGCCACGCCTGGTACGGCGGCAGCCCCGTCGGGTCTTACACCGACTCCCAAGGCCCCGACGCCTCCGCTGAGATGGTCCGGTTCTTCCTCCTGCATCAGTCGCCCGCGCGCTGAGACGGAGGCTCCGTGACATCGGCGCCCCGGCGCGGCGACTCGTCGCCGCGCCGGCTCGGCGGTTCGCCGGCTCTACCTCCGTCTCGCCCGCGCCGAGTTCGACCGGCTCACGGGCTGAGCTCGCCCAGGGACGTAGGCGAGCGAGGAACAGTCGATCGCGTGGATCGCGTGGATCGCTGGGCTTGTCCGGGCGATGCAGCCGGAGTACGGTTGGCGCGACCCGCAAGGGAAGACGACGGATGAGGTTCGACCCTCAGCAGGACGACCGAAGCGGTACGGGCTGCGTCACCCGACGCGGGTTCCTCCACAGCGGCGCGGTCGGAGTGGGCGGATTGGCGGGCATCGGGCTTCTCGGCCCGGGAGTGGTGTTCGCGAAGCGGCGCCACGGTCCGCGGCCCATCCCCGGCGGCTTCGACGAGAACTTCCAGCCGGTGCCCAAGCACCCGGTCATCCACCTGCTCGCGCCGGGCATCGGATCGGAGATGTCGACGATCACCGATCTCAACGGAATCGTCGGCGGCTCCGAGATCCGCGGCATCGCCCACGGCAGCGATGGCTCGACGTACGACTTCGACGCCGACATGCGCTTCATGCGCGGCACCTATGTCGGCCTCGACCGCCGCGTGCACCACGGCACGTTCGGCTTCATCTGAATAGATCTGTTCGACACGGGCGCCGTGGGCGACCCGACGCATCAGCAGCACGACTGGGAACCGGGCATCGCGCCTTCTGGCCTGGCCTGGACGATCGCGGTATCCCCCTCGGCGATCCGCTTCGACCTCAAGACGGGCGCGGCGCGCTTTCACGCACGCGACCTCGCGATCACGGACTTCCACGACTTCATCAGTGCGGTCAAGGGCGGCGGTCCTGCGCCGGTCCCCGGGCACGTGACCTTCGACGTGCGCTGGGCCGGCCACGGCAAGAAGCGCAAGATCCGCGACAAGACCTTCGGCTTCTCGGGCACGTACGTCACCGGGCCGGCGACGATCACCTTCAGTGCGTCGAACGACGGCACGGGCGTGACGTACACCTCGGATCCCAACGGGCAGTCCAACCCGGCGGTCGCCCAAGGCGGCGCCGGTCTCCCGGCAATCGGCCGCGAGCGCAACGGCGTCTTCTTCCACTGACCGGCGGCGACGAGCCACAGGACGCACCCTGGATGCGTGAGAAGCTCCGTCTCATCCCTCCGTCGCGGGGGCGGGGGAGGCAGCTTGCAGGCGAGTCATCGTGACGTACGCGACGGCGGACAGCCCGAAGGCCACGAACACGCCGTAGCGGTAGAGCTGATCGAGGAAGTTCGGATCGGCCACCACACCGCCTTCGGTCGTCGCGGCGTTGATGAACCCGGGCAGCACTGGGATCACGCCCACCGCGACGGCCCCCAGAGCAGGCCAGTTGAAGCCGTTCGAGAACCAGTACTCGCCGCCCTCGCCGTAGCGGTAGAGCTCCGCGACGTTCAGGCGCGTCCGCCGCCGCAGCCAGTAGTCGACGACCATCACCGCGAGGAAGCTGGCGAGCAGGCTCCCGTAGCCGACCAGCCAGGTGAAGATGTAGGCGCCGACGTTTTCGTAGAGCTGCCACGGGAACGAGATCACGCCGATCACCGCGGTGATCAGACCGCCGGTACGGAACGAGATCTGACGCGGCGACAGGTTCGAGAAGTCATTCGAGGGTGAGACGACGTTGGCGGCCATGTTCGTCGAGATCTGCGCGATCACGACGATCACCATTGCGAACACAAGCAGAACCGGCAGATCGTCGAGCAGCCGGGCGACCAGCACGACGGGGTCCCAGATCGGCTTGCCGTACTCGACGATCGTCGCCGAAGTGACGGCGATGCCGATGAACGAGAAGCCGGTCATCGTCAGTGGCATGGCGATGCTCTGGCCGACCACCTGCGAACGCTGGTCCTTCGCGTAGCGAGTGAAGTCGGGGATGTTCATCGAAAGCGTGATCCAGTAGCCGACGTTCGCCGCGAGGCCAGGCCCGAAGAGCGCCCAGAAGCTTTGATCGTCGGTGATCAGCCGAGACGATGCCGAGAAGACGTTGCCGCCGACGCCGAATGCCCAGATCAGCAGCGCGATGCTCGAGCCCAGCAGCAGCGGAGCGGTGGTGCTCTCGAGGAACTTGATGCCCTCGATGCCCCGCAGGATGATCGCGACCTGGATCAGCCAGAACACGGCGAACGCGATCGCCTTGTGGCCGTTCACGTCGGCCCAGCCCGAGGTGAGCGTCGTCATCAGCGTGTCGAGCGCGAGGGCCCCGATCCAGGTCTGGATGCCGAACCAACCGCAGGCCACGAGTGCCCGCGCCATCGCGGCGACGTTCGCGCCGCGGATCCCGAAGCTCGAGCGCACGAGCACCGGGAACGGGATGCCGTACTTGGTGCCGGGATGCGAGTTCAGCAGGATCGGGATCAGCACGATGGTGTTGCCGAGCGACACGGTCAACAGCCCCTGCCACCACGTCATGCCGGCGGCGATCAGCCCGGACGCCAACGTGTAGGTCGTGATGACGATCGAGAGCCCCACCCACAGCGCGGCGAGGTGATACGTCCCCCAGGTCCGCCGCTCCGCGCCGGTGGGCGCGAGGTCCTTGTTCGATAGGTGCGACTCGGCGAATGTGCTCATCCCTCGTCCTCCTCCCATGCGAGCATGGATTCGTGCGCCGCGGAGACCGAACGCGGCGCGTGTTCCTGTCTAGCCCGTCCCGCCACTCCGGAAGCTTCTCCCCACGATCAGCGATCAGCAACTTAAACCATCCTGCTCGCCCCAAGCCCGTTTCTCGTGGCGGTTAGCGTCCGTCACGGCTCCAGCGCGCGAGTCTCCGAGGCCTCACTGACCCTCCACGACCTCGCCGCGTCGTCCCGTGCTGCCGGCGGCGACGACGTTCGCTGGCGACGCCGTATGAGAGAGGAGTCGCACGGCCTCGTGAGGGTCTCCGGACGGATATTCGCGATCCCGCACGTTGTGCCCAGGCATCGGCATATGGGACGTGCAGACCGCTCAAAGCACGGAGGCTTCGTTTCGGTGGGGAGGCCTCTGGCGTTGACGTGTGCCTTCGCGGTGCTGGCACTCGCCGGCACGGCGACGGCGCGGTCGCTGATCGGGTCGGGCGACATCCGCGACAACAGCGTGCAGGGGCGCGACATCCGCAACGGCACCATCACCGCGGCCGACTTCAGCGCATCGCTACGCTCCTCGATCGCGCGGCCCGGCGCGCCGGGCACGCCCGGGCCTCCGGGCGTCGCCGGACCGGCCGGACCGAGCGGGGCGCCAGGGCCCGCCGGTGCTGCAGGCCCGGCCGGACCGAGCGGCTCTCAGGGTCCGCCAGGCCCTGCCGGTGAGACCGGCCCACGCGGTCCCGCGGGCGCGTCGCCGGCGGGACAGTGGATCGGCGGACGGCTGCTCGACAAGCTCGCCGGCGACGTCACAGACGCCTCGATCCTCGTACTCGGCGACTCGACCGGCAACGAGCCCGGCAAGTGGCCGGAGCTCGTGCTGCGCGGGCTCGCTGAGCGCTACCCGCGTTACACGGTCACCTACCTCCAGTTCAACCTCAACGGCTTCCAGGACGTCTACACGCTCCCCGGTACCGGAGCGCACACGTTGACTCTCTACAACGCGTCGTGGGGCGGCACGAGCCCGCGCTGGGACCTCGCCCCCTATGCCGACGAGTTCGCCGCGCTGCAGCCCGACCTGATCGTCATCAGCCACGGCCACAACGACGGCTACACGGTTTCCGCCGAGCCCTACTGGCGCGACGACCTCCTCGCGCTCAGCGAGACCGTCTCACAGCTTTCGCCCGCCTCGGAGATCGCTCTCATCGCCCAGAATCCCCGCACCGCGGACGACTCGATGGACGCGCGCCAGTACGCCACCGCGTCGGTCGCCGCGATGCGCGGCTACGGCTACGTCAACGTCTGGCGCGCCTTCGAGGACGCCAGCCATGGCGACCCCGCGACGCTGCTCGTCGCCGACGGCATCCACCCCAACGCGGCAGGCCAGCGGGTCTGGGCCGACGCCGTGCTCGCCCAACTGCGCAACGTCCCCGGCGCCATCGGCTCACAACAGCCCTCATCTCTCTCGGTTCCCGTCACCAACCTGCTCATCGACGGCGACTTCGCCCAGCTCGCGCCGCCCGACCTCCCCGGCTGGACCCGCGACGGCGCGACGCTCGACAAGGACACCGTCCACTACGAGAACCCCGCCGGCTACGCGCTGCGCATCCGTGCCGCCGGCAACACCGCCGCCAGCATCACGCAGGACGTCGACGGCATCGTCGCCCTGCGAGGTCGCTGGCTCACCGCCGGCATCCGCGTCCGCATCCCCGATGGTGCCCCCGACACGGCCGGCCGTCGCCGACCCGGACCGCGCGCTCAGCGACATGGTGGAGCAGTACACCGCCGCCGGCCAGGCGCGCGGCGCCGCCGAGGTGGCCTCCTCCGGCAACAACCGGGTGACCGCGCGACCTGGCGAGGATCCGTCGCGAGCGCAGGCCGAGCAGCGCACCGCGCTCACCCCTTCGAGTGAGCACGTGCAGCCCGCGGGCTCGCGCGGCGCGCCGGTGATCCTGCCGCTCGTCGCCGTCTTCGGGTCGCTCATCGTCGGGCTCGCGGTTGCGGTCGCGGAGGGCGGCATCGCCTGGCTCGGCGCGCTGCTGCTCGCCGGCGCCGCGGCCGGGTGGCTGCTGCTCGAGCGGCGCATGGTCCGCGGCGCGACAGGCCCGGACCGCCCGCCGGGTGACGCGAGCGCGGGACGCCGTAGCCGGTTCCTGCCGACGGCCGCGATCCTCGTCATCACGGTCGCGGCCGGCGTGATCATCGTCGGCGCGCTGGGCGGGTTCCTCTAGATCGCGGCTCTTGGCACCGGGGACGAGGGACCACGGCGCTCGCGGTGCGCACGAGAGCCGCCGGCTCCTCCAGTCAGAGCGAGCCCGTCGCCGTCGTGGTCATCCGGCGCGGATGCCCCGCGCCCGGGCTCGTCGCCGTCAGCCGCCGGACGCGCGAACGCCGGTTGTCATGTCACCGGATGCGTCGGCGCGGGGCCGGGTAGCGCTCGCGAGGAGCCCCCGCGCCGAACAGGAGGAGTCCACGATGCCGCCCTCGTCAAAGACAACGTTCTCCGCGATCGCCGCCGTGGCCTCAGCCGCCGACGCGTCGCTGACGCGCCACGCTCACGGCCGTGACCGCTGAGCGCCCATCCGCGAGCAGGGCCGAGACGATCGCGTCGTGGCGCGAGCTCGACGACGCCGTCGCGGAGGCCGGCGCGCAGCGCTCGCGCGCACACGTGTCGCTCGTGTTCCGCGGGCTTGCCCGGTGGTCGTATTCGAACCGGTCGAGCCTCGCCCGGCTCGGCGACGGCTTCCCCCGCGTGGAGCGTCACTTGATCCGCAACTTCCGCAAGTACGCGCATCGCGAGCGTCCCGGGCCCACCCTGTGGGATTGGCTCTCGCTCGCGCAGCACCATGGGCTGCCCACGCGGTTGCTGGACTGGACCTTCTCCCCCTTCGTCGCCGCGCACTTCGCGACGGCCAGTTCGCCCGGCAGCGACGCGATCATCTGGGCCGTCGACTGCGCGGCCGCCCACGAGCTGCTGCCGCCGGAGCTGCACCACGCACTCGCTGAAGAGGGCGCCACCGTGTTCACCACCGAACTGCTCGGCGAGTGCGCACCGACGCTCGAGCGCCTTGACCGGCTCGCCGCCGACGCGCCGTTCGCGGTGTTCTTCGAGCCGCCCTCGCTCGACGATCGAATCGTCAACCAGTCCGCCGTGCTCTCGGCGATGTCGAGTCCCGAGGCGAGCATGGACCAGTGGCTGGACGCCCACGGGGAGCTCTGGCACGCATGGCGCATCACCGCGGGCGCGAAGGAGGAGATCCGCGCCCGGCTCGACCAGGCCAACATCACCGAACGCGTCCTGCTGCCCGGCCTCGACGGCCTGGCGGCATGGTTGCGGCGCTACTACTCGCCGACTGCGGCAGCCGACGAAGGCGGCGCAGCCATGGCCCTGCCGGTGACCGTCGGTACCGACCAGGGTGAGCAGGCATGACCGCGGCCGAGCGTCTGCGGCCGGACCGCCGCGCGCCGCCGCGCCGCGATCGGGGAAGCGCCCAGGCATGGCGAATCCGAAGATCAGCGATCGACCCAGCCCGACCCGGCCCGCGGGCGAGGGGCGCTCCGCTTGGCGCAGGGTGCTGGGATGCCCACCACTATTGCCGCCAGGTCAACGAGGACCTGTTCCGGCGTCGCAGATGCGTCGCCGGAGATGAGCCCATGACGACGATCCCCCGCGTCGGGGGCACGGCAGCAGACGCCTACAGGACCTGGCCGTCGCCCTGCGCGCGGGCGCCGTCCCCGCTCGCGCCATCGCGTTCGAACAGGAAGTTCTCGAACACGATGTCCGTGACGACGTCGGTGCTACTGCTGAAGGCGCGCACCTTGCGGTTCACGATCTGCTCGATCGCACCGACGAACTCGGCGGCCGTCGCGACCTGGAATGCCATCCGCGTCTCGCGCACGCGCTGATGCTCGCCCATCTCGACCAGCTTGCGCTCCGCGGGAAGCAGCACGTCCTCGAGCACGCAGACGAGCGTGTCGGGACCGGCGAAGTGCGAGCGCGCGTTCGTCGGCCCGCGCCCGAACTGCTCCTTGTGCAACCGCACCATCGCGTTAGAGATCGCCGTCAACGGCGACGTGGCCTGCTCTGAGGCTCCGGACACCATCTCACCTCCAATCTCCCTCGCCGCTGCACACTCACGGGCGGAGGAAGCAAGGCCCGAAGATGCGATCCTGGTGCGACCACCCGGCTCCAGCGCCAGTCGAGTCTCTCTGCCCCTCCTCGCCCCTGATCGGCGCGGACGTCGAGGAGATGAAAGAAGGCTCAGGGCAACCCTGCGGCCGACGATGGACCGGGCGGACCTGAAAAGCCTACCGCGCCGCGCCTGCGCGGTGTCAGCGGATGCGACGTCTCCGGCACCTACAACTGCACCGACAGCGGGTCGGCTCGAGCGCCAACCTGCCACTGTGCAGTGGCACTGGCGCGGTCGGGGAAGATCGGCGGCCGCGGCCACCTGCCGCCTAGAGTCGCTGCTCGGTCGTGAGCACGTCCGTGAACAGGTCCCCGCGCTCGCCGACGCGCCGCAGGACGTCGTCCATCTCGAAGCTGAGCCGCGCGGGGTCGCCCGTCGCCACAGCCGCCTCGAGCTCCTCCCACAGCACCGGGGTGGAGACCGTCGGACGCGCCTTGGCGCGCACCGAGTACGCGCACACCATCGACTTGTGCTGGGTGTTCTGGCTCCAGTCGATCAGCACCTTGCCGGGCCGCAGCGCCTTGGCCATCCGCGAGACGATCCGCTCCGGCCAGCGGCGTTCCATCGCTTCCGCGATCGCTCGCGCGGCGGGCTTGGCGCGGGCGTACGTCACGTCGGCGTTGAGCGGCACGTAGACCTGCAGGCCCTTCGAGCCCGACGTCTTCACCCAACCGCGGAGGCCGATCCCGTCCAGCACCTCGCGCAGTCGCAGCGCGACCTGCGCGCAACCGGCGACGTCGACGCCCTCGCCGGGATCGAGGTCGAACGCGAGCGCCGTCGGGCGCTCCAGGTCCGCGTGCGTGTGCAGCGACGTGTGCAGCTCGAGCGAGCCGATGTTCACCGCCCACAGCAGTCCGGCCACGTCGTCGACGACACAGAACTCGATCGGCGCGCCCTTCGCCGCGCTCCACACCGGTACCGTCCGCAGCCACTGCGGGCGGTGCTCCGGACAGCCCTTCTGCCAGAACCGCGGCCCCTCGACACCCTCCGGGTAGCGGTGCATGTGCAGCAACCGGTCGCGCAGTGCGGCAGCATGACGTCGGCGATCCGGACGTAGTAATCGAGCAACTCCGCCTTGGTCGTGCCGGCGCGCGGGAACACGACCCGGTCGAGGTTGCGGATCGCCAGCCGCCGGCCACCCACCTCGACGTTGCCCGCGCTCGTGACGGCGTCCATGAGCCAGCTCTACCCGTCCGGCTAGCGAGACGCGGGTCCCTTGACCTCGGTGTCGCGATTCTCGGCTGGACGTACCTCGATCACAGTCATGCGAGAGGTGCTACCCCGACGCGCCCGCCGGACGACCCGGAGACGGGTTGCCGGCTGACCAGCCGTCGCCCGTCGCGGCCGGTGGGGCGCCTGGCGACGCAGCGTCGAGCCCGGGGTTAGGCTCGAGCGAGGCGGGGATATGCGCGGTGACGGCGGGAGACGTCGAAGGAGGTGCAGATGAAGGTGATCGGGGCGGGGCTCGGCCGGACCGGCACGATGTCGCTCAAGGCGGCGCTCGAGCGGCTCGGCGCCGGGCCGTGCTTTCACATGATCGACCTGATCCGCGAGCAGACGCGGGTCGCCATGTGGGAGGCGGCCGTGGAGGGCCGCGCGGTCGACTGGCATGAGGTCTTCGACGGCTACGAGGCGACCGTCGACTGGCCCGGCTGCAGCTTCTATCGGAGCCTGATGGAGGCGTTCCCGGACGCGAAGGTGCTGCTGACCGTCCGCGATCCGGAGGCCTGGTACGAGAGCACGCTGCGCACGATCCACGCGGCGCAGGGCGCGGCGCGCAGCGGCGAGCTCGAGGGCGGCACGCAGGCGCCGCCGTCGCCCGCGGTGATGCGAGTGATCGCGCCGCTGATCTGGGACGGCGAGTTCGAGGGCCGCTTCGAGGACCGCGACTTCGCGATCGGCGTCTTCAACCGCCACAACGAGGACGTCCGGCGGACCGTTCCCGCGGAGCGGCTGCTCGTGCACGAGATCTCCGACGGCTGGGAGCCGCTGGCGCAGCTCCTCGGCGTCGAGGCTCCCGACGAGGCGTTCCCGCGTCTGAACGACACGGCGTCCTTCCGCGCGATGGTCGGGATGCCCGCCCTGCCGGGCTAGCGATCGCCGCGGGGCGCGCCCGACGGCCTTGGTCGATGACGTCGGGCAGGCCATACGCGGCGCGCTCGAGTGCGCCGTGTTCCAGCGTCGTCAATCGGGCCGTCCGAAAGCACACCTGCGCAGCCCGCCATCATTGCGTGATGACCGGCAGCCGGCGACCCGCGATGGCGGCGATCCTCGTCGCCGTCTTGGCGGCATTGGCGGCGCTGGCGGCCCGGTCCATGACGCCGGCAACGGCCGATCCCGGCGGCGGCTGGCAGCGCGTGTTCGTGGACGACTTCGGGCACGGCCTGAGCAGTGCGCGCTGGGGACGGTACTCGGGACAGCCGCAGGGGGACCCCGGCGGCTGGTGGGATCCGTCGCATGTCGTCGTACGACGCGGCGTGCTGCGTCTCGAGACGTATCGCGACCCCCGCTTCGGAAACCGGTGGGTGTCGGGCGGCGTGTCGAGCGGACCCGCGCTGCAGCAGCGCTACGGCAAGTACGAAGTGCGCTTCCGCGTGGACGCGGGTAAGGGCGTAGCCGCGGTCCTGCTGCTCTTCCCAAGCGCCAACCACTGGCCGCCGGAGATCGACTTCGCGGAGCACGGCGGCGAGAATCGGCAGCGGAATCACATGGCCGCGACGCTGCACTACGGCGTCAGGCCGGACGACCGCCAGACGCAACGGATCGTGAAGGCGGACTTCACTCGCTGGCACACGATGGGCGTGGAATGGACTCCCGGGGAGCTCGCCTACACCCTCGACGGGCGGCGATGGGCAGTCGTGAGCAGTCCAGATGTTCCCAGCGAACCGATGGAGCTCGACATGCAGACCCAGGCGGGAACCTGCGGCGACCGCTACGCCCCCTGCCCCGACGCGAGCACGCCCGCGCGCGTGACGATGCAGATCGACCGCGTGGTCGCCTATGCCTGGCGCCCCGGCCAGGCAGCTCGCGATCACCCGCGATAGCGCTCGGGACCGACACCCGCGCGGGCGACCGACGCGTCCGCGCCAGCGTGTTGTTGCGATGCCGTGATTACGCGCAGCTTTCGCACGGCGTCACCGTTGATCTCGCGATGCGCACGCCGATGACCGTTCTCGCCGCCGGCGCGGCCCTCATGTTGCTGTTGGCACCGGCCGCGTACGCGACCGCAGCCCATCCGAGGTCCGGCCTGACGCGCGCCGCGCGCGACTGCGCTGCGCACGGCTTTCTCACGCACCGCTATTCCCGCACAACCCTGCGCGCGGCGATCCGCACGCCGCCGGCGGACGTCGTCGCGTACACGCCATGTCTGACGCGGCTCGAGTACGCGCTTCGGCACGGCGGCGACGGACGGGCTCCCGGTCGCGGCGGGACACGCGCGCTGCTGCGCGACTGCGCCGCCAACCGGCGGCTGGACCGCCGCTGGACGCTCAACACCGTGCGCCGCGCGTCGGCCGGGGGCCGAAGCTGCCGATATTGATCGTCGTCTGCGGCGGCGCGGCCGCGGGCCGAGGTTCGAGGACTCGCAGCCGGTCGGGACGTCGTCGGCGTCGCGGTACGCCACGTCGGCGCCGCTGCCGCATTGCGGCCCGATCAGGCCACGACGCGCAGTTCGGACAGCGACTGGTCGGCGCAGCCCTCGGCGTAGATGCCGTCGGCGGCACCGGTCTTGAGATAGTCGACGATCGCCTCGTTGATCCGCTCGCCGGGCACGACGAGCGGGATCCCGGGTGGGTACGGCGTGACGAACTCCGCGGCGATGCGGCCCCCGGCCCTGTCGATGGGGACCATCTCGACGTCGGCGTAGAAGGCGCGCTGCGGCGTCATGACCTGCTTCGTGCGCAGCTCGGTGGGGCTCGGGACGCTCGGGCTCGCGCGCGTGAACCGCGGCCCGCCGTGGGCGAGGGCCTCGAACGCGCTCAGTGCGCGGTCGATGCTGTCGTCGCTGTCGGCGTGCGTGACGCATGCCATCACGCGGCGGTGGTCGGCCAGCTCGACCGCCACCGCCTCGTGGCCGCGCAGCCAGTCGGCGGCCTTGTAGCCGGTGAGGCCGAGGTGCCGGACGTCGAGCGTCACGTGCAGCTCGTTGAAGGCCCACGCGCTCGCGCGGCGCAGGATGTCGTCCGGCTCGATCGTGGGATAGCCGAGCGCTTGCGCGCCGGCGCGCAGTCGCCGCGCGAGGCGCAGCGCCTCGCCGAGCAGCCGCTCGCCGTCCTGGACCATCTGCCGGCGCGCGGCGTCGATCGACGCGAGCAGCAGCGATGACCCGCTCGTCGTCTCGTAGGTCTCGAGCGCGAGGCTGAGCCGGACCGTGTCGATCCGGTCGCCCTTGACCGAGATGATCGACGTCTGCGAGAGGCCGCTGAGCGTCTTATGGACGCTGCCGATGGCGAGGTCGGCGCCGGCGTCGAGCGCGAATTCGGGCAGCTCGGGGTGGAACTTGTAGGCGAGCGCCCAGGCGTCGTCGGAGACCAGCGGGATGCCGTGGCCGTGCGCGATCTCGGCGATGTCGGGCACGCGTGAACAGACGCCGTAGTAGCTCGGCGAGACGATCATCACGGCCTTGCAGTCGGGGTGCTCGGCCAGCGCGCGGCGCACGGTGTCCGGCGTGACGCCGTGCGCGACGTCGAGATCCTCGTCGTACTCGGCCTCCAGCCACACCGGCACGGCGCCCGCGTGGATGAGTCCGGTGATCACCGACTTGTGCGCGTTGCGCGAGACGGCGAGCTTCTCCCCGGGGCCGACGACGGCGCTGATCGCGGAGTGCACGCTGGCGGTGCTGCCGTTGGTGGAGAATAGGCACTGATCGGCGCCCAGCGCCTCGGCCGCGAGCTCCTGTGCGGCGGTCTGGACCTGCCACGACTCGTGGCGGTTGTCGACGCCGTTGAGCATCGTCTGATCGGCACGGAACGCGGCTTCCCCGAGCAGCTCGAGCACGTCGTCCGGCGCGCCCGCGCCGCTCTTGTGCGCCGGGATCGCGAGGCTGAGCGTGTCCTCGGCGTGGAAGCGCCGCAGCGCGTCCAGCAGCGGCGCATCCTCCTGCGAATGGCCCGCCGGACCGCGGTGCTCCTCCGCCTTGGCCTTCACCTCGTTCACCTTGCGTCGCAGCGTCCGCGTGTCCATCGAGCTCTCCTGGTCGTCGTTGCCGCGGCCCTTCCCGTCGCCGCGGCCCGCGATGCGTGGCGCGTCGCCTTCGGGACCGCACGGCGGCGGCGCCTTCATGCGGGTGTCACTCCTGCGAGCCGATGGTGCGCGCGATCGCGAGGGCGGCGCGCGTCTGGAACTCGAGGTCGTCGACGAGCACGCGCTCGTCGGCGCCGTGCTTGGTCTCGAGGTTGACGACGGCGTCCCCGTAGCGAAACGGGATGAAGCCGTAGGCGATGCAGCCGTATGCCTCGCGCAGCACGTGGCAGTCGCTGTAGCCGTAGCCGAGCGTGGGGATCAGGCGCGCCTGGGGGTCCTCGGCGCCGAGGAACTCCTCGATCGCGTCGCGCAGCGGGCTGTCCTCGTCGGAGATCGAGCCGCCCTTGGGCGGCGTGGTGAGCTCGATCTCGTACTCGCCGTCGCCGAGCGCCTCGCGCAACTCGGCCTCGAGCTGCTCGCCGGTCGTGCCGGGCAGCGGGCCGCAGGCGATCGTCAGCGTGGCGGTGGCGGGGACGACGTTCTGCGGCGCCGGCGCCTCGAGGACGCTCGGCTGGAACGTCGTGCCGACCAGCGCGCCGAAGACCCGGTCGATCGCCGGGTGCGTCACGCGCGCGGCGGCGAGCCGCTCGTGCGGCGGGGCGTCTCCGGGCGCGAGCGCGTCGATCAGCGGCTCGACCTGCGCCGGGATGCGCACCGGCGATCGGTAGGCCTCCAGCCGGGCGAGCAGCCGCCCGACCTCGTAGAGCGCGTTCGGACCGGCGTCCGACAGCGAGGCGTCGCCGGGCCGCCCGCGCACCGTCACCGTGGCGGTCGCGGTCGCCTTGACGCCGTGATCGAGCAGGTAGACCGGACCGGCCGTGGTGTCGTAGCGCTCGCCGGCGCCTTCGCCGACGACGAAGTCCGGGCACAGGTCCGGCCGCTGCTCGACGAAGTACGGCGCGCCGACCTCGGCTTCGCCGACCTCCTCGTCGGCCATCACCAGCAGCATCAGATCGCCCGCCGGCCGGAAGCCCTCGCGCGCGAGCGCCGCCAGCGCAACGGCGGACGCCGCGACCTGGCCCTTCATGTCGACCGTTCCCCGGCCCCAGATCGCGCCGTCGCGCTCGACGGCTGCGAACGGCTCCACCGACCACTCCTCGCGCCGCGCGACGACCACGTCGAAGTGTCCGAGGAACGCGAGCGACGGTCCGCTGCCGCGACCGGGCAGGCGGGCGATCAGATTCGCGCGCTCGGGGTCCTTCGCCACGCGCTCGCACTCGAGGCCCGCGGCCGCCAGGTAGTCCTCGAGGATCGCGACCGCCTGTGTCTCGCGGCCGGGTGGATTGGATGTGTCGCAGGCCACGAGGCGGCGCAGCAGCGCGCTCGCCTCCTCGCGCAGGTCCGTGTCGATGGCGACTGGATCGAGCATGGTGTCCTTTCGTTTCAGGCTCGGGCGGTGCGCCCGAGCTCGAGTGCTTCCTCGTTCACCGGCTCCGGCACCGTCTCGCCGGCCAGGCGCCGCAGGACGAGGCGCATGCCGCCCTGCGCGTGATCGCGGCGCTGGCGCTGGGCGCCGTTCCCGCGCTCGAGGATCCGGTGCACGAGCATCAGCTCGTCCCAGCACCCGAGGTCGGCGGCGTACGCGCCGGCCAACGCGATCGCGTGGCACGCGACTTCGCGCGCGGGGCGCAGCTGCCCGTCGAGGCGCAGGCGCGCGTCGAGGCCGTCGCGGGCGGCGCGAAAGGCCAGCTCGCGCAGCGCCTCGGGCGACGAGCCGCCGCGCGCCGGCGCGGCCGCCTCGTGCACCGCCAGGCACTGGACCAGCGCGATC
The DNA here is from genome assembly GCF_000425945.1 of Candidatus Solirubrobacter pratensis. Taxonomy (GTDB): domain Bacteria; phylum Actinomycetota; class Thermoleophilia; order Solirubrobacterales; family Solirubrobacteraceae; genus Solirubrobacter; species Solirubrobacter pratensis. Next base: position 328,912 of record NZ_AUEK01000006.1, read on the forward strand.
AGCCCGGTGAGATCCTCGATGGACGCCTGCGCGTCGAGCGCGCGGACCTCGAGCGTGCCGAGCCGCGGGTGCGGGCGCACGTCCCACCACAGGAACGTGTAGTCCGGGCACTCCCCCAGCGCGCACAGCTCCGCGGCCGTCGCGGCGAAGTCGTCGTAGTCGGCGAAGGCGCGCGGGATGCCGGAGCGCGGGAACGAGTGGCAGATGATCGAGCGCGTGCTGTCCAGGCCTGAGTCGCGGCCGTACCAGAACGGCGAGTTCGCGCCCAGCGCCTGCAGGACGGGAATCCACTCGCGCATGCGGTTGCACGCGCGGATCGCCGTCTCGGCGTCGGGCATTCCGACGTGGACGTGAACGCCGCAGTGCGGCGTCTGGCGCATGAGCGACCGCATCGTCTCGTCGATCAGCGCATATCGCTCGCCGTCGTTAAGCCGCACGTCGCCGAAGCGCGCCAGCGGGTGCACGCCCGCGCCGAGCAGCGGAGCATGGGCGCCCGCGGCGGCCCGCAGGCTCCGCAGCGCCCCGGCGGACTCGGAGACCGTGCGGCACACCGGCGTGCGCAGCTCGATCACGGCGTCGTTGATCTCGCCGGCGACGGACCCGTCGTAGGCCTCCAGCGCGGCAAGCAGCGCCTCCGCGCCGGACGACGGCCACAAGGAGCCGGGGGTGGCGAGCAGCAGCTCCTCTTCGGCGCCGACGCTGAAGACAGGCGATCGATTGAAGGCAATCTGAGAGCAGGTGATGGACATAGGCAACCGGGACGGGATCGGCAGAAGTTGTGGCGTCCGCCGATCGCGCACCGAGGGCCCGGTGCCGTATCGCCTCACGCTCAGGCATCGAGATGCGCGCCTCCAACACGGCCACGCCCATCCCGGTTAGCGTGTACCCATCGACCGGGCGCCGGCCACCGTCGCATGTCGCCGAGCTGACGCAACGGTCCACTTCACCGCCGGGAGCGCAGCAGGGACGCGCCGCCACGTGGGACCGCGCGGCGGAACGGAAACGCTTCGGGCGCGCCGTGCCCCGCTCGATGCCGCCGGATCATCGCCCCCGAGGCCGACGTCTGCGATCGCGGCGCCGGTCAAGGCAGCGATTGACGCCGGCGTGGCCGAGCCCTGCCGTCAACCCGCTCCGCCGCACGGTTGGGCGGCCGACAGAGCGCTCGCTGCAGCTCCCGTCCGTCCGGGTGCAGGTGCCGGCGTGATCCCGTGCCGCGGCGTGACCATCCGCGCCGACACCATGGTCGGGGCCGGCGCTGTTCACACCGGACGTGCCCGCCGGCGTTCTCGCCGCCGGCATGCCTGCCCGCGTCCTCTGCGAGATCGGCGAGCAGGACCGCATCGAGGTGCCGCAGCGCTCGACGTCACGGGCGACCGCCCTTCGTCTATTGCGATAGTGGGAGCTGATCGGCTCGCGCTGTCGCGCGGGCCTCGGTGCGATAGCGAGCGCCGCGGCTGGAATCCTCGAGGTCGCTCCAGCAGGTCGCGAGCCGGACCGGCGAAAGTGCCCAGAATCCACAATCTCGACAACTTTCGGCTTCATGGCGATGCTGTTCTCTCCATGCGCTCGGCAGGCGAGCTGCGGTCGGCGCGACTGTTGACCGGTGAGGTTTACGTTCCGCGCGCGAGTCGACCTCGACCACCGTCGGGCCGGGGAAGTCGCGGACCCACAGCCGGTCGCGTGTGGCTCGCGGTCTCGGATATCTCGTCGCTTCCGAGCTCTTCGAGCAGTCGTTCGCGCGCCACGACGCGATTGGCGCTCATCAGCAGGACGGCGAGCAGCGCCCGTTGTCGCGGTCCGCCGGCCGCGAGCGTCCGGCCGTGCGGTCGTGCCTCGAGCGGCCCGAGGATGAGGAATTCCACCGCTCGGCGAGCATCGCATGCGCCGGAAACGGTCGCGGCAAGGGGGCGAACTCTCGTTTGGTGCCTATGCCTCCGACGACCCAGTTCGTCGGAGGCCTTCATGCCTCGCCGTAGCAAGTGCTCAGCCGACGCGACGCCCGTCGACTGTCCCGGTGACGCGCGTGGTAGCCCCGGCCAAGCGCACCGTGAGCCGTGCGCGCGGCAGCCCGGGGCCGTGCAGGCGCAGCCGGGCGGTGGTGCTGTGCGCGTCGATGCGGATCGTGCCGTCCGCGGTTGCGTCGGTGACGACGCGCGCGCTCACGACGCGCACGCGGTCCGCGCTCACGACGTAGCTGCCGCCGCGGAGCGCGTCGGCGCGGCCGGGCACGCCGCTCGCGGCGACGCTGCGCGCGTCCTCCACGGTCGCTCGCGCGACCGCGACGGCCCGCCGCACGGCGGTCGCTCCGAGCTCGGCGGCGTGCCGCGCCGGGCGCGCCGCCACGGTGGGCGGCCGGCCGACGTGCCGGCAGCGATCCGGATTGGTCGTGAGGTGCTCGATGAAGTCGATCGCCATCGCGACGCCGCACGGCTGCAGGTCCGGGGTGTGGCCGGCGTTGGCGACGACGCCGTAGATCGGGTGGGCGAACTGCGCGGCGGCTGCGCGGCCCGCCTCCACCGGCGTGTTGGTGTCCAGGTCGCCGGACTGGACGAGCACGGGGACGTCCGGCAGCGGGAGGCCTTGCAGCGGGGAGCCGGCGGTCGGGTCGACCGGCGCGTCCAGGCACTTCGGGCCCGGCTCGATGTTGGTGCTCAGCCACGCGTCGGGCGAGAACGGCTTGAACTCGGCTGGGTCCACCTTCGCGAGCGCACGGCGATACTCTGCCCGCCGCGCCGCGGGCGGATCGGCGAGGCTGAACGCGCGCGGGTAGTCGTGGCACGTCGTGGCGGCCTGGCCGGCGAAGCTGATCACGCTCGGATCGGCTGGGTCATACCCGACGTGCAGCAGCTTGGACGCCACGACGAGGCGCTTGAGCGGCGCGTAGTCGCGATCGAGCGCGGCGTCGACCGCGGCGGGAAGGCGGCCGTACACCTCGGGGTCGCCGTCGCTGTAGGTGACCTCGGCGAGTTCGCGCTCCCCGAGGCGCAGGGCGACGCGCCCGTTCGGGCCCTGCGCGCTGAAGGCTACGGGGTGCCGGCGCAGGCGGCCGGCCAGCTGCTCGATCTGGCGCAGGACGCGCGGGCCCGAGCAGCGCTGCGTGCGCGTGCAGACGAGCCGGATGGCGCGCCGCACGCCGCGGACGAGGTCCCGGCCCCAGACGTCGAAGTCGATCGGGTAGGCGCCGTCGAGCACCATCGAGCGCACGTGCTCGGGGTGCCGCGCGGCGTAGACCGGCATCAGGAACGTGCCGTACGAGTCGCCCCACAGGTCGAGCTCGTCGATGTTCAGCGCGGCGCGCACGGCCTCGATGTCGTCCGCGACGGCGGCCGAGCCGTAGAGGGCGGCGCGCGGCCCGAGGTCGCGACCGCACGCGCTCAGCAGGCCCGCGTAGTCGAGGCCCAGCGGGTCCCGGCCGGCCAGGCTCGAGCAGCTCAGCGCACCCGACCGCCCGGTCCCGCGCGGATCGATCAGCAGCAGGTCGCGGCGCTCGCGCAGTGGCGCCAGCGCGCCGACGTACAGGCCCGCGCTGGCGATCGTCGACTGTCCGGGGCCGCCGGGGTTCGGGGCGATGGTGCCGAGCGCTGGGCGGCTCGTGTCCGTCCGCGGCACGAGCGCGTAGGCGACGTCGAGCGTGCCGGCCGCGGGGTCTGTCCGGTCCAGCGGCACCGTGACGGTGCCGCAGCGGACCCCGTCGGGGCACGGGCTGTCCGCGTGTGCGGTGGCGGCGCAGGCGAGGCCGCCGAGCACGAGCACGGCCAGTGCCCTGGCGATTTCGAGGGGGGAGCGGGGCATGGGGAGGGGAGGCCTTTCGGGACTGGAAGGGATCAGACGAGGTCGCGGTGGCGCAGCCGCAGTGCGGCCGCGGCGAACGCGACCGCGGCCCAGGCGATGAGCACCGCGAGGGCGACGCCCGGTGCCAGCACGCCCGGATCGGGGCTTGCGAGTACGCCGGAGGGCGCGCCGGCCAGCGGGCCGAAGCGACCGACGTCCGGGGCGACCTGGAAGACGGCCGGCTCGAGGACCGCCGCGAGGGCGATCAGGCCGACGACGGTGACGATCTGATTGCGGATGAGGGCACCGAACGCGACGCCGAGCGGCCCGAGCAGCGCGGCCACGGCCAGGTTCCGCCAGAGGACGTCGGCGAGGCCGCCGAGGCCGAGCGTCGCCTCACCGCGGATCTCAAGGATCACGGTGCCGACCACCATCGTGGCGACCGTCACCAGCAGCGAGAGCACGACGCCCGCCAGCGCGTATGACGTGGCCTTGGCGGCGAGCAGCCGTAGCCGGTCCGGCGCGGCGAGGACGCTGCCGGTGATCGTGCGGTGGCGCCACTCGCCGGTCATTCCGATCGCGCCGAGCAGCACGATGATGTAGGTGATGGCGTTGTTTGTGAACAACTCCTGTGGGTCCTTGTCGACGGCCAGGACCGTCGCGAGGACGACAAGGACCATCGACAGGGCGGCCGCCGTGCAGACGACTACGGCGAACGTGCGGGTGGTGCGGAGCTTCAACAGCTCGGCGTGCAGCAATGCGGTCATGCCCGTGCTCCGGTCAGTGAGAGGAAGGCTTCTTCCAGCGAGCGCGCGCGGGGCGCGAGCCCCAGCACCGCCACCTGCTCGCGGCCGGCGATCTCGCCGACCTGCTCCGGCGTCGCGCCGAGGACGTGCAGCACGTCGCCGTTGCGCTCCACGCGGTGGCCGCAGCGCCGGAGCGCCTCGCCCAGCCGCACCGGGTCGTGCGCGCGGACCTCCGTCGCGGGCCCGTCGTCGCCGCCGAGCACCTGATCGAGCGGACCCTGCGCACGCAGCTCGCCGTCGGCGATCACGATCACGTCGTCGACCGTCTGCGCCACCTCGGCGAGGACGTGGCTGGAGACGAGCACCGCGCGGCCAGCGGCCGCCTGCTCGCGCAGCAGGCCGCGCAGCCAGCTGATGCCCGGCGGGTCGAGGCCATTGGCCGGCTCGTCGAGGATCAGCACCGGCGGGTCGCCGAGCAGCGCGGCGGCGATTGCCAGTCGCTGGCGCATCCCCATCGAGTAGCCCTTGATGCGCCGGTCCGCGGCGTCGGTGAGGCCGACGGTGGCCAACACCGCCTCGACGCGCCCCGCGGGATGGCCGGCTGTGGCGGCCAGGACCCGGAGATGGTTACGGGCGCTGCGGCCGGGATGGAAGGAGGCGTCCTCGAGCACCGCGCCGACGCGGGTGCCGGGGCGCTCGAGCTCCTCGTAGCGCATCCCACCGAACGTGGCGGAGCCCGACGAGGGCCGGACGAGCCCGAGCAGCGCGCGCAGCGTGGTGCTCTTGCCGGCGCCGTTGGGACCGAGGAAGCCGGTAACGCGGCCCGCCTCGATGTCGAACGAGAGCGACTTGACGGCGGCGAAGTCGCCGAAGCGCTTGGAGAGGTCACGGACCTCGACGGGGGCCATGGCGTCAGCCCTCCGGTCCGGAGACGAAGACGACGTGCGATGGGCGTGCGTTCATGGCGTCAGTCTCCGGTCTGGAGCCGCGCCTGTCGTCGTCCTCAGGATGCGACCGGGGTCCGCCCGAGCGCAGGTCTTTGGGCGCGCCGGTCTCTGTCGAACGACAGAGACGGGGCTACCGGCCGGGCTTTACGAGCCCACTCTCGTAGGCCAGCACGACGGCCTGCACGCGGTCGCGCAGCCCGAGCTTGGCCAGCAGGCTTGAGAGGTGCGTCTTGATCGTGCCCTCGGTGACGAACAGCTCGGCCGCGAGCTCGCTGTTGCTCATCCCGCGCGCGAGCATCACGAGCACCTCCCGCTCGCGCTGGGTCAGGGAGTCCAGCCGCGCGCGGACGTCGGCTTCGACGGGGCGGCGCGCGAACTGCTCGATGACCCGGCGCGTCACCGATGGGGCGAGCAGCGCCTCGCCCGACGCGACCAGCCGGACTGCGTCGACGAGCTGCTCGGGTGGGGCGTTCTTGAGTAGGAAACCGCTGGCGCCGGCGTGCAGTGCCTCGAACACGTACTCGTCGCGCTCGAACGTGGTGAGGATGATCACCCGGCTGTGCGGGTCGGGATCCTCGGCGATCCGCCGAGTGGCCGCCAGCCCGTCCCCGTCGGGCATCTGTATGTCCATCATCACGACGTCGGGCCGCAGGCGGCGAGTCGCCTCGGCGGCCTGCTCGCCGTTGGCGGCCTCGCCGATGACCTCGATGTCGGGCTGGGACTCGAGAATCATCCGGAACCCCGCCCGGATCAGCGACTGGTCATCGGCCAGCAGGACACGGATGCTCACGGCGTGGGCAGCCTGACCTTGACCGCGAACCCGCCGCCCGCCGCGGGCCCCGCGCTCAGCTGCCCGCCGTGCAGCGCCGCGCGCTCGCGCATGCCGATCAGCCCGAGGCCGCCCGACGGGGACGGCGGCATGCCGGTGGGCCGGCCGTCGTCGACGACCTCGAGCTCGAGCTCGTCGGGCCAGTAGCGCAGGTGCACGTCGGCGCGCGACGCCACCGAGTGTTTGAGCGTATTGGTCAGCGCCTCCTGCACGATCCGATACGCCGACACGTCGACGGTGGGCGGCAGCGACCGCTGCTCGCCCTCGATGCTGACCTCGACGGCGAGCGCCGACTCGCTCAGGCTCGCCGCCAGCCGGCCAAGCTCGCCGAGCCCGAGCTGCGGCGCCAGGTCGTCGGTGTCGCCCGCCTGGCGCAGAAACCCGAGCAGGCGGTGCAGCTCTGCCACCGCTTCCCGGCTCGAGCTCTCGATCGCCGCCAGCGCCTGCTTGGCCCCGACGGGATCACCGTCGATCACCAGGCGCGCGGCGCCGGCCTGCACGCCCATCATGCTCACGTGGTGGGCGACGACGTCGTGCAGCTCGCGCGCGATCCGCACCCGCTCCTCGAAAACCGCATGCTCGCGCTCGCCCTCGGCGTGGCGGGCGCGGCCCTCGGCCGCCACGACCTGCGCGGCACGCTCGCGCAGCGCGAAGCCCGCCAACCAGGCCGTCGCGAACAGGCCGGGGACGAACAGGAACTCCGCGGGCCCACGCTCGGGGTCGTTGGCGACGACAATCGCCGCCGCGGCCAGCAGGCCGGCCAGCCCAAGCCGTCCGCGCACGCCGTCCGCGACCTGACCGAGCATGAACGACGCCGCCACGCCCGCGATGTACACCGACGCGGTGTCGGTGACCAGCCGCCCGTCGGCGAAGGAGAGGGCCGCGGCCAGCACCCACAGCGCGGCGGGTGCCGCGAACGGCCAGCGCCGGCGCCCCAACAGCGCCAGGACGACGAGCGCGACCGCGGACGCCGCGAACCACCGCGGCGCCGGCGTCCCACGGGCGACTTCGAGCGCGCCCTCGAGTGCCGCAATCACAATCAGCGTGTCCAAGCCGCGGCGGCGCGCAAAGACGGGCAGACGGCTCACACACCGAACCTACTCCACGGCCAGACCGGCCGCTGATGCATCCTCTTCCACATCGCTCGCCCCAGCGGGCCGCTGCTGTGGTGGCCCGAATCGGCGGGGGCGATCACGACGAGCACCTGGGGCGGATCGTGGCGGAAGAACATGCCGCAGCGACGGGCGAGCGACCCGACCGGTTGCCCCGCGAGGGATGCGGCGACGTGACGCATCCGCGACGCGCCGAGCCGTACGCGCTCGGCATCGCGCTGTTCGCAGGCGCGTCGCGGATTACGTGGTCATGCCGGTCGGCGGGGGCGGCACTTCGGCGATCTCGACCGTCCGCACGGGCTCGCATCCCGCCGGCGGCCACGTGCCGTGGTCGAACACGCAGACGATCTGCGCTCCGGGCCGTGCCGCGCTCGGGGCGCGCAGCCCGAACCAGCCGGCGCGACAGAGCGCATCGCCCACATCCTGGAACGCCGACCAGGTCCGCCGCCACGGCCGCGGCAGCGGCAGGCCGACCGCGGCCAGCCGTTCGCGGCTGCTGAGGTCGGCCAGCTCGAGCGCGATCCGCCAGATGTGATGGTCGTGCGGGATCGCGCGCGCCGGCGGCAGCCCGCGCTCGGCCAGGAAGCGGTACCACTCGGCAGTCGCGGTCGCCGCGCGGTCGGCGAGATAGAGACCGCGCACGACGGTACCGTGCTGCCAGCGCCCGTCGGTCGGTTCAGCGGCGCGACCCAGCAGCGAGGAGCTGTGCGGGGCGTGACGGATCCACTCGCCGGCGAGGAGCGTCGCCTCGACGTCGAGCGCCACCGGCTCTACGTGACGCCGGGATACTCGAGCTCGGCGATCAGCTGCGCGACGCGGCGATATTCGCCGCGCGCGAGCAACTCAACGGGCTTGTCGTCGTCGAGCGCCTCCAGCGGCCGGTTGAGCCAGACCGGGATGTAGCCGGGTTCCATCACGCGCGCCAGCCGGTCGGTCATCTCCGCCAACTCGATCAAGCGATCCGCGCGCGCGCCGGTCGGCGCGCTGCGCCCGTTCAGCCAATCGCGGACTGTGCTCGGCCGGGCACCGGTTGCGGCGGCGATCTGCCGGTCGCTGAGGTGCGCGGTGTCCCTGACGCGCCGGGCTTCGAGGGCGAGAGCGGTCACCTGCTTACCGTAACGCTCCGTCAGAATTCCGTCAAGATTTCGCGCCGACGACGGATCGCAAAATCGCGGCCGCCAGCCGAACTGCTCATGCCGTATCGATGCCGTACTCCGTGCGAGAGTATCCCTACGCACCGCCCGGTCGAACGCCGCGAGTTGCGGGGAACTTCGCGAGAGCGAGTAGGCCACGTTCACACGCAGTGAAGCGGTCGGGGAGTCAATCCACCGCAACACGTTCATGCGATTTGCAGGGATTTCAAGCCGACGCCCGGACTCGAACCGGGGACCCCTTCATTACGAGGCGCTACGCCTACCGATGCCGTAAATGTGCGATTTGCAGGGTTTTTCGGCTGGTGACGTAGCATCGCCAGGCCGTGCATGCCGTATCCATGCCGTAGTTCGGGCGCCACTTCGGACGTTTCCGTCCGCGAGTCGGTCGACGATCAAATCCGGAGGCTACGGCTGGCTGGAATCGTCGAGGCCGCTACAGCGGGTCGCGCGCCGGACCGGCGAGAGTGTCCTGGATCCACAATCTGGGCGCTTCCGGCCCGGCGCGGCGCCGCTTCTTTCATGTCGAGCATTCGCCGCCCCGTCGCGAGAACGCGAGCGAGCGACGAGCCTCGACCAGCGTGGCCTTACTCCGCCTGCCGTTTGCGACGGAACGTACCGGCGTTGAAGGGCACCGCCGCGTGCGTCTGCCGCGCGTGCAGGTCCAGACCGACAAGGCAATGGGCTTCATCGCCACCGTCGGGCTCCCCTTATGCGGTTGCGGCCGCCGTGCGGGTGCCAGCCGCGCGGCTATGAACCCCCGACCGCGTCGGGGGCCGGCCATCTCTGCCGCCAATGCCGGACGCAACCCTGCATGGGTCTAATGGCTCACGATCTAGAACGCTCCTGCTCTGTGGCGGCCGGCGCCCATGCTTCCTCTGGGATCGCCGCCTCCAGTTCAGCCCGCGCCGCTCGGAGGCGCTCCGCCAAGGCGACCTCCGTGCCGAGGGCTCGGTGGAGCGAGGCCTCGGTTTCGGACGCCCGTGCGGCGTTGGCGGATACCGATTCGGCGCGATACCTCGCAAGTGCCTGATTCCAGCCGGAGATCACCCGATCGGCGCGTTCGTTGAGCCGCGACCGGCTCTCCCGCTTGAGCTCGTCCGCCTGCGCCAGCCGCTGCGTGACGTCCTGCTCCTCCTTCAAGGAGAAGACGAGGTCGACCAGCGACTGTCCCAAATCGGCCACCGACGCGAATGGCGACTCAAGACCCTCCACGTCCAGGAAGACATCCGCGGTTTTCCCTATGCCATCGATCACTGACTTGAGCGTGTCGGCGTATCCAGGGCGCCGCCACCGCTGGTCGATGTGCCCTGGGGACGACCCGTGATCCTGGCCCTCCTCTTCGACGAGGACCGGTAGGCGAGACCGCAACTCCTGCGCGAGAAGGCTCTGGTTCAGGTGATCGCATTCGGTTGCGGCATCGGCAACGACCGTAGCGATGTCGGTGGCAAACTCGTCGCTGAGCGCGGAGATCGCGTCATTGAACTCTTGCCAGCGCCCACGCCACGCGACCTCGATCTCGTCGTTCAGCGAAACGGTCGACGCCCCGATCAGCTCTGCCAGGTCGTAACCGAACTGCGCCGACACGTCTGCGCCACGCATCCGCAGTTCGTTCCTGTACCGATCGGCGATCCGCCCGACCTTCTTGTCCGCCTCCACGAGCAGACGGTGCAAACGCTGCTGGAGCTCAATCGCAAGCCTGAGTTCTGGCTGCCGCTCGTCGACAAGCGCTGGAAGAGCCCGATCGATGAGGTCGAGCGCGCGGATTGCGCCCCTGATCCGCATGCGCTCCTGGGCAGAACCGGTCGCGAGCTGGACGATTCGGGAATCGAGCATCTCGATTCCGGCGCCTCGCGCGGTTTCGGCGCTGGCGCCGCCGCCGACAACCTGCTTGGCCGAGGTCCAGACGGGCTCGATTGCGCTGGGGGGTACTGGGGCGAGAGCCTGACGAAGTTCCTCGAGCGCCTCATCCCGATCAACCGCCTCCCTGTCGGACTTCGTCATGACGAAGAGGGTGACGCCGAGCTTCCGGCCTACGACGACGAGATGCCGCAACTGCTCGCGCGCCAGATCGTCCAGCAGTTCGGTGGTAACGGCCACCACGACCGCGTCCGCCCGAGTGATTCGGTCACGGACGTCGGCGTCGTGTTCCCACCGTTCGGTGCCCAGCCCCGGGGTATCCCAGATCTCGATCTCCAAGCCCGACCGGATGGTGATGTACCGTCGCGAGCGGTCGGTCTTGATCACCGGGGCGATGTCCGCGTGCGCATCCGGGTCTCCTGTCAGGGCGGCGATCAGGGTGGTCTTGCCCACGTTGTGTTCGCCGATCACGGCCACTGCCACGGAATCGGGGACGTTGAGGAGGTACCTGGCAACCTCATCCACATCGGAGGCGCTCACGCCAGCGGCCCGGAGGTCGGCGTGGAGGCGATCAACCATGTCCTTCTCAAACTCAGTCGGCATCTGATTCCTCCATCGCGGACATCAGCGACTCCAGACGAGCCGCCTCCTCTGTCACAGGTCGTGCGTCGCTGCCGCGTTCTGACCTATGCGGTCCACGAGGCCGGCGACGTGGAGATCCGTTCTGCGCACCCGGGTCGTCGAGTGAGACCAGGAGACCAGCACATCCTGCCAGCAGCTCCTCCAGAGGAGCCCCGTCGTTGCGCAGCGCGATCGCGCGTCGGAGCTCACGGACGTGCGACTCGACCAGTGCTGCACGCGGGGACACCGGCAGCACGATGCCCTGCGGAGTCGCGAAGCGCTGCGCCGCGACTTTCCGCGCTACGCGTGCGCCGGTCGCTCGCGCTCGGGCCAATCGAGCCTCGGACGTCTTCAAGTCGTCGATCTGCCGACGATGCTGCCCCAGCACTCCCTCATCCAGGTCGCGGAGTAGACCCCCTACCGCCTGATCCCACGCCTCGCCGAAGTCGTCCCGGAGGGCATCCATATAGGCGCCAAGGTCGCTCTGCAATCGCTTGATGGCTTCCTCTCGCCGCGCCTCAGCCTTCTTCTTCTGGCGCATTGCGAGCGACCCCAGCGCCTTGCTCACGATGGCTCCCACCCTGCCGCCGGCCCCGGTGATCAACGAAAGAACGGTGAGCGCGCCCGCCACGACGTCTGCAACGGTGGCCAGTCGCTGAGTGAATCGCTCGCGCTTGGCGGCTCGTCGAATCTGCGCCCAGCTCTCGTCCACGTCTAGGCGCCCGTGGAGCGACGCGACGAGTTTCCTGTCGCCCTCGAGTTCCTCGAGCTTCGTCCGCGCCCTCTGCCATATCTCATCAAGCTCCGACTCCAGTTCGACCCTGATGCCGTCGAGGTCCAGCGCTCCCAGAAGATCGGCCTCGAGCTGCGCCGCCGAGGGGCGCTCCGCAGCGCGTACCGCGACGCCAATTGCGCGTTCATGGCTGGCAGCGAGCATCTCACCAATTCGCGAGCGTCGTGCACGAGCGTCCGCCTCGGTCTCCTCGAGGATGGCCTCGATCGAAGGCAAGGCAGCCACGATTTCCGCGCGCACACGGCGGAGTCTCTGAACTACGGCGAACAGCTCACGGTCGAAGCGCGCGTGGCAAGCCAGGGCCACGTCGAGCGCGGCGTCCCTCCGGTACTCAGCAGCATCCGGAGCACAGTCCTCGATCGCTCGCAGGACCTCCTCGATCTTGCTCTGCTCCCAGAGCGCCCGGCGATGAAAGGTTCGCCAGCGATCCCCGTGAGGAAACCGCGCAGAGTGAGCCGACAGGGCGTGAATCAGGACGATCGGCGGGTCGACGTGCCCCGCCCGCTTCAGAAGACTTGCCGCCGAGGAGCGGTACTCCTCGAGTTCGCTTGGATCGAAGACGAGGCTTTCGTCGCGGACGAAATCCTGCAGCGGCACCTCGGCCTGCTTCACGTTGATGACGCACACGAGGGGCACGCTGAGATCGGCGAGCCGCCGCATGTGCTCCTGGTCGACTTCGAGGAGCTTGTCCTCGGTGAGCACGAAGAGGATCAAATCGGCGTCCGTAGTTCCTTCCCACGCCAGCTTCTCCAGGTCGGGACGACGGGCTCCGGCCACTCCCGGCTGGTCAATGAAACGCAAGCCGTGTCGCTCCCACGCCCGCGATTCCTCGGTCGTGTTTTGCCGGCCCGAGCTCAACGCCGCCGGCTCGCCGGTGACGGCCGACCATACGGTGCTCTTGCCCGCCTTCGTGCGACCGAACAGCGACACGCGGAGGGCGGCGGGACGCGCGCGGAGGGCGTCCAGTTCGCGCTCTGCTAGGTCGACGTGAACGAGCGCATTACGTCTGACGTCCTGCAGCGCGCCGACGCTCCCAGGGGAGTGCTCGTGAGCGCACAGGGTCTCTAGGGCGCCGCGTAGACCTCTGAGTCCCTCTTTCGCCGTTTCGCAGGCTCCGACCTCGTCGTGAGTGTGGCCGCTGAATGCGTGGTGCGCCCGTTGCGCCCACCCCGGACGCGGCAGGAGCATCCGCCGCAGCCCGACGGCGAGCGCAACGGCCAGGGTCAACGCCACGACGACAAGAACGGCTGTCGTCACGACATGTGACTCCGTGCGAAGAACGCGATCTCTACGTCTGACGCTGTGCGAATGGTCGCGCTCGTAAGCTCGTCGCCTCGAGCCCTATCACGGAGGCGCCGCATGATCGTTGTGAACAGCTCGAACGCGGCCGTCCAACCTCCTCGTCCCGGAGACGTGCCCCGCACCATCCGCCCTGGGGGAATCGGCACCGACGGATTTCCGTCCCGCACGAGATCCTAGATCCCGTCCGCGACGCGGCTGTCGTATACACCAAACCGTTCCTGATCCCAGAGGGCCAGAACCTTCGACGCCCGGCTGGTCCCCCAGCTCGGCAGCCTGAGTAGTGGTTGGCACGCCCCCCGAAGGTCGTAGCGGTCCAGGACCGGAACGACTAGTGCCGTGGCCGCGTGAAGGGCGGACTCTGGCGGAACCGCCCGAGATCCGAAGCCCCACAGCATGATTGGAGCGATGCACTGCGCTCCCAAGGACCCATTGGCCCTGAAATCCTCGGCGAGCAGGCTCGCGAGCTCCGCTCGCCGACGCAGGGCCTCGTCCAACGGCACCCCTTGGGGCCACTCGTAGCGCGATCGCCATTCGGGCAACTGACCCGCGACCAAGTCGAAGCAGGAGTCCACGACTGCCAGCGGATCGCCGCTGTCGACCGCCTCGCTCTTGCGCCAGCGCGGCTTCACCTCTCGGACGCGGATGTCTCTGACTCGTATCTTCAACACAGGCCCCTAATACGCCTCAACCATGAGTGTGCTCACCTCGCCGCCGGCTTGTCGTCACGTGCCCAGTCGAGCGCGGCACGGCATTTCTGACGTCGGGTGGTTCCTCGCCGGTCTTGAGCGCCTGTTGGCCGAGGCCGAATCGGAGGCTCCGAGTCTCCGCAGGTTCCGACTAGCGAACGACGCCCATCGCCCCTGTGGCGTCGACGAGGAGTCATGGCTGACGCGACCCTGGCTCCCGCCTCGGACGACGAACGGAAGCGCCGCTCCGGCCCGACGCGTGGCACCCGGTGCATAGGCCCTCAGGCAGAAGCGAAAGCCGCGCTTCTCGACGATGGCGGCACATTGCCGAGCTGCGTGCCGGGACCCAGGCGCAGTCACGACGTGCTGCACCAGCCGACGGACAGGGGAAGCCTCCGCCCGCCGGTGAGACGGGACGGTCCGAGCCTGAGGCGTCGATGCCCATCTCATGCAGCTCAAGGGCCGCTCCCATTCGCCCCCTCGGGGACCCATCGACCGCGTGCCGGGCCGCACACGCTCTACACCGCCACGGGAGCGCCGTCATCGTCGATGGCGGCAAACCGATCGTGGAATGTGTCGATCCACGCGTTCGCGTGTACCAGCGCCGGGTGGCGAGCCTCGCGGTCGCGGAAGTCTCGATCGTGCGGGCTGTGGACGGCTCCGGTCCGTGGGTTGGTCTTGCCTTCCAGCACGTCCTGGTGATGGAGCAACTCGTGATAGACGAGGAACTCGATGATGCTCGCTTCGACAGCAGGGCTGTCGAGCAGCACGTTGACCCGGATCTTCGGGAAATTGTGGGCCGGGGAGTCCGTCTGCCACTGGTAGTCGGCCCATATGGAGCCCAGCGCACGCGTCGTCCACTCGATACCGCCGGCGGGCGCGGCCAACGGCTCCGGGAACAGCGCTGGATCGGTCCGGACACGTTCGAGGATCGTTTGGAGATCGTGCGTGCCGGTTGCGAACATATGATCGATGCGGTCCGCTCCACGAGTGGGTGGCACACGGAGTTCGTCGAAGCTTTCGGGCTCGCCGACGTCGAGATGTGAGAACTGCTCGAGGACCTGCCGTCGGAGCCCTTCCCGACCGCCGTAATAGGCGTCGACAAGCGCGGGATTGGCGTCGTACGCCGCAGCGATGGTCGCCTCACGCTCGTCCCGGCGCGCGTCCGCGTCGAAGAGTCGCCGGGCGATGCGGCGGGGGTCGACCGCGTCGCGGTTCTCCAGCGCGATGAAGGGGGGCATCTCGCCTTCGGCAGCGACATAGCGTGCCAGCATGTAGAGCCGCGACAAGGCAGGACGCGGTTCCGGCGTCTCCGCGAAGAAGCGATCGTGCCAGAGTTCGGGGTCCGGGCCGACCTCTCCGGCGGCAACGGCGGCCGCGAGCTCGTCGAAGCCTACGGCGTCGTGGTCGTACACGAACAGATCGACGTGGCGGGCTTCGAGTTCCTCATCCTCGCCGGATTCGTCGTCGATCGGCAGCTCGACCTCAAACGCGAAGAGGCCGATGGGCACTGCGGTCCATGGCGCTCCCTCCGTGGCGGGAAGTCGCTCTCGCACTTCGTCAGCTGCGGCCATGAGCACGCGGCGCCAGGTGTCCAGGTCGATCCGCACGCCCGGGGTGGCCGCGGCCGTGGGTGCTGGCTCCTCGACCACCGGACTATCGACCAGGCCGGAGAGGCGAATGGGATCGATCCAGTCGGGGAAGCGGTGCCAATGGTCGCGAAACGAGACCAGGTAGGCGTGCGGCGTGCCGCCGACCTTCTCGCCCCGCAGCGCCCGGCCGACCATCTGGCTCATCAGCACCTCACTGCTCGTGGGGCGAGCGAGGAACGCCGTCTTGACGGCCGGGAGGTCGACGCCCTCTGTGAGCACCTGCACGTTGACCAAGACTGGGAACGCTCCGCTCCGATAGCGCTCCAGCAGCTCAGCTCGCGGTACATCCTCGGCGCTCGCGCCGTTCCCGGGCTCAGGCAGGTAGAGCGTGCTGATGGATGCGGTCAGTGCGCCGGCAGGTACTCCTGCGACCGCGAAATCGCGCGCGAGCACGTGCGCGTGGTCCACGTCGACCGCGAACACGATCGTCTGGCCATAACTGAAGTCGCGGCCGTCGGTTGGTCCGCGGCGATACGTGTCGACGATCGTCCGATTGCGCGACACGTTGCCCGCCAGCCGCGACGCCAGCCGGGAGGAAAGCTCGCCGTACTGCATCAGGTGCATGAGGTCGTCGTCATCGGCGAGCGCTTCGGCGTCGACCTCGGTGGGGACCGATGCGATCCGGGCCTCGGCCAGATATCCACCCGCGGTCAACTCGGCCAGCGTGACCTCGGCGAGCGTGTGCTCGAACAGCCGCCCGAGCATCCGCCGCTCGTCGGGTCTCATCCGCGTGGGCGTGGCGGTCAGGCCGACAACCGCGTCATCTGTCGCCTCGCGGGCGAGCTGCAGTATCTCGCGCCACGTCCGCGCGACTGCGTGGTGCGCCTCGTCGAACACGACGACGCAGGGATGCGCGGCCAGGAAGCCGCGCACGGCCAACGGGTGTCGTGCGAGCGACCCGATGGTCGCGACGACGACGTCGTGCGCTACGTCCGGCAGCGTCGTCGCGGAACCGAAGCCGCTGCCGATCAGCCGCATCGCGAGCCGCTCGTGCGAGCCGCCCAACAAACTCGCCGATCGCACGAAAGTCCCCGCTGTCTGCCGCAGCAACTCCTCTCGATGTGTGACCCAGAGGACCTTCACGCCGCGGCGGACCGGATCGTCGAGCAGCCAGTGCACCCGCGGTCACCGTCTTCCCCGCGCCCGTCGGCATCACAACTACACCCACCAGGCCGTTGCCGTGCCGGCGATAGGCGTCATGCAGGCGTGAGACCACCCGCTCCTGGTGCTCGTGCAGGGCCGGCGGCGCCATCCCGCGCGTGCTGACGACGTTGAATGGCCGAAGCTCCGGCTCGGTATCCGCCGGTGCGAGGGCGCCACCCGACGCCCTCAGGGCTTCTGCGAGTACCTCGCGGACAACATCGCTCTGACGACGGCCCACCGGCGGGTCGGCGACGCGGCGGACTGCGGCTAGCTTGCTGCGCGGCGAGATGATCTGGCCGCGAAGGCCGGACGAGATGACTCGGCCCTGGAGCACCGCGTGGACGTGGTCGAGAGCGGCCGGATCGTTGCGCAACCACGCGTTGACGGTCACCGTGCGCACACCGAAATCCCGAAAGAAGTCGGGACGCGGAAGGGGCCACTCCTCCCGCAACAGACCAATCGCCAGCGCGGTGTCCGGTCGCCCGCCGCCGACCGCGCGCGCGAACGCTCGAACAAGATCGGGCCGGCAGGTTCGCCCAATCGAAACTCGCGTCGTCGCGCATTCATCCGCCTCAGCCGTCTAGCCGAAGCACCCACTGCTGTCGTTGGTGGACACGTTCCGCACATGAGCGCTAGTACGCAGGAGCTCAGTGTTCGGCATGCGGCGATGCTAAGGGAACGGGCGCCCCTTCGCGAGGAGCTCGGCCGCAATCGACGCGACGCGCATTGCGCCATGCCGCCGCGACCGCCGCAGCTACTAGCTGCAGCTGAGCATCGCGAGCCGCGGCTACCGATACGCGTCACAGGGTTCGCATCGCGGTCATGATGGCGAGCGTGCTCCGCGCTCGCGCCCGGCTCGACGCAACCGGACCTTGGCGCCACCTAGCTAGAACCGCGATTTACCGAGAAGCGGTTGCTGCGATTTGCGGGATTTCAAGCCGACGGGGGACTCGAACCCCCGACCTCTTCATACGACGCGGTACGCCTACTAGCATCAGAAATACGGTTGCAGCGAATTCCCAACGCTCGCCGTGCGTCGCAGCCTCGTCCGTGCCGTATCCGTGCCTATTCTGCGCCGCAACTGCGGCGTGCCAACCGGCGCAGTGCGGGGCGCGCATAAGCCTGGGTTCGCCGTCTTCCCGCCCAGGCGGATCTGTCGGCCCAGCCTGAGACCCTGAGCGATCGTGCCGGAGGGTATGGAAGACGCTGACGTCCTGGGCGGCATCGTGCGCAGGCAGCAAGGGCCCGACGCGGTTCTCCTCCTCGGGGCGGGCGCGTCAGTCAAGTCCGGCGTTCCTCTCGCACGCGACATGGTGGCGATGGCCGCCATGTGGGGCTGGTGCCGGCGCAACAACCGCTCGTTCCGGGATCCGCGGCTAACGCGAAGCGACTGGTACCCGTGGCTTTCCGATCAAGGCTGGTTCGACGCGGACATACCGTGGGCGGATCAGTATCCAACGGCGGTCGAGCGCCTGCTTACGCCGCGTGAGAGTCGTCGCGAATTCTTCCTGAACGTGCTCGACCGGGCGGTGACGCCCAGCGCCGGCTACGAGGCCCTCGCCGGGCTCGTCGGGGCAGGCGCGGTCAACCATCTGCTGACAACGAACTTCGATGCGCTCGCGATCCAAGCCTGCCGGGCCGACCGCGGTGTGTCGCGTGTCGAGCTGATCCGTCGCCCCGCCGATCTTCACCTGTTCTCCCTGGCCCCGCGCTACCCGCAGGTCGTCCAGTTGCACGGCTCGGTGGAGCATTATGAGGACCGCAATCTGGAGACCGAGACCCGGACTCTCGATCCGCTGATGCGCGACGCCGTGCTGCCGTTGCTGCGTGATCACCCGCTCGTCGTCATCGGCTATCGCGGGGCGGAGCCCTCCGTCATGGAGGATCTGTTGTTGCGAGGCGTCGACCAGGTCAACGGCTACCGCCACGGCATCTACTGGTGCATGCTGCCGGGAGAGACTCCCAGTCCGCTGGTGGAGAAGCTTGCGCAACGCGTCGGAGCCAACTTCGCCTTCGTCGAGATCCCGGGGTTCGACGAGGCGATGACCGAGTGGGCGAGGGATCTGCGTCCGGCGCGTGTCCCGCGCGTGTCCTCCTCAGATCCGGAACCGGTGTCCGATCTGCGGCCGGTCGAGTTGAGCGTCGATGAACTCGATCAGGTGCTGCTCGTAGAGCGGCTCGATGTCTACGCCGAGCGCATGGACCTGCCCCCGGCCGAGGACGACAGTGCACGCGAGCAGCGTCTAGAGGAAATGCGGCTAGTGCGTCGCCGCGACGACGGCGGCGCCGTGCTGACGAGGGCGGCGATGCTGCTGTTCTCGGCCGAGGACGTCGTCCGCGTCGAGATCACCGCAGGTGAGGTCTTCCTGCCCGTCGCCGGCAACGCGCTAGTCGTCCTCGACCGGGTGTTGGATGCCCTTGACGAGCTCAACGAGACCTACCGATTGAAGGGCGCCACGTCCGAGGATGTCCGCCGTTTCGACCCGCGTGCCATCAAGGAAGTGGTCGTCAACGCGCTCGCCCACCGTGACTACGACGTCGATGCGCCCGTACGCATCCGCATGTCGTCCCGCGAGCTGACCATCGTCTCTCCCGGCGGCGTCGTTGAGGGACTGCGGCCCGAACTGCTCGGTGAGCGCGGACAGCGCGCGTATCGCAACCCAGTGCTGGCCGACCTGCTCTACGGGATCGGGGCCATGGACAAACGAGGCTCGGGCCTGCCGGATGTCCTGCGGTGGGCACGGCAAGCGGGCGGCGAGGCGACATTCGGCGTCACCCACGATGCCCGGTCATTCGTCGCGTCTCTGATCGCACGTGACCTCGATCCTGACCCGGTGACCGGCACCGCTTCCCCCGAGCACGTGGAGCGGTTCACCGTCAACGCCCTTCCGGTCGAACTTCGCGGCGCGCTGTTTCGGACGCGCTCGTCGATCACCGATCGGACGATGGTGTTCGACGCGGCCGGCGACGGTGCCCCAGTTCCCGGCTTCGCCTTCGACGCGGGTGAGCTGTACACGTTCGACGACCCATCGAGCGACGGCTCACCGTTCGCCGCGTTCCTTCTCGGCGAGCCCGCGACGGTGCCGGCCGGCGACCTCCTAGGGAGGCCGGAGTCCGAGCGAGTGCTCGTACAGTTGCTGAACTCGTGTCTTCTCGCTTGGTCGCGCGATCGGCAGCTGCGCAGCGACGCGGGCGCCATGCGGTTTTGGTTTCCTCGGGACGAGGATGGCGAGCGTGCCGTGACCTATCGCGCGCGCGTGCGAGAGTCGCGCCGCGCCGTCACTCGGCCGAAGGTCTCTAATGCGAGCGGTGCGGTGCGCTACTGGGAGCACGAGGCGGTGCGAGTGCGCTTCCGTCGCTACGGCGATCAGTGGGTCGTGCACCTCGTGCCGACGATGGTCTTCACCACCGACGGCGAAGCCGACTTGCTCGTTGGGCCGCGCGTCGGGCCGCTTGCGACTCGGCGCCTAGCCCGGGACTTCAACCCGCAAGTCCAGAACGACATCTATTTCTGGCGTTGGGTGTTGGTTGGCGGCGATGAGCACGTGGATCTCGGCGCGGGGTCGGTCCGGGTCGGGTCGCGGTTGCTGGTCCGCGATGTCATCGACGCGCCGCCTGCGACCGGCGGCCTGGGCGCCGAACCCGAGGAGGACGTTGTCGAGCGCGACGTCGCCTCCGAGCTCGCCGAGATCGCCGCCGAGCAGGCCGAGGAGCGCGAGTGAGCCTGACTCTCGACATCATTCACGAGACCGAGCCGCTTCTTCAGTTCGGCGACGGGCACGACGCCCGCACCCCGAAGGAGGGTCTGCTCGCGGGCGGTCCCTATGACCTGCGTCTCGGGCGCGCGCATCGCTCCGCGTTGCGGCTCGCTCTTATCGGCCCTCCAGAGGCGGTGCGCGGCATGCGTTCGTTCGTGCGCCGCATGCAGCGAGGCATCAGCGCCCAGAAGACCAACATCAGCCTGTTCCCGGCATTCCCAGCGTTCCAGGAGATCTTCCGGTCGTCGCTGGACAGCCGCGCGGACTCCGACGTGATCCTTGATTCAAGCGCCTATCGGGCAGCGCTTGGCTTGCCGCCCGCTGACGCGTTTGTCCGCATGGTCGACCTGTACGGCAGCGCGATCGAGGATCTTGCGCGCCGCGACCTCGCGGCCGACGTCGCCATTTGTTGCCTACCCAGGGAGCTGCGCGACAAGTGCGCGATCGTTGATTCGCGGCTGCCGCGCGGGCAACTGCGCGCGCTCCGCGAGCAGCAGCGCATTCGCGACTCCGGCCAGGACTCCTTGTTCGACGCCCTGGGTCCACGCGGCGAGCCATTGACCGTCGAGGACGCGGCCGACCCGGTGCCCGAGGACCTGCTGCGCCGCAACTTTCGAGCGGCACTCAAGGCGCGGGCTATGGAGGCCAAGCTGCCGATCCAACTCGTCACCGAGCATCTCTGGGATGATCGCCGCGACAACGAGGACGCCGCCACGCGCGCGTGGAACCTCGCTGTCGCCCTGTACTACAAAGCAGGCGGCATCCCGTGGCGGGCGGACATGCGAGTCGACGAGGCATGCTTCGTCGGCGTCTCCTTCCATCACCTCCGTACGCAGCGAAGCCACGTCGTGTACTCCAGCCTTGCGCAGGCGTTCTCCTCAGACGGCGAGGGCTTCGCGCTGCGGGGAGAGGCGGTGCCGTACGACGCACAGACCCGCCGGCCTTACCTCTCGGCCGAGAAAGCCAACGGACTACTGAGCACTGTCCTTGACGCCTACCGGGAGCGCGCCGGACGCGACCCGGTCCGAATCGTCGTCCACAAGACCACTCTGTTCACGAACGAAGAGCGCGAGGGGATCGCCGCTGCCCTGACGTCTGTGCCCAACGTGCAGCTTGTGACGATCCGGTCGCGCCACGACTTCCGGATGCTTCGCCAGGGCACCTACCCACCTCACCGCGGGACGCTCTGCCGGCTAGCCGACGCCTCGTACCTCTTCACCGTCGGCTACCAGCCTCAGCACCTCACTTATCCGGGCCCGCACATCCCCGTGCCGCTTGAAATCGTCGGCGTCGAGTTCGCCGACGTCGAACAGGTCGCCGACGACCTGCTCTGTCTGACGAAGATGAACTGGAACTCGGCGCGGTCGGCAGCGGGTCTGCCGATCACGCTGTCGTTCGCACGCAAGGTCGGCGGGATCATGGCCGAGTTGCCGCCCGGCGTCAGCCCGCACCCGTCGTTCCGCTACTACATGTGAACGCACGCATCGGGGTGGCTGCCGAGCTGGGAAGGGAGGCCGGTGCACAACCCCATTGATGTGCGGGACTGCGCTCGCCAGCTCGTTCGCGACCTCGCGAGGGAAGGCGCCACGCCTGCTC
Organism: Candidatus Solirubrobacter pratensis; assembly: GCF_000425945.1. Classification (GTDB taxonomy): domain Bacteria; phylum Actinomycetota; class Thermoleophilia; order Solirubrobacterales; family Solirubrobacteraceae; genus Solirubrobacter; species Solirubrobacter pratensis. Next base: position 350,879 of record NZ_AUEK01000006.1, read on the forward strand.
GACTTGCCTGAGTCAGGCCGCGTCGGCTTCGCGCAGCTCGCGGAAGGCCTGTTCGGCGTCGCGTTCGAAGGTCTCTTCGACCTTGCGGAACGCTTCCTCGACCTCCGGGCGCGTGCGGGTCGAGTCCTGAATCAGGACATCACCGTTGGGAAGCGGATGCTCGATCTTGTCGTGCTCGGTCATGCCGTAGTCGTTATTAGAGCATCGCTCGGACGGAACATCAGCGGAAGGGCTGGTCGAGCAACGCCAGCACGTTCGTCGTCAGCGCCTGATTGAAGCGGGCCTCGACGATGTCGTCCATTGCGTTGAGCATCGTCTCCTCGCGACCCTTCATTGAGGCGGTCGTTAGACAGCCAACGGGAATACGTCCGTGGCGGTCGCTGTCGATGACCAGCGGCGTGCCGCGGATGAAGTGCCACCGCGAGGCGTAGATGTCGCGGGTCTCGGCGAGCGGCAGCCCGCGGCAGAACGAGCGCACGGCGACCCAGCGGGCATGCTCGTCGATCGCGACCGGTTCGACCGTCTCTTGGTCGATGTGGACGCGATCAGTGGTGACGCGGTTGATGAGGTGCGCGGCGTTGGCGTCGATCAGCCACAGCGTGAGCGCGAGCTTCTCCTGCCAGCGGCGACCCTCGAGCTCCTCGGCGGCGGCGACCGCGCTCTCGAGCGCCGAGCGGAGCCGAGCGCCGACGACCAGCTGTGCGCGGACGAACGCGTCGTCGTCGCCGATCCCGAGCAACTGCCGCTCGACGGCGTCGACCCATGTACGGGCACGCTCCGGCAACGGCAGATAGTTGTCCTCGAGTTGCTTCGCGCGCGCGACCTCGTACAGGAGCTGCGCCACATCGACGTAGTGATCGACGAAGACGGCGGTGACGCCGACTGCCGCCCACCTGGCCGCGATCGCCTTCTCGCGCGCCGCGGGCACGCCGGCGGGCACCTTCCGCTCGTAGCTGTCCTGGCGGACGAAGATCGCGTAGCGCGGCGGCGTGGCAGCGCCGACATCGCCGTAGAGGTAGCGGATTAGGTTGGGGTCGGCGAGGCTGGTGCCGACGAAGACGAACATGCCCTGGCCGAGGGCAGTCCGCACGCGCGCCTCTTGCCACGGCATGCCCTGCTGCATGCGCTGATAGTCAGACTCGCTCAGCACGAGCCGGCCAGCGCGCCCGTCGCGTCCCGCGTAGCCATGCAGATGGACCACCTGCACCGCGCCGCGCGGCACCTCTCGGTGCTCGCCCACGTACGGCACGGCCACGCGCGGCTGCAGCGGATCATCGCGCAGGCCCTGCTCGGCCAGGTCGTCGTAGTTCGTGGTCATCAGCTCGAAGCCAGCACCGAAGGCGTCGATCAGGCGTGGCAGCTGGCGGCAGATCGGGCCCGGGAAGAATTCCGCGGCACTACGGCCCTCGCCGTAGAGGGCCTGCGGGATCCATGCCTCCAGCGTGTCGTGATCGCTGAGGGCATCGACGATCGCGGCTGCGCCGAGGTAGCCGTCGCGGCGGACCGCCTCGGCGACCCATCGCCGCCGGCCCGTCTCGTCGGTCTCTTCGAGCAGCCCGCTCTCGATGCCTACCCGGACGAGCAGGCGCTCGATCAGCGCCGGCCAGCTCGGCAGACCGGCTTCGATCGAGGCGCCCGCGCCAAGCAGCACCGTCAGGCGTGGCGCCGCGGCGGCGTCGGCGATCAGCCGGTCAAGCGGCGGCTGTGCGAAGGTGTCGAAGCTCACGAGAACATGATCGCCGCCCGGTCGGCGGGTCTACGCGGCGGCGGTCGTCGGACGAGCGTTCGCTGCTGCGTCTCGCCCGCGCGGGCGCCGGATCGCATGGAATGTCATGAAGGAGGGCGCCTCGGGGACGGGCCTCCCCGCAGACTGAGGGTGTCTGCTTCTCAACCCGCGAAGGGGAGGCCCTGTCGTGTGTCGGCAGCGGTTGACTTCTGACCCACCTCCAGCGGTTGAGAATTGACCCACCCCGGCCGGGGTGGCGGAGACTCTGGCTTGGTTGTGGAGGTCTGAGCCGGGGAGGAAGGGACGGTGTTGGAGGTGGAGCGCTGGGCCGAGTTGCGGCGTGAGCACTTCGTGCGCGGCGTGTCGATCCGGGCGTTGGCTGAGCGAACCGGGCTTTCGCGCAACACGGTGCGCCGCGCGCTGCGGTCGGAGCGGCCGCCGCGGTTCGTGTGTCCGCCGCGGCCGTCGAGGTTGGACCCGTTCCGGGAGGAGATCCGCCAGCTGTTGCGTGAGCAGCCGCGGTTGCCGGCGGTGGTGGTTCGGGAGCGGATCGCGGCGTTGGGGTTCGACGGCGCGCAGACGATCGTGAACGCGTACGTGCGTGAGGTGCGGCCGTTGTTCTTGCCGGCCAGGACGTTTCAGCGCACGGTCTATCGACCTGGCGAGATCTGTCAGTTCGATCTCTGGCGCCCCTCGCGCGAGGTCCCGGTCGGGTTCGGGCAGACGCGCGTCGGTCATGTCGTGATCGCGTGCCTGGGCTACTCGCGGGCCGGCGCCGGCGCGCTGATCTTCAGCCGCGATGCGCCCAACATCTTGTGGGGCATCGGCCGCTGCCTCTGGGCGCTCGGGGGTTTGCCCGCGACGCTGGTCTGGGATCGCGAGGGCGCGCTGCACGCCGGCGACGGCCGCCCGACCCCGCCGTTTGCCGCCTTCTGCGGGCAGCTGCGGGTCGGCTGGCACTTCTGCGGGCCGGGCGATCCGCAGGCCAAGGGCGTGGTCGAGCGCCTGCAGGGCTACGCGGAGACCAACTTCGAGCCCGGCCGGCGCTTTGCCAACGAACGCGACTTCCAGCTCCAGCTCGACGGCTGGTTCGCGAAGGCCAACGCGCGCACGCACCGGACGCTGCGCTGTCGCCCGATCGACCGCCTGCGCGAAGAACAAGCGGCGATGATGGCGCTGCCAGCAGTCGCACCGGATGTCGATCGGCGCTGGGTCACGCGCGTGCTGGCGGACCCGTACCTGCGCGTCGACACCAACGACTACTCGCTTGACCCCGGACTCGTCGGTCGCCGCGTCGAGGTTCGCGTCTCCCAGACGGCGGTGCTGGCCGCCTGCTTGGACAGCGGCGAGCTCGCCTGCCGCCACCCGCGGTCCTTCGCGCGCCATCGCACGATCACCGCACTCGAGCACGCCCGCGCGCTGCGCCAGCGCCGGGGCGATCCGCCCGAGCCGGTGGTCGAGACGCGTTCGCTGGCACGCTACGACGAGCTGATCGCGTGAGCACCAGCAGCGAGCTCGCGCATCTGTTCCGGGCGCTGAAGGCACCCGCCGCGGCGCGCGCGTTGCCCAAGCTCGCCGAGCGCGCTCGCACCGAAGAGTGGAGCTATGAGCGCTTCGCCGAAGCGCTGCTCGAGACCGAGCACGCGTCGCGCGAGGCGCACGGCGGCGACGGGCGGATCAAGGCCGCGCGATTCCCGGCGCGCAAGACGCTGGAGGAGTTTGACTTCAGCTTCCAGCGCTCGGTCAAGAAGACCCTGATCCAGCATCTCGGCCAGCTCGACTTCCTTCACGGCAAGGAGAACGTCGTCCTGCTCGGGCCGCCCGGCACCGGCAAGACGCATCTCGCGATCGCACTCGCGATCCGCGCGTGCCTGGCCGGGCACCGCGTCGCGTTTCGCACCGCGACCGAATGGGTCGCGCTGCTCGCCGACGCGCAACGCGCGGGCCGCCTCGACGACGAACTCGCGCGCCTGCAGCGCTACCCGCTGCTGGTCGTCGACGAAGTCGGCTACATCCCGTTCGACCCGCAGGCCGCCAACCTGATGTTCATGCTCGTCAGCCGCCGCTACGAACGCGCCTCGATGATCGTCACGTCCAACAAGCCCTTCTCGGGCTGGGGCGAGATCTTCGGCGACGACGTCGTCGCTGCCGCAATGATCGACCGACTCGTCCACCACGCCGAGATCGTCGCGCTCAAAGGCGACAGCTACCGCCTCAAAGACCGCGACCTCGCCCGCCCAACCAACGACTGAACTACACGCTCCACGGCTCCTAGCGCCGGGACGGGCTACGCCCGCCCGGCACCCACTCCCCGATCATCAACAACCGCAACACCGCCAACCGCAAGCCGGGTCAATTCTCAACCGCTGCCACCGGGTCAGATCTCAGCCGTTGACAACATCGTGGAGTACTCGGGATCGATTGGTCCTATCGCCGGGCGGCGTGGTGTGCGCTCAGCGACGCCGGCGTGGTCGTCGGCGAGGGGGCGGTGCCGGCCGATCGCTGCGCCGTTCCCGTCGCCCGACGGCACGGTCAGCGACTCGCGGGCGGACGCCGGTCGACTAGGGCCACGGCTTCGGCGAGTTGCTGCTCGAATGGCGCCAGACGATGCCCGGACTCGGCCGCGTCGATGGCGACGAAGTAGTGTCGGTAGATCGTCGCCGGCGAGGTCCCGCAGCTGCGGGCGATGACTTCGACCGGCTCTCCGGCGAGGATGCGGCAAGTGATATGACCCCGGCGCGCGGAATACGGCGTGGCGCCGGTGAGGTGCGCAAGCTTCGGGTGCCCTTGCGCGACCGACTTGGCTGCCGGGCGGAAGTACTTGGCGCCCCACTTCTTGTGCTGGTTCAGGCTGAAGTGGCCATCACCGACGCCGGGGATGATGAAGTCGCAGTCCTCGACCGCCAGTCCGTAGGACGCGGCAACTTGACGCCAGGCCGTGAGCCACTGGTACACGATGCCCGGTACGCGCTTGGAACGCTCGATGGTCTTGACGCCGGCAATGCGACCGTGCGAGAGCGCGTCCTCGATCGCGAGCATCCAGTCGCCCTCGACGGTCGGCTTCATCAGCGCCTGCCAGCGCGCCGCTGCGACCTCTTCCGGGCGCATGCCGAGCGCGAACAGGCAGCGCAGCAGGATCGCGTCTCGATGCGGCTCCCACGTCCGCTGCTCCGTTCGCGCGAGGAGGGCGCGCGCGATGTGTTCCGCGGCTTCTGCGGTCAGCGCTCGCTCGGGTCGGTTGCTTGGCGATGCGACGTGCAAACGTCCCGAGCGCCGCCGCCGGCGCGTGGTGACCAGCTTGCAACCGTTCGCCGCGATCAGGTCCCCGCGATGCTCGACGCCCCACGTCAACGCCGACGACAGGATCTTGCGGACCCGGTCGGCGGTCGGGGGACGTGCAGTGTCGATATCACCGGTCGATCTGCCGGCCGCGTCAAGCCGGGCGACGCCGCGAAGTTGCGCGTGTCTGAGGAGCTCGTTGACGGCCCGCGGCTTCTCAAAAGCCCGTAGTGGCCACGTACCGGCGATCGGCCGGATCCACTTGTTCGCAACCTGCAGATAGTTCTTCAGCGTCGCCTCAGCAAGGTGCGGCGCCGCGTCCTCGGTGAACCACAGCCGCATGAACTCCCACAGCGTGAGATCCGCATCGGACCCCTCGAGCAACCCAGCGGCATACTCGTCCAAGCGGCCGTCACGCTTCGCGCGCTCGGCTCGCGCCTTCTCGGCGAGGGCGAGGTCGAGGTCGTCGAACGTCCCGGCAAGCTTTTCCTCCCCGCGGTGCCGGAACAGGACGCGATACCGCTCTCCACGGCGTCCGTCCGGGGTCTTCACGCTGTGGCGTCTGATCCATGCCATGGCCGTCAAAGCGATCGACGGCGGAAAGCGGCCCCCGCTAATGACGCCCTTGGATCTCGTCGATCGAGATCGGGCTCGGCGTGCCGCGCGGCGTAGGCCGGCGCGCTCGCGACACGCGCGTCGCGTCGGTGAGCGACTTCCCGGAAGCGGTCCGACCGAACAGCCACCGCTCGAGCTCCGCGACGCCGATGAGCAGCTTCCCGCCGCGACCTGCGGGTTGGCTAGCGCGCAGGCGACCCGCCTGAAGTGCCCGCCGAAGGGTGCGCGTCGAGCATCGTGCGCGGGCGGCAGCTTCGGTGACGGTGAGGAGTCGCCCTCCTCCGCTGAGCCTGGCCGGGTCCGCCGTCGTCAGGAGCTCGACGACCTGGACCGCGATCGCGTCGACCACATCGTCGGCCCCGATGTCCTGTCCGCGCAGCGCCATGCCCGTCAGGCCGAGTTGCGGACGCCGCGGGCAAGCCGATCTCGCATCGCGGCTACTCGTGTGAGGCTGGCCGCACGCCCAGGCCGCAGCGCCGAGGTTGCGCGTCGGGCGGCTACGTTGCACGAGCCGCGAGGCCGCCCGGTCGCACCCTCCCTCTCCCGCGGAGGAACGCGATAGCGGCATACGCCGATGGACAGGAGACGTGCGACCAGCGGCCGCGCTACCGCCCCATGCCGGAGAGCGTGCGCCCAACGGACAACTCGCGTCGATAGCGGTCGAGCAAACGCCTCTGAATCTCGACGAAGTCGCGTCCGCGAGTCTGCAATCCCCAGACCGCCGCGGCCAGGTCGTAAATCGTTCCCCCACGCCGACAGGAGAAGCAGAACCAGCCGCGTGTGCCGGTCGGGTAGGCGTGCAGGCTCGCGTGCTCGTCGGTGTGGAATGGGCACTGGACCTTCCCGTCGCGCCCGGGGCGCCGGCCGAGGAGGTCGCCGACGTACACGCGCGGCGGCACCGAGAGCAACGGATCGTTGCGGAGCCCACGTGTTTCGGCGTCCCAGCGGCGTTGAAGAATCTCATCGTCGATCGTCGGCAGGTGCGCGACGACCTCTTCAGAAGTGAATCGGAGCTCGGCGTGCAGCCGTAAGACGCCGACGGGATGGGGCGGATGATGCTTGTGATTCCAGGTCCCGGGTGGGCGGAGGATCCGGCTTGCGTCGAAGCAGTTCGGATCGGCTCCCATGGCGTGGACCAACCGGAGGTTCGCCGCCTCTGCGCGTCGCGGAGAGAGTGGAGCGACGAGCGGCCAGTAGGCGTGGCAGTTCGAGCCCGAGCCCGAGGCCACCACCAGTGCCGGCTGCGGACGGAAGCGTCGCAGCCGATGCGCCGCCTCTTCTCCATCGCACTCCGCCCAGAGGGTCCAGACTTGCGATACGGCGTCCTTGGTTCCGGCGCGCCTGCTTCGGGGCGCGCATCCGAGGTAGACGTCTGTACGCGAACCACGGCTGCGGATCGCCTCGACCAGCGTGTCGCGATCGTGCGCCGGGTGAAACTCGCTCACGAGTAATTGCTCGCGTACTCGGAAGCGGATTTCCAAGAAGTGCGCCGAGGGCGCGCCACCGGCGATTAGCGCGAGGTATGAACGCAACGCGTAGTCGACGCCGTCCCGCGCCGACGGTTGACGAACGGTCTGCATGCCCGTCAGGCCGACACGCGGTGATCAAGGGCAGGCGGATCCTGGTCGTTGCGGATGTCTTGCGCGCGAAGGACACTTCCGGATGCGAGAGGACAGCTCGATGCGCGCCGAAATTCGTCTGCCCGGGAGGAGTGCTCGTCGGCCTGATGGTCATATGGCCGAGTTCGGTAACGGACGGCCTCGACGCAGAGGCAGCGCACGCACGCGCTACTCGTCCAACGAGATCGCCTCGTTGCTCATGCCCTGTCGCGATCGGCTCGTCGACCAGGTCCCGGTCGAGCTTGCGGTCGCCCGCGGGATGTCGCGAGACCACTGGGAACTCGCCGTCGACGACGCCATCGGCTATCTGACGACCGAGTACGACGTGCCGATTCGCAGCGACGCGGAACTCGAGCGCGCGTTCTGGTGGTCAACGAGCCTCCGGGTGAAGCAGTTGCGCGACGGACGGGCCGCGACGGTCCGCGGCCGCTGGACGCGCGTCGACATCGACAGCGTCGAGGTGGCCGGCGATGACGCGGAACCCGAGAGCGTCGTCATCGAGCGCAGCGAGCGCGCGGTGCTGCGCGAGTTCATCGCCACGTTGACCGAGCGCGAGCGCCGAGTCATGGCCTGCAAGTACGGCGGGCAGCGTGAGCGGGGACGCATCCTGATCGCTCGTCAGCTGGACCTCGGTATTGGCGAGGTCCGCTCAGCCGAGGCCGCGATCAAGCAGAAGCTGGAGCGCTTCGTGACCATCATCGCCGCGGGCCGGCTTTGCGCGCATCGAGCGCCGGCCCTCGTCGCGCTCGGGACCGGCGACCTCAGCGAAGAAGCCGAACGAGTCGCGCAGATCCACCTCGAGAGCTGCCCGGCGTGTCGCGTCGAACACGCCGCACGGCTTCGAGCACTCCGCAGCGGCAAGCTGCCGCGCGAGATCGCGAACCTGTTGCCGCTCCCGCCGAGCGCCGAGACGTTCCGCAGTCCGCGGGCCGTGTGGGACACGCTCACCGACTGGGCCAGCCGCGTCCTGCCACACGACACGGCGATCACTGGAACGCAGATCGGAATCGTGAGCCGCGGGCTCGGCACCCTGGCCGCGACCAAGCTCGCCGCTCTCTGCATCGGCGGGATCACCGTGGTCGGCGGCACCCTGTATTGCCTCGAAACGCCACTGGGTCTCAAGCCCCACGAGGCGCACCGGCGCGAGCAGCTCGCCCGGCATCGGAAAGAACCACCGCATCGCCCCGCCGAGCCTCCGGCCGCGGCACAGGCCAAGTGGCTCAGGGCAAGCGCGGCGATCACGCCGACCCCCACACCGAAGCCTCGACGTACACCTCAGCCTCCGACACGGCGGCCGAAGAGTCCGACGGCGCACGAGCACGACCAGGCGATGTCACCCGCGCCCGCAGGCTCCGCCCCCAACGGCGCGAGTGAGTTCGGTCCCGTCTCGACTAGCTCGGCTACGCAGCCTGCGAAAGCCGTCACGAGTGGGGGGCCAGAGTTTCCCTGACTGGCCTATGAGCTGAGATGAGCAAGCAGCGAAGCCGGAGGTGCGGGATGCGGCAAGTCTCGAAACGAGCGATCGCGATGCGAGCGGCGCTCTTGGTCGCGGCGGTGCTGATGTGTCCCTCGGCAGCTAGCGCCGGCAACTACACGGTCTCGGGGAGCTGCAGCCTCTGGCAGCCATACAACAACACGCCGCGGTACGTGGCGGTTTTCCCCTCGTGCCCAGAGCTCGTGACTCGGAACGTCGGCTTCCCGTCGGAGCGGGCGCTCACGACGTCCGAGGGCGGCTGGGTCTACTACGCGCCTGCGGGAACCACAGTGGCATCGTTCGCGCTGCAGGGCGGGCTCATGGGACTCAACGGTTGGCAGGCTGCGGTGATTCCATCCGCCGGAATTCCCGTGGAGAACTGCCCTGGCTCCACGTGCCCTGGCGCTTCGAAAGGCCTCGGCATCCAGGCGTGGTATCCCGGCTACAACTCGCCCGCCATCTACCTACGGCTCCGGTGCGGCGCGAGCGGGAGCTGCGCGAATAACACGACGTACGGCTACGCGGGAATCACCGGGTCGAACATCACCCTCACGGATTGGGCCGCGCCTGGGGTAGCGATCAACGGCGGAGCGATCCTCAGCGGCTGGCGGCGCGGAACCGCGGCCGTGACCTACGACGCGGGCGACAACGCCGGCATCAAGATCGTCCGTGGGTACCTCGACGGACGGCCGCGGGCCGAGGTTCTGCGCCCGTGTAACTACGTGGTCTCGGTCCCCTGCCCAAACGGCGGCGGGAGCCTCGATCTGGACACCACCGGACTCGCCGATGGGGCGCACCAGATGACGGTCCAGGTCGTCGATGCGGGCGACAATGCCGCGTCAGACAACCGGACCGTCTACAGCGACAACACGCCGCCGGCGTCTCCTGGGTCGCTGAGTCTCGAGGACGGCGACGGATGGCGCGCAACCAACAAGTTCGCGCTCCGCTGGTCGAACCCGGCACAGTCTGCGAGTCCCATCGTCGCCGTGGGGTACGTCCTTTGCCCGACATCGAACGCCGCGGGAAACTGGAAGGGCTGCACGAACGGCTCGCGGAACGGGAGCGACATCAAGACGATTCGCGATCTCGCGGTTCCGAGCTCCGGAGAGTGGAAGGCATGGATCTACCTCGTCGACGCGGCCGGCAATGCCGACCTCGGCACCGCGGCGACGCTGCCCCGCCTCCGCTTTGACCCGGACCCACCCTCCGGAAGCTTCCTGCCGTTCAGCGCCGACGACCCGACCCGCGTCCGAGTGGCCGCAACTGACGCGATCTCCGGTGTGAGTTCGGAATCTCTCGAGATCCGGCGCGACGGCACCGACACATGGACCGAGATTCCCGTGACGCCCGACGCATCCGGCTTCTCTGCGGCGCTCGACGACGGCGCACTTCCGCAGGGCGTCTACCACCTTCGCGCGCGAATCGTCGATGCCGCGGGCAACGACCGGACGATCGAGAACTTCGACGGTGGGCAGCCGGCTGCCCTTGGACTGCCCATCAGGCTCAAGACGCGCCTGGCGGTCGGACGCGTGAAGCATGTGCTCGCACGTTCGAGCCGCCACGGCAAGAAGCGCTACCGCCGCGTCCTGGTCGACAAGCCGCGCTCGCGGTACGGACGCACCGTCCGTCTGAGCGGTCGCCTCACGACGCCGGGCGCGAACCCGGTCGCCGGGATGCCGGTCGAAGTGTGGGAGCAGGTCGAACTACCTGGCTCCCAATGGGCCCAGATCGCCACCGTCCAGACCTCGCGGACCGGCCGCTTCACGTTCAAGGCCCTACGGGGCCCGAGCCGGCTCCTTCAGTTCCGGTATCACGGGACCGGAACGATCCGATCGCGGATCTCAACGGTTGATCTACGTGTGAAGGCGACCTCGAGCCTGCGCGTGAATCGTCACCACGTGAACAACGGCGATTTCGTTTCGTTCCATGGCCGACTGAAGGGCAGGCCGATCCCTCCAGGCGGCAAGCTCGTCGAGTTGCAGGTCTTCACGCGCGGCCAGTGGCGGACCTTCGCCCAAGCCCGAGCCAACTCAGCGTCCGGGTTGTGGGGTTATCGCTACCGGTTCGAGGCCATCAACGGTCGCGTGAGGTTCCGCTTCCGGGCACGCGTCCGCAAGGAGGCGACGTATCCGTATGACCTGGGAACGTCGCGGCAGGTGCGCGTCACCGTACGAGGAGGCTGACGCCATGGCGTTGCAGGCAGAATCCGGAAGCGAGAGGTCGGATCAGACCGAGGGAGGAAGCGCCCACATGCTGGCCAGGCTGCGATCGAGGTTGTCGTTCGCGAACGTGATCTCGCTCACCGCGCTCTTCGTGGCGCTGGGGGGCACGGGGTATGCGGCGGTGACGCTGCCGCACAACAGCGTCGGGTCGGCACAGCTCCGCCGAAACGCCGTGGGGCAGACCGAGCTGAAGACCGGTGCCGTCACGTCGCGGGCCCTGCACAACCGCTCCGTGACGCTCAGCGACATCTCGATCCCGGCGCGAACGTCCCTTCGCGGGACGACGGGACCCCAGGGTCCTGCCGGTCCTGCCGGACCTGCCGGACCGACGTTCCGCGCCGCCGTGCCATCCGGCGGATCCGTGCAGCGGGGAAACGCCGTTGGCGCCGAACACCAGGGCGGCACGAACGAGTACCGAGTGACGTTCGCGCGCGACGTGAGCAGTTGCGTTGCCACCGCGACTCTGGCCGCGGTGCCGGCGGGGGCGGGCATGGATCAACCGGTGCCGGGACGAGTCACGGTCACGCAGGACCAGCCGACGTCGGTGCTCGTGCGTACGTTCGCGGCCGATGCGAGCCCGACCGAGCAGCCGTTCAACGTGATCCTGGCCTGCTGACCGAAGCGCGGCGAGAGACCGTCACTCGGTCGGAGGTCGCGCCGTAGCTTGCCAACGGCGGTCTAGCGTAGGCTCGTCCGCCGAAATGTCGCTCGAAGCGGCTAGCGAAGGGTGCACGACGGCCATCCGGCGCCGCTTCGCGGGAAGACGATCAGGAGCCGTCCCAGCGCGGGACTGCTGCCTGGCGTCACCGCATGCAGCACGGCTGCATGCGGTGAGGCTCGTCGCCGCGCCGCCGCCAATCGTCCCAACAAGTAGCGCGATCGCAGGTCGTTCGGATAGTCCGCGTTTCCACGGGGCTGTCGCATACGGTCGGTCCCTCGTTCACCAGCCAACGATAGCTAAGCGGTTAGGGGCGAGAGGGCCTTCGGCGCGCCGCCCGATGCCAGTTGTCCGAGACAATGCGTGCGTGAAGGGCGGATTTCTTGGCATTGACTCCGGACCGCTGGCCGACGCGCTTGCGATTCGCGGGACTTTCACGCTGATGCGCGACTATGGGACCTGGGGCCTAAGGCAGGCCGTGCTCGTTGTCCGCGACACCGATGTAGTCGACGCCGGCACGCTCGCCGACGCGCGCATGCAAGTCACGGGGCAGCGCGGACTGAGATACCTGAGCCACGTCGAGTTCGATCCGCCGCTTGCGATCCGCGATCTTCGCCAAGGGATTGCTGCCCGATTCCGTTCGGCGTTCGATCGAGCCATCGCATCTGAAGGAAACCTCGCGTCCGGCACATGGGACGAGGTGAAGCGCGTGCTCCTCGAACTCGCTTCGTCCGACGCCGACGCGCTTCGCGATCTCTTCGAGGGTGCCGTCCCGGACTCGCCGCCACGTCGCTTGCTTGCACTGGAGAAGGATGCAACGTCGCTGGCCGCTGAGATATTCGACGCGCGCCGAGAAGATCGACTCCTGCTGCGACGAACGTCCGCGCGTGGTGACTCGCCGTTCGTCACGGCACTGACCGGCGGGCGAGCGTATGAGGACCCAGTCGTTGACTTCGATGCCCGTCGCGTTCCGGGGATGGAGGGAATCGAGAATCCGAACGGCGTCGCGAAGTTCCAGCGCGGTAACGAGCTGCTCGTCGTCTGCAACGTGAACAAGAAGCCCCTCGAGGCGACGCTCGGTGCCGACCTCATCTACTACAACGAGCCGTTGGAGTCCTTCGTACTAGTCCAGTACAAGATGCTCCAGGAAAGCGGGAGCGGGGAGCCGATGTATCGACCTGACGCGCAGCTGAGGGACGAGATCGACCGCATGCTGAAGGTCCCGATCGGAGCATTCAACGGTGATCCGCTCTCGTGGCGTCTGCACCCGTCGGCGTGCTTCTTGAAGCTCTGCGATCCGCCGAAGCAGAACACATCGCCCGAGCAGCTGTTGCGCGGAATGTACCTCCCGCTCGCCTACCTCGACGTGATCGAGAAGTCGAAGCATCAAGGAAAAGGGCCACGAAAAGGCACGGTCCTCGGAACAGACACCGTGACGCGATTCCTGACCAATGGTCTCTTCGTAAAACTCGTGCGAGGAGGATGGATCGGTTCCTACGCCGCTACGTCGGCAGATCTTCGGAATATCGTCCACGCGCAGTACGACGCTGACCACTCGGTCACCGTGGCCGCCCAACGCACCATTTCGGCGTGGGGATTGCCCGAGCTGCGAGCTCGACCTTCAAAGCGAGTCTGACCGCTCTACCGCCGGCTCGGCGTTGGGGGGATCGACACGTCTCGGCGCTCGCGGGCGTCACCGAGGACGGCATCGTCGGTAGGAAGTGTGCGGCCGAGGCACGCGAACGTCGCGACGCGGCCGCTCGAGGCCGTACGTTGGGACGCTTCTCGCACACCGAGTAGAGCCGATCTCGACCGCTCGGGCGAGCAGGACGCCGAGCACAGGGGTCCGCGGGTCGCGGCGATCACTGCCTTCAGCGATCCGGGGCGTCATGCGGCTCGCCGAGCGCCAGCCCAGACTCCGACGGCTCGACTGCCAGCAGCACGTCGTGCCCGGTGCGCTGGCTCTGCAGATACACGGTCCTGACCGGCAAGTAGGCCATCGCGGCGAGAATCAGCTGCAGCCCGGGAGGCGTCTGGGAGTCGGACATCTCGTGCGCCTCGTAGTGCGAAAGCGGCAACGGGTCGAACGATGCGACTAGGACCTCAAGGCTGGCCGCGAGGAACGCGAACGCCTGAGCAGCCCGTCGGCGCGTGCCGTAGCCGAGCACGCGCCCATGGAGCACCCCGTGCCTGCTGGGGAGATCGTCGAGGGTGGTCGCGTCGACTGGCTCGGTCATCAACTCGCGCACGACGAGGAAGAACGCTTCCTCGGTCGCCACCATCGTCTTGGACTGGGTGACTATGTCGACGAACTGCCGCACCGCGGCACCGTCATTGCTTTCCCGCACCGGTCGCCGGCTGAATAGCCGCTTGAACGCCACCTCCCCCGCGGCGGCACGGTCCTGATAGAGCCCGTCGAGCTGGGAGTAAACGAGCAGCACCGCTTCCTCATAGGACCCCTCGGAGAAGCGGTCGCTAGCGCGCTCCAGCAGTTCCTTGCGGCGCCAGCCGATGTCGCGCTGATCCGGCGCGTAGAGCCATGGCACGACAGAGCAGATCGCCTTTCGCATCGCGGCATCGCTCCAGGCGTCCTCGAGGATCGCCGCCGCGCCGACGCGGTCCGGGAGCGCCTCGGCGGCTGCCTTGTGCTGCTCGGGGGCGAGCATGATCCCGTACGTGGAGATTGCCCAACCGCCGGCCCCCAACGGGATCAGGCGGCGGAACACCTTCGCTGTCTCAGCGAGCCGGTCGAAGTAAGTGGCCATCGCGGCGAGCACGCCGCCGAAGACCTCGCCCGCGCGCCGCAACCATTCTCCCGAAAGGGACATAGGTGAAGCATCGTGGCACGCCCGGCGCGCGCTCGGACCGGAGCGTCCGGGAACACGCGACGGGCCGTGAGGTTCGAGTCCCGCGCGGACCAGCGGCGCAGCTAATGACCGAATCGAGGTGTTCCGGGCAGACTCAAGCCCGGCGGTGGCGACCCTTCGCCTCGGTGCATGTCGCGGGTCGAGCGCGCTTCGAGGAACTTCGCGAGCCCTTCGTAGGGTGCCGGACCGGCGTCGGGCGCGTAGTGGGGACGATGTGTTCGGAACGACAAATCCTCCATGAAAGGACCCGAGGTCAACGTGTTCACGCCGTCGCGAATCCGGAATGAGGGGTCGAGCGTCCGTCGGACGACATCGCAGACGAGATTCACGGCGCGAGTCAACTCGTATGCAAGGTCTTCGACGAGCGCGGACCAATAGTCGTACATCTCGTCGAGAGCCGCGAAATCCGGCTCACCTTGTCCCCAATAAGACGGGTCGTTGTAGAAACGAGCGATCCCGACGAGCCCGGTCTCGCGTAGGTGCGCGTGTGGGTAGCGGTCCAGGACGTTAAGCAGGTCCTGAACAACGACTCGAAGGTTTTCGAACGCGCGCTCGAGGTCTGGGTTGGTGCGCGGCCATACTCGTGTGAAAAGCCAGTGGCCAGCGCTACGCAGGTCGTCGAAGTGCTTGATATCCATGCGCGGGTGGCCGTCCGCCACCAGCGGGCCAACCCGCCGCTCCCAATCGTCGAGGCCGATTCGGTCTTCCCACTCGTCGACGATAGCCGCATAGGCCAACTCGGCAGCCGCGTCTCGACGGTCCTGAGGTGAGCGGCGCTCGTTCATCGCTGCCTCGTGAGCCCGCTTGATCTCAACTACCCGAGCGACCCCATGCCCCTGTTTTGGGTCGTCGATGATCCGCGAGTGCCTGAGGCACATCAACACGAGATTCGAGAATCCATGACGATTCTCGATCAGCTCCCGGAACTGTTCGCGTTCCTCCACGGTAAGCGACGAGACAGATCTGGCGACCTGAGGATCATCGTTTCGGGCAATGATGTGGCATTCGTGTCCTACGTCGGTGAAGTCCTGCTCATCACCTGTTGCCTCCATCAGGATCTCCCCACAATCGGGAAAGGCGCAGATTCCGAGCGAGGCGAACCACAATCGCCGACGCGTACGGATCGATATATCCGCTGGCATGCAGCCAATAATGACGTCGTCGAAGCCACTCGGAAGACGCTGAAGCCGCCCGGGACTCCCAGCGGCAGCGGAAGCAATCGCTGGGAGCGATCGCGCTGATCCGCCTATCTCGCTCGCTGACGTCGAACTGGTGGTCGCGGAGCCCGTCCGCTGCGTCGCTCGCTA
Organism: Candidatus Solirubrobacter pratensis; assembly: GCF_000425945.1. Lineage (GTDB taxonomy): Bacteria > Actinomycetota > Thermoleophilia > Solirubrobacterales > Solirubrobacteraceae > Solirubrobacter > Solirubrobacter pratensis. Next base: position 366,646 of record NZ_AUEK01000006.1, read on the forward strand.
GCTATCTCCCCGGCCGTCGAACATAGTGCGATCGAAGGCGTTCCTGTTCGACGGACCGGGCGCAGTAGCGCGTCCAATCTCCCGCGACATGTGCAGCAATGCCGAAGGCAACCGCAGGCAACGAATCGGATCCCGGTCTCGCCCTGATCAGGCTTCGTAGCCGTCTCCCTCAAGAGGATTCGGCCGGCGGGCGGGATCGTGTGCCGTCCGACGTTGGTGCGAACCTGTAGTGGTGTCGAAATCTCGCTTCGACGACGAGCCCGATGAGCGGCCGGGCCGCGACCGCACCAGACGCCGCCGTTCCGCAGGACTCCGTCGCGAGATCGCGGCGTTCGATCCCGCGCTTGTGTTGGACGACGCGCGTCGCGACCGAGTTAGGCACAGCACGTCGCGCCCGCGGGCCGACGCGCCGCGAAACGCCTACGTGGAACGAGCACTGACGCAGCGGCTCGAAGGTGCCGAGTACCACGTTGAGTTCCGCGACGACGATCTGTACGTGGACGGCGTACCCGTCGGCACCGACACCCGGCTCAAGCTGGCTCGCCTCCGCGGGCGCGCCGACTGGGCCCGCGACGACGCGGCCTTCGCTCGTCTCGTCGAGGCGATGTTGCCCGATATCCTGCTGCGACAGGTGCGCAATCACGCTCGCGCGTGGGACGCCGCCGCGGTGGTCGAATCACCGGAGAACGGAGACGGCTTTTCGATCCGGCGCCGTGGCCTTGCGGTCGCCCAGGTCAGAGCCGGGAGCTTCATCACTGCTGACGGCCGCCGTCACAACGGCCAATACTGGGCGTGTGGCAAGCACTGGAATGCCGCGCTTAGCCTGTTGCCTCCTGGAGTTGCTCGCCCACAGACCCCACCGTTGGCGCCGCAGACGCCGACGCCTCCGGCGGAGCGAGTCGCGCGGACGCCGCGACCAGTTCCAAGGCCGGCCGCCCGGCGAGTGGCCACGCCGAGCGTGCCCCCGCCTCAGCGTCGGATTGATCCCGAGCCTGCGCGCTGGGAGCGTTGGCCCGGCGACGCAAGCCCGAAGCTAACTGCGATCGCAGTTGCGGCGTCCGGGTCGCTGCGCGACGAGCGTGTCCGGGTCGACGAATTCGCGGCAGTCATCGACTGCCGGGACGGGCACGTTCTCACGTTCGAGCCGCTGCGGCGGCGCAGGCGATCCGGAGTCCTGGAGCTCCCGTACGACCTCCGAACGCCAGGCGGCACAATGTGGGGGCACGTCTACCTGAAGAGCTCGGCTACGCCGTTGGCCATCCACGTCGCGCACCGCGACGAGGCCGTTCAGTTGATCGACGCCTGGGCGCTCATGCTCCAGGTAGCCGAAGCGCGTTACTGCAGCGACCCTGACGTGCCTCCGCACGAGAACCCCGGCGGATTCATTCCCGACGGGTCGACGCGCGAGCTCCGCCGGCACTGGGTATCGGCCCACCGCGTACGGCTTCCGGCGGGGCGGCGCCCGGGCGTTGATGCGATCAAGGCGGCGGAGGCGTTCGACATCGACCTACCGGACGGCTTCACGTGGCGCTCCGGCCACTTCCGGGGCCTCGAAGGGTCCGATGCTGAGCCGATGATGAGGTACGCATGGCATCGCCCGCCGGTCGATCCCGAGGCGCAGTAGACGGTTAGGTGCCCCTAATGGCGCCTCGCATCCCCGCACTTACGCCCGAGGTCGTCCACGCGATCGAACCCTTGGCGAGTCAGCACAGCCCAGTCAGCCACGACCAGCTAGGTCGTCTGATCGCTGATGTCAACTTGTCCAACTCGGATCCCGGGCCATCAGATGGCAAGGTCAAACGGATTCGGAGTGTCATGCATTACGCGCTTGAGAACGACCGGACGGCGGGCGCCAAACTGGCGAGTCGTCTCATCGCAGCAGTTCGTGCCTCCGGCGGGTTCCGATCAGCGAGCACGACCTACATCGGCGCGACAGCGTTTGAGAACCTCCGTGACGCGTATCGCGTCAGCAACTACGAACTCGATGAAGACGGAGAATTGAGGCCGAGGCTTCTTGAGCACGTGCCCTCTACTGAACAGCAGGCCGTGCTCAAGAACTACGTGCGTCGCATCCAGCAGGGCGCGACCGACGCTGCTCTCGTCACCGGCACGGGCAAGGATCTTTTGGAAGCGACGGCCCGCCATGTGCTGCACGAGAGAGGCCACTCGTATGGAGGACATGACTTTCCGGGCACGCTCTTTCATGCGTTCGCTGCGAAGAACCTGAGCACGCCACCAAAGTCTGTGATCGACGCCGTCAACGCCGAACTAAGCAAGGACGCGAGAGAGCGCCTCCAGCAAATGCTCTACCTCCTAGGGTGCGCCGTAAATCGCCTGCGGAACGACCAAGGAACGGGACACGGCCGAGCGTTCAAACCGACCGTTACGGACGAGGAGGCGAGACTCGCCGCGCAGGCGATGGCGCTTATCAGCGAGGCTCTCTTGTCTCGGTGACCGGCGTCAGTCGGCGAGCGGCGCTGCCAGCTCGCCGTTTCAGGCCGGCGAGCGCGCCCCTTGTCGACGATGCCAGCACCCTCGCCGGATGGCCCGCGCGTTGCTCCTGTTCGCGCAGGGCCAAGAGTGGATCACGCCGGTCTTCTCGAGCGGGTTGCCAATGGCGACGAGTAGCGCCGCGCACGCCGACGAGACGCAGCGAGCGCGGCTTCCCATCTGCCCAGCGGTGACGTAGGGGTCATCTTTCCGATTCGCCTCGCTATGGCGGGCGATGGGAGAGACAACCTCACTCGCCGAGCCTCGCGACCGGGCGCTGTTCGTCGCAATCGCGGCCCTTCCCGAGCCAACGGTCGCGCACTCGCCCTCTGACCGCCGGCCGCGGCGAACGGTCAGCGCCGCGCTGATCGCGGTCGCCGTTCTGTGGTTCGCATTCGCGACGTTTCCGAGCGGTTCCCGCGAACTGCCGACACCGCACCGCGCGGCGAAGTCGCGTCTCTCCGCACAGCCCGGAGCGACTCCACGCCCTGCTGTGACGCGCGCCCGTGCGCGACGCCCCGCGCGAGTCAGGCGAGTCCGACACACCCGTCGTGGTCCCGCGCGCAAGAACCAGCGACCGCAGCTTCGTCGAGTCGTCCCGGGGCCTGCGGCGGCGACACCGGCAGCGCCTCCCGCACCGATGCCTCGTCCGCGTCCGGTGGCCACGCCGACTCCCGGGATGCAGGCGGAGTTCTTCTGATGTCACGCGCGCACGGACCGTCCGCCCCGCGGTTGCTGCTTCCTGCCGCGGTCCTCCTTCTCCTCGCCGCTGCCTCCATCGGCGCGGGACTCCTGGGTGCCGTCACCAGTTCAGCGACCGACTCGGGACCAACGACAGTGCCCGACATTCCGGCGGACTATCTGAACGCCTACAAGACGGCCGCCGTGCGCTACGAGCTCGGTGAACACGGATGGTCGTACCTCGCAGCGATCGGCAAGATCGAGAGCGATCACGGCCGCTCGACGGCTCCGGGCGTCCACGCGGGCCAGAACGCGTACGGGTGCTGCGCGGGCCCGATGCAGATCCACAACGGGTTCGGCAGCGGCGGTGGCACCTGGGGCGCGTATCGCGTGGATGGAAACGACGACGGTCGCGAGGACATCTACGACCCGGCAGACGCGGTCGCCACGGCCGCGCGTTACCTCGTGGCGTCAGGAGCGCCGAACGATTGGCGGCGTGCGATCTTCGCCTACAACCACGCCGACTGGTACGTCGACCAGGTCCTCCAGCAGGCCGCCGTGTACCGCGATTCGAGCGGACCGAGCACGATGCCCGTCGTCGCCGGCGAGGGCTGGCTCGTCGCCGTTCCGGGAAGCAACGGCGAGCGGTGCGATGCGCGGATCGTCCCCGACGTGCTCGCGCTGCTGAGCAGGTTCGGACTTCGCCTGAGCGCCTGTTACGGCGGCGCGCCTCACGCCACCGACGGCGAGCATCCTCTGGGTCTCGCCACCGACCTCGTGCCGGTCGATGGCGACTGGGGCCGCACGCTGACCGCTGCGCGCGCATTCGGATGGTCGCCGGAGTGCGCGGCAGCAGGCTGCCCGGGTCGTGGGCCATTCCGCGTCGTTCTCTACAACGGCTATCCCGGCCACGGAGACCCGGCGCACACGTCGACGCCACACCTTCACCTCTCCTGGCAGCACGCCCTAGCCGAGCCGTTCACGCGGGCGCGCTGGGTCCGCGTGCTCATCCCACCCGACTCACCCCGATGACCCCCGCTCGAGGAGGACCGTCTGTGTTCCTGAACTTCATCGCCGACACCAAGGTCCACGTCACGCCGGACCCGTCGGGCCTGCCCGGCAGCAGCGTCCTGCAGAGCCTCGTCAACGGGCTCGCGTTCTGGATGCTGCTGGCGGCGCTCGCCGGTGTGCTGATCGGGGCGGGCGTCTGGGCGCTTGCGTCGCACGGCAACAACCACCACTGGGCGTCGCGCGGTCGCTCGGGCGCGTTGGTCTCGGCGGCCGCCGCATTGGTCATCGGCGCCGCGGGCGCGATCGTGAACTTCTTCGTCGAAGCCGGAGGGAAGGTCAAATGAGCGTGGACCCGTCCCGCCGTCGACGTGAGGCCCAGCCCTGGAAACCGCTCGCTCCCGAGCGCCTTAGGCCCTTGGCGCCTGTATACGACAACGGCTGCTTTGTCATTAGCGAGGCCGGCGAGGCAACGACCTGGGCGGTCCACCACAACGGGCGCTGGGGAATCGTGTACGAGTGCTCAGGCGTCCAGATCCTGTCCGCGTGGGTCACCGAGCAGGATCTGCCGCTGCACGTGCTCGCTGAGGCGCTGCATGGAGACGAGCAGTGACCGTCGTCGCGCGATCCGCGCCCACACCGCGGCGACGGCGTCGGTCGGTCGTCATCGCGGCTCTCGCTCTCGCGCTGCTCGTCGGCGCGGCAATCACGACAGCACGTCTCGGAGCTGGAGGCCCCGCGCCGGCGGCTCCGCCCCACTCGACCGTGTCTCGCCCCACAGAAGAAGGCGCGGTCCGCATGGCGATCACGGCGCTCTACGCGCTCAGCGTCCCCGCCATCCTGGACCGCAAGCGGTTCGACGCCGCGGTGGTCCGCCTCGCCGCCCCTGGCTTTGATCGCAAGGTGAGCGACGCCTTCGGTAGCACTGGGGCGGAGCTCGCTGTCTCGTTCCGACAAGCGCCGCGCGTCCTACGCGCGGCGCCGCTCGGTTATCGAGTCGTCCGGTACACGCCTCGAGCGGCCGCCGTTGCGGTCTGGACCGTGGCGATCGCCGCGAGTCGCGGTTTCGAGGCCGGCGCTCAATGGCGGACCGTCGTAATCGACGTCGTGTGGACGCGGGCCGGTTGGAAGGTCAGCGGCGGTTCGGGGACCGCAGGTCCCGACCCGACCACGCCGCTCGACGAGCTTGCGCTGGAGGTCTCGAGCTTCAGGAGCCTGAGTCATGTGCCGTAGCGTGCTCTTCCTCGCGCTCGCCGCCGTCTGCCTTACGGCGCCGCCAAGCGCGACCGCCGGCACATCGCCTCACCGTCGCGCGGGGATCATCGCGCCGCAGCACGCGTCGCAGAAGTCCGAACAACCGCGCCGCCTCATGTGTGTCGCGCCGCTGCTCGTCTGCCCAGGTGGTCCGATCGGCGGCGCGGTCGTCCAAGGCGCGGGCGACGTCATCAAGGCCGGCACGGGCGCCGCGTCAAATGCGGTGATGGGAGGGGTCGTGAGCTGGGCGGCAGACGGCGCCGCGTGGCTCATCACCGAAGTCAGCAAGCAGATCGAGCGCTCCACGCGCCCCGCGCTCGACAGCAGATGGTTCGCGCAGCGGTACGCGGGCATGGTCCAGCTCGCGGCCGCGCTGGCAGCGATCTTCCTCCTGCTCGCCGTAGGACAAGCAATCGTCGCGCAGGACCTCGGCCGCCTATTGCGCGCCGCGTTCATCGCGCTCCCCTCGGCTCTGCTCTTGACGTTCGCCGCGGTGACGCTCGTCGAGATCGGTCTCGCAGTCACCGACTGGATGACGACGTGGATCCTCAGCGGGACGGACACGCAGGTGAGCTCGGCGTTCCACGGGCTCGGGAACATCCTCTCGGCGACGAACGGTTCGGCGCTCGCGCCGTTCGTGCTCTTCCTCAGCTCGCTGGTCGTCTCGCTCCTGGCGTTGCTGGTCTGGCTCGAGCTCGTCATGCGCGAGGCCGCGGTCTATGTCGCGGTCGCGTTCCTGCCACTCACGCTCGTCGCGGCGGTGTGGGAACGAACTGCGCATTGGAGCCGCCGGCTTGCCGAGTGGCTCGTCGCGATCATCCTCTCGAAGTTCACGATCGCCGCGGCGTTCGCCCTCGCCGCGTCCGCGATCGTCGAAGCGCCCTCGTCGGGCGGCGGGCTTAGCGCGCTGTTGGCCGGGTGCTCGGTGCTGCTCGTCGCGGCGCTGACTCCGTGGGCGCTGCTGCAGATCCTCCCGTTCGCGGAGGCCGCCGCAGGCCGGACACTCACACGACGCAGCGTCTCCGGCGCGGCGGGCGCGGTGCCTGGCGCGGGAAGTACAACCGCTGCCACACGACTGCTGCTACTGAAGAACCTCGGCGGGGCCGGCGCAGCCCGCGTTGACGCCGCCTCCGCGAACCAGCCGCAGCCAGCGCAACCGACGTCGATAATCCGCGACGGCGGACCGGCGTCACCATCGCTCCCGACGCTCCCGCGCGAGCGCCCGACCCCGCAACGAGGTGCACGCAAGTGATGACGGAACACGGGCGCAGCTATCGGTTCGGCCCTCTGGAGCGACGTGGCTTCGCCGGTGGGCTTCAACCCGGGCAGGTCGCATGCCTCGCCGCCACGTGCATCGCCGCGGTGGTGGTGTTCCGGCTCTCGCCGTCCGGCCTGGGCTTCGTGACCGGCGTCGGGCTCGTCGTCGCCGGAGCGGCCCTCGCGTTCGTGCCGATCCATCGCCGCCCGCTGATCGCCTGGCTTCCGGTCATCGCAGCCTCCGTGCGTGGGCGCTCATATCGATCTCCGGCGGTGAGCGCCGGCATTACAAGCGGTCTGGCCGGCGAGCGGCCGCGACGCCCGGCGTCGCTCCCCCGTTGCCTCGATGGCTGCGAGCTTGTCGCGCAGCCGGTCGGCGATCAGGACGTCGGCATGCTTCGCGACCGTCGAGCCGCGACGCTCACAGCCGTCGTCGCGGTCCGAGTGCGCGCCTTCGGCCTGCTCCCGACCGACGAGCACGAAGCGCGACTCGCGCGTTGGGGACAGCTGCTCGCCGGACTCGCGCGGACGCGAAGCCCGGTGCGCCGGCTGCAGATCCTGCAGCGCGCGCTGCCGGCCGAAGGCGACGGGCTGTGGCGCCACTTCTTCGAGGCCCGCGATCCGTCGATCCCCGACGACGCTCCGGCGAGCGGGTCCTACCGCTCGCTACTCGACGACGCTCAACAGGTCACGCAAGATCGCGAGATCCTGCTGGCGCTTCAGATCGATGAGCGCAGAGCCTGGAGTCGCGCCGCCCACGACGCCCAAGTCCAGCATCTGGATCGCGACGAGCAGGCGCAGGCGATCTTGCTGCGCGAGCTGCGTGGCTTCGTGGCCCGGTTCCAGCCGATGGACGCCGAGGTGGCCGGCGTGCTGACTTCGGAGCAATACGTCACCGCGATTCGCAACGCGTACGACCCCTATCGGCGCCGGCGGCTCTCCGCCGATCCGGCCGATGTCGTGCCCGGGCCCTTGGACGTCGGACCTAGCGCCGCGGAGCGCCGATGGCGAAGCTACGTCGCTGAGGGCGGATGCCATCGGACGTACTGGATCGCTCAATGGCCGCGGCTCCCCGTAGGCCCGTTGTTCCTGACGCCTCTGCTGCTCGGCGCGCATGCCGTTCACAGCGTCGCCGTCGTCTTCGAGCCGGTCCGGCCAGAGCGCGCGCGGCGCGGCGCGGAAGCGGCGATCACGAGTGACGAGGCGGACGAAGAACTCCGCAGCCGCCGTGGGTTCAGGACGTCAGCCGTCCAGCGTCGCAAGCAGGAGGCGGCGATCCGACGTGAGGAGGAGCTCGCCTCGGGCCACGAGGAAGTGCGCTTCGCCGGGTTCGTCACCGTGTCGGCTTCGTCCGAGGCCAAGCTCGAGGACGCATCCGCGCAGGTCGAGCACGCCGCGGAGCAAGCTCGCCTCGACCTGCTCCCGCTCTGGGGAGAGCAGGACGCCGGATTCGTCCACGGCGCGCTTCCGGTCGCGCGCGGGTTGGCATCGACCCGCGGTTTCGGTGTGCTGTGAGATCAAGGCTCGCGGAACGGCCCGGTCATCGGGCGACGACCGCCAACGCGCAGGCGATCTATCCGTTCTTCGCCGAGAACGGGCTCGGTGAGGGCGGCGTGTTCATCGGCACCGACGTTCACGGATCGGCGTTCACATACGACCCTTTCGTCCTCTATGAGCGGCGCCTGGTCAGCAACCCGAACCTCTTCATCGCCGGCGAAGTCGGTGCGGGCAAGTCGTCGCTGGTTAAGAGCTACCTCTACCGGCAGGCGCTGTTCGGGCGCGTGCCCTGGATCGCTGACCCCAAGGGCGAGTACACCGTCCTCGCTCACGCGCTCGGCGTGGCTCCGATCAAGCTCGTACCGGGTGGCGACGTCCGACTCAACCCGGTCGCGCGCGAGGCAGGCCCCGCCGGCCAGCTGAGCCTGCTTCGCGCGTTGGCCGCCGGGCTCCTGCGAAGACGACTCGACCCAGAGGAGGAGGGCACGCTTCGCGAGGCACTTCACGTGGTGAACGCGGACGAGCTCGACGAGCCCACGCTGCCCGCGATCGTCGAGTTGCTCTTCGAGCCGACGGACGCCATGGCGAAGGGCCTCCACACGACCGTACGGGGCCTCACCCAGCGCTCGCGGAACGTTGCCCTGGGCGTGCAACGCCTTTGCGAGGACCTGCGCGGCATGTTCGACGGCCCGACCACGCCCGGCCTCCGGCTTGACGGGCGCGCAGTCGTGATCGACCTCTCCGCGTTCTACGACTCAGCCGTGCTGGGCCTCGTGATGACCTGCGCGTCAGCTTGGCAGCGAGGCATGATCGCGCGGTTGCACGCTGAAGCCGACGCGGAGGAGCGTCCTCCGCGAAAGATGATCAACGTCTTCGACGAGGCCTGGCGCGCCCTCGCCGTCCTCGGCGTCGGTGAGTGGCTGCAGGCGTCCTTCAAGCTCTCCCGCCGCGACGGCGTCCAGAACGTCGTCGTGATGCACCGCCTCTCGGATCTCTCGGCCGCGGGCGCCGCCGGGAGCCGGGAGCGAGAGCTGGCCGAAGGTCTCCTCCACGACGCCCAGACGCGAGTGATCTACCGCCAGGCACCAGACAACGTCGCGCTCACGCGCGAGCTCCTCGGACTCAGCTCCGTCGAGGCCGAGCTCCTTCCTGAACTGGCGGACGGCGTCGCTCTCTGGAAGGTCGGCCCTCGCGCGTTCTTGGTCCAGCACCGGTTCTCGGACGTCGAGGCGACGATCATCGATACGGACGGGCGGATGCTCGACCACGACGCGAGGTCGGCGTGAACGTCCCGCGTGACGACGGGCTCCACCCGGTCGAGCTCGCCGTCGGGGTGATTGCCGTCGGAGCGGCACTCGCCGCTGCGCTGACGTGGCTGGTTGCCTGCGTCGCCGCTCTCGTGTTCACCGGCCGCTGGCCGCACTTGCAACTCGTCGACGCCCTGCAGGCACTCGCACGGATGCCTGACCACCTCGATTCCCCGCGGGACGCCTGGCCGTTGAGAGCTCGAGAGCAGCTTCCTGGCGCCGTGGCGATCTACGCGTCCGCGGCGGTTGTGTTCGGCGGTGTTCTCGCGTTTGCGTGGCGACTCGGGCTCGCCCGAGCTTTACGTGGTCCCGACACATCGCAGGGCGCGCGCTGGGCGACGACGCGACAGCTCCGCCGCCTCCTCGTTCGTCGACCCGCACCACGACGGGTGACGCTCGGACGTCGCGGCCGGCGGCTCGTCTGCTGCGAGCCGCTGCACTCGACGCTCGTGATCGGTCCGACGCAAACCGGCAAGACGACAGGACTCGCCGTGCCGGCGATTCTCGAGTGGGACGGACCAGTGCTCGCGACCAGCGTCAAGACGGACCTGCTGCGCGACACGATCGACGCCCGGGCCGACCGCGGCAACGTCCAGCTCTTCGATCCTGCGGGCAGCACCGGCCTGGAGAGCGCCAGCTGGACTCCGCTCGTCAGCTGCCACACCTGGGCCGGCGCGCGCCGCACGGCGGCCTGGCTCGCCGAGGGGGCCTCCGCGAGCAAACGCGGCCTGGCCGACGGCGACTTCTGGTACGCCGCGGCGGCCAAGCTCCTCGCTCCGCTCCTGTTCGCCGCTGCCCGTTCAAAGCGCACGATGGCTGACGTCGTGACCTGGGTCGACACGCAGGAGGAGTTCGGCGTCCGGAACGCTCTCGCGGGCACTCACGAGCGCGACGCCATCAACGCCTTCGAAGCATCGACCGGCCGCGATGAGCGCCAGCGGTCATCGATCTACACCACCGCCGAGACCGTACTCGAGGCGTACGCAGACCCTGACGTCCTCGCTCGGTCACGGACCGCCGGCATCCGCGCCGACGAGCTGCTCAGCGGCGGCCGCCACACGCTCTACCTCAGCGCCACGGTGCGCGAGCAGCGCCGCCTGCGACCCGTGTTCGTCGCGCTGATCGAGTCGATTGTGGAGGAGGCCTACCGCCGTTCCGCGGCGACAGGTCGGCCGCTCGACCCACCGCTACTCGTAGTGCTGGACGAGGCCGCCAACGTCGCGCCGCTTCCCGACATCGACGTGATCGCCGCCACCGGGGCCGGCCACGGCGTCCAGCTCCTCACCGTGCTCCAGGACTTGGCTCAGGCACACGATCGTTGGGGCCGGGATCGCGCCGACACGATCGTCAACAACCACCGCGCGCGAGTCATCGCGACGGGCACCGCTGACGAGCGCACGCTGCAGTACGTCAACCGCGTGCTCGGTGACACCGAGATCCGCCACGAGTCCTCGACGATCGGCGAGCCCGGACGGCGCTCCACGACGGTGTCGTCGAGCTTCCGCCCGCTCGCGCCGGCGAATATCGTGCGCGAGGCCGCGCCCGGCTCCGCGCTGCTCCTCTACGGGAGCCTTCCGCCCGCCTGGATCAAGTTCCGGCCGTGGTTCCGCGAGCGGTCGCTGTCGCGAGCGGCTCGGCCGTCGTGAGGTTCATCGCTCGAGCGAATTGCGCGCGATGCCTCGCTCCTGGTCGCGCGCAGGTGGATCGGGCTCTGCCGTGAACTCGCGGAGCTGAGCCGCCTCGATGTCCAACTCGCGGAGGCGGTTCTCCTGCAGCACACGAATGCCGCGACCACGGTCCTTGCTGCGCCGCCAGAGCCGGCGCCGAGGCTTGCGATCGCTGAGCTGCGACTCGATCCGCGCGCGTTCTTCTTCCAGCTCGCGTAGCGGGTCCTTGTTGCCGCCCGGCGAACCGACGTCGTTCGCCATCAGTTGCGCTCGACTGCGGCGGAGGCCGGCGAGCAGTTCCTCCTCAGGCGTCCGGCGCGAGCCGGGCGCGATCTCGTCGCGAGCGCGATCCGCCGCGCCGACCATGTAGAGGCGGTTAGCGTGGCGACCGCGGCTCATCGCCGTGTACGCCCACTCTCGGTACATCATGTCCGACGCCAGCACGAACGCCCGCTCCGCCGTCAGGCCCTGCGCCACATGCCCGGTAACGGCGTAACCGTGCGCCACGACCGGATCGCCGTGGGTGGTCGCCTGGTCCACATAGTCACGGCCGAGCGCGACGTCGCGGCCGGCGAGCTCGACCACGAGCCCTTCGTCCGTCGACCTACGCACCACCCCGCGATCGCCGTTGGCCACTCCGAGCCGGCTGTCGTTCTGACGCAGGACGACCGAGTCGCCGACGCTGAACGGCTCCCCGGCGATGACCAGTTCGCCTCCGCCGGCGATGCGCCCCCGCTCGATCATCAACTCGCGCGCGAGGCGGTTGAGTGACCGGACGTCGCTGCGTCGCAGCGCGATCATGATCCCACCCGCCGGGCCGCCGGCAGACCACCAGTCGCCGACGAGCTGACGCTGCACGGAGGCCGAATCTTCGGCTATGGCGAGGCGTCCGTGACGCTGATACTCCTGTAGCGCCGCCCCGACCTCACCGTCGCGAAGCTCCCGCAACGCACGGCGCTCCCACGCGGCATGCTGGCGACGGTTGTCGTCGAGCGTGATGGCCGGCAGGCGGCGCGCCAGCCCGCGGAAGGAACCGCCGGCCTCGAGCTCGGGCAGCTGGCGGTGGTCGCCGGCCAGGACCAGCTTGCCGTTGACGGCCACGACGTGCCGGAGTACCTCCGCCAGCGCACGGGTCGGCACCATCGAGGCCTCGTCGAGCACGAGCACGGACCCCTCGGGCAGGGGATCGAGACCGAGCTTCAAGCGACGCTGTAGCGCGGCGATGCTTGTCGACTCGATGCCGGCGCCATCGCTCAGCTCTCGCGCAGCACGTCGTGCGACCGCGGCTCCGAGCACCGTGGTGCCGTTGGCTTCCCACGCCTCGCGCGCCGCATCCAACGCGTAGGTCTTGCCAGTACCAGCCTCGCCGATCACGACTGCGACCCGGTCACCCTCACAGGTCAGCCGCTCCACCATGCGCCGCTGCTCATCGGCGAGCGCAGGTCGTCGCGACAGCGCCCGCCTAAGGGTGTTCGCGGTCACCACACCGGCCCCGCAGCCGCGGCCGGCGAGCGCGGTTTCGATCACCTCGCGCTCGCGCGCGAGCAGCTCCGGCGTCGAGTAGCGCCCGTCGAGGCGCGAGTACACGATCCGTCCGTCGCGCCGGCGGATCACCGGTGTCGCCTCGCCGGGCTCCAGCACCGGCACGGCCCTGCCGGACGCGATGTACCGGTCCGCCGCCTTCTCCAGTCCATCGATCCCGATGCCCGCTTCGGCAGGCACCGCCGCGGCGAGAGCCTGTAACACGTTGCGGCGCGTGAACGTCGACACCCGACGCGTCAACCCCGAAGGTCCTGCCAGTCGCGCGAACACCCGCTCCCACTCGACCGGCAGCGGTCGTTCTAGCGGCCGCCCGAGCACGGCTCGGAGCGCACGGCGATCGAACCCGAGCCGCGCAGCGCGATGTCGCCACTCGCCGACCAACTCGTCCGGCACGACGCCGTAGTCCTTGCGACGTCGTGTCGCAAGCGTCGCCATCCGAGCCGCGGCCGCGCTCGACTCCCCGCGACGGCGCAACTCTGCCTCGACCTCGGCGCGCCGCCGGCTGAACGCGCGCAGAACGCCGGGGGGCACGCCGTCGATGTCGGCGATCCCGTTGCGCGGCGGCGTCCATTGGACCCCGAGCCGGCGCGTCAGCCGCTCACGCAGCGCGGCCTCGTAGAGGTAGCCCGCGGTCTTGGCATGCTGGTAGATCCCGCGGCCGTCCAGCGCGGACCAGCGACCATCGTGCCCTTCGACGAGGTTGGCGACCAAGACGTGCGTATGCAGCTGCGGATCGCCGGCGCGCGACGTGCGATGGCGAAACGCGGCAGCGACGAAGCCCTCGCCCTCGATCAGCGCGGTCCCGCCCCGGCCGCGCCGGCCGCGAGCGGCGACTCGCTCCATGTAGCCGACCGCGTCTGCGACGGCGGCCTCGTGCTCAGAGCGGATGGCCCGCCGCAACGGCTCGTCGCCGAGCCCGAACAGCACGCTCACGCTCTTGGGCGCGGAGAACGTGAGGTCGAAGCCGGGCACCCGGCGCGCGTGGTCTGCGACGATCTCTGCCCCGGTCGCCGGGTGCGCGCCGGCGAGGACGCGCGTAAGTCCCTCGCGGTCGACGGGCCCCCCAGCACCGAGCCGCCGACTGCCGGCGCCGAGCCAGTACCCAGGCGCCTCGTTGCCGGCGACGTAGTAGTCCTCCACGCCGCTGCCGACGCTCGCCGCCCGACTGACCCGCCCGGCGGCCTGGTCGAGGTAGTAGTCCGCCTGCCCGGCGGCGAGCTTGCCGATCGAGAGCACCGCATGGGCTCAGGCCGACAAGCAGCGCCTACAGGCAGGCGAGTTGAAGCGCGCACCCGCGGGTGCAACTGCGTGCCCGGTTTCCTGCAGCGAGCGGTGAGCGCGCCACGACCGGGCTGGCATGTCTCGTTGTTCGCCGGGTCGTGCAGCTACCGCTCAATGCGCTTCTGACCTTTCCACCCGCAGTCTCATCTGGTCGGCACCACCGCCTCCGGACGGTTGACATTCACTGGCGGTCGACCCGCGGCGCACGCCGAAGCGTGCTCGGCGACTTCTTCGGAGAAGTCGCGTCGCTAACTGTTGACGATTCGGGATCGGGACGGACTCGATCGCGTCATGGTCGAAGTCTGAGACGACGATGATCCGCGTCCGTTGGCCCGGCGGCTCGGCGACGAGCTCGCGTGCCGCCGCCGCGTCCGTGCGGTTCCCCCCGCTCACCTGCCCCGTCCTCGCGCCGACGTCCCGTTGCTATCGCGAGGCATGGGTGGCGCGGCATTCACGGCGATCGTTGCACACCAGCGACGGGCCGGCTCCGACGGTTGGGGCGACGCGCGATCATCAGCGGTCGAGCATGTGATCGCAGCTCGCCGCACGCTTTCCAGGCGCGGACGCGACTCTCCCGATGGAGCCCGAGCGCACGCTGGCGCTGGGCTCGTGTTCAGACGGGTGCACCGATTGTCCGCCGATCGAAGGACGACACGGCGTGCTCCTCGCCGCCCAGGGTGCTAGTCCGCCTATACGAGTGCCAGTCGAAGGTCTGTCGTCTGACCATCGGATCTTCCGACGATCGCTCGTGCACGCCTCCGGGTGAGTTCGGTCGAGTCCTGCCCGCCTGCATGGATTGACTAGCGCAGATCGGCCAACACGCTCGCCTGCGCGCGTCGGCCCGCGTCAGAGAAGCGGACCCGTCGCCGACCTACCGAGAGATGAATAGAGGGGACGACGACCGCAGCTCGCGATCGGCAAGGGCACGATGCGCCGACCGGGAAGCGTGGCGTCCAGCTGCAGCGTCCTGGCGCACGGAGGTACATGCTCGGAGGAGTGGCCGGAGCTATGAGCCGGTCAGCGGACCCACATTGCCCGTGTGTTCGTCGACGAAGCGTCGGAATTCCAGAATAGGATCGCTGCGTACATGGATGTCTTCTCGCTCCGGGACCATCTGGTCAAGGACTATCAGCACTACGTCGAGAGCTTCATCGAGATTCGCGATCCCCGAATCGCGGATCACGTCGCCCAGGAGCTCAAACGTGGACTTCTCTGGCCCGACCCGCGGCTTCAGATCAACCCCGCCTTCGCCAAGGGTGGCCTGATCGACGAACTGGCCGACGAGAGCGTGCTGCATGAGGAGTGCAAACGGATCTTCCGGGTGGGCAAGGACGACTCGCCATCCTCTACGGGACAGTCGCTGATGCTGCACCGCCACCAAGAGGAGGCGATCCGCGTGGCGAGCCGGGGTCGCAGCTACGTCCTCACGACCGGCACCGGCTCGGGCAAGTCGCTCGCGTACATCGTGCCGATCGTGGACCACGTCCTGAAAGCGGGACCGGGCGATGGACGGATCAAGGCGATCGTCGTGTATCCGATGAACGCGCTGGCCAACAGTCAGGCGCACGAGCTCGAGAAGTTCATCCGCTACGGCTACCCGACGTCGTCGGCGCCGCTGACGTTCGCCCGTTACACCGGCCAGGAGAACGAGGAGCAGCGCGAGCGGATCCGCAACCATCCGCCGGACATCGTGCTCACGAACTACGTGATGCTCGAGTACATCCTCACGCGCCCTGAGGATCGCAAGCTGATCAAGGCCGCCGGGGATCTCGCGTTCTTGGTGCTCGACGAGCTGCACACCTACCGCGGCCGCCAGGGCGCCGATGTGGCACTGCTCCTCCGACGCGTACGTGAGGCCACCGGCGCCCAGCACTTGCGGTTCGTCGGCACGTCGGCCACGCTGGCCGGGCCGGGCAGTTGGAGCGATCAGCGCAAGGCGGTCGCCTCAGTCGCCACGCGCCTCTTCGGCCTGCCTGTGGACGACGACGCAGTGATCGGCGAGACGCTTGAGCCCGCGACGCTGCCGATCGACCTCGACGACCCGGCGACGGTCCAGGCCCTCCGTGCGCGGGTGGAGGCCGGGTCGCCACCGTCGCGGCGGGCGGATGTCGCCGGCGACCTGCTCGCACAATGGATCGAGCGACACCTAGGCGTTCGCCCTAGCGGATTCGAGGACCGGCTGGTGCGCAGCACGCCGCGGCCGCTGACCGGCGCCGACGGGGCCGACGACGCGCTCGCGACGATCACCGGGCTCCCGAGAACAAGCTGCCTTGAGGCGCTGCGCGCCACGTTGCTTGCTCGTGACGAGGACGACCGTCCCGTCTTCGCATTCCGGCTGCACCAGTTCCTCAGCGGGGGCAGCAAGGTCGCAGCGTCGGTGGACGCGCCGGACGTGCGCGAGATTTCCACCGGCGGGCAGCGCTACGTACCCGAGTCCGACCGGACCCGCATCCTGCTCCCCCTGTGCTTCTGCCGTGAGTGCGGGCAGGAGTACTACAGCGTCCGCCTACGTGAGGGCGCCCTGGAGCCGCGCGAGGTGTCCGAGCGAGACGGCGCCGAGAACGGTTATCTCTACGTCTCGGTCGACGCGCCGTGGCGCGAGGAGGACGTCCTGGACCGCATCCCGCAGGACTGGCTGCGTCCGGACGGGACAGGCGTCAAGCCCTCGCGCCAGAAGGACTTGCCGCGCGCGCTCGAGGTCGATGCCGCCGGCAACGTGGCGCCGGGCGGACTGCCGGCGACCTTCGTGCCGGCCCCGTTTCGCTTTTGCCTCCGCTGCGGCGTCGCCTACGGGCTGCGCCAGCAGGCCGATTACGGCAAGCTCGCGACGCTGGGCGGCGGGGGCCGGAGCACGTCGACCTCGATCCTTGGGCTTTCCACCGTTCGCCGTCTGCGCGCCGAGTCGGACCTCGACGAGGACCAGCGCAAGGTCCTGAGCTTCACGGACAACCGACAGGACGCCTCGCTGCAGGCTGGCCACTTCAACGACTTCGTGGAGATCGGCCTGCTGCGCTCGGCGCTGTACCGGGCGGTCGAACAGGCGGGAGCAAGCGGCATCGGCTACGACGAGCTCGGTCGTGCCGTGCTCCAGCAGCTTGCGTTGCCACTCACCGCGTACGCGGCGAACCCGACGGCCAAGCCGGGGCCACTGAACGAGACCAAGCGCGCGATGGCGGACGTCATCGTCTACCGGCTGTTCCTCGACCAGCAGCGGCTTCGGCTCACGTCACCGAACCTCGAGCAGGTGGGGCTGCTGCGTATCGGCTACCCCTGGCTTGAGGAGTGCGCCACCGGATGGTCCTCCGAGCTGCCCGAGTGGTTCGAGGGAGCTGAGCCCGAGTCCGAGGTTTTGTCCCTCCTCGACGGCCTCAGCTCCTCGAAGCGGCAGCGCATTATCGGCGTACTGCTCGACCACCTGCGCCGCGAGCTCGCGATCAAAGCCGACCAACTCGACCCGCTCAGCCAGGACGCGCTGCGCTCGCGGGCGAACCAGCGACTCATCCCGCCATGGGCCGTCGAGCAGGACCGGCTGGAGTTCAGTGGGATCGTGCTCCCGCGCCCGCGTGCGGCCGACGACCCGCGTAGCGCCGCGTATCTGTCACCGCGCGGAGCGTTCGGGACGTTCCTGCGACGCTGCTTCGAGCACCCGCTTACGCTCCAGGACACTGCGGCGATCATCGCCCAGTTGTTGCATGGTCTCGAAGACCATGGGCTGCTGGACCGCGTCGCCGAAGGCGATCCTCCGGCGTTCCAGCTGCCGGCTAGCGCGATGCGCTGGCTGCCGGGCGATGGGCGCACGTACCACGACGTGCTGCGCGTGCCGCAGGCGTCAAGCGAGGGTCGGCGGCCGAACCCGTACTTCGAGGAGCTCTACCGTCACGTCGCGCAGGACGCTGGCGGAATCAAGGCCGCCGAGCACACGGCGCAGGTCAACCCGGAGAAGCGCCAGGACCGCGAGCAGGCCTTCCGCGACGGAGATCTGCCGGTGCTCTTCTGCTCGCCGACGATGGAGCTCGGCGTCGACATCTCGTCGCTGAACGTGGTGAACCTCCGCAACGTCCCACCGACGCCCGCCAACTATGCCCAGCGCTCCGGCCGCGCCGGGCGCAACGGCCAGCCCGCGCTCGTCTACACGTTCTGTTCGAGTTGGAACAACCACGACCAGTGGTACTTCCGGCGCCAGGAACGGATGGTCGCCGGGCAGGTCGCCCCGCCGCGGCTCGACCTCGCCAACGAGGACCTCGTTCGCGCCCATGTGCACGCCGTCTGGCTCGCCGAGACGCGGGCCAAGCTGGGCAGCGCCCTGACCGAGCTGCTAGACGTCGACGGGCAGTCGCCATCGCTCACGATCCGTCATGACAAGGCGACGCAGCTCGGAGACCCCCAAGCGCGCGAACGCGCGCGCGAACGCGCCCGCCGGATCCTCGGGCTGCTCGGGCCGGAGGTCCAGGCCGCGGACTGGTTCGACGCCCACTGGGTCGACCGCGCGATTGACCACGCCTACCAGCGCCTGGATCGCGCGTGCAACCGCTGGCGCGAGCTCTACCGATCGGCGCTGGCCTCGATCGAGGCGCAGACACGCGCCATGACCGACCACACGCTGAGCACGCCCGCCAAGGAGGCCGCTAAGCGGCGCCTGCTCGAAGCCCACAGCCAGCTCTCGCTGTTGCAGGCGGGTGCGAGTGGCAGCCAGCAGTCGGACTTCTACTCGTACCGCTACCTCGCCAGCGAGGGGTTCCTGCCGGGCTACAGCTTCCCCCGGCTGCCGCTCTCGGCCTACATCCCCGGCCGCAACGTCAAGGGCACCGACGACTACCTGTCGCGGCCACGGTTCCTCGCAATCACGGAGTTCGGCCCCCGCAGCTTCATCTACCACGAGGGCGCGCGCTACATCGTCGACAAGGTGATCCTCCCCCCGGCGCAGTCCGACGGCGCCCTTCCGCTCGCCGAGGCAAAGCTCTGTGAGCGCTGCGGCTTCCTGCACGAGGGCACCGACGCCGACGTGTGCGCCCGCTGCGGCACAGACCTACCGGCGGCGCTCACGAAGCTTCTGCGCCTGCAGAACGTCTCCACGAGCCGGCGCGACCGGATCACGTCTGACGAGGAGGAACGCCAGCGGACCGGCTATGAGGTCCGGACGAGCGTGCGCTTCGACGAAATGCAGGGCCACGCCGCCCGAAGGTCGGGGACAGCGCGCGACGGCGACGGCGCCTCAGTCGCGGTGTTGGACTACGGCCCCGCCGCGACGGTGTGGCGTGTCAACCTCGGGTGGCTACGCCGCGCCGAGCCCGGCCGCACGGGCTTCGCCCTCGACATCGACTCCGGACGCTGGGAGCGCAACGAGGCCGTCGCGGACGACGAGCCGAATCCCCTCGCGAACGCGCCCAGGGTCAAGCGCGTGGTGCCCTACGTGGCCGACCGCCGCAACTGTCTGCTGCTCGACCCGACCGCCGACCTTCCGGTCGAGGCGATGGCGTCGTTGCAGGCAGCGCTCAAGCGCGGGATCCAGAACGCGTTCAATCTCGAGGACCAGGAACTGGCCGTCGAGCCGCTGCCGACCCCCTCGACCCGCAATCTGATCCTGTTGTACGAGTCCGCCGAGGGCGGCGCCGGCGTACTGCGTCGCCTGCTCGACGAGCCGGCCGCGCTCGCCGAAGCCGCGACCGAAGCCCTCAAGCTGTGCCATTTCGACCCGGTCACGGGCGAGGATCTCGGCCGCGCCGAGCACGCCACGGAACGTTGCGAGGCCGCGTGCTACGACTGCCTGCTCTCCTACGGTAACCAGCGTGATCACGGGCTGCTCGACCGCCACCTCGTGGCCGGCGTCCTCAAGGCCCTCGCCGGCGGAACCGTCCAGGCCGCACCAGGGAGCGGGGCCCCAGACCAGCATCTGCAGGATCTCCTCGCCGCGACCGAAAGCGAACTGGAGCGCCGCTTCCTGCATCTGCTGGCCCAACAAGGTCGCCGGCTGCCAACCAACGCCGGTCGCCTGCTCGCGCAGGCCCGCTGCCGCCCCGACTTCCTCTACGCCGACGAGTATGTCGCCGTCTTCATCGACGGCCCGCACCACGACGCACCGGAGCAGCAACAGGACGACGCGGACGCCGATGCCCGTCTGCGCGACCTCGGCTGGGAGGCCGTCCGTTTCCACCACGCGGCGGAGTGGGAGCAGCTGCTCGACGACCTGCCGAGCGTGTTCGGCGCTGGACGGGCACTGGCGTGAGCTACGCCGCCGGAACCCTCGTCCGCGCCCGCGGACGCGAGTGGGTCGTGCTCCCCGAGTCCGACGAGGACCTGCTCGTGCTGCGCCCGCTGGGCGGGACGGACGCCGAGGTCGCGGGCATCCTTCGTGCCCTCGAGGCGGTCGAGCCCGCGAGTTTCAGCCCGCCTGACGCCGCTGCGGCCGGGGACGCCACGCGCGCGCGACTGCTGCGAGACGCGCTGCGCCTCGGCTTCCGCTCCAGCGCGGGACCGTTCCGCTCATTCGGGCGGATCGGCGTCGAGCCGCGGCCGTACCAGCTCGTCCCGCTTCTCATGGCGCTCAAGCTCGACCCGGTGCGGCTGCTGATCGCCGACGACGTCGGCATCGGCAAGACCATCGAGGCGTCGCTGATCGCGCGTGAGCTGATGGCCCAGGGCACGATCGAGCGCTTCGCCGTGCTCTGCCCGCCGCACCTCGCCGAGCAGTGGCGCGACGAGCTGCGCGCGAAGTTCGGGCTCGAGGCGACGCTCGTGCTCGCCTCGACGGCGCGCCGGCTCGAGCGCGCGCTCCCGGCGCATGAATCGCTGTTCGAGCACCATGACCACGTCGTCGTGTCGACCGACTTCATCAAGTCGCCGGCGCGGCGCGAGGAGTTCGTCCGCACCTGCCCGGAGCTTGTGATCGTCGACGAAGCGCACACGTTTGCCTCCGCGGGCGATCGCGCCCGTCAGCTCCGTCACGAGCTCCTGCTGAGGCTCGGCAGCGATTCCGGCCGTCATCTGATCCTGGTGACGGCGACGCCCCATAGCGGCAAGGAGAATGCGTTCTCGTCGCTGCTCGGCACGCTCTCACCGGAGCTGGGCGCCCTGCCCGCCGATCTCAGCGGCGGCGCGGGCGAGGCCGGCCGACGCCTGCTCGCGCGCCATCTGGTGCAGCGCCGGCGCGGCGACATCACGGCGTACGCGGATACCGAAACGCCGTTCCCGCGGCGCGAGCAACCTGAGCGTGATCCGACGTACCGGCTCTCCCCGGAGCACCGGGAGCTGTTCCAGCGCGCGATCGCTTATGCGCGCGACGCGGCCGGCGCCGATGGGGACGAACGCCGCGTCCGCGTCCGCTGGTGGTCTGCGCTGGCGCTGCTGCGCGCGATCGGCTCGAGCCCCGCGGCCGCCGCGGCAACGCTGCGCTCCCGCGCCGCGAGCGCCGATGCCGCGACGCCGGAGGAGGCGGAGGAGCTCGGGCGCCGGACCGTGCTCGATCTGTCGGACGAAGACGAAGAGAGCCCGGACGTCGCACCTGGCGCCCAGGAGGAGGGTGCCGACGCGGCACTGCGCTCGTCCTCGTGGTTCAACCAGATGGCGCGCGATGCCGAGGCGCTGGCCGGCGCCGGCGACCCGAAGCTTCAGGGTGCGGTGAAGCTGATCAAAGATCTGCTCCGCGACGGCTTCAACCCGATCGTGTTCTGCCGCTTCATCCCGACGGCGGAGTACCTCGCGGAGCACCTGCACACCGCGGTGGGACGTCGGGCGTCGGTGGCGTGCGTGACCGGGCGCCTGGCACCGGCGGAGCGCGAGCAGCGCATCGACGAGCTGTCGGGTGCGGCACGGCGCGTGCTCGTGTGCACGGATTGCCTGAGCGAGGGCATCAACCTCCAGGACGCCTTCGACGCCGTGGTGCACTACGACCTGTCGTGGAATCCAACCCGCCACGAGCAGCGCGAGGGACGCGTCGACCGCTACGGACAGCCCAGTCCCGCGGTCCGGGTTCTGCCGTACTACGGCGAGGACTCGCCGATCGACGGCCTCGTGCTCGACGTGCTGCTGCGCAAGCACCGCGCGATCCGCGACCGCCTCGGCGTCTCGATCCCGGTTCCGGTGGACTCGGGGGCGGTGATGAGCGCCGTGCTCGAGGGCGTCCTGCGCCGCCGAAGCCCGGACACCCGCGCCGACCAGCTCATGCTGGAGGGGTTCGAGTCTCCCGCGCGCGACGCGCTGCACGCCGACTGGGAGACGGCTGCGACCCAGGAGGAGCGCTCGCGGACGGGCTACGCGCAGCGGACGATCCAGGTCGAGGATGTCGTCCGCGAGGTGCGCGCGATGGAGGCCGCCGTCGGCGCCGGGACGGACGTGCTGCGGTTCGCCGAGCAGTCGCTTGCGGCGCACGGCGCCGTGGTCCGCCGCGACGAGGACGGGGCCATCGAGGCGCTGGTCGACGAGGTGCCGCGCGCACTGCGCGAGGCGCTCGGCGACGCCGTCCACGCCGATCGCTTCGACATCGCCCGCCGCGGCGGCGCGCTCGCGCTCACGCGGACGCACCCGGCCGTCGAGGCGCTCGCGCAGCACGTCCTCGATGCGGCGCTCGACGGCGATCCTGCCGCGGTCGCGACGCGCTGCGGTGTGTTGCGAACCGGGGCCGTCGACACGCTGACGACGATCTTGCTCGTCCGCTTGCGCTTCACGCTCACGCTCGGGCGTGGCGAGCGGGCGCGAGATTCGGTCGCCGAGGATGCCTTGACGCTCGCGTTCACCGGCGACCTGGCCGCGCCGTCGTGGCGCTCGCAGGAAGAGGTCGAGCGACTGCTCGACGCTAGTCCGGCGGGCAGCATCCCACCCGACCTGCGTGCGCGCGTGCTCACCCGGGCGCTCGCCGGGCTCGATGCGATGGCCGGCGCGCTGGCCGACCGCGCCGCGCAGCAGGCGCAGGAGATCGAGGACGCGCACCAGCGCGTGCGCGCCGGCGCGCGCGCCTCCGGCGCCCTCCGGGTCACGCCGCAGGGCACGCCGGACGTGCTCGGCCTTTACGTCTATCTCCCCGCCGGGACGCTCTGATGCGGGTCCGCTCGCCCGACCTGTTCGCCACCGTCCGCAGCGAGGGCGGGCTGCTGCCCGTCGACCTGCTCGCACGCGTGGCCGATGCGCGTGACCTGCCCGGGCTCGAGACAGCGTCGTACGGGCTCTTCGGCGAACGCTTCGGCGAGGCCATCACGCGATCGTGGAACCGACTGCTCGGCGCGTGGGCCGCGTTCGATGACGCGCGGGGGAACCTGCGAGCCGACGACGCCGGCGGAGCGCTGACCCGTGACCGCTGGCTCGCGGTGCTGCTGGAGGAGCTGCGTTTCGGGCGGCCGGGCCGCGGGAGCACCGTCCATGCCGACGGGCGCGAGTTCCCCGTGTACACGGTCTGGCAGGAGCGCATGCCGCTGCATCTCGTCGGCTGCAACGTCCCGCTCGATCGGCGCACCCGCGGCGTCCCCGGCGCCGCTGGGCAGAGCCCGCACTCGCTGGTGCAGGAACTGCTGAACCGGTCGGACGCGTTCCTGTGGGGGATCGCCAGCAACGGCCTGCAGCTGCGGCTGCTGCGTGACAACGTGTCGCTGACACGGCAGGCATTCGTCGAGTTCGACCTCGAGGCGATGTTCGCGTCGGAGGCCTACGCCGACTTCGTGGTGCTGTGGCTCGTCTGTCACGCCACGCGCTTCGAAGGCAAGCGGCCCGCCGACTGCTGGCTCGAGCGCTGGACCCACCTCGCCGCCGAGGACGGCACGCGGGCCCTCGAGCGCCTGCGGGACGGCGTCCAGGACGCGATGGAGATCCTCGGGTCCGGGTTCATCGCGCACCCAGCGAACGACACGCTGCGGGCCGCGCTGCACGGCGGAGAGGTGAGCGACGAAGCGCTGCGCCGCTACCTCCTGCGGCTCGTGTACCGGATGCTGTTCCTCTTCGTGGCTGAGGACCGCGACGCGCTGCTGGTCGGCGGTGACGCGAGCGCCCGCGCGCGGTACACGCGCCACTACTCGACGCGGCGGCTGCGCGAGCTCGCGGGCCGCCGCCGCGGCGGCCGCCATTCCGACCTCTACGAGCAGGTCAAGGTCGTCAGCGGGCTGCTCTTCGAGAACGGGTTCGCCGCGCTCGCGCTGCCCGCCCTCGGGTCGTGGTTGTGGTCGCCCGGCGCCGTAGGGCCGCTGGGCACCGCGCAGCTCGACAACCGCAGCCTGCTGGACGCGATGCTCGCGCTGGCCTACGTCGAGCAGGACGCGATCCGGCGGCCGGTCGACTTCCGGCATATGGGCGCAGAGGAGCTCGGCTCGGTCTATGAAGCGCTGCTCGAGCTGCGGCCGCGGGTGCATCTCGGCGCGCAGCGCTTCGAGCTCGTTACCGCTGCCGGCTCCGAACGCAAATCCACCGGGAGCTACTACACGCCGGCCGGACTGATCGGGGCGCTTCTCGACTCCGCGCTCGAGCCCGTCCTCGACCGCGCGGCACGCGCTGACGAGCCGGAGGCTGCACTGCTCGCGCTCCGGGTGATGGACCCGGCGTGCGGCTCCGGGCACTTCCTGATCGCCGCCGCGAACCGCATCGCCCGCCGTCTCGCCCAGGTGCGCACCGGCGAGCTCGAGCCGGCGCCGGACGCGCTGCGGCATGCCGTACGTGACGTGATCGGCTCATGCGTCTACGGCGTCGACGTGAGCCCGATGGCCGTCGAGTTGTGCAAGGTGTCGCTGTGGCTCGAGGCGCTCGAGCCCGGCCGCCCGCTCTCATTTCTTGACCACCGGATCGTCGCCGGCAACAGCCTGCTCGGGACGACGCCCGAGCTGCTCGCGGGCGGCGTGCCCGACGAGGCGTTCAAGAAGCTGCTGGGCGACAACGCGTCCGTCGTGCGCGCACTCAAGGTGCGGAATAAGGTCGAGCAGCGCCAGATGGCGTTGGAGCACTTCGCCGAGGCGCTCGAGTCCGACGAAGACGCGATCTCGCGTAGCGCGGCCGCGATCGGCGCGGTCGACGACCCGCGCGAGCAGGAGCACCGCCACGCGCAACTGCTCGAGTCCAGCGAGCACGAGCGCGCACGCTGGGCGGCGGACGCGTGGTGCGCCGCGTTCGTCGCGCCGAAGATCGAAGGCGTGGTCGCGATCACACAGGATGTCGTGTCGCGCGCCGCCATCGGCGGGCCGGCCGCGCTCAGCGCCGAGGAGCGCGAGGTGATTACCGCCGAGGCCCGCTCGCACCGCTTCTTCCACTGGCATGTCGCGTTCCCGGACGCGTACGCGGCGGGCGGCTTTGACGCCGTGCTCGGCAACCCGCCGTGGGAGCGCGTGAAGCTGCAGGAGAAGGAGTGGTTTGCCACCCGCTCGCCGGAGATCGCGACCGCATCGACCAAGGCCGCGCGCGAGAAGCTGATTGAGAAGCTGCCGGAGACCGACGAGCCGTTGTGGGAGGCTTGGCAGGCCGCGAAACGGCGCGCTGAGGCGGCGTCGTTCCTGCTGCGTGCGTCAGGGCGCTACCCGCTCTGCGGACGCGGAGACGTGAACACGTACTCCGTGTTCGCCGAGGCGATGCGCGGGATGATCGGGCCGGCGGGCCGGCTTGGCGTGATCGTCCCGACAGGGATCGCGACGGACGATACGACGAAGCACTTCTTCCGCGACCTCGTGAGCACGAGGTCGCTCGTATCGCTATGGGGTTTCGAGAACGAGGATCGTGTCTTCCCGGGGGTGCACCACGACACGAAGTTCTGCCTGCTAGCGATCCGACCCCCAACGCCGAACGCGTCGGACCCAAAGTTCGCGTTCTATGCGCGCCAGACAGCCGACATCACCGACGAGTGGCGACGTTTCACGCTGTCGCCGGGCGACATTGCGCTGCTGAATCCAAACACCGGCACGTGCCCGAGCTTCCGCAGTGGCCAGGACGCTGAGGTGACCAAGAAGATCTACCTCCATGTGCCGCCCCTCGTCGCCGAAGGCACGGCGGGCGGGGACGCCTGGGGAGTTCGCTACCGCCGCATGTTCGACATGGCAAACGACTCGGGCCTATTCGATGAAGACCCCGAACACGGCGTACCTCTGTATGAGGGCAAGATGTTCTGGCACTTCGATCATCGCTTTGGAACGTACGAAGGGCAGACCGAGGCCCAGGCCAACTTGGGCTCCCTCCCGACCGTCGGCGAGGCTCAGCACCGCGATCCGCACTACCGAACGAGACCGCGGTACTGGGTAGCGAATCGCCACGTCGTAGCCGCGACTGGCGACGGACCGCCCTGGCTGATCGCGTTTCGCGGGATCTCGCGCGGTGGCGCCAACCGTACACTGATCTGCTCCGCGCTAGCGCCCGTCGCGGTCGGACACAGCGCGCCCTTGCTCGGCCTCGCAGCGAGATCGGCGCGTGAGCGGCTGGCGTTTCTCGCATGCGCCAACGCGCTCGTGGCCGACTACTGCGTCCGGCAGAAGACGACGGGCCAGAACCTCACACTGTTCGTACTCAAGCAGGTCCCCTTTCCCACGCCCGCGATGCTCGCCGAGCCGTGCCCATGGGACCGCGACGTCTCGCAGGTCGACTGGCTCTCCGACCGCGCGCTCGAACTCGTCTACACCGCCCACGATCTCGATGCGATCGCCGAGGAGGACCCGTCGCTGCCGGGCCCGTTCGTTTGGGACCCGGCGCGCCGCGAGGCGATCCGCGCGGAACTCGACGGCGCGCTCGTGCACCTCTATGGCCTTGACCGCGAGGACGCCGAGCACGTGCTTGACTCGTTCGCGGTCGCTCGCAAGTACGACGAGGCCGAGCACCGCGAGTTCCGGACGAAGCGACTCGTGCTCGAGCGCTATGACGCGCTCGCCGCAGCGATTGATGCCAGCGAGCCTTACACAACGCCCCTCGACCCACCGCCGGGCGACCCGCGCGCGACGCACGCCGCGCTCGCCGGCACCCCGCGATGAGCGCACCCGCCGCGCACCTGCTCGTGATCGGCGAACGCACCGCGCTCGCCTGGGTCCTCGGCGAACAGCGGATGGCATTCACGGCGAACCGCCGGACGGAGGCGTCGCGACTGCGCAGGGGCGACGCACTGCTGCTCTACACGACGCGCGGCACCTACCACAACCCGACGCGCGACCGCGGGCGGGTGATCGGCGAGGCGACTGTGCTCGCGCCGGTCGCTCCGCTGACCGAGCCGGTCGCGTTCGAGGGCCGCGAGTTCCCGATCGGCTGCCCGCTGCGCGTCGAGCGGCTCGCGCCGCTGCGCACGGGCGTCGAACTCGGCCCACTCGTGCCGGAGCTCGAAAGCTTCCCTGATCCGGCGACCTGGAGCGCGCGGATGCGGCGGCCGCTCGTCCCGCTCACCGCCGCCGACGCTGAGCGGCTGCGACGGGCGCTCGACGCCATCGCCGGGCCACCGGAAGCGGTCCTGGACTCGTACCTCGCGCTCGCGTGACGGTCGCGCTCGCCAAGCGCGCGCTGCCGCGCCACCTCATGGGCCAGATGCCGGGCGAGCTCGCCGAGGCGATTGAGCGCCTGCCCGAGGCGTTCGGCCAGCAGGGGCTCGGCACCAACCTCGACATCAAGGCGCTCCAGGGCCAGCCCGGCCTCTACCGGCTGCGCGTCGGGGGTTGGCGGGCGGTCTTCCTCCGGGGCGCCGAGGGCTTCCTCGTCGGCGCGATCGGCCCGCGCCGCGACATCTACGAGCGCGTCGCGCGGATGCGGCTCGCGCGCAAGGGCACGGGCCTGCGTCTGCTCGAGGCGCGTGCGCCCGCGGAGCCCGAAGACGGGGCACGTGCCCGCGCCGCAGGGACCACCCGGGCACGCGCGCCGCGGCCAGTCGAGCACAATCCCCTGTCGCCGTTCTCCGACGCGGAGCTGCGCAAGATCGGCGGCGTCGACGACGAGTTGCTCGCGTTCCTGCGCGCACTCCCGGAGAGCGTCGATGTCGCGGCCGCGCTCGGCGAGCGCCTCGAGGACGCGGATCTCGCGCTGCTCCTGACCGATCTGTGGGAACGCCCGCGAGTCCACATTTCCACGTTTTCCGACGGCGACGTGCCGAGCGTCGAAGCGCTGCTGATGGGCGCTGACGAGCTCGAGGAGCGCCTCAGCGCGTCGGACAGCGCGACCGAGTTGGTCGCCACGTCAGGTACTTCCCAGATCCAACGACTCCTCGACGGAAGCATCGAGGAATGGATGGTCTACCTGCACCCGACACAGCGATCGATCGTCCAGGCCGCCTTCAACGGCCCGGCCCGCGTGCGTGGCGGGCCGGGCACGGGCAAGACCGTGGTTGCGCTTCACCGCGCGCGGCGGCTGGCCCGCACCGCGCCGGGAGAGCAGCGGATCCTCCTGACCACGTTCCTGCGCACGCTGCCGAAGGTCTGGCACGGGCTGATGGGGCTGATGGACGCCACGGCGCTCGCCCGGCTCGACGTGGTCAACCTCGACGCGCTCGTCGCCCGCATCTTGCGCGACGCCGGCGAGCGCGTGAGCTACATGGAGGACGAGCAGCGCCGCTCGCTGGCAACGGCGCTGGTGCGCCGCCACGGTCTCGAATCCGCCCTCGGCGGCAACCCGACGCTGCTGCTGGAGGAGCTCGACGCATTCGTCATCGGGCGCGGAATGCGTGATCCCGAGGAGTACTTCGCGCTGCGCCGACGCGGCGGCGGGAGCCCGCTCGCCCGCCCGGAGCGGGAGCGTGTATGGGCGGCGGGCGAGGACTACCGCCGCCAGCTCGCGCGCCAGCGCAAGCTCGACTACGGCCTCGCGCGCCTGCGTGCCCTCGAACTGGTGCGAGAGGGCGCGGGCGAGCGGTACGCCGGTGTGGTCGTCGACGAAGCACAGGACCTCAGCGAGATCAGCGTCCGTCTCCTCCACGGGCTCGATGCGAGCCCGGGCCACTCGGGGTTGATGATTGTCGGCGACGGTCAGCAGTCGATCTATCCGGGCGGGTTCTCGCTTCGCTCGCTCGACATCGACGTGCGCGGCCGCGGACGCGTGCTGACCGAGAACTGGCGCAACACCTGGTCGGTCTGGACCGCGGCGCGGGCGATCGTGGAAGGCGAGGCGTTCGATGATCTCGACGAGGACGTCGGACTGCGACCCACCGGCGAGGAGCCGGCGCCGCTGACCGTCGGTGAGCCGGCCGAGCTGCACGTTCTGCGCTCCCCCGCGGAGGAGCTCGAACTGCTCGGCGCCCTCGTCGCCGAGCGGGTCGAGGCCGGCATCGATGCAGGCGACATCGCAGTCCTGGTCGATGTCCGCCGCAAGGGTGCAGACGCCGAGCGCGCGTTGAAGGCCGCGGGCGTTCCGACGGAGCGGCTCGACCAATATGAGGGCGAACACGCGAACGGCGTGCTCGTGGGGACGTTCCGGAGGGCCAAGGGCCTCGAGTTCAAGGAGGTCTTCGTCCCCGGTCTCGCCGCCGCCGAGTGGCCCTCGCGCTGGTTCGTCCCGCCGGATCTGCCGCGGGAGCAGCGCGAGGAGCGCCTCGCGCTGCAGCGGCGGACGCTGTTCGTCGGCCTGACCCGAGCCCGTGACCGCCTGGCGCTGCTGACGGGCGGCGCACCCGCGGCGCCGGTCGAGCGCGCGCGCTGGGCGTTCGACGTGCGCGAGTACTAGGAGGAGACCGCCGTGCCCACCACGATCCAGCACCTGTCCATCCGCGTTCCCTGGCACGACCACGGGTGGGAGGGAACCGTCTGCGACGCGCCGTCGCGCAACGACGCCTGTCTCGTGCTCCCACGCATCAACGAGGAGCGCGTGGACGCGGTCGAGGACGGGCTGCACGGGCGCGACTGGGAGCAGGTGCGGCAGGCCCAGTGGCCGCCGTGCGTGCGTGAGAAGGCGGGCTTCATGCGCGCGAGCGAACTGCACGTCCCGATCACCCACCCGTATCGCGAGTACTCGCCGGCACATGAAGGGCTCAACCCGCTGCTCCTGCGCATCCCTGCCTACTCGGCACCGTGCGTCCCGTTCCGCTGGATGAGCCGTGACACGGCGGAGGAACTCGCCGCGGCGGAGGCCGTCGACTACCAGCCGGAGCTCGAGGAGGCCGCGAACGAGCAGATCGGCTTCAACACGAGCTGGGTCCAGGACGGCGGCAACCAGCGGCGGCTCCTGAACGCATTCTTCGAACGGATTGGCACGGGTTCGCTGTGCTTCTTCTACGCCCGCCGCGTGCCTCACTCCGACGAGGATCGCAAGACCCTGATCGGCGTCGGACGCGCGCTGCACACCGGCGATCCCTCGGTGTTCAAGGGCGACAACCCGCTCGACACCGTCGCGTGGGAGTGCATGGTGCAGCACTCGATCCGGCCTGACCACGCCGACGGCTTCCTCTTGCCGTATCACGCCGCGCTGGTCGCGGCCGAGGCCGACCCGTCGATCGACCCGGCGAGCGTCCTCGCGTACGTGCCGGACGAGGGCTGGGATGAGTTCGCCTACGGCACCGAGCATGTGACACACGACACGGCGATCAGCGCGCTTGTCGCCTGCGAACGGGCCTTGCGAGAGGCCGAGCGGGTGCTGCCCGGCGCACGCTCGCGCGAGCTGCAGTGGATCTCCGACCGGCTCGGCGAGCTGTGGCGGATGCGTGGCCCGAGCCCCGGCATCGGCTCGGCGCTCGAGGCTTTCGGCGTGCTCAGTGGGACGCTCGTGCTGCGCCGGCTCGAACCGCACGTGCCGGAGGGCGGCGATCCCTGGGACGTCGTCGAGGCGGCACTCGCGGACCCGTCGCGCTACGACGTCGCCGACGCGTTCACGCCGAGCCTGGCGAAAAAGTGGTCAGGGCTCGGCACCCAGCGCCGCGAGCTGCTGAAGCTGCTCTCGCGCTTCGACCTCACGCAGGACCAGGCCAGGCGTTGGTATGACCCGGACGACCGGGCGCTGGCGGGCATCTCCCTGCACGACGGTGAGATCGTCGCCAATCCCTACGTCCTCTATGAGGCCGACCGTGACCAGCTGGATCCGATCGTCGTCTCGGTCGTCGACCACGGCGCGTTCCCGGCCCCGGTGATCGCGGAGCGTCACCCCCTGCCCGAGCCCAGCCGCGTGACGGACAACCAAGACATCCGGCGCAGTCGCGCGCTGCTGATCGAGCAGCTAGAACGCGCAGCCGATGCCGGTGACACGCTACGCGGCACGGGGCGGCTGGCGCGCGGCGTGCGGGAGATGGAGCTGACGCCGCCGTGCCCGCTCGACGCCGACATGGTCGCCGCCTACGGCGAGGCGCTCGAGCCGCCGATCCGCCGCGTCGAGCTGCACGGCGGCGCGCCCGCGCTGCAGCTCGATCGCTACGTCGACGGCGGCCGAGTCATCCGCGACTTCGTCCTCAAGCGCCGCGGCGGGAAGCGCCACCCGGCCGTGGACGACTGGCGCGCGCGCCTGGACATGGCGCTCGGCGGGCCGGCCGCCCCGGATGACCCGGACGAGGAGCGGGCGCGTCAGGAGAAGACCTCGGCGCTCGCGGAGCTGCACGAGAGCCGCATGTCGGTGCTCGTCGGCCCGGCCGGCACGGGCAAGACGACACTGCTGCGTACGCTCTGCGACCACCCGTCCGTCGACACCGGCAGCGTGCTCCTGCTCGCGCCGACGGGCAAGGCGCGCGTGCGCATGGCGCAGGCGCTGGAGCGCGAGAGCCAGACGATCGCGCAGTTCCTACTCAAGATTGGCCGCTACGACGCCGAGACGGCCCGCTACCACCGCTCGAGCGGGCCCGCCGAGGGCGGCTACGGCACCGTGATCGTGGACGAGGCGAGCATGCTGACCGAAGATCAGCTGACGGCAGTGATCGACGGTCTGCGAGGCGTCAAGCGCTTCATCCTCGTCGGCGATTACCGGCAGCTGCCGCCGATCGGCGCAGGACGCCCGTTCGTGGACATCGTGCACCTGCTCGAGCCCGACCGGGTGGAGGCGCGCTTCCCGCGGGTCGGCCCGAGCTACGCCGAGCTGACCGTGCCGCGCCGGCCGACGACGATCGCCGGCAAGGTCACGAGCGCCGCGCAGAAGCGCGCCGACCTGATGCTGGCCGAGTGGTTCAGCGGCCGCGCGCCGAGCCCGGGCGCCGACGTCGTCTGGGACGAACTACGCAAGGGCGAGGTGGACGGCACGCTCCGCGTGCTGCGCTGGGAGGGCCCGGACGATCTGCGTGCGCAGCTGCTCGCCGTGCTCGTCAAGGAGCTCGACCTCGACGGACAGGATGACGTGACCGGCTTCGAGGTCAACTGCGGCGGGTCGGTCTACAACGACAGCGTCTACTTTCACCGCGGGCGCAAAGCGGGTGAGGGTGCCGCGCTGGCGGCGGACGCGTGGCAGATCCTCGCGCCCGTGCGTGGGCGCCCGCACGGCGTCCGCGAGCTCAACCGCGCCCTGCACAAGCGCTTTCGCCACAAGGCAATCGAGGACGCGCAGGACCGCTGGCGGCGCGTGCCG
This sequence comes from Candidatus Solirubrobacter pratensis, assembly GCF_000425945.1. Classification (GTDB taxonomy): domain Bacteria; phylum Actinomycetota; class Thermoleophilia; order Solirubrobacterales; family Solirubrobacteraceae; genus Solirubrobacter; species Solirubrobacter pratensis. The sequence goes on from NZ_AUEK01000006.1 coordinate 399,017, forward strand.
GCGCCGCTCGGCGCCGAGCAGATCGTCTACGGAGACAAGGTGATCAGCGTCCGCAACGAGAGCTGGCGCAAGGTCTTCCCGGACAAGGCCGACCGCTATGTCGCCAACGGCGACATCGGGATCGTCGTCGGCCAGTTCAAGGGCAAGACGAGCAAGATCAAGGGCGCGCCGTGGAAGAGCGAGATCGAGCTCAACTCGCAACCCGGCTTCGTCTACGAGTACCGGCCCTCGCACTTCATCGAAGAGGGCGCCGCTCCGCTCGAACTCGCCTACGCGCTAACGATCCACAAGGCGCAGGGGAGCGAGTTCGGCCGCACCGTCGTCGTCATCCCGGAGCCCTGTCGGCTGCTCTCACGGGAGTTGCTTTACACGGCGCTGACGCGCCAGAGCAAGCGGGTGACGATCCTCTACCAGGGCGAGCCGGGAGGGCTGCTGCGGTACGCCGCACCCGAACTGTCCGAGACTGCGGGACGGCTCACGAACCTGTTCTCGGCGCCCGACATCGTGGAGCGGCCCAACGGCAAGTACCTGGAGCGCGGGCTCATCCACACCACCTCCGGCGGAGACGTCGTGCGGTCCAAGTCGGAGGCGATTATCTGCGAAGCGCTCTTCGAGCGCGACATCGAGTACGTCTACGAGAAGGAACTGCGCTTCGACGACGGAAGCCGCCGCCTCCCGGACTTCACGATCGAGGACGACGACCGCGGTCTGACGATCTATTGGGAACACCTCGGCATGCTGGGCGACACCGAGTACGCGCGGCGCTGGGAGGCAAAGCGCCGCTGGTACGCGGACCACGGCGTGCTGGAACGATCGGCCGAGCACCCGGACGGCGGGCCGGAGGGAATGCTCGTGTGGACTTCCGACGACGAGCACGGTGGCATCGACATCCCGGCGATCAAGGCGTTTGTCGCCGACCTGTTCAGCTGAAACCCTGATCCTTCGGCGAGGACGGTCAGGAATCGGCGACTAAGTTCGACTTACTTAACGATGCCCCGAGTCACCACGCACCCCGACCACGCCGCCGAGCAGGCGTACATCGAGCTTGTCCACCATGCCGAGCAGGCTGCCCGCGCTCGCGCCGAGCATGGCCCCGAAGCCGGCGCCGATCGCTTTGCGGCGCGCGAGGCGCGCCGCCAGATGCTCGAGCGATTCAAGGACCCGATCGACGTCGACGCCCTCTGCTTCGGACGTATTGACCTCGACCGAGGACGGACGTACTACGTCGGCCGTGGCGCGGTCCACGGGCCTCAGGGTGAGCTACTGGTCGTCAACTGGCGCATGAGGGCTGTGGCGCCGTTCTACACGGGCAGCCGCCAGGACCCGCAAGGACTCGAGCGCCGGCGGCGCTTCCAGCTCGATCGCCTGCGACTGCTCGGGATCGTGGAGGACGTGTTCGGCGGTACACCCGCCACCGTCAGGCAACTGCCGGACGTCACACCGGAGCAGCTGCCGGACGCCACGCCGGAGCAGCTGCCGGACGTCACGCCGGAGCAGTCCGAGGAGCGGCCGCTCGAGCCGCACGTCGTCGACGCGATTCTCACCGACATGGACCGCGCCCGCGGCGCGGAGATGCGTGACATCGTCGCGACGATCGAGGCCCGCCAGTACGAGCTCATGAGCGATGCGCTCGAGGGCTTGCTGGTCATTCAAGGCGGACCCGGCTCGGGTAAGACCGCGATCGCCCTGCACCGCGCGGCCTGGCTGCTCTACAACTACCAAGAGGAGCTCGGGCGCACGGGTGTGCTCGTCGTCGGCCCGAACCGTGCGTTCATGGAGTACGTCGCCGCGGTGCTGCCCTCGCTAGGCGAGAGCGCGGTGGTTCAGTCTTCGATCGACCGCCTCCCCGATCTCGGCGACGTCCGCGTGCGCGCGACCGAGCGGACCGAGGCGGCCCGCGTCAAGGGCGACGTCCGGATGGCGGCGATCGTGCAGCGCGCCGTGGCGGCTCGCGTGCGCGTCCCGGAGGAGGACGTCACGCTGACCGTCGGGCGTATCCGTCCGGTGCTGCCCGCCGACCACATAAAGCGGATTGTCGGCGAAGCTTGGAGCGCGGGTCGCACTTACCTCGGCGCGCGCGAAGTGTTCCGCCGCGAGCTCGTCGTACTCGCGCACGAGCACGTCGGCGAGCGGCGCGGGCTGTTCCGCTCCGGTCCGGATCCTGCGGAGGTCGAGATGGCCGTCACGGGCACGGGCGGCGCGCTGGAGCGAATCTGGCCGACGGTTACGGCGCCGCAAGTCGTGCGCGATCTGCTGGCCTCCAAGCAGCGCCTCGCGGCCGCCGCGGCAGGATCACTAACCGACGAGGAGAGCGAGCTGCTGCGCCGCTCGCAAGCCGGGTCGATCCGTCAGGAACCCTGGACTGCCGCGGATATACCGCTGCTGGACGAGGCCGACGCGCTCGTGCGTGGGGTGAGCTCGTCCTACGGCTACGTTCTCGCCGACGAGGCGCAGGACCTCTCGCCGATGCAGCTGCGCATGATCTTGCGGCGCTCGACCGCCGGTCGCGCGACGCTGGTGGGCGACATCGCTCAGGCCACCGGCGCGTACCGTTGCACCGACTGGCTGGAGCTGCTCGACGCGACCGGGTTCGACACCGATCCGCGAATCGCCGAGTTGGCGGTCGGCTACCGCGTGCCGCGCCAGATCATGGAGCTCGCCGCCGAGCTGATCCCGCGCATCGCCCCGGACACGTTCGTCCCGCGCGCGGTCCGGCTCGGGCCGGAAGACCCGCGCGTGATCGCCGTCGAGGACGGTGGCCTCGCGACTGCGCTGGTCGCCGAGGTGACGACGCGCGTCGACGGCGAGCGAACGGTCGGCGTGATCGCTCCCGCCGGCCTCCTCGAGGACCTGCGCGGTGCACTGGCGGCGGCCGGCATGCAGGCCGGCGACATCCTGACCGACGGCTTGGCGCGCACGGTGACCGTGCTCTCGGCCGACCAGGCGAAGGGCCTCGAGTTCGACCACGTCGTCGTGGTGGAGCCCGCGGCGATCGCCGGTGCCGCCGAAGAATGGGCCTACGTATACATCGCGCTGACGCGTGCAACGCGCACGCTGTCGGTCCTGCACACGACGCCCGCACCGTTCGAGCGTCCGCCCGTCGAGCCTGACCCGGAACCGGAGCCGGCCACGCCCGCGCCCGAGTTGATTGCCATCCCGGTTCCGGAGCCCGCGGGCATCGAGCTCACCGCCCGCTACACCGAGGCGCTGCTACAGGCGAAGTTCCTCCACGCCGGTCAGCGCCGGCGCGGCACGCCCGTGCCCTACCTCGCCCACCTGCAGGCGGTCGCCGCACTCGTGCTCGAGGATGGGGGCAGCGAGGACGAGGCGATCGCCGCGCTGCTGCACGACGCGGCCGAGGATCACGGCGCGGCGACGCTGGACCGGATTGCCGAGCATTTTGGCGTCGGAGTCGCGCGCATCGTGCTCGGATGCACGGACCCGGAAGGCGAGCCCGATGCGTCGTGGCGCGAGCGCAAGCGCGATCACCTGCGCGAGCTCGAGAGCGCGGGGCCCGAGGTGCGGCGGGTCGCGCTCGCCGAGAAGCTGGACAACGCTCGCGCGCTGCTGCGCGACTACCGTCGCATCGGCGACCGGTTGTGGACGCGGATGGCGGTCGATCCGGAGGACATCCTCTGGTACCAGGAGGAACTCGCCGACCTGTTCGTCGCCGAGCGCCCGGGCGATATGGCGTCCGAGCTGCAGGATGCGGTCGACCGGCTGCTCGAGCTCGCGTCCGAGCCCGGTTAGACCGCCACGACCAGCCCGGCGGCGACGAGCCGGTTACCGACGCTGATGCCCCGCTTGCCCTCGAGCGCGGCAAGCTTGGTCTCGTGGTCGACTTCCAGGCGACCGAGCTGCGAGCGGCGCATCCGCACGATCGGCGCCGAGCGTCCCTCCTCGATCTGTTGCTGCAACCAGAGCCGGCGGCGGTCCGTTGTCAGGCGCAGGCTCTCCACCTGCGCCGTGACGATCTCGTCATTGCGCGCCTGCAATTCCTGCTCGCGCGCGGCGACCTCGGCGGTCACCCAGTCGAGCGCTGCGTGGTGCATGCGGTCGACCTCCACGCCGGTGAGGGACCGGAGAACAGCGACGTCGCGCGCGTCCTCGAGTCGGGCGATCAGGTCGGCGCCGCCGTCGATCACCTCACCGTCGGGTCTGACGATGACGGCAGCCTGCTCGAGCTCGTCCTTGAGGCCGTGCGCCTGCAGCTCGAACACGAAGAACCCGTGCGGCACGCTGGGTGCCAGGTCGAGGTCAAGCGCGATCGCCGCACAGCACGACAGCGCGCCCCGCACGTCATCGCTCAGCGCCAGGGCGCGCACGATCGGATGGTGGAGCGAGATGAACTCGAGCCGCCGCTGCGCCGTGGCGATCGCGGGCTCGAACGTGACGTCAATCCCCTCGTCGCGCAGGCGGCCGATGAACGCGCGCGCGGCCTTGGCGCCGCCGCCGCTGTGCGAGAGCGTGCGTGCGAGCAGCCCCCGGAACGGCGCAATCGCGCCGCTCAGCCTGAAGACGCCGCTCTGCGCCCCCACAGGCTCGAGCCCGACGTTGCAGCCGCAGACCGCGAGGTAGCGCTCAACGAGCAGCCTCAGCTCTTCGGGCGTGACGTAGCGGCGGCTGCGCTCGATGTCGTTAAAGAGTTCGAGGAAGACCTCGTCGTTGGACAGGAATTGCTTGCTCTCCTGCTCGAATGTCTCGTTGTCCTGCTGGCGTCGGAGGATGACGTCGGCGATGAGATTGCGGCGGCGCTCGAGCTCGGCGTCGGTCAGCCGGCCGGACAGCGCATCGCGTTGAAGCGCCGCGAGGTCGACCTCAACGTCGCCGAGGATCGCCTCGAGGTCGCCGATCGAGGACTCGAAGATTTGGATTCGCTGGTAGAGGCGATGGAAAATCCGCTCCTCGATCGTCTCGGCGACGATCATGTTGAGGATGTGGATCACCTCGCTGGACTGCCCATAGCGGTCGAGGCGTCCAATCCGCTGCTCGACGCGCATCGGGTTCCACGGCAGGTCGTAGTTGAACATCCGCGCGCAGAACTGGAAGTCCAGGCCCTCGGAGCCGACCTCGCTGGAGAGCAGAACGACCGGTCCGCGGTCGTCGCGGAAGCGTGTCACCGCGCGTTCGCGCTGCTCGGAGTTCATCGGGCCGTAGAGCTTCAGGACGAGCAGCGGGCGTCCGTCGACGAACAGGTTCGCGAGGCGATGGGCCAGATAGTCGATCGTCCCGGTGAAGTACGAGAAGACGAGGATCCGGTCGGCGCCGGCGGCGAACGAGTCGGTCAGCGCGCGCTCGAAGCCGCCGAACTTGCTGTCTACTCGGCCTCCGTAGGCATCCCACGTGGCCAGCAAGTGGTTTACCGCCTCGGACGGCTGGAGCTCCAGGCGGACCTGCTCACCGGCGAGCGCGTCGTCGAGCGCGTCGCCGAGGCCGGGGTCGTCGGCCAGTTCGGTCGCCTCGTCAGCGCCGATCGTCAGTAGGCCCGAGCGCACGGCGTCGGTCAGCCGCGCACCAAGCGCGGGCAAGCAGCTCGCTGCGAGCCGCTGGAACGTCGCCGCCACGAGGTGCGCCGCCCGCTCGGCGTAGGTGGCGAGTGCCCAGTCCGTCACGGCGTCGTAGAACGCGGACTCCTCGTCGGTGAACGCGACGCTGACGGTGCGCGAGCGGCGGGTCGGGAACAGATCCTGCACCTCGCGCTTGCGCGTCCGAGTAAACACGTGCGAGAGGGTGTTGAGTTCGATCAAGTCACGCTGGCAACGCACCACCTGCTCGCGGCCTACGGCTTGGCCTGCCGCGCCGCGCATAAGCGTTTCGCGCGTGCCGACGTAGCGCGCCGAGCGTGTGAATCGCGCGGCCAGCGCCGTGCGCTCCACGCGCCGCAGGGCGGCCAGTGCATCGTCGAAGCGCGGCGGCCATGTCCCGCGTAGATGGCGGAGCGCGAGGTTGATGTGCTCGTTCGGCTCGATCAGCGCGCTGAACGTTTCGGCCTGCGGGAACTCCTCGGGGACGAGCAGGTTCATGAGGTTGAAGAAGTCCTGGCGGCCGAGGTTGAGCGGCGTCGCCGTGAGAAAGACCACAGTCTCGGCGAGCCCTGCGAGCACTTCGCCGAGGTCGTTGGTGGCGGTCCCGACGTTGCGCATGTGGTGCGCCTCGTCCACGATCACGACGTCAAGGCTCGGCGCCGCCGTGCCGAGCGCCTCCAGGTTCTCGGCACGGCGCATGAGTTCGAGCGAGGCGATGACTCGGCGCGGCTCCGGGCTCGGCGCGTCCAGGTCGGTCGTGACGAACTCGCGGAAACCCTGGCCATCCAGGACCTCGAAGTCGAACAGGAAGCGATCGCGCATCTCGCTCCGCCATTTCTGCGTTAGCGGCGAGGGGCAGGCGACGAGGACATGGTCGAGGGCACCACGCGCGTTGAGCTCGGTGAGGATGATTCCGGCCTCGATCGTCTTGCCGAGACCGACTTCGTCGGCGATCAGGAGCCGACCGTAAGGGTTCGCGAGTAGTTTCAGCACGGCCTTGAACTGGTGCGGGAGCCGCTCAGTCCTCGATGCCGCGAACGAGTACAGGTTGTCCGCCAGCGGCTTGTCGAGCTTCGCGAGCGTCATGAAGGCGCGGAACGTCTCGGCGTCGGCGAGCGCTCCGTCGCGCAGGAGGGCGACGGGATCGACCTCGAGGCCCGCGTCGAGCGCGGCCAGCTCGAGGTGTCTCGAGCTGTAGACCTGCGCGCCGCTAGAGAAGCGAACCCGGTATTGCGGCTCGGACCCGGCCGTGAGCACATCGGTCACGACGCCAATTCCGGACTCTGGACGCGCCCGGAGAAGCACCTCGTCGCCCTTTGCGTATGCGAACACGCTGGAAAGTTAGTGCGCATAGCCGATCTGTCCAGTGGTCGGAGACATCGCGTCGCTGCTCGTATCCCGAGGCATTCCAGGACGGCCGCGTCCTCGAGACGCTTGCCGCCAGACTCCTGCCGGCCGCGCACGACGACGCTAGACGGACCACGCTCACGCAGGATCGATCGCGGCGCGGGCGTCATGGCTTCTGCCGGCCCGGTGCCGCCCGGCCCGTTCCGGTCCGCTTCCGCCGATGGTGTCCGCGCGCGAATCGGGTGCGTTCCAGTCAGCTCGAACGCGTGCTGCGCCCACTGCTCGCGAGCAAGGACCGGGCAGTCGGGCATGCAGCACCTCCCCGCCGCAGAGGCACTCGTACGCGACGTGCCGCAGCTCCGAGTCGCCGACGAGACGATCGGCGAGCCATAGGGAGACGATGTGGATACGGCGTTTGGCAACGAGGGCCACGACAGGGGCCTCAAACTCGACCGGGACGAGCTCAGGAAGCTCCATGACCAGATAGGGGCTCCGACGCCGAAAACCCCGTGCGCGTGGCGCTTGCGGGACGCGCCGACCCCGAAACGAGAAGAGCCCGCCATGCAGGCTCCTCGAGGGATGAGCGGCGGGCTTCGAGCCCGCGGCTGCCGGGATCACGACCCAGCGACCAAACTTCACGACCCGGCCGGCTAGACGGCCCCTGAAGAAGTGGTTTCTCGGCTGCGGCGTGTGTGTCTCTGGGCGTCGGGTCGGAGTGCGCCGCGCGCCGGGGCTTGTCAGGCGGTCTGGGCGGCGAGGTGGCGGGCGATCGGGTTGAGGTTGACCAGCGCGGCGGTCCAGGCGGCCTGTAGTCGGGCCTTCGCGCGGCCGATGTAGCGACTCTTGCGGGCGCCGTAGCGGGCGGCGAGCAGGCCGAGTAGCCGCTCGATCCGCGGCCGGGTGCGGCGCAGGTGTTCGGCGCTGGCTGGGTCGGCGAGCGCTTGGCGGGCGGCGATCAGCAGGTCCTCGTGTTCTGAGAGATTGAGCTGGCGACGTGGCCGACCCGGACAGCACGCCGCGTTGAGCGGGCAACCGCGGCACATCGCGCGCGTGAAGTTCGCCCCGCGAAAGCCCGTCTTTGACGTGCTGATAGCGACGGTGTGGCCGGCCGGGCAGGTGACCGTGCCGGCGTCGAGATCGATCTGAAAGTGGCGCTTGCCCAGGCGGCCATCGACGATCTTGCCCTCGGGCAGCGGGGCGAGCACGTCGACCTCGCGTTCAGCGAGTTCCGCGCGCACCGGCCCGTTGCCATAGGCGGTGTCGCCCAGCACCCGTCGTGGGCGCCGACGCTCCGGCTGGCTGTCGATCAGATGCTTGGCCTGCGAGCCGTCGTGCTCGCACGCGGGCGCGACATCGACGGCGGTAATCAACGGCTCGGTCGTGTTGGTCGCGGCCGCGGAGAGCTTGTAGCCGTCAAAGCGCTGCTGAGCGCTCTTGCGGCCGTGACGCATCTCGGTGTCGATGGTCGAGATGATCCGCCCCGACCGAGTCCCGTGATGCAAGCGAGGAACGCCGTCCTCGTCGACGTCGAAGTCCTGGCCGATCAGCTCGCGCAACAGCTTGAGCGCCTCGGCAACCGCCGCATCGGCGAGCAGCCGATCACTGTCCTCGACCGCCCGCAGCGCCCGCTCGGCGTCCTGCGCCACGCGCGTGAGCATCCGCTCGCGCTCGGCCTTCTCGCGCCAGCGGCAATCCGGCTTCTCGCCCGGCCGCTGGTAGTCGAACTCCAGGCCGCGATCGAGCTGACCAGCGGCCCGCTGGTCGACGGCCGCGACGGCATCGAGCAGCTTCTTGACGCCGTGGCGCACCAGCCGAACCGTGTCCTGCGTCGCCGCCGCGCCGAGCATCGGCGTGGAGTCGATGATCTGCTCGACCGGCCCGTCGAGCATCCCGAGCTCTTCGGCGATCCGCAGCGTGCGCTCCAGCGCGACCCGCTCGAGCTCGTGCAACAACAGCCGCGCGCGGAACTTCGTCAACGACGTCGGATGCCAGCCCTGATGATCGACCGACAGCCCGAGCGCGATCTTCCAGCGCAGATCCCACGCCACACACTCCATCGCCTGCTCATCCGACGCGCCCGTGCGGTACTGCAACAACAACACCTTGGCCAGCTGTGACGGCGGGATCGACGGCCGACCCATCCGCTGCGAATAGCACGCCGCGAAGTCCTCATCACGCACGATCCGATCCCCGCTCAGCCAACAACAACGCGAAAAACGATCCCGGCGGAAGCGGCCGAGCAAGCCCGGCCGCATCAAAGAACCCGACCTGGCCAGACGTCGTCGCGAGCATCACCAAATGCTCTTAAACCCGCCGGACAGAGCCGCGACTATTTCAGCGGCCTTCTAGGCAGGGAATTCGGTGTCGGTCCTGGCCGCTCGAAGCTGGTCTTGCGGGACATTCAATTGCCGCGCCGCCTCATGCTCGGGGATCCACTGAAGCGCCGCGAGCTCGTCGGACGGAATCAGGGCTGTGCGTGCCCAGAGCTCGCCAAGCTCATTTGTGAACGGTCCCGGGATCCGGCCGTTGAGCACCTCTCCGCAGCAGGCGCACATGAAGGCGACGAATCGAAGATCGGGGTCGGCGGGTGGCCGATCGAGGAGCGACGGGGCGATGATGTGGACACGATCGCAAGAAACGAGCGCGACGAGCTCGCCGCGATATTCGATAGGGACGAGGACCGGGAGCTCCATGCACGGCAATAGGGCCGCGGCTCGAAACTCGCCCCCGCGCTTAGTCGCCGAGCCCGCGACCCATCGAGCGGCCGCGTGCATGCGCGAGCGCGTCGACGGCCCGGCGCGCCGCGTCGTGGTATCGGCCGAGCTGCTCGTCGGCGGGACGCGAGTCGGCGGCCTCGTCGAAGCGAGCCGGGCCGAGGGCGGTGCGGTAGTCGTCGATCGCGAGCGCCGCGCGGCGCCAGGCCCGGCGCTTCTCGGTCTGGGCGATGTTGCGCCGGCTCGACTTTGGCGAGCGGCCGATCCGATCCGTGAGCCACGACGGCTGGTCGCGCTCGAGCTCCCAGAGACGCTGCGCGCGCGGGGACGCGTGCTCGATCTCATGCGAGCGCTCGGCGAGCACCTCGTAGATCTCGAAGTTCGCGCGAGCGATCAACTGGGCGACGCGGACCTCGCTGTCGCCGGTGAGCTCGCTGATCTCGCGATGTCGTAGGCCAAGCGCGCGGAGCATCGCGATCCGCTGGAGGCGCGGTGACAGGCGCTCGAGGATCGAGAACGCGTCCTCGACGTCGTCGTGAATGGCGTACTGATCGCGGTGGTCGACGGGCAGCCACGTGTCGGCCTCGAAGTCGCCGGTCCTGGCCGGGAGGTTCTGGCTCGCTTCGCGGTCGAGCCGCCAGGACTCACGCTGGGCGACGCGGAAGAGCCAGCCTTTCCAGTTGCGGTCGCGATCGGGCTGGCGCTCCAGGAACTTCGCCCAGGCGAACGCGCATGCGTCCTCGATCACGTGGGGCGAGGACGCGCGCACGGAGTGCGCCACGGATCGGACCAGCTCGTCGTTGAAGGCCCGGAACAGCTCGGCCTCGTCGCCGCGAGCCGGCGGGTGGGAGTCTCGGTCGGCCATCTCGACCTCTCAGGCCGAGTGGCGACGCGTGCGGGCAACTGAATTTCATGGGCCAGCGAGCTCTACAGGTCGACGTTCTGCAGGCCACCGCCGTCGACCGCTTCGAACGCGATCCAGGTCGCGAGGCACGCGCGGGCGGTGTCCAGAACCTCGGCCAGCGCCTGCAGGGCGTCCGGCTGGATCGAGACACGCTGCAGCGGCTCCAACGCGTCGATGAGCGCGCCTTGGAGGATCTCGTGGGCATAGGTCGTCGGCCACAGCAGCTCGACTGGGCCGGCGAGCTCGTCCTCGATTCCGGCGAGCATGTCTTCGAGCGTCGCTCGCAGCACCACCCACCGGTCGGAGTCGCTGCCTGGCGGAAGCGGGCCTTCGGGACGTTCCGAGTCGTGTTGGGCGAGCTTCGCGCGCACGCGCGCCCGAAGAAGCGGTAGCTCACGCGGGTCGAGGCGCAGGAACATCGAGATCGGCGCTCCCAGCCCGAGGACCTTGGTCCCGTCTCGAAGCGCCTCGGGCGGAGCAAGCTCGCGCGCGATGGGCTCGCGGCCGGCGGCCGCCGCGCCGACGCTGTCGCGAAAGGCGGCGTAGGACAGCTGATGCGATTCGGTCATACAAGCCATAGGCGTATACGCCGTTATCTATACCCCCTTGCGCGTACGCCGAGGAGACGACACTCTCTCGGCCCATGGGGCGACCGTCAGGATCTGATGCCGCCCTCGTACAGGTGATCCGCGATCTGCGCGGTCAACGAGGCCTCTCGCAGGAGGCTGTCGCGCGCGCGGCGGACCTCACGCTCTCGTCGTACGCGCGGGTCGAGCGCGGCTTGGCGAACCCGACCTGGCGAACCGTCTCCCAGATCGCCGACGCGCTCGGCGTCACGCTCGCCGAGCTCGGCGCCGCAGTCGATGAAGCACGCTCGGCGTGAGGGCTGAGACCTCGGCCGGCGTTGCCGTACTTTTGCCGTATTCCGCGTCCACAGGCGTCCACAAACGGCAATCGGTGTCCACCCGCACGGCGCGCCGAAGCGGCGGGAAATGTCGAACTACCAGGGCATTTCCCTCCGCGCCGCCGAAGCCGACGCCCGGACTCGAACCGGGGACCCCTTCATTACGAGTGAAGTGCTCTACCAGCTGAGCTACGTCGGCGCGAGATGCGGAGTCTAGCCGGAGGTTGGGGGGACGTCGTGGGCCGCTGACCCAGCGACCGGGTTCCGGTCTGAGCGAAGGGGGAGTTGACAGGCTTGGCGTGGGCGCGAAGGATCGGTGGGATGCGTCGTCGCGACGGATCTGGCCGATCGGCCAGGCGAGGGGTTGGGCCTGAAGCGCCAGACTTCTGTGCATGGGTGTCGCCCGCTTGGTCACGCGTCGCAGAGCTGCGTCGATCGTGCCCGTCGTCGTGCTCGGCACCGTCGTGTCGTTGGGGGTGGTCGCTTTGAGTGCGTCGCGGTTCGGGTGGCGGCGGTCGAAGGCCGAGAAGAAGGCCGGCGACGGCGAGGAGCGGGTCGAGGAGACGGTCCCCGCGCCCGCCGAGGAGCCGGCGCCGGAGCCGCCTGCGCGCCGGTTCAAGCCGGCGCCGCCGGGCGACGCCGATGCGCCGCGCTGGGACACGCCGCCGGCCGAGCTCGCGGCCGCCGCGGGTGGGCGGGCGGTGATGGCGGGGAAGGCGGCCGCGGAAGCGGACTCGGCGCCGGTGACTGCCGCGAAAGCTCCCGCGAAGCCGATCACGGATTCCGAAGCGAGTGAGCCCTCGAACGCGACCGCCGCACCCGCGGCCGACACCCCCGGCGAAACCGTGACCGCCACGAAGACCCAGGCCACGCCCGAGCCGAACGCCAAGCCCCGCAAGCCGCGCAGACGAGCCCGCCCGCGAGTGCGGCCCGAGCCCCGCAGCCCCTAGGACGCGCCGCGAATTCTCGTACATCCGCCGAACTTCGAGCCGCGGCGTTGCCCCGTACAGGGCCAAAAACTAGGCTCGCCCGAACAACCGGGGCCGGGTGCGCCCCCGACCGATTTCGAAGCAGGAGACGATGCAGGATGCGGTGGCCACGGACGGTCCTCCGCCCCCGGGAACGTGGGGGCCGCGCGTGAGCGACCGCTTCCAGCGGTCGCGGGTGCCGATGCTGCCGACGGTCCTGTTCGCGGATGCGAGCGAGGACTATCGCGCGATGGCCAAAGACGCACTGCTCGAGGGACGCAACGCGACCGACATGCGGATGGTCGCCGACGGCGCCGAGCTGGTCGCGTACCTGCACTCCCCCGCGCCGGCGGGCGAAGGCAAGCTCACGCCGGCCGCGAACCTGATCGTCCTCGACGCCCAACTGCCCGGCGACCCGGCCGGCCTGGAGGCGGTCAGGGTGATCAAGCAGGACCCGCGGACCCGCCACATCCCGCTGATCGCCCTCGGCGGCACCGACGATCGCGCGACGATCGCCGCCGCCTACGCCGCGGGCGCCAACACGTACATCGTCAAGCCCGTCACGTTCCTCGCGCTCGTGCGGCTGATGAAGGTCTTCACGGCCTACTGGCTCGAGACGGCGGAGCTCCCGCCCACGGAATGACCGCCGGCCCGCTGCCCGATCCGCTCCGCGTGCTCGCGGTGTCGGCCGATGCCGCGCACCACGCGCCGGTACGCGCGATGCTGAAGCAGATCGCCGCGACAACCGCCCAGGTGACCCTCGCGACGACGCCGCAGCGGGCCTTGGACGAGCTCGACGCGGCCGACATCGTGCTCGTCGATCGCGAGCTCGGCCCGCCGTTCCCCGACGGGCTGCTCACCGCCGAGCAGCTCGCGCGCACGGCGCACGGCACGCCTGTGATCCTGCTCTCGCACGCCGCCGACCACGACGCCGACGTCCACGCGGCGGCGGCGGGCGTCGCCGACTTCCTGCTCGTCCCGGGCCTCAGCGCCGACCGCCTCGAGCACGCGCTGCGCTACGCGCTCACGCACCAGCGCACGCTGCGCCGGCTCGCGCGGTCCGAAGAGCGCCAGGCGCTCGCGCTGAGAGGCGCCAACGACGGGATCTGGGACTGGGACGTCGACGCCGGCACCGTCTACTTCAGCGCACGCTGGAAAGCAATGCTGGGCTACGCCGAGCACGAGGTCGGCCCGACGCGCGGCGAATGGCTCGGGCGCGTGCACCAGGACGACCGCGCCGCGCTCGCGCAGGCGCTCGACGCCCACCTGACCGGACCGGACGAGCACTTCGAGTTCGAGCACCGGATCCAGCACCGCGACGGCTCCTACCGCTGGATGCTCACGCGCGGCGTCGCCGTGCGCGACATCCACGGCCGCGCCACCCGCGTGGTGGGAAGCCAGACCGACGTGACCGCGCGCAAGGAGGCCGAGCGCCGCCTCCAGCACGACGCGCTGCACGACGCGCTCACGGGGCTGCCGAACCGCGTGCTGTTCCTCGACCGCCTCGACCAGGCGATCCGCCGCTCGCGCCGCCACGAGCGGGACCGCTGCGCCGCGGTCCTGTTCCTCGACCTCGACCGCTTCAAGGTCATCAACGACTCGCTCGGCCATCAGGTCGGCGACGACCTGCTCAAGGCGGTCGCCGAGCGGCTGCAGGCGGCGCTGCGGCCCAACGACTCCGTCGCGCGCCTGTCCGGCGACGAGTTCACGCTGCTGCTCGACGACGTCTGCGACGCCCGCGAGGCGACGATGATCGCCGAGCGCGTGCTCCAGAGCCTGAAGGCGCCGTTCGAGCTCGGCGGGCGCGAGCTGTTCATCGGCGCCTCGATCGGCATCGCCGTCGCCACCGCGGACTCCGCTCCGCACGAGGTCATGCGCGACGCCGACGTCGCGATGTACCGCGCCAAGGCCGACGGCAAGGGCCGCCATGCCGTCTTCGACGCCGACATGCACGCGGAGGTCGTGCGGCGGCTCGACATGGAGGGGGAGCTGCGGCGCGCGATCGAGCGGCGCGAGCTCGAGGTCGCCTACCAGCCCATCGCGCAGGCCGCGACGGGCCGCGTCGTCGGCTTCGAGGCGCTCTGCCGGTGGCCGCCCGGGAGTGGTCCGGTCGAGCCGACCGACTTCCTCGCGCTCGCCGAGGAGACCGGACTGGTGGTGCCGCTCGGCACCTGGGTCCTCCGCACCGCCGCGGCCGAGCTCGCCGGCTGGCGCGCGCTGCCCGCCGGCGCCGGCCTCACGCTGGGCGTCAACGTCTCCGGGCGCCAGCTCGCGGAGCCCGGCTTCATCACGATGCTGCGCGGCATCCTGCTCGACTCCGGGCTGGACCCGCGGGCGCTGCGCCTGGAGGTCAAGGAGCACGACCTCTCGCGCGGCCGCGGGGATGACGTGACGCGCCGCATCCTCGAGCAGGTCCACGACCAGGCGCAGGTCCGCACCCACATCGACGACTTCGGGACCGGCGCAAGTTCGTTGCGGCTGCTGCACCGCTTCCCCGGCGACGCGATCAAGATCTCCCGCGGCCTCGTGACCGGCATCGGCCACGACGCAGGCGCGTTCGAGATCGTGCGCGCGGTCGTCGGCCTCGCGCACAACCTGGGGCTCGAGGTGATCGCGGAGGGCGTCGAGACCCGCGAGCAGCTCGACTACCTGAAGGTCCTGGGGTGCGAGTTCGCCCAGGGGTCGGAGGTCTCGGCCCCGCTGACGGCGGCCGAGGCGCGGGCGCTGCTCGAGAAGAGCAGCGTGCCCGCGCGCTGACCGGCGGCTACCGGCGCGTCTCCTCGCGGCCGGGCGCCGGCGCGTCCGCGATCGACTCGCGCTGGAAGCGGCCGCGCGCGGCGGCCTCATCCTCGCGCCCGCGCTCGTACTCGCCGGCGGTGCCCATGCGGCCGTCGTCGAGCGCGCCGCCCTCGCGGCGGTCGTCGACGCCGTCGGCGTCACGGTCATGCGACATCGCGGACGTCCCGGCGAAGCGCTCGCGCTCGTCCTTCTCGATCAGCTCGTGATCGGCCATGCCGCGCTCGTGCAGACCGGCCTTCTCCTGGTGCAGGTCGGCTTGGGCGCGCTGCGCCTGCGCCTCGCGCTCGGCGATCCGGGCGCGCTGCTCGGCCTCGGCGGCCTCGCGCTCGCGCACGTCGGCCTCGCGCCTGTGCTCGCCGGCTACGCGCTCACGCCGGGCTGCAAGCTCACGCTCGCGCTTCTGCACACGAGCCCGTGCGCGCATCCGCGGCATCAAGAACGCGAGCAAGGCAACGACGATCAGCGCCACGATGACGATGGCGACGATTGCGCCAGTACTCATGATCGGCTCCTTCCAATCGGGGTCACCTGCAAGGGTTCCCGACCGTGACGCGCAAGCAAACGTTCGACCTCCAATCGCACTCGACCTGCTCGGACGGCTCGCTGCCACCCGCCGAGGTCGTGGAACGCGCGGCCCGGGCCGGCGTGACGCTGTTCGCGCTGACCGACCACGACACCGTCGACGGGGTGTCAGCCGCGCTTGACGCGGCGCGCGAGCACGACATCGCGCTCACGCCGGCGGTGGAGCTGAGCTCGGTCGGCGCCGGCCGCGAGGATCTGCACATCCTCGGGTACGGGATCGACCACACCGATCCCGAGCTGCTGGCCACCCTCGAGGACTTCCGCGCCGACCGCGGCCGCCGGATCCTGGCGATGGCCGGCAGGCTGCGCGAGCTCGGCTTCGAGCTCGACGATACCCACTACGCGCAGCGGGACGCACCGGGCCGCCCGCATCTGGCCGAGGCGGTGCTGCAACACCCCGCCAACGCCGCAAGGCTCCAGCGCGAAGGGATCGACGGTCGCGACGCCCTCTTCCCCGCCTACCTGGTCCCCGGGGCACCCGCGTACGTCGGGCGGTCGCGCCCGACCGTCGGGCAGGCGATCGACGTGATCCACCGCGCCGGCGGCGTGGCCGTATGGGCGCACCCCGTCTGGGATCTGGACGACTTCGAGGCGCCGCTGGAGGAGTTCTCCGCCTACGGGCTGGACGGCGTCGAAGCGTTCTACGTCACCTACACCGAGGAGCAGACCCGCGCGCTCTACGCCGCGGCGACGCGGCGCGGTCTCCTGACGACCGGCTCGAGCGACTTCCACGGTCCGGATCACGAGCGCTTCAACCGGTTCTTGGCGTTCTCTCACTTCGGCCTCACACCGGATCTCGGGCCGATCGGCTGAATCCGCCCCGGCTGGCTAGAACCGTGCGGGTTGACCCCGCATCGGGAGGATGGACAGTGGCTTTCAAGGACCCCAGGGCGATCACCCTCGCCGGCACGCAGACCGGAGCGACCAAGGCGGCGCTCTCGCCAGGCAAGGCGATCGTGGCGGGCTTCCTCGGCGGCGCCTACATCGCGTTCGGCGGCCTCGTGGCGATCAGCGTGTCGTCGGGGCTCAAGCCCGAGACCTGGGGCACCTTGCCGACCTTGTTCACCGGCGCGGTGTTCGCGCTCGGGCTGATCCTCGTGGTGATCGCCGGCTCGGAGCTGCTGACCGGCAACATGGCGCTCGTCCCGCTGGCCGCCCTGCGCGGCCGCGCCACGTGGGGCGCGGTGGTCGCCAACTTCACGTGGGTGCTGATCGGCAACCTGCTCGGCTCGCTGTTCGTCGCCTACTTCCTCGCCGTCAAGACCGGCGTCCTCACCGCCGAGCTGCCGCTCGCGCGGCTGTCCGCGATCGCCGAGGCCAAGGGCCACACCGAGACCGACTGGCAGATCTTCCTGCGCGCGCTGGGCTGCAACTGGCTCGTCTGCCTCGCCGTCTGGATGGCGCTCGGCGCCGACGACATCGGCGGCAAGGTGCTGGCGATCTTCTTCCCGATCATGGCCTTCGTGGCGATCGGCTTCGACCACGTGGTCGCGAACATGTTCTTCCTGCCGGCCGCGATCTTCGCGCACGTGCCGGGCATCGGCTGGGACGACGCGGTCAAGAACTGGATCTTCGCGTTCCTCGGCAACCTCGTCGGCGCCGGGGTCTTCGTCTCCGGGAGCTACTACTACCTCTACGGACGCGATCCGGAGGATCAGCCGGGGGACACGCCCGAGGGCGACGGCCGCGCCATCTCGGCGACCGCGCGGTCGTCCTTCGCCGAGTCGGCGCCCGCCCGCACCCAGCCGTAGCGGAACAGCAGCCCGGCGGCGAGGTGCAGGACCGACGCCACGTGCGCGAGCTTCGGGCTGCGGGTCGCCTGCAGCCCCAGGCCGGCGCGCACGGTCCACTTCGCCGCCTTCAGCACCTTGGACTCGCGCAGCGGCCGCCCGATCGTCTCCGGCAAGCGCCGCTCGTTGACGATCGAGAGCGCCAGCTCGGCGGCCATCGCGCCGGTCTGGACCCGGTTGAGCGCGATCCGCGTGGACTCCTTCGAGTCCCCCGCCGCGCAGATCGCGAGCCGGCACGCGGCCGCGCCCGTGGCGGTCGCCGTGCAGACGAAGATCGGGCCGAGGAAGAGGCGCGAGCGCGCCCACACCGGGACGGCGGTCGCGGCGAGCAGGACGCCCGTGTAGGAGCCCAGGTAGCCGCCGACGAGCACGTTCGCCGCGCCGGTGGCGCGGGCGGCCTTCCCGCGCCCCAGGAGATCGAAGCCGACGGCCGCCGCGGCGAGGTTGCCGAACACGATCAGCGCCCACGCGCCCATCGACATCGGCGAGCGCGTCTTGACGATCCGCAGCATGTTCAGGAAGCGCATCGGGCGCCCGAGGTCGAGCACCAGCAGCGGCGGCGAGGGGATCAGCGCGGCGAGCGAGACCTTGCGCGCCAGCTCGGCCGCGCGGTGATCGCCCGCGAGGTCGCACGCGAGCGCGACGAACGCCGAGCCGGCGGCGATCCCACCGGTCCAGAAGTAGAGCGGGACCTCCCACGTCCACACCGCCGGCTTCATCATCCCGTGGCCGACGCCGTCCAGCGGCGGCGTCTCCCCGGTCGCGCGCTCGGCGCCCGCGTACTTCGTGTCGGAGCCGTACAGGTACGACCACTCGCCGTCGCGCCACTCGCCGATGTGCAGCGCGACCTTCTCGCCGGTCTTCTCCCCGAACTTCGGCGAGGCGTTCGAGCCCAGCGCGGGCGTCATGTCGCGTTCGTCGCTCATCGCCGCCTCGCCTGCAGGAACGCCGCCGCGACGCCCGCCGCCGCCAGCATCGCGGCGCCGAACGCCGCGACCGTCGCCGGCACCACGTTCTGCTGCGCCGGCGACTCCGCGCTCGCCGGCAGGCCGTAGCGCTCGGGCGGCTCGGTCAGCAGGAAGAAGGCGCCGAGCCCGCCCGCGAGGTCCTTGTAGAGGTACGCCTTCTCGACGCCGCGCTTGTGCAGCGTCGCCACGCGCCGCTCGGCCACCTCGACGAGGTCGTCGTAGGAGCCGAACTGGATCGAGTCGGTCGGGCACGCCTTCGCGCAGGCCGGCTCCAGGCCCTCCTCCAGCCGGTCGTAGCAGAGCGTGCACTTGGCGGCGCGGCCGTCGTCCGGGTCGCGGTCGACGACGCCGAACGGGCACGACGGGATGCAGTAGCCGCAGCCGTTGCAGACGTCAGGCTGCAGCACGACGGTGCCGAACTCCGAGCGGATCAGCGCGCCCGTCGGGCACGCGTCCATGCAGCCGGCGTGCGTGCAGTGCTTGCACACGTCGGACATGAAGACCCACGAGTCGAACGTGTTCGCCCAGTCGACCAGGTCCGGGATCTCCTCGCGCGGCGGCCCGCCCTCGGCGAGCTCGACGAAGCGCACGTGCCGCCACGTGTTGGCGCCGAGCGTGCCGGTGTTGTCGTAGGAGCCGCCCTTGCGGAACTCGCCGCCGTCGGACGGCAGGTCGTTCCACTGCTTGCACGCGACCTCGCACGCCTTGCAGCCGATGCAGACCGTCGTGTCGGTGAAGAAGCCCATGCGGCGCGCGCCCGGCTTCGTGATCGACAGCTCACTCATGGTCTTGGGTCTCCGCCCAGTAGTCGCGGTTCGGGGCCGCCGGCTTGGCGTCGTGCGTGCCGGCGAGCGGCGCCGTCCCGCGCGACGAGCGTCCCGCCCGCACGTCGCAGACGAACGCCTTGGACTCGTGGATCGACACGTTCGGATCACCCGAGAGCGTGATCAGGTCGTTCGCCACGTCGCCGCCGTCCGGCCCGCCGAAGCCCCAGTGCCACGGCAGCGCGATCTGGTGCACGATCGCGCGGTCGATCGTCAGCGGCCGCATCCGCTCCGTCACGCGGGCGCGCGCCACGATCTCCGCCCGCAGCGAGACGATCGTCATCCAGCCGCCGTCCTCGATCCCGCGCTCGGCGGCGAGCTGGGGCGAGATCTCGGCGAACATCTCCGGCTGCAGCTCGTCCAGCCACGGCAGCCAGCGCGACATGCCGCCGGCGGTGTGGTGCTCGGTCAGCCGGAATGTCGTCGCCACGACCGGGTAGCGCGGGTCGCCCGGCTCGGCGTACGGGTTGTCGGCCCGTGTCCACTTCAGCGCCGCCGGGTTGGCGTGGATCTTCGGGTACAGCGGGTTCTCCAGCGGCGACTCGAGCGGCTCGTAGTGCGCCGGCATCGGTCCGTCGAGCAGCCCGGAGGGCGCGTACAGCCACGCGCGGCCGTCGGCCATCATGATGAACGGGTCGTCGCCGGAGATCGCGTCCATTCCCTCGGCGTCGTCCGGGGCGCGGTAGTCGGGCCGCTTGTCGACGGGGAAGTCCGGCACGTCGTAGCCGGTCCACTTGCCCTGCTCCTCGTCCCACCAGACGTACTTCTTGCGCTCCGACCACGGCTTCCCGTCCGGGTCGGCCGAGGCGCGCGAGTAGAGCATCCGCCGGTTCGCCGGCCATGCCCACGCCCACTCCGGCGAGACCCAGCCGCCCTCGGCCGAGATGTCGCCCGGCTCGCGCCGGCGGGCCATGTTGACGCCGCCCGCGTAGACGCCCGAGTAGATCCAGCAGCCGCAGGCGGTGGAGCCGTCGGCCTTGAGCTGCGCGAAGCCGGGGACCGGCTCGCCGGTCGCGACCTCGTAGCCGTTGATCTCCTTCAGGACCGCCTCGGCGCTCGGCTCGGCGTGCTCGCCGTGCTCGGGGTAGTCCCACTTGCAGTTGAGGATCGGCCAGTCCTTGTCGTCGGTCGAGCCCTCGTAGTGCTTGCGGACGCGCTTGAAGAGGTGGTGGATGAACCACAGCTCGCTGCGGGCGTCGCCCGGCGGGTCGAGCGCCTTGTCGCGCCACTGCACGAGCCGCTGCGTCTGCGTGAAGGAGCCCTCCTTCTCGACGTAGCTCGCGGCCGGCATCAGGAAGACCTCGGTCTGGATCTCGGAGGTCTTCAGCTCGCCGGAGCGGATCTCGGGCGAGTCGCGCCAGAACGTCGCCGACTCGATCTCGGCGAGGTCGCGCACCACGACCCACTTCATCTGCGCGAGGGCGCGTCGCATCAGCCCCGCGTGCTGGGAGCCGACGGCGGGGTTCTGGCCCATCAGGAAGATGCCGTCCAGGCCGCCGTCGAACGCCCGCAGCATCGTCGCGATGTGCGAGTGGTTTCCGGAGATCTTCGGCAGGTAGCCGAAGCCGTAGTCGTTCTCGGCGGTCGCGGCGTCCCCGAACCAGGCCTTCAGCAGCGAGGTGATGTAGATCGGGAAGTGCGACCACCAGCCCCTGCTCGCGCCGCCGGTGTCGATGTAGTCCTTGAGCGTGAGATGGCCCTCGCGCGCCATCGGCATGTGCAGGTAGCCGGGCAGCAGGTCGTAGAGCGTCGGGATGTCGGTCGAGCCCTGGATCGTGGCGTGGCCGCGCAGCGCCATCACGCCGCCGCCGGGGCGGCCGATGTTCCCGAGCAGCAGCTGCAGGATCGCGCCGGCACGGATCATCTGCACGCCGGCGGTGTGCTGCGTCCAGCCGACGGCGTAGCAGAGCGCGGTCGTGCGCTCGCGACCAGAATTGGCGATCAGCGTCTCGGCGACCTTGTGGAACTGCTCGGTCGTGATCCCGCAGATGCGCTCGACCATCTCGGGCGTGTAGCGCGCGAAGTGCCGGCGCAGGACGTTGATCACGCAGCGCGGGTTCTGCAGCGTCGGGTCGGACTTGACGCTGCCGGTCATCATCCCCGCGCCGGTGCGCGTCGTGAACGATTGCGACGAGTGCTCGCGCCGCCCGGCCGAGGCCGCGATCTCGCCGCCCTCGTACATCCAGGACGTCGCGTCGTACGTGTGGTCGGCCTCGTCGAAGCCCGAGAAGAAGCCGCCGAGGTCCTCCGTGTCCTTGAAGTCCTCGTTGACGAGCGTCGCGGCGTTGGTGTAGTTGAGGACGTACTCCTTGAAGTAGCTCTCGGTCTCCAGCACGTGGCGGATCAGGCCGCCGAGGAACGCGATGTCGCTGCCCGCCCGGATCGGGACGTGCATGTCCGACATCGCGCTGGTGCGGGAGAAGCGGGGGTCGACGTGGATGACCTTGGCGCCGCGCTCACGCGCCTTCATCACCCAGCGGAAGCCGACCGGGTGCGCCTCGGCCATCGAGGCGCCCTGGATCAGGACGCAGTCCGCGTTCTGGAGATCCTGCAGGTGTGAGGTGGCGCCGCCACGGCCGAACGAGGTCCCCAGACCGGGGACCGTGGAGGAGTGTCATATGCGCGCCTGGTTCTCGACCTGGATCGCGCCCATGGCGGTGTAGGCCTTCTTGAGGAGGTAGTTCTCCTCGTTGTCGAGCGTCGCGCCGCCGAGGTGGGCGAAGCCCATCGTGCGGTCGACGCGCCAGCCCTGGTCGTTGATGCGCTGCCAGCCGTCCTCGCGGGCGGCGACCACGCGCTCGGCGATCATCTCCATCGCCGTCTCGAGCTCGATCTCCTCCCACTCCGTGCCGCCTGGACGACGGTAGCGGACCTTCTGGAGGCGGCCGGGCTGCTGGACGAGCTGGCGGCTCGCGGAGCCCTTCGGGCACAGCGTGCCCTGGTTGATCGGCGAGCGCGGATTGCCCTCGATCGAGACCAGCTCGCCGCCGCGGGTGTAGACGACCTGGCCGCAGCCGACGGCGCAATACGGGCACACGCTCTCGGTCGCCTTCAGCCCGGCGGTGCGAGGGCCCGCCTTCCTGGTCTTCTTGGAGACGGCGTGGCCGCCCATGCCCCAGTCGGCGGCGCGGCCGACGACGGGAAGCTTGCGCAGCTTCTGCCAGGAGGGCTCTGTCAAGTCACCCGCTCCACGGCCGTGTACACGTTCACACGTCCGCCGCGTGCGAAGCCCGCCAGCGTCATTCCCCTGTCAGCGGCCAGACGGATGGCGAGGGAGCTGGGCGCGCCGACACCGACCAGGATCGGCGCGCCGGCGACGGCGGCCTTCTGGACGAGCTCGAACGAGAGCCGGCCGGAGACGCACAGGATGTCGGGGTGAAGCGGCACCAGGCCCTGCCCGAGCGCCCAGCCGATCACCTTGTCCATCGCGTTGTGGCGCCCGACGTCCTCGCGCACCGCGAGCAGCTCGCCGTCGGGCGTGAAGAGGCCGGTGGCGTGCAGGCCGCCCGTGCGGGCGAAGGTGGGCTGGCGCAGGCGGTCCGGGAGCCCGGCCAGCAGCGGTCGCGGGACGGCCGGCCCAGGACGCGCGGGCGCCGCGCTCACCGCCACCTCCTCGAGCGCGCCCTTGCCGCAGACGCCGCACGAGGACGTCGTGTAGAAGGCGCGCGGGCTCGGCTCGCGGGCGAGCGGACCCTCGACCTCGACCGTGTTGATCTCCAGCGTCGGGGCCGCCTTGCGCGGGCCGTCGATCAGGCCTTCGCCGTAGAGGAACCCGAGCGCGAGCTCCTCGTCCTCGCCGGGCGTGCGCATCGTCACGGCGAGCGGCCGGCCGCCGGCGCGGATCTCCAGCGGCTCCTCGACCGCGACCTCGTCCTCGAGGCCCGGGGCGTGCACCGCGGCGTACGACCCGAGGACCTCCACGCGGGTCACGTCGCCAGCGTCTCCTCGAGCCGGAACGCGAGCGCCTCGCACGCGAGCTCGAACCCGACGTTGACCTGCAGCCGCGCGCGCGTGTCGTCGACGAGCTCCTGCGCGGCGCGCAGGGCGGTCGGGCTGCGGCCCTCGGCGTCGGCGGCGAGCTCGGCGGCGCGATCGGCGTTGAACGCGAGCTCCGGGGCGCCGGCCGCGACGGCGCCGACGTCGCGCAACCACAGGCCCGCGAGCTGGAGCGCATGGTCGAGCGCGCCGGTCTCGGCGCGCCGCTGGGCGCGGCGCGCACGCTCGCCGTACTCGGTCTCGCGCCGGCGGTGCTCCTTCTTGGGCAGGTACTGCAGCTCCTCGGCCAGCGCCGCCTCGACCTCCGCGCGCGCCGCCGCGCCGCGCGCCTTCGAGCGCTCCAGCAGCGCCTCCCACGGCCGGTCGCGACGGCCCTGCAGCGGGGCCCGGGCGAGCGCTTCCGCGGCGGCGCGCAGCGCGGGACCGTCGCCGAGCGCGAGCGCGAGCGCCTTCTCGCCGTCGCCCAGGCTCAGCCGCGCGCACGCCTCGGCGGTCTCCGGCGGGACGCCCTGGGATTGGAGCTTCTGCGCCAGCGCGCCGGGGCCGAGCGCGTCGAAGCGGACCGGCTGGCAGCGCGACGCGATCGTCGGCAGCACCTGCGTGAGGCGGTCGGTGAGCAGGACGAGCACGACGTAGGGCGGCGGCTCCTCGAGCGTCTTGAGCAGCGCGTTGGCCGCCTCGTCGTTCATCGTGTCGGCGCGCTCGAGCACGAAGACGCGGCGCGTCGCCTCGAACGGCGTGTGCGCGGCGGCCGCGACGACCGCCTCCTCGACGTCGCGCCGCAGCATCTCGTGCGCGCCGCTGGGCGTGACCCACGTGAGGTCGGGATGCGCGCCGTGGGCCGCGCGGGCGCGGGCGCTGCCGGGGTCGCGCGCCCCGCGCGCCAGCAGCTCGCCGGCGAACGCGCGCGCGGTCTCGCGCTTGCCCGCGCCGGCCGGGCCGTGCAGCAGATAGGCGTGGGCGGGCTCGCCGCTCAGCGCCGCGCCGAGGACGGCGCGCGCATGTGGGTGGGCGTCGAGCGCGAGCACGTGTGAAGATCCTACGGAGTGCTGATCACGGTGGAGGGGCTCGACGGGGCCGGCAAGAGCACGCTGGTCGCGGGCCTGGCCCGGGCGCTCGACGCGATCGTCCTGCGCGAGCCGGGCGGCGTCGAGCTGTCGGAGCGGATCCGGGCACTGGTCGCGGATCCGGCGCTGCACGTCGATCCGCGGGCGGAAGCGCTGCTGTTCGCCGCGGCGCGGGCGCAGCTGGTCGCCGAGCGGCTGCGGCCGCTGCTGGACTCAGGCGCCACCGTCGTGCTCGACCGCTTCGTGGACTCCTCGCTCGCCTACCAGGGCGGCGGGCGCGGACTCGGCGTGCGGGAGGTGCGCGACCTGAACCGGTTCGCCACCGGCGGGCTGGTCCCCGACCGCACGCTGCTACTGCGGATCGATCCCTCGGCGGGCCTGGCCCGCATCGCCGGCCGCGAGGCGGACCGGCTCGAGTCCGCGGGCCTGGGCTTCTTCGAGGCGATCGCGCGCGCCTATGACGAGCTCGCCGCCGCCGAGCCGGAGCGCTTCGTCGTGCTCGACGCCTCGCAGCCGCCGGAGCGCGTGCTCGCGGACGCGCTTCAGGCGCTGTAGCCCTGCGGGTGCGCCTGCCGCCACGCCCAGGCGTCGGCGATCATGTCGTCCAGCGAGCGCTCCGGCGTCCACTCGAGCCCCGCGCGCGCCTTCGCGTTGGCCGCCACCAGCCGCGGCGGATCGCCGGGACGCCGCTCCTGTTCGCGCACCTGGAAGTCGCGGCCGGTGACGCGCCGGACGGCGTCGATCACCTCGCGCACGCTGTAGCCCGTGCCGGAGCCGAGGTTGTAGATGTCGTGCCGGCCGGGCTCGGCCTTCTCGAGCGCGAGCAGGTGCGCGCGCGCCAGGTCGTCGACGTGGATGTAGTCGCGCACCGCGCTGCCGTCGGGCGTCGGGTAGTCGGTGCCGAAGATCGAGATGTGTTCGCGCGTCCCTGCGGCCGCCTGCAGGATCAGCGGGATCAGGTGCGTCTCGGGCTCGTGGTCCTCCCCCAGCGGCTCGTTCGCGCCCGCGACGTTGAAGTAGCGCAGCGAGACCGCTGCGAGGCCGTGGGCGCGCGCCTCGTCGGCGAGCATGCGGTCGACGGCGAGCTTGGAGTTGCCGTAGCTGTTGACCGGCGTCGCCGGCTCGTCCTCGGAGATCGGCACCGTCTCGGGCTCGCCGTAGGTCGCGCACGTGGACGAGAACACGATCCGGCCGATGCCCGCCTCGCGCATCGCGTCGAGCAGGTTCAGCGTCGCCACGACGTTGCCGCGGTAGTAGCGCTCGGGATGCGCGACCGACTCCTCGACCAGCGCGAGCGCCGCGAAGTGCAGCACGCCGTCGAAGCCGGACGCGAGCGCCGCGCGGACCGCGTCGAGGTCGAGCAGGTCGGCCTGCACGAAGTCCGCGCCCTCGGGGACGGCGTCGCGATGGCCGCGATCGAGGGAGTCCAGGACGGTCACGTCATCCCCGCGCGCCACCAGTCGCTGGGCGACGATGGAGCCGATGTAGCCGGCGCCGCCGGTGACGAGAAGCCGCATGCGGCGGGATCGTAGCGACGCCGGCGGTTACACTTGGCCGGGATGCGCACGCGCCCGATCACGGTCGTTGCGACCGCGCTGGCGCTCCTGGCCACAGCCCCGGTGACCGCCCGGGCGCAGGATCCGACTTCGACGCCGACGCCGTCGGCAAGCCCCACGGCGACGCCCACGGCCTCCTCGGCGGACGCGAAGACGGACTGGCCGAAGGACGTCCAGCGCGTGTATGACGACTACCGCCGCGACGGCGTCATCGACGTCTGCGACCACACGGAGAAGACGCTGCAGGACACGCTCGACACGATCGAGCCGGCGTACGACCAGGACTATCCGGACTTCCGCGAGGCGATCACCGCGGGGATCCAGAAGCACAAGTCCGGCGGCTGCGACTCGAAGGGCTCCCCGGGCGCGGGAGCCGGGACGGGCGCGGGCGCCGGAGCCGGGGCGGGCGCGGGCGCCGGCGCGACGCCCACGGCCACGGCCACGCCGGACAGCGGGAGCAGCGGCTCCTCGAGCGACAGCTCAGGCGCCGAGTCGGGGACGCTCCCGCGTTCGCACCACGGCGGGTCGTCGAGGTCGGGGACGGTCCCGCCCGAGGACGACATCCCGCCGCAGGGCAGCGTCACGCCGGTGCCGAGCCCGGTGCCGACCGTGGGGGCGCCGCCCGTGGCCGCTCCCCCGGCCGCCGCGCCGGCGCAGCCCGTGATCGTCCACGAGGGCCATCGCAGCCTCACGCTGCCGATCGCGCTGATCGCGCTGGCGCTGCTCGGGGCGCTCGCGCTGCTTCTCGCGGCGCTCGCCTCGCGGCGCAATCCGAGGCTCGCCCACGCGTGGCGCGAGGCCGCGTTCCGCACCCGCGGGACCTGGGCGGACTTCTCCGATTGGCTCCGGCTCGGCCGGTAGAATCCAAGTACCGAGTTTTCCTGTCCGATTCCCGGAATTTGCAGGCTTCTTGAGGTTCGTTCCGTCCGGACCACGAGGCAACATTCACCGCCCGCAGATTTGAGCCCGTGCCGAGCCGGGCACTGAAGGGAGTTGCCACCGATGGAACAGACGACGCCGCAGACGACACTCACGCAGGATCCCCGGGCGGGAGAGGCCTTGAGCGTGCGGCGCCTGTTCACGCGGCCCGGAGTGCATCCATTCGACACCGTCGAATGGGAGACGAGAACGGCAGCAGTGGGGTCGTTCAAGCAGGAGAGCGTGGAGTTCCCGAAGTCGTGGTCGCAGAACGCCACGAACATCGTCGCGCAGAAGTACTTCCGCGGCCAGCTGAACTCGCCCACGCGCGAGCGCTCGGTCAAGCAGATGATCTCCCGCGTCGCGGGGACGATCGCCGACTGGGGCCGTGAGCGCGGCTACTTCGCCTCCGTCGAGGACGGCGACACCTTCGAGGCGGAGCTGACGTACATCCTCCTGAACCAGCTGGCCGCGTTCAACTCGCCGGTCTGGTTCAACGTCGGCTTCGAGGAGAGCCCGCAGTGCTCGGCCTGCTTCATCCTCTCCGTCGACGACACGATGGAGTCGATCCTCGACTGGAACACGCGCGAGGGCAAGATCTTCCGCGGCGGGTCCGGGTCGGGCATCAACCTGTCGAACATCCGCGGCTCGATGGAGCCGCTGTCCAAGGGCGGCACCGCGTCCGGCCCGGTCTCCTTCATGCGCGGGGCCGACGCGTGGGCGGGCACCATCAAGTCCGGCGGCAAGACGCGCCGCGCGGCCAAGATGGTCGTGCTCGACGTCGACCACCCGGACATCCGCGAGTTCATCTGGTGCAAGGCCAAGGAGGAGGACAAGGCCGCCGCGCTGCGCGACGCCGGGTTCGACATGTCGATCGACGGCGACGGCTTCCACTCGATCCAGTACCAGAACGCGAACAACTCGGTCCGCGTGACGGACGAGTTCATGCACGCGGTCGAGGACGACGCGGAGTGGAACCTGATCGCGCGCACGACCGGCGAGCCGATCGGCGAGCCGGTCAACGCCCGCGAGCTGATGCGCGAGATCGCCGAGGCCGCCTGGCGCTGCGCCGATCCAGGCGTCCAGTACGACACGACGATCAACCAGTGGCATACCTCGCCGAACTCGGGCCGCATCAACGCGTCCAACCCGTGCTCGGAGTACATGCACGTCGACGACTCGGCGTGCAACCTGGCGTCGCTGAACCTGATGAAGTTCCGCCGCCCCGACGGGACGTTCGACGTCGAGACCTTCCAGCACACGGTCGACATCGTGTTCCTGGCCCAGGAGATCGTCGTCTCGCCGTCGAGCTACCCCACGAAGGAGATCGGCGACAACGCGCGCGCCTTCCGCCAGCTCGGGCTCGGCTACGCCAACCTCGGCGCGTTCCTGATGGCCAACGGCAACGCGTACGACTCCGACGAGGGCCGCGGCGCGGCGGCGGCGATCACGGCGCTGATGACCGGCCGCGCGTACGCGCAGTCGGCGCGCATCGCCGGCTCGATCGGCACGTACGACCGCTACGCCGAGAACCGCGAGGCGCACAACAACGTCATGCGCATGCACCGCGACGCCTCGTACGCGATCCCGGACGACGCCTGCCAGGACGAGCCGCTGCTGACGGCGGCGCGCGACACGTGGAACGAGGCCGTCGCGCTCGGCGAGCTCTACGGCTACCGCAACGCGCAGGCGACGGTGCTCGCGCCGACGGGCACGATCTCGTTCCTGATGGACTGCGACACGACCGGCATCGAGCCCGACTTCTCGCTCGTGAAGTACAAGGAGCTCGTCGGCGGCGGCAACATGGTCATCACCAACCGCACCGTGCCGATGGCGCTGCGGACGCTCGGCTACGGCGAGCAGCAGGTCGACCAGATCGAGGCCTACGTGGCCGAGCACGGGACGATCATCGGCGCCCCCGGCCTGGCCGCCGAGCACCTGCCGGTGTTCGACGTCGCGGTCGGCGAGCGGGCGATCTCCGCGGCCGGCCACATCAAGATGATGGGCGCCGTCCAGCCGTTCCTGTCGGGCGCGATCTCAAAGACCGTGAACATGCCGCAGACCTCGACGGTCGAGGACATCGCCGAGGCCTACATCCAGGCCTGGCGGCTCGGCGTCAAGGCGCTGGCGATCTACCGCGACGGCTCCAAGACGGCGCAGGCGCTGCGCACCGACGCGCAGAAGGAGGTCGACGCCAAGGCCGAGGCCGCGCTCGAGGCCGGCGAGGCGATCTTCACGGAGTCCGAGGTCGAGGCGAAGATCGAGGAGGCCGTCGCGGCCACGGTCAGGAAGGCGGTCGCCCGTACCGACGAGCCGCTGCGCAAGCGGATGCCGCGCGAGCGCCAGTCGCTGACGCACAAGTTCTCGCTCGGCGGCCACGAGGGGTACATCACGGCCGGCATGTACGAGGACGGCTCGGTCGGGGAGATCTTCCTGACCGACATCGGCAAGGAGGGCTCGACCCTCCGCGGCATGATGAACTCGTTCGCGACCGCGATCTCCATCTCGCTGCAGTACGGCGTGCCGCTGGAGACGCTCGTGCGCAAGTTCGCCTACATGCGCTTCGAGCCGGAGGGGATCACCACCAACCCGGAGATCCCGTTCGCGAAGTCGATGCCGGACTACATCATGCGCTGGCTCGCCTCCCGCTTCCTGGACTCCGACGTCCAGGAGGAGCTCGGCATCCTCACGCCCGAGGTCCGCGCGAAGAAGACGGCCGAGGACACGGCCACCGGCGCCTCCGGCGGCTCCTCACGTCCGGCCAACGGCGGCACGGGCAACAGCGGGGCCACCGCGAAGGCCGACTTCACGGTCCCGGCCGCCGAGATCCAGCCGGCCGCGGCGGCGCTGACCGACACGCCGCCGGTCGTCCCGGCCCGCCTCATCGGCCTGGACCTCGGCCCCGCGTGCAATCAGTGCGGCGGCATGATGCAGCGCACGGGCTCCTGCTACACGTGCTCGAGCTGCGGCAACAACACCGGCTGCGGCTGAGCCGAACCCGGCTTCTGAAGCGTCTCGAACGGCCCCGGCGACGGGGCCCTTCGTCGTTCTCAGGTGACGACGCAGCGCTTGGCCGCCCGGCCGCTCGCCTACAACGCAGGGCTTGGCCGCCCGGCCGCGGGTCCTGTCCTCGTGGGACCCGGGTCGTCGGTCGACCAGAGACCCGCTCGACAGGCGCCGACGCCTGCCGCTGTCGACGCGCCGACCCCCGAACGCCCACGAGGCCACCCGCGGGTGGGACCGCTCAAGCTCGCTGCCCTGCGGCGTGCCGCCGAACGCGCTCGCCGGAGCAGCCGCTCCGAATCGGTTCGTTCGCGCCGGCAGGGTGACCGACGCGGCTACCGGCCGCGCCGCCGCGGGTCTTGTCCGCGTGCGACCCGCGACCGGGCGGTTGATCCTCGGCCGTTGCGCGCTGCGCGAACCGACTCCGGCAGGCAGCGGCGACCGCAGGAGCACGAGTGTGGCTCTTCGGGTAGATCTAGGACATGCGTCGCATCCCGTACTTCAAGCTCCTCGCGATCCTGCAGATCGTGCTCCTGGCCCGGCAGCACCTCAATGGGCTCAGCCGCGAGGAGCGGCGCCGGATGGCGGAGCTGGTGCGGCGCGGGCACCGGCTCAACAGGTCCGAGCGCAGAGAGCTGCGCGAGCTGGCGCAGAAGCTCGAGCCGGGCGCGTTCGCGCGGAGGGCGGCGTCGCGCCTGTCGCCGGTCGGGATGCCGGGCCGCAGGAAGTAGCCTGGGGCGGTGATCGCCACCGCCGCCGTGCTCGCCGCCGCCTCCATCTTCCACGGCACGCCGGTGCCGCAAGAGCAGGCGCCGTGGCTTGTCTCGCTGACGACGCGCGGCGTCGTCTGCGGCGGCTCGCTGATCGCGCCCGACCGCGTCCTCACCGCCGCGCACTGCGTCCAGGGCGCCGATCCGGTCCGCCTGAGCGTGCGCATCGCGGGCAAGCGGTACCCGTGGCGGGGCGCGATCTTCCCTACCGACTACCACGAGATCCCCGCCCCGGCGGCGCCGGACGACCCGAGCGCCTCGGCGACCGCGGACGACCTCGCGATCATCCTGCTCGAGGCGCCGGTCGCCGGGGTGCCGGCGCTGCCGGTCGCCGACCCGCCTCCGGTCCAGGGCGAGCCGAGCCTGACCGTCGGCCGCGGCGGCACGGGCACCGCGACGCCGAGCCCGACGTGGTCGCAGCCGGGGCTCGGCGCGAAGCAGGCGGTCGTCGGGGCGTGCCCCGCCGCCTATGGGCCGAAGCTCTTCTTCCCCGCACTGCACCTCTGCACGCAGGACACGACGCCGGCCGCCGCGCAGGCGTGCGCCGGCGACAGCGGCAGCCCCGTGATGGTGCGGCGCAACGGCGTCTGGGCGGTCGCCGGCGTCGTCACGTGGGGCGGCGAGACGCAAGGCCGCGGCTGCGGCGGAGGGCTGCCGGACGTGTCCGAGCGCGTCGACGCCCACCGCGCACTGCTGACCGCGACGAAGACGCCCGCGCCATGGGCCGCCAGGCGCACGCGCGTGCGCCGCCACGGCCACGTGTTGCGCTGCGTGTCCGGGCCGTGGCGCAACGCGCCGAAGCTGAGCGTGCGCTGGTATCGCCAGGCGCCGGGGAAGGTCGAGAACGGCCGCTTCGGCCAGGGCAGGCGCACGTACGTGCCGGGCCACGGCGCGACGCGCAAGGACGCGCCGGGCGCGCTGCACTGTTCGGTGACGGCGCGCACCGCCGGCGGGTGGGCGCAGGAGGAGTCCTACAACGCGCTCTAGTGCCTAGCGCGTGACGCCGACGCGCATCGCGAGCCTGTCGCCCCGCGCGACGCCGCGCTCCGGATGCGAGCCGTGCAGCGGCGTCTAGCGGACGCGGAACGAGGCGCTGCGAGCCGACGTCGACAGCCGCAGCGAGAGCCGGTAGGCCCCGGGCCGGAGCGTCCGGCGCGTCGGCAGGCGGCGCGTCAGCGTGACGGTGTTCCGGCCCGTGGCGCTCTTGCGCGTCCACGTGGCGACCGGCTTCTTCGCGCCCCGCTTGGTGACCGTGAACCCCACGCTCGCCGCGCGCGTGAGCGCGAACCGCACATGCAGCCGGCTCGTCTTCGTACGCAGCGACCCCGAGATCGAGATGCTCGTGAGCTTCGCCGCGGCGAACGGCGTGGTCGTCGCCATCGGGGCGGGAGTCACGACCGGCGTGGACGTGGGCGTGGCGGTGGGCGCCGGCGGCTCCGCCGAAATCGCCGCGGCCGCCTGCACGGCGCCGTTGGCGTTCAGCCGCCCGCCCGTGGCCGACAGGCCGGCCAGCGCCGGCGGATGATCGGCGCCGTTGAGGACCGCCGCGCGCAGCTGCGCGGTCGAGGCGCTCGGATCGGCCGCCAGTGCGAGCGCGGCGACGCCGGCGACGTGCGGCGAGGCCATCGACGTGCCGCTGTCGTCGCTGTACACCTGCCCAGGGCCCTTCCAGGTCGACAGGATCCCGACGCCCGGCGCGAAGAGATCGACCGAGGTCTTGCCGAAGTTGGAGAAGATCGCCGGCTGGTCACGGTTGTCGGACGCGCCGACGCAGATGACGTTGGCGTAGGGATACGCGCACGGGTAGGAGGGCGAGGAGCCGTCGTCGTCGGCCCCGTCGTTGCCGGCGGCGACGATGTAGAGCGTGTTCGGGTAGCGCGCGATCGCCTGGCCGACCGCCGCGGAGTCGGGGCCGCCCAGCGACGCGTTGACGATCCGCAGGCCGTGCTCGCCGGCGTAGGCGAACGCCGCCGCGACGCTCGACAGGTCCCCCCCGCCGTTCGCGTCGAGCACCCGCAGCTCCGCGAGCTTGGCGTCGGGTGCGACGCCCGCCACGCCGATCGAGTTGTCCGCGAGCGCGGCGATCGTCCCGCTGACGTGCGTGCCGTGGCCGTTGGCATCGTCGGGCGCGCCGCCGTCGACCCAGTCGTAGCCGAGCGACGTGTCGATCTGCCCCGCCAGGTCCAGGTTCCCGGAGTCCACGCCGGTGTCCACCACGCCGACCGTCACACCCGCGCCGCGGCTGCGCGCCCACGCCTCCGGCGCGTCGATGTCCGCGTCGGGCGTCCCCGTCTGGTTCGAGTAGTGCTGGCCGTCGTACGGCCCGTTCACGGACTGCCCGGTGTTGTCGAGCGCCCAGAGGTCGCCCCAGGCCGCGTCGTCGGTGAGCGCGTGGACCCGGCGATCAGGCTCGGCGTAGACGACGTCGGGGTCCTTGCGCAGCGCGGCGAGCGCGGCGGCCTGGCTGCCCTGCGGCGAGACCAGCTCGGTCGCGGCGAGCGGCAGCGTCTCTCGGAGCCGGACGTCCGCACGGTCGCGCAGGCCGGCCCGCTCAGAGCGGTCCAGCCCTGACTTGCGCTGGACGATGATGTCGCCCTGCGCGGCCTGTGCCGAGGCCGGCGCCGACAGCGCAGCGAGAAGCAGAAAGGCGAGAAGGCTTGATCGCATGGGACCTGAAGCGGGGGAGCCGCCCGACCAAGGACATCGACCCCGCGGCACGGAAGTTGAGCGCGGCCGGCCGCCCTAAAACATCAGACTTTTGCTGGTCGGTCAGGACGGCGACAGCAAAGCCCCTGGCTCAGCATCCCCTCATCCGAGTGTGCCCTCAAGCGGGCGCGCCCTGCACCGCGCTCGCCGGCCCGGCACGGCGGTCCGCGGAGGCCCGGGCGCGGCGGTAGGCCCCGCACCGCGGCGGCACCGATGGATCCGCCCAGCGGTCCGAGCGTGCGCTGCGTCACAGTTACCGATATAGAAATTTATATGTGGGTAACTTGGTCGCATGAGCACGAAGAACCTGCGGGCCCTGCTCGACGGCGACTACGCCGAGATCCGCGACCGCGTCCGCTGGTGGCTGTCCCAGCCCGGCAATGAGCCCGTTGTGGACCTGCCGATGGAGGAGCACCGCGCGAAGGTGCTCGCCTGGGTACAGGAGCTGACCGCCGAGGGCGACACCGGCCGCGGCTTCCCCGCCGAGTACGGCGGCCAGGACAACGTCGGCGGCTCGGTCGCGAGCTTCGGCGCGCTCGCCTTCGGGGACCTCAGCCTGCTCGTGAAGTGCGGCGTCCAGTTCGGGCTCTTCGGCGGCGCCATCCTGCATCTCGGGACCGCCCGCCACCACGAGCGCTACCTGCGCGCGGCGACCTCGATGGAACTGCCCGGCTGCTTCGCGATGACCGAGACCGGCCACGGGTCCAACGTCCAGGCGCTCGGCACGACCGCGACCTACGACCCCGAGGCCGAGGAGTTCGTCGTCCATACGCCCAGCGAGGACGCGCGCAAGGACTACATCGGCAACGCGGCGCGCGACGGCCGCATGGCGGTCGTCTTCGCGCAGCTGATCGCCGGCTGCCGTCAGGGAAGCCCGCAGCGCGCCGGAGGGCCCGGCGCCGGCGAGGACCGCGGGGTACACGCGCTGCTCGTGCCGCTGCGCGACGAGGACGGCGACACGCTGGCGGGCGTGCGGATCGAGGACTGCGGCGCGAAGCTCGGGCTGGACGGCGTCGACAACGGGCGCATCTGGTTCGACCACGTCCGCGTCCCGCGCGAGAACCTCCTCGACCGCTACGCCCAGGTGGCGCCCGACGGCACCTACACCAGCGCGATCGAGAACCCGACGAAGCGCTTCTTCACGATGCTCGGGACACTGATCCAGGGCCGCATCAGCGTCTCCGGCGCCTCGATCTCGGCGACAAAGGTCGCACTGACGATCGCGATCCGGCGCGCGCTGACGCGCCGCCAGTTCGGCGTCCCGGGCGAGCCGGAGGCGCTGCTGATGGACTACCGCACGCACCAGCGCCGGCTGCTGATCCCGCTCGCCGCGACGTACGCGCTGTCGTTCGCGCAGGACCGGCTGATCGCTGAGCTGCACGAGGTCTTCACCAACGCGGACACCGGCGACCGCGAGCGGCGCGAGCTGGAGACGCTGGCGGCCGGCGTGAAGGCGATCGCCACGTGGCATGCGACCGAGACGATCCAGGCCTGCCGCGAAGCGTGCGGCGGCGCCGGCTACCTGCGCCAGAGCCGCTTCGCCGCGCTGAAGGCCGACACCGACGTCTTCACGACCTTCGAGGGCGACAACACCGTCCTGCTCCAGCTCGCGGCGAAGAACCTGCTGACCGACTACAAGGACGCCTTCGGGGAGCTCGACCCGCTCGGCACGGCGCAGTTCATCGCCGGCCAAGCGTTCGGCATGCTGGCCGAGAAGATCGGCATCCCCGGCCGCGACGAGGGCGGCGACCTGCTCGCGCGCAAGACGCAGCTGGAGCTGTTCAAGTGGCGCCACGAGCACGTCCTCGGCGGCGTCGCGCGGCGGCTGAAGAAGGGCATCGGCGACGGGCGCGACCCGTTCAGCGTGCTCGTCGACTGCCAGGACCACGTGCTGACGACCGCTCGCTCGTGGGTCGACCTCGTCGTGCTCGAGGCCTTCGCGGAGGTCGCCGGCCGCGATCCGGTGCTCGACAAGCTCTGCAGCCTCTACGCGCTGTCGCGGATCGAGGCCGAGCGCGGCTGGTACCAGGAGCACGGCAAGCTCACGGCGACCCGCTCGAAGGCGGTCATCAAGGCGGTCAACGAGCTGCTGGCCGAGATCCGCCCGCACGCGGAGATGCTCGTCGACGCGTTCGGTGTCCCGGACGCCTGCCTTGGCGACGCCAAGCCGGTCGCGCAGGCGGCGGCGTGAGGACGCGGCTGCCGCGGGCCGAGCGCGAGCGCCAGATGCTCGACACTGCGCATGCGCTGTTCGCCGAGCGCGGATACGCGGAGGTGACGATGGACGAGGTCGCGGCCGAGGTCGGCGTCACGAAACCGCTGCTCTACAACTACTTCGGCAACAAGGAGCGGCTGTTCCTCGCCTGCATGAAGCCGGCGGGCGACGCGCTGCTCGACACGGTGGTCGGCGCCGTCCAGGACGCGGAGACGCCGGCCGAAGCGCTGCGCAACGGCATCCACGCGTTCTTCGCCTTCCTCGACTCCGACCGCGCGGCGTGGCGCGTGCTGTTCGACGAGACGCTGCCCGCGAGCGGCGCGATCCCGCGGCGCGTCGCCGAGTACCGCGACCGGCTCGCGAGCCTGGTCACCGCGGCGCTGCGCGAGCGCAACCCCGAGCCGGCCGTAGAGCCGCTCTCCGTCGCCCTGCTCGGCGCCGCCGAGGCGCTCGGGCGCTGGTGGCTGCGCACCGAGGCGATGCCGGCCGCCAAGGCCGCCGACCTGCTGATCCGCACCCTCGAACCAGGATTGAGGACCCAATGAACACCCAGACCCGCCGCGTGGCCGTCATCGGCGGCAACCGGATCCCGTTCGCGCGCTCCAACGGCGCCTATGCGCACGCGAGCGACCTCGACATGCTCACCACAGTGCTCGACGGGCTCGCCGAGCGCTACGCACTGCAGGACGCGCGCATCGACGAGGTCGTGGCCGGCGCCGTGCTCAAGCATCCGCGCGACCGCGACCTGACGCGCGAGGCCGTGCTCGGCTCCAAGCTCGCGCCTGAGACGCCCGCGTATGACATCCAGCGCGCGTGCGGGACCGGGCTCGAGACGGTCATCGCCGTCGCCAACAAGATCTCGCTGGGCCAGATCGACGCGGGCATCGCCGGCGGCGTCGACACCGCGTCAGACGCGCCGATCGGCGTCAACGAGGACCTGCGCCAGATCCTGCTCGACCTCAACCGCGCGAAGTCGCTGCCCGCCCGCGCGCGCCAGCTGACACGCCTGCGGCCGGGCCAGATCGTGCCCGAGACGCCTGTCAACCGCGAGCCGCGGACCGGCATGTCGATGGGCGAGCACGCCGCGCTGATGGCGAAGGACTGGGGCGTCACGCGCGAGGAGCAGGACGAGCTCGCCGCGGCCTCGCACGCCAAGCTGGCCGCGGCCTACGACCGCGGCTTCTACGAGGACCTCGTGCAGCCGTACCTGGGGCTCGAGCGCGACCAGAACCTGCGGCCTGACTCCACGCCCGAGAAGCTCGCCAAGCTCAAGCCCGTGTTCGGCGACACGATGACGGCGGGCAACTCGACGCCGCTGACCGACGGCGCCTCCGCTGTGCTGCTCGCGAGCGAGGACTGGGCGGCCGAGCGCGGGCTCCCCGTGCTGGCCTACATCACCGCCGCGCAGACCGCCGCCGTCGACCACGTCCACAAGGGCGAGGGGCTGCTGATGGCGCCGACGTACGCGATGCCGCGGATGCTCGATCGCGCCGGCCTGAGCCTGCAGGACTTCGACCTCTATGAGATCCACGAGGCGTTCGCCTCGCAGGTGCTGGCCACGCTGAAGGCGTGGGCGGACCCGGTGTACAACCGCGAGCGGCTCGGCCGCGAGGCGCCGCTCGGCGAGATCGATCGCGACAGGCTCAACGTCAACGGCGGCTCTCTGGCCGCCGGCCATCCGTTCGCCGCGACCGGCGGGCGGATCGTCGCCGGGCTGGCCAAGGCGCTCGACGAGCGCGGCTCGGGTCGCGGCGCGATCAGCATCTGCGCGGCCGGCGGCCAGGGCGTCGTCGCGATCCTGGAGAAGTGAGATGAGCGACCGTTACGCACAGCTGACCAAGCTCCCCGTCGCGGGGACGCTGACCAAGCGCATCGGGCTGCCGCAGCCCGTCACGCTCGAGCGCGGGTCGTCGACGATCGACGGCCGCGTCCTGCTCGGCGGCTCCGGGCGCCTGGCCGGTGCCGCGGCGCGCGTGCTGGCGCAGCTCGGTGCCGACAGCGCGACCGCGCTCGACGATCCGGTGCGGAGCCTGGCGGCGGACGCGGGGCTCGACGCCGCGGTCTTCAACCCCGAGGCGCCGGCCGACCGACGCTTCAAGGCGCTCGTGTTCGACGCCAGCGGCATCGCATCCTCGGCGCAGCTCGTCGAGCTCCAGCGCTTCTTCCATCCCACGGTCCGGCGCGTGCTGCCGTCCGGCCGCGTCGTCGTGCTCGGCGGCCTGGCCGACAGCGTCGCGCAGCGCGCGCTGGAGGGCTTCACCCGCTCGCTCGGCAAGGAGATCGGCCGCGGCGCGACCGTGCAGCTGGTTCGCGTCTCCCCCGGTGCCGAGGACCAGCTGGACTCGACCGTGCGCTTCCTGCTCTCGCCGCGGTCGGCGTACGTCTCCGGCCAGGTCGTCACGATCACGCCGTCGGAGCGCCATCCGGCGGTCGACTGGCAGCGGCCGCTGGCCGGCAGGCTCGCGCTCGTCACCGGCGCCGCCCGCGGAATCGGGGCGTCGATCGCCGACGTGCTGGAGCGCGACGGCGCCGAGGTCGTGCGCCTGGACGTCGCCGGCGCCGACATCGAGCTCGACATCACCGCGGCCGACGCGCCGGAGACGCTCGCGCGCCACTTCAAGGACGGCCTCGACCTGATCGTCCACAACGCGGGCGTGACGAAGGACCGGACGCTCGCGAAGATGCCCGAGGACCGCTGGCAATCGCCGATGGAGGTCAACCTGATCGCGCCCGAGCGGATCACCGACGCGCTGCTGCCGCTGCTGCGCGAGGACGGCAGGATCGTCTGCGTGTCGTCGATGAGCGGCATCGCGGGCAACGCCGGGCAGACCAACTACGCGACGTCGAAGGCCGGGATCATCGGGCTCGTGGAGACGCTGGCGCCGAAGCTCGAGCGCGGCATCACGATCAACGCCGTGGCGCCCGGGTTCATCGAGACGCAGATGACGGCGTCGATGCCGATCGGCGTGCGCGAGGCGGGGCGGCGGATGAACTCGCTGCGCCAGGGCGGGCTGCCGGTCGACGTCGCCGAGACGATCGCCTGGTTCGCGAGCCCGGCGTCGGCGGGCGTGAACGGGAACGTCGTGCGCGTGTGCGGGCAGAGCCTGCTGGGAGCGTAGAGAATGAGTTTCGCCCTCCGTCCTCGCAAGCTCGGACCTCGTGCGACGTTACATCTCAGAGCGGCACTTCCCGGCCGCGGCGACGCGATGCCCACCAACGTGCTCACGCGCGCGGTCGCGGTCGATGCGGGGCACCTGGCGCGCTATGCGCGCGTGTGCGGGTACACGATCGGCGACACGCTGCCGGCGACCTATCCCCACGTGCTCGCGTTCCCGCTGCACATGGAGCTGCTGGCAGCGAGCCCGTTCAGCGCCGTCGGGGTGGTCCACATCGCCAACCGGATCGTCCAGCACCGGCCCGTGGCGCTCGGCGAGGCGCTCGAGCTGCGCGTCCACGCCGGCGCCTTCTCGCCGCACCGGCGCGGCCGCACGTTCGACTTCGTCAGCCAGGCCTACACGGGCGAGGAGCTCGTGTGGGAGGGCTTCAGCACGATGCTCAAGCGCGGCGGCTCTGAGCGCTCGGGCGCGCACCGGGATTACCTGACGGCACGCGGCGACGAGAGCGCGCCGCGCGAGCCGGAGCCGGAGCCACCGCCGGTGACCGCCCGCTGGCGGCTGCCCGACGACCTCGGGCGCCGCTACGCCGCCGTCTCCGGCGACCACAACCCGATCCACTTGCACGGGCTGACGGCGAGGGCGTTCGGCTTCCCGCGCGCGATCGCGCACGGGATGTGGACGAAGGCGCGCTGCCTCGCCGCGTTGCGCCTGCCGGACGCGTTCACGGCCGAGGTGCGGTTCCGCAAGCCGGTGCTGCTGCCGTCGCAGGTCACGTTCGGCGAGGCGGAAGGCGCGTTCGCCGTCCACGGCCACCTGGACGGGACGTGCACCGCGTCGAGCACCTGATGGGGATGCCGGTCAGCGTCGCCGTCCGCGGCGACGCCGACCTGGATCCCGTGTTCGACTGGCTGCGCTGGGTCGACGCGACCTTCAGCACCTACCGCGCCGACAGCGCGATCTCGCGCGGCGACCACCGCGACCCGCTCGTCCGCGAGGTGCTCGCGCGCTGCGAGGAGCTGCGCGAGCGCACGGGCGGCGCCTTCGACGGCGACCCGATGGGGCTCGTGAAGGGCTGGGCGGTCGAGCGGGCCGCCGCGATGATCGCTCCCGAGGCCTACGTCAACGCCGGCGGGGACGTGCGCGTGAAAGGTCGCTGGCGCGTCGGGATCCAGCACCCGCTCGAGCGCGGCAAGGTCGCGGCGGTGATCGAGCTTGCGGACGCCGGCGTGGCGACGTCCGGCACCTACGAGCGCGGCGCGCACATCCGCGGCGCGGCCGAGGACGTGCTCAGCGTCACGATCGTCGGCCCCGACCTCGGCACCGCCGACGCCTACGCGACCGCCGCGTTCGTCCTGGGGCCGGACTGGACGGCGACGCTCGACGGCTACGAGGCGATGACGATCCTCGCGGACGGCAGCGTCCTCGAGACGCCCGGCTTCGCGCACCTACGAATTCCTTAGGAACGCTCCATGAGCCGCTTAATGAATGGCCAGGAAGCGCTAAACGACGGGGGCCACAGTATCTGTCATGCACCTCCCCAGAACCCTTGTCCCGATCGCCGCCGCGGCCGTCATAGGCGGCGGCGTCGGCGCGGTAGCCACCGACGCGCTGCACTCGGAGTCGCAGGCATCCACCGTACAAGTCGCCTCCTCGCCCGCCTCGTCCACCCGCACGGTCGCCTCCACCACGGGCGCGCTGTCTCCTCATGACGTCTACGTGAAGGCCAAGGACTCGGTTGCTTACATCACGTCGCAGATCACGCAGTCCTCCGGCGGCCCGTTCGGCCAGACCGAGACGGGGACCGCGACCGGCTCGGGCTTCGTCGTCTCCAAGGACGGCTACATCGTCACCAACGACCACGTCGTCGCCGGCGCTTCGAGCGTCAAGGCCAAGATCGGCGACGGCAAGACGCTCGACGCGAAGGTCGTCGGCACCGACGCCTCGTCGGACCTCGCGCTCCTGAAGGTCGACGCCTCCAACCTCACCCCGCTTGCGCTCGGCGACTCCGACCAGGTCCAGGTCGGCGACCCCGCGTACGCGATCGGCAACCCGTACGGCCTCGATCGCACGCTCACGACCGGCGTGATCAGCGCGCTCCAGCGCCAGATCAGCTCGCCCAACGGCTACACGATCAACGACGTCCTGCAGACCGACGCCGCGATCAACCCCGGCAACTCCGGCGGCCCGCTCTTCAACTCGGCCGGCCAGGTGATCGGCGTCAACTCGCAGATCGAGACCAGCGGCTCGAGCTCCAGCGGCGGCCAGGGCGGCAACGTCGGCATCGGCTTCGCGATCCCCTCGAACACCGTCAAGAGCGTCGTCGACCAGCTCATGCACGGCGGCAAGGTCAGCCACGCCTACCTCGGCGTCTCGACCCAGGACGCCTCCAACGGCGCGCAGGTCGCGGAGATCACGGCCGGCAGCCCGGCCGAGCAGGCCGGCCTCCAGCAGGGCGACGTGATCACGTCGATCTCCGGCAAGGCGGTCCAGAGCTCCTCGGCGCTCTCCTCGATGGTCGACGAGCACAAGCCCGGCGACACCGTGCAACTCAAGGTCGACCGCAACGGCAGCGAGAAGACGCTCGACGTCAAGCTCGGCCAGCGTCCCAGCTCGGCGGACACGACCGCCGGCGCGCAGGACCAGCAGCAGCTCCCGCAGTCGCCCGACCAGGGCGGCTTCGGCGGCGGCTGGTAGCCCCTGGGAGGAGCAGCCCCGCCCTCCGGTCCAAGGCGAGCCGGAGGGCGGGGACGCGCGTGCGCTACCCGGCTTCGGGTCGCGCGAAGCGGTCCAGCACTGTGGTGACGACCGGCTCGCCGCAGTCGAGGCAGCGGCGGTCGAGCAGCGATGCGGGGCGTGAGAAGCTGGTGCCCGCCGTCCCGCACGCGGGGCAGTGGAACAGGGTCTCGACGAACCCGGCTGCGAGCAGCGCCTCCATGCCGTCGAGCCTACCGCCTCGCCGGTGCGGCTTCCCGCCCATACGGCGAGTGGGGCGCCTGGACCGAATGGGCGCCTTCGGCGCAGTCGGCGCACGAGATGTCCCGGCGCGGGTTGCGGATCCCGGCCAGCCCGAGCGCCCCGCCGAGGGCCACGAGCACCGCGCACACGCCGATCCCGACGTGGTACGCGTGCTCGGACGCCTCCCGCACCTCGGGTATGCCGGGCACGTTCGCCAGCGTCGCGGTGCGCGCCCGCTCGATCGCCGGCGACGTGCGGCCGCCGAGCTGCTCGTCGAGGCTCGAGGAGAACTGCGCCGCGACGACGGCGCCGAGCGCGGCGATGCAGAGCAGGCTCGCGACGCGCGCGACCGCGTTGTTCACACCCGACGCGATGCCGGCGTTGCTCTCGTCGGCGTCGGCCAGCACGGTCGCGGTCAGCGGCGTCACGGTCGCGACCAGCCCGAGCGCGAAGATGATCAGCGCCGGCAGCAGGTCGGTCCAGTAGCCCAGGTCGGCGTCCACGCGCAGCATCAGCGCGATCCCCGTGGCCGCGATCAGTGGCCCCACGCCCATGAAGATGCGCGGTCCCCAGCGGTCGGCGAGCCCGCCCGCGTGGCGCGAGAGGAAGAACATCACGAGCGTCGCGGGCATCTGCGCGAGCCCTGCCTCGAGCGCGTCGTAGCCTGCGACCTGCTGCAGGAAAAGCGTGTTGAAGAACCCGACGGCGCCGAGACCGCCGTACATGCAGAACGTCTCGACGTTCGCGATCGTGAAGTTGCGCCGCTTGAACAGCCCGAGCGGGAGCATCGGCATCGGCGTGCGCGCCTCGTGCCACACGAACACGCCGAGCAGCGCGATCCCGCCGAGCCCGACCGCCCACACCTGCGGGCTGCTCCAGCCGGCCTCGGGCTGGCGGATCAGCGCCAGCACCGGCCCGGCGAGGCCGAACACGGTCAGCACGGCGCCCCACCAGTCGACGCGGACGTCGCGGCGCCCTTGCGCCTGCGGCACCGCCGCCGC
This sequence comes from Candidatus Solirubrobacter pratensis, assembly GCF_000425945.1. Classification (GTDB taxonomy): domain Bacteria; phylum Actinomycetota; class Thermoleophilia; order Solirubrobacterales; family Solirubrobacteraceae; genus Solirubrobacter; species Solirubrobacter pratensis. The sequence goes on from NZ_AUEK01000006.1 coordinate 441,645, forward strand.
GACGATCATCAGCGTCGCGATCACGAACGGCACGTTGATGGCGAAGATCCAGCGCCACGACGCCACGTCGACGAGGTAGCCGCCGATCAGCGGCCCGACCAGGAACGAGATGCCCGACCACGCCGTCCACGAGCCGATCGCCGCGCCGCGCTCGGACGGCGGGAACGTCGACGCGATCACCGCCAGCGCGCTCGGCGTCAGCAGCGCGCCGAACACGCCCTGCAGCGCGCGGCCGGCGATCAGCACCTCGATCGTCGGCGCGATCGCGCACAGCACCGACACGGCGCCGAAGCCGCCGACGCCGATCGAGAACACGCGCCGCTCGCCGAAGATGTCACCGAACGAGCCGCCGACGAGGATCAGCGACCCGAGCGTGAGCAGGTAGGCGTTCGAGACCCATTGCTGGCCGGCCAGTCCGCCGCCGAGGTCGTCGCGGATCGACGGCAGGGCGACGTTGACGACGGTCGAGTCGAGCCCGGCGACGAACGAGCCCATGATCGCCGCCAGCAGCGCGAGCTGCTTCTGCCGCGGCGACATCAGGCCGCGAGCACCTGCTCGCGTGGGACCGCGGCCGTCGCCGCGCGCCGCAGCGCGGCCTCCGGCAGTGCGGCGTCGCTCGCGAGCAGCACGACATTGCCGGGCGCGCGGGCGCGCAGGACGCCCGGCGGCGCGATCCAGAGCACGTTCGCGAACGTCGCGCGCAGGTCCGCCGCGTGCGCGCGCGCCTCGTCCAGCGGCGGCACGTCGATCACGTTGAGCACGTAGACGCCGGCGGGCTTGAGGACGCGGCAGACCTCCGCGGCGAAGGCAGCGCCGGAGAGTTGCGCGGGCACGTGCGGGCCGTCGAACGCGTCGCCGATCACGAGGTCCGCGCAGCGATCCGGCTCGACGCGCAGCAGGTCGGCGGCGTCACCGACCTTCACGCGCAGCTTCGGCGTGGTCCGCAGCATCAGGTGCTCGCGGGCGAGCTTGACGACGCCCGCGTCGAGCTCGAAGACCTCCGAGCGCGAGGCCGGGCGCGTGGCGGCGAGGTAGCGCGGGAGCGCGAACGCGCCGCCGCCGAGGTGCAGCGCGTCGATCCCCGCTCCCGGCGGCCGGAAGACGTCGATCAGGTCGGCGATCCGGCGCATGTACGCGAACGTCAGCCGCCGCGGGTCGTTCAGGTCCACCTGCCCCGCCTCGCGCCCGTCGAGCAGGAGCGTCCTGGTGGAGGGACGGAACCGGTCGGCGACGATCTCGGCCAGCGCGAGGTCGGTCCTCTGCACGACCGGCGCGGGACGCGGCCGCGCGCGGCGCTCACGGCCGCGGCGGTTCACACGTCCCCCTGGACGAGCACTCCCAGGTGAAGCGAGCCGAGAGGGCGGGGTTGAGCCTGGGCGCGCGGGAGTTTCGCCCTCTGGGCGAACACTCCCCGGTGAAGCGAGCCCGCAGGGCGAGTCTTCACACGGCCTCCGGATGCGCCCGCGGCGCGAGCTCGGACGAGTCGGCGATCTGGAGCTTGCGGCGCGCGCGCTCGTAGAAGCCCTCGGGATGCAGGCGCATCACCTGGGCGGGCCGCTCGCCGACGCAGAACTGCACGCAGTCGCCGACGCTCAACTCGGCCGAGCGCTGGCCGTCGACCTCCAGCAGCACCGGCGCGGAGCGCTCGAGCACGTGCACGCGCAGCGTCTCGTCGGGATGCAGGAAGACGGCGCGGTCGAAGGCGGCGTGCGGCGCCACCGGCGTGACGAGCAGGCCGCTGTGGCGCGGCGACACGATCGGACCGCCGGCGGAGAACGAGTAGCCCGTCGAGCCGGTCGGCGTGGCGATCACGAGCGCGTCGGCGGTGTAGCGCCCGAAGACCTCCCCCTCGACTTCGACCGCGAGCGCGGCCGGGCCATGGCCGGCGACGCGGGTGAGCGCCGCGTCGTTGAACGCGACGCGGTCCTCCACATCGCCCGTGACGCGCATCGTGGCGCGATCCTCGAGCCGGAAGTCGCCGCGGTCGATCGCGTCCAGGCTGGCGGCGAGGTCGTCGTACTGCACCTCGGCGAGGAACGCGAGCCGGCCGAGGTTGACGCCCAGCACCGGCACGCCATACGGATGCGCGAGCTTGAGCCCGCGCAGGATCGTGCCGTCGCCGCCCGCGGCGATCACCAGCCACGTGCCCTCGGCGAGCGCGTCGTCGGGCACGGTCACGATGTGGCGCGGCAGCAGCTCGCGCGCCTCCTCCATCCCGCGCACCGCCTTGCCGTGGCCGGTGGCCCACTCGCAGATGAGGGCGACCAGGTCCTGGCTGTCGCGGCGCGGGTGCACCAGGAGGCCGATCGAGTCGCCCATCAGGGGTCGCGGTTCACCGTGTCCGGCGAGAAGGCGGGCAGGCAGACGGCGACGTACTCGGCACCCTCCGGGGTCGAGTAGCGCACCCACTCGCCCGCGCGGGTCAGGACGGCCTGGCCCGCGCCGACCTCGAGCGTACCGCCGTCGTACTCGACGTGCAGCGCGCCGCCGATCACCAGCGTGTACTCGTCGAACTCAGGCCGCTGCCCCGGTTCGAGCCAGCCGGCCGGCGAGCGCATGTGCGCGATGCTCAGCCGCTCCTCGCCCGTGTTCACCCGTCCGACGTGCTCGTCGATCAGCTTCGGCTTGGTCCCCGCCGCCTCGACGCGCGAGGGCTTCGCGATCAGCTCCGGCATCAGCGCCCCAGCCTCTTGCGCGCGAGCGTGGCGACCCGCCCGAAGTTGAGCGTCCAGCCGACGCCGAACACATGCGGGACGATCAGCCCGCCCTTCGGATTCCAGAGCCGCTCGCGCGCCCGCTTCGCGGTCGGCGGGCGCAGGTCGTACGGGAACGGGCCGAGCCGGCCGTGCCAGTGGCGCTTGCGCGGCGGCATGCGGAGCTCCTTGACGACGGCGGCGCCCAGCAGTGCCGCGCCGGCGAGGGCGACGAGCGGCCGGACGTGGCCGTGGCCGTGGGCCGGTGACTCTGGTTCGGCGGCCATGCCCAGAGCTTGGCAGATCGGCTGTCAGGCGTCCGGGTCCGGCCGGTAGCGCTCCGGCAGCCCGGTGAACGCCTTGCCCTCGGGCGTGAGCAGGTTGTACGTGACCAGGTGCCCGATGGCGGCGACGCCGTCGCGCCACGTGATCTTCTTGCCGGCCAGCCGCGTGCGCGGGAAATAGGAGATCGGCAGCTCGTGGATGCGGACGCGCACCTTGGCGATGTAGGCCGTGCTCTCGACCTCGAACCCGAAGCGCCGGGAGCGCAAATTCATCGCCTTCAGCAGATCGGAGCGGAAGACCTTGTAACAGGTCTCCATGTCCGACAGGTAGATCCCCGACAGCAGGTTCGAGAGCGCGGTCAGCGTGCGGTTGATGAGGAAGTGCATCGTGCGATGCACCTGCGGGCGCTCGCGCCGGAAGCGCGAGCCGTAGACGACGTCGGCCTCGTCGGCCAGCAGCGGGCCGAGCAGCCGCGGCACGTCGCGCGGGTCGTACTCGAGGTCGGCGTCCTGGATCAGGATGAAGTCGCCGCTCGCCGCGCGGATGCCGTCGCGGATCGCCATGCCCTTCCCGCCGTTGCCCGGCCGCCGGATCACCTGCACGCCGCGCGGAGCGGCCAGCTCATCCAGGATCCGCGCCGAGTCGTCCGTCGACGCGTCGTCGACGAAGATCCACTCACGCTCGATCGGGCACGGCGACGAGAACAGGCGCTCGAGCACCTCGGGGAGATGGCGCGCCTCGTTGTACACGGGCACGATGACGGTCAGGACGGGCACCGCGGAGGCGGTCACGTCGTGGCACGGACGGTCGAGGCGGCGGCTCGCATGGCGCGCAATCCTAGGCGGATGGCCAGCGGGCTAGCTCGCCGGTGCCGGCGCGCGCTCGTTCGCGAGGGTCCACTCGAGCGTCCTGGCGAGTCCGTCGTCGACGGCAGTCCGCGCGCGCCAGCCGAACCGCTCGCCCGCCGCGCTCGGATCCAGGCACGAGCGGCGGATCTCGCCGGCGCGGGCGGGGAGCGTCTCCGTCCGCACGCCAAGCGCCGAGGCCAGCTCCAGAAGCGTCGTCTCGCGCCCCGTGGAGACGTTCAGCTCACCCTCGACGGTGCTCGCCCCAGCGGTCATGAACGCCTCGACGACGTCGCCGACGTAGATGAAGTCGCGCGTCTGCCCGCCGTCGCCGAACAGGCGCGCGCGCCGGCCCTTGGCGGCGGCGCCGCAGAAGATCGCGACGACGCCCGCCTCGCCGTGCGGATCCTGGCGGGGCCCGTACACGTTGGCCATCCGCAGTGACAGCGTCGAGACCCCATGCAGCCGGCTGAACAGCCGCAGATAGGACTCCGCGGCGGCCTTGCTCGTCCCGTATGGCGACAACGGCGCCACGGGCTCGCCCTCGGTCGTCGGGATCCGCGCGGGGTCGCCGTAGACGCCGGCGGTCGATGCCAGCAGCACGCGCTCCACGCCGGCGTCCCGCGCCGCCTCGAGCACGGCGGCCGTGCCGCCGATGTTGACGTACGCGTCGGCCGCCGGGTCCTCCACCGATCGCCGCACATCGATCTGCGCGGCCAGGTGGAACACCACCTGCGGCCGCGCGGCGCGGAACGCGTCGAGCATCGTCGCGATCTCGGTCACGTCCGCGCGCACGACGGACGCGCCGCGCGCACGCGCGTCCGCGAGATTGTGGCCGTTCCCCCGCTGCAGATGGTCGACGACCGTCACCTGATCGCCCCGCGCGATGAGCGCGTCGACCAGGTGGGAGCCGATGAATCCGGCTCCGCCGGTCACGAGCGATCGCATTGCGCGCAATCCTAGGGCGAGCGGATCAGCTCACCGGCAGCCGGCGCGGGTGCGCCGGCGCGCCGAGGTGCAAGCCGGCCCGCCGCGGCCGTCGCCCACAGCAGCGAGATCCACGTCGTCGCTGCCAGCACCACGTGGAACCAGACGATCTCGCCGGGCAGCTTGAGCGCGTACTGCGTCGCGCCGACGAACCCCTGGCACGCGAGCAGGACGCACACCGCCGTCAGCGCGTTGCGGGTCTGGTCGTCGGCACGGCGCGCCCGCGCGAGGAACCACACGCCGACCGCCGACAGCCCAAGCAAGGTCGCCAGCGCGCCGTGCTGGTGGATCGCCCAGTCGAGCGTGTCCGCACCGCGCCAGCGCAGGCGCGGGACGATGTCGCCGGTGCCTTCGCCGCCCGCATGCGGACCCGCGGCGGTCGCGATCGTCCCGAGCGCCAGCGTGATCGCACCCGGCACAAGGAGCGCGCGAACGGCCCAGGTCGTCACCCGGTCGCTGGCAAGCCGCCGCTCGCCCGGCTCGAACGTCGCCCGCCACGCGAGCGCGACCGCCGCGACCAGCAGGGCCATCGACAGCAGGAAGTGCCCGATCACCCATCCCGGCGCGAGGCCGTAGAGGACCGTGAGGCCGCCCATCACGGCCTGGCCGACCACGCCGAGCGGTAGCGCGAGCGCGATCAGCGCGAGATCGCGCCGGAACGGGCGCCGGCGCCAGGCCAGGATCGCCGCGGCCACGCACGGGATCGCGACCACGCTGGTCATCACGCGGTTGGAGAACTCGATGATCCCGTGCAGCCGCAGCTCCGGCGTCAGCCGCGTGCCCTCGCAGCGCGGCCACTCAGGACAGCCGAGACCGGAGCCGGTGAGCCGCACGGCGGCGCCGGTGAACACGATCAGCGTGCAGACCGCGAGCGCCGCGTAGGCCACGTACCGGTACTCGCGCGGAGTGAACGTGCGGCTCAGCCGGCGCATGCGGCCTCCATTGTGGCAACCGTCCGTGGGAGCGTGGGTCAGCTCGCCGCGCCGGCGCCCGCGCGCACCGTCTCGAGCGTCCGCTCCAGGCCGCCCGGCAGCGGCGCCGAGCCGCTCGGCGGCCGCGCCCGGATCGAGGCACGAGCGCCGGATCTCCCCGCGCCGGGACCCTTGACCGTCTTGAGGCCGAGCGCACCCGCGAGGTCGTTGAGGCTGCTCTCGGTCCCGGTGGAGACGTTGAGGCTGCCGTTGACGTCCGAGCGCTCGGCGGCGGCGAACGCGGCCACCACATCGCTGACGAGGATGAAGTCGCGCGTCTGGTGGCCGTCGCCGTAGATCGTCGCTGGCCGCCCTTCGGCCGCCGCGCCGCAGAAGATCGCCACCACGCCGGCCTTACCGTGCGGGCTCTGTGCGGGCCGTCCACGTTCGCCATCCGCAGCGACAGCGTGGAAAGCCCATAGAGGCGCTGGAACAGGTCCAGGTAGGTCTCGGCCGCTGCCTTGCCGGCGCCGTACGGCCACAGCGGCGCCACGGGTGCGGTCTCGGTGGTGGGCAGCCCGGCGGGGTCGCCGTACACGCTGGCCGTCGAGGCCAGCACCACGCGCCCCACCACCGCGTCGCGCGCCGCCTCGAGCACCGACGCGGTGCCGCCGATGTTCACGTTCGCGTCGCCGGGCGGGTCCTCGACCGAGCGGCGCACGTCGATCTGCGCCGCCAGGTGGTACACGGCCTCGGGGCGCACGTCGCGGAACGTGCGCGCAGCGCCGTCAGGTCGGTCACGTCGGCGCGCACGAGCCGCACGCCCTTCGCCTGCGTGCCGGCGAGGTTGTCCGCGTGGCCACATCGCGGGTGGTCGACGACCGTCACTTCGTCGCCTTGCGCCACCAGCGCGTCGAGCAGGTGCAACCCGATGACCCGGCTCCTCCTGTGACAAAGTGCCCCACGGGATCGATCTAGGCGACGGAGCGCTGGGCACCGCCCGGCTCGTAGGCCTCCGCCACGATCTGGACGCCCCAGGGCGTCCGCGGCAGGTTCACGCGAACAGCGGGCCAGGCCGGTGCCGGTCAGCCGCACGGCAGCGCCGGTGAACACGATCAGCGTGTAGGCGGCGCGCGCGGCGTATGCGACATGGCGGTATTAGTGCGGTATGACCGTGGTCCGGCGAGTCATCCGGTGGTCATTGTGACCGGTGCCAATAGAAGAGCGCGATCCGCTCGGCAAGTTCATCGAAGTCGCCAGGCCACGCTAGCCTGACGGCGATGACGCGCGCGACGTGGCCGAAGCCCATGCCCGAGCTCACCCAAGAGCAGGGCGCGATCCGCGATGACTGGATGAAGTACTTCCACGAGATGCTCTCCGACACCTACGGCCCGCTCGCGCGCTTCAACCACCAGTATGCCGGACGCACGGCGCGGCGTTGCACCCGGACGCTCGAGATCGGCGCGGGGCTCGGCGAGCACCTGGACTACGAGGACGCCCGCGAGCAGGAGTACGTCGCGCTCGAACTGCGCCAGGAGATGGCGGACGTGATTTCGGAGCGCCATCCCGAGGTCAAGACGGTGATCGGGGACATCGAGCAGCGCCTCGAGTTCGAGGACGCTTCGTTCGATCGTGTGATCGCCATCCACGTCCTCGAGCATCTGCGCAACCTGCCGGCCGCGCTGGACGAGGTCCACCGGTTGCTCAAGCCCGGCGGGCACTTCTCGATCGTGATCCCGTGCGAGGGCGGATTCAGCTACCGGATCGGTCGCAGGTTCACGTCCCAGCGCACGTTTGAGAAGCGTTACAAGACCGACTACGAGTGGTACATCAAGACCGAGCACTTCAACATCCCGAGCGAGATCGTCGCCGAGCTCGACCAGCGTTTCGAGCGGGAGCACCGAGGGTTCTTCCCGTTGCGGATAGTCCCGACCGTCCACATGAACGTCTGCCTCGGGCTGACGTATCGCCGCCCGGCCTGACGGCTCAGGCCGGGTTGCGGAGCACGGCGAGCAGGTTGAGCCCGATCGGCATCGGCACGCGCGACTCGATCGCACGCCCGAGCGGAACGCCGGTGCGATCCCAGAGCGAAAGCCCTTGGCCGATCGTCGTCTCGACCTTCGAGCGCGAGAACACGAACCAGGCTGGGATCGCCAAGATGTTGGCGTAGCGCAGCTCCTGCACCTCGAGCCCGGCTTCGCGCGCCACGCCGCGCACGCGCCACTTCGAGTAGCGCCGGAAGTGCCCGACCTTTCGATCCCACACGCCATAGAGCCCGTTGAGCGCGGGTACATACAGGACGATCGTTCCTCCCGGGCGGACGACCCGTCGCAGAGAAGCCAGCGCCCCCGCATCGTCCTCGATGTGCTCGAGCACGTTCACCATCAGGGCCGAGTCGAAGCGCTCGGTTGGATCTGGCTCCCGAATGTCAAGGCGCGCGACGCGGACGTTTGGGGAGGCGTCGAAGCGACGATGCAAGGCCGCCAGACACTCATCCGATATGTCCGTCGCCAGCACGTCGCGCCCCTCCGAATATCGCATCGTGATCGCGCCGAACCCGGCGCCGACCTCGAGCACGCGTGCGCCGAGCGCCGGCCGGCAAAGATCGGCGATCCACGTCAGGTAGTTCGGCGAAGCCTCGTCGGCGATGTCGAGGGCGCGATCGTGCTCTCCCTCGACCTCCGTGACCGCGTGCGGATGCACATAACGCGCCGCGGGTGGAGCATTGAAGCGGCGCGTCGCCGTCACAGCGTGAATCCGGCGGCCGCTGCGTCGCGGTGGAACATGCGCACGGTGTCGAGCGAGAACTCGTCCAGGTCGCGTCCGAGCCACGGCAGCTTCCTGAGTAGGTCGTGCGTGACCGTGATGATGTGACAGCCGATCTGATCGGCCTGCACGACGTTGAGCAGCTCGCGCGGGCTGGCCCAGATCAGCTCGAGGTTCTCGTGCACGGCCAGCACGTCGAGCGCCTCGCGCATGATCGGCAGCGGGTCGCGTCCGGTGTCGGCGATCCGGCCGGCGAACACCGAGACGTACGACGGCGCGCCGCCGCCGATCGCCTCGGCGACCCAGGACACCTGGCGCAGGGTCATCATGCCCGTGACATTGAGCCGGACGCCGTCGGCGACGAGGTGGCGCAGCACCTCCTCACAATGGTCGCCGCGCGTGTTCGTGACGGGCACCTTCACGTGGACGTGCTCGCCCCAAGCCGCGATCTTGCGCGCCTGCCGCTCCATTTCCGCGAACTCGTCCGAGAAGACCTCGAACGAGATCGGGCGGTCCGGCACCGCCTCGACGAACGAGCGCGCGAACGCCTCGTAGTCGCGCAGCCCGACCTTGTGCATCAGCGTCGGGTTGGTCGTGAAGCCCTTGATGAGCGGGTTCGCGTACAAGTCCAGGATGCCCTGCAGGTCCGCCCCGTCGGCGAAGACCTTGACCTGGAGCTCTGCGGCGTCGATCGGCCGCTCCAGCGTCAGGTTCTCGGGGCGATCGTCTCGATGATCCACGTGACGCTCTCCTTGAGCTCGGTGACGGTCAGATCGGCGGCGTCGGGCGCCGGCTCGTCGTAGCTGCGGTCGAGGAAGACGGTTTTGGTGCCGGCGGCGCGGCCTGCTTCGATGTCGCGCCAGCGGTCGCCGACCATGACGCTGCGCCCCAGCCCGACGTCCCAGCGGCGGGCTGCGTCGAGCAGCATCCCGGGGCGTGGCTTGCGGCACGCGCAGGCGTCGTCGTCGTCGTGCGGGCAGACGACCACCTCGTCGACGTCCACCAGCTCGCGCAGGCGCGCGTTGATAGCGTCGACGGCGGCGCGCGACTGCGTCCCGCGCGCGATGTCGGGCTGGTTGGTGACGACGATCAGCGGCAGGCCGGCGGCGCGCAGCTCGCTGCATGCCTCGGCGACGCCGGGCAGCAGCGCGATCGCGTCCGGCGTCGCCGGCGGGTGCGGGCGGCCGGCGACGAGCGGCGCCTCGTTGAGCACGCCGTCGCGGTCCAGGAACACGGCGGGACGGCTCACGCGGGCATCCCCGCCTTGAGGTCGTCGAGCATCGCGGCCATCGACTGCCTCAGCGCCTCGCGCGAGCCGCACGACGGCGTCCAGCCGAGCCCGCGGATGCGCTCAGTGGAGAGCCGTACGATCGGGACGTCGCCCTTCCAGCCGCGGTTCTCGGTGCCGTACTCCAGCTCGGCGCCGGACGCGCCGACGACTTCGACCGCCAGCTCGGCGATCTCGCGCACGGTGATGTAGTCGCCGGTCGCGACGTTGTAGACGCCGAACGGCGACTCCGCGGCGTCCACGGCGGTCAAGACGGCGCGCACGACGTCTCCCACGAGGATGTACGACTTGCTCTGCGTCCCGTTGCCGAGCACGGTCAACCGCTCGGGATCCTCCAGCAGTCGCCGGACGAAGTCGAAGCCGACGCCGTGTGTCTGGCGGCGGCCGACCACGTTGCCGAACCGGAACGCGACCCCGCGCGAGCCGAACATGTACGCGTAGGAGCTGATCAGCGCCTCGCCGGCGAGCTTGCTGGCGCCGTAGGTCGAGACCGGGACCAGCGGCCCGTGGTCCTCCGTCGCCTCGTGCTCGCCGAGGTCGCCGTAGACGCCGCTGCCCGACGCATACGCGATGCGCGGAGTGCCCGTGAGCCGCATCGCCTCGACGACGGTGTGGGAGATCAGGGTGCCCTGGTCGAAGTCGACGGCGGGATCGGTCATCGCGGCGGCGATGTCCGGGTTCGACGCGAGGTGGATCACGAGATCGTGACCCTCCATCGCGCCGGCGAGCGCCTGCCGGTCGGTCGCCTCCCCGCGCACGACCGCAAGCCTCGGGTCGTCGCCGTGATGCGCGTAGTGCCACTCGCGGCCGGAGCTGAAGTTGTCATAGAGCGTCACGCCGCGCGTGGCCTCGTCGGCCAGCAGCGCGTCGGTGAAATGGCTGCCGATGAACCCGGCGCCGCCGACGATGAACGCCCTCACGCCGGCGCCACCGCCTCCCACTTCGTCTCAGCCGCCTTCAGAGCCGGGTGGCTGACGAGCAGGTGCCAGACGACGGCGCACAGCGCCTCGGTGTGCGGCGTCAGGTGCTCCGGATACAGGGGCGGGATGACGACGCACGCGTCCGCGACGCGCGCGGTGTGCCCGCCGTCACGGCCGACGATGCCGTAGATCCCGGCGCCCGCGGCGCTCGCCGCGTCCACTGCGCGGACGAGGTTGGCCGAGACGCCGCGCTCGGCATCGCCGCCGCCCACCGAGAAAACGAGCACCGCGTCGTCGGCGCGGACGCGCGAGCCTTCGAGCCAGGCGGAGAACGTCGTGTCCCATCCCTCGTCGTTCGTGCGCGCGGTCAACTCGGAGACGTTGTCGGTCGGCGCGTAGGCCTCGAACGCGCACAGCTTGCGGAAGTCGTTGACGGCGTGGCCGGCGTGGCCGGCGGAGCCGCCGACGCCGAGGATGAACAGCCGCCCGCCGCGGCCGCGCCGGTCGGCGAGCCCGGAGGCCACGGCCTCGATCGCGGCGGCGTCCAGCGCGTCGATCACGCGCGCTGTCTGCTCGAGATAGCGCTCGGCGAAGCTCACCGCTTGACGATGATCCCGTGGCCGTTGAGGTTATGGACGACAAGGCGATCCGTGAGCGAGCGCTGCTCGTTGACGAACTCCGTGATCCCCGGCGTCGCGGCACAGCCGTAGTCGTCGAAGACGACCAACCCGCCCGTCGACAGCCGGGGCCACGCCCACTCGAACACGTCCTTGGCGGACTGGTAGACGTCGACGTCGATGTGACACAGACGCAGCGGGAGGTCGCCGACGGAGTGGGCCGTGTCGTCCGGGAAGATCCCCTGCAGGAGCTCGACGTTCCTGAGCCTGAGACCCTGCACGAGGCTCTCGACCGTCTCGCGCGAGGTGTCGCTGTGCTTGCCGTCGCGGTAGTAGATGTCGAGCGCACCGGTCTTGACCACGCCCTCCCAGGTATCCGCGAGGAACACTGGCTCGTCGATGCCGAGCAGCTCTGCCCGCCGCGCCATCACCGCGCCGGTGCCGCCGCGCCAGACCCCGACCTCGAGAATCGCGCCCGGGATCTCGCGCAGCTCGCCGACGAGCTCCCACAGCTCGTGGCAGCGCCACACGTCGACGAGCGTGTGCCGGCGAACCGCCTGATAGACCTGCTGAAACGGCTCGTCGGCCTCCCACGGCGCGTACGCCGAGACCGGGTACGCCATCGCGTAGGCGCCCGAGCGCACGGCCTCGCGACGGACGAGCGGAAGGGCGGCGCCCTTGGCGATCGAGAACCCGCCGTCGCGCAGCAGCTTCCCGTAGTAGGTCGAGTACTTGACCGGCATCATCTAGTCCTCCGTTGCCTCCAGGTCAACGCGCCCCCTGGCCGTCGCCACGACGGTGCCGTGCAGGAGGAGTGTGAACACGAACAATTGCGCGCCGGCGATCGCAAGAGCGAGACCGGTCACCGCAAGATGCGCTTTCTCGATCGAGTCAGGGCGCGGGAGCCGATAGTCCTGACTGACGTACGCGTAGACAAGCGAGAGCGTGAGGAGCACGCCGACCACACCCGTGACGAACGCGATCAAGACCGAGCGCGTGTAGGGGAAGAGCCGAAGCCAGCGGCGCTTCCTGCGGCCCGTGTAGTCGAACAGCACGTGCGAGACGCCGCCGAGGAACACGAACTGCAGCCCGACGACGAACATCGCGACACCGAGGAACTGCCAGTTGAGCGACAGCGTGAGCGAGCCGATGGCGAGGTCGCCGAACGTCACCGGGAACGTCAGCAGGATCCCCAGCGCCAGCAGCAGCGCCCCCGGCTTGAGCAGGAAGAAGTCGGAGCCGTAGACGAACATCGCGCGCAGGTTGATCCAGGCCGCGGCCCACGGGGAGAACCAGCCCGAGCGCTTGTGGTGGCTGAGCCGGCCCTCGCGATCCTTGAGGAAGGTGACGGCGACCTCGGTCGTGGCCAGATCCATGTGCACGGACTTCAGAACCATCTCGGACGCGTACTCCCATGACTCCGACTGCAGCTGCATCCGCTTCAGCGCGTCGAGCGTGATCCCGCGCATGCCGCAGTGGATGTCCGAGAAGTGGCTCGAGTACAGCCGGTTGAGGATCCACGTCGTGACCGGCGTGCCGAAATACTGGTGCAGCCGCGGCATCGCGCCCGGCTCGATCGAGCCCTTCCAGCGCGAGCCCATCACGTACTCGTATCCGTCGCGGAACGCGTCCACGAACGGCGCGAGCTCGCGGAAGTCGTAGGTGCAGTCCGCGTCCCCCATCAGCACCCACTCGCCGCGGATGTAGGGAATCGCGTCCATGTAAGCGCGCCCGAGTCCGCGCTTGGGAACACGCAGCACGCGGGCGCCGGCGGCGACCGCGAGCTTCGCCGTGTCGTCGGTCGAGGAGTCGACGATCAGGATCTCTCCTCGCACGCCGGCGGCGTCGAGCCCCTGGCGGCACCAGGCGACGAAGTCGGAGATCGTGAGCTGCTCGTTGAGCGCCGGGATGACGATCGACAGCCGCGGGTCGTCGACATCTTCCTCCGGGATCAGAAGTTCGACGTCGAGCCGGTCCGGCGTCGCGACGCTCGTCATGACACGCCTCCCGGGCCGGCGAGCCGGTGCTCGAGCTCGGCAAGGCCCTCGGGCGAGCCGATCTCGTAGAAGCGCTCGGTCACCTCCAACCCGGCAACGCGTCCTTCCAGGCTGAGCCGGCGATAGAGGTCCGCGAGGTCCATGACCGCTTCGGGCGGGACCGCGGGCAGGATCGCGTCGCGGTCGATGATTGATAGGCCATAGTCGATGTAACGCATGCCGACTGCCGCCGGATCGGCGGCAGTCTTGTCATAAACGACCGAGCCACCCTCGAGTCGCGCGTTTGAGCAGGCGCCGTCGTTGCGGAAGACCGTCATCAGAACGTCGCGACGCGCGCGCCGGAACTCGGCGAACGCGACCCCCACGTCCACGGACAGGAACGAATCACCGTAGAGCACGGCGAACGCGTTTTCCAGCAGCTCCGCGTCATACGCCAGACGCAGTGCGCCGGCCGTGCCGCGCAGCCGGTCGCCCTCGTCGGTGTAGCGCACGCGCAGCCCCCACGCCGCGCCATCGCCGACAAAGTCGCGGATCAGGCCGCCCAGGTGGCCGATCGCGAACACGACGTCGGTCACGCCGTCCGACGCGAGCCAGCGTAGTTGGTGGTCGGCGAACGGCTTGCCGGCGACGGACAGCAGCGCCTTCGGGATCGTCTCGGTCGCCGGCCGCATGCGGGTGGCCAGGCCGCCGGCGAGGATCACGCACTGCATGTCAGTTGCGGACGATGACGGTCGAGCCGTCGTGGTCGAAGGTGAAGCGCGTCTCGGTCAGGCCGTGTCCGCTCATCGCTGCCCGCAGCGCGGGCGGATCCGCCGCGTAGAACATCAGGAAGCCGCCGGTGCCGGCGCCGACGAGCTTGCCCCCGATCGCACCGTTGCTCACGCCGGTCGCGTACCAGCGGTCGATGTCGTCGTTCGTCATGCCGGAGGAGCGCGCGCGCTTGCGCTGCCAGTGCTCATCCATCATGCGGCCAAAGTCCTCGGGCCGCCCGGCCTCGAGCGCCTCGCGGATGCGGAGCCCCAGTTGCTTTGTCTGTCGCAGGTTCTCGAGCATCTGCGCATCGCCGCGCTCCGAACGCGTCCGCTGGTCCGCGAGGATCGAGCCGGCCGAGCGCGAGTAACCGGTGAAGAACAGCAGCAGGCGTTCCTCGAGATCGTGCACGGTCTCTTGCGAGACGGCGAGAGGGCTGACCGCCACGCTGTCGTCCGCGCGGAACTCGAAGCACGTCAGCCCGCCGTGGGCAGCGATGTACTGATCCTGCTTGCCCACCGGCTCGCCCAGCACGTCGATCTCGATCCGCGCCGCCTCCTCGGCCAGCGCCTCGGCCGCGATGTGCTCGCGCTTGTGTGCGTACACGGCGCGCAGCAGGCCGACCGTGAACGCGCCCGACGAACCGAGGCCGGTGCCGGACGGGATGTCGGCTAGGGAGACCATCTCGAGGCCGGGCTCGAGATCATGCGCCTCGAACACGGCGCGCACGATCCGGTGCTCGATGTCGGCCACCGAGCGGCGCCGCTCCAGTTGCGAGTACTTGATCAGGTAGTCGTCGGTGAACGTCCGATTCAGCCCGATGAACATGTATTTGTTGATCGCGGCCGAGATCACGAAGCCGTCGCACTCACGGTAGAAGGACGGCAGGTCGGTCCCTCCGCCGCCGATCGAGATCCGTAGCGGTGTGCGGGTGATGAGCATGCGCGGGAGGACGGCGGGCGAGAGCGATCGTGGGCCCGGCACGACCGAAGGCGGGAATCCTAGCGGCCTTCGTCCCGCGGATTCGCGGTGCGCAGGAGCCCCTAGACTTGGGCACCACAGATGGCAGGACTGCCCGCCAATCCTCCTGCGCTGGCTCGATTCGTGCTGGCTCGGCCCGAAGCTCGGTTCCTGATCACCGGCGGGGCCGTCGCGGTCGTGTACATCGGGTTGACGCTGCTGCTGTCGACCGTCGCCGGACTGCCGATGCCAGCGGCGGTTGCGATCGGCTACGCACTCGCGGTCGTCCTGCACTTCTCGATGCAGCGATGGTTCGTCTTCCGCCACGTGGAGAGCTTCGCCTTGCGTCCACATCGCCAGGTCCTCCGGTACGCGATCGTGGGTGTGATCCAGTACGCAACGACATTGGCGGCGACTGAACTGCTTGCGCCGAGCCTCGGTATCTCGCCGCAGATCGCGTTCCTGGGCGTTGTCGCGGTGACGTCGACCACGGGGTTTCTGATGCTCCGCCACGGGGTCTTCCACGCCGAGTCGGAGCCCGCCGGAGACACCGCGTGACCGACCTCTCGCTGCGCGAGCGCCCAACGCGGCGTCCGTCCGCGCTGACGGAGCGGGTCCCGCAGGTCGTCGCCTTCGCGCCCCGGCTCGGCCTCCCTACCGCCATCGCGGTCGTCGTGGCGTCCGTCGTGGTCGTGACCTGGCGCGCATTGGAGCACGGAGGGCCCTTCTTCGAGGACTGGAGGCTCCGAGCGATCGGGCTGTACAACGGGGGGCCCGAGCGGCTCGGGTTCTTCCACTGGTGGGACGGCATCTACTCGGTCTCGCAGTACCGGCCCCTCAGCGTGCCGTATGTGATGGTGTGGGTCGGATTCGTCGGAGACAGCCCGTTCCGTCACCAGCTCTGGGTGTCCGTGTTCCTGGCCCTCACCGGCTTCGCGTTGTTTGCGGCCCTGCGTGTCGCGCGCTTTCCATGGCTGTTCGCGGTCGTCGCGGCGACGCTCTTCGTCGCGTTTCCGTTCACTTCCTCGGCGAAGTTCTGGTCGACGGGATCGATCTTCGACTTTGCCGACGCGCTGGTGCTGGCAGGGCTCGCGCTCGGCGGGATCGTCCTGCGCCACTGGCCGGCGCGCAGGCGCTGGGGCCTGCTCGCCGCCTCGGTCGTACTGTTCGCCTTGACCGCCGGCTTCTACGAACTTCCCCTCCCGCTGCTGGCTTTGGCGCCGATCTATTACGCCGCGGCATGCGACGGGTGGCGGCGCGCGGTCTTCGTGAAGACCGGGGCGGACATCCTGGCGGCGGTCGTGATGCTGGCGGTCTTCAGGACCCAAGGTCGGACCGAGACGTCCGCGGCGGATACCTGGTGGCCGCATGCACGGCAGATCGTCTCCGAGGCCTGCCGGCTATTCTTCGACGCGCTCACGCCGTCGGGGCGCTGGGACATCGCGATCGTGGTCATTCTCGTTGCGATCGCCGCAGGCCTGGGTCTGCGATTCGTCGTCGAGCGAGAGGCAACGCTTCGCGACCTCCGGGATGCCCGGCCGCGATTCGCGCGGTACGCGGTCGTCGGCCTGCTCGGGCTAGTCGCCGCGCTGCTCGCCTATCTGTTCCTCGTCCCAGCTCTGTGGTACCGGCCGCTGATGCCCGGGCAGGGCGACCGCAGCAACGCGGCGGCCGCCATCGGCTACGCGGTCGCGTATACGGCGCTCCTCGCAGTGCTCGCGACGCTCGCCGCCTGCGCCGTCCCAAAGCGGCGGGCGGCGATCGCGGGCTTTGCCACCATGAGCGCGCTGGCACTCGTGTACGCCGGTGCGTTCGCGGCTCAAAGCCGCGGGCAGGGCGACCTCTACATCAAGGCTTGGCAGGGCTCACACAAGCTCGAGCAGGCTATGCACGCGACGCTGCGGACACCGCTGCCGCCGGGCACGCTCGTGCTCAGCTTCGGGTCGACCATGTACGTGGCGCCGCTGATCAACCAGATCGGCGACTACAACGACTTTGACGCCGCGGTGAAGTTCGCGGTGGACAACGGCACCGTGCGCGGCGCGGCAATCTTCGCGCCGCAGCCGGTCGTCTGCGGTCCGACGAAGGTCGAACTGCCGCGTCGGCCGGGTATCGGGCCGCTCTTCGGACCCGCCTGGAGGGCGCGGTACGGCAAGGTCATATTCATGCAGCCGTACGAGCACCGGACCGAGCGCATCGACTCTCAAGCCGGCTGCCAGGCGGCGCTCACGCGGTTCACACCTGGCCCGCTGGCCTGAGGCGAACCGCTACGGCTCCAGCAGGAGCGTGACGAAGCCGCCGAACGGCGCCGGACGCTGATCGACGCGCGCTACGAGTTCCTCGTCGGCGACCGCGTCGAGCTCAGACGCCTCGAGCACGCGCAGGCGGTATCCAAGCTCGCGGTAGAGGTGCAGCGCATCGAGCGGGTCGTCGCCGAGCTCGCGGATCCCTGCTGGCCAGAACTCGGTCAGCACGACCGGTCGGCAGCGCTCGAGCACGCGCCTTGCGCCGCACAGCGCGACGTGCTCCGTCGCCTGCGTGTCGAGTTTGAGGACGTCGACCTGGGTGTCGCCGAGCACCTCGTCCAGGGTGAGTGCCGGAACCTCCAACCACGGCCGCTCCTCGAGTACAGGACCGACACGATGGTCCCCGGTGTTGGTGGCGCACGCGGACAGCTTCACGGCTCCGGATCGATCCCACGCCGCGCCGGCGACGACGTCGACGTGCGCGAGTCCGTGGCGAGCGACGTTGGCCCTCAGAAGCCGCAGGTTGTCAGGATGCGGCTCGATAGCGACGACGCGTCCCTCCCGTCCGACGATGCGCGCACCGAGAAGCGTTACATAGCCGACGTTCGCGCCGACGTCGACGAGCGTCGCACCAGGGCGAAGGACGTTGCGCAGCGCCTCTGTCTCGTCGGAGTCCCAGCCGCCGCGGTCTCGGAGGATCGGCGTCACGACCTCGTCCTCGGCGTGTAGGTACATGCGGCCGACATCCGTCGCGGCGTCGGTCGCGGGAGGCAGGCCCCTGCGCCGGCCGGCCGAACCGAGGCGCTTCGCCGGGACACCACCGACGACCGTGCCCGCGGCGACGTCCCCAGTCACCACGGCACCAGCCGCGACCACGGCGTCAGCGCCGATCCGGCACGGGCCGAGCACGACCGCCCGGCTAGAGACCGATGCGCCGCTCTCGATCACCACGTCGCGGCCGGCCGCCAGGATCGCGCCGCTCCCGGCGAAACCGACCTCCGCGATGTCGTACGCGCCCGTGAGCACGGCTACGCCATGGCCGAACAACGCATGCGCCTTTACGGTGATGGTCCCGGACACAGTGTTGAACAGCGCGTCGTTGACCTGCGCCGTCGGATCGACGCTCAGGCGCTCGGTCGGACCGAAAACCTGCGGAACGCGCAGCGCGTCGTGCCGCACGCGCTCGGCGACCTGAGCCTCGATCGCCGGGAGCCGGCGAGCGAGGCGCTCCTCAACGCGGCTGTCGATGAGGGCGTGTAGGCGCCGGCCGAGCGCTGCCCGAGCGGGCCGGAGCACGCGGGAGCGCGCGAGGCTCACGACGCGTGGCGGCGGAAGCGGAGCAGGCGCAGGCCGCCCCAGGCGACCTCGTTGCCGTCGGCGTCCGGCTGGTCGGGCGAGGAGTCCACAGAGACCAGGCCCGCATCCACCAGCGTCGGATGGCGGCGGACAGCGTCGTCGATCGCCTCGCGGACTTCGAAGTAGTGGGCGTCGTGGAAGACCAGATGCGCTTCTTCGGCGAGCGTCGGCAGCGTTGCCTCGATGTCGCGCTCGACCCCGGCGCGTGTGTGGTCGCCGTCGATCAGCGCGAAGTTGAAGCCGGCGCCCGCCACCTCGGCGGCGCTCGCCAGCGCTTCCGGCGAGGGTTCGGCGACCATCGTCGCGCGGTGCTGCACGCTGTCCCAGTCCTCCGGGGCCACGCGCGGGTTCGGATCAACGCAGACGATCCTGCCGTCGGCGTCCAGATCGTCCAGCGCGGCGCACATCACCAGCGTCGAGCCGCCCTTGAAGGTCCCGATCTCCACGATCCGCTGCGGCTGGAGCCCAGCGACGAGGCCGTACAGCAGGACCCGCTCGTGCATGGACATCCACGCCGGCGTGGTGTGGACGATGTGGAAGCGCTGCGCGAGAAAGGTCACGTGCGCCCAGCCGCGTCGCGGACGCGATCCCTGGCCGCTTGGGCGACGATCCCGAACTCGGGAGACAGGCCGTTCTGCCAACGCTCGGTCACGACCTCGATCCGGTCGAAACCGGCCGACGCACGTAGCGCCGACAGCGACTCGGGGGTGTACATCGCGAAGTGGTGCTCTCCTGAATAGTCCTGCAGGCGGAAGGTGACCGCTTCAGATCGGCATAGGCGAACCCGCCTGCATTGAGTTGCTCGATCATCACGGCCCAGTTCGGGGAGATGATACGAGCACGCCATCGGGTGGCGCGGACCTGAGCTGGTCCTGCGAGCCCTCTTCCAAGTCAGTCGGCGCCGACGACCACGTCCACCGGGGCATCGGCGGACAGAGCCACGCGACTGCGCACCGCCATTCGTGATTCGCGGGGCGCCGCGACGCCGGCGCGCCGCGTCCCAGGTCGGCCGAACACGGCAGCGAAGGCCAGCAACTGGCCCTTCGAGCGGCGCGATGGCACTTTCTATGATGCGGGCTCCCCACGGGAGGTTCTCGCTTGCGCGTCAGCGTCGTCATCGCCACAGCCAACCGGGCGCCGAGCCTTCGTGTGACGCTCGACGCCCTCCGTCATCAGACCTACACGGACTTCGAGGTGATCGTCGTCCAGGGCCCGTGCGAAGACGAGACGCCGGAGGTGCTCGCTCGCTACGCCGGCCAGGTCAAGGTCGCGTCGAATTCGGAGCGGAATCTCTGCAAGTCGCGCAACCTTGGGATCGACCTCGCGTCCGGAGATGTAGTGGCGTTCATCGACGACGACGGGATCCCGGAGCCTCGCTGGATCGAGGATCTCGTCGCCGCATACGACGACGAGCGGGTCGGCGGCGCCGGCGGCCTCGTGTACGACCAGACCGGCGTCAACCTGCAGTACCGCTACGCGGTATGCGACCGCGTTGGCCGTACGGACTTCGACCGGCAGCCTCCGTTCGACGAGTTCACCGTCCCGGGCGCCGATCCGTTCCTGTATCTGCAAGGAACGAACATGAGCTTCCGGCGCCAGGCGCTCGAGGGCATCGGCGGCTTCGACGAGAACATCGAGTACATCTGGGACGAATCCGACCTCGCGCTGCACCTGATCGACGCGGGCTGGACGCTGCGCCCGCTCGACGGCGCCGTGGTCCACCACAAGATGCTCCCGAGCCATCTGCGGCGCAGCAAGGGACTGGTCACCGATCCGTACGTGCCGGTCAAGAACCGCAGCTACTTCGCGGTCCGCAACGGAAGCGGCCATCGCCCGATGGAGGAGATCTTCCGGAGCCTCACCGAGTACGTCGACATGCAGCGCCACTGGGCGGCCGACTGCGAGATCCACGGCCGTTTCACCTCGGGCGAGGCGAGCCGGTTCGTCGAGCGCGTCGCCGAGGGCTTCGAGGCCGGCCTCCTGCAGGGCATGGAGCAGCCACGTGCGGGCCGCGCGCTGGCCGCCAAGGACCCGGACGCGTTCCTGCCGTACCCGGTGATCGCGCCCGAGGGCGAGCGGATGTCGCTTTGCCTCGTGTCGCTTGACTATCCCCCCGCGCCGATGGGCGGCATCGCCCGCTACACCGCCGACCTCGCCCGTGGACTCGCCGCCGTCGGCCACGACGTGCACGTCGTCACGCGTTCGCAGCCGCCGTTCCGTCTCGACTACGAAGACGGCGTCTGGGTGCACCGCCACCCGGAGGGCGAGCGGCTACTGCCGCACCTCGACGGCCATCCGCTGCGAGACAACCTCGCGCATGTGACGGCCGTCTGGCAGGCCGTCCGCACCGTGCACGAGCGGTTCGGCGTCGACGTCGTCGCCGGCAACGTCTGGCTGGCGGAGACCCTCCTCTGCGCGGTCGACCCGCGCTGGCCCACCGTCATGACCTGCAGCACGCCGATCCGGACGATCGCGTCGACGCAGCCGGCAGTCGCCGCTAAGAGCCACACCGCGTGGCAGGTCAAGCTCGAGGACGCCGCGCTCGTGCGCGCGCAGCATCTAATGCCGGTGTCGCACGCGAACCTGCAGACGCTGCGCGCGGCGACGCCCGCGGCCGCGGACGTGCCCGCAACGGTCGTCTGGCACGGGATGGTCGACCGCGCGGGAGGTCCACTCCCACCCGCATCGGAGGACGGCGAGACGGAGATCCTATTCGTCGGCCGGCTCGAGCCGCGCAAGGGGATCGACACGTTGCTCGACGCCGCCATCGAGCTGCTGCGGGAGCGCCCGCAGGCTCGCCTGCGGATCGCCGGCGCGGACAACCCGTACGCCGCCGAGGACGCGCGCAGCTACCGCGAACGCGTCGACGAGCGGCTGGCGAACGAGCCGGGGATCCGCGACCGGATCGTGTTCGAGGGCGAGGTCAGCGATGAGGTCCTCGATCAGCTCCTGCGCGACTGCCACATCTTCTGCGCGCCGTCGCGCTACGAGTCGTTCGGGCTCATGAACCTCGAGGCGATGATGTTCTCGCGCCCCGTCGTCAGCACCACGGCCGGCGGCATCACCGAGGTCGTCGCCGATGGCGAGACGGGTGTGCTCGTCGGCGTCGACGATGTCGCGGCCCTGCAGCGCGCGCTGCGAGAGCTCGTCGACGATCCGGAACGGCGCGCGCGCATGGGTGCGGCAGGGCGGGCCCGGTTCGAGCGGGAGTTCGACAACGCCGTCGCAGTTGCCCGAACCCTGGCGGTCTACCGTGCCATCGCCGGCCAGGGCGGCGCGGTCGACGGCGAAGCAGCCGTCCGCGCGGGACTTCGCGACGTCATGCGGGAGTTGGGAGACGTCGCCGACCCGGAGGCGGCGACGGACGAGTTGCTCGTTCCCCACGCGTTTCCTCATGACTATCTGGCGGCCTTCGAACGGCTCGCCCGTGCGCCCGCGCGCGACTTTGTATCCGGGCTCTACGACGCGATCCTCCAGCGCCCGGCCGAGCTGCAGGGGCTCGACACCGCGACCGAGCGGCTCCTCTCGGGCGCGGTCACGCGGGAGCAGTTCACGCGTGAGCTCGCGACCAGCGACGAGGCCAGGATGCTCGGCGTCGATCCTCGCTTCCTCGACACCATCGGATCAGGTGTGCCGCAAGAGCTGGAGCGCCGCGTTCGCGATGCGTTCTGGCGTGACGACGCCACGTTCGCACGCCTGCTCGCGGGGTCGCTGCTCGGCGACGACCGCGCAGCGGCAAGCGCACCGGAGATCGTCGCCGCCCTGGCGAACGGCTGCGACCGGCACGACGTCCTCAGGAAGCTGGTTGCCGACGACGAGGTCCGGGCGCGCGTGCCGGGAGCCGGCAAGCTGCTGGAGTTTCGGTTCCTGTCTCCCCGGGAGCTGCACGAGGAGCTTCTGTCACTCAGCAAGGCCGACGACGCCGAATTCGTCGCCGGCGCCTACCGGCTCCTCCTGGGCCGCGAGCCCGACCCCGCGGCCGCCGGCAACCTGGCACGCCTCCGGAGCACCCCGCGCAGGCGCGTCCTGGCTGACATCGCGTCTGCACCGGAGGCGGCGAGCCGAGGCATCGACGCCGTCGTGGTCGACACTCAGGCCGCGACGATCTCGAGCCTGGGCCAGGCACCGCAGGGCAGGGTCACCCGGATCCCCGGCCTGCGCCGGGCGCGCGGAGTCGGCCACAGAGTCCTACGCGACCGGCGCGTCGGCGGTCTCCAGCGCTCGTTCGAGCAGCTCCGCGCGGAATCGAACGAGCTGTCGGCGCGGACTGCCAGGATCGTGGACGCGCAGGTGAATCAGGAGCAGGCGATCGGTCGCTTGGAATCGCAAGGGCGAAGCCTGGAGCGCCTGATCGACGAGCTCCGCGACGAGATGCACCGCGGTCTCCGCGACCTCGAGGGCTGGCTCGAGGCGATCGGGCAGCGGCTCGACGGGATGCCCTCCGAGGGGACGCACGGGGCCTACCTGGGCGACGGGAAGGTCCTCGTCAACACCGTCTGGGGCGGGAAGCTCCTGCTCGCCGCCGACGACCGCAGCCTCACTCCTGAGCTGGTCGCCAACGGCATCTATGAGGCACCGTTCTCGCGCTACCTGCTGCGCAGGCTGCAGGAGGGCCAGAAGGCCGTCGACATCGGCGCCAACATGGGCATGCACACGGTGCTGATGGCATCCCGCGTCGGCGACTCGGGTCATGTCTTCGCCTTCGAGCCCAATCCTCGGGTGCGCGAGTTCCTCGAAGAGAACCTGACGCTCAATTGGATCCGCAACCGCGTCACCGTCCATGCGGCGGCCGTGGCGGACCTCCAGGGCAAGCTCACGCTGCACGTGACCGAGCGCTACATGGGCAACAGCTCGCTTCGACCGCTCGACGCGAGCTACACGCGCGACGTGCCGAGCGACACGGTCAGCGACATCGAGGTCGAGGTCGAGCCACTCGACGCCCGCTCCAGCGAGCTGGGACACGTGGACCTCGTCAAGATCGATGTCGAGGGGAGCGAGCACCGCGTCTTGAAGGGGATGGCCGGCATGCTCGACCGCAACCAGATCGACGTCGTGACGTTTGAGGTCTTCAAGGACCGCATGGGCGACGAGTGGACGCCCTTCTGCGACCTTCTCCGCGGCTACGAGAACGGCGGCTGGCGATTCAACGACGTCAACGACGACGGGGTGCTCAAGCCCCTGCGACTGGACGACATTCTCCGAGTAGGGAGGTCCGCCCAGGTGGTCATGACCCGCAGTTGAGGCTGCCATCATGGACGCAATGAGCGCACCGGCGATCGTCGTCGACGGCGTGAGCAAGCACTTCCGCCGCCCGCACGAGCAGATGCATACGTTCAAGGAACGTGCGCTGCATCCGTTCCGTCGCCGGAGCCATGACGAGTTCGTCGCGGTCCGCGGTGCCAGCTTCACCGTCGAGCGCGGCGAGTTCTTCGGCATCGTCGGTCGCAACGGCTCCGGTAAGAGCACGCTGCTGAAGCTCATCGCCGGGATCTATAAGACTGACGGCGGCGAGATCTGGGTCAACGGCCGCATGTCGACCTTCATCGAGCTGGGCGTTGGTTTCAATCCCGACCTCGCGGCTCGCGACAACGTCATCCTCAACGGCATCATGCTGGGGCTGACGCCCGGCGAGGCGCGGGCGCGCTACGAGCGCGTGATCGACTTCGCCGAGCTGCGCGAGTTCGAGAACCTGAAGCTGAAGAACTACTCGTCAGGCATGCACGTGCGGCTGGCCTTCGCCGTGATGGTCCAGGTGGACGCGGACGTGCTGCTGGTCGATGAGGTCCTCGCGGTCGGGGACGCCTCGTTCCAGCAGAAGTGCTTCGACGAGTTCAACCGCCTGCGCGACGAAGGCAAGACGATCATCCTCGTCACGCACGACATGAGCGCCGTCCGGCGTTTCGCGCACCGTGCGATGCTGATGGAGCGCGGCGACGTGGTCACCGTGGGCGACCCGGAGCTCGTCGGCAATCAGTACCTGCAGATGAACTTCAACCGCGACACGGGCAGCGGGACGCCGGCGCCGACCTTGCGCTTCGGCAACGGGCGTGCGCAGATCACCGACATCTGGATCGAGGACGCCGGCGGGAACACGACGAACGCTATTCCGCATGGCGAGGAGATGACCGTTCGCGCGCTGATCGACTTCCGCGAGCGGATGGAGCACCCGACCGTCGGCCTGGCCGTCGAGACGCATGAGCAGGGCACGGCGTTCGCCACGAGCACGCTCTGGGCGGACGAGTACACCGGCGTCTTCGAGGCCGGCGAGAGCGCCACCTTGACCGTCCGCTTCCGGAACGTGCTCTCGCCAGGGCACTTCTATCTCTCTCCGTCGGTCTCGTCGCGCGGAGGGCTCGAACTGGCCGACCATCGGCCCAGGACGCTCCCGTTCTACTCCACCGGCACGCTGTCGACGGGTGGGTTCGTGGATCTCGACCACGAGCTGCGACTCGAGCACGGTGTGACGGCCCGTCCGGCCGCCGAGATCGCGTCGTGAGCACGGATATCGAGGCGATCGCCGCTTCCGGCGGCGAGCGCATCACCGGACCGGGGGCGCTCAGCGGCGGCTGGCGCCGGATGCTGCACCTCGCGTGGACGCTGGCGTACCTCGAGTTCCGCCTCAAGTTCTTCGGCTCTGCGCTCGGCTACATCTGGCAGCTCGCCCGTCCGCTGCTGCTCTTCGGTGTCTACTACATCGTCTTCACGCAGTTCGTCCAGCTGAGCGCGGGCGTCAAGTACCACCCGCAGCTGCTGCTGATGGGCATCATGCTCTACCAGTTCTGGGTCGAGGTCACGGCAGGCTCCGTGCGAGCGGTGCTCGACCGCGAGAACCTCGTGCGCAAGATCCACTTCCCGCGCATCGTGATCCCGGTCGCCGTCACGATGACGGGACTGCTGAACCTCGCAGTGAACCTCATCGCCGTGGTCGTCTTCATGATCATCGCCGGCGTGCCGTGGACCGTGCGGTTCCTGGAGTTCATCCCGCTCCTCGGCTTCCTCGTGGTTTTCGCGTTCGGCCTGGCGATGCTCCTGTCCGCGCTGTTCGTGCGCTACCGGGACATCCAGCCGATCTGGGAGGTGGTGACGATGGCAGCCTTCTACGCCACGCCGATCATCTACACGCTCGAGGTCGTCAAGATCGATTGGGCGCGGCAGCTGATCATGTTCAACCCGCTCGCCGTCGTGATCCAGCAGACACGCCACGCGCTCTTCGATCCGAGCGTGCCGAGCGCGAAGGACGCGATCGGCGGGGTCACGCATCTGCTGGTTCCGATAGCGATCGTCCTCGGCACGGCGGTCGTCGGCTTTTGGTACTTCAACCGCGCCGCCCCGCACGTCGCCGAAGAGCTCTAGACCCCGGGCCAGCGCGAGCGTGACCCGGCCGCCGCGGTGACGGCGCGTCCGGCGTGGTAGACGAGCGAGCGCCACGACTCGGCGCCGAATCCGCGCTCGCGGGCGTAGCGGCGGTCGGCGCGGACCTGGGCGCGCACGTGCCCCGCGAGCCGGCGCGGGTGCGCGTCCGCGACGTGGCCGAAGACCTCGCGCAGCGCGCGAAACTCGTCGTAGTGGCGGCGCATCTGCTCGAGCGCGCCGTAGCGGTGCGAGTGCAGGACGGCAGCCTCCGGCACGAAGGCCTTCGCGTACCCGGCCCGCAGTACGTCGAGTGCGAGCAGCTGGTCCTCCGCGTACGGCACGGCGCGGAACGGGACCTCGCGCCAGACCCCCTTGGCGAGCGCGCCGTCGGCGTCGGAGTGATAGGTCGCCAGGCCGGGGCGCGGCGGCTCGCCGGCGTCCGCCAGCCGGTAGACGCGCGGGCCGCCGGCCAGCGCGTCGAACATCTCCGTCAGCTCGCGCCGGACGGGGAGCGGAGCGTCGGGCCGCGGCAGGTACGGGCCGGTGACGAGCGCGACGTCGTCGGCCAGCTCGAAGCCGCCGAGCAGCGCCGCGAGCCAGCCGTCGTGCGCCGGCGTCGCGTCCTGGGTCAGGAACGCGACGTGCTCGCCGCGCGCCTCGGCGGCGAGCAGGTTGCGGGTGCCGCCGTGGGAGAACTCGCCGCGCGCGATGCGCAGGACGCGGGCGCCGGCGCGCTCGGCCGCCTCGGCGCTGCCGTCGGTCGAGCCGGAGTCGCAGACGAGCAGCTCGACATCGCGGTCGAGCCGCTGCGCGTTGACGGCGGCGAGCACCTCCAGCAGCAGCGGGCCGCCGTTGAGCACGGGGATCGCGACGGTCACGGCGGCGGCCACGGGCCGGGCAGGATAGATCGCCGGCCTCGCTAGAGTCTTGCGCTCGCCGGGGGCGGTCCGGCCTCTCGTCTCAATGCTGCCGACCGTTGCTTACGCACTTCGCCGCCTGCGCCGGCTGTTCGCCGGGCTACCGCGGCGCGCCTACCTGACCTACCGCTACCACGGCCCGCGCGAGTTCGCGTTTCGAGTTGTCACCTTCCCGCTGCGGCTGACGCCGGTCGGCGCGCGGCTCGGGCTCGCGGCGCGGATGTCCGACCCGTCGGCGCCGGCACGCCGCTGGTATCGCGAGAACGCCCGCCCGGTCGCCGTCGTGATTCCGACCTTCGGCGACCCGGCGGTGACCCGCAAGGCGGTCAAGAGCCTGCGGCGGACGACCAACCGCCACCGCGTCCGCATCATCGTCTCCGACGACGGCTCGGGGCCCGAGCATCTTCCCGGGCTCCGCGAGCTCGAGTCGCGCTTCGGCGTCG
The DNA here is from genome assembly GCF_000425945.1 of Candidatus Solirubrobacter pratensis. Classification (GTDB taxonomy): domain Bacteria; phylum Actinomycetota; class Thermoleophilia; order Solirubrobacterales; family Solirubrobacteraceae; genus Solirubrobacter; species Solirubrobacter pratensis. The sequence goes on from NZ_AUEK01000006.1 coordinate 468,979, forward strand.
AACTGGTGCTCGGCGACGCGCAGCGCGGCTTCGCCGGCAACTGCAACCGCGGCATGGCCGCGGCGCGGCCCGAAGAGGACGTCGTGCTGCTCAACTCCGACGTGATCGCGCACGCCGGCTGGCTCGAGGTCCTCCAGCACACCGCCTACACGTGCGACGCGGGGGTCACCGGCGGTCAGCTGCTGTATCCGGACGGGACGATCCAGTTCGCCGGCATGGTCCGCAACCCGTATCACCCGGAGTGGTTCGACCACCGCTACCGCGGGCGCCAGGGCGACCTCGGCGAGGCCGCCGTGACGCAGGCGACGCTGGCCGTCACGGGCGCGTGCATGTACGTGACGCGGCACACGCTCGACGACCTCGGCCTGCTCGACGAGGGCTACGAGATGGCCTTCGAGGACGTCGACTACTGCCTACGCGCGTGGGAGCGCGGCCACCGCGTCCTCTACGCCCCGGCGGCGGTGCTCACGCACGCCGAGTCCAAGACGCGCGGGCTGATGCAGGGCCCCCGCGAGCTGCGCTCGCAGGCGCGCTTCTGGTCGCGCTGGGGTGACGTCTTCGACCGCCGCGAGGTGCGCACCGAGGACGGCGCGGTGAGGATCGTCTACGTGACGCTCGACACCGGCGTCGGTGGCGGCCACCGTGTGATCTTCACGCACCTCAACGGCCTCGCCGAGCGCGGGCACGACGTCGAGCTGTGGACGCTCGCCGCATCGGGCCCGGACTGGTTCGACCTGCAGGTGCCGGTGCGGACGTTCGAGGACCGCGAGGCGCTGATCGAGGCGCTGTCGCCGCTCGATGCGGTCAAGGTGGCCACGTGGTGGGAGACGGCGGACTGGGTCTTCGAGGCGTCGATCCTGCACGGCGTCCCGGTCTACTGGGTGCAGGACATCGAGACGTCCTACTACCGCCATCACACCGACCGCGCGCGCGTACTCGCGTCCTACCGGACGGAGTTCCGCTACTTCGCCGGCTCCGAGTGGATCCAGGATCAGCTTTCGCGCATGGTGCCGTCCGACGTCACGACCTTCACGCCCGGGATCGACGTCGAGCGCTTCCGCGAGCTGGAGGGCGTCGAGCGGCGCGAGGACGTGGTGCTCGCGCTCGGCCGCAGCAACCCGCTGAAGGACTTCCCCCTCACGCGCTCGACCTACGAGGCGCTGCCGGAGCCGGTCCCGGAGCTGTGGCTGTTCGGCATCGAGCCGGAGCTGGCGGAGGGGCTCGGCCCGCGCGCGAGCTACATCGAGCGGCCCACCGACGAGCGCGTCAACGAGCTCCTCAACGAGGCGACGATCCTGCTGCAGACCTCCAAGCACGAGGGCTTCTGCCTGCCCGTGCTCGAGGCGATGGCCGCCGGCGCCGCCGTCGTCTGCACCGACGCCCACGGCAACCGCGACTTCTGCGAGCACGGGGAGAACTGCCTGATGCCGCCGGACCGCTCGCCCGCGGCGCTGTCCTACGCCATCCACCAGCTGCTGGCCGATCCCGCGCTGCGCGAGCGGCTGGTCGCCAATGGCCGCGTCACCGCACGGGCCTACGCCTGGCCCGCCAAGCTCGACGAGCTCGACCGCCACTATCGCGCGCTTGCCGAGCAGGCCGCCAGCGGCACGCGCGAGCCGGTCCCGCAAGACCTCGCATGAGTCGCGCGCGCCGGATCGCCCTGCGCGCCTACCTCACCGCACGCCACCCCGGGACGGCCGCGTGGCTCGAACGCCGCCTGGCCGCACGAATGCCGAGCAGCGCGTGGGCGCAGCGGCGCGAGCGCGAGCGGCGCCGGCACGACCTCGCGGTCCAGGCGCGCGAGTGGTATCGGCGCTCGGCCCGGCCGGTCCTCGTCGCCGTCGTCGGGCCGGGCGCGGACGCGCGCGCCACCGCTCGGGCCGCCCGGCGCACCACGGCGGCGCCGGTCACCCGAACGGTCGTCGTGCCGGATCCGGCCGCGGCGCGCACCGCGCTGCGCCCCGGCGAGGACCTCGTGCTGCTGCGCGCCGGCGTACGGCCTCGAGCCGGCTGGTTGCCACCGCTGCAGCTCGCCGCACACCAAGCGAGCGGGAGCGTCGTCGGGCCGCGGCTGCTGGACGCCGACGGCACGCTCGCGTCGGCCGGCGTGGCGCTCACGCCGGACGGTCCCGAGCACCGCTGGGCCGGGCGCCCGGCTAGCTGGCCACCGGCAGCGCCGCTGCAGCCGGCGCTCGCGCTCGACGGCGCCTGCCTCTACGTGCGCGGCGACGCGGTCGCGGCGTTCGCAGGCGCGTTCGCCGGCACGCTCGACGACGCCGCCGAGGCGCTATGCGCGCAGGTCTGGGCCGGCGGCCGCCGGGTCCTGCTGGCGCCTGCGTCGTCGGTCGTCGCCCGGCCGGCGCCGCCGCGCGCGAAGCCGACCGAGCCGCGCGGCACTCAGAAGATCGTCTATGTGACCCAGGACACCGGCATCGGTGGCGGGCACCGCGTCATCTACACGCACCTCAACGGCCTCGCGGCGCGCGGGCACGACGTCGAGCTGTGGACGCTCGCCCCGTCGGGGCCGGACTGGTTCGCGCTGGACGCGACCGTCCGCCGCTTCTCCGACTACCCGACGCTTGCGGCGGCGCTCGCGCCGCTGGACGCGATCAAGGTCGCGACCTGGTGGGAGACCGCCCCCTGGGTCTGGGAGGCGTCGCGCACTGCCGGCGTGGCCGTCTACTGGGTGCAGGACATCGAGACGTCGTACTACCCGAACGACGTCGCCGCGCATGCCGACGTGCTCGCCTCCTACCGCCCGGAGTTCCACTTCTTCGCCGGCTGCGAGTGGATCGCCGGTCAGCTGCGCGAGCTCGGCATCCGCGACGTGACGGCGTTCACGCCGGGCCTCGACGAGCGCGCGATCCGGCCGCTGGAGGGCATCGAGCGGCGCGCAGACGTCGTGCTCGCGCTCGGTCGCAGCAACCCGCTGAAGGACTTCCCGCTCACGCTCGCCACGTACCAGGCGCTCGGCGACCTCGCTCCCGAGCTGTGGCTGTTCGGCATCGAGCCACAGCTCGTCGATGGCCTCGGCCCGCGCGCCCGCTACATCGAGCGCCCCAGCGACGAGGAGGTCAACCGGCTCCTCAACGAGGCGACGATCCTGCTGCAGACCTCCAAGCACGAGGGCTTCTGCCTGCCCGTGCTCGAGGCCATGGCCGCGGGCGCCGCCGTGGTCTGCACCGACGCCCACGGCAACCGGGACTTCTGCGTCCACGGCGAGAACTGCCTCATGCCCGCCGACCGCTCGCCCGCCGCGCTGGCATCCGCCATCCACCAGCTGCTCGCCGACCCCGCCATGCGCGAGCGCCTCAGCGCCAACGGCCGCGCCACCGCCGCCGCATACGCCTGGCCCGCCAAGCTCGACGAGCTCGACCGGCGCTACCGCGAGATCGCAGGCTAGACGCCCGCGGCGGGCTACTGGACGCGCTCGATCCAGTCCCACGCCCGTCCGCACAGACGGCGCGCGTCGTGGGCATCGACGGTGACCAACCGGGGTTCGGCCGGCACAGGTTGAAAGACGAGGCGCCCGATGATGCCGGGGTTCCCGTCGCCCGGCGCCAGGCCGCCGCCCGGTCGGCGCAGGACGACGGTGTGCCGGCCGGGCGTCAAGGTGACCGTACCCGCCGGGAGGAATTGGCCGGGCGTATTGACGCCGCTCGCCCTTCCGACGACGCGGCCGTCGACCGAGACCGTGAGCGGCCGCTCTGCGCTCCCCCGGATCCAGGCCTCGTAGCGCCCACCGGAGAAGGGCAGCTCCGCTCGGATCAACCCCTCGCTGCCCGGGATCAGCGCGTCCGGAACCGGAGCCCTGCCCCAGCCGCGCGGCGTGTAGCGCGGGGACGGCACGTCGAGCGTCGGCGCCGCCGGCGCCATGGCGGCGACCAGCCGCTGGCGGCCCCGCGTCCGCCGCGCTATCGCGGTCACGGCCTCGCAGCTCGGGCGGCCTCCGAGCGCGCCTGCGGAGCCGAGGGGAAGGTGCTCGAGCACCGCCGGCCGTCGCGGATCCCGCCGCCACAGCTCGTAGTAGGCGTTCTCGTAGATCTTGCTGAAGTTCAGGGGCGGGCGGGACGCCACCGGGGAACGCCTGACGACGAGTCCGCCGAAGTGCTCGAGGTAGCCCAGGGTGACTTCATCGACATCGAAGCTGCGGTTGAAGATCGCCCCAGGAGAGCGCAGTTGCGGATAGGTGACGTATCCCTCGGGCCCCACGTCGAGGTCGATGTCGCGTCCGATGAACTTCGCGTACTCCTCCCATTCCGACAGCATCCAGGTTCCGGAGCCCGTGTGATGGAGGGCGTCGTCGAGCGCCTCGAGCCTCCCCGTTGGAGCGATCTGGGTGTAGTGGTAGGCCATCGCGTCCGTGCCGAGCACCCCGGCGGCCAGCACCGCCGCCGCCACCCACCCCGCAGGCCGGAAGCGCCGGATCAGCCACCAGGCGCCGACGGCGGCGGTGAACACCGCCATCGGCGACAGGATCACCAGCATCTTGGCCTGCCCGTACGGAGACAGCAGCGACGCGGTGGCGAGCGCGACCGCGAGCGTCGGCACCAGCGCGAGCGTGGCGCCCCAGCGCCGGGAGTGGACCTCGCTCGCGATCCCCGTGATGATGAGCGCGGCGGCGACGATAAGCAGCACGACCGTCAGCGTCTTCAGCGGGCCGGGCTCCAGCGGATAGCGATAGTCGTCGCGAAGCCAGATGCCGAGCGACTGGGTGAGCGGGAGAGGCCGGAGGAGCTGGCCGAGCACGGACGGCGAGTTGGTGGTCCCGCTGCCGTACTGGTCGCCGGCAGCTTGGCCGAAGACGATCGTCTCCTTGAGGAACGGCGCCATGGCCACGAGCAGCACGCAGCCTCCTACGAGCGCCGCCCGGGCGATCGTGCGGGTGTCAGGGCGCCGCTCGCCTGCGAACGACGTGATCAGCAACACGAGCGCGAGCGCGGCCGCGTACCCCGCCGCGACGGCCGAGATGATCGCGATCGCCGCTGCGAGCGAGATCGCGATAAGCGAGACGGTCCCAGCGTGCAGGCGGGCGTCGAGCGCGACCCGGGCGAGTCCGGCCGCGGTGGCGATGCACGCCACGACGGCGATCTCCTTAAACGCCCCCTGGAGCCCGTAGTTGTAAGTAAGGCCAGCACCCAGGGCGAGAACCGCGGCCCCGACGGCCGCCCACGCCGGCAGCTTGCATGCGCGCCCGAGCTCGGTGAAGGCCATCGCGGCGGTCCCAGCGAGGAAGGCGATGTACGGCTGGTAGGCGGCGGGCAGCGTCACCGGAACCAGCCAGTCGAACGTCGCGAGCAGGCTATGGACGCCCAGCGGATACGACACGCCCAAGGTCCCCTTGATCACCGCATGCGCCGTCGACAGCGGCCCACTCACCGCGCTGTCGCCGGAGTGCGCGATGTGGTCGGTCATCAGCATGTTGACCGACGGGTCGTTGACGAAGTTGTACCCCGTCCACGTCCAGTGGCCGGTGAGCAGCACCGGCGCGAGGTAGAGCAGGTAGACCAACAGCGCGGCGAGCGCGGCGGGGGTGGTGACCGGGCGAAGTGGGTTCGCGCGGGCGGCGATGTAGCCCGCCGCCGTCACGACCACGAAGAGCAGGGCCGGCGCGGGGGCGCCCGCTCCCAGGAGGTAGAACGGAAGCCCGAGCAGGACGAGCACGCACGTTCCGACAGGGACGATCAGACCATTGGGAAGATGGGCTCCGCTGACGGTCTCGGCAAGCAAGCCAGTCCCGCCGGCTCCTACGAGCAGGGCGAACGGAAGCAGCACCCATGCGGCGAACGTCGCCATGCGGCGGACCACGTTAGCCGAGGGTCGGGCCGGCTCCGGGAACCGCGACGCTAGCCTACGGCGGGACCTGCACCGCAACTTCCGCGGGTCATCTTCGTCTGCTTTCACGATGAACCGGCATCTCGCCATCGTTCCCGCCTACAACGAGGCCGGCGCTATCGCCGCCACGATCGCCGACGTCCTGGCGCACACCGACTTCGACGTGCTAGTGGTCGACGACGGCTCGACGGACGGCACCGCCGCGGCTGCCGCGGCCGCCGGCGCCACGGTGCTGTCGCATCCGTTCAACCTCGGCATCGGGGGAGCGGTCCAGTCCGGGTACCTCTACGCCCTCCAGCACGGCTATGACGTCGCGGTCCAGGTCGACGGCGACGGGCAGCACGACGCGCGCCACATCCCTGAGCTGCTCGCGCACCTCGAGGACACACGCGGACTGAACATGGTCACGGGCTCGCGGTTCATCGAGCGCGTCGACGGCGCGTATCGCTCCTCGGCCTCGCGCCGCCTCGGCATCCGCGTGTTCGCGACGATCCTCTCGCGCGTGACCGGCCGGCGGATCACCGATCCGACGTCGGGCTTCCGGATGGTCGACCGGCGCGGCATCGAGCTGTTCGCCCGCGACTATCCGCACGACTACCCCGAGGTCGAGGCGGTTCTGCTGCTGCACTTCCACAAGCTCGACGGCGCGGAGCTGCCGGTTCGCATGCGCGAGCGCCGGAGCGGCATCTCGTCCATCAACGCGCAGCGCTCGATCTACTACATGATCAAGGTGCTGCTGGCGATCTTCGTCGGGCTCCTGCGCGCGCGGCCGGCGGTCGAAGCGGGTGATCGCGCACCGGTGACGGCGGAGTCGACGATCTGATGGAGACGCGGATCCAGATCGTCGCGATCCTGGTCACGGCCGGGTTGTTCGTCACCGTCTTCGAGCTGGTGCGCCGCCGCGCGCTGATGGAGCGCTACGCCCTCCTGTGGCTGTTCGCGTCGGCACTCCTGCTCGGGCTCGCGGTCTGGCGCAACCTGCTGGAGAGGATCGCGTCGGCGGTCGGAATCTTCTACGCGCCGTCCGCGCTGTTCGTGATCGCGTTCGGCTTCGTGCTGGTCATGCTGCTGCACTTCTCGCTCTCGACGTCGCGGCTCGCTGAGCAGAACAAGGTGCTCGCCCAGCGGCTCGGCCTGCTGCAGCAGCGGGTCGAGGAGCTGCTCGCCGCGAACGAGGAGCCCGGCGTGGACCCGCGCGAGGAGAAGGACGCCCCCGAGCGGGCGAAGATTGCGGCACCCTGAGATGGCGTCGGCCGCGCTCGCGATCGTCATCGTGACCTATGACAGCGCGGGGCACATCGGTGCGACGCTCGATGCCCTGCGCCCGCAGCTTGAGCCGGGCGACGAGCTGTGCGTCGTGGACTGCGCGTCGCCGGCGGGACCGCCGACGGCCGAGGTCGCGCGCCATGCACCCACCGCCCGGCTGATCGCGCTGGCCGAGAACGCGGGCTTCGCGGGCGGCGCGAACGTCGGCGCGGCAACGACGACCGCGCCGCTGATCCTGCTGCTGAACCCGGACTGCGTCGCGCAGCCGGGGGCCCTCGCGGCGCTGCGCGCGTCCGCCGAGGCGCAGCCGCGCTGGGGCTGCTGGCAGGCGCTCGTGACGCTCCCCGGAGGCGGCGAGATCAATACCTCCGGCGGCATCACCCACTGGCTCGGCTTCGGCTGGACAGGCGAGTACGGCGCCGCCGTCCCCCCGGCGGGCGCGGCGCTTCGCGAGGTGTCGTTCGCGTCCGGCGCCGCGTGCGTCGTGCGGCGCGAGGCGTGGGACGCCGTCGGCGGCTTCGACCCGGACTACTTCATGTACGCCGAGGACGTGGACCTGTCGTTCCGGCTGCGGCTGGCCGGGTGGGGCGTCGGCGTGGTCCTGGACGCGCGCGTCGAGCACGACTACGGGTTCACCAAGGGCGATTACAAGTGGTTCCTGCTCGAGCGCAATCGCTGGTGGACCGTCCTTGCGACGTATCCCTCGGCGCTGCTGTGGCCGCTCCTCCCGGCGCTCCTGGGAACCGAGCTGGTGGTGCTCGTCGTGGCGGCGCGCAGCGGCTGGCTGCCGGCGAAGCTTCGCGCGCAGGCCGCGGTGCTCCGGAGCCTGCCGCGCGCGCTCGCGCGCCGGCGCCGTGTCCAGGCGACCCGCCGCATACCGGCGAGTGCGTTCGCCGGGTACCTGAGCGCCCGCCTCGACTCGCCGTTCCTCGACGCAGCGGCGGCTGGACGCCTTCCGCAGACGTTGCAGGCCGCCTATTGGCGTGTCGTCGTGCGCTGGGCGGAGCGGTCGCCTAATAGCCTGGCTCGCCGATCCGCATGACCGCATCACCGACCGGAACCACGGTCGGCCGGCCGGCGTCCGCGCCTTCGGCGACCGCTACGAGCCGGCGACCACGTCTGACGCCGCTCGCCGCCGTGATGATCGCCGCGCTGCTGCTGGGCCTGACGTGGGTGTTGGTCACCCCGGCCTTCCAGGCGCCCGACGAGAACGCCCACTTCGGGTACGTGCAGTCGCTCGTCGAGAGCGGCGACCTGCCGGGCGACGTCGCCAAGCCGCCGTACTCGAGCGAGCAGGAGGCCGCGATGACGGTCTCGAACTCGAACCAGACCGCCGCCGTCCTGGCCACGAAGATGGAATGGAGCCGGCGGACCTGGGAGCGGTGGCTCGACCGCGGCGACCCGTCGTTCGGGCACGCCGGGCGCGCCGATACCGGCGGACCGAACCCGGCGGCGTTCAACCCTCCGCTCTACTACGTCTACGACAGCCTCGCCTACCGCGCCACGTCGAGCGGCAACCTGTTCTCCCGGCTGACGGCGATGCGCATGCTCTCCGTGCTGTGGCTGCTCGTCACCGTCGCGGCGGCGTGGCTGCTGGCGGGCGAGATCTTCAACCGGGACAAGCTGCTCGGGCTCGCCGCGGCGGGACTCGCCGCGTTCGCGCCGATGGTCTCGTTCGTATCTGCGTCGGTCTCGCCGGACGCGATGCTGCTCGCGACGTGGACCGTCGCGCTGTGGCTCGGGGTGCGGATCCTGCGGCGCGGGATCACGGCGGCCAACGCGGCCGTGTTCTTCGCCGTGGTGGGCGCGGCCACGATCGTGAAGGCGACCAGCTTCGCGCTGCTGCCCGGTGCGCTGCTGGTGCTCGCCATCGGCCTCCACCGCCGCCGGCCTCTCCCGCTCCAGCGTGCGGCGCGCCTGGCCGGAGCCGCCGCCGGCGCGCTCGTCGTCACCGCCGGCGCGTGGTTCGCCGTCGCGCACGCGCTCTCACGCCCTGCGGCGGCGCAGGTCAGCAGCGCGTCGACGACGGCCGGCACGAGCATCCGCGAGCTGTTCTCGTACGTGTGGCAGTACTACCTGCCGCGGATCCCGGGCCAGAACGACTTCCCGACGGCGGCGCACACGCTGCCCGCCTACGACATCTGGTTCAAGGGCGTCTGGGCCTCGTTCGGCTGGACCGAGGTGGTCTTCCGCAACCGCGTCTACATCGTGCTGCTCGCGTTGACGCTCGTCGTGATCGTCGCCGCGTCGTCGGAGCTGTGGCGGACCCGCACGACCGCCGACCGGGCAATCGGCGCGTTCCTCGCGCTCGTGACGCTGTCGCTGCTCGCCGGCCTGCACTGGAGCGACTACCGCATCATCAAGGGCGGCGGGTCGTTCAACCAGGGGCGTTACCTGCTGCCGCTGATCGGGGTCGCCGGGCTCGTGCTCGCGCTCGCCGTCCGGAGGCTCGCTCCGGCACGGCGGCCGCTCGCCGTGGCGGGCGTCTTCGGCGGTCTGATGCTGCTCCAGGTGCTCTCGATCGCGCTGATGGTCCAGAGATACTATGCGTAGGCCGATCGCAGTCCTGGTGGGAATCTGCGCAGCGGCGGCGCTCGTGCTCGTCGTGCTGGCGGCGACCACGAACGAGCGGCGCGCGTTCACGCTCGGCGTGGTACCGGCCGGCCCGGTCATGAGCCTCGCCCCGACCGGCGAGGTCTGCCAGGCGCCGGTCGCGCTCCCCGACGGCGAGTCGGACTTCGACCGCGTCGCGTTCGTCGTCGGAACCGTCGGCGGCCGCCCGGGACCGCAGCTCGACGTCACACTCGCCACCACCGGCGGCACGCCCGTCGCGCACGGCCGCGTGCCCGGCAGGTATGCGTTCTCCACCCGCCCGATCCCGGAGGCGGTGTCGGTGGGTCACGTGACGTCGCGCGAGCCGTTGCGTGTATGCCTGCGCAACGCCGGCAGCTCGACGGTCGCCATCTTCGGCAACGGCGACCTCGCCTCGCGCACGTCGACCGCCGCGCTCAACGGCAAGCCGCTCGGCATCGACGTCGCTCTCAGCTTCGAGCACGCGAAGCCGCGCTCGGCGCTGTCGATCCTCCCGGCGCTGTTCGACCGCGCGGCGCTGTGGCGCGCCGGCTGGATCGGCGGGTGGACGTACTGGCTGCTCGGCGCCGTCGTCCTGCTCGCGGTGCCGGCCCTGATGGTCGTCGCGCTGCGCGGCGCGCTCGACGATCACTAGATGCATCTCGGCCTCGACCTGCTGTTCCTCGTGCCCGCCGAGACCGGCGGACGCGAGGCCTACTCGCGCGAGCTCCTGGCGGCGCTACGGGCGGCGGAGCCGGGGCTGCGCGTGACGACCTTCCTCAACCGTGAGACCGCGCAAGCCCCGGGCTGGTGGTCCGACGCAGCCGACCGCGCGGTCGTGCTGCCGCGCGTGTGGGCGCGCAGGCCCGCCGGGTGGGCGCTCGGCGAGGCCGTCTCGCTCGGACGCGCGGCCGCTGCCGCGCGCGTGGAGGTGCTGCACTCGCCGGCGAACTTCGGCACGGCGTGGGGCCCCTTCGCGCGCGTAGTCACGCTGCACGACCTGATGTACCGCGGGAGCCCGGGCCTCGTGACGCGCGCGACGCGCCTCGGTACGGACGCCGTCCTCGTGCCCGCCGCCCGCCGCGCGCACCGGCTGATCACGGCCACCGAGGTCTCGCGCGCGGAGATCGCCGACGGCCTCGGCATCGCGCCCACGCGAATCTCTGTCGTGCGGCACGGGGTCCACCCGCCGCCGGAGCGCACCGCGCGTCCCGTCGACACCGGCGGCCGGCGGCTCGTCCTCGCCGTCGGCACGAACGTCCCGCACAAGAACCACGAGGCGCTCCTCGCCGGGCTCGCACGCCGCGAGCAGCGCCCGCTGCTGGCGATCGCCGGGCACGGGACCGAGGCGCTGGCGCCGCGCGCCGCCGAGCTCGGCGTGAGCGACGACGTGAGGCTCTACGGCGCGGTGGACGCCGACACGCTCGAGGACCTCTACGCCGCCGCGGACACGTTCATCACCGCGACGCGGCACGAGGGGTTCGGACTGCCGGTGATCGAGGCGATGAGCCGCGGCGTGCCGGTAGCCGCATCCGACATCCCCGTCCTGCGCGAGGTCGCCGGCGAGCTCGCGACCTGGTTCGACCCCCACGATCCGGACGCGGTCGCCGCCGCGCTCGGACCACTGCCCGACCGCGCCGCCGCCGGGCGCGCGCGCGCAGCGCGCTACACGTGGCCGGCGACCGCCGAGGCGACGCTCGAGGTATACGCGCAGGCGCTGGCGGCAAAGGCGAGCGGGCTCACCACGTGAGCTCGTACGTGTCGCCGCGGTTCGGATGGCGCTCCGCGAAGAAGAGACTCGCCTCCTCTGGCGACAGCCTCTGCATCGGCTCCAACTCGGCGTTCCACGGCAGCCGCTCGAGCCGGTCCGCACGACCGAGGTAGCCGCGCTGGTAGGCCTCCTCCGGCGTCAGCGCGGCACCGCCCGCGCGCTCCGCCGGGACGAGGAACGCGTTGTTGTAGAACAGGTCGACGATCGCGTAGCCGTGCTGGTGGGCGAGCTCGCCGAGCGCCCCGATACTGAACCCGTGCAGGTGGTCGCCTGCGTAGCTCCACTTCGGATCCCACTTCACGCGAAACCGCAGCGGCGGCGGGAAGCTCTCGTTGATCTCCACGCAGATGAGGGTGGGCCGGAAGTCGGCCAGCAATGCGTCGAGGACGAAGTAGTCATACCCATCGATGTCGAGATCGAGGAAGCCGAACTCAGTCGGGATGCCGTAGGCGCGCAGTAGCGGTACGACGTTCACCGGCGTGACGCCACAGCGCGCCAGGCCGACACCCTCGCTGGACGCCAGCACGCGCGAGAGGAATGCAAAACGGCGCGGCTCCGCCTCCACCGCCAATCCTTGCCAGCCGGCGCGGAACAGCCCGAGCGTGTTCGAGCCTTCCACGCCGTCGCCGGCCCCGAAGTCGACGCAGAACCGCTCCGCCGGCGGGTGCGCGACGAGCAGACGCGCGATGACCTCCTCCTCGCCGAAGTGCGAGAAGCGCACCTCACGCCCGAGGCGAGCGAGGAGGAGCTTGCGCGTCGACAACGCGGCACGGCGGAGGTCAGATGAGATGGACGGCATCGGCTCATGAGCCTAGCCACCCGCTAGCCTGCGCCGCCGATGTCCGAGAACCCGAAACGCGTGCTGCTCGTGCGCGGGCATCATCCCACCGTCTGGGGTCTGCGCGCCTACGAGCGGCTGCCCGAGCGGTTCGACGTCCGGCTCGTCACCACGGACCGCCTGCGCTTCGACATCACCGGCCTCGACCTTACGACCGTCAAGCTGCCGACGCTACGCGACCGGCTGCCGCGTGGCGTCCTCGGCGACTACGCGTCGCTGGCGCTGCGGGATCGCTTCCGCGGCGGCGACGACGTCTTCGGCTCGACCGACCTCGTGCACGCTGAGGAGCTGTCGCTGTGGTTCAGCGCCGACGTCGCGCGGCTGAAGCGCCGCCACGGCTTCCGGCTCGCGGTCACGGTGTGGGAGACGATCCCTCTGCTGGAGGCGTACCGCAGCCCGCATGCCCGTGCCTGGCGCCGCGAGACCCTCGCCGAAGCTGATCTGTTCATCGCTTCGACCGATCGCGCCCGCCACGGCTTGTTGCTGGAGGGAGTGCCGGACGACCACATCGTGGTCTCCTACCCGGGCGTTGACGTGCACCGCTTCGCGGCCGCGACCGCCGGGGCGCCGCACGACGGCCACGTCATCCTCTCGCCTGGGCGGCTCGAGTGGGAGAAGGGGCACCAGGACGTGCTGCGCGCGGTTGCGCTGCTTCGGAAGGGTCACGTCCCGCTCCCTGCCGACGTCGCGCGTGGGCTTCGCGTACGGCTTGTCGGCAGCGGGCCGGAAGCCGACCGCCTGCGCCGCTACGCGTCCGAGCTCGGCATCGCCGACGCCGTCGAGTTCCGCTCAGTGCCATACGAGGAGATGCCCGGGCTCTACGCCGAGGCGTCGTGCATGGTGCTGGCCAGCCTGCCGCGGAGCGGCTGCGCGCTGCACCCTGGCGACATTCCGCGGTGCTTCTGGGAGGAGCAGTTCGGCCTCGTGCTCGCCGAGGCGATGGCAGCCGGGCTGCCGCTGCTCGTCAGCGCTTCGGGCGCGATCCCGGAGGTGACTGGCCCCGAGGCCACGTTCTTCACGCCGGGCGACTGGATCGGACTCGCACAGGCGCTCGCTTCCGGGCCGCTGTCGGAGTCGCCCGGGGCGCGCCGGACGTATGACGCCGCACGGGTCGATCGTTATTCGATCGAGCGGTCGACCGAACGCATCGCCGCCGCGTACGACCGCGTGCTCACTTGAGCACCTCGAGCTCAGCGCGGATGTTCATGGCCGGGAAGCGGAACGCGAACAGCGACTCGTAGGGTCCCTGGAAGCGGTTCGCGAGCGCCGCCACGCCGATCCAGCGCAGAGGGTCCCAGAAGTCCAGCCGCAGGTCGACCACGCGCAGGCCCACGGCGAGGTAGTGACTGAACAGCGACTTCTCGAACGTGCGGATCGCCAGCGCCGAGAAGATGTGCTCGTGCGTCACGTCGCCATAGGCGAGCACCGAGGAGAAGTGGGGCGTGCGCAGGTGGATGCGCGCGCCTGGCGCCGCAACGCGGTGTAGCTCGGCGATGAAGCGCAGCGGCTCCCGCACGTGCTCGATCACGTCCTGACAGAGGATCTGAGAGAACGCGCCGTCCTCGAACGGATACGGGTACTCGTTCAGATCGGCGACGACGTCGGCCTGCGTGTCGGCGGAAATGTCCAGGCCGACGGCCCCTGGGTACTTCGCGTTCCCGCACCCGACATCCAGGATCGGGCCAGGACCCGACGGCGTCAGGCGGTAGTGCTCGGGCTTGCGCAGCAGGCGCCGGCGAAGCTGCGCGGCGAGGGAGTTCGGCTTGGGGATCACGGCGCTCATTCTGCCCGGGCCACCGCGCGATAGACGTCGAGGGTCTCGCGCGCACAGCGCTCCCAGCTGAACTCCGCGCTGCGCGCCAAGCCCGCCTCGGTCAGCCGCCGTGAGAGCTCTGGGGACTCGAGTATGCGGGCCAGCGCGTCCTCCAGGCCCTCGGAGTCTCGCGGGTCGGCGATCAGCAACGCCGCGTTTCCGGCCACCTCGGCGAGCGACGTGTTGTCGCTGGTGACCACCGGCGTCCCGCAGGACATCGCTTCCAGGACGGGAAGGCCGAAGCCCTCGCCCAGCGACGGAAAGGCGAAGCACGCCGCGCCGGCGTAGAGCGACACCAGCTCGTCGTCGGTGACGAACCCGAGCACGCGGACGCGATCGCCGACGGCGCTCAACGTCCGCTCGAGCTCAACGCTGCGCCATCCCCGGCCGCCGGCCAGCACGAGCTCGCAATCGTTCACCCGCGCGGCGAGGCGCTCGAACGCCGCGAGCAGGGTCGCGAGGTTCTTGCGCGGCTCGCGCGTGGCGACGGCGAGCACGTAGCGTTCCCGCACGCCGAACCGCTCGCGCAGCCAGCCGCGGTCGACGTCGCGCGGCGCAAAGCGGGGATCGGCCGCGAGCCACGCGACGCGCACGCGCCCCGGGTCGACCCCCAGCCGGTCGATCACCTCCGCGCGAGTGTGGTGGGAGTCGGCCAGGACGCATGACGCGCGACGGATCGCCGGCAGGCTGAGACGGTGATACGCGCGGACCGGCACCGTGAACAGCTCCGGCATCTCCATCCACAGCAGGTCGTGGACCGTGATCACCGCCGGGACGCCCGGCGCGTACAGCGGCACCGGCGCGGGACAGTGGACGACCTGGGCGCCGGCTTGGCGCGCCGCTCGCCCGAGTCCGACCGGGTAGTACGCCGCGTCGCGGCGCGTGATCTCCACCAGCTTCGGCAGCCGGCCCCGGCCGCCGATGCCCGGCGCACTGAACCCCGTCAGCGCCAACCCGTCGGTCTCCCGCAGGCGAAGGAGCAACTCCGTCGCGTAGCGCCCGACACCCGTCCGGTTGATGCGCTCCTGGGTGACGTCGAAGGCGACGTGCAACTCGGAGCTCACCGTCTGCGACCCGCTCGCAGGGCCGCGGGCAGCTCCTCGGGGATCACTCCGAGGACGAGCGCCGCGCCGGCGAACAGCGCGATGCCCGCGAGCGCGGCCGCGGGCTCCCACAGGCCGGGTACGAACCCCGGGGTCAGCGCGACTGCGGTCGCGGCGAGCACGCGCCAGGCGAAACCGAAGCGGAGCCGCCCCGCCGGCCCGGCCCCGCGTAGGCGCCACAGCAGCAGGCCGGCGAGCAACAGATCGCCGAGCACGCTCGCCAGCGCGCCGCCCTTGGCGCCCCAGCGCGGGATCAGCACGGCGGCCAAGAGCCCGAGCCCAACCAGCGCCACGCCGTTGACCGCGATCAGCTCTCGCTGCCTGCGGAGAGCGATCAGCGCCGAGCTCCAGAACTGCGAGAGGAAGATCCCGAGCAGCGCGCAGGCCTGAATCCGCAGAACGTCGGCTGCCGCGGCGTACTGCGAGCCGCCGAGCACGACGACGATGCTGTCCGCGGCCAGTGCCGTTACCACCACGATCAGAGCGGCGCACAGCGTTCCGACCTCGGTGAAGCGCTGCAGCGCGTAGCGCAGACGTTCGTGATCGTCGCGCGCCGCGGCGGTAAGCAGGGGCAGCGCGATGCCGGCCAACAGCGTGGGGATCTGCGTCAGCGACTCGAGGATCCGGAACGAGGTGCCGAATAGACCGGTCTCGTGCTCGGACGAGATCAATGACATCAAGACGACGACGACCCGCAGATACAGCGTGACGAGCACGAACGCCGCCGCGATCGGCAGCGCCTCGCGGATCAGCGGCCGCCAGACCTCGCGCTCACGGCGCGGCAGCATGAGCGCCCCGCGGCCGAGCAACGGGCGCGACAGCGCCACGATCGCGACGCCGACGAGGATCGGAACCGCGAAGAACGGCGTGAGCGCGGCGCCGGCCGCAGCGAGTACCGCGATGCCGAGCACGGTCAGCACCTGCTTGGCGACCTCGACCAGAGTCACCCGGCCATTGCGGAGCTCGACCATCGGCCCCAGCATCAGCGTCCCCTGCCAGGTGGTGAGCATCAGCCCGAAGCCGGCCAGCAGCGTGCCGAGCACCATCGAGCCTGGATAGCCGGCGAGCGCGGCGAACACGACCGCGCCGGCCACGCCGAGCGGCGCGACCACCATCCGCACGCCCAGGATGTTGCCCAACAGTCGGTGGCGTGCCTCACCCGGAGGCAGGAGCGCGAGCTCGCGACTGCCCACCACCGTAAGCCCGGCGTCGGCGATCGTGCTGGCGACGGCGACGATCGACATTACGGTGACGTACTGGCCGAACCGCACGACGCCGAGGTGGCGCAGCAGCACGACGGACGCGGCGGCCAGGAGCACGATGCCGGCGCCATAGCCCACGACGCGCAGAACGCTGCCGCGGATGATCAGCCCGCCGGCCTGTGGCGTGCTCAGGACATCGGGGGTTCCGAGGTCTGCGTCGGCGCTCATGACGGCTCAGTCTGACGCGCTCGCTGCAGCCGCCCGCCCACAGGCGCGCCGCGCAGTCTCCTACGATACGTCGCGACTTCCGCCACGTTCGGGCGTTGGAGTCGGTGTGCCCCCACGGCGCACTTGCAACCATGACGACGCTTCCCACCTCAACCCGTGACGACATCGAGGTCGCGAGCCCTGCGACCGCCGACGTGCTCGGCGTCCCGCTCGCGATCACCGACTACGAGCGCACGCTCGACTGGATCGATGCCGCCGTCGAGGCAGGCGCGCGCAGCTACATCTGCGTCGCTGCGGTCCACACCGTGATGGCGAGCGCCGAAGACCCGACACTGCGAGCTGCGGTGCTCGGCGCCGACTTCACCGTGCCGGACGGGCAGCCGCTGGTGTGGGCGCTCAACCTGCTCGGCCACCGCCTGGGCGATCGGGTCTACGGCCCCACGTTGATGGACCGTGCGTTCGCGCGCGCCGCGGAGTCCGGGCGGCGCTTCTACCTCTACGGCGGTCGCGACCAGGCGGCGCTGGACGAGCTGAAGCGCGTTCTGAGCGAGCGCCATCCCGGCGTCAACATCGTTGGCGGGTACGCGCCGCCGTTCCGCGAGCTGACCGACGCTGAGGATGACGCGGTCTCCGAGGACATCCGCCGCTCCGGCGCCGACGTCGTGTGGGTCGGTATCGGCGTGCCGAAGCAGGAGAAGTGGATGTCTCGCATGCGAGACCGGCTAGAGGCGCCGGTGCTGATCGGCGTCGGCGCCGCGTTCGACTTCCACGCGGGACTCGTTCCGCAGGCGCCGCGGCGGATGCAGGAGCTCGGCCTCGAATGGCTGTTCAGGCTGAGGCAGGAGCCCGGGCGCCTGTGGCGGCGCTACGCCCGCTACAACCCGCGCTTCGTGCTCGGATTCGCTCGCCAGTACCTCGCGCGGTCTGGCGCGAGCGGCCGCTGACTCGCGTGTCGCCGCGCGCCGCCGTTGCCCGGGCGATCGTCGCCCTTCCCACCCCCGTCCGGAGGTCGCTGTGGCGTGCTCGTCGCGCGTGGGATCGCGCCCGGCGCCGGAGGCTCGAGGCCCAGGGCGACTTCTCGCGGTCGCGGCCGGCGCTGCACGACATGGACGCGAAGCTGGCGCGCCATCTGGACCTCGACTGGGGCTTCTTCGTCGAGGCGGGCGCCAACGACGGTTACGACCAGTCCAACACCTACTGGCTCGAGCGTGGACGCGGCTGGCGCGGCGTGCTCGTGGAGCCGATGGCCGAGCTGTCTCGCGAGGCGGCCCGCGAGCGCCCCGGCGCGCGCGTGTTCAACTGCGCGCTCGTCGCGGAGGACCACCCCGGCGCGACCGTCACGCTGCGCTACGGCGGCCTGATGACGACCATCGCGGGGTTCCGCGAGTCCGAGCAGAGCGACCGCGAGTGGGTCGCCGACGCCCACCGGCTCGTGCAGGAGGAGCCCGAGCACGAGTTCACCGTGCCGGCACGAACGCTCTCCTCCGTGCTCGACGAAGCGCGCGCGCCGGAGATCGACCTCCTGTCGCTCGACGTGGAGGGCTTCGAGCCGCAGGTGCTCGCGGGCCTCGACCTCGATCGTCATGCGCCGCGCTTCATGCTGGTCGAGATCCGCGACATGGAGACCGGCCGCCCGGCGATCGAGGCCGTCCTCGGAGACCGCTACGAGCCCGTCGAGGCGCTCTCCCCGTACGACATGCTCTACGCCCGTCGCTAGCCTGCCCGTTGCGTATGCGCTACGACGTCTCCGTCATCGGACTCGGCCGTATCGGCCTCCCCCTCGCGCTCAGCTTCGCGGACGCCGGGCTCTCGGTCCTCGGCGTCGACAACGACCAGGAGCGGCTCGCGGCGCTCCGCGAGCGCCGGATGCCGTTCAAGGAGCCGGGCACCGACGAGCTGCTCACGCGCGTCGACATCGGCCTCTCCACGCGCGCGACCGACGCCGCGCAGGCCGGCGCGATCGTGCTCACGCTCGGCACCCCCGCGATGTCGCACATCGAGATCGACATGGGCGACATCCGTGCGGTGCTGGACGACCTGCTGCCGGTGCTGCGCGAGGACCACCTCGTCGTCCTGCGCTCGACCGTCGCGCCGGGGACGACCGAGTTCGTCGCCGGCTACCTGGAGAAGCAGCGCGGCTTCCGTGTCGGCGAGAACCTCTTCATCGCGCACGTGCCCGAGCGGATCGCCGCCGATCGCTTCATGGAGGAGATCGGCACGCTGCCGTGCATCGTCGGCGGCGTCGGCGAGGAGTCCGGCGAGCGCGCGGCGCGGCTGTTCGGGCCGCTCGGCGCGCCGATCGTGCAGACGACGCCGGTGCAGGCCGAGCTCGCGAAGATCTGGACCAACATCCTGCGCTACGCGACGTTCGCGCTCCCGAACCTGCTGATGATGGACTGCGAGCGCTACGGCGCGAACGTCTTCGACGTGATCGAGCTGATCAACCGCGACTATCCGCGCGGCGGGATGAAGATGCCGGGCCTGACCGCCGGCACCTGCCTGCGCAAGGACTTCGCCTTCTCGGAGGAGCGCTCGAGCGCCCCGGGCATGCTGCTGGCCGTCTCGCGGGTGCACGAGACCGTGCCGCTGTTCCTCGTCGACGGCATCAAGCGCCGGCTCGGCGGCGGCCTGCGCGAGCGCCGCGTCGCCGTCCTCGGGCTCGCCTTCAAGGCCGACACCGACGACGAGCGCGACTCGCTGTCGCACAAGCTGATCCGGCTGCTCGAGCGCGAGCTGGCCGACGTCTCGGTCCACGACCCGGTCGTCGCGAGCCCCACCTCGAGCTTCGAGGACGCGGTGGGCGGCGCCGACGTCGTGATCGTGGCGACCAACCACGGCGAGTACTCGACGCCCGAGGCGCTGCGCTCGATCGCCGAGCTGGCGGGCCCGGACTGCCTGCTGGTCGACCCGTGGAACGCGCTCGGCACCGCGCAGGTGTTCGCCTACGTCGCCGAAGTCGCGGCGCTGCGCGCATGAGCACGCGCGGCTGGGCGGCATTCGCCGCGATGTCGGCCGTCTGGGGCGTGCCGTACCTGTTCATCAAGGTCGCCGTCGACGCCGGCGTGTCGCCGGCCTTCGTCTCCTTCACGCGCGTGGCGATCGCCGCGGCGGTGCTGCTCGCGCTGGCCGCCCAGGCCGGCGTGCTCGCCTCGCTGCGCGGCCGCTGGCGCTGGCTGGCCGTGTACGCGGTCGCCGAGATCGCGCTGCCGTTCCCGCTGATCGCCGCCGGCGAGCAGCGCGTGTCGTCCTCGCTGGCGGCGATCCTGATCGCCTGCGTGCCGCTGATGGTCGCGCTGATCGCGCTGCGCTTCCTCCCCGACGAGCGTGCCACGGGCGTCCGGCTCGTCGGCCTGTTCGTCGGCCTCGCCGGCGTCGTCGCGCTCGTCGGGATCGACGTCGCGGGGGACACCGACGAGCTGATCGGCACGGGGCTGATCGTGCTTGCCGCCGCCGGCTACGCGGTCGGCCCGCTCGTGCTCAAGGCGCGGTTGAGCGACATGGACCCGCGCGCGGCGATGGGCGGGAGCCTGCTCGTCGCGGCGATCGTGCTCGCTCCTGCGGCGGTCGCGACGGCTCCCTCGGAGATGCCGTCGGGCGACGCGCTGCTCTCGATGGTCGTGCTCGGCCTCGTCTGCACCGCGCTGGCCTTCGTGATCTTCAGCGTCCTGATCCGCGAGGTCGGGCCGGGGCGCGCGCTGGTCATCACCTACGTGAACCCGGTCGTCGCCGTCGCGCTCGGCGTCGCGGTCCTCGGCGAGCGGCCGGGCGCGGGCGCCGTCGCCGGCCTGCTGCTGATCCTGGCCGGCTCCTGGCTCTCGACCGACGGGCGCGTCCCGCCGGGCATCACGCGCGCGATCGCGCGGCGGCGCGATCGCGAAGCGCGGCTGGACTCCCCGGGCGTCGAGAGCGCGATCGCATGAGCCGCGTGCTCGTCACTGGCGGCGCCGGGACGATCGGCGCCGCGGTCGTCCGGCGCCTGCTCCGCGATCCCGACTTCGAGGTCCGCGTGTCCGACCAGCGCGAGGCGCCGGTGTGGATGCGCGAGGGCTGCGAGGTCCACACGGGCGACCTGCGCCAGCTCGACGAGGCGCGCAAGGCGATGCGCGGCTGCACCCACGTCATCCACCTGGCCGCGATCGTCGGCGGGATCGCGAACTTCCACAAGCTCCCGCACACGCTGACCGAGGTCAACAACGCGCTCTACAACGCCGTCTTCCGCGCGGCGCTGGACGAGGACGTCGAGCGCTTCACCTACGTCAGCTCGAGCATGGTGTTCGAGCAGGCCCAGCAGTACCCGACGCGCGAGGACTACCTGGCGGAGTGCCCGACGCCGGTCTCGGCCTACGGCTTCTCGAAGCTCACCGGCGAGGTCTACTGCCGCGCCGCGCACGCCGAGCACGGACTGCCGTTCACCATCTGCCGGCCCTTCAACGCCTACGGCCCGGGCGAGATGCCGGAGGACGAGCCGGGCATCGCGCACGCCGTGCCGGACCTGATCCGCAAGTCGCTCCAGCGGCTCAAGCCGCTGCCGATCTTCGGGACCGGCGAGCACACGCGCACGCTCACGCACGTCGACGACATCGCCGACGGCATCGTCGTCGCCACCGGCCACGAGGCGGCGCTGAACGAGGACTTCAACATCTCCGCGAGCGAGGAGCTGAGCGTCGCCGAGATCGCGAGCATCTGCTGGGAGGCGTGCGGCAACGACCCGGGCGAGCTCGAGTTCGAGCACCTGCCGAGCTTCGAGGTCGACGTGGTGCGGCGCTGGCCCTCGGTGGAGAAGGCCGAGCGGCTGCTCGGCTGGCGCGCGCAGATCGGCGTGCGCGAGGGCATCGAGCACACCGTCGAGTGGCTCCGAGAGCAGCCGCTAGCCTCGAACGCTTCCTAAGAACCGGAGGTCATCGCCATGATGAAGCCGAATCTTGGACGGGCGCTGAGCGTCGTCGGCGCGATCGTGATCGCCGTCTCGCTCGCACTGGTCTGGTACCACATCGACCGTCTTCCCTCGCAGGGGGACACGAGCTCGACGGGCTGGGACTCGTTCCCGCGCCTGCGGATCATCCTGCTCGCCGGCGCGCTGCTGACGGTCGCCAGCGCGTTCCCCAGCCAGCGTCGCCCGATGCTGATCGCGCGCAGCCTGCTCGGCCTGCTGCTGGCCGCGCTGGTCCTGCGCCGCATCGTCGACCCGCCGGACCTGTCGGCCCCCGTGATCGCCCAGCCCGGCGTGTTCGCGGGGCTGCTGGGCGCGATCGCCGTCGCGCTCGGGGGTCTCGTCGACACCGGCCGCCGCGCCGCGGAGGCGTACCCCGGACTCGGCCTTCGCCCGAGCCGTTCGCTCCCCCCAGGCGGCGGCGCACGCGTGCGGCCGCGGCCGGATGACATCGACGCGCCCGGCGACGGCACTGCCGTGCGCGTTCCCAACCATGCGATACGAGGACGGTAGATGCCGCGCGCGCTCATCACGGGAATCACGGGCCAGGACGGCTCCTATCTGGCCGAGCTGCTGCTCGAGAAGGGCTATGAGGTGCACGGCATGGTGCGCCGGGCCTCGACCGAGAAGTTCGACCGGATCGAGCACCTGCGCGACCGCCTCACGCTCCACCAGGCCGACCTGCTCGACCACCGGTCGCTCGTGGACGCGCTGCGCGCCGCCAAGCCGCACGAGGTCTACAACCTCGCCGCGATGTCCTTCGTCGCCGTCTCCTGGATCCAGCCGACGCTGACCGCCGAGTTCACCGGCGTGGGCGTGACGCGGATCCTCGAGGCGGTGCGCGAGGTCTGCCCAGAGACGCGCTTCTACCAGGCGTCGTCGAGCGAGATGTTCGGCAAGGTCCTGGAGACGCCGCAGACCGAGAAGACGCCGTTCTACCCGCGCTCGCCGTACGGCGTGGCGAAGGTCTACGGCCACCACATCACGGTCAACTACCGCGAGTCCTACGACCTGCACGCCAGCTCCGGGATCCTCTTCAACCACGAGTCCGAGCGCCGCGGGCTGGAGTTCGTGACGCGCAAGATCACGTGGCACGCGGCGGCGATCAAGACCGGCAAGCGCGACTCGCTGCAGCTCGGCAACCTCGACGCGCGGCGCGACTGGGGCTATGCGAAGGACTACGTCGAGGCGATGTGGCTGATGCTGCAGCAGGACACGCCCGACGACTTCGTGATCGCCACGGGCGTGACCAACACGGTCCGCCGCTGCGTCGAGGTCGCGTTCGACGAGGCCGGGCTGAACTGGGAGCAGTACGTGCAGATCGACGACTCGCTCAAGCGGCCCGCCGAGGTCGACCTGCTCGTGGGCGACGCGAGCAAGGCCGAGCGTCAGCTGGGCTGGAAGCCGCAGACCAGCTTCGAGGAGCTGATCCGGCTGATGGTCCGCTCCGACGTCGCCCTGCTCTCGTAGGCTGGACGGCATGAGAGTCGGGATCGTCGGGCTGGGCTATGTGGGCCTGCCGCTCGCGGTCGCATTCGCCGAGGCGGGCTGCGACGTGGTCGGCGTGGACATCGACGCGGCCAGGGTCGCCGCCCTCGGCGAGGGGCGCTCGCACGTCGAGGACATCGCCGGCGCGCGCCTGCAGCTGGTGCTGGACCGCTGCGAGTTCACGACCCGCTTCGTCGAGCTCCACGAGGCCGACGCGATCCTCGTCTGCGTCCCGACGCCGCTCACGCGCAACCGCGAGCCCGACCTCGGGCCGCTGCTCGGCGCCGCGCGCGACCTCGCCGGCGTCGTGCGGCGCGGCCAGACGGTGATCCTCGAGTCCACGACGTTCCCCGGCACGACGCGTGAGCACATGGTGCCGCTGCTCGAGGA
This sequence comes from Candidatus Solirubrobacter pratensis, assembly GCF_000425945.1. GTDB lineage: Bacteria > Actinomycetota > Thermoleophilia > Solirubrobacterales > Solirubrobacteraceae > Solirubrobacter > Solirubrobacter pratensis. The sequence continues at coordinate 492,414 of NZ_AUEK01000006.1, forward strand.
GTCGGGCCTGCAGGCCGGCGTGGACTTCGCGCTGGCGTTCTCGCCTGAGCGCGTCGATCCGGGCCGCACCGATTACACGCTGCGCACGACGCCGAAGGTCGTCGGCGGGCTTACGCCGGCGTGCACCGAGGCCGCGGCCGGCGTCTACGGAGCGGTCTGCGACCACCTGGTGCCGGTCTCCACGCCCGAGGTCGCGGAGCTGTCAAAGCTGCTGGAGAACATCTTCCGCTCGGTCAACATCGCGCTCGTGAACGAGATGGCGGTGCTTGCCGATCGCATGGGCATCGACGTCTGGGAGGTCGTCGAGGCCGCGTCGACGAAGCCGTACGGCTTCATGCGCTTCGAGCCGGGCCCGGGCATGGGCGGCCACTGCCTGCCCGTCGATCCGTTCTACCTGACCTGGAAGGCGCGCGAGTACGACCTCTCGACGGAGTTCATCGAGCTCGCCGGCAAGGTCAACCAGCAGATGCCCTACTTCTGCCTGGAGAAGGCCGAGCGCGCCCTCAACGACGCGGGCAAGCCGGTGCGCGGCGCACGCGTGCTCGTGCTGGGCGTCTCCTACAAGGCGGGCGTCGGCGACATCCGCGAGTCGCCGGCGCTGAAGATCATCCGCCTGCTGCACGAGCGCGGGGCCGACCTCTCCTACCACGACCCGCACGTGCCCGAGCTGCCCGAGCTCGGGCTCGCGAGCTCACCCCTGCCGGCGGCCGCCGACGGCGTGGACCTGGCGATCATCGTCACCGCGCACCCGTCGGTCGACCACCGCGACATCACCGAGCGGGCCCAGCTCACGCTGGACCTGCGCGGTGTCACGCGCGGCCTCGGCGCGGCCGCGCTCCAGCTGTGATCAGCCCTTCTTGAAGGCGGTGAACGCCGGGCGCTGCTCCCCGCTGTTGTCGAGCAGGCCGGTCTTGGGGATGCGGCCGTCGGAGCCGACCTCGTCGGTGTCGTAGAGGCCGTCGTAGCCGAGCGTGTAGACGTAGGCCGCCTTCTTGACGGTCTTGAGCGCCGAGGCGATCGTCTTCGCCGCCGCCGAGCCGCCGGTGTTCAGCGTCCAGCCGGTGAGGAACAGGCTCTTGCCGGCGCTGTCGTGGAGCTTGGACAGGTCGGGCAGCTTCTTGCCGTCGGCGGGGGTGTAGCCGTAGAGGTCGTAGTTCGCGCCCTTGACGGTCTTGGCCGCGCGCGGCTGGGCGACGACCAGGTTCTTCTTGCTGCGCGCCTTGAGTGCGCTGTAGACGCCGCCGAGCGCGGTGCGGAACTTCGAGGCCGACGTCGAGGTCGACTGCGGGAGCACCCACAGGTGCACCGAGGGGAAGCGCCGGGCCGCGGCGGTCGCGAAGCCGGCGTCGGCGCCCTTGATCGTCAGCGCGATCTGCATGTGGTAGTTCGCCGCCTCGCTGACGGCCTCGTCCATGTCGGCCGGCCACTCGTAGCCCGGATCTTCCGGGTCCTTCGGGTCCTCCGGGTCCTGCACCGCGACGGTCTTCTCGTCGAGCGTCGCGACGTAGATGCCGGCGCCGAGCGCCGCGTAGGCCGGGAACTGCGACTCGCCGTCGAACTCGACGGGGCCGGCGATCGCCTTCTTGTGCGAGACCGCGGCGTTCGCGCCGGCGGCGGGCACCAGCGCGAGGATCAGGAACAGCGGGACTGAGCGTCGGATCACGTGGGATTGGAGCACGGTGGCGGCACGTTAGTTGCGGTCGTACACCTCGCGCAGCGTGGCCGCGATGACCGCAGGCGCGTAGCGCTCGCGCGCCACGGCCAGCGCGCGCTCGCCGGCCCGCGCGTCGCGGTAGAGCGCGGTCAGCCGCTGCGCCAGCGCCTCGACGTCGCCAGGCGGGTACAGCCCCTCCTCCGGCACGGCCTCGGCGAGCCCGCCGGTGCGTGCGGCGACGGTCGGCAGGCCGGCGGCAATGGACTCCAGCGCCGCGAGTGGGAGGATCTCGGCATAGCGGCTGGGGACGACGGCGACGGCGGCTCTCGCGCGCAGGTCCGCGAGCGCGGAGGGCGAGACGCGGCCGAGGAAGCGAATGCCGCTCCCCTCGCTCGCCTTCAGCGCGGCCAGCTCGGGCCCGTCCCCCGCCACGACCAGCGGGAGGCCGGCGAGCTTCGCCGCGCGCACGGCGTCCGCGAATCCCTTCTCCGGCGTCAGCCGTCCCGCGGCGAGCACGTACTCACCCTCCCCCGCGCGCGAGCGCTCTGCGATCTCTCGCTGGACCGACGGCAGCACGCGGGCGCCGTCGACCGGCGCGCCGAGCTGCCGCAGCCGCTCGAGCGCGAACGCGCTCGGCACGACGATCGCGTCCGCCGCTCCCGCCAGGCGCCGCTGCCAGAGCGCGAGCGCGGCGGCGTAGGTGACGGCCTCGGCGCGCGAGCCGCGGCAGTTCAGCCGCACACCCGGCCGCGTGTCGCGGCCGTGGCAGCGGGTGCAGTCCTCGCCGTGCGTGAAGCACGTCCCGACGGCGCAGACGAGCCGGTAGTTGTGCAGGTGCAGCACGACGCGCGCTCCGGCCTCGCGGGCGGCGGCGAGCGCGCGCCAGCCGAGCGTCGGGTTCGTGTTGTGCGCGTGCACCACGCGCGCGCCGCTGCGCCGGACTGCGTCGGCGACCTCGCGCGGCGCGAGGCCGCCGGCCAGCATGCCGAGCGCCGCGCGGCCGCGGCCGACGGCGTCGGACTCGCGCTCGAGCACGGTCACCTCCTCGCCGAGCTCCGTGCGGATCAGCCAGGCGAGGTCCGCGACGGCGCGCTCTTCGCCGCCCGGGTGGCGGTAGCGGTGGTGCAGCTGCAGGATCAAGCGCCAGAGGCTATTCAGCCCAGGCGCAGCCCGACCGCCGCGTTCTCACTCGCGGTCGCGATCCAATGGCCGTAGCGGCGCGAGACCTCCAGGAATCGCTGCAGCAGCTCGTGCGCCGGCGGCCACGCGCCCGTGCTGCGCGGATCGGCCGGCAGGCCCGAGTCGCGGAAGAACCGCGCCATCCGGTTCGTCGTCGCGACGTACGCGACGGCGGGGTCGTGCGAGCGGTTGCGGAACGCGTGCTTGGCGTTGCGCGGCACGTGGAAGACGTCGCCGGGGCCGAGCCACAGCCATTCGTAGCCGTGCGCGGTCTGGACCAGTCCCTCGAGCTGGCCCGACAGCGGGAGGTAGGTCTCCGGATCCGGATGGCTGTGGAGCGGGACGATCGCGTGCGCAGGGATCGTCCCGCGCAGGACGCAGGGTTGCCCTTCGTCGCCGTCGACGTTCGTCAGAACCTGGATCGTGGGGCCGATCGAGTCGAGGATCTGCGCGCTTCGCGAGTCGACGAGGTGTGCGACGGAATCCACACCGGCAGGTGCTGGCATGTGTCTCTCCGGAGCCGGGGACGGCGGACTCGCCCGAACCTAGACGTGTGCGTGCGTGAGGTCCGCGCGCGGCTCGCGCATCGGCCCGTTCGGGCGGGTGGCGCATAAGCTGGGACGCCGCGTGGCCGTCAGAGCGAGCATCTGCTTCCCGACCCGGCGCCGCCGCGACTACCTCGCGGTCGCGCTCGCGTCGGTGGCCGGGCAGGCCGCCGCGCGCGGCTGCGAGCTGATCGTCGTCGAGGACGATCCGCACGACGCCCAGACCGCGGCGCTGGCCGCGCGCTACGGCGCGCGCTACATCGCGCACGGGGCGCCGCGCGGGTTGAACGCCGCGCGCAACACCGCGATCGATGCGGCAGCAGGCGAGCTCGTGTGCTTCCTCGACGACGACGTCGAGGTCTGGCCCGGCTGGCTCGACGCGCTGCTCGCCGGCGTGGCCGCCGCGCCGGAGCACGGCGTGTTCGGCGGCCCGATCCGCGCGCGCCTTGAGGGCTCGCGGCTGCGCTCGTGCGGGCGCGAGCCGCTGCCGGTGACGACACTCGACCTCGGCGCCGCGGACACCGACGCCGAGTTCGCCTGGGGCGCGAACCTGACGCTGCGCCGCGGCGCGCTGGAGCTGACCGGGCGCTTCGAGGAGGCGCTCGACCTCTACGGCGACGAGGAGGACTGGCAGCGGCGCTTCAAGGCGGCGGGAGGCCGCGTGCGCTACGTCGCGGGCGCCGGCGTCGACCATCGCCGCACCGGCCGCGACGCGCGTGTGGCCGGGCTGTCGCGCTCCGCGTTCCTGCGCGGCCGCAACTCGCGCCGCTATGACGTGCGCAAGGGCGTCGCGCCGTCGCCGGCGGCCGAGCTGGGTACGCTGGCCGGCTGCCTCTGGCACATCGTGCGCCGCCGGTGCGGGACGGGGATCGTGCTGACGGCGCTGACCGCCGGGCGGCTGGCGGAGATGCTCGATCTCGCGCCGTTGCCGCCGAACGCCGCCGACCCCGTGTATCTGTCGGGGCGCTCGGGGACGCTCGGGCGCCGCTCGGCGCTGGCGGGCGCGGTCCGCGACGCGCGGGCGGGGCTGCTCGCGCTGCCGGCCCGGGCGCGGGTGCGGCACGCGGCGCGGCGGGCGCCGCGGCGGCGGGTGCACGTGGTCGGCGTCGCGCGCGCGGAGCACCTGCGGACGGTCGCGCGGCTGCGCGCGGAGCTGCTGCGCTCGAGCCACGACGTCGCGCTGCACCTTGCGCCGCCGGCGCCTGGCGCGGGCAAGTGGACCAACATCAACGCGGCGCTCGCCGCCGCGCCGCTCGGCGATGCGGACTGGCTACTGATCGTCGACGACGACGTCGCGCTCCCGCGCGGGTTCCTCGACCGCTTCCTGCTGCTGTGCGAGCGCTTCGGCTTCGAGCTCGCGCAGCCGGCGCACGCGTTCGCGTCGCACGCCGCGTGGGACGTGACGCGGCGGCGGCCGGGCGTGCTCGCGCACCGGACGCGGTTCGTCGAGATCGGTCCCGTGACGGCGCTGTCGGCGCGCGCGGCGGCGGTCCTGCTGCCGTTCCCGGACCTGCGCATGGGCTGGGGCCTCGACGCCCGCTGGAGCGCGCTCGCCGCCGAGCACGGCTGGCCCATCGGCGTGATCGACGCGACGCCGGTCCGCCACCTGCGGCCCGTCGCCGGCGACTACCCGCGCGACGCGGCGATCGCCGAGGCGGAGGCGTTCCTGGACGGCCGCGCGTACGTCACGCGCGTCGAGGCGGCCGAGGTGCTCGAGGAGCACCGCTCGCTGTGAAGCGCGGACCGCGCCCTGCGGCGCCCGGCGACTGCGCGGCGCCGCGCCGCGACCTCCGCGGCGCGCCGCCGCGCATCGACCTCCGCGGCGCGCCGTCGCCTCGCGACTCTCGGGCCGCCGCATGAGGGTCGCCGTGGTCGCCGAGTATTACCCCCGCCGCGCGGACCCGTCGCTCGGCGTCTGGGCGCATCGCCAGGCGCTCGCCGCGCGGGATGCCGGCGCCGACGTCGAAGTGCTGGTGCTGCATCGCCCCGTGCCGTCGCTCTCCGCGCTGCGCTCCGGCCGGCCACACGCGCTGCTCGAGCCGCTGCGGCAGCCGCTGCGCGGGCGCCTCGACGGGATCCGCGTCACGTACGTCCCGTTCCTCGCACCGCCGCGCCCGCGCTCGTACGCGGCCTGGGGCAAGTGGGCCGCGCCGTCGCTCGCCGCCGCCCTGCGGCGCCGTGGCCGGTTCGACCTCGTCCACGCGCACTATGCCGCTCCCGCGGGCGACGCCGTGCGGCGCGCGCGCCCCGGGGTGCCGCTCGTGATCAGCGTCCACGGCGGCGACGTGCTCGGCGTCGCGGAGCGCTGGCCGGGCGGGCGCGACGCGGTGTCGCGCGCGTTCGGCGCCGCGCGGCTCGTGCTCGCCAACTCGGCCGCGATCGCGCAGCGCAGCCGCGCGCTCGGCGCCCGCGACGTGCGCGTCGTCCACCTCGGCGCGGACGTTCCCGCGACCGCGTCGGCCGGCACCGCGCTCGTCACGGTCGGGAACCTGATCGCGCGCAAGCGCCACGCCGACGTCCTGCGCGCGCTCGGGCGCCTCGACGCGCCGCCGCCGTGGATCGTCGTCGGCGACGGACCGGAGCGGCCCGCGCTGGAGCGGCTCGCCGCCGAGCTCGGCGTCGCCGCCGAGTTCCGCGGCCGGCTCGCTCCCGCCGAGGCGCTGCGCGTCTCCCAGAGCGCGGGCGCGTTCGTGCTCCCCAGCGCCGAGGAGGCGTTCGGCGTCGCCTACATCGAGGCGATGGCCGCCGGCGTGCCCGCGATCGGCGCCCGCGGAGAGCCCGGGCCCGAGGAGATCGCCGCGTCCGGCGGCGGGATGACGCTCGTCCCGCCGGGCGACGCCGAGGCGCTCGCCGCAGCGATCCGCACCGTGCTGGCGGACCGCCAGGCGCTCGGCGCCGCCGCGCGCGCGAACGTGGAGGCGAGCTTCACGTGGGAGGGCTGTGGCCGCGCGACGGTCGCGGCGTACGAGGAGGCGCTGCGATGAAGGCGGCCCGCGCGCGCGACCCGCGGCCCGTCCTCTTCGTCACCAACCACGCCCCCGCGTTCCGCGTCGGCGCCTTCGCGGCCCTGCACGACCGCGAGAACGTCGTCTTCGCGCTGATCGGGGGCGGCGTCCGCCACGGCGGCGGCGCCGGGGGCGGCGAGCTGCCGTTCCCCGTCGTCCGGCCGCCCGAGCGCGGCGTCGCGCGGCTCGCCGCGTCCGGGCGCTTCCGTGCCGTCGTCGCCGGCCTCTCCGGCCGCGTCGCGCTGCCCGCCGCCTACGCGGGAGCGCGCGCCGCGCGCGTCCCCTTCGTCCTGTGGGCGACGATCTGGCGCCACCCGCGCACGCCCGCCCACGCGGCGTCCTATCTGCCGCTGCGGCACATCTACCGGCACGCGGACGCGATCGCGACCTACGGGCCCCACGTCAGCGCCTACGTGCGCTCCAAGGGCGCCGCGCAGCCGATCTTCGAGGCGCCGCAGGCCGTCGACGCCGCCTTCTGGGAAAGCGCCGCCGCGCCAGATCGGCGGGCGCCGTTCCAGGCGCTGTTTGCAGGCCGGCTCGAAGGGGAAAAGGGGGTGTCGGTCCTTCTCCAGGCCTGGGGTGCCTCAGGTCTGCAGAAACCGGAAGGCGCGCTGGTCATGTGCGGTGACGGCCCGAACCGAGCCCGGGCCGTCGCCGCCGGCGCGCTGGCGCTGGGCCCGCGCGATCCCGTCCAACTGCGCAACTCGTACGCGGGCAGCGACGTTGTGGTCGTACCGTCGGTCCCCACGCGCGACTTCCTGGAGCCATGGGGGCTGGTCGTCAACGAAGCCTTCCATCAGGGAGTTCCCGTGATCGCCACAGACGCCGTCGGAGCCGCCGCGGGCGGCCTGGTCCAGCACGAGCGCACCGGACTCGTCGTCCCCGCCGGCGACGCCGGCGCGCTCGCCGCCGCGCTGCGCCGCCTGCATGACGACGCGCCGCTGCGCGGGCGCCTCGGCGCCGCCGCGCGTGATGCCGTCAAGCCGTACTCCCAGCAGGCGTGGGCGGCCGGGATGTCGCGCGCGCTCGCCGCGGCGGAGCGCTGCTAGCGTGATTGCGCCGATGCGACGGACCATCTTCCTGGCCCTGCTCGCGACGCTCCTCCTCATGGTCCCCGCCGCCCGCGCGGCCGACCCGACCACGGTCATCAAGGACTGCGAGGACGACAGCGTGCTGCAAGGCTCGTACACGCTCTCGGAGCTGCGGCAGGCGCGCAGCCACCTCCCGAGCGACATCGACGAGTACTCCGACTGCCGTGACGTGCTCGGCCGCGCGATCGCGGCGAAGACGTCGACGCCGAGCTCCAACGGCGACAACAACGGTGGCGGCTCGAGCTCGGCCGGCGCAGGCGGCGGCGCAGGCGCAGGCGGCACCGGCGGCGGGACGAGCGGCGGCGCCGGCTCCGGCGCGTACACGCCGCCGATCAGGATCCTGCCCACCACGCCGCAGGACCACGCCGCGCTCACCCAGGCCGCCAAGCAGGGCGACCGGCCCGTGAGCCTCGACGGCAAGGCCGTCATGCCCGGGGGGGCGTCGCGGCTGGCCGCCGAGGTCGGGCGCAACACGCTGCCCACGACGCTGGTGCTCGTGCTGATCATGTTGGCGCTGGCCGCCGTCCTCGGCGGCGGGCTGCGCATCCGCAACCGTGTCGTCACTCACCGGCAGCCGTAGGACCTACGTCGCTCCGCGTGGCGGCCTGCGCCGCCGCGTCCGGCGGATCTCGATCCCGATTCCGGCCGAGTCGGGACCGGCGCTCGCGCTCGGCCTCGCCGCCGCGATCATGGCGTCGGCGTTCGTCGCCCGCGGCGGCTCCCAGCTCGAGCGCACGACGTGGACCGAGGTCGGCCTCATGCTCGGCGGCGCGGCGCTGGCGGCGCTCGCGCTCGTGCTGCCGCGCCGCGCCGGGACGCCGGAGCGCCTGCGCGGCGTCTGGGCGCTCACGGCGTTCGCGCTGCTCGCGGCCTTCACGACCGCGTCGCTGAACTGGTCCCTGACGCCCGACGACTCCTGGCAGGAGTCCAGCCGCACGCTCGCCTACCTCGCCACGATGGTCGCCGGCGCCGCGCTCGCGCGCCTGGCCCCGCGGCGCTGGAGCGCGCTGCTGGGCGGCGTGCTGCTCGGCTCGCTGGTGATCGTCGGCTGGGCGCTGCTGACGAAGGTCTTCCCGGCCGCGCTCGCGCGTGACGAGCCGTTCGCGCGCCTGCGCCCGCCGTTCGACTACTGGAACAGCGTCGGGCTCGCCGCGGCGCTGATGATCCTGCCGCTGTTGTGGCTCGCCGTCCGGCGCTCCGGCCACGCCGCGATCAACGCCCTCGCTTGGCCGGCCCTCGGACTGGCGATCGTCTGCATGCTGCTGTCCTACTCGCGCGGCGCGCTGCTGGCCACGGGCATCGCCCTCGCGCTGTGGCTGGCGATCGTGCCGCTGCGGCTCGCGTCGGTCGTCGTGATCGGCGCGGTGACCGCCGTCACCGTGCCCGTCGTCGCGTGGGCCTTCGCGCAGGACGGCCTCACGCTCGACAACCCGCCGCTTGCGCTGCGCGTGGACGCGGGCCTGGAGCTCGGCGCGCTCCTGCTGCTCCTGATCGTCGCGCTGCTCGTCGCCGGCCTGGCCGTCGGGTTCCTCTCCGCGCACCATCCGCCGGGGGAGCGCATGCGCGCCCGCGCGTCCCGCGTGCTCGTCGGCGCACTCGTGGTGGTGCCGGCGGTCGCGATCCTCATGCTCGCCAATGCGCCCGGCGGGATCGACGGCCAGGTCTCGAAGGCCTGGAAGCAGGCGACCGACCCGACCGCCAACACCCCGTCGAACACGCCGTCGCGGCTGACGGCGACCTCTTCTGTGCGCTCGCGCTACTGGCGCGAGGCGCTCGACGTGCACGCCAGGAACCCGTGGCTGGGCGGCGGCGCCGGCTCCTACGGAACGCTGCGGCTGCGCTACCGCAAGAACGACATCGCCGTCCGTCACGCGCACGGCTACGTGGTGCAGACGCTCGCCGACCTCGGTTGGGCCGGGCTCGCGCTGTCGCTGCTCGCGACGTTCGCCTGGCTGTGGGCCGCGGCGCGCACGCTCGGCCTGCGCCGTCGCGACCGCGGACTCCCGTGGGACGCCGAGCGCGTCGCGATGGCCGCGGCCGCCGGCGTGGTGATCGTCTTCGGCGTGCACTCGGCGGTCGACTGGACCTGGTTCGTGCCGGGCAACATCGTGCCCGCGCTGCTGTGCGCGGGCTGGGTCGCGGCGCGCGGCCCGCTGCGCGAGCGCCTGTCCCCGCTCCCGGCCGAGCCGGAGCGCGTGCGCAACGCCGGTCCGCTCGCGGCCGGCGCGCTGGTCGCGGCGGTCGGCGTCGTCGCCGCCTACTCGGCGATCCAGCCGGTTCGCGCCGTGCACGCGGAGAACGCGTCCTACCAGCGGCTCGCCGAGGGCCAGCTTCCGCAGGCGATCTCGATCGCCCGGGTCGCGCACGAGCGCGACCCGCTGGCGCTCGATCCGCTGTTCGACATCGCCGCGCTCGAGCAGCAGCGCGGCAACAACACGGCGGCCCGCTCCGAGCTCGAGGCGGCCGTCCACCTCGAGCCCGCCAACCCGGAGCCGTGGCGGCGGTTGGGCGAGTTCCGCCGCAAGGCGCTGCACGACCCGAAGAGCGCGTTGGAGGCCTACCAGGCGGCGTACTTCCTCGATCCGCACTCCGTCCAGAGCGTGGAAGACCTCGTGGTCGTCTCGCGCGAAGCGGCGAAGTGAGCTGCGTCCCCCTCTAGCGAGAGGCGCGCGCCACGAGCATTCCGCGCACCCGCCGCACGCTGAGGTCGCTGAAGCCTGCGTGCTCGAGCGCCGCGGTCAGCGACGTGCGCGTGAAGAAGCGCACGTGCTGGCCGAGCGGGTCGAAGTGGGCGTCGAAGCGCGTGAGCGCGATCGCGGCGGCCTGGACGCGGCCGTGGTACGGGACGGTGAGCAGGACGCGCCCGTGGCGTTTGAGGACGCGCCGGACCTCGAGCAGCGCGTGTCCGGCGTCCGGGATGTGCTCGAGCACCTCCGAGCACCACACGAGGTCGATCTCGCCGTGCCCGAGCGGGAGCGAGCCGTCGCGCTCGAGCACCCGCACGTCGGCGCCGGGCACGTTCGCCCGCGCTCGCGCGGCCGCCGCCTCGGCGATCTCGACGCCGACGGGCTCGGCGCCCGCGTCGCGCAGCGCGGCGAGGAAGCGCCCCGCGCCGCAACCGAGGTCGAGCACGCGCTCCCCCGGCCGCGTCTCGCCCAGCAGCAGTGCACGCCGGCGCTCCCACTCGTACGGCTCGGGATCGGCGGGCGCGTCGGCCCAGAACGACTCGTAGAACTCGCGCACGGCCGCGGCGACGCTAGCGGATGTCCCACGGCGCGCAGATCTCGCTCGTGTCGAGCGTGGTGCGCCGCGCCCGCTCGCGCGCGACATTGAGGCCGAGGAAGCCGTCGCCGTCGCCCAGCCGCGCGCGGATCCGCTCCGCCGCGCAGCGCACGCGGGGGCGGCCGGAGAGCGCCGGCAGCGCGTCGGCGCTGAGGCCGGCGAGGTAGCCGGCGTCGACGCGACCGCTGTCGAGGTTGCGCTCGGCGATCCGCCGGTCGGGATCGGAGAGCGCGAACAGCAGGATCGCGGCGCCCGTGACCGCGACGGCCGCGCGCGGCAGCCAGGCGCCGCCGGTCGCGCCCGCGAGCATGACGAGCGCGAAGAGCGCGCCGAGCCAGAGCAGGATCGCGTCGGCGGTCAGGCGCAGGCGCGTGAAGCCGTAGGTCTGCTCGTACAGGCCGAGGCGGCGCAGCGCGGACGCGAGGACCACGAGCGCGAGCACGCACAGCGCGGCGAGCAGCGCGCGCAGCAGCCGACCGCCGTCGCGCGCCCAGCGCGTCGCGGCCACGATCACCGCGAGCGTGAGCGCGGCGACGACGAGCATCTGGGCGAACCCCGTGCGCGCGTACTCGGCGTAGGTCAGGCCGGCCGTCTCGAGCACGTGGCGGTTGCCGCCGAACAGCGTCGCGAGCTGGGTCGCCACGAACGCGGCGAGCACGGCGACGAGCGCGCAGAGCGGGAGCGCCCACTCCGTCCGGCCGAGCTGCAGCCGCGGGCCGCGCCGGACGCGCGGGCGGGCCCGCGCGGCGGCGTCGAGCACCGCGCCGCCGGCACCGGCCACCAGCAGCGCCACGGAGACGCGCGCCCCGGGCAGGTCGACGCCGCCGGACGGCACGACGCGGCCGAGCAGCTGGGCGAAGGCGGCGTCCGCGCTCAGCAGCAGCGGCACGACCAGCGCGAGCAGGCCGGCCGCGATCGCCGTCCCGCGCAGTGCGGGCAGGGCGCCGCGCACGTCGCCGCCGTCCCACGCCGCGCGGCCGGTTCGCCAGGCGCCCAGCGGCGCTCCCGTCGCGAGCGGCCGCACGCGACCACACACGGCGAGCGCGGCGAACGCGGCGGCGAACGCGACCGCCGGCACGACGACCCACGTCGCGGCGCGCAGGACGGGGACGAACGCGAGCGCGGCGGCGAACGCCCACCACACGCGCCGCCACGGGTCCCGCCGCGGCGACGGCGCCTGCTCGGCCGCGCGCAGGTCCAGCACCGGCGCGGCGGCCGGCACGGACGCCGGCGCCACCGCGCACCCGAGAGCGAGGAGCACGAGCGTCAGGCCGGCGCCCGCCGGCGGGCCGACCAGCGCGACGCCGGAGAGCGCGGCGAGGCCGAGCACGCCGCGCGCGGCGCGCGGGGAGATCGCGAAACCAGGCGGCTCGGCGGCCACCCCGTGGGGGTCGTCCGGGCGCGCGTCATCGTCGCCGGCGCGATCCGCCGGCCGCTGTTGCGGGTCCATCTCTACCTCCTGGTCGGGTCGCCCCCTGAGGGCGCGGTCAGGGTGTGCGGGGAAGCTCCACGACGACGCGGCAACCGCTCGGCTCGCGCTCGCGGATCCGGATCGTGCCGCCGTGCGCGTCGACGATCCAGCGCGCGATCGCCAGACCGAGGCCGGTCCCGCCGTCGCGCGCGGCGCGCGCGGCGTCGACGCGATGGAAGCGCTCGAACACGCGATCGCGCTCGCCGGCGGGGATGCCGGGGCCCTCGTCGGCGACCTCGATCGTCGTCACGCCACTCGTCGCGGCGTGCGCGCTGAGCCACACGCGGCCGTCGGCCGGCGAATGGCGGACCGCGTTCTCGAGCAGGTTGGCGACCACCTGGTGCATCCGCTCCGGATCGCCGGTCGCGCGCAGGTCGCCCGGCTGCACGCTCACCTTCAGCCACACCGGGTGCGAGCTGAACGCCTCGCCGAGCGAGCACTCGCGCGTCGCCTGCTCGAGCAGCTCTCGGACGGGGAACGGCTCCTCGTGCAGCGTCAGCGAGCCGCTCTCGAGCTTGGAGAGGTCGAGCAGCTGCTCCACGAGCCGGCCGAGCCGCTCCGTCTGGAACAGCGCCGTCCGGAGCGTCGCCGGCGCCGGCGGCTCGACGCCGTCGGCGAGGTTCTCCAGCAGCGCCTGCAATGCGCCCAGCGGGGTCCGCAGCTCGTGCGAGACGTTCGCGACCAGCTCGCGCCGCATCCGGTCCACATCCGCGAGGTCGGTTGCCATCGCGTTGAACGCGCGCGCCAGCTCGCCGACCTCGTCGTGCGAGCTCGCGCGCACGCGGCGGTCGTAGTCGCCGCGCGCCATCGCCGACGCGGCGGACGCCATCTCGCGCAGCGGCGACGTCATCCCGCGCGCGAGCACCTGGACCATGATCAGCGAGGCGGCGGAGGCGATCGCGACACGGACGCCCCACGAGAGCCCCAGCCGATGCCCGGCGAGCAGTACGAACATCGTGCCCCAGACGGTCGCGACCACGACGACGCCGAGCTTGACCTTGATCGAGCCGAGCCGGTCGAGCGGCCTCATCGGCGCGCCTCCAGCGCGTAACCGACGCCGTGGACCGTGCGCACGAGCTCGGAGCCGAGCTTGCGCCGCAGCCCGCGCACGTGCGAGTCGACCGTCCGCTGGCCGGAGCCGTCGCGCCAGCCCCAGACCTCGGCGAGCAGCTGGTCGCGGCTGTAGACGACACCGGGGCGGGCGGCGAGCAGCGCGAGCAGCTCGAACTCGGTGGGCGTGAGGTGGACGTCCTCGCCGCCGACGCGGACGCGCCGGGCCGCGCGGTCGATCTCGAGCGGCCCGATCTCCAGCGCCTCGCCCGCCGGCGCAGGCCGGCGCTCGACGCGCCGCAGCAGCGCCCGTACGCGGGCGACGAGCTCGCGCGGGGAGAAGGGCTTGGTGATGTAGTCGTCGGCGCCCACGGCGAGCCCGATCAGCAGGTCGCTCTCCTCCGCGCGCGCGGTGAGCATCAGCACGGGGACGGGGCGGTCGCGCTGCAGGCGCCGGCAGACCTCGAGGCCGTCGAGGCCGGGCAGCATCAGGTCGAGCACGACGAGGTCGGGGCGGACGCGATCGCACAGCGCGACGCCCGCGGGACCGTCGTGCGCGACCTCGACGGCGAAGCCCTCGGCGCGCAGGCGAGCCGCGACGGCGGAGGCGATCACCTCCTCGTCCTCGATCACGCAGATGAGCGAGCCCGTCACGCCGCCGAGTGTGCCACCGGTTTGTGGGATCGCCGGGGGAATCCTGTGCAGATCCCGTGCAACTCGCATCGCCCGGCGGGCGATGCTTCGGAGTACACCACGGTGCCCGGGAACTCCCTAGTCTCCGATCCGTGCACCTGACCCTCGTCCGCAACGCGACGCTCGAGATCAGGATGGCGGGCCTGCGTCTGCTCGTCGATCCTCAGCTGGACCCCGCCGGCGCACGCCCCGCGGTGCCGGACACGCCGAACCCGCGGCGCAACCCGCTCGTCGACCTGCCCGAGCCGCTCGAGGCGCTCGTCGCGGGGCTGGACGCGGTGCTCGTGACGCACATGCACCAGGACCACTTCGACGACACGGCGCGCCGCCTGCTCCCTCGTGGCATCTCGATCCTCTGCCAGCCCGAGGACGCGGCGCGCCTGCGCGACGACGGCTTCACCGACGTGCGCCCGGTCGCGGACGAGGCGCGGCTCGGCGATGTGGCGATCTCGCGCACCGGCGGCCGCCACGGCACGGGCGAGATCGGACGGGCGATGGCGCCCGTCTCGGGCTTCGTGCTCGACGCCCCCGGCGAGCTGAAGCTCTACATCGCCGGCGACACGATCCTCTGCGACGAGGTCCGCGACGCGCTGGCGCGCCACCGGCCCGACGTCGCCGTCGTCAACGCGAGCGCCGCGCGCTTCCTCGAAGGCGATCCGATCGTGATGAGCGCCGACGACGTCGTCGCGCTCGCCCGCCACGCGCCGGACCTGCACATCGTCGCCGTCCACCTCGAGGCGATCGCCCACGCGACCGAGACCCGCGCCGACCTGCGCGCCCGGCTGCAGGCCGAAGGCCTCACCGACCGCGTCGCCGTCCCCGAGGACGGGAGTGAAGTCCCGCTCTAGCCGCCCGGCTAGAACGCGCCGCGCTTGGACAGCACGGCGGGAACCGTCTTGAGCAGGATCGCAAGGTCGAGCCCGACCGACCAGCGCTCGAGGTAGAGGAAGTCGAGCCGCACGAGGTCGTCGAAGTCGAGCTCCGAGCGTCCCGACACCTGCCACAGGCCCGTCAGCCCCGGCAGGACGAGGTAGCGCTTCTTGTGCCACTCCTCGAGCTGCTGGAAGTCGCGCTCCGGCAGCGGCCGCGGCCCGACGAGCGACATCTCGCCGCGGACGACGTTCAGCAGCTGCGGCAGCTCGTCGATCGACCACCGGCGCAGGACGCGCCCGACCGGCGTCAGCCTCGGGTCGCGGCGGATCTTGAACAGCGGCCCGGTCGCCTCGTTGAGCGACTCGAGGTCCGCCTGGCGCTGGTCGGCGTCGGTGAACATCGTGCGGAACTTGAAGCACGCGAACGGCTCGCCGCCGATTCCCGGCCGGTAGGAGCGGTAGATCACCGGCCCGCGCGAGGAGAGCTTCACGAGCAGCGCGCTGAGCGCCAGCACCGGCGAGAGCAGGATGAGCAGCACGCACGAGACCGCGAGGTCGAACGTGCGCTTGAGGACGTAGTCGAAGCCGTCGAAGACCGGCGGGCGCAACTCGAACAGCGGCACCGACGCGCCCGGCACGAACTCCGCGCGCTGGACGAGGATCTCCATCGTCGACGGCGC
Organism: Candidatus Solirubrobacter pratensis; assembly: GCF_000425945.1. Taxonomy (GTDB): domain Bacteria; phylum Actinomycetota; class Thermoleophilia; order Solirubrobacterales; family Solirubrobacteraceae; genus Solirubrobacter; species Solirubrobacter pratensis. The sequence goes on from NZ_AUEK01000006.1 coordinate 507,936, forward strand.
CACGCGCACCGTCACGCCCCGCCTGTGACACGTGTCCACGAGCTCCACCGCGCGCTCCTGCGGGAAGTCGGGATCGGCGATGATCACCTCCTGCACGCGGTACGCGTCGAGCACCTCGGCGAGCTGCTCGATGCGCCCGAGCGAGCGCAGGCCGTTGTCGGGGCGCGGCGTGAGCGAGATGAAGCCGACCATCTCGACCGGCGCGTGCACCTCGTCGGTCAGCGCGTGCGCGACGTCCTCGATGTGCCGGCCGGAGCCGACGAGCACGGCGCGGCGACGGTAGCCGGCGGCGCGCAGCAGTGCGCCCGTGACGTGCTCGTACGCCCACCGCAGCACCCCGATGATCGCGATCGCGAAGACCAGCGTGCCGTAGAAGATGTAGTAGCTCGAGTATTGCTCGCCGTTGATCAGCGCGAAGATCAGCGCGACGACGGTGGTCTGGAACAGCGACCCGACGATCCGCGACAGGCCCGGCCGCTGCGCGCGCTCCGCGTACAGCGAGGAGCGGGCGAAGAGCAGCGCGGTGACGAGATAGGCGAACGCGATCGTGTGTCGCGCCTCGGCGAAGGTCGCGTGCCAGGCCCACTCGCCGTTGCGGATGACGGCCTTGACCATCAGCGCCATCCACAGCGCGGCGAACAGCCCGACGAAGTCGAGCGCCAGCAGCGAAGCCATGCGCGACGCGCGGCGCAGCGTCTCCATGCGCAGAAGGAACGAGAGCACCGGCGGTCGCTTGCGGCGCACGTCGACGTGCGGCAGCGCGAGCGGCTCGCGGCCGGAGGGCCGCGAGCGTGTCGGTGGCTCGGGGGTCTGTGTCGGGGCGTCAGCCAAAGGACAACTCTCGTCGCCCTAACGGGCGGCAACGCGATTTGTCGCGCGCTTCCCGGCTCAAGTACCGGTCAGCGCCTCTACGCCGGACGCGTCCAGCGTCCGCTGCAGGCCGTCGCGCAGCTGCACTACCGGCTCCCAGCCGAGCAGCTGCCGCGCCAGCGTGATGTCGGGCTGGCGGACCTGCGGGTCGTCGGTCGGCAGCGCCTCGAAGACGATCTCCGAGCGCGAGCCCGTCACCTCGATCACCGTCTTGGCCAGCTCGAGCAGCGTGAACTCGTTGGGGTTGCCGATGTTCACCGGGTCGTGGTGCGCCGACTCGGCGAGCCGGATGATGCCCTCGATCAGGTCGTCGACGTAGGTGAACGAGCGCGTCTGCGAGCCGTCGCCGAAGACCGTGATCGGCTTGTCCTGCAACGCCTGGCGCAGGAACGTCGGGATCGCGCGGCCGTCGTGCGGGCGCATGCGCGGGCCGTAGGTGTTGAAGATCCGCACGATCGCCGTGTCCACACCCTGCTGGCGGTGATAGGCCATCGTCAGCGCCTCGGCATAGCGCTTGGCCTCGTCGTAGACGCCGCGCGGGCCGATCGGGTTGACGTGGCCCCAGTAGGTCTCGGGCTGCGGATGCACCTGCGGGTCGCCGTAGACCTCGCTGGTCGACGCGGTCAGGAAGCGCGCGCGGTGCAGCTTGGCCAGGCCGAGCGCGTGGTGCGTCCCGTAGGACCCGACCTTGAGCGTATGCAGCGGCAGCCGCAGGTAGTCGATCGGCGACGCCGGGGAGGCGAAGTGGTAGACGAATTCGACCGGCTCGTCGATGAAGAACGGCTCGGTGACGTCGGCATGCAGGAACAGGAAGTCCTGCGAACGAAGGTGGTGGATGTTGGCCAGCGACCCGGTATCGAAGTTGTCGATGCAGATCACGCGATTGCCGCGTGAGAGCAGCTCATCGCAGAGGTGCGAACCGAGAAAGCCGCTGCCACCAGTCACTAGGCAGGTGGCCATGAAGACGGCAGCATAGCCCGATCGGGCCGGGTCGCTCAGCCGCGTGCGGCCTTGTAACGCTTCTTAGTCAGGTCGACTGAAAGCAAGTAGCGCCCGTCGGGCAGCCGTTCCGCGAGGTCGTGCTTGGCGAGCCGCTTGCACACCACGGGGCACTTCTTGCACCGAGGCCGGCTCTTGCAGCAGCGCTTCTTCGGCTTGACGATCCGCGCAGAAGACACGGCGCGAGCTTCTATAGCATCCGCGCGCATGGCCGCCGACGCCTTTGTCACGCAACTCAACGAGCAGATCGCGTACGAGTACGCGGCGCACCAGCAATACGTGGCGATCGCCGTCTATTACGACGCCGAGACGCTCCCGCAACTCGCCCGCTTCTTCTACCGCCAGGCGCTCGAGGAGCGCGACCACGCGATGATGATGGTCCAGTACCTGGTCGACGCCGACGAGCGCGTCGTGATCCCCGGCGTCGCCGCGCCGCAGGTGGAGTTCGCCAACCTCGTCGAGCCGGTCTCGCTCGCGCTGCAGCAGGAGCGGCGCGTGACCGACCAGATCAACGCGCTCGCCGGAACCGCTCGCGCGGAGGGGGACTACACGAGCGAGCAGTTCATGCAGTGGTTCATCAAGGAGCAGGTCGAGGAGGTCTCGACGATGTCCGACCTGCTGCGAGTGGTCGAGCGCACGCGCGACGACCCGATGGAGGTCGAGAACTTCATGGCCCGCGAGCACTCCGGCTCCGAGGCCGAGGATCCGACGGCGCCCAAGGCGGCGGGCGCCGGGGCGTGAGGGGCGACGGCTCGCCCGGAGGGCTCGCGTCGCTGGGAGCAATCGCCCAGGGGGCGATTCTCCCGGGCGAGGTGACGCGATGAGCTTCTCTGCAGAGCTGCGCGAGGCCGCCGACCCCGTCTGGTCGGCGATCCACGCGCATCCGTTCGTCCGCGGGATCGGCGACGGCACGCTGCCCGAGGCGGCGTTCCGGCATTACGTCCGGCAGGACTACCTGTTCCTGATCGACTACGGGCGCCTGCTCTCGCTCGGCGCCGCGCGGGCGCCGCGGCTGACGTGGATGCGGCGCTTCTCCGCGCTCGCCGAGTCCGTGCTCGAGACCGAGATGGAGCTGCACCGCCGGTACGCGGCGCGCTGGGGCGTGTCGGTCGAGGAGCTCGAGTCCGAGCGCACCGCGCCCGCGACCGACGCCTACTGCGACTTCCTGCTGCGCACCGCGTCGCTGGGCGACTTCGGCGAGCTCGCGGCCGCGCTGGCGCCGTGCATGTGGGGCTACGCGGAGATCGGGCAGCGGCTGGCGGCGGCGGGCGAGCCGGGGCACGAGGGCTACGCGGAGTGGATCCGGATGTACGCGTCCGACGAGTTCGAGCAGCTCGCGGCGTGGGCGCGCGAGCTGGTGGACGCCGCCGCGGAGGGCATGGGCGACGCCGGGCGGCAGCGGATGCTGGCCGCGTTCATGGCGTCGAGCGAGCACGAGCTCGCGTTCTGGGAGAGCGCGTACAGCGCGGCGGTCAGCGCCGGCGGCGCAGCCGGCGCGCGTCCCCGACCCGCAGCGTGAGCCTGGCGGCGTCGAAGTGCTCCAGCAGGGCCTGCGCGTACTTGCGCGAGGTCCCGAGGTCGTCGCGCAGGCCCGCCAGCGTGATCTCGCCCGCCTCGCCGAGCGCGACGACCCGCGCCTCGACGCGCGCGAGCGCCTCCGGGTGGATGTGCATGTCGCGGCCGAGCCGGACCGCGCGCCCGTGCGCGCGCAGTGCGGCGAAGGCCTCGGCAGACCCGAGCTCCGCGTCGGCCGGCGGCTCGTGGCCCGCCGCCTTCAGCCGCTCCTCGAGCTCCGGGTCGTAGTCCGGCGGCGCGACGGGCTCGGGCTCCGGCTCGGGGGCGACGACGGGCTCGGGCTCCGGTTCGCCGCGCTCCAGCCGCACGAGCCGCGCGAGCAGATCGCGCGAGGGCCCGTGACGGCGCGGCGCGGGATCGAGGACGACACCGCCGCCAAGCGTGTCGGGAGGCGCGAGCGAGCGGATGACGACGCGATCGCCGTACGCGGGCACGATCGGCTCCTCGAGCCGCAGCTGGAAGAACCGCCCGCCGAGCTCGGCCAGCCGCGCCGCCGTCTCGCGCGTCCCGTGATGGACGCCGACGCGCGCGCCGCCGTCGGGCCGCGACTCGGGCGTGGCCCACGCCAGCGCGACGTCGACGCGATAGCTCGCCGCGAGGTCCGCGCCCGCGTCGCCGGCCACCACCACAGCTCCGCGCGCCACCTCGTCGCGGTCCAGGCCGGCGAGGTTCAACGCGACCCGCTGCCCCGCGCCCGCGCGCTCGACCGCCTCGTCGTGGACCTCCACCCCGCGGATCCGCGCGCGGCGCCCCGAGGGCAGGATCGCCACCTGCGCGCCGCTCACGGCCTCGCCGGACCACAGCGTGCCGGTCACGACCGTGCCGGCGCCGCGGATGCTGAACACGCGGTCGACGTGCAGGCGCATGACGCCGTCGGCGGCCCGCGGGACGACGCGCTCCGCCGCCCGGTCCAACGCGTCCCGCAGCTCGGCGAGCCCCGCGCCCGTGACCGCCGACACGGCGACCGCCTCGGCCCCCGGCAGCAGCGCCGCCGCCTCCGCCAGCGCCCGCGCCGGGTCGGCGACGTCGGCCTTCGTCACCGCCACCACGCCGGCGTCCACGCCCAGGGCCGCCAGCACCGCCGCGTGCTCGCGCGTCTGCGGCATCACGCCGTCGTCGGCGGCCACGACCATCAGGAAGAAGTCGATCCCCGTCGCCCCCGCGACCATCGTCCGTACGAAGCGCTCGTGTCCGGGCACGTCGACGACCGACACGCGCCCAGCGGCCAGCTCCAGCGGCGCGTACCCGAGCGCGATCGAGATGCCGCGCCGCTTCTCCTCCGGAAGGCGGTCGGTGTCGATGCCGGTCAGCGCGCGCACGAGCGCGGTCTTGCCGTGATCGATGTGGCCCGCGGTCCCGAGCGTCAGCGGCATGGGGACGCAGCGTGACACGCCGATCCGCGTCTGGCATCATCCGCGGCGTGACCGCTTCGCACGCCGCCTTACGAGTAGCCCCCGGCGTGCCCTCGCGCGCCGCGTAGTCCCGCGTCAGCGCGGTCCCTCCCGCCGGCTCCGCCGGCCGCTCACGGCGCACCCGCGCCGCCGAACCCACCCAGCGAAGGAGCTCCCCATGCTCGTACTCACCCTCGTCCGGACCACCCTCGTTCCTGATCGGCGGCAGCGATGCGCGGCGCCGACGCCCTAGCCCGCGCGCTCGAGCGCGCCGGCGTCGACACCGTCTTCGGCATCCCCGGCGGGGCGTGCCTGCCGGTCTACGACGCGCTGCACGACAGCCCGATCCGCCACGTGCTGATGCGCCATGAGGCGGCCGCCGGGCACGCCGCCGAGGGCTACGCGCGCGCCACCGGGCGCGCCGGCGTCGCGATCGGCACCAGCGGGCCCGGCGCGACCAATCTGGTCACGCCGATCGCGGACGCCAACATGGACTCGGTTCCGACCCTGTTCATCACCGGCCAGGTGAAGACGGCGCTGCGCGGCACCGACGCCTTCCAGGAGGCCGACGTCATCGGCATCACGCAGCCGATCGTCAAGCACTCGATCGCGGTCGAGCGCGCGGACGACATCGCCCAGGCGGTGCGCGACGCGCTCGAGCTGGCCTGCACGGGCCGGCCGGGACCGGTGCTGATCGACCTGCCGTCGGACATCGCCGCCGCCCCGGCGCGCGACGAGAGCCACCCGCCGTACCTGCCCGGGCACCGCCCGCGCACCCGCCCCAACGGGCGCCAGGTGCGCTGGGCGGCCCAGGCCATCGCCGCCGCGCGGCGCCCCGTGCTCTACGCGGGCGGCGGAGTCGTGCAGGCCGGTGGCGCGGCCGAGTTGACCACGCTCGCACGCGTCGCCGGCCTGCCGGTCACCACCACGCTGATGGCGCTCGGCGCGTTCCCGGCGAGCGACCCGCAGTGGCTGGGGATGCTCGGCATGCACGGCACACGGGTCGCGAACTGGGCGATGGACGAGGCGGACCTGATCGTCGCGGTCGGCGCGCGCTTCGACGACCGCGTGACCGGCGCGCTGAGCGAGTTCGCCCCGCACGCCAAGGTCGTCCACATCGACATCGACGCGACCGAGATCGGCAAGAACGTCGCCGCCCACATCCCGATCGTGGGCGACGCGAAGCTCGCCCTGGAGGGGCTGATCCGCGCGTACGGCAAGGAGCAGCCGGACCCGGACCGCCACGCCGAGTGGTGGAGCCGGATCCGCGGCTGGCGGGCGGCGCATCCCGCCCGCGAGCCGGAGCCCGCCGAGGGCTGCGTGGCGCCGGAGACGGCGCTCGACGCGCTCGCGGCGCAGCTCGGCGACGCGATCGTGACGACCGACGTCGGCCAGCACCAGATGTGGGCGGCGGGCCGCCTGCGCTTCGAGGCGCCGCGGCGCTGGATCACGTCGGGCGGGCTGGGGACGATGGGCTTCGGCCTGCCGGCCGCGCTCGGCGCGCAGGCCGCGCGCCCGGACGCGGCCGTCGTGTGCGTCTCCGGCGAGGGGTCGTTCCTGATGAACGTGCAGGAGCTCGCGACGGCGGCGGTCGAGCAGCTGCCCGTGAAGGTGCTGCTGCTCGACAACGCGTCGCTCGGCATGGTGCGCCAGCAGCAGGACCTGTTCTACGGCGGCCGGCGCATGGCGGTCGACCTCGGGGCGAGCCCCGACTGGGAGCTGCTGGCGCGCGCGTTCGGGGTCGCGGCGCGCTCGATCGGCGACCCCGAGCAGATGGACGACGCGCTCGCCGAGACGCTCGCCGAGGACGGTCCGGCGCTGTTGCACGTCCGGATCGCCCCCGAGGCGGACTGCCTGCCGATGTTCCGGCCGGGCGGCGCGGCGCGCGAGATGATCGGCTGATCAGCCGTCTAGGCCGCCGGCGCGTAGGACACCGTGAACCAGGCGCCGGAGGCCGAGAGGCCTCCGGCCGTCGCACCTGCGGTGCCGTCGCCGGTGTCCTCGGCGTCGCCGATCGTCAGCGTGGTGGCGCGGAGGTCGATCGGCGACGCGGCCCACGCCGGATCGCCGATCACGCCCTGGTGGCCGCTCGCCGTCACCGCGCGCGCGGCCGTGAACTTCATCGCGCCGAAGTTCGCCAGCGGCAGGACCCTGCACGGTCCGAGCAGCCCGTCGCACTGCGACGGCGCCTCGACGATCCACTCGGCCGAGGTCGTGTCGATCGCGGGCGCCGTGAGGGTCTTGCGGTAGACGGACCCGCGCGTGACGTCGCGGATGCGGACGATCGCGCGCGCGCCGTGCACCGACACGCGGGCGGCAATCTTGTCGCCTGGCTGCACGGCAAGGGGGAGCGGGACCTCGGCGTCGGGCACGAGCTCGTACCAGGCGCCGTAGTGCGGGATCCCGTGGCGGCAGTCGGCCTCGGTGCCGGTCTGCTCGAGGGCGGCGGAGGAGGAGTGGTAACCGCCGAGGCCGATCCAGGCGGCCGAGTACGTCTTGCGAGGGATCGAGCAATCGACGGCGGGAACCGTCCACGCGCCGCGGACGGTCCGGAACTTGGCATGGGGAGCGTGGGCGACGTAGCCGGCCCAGTTGGAGCTGGTGGCGGCCGCGGCGCGCGCCGGGAGGACGAGGCTCGCCGCGACCAGGGAGAGCGCGGCGAGACGGGAGCGGGGAGGCATACCCCGAGTGGAGTCACACCCTCCACCGCCTGACCCGGGCTTCAGCCGCGGGCGGCACGAATGGCAGCGGCCGCCGGCTCCACCTCGTCGTCGGCCAGCGTGCGCGGGTCGAGCAGCAGGCGGCCGTCCTCGATCCGGCCGATGAGCGGCGGATCGCCGCGACGCAGCGCGGCGGCCAGCGCCTCGGCCGGATCGGGCAGCGCGACCGCCGGGCCGGGGAGCTCGAGCAGCGGCAGCGCGCCGCCGCCGACCTTGGCGACGGCCTGGACGAGCTCGGCACCCGCGATGCGCTCCGCGAGCGCGCGCGCCCGCGCCTCGAGCCCGTCTCCCTCGAGCATCGCGAGCACCGGCACGTCGCCGCCGTCGCGATGCGCCCGCAGCGTCGCCTCCAGGGCCGCGAGCGAGAGCTTGTCGATCCGCAGGGCGCGCGCGAGCGGATGGCGGCGCGCGAGCTCCACCGCGTCCGCGCGGCCCACCAGCAGCCCGGCCTGCGGCCCGCCGAGCAGCTTGTCGCCGGAGAAGCACACGAGCGCGGCTCCCGCGGCGACCGAGCGCCGCACCGGCGGCTCGTCGTAGACCCGGCCGAGGGCGCCCGATCCGACGTCGTCGATGACCGGCACGCCGAGCTCGCACAGCGCCTCGACCGGGACGTCCTCCACGAACCCGAGCTGGCGGAAGTTGGACTGGTGCGCCCGCAGGATCGCGCCGACACGATCCCCACTTGCCCGCAGCGCGGCCCGGTAGTCGTCCAGCCTGGTGCGGTTCGTCGTCCCCACCTCGACGAGCCGGGCGCCCGCCTGCGCGATCACGTCGGGGACGCGGAAGCCGCCGCCGATCTCAACGAGCTGCCCGCGCGAGACGACGACCTCGCGGCCGGGCCCCGCCAGCGCCGCGGCCGCCAGCAGCGCCGCGCCGGCGCCGTTGTTGACCGCCAGCGCAGCCTCGGCGCCGGTCAGCTCCCGCAGCAGCGCCTCGACATGCGCGTGCCTCGAGCCCCGCGTGCCGGAGTCGAGATCCAGCTCCAGGTTCGAGTAGCCGCGCGCCGCCTGCGCGACCGCCTCGCGCGCCTCGCGCCCGAGCGGCGCCCGTCCCAGGTTGGTGTGCACGATCACGCCGGTCGCGTTCAGAACGTGCCGCAGCGACGGCGCGACCGCGGCGCGGGCCCAGTCGCGCGCCCGCTCGCCGAGGTCGGCGTCGCCGGCCGCGCCGCCGAGCAGCTCCTCGCGCCGCTGCGCCAGCACGGCGCGCGCCGCCGCCAGCGCGACGGCGCGCGGCGCGTCGACCTGCGCGGCGAGCGCGTCGACCGGCGGAAGGTCGCGTAGGGACATGCTGCGGAGACTAATCTGCGGTCATGGCCATCGAGGACAAGGACACGGCCGCCGACCTCTCGGTCGCGCCCGTCGTCGGCCCCGAGGACCCGCGGCGCTTCACGGACTCGGGCATCGAGGTCAAGACGCTGTACACCAGCGAGGACCTGCCGGCGGACCTGGACCTCGGCCGCCCCGGCGAGTACCCGTACACGCGCGGCGTGCACGCCGAGATGTACCGCAAGCGCACGTGGACGATGCGCCAGTACGCCGGCTACGCGTCGGCGAAGGAGTCCAACGAGCGCTACAAGTACCTGCTCGCCCACGGCTCGACCGGCCTGAGCATGGCCTTCGACCTGCCGACGCAGCTCGGGCTGGACTCCGACGACCCGCGCAGCCTCGGCGAGGTCGGGCGCACGGGCGTCGCGATCGACACGCTCGACGACATGCGGACCGCGTTCGACGGGATCCCGCTCGGCGAGGTCTCGACGTCGATGACCATCAACGCGCCCGCAGGCGTGCTCCTGCTGCTCTACGAGCTGGTCGCCGAGGAGCAGGGCGTCGCCTCGGAGTCCCTGCGCGGAACGGTCCAGAACGACATCCTCAAGGAGTACATCGCGCGCGGGAACTTCATCTTCCCGCCCAAGCCGTCGATGCGGCTCACGACCGACCTGTTCGCGTACTGCAAGCAGCACATCCCGAAGTGGAACACGGTCTCGATCTCCGGCTACCACTTCCGGGAGAAGGGCGCCAGCGCCGTGCAGGAGGTCGCCTTCACGCTCGCGTCCGGCATGGCCTACGTGCAGGCGGCGCTCGACGCCGGCCTGAAGGTCGACGACTTCGCGCCCCGCCTGGCCTTCTTCTTCAACGGCCACAACAACGTCTTCCAGGAGGTCGCGAAGTTCCGCGCGGCCCGCAACATGTGGGCGCACGCGATGAAGGATCGCTTCGGCGCGCAGGACCCGCGTTCGCTGATGCTGCGCTTCCACACGCAGACCGGCGGCGTGACGCTGACCGCCCAGCAGCCGCTCAACAACGTCGTGCGCGTGGCGCTGCAGGGCTTCGCGGCGGTCTGCGGCGGCACTCAGTCGCTGCACACGAACGGCTTCGACGAGGCGCTCGCGCTCCCGTCCGAGCGCGCCGCCAAGCTGGCGCTGCGCACGCAGCAGGTGATCGCGCACGAGTCGGGCGCGACCGACACGGTCGACCCGTTCGCCGGCTCCTACTACGTCGAGTCACTCACGGCCGAGATCGAGAAGCGCGCCTGGGCGCTGATCGAGAAGGTCGACGAGCAGGGCGGCTCGGTCAACGCGATCGCGTTCATCAAGAGCGAGATCGAGGAGTCCGCGTTCGGCTACCACGAGCGCTACCGCGTCAAGCAGGACGTCGTCGTCGGCGTCAACGAGTTCGTCGAGGACAGCGCCGAGGTGGAGGAGATCCTCTCCGTCGACCCGGAGTCCGAGCGCGCGCAGCTCGAGCGCCTGAAGGCGTTCAAGGCCGGCCGCGACCAGGCGCTGACCGACAAGCGGCTCGAGGAGCTGCGCGAGGGCGCCCGCGGCAGCGACAACCTGCTGCCGCTCATCCGCCAGGCGCTCAAGGACAGCGCGTCCGTCGGCGAGGTCTGCGGCGCGCTGCGCGAGGTCTTCGGCGAGTACCAGCCGGAGATCTAGCTACGGTCGAGGGCGTGCAGCGCGCCCTCGCCTCTCTCGCCGCCGTCTTCGCCGACCCGGGCGCCCCGGACGCCGCGACGGCCTTGGACGAGCTGCGCGCCCGCTGGCACGAGCTCAGCGGTGACGAGCGCAGCGCGCTGACCCCGCTGGCGCGGCTGGCCGCGGAGCGCGTCGCCGCCGCGCCGAAGCCGGACCCCGATCCGGACGGCTATTGGGCGCACCTCGCGGAGATCGCGCCGGAGGAGGAGCCGGCCGAGGCCCCGCCGCCGCCGGTCGCCCGCGCGCCGCGCGCGGACGTCACCCCGGAGGGCCTGCTCTCGCTGCTGGGGCTCACCGCGTTCCGTCCCGGCCAGCGCGACGCGGTCCAGGCCGCGCTGGACGGCCGCGACGCGCTCGTGGTGATGCCGACGGGCGGCGGCAAGAGCCTCTGCTACCAGCTCCCGGCGCTGGCCGGCGAGGACCTCACCGTCGTCGTGTCGCCGCTGATCGCGCTGATGCGCGACCAATGCGCGCGGCTCACCGATCTCGGCCATCCGGCCGTGATGCTCGCCTCCGGCGGCGACGGCGAGACCAACCGCGCCGCGCTGGCGGACATCGCGGAAGGGCGCGCGACGGTCTGCTTCGCGGCACCTGAGCGCTTCGCCTCGGCGGCGTTCCGCGGCGCGATCGCACGGCGCGCGATCGCGCTGTTCGTCGTCGACGAGGCGCACTGCGTGAGCGAGTGGGGCCACGACTTCCGCCCCGACTACCTGCGCCTGGCGTCGGTCATCGACGAGCTCGGCCACCCGCCGGTGATGGCCTGCACGGCGACGGCGACGCCGAAGGTCGCGGAGGAGATCGTCGGCCGCCTCGGGCTGCGCGAGCCCGAGCGCGTCCGCTCGGGGTTCGACCGCCCGAACCTCTCCTTCGACGTGCTGGCGTTCGACGGCGATGGCTCTGTCGCGCGCAAGCGGTCCACGCTCGTCGCGGGCCTGTCGCTGGACGAGAGCCGTCCCGCCGTCGTCTACTGCGGGACGCGCAAGAGCACCGAGGAGATCGCGGCGCTGCTCGCCGGTGAAGGGCTGAAGGTCTCCAGCTACCACGCCGGGATGCCCGCCGGCGCGCGCTCCGCGGCGCAGGACGCGTTCATGCGTGGCGAAGCGGAGGTCGTCGTCGCCACCAACGCGTTCGGGATGGGCGTCGACAAGGCCGACGTGCGCTCGGTCTGGCACTGGGCGCTTCCCTCCAGCCTCGAGGCCTACTACCAGGAGGCCGGGCGGGCCGGGCGCGACGGGCTGCCGGCGCGCGCCGTGCTGCTCGCCTCGCGCTCGGATCTCGGCCGGCTCGTGCGCTTCATCCGCGAGGCCGAGGTGACCGTGGACCAGGTCGGCGCGCTGGTCTCGCGCATGCGCGCGCAGGGCGGAGGCGGCGAGCTCGAGGCCGGCGACGATCGCGACCGGATCCTGCTCGCCGTCGCCGAGCGGGCCGGAGCGCTGAAGCTCACGCCCGGCGCGGGCGGCCGCATCCACGTCGAGCTCGCCGGCACGCTGGACCGCGCGCGCACCGCCCAGCTCTGCCGGGCCGCCACCGACCGCCGCTGGCAGTCGTACCGCTCGATCGAGCGCTACGCGAGCAGCGAGGGCGTCTGCCGCCGCCGGCAGCTGCTCGATCACTTCGGCGACTCCACGCCCGGCCGCCCGGCCGGCCGTTGCTGCGACGTGCACGACCCGCCGGACTGGATCCCCCCGGTCGTCGTGGCCGCCAAGCGCCGCGGCTCGCCGCCCGCCGACGACGGGCCGCCGGTCTCCGACGCCGAGCTGGCGCCGCTGAAGGCGTGGCGCCGCGAGCGGGCCGACGGCAAGCCGGCATACACGATCGCCAGCGACGCCACGCTGCGCGACGTCGTCCGCCGCCGGCCGCGGACGCCGGACGAGCTGCTCGAGATCAAGGGAATCGGCCCCTCGTTCGTCGAGAAGCACGCGGGCTCGCTGCTGGCGCTGCTGCAGCAGCCCAAGACGTAACCAACTGCGACACCGAGCGGCGTCGCGCCCTAGCGTTGCGCGGCGTGAGGAGAACCTTCGTCGCCATCGCCGCCTTCTTCGCCTTCGCCGCGCCCGCGCAGGCCGACTTCAGCGTCACGCCTTCGACCACGCAGGCGGGCGCGCCCGCCGACGTCGCCATCCACGCGGACTTCGCGACCTCGCCTGCAAGCGTCGCGCTGCACCTGCCGCCCGGTCTGGTCGGCGATCCGAACGCCGCTGCCCGTTGCCCGCTGCAGACGTTCCGCACGGGCAGCTGCCCCGGCCCGTCGCGGGTCGGCGACGCGTCGGCGACGACGGTCCTCGGCCCGCTCAGCGGCGGCGTCTACAACCTCGAGCCCGAGCCCGGCGAACCGGCGCGCCTGGGCATCGCGATCGAGCTGCTCGGGCTGATCCCGCTCGTCCGCAACGAGGCGGCGATCACCCTGCGACCCGACGGCGGCCTCGACTCGACGATCGCGCAGCTGCAGAACGGTGGCTTCGACATCAGCGCGCTCGACCTCACGCTCGACAGCTCGTTCATGACGCTGCCGACGTCGTGCATCCCTGCGACGACGACGATCGAGGCGCCGCCGAACGCGCCGCAGACGGCCTCCTTCACGCCCACCGGCTGCGATCGCGTGCCGTTCACGCCGTCGGTCAGCGCCAGCCTGGAGACCACGCAGCGCGTCGTCCCCAGCGGCGCGACGGTCGCGCTCTCGCTCCCGGCCGGCCAGTCGCACGTGCGCCGCGCCGAGATCGTGCTGCCGCAGGGCACGACGCTCTCGCCGGGCGTCGCGAACGGGCTGGAGGCGTGCACCGCGGCGCAGTTCGCCGGCGCCGGTTGCCCGGCGGGCTCGGAGATCGGCGCCGTCAGCTTCGTCACGCCGCTGCTCGGCAAGCTCGGCGGCACGGTCTACTTCGGCGACGGCTTCCGCCTCTACATCCTCGTGGCGGGCAGCGGCGTGAGCGTCAAGCTCGCGGGCGACGTGCGGCTGGACCCCGCCACCGGCCAGATCACGACCGTGTTCGACAACCTGCCGCAGGTCCCGTTCACGTCCTTCGCGCTGACGTTCCAGGGCGGCGCGCACGCGGTGCTCGCCAACCCGCCGACGTGCGGGCCGAAGACGGTGTCGGCGCTGCTGACGCCGTGGAGCGGGACGGCGCCGAAGACCGCGACCGCGAGCTTCACGATCGACGGCTGCGCGACCGCGCCCGCCTTCGCGCCCGCGCTGCGCGTCGCGGCCGGCTCGACCGCGGCGGGCCGGCCGGCCGGCGCCGTCACGCTCGACGTCTCGCGGCCGGACGGCTCGGAGGACATCTCCCGCGTCACCACCCAGCTCCCGCCCGGACTGGCCGGCAGCCTGAAGAGCGTGCCGGTCTGCGCCGACGGCGCGGCCGATGCCGGCAGCTGCCCGGCCGAGACCCGCGTCGGCTCGGTCACCGCGCTCGCGGGAAGCGGCGCCGCGCCGGTCACGCTCGCCGGCACCGTCTCGCTCACCGGCCCCACCGACGGCGGCCTGGCGGGCCTGGCGATCGCGATCCCGGGCAAGGTCGGCCCCGTCGATCTCGGCACGGTCGTGGTGCGCGCCGGCATCGCGCTGCGCGCCGACGGCGGGCTGACCGTGCGCACGCGGCCGCTGCCGCGGCTCGTCGGCGGCGTCCCGGTCTCGATCCGGGAGCTCGCGCTGACGCTCGACCGCCCCGGCTTCATCCTCAACGCCTCCAGCTGCGCCGCCCAGCAGGTGACGGCGATCCTCGACGGCGCCGGCGGCTCGCAGGCGACGGTCGCGGCGCCCTACCAGGCGACCGACTGCGCCGGACTGCGCTTCGCGCCGCGCCTGGAGGCGACGGTCGGCGCGCGCGGGAAGACCGGCAAGGGCGCCGCCGCGCCGCTGCACGCCGTGATCACCGTGCCCGACGGGCAGGCCTCGACGGCGAGCGCCGACGTGGCGCTGCCGAAGACGATCGGCATCGCCGGCAAGCGGCTCAACAACTATTGCGAGGCGCCCAAGCTCGCCGCCGGCGCCTGCCCTGCAAGCTCGCGGATCGGCTCCGCCGTGGCCACGACGCCGCTGCTCGCGGCGCCGCTCACCAGCGCGGTCACGCTCGCGGCGCAGAACGCCGGCGACCTGCCGGGGCTGTCGCTGACGCTGACCGGGCCTGTGACGCTGCCGCTGTTCGGCAAGGTCATCCCGCCCGGGGCCGACAGGCGCATCCACAACGTGTTCGCCGGCATCCCCGACGTCCCGCTCGAGCGCTTCGACCTCTCGTTCACGAGCGCGGCGCCGCTGACCCTGCAGAGCGACGCCTGCCACGGCGCGCGGCAGAGGGTCAGCGGGACGATCGCGGCGCACAGCGGCGCGATCGTCAGGATCAGCGCGCCGCTGAAGGTCGCCGGCTGCCCGCCGGTGGTCGCGCTGACGCGCCGCGGGAGCCGCGTCACGCTGCGGGTCACCCGCGGTCGCGACGCCCCGGCGGTCAAGCGCGTGACGCTCAACGGCCGCCGCGCGAAGACCCGCACGACGACCGTGCGCACGGCGCGCCGGACGTTCCGCGTCGTGGTGCGCGACGCCGGCGGCCAGACCTGGACGTTCAAGCCGAAGCCCAAGCGCCGTTAAAGTCGTCGCTGATGCGGCAGAAAGCTCCTGAGACATTCGCGGAGCGGCTCGCGCAGCTCGAGGAGCTGCGCACCGCGGCCGTGCACCACGCCTCCGAGAAGGCGGTCGAGAAACAACACGCGAAGGGCAAGTACACGGCCCGCGAGCGGATCGAGAAGCTGCTCGACCCGGGCTCGTTCCAGGAGCTCGACACCTACGTCCGCCATCGCACGTCCGAGTTCGACATGCAGAAGAACCGGCCGTGGGGCGACGCGGTCGTGACCGGCCACGGCACGATCGACGGCCGCCGCGTGTGCGTCTTCAGTCAGGACTTCGCGGTCTTCGGCGGCTCGCTCGGCGAGGTGATGGCCGAGAAGATGTGCAAGATCATGGACCTGGCGGCCAAGATCGGCTGCCCCGTGATCGGCATCAACGACTCGGGTGGCGCGCGGATCCAGGAGGGCGTCGTCTCGCTCGGCGCGTACGGCGACGTGTTCCTGCGCAACGTCCGGGTGTCGGGCGTGATCCCGCAGATCTCGCTGATCATGGGCCCGTGCGCGGGCGGCGCCGTCTACTCGCCCGCGATCACGGACTTCGTGTTCATGGTCAAGGAGACCTCGCACATGTTCATCACCGGCCCCGACGTGATCAAGACGGTCACGGGCGAGGAGGTCGAGTTCGAGGAGCTCGGCGGCGCGATGAGCCATTCGACGAAGTCCGGCGTCGCGCACTTCGCGGCCGAGGACGAGGACCAGTGCCTCGAGGATGCGCGGTACCTGTTCAGCTTCCTGCCGTCGAACAACCTCGAGACGGTGCCGCGGGTCCAGCCGTCCGACGACCCGACGCGCCAGGACGCCGAGCTCGACGGGATCGTCCCCGACAGCGCCAACAAGCCCTACGACATCCGCGACGTCGTCCGCTACGTGGTCGACGACGGCGAGTTCCTCGAGGTCCACGAGCACTACGCCCGCAACATCGTCGTCGGGTTCTCGCGGCTGAACGGCTACGCGATCGGGGTGGTCGGCAACCAGCCGAAGGCGATGGCCGGCGTGCTGGACATCGACGCCTCCGCCAAGGCCGCGCGCTTCGTCCGCTTCTGCGACGCGTTCAACATCCCGATCCTGACCTTCGTCGACGTCCCCGGCTTCCTCCCGGGCACCTCGCAGGAGTGGGGCGGCATCATCCGCCACGGCGCCAAGCTGCTGTACGCCTACGCCGAGGCGACCGTGCCGAAGATCACCGTCATCACCCGCAAGGCGTACGGCGGCGCCTACGACGTCATGGCGTCCAAGCACCTGATGGCCGACTTCAACTTCGCCTGGCCGACGGCCGAGATCGCGGTGATGGGGCCGGAGGGCGCGGTGAACATCATCCACCGCCGCGACATCGCCTCCTCACCGACGCCGGACGAGCGCCGCGCGAAGCTGATCGACGACTACAAGGCGACGTTCGCGAACCCCTACACCGCGGCCGAGCGCGGCTACGTCGACGACGTGATCATCCCGCACGAGACGCGGCCGAAGGTCATCGCGGCGCTGGAGACCCTGCTGACCAAGCGCGAGCCCGGGCCGAAGCGAAAGCACGGGAACATCCCGCTCTAGCCCTCGATCCCGCACCACACGCGGCGCACGGCCACGAGGTCGGTGAGCGAGCACCAGATCTTGCGGTCGGGCGAGAGGAACTGCGGCAGCGTCGTCTGCGGGCTCACCGCCCAGCGGGTCGCGGTGATGCGGGTGCCGTTCCAGTGCCACACGCGCGTCTTGGACAGCGAGGGGAAGCAGTGCGGATCGCTCGGGAGCGCGCGCCCTGCTTCTCGCGCAGGTCCGAGCCGGCGCGCGAGAGGCTCGCGCCGTGGCGCTGGGTCAGCACGCGCCGCCAGCTGCCGCGCTGGCGCCTGGGCGAAGCGCACGGCGGGCACCTCCGGGCTGGGCTTGGAGGCCGACCCTATCCGCGGCACGCCCGCGGCGGCAAGCTCGATTAGGCTTGGACGCCGTGCCCGAGGCTGAGCCGCAGCGGATCCTGACGCCGTTCACCGAGGCCGCGATCTTCCTCGTCCTGCTCGTGGAGGAGGGGGCCGACGATGACGTGCGCGACGTGCTGGCGGACGTCCAGGGACTGCGCCGCTCGGTCGGCTTCCGGATCCCCGAGGCGGAGCTCAGCTGCGTCACCGGCATCGGCGCCGAGCTGTGGGACCGCCTGTTCGGCCGCCCCCGGCCGGCCGGGCTGCATCCGTTCCTGGGGATCGAGGGCGACCGGCACACCGCGCCGTCGACGCCTGGCGATCTGCTGTTCCACATCCGCGCGCACCGGATGGACCTGTGCTTCGAGCTCGCGCAGCACCTGGTGGAGCGGCTGTCCGGCGTCGCGCGCGTGATCGACGAGGTGCACGGCTTCCGCTCGTTCGACCAGCGCGACCTGCTGGGCTTCGTCGACGGCACGGAGAACCCCGAAGGCCCCGACGCGTTCGACGCGGTCGTGATCGGCGAGGAGGACGCGGCGTTCGCCGGCGGCAGCTACGTCCTGATCCAGAAGTACCTGCACGACCTCGAGGCCTGGGATGCGCTGCCGGTCGATGAGCAGGAGCGCGCGATGGGCCGCACCAAGCTCAGCGACATCGAGATGGCCGACGACGTCAAGCCGCCCAACTCGCACATCGCGCTCACGGTGATCGAAGGCCCCGACGGCGAGGAGCTCCAGATCGTCCGGTACAACATGCCCTTCGGCCGGGTCGGCGCGGGGGAGTTCGGCACGTACTTCATCGGCTACGCGCGCACCCCCGACGTGCTCGAGGAGATGCTGTCGAACATGTTCCTGGGCAAGCCGCCGGGCACCACCGACCGCATCCTGGACTTCTCGACCGCCGTCACCGGGAACCTGTTCTTCGTGCCCGCGGCGGAGTTCCTCGACGATCCGCCGCCGGGACCCGCGCGAGCGGCCGCGACGGCCGGCGAGGGGTCGCTCGGCATCGGCGCGAACCGTCGGTAGGTTTGCGCTCATGCCGGCGACCGCCGTAGAGATCGACGCGGGCGGGCAGGCGCTGCGCGTCACCAGCCCGGAGCGCGAGATCTTCCCGGCGACCGAGCGCACCGGTCCGGTCACCAAGCTGCAGGTGGTCGAGTACTACCTCGCCGTCGGCCCGGGGATCATGCGCGCGCTGCGCGAGCGCCCGGTCACGCTCGAGCGCTGGCCCAAGGGCGTGCACCCGGGCATGGTGCTGTCCACGCGCGAGCAGCGCAGCGGGGGCGACGCGTTCTTCCAGAAGCGCGTCCCGAAGGGCGCGCCGCCGTACCTGGAGACCGTGCGGATCCAGTTCCCCTCCGGCCGCTCCGCCGACGAGATCTGCCCGACGGAGATCGCGGTCGTCGGCTGGGCGGCGCAGATGGGGACGATCACGTTCCACCCGTGGCCGGTGCGGCGCACCGACGTCGACCACCCCGACGAGCTGCGGCTGGACCTCGATCCCCAGCCCGGCACCGACTTCGCCGACGCGGTCCGCGTCGCCGCGACCGCCCGCGAGCTGCTGGACGAGCTCGGCTTCACCGGCTTCCCGAAGACGTCCGGCGGCCGCGGGCTGCACATCTACGTGCGGATCGAGCCGCGCTGGACGTTCACCGACGTCCGCCACGCCGCGATCGCGTTCGGGCGCGAGCTCGAACGGCGCCGGCCCGGCGAGGTCACGACGAAGTGGTGGAAGGAGGAGCGCGGCACGCGCGTGTTCGTCGACTACAACCAGAACGCCCGCGACCGCACGATCGCCTCGGCCTACAGCATCCGGCCCAAGCCGGGCGCGACCGTCTCCGCCCCGCTGGCGTGGGACGAGCTGCCCGATGTCCAACCGGAGGACTTCACCGTCGCGAGCATGCCGGCGCGCTTCGCCCAGGTGGGCGACCTGCACGAGCGCATCGACGACGCCGCGCACTCGCTCGAGCCGCTGCTGGAGCTCTACGAGCGCCAGGGCGACGTCGACATGCCGTATCCGCCCGACTACCCGAAGATGCCGGGCGAGCCCAAGCGCGTGCAGCCGAGCCGCGATCGCGACCGAAAGGCATGAAGCGCCGGTCAAGCGCGCTGGCCGCGGCTCTTGCCGACCACGATCAGCAGGACGAAGCCCATCAGGAGCGTGTGCTTGAGCGTCAGCATCTCTTGCGCCCAGCCGGGCAGCGCAACCGACGGCAGGTCGATCGCTGGAAGCGGCACGACGCGGAGGAGCATGTTCAGGAGGATCGCCAGGACAACGGCCCCGGCGACGGTCCGCGCGGGCGAGCGGGCAGGTCGGTCGTCGGTCATTGGATCATGGTGGAACCGCGCCGGGCCGCCTGCACCGGCCGCGAGTCGGTGCATGACCAGACTTAAGGATGAGGCGTGCCCGGTCCGGTGACGCGCCGGGGGCCGACGTACACCTGCCACGCGTAGTACGCGAGGAACGAGCGCTCGTCGGCCCGCATGCGCGCGGCGAAGCGGCGCACGGCGCCCACGTAGGCCGTCGAGTGGTTGTAGGCGTACAGCGCGCCGTCGAGGTCGCGCCGGGCGCCGGCGTGCTCGAGCAGGTTCGCCGCGCCGAGGATGGCGTCGTGCGGATCGTCGATGTCGCCGCCCATGCCGTAGCGCCGCCAGGTCGCGGGCAGGAACTGCATCGGCCCGCGCGCGCCCGCCGCGCTGGCGCTGCGCACGCGTCCGAACGCGGACTCGACGAAGTTGACGGCCGCCAGCACCGACCAGTCGACGCCGAACCGGCGCTGCGCCTCGGCGTAGGCGGAGCGGAGCACGGCGGCGGGGGCTGCCGCCGCTACCTTCACACGCGGCGCGCGGCCCGGCGAAGCCGGGATCGCCGCGAGCCGGCGCCGCGCGACGACGGTGTCGCGCGCCTCGCCGCGCACCTCCTCGGCGACGCGCGCCAGCGCCGCGTCGCCGAGCCTCCGGCTCGAGCCCATGAGCCGGAGCATCCGCTGCTGATAGAGCGCGAGGTAGGTGACGTCGTCAGGGACCTCGGCGGCCGGGTCCCAGCCGTCGATCGCGGCGCGCAGCCGGCGGGTCGTGACCGTCAGCGTGGAGGCCAGCGCCGCAGGGTCGCGCGGGATCGCGGCATCGGGGGCGGGCAACGGCTCCGTGAGCCCGGGCTCGAGCGACTCGCGCGCCGCGGCGGCCGGGACGAGGGCGGCAAACGCGAGCAGAACGGCCGGCGCGCGTCTCACTGAACCCAGGCTAGCCGCCTACGTGCCGCCGGAGGGCCCGCGGAGGATCTGCTCGAGGCATCCGCGAGCGCCGGTCGACGGCCGGCCACGTCCCATGCTGACTATGCGCCGTAGTCGTCCGGCATCCGGGCGTCCTCATCCCGGTATACCGGAGGCTCCGCCCGGGGGGAGAACCGCGCGGGACTCACGTCCTTGTAGAGGCCCCGACATCGTCAAGCTCAACCAGATCGGCACAGCTTCGGCGGCCACCCGATCGGCCTCGAGCACACGGGGCGGGGTCGACAGCCGCACGCTGCTCTGGTCGCAGGCGTCGCGCAAGGGGGACTGACGCCCTGGGAGGGCGGCGCCCCGGCGCCGCCCTCGATGGGCCGCCGCCTTCGCCGTCACCGGACCGCCGCTGCGCGCTACGGTCCAGTCAGAGGAGAGCGGTCGCGTTGGGCTTCTTGCACCGTCGGCGGGCAGTGGAGGTGGAGATCCGGGCCGCGGAGGACCCGCGCGACGCGCTGCGGCGGATCGTCGACCAGGCGGTGCTGCTGCAGGGATTGGCGGAGGACCTGCTGGAGGGCATCCGCCGGCGCCGGTCGCTGGCGGAGCTCGCCCGCCCCGGCGGCGCGCTCATCAGCCGCTTCTGCGACCTGCGCGCCGCCGTCCCGCAGCCGGCCGACCCGCAGCTGCGCGCCACCGCCCGCATCGTGTGCGAGACGCTCGACCACCACGCCCTGATGCTCTCCTACTCGCTCGCGCTGCTCGGCGACCTGCGGCCTGAGCGCGTGCAGCAGCAGCTCGACACGCTCGACGGCCTCGGCCCTCCGGCCGAGCGGCTCCGCGCGATCCAGCACGAGCTGACGCGCCAGGCCGGCTACGCCGCGCCGTGAAGCGTCAGGAGAGCGCGGCGACGTCGCGCATCATCGGCCGCCAATGCTCGCGCAGCGCCTCGCGGCCCATGAACAGCCCGAGGTGGCCGGCGCCGCAGAGCCGGCGCGCGACCTGCTCCGGCGGGGTCGACGTCGCGCCGTCGAGCGCCCACACCTGCTCCGGCGGCGTGATGTGGTCGCGCTCGCCCGCCAGCAGGAACAGCGGGCAGTCGATCTTGCGCAGGTCGACGCGCTCGCCGCCGACCTCCAGGCGGCCGGTGATCAACCGGTTGTCGTGGAAGAGCTTCTCGACGATCCAGAGGAAGAAGGCGCCCGGGATGTCCTGTGTGTACTTGAACCAGTCCTCGAACTGGCGATAGCGCTCGACGGCCGTCTCGTCGTGGATCTGCGCGAGCAGCCGGAACTGGCGCCCGACCTCGTTCTGGGGACCGATCAGGACGAAGCCGTGGAGCATATGCTCGCCGCGCAGCACGCCGCCGCCGGAGGCGACGAGCCCCTCGTAGAACGCCATCGAGCCATGCGGCGTGCAGGCGTCGACCCATTTGGCGATCGCGCCGTCGCCGGCGCGGAAGTCGATCGGGGCGCCGGCGATCGTCAGCGTGTTCACCGCGTCGGGACGCAACGCCGCCCACAGCGTGGCCAGCCAGCCGCCCTGGCAGTCGCCGACGAGGTTCACGCGACCGCCGGCGAGCTCCACCGCGCGATCGAGCACCGCGACGTAGTCCTCGACCGTCGCGTCCTTGGTCGCCTGCGTGGCGCCCTTCCAGTCCAGCGCCAGCACGCGCTCGAGCCCGGCGTCGCGGATCTCGCCGATCTGGCTCTGGGCGGGCGCGTAGTCGACGATGCACGAGTCGTGCCCGGCCTGGGGTGGGAGCACGAGCGTCGGCACGACGCCTTCCCCCGCGCCCAGCGAGAAGTCGCGCAGGCGCGCGATCGGCGTCTCGAGCACGACCTGGTTGGGCAGCGACCAGCCGGGCCTGCGGCGCCGCGTCGTCGCCGACCACCAGCGTGCGCCGTCATGCGCGACGCTCGCGGGGGTCGCTCCGCGGCGCGCCGCAGCGCGCCAGTACTCCGCCAGTCCGTTCAGGCCAGCTGACCAGGCCGCCATCCCGTCGTCCAGCAGCGCTGCGCCGGCGGGGCTTACCCGAAAGTGGTACGTCATGGTCAGACATCTTGCTATACGCGCCGGTCGGGTTCATTAGACCCGCCCCAGCCGGCCGTGAGCACAGTGTGCGCGAGCCTGGCGCGGGCGGAGATTTGAGCCTCGGAATCCGACGATGCGCAGGTGAAGCGATGCATCGATCCCCTCATGGACGCGCGCTCGCGCTGGGCACGGGGCTGCTCATCGCGTGCGGGCTCGCCGTCCCCTCGGCCGCCCACGCGGCGATAGCGGCCTTCCCGATGCGTCCGGTGGTGACGGTCCTCGGCGACTCAGTCATCGCGACCGGGCTGCCGTCGGGGCATACGACGCTGACGGCGACGCGTCCGGACGCGCTGACCGGCAGGCCCGTCTCGATCGGCAGGTTCGTCGCCGGGGCGTCGCCGTTCTCCTCCTTCACGGTCAACACGACCGGCGCGTCGTTCATGCGACCGGCCGGGGACTGCTGGCAGAAGGGCGCGCTTCAGTCGCCGGTGACGCCGGACCTGCTGCAGGGCGACAAGCTCGTCTTCGCCGCCACGGGGCTGTTCGGCTCGGCGTGGACCACGACCGTGACGGTCGGCGCTCCGTTCTCGGGAGCGAGGCCCGGAGCGGTCCCGGCGTGCGCGAGCCTCGCGCCGTGGGCGCGCAACGAGATCACCGGGCTGCCGGACGGCGCCAGCGGCGCCTCGGCAACGACCTCCGGCGTCGCGCAGAAGCTCGCCACAGGCGTGTCGCTGACCGCCACCGACGGGTCGGCGACGACCGATGCCGTCCACGTCGCGCCGGATGCGGACGGCAAGTGGAGCGCGACGCTCGACCTAGGCCCGCTCGCGAGCGGCCCGATCACGGTGACGCCGGTGTTCACGGTGCCCGACGTCGCCACGGGGGACGCCGTCCACCTCGCGGGGCCGCCGGCGACGCTCACCAAGGGCTAGACCAGGGCACCGGCTCGCCCCGGCCGTGCCGCTCGACCGCCGCCGGACGAGCCGGCGCGGCGAGCGCCGCTCGGGCTCCTCGGGACCGCCGAACACGATCATCGTGCCCGGTACTCTCGCGCTCATGCTCACCCGCCGCCAGCTGCTTCGCCGCTCGGGCGCCGCAAGCGCCGTCGCCGTGCTCGCGCCTCAGACGGCGCTCACCGCCGTCGCGTCGCCGCGGGCGCGAGCGTCCGCGCTGCTGCGGGGCGGCACGTTCTCGCAGGGTGTGCTGTCCGGCGATCCGACGCCGAACGGCATCACGCTGCTGACGCTGCTCGACGACGTCGCGGGCGCGGGCTCGGTGCGGCTGGAGGTCGCCACCGACCGGGACTTCCGCAGGGTCGTGGCGAGCAGGTCGATCGCCACGAGCGGGGCGCGCAACCACTCGGTGAAGGCGCGGCTGAAGGGCCTCAAGCCGCACGAGCGCTACTTCTACCGCTTCGAGACACGTGACAAGCACTCGCCGGTGGGCCGCTTCCAGACGGCGCTGCCGGCGGACTCCACGCAGCCGGTGCGGTTCGCGTTCTTCTCCTGCGCCGACTACACGCACGGCTACTACAACGCCTACGAGCTGATGGCGCGCGAGGACGTCGACTTCGTCGTCAACCTCGGCGACTACATCTATGCCGAGGCCTACCACACGCGCAAGGGCGGGACGGGCGTGCGCGACGACAAGACGGCGCGGACGCTCACGGGCTACCGCGACAAGTACGCGCTGTACCGCTCCGACGCGGCGCTGCGCGACGTGCACGCGAGGTTCCCGATCGTCTCGATCTGGGACGACCACGAGGTGCAGGACAACTACGCGGGCGCCGCTCCCCGCGGCGGTTTGGCGCCTGACAAGCACTACAGCGCCGCGCGCCGCAAGGCCGCCTACAAGGCCTTCTTCGAGGCGATGCCGTTCTTCCCGCAGGGATCGAGCCGCATCTACCGCGACCTCACGTTCGGCAAGACCGTCGACCTGATCATGCTCGACCAGCGCCAGTACCGGGCCGATCAGCCGTGCGGGGACGCGACGGCCGGCCCGGCGTGCGCCGACTTCGCCGCCCCGCGGCCGTTCCTCGGCGGCACGCAGATGGCCTGGGCCAAGCAGCGGCTGCAGTCCTCGCAGGCGGCCTGGAAGGTGATCGGCAACGAGGTGATGATGATGAACACGAAGGTGGGCCCGGCCACCTACCTCAGCTTCGACTCCTGGCAGGGCTACCACGCCGAGCGCGAGGAGCTGCTGGCCCACATCCAGGCCAAGGGCATCAGGGACGTGGTCTTCGTCACCGGCGACATCCACACGTTCTTCGCGGGCGACGTGCGCACCGCCGACAGCACCGGCCAGACCGTGGCGCTCGAGTTCGTCGGCGGCTCGATCACCTCGCAGGGCCTCGGCGAGACCGACCTCGACCTCGGCGGCGGGAACGTGCTCAAGGGCAACGACCGCAGGCCGGCGACGCCGCCGGCCGTCATCGACGCGCTGCGCGGCCTGAACCCATGGGTCGACCAGGCCGACTTCGACCACCACGGCTACGGCCTGGTGACCGCGACGCAGACGAGCTTCGACGTCACCCTCAAGCGCGTGCCGACGATCAAGAAGCGCTCGCGCGCGGCGCTCCCGAGCCTCGGGTTCACCTACTCCGTGGCGCGCGGGCAGGCGTCGATCAAGGGCGTCAACGGGCCGCCGGCATGAACCGCCGCCCGCGTCTGGAGCTGCGCGGGAGCAGCGCTTCGCCCGAGGAGGCGGCCGCGGTGATCGCGGCCGTCGAGCGCTTCATGCGCGACACCGCGCCGCCGCCCGCGCCGCCCGCGAGGCGGCCGAGCCCGTGGATCCGCGCGGCGCTGCTGGAGGGCGTGAACCGCGACCCGTGGGGATTCACGGGGTAACCGGCCGGCACGGCGGCCCCATTGTGCCGGCCGGCCGGTTCCCGCTCGGACTGAGCTTTCGCTCAGCTGCCACCCCCTCGAAGGCCCCAGGATGAGGGCGGCGTAGAGCACCAAACGCCGCCCTCGCGGAGAACTTGCGGTCAGCTGACTGACAGTTGCGGCGTCCAGGCGTACGCGAGCAGCCGGTGGCGGGCGACGACGGTCGCGCTGCAGTTCGCCGGCCCGGCGAGCCGCCGCGAGTCGACGCCGGTGAGGTGGACCACCGCGGCCCGCACCACGCCGCCGTGCGCGACGACCAGCCAGCGCCCGCCCGCGGCGAGCAGCTCGTCGACCACGACGCCGACGCGCTCCACCAGCTGCGCCCACGTCTCGCCGCCGGGCGGCGTGAGCGGGCCGCCGCGCCAGCTCGGCTCCGAGCCGGACGGGAAGTCAGAGATCGGCCGTCCCTGCCACTCGCCGACGTCGATCTCGCGCAGCCGCCGGTCGGTCGGCGCCTCCGGGTGCCCGAGCAGCGCGGCGGTCTCCTGCGCGCGGATCAGGTCCGACGCGATCACCCGGTCGGGCGCGACGCCGTCGAGGGCGTGCGCGAGCGCGGTCGCCTCCTGGCGGCCGAGATCGGTGAGGGGCGGATCGGCCTGGCCTTGCAGCCGGGCCTCCGCGTTGTAGGTCGATTCCCCGTGCCTGACGAGGATGATGCGATCACGAGCTAGCATGCCGCGGCCTGATGTTCGCAAAGGTGCTGGTCGCAAATCGCGGCGAGATCGCCGTCCGCGTCATCCGCGCGCTCGATGAGCTCGGGATCGCGTCCGTCGCCGTCTACTCGGAGGCCGATCGCGACGCGCAGCACGTCAAGCGCGCAGGCGAGGCCTACCTGCTCGGGCCGGGTCCGGCCGCCGAGTCCTACCTCAAGATCGACAAGCTGCTCGAGGTGCTCGAGCGCTCCGGCGCCGAGGCGGTCCACCCCGGCTACGGCTTCCTCGCCGAGAACGCCGCGTTCGCGCGCGCGCTCGAGGAGGCCGGCGTCACGTTCATCGGGCCGCCCGCCTCGGCGATCGAGGCGATGGGCTCCAAGACCCGCGCGCGCGAGCTGATGCAGGGGGCCGGCGTGCCGATCGTCCCCGGGACGACGGAGCCGGTGGAGACGGTCGAGGACGCCGCGAGGATCGCGGAGGAGATCGGCTACCCGGTCGCCGTCAAGGCGGCGGGCGGCGGCGGCGGGAAGGGCTTCCGCGTCGCGCTGGAGGCGGACAAGCTCAAGGAGGCGTTCGAGGGCGCGGCGCGCGAGGGCGAGAAGTTCTTCTCGGACGCCACGGTGTACCTCGAGCGCTACCTCCCGGACCCGCGGCACGTCGAGGTGCAGGTGCTGGCCGACGCGCACGGCGGCGTGGTGCACCTCGGCGAGCGCGACTGCTCGATCCAGCGCCGCCACCAGAAGCTGATCGAGGAGTCGCCGGCGCCGCTCGTGGACGACGAGCTGCGCGCGAAGATCGGCAGGATCGCCGTCGACGCGGCGCGCGCGGTCGACTACCGCGGGGCGGGGACGATCGAGGGCCTGCTGCAGGACGGCGAGTACTACTTCCTCGAGATGAACACGCGCGTGCAGGTCGAGCACTGCGTGACCGAGGCGGTCACCGGCGTGGACATCGTGCGCGAGCAGATCCTGATCGCCGCCGGCGAGCCGATGGCGTTCGGCCAGGACGACATCCGCTGGCACGGGCACGCGATCGAGTGCCGCATCAACGCCGAGGACGCGGCGAAGAACTTCGCGCCCGCGCCGGGGAGGATCGCGCACTACCGCGAGCCGTCCGGCCCCGGCGTGCGCGTGGACTCCGGCGTGCTGACGGGCTCGGAGATCACGCCGCTGTATGACCCGATGGTCGCCAAGCTGATCGTCTGGGACGCCGACCGCGAGAAGGCGACGCGGCGGATGTCGCGCGCGCTGGAAGAGTTCGAGATCGAGGGCCTGAAGACGCTGATCCCCTTCCACAAGGCGATCATGGCGTCCGAGCAGTGGGCCAAGGGCGAGACCTGCCGCGACCTGATCGAGGACCGCTCGTGGCTCAAGCAGCTCGCGTTCCCCAAGGTCGAGAAGCAGGACGGCGACGCGCCGGAGCTGATCGAGCGCGACTACGTCGTCGAGGTGAGCGGCAAGCGCTTCGAGGTCAAGGTGCACGGCGAGGCGGCCGGCGCGCCGGCTCCGGCGGCGGGCACCGACAACACCCGTCCCGCGCCCAAGCGCGAGGCGCGCCGGGCGCCTGGCGGGGGCGGCGGCGACACGCTCGTCAGCCCGCTGCAGGGCAACGTCTTCAAGGTGCTGGTCGAGCAGGGCGCCGAGGTCGAGGAGGGCGCGCTGATCGCCATCATCGAGGCCATGAAGATGGAGAACGAGATCACGGCGCACAAGGCCGGCACGATCAAGGAGCTGCCGATCAAGGAAGGCGGCTCCGTGACGGCCGGCGACACCATCGCGGTCATCGCATGAGCGGCGAAGCCTCGCCCTTTGGGCTCGTTTCGCCGGGAGTGTTCGCCCTGCGGGCGAAACTCCCCGAGGTGTCGCGATGAGTCTGCTCGAGGAGCTGGTCGAGTGGCTCCGGATCCCGTCGGTCTCGGCAGGCGCGCGCGACGAGGCGGCGCTGGCCGCCGCGGCGGAGTGGGCGGCCGAGAAGGTGCGCCGCGCCGGCGGGACGGCCGAGCTCGTGCCGACGCCCGGCGGCGCGCCGCTGGTGGTCGGCGAGCTGCGCAGCGAGCGCGTGAACGCTCCGACCGTCCTGATCTACGGCCACTACGACGTCCAGGATCCGGGCGATCTGTCGAAGTGGACGTCGCCACCGTTCGATCCGACGATCCGCGACGGGCGCCTGTACGCCCGCGGCGCGTCCGACGACAAGGGCAACTTCTTCCCGACGCTCTACGCCGCCTGCGAGCTGGCCGCGGCGGGCGAGCTGCCGCTGCACGTGCGCGTGCTGGTCGAGGGCGCCGAGGAGACCGGCTCCGACGACGTCTACCAGTGGGTGCTGGCCGACGAGCGCGGCGCGGATGCGGCGATCGTCTTCGACTCCGGCATGGTCGACGCCGACACGCCCGCGCTCACGCTCGCGACGCGCGGCATGGTGTTCGCGAACGTCGAGGTCCGCACCGGCGCGCGGCCGGTGCACTCGGGCATGTACGGCGGGGCGGCGCTGAACGCCTTCCACGCGCTGCACGCCGCGCTCGGCGCCGTGCTGCCGGGGCCGGACGGGCGCCTGCCCGAGCCCCTGCGCGCGGGGCTGATCCCGCCCGCCGCCGAGGAGGTCGCGGGCTGGGGCGCGCTGCCGGACGGCAGGGCGTCGCTGGCGGAGGTCGGCGCGCGCCCCTCCGACGCGACCGCCGAGGCGCAGTTCTGGACGCGCACCGGCGCCGAGCCGTCGATCGACGTCAACATGATCGCCGGCGGCGAGGTCCGCACGATCGTGCCGGAGCTGGCCCGCGCGACGGTCTCGGTCCGGCTCGCCGCCGGGCAGTCGAGCGCCGAGATCGGGGCCGCGCTGGAGCGGCTTTTGCGCGACGCGCTGCCCGCCGGCGCGGAGCTGAGCTTCAAGTACGACGGCGCCGAGCCCTCGCGCTTCGATCCGGCGCTGCCGGCGCTGCAGGCCGCGCGGCGCGCGCTCGGCGAGCCCGCGCTCGTGCGCTCCGGCGGCACGCTGCCGATCCTCGCGGCGTTCGGTCAGCGCGGCATCCCGGCGATCGTCGGCGGCTTCGCGCTGCCCGACGACCGGATCCACTCGCCCGACGAGTCCTACCGCCTCGCCGGCCTCGACCAGGGCGCCGAGGCGGCGCGCGCGCTCTACCGGGAGCTCTCGGCGCTCACGTAGCCATGCTTCGCGGCCGGCTCGCCGCCCCGCGGCGAGCTGCGGCGCGTTGACCGATCTCCACGGCCGGTTCGCGGCGACGGGCCCGTTTCTCATCGTCGTCCCATCCGGTTTCTTGCAGCGTGGCGCGCTTCTGGGTCTGGGCACGCCGTGCCCGCAAGAGGGGGTTGCATATGGAGGGTCGGAAGGTGCGCGCCACGGGCGCGGCACTGCTCACGCTTGCTTTGTCGGGACTGGCGGCGGGACCGGCGTTAGCCGCGCCCGGGGTCTCCGTCTCCACGGTCAGCTCGCTGAAGGGGGGCGCGACGGCGGGGACGCTGACGGGCACGGTCCTGAACCGGACGAGCCGCGCGACGACCGCGACAGTCACGGTGCGGATCATGCGCTACGGGACGAAGGCGCCGGCGGTCGGCAGCACCGCGGTGCGGGTCGGCGCCAACGGCGCGGCGGCCTATCGCGTCGCCGTCAAGCTCCCGTCCCGCCTGAGCCGCGGGAACTACTACCTGTCCGCCTGCACGCCGTCGGGCACCGGAGCGGGCGAGCTCGGCTGCGCGACCTCGGACGCCGACGTGCTGATCAAGGGCGGGACCGCGATCCGCGGCCCGAAGGTCCAGCTGCCCGCGCTGCGCAGCGGCGCCAAGGCCGCGGCCGAGGACTGCACCTCGGGCGCGCACACGCTGGCCGCGCCCGGCGAGCGCGTCTATCCCGAGGCCGGCAACGGCGGCTACAAGAGCATCCACACCGACATCTACACGGTGTACGACGCGATCGCCAACCTGCTGCTGCCCGGCACGCACGTCGACCTGCAGCAGCGCTCGTCGCAGTGCCTGAGCGACTTCAGCCTCGACTTCGACGCCCACAACGGGCTCACGATCGGCGGCGCGCCCGGCACCGACATGACCGTCTCGTCGGTGGCCGTCAACGGCCAGCCGGCGACGTTCAAGCTCGTCCAGCCGACCTATCCGGGCGACCCGAAGGGCCAGGACGATCCCGATCCGCTGGCGCACCGCTCCGGGCTCAACATCCCGATCAGCGCGACCAACCCGAACCCGCCGGCCTGCGCGCCGTCGGTGTCGGGCACCGCGGGCCTGGACCAGCCGTGCCCGGCCACCAAGCTGGTGGTCACGCCGTCGGCGCCGATCCCGAGCGGCACCGACTTCACGGTGACGGTGAGCTACACGGGCCGGCCCGGCATCCGCGCGCAGGGCGACGGCCGCTCCGAGGGCTGGTTCCGCAACGCCACGCCGGGCGGCGAGGGCGCGATGGTCACCTCCGAGCCGCTGGGCACGATGGCCTGGATGCCGCTCAACGACCACACCCGCGTGAAGCCGACGTACGACGTCTATGACACGGTCACCAAGGGCAAGGTCGCGATCGGCAACGGGCGCCTGATCAGCAACGGCGACAACGCGCCGGACGCGAACTTCCCTGGCGGCTCGACGAGCTGGCACTGGAAGTCCTCGGAGCCGGTCGCGGCGTACCTCGTCGAGAACAGCATCGGCAGCTTCGACTGGAACGAGCGCGTCGGCGCGAACGGCGTCGTCTACTTCGAGGCGCAGGACTCGGCCATCGCGCCCGCGCGCAAGGCGCTCAACAAGGTCGCGATGGACCAGCAGGAAGACATCACGCACTTCCAGGAGCAGTTCAACGGGCCGTTCCCGTTCAACGCCGACGGCATCGTCGTCGCGCTGCCGAACGCGAGCTTCGAGGAGGAGATGCAGACGAAGATCGTGTTCGTCGGCGGCACGATCGGCGGCAACCAGGGCACGAACGTGGGCACGTTCGCGCACGAGAACATGCACCAGTGGTGGGGGGACAACGTCTCCTACTCCGACCACCGGTACACGTTCTTCAAGGAGGGCCAGGCGACCACGGCGGAGTACTTCAACACCGGGCTGATCGCCGCCAAGGCGGCCGGCGGCCAGGGCACGCCGGCGGGCGACGCGGCCTTCGAGGCGAGCATCGCGAACTCGTTCAACGCGCAGTACCGCACGACCTCGAGCACGTACTGGACCGTCGCGCCGTCCAACCCGACCTCGGCGAACCTGTTCGGCAACTCGAACACGTACACCCGCCCGGGCATCTCCTACGTCGCGCTGCGCGCGATCCTCGGCAAGGACAACTACACCAAGGTCCTCCAGGACGCCCAGAAGAACTACGGCGGCGGCTCGATCACCGAGGCACAGTGGGAGGCCGAGTTCCACAAGTTCATGCCGAACCAGTCGGCCGACTGCTCGGCCCGGCTCGACGAGTTCTTCAAGCAGTGGTGGGACACCGCCTACCCGCCGGGCGGCGGCGTCAACAAGCCGTCGATCACGGGTCCCGGCCTCAACGGGACGAGCTTCTACAACTCCGCCGGCGGCTGCACGAACGGCGTCGGCGGGACGGTCCCGGCGACGCTGAGCCTGTCGCTGGGCGCGCCGGCGAGCTTCGGCGCGTTCGCCCCGGGCGTCGCGAGCACCTACACCGCGGGCATGACCGCGACGGTGATCTCCACGGCCGGCGACGCGACGCTCAGCGTCGCCGATCCGAGCACGACCGCTCCGGGACACCTCGTCAACGGCGCGTTCGCGCTGCCGTCGGCGCTCAAGGCGTCGGCGACGAGCCCGGCGGGCACCGGCGCGCCCGGCGGCGCCGTCTCCGGCACGCCGCTCAACCTGCTGACCTACACGGCACCGGTCAGCAACGACGGGGTCGCGGTCACGTTCAGCCAGGACGTCGGCGCCACCGACGCCCTGCGCACCGGGTCCTACGCCAAGACCCTGACGTTCACGCTGTCGACCACGACGCCGTAACGCGATCCGTCCGGTCCCGTCCCCGCTTCGCGCGGGGACGGGACCCGCGGGTTGACTCGCGCGCGCCCGAGGCAGAGAATCGGGGCGACCAAGGAGGTACCGCCATGGCGAGGATGATGGCCGACTGCCGTCGCTTCCCCAGCGAGTCCAACTGCTCGCTCACGATCATCGGCGAGGAGGACGAGGTCGTTCGCGCGGCCGCTGAGCATGCCGCCTCGGTGCACGGGCACGAGGACACGCCGGAGCTGCGCGAGCAGCTGCGCGGGTTCCTCGAGCCGGCCGGGCAGTACTCGAACGAGCCCCGCGAGCAGGAGGCGATGCCGGGCTAGCGTCCCTCCGGGCGCCCGCTCAGGCAAGCTGTGGCAGGCGCCGGTGCGGCACCGAACAGGGCCTAGGGGCAGCGGCGCGGCGTCTTCGCGCCGGGCGCCAGGCACAGCGTCGTGCCGACCGGCGTCTTGCCGCGCACGAGCCGGTAGCGCACCACCTTGCCCATGCGCGCCGGCGAGGTCACGCGCACCTCGAGCATCTGCCCCGCGCGGAAGCGGCGGCGGTAGCGCTCGATCGCGTCGAGCACGTTCACGCGCCCGCCGCGCGGGCGGGCGCCGTCGCGGCGCTTGACCGGGCAGCCGCGGCCGGAGCAGCGGAACTCGACCGCCATGTCGTCGCGCCCGCTGGTGATCAGCAGCCGGTCGATCGTCACCCGCTTCCCGCGCACGGTCCAGCCGGAGGAGACGTTGGCGGTGAGCTGCGGGAAGTCCGCGCGGATGCCGTCGCAGTTCTCGTCGACCGTGTTGCCGGGCTGCTCGATCGCGCCCGGATGGATCGCGGCGTCGAGGTCGTTGCAGTCCTGCCCGGCCGGGAAGCCGTCGCCGTCCGCGTCCGGCGGCGGGGCGGGCGCGGCGTCGCAGCGCGGGACCCCCTGGAGGAAGCCGGTCGTGTACGTCTTGACGTAGTGGTCGGGGACGTAGAGCCCCCCGACCCGATCCCAGATCGCGCTGCCGTACGCCTCCTCGCCGGGCGCCTGGCACTCGATCCTCACCCACTGGCCGGCGCGCAGGTAGTCGACGACGGTGCGCGGCTCGACCGTCGGCTGTGCGCGTCCGTCGACGTCCTCCTCGACGCGATACGTGTTGCCGGCCGCCCATGGCCGCAGGCTCGTCACCGGCGTGTCGGCGCGTGCCGCCGCCGGAAGGGCGACGAGCACCGCGAGCGCGGCCACCAGCGCACGAATCCCGCCCATCGCGGCGACCCTAGCGCACGGATCCCGGCGCGCCAGGTCGCCGCGCTGACGTAGGAGCCTGAGCCGCGAGCGGGCGGGCGCCCTGCGCGCGTGTGACGAAGGTCAGTCCGACCGCGGCCAGCGCGAGCGCGGCGGGGACGACGGCGAGCGCCGCGGTGATCGAGGTCGCGTCGGCGAGTGCGCCGACGGTGAGCGGCGCGAGCAGGACGGCGGAGGACGTCACGAGCGCGATGCGCGCGCTGGCCAGCTGCGCATGGTCCGGCGCGAGCCCGACGGTCACCGAGAGGCCGAGCGGGAACAGGTTGCCGAGGCCGAGGCCGACGATCGTGAGGCCGGCGAGCGCCACCGCGGGGCTGGTCGCCGGCCAGAGGACCGCGAAGCCGAGCGCGGTCAGCGCGAGCGCGCCCGCGAGCAGGCGGTAGGCGGCGTAGCGCCGGGCGAGCGCGCTGCCGGCGATGCGCCCGGCGAGCACGCCGGCGAAATACCCGCCCATCAGCGTCACGCCGGTGTCGGTGGAGACGCCGGCGGCGTCGCGGACGAAGCTCGCTCCCCAGCCGGTGACGCACCACTCCGCGCCGGTCGTGAAGAACACCATCGCGGCGGCGACCCAGAAGCGGGCGGGAAGCGTCCCGTGGTCGCGCGGCGGCGGGGGCGGAGCCGTCAAGGGCTCGCGGCGGGCGAACAGGTACCCGGCGGGCGGCAGGAGCAGCACCGCGAGCAGCGCGGCGCGCCAGCCCAGGCTGAGCGCCGCGGCGAGCGCCAGCCCGCCGATGAGGACGACGTAGGCGGCGCTGGCGGCCACGTTGGCCTCGGTCAGCGCGATCGTCCGCAGCTCGCCGTGGCGGTCGGCCAACAGGGCCTGGACCGTGATCAGGAGCAGTCCGCCGCCGATGCCCATCACGAGCATGGCGGCCAGCGTGACCGCCTCCACCCGCCCGGCCGTCAGCAGGGCGGCGCCGGCGCCCATGGCGACGGCGGAGCACCAGAACAGCGGCTTGCGCCCATAGCCGCGCTCGAGCGGGCCCGCGATGAAGCCGGCGAGCAGGCTCCCGGCGGCGAACCCCGCCACGTGCAGGCCGCCGGCCGAGTAGCTCAGGTGCAGCTCGTCGCGCAGGTGGGGCACGATCATCCCGGGCGCCGCCTGCAGGTACGCGAACCACGCGAGCATCGCGTACGCGATCCACGTCATCCGGTCGCGGCGGAACTCGTGCATCCGGTCGGTATATCGATAAACAAGCCGCGATTCAAGGCATCTCGGACGATCGGGAACGGCCGCGCGCGTCGAGGCGGTGAGGGGCGGACGAGCAGGGTTCCGGCGGCTGCCGCTCAGCGGGCGCGCGGCGTCGAGTCGCGCACGACGAGGCGCCACGGCTGCAGGTGCACGCCCGGCGCGGCGGCGGCGCCCTGCGCCGCGAGCTCCGCGCACCGGCGCCCGTGGTCGTGCAGCGACTGGTGGATCGTCGTCAGCCGCGCGCGCTCGGCCTCCTCGGTGTCGTCCCAGCCGACGACCGCGATCTCGCGCCCGCGCGCGGCGGCCGCGCGCAGGGCGCCGATCGCGAGCTCGTCGCTCATGCACGCGAGCGCGGTCGGCGGCTCCGCGGCGTCGAGCAGCGCGCCCGCCGCCCGCTCGCCGTGCTCGCGCGAGTTCGCGACGACCTCGCGGACGGCGATCTCCGGCGCCGCGGCGCGGTAGCCCGCGAGGCGGCCGCGGGTGACGCGGTGGGAGGCGACGGCGTCCGGGGGCACGTCGCGGTCGCCGCGCGTCTCGAACTCACCGAGCGGGATCGCGATCGCGCCGAGCCGGCGGTGGCCCAGCGCGAGCAGGTGCTCGACCGCGGCCGCCGCCGCGGCCTCCTCGTCGACGGACACGAGCGGATGCCCCGGCAGCGCCGGCCCGCCCTCGACGACGAGCGGGACGTTGCGCTGCAGCAGCGCGTCGATCATCGGGTGCCCATCCGGCAGCGCGAACAGCACGAACGCGTCGACGACCGCGTCGAGCACGAGCGCGGGATCGCCGGCGCGGCCGCCGGCCGGCACGAGGTGCAGCGCGGTGCCGCTGTCCACGCCGGCGCGCGCCAGCCCGCGCAGGAACTCGACCGCGGCGGGGTCCTCGAAGGCGTACGGCAGCGTCTCGCCGAGCACGACCCCGAGCGCCCCGGCGCGCCCGCGGCGCAGCGAGCGCGCCGTGGGATGCGGTCCGGCGTAGCCGAGCTCGGCCGCCGTCGCCAGCACCCGCCGGCGCAGCTCCTGGGAGAGCTTCTCGGGCCGGTTGTACGCGTTCGAGACCGTCATCGGCGACACCCCGAGCGCCTCGGCGACCGTCGCCAGCGTCACGCGCTTGGTCATCCCGCCGCCCCGATCGCGTCGCGGAGGGCATCGGCGACCGCGTCGATCGACGCGAGCGGGAGGCGCCCGTAGCCGACGACGAGCGCCGGCCCGTCCCCGGCGGGAGACCCGGCGGCGCCCGCCTCCTCCAGCGCCGCCAGGCGGTAGCCCGCAAGCCCGCGGATGCGGATCCTCCGCTGCTCCAGCGCGGCGACCGCGGCGTCCTCGTCCGCTCCCGGCGGCAGGCGCAGCAGCAGATGGAGCCCGCCCGACTGGCCTTCGACGCGGCAGTCCGGCAGGCGCTCGCGCAGCGCGGCGACCAGGCGGTCGCGGCGGAGGTGGTACTCGCGGCGGGTGCGGCGGATGTGGCGGTCGACCTCCCCGGCGGCGAGCATGGCGGCGAAGGCGCGCGCGGCGATCGCCGGGCCGCCGGAGTCGACCGCCCAGCGCTCGGCGGCGATCGGCTCCACGAGCTCCGCGGGAGCCGCCATCCAGCCCATCCGCAGCGCCGGCGCCAGCGTCTTGGACGCGGTGCCGAGGTAGATCACGCGCTCGGGCGCGAGCCGCTGGAGCGTGCGCACGGGCGGGCTGTCGTAGGCGTACTCGGAGTCGTAGTCGTCCTCGAGCACGTGGCGGTCGCCCTCGGCCGCCCACGCCAGCAGCGCGCGGCGCCGTTCGGGCGAGAGCAGGGCGCCCGTCGGGAACTGGTGCGCGGGCGTGACGAGGAACGCGTCCGCGTCGAGCCGCGGATCGATGCGCGCGCCGTCGCCGTCGACGGGCACGCCGACGAGCTCCAGCCCGGCGGAGCGGATCGTCGCCCGTGAGTCGTCCAGCGAGGGATCCTCCACGGCGACGCGCCGCGCGCCGCGGCGGGCGAGCGCTCGGCAGGCGAGCCACAGCCCCTGCGTGTAGCCGCCGGTGACGACGACCCGCTCCGGCGCCGCCGCGACGCCGCAGACCCGCACGAGGTACGCCGCGAGCACCGTGCGCAGCTCCTCGTCGCCGCGCGGGTCGGCGTAGTCGAGCGCCGCGTCCGGCATGGCGGCGAGCGCCCGGCGCGTCCCCGCCATCCACGCGCGGCGGGGGAAGCGGGCGAGATCCGGCGCCGTGGCGGTCAGGTCCAGGCGCGGCCGGGCGGGGGAAGACGGGCCCGCGGCCTCCGCGCGGCCTCGGCGCGGCAGCGGCGCCGCGACCGCCTCGGCCCGCACCACCGGCGCGCGGCCGCGGCGGATCTCGATCCAGCCCTCGGCGGCGAGCTGCGCGTACGCCTCGCTGACCACGCCGCGCGAGACCCCCGCCGCCTCCGCGAGCAGCCGCGACGCCGGGAGACGATCCCCCGGCCGCAGGCCGCCGCCGGCGATCGCGTCGCACACCGAGTGCTCGAGCTGCGCGCGCAGCGGCGTCCCGTTGCCGCGGTCCAGCTCGGTGAAGAGTTCGGTGGCTCGGTTCATCGGCGTCGAGGTGGCCCTGTCAACCGGGCCACCAGGAAGGTACCGTGCTCCCCCATGAGCGAGACCCCCGAGCTGCGCAGCGGCCCTCCGTGGGCGATGGAGGAGATGATCCTGGACGAGCCGGGCCTCGTCGGCCCGATCCTGGCGTCGCCCGCGATCGCCGAGGCGGCGGCGCTGGTCCGCACCTCCGGCGATCCGCTCATCCTCACCGGCTGCGGCACGAGCGAGCACGCCGCCATGGCCGGCGCCGCGCTGCTCGGCGGCGGCGCGCGCGACGCGTTCGAGGCGAGCCTGGAGCCCCAGCGCGGCGGCGTCCTGATCGCCGTCTCGCACGAGGGCGAGACGCCCGCGACGCTGGCGGCGCTCGCGGCCTGCGACGCGGCGACGATCCTCGTCACCGCGCGCCCCAGCCCCGCGCACGACGTCGACCTCGTCGTCGAGACGCCGCTGCGCGACGCGTCCTGGTGCCACACCGTCGGCTACCTCTCGCCGCTGCTCGCGTTCACCGCCATCGCCGGGCACGTCGATCCCGCGCCGGTCATGGCCGCCATCGAGGGCATGCTCGAGCGCCGCGAGGTGCTGGCCGACTACGCCCGCCTGCTCGCCGGCTGCGACCGCCTGCTCGTCGCCGCCGGCGGCGTGGACATGGTGACCGCGCACGAGCTCGCGCTCAAGATCGAGGAGGGCGTGCACATGCCCGTCACGCCGCTCGGGCTCGAGAAGGTGCTGCATGGCCACCTGCCGGCCGCCGATTCGCGCACCGGCCTCGTCGTGATCCGGCTGGATCGCCGCGAGGGCGACCGCCGCGACGCCCGCGCCCGCGATCTCGTCGCCGCCGCGTCCGAGCTCTCGATGCCGACCGTGGTCCTGCACGATCCGCCCGAGACCTCGCTCCCGCCCGTCCCCGCCGCGCTGCTCGGCGGCGCGCTGGCCGCGCAGCTGCTCACGCTCGAGCTCGTGCTCGAGGCGGGCACCAACCCGGACCTGATCCGCCGCGAGGAAGCGCCCTACCGCGCCGCCGCGGCAGCCGCCTCGACGTGAACGGCGTCCCCGCAGCGCTGTCGGCCTCGCTGCTGTGGGGCACCGCCGACTTCCTCGCCGGCCGCGCGACCCGCCGGCACCCGGTCATGCTCGTCGCGTTCATCGGCCAGTTCGCCGGCCTCGTCGCGCTCGCGCTGATCCTCGCCTTCCACGGCGTCGATCGCCACGCGCTCGCGCCGGGCGCGCTGTCCGGGGTGATCGGGATCGTCGGCGTGACGGCGCTGTACTCGGCGCTCGGGCTGGGGACGATGAGCATCGTCGCCCCGATCGGCGCCACGAGCGCGATCGTCCCCGTGCTGTGGGGGATCGGCGGCGGCGAGCGGCCGGGCCCGCTGCAATGGGCGGGCATCGTGCTCGCGCTGGGCGGCGTGATCCTCGCCGCCCGCGAGCCGTCGAGCGAGGGCTCGAAGGACGCCCGCGCGGCGATCCGGCTGGCGCTGCTGGCGGCCTTGGCGATCGGGTTCTCGCTCGTGTTCCTCGACAAGGCCGCCGCGCACGACTCGCTCAGCGGGGTCGCGGCCGCCCGGGCCGTGGCGGCCCCGGCGCTCGCCGCCGCGCTGTGGTGGACCACCGCGCGGGCGAGCACGGTGCGCCCGGACGCCGTGGTGGCGGTCGGCGCCCATCCGCCGGCGGTGATCGCGGAGCCGGGCACCGTCGCGACGTTCGCCGGCACCTGGCCCGGGGGGCGCACGATCGCCGCCCTCGCCGGCATCGGCCTGCTCGACACGGCCGCCAACTCGGCGTTCGCGATCGCGACGACCGGCGGGCTGCTGAGCCTCGTCGCCGTGCTCGGCGGCCTGTTCCCCGTCGTGACCGTCGCGCTCGCATACTTCCTGCTCGGCGAGCGGCTTGCGCCGCCCCAGCGCGCGGGCGTCGTGCTCGCGCTGATCGGCATCCCGCTGATCAGCGCGGGCTAGTGTCGCGAGACCCGCTCGGCGTTCTTGGCGTGGATGGCGCGCTGTGCTCCCGTGCGGCGCGCCAGCGGGAGCGGCGCGCCGGCGCCGCGCTCCAGCAGCGCCTCGAGGTAGGCGCGGTCCTCGCGCAGGATCGCGAGCGCACGCTCGCCCTCGATCGCGCCGCCGTGCCCCGGCACGACGTGCGCGGCCTGCGCGACAAGCGGCTCCAGGCGCGCGAGCGTCGCGAGATAGGCGGAGGCCGAGCCGCCCTCGGAGATCATCGGGATCTCCACGGGCGACAGGTAGTCGCCGGCGATCAGCACGCCGGCCCAGGGCGCCCACAGCGCCATGCCGTCGACCGTGTGCCCCTCGGCCGGGTGCAGCTCGAGCTCCCTGGAGCCGACGTCCACGTGCCCGGGCACGGGCAGCTGCTGCGCCCCCGGCAGCGAGAGCGGCCGCGGCCGCGTGACGTACAGCTCCTCGTCGAACGCGCGCAGCTCGCGCTGCGGCGTGCCGACCTCCGAGATCAGCCGCGCCGCGGTCGACTCCGCCGCGCCGAGCGGCGCGTCCGGGAACGCGTAGCCGCCGAGCAGGTGGTCCCAGTCGCCATGCGTCGCGAGCAGCCCGACGACGGGGAACTCCGCCTGCGCCGCCACCGCCGCGAGCACGTCGAGCTCGTCGGGGAACACCGGCGAGTCGATCAGGAACGCCTCGTCGCCGCCCCGCACGAGCACCGCGGCCGTCGCATACGCCCGCGAGGTGACGACGATGACGTCGGGATGTAGCCCGACGGCCCGCATCAGTGGACCACTAAGCGACGCCGAGCAGCTTCGCCGCTTCCAGCAGCGTCCGCACCTCGGCGGTCGGCTTCTTCTGCGACGGGTCCAGCGGCTCCTTGTGGCGGTTGACCCAGATCACCGGGATCTTCGCCTTGATGCACGGCTCGACGTCGTAGTAGTACGACGACGCCACGTGCACCCAGCCCTTCTTGGAGCCCATCCGCCGCTCGCATTCCTTGAAGTGCGCCGGATCCGGCTTGTACGAGCGCACCTGCTGCGCGGTCACGACGAGGTCGAAATCGGCCTTGAAGTGCCGGCGCGTCTCACCGAGCAGCTTGTCGTCGATGTTCGAGATCAGGCCGAGCTCGTACTTCTTGGCCAGGCGCTCGAGCTGCGTGTTGGTCTCCTTGAACGGAGGCCAGCGCTTGACCGAGTCCGGCAGGAAGCCGGAGCGCGAGGGCTCGAGCGGCCAGCCGAGCTGGCGCGAGATCTGGACGGCGGTGCGGCGCAGCACCTCCGCGTAGAGCTCGTACGACCCGCCCTTGATCTCCTGCTGGATCTCGAGGAACAGCGGGACGAGCTCGTCACGGGAGAGCGTGTATCCGTCCTTCTCCGCCTCTTTGGCGAACGCGTCGTACGCGCCGGACTCCCAGTCGATCAGGGTGCCGTAGACGTCGAAGGTGACGAAGGAGATTTCCTTGGGCAAGGGCATCGCGGCCGTGCATTGTGACATTCGGTCGCTCGAATCGGCGTCAGCCCAGGAGTAACCTGGGTTTAGAGGAGCAACAGATGTCCGCGCTCGGCCTACTGCTCGTGCTCGTGGGCGCCACGCTCGTGGTGGCGGAGGCGCACTTGCCCAGCCACGGCGTACTCGGCTCTGCGGCGGTCCTTTCGCTTGCGCTGGGCGTCGCCCTCGCCCTCTCCGGGGCGGGCACGGGCGTCGGCGTGTCGCTGGCCGCCGGGGTCGGCATCGGCCTCGCCGGAGCGCTGTGCGTCTGGATCCTCGTCCGCAAGGCGCTGGCCACGCGCCGCCTGCTCGCCCGCAACGGGCTCATCGGGCGCGTCGGCACGGTCAGGGACTCCGGGCAGGTGTTCGTCGACGGCGGACTGTGGCGCGCCCGCGTCTGGGACCTGCAGGAGGAGCCCGCCCTGCGGCCCGGCGACGCCGTCGTCGTCGAGCACGTCAACGGACTGACTTTGACGGTCCGACACGCCGAGGAATGGGAGGTGGCGCCATGATCACCGCCATCGTGGTCGCGCTCGTCGCGATCATTGCCGTCCTGCTGGTCGCCGCCGGAGCGTCGGTGCGCGTGCTGCGCGAGTACGAGCGCGCCGTCGTGTTCCGGATGGGGCGCCTGGTCGCGACCAAGGGACCGGGCCTCGTCCTGCTCGTTCCCGCGATCGACCGGATGGTGCGCGTGTCGCTGCGCACCGTGACGCTCAACGTGCCGCCGCAGGACGTGATCACCCGGGACAACGTGCCCGCGCGCGTCGACGCCGTCGTCTACTTCCGCGTCGTCGATCCGAACTGCGCCGTCGTGCAGGTGGAGAGCTTCCTCAAGGCGACCTCGCAGATCGCCCAGACCACGCTGCGCTCGGTGCTCGGCAAGGTCGACCTCGACTCGCTGCTGAGCGAGCGCGAGGAGCTCAACGAGGAG
Source organism: Candidatus Solirubrobacter pratensis (assembly GCF_000425945.1). Classification (GTDB taxonomy): domain Bacteria; phylum Actinomycetota; class Thermoleophilia; order Solirubrobacterales; family Solirubrobacteraceae; genus Solirubrobacter; species Solirubrobacter pratensis. Next base: position 549,116 of record NZ_AUEK01000006.1, read on the forward strand.
CTGCAGAAGATCATCGACGACCAGACCGAGCCGTGGGGCGTGAAGGTCACGACGGTCGAGATCAAGGACGTCGGCATCCCGCAGGCGATGCAGAAGGCGATGGCGCGCCAGGCGGAGGCCGAGCGCGAGCGGCGCGCGAAGGTGATCAACGCCGAGGGCGAGTTCCAGGCCGCCGCGCGCCTGTCGCAGGCCGCCGACGTGATCAGCGTCAATCCGGCCACGATGCAGCTTCGCTACCTGCAGACGCTGAGCGAGATCGGCATCAACCAGAACACCACGGTCGTGTTCCCGCTGCCGATCGATCTCGTCAAGCCGCTGCTCGAGGCGACGAAGACCGAGACCCCCCAGGCCGCGCTCGACAAGGGAGCCAACGGAACCACCCCGCTGCTCGGCGAGCCGCGCGAACGGGAGCCGCAGGGGCGCTAGAGTCGCCCCCGCGCATGGACCTTCTCGAATACCAGGGCAAGCAGCTGTTCGCCCGCCACGGGGTCCCGGTGCCGACCGGGACGCCCGCCACCACCGTCGAAGAGGCCGTCGCCGCCGCGGATGAGATCGGCTACCCCTGCGTCATCAAGGCGCAGGTGCAGATCGGCGGCCGCGGCAAGGCCGGCGGCATCAAGGTTGCCCAGAACCGGCAGGAGACCGAGGAGCACGCGACCGCGATCCTCGGCATGGACATCCGCGGCCACACCGTCCACGAGGTATGGGTCGAGGCGGCCTCGGACATCGCGTCCGAGTACTACGCCTCGATCGTCTTCGACCGCGCCGCCAAGCGGCCGCTCGTGATGCTCTCGACGCAGGGCGGCATGGACATCGAGGAGGTCGCCGACACCAACCCGGACGCGATCGCCCGCCTGCACGTGGACCCGCTGCTCGGCTTCCAGGACTTCCACGCCCGCCGGCTCGCGTTCGACGCCGGCGTCGACGCGGACGTCGTGCGGCCGATCGGCGCGCTGCTGAGCCACCTCTACGACGCGTTCGTCGCGGAGGAGGCCATGCTCGTCGAGGTCAACCCGCTGATCGTCACGCCGGAGCGCGACGTCAAGGCGCTCGACGCCAAGGTCACGCTCGACGACAACTCGCTCTTCCGCCACCCGGACAACGCCGCGCTGCGCAACGTCGCGGCCGAGGACGACCAGGAGCGGATGGCGCGCGAGCGCGGGCTGACGTTCGTCAAGCTCGACGGCAACGTCGGCATCCTCGGCAACGGCGCCGGGCTCGTGATGTCGACGCTCGACGTCGTGGCCCAGGCCGGCGGCCGGCCCGCGAACTTCCTCGACGCCGGCGGCGGCTCGCGCGCCGAGGCGATCACGCAGGCGGTCGAGGTGATCCTCTCCAACGAGAACGTCACCGCCGTCCTGTTCAACATCTTCGGCGGCATCACGCGCTGCGACGAGGTGGCGCGCGGCCTGATCGAGGCGTTCAACCAGATCAACCCGACGGTGCCCTTCGTCGTCAGGCTGGACGGCACCAACGATGTCGAGGGCCGCAAGCTGCTCGCCGACGCGAACCTGCCCAACGTGCACACCGAGTCCACCATGCTCGGTGCCGCCAAGAAGGTCGTGGAGCTAGCCGGCTGACATGAGCATTCTCGTCGACAACGACACCAAGCTGGTCGTCTCCGGCATCACCGGCCGCGAAGGCACGTTCCACGCGATGAACAACCGCCGCTACGGCACCGACGTCGTCGCCGGCGTCACGCCGGGCAAGGGCGGCCAGGACGTCGAGGGCGTCCCGGTCTTCAACACGTTCCACGACGCGGTCGCGCGCACCGGCGCCAACACGGCGATGATCTTCGTCCCGCCGCGCTTCGCCGCCGACTCGATCCTCGAGGCCGAGGACGCCGGCATCTCGCTGATCGTCGCGATCACCGAGGGCATCCCGGCGCACGACGAGCTGCGCGTCTACAACCACCTGGCGGGCAACCCGAACGTGCGCCTGGTGGGGCCGAACTGCCCCGGCATCCTCTCGCCGGGCAAGGCCAACGTCGGCATCATCCCGGCCGCGTTCTTCAGCGAGGGCAACGTCGGCGTCGTCTCGCGCTCGGGCACGCTGACCTACCAGATCGGCAACGAGCTGGCTCAGCGCGGGTTCGGCAACTCGAGCATCGTCGGCATCGGCGGCGATCCGGTCCCGGGCTCGAGCTTCATCGACATCATCGCGCTCTTCGAGGCCGACCCCGAGACCGAGCTGATCGTGATGGCCGGCGAGATCGGCGGCTCGGCCGAGGAGGAGGCCGCGGACTACATCGGCTCGCACGTCTCCAAGCCGGTCGTCGCCTACATCGCGGGCTTCACCGCCCCGCCCGGCAAGACGATGGGTCACGCGGGCGCGATCGTCTCCGGCACCGCCGGGACGGCGAAGGCCAAGGCCGAGGCGCTCGAGGCCAAGGGCGTCCGCGTCGGCCGCACGCCGACCGAGGTGGCGGAGATCGCCGCCGAGATCGCCGGCTCGCTCAAGCCCGCCTGAGCAACTCCGGCGGAGCGTGCCCGTTCTGAACGGGCATGCTCCACCCCCGGTTCTGCTGCCCGCCCGGCCCGCTAGTGGACCTTGAGGATCGCCGGCTTCAGCGAGCTCGCCTTGTAGGACGAGCCCGTCTTCGGGACGAACCTCGCCTTCACGCGCCACGTTCCGGGCTTCTCGAAGCGGTACGTGAACCTGAACGGCGACTTGGCGCCCTTGCTGAAGCGCGACGTGCCGATCCACTTGGAGCCATGCTTGCGCTCGAACGTGATCTGCGTCTTCCCGGAGACTGAGGCAAGCTTCTGCGCCGGGATGACCCTGCCGCGGACCGTCAGCTTGCGATGAGCGACCTTGCCGAGCGCGAGGTCGATCTTCGTGGCGATCGCGATCTTGTACTTGCCGCCGCCCGCCTTCGTGAACCTGACGGTCGCGGTGCCGGTGTTCTTGGCCTCGTCGCGGGCCTTGGCGACGAGCGTGTGCGGGCCGTAGGCGAGCTTCTTCGCGCCCTGCCACTCGAGCGACACCTTCGCGGCGGTCGCGCTCTGCGACTTCGTGACGACCGGGATCTCCTTGCCGTCGACGAACACGTCGACGTTGCGGACGCCGTGGTCGTCGTCGGCGCTGACGGCGATCTTCAGCGCCGCGAGGTAGATCGAGCCGGCGGCCGGCGCGGTGATCCGCACCGTCGGCGCGGTGGTGTCGACCACGCCTCCACACGCGATCGGCGCCGCCGCGCCCGCGCCCTGGAAGGTGGCAAAGGCCGGCTTCGGGTTCAGCGCGCTGTCCATCAGCCCGAGCTGGTGGTCGTAGGTCGGGTTGCTGGAGTCGGCGTCCCAGAGCGAGAACCACATTCCCTGCCCCACGTACGGGTCGTCCGCGAGGCAGCCGTACGCCTTCGCGAGGAAGTCGGCCTGCTGGGCCGGGGAGACGCCACCGGGCTTGGTGCCCGCACGGTCGCCGACGTTGCAGGTCGCGCCCGTCGTCGACCAGCCGAGCTCGGTCATCCAGATCGGCTTCGCATCGCCGTTGGCCGCCATCGTCTGGCGCACCTCGCGGTAGCCGGTGAACGAGTAGCGCCCGATGCGGCCGCTCGGCTCGCGGTAGTACTCGCGCGGATCGGCCGTCAGGCACGCCGTGTCGGTGTGGATGCCGACGGCGTCGAAGGAGCCCTTGGCGCCGTTGGCGTACAGCGACTGGAGGAAGTCGTAGTCGTTCCCGACCAGGCCGCCGGTGACGACGGCCGCCCCGGGGTCGCCGCCCTTCAGCGCCGGGTAGGCGGCCCTGAGCAGCGCCGCGTAGGCCGCGGGATCGGGCCCGCCGCCCCAGTACGGCGAGTCGTCGGGCTCGTTCCAGACCTCGTAGCCGATCACGCCGGTCCCCTTCAGCGCCTGCGCCAGCTCGCCGGCGACGCGGGCGTAGGCGGCCGGGTCCGGCGGCGTGTTGGAGCCGGGCGCGCCCAGGAGCGTGATCAGCGTGCCGATGCCCATCGAGCTCGCGCGCTGAGCGAACGCCTTGTACTGGTCGATGCGCCAGCCGGTCAGGACGCCCGGGCTGTCCTCCACCCAGGACGTGAACGCCCATACGCGCACGGACTTGGCCCCGGACGCCTGGAGCTTTGCCCACTGGGCATCGGAGAGAGGCACCGACGTGACGGTCACGCCGGGCGTGGCGGCAGAGGCCGCCGTGACATGCACGAGGCCGGCGGTGATCGCCATGACAAGGAGGAGGAGGCGTCGCATGGTTCGCTTGATGCAACGGCATGGGAGCGCAGAACTTGAGGGTTGACGCCGCACCGAACCCCCTTCAGGCGGGTTGGAGCAGTCCCATGCTCCGCACCATGAGCGCGGCCGCCGCGCTGCTCCTGCTCGCCCCCGCCGCCGCGCATGCCCGTCCGGGGGATCCCGACCATGCGTTCGGGCACCGCGGCTCGGTCACGCTGAAGGCGACCGGCGCGGACGCCGTCGGCGGCGCGGTGAAGGTGATCGCCGGCCACAAGGTGCTCGCGGGCGGCAGCGCCGCCGGCAAGCTGGTCGTGCTGCGGCTGCGCAGGACGGGCTCGCTGGACTCCGGCTTCGGGACCCGCGGCCAGGTCGCGCCGTCGCTGCCGGGCACGACCCTGGACGGCGTGCGCTCGCTCGCGACGTTCCGCGACGGCCGGATCGTCGCCGCCGCCACGCTGCAGACCGCCGCGGGCTCGCAGATCGCGCTGGTCCGCTTCCTGCCCGACGGCGAGATCGACCCCAGCTTCGGCGGCGGCCTCGGCTACGTGATCACGGGGCCGCCGGGCTCGACGCTGGGGGCGATGACCATGGACCGGACCGGCGACATCATCGTCGCCGCCGGCCGCACGTCGGCCGGCGGGGAGATCCCCTACGTGCTGCGGCTCGCGCCCGACGGCTCGCCCGATACGACGTTCGGCGCCGGCGGGACGGTCGACGGCGCGAGCCTGCAGCTCGCCGGCCGCGCGACCGGCGTGCTGGCCAAGCCCGACGGCACGATCGTCTTCTGCGTCGGCGCCGGCGGCGACCGGTCCGGCCCCGCGACGTTCGTCGTCGGCCGCCTGCTCGTCAACGGCGCGCCCGACCCGAGCTTCGGCGGCACCGGCGTCGTCTCGCTGCCGCTGACGCCGTTCAGCGGGCTCGGGGCGGGCGCGGCGGCGGTCCGCGGCGGCCCGTCGAACACGCTGCTCGTGGCCGGCACCGACGTGACGCCGAAGGGCACGCTGCGAGGCGTCGTGCTGCGCCTGAAGCCCGACGGGACGCTCGACCCCCGCTTCGGCCGCGACGGCATCGCGCGCATCTCGCGCGCCGGCCGCGACCTGCGCGTGACGGCGTTCACGCGCGACGGCAACGGGCGCATCGTCGTGACCGGCACCGGCGATCCGCCCGACTCGCTGCTCGTGCGCCTGCGGGCGAGCGGCCGCCGCGACACGACCTTCGGCAACCGCGGCCTGACCTACCCGAAGCTGGGGCGGCCGCCGGGCGGCGACCCGATCTACACGACGCTCGACGCGATCGACAACGACGGGTCGAAGCTGCTGGTCGCCGGCTCGGCCGCCGGCCCCGGCGCGCTCACGCGCTCGCCCGCCGGCCCGGCGGCGTACGGCGGCCGCTTCGCGCTCACCGTGTCGCGGCTGCGGTGAGCGCTTCGACCCGCTCGTGCAGCCACGGCACGTGCGGCTCGTGCTCGGGCTTCATCAGCACGCTGCGCAGCACGCGGTGCTCGCCGGTGTGCAGCGTGCTGAGGTAGACCGGGTCCTCCGTCGCCATGCCGTCCTCGAGGATGCGCTGGACGGCCGCGTCGATCGCCTCCGGCGAGCCGGCGCACGGGTGGAAGCAGAGGATGTCGAGCTCCGGCCGCGTGTAGAGGTCGAGCAGCTCCGAGGCCTCGATCAGGTCCGCCCACGCGTTCGCCGCACGCACGCCGGCGGCGAGGATCGGCGCGAGGTCGAGCGCCCGCAGCGTCAACCACAGCGCCGCGGCGGCCGCGCCGGCGCGTGAGCACTCGAGGCTGATCTCGCCCAGGTGCAGCTCGGCGGACGTGAAGTACGTGTACGGCGAGTCGTGCTTGTAGAGGGAGCCGACCGACGGGTCGCGGAACAGCACCGCGCCGCAGCCGTACGGCTGCAGGCCGTGCTTATGCGGATCGACCACGACGCTGTCGCAGCCGGCGATCGCGCGAAACGGCGCGACGTCGATCAGCGTGTCGTCCAGCAGCGCGAAGAACCCGCCGTAGGCGGCGTCGACGTGCAGGCGCACGCCGTGGCGCTCGCGCAGGGCCAGCGCCTCGTCGACCCGGTCGACGGCGCCGATGCCGGTGGCGCCCGCGGTCAGGACGACGGTCCCGACGTCGTGCGCGCGGCACAGCGCGTCGACCGCGTCCAGGTCGAGCCGGCCGTCCGCGCCCGCCGGAGCCGCGAGCCCGGTGATGCCCAATACGCCGCACATCCGCTGATGGGTGTAATGCGCGTTGGCGCCGTACACGACCGCCTTGCCGGGATGCAGCTCGCGCGCGATCCACAGCGCCTCCAGGTTGGCGATCGTGCCCGAGGCGGTCAGGTGGCCCAGCGCGTCGCCCGGCAGCCCGAACATCGCGGCGAGGTCGCGCACGACCTCCTTCTCCATCTCGCTCGTCGCGGGGCCGCCGTCGAGCGCGTGGTTGTTGGTGTTGATGAGCATCGCGGCGGCGTAGGCGGCGGCCGCCACGGGGTGCGGCGGCTTGAGCATCTGCCCCGCGTAGCGCGGGTGGGCGAACGGGTAGTTGGTCTGCATCCGCGCGGCGAACTCGCCCCACGCGGCGTCCAGCCGCAGCGGGTCGGGCTCGAGCGCCGGGTGGCCGGGAGCCTCCCCCGCCTGCGCCTCCCAGGCGGCCGCGAGGTCGAGCGCGCGCGGGAGCAGCGCGCGGAGCTGTGACTGTCGCTGCGACACGGTCTCCTATCCTGCCAGCCATGGCCACGATCTCCTTCGCCCGTGGGGCGCCGTCGCTGGACATCGTCGACGTGGAGGGCCTGCGCGAGTCCGCGCGGCTGGCCTTCGACAACGATCCGGCCGGGACGACGGCCTACGGAACGTCGGTCGGCTATGTGCCGCTGCGCGAGTGGATCGCCGAGCAGCACGGCGTGGCCGCCGAGCAGGTGCTCGTGACCAACGGGTCGATGCAGGCCGACGCGTTCCTGTTCGAGCTGATGGTGGGCGCCGGCGACGGCGTCGTGGTGGAGTCGCCGACCTACGACCGCACGCTGCTGAACCTGCGCGGGCGCGGGGCGGACATCCACATGTTCGACCTCGAGCGCGACGGGATCGACGTCGAGCAGCTCGCCGGCGCGCTGGGCCAGGGCTTCCGCCCCAAGCTCGCGCACATCATCCCGAACTTCCAGAACCCGGCCGGCTACACGCTGTCCGCGGCCAAGCGAGGCCGGCTGCTGGAGCTCGCGACCGAGCACGACTTCACGATCTTCGAGGACGACCCGTACGTCTCGATCCGCTTCGAGGGCGAGCCGCTGCCGACGATGCTCTCGCAGGACGACGCCGGCAAGGTCGTCTACGCGTCGTCGTTCTCGAAGACCGTCTGCCCGGGCATCCGCGTGGGCTACCTCGTCGGGCCGCAGGCGGTCATCAAGCAGATCCAGACGCTCGCCACCAACACCTACATCTCGCCGAACATGGTCGCGCAGTCGATCGTGAACCAGTTCGCCCGCTCCGGGCGCATGGACGGCGCGATCGAGACCGTCAAGACGGCGCTGCGCGCCCGCCGCGACGCGCTCGTCGCCGCGCTCGAGCGCGAGCTCCCCGAGGCGCGCTTCCAGGCGCCGCAGGGCGGCTACTTCATGTGGGTGGAGCTGCCGGAGGCGGTCGACGTGGCGGAGCTCGAGCGGGCCGCCGCCGCGCGCGAGGTGATCTTCGTCAAGGGCACCGACTTCCTGCTCGAGGGCGGCGCGAACACGCTCCGGCTCGCCTACTCGGGCGTCAACCCGGAACAGATCGACGAGGGCATCACGCGGCTGGCCGAGGCTGTGCGCTCCCTTGGCGTCGCGGCATAGATACGGCGAGGACGCCTCGCAGTTCGGGGACCTCCACGAGGGCGGCGACCGCGGGGTCGCCGTCCTGATCCACGGCGGCTTCTGGCGCGACCGCTACGACCTGACGTTGATGGACCCGCTCGCCGCCGACCTCGCCGCGCGCGGCTGGACCGCGTGGAACGTCGAGTACCGGCGGCTCGGCGGAGGCGGGGGCGTTCCGGCCACGCTCGACGACGCGGCCGCGGCGATCGATCACCTGGCGGAGCTCGACCTCGACCTGTCACGCGTCGTCGCGATCGGGCACTCGGCCGGCGGCCACCTGGCGGCCTGGGCCGCGACGCGCGAGGATCCGCGCGTGCCCGTCACCGGCGTCGTCTCGCAGGCCGGCGTGCTCGACCTCCGCCGCGCGTGGGAGCTCGGGCTCTCGAACGACGTGACGCGAGAGTTCCTGGGCGGCGACCTGGAGCGCTGCGCGGAGGCCTCGCCGATCGAGCGGCTGCCGCTCAGCGCGCCCGCCCTGCTCGTGCACGGCTCGCGCGACGACACGGTGCCGCTGGAGATCAGCGAGCGCTTCGCCGAGCTGTCGGGCTCGCGGCTCGTGGTCGCAGACGAGGACCACTTCGGGCACCTCGATCCGTCCAACCGCATGTGGAAGGCGGTGATCGAATGGCTCTGACGCGCGACGAGGCCGCCGCGCTCGACGCGAAGGACCCGCTGGCGCACTTCCGCGAGCGCTTCACGGTGGCCGACCCAGAGCTGATCTACCTCGACGGCAACTCGCTCGGGCGGCTCTCGGTCGACACCCGCGAGCGGCTGCACGAGGTCGTCGAGCAGTGGGGCGATCGGCTCGTCTCCGGCTGGCACGACTGGATCGACGCTCCCACGCGCGCCGGCGACCTGCTGGCGGAGGCGGCGCTCGGCGCGCGGCCCGGCGAGGTGATCGTCTGCGACTCGACGACGGTCAACCTCTACAAGCTCGCCTGCGCCACGCTCGACGCGTACTCGCTCTCGGCCCAGCGCGCGCTCGTGACCGATCGCGACAACTTCCCCACCGACCGCTACGTGCTCGAGGGGATCGCGGAGCAGCGCGGGCTCGAGCTGCGGCTGCTCGAGGCCGAGGACCCGCTGCACGGGCCGCAGCCGGCGGACCTCGAGCCGCTGCTCGCGGACGGCGCGGTCGCGCTGATCGTCCTCAGCCACGTCGCCTACCGCTCCGGCGCGCTGGCCGACATGGAGGCGCTGACGCGCCTCGCCCGCGACTACGACGCGCATATCGTCTGGGACCTCTCGCACTCGGCCGGCGCCGTGCCGGTCCGCCTGCGCGATGCCGGCGTCGAGCTCGCCGTCGGCTGCACGTACAAGTACCTCAACTCGGGCCCGGGCGGGACCGCGTACCTGTACGTGGCGGAGGAGCTGCAGGCGGGTCTGCGGTCGCCGATCTGGGGCTGGTTCGGGCAGGCCGAGCAGTTCGCGATGGAGCGGCCGTACGAGCCCGCCGAGGGCATCGGCCGCTTCCTCGCCGGCACGCCGCCGATCCTCAACGTCGCGGCGGTCGAGGCCGGCGCCGGGCTGACCGCCGAGGCCGGCATCGAGGCGATCCGCGAGAAGTCGGTCGCGCAGACCGAGCTCGTGATCGCGCTGCATGACGAATGGCTGGCGCCGCTCGGCTTCGAGCTCGGCACGCCGCGCGACCCCGCCCGGCGCGGCTCGCACGTCTCGCTGCGCCACCCCGAGGCGTGGCCGATCTGCCGCGCGCTGATCGAGCGCGCGGCGGTCGTCCCGGACTTCCGCGGGCCGGACTCGATCCGGCTCGGGGTGGCGCCGCTCTACACGTCCTACGTCGACGTGTGGGACGCGCTGGACCGCCTGCGCGGGCTCGTCGAGCGCGGCGAGCAGCGCGCGGTCGACGCCGCGCGCGCTCGCGTCACGTAGCCGTGACCTCCTCCATGCGGCGCTGCATCTCCTCGTCGCTCATGTCCTCGGTGTGATGTGCGTCGCGAGCATCCAGCGGTGGCCGAACGGGTCGCGCAGCGAGCCGGCGCGGTCGCCGTGGAACTGGTCGGCGACGCGCGCGCCGCGGGCCCGTCGCCGACCACGAGCGACGGGGTGAGCGTGTGGAATCCCTCGGGAATCGGCTTGGTCATGCGGCCAACCTACGAGGGCTCCGGGCGGCCGTATCGTAAGAACGCGACAGCCGATGGAGACGACCACGAGCCACCGCGGGGTCCTCGATCCGGAGGCGGCGGCGCGCCACTTCCGCCTCGCCCGATACGCGCCGTCGCCCGATCTCGCTCACCTGGTCGAGCGCCACTGGTTCGTCGAGTGGCACCCGCGCGAGCCGTACACGCAGCGCGTCGTCACCCACCCGAGCGTCAACCTCGCCTTCGAGCCGCACTACGCGCTCGTGTTCGGCGTGGTCGGCCGCGCGCCCACCGAGTGCGCGGCCATGTGCGCCGGCCCGGCGCTCGCCGCCTGATGCGACGGCGCACCCCGGCCGGACCGCGTCGTCTCATGGGTTGGGCGCGGGCGCTGACTCGCGGCTTCGAGGAGCACAACCTCCTCACCTACGCGAGCGCGATCTCCTTCCGCGTCTTCTTCGCGCTGATCCCGCTCAGCCTCTTCGCACTCGGGCTCCTGGGATTCCTGCATCTCGACGGCGTCTGGCGCCACCACGTCGCACCCAGCATCCGCCCGAACGTGTCCCCGGCGGCCTTCAGCGTCATCCAGAGCACCGTCGCCGAGGTGCTCGGGCATCGCCGCGCGTTCTGGCTCACCTTCGGCGCGGCGATCGCGATCTGGGAGGTCTCCGGCGCGATGCGCGCGGTCATGGGCGCCTTCAACGCCGTCAACGGGCTCGAGGACCGGCGCTCGCTGCGCCGGCGCCTCGCCGTCTCGTGCGGCCTCGCGGTCGTGGTCGGCGCGCTGGTGATCGCCGCGGCGGCCCTGGTGTTCGCCGGCGGCCCCGCCGTCGGCGCCCTGCTCGGCTCGGGCACGCTGGTCGCGCTCGCGGCCTTCGCGCTGCGCTGGGGCGCCGCAGCGGCGCTGCTGCTGCTGATCGTCGCGATCCTCGGCCGCTTCGCGCCCGCGGAGCGCCAGCCGGTCCGGTGGGCAGGCCTCGGCGCGTTGCTCGTCGTGGTCGGCTGGGCGGTCACCTCGGCGCTCTTCGGCTGGTACGCCCGCTCGGTCGCCGACTACGGCTCCGTCTACGGCGGGCTCGCCACCGTGTTCGTGACGATCGAGTACCTCTACCTGTCCGCGACCGTCTTCGTCACGGGGATCGAAGTCGACGCGCTGGTCCGGCGCCGGGTGGAAGGGGGTTCGGGCCGCCGCGCTGGTCAGGCGCAGCGGCCCTGAGGTGCGTCCGGCCGGCGAGCGTCGGGAGGGGAGAACAGCCCGGTGGCCTTCGCGTCGATGAGGTGGTCAGCCTCTCTGTGGGAGTAACTATCGCGACAGGGCGGTTCTGTGACCATCGCCCTAAGGGATGAATCGCATCACCCCTTCCTCCGTTCACGGGCTGAAGATCAGCACGAGGTAGACGAAGAACACGAGCAGGTGCACGGCGCCCGCCAGTACGGTCGTGCGCGGGCCCGAGAACGTGACGACGCTGAGCAGCAGGGTCAGCGCGATCAGGACGATCCCGCTCGGGTCGAGCCCGAGCAGGACGTCGCGGCCGGTGATCAGGCCGATCGTGAGGACGGCCGGGAGCGTGAGGCCGACCGTCGAGAGGCAGGCGCCGAGGCAGAGGTTGACCGTGCGCTGGAGCTTGTTGGCATACGCCGCCTTGAGCGCGCTCACGCCCTCGGGCGTGAAGATGATCAGCGCGATCAGGACCCCGCTGAGCGCGACCGGCGCGCCGATGTCGTGGATGCCGTGCGAGACGACCTTGTCGAGCCGCTTGGCGAGCAGCACGATCGGGAGCACGGTCGCGACGAGCAGGACCGTGTGCCGGGCGATCGCGCGCGGCGAGCGCTCCTCCGGCCTGTGCTCGTCGCCCTCCTCCAGCGTGAACAGATCCCGGTGCCGGCCTGTCTGGATGATCAGGAAGATCGCGTACAGGGCGGCGGTCGCGAGCGAGAAGAGGATCGCCTGCGTCGTCGAGAGCGTCTCGTCGGACGTCGACCGCGTCACGCTCGGCATGATCAGCGCGATCGTCGCGAGCGGGATGATCACGACGAGGTAGGCGGACGCGCCCTCGAGGCTGTATTCCTGCGTGTGGTGCCGGATCCCGCCGATCACGAGCGAGAGCCCGACGACGCCGTTGAGGACGATCATGATCACGGCGAACATCGTGTCCCGGCCGACCGTCGGCGATCCCCCGCCGCCGAGCATCACGGCGCTGATCAGCATCACCTCGATCACGACGATCGAGAGCGTGAGGATCAGCGTGCCCAGCGGCTCGCCGAGCATCTCGGCGAGGTGATCGGCCTCGACGACGACGCCGAACGCGCACCACAGGATCACGCCGAGGATCCAGGCGAACAGCAGCACCTCGAGCGGCCACTTGTCGAGCGTCGACTCCGAGAGCAGGTCGCCGCCGAAGAGCGCGAAGGCGAGAACCGTGCCCCAGCCGGCGATCAGGCGCCGCATTGCGACGCCAGATCGAGGAAGTCCGCGGCGACCACGTCCCAATCGCCGCCCGGCGCGGCGTCCTCGGTCGGGCGGGAGACGAACGCGGTGCGCAGCCCGAGCGCCGCGGCGGCCGCGAGGTCCGCGTTGTGCGCCGCGACCATCATGACCTCTCCCGGTTGCAGCCCGAGCGCCGCCACGCTGCGAAGGTACGCCGCAGGCTGCGGCTTGTAGGCGTGCGCAAGCTCGGCGCCGACGATCGCGTCCCACGGCAGTCCCGCGTGCCTGGCCATGTCGACGAGCAGCGCGATGTGGCCGTTGGAGCACGGGGCGATCACGCAGCGCCGCTTGAGGCGCGTGAGGCCCTCGACCGTGTCCGGCCACGGATCCAGCCGGTGCCAGACGCGCGTGAGCTCGTCCGGATCGGCGACGGCGAGCCCGCGCGCGGTCAGCAAACGGTCCAGGGCCTCGCGGTGCAGCCCGTCGAGATCGGTCCACTCGCGCTCGCCCGACCGCACGGTCTCCAGCTGCGGCTGGTAGGCACCGCGCCAGGCGTCGGCGAGCTCCGCGGGCAGTCCCCGCCGCTCCAGCTCCCGCGTGACGGTGCCGCGCCAATCGACGCACGTCCCGAATACGTCGAAGAGCATCGCGTGCACGAGACTCATACTGACGGTCATGGAGGAACTGCTGCGCGCGCGCTTGGCCGAGCTCGACCTGGAGCAGAAGGTGCGACTGCTCACGGGTGCCGACTTCTGGGCGCTGTACGACGAGCCGGCGGCCGGCCTGCGCCGCCTGGTCACGTCCGACGGGCCGGCCGGCGTCCGCGGCGAGCGCTGGGACGAGCGCGAGCCCTCGGCCAACGTGCCGTCCCCGACGGCCCTGGCCGCGACCTGGGACGAGGGGCGGATCGAGCGCCTGGGCGGCCTGCTCGCCGCCGAATGCCGGCGCAAGGGCGTCGACGTGCTGCTGGCGCCGACGGTCAACCTCCACCGCACGCCGTACGGCGGGCGCCACTTCGAGTGCTTCAGCGAGGACCCGCTGCTGACGGCGCGGATCGGCATCGCGTACGTGCGCGGGCTCCAGGACGCAGGCGTCGGCGCGACCGTCAAGCACTACGTCGCCAACGACTCCGAGACCGAGCGCTTCACGCTCGACGCGCGGGTGGACGAGCGGACGCTGCGCGAGCTCTACATGCGGCCGTTCGAGGAGATCGTCGAGGCGGCGCATCCCTGGGCGGTGATGGCCGCCTACAACAGGGTCAACGGGCACACGATGACGGAGTCGCCGCTGTTGCGGGAAGTGCTCAAGGACGCGTGGGAGTGGGACGGGCTGGTGATGTCGGACTGGTTCGCCGGCCGCTCGCTCGACGCCGCCGCGGCCGCCCTCGATCTCGTGATGCCGGGGCCGGGCGGCCCATGGGGCGACGCGCTGGTCGCGGCAGTGCGCGCGGGCCGGGTGAGCGAGGCGGCGATCGACGACAAGGTGCTGCGGATCCTGCGGCTCGCGGCGCGCGTGGGCGCCCTGGAGGGCGTGGACGCGCCGGCCGCGCCCGCACAGTGGGACATCCCCGCCGAGCTGCGCGCGACGGCCGCCGCCAGCTTCGTGCTCGTCCGCAACCACGGCACGCTGCTCCCGCTCAACGGCCCGTCGCTGAAGAAGGTCGCCGTGATCGGCCCGAACGCCGCGGTCGCCCGCACGCTCGGCGGCGGCAGCGCGACGGTCTTCCCGCCCTACACGGTCTCGCCGCTCGAGGGCCTGCGCGCGGCGCTGCCGCACGCCGAGGTGACGTACGCCCCGGGGGTGCGCACGCACGAGCGTCTGCCCGTCGCGGCGGACATGGACGTCGTGCTGCACTACATCGGCGCCGACCTGGAGCCCGAGCCGCGGCGCGCCGGGGACTACCACTGGAACGCGCTCCCGGCCGGGACGACGGCGGTCGAGGCGCACGCGACGTTGCGAGCGGACACCGCCGGCGAGTACGTGATCGGCGCGTCGGGGACCGGGCGCCTCCGGTTGTCGCTGGACGGGAAGATCGCGTTCGACGAGCTGCTGGCGCTCGGGCCGGACGCCGATCCCGCCGAGGCGCACATGTTCCCGCCGCAGAAGGGCGCGCCGGTGACGCTGGCGGCCGGCGAGGAGGTCGGCATCGTCCTGCGCTACGACGTCGCCGACGGCGCGGGGTCCTCGTTCGACTCGCCCGCGGCGCTCTTCAAGCTCAACGTCGACCGGCCGCACGGGACGCCCGAGGCGATGCTCGAGGAGGCGGTGGCGGTGGCGCGCGAGGCCGACGTGGCGATCCTCGTCGTCGGCACGACCGAGGAGGTCGAGAGCGAGGGCTTCGATCGCTCCACGCTCGCGCTGCCAGGCCTCCAGGACGAGCTCGTGCGCCGCGTCAACGAGGCGTGCGCGCGGACCGTCGCGATCGTCAATGCCGGCGCGCCCGTGCTGCTGCCCTGGGCCGACCGAGTGCCCGCGATCCTGCTGTCGTGGTTCCCCGGCCAGGAGGCCGGCAACGCGCTCGCCGACGTACTGCTCGGGGCCGTCGAGCCCGGCGGGCGGCTGCCGACGACGTGGCCGGCGTCTGAGGCGGGCCTGCCGTCCTCGCGCCCGGTGGACGGCGTGCTCGAGTACGCCGAGGGCACGGCGATCGGCTACCGGCGCCCCGGCGAGGTCCTGTACCCGTTCGGCCACGGCCACGGCTACACGTCCTGGGACTACCTGGGGATCGAGCCGTTCGACGGCGGCGTGCGCGTGCGCGTCGTGAACAGCGGCACGCGCCGCGGGCGCGACGTGGTGCAGGTCTACGCCGCCCGGCCGGAGCTCAGGCTCGTCGGCTTCGCGGGCGTCGAGGCGGAGCCGGGCGAGCAGGTCGACGTCGAGATCGCGGTGCCCGAACGCGCGCTGGCGCGCTGGGACGGCGGCTGGGTCGTCGAGCCGGGCGACTACGAGCTGTCCGCGGGCCGCTCGGTCGCCGACCTGCGCGTGAGCACCACGATCGCGGTCGCGGGCTCCGTCGCGCACTGATGGAGCTGCGGCAACTCGAGTACTTCGCCGCCGTCGCGCGGCACCGCCACTTCACGCGCGCGGCGGAGGAGCTGTACGTCACCCAGCCGGCGCTCTCGCAGCAGGTGCGCCGGCTGGAGGCGGAGCTCGGGCTGGCGCTGCTGCGCCGGACGTCGCGCGGCGTGGAGCTGACGGCGGCCGGCGAAGATCTGCTCGCCCACGCGCAGGCGGTGCTCGCCGAGGTGGCGCGGGCGCGTGCGCAGATGGACCGGCACGCAGGTGTCTCGCGCGGCGTCGCGCGAGTGGCGGCGACCGCGGCCGACGCGCCGCGGCTCCCGGACGCGCTGGCGGACTTCCACGCCGGCCACCCGCGGATCCAGATCGCCCTGCGGCAGGGCTCCGCCGCGGAGGTCGTCGCGCTCGTCCAGCGCGGCTCGGTCGACGTCGCCGTGCTCGCGCTCGCGGGCGAGCCGCCGTCGGGCGTCGAGACGACGCCGCTGACGGACGAGCCGCTGCGCGTCGCGGTCCCCGCCGACGACGAGCTCGCCGGCGCGACCGTCACCCTGGAGGACCTCCGCGGACGCCCGTTCATCCTCGCCGAGCCGGGCACCGCGCTGCGCGAGACCGTGATGGCGGCGACGCAGGCGGCCGGCTTCAGCCCGCTTCCGCTCGTCGAGGTCGGCGACCCCGGCACCGTCCGCCACCTCGTCCGCGCAGGGCTCGGCATCAGCCTCGTCCCGGCGTCCTGGCTCGAGCGCCCGGGCCCCGTCGTCGCCGCCGCCGACCTCGACCGCCCGCCGCGCCACCGCCTCTCCCTGCTCACGCCGGCGGCCGGCCCATCCCCGGCCGGACGCCTGCTCTACGAGCGCCTGAAAGCCCTTAGAGGCCTTTAGGATCGGCCGAAGCGGCGGAGGCGGAGCGCGTTGCCGACGACCGACAGGCTCGAGAGCGCCATCGCGAGCCCCGCGATGACCGGGTTGAGCAGCCCGAGCGCGGCCAGCGGGATCGCGGCGACGTTGTAGCCGAACGCCCAGCCGAGGTTCTGCCTGATCGTCCGCAGCGTCGCGCGCGAGAGGCGGATCGCGTCGGCGGCGGAGCGCAGGTCGCCGGAGACCAGCGTCAGGTCGGAGGCCTCGATCGCGACGTCGGTCCCGGTGCCGATCGCCAGGCCGAGGTCGGCCTGGGCGAGCGCGGGGGCGTCGTTGACGCCGTCGCCGACCATCGCGACCACCCGGCCCTCGGCCTGCAGGCCCGCGATCACCTCGGCCTTCCCGGCCGGAAGCACCTCGGCGATCACCTCGTCGATGCCGACCTCGGCGGCGACGGCGCGGGCGGTGGCCGCGTTGTCGCCGGTCAGCAGCACCGGGCGCAGGCCGAGCGCGCGCAGCGAGGCGACCGCCTCGCGCGAGGTCGGCTTGACCGTATCGGCGACGACGAGGACCGCGCGCACCGCGCCGTCCCACGCGGCGAGCACCGCCGTCCGCCCCTGCGCTTCAGCGTCGCGCACGGCCTGGGCGAGCGCGGCCGGCGGATCGCCGGCGAGCGCCGCGCGCCCGGCGACCACGTGCGTCCCGCCGACGACGCCTTCCACGCCGAGGCCGGCGTGGTTGACGAAGTCCGTCACCTCGGCGTCCCCGCCTGCGATCGCACGGCCGACCGGGTGCTCGGAGAACCGCTCGAGCGGGCCGACGAGCCGCAGCGTCTCCTCGGGCCCGACGACGTCCACGAGGCTCATCCGGCCGGTCGTCACCGTGCCGGTCTTGTCGAGCACGACGGTGTCGACCGCGCGCGTGGACTCCAGGACCTCAGGCCCATTGATCAGCAGGCCGAGCTGAGCGCCGCGGCCGGTGCCCACCATCAGGGCCGTCGGCGTCGCGAGGCCCAGCGCGCAGGGACAGGCGATGATGAGCACGGAGACGGCCGCGGTGAACGCGAACGTCGCCGTCTCGCCCGTCCCGAGCCAGAAGCCGAGCGTGCCGAGCGCGAGGACGATCACGACCGGGACGAACACGCCCGAGATGCGGTCGGCGAGCCGCTGCACCGGCGCCTTGCCGTTCTGCGCGGCCTCGACCAGCCGCGCGATCCGCGCCAGCGCCGTGTCCGCGCCGACCGCGCTCGCGCGCACGACCAGCCGGCCGCCGACGTTGACGGTCGCGCCCGCGACGCTCGCCCCCGGCTGCACCTCGACCGGCACCGACTCGCCCGTGAGCATGCTCATGTCGACCGCGCCGGCGCCGGACTCGACCACGCCGTCGGTCGCGACCTTCTCGCCGGGGCGCACGATGAAGCGATCGCCGACGGCGAGCCCGGCGACCGGCACGCGCCGGCCGTCGAGCAGCTCGACGTCCTTGGCGCCGAGCTCCAGCAGCGCGGTCAGCGCCGCGCCCGCGCGCCGCTTGGCGCGCGCCTCGAAGTAGCGCCCGGCGAGCAGGAACGTCGTCACGACGCCCGCCGTCTCGAGGTAGATCTGGTTCGCGCCCTCGCCGGAGCGCGGGATCAGGTCGAAGGTCATGCGCATCCCGCTCATCCCGGCGTCGCCGAGGAACAGCGCATACAGCGACCACAGCCACGCGGCGAGCGTCCCGACGCTGATCAGCGTGTCCATCGTCGCGGCCCCGTGGCGCAGGTTCGCCCACGCCGCGCGGTGGAACGGCCAGCCACCCCAGACGACGACGGGCGACACGAGCGCGAGCGAGAGCCACTGCCAGTTGTCGAACTGCAGCGAGGGGATCATCGCCAGCACGAGCACGGGCAACGAGAGCAGCGCGGAGAGCATGAGCCGCTGCCGCAGCGCCGACGTCTCGTCGCCGGGCGCGGCAGGCGCGTCCGGCAGCGCGGGCAGCGTCGCGTGGTAGCCGGCCGCCTCGACCGCCTCGACGAGCCGCCCCGGCTCGACCGAGTCCTCGTACTCGACGCGCGCCTTCTCGGTCGCGTAGTTGACGGTCGCGCTGACGCCGTCGAGCTTGTTCAGCCTGCGCTCGATCCGGTTCGCGCACGACGCGCACGTCATGCCCGTGATCGGGAGCTCGAGCGCGTTCACCGCCGGCCGGGCCTCAGCGCCGGGATCACGCCGGCACCGCGTCGTAGCCGGCCTCGTCGATCGCCGCGACCACCGCCGCGTCGTCGACGCCGGTGCCGCGGACGCGCACGAACCCGATCTCGGCGTCGACCTCGCTCACGCCCGCGACCTTGGCGACCTCCTCGGTCACGGCGACCTTGCAGTGGTCGCAGCTCATGCCGGAGACGGCGTAGGAACGGATCGTCATCGGGGGCGGCTCCTTCTCGATACCAGGGGAGGGTACTCCTCCAAGCGTATCAGATACCCCTAGGGGGTAAATGTCAGAGCACGCCGGCGAGCTCCCGCTCGAGCCGCTTGCGCGGGCGCGAGCCGACAAGCGTCAGCACCGGTGCGCCGTCGCGGAAGAGCATGAACGTCGGCATCGAGAGCACGCCGTAGCGCGCAGCGGTCGCCTGGTTGGCGTCCACGTCGATCGTCACGACGCGCAGGTCGTCGCGCTCGGCCTCGAGCTCGGCGAGGATCGGCTTCATGACGCGGCACGGCGGGCACCAGGCCGCCGTGAAGTCGACGAGGACGGGCGTCTGTGACTCGAGGACCTCGGCGGTGAACGCGTCGTCGGTCGTGGTGGTCGGCATGCCCATGACCCTCGCAGTGCGTGGCGGGGCGGCCAAGTGGAATCCGTGATGGCGACGATCAGCGCCGCTGCGCGGTGGCTGCCGGCTAGACGCATCAAACCAGGTTGATGTATTGTTCGCCGGGTGATCGCCACGGCGGCAGATGGCGAGAGTTCACCGCCGCGGTTTCTGCGGTTGGCGGGCCACCCGTTGCGGTGGCGGCTGCTGAGCGAGCTGGCGCGCAGCGACCGGCGCGTGGGCGAGCTCTGCGCGCTGGCAGGCCGCCACCAGAGCCTGGTCTCGTATCACCTGCGCCAGCTGCGCGACGGTGGCCTTGTCTCGATGCATCGCAGTGCCGCGGACGGCCGCGACAGCTACTACGTCCTCGATCTGCCCCGCTGCGGCGAGCTGCTGGCGAGCGCCGGCGTGTCGCTGCACCCCGGCCTGGCGCCGACTCCGCGCGCGCGGGCCGAGCGCCGCTCCGCGCTCGCGCGGGTGCTCTTTCTATGCACGGGCAACAGCGCGCGCTCGCAGATCGCCGAGGCGCTCTGCGAGCAGCTCTCCCGCGGCGCGGTGAGCGCCGCGAGTGCGGGCAGCCATCCCAAGCCCCTGCATCCCAACGCGGTGCGGGTGATGCGCGAGCGCGGCATCGACCTCGCCGGGCGTCGTTCCAAGCACCTGAGCGAATTCAGGCACCGGCGCTTCGACTACGTGATCAGCCTCTGCGATCGCGTGCGCGAGGTCTGTCCCGAGTTTCCCGGCGGACCCGAGCTGATCCATTGGAGCATCCCCGACCCGGCGCGCGAGCCCGGAAGCGACGAGGAGACCCTTCCTGCGTTCGAGCGCACCACCACCGCGCTTTCAACCCGCATCGACTTTCTCATCGAGGCAATCGAAACGACCACCACCACCCGGGAGGTGACCGAGCGTGCCTGACGAGCTCGTGAACGTCCGCTACATGGTCGACGACGTCGAGAACGCCGTCGGCTTCTACACCACCCACTTCGGCTTCACGCTGCGCACCAGCGCCGCACCCGCGTTCGCCGACGTCGTGCGTGGGAACCTGCGGCTGCTGCTCAGCGGGCCGGCGAGCTCGGCCGGGCGGCCGATGCCCGACGGCCGCACCCCGCAGCCGGGAGGCTGGAACCGCATCCACTTCATCGTCGAAGACATCGCGGCCGAGGTCGAGCGGCTGCGTGCCGCCGGCCTGACGTTCCGCAACGACATCGTCAGCGGTCCGGGCGGCCGGCAGATCCTGCTCGAGGACCCCGCCGGCAACCCGATCGAGCTGTTTCAGCCGGCGGGCAGGTGACGTACGGCGCCGGCGTGGCCGGCAACAAGCTGTGACGCGGTCACGGCGTGCCAGCCACGGCCCCGAAGCTCATGCAGCACCCGATCCACCGCCTCGGCGGTTGGCATCAGCTCGGGCCGGTCGTCGTGCAGCAGGACGATCGAGCCCGGGCGGATCGCGGCGATGATCCGGTCATAGATGGCCTGAGCGCCCGGGTCTTCGTAGTCGCGAGGGTCGACGTCCCACAACAGCGTCCTGAGCCGGTGCCGGGCCGCGGCCAGCTGCAGCCGCCGATTCGTGAGTCCGAACGGCGGGCGGAACAAGCGCGGCTCGACGCCGCACACCGAACGGATGACGGCCGCCGTGCGGGCGGCGCCGCGCGCGCCGGCCAGCGGGTGGTTGCGGTGATCGTCGTGGGCCCATCCGTGCACCCCGATCTCCTGACCCTCCTGCACCGCGCGCCTCACGTGCTCTTCGCGACCGGCGATCCGCTCACCTAGGACGTTGAACGTCGCGCCCGCGCCATGCTCGCGCAAGACGTCGAGGATCGCGGTCGTCACCGCTCCCGGCCCGTCGTCGAACGTCAACGCGATCGCCGGCACGTTGCGCGGTCCATGAGCCAGCACGCTCAGCACGGATATGAAGTCTGCGCGCCGCGCGCCGCGGCGTTGCGCGAGATGCGACCACCGCACGGCGCGGCCGCGATCTGCGGCTACGCTCGGGCGATGGCGTCACCACACAGGGCGCTGCGGGCGACGGCCGGCGGGGGCATCGGCGCCGAGGACTTGGCCGCCAAGGCCCGCGAGCTGGGTGTCATGGGTTGGGTACGGCCCACCGGGGAGATCCATGCCGAGGGCGCGCCCGACGCGGTGCACGAGCTGATGGCGTTCCTCGGGGACACGGTTGCGATCGAGCGCGCGCGCGTGGAAGGGCACGAGCAGTTCGCGATCCGCGGCGTGAGCGCGGGGGCGTTCGTCGTCCAGGAGCACCAGGCGACCGCCCACCACTACGACCTGCGCTTGGAGGTCGGCGGGCTCATGCGCTCCTGGGCCGTGCCCAAGGGGCCGTCGCTGGATCCCGCCGCCAAGCGCCTGGCCGTGGAGGTCGGCGACCACGAGGTCGACCACAACGACTTCGAGGGCACGCTCGGCGACGGCGGCGTGATCGTGTGGGACCGCGGCACCTATGAGCAGGGAGGCCGCGTCGCCTGGCCCGGGGCGATCGAGCGCGGCCACGCCGTCTTCGTCCTACACGGCGAGAAGCTGCGCGGCGGCTTCGCGCTCCAGCGCACCGGAGCGGGCGCCAAGCCGCAATGGCTGCTGATCAAGCGCCGCGACGACGAGGCGCGCCCCGGCTCGGACATCGTCGTCGAGCGGCCCGAGTCGGTCCTGAGCGGCCGCACGCTCGCGCAGCTGCTCGCCACGGAGACGCATCGGCCATGAGCCCCTCGACGCTCGACCGGGTCACACGCTTCCATCACGACATGCTCATGAACTAGGTTCTCGGCTATCGCGGCGCCGGGTTCTCGTGTCCGGCGTGGGCCGACACCGAAAGGGGACCGATGAAGAGGCGTCTCGCGAGCGTGCTCGCGCTGATTGCAGTGGTGGCGCTGCCGGGCACGGCCGCGGCGGATCACAGGGACCAGGACAGGCACGCGCCCAGGCAGAAGGACCGCGACGCGCACGTCCAGCTCCTGGCGATCAACGACCTGCATGGTCACCTCGCCGCGAACACGCCCGGCACGATCCAGACCGGCTGCTGCCGGCCCGTGATCACCAACGGAGTGCAGACCGGTTGGACCCAGATGACGGTGCCGACGGGCGGCATCGCGTACCTTGCCGCGCACATCAAGGCGCTGCGGGCGACGAATCCCGACACGATCACCGTGGGCGCTGGAGACCTGATCGGCGCCAGCCCGCTCGTGTCCGCGCTCTTCCATGACGAGCCGACGATCGAGGCGATGAACTCGATCGGCCTCGACGTGACCGGCGTCGGCAACCACGAGTTCGACGAGGGCGTCGCCGAGCTGCGGCGGATGCAGTACGGCGATCAGCACGGCGGCGACGGCTGTCATCCGGTCGACGGCTGTCAGGACGGCACGCCGTTCGGCGGCTCGCTCTTCCAGTACCTCGCGGCCAATGTCTTCTATGCGGGCACGAACCGCACGATCCTGCCGCCGTACGAGGTGCGCAAGGTCGGCAACGCGAAGATCGCGTTCATCGGCCTCACCTTCGAGGGCACGCCTACGGTCGTGACGCCGAGCGGGGTGGCGGGACTCGAGTTCCGGCCGGAGATCGCCACGGTCAACGCGCTCGTGCGTCAGCTGCGCCACGAGCGGGGGGTCAAGGCGTTCGTCGTGCTGCTGCATCAGGGCGGTACGCAGGTGCCGCCGGCGCCGCCCGCATCGCCGTCGGCAACGCCGGCCGGCGACGAGTACACCGACGTGAACCGCTGCGTGAACTTCAACGGTCCGGAGATCCAGTCGATCGCCAACGGGCTCGACCCGCGCGTCAGCGTGATCGTCAGCGCCCACACACATCAGCCCTACATCTGCCGCATGGCCGGAAAGCTCGTCACGAGCGCGGCGTCGTTCGGTCGCGTCATCACGGACATCGACCTCAAGATCGATCACCGGTCCAAGGAGGTGACCGCGGCAAGCGCCACCAACAGGATCGTGACCCAGGACATCGCGCAGGACCCCGCCGCCAAGGCGATCCTCGACAAGTACACGACGCTCTCGGCACCGCTCGCCAACCGGGTCATCGGCAGCATCGGCGGCGACATCCGCTCGGCGCGCGACGCCCCCAACGGCCAGAACGCGGCCGGGGAGCAGCCCATGGGCGACGTGATCGCCGACGCGATGCTGGAGGCCACCGCTCCCAGTGACTTCGGCGGCGCGGTCGCGGCGTTCATGAACTCCGGCGGCGTGCGGGCCGGCCTGCTCTACAACCAGATCAGCGGTGGTGAGCAGCCCGGGCAGGTGACCTACGCCGAGGCGTTCACCGTGCAGCCGTTCGGCAATACGCTCGTCGTGAAGACCTGCACCGGCCAGCAGATCTACGACGTCCTGAACCAGCAGTTCAACAACCCCGCCGCCGGGTCGAGCCGGATCATGCTGCCGTCCGCGAACGTCCACTACCAGTGGACGACGGCCGGCGGCCCGCACGTCGTCGACGGCTCCGTGTCGTTCGACCGCGGGGCGACGCCGATCGACAAGGCCGCGTCCTACCGCGTCGTCGTGAACAACTTCATGGCCGACGGCGGCGACAACTACACGGTCTTGCGCTCGTGCACGCAGCCGCTCGGCGGCGATGTCGATCTCGATGCGTTCGCGCGCTATCTGACCGCGCACGCGCCGGTCGCGCCGCCGGTGCTCAACCGCATCGAGAAGGTCGGCTAGCGACTCCAGACGCCCGTGGTGCCGGCGAGAGCACCGGCACCATGGTGCGTCGGTGGAGGTCGATCAGGCTTGGCCGGCGACGATGCCGGTCATCTCCGCGCGCTCGGTGTCGTAGATGTGGGCGGACTTGACGTTGAACCGCAGCGCGCCGACCGGACGCTCGAGCGCGTCCGCCACCCGGTGCTGCAGGAGCGCGAGCTCGGTCAGGTTGCCGTAGCCCTTGGCCCCGAAGTCGATGCTGTGGGCGTAGACGACGAGCTCGACGGCGCCGTCCGCGACCCAGAAGTCCAGCAGGCTGACGCACGGGATGTAGGTCGTGTCCGTCAGCGGCTCGAACGTCGTGATCGCCGCCGAGCGCGAGGCCGGGTCCGCGCGCAGGCGGTCGATCACCCAGGCGAGCTGATCGCGGCCGGACCCCGCGTAGTCGAACAGCCGGCTCGCGTAGCTGCGGGCGCCGCCGAGCGCCTCCACCCGGTCGTGGGCGGCGAAGTTGGCCCGCATCCAGCGCAGCCGCTCCGGGTCGCCGTAGCGGGCGATCAGCGGGTCGTCGGCGGACGGCTCGGCGACCACCAGCGTGACGTGCGCGAGCTCGAGGATCGGCAGGCCGTCGTAGTGCTCCGGCTCGCCCTCGCGGAGGATCCGCGCGGCGACCTGCAGCCATGCCTCGCCGATCGTCGGCGACTCGATCGGGGCGCCGGCCGGGGCCGCAGCACCCATCTAGCGGCCGTAGCGCTCCTTGCCGAGCACCAGCTGCTCCGGCAAGGCGGTCCGCGGCGGAGGCGAGGGGTCGGCCAGCACGGAGACGGTCTCGGCCACCGAGCGGGTCAGCGTCGCGGTCGAGTCGGCGCCGAAGTCGACCGTCACGAACTCGCCGTCGGCGGTCGCGACCGTGCCCTCGCGACCGGGCTCCAGCCCCTCGTGCTTGAACAGGTGCAGCAGGTCCTCGGCCTCGTTCTCGAACCGCAGCACCGTGATCTTGGCGCCCTCCTCGACGTCGCCGAGCGGGACGCCCTCGATCCGGGTGCCGGGCTCGATCGGATGCCCGTGCGGGCACGTCTTGGCGTCGCCGATCGCGGCCAGCATGCGCGCTTCGAGCACCGGCGACATCGCGTGCTCGAGCCGCTCGGCCTCCTCGTGGACGTCGTCCCACGCGATCCCGAGCACGTCGGTGAGGAAGCGCTCGATCAGCCGGTGGCGGCGGACGACCGCCTCGGCCTGCGACAGCCCCTCTTCGGTGAAAGAGATCGACTTGTCGGCGGCGCGCGTGATGTAGCCGTCGCGCTCCAGCCGGCCGACCATCTCGTGCACCGTCGGCGCGGAGAGCTGCATCGCGCGCGCGACGTTCGCGCCCGTCATCGGCAGCCCCGCTTCGTGCAGCCAGAAGATGGTCTGCAGATACTCCTCTTCGGCGACGGTGGCGTGCGACGACATGCCAGGATCGTAACCGGCTCAGACGGCGAGCCCGCGGACGCGCCGGTCCGCCAGCTCCATGAACTCGCGCGTTGCGGGCGACAGGCGCGCGTTGCGGCGCGTGATGAAGGCGAAGGTCTCCATCAGCGGCGGCTCGAACGCGACAGTCCCGAGGCGGCGCGCGTAGCCGCGCATGTCCAGGATCGAGCGCGTCGAGACCGTGTCGCCGAGGCCGCGGACCGCGAGATCGAGCGCGGCGGTCACGTATTCGACCTCGATCTGGGGCTCGACCAGGACGCCGGCGCGCTGAGCCCGCTCGCGCAGCTGCCGGCGCGTCGGGTCGACCGCCGCCCAGCGGGCGTCGTACAGGATCAGCGGCGCCGCGGCGAGGCGCTCGATCGTGATCGGCTCCGTCAGCCGTGCGCGGTCGGCCGAGACGTAGAGGAGCTCGTCGCGGATCGAGGGGCGCACGTCCAGCCCGCGGTCGTCGACCGGGAGCACGACCAGGCCGGCCTCCAGGTGGCCGTCGCGCACGGCGTCGGCGACCTCCGCGGAGTTCTGCCCGATCGCGCGCACGCGGACC
Organism: Candidatus Solirubrobacter pratensis; assembly: GCF_000425945.1. GTDB lineage: Bacteria > Actinomycetota > Thermoleophilia > Solirubrobacterales > Solirubrobacteraceae > Solirubrobacter > Solirubrobacter pratensis. The sequence continues at coordinate 574,983 of NZ_AUEK01000006.1, forward strand.
TGCGGATGGCGCGTGCGGAAGTCCTGGACCAAGCCGCCGAGCAGGTAGTGGTGCGCGCTCCCGAAGGTCCCGAAGGCGACCGTCCCGCCGGAAAGATCGCGGACCTCGCGCACGGACTCGACCGCCTCCTGCGCCTCGGCCAGCGTGCGCTCGGCGTGCGGGCGCAGCAGCCGTCCCGCCTCGGTCAGCTCGAGGCCGCGGCCGACGCGCATGAACAGCGGCACGCCCAGCTCGGCCTCGAGCCGGCGGATCTGCTCCGAAAGGCTCGGCTGCGCCATCAGCAGGGTCTCGGCGGCCGCGGAGAAGGAGCCGTGGTCGGCGGCGGCGAGGAAGTACGTGAGCTGCTGCAAGGTCAAGGCTCTACCTATCGACTGTAGAGTCAATCAAGCCTAAGACAATGGCGCACAATGTCCGACAATGTGGGCATGACCATTCTCTCCCTGATCCTCGCCGGGTTCGCCGGCCTTGGAGTGGTCGACGCCCTCGCCATGAAGTTCGGCGCCGAGGACCGGCCCGGCTTCAGCGAGCGCGCTCCGCTCTCCTAGTGCTTTGATGGGCGGCGATGGCGCTGCCCCTCCAGCCTCCCCTCCTCCCCCAGCTCGCCCGGCCGGCGAAGAAGCTGCCGGCCGGCGACGCGTGGGTCTACGAGCCCAAATGGGACGGGTTCCGGACGATCGCGTTCGTCGACGGCGATGACGTCTACCTGCAGTCGCGCAGCGGCAAGCCGATGCGGCGCTACTTCCCGGAGCTCGAGTTCCCGCCGGGCCGCTACGTGATGGACGGCGAGATCGTGCTGTTCGACGCGGAGGGCCGCCAGGACTTCGACGCGCTCGGCCAGCGGATCCACCCGGCCGAGTCGCGCATCCGCATGCTCGCCGAGCAGACGCCCACGCGCTTCGTCGCGTTCGACCTGCTGGCGCTGGACGAGGAGTCGCTGCTGGAGCTGCCGCAGCGCGAGCGCCGCGCGCGGCTGGAGCCGCTGATCGATCCGCGGCTGGACCTCACGCCGGCGACGGCCGACCCCGACGCCGCCTCGGAGTGGCTGCGCAGCGCCGAGGGCGTGATCGCCAAGGATGCAGGCGCGCCGTACCGGCCCGGCGAGCGCGTCGGCATGACGAAGATCAAGCGCGTGCGGACGATCGACGCCGTCGTCATGGGCTGGCGCCCGGGCAAGGAGGAGGGCACGGTCGGCTCGCTCATCCTCGGCCTGCACGAGCCCGACGGGACGCTGCGCACGGTCGGCCACACCTCCGGCTTCAACGCGAAGGAGAAGCGCGAGCTGCCGGCGCGGCTGAAGCCGTATGAGACCGGCAACCGCGGCATGGGCGACCCGAGCCGCTGGGCGAGCGACCGCGAGCTCGAGTGGATCGAGCTGCGGCCCGAGCTCGTCGTCGAGGTCACGTTCGACCACACGAGCAACGACCGCATCCGCCATGGGGCCAAGATCGCGCGCTGGCGCGACGACAAGGCGCCGGCGGACTGCGGGATGGACCAGCTGCTCAATTAGGCACAGCGCCCGGCCGCTAGACGATCCGGTTGTGCTGGACCGCCCAGCCCGCGAGCGGGGCGAGCGCGGCGAAGAGCTCCTCGCCGGCCTGCGAGAGGTCGTACTCCACGCGCACGGGCACGTCGGGATAGACGCGCCGCTCGACGATCCCCTCCGCCTCCAGCGAGCGCAGGGTCGCGGACAGCATGCGGCGAGACACGCCGATCTCGCGCGTGAGCTCGTTGAAGCGAGCGGTCCCGGAGGCGAGCCGGGCAAGCACTGCGACGCTCCACTTCGGGGCGAGCGTGCCGACGGCGGCCTGCACGCCGGCGAGCTGGAAGGATTCGGTCGGCACGTCCACCAGATGGCCGTTCGGCCGATCGCGTGTCAGTCCTCGTCCTCTCCGGCGATCGCGAGCAGGGAGTCGAGCGAGCCGGGGTGCGCGTCGATGTCCGCGTTCGGGTCGCCGCGCCGCTTCAGCCGCGCCGGCACCGTGCGCACGGTGAAGTCGCCGGGCTCGCAGTCGGCGACCTCGTCCCAGTCGAGCCCGCAGGCCACGCGCGCGTCGGCGACCGGGCGCACAGAGTAGGCCGAGGCGACCGTGTGGTCCTTGGCGTTCTGGTTGTAGTCGACGAAGACGGCGTCCTGCGGCCGGTCCTGCTTGAACCACTTCGCGGTCGCGATCCCCCCGCCGCGGCGCTCGACCTCGCGCGCCAGCGCCAGGGCGGCGCGCCGCACGGTCCCGAAGTCCCAGCGCGGGTGGATGCGGACCGGGATGTGCATCCCGCGCGACCCGGACGTGCTCGGGAAGCCACGCAGGCCGTGCTCCTCCAGCACGTCGCGGGCCAGCAGCGCCGTGCGGCGGACCTTGTCCCACGTCGCGCGCGGCATCGGGTCGATGTCGACGCGCAGCTCGTCGGGATGGTCGAGGTCGGCGCGCCGCACCGGGTGCGGATTGAAGTCGATGTTGCCGAGCGAGACCGCCCACACCAGGTGCGCCGCGTCGACCGGGACGAGCTCCTCGGCCGTGCGCCCGGAGGGGAACCGGAGCACCGCCGTCTGCAGCCACTCGGGCCGCTTGGCCGGCACGCGCTTCTGGTAGAAGGGCTTCTCATCGATCCCGCCCGCGTAGCGCTTGAGCATCGTCGGCCGCTCGCGCACGTGGTTGAGCACCGCATCGGCGCAGTCGACGTAGTAGTGCGCGAGCTCTCCCTTCGTCACGCCGCACGCGGGGAAGTAGACCTTGTCGGGGTTGGAGAGCTTGACCTCCACGCCGCCGAGCTCGAACACCTCGTAGGGCGTCGCCATCGCGCGCAAGCCTGACAGGATGCGGGCGTGCCCGTACGCGAGCGCCCCGTCCTGGTCGCCCCCGACTCGTTCAAGGGAACCTTCCGGGCGTCCGAGGTCGCCGGCGCGATCGGCCGCGGGCTGGAGCGCGCCGGGCTGATGCCCCCGGACCTGTGCCCCGTCGCCGACGGCGGCGAGGGCACGCTCGACGCGCTGCTGCCGCAGCTCGGCGGCGAGCTGGCCGGGCTGGACGTCCACGACCCGCTCGGGCGCCCCGTGCGCGCCCAGTTCGGGCTTGTCGAGGACGGCGGCACGGCGATCGTCGAGATGGCCGCCGCGAGCGGGCTCGGCCTGGTGGCCGAGGACGAGCGCGACGCGTGGGCGGCCTCGACCTACGGCACCGGGGAGCTGATCGCGGCCGCCGCGCGGGCGGGCGCGGCGGTCATCCTCGTCGCGGTCGGCGGCTCGGCGACCACCGACGGCGGCGCCGGCGCGCTGGAGGCGATCGATCAGGCGGGCGGCCTCGGCGGCGCGCGCATCGTCGTGCTGTGCGACGTGCGCACGCCCTGGGAGGCCGCGCCGCGCGTCTTCGGCCCACAGAAGGGCGCCGACCCCGCGCTGGTGAGGCGGCTGGAGCGGCGCCTGGACGAGCTGGCCGCGAAGCTCCCGCGCGACCCGTGCGGCGTCCCGATGACCGGGTGCGCCGGCGGGCTCTCCGGCGGCCTGTGGGCGGCGCACGGGGCGGTGCTCGAGCCCGGCGCCCAGTTCGTGCTCGACGCGCTCGACTTCGACGCGCGCATGCGCGCCAGCCGCGCGGTGGTCACGGGCGAGGGCAAGCTGGACCAGCAGACGCTAGAGGGCAAGCTCGTCGGCGAGATCGGCACCCGCGCGCGCCAGGCCGGCGTGCCGCTGCACGCGTTCGTCGGCCGCGACGAGCTCGATCCGTTCGGCAAGCGGATCATCGACCTGCAGGTCGTGCGCGAGACGACGACGCTCGAGCAGCTCGAGGCGGCCGGCGAGGAGCTCGGCGCCGCACTGGCGACCGGCGCCGCCTGAGGGCCCGTCGAGGGCTTGGTCACAAATCCCGCCCGTACCGCAAGTATGAAGTGGTAAGCGACGAAAGGACGTGTCGGATGCGGTGGCAGATGGGTCTCGCGGCGGCGGTGGCCGCCGGTGTGCTGGCGCCCGCGGCACACGCGCAGGCGCCCGCGAAGTCGGTGACCACGATCGGGGCGGCGACGGTCAAGGTGAAGCCGCAGAACCGCAAGAGCAGCACGTCCATCGCCGCGGCGGTCGAGGCCGCCGACGCGAGCGCGCGCCCGAAGGCGGTCGCCGAGGCGCGTGAGCGGGCGGCGCAGCTGGCCCAGACCGGAGGCCTCGTGCTCGGCGCGATCACGTCGATCTCCGACGCCCCGACGCTGCCGTACTACGGCCCGTTCGGGATCCCGTACCCGCTGCAGGGGACGTTCGGCCCGGGCAAGTACTGCGGCACCGTCCGCACGGTGCACCGCAAGCGCGGCAGCGACGGCCGGACCCGCGTCGTGCGCGGCAAGCCGCATCGCGTGTGCCGGGTGCCGGCGAGCATCACCGTGTCGCTGACCGTCACGTTCGCCGCGAGCTGAGACGTGTCCAGCCTGCCCCGGACCGCATGACGACGGTCATGCGGTCCGGCCGGCGGTGCGGTCGTCCCGCGCGCCGTCTCAAACGCCCGAGAGCCGGCTGAGCAGCGTCCCCGGGGTGTCGCTGCCGTTGACGCGCACGCGCTTGAGCGTGAAGGAGTCGCCGCGCGCGGCGGGCCCCTCGTCGACGGTCGTCGCGCCGCGGTAGCCGGCGGCCCGCACGGCGGCGACGACGCGGGCGTCGTACTTGCCGGCCGGGTAGCAGAAGAACTCGGCGGTGTGCGACCCGAACCGCTTGCGGATCTCGCGCCGCGACCCCACCAGCTCCTCGCGCAGCTGCGCGTCGCCGACCGTCGTCAGGTCCGGATGCGTGAGCGTGTGGGAGTCGATCTCCCACCCGTTGGCGATCAGCGATCGCACCTGGTGCTCGGTGATGCCGTCCTTGCCGAGGTTGTTGACCTCGAGGTTGAGCACGCCCGGCCACTGGAGCCTGCGCAGCACCGGCCGTGCGTGCGTGTAGTCCGACAGGTAGCCGTCGTCGAACGACACCACCACCGGTCGGCGCGGGAGCGGGCCGCCGTCCTGCCAGGCGTCGAACGCCTGGCGCAGCGTGACCGCGTGGTAGCCGGCGCGCCGCAGGCCCTGCATCTCGGCCGCGAACACGTCCTTGTCCACCCACAGCTCGGCGTTCGCCGCCCCGGGGGGAGGCGCGGAGACCACGTGGTACATGAGGATCGGCACCTTCATCCGCCGCGCCGCGGCGCCCCGCACGTCGGCCGGCGCCGCCGGCAGATGCCATCGCCGCTTCCTGGCCGGCCGCGCCGGCGACGCCGACGGATTCGCGCGCGCGACCCCCGCGCCCGGCCGCGGCGACTGCGGCCGCGCAAACGCGACCACCGCCGCGGCGGCGGCCACCAGGGCTCCGATCGCCAGCAACCTCCTGCGCATGCCGCAGTCAGGGTACGCGCCGCCGCGGCGCGCCGGCCGCAGGTAACGCGGGCGCCGCTCGCGGGTACTTCGCCCTGTGCCGCCACGGCCCCAGCTGTCACTCCCCACGCCGGGGTCCAAGCGCGCGATCGTGCTCGGCGCGGGCTCGTTCGGCACCGCCGTCGCGGTCCTGCTGGCGCGCGGCGGCTTCCGCACGACGCTGCAGACGCGCACGCCCGAGCAGGCCCAGCGGCTCGAGGCCGACCGCGAGAACAAGGCCTACCTGCCGGAGGTCGCGCTGCCGCGCGAGCTTCGCGTGGAGCCGATGGCGACCGGGCTCTCGAAGGCCGACTACGTCTTCCTCGGGGTCCCGTCGCGCGGGCTGCAGGACGTGATCGCGAACCTCACGGCGACCGGGCTCCCGGCGCGCACGCCGGTGATCTCGATGGCCAAGGGCCTCGTCCCGCCGGACGGGATCGCGCCGACGACGATGCTCAACAACGCGTTCGGGATCGACCGCGTCGCCTGCATCGGCGGCCCGGCGCACGCGCGCGAGATGGTCACCGAGGGCGCGGGGCTCGTCGCCGCCTCGACCGACATGCGGCTCGCGGCCACGATCGCGAACGTGTTCCTGCGCGCCGGCGTCGTGTGCGAGCAGTCCAACGACCCCGTCGGCGTCGAGCTGTCGGGCATCGCCAAGAACGCCGCCGCGCTCGCCGCCGGCGCGACCGAGTCGCAGGGCCTCAACGCCGCCGGCGCCGCGGCCGGGCACATCTTCCTCGAGGTCTGGCGCTACGCGGAGCGCCACGGGGCCAAGCCGGAGTCGATGATCGGTCTCGCCGGGACCGGCGACCTCGTCGGCACCGCGCTCGCGCCGCAGAGCCGCAACCGCCGCGCCGGCGAGCTCCTGGCCCAGGGCGTCCCCGCGAGCGAGATCCCCGAGCGGATCGGGCAGGCCGTCGAGGCGCTGGACGTCGTCCCGCTCCTGCACCTCGCGCTCGAGCGCGCGCACGTCGACGCACCCGTGACGACCGCGCTGCACCGGCTGATCGCCGGCGAGCTCCCGCTCGACGACTGGGTCGCCCAGGTCCGCGCGACCGTCCCGCCGCCGCCGGCGCGCGAGCGGGCGTGGCGGCGCGCCTGGCTGCGGATGCGGTCCGGCTCGCAGCGCATGCGCGCGCGGACCGAGCCCTAGCCGCCGAGCCCTAGCCCGCCGCCCACAATCCCGCGGGCGCGACCACGGGCAGCGTGACCGTGAACTCGGCCCCGCCGCCCGGCGCGTTCGCGGCCCGCACCGACCCGCCATGCTGCTCGGCGACCTGGCGCACGATCGCGAGCCCGAGGCCGGAGCCGGGGCGCCGGCGGGCCGACGCGCCGCGGTAGAAGCGGTCGAACAGGTACGGGAGGTCGGCTTCGTCGATGCCGTCGCCGTGGTCGCGCACACGCAGGCCCTCCGCGCCGGCGTAGACCTCGACGAGGCCGCCGGGCTGGGAATGCGTCGCGGCGTTGTCGAGCAGGTTGTTGACCGCGCGCGCCAGCCGCTCGCGCGTCCCCTCCACCACCGCGGGCTCGAGCTGCGACTCGAAGCGCACGCGCGGCGCATGCCGGCGTGCCCGGGCGACGGCCTCCTCGACCAGCTCGTCCAGCCGCACGTCCTCGGTCTCGCGCCGCGGCTCGTCGCCGCGCCCCAGCTCGATCAGGTCCGTCACCAGCGCGCCGAGCTCGGCGACCTGCTCCTCGACGTCCTCCAGCAGGCGCTCGCGCTCCTCGCGCGCCAGCCCGTCGGACTCGGCCAGCACCTCGATGTTCGTGCGCAGGCTCGTGATCGGGGTGCGCAGCTCGTGCGAGGCGTCGGCGACGAGCTGGCGCTGGGAGGCGATCGAGCCCTCGAGCGTGTCGAGCATCGCGTTGAAGTGCTGCGCGAGCTCGCCGACCTCGTCCTGGCTGGTCACGGCGATGCGGCGGCCGAGGTCCTCGGTGGCGGCGATGTGGCGGGCCGCCTCGGTGACCGCCACGATCGGCGCGACGACGTTGCGCGAGACCAGCCGCCCGAGCGCGACGGCGAGCGCGACGCCGCCGAGGCAGACCAGCAGCAGGATCACCCGCAGCCGCGAGAGGACGCCGTCGGTCGAGTCGAGCGAGCGGCCGACCTGGACCGCCGTGGACTCGAAGTACGGGTCCGGCGCCGTCAGCACGCGCACGTGCGTGCCGTTGACGTCCATGTCGGTGAAGAAGCTGCCGCCGGTGCCGGCGGCGACGGCGAGCGTGCGCGAGTCGACCGGCAGCTCGGTGTCCTCGCTGCCGAACGTCCCGATCGAGCCGTCGGCGGCGACGCGCTGGATGTAGGGCGTGGGGCCGCCGTTGCGCGCGGACAGGGCGGGGAAGCGCCGGCCGCCCGGCCGCGGCGGCACCGACACCTGCGCCGTCAGCGCCTCGTCGACCTGCGAGATCAGCTCGCCGCGCACGGCGAGATACGCCACGAAGCACGCGAGCGCCACCGCGACCGCGACCGCGACCGCGGCGGCGACGGTGAGGCGGCGGCGCAGCGGCATCAGTCGCGCAGGACGTAGCCGACGCCGCGCACGGTGTGCAGCAGCCGCGGCTCGCCGTCCAGCTCCGTCTTGCGGCGCAGGTAGCCCATGTAGACCCCGAGCGAGTTCGAGCTCGAGCCGAAGTCGTAGCCCCACACGCGCTCGAAGATCTGTGAGCGCGTGAGCACCTGGCGCGGATGCTCGAGGAAGAGCGCGAGCAGCTGGAACTCCGTACGCGAGAGCTCGAGCTTGCGGGAGGCGCGGTAGGCCTCCCACGCGCCGCGGTCGAGCGACAGGTCGGCGAAGCGCAGCTTCGCTTCCTCGCCGTCGTCCGGCGCCTCGGCCCGGCGCAGGAGCGCGCGCAGGCGCGCCTTGAGCTCCTTCAGCGCGAACGGCTTGACGAGGTAGTCGTCGGCGCCGGCGTCCAGTCCGGCGACGCGGTCGTCGACGGCGTCGCGCGCGGTGAGCATCAGCACCGGCGTGCGGTCGCCCGCGTCGCGCAGGCGCCTGCACACCTCGAGGCCGTCGATCCCGGGCATCGCGACGTCGAGCACGATGGCGTCCAGCCGCGTCTCGGCGAGGCGGTCGAGCGCCTCGCGGCCGTCGGCGGCGAGCTCGACCTCGTAGCGGTCCAGCCGCAGCGCGCGGTCGAGCGCGGCCCGCACCGCGGGCTCATCGTCGACGATCAGAACCTTGGCCATGTCCGCAAATCGTGACTGATCTCCAATGTAAGGATTCCTGAAGACGGCCCGTCTTTAGCTTCCGCTGAGATTCCGTTCAGGATGAGTTGACGGCATCGCGCTCTCATGGACGCCATGCGAACCCTCGTTGCGTTCCTCGGCGGCGCCGTCTCGGTCGGGCTCGTGGTCGGCGTGCTCGCGGTTGCCGGCGTGATCGACGACGACGGCCCGCAGACCCAGGCCTCCGCTCCCGCCCCCGGCGCCACCGCGCCGCAGAAGGGCGGGAACGCGCCCTCCCCGCTGCCCGGCAGCGTCTCGGACATCTACCGGCGCGTGTCCCCAGGCGTCGTGTTCGTGCAGTCGAGCAGCTCCGGCGGAGGCGGCAGCAGCCTCCTCGGCGGCGGCCAGGGCGGCAACGCCGCGACCGGCTCAGGCTTCGTCTACGACCGCCAAGGCCACATCGTCACCAACGACCACGTGGTCGAGAGCTTCAACACCTTCAGCGTCCGCGTGGGCTCCAACCAGAAGGTGATCCCGGCCAAGCTCGTCGGCAAGGACCCGTCGTCGGACCTCGCGGTGCTCAAGATCGATCCCGCGGCGGTCCAGGGCGGCCTGCAGCCGCTCCAGCTCGGCGACTCCGACGCGCTGCAGCCGGGCGACCAGGCGATCGCGATCGGCTCGCCGTTCGGCCTGTCGGGCACCGTCACCGAGGGCATCGTCTCCGCGCTCGGGCGCACGATCACGGCGCCCAACGGCTTCCCGATCGCCAACGCGGTGCAGACCGACGCGGCGATCAACCCCGGCAACTCCGGCGGCCCGCTGCTCGACGGCAAGGGCCGCGTGATCGGCGTGAACTCGCAGATCAAGACCGACAACGGCGGCGACAACTCCGGCGTCGGCTTCGCCGTGCCGGTCTCGACGATCAAGCAGGTCGTGCCGCAGATCCAGTCCGGCGGCAAGGTCGTGCGCGCGTATCTCGGCGTCAGCAACAGCGACTCGCCGGACAACACGGGCGCCGTGGTGCAGGACGTCGTGCCGGGCGGGCCGGCCCAGAAGAGCGGCCTGCAGCAGGGCGACAAGATCACGGCGATCAACGACAAGCCGGTCCTCTCGTCCGACGACGTGTCGGCCGCCGTGAACAACCTCAAGCCTGGTCAACAGGCCAAGGTGACGGTGGAACGCGGCGGTGGCCGGCGTAATCTGAACGTGGAGCTCGGGACGCGGCCCGACCGGCCGACGACGCGTTGACCCATTTTCGAGTCAGATCCAGGAGAATCAGGTGACCCACGAGGACCGGCGGCTCCACGCGCTCGACCGCCCGCAGGAGCCGAGCCCGGCCCGCGAAGCCCATGACGCGCTGGAGAACGCGCTGTTCGAGATCAAGCGCGTCATCGTCGGCCAGGAGGCGATGCTCGAGCGCGTGCTGGTCGCCCTGCTGGCCGGTGGCCACGTGCTGCTGGAGGGCGTGCCGGGTCTCGCCAAGACTCTGACCGTCAAGACCGTCGCCGACGTGCTCGGCGGCTCGTTCAAGCGCCTGCAGTTCACGCCCGACCTGGTGCCCGCCGACCTCGTCGGCACGCGCGTCTACCGCCCCAACCAGGGCGACTTCGACGTTGAGCTGGGCCCGGTGTTCTGCAACTTCCTGCTCGCCGACGAGATCAACCGCGCGCCCGCCAAGGTGCAGTCGGCGCTGCTGGAGGTCATGCAGGAGCGCCAGGTGACGATCGGACACGACACGCATCGCGTTCCGGCGCCGTTCCTCGTGCTCGCGACGCAGAACCCGATCGAGTCCGAGGGCACCTACCCGCTGCCTGAGGCGCAGGTCGACCGCTTCATGTTCAAGCTCGTCGTCGACTACCCGAACCAGCGCGACGAGGTCGCGGTCGTCGAGCGCTCGCTCGACGGCGGCGCCCACGCCCGCGAGGTGCTCTCGCCGACCACGCTGATCGCACACCAGCGCGCCGCCGCGACGGTCTACGTCGACCGGCGGGTGATGGAGTACGCCGTCGCGCTCACGACCGCCACCCGCTCGCCCGGCGACGACAACTGGGTCGAGTTCGGCGCCTCGCCGCGCGGCTCGATCAACCTGATCCACGCCGGCCGCGCGCTCGCCCTGCTGCGCGGGCGCGACTACATGCTGCCGGTCGACGTGCGCGACCTCGCGCGCGACGTCCTGCGCCACCGCATCGTGCTGACCTACGAGGCGCTCGCCGCGGGCGTCGACACCGATCGCGTGCTGGACGACGTGCTCGAGCGCGTGCCGATGCCCCGCATCGAGCTGGCGCAGGAGCGCGCGTACGGGACGTGAGCCGGGCGTGAGCTTCCAGGCGCCGCTATTGCTGGCCACGCTGGCGGCCGTGCCGCTGGTGGCGGCCGTCTACGTGCTCGCGCAGAAGCGGCGCCGGCGCTACGCCGTGCGGTACACGAACGTCGATCTCCTGGCGGCGGTCGCGGGCCGCTCCTACACGCGCCACCTGCCGGCGCTGCTCGGGCTGCTCGCGCTGGCCGCGCTGCTGATCGCGATCGCGCGACCGCAGCGGACCGTGGCCGCCGAGCGGCACGAGGCGAACGTGATCCTGGTGACCGACACGTCGGGCTCGATGCTCGCGACCGACGTGCGCCCGACGCGGCTCGCGGCGGCGCAGGCCGCGGCGCGCACGTTCATCAAGGAGGTGCCGGACGGGTTCCGCATCGGCCTGGTGACGATCTCCAACAGCGCGCAGCAGCTCGTCGAGCCCACGACCGATCACGCCCGCGTGACGGCGGCGGTCAACTCGCTCCAGGTCAAGGGCGCGACGGCGATGGGTGACGCGCTGCAGCTCGCGGTCGACTCCGCGCGCGTCCCGGTGCCCGACGGCCTGGGCGGCTCGCGCCGGCTGCCGGCGGCGATCGTCCTGCTGTCCGACGGCGCGAACACGCGCGGGCGCGATCCGATCGACGTCGTGCAGCAGACGAAGAAGTTCAAGATCCCGATCTTCACGGTCGCGCTGGGGACCCAGGACGGCGTGCTCGAGCACAAGGACCCGCAGACCGGAGCCGTGACGAGCACGGAGAAGGTGCCGCCCGACTCGCTCACGCTGCAGGACATCGCGCGCGACACCGGCGGACAGTTCTTCGCCGCCCCGGACGCGCGCAAGCTTCAGGCCGTCTATGCGAACCTCGGCTCGCGGCTCGCCAAGACCAAGGAGAAGCGCCAGGTGACGTCGGCGTTCGCCGGCGGCGCGCTCGTGCTGCTGCTGGCCGGCGCGGGGCTGGGACTGGCGCGCGGCGGGAGGCTGCCGTGAGCCGCCCGCGGATCGTCCCGGAGGCGCCCGATCGCACGCCGGACAAGCCGGGACCCGGCCCCGTCCCGCAGGCGGTCCTGCGCTCGCTCGACCTGGCCGTGATGAAGCGCATCGAGTCGTTGCTTCCGGGCGAGCACATGACGCCGCAGGTCGGCCAGGGCACCGAGCTCGCCGGCATCCGCCCGTACTTCCCGGGCGACGACGTGCGCCACATCGACTGGAACGTGACCGCGCGCATGAACGAGCCGCACGTGCGCGTGCACGTGGGCGAGCGCGCCCTGACGTCGTGGCTCGTGCTCGACGTCTCGGCCTCGATGGCGTTCGGCACCGCCGACCGGCGCAAGGCCGACGTCGCCGAGGGCGTCGGGCTCGCCGTCGGCCACGTCACGACGCGCCGCGGCAACCGGCTCGGCGTGGTCGCGTTCGGCGGCCACGCCCCGCGCGTGATCCGCCCGCGCCAGGGGCGGCTCGGGCTGCTCGGGCTGCTCGCCGAGCTGCGCCGGGGCGGCGAGGAGGAGAACGCGGGACGCGCCTCGCTGGGCACCGTGCTCAAGACGACGGCGGCGCTGGGGCGCCAGCGCGGGATGATCGTGATCGTGTCCGACTTCCGCGGCGAGCTCGACTGGGAGGGGCCGCTGAAGGCGCTGCGCGCCCGTCACGGCGTCCTCGCGTGCGAGGTGCGCGACCCGCGCGAGCAGGAGCTCGTGCCCGCCGGCGACCTCTGGCTCGTCGATCCCGAGACCGGCCGCCAGCTGCAGATCGACACGCGCAAGCGGCGCGTGCGCGAGCGCTTCCGCGCGGCGGCGGCACAGGAACGCGAGGAGATCGCGGCGGCGCTGCGGCGCGCGGGCGCCGACCACGTCGTCCTCTCGACCGACGGCGACTGGCTGAAGACGCTCGCGGGCCACCTCCGGCGGGGTGAGGCGGCGCTGCGCGCCGGCAACTCGACGCGCGCGGCGGTAGCCGCCAGACTTCAAGCCCTGAGCGCGTCATGAGTATCTGCGAAGCGATACTCGACAGCGAACGCCGGCCGAGGCCTCGCCGCGAGTGGCAGTGCGCGCCATGAGCTTCGCCGAGCCGATCCTCCTATCCGGGCTGATCCTGCTGCCGCTCGCGGCGCTCGCCTACGCCGCGCTCCAGCGCCGGCGCCGGCGTGAGTCCGCGGCGTGGGCGAACCCGGCGCTCGTCCCCGGGCTGGTGCGCGAGCAGCCGGGCTGGCGGCGCCATCTCCCGCCGCTGCTGCTGCTGTGCGCGCTGGCCGCGCTGATCGTCGCGCTGGCGCGGCCGCAACGGACCGTCGCGGCACCGCAGCGGGCGGCCAACGTGATCATGGTCACCGACGTCTCCGGCTCGATGAACGCGACCGACGTCCAGCCCGACCGGCTCACCGCCGCGGTCAAGGCGGCCAAGACGCTGACCGACAAGCTGCCGCAGGCGTTCCGGATCGGCCTGATCGCCTTCTCGGACTACGCCGAGCAGCGGGTCGCGCCGACGACCGACCGCTCGCAGGTCCGCGGCGCCCTGGACCAGCTCTCGGCCGAGGGCGGGACGGCGATGGGTGACGGCCTGGAGCGCGGGCTGGTGGCGGCGCGCACGCCGGTGGCGAACGCCAACGGCAGCGGGACGCGCCGGCTGCCGTCGGTGATCGTGCTGCTCTCGGACGGCAAGAACACGTCCGGCCGGCTCGACCCGCTCGACGTCGCGCGCCAGGCGCGCTCGGTCCACGTCCCCGTCTACACGATCGCGCTCGGTACGTCCGACGGGCAGGTGCAGCTGCGCGACTCGTTCGGCTTCCTCCAGCGCGTGCAGGTCCCGCCCGACATCGAGGGGCTCAAGCAGATCGCCGCGGTCTCGGGCGGGAAGGCGTTCACGGCGACCGAGTCCTCGAAGCTGCAGGAGATCTACGCGGGGCTCGGGACGCGGCTGTCGTCGCGCAACGAGAAGCGCGAGGTGACGGCGGCGTTCGCCGGCGGCGCGATCCTGCTGCTCGTCGCCGCCGGCGGGCTCTCGCTGCGCTGGTTCGGGCGACTCCTGTAACGCCAAGCGTGGAAGTAGACACCAAGGCCTCGGTATGGTGGCTCCAGTGGCGGCGCAGCTCCACGAGGTGATGGGCGAGGTCCGGGCGCGTACGCTGAAGCTCGTCGCACACCTCGACGAGGACCAGCTGACGGCCGTCCACTCGCCGATCATGAGCCCGCTGGCCTGGGACCTCGGCCACGTCGCGGCGTATGAGGACCTGTGGCTCAACCACCGGCTCGCCGGGCAGGAGCTGCTGCGGCCGGGCCTGGCGGAGCTCTATGACGCGTTCGAGACACCGCGCGCGGTGCGCGGCGACCTCGAGTTCCTGCGCGGCGCCGAGCTGCTCGCGTACCTCGACGACGTCCGTGCGCGTTCCCTGGAGGCGCCGGTGCGCGACGGCGGTGAGCTGCACGAGCTGGTGATCCGCCATGAGCTGCAGCACACGGAGACGATGCTGCAGGCCATGCGGCTCGCCGGCCTCGAGCCGCCCGCGTTCGCCGGCCCGGCCGGGGTCGCGGGCTCCGGGCTGGAGCTGGTCGAGGTGCCCGGCGGGGCGGCGACGATCGGCGCGGGACCGGAGGGCTTCTCCTACGACAACGAGCGCCCGCGCCATGTCGTCGAGCTGCCGGCGTTCTCGATCGGGCGGGTGCCCGTGACGGGCGCCGACTGGACCGCGTTCGCCGAGGAGGGCGGCTACTCGCGGCCTGAGCTCTGGACGCCCGCGGGCTGGGAGTGGGCGCGCGACGTGTCCCCGCGGATGGGCGCCCCGGACGCCCCGATCGTGCATGTGTCCTGGTTCGAGGCCGACGCGTTCGCGCGCTTCCACGGCGCCCGCCTTCCCTCCGAGCAGGAGTGGGAGAAGGCCGCCCTCGCCGGGCTGCTCGAGGGGACGTACGAGGTATGGGAGTGGACCGCGAGCGAGTTCTCCGCGTACGCCGGGTTCGTGGCCCATCCGTACCGCGAGTACTCAGAAGTGTTCTTCGACAAGGGCTACCGCGTGCTGCGCGGGGGCTCCTGCGCGACGCACGAGCGGATCGCGTCACCGCACTTCCGCAACTGGGATCTGCCGCAGCGCCGTCAGCTGTTCGCCGGACTGAGGATCGCGAGATGACCATGAGGACCGCCGCGGGTGACATCGAGATCGTTTCGAAGCTGGGACCGGACGAGCGGCTCCTTGCGTTCGACGTGCTGGACGGGCTCACGCGCCCGTTCAAGGAGGTTCCGCCCAAGCACTTCTACGACGCGGAGGGCTCGCGGCTGTTCGAGCAGATCATCGAGCAGCCCGAGTACTACCCGTACCGCACCGAGCGCGTGATCCTCGAGGCGTGCGCCGAGGAGATCGTCGCGCGCACCGGTGCCGCGGAGCTGGTCGAGCTGGGGTCCGGTGTGCCCACCAAGACGCTGCTGCTGCTCGACGCGATGCGCGACGCGGGCACGCTGGACCGCTACGTCCCGTTCGACGTCAGCGAGAGCGTCCTGCTGGGGAGCGCGGAACGGCTGGTGGAGCAGTATCCGGGGCTGCGCGTGTACGGCGTTCTGGGCGACTTCGAGCGTCACCTGGACGCGCTGCCGGTGGCGGAGGGCCCGCGCATCATCGCGTTCCTCGGCGGCACGATCGGCAACTTCCCGCCGGGGTCGCGGCGCAAGTTCCTGCGCGGGCTGGCCCGTGAGCTGCGGCCGCAGGACCGGCTGCTGCTCGGCACCGACCTCGTCAAGGATCCGGCGCTGCTCGAGGCGGCGTACAACGACGCCGCGGGCGTGACGGCCGCGTTCAACCGCAACATGCTCGCGGTGATCAACCGCGAGCTCGGCGGCGACTTCGACCTGGACGCCTTCGAGCACGTCGCGTTCTACGACCGCGAGCAGGAGTGGATCGAGATGCGCCTGCGGGCGCTCGAGCCGATGGTGGTCAACGTGCGCGAGCTCGACCTCGCCGTGCACTTCGCCAACCGCGAGGAGATGCGGACCGAGATCAGCGCGAAGTTCACGCGCGAGCGGCTCCAGGCAGACCTCGCGGCGGCGGGCCTGCGGCTGCATGCGCTGATGACCGATGACGATTCGCTGTTCGCCCTTTCGCTCTCGGGCCCGTAGCGGTACATCCGTCGAAATGGCTTGGGACGGCCGGGTGCCGTGCCGATCGGAGTCGTGCGTGAACACCCGCCGTGAGCCACCCCCGCATTGGCATGGCGAGGCAATTGCGGCAGGGGGCCCGAGCCGGGCGGGACGGGCCACTCGGGCCACGGCGGGTGTTCACCGCCTCTCCGCCAGCTCCGTGATGACGGCGTCGTAGAGCAGCTGCTCGTCGTCCTCGGCCACGCGCACCTCGGGCCCGCGGGTCTCGAGGTCGCCCGGCCCGATCCACACGGCGCCGACCGGAGCGTCCTTGAGCGCCGAGCCCACGCCGATCGCCTCCTCGCGGTCGAAGGCGAGGGCGCGCATGACGAACTCGATCGCCGTCAGGTCCTCCGCGACGTCGTGCTCCTCGCCCTGCACGATGACGCGATCCTCGTCGCCGGCGAGCGCGAACACCTCCACGCCGGCGCGCGCGCACGCCTCCAGCGCCCGCCCGGTCAGCCGGTCGCCCGCGTCCACCACGCCGGGGTCGTAGAAGACGCAGCGAAGCTTCCGGGGCACGCGGGCCAATCTAGCCACCGCGCGCGCGTCCGAGCCGCGAGGAGGCGGCCGCTCGGTGGCGTCGGCCGCCGCGCTATGCGCGGCTCTCCTGCCGCGCGGCCAGCGCGGCGGCGATCGCGGGCTCCCAATCGTGCAGGGCCGGTTCGAACTCGTCGTCGAGCGCGATCGCCGTCATCTCGTACGTCACCTCCGCGATCGCGCCACCCTGGTGGGGCGCGAGACGGACTTCCACGGTGCCGGCCCGGACCCCTGGCGTCACCCGGGCGTAGCGGATGCGGTCCGCGGCGCGGTCGACGACGACCCAGTGGGTGTCGCCGGTGAGGAACACGGTGCCGGGCGCCGCGCCGTCGCCGTGCTCGCCCGCCGGGAACACCGGCGCCCAGTGCGGCGCCCACTCGCGCTCGCCGACAGGAGTGAACAGCTGCAGCGCCTGCTCAGGAGCAAGCGGGACGAAGATGCGGTGGGCGACGGGCATTACGAAACCGTACAGTACGGATACGTAAAACACGAGCAGGTAGGATCGCGCCTATGACCGGCGTCATCGCGAAGCTCGAGGCGACGACTCACCGGGTGGTCGACCACCTGGCGGGCGAGCTCGAACTGCTCGGTCTCACGGCGGGCGAGGTCAACGCGCTGGCCCAGTTGCGTGCGGGCGAGCGGCTCTCCGTCGCCGAGTTGCAGGCCGCCACCGGCCAGCGCCCCTCCACGCTCACCGGCGTGATCGACCGCCTCGAGCGCCGCGGCCTCCTCAGCCGCGCCCTGAACCCACGCGACCGGCGCTCCTTCGTGCTCGAGCTGACCAGCGAAGGCGCGTCCGCCGCCGACCACGTGCGCGAAGCCTTCAGCGCGCTCGAGGAACGAGTTCTCGCCCGCGCCGGCGAACGCTCCGTCGCCGGGTTCCTGCGGGTGCTCGAGGCACTCGACGCCGAGACGCGCTGACCAGCGAACGCGACGCGCGGAACGAGCACCCGCGCGGGGCGGGGCCGGCTTTCGCGGCGGCCGCGCGGAGACCCGGGGCGTTGCCGAATCGGGCGAACTGCGCGGGTGAGGGATGCCGGCGTGTTCTCGCCCGCCGGGGTGAAGCCGCGGTCACGAACGATCATCCCCGGCGGCGCGGTTCGCGCGCGAACGACCACCGCCGCGCACGAGCTCTGGGGGTGCCTCACGAACCTCCGAACTATTCGAAGCTTCGTAGGGCACCCCTCGCGGGGCCGCCTCAAACGATCATCCGGCCCGCGCCGGCACGCTGACCCGCTCCCAAACCAGCGCAGTTCGCCGGACCTGCGGGGCGACACGGAGACAGGCCCCGCGCGCCGTGGACGCTCGCGGTCATTGGCCGGACGGGGCGCCACGCCCGCGCGCGGGAACTACGCCCGCGCCGGCGCGACGACCGCGCGCTGGGGCGAGTCGGTACTGAGTCCTACGACGCCGGCGCCGGTCTGCGCTTCGGCGGTTCGCCGGCGCGGGCGGGCGATCAACGTCACGGCGAGCGCGCCGGCGGCCTCGTGAACGTCGCCCACCTGCATGCGAGCCGGGAGGCCTGACCGGCCCATTGGCTTGCGCCGGTGCTTCCGGCCGAGCTCCACGGGGGGCGGCGCTACTTGTTCTTCCCGTGGTTGCCGTTGCCGTGGGTGCCCTCGGCGGTGACGGGCGGCGCGGGCGTGGACTTCTTCGCGGCGTGAGGCTTCTTCGCCGGTCCGCTGCCCTGACCGCCGGTGTCCCGCTTGGCCTTTCCCTGCGGTGGCCTTTGCGTGTTGTGCGGCTTTGCCGCCGACCCCTTGGCGTGCCCGAGCGCGCGGCCGTGGCCTCGGGGCTTCGTCGCCTTGGCGTGTCCGAGCGCGCGGCCGTGGCTCGATGACTTCGGCGCCTTCGCGTGCCCGCGGCCAAGCGCCTTCGGCGGCGCTGCCTTCGCCACGGCACGGCGGTGACCCGGGCTGCGCGCAAGCCGCTCGCGCGCCGTGACCGAGATCGTCGCGGATGGTGGCGCGCTCACGTTCGCCGGCGTCGCCGCCGGACGCGTGACCGCCGGGACGGTGGGGGCGGGGACGGCGGCCGGCCGGTGATGGCGCTTGAGGGCCTGGTCCCCCGCTCCGGCGGCGATCGCGACGGCCGCGGTGCCGGCGAGCAGCTTGACGCCGAGCCCCGCGGCCGTCGGAGCCGCCGCGACGGCGGCGCCGCCGCCCGCCCCTCCGCTCCAGCTCAGCAGCGACGCCGGCAGCGGGAGGACGCTCAGGCGCCGCAGTGCGCCGCGATGCGCGCGCGCCCGGCGCGCGAACGTGGCGCATTCCTCGCAGGAGCGCAGATGCGCCCGCAGCGCCGCTCGCTCGCTCCGGGAGCTCGCGCCGTCGAGCTGGCGCGAGATCGCGCGCTCCGCCTCGCCGCACGTGAGCGAGGTCTCGAGCTGCTCGCGCACCCCGCGCCGCGCGCGGAACAGGAGCGTCTCGACGGCGCTGACCGACACGCCGAGCGCCTCGGCGATCTCGCTCTGCTTCCGCCCCTCCAGCTCGCGCATGACCAGGGCGGAGCGCTGGTTGAACGGCAGGCTCTGGAGCGCGCGGGCGATGTCCTGCGCGGTCGGCGCGTCGGTCTCCTCGACGTCGGCGACCGCCTCGTGAAGCTCGACCTCGCGCGGCCGCCGCGCCGCCTGCCGGAACCGCTGGCGGCAGACGTTGTGCGCGATCGCGAACAGCCAGCTGCGCGGCTTGTCCGGCCGCTCGCCGCGCTGGAACGCGCGGTAGGCGTTCATGAACGTGGTCTGCGTGACGTCCTCGGCGTCGGCGGGCGTGCCCAGCACCGCGAGCGCGTAGCCGTACACCTCGCGCACGTGGCGCTGGTAGAGCGACTCGAACGCCGCCTCGGACCGCTGCCGGAAGACCATCACGGAACTAGATCCCCGCAAGCCCCGGATCCTGCACAGCGCAGGATCCGCCCGCCCGCGGCATCTCCTTGATCTATGACACGAATTCTCGCACCGGCCGTACTTGCCGCCGTGGCCATCGCGGCGGCCCCCGCGCAGGCGCACACGCCCAAGCCGAAGCCCCATCCCAAGCCGGACCGCTGCACGCCCCACCGCTACATCGGATTCGACGCCCGCGGCCTGCTCGTCTCCCAGACGCTCACCCAGACGGCGGGGGCCGGCACCGCCACCCGTGCCGACGACCGCTACAGCGGCACGCTGACGGTCGACGTCAAGCGCGCCAACCACCGGGCGCCGGACGGCGTCCAGACCTACACGCTCGACAACGACCGCGTGCGCTTCGGCAGCGCGGACCCCAAGGCCGGCGACCGCGTCAAGCTCCACGGGAAGCTGGCGCGCAAGGGCTGCGACCCGGCGCTCGACGTCAACCGCATCGTGTTCAAGGAGGCGCGCTGACCGGCGGCCGCAACCTGGCTCGGCTCGCGGCCGAGGCCGCGAACGCGCCGAGCCCGGGCAGCGCCCTGCGCAGGATCACGGCGCTGCGGCGCGAGCTCGAGGAGTTCGAGCGCGCGCAGGTCGCGCTGGCGCTCGGAGACGGCGCGTCGTTCGCGTCGATCGCCCGCAACCTCGGCCTCTCGCGCCAGGCGGTCCACCGCCGCTACCGCGACCTCGCGCCGCCGTCCGACGACCTGCCGACGCTGCTGCCGGCGCCCGAGGTGCGGCTCGCCCTGCGCTACGCGCGCGAGGAGGCGTCGATGCTCGGCGCCCCGCTGCTCGGCGACGAGCACGTGCTGCTCGGCCTCCTGCGCGCCACGCACCTGCGGCCGCTCGAGGAGGCGGGGGCGACGCCGGCGAAGGTCCGCGTCCAGGTGGATGCGATGTCGCCGGGGTCACCGCTGTTCCGGCAGATCGTCTGCCACACGGACATGCGCGCGGTGCTCGCGGGCCCGGCCGCCGAGGCGCTCGCGCACGGCAGCCACACGATCGAGGCCGAGCACGTGCTGCTCGGCCTGCTGCGTGAGCAGGACTCGCCGGCGGCGCGGACGCTGCGCGCGATCGGCGTCGACCCCCGCGCGCTGTGCGCGGAGGTCGAGGCGCTCGTCGAGCCCTGGTTGGCC
Source organism: Candidatus Solirubrobacter pratensis (assembly GCF_000425945.1). GTDB lineage: Bacteria > Actinomycetota > Thermoleophilia > Solirubrobacterales > Solirubrobacteraceae > Solirubrobacter > Solirubrobacter pratensis. Next base: position 595,485 of record NZ_AUEK01000006.1, read on the forward strand.
TAGGAGCCTGTTGATCTTTCCCCGCCGCGCGATGCGGCACGCCCGCGGCGCCGGATCGGCCGGGTCCGTGCCCAGGAAGACGCACCGGTATGCCTAGGCACGGGCCCGGCACCCGGCATCCACGGGCGCACCACCTCGCATCGACGGATCAAAGTTCAACATTCTCCTAGGCCCGGCTCCGGTTCAGCCGCCGGGCCCGAGCATGCCGCGGGGCCCGAGCGGGCCGTTCGGGCCCAGCGGCCCGTCCGGGCCGAGCGACGGGTTGGGTCCGAGGCCTTTGCCGTGCGGGCCGAGCGGGCTGGCGGCGCCGAGCGGACCGTTCGGGCCCAGCGGGCCGTTCGGGCCCAGCGGCCCGTCGGGACCGAGCGGCACGGGGCGAGGCACTGCGGGATGGCGGGGCACCGTGCGCGTGCGCGGGCGTGAGGTCGCGTGCGGGCGCGGGCGCGCCGCGACCGGAGGCAGAGCCGGCGCCGGCGGCACAGCCGCCGGAGGCGAGGTGTACGCCGGGCGCGCGGCCTGCCGCTCCCGCGAGGCCTTGCTCAACAGGACAGTGGCCGCGACGCCGATCAGCGCTCCCGCCACGGCGGCCGCGAGTGCGAGCCGAAATCGTCCAGACATGGTCATCCAAGGCTCGCGCCGCACTCGCGCGCGCCGGGCTGGACATCGGAACGGCGCAAACTGGTCCGTCACCTCGGAGGCAGGGCCTAGCATCGGATGCGATGGCGATCGTGCGCGACATCCAGCCCTGGGACGCACTGCTCGAGGCGGGGCGCGAGGACGAGCGGCTCGTCCGCGAGGAGATGCAGCACGCTCGCTTCCCGCGCGTGTCGGCGATCCCGGAGGAGCTGCACGAGGACGTGGCCAACGCGCTGCGCGCCAACGGGATCACCGAGCTGTGGAGCCACCAGGCCGAGGCCCTGCACGCGGCCTGGGCCGGCCCGACGATCGTCACCACCGGCACGGCGTCCGGCAAGTCGCTGTGCTTCAACCTGCCGACGTTGGACGTCCTCTCGCGCGACGCGCGCGCCCGCGCGCTCTACCTCTACCCCGCCAAGGCGCTCGCGCAGGACCAGGCGCGCGCCCTGCACGCGCTGCGCGTCCCGCGCGCGCGCCCGGCGATCTACGACGGCGACACGCCGCGCGAGCAGCGCCAGGCGATCCGCCGGCGGGCGAACCTGGTCCTCACCAACCCGGACATGCTGCACCTTGCGATCCTGCCCAACCACCCGGCGTGGGGGGACTTCTTCGCGAACCTCGCCGTCGTGGTGATCGACGAGGCGCACGTCTACCGCGGCATCTTCGGCTCGCACGTCGCGAACGTCATCCGCCGCCTGCGGCGCGTGTGCGAGGCCTATGGCACCGCGCCGCGGATCCTGCTCGCCAGCGCGACGATCGCCAATCCGGGCGAGCTGGCGGAGCGGCTGACCGGCCTCGACGACGTGACCGTGATCGACCGCGACGGCTCCCCGGGCACCAAGCGCACGGTGGCGATGTGGAACCCGCCGATCACCGACCCCAAGACCGCGAGCCGCCGCTCCCCGCTCGCCGAGGCGGCGGACCTGCTCGCGCGGCTCGTGTCCGAAGGCGCACGCACGATCGTGTTCATGAAGTCGCGCAAGGCCGTCGAGTTGATGGCGCACTTCACCAAGCGCAACCTCGAGGACCTCGGCCACCGCGACCTCGCGACGCGGATCGCGCCGTATCGCGCCGGCTACACCGCCCAGCAGCGGCGCGAGCTCGAGCACCGGCTGGTCAGCGGCGAGCTGCTCGGCGTCGTGTCCACCGACGCGCTCGAGCTCGGCATCGACATCGGCGCGCTCGACGCCGCGATCTGCGTCACGTTCCCCGGCACGGTGGCGAGCCTGCGCCAGATGTGGGGCCGCGCCGGCCGCCGCGGGCGCGGGCTCGCGGTCTACATCGCCGGCGAGGACGCGCTGGACCAGTTCTTCTGCCGCCATCCGGACGAGTTCCTGGAGCGCCCGGTCGAGGCCGCGATCCTCGACAACGAGAACGAGCAGCTCTACGCCGCGCACCTGCTGTGCGCCGCGCACGAAGGGCCGCTGGAGGACGCCGACGCCGAGACGCTGGGCCCGCGCTGGCGGGCGTTCGCGGAGCAGCTCGTCGGCGCGGGGGAGCTGCGCGAGCGCCCTGACGGGACGTTCGTCCCGCGCCGCACCGACGGCTTCCCCGCCGCCGAGGTCTCGCTGCGCAGCGCGTCCCGCGACAACGTCGCGATCATCGACACCGAGTCAGGGGAGCTGATCGGCAACGTCGACGCCGGCCGCGCGCCCTCGACCGTGCACGAGGGCGCGATCTACCTCCACGGCGGCCGCCAGTTCGAGGTCGCCGCGCTCGACCTGCACGACAGCCGCGCGCTCGTGCACAAGTTCAGCGGCGACTGGTACACCCAGCCCAAGCGCGAGACCCATACGGAGATCGACCGGCTGATCGCCCGGCGCGAGACACTCGGCGTGCGGCTGAGCTTCGGCACCGTCGTCGTGACCGATCAGGTGCTCGCCTACCAGCGCAAGCGGCTCGCCGACCACGAGGCGGTCGACCTGGTCGCGCTCGACCTGCCGACCACCTCGTTCGTCACGCAGGCGCTGTGGTACGAGATCTCGCCGCAAGTACTGCGCAGCGAAGTGCCCTTGGAGAAGCTCCTCGGCGCCCTGCACGCCGCCGAGCACTCGCAGATCGCCGTCCTGCCGCTGCTCGCGATGTGCGACCGCTGGGACATCGGCGGCCTCAGCACCAACCTGCACGTCCAGACCGGCGGCCCGACGATCTTCATCTACGACGGGCACCCCGGCGGGATCGGGATCGCCCGCCGGGGCTATGAGGCCTTCGAGCAGCTCGTCGACGACGCGCACCGCCTGGTCAGCGAGTGCCCATGCGAGAGCGGGTGCCCGTCGTGCGTTCAGTCGCCGAAGTGCGGCAACCTCAACGAGCCGCTCGCGAAGGCCGGCTGCGTGGAGCTGATGGGGAGGATGCTCGCGGCTTAGGAGGCGGGCACGGGCGCCTGCTGCACGAGCCGGAAGTTGTTGCCCGACGGATCGTGGAACGCGGCGTCGACGCCGTACGGCCGCTCGGACGGCTCCTCCGAGAACTCGACGCCGCGCGCCTTGAGCTCCTCGTAGGAGGCGCGGCAGTCCTCGGTCTCGAGGAACAGGCCGCCGGCGGCGCCCCTGGCCATCAGGTCGAGGATCTTCTGGCGCGTGTCCTCTTCGAACACCGGCGGACCGGGCACCGCCATCAGCACGAGGGAGATGTCGGGCTGCGACGGCGGGCCGACGGTCAGCCAGCGGAAGTCCGGGATCTCCGGAAGGGACACGTCGGCGCGGACCTCCCAACCGAGCTTCTCGGTGTAGAAGGCGAGCGCCTCCTCCTGGTCGTGCACCCATACGTTGACGGTCGCGAGCTTGATCATGCGCCCCAACCTAACCCGGCGTCACGGCGCTGTCTTCTCGAAACGTGCTGGATCGCGGCCGCCCGTACGCGCGCAGCATGCAGGAGGGAACGATCGCGCGCGAGGCGGCCGGCGGATGGTCCGCGCGATACGCCGTCGGGGGACGCCCGTACGCGCGCGTGAAGCTCGTCGTGAACGAGCCGACGCTGCGCAGCCCGACGCTGAAGCAGATCTCGGCGACGCTCCAGTCCGTGGTCACCAGCAGCTCGGCGGCACGCTGGAGCCGGCGCGTCAGCAGGTACTGGTGCGGGGACTCGCCGAACTCGCGCCGGAACTCGCGGCTGAAGTGCGCGCGAGAGAGGCGCGCGGCGGCCGCCATGTCGTCGACGTCCAGCGCCTCGCGGTAGCGCGCGTCAGCGAGCGCCTTGGCGCGGAGCAGGTGGCGGGCCGGCGGGACAGGGTTCACCCCGCCCATGCTTGCAGCTGGGGCAACGGGTCGATCGGCGGCGAGGCCTTGGAAGCCCACCAGCCGCCGGGCCAGATCTCGAAGTGCAGGTGCGGGCCCTCGGACTCTCCGGTGTTGCCGACCGAGGCGATCCGCTGGCCGGCGGCGACCGGCTGGCCCGTCGCGACCAGCGTCGAGCCGTCCTGGAGGTGCATGAAGACGTAGTCGCGACCGTCGTCGCCATTGATGACGACGTAGTGGCCGGCGCCCTCGGCCTGGTAGGCGACCCAGTGCACGGTGCCGGCGCGCGGCGACACGACCGGCGTGCCCTCGGCGGCGGCGATGTCCTGGCCCTGGTGCACGTGGCCGCTGCGCGGTGCGCCGAAGCGCGAGTCCGGGCCGCCGAAGCTGTACGCGCCCTGCACCGGGAACACGCCGCCGGCGATGACCGCGGCGACGGCGGGGGCCGGCGGCGGCGGCGCGACCACCGCGAGCTTCGCGCGCTCGTAGACCCGCGCGCCGCCGCCTTCGACGACCAGCCGCGCGGTGTAGCTTCCCGCCGCGAGCGGCTTCGTGCTCCAGCGCACGCTGATCCCGTGGCCGGCGCGCACCAGCCCGAGCTTCGCCCGCACCGCGGCCTTGCCGGGAGCGAGGATGTCGACGCGCGCCCGCACGCGGCCGGACGCGCCCGCCGTGCGGAACGCGAACGTCACCGGCTTGCCGGGCGCGATCGACGCGGGCGCCACGGCGAACCCGCGCGCCGAGAGCAGCTTCGCCTGTCCCGCCGGCGCGCCGCCGGTCTCCGGTGCCGCGATCGCGCCGCCGCTGGCGTCGGCGAACGCGGGGGCGCAGCACAGCGAGAACCAGAGCGTCGTCAGGACGGATATCCGGCGCATCACGTCCTACTGTCGGCGCGGCGACGGATCTTGTGAAGCCGTGCAGGAGATCCTGCGGCGGCGCCGACGCTACGCGCCGACGCCGTGGACGACGCGCAGTGCCGGAGGCGTCGCATCGCGCGCCGTGCCGCGCTCGCGGATCAGGCGCGTGGCCGCGTCGGCCGGCAGCGGCCGTGAGAGGTAGTAGCCCTGCGCGTAGTCGCAGCCGAGCGCCTCCAGCTGGCGCCAGGCGTCCTCGCTCTCGACGCCCTCGGCGACGACGCGCAGGCCGAGGTTGTGGGCGAGGTCGATCGTGGAGCGCACGATCGCGGCGTCGGACGCGTCGACCGCCATCTCCATCACGAACGACTTGTCGATCTTGATCACGTCGACCGGCAGCCGCTTGAGGTTGGCCAGCGACGAGTAGCCGGTGCCGAAGTCGTCGACCGAGAGCGTCAGCCCGATCTGGCTGAGCCGCGCGAGCGTCGCCTCGGCACGCGCCGGGTCGGTCATCAGCATGCTCTCGGTGATCTCGAGCTCCAGCTGCTCGGCCCTGACGTCCCAGCGCGCGAGCAGGCGCGGGATCTCAACCGCGAGATGCGTGTCCAAGAATGACCGGGCCGAGAGATTGACCGCGATCGTCAGCTCCAGCCCGTTGTCGCTCCACTCGCGGATCTGGCGCAGCGCGACATCGAGCACGTGCGAGGTGAGCGGCGTGATCAGACCGGTCTGCTCGGCGATCGGCACGAACTCGCTCGGCCCGACGATCCCGAACTCGGGGTGATCCCAGCGCGCCAGCGCTTCGACGCCGACGATCCGGCTGGACCGCAGGTCGGCCTTCGGCTGGTAGTAGAGCGTGATCTCGCTCTGGTTGATGGCCGAGCGCAGGCCGCCGGCGAGCGCGAGCCTGCGGGGAGAGTGGCGGTCCAGCTCGGGCTCGAAGATCGCGTAGCCGCGGCCGCTCTGCTTGGCCGAGTACATCGCGATGTCCGCGCGCTGGTTGAGCGTCTCGACGTCCTCGCCGTGGACGGGATGCAGCGCGATGCCGACCGACGCGTCGATCTCGAGCCGCATGCCCTCGAGGACGAACGGCTCGCGCAGGGCGACGAGCAGCTCGCCGGCGACGGCGGTCGCGTCCTGGCTGGTGGCGACACGCGGGAGCAGCACGCCGAACTCGTCGCCGCCGAGGCGCGCGACCGTGTCGGAGTCGCGCAGCGTGGCCTGCAGGCGGCGCGAGACCTCCTGCAGCAGCAGATCGCCGTGGTGGTGGCCGAGCGTGTCGTTGATCTCCTTGAAGTGATCGAGGTCCATGATCATCACGACGGCGGACTCGCCCGAGCGGCGCGAGGAGCGGATCGCCTGGTCGATGCGGTCACGGAAGAGCTCGCGGTTCGGCAGGCCGGTGAGCGCGTCGTGGAGCGCCTGGTGCTCCTTCGCGATCGCCTCGCTGCCGCCGCGGTGGACCGCGAACAGCGGCAGGAAGAGCAGCGCGATGGCCGGCAGGCTGAAGTCCGCGGCGAGCACCACGACAGGCGCGAGGCCGAGCATGAGCCCCGCCGTCGCGCACTGGAAGAAGATGTCCTCGGCGAGATATCGCCACAGGCTCAGGCGCTGGGCGAAGGCGATCACCGTCGCGACCAGGCCGGTGTTGCAGATGAAGAAGACGGTCGCGGCGAGCAGGATGCCGATCAGGTCCGCCGGGACCAAGTGGGGCTCATGCGCACGTGGGAGACCGGTCGTCGCCTTCAGCACCAGGCCGGAGGCGGCGATCGTGATCCCGTACTGCGCGATGTTGAACGCGACCTTCTTGGGCGGCTTGCGGCGGATGCCGTCGGCCAGCAGGTTCGCGCCGGCGAGCGCCACGAAGGACGCGAGCGGGCCGGCGGCGAGCATCGTCGCCATCGCGAAGGTGGTCGAGGTCGTGACCTCGCCCTCGGCGCCGCGCGTGAACACCTTCAGCGGGACGAACTCGCCGATGAGCGCGAAGACCGCGAAGATCGCGACCTCCGGCGACAACAGCAGCGAGAGGCCGCCCGCGCCGTCGACCCCCAGCCAGACCATGCACGCGCCGCCGATCAGGATGATCGCGGTCACGTAGAGGTCGAGTGGGTCGAGTCGTTTGGCGCGGGCGCTCATCGCTTGCTGGGGGCAGAGAGAAAAGTCGAGGGTGCCCGCCCCTGGGCACCCTCGCCTTCACCACTTACGGCCGTAGCGGACCGTCATCGTTCAGCCCCACTTGAGTCCGGCGCCGAGCCCTTCGAGGAAGACGGCGACGACGCCGGCGACGAGCGCAAGGCGATACATGCGTGCCTTCATTTTGTTGACCTCCGTGTCAATTCGGCTCCCCCCTTGAGAGCCGCTCCAGTCGGGGTTGTCGGTCAGGTCTACGCCCCAATTGAGCGATTCGACATTTGTTGGAGCGTGCGGTTCGCGGGCCCGGCCGATCACCTTGGTTGCCATGATCATCGCGCTCGTCTACCTGGCCGTACTCGCGAGCGTCCCGCTCGCGCGCGGGCGCTTGGGAGCGCTCGCGGACCTGCCGCTCCGGCGGCCGTGGCTCGCCCTGGTCGCGATCGCCATCCAGATCGTCGTGATCTCGCTGCTGCCCGGCGGCGACAAGGCCTTCCATACGACCTTCCACATCCTGTCCTACGTTCTGCTCGGCGCCTTCGCGTGGTCCAACCGCCGCATCGCGGGCCTGCCGGTCATCGCCGTGGGTGGCCTGTCGAACTTCGTCGCGATCGCCGCCAACGGAGGCGTCATGCCGGCCGACGCGGACGCGATCGCGTCGCTCGCGCACACCACGGCGAAGGGCGAGTTCGCGAACTCGCAGATCCTCGAGCACCCGAAGCTGTTGTTCCTCGGCGACGTGTTCGCGACGCCGGCGTCGTGGCCGCTCCACAACGTGTTCAGCATCGGCGACATGATCCTCGTCGCCGGCGTGGCGGTGCTCGTGCACGTCGCGTGCGGCACCCGTCTCGTCCCGCGGCGCTTCCTGCGCCCCGCAGTGGCCTGAGATGTTCCGGGAGGCATTGGCCGGCGCTCCGGCGCGGCGGTTCTTCGCCGCGCACGCCCAGTCATGCCTCGGGACGGGCCTCTCGTACGTCGCGCTGCCACTCCTCGCCTACGACCGCTTCGACAGCGCGTGGGCGGTGTCGGCGGTGCTGCTGCCGGACCTGCTGCCGGCGATCTTGCTCGGGCCGCTGCTCGGGGCCCTGGTGGACCGCGTGGGGTGGCGCGTCTGTGCGTCGCTGGCGGACGTCCTGCGGTGCGTCGCGTTCCTGGTCGTGATGAACGCGCACGCGCTGCCGTGGATGATCGCCGGCGCGGCGCTGGCCGGCCTGGGCACGGCGCTGTTCCACCCCGCTGCGCTCACCGGTCTGCCGCGCCTGACGCCGGGCGACCGGCGGCCGGCCGGCATGGGGCTGTTCAGCGCGCTCGACGACCTCGGCCTGACGGTCGGGCCTGCGTTGGCGGCCGTCGCGCTGGTCATGGTCGCGCCGGGGGCGTTGATGCTCGGCAACGCGGTCACGTTCGCGGTGTCGGCGCTGCTGATCGGGACGCTGCGCGACGCGTCGATCGCCCCCGAGGCGCGCGACGCCGTCCGCGCGCGGGTCTCGCTGCTGCGCGAGGCGCGGGTCGGGATCCAGTCGCTGCTGGAGCGGCCCCAGGTGCGCACGCTGCTCGCCTCCTCGACGGGCGTCGTGCTGTGCGTCGGCGTGACGAACGTCGGCGAGGTCGTCCTCGCCCGCGACGTGCTCGACGTCGGCGGCTCCGGCCTGGCGATGATGGTCACCGCCGGAGGCGTCGGAACCGGCCTCGGCTCGCTGGCCTCCCGCTTCACGCGCGGCAGCGCCTGGCTGTGGCGGCGCGCGTATCTGATCGGGCTGGGCGCGATGGTCTCCGAGCTGCTCGCGTGCGCGGTCGTCGACTCCTTCTGGCTCGTCATCCCGGCGCTGGCCGTCGGCGGCTTCGGCAACGGGCTCGCGCTGGTCCACGACCGGCTCCTGCTCTCGGACTCGACCCCCGAGTCCCTCCACGGCCGCCTGTTCGCGCTGCAGAAGACCTGCGTCTCGCTCGCGTTCGCGGTCTCGATCCTGGCGGCGGGAGCGGTGATTGTGCTGGGAGGGGTCCAGCTCGCGTTCCTGCTCTCGGGCCTCGCCCTGCTCGGCGTCGCCTCGCTCGCCTTGCCCCGCCTCCGCGCCGCCTGGCCCCGCCCGACGGCACTCGCGGCACTTCCGGCGACGCGCTAGCCTAAGCCGCCACCTCGGCGAGATAGCTCAGTTGGTAGAGCACACGACTGAAAATCGTGGTGTCCCCGGTTCGAGTCCGGGTCTCGCCATCTCGGGCGGGCGGTGGGATCTGTTTCGCGGTCTGTGACGCCGTAGAGGCGTTCGCGAGCGCGACGCACGAGCGCGTCGAATGCCTCGCCGTGCGAGCGTTCCGCCCGCTGCTGCGGCTGCGCGTAGACGTCCATCGTCATCTTTGAGTCGGCGTGTCCGATCTGCGCATGACCCAGAGAACATCGAAGTGGTTGGCGAGCAGGGCGATCGAGATGTACGTACGCCGCAGGGTGTGCGGCGTCGTGCTCGGGAGCGCCGGAAGACCGCGAGCGACCAAGTGGGTGGACGCGAGCGCGACCGACTTGCCGACGATCTTGTTGAGCTTCTGGCGCTGGAGCCGACCGCCGCGGCGGTTGCACCAACAACGGAAGTCGTCATGACCAGCACCGTCGAGACTGCCCGCGACATCCCTGATTCCACGTCGACATTCCGCGCGGCTCTGGGGGACCTTCGTCGACGCGTCGCGGCCACGAACTGGCGAGAGAGAGACCGTCGCGGTCAATCCCAGGGCGTGCCGCTTGCCATGATCCAGAGGCTCGCGCGCTATTGGATGACGGATTGCGACTGGCGCACGTCCGAGGCGGCTGACTGCCGTCGGTGGCGAGCGAGTTGAACCGCTCGCCGACGATCATCGGCGAGGAGGACGAGGTCGTTCGCGTAGCCGTTGACCACTCCGCCTCCGTGCACGGACACGAGGACACGCCGGAGCTGCGTCAGCAGGTCCGCGAGTTCCTCGAGCCGCCCGAGGCATACTCGAAATGCAAAAAGGAGCCGATGCCCGCTGACCGCCGCGACCTACGGCAGGCCGTCCTTGTGGGCGGCCAGCCAGGTCCGGAGTCCCTGCGGGTTGTCGCTGGTGAACTCCGTGGTCGGGATGTAGGTGTCGAACTGCGCGATCTGCTGGCCGCGGACTGCGCGCAGCGCCTGCTGAACGGCGACGCGGCCCATGCGCTGCGCGTCCTGGCCCACGGTCAACACGAGCGTCTTGGGCTGGGCGAGCATCGCTTCGGCGATCTGGACGCCGATGTCGCTGCCCAGGACGACCGTGCGACCGGCGTGCCTGGTGGCCTGGATGCCCTTCAGCGCGCCGAGGGTGCCGCCCTCGTTGGTCGCGTAGAGGGCGTCGACGTTCGCCTTGGCGGTGAGGATGTCCGCGGCGGTGGTCGGCGCCTCGTCGGGGAGGAAGCCCGGCTGGTCGGCGACGTACCGAACGCCCGGGACTTTGGCCGAGAGCGCCTTCTTGAAGCCCGCCTTGCGCTGACGGCATGCCTCGTAAGCGTCGCAGTTGAGGATGGCGACCAGGGGCGCGTTGAGCTGCTTCTTGAGGAAGTACCGTGCGGACAGGTTGCCGACCTGCTCGCCCATCTTGACCTGGTCGGTGGTCACGAGCGCCTTGACGAACTTCCTGGCGGCATCGCCCGAGACGCAGGTGTTGTAACAGACGACAGGAATGCCGGCGTCCGCCGCCTGGCGCACGAGCGGGACAGAGCCCGTGTCGGAGACCGGCGACATGATGATCGCGTCGACCTTGCTGCCGACGAGCGTCGCCATGAATGACGACTCGCGAGCGGCGTCGCCCTGCGAGTTCTGACCGATCAGGTCCAGGCTCTGCGACGCGGCGCCGACCTGGATGCCCTTGCGGATGCCGCCATAGAAGCCCTGCGCGTCGAGGTAGAGCGCGCCCACGCGGACGCGCTTCTTGCCGCCGTCGTCACTCGACCGCGCTCCGCAGCCCGTCACGGCGCCAAGAGCCAGCAGGGCGATCAGGAAGGCGCCGAGTACGAATCGCCGGATCATCGAGTGCACGTTGATCCTTCTCTTCTGCGGTCGGGATGGCCGAGGCACGTCCCTCGAGCAGCCCGCGCTCAAACGTATCGGATCGCGATTTAGGCTCAATTACTTCCCCCGGATGAATTTCCGGTCAGGCGGCGATGTGGAGGCCTCCGGGGGCACGTGCACCTCCCGATCGATCTGCAACCCGCTCATTTGCGGGTAAATCACCGTTCACAGGGCGGACGGAACGGTCCCGCTCCGACCGACCCGGATGCAGAGGAGACGCGAGTGTCCGGATCCGGACGCAACCAGCCATGCCCGTGCGGCTCAGCTCGCAAGACCAAACACTGCTGCGGCCAGCGACGCGGACCGTCCGACGACCAGCTCGCCCGCGCCCACGTCGCCCGGCTCGCACGCCAAGCGATCACTGATCTCGCCGGCCTCACCGACCGCGCGCTCGACCATCTCTCAGAAGGCCTGATGGACCTGCCCGCGATCGACCTATCCCTCGTCGTCACTCTCCCCAAGCTGATCGGCCCCGACCTCCAACGCTGCGCGGATCGATCGAACACGACGACCCCGACTGGGGCTGGGGCGCGCTCACCGCTGTCCCCCGGCAGATCGACACCCCGCAACAGAGAGCACACCTCGCGAGGTCGAGCTCGCCCCGGAGCGCCAGCGACACCCGCGCGTCCTCGCGCTCGACGTCCACGGACCGGCGCGAGGGGTAGAGCTCGGGCTCGTGATGCACGGCCGGCTCGGGAGCGACTTGCGGCAGCCACTCGAGTCACGACGGCAGCTACCAAAAAATTCCGGTCGTCGAGCGGCTTCATGCTCGCCGGCGGGAGCACGGCGCGGACGATCGTCGCATCGATGAGCACGGCGGACGCCAGCCCGACGCCCATCTCCTTGAAGTCGAGGGAGCTCAGCGTCGCGACGATTGAGAACACGCCGATCATCACCGCCGCCGCGCTCGTCACAGTCGCCCGGATCCCGGGCGACACCGCCTCGTCGGTCATCAGCCCGCGCTCGAAGCCCTCCCGGAGACCGCGTCCGGTGTGCAGTTCCGCGCCTACCTGCTCGGCCTCGACGCATCCTGTTGAACGCTTGCCATGGCTCCGGCGGTGCGGCACGATGTACCGAGCCCTTGAAGCACTCTCGGCTTCGCTTCGCGGGCTCATTCGGGCTCGCGCTTCCCCTGCTCATCGTGCTGTTGAGCCTGGTGGGGTACGTCGTCACGAGTGAGACGATCCGTAGGGATCGCGACTCGGACGCGTCGCGGCGTGTCGAGGTCGACACCGTGGGGGCGCAGGTCATCCTCGGGCGTGCGCGGGCGTACGTCGTGGGCTTGGGGAACATCCTGGCGGGCGAGCCGGTCCCAGGCCAGCAGCGCTTCGTCCAGTTGGCGGGCGGCACCGCCGGGGGTGTCGGCCTCCTCGACGCGATGTGGGTCGAGCGCATCCCCGGCTTCGCGCGCAGCACGTACGAGGCGCGCGTCGGCGCTCCCATCACGCGGCTGACGCCGGCAGGGAGCTTCAAGCCTGCCCCACCGGCAGCGTCGTACCTGGCTGCGACCTTCACGACCAATGGCAGCCCGGAGCTGCCGCCGGGGGTGGACGTGTCCCGCTGGCCGGCTCTCGCCACCGCCATCCGTGACCGCTCGTCGGCCTCCGCCGTCAGCGCCAGCGAGCTCGGCTCGCTCGGGGGCCGGCCTGGGTTCTATCTCCTCAAGGCCGGCAGCTTCGGCCATGGACCGAACTCCCGCGGATACCTCGTGGTGTTCGTGCCGCAGGGATGGTTGACCGCCTCAACTGGCGGGGATCCGCGACGTCTGGCGGTCAGCCTCGACGGCCGGCACCTCGAGGGGTTCGACTCTTCGCCCGCCCGCAGCGCGAGCTTCGGCACCCTCGGGCGTCGGTGGCGCATCGACGTTGCGACCGCGCCCTTAACGGGATTCCAGACGCTGCTGCCCTGGCTCGCAATCGCATGGCCCATCGCGGCGGCGCTCATCGCGGTCCTCGTCGTGCGCGGGATCGCGCGGCGTAGGCGGGCCGAGCGCGAGGTCGAGCGGATCTTCGATCTGTCGCTCGACCTGCTGTGCATCGCGGGCCTCGACGGCCGCTTCAAGCGGGTCAACCCGGCCTTCGAGCGGACGCTCGGCTACACGACCCAGCAGCTGCTGTCCCGGCCGTTTCTTGACTTCGTCCACCCCGACGACCGCGCGCGGACCGTTGAGGCGATGGAGATGCTCGAGCGCGGCGAGAAGTTGGTCCAGTTCGAGAACCGGTACATGTGCGGTGACGGTTCCGCGAGGTGGTTGCAGTGGAGCACCCGGCCGATGCCGGACGAGGGGCTCCTGTACGCCGCCGCCCGCGACGTGACCGACCGCCGGCATGCAGCCGACGAGCTGCGCGAAACCCAGCGGATGGTCGAAGCAAGCCGCGACGAACTGCGCCTGCTCGCCGACGAGCAGGCGGCGCTGCGGCGCGTAGCGACGCTGGTCGCGCAGGGCGTCTCCGCCACCGAGGTCTTCGATGCCGTCGCCGCCGAGACGTGCGAGCTCCTCGGGGCTGATTCCACGTACCTGTTGCGCTACGAGTCGGACGGCACAGCCACGGTCGTTGCAGTCAACGGCGACCCCGGCGTGGAGATGGCAGCGGGGACGCGCATGGCGCTCGCGGGCGAACACCCGGCCTCCAGAAGTGCGCCGGACTGCCTCGCCGCGCTTCGTCACCTCGGCCTGGGCTCGGAGCTCGGAGCCCCGATCGTTGTCGAGGGCCGCCCGTGGGGTCTGATCGTCGCCGCCTGGACGCACCAGCAGCCGGCGTCGGCCGGCGCCGAGGCCCGCATGGCGCAGTTCACGGAGCTCGTCGCCACGGCCGTCGCGAACGCCGAGAGCCGGGCCGAGCTCACGGCTTCGCGAGGGCGTGTCGTGGCGGCCGCGGACGAGACTCGCCGTCGCATCGAGCGCGATCTGCACGATGGCACCCAACAGCGGCTTGTCACGCTCGCGATCGAGTTGCACCTGGCACATGCCGAGGTCCCGCCCGAGCTCGTCGAGGTCAGGGCGCAGCTCGCGCAAATCGCCGAACGCCTGAGAGGTGCGACAGCGGAGCTCCAGGAGATCGCGCGCGGCATTCACCCCGCGATCCTCTCCAGGGGCGGCCTCACGCCTGCGCTTACAACGCTCGCCCGGCGCTCGTCCGTGCCGGTCGAACTCGACTCCCGGATCAACGGGCGACTCCCCGACGGCGTCGAGGTGGCCGCCTACTACGTCGTCTCCGAGGCACTCACGAACGCCGCCAAGCACGCCCAAGCGTCCGTCGTGCACATCGCCGTCCAAGCCGAAGACTCGACCGTCGCGCTCGTCGTCCGCGACGACGGCCTCGGCGGCGCCGATCCGAGACGCGGCTCCGGACTCATCGGTCTCAGAGACCGCGTCGAGGCGCTCGGCGGAACGATCGAGATCACCAGCAACGCCGGCAACGGCACATCGTTGCTCGCCAAGTTCCCAATCGAGGGGTGGGTGGCGCACGGGTATGGGTTGTCTCGGTAGAGCAGCGTGGTCGGAGCGCGCCGGGCCGTAAATGACAGGCGTCATCCGGCCGCGCAGCCAATCCGGGTGGCCTTCGCAAGGGGCCGGATGGCGACTGTCGCCGCGGAGCGGTGCTCTCCACCAGCGACCTATCGTCTTAATCAGCTCGGACGGATCCGACCGTTTGTGCGACAGCCACGCACGCGGAAGTGGAAGCCGGACGCGCGGGCCGAGCCGCCCGCTGAAAGAGGCCAGCGACGGAGTGCCCAGTTCCGGCGAAAGCAGTGGCGAAGTCTCGTCGGTAGCACCAACCGCGGTAGCTGATGGGAGCCGCGTTCAGTTGTTCGCAGAGAAGCCCGCACAGGGAGCGTGAGCTGTGCGCTGGGCGCGCCCCACCCATCAGGTCGTGTTGAGGACGACGATGGGCACTGGATCGTTCCCTAGGGGCGCCGCTAGCACTCGCTGCGCCAGGGTGAGTGCCGCGGCGCGTCGCGGCGCCTGCTCGACGACGGCGCGGTCGTAGCTAGGGTCCACCAGCTTTGGGGTCAGGGGCGCCTGCGCATCCGCGGTCAATGGCACGTCCCCTAGTGAATGCTCGGATCGGCGATGTCATCCGGAACCGTGACGAAGCCGTCACCCTCGGAGGGCGCGATCGAACGCGAGGTCCCGACCACCGCGTACCCGGCGCTGACCAAGGCGCCGGCAATGCCGGCGCCTATGCCCTGCGACGCGCCGGTGACGATCGCGACCTTCATGCGACCAGGTACGTCTCGTAGATCACGCCGTCCTGTTGGCGGCCGGCGACGCTGATGAAGACACCTTTGTTCAGCCAGTCGAGGTCGCGCGACGCGGTCTCGATCTGGGTGGAAGTGCGGAAGACGTACTCACTCGGGTCGACGTCTTCACCGCGGGCGAGCCGTGCGAGGACCTCAGCGCTGCCGTGGCGCACGCCTCGTGACCGGACGTAGAGAAGCGCGCCGCCGTCGGTCTGCAGCGTGTAGCGGATGTCGCCGAGCGCGGTGCCGTCCGGCAGCACGATCTGCCAGTCGGCGCTCGCGCCCGACAGCAGCTTGCCGTTGAGCTCGGGCCCTGCGAACGTGCCCCCGGTCAAGGGCACGATGCGGCGGTGTCCCTGGCTGACCTCGCCGACGTCGAGCGGGTCACCGAGCGCGGCCTCGAGGCGGTAGACCGGCGTCAGTCGGGGCGCCGGCAGCCGGCCGGTCATAGGCGCAGGACCGTCGCCGACGCGATTGGCCGGGTCGTTGGGGTGCGGGCCGAGCGGCGTGACCGTGATCTTCATCCACCGGTACAGCGGGAGAGCGCCCAGCAGACGGTCGAGCTCGGCGTGGCCGTCGGCGCGGTACAGGCCAAGGACCGTGGTGCCGCCACTGGGGGCTTCCCGGGTCCAGACCCGCAGGAGATGGCCCTTCTCCACCAGCTGGGCGGCGGCGGCGGCCTCGGCTCTCGTGCGCTCCTCGACCTCGGTCTCGGGCGTTCCGTCCGGCACCCTGATCTCGAACTCGACAAGGAACTCCATGATGCCCTCCGCGGTCGTACTCGGGAAAGACGACGCTGGCGAGACCGACTCCCGACGCGGCGCCCCAGACGGCAAGCGCCCGCCGACGCGCCCCGGTCTTCGCGAAGGCGTGGGCGATCAACACGAGCGAGCTCGCCATCAACCAGACGGCACCCATGCCCTGCGCGATCCGCGCTGCGACCAGGAACGCGACGGAGCCGGCGACGGCGCATGCTGCGCTGGCGAGGACGAACACCGTCAGCCCGACGAGAAAGCCGGTGCGAGCGCCCCTGCGGTCGGCCAGCGAGCCGGCGAGGAGGAGCAGTGAAGCGAACGCGACGGTATCTCCGTCGACAACCCGCTGCGCCGTCGACGGCGCACCGCCGAGGTCGGCGCCGATCGCCCGCAGCGCGACATTCACGATCGTGGCGTCGAGCGTGATCATCAGGAACCAGGCCGAGATCGCGGCCAACGCCAGCGCCTGACGCTGCGACCGTCCACGGCTCGGTGCGATCGGGACACACTGTGCGGCCGGCAGCTCCATGCGAGAGAGCATGCAGCCTGCGCGCGTGTTCGGCCACGACCGGTTGGCTCACGCTGTTAGGCGCCGGCTAACACCCGGCGTATCGTTCGGCGCATGGAGCTGAGGCTGCTCCGCTATTTCGTGGCGGTCGCCGAGGAGCTTCACTTCGGCCGGGCGGCAGAGCGGCTGAACATCGCCGCGCCGTCGCTGTCGCAGCAGATCAAGTCGCTCGAGGCCGGCGTCGGTACGCCGCTGTTCGTCCGCGATCGCCGCCATGTCGAGCTGACCGCAGCCGGGAGGATGCTGCTTCCCGACGCCCGCGAGATCCTCGAGCTCAGCGCGAGCGCGCGCCGCCGGCTGGCGGGAGCCACCGGAGCGTTGCGGATCGGCTACGTGAGCTGGCTTCCCGATGGGCTCACCGATTCGGCGGCATTGCACATCCGCGTCGACGAATGGGTCATGCCCAGCCACGTTCAGATCGGGCGCGTCCCCGACGGCGGACTCGACGCGGCCGTCGCATGGGCCGGCTCGCGCGATGACCGACTCGACTTCCGCCTGCTCTGGCCCGAACCGCTCGTGGCCGTCACCGCGGCCGGGCGCTTGGGAAAGACCGTTCAGGGGCGCAAGCTGCGGGTCCTCGTAGACGCCGACCTGACGTCATGGCAAGCCTGGAACGACTTCGCGGGGGAGTTCGCCGAGGCGACCGGTGCACGCGTCCAACACATCGATGACGGCGGCATCGCCGGCTCGGCATTCCACGACCGCGCCCTTCGTCTCAACGCACCGGTGCTGATGTCGCCGAAGCGGTACACCGACACTCTGCCAGCACGCCTACGCACCCTGCCGGTCGTCGATCCGTGCCCGCTCTGGTGCTGGTCACTCGTCACACGCGCAGACGACGGTCGCGAAACCATCGCCGCTTTACGCGAACACGCGAGCGCGGTGGCGCGGACCGCGGGACTGCACGCCGTTCCCGTCGGACCGACCTGGCTCCCCTCGAGGGACCCGCATCGAGAGGAACTCGCGCCGCATGACTCCGGGCGCTGATGGGCGATCCCATCGTGGCGCGGCGGTCGCTCGCGGGGCGGGCAGCCGCTCGTGCTTCGCGGCGAGCCCGGCAATCGGAAAATCGCGCTGTTGTCCGAGGCCGAGCGGCCGGCACGTGAGCCCTGCATGACCGTGCTCACGGCGACCGGCGTTCAGTCGGAGGCGCATCTGCCGTTCGCCGGGCTGCATCAGCTGCTTCGGCTAGTGCGCGGCGTGCGAGCGAGCTCCGAAGCTCGAGAGCCGCAGCGAATGGTCCTCTGCCGTCGCCCCGACCACAGTCTTGGGAGAATCCGGATGAGGTGGACGCCTACTTCGGGCGCGCGACGCAGCAGGCTCCGGGCCCACGAGCAGCGATCGCCATCGCATTGGGTACTCGCAGCGGGCCGGGTACCCGAACGCCGCTGAAAGATCGCGAAGTGCGACGTCCGCCGCCGACGGTTGAGCGCTTGAGATCCGGTATGTACGCAGGGATTTCGCCGTGTGAGAGACTTCCGCGCGGCGTCCTGAAAAATCGTGGTGTCCCCGGTTCGAGTCGGGGTCTCGCCATCCAACGAACCGCCTGCTACAGGCGGTTTTTCTTTGCTCGGGGCCTCGTGGCTCGGGTGGTTCGAACCCCTGGTCGGGCCATCCGTGGCCCAATCCGTGGCCCAGCGGCGGGTCATTTCGCCCCGTTGAGCTGCTTTCGCGCCTTGCGCACGAGCTGGTCGAAGGCCCGCCCGTGCTCGCGCTTGACGCGCTGCTGCAGTTGTGCGCAGACGTCCATCGTCATCTTCGAGTCCTCTTGGCCCACCTGGCCCATGACCCACAGCACGTCGAAGTTGTTCGCCACCAGCGCGATCGAGATGTACGTGCGGCGGAGCGTGTGCGGCGTCGTGCGCGACAGCGGTGCGCTACGCCCGCCCGCCCGCGACCTCTCGCGCGAGAGGCGAGCAGTCACGTTGCCGATCGACCCACCTGACTGTCCTATATTCGTCAGGCACCGAAATTGGGAGCGTGTTCCTCATGTTCGGCGCGCGCGGCGACCTGGGTTATTGGGGTGGTGTGCGGCAGGTATTCGGCGCCGGTGTCATGGGGCGCGGTGTCCTCGCGTACGTGAGGGCTGACGTCGAACCTCATCGTTGTTCTGGCGTCGTCGTAAATGGGCCAGCCCGGGTCACCATCGGTTGCGAAGTTGATCCAGGTCTGGTGCATGGCGTGGGTGAGGGCCTCGGGTGCTGCGTCACCGATGAGACGGCGGCATGCCTGGGTTGTGTCGAAGACGAACGGGACGTCCAGGCCGTGCGCGGCGCCGTGTAGCGGTGATCGCCATGCGAACTCGTAGACGTAAGTGCGGCCTGGGTGGCGAAGCGCAGTACGGCGGCTTGGTGATCGGAACATCAGGTCCGTGTAGGTGGCTGTGAGTGCATCTGCGGCGGTGACACTCGTGGTGTGGAGGCCGTGGCGTTCGAGGAGTGCCTCGGCGGCGGGGTAAGTGGCGGCCAGCTCGGCTACGGCGCGATGCTCGTCGAAGCCGGCGAACTCGTCGGCACCGAGACCGAGGTTGGCTTCTTCGAGCGTTGTGCCGATCAGCAGGTCGATGCCGCGCGAATGTGCGCTCGGAACACCCACCGGGTCGGGGAGGACGTCGTCACCGGTGGTGGGGAGGAACAGCGCGCGACGGTGGCCCGAATCGACACCGTGCTCATCGCGGAGGTCCGGGCGGGGTTCGTGTCTGAGCAATGCTGCCTGCGCGCGTAGCACGTCGGGGGCAGAGATTGCCCGGAATGCGTCTGCTGTCGAGGGGACCCCGAGCCGGGACGCGAACGCCTTCGTCAGTGCTTCGGTGAGCTCGAGCCGGCGGGCCATCTCGTCGTGTCCGCTCTGGACGATCGCTCGCTGGAACAGTCCGGCGGCCATCGGGGAATGCAGCAGGAACGCGACCGAGGTGCCGCCGGCCGATTCACCGAAGACGGTGACGTTGTCCAGGTTGCCGCCGAACCCGGCGATGTTGTCGCGAACCCAGTGCAGCGCTGCGATCTGATCGCGCAATCCGATGTTCGTGCTCCCACCGGTCGGCGCGAGGAAGCCTTCCGCCCCGAGTCGGTAGTTGACGGTGACCAGAACGACGCCGTCGCGAGCGAACGCGGTGCCGTCGAAGGCGGCGGCGCTGCCCGAGCCGATCATGAACCCGCCGCCGTGGATGTAGACCATCACCGGAAGCCCACTCGTGCCCGGATCGGGTGTCCAGACGTTGAGATTGAGGTACTGGCCGTCGCCGGTGACCCAACCCGGCCCGATCAGCGGCGCGAGGTCAGCATGGGCTGGGTTCACAGCCGGCTGCGGTGCGGTAGCGCCATAACCGGTGACGATTCGAGTCCCTTCCCACCGTTCGGCAGGGCCCGAGGGTGCGAATCGGCGGTCGCCCACCGGAGCCGCCGCGTAGGGGATTCCCAGAAAGCGGGCAACCTCGCCCGTGCGGTCACCGGAGAGTCGCCCCGCCGCGGTATTGACAATGTGAACAGTCATCGGTGGTAGTCCCCTTGGTCTGTAGGCACGAAGCCGAACGGCTGGGCCGACAGTGGTCGCGCTAACCGGCAACCTCGCCTGCCCCAAGCCTGCCATCAGCATCCGCGCCCCTGGCTGAGACCGCTGCGACCGGGTCGTGTTTGCGGTCGTAGTAGTAGCGCCCGTCCGGCAGCTGCGTGATCCTCACGCCGCCCGTCCCGCCTGCCGCTCGATCGCATGGAGCTCGTCGACGAAGGTCTGTGAGCGGCCGCCACGGCGAACGCCCATGACTGACCCGTAGACCGGCGGCTCGTAGCGCGGCCGCACCTGACACCGCTCCTTCCACTCCCGAAAGCCTCACGCTCGACCCGGACCCGAGTCCCCCACCTTGTACGCGCGCAGAGCGGTCCAGGGCGCCGCGAGAGACAGCCGGTAGCAGGCCTGCCCCCGAAGCCGGCGGCGCCTTAGCCTCGAGAATCAGCGAATCCGCATCGCTCGGCCTTGTAGCAGCGAACTACGCTGATCACGATGCCGGCCGCCACCGACACCGCCGATCGCACCGCCGACGTCTTCATCCCGGCGGAGTTCGCGACCTGGCAGCCACCGCCCGGCTCAGGCATCGTCGGCTCCCTCGCCACTGCACGGCTGGTCGTCAACTACGAGGACGAGGCCGACACCTACGCCGACCGCGTGCGCATCGCCTGGGGGCACTTCATCGCGCAGACCCCGACGACGAAGCGCCGCGAGCTTCGGCGCTTCGACGTGATCGCCGTCGGGACCTACGACGCACGAGACGGCCAAGTCGTCGTTGACTCGTATCTCAGCGAACTCGTCATGCGCTTCTTGGCCATCGACCCCGACGCACGGCATGCCACCGAAGCGCTCAAGCGTGAGTGCCAATCCACCCACACACAGCACCAGCGGCGCCGCCACATACGCCAGCTGCTCGCCGGCGCCGGCAAGAACAGAGCTCAAGCCGAGGCCGCTCGCGAATGCGCACACCGCTACGGCCACGACGATCTTCTGACGTAGCTCCGCCGATGAGCTTGGTAGGTCCGGTTGCCCGGACCCTGCCGAGCAGAGCTCGACCACGACGACCGGGCGGCCGATGACCGGTGTCGCCGAGACATGGGTACCGGTCGGGGAGAGTTGGCTCGGGCATCGCCCGGAGCCGTTGATCCATGAGCGCGTTCGCGTCCGCCCTGGCGCGACGCGACTGGGCGGGTGGACCGCGCCGACCGACGACTTCGTCGCCGAGCACGGCGAGGACATCCCGCCCAAAGCGGGAGTCGGTTTGCGCCGTCAACCCGCCCGAACGGGCCGCGACGTGGGATGCGCGGTTCCCGCGCGAGGACGACGATCTCGGGGATCAGGAGCCTTCTTCTTGGTGTCGATCGTTGAGTGACCGGGGCTAGGCGTTCGTCGTCGCCCGGTCCAGCCACTCCGCGAAGCGGATCTCACCCATGCGGGGATCGTCCCCGGGAGTCAGCGACCCGTCGTCGAGCAGAGCGCCGAAGTAGCGGGCCTGCGGGTCGGCGATGACCTCGCCGGCATCGCCCTTGCCGGCCAGGAGCAGGCGTGCGAACTCGGCCATGGGAAGTGCCTCGGGGCCGGCCAGCTCGACGGTGCCGCCCAGCGGCGTTCCGGTGGCGATCTCCGCCAGGACCGCGGCGACGTCGCCGGCGGCGACCGGCTGGAACAGCGCACACGGAAGCCGGACCTTGTCGCCCTCGGTGGCGGAGTCGGCGATGGCGCCG
Source organism: Candidatus Solirubrobacter pratensis (assembly GCF_000425945.1). Lineage (GTDB taxonomy): Bacteria > Actinomycetota > Thermoleophilia > Solirubrobacterales > Solirubrobacteraceae > Solirubrobacter > Solirubrobacter pratensis. Next base: position 617,189 of record NZ_AUEK01000006.1, read on the forward strand.
ACGAACTCGAAGAACTGGGTGGCCCGGAGGATCGTGTAGGGGACCCCGTGGCCCTTGACGAGTTCCTCCTGCGCCGCCTTGGCCCGGAAGAACCCGATGTCCGGGAGGCGGTCGGTGTTGACGATCGAGAGCACGACGTGGTGGCCGACGCCCGCCGCCTGCTCGGCCGCGAGGAGGTTTCGCGACGACGTCTGGAAGAACTGCATCACCGCCGTGTCCTCCCAGTCCGGTGCGTTGGCCACGTCGACGACGACCTGGGCTCCCTCGAGCGCCTCCGCCAACCCCTCACCCGTAACCGCATCGACGCCGGTGCTGGGCGAGGCGGCCACGGCGTCGTGCCCGTGGGCCGCGAGGTTGTTGACGAGCTTGCTCCCGATGAGCCCGCTTCCGCCGATGACGACGATCTTCATGAGGTTCCCTTCCGTGTCGTGGTGCAGATTGCGTGAGGGTCATGCCGCTGCCGGCTCCTCGGCCTCGGCGCTCGCGCGCTCGAAGACATGCCGCCCGATCGGCGGCGGCCAAGGCCCGTGGTGCCCGATCGCGCGCGCGGCGCCGTGGATCGTCAGCGCGGCGGCCATCCAGGCGAGGAGGACCAAGATCGGCGTCGTCGTCCCGCCGCCGCCGTAGTACACCGCGCCTTTGAGCGCCTGCAGCGCGGCATGGCTCGGCAAGACCGGAGCGATCGAGCGATAGAAGTCGGGCACGAACTCGGGCCCGACCGCTCCGCCGGTGGCGGGCAGGCTGAACAAGGTCAACAGCACCATCGCGATGCCGACCCCCGGCGCGCCGACCCACCGGACCAACGCGGTCGTGACAAGGGCGATCACGGCGGCCAGCAGCGCCGCGATGCCGGCCACCGCGAAGAACGAGGCGGCCAGGCCATCGGCGACGAGGTTCGTGGCGATCGCACCCACCGTCCCGGCGAGTGCGACGAAGAGCGCCATCAGCGTCAGGCGCAACCGCAGTGATGCGCCGCCCGCGTGTCCGCCGAGCAGGAACAGGATCGCGCTGAAGATGGTCGCGCCGAGCGTCGTCCCCGCCACCACGAAGAACGCCGCGATGCCGCGCGAGTCATGCGAGGGAAGCGGCGCCGCGTCGTCGATCTGCAGCCGCTGCCCCTGTGCGGACGCCGCCCCGCCGAAGGCCGCCCGCAGCACGTTCGTCGCGTTGGCGCCGGAAGCGCCGGCCAGCAACAGCCTCGGCGAGCCGCGGCCCGGGACGAACGCCCCGTCGATGCGCTGGGCGCGCAGCGCGTCGCGCGCGGCAGCCAGGTTCGGGTAGCCGTGGACGTCGAACGCGCCCGGCAGCGCTTGCGCGAGCTCGCGGCCGACCTGCACGACCACCGGCGCCGGTCCCACGACGCCGATGTCCAGGTCGTTCGGCCGAGGGTCGTGAAGCGCAGACGTGAAGAAGGTGATGAAGGCGAAGCTGACGACAAGCCCGGCGAGCACTGCCGGGAGGAGTCTGCGGATGAGGATGCGCTCGGCCATTCTTGGTTGGTCCTTGGTTGCGAACTCAACGTGGTTGATATCAACGTGGTGGATATTGTTCAAGGGCAGAATGCGTCCAGGGACGGCTCGATGACGAAGACCGGGCGGCGACCCGGCGACAGCGGCACCCGCCGCGCAATCGCTACAGCCGCGCAGCGTCAGTTCGGCGAGCGCGGCTTCGCGAAGACCACGATCCGATCGGTCGCCGAGGAGGCCGGCGTCGATCCCGCGCTCGTCATGCAGTTCTTCGGCTCCAAGGATCAGCTTTTCGCGCAGTCGATCCGCTGGCCGTTCGACCCGGTCGAGGAGATCGGCGCCGTGATCTGCGGAGATCGCACGACCGCAGGAGCGCGGCTCGTCGCCCTCTTCGTACGGACGTGGGACGCGGAGCGTGGCCGCAACCCGATCGTCACCCTGCTCCGGGCGGCCACGACCCAAGACGCCGCCGAGCGGCAGTTGCGGGACTTCCTCGAGCATGAGCTCCTCACGCCGTTGGTCGAGGGGCTGCATTGCGATGCGCCGGCAGTCCGCGCCAACCTCGTCGCGGCGCAGCTGCTCGGGCTCGGAATCGCGCGCTATGTGCTGCACTTCCAGCCGCTCGCCGCGATGCCCCCTGAGGAGGTCGTCGCGCTCCTCGCGCCGCTCGTGCAGTCGGCGCTCACAGGCCCGCTACCTCGCGCAAGAAACTGACCCCTCCCTCGCCGGCGCAGTTCGCCGCTACCCGCGGCGCACGAGCGCGCGGCGGAGGGACGTCTCCGAGGCCGCGGGGCACCTTCGGGCCATCGCATGGGAGGCGCCGCGCCTCGACGGGGACCCGATCGCATCGGTCGCGGGGAGCCGGATCCCGGTCTGCCGGGTGGTCGTGGTGGGCCATCGTGTCGCGTTGTGCCCCGGCCGAGCGACGGTTAGCGTTCTTGGGCGAGCACGCGCACGCCGCCGCGGAGCACGTGCGCAACGGGAGGAGTGCCATGAGCGCGTCAGTTCGCGTCGCGTGGATCGCCGTTCTGCTCGCGATCGGCGCGGTTGCCGTGGCCGGCTGCGGGGGCCACAAGCAGAAGGGCGGTGGGACGCGCGCCGGCGGCTCGATCAACGTCGCGATCGTCGACACCCCGAACATGCAGGACCTCGCCCATCTCACGCCGTCGCTGTTCACCGACAGGACCCACATCAAGGTGAACTACACGATCCTCGACGAGGGGACGTTGCGTGAGGTCACCACGCGCGACGTGGCCTCCAGCGGCCGCCAGTTCGACGTGGTGATGATCGGCCCGTACGAGGCGCCGCAGTTCGGCAAGGACGGGCACATCAGGGACCTCACGCCGATGGCCTCCGCCGACCGGGCCTACCGCCTGGACGACGTCATCCCGACGATACGGAAGGCCCTGTCGTACCACGGCAAGCTCTACGCGTCGCCGTTCTACGGGGAGTCGTCCTTCCTGATGTACCGCAAGGACGTCCTGAAGCGAGCCGGCATCCAGATGCCGACGCACCCGACCTGGAGACAGGTTGCCGAGATCGCCCGGAGGATCGACACGCCCGCTCGGGCCGGCATCTGCATGCGCGGCAAGCCGGGCTGGGGCGAGCTCGGCGCCTCGTTCGGCACGGTGCTGAACACGTTCGGTGGAACGTGGTGGTCCGCCAGGCCTGACGGCTCGGTCGGCAGGGCGATGGTCGACCAGCCGCCGTTCCGGCAGGCGCTCCAGTTCTACGTCGACCTCGTCAGGGACGCGGGCGAGAACGGCGCCGCCGGCGCGAGCTACAACCAGTGCCTCGCCCAGTACCTGCATGGCAAGGTCGCGATGTGGTACGACGCGACCGTCGCCGCCGGCCTGCTCGAGGCCGACGACAGCGACGTGAAGGGCAAGAACGGCTACGCCCGCGCCCCGGTCGAGCTGACGAGGTCGTCGGGATGGCTCTGGTCGTGGGCGCTCGCCATCCCGTCGACGTCGAGCAAGGCGGGCCTGGCCTGGAGATACATCTCGTGGGCGAGCGGACCGCAGTACATCCATGAGGCCGGCACGAGCATCCCCGAGGGGTGGGCGGCGATCCCGCCGGGCACGCGCCGGTCGACCTACGAGATCCCCGAATACCTGAGGGCCGCCCGCGCATTCGCCCGGCCGACGCTCGAGGCCATCGAGTCCGCGCCGATCGACGACCCGGGCACGACGAAGCGGCCGGGGCTGCCGGCATCCGGAGCCTACGTCGGCATCCCCGAGTACCAGGACGTCGGCAACCAGTGCACCGAGCAGTTCTCCGCCGTGATCGCCGGCCGGTCGTCGATCGATTCGGCGCTCAGCAACTGCCAGACGATCGCGTCCCGCGTCCCGAAGTGACGTTCGACCACTGACAGCCACGGCCCGCGGTGCCTCTGACGTCCTGCCTTGCCGGGGGCATGGCGACGGAGCAGAATCAAGGGAATCCCTCGAAATCTGGCCGTGCGGCCGCGACAGATCGCACCTGTAGCGCTGGTCCTCGCGCTCACCGTTGCGGGCTTCATCGCCGCCCGCCTGCTCACCGAGCGGGATGCGCGACGGGACTCCGAGCGACGCGCCGAGGTCGCGGCGGCGCAGATCGGTGGCCGCCTCGCGCAGGCGGCGTCGCTCACCGAGAGCCTCCGCCGGTTCATGCTGGACGCCAGCGGCACCGGGGTCACGAGCGACCAGTTCGCGAGGAACGCATCCAGGTGGCTCAGCCCGGCGGGCTTCCCCGCCGCCGCATGGGTCGAGCGCGTTCCGGGCTCCCGCCGCGCGGCGTACGAGCGGCGTATCGGCCAGCCCATCGTGACACCCGACCAGCGGGTCAGCGGATCCCGCTCCTCCTACCTGCCGGCGACGCTGGTGTCCGGCTTCTATCCCATGGCCGTGCCCGGCACCGATCTGAGCGGCGAGCCGGGGATGGCCGCGGCACTCGCTCGCGCGACCCGCCGCGATGACGTAGCCGGGACCCCTGTGGAACCCCCGAGCACCGGGACCAGCGGGCTCTTCCTCGTCTCGCCGGCGCCGAATCTCGTCGCGGAGGTCCTCGACCCGGGGTACGTGGTCGTCTTCGTATCGGACCTCACGCTGCGTGCGGCGGCCAGGGGCTCGCCGGCGGTGCGGATCGCGGCCGCAGGCACATCGCCGGAGAGCCGCGCGAAGACCGTCAGCAGGACGCTCGCCGTCGCAGGGCAGCGGTTCGACGTCGTGGTGCCGCGGGAATCGGTCCGGGACGCCGCGGCGGTGCTGCCTTGGCTCGTCCTCGCCGCCGGGCTCGTCCTTGCCGCGCTGGCGGTCGCGCTCGGCATCAATGGAGCACGGAGAGCCAGGGCACAGGAAGAGCTCGACCGCATCTTCACGCTCTCCTCCGACCTGATCGCGGTCGCCGACTTCAACGGATGCTTCAGGCGCGTCAATCCGGCTGCCGAGCAGATCCTGGGGTACACCGAGGAAGAGCTCCTCTCGAGGCCGTATCTCGACTTCGTCCACCCCGACGACCGTGAGAGGACGGCGGTGGAGACCGCCGCGATCGGTCAGGGCAACGCGACGCTGTCGTTCGAGAACCGCTACGTCCGCAAGGACGGCACGCTGAGGGTGCTCGAGTGGCAGACGACGCCGATCGTCGAGGACGGGTTCGTGTATGCGGTGGCGCGCGACGTGACGGAGCGCCGGCAGACCGAGACCGAGCGGGAGCGTCTGGCGGGCGAGCAGGCGGCACTGCGGAGGGTGGCGACGCTGGTCGCGCGCCAAGCGCCCCAGGCCGAGGTCTTCCGGGCGATCGCGGAGGAGATCGCGCACACGCTCGGCGCGGATGAGATGTGGATGCTGCGATACGACGGCGACCTGACCGCGGTCGTCGTGGGCAGCTCCGGCGGGCATGACGACGCCTTGCCCGTCGGCTCGCGCCTGTCGCTGGAAGCCGACACCGCCGCCTCGCGGGTGTTCCGGACAGGACACACGGCGTCGATCGACGACTCCCGGGCGATGAGCGGGCCCCTGGCGGAGACCGCCCGCTCGATCGGGATCCGCTCGATCGTGGGGGCGCCCATCCGCGTGGAAGGCCGGCTCTGGGGTGCGATGGTCGCGGGCACGACTCGCCGGCATCTGCTGCCGCCGGATACCGAGTCCCGCCTCGGGCAGTTCACGGAGCTGATGGCCACGGCGATCGCCAACACGGAGTCGCGTGCCGAGGTGGAGCGTCTCGCCGAGGAGCAGGCGGCGCTGCGGCGGGTGGCGACCCTCGTCGCGCGCGAGGCGCCCCAGACAGAGGTCTTCACCGCGATCGCGGAGGAGGTCGGCCGGCTGCTCGGCACCGAGCAGGCCCGGATGCTGCGCTATGAGGACGACCGGAGCGTCGTCCTGGTCGCCAGCGGCGGCGAGGCCGCAGATGCCCTGCCCATCGGGGCGCGCTGGGAGCTGGGCGGCGAGAACATCGTCTCGCGCGTGTTCCGGACCGGGCGACCGGCCAGGCTCGACGACTACGGCAAGACCTCGAGCGGCCCGATCGGCGAGGCGGTTCGCCCGGTCGGCATCAGCTCCGTCGTGGGGACGCCGATCATGGTGGAAGGCCGGCTGTGGGGTGCGATGGTCGCCGGGACGAGTCGGGACGTGCCCATGCCGCGGGGGACCGAATCGCGCCTGGGCCAGTTCACAGAGCTGATGGCCACCGCGATCGCCAAGACCGAGTCGCACGCCAGGGCGGACCAGCTCGCGGACGAGCAGGCGGCGCTGCGGCGCGTCGCGACGCTTGTCGCCAAGGAGGCGTCGCTGGCGGAGGTGTTCGAGCGGGTTGCCGAAGACGTGGCGAAGGTGTTCGGTGACGTCGACTGCGCCCTCCTGCGCAACGACCGTGACGGGAACGCGCGTGTGGTGGCCATGTGGGACGCAGACGGCTCCGCCCGCTTCTCGGTCGGGACGCCGGTACCGCTCGACGGCGGCGGCGTCGTGCCGGCGGTCCTCGAGGAGGGCCGGCCTGCCCGGATCGACGACTACTCGGACATCGTCGAGCCCGTCGGCCGGCGCGCCGAGGGGCTCCGGATCCGCTCGGCCGTCGGCTGTCCGATCGTCGTCCGCGGCCGCCTGTGGGGCGTGATGGGCGTCGCGAAGCCGGAGGCCGGTGCGTTTCCGCCGGACACCGAGGCGCGCGTCGCTCAGTTCACCGAGCTGATCGCGACCGCCATCGCCAACGCCGAGGCCCGCGCGGAGGTGGAGCGGCTCGCCGACGAGCAGGCCGCGCTGCGGCGGGTGGCGACGCTCGTCGCGCAAGGCGTGCAGCCGGCCGAACTCTTCTCGGCCGTCAGCGTGGAGGTCGGTCGACTGTTCGGCTCGGACCTGGCAGCGGTCAGCAGGTTCGACTCCGACCCTCCGTCCTCCGTCGTCGTCGGCTCGGCGAAGAGCACCGAGGCGATCGCCATCGGATCGCGATCCGCGGTCGACGACGAGACGAGTGCGGCGCAGGTGTATCGCACCGGGCGCTCCGCCAGGAGCGACGGCGAGGACTGGGCGACGGTCGGCGACCCCACCGCCGTCCACGCGCTTCGCGCGGGCGCCGTCTCCTCGGTCTCGAGCCCGATCGTCGTCGAGGGTCGTCTGTGGGGCGCCGTCACCGTGTCGGCCAGAGCGTCGCTCCCGGTGGACACCGAGGAGCGCCTGGAGAAGTTCACCGAGCTCGTCGCAACCGCGATCGCGAACGCCGAGTCGGGCGAAGCGCTCGCCCGGCTCGCCGACGAGCAGGCGGCGCTGCGCCGCGTGGCGACGCTGGTCGCGGAGGGGGCCTCGCCGACCGCTGTCTTCAACGCGCTCGCCGGCGAGATGGCACGGTTGCTGGATGCCCAGCACGTCGTGGTGGGCCGCTACGAGCCCGGCGCCGAGCTCACCGTGCTCGCGCTCCGCGGCTCGAGCGCACACGCGGTCCCCGCGGGTGCGCGGATAAGCCATGAAGGCGACAGCGTGGAGGCGGTGGTGCGGCGCACCGAGCGCTCCGCGCGGATGGAGAGCTATGCAGGTGCGCGCGGCGTCATCGCCGAGCTGGCACGGGCGGCGGGCGTGCGTGTGGCGGTCGGAGCGCCGATTGTCGTGGACGGCCGGCTCTGGGGCGTCGTCTCGGCGGGCTGGAACTGGGAGGAGTCCCCGCGCGCCGACACCGAGCAGCGGATGGCCAAGTTCGCCCAGCTGCTCGAGACCGCGATCGCGAACGCCGACAGCCGCGACCAGCTCACGGCCTCGCGGGCGCGGCTCGTGACCGCGGCGGACGAGGCCCGCCGCCGCGTGGCCCGGGACCTGCACGACGGCGCGCAGCAGCGGCTGGTGCACACCATCGTGACGCTGAAGCTCGCGCAGCGGGCGCTCGACCAGCGCGACGGCCAGGCGGCGTCGGTCGTCGGCGACGCGCTCGAGCAGGCGCAGCACGCCAACGCGGAGCTGCGCGAGCTGGCCCACGGAATCCTCCCCGCGGCCCTCACGAGCCGCGGCCTGCGGGCCGGCCTCGAGGCGTTCGTGGCGCGGCTCGACCTGCCGGTCGAGGTGGAGACTCCGGCCGAGCGGTTCTCGGCGGAGATCGAGGCGAGCGCGTACTTCATCGTGGCCGAGGCGCTCACCAACGTCGTCAAGCACGCGCACGCGAGCCGCGCCGAGGTCGTCGCATCCGTACACGATGGGATGCTCGAGCTCGAGGTTCGCGACGACGGGACCGGCGGCGCTGATCCCGGCGGTCACGGAGTGGTGGGGATGAGCGACAGAGCGGCCGCGCTCGGGGGCCGGCTGAAGATCGACAGTCCGCCCGGCGCCGGCACGCTCCTGACCGCCACGCTGCCGCTCTCAGGCCGCTAGCGGCCCAACGTTCCGCGGAGCCGTCCCGCGGGTGCGACGATCCAGGGAGCGTGATCGGCGAGATCGTCAGCGTGAACCCGTTCGGCGAGCGATTCGAGCCCGGGTCCGGCACGGCCTTCGTCGTGCTGATCTCGTTCCTGGTCGCCTTCCTCGCGATCCGCACGAGCGCGCGGCTGACGCGCAGCGTCTCGTGGTGGCCGGGCGGCGTCCAGACGGGCGGCGTCCACCTGCATCACCTCGTGTGGGGCATCTGCCTGCTGCTCCTGTGCGGCTTCCTCGGCTTCGCCGCGCCGCTGCAGGCGCCGCTGTGGCACATCGTCGCGATCGGCTTCGGCGTGGGCGCGGGCTTCACGCTGGACGAGTTCGCGCTCTGGGTCCGGCTCCAGGACGTGTACTGGAGCGAGGAAGGCCGGACGTCGTTCGACGCCGTCGTCTGCACGTGCACGTTCGCCGCGCTCGTCGTGATCGGGACGCGCCCCTTCGGGCTCGACGAGGCCTCCTCGATCCTCGGCACCGCCGCCGTGGTGGCCGGCGTCACGGGCCTCGCCGTCGCCTGCTTCGCCAAGGGCCGCCTCATGCTCGGCGTGATCGGCCTGTTCGTGCCGGCCGTCGCGCTCGCCGGCGCGATCCGGCTCGGGCGCCCCGACTCGCTGTGGGCCCGCCGGCGGTACGACCCCGAGCGGCGGCGGCGCTCCGAGGAGCGCTTCGCCTCCACGCGGCCGATGCAGCGCGCGTGGCAGCGCATGGGCGACCTGATCGCCGGCAAGCCGAGCGAGTAGCGCCCACCCGATCGGGTCCGCCGCCGCTCCGTCGCTCGCCACCGCCGAGACCCTCGCCTACGGTCATACGCGCCCATGCCCTTACCTCGCAGGGCATCCCGCGTGCCGGCCGGGGTCAGCGTGGCTGCCGCGCTCGCCCCGGCCGCCGCGGTGGGCGAACAGCCCGTGGGATTCTTCGCTTCCGTAGCCCGCCGATGAGTCGGCGCGCGCCGTGTCGTTACACCGCGCATGACTGCTCTTCTGACGAACAAGACGGCGATCATCTACGGCGGCGGCGGCTCGCTCGGCGGCGCCGTGGCCCGGACCTTCGCCCGCGAGGGCGCGACGGTTCACCTCGCGGGACGCACGCGCGAGCCGATGGAGGCGGTCGCGGCCGAGATCGCCGCGGCCGGCGGACGCGCCGAGGTCGCCGTGCTGGACGCCACCGACGAGGCGGCCGTGGACGCCCACGCCGCCGCCGTCGGCCGCATCGACATCTCGTTCAACCTGATCAGCCGCGGGGACGACCAGGGCACGCCGCTGGTCGACATGTCGCTCGAGCGCGTGCTCGGCGCGATCAACACCGGCGTGACGACCGCGTTCCTCACCGCCCGCGCCGCGGCGCGGCACATGGACGGCTCAGGCGTGATCCTGCACCTCACGAGCGGGTCCTCGCGGGGCACCCAGCCGGGCATGGGCAACACCGGCCCGACCGACGCGGCGACCGAGGCGCTGCACCGCTACCTCGCCGCCGAGCTCGGGCCGCGCGGCGTGCGCGTCGTCGGCATCCACACCGCGGCCGTGCGCGAGACACTCAAGGCGGAGAAGATCGCCGCCGTCAACGGTGCGGACCCCGCCGCGATCGACGTGGACGCGATCCTCGGCGGCATCGCCCAGATGACGATGCTGCGGCGCCCGCCGGCGCTGCAGCAGATCGCGGAGACCGCCGCGTTCCTCGCGTCCGACGGCGCCGGCGCGATCACCTCGGGCATCGTGAACGCGACCTGCGGCCTGGTCCCGGGATAGCCGCCGCGACGGCATCGGTACGGTTGTGCCCGATGCCGCCCGACGTCCGCCGCAGAGCGGCCGCGGCGCTCACGGTGGCCGCGTCGACGGCGGAACGGTCGCCGGCGCGGCGATCGAGAAGCTGCGGCCCGACCTCGCGGCCAAGCTCGAGCAGGGCGGCCGGGTACGGGTCGCCACGGCGCGCATCGGCAGCGCGGCCGGCGACCTCGCCCGGCTGGCGAACCGCGTCCGCGTGCTGTCCTGGCTGCTCGCCGCGCTCACCCTGGCGGCCGGGGCGGCGGCGATCGCGCTCGCGCTCGACCGCCGCCGCGCGATCGCGCGGCTCGGCGTCGGCGCCGCCACGGCGGGCGTGGCGATCGTCGTGGCCTACACGGCGGCGCGCGCGGTCGTGCTCGCGGGCGTGAGCGACCCCGACGAGCGCGCCGCGGCCGCCGGGGTCTGGACCGCGTTCCTCGGCGACCTGCGCACGCTCGGCTGGGCGCTCGGCGGCGGGGGGATCGTCGTCGCGGCGGCCGCGGACTCGCTGATCCGCCCGGTCGCCATCGAGGGAACGCCGGCGCGCGCATGGAGGACGGTCGCCGCGGAGCCGCGCAGCACGCCGCGCCGCCTCGCCCGCGCGGCCGCACTGATCGCGGCGGGCGCGATCGTGATCGCGCAGCCGCTGACCGTCGTGCAGGTCGCCGCGATCGTCGGCGGCGTCTACCTCGTGTACAAGGGGCTCGAGTCGGCGCTGCGCGGCGTCTACCGCCCGCGCCCGGAGCACGAGCCCGCGCGGCGGCGCCGCGCCCCGCTCGCCGCCGTGATCGTGCCGGCCGCCCTGCTCGTCGCCGGCAGCGCCGGCGCGTTCGTCGCCGCCGGCGGCGCCGCCGCCCCGGGGCCCGCGGTGGACGCGTGCAACGGCGCCGTCGCGCTGTGCGATCGCCCGCTCGACCAGGTGGTGCTGCCCGCGACCCACAACGCGATGTCAGCGCCGCTGCCGGGCTGGGCCTCGGCCGAGCAGGACCGCTCGATCGGCGGCCAGCTCGAGGACGGCATCCGAGGCCTGCTGGTCGACACCCACTACGCCGACCGGCTCCCCGACGGCCGCGTGCGCACGTACTTCGGCACCGACGCCCAGCTGCGGCGCACGGCGCAGCAGGACGGCGTCAGCGAGGCGAGCATCCAGGCGGCGCTGCGGCTGCGCGAGCGGCTCGGATTCCGGGGCGAGGGCGAACGCGGGATGTACCTCTGCCACACGTTCTGCGAGCTCGGCGCGACGCCGCTGGCGGACGCGCTGAAGGACATCCACGACTTCCTCGCGACCCATCCGTCCGACGTCGTCGTGGTGATCAACCAGGACTACGTGACGCCGGCGGACTACGTCAAGGCCGTCGGCGACGCCGGGCTGGTCCCCTACGCGTTCTCCGGCGACCCCGCCACGACGACGCTGGGGCAGATGATCGACTCCGGCCGGCGGCTGATGCTGCTCGCCGAGAACCACGCCGGCGCGGCGCCGTGGTACCGGCTCGCCTACGCGAGCCTGACCGAGGAGACGCCGTACACGTTCAAGAGCGCGCGGCTGCTGACCGACCGGGCGGACCTCCCCGCGAGCTGCAAGGCCAACCGGGGCCCGGCGAAGGCGCCGCTGTTCCTGATCAACCACTGGGTCTCGACCGACCCGATCCCGCGCCCGAGCGACGCGGCCAAGGTCAACGCGTACGCCCCGCTGCTGGCGCGCGCCCAGGAGTGCGAGCGCCTCCGCCATCACCTGCCCAATCTGCTGGCCGTCAACTTCTACAAGCGCGGCGACCTCTTCCGGGTCGTCGACACCCTCAACCGCACGGTCCAGGCCGGCGGACTGAAGTAGCGCCGGCGATCCGCCGGTTCGCCATGTCGCCGCGGCCGGCCGCGATGAGCCCGCCGGCGGAAGCACGAGAACGATCCTGCGAGTTCGCGATGTCATGCGCCCAGACTCCCGGTTCAGTGCGAGCGGACTGAGATCCTCGGAAGAAATCGCTGAGAGCGCTAGGCTCCAAGTATGGAGCCTGATCGCTTCGACGACGTCGAGCTCCGCGTGATCGAGGACCCCGTCGCGCGCGGCCCGCGCCGCTCCACCCGGTGGGTGCTCGCGCTCGTCGCGGGCCTGCTCTCGGCCGCCACGCTCGCCGCCGGAGCCTCGGCGCTCACGGCCTCGGCGGGCCGGCCGGCCAGCCCGTCCGGCCAGCAGCTGCTCAACGAGGTCACGAGCGACGCCGCCTGGTCGGGGCTGCGCCCGTGTCCCGAGCAGAACCTGACGGCGCCGCCGTCGAGCTCCGTGCGCGACTGAAGACGACCTTGCCGCCTGCTTCGCGGCGCTTTGGGGGGCGACGCGTGCGATCTCATACGCCCCAGGCGGGCCATCGCCTGAATGGGCCATTCCCGTCATCGAGACCCGGGTAGCGGTACTAGCCTTGCGGGCGGTGCCCGGTGATCGTAGGCAGGCGATCCTCGACGCTGCGATCACCGTGATCGCGCGGCGGGGCGTGCGCGGGCTGCGCGTGGAGCAGGTCGCGAGCGAGGCGGGCGTCGCGGTGTCGCTGATCTACTACTACTTCGTCAATCGCAACGGCCTCGTGCGGGCGACGCTCGAGCACGCCAACGCGCGCGCGGCGCGGCGCGGCGCGGACGGCGACGCCGAGGCGATGCTGCTGGCCGAGCTCGACGACGCGGCGCACGACACTTCTGTGGTGTGGGGCGAGGTGCTCGCCTCGGCGGTGTTCGAGCCGGCGCTGCGGGAGGGGATGGCCGAGGCCAGCAACACGTGGAGCCGGCTCGTCGCCACCGCGATCGACGGCGGCTCGCCGCAGGCGCTGGAGAAGGCCGAGCGCCTGACGGCGCTCCTGGACGGGCTGAGCGCGCGCCGGCTCGCGGGCCTGATCACAGGCGCGCGGGCGAAGGAGCTGATGCGGGGCGCGATCGCCGCGGAGCTCGCAACCGGATGAGGCGCGCCCTCCCCCTGCTCGCCGCGCTCGCGCTGCTGTGCGCGCCGGCCGCCGACGCCGCCGTGCCCAAGCCGGCCATCGTCTCCAAGCCGATCCCCTTCGGCGCCAAGCGCAAGCTCCAGACCGCCGCCTACGCCAAGCGCCATTACGGCGTTGCGACGTACCGGCTGACCGACCCGCACGTGATCGTCGAGCACTACACCGTCACCAGCTCGTTCCAGCAGACCTGGAACACGTTCGCGCCCGACACGCCGGATGCCGAGCTGCATGAGCTGCCCGGCACGTGCTCGCACTTCGTGATCGACCGCGACGGCACGATCTACCAGCTCGTCCCGCTCTCGATCATGTGCCGCCACACGGTCGGGCTCAACTACACGGCGATCGGGATCGAGCACGTCGGCTCCAGCGACGCGCAGATTCTCTCGGACTCCCGCCAGATGGCCGCGTCGCTGCGGCTCACGCGCTGGCTGCGCTGCCGTTACGGGATCGGCGTGCGCAACGTGATCGGGCACGCCGAGAGCCTCTCCTCGCCATACCACCGCGAGAACGTCGCGCGCCTGCGCACGCAGACGCACGGGGACATGACGCACGCCGCGATGACGAAGTACCGGCGTCAGCTCTCCGCGCGCGGGACCTGCTCGTAGACCTCGGCTGCGAGCGTAGAGCGGCGCGCCGCAAGTCTTAAGGCAGCTTGATGAGGCCATTAGCCCCGACTTGAGATTCCGGTGCAGGATGCTCTTCGTGCTCGCCGCCGTGACCGCATCCCTCCCGACCCTCCTGGCCATGGCGGCGGCCGTGCTCTTCGCCTTGATGGCGTGGGCCGGCTCCAGTACGCACTGAAGGCGCGCGATATCAGGCTGCGAGTGTCCCGCTCGCCGCCCCGCCGCCGACTCACGTCGCCGCGGCGCCTGGGACCCCCTCTCCCCTGGGCGCCGCGGCGGCTGTTTGCTCCCTCAGGCCTCGTCGACCTGAACGCGACCGCCGGGGCCGACGCCGAGGCGGCGCCGGCCGGCCAGCAGCTCGATCAGCTCGGCGCCGACGAGCTCGCGCCTCCAGCCGCGCAGCGTGCGCACGTCGGGCTCGGTGTGGCCGCGCCGCGCCGCCACGACGACCGGAGCGAGGTCGGCGCGCGCCGCGATCAGCTCGTAGGCCAGGCCCGCCTCCTGCGCGCGCGTGCGCACGAGCGACTCCGCGAGCGCGATCGTCGGGCCGTCGACGGCCTCGGTCGGCGCGCGGTCGCCCTCCTCGAGCCGGATCGGCTCGCCGCGCTTGCCGCGCTCGATCGCCTGCACGATGTCCTCTCCGCGCCGGCGCACCACGTCCGGCGTGATGCCGCGGATCTGCGACAGCTCCCGCCGCCCCAGCGGCTGGCGCTTGGCCAGCTCCACCACCGTCGGGTCGCGCAGGATCGCGCCGACCGGCCGGTCCTCGCGCGCCGCGGAGCGCTCGCGCCAGGCCGCCAGCTCGCGCGCCACGGCCCGCTCGCGCGGATCCAGGCCGCTCACGCGCGGCAGCCGGCGCCACACCTCGTCGGGATCGCGCTCATCGGTCGCCTCGGCGATCGCGACGCACTCCTCGCGCGCCCATTCGAGCCGGCCGCGCTCCGCCAGGCGGCCCTGGATGTCGTCGGCGAGCGCGAGCAGGTGCTCGACGTCCCCGCGAGCGTAGGCGAGTTGCTCCTCCGTGAGCGGGCGCGCGTCCCAGCGGGTGAAGCTGGCCGTCTTGGGCAGGCGGATCCGCAGCACGTCGTGCAGCAGGCCGTTGTAGCCCGCCTGGGCGGAGAAGCCGGCGAAGCCCGCGGAGACCTGCGTGTCGAAGACGTTCGTGAACGTCGTCCGCCACTCGCGCCGCAGGATCGCCACATCCTGCCGGCCCGCGTGCAGGACGATCTCGACGCCGGGATCCGCGAGCACCTCGGCCAGCGGCGCGGGATCGACTCCGTCCAGCGGATCGAGCACGGCGACCTCGCCGCCGGCCGCGATCTGCACCAGGCAGAGCAGCGGCCGGTAGCGGCCTTCCGGCATGAACTCCGTGTCGAGGCCCAGCCGCCCCTGCTCGCGCGCCGCCTCCGCGAGGCGCGCGACATCCCCCTGGTTCATCACTGTGGCGCGACCCTATCCGGGCCGTTCGGACGGGAACGCGCCAAAGGGGGGCCTAGTTGCCGATCAGGACCGGCGTCCCCACCGGGACACGGGGATAGAGGTCGATCACGTCCGGG
Organism: Candidatus Solirubrobacter pratensis; assembly: GCF_000425945.1. Classification (GTDB taxonomy): domain Bacteria; phylum Actinomycetota; class Thermoleophilia; order Solirubrobacterales; family Solirubrobacteraceae; genus Solirubrobacter; species Solirubrobacter pratensis. Next base: position 632,444 of record NZ_AUEK01000006.1, read on the forward strand.
ACCGTCATGCGGATGCAGCCGTGCGAGGCACGCGTGCCGATCGATCCCGGGATACCGGTGCCGTGGATGCCGACCCCGTTGACGATGCCCATCCAGCGCGCCTTGAGCGGGTTCTCGGCCGAGCCGCCCGGCACCGACTCGTTCGCGTACGCGCCGGCCCACGGGCTGTTCGGCGCCGTCCAGGTCGGGTTGACGGCCTTGTTGGCGATCGCGAAGCGGCCCGTCGGCGTCGGGTACGCGGGCATGCCGACCGCGACGCGGTAGGTCTTGGACAGCTTCAGCCGCTTGAACAGGCGCAGCTTGAAGTTCGCGCGGTCGATCGTGACGATCGTCCCGTAGGCGCTCGCCAGCCCGCCGGTCGTCACCTTCGGCTTGACCACCTTGAGCGCCGGCTGGAGCACACGCTGCTGCGCCGGATCGGTCAGGACCTTGCCGACCGCCGCCGCGAGCGCGGCGGCGTCGACCGAGCGGCCGTCGCGCGAGGCGACCTTGGTGATCCGCGAGATCCCGATCTTCACCGACGCGTCGCGCGGCGCCTTGGCGACCCTGCCCGCGACCTTCTTCGCGTACGCGTCGACGGCCTTGGCGTCGTAGGTGATGTAGAGCGGCACGTTCACGGGGCCGGAATGCGGCGCCTGGCCGGCGTTGTACGCGCGCCGGGCCGACTTCTTGACGTCGAAGGCGAGCTTGACGTCGGCCATCTGGAGCGCGATCTTGCGGCCCGCGACGTGCGTCGAGAGCGGCCTGCCGAGCACCGGGCCGAACGTGCTGTACAGCCGCCCGGCGGCTTCGTCGAGCGTCAGCCCCGAGAGGTCCGTTCCGGCGGCGCTCACGCCGGCCGCGATGCGCGGCTGGGGCGGGGGCGTCTGCGCGCCGGCGGCGGGCGCGAGCAACAGGAGCAGGGCGAAGGTCAGGATCGCGGTCCGGCGCATGGCGAACCAGCCTAGCCGCACCGGACAGCGGTTCCTCCTGCGTGCACGTTCAATTGCGGACTACGCGGGGAACGGGAGCAGCAGCTCGAGCAGGCGCAGCGTGGAGTCGACCTGCGGGCAGTTCCCGGCGCCCTCGATCAGCTCGACGTGCGTGGTCGGGAGCCGATCCAGCACGATTCGCGCGCTCCTGCGCGGGATCGCCCGGTCGCGCGTGCCCCACACGAGCAGGACCGGGCACGCGATGCCGGCGAGGTCGAACGGGGCGCTGCAGAGCTCCGGCAGCAGGCGCCGGCCGGGCTCGAGCAGGCCGGCGACGGCGGCGCGCGTCGCGTCCCCGGGGCCGAACGCGTCGACGGCGGCGCGCTGGCCGTCGCGCGGGTGCGGGAACGCCGTCCGGCCGCGCAGGAGCGCGAGCGGCACCGGGATCGGCGTGGCGAGCAGCTTGCGCACGATCGGGTCGAGCTCGATCGCGTCGAACCAGCCGGGCGGCTCGAGCCCCGCGGGCGCGACCGGGATCACGCCCGCGAGCGGCAGCTCGCCGCGCTCGGCCAGCCGCAGCGCGATGCAGCCGCCGAGCGAGTTGCCGGCAACGACCACCGGCCGCCCGCCCGCCCACGTCTGCACCAGCTCGGCCGCGAACACGTCCAGCTGCGGCAGCAGGGCGCCGGGGTGCAGCCGCGTCGCGGCGCCGAAGCCCGGGAGGTCGACGGCGATCGCGCGGCGGTCGCGGGCGCCGAGCTCGGCCAGCAGCGGCCGCCAGGTGTCGGCGGAGTCGCCCCAGCCGTGAAGCAGCACGATGCCGGGGCCGCCGCCCTCGACCTCGAGCGCGCGTGTCGTGTGCCCGGCGACCGGGAGGCGATGCTCGATCAGCGCCTGCATCTGCCAGTGCATACCCCTTCGAGTGTCGGAGCTGACAGCGTGTCAGACGAGCCGGACTAGATTTGGCGCGCAGATGTCCGACGCCGTGATCGAGGTGGAGGGGCCGCCCGAGGAGCCGCCGCGCGGCCTGTTCGAGCGCCTGCGGGCCGATCCGCTCCGCGCGCCCGAGCTGATCGCGCTCGCGGCGAGCGAGCGCCACGCGCCGGCGGCGGCCGCCTGGGCGCAGGAGCGCCGGCGCGTCTACGGCTCCGATCCGGCGTCCCTCGGGCGGATGGCCAAGCGCAGGCACGCGCAGCTCGCGCGCCTGGAGGGCGCGGCGACCGGCGTCGGCGGGTTCGTGACGTTCGTGCCCGACCTCGTCGGCCTGGCGTGGATCCAGTCGCGGCTCGTGTTCTTCGTCGCCGCCGCATACGGCTTCGACCCGCGCGACCCGATGCGCCCGGCCGAGCTGCTCGTGCTCACGGGCCTGTATCCGGACCCGCAGTCCGCGCGCGCGGCGCTCGACGGCGCCGGCACGACGCTCGCCGCCGCCTACGTCGGCACCAAGCTCGCGCGCGACGAGGCGCTGGCGAGGCGGCTGCTGGCGATGGTCGGCAAGCGGACGGGCAGGCGGATCGCCGGCCGCCTGATCCCGTTCTTCGCCGTCGCGTTCAACGCCGTGGCCAACGAGCGCGACACCCGCGCGCTCGCGGAGCGCGCGATCCGCTACTACGGCGGGTGATGCGTCCGGCGCGGGACCTAGGGTTCCCCGCGTGCTCGTGCGGCAGCTTATCGACGGCGAGGAAGCGGACCTGATCCTGCTGGTCCGCGAGCGCTCCGGCTGTCGCGTGACGTTCGCCGACCGCACCGGGAATCTGAGCGCGACGCTCGCGCCCGAGGTGGCCGAGTGGTGCGAGCCGGGGGCGTGCGTGCGCGTGGCGGGCCGCGTGGAGCGCGGGCGGATCGAGGTCGCGTCGCTGCGGATCGCTCGCGCAGAGGAGTGTGCACCGGAGGATCTGCTGGACGGCCCGCGCGCGAGCGTCGAGCAGCTGGAGGCGGGGCTGCGCGAGCTGATCGCGACGGTCCAGTGCGATCACCTGCGCGCGCTGCTGGCGCTCGTCTTCGGCGAGCGGTCGGAGACCTGGCGGGCGTTCCGGGAAGCGCCGGCCGCGAAGCGCTACCACCAGGCCTACCGCCACGGGCTGCTCGAGCACTCGCTCACGGTCGCGCAGGGCGTGTCGGCGATCTCGGCGACCTTCGGCGGCGTCGACCGCGACGTCGCGGTCACGGGCGCGCTGCTGCATGACATTGGCAAGCTCGACGCCTACACGTCGGACCCGCTCGCGATCGACATGACCGACCTCGGGCGCCTGCAGGGCGAGATCCCGCTCGGCTACTACCGCGTCCGGCGGCTGATCGAGGAGCTGCCGGGCTTCCCGTCCGAGCTCGCCGCCGCGGTGCTGCACATCATCCTCAGCCACCACGGCCAGCTCGAGCACGGCTCGCCGGTCGTGCCCTGCACGCGCGAGGCGACGCTCGTGCACATGATCGACAACCTCGGCGGCCGGCTCGGGTCGTTCGACCGGCTCGAGAAGGCGCTGCCCGACGGCTCGCGCTGGTCGGGCTACGACCGCGTGCTCGGCGCCGGCGCCTGGTTCGCCGCGCGCGACCGCGCGGCCGCCTAGCCGGGTCAGCCGGCACGCGTGACGGGCAGGTCGACGACGATCATCGTGCCGACTCCCGGCGGGCTGGTGACGGCGATCGTGCCACCACTGGCCTCGACCCGGTCGACGAGGCCCACGAGGCCCGAGCCGCTCGCGGGATCGGCGCCGCCGGCGCCGTCGTCGTGCACCTCGAGGTGCACCCGGCCCCCGTCGATGCGCACCCCGACGCGCGCGCCGGTCGCGCCGCTGTGCTTGACGACGTTCGTCAGCGCCTCGGCGACGACGAAGTACGCCGTCGTCTCCAGCGCCGCCGGCAGGCGCGCGTCCGGGACGTCGACCTCGACGTCGATCGCGAGGCGGTCGGCGAGCGAGCGCAGGGCCGCGCGCAGGCCGCCGTTGGCCAGCGTCGACGGCATGATGCCGTGCACGAGGTCGCGCAGCGAGTCGATCGCCCCCTCGGCATGGCGCAGCGACTCGTCCATCAGCTCCGACGCCGTGCCGCCGTCGGGCAGCGCGCCCCTGGCGAGCTTGAGCGTGATCACCGTGTTGACGAGGCCCTGCTGCGCGCCGTCGTGGAGGTCGCGCTGGATCCGGCGCCGCGTCTCGTCCGCGGTCGCCACGATGCGGGCGCGCGACGCGGTCAGCGTGGCGCGGCTGACGGCGTTGCCGATCGCGGTGGCGACGAGCTCGGAGAACTGCGCGAGCCGCTCCTCCGTGCGGGGCGGAAGCGGCTCGCCACCGGTCATGACGGCGAGCAGGCCCCATAACCGGCCGCCGACCTCGATCGGCGCGCCGACGGCGGCGCCGAGCCCGGCCTCGCGCGCGCCCGGCACGTCCCGGTAGTCGTCCAGGCGCGCCGGGGCGCGGGTGCGCATGACGCGCTCGGAGAGGCTGGGCGCCACGACCGGTATGCGGCGGCCGACCCAGCCGATCGTCCCGCGCAGGGCGAGGATGACGGCGTAGCCCTCGGGCTCGTAGCGCAGCAGCGCCGTCGGCTGGTCGCCGTGCAGCCGCGACGCCTCCAGCGCCACGGCCTCGAACACGTGCGGCTGCGACGCACCATGCGCCACCAGCGTCGCCACGCGCCGCAGGGCTCCTTGCTCGTCGGCCAGCCGCTGCAGCTCCGAGCGCGCCTGCGCGTTCGCGATCGCGGTGCTCACGAGCGCGGCGAAGCGCGCGACCCGCAGCTCGGTGCCGGCCGGCGGCGGCTCCGGCTGCGAGAAGACGACGGCGAGCTGCCCCCACGGGCGGCCCTGGACCATGATCGGGCCGCCCGCGGCGGAGCGAATGCCGAGCCGCCTGGCGAGCTCCCCGAACGGGCCCGGCACCAGCGGGTAGTCGTCGATCAGCGCCGGCCGCAGCGTGCTCCGGATCAGCGACAGCAGGCTGCCCTCGGGCGCGACCTCGCTCACGCCGACGAACTCGGTCGCCCCGCTCTCGCGCCACGCCGCCACGCACGTGCTCAGCTCACCGTCGTAGCGGTGCATGAGCGCGGTCCCGCCGACGAGCCGCCAGAGCTCCTCCGCGACGGCGGCGAACACGCCGTCGGCGTCCGCCCCGCGCGCCACGAGCTCGGCCACGCGCCGCAGCGCCGCCTGCTCCTGAGCCAGCAGTGTCAGCTCCGCGCGCGCCTGCGCGGTCGCGATCCCGGCGGAGACCATCGCGGTGAACCCCTCGATGCGCTCCGCGACGTGCGGCGCGAGGCGCCGGGATCCGGACGAGACCGCGAACACGACGCCCCACACCCGCCCCGCGACCTCGATCGGTACGCCGACCGACGAGTGCACGCGCAGCCGCTGCGCCTCCTCGGCGAACGCCTGGTACGAGCCGCGCTGCTCGACCCCGAGCGACACGGGCCGGGCACCCTCGCGAACGGCACGAAGGAGTGGGTCCAGGGGCCGCCGGGCGCCGAGCGGCAGCTCGAGCCCGGTCGCGCTCCACTCGGCGACGACCGTCGCCCGGTCGCCCACGTCGAAGCGCAGCGTGACGACGGCGTCGGCGCCCACGAGCCGGCCGATCTCCTCGTTCACGACGGCCAGCAGCCGTTCCTGCGACACCTCCCGGGCGACCATCGTGGCGACCCGCCGCAATGCGGCCTGCTCTTCAACTCCGTTGGCGGCCACGTCGGCCGGAACCGACATACAGCCACAGTACCGCCGCCGCTAGAGGATCTCGATCTCCGAGGAGTCGCCGACCATGAACCGGTAGGCGCGCGGCTGGCGCGTGCTGCGACCGATATGGACGTTGCGGCCGAGCAGCGAGGACTCCATCCGCCCGTCCAGCCCGCGCACCGAGGAGCCCTCGAGCAGGATCGAGTGCTCGACCTCGGCCGACTCCACCACGCAGTGGCGCCCGACCGCGGTGTAAGGGCCGATGTAGGCGTCGGTCAGCCGCGCGCCGGCGCCGACGATCGCGGGCCCGCGGACCGTGCTGCGCTCGAGCACCGCGCCGGCCTCGACGATCACGCGGCCGTCGATCTGCGAGTGCTCGAGCTCGCCGTCGATGCGCCGCTCGACGCGCTCGAGGATCAGCCGGTTGGCCTCGAGCATGTCGTCGAGCCGGCCAGTGTCCTTCCACCAGCCGCGCACGACGTGCGACTCGACCGTCGCCTCGGCGTCCACCAGCCACTGGATCGCGTCGGTGATCTCCAGCTCGCCGCGGCCCGACGGCTTGATCGCCTTCGCGGCGTCGTGGATGCGGGCGGTGAACATGTAGACGCCGACGAGCGCGAGATCGGACGCCGGTTGGGCCGGCTTCTCGACCAGCCGCGCGATGCGGCCGTCGCCGTCGAGCTCCGCGACCCCGTAGTTCTGCGGATCCGGCACCGGCGTCAGCAGGATCAGGGCCTCGGGCGCGTTGGCCCGGAACGCGGACACGAGGTCGTCGATGCCGCCCTGGAGCAGGTTGTCGCCGAGGTACATCACGAACGGGTCGCCGCCGAGGAACGCCTCCGCGGTGAGGACCGCATGCGCGAGCCCGAGCGGCGCGTCCTGCTCGATGTAGGTGATCTCGACGCCGAAGCGCTCCCCGTCGCCGGCCGCCTCGCGGATCTCCCCGCCGGTCTCGGGCGCGATGATGATGCCCACCTCGCGGATCCCGGCCGCCGCCATCGACTCGATGGCGTAGAACAGCACCGGCTTGTTGGCCACCGGAACCAGCTGCTTGGCCGACGTGTATGTGATGGGGCGCAGGCGCGTGCCCTTGCCGCCCGAGAGGATCAGGCCCTTGAGCTGCTCCATAGCGCGGGAAGGGTATCGGCGCGCCGGGGCGCCCGACGGGACATCGCTCCCCACGGAATGGGCGGGTGTCTCAAGTGGGCCCGGCGGTCGGGTGGCGCAGCGTCTGCAGCGCGCCCACCGCCACCAGCGCGAGCAGCGGCAGCAGCGCGACGCGGTAGCCGAGGTCGGCGGAGACCAGCAGCCCGATCGCCGCCTGGGCGAGGATCGTCGCGCCGAAGCCGCCGATGTTGACCATGCCCGACGCGCTGCCGCCGGCGTTCGGCGCGCCGTCGCGCGCGAGGTCGAACGCCAGCATCGACGCCGCCCCGGCCACGCCGCTGAGCACGAGCATCAGCGCGACGAGCGCCAGTGGCGGGTGGCCCGGCCAGCCGAGCACGAGGCCGAGCGCCGCCGCGTTGGCGAAGGCGACCGCGCTCGCGATCCGCCCGCGGCGGTGCGGGATGCGGCCGGCCAGCGCCCCGAGCACCGGCGCGGCGACGCCGAACGCCACCACCGCGGCGGTCAGGATCGCGGCCGCCGTCGCCCGCGGCAGCCCCTGGCCCTGCACGAGGTACGGGTACGCCCACAGGCCGGTGAGCGTGACGAACGGGCAGTTGAGCGCGAAGTGCACCCACAGGCCGTGGCGGATCGACGGCGCGCGCCACGCCCGCCGCAGGGTCGGGACGATCGGCGCGTGGTGGGCCGCCGCGGCGCCGGACGGGCGGTCCTGCAGCCGGTTGACCGCGAGGATGGCGAGCACCGCGGTCAGCACGCCCGTGGCCGCGAACGTCGGCGTCCAGCCCAGGCCGCCGAGCGCGGCGCTCAGCGGCGCCGTCGTCAGCAGCTGGCCGAGCGAGCCGCAGACGCCGGTCAGCGCCGTCGCGAGCGCGTAGCGGTGCGGGGGAAGCCAATGCGCCGCGACGCGTAGGACGTTGAGGAACATGCAGGCGTCGCCGGCGCCGACCAGCGCGCGGCCGGCGATCGCCAGGCCGAAGCTGGGGCTGAACGCGAACAACAGCTCGCCGGCCCCGATCGTCACCAGCCCGAGCGCGAGCGAGCGGCGCGGGCCGAGCCGGTCGGCGAGCAGCCCGGCCGGGACCTGCATCGTCAGATACAGCCCGAGCTGGACGATCGAGAGGACCGCGATCGTGCTGGTGGAGACGCCGAAGCGGTGGCTCGCGTCGAGCGACGCGACGCCGAGGCTCATCCGGTGGAAGATCGCCACGACGTAGAACCCGGCTGCCAGCGCCCACATCCGCCATGCCCGAGAGCCCGCCGCGCGAACGGGAGCGGAACGGCTGAGGGCGAGGGCCGACACGCATTCCAATAGTACACATCATGTATACAAGATGTATCGATACGATACGCACATGCCTGAGGAGAGGCCGCCGTCCGCCAGCGAGCGGGCGTACAAGCACGTCAAGGACCGTGTGCTGACGGGCAAGCTGCCGGGCGGCGAGCTGATCAGCGAGGGCGAGATCGCCGAGGCGCTCGGCGTCAGCCGCACGCCCGTGCGCGCCGCGTTCACGCAGCTCGAGTCCGAGGGCCTGCTGCGGCTGTACCCCAAGAAGGGCGCGCTCGTGGTGCCGGTGTCGGCCCAGGAGCTCGAGGACGTGATCGAGACGCGCTGGGTGCTCGAGCGCTATGCGATCGAGCGCGCGATCCAGTCCCCCGGCGACCTGCCGACGCGGCTCGCGAAGTCCGCCGACCGGCAGGCGCGCCTGAGCGGCGGCGAGTTCGTCGAGGCCGACCGCGCGTTCCACCGCTCGCTCGTGGAGGCCACCGGCAACGCGATCCTGCTCGGGCTCTACGACTCGCTCCGCGACCGCCAGCGCCGGATGGCGCGCGCCACGATGCGCGACGCCGACCGCCAGGGCCGCACGTCCAAGGAGCACCGCGCGATCGCCGACGCGATCGGCGCGCAGGACCGCGACCGCGCGCTCGCCGCGCTGCGCACGCACCTCGAAGGCGCCCTCGCGACGCTGCGCGGCGGACCGGTCTAGGCGACTACAGCTTGCGGTGGTCGAAGGAGGCGACCTCCTTGACCACGAACTGCAGCGCGACGCGCTTGCGCGCCTGCGCCGGCGTGACGTGCCCGCCGCCGCCGTAGCGCGCGGCCAGCTCGGTCCCGACGCCGGCGATGACCTCGAGGTCGCGGTGGATCGCCGCCGCGCACTTGATCATCAGGCCGCGCAGCTCGCCGTAGGTCGATCCCGCCTCGAGCTGCAGCGTGCAGCGCGCGTCGCGCTCGAGGTTGCGGACCTTCTGCGACTTCGCGTACGTCCACGCCCAGCACTCGCCTTCGCGCACGACGTACCAGAGCGGCATCACGTGGGGCCAGCCGTCGCGGCCGATCGTGGCGACGATCAGCGTGCGCTGCCGCTCGAGGAAGGCGGTGACCTCCGCCCCGCTCATGGCGATGGCGGCGCGGCGGTTCACGTGCGGGCTCCGTCCCGGCGTGACCCGGCCCCCTGGGCCGGCGTCAAAGCGAGCCGGCCCCCTGAGCCGGCTTCGCCGCGAACAAGCGCTCGGCGGCGGCGAGCACGGCCTCGCGCGCGTCAGCCGGCTCGAGGACGACCGCGTCGCCGGCCTCCTTGAGCACCTCGCGGACGAGGAAGTCGGTGCCCTTGAAGGAGATCTCCACCACGATCCCGCCGTCCTCGAGGTCGGCCAGCACCGTCCGCTGCTCGCGCGCCCAGCGCGCCTGCGCCTTCGAGACCCGCACGCGGGCGACGCGCGAGCCGCCGACCGTCCCGGTCCGCGGCCAGCCGCCGATGTCCGCGATCGGGTTCAGCCCCTCGCGCGGCTCGAAGCGCTCGAGCAGCACCTCGGCCTGCTTGATGCGGTCCAGCCGGAAGTGCTGCAGGCGCCCGCGCTCGACGTCCCACGCGGCCACGTACCAGGCCTCGGTGCCGTTGAAGAGCGCGTAGGGCTCGACCACGCGGTCGCTGTAGCGGTCCTCGTTCTGGGTCCAGTACTCCATCCGCAGCAGCCGGCTCTCGTGCACCGCGACCTCGACGGCGTGCGTGATGTCGTTCTCGACGATCGGGGAGACGATCTGCAGGCCCTCCTCGACGGGATCGCGGCCGAGCGCCGCGACGACCTTCTCGCGCGCCGAGCGCAGCTCCGGGCTCGCGAGCTTGAGCAGGTCGATCGCCGCCACCAGCGCCTGGCCCTCGATCGGCAGCAGCCGCGCCGGGCGGTCGAACGTGTCCGAGTACGGCTCGGGATCGACCTCGATCTCGCCGCTGGGCAGCACCTCGGCGTAGATCACGTACGCCCCGCCGCCGAAGTTGACGACGTTGAGCACCGAGATGTCCTCGCGCAGCTCCTGCGGCGTGATGTTCAGCTGCGCGCAGACGTCGACCACGGAGAGCCGGCTGTCAGCCCGCGCGGCCGAGATCAGCACGGTGGCCAGCGTGACCAGGCGGGCGAAGCGCTCGGGGCGGATCGCGGCCTCGGTGCCGCGCGAGCGGCCGTTGGGCTCGACCTCGAGGACCGTGCGCGGCGGGACGCTGCGCACGGCCTCCGGCTCGCCGCGGTGCGCCTCGATCAGGTGGTCGACGCGCCGCCGCGCCTCGTCCACCAGCGCGGCGGGCCCGACGATGCGCGCGTGCTCGCCGAAGCTCAGCGCCCACGAGATCAGCAGCCGGTCGATCGAGTACGCGGTCGTGAACACGTGCCCGCCGTCCTCGGCAGCGACGAGCCTGCCGTAGGCGCCGTACTGGCGCTCGACGTACCAGGCGATCTCGTCGGAGATCCAGATCGACGCCTCGCCGACCGGCTCGCCGAGCTGCCACGGGATGCGGTTGGCGTACAGGCGCGGGTCGAAGTCCGCCGGGCGCTGGAAGTCGTGCTCGGCCTTGGTCGCGTAGGCGACCTTGCCGCGGATGCGCGAGAGCCGGAACACGCGCACCGCGCCGCGCTCCTTCGAGTACCCGACGAGGTAGAACTGGCCGCCCTCGAAGAGCAGGTGGTACGGGTCCACGACGCGCGTCGCGGTCTCGTCGCTCTGCATCGTGTAGTACTCGAACTCGATCCGCTTGCGGCGGTAGATCGCCGTGTCGATCTTCGCCAGGCGCGCCGACAGCTCCGCGCCGCCGGCCGAGGCGGTGATGCCGAGGCCGATCGTCTGCCGCGAATCGGAGCCGAGCGGGCTCGGCCGGCCCCAGGTGATCTGCTGCAGCGCGAGCCGCAGCGGCTCGGCGTAGGCGAACTCGCCGTCGAGCAGCGTCAGCGCCGTCTGCAGGGCGGCGCGCTCGGCGTCCGTGAACGCGATCGGCGGCAGATGGAAGGCCTCAGGCGCGAGCGAGTAGTTCTCCTGCTCGGAGAAGCCGTCGGCGGGCTTGTCGACCGACAGGTGGATGCCCAGCGCGTCCAGCTCGGCGCGGTCCGCATAGAAACGTCGCGCGAACGCGTCCTCGGTCATATCCGAGTAGCCCTCGACGTCGCGCCGGATCTCCGTTGCCGTTACCGGGCGGCGTTCGGCCATGAGGTAGGAGATCAACGACAGCTGCCGGATCAGCTTTTCGGTGTCCTTCGCCAAACTCCGCGACACCTTAGAGTGCGCGCTGCGGCCTACCTTCGCCAGGTACGGAAATTCCGCACACTTGAGCAGCACTCGCGTAACGACGATGGCCCCCTCTGAAACGCCCCTTCGCCTCGTGCTCATCGAGGACCACCTGGCCCTCCGGGAGGGCCTCGAGCTGCTGCTCGACCGGGAGGGCTTAGCCGTGGTCGGCACGGCGGGCACCGCCGGCGCGGGGCGCGAGCTCGTCGAAAGGCTCGATCCCGATGTCGCGCTCGTCGACATCCGGCTCGGCGAGGACTCCGGCATCCGCCTCACCGCGGAGCTGATCGACGCCGATCCGGAGCGCCGCATCGTCCTCTACACCGGGTCCGCCGACGTCGACCTGCTGATCAGCGGCCTGGACTCCGGCGCGCGCGGCTACGCGCTCAAGGACGGCACGCCGACCGAGCTCAAGACGGCGCTGCGCACGGTCGCCGAGGGCGGCACCTACGTCGATCCCCGGCTGCACCCGGCGCTGCTGTCGCGCAAGGCGACGCAGACGCAGCGCATGCTCTCCAAGCGCGAGCGCGAGATCATGGACCTGCTCGCGCAGGGCCTGACCGGGGAGCAGGTCGCCGAGCGGCTGTTCCTCTCGCCCGAGACGATCAAGACGCACATCCGCAACGCGATGTCCAAGCTCGAGGCCAACACGCGCGTCCACGCCATCGCGATCGCGCTGCGGGACGGGTTCATCTCGCCGCCCGACGGGACGACCGGGCGCTCATGAGCGACGACCTCGTGCTCGACGGCGAGTCCCGGCGCCGTCTGCGCCACGACCTGCGCACGCCGCTGACGATCGTCGCCGGGTTCGCCGAGGTGCTGGCGGCCGACCGGCCGATCAGCGACCAGGACCGGCGCGACTTCGCCAAGCGCATCCAGGACGCGGCGTCCGAGATCCGCGAGCTGATCGACTCGGTGCTCGAAGGGTGACCTCGCCCGGAGGGCGAACCCGGTGTCACGCGCGGGCCGCGCGGTCGAGGCGCCGCGCCAGCGTCCGCAGCTGGTCGAGGAGCTCGGGCGGCTCGTGGACGTCGACGTCGGCGCCGAGCAGGACGACGCGGAGGGCGAGCCATTCGAGGTCGTCGTCCGATGTCCGGTACTCGCAGCGGTGGGCGTCGATCGGCGTCAGCGTTCCGCCGAGGAAGGGAAGCCGTCGCTCGAGGTCGGCGGCCGAGGTGTGCACGGTGACGCGGGCCTCGAAGCGGCTGAACGCGCCCGCGAGGCTCTGCTCGACGTAGGCGGCGGCGTCCTCGGCCGGCAGCGGGCGGGCGGCGAACCGCGGTCCGGTCGCCGTCGCCCGGTCGATGCGATCGACGCGGAACGTGCGCCAGTCCTCGCGCCGGCGGTCCCAGGCGACCAGGTACCAGCGCCGACCGCGGTTGACGAGCGCATGCGGCTCGACCTCGCGGCGGGACGCCGTACCGTCGCGGCCCGCGTAGCCGAAGCGAAGGCACTCTGCGTCGCGGCAGGCGGCGCCGATCGTGGTCAGCTGCTGGGGATCGACGGTCGGACCGCCCGCGGGCGGCGCGACCGTCGCCGACCCGAGCGCGGCGACGCGACGCCGGAGGTGCGCGGGCAGCACCTGCTCGAGCTTGACCAGCGCGCGGATCGCGGTCTCCTCGATGCCGGTCACCGACGCCCGCGCCGCGGTTCGCAGCCCGACCGCGATGGCGATCGCCTCGTCCTCGTCGAGCAGCAGCGGCGGCATCGCGGTCCCGGCGCGAAGCCGGTAGCCGCCGGCCGGGCCGGTCAGCGACTCGACCGGGTAGCCGAGCCCCCGCAGGCGCTCGACGTCGCGGCGGATCGTGCGCCCCGAGACCTCGAGCCGCTCGGCGAGTTCCGTGCCTGGCCAGTCGCGGCGGGCCTGCAGCAGCGACAGCAGCTCCAGGAGGCGGCTCGACGTCCCGCTCATGACGAATACAGGGTGCCCACGGTTGAGGACAGATACTGACCTAAACCGCCCGTACGGTGGGCTCATGAGCAACCAGGACCGCTACATCCCCGGAGTCCCGTGCTGGATCGACACCACGCAGCCCGACCCCGAGGCCGCCGTCGCGTTCTACGGCGACCTGTTCGGCTGGGAGTTCGAGGACGTCATGCCGCCCGGCTCGCCCGCCAGGTACTTCGTCGCCCGCATCCGCGGCGGCGACGTCGCCGCCGTCGGAGCCCAGCCTGAGGGCGCGCCGCCGGCGGCCGTGTGGAGCACCTACGTGTGGGTCGCCGACGCCGACGAGACCGCCGCCAAGGTGCGCGCCGCGGGCGGCAGCGTGCTCAGCGAGCCGATGGACGTCATGGACGCGGGACGGATGGCCGTCTTCGCCGACCCGGCCGGCGCCGCGTTCCGGGCGTGGCAGCCGAACCGGCACCGAGGCGCGACCGTGGTCAACGAGCCAGGCTCGCTGAACTTCAACGACCTCCACACGAGCGAAGTCGACGGCGCGCGCGAGTTCTACGGCGCGGTGTTCGGCTGGGACCTGCTCGACGGGGGCATGTGGGCGCTCCCCGCCTACGGCGACTTCCTCGAGCAGCGCGCGCCCGGCTTCCGCGACCGGATCGCCGAGATGGGCGCCCCCAAGCGCTTCGAGGAGGTCGTCGCGACCCTCGTCCCGGTCGCCGACGAGCCCGCCCATTGGGGCGTGACGTTCGCGGTCGACGACGCCGACGCCGTCGCGAGCCGGGCGGCGGAGCTCGGCGGCCGGGTCGTCGTCCCGCCGTGCGACGCCCCCTGGGTCCGGATGACCGTGATCGCCGACCCGCAGGGCGCCACGTTCACGGCCACCAAGTTCGTGCCGGAGAACAAGGACCTGGCGCCGGCCGACAGCTCCGCGACCGGCGCCTGAGCGGCGCCCAGGTGCGGCGCGGGCGGCGCCCGGCGCGCGCCCGCGTCACGCCCGGGCCGGGACGTGCGTGGCCCGCCCGCCGAGTGCGGCGACGGCGAGCGCGGCCAGCACGAGCAGGGCGAGCGTCTCCGGCAGGCCGGCCTGGTCGGCGAGGAACCCGATCACGGGCGGGCCGACGATGAAGCCGGTGTAGCCGACGGTGAACGTCGCGGCGAGCGACGGACCCGGCGGATCGAGCCGGCCGGCGGCGCTGAAGAGCAGCGGCACGGCGTTGGCGATGCCCAGGCCGCAGAGCGCGAAGCCGATCACCGCGGGCACCGCGGACCCGATCAGCAGCACGCCGCCGAGCGCGACGGCGACAAGCCCCATCCCGCCGCGCAGCAGCGGCCCGGCGCCGAGGCGCTGATTGAGCAGGTCGCCACCGAGCCGCGCGATCGCCATGCCGAGCGAGAACCCGGTGAAGCCGGTCGCGGCCGCCGCCGCGGTCGCGCCGAGGTCCTGCTTGAGGTAGATGCCGCTCCAGTCGCCGATCGCGCCCTCAGTCATCATCGCGAGGAAGCACAGCGCGCCGATCAGCAGCACGGCGCGCGACGGCAGCGCGAAGCCGGTGCCGCCCTCGGAGTGCGTGGACGCGCTCCCGAGCCGGCCGCCGATCCACGACGCCATCGCCAGCCACAGCGCGACGCCGACGATCAGGCTCTCGACCCGCGGGTCCAGCCCGGCGGCGCCGGCGGCCGCGGCGATGCCGGAGGATGCGAAGCCGCCGAGGCTCCAGCCGCCGTGCAGCGAGGACATGATCGGCGTGGGCAGCTCGCGCTCGACGGCGACCCCGTGCGCGTTCATCGACACGTCCATCGCGCCGTTGGAGGCGCCGAAGACGAACAGGATCGCGCCGAGCATGTAGGGGCTCGTCGCCAGCAGCGGCAGCGGCAGCATGAGGCAGAAGATCAGCGCGGCGGTGCGGGTGACGGCGCCGCTGGAGCGGCGGTCGAGGATCTGGCCCGTGAGCGGCATCGAGACGAGCGCGCCCGCGGCCATGCACAGCAGGCACAGCCCGATCGTCCCCTTGGTGACGCCGAGCTTGTCCTGCAGCCACGGGATGTGGGCGACCCAGGTGCCGATCATCGCGCCGTTGACGAAGAACGTCGCGAACGTGGCGGCGCGCGGCCTCATACGGGGCCACCGTTCGTCGCGGCGCGGGCGCGAGCCTCCGCCGAAGCATGCGAGCGCACGGCGCGGGTCATGCGGCGACCACGTCGATCCCCGCGGTCGCGAACGGGCGCGTCAGCTCGTCGTCGCCGTCGGTCACGAGGTGGGCGACGTCGGCCAGGCGGGCCACGACCCAGGGACTCGCGGTGCGCAGCTTGTCGGCCGTGGCCATCGCGATCACCTCGCCCGCGCAGGCGACCATCGCACGCTTGACGTGCGACTCGTCGTGATCGAGCGTGGTCACGCCGACCTCGGGGTGCAGCGAGCAGACGCCGAGCACGCAGACGTCGGCGCGGATCGCGTGCAGCGCCTCGACGGTGGCGGCGCCGACGGCGACCTGCGCCTGCTTGATCAGCCGCCCGCCCAGCAGCACGACCTCGGCGCGCGGGTGCGCGGCCAGCGCGGCGGCGATCGGCGGCGAGTTGGTGACGACGGTCCCGTCGTAGGCGGGCGGCAGCCGGCGCGCCAGCTCCAGCGGCGTCGTCCCGCCGTCGAGCACGATCACGCGCGCGCCCTCGAGCAGCGGCAGCGCCGCCTCGGCGAGCGCGACCTTGGCGTCGTGCGCCAGCTCCAGCCGGCGCGCGAAGGAGCCGGTCGGCGGCGGCGCCGGGAGCGCCCCGCCGTGGACACGCTGCAGCAGCCCCTGGTCGGCGAGGTCGCGCAGGTCGCGCCGCACCGTGTCCTCGGACACGCCGAGGCTGGCCACCAGCTCGGAGGCGACGACCTTCCCGTCGCGCTCGAGCCGGCCGAGGATCGCCTGTCTGCGCTCGGCGGTCAGCACCGTGCGGGTTATAGCACGGAGTTGCGGGTTTGTGCCGGTTTGCCTGGACCTATGCGAGCTTCTCGCGCTGGCGCTCAGGCGTGATCTCGACGACGTTCCACGCGAGCCGGGTCGCGCGCATCGCGCGGATCACCCAGCCGGTCGGGTCGATCTCCCACGCCTTGAGCCCGTGGAAGGCCGAGCGCGGGAACGTGTGGTGGTTGTGGTGCCACGCCTCGCCCATCGACAGCGGGGCGAGCCAGAAGACGTTGGTCGAGTGGTCGTCGACGTCGAAGCGCCGGGTGCCGAAGAAGTGGCACACCGAGTTGATCGACCAGGTCACGTGGTGCAGCAGGAAGATGCGCACCGGGCCGCCCCACAGCGCCGCCTCCAGCGCACCGCCGAGCGTGCCGGCGACGGCGTAGCCGACGGCGAACGGGATCGCGATCCCGGCCACCACCCAGAGGCCGAAGGTGCGGTGGATGAGCCGCATGCCACGGTCCTCGTAGAGGTCGCGCGCGTAGCGCGAGTGCTCGGCCTGGCCGGACTTGTCGAACAGCCAGCCCATGTGCGCGTACCAGAGGCCCACGATCGCGCCCTTGACGCCCTCGCCGTGCCCGTGCGGCGTGTGCGGATCGCCTTCTTGGTCGGTGTGCGCATGGTGCTTGCGGTGGTCGGCGACCCACGACATGACCGGGCCCTGGACCGCCATCGAGCCGACGGCGGCGATGACGTACTGCAGCCACTTGAACGTCTGGAAGGAGCGATGCGTCAGCAGGCGGTGGAACCCCAGCGTGACGCCGAGGATCGTGACGACGTACATCACGAGCAGCACCGCCAGCGACGACCAGCGCACGACGGTGCCCCAGAGCAGGGCGCCGGCGACGATCACGCCGACGAAGGGCAGCATGACGCCGGTGAGGTTGGAGAGCTGGTGCACCCTTGACATGTCGTGGAGTCCTACCCGCTAGCGCGCCGATCGGCCTGACGCGGATCGACACTCGTTGACAAGGATTCTTGTAGCCTCGGCACAATGGTCATGCAGGCCACCCTTCCGCCTGAGGCGGCCGACGCCCTGCGTCCTGAGCTCCCCCGGCTCGCCGACGACATCATCGCGGCGATCTCGGTCGAGGTGCCGGATTATGCCCGGCCGATGGAGGGACGCTTCGGCGACGTCACCCGCTTCGGCGTCGAGGTGGCCCTCAGCCGCTTCGTCGACCTGCTCGTCGGCGAGCTGCACGACGACGCCAGCACGCGCGAGACCTACGTCAAGCTCGGCCGCGGCGAGTTCCGCGCGGGCCGCTCGCTCGACGCGCTGCTGGCCGCCTACCGCGTCGGGGCGCGCGTGGCCTGGCGGCGCTTCGTCGACGCCGGGACGCGCGGCGGCCTGCCTCCGCAGGCCCTGTACGACCTCGGCGAGGCGATCTTCGCCTACATCGACGAGATCTCCGCCGAGTCCGTCGAGGGCTTCGCGGAGGCGCAGTCGGCGGCGGCCGGCGAGACGCAGCGGCGGCGGCGCCGGCTGCTGCGCCTGCTCGCCCAGGACCCGCCGGCCGAGGCGGAGGCGGTCCGCACGGCGGCGCAGGCGGCGGGCTGGCCGCTCCCGCGCTCGGTCGCCGCGATCGTCGTGGGCGAGGACGAGAACGAGGACGCGGTCGACGCGGTCGCCGCCCGGCTGGCGCGCCGGCTCGGCGAGGGCGCGGTGGGCGCCGCCGTCGGCGGGCTCGCGGTGGTGATGCTGCCCGACCCCGCCGGACCGGGACGCCGGCGCGCGATCGAGACCGCGCTCGCGGGCCACCCCGCGGCGCTGGGCCCCGCCGTCACGTGGCCGGACGCGGCGGTGAGCCTGCGCCGCGCGGCGGCCGCCTACCGCCTCCCCGGCCGGCAGGCCGGCGCCTCCCCGGCCGGCCAGTCCGCGGCCCCCTCCTTCGGAGAGTCTGGCCTGGTCGTCGCCGACGACCATCTCCCGGCCCTGCTGCTGGCCGCCGAGCCGGCGCTCGCGTCCGATCTCGCGCGCACCCGCCTGGCCCCGCTCGACGGGCTGGCGGCCGGGCCGCGCGAACGCCTGGAAACCACGCTGCGCGCGTGGCTGGACCGCCCCGGGCAGGTCCAGGCGGTGGCCGAGCAGCTCGGCGTGCATCCGCAGACCGTGCGCTACCGGCTCAAGCAGCTGCGAGAGCTCTTCGGCGCCCGTCTGGAGGACCCGGACGCGCGCTTCGAGCTCTCATTGGCCCTTCGCGCGGCGGCCGGCGTTCGCTATTCATAGCGCCATGCGCCTTCTCGTCACCGGGGCCGCGGGCATGCTGGGTACCGACGTCGTCGCGGCCGCCGAGGCCCACGACGTCGTCGCGCTCGCCCGGGCGGACCTGGACATCACCGACGCGGACGCCGTGCGCGCCGCCGTGCGCGACGCGCGGCCCGAGGCGGTGATCAACTGCGCCGCGTGGACGAACGTCGACGGCGCCGAGACGGCCGAGGGCGAGGCGACGGCGATCAACGGCGCCGGCGCCGGGCACGTCGCCGCCGCCGCCGCGGAGGCCGGCGCCTTCACCGTGCACGTGTCGACCGACTACGTCTTCGCCGGCGACGCGAGCGAGCCCTACGTGGAGTCCGCCCCGACCGGTCCGCGCACGGCATACGGGCGCTCCAAGTTCGCCGGCGAGCGCGCCGTCGCCGCCGCCGCGCCCGGCGCGCATGCGATCGTCCGCACGGCGTGGGTGTTCGGCCCGCATGGGCGCAACTTCGTCGACACGATGCTGCGGCTCGGCGCCGAGCGCGACGCGCTGTCGGTCGTGGACGACCAGGTCGGCTGCCCGACGTACACCGGCCACCTCGCGCAGGCGCTGCTGGAGATCGCCGCCACGCGCCCGAACGGCATCCTGCACGTCGCCGGGGGCGGCCGCTGCTCCTGGTTCGACCTCGCGCGCGCGACCTTCGAGGCCGCCGGCATGACCGTCGCCGTCAAGCCCTGCACCACGGCCGACTACCCGCTTCCCGCGCCGCGTCCCGCCTTCTCCGTGCTCGGCTCCACGCGCGCCGGCGCCCCCACGCTCCCGTCCTGGCAGGCGGGCCTCGCCGCCCACCTGTCGGCCAGAAAGGTCGTCCACGCATGAAGCTGCTCGTCTGCGGCGGAGCCGGCTTCATCGGCTCCAACTTCGTCCGCATCCGGACCCGCGACCACGGCGACGAGGTCGTCGTGCTCGACAAGCTGACGTACGCGGGCCGGCGCGAGAACCTCGAGGATCTCGACGTGCGCCTGATCGTCGGCGGGATCGAGGATCCGGACGCCGTCGCGGAGGCCGCCGAGGGCGCCGGCGCGATCGTCAACTTCGCCGCCGAGACGCATGTCGACCGCTCGATCTCCGAGCCGGAGGCGTTCATCACCACGCACGGCATGGGCACCTACGTGCTGCTGGAGGAGGCGCGGCGCCGCGGGCTGCGCTACGTGCAGGTCTCGACCGACGAGGTCTACGGGTCGATCGAGGAGGGCTCGTTCACCGAGCAGTCGCCGCTGAACCCGTCCTCGCCGTACTCGGCGTCCAAGGCCGGCGCCGACCTGCTGGTCGCGTCCTACCGCCACACGTACGGGCTCGAGGCGCTGATCTGCCGCGGCTCGAACAACTACGGCCCCTATCAGTACCCCGAGAAGCTGATCCCGCTGATGGTGCTCAACGCGCTGCACGACGACAAGCTGCCCGTATACGGCGACGGCCGGCAGGTCCGCAACTGGATCTACGTGGAGGACTTCGCGCGCGGCATCGGCACCGTGCTCGAGCGCGGCGAGCCGGGCGAGGTCTACAACGTCGGCGGCCCCGACGAGGCGCCGAACCTCGACGTCGTGCGCAAGATCATCGAGTACACCGGCAAGGACGAGTCGCTGATCGAGTACGTGACCGACCGGCCGGGCCACGACCGCCGCTACTCGCTGGCGTCCGACAAGGTCTGCGGCCTCGGCTGGGAGGCGCAGGTGCGCTTCGCCGAGGGGCTCGAGCGGACGGTCGACTGGTACCGCGAGAACACCGCCTGGTGGGAGCCGATCCGCTCGGGCGAGTACCGCGCGTACTACGAGCGCCAGTACGGGCGCGCGCTCGGCTGAGCGAACCGCTAGGAGCCGCCGAGGGCGCTGGCCCGCCAGCTCGCGCCCTCCTTGACGAACGAGAAGGTGGCGGTCGGGCCGTCCTTGCCCTGGCGGACCTGCGCGGTCGCGTTGGCGCCCGTCACCTTCACGCTGCGCACCTGGAGGTCGTAGTCGCTGGCGTCGCGGATCGCGTTCTTCATCTCGGTCTGGCAGTCGCCGCCGGCCGTCTTGAGCTGGTCCAGCAGCTGCTTGGCGAGGATGTCGTCGCAGATCGTCTTCGCGTCGCCGCGCCGGCCGGCCGTGGCGAGCTTGTCCACGACGTCGGCGACGTCCTTCTGCGCGCCCTTGAACTGGACGTCGGAGGAGGAGCTCTGGGTCGAGCCGCAGGCGCTCAACGCGAGCGCGGCGGCCACCGGGACGACCAGGAGGCGGCGCATCGTGTGAGAGCGTAGCTCAGCACTTGGCGGGTTTGGCCGCTCCCGGCGGCAGGCACAGCCTGCGCGCCTGCGGGACGCGCTTGCGCCTGATCTCGAAGCGCAGCACCTTGCCGACCGAGTCGGGCGCCGTGATGCGCACCTCGATCGTCGTCCCGGCCCGCAGCGAATGGCGGAAGAGCTTCGTCAGGCTCGCACTCCCGTTCGCCTTCAGCGCCGGCGTCCGGCGCTTGAACGGGCAGCGGCGGCCGCTGCAGCGGACCTCCACCGCCGCCCCCGGAGGAGCGTCGCCCACGCGCATGCGCAACACACGCGCGCCCGTGCGCGTCGCGCGCCACTCGTAGGAGACGGCCGCGGCGACGCGACCCGGCGTGTCGCCGCCCGCGCAGTCGTCGTCGATGCCGTTGCCGGGGACCTCCCGCGCCCCCGGGTGGACGGTCGAGTTCGTGTCGTCGCAGTCGGCGGGCGGGGAGACGCCGTCGCCGTCGCGGTCCGGCGGCGGGGCGGGGACCGGCGCGGGCGACGGCGCCGGCGCCGGCGCGGGCCGCCGGATCCGGTACGCCGGAAGGCACGTGCCGTCGGCGCGGCAGAAGTCGTAGCGCAGGTACGCGATCTGGTTCGGGTCCAGCGCGAACCGGTGATCGATCGGCGTGTAGACCGCCTTGCTCTCGGTCACCGAGTAGGAGGCCAAGGTCGCCCCGGCCGCCGTGAACGCGGACACCGTGAGCTTGACCGCGTAGCCGTCCGGCGTCCCGGCGTCCTTGATGCGTCCGCGCGGGAACGCCTGACCGTCCGGGAGCGCGGAGCCGGAGGGCTCGTTGAACGGGTTGTCGTCGATCGCCGCGTAGCCCCACGCGGGCTTGAACTCCACCGCGAGCGCCTGCGGAGCGGCGGCCGCGGCCGCCACCGTCACGAGCGCAAGGATCCCCAGCCGCCGCATCATCGGCGTCAGCCTACTCATGGCGAGATCGTCGCTGCCGCAGCCCGGTGCGAGGGCGCGGAATCGACCATCTAGCATCGCTCGCCTGTGTCCGCTCTGACCGCCCTCAACGCGGAGGTCGTCGCCTGCCGCCGCTGCCCGCGGCTGGTCGAGTGGCGCGAGCGGGTCGCGCGCGAGAAGCGCGCGGCGTTCCGCGACCAGGACTACTGGGGCAAGCCGATGCAGGGCTTCGGCGATCCGGGGGCGCGCATCCTCGTGCTCGGTCTCGCGCCGGCCGCGCACGGCGGCAATCGCACCGGGCGCATCTTCACGGGCGACCGCTCGGGCGACTTCCTGTTCGCCTCGATGCACCGGCTCGGGCTGGCCAACCAGGCCGAGAGCGTCTCCCGCGACGACGGCCTGGCGCTGCGCGGCGCCTACGTCGTGGCGGCCGTCCGCTGCGCGCCGCCGGCCAACAAGCCCACGCCCGAGGAGCGCGAGAACTGCGCGCCGTGGCTCGAGCAGGAGGTCTCGCTGCTGCGCGACCTGCACGTCGTCGTCTGCCTCGGCGGCTTCGCGTGGGAGAGCGCGCTGCGCCTGCGGGCGATGCTCGACGGGGATGCGATTCCGCGTCCGCGCCCGCGGTTCGGCCACGCGGCCGAGCTCGAAGGCGTGCCGTGGACGCTGCTGGGCTGCTTTCACCCGAGCCAGCAGAACACGTTCACCGGGCGACTGACGCCGGGGATGATGGACGCGGTGTTCGCGCGCGCCGTCGAGCTCGCGAGGTGAGCCGCTACGGCGAGATCCTGCGCTCGCCGCAGGTCGGCCCGCTCGTGGCCTCGGCGCTGCTCTCGCGGCTGCCGATCGGCATCAACGCGCTGGCGATCGTCCTCTACCTGAGCCAGCGCACCGGCTCGTTCGCGATCGCCGGCGCGGTCGCCGGGTCGGTCGCGGCCGGCTCGGGCGTCGGCGCGCCGGTGACCGGGCGGCTCGTCGACCGGCTCGGCCCGCGGCGCGTGCTCGTCCCGCTCGCGCTCATGCACGGCGCGGCGCTGGGCGCGATCGTCGCCTGCGCCGAGGCCGGCCTGCCGGCCGTGGTCCTGATCGCCTGCGGCCTGCTCGCCGGCGCCGCGATGCCGCCGACCATGTCGGTGCTGCGCTCCATGTGGGGCGATCTGGTGGACCCGCGGCTGCGGCAGGCCGCGTACGCGCTCGACAGCACGCTGGTGGAGCTGATCTTCATCACCGGCCCGCTGCTGACGGCGGCGATCACCGCGCTCGCGTCGCCGGCCGCGGCGCTGATCGTCTCGCCCGCCGCCGCGCTCGCCGGCAACGCCATCTTCTCCGCGCTGCCCGCGACCCGGGCGATCCAGCCGGAGCCCGCGCGCGAGGGCGCGAGCCGGCTCGGCGCGCTCGCCTCGCCCGGCGTGCGGACGATCGTCCTGATCTCGCTGCCCGCGGGCATCGCCATCGGCATCTGCGAGGTCGGCATCCCGGGCTTCAGCCGCCACGAAGGGGCGCCGGCGGCGGCCGGCGTGCTGCTCGCCATGTGGTCGCTGGGCAGCGGCGCGGGCGGCCTCGTCTACGGACTGCTGCCGCGCCGCACCGGCCTGCGCCGCATGCACCTGCTCGTGGCCGGGCTGCTGCCGCTGTCGATCGCGCCGCTCGCCGCCGCCACGTCGGTCGCGGTCATGGCGCTGCTCGTGATCCCCGCCGGCTGCACGATCGCCCCGCTGCTCGCGACGCGCAACGAGCTCGTCGCGAGCGTCGCGCCGGAGGGCTCGCGCACGGAGGCCTACAGCTGGCCGATGACGGCGTTCGTCGGCGGCATCGCGATCGGCTCCGCGGTCGCCGGCGCGCTGATCGAGGGCCCGGGCTGGCGCACGGCGTTCCTGACCGCGACCGCGATCGGCGTCGCCGGCTTCCTGCTCGCCGTCGCACGCCGCGCCACGCTCGTGCGAACACGCGTTCGCGTGCGTACCCTATGAGGGATGTCCGATCCATTCGCGAGCTTCACTCCGCAGGTCCGTGAGTGGTTCGGACGCGCATTCGCCGAGCCGACCGCCGCCCAGGCGCAGGCGTGGCCGGCGATCTCCACCGGCGAGCATGTCCTGATCAGCGCCCCGACGGGCTCGGGCAAGACGCTCGCCGCCTTCCTCTGGGGGCTGGACCGCTACGTCGCCGAGCCGAGCCATGAGCGCACGCGGCTCGTCTACGTATCGCCGCTGAAGGCGCTCTCCTACGACGTCGAGAAGAACCTGCGCGCACCGCTGCGCGGGATCGGGGCCGAGCTCAACGTCGCGATCCGCACCGGCGACACGCCGCAGAAGGAGCGGCGCGACATGGTCAAGCACCCGCCAGACGTGCTGATCACGACGCCCGAGTCGCTGTACCTCATGCTCACGTCGGGCGCACGCGAGATCTTCGAGGGCACCGAGACCGTGATCCTTGACGAGATCCACGCGGTCGCGCAGACCAAGCGCGGCGCGCACCTCGCGCTGACGCTCGAGCGGCTGGTCGAGCAGGCCGGGCGCGACGTCCAGCGCGTCGGCCTGTCGGCGACGCAGAACCCGCTCGAGGAGGTCGGGCGCTTCATGGTCGGTCCCGGCCGCCGCGTCCGCGTCGTCGACACCGGCGTCCGCAAGCCGCTGGACCTCAAGATCCACGTGCCCGTCGAGTCGATGGTCGAGCCCGAGCAGGCGGACACCGACCTGGACCCGTTCGCCGGCCAGGAGGCGACGCGCAAGTCGATCTGGCCGGCGATCTATCCGGAGCTGCTCGGACTCGTGCGCGAGCACCGCTCGACGCTGATCTTCGTCAACAACCGGCGCGCCGCCGAGCGCCTGGCGCTGCGGCTGAACGAGCTCGCGGAGGAGGACATCGCGCGCGCGCACCACGGGTCGCTGGCGCGCGAGGAGCGGCTGATCGTCGAGGAGCAGCTGAAGGCCGGCCGGCTGCCGTGCCTGGTCGCGACCTCGTCGCTCGAGCTCGGCATCGACATGGGCGCCGTCGACCTGGTGCTGCAGGTCGAGTCGCCGAAGTCCGTCACCGCCGGCCTGCAGCGCATCGGCCGCGCCGGCCACAACGTCGGCGACACCTCCAAGGGCCGCATCTTCCCGAAGTTCCGCGCCGACCTACTCGAGTGCGCGGTCGTCGCGCAGCGCATGCGCGAGGGCCTGATCGAGACGACGGTCGTCCCGCGCAACCCGCTCGACGTGCTCGCCCAGCAGATCGTCGCGATGGCGGCGAGCAGCGAGGAGCCGCTGGCCGTCGACGCGCTGCTCGCGCTCGTCAACCGCACCTACACGTATGCGGAGCTCTCGCGCGCGCAGCTCGAGAACGTGCTCGACATGCTCGACGGGCGCTACCCGAGCGAGGAGTTCGGCGAGCTGCGCCCGCGCATCGTCTGGGACCGCGTCGCGGGAACGATCCGCGCCCGCAAGGGCTCGCGCGCGCTGGCGATCACCAACGCCGGGACCATCCCCGACCGCGGCCTCTACTCGGTCAACCTGCCGGACGGCCGCCGCGTCGGCGAGCTCGACGAGGAGATGGTCTACGAGGCGCGCCCCGGCCAGGTCTTCCTGCTCGGCGCCTCGTCGTGGCGGATCGAGGAGATCACGCGCGACCGCGTGATCGTCACGCCCGCGCCCGGCGTCCCCGGCGCGGTCCCGTTCTGGAAGGGCGACGGCCTCGGCCGCCCGCGCGAGCTCGGCGAGGCGATCGGCGCCTTCGCCCGCTGGGCGGTCGACCAGGACCCGGCCGTGCTCGAGCGCGACTACGACCTCGACCACAAGGCCGCGGTCAACCTCGTCGAGTTCCTGCGCGAGCAGGAGGCCGCCACGCGCGTGCTGCCGTCGGACCGCACGATCGTGATCGAGCGCTTCCGCGACGAGATCGGCGACTGGCGGGTGTGCATCCTGTCGCCGTTCGGCGGCCGCGTGCACGCGGCCTGGGGACTCGCGCTGAGCGCGCGGATCCGCGAGGTCTACGGGCTCGAGTCCGACGCGATCTGGTCCGACGACGGCATCATCGTCCACCTCCCCGACGCCGACGAGGCGCCCGACGAGCAGCTGATGCTGATCGACCCGGACGAGCTCGAGGACCTCGTCGTCGGGGAGCTCGGCGGCAGCGCGCTGTTCGGCGCCCGCTTCCGCGAGAACGCGGGCCGCGCGCTGCTGATCCCGCGCGCGTACCCGGGCCGGCGCACGCCGCTGTGGCAGCAGCGGCTGAAGTCGCAGACGCTGCTGGAGGTCGCGCGCCGCTACGCGCAGTTCCCGATCGTGCTGGAGACCTACCGCGAGTGCCTGCGCGACGTGCTGGACCTTCCCGGCCTGTACGAGATCCTCTCCAAGCTGCACCGGCGCGAGCTGTCGCTCGTGGTGGCCGAGACCGAGACCGCGTCGCCCTACGCGTCCTCGCTGCTGTTCGACTACGTCGCGACCTACATGTACGAGGGCGACCAGCCCAACGCCGAGCGCCGCGCCGCGGCGCTCGCGCTCGACCGCGAGCTGCTGCGCGAGCTGCTCGGCCAGGAGGAGCTGCGCGACCTGATCGACCCGGGCGCGCTGGACAGCGTGGAGGCCGACCTCCAGCGGCTGTCGGAGCGCACGCGCGCGGACTCCGTCGACGCGCTGCACGACGTGCTGCGCCGCGTGGGCGACCTCACGCTCGACGAGGCGCTGCTGCGCGGCGGGACCACGGCATGGCTCGAGCAGCTGCGCGGCGAGCGCCGCGCCGCCGAGCTGCGCATCGGCGGCGAGAGGCGCTGGATCGCCGCCGAAGACGCGGGCCTGTACCGGGACGCGCTCGGCGCCGTCCCGCCGTCCGGGCTGCCGGAGAGCTTCGTCGCCGACGTGCCGGACGCGATGCAGCGGCTCGTGCGCCGCTACGCGCGCACGCACGGGCCGTTCGAGACGAGCGCGCTGCGGGCCCGCTACGGGCTCGACCTCACGCCCGTGCTGGAGGCGCTCGAGCAGGGCGGCGCGCTCGTGCGCGGCGAGCTGCGGCCCGGCGGCACGCAGCGCGAGTGGTGCGACCCGGAGGTGCTCCGGCGCCTACGGCGCGCGTCGCTGGCCGCGCTGCGGGCCGAGATCGAGCCCGCCGACCAGCGCGCGTTCGCCCGCTTCCTCGCCAGCTGGCAGGGCGTCGACCGCCACCCGCCGGCCGGCGCGGGGGTAGACCGCCTGCGCGAAGCGCTCGTCCCGCTGCAAGGTTTGCCGCTGCCCGTCGCGGTCTGGGAGCACGACGTGCTGCCGCGGCGCATCGGCGCCTACTCGCCGTCCTGGATGGACCAGCTGTGCGCCGGCGGCGAGGTCGTGTGGGTCGGCGCGGGTGCGCTCGGGCGCCGCTCGGGCCGCGTCGCGCTGTACTTCCGCGAGGACGCGCCGCTGCTCGGCCCGCCGCCGCGCTCCGGCGAGCCGCCGGAGGAGCCCGTCCACGAGGCGCTGCGCGAGCGCCTGCGCGCGGGCGCCTGCTTCTTCACCGACCTCCTGACCGACGTCGGCGGCTTCACGACGGAGGAGCTGCAGAACGCGCTGTGGGATCTCGTGTGGGCCGGCGAGGCGACCAACGACGCGTTCGCGCCGCTGCGCTCGCCGAAGCTGACGTCGTGGTCTCAGCGCGCCCGCGCCGAGCGCCGGCGGACGTTCGCCGCGCGCCGCCGCAGCGGCGCCCAGCCCGCGATGCAAGGCCGCTGGTCGCTCTCGAGCGCCCTCTTCGGCCGCGACGAGGATCCGGTGGGCCGGCGCCGCGCGCAGGCCGAGGTGCTGCTCGAGCGCTACGGCATCGTCACGCGCGAGCAGGTGCTGGCCGAGGGGATCCCCGGCGGGTTCTCGTCGCTGTACGACTCGCTCGCCGCGCTGGAGACGATCGGCATCGCCCGGCGCGGGTACTTCGTCGAGGGCCTGGGCGGCGCCCAGTTCGCCCTCCCCGGCGCGGTCGAGCGCCTGCGCGCGCAGCGCGACGACGACGCCGCGCCGCCGGTCGTGCTCGCCGCGACCGACCCCGCGCAGCCCTACGGCGCGGCGCTGAAGTGGCCGGACGGCCCGCGCCGGCCCGCCCGCCAGGCCGGCGCCTACGTCGTGCTGGCCGGCGCCGAGCCGGTGCTGTTCGTCGAGCGCGGCGGCAAGGGCCTGCAGGTGCTCGTCGACGCCGACGACCCACGCATCGAGCCGGCGGTCGAGGCGCTCGCCGAGTTCGTCGCCAAGGGCCGCATCAAGCGGCTCGCGCTCGAGAAGGTCGACGGCGAGGCGGTCGTCGGCTCGCAGTGGGAAGAGCGCCTGCTCGCGCTCGGGTTCCGCGCCGGCCCGCGCAAGCTCACGCTCACGTCCTAGTGCCTTGAGTCGTAAATTCGGCTGCTCTGCGGCGTCCGACGGGTCGTGCCTGCGGGCACACGGCAGGCGCTCGCATACTGGTGGTACGTGTGCGCCTGCCGGGGGCCCGCAGGCGCGGGCCGGCGCCGCCGGCTGCCGTCGAATTTCCGACTCACGGCACTAACCCAGTGGGATCTCCGCGACGACCAGCGTGCCGCCGCCGGCCGGGCTCTCGACGAAGAGCTGGCCGTCGAGCACGGCGAGCCGGTCCGCCAGCCCGACGAACCCGCTGCCGCCGGGGTGGGCGCCGCCGGCCCCGTCGTCGCGGACCTCGACCCGCAGCGTCGCGTCCCCGACGCACACGCGCACGTGTGCGCGGCCCGCGAGCGAGTGCTTGGCGACGTTGGTCAGCGCCTCCGCCACGACGAAGTAGGCGCTCGCCTCGACGGCCGGCGGGAAGCGGTCGGCGGACACGTCGAGCTCGACGGGCACCGGCGTCCGCGACGCCAGTCCCTCGATCGCCGCCTGCAGCCCTCCGCGCGTCAGCACGGGAGGCAGGATCCCCTGCGCCAGCTCGCGCAGCTCGACGGTCGCCTGCTCGGCGTGATCGAGCGCCTCGGAGACGAGCGCGGACGCGGACGCGTCGTCGGATCCGAGCGCGCGGCTCGCCAGCTTGAGCGTGATCACGGTGTGGACCAGGCGCTGCTGCGCGCCGTCGTGCAGATCGCGCTCGATCTGACGCCGGGTCGCATCCGAGGCCGCGACGACGCGGGCGCGCGACGCGGTCAGCGCGGAGCGGCTCTCGGCGTTGGCGATCGCGGTGCCGGCGAGCTCGGTGAACTCGGCCATGCGCTGCTCGGCGTCCTCCGGGAAGCGCTCCCGCTCGGTCCCCGCGGCGATCGAGCCCCACAGTGACCCCTCGACCACGATGGGCACCGCCACGGTGCAGCGGATGCCCATCCGGCCGATCCCCCGTTCGACGGCCGGAGGAGCGTCGTCGTAGTCGTCGACGCGAGCCGAGCGGCCGGTCCGCGCGACCTCGCAGAGCGCCATGCCGGGGCGCAGCGCCAACCGGGAGCCCACCGGCAGCTCGCGGCTCGCGGTCCCGCTGCTGGCGACGATCTCCATCGTCCCGTCGGGCTCGAGGCGGCCGATCGTCGTGGCCTGGGCATCGAGCAGCCGCCCCACCTCGCCGGCGACCGCCGAGAAGACCTCCGCGGCCGGCACGCCCCTCGCGACCAGCGTCGCGACGCGCCGCAGCGCCGCCTGCTCGCCCGCGAGCCGCCCGAGCTCGGTCTCGGCCCTCCGGCGCTCGGTCACGTCGCGCGCCATCCCGTAGATCACCCCGTCCTCGGCGGCCGGGGTCGACGTCCACTCCAGCAGGCGGAAGGAGCCGTCCTTGCAGGCGAACCGGTTCTCGAACGACAGCGTCGTCTTGCCCGCTCCGATCGCGGCCGCCTCCGCGGCCGTCCGCTCGCGGTCGTCCGGATGCACGAGGTCGAGGTAGGCCCGCCTCAGCAGGTCCTCCTCGGAGTAGCCGAGGACCTGCGTGACGGCCGGGTTGACGCGCCTGAAGTGGCCCCTGAGGTCGGCGACCACGATCAGGTCGGGCGACAGGGTGAAGATCCGGTCGAGCTCCTCCTGCGCTCTCGCGCGCCGCGCGGCGTTGACGCCGAGCGCGGCCGTGGAGCCGGCGAGGATGAGGCCCGCGGCGAGGATGATCCAGGGCAGCACCACCGCCGCACCGTGCACCGGCCGGCGCGGCACCGCGACGTCGAACCGCTGTCCGGCCTCCGTGAAGGCGTGGTGCACGGCGTTGCGCATCGGCGCCCCGGCCGAGCCGCCGCCGACCGTGAGCCGCAGCGTCGCCGTGTCGGTCGCCGCGGCGCGCAGCCACAGCTCCGACAGGAACACGACCACGTACCCCGGCCGCACCACGCCGCCGGCGAGCCGCGGCGCGAGCTTGACCAGGAAGAGCCCGCGCGCACCGTCGCGCAGCTCCAGCAGCGGCGTCGCGCCCGCGTCGTAGAGCGTGCTCGCGCGCGCCCGGGCCGCGCTCATGCCCGGCTCGCCGCCGAGGTCGATCCCGGGCACCGTCATGGGCGGGATTCCCGAGACCAGCGTCGCCGGCAGGTACGACGAGCGCGATCCGACGCGCACGACCCTGCCGTCCGCGCTGCGCGTCACGACCGGCCGGCCGATCCGCCGCTCGTAGGCGCCGCGACCGGAGGCCGGGACCTGCTCGGCCCACGCCGAGGCGGGGAAGCCGGCCGGGCTGAGCCAGCGCGACGCGTTGCTCTGGAACTCGCCGCTCGTGACGCCCTTGCCGCCGACGCTCACCATGAACCGGCGCAGGCTCTCGGCGAGCGACGCGCCCTGCTCGACCCGCCCGCGGATCTGCGCCGCCGCGACCTCGGCGCGGTGCTCTGAGTCGCGTCGGGCGTCGCGCTCGCCGAGCAGCAGGGCGCTGAGGAAGCCTGCGGCGGTCAGCCCGAGGATCAGCACTATCGGTGCGATCTGCCTCGGCCGCACTCCGTAAGCTCTCCCGGAAACCAGGACATCGGTTTGACAGGACCCTAGGTGAAGATCTGGCCGATCGCGACCGTGGCCGTCTCGGCGGTCCTCTTCCCGGGCGACGCCGTCGCGGCCGCGCCTGCGCCCGTCCGGATGGGTGTCGTCCTCAACGCGCTCGACAACCCGTTTTTCCTGGCGATGTACGAGGGGACGCGCTCCGAGGCGCGGCACCTCCGGGTGAGCGCGGCGGTCCGATCGGTGACGAGCAACGCCGACCTCGCCGGCCAGGCCGCGCAGGTCCGGGCGCTCGGACGCAGGGACTGCTACGTGGTGAACCCGATCACCGCGACCAACCTCGTCGGCGCCCTGCGGAGGATCAAGCGCCCGATCGTCAACGTCGACAGCCCGATCGACCCTGCGGCCGCGAAGCGCGCAGGGGTGCGGGTGCGCACGTACATCGGCACCGACGACCTCGAGGCGGGAAGGACCGGCGGCGCGAAGATGGCGGCGCTGCTCCACGGCCGTGGCGACGTGGCGCTCGTCGGCGGCCTTGCCGGCAACGTCAACAGCGGCGTGCGCCTGCGCGGCTTCGAGCGCGGGATGCGCGGTTCACGGCTCCGCGTCGTCGCGCGGGTCAACGCCGACTACGACCGCACCAAGGCCGAGATCGCCGCCGAGCGGATCCTGCGGGACCACCCGCGCATCTCCGGCTTTCTCGCCGCCAGCGACCTGATGGCGCTCGGGATCGCCGACGCGCTGCGGGCGGCCGGGCGGGCCGGTCAGGTCAGGGTTGTCGGATTGGATGGCATCGCCGAAGCACTCGACGCGATCAGGACGGGCGGGATCGACGCGACGGTGTCCCAGTACCCGTACGTGATGGGGCGGATGGCGGTCGAGGCGTGCGCGGCGGGCGCCCGCGGTGCGGACCTGCCCCGGCGGGTCGACGCTCCGATCGCGCTGCTGACCAAGGACAACGTCGCCCGGGCGATCGCGGCGTTCCCGAAGCCGTTCCAGCCGTACCGCGACCCGTTCGCCGCCCTCATCCGCAGGCGCGGGTGAGGTCTTGCACGCGGCCGCCACGGCACTCGTGGCGGCCCGAGACCTGCACCCGCATGGCGTCCTCGTCGACATCCGGCTTGGCGACGAGGACGGCATGGCGCTCGCCGAGCAGCTGACTGCGCTGCCCTGGCGGCCGCGCGTCGTCCTGACGTCGGCTCACGCCGACGCGGCGACCGCGGACGAGGTCAGGCGCTGTGGCACAGGCGCCTTCCTTTCGAAGGACGAGCTTCCGAACGCGCCGCTGAAGCGGCTGCTCGGCGGGTCGCCCGAGCCCGGACCTGACCATCGGTGGTGACCGGCCGGGAAGCCCCAGTGACCAAACCGGGCCTCCCTCGTTGTGCGTCAGCTGTTGGTTGAGCTGCGCTTCGGTGGGTGGATGAGCAACGAGGCCCGGACGAGGTCGCGCTGCGCCTGGTGGGCGACGGGCGACGACGACGGCGGGTTCTCCCTGACCACGGGCATGACAAAGATACGGGGTTGATTGGATCGCATTCGCTTGGTTCCTCCTGACTCCACACCGGACGCTAGGCGTCAGGAGGCGGCTTCGGAATGCCGCACAACGCGAACTTGTCGATGGCCCCTTGTGCACATCCGACAAAGGCGCCCGCCCGCGACCCCCTTACGTCCGCCCGGCGCGCGCCGTATAGCGCTTTTCGCGCAACGCCCTGCGCATCACTCGGGCGGCGCGCGGATAGCGATAGAGGCGGAACTCGGAGCCCAGCGCGTTGCCCTGGTTGTACGAGAGCATCCTGACCCGCGGATGGGCGGCGACCCAGGTGAAGAAGCGGCGCATGAACGACGGATCGTCGCTTCCCCACATCGCCCACTCGCCGAACACGAACGGCTTGCCCGCGTAGCGCCTGGAGTGGTAGAAGCGCGACAGGCCGCCGAAGTTCGGGAAGCGCGAGTAGAAGTCGGTGCCGACCCAGTCGACGTAGTGCGACCCCGGCCAGTACGCCGCCGGCCGGTTGCCGGGGATGTCCGGCGAGCCCGCCGTCATCGGCACCCACTGCAGCGCGACGTCCGGGCGGGCCAGGCGCGTCACGCGGACCGGGCCCTTGACGCGCGGGGCCCGCAGCCGCGGCAGCCCGACGCCGCGCAACCGGCGGTCGATGCGGGCCACGCGGCCGCCCTTGACGATCAGGTAGACGCGCCGCCACGCCTGCCGGAACCAGTAGCGCGAGTGCGACTCGCCGCGTGAGCCGCCGTCGCCGTCGTAGGCGCTGTACGGGTTGGCGGCGTTGTTCATCTCGCTGAAGAGCCGCAGGTACACGGGCCTGCGGTGCACGGCGAAGTCCTGACCGAGCCGGTACAGGTAGCCGTCCTCGCGGCCGAGGGCGATCCGGCGCGGGGTCGCGCGCTCGTCCGTGCCCGGCCCGTTGTAGGTCGAGAGGTGCACCATCAGCCCGGCCCTGGCCGCGCCCGCACGGCGGTAGGCGTAGCGGAAGCGGTCGCCCCAGGCGACGAAGAACTGGTAGACGGCCGGCTTCTTGCCGGTCGCGCGTATGTAGCCCTGGCAGGTGCGCCCGCCGGCGACACCGACCATCACCTTGCGCGACGGCGCGAGGTAGGGCTTGGCGGCGGCGGGGGACGCAGGGACGAGGCAGGCCAAGGCCAGCAGGCCCACCCGCAGCAGACGGCGCGGCATGGGGCATGATCCGGACGTCGTGGGTGCCTTGAAACCCGCCTCTCGGAGCAGCGCTGACTGTCCGCGGGGTCAGCTGTCGCGCCTGTTCCCCCGGCCAGCATGACCGGCCGAGATGACAGCTGCCGACAAGTTCGCGCCTCACGTCGAGGCGCCTCCACGCCAGGCGCTTGCGGGCGTACGCGTGCTCGAGGCCGGCACGCTGATCGCCGGCCCGTTCGCCGGCCGCCTGCTGGCCGAGTTCGGCGCGGAGGTGATCAAGGTCGAGGCGCCGGGGCATCCCGATCCGCTGCGGGAGTGGGGCCTGCAGCGCCACAACGGCCACACGCTCTGGTGGGCCGTCCAGTCGCGCAACAAGAAGTGCATCACGCTCGACCTGCGGCGCGACCGCGGGCAGGCGCTGTTCCGCGAGCTCGCGCGCCGCAGCGACGTGGTGCTGGAGAACTTCCGTCCCGGCACGATGGAGCGCTGGGGCCTCGGCTGGGAGCAGCTGCACGCCGTCAACCCCGGCCTGATCATGGCGCGCGTCTCGGGCTACGGGCAGACCGGGCCGCTCGCCCATCGCGGCGGCTTCGCGGCCGTCGCCGAGGCGGTCGGCGGCCTGCGCTACATCAACGGCTACCCGGACGAGCCGCCGCCGCGCGCCGGCATCTCGCTCGGCGACTCGCTGGCGGCGATGTTCGCGCTGCAGGGCATCCTCAGCGCGCTCTACTGGCGCGACGCGCGCGGCGGAGAAGGGCAGATGGTCGACGTCGCGCTGACCGAGGCCTCCTTCTCCCTGCTCGAGAGCGCCGTTCCGGAGTACGACCTCACCGGCGCCGACCGCGAGCCCCAGGGCTCGACGATCGGCGCCAACGTCCCGTCGAACATCTTCTGCACGCGCGACCGCCGCTGGGTCGTGATCGCGGCCAACATGGAGGGCGTCTTCCGCCGCCTGATGACCGTCATCGGCCGGCCCGAGCTGGCCGACGACGAGCGCTTCTCGACGCACACCGGGCGCACCGCCGGCAAGGACGAGCTCGAGGGCGCGATCGGCGAGTGGGCGCGCACGCTCGACGCCGACGAGATCGACCGCCGGCTCGCCGACGCCGGCGTCCCCTGCGGACCGGTCAACCGGATCTCCGACATCTTCCGCGACCGCCAGTTCCGCGCCCGCGACATGCTCGTGGAGATGCACGACGAGGATCTCGGCGACTACGTCGCGCCGGGCGTCGTGCCGAAGCTCTCGGCCACGCCGGGGCGCCTGCGCTGGTCGGGGCCCCCGCCCGGCTCCCACAACCGCGAGGTCTACGGCGACCTGCTGGGGCTCGACGACGGGGAGCTGTCGGTCCTCGCGCGCGAGGGGATCGTGTGAGCCTCGCGATCTGCGACGTCGGCCCCCGCGACGGACTCCAGAACGACGCCGTCCTGCTCGCGCCCGCCGAGCGCGCGCGACTCAGCGCCGAGCTGGCCGCCACCGGGCTGCCGGGCGTCGAGGCCGCGAGCTTCGTGCGCGACGACCTGGTGCCCGCGATGGCCGGAGCCGAGCAGGTCATCGAGGAGCTGCCGCACGCCGATGGCACGACGTTCTCCGCGCTGGTGCTCAACGAGCGCGGCCTGCGCCGTGCGCTCGCCGCCGGCGTCGAGGAGGTCCACATCGCCGTGATGGCCACCGAGGCGTTCGCGCAGGCCAACACGCGCATGTCGCTCGAGCGCGCGCTCGAGGCCGGGCGGACCGTCGTCGCGGGTGCCAAGGCGGCCGGGGTGCGCGTCGTCGGGACCGTCAGCGTCGCGTTCGGATGCCCGTTCGAGGGCCGCGTCCCGCCGGCCGCCGCGCTCGCAGCCGCCGAGGCGCTCGCGGCCGCCGACGCGATCGTCCTCGCGGACACGATCGGCGTCGCGACCCCGCGCGCGGTCGGCTCGCTGGTCGCGCAGGCGCTCGAGCTGGGACGGCCCGTCGGCGTCCACCTGCATGACACGCGCAACACGGCGATCGCCGGCTCGCTCGCGGCGCTCGCCGCGGGCGCGACGAGCTTCGAGACCTCGGTCGGCGGGCTCGGCGGCTGCCCGTTCGCGCCCGGCGCGACCGGCAACCTCGGCACCGAGGACCTGGTCTACGTCTTCGAGGGCGAGGGCGTGGCGACCGGTGTCGACCTCGACGCCGTCATCGGCGTCAGCCGGCGGCTCGAGCAGCGGCTCGGGCACCCGGTGCCCGCGGCGCTGACGCGCGACGGCCGGTGGCCGGCGTGAGCGCGAGCGTCGCGGCGCGGCTGGACCGGCTGCCGGTCGCGCCGCTGCACCGGCGGATCGCGATCGTGGTCGGCCTCGGTGCGTTCTTCGACCTCTTCGACATCTTCCTCGGCGGCGTCCTCGCGGCCGTGCTCGCGAACCCGTGGCACCTGAGCACCAACGGCAAGGCGCTCGTGATCGCCTCCGGCTTCGCCGGCATGTTCGTCGGCGCCGCGGTGTTCGGCGCGTGCGCGGACCGCTTCGGCCGGCGGCGGATGTTCCTCATCAACCTGCTCGTGTACTCGGGCTTCTCGCTGCTCGCCGCGGCGGCCCCGGACCTCGGCTGGCTCGCCGTGCTGCGCTTCCTCGGCGGCCTCGGCCTGGGAGCGGAGCTGACGCTCGCCGACACCTACCTGAGCGAGATCCTGCCCGCCCACGTGCGCGGGCGCTACATCGCCCGCGCGTACACGTTCGGGTTCGTCGGCGTGCCGCTGGCGGCGTTCGTCGGCGGCCGCTTCGTCGCCGGGCACGACCTCCTGATCGCCGGCTGGCGCTGGCTGCTGATCGCCGGCGGGATCGGCGGCGCGATCGTCTGGATCCTGCGCCGCAGCCTGCCGGAGTCGCCGCGCTGGCAGGCGATCCACGGCGACGCGGCCCAGGCGGAGCGCACCGTGGCCGCGATCGAGGCGCAGGTCAAGCGCGAGCTGAAGCTCGCCGCGCTGCCCGAGCCGGCCGCGACCGGCGCGCTCGCGGCGGCGCCCGCGAAGGCGTCGCTCAAGGAGGCGTTCAGCGGCGAGTACGCGCGCCGCTCGGCGATGCTGTGGATCTTCCACATCCTGCAGTCGGTCGGCTACTACGGCTTCGGCTCGCTCGCGCCGCTCGTGCTCGCGAGCAAGGGCTTCGACATCGTCGCGACGCTCGGCTACAGCGCCCTGATCTTCCTCGGCTACCCGCTGGGCTCGGCCGCCTCGATCGGGATCGTCGAGCGCTGCGAGCGGCGCACGCTGATCATCGCCTCGGCGCTGGCGATGGCCGCCCTCGGCGTCGTCTTCGGGTTCGCGCAGGCGCCGTGGCTGATCCTGGTCAGCGGCTTCCTGCTGACCGCGGCGAGCAACGTCTTCTCGAACGCGTACCACATCTACCAGGCCGAGATCTTCCCCACGCGCATGCGCGCGACGGCGATCGGCTCGGCCTACTCGCTGAGCCGGCTGAGCGCCGCGATCCTGCCGTTCGTGAGCGTCTCGATCCTCGACAGCGTCGGCGCCACGGCGGTCTTCCTCGGCTGCGCCGGCATCCTCGTGGTGCTGTGCCTCGACGTCCGCCTGCTCGGCCCGCGCAGCACGGGCCGCACGCTCGAAGCAGCGTCGACCGGCCCGCAGGACGCGGCGCCGGCG
>NZ_AUEK01000007.1 GCF_000425945.1 Candidatus Solirubrobacter pratensis
AGCGTCTCATAGCCCCAGCCCGACCGCGCCTTGACGATCATCAACCGCACGAACCTGTCCATCGCCACCGTCGGGCGCCCGAACCACACGGCGTCCTCGGCCCACGACGCCTCGATCGGCGCCAACACCCCCGGCTCGGCCAGCAACTCGTCCAGCGCCGCGAGATCCGCGGGCAACTCGGCCACTTGCACCGGCAGCCCGAGATCAAACAACGACTCCACCTGTCCGCCCGACAAGCGCAGCACAGCCAACCTCCAAAATCGCCCGATTTGCAGGCAAATGATCCCTACCGCGTCGGACGGAACCGCGTCAACGACCGCGACTATTTCCGGGGCAAGTAGCTAGAGATCCGCACGAGGCGCCGGCCGTCCGGCGTGCACCCCTCGTCACGGCCGCGCGGTCCAGCTGACCTTGCCGCTGTCGCACGTGTCCACCCGCTTGCCGCTCGCGTCATGGAAGTCGCCGCTGAGGCGCGACACGGCGGTCACCTTCCGGCTCGTGAGCCTGCCACTGACCGAGCCGCGGTAGTCGGTCTTCGTGCCGTCGCCGTTGTCGGTCTTGACCGGCCCGTAGCGGCTCTCGAAGCGCCCGCCGCCGGCGAGCCTGAGGTTCGCGAAGCGGTCGCGGTTGACGATCGGCGCGCCGTGTCCGCACTTGAAGGAAAGCGCGACGACGAGCTTGGCGATCGACTTCCCGTCACGCGCCTCCTGCACGACGACGGGCCAGCGCTGCGACGTCTCGCCGCCGTAGACGACGCCTGACGGCGCTCCGGCGGCCGGCGCGGCCGAGAGGAGCGCCGCCAGCAGGGCACCGAGCCCGATTCCCCTGCGCATCATCATCGATCCAGTGTCGCGAATCGCTCCGGTTTGAAGCGCATCGCGTCCAGGGAAGGATGGATGGTGGAGAGCGGAGTGCGCAAATGGCCCCTCGTAATCTGCGGTCTGGCCGTGATGGCCGCGGCGCCGGCCTCGGCGCAACTGCCGCCCGTGCCCAGCGTGCAGCCGCGGCCGGTGCCCACCGTGCCGCTGCCGGTGCCGACCTCGGTCCCAACGGTCGTCCCGCTCCCGACCGCGGTTCCGACGGCGGTCCCGTCGGTGGGTCCCATCCCGATCCCGACCGTGCCCGGCACCGGCGGAGCGTCGCCGCCCTCATCGTCTGGCTCGGGCGGGGGATCGGGCGGCTCGGGAGCGCCGTCGGGCGCGGCTGCGCCTACCCGTTCAGGCAGCTCGCCGGGGTCTGGCACGGGGTCCGGCTCAGGCTCCGGTGGTTCTTCCGGCTCAAGCGGGTCCTCGGGCTCCGCCGGACCGTCCGGCTCGTCCGCTTCGCCCGGCGGTTCGAGAACGGCGCGAAGGGAGTCCTCCGGCGGGAGGCCGAAGGGCTCCGGCGGCTCGGGAGGACGGCGAGCGCAGCCGGCCGGCGGCTCGTGCGCCGGCGGCGCGTGCACTGAGCTGCGCGACCGCCGCCTGCGCTTAACGGTCCTCGCACGCCAGGCCTGCCTCGGCGGCCTCTCGAAGCCCCAGCGCCGCGTGCTCGTGCTGCGCGCCGGCGTGGGCGCGGGCGAGAGCCGCTCGCGCGCAGCCGTCGCGCGGCGGCTGAAGACGAGCGTGCGCCGCGTCGCCAAGCTCGAGCGCCGCGGGCTCCGGCGCCTGCGCGCGCTGTGCGGCGGGACCCGCGCCGCCGGCGGAGCGCCTGCCACGACGGTGGCGGCGCGCGAGGTGTCGGCGCCCGTCAGCGCGGCGGCCGCCGGCGACCCGTCCCGCACACGGCGCAAGCCCGCAGCGGGCGCGCCGGATCGTGTCCCCTCGACCGTCAAGCCGCCGGCGGCGGGCGGCGTGGAGGGGAACACGGCGACGAACGTGCCTCCGCCCGTGGACCGCGTCGACCTGCTCGTCCCGCTGCTCCTCGTCCTGCTCGGCCTCGCCGGCTTCGTCGTCGGCCGCCTCCTGCGCCGCGCACCGGCTCCTGCCGCCGCGCCACCCGAAGAGCCGCCGCCCGATCCTCCTCCGCCCAGGTCGTCCTGGACCGACTGGCCGTAGAGCCGACGCCGCGGCGACGTGGTGGAGCAGAACGCGGCGACCGGGGCACGTCGCCGCGATCCCCACTGCACGCGCACGCGCGCGACTACGGGTCCACATCCGGCGGCGCTACGCGGCTCGACGACCAGGGGCCGGACGTGTCCGCGAGCGCGGCGACCAGCAGCGCCCCGCGAGGTCGCCGGCCGTCGACGCGAGCGCCGCCCGGAAGGGCGACGTTCGCGAACGCGTCCCCGGCGCCGATCGTCGAAGCGTGGATGCTTCCGCACGCCCCGTGACTAACGTGTCATGCCGCGGCATGCTTGACTGACTTCGAACCATGGACCTGCGCGACCTCCTGGCACAGCTCGATCTCCCGCCCGGCGACCACTACTACCGGGCGCGCATCCCCTGTCGCGAGGACGAGCAGCTGGCGCGCGTCGTGCGCGCGTTCAGCGAGGCGTCCCCCGGACGCCAGGCCGTCTTCCGCGAAGCGATCGACGGCGTGCGCGCCGGATTGCTGCTCGTCTTCTCCGAGCGCGTCGCGGCGCTCGCCGTGCGGCTCGAAAGCTCCGAGCCGCTCGTGCAGGGGCTCGTCGCCGCGTCGCTGGCGCAGGAGGGCGACCCGCGCGAGGCGCTGGCCGTGCCGGCGCTGCACCGCCGCAGCGCGGAGCGGCTCGGGATCGACGGCGGGCGCATCTTCGACGAGGCCGCGGGCCGCACCGATCTGTCGGGCGCGCGCTGGCTCGCGGACGTGCGCGACGCCGAGGACAGCCCCGAGGACGTCGGCTACGAGGAGGCCGACGACGGCGAGGGCTTCCGCTACGAGCGCGTCGTCGCACGGCAGCGCCGCTGGTAGTTCGTAGGCTGTCTCGCCGTGAACGACGAGCAGCCCCGCGATCCCCACACCGAGGTCCACCGCGTCGCCGATCCCGACGCGACCCGCGTAGCGAGCTATCTGGCCCAGCCCGGCGAGGTCGGGCGAGTCCTGCTGCTGTACTCCGGCGGTCTGGACACGAGCGTCATGCTCAAGTGGATCCAGGACGAGTACGAGGCGGAGGTCGTCGCCTTGACCGTCAACCTCGGGCAGCCGGGGGAGGACTACGACGTCGTTCGCGGCAAGGCTATGCAGCTCGGCGCGCTCGACTGCCACGTCGTCGACGCGCGCGAGGAGTTCGCGTCGGAGTACGTGGCGCCGGCGATCCGGGCCAACGCCGACTACGGCGACGGCTATCCGCTCTTCACCGCCCTCGGGCGCCCGCTGATCGCCAAGCTCGCGGTCGAGTACGCGCGGCGGACCGGCTGCGACACGATCGCCCACGGCTGCACCGGCAAGGGCAACGACCAGGTCCGCATCGAGGCGACGATCGCCACGCTGGCGCCGGAGCTGAAGGTGATCGCGCCCGTGCGCTCGTGGCAGATGGGGCGCGACGAGGAGATCGCCTACGCGCGCAAGCACGGGATCCCCGTCAAGGGCGGGACCGAGACCGCGCCGTACTCGATCGACGACAACCTCTGGGGCCGGTCGTCCGAGGGCAAGTGGATCGAGGACCTCGCGCACGCGCCGGACGACGACGTCTTCCAGCTCGTGACGCGCCCCGAGCTCGCGCCCGACGAGCCCGAGATCGTGACCGTCGGGTTCGAGGCCGGCGTCCCGGTGTCCCTCAACGGTGAGCGGCTGAAGTTGGTGGATCTGCTCGAGCGCGCGGCTTCGATCGGCATGAAGCACGGTGTCGGGATCGTCGACCACATCGAGGACCGGATCGTGGGCCTGAAGGTCCGCGACATCTACGAGGTGCCGGCGGCCGCGATCCTACTGAAGGCGCACCGCGAGCTGGAGCGGCTGGTCGGCACCATCCACCAGAACCAGTTCAAGCCCGAGCTCGACCGCAAGTGGGCGTACCTGGTCTATGCGGGCCTGTGGTGGGAGCCGCTGCGCGAGGACATCCAGGCGTACGTCGAGCACGTCAACACGCGCGTGACGGGAACCATCGGGCTGAAGCTCTACAAGGGCTCGGTGCGGGTCGTGACGCGTGAGTCGCCGAACGCGGTCTACGACGCCCAGCTCGCCACGTTCGCCGATTCGGGAGGCCTGTTCTCCCAGTCGGCGTCGCCGGGCTTCATCGAGATCTGGTCGCTGCAGTCCAGGATGGCGCGCCGCGCGCGCGGGGACCAGTAGCGCGAACTCGTCCGGGCGCGGCGGCCCACCGCCGCGCCCTGACACGGTGCCCTTCGGGGTCCCGCGCCGGGCGCATCTCGGCGACCCACGCGCGCCGTGGGCGTCTCCGCCCGGCCGCGCGTATCTCGCGGATACCGCCACGAGCCGGGCACGTCTGCCGGCAGGCCCTGGCGGGTACCCCGGGAGCATGTTCTACTCGTTGCTCGGCCGGGTCGCCTGGTTCGTCGCCAAGCGGTTCCTGCGCCGCCGCTCCGGCCCGAAGCCGGTGCTCGCCGGCGGCACGCTCGCGCTCGCCGCCGCGCTCGTCGCCCTCCGCGGGCGTCTCAACTAGCGCGCCCGCCGGGTTGCCGCCGGTCCGCCTGGCAGGATGGCGGGCCACATGGCAGACCCGACGCCTTCAACGCTGCCCGGCCGGCCGGCCGGGCCTGCGGTCGAGTTCGCCGAGTGGCTCCCTGCGCTGGGCGGGAGCCGGCTCTTGCGGGTCCACGGCGAAGCGCCCACCAGCACGGCACCCACGCTGGTCCTCAACACGCCCACGGGCGAGCAGCGGATCGCGCCGCGCGCCACGTCGCGCTTCACGCGCGCCCAAGAGTGGCGAGCGTCCTACCTCATCGCGCCCGAGCTCGTGACGGCCGGGTGGTCCGAGACGACCCTCGAGTGGCCGGACGGCATCCGCCTCGCCCTGCCGGACCCACCCGTCGAGCCGCGCGCGGAGGTCATAGACCCCTCCGTGCTCGCGAGCCTCCGAGCCCTCCGCTTCCCACGCCCAACGGAGTCCCCGGCTCCGGCGGCGCCCCCGACCTCGCACGACACGGCCTCGGCCGTCCCCGAGGCTCCCGCACCGCGCGCCACCGCCCCGGCGCCGTCTCTGCCCGGCGATGCGGCGCTCGAGGCGCCGTCTCCCGCCGCCGGCGCGGCGCCCGAGGCCGCCGCGCCCTCTCCGGTCGCGCCTGCCGCACCATCTCCGGCCATCGACGGCGCTCCCGCCGTTCCCGCGCCCGACGCCCCGCTGTCCGATACCTCCGCGGCTCCCGCAGGCCATATCGAGCCGTTCCAGCGGGCGTCTCTGGGATCGGCGGCCCGCTCATGGGCAGACCCACCGGACATCTTCGCGGGCTCGGTGTTCGAGGCGGAGGCCGTATGGACCGCGAAGCGCGCCGAGCTGGAGCGCGAGCTCGGCCGCGCGGCGGAGGCGATCGCTCGTGCAGCGGAAGGCGAGCGGGCCGCGCGGGACGCGGTGCTGGCCGCCCTCGCCGGCGTGCGCGCCGATCTCCGCGCCGCGCGCGCGGCTCGCGCGGCGGACCAGAGCGCGCTCGCCGCGCTCACGGCGGAGCTCGAGGCCGAGCGCATCACTCACGCGGTCGCCCGCCGCACCGCCGCGGATCTCCGCATGGCGCTCGCGCAGGCGCGGCGCGAGCGCGCCAAGAACGAGGCCGCCGAGGCCCAGCTCGCGGGAGCGCAGCGCGACGCCGACGTCGCGCGCGGCGAAGCCGAAGGGCTGCGGACGGCACTCGAAGCCGAGCGCAGCGCCCGCGCCCACGTCGAGGAGACGCTGCGGGAGTCGCGCGAGGAGGGCTCCGCCCTGATGCAGCGCATCGCCGAGCTCAACCGCGCCGCGGCGAGCGACGCCGACGCGTTCGCCCGCCGCGCGCGCGAGCAGACGGAGTCCGCGGCCGCCGCCGCCCGCCGCCCCGACCAGGAGACCGGCGAGCTCCTCGCGAACCTCGCCGCGGCCGCCGCCACGCTCCGGGCGTCTCGTCCGGTCGACCAGTCGCCCACGAGTGCCGGCTTCGACGCGGCCGGCGATCGCGTCGCTGCCGGAGCGCCGAGCGGCGAGTCCGAGGCCGGCGCCGTGGACAGCTCCGCGATCGCCGAGGCGCGGCCGCTTCGCCGCGTCCTCGTGGCGCTCGCCGAGCACGACCCCGTGATCGCCGGCGAGATCCTCGTAGGGCTGCTTCCCGCGCAGGGACCGCTGCTCGACGAGCCGCTCGCGTACGACCTCACCATCGACGGCATCGGCACGTTCGCCGTGACGGTGCAGGACGGCGTCGCGACCGTGGAGCCCCTCCACAAGGCGCGATCGCGGCGAGCGGCCCGGTTCGAGCTTCGGTCGGACGCGCTGACCCTGGCGGAGCTGCTCGCCGGCGGGGAGCGGCGGATCGGGCGGTTCACGGGACGCGCCCGCGTCACGCGGCGCCGGCGCAAGGCGCGCGTGCTGCGCGCACTCCCCGCCGCGCAGATGAGCCTCGCGGAGGCCGTGCGGGCCGGCGCTCGCCTGGACCCCGCGCACGTCTTCGCCGCGCTGCCGTTCGCGATCGATCCCTCGTGGACCTCCGGCCACGCGTTCACCGTCGCGCAGCAGGTCACCGAGCCCGAGCCGCGCACGTGGTACATCACCGTCGACGACGGCGCCGGCGTGACCGTCGGCGAGTCCGAGCGTCCCGCCGACGCGACCGTGACGATGACCCGCGCCGCCTTTGACCGCCTGCTCCGCGACGAGCCGTCGGCGGCCGGCGACCGCCCGCTCGTCCGCGGCGATCGCGCGGCCGTCTCGCTGCTCAAGGAGTGGACCGACCGCGCCCGCGGCGCGGCCTGAGCGCCGGCCCTCAGGCCCCGTGGGTGACCGCCAGCGCGCGGGACTCGCCCCGCCGCAGGTGGTCGAGCAGCGCCGCTCGCGCTGAGGGGCCCGGTGCGTGGACGATGACCTCGAGCAGTGCCGCGTGGTCGGCCGCGAGCTCGTCGAGATCGGACGCGACGCGGTCGGCGATCGCGAGCACGACGCGGAGCTCGCGCAGCGCCGCCTCGGCCGCCACGCGCAGGCGGCGCGAGGACGTCGAGGCCACGAGCGCGAGGTGGAACGCGGCGTCCGCGGCGACCGCGGCGCGGCCGTCGCCCGCCTTCGCCGCCTCGGTCATGCTCAAGACCGCGGCCCGCAGCCACACGTCGTCCGCCGGCCGCCGCCGGACGAGCGCCTCGAGCCCCGCGAGCTCCAGCGTCCGCCGCGCCGCGTACAGATCGCGCACGTCCTCGACGGACAGCCGCGCGATCTCGGGGCCGCGGTGCAGCGAGTGCACCACGAGGCCCTCGCGCTCCAGCTGCCCCAGCGCCGCCCGCGCGAGGTCGCGCGCGACGCCGAGCCGCCGCATGACCTCGGTGTCCGGCAGCGCCGTCCCAGGCGGGTACTCGCCGCCGAGCACGATGTCGCGCAACGCCTCGACGACGTCGTCGGCGGGGGAGGTGCGCTCGAGTGGCAGCAGCGTCATCTGCCACTCCTCAAAACGGTGCGTCGCCGCGCGGACACGCCCGAGCGCGCTCTGGTCCGCGCACGGACAACGCGCCCGTATCCGGGGCGGCGAG
Organism: Candidatus Solirubrobacter pratensis; assembly: GCF_000425945.1. Taxonomy (GTDB): domain Bacteria; phylum Actinomycetota; class Thermoleophilia; order Solirubrobacterales; family Solirubrobacteraceae; genus Solirubrobacter; species Solirubrobacter pratensis. Next base: position 7,549 of record NZ_AUEK01000007.1, read on the forward strand.
GGGTTCGCGACGGCCGCAACGCCCTGCGGGCGGCACGGGACGCCATGGGGCCGGCGTGCGTGACCACTTCAACGATGCTCTGAGGATCGCAGTCCACTGTCAAGTAACACAGTGTCAACGGTCCGCGCGCCGGTACCTGCCCGAATGACCGGTCTGTCAGCGAACAGGCATCCCGGCGGCGCCGGCCTCGAGCGCCCGGGTGACGAGCAGCGTGCCGATGGCCGCGTCCTGCACGCCGATTCCCACCAGGTCGCACACCGTGACGTCGGACTCGCGCGTCCGCGAGGGCAGCGTCCCGAGCGCCGCGACGTCCTCGAGCGCCACCGCGTGCGCAGCCAGAGCGTGCTGCAGCTCCCCGTTGACCGCGGCCACCGGCGGGTGATCGGCCACCACCAGGTCCGCCTCTCCCAGCACCGCCGCCTCGACCTCCTGCTTGCCGGGCATGTCGGAGCCCACCGCCGTCAGGTGCGCGCCCGGACGCAGCCAGCCGGAGCGGATCAGCGGCGCGCGGGAAGCCGTCACGGTGACGACGAGGTCGGACCCCCGCACCGCGGGTTCGAGCTCGGACACCCCGTCCGCCTCGACCCCGAACCGTGCCCGCAGCTCCAGCGCGCACTCGCGCGCCTGCGCCACCCGTCTCGCCCACACGACGATCCGCCGCGGCGACCGGACCCCGAGCAGCGCCTCGACCTGGAACCGCGCCTGCCCGCCCGCGCCGACGACGCAGACCTGCTCCAGATCGGCACGCGCGAGCAGCGACGCGGCCAGCGCGCCCGCCGCCGCGGTCCGCAGCTCGGTCAGCAGCCCGCCGTCCATCACGACCGCGGCCGCCCGCCCGTCCAGGGCCGACAGCACGAGCGAGATGCCCGAGGCGCCGGCAGCCGGGAATCCGGTCGCCGCCTTGACCGACCAGAACGCGTCCCCGTGCAGCCACGCGCCCTTCACGTGCCCCTCGCCGCCGCCCGGGAACTCGAAGTCCATGATCTCCGGCACCGTCGCCTCGCCCCGCGCGAGTCGCACGAACGCGCCGCGCACCGCCTCCAGCGCGTCGGCAGGGGCGATCAGGGCCCGGACGTCGTCCGCGCCCAGCAGCAGCGTCACCGCCGCGCCACCACCGAGCGGGCGCGCCCCTCGCCGTGCGCCAGGTGATCGAGCAGCGCCCGGCGCGCGACCGCGGCGTCGCCGCCGGCGATCGCGTCCAGGAGCGAGCGGTGCCCCGCCACCGCCACGTCGAGGTCCGCCGTCGCGCGGTCCGCCGCGCACAGGACCAGCCGCACCTCGCGCATCGCCCGCTCCGCCGCCGCGACGAGCCGGTCGACGCCGGTCGCTGCGACGATCGCGAGATGGAACGAGGCGTCCGCCTCGACGCCCTCGGGCACGCTGCGCGCCGCCGCGAGCGCGTCGAGCGCGTCCTCCAGCCCGCCCAGCGACCCGGTGCGGAGCAGCGCGTCGAGCCCCGCGCCCTCCAGCACCCGGCGCGCGCCGTAGACGTCCTGGATGTCGCGCTCGGTCGGGCTCGCCACCCGCACCCCGCGGTGGAGCGTCTGCACCACCAGCCCGTCGCGGGCCAACTCGGCCAGCGCCTCGCGCGCCGTCCCGCGCGACACGTTCGCGCGCGCCGCCAGCTCGGTGTCGCGCAACGGCGAGCCCGGAGGCAGCGCCCCAGACAGGAGTTCGTCCCTCAGCAGGTTCGCGAGCATCGAGCTCGTCGACGCCCGAGCCACCCGCAACGTCACGCCCGACATCATCCCGCCACCGTCGTCGCGGCGCGCCGGATCGCCGCGATCTCGGCCACCTCGGTGGTGGTCAAGGTCTCGGTGCACAGCACGAGGTCGTCGCCGTCGACGATCGTGCGTACGCTCGGATCGCCCGCGGCGAGCGCGTCCGCGAGCCGCGCGCCGCCCGGCACGACGACCGCGTTGACCGGCCCGTCCACGATCCGCTCGTCGAGCGTGAAGTGCTTCAGGACCGCGCCCGGGAAGGCGCCGGCCAGCTCGCGCGCGAGGCGCGCGTATCCCTCCCAGCGCGCGGCATGGTCGAGCGCGAACCATTCCTCCAGCGCCGCCACCGTCGCGGCGATCGTCGCCCGGTCGAGCTTGAACGCGCGCCCGAATGTCCGCCACGGGCCGGATTCGTAGCCGGTGAAGTCCAGCGCGGCGAGGTCGGCGATCCGCTCCCGCCGGCCGGCCACGAACCCGCCGGCGTTCGGCCCCCAGAAGTACTTGGCCGAGAAGCAGGAGAAGTCGGCGCCGGACGCCCAGCGCCCGAGCTCGGAGGGCGGATGGCTCAGATATGCGGCGTCGACGACCACCGGCACGCCGAGCTCGCGCACCGAGGCCAGCGGCTCCCCGGCATCGTCCAGGTGGGCCGGATGGAGGATCGCGACGGGGGAGAGCTCCAGGCCCTCGGCGAGCGAGTCGACCGCGACGACCCGCGCCCCGGAGAGCGCGGCGCACCGCGCGTACCTGTACGCCGCGTGCGCGCGCTGAATGAGCACGACGGCGTCGGTCGCGGGCAGCGCCTCGCCGACCGCGCCGTCCCCGCGCGCGATGCACGCGGCCACCGACAGCGCGATGCCCGCCGAGGCACCCGGAACCACCCGGGCCGCCTCGGCGGACACCAGTCCCGCGATCCGCGCGCCGGCTCCCTCCAGCAGATCCGGCACGGACGCCCACGTCCTGTTCGCCTCGGCCGCCGCCGCCCACACCGCGGGGCTCAGGCATGAGCCGCCCAGGTCGGTGTAGATACCGCACGCATTGATCACGCGTCTGACCCCCAACGCGCTGTAGACCCCCTCCATGCGTCGGATTGTCCGACGATCCGACAACCGCTGTCAAGGTTCCCTCGACCACACCTGGACCAGCCGCCGGTCCACAACGCGCGGCCGCGAACTTCGGCGCAAGATGCGGGCGATGCCCGGGATCGCGTCCGGCAACCCGCCTATCGTTTCCGGCCCGTGAGCAGCCCCTCAGTCGCCCACCTGCACGTCCACTCCGAGTACTCGCTGCTCGACGGCGCCTGCAAGATCGACGCGCTGGCCGAGCGCGCCGCAGCGTACGACCAGCCGGCCATCGGCCTCACCGACCACGGCGTGATGAACGGGTCGGTCGAGCTCTACAAGGCCGCCAAGAAGCACGGCATCAAGCCGCTGCTCGGGCTCGAGGCCTACTACGTGGACGATCGCCGTGTGCGCGATCGCAAGGTGGAGCGCAACCACCTCACGCTGCTCGCGCGCAACGACGAGGGGTTCAGGAACCTCACGACGCTCTCCAGCAAGGGCTTCCTCGAGGGCCTGCACCGCGGCAAGCCGGGCGTGGACATGGAACTGCTCGCGCAGCACGCCGAGGGCGTGATCTGCCTGACGGGGTGCCTCGCGTCGCGCTCCAGCCAGCGCATCGTCGCCGACAACCTCGGCGAGGCGCGCGCGCACCTGGACGAGCTGGTGCAGGTGTTCGGGCCGGAGGACGTCTACTTCGAGGTCCAGAAGAACGGCCTGGACGAGCAGGAGCAGGTCAACGCGGCGATGAAGCGCTTCGCCGCCGAGATGGGCCGCCCGCTGGTCGCCACGGCGGACGTGCACTACCTGCGCCGGGAGGACTTCCACCACCACGCCGCGCTGCTGTGCGTGCAGACGAAGTCGACGCTCGCGGCGCCGAAGATGTCGTTCTCCACCAACGAGTTCTATTTGAAGAGCTCGGAGGAGATGGCCGAGTCGTTCAGGGACTTCCCGGGCGCGCTGGAGGCGACGCTGGAGATCGCCGAGCGCTGCGACGTCTCGATCGCCCTCGACGGCCAGCTGATCCCGCGCTACGACTGCCCCGGCGGGGTGGACGAGAAGACGTACCTGCGCGAGCTCGTGCTGGAGGGGCTGCGCGAGCGCTATGGCGACCCGCCGCCCGCGGCCGCCGTCGAGCGCATGGAGATGGAGCTCGGGGTCATCGACCGGATGGGCTTCAACGCCTACTTCCTGATCGTCTGGGACTTCGTCAACTACGCCAAGTCCAACGGCATCGCGGTCGGCCCGGGCCGTGGCTCGGCGGCCGGCTCGATCGTGGCGTACTGCCTGCAGATCACGGACGTCGATCCGCTGCGCTACGACCTGCTGTTCGAGCGCTTTCTCAACCCCGAGCGCGTGTCGATGCCGGATATCGACATCGATTTCTCGGTGCGAGGGCGGGAACGCGTGATCCGGTACGTGACCGAGAAGTACGGTGCCGACCGGGTCGCGCAGATCATCACGTTCGGCAAGATGTTCCCGCGCGCGGCGACGCGCGACGCGGCGCGCGTGCTCGGACACGACTACGGGGTCGGCGACCGCCTGGCGAAGCTCATCCCGGATCCGATCATGGGCCGCCCGCCGAGCTTCGACGAGTGCCTGCAGCCGGGAGCCGACCTGGCCAACGAGGTCGCTCGCGACCCGGTCGCCAAGCAGATCGTCGACGTCGCGCAGGGCCTCGAGGGCATCGTGCGCAACGCGTCGATCCACGCGGCCGCCGTCGTGATCTCCGACCGGCCGCTGACCGACATCGTGCCGCTGCAGCTGGCCGACGCCGGCACGGGCGAGGACGGTGGGAAGGTCTACCGCACGGTCACGCAGTTCTCGATGAAGCCCGTCGAGGAGCTCGGGCTGCTCAAGATGGACTTCCTGGGCCTGCGCAACCTGGACGTGATCGAGGACGCGCTGGACATCATCGAGCGCTCGGCGGGCGAGCGGCCGGACATGGCCACGCTGCCGCTGGACGACGCGAAGACGTACGAGATGATGGCCCGGGGCGACTCGATCGGCGTGTTCCAGTTTGAATCCGAGGGCATGCGCGAGGCCCTCAAGAAGGTCGGGCCGACCGAGTTCGAGGACCTCGTCGCGCTCGTGGCGCTCTACCGCCCGGGCGCCATGGACCAGATCCCGGCGTACGCGCGCGGGAAGCGCAACCCGGACACGATCACCTTCATCGACGACCGTCTGCGCCCGATCACCGAGTCGACCAAGGGCGTGATCCTCTACCAGGAGCAGGCGATGCAGATCGCCAAGTCCCTGGCCGGGTTCAGCGGCGCCAAGGCGGACGACCTCCGCAAGGCGATCGGCAAGAAGAACCGCGCGGCGATGGCGGAGTTGCAGCCGCTGTTCGTCGAGGGCTGCCGGGCGTCGGGCACCGCCCCGGACGTGATCGAGACCCTGTGGGCGACCAACGAGAAGTCGGCCGACTACTCGTTCAACAAGTCCCACGCCGCCTGCTACGCGCTGATCTCCTACCGCACCGCGTGGCTGAAGGCCAACTACCCGGCCGAGTACATGGCGGCGCTGATCTCCTCGGTGATGGACACCAAGGACAAGGTCCCGTTCTTCGTCAACCAGACGGAGGCGATGGGGATCGAGATCCTGCCGCCGGACGTCAACGAGTCAGACCACGAGTTCATGGTCGTGGAGGGCAACATCCGCTTCGGCCTGGACGCGGTCAAGGGCGTCGGCTACGCGGCGGTGGAGGCGATCAAGAAGGCCCGCGAGGACAAGGGGCCGTTCACGTCGCTGTGGGACTTCTGCGAACGCGTGGACGCGCGCACGGTCAACAAGCGCTCGATCGAGGCGCTGATCAACTGCGGCGCATTCGGCTCCACCGGCGCGACGCGCCGCGGAATGATCGAGGTGCTCGACGACGCGCAGGCCTCCGGCCAGCGCGCGCAGCAGGACGCACAGACGGGCCAGGGCTCGATCTTCGACCTGATCGACGCCAAGCCGGCCACCGACGCCTCGACGCCGTTCGCGGCGCCGAGCCACCGGCCGATCCCGACGCACGAGTACGACCGCACAGAGCTCCTCGCCAAGGAGAAGGAGTCGATCGGCATCTTCATCTCCGAGCACCCGCTCAAGCGCGTGCGCGAGGCGCTGAAGATGAAGGCCGACTGCTCGTGCGACAAGGTGATCGACCAGCGCGACGGCGACTGGGTGAAGGTCGGCGGCATGATCACCGAGTCCAAGAAGATCCGCACCCGCTCGGGCTCGCAGATGATGTTCGCGACGCTCGACGACCTCGACGGCTCGGTCGAGATCGTGGTCTTCGAGAAGTCGCTGGCCGCCGCCGAGGGCGTCGTGGCCAACGACGCGATCGTGCTCGTCCGCGGCCGCGTGGATCACAAGGAGGCCGGCAAGGTCTGCGTGATCGTGCAGGACGTCGAGGCGTTCGAACCGACCGACGCGGAGATCGCGAAGGCCAAGGCGCAGATCGCGAAGATCGCCGCGACGCAGCCGACCGCCTTCAAGCGCCGCGTCGACGCCGCGCAGCTGCCCGCGTCCGTCGTGGCCGACCTGCGCGAGCTGTTCGAGCGCTACCCGGGCGACATGGAGTTCGTGCTCGAGATGCACACGCGGACCGGCCTCCGGCGCCTGAAGTTCGGCGCCGATTACAAGGTCAAGGCCCGCGACGCGGGCTTCAAGGCCGAGCTCGAGGCCCTGCTGGGCCCCGCGACCGCCGTCGCCGCCTGAGCGGGGCCTCGCGCGCGTGGCGCCACGCGCGCCCTAGCCCTTCCTGCGCGCCTTCAGCCCCCGCTCGCGCAGGGCGAGCATGTTCTCGATGTCCTCGGGCTCGACGTTCTTGCCCTTGTGCCCGGGGCCCTCGAAGATCGCCGGCAGCCCGTCGAAGCGCGGCTCGGACAGGAACGCAGCGATGCCCGCCGCGCCGATCTCGCCGTCGCCGAGGTTCACGTGCCGGTCGCGGTTGGAGCCGAGAGCGTTGACCGAGTCGTTGACGTGCAGGGAATGCAGGCGGTCGAGCCCGACGATGCGGTCGAAGTCGTCCACGACCGAGGCGACGCTGTCCTCCGTGCGCATGTCGTAGCCGGACGCGTGCAGGTGACACGTGTCAAGGCAGACGCCGAGCCGCTTGCCGCCTCCAGACGCCTCGATCAGCGCCGCCAGCTCCTCGAACGAGCGCCCGAGCGTCCCGCCCGCGCCGGCCGTGTCCTCCAGGTGCAGGTCGCAGCCCTCGGAGGCGTCCAGCGCCTCCTTGATCACCTCACCGGCGCGCTTGATCGCCGCATTGACGTCTTCACTCTTCAATGCTGAACCGGGGTGCAGGACCACGCCGAGCGCCCCGAGCTGCGCTCCCGCGTTGAGCGCGAGCGTCAGCGCCTCGAGCGACTTCTCGCGGAACTCCGCCTTCTCGGAAGCGGGATTGAGCAGGTAGATCGCATGGATGATCACCGTCTCGATCGGCGAGCCGTCGAGCGCCTCCCGGAACGCTGCGACTTCCTCCTCCTTGTAGAGGCGGCCCTTCCACTGGCGCGGGCTCTGATTGAAGATCTGGATCGCGGTGCAGTGCCGCTCGTCGCCCCGCGCGACGGCGTTGGCGGGGCCGCCGGCGGGGGAGACGTGTGCGCCGATCAGCATGCCGGCGGGGCGTCGCCCTCGGGTGCCATGCTTGTGCCCATGAAAGTCCGCTTTCCTCCGTCGCCCACTGGGGCGCTGCACATCGGCAACGCGAGGACGGCACTGTACAACTGGCTTCTGGCACGAGGCTCGGGCGGACAGCTGGTGCTGCGGATCGAGGACACCGACCGCGAGCGCTCCACGAAGGAGAACGTGGACAAGATCTTCGAGTCGCTCGAGTGGCTCGGGATCGACTGGGACGAGGGCCCGATCTTCCAGACGCAGAACGCCGAGCGGCACGCGCAGGTGGTCCAGCAGCTGCTCGACGAGGGCAAGGCGTATCGCACGACGGCCGGCGCCGAAGAGGTCCGCGCCTACAAGGACGCCAACGACAATCGCGGCTTCCGCGGCGCCGACGAGGGCGAGGGCGCGGTACGCCTGCGGATGCCCGACGAGGGCACCACGGTCGTCTGCGACGTCATCCGCGGCGAGACGGCGTTCGAGAACGCCCTGCTCGACGACCTGGTGATCGCCCGCGCCGACGGCACGCCCATCTACCACCTCGCCGTCGTGGTGGACGACATGGACGAAGGCATCACGCACGTCGTCCGCGGCGCCGACCACTACTCCAACACGCCCAAGCACGTCCGCATATACGAGGCGCTGGGCGCCGAGGTCCCGGTCTACGCCCACCTGCCCCTGCTCCATGGGCCCGACGGCAAGAAGTTGTCGAAGCGCCACGGTGCCGCGTCGGTGCAAGATCTACGAGATTCCGGGTATTTGCGTGAGGCAGTCATCAACTACCTCGCGCTCCTCGGTTGGGGCTACGACGAGTCGACCACGTTCTTCACGATCCCCGAACTCCAAGAGCTCTTCAGCCTCGAGCGCGTCTCCAAGGCCCCGGCGGTCTTCGACGAGCAGAAGCTGCGCTGGGTCAACGGCCGCTACCTGCGCGGGCTGCCGCTCGACGACCTGACGGCTCGCCTGGAGGAGTTCACGGGCCGCACGGGGCTGCGTGACGCCGTCGCGATCACGCAGGACAAGATGTCGACGCTCGACGAGTTCTGGCCGCTCGCCGGTTCCTTCTTCGACGGCCCGTTCGACGACCCCGCGGCACGCCAGAAGTTCCTCTCCACGCCGGACCACCGGGACGCGCTGCAGGACGCCAAGGGCGCGCTGGAGGCGCTCCCGGAACCCTGGACGCCGGAGAACGTCGAGGAGGCGCTGCGCGCGGTCGTCGATCGCACGGAGCGCAAACCCAAGCAACTTTTCCAGCCGTTGCGCGTAGCTCTTACCGGAACGACCGTTTCACCAGGTATCTTCGAGACGGTCGCGCTCCTCGGACGCTCCGAGGGCCTGGCAAGGGTGGGAGATGCGCTCGACGCAGAGCAGGCGGGATAGGGAGGGGAAGATGGCGGGCGCCTCAACCATCGGTCCGCAGATGCCGATAGCGGGTCAAGGCGGCATATCCATGACCCCTGCCAACACTCCAGATCAAGACGATCCAGCCGATCATCAGCTCATGAGCACCGCACCCGCACCGGCCGCCGTAAAGGCTCGCGTCCGCGAGGAAGCGCCGTACGCGGTCGTGGGTCGCCCGCGCAACGAAGGCCACGGCAAGCGCCTCACGGCCGCCTTCGAGGCGCTCGAGGTGTTCCCGGCGCTCGCCGAGTCGCGCAACCGGCTGCTCGCCCTGATCTCCGAGGAGCGCCCGTCGATCGCCGACGTGGTGCGCGCGATCGAGTCCGACGTCGCGCTGGTGATCTCGGTCATGCGGCTCGCCAACGGCCTGGAGTCCCCGCGCCGCGGGCAGGTCGAGTCCGTCGTCGGGTCGGTCGAGGTGCTCTCGCCGGAGGCCGTCCAGCGGCTGGCGGCGAACGCCGAGACGTTCGAGTTCTTCGAGCGGGGGAAGACGTGGGACGCCGCTCCCGAGCGCTTCCGCCTGCACGCCGTCGCCGTCCAGCGCGCGGCGGACCGCCTCGCCGCCTCCGCCGGCTACGGCCACCGCGACCGGCTGCTCGTCACGGCGCTGCTGCACGACGTCGGCAAGCTCGTGCTGATGCACGCCTACCCCGGCTATCCGAAGCAGGTCCACGGACCGGCGCGCACGCCGGAGGAACGGCTGCATTACGAGCGCCGCGAGCTGGGCGTCGATCACGCGCTGGTCGGCGGCGTGCTCGCCCGCCGCTGGAACCTGCCGAAGGCCGTCGCGTCGGCGATCGAGCGTCACCATTCCGACGACGCCCAGGGCGACGCCGCGTTCGTCCGCCTGGCGGACATGCTCGCGCACTACTCGCAGGGCTCGCCGGTCTCCTCGACGGAGCTCCTGCGCGCCGCGCGCAACGTCGGCTTCGGGCCGAGCGAGCTGCGCGCCGTGCTCTACGATCTTCCGTACCCGAGCAACGACCGCCCGCGGGCGGTCGAGCCGTGCCCGCTCTCGGCGCGCGAGGTGGACGTCCTCAAGCGCCTCGCACAGGGCATGGTCTACAAGCAGATCGCGCTCGAGCTGTCGCTCTCCACGAGCACGGTGCGCACGCACCTGCACAACATCTACGGCAAGCTCGGCGCCGTCGATCGCGCGCAGGCGGTCCTGCACGCGACCGAGCGCGGCTGGCTCTAACTACCCGGAGTAGTCTCCGTCCCGTCCACGAACGGGGGCGCCGACGACGACGCCTCGGGCGTGATCGCGGTGGTCGAGATGGCGCGGGTGATGGCCACGCGTCACTTCGACGCGACGATCGGCATGGACGTGCAGGTGATCCACCGTCGCGACCGCTACCTGCGCGGCGGCGACCACATCCCGTTCCTCGAGCGCGGCTACGCGGCGGCGCGCTTCACGCAGCCCGATGCGACCAACGAGCACCAGCACCAGGACGTGCGGGTCCAGGACGGCTGCAGCACGGCGATCTGCCGCAGTACGTCGACTTCGACTACATCGCCCGCGTCGCGCGCGTGAACGCGGGCGCTCGCGTCGCCGGCGCGCGCGCCCGCCGCGCCCAAGAACGCCCGCACCATCACGGCGAACCTGACCAACGACACCACGCTGCGCTGGAACGCGAGCCCGGAGCCGGACGCCGCCGGCTACGAGATCGTCTGGCGCAACACCGACGAGCCGCGCTCGGACGCACACGATCCCGGCCGGCAACGTGACCGACTACACGGCCAACGGCATGTCGAAGGACGACTTCTTCTTCGGCGTGCGCGCGATCGACCGCGACGGCCATCGCAGCCCGGTCGCGTTCCCCGTCCCAGCGAGCCGATAGGCCTGTCAGGATGCGTGCGTGCTCTCGATCACCACCAAGTCGCCGTACGCGATCCGGGCACTGGCCGAGCTCGCCCGCTGCGGCGGCGCAGGCCCCGTCCCGATCGGCGAGCTCGCGCGCCGCCGCGACGTCCCAGTCCAGTTCCTCGAGCAGCTCTTCGCCGTCCTGCGCCGCGCGGGCGTCCTGCGCTCCCAGCGCGGCGTGAAGGGCGGTTACGCCTTCGCCCGCGAGCCGGGCGAGGTCACCGTCCTAGAGGTCGTCGAGCTGCTCGACGGCCGGCTCGGCGCCGACGCCGAGGGCATCTTCGCCGAGGCCGCGGACGCCGCCCGCGCCGTCCTCGCCAAGTCCACGATCGCCGACGTGGTCGAGCGCGAGAACCAGGCGGCGGGCGCGACGATGTACTACATCTGAGCCCCGCACCCGCGAGCTAGCGCTGGGTGAGCAGCCGCTTCAGGTCGGCGGCGAGCGAGTCCGGCGTGAGCTGCTCGAACGGGATGCCGACGCGCTGGATACCGCGCTTGTCGATCAGCATCACGTAGGCCGAGTGCTCGAAGTCGACCCCGGCGTGATGGCGGGCGCGTCCGCGGTAGCGCAGGTCGGTCGCGTCGGGGAACGGCTCCTGCGCCGCCGGCGGCGCGGACCGCTCGGGCGGCAGGTACGGGCGGCTCTTTACGCCGCCGCTCTGGAGGCGGTCGTAGGCGACCGCGGCGTCGCGCGCCTCCTGCGGCGTCGCGTTGATCGGGACGATCCCGTAGGCACGCCAGACCGGCCGCAGCGCGGCGCGCGAGCCGACCAGGAAGTGCACCGGGCCGCCGTAGACGCCGTACTTCTTCAGGAACGCGCGCGCCCGAGCCGGGGTGTCGCCGACCGGGTCGACGCTGACGCCGTAGACGAGCACGCGGCCGGCGAGCGGGCCGAGCTTGCCGACCGCCTGGACGATGTCGGCCGCCTGCGCCGGGCAGAGGTCGCGGCAGGTCGAGTAGAGGAACGTGAGGATGACGACGTGGCCGCGTGCCTGCCCGACCGTGATCGAGCGGCCGTCCTGGTCGTGCAGCCTGAAGTCGCGCGCCGGCTCGCGCGGCGGCGTGAACGACGCCCGCACGGTCGAGGGGTGATAGACCGTCGCCGCCAGCAGCCCGCCGAGGGCTCCGAGGATGAGGCACATCAGGATCGCCGGCGCGAGGCGGCGCAGTCGCCCATCGGCATGGGGGACGGGTTCGCTGCCGCTGGAGCGCTTCACGGTCTGCCTGGCTCTCTTTTCCGTGGCGCGCGGATCGCCGCGGCGCCGCGGCGCGAGCCTATACCGGGCTCGGCGCGGGATTCGCGATCCGCGGTCATCCACCCGACCGTTACACAGTTTTCTGACCGCGGCGATGGTCGTTGGCCGAGCGGTCCGCATGTACTGCAGCGAGCCCCAGCCGGCGCTCATCTCCCGCCCGCCATACTTGCGGGTGCAACAACCGGACGAGGAGACGGCATGACCGGGACCACCGTTGAGATCACGACGCACGACGGCGTGGCGGACGCATACCTTGCGCGGCCCGACGATGATGGGCGCCATCCCGGCGTGCTGCTGCTCGTCGACGCGTTCGGGCTGCGACCGCAGATCGAGCAGATGGCCGACCGGATCGCGGAGCATGGCTATGTCGTGCTGGCGCCGAACGTCTTCTACCGGAACGGCCGTGGCGAGCTGCTCGCCGGCGTCGACCTCAAGGACCCCGAGCAGCGCGGACCGACGATGGAGAAGGTGATGCCGCTCGTGCGGGGGTTGACGCCCGAGCTGATCGCGCGCGACGCCGAGGCGTACCTGGACGGGCTCGCGCAGGAGAGCGAGGGGCCGGCCGCGCTGACCGGGTATTGCATGGGCGGGCGCCTCGGGTGGGCGATCGCCGCCGCGCATCCCGAGCGCGTCGCCGCGGTCGGCTGCTTCCACACGGGAGGCCTCGTGACCGACGGCGACGACAGCCCGCACCTGCGCGCCGGCGAGATCGGCGCCGAGCTCTACTTCGGCCACGCCGACAACGACCGCAGCATGACCCCGGACAACATCGCCGCGCTCAACCACGCGCTCGACGAGGCCGGCGCCCGCTACCGCGCCGAGGTCTACGAGGGCGCCGCCCACGGCTACACGATGGCCGACACGGCCGCGTACGACGAGGCGGCCGCCGAGCGGCACTACTCGGCGCTGTACTCGCTGCTGGACCGCACCGTCGCGGCCGCGTAGGCCTCGCCGCACGTTCGACCGTCTCGCCCCCGAGGTACCGGGCCTCCCTGGAGGCGAGCACATGCACGCGAAGTGGGTTGTGGCAGTTGCCGCGCTCGGCGCCGCCATGCCGCCGGCGGCCGCGAGCGCGGCTCCGGGCGCTCCGGGCGCGCCGGGGGCGGTGGCGAACTGGACGCGCGGCGACAAGGAGGGCTTCGGCACCTCCACGACGACGGCCGGGAAGACGTGGTTCACGCTCGCCGGCGGCGAGCTGAGCGAGGTCTACGCGCCCGACCTCGGGACGCCGAGCCTGCGCGACCTGCAGTTCGTCGTCTCCGACGGCGCGACGTTCACCGAGCGCGAGACCGGCGACGCCGTGCAGCGGACCGAGCTCGCCGACCCGCGCAGCCTCACCTACCGGCAGGTCGACACGGCGCGCTCCGGCCGCTGGCGCATCACGGAGACATACGTGACCGATCCCGACCGCTCGACGGTGCTCGTCGACGTGACGTTCGAGTCGCTGACCGGCCGGCCGTACCGGCTGTACGCGCTCGCGGATCCCGCGCTCTCGAACACCGGCGACGACGACCGCGGCGCGGGCATGACGGCGTGGGATGCGAAGGGCGCGAGCGCGATCGCCGCCGACCCGCCGTTCAGCCGCGCCTCCAGCAGCTACATGGGCGCGAGCGACGGCTGGACGGATCTGGAGACCGACCACCGGACCGGGCTGAAGGGGAGCCGGCATCTGACGCTGGCGCTCGCCTTCGGCGCGAGCCCGGCCACCGCCGCCACCACCGCGGCCGCCTCGCTGCGGACCGGGTTCGGCATGCTGCCCGAGCAGGTCTGGGACGACCGCCCGCCGGCGGGCCGGACCGGGTTCGAACCCGGAACCGGCACGGGCTCCGCGACGCCGCTCGGCTGGACGCACGCGCAGCTGATCCGCCTGGCGTGGTCGCTCGACGCCGGCCGCCCGGTCGAGCGGCCGGCGACCGTCGCCTGCCGCTACGCCGGCGCATGCGGATGACGCGCACGTCATCTCGCCGCTTTCGCTGGTAGTTGTGTGGGGGATGGCGCAAGCAATCGAGGTCTCCGGACTGACGAAGCGCTTCGGGGAGGTGCTGGCGGTGAACGACCTCTCGTTCACCGTCGACGAGGGGCGGATCGTCGGGTTCCTCGGGCCGAACGGAGCGGGCAAGACCACCACGTTGCGGATGCTGCTCGGGTTGATCAACCCGACGGAGGGAATCGCGACGATCTTCGGCACGCCGTACGGCGCGCTGGAGGACCCGGTCCATACGGTCGGGGCCGTGCTCGACGGCGGGATGCTCCACCCCGGGCGTACCGGGCGCAACCATCTGCGCGCGCTGGCGCGCGAGGCGGGCGTGTCCGACAGCCGCGTCGACGAGCTGCTGGAGCTGGTCGCGCTGACCGAGGCCCGCGACCGGCGCGCGGGCGGCTACTCGCTCGGCATGCGCCAGCGGCTCGGGCTCGCGAGCGCGCTGCTCGGCGACCCGAAGATCCTCGTGCTCGACGAGCCGGCGAACGGCCTGGATCCCCAAGGCATCCGCTGGCTGCGGGACTTCCTGCGCTCGCTCGCCCGCGAGGGGCGCGCCGTGCTGGTCTCGAGCCACGTGCTCGCCGAGGTCGCCCAGACCGCCGACGACGTCGTGGTGATCAACAAGGGCCGCTCGGTCGCGCAGGCGACGCTGACCGAGATCATCGCCCGCTCCGGCGGCGGGATGAAGGTCTCCGGTCCCGACACCGCGAGGCTGCGCGACATCCTCGTCATCGGGGGCGCCGAGGTCAGCGGCGACGGCGACCTGATCGTGCGCAACCGCAGCGGCGAGGACATCGGGCGCGTGATCGCCGAGCACCAGCTCGTCGTGTCCGAGCTCGCGCCCGTGGGATCCTCGCTGGAGGACATCTTCTTCGAGCTCACCGAGGCGACCGGAGGACCGTCATGACCCGGCTGATGGCGGCGGAGATCTTCAAGCTGCGCACGACGCGGACGTTCTACGGCCTCGTCGGCGGCGCGCTCGCGCTGGTGCTGGTGATCGTGATCCTCGCCTCCGCGACGGCGGGCGCGAACGACATCTCGCTTCGCGACGTCATCTCGATCGCGGGCTTCGCGCAGGTCTTCGCGCTGCTGCTCGGGATCATCGCCATGACGAGCGAGTTCCGGCACGGGACGATCACGCCGAGCCTGCTCGTGGTGCCCGACCGCGTCAGGCTCACGCTCGCCAAGCTCGGCGCGAGCGTCTCGGCCGGCCTCGTCCTCGGGATCGTCGCCACGGGCCTGGCTGCGCTGATCGGGGCCCTGATCCTCGGCGCCCGCGACATCGAGACCGGGCTCGCCGGCTCGCAGGTGACGAAGATGGTGATCGGCGGGATCGTCGCGTGCGGCCTCTACGCCGCGCTCGGCGTCGGCGTCGGCGCGCTCGTCCGCAACCAGGTGGGCGCGATCGTCGGCTCGCTCGTCTACCTCTTCGTGCTCGAGAACCTGCTGACGATCGCCAAGCCGCTGCGCGACCCGGTCGCGAAGTACGGCTTCGGCGGCGTCGGCAACGGGCTCACCGGCACCGGCGACCCCGGCGCCGATCATCCGCCGCTCGACCAGGTCCCCGCCGGGATCCTGCTCGCCGCCTACTGCGCGATCTTCCTGATCGCCGGGATCGCGCTGCTCAAGAAGCGCGACATCACCGCGTGATGCGCCCGCCGGCCGAGGCGGACGCCGAGGCCATAGCGAAGCTGGTGATCGCGCGCGACATCGCCGACATCGGCGAGCCGGACTACACGCTCGCCGACCTCAGGGACGAATGGACGGCCGCGGAGTTCGACCTCGCCACCGATGCCGTCGTGGTCGAGGAGCACAGTCGCATCCGCGGCTACGCGGCGTTGCGCGGCCACGAGGCGCTCATCGCGGTCGACGAGGAGCGCCGGGGCGAGGGGATCGGCACCGCCCTGCGCGGGTGGGCCGAGAGCCGCGCCCGCGAGAAGGGGCTCACGACGCTGCACCAGTACGCCGGAGACCGCAACACCGCGGCGCGCGAGCACCTGACCGCGGCGGGCTACGAGCGCGAGCGCAGCTACTGGCGCATGGAGCTCGAGCTCGAAGGCGACGAGACGCCGCCGCCACCGCCCAAGGGCTACGCGCTCCGCCCGGTCGACCTGCAGGCCGACGCCGGCGACCTCTACATCGTCAACGAGGCCGCGTTCTCCGGCAATGCGGACTACGAGCCCGAGTCGAAGGCGCACTTCGGCGACGAGCACCTGCGCGGCCACAACCTGCGGCCCGAGCTCAGCATCGTGGCGACCCGCGAGCACCGGATCGCCGGGTTCGCCGTCGTGCGCGACCACGGCAACCGCGTCGCCTACGTCGACCTGCTCGCCGTCCATCCCGACCACGCCGGCCGCGGCCTCGGCAGCGCGCTGCTGCGCGGCGCCTTCGCCGGCGCCGCCCGCGCCGGCTTTCGCTCCGGGCGCCTGGGCGTCGCCTCCGACAACCCGAACGCGATCCGCCTCTACGCACGGACCGGGATGACGCAGCGGTGGCGCGTCGATTCCTACGCCCTTCATCTCTAGGCTTCTCCCTAAATGGGCGACATTCCGATCAACATTGCCGACCACGTCGGCCGGACGCCGATGGTGCAGTTCGGGCGCCTGGCTCCGGACGGCGCGCAGGTCTTCGGCAAGCTCGAGATGCAGAACCCGGGAGGCTCGGTCAAGGACCGCATCGGCGTCTCGATGATCGAGGCCGCCGAGCGCGAGGGCCGGATCGAGCCCGGCCGCACGACGATCGTCGAGGCGACCAGCGGCAACACCGGCATCGCGCTCGCGTTCGTGTGCGCGGCCAAGGGCTACGACCTCGTGCTCACGCTGCCGCAGGGGATGAGCCGGGAGCGCGAGGGCCTGCTGCGCCTCTACGGCGCGCAGGTGCACATCACCGAGTCGCTCGGCGGGATGAACGAGGCCGTGGCGGCGGCGCAGGCGATGGCGCAGGACCGCGACGTCTTCCTGCCCGACCAGTTCTCCAACCCGGCCAACCCCGAGGCGCACCGGCGCACGACGGGGCCCGAGCTGTGGGAGGCGCTGGACGGGAGGATCGACTACCTGGTCGCCGGCGTCGGCACCGGCGGGACGATCACGGGCGCGGGCTCGTTCCTGAAGGAGCGCAACGAGGATCTGAAGGTGATCGCCGTCGAGCCCGCGACGTCGGCGGTGCTGTCCGGCGGTCGTCCAGGTCCGCACAAGATCCAGGGCATCGGCGCGGGCTTCGTCCCGCCGGTGCTGGACCGCAGACTGCTCGACGAGGTGGTCCCCATCGACGACGAGGACGCGATCGAGACGGCGCGCCTGGCCGCCCGCCGCGAAGGCGTGCTGTGCGGCATCAGCTGCGGCGCGGCGCTGTACGCGGCGCTCCAGATCGCGCGCCGCCCGGAGGCGCGGGGCAAGCGGATCGCGGTCGTGCTGCCGGACTCCGGCGAGCGCTACGTGTCCACGCCGTTCTTCGCGCCCGAGCCCGAAACGCAAGCCCAGGTCGCATGATCGGCCCGTTGAGCCCGGCAAGGCCACGCGGAGCGGGACAGTGAGCGCGCGCGAGGTCGAGGGCCCCGCCGGCGCGCCGTGGGAGCCGCCGCTGCACGGCACGCTGGACCGCCTGGTGATCGAATCCGACGCGCTCGCCGGCAACCCGCTCGGCGACCCGGAGCGCCGCCCGCTCTACGTCTACCGCCCACCGGGCGTCGAGCTCGACCACCCGAGGGCGCTGCCGAGCATCTACGTCATCCAGGGCTTCACCGGCCAGCTCGACATGTGGTTCAACCGCACGCCGTTCGAGCGCACGATGGTCGAGCGCCTGGACGCGATGTTCGCCGCCGGTGACTGCCCGGACGTCCTGATCGTGTTCGTCGACGCCTGGACGAGCTACGGCGGCTCGCAGTTCCTGAACTCCAGCGGTACCGGCAACTACCTCGACTATCTCGCGGACGACGTCGTCTCCTTCGTCGACGAGCGCTACCCGGCGATCGCGAGCCGCGACCATCGCGGGCTGACCGGCAAGTCCTCGGGCGGCTACGGCGCGATGGTCGTGCCGATGCTCCGGCCCGACGTCTTCGGCGCGCTCGCGAGCCACGCGGGCGACGCGCTGTTCGAGGCCTGTTACCTGCCCGAGTTCCCGCACCACGCGCGGATCCTGCGCGACGAGTTCGACGGCTCGTGGGAGATCCTGTTCGACCGCCTGCGCGAGGCCGACCACGGCGCGTTCGAGCGCTTCCGGCCCTTCGAGACCTACGGCTACGCCGCCGCCTACTCTCCGGATCCGGCCAAGCCCGGCCGCGCGCTGATCCCGTTCGACGCGCACGGCCGGCTGATCGACGACGTGTGGGAGCAGTGGCTCGCCAAGGATCCGGTCCGGATGGCGCCGCAGCGGGCCGGCGCGCTGCGCGACATGAAGCGGATCCACCTCGACGCCGGGCGGCGCGACGAGTACTACCTCGACCTCGGCGCGCAGGCGTTCGCCGCCGAGCTGGAGAAGCTCGGCGTGCAGCACACGCTCGAGCTCTTCGACGGCAAGCACGGCGGCCTCACGTACCGCTATCCGGGAGCGATCCGCGAGCTGGCCCTGGCCCTTACGCCGTGATCGGCGCGACGCCCTCGCGCGCCCACAGCTCGACCTCCGGCCACGGCCCGAGCCCGGCGTCCGGGTTCAGGTGCCCGCGGCCGGGGATGAGGTCGGTCGCCAGCTGCAGCGGCCGCCCGTAGAGCCGCTGGGCGCCCTCCGGGCAGTACGGATCGTCGTCTGAGCACACGAGCCGCGCGCCCTCGGGCGTGGACGCGCGCAGCGCGCCGGCGTCCAGCGGCGCCGGGAAGAACGAGTCCAGCTCCTCGGGCGCGCCCGTCCGCGAGGGCGGCGCGACCATCAGCACGCGCGCGGCCGGACTCCCGCCGCCGGCGCTGTGGTGCAGCCACAACAGGCACGCCAGCGAGTGGCAGAGCACCACCGGCGCCGACGGCAGCGCGTCCAGCTCGCGAGCCAGCGCGTCCAGCCACGAGCGAAGCTGGGGCTGATCGGCGTCCGGCAGATCGGGATAGGCGACCTGGGCGTCGGTGGCGCGCAGCCGCCCCGCGAGCCAGGTCTGCCAGTGACCGGGCCCTGAGCCCTGGTAGCCGTGGAGGATGAGATATGAAAGCCGCCCCATGCCGGCCGCTACGGTACCCCAATGGTCCACGTCCTCGATGTCACCGGTCTGCGCTGTCCGATGACGTGGGTGCGGACGAAGCTCGAGCTGGAGCGCCTCGCGGCCGGCGACACGCTGGAGGTGCGGCTCCCGCCCGGCGAGGCGGTCGAGAGCGTGCCGCGCTCGGCCCGCGAGGCGGGCCATGACGTCGAGCTGGCCGGGACGACGGCGAGGATCGTGCGCCGGTGAGCGAGTCGAGCTCGCGCCGCAGCTTCTTCCGCGACCTCGCGGCCGCCGCGGCCCGCGCGCTGCCGGATCCGACGCCGGTGGAGTTCGTCACCGAGTCCTCGCAGCCGCTGCTCAACGACAGCGAGATGGAGCGCTACTCGCGCCAGCTGCTGCTGCCCGAGTGGACCGAGCTCGCCCAGCTGGCGCTGCGCGACGCGAGCGTGCTGGTGATCGGGGCGGGCGCGCTCGGCTCGCCGGTCGCCGCGTATCTCGCGGGCGCCGGCGTCGGCCGGCTCGGCATCGCGGACTCGGACGTCGTCGAGATCAGCAACCTCCACCGGCAGCCGCTGCACTTCACGCCCGACGCCGGCGCGCAAAAGGCCGAGTCGGCCGCGGCCAAGCTGCGCTTCCTCAACCCCGACATCCTCGTCGAGGCCTATCCCGTGTACGTCGAGGAGGACAACGTGCGCGGGCTCATCGCGCACCAGGACCTGATCGTCGACTGCTCGGACTCGTTCGCCACCCGCCACCTGGTCAACGCCGCCTGCTGCGCGGCCGGCGTGCCGCTCGTAGAGGCCGGCGTGGTCGGCTGGAGCGGCCTCGTGATGAGCATCCGGCCGGGGGAGACGGCGTGCTACCGCTGCGCGTTCCCCGTCGAGCCCGAGCACGCGCCGTCGTGCGCGGAGGCCGGCGTGCTCGGCCCGGCGGCGGGCGTGATCGGCTCGCTGCAGGCGCTCGAGGCGCTCAAGCTGCTCTCCGGCACCGCACCGCCGCTGACGGATGCGTTCCTGCAGGTGGATCTGGCTTCCCTGGAGGTCCTGCGCGTGGCCGTGACGCGGCGCGCCGACTGCCCGGACTGCGGCCCCGGGTAACCTCTCGTAGGTCCATGTTCGGCGCAGCGACCGTCCGGCGGCTCACAGGCGACGTCACCGCCGTACGCGAGCGCGATCCCGCCGCCGCGGGCGTCTCGGCGCTCGGCATCCTCAGCGGCTGGCCAGGCTTGCACGCGCTGATCGCGCACCGCGTCGCGCACGCGCTGCGCGAGCGCGGCGTCCCGGGCCTGCCGCGCGCGATCGCCTATCTCTCGCGCTCGCTGACGGGGATCGAGATCCATCCCGCCGCGCGGATCGGCGACGGCCTGTTCATCGACCACGGCATGGGCGTCGTGATCGGCGAGACCGCGCAGATCGGCGCCAACGTCACGCTGTACCAGGGCGTCACGCTCGGCGGCACCGGCTTCGCCACCGGCAAGCGCCATCCGACCGTGCAGGACAACGTGACGATCGGCTCCGGCGCGAAGCTGCTCGGCCCGATCACGATCGGGCACGGCGCGAAGATCGGCGCCAACGCGGTCGTCATCCACGAGGTGCCGCCGAACTCGACCGTCGTCGGCAACCCGGGGCATCCCGTCCGCGTCGAGGGCCGCAGGCCCGAGGGACCCGACGCCGACTGGGTCCATCTGCCCGATCCGATCGCCGACGCCCTGAAGGTGATGTCGGCGC
Source organism: Candidatus Solirubrobacter pratensis (assembly GCF_000425945.1). GTDB lineage: Bacteria > Actinomycetota > Thermoleophilia > Solirubrobacterales > Solirubrobacteraceae > Solirubrobacter > Solirubrobacter pratensis. The sequence continues at coordinate 28,281 of NZ_AUEK01000007.1, forward strand.
GCGTCGCGACGCTCGAGCGCGAGCTCGCGGAGGCGCGCGGTCTCGAGCCCGGGCCGCCCGCACAGGTCGTTCCTCTGAGGCCTGCGCGCGGTCCCTCCCCCGCCGGTGGGTAGCCTCCGGCTCAATGGCCTCCTTCTCGCATACGATCGACGTTCCGAAGCCGCCCGCCGAAGTCTTCCCGTGGCTGCTGGAACAGGACAAGGTCCCGCAGTGGACGAGCGACGTCTCCTCCTATGAGGCGCAAGGCCCGCTCGCCAGCGGCACCCCGATCCGCCAGGTCATCGCCATCGGCGGCAACCACATCACGCTGGACATGAAGGTGGAGGCCTACGACCCGCCGACGAGCGCCGTGGTCGGCTTCTCGACCAACGGCGTCGACATCACCAACACGTACACCGTCGAGGCCAACGGCGGCGGCGGGAGCCGCGTGACCCAGGGCCTGGACGCCAAGCCGTCGTCGATCGCCGCGCGGATGCTGATCCCCGTGCTCCAAGGGCGGCTCGAGAAGAAGGTCACCGAAGACCTCGAGCGGCTGCGCGAGGTGCTCGGGGGGTAGATCCCCCGGGTGCGCGCCGTTCTGCTCGCCGTCCTCGCCCTCGCGCTGTGGCCTGCCGCGGCCGCTGCGCAGGACGTCGTGTCCGCCGCCGCGCGGGCGCTGCGCACGGATTCGGTCTACGTCGACCCGTCGGCTGAGCTGGCGCGCCAGGTCGACGCCGCCGAGCTGCGGCGGCGGATCGGCGACCACGCCATCCGGCTCGCGGTCGTCCCCGCGCGCGCCGGAGAGCCGGTGAGCTTCGCGCGCGAGCTGCGCGCCGAGGTCGGCCGCCCCGGCGCGTACGCGGTCGTCGTCGGCACCCACTTCCGCGCCGGTCCGGGCTCGGACGTCGCGCAGGCCGCCGACGCGGCCGCGCGCGACCACCCCGGCGATCTCCAGGCGGCCCTCGACGACTTCGTCGACCGCGTCGAGGGCAGGCCGCCGGGCTCTGGCGGCATCGGCGCCGGCGCGGTCTTCCTGCTCGTGCTGATCGCCGCGGGCGGCGGCCTGCTGCTGCTCTCGCGCCGCCGCCGGCGCCTGCAGGAGGCCGATGAGCTGGCCGAGGTGCGGGAGACCGCGCGCGACGACCTCGTCGCGCTCGGCGAGGACATCCGGGCGCTCGACCTCGACGTCCAGATGCCGGGCGCCGATCGCGCCGCCCGCGAGGACTACGCGCGCGCCGTCGACGCCTACGACCGGGCCAACCGCGTGTTCGAGACCGCCCGGCGGCCCGCGGACCTCGCGCCCGCGTCCGCCGCGCTGGAGGAGGGGCGCTGGGCGATGACCTCCGCACGCGCGCGGCTGGAGGGCCGCAGGCCGCCCGAGCGCCGCCCGCCGTGCTTCTTCGACCCGCGCCATGGACCGTCCACGCGCGACGTCGAATGGGCGCCCCCGGGCGGCACGCCGCGGCCGGTGCCGGCCTGCGAGGCCGACGCGCAGCGCGTCGAGCGGGGCGACGAGCCGCGGACGCGGCAGGTCGGCGGGGTGCCCTACTGGGACGCCGGCCCCGCGTACGCGCCGTTCTACGGCGGCTTCTTCGGCGGCGGCTTCCTCCCCGGCCTGCTGGTCGGCGAGATGCTCGGCGGCTGGGACTCGCCGGGCTGGTTCGACACGGGCGGCGACTGGGGCGGCGGCGACTTCGGCGGTGGCGGCGACTTCGGCGGTGGCGGCGACTTCGGCGGTGGCGGCGACTTCGGCGGCGGCGACTTCTAGTCGATCAGCTCGTAGGCGGGGAGCGTGAGGAACTCGGGGAAGTCCTCGCCGAGCGCGACCTGCTCGAAGATCCGGCGCGTCTCCTCGGGGCGGCCCTTCTCCCACACCTCGTCGCCCACCTCGGCGTGGATCTTCCCCATCTCCTCGTCGAGCACCTCGAGCACGCGCTCGCGGCTGACCTTGCCGTGGCGAACCCACTGCCAGATCTGCGAGCGCGAGATCTCGGCGGTGGCGGCGTCCTCCATCAGGTTGTTGATGCCGGCCGCGCCGCGCCCGCCGAGCCAGAACGAGATGTACTGGAAGCCCACGCTGACGTCGTTGCGCAGCCCCTCCTCGGTGATCTCGCCCGGGGTGGAGGCGGCGTCGAGCAGCTGCTCGGGCGTCACCTCGACGTCGTAGCGCTGCTTGTCGATCTGGTTCGGGCGCGAGCCCAGCACCTCGTCGAACGCCGCCTTGGCGGCGTCCACGACGTCCGGGTGCGCGACCCACGTGCCGTCGAAGCCGGCCTTCGCCTCGCGCTCCTTGTCCTCGCGCACGGCGTCGATCGCGCGCTGATTGGCCTCGGCGTCCTTGCGCGACGGGATCAGCGCCGCCATGCCGCCCATCGCGAACGCGCCGTGGGCGTGGCAGGTCTTCACCAGCAGCTCCGTGTAGGCCTTCATGAACGGGACCGTCATCTTCACGTCGTTGCGATCCGGCAGCACGAAGTCCGGGTCGTCGCGGAAGACCTTGATCATCGAGAAGATGTAATCCCAGCGGCCCGCGTTGAGCCCGTAGGAGTGCTCGCCGAGCGCGTGGATGATCTCCGCCATCTGGAACGCGGCCGGAAGCGTCTCGATCAGCACGGTCGCGCGGATCAACCCGGGCGGGAGCCCGAGCGCCTCGCGGGTGAACTCGAAGACGTCGTTCCAGAGCGCCGCCTCCTGGTGGTGCTCCAGCTTGGGCAGGTACAGGTACAGGCCGAGGTTGCGCTCGGCCAGCCGCGGGCCGGAGTGGAACGCGTACAGCCCGAAGTCCATCAGCCCGCCGCCGACCGGCTCGCCGTCGATCTGCAGGTGCTTCTCCGGCAGATGCCAGCCGCGCGGGCGCACGAGCAGCGTCGCGACCTCGTCGTCGAGCTCGTAATGGCGGCCGTCGGCGCCGTCGTAGGTGATCGTGCGCTCGATCGCGTCGATCAGGTTCACGTGCCCCTCGACCTGGTTGCGCCAGGTGGGCGAGTTCGCGTCCTCGAAGTCGGCCATGAAGCCCTTGGCGCCGGAGTTCAGGGCGTTGATGACGAGCTTGCGGTCGGTCGGGCCGGTGATCTCCACGCGGCGGTCCTCGTAGTCGGGCCGCGGCGGCGGGACCTGCCAGTCGCCCTTGCGGATCTCCTCGGTCTCCGGCAGGAAGCCGCTCGGCGGCTTGCGCTCGGCTCTCGCGCGCAGGAGCTCCTTACGCCGCTCGCCGAAGCGACCATGCAGCTCGGCGATGAACGCCAGCGCGTCGTCGGACAGGATCTCGCTCGCCCGCTCGTCGGGGGCGGGCGCAATGTCCAGGCTGCTCACGGTCGTGCTCCTCGCAACGAGAGGTCCAGCAGGGTCATGGGGTGGTAGATCGGGAGATCGAGGTGGCGCCCGATCTGCAGCGCGCAGCCCGGGTTGGCCGCGGCGATCGCCTCGGCCCCGGTCGCGCGCAGGTTCTCCGCCTTGCGCGCGCCGAGCTGCTCGGCGGCCTCGGGCTGCAGCAGGTTGTAGATCCCGGCCGAGCCGCAGCAGAGCTCCCACTCGGCGGGCTCGAGCAGCTCCAGCCCTGGGATCGCGCGCAGCAGCTCGCGCGGCTCGGAGCGCACGCCCTGGGCGTGGGCGAGGTGGCAGGCGTCGTGGTAGGCGGCGCGCAGCGGCAGCTCGTGGCGGACGGCCTGCGGCTCGTGCGCGGCCAGCAGCTCGTGGACGTCGACGACCTTGGCGGAGAACGCGGCGGCGCGCTCGGCCCACTCGGGGTCGTCGGACAGCAGATGGCCGTAGTCCTTCATCGCGCTGCCGCAGCCGGCCACGTTGGCGACGATCGCTTCGTACCCCTCGTACGCCGCGATCGTCTCGCGCGCCAGCCCGAGCGCCTCGTCCTCCACGCCGGAGTGCAGCTGCAGCGCGCCGCAGCAGCGCGGCGAGCGCGGCGCATCGACCTCCCAGCCCTCGGCCGAGAGCACGCGCATCGTGGCGGCGTTGACGTCGCCGAAGAACACCCGCTGGATGCAGCCCTGCATCAGCGCGACGCGGCCGCGCTTGACCGGCGCCTTGGTCCCTTTGCGCTTGGGCAGCCGGCGGAACATGGCGGCGGGGGAGACCGGCGGCGCCAGCGACAGGATCGCCTTCAGCCGCGGATGCGGCATCAGCGGCGCGAGCTTCGGCGCCAGCTTGGAGCCCGGCACGAGCGCGCGCAGCCGCGCCGGGTGCGTGAACAGCTCGAAGATCGCGTGCCGGTACGCCCGCTCCTGCCATGAGCGCGCCTCGCTGCGCTCGAGCTGCGGGCGCGTGCGCTCGATCAGCTTGTCGTACTGGACGCCGGACGGGCAGGCCGTCACGCAGGCCATGCAGCCGAGGCAGCGGTCGAAGTGCTCGACCATCTCCTCGGAGATCGTCGCGCCCTCCTCGTGGCCGACGCGCATCAGCAGGATGCGCCCGCGCGGCGAGTCGGCCTCGTCCTCGAAGACCACGTAGCTGGGACACGTGGGCAGGCAGAACCCGCAGTGCACGCAGTCCTTGATCAGGTCGAGGTCGGGCGGATGGGTCGTATCCCAGGCGGTCATCAGATGCCTCCAACGAAGGTCCCGGGACGGAAGATCCGCGCGGGATCGAAACGCGCCTTCAGCCGTTCCATGACGACCTGCGCGCCGCCGGCGTCCGGCCACGGATCCCCTACCCGGTCGGCGCCGTCGAGCACCGTGCAGGCGCGCGGGGAGAGCGCGGACCTGACGGTCTGCACGCGCTCGGCGGGATCGTCGGCGGAGAACGCCAGCCAGGAGAGCCCCAGTCCGGCGCGCGAGACGACCGACGCGCCGACCCCGTCGGCCGCCCGGATCACGGCGGGAAGGTCCGTCGGGCGGCCGGAGACCTTGAGCACGACGGCCGCCCGCTGCCGCGAGCGCTGGCGCTCCCACAGCTCGTCGTCATCCTCGATCGTCTCGACGCCGTCGAGCTCGATCTTCGTGCCCTGCGCCCGCTGTGCGGCGGTGTTGCCCGAGTAGCGCACCAGCACCCGCCCCGCGCCGTTCGCCCACGCGACGTCGAGGCAGTCGGCCTCCAGCGGCAGGCGGGCGAGCGCGATGACCGCGGCCGCGAGCCGCTCCGGGTCGTCGGCGGCTCCCGTCACGGTGGCCGTCCGGGCCGGCAGCGGGTGCAGTCGCACCGAGATCGTCGCAATCAGGCCCAGCGTCCCGAACGAGCCGGCGAACAGCTTCGCCAGGTCATAGCCGGCGACGTTCTTGATCACCTTGCCGCCGGCTTTCGCGATCGTGCCGTCGCTGAGAACGACCGAGACGCCCACCACGAGGTCGCGCACGCCGCCGAAGCGGTGCCGCAGCGGCCCCGAGTCCGCGGTGGCCATGATCCCGCCGAGCGTCGAGCGCTCCGACGGCGGGTCCCAGGCGATCATCTGCCCGTTCTCGGCGAACGCCGCCTGCGCGTCGGCGAACGGCACCCCGGCCTCCAGCACCGCGGTGAAGTCGCCGACGTTGTGCTCGAGGATGCGGTCCAGCCCGCCGGTCTCGAGCGGCTCCTCGCCGCGATCCGGAAGCCACGGCTTCGTGCCGCCGCCGACAGGCCGGACCGGGCGCTCGAGCCCGCGCAGCAGCGCCGCCGCCTCCTGGACGCTGTCCGGCCTCAAAACCGCTCGGCCAGCCCGGCCGCCTCCAGCGGGTGGATGCGATACGGCCCGGGGACTTCGCCGCACAGCCGCGGGGTCGGCATCAGCTTGCCCGGGTTCGCGAGGCCGGCGGGATCGAACGCGCAGCGCAGCCGCTGGAACGCGTCGAGGTCCTCCTCGGCGAACATCTTCGGCATGTGCTTCTTCTTGTCGACGCCGACGCCGTGCTCCCCGGTGATCGAGCCGCCCGCATCCAGGCACGCGTCGAGGATCAGCGCCGACAGCTCCTCCGCGCGTTCCGCCTCGCCCTCGACGGCGCCGTCGTAGCAGACCAGCGGGTGCAGGTTGCCGTCGCCGGCGTGGAAGACGTTGGCGACGATCATCCCGTATTCCTCGCCGAGCGCCTCGATGCGCCCGAGCACCTCCGGCAGCTTGGTGCGCGGGATCACACCGTCCTGGACGAAGTAGTTCGGCGAGATCCGGCCCATCGCGGCAAACGCGGCCTTGCGCGCCCTCCAGAAGCGCTGGCGCTCGGCCTCGTCGCGGGCGACGCGGACGTCGTCTGAGCCGTTGCGCTCGCAGATCGCCACGATCTCGTCGAAGCGTGCCTCGCACTCGCGCGCCGAGCCGTCGAGCTCGACCAGCAGCGCGGCTCCGCGGTCGATCGGGAAGCCGGCCTTGGCCGACTGCTCGGAGGCCTCGACCGCCTTGGCGTCCATCATCTCGATCGCGCCCGGCACGACGCCGCCCTGGACGATCTCCGACACCGCCTCGCCCGCCTCGTGCGTGGTGTCGAAGAACGCCACGAGCGTCTTGACCGTCTCGGGCGACGGAACGACGCGCAGCCAGATCTTGGTCGCGACGCCGAGCGTGCCCTCCGAGCCGACGAACGCGCCGAGCAGGTCGTAGCCGGGCGCGTCGGGCTCCATCCCGCCGAGCTGGATCATCTCGCCGTCGCCGAGCACGAGCTCGAGCCCGGTCACGTAGTTGGTCGTGAAGCCGTACTTGAAGCAGTGCGCGCCGCCGGAGTTCTCGGCCACGTTGCCGCCGATCGAGCAGACGATCTGCGAGCTCGGATCGGGCGGGTAGAAGAAGCCGGGCCCGACCGCGGCGCTGACGTTCGCGTTCGTGACGCCGGGCTCGACGCACACGCGCCCGTTGTCGAGGTCGATCTCGAGCACGCGCTTCATCCGCGCGAGCACGAGCAGGACGCCGTCCTCGACCGGCAGGGCGCCGCCCGAGAGGCCGGAGCCGGCGCCGCGCGCGACCCACGGAACCTCCGCCGCGGCGCACGCCTTCACGACCGCGTGGACCTCCTCGGCGGTGTTCGGGAGCACGGCCGCGGCCGGCGTCGCGCGGTACTGCAGCAGCCCGTCGGACTCGTAGGTCCGCAGCTCGTGCTCGGCCGTGTAGACCCACTTGTCGCCGACGATCGCTCGCAGCTCGGCGACGAGCGGCCCGATGTCGCGCGCCGGCGCCTGCGGCGCGTCCTCGACGACCGCGGGGCCCTCGGGAGCCGCGTCTACGGGACCATCCATGACAACACCGCCGTCGATTGCAGGTAGACGAGCACGCACATGATCAGGAGGAGAAGGATGCTCCATCCGACCACCTTGCGGAAGAGATCGCCCTCCTTTCCGCCCAGCCCTACGGCGGCGGCGCCGATCGCCAGGTTCTGCGGCGAGATCATCTTGCCTAGCACGCCGCCGGACGAGTTCGCGGCGGCCAGAAGCGTCGGATCAAGCCCCGCCTTCTTGGCGGCGGACGCCTGCAGGACGCCGAACAGCGAGTTCGAGGACGTGTCGGAGCCGGTCACGGCGGTGCCGAGCCAGCCGATGATCGGCGAGAAGAACGCCAGCACGCCGCCCACACCGGCGATCCAGCTCCCGATCGTGAGCGTCTGGGCGCTCAGATTCATGACATAGGCGAGGCCGAGCACGGCGGCGACGGTGACGGTCGCCCACTTGAGCTGGCTGATCATCCGCCCGTAGGCGTTCAGCGCGCGGGCGGGCGAGACGCGCAGGACCGCCATCGTCAACAAGCCGCAGATCAGCAGCAGCGTGCCTGCCGCGGGGAGCCAGTTGAACTTGTACGTGGCCGCCGTCGGCGCTTCGCCCTTGGCGTTGAGGATGTTCAGGCCAGGCCAGGAGAAGTCCGACTCCCCCTTGGCGAGGAAGTCCTTCACCGGTCCCCACTGCGCGATCGCGAAGACGACGATGATGATCAGGTACGGCGCGTACGCGGCGAAGATGTCGCCGCGGGAGTCGCGCCCGGTGCCCTCGCGCCGGCGCACCGCATCCTCGTGCGCCACGTCGTGCACCGACGCGCCGGCGATCGCCGGGCGGCCGAAGCGGCCTTCTTCGCCGGCGAGCGGCTCCTCCGGGCTCCAGATGCGCAGGAACGCCACCATGGAGCCGATCGAGAGCAGCGAGGCGACGATGTCGGTGAGCTCGACCGAGACGTAGTTCGAGCAGGCGAACTGGCCGATCGCGAAGCTGATGCCGCCGACCATCGCGGCCGGCCAGACGGCGCGGATACCGCGCATTCCGTCGACCATGCCGACGAGGATGAGCGGGACGAAGAGCGCGAGGAACGGCGTCTGGCGGCCGACCATCGCGCCGAGGTCGTCCTTCGGGATCTCAGTCAGCCCGGCGAGCGTGACGATCGGGATCGCGATCGCGCCGAACGCGACCGGCGCCGTGTTGGCCACGAGCGCGACCGACGCGGCCTTGATCGGCTGGAAGCCGACGGCGACGAGCATCACGGCGGTGATCGCGACCGGCGTGCCGAAGCCGGCGAGCGCCTCCAGCAGCGCGCCGAACGCGAACGCGATGATCACGGCCTGGATGCGCTGGTCGTCGGAGATCGCCGAGATCGAGCGCCGGAGCACGGCGAAGTGCCCGGTGTCCTCGGTCATCTTGTAGATCCAGATGGCGTTCCAGACGATCCACATGATCGGGAACAGCCCGAACGCCATGCCTTCAAGAGCCGCATCGAGCGCCTGCCCGGCGGGCATCGAGTAGACGATGATCGCGACCAGGATCGAGACGGCCAGCGAGATCAGCGCGGCGACGTGGGCCTTGAGCTTCAGGCCCCCGAGCAGGACGAACAGCGTGGCGAGCGGGATCAGCGCGAACAGCGCGCTGACGAACAGCGAGTTGCCAACCGGATCGAGCACCTGCTTGTACATCGACATCTCCTCCCGGGAAGTCCTGAGAGGCGCATACCCCTAGAGTCCGGGAGGGATGCGCGTGGCGCTCTTCATCACCTGCTTCAACGACACGCTGTTCCCCCAGACCGGACGCGCGGTGGTCGAGTTGCTGGAGCGGCTCGGCTGCGAGGTCGACTTCCCGCTCGAGCAGACCTGCTGCGGGCAGATGCACGTCAACTCCGGGTATGAGGACGATGCCCGGCGGCTGCTGGAGCGCTTCCCGCGGGTGTTCGAGGGGGCGGAGGCGATCGTCTCGCCGTCGGCGTCGTGCGTGGGGCTCGTGCGCGAGCGGATCCCGGCCGTGGCGGACCGGGTCTTCGAATTGACCGAGTTCCTGGTGGATCGGTTAGGCGTGGTCGACGTCGGGGCGTCGTTCCCGCATCGGGTGACGCTGCATCCGACGTGTCATTCGCTGCGGATGCTGCGGGTGGGCGACCGGCCGCGGCGGTTGCTGGAGGCGGTGCGCGGGATCGAGCTGGTGGAGCTCGACGCCGCGGCCGAGTGCTGCGGCTTCGGCGGGACGTTCGCGGTCAAGAACGCGGATACGTCGATGGCGATGCTGTCGGACAAGCTGCGGCATGTGCTCGACACGCGGGCGGAGGTCTGCACGGCGGCGGACACGTCCTGCCTGATGCACATCGGCGGCGCGTTGGGGCGGGGGCGGACCGGCGTGCGCACGATGCACATCGCGGAGATCCTGGCGGCGCAGGAATGAGCATCTGCGAAGCGATGCTCAAAGCGACCGCGATCGCGACCCTCGCCGCGAGTGGCGGTCGTCGCCAATGAGCTTTCCCGACGCCGCACGGGTCACGCTGGGCGATTCCCAGCTGCGCCGCAACGTCGGCAAGGCGACGGCGCTGATCCGCGGCAAGCGCGAGCGCGTCGTGGCCGAGCTGCCGGACTGGCAGGCGCTGCGCGACGCGGGCGCGGCGATCAAGGCGCGCGCGATGGCCACGCTGCCGGAGCAGCTGGAGCGCCTGGAGGAGGCCGTCACGCGTGCGGGCGGGGTGGTGCACTGGGCGCGCGACGCGGCGGAGGCGAACGCGATCGTGGCGGGGATCGCGCGCTCGCAGGGGTCCGGCGAGGTGCTCAAGGTCAAGTCGATGGCGACCGACGAGATCGGGCTCAACGAGGCGCTGGCGGCGGAGGGGGTCAGCGCGATCGAGACCGATCTGGCGGAGCTGATCATCCAGCTGGGACACGACAAGCAGTCGCACATCCTGGTGCCGGCGATCCATCGCAACCGGGTCGAGATCCGGGAGCTGTTCGAGCGCACGATCGCGCGCGGGCAGTCGCTCGGGAACGAGGCGGGTGCGATCGCGGAGGCCGCGCGGGCGCATCTGCGGGCGAAGTTCCTGTCGGTGCCGGTGGCGGTGTCGGGCGCGAACTTCGGCGTCGCGGAGACCGGGACGGTCGCGGTGGTGGAGTCCGAGGGCAACGGGCGGATGTGCGTGACGCTGCCGCGGGTGCTCGTCACGATCATGGGGATCGAGAAGGTGGTCCCGGAGTTCCGCGACCTGGAGGTGATGCTGCAGTTGCTGCCGCGCTCCTCGACGGCGGAGCGGATGAACCCGTACACGTCGCTGTGGACGGGCGTGCGGCCGGGGGACGGTCCGCAGGAGTTCCATCTGGTCCTGCTCGACGCCGGCCGCTCGCGCGTGCTGGCCGACGAGGTCGGGCGCCAGGCGTTGTACTGCATCCGCTGCTCGGCGTGCCTGAACTCGTGCCCGGTGTACGAGCGGGTCGGCGGGCAGGCGTACGAGTCGGTGTATCCGGGGCCGATCGGCGCGATCCTCACGCCGCAGCTGCGCGGGCTGGGGGAGGCGCCGTCGCTGCCGTGGGCGTCGTCGCTGTGCGGCGCGTGCTACGAGGTCTGCCCGGTCAAGATCGACATCCCGTCGGTGCTGGTGCACCTACGTGGGCGCGTCGTGCGCGAGGAGAAATCCTCTCGCTCGCCCGAGGCGCTGCTGATGAAGGCCATCGCGGCGGCGTTCGCGACCCGCCGCCGCTACGAGGGCGCGCAGCGGCTCGCGCGTCTCGGCCGCGGCCCGCTGGCGAACGCCGCGGTGCCGGGGTGGACGGCGATGCGCGACCTCCCCGACCCGCCGAAGGAGACCTTCCGCGATTGGTGGCGGTCGCGACATGAGCCAGGGGGCCACGTCGCAGGGAGAGCCTCGCCTGGAGGGCTCGTTCTCCCGGTCGAGGAGAGACCGTCGTGACGGCCAAGGCCGACGTCCTCGCCGCCGTCCGCGCCGCGCTCGGCCCGTCGCCGCACGCGCCCGAGATCCCGCGCGCGTACCGCCGTGCCGGCTCGCTCACGCCCGATGTGGAGCTGTTCTGCGAGCGCGTCGCCGAGTACCGCGCGACCGTCCACCGCGTATCCGAGGACGATCTCCCCGCCACGCTGGCCGGACTCGCCCGCGGCCGCACCGGGATCCCGCCCGGCTTCCCCTACGACGGCGCGATCGAGGACCACGGCCTCACCGTCCACGAGCTCGACGCGCTCGCCACCGTCATCACCGGCTGCGCGCTCGCGATCGCCGACACCGGCACGATCGTCCTCGACGGCGGCGAGCGCTCCGGCCGCCGCGCGCTCACGCTGATCCCCGACCACCACGTCTGCATCGTCCGCGCCGGCCAGGTCGTCGCGTCCGTCCCCGACGCGATCGCCGCGCTCGACCCCGCCGGCCCGATCACCTTCGTCTCCGGCCCTTCGGCCACGTCCGACATCGAGCTCGACCGCGTCGAAGGCGTCCACGGCCCCCGCGACCTCGACGTGGTCGTCGTGGCCTGACGGCTCGCACGATGACGACGGCGTCGGGTTTCCTGCGGCCTGAGCGTCCGAGGCGCCATTGCGAGGACGCGAGCCGAGATCGGCGCGCGGCTCGCGCCGCGCTTCCCTTACCCGCCGCGCTTGACGTTCGCCCGGGCCGGCAGCCGCGTGCGGGCGTCGCGCGGCCGCCTAGGAATTACATTTAGTACTGGGTACACGGCGCGCGGTGGCGCGGACGGGCCTTGTAGCGCGGCTCGCCGCCGCGGTTCCAGAGCACGTTGTCGACCGCGGTCGCCGTGGTGGCTCCGTGGGCGGCGACGAGCAGCTCGACGGCGTGCAGTGCGCACGCGCGGATCTCGACCTCCTCCGGCGAGTCGTGCTCGAGCAGCTCGCCGGCTTCGATCCGCGCGACGAGCGCGGCGTCGAGCTCCAGCACGCCGTCGACGCGGAGCACGTGCGGGACGAGGTTGTCGGCGAAGAGCGTGAGGCGGTCGAGGTCGCCGGCGGGGGCGATGCCCGCGAGCGCGAGGTCGGCCGCGGCGATCTGAGCGCGCTTGAACAGCGGCACCTCGAAGCCGTCGTAGGGCGAGACGTCGCGCCAGGTCTCCCAGCCCGCGAGGATCGTCGCCAGCGCCTCGGCCGACCCGTGCCCGGCGCGCGCGAGCGCGAGGAACGATCCGTACCCGAGCGCGTTCGTCCCGAGCTCGCGCAGGTGGCGCTCGAAGTGGCCCATCAGCACGTGCTCGCGATCCTGGCCCATCGCCGGCGCGATCTCCTCGCGCGTGATGCTCGCAAGCTCCGCCGCGCTCCACGGACCGCGGGCCTTGAGCCCGGCCTCGATCGTGCGGAAGCCGGACATGCCCTCGCGCTTGCGCAGCGTCGGGAACCACCCGGAGCCGAAGTTGATCGCGTTCAGCTGCAGGCTGAACGCCGCGCGCGTCTCCTCGTCGCCGTCGATGTCCGGCGCCGGCGGGGACTGCGCCGAGAGGGTCCTCGCGTACGGCTCGATCGCGTCCTCGTCGATGCGGACGGAGCGTGCCCGCGCGGCCACGCGCGCCGCCGCGGCGCGGATGTCCTCCGTCAGGGTCACGGGTGCGCGAGGCTATCTGGACCGGCGTCTATCGTGGACATAAGTGCCCGCCGATGCCGCGATCGACGCCCTGCTGGAGGGTCTCAACCCGCCGCAGCGGGAGGCTGTGCTGCACGGCGAAGGGCCGCTGCTGATCCTCGCGGGCGCCGGCTCGGGCAAGACGCGCGTGCTCACGCACCGGATCGCGTATCTGCTCCGTACCGGCCAGGCGCGCGCGTCGGAGATCCTGGCGATCACGTTCACCAACAAGGCCGCGCAGGAGATGCGCGACCGCGTCGAGCTGCTCGTCGGCCGCGCCACGCGCGCGATGTGGGTGATGACCTTCCACGCCGCCAGCGCCCGGATGCTCCGCAGCGACGCCGACAAGCTCGGCTACACGCGCCAGTTCACGATCTACGACGCCGCCGACTCGCGCCGGCTGATCAAAAAATGCCTGGACGATCTGGACATCGACGTCAAGCGCTTCACCCCGCGCGCGATGCAGTCCCAGATCTCCGACGCGAAGAACAAGCTCCGCTCCGCCGAGGACTACCGCCAGCTCGTCGGCTCCTACTTCGAGCAGACCGCGGCCGACGTCTACCAGCACTACGAGCGCGAGCTCGTGCGCATGAACGCGATGGACTTCGATGACCTGCTGTTCCGCTCGGTGAACCTGCTCGAGATGTTCCAGGAGGTCCGCGACCGCTACGCCCGCGCGTTCCGCTGGATCATGGTCGACGAGTACCAGGACACCAACCACGCCCAGTACCGCTGGCTCCAGCTGCTCTCGTCCGAGCACCGCAACCTCGCGGTGGTCGGCGACGACTCCCAGTCGATCTATGGCTTCCGCGGAGCGGATATCCAGAACATCTTGAGCTTTCAGGACGACTATCCCGACGCGGCCGTCGTGAAGCTCGAGCAGAACTACCGCTCGACGCAATACATCCTCGACGCCGCGAACGCGGTGATCGCGAACAACCGCGGGCAGATGTCCAAGCACCTCTGGACCGACGTGGGGGAGGGCGACCCCGTCCGGGTGCGCGAGATGAGCGACGAGCACGCGGAGGCCCGGTTCGTCGGCGCGGAGATCCAGCGGATGGTCGACGAGGGCGTCTCGCGGTCCGAGATCGCCGTCTTCTACCGCACCAACGCGCAGTCGCGGGTGCTGGAGGACATGCTGGTCCGCGCGCAGATCGGCTATCAGGTGATCGGCGGCACGAAGTTCTACGAGCGGGCCGAGATCCGTGACGCGATCGGCTATTTGACGTTCCTCGTCAACCCGCAGGACCAGAACGCGTTCACGCGGATCGCGAACTCGCCGCGCCGCGGGCTGGGGCAGACGTCGCTCTCGCGCGTGCTCGCCTACGCGGACGCCGAGGGCATCCCGGTGTGGGACGCGGCGGAGCAGGGCGACCGGATCCCCGCCCTGGGCACGGCCGCCAAGAAGGCGATCGGCCGCTTCATGAGCACGATGCAGCGCCTCAAGGAGCGCCTGGAGGGCGACGCGCCGGTCGGCGAGCTGCTCGAGGAGCTGCTGAGCGAGACCGGCTACGTGGATGCGCTGCGCGCCGAGCGCACGATCGAGGCGCAGGGGCGGCTGGAGAACCTGGAGGAGCTCGTGCGCGTGGCGCGCGAGTACGACGCGGGCAATCCCGAGGGCTCGCTCGACGAGTTCCTGCAGCAGATCGCGCTGCTCGCCGACGCGGACACGATCCGCGACGACGAGGGCCTCGTGACCCTGATGACGCTCCACAACGCCAAGGGGCTCGAGTTCCCGATCGTCTTCATCATCGGCCTCGAGGACGGCGTGTTCCCGCACTCGCGCGCGGTCGAGGAGGGCAACGTCGAGGAAGAGCGCCGGCTCGCCTACGTCGGCCTCACCCGCGCGATGCGCGACCTCACTCTCACATACGCCCGGCGGCGGATGTCGTTCGGCGGCGCGCAGTCGCTCGGCATGCGCTCCCGCTTCCTGGACGAGATCCCGCGCGACCTGACCGACCAGCCGCAGCGCGCCGCCGCGGGCCTGCCGTCGCCCGGCCGGATCGCGTCCTGGTCCGGCGCCGCCGCGGCATCGGCAGAGGCGTCCGGCGCCGGCGACGGCGGCGGCCAGCTGTTCCGGATGGGCGACGACGTCGTCCACGCCGCGTTCGGGGACGGCGTCGTGACGGCGACCGAGCCCGGCGGCATCGTCGTCGTGCGCTTCGCGGACGACGGCTCGGAGCGCAAGCTGATGGCCGACTACGCCCCGATCCGCAGGCGCTGAGCCCGGGCTCGAACCCCGTAAGGGGCGGATAGCCACACAGTGGCGCGCGCGACGCCTGCATAGGCTGAAGTGGTCCGTGCGCCGCCTCCTGCTCTTCGCCTCGCTCGTCGTCCTCGTGGACACGTCGTTCTATGCGGCGATCACGCCGCTGCTGCCTGACCTGACCGACAAGTACGGGCTGTCGAAGACCGGCGCGGGCATCCTCGCCGCCGCCTATCCCGCCGGCACGTTCGCCGGCGGCCTGCCCGGCGGCTGGCTCGCCGCGCGCGTCGGCGTGAAGCCGACCGTGCTGGTCGGGCTCGCGCTGATGACGATCTCGAGCATCGGCTTCGCGTTCGCCGACAGCATCCTGATGCTCGATCTCGCGCGGTTCGTCCAGGGCGTCGGCGGCGCCGCCTCGTGGGCCGGCGCGATGGCGTGGATCGCCGGCGCGGCGCCGCGCGAGCAGCGTGGGCAGATGATCGGCTCCGCGATGGGCGCGGCGATCGCGGGCGCGCTGCTCGGCCCCGTGATCGGCGTCGCCGCCGACCTCGTGGGCTTCGAGCTGGTGTTCTGCTCGGTCGGCGTCGTCGGCATCGCCCTGATGGCGTGGACCGTGAGCATGCCCGCCGCCCAGCTCGAGGGCGACAGCTCGCTCCGCGGCCTGCTGCGCTCGCTCTCCGACGGCCGCATCCGCGTCTCGCTCGCGCTCATCACGATCCCGGGGCTGATGTTCGGAACGCTCAGCGTGCTCGGGCCGCTGCGGCTGGACGAGCTCGGCGCCGGCGCCGCCGCGATCGGCGCGACGTGGCTGCTCGCCGCCGGCCTGGAGGCGATCGTGAGCCCGCTCGCCGGCCGCTTCTCCGATCGCCGCGGCCGGCTGGCGCCGATGCTCGGCGGGCTTGCGGGAGGCGCCGTCGCCTTCGCCCTGCTGCCGTGGCCTCAGACCGCCGCCCTGTTCGCGGTGCTCGTCGTGGTCGGGACGCCGGTGGTCGGGCTGCTGTGGGCGCCGTCGATGGCGATGCTGTCCGACGGCGCCGAAGCGGTCGGCCTCGAGCAGGGCCTCGCCTTCGGCCTGATGAACCTCACGTGGGCGACGGGGCAGACGCTCGGCGACGTCGGCGGCTCCAGCCTCGGCGAAGCCGCGGGCGACAAGGTCGCCTACCTGGTGCTGTCCGGCGTCTGCCTGCTCCTCTTCGCGACCCTGCGCTCGCGCGCGCCGCGCCTGGCGACCGCATGAGCGCCTACGTCCACGGCTACGAGCCGCGCGAGACCGAGCGTCTGAGCGACCAGGCCGGCACGCTCGTCGAGTTGCTGCACGGAGACACGGCATATCCCACCGGCGCGCGAGTGCTCGAGGCCGGCTGCGGCGTCGGCGCCCAGACCGTGACGCTGGCGCAGCGGAGCCCGCAGGCGCGCTTCACGTCGGTCGACATCTCCGCCGAGTCCGTCGAGGAGGCCCGCCGCCGCACCGCGGCGTACCCCAACGTCGAGGTGCGCCAAGGCGACATCCTCGCGCTCGAATACGAGCCTGCGTCCTTCGACCACCTCTTCGTCTGCTTCGTGCTCGAGCATCTCGCCCGTCCGGCCGAGGCGCTCCGGACGCTCATGCGGCTGGTCAAGCCCGGCGGAAGCGTGACGGTGATCGAGGGGGACCACGGCTCGGCCTACTTCCATCCCGACAGCTCGGCCGCCCACGAGGCGATCCGCTGCCAGGTCGAGCTGCAGCGGCGCGCCGGCGGCGACTCCGAGATCGGCCGGCAGGTGCAGCCGCTGCTCGTCGCCGCCGGGCTGGAGCGCGCGAGCGTCTCGCCGCGGCTGGTCTACGTCGATCCGAGCCGGCCCGATCTCGCCGACGGCTTCACCCGCCGCACCTTCACGGCGATGATCGAGGGCGTGCGCGAGCCGGCGCTTGCCGCCGGCTTGATCGCGCCGGAGCGCTTCGACGAGGGCGTCGAGGCGCTCCTGCGCACCACCGTGTTCTGTTACACGTTCTTCAAGGGCGTCGGCTACCGCCCGGCGGCGTAGCCCTGCATCCCGCGCGGGTTCGCGCCCGCGCGCAGCAGGCCGTCCGGGGCGCGCGAGATCGCGCTGAGCCGCCCGAGCGACCATGGCCCGCCAACTTCGACGTGATGCCCGCGCCGCCGCAGCTCCTCGATCGTGGCCTCCGGCGCGCGCGCCTCGATCTCCACCCGCAGCGGCTCCGCCTCGCGCGGATAGAACGAGCTCGGGAAGTGGGTCGTGTGGAACATCGGCGCGTCGATCGCCGCCTGCAGGTCGCGCCCGAACACCACGTGCGCGAGGAAGAGCTCGAACGACCACTGGTCCTGCTGGTCGCCGCCCGGGGTGCCGAACGCGAGCACGGTCCCGTCCTCGTGCACCGCCATCGAGGGCGAGAGCGTGGTCCGCGGCCGGCGGCCGGGCTCGAGCGAGGCGGGAAGGCCCTCTTCGAGCCAGAACATCTGCGCGCGCGTGCCGAGGCAGAACCCGAGCTCCGGGATCGTGGGCGCGCTCTGCAGCCAGCCGCCGCTCGGCGTCGCCGAGACGAGATTGCCCCAGCGGTCGGCGACGTCGAGGTGGCAGGTGTCGCCGCGCGTCGGCTCGCCGACGCCGGCCGCGGCGCCGGCGGGCGCGGCGATCGTGGGCAGCCGCGGATCGGGTCCGCCCGGCCGCAGCTCGGCGGACGCGGTGCCGGAGATCAGCGCCCGCCGCTCGTCGGCGTAGTCGCGCGAGAGCAGGAGCTCCAGCGGGACGGGAGCCGAGTCGCCGTACCACGCCTCGCGGTCGGCGAACGCGAGCTTCGCGCCCTCGATCACGGTGTGGACGTGGTCGGGCCCGAGGAAGTCGCCGAGGTCGACGCCGTCGAGCAGCGCGAGCTGCTGGAGGAAGACGGGGCCCTGGCCCCACGGCCCGGTCTTCGACACGTGCCAGCCGCCGAAGCCGAGCGAGGCGGGCGCCTCGTAGCCGGCGCCGAAGCCGGCGAGGTCGTCCGCCGTCAGCACGCCCGCGTGCCGCTCGCCCGAGCTGTCGAGCACCGGCCGCCGCATGGCCGCGGCGAGCGCCTCGGCGACGAAGCCGCGGTACCACGCGTCGCGCGCGGCGTCGATCCGTGCCTCGCGCGACGGTCCCACGGCCTCGCGGACGATCCGCTCGTACGTATCGGCCAGCGCCGGGTTGCGCAACCGGTCGCCGCGCTGCAGCCACAGCGCCGCGGAGGTCTCCCATTCGCGCAGCAGTGGCTCGGCGCGCGCGATCGTCGAGCGGATCGCGGGCAGCGCGGGAAACCCGTCGCGGGCGTAGCCGATCGCGAAGGCGGCGACGTCGGCGAGCTCGAACGTCCCGTGGTCGCGCAGCAGCAGCATCCAGGCGTCGAACGCGCCGGGGACGCACGCGGCGAGGTGCCCGGTCCCAGGGACCAGCTCCAGCCCGAGGTCGCGGTAGGCGCCGATCGTCGCGCCGGCCGGCGCCGGGCCTTGGCCGCAGATCACGCGGACCTGCGAGCCGTCCCACAGCAGCAGCGGCAGATCGCCGCCCGGCCCGTTCATGTGCGGCTCGAGGACCTGCAGCGACAGCCCGGCCGCGACCGCCGCGTCGAACGCGTTCCCGCCCCGCTCGAGCACGGCCATCCCGGCCGCCGTGGCGAGCCAGTGCGTGGAGGCGACCATTCCGAACGTCCCGCTCAGCTCGGGACGGGTCGTGAAGCTCATAAGTAAGACGCTAGCCTGGCGCGCTGCTGATGGCAGAACTGATTGACGGCAAGGCGATCGCGCAGCAGGTCCGGGACGAGGTGCGCGAAGAGGTCGCGGCGTGGGTCGCCGCGGGCCACGAACCTCCCGGACTGGCGACCGTCCTGGTGGGTGACGATCCCGCTTCGGCGATCTACGTGGGCGGCAAGCAGAAGGCGAGCGCCGAGGTCGGCATCCGCGGCTTCGACCATCGCCTGCCCGCCGACGCGCCGCACGACGAGGTCGCGCGGGTGCTCGACGAGCTCAACGCCGATCCGGCCGTGTCGGGCATCCTGCTCCAGCTCCCGACGCCGCCACAGGTCGACGGCGGCGCGCTGTCGGAGACGATCGCGCCGGGCAAGGACGTCGACGGGCTGACGCCGATCTCGGTGGGCCTGCTCAACAAGGCCCGCCCCGGCCTGCGCCCCTGCACGCCGAGCGGCGTGATGGAGCTGCTGCGCCGCCACGGCGTGGACCTCCAGGGCGCCGAGGCGGTCGTCGTCGGCCGCTCGGACCTCGTCGGCAAGCCGATGTCCGCGCTGCTGCTGCAGGCTAACGCGACGGTCACCGTCTGCCACTCGCGCACGCGCGACCTGGCCGAGGTGTGCCGCCGCGCCGACGTGCTGGTCGCCGCCGTCGGCGTCGCGAACCTTGTGCGCGGCGACTGGGTCAAGGAAGGTTCCGTCGTGATCGACGTGGGGATGAACCGCACCGAGGCCGGCCTGACCGGCGACGTGGACTTCGCAGGCGCGAGCGAGCGCGCGCGGCTGATCACGCCGGTCCCAGGCGGCGTCGGCCCGATGACGATCGCGATGCTGCTCAAGAACACCGTGCTGGCGGCGAAAGCGGCGGCATGAGCCGCCTGCGGCCCGCGGACGTGCTCGCCGGCGTCGGCGGCACCGTCCTGCTCGGGTCGCTGTGGCTGACGTGGTACGGGTTTGCCGCGGGGGTGCTGATCGGGCCGGGAGGCGACGCCGTGCTCTTCGGCGCGAACGATCGCCACGTGCCCGCTCTCACGGCCTGGGAGGCGTTCTCCGTCACCGACGTCCTGCTCGCGCTCTTCGCCCTGCTCGCCATCGGCGTCCCGCTCACGTCGGCCCTCGCCCGCGGCCCCGCCAAGCCCGTCGCCTTCACCGTGCTCGGCAGCGTCGGTGGCGTCCTCGCCGTCCTGCTGGTGCTCTATCGGCTCCTCGACCAGCCGGGTTCGAATGCGCTCGTGGCCGTCAAGGCCGGGGCCTGGATCGGCCTGGCCGGGGCGGTCCTGACGCTCGTGGGCTGCTGGCTCGCGATGGCCGACGACCGCACCCCGGGCGCCGCGCCGCCGCAGGTCCCACGACGCCCCGCGCCCTAAACTCCCCGGCCGAATGCTGAGCCGAGACCAGGTCCTGCACGTCGCCCGCCTCGCCCGCCTCGAGCTGTCCGAAGAGGAGATCGAGCGCTTCTCGGGCGAGCTCTCGAAGGTGCTCGACTACGTCGAGACGATCGAGGAGCTCGGGGGGCTGGACGACGTCCCGCCCACCTCCCACGTCGTCGACGTCGAGAACGCGCTGCGCGCCGACGAGCCGCGCCCCTCGATCCCCGTCGAGAGGGCACTGGAGAGCGCGCCGGACGCCGCGCAGGGCGGGTTCCGCGTGCCCAGTCCGGGGGCCGCATGATCGAATACACCGCCGCGCAGGCCGCCGAGCTGATCCGCACCGGCGAGCTCGACGCCGCCGAGTACTTTGACTTCTACCGGCGGCGCGCCGCCGGCGACGACCTGAACTCGTACATCTGGGTGGCAGGCGAGACGCCGCAGCTCGACACCGCCGCGACCCTCGCCGGCGTCCCGATCGCGGTCAAGGACCTCTTCTGCACCGAGGGCATCCCGAGCCAGGCCGGCTCGAAGATCCTCGAGGACTACCGGCCGCCGTACACCGCGACGTCGGTCCGCAAGCTCGCCGAGGCCGGTGCGACGCTGCTCGGCAAGACCAACCAGGACGAGTTCGCGATGGGCTCCTCCACCGAGAACTCCGCCTACGGCCCGACGCTGAACCCGTGGGACCGCATGCGCGTCCCCGGCGGCTCGTCGGGAGGCAGCGCGGCCGCCGTCGCCGCGGGTACCGCGCCCTGGTCGATCGGCACCGACACGGGCGGCTCGATCCGCCAGCCCGCCGCGCTCTGCGGCATCGTGGGGCTCAAGCCGACGTACGGCGCGATCTCGCGCTACGGCATGATCGCGTTCGCCTCCTCCCTCGACCAGGCGGGGCCGTTCACGCGCGACGTCACCGACGCCGCGCTGTTGCTGCAGGCGATGGCCGGCCCCGACCCGTGCGACTCGACCTCGATCGGCCTCCCGGAGCCGGTCGCGCTGCCCACGGCGACCGACCTCAAGGGCATCCGCCTCGGCGTCCCCGAGGAGCTCACCGGCGAGGGCATCGAGCCGGGGGTGATGAAGGCCTTCAACGAGACGCTCGACCTCGCGCGCGCGCTCGGCGCGACGATCGAGACGACGTCGCTCACGCACGCGGCGCACGCGCTCGCCGCCTACTACCTGATCGCCCCGGCGGAGTGCAGCTCCAACCTCGCCCGCTACGACGGCGTCCGCTACGGGATGCGCGCCGATCACGGCGGCGGACTGCTCGGCATGTACACGGCGACGCGCGAGGCAGGCTTCGGCGCCGAGGTCAAGCGCCGCGTGCTGATCGGTACCTACGCGCTGTCCTCCGGCTACTACGACGCCTACTACGGCAAGGCCCAGAAGGTCCGCACGCTGATCTCGCGCGACTTCGACACCGCCTGGGGGAGCTTCGACTTCATCGTCACGCCGACCTCGCCGGGCGTCGCGTTCGAGCTCGGCGCCAAGACGGCGGACCCGCTGGCGATGTACCTCAACGACTTCTGCACGGTGCCGATGTCGCTCGCCGGCATCCCGGCGATCTCGATCCCCAACGGGCTCTCCGAGGGTCTCCCGGTCGGGTTCCAGATCGCGGGGCCGGCGTTCAGCGAGAACCGCATCCTCGACGCGGCGCACGCGCTCGAGAAGGCGATCGGCTTCGACGCCTCAGGAGCGCGGGCATGACCGAGTACGAGCCCGTCATCGGGCTGGAGATCCACGTCCAGCTCAAGACCCGGACGAAGATGTTCTGCGGCTGCGAGCTGAGCTTCGGCGAGGAGCCCAACACGCGCACGTGCCCGGTCTGCCTCGGCCTGCCCGGGACGCTGCCCGTATCGAATGCGCAGGCCGTGCTCTACGGGATGATGATGGGGCTCGCGCTCGGCTGCGAGATCGCGCCGCGCTCGATCTTCCACCGCAAGAACTACTTCTATCCCGACCTCGCCAAGGGCTACCAGATCTCCCAGTACGACATCCCGCTCTGCAGCGGGGGCCGGCTGGGCGACGTGCGGCTGCACCGGATCCACCTCGAGGAGGACGCGGCCAAGCTCGTGCACGTCGGCGAGTCGGGCCGCATCCACGGCTCCGACGCGTCGATCGTCGACTACAACCGCGGCGGCACGCCGCTGGCGGAGATCGTCACCGAGCCGGACATCCACTCGGCCGAGCAGGCGCGCGACTGGCTGATCCTGCTGCGCGAGACGCTGCGCCAGCTCGGCGTGAGCGACGTGAACATGGAGGAGGGCTCGCTGCGCTGCGACGCCAACGTCTCCATCCGCCCGACGGGCTCCACCGAGCTCGGCACCAAGACCGAGCTGAAGAACATGAACTCCTTCCGCTTCGTGATGCAGGGCATCAACGCGGAGGTCGAGCGCCAGAAGGCGCTCCTGGAGGCCGGCGAGAAGATCGAGCAGGAGACGCTGCACTTCGATCCCGTCTCCGGGCGGATCAGCTCGCTGCGCTCCAAGGAGGAGGCGCACGACTACCGCTACTTCCCGGAGCCCGACCTCGTCCCGATCGCCCCGACGCCGGAGATGTTCGAGGCCGCCCGCGCCGCGATCCCGGAGCTCCCGGCGGCGCGCGCCGAGCGCTACGCCGGTCTCGGCCTGGCCGAGGACGATGCGCGGCTGTTCTCGTTCGAGCCCGAATGGGGCGCCTACTTCGAGGCCGTCGGCGGCGAGCCCAAGGCCGCCGCGACATGGGTGAAGGAGCTGCGCACGCGCGTCGACGGGACCGAGCAGGTCGCGCCGGAGACGCTCGCGAAGCTGATCGAGCTCGTGACCGCGAAGACCGTCACCGCGGGCGCCGGACGGACCGTGCTCGACAAGCTCGTCGCCGAAGGCGGCGACCCAGGCGAGATCGTCGAGCGCGAGGGACTCGCGGCGATGGAGGACTCCGGCGAGCTGGAGGCGATCGTCGCGAAGGTGATCGACGACAACCCCGACATCGTCGAGCGCATCCGCGGCGGCAACGCCAAGGCGATGGGCGCGCTCGTCGGCCCGATCATGCGCGAGACCAAGGGCCGCGCGGACGGAGGCGAGGTCAATCGCCTCCTGCGCGAGAAGCTCGGCGTCTAGCTAGAGCCGCGAATACAGCTCGACGATCAGGTGCTCGTCGACCGGCGCGCTGATCTCGGCGCGCTCGGGGATGCGCAGCACCTTGCCCGACAGCCCGTCGAAGTCGGTCTGCAGCCAGCCGGCGACCGTGCCGGTCAGCTCGGTCATGGCCGAGGCGACGTCGCGCACCGGCGAGGACGAGTCGATCGCGATCTCCTGCCCGGGCTTGACGGCGTAGGACGCGATGTCCACGCGCCGGCCGTCGACCGTCACGTGGCCGTGGTTGACGAACTGGCGTGCCTGGGCGCGCGTGGAGGCGAAGCCGAGGCGGTAGACGACGTTGTCCAGCCGCCGCTCGAGCAGCCGCAGCAGCTCCTCGCCGGTGACGCGCTCGCGGTTCCTGGCCGCTTCGCGCACGTAGTTGCGGAACTGCTTCTCGCGCACGCCGTAGTAGCGCTTGGCGCGCTGCTTGGCCCGTAGCTGCTCGGCGTAGATGGAAGGCCGGCGGCGGCGCGCGGCGCCGTGCTGGCCGGGCGGTACGGGGCCGCGGCGCTCCAGCGCCGACTTGCCGTTCAAGGCCCGCTCGCCCTTCAGGTACAGCTCGACCCCTTCGCGGCGGGAGAGCTTCTCGACTGGTCCGGTGTATCGACCCACGGCCATTATCCTACCGAGACGGTCGGGATTAGCGCCTCGAGGGTGTCTGGACACATGTCCAGTGCAGGGCCGGCGACGCGGTGGGATGATCGTGACATGGGCCAGGTCATCTCGTTCCCGAAGCCGCAGCGGCACTCGCAGGAGCGCCTGGCCGCCGCGCTGAACGCCTTCTGCGCGATCGTCTACGTGCTCGGCTTCTTCATCGCCGGGCCGATGCTGCTCATGTTCGGCTTCGGGTTCGCCTTCACGGCCCAGCCGCTCGCGGCGCTCGTCTGCGTCGGCCTGTTGCCGGCGGTCTGGGCGGCGACGCGCGCCGCCTACGCCCGGCTCTGACCGACTAACGCCCGCCGCGGCTGCCGGCGCGCAAGCGCGGCGGAGCGGCCGAAGGCCGGCCGAGGAAGTACCCCTGGCCGAGGCCGGCGCGCAGCTCGCGCAGCGCGGCGAGCTGCTCGCTCGTCTCGATCCCCTCGGCGATCACCTCGAGCTCGAGCGTGCGCGCGAGGTCGACGATCATGCCCACGAAGGAGCTCTCGCGGCGTCCTGACGTGAGCCCGTCGACGAACGGCTTGGCGATCTTGAGCGTGTCGAGCGGGAGCGAATGGAGGTAGCTCAGCGACGAGTAGCCGGTGCCGAAGTCGTCGAGCGCGATCTTGACGCCGAGCCGGCGCAGCTCGTGGAAGCGGTCGACGGACGCGGCGGCCAGCAGCTGGGACTCGGTGATCTCGATCACGAGCTGGCCGGGATCGATGCCGGCGTCGCGGACCGCGCCCAGCACGTTGTCGACCAGGCCCGGGTCGCGCAGCTCCGCCACCGACAGGTTCACGTGCATGCGCAGCGGCTCGCCGTCCAGCTCGGCGTCCTGCCAGCGGCGCGCCTGGCGGCAGGCCTCGCGGAGCACGTGGCGGCCCAAGGGCACGATCAGCCCGGTCTCCTCGGCCAGCGGGACGAACTCGACGGGCGGGACGAGCCCGCGCGCGGGGTGCTCCCAGCGCACGAGCGCCTCGGCGGCGACGATCCGGCCGCTGTCGAGCGCGACGATCGGCTGGTACTGGACGATCATCTGCTCGCGCTCGATCGCCTTCGCCAGCTCCTCCTTGAAGTCGTGCCGGCGCAGGATCGCGGCCGCCATCTGCGGCTCGAAGAGCTCGAAGCGCGCCTTGCCCTTGGACTTGGCCTGGTACATCGCCACGTCGGCGTTGCGGATCAGCGCGTCGGAGTCGTCGCCGCTCTGGCGGCTGTCGGCGATGCCGAGGCTGAGGTGGACGCTGACGAGCTCCGCGCCGGCCTGGACGGGCAGCTCGAACTCGCGCAGGATGCGCGTCGCGACGGCGCGGCCGTCGTGCAGAGGGTCGTCGACGCCCGGGATCATGACCGCGAACTCGTCGCCGCCGAGGCGCGCGACGGTGTCGCCGGGCCGCACGCAGCGCTGCAGGCGCTCGGCGACGCTCACGAGCAGCGCGTCGCCGACGGCGTGACCGAGCGAGTCGTTGACGGTCTTGAAGTCGTCGACGTCGACGAACAGGACGGCGATCTGCGCGCCGCCGTTCTCGAGCTCGTCCCGCACGCGCTCCATGAACAGCGTGCGGTTCGGGAGGTCGGTGAGCGGGTCGTGGTAGGCCTGATGGTGCAGCTGCTCCTGCAGCGTGCGCAGCTTGGTGACGGCCTGCTCGAGCCGGTCGTACTGCAGCGCGACCGACGCGTTGTTGGCGAGCGCCTCCAGCAGGCGCAGGTCGTCGGCGCCGAACGAGCGCTCGAGGCCGACGCGGTTGGCGAGCATGATCGTGCCGATCGTGCGCTCCTCGCCCGGCAGCATCGCGATCATCGCGTGCCGGATCCCGCGCTGCTGCAGGTGCGCGCGCAGGTGCGGGCTGCCGAACGGCGGCGTGAGGCTGACGACGGGCGTCTCGGAGTCGACCAGCGCGGCGAGCTCGTCGGCGATCGCCCTGTCGGCCGGCTCCATCGTGACGCGCAGGTCGCCCGGGCCGTGCGTCGTGCGCAGCGGCGCGCCGTCGCCGGCGGTCAGCAGGACCTCGGCGACGTCGGCGCGGAACGCCTCGAGCGAGCGGGCGAGCAGCGCCTCCAGCGCCTCGGCGACCTCCGGCGAGCGCGAGAGGGTGCGATTGGCGTCGTAGAGGAACTCGAGCCGCTCATGGCGCTGGCGCTCGGAGATGTAGGCGCGGTAGACGGCGAAGACGGTCAGCGCCGGAACCAGCAGGACCGGCACGGCGCGGGGGTCGGTGGCGACGATCAGCGCGGCGGCGATCGCGATGCTCGCGTTGATCAGGGTCACCAGCGCGTCGGTGGCGAACATCTGGACCAGCATCGACGGCTTCAGGCTCCCCTCGGCGATCGCGATCGCGCCGCCGAGCAGCAGGATCGTGAGCGCGCCGCCGGTCAGCGTGGCGGCGTAGAGGCCGACCCAGGTTCGCGGCTCCAGCGCGGTGCCGTCGCCGGCGACGAGGTGCAGGATGCCGGCCGCGACGCTCGCGGCGAGCGCCAGCTGAGCGAGGTTGAAGGCGAGCTTGACGATCGCGAGCCGGCGGACGATGCCCCAGACGACGCCCGTGCCGAGCAGCGCGCCGAGCACGAACGCGTCGCCGGTGGCGAACACGAGCCCGAAGACGAACGGCAGGTCGGCGAGCGAGAAGGAGTGCGCGCTGCGCCGGAAGCGGACGTGCACGACGCAGATCTCGGCGCACGCGAAGCCCACGGCGACCGCCCACCAGGGCAGCCATGGCGTGCTGTGCGGCTGGGTGCCGTGGGTCATCAAGAGCCAGGCGGCGCCCGCGAGGATGCCGACGGCGGCGACGTATGCCCAGACGATGATCTCGCCTGGCGGAACGGGCAAACGCCGGGAGGGGACGGCCATCGCTAGGGGACATCGGCCGAATTGATGAGTTCCTTAACCGAATTCCGTCCAAGAACAGGGCGTAGCATTTGGGTATGGCACGCCTCATACGCATGGATCAGACCGGCCACACCACGCTCGCGGAGTGGACGAAGGCCGATCCGGCGTCGGTCGAGGCCGCGGTCGCGGCGCTGCGGCGGGAGCTCGACGCCGGCTACTACGCGGTGGTCAGCGAAGGCGAGGGCCGCGCCTCGCAGGTGCAGACGCTGCCCGTGGACGCGGACCTCGTGATCCTGCGGCGGCCGATCGCCGGCGGCTGAGCCGCATGGCCGCCGCGTCGCTTCCCGAGCGCGCGTCGGTCCACTGGCGCCGGCCGATGGACGCCCGGCGCCTGCGCGTGTACGCGCGCGCGTGGACGCTGACGACGGTGGCGCACACGCTCCCGCTCGTGGTCGCCGCGATCGGGCTGTTCGCGCTCGAGCCGCTCACCGCGCCGGTCGGCCTGATCCTGCTCGCGCACGCATGGGCGATTCCGGAGCTGTACGCCAATCGCGGCGCGAAGGTCGTCAAGCCGCGGCGCCGGCACGGCGACGAGGCGGAGGCGACCGCGCTCGGCCTGCTGGGCGATCTCGTCGGCCACGAGGCGCGCGAGGTCCACGCGCGGACCGGCCTCATGCCCGAGCGTGGGGCGCTGGGGATCTGGCTCGTGGGGGAGGCCGGCGCGCTGCTGGTGCGGCCGGGAGCGCGGCGCGTGCACTGCTGGTGCGTGCGGGTGCAGGATCCGGACCTTCCCTCGAGCGACCGCATCGCCCATCTCCTGCTCGCCCTCCGCGAGGACGAGCAGGGCTTCGCGACCGTCGCCAACCACGCGTTCTCGGGCGCGCGCTGGCGCGTGCGGCGCAGGCTGCCGGGCGCGCAGCGGCCCGCGCTCGAGGCCGCGGTCCGGCTCGGCCGCCCGGCCGGGCGGCCCCTCGACCGTCTGGACAGACCCGGTGTGTGAAATTCGGCTCGCGGGCCAAGGGAACGCCGTCCCGGATGGCCGACCATGATGGTCATGACCGCCCTCCCCGCTTCCCGCAGCACGAAGGCGCCGATCCGGCGGCTCGTGCTCGTGCCCACCAGCGGCCGCTCCGACAGCGCGGTACGCCGATTCCGCCTCGCCCGCCTTCGCCTCGAGGACCGCGAGGTCGCGCGCGCGGAGCGCTTCGCCCACCTGAAGGCAAGCCACGACTGACTTGCGGCCCCGAGCGCCGGCGGGGCCGCGACCAGTCCATTCGTTGAGGCAACCTTGAGCCGGCGGGGTACTCTCATGTCATGGGCAACTCCTCCGCCGCCGGGTCCCTCCTGAAGAAGGGCCTCGCCTGGATCATCGTCATCGCGGTC
Source organism: Candidatus Solirubrobacter pratensis (assembly GCF_000425945.1). Classification (GTDB taxonomy): domain Bacteria; phylum Actinomycetota; class Thermoleophilia; order Solirubrobacterales; family Solirubrobacteraceae; genus Solirubrobacter; species Solirubrobacter pratensis. The sequence goes on from NZ_AUEK01000007.1 coordinate 56,201, forward strand.
GCGATCCTCGCCTTCAAGATCGTGATCGCGGCGATTGCGGGCCTGATCCAGACGCTGTTCGCCCTGGTGCTGATCGCGCTCGTGGTGTTCGCGGTGGTCTGGGCCATGCGCCGGTTGTGATCTACCTCGCCTTCGCGCTCTGGATGGGCATCGGCGCGGGCGTCGTCGGCCGCATCAAAGGCTCGTCCTTCTTCATCTGGTTCGTGATCGGAGCCGTGCTGCCCGGGCTGGGGCTGCTCGCGGCGGCGTTCTACCGCTCCGACAGGGACGAGGTGCGCCGCCAATGCCCGACGTGCGGGCGGATCGTGAAGCTGCACGACGCCATGTGCATGAGCTGCGGCACCGATCTCGAGTTCCCGGAGGTCGGGATCGAGCCGGAATCCGCTGCTCTGCAGCGGCGTTAGACTGCGGAAACTGGTTTTCGCCCTCGCGTCCTCGCAACGCTCGGACGTCCGGGCGACGTCACACGTCCCAAAGGAGCTGCCGCGATGATGCGCGCCGTCGACGCCATCATGGAATGCCTCAAGGCCGAAGGTGTCGACGTCGTATTCGGCTATCCCGGCGGTGCGAACCTTCCCACGTACGACGCGTTCGTGGACGCCGGCATCCGCCACGTCCTCGTCCGCCACGAGGCCGGAGGCGGTCACGCCGCCGAGGGCTACGCCAAGGCGTCCGGCAAGGTCGGTGTCGTCTTCGCGACCTCCGGGCCGGGCGCGACGAACATCGTCACGCCGCTGACCGACGCGATGATGGACTCCGTCCCGCTCGTGGCGTTCACGGGGCAGGTCCGGACCGAGCTGATCGGCACGGACGGCTTCCAGGAGGCGGACACGTTCGGCATCACGATGCCGATCGTCAAGCACTCATTCGTGATCCAGCATCCCGCGGAGATCCCGCGCGTCGTGCACGAGGCGTTCCACATCGCCCGCACCGGCCGCCCGGGCCCGGTGCTGATCGACATCCCGCAGGATCTCAGCCGCGCGGAGATCGACTACGAGCCCGTGACCGACGTCCACCTGCCCGGCTACCAGCCGACGCTGGACGGCAACTCCAAGCAGATCCGGCTCGCCGCCAAGGCGCTGCTCAACGCCCGCCGGCCGGTGCTCTACGCCGGCGGCGGCGTGGTCAACGCCGGCGCGTCGGCGGAGCTGACCGAGCTCGCGCTCCACGGCCGGTTCCCGATCACGTCCACGCTGATGGGCCTCGGCGCCTTCCCGGCGCCGCACGAGCAGTGGCTCGGCATGCTGGGCATGCACGGGACGCGCGCGGCCAACTATGCGATGGACGAGGCGGACCTGATCGTCGCGATCGGCGCCCGCTTCGACGACCGCATCACCGGCAAGCTGTCCGAGTTCGCGCCGCGGGCCAAGTTCATCCACATCGACATCGATCCGGCGGAGATCTCCAAGAACGTCCCGGCCCACATCCCGATCGTGGGCGACGCGAAGCGCGTCCTCCCGCGGCTGCTGGAGGAGTACACCGCCCTGCACGCCGACCCGGCGCGGCTGAACGCGTGGTGGGAGCGGATCGACCGCTGGCGCGCCCAGCACCCGCTGCGCTACGACGACTCCGCGGACGGCGAGATCAAGCCGCAGTTCCTCGTCCAGGCGCTCTACGAGGCGACCGGCGGCGGGGAGTGCATCCTCAGCTCCGACGTGGGCCAGCACCAGATGTGGGCCGCGCAGTACTTCCACTTCAACAAGCCGCGCCGCTGGATCAACTCGGGCGGCCTGGGGACGATGGGCTTCGGCCTGCCGGCGGCGATCGGCGCGGCGTTCGCCGTGCCCGACGTGCCGAGCGTGCTGCTGACCGGCGACGGCTCGTTCCAGATGAACATCCAGGAGCTCGCGACGGCGCGCCAGTTCGACGTCCCGGTCAAGTGCGTGATCATGGACAACGGCTACCTCGGCATGGTCCGCCAGTGGCAGGAGCTCTTCTGGGACCGCCGCTACTCGAACGTCGACATGGGGCAGTGGCCGGACTGGATCAAGCTGGCCGAGGCCTACGGCGCGACCGGCGTGCTCCTGACGGACAAGACGACGCTGGTCGAGGACCTCCGCGCCGCGCTCGCCACGCCCGGGCCGGTGGTGGTCGACGTGAAGGTCACGCGCGAGGAGAACACGTACCCGATGATCGCGCCCGGCACGGCCGCGCGCGAAATGGTGGGCTGAGCCGTGGGCGAGCCGGGAACCAAGGAGACGCTGACGCTCGAGGAGCTCGAGGCGTCCGCCGGCGTCCGCACCGGGCGCAAGCACATCCTCTCGATCCTCGTCGAGAACAAGCCGGGCGTGCTGACCCGCATCGCGGGCCTCTTCGCGCGACGCGGGTTCAACATCGACACGCTCGCGGTCGGCCCGACCGACGATCCGACGCTGTCGCGCATCACGCTGACGCTGGACGGCGCGATGCACCCGATCGACCAGGTCACCAAGCAGCTGCACAAGCTCGTCAACGTGATCAAGATCCGCGATCTCGAGCCGGCCGAGACGGTGTCGCGCGAGCTCGCGCTGTTCAAGATCTCCGCCGACGGGTCCACGCGCTCGGAGGTGATGCAGATGGTCGAGATCTTCCGCGGCAGGATCATCGACGTCGCCAAGCGGTCCGTGATCGTCGAGGTCACGGGCTCGTGGGACAAGATCGAGGCGTTCGAGCGAATGGTCCGGCCGTTCGGGCTGATCGAGATGGCGCGCACCGGCGAGATCGCGATCTCCCGGGGGCGCGGCGAGACGTAGTGCGGCGGCCGCGCACGGGTTCGTACTCTTCTCGGGACGTGTCCGTGCGCGAGCCGATCATCGGCGCTGGTCCGCGCGTCGACGCGCCGGGTCTGCGCGAGCGCTGCGAGCTCGCCGTTCGCCGTGCGCGCCGGCGTGGTCGTCCCGTGCTGCTCGGGTGGACGGTGGCGGTCGGCGCGGACTGGGACCCGAGCGCGATCGTCTTCGCCTCCCGCGCCGCCGGGGAGGACTGGTTCTGCTTCGAGCAGCCCGACCGCCAAGGCGCCGCGCTGGCGACGCTCGGCAGCGCCGTCCGGCTGCGCGCCTCGGGCGAGGACCGCTTCTCGCGCGTCGCGCGCGAGTGGCGCTCGCTCGCCTCGGGCGCCGTCGCCGACCCGCCGGACGGGCCGGCGGGCGCGGGGCTGGTCGCGGTCGGCGGATTCGCGTTCGCGCCTGACGGCGGCCGCGCACCGCACTGGGCGGGCTACGACGCGGCGGACCTGATCGTCCCGGAGGTCGCGCTGGCACGCCGCGACGGCGACGTGCGGCTCACGCTCGCGTCACTGGCGGCGCCCGACGACGACGTCGACGAGCTGGCTGCGCGGCTGTCGGCGCGGCTGGCGGCGCTCCGGCACGATCCGCTGCCGCTTCTCGATCCCGCCCCCGCGGGCCGCTTCCAGATCAGCTCGGTGGCGCCGCCGGAGCACTACGAGCAGGCGGTGGCGCGGGCCGTCGAGCGCATCCGCGCGGGAGAGCTCGAGAAGATCGTGCTCGCGCGCGAGGTCGCCGTCCACGCGCCCACGCCGCACGACGCGGCCGCCGTCTTCGGCGTCCTGCGGGCCGGCTTCGAGTCCTGCTACGTCTTCTGCGCGGGCCGGGGGGACGCCGCGTTCGTCGCCGCGTCCCCGGAGCTGCTGATCCGCCGCGAGGGCCACCGGGCCCAGACGGTCGCCTTGGCCGGCTCCACCCACCGCTCCGCCGACCCGGCCGTCGACGCCCATCTCGGCGAGCAGCTGCTGCGCTCCGACAAGGACCGCGAGGAGCAGGCGATCGTCGTCCGCCGCATCGCCCGTGCCCTCCGCCCGCACGCAGTCTGGGTTGCCACACCGGATGAGCCCCGGATCATCAAGGTGGCCAACATCCAGCACCTGGCCACCCCGATCCGCGCGCAGCTCACCGAGCCCCTCGGCGCGATCGAGCTCGCGGCGCTCCTGCACCCCACCCCGGCCGTGGGCGGCGAGCCCCACGCCGTCGCGGCGCCCCTGATCCCCGCGCTGGAAGGCCTCGACCGCGGCTGGTATGCCGGAGCCGTCGGCTGGACCGACGCCAACGACGACGGCGAGTTCTGCGTCGCGCTGCGCTGCGCGCTCCTGCGCGGCACCGAGGCCCGGCTCTACGCCGGCGTGGGAGTCGTCCGCGACTCCGACCCGGCCGCCGAGCTGCGCGAGACCGAGATCAAGCTCGGCGCGCTCCTGCCCGTGCTTGCGGGCTGAAACAGTCACCGCACTGACAACGCCGCGGATTTCGGGGGCGAAGCTTTCGCGGCACATCCTCCACCGCTTTGCGGGCGTGCCGCTGCTGCTTGCACTAAGCGAAAGACATCATAATGATAAGTGAAGCATGAACGAACGAGTCCGGTGCTTGCTCCTCGCCGCGACGCTTTCGATCGGGGCCATGGGGTCCTGGGTCGAGGTCTCCGATGCACGGATAAACATGGCTGATGCATGTGGCACTGAACCGGCATCGCTCGCGGTGCGGCGTTGTGCAGTCGCGCAGAGCGTCGCAGCCGTAGGCGTTCCGCGGGTTGAGATCTCTCCAGAGCCTCCTCAGGCCTGGATGAACGCCGCGAGCCTGCGAATGGACATCAGCGCCACGGACGAGTCCGGCGTCATGGCGGTTGCCGTGTACGTCGATGGGAAGCGCGATGCGCTGTGGCAAACGTCATGTTCGCTGTGCCCGACGTCGACGCCGAGCTATACCTGGCGTGCCGACCTCTCACGGCTAACGGATGGCGTGCACGCCGCCGAAGTTCGAGCTGTAAACGTTTCCGGAGGAATTGGAGTGCAGGCGTTCGATCTCTTGATCGATCACACCGCTCCCGCACCGCCAGTGGGCTTGGCCCTGGTAGGAGATGCTTCGTGGCGAGCCGAGAATCGCTTTGATGTCTTTTGGACGAATCCGCGGGATCTCGGGCCGTCGCCTCTCGTTGGCGTCGAATATCGCATCTGTCCGGCTGCCAACGCGTCCACCGACGTGACCGGCTGCGTCATCGGGTCGAGGAACGGCACGGCAGTCGAGCGAATCGAGGACCTGAGCGTTCCTGGAACGGGTGCGTGGCGGCTCCGGATCGCCGTGCGCGACGCGGCCGGCAACGTGACGCTCGATGGGAGCGCTTCGCTACCGGCGCTGCGGCTCGACCAAGCACCGCCAACTGTCGCCTTCACAGGCGTCGGCGCAGGGCGCGTGGGCCTTGAGGTGCGCGACGGGGAGTCTGGTGTCGCGACTGTGGAGGTCGAGGCGCGACGGCAAGGCGAAGCCATGTGGCGGTCGGTGCCGGTGCGCATGTCGCCTGGAGTTTCGGGTGAAGCTTTGCTGGACGACGACGTGCTGCCGGCCGGTGAGTACGACCTGCGCGCCCACGCGACGGATCATGTCGGGAACGAGCGGACAGTCGCGACCTTGCCGGACGGTATCCCCGCCACGATCCGCCTTCCGTATCGGCAGGCCAGCGTGATCACCGCCGGGCTGTCGAAGTCGACCAAGTCGGGACGAGAACAGTTCGATGCGCGTCCGAAGATCGAGTTCGGCAAGCCGGTATTCCTGCGCGGGCGGCTCACTGACGCATTCGGCAGGGGCGATCCACGTGCTCCGATCGAGGTGTGGGAACGCATTGCGCTTCCTGGCGCCTCCTGGCGACAGATCGGACTGATCTCGACGGTGGACCAGGGACGGTTCAGCTATCGCGCTGCGGCAGGGCCCGCCCGGACAATCAGATTTCAGTACGCCGGTACCGAGACGACGCGTGCTGCGGCGGCAGAGGTCAATCTCCGCGTGAAAGCCCGCACGACGCTTCGCTGCCGCCCTTGCCAACTGCGAAATGGACAGACGGTGATGCTCTCTGGAAGGCTGCAGGGCGGGAGACTCCCACCTGGCGGCAAGCTCGTTACGTTGCAGGCACGGACGTCGCGGGGATGGCGGACGTTCGGTACCGCGCGGGCGCGCGCGGGCACCTCAGAATGGAGATATCGATACCGCTTCACCGACACAACTTCGACGGCGCGCTACGCATTTCGCGTCGTCGTGCCGGTGGACTCGGGATACCCCTATATCGAGGGCTTCTCGCGAGTCACGTATGTCCGAGTTCGGGGAAGCGGCTGATCTACGAGGCCGTCGACGTGTAGTCCGACCCCCGCTCGAGGACGGGAAGTCGGTGCTCGAGCGCCGTGACGGGCGGAAGCCTCCGAATGCGACCGCGAGGAGGACGATGATCGCCACGGGCGCCACGAAGGCGACGATGAAGATCGTGGGCATGAGCGGATGATCACCCGCCGAGGCGCCTTCGCCACCGGCCGCCGGTGCGGCGGAGGTTGGTCTCGATCGCGCCGAACGCTCCACGGTGCTCCGGGAGCGCGGCGGCTTCGGCGGCGGTGATGGTCAGCGTGACGCGGCGCTCGGCGATGCGGGCGACCTCGGGCGCGTCGACGAAGCGCAGGCCGTCCGGCGCGCGGATGACGATGCCGTCGAAGATGTGCTCGCGCGCGTTGTCGAGCACGCGATGGACGGTGCCGATCTCGGTCCCGTCGGAGGACACGACCGGGACGCCGCGCGGGAGCGCCTGGTAGCCGATCTGGTGGCCCTCGTCCTCCATGGGACCAGACTAGGCGGCGGGGCGGCCGGCACGACGCCAGACCTCGACCACCTCGCGCACCGACGCGATGCGGTAGGAGACGCGCGAGTCGAGCGGGCGCAGCGCGAGCTCGAAGCGGCCGGTCTCCAGCTGCTGCAGCTCGGTGACCAGCGCGTGGAAGCGGCGGCCCTTCTTGTCGACCAGCACGATGTCGCCGGCGCCGATGCCCTTCGACGTCGTGCGCCGCGTCGGCGCGGCGGTCTGCGGGACCTCGATCAGCGAGGCCTGGGCGTCGGACGGCATGCGCCGCACGCTATGCAGCGTCCCGGACGGACTCCCATACGCGCCGGTGCAGCTCGACGTTCTCGCCGCGGTCCGTGCGAACGCACACGATCGTCGATCGGCCGGACGCCAGCGCGCGGCCGAGGGCGGCGCGGAAGGCCTCCACGTCCTGCGCCCGCTCCCACCCGAGCCCGTAGAGCGCGGCGGCGTGCGAGAAGTCCAGGCCGTGGGGGGTCGCGACGTGCGGCTCGAACTCGGCGCCGGCGCCGGAGGCGACCGGCAGGAAGTTGAAGATCCCGCCGCCGTCGTTGTCGATCAGCACGATCACGAGCCGCAGTCCGAGCCGCGAGGCGGCGAGCAGCCCCCCGATGTCGTGCGCCAACGCGACGTCGCCGGTGAGCAGCACGACCGGCCCGCGCGAGGCCAGCGCGGCGCCGAACGCGGTGGAGACCGTCCCGTCGATCCCGTTCGCGCCGCGGTTGGAGAGCACCCGGAACGGCTCAGGACGAGCCGGGAAGAACGTCTCGACGTCGCGGATCGGCATCGAGGACGCGACCACGAGCGTCGCCTGCGGCGGCAGCAGCGAGCCGAGCTCCGCCGCCACGCGCGGCTCGCTGAGCCCGGCCGGCCCGACGACCGAGGCGATCGCGCCGGCGGCCGCGCGGTCGGCCTGCCGCCAGTCGTCGAGCCACGACGAGAGCCGGCGCGTGACGCGCTTGCCGAGGACCTCCAGCAGCTCGCCCGGATCGGCGGCGATCACGGTGCCGACGACGCCGGACGGGTCCTGCCACGCGCCCTCGGGATCGATCGCGAGCTGGAGCGCGTCGGTCGCGCCCGCCAGCCACCCGCGCAGCGGCTTGGACGTCGGCAGGTCACCCACCCGCAGCACCAACTCGGGCGCGTGCGACGCCGCCCAGCCCTCGTCGCGCAGCAGCGCGTCGTAGTGCGCGATCGCCGCCGGGCCGCGCCGGGCGCCCGAGAGCGGATCGGCCAGCAGCGGCACCTTCGCGCGCTCGGCGAAGTCGGCGAGCGCGGCGCCGAGCGCCGGGTCGCGCTCGGAGCGGCCGGCCACGATCACCGTAGCGACGCGCGAGCGCAGCTCCTCCTCGAGCCCCGACACGGCGGTGTCCGGCAGCACCAGCCGCGGCCGCGGCCGCGTCACCCACGGCCGTCCGCCGGTGCGCCCCGGCGCGATGTCCTCCGGCGGCATCTCGCCGTCCGGCAGAAGCGGCTCGCGCAGCGCGAAGTTCAGGTGCACCGGTCCGGGGCGGCCGTCGACCGCCGTCCAGAACGCCCGGCATGCGAGCTGGCGCAGCCAGCGCACGCGCGCCGGCGAAGCCGGATGGTCGTCGACGTCGAAGAACCACTTCGCCGCGCTGCCATACAGCGCGAGCTGGTCGATCGTCTGCCCGGCGCCGACCTCGCGCAGCTCGGGCGGCCGGTCCGCGGTCAGCACCAGCAGCGGGACGCGCGCTTCGTGCGCCTCGATCACCGCCGGGGCGTAGTTCGCCGCGGCGGTGCCGGACGTGCAGGCGAGGACGGCGGGTACGCCCGTCGCCTTGGCGAGGCCGAGCGCGAAGAAGGAGGCGGAGCGCTCGTCCACGTGGGAGGTCGAGCGCAGCGGGGACCGCGCGAGCGACAACACGATGGGCGTCGAGCGCGAGCCGGGGGAGGTGCAGGCATCGCGCACGCCGCAGCGGAAGAGCTCGTCGACGAAGGCGCGCAGGCCGAGATAGCTGTCGGTTCCAGGCATGATTGAAGGGCAATGACCCCGGATCTCGTCCTTCTGCACGGCTTCACGCAGACCCGCCAGAGCTGGCGGCGGACGGTCCAGGCGCTGGGAGGACGCTATCGCGCGCTGGTGCCGGACCTCCCTGGCCACGGCCAGGCGGCCCTGCGCACGGCGAGCTTCGACGCCGTGACCGCCTACGTGCGCGCCCTCGCACCATCGCGCTTCACGCTGGCCGGCTACTCGATGGGTGGGCGCATCGCCCTCAACGCCGCGTTCGCGCTGGAGCCTGAGCGGCTGATCCTGCTCGGCGCCACCCCGGGCCTCGCCGACCCGAAGGAGCGCGCGACCCGCAAGGCCGCCGACGACGCCCTCGCCGACCGCGTCGAGGCGATCGGCATCGAGGCGTTCGCGGCCGAGTGGGCGGCGCAGCCGCTGTTCGCGGGCCAGCCGGAGCGCGTCAGGGCGGCCGCCAACGCCGACCGCCTGCGCAACACGTCCCACGGCCTCGCCGCCGCGCTGCGAGGGCTCGGGACCGGGGTGATGGAGCCGCTCTGGGAGCGGCTGCCGGACCTGCGGACCCCGGTCACGCTGATCGTGGGCGAGCGCGACGAGAAGTTCCGCGCGATCGCCGAGCGCATGCGGGAGCGGCTACCGCATGCCGATCTGGTCGTCGTGCCCGGGACCGGGCACGCCGCCCATCTGGAGTCGCCTGAACTGGTCGCCCAGGCGATCTACCAGTCGGGGCTGCCCTCCTCGTCCGATTCGGCGTACTCGCCGTAGTTGAAATCGTCGTCCTCGTCGAGGTCGTCGTCGACCTCGTCGAAGGACGCGGCGTCGTGCAGGATGGGGTCGGTGCCGTGCTGATCGCCGTGCTCGGCGTGCTCGATCAGGTCCGCTTCCGCGAGGTCGAAGCCTTCGGACTCGCCCTCGCCGGACTCGATCAAGGGCGCGAGCGCGGGATCGACCGGATCGTCAGGGGATTCGGGCCATTCGGGTGCCATGTGGCCAAGGCTAGATCACGGGGCAAGTGGGGCACCTTCCGCGGTCAGCGACGGATCCGCGAGCTTGACCTGCGCGATCTGGGACCTCGTCTTCGCGCCCGCCACGTAGAACGCCAGGCCGATCACGATCAGCACCGCGAGCGGCAGGAACTGCGACAGCTCGTACGATCCGCGCTGACCCGCCCAGCCGTCCGGCAGCGAGTCGTCGGGGTTGCTCGTGCCGAAGCCCGGATACAGGAGCGCGACCGTCGCCAGCGCTGACCACAGGGTGCAGAGCACACCGGCCAGCCAGACGCCGGCCGTCCCGCCCGGGACGCGATACGGCCGCGGCACGTGCGGGTGCGAGTAGCGCAGCTTGATCACGGCGGGGAACACGACCAGATAGGAGATCGTGGTCGTCGAGATGGCGAGGCCGAGCACGGCGGTGAAGTACTTGTTCGCGTCGCCGGTCGTCAGCTGATAGGCGAGCACCATCACGATCGTCGAGAACACGCCGGAGAGCAGGTTCACGACGACCGGCGTGCCCCAGCGGGCGGAGAAGTAGCCGAACGAGCGCGGCGCCGCGCCGTCGAAGCCCGCGACCGCCTGCGAGCGATCGGCGCCCATGATCCACGTCGTCCCGCTCGACAGCAGCGCAAGGATGAAACCGATCGCGGCGAGGTCGCCGAGGATCTTGCCGGCGCCCGTGAGCACCGCGCCGTCCTTGGTCACATGCCCGCCATAGACGGTGAAGACGGTCTTCATCGCGTCGATGAACCCGCCCAGGCTGGTGATCCGCGAGGCCGGCAGCACGAGCAGGATCGCGAGGATCGGCACGCCGTAGAGCAGCACCGCGCCGACCGCCGAGCGCAGCACGGTGAACGGGACGTCGCGCCGCGGGTCCTTCATCTCGTCGCCCGCCGCGTTGGGCAACTCGAAGCCGACGTAGTTGAAGAACAGCACCGGGACCGCCGCGATGAACACCGTCCAGGTCGGGCTGAAGTCGCCCGCGCTCACGCCGTGGACGCCGTTCGATGCCGCGTAGACGATCACCGACAGCGAGAAGAACGCCAGCACGACGACGCGGACGATCGCGCCGATCGTGGGGATCCACTTGCCGATCGAGAACGAGAGGATCGCCGCCCACACGGCGAACCAGATGAACAACAGCGCGAAGACGTACTTCCATGCGCCGTTGAGCGGCGTGAAGAACGTGCCGAACGTCGTGGCGGCGGTGATCGTCAGCGTCCCGCCGAGCCAGATCGGGTTCGAGAGCCAATAGAGGACCGACTGGATCGCCGCGGTGAAGCGCCCGAACGCGAGCTTGACCCAGATGTACGAACCGCCCTCCTCCGTGAACGTCGAACCGAGCTCCGCGGTCAGCAGCGCGTACGGGACGAAGAAGACGAGGGCCAGGAACGCGAGCCAGGTGAAGCCCTGGGCGCCCTGCGCTGCGACCGATCCGAGCGTGTCGAGCCCGACCAGCGTGCAGATGAGGAAGAACAGCATGTCGAAGCGACCGAAGTGCTTCTTGAGCTTCGCCTTCTCCTCGAGGGCGGCGGCGGTGGTGGTCTCGACGAACTCGTCGTCGTACGTGGCAGCGGCCATCCTCGTAACATTGCGTACGAGACATGATTGCTACATGAGAACGATCCGCCCTTCACGCACCGGCAACGTGCCGGTCGCGAGACCGCAGTGGCGCGTGACCTTCAACCCGGCGGCGGCGTGGAGGCCGGCGCGGAGGCCCAGCGGGCCGTCGTAGGTCGAGGCGAGGTAGACGTCGGAGCCCGCTGCGCGAGCCGCCTGCGCGTCTTCGAGGACGCCGGTGATGCCGCCGCGGGTGATCTTCAGGCAGACGGCGTCGGCGGCGCCCGATCCCGGCGCGTGCGTCTCGTCCATCGCGATCGGGACCGGCGACTCGCCGCGGACCTCGCGCAGCGCCTCGACGCCGTGGACCGGCTCCTCGCACAGCTCGACGCCGATCGGCGCGAGCGCGCGCAGGTTGGCGAGCGCCTCGTTCGGCGTCGTCCACGCTCCGTTCGCGTCGACGCGGATCGTGATCCCCGGCGCGGCGGCGCGGACGGCGGCGACGCGGCCGCCGTCGTCGCCGATCCCGACCTTGACCTTCACGCACGTGAAGCCCGCCCGCGCCGCGGTGGCGGCCGCGGCGGCGGCGCCGGTCCGGTCCTCGGCGCCGATCGTCGCGTTGACCGGCACCGCGTCGAGCGCGTCGGGTGCGATCAGCTTCGCGATCGGGGTGCGCTCGAGGCGCGCGCGGCGATCCCACAGCGCGAGGTCGATCGCCGCGAGCGCCTGCGGCAGGTCCCGCTCGCTCCTGCACGCGGCGAGCAGCTTTTCGGGAGGGGCGTCGATCAGCGCGTAGGCGTCGAGCGCGGCGCGCACGGCGGCGAGCGGAACGCCGTCGTAGGGCTCCAGCGGCGCCGCCTCGCCCTCGCCCCAGTCGCCCGGGCCGAAGCGCAGCGTGACGTGCAGCGTCTCGCGCTCGAGCAGCGTGCCCCAGGCCGTGCGCAGGGGGGTCCGCAGACGGTGCTTGACCGTGCGGACCGTCAGCATCAGCTCGCCAGCAGCCCGGCCGCGAGCAGCACGCAGAACACGAGTTGCAGCATCCCGGTCCGCGCGAGCGCGCCGTTCAGCGACGGCCCGTCGACCTTGTTGCGCACGACCCGCACGACCGGCGCGGCCAGCGGCAGGGCGAGCCACGGCAGCAGCAGCCACGCGGAGAGGCCGGTTCCGCCCGCCAGCCACGCGACCGGCGCCATCAGGAACGCGACGTAGACGACGATCCCGTAGCCCGTCCTCGCGCGGGCCCGGCCGAGCCGGACCGCGAGCGTCTTCTTGCCCGCCCGCCGGTCGGTCTCGAGGTCGCGCACGTTGTTGACCATCAGGATCGCGACGGCGAGCAGCCCGACCGGCACCGCCAGCACGAACGACTCCCATGTCAGCTCCTCGCGCTGCGCGAAGTACGTGCCGGTGACGGCGACGACGCCGAAGAACAGGAACACGAACACCTCGCCGAGGCCCTCGTAGCCGTAGGGCCGCGGCCCGCCGGTGTAGAGCACGCCGGCGAGGATCGAGGCGGCGCCGACGAGCAGCAGCTGCCAGCCCGCGGTGACGACCAGATAGACGCCCACGAGCACGGCGAGGCCGAACGCGACGTAGGTCGCGATCAGGACCTGCTTGGGCGGCACGAGGCCGCCGGCCGTGACACGCACGGGGCCGAGGCGGTCCTCGGTGTCGGCGCCGCGGCGGGCGTCGGAGTAGTCGTTGGAGAGGTTCGCGCCGATCTGGATCAGCAGCGCACCGAGCAGCGTCGCGATGAAGGTCAGGATCTTGAACGTGCCGAGCGTGCCGGCAAGCGCCGTGCCGACGAGCACCGGCGCCACCGCCGCGGGCAGCGTCCGTGGCCGCGCGGCCATCAACCAGATGTGGAGCGGACTCAAGGGCGCTTCGGGAACTTGGCGAACTCGGGCTTGCGCTTGGCCTTGTAGGCCTCGCGGCCCTCCTTGGCCTCGTCGCTGGCGTAGAAGAGCAGGTTGGCGTCGTGTGCCAGCTGCTGGATCCCGCCCAGGCCGTCCTCCTCGGCGTGGAAGCTGGCCTTCAGCAGCCGCAGCGCGAACGGCGAGAGCTCGAGCATCTCGCTGCACCACTGGACGGTCTCCGCCTCGAGCCGATCAAGCGGCACGACGGTGTTCACCAGCCCCATGTCGAGCGCCTGCTGCGCGTCGTACTGGCGGCACAGGAACCAGATCTCCTTGGCCTTCTTGGGCCCGACGAGGCGGGACAGGAGGCTGGCGCCGTAGCCGCCGTCGAAGGAGCCGACGCGAGGCCCCGTCTGGCCGAAGCGCGCGTTGTCGGCCGCGATCGTGAGGTCGCAGACGAGGTGCAGGACGTGACCGCCGCCGATCGCGTAGCCCGCGACCATCGCCACCACGGGCTTGGGCAGGCGCCGGATCTGGACGTGCAGGTCGGTCACGTGGAAGCGGCCGACGCTCTGGCCGCCGGGCACGTAGCCCGTGTCGCCGCGCACGCGCTGGTCGCCGCCCGAGCAGAACGCCAGCGGGCCCTCGCCGGTGAGGATGATCACGCCGACCTCGGTGTCCTCGCGCGCGGTCTCCAGCGCATGCGAGATCTCGATCAGGGTCTCGGGCCGGAACGCGTTGCGGACCTCGGGGCGGTTGATCGTGATCTTGGCGATGCCCGGGGTGGGCGCCCCCGACAGCTCATAGCGGATGTCGGTGTAGTCGCCGGCTGAGGTCCATTCGGTGGCCATAGCGGGTGCTGAGACTAGCCTGCCGGGGTGTGGAGCCCTGGTTGGAACGTGCCGCCGCCGCGTGGCCCGACACCGTCGCGGTCGAGACCTCCGACGGCGCATTGACGTACGCGGAGTTGCTGCGACGCGCCCGCGGCCTCGCCGCCTCGCCGGGCGACCGGGTCGCGATCCTGCTGCCGCCGGGCCTCGACTTCGCCGTCGCGCTGCATGCGTGCCTGCTGCAAGGGGCAGTCGCGATGCCGGTCGACGGTCGGCTCTCCGAGCGAGAACGCGATGCGCAGGTGCAGGAGGCGGGGATCGTCATCGACGCACCCCTGAGCGCCACGGACTCGTTCGCCTCCTCGCACATCCCCGATCCGCGGGACGGGGCGCTGATCGTGCACACATCCGGGACCACCGGGTCACCGCGGCCCGTCGTCCTGTCGTACGGGAACGTGCTGGCGAACGCTCTCGGGTGCTTCGCCGCGCTGGGCCACGACCGCGCAGAGCGGTGGCTGTGCCCGCTGCCCCTGTCGCACGTCGGCGGGCTCATGGTGCTGCTGCGCTCCGCCATCGCCGGCACGACCGCGGTGCTCGACGCGCCCGCGCGCGACGACGTCACGATCGCCTCGCTGGTCCCGACGCAGCTCGGTCGGCTGCTCGAGGCGGGCGCGGCGCCGCCGCCGTCCCTGCGCGTGGTGCTGCTCGGCGGCGCGCCGGCGGACCCGACGCTGCTGGCGCGGGCTCGCGACGCCGGCTGGCCGGTCGCGCCGTCGTACGGGCTCACGCAGACCTGCTCGGCGGTCACGATCGCCGACCCCGGCGACATCGCGACCTCGGGCTCCCCGTTGCCCGGGCTGCGCGTCGCGATCGAGGCCGAGCGAAGCGGTGATGGGCAGGCAGCGCGAGGCAGTGGCGAGATCCTCGTCTCGGGGCCGTCGGTGGCCGGGGGCGGGGTGCTCCGCACCGGCGACCTCGGGCGGCTGGAGCACGGCCGGCTGGTGGTCGTGGGGCGCAAGTCGGACACGATCGTCACCGGCGGCGAGAACGTGGCACCGACCGAGGTCGAGGCGGTCCTGCTCGAGCACCCCCTGGTGGCGGAGGCGGGCGTGGTCGGGCGCCCGGACCCGGAGTGGGGCGAAGCCGTGACCGCGTTCGTCGTGCTGCGCGGCGAGCTCTCCGCGCCGGAGCTGCGGGAGTTCTGCGCGGCGAGGCTGGCGCGGTTCAAGGTGCCCAAGACGATCGAGGTCGTGGCCGCGCTCCCGCGCAACGCGGCGGGGAAGTTGCTGCGGCGCGAGCTGGGGTAGGCGGCCGCGAGAGCCGGTTGTCGCGGCGCGGACCCGCGCCGGGCGAGCCTTGTCGTCGCGGGCGCGGCCCGGGTCGCGGGATTGCCAGGGCGCGCGAGCCTCGGTCACCGCGGGCCGCCGCGCGTCGCCAGGTCTGCCCGCGCGCGCCATCACGCCGCGCCTCCGCCGTGCACGCGGATCACGCCGTGGCGCGCCGCCTGCAGCCGCAGGTCCCGCTCGCGGTCCTCGCGCTGCGTCCGCCGCCTCTCGTGGCCGGGTCCGTCGATCTCGACGATCAGCCCGGGCCAGCGGAAGTCGACCTCGAAGCCCTCGACGATCACGTTCACGTCCGGCTCGGGGAGGCCGGCGTCGAGCACGCACTCGAGGAACCTGTCCTCCAGCTCGCTCCGCGTTCCCGCGCTCCCGCTCGCGTTGAGCACCAGCGCCTGCTCGAGCTGCGCGAGCCGCGGCCGCCCCCGCGCCCGGCGCATCGCCGTCCGCACCGCGGCCGGTTCGAAGCGCCTGCGAAACGCCGCCTCGTGGATCACGTTCGCGAGCTGGTGGGCGCTCAGCACGTCCGTCAAGTCGACGAGCGTCCGCGCGACCGTGGTGACCGGGATGCCCGCGTGCCGTGTCATGTCACGAGCATCGAGCCGACGGCACGTCTGGAGCCGGAAGCCGGCACGGCGCCGGTGGCCGCCCGGGGCGATGACGTGGATCTCGTCGGGCGTCCAGCGCGAGATCCGCCACAGCGCCGCGGCGCTCATGCCCGCCAGCTAGGGCACCCCCGGCGGTGAAGCGCGGTCGTGATCGGAAACGCTCGGTTCTGCTCCGACGATGATCGATCGAGCGCGGTATCCGCCGCGGGGGCCGCCATGAGATCTGGGCCCGCCCTCGATGCGCAGCTCCGGCCCGCCCCCCGCCCCGCGAGCCGCCACCAGATCCGGACTCCGCTCCCGCCGCAATCTCGGCCCGGCCATCCGTTCCCCGCCCGGGTGATCCCGCGCGGGCTCGCCCCCGCCACGCCCACCTCCCATCCCACGAACCTCGGCACGGCGCGCGTTCGCTCTAGGCTGCTCCGCATGCCACTCGATTCGCGGGACCGCTGGGCGCGCGCGGCCGCCGGATGGGAAGCGCGCGCGGACTGGTTCCGCGCCGCCACGATGCCCGTGACGACCTGGATGATCGACGCGATCCAGCCTCAGCCGGGGCAGCAGATCCTCGATCTCGCGGCGGGGATCGGCGATGTCGGGTTCTTCGCCGCGGAGCTCATCGAGCCCGGCGGCGAGCTGACGACGAGCGACTTCGTGCCGGAGATGCTGTCGGCGGCCCAGCGACGGGCCGAGCGGCTGAAGATCACGAACGTCCGCTTCCGCCAGATGGACGCGAACCTCCCGCTCGACCAGCCGGCCGCGTCGCTGGACGCCGTCCTGTGCCGCTGGGGCTACATGCTCCTCAACGACGGCGAGTCCGCGCTGCGCGACACGCGGCGCGTGCTCAAGCAGGACGGGACGGTGGCGCTCGCGGCGTGGACGGGACCGGAGGACAACCTCTGGAGCTCCGCGCCCGTGAAGATCCTCCACGACCGCGGGATCATCGAGCCGGAGGGCGAGCCCGGCGGTCCGGGTCAGTTCGCGTGGGCGCGCGAGGGAGAGATCGAAGAGCATCTGGAAAGCGCCGGCTTCGTCGACAATCGTGTCGAGAGTGTGCCTTTTCAGTTCCGATTCAGCGACGTCGAGGACTGGTGGGCGGCCCAGGTGCAAACCTCGACGAGATCCGCCGATGCCGACGCCCAGATGGACACCCCGACCCGACAAGCCGTGCTCGCCGACATGGCGGACATCGCCGCCGCCTTCGAGCAGGACGGAGGCATCGTGATCCCCGCGCGCACGTGGGTTGCGGCCGCAACCGTCTAAGGTCCGCGCCATGTTCTACGACGACGACGCGGATCTGAATCTCCTCGCGGGCAAGACCGTCGCCATCCTCGGCTACGGATCACAGGGTCACGCGCACGCCCGCAACCTCAAGGACTCCGGAATCGACGTCGTCGTAGGCCTTCGCGAAGGCTCGAAGTCGATCGCCCATGCCAAGGCGGCCGACCTCGAGGTCACGGACATCGCCGACGCCACGAGCCGCGGCGACATCGTGATGGTCCTGCTCCCCGACGAGCGCCACCACGACGTCTGGGAGGAGTCGATCCGCGACGGCGTCGCGCCGGGCAACCTGCTCATGTTCGGCCACGGATTCTCCGTTCACTACGGCGAGGTCGACGCGCCGCCGGAGGTCGACGTCGCGCTCGTGGCGCCCAAGGGCCCCGGCCACCTGGTCCGCCGCCAGTACCTCGAGGGCTCCGGCGTGCCGTGCCTGGTCGCCGTCCAGCAGGACGCATCCGGCACCGCCCTGCAGCTCGCGCTCGCCTACGCCAAGGGCATCGGCGGCACGCGCGGCGGCGTGATCGAGACGACCTTCAAGGACGAGACCGAGACCGATCTCTTCGGTGAGCAGGCCGTGCTCTGCGGCGGCGTGTCGGAGCTGGTGCGGGCGGGCTACGAGACACTCACGGACGCGGGGTACGACCCGAAGCTCGCGTACTTCGAGTGCCTGCACGAGCTCAAGCTGATCGTCGACCTGATGTACGAGAAGGGCATCACCGGGATGCGCCACTCGATCTCGAACACCGCCGAGTACGGCGACCTGACGCGCGGCAAGCGGATCATCTCCGACGAGACGCGTCAGGCCATGAAGGCCGTGCTCGGCGAGATCCAGGACGGGACGTTCGCGCGCGAGTGGATCGCCGAGAACCGCGCCGGCCAGGAGAACTTCCAGCGCATGCGCGCGGAGCAGCAGGGACACAAGATCGAGGTCGAGGGTCGCGAGCTGCGCAAGATGATGGACTGGATCGATACGGAGTTCGAAGAAGGCTGAAGCTCTACTCTCCGCGTCGTCGCTCCCCCGACCGCCAGGAACCCGCTCCCATGACGCCGAACCCATACGTCAAGCAGTACCTCATGACCGCCGGGCCCACGCCCGTGCCGCCCGCCGTCTCGCAGGCGATGGCCGCACCGATGCTCTACCACCGCGCGCCGGCGTTCGTGGAGGTGTACGAGCGCGTCCTCGGCAAGCTGCCCGCGGTGTTCCAGACCTCCAACGACGTCCTCACGTTCGCGGCCAGCGGCTCGGGCGCGATGGACTCGGCCGCCGCGAACCTGATCCGCCCCGGCACCAAGGTGCTGGTCGCCGCGGCGGGCAAGTTCGGCGAGCGCTGGCTGGAGCTCGCGAACGCCTACGGCGCCGCGGTGACCGCGTATGAGCCCGGCTGGGGCGAGCGCCTGGACCCGGCGGAGTTCGACCGCCTGCTGAGCGAGGTCGACGGCATCGAGGTCGTGTTCGCCACGCTCTCGGAGACGTCGACCGGCATCGTCAACGACATCCAGGCGATCGCCGAGGTCGTCAACCGTCACGGCGCGCTGCTGGCCGTCGACGCCGTCTCCGGGCTCGGTGCGGCCGAGCTCAAGCAGGACGAGTGGGGCGTGGATGTCGTCGTCGCGGGCTCGCAGAAGGCGCTCATGATCCCGCCCGGGCTCGCGTTCGCGTCGGTGTCCCAGAAGGCGCTGGACTTCGTGGAGGGCCGGCCCGGCGGCCGGTACTACTTCGACTGGGTCAAGACCGCCAAGTCGCAGCGCAAGAACAACTCGCCGTTCACGCCGGCCGTGTCGCTCTTCCAGGCGCTCGACGTCGCGCTGGACCTGATCGCCGAGGAGGGCCTGGACAACGTCTTCGCCCGGCACGCGCTGCTCGCCCGTGCCACGCGCGCCGGTGCCGCGGCGCTCGGGCTCGAGCTCTTCGGCGATCCGGACGAGCGCTCGACGGTCGTGACCGCGATCGAGCTGCCGGGCGACATCGACGGCGGCAAGGTCCCCGGCGCCCTGCGCAAGCTCGGCATCACCGCCAACGGCGGGCAGGACCACCTCAAGGGCAAGATCCTGCGGATCGCCCACTGCGGCTACTTCGGTGCGTTCGACATCCTGACGTCGCTGAGCGGCCTCGAGATGGCGCTCGCCCAGCTCGGCCACGAGGTCGACTTCGGCGCCGGCGTCGGGGCGGCGCAGCGCGTGTTCGTGGAGGCCGGGGTTCCGGCGGCCGCATGACGCTCACCGAGCCCTACCGCGTCCTCGTCGCGGAGAAGATCGCCGACACCGGCGTCGACATGCTGCGCGAGCGTTTCGACGTCGACCTCGGCACGGACTGGACCCGCGAGGAGCTGATCGAGAAGATCGGCGCCTACCACGGCATCCTGATCCGGTCGGCGACCAAGCTCGACGCCGAGCTGATCGAGCGCGCCGACGCGCTGAAGGTGATCGGGCGGGCCGGCGTCGGGGTCGACAACGTCGACGTGCCGGCCGCGACCAAGCGCGGCATCGTGGTCGCCAACGCGCCCGAGGCCAACACGGTCGCCGCCGCCGAGCACACGGTCGCGCTGATGCTCGCGCTCGCGCGCAACATCCCGCAGGCGCACGCGTCGCTCACCTCGGGCAAATGGGAGCGCTCGAAGTTCGGCGGGACCGAGGTCGACGGCAAGACGCTCGGCGTGCTCGGGTTCGGCCGCATCGGGCAGCTCGTCGCGATCCGCGCCCGCGCGTTCGGCATGCGCGTGATCGCGTTCGATCCCTTCGTCAGCACGGAGCGCTTCCGCGAGCTCGGGGTCGAGAAGGCCGAGGAGCCCGGCGACGTCCTCAAGGCGGGCGACTTCATCACGCTCCACCTGCCCAAGACGCCGGAGACGCAGGGCTTCATCAACGCCGAGACGCTCGCGCAGTGCAGGGACGGCGTGCGGATCATCAACGTCGCGCGCGGCCCGCTCGTGGTCGACGAGGACCTCAAGGCGGCGCTCGACTCCGGCAAGGTCGCGGGCGCGGCGCTCGACGTGTTCGCGCAGGAGCCGATCACCGATCACCCGCTGTTCGGCTACCGCAACGTCGTCGTCACGCCCCACCTCGGCGCGTCGACGGCGGAGGCGCAGGACCGCGCGGGCGTGCAGACGGCCGAGCAGGTCGTCAACGCGCTCACCGGCGGCGTCGTCTCGACCGCGGTGAACATCCCGCCGGTGTCCGCCGAGGACATGGAGGTGCTCGGGCCGTTCATCCCGCTCGCCGCGCGGCTCGGGAAGATCGTGGCTGCGCTGGCGGAGTCCTCCAGCGTCGAGCGCGTCGAGATCGAGCACATGGGGCGGATCGCCGAACGCGACACGCGGCTGCTGAGCCTGTCGGTGCTCAACGGCCTGCTGGCCGGCCGCACCGAGGAGGAGGTGAACCTCGTCAACGCGCCGACGCTGGCCGAGGAGCGCGGGATCCAGGTGTCCGACCGGCGCGAGGCGCACGCGCGCGACTTCTCCGACCTCATCCGCGTCACGATCGTCGCCGGAGGCGAGCGCGTGCGCGTCGTCGGCACGACGCTGGGCCACCGCCACCGCCCGCACCTCCTCGAGGCGTGGGGGCAGCGGTTCAACGTCCAGATCGACGAGCCGCACCTCGTGCTGTTCCGCTACTCGGACGTGCCGGGCATGGTGGGCCGGGTCGGCTCGACGCTCGGCGACCACGGCATCAACATCTCCGCCGCCGCGGTCGGCCGCCACGACGAGGCGGGCGGCGACGACCTGGCGGTGATGGCGGTCACGACCGACACCGTGGTGCCGGACGAGGTGGTCGCCGACATCGCGGGCTCCGACGGCTTTGTGTCGGGTCGCGCGATCTCCTTCAACTGAGCGCTTCCGGCGGGGCCCGCAGGCCCCGCCGACCCCCTACGGCGCGATCACGACGCCCGCGGAGCGGAGCACGCCGCCGCGCACCACGTAGAGGCCGAATTGCTTCATCGTCGTATCGCCGTTGGCGTCGAAGCCATATGTGCCGATCACGCCCTGGCGTCCGTTGACGCCGCGCAGGAAGCCGAGCACGCCGGCCTTGTCGCGCGCGCCGGCGGCGACCGCGTCGGTGACCAGCTTCATCGCCTCGTAGCCGTACAGCAGGTCCGGGTCGACGTTGCGTCCGGCGCGGCGGAGCAGCGCCTGCCCGGCCGGCGGGTACGCCGAGCCGGGCATGATCGAGACGATGACGAAGGTGCGCCTGGCGACCGAGCGCGGCAGGTGGGCGGTCAAGCCCGTCTCCGCGACGCCGTCGCTGCCGAACAGCCTCGCCTTCGGGAGCGCGGCGCCGACGTCCTTGAACACCCGCACCGCTCCGCCGGCGGTGATGCCGGTGTAGGCGACGCAGTCGACGCCGGCCGCCTTGAGGCCGCGCGCCAACGAGCGGTAGCTGCGCCTCGCGCGGATCGCCTGCGCCTTCACGACCGGCACGCCGATCTGCTGCGCGTAGGCGCGCAGCCATGATCCGAGTCCCTTGCCGTAGATCTCGGAATCGGTGATCGAGGCGACCGCGCGACAGCCGCGGTCGCGCATCGCCGTGGCGAGCGCTCCGCCTTGGACGCTGTCATTGGGCATCAGGCGGAAGTACGTCCGCTGCCCGGACGGGTAGTACCGCCCGGGCTCGCCGCGGTGTGCGCCGGCGCCGTCGCGTGTGAGCCCGAGCGCGGTGTTCGTCGGGCTGATCATGGGCACGCCGGCGCGGTTGAGGATCGGCAGCGCGACCGCGCTGGCGCCCGAGTTGAAGGCGCCGACGAACGCGAGCGCCGACGGATCCCGCGCCACCCGCCGGGCGTTGCCCGCCGCCCGGGAGGGCGTCCACGCGCCGGCGCGCGCGGTCGAGTCGTCGAGCGCGACGAAGCGGACAGGACTTCCCGCATCGCGCAGCGCCATCCGCGCGCCGCGGTTGATGGCCTGCGTCGTCGACCGCGACGCGCCGTGGAGCGGCAGGCTCGAGTAGACGGTCGGCTTGGCCTCGGCGGATGCGGCGGCTGGGGTGGCCGCGAGCAGCGCCGCGGCGAGGAGGATCGGTCGCACGACGTGACTGGTGCCCGCAACCGCGGAGGATTAGACCACTGGTTCGCCGGTCTTCGATTGCCTCGAGGGCTCTGGTGCGCCGTTGGAGGGCCGGCGGTCATCGCCTGGCGCCGTGACCGCGATGCGGAAAACTCGCGCCCCGGGCGCCTCCGCTCACGCGACCGGCCCCTCGGGTGCCGCGGGGGCTCGGGGGCGCGGGGCGCAGGTCGTCGCCCATTCGCTCCCGTGCGCCTGCCGGAGCGCATCGCGTGCGAGGTCGCGGATCGAGCGTGAGGCGGCGCGGACCTCGGTCCAGGGGGCGTCGAGCCCGGACAGCCGGGTCGAGCGGGCGATCTGCGCGAGCAGGCCGGTGCTGCCCGAAAGTGCCATGACGCGGCGCCGGCACGCCTTCGTCGGGACCGCCCCCTCGACGAGCAGCGACAGCATGCGGCTGTTGGCCGACGCGTACGCCTGCGCGCGGTCCAGCGCCGTCATGGCGCAGCGGCGGTAGCGGGGCACGCGTGAGTGGGCGTGGCGCTCGCAGTCGGCGAGCGTGAGCTGGGCGTGGTGCGCCTCGCGAGCGGTGACATGGCGCAGCAGCGCGAGCGAAGCGGACGATCCGCGGTCCCAGCGCGCTTCGACGCGAGGACGCGGATACGGCGCCTCACGCGGCGCGCGTGCCCAGGACCGCGACGCGGGCCCATGCGACAGGAGCGCGACCGGCAGGCTCCCGATGACGGTGGCGAGCACTGCGGCGACGAGGGCGAGCCTACGGTGCGACAGGTTCCGTGCCGGCGTCAGAGACCGATCGTACGCCCGGTTCCGTCCGGCCGGCCAGGATCGAACGCGACGTGGCGCCGCGCCGGGCGAGCGAAATGCCACGGCGCTCGCCGGCCGGGCGGGTCCGCGACGACCGCCGTGCCGGGCGGTCGCAAATGCCGCGACACCTCGCGGCCTGCCGCTACCCGGCGCCGGCCGTGCCGGCCGTTCGCCATGCCGCGGAACCCGCGGCCTGCCGCTCCGCTAGGAGGCCGCGGCGGGGCGCGGGCCCGCGCCGCGGGCGGCGTCGGCCGCGCGGGCCGAAAGATCCGCGACCCAACCCGGCTCCGCGCTGCCCCGCTCAGGCGCGACGGCCCGCTGGAGCGCGGCGACGACGCCCGGGTCGTACGCGTGCGACTCCTGGTGGAGCAGCGCGAGCGCTCGCTCGGGCGTCCAGGCGGGGCGGTAGACGCGGTCGGAGACGAGCGCGTCGTAGACGTCGCAGACGGCGAGGATGCGCGTTTGCAGATTGAGCTCGGGCGCCTTCAGGCCGCGCGGGTAGCCGCTTCCGTCGAGGCGCTCGTGGTGATCGGAGACGAGGCGGCAGATCTCCGCGGGGAAGCCTCCGAGCTCGTCGAGCAGCTTGCGCCCGTCGCCGGGGTGGCGCTTGATCGCGGCGAACTCCTCGTCGGCCAGCGCAGCCGGCTTCTGCAGGATCTCCAGCGGCACCGAGAGCTTCCCGATGTCGTGCAGCAGCCCGCCGACCGCCAGGTGGCGCCGCGCGGTGGCGGAGAGCTTGAGGTCGTCGCCGACGCGCGCGGCGAGGAGGGCGACGCGGCGGGTGTGATCGCCGGTGGACTCGTCCCGCGCGGCGAGCCTGGCCATCAGCGCGTGCACGCGCGGGCCGAGGTACGCGGCCTCGGACTCGACGAGCTCGGCGGCGCTCAGGTCGCCGACCAACGGGCGCGACGCGCCGGCGCGGCGGATGTCGAGCGCGGCGGGGATGCCGACGAGCGCGACCGCGGCGATCTCGAGGAAGTGGCCGATGAAGAAGGCGAGCGTCATCGAGCCGATGACGAGGTTCGCGTACAGCGCGATGGCGAGCCAGGCGCAGCCGGCCGCGACGGCGAGGTCCGTCCAGCGGTGCGTCAGCGTGTAGGTGCGGAGCGCGCGGACGACGAGGAGGAGCAGCGTCGCGGCGCCGGCGGCGAGCAGCCCGATCGCGGGCGCGGACTTCGGCTGCGGCACGGCGGGCACGATCGAGGAGTCGATCAGCGCGAGCGCGCCGAGCCCGAGCACGCCGGCGAACAGCCCCGCCTGCAGCGCGAGCAAGGGCTCGACGTTGCGGGTCCGGCGCAGCGGCGGCAGCGCGGTCAGCGCGAGCAGGTACGCGCCGACCGGGATCGAGAGCCCGCCGGCGAGCGCGATCACGCCGTTGTCGCCGACGAGGACGCCGGGCGTGGACATTCCGTGGACCGCGAACAGCGCGGTCATCGTCGAGAAGGCGGTGCCCATCAGGACCGCGCGTCCGTCGCGGGCACGCGCGCCTGACACGGTGAGGCCGAGCGAGGCGAAGCTCGTGAGCGCCGCGGCGCCGGCGACCAGGCCGAAATGGAGGTCCTTCGACATCATCACGACGTGCGAGCCGGCCACCGCGACGACCACCGCCGGGACGAGGACGGCGAGGGCGAGGACGATGCGGGTCCGGACCATGTCCCGGGTGATCGGCGCGCAGCGCGCGTCTTTGAGTGCGCAGGGGCCCCCTCGACGAGCCTCGGAGTGGTCTTGACCACCCGCGAACCACCTGCGATCGTCCGCGCGCGATGGACCTGGCCGGGCTGACGACGGAAGGGCGCGCCGCCGGGCTGGCCGGCCTCGACCGGCTCCCGACGGTCGAGATCGTACGCGCCGTCGTGCGCGGGCACGCCGACGTGCTCGAGGCCGTCGCGGCCGCCGAGCCGGCGATCGCCGCCCTCGCGGACGCGGCCGCCGAGCGGATGGACGCCGGCGGCCGGGTGATCTACGTGGGCGCCGGGAGCGGCGGCCGGCTGGCGCTCGTCGACGCCGCCGAATGGGGGCCCACGTTCAGCGAGGACCACGCGATCGCGCTCGTGGCGGGGATCGACGAGATCCCGGGGTCGCCCGCGGAGGCGGCGGCGGAAGACGACGCGCAGGCGGGCGCGGCGGCGATCCGCGCGCTGGCGCCGCGCGGCGAGGACGTGGTGATCGGCGTGACCGCGAGCGGGCGGACGCCGTACGTGGTGAGCGCGCTCGGGGCCGCGCGCGAAGTGGACGCGGGCCGCCATGCGCGCCCCCTCACCGCCGCGATCACCTGCGCCCCCTTCGACGCCCCGGCCGACCACCGGATCGAGACGCCCGTCGGCCCCGAGGTGATCTCCGGCTCCACGCGCCTGAAGGCCGGCACCGCCCAGAAGCTCGTCCTCAACGCGTTCTCGACCGCGACCATGGTCCGCCGCGGACGCACGTACGGGAACCTGATGGCCGGCATGCGCGTGGCCAACGAGAAGCTCCGCGCCCGCGCCGTCCGCGTCTGCGTCCTGGCCACGGACTGCAGCGATGCCGAGGCCCGCCGGGCGCTCGAGCAGGCGGACGACGACGTCGCTCAGGCCGTCGTGATGCTCGCCGCGAACGTCGACGCGGCCACCGCGAAGGCGCGGCTGAACGCGTCGCACGGCGCGATCCGAGCCGCCGTGGAAAAGTGGTCTTGACCAATCCTTGACCACTCTGTAGGCTGCCGCGCCGGAGAGGGTGGATGAGCGGTCTCGCGCACACCAACGGCCGGTCGAGCAAGCAGGCGCTGGTCCGCGACCAGGTCCTGACGATGCTCGACGAGCTGACCGTCGGCGACGCGCTGCCGTCCGAGCGCCGCCTCTCCACGGAGCTCCAGGTGAGCCGGCCGACGCTGCGCGCCGTGCTCGACGAGCTCGTCCGCGAGGGCCTCCTGCTGCGCAGGCACGGAAGCGGCACCTACGTCGCGGAGCCGAAGATCGCGCTCCCGCTGACGATGACGTCCTTCAGCGAGGACATGTCGCGCCGCGGCATGGTCCCGAGCAGCCGCGTCGTCGCCTTCGAGGTCACGACCGCCGGCGCCAAGCTCGGCCAGCGCCTGCAGCTGTCGCCCGTCGAGGAGGTGTGGGTGATCACGCGTCTGCGCCTCGCCGACGACGAGACGATGGCGATCGAGTGGCTGCACGCCCCGCGCCGCTTCCTCCCGGATCTCAAGCGCGAGGACCTCGCGCAGCAGTCCTTCTACGAGCTTCTCAACGAGCGCCAGGGCATCGTGATCGCCAAAGGCGTCCAGACGATCGAGCCGACGGTGACCAGCCAGGAGGAGGCCGACCTGCTCGGCGTTCCGGTGCACTCGCCGGCCTTCCTCTTCGAGCGGACAACCGAGGGCGAGGGAGGGGAGGTGGTGGAGTTCGTGAGGTCCGTGTACCGCGGGGACCGGTATCGGCTGGTGACGGAGCTTCGGCCGGCGCTGCGGTAGCAGGCGCCGGAACACGAGGGAGCGCCGGCCGCCCGAAGGCGGCCGGCAGGTGCGACGTTGCGCCGCCCGCTGCAACGGGCGACGCCTCAAATCATCCCACCCGCAAGCGGTGGAGAGGAGGACGTGTGAGGAATCTCAGGTTCGCGGCGGCCGCGGCGACGCTGCTCGCCGCCGTGGTCGTGGGCGGCTGCGGGGGCGGCGACGACGGTTCGAGCAAGGCCACGGGCGCGAGCAAGAGCGCGAAGCTCTCGGGCTCGATCAGCGTCTGGATCATGGATCCCGGCTCGCCGAAGATCCAGGACGTCGTCAAGCAGTACGCGACGGACTTCCAGGCGAAGAACCCCGGCACCACGGTCGACATCGAGTTCGTCCCGTGGGCGCAGGCCCACGACAAGTTCGTGACCGCGATCGCGGGCGGCAAGGTGCCCGACGTCGCGGAGATGGGCACCACCTGGACGCCGGAGTTCGCGGCGCAGGGCGGGCTCGTCGAGCAGCCCGAGTTCAAGGCCGGCGACTACGTCTCCAGCCTCGTCGACGCGGCGACCTATCAGGGCAAGGTCTATGGCAAGCCGTGGTACGCGGGCGCGCGCGCCCTGATCTACCGCAAGGACATCCTCGAGAAGGCCGGCATCGACAACCCGCCGGCCAACTGGGACGAGATGATGGCCGCCGCCAAGGCGATCAAATCCAAGGTCCCGAACGTCTTCCCGGTCAGCTACACGGGCCTGAGCGAGCACATGTACCTGCCGACGATCTGGCAGGCCGGCGGCCAGATCGCCACCCAGGACGGCGACACCTGGAAGTCCGCACTGAACTCGCCTGAGGCGGCGAAGGCGCTCGAGTACTACGCGTCCTTCTACAAGGACGGGCTCGATCCCAAGGCCGCCGTCGGCTGGGAGGAGCCCGACGCCCAGACCGCGTTCATCAACGGCGACGTCGCGATGCTGATCGCCGGCGGCTGGACGTACAACTCGATCATCGACACCAAGCCGGCGCTCGAGAAGAAGATCGGCACCGCGCTCGAGCCGGCCGGCCCGTCCGGCAAGGACACCGCGTTCGCCGGCGGGAGCCACCTCGTGCAGTTCCAGGAGTCCAAGAACAAGGACCTCGGCGCCGCGTTCGTCGACTTCATGCTCCAGCCGTCGGAGCTGAACAAGTTCACCAGCGCGGTCGGCTTCCTGCCGGGCACGACGGAGGGAATCAAGGCCTCGGGCTACCTCGAGGACCCCGTGCGCAAGCCGTTCGCCGAGCAGCTGCTCGAGCACTCGGCGGTCTACCCGCCGTCACCGAAGTGGGGCGGCCTGGAGGGCGCCAACATCTTCGACGGCCAGATCCAGAAGGTGATGAAGGGCCAGGCGACGCCGCAGCAGGCGGTCGCCGAGCTCGCCAAGAAGATGGACGAGGAGTTCGCCGGGTGAGCACCGGCTCCGCAGCCGTCTCCGCGGGGCGCGCCACGCGCGCCCCGCGGGCGGCCGTCCGCCGCGCGGTCAACCGGCTCACGCTGCCGGTGCTGATGCTGCTGCCGGCGATGGTGATCATCGTCGGCCTCGTCGGCTATCCGCTCGTGCGGACCGTCTACCTGTCGTTCACCGACACCAACCTCGGCAACCTGATCTACGGCGGCGCCGACTGGGTCGGGCTCGACAACTTCAAGGAGGTCTTCAGCGACGAGCACCTGCGCACGTCGCTGGTGAACACCGTCGTGTTCGGCACCGCCTGCGTGATCGGCACGATGGCGCTCGGCTTCGCGGTCGCGCTGCTGCTCAACCAGCGCCTGCGCGGCAACGTGTTCTTCTCGATCGCCGTCCTGCTCCCGTGGGCGGTCCCCGCCCTGGCGGCGAGCGCGATCTGGAAGTGGCTGTTCGACAGCCGCTACGGCTTCGTCAACTGGGCGCTGGTGAATCTCGGCTTCGGCTCCTTCCAGGACTACGCGTGGTTCGCCGGGCGCTTCTCCGCCTACGTCGCGATCTTCGTCACCGTCGTCTGGCAGTCGTTCCCGTTCATCGCGCTGTCGCTGCTCGCCGGCCTGCAGACGCTGCCGCAGGAGACCCTCCAGGCCGCAGCGGTGGACGGCGCGGGGCCGTGGCAGCGCTTCCGCCTCGTGACGCTGCCGCTGCTGCGGCCGATCGTCGCCGTGCTGGTCGTCTTCTCGACCATCTGGGACTTCAAGATCTTCGACCAGATCTACGTGATGGCGGCAGGCGTGCCGGACCGCTCGGCGGACACCGCCGCGGTGGCCGCCTACCGCGAGGGCTTCGCGCTCTCGCACTACGGGCTCGGCTCGGCGGTCGCGGTGGTGCTGTTCGTGATCCTGCTCGTCTTCTCGATCCTGTACGTGCGGCTGATCGGGCGGGAGGGGGACCTGTGATGCGCCGGCTGCGCAAGCGCGGCTGGATGTACGCGGCGATGCTCGTCGTCTGCGTCTTCGCGCTGTTCCCCGTTTACTACGTGCTGATCACCTCGCTCAAGACGCGCGAGGAGATCTACTCGCGCACGCCCGACCTGTGGCCGAACCACCCGAACTGGGGCGAGTACACGCGCGTGCTCGGCGAAGGCCACGTCGGGCGGGCGCTCGTGAACTCGCTGATCGTCGCGAGCGGGACGACCGTCGTCTGCCTGCTCGTCGGCGCGCTCGCCGCCTACGCGCTCGCGCGCTTCCGCTTGAAGCTCACGCACGTGCTGCTGATGCTCGTGCTGATGACGCAGATGTTCCCGCTCGTCGTGCTCGTCATCCCGCTGTTCGTGATGATGCGCAAGGCGGACCTGCTCGGCACCTACTGGAGCCTGATCGTCACCTACCTGGCGTTCAGCGTTCCGCTCGCGATCTGGGTCATGCGCAGCTTCATCCTCGCGATCCCGGAGGAGCTCGAGCACGCGGCGCGGATCGACGGCGCGACGCGGATCGGCGCGATGGTGCGCGTCGTCCTGCCGCTGGCGGCGCCCGGCCTGGCGACGGTCGCGGTGCTGAGCTTCCTCGAGGGCTGGAAGGAGTTCCTGCTCGCGCTCACGTTCCTCAACGACGAGTCCAAGAAGACGGTGCCGCTCGTGCTGCAGTCGTTCGTGGGGCGCGGTGACGTCGACTGGGCCGCGGTGATGGCGACGAGCGTGCTCTACACGCTGCCCGTGGCGATCGTGTTCGTGTTCGCGCGCAAGCATCTGATGACGGCGCGGACCGCAGGGGCGGTCAAAGGATGAGGGCGACGACTCGCGCTGCGCGCTCGCGTCGCCCCGAGCAATCGCCTGGAGCGCGATTCTCCCGGGCGAGGTGGACCCGATGAGGCTGGGCGTCGAGGCCGCGCTGGTCGACGGCGCGCTGCTGCCGGGCGACGTCGAGATCGACGACGGCGTCATCCAGGCCGTCGGCGTCGCGGGGCACGGGTCCGGCATCGCCGCGCCCGGCTTCGTCGACCTCCAGGTCAACGGCTTCGCCGGGGTCGACCTGATGGCCGCCGACCGCGACGGCTACGTCCGCGTGGGCGAGGCGCTGCTGGAGGCCGGCACGACGGCGTTCCAGCCGACGTTCGTGACCGCGCCCGAGCAGGCCCACCTCGCCGCGCTGAGGGCGATCCCCGCGGACGCCATCGGCCCGCGCATCATCGGCGCCCACCTCGAGGGCCCGTTCCTGTCGCCCAAGCGGCTCGGCGTGCACGACGAGGGCGGCCTCGCCACCCCGGATCTCGCGCTGCTGCGGCGCCTGCTCGACGCCGCCCACGTCTCCCAGGTCACGCTCGCGCCCGAGCTGCCGGGCGCGTTCGAGCTGATCGACGAGCTCGTGGCTCGCGGGATCGTCGTCTCGGCCGGCCACACCGACGCGACCGCCGCCGAGGCGCACCTCGCGTTCGACCGGGGCGTGAGCACCGTCACGCACCTGTTCAACGCGATGCGCCACAGCACGCCGCGCGACCCGAGCATCGCGCTCGCGGCGCTCGCGCGCCAGGACGTGATCGTGCAGGTGATCGTCGACCTGCACCACGTCGCGTCCGACACGGTGCTGGTCGCCTGGCAGGCGGCGACCGACCGCTTCGCGCTGGTCACCGACGCCGCGCCGGCGGCAGGGATGGGCGACGGCGAGTTCGTGCTCGGCGGGCGACGCATCCACGCGTCCGACGGCGTCGTGCGGGGGCCCGAGGGCCAGCTGGCCGGGTCGGCGCTGACGATGATCGACGCGGTGCGCAACCTGCACGGGCTGGGCGTCGGGCTGCAGGATGCCCTGCGGGCCGCCGCCGAGGTCCCCGCGCGCGTGGTCCGCAGGCCGGATCTGGGACGCTTGATCCCTGGGGCGCGTGCCGACGTGGTCGTCCTCGACGATCGGCTCGACGTGCGCCGAGTGCTGGTCGACGGGGGTGAACGTGTCGCTCGCTAGGACGGAGATGTCGGAGCAGCCCGAGGTCGTCGAGCGGTTGCTCGTGGAGGAGGCGGCGGCGATCGCCGCCGCGGCCGAGGACGTCGAGCGCAGGCGCCCGCGCTATGCCGTGATCGCGGCGCGCGGCTCCTCGGACAACGCCGCCCGCTACGCGCAGCATCTGATGGGCCGCTTCTGGGGCATGCCGGTCGCGCTCGCGACGCCATCGCTGCACACGCTGTATGAGGCGCCGCTGCGCTACGACGACGCGCTCGTGGTCGGCATCTCGCAGTCGGGCGCCTCGCCGGACGTGGCGGGCGTCGTGTCGGAGGCCACCGCCCAGGGCGCGCTCACGATCGCGATCACCAACGCCCCGGACTCGCCGCTCGCGCGCGCCGCACAGCACGTGATCGGCCTGCAGACGGGGGAGGAGCGCTCGGTCGCGGCGACCAAGACCTACACCGCCTCGCTCGCCGCCGTCGCCGGGCTTGTCTCCGGCACCGAGGCGCTGCTGCGCGTCCCGGACGCGATGGCCCGCCAGCTCGAGCACGACGTCCCGGCCGAGGCCGCCGCGGCGTGGCAGCGCCTGGCCGTGATCGGCCGCGGCGCGAACTACGGCACGGCGTTCGAGGCGGCGCTGAAGCTGTCGGAGCTGACCGGCGCGGTTGCCGCGCCGTGGTCCTCGGCGGACTTCCTGCACGGGCCGATCGCGATCGTCGACGCGGGCTTCCCGATCCTCGCGTTCGCTCCCTCCGGCCCGACGCTGGCGGGAATGCGTGAGCTGTTGACGGTCGCTCAGGAGCGCGGGGCCGAGCTGACCGTCGTCTCCGACGCGCCGCTCGCCGGCCGCATCCCGCTCGAGCCGGTGCCCGAGTGGCTGAGCCCGCTCGTCGCCGTCATCCCCGCCCAGCTGATCGCCGTCGGCGCCGCCGAGCACCTCGGCCGCGACGTCGACCGACCCACCGGACTCCAGAAGGTGACCCGAACCTCATGAGCGACACGCCCGGCATCCGCATCGAGCACGTCACGAAGTCGTACAAGAACGGCCCGTTCGCGGTCGACGACGTCAGCCTCGATGTGCGCGACGGCGAGTTCATGGTGCTCGTCGGGCCGTCGGGCTGCGGCAAGTCGACGCTGCTGAAGCTGATCGCCGGGATCGAGGAGACGACCGCGGGCCGCATCTACATCGGCGAGCGCGACGTCACGCTGCTGGACCCGCGCAAGCGCGACATCGCGATGGTGTTCCAGAACTACGCGCTCTACCCGCATCTCTCGGTGCGCGCCAATCTCGGCTTCGGCCTCAAGCTGCGCAAGGCGTCGAAGGCCGAGATCGCGTCGCGCGTCGACGAGGTCGCCCGCATCCTCGGGCTCGAGGAGATGCTCGAGCGCAAGCCGGGCGAGCTGTCCGGCGGGCAGCGCCAGCGCGTGGCGATGGGCCGGGCGATCGTGCGCGAGCCGGCGGCGTTCCTGATGGACGAGCCGCTGTCGAACCTCGACGCCAAGCTGCGCGTGTCGATGCGGGCCCAGCTCTCCCGCCTGCACGAGCGGCTCGGCGTGACGACCGTCTACGTCACACATGACCAGGTCGAGGCGATGACGCTCGGCCAGCGCGTCGCGGTGATGCGCGCCGGCGTGTTGCAGCAGTGCGACACGCCCGATCAGCTCTTCGACCACCCGGCGAACCTGTTCGTCGCGGCGTTCATCGGCTCCCCCGCTATGAACCTGGTGGAGGCGGGCGTCGAGGACGGCGAGGCGCGCTTTGGCACCGCGGTCATGGGGCTGCCCGAGGACTCGCCGCTGCGCGCCGGCGCGGGCCGCCGGATCGTGCTCGGGCTGCGCCCGCACGACATCAAGCTCGCCGACGCCGGCATCGCCGGCGTGGTGCAGGTGGT
The DNA here is from genome assembly GCF_000425945.1 of Candidatus Solirubrobacter pratensis. Lineage (GTDB taxonomy): Bacteria > Actinomycetota > Thermoleophilia > Solirubrobacterales > Solirubrobacteraceae > Solirubrobacter > Solirubrobacter pratensis. The sequence continues at coordinate 88,741 of NZ_AUEK01000007.1, forward strand.
GGAGCGGCTGGGGACCGAGACCCACGTCGTGGTGGGGATCGACGCGCCGCGGCTGCGCTCGCGCGCGCTGGCCGACGCCGTCGAGTCGGCGCCTGACGACGACATCCTGCTCGCCGAGGACGACCGCGCGTCGTTCACGGTCGTGGCCGAGGCGCGCGTGCCGGTCGACGTCGGCGACCGCGTCGCGCTCGCCGTCAACCCGGCGCGGCTGCACGGCTTCGACGCCGAGACCGGCGAGGCGCTGCGCGCGCCGGCCGAGGCGCGCGCGCCCGTCGCCGCCTGACCCGACACTGGGGCTCTCCCCGCGTCGCGCGGGGTGTCGTCCCGGTGCGCGACGAGGTAAAGAAGAAGACGGTTCTGGTGAAGGCGGCAGGTCCTATCTGGCGAAGCCGAGGCGGTAGGCGCTAGGGTCGCGACGTGCCGGATCGTGAGCTGGGCGCCGGATCGTGGTCCTACTTCGGCGATCCGCGGGCGATCTCGCATGACGACGACATCTTCACCGGCTGGATCTCCACCGGCGGCAACGTCTGGGTCGCGCGCTACTCCGCTTCGGGCAAGCTGCACAAGCAGCTGATCTACCGCGGTCTGGGCCGCGACGACCACAACAACCCGGCGCTCGCGTTCCGCCGCGACGGCCGGCTCGTCGTGTTCTTCGCGCCGCACTCCGGCCGCCACCTCCCCCGCGGCGAGAAGAGCGAGATGCGCTACCGCATGTCCCTCAGGCCGTTCGCGATCGACGAGTGGGGACCGGTTCACGCGGTCGGAACGAACGCGCCGGGCGGCCTCGGCTACACCTACCCGAACGCGATCCAGCAGCAGGAGAGGCTCTGGCTCTTCTGGCGCGGCGGCGGCTGGAACCCGACGTTCTCCTACACGACCGACTACCGCGACTGGGCGCCCGCGCGCGAGCTCGTGACGTTCGGCCACGAGCAGCGCCCGTACGCGAAGTACGCCGGCGACGGCGGGACGCGGATCCACGGCATCTTCACCAACGGGCACCCGACGAGCTGGAAGAACAGCCTCTTCTACGCGTGCTGCGAGGACGGCGGCCTGTTCGCGGCCGACGGACGCAACCTCGGCTCGCTCAGCTCCGTGCCGCTGAACGTGACCGCGCTCGACCCGGTCTACCGCTACTCCGACCGCGGCGGGCGCGCCTGGGGTCATGACATCGCGCTCGAGGACGGCAAGCCGCGCGTCGTCTACACCCGTCGCGTCGCCGACCGCGACACCTTCTACTACGCCCATTTCAACGGCACCCGCTGGATCAGCCGCAAGATCGTGGAGGCCGGCGCGGGCCGCAACTCGTTCCGCTCCGGCGGCGCCTCGTTCGACCACGAGGACCCGCGCATCGTGTACCTATCGCGCACGATCGGCCGCTGGAACCAGGTCGAGGCCTGGGTGACCTTCGATCACGGGCGCACCTGGCAGACGCGCCGGCTCACGAGCGCCGAGGACGGCTACGCGATCCGCCCGGTCGTCCCTCGCGGTCTGCGCGGACGCCGGCGCGTGCTCTACGTCCACGGTGACGAGCGCACGCGCGGATACCGCGACTTCAGGACCCGGATCCATGCGCTCGACGTCTGACCCGCAGGGCCGGCCCGCGCGGCGCGGAGCCGGGTGGCTTCGCCGCCGGACTCTGCGAGCATCCTGGACGTGTACGGGACGCTGGCTGCGGTCTATGACTGGCTCGTGCCCGACGCGCTGCTCACGCCCGAGGGCAGCGCGCAGGCGTTCGCGCCGCTGCTGGAGCCCGGTTCGCGGGTGCTGGACTGCGCGGCCGGGACGGGAACGCTGGCGGTCGGGCTCGCGCTGGCGGGCTTCGAGGTCACCGCGTCGGACGCGAGCCCCGAGATGATCGCGCGCACGCGGGCGCTGGCCGATGCCCGCGGCGTCGACGTGCGGCCGCACCTGCGGGTGTGGGCCGACCTTCACGGGGGCCCGTATGACGCCGTGCTGTGCGTCGGCAACTCGCTCGCGCACGCGCAGGGCCGGCGCGGGCGGCGGGCGGCGCTGACCGCGATGGCGCGGGTGCTGCGCCCGGGCGGCCTGCTGCTCGTGACCGCGCGCAACTGGGAGCGCGTGCGGGCCGGGCAGAGCGGGCTCGAGGTGGGGGAGCGGCTGGTGGAGCGCGACGGTGTGCTCGGCCTCGTCATCCGTTCCTGGACGCTCGCGGACCAGTGGACCGAGCCGCACCTGCTCGACACGGCCGTCGCGCTCCTCGACGGCGAGGGGCGCGTCACGACGCATGCGGAGCGGCTCCCGTTCTGGCCGTTCCCGCACGAGACGCTCGACGCCGACCTGCGCGCATCCGGCCTGCGACCCGAGACGAGCTCGTGGGCGCCTGACGCCGACCGCTATCTCGTGACGTCCAGGCGCTGAAACACCGCGGCCGCGGGGCGACGGACGACCGCCGGGTCGGGCGACGGCGGGTCCAGGACAGAGCCGGTCAGCAGCCCTTCGCTCGCCCACGACAGCTCGCGCCGCCCGCACTCCGCACGATCTCGCCGACGTAGCGGGCATAGCGGCGAGCGCCGCTCTCCGGGCAGCGGAAGCGGGAGAACTCGGGCACCGAGCCGCGGCATCGCTGGAGCGACCGCGGCGTGCCGAGCAGCACGCCCAGCACTCCGGTCCTGTACCTGCGCGCGAGCGCGACGTCTGCGTCGAGCCCCGCCCACCAGCGGCCGCTGCGCAGTTGGCCCGAACCCGCGGAGTGCAGCGAGCGTGCGATGGGCAGCTGCGAGGCGATCCGCATTCGGCGCGCAGCAAACGCAGGCTGCCGGCCGTGAGCGCCCGGTGAGCGGCTCGGCGTGGGAAGCTCTTCACATGGCGGCAACCGCCGAGTTGGGCAAGGCCGCGCGCCGGGACGTCCCGCGCTCCTCGCACGCCCGCTTCGAGCCGTCGCCGGACCGCGTCGACCCCGTGGTGATCCTGCGCCGTGAGGCCCGGCGGCGCATCCCGGAGCTCGTGCCGATCCGCCATGGCCGCATGCTCAGCTCGCCGTTCGCGTTCTTGCGCGGCGCGGCGGCGATCATGGCGGGCGACCTCGCCCACACGCCCGCGACCGGCCTGCAGGCGCAACTCTGCGGCGACGCCCACCTCGCCAACTTCGGCGGCTTCGCCGCGCCCGACCGGACGCTCGTGTTCGACGTCAACGACTTCGACGAGACGCTTCCCGGCCCGTGGGAGTGGGACGTCAAGCGGCTCGCCGCGAGCATCGAGGTCGCCGCCCGCGAGAACGGGCTCGCCGGGCGCGACGCGGTGCTGACGGCGATGCACACCTACCGCGAGGCGATCCGCGGCTTCGCCGGCATGCGGACGCTCGACGTCTGGTACGCGCGGCTCGAGGTCGAGGCGATGCTGGCTCGCTACAGCGAGGGCACCGCCGAGAAGGCGATCGAGAAGGCGCGCGGCAAGGACAACCTGCGCGCGTTCGCCAAGCTCACGCACGAGGTCGGCGGGCGGCCGCGGATCGTGAGCGACCCGCCGCTGATCGTGCCGATCGAGGAGCTGGTTCCGGGCGGTGACGCGAGCTTGCCGGAGGCCTCGCTGCAGCAGATCCTGCTCGCGTACCGCGCATCGCTGCCCGACGACCGCCGGCGCCTGCTCGACGGCTACGAGCCGGTCCACTTCGCCCGCAAGGTCGTCGGCGTCGGCAGCGTCGGCACCGACGCCTGGATCGTGCTGCTGATCGGCCGCGACGCCGGCGATCCGCTGTTCCTGCAGGTCAAGGAGGCCCAGCGCTCCGTGCTGGAGCCCTTCGCCGGCCACACCGCGTACACGAGCGCGGGCCGCCGGGTCGTCGAGGGGCAGCGCCTGATGCAGGCGGCGAGCGACATCCTGCTCGGCTGGCTGCACGGCCGGCGCGGCATCGACGGGCGCCGGCGCGACTACTACGTCCGCCAGCTCTGGGACGCGAAGGGCTCGGCACGGATCGACGCGCTCGCGCCGGACGACTTCGCGTCCTACACCGGCGTCTGCGGCTGGACGCTCGCCCGCGCCCATGCACGCTCGGGCGACCGCACCGCGATCGCCGCCTACCTCGGGCGCGGCGATCGCTTCGACCGCGCGCTGGCGGACTTCGCGCACGCCTACGCCGACCAGACCGAGCGCGACCATGCCGCGCTCGTCCAGGCCGTCAAGCGTGGCCGCCTCCCGGCGGAGACCGGCCTCTAGATATGTGCTAACGGCTCGGGAGCGATCGCGGTAGCCCGAACCATGGGAGCACGCTGTTCTCGAAGCGGGTCATGGCGCAGATCCGGTCGCCGGTGAGGGTGAGGACGATGAGGCCGGTGCCGTGGCGGATGCCGGTGGGGGCGTGCAGGTAGGCTCCGAACGCGGGTTGGCCGTTGGCTCGCGTCGGCACGAGGTCGAACCTCCGGCCCGAGCCGAAGATGCCGGCGCAGAAGCGGGCGACGATGTCCCGGCCCTCGTATTCGAAGGGCATCGGCGGCATCGACATGAAGACGTCGTCTGTCAGAAGGGCCACCAGCGCGTCGAGATCGGCCGACTCGTACGCGCTGGCGAACTTCGCCACGATCGCCTCCTCGGAGGGTGAGCCGGAGGCGGGAGGCGATTCGCGGTCGGCGGCCGGCGGCCGTCGGCGCTGCAGGCCGGCGCGCGCGCGTTTGAGGGCGCTGTTGACGGAATCGACGGTCGAGTCCAGCATCCCGGCCACCTCGTCAGCGTGGAATCCGAGGACGTCGCGCAGGATGAGGACGGCGAGCTGGCGAGGCGGCAGGACCTGCAGTGCGGTCACGAAGGCCAGAGAGATGGATTCGGTCTGCTCGTAGCGGGCCTCCGGGCCGAGCGGCACGTCGATCGCACCCTCGAGGAGGGCGTCGGGATATGGCTCGAGCCACACGATCTCGCCGAGCCGGGTCGGCTCGGGCGGTTCAACCTTGGGCACGTCCCACTCCTTGGCGGGTCGCCGGCTCGCCGAGCGACGCGCGTTGAGGCACCGGTTGGTGGCGATCCGGTAGAGCCAGGTGCGGAGCGAGGCGCGCCCCTGGAACCCTCCGAAGGCTTGCCAGGCGGCCAGCAGCGTGTCCTGGAGGGCGTCCTCGGCGTCCTGGAAGGAACCGAGCATCCGGTAGCAGTGCACCTCGAGCTCTCGGCGGTGCGGCTCGGTCAGCTCTCGGAACGCCTCGCCGTCCCCGGCCCGCGCCCTTGAGATCAGGCCGGATGTCTCCACGTTCACAAGCGTCACCTCTTCTTGCACATCGTCGCATCTGCATCCGTATAGACACCGGCCGAGGCGCGAACTGGGCGGTCGCGGGGCGCCCAGTTCCCCGGCGTCGCGGTGTCTACCTGGTCGACGGCTCCCGACGATCCGGACGGGTTCCAGCCGTCGGTCCTGATGCATGAGGTGGACGGGTGTGAGCACCCGGCCACAGGAAGGAACCAGAGATGATCTTGAAGGACAAGGTTGCGGTGATCTACGGGGCGGGAGGCGCGATCGGCGGCGCCGTCGCACGCGCCTTTGCGTCTGAGGGGGCCAGGGTCTTTCTCACCGGGCGCGTCCAGGCACCGGTCGACGGTGTCGTCGAGGACATCCTCTCCGCCGGCGGATCGGCCGAGGCGGCCGAGGTCGACGCTCTCGACGAGCAGGCGGTCGACAAGCATCTGCAGTCGGTGATCGATCAGGCGGGCCGCGTCGACATCTCGTTCAACGCGGTCGGGCTCCCGGACACGGGGATCCTGGGCGTGCCTCTGGTCGAGATGGGTGCCGAGCAGTTCTCTCTGCCGATCGCGGCCTACACGACGTCGTACTTCCTGACGGCGCGCCTGGCCGCGAGGCACATGATCCCGAGCAAGTCGGGGGTGATCATGACCGTCACCTCGCTGCCCGCGCGGATGGGCTCGCGGTTGAACGGAGGCTACGGTCCGGCGCACGCCGCCAAAGAGGCACTCACCCGAGACCTCTCCGCCGAGCTCGCCCCTCACGGCATACGCGTCGTCGGCCTGCGGCCGCACGGCATGCCCGAGACGAGCACGATGAAGGAGGTCTTCGACACCAAGGCAACGGCATTGGGCATCACCTGGGAGCAGTTTCAGGGATACCTCGCGAGCACGACCCACCCGCGCCGGGTGATGGCGCTCGAGGAGGTGGCGAACATGGCGGTCTTCATGGCGTCCGACAAGGCGAGCGGGATGACGGGAACCACCGTCAACCTGACCATGGGCAGCTTGGACGACTAGATGATGGTGGCCGGGCGCGGCAGGCGAGCTTGTCCTAGGCGGCCGCGCCCGTCCGCACGCGGTCGCGCTTGGACAGCGCGCGCTGCACGAGCACGTTGACCCCCATCAGCGCCAGCACCACGACGAGCAGCATCGTCGCCAGCACGTTGACCTCGGCCGGCACGCCCTGACGCGTGGCGCCGAAGATGAACAGCGGGAACGTCTGCGTCTGCCCCGCGTTGAACGACGTGATCACGTAGTCGTCGATCGACAGCGCCGCCGCGAGCATCGCGGCGGCGGCGACGCCGGGCGCGATCATCGGCAGCGTGATCTTGCGGAACGTCGCCCACTCCGTCGCGCCGAGGTCCATCGCCGCCTCCTCGATGTGACGGTCCATGCCCTCCAGTCGGGCCTTCACCGTCACCACGACATACGACACGCAGAACATCACGTGCGCGATCACGATCGTGACGAAGCCCGTGTTGATGTTGAGCGTGAGGAACAAGCCGAGCAGCGCGGCGCCGAGCACGACCTCCGGCGAGGACAGCGGCATGAACACGAAGAAGTCCACCGTCGAGCGCCCGCGGAAGCGGTAGCGCACGAGCGCCATCGCCATGAACGTGCCGAGCGCGGTGGCGATGAACGTAGCGATCAGCGCGATCTCGAGCGAGGTGGTCAGCGCGTGCGCGAGATCCGGATCCTGGAACGGGTGCTGCCAGTGGCGCAGCGTGAAGCCCTGCCAGGTGAAGTTGAACCGGCCCTTGTTGTCGTTGAACGAGAACAGGACGACGATGAAGACCGGGATGAAGAGGTACAGCAGCGCGACGGCGCTCCAGATCCCGAGTCCCCAGTCGACGAGTCGGCCGCGGCCGCGCTCGGGCCGCTGCGACGCGGCGTCGGCGCCGACGGCCTGGCGCTCGGCCTCCATCAGCGTCATCAGATCGCCGCCTCGGTCAGGTTGCGGGTGCCGAGCGCCCGCGCGTACAGGAAGATGCCGATCAGGATGAACACCATCAGCGTGAACGACAGCGCCGCCGCCGTCGGGTAGTCGAGGATGTTCAGGAACTTCGACTGGATCACGTTGCCGATCATGAACTGCCTCGGCGTACCCAGCAGCGCGGCGTTGATGAAGTCGCCGCACGCGGGGATGAACGTCAGCAGCGAGCCGGCGAACACGCCGGGGAGCGCGAGCGGCACCGTCACCTTCCGGAACGCCGTCGCGCGGCTCGCATAGAGGTCGGTCGCCGCCTCGATGTAGCCGCGGTCGATCTTTTCCAGCGACACGTACAGCGGCAGTGCCATGAACGGCAGGAAGTTGTACGTGATGCCGGCGATCACGGCGGTCGACGTCGCCAGCAGGCGGCCGTCGCTGCCGAGGATGCCGAGGTCGCGCAGTCGCGCCACCACCCAGCCGTCATCGGCGAGGATCAGCTGCCACGACACCGTCCGCAGCACGTAGGACATGAAGAACGGCAGGATGATCAGCAGCAGGATCAGCCCCTTGAACCGCCCCGCCTTGTACGCGGTGAAGTAGGCGAGCGGGAAGGAGATGACCAGGCACAGGATCGTCGCGATCCCGGCGTAGAGGATCGAGCGGCCGAACTGCGCCTTGTAGTCGCTGATCGCGTCCCAGTAGGTGTGGAACGCCCACGTCAGCGTGTAGCCGTGCTCGGGGTCGCCGCTCATCAGCGAGACGCTCGCCTGGTTGAGCAGCGGGTAGAGGAAGAAGATCAGCAGCCAGAGCAGGCCGGGGCCGAGGAAGATCCACGGCAGCAGCCTGCGGCGCAAATTGAGCGAGAGCATCGCGCTAGGCCCCGGTCACCTGTGCCATCGCCTCCTTCATCCGGCGCTCGTCGTTGTCCGACAGCGCGGGGTAGGCGTGCAGCTTGGCCCGGATCTCGTCCGACGGGAACACCAGCGGGTTGTTCGCCAGATCTGGATCGGTCTTCTCCACGATCTCCTTGACGCCCTTCACCGGCGACAGGTAGTTCACGTACAAAGCGATCTTCGCGGCGACCTCCGGCTCGTAGACGTAGTTGATCATCGTCTCTGCCGCATACACGTGCTCGGCCTTCTGCGGGATCATCATGTTGTCCGTGAAGGTCATCGCGCCCTCCTCCGGATAGACGAACCTCAGGTCGGGGTTGTCGCTCTGCAGCTGCACGAGGTCTCCCGAGTAGGCGAGCGCGACCCAGACGTTGCCCTTGGTCAGGTCGGTCGCGTAGTCGTTGCCGGTGAAGCGCCGGAACTGGCCGGCGTCGTTGGCCTTGGAGATCTTCTCGATCGCCGCCAGGATCTGGTCGATCGTGGCGTGCGTGGGATCGACGCCCATCGTCAGGCAGACGCTGCACGCGGAGTCATACGGCTCCGAGAGCATCGTGACGCGGCCCTTGAACGCCGGGTCGAACAGGTCGTCGATCGACTTCAGCTCGCGGCCGGTGTTCTTCGGGTTGTAGCCGATGCCCGTCGCGCCCGACTGCCACGGAGCCGTGAGCTCGCGCTTCGGGTCGTAAGGGATTCCCTTCAGGTTGTCGACGAGGTTGTTGTAGAAGTTCGGGACGTTGTTCTTGTCGAACGGCTGCACGTAGCGGTTGCGGACCCACTTGGCGACCATGTAGTCGGTCAGCGTCACGATGTCGCGGCCGATCGAGCGCCCGGCCTGCAGCTGCTGGCGGACCTTGCCGTAGAACTCGTCGTTGTCGTTGATGTCCTCGACGTACTTGACATGGCCGCCGAACTCCTTGTCGAAGGACTTCAGGACCTTCTTGTCGATGTAGAGCGGCCAGTTGGAGAACGTCCAGTTGCCGATCGGCACTTTCGGGTGCCTGACCGTCGGGGCGGGGGTGGCCGCGTTCTTGGCCGCCTCTAGCGTCCCCTCGATGCCGCAGCCGGCCAGCGAGCTCGCGAGCGCGAGCGAGCCGGCCCGCCCCAGGAACCTGCGCCGCGTCTGCCTAGCCACGGGCCACCACGAACGTGTGCTCGGGACGCCAGGCCAGCTGCACCTCGCGGCCGACGCCGAGCGAGTCGGGCTCCGAGCCGTCGGTGTTCTGGGCGAACACGTTGAGCTCCTCGCCGCCGGCGGCGCGGACGACGTACTGGATCGAGATGCCGAGGAACGCGGCCACCACGACGGTTCCGCGCAGCACGTTTGAGCCGTCCGGCACGGGCTGGCCGGCGGGGATCAGCGTGATCTTCTCCGGCCGCACGCCGGCCCGGACCGCATGGTCGGTGTGGGGGCCGCAGCGCTCGGACGGCACGTGCAGCTTCGCGCCGTCGTGGGTCTCGAGCTCCGACAGCGGGCCGCCGTTGCGGCGCACCTGCGCGTCGACGAGGTTCGAGACGCCGAGGAAGTTCGCCACGAACTCGGTCTGCGGGCGCTCGTAGAGGTCCGCGGCACCGCCGGCCTGCTCGATCCGGCCGAGGTTCATCACGGCGATCGTGTCGGCCATCGACATCGCTTCCTCCTGGTCGTGCGTCACGTGCACGAACGTGATGCCGACGTCCCGCTGGATCCGCTTGAGCTCGATCTGCAGCTGCTTGCGCAGGCGCAGGTCCAGCGCGCCGAGCGGCTCGTCGAGCAGCAGCGCGCGGGGGCGGTTCACCAGGGCGCGGGCCAGCGCGACGCGCTGCGCCTGGCCGCCGGAGAGCTGCGCGGGCTTGCGCTTGGCCAGGTGGGCGAGCTGCACGAGCTCGAGCACCTCGCCGACGCGCTTGCGGATCTCGTCCTTGGAGACCTTCTTGCGCTCGAGCCCGAAGCCGACGTTCTTCTCGACATTCAGATGCGGGAACAGCGCGTAGGACTGAAAGACGGTGTTGACGTCGCGCTTGTACGGCGGGTGGTTGGTCACGTCCGAGCCGCCCAGGAACACCCGCCCCGCCGTCGGATCCTCGAAGCCGCCGATCATCCGCAGCGTCGTGGTCTTGCCGCATCCCGAGGGACCGAGCATCGCGAAGAACGATCCGCGCGGTATCGACAGCGTGAGGTCGTCTACCGCGGTCGTCTCCCCGAAGCGCTTCGTCACGCCGTCGACGCGGATGTCGGTTTCGGCCTGCCCGCTCACTCTCACTCCCTTTCGCGCGGCTTGGAGACCGCGTCGTACCAACCGTTTCGGGGCATTCCCGTCAACTCGAACACGACGTGCTTGATCGCCGCGTACTCCTCAGCGCATACATCGACATGGCGTTGCCGAAGCCCGAGCCCTTCACGCCGCCGTGCGGCATCTCGGACCCGATGGCCAGGTGCTCGTTGATCCAGACGGTACCCGCCTCCAGCTCGCGCGCCGCGCGCTGGGCGCGGAACACGTCGCGCGTCCAGGCGGAGGCGGCCAGCCCGTAGCGCGTGTCGTTGGCGAGCGCGAGCCCCTCGTCGTCGGCGGCGAAGCCGAGCACGGTCACGACGGGCCCGAAGACCTCCTGCTGGACGATCTCGGAGCCCTGGGCGGCGCCCTCGACCACGGTCGGCGCGTAGTACGCGTTGCCGGACGGCTCGCCGCCGCGCGTCACCCGCGCCCCCGCCGCGCGCGCCCGCTCGACGAAGCCGTGCACGCGGTCGCGCTGGGCGGGCGAGACGAGCGGCCCGAGATCGGTGCCGCCGCGCCGGAAGGCGGCCTTGGCGGCGGCGACGGCCTCGTCCGCGTGGACGGCGGCCGCCTCCGGGACGTGCGCCGGCACCTCACCGGTGGCGGGCTCGTGGATCGGTCGCACGGCGTCGAGCGTGAGCTCTTCGCCGCCGACGATCATCGGCGGTGACTCGACCTTGTCGCTGATGGCCATTCGGTTACTCCGGTTTGGCGTAGGCCACTTTTCCGGCTCGTGCGACCCTTCACAATGGACGATCGGTCGGGCGTTTCGGCATGATGATTGACAGAGCGTCATGCTGAGCCTTGCCGACGTGCTCGAACTGCCGGTCGTCCGCCGGGCGCTGCCCGAGCTCGTCACGGGCACGCCCGACCGCGAGCTGCGCTGGGCGCACGTGATCGAGATGCCCGATCCGGACGACCTGCTCAAGGGCGGCGAGCTCGTGCTGACGACCGGCCTCGGGGCCGGCGCCGACGCGGGGCACCAATCCGACTGGATCGGGTCGCTCATCCGACAGGGCATCGCCGCGCTGGCGATCGAGCTCGGCACGAGCTGGCGCGAGGTGCCCGACGTGGTGCTGCGCGCCTGCGAGCGGGCAGGCGTGCCGGTCGTCGCCTTCCACCGGGCTGTGCGCTTCGTCGAGATCACCGAGGCGGTCCACGGCGCGGTCCTGCACGCGCAGTTCGACCTGCTGCGCCGCGGCGAGGAGATCCACCGCCGCTTCACCGAGCTGATCCTGCAGGGCCGCGGGGCGCCGGAGATCCTCGCCGAGCTGGCCGCCGCGGTCGGCAACCCGGTGCTGCTCGAGGACGCCGCCGGCTCGCTCGTGTACTACGTCTCCGGCCCGCTGGGCGACGATCTCGCGCTGGCGGCGTGGACGGACGCGCGCCGCGCCGAGGCGCGCGGGGAGGAGCCGGAAGGGATGCTGGCCGTCGACGTGCGGCTGATGGGCGGCTCGTGGGGCCGGCTGATGGCGCTCGCGCTCGACGACCCGCTGGACGAGTTCGACCGCGTCGCCGTGGAGCGCGCCGCCCTGGCGGTCGCGATCGACCTGCTCGGCCAGCAGCACGACGAGCAGCTGCGCGCGCGGTCGCGCGGCGCGTTCCTGTCCGACCTCGCCGACGGCCGGGTCGAGGAGGCCGACGCGCGCCGTCGCGCCGAGGCGCTCGGCTTTTCGGGGACGGGCCGGGGCGCGCTGCTGCCTTTGGTGGCGAGCTGGCGCGCGCCGGCATACGGGCGCTCGCGCGGCGGCGACCGCCGCGGCAGCGAGCCGCTCACCGGCGCGTTCACGTGGACGCGGCTGTCCGGCGACCTGCGGACCGCGCTCTCCTCGACCGGGTTCGGCGTCCTGCTCGGCCCGCGCGACGCCGACGTCCTGATCCTGCTCTCGCTCGGCGCGCGCGGCTACGACGCGGCGCTGGCCGAGCACGTCGCGCATCTCTTCCACGGCGCGCTCGACCGCCACGGGCTCGGGCCGGCGGACGCGGCGCTGGCGATCGGCGGCCCGGCCGCGTCCTGGAGCGCCGCCGGGGAGGCGCTGCGGCGCGTCCGGCGCTCAGCCGGCGCCGCGACGGCGCTCCCGGTCGTGCGCTGGCACGACGCGCGCCGCCCCGGCGTCGCCGACCTCCTGCACGACCTGCGCGACACGCCGGAGCTCGAGGCGTTCGTCGACGAGCAGATCGGGCCATTGCTCGAGGACGGCTCCGTCCGGACGCGCGCGCTGCTGGAGACGCTCGAGGCGTATCTCGCGGCCGGGGGGCGCAAGGCCGAGGCGGCCCGCGCCCTGCACCTCGAGCGCCAGTCGCTCTACCTGCGGCTGCGGCGGATCGAGGAGCTGCTCGGCGTCTCGCTCGACGACGAGGACGTCGTCCTCGGCCTGCACCTGGCGGTGCGGGCCCGTCGCTTCAGGCGCGGAGCGCCCCCAGGAGCCGGGCCGCGATGACCCGCGGGCGGCGGCGGGCAACCGGGGATGCGGACCGACGACGGTCTCGAACGAACTTGACGGTCCGTCGGTCTATGAGCGCGGGAAGGCGACGGTTCGCCCATTGAGGTGCTTCGAGACCCGGGCGAGCATGCCCGCATGACCGTCGCCGACAGTGTCGGAGCCGAGTCGCTGCAGGAGGCGGCGCACCGGCATCTGCTCCTTCATTTCACCCGCAACGGCGCCTTCGGGCCCGACGCCAAGCCGCTGCTCGTGCTCGAGCGCGGCGAGGGCTGCCACGTCTTCGACACGGACGGCAACCGGTACTTCGACGGGCTGTCATCGCTGTTCTGCTGCCAGATCGGCTACTCGTTCGGCGAGGAGATGGCGGCCGTCGCGTCCTCTCAGCTCTCGACGCTCGCCTTCAACACCAACTGGGCGACCGCACACCCGCCGGCGATCCGGCTCGCGGCGGCGCTCGCCGAGCGCGCCCCCGGCGACCTCAACCGCGTGTTCTTCACCAACGGCGGCTCGGAGTCGGTCGAGGCCGCCTGGAAGATCGTGCGCCAGCACTACCTGGCCAAGGGCGAGCCGCAGCGCACCAAGGCGATCGCGCGCGAGATCGCCTACCACGGCGTGACGCTCGGCGCGCTCTCGTTCACCGGCGTGAGCTCGTACAAGGAGCCGTTCGGGGCAGCGCCGATCCCGGTCGTGCGCGTGTCGAACACGAACGCCTTCCGCGATCCGGACGCCGGCGACGAGGCGGCCCAGACCGCGCGGCTGCTCGACGAGTACGAGCGCACGATCGTCGAGGCCGGACCGGAGACGGTCGCGATGCTGATCGCCGAGCCGGTCCAGAACGCCGGCGGCTGTCTGGTTCCCCCCGAGGGCTACTGGCCCGGGCTGCGCGAGCTGTGCGACCGCTACGGCATCGCGCTCGTCGCCGACGAGGTGATCACCGGCTTCGGGCGCATCGGCGAGTGGTTCGCGTCCTCGCGCTTCGGCGTGGCGCCGGACCTGATCACGTGCGCGAAGGGCATCACGTCGGCCTATGCCCCGATGGGCGCCGTGCTGGTGTCGGACCGGATCGCCGAGCCGCTGTACGACGACGGCCGGATGCTGATGCACGGCATCACGTTCGCCGGGCATCCGGTGAGCGCGGCGATCGCGCTGCGCAACATCGAGATCTTCGAGCGCGAGGGCGTGCTGGACAACGTGCGGACGCTGGAGCCGTTCATCGGCGAGCGGCTGCGCGAGCTGCAGGAGCGGCTGCCGATCGTCGGCGACGTTCGCGGCGCGGGGTTCTTCTGGGCGCTCGAGCTGGTGCGCGACGACGCCGGCGGGCGCTTCTCGGCCGAGGAGCGCGAGAAGCTCCTGCGCGGGTTCCTCGCGGGCCGGCTGCTCGAGGAGGGTCTGATCGCGCGCCCGGACGACCGCGGGGACGCCGTGCTGCATCTCGCGCCGCCGCTCGTGGCCACGCGCGAGGAGCTCGGCGAGATGGTCGCGAAGACCGAGGCCGTGCTGCGCGACGCCTCGGATCGCTTCTTCGCAGGCTGAGATGGAGCACAGCGCCCACGGCTACTGGCTCGAGGAGGCCGGGCCACTCGCGCCTGTCCCGCCGCTGGCGGGCGACCACTCGGCCGACGTGGTGGTGATCGGCGGCGGCTACGCGGGCCTCTGGACCGCGTGGCAGCTGCGCGAGCGCGGCGCCTCGGTCGCGCTGCTCGAAGCCGAGGTCTGCGGGCACGGCCCGAGCGGTCGCAACGGCGGCTTCTGCGAGACGCTGTGGACGCACCTGCCGTCGCTGGTCGCCCGCTTCGGGTCAGACCGGGCGCTGAAGATCGCCGAGGCCTCGGCCGACAGCGTCGAGGCGATCGGGGACTGGTGCGCCGAGCACGGGGTCGACGCGTGGTTCCGGCGCGCCGGGTACGTCATGGCCTCGACCGCGTCCGCCCACGACGCGGTGCTCGACGACGTGCTGGCCGTCGCGCCGCCCGGCCGCGTCGTTGCGCTCAGCCCCGCGCAGGTGCGCGCGCGCTGCGACTCGCCGCGCTTCCGGCGCGGCATCTTCGTGCCCGACGACGCGACGGTCCAGCCGGCGCGGCTGGCGCTCGGCCTGCGCGCGCGTGTGCGGGAGGCCGGCGTCCGCGTCCACGAGCACTCGCGCGTGAAGGCGCTGCACGCCTCGCCGTCGGGCGTCGTCGCCGAGACCTCCGGCGGCCGGGTCCGCGCCGGCGCCGCCGTGCTCGCGATCAACGCCGCCACGCGCGGGTTCCCGCCGCTGCGCTCACGCGTGTCGGTCACGTCGTCGCACATCGTGCTGACCGAGCCGGTGCCGGAGGTGCTGGAGGCGCTCGGGTGGACCGGGGGGGAGTGCGTCACCGACGCGCGCACGTTCGTGCACTACTTCCGCACCACGCCGGACGGGCGGATCGCGTTCGGGTGGGGAGGAGGCCGCGTCGCGCCCGGCGCGCGCCTGCACGGCCGCGTCGAGGTGGACTCCGACGTCGCGCGGACGACGCGCGAGCACCTGGTGGCGATGTTCCCGGCGCTCGCGGACCGCGCGATCACGCACGCGTGGGGCGGGCCGATCGACGTCTCGCCGAGCCATCTGCCGCAGATGGGCACGCTCGACGGCGCGCCCGTCCACTACGTGTTCGGCTTCACGGGCAACGGCGTCGGCCCCTGCCATCTCGCCGGGCGCGTCCTCGCCGCGCTCGCCGCCGGGGAGCCCGCGCCGCTCGCGCTGGTCGATCCGGCGCCCGTCTCCGTCCCGCCGGAGCCACTGGCGTGGGTGGGGGGATCGCTGGTGCGGCGTGCCTTCTTACGTAAAGAGCGGCTTGAGGAGGACGACCGGCCGGTCGACCCGCTGACGCGGGCGGTGGCCGCGGCGCCGCGCGCGCTCGGCATCCACGTGGCGCGCTGACGGCGACCCGAGATCGGCGCGAGCCGCGCATACGGACGACGGTGCCGTGGCGCGACCACGGGTTCTGACGCGCGCTGACAGGATGCGCGGATGCGCGACAGCTCCCGCGACGGCTGGCAGAACCGCCTCGAGACGTATGTCCTGACGAACTTCGAGGGCGTCTGGAGCCTGCTGCAGCGCGTCGAGCCGCTGCGCAGGGCCACCAACCGGGCGCTGATCTCGCGCGCGATCCTGAAGATCCCGACGCGGCCGAACCCGTTCTCGACGATGGCGCCGTACTCGTCGTGGGAGTCGCTGACCGACCGCAGCTACGACAGCCGCCACCTCCCGCCCGTCGCGCAAGACGGCCTGCCGCCGGAGGACCGCGTCGCGGATCTGTTCATGCGCCGCGGCGAAGGCGAGCAGTGCCCGAAGTCGACCGTCATGTTCGCCTACTTCGCGCAGTGGTTCACGGACGGGTTCCTGCGCAGCGACCGGCATCCTGAGCGCGACCCGCGCCGCAACGACACCAACCACGAGCTCGACCTGACGCCCCTGTACGGCGTGCGCAAGGAGATCACCGAGGCGCTGCGCTCGCATGAGGGCGGACGGCTGAAGAGCCAGGTGATCGGCGGCGCCGAGTACCCGCCGTACCTCTATGACGGCGGCGCGGTCAAGCCGGAGTTCGCCGGCCTCGGCGTCGTCCGGCCCGGGCAGATCCCGCCCGACCGCTTCGACACGCTGTTCGCGACCGGCAGCGACACGACGAACTCGCAGATCGGGTTCGTGATGCTCAACGTGCTGTTCCTGCGCGAGCACAACCGGCTCGCGGGCCTGCTCGCCGCCGAGTACCCGTCGTGGGACGACGAGCGCCTGTACGCGACCGCGCGCAACATCCTGATCGTGCTCCTGATCAAGATCGTGATCGAGGAGTACATCAACCACATCGCGCCGTACCTGTTCGAGTTCGGCGCGGACCCGTGGGACTTCAAGCGCGAGTCGTGGTACCGCTCCAACTGGATGGCGATCGAGTTCAACCTGCTCTACCGCTGGCACAGCCTGATCCCGTCGCGGCTGCAGGTCGCCGGAGCCGGCCTGCCGGTATGGGAGACGATCTTCCGCACCGACCTCGTGACCGAGAACGGCATCGCGCGCCTGTTCGCCGACGCCTCCAACCAGCCCGCCGGGCGCGTCGGGATGCTCAATACCGACCCGGCGCTGCGCGAGCCCGAGCTGGCCAGCGTGCGCGAGGCGCGCGCCGTCGGCCTGGCGCCGTACAACGCCTACCGCGAGCTGGCGAGGTTCCCGCGCGTGACGCGCTTCGAGCAGATCACCGGCGACGCCGAGCGGATCGCCGCGCTGCGCGAGGTCTACCGCAGCGTCGATCGGATCGAGCTCTATCCGGGCCTGTTCGCCGAGGACACGCGGCCGAACTCCGTCCTGCCGGCGCTGATCGGCCGCATGGTCGGCATCGACGCGTTCAGCCAGGCGCTCACGAACCCGCTGCTGGCGCCGCGGCTGTTCAACGAGCGGACGTTCTCGCCGCTCGGGATGGAGGTCATCCGCACCACCAAGACGCTCTCGGACGTGCTCAACCGCAACGTCCCCGAGTCGCCCGGCACCCACTTCGTGGCGATGACCCGGCGCGACTGGCGGCGAGAGCGGTGAACACCCTGAGACATGAACAGGAAGCGCACATGAGCACAATCGCACTGACGCCCGTAGGGCGCGTGGAGTCCGAGCTGATCGACCGCGCGATGGCGCCCAAGCAGGGCCACGAGGGCGCGCCCGCGGCGTGGATCGCGTTCGAGCCGCATCTCGCCGCCGCGCTCGACGGGATGCGGGTCGGCGACCGCCTGATCCTGCTCACCTGGTTCGACCGCGCCGATCGCACGACGCTCAAGGTCCACCCGCGCAGCAACCCGGCGACGCCGCTGCAGGGCGTCTTCGTCACCCGCTCGCCGGACCGGCCCAACCCGATCGGGCTGCATCCCGTCGAGGTCCTGGCGATCGAGGGGACGCGGGTCCGCGTCAGCGATCTCGAGGCGCTCGACGGGACGCCGGTGCTGGACGTCAAGCCGGTGATCTGACCGGCTCCGCGTCGCGAGCGCGCACGCCGCTCGCGAGCGCCGCGAGCGCTCCGGCCGCGCCCGCGAGCAGGAAGACGGACGCGGGGGCGGTCGCGTCGGCGAGCGCGCCCGCGGCCGCGGCGCCGCCCGCGCTTCCCACCGCGACGGCGGTGTTGAGCCATGCGAACGCCTCGGTCACCGTGCCGGCCGGCGCGGCGCCGTCGACGAGCGCGAACACGGTCGCATAGGTCGGCGCGATCGTCGCGCCGGCGACGAGCAGCACGGCGGCCAGCGCGAGCACGCTGCCGGCGCTCGCGAGCGCGAGGTGGCCGAGGCCGAGGCCGACCAGCAGCGGCGTGAGCCGCGCGCCGCGGCCCGCACGGGCGAGGACGAGCCCGCCGAGCAGCGAGCCGGCGCCCCAGATGCCCAGCAGCGGGCCCGCCGCCGCGGTGCTGCCGAGCGCGTGCGCGGTGGCGGTGATGCCGACCTCCGAAGCGCCGAACACGACGCCGACGAGCGCCATCACGAGCACGAGCGTGCGCATGGCGCCGGCGCGCAGGGAGCCGCCGCGCGGCCGTCGCTCGCCGCCGGAGGGCCGCCACGCCCGCGATGCCGGCTCGCACGCGAACGCGGCGGTCGCGGCGAAGAGCAGCACGGCGGCGGCCGCGAGCGCGACGCCGGTCGACGTCAGCGCGCCCGCGAGGAGGATGCCCGGCGGGCCCGCGATCCAGGTCAGCTCGGAGGCGGCGGCCTCGGCGGCGTAGGCCGAAGGGAGGCTCGCCGGCGGCAGGATCGCCGGCAGCAGGCCGCGCAGGCACGCGCCGACCGGCGGCGTGCAGAGCCCGGCGGCGACCGCGAGCGCGACGAGTCCCGGCGCGCCGACCCGCACCAGCGCGATCGCGAACAGCGCCGCGCCGCAGCCGGCCGCGCTGCCGAGCAGGACCGCGGTCTGGCCGCGGCGGTCGACCAGGCGCCCGAGGAGCGGGCCGCCGAGCCCCAGCGCCGCGGCGTATGCGCCGGTGACCAGGCCGGCGACGGCGAACGAGCCCGTGAGCCGCTGCGCATGGACGAGCAGGCCGAGGCTGAGCATCACGGCCGGCAGCCGCGCGATCAGCGAGCCGGCGAAGAGACGGAGCGCCCCGGGCGTCGTGGCGATGGCGTGCATGCTTCGCAACGTACGCCCGCACTGGTTTACTTACGAGGGCCAGTTCGGGAGGAGATGTGAAGGCCAGTTCGGGGATCGAGATGATGGTCCGGCTCGAGCGCGGCACGCGCGAGCCGCTGCGCGTCCAGCTCGAGCGACAGCTTCGCGACGGCGTGCGCTCGGGCACCCTCCGGCGCGGCTCCGCGCTCCCGTCCTCGCGCGCGCTCGCCGGCGAGCTCGGGATCGCCCGCGGCGTCGTCACCGAGGCCTACGCGCAGCTCGCGGCGGAGGGCTACCTCGTCGCCAGCCAGGGCGCGCCGACGCGCGTCGGCGGCGGCTCCACCGGCGCGGACGCCGTCCCGCTGCCGGCCGGCGAGCCGCGTCCCCCGCGCTTCGACTTCCGCCCCGGCGAGCCGGACCCGGCGCTCTTCCCGCGTGCCGCCTGGGCCGGCGCGATCCGCCAGGCGCTGCGCGAAGCGCCCGACGCGCGCTTCGGCTACGGCTCCCCGTGCGGCGTCCCCGAGCTGCGCAATGCGCTCGCGACCTACCTCGGGCGCGTCCGCGGCGTCGTCGCCGATCCGGAGACGATCATCGTGACCGCCGGCGTCACCCAGGGCCTCACGCTCGCGGGCCGCGCCCTGATCGCGCGCGGCGTCCGCAGGCTCGCGGTCGAGGATCCCGGCAGCGTGTTCATGCGCGGACCGCTCGCCGCGCTGGGGCTGGAGATCGTCCCCGTGCCCGTCGATGACGGCGGCCTCGACGTCGAGGCGCTCGACGCCGGCGGCGCCGAGGCCGTGCTCGTCACGCCCGCGCACCAGTACCCCACCGGCGTCGTGCTCGCGCCGGAGCGCCGGGCGGCGCTGCGCGCCTGGGGCGGCTGGGTGCTGGAGGACGACTACGACGCCGAGTTCCGCTACGACCGCGCGCCCGTCGGCGCGCTGCAGGGACTCGATCGCGAGCGCGTGATCTACCTCAGCTCGATCTCCAAGACGCTCGCGCCCGCGCTGCGGATGGGCTGGCTGGTGCCGCCGCCCGCGCTCGCCGCGGACCTGCGGCGGGAGAAGCACCGCGCCGACCGCGGCTCGGCACTGCTCGAGCAGCTCGGCCTCGCGACGCTGCTCGAGCACGGCGAGCTGGACCGGCACCTGCGTCGGTCGCGGCTCGAGTACCGGCGCCGCCGCGACACGCTCGTCGCGGCGCTGGCGCGTCATCTGCCGCACGCGCGCCCGCACGGCGCGGCGGCGGGGCTGCACCTGCTCGTCGAGCTTCCCGGCGCCGACGAGGCGGAGCTGCTGCGCGCGGCGCAGGACGCCGGGATCGGCCTCGAAGGCCTCTCGCAGCACACGATCGCGCCCGGGCCGCCCGCGGTCATCCTCGGGTACGGCTGCATCGCCGAGCCCGCGATCGAGCCCGGCATCCGGCGGCTCGCCGAGTTGGCGGGCGCCTGAACGCCGCCCGCGATAGAACCCGCGCATGTCCAATCCCCCGCTTCCCGCCGAGTACGACGCGCTCCTGCGCGAGCCCAACGCCTGCGTGATCGGCACCGTGATGTCCGACGGCTCACCGCACACCGTCGCCACCTGGTACCTGTGGGAGGACGGCCGGGCACTCGTGAACATGGACGCCGGCCGCGCGCGGCTCGAATGGATGCGCAAGGACCCGCGCGTCTCGCTCACCGCGATCATGGACGACTGGTCCCAGCACATCAGCCTCCGCGGCCGCGTCACCGAGTTCGTGGGCGGCGAGCAGGGGATGGACGACATCGACCGGATCGCCCGCCACTACACCGGCCGGCCCTACCCGCACCGCGACCGCGGGCGGGTGAGCGCGTGGATCGAGATCCTCTCATGGCACGCGTGGGGCTTCTGAGCTACTCTGCACTCCGCATGGCCCGTCAGGCCCTTCTTTCCCTCCTTCTTCTCCTCCCCCCTCGGGGGGAATAGCGCGTGGGCGGCCGCTTAGCCGCGAACCAGTGAGAAGAGGCAAGGAAAGAACCGAAAGGACTGACAGGACATGGACCCGAACCGGGTGATCATCTTCGACACGACCCTGCGAGACGGCGAGCAGTCGCCGGGCATCTCGCTCAACGCGACCGAGAAGCTGGAGATCGCCCAGCAGCTCGCTCGACTGGGGGTCGACGTCATCGAGGCGGGCTTCCCGATCGCCTCGCCAGGCGATTTCCAAGCCGTACAGGCGATCGCGAGGGAGGTGCGCGGCCCGGTCATCGCGGGCCTCGCGCGCGCTCACGCCGCCGACATCGAGCGCGCCGCCGAGGCCGTCAAGGACGCCGAGCGCCCGCGCGTGCACACCTTCATCTCCACCAGCGACATCCACATCGAGCACCAGCTGCAGTCGACGCGCGAGGACGTGCTGGGCCAGGCGCGCGCGGCCGTCGCGCACGCGCGGTCGCTCGTCGAGGACGTCGAGTTCAGCCCGATGGACGCCACGCGCGCCGACGTCGAGTTCACCGCCGAGGTGATCCAGGCCGCGATCGACGAGGGCGCGACGACGATCAACGTCCCCGACACCGTCGGCTACACGATGCCGGCGGAGTACGCCGCCTTCCTGGGGCGGCTGTACGAGCTGGTCCCGGCGCTGGCGGGCGTCGTGCTGTCGGTCCATTGCCACGACGACCTCGGCCTGGCGGTCGCGAACTCCTTCGCCGGCCTGCAGTCGGGCGCGCGGCAGGTCGAGTGCGCGGTCAACGGCATCGGCGAGCGCGCCGGCAACGCCTCCCTGGAGGAGGTCGTGATGCTGCTGCGCACGCGCGAGGCGGACATCGGGCTCACGACCGCGGTCAACTCGCGCGAGATCGCGCGCGCCAGCCGGCTGGTGTCGCGCCTGACCGGCTACCCGGTGCAGCCCAACAAGGCGATCGTCGGGCGCAACGCGTTCCAGCACGAGTCCGGCATCCACCAGGACGGCGTGCTCAAGGAGCGCTCCACCTACGAGATCATGTCCGCGGCCTCGGTGGGCGTCGACGACGTCAACTCGATCGTGCTGGGCAAGCACTCCGGGCGCCACGCGCTGCGGTCGGCGCTGATGGAGCTGGGCTACGAGGTCAACGGCCAGTCGCTCAACCAGGCGTTCAAGCGCTTCAAGGAGCTGGCGGACAAGAAGAAGCAGGTCACGGCGATGGACCTGGAGGCGCTCGTCACCGACGAGCTCCGCGCCGAGACCGCCGCCTACACGCTCGAGTGGTTCGACGTCGAGGCCTCGACGCGCCGGCCGCCGCACGCGACGGTCTCGATCGTCGCGCCCGACGGCGAGACGATGCGCGGCGACTTCACCGGCGACGGCCCGATCGACGCCATCTTCCGCGCGATCAACGCCGCCACCCGGCGCGAGGCGCGGCTGCGCGAGTTCCGCATCGACGCCGTCACCGGCGGCCAGGACGCGCTCGGCGAGGCGAGCGTGATCCTCGAGCTCTCCGGCTCGACCGCCGCGGGCCAGGCGGTGTCGACCGACATCATCGAGGCGGCCGCGCTCGCGTACGTGCGCGCGCTCACCAACGTGGAGCAGAAGGTGCTCCTGGCGGCCGACGAGGACGCCGGCGAGCCCGTGCTCACGCGCGCCCCGTAGCCGCACGTAAGGAGCGCCCGACTCGCAGGCTCCGGAAAGCCGGAGCCGCGACTCGGGCGCGGCGCCATGGCGCGCCTTGCGCTCACGGGCGACTGTGTGAAGCAGCCAGATCGCCTGCTCGGGAAGGACGCGCCTCAATGGACCGGACCGCACACGTCTCCGCCGCCTCGCCTCAACCGGAGGCCGGCGGGACCGTCACGGCGATAGCGCCGCTCGCAGCGCGCCGGCGCCGCTCGCGCCGCCCGCGGACGGCGTTCGTGCTCTCCGGCGGCGCCAGCCTCGGCGCGATGCAGGCCGGGATGCTCCGCGCCCTGTACGAGTTGCGGATCGCCCCGGACCTGCTCGTCGCGACCTCGGCCGGCGCGATCAACGCGAGCTACGTCGCTTCGCGCCCCCAGACGGTCGCCACGGCGCGCGGGCTTGCGCAGATCTGGCGCGGCCTGCAGCGCGACGACGTCTTCCCGGTCAGCCCGTGGGTGCTCGCGAGCGGCCTGCTGGGCAAGCGCGACCACCTGGTCCCGGCCGAGGCGCTGCGCAGGCTCCTGTGCCGGCACCTGCAGTTCGAGGACCTCGCCGGCGCGCCGATCCCGTTGCACGTCGTCGCCTTCGACCTCGACGCCGGGGCCGAGGTGCTGCTCTCCGACGGTCCGGCGCTGGACGTGATCGCGGCGAGCGCCGCGGTGCCCGGCGTGTTCCCTCCCGTGCGCGTCCACGACCGGCTGCTGATCGACGGCGGCGTGGTCAACAACACGCCGATCTCGCACGCGGTGGCCCTGGGCGCGGAGCGCATCTACGTCCTTCCGACGGTCGATCCCGCGTTCGTGCCGGCGACGACGTCGCGCGGCGCGCTCGGCGCCGCGATCGGCGGCATCGGCCTCGTGATGCGCAGCCGGTTCGAGGCCGACATCGCGCTGTTCTCCGGCGAGGTCGAGCTGATCGTGCTCCCGGCGCCGAACGCGCTGCAGATCATGCCCACGGACTTCGGCCACGCCGACCGGCTGCTGCGCGACGGCCTGCGCGCCGCGCGGCAGCGGCTCGCCCAGCCGCTCGCGGCGCTCGGGGACGGGCCGGCGCTTCGCCGCGACCTGGTGCAGTGAGATCCGATCGTGCTCAAAGGCTGACCCGTTCTTGCGTAATTGCGTGTGGCGCCGCGCAGCAGCGCGATAAGACTCTGCCGCCACGACTTCAAGCGGGAGGAGCCGCCTTGGAACCGAAGCATGCGGACGTCCGTCGCGACGCGGTCGCGACGGCGGCGCTGATCGTCATCCGCCGCGCGCTCGTCGAAGGGGTGCCGGTGACGCGTGAGGGCCTGGTCGAAGCGGCTTCGATCACGCTCGGCGCGTCACAGGACGATGCGTCGCAGGAGCTCGACGCCGTCGCTCAGGGGTTCGGCGTCTCGGCGCTGGAGTGACCCGCGGCGGCGAGCCGCCGGCCCTGAGCGAACCCGGCCGCGGCGACCGCCTTGCGGTTGCGCGGATCGAGCAGTGAAGACCCGAAGGCCTCGATCGTCGGAGCGTCGGGCGAGACCGCCTGGACGTCGGCGCCGCGGGCGCGCAGGGCCAGTGCCTCGGCGCCGGCGGCCGCCAGCGTGCCGGCGCGATAGCGCCGCGCCGCGCCGGCGGTCGGCATCAGGCACAGCACGCGGGCGCCGCGCCCGGCCGGCGCGGCGTCGAGGTTCGTCGGGCTCCAGACGCCGCCGTCGACGTACTCGCGGCCGTCGATCTCGACCGGCGCGAACACCCACGGGACGGCGCACGACGCGAGCACCGCGTCGGCGACCGCGGCGGCCGGCGCGTTCGGCGATCCGAACATCACGCGCCTGCCGCTCGCGCGGTCGACGGCCGACACGCGCAGCCGCCCGTCGAAGCGCGCCCCGAGCCCTTCGACGTGGTCGTGCAGGCGCGGGAGCGTCCGCTCGGGCCGCTTGGCGGCGCGCAGGACCGCGGCGCGCGCGAGCCGTCCCGCGGGCTTGGCGGCGGCGAGCACGGCGGGGGCGAACGGCGTCGCCGCGGCCGTGCCGACGCGCCGGGCGCCGCGACCGATCGTCCCGAGGGCGCCGGCGATGCGGCTGCGGTCCGCATCGTCGGGCGCGGTCGCCTCCGCCTCGCCGACGAGCGCCAGCTCGTCGCCCGGGGCGCCCGCCACCGGACGCGGCGGCCGTCCGGCGGCGAGCGTCGCGGCGACGACCGCGCCGGCAGACGTGCCGACGAAGTACTCGCAGCGCGTGAAGTCGAGCCCGAGCCCGCCGAGCACGCCGGTCATCCACGCCTCGCCGAGCGACCCGCCGGCGCCGAGGACGAGCACATCGGGGAGCTCGATCATGAGATCCAGGCTACTTCGTACGTGATAACGTACAAACGTAATGGCGGCTGCCGCTGATCCGGCCATCTCGGCCGTCGGCCCTCGGGTGAAGGCACTGCGGGAGGCGATGGACCTCTCGCTGCGCGATCTGTCCGAGCGCTCCGGCGTGTCGGCGCCCATGCTCAGCCAGGTCGAGCGCGGGGAGACCAGCCCGACCCTGCAGGTCGCGGCGCGCATCGCCTCCGGCCTCGAGCTCAAGCTCAGCCAGCTGCTGCGCCTCGACGAGGACGGCGCCGTGTCCGTCGTGCGCGCCGGCGAGGGCCGGCGCGGGGGCGCGGGAGGCCACACGTACGAGGTGCTGACGCCGTCGCAGCCCGGCCTGCGCGCCGAGGTCACGCGCCACGCGCTCGCCGCCGGAGCGGTGACGGGCGGCCCCGGCGACCCGCCACGCCACGAGCCCGGCGCGCGCGAGACGGCGACCGTCGAGGCGGGCGCCGTCACCCTGCACGTCGACGGCGCCGAGCACGCGCTCGGCACCGGCGACACCGTCACCTTCGACGCCGACCTGCCCCACCACTTCGCCAACCACTCCAAGGAGGAGGCCGTCCTGCTGGCCATCGTGTCCGCCGGCCTGCGCCGCTCATGACCCCCACCACGCTGTTCGACAAGATCTGGTCCGCCCACGAGATCGCGCCCGGGCTGATCTACATCGACCTCCACCTCGTGCACGAGGTCACCAGCCCGCAGGCGTTCGAGAGCCTCCGCCTCGCCGGCCGCGAGGTCCGCCGGCCCGATCGCACGCTCGCGACGGCCGACCACAACGTCCCGACCGACGGCACGCCCGTCTCGGCCAGGATCCACGACGCGCTCTCGCGCCGCCAGGTCGAGGCGCTGGAGGCCAATTGCGACGAGTTCGGCATCCCGCTCTACTCGCTCGGCTCCGACCGCCAGGGGATCGTCCACATCATCGGGCCCGAGCTCGGCGTCACGCAGCCGGGCATGACGATCGTCTGCGGCGACTCGCACACGGCCACGCACGGCGCCTTCGGCGCGCTCGCCTTCGGCATCGGGACGAGCGAGGTCGAGCACGTGCTCGCGACCCAGACGCTCGCGCAGCCCAAGCCGAAGTCGATGGTCATCCGTTACACGGGCGAGCTCGGCAACGGCGTAACGGCCAAGGACCTGATCCTCGGCACGATCGGGCAGATGGGCACCAACGGCGCCGCCGGCCACGCCGTCGAGTATGCCGGCGAGGTGATCCGCAGGCTCTCGATGGAGCAGCGGATGACGATCTGCAACATGACGATCGAGGGCGGCGGCCGGGCGGGCATGATCGCGGCCGACGAGACCACGTTCGAATGGGTCGAAGGCCGCCCGGGCGCGCCCGAGGACTTCGACGCCGCCGTCGAGCATTGGCGCACGCTGCACACCGACGAGGGCGCGACGTTCGACCGCGAGATCAGGGTCGACGCGAGCGCGCTGTCGCCGCTGGTCACGTGGGGCACGAACCCCGGCCAGGTGGTCGGCGTGGCGGACGTCGTGCCGGATCCGAAGTCGGAGACCGACGAGCGCAGCCTCGTGTACATGGGCCTCGAGTCCGGCGTCCCGATGCAGGAGCTCAAGCTCGACCGCGTGTTCATCGGCTCGTGCACGAACGCCCGGATCGGCGACCTGCGCGCGGCGGCCGACATCGTCAAGGGACGCAAGGTCGCGTCGACGGTCGACGCGATGGTCGTGCCGGGCTCCCAGCAGGTCCGCGCGCAGGCCGAGCGGGAGGGCCTCGATGCCATCTTCCGCGAGGCCGGGTTCGACTGGCGCACGGCCGGCTGCTCGATGTGCCTGGGCATGAACCCCGACATCCTGGCGCCCGGCGAGCGCTGCGCGTCCACCTCCAACCGCAACTTCGAGGGCCGTCAGGGCCGCGGCGGGCGCACGCACCTCGTGTCTCCCCAGATGGCCGCCGCGGCGGCGATCGAGGGGCACTTCGTCGACATCCGGGAGTGGAGCTAGTGGAGCCCGTCAAGGTCATCTCGGGCGGCGTCACCGCGCTCAAGCGCGCCGACGTCGACACCGACCAGATCATCCCGAAGCAGTTCCTCAAGCGGATCGAGCGGACCGGCTTCGGCGAGTTCCTGTTCTACGACTGGGCGCAGCAGCCCGGCTGGAGCCTGCCGAAGAACCCGATCCTCGCCACCGGCCCGAACTTCGGCTGCGGGTCCTCGCGCGAGCACGCGCCGTGGGCGCTGCAGGACTACGGCTTCAAGGCGATCGTCGCGTCGAGCTTCGCCGACATCTTCTTCTCGAACTGCACCAAGATCGGCCTGCTGCCGGTCGTGCTGCCCGAGGATGACGTGCGCGCGGTGATGGACGCGGGCGAGGCCGAGATCGACCTCGAGGCGCTCGAGGTCCGCTTCGGCGGTCGCAGCGTCCCGTTCGAGCTCGACGCCGAGCGCCGCCACCGCCTGATCAATGGGCTCGACGACATCGCGCTCACCCTCCAGAAGGCGGACGACATCTCCACCTACGAGCGCGAGCGCGAGCGCCCCGGCCCCGTGACGCTCAATCTCTAGGCTCTCCGCCAACATGCCCACGATCGCCCTGCTCCCGGGCGACGGCATCGGTCCCGAGGTGGCTAGCGCCGCCCGCCGGGTCCTCGACGCCGTCGCGACCGACCTGACCTACGAAGAGCATCTCGTCGGAGGGGCGTCCATCGACGCCCACGGCACCGCCATCACCGACGAGGCGATGGCCGCCATCAAGGCCTCCGACGCCGTCCTGCTCGGCGCCGTCGGCGGGCCGAAGTGGGACTCGACCGACCCGACCGCCGTGCGGCCGGAGCAGGGCCTGTTCCGCCTGCGCGCCGACCTCGGCCTGTTCGCGAACCTGCGGCCGGTCCGCCCGCTGCCGGCGCTCTACGACGCGTCGCCGCTCAAGCGCGAGCTGATCGAGAACACGAACATGCTGATCGTCCGCGAGCTCACGGGCGGCCTCTACTACGGCGAGCGCGGGCGCAGCGACGGCCGCGCGTTCGACACCTGCGTGTACTCGGTCGAGGAGATCGAGCGGATCGCGCGCACCGGCTTCGAGGCGGCCAAGACGCGCGTGACGAGCGTCGACAAGGCCAACGTGCTCGAGACGAGCCGGCTCTGGCGCGAGGTCGTCACCGCGCTGCACGAGGCCGAGTACCAGCACATCGAGCTCGAGCACCAGCTCGTGGACTCCGCCGCGATGCGCCTGATCGCGGCGCCGCGTGACTTCGACGTGATCCTCACCGAGAACATGTTCGGCGACATCCTCAGCGACGAGGCGTCGATGCTCACGGGCTCGCTCGGGATGCTCCCGACCGCCAGCCTCGGCGCCGGCGACGGCCCGAGCCTGTTCGAGCCGGTCCACGGGACCGCGCCCGACATCGCGGGCAAGGGGATCGCGAATCCGCTCGGGATGATCCTGTCGGCCGCGCTCATGCTGCGCCACGGATTCGGCCGGGACGACGCCGCGGCTGCCCTAGAATCGGCGGTGGACCGGGCGTTGGAGGGGGGCATCCGCCCTCGCGACCTCGGTGGGACCGCGACGACCGCCGAGACGACCGAGGCGGTGCTGGGGGAGCTGAAGTGAGCCAATCGGACCTGATCTGGATGAACGGCGAGCTCGTGCCCTACGAGGACGCCAAGGTCCACGTGCTCACCCATGCGCTCCATTACGGCACCGGCGTGTTCGAGGGCGTGCGCGCCTACGACACGCCGCGTGGGACGGCGATCTTCCGCCACGCCGACCACATCGACCGGCTCTTCCGCTCGGCTGCGCTGTACCACATGGAGATCCCGTACTCCAAGGACGAGATCCGGGCCGCCACGCACGAGACGATCGTCAAGAACGGCCTGAAGTCCTGCTACATCCGCCCGCTCGTATTCCGCGGCGCGGGGCCGATGGGCCTGTACCCGCTCGACTGCCCCGTCGACGTGATCATCGCCGTGTGGGAGTGGGGCGCCTACCTCGGCGAAGAGGGCAAGCGGCGCGGCGTGCGTGCGAAGGTGTCGAGCTGGCGCCGGATCCCCTCCGACAGCCTGATCCCGAGCGCCAAGGCCTCCGGCCAGTACCTGAACTCGGTGCTGGCCAAGATCGAGGCCGACAAGGCCGGCTACGAGGAGGCCATCCTGCTCGACGGCCGCGGCTTCGTCTGCGAGGGCACCGGCGAGAACCTGTTCGTCGTCAAGGACGGCAGGATCGCCACGCCGGGCTTCGCCAACGACATCCTCGGCGGCATCAACCGCCTCTCGGCGATCCAGATCGCGCACGACCTCGGCTACGAGCTGGTCGAGCGCGACATCGCGCGCGGGGAGCTCTACCACGCCGACGAGATCTTCATGACCGGCACCGCGGCCGAGCTCACGCCGATCCGCGAGGTCGACGACCTGCCGGTCGGCGACGGCGCGCGCGGCCCGGTCACGGAGCGGATCCAGGCCGTGTTCGAGGACGCCCTGCACGGGCGCTCGGAGCGCTACGCGGACTGGCTGGACGTCGTGCCCGCCGCGGCGCCGGCGCCGTGAGCTAGGCGATGAGCGACCGCGTCATCGTCTACGACACGACCCTGCGCGACGGCATGCAGGGCGAGGGGATGTCGCTGTCGGTCGAGGAGAAGGTGCGCGTCGCGCGGATCCTCGACGAGCTGGGCGTGCCGATGATCGAGGCCGGGTTCCCGACCTCCAACCCGAAGGAGCTCGAGCTGTTCGAGCTCCTTCGCGACGCCGGCCTGAGCGCGGATGTGTGCGCGTTCGGGATGACGCGCCGGCGCGGCGTTCCCGCGGCCGAGGACGAGGCGCTGCGCGTGCTCGCGGAGTCGTGGACGCCGGTGTCGACGATCGTCGGCAAGACGTGGGGGCTGCATCTGGAGAAGGTCGTGCGCGTCGACCGCGAGGAGAACCTCCGCATGATCGGCGAGTCGGTCGCGTTCCTCGTCGCGGCGGGCAAGCGCCTCGTCTACGACGCCGAGCACTTCTTCGACGGCTACCGCGACGACCCCGGGTACGCGATCGAGTGCCTCCGCGCGGCGTGGGACGCGGGCGCCGAGAACCTCACGTTGTGCGACACCAACGGCGTCTCGCTGCCGCACGAGATCGCCGAGGCCGTGCACATCGTCCGGCGCGCGCTGCCCGACGCCGTCTTCGGCATCCACACGCACAACGACGCCGAGGTCGCGGTCGCCAATACGCTCGCGGCGGTCGCCGAGGGCTGTTCGCTCGTGCAGGGGACGATGAACGGCTACGGCGAGCGCTGCGGCAACGCGAACCTGGTCTCGATCATCCCCAACCTGCAGCTGAAGATGGGCTACCTGTGCCTGCCCTCGCTGGAGGGGCTGACCGAGGCGTCGCACCTCGTGGCCGACCTGCTCAACCTCCAGCCCGACACGAACCAGGCCTACGTCGGCCGCAACGCGTTCGCCCACAAGGGCGGGATGCACGTCGCCGGCGTCAACGCCGACCCCTCGACGTTCGAGCACATCGACCCCGCCGAGGTCGGCAACGCGCGCGAGGTGCTGGTCAGCGAGCTCTCCGGCAAGGGCACCGTGATCGCGCACGCCGGCGGCGACCTCGACGACGCGACGGCGGCTCGCGTGGTCGAGCGCGTGAAGGAGCTCGAGCACCGCGGCTTCCAGTTCGAGGCCGCCGACGGCTCCTTCGACCTGCTGATCCGCAAGGAGACGGGGGAGTACGAGCCGCTGTTCCGGCTCGAGTCCTGGCGCGTGATCGCCGAGAAGCGCGCCGACGGGCGCGTGGAGACCGAGGCGACGATCAAGCTCTGGGTCGACGGCCGCCGCTACGTGCGCACGGCCGAGGGCAACGGCCCCGTGCACGCGCTCGACCGCGCGCTTCGCGAGGCGATCGGCGAGCGCTTCCCGCACCTGCGCGAGATCAAGCTGGTCAACTTCAAGGTCCGCATCCTGGACGAGTTCAAGGCGACCGGCGCGACGACGCGCGTGCTGCTGGACGCCAGCGACGGCTCGCAGACGTGGGGGGCGATCGGCGTGCACGAGAACGTGATCGAGGCGAGCTGGGACGCGCTCGTGGACTCGCTGGAGGCGGGCATGCTGCGGTCCAAGGTGAAGACTTGATCCCGCTGGCCCGGGCGGTGCTCGGGACCGAGGAGGAGGCCGCGATCCTCGAGGTGCTGCGCTCCGGCCAGCTCTCGCTCGGCCCGCGCGTCCCGGCGTTCGAGCAGGCCTTCGCGGCCCGCGTCGGCGCGCCGCATGCGAGCGCGGTGTCCTCCGGCACCGCGGCGCTGCACCTCGCCCTGCGGGCGGTCGGGGTGGCCGACGGCGACGAGGTCGTGACGTCCCCGTTCTCGTTCGTGGCGAGCGCCAACGCGGTCCTGTTCGAGCGCGCCCGGCCCGTGTTCGCGGACATCGACCCGCGCACCCTCAACCTCGACCCCGAAGCCGCGGCCGCCGCGGTGACCGAGCGCACGCGCGCGATCCTGCCGGTGCACATCTTCGGCTACCCGGCCGACCTGCCGGCGTTCGAGCGGATGGACCTGCCGATCGTCGAGGATGCGTGCGAGGCGCTCGGCGCGGTGCACGCCGACGGCGTCAAGGTCGGCGGGCGCGGGCATCCGGCGGCGTTCGGCTTCTACCCGAACAAGCAGATGACCACGGGCGAGGGCGGGATGCTCACGCTCGGCTCGGCCGAGCACAAGGAGCGCGTGGACTCAGAGCGCAACCAGGGCCGCGCGCCGGACATGGGCTGGCTCGACCACGATCGCCTGGGCTTCAACTACCGGCTCACCGATCTCGCGAGCGCCCTGGGACTCGTCCAGCTGCAGCGGCTGGACGGGATGCTCGAGGCGCGGGCGCGCGTCGCGGGCTGGTATCGCGAGGCCCTGGCCGGCTTCGAGGAGCTCGAGCTGCCGTGCGAGGACGCCGGCGGCGACGTCCGCGGCTGGTTCGTGTTCGTCGTCCAGCTCCCGCGCCACGCCGGCCGCGACGACACGATCCGGGCGCTGTCGGCGCGCGGGATCCCGTCCAAGCCGTACATGCCGGCGATCCACCTGATGTCGTTCTACCGCGAGCGGTTCGGCCACCGCGAAGGCGAGTTCCCGGTCTGCGAGGACGTCGCGGCGCGCTCGGTCGCGTTGCCGTTCTTCCCCGAGATGACCGAGGGCCAGGTCGCCGAGGTCGCCGAGGCGCTGGACAGCGTCCTCAGGACCCGTCTCGCGAGTCCGACGACCTGAGGCGGTCGTCTCGCGGCGCCTGGCGCCACCCGACCCCACCACCGGTACCACCAGTACCGGCAGTGGGATCGGTCGTCGCCATGCATCCACGATCCGGCCCCCTCAGGCCGCCGGCCTGTCGCGAGACGGGTCCTACGCCGCCCTGAAGTAGCCGACGAACCCGGGTCCGCCGATCGCCTTCGCCGCGCGGGCCGTTGGCGCGCGGCGGACCTCGCGCTCGATGAAGCCGTACGCCTGATAGAGCGCGCGGGCGCCGTCGTTGTGCAGCCCGGTGTCCAGCGCGAGCCCGGACAGCCCGGCCTCGCGGGCCTCCCGGGCGGCGTGGTCGAGCAGTCGGCTGGCGATGCCGCGGCGGCGCCAGCGCGCCGACACGGCCAGTGCATCGACGTAGTACGCGTCGGCCGGGGGGTGGGGGGAGAGCAGGCCCGCGGCGCGCAGGTGGCGCAGTGTCCTCGGCCACGCCCACGGCGGCAGGCGCGGGACGGTCAGGCGCACGAAGCGGCGCGCGAGCCGGTCTCCCTCGCGCACCGGGAAGCCGGCCAGCACGCCGACGATCTCGTCGCCCGCGAGCGCGACGCGGCAGCGCTCGTAGCTCGCCGCGTGGCCGGGCTTCGTGTAGACGGCCGAGAGCATCGCGCGGGCGCGCTCGGCGCCGCCGGCGTAGGCGTCGTAGTACGGGCCGGCGGACTCGTAGAGCAGCTCGACGGCGCGATCGTCCGGACGGGCGGGCCTGATCTCCATGTCTTGAGTCATCATGGCGTGCCGTGTCGCGCTTCTCTCAGCCGCAGGACTCCGTCTTCTCAGCCCTCAACGCGTCGATCGGCTTCGACTGGCGCCTCGGTCCCTATGACATCGAGCAATCCAGGGCGCACGCGAAGATGCTCGCCGCGACGGGGATCATCTCCGACGGCGACCGCGACGCGCTGCTCGGCGGCCTCGACCGCGTCGCCGCCGAGCTCGACGCCGGCGAGTTCCCGTTCCGCGACGACGACGAGGACATCCACATGGCGGTCGAGCGGCGGCTGACGGAGATCGTCGGCGCGGTCGGGGGGAAGCTGCACACCGCCCGCTCGCGCAACGACCAGGTCGCGACCGACGTGGCGATGTTCACGCGCGCGCACGCGCTGGCGACGATCCAGTCGCTGCAGGACCTCCAGTCGACGGTCCTGGGGGTCGCGGAGGCGCACCTGGACTGGGCGATGCCGGGCTACACGCACCTGCAGCGCGCGCAGCCGGTCTACCTGTCGCACCACCTGCTGGCGTACTTCTGGATGTTCCGGCGCGACGAGCGGCGCTTCGAGTCGGTCCTGGGCTCCACGACGGAGCTGCCGCTGGGCGCGGGCGCGCTGGCCGGCGTGAACTTCGCGACCGACCGCGGTCTCGTGGCGCGCGAGCTTGGCTTTGCGAGCGTGGTCCCGAACTCGATCGACGCCGTCTCCAATCGCGACTTCGTGCTCGACTTCCTCGCGGCCGCCGCGACCTGCGCGACGCACCTCTCGCGCCTGGGCGCGGAGATCGTCCTGTGGTCGTCGGAGGAGTTCGGCTTCTGCGAGGTCTCGGACGCCTGGGCCTCGGGCTCCTCGATCATGCCGCAGAAGAAGAACCCGGACGCGGCCGAGCTGCTGCGCGCGAAGGCCCCGCGCGTGGTGTCGCGGCTGGCCGCCCTGCACGGCGTGATGCACGGCCTTCCCTTGACCTACAACAAGGACCTCCAGGAGGACAAGGAGGGCCTGTTCGACGTCGTCGACACGCTGGACCTGTGCCTCGCGGCCGCGCGCGGGATGCTGTCCGGCATCACCTTCCGGCGCGACCGGCTGGCCGACGCGGCGAGCGATCAGATGATCGCGGCGACCGACGTCGCGGATCTGCTGGTGCGGCGCGGCGTGCCGTTCCGGCAGTCGCACGGGATCGTGGCGGGGATCGTCCGCGAGGCGGTCGCCTCCGGCCGGTCGCTGG
Organism: Candidatus Solirubrobacter pratensis; assembly: GCF_000425945.1. Lineage (GTDB taxonomy): Bacteria > Actinomycetota > Thermoleophilia > Solirubrobacterales > Solirubrobacteraceae > Solirubrobacter > Solirubrobacter pratensis. Next base: position 122,598 of record NZ_AUEK01000007.1, read on the forward strand.
CGGAGCTCTCGCGCGAGGAGCTGGCGCGCCACTCCCCGGTGCTCGACGACGAGTACTACTCGGTCCTGTCGCAGCGCTCGTGGCTGGAGTCCAAGGTCTCCGAGGGCGGCACGGCGCTGGACCGCGTCCGCGAGCAGCTGGCGCACGCGCGCGCCGAGCTCGACGGCCAGCCGGCGTGAACCGGGACTTCTACGCGCGCCCCGTCCTGGAGGTCGCCCCCGATCTCCTGGGCTGCGTCGTCTCGCACGGCGGCACCGCGGGCGTGATCGTGGAGACCGAGGCCTACCACTTCTCCGAGCCGGCGGCGCACTCCTTCGCGGGGCTGACGGCGCGCACGCAGGTGATGTTCGAGTCCCCGCCGGGGACGGCCTACGTGTACCGCTCCTACGGCATCCATGCGCTGCTCAACGCCGTCTGCGAGCCGGGCTCGGCGGTGCTGATCCGGGCGCTCGCGCCGCTGCGGGGCGAGGGGGAGATGCGCGGGCGCCGCCGCGTGGGGCGGTTCGAGGACCTCTGCAACGGCCCGGGAAAGCTCACCCAGGCGCTCGGCTTCGACCTCGAGATGCACGGCACGAGCCTGGTGGACGGCCCGGTCCGGGTCTCGGCCCGGCCGCCCGCGTGGGAGCACGTGGAGTGGCTCGTGGGGCCCCGGGTCGGCATTTCGAAGGCCGCCGAGCTGCCGTGGCGCTTCTGCGCCCTCGGCACGCGCTGCGTCTCGCGCCCGTGGCCTCCGGGGCTGCGAGCCGCGCGCGCCGCCTAGCCGGTCCCGGTGGGAGGCGTCGCGGCCGGCGGTGCCGCGCCCGTTCCCCCGGCGCCGCCGGTCGCCGGCGGGGTCGTCCCGCCGCCGCCCGTGGCGGGCGGCGTCGTCGCGCCTTCGCCGGTGCCCGTACCGCCGTCCGCCGGAGGCGTCGTCCCGCCCGCGCCGCCGGCCGGGGGCGGCGTGGCCGCGCCGCCGGCGCCGGCGCCGCCCGTCGCGCCGCCGGCGGGCGTCGCCGTCGGCACCGGGGTCGCGCTCGGCGCGGCGCCCTCGGTCGGTGGCGGCGTCGTCGCCGTGCCGCCGTCCAGCGCGGGATCGCTCGGCTTGGTGTCGGGCAGCTTGTCGACCTTCAGGAGGCCTTCCATGAACGTCTTCCAGATCCCGGCGGGATAGGTGCCGCCGGCCACCGCCTCGCCCTGGAACTCGGTCTTCATCGGCTTGAACTTGTCCGGGTACCCGACCCACACCGCGACCGTGTACTCCTTCGTCCAGCCGACGAACCACGCGTCGCCGTAGTTCTCCGTCGTGCCGGTCTTGCCGGCGATCACGACGCCCGGGATCTGCGCCCGCGTGCCGCTGCCCTTCTGCACGACCGTCTGGAGGATCGCGCCGACCTCGTTCGCGATGCCGTCCTTGAGAACCGGCCTGGTCTTCTTGCGGTTGATCGCCTTGCCGCCCTCCGGCAGGTCAACGGCCTTGCCGTCGGTGCCGTCGATGCGCTCGATGCCGACCGGCCCCGGCGGGATCTTGCCGCGGCCCAGCCCGGGCGACATGCTCCCGTAGACGAGGGTGCCGCCCGTGGCGAACGTCTCGTAGGCGTGTGCCATGTCCAGCGGCGTGACCCCCTCGCGCAGGCCGCCGAGCGGCAGCGCGAAGTTGTGCGAGATCGGCGTGCGGATCCCCATCCGGCGCGCGAGCGTGGCCACGCGCGCGGGCCTGACCTTCATGCCGACCTGGACGAAGACGGCGTTGTCTGAGTAGGTCGTGGCGCTGGCCAGCGTCGTCAGCCCGGCGTACGCGTCGTTGTAGTTGTTGACGGTGAAGCGCTCGCCGCCCTTGAGGACGTAGGTCTTCTTCTTGGACTCCCACGTCGACTGCGGCGAGATCCCGTCCTCGAGCGCGCGCGCGAGGACGAACGGCTTGAAGGAGGACCCGGGCTGGCGCTGGCCCTGGGTGGCGAGGTTGAACGGCGCGTCGGGGTAGTCGTCGCCGCCGACCATCGCGCGGACCTCGCCGTCCTCGTTGTGGATCGCCACCAGCGCGGCGCGCGGGCCGTCGGGGGCCGGCAACCACTGCTTGATCGCGGCCTCGGCGGCGGACTGGAGCCGCGTGTCGATCGTCGTCTTGACCTTCAGCCCGCCGCCGAACGCCTTCTGCGCGCCCTGCTGGCCGCCGCCGAGCTGGTCGACGACCTGCTGCTTGACCCACGACGTGAAGTACGGGTAGTCCGTGTCCTCGACCGGGAACGAGAGCTTGTCGCGCGTCGGCAGCTGGGCCCGGATCGCGTCGTCGTACTGCGGCCGCGTGATGTAGCCCTGCTGGAGCATCCGCAGCAGCACGACATCGCGCCGGCGCTTGGCGGCGACCGGGTGCGCGATCGGGTCGTTGCCGCTCGGCGACTGCACGATCCCGGCCAGCAGGGCGGCCTCCTCCGGCCGCAGCCGCGACGCGCACATCGGCTGGCCGCGGTCCCCGCACGGGTCGGTCTCGTCGTGGGCGGCCTGGAAGTACGTGCGCGCGGCCGACTCGATGCCGTATGCGCCGTTGCCGAAGTAGATCGCGTTCAGGTAGTCGCGCAGGATGCGCTCCTTGGACCACTTGTGGCTCAGGTGGTAGGCGAGCGCCGCCTCGCGCAACTTCTGGAAGACGGTGCGGTCGTTCTCCGCCGCCAGCTGGATCTTCACGAACTGCTGGGGGATCGTCGAAGCTCCCTGGGCCGCCTGCTTGGAGGTGACGTCCTGGACGGCGGCGCGCGCGATGCCGCGCAGGTCGACGCCGTCGTTGGTGTAGAAGCGCTGGTCCTCGATCGCGATGATCGCGTGCTTCATCACCGGCGCGATCTGGTCCTCCTGGAGGTAGATGCGCCGCTCGTTGCCCGTCAGCGTCCCGATCGTCTTGTTGTCGTGCGACAGGATCACCGAGTTCTCGTGCGCGGGCGCCTCTAGGTGCGGCAGGTCGGACGCGACCGCCATCAGCATCCCGAACAGCGCGGAGACGATCGCGAGCAGCCCGAGGCCGAAGAGCACGATCAGCAGGCGCAGCTTGCGGATCCGGAAGCGCTTCTCGCGCCGGCGGCGGCCCAGGGGGAAGCCGCGCTTCTGGCGCGGGAACTGGACCACCTGGGCGCCGCCGTCGCCATTCCCGTCAGCGGACCCATGCGGGCCGGCGAGCGTGGTGGTGCGGTCGTCGTGGTCGTCCATATGAGGGCGCCACGCGGGAGCGGCCCGCGACGTGGCACTCAACCGGACGGACCAGGCCCGCGAGGGCGACGGACTCTAGCATTGGGCCGGATGGATTCCCCGGCCGGCTTCCTGTCCCGCAACGCGGTCGACACCCTCCCCAAGGGCGCCCTCGAGGCGCGTCTCGCGGAGGGTCGCCCCCTCCGCGTCAAGCTCGGTCTGGACCCCACGGCCAAAGACCTTCACCTCGGCCACACGGTCGTGCTCCAGAAGCTGCGGGAGTTCCAGGACCTGGGCCACACCGTCGTGCTGATCGTTGGCGACTACACCGCACGCGTGGGCGACCCCTCGGGCCGCTCCGCCACGCGCCCGGTGCTCTCGCCCGAGGAGATCGACGCGCATGCGCGCACGTACGTCGAGCAGGCCGGCAAGGTGCTCGCGACCGACGAGCGCCTCGAGGTGCGCCACAACTCCGAGTGGCTGGACATGCCGATGCAGGACCTGTTCCGCCTCGTGCGCCTGGTCACGGTCGCGCAGCTGCTCGAGCGCGACGACTTCAGCAAGCGGATGGCGGCCTCGGAGCCGGTCTCGCTGCTCGAGCTGCTCTACCCGGTGCTCCAGGGCTACGACTCCGTGGCGATCGAGGCCGACGTCGAGCTCGGCGGCACCGACCAGACCTTCAACCTCTTCATGGGGCGGGCGCTGCAGACCCACTTCGGGCAGAAGCCGCAGGTCGTGCTGACCGTGCCGCTGCTGACGGGGATCGACGGCGAGCAGAAGATGTCGAAGTCCTACGGGAACCAGATCGGCATCACCGACCCGCCGGGCGAGATGTACGGCAAGACGCTCCGGATACCCGACGAGCTGCTCGAGTCCTGGTACGGGCTGCTGCTCGGCGAGCCCGTTCCCGAGGGCGTCGGCCCGCGAGATGCGAAGCGCGCGCTTGCGCGCGCGCTCGTGGCGCGCTTCCACGGGGAACAGGCCGCGGCCGAGGCCGAGGCCGGCTTCGACCGGATCTTCATCGCGCACGAGCTGCCGGAGGAGATCCCGGATCACGAGTTCCCGGCCGACGGCGGGATCGTGCACCTGCCCGAGCTGATCGCCGGCGCGTTCGGCGGCTCGCGCTCGGACGCCCGGCGCAAGCTCCAGCAGGGGGGCGTCAAGCTCGACGGCGAGAAGCTCGCGGCTGAGCCCCTCGACCTGCCCGCATCGGCGCTGGACGGCCGCGTCCTGCAGGTCGGAAAACGCCAGTTCGCGCGCCTTCGGGCGGCCTGAGAGAAAAAATCTCGGGGCGCGACCCCAAGTCGCGAAACCGCTGCTACTCTTCTGCGCCGCAGCCGGGACAGCGTGTCTCGCCGCCGAAGAGGGGCCTTGAAACCCCAGGCGGACACGCTAAACTCGACTGCCCGCTCGGGAGGCTCCGGCCCCCCGGGAAGCGGCTCAGGAGGAATCCCCTCCAGCGAGGCGCAGACGGTCTTTGAAAACTCAACAGCATGCGCACACGATGGCTTCCTTGCCATCGGTGTGTCCAGGTTTTGTTATGCCGGCGTCGCTACCCAGCGGCGGACGGCAAAAGGAAATCAGAAGTAAAGTAGTGCCAGTAGTACTGAGCAGTAACCCTGTCAAGCGCCCGGCCCGCCTCATGTGTACTGGCGAGCCCTCGAGTGGCGCGAGACGCTCTTTGTGAAGTTCTTCACGGAGAGTTTGATCCTGGCTCAGGACGAACGCTGGCGGCGTGCTTAACACATGCAAGTGGAGCGACGAACCGGGGCTTGCCCCGGGGCAGAGCCGCGAACGGGTGAGTAACACGTGGGTAACCCACCCCGATGACCGGGACAACCCGAGGAAACTCGGGCTAATACCGGATGTGCTCGCTGTCCATAAGGACAACGAGTAAAGATAGCTTCGGCCTTCGCATCGGGACGGGCCCGCGGCCCATTAGCTTGTTGGTGGGGTAATGGCCTACCAAGGCTTCGATGGGTAGCTGGTCTGAGAGGACGATCAGCCACACTGGGACTGAGACACGGCCCAGACTCCTACGGGAGGCAGCAGTGGGGAATCTTGCGCAATGCGCGAAAGCGTGACGCAGCAACGCCGCGTGGGGGAAGAAGGCCTTCGGGTTGTAAACCCCTTTCAGTTGGGACGAAGCTTCGCCGGTTAATAGCCGGCCGGAGTGACGGTACCTTCAGAAGAAGCCCCGGCTAACTACGTGCCAGCAGCCGCGGTAATACGTAGGGGGCAAGCGTTGTCCGGAATCATTGGGCGTAAAGCGCGTGTAGGCGGTCCGATAAGTCTGCTGTGAAAGTCGGGGGCTCAACCCTCGGATGCCGGTGGATACTGTCGGGCTCGAGTACGGAAGAGGCGAGTGGAATTCCTGGTGTAGCGGTGAAATGCGCAGATATCAGGAGGAACACCAATTGCGAAGGCAGCTCGCTGGGACGTTACTGACGCTGAGACGCGAAAGCGTGGGGAGCAAACAGGATTAGATACCCTGGTAGTCCACGCTGTAAACGATGGGCACTAGGTGTGGGGGGTGTCGACTCCCTCCGTGCCGAAGCTAACGCATTAAGTGCCCCGCCTGGGGAGTACGGCCGCAAGGCTAAAACTCAAAGGAATTGACGGGGGCCCGCACAAGCAGCGGAGCATGTGGTTTAATTCGACGCAACGCGAAGAACCTTACCTGGGCTTGACATGTGCCTGACCCCCCTGGAAACAGGGGTTCCCTTCGGGGCAGGTTCACAGGTGGTGCATGGCTGTCGTCAGCTCGTGTCGTGAGATGTTGGGTTAAGTCCCGCAACGAGCGCAACCCCCGTCGCATGTTGCCAGCATTTAGTTGGGGACTCATGCGAGACTGCCGGTGACAAACCGGAGGAAGGTGGGGATGACGTCAAGTCATCATGCCCCTTATGTCCAGGGCTACACACGTGCTACATTGGCGCGTACAGAGGGCTGCGATACCGCGAGGTGGAGCGAATCCCTTAAAGCGCGTCTCGGTTCGGATTGCAGGCTGAAACCCGCCTGCATGAAGGCGGAGTTGCTAGTAATCGCGGATCAGCATTGCCGCGGTGAATACGTTCCCGGGCCTTGTACACACCGCCCGTCACACCATGGAAGCAAGCAACACCCGAAGCCGGTGGCCTAACCCGCAAGGGAGGGAGCTGTCGAAGGTGGGGCTCGTGACTGGGGTGAAGTCGTAACAAGGTAGCCGTACCGGAAGGTGCGGCTGGATCACCTCCTTTCTAGGGAAGCTCCAGGACTTGGAGCGCCGGCGAGAGCCAGCTGGGCATTCCGTCCAGCTCGAGCCTGACCCGGTACCTAATGTCGACCGGACCTGGGGCCAGCCTTTGCGCTGGTTCATGCTGTTGAGTTTTGAGAGACCGGACGCCCAGTCAGGGCGTGCGCCTCTACGCGGACCTTGAAAACTGCACAATCATGCCAACGAAGCATCGCCCGCAAGGGCGATGCGAACGGGTATCACCGAGCGGATCGCCGTAAGCGATCCGTCTCAGGGAGTTTCGCCCTTGGGCGAATACTCCCAACGCGATCTCCCCCAAGGAGATCACGTCGAACACCGTCAAGATAGGAAGGGCACACGGTGGATGCCTTGGCACCTGGAGTCGATGAAGGGCGTGAACGGCTGCGATAAGCCGCGGTGAGGCGCTGAATAGCCTGTGACCCGCGGATTCCCGAATGGGGAAACCCAACGCCAGCAATACGGCGTTACCTCCCGCTGAATATATAGGCGGGTAGGGGGCAAGCCGGGGAACTGAAACATCTCAGTACCCGGAGGAAAGGAAATCAACAGAGACTCCCCGAGTAGTGGCGAGCGAAAGGGGATCAGCCCAAACCGGGCCGGTGTAAGCGCACACGCGTTGCCGGTCCGGGGTTGTAGGACATTTGCCCGAGAGGTGTGTCTCTCGGCAGGAGTTACCAAGCCGGTCGATAGTCGAAGCGCGTGGAACCGCGCACCACAGAGGGCAACCGTCCCGTAGACGAAATCGAGCCGGCCTCCTGATGATGTTCCTGAGTAGGTCCGCACCCGTGAAACGCGGACTGAAGCTGCGGGGACCACCCTGCAAGGCTAAGTACTCCCAGGTGACCGATAGCGGACCAGTACCGTGAGGGAAAGGTGAAAAGTACCCCGGAAGGGGAGTGAAATAGTACCTGAAACCGCGTGCCTACAAGCGGTCGGAGCATCTTCGTGATGTGACGGCGTGCTTTTTGCATAACGAGCCGGCGAGTTACTCGTCTGCGGCAAGGTTAAGCGATGAGCGGAGCCGAAGCGAAAGCGAGTCCTAATAGGGCGATTCAGTCGTAGGCGGTAGACGCGAAACTGAGCGAGCTACCCATGGGCAGGTTGAAGCGGGGGTAAGACCCCGTGGAGGACCGAACCGACCTAGGTTGAAAACTGGGCGGATGACCTGTGGGTCGGAGTGAAAGGCTAATCAAGCTCAGAGATATCTCGTTCTCTCCGAAATATATTTAGGTATAGCCTCGGATCAATTCCGTGGCGGCCGTAGAGCACTGTTTGGCCTAGGGGCCCTACCAGGTTACCGAAGTCAGGCAAACTCCGAAGACCGTCACGGCTACTCCGGGAGTCAGTTGCGGGGGGATAAACTTCCGCGTCAAAAGGGAAACAGCCCAGACCGACAGCTAAGGTCCCTAAGTGCTAGCTAAGTGGCAAACGATGTCCGAGTGCATAGACAACCAGGAGGTTGGCTTAGAGGCAGCCATCCTTGAAAGAGTGCGTAACAGCTCACTGGTCAAGTGTTCGGGCGCGGATAATGTAACGGGGCTCAAGCTAGCCACCGAAGCTTCGGGTGCGTCGCAAGACGTGCGGTAGGAGAGCGTTCCCATGGCAGTGAAGCGGCGGGGGAACCCAGCCGTGGAGCCCTGGGAAGTGAGAATGCCGGCATGAGTAACGAAAGAGAGGTGAGAATCCTCTCCGCCGATTGCCCAAGGATTCCTGAGTAAAGTTCGTCTGCTCAGGGTTAGTCGGGACCTAAGGCGAGGCCGAAAGGCGTAGTCGATGGACAACAGGTTGATATTCCTGTACCACGTCGCACTCATTTGACCGATGGGGGGACGAGGAAGGCTATGGGAACCCAGGCGATGGTAGTCCTGGGTCAAGCATGTAGGGGTGGGCTATGGTAAATCCGAGCCCGCATAACCTGAGGTGCGATGACAGCTGGCTCTAAGCCGGCGAGTCCCGGACGCCAAGCCTCCGAGAAAAGCCTCTAGGGAGAGCGCACGTGCCCGTACCAAAACCGACACAGGTGGGCAAGTAGAGAATACTAAGGTGATCGAGATAACCCTCGTTAAGGAACTCGGCAAAATCGCCCCGTAACTTCGGGATAAGGGGCGCCCCAGTAGGGTGAAGCGGCTTGCCCGTGGAGCCCGAGAGGGCCGCAGTGAATAGGTTCAACCGACTGTTTACCAAAAACACAGGTCTCTGCAAAGTCGCAAGACGACGTATAGGGGCTGACGCCTGCCCGGTGCCGGAAGGTTACGTGGAGGTGTTAGGCGCAAGCCAAAGCACTGAAACTAAGCCCCGGTAAACGGCGGCGGTAACTATAACCGTCCTAAGGTAGCGAAATTCCTTGTCGGGTAAGTTCCGACCTGCACGAATGGCGTAACGAGTTGAACGCTGTCTCAACGAGGGGCTCGGTGAAATTGCAGTCTCGGTGAAGATGCCGAGTACCCGTGGCTAGACGGAAAGACCCCGTGAACCTTTACTACAACCTGGTATTGGAGTTCGGTCCATTTCGCTCAGGATAGGTGGGAGGCTGTGAAGCATTGGCTGCGGCTGATGTGGAGCCAACCTTGAGATACCACCCTTGATGTATTGGGCTTCTAACCCCGCGCCGTTATCCGGGCGGGGAACAGTGCCAGGCGGGTAGTTTGACTGGGGCGGTCGCCTCCCAAAATGTAACGGAGGCGCGCAAAGGTTCCCTCAGCACGGTTGGAAATCGTGCGTAGAGTGCAAAAGCAGCAAGGGAGCTTGACTGTGAGACCGACAGGTCGAGCAGGTGCGAAAGCAGGCTTTAGTGATCCGGCAGTAGCAAGTGGAAGTGCTGTCGCTCAACGGATAAAAGGTACTCCGGGGATAACAGGCTTATCGAGTCCAAGAGTCCACATCGACGACTCGGTTTGGCACCTCGATGTCGGCTCGTCGCATCCTGGGGCTGAAGTAGGTCCCAAGGGTTGGGCTGTTCGCCCATTAAAGCGGTACGCGAGCTGGGTTCAGAACGTCGTGAGACAGTTCGGTCCCTATCTGCCATGGGCGTTGGAGAGTTGAGAGGATTCGTCCCTAGTACGAGAGGACCGGGATGAACGCACCTCTGGTGTATCTGTTGTCCTGCCAAGGGCACCGCAGGTTAGCTACGTGCGGATCGGATAACCGCTGAAGGCATCTAAGCGGGAAGCCGGCCTCGAGATGAGCTCTCCCATCCCCTTGAGGGAGTAAGAACCCTGGTAGACCACCAGGTTGATAGGCCGGATCTGGAAGGCTGGCAACAGCCGTAGGAGACCGGTACTAATGGTTCGAGGGCTTGACGGATTTATTTTGGTTGGTACCCGTTCGTTGGCGGGTTGTGCAGTTTTGAAGGTCCGCGCGCGAGTGCGCGGGCCGGCGCGCGGCGCCTAAACGCCGCGCCCGGCCGCCGGGCTTGACAAGTTTCCGGTGGCTATTGCGTGGGGGAAACACCTCTTCCCATTCCGAACAGAGCAGTTAAGCCCCACAGCGCCGATGGTACTTGGCCCGCAAGGGCCTGGGAGAGTAGGTCGCCGCCGGTCCTTATTCGAATACGAGAGCCGCCCGCCGAGGCGGCTTTTCGTCGTTGCGGCCCGATCGGTGGGCGTGACGTACGAGTTCCGGCGCGGCCGAGCTCTCCGCCTCGCGCGTCGTGATCGCCGGTGATCGGCGGGCGCCGCGCCCTGGAGTCGGACCTCACGCCCAGGGCAGGCCGTCCCACGAGGGCGGGGGCCCGTCCTTCCAAGCCGGGAACGGGGCATACGCGACGTTGCGGTCATGCGTGTCGGCTTCGGGACCCGCGCCGTGGCGGAGCGCCGCCTCGTTGCGGTGGTACGTGACGCCCTTCTCGTGCGTCCGTCCGCCGGTCATGAAGATCACGCACGGGCCTTCCCCTGCGCCGACGAACGCGTGTTCGGTGCCGCCGGGGCAGTGGACGAAGTCCCACGCCTTCAGCCGCCGCTCCTCGCCCTCGATGATCGCGATGCATTCGCCGGCGAGGACGAGGAAGTTCTCCTGGTTGGCCTCGGAGTGGTACATGCCGGCCGGCTGCCCCGGCCGGATCACCGCCATCGTGAATCCGACGTCGGGGAAGCTCGGGCCGTCGCCTTCGAAGATCCCCGCGGCGCCCATCGCTTCGTTGGTGACCCACGCCGTGTCGCGGATGTTGACGGTGAACCACCCGTCGGTGACCGGCGCCAGGCCGGTCGTCAGTTGCTCGAGCCGTGCTTCTTTGACCATGACGGCACTATTGCGCGCGACGAGGTTGGAGGCACGCTGTGACGATCCCCGGGGAAGAAGACGCGCGCGAGTCGGCGCCACCGGGCGGCTCCCGCGCTCGACGGCGCGCCGGCTGGTGCGGGGATAGCCCGAAGGTGGGGGCGGCGCAACTGGGGATCGCCAAGAGCGACGCCCCCGGCGGTGCCGGACGGTGGCTGCCCGCGCTCCGGGCGCTCGGGCCGTCGCGTCACGACGGCCCGAGAGCGGTGGAGCTTGCGTGTCGCCGAGCCTGGTCGGGGCGCGGCGCCGCGGCCCGGCCGGTTCGATCAGTCCTCCCAGAGCTGATCGGCCGGCGGGCGCGGGAATCAGGCCCGCTGCTGCGCCGGGCGATGGACCGGCGTGGTGCAGACCTGTGGCCGAGGCGCGACCATCCCTGGGCGGCGCCTATGGCGTTGATGACCGACACGGTGTCGGCGATGCGGGTGCTCGGACGTGGGGGCGGGCGCCTGCTGCGCATGGCGTGCGGGCACGGTGGCCTCGCCCAGCGTGACGAACTCCAGGGCCGAATCCATGGCCCCGCGCACCAGCTCGCGGAGCGAGCGCTTGTTCTGGCGACTGCCGGTCATCGGGGGGAACATGTGTTCGGAAAGCTACGGGGGCAGCCGGACGGAAATCTTCGGAACGAGCGGGATATGCGCGCCCTGGAACCCGGATCCCACGCTGGAGCGCGGAATTCGCGCGGCGCGCCTGCAAGCGATCTTGCACGGCGGTGCGAACGGGGCCGCGGCGAGGGCGTAGGTAGGCTTCCGCGGTGCTCCATATGCGCATCGTCGCGCCGCCTGACCGCGCCCGCGAGGTCCACGCACTGCTGTGCGCGACGCGCTCGGCCATCGACGTCGTCCACATACCCGGGGTCTCGCAGCGCCCCGACGGCGACCTCGTCATGTGCGACGTCGCCCGCGAGGACGCGAGCGTGATCGTCGCCGACCTGAAGGAGCTCGCGATCGACCGCATCGGCTCGATCTCGCTCAGCGCCGTCGACACGATCTCCGAGCTCGCCGCCGAGGCCGAGCGCTACGCGCCGGGCACGCCCGCCGACGCCGTCGTGTGGGAGGAGCTCGAACAGCGGACGAGCGAGAGCGTGGAGCTGTCGGGTGTCTTCCTGCTCTACATGGCGCTCGCGGCGATCATCGCCGGCGTCGGGATCATCCTCGACTCCGAGGTGCTGATCGTCGGCGCGATGGTCGTCGGGCCCGAGTTCGGGCCGATCGCGGGCTTCTGCGTGGCGGCGGTCCAGCGCAAGGCGGATCTCGCGCGCCGCTCGGCGCTGGCGCTCGCGGTCGGGTTCCCGCTGGCGATCCTGTCCGCGTTCGTCGCCACCGCGGCGTTCGACGGCGCCGACGTCACGCCCGACGACTTCAGCACCGCCCACCACACGCTCGCCGGCATCATCTCGAGCCCCGACGCGTTCGCCTTCGTGGTCGCCGCCGCGGCGGGCGTGGCCGGGATGCTGTCGCTGAGCACCGCCAAGTCAGGCGCCCTGATCGGCGTCCTCATCTCGGTGACCACGATCCCGGCGGCGTCGAACATCGGGATCGCCGCCTACTACGGCGACTGGCACACGTTCCGCGGCTCGGTCGGGCAGCTCGCGGTCAACCTCGCGGCGATCCTGCTCGCCGGCACCCTCACGCTCGCGATCCAGCGCATGCTCTACGAGCGCCGTCGCAGGCGGCACGTCGGCCGGCGGGAATGAATCCGTCCCGCGGGCGACCTGGGACGGGTGAACGAACCGAGCGAGCTAGCGAGCTCCGAGGGAGGACCAGATCTCGACCTTGGTGCGGACCTTCTCGACCACCGCGTCGGTGAACTCCGACGTGGTGGCGTGGCCGCCGAGGTCGATGGTCTTGGTGCCCGTCGCGGTCGTCTCGAGCACGGACTCGTACACCGCCCGCGACGCACGCTCGGCCCCCGCATAGCCCCTGACGCCCGCGTAGGACAGGACCGAGCCGCAGGCGAGCAGCATCGCCATCGGGTTCGCGAGGTTCTTGCCCATCAGCGAGGGCGCCGTCCCGTGTGGCGCCTCCGCCATCGCGACCTCGACGCCGTACTCGGCGTCGAAGGACAGCAGGACCGACTCGGCCCCCGCGATCGAGCCGAACATCGGCAGGACCATGTCCGAGAGGCAGTCGCCGTCGCGGTTGAGGGCCGGGATCACCAGCGGCGTCTCGGTCGCGCCCGTGAGCAGCCCGGCGTAGGTCGCGTCGATCAGGACCGGCTGGTAGGCGACGTCCGGATGGCGCTCGGCCGCGGCGTCCATCTCCTCCTTGAGCATCCCCTCGTAGACGGGGGAGACGGTCCACTTCGGCCCGCCGTAGACGCGCGCCTGCATGCGCTCGGCCGTGCGGAACGCGTACTCCGCCACCGCGCGGCACGTCGACCGCGTCACCTTCTCGGTCCGGTAGGCGATCTCGTCGTCGGCGCCCTCGCCGCCCTCGCGCCACTGCTTGGCGCCGTAGGCGTCGTCGACCGCCATGCGCACCACGGAGATTGGGTGATAGACGCCGGAGACCGGCCCGACCACACCGGGGATGCGGCGACCGGTGCGCACGATCACCTTGCCGTCGACCTCCTCGCGCAGGATGCGGTTCGGGGAGCCGACGTCGTCCTTGCCCTCCGGAGTCACGGTCGCCGCCTTGAGCCCGAAGCCGGCCTCGCGCATCGCGCGCGCCGCCTCGTGGACGATCTCGTTGCCGGTCTCGCGCCGCTTCTCGAGCGAGAGGTCGAAGGATTCGAGCTCGAGCTCCAGGCCCAGGAGATCCGAGTCGAGCACGCGAACCGCCTGCTCGAGCAGCTCCTGCCCGGTCTCGTCGCCCTCGAGGACGATGATCTTCAGTGCCATTAGGCGGTGAGACTAGCGCCGGCCCGGCGGCCCGGCGGCGCCTCAGCGACCGCTGCCGTTGAGCCCGAGCGTCGCCGCCTCGGGCTGCAGCGCCGCGACGACGAACGCGACGTGCTCGTCGAACTCGACGCCCAGCTGCTCGGCGCCCTCGCGCATCGCCTCGCGGTCCACGGCGGCCGCGAACGCCGGCGTCTTCATCTTCTTCTTGACCGACTTCGGGGTCAGACCCTCGATGCCCTGCGGGCGCACGTACGCGCACGCCATGACGAAGCCCGACAGCTCGTCGACGGCGAACAGCGTCTTCTCCATCGGGCTGTCGCGCGTGACGCCGAGGTAGTCGGCGTGCGACGCGACCGCGCGCACCATGTCCTCCGGGAATCCGAGCCGCTCGAGCTCGGCGAGCGCGTAGCGCGGATGGCCCGTCTCGAGGTCCGGATAGCGCTCGTAGTCGAGATCGTGGAGCATGCCGACGAGGCCCCAGCGCTCCTCGTCCTCGCCGAACCGGCGCGCGTAAGCGCGCATGCAGGCCTCGACCGCGAGCACGTGGCGGCGCAGGCTCTCGGACGGCGTCCACTCGCAGAACAGCTGCCACGCCTCGTCGCGGGTCATGGGCAAGGTCATCGATTCGTTAGCCTAGCCGCCGCCAATCATGGAGAAGTTCGTCATCGAAGGCGGCGTGCCACTTTCCGGCACGGTGCACCCCGCCGGTAACAAGAACGCCGCCCTCCCGCTGCTCGCGTGCGCGCTGCTCACGCCTGAGCCGGTCGTGCTCCACAACGTGCCGCGCATCCGCGACACGGAAGCGCTGCTGGAGCTGCTGGAGGATCTCGGCGTCAGCGTCACCCGCCACGGCGCCAACACCGTCGAGCTGCGCGCCGACGACGTCCACAAGACCGACGTCGACGCCGCGCTGGCCGAGCGCATCCGCGCCTCCTTCCTTGTCGCCGGCCCGCTGCTGGCGCGCTTCGGCTCCGCATTGCTGCCGCCGCCGGGCGGCGACGTGATCGGCCGCCGCCGCCTGGACCCGCACCTCGATGCGTTCCGCGCGCTCGGGGCGACGGTCGACCACGGCCGCGACATCGATCTCAGGGCGCCCGACGGCGGCCTGCTGCCGTGCGACTTCTTCATGGACGAGCCGTCCGTGATGGGCACGGAGAACGCGCTCATGGCCGCGGCCGCCACGGCCGGCACGACGGTGATCCGCAACGCCGCCTCCGAGCCGCACGTGCAGGACCTCGCGCGCATGCTCAACAAGATGGGCGCGGCGATCGAGGGCATCGGCTCCAACGTCATGCAGGTCCACGGCGTGGCGCGGCTCGGCGGCTGCGAGCACACCGTCTCGCCCGACCACATCGAGATCGCCTCGTTCATGGCGCTCGCCGGCGTGACCGGGGGAGAGCTGCGGATCAAGAGCTGCGTGGCGGACGACCTGCGGATGATCCGGCTCGTGTTCGCGCGGCTCGGCCTCCAGACCACGCTCGACGACGAGGACGTGCTCGTCCCCGGCGGCCAGCACCTGAAGGTTGCGCGCGACGCCGGCGACTACCAGTCCAAGGTCGAGGACGGCCCGTGGCCGGCGTTCCCCGCCGACCTGACCTCGATCGCCGTCGCGCTCGCGACGCAATCCGAGGGCTCGGTGCTGATCTTCGAGAAGATGTTCGAGAACCGCCTGTTCTTCGTGGACAAGCTGATCTCGATGGGCGCCGAGATCACCATTTGCGACCCGCACCGAGCGATCGTGATCGGCCCGCGCAAGCTGCGCGGCGCGCGCGTCTCCTCGCCGGACATCCGCGCCGGCATGGCGATGCTGATCGCCGCCGTCTGCGCGCACGGCACGAGCGAGATCCACAACGTGCGCGACATCGACCGCGGCTACGAGCGGATCGACGAGCGCCTCCTGGAGCTGGGCGCGCGCATCGAGCGCGTCGCTGCCGCGTGATCCACCCGATCCCCAGCGGCACGCGCGACGTCCTCCCGGACGAGCTGCGCGAGGTGCGGGCGATCACCGAGGCGATGCGCGCGGTCTTCGACGCTCACGGCTACGGCGAGGTCGCCACGCCGGCGCTGGAGTACGAGGAGGTCCTCACGCGCGGGGATCCGGCCGCCGCCGATCCGGCGTACCGGCTCTTCGACGAGCACGGCAACGTGCTCGTGCTGCGCTCGGACATGACGATTCCGATCGCGCGCGTGGTCGCGGCGCGCTATCCGTCCGAGCCCGTCCCGCTGCGCTTCTGCTACGTGCAGCACGCCTACCGCGCCGTGCGCCGCCACCGCGGGCACCCGCGCGAGATCCTGCAGGCCGGCATCGAGCTGGTCGGCGCGCCCGGGCCTGACGGCACGGCCGAGGCGATCACGATGCTGTGCGCGGCGCTCGATGCCGCCGGGCTGAACGGCTACCGGGTGGGCATCGGGGACGCGTCGCTGTTCGCGCGCGCGCTGGCGCGCTTCGGGGTGCGCGATCCCGCGCCCATGCTGCAGGCGCTCGACGCCCACGACTTCGTGACCCTGGAGCGCGAGCTGCCGCCTGAGCTGGCGCGGCTGGCCACGACCCGCGGCGGCCCCGAGGTGCTCGAGGACGTGCCCGAGGCCGCGACGCTGCGCGATCTGCACGGGATGCTGGCCGAGGACGTCGCCGCGCGCGTGATCTACGACCTCGGCCTGCTGCGGACGCTCGGCTACTACACGGGCGCCGTCTTCGAGGTCTACGACGCTTCGTTCGGCTCGCCGATGGGTGGCGGCGGCCGCTACGACGACCTGCTCGGACGCTTCGGCCGCGAGCTGCCCGCGTGCGGGTGGGCGCTCGACGTCGAGCGCGTGCACGCGGCGCGGCTGGGAGAGGGAGCCGCATGACTCGAGCTGCGCGCTCGCACGCTGCGGCGGGATCTCGCCTGACGGCTCGCTCCCGCGGCGTGGCACAGGAGATCGCGTCGTGAAGGGGCTGCGGCTCGCCGTCCCGCGCGGCGCGCTGATGCGCGACACGCTCGACCTGCTCGACGGGCTGGGCATCGACACGAGCGAGGTCCGCTCCAACGACCGCAAGCTGCTGTTCGAGGAGGCCGGCGTGGTGACGATGCGACCCTCGGACGTCCCGACCTACGTGGAGGCGGGCGCGGCGGACGTCGGCATCACGGGCAAGGACGTGCTGTCCGAGCAGGCCGAGCGCGACGTCGTCGAGCTGCTCGACCTCGGCTTCGGACCGTGCCGGATGGTGTTCGCGACGGTCGCGGGCGAGGACCCCGCGGCGCAGGCGCTGCGGCGGCTCGGCCAGATGCGGATCGCGACCAAGTACCCGCGGATCGCGGCTGAGTACTTCGAGCGCACGGGCCGGCAGGTGGAGATCGTCGAGGTCAAGGGCTCGGTCGAGCTCGCGCCGCTCACCGGCCTGGTGCACGGGATCGTCGACCTCACCGCGACGGGCACCACGCTGCGCGAGAACGGGCTGGTGATCCGCGAGGAGATCGCCGCTTCGACCGCGCGGCTGATCGCCAACCCGGTCGCCTACCGGGTCAAGGCGCGCGAGATCGACGCGGTCGTGGAGCGCCTGCGTGGCTGAGCGCTGGGCGTGCACGACCGGCGACGCGGCCGAGCTGGCCGCGCGGGTGCGCGCACGGGTGCCGGCGGGGGAGTCGGTCGCGGCGGCGGTCGCGGAGATCGTGGCCGCGGTGCGCGAGCGCGGCGACGCCGCGGTGCGGGAGTACGAGGCGCGCTTCGGCGGCGACGCGCGCACGATCGCCGCGGACGAGCTCGACGCCGCGCTCGCCGCGCTCGACCCGGCCGTGCGCGCGGGCCTGGAGGTCGCGATCGAGAACGTGCGGGCGGTCGCGGAGGCCGGCCTGGACGAGGACGCCGGCGCGGTCCTGCCGCAGGGCCAGACCGTGACGCTGCGCGAGATCCCCGTGCGCCGTGCCGCCGTCTACGCGCCGTCGGGCCGCAACCCGTACCCGTCCAGCGTCGTGATGGGCGCCGTCACGGCGCGCGCCGCCGGCGTCGACGAGGTGTACCTCGCGACGGCGCCGCACCCGGTGATCCTGGCGGCGGCCAGGCTGTGCGGGGTCGATGCCGTGCACGGCGTCACCGGCGCGCAGGCGATCGCCGCGTTCGCGTACGGGACCGAGACGATCCCCAAGGCCGACGTGATCGTGGGCCCCGGCTCCCTGTACGTGCAGGAGGCCAAGCGGCAGGTGTTCGGCGACGTCGGCATCGACGGGTTCAACGGCCCGAGCGACCTGACGGTGATCGCGAGCGCGGGCGCCGACACCGAGGCGCTGGCGCTCGACCTCGCCGCGCAGGCCGAGCACGGCGAGGGCTCGCTGACGGTCGCCGTCAGCGACTCCCCGCAGATCCTCGATGCGCTCCCCGGCCTGACGATCCACGCCGAGAGCCTCGACGCGGCGCTCGCGTTCGCCGAGGCGCTCGCCCCCGAGCACCTCCAGCTGGCGGGTGACAAGGCCGAAGCGCTGGCGCCCCGCATCCGCAGCGCCGGCTGCCTGTTCGTCGGCAACGCGTCTGGGACCGCGTTCGGCGACTACGTCGCGGGTTCGAACCACACGCTCCCCACCGAAGGCGCCGCCCGCTTCGCCTCCGGCCTCAACGTCCGCCACTTCCGCCGCCGCATGGCCGAGGTGCGGCTCGGCGCGGCCGCGCCCGCGCTGGCGCGCGCCGGCGTCCCGATCGCGGAGGCCGAGGGGTTCGCCGCCCACGCCGCGTCGATGGCCCTGCGCCTGCGCGGTCGCTCAAGGCTGACGCCTTGAGCGACCTGCTCGCCTTCGCAGGCACGGCTTACGCCGCGCCTGCGCGGTCGCTCAAGGCTGACGCCTTGAGCGACCCGCTCGCCTTCGCAGGCACGGCTGACGCCGCGCCTGCGCGGTCGCTCGCCTTCGCAGGCACGGCTGACGCCGCGCCTGCGTCAGAATCCCAGGCCGTGACGCGCACCGCGACGATCAATCGCAGGACCGGCGAGACCGACGTCTCGCTCACGCTCGGGCTCGACGGGACCGGCTCCGGGACCCGCACGACCGGCGTCGGCTTCTTCGACCACATGCTCGACCTGCTGGCCCGCCACGGCCGCCTCGACCTCGACGTGGAGGTCTCGGGCGACCTGCAGACCGGCTCGCATCACACGGTCGAGGACACCGGCATCGTGCTCGGCCAGGCGCTGCACCAGGCGCTCGGCGACCGCCGCGGCATCGTCCGCTACGGCCACGCGACGATCCCCATGGACGAGGCGCGTGCCGCGGCCGCGCTGGACATCTCCGGCCGGCCCTACGCCCTGATCGAGGGCTTCGAGCGCCTGCCGCGGGGCGAGATCGCCGGCTTCGAGCACGAGGCGGCGGAGGAGTTCTTCCGCGCGCTCGCGAGCTCCGCGCGCGTGACGCTGCACATCCAGCTGCAGGCCGGGACGAACGCCCATCACATGATCGAGGCGTGCTTCAAGGCGCTCGCCCGCGCGCTGCGCGCCGCGGTCGCCATCGACCCCGCCGAGACCGGGGTGCCGTCGACCAAGGGGACGCTGACGTGATCGCGATCGCCGACTACGGCATGGGGAACCGCCGCAGCGTCGAGAAGGCGCTCGCGCACGTGGGCGCCGAGTCGCACATCACCGCCGGGCACGACGCGCTGCGGGCGGCGGAGGCGATCATCCTGCCCGGCGTCGGCGCGTTCCCGGAGGCGATGCGCCACGTCGAGCGCTCGGGCCTGGGCGACGTGCTGCGCGAGCGCGCGCAGGCCGGCGTCCCGCTGCTCGGGATCTGCCTCGGCATGCAGCTGCTGTTCGAGTCCTCCGGCGAGCACGAGGGCGCGCCCGGCCTCGGCATCCTCGCCGGCACGGTGACGCGGCTGGACAGCCCGCGACTGCCGCACATCGGCTGGAACTACGTGACGTTCGAGCGCGAGTCGGCGCTGACCGAGGGGCTCGACGGCGGCGCCGCCTTCTACCACGTCCACGGCTTCGCCTGCCGCCCGGCCGACCCCCGCGACGTGGTCGGCACGAGCGAGTACGGCGAGCGCTTCGTCTCGGTCGTCGAGCGCGGCAACGTGATGGCCACGCAGTTCCATCCCGAGAAGTCCTCGCGCGACGGGTTGCGGATGCTGCGCAACTTCGCCCGGCTGGCGGCGGTCGCAGTCGCATGACTCGCGCTGCGCGCTCGCATGCTTCGGCGGGAGCTCGCCAGGAGGCTCGCTCCCGCGGCGCCAAGGGAGCAATCGCATGATCCTCTACCCGGCGATCGACATCATGGACGGGAAGGCGGTCCGCCTCGTGGAGGGCCGCTTCGAGGACGCCACCACATACCACGACGACCCGCTGGAGGCCGCGAAGTCGTGGGTCGACGCGGGCGCCCGGTTCCTGCACGTCGTCGACCTCGACGGCGCGCGCAGCGGCGAGTCGAAGTCGCTCGACCACTTGCGCCGGATCGTCCAGATCACCGGGATCCCGGTCCAGTACGGCGGCGGCCTGCGCACGCTCCCTGCGGTGCGGGAGGCGCTGCGGGCGGGCGCCGAGCGCGCGATCGTCGGCACCGCGGCGTTCTCCGACGTCGACTTCCTGGACGACATCGTCTCGGCGTTCGGCCCGCGCATCGTCGTCTCGGTCGACGTCAAGGACGGGATGATCGCGACCGCGGGCTGGACGCAGACGACCCAGATGCCGGCGGGTGACGCGATCCAGCGCCTGACGGCGCGCGGCGTGCGCTCGTTCGTCTACACCGACGTCTCGCGCGACGGCAAGCTCAGCGGCCCCGACATCGATGGCGTCAAGCGCGTCGCCGGCACCGTCCGCGGGCGCTTCCTGTACTCGGGCGGGATCGGCTCGCTCGACGACCTGCGCGCGCTCGCCGCGCTGCGCCAGGTCAACCTGGCCGGCGTGATCGCCGGCAAGGCGCTCTACGAGAAGCGCTTCACGGTGGCCGAGGGGCAGGCGGCGCTGGACGCGCGCTGAAACTCGCGCTGGAACGCCTGCGTCGCGGCGATCCCCTCCAGCACCGCCTCCAGGCGCTCGGCGAGCTCGGCCGGCGGCGCGGCGCTCAGCGTCAGCAGCCGCGGCGCGGCGGGCATGACGTCGGCGCCGGCGACCCACAGCCAAGCGCCGCAGCGCAGGCAGACGCGCTCCTCGTCGAACACGGGGGCGGGCAGGCCATCGAACGTCGCGCGCTGGGGGCGGGCGAAGCTGCGGCGGCCGCGCGCGTGGCAGTCGGGGCAGCGAATGAATCCGAGCGGCATGTCCCACCGTCGCGGGAAGCGCCTATCCTCCCCCCGCCGTGCATTACAAGCGCGTGATTCCCTGCATGGACGTCGACGCGGGGCGTGTGGTCAAGGGCACGCGCTTCATCGACATCCGCGACGCCGGCGATCCGGTCGAGCTCGCCGCGCACTACGACGCCCAGGGCGCCGACGAGCTGGTGTTCCTGGACATCACGGCGACCTCGGACAAGCGCGCGACGGTCGTGGAGCTGGCGCGGCGGGCGGCCGACGACGTGTTCGTGCCGTTCACGATCGGCGGCGGCGTGCGCGAGGTCGCGGACGCCCACGCGGTGCTCGACGCCGGCGCCGACAAGGTCTCGATCAACAGCGCCGCGCTCGCCCGGCCGGAGCTGATCGGCGAGCTGGCGCGGGTGTTCGGCGCGCAGTGCGTCGTGCTGGCGATCGACGCCAAGCGGCGGCCGGACGGCTCGTATGAGGCGTTCGTGGCCGGCGGGCGCACGCCGACGGGCCGCGACGCGGTCCGGTGGGCGCGCGAGGGCGTCGAGCGCGGGGCGGGGGAGATCCTGCTCACGAGCATGGACCGCGACGGCGTGCAGACCGGCTACGAGCTGGAGCTGACGCGCGCCGTCAGCGAGGCCGTCGACGTGCCCGTGATCGCCTCGGGCGGCGCCGGCGAGCCCCGGCACCTGATCGAAGGCATCCAGGCCGGCGCCGACGCGGTCCTGTGCGCCTCGATCTTCCACTACGGCACGTACACGATCCCGGCCGTCAAGGCCGAGCTCGCCGCGGCGGGCATCCCGACGCGCCCTAGCCCTTCGGCCTGAGCGCGTACAGGGACGAGTAGCCGGTCAGGAAGATCGTCCGGCCGTCGGAGACGACGGGGTTGAAGGAGCCTCGGTCCATGTGGAAGACCTCGCGGCCGGTGCGTGCGCCGAGGCCCGTCGTGTCCTTCTTGCCGATGTTCGAGAAGTAGACGACGTCGCCGACGACGGTCGGCGCGCCGGAGATCTTGCCGCCGTTGTGGTAGGACCAGCGAACCTTGCCGCTGCGCGCGTCGACGGCGTAGAACTTGCCGTCGTAGGAGCCGAAGTAGACCGTCGGCTTGCCGCCCGGCACCTGGGCGACGGCGGGGGAGGAGTAGACGTAGCCGCCCGTCGCCTTGGCCCATGCGAGCTTGCCGTTGGAGGACGCGAACGAGTACATCCGGCCGTCGGTGTTGCCGATGTAGACGCGGCCGTAGGCGACCGCCGGGCTGGAGTAGAACTGGCCGGAGCGGAAGCCGAAGGCGCCCGACTTCGTGCCGGTGTTCCAGACCTCGTGGCCGTCGGCCTGCCGCACCGCATAGACGCGGCCGCTGTAATCGCCGAAGTAGAGCTTGCCGTCGGCGAGCGCCGGCGCGCACTTGACGGCGCCGCTGGCCTTGTAGGTCCAGCGGACGGCCCCGTCGCCCGCCCGCACGGCGTAGACCGTGCCGTTCTCGGATCCGAAGTAGACGCGGTCGTTGTCGAACACCGGCGAGGACTCGCTGCGCGAGGGCAGCAGCCGGCGCCAGAGGATCTTCCCGGTCTTCGCGTCCAGGGCGTACAGCGCGCCGGGCTTGTTGCGTCCGCGCGAGAGCAGCGGGACGAAGATGCGGCCGTTGCCGTACGCGGGCGAGGCGGCGGCGAGCACGCCGAGCTTGCGCTTCCAACGCACCTTGCCGGTTCGCTTGTCGATCGCGTAGAGGGCGCCGTTGTTCTTGAGCAGGAACAGCTTGCCCTCGGCCATCACCGGCGGGAACTCGAGCAGCACCTTGCCGCCGAGCGTCCACACGCGCCAGAAGGGCGGCCGCAGCAGCGTCGAGGCGGGCAGCATGTGCCGGCGGTCCTTGGAGTAGCCGTAGTGCGCCCAGACGAAGTTGCGCAGCGGATCCTTCTTCTTGGACCCCGGCGTCGGCTCAGGCGTGTCGGGGACCGGCGTCTCCGTCGGTTCCTGGGTGAACTCGATATTCGGGTTCGAGACGTCCCCTGGTCGCTTCGTGATGGCGTACACGGCGGCCCCGCCTCCGAGCACGACGAGTGCCACGGCGACGCCCAGCAGCAGCTTGCGGCGCGTCATGGGTCGTCGAGGGTAGTCGGCACAATGCGCGCGTGGACCTGCTCGAGCGCTTGCAACTCGCACCTGGGGCCGAAATCGTGCTCGCCGCCGTGGGCGACGAGCCGGGCGTGCACGTGGTCGGAGGCGCGGTCCGCGACGTGCTGCTCGGCCGCCTCCCGCACGAGCTCGACGTGGTCGTCGAGGGCGACGCGGTCGCGGTCGCGCGGCGGGCGGCACGCCGCCTGGGAGGACGGCTGACCGTGCACGAGCGCTTCGGGACCGCGACGGTCGCGAGCGACGGCTTCGCGTTCGACCTCGCCGGCGCGCGGCGCGAGCGCTACACGCGGCCCGGCGCGCTGCCCGACGTCGAGCTGGGCGCGACGCTGCGGGAGGACCTCGCGCGGCGCGACTTCACGGTCAACGCGATGGCCGTGCGGCTCGACGACGGCGCCGTCACGGCCTGGGAGGGCGCCCGGGAGGACCTCGAGGCCGGCGTGCTGCGTGTCCTGCACCCGCGCTCGTTCAGCGACGACCCGACGCGGATCCTGCGCCTCGCCCGCTACGCCGCGCGGCTCGGGTTCGAGCCCGATCCGGAGACCGACGCGCTGGTCGACCCCGCGCTGTTCGCGACCGTGACCGGCGACCGCCTGGGGCGGGAGCTGCGCCTGCTGCTCGAGGAGCCGCATCCCGCGCTCCAGCTCGCCCGCCACGGCATCGGCCGCGCGCTGCTCGGCGAGGGCTTCCAGGCCGTGGACATCGACGCCTCGCCGCTCGCGAAGCTCGCCGCCTGCTGCACGCGCATCCCCGACCTCGCGGCCCGCCTGGACGCGCTCGGGTTCCCGGCGCGCGAGCGCAAGGTCGTGGTGGCCGCCGCCAGAGGGGCCGCGCGGCTGAACGAGGCCGAGGCGGCGCCCGGAGGCGACGCCGCGGTGTGGCGCGCGTTCCGCCGGCTCCCGCACGAGGCCGCCGAGGTCGTCGCCGCCGGCGCCGGCCCGGCCGCCGAGGCGGCCCGCCGCTGGCTCGAGGACGTCCGCCATCGCCGCCTCGCGATCTCCGGCGACGACCTCGTCGCCGCGGGCCTCACGGGCGCCGCGGTCGGCGAAGGGCTCGAGCGCGCGACGGTCGCGATGCTCGACGGCGCCGCCCCGGACCGCGAGTCCCAGCTGGCCGCCGCGCTCGGGTAGCGGCTCGACGCTCGAGGCCGGAGAGCGGCTCGGCGCCGGCTACGTGCTCGAGCGCGGCCGCGAGATCGTGGTTCACGGCATCAACGCCGCCACGCGCCCGCTGATCGAGCCGGCAGGCCTCGCCTACGACCACATCGGCTCTCCGTGGTGGTAGCCCACTAGCCTCTCCGGCGTGGACCTGCCCGCGCCGTTCCGCTGGGAGAACGATCAGATCGCCGCCGAGCTGCCCGGCGCCCGGCTGCTGTTCACCAGCCGGCGCGGCGGCGTGTCGACGGGGCCGTACGACTCGCTCAACCTCGGGCTGCTGACCGGCGACGAGCCGGAGAACGTCCGAGAGAACCGGCGCCGGATGGGGCAGCAGATCGGCCATCCGTGGCCGCGCGTCTGCTACGGGCGCCAGGTGCACGGCGCGACCGTGCGCCGCGCAGCCGAGCCGCCCTCCGAGCGGCGGCCCTATGCCGAGGAGGACGGGCAGGCGACGGCGCTGACCGACGCCGCCGCGCTCGTGTTCGTCGCCGACTGCCTGCCGGTGCTGCTGGCCGCGCCCGGCGGCGTCGCGGCGCTGCACTGCGGCTGGCACCCGCTCGCCGGCGGGATCGTGGCCGAGGGCGTGCGGGCGCTGCGCGACGTCGGCGGCGAGGGCGAGATCGAGGCCGCGATCGGCCCCGGCGCGCGCGGCTGCTGCTACGAGGTGGGCGACGAGGTCCACGCGCGGTTCGCCGCCTACGGCGCCCGCCGCGGCGAGCGCAACCT
This sequence comes from Candidatus Solirubrobacter pratensis, assembly GCF_000425945.1. Taxonomy (GTDB): domain Bacteria; phylum Actinomycetota; class Thermoleophilia; order Solirubrobacterales; family Solirubrobacteraceae; genus Solirubrobacter; species Solirubrobacter pratensis. The sequence goes on from NZ_AUEK01000007.1 coordinate 147,334, forward strand.
CGATCTCGCCGCCGTGGCGGCCGCCCAGCTGCGCGCGGCCGGGGTCGGCATCGTCCACGACACCGGCGTCTGCACGATCTGCTCGCCGGAGTTCTTCTCCCACCGCCGCGACCGCGGCGTCACCGGCCGCCAGGCGGGGGTCGTATGCCGCGCCTGATCACCGGCCTCGACGCCAACCGCGTCCGCGACAACCTCGAGCGCGTGCGCGAGCAGGTCGGCCCGGACGTCCAGATCCTCGCGGCCGTCAAGTACGTCGCGCTGGACGAGCTCGGCGTGCTCGGCGAGGCCGGGGTGATGCTGCTCGGCGAGAACCGCGCTCAGGACCTCGAGGTCAAGGCGAGCGCCCACCCCGAGTTCCGCTGGCACTTCATCGGCCAGCTGCAGTCGCGCAAGGTCAAGCAGATCCTGCCGCACGTCGAGCTGATCCACTCGGTCGCCTCGGAGTCCGCGCTGCGCCGGCTCCAGGGCGCCACGACGCCGATTCTGCTCGAGGTCAACGTCGCCGGCGAGGAGGGCAAGGCCGGGATCGCGCCGGAGGAGCTGCCCGCCTACCTCGAGCGCTCGCCCGTACCGGTCCGCGGCCTGATGACGATGCCGCCGTACGCCGAGGATCCGGAGGACAGCCGCCCCTACTTCGCGGCGCTGGCCGAGCTGGCGGCCGAGCACGGGCTGCCGGAGCTCTCGATGGGAACTTCGCAGGACTACGCCGTCGCCGCCTCCGAAGGCGCCACGATCGTGCGCATCGGCACCATCCTCTACGCGTAAGCTTTACGGATGCAGGGAAACTCCCCCGCTTCGCGAACGACTTCCCGACCATGGCCCTGAGCGACACGCTGCGCAAAGTCGGCGTCTACTTCGGCCTCGCCGAGGATCGCGACTATTACGAAGAAGAAGTTGAGGACGTCCGCGAGCCCGAGCAGGAGCTCGAGAGCCGCTATCGCGAGCGTCCCAACGTGCGCCGCCTCTCGTCCCGCCGCCGGCGCGACGAGATCGACGACATCTTCGGCGACGACCCTCCGGCCGCCGAGCGCCGCACGACGGTGCTGCGGCCTGTCGGCGGCACGAGCAGCCGGGCCGCCAACGGACGCGGGGAGGTCCGCGTGCATCTCGTCGTGCCCAAGTCGTTCAACGACGCGCAGGACATCGCCGACAAGTTCAAGGACGCGATCCCGGTGATCATCAACCTGCAGGGATCCGAGTCCGATCTCGCCAAGCGGCTGATCGACTTCGCGTCCGGTCTGACGTACGCCCTCGACGGCGGCATGCAGCGCATCGCGGACAAGGTCTTCCTCCTCACGCCGCGCAACGTGGAGGTCTCCGCGGAGGAGCGTGCGGCGTTGATCGAGAAGGGCTTCTTCAACCAGTCGTAGACTCACCGGCCGCATGAGGGTCGGCTACATCGGATCGGGCAACATGGCGAGCGCGCTGGCGCGCGGTTGGGGCGACCCCGTGCTCGCGACTGACACCGGCTCCGGGCGCGCGGCGAAGCTCGCGCAGGAGCTGGGCGGCGAGGCGGTCGCGTCCAATCGCGAGCTCGCCGAGCGCGCGGACGTGGTGATCCTCGCCCACAAGCCGTACCAGCTGGACCTCGTGGCGAGCGAGATCGCCGGCGCGGCGCGCGTGGTCGTGACGATCCTGGCCCGCACCACGCAGGCCGAGGTGCGCGCCGCGATCCCCGGCGCGCAGGTGTTCCGGGTGGAGCCGAACACGCCCGTCGAGCTGCGCCAGGGCGTGCTCGCGTTCGCCGAGCCCGACGACGAGGGCGTCGACGAGCAGCTCTACGCCGACCTGCAGGCGCACTTCGGCCGGCTCGGCACGGTGGTCGAGCTGCCGGAGCGGCTGATGAGCGCCGCCGGCGCGTGCTCGGGCGTCGGACCGGCGTACTGGGCGCTGCTCGCCGAGGCATGGATCGACGCCGGCATCCGCCACGGCCTCCAGCCGTCCATCGCCACTACGCTCGTCACAGAGACCATGGCCGGAGCGGCAGCCCTCTTGCGCGAGCGCGGTGGCGACACGCTGGCGCTGCGGCGTGCCGTCGCGTCGCCGGGCGGGACGACGGCCAAGGGCCTCAACGCGCTCGAGCGCGGCGGCGTGCGAGCGGCGCTGGCGGCGGCGATGGACGACGTTCTAGGAGCCTGACCACGTGAACGATGCCCGGCAGCAGATCGCGGACTTCCTGTCCGCACTGATCACGGTCTACACGCTGATCATCTTCGCGTGGATCATCGTGTCTTGGGTGCTCTCCTTCGGCGTGCGGATCCCGTACTCGCGCCCGGTCAACGCCGTGCTCGACTTCCTGCGCGACGTCACGAACCCGTACCTGCGCATCTTCCGCAAGCTCGGCCTGCAGTTCGGCCCGGTGGACCTGAGCCCGATGGTCGGGATCCTGGTGCTGATCTTCGGCGGCCAGCTGCTCGTGAACCTGATCTCGCCCGGATGAGCCCGGGCCGTACGGCGCTGCGCGCCGCTCTGGTGGCGATCGCGGTGATCGCCGCCGACCAGGTGACCAAGGCGATCGTGCGCGCGCAGATCGATCCGTTCGAGCAGATCAAGGTGCTCCCCGGGGTCAAGCTGATCCACACCGAGAACACCGGCGTCGCGTTCAGCGTCCTGCGCGGCGGCGGCCCGCTGGTGGTGATCGTGGCGATCCTCGCGCTCGCCGCGCTGCTGGCGTTCTTCGTCACGCACCTGCGGCGGCCGCTCGTGTGGCTGCCGACCGGGCTGCTGCTCGGCGGCGCGGCGGGCAACCTGATCGACCGCGTGCGCGAGGGCGGCGTGACCGACTTCATCAAGCTCCCGCACTGGCCGGCCTTCAACGTCGCCGACATCGCCGTCACGGTCGGCGTGATCGTGCTCGTGCTCGTGCTGGAGAGGAAGCCGTCTTGAAGGTCCCGGCCGGCGCGGCGGGCGAGCGGCTGGACGTGTTCCTCGCCGCGCACGCCGGCTCTCGCACGGCCGCGCAGCGGCTGATCGACGACGGGCTGGTGCGCGTCGACGGGCGCCCGCAGCCGAAGCGGCACGTGCTGTCCGGCGGCGAGGAGATCACCGTCGAGCAGCGGGCGGAGCAGACGCCGCCGGAGGTGCCGGAGGCGCGCTTCGCGATCGCCTACGAGGACGAGCACCTGCTCGTGATCGACAAGCCGGCCGGCGTCGTCGTGCATCCCGCTCCAGGCCACGACCACGGCACGCTCGTGCAGGCGCTCGCCGGCCGGGTGGCGGGCGGTCCCGATCCGGGCCGCCCCGGCGTGGTGCACAGGCTGGACCGCGACACCAGCGGCCTGCTCGTGCTCGCGCGCAGCGACGACGTGCACGCCGCGCTGCAGGCGGCGCTGCGCGAGCGGCGGATCACACGCGAGTACCTGGCCCTCGTCGACGGCCGGCCGCCGGCGCGCGCCGGCACGATCGACGCGCCGCTCGGGCGCGACCGCCGCGTCCGGACGCGGATGTCGTCGGACACCGACAACCCGCGCCACGCGGTCACGCATTTCGCGACCGAGCAGGCGTTCGAGGACGCGACGCTGCTGCGCGTCAGGCTCGAGACCGGCCGCACGCACCAGATCCGCGCGCACCTGCTGGCGATCGGCAATCCCGTCGCGGGCGACCCCGAGTACGGCCGTCCGGGGCGCTTCGGGCTTGACCGCCAGTTCCTGCACGCCGCGCGGCTCGCGTTCGATCACCCCGTCAGCGGGGAATCCATCGACGTACTGGCGCCGCTGCCGGAGGACCTTGTCAAGGCCCTCCGGCTGGCGTCAGGGGAACGAGCCGACCCGCCGGTGTAGGGGAAGAGGCGAATCGGCCCGCCAAGAGGCCCTAACGACGGCGTCCGGAGGAACTTGCTGCGAGGGGCTAACATTCTCCCGCAACTGTCCACGAACCCCGGGCCGGCATGGTGCCGACCCCGAGGCCGCGACCCTGCCCGGCGTACCGATTCGCCGGGTCCGCGCCACCTCGATGCCCGGGCTGCCGTATCCAACCGAACACAAGGGAGTCCTCCACGATGGCTGAAGTCGGCCTGAAGGAGCTGCTGGAGGCTGGAGTCCACTTCGGCCACCAGACGCGTCGCTGGAACCCGAAGATGCGCCGCTTCATCTTCGGCGAGCGCACCGGCATCTATCTGATCGATCTCGAGAAGACGCACGCGCTGCTGCAGCAGGCGCAGCGCTTCGCGGCCGAGATCTCGCACCGCGGCGGCACCGTGCTGTTCGTCGGGACCAAGAAGCAGGCGCGCGACGGCATCAAGGAGGTCGCCGAGGCGGCCGGGATGCCGTACGTGAACCATCGCTGGCTCGGCGGCCTGCTGACCAACTACCAGACCATGTCGGCGCGGATCCGGCGCCTGCACGACCTCGAGCGCTATGCGTCCGAAGGCCAGCTGTCGCTGCTGCCGACGCGCGAGCGCCTGTCCGCGGAGGCCGACCTGGAGAAGCTGCAGGCCAATCTGGGCGGCGTCAAGAACATGCAGCGCGTCCCGGACGCGATGTTCGTGATCGACCTCAAGACCGAGGCGATCGCCGTGCGCGAGGCCCAGCGCCTGCGGATCCCGATCATCGGCCTGGTCGACACCAACTGCGACCCGGACGGGATCGACTACGTGATCCCGGGCAACGACGACGCGATCCGCGCCTGCAACCTGATCACGGCCGCGATCGGCGACGTGGTCCAGCAGGGCCGCCAGCGCTTCCGCGCCGAGGAGGAGGCCGCGCGCCGCGAGGCCGAGGAGCAGGCGCGCCGCGACGCGGAGGAGCGCGCGCGCCGCGAGGCCGAGGAGCGTGCCGCGGCCGAGGCCGCCGAGCGCGCCGCCGCCGAGGAGGCGCTGACGCAGGCCGGCGAGGGCGAGCCGCGCGACGCGGCCGAAGCCGCCGTCGCCGCCGCCGTCGAGGCCGCGGGCCGGCCCGTCGAGGGGCGCCGGTCCGCCGAGGCGGGGGCCGCCGCCCAGGCGGCCGAGGAGCCCGCCGCGCCGGCCGCCGGCAGCCCGGGCCCGAGCCGTCAGGAGACGATCGAGAACCCGGACGCGGACGAGCGCGAGAAGGACGCCGCCTCCCCGGCGCCCGAGGCCGCCCCCGAGACGCCGCGCGCGAAGGCCGCCGAGGCCAAGAGCGAGGAGACCCCCGCCCCTGAGCCCGGTCCCAGCGAGGTCGCTCAGGCCGCGGAAGAGACCACCAAGACCGAGGATTCGAAGTGACCGCTCCCACCATCACCGCGAAGCAGGTGGCCGAGCTCCGCAAGGCGACGGGCGCCGGCATGATGGACTGCAAGAACGCCCTGGCCGAGACCGGCGGCGACCACGACGCCGCCGTCGAGCTGCTGCGCGTCAAGCTCGGCGACAAGGCGCTCAAGGTCGGTGACCGCGAGGCCACCGAGGGCACCGTCGCCTCCTACATCCACGGCAACGGCAAGATCGGCGTGCTCGTCGAGGTCGACTGCAACACCGACTTCGTCGCCCGCAACGACGACTTCATGGCGTTCGCGCGCGACATCGCGCTGCACATCGCCGCCTCGCCGTCGACGAAGTACGTCACCGAGGACGAGATCCCGCAGGCCGACAAGGACGCCGAGGTGCGCGTCTTCGAGCAGCAGGCCGCCGACAAGCCGGAGCACATCCGGCCGAAGATCGCCGAGGGCAAGCTGAAGGCCTGGATGGACGAGGTCGTGCTGCTCAACCAGGTGCACGTCAAGCACCTGGAGGACAAGAAGACGATCGAGCAGATGCGCGCGGAGCTGTCGGGGACGATGGGTGAGAACGTCGTCATCCGCCGCTTCGCCCGCTTCGCGGTGGGAAGCTAATTGAGCGAAGACCCCGTCTTCAAGCGGGTCCTGATCAAGCTGTCGGGCGAGGCCCTGATGGGCCCGCTCGACTACGGCACCGATCCTGAGACGGTGTCGGCGATCGCCAAGCAGCTCAAGGACGTACACGACCGCGGCGTCGAGATCGCGGTCGTGCTCGGCGCCGGCAACATCTACCGCGGCCTCTCCGAGGCCGCCGAGGGCATGGACCGCGCCACCGCGGACTACATGGGCATGCTCGCGATCGTCCTGAACGCGCTGACGCTGCAGGACGCGCTGGAGAAGCTCGGCGTGCACACGCGCGTGCAGTCGGCCATCACGGTCTCCGAGGTCGCCGAGCCCTACATCCGCCGGCGCGCCATGCGCCACCTCGAGAAGGGGCGGATCGTGATCTTCGCCGCCGGCACGGGCAATCCGTTCTTCACCTCCGACACCGCGGCGGCGCTGCGGGCGCTGGAGATGCACGCCGAGGTCCTGCTGATGGCCAAGAACGGCGTCGAGGGCATCTACACGGCCGACCCGCGCACCGACCCGGACGCGGAGTTCATCTCCGAGATCACGGCCCGCGACGCGCTGCAGCGCGGCCTGAAGGTGATGGACTCGACGGCGCTGTCGCTCTGCATGGACAATCACCTCAACATCCACGTCTTCAACATGGCCGACGACGGCAACATCAACCGGATAGTCTCCGGCGACCGAGTGGGAACGCTGGTGACGACGTGATCGACGATCTGCTTCAGGACGCGCGGGAGCACATGGACAAGTCCGTGGAGTCGACCCGCATCAAGTTCCAATCCGTCCGCACGGGCCGCGCGAGCCCGGCGCTGCTGGACCGCATCTCCGTCGACTATTACGGCTCCGTCACGCCGCTCAAGCAGCTCTCGACGATCTCGGCGCCCGAGGCCCGGATGATCACCGTCCAGCCGTACGACAAGAGCTCGATCAAGGCGATCGAGCGGGCGATCATGGAGTCCGACCTCGGTCTGACGCCGAACAACGACGGCACGCTGATCCGGCTCGTCCTGCCCGAGCTGACCGAGGAGCGGCGCAAGCAGCTGGTCAAGGTGGTGCGCGGGCTGACCGAGGAGGGCAAGGTCGCGCTGCGCAACATCCGCCGCGACGTCATGCACGATCTCAAGGAGCTGCGCGACGCCGGCGAGGCGGGCGCGGACGACGAGCATCGTGCGGAAGAGGCGCTGCAGAAGCTGACCGACGACAAGGTCAAGGAGCTCGACACCCTGCTCAAGGGCAAGGAAGCCGAGATCCTCGAGGTGTGAGCGGCGAAGCCTCGCCCTGCGGGCTCGTTTCGCTGGGAGCAATCGCCCGGAGGGCGATTCTCCCGGGCGAGGGAGCCCAATGAGCGCCACCTACGTCGCCATCATCACGGATGGCAACGGGCGCTGGGCCCAACAGCGTGGGCTGCCCGTCGAGCAAGGGCATGAGGCCGGCGCCGACACCGTGAAGGCACGGCTGCGCGACGCCGTCGACCTCGGCGTGCGCGAGCTGACGGTCTACTCGTTCTCGACCGAGAACTGGTCGCGCCCGCAGGAGGAGGTCGGCGCGCTGATGGCGATGTTCTCGGCGCGCATCCTCGCCGAGACGCCCGAGCTCGACGCCGAGGGCGTGCGGATGCGCTTCGTCGGCCGGCGCGAGGGGGTCAACCCCGAACTGGTCGAGCAGATGCGCTGGGCGGAGGAGACGACCGCCGCCAATGACCGCATCACGCTGTTCGTGGCCTTCAACTACGGCGGCCGCGCGGAGATCCTCGACGCGGCCGAGCGCTACAGCGGCGGCGGCGAGGAGGCCTTCCGCACGTTGCTCTACGCGCCCGAGATGCACGACCCGGACCTCGTGATCCGCACGAGCGGCGAGCAGCGCATCTCGAACTTCCTGCTCTGGCAGTCCGCTTACAGCGAGCTGCACTTCCCTGAGGTCCTGTGGCCCGACTTCTCGCGCGCGGACTTCGAGGAGGCGCTGGCCGCCTACGAGTCGCGTGTCCGCCGCTTCGGGAGCCGCTGAGGTGGGCGGCGACCTCGCCCGCCGGATCCTCTTCGCGATTCCGGCGATCGCGTTCGCCGCGGCGATCATCTACGCGGGCGGCTGGATCTTCGCCGCGGGCATCGGCCTGCTCGGCGTGATCGCCGTGCACGAGCTGTCGCAGATGCTCGAGCGCGCACGGCCGGTCCGGCTGGCGGCGATGCTCGGCGTGCTGGGGATGGTCGTCGCCGGCACGGCGGGGGACGAGCACGCGGTGCTGATGGCGCTGGCGGCGAGCGTGCCCGTGACGTTCGCGCTGGCGGTCACGATGCCGCAGCGCGAGCGCATCACGGCGAGCATCTCGGTCACGATCCTGGCGATCGTCTGGCTCGGCCTCGGCGTCTCGCATGCCGCGCTGCTGCGCGGCCTCGATCACGGCGGCGCGCTCGTGCTCACCGTGCTGCTCGGCACGTTCCTCGGCGACACCGCCGCGTACATCGGCGGGCGGGCGCTCGGGCGCCGCAAGCTCGCCCCGCGGATCTCGCCGAACAAGACCGTCGAGGGGCTGGCGATCGGCGCCGGCTTCTGCACGCTGGTCGTCTGGTACTGGAGCCGGACCTACGGCGGCGACTGGATCTCCGGCGTCGACGCGCTCCTGCTCGGGCTCGCCGTGGCGATCGCGGCGCCGGTCGGCGACCTCTTCGAGTCGTTGATCAAGCGCGACATGGGTACGAAGGACACGGGAAGCCTGTTCGGACCCCACGGCGGCGTGCTGGACCGCGTGGATGCCGCGCTGTTCGCGCTCGTCGCCGGCTACTACGTCTGGCACGCCGTGGCATGAACGACGAGGAGGACAAGCGCGACCGGCAGATGATGGAGCTGCTGAACGAGCTCCGCGTCGCCTTGCCGGGCGTGCAGATCCTCTTCGCCTTCCTGCTCGCGGTGCCGTTCCAGCAGGGCTTCCAGCGCGTCACCGACACGCAGAGGAACCTCTACTTCGCGACGCTGATGGCGACGTGCGCCGCGACCGCGTGCCTGATCGCCCCGAGCGCGAACCACCGCGTGCGGTTCCACAAGCGCGACCGCGCGTACCTGATCGAGTCGGCGAACCGCTTCCTGATCGCCGGGCTCGTGTTCCTCGGCAGCGCGATCGTGCTGGCGGTGATCCTGATCGCCGATTTCCTCTACGACGGCGTGATCGTGTGGATCGCGCCGCTGCTCGTCGGAATCGTCCTGCTGACGGTCTGGTTCGCGCGGCCGCTCGCGCGCGGCAGGAAGTCCAGCGGGCCCTAGAAGGTCTCGGCCGGCGGTGCCGCCGCCCGGGAGGGCGGGGCGAGGAAGTCGGCGGGCGTCGCAAGAGCAGCGACGACCAGCCGCACTTCAACCGCGTCTTCCGCGCGCACGCGGGCACGACGTCGGTGGGGTCGCGGCCGGCGCGCACGAGGGGCCGTGGCGGGCCGGTGCGCGCGCGGTCACCGCATGTCGCGGGGCGCCGGGATCAGCGAACTGCGCTGGTAAGGGATGCGGGTCTGTCTCGCGTGCCGGGACGACTGACCGGGATCGATCACCGAGCCGCTGGATTCGATCAGGTTCGCGCACCGACGCTCGTTACGCGAGGGGGTGATCGTTTTGGCACCGAGGCCGTTTTGGCACCGAGGCGCTCACACGCGGACAAGCGCCCGTGAACTCGGGGCGTCAGCCGCGGGCTCGCCTCTCGATGCGCAGTTCCGGACCGGGGCGATCCTCGGCAGGTGCCAAATGCCGTGCTCGCCTTCGCCGCGCGGGGTCCGGCCCGCGCGCGCGTCGGCCCGGACTACCCGCCGGCGAACGCGCGGCGGTAGGCCGTGGGCGTCGTCTTGACGACGCGGCGGAAGTGCTTGCGCAGGTTCGCGGCGGTGCCGAAGCCGCACGAGTACGCGATGTCCTCGATTCCGGCGGCGGTCGTCTCCAGCGCCGCGCGGGCCGCGTCCACGCGCTGGAGGTGCAGCCACTGCAGCGGCGGGCGGCCGGTCTCGGCCGCGAAGCGGCGGGCGAACGTGCGCTCGGAGACGTGGGCGTGGGCGGCGAGCATCTGCACGGTCAGCGGCTCGTGCAGCCGCTCCAGCGCCCACTGGCGCGTCGCCCCGAACGAGCCGGCGCGGGCGGGAGCGGGCGCGTCGACGTACTGCGCCTGGCCGCCGTCGCGATGCGGCGCGACCACGATCCGCTTGGCGTACGCGCGCGCGACCGCCGCGCCGTGGTCGCGGCGGACGATGTGCAGGCAGAGGTCGAGCCCCGCCGCGACGCCCGCGGACGTCAGCACGTCGCCCTCGTCGACGTAGAGCACGTCAGGCGCCACGCGCACCGCGGGGAAGCGCGCCGCGAGCTCGCTCGCGTGGCGCCAGTGCGTCGTGGCGCGGCGGCCGTCGAGGACGCCGGCGGCCGCGAGCGCGAACGCGCCGGTGCAGATCGAGACCTTGCGCGCCGGCGAGTCGCGCAGCGCGGCGAGGACGTCCGGAGCGAGCTCGCGCTCCGTGCGCTCGAAGCCGGGCACGACGATCGTGTCGGCTTCGGCGAGCGCGTCCAGCCCGCGCTCGGCGACCACCGAGAAGCCGGCGTTGGTGCGCACCGGCCCGGCCACCTCCGCGCACAGCGTGGCGCGATACGGCGCCATCTCGTAGCCCGCGAAGACCTGCGCGGGGATCGCCAGGTCGAGCGGGACGACCTCGTCGAGCGCCAGGATCGCGACGTGATGGCGCATTGGCGGGATCGTATCGGACATTGGCATTCCCGCCACTCGCCTGCCCACGCGGCCGAGCGGAGAATCCTCGCCATGGAGATCGAGATCCTCTTCTACGACGGGTTCGACGACCTCGACGTCTTCGGTCCGTTCGAGGTGCTGACCGGCGCGGGCATCCCCACCCGGCTCGTGACCGCCGAGCCGCGCGAGGAGGTGGTGTCGGCCGGCGGGGCGCGCATCGTCCCGCACGGCGTGCTGGGCGATCCCGACCTCGTGCTCGTGCCCGGCGGCAACTGGAGCTCGCGCGGGCCGCGCGGCGCGTGGGCGGAGGCGCAGCGCGGCATCCTGGGTGCGGCGCTGCGGCGGCGCCATGAAGCCGGCCGCCCGCTCGGTGCGGTCTGCACCGGCGCGATGATCCTCGCCGCCGAGGGACTGCTCGAGGGCCGGCGCGCGATCACCCACCACAGCGCGCTGGAGGACCTCGCCGGCTACGGAGCCGACGTCCAGCACGGCGAGCGCTTCGTCGACGACGGCGATGTCGTCACGGCGGCGGGCGTCTCGTCGGGCATCGACCTCGCGTTGTGGCTCGTCGGGCGTGAGCTTGGACCGGAGGCGGCCGCCGCCGGGGCGAGGGAGATCGAATGGACGCGCTGAGCCTCCCGGAGACCGAGGTTGCTCACGCCGCGCTGCGCTGGGCGCGCGAGATCGAGCCCGAATACCTGCTCAACCACAGCGTGCGCAGCTACCTGTTCGCGCGCGCGCTCGGCGGCGGGCTCGAGCACGACGACGAGCTGCTGTTCCTCGCGAGCGTGCTGCACGACGTGGGGCTCACGCCGGAGGGCGACGGGCCGCAGCGCTTCGAGGTCGAGGGCGCCGACGCCGCCGTGCGCTTCCTGCACGGCCACGGGCTGAGCGACGAGCGCGCCGCGATCGTCTGGGACGCGATCGCCCTGCACACCTCGATCGGGATCGCGAATCGCATGCGGCCCGAGGTCGCGCTCGCGAACGCCGGGATCGGGATCGACGTGTCGGCGCGCGGCGCGGACCGCCTGCCTCCCGGCCTGGCCGACGCCGTCTTCGAGGCCTACCCGCGGCTCGGCTGCAAGCGCGAGCTCACGGAGGCCGTGATCGCGCAGGCCCACGCGCGCCCGTCCAAGGCGCCGCCGCTCACGTTCCCGGGCGAGCTGCTGCGGCTGCGGCACCCCGAGCAGGTGCCGCGCTGGGATCAGCTGCCCGGCTGGGGAGACTGAGCGACGATCCGTGCCAGCTCGTCCGGCGCGTCGACGGGCACGAACGCGCGCGAGTCCGCCAGCTCCACCAGCTCGGCATGCGGCAGGACCTGGGCCAGCCGGCGGGCGAGCGCGAACGGGAACGCGGGATCGTCCCGCGCCCACACGATCGTCGCCGGCTTCGCGAACGCGGTCAGCCGCGCGGCGGCGTCGAGCGTGATCGCGGGGCGCGCGCGGCGCAGGAAGTGCGCCGCGTCGGCCCGCACGCGGCGGTCCGAGAGCGCCGGGGCGATCCAGCGGCGCAGCTGCGCGTCGGTCGCGCGCTTGGTCAGCTTCCCGTAGGCGATCGGGAGCCGCCGGCCGAGCGGCGTGCGCAGCGGCTGGATGCCGAGGTTCAGGCCCAACGACGTGCGCCCGAGCAGGAACAGGGGCTTGAACAGCGGCGGCGGGAAGACCTCGAACGCGTCGCACGGCGTCAGCACCAGGCGGCCGACGCGCTCGGGCCGCCGCGTGACGAGCAGCTGCGCGATCGCGCCGCCGGTGTCGTTGCCGACGACCGTCACGTCGCTCACGCCGAGCTCGTCGAGCAGATCGGCGGCGAGATCGGCCATGCCCTCCATGGTCAGCCGCGACCGGTCCGGGAACGGCACGGTGTGCGAGCCGAGCGGCAGCTCGGGCACGAGGCAGCGGTGACCGGGCAGGCGGTCCACGACGGCGTCCCACAGCGACCCGTCGACCAGCAGCCCGTGCAGGAACACGACCACCGGCCCGTCGCCGCCGGTATCGCGCAGCGCAATCTCCACGGGCGGCACCATAAACCCCGCGCGTGTCCGTGCGCCTCGCGCGCTGACGCCGGCCGGGCAACCATCGCGACCGCTCGCTGCCCCTTACCTGACGCTGAGAGGCCCGCTGCCACAATGGGCCTCCGTGAAGCGGCTTCTCATCTTGGGATCGACCGGGTCCATCGGCATCCAGGCGCTCGACGTGGTGAGCCGTGCCGGGGACGCCTTCGAGCTCGTCGGGCTGTCTGCGGGCACGGGTCACGAGGCGCTCGTCGCGCAGGCGCGCGAGCACGGCGTTGGCCGGATCGCCCTGGCGAGCCGCGACGCCGCCGCGCTCGCCGAGGAGGCCTGGACCGCCGGTGAGGTCCTGGCCGGCTCGGAGGGGCTGATCCAGCTCGTCGCGGAGTCCGGCGCCGATCTCGTGCTCAACGCGATCGTCGGCTCGGCCGGGCTGGGCCCCACGATCGTGGCGCTGACGGAGGGCGTCGACGTCGCGCTTGCCAACAAGGAGTCGCTCGTCGTCGGCGGCGAGCTGGTGACGGCGCTCGCGGAGGCGACCGGCGCGCAGCTGATCCCGATCGATTCCGAGCACACGGCGCTGCACCACCTGCTGACCGGCGAGCCGCCCGGCGTCGTCGAGAAGCTGATCATCACCGCCAGCGGCGGCCCGTTCCGCGGGCGCAAGGACCTCGAGCACGTCACGGTCGAGCAGGCCCTCGCCCATCCCACCTGGCGCATGGGCGGCAAGATCACGATCGACTCCGCGACGCTGATGAACAAGGGCCTGGAGGTGATGGAGGCCCACCATCTGTTCGGCACGCCGTACGACCGCATCGACGTCGTGGTGCACCCTCAGTCGATCGTCCACGCGCTCGTGCAGCTCTGCGACGGCTCGACGAAGGCGCACATGGGCTACCCGGACATGCGCGTGGCGATCGGCTACGCGCTGCATCACCCGGACCGCGCCGACCTGCCGATCCGGCCGCTCGACCTGGTGGAGCTGGGCAGGCTGGAGTTCGAGGCGCCCGACACCGGCGCGTTCCCGTGCCTGCGGCTCGCGCGCGAGGCGGCCGTCGCCGGCGGCACCGCGCCGTGCGCGCTGAACGCCGCCAACGAGGTCGCCGTCCACGCCTTCCTCAACGGCCGCCTGTCGTTCACCGGCATCCCGGCCGTGATCGAGGGCGTGCTCGAGCAGCTCGGGTCCCAGCGGGTCCACAGCTTCGAGACGCTCTACATCGTCGACTCCGAGGCGCGTCGGCTGGCCGGCGAGCTGATCGCGGTGCACGCATGACCTGGCTGCTGACGTTCCTCGGCTTCGCGGCGCTGATCGTGCTGCACGAGCTCGGCCACTTCACCGCCGCCAAGCTCGTCGGCATGCGCGTGGAGCGCTTCGCGCTGTTCTTCCCGCCGCTGATCGCGAAGGTGCGGCGCGGCGAGACCGAGTACGGGATCGGGGCGATCCCGCTCGGCGGCTACGTGAAGATCTCCGGCATGAACCCGGCGGAGGAGCTGCCGCCGGACGTCGCCGCGCGCGCGTACTTCAACCAGCCGGTGTGGAAGCGCGTGGTAGTGATCGCCGCCGGTCCCGCGGTCAACATCGTGCTCGCGTTCGCGATCATGTGGGGCGTCTACCTCGACCAGGGCAAGGCGGGCCCGCCGGCCAGCGTCGCGACCGTCGAGCCCGGAAGGCCCGCCGCGAAGGTGCTCAGGCCCGAGGACCAGATCCTCGCCGTCGACGGCCGCGCGCCCGCGGGCAAGGACGTCGAGGGCCAGATGACGTCGATCGGCAACGCGATCGCCGCGCACAAGGGCACGCCGGTCTCGCTGACGATCAGGCGCGACGGGCGCACGCAGACCGTGTCGGCGACGCCGTTCTACGACAAGGCGTTGAAGAAGTGGCGGATCGGCTTCGGCCAGCAGGCCTCCAGCGTCGGCGTCGGGCCGGTCGACGCCGCCGGCACCGCGGCCGACAACATGTGGTACGTCACCAGCAGCACGGTCAGCCGGATCGCGCAGGTCTTCAAGCCCGAGGATCGCAAGCAGCTCGGATCGGTGGTCGGCGGCTATGAGACGACGCGCCAGGCGTTCAAGCTGAGCACGAGCGCCGCCCTGATGGTGCTGGCGTTCATCTCGCTCTCGCTCGGCGTCATCAACCTGTTCCCGTTCCTGCCGCTCGACGGCGGGCACATCTTCTGGGCGCTGGCGGAGAAGGTGCGCGGCCGCGCGATCCCGTTCAGCGTGATGGAGCGGGCCGGCTTCGTCGGCTTCGCGCTCGTGATCGGGCTGTTCATGATCGGCTTCACGAACGACATCGGGCGCCTGACCGGGGAAGGCTTCGGCCTCAGGTAAGCGGGCGCGCCCGGTAGCCTGCCGCCATGCAGGCGGCGACGATGGCCGAGGCGCTCCGGCGGACCGCGGCCGAGCACGGTGACGTGCTCGCGGTGCGCACGCGCGACGACGAGGTCGCGTGGACGTGGGCGGAGCTGCTGCGGCGCGTCGACGCGCTGGCCGGCGGGCTGGCGCGACTGGGCGTCGGGCGCGGCGACACCGTCGCGCTGATGCTCGCCAACCGTCCCGAGTTCCACCTCGCCGACATGGCGGCGGTGACGCTCGGCGCCGTGCCGTTCTCGATCTACCTCACCTCCTCGCCCGAGCAGGTCGCCTACGTGCTCCGCGACGCCGCGCCGCGGGTGGCGATCGTCGAGCAGCGCTTCACGGAGCTCGTCTGCGGCCACGTCGAGCACGTGATCGACGCCGGCCGGCTGCACGAGCTCGCCGAGCCGGGCTTCGACGCCGAGCCGCACTGGCGCGCCGTCGTCCCCGACGACGTGCTGACGCTGATCTACACGTCCGGCACGACCGGGCCGCCCAAGGGCGTCCAGCTGCTGCACCGCAACCAGATGGCCGCGGTGGACGCCGTCCAGGAGCGCGCCGGCTTCGGGCCCGGCGCCCGCGTGATCTCTTGGCTGCCCAGCGCGCACGTCGCCGAGCGCACCGCCCACCACTACCTCCCGGTCGCCTACGGCATGACGATCACGACGTGCCCGGACCCGCGCCGCATCGGCGAGTGGCTGCCGGCGGTGCGCCCGACGTGGTTCTTCGCCGTCCCGCGCGTGTGGGAGAAGCTCAAGGCGGGCGTCGAGGCGCGCCTCGGCGAGCGCGAGGCGGCGCTGATCGAGACCGCCGAGCGGCGCGTCGAGCTCGAGCAGGCAGGGGAGGAGGTCCCGCCCGATCTGGCCGCGGCCTGCGCGGCGGCCGACGAGGCGCTGTTCGCGCCGCTGCGCGCCGCGATCGGGCTCGACCAGGCGTCGCTGGTGAACGTCGGCGCGGCGCCGACGCCGCGCGACGTGCTCGTGTTCTTCCACGCCATCGGCATCCCGCTGGCCGAGATCTGGGGCATGTCCGAGACGTGCGGCGCCGGCTGCTCGAACCCGGCCGGCGCGGTCAAGATCGGCACCGTCGGCGTGTCTGCGCCCGGTGTCGAGGTCGAGCTGGCGCCGGACGGCGAGCTGCTCGTGCGCTCGCCGGTCGTGATGGCCGGCTACCGCAACCTGCCCGAGCGCACGGCCGAGGCGCTCGACGCCGCCGGCTGGCTGCACACCGGCGACATCGCGACGATCGACGAGGACGGCTACGTGACGATCGTCGATCGCAAGAAGGAGCTGATCATCGATGCCGGCGGCAAGAACATGTCGCCGGCGAACATCGAGGCCGCGGTCAAGGGCGCCTCGCCGTTGATCGGCCAGGCGTGCGTGATCGGCGACCGGCGGCCGTTCGTCACGGCCCTGATCGTGCTCGACGCCGACTACGCGCCGGTGTGGGCCGCGCGCGCCGGCATCGACGGCGACCTCTCTGCCCTGGCCCGCGACGATCGTGTGAGGGCGGGGGTGCAGGCCGGCGTCGACGCCGCCAACGCGACCCTGTCGCGCCCCGAGCAGGTCAAGCGCTTCACGCTGATCGAAGGCGACTGGCTGCCGGGCGGGGAGGAGCTGACGCCGACGATGAAGCTCAGGCGCCGCCCGATCGCCGAGAAGTACGCCGAAGCGATCGAGGCGATGTACGCCGACTACTGAAGGCGCCTCAATCAAAGGCCGCTCCGGTCGATGACCCGGAGGAGGAAGAGTGAGACGCCTATCGCCAGCCCGAGGCGCGCGCGCCGCCGCGGAGGCGCGCCTGGCCGAGGTGCGCGACCGCTTCTCGAGCCTGCTCGACATCCTCGGCGAGCACGTCTACCTGGCGATCGTGCTGCCCGGCGGCGGCATCCATGAGACCTTCCAGGGCCCGGGCGCCGAGCGGCTGCTCGGCGGCGCCGAGGCCGACGCCGAGATGGCCAACTGGGAGGCGGCGCTGCACCCGGACGACCGGCTCGCCTACGAGGCCTTCAACCGCCGCCTGAGCCAAGGCGAGCGCGCGGAGGTCGAGTACCGCCTGCGCGGCGCCGACGGCGTGACGCGCTGGGTCCACGACCGCGCCGCCCCGCGGCGCCGCGACGACGGCGTGATCGAGATCTCGGGCATCGTCTCCGACGTCACCGAGCGGCGGCGCATGCGCGCCGAGCTCGCCGAGGCCCACGCGGCGATCTCGCGCGTGGTCGAGGCGATGGACGACCACCTCTTCACGCTGCGCGTCGACGACGACGGCTACGAGGTCGTGTACCGCGGACCGAACCGCGAGGCGCTGCTCGGCGGACGCCTGCCCGGCGACGATCGCTCCTGGACCGACTTCCTGCATCCGGACGACCTCCCGCGCTGGCGCGCGCTGGCCGAGCACCTGCCGCTGGGCCGCCCGATCGAGCTCGAGTACCGCCTGCGCGGCGTCGACGGCGTCGAGCGGATCGTGCACGAGCGGCTGCGCCCGCGCCGCGAGCCCGACGGGACGCTGCTCTACGACGGCGTCAGCCGCGACGTCACCGAGACGCGCCGGCTGGAGGACGAGCTGCGCCGCAGCGCCCGCGTCGACGCGCTCACCGGCGCCGCCACGCGCGGGCACTTCGCCGAGGTCGCCGACCTGCGGCTGGCCGGCGGCTCGGGCACGCACGGGCTCGTCCTGCTCGACGCGGACCTCTTCAAGCAGGTCAACGACGGCTACGGGCACGCGGTCGGCGACGCCGTGCTCGTCGAGCTGGCCCGGCGCGTCCGCGCTGCGCTGAAGCCCAACGACTGCCTCGGGCGCTGGGGCGGCGAGGAGTTCGCCGTGCTGCTCGAGGACATCACGTCCGGCGCCGAGCTCGAGCGGCGCGCGGAGCGGCTGCGCGTCGCGGTCGCCGAGCGCCCGATCGACGCCGACGGCGTGCTGATCGCGCAGACGATCTCGCTCGGCGCGGTGCGCGCGAGCGGCGGCCGGGACTCGCTCGACGCGCTCGTCGAGGCCGCCGATCGTTGCCTCTACGCCGCCAAGCGCGGCGGCCGCAACCGTGTCTCGCTCGTGGCCGACGCCGGCGTCGGCACGGCGGGCGGCGCCGAGCCGGAGGGGATCGGGATGGCGCGCGCCCTGGCCTACGCGGCGGCGCTGCGTGAGGAGGAGACCGAGGCGCACGCCGCCGAGGTGTCGCTGCTCGCGACGCTCGTCGCCGAGCGGCTCGGGCTGCCCGACGCCTGCGTCTGGCGCTGCCGCCTCGGCGGCTGGCTGCACGACGTCGGCAAGGCCGCGATCCCGGACTCGATCCTCGCCAAGCCCGGCGCGCTCGATCCGGCCGAGTGGGAGCTGATGCGCACCCATCCCGCCGCCGGCGCCGACATCGTCTCGCGCTTCGCCCAGCTGCGCGAGGCCGCCGCAGCGGTCCGCCACCACCACGAGCACCACGACGGCGCCGGCTACCCAGACGGCCTGGCGGGCGCGGCGATCCCGATCGAGGCGCGGATCGTCGCGGCGGCCGACGCCTACTCGGCGATGACGGCCACCCGCCCGTACTCCCCGGCACGCTCGCCCGCCGAGGCGGCGGACGAGCTGCGCCGGAGCGCGGGGACGCAGTTCGATCCCGAGGTCGTCACGGCGCTGATCGACATCCTCGGCCCGCTCGCGCGCGGATCGTCGCGCGCCGCCACGCGCGCGCGCTAGTCGCGCCCGAGCGTGTCGAGGAAGCCGCCGATCGTGCGCATCACGCGCACGGCGGCGGCCAGCTCGTCGTCGGAGTGCTCGCCGAGCGCCGCGAGGAACGTCTCGTTCCACTTCGCGCGCTTGGCCTGCATCTTCTCGCGGCCCTCGTCGGTCAGCGTCACGAGCACCTGACGGCGGTCCTCGGCGCTGCGGCGGCGCTCGACGAAGCCCCAGTCCTCGAGCTGGTCGAGCATCGCGGTCATGCTCGCGGGGGAGAGCTCGGCGTTCTTGGCCAGGCACCCCGCGGTGACCTCGGGCTCCTTGGCCAGGTGGAAGAGCGCCCGGATCTGGTGGTGCGAGAGCTCGCCGCCCTCGCGGGCCTTGCGGTGCTGGTCCCGGCCGCGGAGCCGGCGCTCGGCGCCGAGCAGCTCTCCGAAGGAGCTGCGCAGCTCCTCCAGGATCGCTTCGCGGTCGGTGGTGACGGTCATGCCGCGGCCTCGACCACCGCGTCGGCGGGCACGGCGTGCGTCTGGTGCTGGGTGCGCGCGCGGCGCTCGACGACGGTCAGGACGATCGTCGGCAGCAGCGCGACGAAGGTGATGCCGAGGACCCACCAGTAGGTGGTGGCGAAGGAGCTCGCGATGCCGGCCGGCGTCGGGTTGGCGCCGAGGTCGCTGATCCCGTTCTGGAGCACGACCGCGAGGATGGCCGTGCCGATCGAGCCGCCGACGCGCTGGAGCACGTTCAGCTGCGGCGTCGCGGTGTTGATCTGGTCGGGGCGGAGCACGGCGTACGCGGCGGTCATCGACGGCATCATCGACATGCCGATGCCGAAGCCTCGCACGATCATCGCAGCGCCGATCAGCCAGTACGAGGTCGTGGCGTCGATCAGCACGAACGGGATCGTCGCAAGGATCGTGATCCCGGCGCCGAACAGCGACACCAGGCCGCCGCCGTGGCGCTCGACGAAGCGCGAGGAGAGGCCCATGGCGAACGCGGCGCCGATGCCCTGCGGGGCGATCAGCAGGCCGGTCGCGACGGCGTCCTCGCCGCGCACCGTCTGGAAGTAGAGCGGCATCAGGACCATCGCGCCGAACAGCGCGGCGCCGAGGGCGAACATCGTGACCGACGCGGACGCGAACGCCTTGTTGGCGTACAGGCGCACGTCGAGCAGCGGGTTCGGGATCCGCAGCGCGCGGACCACGAACGCGGCGACGAGCGCGATGCCGGCCAGCGTCGGGATCACCACCTGGGCGGCGACGAGGCTGCCCGCCGTGCCGGTCTCGGCCAGGCCGTAGGTGACGGCCACGAGACCGGTCGCGACGAGCGCCAGGCCCTGCGCGTCGAGGCGACCGGCCACCGCGGGCGACCCCGCCTCCTTGGGGAGGAGGCGCAGCGCGGCGAACACCGCGGCGACGCCGATGGGGAGGTTGACGAAGAAGATCCACTGCCAGCCGGCGTGCTCGACCAGCAGGCCGCCGAGCGTCGGCCCGAAGACCGGCGCGAGGATGATCGGGACGCCGATCGCGCTCATGATCCGCGCCATGTTGCGCGGACCGGCGGCGCGGACCAGGATCATCTGGCCGATCGGCATGATCATGCCGCCGCCGAGGCCCTGCAGGACGCGCGCGCCGATCAGCGTCGGGGCCGACCAGGCGAGGCCGGACAGCAGGGAGCCCAGCGTGAAGAGGACGATCGAGATCAGGTACATGCGGCGCGCGCCGAAGCGGGCGGCGGCCCAGCCGGAGACCGGGATCACGGCGGCGAGCGCGAGCAGGTAGCCCGTCACGACCCACTGGATGCCGTCCAGCGACGTGTGCAGGTCCTTGGAGAGCGTCTCGAGCGCGACGTTGACGATCGTCGTGTCGAGCACCGACATGATCGCGCCGAGGATCACGACGATCGCGATCCGCCAGACGTGCGGCTCGATGCGGGGGGAGGGAGAGGTCATGAGATTTCCGTTAGCGCCTGAAACATTTGGTGCCGAAAGGTTAGCTCACAAGTGTTTCGGCATCAAGTGGGTCCCGCTTGAGCGACAGCGGCGCCTCTAGACTCAGGGGCACATGGCTTCCGAGCGCTCAGTGAACGTCGGCGGCGTCCAGATCGGCGGCGGCGCCCCGGTCGTGGTGCAGACCATGACCAAGACCGAGACCGCCAACGTGACGGCCACGATGGATCAGATCCGCCGTGTCGCGGAGGCCGGCGCGGACATCGTGCGCTGCGCGGTACCGCGTGAGAAGGACGTCGAGGCGCTCAAGACGATCGTGCGCGAGTCGCCGATCCCGGTCATCGCCGACATCCACTTCAACCACACGCTGGCCCTGAAGTCGATCGACGCGGGCGCGCACTGCATCCGGCTGAACCCGGGCAACATCGGCGGCCCGGACAAGGTCGCGGAGGTCGCCGCGCACGCGAAGGCCGCCGGCACGCCGATGCGCATCGGCGTCAACTCGGGCTCGCTGCCCAAGCACCTGCACGAGCTCGAGTTCGAGAACCCGGTCGAGGCGCTCGTCCAGGCCGCGGTCGAGTTCGTCGAGCTGATGGAGCGGCTCGAGTTCACCGACTTCAAGGTCTCGATCAAGTCCACCTCGGTGCCGAACACGATCGCCGCCAACCGCCTGCTGAGCGAGAAGATCCCGTATCCGCTGCACCTCGGGATCACCGAGGCCGGGACGAAGTGGTCGGGCTCGCTGAAGTCCGCCGTCGGCCTCGGCACGCTGCTCGCCGACGGCATCGGCGACACGATCCGCATCTCGCTCTCCACCTTCCACGCGGAGGAGGAGGTCAAGGTCGCCTGGGAGATCCTCAAGGCGCTCAAGCTGCGCGAGCGCGGCCCGGTCCTGATCGCGTGCCCGACGTGCGGGCGCCTGCAGTTCGACATGGACTCGGTCGTCGCCGAGGTCGAGCGCCGGCTCGAGGCCTACCCGGACCCGATCGAGGTCTCGATCCTCGGCTGCGCCGTCAACGGCATCGGCGAGGCGCGCCATGCGGACTTCGGCATCACCGGCGCCAAGGACATGGGCATGATCTACTCCAAGGGCGAGCCGCTGAAGAAGGTCCGCACCGAGGACCTCGTCGACGAGCTGTTCATCGAGATCGACAAGTTCTACGCGGCCGGCAAGACGGTCACGCGCGACGACGCGGCCGCGGCCGAGGCGGCCGCGTGGCTCGCCGAGGAGGAGGACGCGACGGCGATGACGCCGGAGCGGCTGGCGATGCTCGAGGCCGAGAAGGCGAAGGCCGACGCCGACGCGATCGACGAGGCGCTCTCGCCCGTCGACGGCCGCCGCTTCACACGCGCGTGATCAGGCTGAGCAGCCCCTCCGCCCACCCCGATCATCCGGCCTGATGAGCATTGCCCCGTTCAAGCTCGAGCAGTACTTCGAGCGCTACGAGTTCTCCGTCCCGCACCTGCTCTCGTCCTCCGACGCGCAGGCATGGCGACTCGACGACCTGCTGGCGCTGGCCGACGAGGAGCTGCGGACCGCCTGGAACGAGCTGACGCTGGGCTACACCGAGGTCCGCGGGCATCCGCTGCTGCGCGAGGCGATCGCCTCGCTCTACGACGAGGTCACGGCCGAGGACGTGATCGTCTTCGCCGCCGCCCAGGAGCCGATTTTCGCGCTCTCCAGCGTGGCGATCGAGCCCGGCGACCACGTGATCGCCGTGGTCCCGAGCTACCAGTCGCTCTACGAGGTCGCGCGCTCGCGCGGCGCCGAGGTCTCGCTCGTCCCGCTGGGCGAGGGCTGGCGGCTCGACGTCGGCGCGATCCGGGCCGAGCTGCGCCCCAACACGCGCATGATCGTCCTCAATGCGCCCAACAGCCCGACCGGCTCGCTGCCGAGCGAGGCCGAGCTGCGCGAGCTGTTCGCGCTCGGGCCGCTGGTATTCGCCGACGAGGTCTACCGCTTCCTCGAGCACGACCCGCGCGACCGCATCCCCGCCGCCGCCGACCTCGGCGGCGTCAGCCTCGGCGTGATGTCCAAGGCCTTCGGGCTCGCCGGCCTGCGCATCGGCTGGCTCGCGACGCGCGACCCGCGGCTACGCGAGCGGATCGTCGCGTTCAAGCACTACCTGACGATCTGCAGCGCCGGCCCGTCGGAGATCCTCGCGACGATCGCGCTGCGCTCACGCGACGCCGTGCTCGGCCGCGCGCGCGGCATCGTGGACGCGAACCTGGCCGTGCTCGACGACTTCTTCGCCCGGCGCGACGACTTCGGCTGGGTGCGCCCGCGCGCGGGGACGACGGGGCTGGTCGAGATCCATCGCGACGTCGAGATCGAGGACTTCGCGCGCCGCCTGGCCGACGAGGAGGGCGTGATGATCCTCCCGGGCACGATCTTCGACTGGCCGGGCGCGACGTTCCGGATCGGCTACGCCCGCACCGGCATGCCCGAGGCGCTCGCGCGCCTGGAGCGCTTCACGGATCAGCAGTAGGAGGCGCGGCGTCTGGCGTGCGGCGCCGGATCAGCTCTCGGAGGCGCGCAGGCGCGTCGCCTCCGGACGGGCCAGGTCGACGGTCCCCGACAGCCGCGGCGCGGGCGCGGGGCCGAGCAGCGGCGGCGCCGGCGCCCAGCGGTAGCGGTAGGACGCGCCGGGCTCGAGCGCGAGCGAGAGCTCGAACGCGCCGTCGGCACCCGCCGTCACCGTCTCGAGGTCGCGGAACGCCGCCTCGCCGCGCGAGCGGATCATGACCGTGACCTCGGGCGCCGCGTCCGGGCGCACCTGGCCCCACAGCACGCCGCGCGAGCGGTCGATCACGAGCGGCGCGGGGAACGTGGCGAGCGCCGGCTTCGGCCGCCCGTCGACGAACCGCAGCCCGCTCTGCCAGCCCGTGTAGGCGCGCGTGCCGGGGCCGCGCGAGAGCACGGGCTCGTCGTCCCATTGGTAGAAGGACAGGCTGCGTACGCGGCCGGAGCGCCACGCGATGTAGGACGCCTGCTGCAGGTAGCGCGCCTGCTGCGCGAGCGTGATGCCGATCGCGTGGTCGGGCGGCGAGGTCTGGTAGCCGAACTCGGTCAGGTGCACCGGGAAGCGGTCGCCCGGGGTGAGGATGCGCTTGCGCGCCGTGAGCTTGTCGAGCGTCGCGAACAGGCGCGGGAGGTCGGCGATCTGCGCCTCGTCGCGGTCCGGGTTGACGTGGTCGGGCGCGTTGCGGACCGGGTGGGGGTGGTAGCCGAAGGCGTCGGCGGCGGCGGGCTTGAAGCCGGCGCAGCGCCCGCCGCGCAGCGGGCGGTACGCGCGGTCGACGCAGCCGAGCGCGCGCAGGAACGGCAGCGGGGCGAGCGGCGCGCTGGCGTGGCGCGGCGGATCGCCGACCGGCGCCAGCTCGCCGAGCAGCACCTCGCTGCCCGGGTCGGCGGCGTGGATCTGCGGCGTCGCGGCGCGCACCAGCGCGCGGTAGACGTGCGGCGCGACCGGCGTGCAGACCCGTCGGCGGCACTCGCTCTGGGGCTGCAACCAGCCCGGCTGGTTGGGCTCGTTCCAGATCAGGTAGCGGTCGACGAGCCCGCCGTAGCGGGCGGCGACGGCGTGCGCGAAGCGCCCGAACTCGGTGGCGCTCGGCTCCCAGCGCGGGTTGTGCCGCGCCGGCACCCGGCTCGTCCATGCTGGGCCCGGTCCGGTCACCGTCAGCATCACCTCCAGGCCGGCCGCGCGCGCGATCCCGACCGCGCGGTCGAGCGCGCCCCAGCCGTAGCGTGGGTCGCCGGGGTCGGCGGCGTCGAACCCGGCGGGCCGGCGGCGCGGCGCGATCGAGCCCCACTGCGCGTGGATGCGCACGACGTCGACGCCGAGCGCCTTCCAGTCGGCGGCGGCCGCGACGGCGTCCGGACCGCCGCCGAGCAGCAGGCGCTCGTCCTCCATCCCGATCTCCAGCCCCGCCGCGCGGGCCGGGGCGGCGGCGGCGCCGAGCAGCGCCGCCACGAGCAGGAGGACGAGCGCGGGCCTCAAATCACGTGCCGACGCCGGCCTGACGCGACGTCACGGCGCCCCAGCGCAGCCGCCACACGCCGCCGCTCACGCTCGGCACGGTCGTCCTGAACTGGCCCTTGAGCGAGCTCACCGCCACGGTCTTGACGGTCGTGAACCCCGCGCCCGCCGAGGAGGCGTGCTGGATCTCGAGCTGCAGCGGGGCGCGATCGGCGGCCGGGCGCACCTGGCCGTAGACCGCGACGCCGGATCCCCTCTTGGTGACCCAGATCGGCAGCTGGAAGGCCGCATAGGAGGGCTTGGGCGACCCGTCGAGCATGCGCACGCCGGACTGGAAGGACCCTTCGTCGGCGTCGTCGATGATCTTGTACTGCGCGACGGACTTTATGCGCGAGTTCCCGTAGGCCATGAAGTCCGACTGGTTCATGTAGCGCGCCTGCTGCTCCGGCAGCACGCCGAAGATCCGGTCCGGCGGGTTGGTCTGCCAGCCGTTCTCGGTGAAGTAGATCGGCAGCTTGCGCGCGATTCGCCCGGCGCGCCCCGCCTGATCGAGGATCCTGGTGAGGCGGGAGACCGTGCCGGCCGTGATCTCGCCGGCGTTCACGCGCGAGTTCGGCGGGCGCGAGCCGCCGCGCGTGTAGGGATGGTGCGCGTAGCCCTTGACCTGGAGCTTCTTGAAGCCGGTGCAGCGCTGCGTCCTGGCCTCGGCGCCGGCCATCCTCCCGCCGTTGGCCTTCAGGCAGAGCACGGCGCGGATGAACGGCTCCGGGTTGGCGTTGGCGCGCGGCCCCGGCCTGGAGCCGATCGGCGCCGTCTCGCCGAGCAGGATCGTGTCCGACCGGTGCCCGGTGCCGCGAAGGCCGGCGATCGCCGACGCTGCGAGCGAGCGGTAGATCGCGGCCGACTGCAGCGTCGTGCCGCTGTACTGCGGCGTCAGCCATGCGCGCAGGTTCGGCTCGTTCCAGATCGACCACATCTTCACGGTCGGGTAGCGCTTGCCGAGCGCGCGCACGAACTGCCCGAACAGCGTGGGATCGGGCTTGCAGGTGCGGCGTGTGGCGACCGAGCCGCCGCAGCGCGACGCCCACGCGGGGATCGGGCCCGTGGCGGTGAGCAGCACCTGCAGGCCGCGCGCCTGGGCGCCCTGGACCAGTCCGTCGACCGGCGCGAGCGCCGGGTAGGCGTTCGGGTCCTTCCCGTCGAAGCCCTTGGGCTTCTTCTTGGAGTTCGGGGAGGGCGCGTAGTGCGACCAGATCACGTTCGCGCGTACGACGTCCGCGCCGAGCGCCACGGCGTCGTCGAGCGCGCCCGCCTGGACGGCCGGGCCGAGCTCGAGCATCTGGTGCTCGTCCTCGATCACGGACACCTGGGTGCTGGACGCGTGTGCGGGTCCGGCGGCCAGTAGGACGCCTGCCGCGGCCACGGCCAGGGCTCGCCCGGCGCGGCGAAGGCTTGTCTCCATCATCGAAGGCATTCCAACGCCGCGACCGGACGCAAGTTGCGGCGGCGTCTACTTCGCGGCCGCGTACAGCTCGGCCACCTTGGCCCAGTTCACCACGTTCCAGAAGGCGTCCAGGTAGTCCGGACGGCGGTTCTGGTACTTGAGGTAGTACGCGTGCTCCCACACGTCGGCGCCCAGCAGCGGCGCCTGGCCGGCCGACACCGGGTTGTCCTGGTTGGCCGTGCTCGTCACCGCGAGGCCCGAGCCGTCATGCACGAGCCATGCCCAGCCGGATCCGAACTGGTTGACGCCGGCGTCCTTGAACTGCGCCTTGAAGTCGTCGAAGGAGCCGAAGGCGGCGTCGATGGCCTCGGCCAGCTCGCCGTCGGGGGCGCCGCCGCCGTTGGGCGACAGCCACTCCCAGAAGAGCGAGTGGTTGTAATGGCCGCCGCCGTTGTTGCGCACGGCCTTCTGCTTGTCCGCGGGCAGCGAATCGAGGCTCTTGAGGACCTCCTCGATCGGCTTGCCGTCCCAGTCGGTGCCCTCCAGCGCGGCATTGGCCTTGTCGACGTACGCCTGATGGTGCTTGTCGTGATGGACCTTCATCGTCGCTTCGTCGATATGCGGCTCGAGCGCGGCGTAGTCGTACGGCAGCGGCGGGACTTCGTAAGCCAAGACGGCCTCCAAGCTTCGTGCGGTTTCGAACCCCTCGCCGCTGCGTTCTATCACCCGGCGGGAATTCCCCCTTCGGCGGCGCATTCGGAGTCGAACCCGAGCGGCGGCCGCCGCCGCCCGCGGACCATCTAGGCTTCGCGCCCCGATGACGCGTCTGACCCGCTACTTCCTTCCCACCGAGAAGCAGGCCCCCGCCGACGCGGAGGCGCTCTCGCACAAGCTGATGGTCCGTGCCGGCCTCGTCCGCCAGGTCGGCGCCGGACTGTGGAGCTGGCTGCCGGCGGGCTGGCGCGTCCACCAGAAGGTCGTCCAGATCGTGCGCGAGGAGATCGACGCGATCGGCGGCCAGGAGATGCTGATGCCGGTGCTCAATCCGGCGGAGCTGTGGCAGCGCTCAGGCCGCTACTACGCGATCGGCGACGAGCTGTTCCGGCTCCAGGACCGCCGCGGCGCCGACATGGTGCTGGCGATGACGCACGAGGAGGTCGTCACCACGCACGTCGCGCAGGTGGTGCGTTCCTACCGCGACCTGCCGCTGATCCTCTACCACTTCCAGATCAAGGAGCGCGACGAGCCGCGCCCGCGCGCCGGCGTCCTGCGCACGCGGGAGTTCATCATGAAGGACTCCTACACCTTCGACCGTGACGCCGAGGGCCTGGACGTGGGCTACGAGAAGCACCGCGAGGCGTACGACCGCATCTTCGACCGTGCCGGGCTCGAGTGGTACCGGGTGGAGTCCGACGTCGGCATGATGGGCGGCACGGGCGCGCACGAGTACATGGCGCCGTGTCCCGCCGGCGAGAACGACGTCGCGCTCGCGCCCGGCTACGCGGCCAACGTGGAGATCGCGCGCGCGCAGCCGCAGGCGGTCCACCTTCCCGACGGCCTCCGCGCGCCCGAGGAGGTCGCGACGCCCGGCTTGACGACCGTCGCCGACGTCACCGCCAAGCTCGGGGTCGAGGCGGGGACGCTGCTGAAGGCCTACCCGATCGTCGTCGACGACCGCGGCCTGACGCTCGTGCTGGTGCGCGGCGACCACCGCGTGAACGACATCAAGCTCCGCAACGCGCTCGGCGCCGGCTTCCGGCCCGCGCGCGAGGAGGAGTTCGCCGACCGCATCGGGCCCGCGGGCTACATCGGGCCGGTCGGCGCCGATGCGCCGATCCTGCTCGACGACGCCGTCGCGCCGGGCGCCTACATCACCGGCGCCAACCGCGACGGGCACCACCTGCGCGGCGTGGAGCCGGGGCGCGACTTCCCCTTCAAGCGCGCCGACGTCCGGCGCGTGGAGGAGGGCGACACGGTGGACGGGAACGCGATCCGGATCGAGCCCGCGATCGAGATCGGGAACATCTTCAAGCTCGGCACCCGCTACTCGGAGCCGCTCGGCGCGACCTACCTCGACGAGGCGGGCGTGGCGCGACCCGTGTGGATGGGCTCCTACGGCATCGGGCCGGCGCGCATCGCCGCGGCCGCCGTGGAGCAGTTCGCCGACGAGCACGGCATCTCGTGGCCGCGCGCGATCGCGCCGTTCGACGTGCACCTGGTCGGGCTGGGCAAGCCGGGCACGGAGGAGCATGCGCTCGCCGAGCGGCTCTACGAGGAGCTCCAGGAGGCCGGCTTCGACGTCATCTACGACGATCGCGACGCCGGGCCGGGAGAGAAGTTCGCCGACGCCGAGCTGCTCGGCGTGCCGCTGCGGCTCACGATCGGGCGGCGCACGCTCGCCG
This sequence comes from Candidatus Solirubrobacter pratensis, assembly GCF_000425945.1. Taxonomy (GTDB): domain Bacteria; phylum Actinomycetota; class Thermoleophilia; order Solirubrobacterales; family Solirubrobacteraceae; genus Solirubrobacter; species Solirubrobacter pratensis. The sequence goes on from NZ_AUEK01000007.1 coordinate 175,638, forward strand.
CGGGCGAGATCGAGGTCCAGGTGCGGCGGGGGCGCGAGTCGCGCTCGCTGCCGCTCGAGGGAGCGGCGCAGGCCGCCTTGGAGATGTGGCGGAGCCTCCCGTAGACCGGCGGAAACTCACCTTTCGCCGGCTGTCGGGGCTGGATCGCTCCGGGCCGCCGCCGCCTCAGACCGTCGCGGGCGCGCCGCTGCGCCCCTGGACGGTCCCGAACTTCATCGGCTACATCCGCCTGGCGCTGATCCCGGTGTTCCTCGCGGTCGAGCTGTCGTCGGAGAGCGGGACGGACGCGCTGGGCGCGGTGCTCTTCGCCGCGATCGGCTGGAGCGACTACCTCGACGGGATCGCCGCGCGCGTGACGGGCCAGTACTCGCGCTTGGGCGCGTTGCTGGACCCGATCGTCGACCGCCTGCTCGTTTTGTCAGGTGTCGTGGTGTGCTGGAAGTTCGAGCTGCTGCCGCGCTGGGGGCTCGTGATCCTCGCCGCCCGCGAGCTGCTGATGCTGGTGCTGGCGCGCATCGCGCTGAGCCGCGCCGTGGACATCAAGATCAACTGGCTGGGCCGCTGGGGCGTGTGGCCCGTGTTCGGCGCGCTGTTCTTCGCGATCTGCGGCGTGCACTGGCTCGCGCTCACGCTCCTGTACGCCGGACTGGTGTTGACGGTGGGGGCCAGCGTGCTCTACGTTCGCGACGGTCTCCGTCAGGCTCGAGCCCAAGGCTCGACCTGAGCTTGACGACCGCTATGCTTGCCCTTCCGTCTCGTCGCGCCGAGGAGAGGACGCCTTTCCACATGGACACCTTCCCCGATCTGGGTTCGCTCTCCGACCAGGAGCTCAAGGACCTCATCCAACAGCTCACTGACGAGGAGCAGGAGGTGTCCTACCGCCGGCGGATCCTCCACGGCAAGATCGACATCTTGCGCGCCGAGCTCGTGAACCGCCTGCGCAAGAAGCACGAAGGCGGCGAGGAAGTCATCTCCGGAGCCGACGTCCAGCGTCTGACCGACATCCTCGCCGGTCGCGCGTCGGGCGGCGGCGACGACACCCTCTAGCGCACGGCGGGGGAGGCCGTTGGCGCTTCACTGCCCTGAGTGCGGGTTCGTCGTCACGGAGGGCGCGAACTATTGCCAGCGCTGCGGCGCCTACGTCGGCACGCGTGAAGACACGCGCGACGACGTGACGACCGCGACGTACGTCATCGACGAGCAGACCGGCGAGCTGCGGCCCGTGGACGTCGGCGACGTCGCGGCGGCGACCGGCGCGCTCGTGATCCGCGCCGGCGGCGGCCGCGTCGGCCAGTCGTTCCCGCTCGAGGGCGAGCGGCTGACGATCGGGCGCTCGCCCGACGCCGAGATCTTCCTGGATGATGTGACCGTCTCCCGCGATCACGCCGTCCTGGTCCGGCGCTCCGGCGCGTGGCACCTCGACGACTCAGGCTCCTTGAACGGCACCTACGTCAACCGCCGGCGGATCGACTCGCACAAGCTCGAGGACGGCGACGAGTTGCAGGTCGGCAAGTACAAACTCACCTATCTCGCCCGCTGAGGTGGCCGTGTCCGACGACGCCGCCGGCGGCGAAGCTGCTTCCCACTCCGGCCCTGAGGAGGCGCCGCGACAGGCCAAGTCGCTGACGATCGGTGCGGTCTGCAAGCAGCTCTCGCAGGAGTTCCCGGACATCTCGATCTCGAAGATCCGCTACCTCGAGGATCAGAAGCTGCTGTCGCCGCGGCGGACGCCCGGCGGCTACCGCCTGTACGCGCAGTCCGACGTCTCGCGGCTCCGGACGATCCTGCGCCTGCAGCGCGACGAGTTCCTGCCGCTGCGGGTGATCCGGCAGGAGCTCGCGGCGGGGCGGACCTTCGAGGAGGAGCGGGCGGCCGTGGCGGCGCCGGGCGGGGGCGGCGAGGGGCCGGCGACGACCGGCGACGGGCGTCCGGGAGCGGCGCTCCGGCGGCTGACGTTCTCCCTGCGCGATCGCGGAGCGCTGTACTCGCTCGACGACGTGGTCGAGGAGACCGGGGCCGAGCCCCGGCTGATCGCCGAGCTCGAGGACTACGGGATCGTCAAGGGCGAGATCCGCGGCGGGACGCGCTACTACGACGAGACGCAGCGCGAGATCGTGCGCGCGGTCGCGGAGCTCGCGCGCTACGGCGTCGCGGGCCGCAACCTGCGCGTGTTCCGCACCTCGGCCGAGCGCGAGGCGGCGCTGCTGCAGCAGATCCTCGCGCCGTCGCTGCGGTCGCGCAATCCCGAGCGCCGCAAGGAGGCCGTCGAGGCGCTCGAGAACCTCGCCGCCGTGGCGTCGCACCTCAAGCACCTTTTGCTCGTGCGCGACCTGCGCCGGATCGCGAAATGAGCGATCCCGGGCCGCTGCGCGAACGGATCCGCGACATCCCGGACTTCCCGAAGCCCGGGATCGTCTTCAAGGACATCACGCCGCTGCTGCTCGACCCGTCGTCGCTCGATCTCGCCGTCTCCTCGATCGCGTCGTGGGCGCGCCCGCTGGAGGTCGACCTGGTCGTCGCCGCGGAGGCGCGCGGGTTCATCCTCGGAGCGGCGGTCGCGCGCGAGCTCGGCGCCGGCTTCGTCCCGGCGCGCAAGCCGGGCAAGCTGCCGGGGGAGACGGTCTCGGCCGAGTACATCCTGGAGTACGGCGTCAACGCGCTCGAGATGCACGCCGACGCGCTGGCCGACGGCGCCCGCGTCCTGCTCCACGACGACCTGCTGGCCACGGGCGGCACCGCACGGGCGCTCGCCGAGCTGGCCGAGGGCGCGGGAGCGGTGATCGCGGGCTGCGCCTTCCTCGTCGAGCTGAGCTTCCTCGAGGGCCGCGCCAAGCTGTCGCCGTACGACGTCCACGCGCTCGTCTCCTACGACAGCCAGTGAGGCGCGAGCAGGTCTTCTCCGGCTGGGGCGAGCCGGGCGCGGGGCCGTCGCTGCCGGCCCACGCGCGGGCGCTGCTGCGCGACGAGCTCGGCATCCCCGGCGGCGTCGTCTCGCGGCCGGTCGCGCTCGACGACGTCGTGCTCGCGCCCAGCGCCCTGCCCGGCCGCGTGCGCGACCGCCTCGCGCGGGTCGCCGAGGTCCGCGACGACCGGGAGGCGCGGATCCTGCGCTGCCGCGGCAAGTCCTACCTCGACCTGCTCGCCCAGCGCGCCGGCGACTGCGCGTCCGCGCCGGACGCCGTCGTCGTCCCCGGCGACGTCGCCGCGGTGCTGCGGATCTGCGCCGAGGAAGGCGTGGCGGTGGTCCCCTTCGGCGGCGGGACCAGCGTCGTCGGCGGCCTCGCCGGCCTGCGCGGGTGCTTCGAGGCGCTCGTCTCGCTCGACCTCGGCCGGCTCGACGGCGTGCTCGGCGTCGACGCCGCCTCGCTCACGGCCGTCTTCGAGCCCGGCATCCGGCTCCCGGAGGCCGATCGCGCGCTGCGCGCGAGCGGACTCACGCTTGGACACGTGCCGCAGAGCTACGAGTGGGTGAGCGTCGGCGGCTGCGTCGCGACGCGCTCCGCCGGCCAGGTCTCGACCGGCTACGGCCGCATCGACGAGAACGTGCTCGGACTGGATCTGACGACGCCGTCGGGGACGCTGCGGACGCTCGACGTCGCCGCGACGGCGGCCGGCCCGGACCTGCGGCAGCTGGCGATCGGCTCCGAAGGTGCGCTCGGCGTGATCACGCGGGTCGCGCTGCGGGTGCATCCGCTGCCCGCCGGCGTGCATCGCGAGGGGTGGTCGCTGCCGACGTTCGCCGACGGCGTCGAGGCGCTGCGGCGGCTCGAGCAGGAGGGGCTGGCGCCGGAGATCGCGCGGCTCTCCGACGCGGAGGAGACGCGCCTCAGCCTCGCGCTGGCGGGCACGGGCCGGCTGGGACGCGCGCTGCTCGGCGGGCGGTGCCTGCTCGTGCTCGGCTGGGAAGGGCGGACGGGCCGGCGCCGCGCGGTCGCCAAACGGCTCCTGCGCTGGGGCGCGCTCCCGCTGGGCGCCAAGCCTGGGCGCGCCTGGACCGCGTCGCGCTTCGCGGGCCCGTACCTGCGCGACGACCTGATGGACCGCGGCGTGCTCGTCGAGACGGTCGAGACCGCGACGTCCTGGTCGAGCCTCGCGCACCTCTATGCCACGGTGCGGGCCGCGTTCGCCGGCGCCCACGTCGGCTGTCACGTGTCACACCTGTACCCGACCGGCGCGTCGCTCTACTTCACGATCCTCGCCCGCCAGCACGCCGATCCGGCGGCGCAGTGGCGGACGCTGAAGGCCCGCGCGCTCGACGCGATCGTCTCCGCCGGCGGCACGATCACGCATCACCACGCGATCGGCCACGACCACGCGCCCTGGCTGGAAGCCGAGATCGGCCCACTCGGCGTCGACCTGCTGCGCACGCTCAAAGCGCACTGCGACCCTGCGGGCATCATGAACCCGGGCAAGCTCCTCCCAACCTGAAGGCCTCAGAGGGATTCAGGTTCGCAGCGCGCGCCGGGCGGCGATCGCGGCTCCGCGGCTGCCCGCGAAGATGGCCGCGGAGTGCTCGAAGCGGCCGAGGTGGCGCTGCTTGACCGCGCGGGCGGCGACGCCCTCCGACCAGCCGCCGGTGACGACGAGGCGGGCGGCGGGGCCGGCGAGGCGCTCCATGCGCGCGAGCACGGACGCGCCGTCGGCGCCGATCCGCTCGAGCGCGGCGCGGTAGAGCGCGCCCGGCGACGCGCCGCCGGTGAGGCCGGTGACGGTGAGCGTCTCGGCGTCGAGGCCGTCGATGGCGAGCGTGCCGGGGTCGGCGGCGAGCGCGGCGGCCTCGAGCCCCTCGCGCGCCTCGGTCGGCACGCCGAGCAGGTCGCAGACCGCCTGGAGCGCCTCGCCGGCCCAGACCGCGCCCTGCAGCACGAACCGGCCCTCGATCGCGTGCCATCCGACGGTGAACCCGTCGGCGACCGCGCGGGCGACGACGTCCGGCGCCAACGGCGCCGTGGCCCGCAGGATCGCCTCGGCTGTGCCGCAGGAGTCGAGCACGTCGCCCTCGCCGGCCGCGCCGGCGCCGACCGCGGCGGCGAGATGGTCGTGGCCGCCGACCGCCAGCACCGCGCCGTCGAGGCGGCGGAGGATCTCGCCACCGCGGCGCGCCGGCCGTTCTCCGACCCGTCCCAGCGGCGTGCCCGCCGGGACGTGCGGCGGCGCGAGCCCGTCCGGCGCCCCCGCGAGCTCGAGCGCCGCGAGCCACGGGCCGCCGGCGTGGATGTCGTAGAAGCCGGTCCGCGACGCGAGCGAGGACTCGGCCTCGCGCGAGCCGCCGAGCCCCTGGACGATCCACTCGGCGACGTTGGCCCAGCGCGTCCCGCGCACCGCGTCCGGCCAGTGCTCGCGCATCCAGGCGTACTTGGCGAGCGTGCACAGGGGCGTCGCGGGAAGCCCCGTGCGCGCGGAGAACTCCGGCAGCTCGGCGGCGATCCGCGCCGCCTCCTCGGCGCCGCGGGGATCGTGCCAGGCGATCGAGGGGACGACCGGATCCCCGGCGGCGTCGACGAGCACGCCGGTCTCGGCCATCCCCGCGACGCCGACCGCCGCCACGGTCTCACCCGCGGGCACGGTCGCCTCCGCCGCCGCCAGCGCGGCGGCCAGCAGCGCGTCGGGGTCGAGCTCGGTGCCGGTCCAGGGCGTCGGCGCGCGCCCGTGCCCGACCTCGCGCAGCGACTCGTCGAACGCGGCCGCCTTGACCGAGGTCGTCCCGACATCGAGGCCGAGCAGGATCACGGCGGCGGAACCTCGCCCGAGCCGCGGGGGACGAGCTCGGTCGGCAGGACGACGCGGCGCGGCGGGTCCTCGTCGCCGTCCAGCCGCGCGAATACGAGCTGGGCCGCCTCGACGCCCATGCGGTGGGAGTCGTGCCGCACGACCGTCGTCGGCGTCGCGAGCAGATCGGCGAGCTCGAAGTCGTCGAAGCCGACAAGCGCCAGCTCGCGCGCGTGCCCGCGCAGCGCTCGCAGCGCACCGACGGTGTGCCGGTTGTTGCCGGTGAACAGCGCCGTCGGGCGGATCGTCTCGGGCAGCGCCAGCAGTTCCGCGACGATCGCCTGCGAGTGCTCGGGGTCGCGCACGTCGGTGCGCACGAGCCGCGGGTCGGGCTCGATCCCGGCCGCCGACAGCGCCGCGCGGTACCCGGCGACGCGCTCGGACGCGGTCACCAGCTCCTCCGGGTCGGCGACGCACGCGATCCGCTCGTGCCCGTGCGCGAGCAGGTGCTCGACCGCCAGGCGCGCGCCGCCCGCGTTGTCGAGCACCACGGCGTCGGCCTCCATGCCCACCGGCGGGCGGTCGAGGAAGACCACCGGGGTCTGCTCGGCGGCCAGCCAGTCGTGGCTGGCCGCGGCCGGCACGAGAACGAGCGCGTCGACGCGCCGGCGCAGGAGCGCCTGCACGAGGTCGCGCTCGAGCTCCGGGTCCTCCGAGCAGGAGCCGGCGATCACCATGAAGCCGCGCTCGCGCGCGACGTTCTCCACCGCCTGCGTGATCGCGCTGTAGAACGGGTTCGCGACGTCCTCGATCACGAGCCCGAGCGTCGCCGAAGAGCGCCCGTGCCGCAGCGAGCGCGCGAGGTCGTTGCGGCGGAAGCCGAGCTCCGCGATCGCGGCGTTCACGCGCGCCGCCGTCGGCTCGGCGACGTTCGGCTCGTCGTTGATCACGCGCGAGACGGTCTTGAGGCTCACCCCCGCCCGCTCGGCGACGTGGCGGATGGTCGGCCGCCCGGCGGTCATGCCGTCATCCCGGCGAGCAGCTCGTCCCTGCGCCGGCGGTCGAGCTCGCCGGCCTTCGGCGCCTCCACGCTGGCGGCGGCCGCCGCGACGCCCTCGCGGGCCGCGTCGAGCACGCTCGCCCCGCGTTCCAGCGCCGCCGCCAGCCCGCTCGTGAGCACGTCGCCCGCGCCGATCGGGTTGATCGCGTGCGCGCGCGGCGCGTCCAGCCATTCGGCGTCGCGGTTCCAGGCGACGGCCGCACCCGCGGCGGCGGAGGTGACGATCGCCGCCTCGGCCCCGCGGTGCACGAGCTCGCGCGCCGCCGCCAGCGAACGCTCACGGGCGTCCGGCGACGCCTCGACCGATTCGTCGGCGCGGCCGTGCAGGAGCCCCTCGGCCTCCGCCAGGTTCGGCGTGACAACGTGCGGGTGCGCGTGCAACGCGGCGCCCAGCACCGGGCCGTTGGCGTCGACGACCGCGCGCCTGCCCGCGTCCCGGGCGCGCGCGGTGAGCCGCGCATACCCGTCCTCGGGCGCGCCGGGGGGGAGCGAGCCGGAGCAGACGAGCACGACGTGGTCGGCCAGCGCGTCGTCGATCACGCCCTCGAGCGCGACCCAGCGCTCGAGCTCCAGGCGCGGCCCGGGCTCATTGAGCACCGTCGCGCGGCCGCCGGGCTCGAGGATCACGGACGTGGAGCGCAGCTCGCCCGCCGTCGGCACGCCCTGGAGCGTGACCCCCTCCTCGGCGATCATCGCGGCGGCGGCGCGGCCCGTGTAGCCGGGCAGGAACGCGACGAGCACGGCGGGGACGCCGAGCGCGAGCGCGGCACGCGCGACGTTGAGGCCCTTGCCGCCGGGCGTGACGACGACGTCGGCCAGCCGCAGCACCTCGCCCGGGCGCAGCGCGGGGATCGTCGACGTGCGATCGATGGTCAGGTTCGGCCCGGCGATCAGCAAGGCCGAAAGGATGTCAGCCGGACGCGTGCGGCAGATTCCCGGACAGGATCACCTTGCCGGGCTTCTTCGCGCCGGGCGAGGAATCCTGGGTCACGAGCACGCTGTCGTAGCTGGCGAACCACTCCGGGAACTTCTTCACGTCCGCATTGCGCGGGCCGGCCGTGGTGAGCGTCTTGTCCTTGCCGACCGGGCTCTGTGCGACGCCGAGCCGCAGCGCGCTGCCGTCCTTCTTCTCGAACCAGATCGAGTAGGTCGCGTTGCCGGTGTTCGGCGCGACGTCCTGCGCGGCGAGCGCGAACCGGACCGTGTTGTCGTTGGCGCGGAACAGGCGCATCAGGCCGACGGCCTTCGAGCCCGCGGGGCCGCGGAGGACGATGTCGCCGGCCGCGGCCTGTGGAGTTCCGGTGGCGACCGCGGTCGCGGAGGGGACCGGCGTTCCGGCGGCTGACGTGCCGTCGTCGCCGCCGCGGGTGAGGATGAAGGCGAGCACGACGCCCACGACGACGATCGCGGCGGCGATCAGGATCGCGCCGCCGCGGCGCGAGGCTCCCGCGGGCGTGGGCGAAGCAGGGACGTCCGGCGGCGGCGCGGCGGGCGCGAGCGGCGCGGTAAGGGCCGGCGACGAGACCTCCGGCAGCGCGGGCACCGGCGCGCCCGGCAGCTCGCGCAGCGGTGCCGCGACCGTCTCCGCCCAGCGGCGCGCGGCGCGGTCGGCGAGCAGCGCGGCGCCGTCGCCGCCCTGGCCCAGCAGCCAGTCGGCAATCTCGCCGGCCCGCGCGGGCGGCGGCAGATCCGGCGCGAGCGCCTCGAGCGCGCCGCGGGCGCGCGAGCGCACGGTGTCCTCGGGGATCCCGAGCAGCCCGGCGAGCTCCGCGTAGCTGCGCCCGCGCAGGACAAGCTCGACGGCGGCCCGCTGGTCCGGGGCGAGGCGCTCGAACGCGTTGACGGCACGCGGCGGCATCGAGCGCACAAGCCTAGTGGAGGTGGCGCGCGACGGCGCCGGTATCGTCCTCGCGCGCATGCTCGAGGACCTGCGGATCGTGTCGCGCGGCGACGGCGAGGTCGAGGCCCGCCTCCCCGTCACAGACGCGCTCAAGCAGCCGCTCGGCCTGGTTCACGGCGGCGTCTTCGCCTCGCTCGCCGACCGGCTCACGACGGGCGAGCGCGCCCACGCGATCTCCAACCAGACGAGCTTCATCCGCCCGATCACCCAGGGCGCGATCACCGCGCTCGCGCGCCGCCGGCACCAGGGCCGCACGACCGCCGTGTGGGAGGTCGACATCACCGACGACGAAGGGCGCCTGTGCGCCCTCGTGCGCGTCACCGTCGCGCAGCCGGGCTAGTCGGGAGCCTGGCCGAGCCAGGCGTCGGCGAACGCGCGCAGCTGCGGGTCATCCGCGCCGGCGACGCGCAGCTTCCGCCGCCACGCGAGCGCGATCACGCCCGTGGAGCCGGGGCGGTGATCCAGGATCACGGCCTGGCCCGCCTGGGCCAGCGACGGATCGAACGCGCCGGAGACGTCCGCCTGCAGCGACTTCAGCGCCGCCGGCGGCTGCGCGGTCGCGTACGTCAGCACGACGTTGCCGAGCCGCAGCGCCTCGAGCAGCTGGTCGTCCGAGAGCTCGGTCGCGTCGCGCGTGACCGGCTCCGCGCGGTGCGAGCCGCTGGTCGGCGGATCGCCGGGCGATGACGCGGGCGTGTGCGGGGTGCCGGTGCGGGCCGAGCCGCGGTCGGCCTCCAGCGTCCCCGGGCCGGACGTGTGCGTCACCCCGCTCGAGTCGCGGTTGGCGAGGATCGTGATCAGCACCGCGCAGGCGGCGATCGCGAGACCGGAGATGGCGAGCGCGTAGACCGCCTGCTTGGACTTCCTCACACGTGGATCGTGGCAGGCGCGAGCTCCGCGATCGCCGCCCCGAGATCGCCGGCGAACAGGTCGAGATCCGCCATCGCGTCGTAGTCGCCCAGCAGCCCGAAGAACACGCGCCCGTCGTACGACATGACCGCGATCCCGAGCGCCGTGTTCAGCACCAGCGGCACCTGCGGATAGAAGGCCCTCAGCCGGCGCCCGAGGACGTAGAGCGGGAACTGCGGCCCCGGCACGTTGGTGACCGTCAGGTTGAAGAACCGCTGGCGCGCCTGCAGCCGGGCGGCCTGGTCGAGCACCGTCGGCGCCGCGACGCCCGCGAGTCGCGTGATCGCCTGCGCGCCGACCGCCTGGCCGGACTCCTTGAGCCCCGCCATCGCCGCGTGCACGAAGCGGAAGCGCTCGGACGGGTCGGCGACGCCGACCGGAAGCGGCGCGTACATCGCCGCCACGCGGTTGCCGAGGGCGCCGCGCTCGGCGTCGGCGCGCACCGAGAGCGGCACCATCGCCTTGAGCTCCATCCCCTCGGGGTCGCGGCAGTGCCGGAACAGGTGCGCCCGCAGCGCGCCCGCGACGACCGTCAGCACGGCGTCGTTGACCGTCCCGCCGTGCGCGTCCTTGATCGCCTTGAGCACCGCGAGCTCCGTCTCGACCCAGGCGAAGCGCCGGTGCGGGCCGATGCGCACGTTCAGCGGGCTCGGCGGCGCTCCGGCCACGCCCGCGGCGGCGAGCGCCGCGAGCCCGGCGACCGCACGGCCCGCCCCGAGGCCCGTGCGCTCGGGATGCGCGACGACCTCGCGCGCGACCTGCAGCGGCGCCTCCACGCGCTCGACCAGCGCGTCTGCGAACAGCGCCGCCCGCGCCGGAGCCGGTCGCGGTGTCCAGCGCGGTGGCGGGTCGCCCGGGGACGGATCGGGATCGAGGTCGAAGAGGACGGTGACGATGTCGACGCCCGAGATGCCGTCGACGAGCGCGTGGTGGGTCTTGCAGATGACGGCGAAGCGGTCGCCGACGCCTTCGACCAGCCACAGCTCCCACAGCGGCTTGGCGCGGTCCAGCCGCTGCGAGAACAGCCGGCCCGCGAGCCGGCGCAGCTGGTCGTCGTCGCCGGGCGCCGGCAGCGCCGAGTGGCGCACGTGGTAGCGGGTGTTGAAGTGGCGGTCGTCGACCCACACGGGCCGGCCCGCGCCGAACGGCGGGAACGCGAGCCGCTGGCGGTAGCGCGGGACCAGGTGCAGCCGGCTCTCGACGTGCTCGACCAGGTCGTCGTACGCCGGCGGTGTCCCTTCGAAGACCAGCACCGAGCCGACATGCATGTGCGCGCCCTGACGCTCGAAGGACAGGAACGAGGCGTCGAGCCCGCTGAGCCGGTCGGCATTCGCCATCACCTCGATTGTCCTCTTCACGGTGGTGTTTACGAACCTTCAACATCGTGTATAACGTTTCCGTGACGGTCCGATCAACGGTCGAGCTAAGAGAGGCGGAGGGGTTCCGCGAGGCGTATGCCCAGCATCAGCGCGGCGTGTACGCCGCGGCGTTGCGCATCCTCGGCGACGCCGGTCAGGCGCAGGACGTCGTGCAGGACGTGTTCCTGCGCGTGTGGCGGCGGCCCGGCGCGTACGACGCGCGCCGCGGGGAGCTCGGCTCGTTCCTGCGCCTGATGGCGCGTTCGCGCGCGCTCGACCTGTGGCGCGAGGGGCAGGTGCGCGGGCGGGCGTCCGAGCGCCTGCGGGTCGTGGCCGGCTCGGAGGAGCGCGTCGACGAGGATCCCGGCCTGCTCGCCGAGCGCGGCGCGGAGTCGGCCGCCGTGCGCGCTGCCCTGCGCAAGCTGCCCGAGACGCAGCGCGCGGCGCTCGTGCTCGCCTACTGGGGCGGCCTCAGCGCGGACCAGATCGCCCGTCGCGAGCGGATCCCGCTGGGCACCGCCAAGAGCCGGATCCGGCTCGGCCTGGAGCGGCTACGCGACGAGTTCGTGGCGGCCGACCCGCTCGGCATCGCCGCCTGAAACGCGGCTGAGCGGCCTCGCGCCGCCGCCCGAGGCCTCTCTCCGGACCCCCCGAAAGTGCCAGTGGCGCCGTACGGCGCTAGGCACCGTTTTTTATTGTGCTAGCGTCGTTGACTCGAAATTTCGGTCAAGCCGAGCCGCGAGTGCAAGGGGCGCTCGCGGGCGGGGGACCCCTGAAGGTTTGAATCCGCGCGCCGGAGAGCGCGCGCCGGGGTCGTCGTTACTGCAGGCAGAGGGACCGATGCACACAGGAGGATCGGATGTCGCGATCCACGCTGCGCCGTGCCGCTTGTGCGGGCGCGCTGTGCCTTACGGCGACAACGGCGACGGCTGCTTCGGCCGGCGCCCAGACACCCGCTCATGCCTCGAAGGTCGGCGTGAGCGCGAAGCGCATGAACGTACGGCTCGGGCACCGGGTGACCGTCGCGGGGCGCGTCCGTGCGCCAGGTCCCGTCACCGCCGCGCTGCAGGTCAGGCGCGGCTCGCACTGGGCCACGCTCGACCGCGATCGCACCGGCGCGTCGGGCCGCTACCTGTTGCGCGACCGCGTCCGGCGCACCATGAGCACCCGCGCCCGCGTTCGTCTAAGCGACGGTACGACCCGGTCCCTCGGGCGATTGAACGTCTACCGCTACGCGAACGCGTCCTGGTACGGCCCCGGGCTGTACGGGAACCGGCTCGGCTGCGGCGGGACGCTCACGACCGGGAGCATGGGCGTCGCGCACAAGTCGCTGCCGTGCGGGACCAAGATCACGCTGCGCAAGGGCCGCCGCGTCGTGCGCGTGCGGGTGATCGACCGCGGGCCCTACGTCTACGGGCGCGAGTTCGACCTCACGGCCGCGACCGCGCAGAGGCTCGGCTTCAGCGGTCACGGCGCCATCCAGGTGGCGAACTAGCGGTCCGCCGCGCACGCGCCGCGGTGCGCGTCGCGCGAACCCACGTTCGATCCGCGCCGCCGCTTAACCTCGTGGGGTGAGCGCGAAGCGCGTGATCGCCCATCTCGACTGCGACGCCTTCTATGCGACCGTCGAGCTCCTGCGGCGCCCTGAGCTGCAGGGCAAGCCGGTGATCGTCGCGGGCTCGGGGCCCCGCAGCGTCGTGACGACCGCGTCCTATGAGGCGCGCGAGTTCGGCGTGGGGTCCGCGATGCCTGCCTCGCAGGCGCGCCGGCTGTGCCCGCACGCGATCGTGATCCCGCCCGACTTCACGGCCTACCGCGACAAGTCGCGCGACGTGTGGCGGATGGTGGGGGAGCGGCTGGAGCGCGTGCAGCGGATGGGGCTCGACGAGGCGTACGCCGACCTGACGGGCGTGCCCAAGCCGCTGCGCGTGCTGCGCGAGCTGGTCGCCGAGGTCAAGGCGCAGACGGGAATCCAGATCTCGGTCGGCGTCGGGCCGTCGCGCCTGGTCGCCAAGTGCTGCTCGGACCTCGGCAAGCCCGCCGGCTTCGTCGCGATGGGCCGCGAGGAGGCGTGCGTGCGCTTCGCGCCGGCGCCTACGCGCCGCCTGCCCGGCATCGGCCCGAAGACCGCCGAGCGGCTGGCCGAGCTCGGGTACACGACGGTGGCCCAGCTGCAGGAGGCCGACGAGGCGCAGCTCGCGGCCCGCTTCGGCGACCGCACGGCGCGCTACCTCAAGGCGCGCGCGACGTTCCACGACGACTCGCCGGTCGAGACGGAGTCGGGCGCGGCGAAGTCGGTCTCGACCGAGCGGACCTTCGACACCGACATCGCCTCGCCGGCCGAGCTGGAGGACGTCCTGCGGCGGCTCTCGCGCGAGCTGTGCGAGGGCCTGCAGGCGAAGGGCCGCCGGGGGCGCACGATCGCGATCAAGGTCCGCCTCGCCGACTGGACCACGGTGACCCGCGCGCGAACCGTCGACGGCGCGACCAACGACACCGAGCTGGTGACGGAGACCGCGCTGGAGCTGCTGCGCGCGTACGCGCCCGCGCAGGCGGTCCGCCTGCTCGGCGTCCGGCTCGCGAGCTTCGACGACCTCGAGCCCGACCGGCCGCCGGCGCCCGTCGCGCCGGTCGGCCAGCTCGTGCTGGAGCTCTAGTAGAGCGCCGAGGCGAGACGGCGGCGCGAGTCGCGCGCGAGCGGGTGCTCGACGCCGAGTTCGTCCAGCACGCCGACGATCGCCTTGCGCAGGTCCTCGCGCTTGTCCGGTTCCGCGGCGGCGATCGCCTCGATCAGGAGATCCAGCCCCCGCTCGGTGTCGCCCGCGTCCAGCGCGGCGAACGCCTGGCGCAGCGCCTCGTCGGCCTCGAGCCGCAGCCGCGCGGCCAGGCCCTCGGCGGCGAACGAGCCGGCGACGTTGGCGAGCACCGACAGCGCCTCCTCGCGGTCGCCGCGGTCGGCCAGCAGCTTCGCGAGCTCCAGCGTCGCGTCGGCGCGGCCCGGCTCCAGCTCGAGCGCGCGGCGCAGGTTCTGCTCGCCGCCGGCCTCCACGAGCCGCTCGGCCTCCGACGGCGCGAGGCCATCGAGGAAGCGCTCGACCGCCGCGGGCGGGAGCGCGCCGACGAACTCGTCGATCACGCGGCCGTCCTTGAAGGCCTTCACCGCGGGGATCGACTGGATGCGGTATTCGGCGGCGAGCCGCTGGTTGGCGTCGGTGTCGAGCTTGACCAGCTCCACCTGGCCTTCGCGGGCGTCGACCGCCTTCTCGATCACCGGCCCGAGCGAGCGGCAGGGCCCGCACCACTCGGCCCAGAAGTCGACCACGACGGGGACTTCGTAGGAGCGGTCGATGACGTCGCGCTGGAAGGTGGCTTCAGAGGTATCGACGGGCACGTTCCGAGGATAACTACCCTCTGTCTCCGGCCATGGCGGACCAGTTCACAGTCGAGAGCGAAGGCATCCGGATCGCGGGCGAGGAGTCCGGCGAAGGACCGGTCGTCGTCCTGCTCCACGGCCTGACCGCGACGCGGCGCTACGTCGTGATGGGCTCGAGCGCGCTGCAGCGCTCCGGGCACCGCGTGATCGCCTACGACGCCCGTGCACACGGCCACTCCGACCCGGCGCCCAGCCCGGACGACTACGGCTACGAGCGCCTGGCCGGCGACCTGCTCGCGACCCTCGACCAGCGCGGCGTCGACCGCGCCGTCCTGGCCGGCTCCTCGATGGGCGCCCACACGCTGACGCGGTTCGCGCTCGCCCACCCCGAGCGCGTCGCCGGGCTCGTCGTGATCACGCCCGCGTTCGATCCCGACGAGGACCAGGAGCACCGCTTCGATCGCTGGGACCGGCTCTCGAAGGGCCTGCGCGAGGGCCGGGTGGAGGGCTTCGTGGAGGCGTACGGCACGCCGCCGGTCCCCGACAAGTGGCGCGAGACGATCGACCGCGTGCTGCATCAGCGGCTCTCCGCCCACGACCACCCCGACGCCCTCGCCGACGCGCTGCGGGCGGTCCCGCGCTCGCGTCCGTTCGAGCGCTGGGAGGAGCTCGAGCGGATCGACGCGCCCGCCGTCGTCGTCGCCAGCCGCGACGAGGTCGACCCCGAGCACCCCTACGCGATCGGCGAGCGCTACGCCGAGGCGATCCCGGGCGCGGAGCTCGTCACCGAGGAGGAGGGGGCCTCGCCGCTGGCGTGGCAGGGCGCGCAGGTGTCGAAGGTGATCAGCGGCGTGGCGGAGCAGGCGGCAAGCGCGCCATGAGCAGCAGCGCGCACTCGACGACCAGCTCGCGGTCGTAGGAGGTCGCGAACAGCCAGTCGCCGCCGTCGGGCGTGGCCACGAAGCAGGCGCCGTAGCCGGGCCCGAGCGCGACCTCGGTCCACGTCCCGCCGAGCGCCCCGTCGTCGAGCACGCCGACGAAGCCGATCCGCTCGCGCAGCTCGCCGTAGCGGGCGCGCGCGGCGGTCCCGTCGTCCGAGGGCGGCGCCGCGAGCACCATGCCGGTCTCGCCGAGCGCGGCGGCCTGCCCGGACAGCAGCGCCGCGGCGCGCTCCGCCAGCTGCTGCACGCCACGCGTCGGCCGCCGCCAGTTGGTCACGCGCTGGTACGGGAGCGGACCGTCCGGGGCCCCGCCGGTCCCCGCGAGCCGAAGCGGCCGCCCCGGCTCGGGCAGCGGGTCCGGAAGCGGACCCGGCTCGCCGAGCAGGAAGCCCTGGCCGAGCGTCGCGCCGGCCGCGCGCGCCATCGCCAGCTGCGCGTCGGAGTCGATGCCCTCGGCGAGCACGGTCGCGTGCCGGCGCTCGGCCTCGAAGCCGACCGCGGTCACGACGCGGGCGACGTCCGCGGGCGCGCGCTCGCTCAGCAGCCGCAGGTCGAGCTTGATCACGTCGGGATACAGGAGCGGCATCAGCGCCAGCGAGCGCGAGTCCGCGCCGATGTCGTCGAGCGAGACGCCCCAGCCGTGCGTGCGCAGCGCGGTCAGCGAGCGCAGGACCGCGTCCGGGCGCTCGGTCAGCGCGCTCTCGGTGATCTCCATCACCAGCGTCGCGTGGCCGGGCGGCAGCTCGGGCACCTCGTGCTCGAGCGCGCCCGCGTCGGCATTGAGGAAGAGCGCGAACGGCGCGCGCAGCCCGCCGTCGGCGGCCTCGCGCAGCGCGGCCTGGCGGCACGCGCGGTCGACCTCGGCGAGCCGGCCCTGCTCGCGCGCGGCGGCGAACAGCTCCTCGGGCGGAGTTCCGTCGCTCGGGCGCGCCAGCGCCTCGTACCCGATCACCGATCCGTCGCGGAGATCGATGATCGGCTGGAACGCCGCTCGCACGTCGAGTCCGTCCAAGACGTCCGCGCGCGACCCCGAAGCGCTGCTCACGCGTTCCATTCAACCCGAATGCAACCCGCCGTGCAGCACTATCGGGGCAGACGATCCTGCAAGGCGACGGCTGGCCCTGCGGTCCGGCGTCGCTGGGGAATCGCCCAGGCGGCGATTCTCCCCCGCGACAGGTCGACGTTGTTCGCGCGGGAACGTCGTGCACCCCTCGCGCGCAGTGGCGAAGCCGGGGGGGCGCGCCCGTAGGCTGGCGCGCATGACCGCCGCGGGCTACTCGGGCACGCCGCTGCCCAAGAAGCTCGGGATCAAGCCGGGGCACCGCGTGCTGCTGCTGGGCGCTCCCGAGGGGTTCTCGCTCGGCGAGCTGCCGAAGGCGGTGCGGGTGGTGCGGTCGCTGCGCGGCGAGGCGGACGTCCTCGTGAGCTTTCATCTCGAGCGGCGCGACCTCGAGCGGCGGATGCCGGCGCTGCGTACGGCGATGGTGCCGAACGCGGGGCTGTGGATCGCGTGGCCGAAGCGGGCGTCGAAGGTGCCGACCGACCTCGACGAGAACATCGTGCGCGAGCTCGCGCTGGCGAACGCGCTCGTGGACAACAAGGTCGCGGCCATTGACGAGGTCTGGAGCGGTCTGCGCCTGGTCATTCGGGTGAGAGACCGCCCCTGACCGACTACCTTGGCCTTCATGTCCGCCGCCACGCTGCCCGATGACCAGCGACTGATCGAGATCTCGCCGAAGGCCTACGAGCATCCCGCCGATCGCGCCGCGACCGCGGCGCTGCACTCGATCCCGATGCTCGACACGGTCGTGCGCAAGCTGATCGAGTACGGCGGGGAGCGAGCGCTGCGGCAGGAGCTGCTGGGCAACTACGTCCGGCTCGGCGACGCGCAGCTGCCCGAGGTCTGGGCCTCCCACCGCGCGGCGCTGGCGCGGCTGGACATCCAGGAGGTCCCCGAGCTCTACCTCGGCCAGGGCCCGTTCATCAACGCGAGCGCGATCGGCTCGCAGCGACCCATCGTGCTCCTGCAGTCCTCGACCGTCTCGACGCTGGACGACCTGGAGCTGCGGACCGTGCTCGGGCACGAGGCCGGCCACATCCTCTCCGACCACGTCCTGTACTCGACGGCGCTGGCGATCCTGACGGCCTTCGGCGCGCGGGCGCTGATGCGGCTGCCGTTCTTCGCCGGCCTCCCGCTGCTCGCCGTCCAGCTCGCGCTGCTCGAGTGGTACCGGGCGGCGGAGCTGACGTGCGACCGCGCCGCGACGCTCGTGAACCGCAGCCCGATGACGACGTGCCAGACGCTGATGGTGCTCGCCGGCGGCACCGCCTCGCGCCGGCTGAGCCTCGACGCGTTCGTCGCGCAGGCGGCCGAGTACGTGGAGCTGGAGCCCGGGTGGGACAAGTTCAGCCGCTTCCGGTCGGAGCTGCTCCAGACGCATCAGTACCCGGTCCGGCGCGTGTCCGAGATCCAGAAGTGGGTCCGCTCGGGCGACTACGACCGGATCATGAGCGGCGAGTACCGCAAGCGCAGCGAGCCCGTCGACCCGCGCGAGGAGGCCGGCTCGGCGAGCGAGTTCTACGCCGAGCGCTTCCGCGGCATCTTCCGCGAGTTCGGGGAGGGCGTGAGCAAGGTGGGCGACAAGGCCGGCGACGCCGCGGACAAGCTCGCCGGCTGGCTCAGGCGCGAGTAGCGCGCAGCGTCTTCCTGCGAGTCACGCCGTCCGCCATGATCGAGACGCGGTAGAGCCCGGCCTTGGACGGGCGCACCGACGTCGCGTAGGCGCCGTTGCGGACCGGGACGCGCTTGCGCTGCACCGTCGCCCAGCGGCGGCCGACCTGGCGCTCGAGCAGGCAGGTGACGCGCGCCTGCGCGGGCGACATCGTGCCGCTGACGGCGAACGTGCTGCCGGCACGGGCGCGGCGCTTGTCGACGCTCAGGCTCATCTTCGGCACGACCTGGACGGTGATCGCGCCCGACTCGACCTTCGGGCGCGAGCCGTCGCCGGCGAAGACCGCGCGGACCTTGCCGCTGGACGGCAGCACGGGGTTGGCCGCCCACGTGCCGTCGGGGCCGCAGATCGTGGTCGCGACCTGCGTCCAGGCCGAGCCGACGGCGGTGAACTCGACGCTCAGCGGCGCGCCGGAGGGCGACGAGCCGTCGGCGAAGTGCAGGACGCCGTTGAGGCTCACGGGCGTCGTGCCGTGCTGGCGTGAGGCGGCGCGCACGACGATCCCGGAGACCGGGCCGGCGAAGCGCGCGGCGCGGCTGCGCAGGTCGGCGAGCTGGCCGTAGAGGACGTCGCCCGGGCAGGACGTGCTGTCGCCGTCGCGGTGCCCGCAGATGCGGTTGACGGTCACCGGCGTGCCGGATGCGTAGCGGTTCGACGGGCCGCCCGCGGACGTCAGCGTGACCTGGCCGGTCACGGGCACCGCGTGGAGCGAGAGCTTCCAGCCGATCAGCTTCGCCAGCGCCTGGAGCCCCGCCTCGCTCTGCGTGACGGCGGAGAACGTGCCGAGGCAGGCGATGCCCGTCGACTGCGCGTTGTACCCCTGCGCCTGGGCGCCGACGACGGCCGCCTCGATCCCGCCCGCGCGGCCCTCGAAGATCTGGCCGTACTTGTCGACGAGGAAGTTGTAGCCGATGTCGTTCCAGCCGTTGGTGTCGCGGTGGTAGCGCGCGATGCCGAGCACGATGGCGGCGCTGTCGGAGGGCGCGTAGTCGTTCGTGCCGACCGTGTGGTGGACGAACGCGGCCTCCACGACGCCGTACTCCGGCGCGGCGCGCGGCGGAACGGCGTCGGCGCCCCACGAGGCGCGCGGGATCACCGGCGGCTGGCCGACCTGGGCGGCCTGCGCGTGCGGCCGTACGCGCGGCGCCTCGCCGAGCGCGTGGACGAGCTTCGCCGTGAGCCGGCTCGCGGAGCCGCGCAGGCGGAACTGGAGCTCGTCGGCGGCGCCGGTGAAGGCCGGATCGGTGCCGGCGGGCGCGGCGCCGCCGTCAGGGGCGTGGCCGTCGAGGCGCGGCAGCGGGAGCCAGGCGGTCCAGCGCCCGCTGCGCCTGCGGGCGCGGACCTGGCCCTGGATCGAGGCGCCGCCGGCCCATGTGAGGCCGACGAGGTCGAAGCGGCGCGGGGCGCGCAGCACCGCGGTCGTGTGCCAGGCGCTCGAGGCGTGGGCGCCGCGGTCGGGCAGTGGGAGCTCGAAGAGCGGCGGCGCCGCGGCGCGCGCGGGGGAGACGCGAAGCGCGCTCACTGCGACGGCGCCCGCGCCGAGGCGGAGCGCGTCGCGGCGCGTGAGGTTCCGTCCAGCCATCAGCGTCCGGAACACAGCATCGGTCGAAAAGGGCCGGTGCGGGGAACTGAAATGGATCCTGCGATCAGCGTTCGACGTGGATCGAGCGCTCGCCGGCGCAGTCCGGGCAGGCGCCGCGCAGGACGATCTCGTGCTCGCCGATCGCGTAGCCGAGCCGCTCGGCGACGCCGTCGATCAGCGCCTCCAGCTGCTCGTCCTCGAAGGCGTCGAGCTTGCCGCAGCGGTCGCAGATCGCGTGATGGTGGTGCTCGCCGCCGGGGCTCGCCGGCTCGTAGGCGGCGGTGCCGCCGACGTCGACGCGGCGGGTGAGCCCGAGCTGCGTGAGCACCTCGAGCGCGCGGTAGACGCTGGCGAGGCCGACGGCGCGCTCGCCGCCGCGGAGCCGGTCGTGGATGTCCTGCGCGCTGAGGCAGCAGTCCTGCCCCGCGAGGAGCTCGACGACCGCGTCGCGCGCCCCGCCGGTGCGGTGCCCGGCGCGATTGAGCTCGCGGCGGGCGTGCTCGCTCCACTCCATGCGGCCAGTTTACCGCGTGGGATGAGAACGATAATGATTTTCAGTAAGATGCCGCCGATGCTGCGCCCGCTCGCCTTCGCCGTGCTGACCGCCGCCGTCGCGGCGTGCGGCGGCGATCGCGAGGCCGCGGGCCCGGAGGCCCTGCGGATCGTCGCCACGACGACGCAGGTGGCGGACTTCGCCCGCACCGTCGTGGGCACGCGCGCCTCGGTGCACCAGGTGCTGTCCCCGAACACGGATCCGCACGAGTACGAGGTGCGGCCGGGGGACGTCAAGGCGCTGCTGCACGCCGATCTCGTCGTGAGCTCGGGCGGCGAGGCCGACGCGTGGCTCGGCGACGCCCTCTCGGCGGCCGGCGTCGACGCGTCGGACGTCGTCGAGGCGGGGCGCGCGGGCGGGTTCGAGGGCGGCGATCCCCACTGGTGGCAGGATCCGTCGCGCGTGGAGAAGGGCGTGGTCGCGATCCGCGACGCGCTGATCCGTGCGGACGGGGCGGGCGCCGCCGTCTACCGCGCGAACGCGGCGCGCTATCTCGGGCGGCTGCGCAGGCTGGACGCGGAGGTCCGCGCGTGCATGGCGCGCGTTCCGGCCGGCGAGCGGCTGCTCGTCACCAGCCACGACGCGCTCGGCTACTACGCGCGCCGGTACGGGATCCGGGTCGTCGGCGCGGTCATCCCGGCCCTGACGACCGCGGCGCAGCCCTCGGCCGGCGACGTCGCCAAGCTCGTCGGCACGATCCGGCGCACCGGGGTTCGCACGATCTTCGCGGAGAGCTCGGTCAACCCGAAGGTCGAGGAGGCGATCGCCCGCCAGACCGGCGCGCGGCTCGGCGCCGCGTTGTGGGCCGACTCGCTTGGTCCGCCCCGCTCTTCGGGCGCGACGTACATCGGCTCGATCGAGGCCAACACGCGCGCGCTCGCCGACGGCTTCACGAGCGGCGCGGTGAGCTGCCACCTCGATGCCTGACCTGGCCGCCCCATACATCCAGCGCGGGCTCGTGGAGATCCTGCTGCTCGCGGTGCTCGCGGGCGTGCTGGGGACGTGGATCGTCCTGCGGCGGCTGCCGTTCTACACGCACGCGATCGGGACGGCCACGTTCCCCGGCCTGGTGGTCGCGGGCCCGTGGGGGATCCCGGCGCAGCTCGCCGCCCTGGCGTGCGCGCTCGGGTTCGGCGGTGCGCTCGAGCGCCTGTCGCGCACGCGCCGGATGGACGCCGACGCGGCGACCGGGCTGCTGCTGGTCGCGGCGCTGGCGATCGGCGTCGTGCTGGCGTCCGACGTCTACCACTCCGGCGCCGGCGTCGACCGCCTGCTGTTCGGCAGCCTGATCGCGCTCAAGCCGCTCGACCTCTGGCTCACGGCGGTGGCCGCGGTCGCCGCGGTCGCGTTCGACGCCGCGGCGGGGCGGGCGTGGCTGGCGGGCGGGTTCGACGAGGACGGCGCGCGGGCCGCGGGCGTCAGGACGGCGCTCGCCGACCGGATGCTGCTGGTCGCGGTGGCGATCGCGGTCGTCGTCTCGCTCGACGCGGTCGGCGCCCTGCTCGTCACCGTCGTCCTGATCGTCCCGGCCGCGACGGTGCGCCTGCTGGAGCCGCCGCTGCGGACCCAGCAGCTCGCGACGACGGGGCTCGCGGCCGTCGAGGGGCTCGCGGCGATCTGGCTCGCCGACGCCGTCGACGTGGGTGCCGGCCCGGCGCTCGCGGTGATCGGCGCGCTGGCGTACGCGGCGGTCGCGGTGGCGACGCGGCGAGAGGCGGCGATCGCATGAGCGCCGACGCGCCCGCGCGCTTCCCCGCGGCGCTCGTCTCCGCGCGCGATCTCCGCGGCGGCTATGCGCGTGCCCAGGACGTGCTCGGCGGCCTCGCGTTCGAGGTCCGGGCGGGGGAGATCGCCGGCGTGCTCGGCCCCAACGGCGGCGGCAAGACGTCGCTCTTCCGGGCGCTGCTCGGCGAGCTCCCGTACCGGACCGGCGAGGTGCGCGTGGCCGAGCGGCCGGCATACGTGCCGCAGACCGAGCGGGCGCGGCTGGACTTCCCGGTCAGCGCGCTCGACGTCGCGCTGATGGGCGCGTACGGGCGGACGCCGTGGTACCGGCGCGTCTCGCGCGACGACCGCCGGCGCGCGGAGGAGGCGCTCGGCCGCGTCGGGCTCGCCGACCGCGCGCATGAGCGCTTCGGCGCGCTCTCCGGCGGCCAGCGCCAGCGCGTCCTGATCGCCCGCGCGCTCGTGCAGGACTCGCCGGTGATGCTGCTCGACGAGCCGCTCTCGGGCGTCGACCACGCCAGCGCCGCCCGCATCGAGGCGGTCTTCGGCGAGCTGCGATCCGAGGGGCGCGCGCTGCTGGTCGCCACCCACGACGTCGCCCAGGCCCGCGCCTGGCCGCGCGTGCTGTGCGTCAACCACCGGCAGGTCGGGTTCGGCGCGCCGGCCGAGGTCCTGACGACCGAGGTCCTGCGCGCGACCTACGGCGCCGAGCTGGTGGTCCTGGACGGGGCGCAGGACGCCGTGACGGTCGTGCACCACGACCACGCGCACTGATGGCGGCGCGCGTCGAGGTGATCGCGTGGGCTGGCTGACCGCCCCGTTCTCCACGGGCATCATGCAGCGGGCGCTGCTGGAGGCGCTCGTGCTCGGCGCGGCGTGCGGCCCGCTCGGCGTCTGGATCCTCCTGCTGCGGCGCGCGTACGCCGCCGAGTCGCTCTCGCACGCGATGCTGCCGGGCCTCGTCGTCGCGGCGCTGGTCGGCGTGCCGCTGATCTTCGGCGCCGCCGGCGGCGTGCTCGCCGCCGCGGCCGGGATCGCGCTCGTGGCGCGCGACCGGCGCGCCGAGGGAGACGTCGGGGTGGCGGTCGTCGTCTCCGGCCTGTTCGGCCTCGGCGGGATGCTGGCGCTCTCGCCCGAGACGCCGCCGCGGCTCGGGGAGATCCTGTTCGGCGACCTGCTCGGCATCACCAACGCCGACCTGATCGCCGCGGCGGCGCTCGCGGCGGCCGTCATCGCCGCCCTCGCGGCGACCTACCGCAGCCTCGCCGTCACCGCGTTCGACCGCGGCTCCGCCCACGCCCTCGGGGTCAGCGCGCCGAGGGCCGACCTGGGGCTGCTGGTCGTGCTCGCGATCACGACCGTCGCGGCCGTCCAGGGGCTCGGGAACCTCCTGCTGATCGCGCTGATCCTCGCGCCTGCGACCGCCGCGCTCGCGCTCACCAAGCGGCTTCCCGCCGCCCTTGCCACCGCGGCGGCCCTGGCGGCCGCCGCCGGCGCGGCCGGCCTGATCGTCTCCTACCGGTTGGAGATCGCCGCCGGCGCGTCGGTCGCGCTATGCGCCGTCGCGCTCTCGGGACTCGCGCTCGTGCGCGGCGCCTCGTAGTGCAGCAGCCGGACGAGCGTCAGCACCATCAGCGCGGTCATGATCGTCGCGCTGGCGACGCACCACTGGCAGATCGCGTGGATGCGGAACAGCTCCGCCCACGTCAGGTACATCGAGAAGCCGAAGCCGACCAGCGCGAGGAACGCACTCGCGAGCTTGCCCTCATCGGCCGGCAGGAGCAGCGTGCTGCCCAGGATTCCCACGTAGCCGAGCAGTCCCAGCAGTGCGACCGGGATGCCCGCCAGCTCCGCGTAGTCCGAGCTCTGGACTTTCTCGCAGCCGCCGCCGCCGGAGAGGCAGACGACGGACAGGTGCCCGTAGTGGACCCACGTGAGGTAGCCGGCGATCCCGACCCCGATCACCGAGAGCACGATCACGGCACGGCGCATAGAGCCGAGGGTAGCCTTGAAGCCTCGGTTTAGCCATGCCATAATCTCATGCGTGGCAGCCCGAGAAACAGAGTTCTCCGCCGCAGTCGAGGATTACGCCAAGGCGATCTTCGCGCTCCAGCAGCGCGCGGACGGCGCCGTGGCGACGACCGCGCTCGCCGGGCGCCTCGGCGTCACCCCGGCCTCGGCCTCGGGCATGGTGCGCAAGCTCGACGAGCACGGGCTCGTCACGCACGTGCCCTATCGGGGCGTCCGGCTGACGTCCGCCGGCACCAAGGTGGCACTGGAGGTCCTGCGCCGCCACCGCCTGCTGGAGCTCTACCTCTCCGAGTCCCTCGGCGTGCCGTGGGATCGCGTGCACGACGAGGCGGAGGTGCTCGAGCACGTCCTGTCCGACGATCTCGAGGCGCTGATCGCCGCCAAGCTCGGCGACCCGACGCACGACCCGCACGGCGACCCGATCCCGAGCGCCGACCTCGAGCTGCCCGAGGAGGAGACGACGTCGCTCGCCTCGCTCGAGCCCGGCGCGCGCGGGACCTTCGTGCGCGTGTCGGACGCCGACCCGGAGATGCTGCGCTACCTCTCCGAGCGCGGCATCGCGCCGGGCGACACGGTCGAGGTGGCGGACAAGCAGCCGTTCGGCGGCCCGCTGTTCGTGACCTTCCGCGGTACCACGCACGTCCTCGGCGGGACGCTCGCCGGCGCGATGAGGGTCCGGCTGTGACGCCTCCGGTCTCCGCCGAGGCGGCCACGCTGCCGCTCCCTTCGCCGTTGCGCCGGACACGGGCACGCGGTCGCGTCCGCGGCGTGATCGCGATGCTCGGGCCGGCGTTCGTCGCGTCCGTCGCGTACATCGACCCGGGCAACTTCGCCACCAACATCGCCGGCGGCGCCAAGTACGGCTACATGCTGCTGTGGGTCATCGTCGCGGCGAACCTGATGGCGATGCTCGTGCAGTACCTGTCGGCGAAGACCGGCATCGCGACGGGCAAGAACCTGCCGGAGCTGTGCCGCGAGCACTTCCGCAAGCCCGTGACGTTCGGCCTCTGGCTCCAGGCCGAGGCGATCGCGATCGCGACCGACCTCGCGGAGTTCGTCGGCGCCGCGATCGCGCTGAACCTGCTGTTCGGCGTCCCGCCGTTCGTCGCGGGCCTGATGACCGCGGTCGTCGCGTTCGCGATCCTGGCACTGCAGTCGCGCGGAGCGCGCAAGTTCGAGCTCGCGATCGCCGGCTTCCTCGGGATCGTCTTCCTCGGCTTCATGTACGACCTGCTGCACGTCCACGTCGACACCGGCGCGGCGGCGGCGGGCCTGATCCCGCACTTCAGCGGCACCGACAGCGTGATGCTCGCGGTCGGGATCCTCGGCGCGACTGTGATGCCGCACGTCGTCTACCTGCATTCCGCGCTGACATCGCGCCGCATCCCGGCGGAGTCGATCGAGGAGCGGCGCGAGCTGCTGCGCTTCCAGCGCCTGGACGTCGTGCTCGCGATGGGCCTGGCGGGTGTCATCAATCTGTCGATGCTGCTGGTGGCGGCGTCGCTGTTCCACACGTCGGGCCTGACCGGCGTGGACTCGATCGAGGGCGCGCACGCCGGCTTCGAGCGCCTGCTCAGCGGCGGCGCCGCGCTGGCCTTCGCGGTCGCGCTGCTCGCGTCCGGCCTCTCGAGCTCGAGCGTCGGCACGTTCGCCGGCCAGGTGGTCATGCAGGGCTTCATCGACCGCCGCATCCCGCTCTTCCTGCGCCGCGCGGTGACGATGGCGCCGTCGCTGGTCGTCCTCGGCATCGGCCTCAACGCGTCCGACACGCTGGTCGTCAGTCAGGTCGTGCTCTCGTTCGGGATTCCCTTCGCGCTGGTCCCGATGGTGCTGCTGACGCGCCGCAAGGACGTCATGGGCGCGCTGGTGAACCGCCGCGCGACGACCGTCCTGGCGAGCATCGTCGCGACGCTGATCATCTGCCTCAACGCCTTCCTCCTGCAGCAGACGTTCTTTGGTTAGGGCTCAGTCCCCATTGACGCGGCGGTCCAGTTCGTGGACGATCGCGTCGGGATGGACTCTGAAGCGCGGAGGGTGAAGGCCGAGCGCGATCGCCGGCGGCTGCCGCACCACCGCCGGGGAGCGTCGCGCTGGGCGGCGCGCGCCGCCGCGCTGCTGGCGACGGCCGCGCTGCTCGGCACCGCCGTCGCGTCGGCGCTGATGATCGCCCCGGACGGCGGCGACAAGGACGGGCCGGGGACGGCATCGGCGCTCACGCCGAAGGCCACGGCGACCCCGAAGCCCAAGAAGAAGAAGGCCAAGCCGAAGGGCCCCACCAAGGCGCAGCTCGCGCAGCGAAAGGCCGCGGTCGCCCAGGTCCGCAGTCAGGGCTACACGACGCTGCGCCTGCGCGACTATGACTTCAAGGCGAGGCTGCGCGTGCTGATCGGCCGTCCGGTCGGGGATGCCGGGGGCGGCAGCTACGCGTTCTTCTTCGACCGGCAGACGTTCGTCGGCAAGGACTCGACGTCGCCGTCGACCAAGGTGCGGGTCTCGAAGAGCTCGAAGACGAGCGTGACGCTCGCCTACGACACGAGCGCGGGGCGCGCGAAGGTGCGCTTCAAGCTGGTGGGGCAGACGCTCCAGCCCTTGGATCCGATCCCGCCGCCCGTCGCGCGCTTGACGCCGCGGGGAAACTGAGCCAGCAGCCACTCGACGCTGGCCCGCCGCCCGACGACGCCGCGCCAGCCGTCCATGCGCAGGACGACCTCGCGGCGATCCATCGGCTCGCCGAGGATCCGCACGCGGCCGGTCTCGTGGCTGACGAGGTAGAGCTCGCCGGTGCCGGGCGCCCATGCGGCCGCGTAGCTCTCGCCGTCGACGGCGAGCCACCAGCGCCCGAGCTCGAGCTGATCGTCGCCCTCGCGGCGCGGATCGTCGGCGCGGAACTCGCTCAGGGAAGAGAAGACGCGAATCACACCCGATAGCCTGGCGCCCCGGCGTCCCCGCCGCCGCACGGCTATCTGGTGTCTTTCCGTGTGGCCAGCCCTACCCACCCTGGAGGTGACCGCTCCCGCCGTGAACGTGGACACGGACAAGGTCGTCGAGTTCCTGCTCGGCAGCCCGCTCGCGATCGTCGTGATCGTCGTGATGGCGATCGTCGTCAGCCGCGTGGCCCGCCGGGCGATCAAGCGCATGCTGCGCGGCCTGCACTCCGGAGGCGTGCGCGAGCGCTTGAGCGCCGTCCGCCGCCGGACGCCCGATGCGCTGCTGGAGACCGAGGAGATCTCGATCCGCGCCACGCAGCGCATCGAGGCGCTCGCGAGCGTGCTGCGCAGCATCGTGTCCTTCGTCGTCTGGCTCGTCGCCGGACTGCTCGTCCTGGGCGAGCTCGGCTTCGACCTCGCGCCGCTGCTGGCGGGCGCCGGCATCCTCGGCGTCGCGATCGGCTTCGGCTCGCAGTCGCTGGTCAAGGACTTCCTGTCGGGCTTCTTCATCCTCGTCGAGGACCAGTTCGGCGTCGGCGACATCGTCGACCTCGAGCCCGGGATCTCCGGCACGGTGGAGGCCGTCAGCCTGCGCACGACGCGGCTGCGGAGCGTCGACGGCACGGTCTGGCACGTGCCCAACGGGGAGATCCGCCGCGTCGGCAACATGAGCCAGCACTGGTCGCGCGCGCTGCTGGACGTCGATGTCGCCTACGACACCGACCTCTCCCACGCCCGGACGGTGATCAAGCGCGTCGCCGACGAGCTCTGGAACGAGGGCACCGACATCCTCGAAGAGCCCGATCTGTGGGGCGTCGAGTCGCTCGGCCAGCACGCCGTGACGCTGCGGCTGGTGGTCAAGACGCGCCCGTCGCGCCAGTGGGTCGTCGCCCGCGAGCTGCGCGAGCGCATCAAGCGCGCGTTCGACGCCGAGGGGATCGAGATCCCGTTCCCGCAGCAGACCGTCTGGATGCGCCCGGACCCCGCCGTAGCCGGATAGTCTCCCGTCATGGAGCCGTCATACGCATCGGGAACGTCCAGGACCCCGCTGCTCGGAGACACGATCGGCGACAACCTGGACCGCACGATCGCCCGCTGGGGCGACCGCGAGGCGCTCGTGTCCGTGCAGCAGAGCGAGCGCTACAGCTATGCGGAGCTGGGGGAGGCGGTGGATCGCGCAGCGCGCAGCTTGATAGCCGCGGACCTGCGGGCCGGCGATCGCGTCGGCATCTGGAGCCCGAACTGCGCCGAGTGGGTGCTCGTCCAGTACGCGACGGCGAAGCTCGGGATCATCCTGGTCAACATCAATCCGGCGTACCGGACGTCCGAGCTCGAGTACGCGCTGCGCCAGTCGGGGTGCCGCATGCTCGTCGCCGCGACGGCGTTCAAGGCCTCCGACTACGTCGCGATGGTCGGCGAGGTGCGCCCGAGCCTGCCGCGCCTCGAGCGGGTCGTCTTCATCGGCCGCGACTGGGACGGCTTCATGGCCGAGGGCGAGCGCGTGGACGCCGCCGAGATCGCGGACCGTCAGGCCGCGACGCAGTTCGACGACCCGATCAACATCCAGTACACGAGCGGCACCACCGGATTCCCGAAGGGCGCGACGCTCAGCCACCACAACATCCTCAACAACGGCTTCTTCGTCGGCGAGGGCTGCGGTTACACCGAGCAGGACCGCGTCTGCATCCCCGTGCCCTACTACCACTGCTTCGGCATGGTCATGGGCAACCTCGCCTGCACCTCGCACGGCGCGTGCATGGTGATCCCCGCGCCGGCGTTCGATCCCGAGGCGACGCTGCGCGCGGTGCAGGACGAGCGCTGCACGAGCCTCTACGGCGTCCCCACGATGTTCATCGCGGAGCTCGAGCACCCCCGCTTCGGCGACTACGACCTCTCGAGCCTGCGCACCGGGATCATGGCCGGCTCGCCGTGCCCGATCGAGACCATGCGCCGCGTCGTCTCGCAGATGCACATGGACGAGGTGACCATCTGCTACGGCATGACCGAGACCTCGCCCGTGTCGACGCAGACGGGCGCCGAGGACACGATGGAGCAGCGCGTCGGCACCGTCGGTCGCACGAGCCCGCACCTGGAGACGAAGATCGTCTCGCCGGAGACCGGCGGGATCGTCGAGCGCGGCACCCCCGGCGAGCTGTGCACCCGCGGCTACAGCGTCATGCTCGGGTACTGGGACGACGAGGAGCGCACGCGCGAGGCGATCGACCAGGCGCGCTGGATGCACACGGGCGACCTGGCGGTGATGGACGCCGACGGCTACGTGAACATCGTCGGCCGGATCAAGGACATGGTCATCCGCGGCGGGGAGAACGTCTACCCGCGCGAGATCGAGGAGTTCCTGATGGGCCACCCGGACGTCGCCGACGTGCAGGTGATCGGCGTGCCCGACGCGCGCTACGGCGAGGAGTTGATGGCGTGGATCGTGACGCGCGGCGGCGCCGAGCTCGGCCACGAGGCGGTGGCGGAGTACTGCCGCGGCAGGATCGCCCACTACAAGGTGCCCCGCTACGTTCAATGCGTGAGCGAGTTCCCGATGACGGTGACCGGCAAGGTGATGAAGTTCAAGCTGCGCGAGCAGGCGATCGAGCAGCTCGGGCTGGTACAGGAGCAGACCGCATGAGAGGGCGGACGGGGTCGAGCGCACGGTCGGCAATGGCACGGCCAAGCGGAGCAATCGCCTAGGTGTGCGGCCGGTACACGCTCTCGACCGTCGACGGTCCTGACCTGGCGCAGCGCTTCGGGCTGATCGAGCCGCCGGCGCAGGAGACACTGGGCCGCTGCAACGTGTGCCCGACCGAGACCGTGGCGGCGGTGCTGGAGCCCGGACGGCCCGCCGCGGTCCCATGGGGCCTGCGCCCGTTCCGCAACTCCAGGTTCGCGCCGATCAACGTGCGCGCCGAGACCGCGACCACGCGCTTCAAGTGGCGGATGGCCGGCGGGCGCGTGCTGGTCCTCGCCGACGGCTGGTACGAGTGGCTCAAGCAGGAGGCCAAGGGCGGCGCGCGGATTCCGTTCCGCTACACGGTCGACGGCGGGGCGCCGTTCGCGTTCGCCGGCCTCTACGACGGCACCGGCGTCGCGATCGTCACGACGACCGCGAACGAGATCGCCGCGCCGGTGCACGACCGGATGCCGGTGATCCTTCCGGATCCGGACGCCGAGGCGGCGTGGCTGAGCCGCGACGTGGGGATCGCGGAGGCCGCGGAGCTGCTCGTGCCGCTGGCGTCCGAGCGCGTGTCCGTCGCGCCCGCGAATCCCGCCGTCAACAAGGCTGGAGTGGAGGGGCGCGAGCTCCTCACGGCACCCTAATCTGCCAGGCTTTCGGCTTGGAAGTGGGCCACGTCGCGCTCGGTGTGGGCGCCCTGCTCGCGGCGGGGATCGCCGCGTCGCTGCTCGCCGGGCGGTTGCGCCTACCCGGCCTCGTCCTGGTGCTCGTCCTCGGGATGGCGATCGGTACCGACGGGACCGGCTGGATCGACTTCGGCGACTTCGGCGCCGCCCAGGACGCCGCCGTCGTCGCGCTCGCGCTGATCCTCTACGAGGGCGGGCTCTCCAGCGGCTGGAGCGAGATCAGGCCGGTGATCGGCGTCTCGATCGCGCTCGCGACGCTGGGCACGCTGATCACGGCGGCGCTGACCGCGCTGGTCGCCGCCTGGCTGCTCGACCTCGACGCACTGCACGCCCTGCTCGCGGGCTCCACGGTCGCCGCGACCGACGCCGCGGCGGTGTTCGCGGTGCTGCGCGGCTCGACGCTGCGGCGCAAGCTGGCGCGCACGCTGGAGGGCGAATCGGGCGTCAACGACCCCGTCGCGGTGCTGCTCGTGCTCGGGTGCATCGAGGCGATCGAGCACGCGGACTTCGGCCTGCTCGACGCGCTCTGGCTGGCGGCGCGCGAGCTCGCGATCGGCGCCGGCGCCGGGCTCGCGGCCGGCCTCCTGGGCGTCTGGATCCTGCGCCGCGTCACGCTCCCGTCGGCCGGTCTGTATCCCGTCGCCTCGATCGCGCTGGCCGGGCTCGCGTTCGGCGGCGCCCAGTCGCTGCACGGCTCCGGCTTCCTCGCCGCGTTCCTCGCCGGTCTGGTGGTCGGCAGCGTCTCGACGCCGGCGCGGCGCACGATCGTGACGTTCCACGAGGGCATCGCGTGGGTCGCGCAGCTCGCGCTGTTCCTCATGCTCGGCCTGCTGGTCTTCCCGCACGAGCTGGTCGACATCATCCCCGAGGGCACGGCGATCGCGATCGCGACCGCCGTGCTCGCGCGCCCGCTCGCCGCGCTCGCGGTGGCGCACGGCTTCACCGCCCCCGAGCGGCTGCTGCTCGGGTGGGCGGGGCTGCGCGGCGCGACGCCGATCGTGTTCGCGACGTTCCCCGTGACGGCGGGGATCGACGGCGGGACGACGATCTTCAACGTCGCGTTCTTCGTCGTGCTGCTCTCGACCGTGATCCAGGGGCTGAGCATCGAGCCGGTCGCGCGGATGCTCCGCGTGACCAGCGACGAGGCGGCGATCCCCGAGCCGCTGGTCGAGCCGGTGCTGCTCAACCGGCTCGGGGCCGAGACGATCCAGTTCCCGATCCGGCCGGGCGACGCGATCGAGGGCCGCCCGGTGCGCGAGCTGGGCCTCCCGCGCGAAGCGCTGCTGAACATCATCGTGCGCGGCGACCGCGCGATCCCGCCGCGCGGCTCGACCGTCGTGCAGGCGGGCGACCAGCTCCACGTGCTCGTGCGCCAGGAGGTGGCGCTCGAGTTCCGCGCGCTGATGCAGCGCTGGCGCTCGGGCCCGATCGTCGGCCCGGAGCGCAGGCGCCCGCGCCCGCGAAGCCGCCCCTCGGTCACGACGATCCGGCCCTGGCTGCAGGCCGACGGCGATCCGCAGCGCCCCCGGAAGGTGCTCAACCAGGACGTCGTCGAGCAACTGCGCACCCGGCGCGACGAGCCGGGGGCGCTCGTCGCGCTCGACGACGGGCGCTACGCCGTGTCGGGCCCCCTGCTGGCGATCGGCCCCTCGAGCGAGCTGCAGGCGTTCGCCCGCCGCCGCCTCTCGACCGCGAAGACGCCCGGCGAACGAGCGTGGTGGCAGGAGGTCGTCGGCGCGCTAGCGCGTTGAGCGGCAGACCAGCGCGCCTGTGGCGCAGACCATCACGAGCCCGGCGACGGCGGCGGCCACGCCGAGCAGCTGACCCCAGAGCACGAACGTCGCGAGCACGAAGAGCGCGAAGGCCAGCAGTCCGGTGAGGCTGGCGGCGGTCATCGCGGGGTGCACGACGCACAATGTGGCAGCGCGCGGCACCGGCGACGGTGAAGGCAACAGGCGGGCGCAGGGTGCGGTTCCCCGCCCCTCCGGCCGGCCTACTTCAGGTCGATCACGCGCGCCCCGTTGACGTAGAAGACCTCGGTGTCGCCGATGTGGTCGACGATCCGGCCCGGCTGCGGGTGCGTGTGGCCGTGCAGGAGCCAGCGCGGGCGCTGCCTCCAGACGTACTCGCGCAGCGCGTCGAAGCCGATGTGCGCGACGTCGTCCGGATCGTCGTTGACGCCGCGCGGCGGGCAGTGGCACACGAGCACGTCGGCGGCCGGCAGCCTGCGCGCCAGCTTGGACGCCTGCTGCTGCGTGTACGACGGGCCGACGCGCCGGCCCGGGGAGGACCAGCGGTAGGTGACGCAGCCCTCGAAGCCCGCGAACGACGGGCCGCCGTCGAGCTGGATCCGGTTCAGGTGCAGGTCGTCGATCCCGAACCAGGTCATGTACGGCTCGTCGTCGTGGTTGCCGTAGACGCCGAGCTTGGGGAGCGCGATGCGGTCGAGCGTCTCCAGCCAGCTCGGCTGCAGGTCACCCAGCGTGACGATCGCCTCCACGTCGTGCTGGCGCGCCAGCGTGGAGACCTCCGCGTGCGACGGCCGGTCGGCGAGGGCGAGCACTCGCATCTGCGCTCGGCACAATGACAGGGTGGATCCCTACGCCGTGCTCGGCGTGCGGCCGGGCTCGACGGAGCAGGAGGTCGCCGCCGCCTACAAGCAGCTCGCAAAGCAATGGCATCCCGACCGAGGCGCAGGCGAGGAGGGCACGCGCCGGATGGCGGAGATCAACGTCGCCTACGACGTCCTGCGCGCCGGCGACGCCCGCGACCCGGCGGGCGCGACGGCACCCGAGCCGGAGGGCACACGGCGCGGCGGGCTCGGCGGCTGGCTGCCGCAGTGGATGCGGCGCGCGCTCGGCTATGAGCTGCTGCAGTCGCTGACCGAGGGCGAGGAGGTGCTCGTGGTCACGCCCGCCTCGATGTCGGCGAGCCCGCGCACGATCCTCGCCGTGACAGAGCGGCGGCTGCTGTGGCTACTCGACGACGCGGTGGTCGCGCGCGTGCGCTCGCTCCCGTTCCGTGACGTCGCGATCGTGCAGGAGCGCCGCCGGCGCCGCCATGTGAGCCTCACCGTGCGCACGCTCACGGGCCGCCGGCACGTGTTCCACGAGCTGCGCCCGCACACCGCGGCCACGATCGCGAAGCATGTGCGTCCTGCCTGACGGCTACCGTGAATCGGTCTGAGATGCGCCTGGTAGAGCCCGCCAACAACGTCGAGCTGCGCAAGAACGCGCAGGGCCACGAGTCGATCGTGTTCGCGTTCCCATACCGCGCCGACGTCGTGGACGCGGTGCGGGCGATCCCCGGCCGCCGCTTCGACTGGCAGGCGAAGGAGTGGTGGGCGCCGCGGGCGGACGCCACCGCCGCCTACGTCCAAGGCGTGCTCGAGCGCTTCCCGGAGCTGCAGGTCGCGCCGGACGTCGAGGAGTGGCTGTCGCGTGCGGTCAAGGGCTGGGTCGGCCGCGTCACCGCGGCGCGGCGTGAAGGCAAGGGCTGGTTCGTGCTGGACACGATCGCCGGCGAGCTGCCTCCGGAGCTGGAGGCCGAGGTGCGGCGCGACGACGGCGACGAGCCGCCCGGTCCGCGGCGCTGGCTGCCGTTCACCGAGGAGGTCGCGAACGAGCTGCTCGAGCTTGCCGGCGCTCGCCTGGATCCGCGTGCGCTGCGCTGCGCCAGCCGCCTCCAGGTCGGCCTGACGCCGGCGCCGGCGACGCTCTCGCTGGTCGAGAGCTACGGCGAGCCGCGCTTCAAGCTCGACGTCAACTGGGACCCGGACGTCGTCAGGCTCTTCACCGAGCTGCCCGCCGCCGAGGCGCACGGCCGTACGGTCCCGATCGACCCGTACCTGCTCGAGCCGCTCGAGCACTTCATCCGCGTCCACGGGATCGACGTCGGGGCCAACGCGGTCGACGTGCTGGCGCGGCTGCGCACCGAGCACGATGCCGCGATCGGCGCCGTGCGGCGCTCGCGCTCGGCCGAGGGCGAGCCGCTGACCTGCGAGGAGCGGCTGGGCGGCGAGCTGCGGCCGTTCCAGCGCGCCGGCGTCGCCTACGCCCTGGAGTCGCGGCGGCTGTTCCTGGCCGACGAGCAGGGGCTCGGCAAGACGGTCCAGGCGCTCGCCGCGCTCGAGCAGGACGGCGCGTTCCCGGCCGTGATCGTCTGCCCGGCGTCGCTGAAGCTCAACTGGAAGCGGGAGGCCGAGCACTGGCTCCCGCACCGCTCGCTGCACGTCGTCATGGGCGGCGGGAAGGCGATCCCGAAGGCCGACATCACCGTCCTCAACTACGAGATCGTCCACGCGCACCGCGAGCGGCTCGCGATCGCGCGGCCGAAGGCGCTCGTGCTGGACGAGTCGCATTACGTCAAGAACCCCGCCGCCAAGCGCACGCGCGCCGTGCGCCGGCTCGCCGAGGGGCTGCCGCAGGGCGCGCTGAAGCTCGCACTGACCGGCACGCCGGTGATGAACCACCCGGACGAGCTGATCGCGCAGCTGCGGATCCTGGGCCGGCTGGAGGAGTTCGGCTCCGGCGCGCGCTTCAAGCGCCGCTTCCAGGGCGCGGGCGCAGAAGAGCGGATCCACTGGCACCTGCGCCGCACGTGCTTCGTCCGGCGGCTCAAGAAGGACGTGCTCCCGCAGCTGCCGGCGAAGCGCCAGGTCGTCGTCCCCGTGGCGCTCGACAACGAACGCGACTACCGGCTGGCCGAGAAGGACGTCGTCGCGTGGCTGCAGGAGCAGCCGCTGGAGCTGTCGGAGCTGGAGTCCAAGAAGGCGGCGATGCTGCGCGCCGAGCGCCTGGCGCAGCTCAACGTGCTGCGGCGCGTCGCCGCCCGCGGGAAGCTCGGCGCGGCGCTGGCCTGGATCGACGACTTCCTGGCCTCCGAGGAGCCGCTGGTCGTGTTCGCCGGCCATCGCGAGATCCAGGAGGCGCTCGTCCAGCGCTTCCCCGACGCCGTCCATGTCGTCGGCGCCGACGACGTGCCGGCGCGCGACCGGGCGGTGCGCGCCTTCCAGGAGCCCGGCGGC
Organism: Candidatus Solirubrobacter pratensis; assembly: GCF_000425945.1. GTDB lineage: Bacteria > Actinomycetota > Thermoleophilia > Solirubrobacterales > Solirubrobacteraceae > Solirubrobacter > Solirubrobacter pratensis. Next base: position 210,833 of record NZ_AUEK01000007.1, read on the forward strand.
CCGCTGCTGATGATCTGTTCCACGCGCGTCGGCGGCCAGGGGCTGACGCTCACCCGCGCGTCCAACGTCGCGTTCCTGGATCTCGAGTGGAGCCCGGCGATGCACGACCAGGCCGAGGACCGCACGCACCGCATCGGCCAGCGCGACGCGGTCACCGCGTGGTACCTGCTGGCGGCGGAGACGATCGACGAGGACATGGCGACCGTGCTCGCGCGCAAGCGCGGGATCGTCGGCGCCGTGACCGACGGGCGCCGCGACGAGTCCGAGGCCGTCATCCAGTCGGTCGTGAAGTCGCTGCGCGGCAAGCCGCTGCGGCGGCTCAGGGCAGTCGCGTAGCGGCGTCCAGCAGCAGCAGGACCGGCTCGCGGTTGCGCGCGACCTCGTCCTCGAAGCGGGCGGGATAGAAGTCGTCCCTGGGCCCGAGCTCGAACGTGTAGGCGAGGATCCGGTAGCGGCCCCAGAGCCAGTCGGGCAGCTCGCCGGCCGCGACATACAGGTCGCTCGACTGCTCCGCGGTGTAGCCGTTGGCGCGCGCGAGCCTGCGCCCGAGTCGCGCCAGCCGCCGGTGCTGGGCCGCCGTCATGTCCTTCGCGCTGTCCGCCCGCGTGTAGCCGAACGGCCACAGGACCAGCTCGGCGGCGCTGTGGAAGTCGATCGCCGCCTTTATCTGCTGGACGCCGGCGATCCGGCGGCTGTTGATGAACGCGCGCAGCGCGCGCGTCTCGGGCGCCGAGAACGGCCTGCCGCCGCGGTAGGCCTCCGCCCGCGGCCGCCGGCTGACAATGCCGCAGCAGCCCCAGTGATAGCCCCAGTTGCGGTTGAGGTCGGTGCCGTCCGGCGGCTGGCGGTTCTTGCGCCAGAAGCGCGGCCGCTCGCCGGCCCAGTCGTACTCGCTCCCGTCGGGGTTCAGGTTGAAGACGAGCCACACCTCGGTGCGCGAGACCAGGTCCACGACACGCGGGTCGCCGCTGGTGAGCTGGTCGAGCAGGTACAGGCCCTGCTCGACCGTGATGTGCTCGCGCGCGTGCTGGCCGAACACCAGCAGCACCTCGGGCTCGAGCTCGTCGATCGCGACGTTGTCGGACACCTTGACCGCCCACAGCTCGCGGCCGTCGTAGGAGCGGCCGATCGAGAAGCGGCTGACGATGTCCGGGTGGGCGGCGGCGACGGCGTCGATCCGCGCCGTCATCGCCGCGTAGTCGTGGTACCCGGGGAGCGGGTCAGCCCGTGCCGGCGCCGCCGTCCACAGCAGCCACGCCACCGCGAGGAGGAGTCCGGCCCACAAGTCGCCGCAGACTCGCGCGCGGCGGCTTGACTGTCAAGCCGAGCCCGGCGAGCACGACGGCGGCGCCCGCCAGCTCCGCCGCGGTGGGGACCTCGGAGAGCAGGACCCAGGCCGACGCGATGCCGACGACCGGGACCAGCAGCGCGAACGGCACGACCTGCGAAGCGGGATGGCGGGCCAGCAGCGTGGTCCAGGCGCCGAAGCCGAAGAACGTCGAGACGATGACGACGAACAGCAGCGCCGCGACCGCCTCGGCGTCGAGCGTGCTGAACGCCGCGCCGATCCCGTGCTCGCTGAGGAGGGCGAGCCCGAGCAGCGGGACCGGCGGGACGAGGCTCGACCACACGAGCATGCCGAGCGGGTGGGGGGAGCTGGCCTTGCGGCTGGCGACGTTGCCGATGCCCCACGAGAGCGCGGAGAGCACGACGAGCCCGAGCGCGCCGAGCGGGACCGCCTCGGCGCGGCCGGCCGCGATGATGCCGATGCCGCCGAACGCGAGCAGTCCGCCGGCGATCTGGACCGGCTTCGGCCGCTCGCCCAGGAAGATCACCGCCAGGACGACGGTGAACGCGACCTGGAGCTGGATCACGAGCGACGCCAGTCCAGCCGGCACGCCCTGGTCGATGCCGAGGAAGAGGAAGCCGAACTGCCCGGCCGACATGAACAGGCCGACGGCGATCACGTACCTCAGCGGGACGCCGGGGCGCGGGACGAACGGCAGGGCGAGCGCGACGAGGACGAAGCGCAGCGCGGCGAAGAGCAGGGGAGGGAAGTGCTCAAGGCCGACGTGGATGACGACGAAGTTGACGCCCCAGATGGCGGCGACGGAGGCGGCGAGCAAGGCGTGGCGGCGGGGCATGGCGGCGACGATGACGGCCGCGACCCGCAAGAGCGAGTGGACTTTCTGGACCTGACCCGTAACATCCGCTTCATGGTGGACCTTCGTCGCCTGCGAGCTCTGCGCGCCGTCGCCGATCACGGGACGCTCGCGGCGGCGGCCGATGCGCTGCACCTGACGCCCTCGGCCGTCTCCCAGCAGCTCGCCGCGCTCGAGCGCGACGTCCAGCGCCCGCTGCTCGAGCCCGACGGGCGCAGCGTGCGCCTCACCCCAGCGGCTCGCGTGCTGCTCGAGCACGCCGACATGCTGTTCGCGCAGCTGGAGCGGCTGGAGGGCGACCTGGCGGCGGCCGGCGGCGAGCCGCGCGGGGAGATCCGCGTCGTCGGGTTCCCGACGGCGCTGGCGGGCCTGCTGGCGCCCGCCGCCCGCATCCTCCGTCGGGAGACGCCCGGGGTGACGCTGCGCATCCTCGAGCTCGAGACGCCGCAGGCGGTCGAGGCGATGGCCCGCCGCGACGCGGAGCTGATGCTCGGCATGGAGTGCTCCGCGGCGCCCCAGATCGGCGACACGCGCTGGCACCGCGAGGACCTGATCGGCGACAGGCTGGACGCCGTGCTGCCCGCCGATCACCCGCTCGCCGGCCGCGCATGGATCGCGCTCGAGGAGCTGGCGCGCGAGGAGTGGGTCGCGCCGCCGGTCGGCTGGTCGTGCGACGAGGTCTTCCACGCGGGGTGCCGCGCCGCCGGGTTCTCGCCGCGGATCGCGCACCGCGCGGGCGACTGGCAGGCGACCATGGGGCTCGTCGCGGCCGACCTGGGCATCTCCCTTGTCCCGCGCCTCGCGCAGACCACGCCGCCGCCCGGCGTCGTCGTGATCCCGCTGTCCGGCGTCCCGCCCAAGCGCCACGTGTTCGCCGCGTGCCGGGCGGGCGCCGAGGCCGCGCCGGCGATGCGGGCGCTGCTCGACGCGCTGCAGCAGGCAGCGCAGCGCCCGGCACATCTGATCGCCGGCGAGGGCTCGCGTCGCTGGGAGTACTCGCCTGCGGCTCGTACTCCCGCCGCGCGATGAGCTCGGCGTTCGTGTTCGACCTCGACGGCGTCCTGGTGGACTCCGAGCAGGCGTGGGACGCCGCGCGCAAGGACATCGTCGCCGGCAACGGGGGCGCCTGGCGCGAGGGCGCCGAGCGCGACATGCTGGGGATGTCCTCGAAGGAATGGCCGGTCTACCTCGTCGAGGAGCTCGGCGTCCGGATGACGCCTGAGGAGGTCAACCGCGCCGTCGTCGACGCGATGCTGCAAGGTTACGAGCGGCGGCTGCCGCTGCTGCCGGGGGCGCGCGAGGCCGTCGAGCGCGTGGCGGCGCGGGTGCCGATCGGCCTCGCGTCGTCCTCCAACCGCGAGGTGATCGACGTCGTGCTGGACCGCATGGGCGTTGCGGAGCTGTTCGGAGCGACCGTCTCATCCGAGGAGGTCGCGCGCGGCAAGCCTGCGCCCGACGTCTACCTCGAAGCGGCGCGCCGGCTCGGCATCGATCCCGCGGCAGCCACCGCGGTCGAGGACTCCGAGAACGGCATCCGCTCCGCGCATGCCGCCGGCATGCGCGTCGTCGCGATCCCCAACCCGCACTTCCCGCCCGCCCCCGAGGCGCTGCGGCTGGCCGGCGAGGTCCTGCCCGGCCTGGACCGGCTGATGCCCTAGCCGCTAGGCGGCCGAGAAGGCGGACTCGCGCGACGCGTGCAGCGTGAAGCGTGAAGCGGTTCCGGTGATCTCCAGCAGGCGCCGCACCGGCCCGTCCGGTGCTACGACGTGCAGGCGCTTCCCCGACGCTTCAAGCTGCTGCGCCGCGCGCAGGATCGTGCCCAGCGCGCTCGAGTCGATGAAGTCCACCCGGACCAGATCCAGGACGACGGCGTCCTGCGGGCCGGCGGCCGACATGGCGAAGATCGCGCTCATCTCAGAGGTGGCGGCGAGGTCCAACTCGCCGCCGGCGACGATCAGGTGGCTGCCGTCGACAGGGTCGTGGTCGAGGGTGAACATGCGCGCACGCTACCTCAGCGTCCAGGAGTGGGTCATTTTTGGCTCTACAGCGTCCTTTCCGGACTAACGGGCCGATCGGTTTCGGGGAAAAGTGGGCAGTTTGGGCTGGGTTTGTGGGCAGCCCCCATTTACCGCTCCCACTTTCCCGGGGCCTCCCCACTTTCCCGGGGCGAAGAGTCTCTCACGTACGCGCCACTAGGGGCTGCGAGGTGATTGCTCGCGGTACGGCGGCCCCTTGCGCGCGTCCATGAAGCGCAGGACGTTCCGCCGATGGACCCGGCGGCGCAGGGGCAGCGGCGCGTAGTAGATGCCGAGGACGGGATTGGGGGGCACGTGGACCGGCTGGAAGGTCGCCATGCGCTCGACCAGCCCGCCGACGTTGTGCGCCTCGATCAGCGCGTGGCACTCCTCGCACGCCGACCAGTCGTCGTCGGAGCGGTTCACGCCGCCGGGGTGCTGGCCGACGATCTCCATCTCGGCCGCCGGGTAGCCCCACGTAGGATCCGGCGCCAGGCAGAAGTCGCAGACGATCTGGTGGTCGGCCCGGCGGACGTAGGTGCGGCCGTTCTCTTCGTAGCGCTCGTAGAGCGGGTCGTAGTCGTTGCTCACAGGCTCGCCATCGCACGCTTGAGCGGGTCGAGGAGCATCCCCTGTGTTATCCCGATCTCCTGCCACCGGCCGTACTGCGGAGGGGCCAGGGGGCTCCGGGTGATCTTCGATCCATAGCTCGTCTGCTCGGTGCGCGAGAGGCAGATCAGATGAAGCCACTCTGTGCGGTTGGGGGCCTGGCTGGCGTTGGGCAGGCGGGCCGGACGCATGTTGTGACCGACGATCATCGCCTGCTCGTCGGGCGTCAGCTTGTCCATCTCGAACGTCGCCATGTAGGCCGTCGTCTCCAGGCAGATGAACTCCGGCCTGCCGATGAGCGTGACGTCCGCAATGACCTCCGCGAGGAGGTTCTTGGTCGTCTCGGACGAGAAGGCGTGGCGGGGAATGGGCACCCGGCGAATCTTGTCGTCCGCGATGCGGAAGAAGTAGGCGGGGTCCACGTCGCCCTCAGGATCGCTGACGTTCTCCATCTCCGGCGCGAGCATGTACTGCACGCGCTTGATGAACTGGTCGAGCCTCACCTACTGCCCCCTATGGAGGTAGGCGTCCGCGAGCGCCCACGCCGTGTAGCTCGCCTGGCAGGCCCGGTGTTCGCAGACCTCGTACTCGTCGCAGACCGCGCCCGCTTGCTCGCGGATCTTCTCCAACACGTCTACGGCCCCCGCGTGCTGTTGACGGGCGGCTTCCGCCGCGATCTTCGCCGTCCGCGCGGTCTGCAAGGTGTTCCCGAGCGACTTGCTCTGCATGACCAGCGCGTCGTGAATCGCCAGCGCCAGCGGATCGTCCTCGTGCCATTCACGCCCAATAACCGGCATTCCGGACAACGTCACGCCGCCGCCTTCACATGTTGCTTGAGGGCGGCCACGAGGTCCGGCGGGAGGTCGGCGGCAGGGTTCTGCCGCAAGCGGGTGTTCTCGTCCCGCAGCGCGGCGTTCTCGCGCCGGAGACGCGCCAACTCGTCCTGGAGGGACTTCTCGTCCGGCGAGGGAGGGTCGGCGGCGACCGTCACGGGAGGCTTCGGCCACTCCGTCATGTCATCACGGTTGCTGTTCTTCGGGCGCCCGCCCCTGGGCGTGGAGATCGGATCGCTGGCGTAGGTGATGATGCTGAAGTCGCCGTTTGGTGTGGCGAGCGGGGAGACGCGCGACGTAGGCGTGTAGAGGATGTTCCCGTTCAGCCGGACGTAATCGCCGTGACCGCCAAGCTCGGGCGGGAACACCGGCCCGAAGCGATTGAGATCACGAGCGCGGAAGGCCGCAGCGAGCACCTGCTGTGCATGTTTGCGACCTTCCCTGACCTCCTCCTCCCTGATGTCCGCCGCATCGAGCACATCGGCCTCGGTGAATATGCCCTCGCGGGCGAACAGACTCCGGGCTGCGGCGGCGACCCTTCGATAGACGCTCATCTGGGCGCTCAATTTGGTTTCCCCTTGTTCATCGATTTCCGCGAAAACTCTAGCGAAAACTCTAAAGAACTACAAGGGATGGCCGATAAGCGGTCAGCGGCCCTTGGACGCCTCCAGATGATGCAGGAACTCCCGCCGCATCATGTTCGCGCTCGTCTCGGGACCCTTCACGAGCGACTTCTTGGCGATAAGGCTCATGACCATCACGCGGTCGCCATGCGACATGCGGTTGAGGATCGACTGCACGTCCTCGGGCACCTCGCCGCGCATGAGCTTGCGCCCGTCCCGGGTGAGGCGGTATTGACCGGGGTAGTCGGGATGACGCTGGCAGAAGCCATAGCGGACCATCCACGACATGCGCGTTGCAACGGCATGGCCCGGCTTCTCGCCCACGAGGTTCAACCGCTCCACGATCTCGCCAGTCGTAGCCCAGCCCTCGCGCGTCGTTACGTCTTCCACGACGTGCAGTAGCTCGCGGTCGGTGTAGTCGGCATTGCGCAGGTGGGCCGTGTCGGTCCCGTTGCGGCTAGCTAGGGCCGCCATTGCTGTCTCCCTTCCATTGGATTGTGGCCGACCTCCCGGGGGAGGAGTCCACCTCTACTAGCTCGCTCACGCGGAGCTTTGCCTTCACGCTGCTCAAGTCTCGGTCGGAGAGGTCGCAGGCGCGTGCGAGTGTGCTCCAGCCCCGGACGTGGCCCTCCTGCTCGATGAAGTCCAGGACGTTACGCATCTGGGGGTCGTCGGGCACAGCAGCGCTCATCTCCTCGTCAGCGGCGCGCTCGGCAGCCGCTATCGCCTCATCGACCGCGTGACGCTTCAGCACGCGCCAGTACATCAGCATCGACCCGCGATCTCCCGCCTGGCGGCCAGCCTTGCCGATGAACTCAATCGCGCGGAACCACCGGAACGCTGCCGAGCCCTTGGTCTGGTCCTCCCCGAGAGCCCGGTAAATCTCCGTCTGAGTGACGAGCGGCTCCTGCCCGGCGGCGGCGCGCTCATCGACCAACTTGAGCACTGCGTCCGCGAACGGCTTGGCCGCCTCCATTGAGATGCCGTGGCCGGTCGCGGTTCCGTTGGCGCGCATGACGTAGGTACGACGTGCCGCCTTCTTCTTCGCGGGCTTCTTCCCGGACGCGGCAGGGGCCACCTCGATCTCGGGCGGAAGCTCGACATCCATACCAGCGGACTGGAGGATCCCGTGTAGCTGGAGGATGCCCTTCTCCGTCCGCGCGAGCCCGGCCAGGTGCTCGCGGTACTCGTGTATGGCCTCGTCATAGCGCTCGCGGATAGGCGCGAGCAATTCGGCAAGCCCGAGAGGGTCAAGCACCTCGGGCGTATCAGCGACGCTCATGCGCAGGGACTCTAGCGTTGGTTTGCAGGACTTGTCTGCTCATGGGCCAGCTTTTGAAGCAGTTGGTCCACGTGCTCGCGTAGCGAATGGTCGGGGTCATCCATCCGCGCCTGCGCGCGAGGGTCGAGGAGAGCGTCAATGACGGGAGAGTACTCATCCCGCAGGCCCGACTGCGTCGGCTCCGGCGCTGACGCCAGGCCGGAAAGGATCGTCCGCGACACGGCGAGTGCGTTCAAGCCTCGCTCACCTGTTCCGGCGCAGCACGCGCAGTTTCCTGGTCCATTGTGCCTCCGTGGATGGGGGCTCCCTGAAGAGCCCCGTCCACAAGCGTGCTGTCGCAGATCGTCCAGCCTTCGGTCCGGCGTCGGGGGTGGCCACCACATCCCGCGCCTGTGCGCGCGAAGGGTCGCGGGAATCCCTGCCCAACCATGATAGGAGATTAGCGGGCGTCGCCTTCGCCGGGTACTTTTGTCAGAGTGGAGACGAATTCCGGCGTGACTGCGCCGTTGCTGTCCCACTTCACGTGCGCGAGTGTCGGGTCGCGTATGGACCCCGGGGCGTAGTAGCGCTCAGGCGTCGGGACGATCTCGCCCGTGCCGGTGATCGTCTTGGGCTCCGCGCCCCGGCGCCCGCGCCACTCCCAGGTGCTGCTGACGCGCACACCGGGCCTGGCCTCCCAGGACACCATCAGGAGACCTCACCGGCCTGCGCGACGACGCCGCCCGCCTCCGGGTCGAGCGCGTCGGAGTTCCACAGCGCGAGCCGGGCGAGCTTGGCACCGAGGCGGCAGAGGGCGTCGTGGTAGGCCGAGGAGAGGTGGTCGCCGGAGTACTCGTGCCCGAACTCGTGGATGATGAGCCGGAGTACCTTCTCGGAGAGCCGGTCCTGATCGAACCATGCCTTGCCGAGGCGGGCGACGTTGTACTCGAAGTGGTGGCCGAACTTGCCGTAGATGGCGCTGGCGGGCACGCCGAAGTCGTTGATGAGCGTCACGCGCACCTTGACGCCCATGAGTTCCCTGCCCAGCGTCTCGGTCAGATCGATGATCGCCTGCATACCCGGCGTGATCTCGCCCGTGTACGCCCTGCGGACGGGGGCGTTCGGGTCGTCGGAGTACGGCTTGGGGGAGGGGGTGACCTTCCCGGCCGGGAGCGTCGAGCCGGTCGCGCGGATGTTCTCCCACGCCTCGCGCGAGAACGAGCGCCCGGGGATCACCGTGTACCCCTTGCTGACGGCGAGCTTGGTGCCCTCGGGGTCGGACGGGTCGTTGATGACCCGCTTCTCCCCGAAGCGCTTGGTCAGGACGGTGTCCACGGCCTCGGGCGTGATGTCCTTGTGCGCCAGCGCGTCGTTGACCCAGGCGGCGGACGCCTGCTCTTCGTCCAGTTGGCGCGCCACGGCGTTGAGCACGTGCGTCCGCAGTTCCTTCAGGTAGGCCGGGGTGACGTTGTCGCGGTCGGTGTTGAGCGGGACCTTCTGCATGACGTTCGCGTGCACGGGGAGGTCGGTCTCCACGACCGGCACGCCCATCTCGTAAATCCAGCCCGACTCGCCCGACGCCGTGGGGTAGATGCCCACGACCGTCTTGCGGCGGGTCGGCCGGAGCACGCCCTCGGCGTCAGCGATGAGGGTGGGCAGGGTCGGGTCGATGGCCCGGGGACAGACGTCGGGGTGGCCCACGACCTCGGCGTTGAACGTCGTCACCACGCCGGGCGGCGGGATGAGCCGGTTCACGTGCTCGCACGTGCGCGCGAAGTCGGCGCGGTTCATGCGGATGACGGCCTCGAAGAGCGTGCCGACTTCGCGCCTGCCCCGGCGCGCGATCCGCTGGCCATCGCGGAACTCGACGGTGCCGGTGGTCGTGCTGATCGTCGCCGTGTCGCAGAGCGCGAGGACCAGCTTCTCCCCGAGGTTGAAGCGCCCGCGCTGCTCCGCGTTGCCCTTCTTGGCGGACTCCGCGAAGAGCGTGTACGCGTGCGAGAGATCGCGGAAGCCATCCGGGGAGTCGTCCTCCACGGTGAGGCGGCAACGCCCACGCCGTCCTTCGACCGGGGCGAGCGTGACCGTGACGCGCGTGACGTTCTCGTCCCACGCGTTGGAGATCAACTCGTAGATCGCGAACTCGCGACCACGTGATTCGAGCAACTTCGCGAGGCCGTTCGCGTCCACGGCGAACATCGGCTGAGCGGGGGTCATATTCCCTAGTATACCAGGTACAGAGCCAAATGTGAAACGTCTATCAATCCCGAGACAACTCCCAGGCACCTCTCAGGCACCTCGCGAGGCACAAAAAGTGCCTCCAAGGGGTTGACGATTCACATGCACGTGGATAATGTTGTCCTCACACCGCAGGCACCCCCGCTCAATCAGGAGGAAGCACTACATGCCCGAGGCCGCACCCACCCCCAGCATCGTGGAGTCCATCTTCAGCGGCGCGATCGCGGAGATCGACGCCAAGATGGAGGAGCGCCGCCCGGCGTACGAGGAGTTCCTGGAGCTTCAGGACGCGAAGTCGCGTCTCACCGGCACCAGCGCCCGCCCGCGTGCGGCGGCCCGCACGAGCACCGCCACCTCGGGCACCACCCGCTCCACCGGCACCCGCCGTCGCGCGCCGGGACAGCCCGACCGCAAGGGGCAGTTCCTCGCCGTCCTCGCGGAGCGGGGCTCCGCGACCATCCCGGAGATCGCCAAGGCGATCGATGACGACGTGTCCCCGAACTACCTCTACCGCGTCCGCGACACGTCCCTGAAGGACGGCCTCATCGAGCCGGACGGCAACGGCTTCAAGATCACCGCCAAGGGCCGGTCCGAGCACGAGAACCCGGGCTCGGCGGGCGAGGAGCAGGCCGCCGCCTAGCTCCCCGGCGTCAACCAAGCAAGACAGAAAGGCCCGTGCGATGCGCGGGCCTTTTCTTTTGTCCGCGCGAGAACATTTGGATAGGAGTCTCGCACCCCGCTGCTACGATCGTCTCGGCGGTAGGAGCAACACCCGCACGAAGGGTGGGAGCGAGAGCTACCTGCCGGGCTTCGTCCGAGGTCTACCCTCAACTAAATAGCGACGCTGACCAGGCGGACCGTCCCCCGAGCGGGGTTAGTTCGACGGTATCGCGGCCCATGAGGCACGGGCCGCCCGCGTGAGTGCTGGATAGCTCCTGACCGTAACGGTGGGCGGCGGGGTAGCAGCGCGAAGAGACCCTCCCAGGCTACTCGCGTATGCACCCCGCCGTCTTGCTGCCCTGACGTATGTTGAGCGCGCCGGTCGCTTCCTCCGGAACAGGTCCAACGACCGTCCGCGAACAGACAGCCAGGCCCCCTGCCGTGGGAACGGGGCAGGGGGTCGCGTCAGGGCCGCGTCGAGCTATTGGGAGACACCGGAGCGGGGATGTGGTACAACGCTGAAGGTCAGCAGGGGACGGCTGGCGAATGGATTATCAGCGGAACCCCCGCACAGGGGAGACTGGAGGCACATGCCCCCGCTCAACATGCAGTGGCAGCAGAACGAGTACGGCTACCACTGCGACTTCCGGGTCATCGCGCGACCGGATGGCAAGTTCATCGTGCACGATCTGGCTGGCGCCGGAACCGACCAGACGTTCAACTCCGAGTCCGAGGTGATGGCCGCCCTCACCGACTCCATCCAGCAGGGCACCAAGCGGGTCTCATCCGCGTCGTGAGGCTCGTGCCCTGACAGGGGGCGCATGGGCCGGGCTTGTCCCGCCCGGTCCATCGCTGCCCTCCTTCCCTGAAACCCCATTGTTCATGCCTAGTCGGTGCCCCAGCCCGCATGACGTACGGCCCCCATATCGCCATGACACGAGAAGACACACGCCGCATCGCTCATCTCTACGTCGAGCAACGCATGTCCGTGAACGAGGTCGCCGCAGAGCTTGGCCTCGCGCGGAAGACCGTACGTGACCACCTGCTGGAAGCCGGGATCCTCCGGAAAGGAGGGCACCCGCCGAAGTTCTCGGACCCCGAGTTGCGGGCCGAGTTGCTCCGTCTCTTTGATGACCAGAACTGGCCGCTGCACCGTCTCTGCCAGAAGTTCGGCTGCCACATCTCCACCGTGCGACGCACGCTCAGGGAGGAAGGCTTCGAAGACTTGCGGCGGCACAAGGGCGGGACGAAGGCACTCTTCACCGAGGTCGAAGCGCGCGACATGGCCGACCTCTACAACCAGGGGAAGAACACCCGCGAAATCGCTGGGATGTACTACTGCTCTCCGAGCACGGTGCGCCTGTATCTCGCGAAAGTCGGCGTCGAGCTACGGCACGGCAAGGAGGCGGCTCCACGCCAGCCGACCTTCCTCGGCAAGGTGACCGAAGAGGAGCGAGAGAAGTACGAGTGGCTCTACGTTGTGAAGAGGAAGACGCTGAACGAAATGGCTGAGTACCTCGGCGTCACGCGCAGCACGGTGGCGCGTCGTCTCCGGATGCTCCGCATCCCGCTGCGCGACCGCAGCGAGGTCAACCGGCTGGCGTCCGAGCGGATGACCCCGGAGCAGCGTTCCGAGCGCTCACGGCAGGGATGGGCGCAGATGGAGCCTGAGGCGGCTGAGGCGCGCCGTCAGGCGACGATCGAGCAACTGAAGCGAGGGCGCGAGCCCATCGCGGCATAGGAGGTAGGCCATGGAGCACCCTAGGCACGACGGCGGCGACGAGAGGGACCCGGCCGTGCGCTCCCCGGCACACATGGCCGCCGTGCTGGAGCAGATCCAGGCGTTCTGGATCAACCATCCGACGTTGCGGCTGACGCAGGTGATCGCGCTCGCGGCCGGTCACACGAACCCGTCCTACGCCAGTGACCCGTACTACTGCCGCGACGTGCAGCTACTCGACGGCTTCCGTGGATTCGAGCGCCGGGTGCGAGGGCTGCTCTAGAAGGCTCGCGCGCCGTCCGCCCACCCGTGCCGGTGCGACGGGATCGTGCGACCCCAGTGCTCGGGGAGGGTTAGGTCGCCGGGATCATCGGGGCTCGGGGGCTTCGGGGGAACGTGATCCGGCGCGACTGGGATTCGCTGCCGTAGCTCAGCGTCCCATCGGTACTTCTGCTGGAGGATCCGCTGTATGTCTTGCTCAGAGTACCCGCGCTGCTGGAGCGCCGTGCGCGCGACTTCGACGTGGTGAGGAAGGGCTGTCCCCATGTTGATGCCGTGCATCAGAGTGTTGGTGTAGTCGTGCAGGCGCATGTTGTAGCCGTTCTGCATGACCTTCTGAACACCAGGGTCCGACTCCGTCAGGCGCTTGACTTCTGGGTCTGAGAAGTCGTACTTGTCCTCCGTCCACGCGTTGCCAAGCTCGCGACGCATGAGGTTGAAGGCCATCTCATCTAGATGCTCGGGCGGAGTGTTAGCGCCAGAGGCCAAGCCTCGTGCCTTCTCCAGGTAGGGGGCGAGCATCTTGTTGTAGTGGTGGTCCGAGATCGCGTTGCGCGTGTCCAGGCTGATGAACTGCTCGGGCCAGTCACCCATGACCTTCGCGTCCTCGTACGGGACGTTCACGTTGCGACGGTGGTAGGCGCGGGGATCGTCCCACGCCATGCGCTCATCGCCGCCTTCATCGTGACCGGGTACAGCGCCGTGGTAGCGGTACAGGGCGTCCCGCAGCCGGTTAGTGTCGTCATCGGCGCCGTTGGTGCCCCAGCCGAGACCCATGCCCTTGATGCGGGCCATCTCGCGCTCGTACTCGGAGTTCTCGTTGATCTCGTTGTAGAGGCCGTCCCAGAGTTCCTGCCAGTTGACCTTGTCCGGGTCGATCAGGTTGGGCTCGGTGTCGCCGACGTCCTTGCCCATGCCGAGCGAATCAACGAAGTCCGCCGCTTCCTGGCTCTTGTTCTTGAGGTCTTCGTAGAGATGGTCAACGCGCTGATCCTCTGGGATCTCGTTCCACTCGCGGGCGTCGGCAATCTGCTGCTTATTGAGCGGGCCGATGATGTTCCTGATGCACCAGGACTCGAACTGCTCAAGCGTCATGCCGCGCTCGAAGAGCTTGCGGATCTTCGTGTAGGTCGGCTCGTCGTTGTCCATCCATAGCTCGACCTGCTCGGTGTCCCACGAGTAGTTATCGCTGGCCACGGCCCAGAGCTTAGACCCCTTCGTCCAGTCCTCGGGAAAGGTATCGTCGGGCTTCTCGGACCACATGTCAGGGACGGTGTTCGGCACGCCCTCGCCGGGGCGCTGCATGTGCCAGCAGCGCCGCTGGGAGCACTCCCAGGCGCCATCGGGGTACAGGCGCCCGAGGGAGGAACCGTCTCGCCAGTGCATCTCCGAGCCGCACTGCGGGCAGTCGATGCCCTTCGGCATGATCTCCTTGAGCGCCTGCTCGGTGTCCGGCCAGCGGTGGCGGCAGCCCGCGCACTGGTAGTAGCGCGGGCCGGGTCCCCAGTTGTCGTGCTGATACTGGATGTCGCCGCCGCAGTACGGGCAGGGAATGAGGCCGTGCGCGGCTAGTTTGCCCTCCTTATTCCAGTCCTCGGGGAAGGTGAGGTCGCCGGGCGTGGTGTCCTCCTGCGCGCGCTGATGCTGCTCAAGCTCATCCTGGGCCGAGAGCCCTTCGAGCCACGCGAGGATCTCCTGTCCCTGGGCCTCTAGCCCTGGCCCCTGCTGCTGCCAGTACTCCATCTTGGGATCAGCGTTGGCCGTCCCGTCTGGGCCGAGGCGGTAGTCCGGCACTAGCCCGGATGCCTGGGCCTTCTCATAGCCGCGCATGTAGTCGGGGTCGTTGCGGCCGAGGGCGCGGGCGAAGTGCATACCGAGCTTCTGCGCGGCCTGGAGGTAGCTCGTGTCGTTGGTGAACCATCGCCGGTACCAGCCGTAGCCCTCCAGCCAGCCGAGCCAGTAGCCGATGTGGCTCTTCGTCACCCGAGGCAGCCGCTCGCTGGCAGACACGCGCACAGGATACTCCTCCCACCCGGCGGACTTCGAGAACGTGTTCTTCCACGAGACCGGGGCCTGGCCGAAGCTCCCCTGGGGGAGGGCGCCGTCCCGGTCAACGTCGAGCCACGGGAAGCGATTGAAGAAACCTTCGTTGGCAATGTTGCTCACGTGTAGCTGCTTGCCCGTGCGCTCGGCATATTGCTTCAGTGCCTCCACGAGCTTCGTGCCCTCTCCGGTGCCCTCGGGCTCCGCGATCACGGAATCGAGGGTCACGGAGTTCACATCCTCGTGGAGGGCCACTTCGACCGATGCCCGGGGCGTCCGGATTGTCGACAACGGACCCTGCTGGCTCAGCCGCCCGCCGAGGGTACGGGCAAGGAACTTGAGCGCGGCCCCGTTGTCCGCGTAGCCGTCGCCGTGCCCCTGCTCGTCCTGCCATTCAAGTGCCATCGCAAGTTACTGGCGCGTCCCCATGGGACAATGAGGGCAATCTGCGTTGTTGCCGGTGCGAATCCAGACGTGCAGGGGTACCCCGACTGGCAGGATCGCTGAAGACGGCCGCTGGCACAGACAGCACCTCAGGTTAGCCATCACGCGCGCCGTCTAGGCTAGGCAAAGTCTTCTCCCATCATGAAGTCGAGCATCGTCTGGAAGACCGGCTCGCGGGGGAGGATCCCAAGCTCGCAGTACACGGGATCGTGGTACATGAAGGCACGCTCGTAAAGGGTCAGGATGTTGTTGTCCTTTACCCAGTCGAGGACCGGCACGTATACGTCATGCCGGAGGTTGTTCCAGTGGATGCCGCCGTGGCCATCGATCGCGGACGGCTTCCACTGGCGCACGAGCGCGTAAAGCTCGACGGCAATGATCGCGTCGGTCATGGTTAGTCACGCAGTCCTGCGGCGGCCTCCATCACCTGAACGTAGAAGTCGTCCCAGGTAGACACATCCTTGCCGTCGTATAGCTCGGGGAGCGTCGGAAGCTGGTCGTCGGTGAAGCCTTCCTGGCGCAGGTAGTTACGCACGCCCATGCCGCCGCTCATGTGCCATGACCACTTGACCGTCTCGTCGCCAATGTCGACCGTCGCGGCAAACGGCTCCTCGTGGATGAAGTCGTGCCCGTAGCGCCGGTGACCTACTACCACGTCGGTGACCATGTCCGTGTCCCACCAGGACGCATTGCGAATGATCGCCACGGCGCGGTCGCGGTCTGCCTGCGACAGCTTCGCCCAGGCGATGTCGGGCCAGTTGTCGGGGAAGTTGCTCATGTTCTACTCCTATCGGTGGGTCGCGATGACCGGGCCATCGGGGCTGTAGTCCTGAAGGTCGGGGTGCTCGCGCAGACGCTTGAGCGCGTTGTGGATGAACTGGTAGGTCGCGGCCTCGCTGCGGCCGATGACCTCTCCGATGTCCTTGCGCGTCCACGTCTCGTTCTCGCAGAAGGCGAGCCACAGCGCGAGGCGAGCCTCAGGGGAGAGGTCGGCCATTGCCTCCGCGAGGATGCCCCGGAGGTACGGGTCGACAAGCTCGATCTCCTCAGCCGGGATCAGGCTGGCCAAAGTCTGTGCGTCGCTGGGAGCACTGAATCGCTTCACCTGTACATCGAGCGAGAGCACGTCGTAGCGATTGGGGTCACGACGAGTGCCCGTCTGGATCGAGCGGAGATAGTCTCGGATAGCACCGTACGCCCGGAAGTACACGAACGACGTGAACGCCGCGCCCGCCTCCGGGTCCCAGCGCGGGGCTGCCTCAAGCGCGCCGAGGACACCCACCGACACAAGGTCTTCCGAGTCCGCGAGGTGATGCGATAGATGGAAGTTCTTGCTCACGATGGACCGCACCATCGGGAGCACGCTATCGATGTCTGCTTCTGTGTACGCGGGCATTACTTCCTCCGGCTTAGAGTTGCGTCGCCGGAAACAGTAGGTTGCCCTTAGAGTTTGCGCAACCCTATCTAGGAAAGAGTAATCGCCCTGCTACTAGGTGTAGTCATTCGACCACCGGTAGAATGGTCGTATGGCTACAGAGGGTCGGCTGGATGTCTACTGGCGCGAGGAGGGTGGCGCGTTCCACGTGAACATGTGGGACGGGGGCGAGGAGCTAGGAGAGGGGTACGGCAAGTCGCTCCACCAAGCCATCGAGGATGTAACGGATGACGTGTTTATCCGGCGACGCCTGAGCGGCCTTATCACCAGGCAGGAATGACCTCCCCTGCGAGCGCGGCCCCTCTGCTGCCAGGCCCGTGGAGGGAGGAGCCGCGCTTGGCGTGATACTAGCGGCGAGCATTCCTGTTTGCTCTGGATGGGTTGAAAGATCCGGAACCACCGGGTATACGTTGAGTACATCAACAACGCCTGGGGAGGGGCCTATGAGGTTCTGTTGTCCCGCAGTGCTCGCTGCCGTCGCGGTGCTCTGCATTCCGGTGAGTGCCCACGCGAGGCCGAACGCGGCGGGCTGCCCGACGTGCGCGAAGGTGCAGTTCGTCCAGCACATCTCGTGGAAGCGATTCAACGCCGAGTACGACTCGCGAGTGAAGAACCCGATCGTCAAGCCCGGGGTCAAGTCGCGCCTGAAGGCGTACGCCCGCCAGGAGAAGGACAAGTTCGCGGGCTGCAACGACAACGCGTTCATGAAGAAGGTCTGCCGAGCGGCGAAGGCATGTCTAGCGGCTGGCGGGTTTGCGCTCTACGCGGGCGTCGCGCATGGGCAGAACGCGTGGCAGGCCGAGCGCGACGCAACCACAGCCTGCATCGGCGCGATCGTCGGTAGTCTCGCGTCATGAAGCGCAACCACTGGATCGTGTTCGCTGTATTCGCGGGCGCGCTCGCGCTGCTGATCGCGTTCTCGGGCCTGCCGGGGTGGGCGTGGGGGTTCTACGGCGTGATCGTCGCGCTGCTGCTTTCGGCGGCGCATCGGAGCGAGGCCGAATGAGCGCTCGCGCACTCGCGATGCGGGCGGCCGTCTCGGTCGCCGCGCTCGCTGCTGTCGCCGCTCCGGCGTACGGAGCCCCCGGCGACGATGACGACGGACCGCCGATCGACATCAACTGGGGTCCGGCTCCCGAGGACACGAGCGACGACGAGCCGGACCTCCCGCCGCAGCCCGCACCGGCCCCCACAGAGGCTCCTACGGCCGTGCCGATCGTGGTGGCGACGCCGGAGCCCACCGCCTCACCGGTCGTGGACGTGGGGGAAGCGCAGGGCGGCCAGGAGACTGTCCAGGCGCCCGTGCCCACAGCGACGGCAACTCCTGTAGAGACGGTCATAGCGCCAGCCGTCACGCCACAGGGGCCAGACGCGCCAGGGGCGAGCGCTCCGCCAGCTACGGGGGTGCAGGACCAGAACCCGGTCGCGGCCCCCGTGGTCAAGCCAGAGGTGAAGAAAGTCAGTCGAAAGCCACATCGCGCCCGCGCCCACCGTCTCGGGGCGCGTGCGAAGGCGAAGGGCGGCGTGGCCCCGGCGAAGCAGGAGAGTCGTCTGCCGGTGGCTCAGGTACATGCCACGAACCCTACCGTCGTGGCGGTCGGAACGCGGCTCTCGGGCAAGGTCTACGTCGTCCGGCCGGGTGACTGCCTCAGCGTCATCGCGGCCCGCTACGGGACCTCCTGGCCCCGGCTGGCCGAGGTCAACCGGCTCGCCAACCCGGACCTGATCTACCCCGGCCAGGTGCTCCAGATCGTCTGATACGCTCGGAGGGCGCGGAAGTTGTGTTCGAAGATGGGTTCCGCGTTTCGCGGGCTCCGTGTCCCATACTGCGGCGGCTCGTAATCAGAAGGCCCGCTCCGGCGGGCCTTCTGCGTTGTATGGACCTAGGCCCGCAGCGCGAGGAAGTCACGCCACGAGCGCGTCCCCGCTGCGCGGGGATCCTCCTTACGGAGGAGGGCCGCCTTCACCTGGGCCTCGGCCACGATCTCGCTGAGGCACTCGATGAACTCCTCTCCCTGAGCCTCGGTCGCGATCCCGGACGCCACGAGCGCGTCACGGACGTGCAGGGTCCAGTCCGCCAGCGGCGCGTAGGGCCGCCCCGGGGCCGGTGGATGCTCCCGGTGATCCGCGATGGTTGAGTGTCGTCCGATGGGGGCTGCTGGCATGGCAGCGATGATGTCCCGCATGCGGATAGAATACTCGCATGCCCTCGGTCCGAGCGCTGACAGAAGAGCAGATTGACGAGCTAGCGCGCCTGTACGACGATGGTCGTGGGCCAACCATGCATGATCTTGCTATGCAGTTTCACGTCAGCCCCAGCACCGTGAGCAAGTACCTCACCGAGAGAGGTGTCTCACTGCGGTGGGGAGGAAAGCGCACTACACCCGAGCAGGACCGGATCGAGGAGATTCGGCGCCTCTACTGGGTGGAGTACAAGACGACCCACGAGATCGCGGACATCATCGGTATCTCCCAGCGCACCGTCCACAGCCGCATGCGCAAGTACGACGTGCCGACGAGGCGGGCCTGCTGGCGTCCGCCTCACATGCGCCCTAGGAAGGGGGAGTCTCGCGAGGCGGTCCGGCGGCGTCAGATCGTGTGGGGCGAGTAGCTGAGCTACTGCCCCCCCCGATGGCGTCGAGCGCTTCGCGGGCGATCCGCCTGGCCTCGCCTTCCCATAGTCCCAGCCGCGCTGGAGGAGAAGGGGGAGGGGACTATCCTTGTTGATCGCGGACCGCCATCCCCACTCCATGGTGAACTGTCCCACGAGGAACTTGCCCCAGTTGAACTCCGAGCCCTGCGTCGCCTCGATGATGTGCGTCAGCATCTCTCTCCATTCTCCGGCCGCTGCGACTGAGCCTCGGCCTCCCGCAGGCTCTGCCGTGGTCACCGCTAGGACTCTATCGTGATTGCTGCCGCGATCCGTCCGAGATCCGGATAGTCTCATGGCATGGGGAGAATCCTTCGGGCCTGGCGCGAGCTATGGAACGCGCGCGGCGAAATACCGATTTCCATCGTGATAGTCATGGTTCCCGCCTATCTCGTCGCCCTGTGGGCGCCGCTGCCGGAGGCGGTGTCCTCGATCATCACGGGCATCAGCCTGGCCGCGATGGTCAGCGCCATCGGCTACGCGACCGGCAGGCGCGACGGCATGCAGGCTGGCGCCGAGATGACCCTTGAGCGCGTCGCGAAGGTGCAGGAGACGGCGCATCTTGAAGGCTTCACGCGCTGGGCTGAGCATAAGCTCTCCAGAGACGAGGAGATGAGCGACGAGGAGCGAAGCTCTCTCCAGCGTGAGTTCCAGGCCGCCCAGACCCGCTTGCAAGAGCTTCGCCAAGAGGTCGAGTACCGCGAGGTTTCCGCGAGCTAGGCTGTGCAGGCGATGGACTTTGACCCCGACGAAGGAGCCCCGGTGGCAGTAGCGGCCGAGCGTGTCGAACTGAGCGACGAAGCGGATCCTGACCGGCTTGTCGCTGCGGCAGCCGAACTCGAAGCCGAGGCAGAGCGGCTTCGGGAGCAGCGGCTGAGCCTTCTCGCCCGCGCGAGAGAACTCAAGCAGCACGCCGAGCTTGTGCGCATCTACCAGTCACGCCGGGTTGAGCACAAACGAGTCGGCATGCCGACCGATCGCCGTGGCCGTGACATTCCTCCTCACGAGCTAGAGGTAATCAAGCGGCAGGTAGAGGCACTTCAGCCGCACGCGTCTGTGCCCGCCATCGCAGAGCATCTGACCATCACCGAGAACATGGTCCGCACTCGTCTCGAACGGCTCATCGCAAGCGGAGCCGTCGAGCGTACCGGCCAGGCGTCAGGCACGCGGTACTGGTTGAAGGACACAGCGCCCAAGCACATGGTTGACCCGCTCGGGTTCGTGTGTGACGTGGGCCGGGAGTTGAAGGGGGCGTTCTTTATCCAGGACATCCTCAACGTCGCGCCGGGGATGAGCTACGCCACGGCGGCAAAGTGCTGTGAGGAGTGGGTCAAACGAGGGACCTTCGACAGGGTCGAGGTAGAGGATTCCTCCATACCCGCAGGCAAGCGCATCCTCTACGACTACATCAATCGACCGTCAGAGCCGGTCAACCGGCGCAAGCGGGCGCCGGTCGAGGTAGAGGTGGCGCGGTCGGTCGCCGCTCAGCGTCCACGGCGCGGGAGGAGCGTCGCGGGGACGGGACGCGGGATCACGTACCGCAGTGACGAAGTGCGCAAGTTCGTGGAACAGGTCGAGGCGCAGGGGCTGGGGGTCCGTCCGGTGGCCAGTGGCGGCTCCCACCTCCAGTTCATCGATGGCGATCAGGTGGTCGGCGGGATCAGCAACGGGAACATGGACCCTCGCGCCATCGCCAACCAGCGCGCCGAACTGCGCCGCAAGGGATACGACCTATGACGTGGGACGACCCTGCGATGTACGCCATCGCGCGCGAGATCACCGACGAGGTGCTGCCGCCGATCACGCTTGAGATCGGCAGGCGCTACGTGCACCCGGAGCAGGGGGAGATCGAGATCACGTCGGGTTGCTACCGGGACCCGACCTACGATCGCATCTCGAACTGGTGGACCTGGACCGTGGTGGCGACCGGCGAGAAGAGGGCGGGCTATGGCAGCAACTGGCCAGTGGCCTGAGAGCGAGCGGCTGCCGCCGCTGCTGTTGGTCATCTACGAAGCGCTGCGCGAGCGCGGCTGGACGCTCGGGGATGACCGCGATCGGGCGATGACGTACTTCGAGGATCCCGAGGGCAACCGCTGGTATGACCTGGAGCGCGCGATCCTGGCGCAGTCCCTGCGGGAGATCGCAGTGGCGGGTGGAGATGAGCAAGGTCGAGATCACTGACCTGGAGCAGACGTGCTGGGCTTGCCCATCTCAGTGGGAGGGCAAGCTCGCGGACGGCCGCCACGTGTACATCCGCTACCGGTGGGGTTTCCTGCGGGTGACGGTCGGGGCCACGATGAACGACGCTATCAAGGTGGGCTCCTCCGACTTGATGGCCCACGTGAGGCTCCACCGCTGGTTCGAGGAGGGGCTAATCGACAATGAGATCGACAGCAACGCTCGTCTGTTCGAGCGAGAGGTGGAGCGCATCCGCGCCGAGGCCGAGGACGGCGAGTACATCTACGGTGAGCAGGTGGGCGACGACTTGGACGGCGACATGAGTACCATCGACATGCTCGACCGCCTGCGCGCAGCGGGTGTGCTCGCGGACAGTACCTTCACCTTCAAGTTCAGCGCATGAGCGACTTCGAGACGATCAAGACATTCAACGGCACGCGTGAGCTATGGCCGAGCATCATGTTCCGCGAGGTGCCGGTCACCGAGCCGCCGCCAGAGGGAACGGTCTGCATCCACTGCGAGGAGGACTTCTCTGCCGGTGGGACCGACTTCCCTGTCTATGCCGACTCGCGCTTCGGTGACGGCGCTCCCGGCGTCTACTACGGAAACGGGGCGCCCGCCCATCTGGAGTGCTTCCTGCGGGCCGGTATCGGCGGCCTGAACCACCTCAAGGGCACGTGCTCGTGCTGCGGGGGTGACGATCCTCCCGACCCGCCCGACCTCAGCCGGAGGGAGGCCGCCCTCCAGGCCGTGCTCTACTTCGACATGACCCGGCCGCACGAGGGGAACGCCCTGTGATCTCTCAGCGGCAGGTGACGTTGATGTCGTGGTTCGCCGGGCTCATGAACATCTTCGTCGGCTGCTACGTCGGCTTCAACGGCAGCATCGGGTGGACCGGATGGGCCAACATCGTCGTCGGCATCGGCGTCATCGTGACGCTGTACTGGATTCGGTCATACCGGCGCAAGAATGACCGACGCTAAGCCCTACTACGCCTCGCAGGTTCGCGTCGGGGACAACGTGTACGTCTTCGAGGGCTGGGCTCCCGAGATCGAGTTCCTGTTCCGCCCGGGCGTACTCGGGGAGGAGGCTCGCTGGCTGCTCGGGCTGCGGCTGAAGTACTGGAAGCCGCCGTGGTTCAAGCGCTGGGATCCGCCGATGCAGGTCCGCCGCATCCCACCCGCGCCTCCGGCGACGCCGCTTGAGCGAGCCCTGGGGTGGCTCCTGGTGCTCTACACGGCCTGGACGGCGCTCAGGCGGGGGTGAACTCGCCCGGCGCCGTTTCGAGGGCTCTGACGGCCCTCAGGCGCCCGTAGGCGGCATGGAAGACGACATCCGAGCCCACGGCCCGGACGCCGCCCTCCTCGCCCTGGAAGACGCTGAGCGCGTCCCGCTCGTCGCCAGCGTCGTGGATGACGCAGACGGGCCTCTCGGCGGCGACGATGATGAAGTCGGCCACGCGGTCGAGTCTACTTGCGCTCGAAGCGGTCGAGTTCGACGGTGACGCGCGCGATGTGGCCGGTGATCTCGCCGTCCACGACGAACTGCACCTCGAATGACGAGCCGCGCCGCTGCTCGGAGATCGGGGAGATGTTGTGTCCGCGAACCGAGTTGCGCAGCATCTTCGTCAGGCCGTCGATCAGAGAGCGCTCGCGCCCGATGATGGAAAGCTCGCTCTTCGGCGTGTCCGGCCATCGATCCCTCGCGAAGACGGTGCCGTTGGCCACGTGCCCCTCGTGGGTGAGGGTGACGAGCCACGGGCCGGGTCCCTCGCCCTGCTCCCACGTGATGAGCTTGTGCTCGCGGAAGAAGTTCCACGCCTTGCCGGAGATGTCGGCTCCCGTAGTAGCCCCGCGACCAAGCGCGCGGACAGGGGTGGGGGCAACGCCCCTGATGGTCAGCGCGTGGATCTTGCCTGCCGCGACCTTGGCCAGGGCCGCCTTGTGGGCGGGGATGAGTTCCGGCACCTTCTCGGTCATCGCTTCGGCCTCCTCACTCATGTGTCCTTCTTCTTCCATGCGTCCTCCTCGATGGCGCTTGCGATCAGCGCCGCCACCGCTTCGGGCACGTCGCCAGAGTCGATGCCCAGCTTCTCGGCCCAGTCCTGCGACCAGTGGTCGGGGTCTTCCCAGGCGGCTGCGAACATCGTCACGCCGCTGATTTTCACGTTCAGGTCGGTGGACAGGTCGTCCCAGACCTGACGCATCACCTGCTGGGTGGGGTCTTCGCCCTCATCGAGCAGGGCGGCGTCGATGAGGCCGCCGACGTAGGAACGCTCAACGGCGAAATTGACCTTCTTCACGTCACACCTCGATCAGTTCGTCCAGGTGGGCGCGGGCGCCGTCCACGGCCTCACGCAGCGCGGTGCGCATCTCGATCAGCCGGTTGAGCACGTCCTCGGCCTCGTCCAGCGTCTCCAGCGCCTCCCCGACGGCCTCCACGTAGTCGTTCGCGTTGGAGAGAGCGTCGTCGCGCTCCTCCCACTCGCGCTCCTCGTGAGCGCCCTGCGCCTGCTCCAGCGCCTCGGCCGCCTCGGACAGAGACTCGCTGATCCTCTCGGCCGCCTCGTTGATGCGGGCCACGTCACTCGCGACGTCACCGAAGTCCGCGTTGGACATGAGACCGGCCGCCTCAGCGATGCGGTCCAGCTTAGACATCCGCGCCATGTGTCTCCCTTGGGTAGGTGTGTACCCCACACTCTATCACCCCTGGTCACGGGTGACAAGCATTTCGGATCCGAAAGATACACCAGGTACCTCGGGCGAGAGAATTACCTTGAGCGAACGTGGTTTGGAGGCACATTACCTACCTCAGGGAGACGTTGTGACCCGAAACGTCGCCCCGAGATACACGAAGAGCCGCTTTCGCGGCCCCTCAGTCACTTCGGTTGCGGCTTCCCTTAGGTCGCCCTGGGTACCGGAACGTCTTCAAGCTCGGCTAGCTCGAAGCGCGCGAGGCGGATCGGCTGACCGTACTTGTGCAGGTGCGCGAGCGCGTAGGGCATCTGGTCGAGCATGGCCTCGCGGATCCGATGCACGAGCACCACCGCCCTGGGGAAGTCCTGCGAACGTTCCGGAGTCATACCCGCGATCTCCTCAGCGCGCGCGAGGACCACCGAGACGACCGACCAGGACCCATCGGGCTGCTGGCTCTGCCAGGCCCACAGCGTGTCGCCTAGTTCGGCCATGTCGTCCTTCTCCTTCTCGGTCGTCGCACTCGAAACAACGACACCCAGCCACGGCGACAGCGGGGGCAGTACTTGAACTCCCCCTGGTAGTTGTCTTGCAAGCCGTGGCCGAAGTGCCGAACGCGGTGGGCGTAGTAGCCGGGGCGGTAGAGGAACACGTTCAGTGTTCGTCCTCGCGCAGCATGCGCTCGACGGTCCCGGGCGCCTGGGGGAGAGTCCACAGCGGCGCGGGGGCGACGCCGAGGTTGGGAGAGGCCCAGTCGGGCGCGTCGGCCTCATCGCAGCCGCGTAGCGCGGCGAGTATCTCCGGCAGCGCGCAGGTGCGGCAGAGGTCTTGCCGGTGCCAGTGGTACCAGTTGTCGGGCCAGGTGGGTCCCTGGGCCGAGGCCCCGCACTTGTCGCACGTGACGGTGATGACGCGCGCCATCAGCCCTGGGGTCGGCGGAAGGGACCGATCCCCGCCTCGATCGTCATCAGACCGCGACGGCCGTGGCCCCGTTGGCGCTGGCGACGGGGATAGGCGGGAGTTCATCGAACGAGGGAAGCTCGGCGTGGACCTCACGGCCCCGGGGCGAGAGCCCGTAGAAGTGCGCGAGCGCTCCGCGCCTGGGCTCCGTTCGGATCAACGACACCGCGTCGTACTCGCGCAGCATTCGCATGTGGTAGCTGACGACCCCGAGGTGGACCCCAATCGCGTGCTTGAGGTCGTTGGGCGACAGCGCCTGGCGGCCGGAGCCCTTGCACTCCTTACAAGTCTCCTCCTTGCGGTGCCCCTTGCCCCGGCAGGGCTCGCACGCGGGCGCGTCCCCGAGCAGCCGGACCATGCGGGCGCGGATCGGGTGCGAGCACGCCTTCGCCATCTGCGGGTCGCTCAGGATGCTGGCCTTCCGCGTCTCCGAGAGCTTGGCGATGATCTCGCGCGCCACGACCGTGGCAGCCGGGGCCTCGCGATCATGGCGGTCGCGCCGAATGATCGCCGCCACGGCAGCCACTTGCCTTTCGCTGTCCAATGGGTCCTCCAAATCGTTTGCTTGGACAACCCCGAACATATCAGCCGCCGACGACGGAAAGCGTCGGAACGCAAAACGCCGAAGCCTTAGGCGAACCCCAGGGGGTTCTGGGTACTTGTCCCTCCGAGCTTTCACTCAGCAGGGTCGTTGCCCACAGACGGTCTTTTCACCATTCTCCCGTGAGGGATGAGGTAGGGAGTCGCGTCTTTCGGCGTGAACTCCCTCGGGCTTGTTTCCTTACCCGGTCTGCCGTCTGTTCCTTAGCTCCGGCTCGACACAAGCTAGCACCCTCTCAACGGCCGTCAAGGGTCAGTTACGAGAGTGTTGTCACACGAACAACGAGGTGATCTCGCTGCCAGGTTGGCCCATGGCTCCGCTATGCTCGTGCGCGTCGTCCCCCGGATGCGCGACTCCTTCCGGGACCGACCCCGCCCGGCCGCCAGGGGATTCCGCCAGTCAGCCAAACAGGTGCCCTGGCGGCCGGGGCTCTAACCGTCACGCTCCTGGACCACGACCTCGTAGCCCGGGTCGTACATCTTGGCCACGACGTAGGCGATCGTCGTCACGCGCTGCTCGAAGCTCGTCTCGCTCGACACGACGACCGCGCCCAACGACTCGATCGTCTTGACCATGTGCTCCACCGCCAGCGCAAGGTGGACATCCTCGGACGCGTGAGACCGCTGGGGCTCTGAGCGCAGGCGCTCGATCTCGGCTCGCATCTCCTTCTCCAGCGGTGTCGCGGCCCTCATGCCGTACACGTCGTCCTGGACGAGCATCAATCCCTGGGCCGTGTCCACGAAATGCCTGAGAACGTCCATCGTGCTACTGCCCCCCGTGGGCCTTGAGGATCGCCCGCAACGACGCGCTGTGCGCGATCAATCTGGCGTCGCCGGATCGCTCCCACAGGTCGGCCAGTCTCCCGATCTCTTCGCGCAGTCCTACGGCCCCCTCGGTGTCGTCAACGCGCACGATGACCGCCTCGCACCGCTCCGGATTCAGGTGGTCGAGACACATCGGCGGATCACCGGGAAGCTGAGCGCGCTTGCGGCAGACCGGGCAGACGTAGATCGTCCAACGCTCGATATCACCCATCAGGTCCCCGCCGGAGCGCTGAGGGCCTCAACGACCCGGGCGATCATCGCATCGCGCTCATCGGCCAGGGAGCGCAGTCTCGCTCCCTCCCGCGTCTGGCGGCCCATGTAGCTGCCGAGCCACGTGCCGACGACGGGCGCGGGCTCATACTCGCCCATGATCTCGATCAGCTTGAGCGCGATCTCGTCCTGCGTCCAGTGGCACGGGCACGCGCAGGGGAAGGGGTTGTCGTGGCACCAGTAGTGGCCCCAGTGTCGCGCCGGAGTGTTGCCCGGAGGACCGAGGCGGTTCAGCCGCTCCTGGCGCACCAGGTCACACTGATGCGACACCTTGCCGTCGATGAACGGCTGGAGGAAGTCGATGATCTCGTGGATGTGGGGGTCGCGGTCCATGCGAAGAGTCTATCGCCTCTCCTGCTCGCGGGCCACGGCCGCTTTGACCGCCTGTACGGCGGCCTCGTGACCCTCAAGGGCAGAGAACTCGTCCTTGTAGCGCCAGCAGCGCTCATCCAGCGGGCCACCGAAGATCATCGTCTCGAACCGCCATCCGTCCAGCGAGAGGGGAAGCCACACGGTGGACACCTCAACGTCGGCCCACCACGTCTTCCGGAGTACCCGGTAGTTCTCGTCGGTCAGGAGGCGACCGGCCTCCAGGAAGGAGATTGGATTGCCCTCGCGGTCGTGGAGAGGAAGGTCGAAGTCGTCGGGGTCGATGCTGTCAGACACGCGTCTTACCGGCCTTCAGGCCCTCGCGGTAGATGCGCTCCAGGTTCAGCCACAGCCGCTTGGGGATGCCCGTCCCGAAGTGCAGGGCGTCCGCGATCGTGTCGGTGATCGGCTGCTCGCCCGCCTCGATCGCCGTGTAGAGGTCCACCGACATACGCGCGCAGGTGGTGGCGGCGGCCTTGACGCCGAGCTTGTTCTCCTCGCGCCACTCCTTCAACGTCTCCCCGGGGGCGATCACCCAGTCGGGGTCGAACCGCTTATCCGTCACTTTCCCCTCCACCGCGTGCCTAATTCCACGTCGCCGCCTTGCGCATGTCGTCCAGGTACTCCTCCGAGGAGATGGCAGGGTTACGCCAGCGCCACACCGCGACCCGGAGGTAGATCACCCCGGCTCCCATGACGAGATTTACCCCCAACGTGAGAAGCAAGCCGGGAGACAGCAGCCGTGACAGGACCGTGTCGAGGGCAACCGTGAGGACCGCCCACGGCCACAGCCTCGGGAAGTACGCCCGGCGGTGGGCGAAGTACCGTCGCCTCATGGACGCTTCCTCGTGCCGACCTCGCGCACTCTCACAAGCTCACACCACGACGGTGTGCCGGGCGGGACGTAACCATCCGGGCGATGCTCGCAGAACGGCCACACCGCCAGGCGGCTGCACGTCTTGCAGACCTCGATCGTCCAGATGCGCTTAGCCGCGTCACGTTCCATCGGGAGGTCCATCCGCGTCGAGCTTGGCCTGAAGGTCAGCGATGGCCTCGCGCACATACTCAGTCTGCGGCCTGCGCTGAATGAAAGACATCTCGCGCAGCCACTCGACCTGATCGGGGCGAAGGCCAAAGTTGCGGTTCACCATCTTCTTCTTCGGCTCACGCTCCATCGGGACTCCTATCCATCATGGCCTGAGCGCCGATCATGATGCCGTAGCACAGCGACAGCGGGTCGATGGCCGCGTTGGGGAACTCCGCGCTCGCGATGAACTCTTGGAGCGCGCCGTACGCGATCCCCGCCTCGGCCTCGCTTCCCGTATCCCCCACGAGGTCCGCCGCCCGGTGTAGCTCCTCGGCAGAGAGAAGCCTATCGAAGGAATCTGCCACGCGCGGGAGTCTAGCGCAGGGTCATTCGTAGTTGGGAGTGCCGTTCTGGCCGGTCGGGCAGCCGGGCGAGTGATCCTCGCGGTGGCCGGGGCGGACCTCGTTGAAGCAGCCCACGCACTGACGCGTGTCCGTCTCCGATTCTGCCTTCGCCTTCAGGTCGGCCACAACCTTGGCCGCCTCATCAGGGGTAGCGTGCATTCCACAGGATACACGACAAGGGTACCTATCGCCAGTGGAGTCCTCTGGGTCCCTTTCAGGGTTACGCGGTGCCTATCCCTCACCAACCTGCCGGGATATGTCACTTTACCTGCGAGCAATCTGCGCGGTGACGTTCACCTATCGAGCCCTGTGCGAGGGGAGCCCTCAAAGCACAAGCCCTCCGGTTTGTCAAGGGGCAGCGTCAGGCAGGCGACACACAGCGCCTGAGCATGTGACCCCACGCTCTCCAAGCGTCATGTCCAACCACGAATGCCCTGCATACGAGGCACTTCGTCCTAGGGCTGAGTATGCGTCCCCAGCTACGCCCCACATACGGGCATTGCTCGCCCCTAGGCTTGCTCACCCGTAGCCGACCCTTACCACACGAGCTAGGGGCAGTCAACCCCCCGGGGCGGGCAGGGCGCGCGTGGAGGCGTCTGATAGGTAGATCACGGGTAGATCATGCCCTGGGGCTGTGGGATCATCGCGGCAAGCCTGCCAGGACGTGCCGAGTCGAGCCTAGCGCCCTGGGCGAACGGCGCTACTGTATTCGCATGTCTGAGTATGACGCGGATCGAGTTGCGCCTGCCTATCGGCTTGCCTACCCGGGCGATGGCGCTGATGACGATGATGCGGTGATCGTCACTGTACAGAACGCCGAGGCGTTGCCATCTGCGCTGGAGGACCACGGACTCATCATGATGTCCCCGAGTGAGATGCGTGACCTGTTTGGCGATCACCCGATGGACTGGCCCATGCGCTTCGTGGGCATGTGCATCAGGGTGGGAGCGCCGCCGAGCGAGCGGGTGGCCGGGTTCGTGTTGCCCAAGACCGCGACGAAGAGGCGAGGTGGCTCGGGGTAGACACGCATTGGGGCGGGGGGCGAGCTACGATACGTGGCATGGCGATCATTGTGCGTGACCTGTTCACTGCGGGACAGGAGCTTGACGCTGCCGGGCTGTGTTACCTCGCGACCGCTGTGCGCCTGGCCGAGGAGACGATCATGGCCCTACCCGAGGACCAGCGTGGGCCGACGACCGAGGGGCTGCTCTCTGATGTAGTACGTGTGCTGGGCCGCGTAGGTGATGGTGAGTACACGCAGTGATCCCCCAATGATCGACCGAGGCGCGGGCCGCCTTACACTCAGGCTAGTGCGCCCTGTATGCTGCGCTGGTCGGGCTGCTCCGAGCCACTGGCTTCATAGGGGACGCACGCAGCCGAAGCACAGCCCCAATGGGATACGGCTCTGTCCTCTCCCGGGGCAACGCGGAAGCGGTCCCTCCCCGAAGGAGCAGCCCGACACTCTACGAGCGCTAAGCTTGCGCGCATGCAGATCGAGCTACGCTTCGCCTTCGCTGCCAACCCCGAGGGGACAGAGACCAAGACGCAGGCCGACGAGGCGACGGACATCATCAGGCGTGAGTTCGAGTACTTCCTCGGTAGCCTCACCTCACGTCTCAGTGACGAGGCCGGGGTGGACAGCGTGAGTTTCGTGAGGGCCGAGGAGTGAGCTACGCCGAGCGGGCCGCCATGGAGAGAGCCGCGATGCGCGCGCTCATGAGTGACAGCGACGTGGTGCGACTCACCGGGCCGGTGTTCGAGTGCGATGGCTGCGGGACGCGGCGTAGCCCTGAGCTTGCCGACGCCGAGGGATGGGTGAGCATCAACGCCCTTGACTACTGCGCTGGCTGCTGGCCGGGGTGAGCGACGATGCGACTGTTCAAGCGCTGCTCTCGCTGTGGCCTGATCCGCCTGTGTGACGTGACCGAGGGCGAGCCGGTCCTCTGCGACGAGTGCTTGGGCCGCGAGGCCCCTGAGCCCCCTGAGCCGTCCTGAGCGCCGCCTGAGGTTCGCGTGCGGACATTGAGCCGGGCCTGGAGGGCGGCGCCCGAGGCGGGCGCTAAGCTCCTCGCAAATGGATGCCAGACCGGAGAGGACCGGAGCGGAGCGCGCGCCCTTCACGCTGTCGTTCCTGGAGGAGACGTATCCATACATCCGCTGGCGCGAGCCGGTGAAGGTCACGACGCCGCGAGGCGAGGGCTTTGACTGCCGTGTCTGCATCGCGAGCTTCGGCAAGCGCGCAAGTGACGGGCCGCAGTTCTATGTCCATGAGGCCGCCCTCGGACACATCGCTGAGCATGTAGAGCACGATGAGTGACGACTGGTCGCCGTCGAAGGCGTTCGTGCGTCAGGTCATCTCCGGTCTGGCGCCCAAGATTGAGCAGAGTGATGTGTTCCTCTCGCTCGGGCCGAGTGACCCCAACGATACCGCTGGCGACGTGAAGCTGTGGGTCGAGCTTGGGGCCGCGATCATGATGGACAAGCCGATCCTCGCCGTCGTGCTGAGCCGCCGTGTCTCCAAGCGTCTGCGGCGTGTGGCCGACGAGATCGTGTATGCCCCCAACGGGCTCAACGATGAGGTGGCTAAGGAGATTCAAGCGGCGATGACGCGCATGGTGCACAAGTTCCGCTGAGGCGTCAGGTTACGTCAGCTTGGCCTCAGGCGTGCGCCTGTGTATATGTGCGACAGTGAACATGACGGCAACTTGCCAGGGCAGGTTGACCGCGCGAGTGTCAGGAGAGGCATGAGGTACACCGAGCTTGTCTCCCGCGTCGCCCGGCTCGACAGTGAGCAGGCCGCGCGCGATCTCATCGCTGAGCACGCCTGGGTGGTGGGCGACGTGGTGAGGGCCAAGCAGGACATCGGGTGGGTGCTCGGTGACCTGAGTGAGGAACAGCGAGGTGAGGCGCTGCGCTGGCTGCCCGAGGATGTCATGCATCCCATCCTCGGGCGTGACTTCCGCCGCCGCTCGGCCCACGAGTTGCTGGAGTTGGGCCGTCAGTTCATGCATGACCAGGTGGCCCGGCGCGGCGAGTGGCGCGCCGAGCGCGACGAGTGAGCCAAATGTCCGAGTGCGAACGCGCCAGAATTGTCACCCGAATGACACTGCATGTCACACGCGCGCTCGGCGGCTCAGGCGCGCATCGCACCAGCATCTAGCGCCTCTCAGAATGTCCGCGCACGGACGTGGGGCGCTTCGGTCCGGACGCGGTGATAGCGTCGTTGCATGCTGATCCCCCTCAGGCGCGAGCAACTGGATGACATGCGCTGCGGCATGAAGCACGGCGGCCGTCCCTGCGATCACCAGCAGGGTGTGCCGCTGTACTTCCACGCGCGCTGTCACCCCGAGGCTGCCACGCGCGTCATGTATGACCACGGCGTCCTGCATATCTCGTGCCATCGGTGCGAGGCGGCCATCGCGCAGGTGTCGGTGAAGGAGTGACCCATGGCATTCGATGATGAACGCCTGGAGGAGCCCGAGCCCGACGAGCCGGTCAAGACGGAAATACAGGCATCGTTGGAGAGCGATGCCGTCGAGGCCATGAGCACGCTCGTCGCGGAGTACGGCTACACCACGGCGGACCTGATGAACATGGTCTACGCGGCGCTGTCTAGTGCTTGACGCGTTTCTCGCGCTCCAGGTGATCGAAGACGAGGGCGCGGGCCACCTCGCGCTGCACTGCACCTGCGGGGAGGCGTTCAAGCCTGGAGAGACAGGGATCATCGTGCGCTATGAGCCGGACGCGTTCGGCATGAGCTATGTCCTGTGCCATCAGCGCTGCCTGCGCCACGTTGATGATCGTGACGGTGCAACGTGAGCGCGGCATGTGCTCGCACCACCTTGAAGATGGCGTCAGCAGGTCTAGCGTTAGTGCGCTATGAACCACATCGTTGTCGGCGTGTCGCCAGCGGGCGGCAAAGCAGAGGAGACGCTGGGCGAGGTCAATGAGCAGTGGTCGGTCGAGGAGATTGACGCCGACACGCCCGCACGACCGCACGACACGGTGATACTGGCAGTGCCCGAGGGACTGGGCAGGGAGATTGGCGAGCAGGTGTGTAATGCGCTCAGAGGAGAGGCCAGTGCAGGAGAGAGAGAAGGTAGGAGGTGACGAGCGTGCACGCACACTTGTTGCTCAAGCTCCTGGCGGAAAAGTCCGTCTCACTATTGCCGGGCAAGGTGATCTCAGCGGGCTTACGGCTGATGGTCACTACGTCATCGAGCGGCTGCCAGTTGACCAGATCATTGCTGTCGAGCCCGTCCCCGACGACACCCCGGTCGATGTCCTCATCGGTCAGTGACCCGCCCTGCGAGACGTGTGGGATGCGTCACGGTCACGCGCTGTCATGCCCTATGACGCCATATCACCTGCGCGTCGATGTGCCGCCCATCGCAGCGTGCCCGGTGTGCGCGAAGGAGACGTGGTGGCCGCCCGAGGTCGGTGGACCGTGTCCGAACTGTGACGGCATGTTCGAGATCACCGACGCCTACCGCGAGCACTGTCGGACCGAGCTTGAACTGAAGATGCTCGAACGACTGTGGGAATCACCGGCTGCCGACCGCCAGCGGCCGTAGACTGTCCGGCATGACCCAGTACACATCAGAGGAAGATGCCGAGCGCTTGCACGCCGAGGTAAAAGCCGCCGCGATCGGGCCGCTCGGCTCGGCGGTCATGCTCGGCCCTGACGGCGTCTACGTGTTCTTCAAGGTCCGATGGTCAGACACGATGCGGCGTGTCACCACGCTGGCCGTCTCGCGAGAGGACATCAACTCGGAGTCGCGATGGTCGTTCTTCCGCGAGCCGCATGCCGCCCGAGGTGAGTTCTCGCTCGTGCTGGAGATTCAGTGGCCTGAGGTGGAAGAGCGCGCCGTCCTGTACTTCGAGTGGAAGCAGTGGCATGTCGAGCTTGAGCAGGTGGAGCGTAACGGTGGGCTGATCGCGCTGTGCCCCGAAGCCGCCAGGGGGCACGAGATGCTCAGGCAGGGTCTCTACGTTGAGGTGGCGACGGACGTGCTCACGGCTGTGCGCAAGGCGCTGGCCAGGGTCACCGGTACATGACCTCTAGCGGCGCTGGTACCCTGTTCCCATGACGCTGTACATCACCCTCAGGGACGATGGCCGCAGGCTCTACGCCTACGAGGTGGAGGCCGACACGCGCGACGCCTGCATCGCTGAGGCCCGGCGCCAGGCGCGCGAGGAGACCGGCAGGCTGCGCTTCTCGCTCGTGAGCGTCACCGAGGTCCAGCGGGCGTGACGCTCGACACGCACGGCCGCGTGCTCGAACACGTCGTGATCGCCGCCGGACAGCCCTTCCCGCATCCGTCACTCGGGCAGGCGATCCTGTTCATCCAGCAGTGCTGGCAGGTTGGGATCCCCGCGCACCTGTCGCACTGCCGGTTCGGCGCGGAGCGGCTGAACTACTCGCCCGACGCGCTGCGTATGCTCTCACTATGAGCGACGAGCGCACCGAGGCCGAGCGGATCGATCCCTCGATCGGCGTCGGACCGGACGACCCGCGCTACCGGGGCTTCCGTATCCGTGAGTACTGGATGGCCACCACGGTCTCATCGACGCGTGGCGAGGACTGGGAGGGGCCGCTGTGGATCACTCCACAGGTTGCCAAGGCGTTCGGCTTCTCCTCGCCCGGACCGGCGATGGCCAACGATCAGCGCTCGCTCGCGGTCATACGCAAGTGGGCCGAGTGGATGACGAGAGAGAACGCCGGGCTCATCATCCGCATCCGTCACTTCGTCACAGAGGGTCCTGACGAGGTGATTGGTCAAGTGGTGATTGAAGCGCCTCGACGTACGCAGGACTGAGCGGCTGACCCTTCTTGAAGCGCCCGATGTTGGTGTCACCCCAGGTGCGCACCCAGCGCAGGCACTCGTAGACGCTGGCGCTCTCGGTCATGATGCGCTGGTCGTGCGCTCTCACCACGAGCCACTTGTTGGCGTAGCGCCCCGCCCACGTGACGATCTCGAAGTCGGCCATGCACTCAGTAGTCGGCCAGCGTAGCGCTACCATCAGGCGCATGGCAGTAGACAGGGATATTCAGGCCGTCGTCGCGGCGGCGCTGGACGTGCAGTACGACCGGGCGCGGGACGATCAGCACGGCGCTGAGAAGAGCTTCGCAGTGCTCTTCGCGCTGGTGCTCTCGATGCCGGAGCACCACAGCACAGTTGCGAGCGTCCTCTCCGAGGGGCCTAGCGGCCCGTCTGCGGCCCGTCCAGGCCCGCAGGAGGGGTAGCGCCCGCCTCGCCCTCGCTCGTGGCCTCTGAGGGGCCTGCTTCGAGCGGCAACTCGACGGCCTCCGCGTCCACGGCCGTCGCCTCGATCGCCTCCGGCTGCTCGGGCCATTCCCTGTCCAGCATCTCCAGGATGGCGATGCGCGCGAACCGGGCACGGTTGAAGTCCCGGTAGTTGATGTCCGTGCGCTTGCGGTGCGCGATGTAGGCGTCGATCAGCGCGCCGATCTCCGGCGGCACGTCGAGCGCGATCCGGACGTACTTCTCCTTGCCGTCCTTGTCGTAGCCGGGTCCCTGGCCGTGGCGCCGATCACGCCAGATCATCTCCAGACGGCTCACCTGGAGGCGACCACGGCCGCCGCAGTACTCGTGAGGCTTGCGCGGGTCGCCACCCTCCCACCACTCCTCAAGGCCGGTGCCGTGGCAGATGATGCACGTGCGCTCGATGCGACGGCCGTCCACCACGTTGATCTCTTCGCCGTCCCAGCTAGGCATGGTCACTGCCCACCCGGTAGACGTGACCGTCGCGGCGCCAGCGGATCACGCAGACGGCCATCGAGAGCCCATCGAGCCCCGGCGCGTACCTCGGCACCCCGGCGCGTTTGAGGATCGGGCGAGTGGGCGGCGGCACGCGGGACGCGAGCCGGTCAGCGAGCACCATGAGGTCATAGCCCATGTGCTGCATGGTGATGCCGTGCTCCTCGGAGAGTGAGTCGGCATCCCTGATCGCCGTGGCGATCTCCTCGAAGCCGAGCACCGGAGTGACCGGCTCGCCCTCACCATGCTCCATCAGCACGCCGAGCGCGAAGCCGTCGATCCACTGCTCGAACATGCGCTGGATCGCCAGGGCCGGGACCACGACCGGCGTCCGCTTGCCCCAGCCCTTCACCTGTCCACTGAGAGCGGCGTACAGGTTCGTGCAGCGCTGGCCGATCACACGGGTGAGGCCGTCAATGTCGATGCCACGGTCGGTAATCAGCGCCTGGAAGTCATCCGGCGTGTTGACGGCCGCGACGCGCTCCTCCTGAGCCCTGAGCAGGGCGCCCGTGTCCTTCACGGCCGGTCACCTGCCTCGCGGTCCAGCGCCCTGATCTGACTCTCCCGAGTCGTGCCGGACGGTTCCAGGTGGCTGCTCATGTCGAGTATTCCTCTCGTAGCTTGAGGGCGGGGCCGAAGCCCCGCCCGTGAAGTGTAGTGTGGGTCAGTCCTCGATGTTGTCGTCGTGCGAAGCCTGGACGGGCTCGCTCACGACCTTCTGGAACGTCAGGCGCTTGACGTTGGTCTGCTTGCCGTACTTCTCGTCGTCCACGTGACCGGCGTAGTAGTCGGTCTCGGCGTTGACGCTGAAGTCCACGATGTACGTCCCGCCGAGCACCGGGTTCGTGCCGTTCTCCTTGATGCTCGGCATCTTGCTGGCCTTGGCGCGGATGACGTTGCCCTCGGGCGTCTTCAGGGTGAAGATCGGGCTCGTGCTGTCGTAGGCGTAGGGGTTGTTGACCCAGTAGATGCTGTCCACGGTGACCGTGACGCCCTTCGAGCGCTTGCCCGGGGTGCCGACGAAGGCGCGCTCGGCCGTCGCCTCACGCTTGGCCTGGCGGGCCTTGTAGTTGGTGTAGGCGGCGAAGACGGCGGCGGCCATGCCGAACGCCTTCGGGTCCACGACCTCGGGGGTGACGGCCGTCTTGACGTTGTAGGCGAACTCGCCGTTCTCCTCCCACTCAGTCAGCGCCCAGGCGCGCACGATGCGAGCCGCGTCCATGTCCTGCTGCTCGGGCTCGGTCCACAGCGGGGCGCCGGTCTTGGGGTGCTTGCGCTGATCGCGCTTGTTCCAGTAGTTCCTGGAGGCGACGGCCTTGGTGGAGTTGTCGTAGTCGCGGGTGGAGACGTAGCCGCCCTCCTTGCGCACCGTCAGCGCGCAGTGCGTGAGGAAGTCGTGCATGAGAACCGGCGGCACCTCGCCCTTGGAGGAGGAGAGCGAGCGCATCTCCTCCCACACCTGCTGGAGCACCTTCATGATCCGCTCGGGGTTGTTGAGGCCGGTGAAGTCGCGGAGGCACTGGCGGCCCACCTGCTTGGTCTCGCCGGTCTCGTGCGAGTAGACGATGAAGGTGTCGTTGCGCTCGCGCTTGTAGCCGCAGTGCTCGCAGATGGAGCCGGTGTCGCGGAAGCGGTCGAGGTTGATCGCGTTGAGGGCCAGCGCGGCGGCCGACTCGCTCTCGCGCACGATGTGACCGTCGCCCCAGTCGAGTCCGCGCTGCATGCCGAAGCGGATGACGGGGATGCGCTTGATGATGTTGCCCGCCTCGGTCGTGTTCACCGTGGCGAGGAACTCGAAGCCATCGATCTTCGGCGTCGTGCCCGAGAAGATCACGAACGTGTGCAGGAAGTCGGCGTGATAGCCGCGATCGGGGTCCTCGGCGTAGCAGTAGTTGAGGAGGACCGTCTCGTCCGTGTCCGTGAGCGTCAGGTCGTCGCAGCCGATGCGGGCGGCCTTGCGCGAGAGGGCGGTGATGCGCTCGTGGGCGTAGGCGAGCTTGTCACCCGCGACGCAGAAGACGATCCCGCCGACCTCGGCCTGCGCCTCGCTGGCAGCCTTGCTGGCGACCTCGGCCTTCGCGCGAAGCTCGATGGTCACGGCGTCGCGCTCGACCCGCGTGGTGGGGTCGGTGAGGGAACCGATGGCACCGCGAGCGGCGGCGATGCGCTCGTCGCGGTCGATCTGGTCGTACAGGCGCTCGCGGTGCCAGTCCAGGTTGCGCTGCGCTGTGTCGGCGGCGTTCTGGAGAGCGAACGCGCGGGCGGCCGGGCCGATGTGCCCGATGTCCTCAAGGGTGAGGCCCGACACGGAGTCGATGCCGATGGCCTGGGACTCGATCATGGGAGTCGTCATGGGCACAACCCTACCAGCTAGGGATAACTCGTGTCTACCCCTTCAGCGCGGCGATGTCCTGCCTGCTGTCAACGTCAAGCTCGTAACCATGTGCCTCGATCAGCGAGACGGCCTCCTCGGCGCTGTCGGGCATCTCGAACGGGCCGTACTCATCGTCATCCGCCCAGCGGATCACGAGCCCCGCGTTGCCGGTGCCGTCACCGGGGTCGTCCCAGTAGATGTGGCCGACGACATCTCCCATCGAGATGTCGCGGCCGGTGGCGATGTCGTAGCCGCCGTCGTGCGGGTTACGCAGGTGAGCGAGCCTCATGCCGTCTCCTCCGGGGGCACCACGGCCGCGAGGCGGTAGCGCCAGTTGATGCCCCCGGTGATCTCGCGCATGAGTCCATCGGGGCACTGGACGGGCGGCTCAGGCGTCTCGAACTGCGCCTCAGACGTGCCGTAGGTGAAGCCCACGGTGTGCCCCATGCCGGGATGGCCGAACTCCTCGTTGCGGTAGAGGGCGATGCCCTTGCCGCGCTCGATGTGCAGCGTCAGCGCGAGCACGTACTCAGCCGGATCGCTGCCGTCCGCGATTGCCGTCGCGGCCTGCTCGATCGTCCATGTCTCCGGCATCTGCGTCACTCCCCCTTCAGGAGGGCGGCCACGCGGCGCCCCAGGTCGGTCATGCGGTACGTCTTCGGGCCGTAGGGGACGCCGCTCATCGAGATCAGGCCCTTCTCGGCCAGCTTGCTCGCGGGGGCCACCATGTCGGTGGAGTACGGGCCGGTCCAGGTGCGGTCGAGGCCGGGGCGGACGCTCTGATTGGGGGCGAGGTGCTTGTCGAGCGCCAGCAGCGTCTCGCGCTGACGCCGGGGCAGCTTGGCGGCGATGCGCGCCTCCTCGGAGGTCTGCGGGATCGCGGGGGCGACCGGCTGAGCCTTCTGCGCCATGACCGCCTCCATGACGCGCTGGTCGCGGCGCAGGCGCTTCATCTGGCCCGTGACGTAGTTGAACCAGCCCTGGGTGATGGCGTTGCCCTGCGCGTCGCGGATCCATCCGCCGTGGTCGCCCTTGTGACCGTGACGCGTGGCGTAGTCACGAACCGCCTGGAGCGGCTGGCCGCCGTTGGTGAGGAAGTCGTTGCCGCGCAGCGTGACCGCGTTGACCTCCACCTGCTTGGCCTCGTTCCAGTCCGGGTCGCGCTCCGAACGGACGGCGAAGAACTTGACGAACTTGCCCTCGATCTCGTACGCCTGCCCGTCGTGGAAGCGCGGGTCATCCAGGCGGTTGAAGCGGTCGTGGGCGGGACCATAGTCGAGCCATTCCGACACGCGGTACATCGTGTTGTCGGTGGTGACGGCGAAGGCGGCGTGCTGCTCGATGGTGATGGTGCGCGGCATGGGAAGAAAGATACAGGGTAGAGAGGGGGTACGTCAAGCGTAAGGGTTACGCCAAGGGTTACGAGCCCTGCGGGCCGTACATGCGCGCGGCCAGTGCCCTCTCCTCCTCGCGCATCTCCTGCTCCAGCTTCGACTCCGTGACGACCTCGTAGGGCACGCCCTCGCTGATCGTGATGTTGCCCAGGCGGTGACGCGACTCGTGCTGGCGCTCGTCGGCCTCGGAGCCGTCCGCCCGCAGGAAGATGGTCACGCGCTCCGAGATCACGTAGTCGCTCTTGCGGCCGTCCTTCACCTGGACCGCGCGCGGGTTGTAGTCCACGTCCAGGCCGTACAGCGTGCCGAGGTCGTCGCCGGGGAACGATGTGATCCTGACGTTGACGGGCTGGTTCGTGACCTGTGCGGCCAGGACGGGGACCTGGGCCAGCACGACCAGCGGGATGGGGCGGTAGTACATGGTTCAGGTCTCCTAGATGGATTCGACGGCGACGACGATCTCGCCCGAGCGGGCGACGTTGCTGCGGCTCCAGCGCTTGACCGCGAACGGCGGCGCCTGGCCGGGCTCCCAACGCCAGGTGGTGCGCTTGACGAAGGCGTAGGGGTAGCGGTGGGCGCTGCGGCGGACACCGCCGGGGATATCGCGGCCGTCAACCGTGACCGTGTGCACCACGTTGGCACCGGCCTGGCGGGCGGTACCGATGAACTCGAACGTGTGCGGCTGCGCGGTCATGAGGCTCCAATCGTAGGGAACAGGCGCTTGAGGGACAAGCCTACATGGTAGAAGTAATCATTGTCAACCCTACCTGATGAAGAGGTAGGCTAGAAGAGTCGCGCCTGAGCGTCCGGCGAAGGCACATCCGCCAGCGCGAGCCGATCGGCAGGCTGGACGATCGCGTACGGCTTGCCCTGATAGTGCACGAGGGCGCGGTTACCCGGCACATCCACGGCCTGCACCTCACCCTTGATTCCGAGCATCGTGTGCTCGACGGTCTGGCCAGGGGAGAACGGCCAGCCCACCGGTACCCGAGCGGAGGCATAGAACGTGCGCGCTGCTGAGAGACTCGGGGGGCGCAAGCCCGGGGGTAGCTGCCGGTAGAGCGCCTGGGCGCGGGCGATGTCACCTTCCTCTACCGCCTTGCCGATCTCCCACCAGATGTTCTCCCTCGGTGTTCGACCTCGGGGGGCGAAGGGGTCGAGTGTCTCAGGGTCGGGAGTAGTGCGGACCGGGCCGAAGCCAGCCGGGGCGCCTTCGGGCATGTCGCCCATATCGATCGAGGCCGACGTGTAGGCACCCGGCTCAGGGTCAGGAGTGGGCACAGGGTCATCGACGGCGTACGAGGGAGATGCGTTCGAGGGGTCGCCTCCGTGTGACTTCAGCCAGTAGTAGAGGTCGAGCGCATGCGGCGCATCGCCATCCGGGGGCTCGATGGGGCGCGTGCCGGTATTGCCCTGAAGCCTTCGGATCTCTCGGTGCGGCCACGAGCAGTTCGGGCACTCATGGATCGGGTACTTGGTCCTCGGCAGCGGCACGTCAGTGCCCTCGTACATCGGCCGTCCGGCATCATCGGGAAGCTGAACGGACTCATTGCCCTTCCACATGAGTCCCGTCCCGCATGCCGGGCACGTGCGCTGATAGTTGATTGCAGCGGTGTTCGGACGCGGTGTGTCCGGCGGGTCACGGAACGGGTGAGTGCCGCCTAGCTGGTCAACGTCCTCGTAGGCGCGATCGATCGCGTGGCCGAGGTTGATCGGTCGGTAGGTGATCGGCCCGTATGGATCACGAGGGTGCGAGTAGCCCTGGAAGGCGGCGACCTGTTCGCCCCACTCGTTGCGCCCGTTGACAAACTTCTCCCCTCCGGGAAGAGCGCTACGGAAGTGCACCCCGTAGTCAGGATGGGATGTCGTCGCCTCCTCGCCCGGGAGTAGATGCAGGTAGCGGCGAGTGTCACTGTGCTTGTACTCGCGCAAGCCGCCAGGTCCGTAGCCCATCCACATCCAGTCACGCAGGTACGGCTCGGGAATGATGCTCTTCAGCGGCTCCCAGTCAGGCTCGTTCATGCCGCGCGAGCGCATCAACTCGGCCATCTGCTCCTGGATCGGGCCAAGCTCGCCCATTAGCTCTTCCTGCTTGCGCTTGCGTTCCTGCTCCTCCCAGGCCGCATTGTCCCGCGCGTCCTGCGCGTCAGCCGGATCGTACTCGTCATCTTCCCAGCCACCGAAGTGGCGACGACCCATCTCAGTCGACGGAGGTACCTCGTAGCCCTCGCCGTACTGCTGCGGGCGGCCTTGGTCGCTGAGCCAGTAGGTCTCGTCCTCAGGACCCTCGCCCGCCGTCTTCGGCTCGGCGGGCATCTGTACGTCCTCATCGTGCCAGTGCGCCTGGCAGTCTTCGGTACCGCACTCGGGGCAGGTGACCGCCGAGTTGCGCAACCACGAAATGTCAGTGGGTAGTTCCTGCCCTGGCTCCCAGCGGCTCGCCTGACGTGGGTTCCAGTCGTAGTGACCGCAGTACTCACACGGCTCACCGATCTGCTTCGTATGCTTGCACTGAGTGCACATCTCCACCGGGTTGCCGTGCTCGTCCTCGGGGATGTCCTGCCACTCAGGGTTTTCTGGGTGCTCGGTCACCTTGTTGCAGTTCAGGCAATACGCCTGGTCGGCGGGCCGCTCCATGTGGCACTCGGGGCACTTGTCCCACCAGACCGGCTCCTCTTCAGGCATGCCGTTATCCATGCCGGGGTTGGAGTCGTTCCACTCGGCGCCCTGGCGGGTCCACTTGGGCGCTGCGTCGGGGTGAGCCTGGTTGAGCAGGCGGTAGAACTCGGTCATCGTCATGTTGCCGAGGAGGTGCGCATTTACGTGGCCGCCGGGGGAGAGTGTGAAGTGCGCATAGGCTTGGCGAGGGCAGGATGCTTCGGAGGCATGTGCGCCCGGCTCGTGTGCCGTGTTCCACGACACCACGTCGCCATACTGATTGATGTACCCGACTCCGTGGCTCCCGCGTGTCCACTGAGCCTTCGGGTGAGGCTTACTGTGGGTCGTCCACATGCTTCGCCTGCTGCTCCGCGCGCATCGCCTGCTGCTCCAATGAGGCGACGCGCTCACGTAGGTATCGGACCTCATCCTCAAGGCGAGTGTTCACTGAAACGAGTTCGGCAAGCTCGCGCCGGGCCTCCCCAAGTTCAAAGCGTAGCTTGCGGGCCTCCTCCTGGGCCTCATGGAGGTCACCACGGAGGTTCTGAATCGCTGCCTCGAACACCTCGACGGCGTTGCGTGTTGCATCGGTGATCGTCCGCTCCCGCTCGGCCTCGATCTTCGCGCGCTCGGCTTCGAGCTTGCGCTTCTCAGGACGGATCTTGAGAAGACCGAAGAGGGAGAATCCTACCCCGCCACCACAGATGGTGGTGATGAGCGGAACGAGGGTGGTTACGAGTTCTGATGCGAAGACATGCATGGGTGGCCTAAGGAGAGAAATGAAAAGGTCATCCGTTATCGCCTAGATGTTGTCGCGAAGCCAGGGGCAGTCCTTGCGGTCATCCCACATGAGCCATGTCCCTACGGCCACGAGCGCGATGCCGACCAGACCATGGTGGATCCGCTTACCGCAAACCCACACTCTCTGGCGCTGTCTGTCATACCTCCACACCATTCGTCTCTTTCATGTGCGCAAGGAAGCGATCTACAGCACGTAACCAGTCGTTCACGGCTTGCTGGAGGTCATAGTCATTCGGCGCTCGTATCCCGGCCTTCAGGCACAGCGAGCAGGCAGGGCCGCACATCAGAGACCGGGTGAGAGATCGATGTCAGGCAGGCTCTGTATCACGAGGAGGTGAATTTCGGCCTCCCCTGCGTCGCGGTACGCGTGCGCGTCCGGCGGCCAGAGCCAGTACACCCCGCAGGTGTAGTCAGGGAACCGGAGCAGGTAGGGATAACGGACGTACTTGCCGCTGAGGGGCGGCGTGGCAAGCCGGTCAGATGCCCGCGCCGCCCACTGGGAGAGGCGTTCGAGCAGCCACGAGCCAACGTGAGCCAGGAAGTCGCGCAGGGTCGTACTCGACGCGGGGGAGGAGAGCCGGGTCGGCTTCGTTGAGGGCATCGGTCGCTTCCTGCCTCGTGGCGTGGACGGTGAGGGTTGTTCGGGTGTAGGCGGTCATTGACTCTCCGTAGTCCGATCTACGGGTGATAATCGCCCAGTCGGGTCCGAACCTCAGGGAACGACAAAAGGGCCGCTCCGAGGAGCGGCCCTTGAGTGACTGCGCGGTGCTGCTTAGCGCGGCGTCAAGAGAAGATGCGCGACGCGACCACCGTGCGCTCCTGACCGGCGTCCGGGGCGGGGGAGATCGGCCGGATGACCACTCGCCCCCATAGTGCACGGCGCAGCACCTCGCAGGGCCACACCGTGCCGTCGTCATACGTGCACCACATCACGGGTTGAGCACCCGGTCCACGATGTCGCGGGCCGACGTGCTCCCGCTCACGAGCGGCACGACGATGCACTCCAGAGCGGTACCGGCGCGCTCGGACGCCTTGCGGATGGTGTCGGCCTTCGTGTCCACGTCTCCC
The DNA here is from genome assembly GCF_000425945.1 of Candidatus Solirubrobacter pratensis. Lineage (GTDB taxonomy): Bacteria > Actinomycetota > Thermoleophilia > Solirubrobacterales > Solirubrobacteraceae > Solirubrobacter > Solirubrobacter pratensis. The sequence goes on from NZ_AUEK01000007.1 coordinate 254,208, forward strand.
TCGGCGGACTGGTAGGCGCCGACGATGATGCCCTCGCCCATGTTCCCGTCGCCGTCCCAGACGAAGATGCCCCAGCGGACTTTGGTCGTGCGAGGCATCAGCCGATCACCTGCGCGATCTCGCGGAGCTTGCGGGCCATGTCGCTTTGGTCGAGCCCCGGCGAGTTGGCCGCCACCGTGAGCAGGAGGTCCACGAGGTCGCTTCCGGCGTACATGCCGTCCGGGCCGTGGGACTTCTTGACGGTGGCCAGCAGCGACTTCTCGTCACCCGAGCGCCTGACGATGATGACCGTCTCGTCGGCGTTCGCGGTGACGGTGAAGCTGCGGCCCGGGGTGGCCGTCCCGTCCGGGTGGCACGTGCGGAGGGTGTCGTGCGTCGCCGCATGCTCGACGTAGACCAACTGCTTCTGGCTGGCCGCCTGCGCCGTGCCGGACTTTGTGATGTCCTCCAGCGTGGTGACGGCGCCGTTGCGGCCGTTGAGGTAGTAGGGGAATGCCATGGGCACACCCTCAGCGGTGCGGAGAATCCAGTTGGCGGTGCTGGGCATGTCGTAGGGCTCCAGTCGTGAGAAGCAGCTTGCAGGAAGAAAGATACAGGGTAGGATGAGTGCCTGTCAAGCGTAACCGTTAGACGTGCTGCTCCCGCAAGAGCTTGTCCCGCAAGCCCTCCAGGTACTCGATCTTCTGCTGCTTCTCTTCGGTGAACTGCTGCAACGTCGGGCCGGGCCTCGCGGCGGCGAGCTTGCGCTGCTCGCGGCCGAGGTCACGGCCCACGAGGACCCGGAGATACGCGAGGTCTTCGTCGGTCAGGAAGTCGTCCATCATGGGGTCTCCTTGACGGCGGTGAGGAAGGCGCGGGCGTTGCTGAGCCGGTAGAACGTGACAGGGACGGGGGAGCCCTTCATCAGCCAGTCTGAGGCGCCTGTGCGGCCGTCACCGGACTGCGGGACCATGGGGTAGCCCTTGAACCACCACCAGCCGTCCTTACGGCGCATCTTCGCGGGGGCCGAGTAGTCCAGGGTGTCCAACCAGTCGAGCAGTAGCTCGCCGTACTTCGGTCCCTCCACGTGGGCGACCGGGGCATCCGCGCCCCGGCCACTGCGCACGAACTCCAGCCGGAACCTGCCGTTGCCCACCGAATAGCAGAGCAGGGGGCGGCCCTTGAACTCGCCACGGTACCCGCTCTCGTGACGCTTGAGGTACTTCAGGGGGAAGGTGTCGTCCATCACGCAGCCTCTCCGTTGATCGGCTCCTGGGTGTTCTGCTGCACGCCGAGAATGTAGTCGGCGGCCTTCTGCGCGCGGGCGGCGGCCATGACCAGCCACTTGCGGTCCTTGGCCGTCTCGTCCTTGATGGCCTTCGCCCAGCCGCTGAGGTAGGCCGCGCTCTGGTCCAGGTCGCCGTCAATGTTGGCCATGCCGCAGAGGAACGCCGAGCCCATCTCGGCCACAAGCTCCTCCTGCGCATAGGGCTGCCCGCTGCCGAAGCCCGTCCACTGCTTGACGCGGTGCAGGCGGCTCTCGTGGCCGGTCGAGTGCACAAGCTCGTGGAACAGCGTCGCGTAGTACGACTCCTCGGTGCGGAAGTCGCCGCGCTCGGGCATCTGCACGTGGTCGAGGAAGGGCGCGTAGTGGGCGCTGTTGCCGCCGTGACGGAGGCTGGGGGCGTTGGGCATTTCGGTGACGATGGACTCGGCGGCTTCGATCGGAGTGAACTCGACCTCGGGCTCGGCCTCCGGCTCCTCCACGATGCTGGCGAGGTCCAGGTTGTCGCACTGCTCGACGTTGAAGACCTTGAAGTAGGTGAGCAGCAGCCGCTGGACCTGCTTGGGCTTGCCGGTCTTCGGGTCCAGGATGACCTCGCCCGTCTTCGGGTCCTTGGCGTCGGCCCTGAACGGCTTCCAGAGGGTCACGAGGGTGGACTCCTCGCCCTTGATGACGCCGCCCCGGTAGCCCGCCTTGACGGCCTCCATGTATGCCGTCTCGCCCGCCTCATCGTCCGCGTGCCCGTTGGCCTTCAGCCACACGGCCTTGGCGCGCTTGGCGGCCTGGTTGAACGTCAGCCAGCGCGGATCGTTGTAACCCATCGAGGCGGCGGCGACGTTGAGGAGGAAGACGTTGATGCCCCGGTAGGCACGGCCGGTGATCGCGTTGCGCATCTGCTCGATCGGCTGGCCGGGCTTGCTGCTCCAGGGCTTGCGCCAGGGCTTGATGCCCGCGTCGAGCGCCTTGTTCATGGCCTCGTTGACGGCGACGTAGACGTCAAAGCGCTCGGCACTGGAGCGGCGCTTGCGGGGGGACTTGCGGGAGGTCTTCTTCGCGGCCATGTCGTGACTCCAATCGTGGGGAGTAAAGGGGCGCTGCTTGCAGAGAGGATACTACAGGCTAGGAAAGGGTTACGTCAAGCGTACCCGTTACTGCCCCCGAGGCTATGCCGTGGCGCGGGCGACGAGATCGGCGCAGGCGGGGTGCACGAGCATGTCGCCCATCTCGATGTGCTCCACGTCGATGACCATGACCTCGCGCTGCTTGGCCACCTCGTCGGCGTACTGCACGGCCTCCACGAGCGTGTCGAAACTCGCGTGCGGCCGGAACTGGTCGCCGGGGACAAAGCGGTGATACACGATGTTGCGGGCGTAGCGCTCCATCACGAAATCCTTTCGATCTTCCTGTACCCGGCCGAGACGTAACGGCCGGGAGGGGTGGACTCGCCCACCGCCAGCGTCAGGACCGGCGCGAACGCCTTGCTCTTCTCGAAGTGGGTTTCGTCCACCTCGCGCGGGGGCCGGTTGGCCGTGTAGGTGATCTTGAACGTCATCGAGGACTCCATCGCGTGCCGACCCACTCGCCCGGTTGCGCGACGTTGCGCAGGTGCGTGTCGATGTGGGAGTGAGAGAGGTTGCGGGGCGACGGGTAGACGACCGTCTCGCCCTGCGAGGTCGTGTGGGCCACCGCGCGCCAGTCGGTCTTGCCGTTGCGGTTGGTCGTGAGGCGCAGGGTCCAGGTCGTCGCGCGGTCGTTCTTGTTGCGGACCACGAGGGCGAACGGCTCGCCCGTCTCCTTGTCGATGCCCGAGCCTCCCTTGAACCATGTCTCGGGCTCAAGGGAGGTGGTGAACGGGTGACTAACAGGCATGGATAGGAGCTTAGCAGGGGTTACGAGGGTAGGTCAACCGTACTGCGAGGCTCAGTCCTCCTGCTCGCCGTTGCGTTTCTCGTCTCTCTTCTGCATGAGGTCGATGACCCGGACGCTGAGCACGTCGAGCAGGTGGTCGTCCCCGTCCATCTCGGCGTCGAGCCTACTCGACTTCAGTTCGGAGTGGTACCGCCCGCACGAACAGACTGCGACGTAGTAGCCCCTGCCTGCCGGTTCGACGGTGATTGTGTGCTCAGCGTCGGCCATGGGGCTACCGGATCCGCTTGCCCTTGCGGTCGAGGTCGCCCACGGCCTGGCCGATGCGCTTGACGCCCGCGTCGGTCAGCGCCCACAGGACGGCGGGGCGGCCGGGCCTGCCGGTCTGCTCGACGCCGACGCGGCGCACGAGCGCGGACCCCACGTCGGGGTTCTCCAGGTTGAGCATGTAGGCGGGGGTTGTGCCCGCGTCCTTCGCCGTCAGCGGGACGCGCTTGCCGTTCTCGCCCACCGAGCGGTACAGGGCGAGGAGAACCTGGTTGCGGTTCGGCGCGACGTAGGTGCGCTGACGGACACGCGACTTCGTGGTCGCGACGGGAACGGTGGACATCGTGAGACCCTCCCAGGGCTTCGATTGCGTGGATAGGACCCTATCAACGTCTCGTCGCGTATGTCAACCGTTGAGCGTTACACGGGTTATCTATCTCCGCTTGATGAAGGGGCCGGGTGCCTTGACCCATCCCGCCACCGTTAGGTCCGAGGCGGGGATGAAGGCACGGACGTGGTAGGGCTCCATCGGCCCGTTGTTGCGGCACGGTCCCGCGAAGATCACCTCTACGACCTTGCCGAGCACGGGTAGCTCGTCCTCTCCCATGACGGTGCCGATCTCGTTCTGGGGAATCTCCATGTACTGCCCGGCGCCGTGCTCTTCGGACTTGCCTTCGAGGATGCCCATGTGGGGCTTGTCGAGCCGCACCTGCATGTCCGGCGTGAACTCGGCTGCGGCGACGTGGGAGAACGTACCCCCTGCGTTCTGCACGGGGTTGAAGGGATCGGGGACCTTGGCGCCGGGGACGGAGACGGCGTTGGGCTGCGAGATGCCACCGCCGGGGGTCGTGCCCGGGATCGGTAGCTGCAACTGGTCGACGCCGAAGCCGGGCAGCATCGGCTGCGGCGGGATCACGCCGGAGCCCGGGGGAGCCATCCCAGCCGGAGCCGGAGCCGGGGCGGGCGCAGGGGACGGCGCAGGGGTCTGCTGAGGGCTCGGGAGGGGTGGAGGGGCGTAACCGGCGGCGTCGAGGTCTAGCTGCCCCGCAGGCGGCCCGGGAGGGGCTCCAGGGGGCGCGCTCGGAGCGGGTCCCATCTGGCCCTTGGGCAGCGGCCCGTGCTCACTCGGGTCGTAGTCTTCATCGACCGGCGTGCGGCGCGCCTGCCAGAACGTGGCCAGCACGTGCGAGCAGACGCGTCCCTCGTACTTCTTCCACTTGCGCGTGCGCTGCCAGGCGTACTGGTCCCAGGGGCATTCGCACTGCCAGCCGGTGATCGTCCACGAGTTGGGGTCGTCGCGGGAGAACTCGCAGTTGTACTCGCCGTGGTCTCCGATGACGTGACCCACCACCATGTTGCGGTGGTTGCGCAGAACCTGTACCTGCCCGGAGTCGATCAGGCGCTTGGCCTTCGCCATGATGTCGTCCCAGTGGGACTGCTTGGTCACCGAGCCGGTGATCTCGAACTGCGCGGCCTCGTAGCCGCACTCGGCTAGGGAGACACGGGTGACGTAGAGGGCGACGGCGCGATCGTCGGCCGTGCCTCCAAGTACCTTGATGAGGGCGACGCCGGGATCCGTCTCCTCCCAGGAGACATCGACTGCGCCGAGACGGAACACCTTGGAGGGGAGAGCGGGCATGCTACCCGTTATCGGCCAGATACTGGCGCGCGTCATGTAGCTACACGTACTGGCGCCTACCCTTCTTCGTCATCGCTTGCCTGCCCTATACATCATCGAAGATGATGTTGCACGAACCGCACTCCGCACATCGTCCAGCCTGACCGGTCCCATGCTGCCCTGTCCGTAGCTGCAAGTTCTCGATGCGGTTATCGGTCTTGTCGCCGTTCTTGTGATGGACCGTCTCATACGATTCGAGCGGCCGACGAAGGTGATTCGCCATCACGTACCGATGCTCTGCGACGTAGCGTGAGGAGGGACGCTTCATCGCTTCGAGGAACGGCCACTCGTCGGAGGGCATCACCTGAACGTAGCCCGAGTCGGCTAGGTGCCGCCCCCAAATCTCGGGAGGATCGCCTGCCGCGACGGCGCGCTGCACCGTCTGGAAGTGCACTCCATACCGACGCCCGAGGGCTGTCCATGACGTACCCTCGGCTCTCAGGCGTTTCGCCTCTCTCCTCTGTTCAGCCGTGAGCTTCTGCTTCCGCCACTTACGCTCGGCTACCTGTTCCTCTATCACGAGTATTACTCTGCCTGTACGAGCGCGAGTTGTAGTAGCGCTTCGAGCCGCCGTTGCGCTTGGCGATGAACGAGTTCAGCAGGCGAGTGACGCGGTGGGGACGGTAGTCCAGTACCTCGACCGAGACGTTGATGTTACGCGCTCTAGACCTCTCGCCACGTGCGTACGGGTGGTTGTGGATGTGGCCGTGCACGTGAATCTCCTTGTGGTCATGCACGAACAGCGGGTAGTGCGAGAAGGAGACGGTATAGCCCCGGTAGGGCATCGAGAACGGCTTCAGGACGGTGAAGCCGAGTGCCTCGTAGTCCCACTTCTTCTTGTCATGGTTACCGAGGATGATGAACTTCTTGCCAGGCAGATTCGGCGTCAGTTCTTCCTTGAACCGGTCGTATCCTTCCTGCCCGCCGAAGAACAGGTCTCCGAGGTGAAGGATCGTGTCTGAGTCATCGATGGTGCGTTGCCAGCGCTTGACCATCATGACCTCGTGGTCATAGGGGCGACCGCAGAACTCAAGGATACGCTCATGGTAGAAGTGCGTATCGGAGAGTACGTAGAACGGCGCCTTCAGTGGGGGAGCCATCGCCCGTTACGCACGGGCGGCCTGACCTTTGCTAGCGTCCTCTCGGACAACCCGAAGGGAGGCTGATGGTTCAGCAGGCAACGAAACCAGACCCGGGCTCGGACGACGCGCTCAAGCGCGGTTGTACTTGTCCGCGCCCTGACTCAAGCAAGCCAGGGACGAACGTCTTCGCCGTGAAGCGCGATTGCGAGGTTCACGGCTGGGCGCGGACGTCCAGCTAGGCGGCTGCTAGGGTTCTAGCCGCCGAGAGGCGAACTGCTCAGGCCCTGGCCCGGGGAACCGCACACAATACAAGCGGTGGTCTTCAGTGATCCCGGGCCGGGGCAGGGGCGGCTTGCCATAGCGCGTCACTCCTCGTGCAGCGCCCAAGTGGCGCGCAGGTTCGCCATCATCTCGTCGTAGGTCTCGTAGAGGTCCCACTCCTCGGGGAAGGGACCCCACACCTGCTCCGGCGCGATGCGCCCATGCATGAGCAGGAGACGGACGCGGATGTTGTCCCCGCCATATCTGACCATCCACCCCTGGCACGCAAGCTCGGTGCCGTCCTTGGACCAGTGGCACGCGAAGACGTTGCCCATCTGGTCGGTGCAGGTGGGCTCAAGCTCCTCGGCAAGCTCCATCTTGAAGCCGGGGATCCTGCGCGCGTCGGCGCCCCTGCGCCAGGGGCAGGTGGGGCAGGGCGGCTTCACCTACTGCCCCCCAAGGCGGGCGAACTCGGCCCGTTCGTCGGCGTCCTGGTGCGGATAGCCGCGCTCGACGCTCGTCCACTCGTCGCCGTAGCGGTACATCGTGACCGGCTCGCCTACGGCCCCCCGCCAGTCGGCGGCCGTGACGAGGACGCATTCGACCTCCTCCAGGTCGCGCTTGCACGTCGGGCAGTACCAGTCGGCGAATCTGGCGTCGTTGTCGCTGACGAGCCCGTGGTCGGGGCATTGGTATGCCGACTGCGTGATAACGGGCATTCAGTAGTCCCTCGGAGTCAGGATGGTGGTGACAGAGCGGTCGGCCTCGGTGATGACGTAGAGCTTGGTGGCGAAGTCGGTGCCGTAGACGCTCATGAGGCGGCCGTCGTGCTTCAGGGCGTTCTCGTTCGTGCCTCGGTCCTGCTCGTCCACGTCGCCCCAATCGCCGGAGACGTGCCGGTCGAGGAGCCCACTGGCGTAGCGCTGGACGTTGCCGTCCGGGTCCAGGCGCTCCATGATCTCCTGAGCGCCCGGCGTCATGACGGTCTGACCGAGGGGGAACATCACGGGCACAGCGTACAGTCGGGATGGTCGTAGCCGTCGTTGTGCTTGCCCTGCTCGTGGGCCTCGCGTTCCTCCTGCTCGTGCTGCTCGAACAGGGCGGCCTCGGCCTCGGCCTGCTCGCGCTCGACGCGCTCCATGTCGGCCCACTTGTCCTGCGCCATCTTGAGCAGGACGGGGAAATCAGCGAGCAGATAAGGACGGGGCTCCATGCTCCACGTCAGGGGCATGTCCCCGCCGAACATCTTCACCATGACGCTGCATAGCGTCCAGAGGCCGAGCACCACGTCGTGGTTGCCGCCCTCGCCCTGCTGGTACTCGAAGGCGATGTGCACGTCGAACAGACCTGTGCCGGTCAGGGAGAAGGCGACGGAGGTGAAACCGTCCGCAAGGCCGACGCTGCGGTCACCGGGGTCGTACTCGAACTCGATGTCCAGGTCGGCCACGCCGGAGATCGTGCGCATGAGGCCCGCGTCGGAGAAGTTCTGCGGGTCGTACCACTCGGGGAGGGTGAGAGCGTCGGTCATGCCGACTCGCTCCACTCGCCGTCGCGAAGGTAGGACTCAATGTAGGGCGTCATGGCCTCGCTGTCCGCGAGCGTGACGTTGATCCTGTCAACGCACTCGTGCTCGGGGTCGAAGCGGGCTCCGGTGGCCTTGCTCGTGCCGCCCCTGTACGCCTGGAGAACGCCGCCGCCGGTCGCGGTGGGGAAGTAGAGGAAGCGGTATCTCCCGGCCTCCACGTTGCGGTCCGTGTTGTGGAATTGCTCGGTCCGGGTGACGGTCACGTCACGCTGGAACCAACCCTCGGGAAGTGTCGTCGGCATGGAGAGGAGTGTAGCCTACTCCCCCCGGGGAGTCAACGCTACCTATCTGTATCCACGTGCTGGAAGGGAGACGTGGTAGGCACAAGGGTCATCTCGAAACTCTGGCCGACTGTCCACCGGTTGCCTACGTCACCCGAGTATTCCCGCCTGCCCCTGCGGTCCTGTCCACGGATAGATACAGGGTTGACCTGCTTGGCCTGGTAGCGCTCGTGGGTCGCCACGATGTTGCCGCTGCGGTCTAGCTCGACGTTGACGATCATGTCGTTGTCGTTCATGTCCGGCCACCAGGGAGCCTGCGCGGTAGCCGTCTGAACCTTGATGAGGGCACCGGTCGGCGCGAGCTTGAAGAAGTCCTCGGCTGCGTCGGGCTCGATGAAGTACGTCAGGTAGCCGCGATCAAAGCCACGATAGAGGGGAGCCGGTACGTGCGCGCTGGACGGCTTGACGGCCGCCTTGACGATCGTCCCGTCCGGCGCGATCCACTCGCCTGGAGCCGTCTGAACCGAGCAGAAGCCGGTACCCCAGGAGAGTGGGTCGACGGCGCGTGTCTGGCCGTAGGCGTCGGCCATGTTGGGGGAGCGCTGCGCGAGACCGCTCTCTACGTCCTCGGCGGTGTACATGCGCTTCACCAGGATCGGCTGACCGAAGCGGCGGAATGTGTCGTAGACGGAGCGACGGAGCCGCTTGATGTCGCGGGGGACATTCTCATTCCCTAGGTACTTTGCGGAAGGCTCCGGCCTGATCCCACGCACCCTCGGCGTGAGCGGCGGGAGGGTGACGGGAGCTTCCGAAGTCCCACCGGGGTACAGCGTGCTTGCCGGAAAGAGTCCGGTAGACGGATAGAGCATCGGCAAGCCAGCGCCCTTACAGCAGCGTCCACGTCCACGTCGGGGCGGACGAGTACGTGAGTGTGATCGTCTTCCCTGACGGCAACATCACTAGGCCGCTCGTGACGCCGAGCGTCTGGCCGTCTACCGCGATTGCGGTAACGGTGCCGCCGCTGACGAGGACGGCAGCGTCACGGAAGAAGGGGTTGGTGAACGGCGTAGCGGAGGCCGGGATTACTGGCGTGGAGGGAGCCGCGCCAGCGACCCGGTTTAGGTCGGTGATGCGAACGTTCTTCGCCCCACTGACTGTGGGCGCCACGTTGTTGTTGTCGGTGAAGTTGATCTGCCCGACGAGGCCGTTAGTCGGATCGCTGAACGTCGTACCGGTGCTCGTCTCGATGTTCAGGTTACCGATGAACACGGGGAACTTGCAGCCAGCGTTGACGCTGGTGTCAATGATGGTATCGCTCGCCTCGACGGAGAGATTGAGGATCGACGCGCCGTGGAAGGCACGTCCTCCTAGTCCGTACAAGCCCAGTGCCTTCTTGGCGAACAGGATGCCGATTCGGTTCGCAGCGAGGTGGTCGGTGAGCGTCATACCGGTGTAGAAGCCCGCGCACGAGAACGTGTCAATCGTAACGTTGTCGTTGTTGCCAACCTTCGGCAGGATCAGACCCGCGCCATTCGGGTTTGTGGGCTTCGCGGCGTTCATCTGTGCCGTCGTCTGGAAGGCGAGCGTCGAGAGGCTCTTGACGTCTGCCATCGCGATGCGCTTGAGATTGACTGCGACAAGCCCGGGGTTAGGCGGCGCGATGACCTGGAGTCCGTCGATGACGAGGAGCATGTTGCTCCACCCGGACGGGAACGGGCTTGTGGCAATGATCGCGTCTGTCGGGTCGGGGCCGCCGATGATCGACGGGACACCGTAGCTGGGATCAGTTGCGACGCCGGTAAGCGTACTGCGGAGAATCACACCGTTGTGCTGCGCAACGTCCTGGTTCCAGTGGTTCCAGGTACTCGCGTTGGCGGTCCCCTTGAGGACGAGAGTGAACTTCTGCTCGTCATCGTCGCAGATCGGGAGCGGGATTTGCGCGTTGCCGAGGGTGGTCCCGCCCTTGATCGTGGGGCCATCGAGGAGGTACTCGCCACGCTCGGCAGAGAAGATGACCTCGGCGTAGTGGGAGCCATCCGCGCGACCCTGCGCGAACGCCGCCCCGATGGCGTCATTGATTGCCTGCTGGTCGCTGACACCGGACGCGACGTAATCTTCGACGTAGAAGCGATTGAGTCCCTCTGAGCCCCTCGCAAACGTTACGGGCTGCCAAGTGCCGCTCACGAGCACAGACATGCGCGCCGAGACAGGGGCGGGCGGCGTCGCGGGGGCAGTCGGGGTCACCGCGTTCGAATCTGCCGATGCGGAGCCCGCGCCGTTAGAGGCAGTCACCGTACAAAGGATTGCCTGACCCTCGTCGGCGGGCTGAAGGTCGTAGAGGCTCGACGTTGCGCCGGGGATGCTCGTGCCAGCGCGCTTCCACTGGAATGCGAAGCTCGTGGGCGAGTTGGTCCAGGAGCCATTCGAGCACGCAAGCGTCTGCCCGGTCTCCGCTGTGCCGGTGAGCGCAGGCGCGACGGTGTTTGCCGGAGGGCTGCCAGCAGGTGCGGTGGGTGTGACGGTGTTCGAATCGGCGGATACGGAGCCGCCCGCATTCGTTGCCGTCACGGTGCACGTCACAGGCTGGCCTTGGTCAGCCACCTGGAGAGCGTAGGCGTTAGCGGTCGCGCCGGAGATTACCGCGCCTGCCCGCTTCCACTGGAATGCGTACGCGGATGGGCTATTCGCCCATGTGCCGGTGGAGCAGGTGAGCGTCTGTCCGGTCTCTGCGACGCCGGTGATGGCGGGAGCGGTCGTATTCGCCGGGGGAGACGTGGTGGCGGTGCCCGCTGCGTAGTGGGCAGCAACGCGCGTGCTGGAAAGTTCGCCCTTGTAGACGGCAACCTCATCGAGGCGTCCGGCCAGGTTCAATGACGTAGTGCCGCGAGCCATCAGGAATAGCGTGCCACTCACCTTGAACGTACTGGCGGTGACGAGTGCGTCCTGACGCGAGGTGGTCGTCACGGGCGCTCCATCTACGTACACCTTGATACGGCTCGCGGAGGCGACAGCCGGATCGGGCGTGTAGACAGCTACCAAGTGGTGCCAGGCCGCAGCGGACATCGCGGAGCGCGGGAACGTGTGACGGACGATCTCGTTGAGGTTCGTGCGAAAGCCCACGCTAACCGTGTTGGCCTCCGCACCGGTTGCGGAGTTGTTGGGATCGATGACGAATGTCCCGGAGTTCGTTGACCACGCGCCGCCGAACTCAGCGAGCATCCGATCATCGTTCGAGTAGGCGTCAATCCAGCACCAACATTCGAAGGTGAGGGGTGCTCCGGCTGTCCCTGACAGGTCGAGCCCGCTACGGTCGGCGTATTCCGTCGAGCCGTTGAACTGTCGAGCCTGATCCGAGTCTGCTGCGAGCGCTCCAGCGACAGCGGTAAGATTGCCCGCAGGAATGACAAGGTCCCGCAAACTGATGGTCGGGTTGATCTCATCGTGGATCGGGGTCGAGCCTCCCATCCGGTAATAGAGATGGGGAGTGTCAGCGAGTACTTCGGTGGTGTAACTCATTTATAGGAGCCTTGCGATCCAGAGTGTGTTGGCGGCATAGGCACTCGGATCCGGGGATGCCTCGGCGGGTCCCGTGACTACGATCTGCACCAAAGCGTCTGCGCCATCGGCTCCGGCAGGACCGGCGGGACCGGCGGGACCCTCAGGACCGGCGGGACCCTCAAGACCGGCGGGACCGGCGGGACCGGCGGGACCCTCAGGACCAGGCTGCGTCTCCGCATAGGCAGCTAGGCGCGTCTCAAGATCGATGAGGCCCGCTGCGTCAAGCGGCGTTGAGCTATCGGGGGAGTTCTTCCACTGCTTCGGCGTGAATGCCATACCACCTATTGAGGTGGCAGAGGTGCACTCGTTCCTTGCCTAGAAACGCGAAAGCCGAGCGAGGCTCGGGCTCTTCACGGGGCGACGGAGAGGTGTGTCAGACGAACGCGCCGCGCTCACACGTTCAGGGCGCAGCATCACCCCTTACCCCGCCGCATCAGGGCTGATGGTAGCCCAGGGCCGTGTGCACATCCTCGACCGGCACCTTGAAGCCCGGATCGGCGTACGGGTTCCGGCTGCCGTTGTGTTCGCTCACCGTGCGGAAGCGATAGTGTCCGCCCTCGTTGATGAGTTCGTGAGGCGTGCCGTAGGTATCCTTGAACTGCCCGCCGCCCATTCGCATCGCCTGTTCCAGGCTTTCCCGGTCGTAGTGGTGAGTCTCGGTGCAGGGGTTCGGGTGCTCCTGGGGCTCGACCCACGGGTGATACTCGACCGGCGGTCCGTCGAAGTGGTGATTGAGCCCAATCGGCTGCCAACCCTGAAAGTCCTCAATTGAGCGTCGGGGGTAGCCTAGCTTCTCGTCAATTGCACGGTGCTCATCCAACTCGTGCTCGGCGTAGCGGTGCGCGGAACGCGGCCGTCCGCACTGCCCGCACTCGTCGTAGTCGGACCACTGACGCTGATCCTCTACGGTGACGTTGTGCTTGCTCGTGGTGTCGAACACGACCGGGTGGCCGTGTTCGGACTCCTTCATCACCGTTAGGTCGCGCGGGGGCGGCGGGCGCTTCTCATCGCCGCGACAGTAGGCACACTTGTCGCTCGGCAGTCCCATCAGGGTTCCGGTGCCCGGGACGACCTTGTACGTACCGTGACAGTTATGGCACTGGCCGAGGAGATTCACCTTCTTCATGTAAACCAGGAGATCGGTGTAGTCCTTCCCGTCGTGGATCAGGTCCATACCCGTAGCCGCCTTCTGCTGCTCGATGATGTTTCGGGCCATCGTCTCGGCCTCGGCCTCGGCCTTATCGGGCGGGAGCGACTTCAGGTACTCGGTAATCAGGTGATTGGGCACCGTATTCGGATCAGGCTCAGGCGTCCAGTCTTCGGGGAAGTAGTCGGGCACGTCGGACGACAGCTTAGCGCCCGCGAGCAGCCCTGTCACCTGCTGGAGCAGCCCTCGGTTGTCCAGCATCTTGTAGGTGAGGTTCGAGGCGGCGAAGTCCCCCTTGCCCGCCGCCTGGTCGCGCATCCGCTTGCGGTGTAGCTGCCGGTAGAACATGACGGCCTTGTCGGGCTCGTAGCGCAGCAGCCGATCCATCTTGTCGGCGTTGATGAGCGCCTGCGTGTATGCCTCGTTCTCCTCGTGCTCGGGATCGTGCGCGAGATCGGGCTGGGGCGGGACGAGCCACTTGTCCTGGATGACGTTGTAGCCCGAGCGTAGACCGGGCTGGTAGAGGTCGGCGGGCTTGATGCCGCGCGCCACGACGTAGGTCTGTAGCTCATGTGTGGTGCCCGGCATGATGAGGCCGTCGCACGCCTGGATCATCAGGCCGATCATCTCCGAGCGCGACCACTCGGGGAACTGCTCGGCGTCCACGAACAGCGACACGTCCACGTCCGAGTGATCGGCGTACTGGTACGTCGTGAGGCTACCGGTGAGATACAGGCTGCCCCACTTCTCGCAGCCCGTGTAACCCGCCTCGCTTAGGATGCTGTAGATCGAGTCCATGATCCACAGCCGATGCTCGTGCTTGAGGCGCGGAGTGGGGGAGGCCGGGTCATCCCATACCGTGGGGTCGAGTGTGTCGCGGATCGGGTCGAGGACGTTGCCCTGGCGCTTCGGGATGCGCGGGTCCGGCTTCACGGAGTCGTTGATGTCCTCCTCGATCACGCGCTTCCACCACGGACCCTCGTATGGGCCGCCGTCGCTCTCGCCCTCAAACCACATCATGAGGGCGTTCTGCATCGCCTTGTCGGCCATCTCCGGCGTCGTGCCGGGGTGGATCCTCACGAGGCGGTCGATCGCGTCCTGGCGCGAGAGGTTGTCGCCGTTGACCATGAGGTTCCACGCCGACATCTGGAGATCGGAGTCGGGGTACCGGCGGAAGTCAGTGGCAACACGCGCCGCACGTAGCTGCGACGGGGGTACGATGTTCTCCTCGCCCGTCTCGGCGTGCACAACGCTGACAAGCGGCTCGTGCGGGTCATTGACGATGTCGGTCACATAGTGCGGCTGACCGTTGAGGAGAACGCGCTGCCCGTGCGTAAGCTGGCGCTGGAAGAGTGCCTGTGCGTCCTCCGTCGACACCGGCTGAGCCATCGGGTGCTCCGCGTTGGTGAAGACGTGATCGCACGCGCCCTGCTCGCAGCGCTGTAGCTGGCGCCTGATGTTTCCAATCTGGACCGGGACCGGCTGTCCTCGGCCGCCGCCATGGACGCTGCCGAAGCCGGTAACGATGTGGCGGTTGCCGTTCGCGTCGGGCCACGAGTACATCGGGTGGCCCTGGGCGTTGTACTTGTCCAAGGACCAGTGCGGCATCTCGGCCGCCATGAAGTCGGCCTCGGACTTATAGTTCGCGGCTAGGCGTGATTGAGCGTCCGGCAGTGCGGACAGACGCCTGTCGGCCCGGGCAGCGCGATCGGCTCCCGGCAGCCCGAGCAGGTCACGACGGTCGTCCGGCCGCCCTGCGCCGATGTGAGTGCGATCTTCTTCATGCTCGTTACGCGATTGTACCGGGCCGCCCTGTAGTGGTCCATGGCGCTTCGCCACGGTACGGTCAAACAATGTCTCCTGCCCCGGTGGCGTCCTCTTCGGCCTCGGCCGAGGGTCGTAGGGCTCAATTGACCGCCACCTCGGGATCAGTGCGCCGCCGAGGTGGTTGTAGTACTGCGCGGCGATCGGGTCAATCTCCTGGTGGAACTCCAGCGGACGGAGCTTGCGCCAATCCGCTACGCCGTTGTCGGCCATGTGCTCGGTCAGGGCTTCGCGAAGATAGTCCTCGTGACCGGCCTCCTTCGCGTGCTGGAGGAGGAAGTTCGCCCATTCGGGACGGTAGCCCGGCTGTACCTGGACGCGCTGGTTCCGCCCGTCCTGCCACGTGTTCCACGACGACTCGAACCGGTCAGGCTCAATCATCGAGCCGATGATCTTCTCGTAGTTCGGGTCCCCGATCTCTAGGTCGGGTCCCTCGACGCCATGCTCGTCGGCGTCGCCCTGCGCGATCCGGTAATCCTCGGGCTCGTTCTCGTACCACTGATCCTGCGCATACGGGTGCATATCCGGCAGATGGTGTTCGCGGCCACCCACGTAGCCGCCGTTGTACCCGACCAACTGTGTGAGAGATTCGGGACCGTCCATGTGGTAGGTGTCATCCCACCACGGCTGGTAGGCAGCCGCCTCGGCGCCCTTCGTCCCGAGGTACTCGTTCATGCGGTCGTTGTACTCGTCGTCCACGTCCTGGTTGGAGCGACCCTTGTACTCCGTCGTCTCCGACCCGGGACCGACCCGGGCGCGGATCACGCCGCCGCAGTGATCGCACTGCTGGCCATGACCGTATCGACCGTAGTCATGTCCACAGTTGGCGCACTCGGCGTGATCCGGCGTCATCTGGAGCGTAGCGTGGGGATGGTTCTTGCGGTCGCGAAGCGACAGGAAGACAGAACTGCCTAGCTCTGCATCATCGCCATAGCTCCCAACGCAATGGCCCATCATGTCGCCCTCGTCGCGCATCTCATGCCGGTTGTTCAACTGCCGCACGGTCCAGCCGTCAGGGAACTCGTGAACAACCTCACCGAGATCCTTGCGGGCCTTAGCCTCCTGGTCGGCGCGCCAGTCGGTAATGCGGGTCAGTAACTCCGGCGCACCCAACTGCATGATGTCGATGCCCTGACGGGCCTTCTTCATCTGATCGAGGTCGCGCTGAATCTCGGCCAGCGTCTGCGGGTTGAGCGGGGACTGCCCGGGACCGGGGACGCCAAGTCCTCCCACATCATTTGGGATCAGGCGTCCCTTACGCCACTCACGAACGACCCAGGGGAGCAGCTTGTCGGCCTGGCGGTAGCCCTGTTCATCAAGGAAACGCAGGAACTCCTCACCCTCCGGCGTCTGCATGTCCGGGCGCGCGGCGAGCCAGTCGAACTTGGACGCGGTGCGCCCCATGTAGGTGTGTGCGCCCCACGGGCAGGTGCACGGCTGCCCGGTGGTGATGTGCGAGTGCGGGCGTCGCTTCACGCTCTTGTGAGGCGTTGCGCCCTGGCGGGGCGTCAAGCCCTCCGGCAGAACGCGCGGGTCAACCTCGCCCGGCACCGCGCCCATGTCCTCGAAGGGGTACTCACGGCCGGGCACAGGATCATCGCCGCCGACCATCTGGCGGTGTCCGCACCCAAGGCACAGGAGAGTTGGAACGCCGGTCTGTTCGAGGTACATCTGGTGCTCGCCGCATTCGGGGCATAGCAGCCACTCTTCGTCTACAGAGGCCCACTTAGAGGGCGTTACCGAGCCAGTCGTAGGTCCTAGAGGGTGCTCGGTTTCCGGAAGGGCGCGCAAGGCATCGCCCAGTGGCGCAATTAGCTGCTCGTGCATCTTCATGCGATCCCCAAAGGTGTAACCGGACGAGCAGCCGTTGCACACGTAGCCGTTCATCTCAGGCACGATCGAGAGGTCGCTGCCGCACCTCGGGCACGGGGCACCGAACTGCATCAGGTAGGGCCTCTTGGGCGGGTTGACAGCAGATGTCTTAGAGGGCGTTACCTCGCCGTCCTGGTCGTCAACTAGGCGCAGGCGCTCAGGAGCGATGTGGGTGACATCGCTCTGCCAGGCGCCAGGGCGACCCCTGCCTGGCGCGGGGTCCCAGTAGTCCGCCGGAACCTGCTTGAACCACGGATCGCGCTTCAGCCTACCGACAGCGCGAGGATGAACCTCCCACAAGTCGTGCGGCTCGATGCCGTTACAAATCTCGGCGTAACGCCGCGCCTCTGGGAGGTTGTCCCAGAAGTGCATCGGGTTGCCCGTAACGGGGTTGGGGACCATACCCTCAGCAAGCACCTGCTCGCGTATGGAGGAAGGCAGAAGCCTGTAGTACGGACGTACGCGCGCCGAGGCGACAGAGGACCGACGAGTCATCTTCTCCCAATGCTCGTACGTCGGGGCAAAGCGCAGACCGCCTCCAGCGAAGCGTCTCGCCTTCTCGATGGCATTCGGGTCAGGAGACCTACTGTCGCTCAGGGTGTACCACCCGCTCGGATGGATGACAATAGGACACTCGTAGTCCTGCGGCCAGGGGCAACGGGTCGCAGCTACATCGTCGTGGTGCGGGGCCAGCCCCGGAGCGCGGACGTTCCACATCACGGGCTCGTTGTTGACGAGGAAGCCCTTGCCCCACTCGCCGGGAGTCCAGTCCATGTGGAGCGGCGTCGAGGCCGTGCGCTCCTGGTCTACAGAAGATGCCTTAGCGGGCGCCGCCGGGATGTACGCCGGGAGATGCGTATCTCCGCGACGATGCGCGACGGTGGCACGATGCCAGCCATCGAGCAAGGTGCCCTCATGGTCGATGACCACTTCGGGCATCGGCCCAGGCATCTGCGCGAGGCTATTCACCCGGTCGGGCTCCACGTCCAGGGAGCCCACCCCGGCGATGCTCGCCAGCGGGTGTTGTGTGCGCGTCCAAGAGGGATGCTGGTGGATCTTGCGCTCCATGCGCTCCCACCAGATGTCGTTATCCACCCGAGAGCGTCCACGCGAGCCCTTGTGGAGGGCACGCATGTGCTCCATAACCTGCTCAGGTGAGATCACGGCCACAGACTCTACAGAACCGCCATTAGGGGGCGCTGACGCCATCCGGCTCCAGTCGCGAACCTTGTTCTTGAGCCACGGGTTATCCCAATGGAAGGCGTCAATCGGCTGGCCACCCGCACGAAGCTCCTCGGTGAGCCGGTTGAACAGACCCTTCCCACGGTGCTCAGGATGCGTGTACGCCGAGCCAAGCATGATGCCGCCTGGCACACCCTGCCAGGTCACGCTCGCGACCGGCTCGCCGTTGTAGTACGCGACGCGACCGTCGCCCTGGCCATGCTTCGTCGTCAGCGTGTCACCGCCACGGCTATCGAAGCGCGGGACGAAGGTCCCGGTGTCGTGGGAGAACCATCCCTCGTCGGCGGGACGAATCTCGTACGGGTCTACAGAATCCGCGTTAGAGGGCGTTGACGCCTGACGAGTACTCGCCCACTCGTTCACACGCGCCATGTACTCGGGCTTCGGATCGGAGTTCTTCATCCCTAGCGGCTGGTCAACGCGCGCCATGTTCGACCGGAGGCCGGAGTAGAAGCTCACATGCGGGATGTTGTCCGGGTCTCGGAGGGAGTGCGGGTAGTTCGACCAGCCAGCCGGGTCAATGCGGTGGTGAAGTTCCAGGACCGGGTGCCCTGCCGCCTTCGCATCCTCGTAGTACTCGGACAGCGGGCCGTAAGGGATGTCCACTCCGCTGTCATCCTCATCTGGGTCGAGCCAATCCCCCTGAGGGTGGCTGGCCCACATGCCCGCCGGAGAGTCGGAGTAGTCGCCGTTCCAGCAGTTGTGCATCAGTGCACCCTCGCGGTACACATCGCTCCAGGTGGTCGGACGGCGGATGGTCCAGCCGTCCGGGAAGGCGTGGACGACCTCGGACTGATCGGGTGCGCCAATGGCCGCCTCTACTTCGGCGGCGCGACGGAGCTTTTGCGTCCTGGTCTCCGCTCCCACGCGCTGGGAGTTTACAGAAGGCCCGTTCGCAGGCGCTGACGCGACGGTGCGATCGAAGAGCGACGCCTGTCCCTCGGGATCCTGGGTCGGCACCACGGGCCACGGCTTGCCGTTGACGCCCGTGATGTTGACGGCGTCACCCGTGGGGACGCGCCACTCCTTGAGTGAGCCCATCGGGTAGCCGTGACCATTCTTGACCGGCTGGGCCTCAACGACGCCGATGTGGTTCGGATTGACCTTAGCGAACCACTCGGGGTCGACACTAGTGAAGAGCGGGTCAGGCGGACCGCCGCTCCAGCCACGCATCGGCGCATACGGGTTACGCCACCACTCGAATGCCTCATGCGCCTGCTCCTCTGGCGAGAGGTGACGGTAGACGCTCTGGGCGGTGTAGATCGGCTTCTCAGGCGACCCGAGGGCGTAGGCGTCCTCGTAGGGGTAGTAGCCGTACTGCGCCCACTCCTCAGCCGGAAGGGTCTGAAATCCGCCGCTCATACCCTTTAGCGGGTGGCCCTCGGGTAGCAAGTGTGAGTAGAACGGCTTACGGCCCAGGAGGAGGTCATCAAGCGCGCGAGGATTGCCCCGCGACCAGTCATGGTCACCGAACATCTTGCGTAGCCACGGCTCCTTGGCTCCCTCGCCCTTCTCGGCCATCTCGACCAGGCGGTGGATCGGGAGGCGGCCGGAGGCAACGTCGGCGCCCTCGCGCATGGCCATGAGGATGTTGTGCGCGATCGTCGGGTCGTCGGTCAGCGAGATCGTCTCATCGTCACCGCCGCCGAGTCCACGACCGGCGTTGACGCCGTTGAGATCGAGTTCATGACGCGACCGCAGAACCCCGGACTTCAGAACGTCGGGCAGGTTCGTGGTGACGTGATAGAGCTTCTTCGGCAGCGGCTTCCAGGACCCGGTGTTCTCGTGGTACGGCGCCCAGGAGTTCGAGTCGGCCTCGTAACCGCTCGGGCGGTACCCGCGAGCCACCGCCTCTGCGGGGGTGAGACGGCCGGTCGCGATGGCATGGCGGGCGGCGCGATCCCACTCCTTCTCCAGGCTCCGAACCGTCTCGTGATCGCGGTCTAGGTGCCGCGTCCGCGCCCCGTAGTCCTCGTATGGCTCGTACGGCCGCTGCGAGGGATAGCCTCGATACTCGTCACGGGTCTGGTTGAGGATGTCGTGGTTCACCGGGATGACCGGCATCGCCTTGCGCCTGAACGGATTACGCATCATACATTCTGGCCGCGCTCAGCAGCGTTTCCGGGTTGTTGGCCGCCGGGTCTTCGAGCACGATGTCGGTGAGGTGACGTAGTACCTCGCCCATCTGCGGGCCGGGCGTGAAGCCAGCACGGATGAGGTCGTGCCCGTTGATCGCCAGATGGCTCGCGTTCGTGGGCTCGCCCGCTTCACGTACTCTGTTCACCAGTTCGCGCTGCTTATCCACGTTGAGCTTCGGATCGCTCGGGTATTCCAGCTTGCCGCCCTGGTCGGCCTGGCGCAGGAGGAGAAGGTCATCGGCGTTCTCGTCGCCCACCTTGTTGATGAACTTTCGCGCGCCGTTGGTGGAGTGGAAGGCAGGGAACATGTGATGGCGCACGATGTGCGTCATGTAGCCGATGTCGTCGTTGGAGACGCGGAGGTCACGCAAGTCCTGCTCGAACTGGTCAGCCCCGAGCGGAGCGTGGTCGGCTCCCCATACAGTGCGGGATCCGTTCGGATTCTCCTGGCGCCACTCGTAGTAGTGACCCTCGCCGTCCTGCCCGCAGGTGGGGCACACCTTGCCGGGGATCGGGTTCTTCACGCGTAGGCCGGTGGCGTGGTCGGTCTGCGAGCACGGCTTGCACTCGAACCACTGCGAGTCCACCTTGCCGTTGTCGTGGTTCGCCGCCGCTAGCTGGAGTAGCGGGTGTGCCCCGAGTTGCTTGGCGTGACGGAGGACGAGCAGGTTGTGCTCTCCGAGGTCGCCCTCGGGGTGATGCGGGTTGTACTGCTCGAAGCCCATCGTGCGGGCGAGGCCGGGTAGGAAGTAGGGGAGAGTGCCTGTCTCGTGCGCGAGCCGCAGCGACCGCTCGGTGTACGGCGCGGGCTTGGGTTCCCGCGTTTCGGGGTCGAGCCCGAACATCTTGAAGAGTTCATTGCGCTTGCGATCGGCCGGGAGGTGCACGAGGCGATCGGCGTACATCGCCATCTGTGCCTTGGTCATCTCGTCGGGTTCGAGTCCGTGGCGCGCGTTGAGCGCGAGCGCGCGCATGATCCGCAGCGGGTCGTCCTCGAAGCTCTTGGTCGAGGTGGTCGAGAACGTGCCGTGCCGGATGGCGTCGGCGCCGCCGTAGGGGTCCACGAGCTTGCCGGTGTCGAGGTCGACGCCCATCGCGTTGACATTGAAGTCTCGCCGGGCGAAGTCTTCCTCGGGGGTCATCGTATGGTCGGCCTGCACGTCGAAGTCGGTGTGCTCGGGGCCGGTCGAGCGCTCGCGACGGGGGAGGGCGATCTCGATGACCTCGCCGTCCTGGCGATAGCGGATGACGCTGAAGTCCTGGCCGTGCTGCATGACCTTACCGGGGAGCCTGCGCAGGGCGGCCAGCACCTGCTGATGCGGGAGCCCGGTGACCATCAGGTCCAAGTCCTTGGGGGCCTCGCCCATGACGGCGTCGCGGACCGCGCCGCCGACCACGTAGACGTGCCCGCCCTCCTGCTTGAGGGCCTGGTAGACGCGCCAGGCAAGGTCATCCTGGGCGACGAGGTTGGCGATGTGCTGGCCGATCTCCATGTTGGACGTGATCGGCCGTGCCGACACGGGCTGGTATGCGGGATTGGGGGCGAACTTCCAGCCTCCGGGGCCGTCGTCGCTGATGCCGGTCATGACGTGCGTGCCGACGATCGCGTGCGGAGGGATAGTGCCCTGGTGTGCGAGCGAGTGATGCTGGTCGCTTTCGAGGATCACTTGCGTGAGTTCGGGATTGTCTCCCAGGCCAACTCCCTCCGCCCACCTGCCCTTGTTGTCGTACTCGCCGGTGTCCCACATCCCAGTAGGAGTGGCGTCCTCGTCGGGGTTGATGTTCTCCGGGTCGAGATAGCGCGGATCTACCTCAACTACCGTGGCGTCATCTGACGCGGTCGTGGGAGCGATGTTCCACGCAAAGTCCTTGTCGTTAGTTAGGTACACGTGGCCCGGGCGCGGGGTCATCCTCGGGTCCCAGTTATGCTGACCTAGCTCATCCCACGGACGCAGACCCTGGCGGGTGATGTCAGCGGCACGACTGCTCGTCGTGCCATGGTAGAGCTTCTCCCACTTAGGCCAACCCTGGTAGCGAGACCGTGCTAGTTCCGGCTGCGTCTCGTCCTCCCAATAGCCTTCATCAACCGGGCGGGCGACGCGTGCCAGCTTCGTGTCGTTACCTGCGTCGTCGCGCAGATGGACCGACTTGATGACGAATTCCGGGTGCTGGTAATACCAGAGTTCCAGCATGTGCCGAACCGTGTAGGGCATGTTGGTGAGCGAGCGGACGATTACCTTGCCGCCCGGCTCGTATGTGCCCTCAACGATGCCGCCCGGGGTGAACTTGCCCTGGATGTCGGAGTGGCGCTCGCCGGGGTGACCGACTGTCACGGAGTCCTCGTCCACGTCATAGATGAACGGTACGGCACCTTCAAGGAGCTTGGAGGGATCCTGGTCGGCCGACCAGCGGTAGATACGGTGCCCGGCATGGATGAAGCCCATCCGGGTGAGGACGTGGAACTCTTCAGTCGCCGCAAGCCGCTGCCCGTCCGGCGAGTACTCAGCGGCGAGGTGCATGTGGAGGTCCGTGTAGACTCGCTGAAGGCGCGAGAGGATCGCGTCAGTGACGTGGAATCCCACGGGTGAGGAAATCCAGGTGAGCAACGGGCCTTCGAGGGCAGCGCAGCCAACCGGCGATCCGTTCTCGTAGGCCGTGTAGTAGGTGCTCTCTGCGTGGCGGAAGTAGCGGTGATTGACACCGGGTACCTTGTCTGCCTCTGCATTGCTCGTGCGGAGGATGACGCCCTCGAAACGGGAGAAGTTCGCCCCCGGAGGACCGGGCGGGCCATCCGGGTAAGCCGAGCGGGGCATAGGGAAGTGGCGCAGGAAGTAGTCGCGCACGAAGTCGTGCGTGGCGGGCACCACCGCACTGACACCGCCGTTCAGGAAGATGAGACGGTCGCCGCCAGCAACGTTGACCGAATCGAACCCATTCGCGGCCAACCAGTTAGCCGCCTCAGCCAAGTCACTCTGCACGTCCCCCTCAAAGGCGTGCGGATCAGCCTTGATCTCCTCAGGACTCCACGCCTGCCCGAAGCCAACCTGTCCAACCGGCTGATCGCCACGGTAGACGTAGATGCCGAACCCGCGAGTGGCGAGATCAGCATCCCAGGGCCACGGCCCGCGTCCATGAGCCGCAACGACGTTCGTCGGCTCGAAGCTCTGCTCGGAGAAGTTGGGCGGGAAGGTGGCGTCCTGGTCAGGAAGCTCGGGGAACTTGGACGGCTGCACCGTGGTGTCGGTCGTCCCCATCGGCTCCTCCTGCTCACGGTGACGAATGTAGAGGTCCCAGCGGGGGAAAATCTGGTCGCACTCGGGGCACTTGAAGACTCCACCGGGCGCGCGCTCGTCACGCTGCGGCTCGTTGAAGAACTGGCCGCCCTCGGGCTCGTTGTCGGTTGGGCTCCAGAGGTTGTCGGTCTGTAGGTCTTCGATGCGCTTGACGACGTTATCCCCGGCCATCAGGCGCAGACCGCTGTCTGTTGCCCACTCGCTCAGTGCGGTGAACAGGTACGGGCGATCCCGGAAGCGCGCCACCTTGGCGACAGCACCTTCGATGTGAATCGCGCCGGTTACGGCGGCCTCCCTGGGTCCCACGCCGTAGTCAGCTTCGATCGCCGTGGCGAGGTCCCATGCGGAGCGCGCGAGCAGCAGATGCTCTGTATCAGGTAGCCAGGCGTAGATCAGGCGGGATGACTTCTTCGGAGCGAAGTCATCGTTGATCGGCTGCCCGCTGGAGTCCACGAGCCCGCCCCACTCCCAGCCCACGTGCTTGTCGTAGTCCTTGAGCACCCGCTCCAGGGCGTGGAGAGCGATGTTCGACCGTAGCTGCCAGTTGGCGCTGCCCATATTGACCGTCACGAATCCGGCGGCGAACGGGCCGGTGTGGTCGACCGGGATCCCGGCCTGGCGAGCTAGCTCCTCGTGGGAGTCGTCGGCCGAGAGATGAAGGTTGCCATTGCCGTAGACGACGTTGTAGGTCTTCGGGCCGTCCGGGGCTCCGGGGGTGTCGTGGAGATAGCGCTGGTTGTAGTTCTCGACCGCCTGCGCCTCCTCGCCGGGGTAGGCGTCTCCGAGGTCGAACGCGAGCTTGGCGTAGCGGCCCTCTAGCGCGCGATCGGCGCGCGACATGAAGCGGACAGTGCGCGGCTCCGGATCGATGTCCGGGATGACCTCATGCCCGGCGAAGATAGGATGAGTAGTTCGCTTGTAGAGCATCGGTGCCGTCCTCCACCGAAGGTGCTCCGGGTGAAGCCGCAGGCCGGGATCCTCTTCGTCCAGCCGGATGCCCTCGATAGACGGATCGGCAGGCGGTAGGACGTGGCGATCACCGCAGATATCCAGAGCGTGCTTGCCGTCCGTCCAAAAGTAACAACCATCCTTGCGCCCGACGTGTCCCCCGAGCTTGCTCTGAAGCCAGCGTGAGGTGACGTAGCACTGGCCCACCGCAGGTACCGGGTGACCACGAAAGGCGTCAGGGCGCGTGTCATCAGACCACGCCTGCGTCGCGGCATTCTGGAGGGCATGGATTTGATCCTGGCTAAGCATTAGAAGTGGTTGATCGCGTCGTCTGCGTCCGGCGCATCCTGGACCGTCGGGCTCGGGTGATCCGGTTCCAGAAAGGGGTTACGGAAGGGAACTTCCTCTATGAGCTTCGGCACGGTATGCGCGCGGTAGGCGAAGATGCCTTCGAAGCGTCTGCCGCCGATGGTTACGCCCGCGAGCGGCATCTCCTTGACGTAGATGTCGGCTACCGACCGGCGATAGTCGAGCATGACGAGGATGCCAAGCACACCCTTGTATCCCATCTTCGCCGCCGTTTCGTTCTTACTAGCCTTCTCGCTTGGGCGTCCGGCGATGAAGCGATGGTTCTTTGCGTCTACCGCGACGGCCTTGACCTCGATGCCCCACTCTGCCGTGCCCCCGTCGAGGGGCGAGTTGTAGATATCGGACCACCATGTGATCGGCCCGTAACCCGGAATCTCTCCGAGGCCCTTCACGATGTTCTCGGCCAGCCGCCCCTGCTCGGTCGGAGAGAGCCCGACGATAGTGCGACCTCCCGGCGTGAAGCGACCCTGAGCGAACGGAGCCGGGTCGAGGAGGTTGTATGTCTTCCGGCACGACGGGCAGGTGAAGGCGTCATACTCGTCGTGCGTCGCCAGACGGTCCGGGTGGATGTGATAGTCGCACACCGGGTTGTAACACTTCTCGAACCCTGCCTGCTGGAGGGTGGCGGCTTCCTGAGCGGACCCCGCGACCTGACCCTCGGGCGAGGTGTCAACATTGTTCAGAGTCGAGACGGGGATCTGCTCAGGAGCCATTACCTATTAGTCCTCAGGAGTAACGCGCTTCCAGTGCTCGGCCATAGCCGCTTCGAGTTCCGGTCCGTCACATGTAGAGCAGAGCCGGAGGGGGATGTCCTTGGCGAACTCCAAGGCGGTGATCTCGTCCGGGAGGACCACTAGCTCGCGCGGTGACTGACCGGCACGTTCGCGGTCCTTCTTGCATCCTTGGCAGTACTTAGACGGGCTTGCATCCAACGCCACAGGTCAGTCCTCTCTTTCCGATCTTGCGGGCCTCCCGGCGGCACTTGACGCAGCGCGTCTCTCCTCCGGTGCACTTGGCGAACTGCGCGGAGGGAGCGGCGTATACCGTGCCTCCGCACTCGCAGTTCCATTCATTCTTGATTGGGCGGTCATTCACCACCCGGCGGGAGAAGACGTGTCCCCTACCGTCCATTGCGCTTGCGCATCCTCTCTCGAATCGACTTCTGAAGTACCTCCTGGCCGAGTTCCATCGCCTCGGCTTCAAGAAGGTCAACCGAGTTCTGGTCCATGGCGGCCGAGATGCGGTTCGGGTACATGTCAACTACTCCGTGGACCTGTTCCTTCGTGATCCACATGAGCACGAAGCCCTCTGACCCACGCGCTTCCTCTACCGCGTGCTCGAAGAGCGCGCGGAGGTAGTCGCGGTTCTCCTGCTCATGGTTACCGCCGCAGCCCGGGCAGACATCATTCGCCCCGATGGGATTGTCGAGGTCTAGT
This sequence comes from Candidatus Solirubrobacter pratensis, assembly GCF_000425945.1. Classification (GTDB taxonomy): domain Bacteria; phylum Actinomycetota; class Thermoleophilia; order Solirubrobacterales; family Solirubrobacteraceae; genus Solirubrobacter; species Solirubrobacter pratensis. The sequence goes on from NZ_AUEK01000007.1 coordinate 280,259, forward strand.
ACCTGTTCGGCGGCTTCGCGCTCGATCGCATCCTCTACGAAGTCCTTGACGCTCGGCGCCCGCACGACGTGGAAGTGACTCGGGTAGGTCCAACCGTCTTCCTGGCCGGGGCGGTAGAGCCAGTGATCGCGGTCCCACTTGACGTAGATCATCTCGAAGCCGTCCTCATCGACCTTGGCGTCAACGACGGTCCCTCGCCACCCAGCGGTAGCTACCACGTAGAAGTCGGCGCCGGACTCCGTTACCTCAACGGTGAGGCCAACGAGGTTCGTGACATCGCTCATGGCAGTAGCCGCCGCAAGCGGGGAACGAGGTCATCCACGAGTTCCTCCACGTGAATGTTGGTGAGCGGGTAGGTTTCGAGGTAATCGAGGATGTCTCGAATCTCGGCCGCAAGGTCACGATCGCGAGCAGACACGCGGCCCCTCGCCTCAGCGACCTGAGCCTCAAGATCGGCGCGCACATCTTCGGCGTCAACGAACGAACCGAGAGTTTGCCCCGTGAACGGCGAGTCCTGGGAGTGGAAGCCGTAGCTGGGTGACCAGCCTGCGCGTCCGACCTCCTCACTCATCCTCGGGCTCCTCGGCGGACTCGATGTAGCCTTCGAGCTTCAGGAGCGCGTCGGCTACGGCATTGGTCAGCGGTGAGCGGCGCACGCGCGTGTCTAGCTTGCGGTACTGCGACGCGAGGTCTTCCGCCTGGAGGACGTTGTGAACCGCGTTGAGGGTGTCCCGGATCAGGGTAAGGTCGCCTACGAGGATCGGTGCTTCCTTCGTGGGATCAGGCATTGATGTACTCCGTAACGTCTACGATTGGGTAGACAGGGTCGTAGACGTCGTTGACGTGGGCGACGCTGATGACGGGTGTTCCTGACATGTGCTCGTGAATGCCGTGGCTTTCGTGTATGTGGCCGCAGATGAACACCTGGGGCTTCACTCGGAAGAGCATTAGGTTGGCAGCCGATGTGCCCACATGGTCGGCGCGAGGGATACGGTCAGCAACGAAATGGGGCGGGCCATGGGAGATCACGATGTCCGTGTCATCCGGCACCGCCGCATAGACTCTGGCCAGCGTCGCGTCGGATGCGTAGAAGGCCCAGTACCTGAGGTTAGGTACCCACGGGGTCCCGTAGATGGTTAGCCCCTGCCAGACCGTGGTCTCGTCGCGCAGGTACGTCCACGGCAAGTCCTTGGGTACGAGATCGCCGTTTTCGAACACGAAGTCGTGGTTACCCGCGACGCCGATGACCGTCGTGGTTGTCGGCATGTCGAGTAGCCATTCGCGGAACTCAGTGTCGAGCCAGTCAGACTGGCGCGACGCCATCTCGCTGGGCGTCCCGCCGAAGTCGGGGCAGATATCTCCCGCGATGATGAGGAGGTCACAGGGCTCGACCTCTGGAAGGTTCCCGTGGAGGTCGCTAGTAGCGAAGATCCGCACTGCTGAGCGCCCCCTTGTCCATCATCGTGTGGATCAGCAGACGCCACGACGGCGCAAGCTGAATGCCTGGGACATCGGTCAACGCGCGGTTGTACTCCTTCAGTAGCCCGAACCCGAGACGGGGAGTGTCGGGATTCAGCAGCGCCCAGTCAGCGTCATAGGCGAACTGCACGAGCGTCTTGGGACGGTCGTCCACGATGTAACGGCACTCACGGACATACGGAATCTTGGAATCGTGCGTGCAGATCAGGTCCCCGGGAGGGAACCCGCAGAAGTCGAACAGCCACGTTGCGGTCGCCTCAGTTGCCTCGGGCTTGCGCGTGGAGATGTAGAGGATGCTGTCGAACTCCTCAGCGATGTCCCACATGCCCTCGTAGGCGCCCAGGTACGGCTCCTGCGTAGTGATGGCGTCGTTGTCGTGACAGCGGTCGATGATCTCCAGCCACTGGGAGAGGTCGATTACGTCAGCGGGTGAACGCCACTCCGGCCATGCGCAGTAGGCGCCACGGAGGAGGGTCTTGTCTCCGGACTCGATCGCGAGCTTGGACCACGTATCTCGGGCGAGGTCACCGAAGCTGTACAGCGTGTCGTCAATATCGATTGCGATGCTGGCCATGTACCGTTACCTATTCGGCCAGCGAAGCCCGTAGTGATGGAGCAGCGCCTGAGAGAGGTGCGCCTTGAGATCGTCCAACGTGCCCGAGTTGTCGATTACTACGTCCAGGTACTCGGGAGCGAGGGGCTTTTCCGAAGCGTGACCATCGCCCTTTGCAACTGTGGGTCGATCGATCTTCCATACCTGGCCGCCGCAGTCATGGATATGGTCTGCCTCGTTGGGGAAGCGCACGTCGGTGATGACGAGGAAGTCGGCCATCTCGTCTACGTCGGCGCGCCCCCAGTTGGCCGCCACGGGGTTAGGGAGGACGACTCGCGTCCAGAAGTCATGCCCGAACACGTCGCGATGTGCCTCTGTGCCGTAGTGCTGGAGGAAGACGCGACCGGTGATCCCGAGCCTGCCGTAGGACATCTCCGCTTCGTCATCAGAGAGGGAGAAGATGTGCCCGCTCTCCTTGAGGGAGTTGCACCATGCGATGGCGTCTTCCACCGCGATGTCGGGGAAGAAGACGCGCGCGGCTGATAGCTTCAGACGGTCAGCGAAGGCGTCACGGATCACGTTCATGTCCGGCAATAGCTCGCGGATGAACGTGAGTGATTGATCCTTGCCGGATTCGGCAAGGCCATGCAATCCGAGAAGAGGCAATGTTGTCCTTAGGGAAAGCGAAGGGGCACCAGAAAGGTGCCCCTTCACAACGGCTCTAGGTGCGGCTAGGAGAGGGCGAGGGCGGTGTCGGCAACGGCGTTGGCCGCGATGCCTGCGATGTAGTTGGCGTCGAAGCCCTGGACGGCCTGTAGGAGTACCTCGGCGGCACGTGTGCGCTCGCCCACGTACTCGTCTTCGTCGGCCACCACATCGCTGAGGAAGACGATGGCCTGTCCCGCGACGAGCGAGAGCGGATCCGGGACCGGCGCATGAAGGATGTCCGCGAGGTCGTCCAGACTGACCTGGACGAAGTCGTCGGCCGCCTCGTCGGAAGGCGCGTCGCCGCAATCGCAGTCGTCACCGCAGAACGGGCCGCCGTCGACCGGGCAGGTGTCCTCGGCCTCCTCGGCGGCGCGTTGCGCGAGGAGAAACTCGGCGGTGCCGACATCCTCTTGGACGAAGACCTTGGGATTCGAGAAGTATCCCGGTCCGTATTCACCGCCGGTGGCGAGAGCGCGGTACTTGCCCTTGACGGAGCCGTCACTCTCGAACACGGGGTCAAATACCTCGTAGGTGTTGTCGCCATACGCCTGAACAATGATGCTGGTCATCCTGTATCCCTACTTGTTGAGTGCTGTGCGTGCGTCTTGAAGTGCCTGGTATTCCGCCTCAGCGTGCGGCTCGACCTCTTCTCGAAGGTCTGCCATCTTCGCGGCGTGGAATGCCTTGGCGTCTTCCTCGGTCCATTCACCCGACCAGACTCGGCGCATGGTGAACGTGTAGTTCGCGTCCTGCTCGTACTTGACAAGCTGGAACTTGCCCCCAACGGAGACGGAGGCGCTGACTTCGGTGACTACGGGATCCATGTGAACTACGTTGTCGGCCGGACCGCTGCCGACTGCTGAAGGACGATGCCCTGAAAGAAGCCACCGCGCGCGACCCGCTTCCCGTCCGCGACCAAGAGAAGGTCTTCCTGGACGTAGTTGTCTAGTGCGGCGAGTGCGAGCAACACCTCGAAGATGTCTGCTAGCTCTTCGACATTGCCTTCCTCTAGGTACTCCGTGACCTCCTCCTGGAGCTTGTCGCGGAGTAGCTGCTCGTACTCGGTGCCCGCAGCGCGATACGTCGTCGGGAAGGATCCCTCGCGCTGCGCGATGATGAGAGGGATACGATCCCGGACGAGCTTCCTCACTCGTCTTCGTCCGGAAGGACTCCCATGTTTGCCAACACGGTGGAAGCCATGACACTCGACGTGATGGCGAGAGAATTCGCCGCCTCTAGGGCTCCGGCGACACGCTCGACGGCCTCAATGAGACGCTCTGACTGTTCATGCAACACTGGTACTCTCCTCACTCGACTTGTGGACCAGGGTCATCCCCAGTCCCGACTGTGCTACTGCTTCTGCGTTATCGGCCCCGTAGGCGACGAGTGCTGATGGGGCGCCGGAGTTGCCTGGGGCTTTCTGCCCGTCGCCTGGTACGAAGGTGAGGCGGCCCGCGACGAGGCACACGGCGTCGGCGTCGCGTACCGTCTCGTGCCACCACTTCACGTCGGTGCGCGCGAACACCAGCGCGATTCCGTTGCCGTGATCGCGAAGCTTGTGCATCCACTTGCCTGTGACTCTCCCGTAGGGCGGGTTCATCCAGACGCGGCCGAACCACCGCTGACTGAGACCGTCGTCGGCCTCAGACATCCAGGTCTTCACGGGAATCCACGGGACGCCCTCAGGCGGCGAGCAGGGGTCGAGCGAGAACTCGACCCCCAGTGCCTCGAAGACATGTGGGGGCGTGTACCACTCATTCGTTGCCCCCTCGTTCGGTGCGTGGAGCTTACGCCACGGATCCGTCACGTCCTCGTGAAGTTGATGAGGTACCCCTTCGAGAATGCGATCTCGTGGATGGAGTTCACGATCTCGGTTGCGTCTGAGTCCGGCATCGGCTTCCCGCTCGGGTCGTGAACAACGATGCAGACGGCTGGTGACCTCTGCACGTAACCGTGAGAGCGGCCACGCGAGCGTCCGGCAGTGCGACGGCTCTTGGAGCCGCCGTTCTTCTGTTCAGCCATGATTACCTCTGGCTAGGGGATGGATACGAAGTTAGTACCGCTGGTCGCGCCACATAAGCTTGCCGTCAACGTATGAGGCAAGTTCTGCCTTGAAGGTGCCGTCAGGCCACACGATTGCCGTGCCGAAGCCGTTCTGCCAGTTGGCGAACCGCTTGTAGCCGAGGCCGCCCTGAATGCGGGCCATCGTGCCAATCTCCATGCCGGTCACTGTGCAGGGGACGCCGTCAATGTCGTGGACGGTCTTGTGTGTGATCGCCTGGCGATGGGTGTGCGCCATCGCGATGGAGTGCTGTACCTCGTCCAGGTGTGCGAGGACCGAGGCGCCTGGATCCTTCTTCACCTTCTCGCCGTGAATGGCTGCGAGCACATCGGACACGCGGTAGTGCGCGTGTGCGTAGCCGCCGTCCGGCTCGATCAGCTTGATGCCGAGAGAGTCAAGGTGCAAGAGGTCACGGATGTCCCACACCGCCCGGAAGGGGTCCTCGCCAGGGATGTCAGCGGGGCGGATGCCGTGCAGGTTGGTCATATAGTTGATGAGGCGGTTGCGGATCCGCTCATCGTGGTTTCCGAGCAGCTTGACCCAGTTCGTGGAACGGCATGCCTGTACGTAGTCCCGCAGCATGAGATAGCCCGAGTTGATTGATGTCTGGGCATCGACGTGCCAATCTGGATTGCCGGGGTGACGAGACACGTCTGGCAGGTCAATGGTGTCACCCATAAGGACGCCGCGATCCGGGCGGTTGAACTCCAACCACTGGCAGAACTTGTCGTGTAGGTCCGGGTTCTGGTACGGAGCCTGCTGACATCCGACGAAGACCACTAGCTCGGCGTCGCGGTCGAGCGTGACGTATAGTCGGTCCAGCCGGAAGCTCGGCCCGTCTACAGCAGGCATGACGAACTCGTACGGCTTCTTGCGCGCGCACGTCACCTTCAACTGCTTCATCGTGACGATGGGGTTCTCGCCGTACTCATCAGCGCTCCCCATCGTGTCCCATTCGTTGACCGTAAGGGACGTGATCTCCCACTCGTCGGGGTCAAGCCCCCGCTCGCGCAGTAGCTCCCCAGGTGAGTTGAGGACGGTTGCCGCACGACTCGTTACCGTGGCCTGGTCGCCGTCGATACGGACTCCTGCCTTCTCGGCGTGATCGTCACCCGGAGCTACCGCACCCCAACGTCGAAGCGCCCGGCGCACCGACCGCTCGGACGTTGTGACACCGAGGGCATACAATTCGCGAACGATCTCGGGGTTCGTGAACGGCCTGGCGTGAAGGTCTAGAATGAACTCCCGATGCGCGTCAAGCGGGCTTGTCTGGGTCTGAGTCACTTGCCTTGTAATCCGGTTCGATGATGCTGTAGGACTGCTTCTTCACCGGCCGGGGCAGGCGCTCTACCGTCTTCTCTGCGGAGGCGACACGCGGCCGTAGTGCTGTACCTTCATTCTCGGCCGCATCGTGGGTAACCTCAGCCTTGACAGACGATGTTGGTCCGCCGATGCCGGGCCGCCTCTCCATCGAGATTGCAGGGGCCACCAGACCGCCGCCAGGGCCTCCCTGAGGGCCAGGGGCGGTGATGGCGGGGCCGCCACCCGGCACGCTGTCTCCGAAGCCTCCAGGGCCAAGCATTCCGCCCGGGGGAGGGGGCATGACGATTGAGTCGCCCGGCGTACCTCCCGGCATCGGCGGACCGCCTGCGTCGGGTCCCATCGGAGGCCCGGCCATCGGCATCCCGCCGGGCGCACCCGGACCGGGGGTACCCGGTGCGATCGGCATCGAGCCCTGAAGGACTGTCTCCACCTCGGCCTTGAGGTCGGGCGGGATCGGCAGGTTCTTCTCGTGAAGTACCTTGTAGGTCTTCATCTTCGCTTCCTGCTGAGCGACGGTCTTCTTGACCAGTTCCTCGTTGTAGTCGTTGATCTCGTCCTCGATGTCGAAGTCAACGCCGATGAGCATGCTCTTGTCGGAGATGGGCACACCCATGGTCCGGAGTGTCTGGAGGAACTGACGCTCGGTTGCCTCGTCGCGGAGATCGAGCGTCTGGAAGCGAAGCTCCGGGATTAGGAGCTTGTGCCGCTCCACGATGACCTTCTTGCCCTCGGCGTCGTGCTCTACGACTTCCTCCATCACCGGCACGCGAGTCTGTCCACGCGTTTCGTACTCGTAGTGCCCCTGAGCCTCTGCCACGACCATCGCGCGGGAGCGGAAGTGATCCTTGAGGAAGCCCTGGTAGGTACGGAGAATCTGGTTCAGGAACTCAGCCTGAAGCGCGGAGGATGCATACGGCTGGGAATTGGATCCAGCGGAGAGCAGTGACGGGTTGACGCCGAAAATCTGCATGAGGCGACGCTCGACGCGATCGAAGTCGTCACCAAGGCGAGGCATCTGCTCACGCCCGAAGACGTTCTCCATCTCGATGCCGACGTGGTGAACGAGGAGACGGAAGTCCGAGGTAAGAGCGATGTCCAGGTCGTCGCGGAATGCATCTAGCTCTTCCGGGCCAGGGATGTACGGCGGGTAACCGTCACCCAGGTCCACGATGCCGAGCTTCGCAAGGATGAGCGGGGAGTACAGACGCTCCGCGATGGCGTCCTGTGACGCTAGGAGCTTCTCCTCGTGGATGAGTGTCCGTAGGCCGCGCAGGAGGATCGGCGTGCCGTGGTCGTCCCACGGTGAGGTCTTGTTGGCTACCTGCTTGAGGAGGACATCCGAGATGGGGATGTGGTCGCCGCGCTTCAGGTAGGGGATCAACTCGGGGAAGTTGAGTTCTAGCTGGCGATACTCCTTCGGCGGGGTCTTGGACTGAGCGAGCTTCTTGAGATAGTCCGGCGGTACGATCTTCAGTGATCGTGTACCGAGCAGCGGAAAGTTCTCGATCACCACGTCTTCCGGGTTGATGAGTTCTTCGCGCTCGAAGATGCCAAGGTTCTCATCGAACGAGGCCATGGGGAACGCCTCGCCTACGGTCCAGTACTCACGACCGAGGTTGACGAAGAAGTTTTGGTACTCAAGCTGGTCAAGAAATAGCTCGGAGTACCAGTCGGCTAGCTGTTGGTCCTTGCAGTACATCTCCATGCCCACGAGTGGGAAGCGGGTGAAGATGTCGATGAGGATGGGTACGAGGTGGTGCGTCGCGTAGTAGAGACGGAGCCACTTGTGGAGCTTGTGCCGGTGAGACTCGTCAGCGGTGTTCCACGGCAGCCCCGTTACGTCCCAGTACTCGATCGGGTCATAGAAGCGAGGAATGGCGGCGAACACGTCGTTGCCGCCGCTGCTGAAGCTCGATGTACGCTGGACGGAAGAGGCACGGCGTTGCGCCCGCATCGCTCGCATGAGGCGCGTGTTCTGCTCGATCGCCTCTACGCTGTTGGCACCGCCTGCGAGCCCGGACATGATCGTCCGCTCAAGGTCACCGGGCGATTGAGCCATCCGGTGCATGTCGTGAGCGGCGAGTCGGGCTCGCGCGGTGTTCTGAGGGAGAGCAACCCCTCGCTTCTGGAGATTGGCTAGCTCTGCGTCAAGCTGCCTCGTGTCAACTCGCTTCTGCATACTCAACTCTACGTACTCGTCCGTTCACCGCGAGAATCGCGGCGGCAGGGTTACGCCTGCTCGAACTCGCTGATCGCGCCGAGTGCCTGAGCGGTGGTGAGGAACCCGGAGGTGACCGGGTTAGCTTGGCCTGTGTCCGGGAAGGTGTCGGTGTGGATGACCGGCTGGGTGTCTACCTTGCCGATGTCCGTGTTGTGGTCGAGGAGTTCCCCGTACTCACGAGCATCGTTCGCGTAGTCGGCCGTGTCCTTCACGTCCTGCCGCTCGGACTTGAAGGCGCCGCCGTCCACGTTGATCTCCGGCAGATTGCCGTCTCCGGTGAGTGCGTTTGGCTTCCACTTGGTCTTGTCCATTGACGGACCGGATACTTCACCCTTGCCGCCGAGGTTGTCCTCGGCGGTGCGGACCGAGGACTCGACCTCGCCCTTGCCTACGGCAGACACGTCGTCAGAGAGTGCGCCCTCGCCGTTGTCGTCGCAGGAGCACATCTTCTTCGGGCCAACCTTCCAGCAGCGGCAGTCGTCGCAGAAGGCACCGCCAGCGATGCGAGCAACGAACGCCGTCACGAGCGCTGCGTCACCCTCGGCAAGGTCGCTCATGGCGCCCTTAGTGAGGGCTACACGAGCCTCGAACTCGTCCATGGTGGACGCCTGGCGAAGGAACCCCTCGAACTGCTCGGAGGCGCGGAGATTGAAGAGCACGGACGCGTTGCGAGCGGCCGTGCGCTCCTCGTGCTGCTGTGCTGCGTCGTAGGAGAAGAGATCCATTGGTTCAGCCTCAGGAGAAGAGGATGTCGTCGGGGAGAGCCGCGTAGCGGTCTTCCTTTGCCGACGCTTCCTTGTGGGTGGTCTGCTTGCGGTTGGCTAGCTCCGAGCGGCGCGTCTCCTCGACGCTCGTGAGGAAGCGCTGCGTGATCTCCTGGGCGCGCTCGGGAGCGATCCCGGCCACCTTGGAGCGGATGTGCGCGAGCGCCACGGCGCGAGTGGAGCCCATGTCGGCAACGGTGCCGTCCGAGAGGCTCGCGACCAGGGTGTGGGGCTCCTCGGTCAGCACCTTGTCGAAGTCGGTGCCCTCTGCCTCCGCGATCATCTCGTTGACCGTGTTGTCGAGCCAGGACGCCTCGCCGCCGCCTAGGGACTCGCCTACCGGGCCAGCGGTGTACTCCAGCGGCTTGTAGGCGTACGCCTGAGCCTCCTGAGCCTCGATCGCGTCGAGCGCCTGGCGCAGGGTCCCGCGCTCGGCGTCGGCAGCCACGACGATGCCGTCAAGCGTCTGCGCATCCTCGTGGGACGCGGTGCGCTGAGCGGCGATGGCATCGGAGCGCATGCCTTCAAGCGCCTTCAGGCGCGCTGTGATCGACGCGCGATCGGAGCCGAAGGGAGCCTCTAGACGTGAGGTAAGCTCGACGGCTGCCGAGCGGGTAGAGGCAGTCTTCTCGGTAGAGAAGCGAGTGTCCTCCGTCACGCGGAGATGAGCGATGCGACCGTTCTCTAGGCGAACGGCGACCTCCTCACCCCATACATCGTTGACGCGGCTGAGGATCTTGCCCTTCAGCCCGCCTGGGGTGACGATGTGTGTAGCCCTCGTGGAAGCGGTTGTGTCCCACGGGCTGTTACCGCCCATGTCGGGGTAGTCGTCACCGGGGTCGCCGTAGGGGGCAGCATTGCCGTCCGGGTCGAACTCGGGGAACTGCTGCCCTCCAGCCGGGTGACCGCAGTATTCACACTTCTGATCGCCGGGCGCAAGCGGAGTACCGCAGCCAGCGCAGGGTCCGTCGTGGTAGTTGTTGGGGTCCTCGTGTTCACCGAAGCCGCCGGAGTAGCCGGTGTCAGCGCCGTCCCACGCTAGCTTGGTTTCTAGGGTGGCAAGGTTTTCCGCAGAGGCCACTACCTTGCCCTCACGGATGGCGTACACCTTGTCGTTCTCGTAAATGAAGTGTAGATCGCTCATCTCTACTGCTTAGTCGTAGCCCCCGTAACCTTTCTAGGGTTAGTTGACCGATGGGACACGAAGGACAATGCCGCCAGCATCGTCCACGGCGAGGTCGATTACGTATGGGATAGTGCGCGCCGCCACCTTGCCGTCAACGGTTCGGAGGACGACGGATGTCGGCGTTTCGATCTCTCTAGCGCCAAGAGCGGTGAGGCGCGCGATGCTGTGGCCCTCCTTGATCCAGGTCAGGAAGTGAGTGCTGTTGGCCCCAGCGCCAAGATACGCGATCGCTGCGGATCCCGATCGGATAATGAAGTTCGGAAGTAGCTGGTTACCCGATGCGCTCAGCCCTAGCGCGCCCGAGCCTGTCTTGAGGTAGTTGCTTGTGACGACACCAACGGACTTGAAGCCTGAAACAACCACGCGAGTGACGCCCGCTCCGGCCCGAGCAATCTCCGTGTACGGCAAGAAGGTGTCCGCACCAGACGCGACGAACCTCTCCACTGCCCCGCCAGACTTCACGTGGGTCTGCGACGGTAGGAACTGCTTGCTACCGGAGGCAACCGTCCGGAGCGCTCCTGTGCCTGTCACAGGGTTGATGGCGGGCCGGATCCGTATCGAGAGCCCGGACCCGCCGAGGGCCGTGATCGCGGTACCCGTCTTGGAGATGACCGTGAAGGGGATGAAGAGCTTGGCGCCGGACGCAGTGCGCACCGTGATCGCTGCGCCGGTACGCGTCACGTGATGTTCCATCGCGCCACGTGCCTGCCAGCCGATCGGAGCCGCCAGGGACAGCATTCCGTAGCGCGGGGTCCCTGTGCCTCCGGCCCCACCGCCGGACGTCGACTTGACGAGAGAACGGGGACCCGAAGCTCCTAGCGCCGTGATGCCCGAGCCAGTCTTGATGATGCTGTTGAGCTTCCTCGTGCCGGTCGCGCTCCATCCGGGCGCACGAGAGAGGGTGAGCAGGCCGAATGACGGCGTGCCGCTGCCGCCTGCGCCGCCGCCTCGCTTGACGAGACGTAGGACGGCGACGGACGCACCCGAGCCACTCCATGCAGTCGTAGCGGAGCCGGTTCGCTGCTTCGGGATAGCGCCGATCGCAGCGACGCCGGTCTTAGGAATGATATTGGCGACGACGTTCGTCTTGCCGCCCGAAGCGGCCCAGGCAGATACTCCGGCGCCCGTCTTGGTCTTGTCGCTGTTATGTACCTCGGTGCCGGACCCTACCCAGATGGAGACGCCCGAGCCGGACTTGATGAATGGGATGGCTCCGAGGACGCCGATGCCGGACTTGGCCGTTTCGGCACCGACCGCACCGTGAAAGCTAGACCCAGAGGCAGTGAGGGTAGTCTTCGCTCCCCCGATGTTGAGTAGGGGTAGCTTGCCTAGCCCAGCAGAGCCCGTCTTGCTGTACGTAGGCATGGGCTCACGGTCCGACTAGCGCGATACCGGTCTTGGTGTACGTGACTCCCGATGAGGAAGCCTTGAAGGTCGCAACGAGGCCGCCTACGGCGCTGCCCTCGGATGGCGTTGCCGTCGAGGTAACAGTGCCGGTGCTCGTGAGCGAACGAAGCGCCACGTGAATTCCGGTTCCATTCGTTCCCACTGCGGCTACGGTGGTCGCCGGATTCGCGGTAAAGCCATTAGTCCAAGTAGCGCTAATCGTGCCGCCGACCGCCGTCATGCCTACAGCGGCAACCGCAAGTTCATCATTCTGCGCGGTCGCTGCTGTTGTGCCGGTGGTGGCGCCTCCGCTTGCGTGTGCGGTCTGGTCCAGGACGCCGGAGGTGGCATTCCCGGTGAACTGCATCACTACCAACTCTGCCGATGCTGCCACACTCGGAGCGATCGTCACCGTGGATGACTCCGACGAACCGGCGATCTTGTACCACAGGTAGAGGCCGGTGCCTCCGATGGAGGAATCCGCGAGCGACCATCCAGTGCTGCTCATTGTGAGCGTTGCGTCGGAGTTGGCGGCACATAGGAGCAGCCGTCCCGACGCGGGCGCGGTTGTGAATGTCGCGGAGAGCGTAGTTACGTTCGCAGCGGAAGAAACGGCGACAGCAGGTTCAAATAGTGTCAGTGGCATGATCTATGCTTAGCCGCACCGAGTGTTTGAACTAGTGCTGGTGTCGTCCCACACGTTGCCGGATACGACCGTGCCTGCGGGAAGAGCGAGGCACATTCCGTACGCGCCACCGCGAGGGAAGTAGCCATTGACATCGGCGCCAGCGGAACAGACCCATGAACCGCCCCCGCTCGCGACTTCAACGCCTCCACCACAGCGTGCGACGCGATTGTTGGTGATCGAGACGGTGCCCGTGCCATCGCTTGAAGAGTTGGCGCATCCGTAGATCGAGTAACCACCACCGGCAAGCAGGTTGTTGTTGATGGTGAGGTGGTTCGTGCAGGGGCCGCCGGAACCATTTCCGGTGTTCGCGAAGATATTGGCGGTCTGATCCTGCTTGTTGATGAACGTGTTATGGTCGGCTAGGAGGGTGTGACCGTCGCTGTAGGTGTTCTCTAGATGGTCGCCCACGATGGCAAGATCGATGACCGAGTAGGTGTCACGGATCTCAGCGTTGCCGCACCAGCACAGTGAATCGATCGTGCCGTGCTGGTACGCATTGTTGATGTGTAGCTGACCACCCGCCGGGTTGCGAATCGCATGCTCGACAGTTGTGCCCGCTGAAGTCAACTCCACGTGCGACACCGTGACGCTGTATGGCCCGGTGAGCGTGATGATAGAGTTACCACACGTGGAGGTCGTTCCGCATCCTGCGCCGCTAGCGGTGATGCGAGTGTTCTGGATCGTCACGTTGTCGGCGCTCACCGTAATGCCGCCGGTGACATCCTTGCCATCGATCACCTGCCCCGGCGTCGACGCCGTGATGCTTCCGGAGGCGGTTAGGGTTGTGCCAGACGGTACGCCTACGGTTCCGAAGGCGGGATCAGGGAACCCGCACGCTCCAGGCGAAGAGAAACAATGGTCGGTACGCGCGGTAGCCGTTGCTGTGGCCGTAGGAGTAGGCGTTGGAATTCCGCCGCCTCCACCGGTTGAACTCGCCACGACGCCGCCAGCGACGGCACCACTGACGAGAATCGTCGTGATGACTCGCCGCCAGGTGCTTCCTACCATTCGGTGTACCCCACCGGACCCGCTGTGCCGCTGGCCTCTAGAATCATGGAGACTGTGGCCGTCGTGGGCCAGTAACCGGTCGCCTTTGCGGGAAGATAGGTTCCCTGCCCGGCGACGGCGGTAGAGCCGAACGCGAGCCAGACGCCGCTGGCGCCGCCGTTGCTGATCTCGACCATTGTGCGACCAGTATTCGCCGCGACAAGAGTGCCCGCCGCCAGCGCTGAGTTTGCACCGCCCTTGCTCAGAGCATTACCCTTGACAGGGTCACGCACGGGGAGCGGGTTCAGCAGCGAGACATCCGTGGCCGCACCATCTGTGCCGAAGTTCGGCTTGATGCGCTGGTACAGGACACCTGCGACATCGTCGGCAGCGACAACCGCACCGCCGCCGGGGGTAACGTTGAGGTTGTCAGCCATTGGACTTAGTTGTTGGCCTGGATAGTCGGCGTGACCTTGATGACATCGTTCGTGGCGATCGATACCGCCGTGGTGTCATCGAAGTTCGCCGCGAAGATGCACTTGTCACCCGCGTTGGACGACTGATTTGCGAGCCAGAACCCGTTGATGGGCGCAGACCCGGGAGTTGTAGCAGTCGGGAACGTCTTCTGAGCGGCAGTCGTCTTACGACCACCGGTTCCGGCACCGAGTGCGCCCCAATCGGCTGCGAGAACCGCTACGCGCGCATAAGCGCCGAAGTCGGACTCGGTGTAGTTGTCGGCTACCGACGTTGATGCGCCGACCGTCGCGGCAGTGAACGACGTGAAGAGCGCGAGAAACGTCGTCGTGAGGTTGGCTCCTCCCTTAGGGAAGATGTTGAGAATGATGTCGAGCCCCTCGTCGGGGAAGATTTCGGCCATTGGGGATTACCTCCTCCGGGAGGGATTCGTGATGGGAATTTGGGTGGGGCGAGCGTCACCGTTTGAGCGGCAATGCGTGCAGAACCATCGGTCGCGCGATAGGAAGAGAATCGAGCTAACCCGCTCGCACTCCGCGCACACGGTTAGCTGTAGGGAAGGACGGCCGCCGCGATGTGCCTCGACCGCCGGATGCCCTGAGATTTCACGGGTAAGTGCCATCGATGCTTATGGGGATGGCCGCTGTAGCTTTAGAGGTCACGGACTCGAAAGAGACCGTGCAGCAGGGCGTCGGTCCTTCCGGCTGGCGAAGTAACCGTCAGCGAGTAGGCGGCAGCGTTGAACGTCCACGAGGCGGTGACCTCTGGAGTGGCCTGGAGGAAGATGATGCCCCCGGCGCGCAACTCGATCATCGCATTCTCGGTGGTCATCGCGGCGAGTGTTACGCCGCCGATCTTGTCGCGCAGTATGAGTTCGGCAGTGAACCCGGTGAGATCGTGCGGGCTCGCCTCATCGCGATCCTCGTAGTACGTGATCGCCTTCTCAAAGGTGGTACCCCTCCACACGGTGAAGGACAGTCTTGCTGGATCAACGCTCATCTCCCTCATTACGAGGCAGAAGGGCGCCAATGTCATGCCCAGTTAGAAGCCTCTACGCTTGCCTCGGGCACGGAAGCCCGAGCGCGCGGGATTGGTCCCGATCTGCCGGGCGCGACTGGCAGGCGAGCCGCCGGGTGACTGTTCGCCAGCGCGACCGCCTGAGAACTGCCCAAAGAGAGGATGCTTGCCGTTGCCCGGTCCGCCACCGGCCAGGGGGTACCCGCCGAGTGCGCCGAGTCCGAGCGGGGTGCTGCCGAGGGAGGCCATCATCTGATCGCGGAGTCGGTTGGAGAGGAAGGACTCCGTGACGGTCATCACGCAGTCGGCCATGTCCTTGGTCTGGACGGGGCCGATCTCCTGCTTGTCTACACGCGGTGTGAGGCCGGTGCTGATCTGCTGGAGGTACTTCAACTCTAGAGCGCAGTAGCGATTATCCGGCGTGTCTGCCGGGCCGTGGACGAGGTCACGGTAGAGACACGTGCGGAAGATTTCGGACCGGTTCCAGTTGCTCTGCGAGGTTGCTGACTTCTTGAAGACCTTCACTCCTCCGACGTTGCGCATCCGTAGCTCCTTGTTGAGCCACTCGATCGGCGCGTCGGAGTTGAACTGGTCCATCGTGATCTCTGTGGGACGGAAGAGATCGATGTATCCATAGACCTCCCGTAGGACGGTCTCCCACTCGATCACGCCGCTCTCGAAGTTCTGCGGCTGCCAGCGCTTGATGATGTCGAAGACGACGTGCTCCTCCGGCTCGCCGTCCGAGCCGGGAAATGCTTCGAGGTGTCCGAGCGCGAAACCAAAGCCCGCCGTGGTGGAGGACGGGTCGAGGTGCGCGCGGTACTCGTAGAGGAAGCCGTTAGGTGAGGTGTAGTTGGAGGCGACGGCAATGTGCGAGCCGTCCGGGGCGGGCACGCCCTCAAACATGCGGTCTACGGCCTTGGGGTCAAGGTACGCGTCGATGATCTCGCTGAACTGCCCACGACGCTCCACCTTGTACGTGTCGGGGTTCTGCTTCTCTTCGTCTCGTGCCAGCTTGATACCGATGCGGTCGTCCTCGGAGAAGAAGTACGTGCCGTCTTCGTTCTTCTGCTCGTGATCCCAGTCAGGCGACTGCGTGATGCACTTGCGGGGTCCCTTGTACAGCGGCTCTTCCCACCAGCCCTCGAACAGTGCCCAGGAAGGGAACTGGAAGGACACCATGTAGGGGTTCAGCGGGATAGACGGGTGATCCTTCTCCACCGCCATGCCAGCCTGGAAGCGCTCGAAGAATCGGCCGAGCTTCGTATAGGGCGACGAGTTGCAGAACATCATCGCCTCCTTGCCGAACTGCGCCAGCGACGGGAGGGCCGCGTCGTACACCTTCTCTGCGGACGCGTCGGTCTCCGCGCCTACCTCCATGAACGCCATCTCGTCAAAGGCAATCGCCATCGTTGTGGAACCGCGAATCGTGGAGGCGTTGGCTGCGAGTGCGTTACCTCGGAGCTTCGAGATGTCGCGCCCGATCTTGTGTGACTTGCGGCGGTGAGCCGCCATCTTTCGGAGGTCCGCCTCCGTCGCGACGGAGAACTCCTTCTCGTACAGCTTCGTGAGGTTGTCCCCGAACGCGTGGCACTCCGAGACGGTGGTGGCGAGGTCGGAGTACTGGAACTTGCGGGCCTGGTCCAGGGACGCCGCCACGCAGGAGAAGTAGATCTGCTTCTCGGGGTCGATGCCGTATGCGGTGTTCGGATCCTCTAGCTGGAGGGTGTCGAACATCTTCTTGGCCATCGCGAGCCCCGTGACGAACCCCTTGGAGCAACGACGGCCACCGACTAGCACTACCTCGCGGAAGTGGGGGAACCCCTGGTCGCGGAGACTGTCGATCCGCTTGCGGATGTGCGGTGCGAGGACGATCTCGCCGCCACGCCCGCCCTGCATCCAGTAGTTGAGTGTGTCTTCCTCGCGATTGGATAGCTCCTCTAGGAAGAACAGCTTGAGCAGGAGCTTCTGCCGTGGGTACAGCGACTTGCCGCAGAAGTCGCTCGACTCTGCGAACTCCTCGATGCTCACCTTCCTAGGAGCGAGCGAGGACTCCAGTTCCTTGAGGAAGTCCGCCATGCAGGACTACTTCTCGCGGCGCGCGTTGGGAGCTTCCTTCTGCCCCAGGAAGTCCTCACCGCGTTCCTTGGACTTGCGTACCTCGTACTGCTTCTGCTCGTGATCGAAGCCGTACGTGTGCTGGGAGTGACCGCTGATCTTGCCGAGGATCTCTACGACCGGCGGCTCTCCGTAGAGGCAGGGAGCCGGGTCTACGGTTGCGAGGATGCCCATCTCCGCGAGGCGGGTGACGTACTCGTCACGCATGGCCTCTAGGTTGTCTGCGGTGTTCGCCATGTAGCCGTACTTCTGCTGTAGGCGTACGTGAAGCTGGAGGACCGCCTGCACTTCTGTGTCCAGTAGCTCGGTGGCGAACTCAGCGAACTGCTTGCCGCTCGTGATCTTGTCGTCGGGTACCTGGGGGTTCATAACTCTCTTCTCGTTGACTGGACTGACCTGCAACCCTTATGGCGCCAGTACAACGACAAAAGCCCGCACCAGGCGGGCTTCAGTCGGCTCAGGAGAGGAGACTTAGGAGTTGGCCGGAAGGACCGTGCCGCTTGCGAGGCGCGCGTTCACGGCAGATACCGTGTACTGGCCTACGGAGCGGTGATGGTTCAGTGCCTGGCGGGTGACGATGTCGTCCACGTTGACAATCACGTCAGCCGTCGCCTGGAGCCGAGCCTGTCCTGCCTTGGCCGTCGCCGTGTTGCGTACCGGCACCGTTGCTACGACAAGCCCGGTCTGCGTGGTGTGCAAGAACGAGTTGGTCGTCGTCTCGAAGTAGCCAGTCTGGCCGTTCGACGCGGTGCCGACGTACACACGGTACTTCTGTGCGCCCGTGACGGCGGCCCACGCAAGGCTGACGCTGCTCGTGGCGCCGGTGAGGGCGCCCGAGTTGACCTCGGCTGCGGGGGTGGTCTCGCCAAAGTCGCCTAGGGCGGTGACCTTGTAGAAGTAGGTGCCCGCCGCAAGAGCGCCACCGTTGGCTGAAGGCGTGGGCGTGACGACGCCAGGGGCCGCTACAGCAGCCACGGCGAGGACGCGCACGCGCGAGGATCGATTGAGTGCCCGTAGGGCTACATAGGTCGGCATGGCCAGACCTTAGGAGTTCGCCGGGAGGGCTACGCCGCCGTCGTTGGCGTTGCCTGCGGTAACGATCCACTGGCCCACCGCTGCATGACGGTTGAGGGCGCGGCGGTTGGTCGCGAGGTCAAGGTCCACAACCACATCGGTGGTTGGGGTGAGCTTGACGGTCGCGCCGGTACGGTCTACGACCTTGATGTTGGCCGAGCGGTTGAGCGCCCGGACTGCTACATGCTGTGCCATCTGTGTTCCTCTTGGGGTTTGTTCTCGCCTACGCCAGCCGCAGTGTCACGTAGGCTTGGATGTCGCCAGTTACGCGACAGCGGGGTCCCCGATTTATGGGTTACGTACTCGCATGATGGGGATGACCGTCACGTACGCCGCGCGCATGTCGAAGTTGGGCGGAAGCTGCCCGTCCGTCGATACAGGTGCGGATGGCACCTGCGTTAGGAGCGCGTCTACATTGAAAGTTGTGAATGGCGCGGTGCTCTCGGTGAACACGTCACCGTCCATGCCGCCCGTGTGCCCTCCATGGCTGTGGATCCCGCCACCCTGGATGCCATGGACGTGGTTACCGGCGCCGTTCATTGGGCGGGTCTGGCTTGTGTCTCCGGAGTTGAAGCCCGGGATGTACAGCGCCTGACGAATCCCGTCAGGGCTGGGGTCGCCCACGCGACGGCTTGCTAGGTGCTGACCGGAGCCGTTGTCTGCGTTCCACGTGTGCGTGTGATCCCCAGCAGGATCCATACCGTGGCCATGAAAGCCGTCCGCGTTGATGACGTGCGTGTGGCCGCTGACGCGGTGGGCATGCGAGTCCACTTGGTGACGGTGCGCAGGGATGGGGTGCGTGTGCCCGGCGACCGCGTGGGAGTGCGAGAGGTTTCGGAAGTTCGCACCGCCGAATACCTGCGTGCCCGAGCCGTCAGCCGCATAGGTGTAGAACACGAAGCGGTCCGTCCAGTTCGGCAACGTGACAGAGCCTGCGACGCCGGGGAGGTTGTGTTCCCCCTGCTGGAGCGTCTGCCCGCGAGGTACCTCGAACAGCGTGCCCGGTCCGGCCGGGATCGGCTGCGACGGATGCAGGCGCGTCCAGGGCAATGCGACACCGAGGGGGATGATCCCGGCGAGCAGGTTGGCGCTCGCCTTGATGAGGTCTACAGAGTGGTCCTGGAGCTTGCTCCCGGGGAGCGCGCCGTTGGCGATGTGCTGAGCCCCGATCGCGTTGTCCTCGATGCCGCCCCCGGGGATCTTCACTCCCTGGCCCGTGGTGTGGTTATGGCTAGCTACCGCGTTCCAGTTCTGCACCAACTCCCCGTGGGAGTAGGGATCATCAAGCTCATCCCAGAGGATGAGTTGGGTCATGAATTCTGCGTGGTTGATTTGGGCCATAGTTAGAAACCTGTTGTCCAAACCCACAGCTTGCGGTTCTTCGCCGTCACCGGGTCCGGGCCAGTGGCGTATCGCACCGACACATCGTACGTTCCCGCCGCCGCGAAGATGTGGCACACTCCACTACCTGCGAGCGTGCCGTTCGCTGGGCTGACGCCGATGATCTGGCCTGTCGTAGCGTCGCCTGTATACGCCCCCGATGAATTGGCGGAGGAGTGAAGCCCAAAACCGGACGTGGCGAGCGCGCGGTAGAGGTTCGCGCCGGTCGGCATGTTCGCCGCCGCCGACGCTGGGTTGGTCGCTGTGTCTAGGACTACCTGCACCTGCGTGGAGTTCAAGAACAGCGCCGCCATGGCGTTCGCGGGAGTCACGGCCTTCCACATCGCCTGAAACGCTACGCTGATAAGGCCATCAGTCGGGAGAGAGACGCTGGTAACCCTGTCTGGTGTGGGCATTAGCTGGAAGCCGATGCCGCCAGTCGTCACAGATTCCTCCGCAGAGATCATTGACTTACCACGACGGACAGTGGTCCCCTGTGTGATCCCGAGGTACGTCGCGAATGCCGAGTCGAGCTTCGGGACGGTGACGGCACCGTTGAGAAGCTTGGTCGTCGTGACGGCGTCGGTCGCGAGCTTGAAGCTGCTTACCGAGCCGTCAGCGAACGAGTCAGCGCCCAGCGGCTTACCCTTGCCCGGAGAGTGATCGTGGTTGTCGATTCTCTGCATGTTCAGAGCAAGCTGCGCTGAACTGAACTGATCGGTGGGGGACGGCCATGCGACCAGTCCCATGTTGGCGAGGAGGGATGCCATGATTAGGAGAGGAAGAGCTTGCGCTCCGCTTCGCGACGGCTTGTGAGCCCGGGTAGCACACGGCTGCCTGCCATGTCCCAATCGAGCAGGTGGTTCGCCGCGCCCTTCCAGTCGTGCGAGCGCAGCGCGCGGCCGACGCCGGTATCCCGGTCGATGGCTCCGGGTCCGCAGTTGTAGACGAAGCTCACCAGGGCGTCGAACTGATGCTGGCTCAGCGGGAGGTGAAGGGCGGCGACCGGCGGGGCGTACTTGTGGTTGAGGTCTGTCTTGAGGAGAGCCGTCGCCTGCTTCTCGGTGATGTTCTTCGAGTTTGGGCCGACGCCGGACGTGTGACCGTAGCCGATGGTCCACACGCCCACGGCGTCGCGGTAGGGGTGATCTACGAAGCCCTCGAAGCGCTTGATGAGGGCGACGCCCGAGTCAGAGACCTTGGTGATGCGCTTGGCGGCAAGCTGCTTCTTGCGACGCTGCACCAACTCATGGGCGTTCTTGTACATCCCGTACCAGTAGGCCCGGCGCGGGGACTTGGAGTTCTTCTTGACATAGTCTCGCCAGTTCTTGTGGAAGCGAGACTCACGCTCTTCCCAGAGGGCGAGAGAGTGCTGTAGCTCGGTAACGGTCATGTCTATCCGTTACGACTTAGGTCGCGCCCGAAAAGTGGCTCTAGCAGGAGTCGAACCTGCGGCCTCTCCCTTATGAGGGGATCGCTCTGGCCTCTGAGCTATAGAGCCGGTGAGAGCCGCGTGCGGGACTCGAACCCGCGATGCCTGCTTGGAAGGCAGGAGTGTTGGCCACTACACCAACGCGGCGTGCAGAGAAACGGTGCTCTGATGCACCAGTTTCGCCTCGCGAGATTCTTACCTCCCGCGCCCTTCGGAAGAGGTGAAGGTCACCATCCATCTACCCGAAAGGGAAACATCATGTCTCAGGTTGTCAAGCTCGACAGTCGCACGTTCGTAGCTGTCCCACAGCTAGCAATCGGCGCCCATACCATCGACGGATACGTGTTCGGCGGGATGCCGTACTACAACCCGGCGCCGGACTCCATTAGCGCCGTCACGATTTGGTGGAAGCTACTCGCGGACCCGAGCTACGCGTCGTTGCCGCCGGTCACGTCGATCAGCGTGGAGACCACGGTCTCCGGTACCGTCAACCCGGTCTAGGAGAAGATCCGAGCGATCTGCTCGTGCGTCGCTCCCTGGGCGAGATAGCGACGCACGTCGTGGTGACTGAGGGCGAAGCCGTCCAAGCCCTTTGCATCCACGAGGCTCATCACCTGGTCGTCAACGAAGCCGAGCGAGCGAAACGTCTCGCTACGGTACGCCCTGATCTTGTCACCATTGAGGTCGGTGGTACCTGCCATTCTAAGCTCCCTATCAGAATCGAACTGATTTCCCGGGGTTACAAGGCCCGTGCATCTCCATCAATGCTTAGGGAGCGGGACGAGCCCTACTTCCTCGGGCTCTTCTTGTGTCGATGCAAGCGAGAAGCATGCGCGTTGAGTCGCCTGCGGGCGAGCTTCGCCGGGCTTGCTGCGAAGTTCACGTGGTGAGCCTCGGAGGCCGTGTGATACGGCTGGTGCACCTTGTAGCCGTAGCGATGGAGCACGCGGAGTAGGTCATCCCATTCCGTAACGTCGAGACCTAGCTGATAGGGCCGGAGCTTGTGCCCGACGTGGCCGATGGTGCCATCTCCGAGCAGCAGGTGGGAGCCCTGGGTCGGTGGGTTCGCGGGCAGGAACCCGGGCAGGCGCTTCGTCCATCCGTTGAACAGGTACGCCTGGTCGTGAAGCTTGGTCTTGTGCCTCTTGTTGAACGACTTGATCGTGGATACGCGACGATCTGCCGAGACAAGGTGTCCCTTCCAGCCGTTGTTACGCGCGTCCTGGAGTGCCCATGCGAGGCCCCGGTAGACGGGCACATTGTCGAACTTGACGATGTGCCACGCCGGGTAGACCGTGCTCAGAAGCGGTAGGCGGCTCATGCCGCTTACGTGAGAGGCTCAACGATGAAGTAAGGTCACGCCCTATAGCCAGGATTCTGTCGTGGTCGATCATCTACCTCTGTATCGCGTATCGATACGCGATACAGGCCACACCTTTACGTGGTGGCTGCCCTCAACCTTGCTCACCCCTGGTTGCCCTCGGGTGGCTATTGCGAGGTTGCACCCTGCCTCCCCACTGAGGTTCGAACGGCCGTAAGCCTCCCTCCGGAGGATCAGTATCTGCGACGAGGTTTGCCCCCGCCAGGGTGTCCTGAACTTCCTCTGGCCGAGGCCAGCGATCGACTAGGCGTGAGAGCCCACGCGGGGATTCGAGCCCCGGACCTCTCCCTTACGAGGGGAGCGCTCTACCTGCTGAGCTACGTGGGCGTGCAAGCCACCACAGGGAGTCGAACCCTGGACCCCTGCCTTACCATGGCAGTGCTCTGTCCTCTGAGCTATGGCGGCGTAAGGGGTATGTGGGAATCGAACCCACCTTTGCGACATGGCAAGCCACCGTAATAGCCGATATACGAATACCCCTTGTCTACTGCTAGCGCCCCAACGAGGAATCGAACCTCGCATCTCGGATTCGAAGTCCAAGCGCCAGACACACTGGCAAGGGCGGAAGTGCCCCCTACTGGATTCGAACCAGTGACCTCGGCCGTCGCAGGGCCGCGCTCTATCCACTGAGCTAAGAGGGCAGAGGGTGGGGTCACACACCGCTAGGACCCCACCCTGCTACTGATCGAACCGGCCTTCGAGCCAGTCCTTTACGAGGCGAGCCTCGTATACCTGGTCATCGCCTTCCGCGAGCAATTCGATGATCTTCGGGTGCTCGCGACGAAGCTGTTCCAGGAGGCGACGGGCGTTCGCCCGTTCCTCCTGCGTGAGGTACCCCACGATCGAGACGGTGTTATCTCTGTCGTGGAGGTCACGGTGGCAGTCGATGCACACAGGGATTGTGCACCGTGACCGGGCGGCGACCTGTACGTAGTTGGATAGCTCCCGCATCATCCAACGGTTGACGTAGTGGTGCCTCGTGGAGTCCCCAGGACGGCCGCAGCAGCGACATTCAGGCTGAACCTGTCTCAGCGCTCTGTAGGCGTTCCTGCGCTCTACGATCTCGGCCGGGGGAGTACCCTGGTCTAGGGCATCACGCAGAGCCTCCACGATTTGCCCTTGCGTCGGGTGCGTATCGAGCAAGTCGTCAAGCTCGATCCCCGTCACCGTGGTGAGGAGTTCAAGCTGCTCGTGCGTTGCCTTGCGGCCATTGGCCGAAGCGTCGTACCACCAGGTGTCCCCGGTGGGGAGAGTGATGGGACGGGCGCGTGACATTGTTCCTCACTGGTTAGTGCCGCGTACGGGAATCGAACCCGTGTTACCTACGTGAGAGGCAGGCGTCCTGGTCCACTAGACGAACGCGGCAGGTGGAGGGCGACCAGCGGGATTCGAACCCGTCGCTGCTGGAGTCACAGTCCAGAGTGCTAACCGCTGACACTATGGCCGCCATGAAGCTGGGGAGCAAGGATTTGAACCTCAACTAACGGGGCCAAAACCCGTCGTGCTGCCGTTACACCACTCCCCAGTGGTTACTGCTGATAGCGGGAGGAGGATTTGAACCTCCGACCTCCAGGTTATGAGCCTAGCGAGCTACCTGACTGCTCCATCCCGCATGGGTGAACTGCAAGTACCCTCGCTCGGATTCGAACCGAGACATGAACGGTGTTTGAAACCGCTACCTCTGCCAATTGGGCTACGAGGGCATAGGGCGACGGAGAATCGAACTCCGGCTACGGGGGTGAAAACCCAGCGGTCTGACCACTAACCTACCGCCCCAGGTACTTCGAGTGCACCCACGAGGATTTGAACCTCGGACCTCCGCCTTATCAGAGCGGCGCTCTAACCAAACTGAGCTATGAGTGCAGAGTGGAACGCCCCGGAATCGAACCGGGTACACCGCGAGTTTCAGCCGCGTGCTCTACCGATGAGCTAGCGCTCCAGGTCAGGCCACGAGGCAAAGGGGGAGCCTCGTCTGAGCGGCGTCATGGGACATCCCGGACCGCCGCTAGCGTCTCGCGATCCCCTCGTGACCTGAAGTGGAGCCTAAGGGGTTCGAACCCTTCACCTCCTGCTTGCAAGGCAGGCGCTCTCCCAACTGAGCTAAGGCCCCATGTCGTCGCCAAACGATTCCCACTTGGCGATTGCACCATCTTCGAGATAGACGCGCCACCAGCGCATCCTCACGATCCTTCCGTGCGTATCCCATTCGACCCACACGTGGAACTGAATTCGGTCGTACGTGGGATGGTCGATGACCACCATCTGCTCCATGCACAAACGTAGTCGGACGGAGAGAGGGAGATTCGAACTCCCGAGACACTTTCGTGTCTACCGTCTTTCCAGGACGGGCCGTTCAGCCACTCCGGCACCTCTCCAAGCGGAAGCAGAGGGAATCGAACCCCCGACGCTGTCACACGCAGCCGGGTTCAAACCGGTGTCCTCGTCCATGCCGGACTACTTCCGTAAGGCGGGGAGGGGAATCGAACCCCTGTAACGCGCTTTGCAGGCGCGCACATAAGCCACTCTGTCACCCCGCCGGGTGTGGACAAGCAGCAGTTTAGCAGTAGCGAATGCCCTGCACGCTACAGATAAGCTGGCCCGGGAGGATTCGAACCCCCGACATCCCGAGTAACAGTCGGGCGTTCTGCCACTGAACTACGGGCCAGTAGTTAGGTGCTGGTAGGTGGACCGTCCGGGATTCGAACCCGGATAGCAAGGGTAAGAGCCAAGTATGTTATCCAGTTGACATCAACGGTCCGATACGGAAGGAGAGGGAGTCGAACCCTCGGTACCCGGTTAGGGCACACTCGCTTAGCAGGCGAGCCTATTCGGCCTCTCTAGCATCCTTCCAGTGCCCCCGAGAGGACTCGAACCTCCAGCCTAACCCTTAGGAGGGGTTCGCTCTTCCGTTGAGCTACAGGGGCGAAGATTGCCCACCAAGGCTTGTCCGCTTGCCTGTCCTCCGTGCGGAGGAGATCGGTCCTGACCGCAGACATGTATCCGATCTTTCAGTCTGCGGGTAGGCGGTTTCGCCTGGCTCGTAACCGATCCAGGTCGGGTGGGACTTAGTGGAGGCGCCGGGAGTCGAACCCGGGTGTTCCGTGCGCGTATCTCGCCAGTCTTTCAGCAGCTTAGGCCGTAGGTGGCCATCCACAATCTAAGGACACAGGCTAGCTGTGTCTCCACCACCTGCTCGATACGGTCGAGCAGGAAACCGGCCCTCCGTTTAGGAGGGCGTCACCCGGAGTTCTGGTCCTAGGCCCCGGGAGCCCGCGCCGTAGGTTACGCTACGGCTAGAAGTGCTTCCAGTTCGTCCTCGACGGTCATAGTGACCTCGGACGGCATGGAAGCGATGATGTTCTCGCCAGTTATGGCTTGTGGCAGGTAGGTGTGCCGACCGCTGCACTGCTCGGGACTGCATCTCACGGAGTCGAAGCCATGTTCGCCCCCAGGAGGTTCGCCACTCCGACCACCCTTCGCGGGTGGACCCGGAGCGCTCGAAGTCTCCGGCTGCGAACCATGTACCCCACAGGGCTCGAACCTGTGACCTCGTGCCTGTCAAGCACGTGCTCTCCCAACTGAGCTAGGGGTACGGATGCGCGGTGACGGACTCGAACCGCCGACCTACCGGGTGTAAACCGGTCGCTCTCCCAACTGAGCTAACCGCGCGAGGTATAGCAGGGGATACAGGACTCGAACCCGTAGCCTCGGTTTTGGAGACCGAGATGTTCGCCTTTACACCAATCCCCTGGGAGCGGTAGTGACGGGGCTCGAACCCGCGACCTCTGCCGTGACAGGGCAGCGCTCTAACCAACTGAGCTACACCACCAGGTACTTCTATCAGGATGAGAGGATTCGAACCTCCGACTTCTCGCTCCCGAAGCGAGCGCTCTGGCCAGACTGAGCTACACCCTGTTACCGCGTAAGTACACCCGGAGAGATTCGAACTCTCAATCCCGAAGGCACTGGTTCCTAAGACCAGCGTGTATGCCAGTTCCACCACGGGTGCATAAGCGACGAGGCCGAGGGAGGGAAGGGACCTGGAGGTGCAAACCATGAACCAGGGGGCCTCGTCGCTAGCGCGCCCTCAAGGAATCGAACCTCGCCAGCAATTGCAACCGGGTTACAGCCGGTCGGGAACTCCAGTTCCCCATAGAGCGCGAATGACGCAGGCTCACTGATTCGGGCGCGACCACGGAGCAACTAGACCCCAGCTAGGCTTGGGGGCCATGCGGTATTTCACCGCTGCACTCAGGAGGATTACCCTGCGTTGAGACGTTGATATGTACCGGTGTCTCAGACCGGAGTGTCCTCCAAGGGACTCGAACCCTTGACGATGCCCTTAGAAGGGGCGCGCTCTGCCGCTGAGCTAGGAGGACGACTTGCATGAGAACGTCATCGGCCGGGGCCGGGCGAACTCCTATGTCGAGAGAAAGAAAAGGCCCGCTCGAATGGCGGGCCTCCTGTACGCGCGATGTGCGGGTAGCAGGAGGCTACGACAGGGTCTGACCCTTCGGATCGCGACGCGAGTTATGTCTAATGAAGTAGGCCATTGCTTCTCTGTACCCCTTACCCCAGGCGTGTGGGGCGGTTTCCAGTGCCGCCAGCCTAAAGATTGTCTAAAGGCTGGCGGCGTGGAAGGGCGACGACGGAGAACTATAGCCCGGGGCCTACCGTTCGTCAAGGAGAAACTATAAGGCGGGTTCGAATCCTAGGCGATCTCGCATGCCCCTGCTACGCAGGCAAGCTCCTTCATTCCCTCCGTGGCGTCCTCCGTCTCGAACGATGTGAGGGCGTCCCAATACAGGCTGTCGGGCATGGCCTCGGCCAGGCGCACGTACATCTCCTGGTCGATGTCCTGGTAGGGCGCCTGCTGGTATGTATGGTCGGAGTGGGGGAGGAACGAGACGCCGGACATGCGGTCGAAGTGCTTGAAGACGAAGGCGCCGACCTCCATCCACTCGTCGTCGCGTACGTAGACCGTGATCGAGGGCTTGTGCTCGCACCAGTGCTCGGCGTACGTCAGCCATAGCTCTAGCTGCTCGATGGCGCTCATGTCGTGCCGCGTGATCGCGCCCTCGGGGGCCTGCATGGGGTAGCTGAAGACCAACGTGCTGTCTGGGTGCAGAAGCTCGTCTTCGACCGGCACGCCGCTAGCGGCGAGGAACTGGGCCACGGGGTCGTTCTTGCTCGCGCGGTTTGTCCGCACGTAGTACGGCGCGTAGCGCGGATGGATACCCGAGGACGCGTCTACAAGCTGCGAGACGGTCCCGGAGGGCTTCACACACGTGATCGCCGTGGGGACGTTGATCCCGAGCTTGGATGCCCAGTTGGTGGCCGTGTCGATGGCCACCTGCTTCAGGCCGTCGAGGATGTCCCGGAGTAGTGCCTTGCCCTTGCGCCCGGCCATGACCAGGTTGTCCATGATGCCGGTGATCGAGACGCCCAGGAGACGCTCTTCCTCGCAGTTCTTCTTCCACGTGGGGGAGAGGAAGCGGAAGTCGGTGAAGGTGCTCTGGATGCAGCCCAAGATGGTCGCGAGGCGTACCTTCTCTGCCAGGGTCTCGAAGGTATCGTCGGCCCGGCACACGACCTCGGACAGATTGCAGAACTGCCGGTCCCTGAGGATGATCTCCGAGCACGGGTTGGTGCCGAAGTCGAAGGAGGCGTCACGACGCCCGGACCGAGCAGCGATCTTCTGCATCCCGGCGCGGTTGACGATCCCGCGTTCCCCTGACTTGGACTTGATGAGGCTGGTCCACTCCTCCATGAAGAGTTCAGCCGTGGGGCGCTCGTCGTAGACGGCCGAGTTGTTGGCGAGCGCGTACTCGGGGTGGCTATCCCACCACTGCCCGGCCTTCGCGTTGCGCATGCGGTCGTCGGAGAGGTTCGAGAGGGAGATCAGGGCCGAGCGACGGACACCGCCCACCACCACGATGTCTCCCACCTTGCACATGACGCCGTGGCACTCGATAGAGGTGAGCTTGCGGCCCTGCGCTGCCCTGAACGTCTCGATGATGTACCGGAACAGATCCTCCAGCGGAGCCGGACCAGACGCACGGCCGCCGAAGGTCTTCAGCCGAGCACCGGCAGGGCGTACCTTCGAGGTATCGACGTTCGGGATGTTGCCCGCGTAGAGAGCCGCCAGCAGACGATTCAGGGCGGACGCCCAGCCCTGCTTCGAGTCCGCGACCACGATCACGTCATCACAAGGGAAGAGGTTCGGCACCTCAGGGAGCTTGCTGACGTACTGACGCTCCACCGAGAACCCGACGCCGGTACCGCACATCAGGATGTACATGGCCTCAGCGAACGCCTGAACGCGCGAGACGGTGAGGTAGGCGCAGTTGTAACCCGCAACGTTATCCCGCTCCAGAGCAGGACCGGCGGTCATGAGTGCCCTCATGGAACCAAGGGAGCGGAGGTCGAGCATTCCATCCGCGAGCGCGGAGCGCTCATCAGGGGTTAGAGCGTACCCCATCTTCAGCGCCTGCTTCTCCATCGCGGAGATGTAGCGCTCGATGCTCTCGTGCCAGAACTCCCGGCGACCCTCGCGTTCGACCCACCGCGAGTACTTCGTCATGTGGATCTGCTGCTGGTACAGGGTTGGGAGGGTAACGATGTCGTTCTCTTCAGTCATAAGCGTGCTCGTTACATAGTCGGCCACTCGCGACCTGAAGTAGAAGCTCAGGTTGATGACTGAAGGGCCGATAACACGCGCGCACTCGGTCAGATATTTATCTGCGCGTAGCGCCTCTCTCTGAGGATTAGGAGGTACTAGAAGACTGTGCGCGTGCGCGCATCAGTGCCTGGGCGGGGTGCCGACTAGGTACCGACACATACCTTATGTTCTTGAAGGAGGCTCATGACGACCCTAGAGGCAGTACCTAGCTCCGCTGTCATCGGATCATGGAGCGATCGGAAGCTCGACAACTCGATTCGTAAGGGCCACGCTGCGGCGGGTTCCCACAAGGCGGCCTACGAGCAGCACGCGACTGTTACCGGCATCCTGCTGATCGAGCGCAAGCGGCGGTTGAAGCACGGCGCATGGCTGCCGTGGCTCGCGGAGAACTTCGAGGGCTCGACGGTCGTCGCGCAGAGATACATGCGACAGGCCGACGAGTGGCTAGCAAATACGTCGTCAGCGACGCGTTTCGACCCGCCAGCCGAGCACCCGACGCCGCCTGTGGAGGACACTACGGAGACGTGCCTTCGACCGCGTGAGGAGACGGGAGTTCCCGTTGCCACACCTGGCGCACCTGAGCACGAGCCTGTGATCGCGACGCATCGCCCCGGCCCTGAGGAGAGCAAGCGCACGCGTCGCCCTCTGACGGAGGAGGAGATTGACGAGATCGTCCAGGCGGAAGAGGAGAAGATCGCGCAGATGCGGCGCGGCGCCGCCTTCGAAGCGCATCGCACGCGAGCGCTTGCCTCCCTAGCCTCGGGTGACGACGCCTATACCGCCGTCGTCGCGGCGATCGACGCCATCGCTCGTGCACGTGGCAAGGTGGATGCGAGGCTGGCGGGCGAGCTAGGAGAAGCGCACAAGATCGTCAGGCGGGTGCTCATGTCTCTCCACGAGGCAGGGGAGAGTCATGTCTAGAGGTCCGCGCCTCGATTTGCGCAAGGAGGGCAGTATCGCCGCGATGGTCGTGGACAATCTGAACCACGCGAATCGTCCGTGCACCAAACGTGAGCTTGCCGAGGAGATGGCCATGTTCCTCGACTACCCTAGGTACCCGGAAACGCGGGTGGCCACGATTCTCCGGCGGACCAGAGAGCCGGGGTACGAAGGGCGGCCGATCGCGTGGGTGCAGGCGAAGGGAAGATACGAGACAATCAGCACCAACTCTAATCTCCTAGCTGACCACCAGCGAGGCACCATGAATCCGGTACGCAGGGGGCTCGAAGGGGCTACGAGCGGAATTCTGCTCGTCGCGTCGGAGAAGTGTCCCGAACTCGTGCCCGAGTTGACCCGCATAGAGGACGCCTACAGGCGCGAGATACGGGAGCTAAGGGCAGACAACGACGCTCTGCTGCTCACACTTCGCGTGGTGCATCGTGATCCTCAAGGACAGAAGGTGCTCAGTGCTGCGCTTGATAGAGCATGTGAGGAGTTCTCCGATGAGCTTCCGGCGCTGCCACCGGGTCCCAGCGCTCCATATGGTGACGGTGCCGTTGGGTAACGGGTGACAAGCCCCAACCCCAAAAGGAACGACTCGATGAAGAAGACCGAGGCAGTCAAGGGCGTAATCGCAGCCGGACTAGCGCTTGCCGTTGCGAAGGGACTCCTGGTCCCGGGCGACAGCGACTCCATCAAGGCGATCGTGGACGCCGTACTCGTGGCCGTGGGTGTCTTCGGCATCCACCCCTTCGGCACGTCCGACGAAGCCGAGTAAGGCTCGGCCACTCCAGGATGTATCAGAAGACCCGCCTTGGCGGGTCTTCTGCGTTCTGTAGGAGTTCGCTCGCGCAGCGGCCGATTAGGGATCCACGATGGACCTAGCTGCCTATCAACGCTGCCGTTCGCGTGCTCCGTGGGTTCCCGTGCACGTCCCGTCGCAGACTGACCCTGACATTCGGTACACGGTCTTGGTCTGCCCATTCGGGACCACTGACGAGAACATCTGCGAGTGCACCGGTTACGAGTATCGCGGCGCGTGCAACCACCAGGTCATCGCCATGCAGTTGTGGTGCGGGTGGACCGAGATGGGGATTCAGGCGCATCAGCAGACGAGGGCACAGCGGGCCACGATGGTCTGCCCCTCCTGCGGTGAAGACACGGAATGGGCCTTACGGCCCCTGAGGGAGGATGACCAGCTTGACGCTTGACGAATCGACCGCTGCCCTGGGCAGGGCCTATGAGGGATGGAAGCTCCACGAGAAGGCCAAGAACACCCGGAGGGACGAGTTCTTCGAGCGCATGACCGACCTCGCGGCCGAGAGCGGCCTGGCCGAGGTACTGGTCGAAACGGTGGCAGCCAACGGCGTCGAGGCGACGGACCGCCTGGAGAAGTACCACCCTCGTCACAAGGTGGACGCCATCCGCGTGGGGCTCCCGGCAGGAAGGGACGGCTACGAGTACGAGGCGATCCTGATTGAGCGCCCCGAGTTCAAGCCCATGAGCTACGTGAACGCGGAGGACGGCACGGTCTACACCAAGCAGGTGCAGGACGGGCCATTTCTCGTGGATGATGAGCGCCTGGCCAAGGAGAACGTGCTCCTGTACGAGCAGTTGGTCTTCGAGTTCCCCTGGGGCGGCACCACGCTGCGCCCGCTCGACTCGCTGCACGCGGACAACCTCGCGGCCCTCCAGCCCTACATCTACCGAGGCAAGCCCGTCGTGAAGCTCGCGGCCCCGCGCGAGGCCACGGAGGAAGAGCTTGCCGCCCTCGCTGACTGAGGGCTTCGTCTTCACCGTCACCGACCTCGGCCTCTTCCTGGGCAAGAGCGCCGTCACCCTCCGGGGCTGGGACCGACAGGGTCTGGTGACGATCCCGCGTGACCCCTCCGGCGACCGCAAGATGTCGGCGGGGCAGGTGCGAGAGATCGCGCACGCCGCATATGACCTCGGCCGCATCTCCTGCGACCGGCTGAAGCTCGTCCTGGCGAGCCTCACGCTGCTCGAACTACTAGAGAAGGATAAGACTTGAAGATTGGACTTGTGGGGCCGCCGGGCTCCGGCAAGACACGTCTGGCGCAGGCGCTGGCCAACGCGCTCGATACTGACGACCGGACAGTGGGCGTCATTGACGAGTACGCAGAGGGGTACTCGACTACCTCTGACTTTGCCATCGGAGAAGATGCCACGTACATCGTCAACCTCGGCATCGCGCTCTCGCGGTTGCAGTCCGAACGCCGCATGGGAGACGACTTCATCGTCTGCGGGACGATGGCGGACACGGCGACATACATGGCGTGCGAAGCCACGCTGTTCCCTGACGAGCCCGGCTGGCAGCGCCGTCACCTGGCTTCGCTCGCACTCGCGGGGTGCATGGTCAACGACCTCGTGACATACGACTTCACGTTCTACCTGCCGCTGCCGGAGCACACGCAGACGTTCGGGATCGGCTTCGATGAGGAAGTGCGCAGCAATCTTCCCGTCTCGCTGAGGCTCTTCGACATCCCGCACATCACGCTCGACCGCCCGTCCTTCGAGGAGAACCTTGCTCACGCTCTCAACGTCATCCATGAATCTGCCCCGCCTGCGGAGTGACGCCGAGTACGACCGCGCCGTAGAGCTAGCGCGGATGTCGGGCGTCCCCCTCTCGCGCTGTCCCACGTGCGGGTCGAACCCGGAGAAGGTCCGTGTCGCATACGCAGACGGCACGGCCGAGGCTGAGGGTCGCGAATACGGGACCTACAAGTACATGGGGGAGGTGTACGAGTGCGACTGCGAGACGCAGATTCAGCTTCGCAAGCACTACCTCCTCGCAGGTATCGGGGAGCAGTATATGCGCCTGGACTGGGCCGACTACCGCAACGACGCGGTGAAAAGGGACGTTGAACTCTACCTGGGGAAGTGGGATGCCATTCGCCGGAATGGGATGGGCATCGAGTTCGGCGGCGAGGCCCTGGGAGTAGGCAAGACATTCGCCGCTACCTACGTCGCGAAGGAACTCATCAAGAAGGGGGTGCAGGTGCTGTTCGTGCCCTTCCTGGAATTCCTCTCGACCGTTATCCGCGATGACGACGAGTCCAGGGAGCGCATGGAGCGCATGCGTCGCGTGACCGTCCTTGTGGTGGATGAGCTTCGTCCGCCGCGCACTGAGAGGCAGGCGTGGTTCGGGGACCGCTTCGAAGAGCTTGTGCGGCATAGGACGAACTTCAACCTGCCGATTATCACTACTACGAACCTAACCGAGGATGAGCTTCGGACGCACTACCCCCGCGTCTACTCGCTCATGAGTGCGAAGCACATCCGTCTTGACCTGACGGGTCAAGACGCGCGCATGTCGTGGATCGCGGCTCAGAACCTAGACCTCGTGCTGAACGACGAAGTAAGGCCGATCACTTGACTGAACAGACCATCTACGAGCTAGACATCGATCTAGACCTCATCAACCACCTCGCCTACCCGGACTCGGTAGGCAAGCTCCAGGCTGAGCAGGTGAAGGCGGCGGTCATCTTCGATCCGCTCGCGAAGAGGGTCTTCAAGTGGCAGATGCAGCACGTTCGCGATTACGGCGAGGCTGCTACTCCGTCCGTTCTCGAAGACGAGTTCGCGGACATCACGCTGGACACGCCGGAGACGCAGATCAACGATCTCATCCTGCGCCTGCGGACTCGCTACCTCCGGTCGGAGGGCAAGAAGGCTATCCGTGAGATTTCCGAGCTTGCGATCACCGAGCCTATGGAAGTCGCTCGCGCGATGTCTCAGAAGTCGCGCGAGCTTCTTGACCTCACCGTGCAACGAGGCGAGGTCTACGGCCGCTACGACTTTCCGCGCGCTCGCCAGGAGTATGACAAGGCAGTCCTGCGTGGCAAGGGGCCGTCCCTGGGCTACGACGAGCTTGACGATCACTTTCACGGCCAGGTAGGCGTGACATTCCTCATCGCGCCGCCGAAGACTTACAAGTCGTGGGTGACGATCAACACCGTGCTGGCGAACGTAGAGAAGGGCTTCAACCCGTACCTCTACTCGCTGGAGCTACCGTCGCTGGAGTCCTACTGGCGTCTCGCGTGCATGGCGGCCGACGTGCCGTACTGGAAGTACCTCAAGCGTAGCCTCATGCCCGATGAGCTACGGAAGGTAGAGAGCGCCGCCAAGACCCTGGACGAGATGGGCAACTTCCGCATGGACAAGCCCAACCAGGGCTCGCGCTCGGTCGCTCAGCTAGTAGACAAGGCACTTGATTCCGGCGCTGACTGCATCATCGTAGATCAGCTTCAGTACATCGAGAATCGCAAGGGTAACTCGATCGGGGCACAGAACTCGACGGCGGACTACTTCGAGGTAGTGAACGACCTCCGGAATTGGTCAGACCTCATCCCGGTCTTCGTGGTCCACCAGTTCAACCGTTCCGTGATGAGCGCGACGGCGATGCCGGAGATGCAGCAGGCGAAGGGCTCATCTGCGATCGAGGAGGTAGCAACGCTCTCCCTCGGTCTATGGGCAAACAAGGACATGCGGCGCTCGAACGTAGTGGAGCTAGGCACGCTCGCGTCGCGCAACTACGGACACGCCTCATGGGAACTCGGCGTCCAGCTTTCACGCGGATGCCGCATTGAGATGAAGGGCGAGATCGAGGACGTGGACGAGTAATGTACCGCGCAGAGGTAATCGCAGATTCGATGTCGCCCGATGGCGTGCGACTAACCACCCTTGAGGTGGAGTACCCGCACGCCATCCACAAGGACATCATGACGCACCGGATGTTCTCCCGTAGCTTCAAGTCCTTTCGTGCCTTCCCGCCGGAGAAGGTGATCGCGAACATCGAGGACGATCCGTTTATCCCCGAGACGTTCGATAGCCGCGTGACAGGCATGGGGCAGGGGCAGGCACTGCCTGAAGAGCAGGAACTGCGCGCACGCGAACTGTGGGAAGAACACATCGACCACACGCTCAACGTCGCGGACCAGATGATCGAGTTGGAGATCGCGAAGGCGCAGGTGAACTTCCTGCTCCAGGATTTGACGTGGATCACAGGCATCATCACGGCCACCGAATGGGACAACTTCTACGCACTCCGGCGCGCAGAGAACGCACGTCCCGAGGTGCAGAAGATCGCCAACCTGATGTACGACGCGATGTACCCGGCGGACCCCGATTACCTCGCGCTCGGGGAGCCCCACCTGCCGTACATCCGGCTCGAAGACCGGATGGACGTAGGGGACAACTTCCAGGTGCTGGCCAAGGTATCAGCCGGGCGGTGCGCTCGCGTTTCGTACCTGAATCACCGTGGCCACCGCGATCTCAACGCCGACGTACACCTCGCCAATCAGCTTGAGAGTGACGGGCATATGTCCCCGTTCGAACACGTCGCGACACCGGTTGCGCTGACCGGCCCGAAGTGGATCAAGCACGTCTACCACACCGGACAGGTGTTCACCCTTCCGGGGCAGGAGTGGCGGGGCAATTTCTACGGGTGGCTCCAGTACCGAAAGACCATCCGCGACGAGCACAACTACGAGCTAGCGGCATGACTCGGCTCGAAGCGCTGAAGAACTTGCGGTACCAGATGCAGATGCACCCTGACCCCGTCGTGGTCTGGTGGGGAACGTTCATGGTGGGCAAGCTCGTAGCGCTCGCGGAGCGCCTGACGTGACGAAGCGCGTTCATCGCTACAAGGACTTCGCGAGCCGGATTGACGTAGAGGAAGTCATCCTCGCGCTTGGGATCCTGGAGGAGCGCGAGGAGGGTAGGAATAAGCATGGCGAGCCCGAGTACGTCGGGCAGTGCCCTGACCCATGGAGTCTCCATAGCAACGGGGACACCACGGGCAAGTTCGCCCTGAACCCTGGGCGCAAGGTCTACAACTGCTGGGTCTGCGGGGGAGGGTCACTGCTCTCACTCACGATGGCCATGCTCGACCTCGACCCCGACGAAGCGACGGACTGGCTCATCCAGTACGCCGACGAGAACAGAGAAGTGTCCGATGAGCGGTTCCTGGACGAGATCGACAGCCTCCTCGCGCAGTTGACTCCGAGTAGGAAGCAGGATGAGACCCTTCCCTACTACAACGCCAACATCCTCCGCAAGTGGGAGGACCAGGGGCGTGGCCTGGAGGACTGGAACCTCGGGGTACTCGACGGGAAGCCGAGGAACATCGCCAGGGACGCGCTGCGGGCCGCGCATGTGTGCTACGCGCCGAGCGCGATCAAGCATCCTCCGCGAGACTCGAAGACCGGCGTGCCGCTGGACGACCTCTACGAAGGTCCGTGCGTCATCTTCCCGCACTACGTCGGGGAGCGGCTCGTGGGGTGGCAACACCGCTGGCTGGAGGACGACCGGCCGAAGTGGTGCTCGAAGTACACCAACACGCCGGACTTCCCGAAGCGCACGACCCTCTACAAGCCGCGTGGAGGCCCCTCTGGGCCGCTCCCCGTGGTCATCGTGGAGTCCGTACCGACCGCCATCTTCCTGGCCGGAATCGGCTGGCCCGCCGTGGCGACTTTCGGGGGCACCGTGACGACGGAGCAGTTGAAGCTCCTCCGTCGCTACCAGCAGGGCGTGATCCTCGCACCCGACAACGACGGCGCCGGGCTGCGCTCGTGCGTCGCTACGGCGGACTACCTGGACGGCTTCATCCCGCTCTCGGTGGTCCTACCCGAATGGGACACCGGGGAGAAGTGGGACCTCCTGGACCGCTTCAACGAGAACGGTGAGGACATCGACTCCCTGCTGCGCGCAGCGGAACGAATTTCCTAGTTCTTCCGCACACGTAACTGGAAGACAGATGCGTAAGTACACCGGCACCGAGAAGACCGAAGTCCTCACCCCTGACGAGCATCGCCAGGCGGGTGACGCCCTTCGCGAGATGGGCAAGACTTCCGCTCGTGACCTTACCGAGGCCGAACGCCTCCGGTTCATTCAGGTCACGAGCAAGGTCAAGTAGGCACTGGCCGACTACGTAAGTCACGGGCTGCAAGTACCTCTTCCGAGGTCCAAGCCTTAGAAATCACCAGAGTAAAGGAGCAGTATCCATGCCTAACTTTAGGCGCGGCGCAGCGGCCATCGAGCAGGCCGCCACTTCGAAGGCCGGAGGCAACTTCCGCGCATTCGTGCCCGAGATTCAGTGGCGCGAGGACAAGGAGGAGAAGCACGTCCTGTTCCTGACGGCGGTGGAGGAGATCCCGACCATCCAGTACCACGACTGGATCCCGGTAGGCACTGGCGAGAAGGCAAACGGCGAGACCTACACTCGCTATGAGAAGTTCATCTCTCGTAAGGACCCCGCTATTGGCGAGTCCTATGACGAGCTTGAGGACCGACTAGGCGTCAAGCCGAAGACGCGGCAGATTGCCGTCGCCGTCGAGCTTGAGCCGATCACCGAGATGGTCAAGGGCCGCACGAAGGCAGTCGGCTTCTCCGTGGCAACCGATACCTACACCCGCAAGACGGATAACGGTGAGGTAGAGGTGACGCAGCCGAAGGTCGGGCTCGTGGTCCAGGCCGCGCAGAACTTCTTTGGCTGGCTGTCCTCCTATGACGCCTCGCGGGGTCCGATCGAGGAAACCCCGATGCAGATCGTCCGTCGCGGCAAGAACGCCGACACGGCGTATGACTTCATCGCACTGGAAAACCTCCCGGTCGATCTGTCCGCGCTCGTCAACCACATCGACGGCGTCTCCTACCTGGGCAACGCCGAGGAGATCACCGCCTTTGTCAGCAAGCTTCCCGAGGACGACGGCGAGGCGGCCTCGGTCATTGCAGCGGCCCTGCTCGACAAGCGCCTTGAGGAGCTTGCGGACAAGGAGCGTTACGACGAGCTTGTGAATCCGATCGAGGAGATCACGCAGAAGTTCGGCGGGGGCAGCAAGAAGGCGGCTCCGCGCGAGCGCCCGCAGCGGGCATCTCGTCGCGTGAGCGCTCCGGCGTCCGAGGCACCCGAGGCGTCCGAGACGGCCGAGGCTCCCGAGGAGACTAACGCAGAGCGCTTCGCCCGCCTGAAGGACAAGATCGCGCAGCCCGCCTAATTCGATGCGAGTCTCTGATGAGGCCATCGAGTACGCCACGCAGCGCGTAGAGGCACTGATGAGGGTCAACTTCACCCGCCCGAAAGGCGAGCGTAGCGAAACCCTGGAGACAGTGTGGGAGGGGGTCGGCGTGACGAACGTCGACCTCCTGTACCAGCGCGCGGGGGAGATCAGCGAGCACGCCGGTCCCTTCCTTACAGGCGTTCTCTTTGGCCTCTTCGTGAGGCAATTCGACTACTGATGCTCGACACATCTGAGGGCGTGGCCCTCTACACGGACGGATCCTCGAACTACAAGGATAAGTCCGGCGGGTGGGCGTACGTTGCCGCCGACGCCTTCGGTAACCAGACCGAAGGTTGGGGCGCCGAGACGGACGCGACCAATAACCGCATGGAGATGACGGCCGTCATTCGCGGACTCCTGCGTCTGGCGGCCGATTACGGCGAGTGCGAGGTGCTGGTGCGGTCCGACTCCCAATACGTGGTGCTCGGGTGTCAAGACCCGTCGCGCTCGCGCAAGAAGAACACGGACCTCTGGTGGCTGTTGGACACGGCGCTGCTCGGACACTCGTATGTGGAGTTCGAGCACGTGAAGGGTCACGAGGGAGAGCACTTCAACGAGCGCTGCGATGTCCTCGCAGGTGAAGCACGGAAGGGACAGCGATGAGTCTTCAGGAGATGACGGCGTACGCAGTTGATCTCGAACCGTACGAGCTAGCGCAGGCCGCCTACGTGGGTTGCCAGCGTCACATCGAGTCGGTCGCCAAGGGCCTGCCGGATCGCTACGGCGCGGAGAAGGGCGGCTGGAATCTACATATCGAAGGTGCTGCCGGTGAACTCGCGTTCGCGAAGTGCCTCAACGTGTACTGGAGCGGCAGCGTCAACACCTTCGGTGAAGGGGGCGACGTTGGCCAGATTCAGGTACGGACACGAAGCCGTCACGACTACGAGTTGATAATCCGCGAGAAGGACCGCGACGATGACGTGTTTGTCCTCGTCACGGGCGTCAGTCCGGAGTATGTCGTGGTGGGGTGGACATTTGGCGGGATCGCCAAGGCCCACGATGAGTGGCGTAAGACGCATGGAGGGCGCGCGGCTGCCTGGTTTGTGCCCCACGAGGCATTGCGTCCGGTTGACGAACTTTACGAGGTAGTTGCGTGATCGCTCCACTGCATAACCACACGGAGTACTCCGCGCTGGACGGTCTGGCGACTCCTCTGGAGATCGCGCAGCGCTGCCAGTGCATCGGGTGCACCGCAGTCGGCATCACAGACCACGGCACCGTCGCCGGTCACCTGGAGTTCGACAAGGTGATGAGGGCGCACGACCTCAAGCCGATCTTCGGCGTGGAGCTTTACCACGGGCTGAAGTACGGCAACGTGGAGTGGGCGAAGAACGAGCGCGACAACGGGCACTTCATCGTCGGCGCCATGACCGACGAGGGACTGCGAAACGTCTGGCGCATGGTGGACGCAGCGTCACACCCAGACAACTACCGGTACGTCGGCCGCGTCACCTTCCCCATCCTACGCAAGTTCCGCGAGGGAGTCTTTGCGACTTCCGCGTGTATCGCCTCTCCCATCGGGCAGGCGATCATGAAGGAAAAGAACGACCCGTACGCTCTGCTCAACCAGTACCTCGAAGTCTTTGGGGACAACTTCTACATCGAGCTTCACACCTACCCGGGTGAAGAGCACGAGTACCTGAACTCGTGCCTGGTGCAGATGGGGCAGGAGAAGGGCGTGCCGTTCGTATACGCCACGGATGCCCACTTCGCCTCGCCGGAGCAGTACGAGACACATGATGCCTACGTGGCCATGACCTCTGGCGACTCGATCTATACATCGCCCGAGGACCGCAAGATGTGGCACCCGCAGGTGCTGTATATCCAGACCGAGGAGGAGATCCGGGCAAACCTCTCCTACCTCCCCGAGAGCGTCGTGGACGAGGCCATCGCCAACTCCGCGCTGATCGCAGAGAAGTGCAACGCGCGGCTACCGGGGGTCAAGCGTCACCTGGCGCCGTTCTTCCCGAGCGAGTGCCCGTGGCTCACGAAGGACGACAAGCGCCGGGAGATGTCGGCCGCCGAACTGTTCCTCGAACTCGTGGCGGTGGGCATCACGGAGCGCTACGGGCTCGACAACGACGAGGCGTGGGATCGGGCCTATCGCGAGTGCGAGGTCTTCCTGAGCGCCGACACGGGGCTCACAGGCGGCCTGACGCACTACTTCCTCCAGGCGTGGGACATGTGCGAGTTCTGCAACGCGACGAACATCCAGCGTGGGCCGGGGCGAGGTTCGGCGGCAGGCTCCATCGTCGCCTACGCGCTCGGGATCACCGACGTTGACCCCCTGCACTACGGCCTCATCTTCGAGCGCTTCTGGAACGCCGGTCGAGCCAAGGGCTTCCCCGACATCGACCAGGACTTCCCCAAAGCCGATCGCAAGAAGGTACGCGACTACCTCAAGGATAGATGGGGGCACGATCGTGTGCGGACCATCGGCACGATCACCCGGCTGAAGCCGAAGGCCGCCTGCGACAAGACGTGGAAGGTCGCGGAGGTCACCTGGGAAGAGAAGGAGGCGCTGAAGAAGATCATCGACGGCGTCCCCGACATCGACATCCTCGGCCCCGACTCCATCGGATGGGCGGCCGAGAGTGACCCCGGCAAGACGATCTACGTCATGCGCTCTGTGGGCCAGGAGATCATCGAGTGGGTTACCTCACTGGAGGACGACCGCCAGGGCGTCGTGCTCCGATGGATCGAGCTTGTCGAGGCCGCTTGCTCCCGCGTTTCGGGTTACGGAGTACATCCGTCCGGCGTCGTCGTGTCCGATGTGGACCTCTGTGACGAGCTTCCGTGCATGTACAACCGCTCCCAGGAGGAACGCGTCACGTGCTTCCCGATGGGGGACGTGGACAAGCGGATGTTCGTCAAGCACGACTTGCTCGGACTCCGCAACCTGGACACCCTCTCGGACTGGGACGACCAGATCATCGCTGCATTCGAGGGTGCCGACGAGGAGACACGGCAGGACATCCTGAAGAAGATGACCGTGCTCCAGAGGCTGGAGAAGAAGCACGGCATCAGGTGGTCTGGCCTCGACAAGCTGACACACCCTATCGAGATGTGGCAGATGCTGTGGGCCAAGCTCTCCCGAGGTGTCTTCCAGATCGAGGACGGATACGCCGCGTGGCTGGCTCAGGAGCTTCGTCCCCAGTCAATTGAACACCTCTCCGCACTCGTCGCGCTGAACCGTCCAGGGCCGATCCGCTCGGGCGCCCCCGACTCATTCATCACACGTAGTCGCGGAGGCGTAGACGACGAGTTCGACGGCCGCAACATCCCAATTCTCGCGGAGAACCTCGGGGGCACATACGGATGGTTCCTCTATCAGGAGCAGATCATTCGATTCTTCTCCGACCTGGGGTACGACCTCGGTGACGCCGACGCGGTGCGCAAGATGCTCGGCAAGAAGTCGCCCGAAGAGATGCAGCGCCTCATCCACGGCGAGGGTGAATGGGAGGGCAAGGGCTACCTCGAAGTCGCGGGAAAGCTGCTGGGCGAAAGCCTCGCGAAGCAGATCATCAACATCATCGCGGACTTCGCAAAGTACAGCTTCAACAAGGCTCACGCCGTGGCCTACGCGATCATCGCGTTCCGCACGCTATACGCGAAGTATTACTACCCCGCCGAGTTCATCATGGCGTCTATCCGAACGATCGGTGACGACCCGAAGAAGGCAGCGAAGACGGCAGGGTTCATCGGTGAGGGGCGGCGCATGGGCATCGCGGTGCTCACGCCGGACGTACTCGAATCCGAGGCAGACATCGCCGTCAAGGGGTCACATATCTACTTCGGCCTGTCCAACGTCAAGGGCGTCGGCAAGGGAGCGGCGAGGTACGTCCGCGAGTTGTCTCACCTGTATGACGTAACGACCCCCGAGGCACTGACCGACGCCCTGGAGGCCGAGGAGGGCGCGTGGAAGGAAGCGCGCGACGTGGCCAAGGAGAGCGGCACCTCCTTCAAGAAGAAGAGCCCCAAGCAGACGCTCCGCTCGAATCAGATCGCTGCTCTGTACCAGGCGGGCGCCTTCGACAACTACACCGACCGCGACGTAACCCTGCTTGAAAAGCAGAAGCTGGAGAAGGAACTGCTCAGCGTGATCCTCTCCGACGACTGCGCGCGCGTCTTCGCCCGGAACGGCGACGAGATCGACGCCTACCTACGGGGCGACGAGCCGGAGGATGGTTACCTGCTCCTCGAAGACCAGCCCGAGGCGGGATTGCAGGTATCCGTGCCCGGCGTCATCAGTGCAATCGAAGAGAAGACGACTAAGAGAGATGGCAAGGCGATGGGCATCGTGACCATCGAATGGGAGGGTCACGAGTGCGAGTTCGTCGTCTTCCCCAACGACTGGCGATCGTATCGGTTTCTCTGGAACGAGCGTACGCCGGGTTGCTTCACCGTACGTAAGACCGAACGCGGCGTCAGCTTCGTGGACGCCATCAAGCTCGACTAGGAACATACATGAACGATAAGAAGAAGGCGGCGGCGGTCAAGGAGGCCGCCCGCCTTACGCAGAAGTACGGTCACAAGGCCGCCGACGTAGCCAACGTGAGCTATGACTTCGGGGTAACATCCACGGGCGTACTGGCGCTTGACTACAAGCTCGGGACCGGTGGATGGACGGAGGGCCATCCGCACATGATCTTCGGCCCGCGTGACATCGGCAAGTCGTCGTCGCTCGGCCTCGCATCCATCCGAGAGGCACAGCGAGTAGACAAGCTCTGCGGCATCATCGCGCTTGAGCCGGGCGTCGATGAGAAGTGGATGCGCAAGCATGGTGTAGACCCTGAAAGCGTGGTTGTCGCTCGCCCCAACACGGGGGAGGAGGCGTTCGAGATCGCGCTGGAGTGGTGCAACGACGACCTCATCGATCACATCATCTTCGACTCCATCGGGGCCGTCGTCACTGACGCCGAGCGAGACGCGGACGAACTGAAGTCACGCGTCGGCGGTCAATCAAAGCTAATCACAGACGGCGCCAAGCGGCTGCTCATGCCGATCTGGAAGAACAAGAAGACGTT
Source organism: Candidatus Solirubrobacter pratensis (assembly GCF_000425945.1). Classification (GTDB taxonomy): domain Bacteria; phylum Actinomycetota; class Thermoleophilia; order Solirubrobacterales; family Solirubrobacteraceae; genus Solirubrobacter; species Solirubrobacter pratensis. The sequence continues at coordinate 323,221 of NZ_AUEK01000007.1, forward strand.
CATCTACCTCAACCAGGTACGCGACGTGATGCAGGGGAACGTTCAGGGCCTGGTGAAGCCGCCAGGCGGCAACGCCTTGGAGCACTCGTGCGCAACCATCCTCCAGATGAAGCCGGTCAACAATCGCTACACCGTAAAGATTGATGGCGAGGACGTGCAGATCGGTCGTACGGTGAGGGCCATTGCCATCCGTAACAAGCTGGCCGAGGGCACTAACGCGAGGGCACAGTTCGACTTCTACGAGAAGGAGTGGCCGGGGTTCCCGTTCGGGATCGACGTAGCGGCGGACGTGATCGCGACGGGCGTCATGACCGGTGTGATCGAGAAGGCGGGCGCGTGGTATCGCCATGGACTCTTCCCGGAGGGGCGACTACAGGGAAAGAAGGGGGTCGCGGAGTTCATCGCGGGTAACCCGGATGCCGTCCCGGAGATTCGCAAGGGCGTACTTCGGAAGATGCGCGATCTGACGCATGTGCCTGAGGCTGCCGAGAGCATGGACGAGTAAGGCAAGAGATGGCAACACGAGGTAGCTCCAAGGCACTCTCGGTCGAGCACGAGGAATGGATTGCCTCGCAATACGGAGGACGGCGTTCGCCGTCCTCCGGCGGGGCCGACAACGATCAGGGCGACGTGCGGACCGAGCACTACCTGATCGAGTGCAAGCTCACCGGTAGGCCGACCAAGCCCGCCAAGTCCACGATGCTGTCCACGTTCGAGAAGATCGCGGAGGAGGCTCACTCCGAGGGCCGCGAGCCGTTACTCGCCTACCGATTCTTCAGCCCTGGCTCGGTGCTCGCGAACTCACAGGGTTGGGTGGACCTCGTGGTCCGCCGCGTCGGAGACGACGTCGAGCTTGTCGACGCAGCGTGGCGCTACGGGGACCTGGCCTGATGGCGCTCAAGCTCGGCCCGCAGCGTGACTGGGTCAAGAACATCGCCCGCCAGTTCAAGGTGGTGCCCCACATCGAGCGCGCGATCGACACGTTGGGCGAATTCGAGTGGTCCGCCGAGTTCGGCGCGAAGGCCGGTGACGATGCCTGGCATCCCTCTGGAGACTGCACGCCCTCGCTGCTGGACCTCTACCTGAAGGCTACCGGCGAGGGGGAACACCGCCCGATCGGCGTGCCTCTCCGCAAGACGTTCCAGGTCGGCCACTTCTGGCACGCGTACCTCCAGGAGGTGATGGTACGCGCCGAGATGGTCGAGCGCAGCAGTATCGAGCGTCGAGGGATGGTCGGATGGGGAGACCTGGCGCGGCGCCACTTCCAGCACGTCGGAGATGTTCCATGGGCCGCTTGGCACTGGGTCACTGGCTCTATCGACGTAGCGAACTACGCCGTGCCGGGACATGGAGAGGCCGTCGTGGACTTCAAGACGATGAACTCCATGGACTTCAAGAAGCAGGATGCTCCCACGTGGACGGCAGACAAGTGGGAGTGCCAGTTGAACATCTACATGGACTGGACCGACTCCGAGACCGCCTTCATCGTCTGCATTGATAAGGGGTCACCACACGAGTTCAAAGAGTTCACGTACGAACGCAACCAGCCACTCATTGACGCGCTCTACCAGAAGTGGGAACTCGTGGCTGAGTGCGTCATGGACGGTGTCCAGCCTCCTGCCGACGAAGAGTTCCCCCTACCCCTGCGAGGACACAACAAGTGATCGAATGCCCGGAGTGTGAAGGCGCTGGCCGCGACGAGGTCGGCCAAGCGTGCTACGTCTGCGATGGACTCGGAGAGGTGTGCAGCACCTGCGGCTTCACGGTCCTGTGTGAGTGCGATGTGACGTGAGAGTACTTGCCCTCGATCCGGGGGCGGCCCGTATGGGGTGGGCCGTGATCGAGGGAGGGAAGGGACAGCAGGCCACGTGGATCGCGTCAGGTATCGCAGGACTTGACCGTGAACGTGCCGATAATGAGAAGTATCAGCCGTACAGGTTGCGGCTGATCGAGTACTGGGCGCTCGCAAGCGGACCATTCCTCGACACATACACGCCCGACTTTGTGGCCAACGAGATCATCCCGCCTGCTACAGGCCGAGCGTTCAAGTCGAACGGGGTTCAGGGTCAGTTGGCCGCAACGGCAATCACCGCGCTTCACACGATGGCAGCGGCCCGAAACATCCAGATCAAGCAATTCGGCGCCACATCCATCAAGAAGGCAATCGCAGGTGACAGCGAGGCGACCAAGGTAGGCGTACGCAACGGCGTGTACGCCCTTATCCCCGAATTGAAGGACATGAAGCACCACCTGTGGACCAAGAAGGAATGGATGGACGAGAGCGATGCCTGCGCAACGGCTCTCGTGGCGCTGGGGTACAAGGCATGACCAGGTTCGAAGTCACGGAACAGGACGTGTGGGTACCGCCGATCGGCAAGTTCACCGAGGGCAAGTGGAAGTCACAGCTTACGGGCAAGGAACGGCGGATCGTCAAGGCGGAACTGCTCAAGAAGGGCAAGCACGTCGAGCCCACGCCGCTCCATCGTGTGCTGCGTGAGGTGTATCGCCACTACCTGGAGTTCCGCGACGTAGTGAGCGCACCCACTGGCGGCTCTGCTGACGGAAAGTCGGCGTCGTCGGTGATCTCCGATAACGGCGTCATCGACTACGGTTACTGGCTCTATGACCTCGATGGCGAGACAACAACCGGCAAGGCGCACGTGACGCTCTCGTTCTGGGACCTCCATCGGGGCCTCAGCACGCTGTCTGACCGTAAGCGGGAGGCCGTCTTTCACAACGTGATTCTGGACAAGCTCCAGCGCGAGGTTGCCGAGGAGATGGGCATCACCACCGTCTCGGTTGGACAGTACGTGGATGCGGCGATGCGACAGCTAGCCGAGGACTACTTCTCAGAGGGAATGAAGATCGAATGTGGGGCTCCGCAGGCTACGACGTTGGAGGAAGTGGACTCTTCAGCGTCCGCTCGGGTTACGCGGCACTCATCAGACGCGAGGAAGCCTACAGCAAGCGTCACGGGAGTGACCTTGTGATGCGTCGCCGTCAGGATGTTGAGGTTCCGGAGACCCTAGAGCCCGGTACGCGGTACTCCTCTGCGGAGCTAGAGGCATATGCCGACAAGCTGCTGAAGGATCAAGCACGCACCGAGGTATGCGTGGATTGCGGCGAGCCCGGCCTAGACACGGGCGTCACCGAAGCGGTGCCGCAGGCAGTAACCGACACCGAGGGCAACGTTCTTGTGCTGGAGTTCGAGCAGGTTGCCTGCGCGAATGGCCACGAGTGGTGGAAGGGTGAAGGCAAGGCGCGCGGGATCGGTGGCGAGCATCCCATCCTCTTCGAGGATCACCTCGCCTCGCGCCGTCGCCGGGAAATCTACACCGCGAACGGCACACCGGACCCCGAGATCGTGTCTGGCATCTACAACCGCACACATCCGCAGGGCCGAAAGGTCAACACAGAGGAGCAGCGCAAGAAGCACGGCGCCAGCTTCTTCCGGTGAAGGAGACGATCTCTGAATGCCTGATTTCCGCAAGAGCGAGTCTGTCGGGGAGGCTCGTGACATCAAGAAGCACTCCGTGACCGCGAGGATCAATAACGATCTACCCGAGCACTACGAGGCGCGCTGCAAGGTGTGCACCTCGAAGTACCGTCACGCGATCGAGCGCATGATTGCGCTGGGCACGAACCATAGTGAGATCGAGCGCACGTTCGCAGGGGAGGTACCGCGTCGCTCCATCTCCAATCACGCCAGGGAGCATCTGTCCTACGAGCAGGCTGCGATCCGGGCGATCATCGAGCACGACGCAAAGCAGATCAACGCGAACTACGAGGAGGGCTTGAACGGGGCTCTCCGGCGTCACGCCTACCTGTCGGCTGGTCTCCAGAAGGCATGGGAAGACCTGATCGAAGGCAACGTCCGAATCGACCCCGCCGTGGCGATTCAGATGATCCAGCAGCTAGACAAGATGGAGAAGGAAACGTCGGTCGCCGCGACCGACGAGTTGTACTTCCAGTTCAACGCCTTCAAGACGGCCGTCCAGCGCATCGTGCCGCGAGACATGTGGGAGGCAATCTTCGAGGAGACGCGCCGGATCGCCGCGCGCGCTGAAGATGTCGGCAGCGCGGAGCTTGAGGAGGGGTGAGCTACGCCCTCCTGGACGACGCCCTGATTGACGAGATCGCGTCCTCCAGCCCCGCCGACCGTGAATCGTGGCTCATCCTAGAGGCGCACGAGCGGTACCTAGGCCATTGGGAGGTCAATAGCCTGGGCGACTTCTTCCGATTCGATCTCCGCGACATCATCGGGCCGCACCGGGTCGTGTCTCCGGCGAATCTGGAGGAGTTCCTCCGTGCCGCTGAGGAGCATGGGTACAGGGTGGCCTTCGGTGAGGACCCCGAGGCCGTCCTAGCCCCCTTTACGCGGCTCGCAGAGGCTGCTCCGGTCACGTTGACCTCAACGCTGCCGGGCACCGTCAACGGACTCCTGCCCTTCCAGGCGCGCGGGGTCAATTTCCTCCGCGACCTCCCTCGTGGTGGCGTAGCGCAGTGGTCCACTGGGACGGGCAAGTCCGTGGCACAGAGCGCCCTCCTGAAGTACCACCTGGAGCGGGGGAGCTTCGACGTGTGCTTGTCTCTCGCCAGGGCGCACAACAAGATCAACACGCAGCGCACCTACTACGCGCTGGCAGGGATCGAGTCCGTCATCCTGGACGGTACCCCGAAGCAGCGCGACAAGACCTATCTCGACATCAACCGGCAACTGGTCTCCGGGAACCCGGTCGTCGTCGTCACGAACTACGAGAAGTTCCGCGATGACTTCTGCTGGTTCGAGAGGTCGAAAAACAAGGAGTGGCTTGCGCGCTTCCATACTGACTTCTCTTTCCTGTTCGAGCGCAACCTCCTGTGCCTTTGGGACGAGATGCCCATGAAGCTCAAGACACGCACCACCAAGCTCTACAAGGCAGTACAGGCGTGTCTCTATGACGCCGCCTACCCCCGTTGGGACAAGAGACGCGCGGAGAGTCTGCGGCAGTATATGTTCTCCGCTACACCGATCGAGAACGACCCTGAGGACTGGTTCAACTGCGTGCGGCTAATCGACCCGGATTGCTACGGGACAGTAAAGGACTTCCGCGAGCGGTACGTCAAGCGCTACTCGTTCTTCGACAACAGCAAGCCGGAGGAGTGGCACAACCTGGACGACATGGAGCTACGGGCCGCCCACATCGTCCACCAGGTAGACAAGGAGCGCGATCCCGAGATCAGGGCACAGTTCCCGACGAAGGTCGAGGAAGTGAAGGTACTCGACTGGCACGAGCCCCACCGCAAGGTCTACGACAGGCTGTTGAGGCTCTCCAAGGAGTACGCCGAGGGGAGCGAAGATGACGAGGGCCAGAAGCTCAACATCCTCGGCGTCATCGGCGTCCTTCAGATGCTCTGCAACGCTCCGTCTGCTATCGGCCGGTCAGCGGCCCTTCGTGAGGTCTTTCTGGGCGCCGTAGAGGACGGCGACGAGGCAGCCAAGGCTCAGGGCTCGGAAGTCGCGCGCAGGCTTGTAGAAGACCTCGGAACGATCCCCACGGATGAGGGGCACACGAAGTTCGAGCAGCTACGCAACGACATCACGGTGCGGTTCAAGCGCCAGAAGGTCATCGTGTTCACGGCGGGCAACGAGACGATCATCCCCATCATCGAGCAGCACTTCCAAGAGTGGGGCGTCTCATACGTGCGTTACGACGGATCGCGTACGCAGATGCAGGAGGCCGAGGACAGCTTCAAAGGCGATCCGGACGTTCAGGTCTTCCTCTCCTCGGACAAGGGCTCGGACTCGATCTCGTTGGAATGCGCCGTAGCCACGATCAACTACGACGGCCCGTGGAAGTGGTCAACCCGCAAACAGCGAATCAACCGCAACGACCGAGTCACGACGCAGCACGAGACGCTTTGGGTAATCGACTACGTCATGGCCAACTCCGTCGAGGATCGCAAGCGCGCCGTGGTGGCGAAGAAGCAGGGATACCATCAGGCGGTGTTCGAGGGCGTGATCGCCAATCAGTCGTTGTCGGCGGGGATGAGCGGAGCCGACCTCCGCTACATTCTCTCGGGTTAGGAGAGTACGTTGACCATATCGATGTACGTGTTGCCCTGGCCGCCGCTGAAGTACGCCTTCACCTGTGTAGCCAACGCGGGGGTTGCGAGAGAGGCACGTTGAGTCCACGTAGTGCCGTCCGGGCTCGTCTCGAAGTAGCTCGTGCCCCCGCTTTCGCGCAGCCGCAGCCACGCCATGCTGGTTGCGTTGTACGCGATGGAGCCGACCGGCGTCGAATTGAGCAGGAAGGAGAGCGTGCCGTCACTGTACTGGAAGAACAGGCCAGCGGCGGAATTTGTGGCACTCGTGATTCCTAGATCACAGGGGATCACGGCGTTGATTGGCGGGCCAGAAAAGCCGCCGCTGGGCTGTACCTTGAGCGCTAGGGTGCTGTTGGTGAAGTCATAAGTCCGGACGGACATGAAGAAGCTATTCTTGTCAATGACTGCGCGGCCAGCATCGATGAATGCGAGGCTCGCAGTCCACTGCGGACCGAAGGAACCGCTATTGAAGTTGTCCGCGAGGACGGCGATCGGCGCAAGCAGGACGGTCGCACTGGCAACAACGGTGCCAGTCGCGGAGAGGGTCGAGTCTCCGGGCTTGGTCGCCTGGAACCCGCCGCCGCTCAAGCTACCGGACGCGGAGAGTGCGGCCGACGCCAACTGCGCCGCCTGCGTGCCGCTGGCGGTGAGCGAGCCGGACGCGGACACGGACACGGACGCCCGTACGGTCGCCTGAATACCCATCGCGGCGAGGGAACCGCTGGCGTCGAGCGGGAGGCTCGTCAGCTTGACCGGCAACGTCGGAGTGAGCGCCACCTCGCTGTTCCCAGACAGATTGATGACACCGAACCGCGTGACCTGGGCCAGGCTCATGTAGTGACCCACAGTCACTACGTCCCCGAAGTTGTCGGTCGTCCTGAGGGTCACGCGCACGCCGGGGGATGCGGTTGTGAACACGTGAGCGACGGTCTGGCCGACCCCCTTCGTGCCGTCTCCAAAGTTCCATTCCCAGCGTACGATCGAGCGCGGCGGGCCAGGCGGTGGCAGGAAGGAACCCTCGAATGTGATGAGGGTATTTACCTGCGTGCTGAAGGTGCCAGTCGGAGTGCCGTCATCGTAGAAGAGAGGCGCAAGCTGAGGCGTCCAGCGGAAGTCGATCGCGACGGTCTGACGCGCCGCCGGAACCTTGCTCAGGTGGTCAACAGGGTTCTCGGGAGCGCGGAAGCGTCCCTGACCCATGAAGGCGACGTTCTGGTCTGCGGTGACGATAATTGCGGGCATCAGACTGTCTTGGTGACGACCATGCGGTCACCGTGGTAGAAATGAACGGTCATCGCGATCGTGTACGTGCTCGGGATCGCGTACGTGTGAGACGCCTGGAGACCGTAATCGATGGCGCCGTCGCCCCAGTCCCATTCGACCAGGCTGACGTTGGCCAGCAGGGCCGAACCGCCGAGGCCCTTTACTGCCGTGACGATGGCTGCGAGATCGTCGGTATCGATGGTGAAGTCCACGTCGAACGTGTACGTGGTCCCTACAGGGTCTCCAATGTCCGTCCAAACGAGGCGGCCCGGCTGCGCGTACTGCGGAATGATCTTCACCGAGGTGAGAGAAGCATCCTGGCGGTTAGCGATGCACCGTGCCCGTAGCTCGAATCCCGGCTGATCGAAAAGCACACCACCGGTCTGCGAGTTCGTTACATCGCGCAGCGGCAGCCAATCGGCCGTGTTGTCGCCCCAAGGGTCGAGCGGTGTCGCGCGTGCCGACCACTCCAGCGGAACGTGAGAGATCGAGAAGTTGGCGACGTAGAACACCGCGTCACTCCCCGTGCTCAGCGCGACGATATTGTTGCCAGGCAGCACGGACGCGATCTCGGAGAGGTCGAACTCAAGCGTGTGCCAGCGGTCAACCGGAACCCGTCCGACGTTGAGCGGGGTACTGTGTGCGACGCTGCTGAAGTGACGCAGGCGCTCATACGTCACCGCTAGCTCGGCCCCCGCCTCTGCCGCCGCGCTCGGAATGAATACATCGACGCTCACGCGGGTGTGCCTGAGCGAGTGGGTGGAGAAGAAGTTCGAGCGAACGCGGCCCAGCGCCGTCGTCGGCTTGATCGCGAATGCATTGTCTCCCCGGTCGGGAGCGGCGATCACGTCAGCATTCTCTCCGACGTACCCGGTGAATAGCTCGCGAGTGGCGCTACCACCGAAGAACACCTGGGCGCCAGATACGGGTGAGATCGACCGGAGTGGCTGCGAGCGATACTCCGCGAAGTTGACGGAGTAGGGAATGATGTCCTGGATGAAGGCGTCGCCGTCAACGAAGTTGGCGTACACGCCGACACGCCCACTCCGGCGACGGAGGACCGAGCCGTCTGTGAGCACGGTCGAGTCAAAGAGTGTTGCGGCGTCCTCTAGTCTCTCTGTATCGGACGAGAGGACGCGCACTCGGATGGACTCCTCCTCTAGCTCGACGGTCAAGATGTAGCGTGTATCGTCCGTGCCGTTCAGCGGTGGTAGAGTGAACTGCGGGAAGGGATAGACGTTACCGTCCGTGTCACGCACCTCGACGTTAGCGAGGTGGGCGGCATCCCATACGAGCGTGGACTGAATCCACGCTGCGGTGAACAGGTCCGGCTTGGCGTCAAGCGCCCATTGGAACTGATCGTCAAGCAGTGACTGCGCAAGCCCTTCGAGGTCGCGCTGCGTCTTGGCGCTGTACTTCGCCACGCCGTAGTCGGGCTGCGCCCCAGCCGCGTCAAGCTCGGCCATCGTGACACCGTTGAGGTCAAGCATGATCTCGTTGTCGAATGACCCCTCACGCATGTAGACGCGAATCTCGCCAGGGCTATTCATGCGCCCGGGGGAGAACAGGATCGCTTCGGACACATCGATGGGCTTCGGGTCGTCGGCGCCCGCCCGACCGTCAGAACGGAACAGGATGGGGAAGTTGGTCGGGACGAGCGGATCGATGATGGATGACTGGGGGAACGGATATGAGCTTCCCAGTACTAGGCCCGACTTGGGAACAGGATTCATCATCGCCCGGAAGAGCGTGTTGATGTCGAGCGGGGCACCCATCCAATCCGGGCTAAGGAGACGGATGGCGGCGAACTTGAAGAACGTCGAGGCGGTTCCGAACATGCCGATCCGTACTCCCGTGATGGTCCCACTCAGAGGAGCGAGGACGGAAATCGGCCATTCGATGATCTGGTTGACGGCGGCACTGCCCTGAGGGTAGGACGCGGTATTGAGGAAGAGCTTGACGGTCGGACCAATTGAGAAGCTGCCGCCTGCGGCCGCAGTTAGCTCAATGTATGACGCAGCATGGTCGATGACCGCGTCGTCCCAGCTAGGCGCGTCGAGCGTTAGCTTCCAGTCGTCTCCCACCGAAGCGATGTCCACCGGCCGATTTGAGATCGACGTGGCGATATTGCCGGTCGGAGCAGTCGGGAGGTTGAGGAGTACGCTGTCCGTGCCATTGAAGAGTGAGCCTGCCGCAGAGAACGTCCAGTTCTCCTGCCAATAGTTCGCGCTCTGCGACATGAAGCAGCGGATGTCGATGTGCTGCTGCTTGCGAAGCTGCGCGCGCTGGGCTGCGTCGTAGCAGTCGTACCCAACGAGCGTGCCGGTCGGGTGGTCGAAGTGGTCGGCAATCGGTACCTCGCGTGCGCTAAGCATCAAACATTCACCACCGGGGGATCGCCAACAATGAAGTCGTTGCGCTCGGCGTTGACGAAGTCGCCCATATGCTCCATGTACATGGCGGTGTCGCTCTCGACGGAGTAGTTCTCGCGGGTGAACGCGATCTCATTGATTCCGACGAAGTACGCACGATCCTGGTCTAGTACCGCAGAGACCTCGCGATACCGGTGGCGGCACGCGACAAAGAAGTACATCACCGGGAAGGTCTGCTCGAAGATCACCGCCTCGCGGTCCAGCGATGACACCGCTGTGCTGACGGCCGACGTGGGGGGCAGCGTTTCAACCGGATAGGAGCCCGGCGTCGAAAGAGCAGTGAGCGCTACCTCCCCGAGGAGGTTGCGCGCGACGTTCCGCACGGCGGGGTCGGAGAGGTACGGCCTCATGGCGACGCTAATGAGCGCCTGTGTCTGCGGATCGACCAGGTTGGTCAGGTCAGATGTGAGGAACGGCTGCACGCGTGCGGCGTCATCGGGCGACGTGAATCCCGGTCCGTCCGGCGACTGGAGGAGATCGTCCCGGTAGTAGCGGAACGCGAGGTCGTAGGCGTTGAAGGTGACGCGCTTCTGGTTAGCAACGAAGGCAGCGCTGGAGGACGGCCGTGCCGCCTCGGTGAGGACGAGGAAGTAGTCGAGCACCCACGCTGGGTGCTTCTTGTACGTCAGTGGCTTCTGGAAGGCTCCGGGGGAGTAGGACTTTGCCTGGAGGTGAGAGAACTCGACCTTGATGAACTTGGCCTTGACCGGCGTGGGCAGGACGAAGGTGTCTCGCGTAGTCATCTTGTACGACTTCGGGATAGGGGTCCAGATGCGCTCTTCCCAGGAGGTATCGTCTGCGCCAGGCTCGCCATCATCGGAGTAGTACAGGTGGACCCATACGTTGGGCGTAATGGGGTCTAGAAGCACACGGTCAACGACCTGAGGGCGCCCAAACGAATCGCGCATGTCGAAATAGCGTGAGACAACGGCGAACTGCGAGGGCTGTGGGGAGGAGAGCCAGTATCCGTCGAGCGAGGAGGTCGGGTCGGATTCAGCGGCGGCCTTGACGATGGCGACGGAACGGTAGGTGTTCCCGAGGAAGTCGGTGCCGGAATCCGTCACGCCCGCGAGGATGCGGTACATGAACGAGTACTGGCGCCCAGCGTCTACGAGCGGGGTACTGCCGTCTGCGCCGAGTGCCACGCCGCTGTTATCGGGGTTAGGGCACGTGTACCAAAAGCGGGCAATTCCCGAGACGATGATGAAGGAGATGCGGAACTCGTCATCTAGCTTGTCGTCTACGGGGATTGGATGGTCCGCGAGGCACGTCATCCACACTTCGTTGCCAATCGTCGGTGCGCCCGTAGTGAGCCCACTGGCGAGTGCGATCCACGTGGCAGACGTAGACGGCCGGTGTTCGACGGTCCAGGACAGACGTGCGTCTGCGGCGGCAATCCCAACGAATAGCTGGAAGCCCGTGAGAGCCGGGACGACGCTCTCTCGTACGTAGTCAGGCGGGAGCCTGAAGGTCTGGTACTTGCGCGTCGTGGTGTCGATGTGGCTGCTGCCGTTCTCGTAGACTGCGTTCTGGTTGATGACGACACCGCTGTAATAGCGGTTGAGAAGATCGGTCATTTAGTTGCTCACGTTGCGCCCGAGCCGGAGGTTGCGCACCTCGACGCTCCAGGGTGCGGACACCCGCGTCACTGGGTTCAGCAGGAATGGCCGAGTCGGTGTGACGACTCGGTCGAGCTTGATACGAACGAAGCGCGTATAGAAGGGTTCGCCTCTTACGTCTGAGAAGTTGAACTCCAGGTAGGTCCATCCGCTAGCGGAGGCCGACACCTGATCCGGGTAGTCGATGCCACCCACCGGGCTGACGGACACGAACTTGCGGCGCGGGTGCTGATCGAGTATGTCTACGGCTACCTCGATCTGCATTGGCTTCGTCAGCGTCTCGAAGCCGATGAAGTTGACTACTTGTACCGTGCCCAGGTCGAGTTCGAGGTACTCGGCTCCGGCGATGCGCTCTACCGATGACCAGTACTGCTCGTCCTTGTAGATGATCTGGCGAGTGCCAGGCAGACTGGCGTAGGAGGCGTCATAGATTCCGTTGACGAGGCCGCCTGCGCCCATGATGGGCTGCTCGGGATAGTCCGCGAGTGCCCGGTCTGAGGTATACCTGATACCTGCGTCGGCGCCCAGCATGGGGTAGATCGCGCGCTGGTCGGGGCCGAAGGGGCCGATGTGCTCAGAGACGTAGAGAGCGGTGCTCGTGCGATCGGCCTCGTAGTTGGCGTCATCGAGCGCGGCCTGGCCGTAGGCGACCGTGGACACCACGTCATGGAATCCACGGTAGTGCTGGGCGTCGGATCCGTAGGCGCGCGGAGCCTGCTTCTCCTTGCCTCCCTCGATCCAGCCACTGGACGGCCACGGAACCGCGTGGAGGCCATTCACGAACCGTAGTACCTCCGTGAACTCGGAGGACGCGAAGTCCGTCAGCGGGGCCTGGCGCTGGCGCGTGCCCGAGCCGGAAGACACTGTTGGGATCATCGTGACCGGCTTGATGCGGTCGAGCGCCTGCTGAAGGTGGTAGAGGTCACGTGGCGGGATGTCCACGACCTCTTCCGTGGCGTCCACGCCGCCGTGGAGCGTCTTGATGACGACTGCGGGGTTCAGGCCGCCGCTGAGTGTCTTGGATTCGACGGTGAGCGGCAACGTGTCCTGACGTGCGAGCTTGCCCTGAAAGGTCACCGTCCAGGGGATGTCGGGGCCGGGGCCGCCGGTTACCCGCACGTTTCCCTCTCCGATATCAGGGATCGCCTCTAGGGCCTCCTGGACGCCGAGTGTGTCGAGCGCTGGGTTCTCCGGATCGGTGAGGTCCCAGGAGGAGATGGCCGGGGCGTTCCATGGCACGTTGCGACGGGTGACGTTCGACGTGATGCGACCGTTGTAGCTAAAGATGATGGCGCCACTCGTGGGTCCGCCGACGATCTTGATCTCTTGGACCTCGGAGGTGCTGATCTCCTGGCGCGGGATAACGATCATCTCTTCCGTCGAGACGGTCTTGCCGAAGCTGCGGAAGCCCACGGGCCGGTCGGTGTGAACGTCGTAGAGGTACTTGTAGTTCTCCACAATCTCCACGTCGTGCCCGAGCCCGGCACGTGCGACCAACTGCATACCCTGCGGAGAGTTCCCGAGTCGCGCGCCGCCGAGGAAGTCCAGCGCGCGGCTGCGGTAGGCAGCGTCGCGGGCAGTGATCTGCGCTCGTGCGTCGGAGTCGGCGGCGTCGGCGGTGTCGTACTCCTCTTCGAGGATGCGGCCGAAGCCGAGAGGGTTGCCGAAGAATGCGTCGAGGTCGAAGAGTTCGAGCCCCATCTCCTCTAGCTTCAGCCGGGCCTTGAGGTAGTTGTCGCTCAGCGACCCTACGCCCGAGGGACCCAGGAGTGCGTAAATGAATCGTAGGAGGTGGGATTCTGGCGACTTGTGATAGAGGCCGTCCGGGAAGCGGTTGAGCAGGCCGACAGGGTTCTCCGCGCCTCCGAGCGCTTCAACGATGAACTGCTGGGGGATGACGGCGCTGATCTGCGGCGCAGATGTCAGTGTCTCATCAGCCATTAGAAGCTCCAGGTGTTCTGCGCCTTAGCCCTGATGATGAGGCCGGGTACCGAGTCGCCTGGGACGGCCTGCTCAGGCAGGGACGGAAGTTCATCATCTGCGAGGAAGAAATCTGAGTCATGGGTGTACACGCCGCCGACGAAAGTGGTGCTCTTCAAGCGCAGCTTCGGTCGGACTCCATTGGCGCTATAGGTAATGACCCACGGAATCGTGGCCACGCCTGAGCCCTGGACATCGAGCATAGTGTCGCCGGTGAGGGTTCGGAGTGCGTCCCGAAGGGTCGGATTAGAGACGATGACGCCCAATGTCGTCGTCGCGCCCGTGTCGGTGCGCTCGATCGTCCACTCCCCCGACTGCGGCGTGCCGGTGAAGTACCAGCTAAGCTGCTCCATCCGTGAGGCATTGCCCAGTACGACGGTATCCATGAGCACACTCGTGCGCTGAGTGCCATCGACGTTGCAGCCCGCAACGCGGTAGTTGGACGGTGCGTGCACCGCGTCGGCCGACCAGCGCACGTTGTCCACGGCGGGGACGTTGTGAATTGCCTGGAGGAGGTCGGATAGCTGGATGGCGGTGCCGAAGTACTGACTCTTGAAGTACGCCTGCACAGCGTCGCGGATCGCGAGATTTGTTGCTGCCACGCTCGCCCCCGGTCCGTACATGACGGCGATATCGAGCTTGAAGTAGCGCGTAGTCGCCTTGTGCGCGAGCACGTCCGTGGTCGTCTGTCGGGAGCCGTCCACCGTCGCCTGAAGGTCATAGATGTTCTTGTCGTATGCGTACTGTGCGACCGTGACGCTCGGCTCGGTGTTCAGCGCGACGACCGGTCCAGTCCACATCGTCGGGGAATCCGGATCGTCGTCGGCAGCCTGACCGGGCAGGTACTTATCCCATTCGATGCCATTGCGGGCTCGTACGGTGCCACGAAGCTCGGAGACATCCTCTACGAGCCAGTAGTGAAGGTCGCGATAGTAGATGGTGCTGCCGATCTTGATGCTGTCGGGAATGTCTGCCACGGGCTGGAGGAACAGCGGCGTGAAGAGGTTCCCCAGCATCGGGCGATGTTCCACTTCACCCACACGGCGATAGTTCTCGCGGTAGTACGGATGGTTGGGGTCCGCTGTGAAGGTGTTGAGCGGGTTCGGAATGCCGATCACGCAGTCCGCGAGCGTGGCATTTCCTCCATCTACGAAGATGTCAACCGCATTGGTGATGTTTCGCTCGTAGTCGTTACGTGAAGAGGTCGACAGATAGGAGTGTTCGAACAGCACCACGTCGCCGGGCCGCACACCCTGGATCGAAGCATCGGCGGACGGGTCGATCACATTCAGGAATGTGATGCTCGGGCGGAAGCGGTTGCCCGGAAACAACGGGTCGAGTGTCAGGTCGTACTCGGGCACCTCATCGAAGAAGCGCCAGGCGTCCCCTCGGTTCTTGTCATCGGGGTCGACGTTGAGTCTGAAGTCGGTTACCTCGCGATAGAAGAGGGCTTCGGCGCCGAGCTTCCCGTTGGAGACAAAGTACGGAACCTGAGTGTAGGTGTACTTCGAGAAGGGCACGGTCGACATCGCCGTGGTCCACGTCCCTGTCATCGGGAACGGCGGCGGGTCGCCAGCGTAGGTTGCGTCGTCCGGGACGGGGACCTGGATGTACTCGCGGTAGCGAGAGATCGGGCCTACGACGTTTGCCTTGGTGGAGTACGGCGTGGCAATCGCGAGCGCGAGGTACTGATCGGTCGTGCCCGAGACGTTGCGGAAGACGGTGTTCTTGAATCGTGCCTTGAGTTCATCGTCGGACTCCTGATCTAGACCGCCGGAAGTGGGGACGGTATTGAATACCCCGTCGAATCCGACACCATTGACGTACTGTGTGATCGCCTGCGCGGCCACGTTACCGAGGGCACCCGGCACTAGCGCCTGGATCGGAGCGACCACGGAAGTCTCGCCCATACGGATCGTTACGTCGAACGTAGTCTGGAAAAAGACATCGGCGGCGTCGAGTGACGCGACGACCCTCTGACCGGCGGGGATCCGGATATCCGTGAGCGCGGGTTGCGACCGGCTGAACGTCACAAAGCCGGTCGCGGCGACAGCGGACTGACGCCCGAAGTTGAAGATCGCCAGGAACTTGTCGAGGCTACTTCCGATCTTGGAGTCAATGTCGAGCCCGCCGGAGAGCGCGGTAAGGTCGATGGTGCTGTCCGCGATCTTCTGCGCGAACGCATCGATCAGCAGGCGCTCGGGCGTGCCGATCTCTGCGGAGATTGCCGGATCGAGAACCTTTAGCTGGTTGACGATCTGTAGTGCGATGTCTCGGGAGGTTACGGCCATTAGCGAGCTACCAGTGAGTTGTCAGAGATGGGCAGTGCTACGTCAACGGTGTCGCCGCTACCGGTAGCGAGGGTGACGAGGACTGCGAGGGTGGTGGACGTCTGGATGGCCCGCACGCCCGACACCCCTACTAGGATTTCGGAGGCGGTAAGGGTGGACTTGGAGTACCTCTGCCTCTCCTCCTTGATCCGCCGTAGCTGGCGGTTCTGAAAGTACTCAGCGATGCGACGGATCTCCGTCTCGATCACCGCTAGCGCCAACTGGGTGTCCGTCGCCCCAATCACGCCGGGGACTGCGCGTCCGTCAGGAGTGACGCCGCCGTCAATGAGCGAGCCCCAGCCCGGATGCATAGGGTCGCTTCCCATCTCGGTGAGCACGGCGCAGCGGAAGTCCTGCACGAGCTTGGCCTGGCCAGTGACCTTGCCAAGCTGCGCGCCCTGAACATCAAAGTCGCCGTTACGTAGGAATAGGCTCCAAGTCATCGTCTCCTATTACGGAGAGATGGCGCCCGGTACCTAGGTGAACTGCCTCATCCCGCGAAGACGAACCAGCGCACGGCAACAGACGGGGGCGTGTTGTCGTGCGTTTCGGTCGCGTCCGCCTCGGTCTGCAAGGGGATGGGATGTCTATGGTCGATGGTGGCGTCGTTGAGCGGAGCGGTCGTAGAACCGAATGCACCACCGCCGACCGTGAGGTTGACGGCGTTCGGATATCCGGTGCCGGAGCCGATCGTCTGACCATTGCCTGCCGTTGCGTGGTTATGCGTCTTATTGACGGTCATCAACTCGCTGAACCCGCCATGGTCGTGCTCCCGGAGTCCCGACTGCGCGGCCGTCAGGCCCACGGCCTCCACGCCCCACTTGTCGCCCGGGAGGCGCTCAGTGAGACCTGGTCCGGTACCGGCGCCCGCTACAGCGCGCCCCTGAGTATCAGGAACACGCGGATTGCCCGAGTCATCGCTTCCATGCGGGTTGCCGTCCGCGATCAGCTTTGCGCGCAGGAGCGGGTGCTTATCTGTGACACCATCCCCATTGCAAGGCAGCCATCTGTCGTTGGGCGCGCTCACCGCCGACGACACCATCTGGCCGACGAAGAGTCCCACCGCCTCGGTTAGGAACCTCCTTCCTTGACCGTCGAACACCTCATCCGCGTCGATCTTCGCCTCTCCGGGCTGCAAGTCCTGGATGGAGTGTCCCTCGGCGTCCTCGATCCTATTGCCGAGGCGCCATACCCCGCGCGTGCGCGTCACACCCCACGTCTCCGCGAGCTTCGGCCATACGAATACGCCCGGTAGTTCCCACACGATGATCTGGATGACGGACCCGTCCTTCAGCGTTCCCTCGATCTTGCGGGTGGCTGGGTCACAGGTAACGATGCGCGCAAACGCGGTGTCCATCAGCCCGTCTCCACCTTGATAGCGCGCTGGAGCCAGTTGGGCGACGTGATGTTGAGATTCGGCGGGTTCGGCGGCGTCGCAGTCGTCGTATCGCGGGTCACACCCTTCTTCGGACCGGTGTTGTTGAAGGCACGGACCATGCCTGCGGACACATCTGAGCCGGTGTCGGTGAGAGATGCCGGAGCCGAGAGAACCGCCTGCGTAGCAAACCCGCTCTCGTAGTCGAACGAGTGTACGACCTCCTCCACGTAGCACTGGAGGTTGTGATCGGGGAACGCGACGAGGCCACCGGGGAAGAGTTCAGGCATGAAGGTGAAGGTGAAGGTGGTGGCGAACTGCTGCGCCCATAGCTGCTGGAAGCGCTGGTAGGCAAGGAACGCCTCGAAGTATGGCGAGCGCACCATCGGCGCCTCTTCGTAGTGCGGACGCACACCATACTTCTGGAGGAACTTGATGACGTAGCTGCGGTCTAGCTCGCCCTTGGTTGCCTCACGCGTTCCACCGTGGGCAAGGCCGGTGCCAGGATCGACTACCTGAGTCGAGGTCTTACCGCCCTTCTCCTCCTGCACCTTTAGTTCTTCTGGGATCCTGACGAATCCGCCCTTGAAGGCGTCGAACATCGTGACTACGCCGCCGGACTGAAGCTTGTCGAGGAAGTTGACCTCAGACGACGTGGCGCCATCCGGTACGATGTCACCAACGACGTAGACATGCGTCGCTAGCGACTCGTCCGACAGCGTGATGCGGCCGTCGAGAATCTCGATGTCGTCAATCTGCCAGTACGGTGTGCGGTGCTTGAAACCACCAAAGTAGTCGGGGAAGAAGGCGTAGAAGTCACCGTTGGGTAGCGACATGAAGTTGCGTAGTGACGCCTCGACCACCTGCTGCACGAACGGGAACAATGGCTGATCGTTCATGAGCGACTTCTGTCCCTGTAGGCCGATCGCCTCGGCCGTCTGCTCCAGGCTCGGAAAGTTCAGGTAGGCGGCGAACGCGCTGGCCATGGATGTATCGCTACCGCCGCTGGTGGGGGAGGACGACCCGCCTCCGGTCGTGCTGTCACTGGACGTGCCACTTCCGTCCGCCGGGATGTCGTCGGGGATAGTGCGGCCTGTGAATGCGACGCCGACGTGAACGTGGTTGAAGTGATTTCCACCCTCAAGGGTTCGCCAGCCCACCTGCACTCGGTGGCCGTACCAGTCGAAGTTCTGTGTGAAGTTGAGCTTCCCGCTCATGGCCATGTTGCGAGCGTCGCTCTGCGAGTACCCGAGGAGCCGCAGTGCGGCTGTAGCGATGTTGTCACCCTTGGATGCGGCCGCCGAGTCGCTTCGCGCGTCGCCACCTACGAGGATGTCGGCCGCGTCTCCCGTGTAGTGGTCCGAGACGTTGCCGCTCGTTGTGAACTGGTCGTGGTTCGTGCCGAAACCGACGACGATCTGTTCGTTGGTAAGACCAGCGAGCACGCTGAGGAACTGCTTGATCGGGTCGCGCATCGGCTTCCCAGGCAGGTTGGCTCCGGGTGCGGCGCTCCAGTTTCCCTTATCAAGGTTCTTCGTCTTCGTCGTGGCGTCGGGCGCCGCACCCCGGGTCGTCGGATCGGTTGGGTCGTCGTGCGCGCCAGGCACCTGAGTGCCTCCAAGGTCCTTGGGTGCGGCATTCATTGCCGCGAACAGAGCCGGGTAGCCACCGGGGTTCCATGGGGTACTCGCGATGGCGCTCGCGATGTCGGGGACACTGCCGTTCTTGAGCGCCTTCAAGATTGCGCCGTAGCGGCCGTTATTCAGCGTCTTCACTGTTGCCTGGAGGCCCTGCGACCAGGACGTATAGATTTTGATATCACCCTGCAAGCCTGTGTTCCCCGCGCCGGGCATGGGCTCGGTTGTGTTGAGAGGGTTGTACCGCGCGTCGTTGATCCAGTGCCCTCCTTCGGCCTTCTCCCACCCGACCAGCGCCTGCATGTTGTCGTTGTTCTGCTGGATCCCGAGCGACTTCAGCAGCGCCGCAGCCCAGGTTGCTTCGGTGTAGCCTCCGTCCGGCGTCGCCGGGACGGTGCCGCTGGCCTGCCCGGTGTCACCGGAGCCACCACCCTGGCCGTACCCCCCGGGGCCGAGCAACTTCGAGAGGAGCGCATCCACCTGGTCCTTTACGGCGTCATTGCTCGACGCGAGTTCGCTGTAGATCGCCGTCATGCGGTCCTTGATCCTGGACGGCAGCGCTTCGATGTAGATGTCCTGAGAGTCCCAATTCCCGACGTGCTTGAGGATCGCGAATAGCAGGGCTCCCATCGATCCGTCGGTAAGCTGCTTGTTGCTTGCTTCGCCTAGGGTCTTCGAGATTGCGTCTGAGTTGAACAGGGTGCCCGTCTGCGGGTTGACGTTCCATCCGTACTTCGCGAGGAAGCCGTTCTGGACGTAGGGGAGGGCCGGGTCCCAGAATGTGTTCAGCAGCCGCTTGAGAGTGCACGACGCGGTAATCTTGATCGTCCCGGGGTAGAGCACCATCGCGTCCGCAGTGTCGAGGTACCCCGTGAACGCTTGCACGGGGTAGCCCTTCAGGCGCGTGAGGTACACCGTAATTGCGTCCATAGGATGGAACGTCGGGAACCCGGGCGCAGTCCAGATCAGGTTCGGATTGCGAAGCTCTAGTTCCAGCGTGGAAGCGGCGTTGACGCGACGGTGAACGTTGCCGCTTACGATGTAGTCGGAGATATCGAGCCCGTCCGGGAACTTGTCGGTGCGGACGTAGGCGTACACCTTGGGGCTGTAGACGAGGCGACGCACTAGCCGACCTTCGGGAACAAGTCGGAGCCGTAGCTGGCCAGGGCCTCGTTGATCGCGCCTAGGGTCGCGTCAGGCGGGTCGGGATCGTCCTCGAAGCGCGGGCCATTCACATCGGTCGCCAGGGAATCTGCACTCCCCTTGGTGATGAAGTCGAGGATGTTCTTGAGCTTGCGGCCCTTGACCTTTTCGTCGGTCATGAGCCAGGATCGGGCCTTTGACACGATGAAGTCAAACTCCCACTCGGGGGAGAACTGAGCCTTCTGCGCACCGCGCTGGATTGACTCGATGTACCCGTCCACGATGATCGTCTGCGTGGATCCGCGCATGTTTCGCGCGGCGTCGAAGCCTCGGCCGAGAACCGTGAGGGTCACGGTCGGCGTCGTCACGTTGTCGTGGTCGCTGTAGAGGATGCTCTTGAGGTGAGAATCACGCACGAACTCTGCGATCCGCTGGTACTGGTAGGAGTCCCCGCTCTGGCCCTTGACGTTCAAGTGGGGCTGCACGAAGTTGTGCGGATAGAAGTCGCGCTTACGCGCGGACTGCGCTGTGGTCCCGGCCATCTCGAAGTCAGCCGTAACGTCGGTGACCCAGAGTCCGATGTGATCGCCAGACTGGTTTATCAGGACGGCATTGCCTCCGTTTGTCTCCGGAGTCGTCCGTGCCCACCTGACCGCGTACCCCTTAGCGATGCTTCCGTTGCGTCCGTCGTACTTCCACTCAGGCATTACGGTGTCTCCACGGTTCCGCGACCGTTGTCGTCGGTTGCGATTCCAGTGTTGTTGCCCGGGAGTGCGGTTCCCTCGTTGGCGAGGAAGGCAGGCTTGGAGTAGTCGGCGTGCAAGTCCTCGAAGTCGCCGTTGGCGTAACTGTCGATGAGCTTGGTGTAGTAGTCGCCCAACTCCCCGAGCGTCTCCTTCGTCTTGGCGTTCGCGTCCGAGTCTCCGCCAAACGGGGAGGAGAAGGGGTTGTCCTCGATGTATCCGATGTCCCCCGTGACGCGGTTGAACTGAGTCGTGTCGATCCCCGTCGTCTGGACGAGCCACTTCAGCGCGTCGTTCATCTTGCGATCGCCCTCAATCACGGCTGCTTCCATACGCCACACGGGAGCAACTACGTCGCGTCCGTAGTGGAACTGGGGGAGCCGCTTGGGCATGATGTGGAGGTGCCAATCTCGGTGGGAGTACTCGAACGTGACCGGCGTCTGGTCAAACCCGCCGCTCTGGGTGGCGAACTGGAGGTAGGAGAGGAACCAGGTGTAGATCGCTTCGATCTGGCGATACGATCTGACGGTGCCTGTGATGGTCAGGTCTGTCGTGTAGGCAGAGAGAATCTGCACGACCTCGCCACCGTAGGTCGGGAACGTCTTCGTGTTCAGGCCGTAGCCCCAGGTGATCTCGTCGGCGCCGGTCGTCACTGTAAGCGGACCGAGCGTTTCGTTCACATGTGCCTGGGAGAAGGTTACGTTGACTGCGCTCATCGGGTCTGGTCCGGCGTCATGACCCGCCTGGACAGTGCCTGCGGATCGAGGTTCGGAACCTGCGTGTAGTCTGACCGGTTGCGAACCGCTGTGCCTCCGGCGCGTGCGATGCTCTCTAGCGCGTTCTTGCCGTAGTCGGAGTCATCCACGGATACCACCTTCAGGAGCTTCGATGCATCGTCGGTGAGTCCGACCGTGACCTTGGTACCTGCCGTGTCCTCGTTGTCCTGTTCGGCCTTCTTCGCCATGATGTCCTTCACGGCGTCCATCCGCTTCTGCGCTGCGTCCTTCGCCGAAGTGTGCGAACCGACCCTTCCCGCCTCCGCGATCTTCTTGATCTCGTCGCCGGAGAAGATGTTCTTGCCGTCAGCGTCCTTTGCGCCGTGCAGGTACTTGCTGAGGTCACCCCAGGTGGACACGCCGTCCGTGGTGCTCGCGAACTTCCCGTTGAGGATGTTCGCTGCCGCTGTCTTGTCACCTCGCTTGAGTGCCGCCTCCACCTGCTGCTGCTGTCCCTCTACAAAGTTCTCTACCTTGGCTCCGGCGACATCGCGCGGGCGGTTGCGCTCCATCTCCTTGATGACCTCGGGGCTTACTCCAAGCTGCGCGGCGACCTGGGCCACGCCCTGGTCGTAGCCTGTGACCCGGGTGACAGCGCCGGTTTCCCTATCCGTGTACGTCTTAGTTCCGAAGCCGGAGAACATCCCGATCATGCGGTGCACGGAGTCGGAGTTCATCTGGAGGCGCTGGCCAGCGGTTAGTGCCCCCTGCGCCTGCGGTAGGAGCCCGTACTTCGACATACCCATCGCCTGAACGAACCCGTTCTCGGAGAGGCTCTGCTGGATACGCGGGTCCATGCCCGTGATCGCGGCTGACTGCACGGCGAAGTTCGCGCCCTGGGCGAACGTTCCGCCCATCTTCTGGGTAGCGTTGCCGATCTCGATTAGCTGCTGCTGGAGATCCTTGAAGTTGACGCCTGCTGCGCGAGCCGCCTCGGGGACGTCCTTCAGGGTGTTGACGAACTCCTTGACGGAGGTCGCGCCATATCGAGTCGCCTGGTCGATGGCCTCGGCGTTCATGCCCGTGTCCATGCCCGGATAACGCTGCTTCATGTACTTCAGGCCCTCGTACATGCGGTCGCGCGCGCCACCCTCGACCCACCCACGGCCGTAAAGCTGCTGCCTGATCTCCTTAGAGTCGTTGCGCGAGAACCCGGGAGAGAATACGGACGAGGCCCAGTCCTTAGCCGACTCCGTGATGCCGTGCCTACCTGCTTCGGAGAACAAGCCGGAGCCGGGCAGAAGGAACCCGAATCCAGAGGTGCCCACGAGCGGAATCTTGTCGAAGAACCCTGTCCCGTCGATCTGATCGGCGCGTCCCCATCCGGCTTCCGCGTTCTGTTCCGCTGTCCCTTGACCCATCCGGGCGTTCAGCGCGCGGTTGAGGAACCAGGTCTGTGCGGCCTGAGCGCCGAAATTGCTATTGACGAACTGCTTGCCTCGGCGCCCCCACGGTCCGTTGATCTGGTACCGAAGCCAGTCCTGCCAGCCACCACCACCTGGACCCGGTCCTCCCGGTCCTCCGGGTCCTCCACCGCCGTAGCCACCGCCGCCGCCGCCGCCACCACCACCACCCCCGCCGGTAGTCGCCCAGCCGCCGCCCCCGTATGGGACGGGCATTACCTCCGTAGGCACCACGTCAGCATCGGCGTACTCAGCCGCCTGAGCGAGCTTCGCCGCCGTGGCTACCGCGCGCGAGCCGTAGAACGACAGAGGAACGATATCGGTGGAGTACTTCGCCTGTTCCCGCATTGTCTCTTGCCCCGATGAGGCGTGTTCCATGCTTGGCTTGCCCGTGCCCTCAGCCTTCGCGCGAGAGGCGTTGGCGAACTGCTCTGACATGGCCGCATGTGCGTCAAGAGTCCCCGGCGTGCTCACGCGGGACATCGCTGCCAGGGAGGCGTTGATGCCCTTCAACTGGATGATGAACTCCTGCATAGCCGCCCCGGACTGCTGACTCAGAAGAGACAGTGAGATATCGATCTGGTTGTCGGCAGGCATGTGTACTGGTTACGTGTAGGATGGGCACTTGATCTACAGGACTCGCCCGTGATAGACTCGTGTCGTGAACGAGAACAACGATGGACTTCCAGGCCACATCCTTTTTGCGTGCATCGTCGTCTTCTGCATTGCCATACCGGTGATGATCCCGTTCTTTCTCATGATGTTCGCGGCGGTGACGGTGGCCCACTTTGGGTGGCCCCCGTTGAAGCGCCGGATTGATGACTGGCTGGATCGCCAGCAGCGCCGGTACCGCTAGTCGTCTAGCTCGAAGACCCCACTGGCGGCGGCCTGCTCCAGCATCGCCTTGAACTCCGGCGAGCCAGGCTGAACCCAGTCCACGTCCTCGTCGGCGGGGAACTCCTCGTCCTCGTTCTTCTTGCCGTAGAGGGCCTTCCACATCTCCGGACTGTTGGCGAAGACCATGCCCTCGATACCGGCTTCCAGGGCGCTACCGATGAGTTCTCCGCGTTCCTCGTGCTCGGCGTTCATCAGCCGAGACACGTAGAACATCTGGAGACGTCCTAGGCCGCCTCGGGGGCCAGTTCGTCGGTCGAGATACCCAAGTCGCTCAACGAACTGAGCCCTGGCAAGAAAGGCGCCGGGCTCGGCACGTGAAAATCCTGCATCGCCTCCCTGGCCGCCAACTCGCGACGCTGTAGGGTGACGAACTCAGTGAACAGACGCTCCCCGAGCGTCCAGGTGTAGGTGCTGGTCCAGTAGCGGAAGCGCGCACGCGCGAACTCCACAGCGTCTACCTGGACGCGCGGGCAGTAGTCGTGCTTGCCGTCGATCGCATCCACAGAGAGGGCGATGTTCGCCCATGCCCAGGACTTTGCCTGGGCCAGCGTCTCGACATACTCCTTCGTGACGACGGCGGCGGCAAGCTCCTCGTCGCCCTTGAGGGTCCGCATGGTGTAGGCGCTGCCCCACACGCGGTACTCGTCGGAGATGTACCCGTACATCTCTAGCTGTTCGATGTCCTTCTGGACATCTTCGGGAATGGCTTCGAAGCTCACTGGACTCTTTCGTTGACAGAACTAGGAAAGCCCTCCGGAGAGGGCCTTCGGAGGGACTTAGGAGGTTGCGAAGAGGTTGGCGGACGGCACGCCCTTGACGATCTTGCCGTTGCTGATGTTCCAACCCTGAGGCGGACTCCACGCAGGAGCGTTGTCGTTACGGCCACCGCGCGTGAGATGCGTGTACATGAAGGTCACTTGCTTCATGACCTGGAGGGTGGAGACATCGATCGTTTCGCCGTCTGCTACATCGGAGATGACGACGTTGTGATACTCCTCGGTGTACGCTGCGGGCTTAGTGCCATTTAGACTCGGCGGGGCGACGTACTTGACCATCGTGATCGGGCTGGCCGTGTTGGCTACCCTCTGGAAAATCTCCACGATGTCCACTGCGCCTGCGATGGTGGATAGTTCATCCCACACGCGCTGGCCGTAGCGCTCGAATAGCTCGACCACAATCGTGCCCGGTCCCATCGCGGCCGGAGTGACAATCTCAACGGCGTACGGGGAGTCCATGGGGTGGATCGGGGTCGCCGCAGCTACCGGGCGGCCAGTTGTGTGCTGAATTTGGTGCGCGAAGCCGATTAGCGTGTCGTTGAAGTGCAGGTACGTGAAGCCGGAGCCACCCACGCGCGTACGGGCTGTACGCACGCTGACGTCAGATGTTGCGGTAGAGAGTGCCATATGTCAGTTGCCCTTTAGGAGGTGACGACGTTCTCGACACCCGTGGAGGACAGGTCGATGGAGAACTTGATGTTGACGTAGTTGACCGGGAACGCCGGGAGGTAGGAGAACCGCACTTCGAAGGTCGTAGGCTGCGCGGTAAGCTGCCTCACCTGCACATTGCCGTAGTTCACGATGGTCTGGTCGCCACGGAGTGCCTCCAGCACTCCGATGATGGTGGACTTGATCGTGTACGGGGCCTGCGCATCGGCGATGATCTTGCCGATGATCTTTGTGTCTACAGTCGTACGCAGTGACTCCACCATCCGGTGCTGGGAGCGGACTACCGATACTTCCTGGTACTGCTCTGCCGTCGTGTCGAGCGTGATGCCGTGACGGACGAACAGCCCGTTGCCCTTCTGCTCGATGACCATGAGGCCCGCCGCTGCGTCGTCGTTCTTGTCCTGCTTCGAGCGCGTGTCGGTAGCCGAGAGGAACCCGGAAATCTGCGAACGTGTGAGGCTTTGCTGCGTCGGGCGAGACGCGAGCATCCCGGCGATGGCCGCCGCCATGTACTGAGCGCCGACCGGTACCGTGCCGCCAACTGAGTCAGGACGCGGGCGCAGGAAGGAGGCGGTGTTGATGAGGACGGACTGTCGGGCTAGCTCGCCGCCGTAGCGTGCTGCGAGAGCACCCGCGTCGTTGCGGAGACTGGTCTTCGTCGCGTAGTTCACCGCGTCTGCCGTACGATCCTCACCGAAGATGGTGACCGAGTACTGGTCGTTGTCCTTGAGGAACTTCATGTGGTCCTGGAACTTCTGGGCGATTCCAATCCAGGTGGTGTTGTCGATGCCTTCTACGGTGCTCTGCCCGACGACCGGGACGAAGACGTTGATGTCCTCGATGTCACGCAGGCCGTAGAGCGTGTCCGACCACACGGCAGGGTTCGATGTCGCCTTAGCCGTGGAGGACGTGCCGATGATCGGTGCCTCCTTCGCCGTAGCGACGTTCCCCGGCGTGGAGCGGGTGTACAGCGGCTGGCAGATGACGAACCGTGCGCCGTTCTCTAGGGCGACCTGCGCAGCGTAGGTAAGCTGCGAGAAGATCGCACCGTTCTTCCATGCCGGGCCGAAACGATCAGCGATAGACCCGAGGTCTTCAAGCAAGATCGCGTCGAAGTAGTCGGAGGGGACGTACTGGTACGTGACGGCAACGAGGGTGTGGTCCGGAATCTTGCCGTCGCCGCCACTCGGGGCCACACGACTGATCGTCTTCGCCGTCAGGTCAACGGTGTAGTCGTTGGCCGAGCGGTAGGTGCCATCGAGATTGACTGCCTGGCCAGGATACAGTACGTCGGCAACCGAGGTGACACCGACCAGGACAGCACCCGCCGGTAGTCCGGGGAGCGGCGTCGGCGTCGTGCCGCTGAGCAGAATGTCGGGGTCCACCCGCGCAACGAAGCCCTGAGCAGAACCAACTACGGCAACGCTCGCGGGGACCGCTAGTAGGGGGGATACGTTCGGTGAGACATCTTCGTCTACCGTTACGCCAGGGGGTCGATAAGCAAGTGCCATGATCTAGTTAGTCCTCGTATGTTGTGTAGGCGCCGTCTCGGGAAAGTAAGGTCAGACCCACTCGCCGGTATCGGTCGCTCCAGTCGGCTCGGTTTCCAAGTCCTCGATCCACGGGTAGATCGGGACGCGACGGACGTAGTCACCCGAGCGGTTCTCGGGCGGCACGGAGTAGAACTCTCCAGTTACAGGCGCGCGGTACTGGACGATGTACAACTGCTCGTCCTCGGACTGCCACGGGACGGGCGCCTGTGTCTCCCCGAACCCGGAGACCTTCTTAGAGACGTCGATGAAGTGCCACCTCGCGTCCGGCACGTTGTCTTGGTCGGCGTACACGGCGTTGAAGAAGTTGTTGGTGTAGTCCGAGATCGTTCCCATGGTGAGGGTCTGGACCACTGTGTCCGACATGAGGTCACGGTCGAGGTTCGAGAGCGCATAGATTGCGAACTCCAGGTCACCCGTGAAGATGTTGTGGAGCATGCGCATCGGGATGAGGTCGTCGTCCTCTACGAAGATCATTTCCTGGTGACCAACGCCGACGCTCTGGATGTCGCGCTCGAAGAAGCGCACGACGACGCAGGGGTAACGGTCCTTGTCTCGCGGCCACTCCAGCGTCACCTTCACGCCCTCAGTCCCGTGCGTTCCGTCCTGCCGCGCGACGGGCGTCGTGCGGAGGGCGTCATCCGGGTGGTTGGCGAAGACGCGTGCGAGTCCATCCTGGACGGAGGACTTGAGGAAGGTCTTGTACTTGACCGTCTTCTCAGGCAGGTAGCGGGGCAGGAGTGACATCAGATGTCGAGTGAGGTCTGACCGTTAGGTTCGTTGGGGAAGAGATCCATCTGGATCTGGCCGGAGGCGGGTTCCTCACGGTTAGCTGCGTAGTTGGAGAAGTAGTTGCGTCCGTTGCGTGCCTCTCCGACGATGAGGCCGACGAGGAGGTAGTCCTTCTCCACGACCGCCTGACGCATCGCGTCGTGGCCGATCTGACGCATGGCCTGGCGCCATTTGCGGTTGTTGCCGTAGAGGAGGGCGGCGTCGTACTCGACGCAGAGCCCGCGCCCCGGGACTACCTCGGACTTGACCGACGCTTCGCGCCAGACGTTGCTCGCGTGTTCCACGAGCCCAAGGAGGCGCGGATCACGGTTGGCGATCTCGGCGGCGTGGCGCGAGATGACTGCGTGTACCTCTGCGATCGTCGTCGCCGTGGGTGCGATCCCATCGAAGCTAAGCTGCGGCATCAGGCGATGGCGAAGCTGACGTTGAAGGATGTGAACTGGAGGAAGTCCCCGGTGTTGAGGCGTCGGGGTGTCGTCAGCGGCTCCCACGCCAGCATGTGACCGCTCGATAGCGCGTCAAAGATGCCTACGGCCACCACCGTGGGCCATGGGCTTGGAGCGGTATCCGAACCGGTCCCTAGCGACGGGAAATAGACGTTGCCGGAGAGGGAGCGGGGTGAGCCCATTCCGGCCCACGCCAGGGCGAACCGCGTGTACTTGCCTGCGGTCGCGATCGTAAGCTCCGTGCCGCCACCGTTGGCGGCGGGCATGGAGGAGAAGAGTCCGGCGTAGAGGGTCGTCGGCGGGGTATAAGTTGTGGCTCCCGTAACGTGGTTGACGAGAGCGGTCTTGAGGAAGTCAGAAATGGGCATCAGTAGTAACCGCGTCCTACGGTCCGGACGCGGAGAGGTGCGGGGAGGAGACGACCGGCCTTCGTATCCACGAGCATCGCGGAGTGACCGAAGCCGACGAAGCGACGCTTGAACATCGCGGCGTTACGCTGGTAGGTGTCCTTCTCTAGCTGGTAGATCGTGCCCCAGCGCTGGAGGTAGTCACGACGGTCCTGGTAGGGAGCGTTCATCCCCTGCGGTGCTGCCTGTTCGACGTAGGAGCGCATGAGGTGACGCACCACCGGGAGGAAGACGCACTCGGCCAGGAGGGGAAGGTCGGCGGTCGGGTCACCGGGACCGGCGAAGAAGTAGTCCACTGTTAGCTGCGTGCGGACAGGCGGGGACTCGTTCAACTCGAAGAGCCCCTCCCCGATGAAGCTCGTCATCTTCGCTTCGTTGAAGTAGTTGAGGGTCATGTCCCTGAGGTAGGGACCCTCGTCTTCAGCGTCGAAGCAGTCCTCAAGCTTCTTCCAGACATACGTGCCGACTACCTCTGCGTATGAGGGAGCGGGCGGATCGAAGGGGTTGATGACGCGGAAGTCCTGGCGGGTGGAGCGCTTGGCTCCGTTCGCCAGGGTGAATGTTGCGGCGACCTTGTACTGGCCGATTAGGGATGTTGCGTTGTAGATCAGCGTCCCGGCGCCGTCGTCATCCAGGATGCCTTCTGCGTGATGAACCTGACCTTCGGGGTCCTGGATCGTGAAATCCACGGACAGGAGGTCGTCCGGGTTCATCGGGGTGTCTTCGGCGTCGTACAGCGTCGTGTGTAGCTCGGCGCTGTCGCCCGAATTGACGAGGACTACTTCGCGATCGAATCCCAGAGACATGTCATCCCTTACCCCCACGAAGGAGCCACCCTTGAGGTACGTCCCCGTCCGTTTCGAGGAGATCAACAGCGCCGGTAGCGTCGGCTGGCTAGCGACGAGCCATGGCTACGGAGTGATCGACACCAACTCGGGCAAGCTCACCTCGGTCAACGCGTTCTCCTCAGCCGAGGCCGTGGCCGAGTTCAAGCGCCTGAACGAGGCAGAGACGGTCCGCGCACACTGGCCGGACGCGCGTGACCCTGAGGTCGTCGCCATGGTGGCCGATGAAGAGTGGGGCAAGCCCGACGAGGAAACCTACGTCTACCGGGTCCACCGCGCTTCCGAGGTCATCGCGCGGCGGCGCGCCCAGGAGTCTCATGCCTGAACTGAACGCACCACCCATCGACACGTACGAGCAGCGGCGCAAGGCGAGGGGAAACGCCAAGCCCGACGTGCGAGAGAAGCCGTGGACGGACATCAACGCGGCTCGACGGGAGCTATTCGAGGACGGCTCGGAGTTCCGTCCTACGAGCCGTGACGAGATCGTCGGCATCGACAACGTCCTGGAGCGCGTCGACCGGGTGGTGCATTGGCTGGCCAACGCCAAGGACTACCTAGTGCACGGCGCGCGGATCGAGCCGGGAATCATCCTGGAAGGCTTGCCGGGCACCGGCAAGACCTCTGTGTGCCGCTACATCGCCACCGCGTCCGGGGCGCACTTCATCAACGTACGCGACTGGCCACATGCCGGAGCGCTCTACACGGACACCGACATCCGGGAGTTGTTCAATGCTGCACGGGCGCACTACGCCGCGACCGAGCAGCCGGTCATCCTGTTCTGGGACGAGTTCGAGAACGCCGCCGTCGAGCGCGGCGCCGCGAGCCCCGAGCAGGTGGCGACCGTCTCCCAGCTAACGGCCGAGCTTGACGGCATCCACGGCAAGAACGAGGGCCTTCTCCTCGTCGGCTGCACCAACTACATCTACGGCATCGACGCCGCCTTGAAGCGCCCGGGGAGGATGGGGCTCCAGATCGAGTTCCATGCTCCCGATCGCCGGGGCAAGCGGCTGATCCTGGAGCACTACCTCGCCGGGTACAACACGCGCGACGCGATCGACACGGAGACGCTCTCATTCTTCTTCGATCAGAACGCCACGGCAGCCGACATCGAGGAGGCGTGCGTCGAGGCGTGGACCTTCGCCGTGCACCGGGCGCTCCAGGCAGAGAACGCGGCCGTGGCTCCCTTCCTGACGCAGGCCGATCTCATCAGCGTGTTCATCACACGTCTCGTCGGACCGCCGGTCTCGTTCCTGAACCTCAACGACGACGCCCGCCTGCGGGTCGCAATCCACGAAGTCGGTCACGCCCTCGCTGCGTGCATCTTCGGGGTGCCCATGCGGCTCATCACGGTGCAGCCGGGCAAGAAGTCGCTTGGTCGCGTGATGACCGCCGAGGTGGAGGATCACATTGCCACCGTGGAGGAGATGGAGGACCACATCCGCGTGTCGCTGGGGTCGCTCGCGGCCGAAGAGGTCACCGGGCACCCGACGCTGCTCGGAGCACGTGGAGACGTAGCGCAGGCAAACCAGATGGCCGCGCGACTCGTGGACTCGCTGTACTCGGGTCGGCGCACGGGGCTGTTCCACTCCGGCCAAGCGGGGGACTATCGCGCGAGCGGGGGTGGAGGCGTCTTCTCGAACGTGTCCGACGACTCCAAGCGCTGCTCGGACTTGGACATCCGCGAACTACTAGATGACGCGCTGGCAGACGTGCGCGCCGCGCTCGCGAACGTGGGGGAGGGCTATCTCCGCGCCATCGCAGAAGAGGTGAACACTCGCGTGACGTTGACCGGCGCCGAGTTCGCATCCGTCGTCACCGCCGTCACGGGTGTGACGAATCTCACGCAGTACCGGGCCTAGGTGTTGTGGATCTTCCAGGGCGTCACGCGCCCGTTCCCTTCCTTGAGGGCGAAGACCGCCGCGAGATTGCCGTGCTTACCAATCGTGCGTGCTAGCTGCTTGACGTGCGAGTCCATCACGGGCGTCTCGTCGGCATAGGCCACCACGAGATCGTGTAGCTGCGGCTCTTCTCCGGGCCAATGCGCCCATTTGCCCGGATCCAGGAAGGCATGGTGGAGGGGCTGGTCGCCGTTGACCAGCGCGTGCTGGGCGTCCTGCGCCAGGCTCGGCGCATGTGGCACCCGGGGGATCATGATGACGTACTTGGCTACACCGGTCATTCGGTCTTTACAGGCCCGCGAGAGGGGTCTATCATGCCGTCGCGTTAGTCGGCTGCCTTTTCCCTATCCGAGGGAGGTCTATTGGAGTCACACGAGTTCAGATAGACGCTGAGCCCCGGCATCGCTTCAGCGTCATGCGAAGCTCACAAAGCAGGAGGCCCGGTGAGAACCGGGCCTCTCTGTCATGCGGACTTCTTAGCCGCAGGCTTGCGGCGCTGCTGCGGCTTGGAGGCGGGCTTAGCCGGTACAGGCTCGGGGTCGGCCGCCTCGGGCTCCTGAGGGGCCTCAGCGGGCTCCTCAGAGGCTGTCTCCGGCTCCTCGCGAGGGAAGAGTCCGGTGGCGTTCTCGTGCAGGGGGTCGGCCCCACGCGATAGTCCCTCCGACAGGTTCAGTGGAGTGCCCTCTACAGCCGCGATCTTCGCGCGGCGCTCCTCCACGAAGGGCCATAGCTCTTCGAAGCCTTCGAGGTCGGCGGCACTCGCGATCACCGCGTGGTTGCGCGCTGCCGACTCGATCAGGTGGGAGTGAGCATCGGCCTTGGTCATCAGGCGTAGCTCGTTGTCAGAGAGAATCTGCTCAGACATGTGTCTCCTTGGTCGTGTTGGTACGGCCTTAGTCCTGCTGGATGCCCAGGATGGACGTGAGGTCGGTGCCGCTCTTCGCGGCATCGTCTGAGGCCATCAGGGTGGCCATCTCGTTGTCGGAGCCCGTGAAGTTGCTGGACACGTTCGGTCCGACCGACTTGGGTAGCGTGCGCTGGATACCGCCGTCGCGGCCCGGCTTGATGACGACGTTGCCGTCTTCGGTCTGAGCGACTACGACGCCCTGATCCTCGATCAGCACCTCCATCTCCACCGACTCCTGGCCGATTAGGTCTAGTGCAGGGTGGACAGCCTGCTGGTTCGTGGCCTGCTTCTCGAACACCTTGATGGCCTCACCCTGGGAGACAAGCTCTACCAGGAGGCCGATGTTCAGGAGGATGGCCGGGTCCTTCGCCTCATCGCTCGTGATGGGCTGAAGGTCACCGCGCATGCCACGCGGAGGGAACTCGATGCGCCGCCCTGACTGGAGCCTTAGGCTCGCGGGGGAGGCGTAGAGGTTGCGAAGGTACTTCTGCGTGCTACGTGCCATTGGGGATTGATTCTCCTTGACGATATGGACACTCGACTGAGGCCGTCCATGCGGACGACCGACATGCTGCTGTCCTTTACGCCCGCGATCATCACCACAATGCTGCGAGAACATTCGCGGTCCCATCCACAATCGACCCAAGGAGGGTCCACCGGCCACGGCCCGCGCGCTGGGGAAGCGAGACGCGGGAGATATGGCCGAGGACGTTATGCCTAGTTCACTTGTAGTCGCGGGAGCCATCGCATTCAGTGCTGCCGCGCCCACCACACCTCACGCCACGGTTAGCTCCGAGTGCTCCAAGCCCCTTGAGGCACACTACTCAACCGCCTACCACCGCGTGGCACGCCGGTTCGGTCACCACGTGCCGGGACGCAACATCCGCAAGCTCGGTGTCCGCTACCGAGGACACGACCACAGTTACCACGTACGGCAGGCACGGTGTCACGAGCTTCGCAGGAGCCTACGCCAGCTTCGCAAGTTCACTCGCCCCACTGGGGTACCCATGCTCACCCGCCGCGCTGCGCAGCCTCGCCTCGCGCCAGGTGGCGTGTGGACGGCCTCATACAAGGCCAACCTCCCTTGGTGCACCTGGGGACCGGAGAGCGGCGGTGACTACCGCGCCTCGAACGGCACCCACTTCGGCAAGTACCAGTTCGACCTACGGACATGGCGTAGCGTCGGGGGTACGGGTAGCCCCCTTGACGCCCCGCCCGAAGAGCAGGACTACCGCGCAGCGCTCCTCTACGCGCAGCGCGGAGGCCAGCCGTGGGTCAACTGCTAGCGCTCTTGCAGTCCTGAGCACTCACGGCTAGACTGCCGCCGTCTCCTGACTAGAGACCCGGTTCGCCCAAGAACCGGTATGCGCCCGGGTGGGTTCGTTTTGGCTCAACGACGCCCATTTTCCTGGCGACAGACCCCGGCTCCGGCCGGGGTCTTGTCGTTCTGGTGTCGTATGGACGGATGTCCGACTTGCCTACGCGGGCGGAGTGACTAAGGCACCGGGCCATTAGGGAGAGTCAATTCGAAGTAGTTGACTTCGCTCCAGTGGCGCTGATAGTGTCGTAGCGAAAGTTCAAGGACGACCCCAGGGAGGGTTTACGTGAAGAAGTACCTCAAGCCGGGATGGATCCTCGGCATCATCGCAGTAGTGCTGGCGGGCTCGGGCTCGGCCGTCGCCGCCAGCGCGATCACGGGCAAGGACGTGAAGAACGGCTCCCTGACCGGAGCCGACATCAAGAACCGCTCGCTGACGACCGCCGACCTGTCAACGGCGTCGATCAAGTCGCTCACGGGCAAGTCCGGCGCGACGGGGGCCACGGGTGCCACCGGCCTCCCGGGCGCGACCGGCGCGAAGGGCGACACCGGAGCCCAGGGTCCGCAGGGCCTCCCCGGCACCGCTGCGGCGAAGGGCGACACGGGCGCGCCCGGTCCCAAGGGCGACAAGGGCGACGCTGGTGCTGCCGGGGCAACTGGCGCGCAGGGTCCCGCCGGTCCGGGCGTCGGCGTTGTCGGCCCCGTGCACCTGAGCGACCAGGACGACCACGCCTGTGCGGACGCCAACGGCCAGGAGACATGGGCCAAGACCGCCTCCGATCGCTTCTACGCGGTCAAGCCGCTGGATGACGGCACCGGCTACCTGGTGACCCGCTACGACACCAAGGGAACGTTCACGGCCAACGTCGGCGCCAAGAACCCCGGCTCCGGCTGTGACGACACGTTCACCAGCGCCACCACCGGCACCTGGAACGGCGTGTGGACGAAGAAGGTCACGAGCGACATGACCGGCTTCGACTACAACCCCGATGCGACACTGCCCGAGTCGGGCAGTTGGAGTGCGTTCCTGACGGCGGCGTTCGGCCTGGCCCCCGATGCCGACCCGGCAACGATGTCGTACGAGTTCGACTATTCCGCCTGCGGCCATCACTGGCGCGACGCGTACTACGACGGCGCGTTCTCGGGCTCGGGCACGATCACCGACTGCAACTAGCTGGTACGCTCCTCCGCGTGTGAGGAGCAGGGGAGGGAACGACGAAGGCCCGCCAAATGGTGGGCCTTCGTTCGTCGTAGCCGTAGATCCTCAACAGGAAGGACCCGGTAATGGATCGGGCATACGTGCGCTACCGTGCGCGTCGAGCGTACCTCGCCGGTCGGCGGACGCTTGGCGTCGTCATACTCGACCGGGCGACAGGTCTCGATACGTCGCGCGAGATGGATCTCAAGAACGTCGGCCTGGCTCACCCGGAGCGCGTGCGCTACGAGCCGACAGGCTGGATTGACCTGCTGCGTACCTTCCGCGTCTGTCGCCCACAGCCGGGCGACGTACTGCTCGACTACGGATGCGGCAAGGGACGGGTGCTCGTCACGGCCGCTCGGCGCGACTTCGCGCGCGTCGTCGGCGTGGACATCTCACCCGACCTGTGCGACGTCGCGCGGGCGAACCTTCAGGTGGACCGCTCGCGCCGCCGCTGCGGTGCGATCGAGGTCGTGGCCGCCGATGTCACTGAGTGGGATGTCCCGGACGACGTGACCGTAGTGTTCATGCACAACCCGTTTCGCGGCGAGGTGTTCGACAAGGCGCTCGCGCGCCTCTTTGCCTCACTGGAGCGCAACCCGCGTCGGATTCGCGTCATCTACCGCATCCCGATGGAGGAGCAGCGGCTGGTCGCGACAAACCGTGCACGGCTCGTGCACAGCTTCGTCGGTCTCCGGCCCGGTCGCACGTGGTCGCGGAAGATGGGGACGCGGGTCTACGAACTCGCGTAGGTAGGTGACCCCTGGAACGACAAAGGCCCGGCAAGAGCCGGGCCTTTCGTCGTAGTGGCGATGTACCCGGGGCTTAGCGGAGGCCGCTGATGTCCAGGCGGTTGCGGCCGGTGGCTGCGACGGTCTGCGTCGGGGCAGCCGTGGAGTTGGCCTTCACGATGCGGGAGAGACCGCGTGCGTTGAGGATCATCTGGCCGATCATCTCGTCCATGACCCAGCCCTTGTAGAACTGCTCTACCTGGTGGTTCTCCTCCACGTCGAGGGAGTACATGATCGGCATGACACCGACGAACTCCGGCTCGGCCGTGAGGAATAGCTCACCCTGCGGGATGATGATGGACTTCTGAATCTGGAACTCACCGAACTTGGTGATCTTCCCGCCCGCGAACACTTCATCCTTGAACTTGAAGCCCGTGACGTTGATGTCCCAGGTGTAGAGGTCACGGATGTCAGCCGGGTGGGCGAGGACACGCTTCGCCTCTAGCTGGTTGATCTCGATCTGGGTTACGGAGTTGTAGAAGTCAGCGGGCTCCAGCGGGTTGGAGGCACCGATGATTACCGTCTGCTCGTTCGGGTTACCTGCCGGGCCAGCAGCGTTGTCGATCGCGAGACCGCCGGTCTGTACTGCACCGATGGTGGTGGACTGACCAACGGTGGTGCCGCGAGCGGTGCCGAGGTCGGAGATCGCCTTCTCCAGGAGGAGGATCAGGCGTGCGTCCTCCTGCTTCTGGATGGCCTGGCGGGACTCGTCCTGTGCGTACTCCACTGCGTTGACACGCAGGTAGTAGAGGTCTTCCTTGCGGACGCGCGGGAAGGTGGCGATGCGGAATAGCTGCGGGTATACCTGCTTACCCTCGAACGGAGTGACCCGGATCTCGGAGTCAGTCTGGTTCAGGAAGTAGGCGACACCGAGGTCATCCAGCACGTCATACGGCATGAGGGGGCCGCGCTCCAACGTATCCTCAACGAGGACGTTACGGACAATACCCTCGTAGCGGAGACGAATCTGAATCGGTCCGATCATGCCCTGGCCGATTCGCTGCATCGCGTTCGCACCATCGGAGAGGATGGTGGCGAGGCGCTGCTGCTTCTCAGCCTTCGTCAGCTTGGGAAGCGACGACAGCTTCTCCACGTAGTCCGTGGAAGAAGTGCAGTTCTTTGCACGAAGTTCCATTTGGTTAGTTACCGTTTCTAGTTGCTTAGGTGGTCGAGAGATCAGACGCGGAGGTCCACGACGATGCGGGAGGTACCTACGGCCTCGACCAGGTGCGCGACGATGGTCACGTTGGTCGTGGAGACCGGAGCCGTGGAGGTGAGACGTCCGTCAGCGCCCGCGTAGAGCGCGAGCGGAGCGCCAGCGTTGACGTTGGACGCAGCCGCCGTTGCGATGGCCGGGTCGAACGCCGGAGCGAGTAGCTCGAACACGGAGTCCGGGCCACGCCACACGCCGATCATGTTCTCGTCACCAAGCTCGTCAATCTCGCCGCCGACCATGTTGGCCAGAAGGCCGAAGGGACGCTCACCCGAGAGGGCGTCGTTACCTACGGCAACCTTGAAGCGGTCACCCTGGCCCGGTGCCTTGACCATGACGAGGCCAGCCGGAAGAGTGTTCTTGTTCGGGATGGTGAACGCAGCAGAGGTACGTGCCGGGTTGGCAGAACCTGATGCCACCGGGAGGACGAGGGAACCATCCGCAGCGCGGAAGGTGTCGTCTAGGTTACCCGCGAAGGGGTAAGCCTGTGTCTGACCGTAGAGCGCGCGAAGCGTGCGCTTCTGGTACTTGTTGCTCAGCTTGAGGGCGCGAATCATCTGAAGTGATTTCCTGTTTCGTGAGTTACGGATGCGCCGTATTGGCGCTCTACCGTCACCCCTTGAGAGAAGGGGTAATGGCGAAAGTAAGGTGACTCCGACTTAGAAGCCGAAGAGAGTTCCCTTCAAGGGGTCGGAGTCATCTGTGTGTGTGCTTGCCACACGCGGCTCAGAGGGGCGGCCGAGGACCGGCAGCTTCTTTGCCTGCTTGACTACGGACGGGGCTGCCTTCGCAAGGCCCGCAGTCCGTACGCGCTCCGCGTATGCAAGCTCTGCCGCTACGCGCTCGTCGCTGAACTCACCTAGCTCCGTGAGGCGGGCGAACTTCTGCGCCTTAGCGAGAAGGCCCGACTCGATCTCCAGGTCAACGAGCTTGAGCGCGTTGACCACCTTGGAGGTGAACGGGGTGGCTACTACGTTGGTGACGGGGTCCTGCTGCTTGGTGACACCGTTACCGTCCGTGCCGGTCCACTGCGTGGTCGGGCCGGAGTTGTTGGACGGAGAGGTCGTCGGCTCCAGGACGTTGACGCGGTCACCGAACTGCTCGGCTACCGGCTTGACGCCCTGTACTGCCTTGCCGCCGGACAGACCGTTGTCATCGGCCGGGAACGCGCCGGAGTCGTGTGACTTCTTCACACCCTCATCAGAGGAGGGGAAAACGTCGCCGCCGACCGGGCTCTCCTGCTTGGTCACACCATTACCATCGGTGCCGCTCCACGTGTCGGTGGGCGTACCCTGGATGTTCTTGGAGTGTTCGTCGCCGTGGTCGACGTGATCGGTCTTGTCGGCCGACACATCCTCCACGCCGGTTCCACCCTTGGCGTCTACCGCTACCTGCGCGTCGGCCTTGGATGCTTCCTCGTTGGTTGCCTCCATCACACCGCCGACACCCGTGGTGTCAGTGCGCACGTCGGGCGCGGAGACGGTAGTGGCGCTGTCTGCTACCTTGTCCATGTTCTGTTCCTTGTCGCGCCCGACCGAGGCGAGCATGTCGCCAGCGGTGCGGACCTTTGATGTGACAGGCGCGTGCTCGTCCTTGATGACGTTCTCCCTCGGCTCGTTAGTCGAGGGCGCGCTGCCAGGGGTGACCGGACGCTCAATCGAGTTGATGCGTCCTGCAATTCGGGGTGTGCTTACGACCGTCCACTGCATGTCACCCTTTACAGAGGACAGCGGCATGGGCTTTTCAGGCTGCGGCACGTTTCGGAGCAACGCCGGGTCGAGCGCGGGGTCATCGACTCGGCGCTCCGGACTGCCGTCCGGCCCTGCGTCGATCGGCGCCTGGTCCATCTCCCGCGCCTTCTGAAGATCGGGGTTGTTGAAGTGCTCCGGCGGCTCGACGTGACCGCACAGGGTGCAGACGCCGTCCTCCATGTCGGATCCGCACACGTCGCATGTCTTGACCTGGCGCAGCGTGTTGATCTGCTCCGGCGCCCGGAGGAGGTCATCCTGCGGGGGCGGGTTGTCTGCGGTGCGGGTTGAGCCCTGATAGCGCCGGTCCGGAGCCACCCCGTTCGGGAATCCGGCGTTCATCACCTCGTGGGCGTGGTCCTGTCCCATGTTGAAGGGGACCAGCGAGGGCTGAGTGAATGTGCCGTCGTCTCCGGCGGGGATGCCACGCGTGATCGGTAGCTGGCCGACGTGACCGATTCCTCCGCAGGTGTCGCACGCGGTGGGTCCTGCACCGCGTGTGGAGCAGTCCGGGCACGGCAGCGGAACGCTGTTTGCCTCGTGGTGCACGCTCGCGCGTACCTCGCGTAGCAGTGCCGTCTCGTCAGCCGGGTCAAACACCGCGCTGATCTCGAAGAACTTGATGCCGAAACAGTCTTCATAAGACTTGGCCGTCTTACGGTTACCGTGCTCGTCCTTGTAGTTGTGGAGAGCACCCTTCATGCGAATGTGCGCGCAGAAGTCCTGGGGTGACGTGGCGCTGTTCTTGCAGATGTTGCAGACCGAGCGCTCTACGTCACAGCCCATCGAGAAGCCGTCGATGCCCTTCGCGGGGTCGTTCGAGCCTTCGATGATCGCCTGCGCGAGCTTGGGGAAGGACTTGGCATCAACCTCTAGGAGAAGCTCGATCCACGTCGGCGGCATGTGGTTATCCGGCGCCGATGCGTAGTAGGGGTCATGCTCTGCCGCCGTGCGGTGATCCTCGACATGGAGCTTGGCGTCTACGATGACGCCACGTGCACGTGACGGATCAGAGTTGTGATGGTCTACGAAGATCGGCTTGCCGAGGAAGGTGGAGAACCCGTACTCGGCGCCCTTGCTGGCCTCCACTGTGAAGCCCCGGCCCTCGGAAGACTGGTGCTTGCGGAACACGTCCTCGCCACCGGCAAGCTCGACCGAGGGCCAGCCGTCGTGGTTCTTATTGACGCGCGAGGAGATGGCGCGGATGCGGGCGTAGAGGTACCCGTCTTCGGTGCGGAAGTCCTCGAAGTCTGCGAGCTTGGAGAGAGAGGCCGTCTTCACGCGCTCCTTGGACCCCTTCAGGTCTAGTACCTGGGAGCACTCGAATGATGCGAACTTAGTGAAGGCCATGTCGAAAGTTACTCGTCCGACCCGGGGTTACTAATAGCCTCGCGGATGGTCTTCTCGCTGTCGTAGGTGAGATACTTCAGCGTGGACTTCATACCGCGCTCCTGCACTTCGGGGAGACCCCACGACTCAATGAGCCCGCAGAGCCTCCCTCGAAGCCGGTTCAACTCGACCTCGACAACCTTCTCGGCTGTCTGGGGCATTAGTGGAGAGAGAGGAGTGCCTTGTAGGTGCTGCTCTGGTTGTCAAACCGAAGCTGCTTGACCGTGTAACCATGCGACGCGAACTGGCGGTTCAGGTCTGCCTCGGCCTGGGAGGGAGACATGTACTGCGGGTTCAGGCGAGCGGACTCGACCGTGATCGTGGCGGTCTTCTGCACGCTGCTGAATGCCGGAGCCCCAATCGGCGTCTGTGTGGGTAGAACCTCCCCAGGCTTGAGCTTGGTCGGCTTCTTCAGCGGCGGTGCGTCTGCGCCTGCGCCCATGTCGGGACCCGGAGGGGGAGCGGGGGCAGGCTCATCGCCGGGCGCGAGCATGTCCATACCGCCGCCAACGCCGAGCGCCTGAGCGATCTCGTGCAGCAGGTGAAGAATCTGGTGCTCGGCCGCGTCGCCCTTACCCTTGTCGTCGCCGCCCTTGTCGTCGCCCGGTAGCGACGGGGGACCATCGGTCGGGTCGCCTTC
This sequence comes from Candidatus Solirubrobacter pratensis, assembly GCF_000425945.1. GTDB lineage: Bacteria > Actinomycetota > Thermoleophilia > Solirubrobacterales > Solirubrobacteraceae > Solirubrobacter > Solirubrobacter pratensis. The sequence continues at coordinate 363,493 of NZ_AUEK01000007.1, forward strand.
GGGTGCATCGTCGGAAGGAGCGTCACCTTCGGGTCCGCTCGGGGGACCGCCGGGACCATCGCCTGCGTCCTCCGGAGCGTCGGGAGCTTCCTCCTTCGGCGGCGGGAACTCAGCAACGCGCCGCTGGATCTGTGCGACCCAGGCGTCACCCTTGCGCTTGATCGACGCTACGCGAACGTCACCATATGCGTCGTACAGTCCAGCGAGAGCCTCTTCCTGAGAGATGCCCGGCTTCCTGCACACGACTGTCTTAGATGTGTACTCCATGTCGTTTCTTACCTCGTAGGGGTGTCAGGTGAATAGAGCCTCACCACAGGAAGCTGTCGGCATCGACAACCGTCTTGAGGGGAGCGCGAGACTCATAGTGGGTGTTGGACAGGTCCAGCTTGTCCGCATTACGGGCGGCGCCTTCCTCGTCAATTAGCTCTCGCTGGGCTGACGGCGGGAAGTGAGCCCCGGCGGTACGAAGGTCTGCCTCGGGCACCTCTTCACCCGGCGCCGGGTCTACGGCAGCGCGTGTGAGGAGGTGCTGCACGGCCGCCTGACGCTCGCGTGACAACGGCTGACCGGTCTCGGCGTCAACGGTCGGGATGGAGGAGAAGTGCTCCGGCTGGTCTGGGCCTACCTCGGGCGTGCCATGTAGGTCGTCGGTAGGGATTACCTTGTAGTCGCCCTCGCGCATCTGCATGACTGTCATCGGGTTGATGACGAGTTCGTGCACCATCTGACCGCGCTTCTGGTACTTGTTGATGGCCATGACCGGCCCTCGGTACACGTCGTTCTGACCTGTGAAGGCGTTGCGGTACGGCACCTCGACATAGATCGGCTTGGTCCCGGGCTTTTGGGTCTTGTCGTTGTACGACTCACCCGGACCGCCCCACTCGGACTCGTAACCGTCGCCTTCGGCAGCGTGGTGGCGAGCCATGAGGTTGAAGTTGTGACCCGGGTCCATGTTCGACATGCCGCCGTTCTGCACGCCGGTCGCAGGTTCATCCTCGGGTCGTCCTACAGGTCCCTGCGAGTCAAGCTCGGGCTGTGCGGCCGTGTCCGCGCGCGGGTCGGTGAGCGTGTAGCCCATCGTGTCCCACTCCTCGCGGGAGATGTTCTTCGTGAAGCCCATCTGGAACTCACCCGTGAAGGCAAGCTCGATCGAGTCCGGCAGGATCCGCTGGACGGTCACGATGTCGGGAATCTCGACGCCCGGCGTGTGTAGCTCGTACTGCTGGCCGTCCTGGACGGGCGTACCGTCCTCCGTCTGCCACTGGTGCGAGGAATCCTGCTCCTCAGAGACGTCGCGCTGGTGCTCCTGGTCGGCGGCGTCAACGCCCTCCTGGGCGCCGTCGTCTCCGTGGCCTGTGACCCGCCAGGAAGCCACGCTGGGGGGACGCGAGACGTTGGCCGGGGCGAACTGCTGCATCGCCGGGTTCATGGGCGTAGCGGCGTTCTGGTTGCCCTGCGGCGCTCCGGCCGCCGGATAGCCCGGGGCCGGGACGGCTGCGCCCGCCGCCGGAGAGCGCTCGCAACCGGCGCACGAGCCGTCCTGCTGAAGCGGACCCATGCAGTTCTGGCACTGGCCGAAGCCGATGTTCGAGGTCGCGTAGCCCGCCATCACTCCTGCGGCGCCCTGGCCCTGCGGGATCGACATCCCCGGCACCGGCATCGTGTCGCCGGGAGGTGCGTCCTCCTGCGTCGGCTGCGGCTGCCGTGTGATGTCCTGCGGGGGCGTGTCGACCCGGTTGGCGACCTCGCCCATCTCGTCGGCGTACTGCTCGGGCGCGAGGAGGACGTTCGGGACCTCGTCTACGCGGCCCTGGTCAATCAGTAGCTGCTGGACGGCGGCGATCTGCTCGGGGTTATGCGGACCCTGTGTGCCTGCCATCACCTGGCCCTGACCGGCGTCGGCATACCCGCACTGCGCGCATGCCTTGCCGGGCTCGACGGTACCGCCGCACATCGCGCAATTGGTCGGGCTGAACGGGTTGGAGCCCTGCGGCTGCGGGACTTGCTGCGGGGCGCCAGGCGCCGGACCGCTGAGACCTCCCCACGGCAGCCACGACGACTTGCGGTGGTGCTGGATGAGTTCGGCCGCCGCACCGTGGTCGTGCGGGGCGTCCATGTGACCTTCAGAGGTGAGGAGGTCGGCCAGCGCCTGAATGATCGGGTGCTCGCTACCGGCCTCCGGAGACTCGGCGTAGTGCACCACGAGCGGGAGCATCATCTGAAGCGACTGGAGGCCCGGCGTCATCGCATCCGGGTTGACGGAGAGTTCGAGGTCGTGCGCGCCCGGTTCCTGGCCCGTGATCGAGCCGCCGCCGCCCTCGTCTACGGAGACATCCTTCTGGAAGTCCTTGTTGTCCCCGTCGTCCTTCTGCTTGGGGTCGGCATCATCGTCCTCGCCCTCGCCGGTCGGCGGGCGATCGTCGGATGTGTCCGTGCCCTTGTCGTCGTCTTCGTCTAGGGCGGCACGCTTGGTGCCGTCCATGATCTCCTCAGCTTCCTCGTTGGGGATGCCCGGGGGAGCGACCTCTTCCACCTCGAAGTCCCAGGGCATCTGCACGTCCTGGTTACTCGTGGCACTGAACTGCTGCTTGACCGACGCGAAGCTCTCGTCGCGCTTCATGCGCGGAGCGAAGCCGCCGTCCGTCTGCCCGATGACGCCTTCCTGGAGCGGGTTACCGCCCTGGTCGGACTCGTAGCCCGGACCCGCCATGTCGCGCAGGCCACCGTCGCCGTGCGTGGGGGAGGGCTGGTCGGGCTCCGGACGCACGTTGCCGCCGCACTCGGGGCAACCGCCCTCCACGAGCAGCGGCGTGTTCTGTCCGGGGTAATAGAAGCTGTGACCGCAGTCCTCGCAGCCGAGGTTCGACGTGCGTGAGGCAATGGCCTCAAACGGACGCTCCTCGGGCACGGCGCCGGACTCGGGACCGGCGTTGCCGCCACCTCCACCGCCCGTGAGGCCGTTGCCGAGCGCTGAGCCCATGAGGCTCGGCACGGCACGCCGGAGCAGCCCTGCGCCCAGTCCAGCGGCTGTTCCGGCTTCACCGGCTGCCGCTGCGCCACCGCCGATACCCACCGCCTCAGCGAGCGGCGCGAGCAGGCCGAGGGCGGCCATCAGGAGTCACCCGCTGCGGTGGTCTTCGCGTCCACGCGGAACGTGCCCTGCGCGCTCGCGCCGTTGACGTAGCGCAGTCGCCACTTCGGGGCGACGAGCGCCTGCGAGAACGGTGTCGGGGTGCTCGCGACGACGGCTACGGTGGCAATGGCAGTCCAGGTCGAGACGAGGCCGGTGGCATCGTCGGGATAGCCCTGCTCGATGTTCAGGGTGCCCGCCTGGTCGGCCAGCACCGCACCGACAACGGTGTCGTCGCGGTTGCTCATCATCGCCGGAGACGTGTATGTGGCATTGCTGCCGAGTGCGGTCCTTGTGCCTACGTAGCTCATCGTGGATTACCTCAGTGCTTAGTCGAGAGAGACAGTGAGGTTCGCGGACAGCACCTTGAAGATTTCTCCTGTGGCGATGGTCTTGGCAGCGGTGAGCGGGCCGTACCACAGCATGTTCGTGCCGCCGTTGTCCCAGATACCGATGCCGGTGATCGTGCCCCAGTCGGCCGTCGCGCTCGGGAAGGTGATGTCTGCCGAGTTCGATACGGTGCCGCTCGTCACGGCTCCCCAGGTGATGCTCTGGCGGACGTATGAGCCGCCGCTTACCTCGGTGCCGCCGCCTGCCTCACCCGGAGTAACGGTGTAGAGCGCGAGCTTGGTGGCGCCCGGCGTGTAGGCCGGGGTGAGATTCAGGAGCCACTTGAGTAGCTCGGTCTCGGTGAAGTTCGTAAGATTGTTGGCCATAGTCTCTCCCCCCTTACACAGAGGGAAGGAGAGACTTACCTAGTCTTGCTCACCGAGAGGCCCGGCAAGGCCCATAGCTCCTCCGTCGTGAGCGGGTAGTACTCACGGAGAAGCTGCATGATCGTCATGCCCGGGGCGCCTACGTCATCCGTGCCGTCCTCGTGCGAGAACGCGGGCGCCGGATCGCCAAGCGCGGCCACGCGAGCGAACGCCTCTAGGTTGTCCCCGTCTTCATCACGACGCGGGCGTGGCTTGGATACGAGGAGGTCACTACCCCTGAACTTCAGGTCGATGTGAGCGCCCTTCGGCTTCCCCGGGCCATACGCGACGGTGACATGGGCCTTGTACCCGTCGTGGCGCGAGACTTCGAGCCCCTTGTCATCCGCGAGGTCCATCAGGCGCTCGGCCTGTTCCTTGGCCTGCGGAGACTTCAGGTAGATGACGATTGCCTTCTCGTCGCCGTCACCGAACTCGCGGACATCGACGGCCTCGAACGGCACGCCGGTCGTCTTGTACGCCTTGGCCCAGGCATGGACCTCGGGGTCACTCCAGCCGCGCGTGGCGTAGAGCGCGGTGATGTGGTAGTCGTCGGGGTCCTCGAACTCGGTGCCCTCGGGCCACTCCATCGTCACGAGCCAGTTGGCGATCTGGTTGCGGATGTTCGCGGGTACACCCCACGCGATGTGTAGCTCGTCGTGGGGCTCGGAGGCGGCCGTCACGGGCGCGTAGATCGGCGTCTCGCGGAAGGGATACTCGTGGCGCGGGTGCGAGAGCCCGAGCGTGTCGTTGAAGTGCTGCGCGACCTCCTCGGCGGCCGGGTCGGTCGCCTTCCACCACGGCGGCGCGCTCGTCTTCCACTTCTTGCCCTTCGGGGCGTTGGCCCTCGCGTTCCAGTCGATCAGGTTGTGGTCGAGCGGGTTCAGGACGCGCAGCGCGGAGTGGTCCTGGTGGGAGTCGGGGCCGCTGCGCTTGTAGTCCCACATCGCCCACTGGAGGCCACCGAGCGGGACGTGCGAGTAGCCTGAAGCATCGCGACGCGCCTGAAGCTCGCGCTCCATGCGGAAGTAGTCGCGGTTGTTCATCTCTTCCGGCTCGTAGCCGAGCACGTCCATGATGTGGGAGTCGATCGTGGCTAGCTGCGAGCGCATGGGCTGGAGCAGAAGCCACGCGAACGAGCAGACCTTCGGCCCGACGCCGTAGAGACCCATGTTCAGCACGGCGGCGCGGAAGTGATGACCGGCGGCGTCGTGGTCGTGGATGTCGCGCAGGGCGGCGTCGAGAAGCTCGTCAGAGCGCTTGGAGATCGCGGCCAGTGCCTTGAGGTGGTCACCCAGCCACGCGGAGTACGCGCCCATGTCCTCGGGGTTCACGTCGCCGTTGAAGAGATCCGTCACGGTCGGGTCGACGTCCTCGGACTGGAGCGACACCTGGCCCGGCGGATGTACCTGCTTGGCCCCGAAGCGGAACGCCTCTTGCGTGCCGTAGTCCGTCGCCGGATCGAAGCTCGGGTTGATGATCGCTTCGAGGTGCTGCTTGACCTTCTGCCCCGCCTTGATCTCGATCTGCGAGATCGTCGTCTTCTTCTCGTCGGGGACGTTGGCTTCCTTGGCGGCAAGCTCGGCGGCGACCTTGCGCTTCTCGTCTTCGAGCAGGATCCGCACGAACTGCTCGGCGCGCGCGAGGCACTGATCGTGGTTCCACTCGGGGTGCTTGGTCTGGAGATAGCGCGCGTAGTCACGCTCGGCCTCGTAGTAGACCTTGTGCGCGTTGACGGGGATCTTGCGGGCGGCGTTCCACGCCACGCGGTTCTGCTCCAGCACGCGGTGGTACTCGTGGGGGTCATCGGTGAGGTGCGCCGTGTCGGCCAGGTGCTGGTAGTGGATCGCGTTCCACTTGAGGTTCTTCTGCGGTGAGAGCAGGACGACGGCGAACGCGTTGACGATCGCCTTCTTCATCATCTCGCGGTTCGGCGTGCCGTCCGGGCGCGTGATGTGCTCCCAGCCGGAGTTCAGGCGGTGCACCATGTCCTTTGCGGTCACGCCATCGGCGTTCGCGCGGTCCCACCCGAGCGGGTCACCCCAGTCGGTGTAGGCCGCGCCGCTCTCGGGCACGTCTCCGCGCTCGACGGGCGCGTAGCCGGACTCCCACCCCGCATTAGGGTCAAGCACGGCGGCGGTCTTGGCCTGCGGTAGCTCGACCGGCGCGAGCGCCTGCGACGGGTGCACGCCGTCGTGCCCCGGCCCGTTGCCCTCGGCCTGCGCCTCCTCAGAGAACACGTCATCGAGGAAGGCGATCTTCTGATCGCTCGGCACGCCGGGCTGATAGGTGACAAACGCGGTCCGCCCGATGCACTCCGTGAACAGCGCCTTCTGGGCCGTGGGGGAGAGGAGCGGCAGGTGCTGCGCGCACGCCTGGTTCTCGCCGTGCCAGCCGAAGTCCGAGCCCGCTGCGGCGTGCCCCAGCACCTGGTGGACGATCCGGAAGTCGACCACCTGCTCGGGTGACCAGACGGGATGGATGGCGTTTGAGCGCGAGACGAACAGGTGCCCCTTCTTGATGTCCTTGAAGAGGTCGTCGGGGCCGTCGTAGGGCGTCGGGTTGTCTACGATCTCGATCTGAAGCTGGTCGGCCAGCGTCTCGACGCGCCGCTTGGAGTCGTGGGCTAGCTCCTGCCACGCGGAGACGGCCTTGGGGTCATAGATCGGCGCCTTGGCGTACGCCTGCGCGACCTCGGCTAGCTGGTCGGTCCACGTCTTGCTCCACGCGCTCTGGCGCGTGCGGATGAAGTCCAGCCGCGTGACGGCCATCAGCACGGCCGCGACGGCGGTCTCCGGCGTGGCCCCGACCTTCTTGACCTTCTGCCCGTTGACGGGGTTCTTGGCCTCGGCCTCATAGCCGCCGCTCGTGGGCTTGACCTTCGTGACCTCCCATCCTCGGGAGTGGATCGCGCCGTAGAGGGAGTCAATCGGTGTCGTGACGCCCATGAACGTCGCGGTCACGTCGAAGCCTGTGTTCTCAGTCCACATCTATCTTTACCCAAAGGAAGAGCCCCGCTTTCGCGGGGCTCTCTCGCCTACTTGCGTCGGAGGCGGCGATCCAATCGGCGGTGCAGACGGTCGAGGTCGTAGATCACGACGAAGAGCATCGCGACGATGATGGCGAGGTCGCCCCGTACCTCATGGCCCTGGATGAACAGCACGGCCGCCGCGCCGAGGTTCGCGAACATGGCCGCGAGGAAGAGCAGGATACGAAGGTCATCTTTGGTCATGCCAAATCCGTTCTACCTCGTCGCGAGGTACGCCGTATTGACGGGAAACGAGCGTGACGGCGCAATCGTCACAGAGGGCCATCGAGACGAGCGCATCGACGGCGATGCGTACCTTCTCGACGCACTCCTCGGGGGTGAGGCCAGACAGCACTACTTGTCCGTTCCGACCGTGCTGCCGACCGTCTGCACGAGCGGGACGCCGTTGGCGCCGACCGGGATGTACACCTGCGAGTGCGACGGCGAGTTGGCCATCTTCATCTGCGCCTGGATCGCCTCCCACTGCACGTAGAGCGGGTTCAGCGTCTTGCTGATCTCATCCTGGGCCTTGCGGATGCCGGTGGCGGCGATGAAGCGCTGGTCGGCCTGCGCCTGCACCGTGGCGTCCTGGGCGGCGATCACGCGGGCCTGCTGCTGGGCGGTACGGATGTTGATCGTCGTGACCTTCACGCGGTTGTTGGCGTCCGCGCGCTTTTGTGAGCGGCTCCACGCCTTGATCCCCGTGAGTCCGCCGAGCAATAGCCCGACGATGAGCGCGATGCCCACGACAACGGCGAGGGTGGCCAAGGCACCCGCGAGGATGTCGCCTGATTTGCTGGTCTTCACATTCTCTCCAGTACGCGATCTTCGAAGCCCTCGGCGTCACGCTCGGACTCCCAATGGTCAAGCGGTGCGGTCGTCATCACGCCGTAGCGCTTGCGACCACGGTGAAACTGCCCGATGTGCCGAAGCTCATGGGCCGTGAGGCGGATGATGTCCTCGTCCCCGCACTCGTCCCCGATGCGGAGGGTGATGAGGCCGTCAGGGTGCGCGTGGGTGATGTAACCCTGGCGCGAGCGACTGTGGACCTCCGGGACGGCCCAGCCCGAGTAGCGGTCGAAATGGGGGTTACGCGTGACCTCTACCCGGAGACCTCTCAGGCGGATGTCGCGATCGAGCCTGACCGCGACATCCTTGATCTGCCGGATGTGAGAGGTCACCTCGGGGCGATACCGCAGCATCCCCGGCGAGAGGTACAGGTCCACGGCTAGTTGGTGCCGGTAGAGCCGAGACCGCCGCGCGAGGCGCCCATGGCGTCCACTTCCCTCCACGTGACCTCGCGCGAGATCGGCACGAAGATGCCCTGCGCGACTCGCGTCCCGGCCGGGATCGTCGCCCAGCGCTTGGCGCTCGGGTTATGCAGCAGCAGCCGAAGCTCGTCCTCGTCGCCGGAGTAGTCTTCATCTACGACGCCGACCGTGTTGGCGAGCTTGACGCCCCACTTGACAAACGTCGAGGAGCGCGGGGCGACGAGCAGCATGTGCTCGGGCGGCGTGGCGATCACGAGCCCGAGCCCGACGACCTCGGTGGCGAGGTTGGCGATCGTCACGTCGTCGGGCACGCGGAGATCAAAGCCCGCCGAGCGCGATGTGCCCCAGGTGGGAAGCTCCACGTCGTCGCGCAGGCGCTTGATGCGGACTAGGCCCGCGTGCCACTCGGCGTCCTGCGCCGAGTACCAATCTGGCGTCGAGTGCATAGTTTCAGGCTGGCAAACTCAAATCGAGTTTGCAAGACTGAAACTCTAAGTAGGGTCGGATGACCACCCGAGAGTGGTCATGCGACTACCCCCCGTGCCCGAACTCCTTGGCCAGCGCCTGCACGACCTTACGGCTGATAAACGGGTCCCCGACCGGCTCCAGGTCGTGGTTGAACAGCCGGTAGCCGCCGCCGATCGGGTACGCGTAGCCGTGGTGCAGATCGGGTTCTCCGATCCGGCGGCCGAGGTCTTCGTGCGTCGTCACGTGCGCGGGGTGCCCGTCCCACTCGTGCGCGAGGTGCACCTGCGCCGTCTGCGGCGAGAACGCCCACAGATAGCGGTCGGGATCAAACGTGCGCGCGATCTTGGCGAACGTGCCCTGCCCCGGCTCCGGCGGCGGCTCGGGGAGCTTGACGAAGTGCGGGATGACGCTCGGGGGGTGCCCGCTGGTCGTGGTCCACGGTTCGGTGCTGACGATCCGGCCCTTGGTCAACTCCGGCTCACGGTGCGGGTGGATATGGCGCAACGCGTACTCGGTGCCCGCCGGGTAGCGGTCAAGGCCCGGCGGCCCCATGTGACCCCACGCGGGCTGAAAGCCCTCTAGCTCACCGTGTAGCTCGTTGGTGTAGCCCTCGGGTCCGGCGTGGTGCGGAGAGATCGTCTGGTAGAGCGCGCTCGCGAGCCGCGAAGGGTTGTGCTCGTGGTACATCTCGCCCTCGGCCCACTCATACTCGTCGCTCAAGTTCTTCCAGTAGTCCCGCAGCGCCTCCTCCTGCTCCTCGGGCGTCTCGTGGTCGTACTCGACCGGCCGCCCGTGCGCCGACTCGTAGAGGTCACGCAGGCGCTCGGGATCCTCGTCCCAGGACTCACCCGGCCACGACGGAAGATTCTCGCGCCATCCCTGCTTGTCTAGCTCGTGGTCGGCGTACTCCCCGTAACCCTCGACGGCTTCGGCCAACTGGGGAAGCTCGCCTCGGCGCAGCGCCTCGCGATAGAGCGCCGTGACCTCATCGTCGTCGTGGGGCGAGGTGGTGTAGTTGTTGCGGTCGTGGTAACTGCGCGGGCGCAGCAGCGACTCGATCGTGGAGCGGTAGTCGATCGGGCGCGGCGGCTCCACGAGACCGTAGTCGCCGTGGACACCGTAACCACCGTGGTCCGGGTCCTCGTAGTCGCCGTCGTCCTCGTCGTCGCCCTCTTCGGCGGTGGGCATGATGTCGCGGATGTGGTCCATCGGGCGCGTCTCGCGCTCCCAGTTCGGGCGCGTCGCCTCGGGGAACGTCTGGAACCAGTCCTTCATCCGCGCCTGGTACTCGGGCTTGGGCACCGAGTTGCCCTTACCCTGAATCTGCTCGATCCTCGCCTGCTCGGGCGAGGAACGGACCCCCCAGCGCTCGATGGCGGGGTCCTCCTCGCGGAGCATGTCGCGGTACTCGGTCGGCGTGTGGAAGCCGCCCGTGTTGTTGACGTACTGCGTCGGCCGCATCTCCATCGTGACATGCGGCTTGCTCTGGGGATCCCGCAGCGAGTAGATCATCGTCTCGTCACGCCCCACGGCGTCCTGGTACTGCGGCCAGTTCACGCAGATCGGTGTACCCTCGGGATTCCCCGGCGTGGGGTCACCGCGCATGTGCCACGCCTCGAAGTCAAGCGGCGTACCCGTCGGGAGCTTACGCAGCGTCCAGCCGTCCGGCCAGGAGTGGACGACCTCGCCGCCATGGCGACCTTCCTCGATCGCCTCTTCCTTCTGGCGCCTGGCCTTCTCCCGCTCGTAGGTGGCCACCTCCTCCGGCAGGTCATGGACCTTCAACTGCTCAAGCGGCACTCTCCGACGATCGGGCTGGTGATACCAGTCGGCCCAGTGGTTCAGCGTGTTCGGACTCAGGTGGTGCCACGAGTGATGCTGCGGGCTTTGTTGCTGTTGGTACTGAAGCTGGTCGGGGTGTTCGCGCGTGAGCCCGTTGTAGAGGCTTGCAAGGTCTGCGCCGTGGAAGATCGGAGGCTCGGGCAGCGCTCCCACGTGGTAGCGCTCGTGCTGGCGCAGCGCGTCCTTGAGTTCGTCGGGCATGGCTCGCCCAATCGGGTGCGACTCGAACTGCACCTCCAGCGGCGTCCGAGTGCGCACCCGTCCCTTGCGGAACTCGCGCGCGAGCCACGGCATGAGCGGGTCGGTCCGCTCGTTGTGATGCCTGCGGAGTCGCTCGATGAACTCCTGACCGGCCGGACTCTGCAACCGCCGATTGCCCTGGAGGTCATCCAGGGCATCGGCTTCAATCTGTCGCGCTACGCGCCGCCACGCCATCTCGTTCATCCTCTCTTACGAGAGGGGAATGGGTGCGCTTCCTAGCTGACCGGCAGCGGCGGTAGGTCGTCGGGCACGATCCCCTTCTGCCGGTTGATCTTTGCGTCAGTGAGGAACTGCTGAATGCGGGTGCGATGGAAGCTCCAGTCGTCACCCGCGCCGCTCACGCCGGGCTCGAAGGCGACCGCCTCCGCGATCTCCACCTGGGTGGCCCCGGCGTCCTCGGCGGCCTGGAGCATTCGCTCCAGCCACCGGATCTTCCGAGCCGCGAGCTTGTCACGAAGCTCGAAGTACGCGTACGCTTCTACCCGAACGGCATCGAGTGCCGCCGCCTTGGCGATAACACCCTCATCCCTGGTCGTGGCCATGTGCCTTTCGTCTCTTGTCTCGGGGGAACCGCTTGCGCACTTGGGATGCCCGCACGGTTCTATTGGTGACGCGAGGGTTCTCGGGCGTGATGCGAAGCTCTCCGGGGAACTTTTCCTCCACGACGGCGGTGAAAATCCACCCACGCACCTCGCACTCGACACGATCACCCGGCCGAACTGATGCTAGTTGCATTCGGCTTGCTATGACCCTATCAGGATCGCCGCGCGCCAGCTAGCAATCTAGCGGGGTCGCGTGCAGGGCGTCGAGCGCGATTGCGCCGTGTGTGCCGCCGAGGAGGACGATCCGCTCCAGCGCGCTCCGGTAGGTCGCGATGACGTCGCCCGCCGTGTGTAGCTCGTCGTAGAGACCATCGATCTGCGCTTCCAGTTCGGCCACCGCGTGGGCGCCCATCAGGCGGCCTTCAGCGCGGCCAGGCGAGCGGCGGCGGCCTCCGCTCCGGGGACGCTGGTGGCGAGCGCCAGGCGCGAGGGCTTGGGCATCTTCTGGCCGCTATCGAGCAGCATCTGTCCGATCTGGACGGCCACGTCCGCGTTCATGCGGAAGTTGAACGCTTGGGAGGGGATAACCAGTGGTTGGCCCGGGTCGTCGGGATTGGCGAACGGCAGGGCCAGACCGCTCACGAGATTCAGGACCAGTGTCGGAACCGTCCCCGGCTCGATCTCGTCGGCTTCGGGCGCGGTCACGCCGCCGCCCATGAGGTGAAGAATGGTGGTGTCGAGCATTACTTGTCCTTAGTCGGCTGGTTGCTGTCGGGCCTCAGGAGCAGCGAGAGCGTCACGAGGTCGCGCTGTGACGTGGGAACGGTGAGCGACATCAGTTGCACCCCTGGGCAACCCACACGAAGGCGTTAGGGAAACGCGCGAGGAACTCCTCATCCGTGAGCGACAGACACTCGACCAGCACCGACTCGAAGGCCATGACGTCGTGGTCGCGGCCGTCGATCAGGGCGGCGACCGTCTCCCGCCACAGGTGGTGCATAGCTAGCTCGCGATCGGACATGTCTCCTCCTCGGTGGTGGGGTGCTGTGCGGCGTCAGCCAATAGTGCTGAAGCGGTACCCGTAACGCAATGACCACTCGACCACGATCATGACCACTCTTGTATGGATACCTGACTACCCCGATGACTATCGAGGCGACCATGGCGCGGTAGTCGACTGACTACGGGCGCGGTACGGGAGCCCGTACGTTCGGCGCTGCTAAGGTCTTATCTGATGTCGAGCGCGCGCCGGGAGGGCGCGCCCGCCGAAAAGGAGGAATTCCGCGCAGTGAGCGTCCGTGTGCTGGTAGCCGACGACCATCCGATGCTGCGGCTCGGGATCGCGCGGGAGATCGAGGAGACGACCGGCCTTACGCTCGTAGGCGCCGTACAGGACGGTCACTCCGCGCTGGCGATGATCCGTCTGCACGAGCCCGACGTGGCCCTGCTTGACCTCAATATGCCCGGCCTCGGGGGTCTGGATGTGCTCAAGGCGATCAAGGAGGAGGCGCTGCCCACGCACGTTCTGATCCTGACCGGCTCGGCCGAGGACGAGTGGGTTGTCGCCGCGCTGACCGCCGGGGCGAGTGGGTACCTGCTAAAGACCGCGCCGTGGGAGGACTTGGCGCAGGCCGTGATCCGCGTGGCACGCGGGGAGATCGTCGTGGATCCGGCGATGATGGCGAAGTTCCTCGGGACCGTGCGCGGTGACGATGGGGCGACCTTGACGCGCGATGAGATCGCCATGCTGCGGATGTTCAGAAACGGCACGGCGGCCCAGGTGGCAGCCGCGCTTCACGTCTCACAGGGCACGGTCAGAAAGCGGGCGTCACAGATTTACGCGAAGCTTGGCGTGAGCAGCAAGACCGAGGCGGTAGCCGAGGCGATGCGCCGGGGGATCCTGTGATGGACAGCCCCGTGCTGCGTGCCCTGGCCGACGCGATCCCGTCGCTGATCTACGTCAAGGACTTAGACGGCAACTATCTCTACGTCAACGCCGCCACGGCCGCGTTTCTCGGCTGTACCCCGGCGGACGCGATCGGCCACAGCGACGCCGACTTCATGGATCCCATCGACGCGGAGATGTTCCGCTTCGGGGACGAGAAGGCATACGCCACGGGCAGATTCGAGTTCGAGTTCGGCAAGGACGGCCGTCTCTACGTTGACCAGAAGAGCGCCATGCGCGCTGACGACGGCCGTGTGTGGGCCATCGCGGGCGTGGCGACCGACATCACCGCCCGGCGCCATCTGGAGCACGAGCTACAGGAGGTGCGGCGCATGGAGGCGCTTGGCAACCTCGCGCGCGGCGTGATCCACGACTTCGCCCACGTCACGGCGATCATCAAGGGTCATTTGACGTTCATCGAGCGCGACCTCGCGCCGCCGGAGGGACACGAGCGCCGGGGCTACGGGCGCCTGGACGAGAGCCTGGCGGCGATCCGTGAGGCGGTCGGGGAGGGTGAGTCGCTGACGACCGGGCTGATGGAGTTCGCGCGCGCTCGCAAGGAGGCGACAACGTTCATGTCGCTCAACGAGGTCGTGCGCGAACTGTCGGGCCTGCTGCGCTTTCCCAGCATCGAGATCGCGCTCGACCTCGGAGACGACGGCACGATCCGCGTCAGTCGCGCGCAGCTTCGTCAGGTGTTGCTGAACCTCGCGCTCAACGCGCGCGACGCGATGCCGCACGGCGGCACGCTGCTGATCCGCACCTACGTGACCGACGAGTACGCCTGCATGTGCGTGCGCGACACCGGGCACGGCATGCCCGCGTCGGTGATGGAGAAGGTCTTCGAGCCGTACTTCACGACCAAGTCGGTCGGTCAGGGCAACAACGGCCTGGGCCTGGCGACCGTGTACGGCATCGCCCAGGGCGCCGGGGGGTTTGTCACGCTCGATACCCAGGAGCGCGAGTTCACGGAGATCACGGTCGGCTTCCCGCTCGTGACCCCGCCGGTTCAGACGCCGATCCCCGATGGCGTGCACCGCATGCTCTGAAACTCTACGGAAAACTCTAATAGAGAACCGGGATGATCGGCTCCGGGATCGCGAGCCTGGGGTTACCCGCAGCGGTGAGGCCGTTGTCCTTGCGAGGCCGACGCGTTCGCCGCTTCGGCTTCGGCTGCGTGGAGGTGACGCGCTGTTCAGCGCGCTCGGCCATGAAGCGCTCACAGGCCACGAGCGGATACCGCAGACGCGGCTTGCGCCCCTGACCGAGGGGGACGGCACCAAGCTCGGCCTTGTGGTCATAGACCCAGTCGGTGCTGACGCCGTAACGCGCGGAGACTTCCTTGGCCGTGAGGTAGTGCTTGTCTGACGATGCGCCCAAAAGCGCGGCCACGCGGGCGGCGATCGTCTCGATGTCGTCAGGGTGAAGGCGGGGCAGCGGTTCCACGAGATACGTTCTCGGCCGCCGCCCCGCGATCCTCAGGCGGCCTGCCTCACCGGCGCGCGCCCGCCGACCCCCATCGCCTCGGGGGTACCCACCCACTGCGGGATACGGGCGTCGTTGCGCTGCACCATCAACTGGTTATAGACCTCGACGGTGACGCTTGAGTCGACATGCCCCACCTGGTTCATGATGTAGCGGATGGAAAAGCCCATCTCGGCCGCGTAGGTGATGTAGGTACGGCGGAAGGTGTGCGGCGTGACGCTCTCGGGCATCGGGCTCTGCTGTGCCTCAAGCAGCAGATCGTCAGCGAGGCTGACGGCGGGCGCGAGGATGTACTCACGCACGCGGCTCTCGTCACGGCGTCCGAGACGCCCGCAGCGGTTATCGGCGGCCTTGCCGCTGGGCGAGCACGGGCACATGTTGGACTTGCGACGGCGCGGACCGTCCGGCGCGCTCGCGGAGAACAGGTGATCGTCGGGCCGCGTCCACTTCGTCTCCTGCTCGAACATCCACGCGCGCAGGAGGTCGGCCAGCCACGGGGTGAACCACACCTCGCGCACTCCGGCATCGGTCTTGGAGTCCGCGATCGTCAGCTTGCACACCTCAAGGTTCACGTCACGGCGCAGCAGGTTGCACAACTCGTGGATGCGGATCCCGGTCGTCAGCAGCACGGCGAGCATGACCATCCGGCCCATCACGCGGACCGGGTAGTTGCGGTGGTCACTGCGTGCCCCATTGTCCAACAGCAACGCGGCATCGAGCACGGCGTTGGTCTGCGAGGGCTCCATGTAGGAGCGGTTGCGGCGCTTGGGCACGTGCAGCTTCAGCGACTGCCGCTGGGCCGGGTTGCTCGGCATCGCCGTGGCCGCCGCCTCGGAGGAGTCGCGGTAGCGCTCGATGATGTTGGCCAGCGTGATGATCGTACGGTTGATGAGGTAGGGGCCGATACCGGTGCGCTTGTAGCGCGCCAGTTCGACCTCGGCCTCGGTCAGCGTGTCGTCGCCGTCCTGGTAGCGCTCATAGACGGTGGCGAGGTACTCGGCCTCGCGCTGCTTGTGCTCCTGGTAGCGCTCGATCAGCGCCACGTCGATGTCGTGCAGCGGGCGGTCACCGAAGAAGCTCAGCAGGTGCGCGATGCGCGCTTCGATGTCCTTCAACGTGCCGCGCTTCAGGCCGCGCGTCTTCTGGCGCGCGAGGTAGTCGGCGGCGGCGTCGGAGAAGGCAGGCCCGCGCCCGGCGCTCGCGGTCACGGCCTCCGCGCGCGGGGGACCGGTCCACACGCCCGCCCTGTACTGGTTGACGATCTGCTCCAGCGCCGCGTCGATGCGGCTCGGCGGCCACTCAAGCTCGGAGCCGACGCACCACTCGTCGCCTCGAAAGCGGAGGTAGACCTGGCCGTTGCGGACGCGATGGGATCCCTTCAGGGGTCTGGGCATGGGGTCAAGCCTACCCGACGAAAGTGGGAAAGGAAAGTGGGAAGGTGTTCATGGCACTAACAACGTGGCTCTACAGCGCCGTTTGCGGGGATATGGGGCAAACTACCTCAGCGGCGGGCAAGGATGCCGCGCAGCATGTCGGGCGCACGTCGGGCGATCTTCGGCAGATCGCGCCGCGAGCGGGCGAGCGCGTCGAGCAGTCCTGCGGTCGCGTCGCCGCCGTGCAGCGGCGCGCCGTGACCCACCAGCAGGTGCTGCGGCTGGTACGTGCGCAGCGCACCCGGGGGCGCCAGGCGCCGCATCGGGTGCACGCCGGCGGGGCCCGGTCCGAGCCGGTAGAGGTGCCCGGTGCCGATCGACTCGGCGACCACGAGGCCGCGCTCCGACGGGACCCAGATCGCGACCTCCTTCCACACCGGTCCGAAGTTCAGGGCAATCAGAGAGAACGGAGCACCGGGGATGGTCTCCGGGAGCTTGTGGAACGGCACGCCGAGCCGCGTCGCGATCGCCTCGCCGTCGCGCGCGTGGTCCCAGTAGAGCTGCAGGACGCCCGCCGGCTCGCCGAGCGCGACCCCGCGCTGGATCGCGTCGCCCGAGTCGACCGGATCGACGAACCACACCTTCCCGTCGACGAGGAGCGCATGCGCCGCGCGCGAGAGGTAGTCCTCGCAGACCCAGCTGAGGCCGAGCCGATGTTCGTCGTAAGTCCTGACGGGCATCCGCGGATGATGACCCACGGCCTTCGATGAGGCCCCGACCATGGCTGATGTCGCCTCAATGACCCCCGGTCTGCTCGAGCGGGAGGGCGTGATGTCCCGCGCCGGGGTCGCACGCGCACCGCGCCCGGAGCCGCGCTCGCCGAGCCCGCCCGGGCGGCGGCGTAGACCTACGCGGCGGCGCGCGCGTCCGCGAACGCGTCGGCGATCAGCTCGTAGGAGCGCCGCCGCGCCGCGTGGTCGTACGTGATCGTGACGACGACGACCTCGTCCGCGCCGTAGTCGGCCGCGACCTGCTCGATCCCGGCGCGCACCGTCTCGCGGCTGCCCACGACCGTGCGCCGGCGGCCGAGCAGCTCGTCCCCCTGGGACTCGAGGAAGCGCAGCGCGATCTCCGGCGGCGGGACCGCGATCAGCCGCCCCCGGCGCAGCATCGCGAACGCCATCTTCGAGCTCGCGGCGAGCCGGTGCGCCTCCTCGTCGGTCTCGGCCGCCAGCGCCCATGCGGCGACGATCGTGCGCGGGGTGTCCAGCCGCGCCGGCTCGAAGCGCGAGCGATAGAGCTCGGCGATCTCGGCGCCGCCGGAGTTGATGAAGTCCGCGAACGCGTACGGGAGGCCGAGCTCGGCCGCCCAGATCGCGCTCTGCGGCGATGACCCGAGCAGCCACGGCTCCGGCGTCTCCGGACGCCCCGGCAGCACGCGCGCCATCCGGGCGAGCGGGTTCTCGGGCGGGAAGCGGTCCTCGTAGTAGGCGAGCAGCTCGGCGAGCTGCTGCGGGAAGTCGTCGGGCATCGCCTGCGACCGGTCGCGCTGGAGCGCATGCGTGGTCATCGGGTCGGTGCCGGCCGCGCGGCCGATGCCGAGGTCGATCCGCCCGGGGAAGAGGCCGGCGAGCACGGAGAAGCTCTCGGCGACCTTCAGCGGGCTGTAATGCGGCAGCATCACGCCGCCGCTGCCCACGCGGATGCGGTCGGTCGCCGCCGCGATCGGGCCGACCAGGACCTCGGGGCTCGGGCCCGCGAGCATCGGGCCGCCATGGTGCTCGGCGACCCAGTAGCGGTGGTAGCCGAGCGAGTCGGCGAGCCGCGCGAGGTCGAGCGTGTTCGCCAGCGCCTGCGCCCCGGTCATGCCCTCGGAGATCGGCGACTGGTCGAGCACGCTCAGCTTCATGGCAGTGACACTAGTTACTCAGTGCGGCCGCCCCGTCGCGAGCGCCAGCACGAGCACGACGACCGCGGCCATGCACAGCAGCGCGGCGGGGCCGGCGACGAGCGCGACCGGGCTCAGCAGGGCGAGCACCGCGACGCCGGCGAGGCGCGACGTCGGCGGGATTCCCGTGAGCGACCAGTTGAACAGCGCGCTGCCGAGCAGGTAGAGCCCTGGGCCGCCGAGGATCGTCGCCGCCGTCGAGGTCGCGGTCTGGCCGCCGGGATGCTCGATCGCGAGGTCGATGCCGACGGCCGCGACGATGATCCCGCCGACCATCAGCCCATGCGCGTAGGCGTAGGCGCTGCGCGCGACGCGGGTCGGGTCGGTCGCCTGCGAGATCACCCGGGCGCCCTCCTGCGCCGAGCGGATGAAGTACGCGCTCCACAGCGAGACGCTCATGAAGAAGCCGGAGACGAACGCGAACACGACGGCGGGCTCGGTCTCGAGGTCGGAGAAGGTCTTGCCGGCGGCCAGCAGCGACTCCCCGAGCGCGATCAGCACCACGAGCTGGCCGCGCTCGGCCAGGTGGCCGCCGGCCAGCGTCCAGTCCGCGGTCGGGGTGCGGCCCGCGCCGGGCAGCTGGAACCCGTGCAGCGGCGCGGCGTAGTCGAGCGCGAGCGCGAGCAGCCAGGTCGCGAGGCGGGCGTCGCCGTCGAGCAGCGCTCCCACGATCCACACGGCGCCCGCGATCGCCGTCCACGCCGTCAGCTGCGCGTAGTTGCGGCCCATCCGGCTCCCGCGCAGCGCGTAGACCATGAAGGCGCCGCGCACCAGGCCCATCGCGACGAACGCGCCCGCGAACTGCAGCCCGCGCCCGTCGAACGCCTCGGGGATCGCCGCCGACATGATCAGGCTCAGCAGCATGAGCCCGATCAGCAGCGCGCGTACGGGCGGCCTGTCCGGATCGATCCAGTTCGTCGCCCACGCGGTGTAGTTCCACGCCCACCAGACCGCCGCCAGCAGCACCGCCGTCTCGAGCGCGCCGCGCGGGGTGAGATGGCCGAGCAGCAGATGCGAGAGCTGCGTCACCGCGAACACGTACACGAGGTCGAAGAACAGCTCCGTCGCCGTCACGCGCGGCGTGGCTCCGTCCGCGCGATCGCGGAGTAGGCTGCGGCCGATGGGAGCGAGGGAGCTGGTCACGCTGCTGTCAGGTGGGCACTACTTCGAGGGTCCCCGCTGGCGCGACGGGCGCTGGTGGGTCTCTGACTTCTACCGGCATACGGTCCTCACCGTCCAACCGGACGGACGCGCTGAAGCCGTGCTGACGCTCGAAGGCGGCGCCCAGCCCTCCGGCCTCGGCTGGCTGCCGGACGGCTCCCTGCTGGTCGTGTCGATGCGCGATCATCGCCTCTTGCGCCTGCGCGACGGCGAGCTGAGCGTGCACGCGGAGCTCGGCGAGCACTGCAGCGGGCTGCTCAACGACATGGTCGTCGCCGAGGACGGCACCGCGTACGTCGGCAACTTCGGCTTCGACCTGATGGGCGGCGCGGACGCGCGCCACGCGAAGCTCCTGCGGGTGGCGCCGGATGGCGCGGTCTCCGTCGCCGCCGAGGACCTGATCTTCCCGAACGGCGCGGTGATCGACGGCTCGACGCTGCTGGTGAACGAGACGCTCGGCGGCCGGATCACGGCGTTCGGGATCGAGCCCGGCGGATCGCTGGGCAATCGCCGGGTCTGGGCGCAGCTGCAGCCGACGCCCGCGGTCGGCCCGCTCGACCAGATGCTCGCCGGAGCCACCTTCGCGCCCGACGGCCTGACGCTCGACGCCGAAGGCCACGTGTGGGCCGCGAACGCGCTCGGCGGCCCGGTCGCCCGCATCTCGCCGGCCGGCGAGGTGGTCGACACGATCGCGCCCCCTGAGGGACTCGCCGTCTTCGCCTACATGCTCGGCGGGCCCGAGGGGAACACGCTGCTCATGTGCGCCGCGCCGGACTTCGCCGAGGAAAGCCGTAAGGCGGCCCGCGAAGCGCTGCTGCTGACGACCACCGTGGAGGTCCCGGCCGCATGATCACGCTCGAGCGGGCGCTGGGCTACATCCGCGCCGGGGAGGAGGAGGCGGCGCGGCAGGGCTTGACGCTGTCGTTCGCGGTCGTCGACGCCGGCGGCCATCTCGTGGCGCTGCACCGTATGGACGGCGCGCCGTGGATCACGCCCGAGGTCGCGCTCGGCAAGGCGTGGACGGCGGCCGCGTGGCAGACGCCCAGCGCCGCGCAGGGCGACAAGATGAAGGACTTGCACGCGTTCAGCGCCGCGATCTCGTCCGCCACCCACGGGCGCTTCACGCCGCAGATCGGCGGCCTGCCGATCGTCGACGGCGCGGAGCTGATCGGCGCGATGGGCGCGTCGGGCGCCTCCGGCGCCGAGGACGAGGCGGTCGTGCGGGCCGCGCTCAGGCGGTAGGCGGGAACAGGTCGATCAGGAAGACGCGGGCGTGCGAGCGGCCCGCGTTGACGATCGCGTGCGGGACGTCGGCGGCGTACATGATCGAGTCGCCGGCGCCGAGCCGCGAGGACTCGTCTCCCGACTCGACGGTGACGCGCCCGCGGTCGACGTAGACGAGCTCGCGCGTGCCCTCGAAGTGCGGCGGGCTGCGCAGCGCGCCGCCGGGCTCGAAGTCGACGCGGTAGAACTCGAACGCGCGGTCCGGCCTGAGCGGGGAGAGCGTGCGCAGCGTGCACTCGGCGTCCGAGCGGTAGTCGTAGGACGGGTCGTTGGAGCGGATCACCTGCAGCCGGCTGTCGGCGGGGTGGCCGTCGACCAGGTCGCCAAGCCGCATGCCGAACGCGCGCGCGATCCCGAGCGCGGTCGCGAGCGTCGGATTGGCCTGGTTGCGCTCGATCTCCGAGAGCATCGAGCGGCTCACGCCCGAGGCCTTCGAGAGCGACTCGAGCGACCAGCGCCGCCTGCGCCGCAGCTCGCGCACGTGCGAGCCGAAATCGCGGCCCAGCGCAGGCTCCGGCGCGCCTTCTCCGTCCGGCTTACCGGAGGTCATCTCTTGTCAAGTGGAGACGCATGGAATACCTTGCGGCGGCGGAGGGGTGTCCCGCGACGGGGGCTCCGGTTGCGTGGTCCAACCGGAGCTCCCGAGCCTATCGCCGCGCCGTATCCTGGGTCGATGCTGCAACACACCTCGCTGGAGGTTCCACCGGACCGCGTTCGCGAGTGCGTCGCTTTCTGGGAGCTGCTCGGCTTCGAGGAGATGCAGGCGCCGCCCCTGCTGGGAGGCCGTTTCACCTGGGTGCAGCGCGAGGGGACGCAGATCCACCTGATCCCGTCCGACGACGCGGTCAACATGCGCGAAGGTCACGTGGCGGTCGTCGCGCCCGACTACGAGTCCGACGTGCGCCGGTTGCGCGAGGCCGGCTTCGAGTTGCGCGACGGCCTGAACGCATGGGACGCGCCGCGCGTGTTCGTCCGCGATCCCGGCGGCAACCTCGTCGAGGTGATGTCCAAGCCGCCGCAGCCGCCCTGGCCGCCGGATCGTCCCTAAGGGTCTCCTAGGCCCGGCATAAGGGGTCTGCGCGGCGACCCGGCTCCATCCGCCCGATGCGAGCCGGCCGCCGCGCCGCCAGCATGCCCGGCGTGTCCGCTGTCAACGTCACCGCCGCCCGCCGCTCCCCGCGTGGCGGCGGTGGTGGCGCCGTCGGCCATCGGCGCGATACTGCTCACATGGCAACGCGTGTGTCGAGCGCCACCTTCGTCGGACGCGCCGCTGAGCTGGCGGAGCTCCAGGCCGCGCTCGACGAGGCGCGCCGGGGACGCCCGTCGATCGCGTTCGTGGCCGGCGAGTCCGGCGTCGGCAAGACGCGCCTGCTGACCGAGCTCGAGCGCAGCGCCCGCGCCTCCGGCGCGCGCGTGCTGAGCGGCGAGTGCGTCGAGCTCGGCGAGGGTGAGCTGCCCTACGCGCCCATCGTTGCCGCCCTGCGCCCGCTGGCGCGGTCCGGCGACCCGGCGCTGGACGCGCTGTCGCCCGCCGCCCGCTCAGGCCTCGCGCACATGCTCCCCGGCCTCGGCGACGGCAGCGGCGGCACGCGGCCTGAGGAGTCCTCGACCGCGCAGGCGCGGCTGTTCGAGGGCCTGCTCGAGCTGTTCGACGCACTCGGGAGCGAGGACGGGCTTGTCCTGACGATCGAGGACCTGCACTGGGCCGACCGCTCGACGCGCGCCTTCCTCGTCTACCTCGCGTCCTCGCTCTGCCGCGAGCGCGTCCTCGTCGTCGCCAGCTACCGCCCGGACGAGCTGCACCGCCGCCATCCGCTGCGGCCGCTGCTCGCTGAGCTCGAGCGCGGGACCAACGCGCGGCGCGTGGAGCTGCACCCGCTCACGCAGGTCGAGCTCGCCGAGCAGCTGACTGACATCCTGGGCTCCAAGCCCGCGCCCGACCTGCTCGCCCGGCTGTTCGACCGCTCGGAGGGCAACCCGCTGTTCGCGGAGGAGCTGCTGGCCGCGGGCCTGGACGGCCGCGGGGCGCTGCCGCCGACGCTGCGCGACGCGCTGATGCTGCGGATCGACCGGCTGCCGGCGCAGGCGCAGGAGCTCCTGCGGCTGCTCTCCACGGGCCGCCGGCTCGATCACACAATCCTCGCCCAGGCGTCGGGCATGGACCCGCGCGAGCTGCGCGACGCGCTGCGCGAGGCGGCCGCCGCGCACCTGATCGTCGCCGATTCCGAGGGCCGCTACGCGTTCCGTCACGCGCTGCTGCGCGAGGTCGTCGCCGACGACCTGCTCCCCGGCGAGCGGGCCGAGCTGCACCTCGCGCTCGCCCGCGCGCTGGAGGCGCGCGCCGAAGGGCTGCCGGACCACGGCGGCGCGCATCTCGCCGCGGGCATCGCCCATCACTACTTCGCGTCGGGCGATCAGCCGAAGGCGCTCGCCGCCTCGGTCCGCGCCGGCGAGGCCGCCGAGAACGTGCACGCGTACGGCGAGGCGGCGGCGCTGTACTCGCGCGCGCTGGAGCTGTGGCATCGCGTCGGCGACCCCGAGGCGCTGACCGGCCGCGATCACGTCGGG
This sequence comes from Candidatus Solirubrobacter pratensis, assembly GCF_000425945.1. GTDB lineage: Bacteria > Actinomycetota > Thermoleophilia > Solirubrobacterales > Solirubrobacteraceae > Solirubrobacter > Solirubrobacter pratensis. Next base: position 386,551 of record NZ_AUEK01000007.1, read on the forward strand.
CTGCTCACCGCCGCGGCGGACGCGACCTCCAAAGAGCATGAGCCCGGGCGCTCGGAGACGCTGCTGCGCGCCGCGCTGGCGGAGATCGATCAGGGCGCCGAGCCCTACCGCGCGGCGATCCTGCTCGACCGGATCGCGCGCGAGCAGTTCCACATGGCCCGCCCGCGCGAGGCGGCGGAGACGCGCCGGCGCGCGCTCGAGCTGCTGCCGGCGGAGCCGAGCGAGGCGCGCGCCACGGTGCTCTCGGGCATGGCGAAGGCCTTGATGCTCGAGTCGCGCTTCCGCGAGTCGGTCGAAGCGGCCGAGACCGCGATCCAGGTCGCCGAGGCGGTCGGCGACAGCGTCTCGCGGATCCGCGCGCTCGACGGCCTGGGCTTCTCGCTGTTCGGCCTCGGCCGGGCCGCAGACGGGGAGGCGGCGCTGCGCTCCGCGCTCTCGCTCGCCCGCGAAGGCGGCTTCCTGCAGACCGCGCTCACGACCTACGTCAACCTCGGCGACGCGCTTGCCGGCGCCGGGCGGCTGGCCGAGGCGCGCGTGATCGCCGACGACGGCGTGGCGCTCGCCCGCGAGCACGGGATCCGCCCGCGCTGGCCGATCCTGCTGCGCGCCGAGCTCGCCTTCGAGGCGGGCGACTGGGCGCTGGCGGAGGCCGAGCTGCCGCCGCCCGGGCGCCCGGCGATGGGCACCACGTACGTCAACGAGTGCCTGCGCTGGACCGAGCTGGCGCTCGGCCGCGGCGACCACGACCGCGCGCGGACGCTGCTCGACCAGGCCGAGGACATCGCGTCCGACTCGCGCGAGCCGCAGTGGATCGGGCCGCTCGGGTCGCTGCGCGCGGAGCTGGAACGCCGCGCCGGCGACCTCGAGGCCGCCCGCCAGGCGATCGACAACGCGCTGGACCGGCTGGAGTTCTGCTCGGAGGACGTGCAGCGGATGGCGCGCGTGTCCGCGACCGGCGTGCGCGTCGAGGCCGACGCGGCCGTCCGTGCGCGCGACCTGGGCGAGGACCCGAGCGGCGCGATCGCCAACGCCCAGATGCTGCTGCTGCGCGTCGAGGCGTGCGCCGACGGGGAGCGCCCCGTCGAGGCTGCCTTCCTGGCTTCGGCGCGGGCGGAGCTGGCCCGCGCCGAGGATCGTGACGACCCCGATCTCTGGGCCGCCGCGACCGACGCCTGGGAGGGCCTCGGCCGTCCCTACCGCGCCGCGCAGGCGCGCCGGCGCCGGGCCGAGGCTCAGCTCGCCGCCGGCGACCGCGATGCTGCGGCGGCGACGGCGCTCGAGGCCCTCGACGAGGCCAACCGGATCGGCGCCGCCTGGCTCGCCGCCGAGATCGAGGGCTTCGCGCTGCGCGCGCGCCTGCGGCTGGAGCGCGACGCCGGCGAGTCAGCCGCGGAGGCGGCGGACGAGGATCCGTTCGGCCTCACGCCGCGCGAGCGCCAGGTCCTGGCGCTGCTCGCCGACGGCCGGACCAACCGCGAGATCGGGCAGGCGCTCTATATGGCCGAGAAGACCGCCAGCGTCCACGTGTCGCGCATCCTCTCCAAGCTCGACGTCCGCTCGCGTACCGAGGCCGCCGCGCTCGCCCACAGGGTCGGACTCGTCTAAGAGGGCGCCGGCCGTCGTCTGGCATCCACGATCCGGCCCTCTCAGACCGCCTGGCCGTTTCGAGTCAAGCTCTGAGCGGCGGCGATGGCGAGGGCGGTCCCGCGCGCGCCGACGTAGATGGAGAGCAGGGCGGTGCTGATCACGGCTTCGCCGAGGCGCATGCTTCGCATGTCGCGCAGTCTTCGTGAACCGAGGGCCGGAGGCAACCGACACCTTGTCCAGGCATCGGGTGCCGCGCATGGCCACCACGCACTACTTCCCGCCCGATGGTGTGCATTGCCTCCGGGACGCTTCGAATCAGCCGCACCTGGCGGTAGGGGCCGGCGACACCGTCGCCGGCGTGTTCTGGTGAGCGCGTTCCTGCCGGTGGCGATCTTCAGCGGCTCATAACGCGGCCTGCAGCACCTTCTTGGCGACCGGCGCGGCGGCGGTGCCGCCGAAGCCGGCGCCGACGAGCATCACCGCGACGGCGACCTTCGGCTTGCGCGCGGGGGCGAAGGCGACGAACCAGGCGTCGGCGTCCTTGGGGTTCTTGGAGTTGGCGACGAGCTCGGCGGTGCCCGTCTTGCCGGCGACCTGGACCCCGGGGACGGCGCCCGCCGTGCCGGTGCCGCTGCTGATCACGGCGATCATCATGTCGCGCACGTTTCCTGCGACCGTGGAGCTGACGGCGCGGTTGCGGTGGACCTTGGCGCTCTTGACGATCCGCGGCTTGACGTGCACGCCGCGGTTGCCGATCGTCGCGCCGACCTCGGCCATGCCGAGCGGCGTCGCGAGGTCCTTGTTCTGGCCGATCGCGCTCGAGCCGACGGCGATCGCGTCCTTGAGCTGGGACGCCTTCGGAATCGTGCTCGGCTTGGCGGCGGGGACGGCGGGCGTGTCGTTGAAGCCGAACGCCTCGGCCGTCGCGACGAGCTTCTTCGCCCCGAGCTTGGCGCCGAGCGGCGCGAAGACCGAGTTGCACGAGTCGGCGAAGGACGCGGTCAGGCTGCCGCCGCAGGTCTCGCCGCTGGCGTTGCCGAGCTTGACGCCCGACAAGGTCGCCGACGTGCGCCTCGGGTAGGAGCTCGTCGGCTTGGCGACGCCGTGCTGGAGCGCGGCGGCGAGCGTGATGATCTTGAACGTGGAGCCGGGCGGCTGCGGGGCGGAGACGGCGAGGCCGGCGAGCGCGAGCACCGAGCCGTCGCTGGGCTTGACCACCGCGACGCCGCCGAGCTTGCCGCCGAGCGCGCTCAGCGCCGTCTTCTGGAGGCCGAGCCGGATCGTCGTGTGGACCGACCTGCCGGGCACGCGCGGGACCTTGGCGACCGTGCGGTCGCCGAACCTCAGCGTGGAGCTCGGGCGGCCCGCGAGGCGGTCGTTGTAGATGCGCTCGAGCCCGGTCGGCTTGTCGCCGGCGACGCCGGCGATCGACGCGCCGGTCGGGTCGTCGGCGAGCAGACGGCCGGTCGTGTCGTAGATGTCGCCGCGGCGCGGCGTATCGCCGCTGCGCCGGCGCACCTCCTCGTCGCCCCTGAGGCCCGGGAGCCGCATGTCCGGCGTCCAGGCGATGAGCGCGGTCTGGCCCTCCTCGTGGACGGGGAAGCGAACCGTCCCGCGCAGCGTGCCGAAGTAGCGCGTCGTGACGGTCACCGGCGCGGTGGCGACGCCGTCCTTGACGGGGGAGAGGCGCCCGACCGCGACGGTCTTCACGGTCGCGGCGCGGTACGCCTGCGCGTAGTCCTTGGTGAAGCCGAGCTCGGGGTGCGCCTTGCGGCTGCGCGCGTCGATCAGCCGCCACATCGCCTTCTGGTCGCCCTTCTCCCACGCGGTGACGAACGCCCGCACGGTCGCGGGCCGGTGGTCGGTCTCGAGCTGCTTGGAGACGAGGTAATAGCCGCCGGCGCCGAGTGCGGCGATGACGACGATGACCGTCAGGACGGCGCTCAGGGACGGCAGGCTGCGGTTGCGGCGCCGCCGCCGCGCGGGCGGCCCCGACAGGAAGGGCGAGCCGGCTCGGGGCGTGTACCCGAGCGTCCCGGAACGGCGTCGACGACGGCGGGCCACCGCATCAGGTCTACCGCGTCAGGCGGACGTGAGGTCCGTTCGGTGACTCACTTGCACCGAACACGGCCCCGCGCCGCCCTGGCGGCCGCAACCCTCACCGCCCGGCGCCTCCGGTCGCGGGACTTGCACTCGGACGTAGGATTGTCGGGATGTCGCGCATCCGGCGAGTAGCCCGCACCACCGCCCCTTAGGCCCCGGCCGGCGCCGGGGAGGGCGGTGGCTGTCCCTGTCCCAGCTCCGCTTCCCGAAAGGCCACCGATGGCTATCTCGCCCCCGCCGCACGCCGGCGCCACGTTGTCCCGCCGGCTCACCGGCACCGAGTCCTCGCCGGTCCGCGACCTGCTCGAGCTCGCCAACCGCCCGGAGGTGATCTCGCTCGCCGGCGGTCTTCCGGCGCCGGACACGTTCGACGTCGAGGGGTTGGCCGAGGCGTTCGCCACCGTGCTCGGCGGTGCGGACGGGCGGCGGGCGCTCCAGTATTCGCTCACCGAGGGCGACCCGCGCTTACGCGAGTTACTCGCGGCGCGGCTGCGGGCGGGCGGCCTCGAGGACTGCGCCGGCGCCGAGGTGATCGTCACCACCGGCTCGCAGCAGGCGCTCGGCCTGATCGCGTCGGCGCTGCTGGACCCGGGCGACGCGGTGCTCGTCGAGGACCCGACGTACCTCGCCGCGCTGCAGTCCTTCGGGCTCGCCGACGCGCGGCCCGTCGCCGTGCCGTCGGACGCTGAGGGGCCGGAGCCAGACGCGCTGGTCGAGCTCGCCCGCGAGCACCGCGCGAAGGCCGTCTACCTGATCCCGACGTTCCAGAACCCGACGGGGCGCACGATCCCCGCCGCACGGCGAGCGGCGCTCGCCGAGGCGACCGCCGCCGCGGGGCTGTGGGTCGTGGAGGACGATCCGTACAGCGCGCTGCGGCTCGAGGGCGACCCGGTCGACCTGCTCGCGGCCCAGCCGGCGGCGCGCGACCGCACGATCGTCGTGCAGACGCTGTCCAAGGTGCTCTCGCCCGGCCTGCGGCTCGGCTACCTGCGCGCGCCGGAGCCGCTGCGCGGGCCGCTCGCGGTCGCCAAGCAGGCCGCCGACCTGCACTCGCCGACGATCAATCAGATGGCCGCCGCGGTCTGGCTCGAGCGCCACGACATGGGCGCGCACATCGCCGGCCTCGCCGCCCACTACCGCCCGCGCCGCGACGCGCTGCTGGAGGGGTTGGCCGAGCAGCTGCCCGAGGGCAGCGCGTGGACGTCCCCGGAGGGCGGCCTGTTCGTGTGGGTGACGCTGCCGGACGGGTTCGACGCCGAGGCGCTGCTGCCGGTGGCGCTCGAGCGGGGCGTCGCGTTCGTCCCGGGCCGGTTCTTCTACGCAGGGGCGGGGCGCCCGGAGACCCTCCGGCTCTCGTTCGCCACAGCGTCGCCTGGCGAGCTGCGCGAGGGTGCCGCCCGTCTGGGGGCCGCGATCCGGGGGTAGGGCTCGTCTCGTGGAGGAACGACGACCCAGACCAGAGATGGACGAGGTGCGCGACGCGCTGCGCGAGCACGACGAGCGCCAGGAATCGGAGCCGGACGTCGACGCGCGCGACCCGGACGCGGCCGACTCGGCCGACTCGGCCGACGACGGCGGGTCCGACGACGCCTGACGGCGGGGCCGGCGAACGTCCGCATATGGTTCGAGCGAACCCATGCGCCTGAACCACCTCGCCCTCACGGCCCTCCGGCCGCTGCACGAGCCGCCCGACCTCAGGCTCGTGTCGTGAGCCGGCGCGACAACCCCTTCGCTGCGCTCAGCGTCCTCAGCCTCGGCCTCTTCATGACGCTGCTGGACGTGACGATCGTCAACGTCGCGATCCCGCAGCTCGTGGACTCGCTGAACGCGTCGATCGACGAGGCGCTGTGGGTGCTCAACGCGTACGTGCTCGTGCTCGGCGTGTGCCTGATCACGGCCGGCCGGCTCGGCGACATCTTCGGCCCGCGCAACGTCTTCCTCGCCGGCACCGCGCTGTTCACGCTCGCCTCCGCCGCCTGTGGGATCTCGAACAGCCCGGCCGCGCTGATCGCGGCGCGGGCCGTGCAGGGCGTCGGCGCCGCGCTGCTCACGCCGCAGCCGCTCGCGATCGTGCTGCCGCTGTTCCCGCCAGAGAAGCGGGGGTCGGCGTTCGCCGTCAACGGCGTGGTCGCCGGCGTGGCGGCGGTCGCGGGACCGACGCTCGGCGGCTTCATCGTCACCCACTGGGACTGGCGCGGGATCTTCTTCGTGAACCTGCCCTTCGGCGTGCTCTCGATCGCGCTGACGCTGTGGATCGTGCCCGACCTGCGCCCGGGCCGCAGGCACCGGCTCGACATGGCGGGCGTGCTCGTCTCGACGCTCGCCCTGACCGCGATCACCTACGCGCTGATCGAGGGCCAGCGCTACGACTGGGACGCAAGGATCATCGGGCTGCTCGCCGGCGGCGCCGTCCTGCTGGCGACCTTCGTCTGGATGCAACGGCGCCGGCAGACCGGCGGGCGCGAGCCGCTCGTCCCGTTCGCCCTCTTCAAGGACCGCAACTACGGCCTGATCCTCGCCGTCGCCGCGGCCGTGCACCTCGGCATGGCGGGACTGTTCCTGCCGTTCACCATCTACCTGCAGTCGGTGCTCGGGCTGAGCGCCCTGCAGGCGGGACTGGTGTACGTGCCGTTCTCGCTCACCTCGATGGTCTTCTCGCCGGTCAGCGGCCGCCTCACGGACCGCATCGGCGGCAAGTACATCCTCATGACCGGGCTGACGCTGTTCGCGGCCGGCATGCTGGCGCTGGTGGCGATCGCGGGCGTGAGCACGTCGCGCTGGGTGTTCGTGCCGGGGATGATCCTCGGCGGGCTCGGCGTCAGCGGGATCTTCGTCCCGATGATCACGATGGCGATGGGCCAGGTCCCGCCGCCGCTCGCGGGCGCCGCGTCCGGGCTCCTGAACACCACGCGCCAGCTCGGCGGCGCGATCGGCGGCGCGCTGGTCGGCGCGGTGCTGCAGAACCGGCTCGCGGCCTCGCTGCACGACGAGGCGATCGCGCGCGCCGGCGAGCTGCCCGCACAGGCGCGCTCCGGCTTCGTCCACGGCTTCGACAAGGCGGCGAGCGGCGGCCTGGAGGTCGGCGCCGGGCAGACCGGCGCCACGCCTCCGGCAGGGCTGCCCGAGGAGATCGCCCAGCGCGTGGCCGCCGTCGCGCGCGAGGTGTTCGACTTCGCGTTCGTCTCCGCGATGCGCTGGTCGCTGATCGTCCCGGCCGCGATCATGCTCGCCGCCGCAGGGGCGTGCTTCGCCCTGCGCCAGCCGCCCCGGACGCGCCCCGAGCCGGCGGCGGAGCCCGAGGCGGTGACGGCGTGATGGAGATGCGCAGGCTCGCCGGCGAGGACGTGCCGGTCGTCGGGATGGGGACGTGGAAGACGTTCGACGTGCGCGGCCCGCGAGAGACCGGCGCGCACGCCGTCGTGCGCGCCGGCCTCGACGCCGGCATCCGCGTCTTCGACAGCTCGCCCATGTACGGCGCGGCCGAGCGCGTGCTCGCCGCCGCGCTCGACGGCCGCCGCGAGGAGGCGTACGTCGCGACCAAGATCTGGACGCCCGATGCCGCCGACGGCGAGCGCCAGGCCGCCGCGGCGCTGGACTGGTACGGGCGGGTGGACCTCTACCAGGTCCACAACCTGGTCAACACGCGCGCGCACCTGGCGCTGCTCGAGCGCCTGCGCGACGAGGGCCGCGTCCGCGCGCTCGGCGCGACGCACTGCAGCGCCGGCGCGTTCTCGGAGCTCGCCGAGGTGATGCGCAGCGGGCGCATCGACGCGATCCAGGTGCCCTACAACCCGCGCCAGCGCGAGGTCGAGCGCGAGATCCTCCCGCTCGCGGAGGAGCTCGGGCTCGGCGTGCTGATCATGCGCCCGTTCGGCGAGGGCGCGCTGACGCGCCGGCCGCCGTCGCCCGAGCAGCTCGCGCCGCTGCGCGAGTTCGGCGTCGAGACCTGGGGCCAGGCGCTGCTCAAGTGGGTCCTCTCCGACCCGCGCTGCACGGTCGCGATACCCGCGACCTCACGGCCCGAGCGAGCCGCGGAGAACGCCGCCGCCGGCTCAGCACCGTGGTTCGGGCCCGAGGAGCGCAAGCTGGTGCAGGCGCTAGGCCCCTAATCGCCTGAGGACTTGCCCGCGATCAGGCTCGAGATCGCCTGATCGGGGTTCTGGCTGAGGTCGACCGGCTTCATCGTGCCGCCGGTCGTCCCGCCGGCGAACGACGGGGTCGCGTCGAAGCCGAAGCTCTGGAACTCGCCCTGGGCCTTGGCCACCGCGTCCTTGGCGGCGGCCGTCCTGCTGTCGGCGATCAGCTTGTCGGCGTCCAGGCCGGGCACGCCCGCGGCGATCTTGCGCGCGAACGCGTCGTTGACGTAGTTGTCGCTCTCGTCGCCCTGGTTGATGTACCAGATGCGGTCGAAGTTCCAGCTCTTGTCCTGCAGCCCGGAGGCGTAGGAGTACTGGGCGGCCGGCTGCGACCACGGGCGGACGAAGCCGAACGCGTCGAACTCGATCCGCAGCTTGTGGGAGCGGACGTACTTCTCGATGATCGGCGGGAGGATGTCGTCGGAGTAGGCCTTGCAGGCAGGGCACACGAGGTCGCCGTACTCGACGAGCGTGTGCGGCGCCTTCGGATCGCCCAGCGCGTTGCCCGACTGCGGGATCCCGCCGAACTCCTGGGCCGCGAGCGTCTGGCCGGCGATCGCCTCGCCGCTCTGCTTCTTCGGGGTGCTCGTGCCGCCGGAGGAGATGACGATCGCCACGACGACGACGATTGCGGCGATCCCGACGAGCGCGCCGAGCTGGAGCAGTCTGCGCCGGCGTGCGGACTGGGCCGCTTCGCGCTGCTCGGCCTCCTGACGCGCCGCCCGGGCCTCCTCGCGGCGCTTCCTGCGGGATCCCTGCGCGTTTGCCATGCATGCATGATGGCGCGGCCGGGTGAGTCCTCGATAAGGTTCCCGGCGGAAACGATCGCGCCCACCTGAACGGGCCAGGGAATCCGGTTCGAAATCCGGAGCTGACGCGCAGCGGTAGGGACGTGCACGCGACTCGATGCCACTGGGCCCAAGGGCCTGGGAAGGCGGTCGCCTCGATCACGTCCGAGCCCGAAGACCTGTCGCTTCCGCCGGCACGCACGCCGGCCCCGACATCAGCGGCCTCGCGTACGGGCCGCACGGAGCACAAGGAGCACCCATATGGCACGCACCGCCGTGCTGGGCCTTCCCCGCGTGGGCCCGAACCGTGAGCTCAAGACGGCGCTCGAGGCGCGCTGGTCCGGCCGCGCGACCGACGAGGAGCTGCTGGCCGTCGCGCGCGAGCAGCGCGCGGCGCTGTGGCGGCGAGCCGCGGACGCCGGGATCGACGTGATCTGCGTGGGCGACGCGAGCCTCTACGACCACGTGCTCGACACCGCGGTCGCCGTCGGCGCCGTGGAGCCGGGGCTCGACGCCTACTTCGAGGCCGCGCGTGGCGCGCGGCCGCTCGAGATGACGAAGTGGTTCGACACCAACTACCACTACCTCGTGCCGCGGCTCACCGGCGAGCTCGCCGCCCGCCCGGACCACTGGCTGGAGCAGCTCGCCGAGGCCCGCGCGCTGGGCATCGAGGGCCGGCCGGTGATCCTCGGCCCGTGGTCGTTCGTGCAGCTCGCGAAGGCGCCTCTGTCATGCCTCGACGCCCTGCTGCCGGTGTACGCGGAGCTCGTGGACGCCCTCGACGCGCGCGAGTTCCAGATCGACGAGCCGTGCCTGGTGACGGGGCGCTACGAGGGGTTCGAGCGCGCCTGGCGCGCGCTCGAGGACGCCGCGGGCGAGCGCGAGCTGTGCCTGACGACCTACTTCGGGCGCGTGCCCGGGGAGGTCTTCGCGCTCGGCGCCGCGGAGATCCACCTCGACCTCGTGCGCGCGCCCGAGCAGCTCGAGCCGGCGCTCGCGGCGGTCGCCGGCGGGTCCACGCGGCTGTCGCTCGGCGTCATCGACGGCCGCAACGTCTGGGCCGCCGACCTCGAGCGGGCGCGCGCCCTGATCGACCGAGCGATCACGGCCCTCGGGGAGGACCGGGTGACGATCGCGCCGTCGTGCTCGCTGCTGCACGTCCCCTACGACGCGTCACGGGAACGCGCGCTGCCCGGGCGGCTCGCGTTCGCCTACGAGAAGCTCGAGGAGCTCGCGCTGCTCAAGGCGGGGGAGTGGCCGCAGCGCGCCGTCGCGCCGGTGCCGCGCGACGAGTCCGTGCGGGCGCGGGTCGCCGCGCTGCGGCCGGCCGACTACGCCCGCTCGGCGCCGTACGCGCAGCGCGCGGCGGCGCAGCGGGAGCGCGTGGCGCTGCCGCCGCTGCCGACGACGACGATCGGCTCGTTCCCGCAGACCGCGGAGATCCGCCGCGCGCGGCGCGAGCTGCGCTCCGGCGCGCTCGGCGCCGGGGAGTACGAGCGCTTCATGCGCGAGCGGATCGCGGAGGCGATCGAGCTCCAGGAGGAGCTCGGCCTCGACATGCTGGTGCACGGCGAGGCGGAGCGCGCCGACATGGTCGAGTACTTCGGCGAGCAGCTCGAGGGCTTCGCGTTCACCGAGCACGGCTGGGTTCAGTCCTACGGCAGCCGCTGCGTCAAGCCGCCGATCCTGCACGGCGACGTCTCGCGCCCGGAGCCGATGACGCTCGCGTGGTGGCGGCACGCGCAGTCGCTGACGTCCAGGCCCGTCAAGGGCATGCTGACGGGGCCGGTGACGATCCTGCAGTGGTCGTTCGTGCGCGACGACCAGCCGAGGCGCGAGACCTGCACGCAGATCGCGCTCGCGATCCAGGACGAGGTGCGCGACCTGGAGGCGGCCGGCTGCTTCGCGATCCAGATCGACGAGGCGGCGCTGCGCGAGGGCCTGCCGCTGCACCCCTCCGAGCAGGACGAGTACGTCCGCTGGGCCGTCGACTGCTTCCGGCTGACCGCCGCCCCGGCCCGCCCGGAGACCCAGATCCATACGCACATGTGCTACTCGGAGTTCGGCGAGATGATCGAGCACATCGCCCGCTTGGACGCCGACGTGCTCTCGATCGAGGCGTCGCGCTCGGACATGGAGCTGCTCGACGTCTTCGATCGCTTCGAGTATCCCAACGAGATCGGGCCGGGCGTGTACGACATCCACTCGCCGCGCGTGCCCGAGGTCGAGGAGATCGAGCGTCTGCTGGCGCTCGCCGAGGCGCGGCTCGGCCGCGAGCGGCTGTGGGTCAATCCCGATTGCGGGCTCAAGACGCGCGGCTGGGAGGAGACGCTCCCCGCGCTCGAGAACCTCGTGGCCGCGGCGCGCCGGCGGCGGATGGCGGCGTGATGCTCGAGCGCTTGGCCGCGTGCGCGACGACCGGCGTCGGCAGCCTGCCGTTCGCGTCGCCCGCCGAGGCCGCGGCGCACGCCGCGACGGCGTACGACGTGCCGTTCTGCCCGCAGCTGCCGCGGCTCGACGGCGACATGGTCGCGGAGTGGCTCGGCCCGTCGTGCGGATGGTCGCCGGAGCGCGACCGCGAGCGCCCGCACGCCTGGGACGCGTTCCTGGCCGAGGTCACCGCCCGCCCGCCGGCGCACGGAGTGGTGAAGCTCCAGGTGACAGGCCCGCTGACGCTCGCGACCGCGCTGGAGGCGCACGACCCGGCGCCCGCGTTTGCGCCCGCCGTCGTCTCCCTCGCCCGCGAGATCGCCGTCTGGCTCGCGGCGGCGGCGAGCGCGCAGGTCGCCGCGCTCGCGGGCCGCGGTCTCGGCGCGCTGCTGATCGTCGACGAGCCGGCGGGCGCGTCGGCGGCCGCCGCGCACGTGTGGGACCCGCTGCGCGCGGCGGCGCCCGCGTGGGGCCTGCACTTCTGCTGCCCCGTCCCGTGGGACGCGGTCCAGGCGGCGGCGCCGGACGTGTTGAGCCTCGACGTCGCGCGCTACGGCGCCGACCCGCGTGCCGCGGCGCAGATCGAGCGGGGCGGGCGGATCGCGTGGGGCCTGCTGCCGGTGCAGGGCCGCGAGGGCACCGGGTTCGCGGCGGCGCGACTGGCCGACGCCGTCGCCGCGCTCGGCATCGAGCCGGCGCGGCTGTTCGCCCACAGCCTGCTCACGCCGGCCTGCGGCACCGGGCTCGCGCGGCCCGCCCGCGAGCGCGCGCTGGCGCGTTCGCTACACGCCGCGGCGGCCGCGGCCCGGGCCCTGCCGGTGGGCTAAGCCCCGTTCTCCTCGACGCTGCGCGCGATGACGAGCTTGCCGACGTGCTCGCCGAGCGTCGCCTGGGCCTCCGGGCTGAGGCGGTCGTCGGTCACGAGCACGTCGGCCTCGTCGAGCGCGGCGATCGTGGAGAGGCCGACGATGCCCCACTTGGTGTGGTCGGCGACGACCACGAGCTGGCGGGCGGAGCGCACGAGGGCGCGGTTGGTCTCGGCCTCGAGCAGGTTCGGCGTCGTGAACCCGCCGCGCTCCTCCATCCCGTGGACGCCCATGAACAGCAGGTCGACGTGCATCGAGCGCACGGCGAGGTCGGCGACGGGGCCGACGAGCGCGTCCGAGGGCGTGCGCAGCCCGCCGGTGAGGACGATCGAGAGGTCGGTGCGGCCCGAGTGGCGCATCACCTCCGCGACCGGCACCGAGTTGGTGACCACGGTGAGGTTCGGGATGTCGCGCAGGTAGCGCGCCAGCGTCCACGTCGTCGTGCCCGCCGTGACGCCGATCGCCGTCCCGGGCCGCACGAGCCGGACGGCCTCCGCCGCGATCGCCTCCTTCTCCGGGCGCTCGCGGAAGGACTTGGCCTCGAAGCCCGGCTCGTCGGCGGTGCGCTGGGTCGCGACGGTCGCGCCGCCGTGCACCTTCTCGACCAGGCCGCGCTCGGCCAGCGCGTCGAGGTCGCGGCGGATCGTCATGTACGACACCTGCAGCTCTTCCGTCAGGTCGGACACGCGCACGCCGCCGGAGGCCCGCAGCGCCTCGAGGATCCGCTCCTGCCGCTGGCGTGCGAGCACGCGCGTCAGCCTCTCATCACGGCGACGCCGCCGGCAGGCACCGTCCCGTCGCCGCCCAGCAGGTCCTCGCCGGGCACGGCGACCGCGCCGGCCGTGTGGTTGAGCACAAACACGAAGTCGCCGTCCGCGCCGCGCCGGCGCACCGCTTCGACGCCCGCGGGCAGCCCCGGCAGCACCGGCTCGACGCCGGCCTCGGCGCACACGCGCTCCAGCAGCGGCGCCGGGTCCAGGCGCGTGGCGGCGTACCACGCGACGCCGTCGCCGTACTCGTGCCGGGTCACGGCCGGGCGCCCGTCGAGATGCGACATCACCGCCCGTGCCCCGTCGAGCCGGAGGTCCTCGGTCCACACCGACGCCACCGAGCCGTCGTCCAGCTCGACCGTCTCGCCCGCCGCGAGCGGCCGGAACTCCTCCACCCGCACGCCGAGCAGCTCGCGGAACGCGCCCGGGTAGCCGCCGAGGCGGATCGCGTCGTCGGGGTCCACGATCCCGCTGAAGTACGACACCACGGCATGGCCGCCCATGCGCACGTAGCGCTCGAGCGCCTCGGCGGTCGCATCGCTCACCAGATACAGGCTCGGCACGAGCACCAACTGATACCCGGACCACTCGTGCTCTGGATGAACGACGTCCACGGTGACGCCGGCGCGCCACAACGCCGCATGGAACGCGCGCACGCGATCGAGATAGGTCACATCGGCGGAGGGATGGGAGTCGAGCTCGACGGCCCACCAGCTCTCGTAGTCCCACAGCATCGCCACCTCGGCCACCACGCGGCTCCCGCGCACCGGCGCCAGCCGCTCGAGGTCGCGACCGAGCGCGACGACCTCGCGCCACATGCGCGAGTCCTCGCCGGCGTGGGGCACCATGCCGGAGTGGAACTTCTCGGCGCCGCGGCGGGACGCGCGCCACTGGAAGAACAGCGCCCCGTCCGAGCCGCGGGCGACGTGCGCGAGGCTGTTGCGCCGCATCTGCCCGGGCCGCTTGGCGAGGTTGCGCTCCTGCCAGTTGACCGCGCTCGTCGAGTGCTCCATCAGCAGCCATGGCGCGCCGCCGGCGAGCCCGCGCGTGAGGTCTCCCGACAGCGCGAGGTCGAGGTTCGGGTCGCCCTCGGCCGGCCGCAGGTAGTGATCCGTCGAGATCACGTCCTGCTCCGGCGCCCACCTGAAGTAGTCCAGCGGCTTGAACGCCGGGGTCATGAAGTTCGTCGTCACCGGGACGTCCGGCGTGAGCCGGCGCAGGATCTCGCGCTCGGCGCGAAAGCAGGCGAGCAGCTCGTCTGAGGAGAAGCGCGCGAAGTCGAGCTGCTGCGTGGGGTTGATGAAGTTCGGCGCCTGCCGCGGTGGGTTGATCTCGTCCCAGCGGGAGTAGTGCTGGCTCCAGAACGCGGTGCCCCAGGCTTCGTTGAGCGCGTCGAGATCCCGGTGACGGCGCCGCAGCCAGTCGCGGAACGCGGCCGCGCTGACGTCGCAGTAGCAGCGCGCGACGTGGCACCCGTACTCGTTGTTGGCATGCCACATCGCCAGCGCCGGGTGGCCGGCGTAGCGCGTCGCCAGTTGCTCGACCAGCCGCGCCGCGGCCGCCCGGTAGGCGGGACTGCTCGGGCAGTACGCCTGGCGCCCGCCCGGCCACAGCGTGCGGCCGTCGAAGGTCACCGGAAGGCTGTCGGGGTGCGCGCGGCTGAACCACGGCGGAGGAGAGGCCGTCGCGGTCGCGAGGTCCACGCGCACTCCGCCCTCGTGCAGGAGGTCCAGGACCCGGTCGAGCCAGCCGAAGTCGAAGCGTCCGGGCTCCGGCTCCAGCAGTGCCCAGGAGAAGACGCCGACGCTGACCAGGTTCACGCCCGCCTCGCGCATCAGGCGCACATCCTCGCGCCACGTCGTCTCCGGCCACTGCTCGGGGTTGTAGTCGCCCCCGTACGCCAGGCGGTCCAGCGCGATCGGCCACGCGGTCATGCGGCGGAGTTTTCCTCTACTGCCGCCCAGAAGTCAACACAAAGCATCGCAACACAACGTCCGCTGCTTGCGAGATCGCGCAGGCGCGACGAGAGATTCGTGTGATTCGCCCTTGACAGGCGGGAGCTATCGGGGTGTTATGTGCTGGCCTTTGATAGGTCGCGTTGTTTCGTGCGAAGTCGCGATGGTGCGCAGAGGAGGAGGAGAGGCGCGATGAGGATCCCGTTCGACACGGATGCCCCGGTCAGCCGCCGCACGCTGCTGAAAGGTGCCGCGAGCACCGCGGCCCTGGCGGCGCTGCCGGCCTCGCTGGTGGGCTGCGGCGGCGACGACGGCGGCTCGACCCAGAGCGCCGGAGGCGGTGGCGGCGGCGGGAAGAAGGCGGTCGGCACGGTCACGCTCGGCTCCAACGCGTCCGACGCGGTGCCCAAGGCCTCCTACGAGAAGGTGTTCGCCGCCTTCAAGACGGCCACCGGCGGCACGGTCGACGTCAACACCGTCGACCACAACACGTTCCAGGAGCAGATCAACAGCTACCTCCAGGGCAAGCCCGACGACGCCTTCATGTGGTTCGCCGGCTACCGCATGCAGTTCTTCGCCCAGCGCGGCCTCGCGACCGAGATCTCAGACGTCTGGCAGAAGATCGGCCCCAACTACTCCGACGCCCTCAAGAAGGCGTCCACGGGCCTCGACGGCAAGCAGTACTTCGTGCCGTACTACTACTACCCGTGGGCGCTCTTCTACCGCAAGAGCGTGTGGGAGAAGGAGGGCTGGGAGGTCCCGCAGTCCTTCGACGAGCTCAAGGCGCTCCTGCCGAAGATGCAGAAGGCCGGCTACTCGCCGCTCGGCTTCGCCGACAAGGACGGCTGGCCCGCGATGGGCACGTTCGACATCCTCAACCTGCGCCACAACGGCTATCAGTTCCACGTCGACCTGATGGCCGGCAAGGAGTCCTGGCAGGACCCGAAGGTCGCCACCGTCTTCAACACGTGGAAAGAGCTGCTGCCCTACCACCAGGAGGGGGCGCTCGGGCGCACGTGGCAGGAGGCGGCGCAGGGGCTGGCGAGCAAGAAGTCCGCGATGTACCTGCTCGGCATGTTCGTCGGTCAGCAGTTCACCGACGAGAAGACGCACGCCGACCTCGACTTCTTCAACTTCCCGGAGATCGACTCCAACGTCGGCGCCGACACGCTCGACGCGCCGATCGACGGCTTCATGATCTCCAAGAGCCCGAAGAACGAGGACGGCGCCAAGGCGTTGCTCGAGTACCTCGCCTCCGCCAAGGCGCAGAGCATCTACCTGCAGAACGACCCGAACAACATCGCGACCGCCAAGGACGCGGACACGAGCAACTACAGCGCGCTGCAGAAGAAGGCGGTCGAGCTCGTCTCGAACGCGTCCAACATCACGCAGTTCATGGATCGCGACACGCGCCCTGACTTCGCGTCCACGGTGATGATCCCGGCGCTGCAGGACTTCATCAAGAACCCCAACGACGTGTCAGGGCTGCAGAAGAAGATCGAGGACCAGAAGAAGACGATCTTCACGTCCTAGATGGCCGTGGTCCCGGAACCCGTCGCCGAAGGCAGCCCCGCGCCGCGCGGGCGGCGCCGCCTGAGCCGCCTCACCCGGACGGACAAGCTCGTCCTGGTGGTGATGTGCGGCATCCCGACGCTGCTGCTGATCGCGTTCGTCTGGTTCCCCGCGCTCGCGTCGATCGGGCTCTCGTTCACGTCCTGGGACGGGATCGGCGGCCTGGGCACGATCAAGTGGGTCGGGTTCCAGAACTACCACCAGATCTTCACGATCTATCCGCCGTTCGGGCCCGCGCTGCGGCACAACGTGATCTGGCTGGTGTTCTTCACGCTCGTCCCGACGACGTTCGGCATCTTCCTCGCCGTCCTGTTGGACAAGCAGATCCGGTTCACGCGGATCTACCAGAGCACGCTGTACCTGCCGGTGATGCTGTCACTCGCGCTGGTGGGGTTCATCGCGCAGCTCTTCTACTCGCAGGACCAGGGCCTGATCAACGGGGTCCTCGGGCGCGCCGGCGAGCCGCCCGACATCCTCGGCGACCCCAAGCTCAACCTGTGGGCGGTGCTGATCGCGGCCAGCTGGCGCCACGTGGGCTACATCATGGTGCTCTACCTGGCGGGGCTGAAGAGCGTCGACCCGTCGTTGCGCGACGCCGCGGCGATCGACGGCGCCAGCGAGTGGCAGACGTTCCGGCGCGTGATCTTCCCGGTCATGAAGCCGATCAACGTGATCGTGGTCGTCGTGACGGTGATCGAGTCGCTGCGCGGCTCGTTCGACATCGTCTACGTGATCAACGGCGGCAAGAACGGCCTCGAGCTGCTCAACGTGCTCGTCTACGACAACATCGTCGGGGAGGCGAGCCGGATCGGCTACGGCTCGGCGCTCGGGACGATCCTGCTGGTGATCTCGCTCGGCTTCATCATCAGCTTCCTGGTCATCAACTTCCGGCGGGAGCAGCGGCCATGAGCGCCGTGGCGACCGGCGAAGAGACCGCGGCGCGCGCGCACGCGCGCGCCGTGCGGCGGGGACGGCGCGGGAACGGGCGCATCCATGCGTTCCTGATCGTCGTCTCGGTCGTGTGGCTGTTCCCGGTCCTGTACTCGCTCTACACGTCGCTGCGGCCGTACTCCGACACGGCCGAGCACGGCTACGTCTCGATCGCGCGCTCGTTCAGCCTCGAGAACTACAAGAACGCCTGGACGCAGGCCGACCTGCCGCACTACTACGTCAACTCGGCGATCGTGACGATCCCGGCGATCGTGATCACGCTGATCCTGGCGTCGTTCGTGGCGTTCGGGATCTCCCGCTACAGCTGGAAGCTCAACCTGCCGCTGCTGATGCTGTTCACGGCCGGCAACCTGCTGCCGCAGCAGGTGATCATCACGCCGCTGTACCGGCTCTTCCTCGAGATCCCGCTGCCGGCGTTCATGAGCAGCTCGGAGACGCTGTACGACTCGTTCTGGGGGATCATCGCCATCCACGTGGCGTTCCAGCTCGGCTTCTGCGTGTTCGTGATGTCGAACTACATGAAGACGATCCCGATCGAGCTGACCGAGGCGGCGATGGTCGACGGCGCGTCGGTCTGGCGCCAGTACTGGCAGATCATCATGCCGCTGTGCCGGCCGCCGCTGGCCGCGCTGGCGACGCTCGAGTTCACCTGGATCTACAACGACTTCTTCTGGGCGCTGGTGCTGATGCAGAGCGGCGACAAGCGCCCGATCACCTCGGCGCTGGCCGGATTGCAGGGGCAGTTCTTCACCAACAACAACCTGATCGCCGCCGCGTCGCTGGTCGCGGCGCTGCCGACGCTGATCGTGTACTTCGCCCTGCAGCGGCAGTTCATCGGCGGCCTGACGCTCGGCTCGACCAAGGGATGATCGCGCTCGGCCCGGGCGGGGAGGTGCTCCACTGGGGCGCCGAGGTCGAACCGCCCGGGGCCGCGCTCGAGCCGCCGGTCGCACGCGCCGCGCTCGACGTCGCGGTGCGGCCGATGCTGATCAACGAGCGCGCGCGCGGCTGGCGCGGCCGCGAGGGTCTCGTCGGGTCGCGCCGGCTGCCGGCGTTCGAGTGGGAGGGGCTGACGGGGCGCGCCGGCGACGTCGTCGTGCGCACCGAGATCGAGGACTCGCCGTCCGGCGTCACGCGGCTGCGCCACACGATCTCCGCCGGCGAGCCGCTGGAGCTCCATCGCCTCGCGATCGCGCTGCCGATCCCGCCGGTCGCGACCGAGGTGCTCGACCTCTCCGGGCGCTGGTGCCGCGAGCGTCACCCGCAGCGCCGCGCCCTGGAGCTCGGCACGTGGCTGCGCGAGACGCGCCACGGGCGGACGGGATTCGACACGCCGCTCATGCTCGTCGCCGGCACGCCCGGCTTCGGCTTCCGGACCGGCGAGGTGTGGGGGATCCACCTCGGCTGGAGCGGGGACGCCGCCTACTGGGCCGAGCGGCTGCCGGACGGCAACGCGACGCTCGCCGCCGCCGAGCTGCTGCAGCCCGGCGAGGTCGTGCTGGGCGAGTACACGACGCCGTGGCTCTACGCCGCCTACTCCGACCGCGGGCTCGACGGCCTCTCCGCGCAGTTCCACGGGTACATCCGCGCGCGCCCGTCGCACCCGCGGACGCCGCGCCCGGTCGTGCTCAACACGTGGGAGGCGGTCTACTTCGACCACGACCTCGACCGCCTCACACGCCTGGCCGAGACCGCCGCGGACGCCGGCGTCGAGCGCTTCGTGCTCGACGACGGCTGGTTCCGCCACCGCCGCGACGACACCGCCGGCCTCGGCGACTGGTTCGTCGACGAGACCGTCTGGCCCGAGGGCCTGCACCCGCTGATCGCCCGCGTGCGTGCGCTGGGCATGCAGTTCGGGCTCTGGGTGGAGCCGGAGATGGTCAATCCGGACTCCGACCTCGCCCGCGCACATGCGGACTGGATCCTCAACCCGGGCGGCCCGACGTGGCGCGGCCAGCAGGTGCTCGACGTCGCGAACCCGGACTGCCGCGCGTACCTGCTCGAGCGGCTCGACGCGCTGCTCGGCGAGTACGAGATCGGCTACCTCAAGTGGGACCACAACCGCGACCTCGTCGACTCGCCCGTGCACGCGCAGACGCTGGCCGTCTACGGGCTGCTCGACGAGCTGCGCGAGCGCCACCCGGGCGTCGAGATCGAGAGCTGCTCGAGCGGCGGCGCGCGCGTGGACCTCGGCATCCTCGAGCGCACCGACCGCGTGTGGGCCAGCGACACCAACGATGCGCTCGAGCGCCAGGCGATCCAGCGCTGGACGCAGCTGCTGCTTCCGCCGGAGCTGATCGGCTCGCACGTCGGTCCGCCGCGCGCGCACACGACCCATCGCACGCAGGACCTGTCCTTCCGGGTCGCGACCGCGCTGTTCGGCCACTTCGGCTTCGAGTGGGACATCACCACCGCCGCCCCCGACGAGCTGCGCGAGGCGGTCGCGCTCTACAAGCGCCGGCGCGGGCTGATCCACTCCGGCACGGTCGTCCGCGCCGACCATCCCGACCCGAGCGCCTACGTCCACGGCGTCGTCGGCGACGGCGAGGCGCTGTTCGCGTTCGTCCAGCTCACGACCAGCGCGCTGGAGATCCCGGGGCCGGTCCGGCTCCCCGGCCTGTCCGGCCGCGTCCGCGTCAGCGCGCTCAACGCGCCGTCGTTCGCGCACAAGGAGCCGCCGCCATGGCTGCGCGAGGGCATCGTCACCACCGGCGAGGCGCTCGCCGCGATCGGCCTGCAGATGCCGGTCCTGCATCCCGAGCAGGCGCTCCTGCTCGACGTCCGCAGCTGAGGCCCTCCGTGGCCCTGTGCCACGATCACACGCCTATGGAATATCGCCAGCTGGGACGCTCGGGTCTGCGGGTGTCAACGCTCACATTGGGAACGATGACCTTCGGTGGCCAGGGCAACTTCGCGAAGGTCGGAAGCACCGGGGTAGACGGGGCGCGGCGGCAGGTCGACATGGCGCTCGACGCCGGCGTGAACTGCATCGACACCGCCGACGTGTACTCCGCCGGTGTCTCCGAGGAGATCGTCGGCGAGGTGCTCGAGGGACGCCGCGAGCGGGTCGTGCTCGCGACGAAGGCCCGCATGAGCATGGGCGACGGCGCCAACGACGCCGGCCTCTCGCGCACCCACCTGATCAAGTCCGTCGAGGCGAGCCTGCGGCGACTGCGCACCGACTACATCGACCTCTACCAGGTCCACGAGTGGGACGGCCAGACCCCGCTCGAGGAGACGCTCGACACGCTCGACACCCTCGTGCGCTCCGGCAAGGTCCGCTACGTCGGCTGCTCCAACTACGCCGGCTGGCAGCTGATGAAGGCGCTCGGGATCTCCGACCGGCTCGGCTACCAGCGCTTCGCCAGCCAGCAGATCCACGTGTCGCTGCAGGCGCGCGAAGCCGAGTACGAGCTGGTGCCCGCGTCGCTGGACCAGGGCGTCGGCATCCTCGTCTGGAGCCCGCTCGCCGGCGGCCTGCTGTCCGGCAAGTACCGGCGCGGCGAGGAGCAGCCCGAGGGCCGCCAGCTGAGCGGCTGGGGCGAGCCGCCCGTGCGCGACGAAGAGGCGCTCTACTCGGTCGTCGACGTGCTGCTGCGGGTGGCCGAGACGCTCGGCGTGTCACCCGCGCAGGTCGCGCTGGCCTGGCTGCTGGGCCGGCCGGGCGTCAGCTCCGTGATCGTCGGCGCGCGCACCGACGAGCAGCTCGCCGACAACCTCGCGGCGGCGGGCCTCGAGCTCGCCGACGACCAGCGCGCGATGCTCGACGCGGTCAGCCAGCCGCCGCTGCTGTACCCGTACTGGCACCAGGCCAACACGGCCTCGGATCGGCTGTCGGAGGCCGACCTGTCGCTGATCGGCCCGCACCTGCAGGTGAAGTAGGCCCGTTGCGGCGGGGCGGCAGTGCGAGTGCCGCCCCGCCGCGCCCTCAGCCCTGGGCCGTCCAGTCGACGGGAGCGAGCGGGAACGAGAGCGCCGCGCCCCAGGTCTGCGCGTCGGTCGTTCCCGTCACGGGGATGCCGCGCTCGGTCTGCAGCCGGCGGACGGCGGCGTCGGTCGCGGCGTCGAAGGAGCTCGTCACCTTCACGGTCGGGTCGTAGGAGGCGAGGTGCTGCTGCAGCCACACGACCTCGTCGCCCTTGTTGCCCTTGCTCAGCGCCGGCCAGCCCGGATCCGAGAGCGCGACCGGGGCGACGCCGGCGGGGCCGAGCGAAGGCCACGCGGGCTCGGGCGTCGCCTGCCAGGACCACCACGACATGCCGCCCGCGCCGTAGCCCGTCCAGATGGAGCGGAAGCGCTGGATGTCGGCCGGCGGCGCGCCGTCGTAGGTCTGCCCGAGCGGCGCCATCGCGGTGCCGTAGATGCGGTTGTGGGCGAGCGTGTGGGCGCTCGCGGCGTCGACGGTGTCGCCGATCGTCTTCCAGTAGATCTGCGGCAGGTTCGCCTGCGCGCCGCTGGGGCCGAGGAAGACCGAGTACGGCAGCCGCGGGTGGTAGTCGACGTAGGGGAACGACGTCAGGCCGACCGGGTAGGCGGGGCCGATCGCCGCGCGGACCGCGTTGACGTACTGCTGCGCGGCCGCGTAGCGGCCCTCGTACTCGGACTCGGCGTCGATCACGAAGCAGTCGGCGCCGGCCTGGATCGACGCGATCGCCGCGCTCGCCTCGCCGAGCGGATCGGACCCGTAGACGTACTGCCACGCGCACGCGCGCAGGCCGTTGGCGTGCAGCGCTGCGACGAGCTCGGGCGTGAACTGGTTGTTGAACGACGCCGCCCCGTCCGCGCTCTTGATGAACACGGTCGAGATCCCGTACGCCTGCGCGCGCTGGACGATCGCGGTGAGGTTGCCGCCCTCGGTCTTGGGCAGCTGCCAGATCCACATGCCGTTGCCGGCGAACGCCTGCGGCAGGCTGCCACGCGCCGGCGTACTGCCGCCGACCTTGGAGACCGGGGTGATGCGCACCCGCTTGACGTTCGAGCGCCGCCCCGCGCGGTCGCGGACGGTCACCGACACCGTCCCGACGGCGACGCCGGGGGGGACCCGGGCGATGTAGCCGACCCGCGTGTGGTCGAGCTTGGTCGCGATCGCGCCCTTCGACCAGCGGAACGCGACGCGCATGCCCTTGTAGATCCGCTTTCCGCTCAGCTGCAGCTGCTTGCCGATCTGCACCTTGATGGCGCTCTTGCAGGCGGCCGAGTTCGCGGGCACGCAGCGGATCCGGGTCAGCTGCGGCTTGGGGTGCGGCTTGGCCTGCGCCGCGGCCGGGGCGACCAGGCCCCCGAGCGCGAGTGCGGCCAGCGCGGTCGATCTCCTTCGTGCTCCCGTCACGTGAAGCGCCAACAGGCCAGAGGCCCGGAAGTTCCGGCGGCGGCCCGACTACCCTTCACAGCTCATGCGTCCGGAGTGGGAGCGTCGCCAGCGGCCGCCGCGCGTTGGCCTCAGCGTGCTGGCGCGCGCCGCAGTCGCCTCGCTCGTGATCGTGATCTGCTCGGGCGGCGCCGTCGCCGCGGCCGTGCTGCTCCAGGTCCACAAGATCGTGCACCCGAAGCCGCTGGCGAACCTGCCCAAGCCCGAGCCGGCGCTCAAGATCAAGGTCGAGCCGGTCAAGCCCGGCGGGCCGCGCACGCTGCTCGTGCTCGGCTCCGACCGCCGGTCCAAGCGCTCGGCCGACGCCAAGGTCGGCTTCGAGGCGCGCTCGGACACGATCCTGCTGATCCGCCTGGACCCGAAGCGCCACCGCGTCGGGGTGCTCTCGATCCCGCGCGACCTCGCGGTGACGATTCCCGGCCACGGGGACGGGATCAAGATCAACGAGGCCTACACGGACGGCGGGGCGAAGCTCACGACCGAGACGGTCAAGAACCTGTTCGAGTCCGCCACGGGCCGCAACTTCCCGATCAACGGCGTCCTGGACGTCAACTTCAAGGGCTTTCAGGAGGCGGTCAACTACGTCCACGGCGTCTACGTGGACGTGGACCGGCGCTACTACATCCCGCCGAATACCGGAACGTCGGCGATCGACCTGCAGCCCGGCTACCAGCGCCTCGTCGGATCCGACGCGCTCGCCTACGTCCGCTATCGCCACACCGACTCCGACCTCTTCCGCGCCGCACGCCAGCAGGACTTCCTGCGCCAGGCCGTCACACAGCCGTCGGTGCAGAAGCTCAAGAGCATCGATCAGGCGAGCCGGCTGCTGCAGGTGCTGCAGTCCTACTTCCGCTTCGACAAGGACTTCCTCAGCACCAAGAACATCTTCGGGATGCTCAAGACGGCGGTCGCGCTGTCCAACGGGCACGCGCCCGTGAACCAGATCCCGTTCAGCGGCGTGACGGACTCGCCGGACCCGGAGACCGACACCCGCCTGTTCATCTCGCAGTCCAGCCTGCAGAAGCTCTACACGCAGTTCATGACCGGCGAGGGGACGCGCAACCCGAAGCCGGTCAAGAAGACGACGCGGCGCAAGACGGTCAAGGCGTCGGGCGTCTCGGGCATGGAGAACGCGCGCAACCTCGGCGAGAACCTGGCGGTGCTGGCCGACGCCAAGCTGCACTTCCCGTTCTACTTCCCGGCCTACCGGACCGTCGGCTCACGCTATGACGACAACGGGCCGCGCATCTACAAGCTCAAGGACGGCAAGGGCAAGCGGCACGAGGCGTACCGGCTCGTGATCGCAGCCGGCGGCGCGGGCGAGTACTACGGCATCCAGGGCACGACGTGGATGTCGCCGCCGTTCCTGGACAACCCGGACCGGATCGTCACGCAGAACGGCCGGCGGCTGCTGCTGTACTACGACGGCTCGCACCTGCGTGCGGTCGGCTGGAAGACGCCGAAGGCCTCCTACTGGGTCTCGAACACGATCACGCACGAGATCGCGAACACGCGCATGATCGCGATCGCGGCCTCGCTCACCCACCTCAAGCAGTAGCCGCGCGACTTTGGGCCACCACCCGGGTTACGTGGCCCCGATGCCGCGCCTACTCCTCGGTCTCGCCTTCCTGCTGCTGCTCGCCGCGCCGGCCCAGGCCGCGTGCCCCGGCGCGGACCCGTGCCCCTACTCCGCCAACGGGATGGTCGGCCAGCGCGCCGGCGGCGTGCTGCGCTTCCCGCAGGCCGTCGCCGTCGGCCCCGACGGCTCGGTCTACGTCGCCGACCAGTACTCGCACGCGATCCAGGTCTTCGCGCCCGACGGGACGTTCCGGCGCGAGCTGGGCTCGAGCGGCAAGGGCCCGGGCGGCCTGAGCTCGGTCGGCGCGGTCGCGGTCGCCGCCGACGGCTCGGTCTACGTCGCCGACGGGGCCGACCGGATCGACCGCTTCGCGGCCGACGGGACCCTGCTCGACAGCTGGGGCGAGTCCGGCTCGGGCGTCGGGGAGTTCAGGTTCGGCGCGGGCGGCGGCAACGACTCCGGCGCCGGTGGCGGGATCGCGGTCGCCGGCGGGATGGTCTACGTCGCCGACACGCGCAACGACCGCGTGCAGCGCTTCGCCGCCGACGGGTCGCAGGCGCGCATGATCATCCCCAAGGGGCGGCTGTTCCGGCCACAGGGGATCGCCGTCGTCGGCTCGCGGCTGATCGTCGCCGACGACGACCACCACCGGCTCGCGGTGTTCGACACCGGCGGGAGGTTCATCCGCACGATCGGCTCGGGGCCCGGGCCGCAGCCGAACCAGCTGCGCAACCCGTACGACGTCGCGGCCGACCCGAAGGGCCGGCTCTACGTGGCCGACAACTCCAACCACCGCGTCGTCCGCTACGGGCCGTCGCCGACCTACGTCTACCGCGCGCGCTGGGGCTCGTTCGGGTCCGCCGCGGGCCAGCTGCAGTACCCGCGCGGCATCGCGGCCGACGCGCAGGGGAACTCCTACGTCGCCGATCCCGGCAACAACCGCGTCGACGTCTTCGACATCGGCGGCGCGCCGCTGCGAACGCTCGGCAGCTCCGGCCGGGTGGCGGGGCAGTTCATCGCGCCGCTCGGGATCGGCGCCGACGCGAGCGGGGTGCGCGCGGTGGCGGACTCCGTCGCCGGGCGGGTGCAGCTGCTCAACCCGGACGGGTCGATCGCGGCCGTGTACGGGTCGCCCGCGCCGGGGCCCACGCTGCTGCCGGATCCGGTGGCGGTCGCGTTCGACGGCGCCGGGCTGGCGTACGTCGTCGACCAGCGGCGCTCGCGCGTGATCGTCTTCGACCGCGCGGGCACCATCGTCCGGACGATCGGCAGCCGCGGCAGCGGCCCGGGCAAGCTGCTCTCGCCCTCCGCGATCGCGCTCGACGCGGCGGGGACGGTCTACGTCGCCGACACCGGCAACGGGCGCGTCGCGCGCTTCACGTCCAGCGGCGGCTATCTCGGCTCAGGTGGCTCGCTGTCGTCGATCCGCGGCATCGCCGTGCCGCCTGATGGGAGCCGCATCTACGTCTCGGACGCCGGCACCAACCACATCTACGTCCTGACGCCGACCGGCGGCGACCTCGCGCAGATCGGCGGCGGCGGATCCAAGCCGGGCAAGCTGCGCTCGCCGGGGGAGATCGCGCTCGACGCGGCCGGCAACCTGTGGGTCGCCGACCGCGGCAACCATCGCGTGCAGGCGTTCGCGCCCGACGGCTCGCTGCTGACCGCGTTCGGGGAGCGCGGCACGGCCCCCGGCCAGTTCCTCGAGCCGACCGGCATCGCGGTCGATTGCCGCGGCGTCGTCACCGTCGCCGACACCGACAACAACCGCGTGCAGGCCTTCCAGGCCGCGCCCGGCGGGACCTGCGGCGCGCTGGCGCCGGTCACCAGCCCGCCCGAGCCGGTGCTGCCGACGCAGCCCGAGCCCGTCCCGCCGGAGCTGACCGCGACGCCGGCGGGGACGAAGGGCATATTCGCCTCGCGGGCGCTGCGGCTGCGCGTGCGCTGCGACGTGCCGTGCACGGTCTCGATCTCCGGCCGGCTGCTGGACCGCAAGACGCGCAAGAAGGGCAAGACGCCCAGCGCGCCGGTGCGCTTCAAGGCCCAGTCGCTGCCCGCGGGCAAGCTGACCGTCGTCAAGGCGTCGGTGTCGGCTGCCGACATGGCCAAGCTGCGCCGCGCGCTGCACGGCCGCCGCGGCCTCGTCGCCGACCTGCGCGTGACCGCAGGCACGGACGACAGCGCGCCGACGGTCGTGAGCCGGAAGTACGACCTCACCGGCTGAGGCTCATCGCCGCGGGAGTTTCGCCCTCTGGGCGAACACTCCCAACGACGCGAGCCCTCTGGGCGACGTCGTCAGCCGCCCGCCACGTCGCGACGCAGGAACACCGTCAGCGCGACGGCCAGCGCGGGGAGCGAGTACGCGGCCGACACCCACGCGCCGCGGATCACCGGCGCCCAGTCGATCGGCTCCCGCAGCAGGCCCTGCCAGGCGTTGAACTGCTCCGAGAGCAGGTACGGCCTGAGGAAGTCGAGCGCCGTGATCACGCCCAGCAGCTGCATGATCAGCGAGATCATCAGCGTCGCGACGACGGCCGCCGCGCTGTTGCGGGTGGCGGTCGAGAGCAGCAGGGCGATCGAGGCGACGGCGACCGTCGGCAGGAAGTAGGCGAGCGCCGAGGCGCCGATCAGCGTCAGCCCGCGCGAGACCGAGATCGGGGTCCCGGACAGCGAGATCAGCGGGTCGAAGCCCCAGATCAGGCCGCCGACGAACAAGCCGACGCCGACGTAGACCACGAGCCCGGCGAACGCATAGCTCAGCGCGGCGAGCACCTTGGCCGCGAACACCTGCCACCGCTCCACCGAGCGGGTCAGGATCGTCTTGAGCGTGCCGTTGCCGTCCTCGGCGGCGACGATGTCGCCCGCCACCAGCGCGGTGATCAGCGGGAAGAACCAGATCGCCCCGAAGAACAGGCCGACGAGCGGGATCGCGAGGCCCGACTCGCGCACGTAGTTGCCGAACGGGATCCCGTCGGGACCGCCGTCGCCGGTCAACAGCGCGACGATGAAGATCATCGGCACCAGCAGCGCGGCGCCCAGCCCGATGTAGGTGCGCTTCTGCGCCCGCAGCTTGACGAGCTCCCAGCGGTAGACCGTGCCGAGGTCGGGGCGGCGGCGGGAACCCGACCCCGCCCGCCCCAGCGGTGCCGTGATCGCCGTCATGCCGCCACCTTCCCCTTCGCATCGATCACCCGCAGCGCAGGCCGCGGCTCCTGGTCGCCTTCGGTGAGACGGAAGAACAGCTCCTCGAGCGTCGCGGTGCGCGGCACCAGCGCGGTCAGGCCGATGCCGGCCTGCGCGAGGCTGAGCGTGAGCGCGGCGACGGCACGCTCCTCGGCGGTGAACGTGAGCCCGTGCGAGGTCGTCTCGAGCTCGCCGATGCCCTCCGCGCGCGCGGCGATGGCGGTCGCGCGATCGTCGTCGGTCGTGCGCAGCTCGTAGCGGCCGGACGTGCTCGCGATCAGCTCCTCGAGCGAGCCCTCATGGATCACGCGCCCGCGCGCGACGATCGCGACGCGGTCGCACAGCTCCTCGACCTCGCTCATGAGGTGCGAGGAGAGCAGCACGGTCATGCCCTCGGAGGCGAGCCGGTGCACGAGCGCGCGCATGTCGCGCATGCCGGCGGGATCGAGCCCGGTGGTCGGCTCGTCGAGCAGGAGCAGGCGCGGGTCGCGCAGCAGCGCGCCCGCGATCCCGAGCCGCTGGCGCATGCCGTGCGAGTAGCCCTTGACCTTGTCGTGCTGGCGCTTGTGCAGATCGACGGTCTCCAGCGCGGCGTCGATCCGCTCCGCCGCGTCGCCGCCGTCGAGTGCGGCGACGAGCTCGAGGTTGCGGCGGCCGGTCATGTACGGGTAGAAGCGCGGCGCCTCCACGAACCCGGCCACGCCGTCGAGGGCGCCCACGCCCTCGACCAGCGGGTCGCGGCCGAACAGCTTGGCGCTGCCCTCGTCCGGCCGGATCAGCCCGAGCAGCATGCGCAGCGAGGTCGTCTTGCCGGCGCCGTTGGGCCCGAGGTAGCCGTAGACGTCGCCGGCGCGGACGGTCAGGTCGACGTGGTCGACCGCCGTCACGTGCCCGTAGCGCTTGACCAGCCCGCGCGCCTCGATGGCGGAGTGCGAGGTCACTTCAGGCCCCGCGCCGCGTTCTCGGCCGCCAGCGGCGGGACGGAGCCCGCGACGGTGTAGGCGACGCCGTCGCGCGTGAAGGTCACGATGGTGCCGAGCGCGGTGGGCAGCTCCGAGCCGGTCGCGCCGTCGATGTTCACGGTCGGCAGCCGCAGATCGCCCTTGGCTTCGCCGGCCGTCGCCTTCTGCTGGAAGACGGCGATCGCGCCGAGGCCGCGGCCGTAGGTCACCAGGGCGCCGTTCTCTCCGCCGGCGCGCACGAGCGTGACGTCGTGACGCGGCAGCCCGGCGAGCGTGTCGGGCGCGCTGACCGTGAAGCCGACCTGCTTCTGGACGGCGTCGAGCCCGTGGACGCTCGTCGGCTTGCCATGCGAGTCGACGCCGAGCTGCGGGTTGAGCTGGACCTTCTTGGCGTTCGCCGGCGGCTGGGCATCCACGTCGGCGGCGGCGATCTTCCCGTAGGAGATCTCGGTCGCCGTCAGCTCCAGCACGGGGGCGGACTGGCCCTGGGCGTAGATCGCGGCGCGCAGCGGCACGCCGCGGGCGGCGTCCCACGCGAGCTGCGCGGCGCCGAGCAGGCCGCCGTCGTCCTTCGGCGCGATCCGCACGGTGTAGCTCGGCCGGCCTGCCGTGGTGCCCGGCTCGGCGCCGGAGACGTCCCACATCCGCCCGAGCCGCCCGAGGGCGGTGTTGATCGCGTCCAGCGTGGGCGCCTCGTGCTTGGCGGAAGCGTCCTGCCGGTCCTGCGGCAGCGTGCCGGTGTACACCGTGTTGGAGCCGCCGTCGTAGACGCTGAAGGTCTTGCCGTCGGAGACGACCTGGGCGTCGCCCGCGTCGGACTGCAGCTCCAGCCGCAGGCGCCCGTCGTTGGTGAGCCACATGCGGCCGTCGGCGCCGGTGAGGACGGGGGAGCCCCCGCTCTCGGGCAGCGAGCCCGACGGCAGCAGGTTGTTGGTGAAGTGGATGCGGGCGGTTATCCCGTCGACCGCCGGCGCGTGCGTGGCGTCGTAGACGGCCTGCGCGAGCGGCTTGGGAGCAGGCGCGGTGGCTCCGCCGACGGCCTGGGCGATGCCGACGGCGCCGAGCGCGAGCGCGAAGATGGTCGCGCCGAGGATGGCGAGGTGGCGGGAGGAAGCGGTGCGGAGTCGTCTCATGGGGAGGGTCCTTCTGAAGTGGACGACGCAGTTGTACGGGGGCTCTCTGACAACTCCTTGATAGCGAGCGTGAATCTCGAGCCGCTGACTGTCACCGTGCCGCCGTGGCGCTCGGCGATCGCCTTCACGATCGCCAGGCCGAGCCCGGACCCCTCGCCGCCCTCGCGCCAGAAGCGCTCGAACGCGCGGACGGGGTCGCGCGGGCCCGCGCCTTCGTCGGAGACGCTGAGCACGCCGCCGTCGACGGTGACGGTGACGCGGCCGCGGCCGTGGCTGCGCGCGTTGCGGACGAGGTTGCCGACGGCGCGCTCGAGCGCCGGCTTCTCGCCGTGGACCGTGCCGGGCCGGATCACGACGACCTCGTCGGCCTCGGCCTCGCGCGCGAGCTGGACGAGGTCGACGGGCTCGCCGCGGGCGGGCGCCGCGGCGTCCTCGCGCGCGAGCGCCAGGAGGTCGTCGAGCAGCACCCCGAGCCGCGCGGCGTCGGCCTCGATGTCGGCCAGCACCGCCGGATCGGCGCCGTGCCTGACGACGTAAGCGGCGTTGCCGCGCAGCGCCGTCAGCGGGGTCCTCAGCTCGTGCGAGGCGTCGCCGACGAAGCGGTGCTCGGCCTCCCGCGCGCGCTCGAGCGACGCCAGCATCGCGTTCAGCGTGTCCGCGAGCTGGCCGACCTCGTCGTGCGCGACCGGGAGTGGCAGGCGCTCGGAGACGTCGCCGGAGCGCTCGATCGCGCGCGCGCCGGAGGAGAGCCGGGCGAGCGGCCGCAGCGCACGGCGCGTGAGCAGGGTCGCGAGCAGCGCGGCGAGCGCGGCGGCGGCCAGCGCGCACAGCGCGAGGAGCGTGCGGGCGCGGTCGACGGTGCGGTCGATGTCGGTGGTCGTGCCGGCGACGATCACCGCGCCGCCGGAGCCGGGACCCTGGCTGAGCGAGCCGAGCGGCGCCGCATAGAGGCGCACCGGCTCGGGTCCGAGCGCGGCGTCGGCCAACTCCGGCCGGCGGTCCTCGAGGGCGCGCCGGACCGCCGCGTTCTCCGGCAGCAGCCGCGCGCCGAGCGCGCTCGAGCGCACGACGAGCCGCCCGGTCTTGTCGATCACCTGTACGTAGAGGGAGCCGCCGGTCAGCCGTCCCTCCAGCGCGCCGGGCTGCGTCAGCTCGGCGGGGGCGGAGGCATTGAGCTGCGCGACATCGGCCGCGCGCCGGCGCAGCGTGTCGTCGAGCGAGCTGCGCAGCTCACGCCCGAACAGCTTCGGCACCGCGATCACGAGCAGGACCAGGGCCAGAGCGATCGCCGCAGCGGCCGCCGCCGCGACGCGCGTCCGCAGGCTCATGGCGCAGCCG
The DNA here is from genome assembly GCF_000425945.1 of Candidatus Solirubrobacter pratensis. Taxonomy (GTDB): domain Bacteria; phylum Actinomycetota; class Thermoleophilia; order Solirubrobacterales; family Solirubrobacteraceae; genus Solirubrobacter; species Solirubrobacter pratensis. The sequence continues at coordinate 417,272 of NZ_AUEK01000007.1, forward strand.
CGCCCGGGAGAAGGGCGATTGCTCCCAGCGACGCGAGCCCTCCGGGCGAGTCGTCGCCGGTCACGGCCGGTCGAGCCGGAACCCGACGCCGCGCACGGTGTGGATCAGCGGCGGCTCGCCGAGCTTGCGGCGCAGGTAGGCGACATAGCGGTCGACGGCGTTGAACGTCGCCTCGCCCTCACCGCCCCACACCTCCTCGAGCGCGCGCTCGCGCGTCACGACCGCGCGGGCGTTGCGGATCAGCAGCTCCAGCAGCTCCGACTCACGGCGCGTGAGCTCCAGCTCGCGGCCGCCACGGCGGGCGGCGCCCGACTCCGGCTCGAGCACGAGGTCGGCGAACGCGAGGTGCTCGGCCGCCGGCGCGTTGCGGCGCAGCATCGCCCGCACGCGCGCCATCAGCTCTTCGACCTCGAACGGCTTGACGAGGTAGTCGTCGGCGCCGGCGTCGAGGCCGTCGACGCGGTCGCGCAGTGCGTCGCGCGCGGTCAGCAGCAGGATCGGGACGCGCAGGCCCTTGGCCCGCAGGCGGCGCGTGACCGCGAGGCCGTCGATGCCGGGCATCGTGACGTCGAGGACGATCGCGTCGGGGACGCTGCGCTCGACCGATGCGAGCGCGGCGCCGCCGTCGGCCACCGCCTCCACCTCGTAGCCCTCGGCGGAGAGCGTGCGGGCGAGCATGCGGCGGATCGGCGCGTCGTCGTCCACGAGCAGAAGCGCCTCGCTCATGAGCCCGAGTGTATGCCCGCCTCCTCGCGCAACGCCGCGCGCAGCGCGATCAGCGCGGGCCGGCGCGTGCTGCCGCGGCGGATCGCGCTGAACACCGTGCGGGCGAGCTCGCCCTCGGCGATGTCGCGGATCGCGACCTCCGGGTTGCCGTCGGCCCGCACGAGGTCCGGCAGCAGCGTCACGGCCTGGCCGTTGGCGACCAGCGCCAGCAGCATCATCAGGTCGTTGGAGCGGTGGCGGACGTCCGGCTCGAAGCCGCCGAGCGCGCGGCAGGCGCGGACGGTCAACTCGGCGTAGTGCGTGTCCGCCTTGCCCGCCGCCCACGGGCTGTCGCGCAGATCGTGCAGCCGCACCGCCCCGCCGTCGAGCGCGAGCGGATGGCCGGCCGGGAGGATCAGCCGGAACTGCTCGCGCAGCAGCGGCTCGACGTCGAGTCGCGGGTCGACGGGGCGGGGGAGGAAGGGGTACTCGTCGCCGAGCACGAGGTCCAGCGCGCCGAGCGCGAGCGAGGGCAGCGTCGTCTCCGGCTCGGCATCGGAGACCTCCACGCGCAGCGCGGAGTGCTGGGCCGCCAGCCGCTTGAGCGCGGGCGCGAGCAGATACAGGCCCGCCGACTGGAACGTCGCCACGCGCACGGTGCCGGTGAGCTGCTCGGCCGTCGCCTCGAGGTCGGACTCGGCCTCCTCGAGGCGGGCGAGCAGCGCGTCGGCATGGATGACGAGCGTCTGGGCGGCGGCCGTCAGGCGCACGTTGCGCCCGGCGCGCTCGAGCAGCTTCACGCCCGCCTCCTTCTCGAGCTGGGCGAGCTGCTGCGAGACGGCCGACGGGCTGTAGGAGAGCGCCTCGGCGACGGCGCCGATCGTCTCGCGGGCGGCGAGCTCGCGCAGCAGGCGAAGCCGGCGGAGGTCGAGCATCGTGAAGGACACCTATCGGATATCGCTCAGAACTTCCAGTGGATGCGGACGGTCGGCGGTGGTCTACTGCGGCCATGTCGCGTCTCGGCGCCGCTCTCGTGCTCGCCTCGGCGGTCGCCTTCGGCGTCATGCCGGTGTTCGGCAAGCTCGCGTATGACGCGGGCGTGACGGTCAGCACGCTGCTGCTGGTGCGCTTCGCGATCGCCGCGCCGCTCCTCTGGGCGGGCGTGGGACTGCGCCGGGCCGTGCCGCGTGTCTCGCGCGGCGTGCTGTGGCGGGCGCTCGCGCTCGGCGGCATCGGCTACGCGACGCAGGCGGGGCTGTACTTCGCGGCGCTCTCGCGCATGGATGCGTCGGTGCTCTCGCTGATCCTGTACGGCTATCCCGCGATGGTGACGGGGGCGGCGATCCTCCTCAGGCGCGAGCCGGCCAGCCGGCGCCGTCTCGCCGCCCTCGTCACCGCTTCGCTGGGGCTCGTGCTCGTCCTCGCCGGCTCGGGCGGCGGCGACTTCGACACCGTCGGGGCGCTGATGGGCTTCGGCGCCTCGCTGGCCTACACGGCCTACATCCTCGTCTCGGACGTCGTCACCGAGCACCTCGAGCCGCTGCCGCTCGCCGCGCTCGTGGCCACCGGCGCGGTCGTCACGCTCGGCCTGGTCGGGCTGCTCACCGGCTCGATCGACCTCGGCTTCGCGCCCGAGGGCTGGCTCTGGCTCGCGCTCGCCTCGCTCGTCTCGACGGTGTCGGCGATCCTGCTGTTCTTCAGCGGCATGAGCCGCGTGGGCGCCTCGACCGCCGCGATCCTCTCCACGCTCGAGCCGCCCGTCACCGTGTCGCTCTCCTTCCTCGCCTTCGGCGAGGCGCTCGGCGCGATCCAGATCCTGGGCGCGCTGGCGGTCCTGGGAGCCGCCGTGATCGTGAACCTGCCGAGCCGCGCGCCGGCGGTCAGCGGCTAGCCTCAGAGCGTGCCTCGCGTCCTCTCCGTCAACGTCGGCCGCCCGGTCCAGATCGCGGCGCGCCGCGGGCGGCCGCTGATGAGCGCGATCCGCAAGGCGCCGGTCGAGGGGCGCGTGCGCGTCGAGGGCGTCAACGTCGCCGGCGACCGGCAGGCCGACCTGCGCGTGCACGGCGGGCCGGACAAGGCGGTCTACGCGTACGCGAGCGAGGACATCGCCTGGTGGGCGGCCGAGCTCGGGCGCGAGCTCGCGCCCGGGGCGTTCGGCGAGAACCTGACGACCGAGGGCGTCGACGTGACGGGCGCCGTGATCGGCGAGCGCTGGCGCATCGGGACCGTCGAGCTGGAGGTGTCCCAGCCGCGGCTGCCGTGTTCGAAGCTCGGCATCCGCTTCGAGGACCTCAAGATGGTCAGGCGCTTCGGCGAGGCCAGCCGCCCGGGTGCGTACCTGCGGATCGTGACCGAGGGCGAGCTCGGCGCCGGCGACGAGATCGAGATCCTCTCGCGCCCGGCGCACGGCGTCACGGTGGCGCTGGTCTCCGACGCGATCCTGCTCGACGATTCGCTGCGCGGGCTCGCGGCGTCGGCACCGGAGCTGGCCGAGAGCTTGGCGGCGCCGTTGCGCGAGCAGGCGGCCTAGCCTGGATCCACCGATCCCCGCGGCGCCTCGCCGCCGTGGCCAGCGCCCCCGGCGCGCGAGCCCTAGCGCGCGGCCGCGGCGGCGGCCACCGCGAGCTTGTCCGCGCGGTCGTTGAGGACCGCGTGCTCGACGCCCTTCTGGTGCCCGCGCACCCAGTGCCAGCGGACCGCGGCGTGGCGGCCGACCTCGGCATCCAGCGCCTTGAGCAGGTCCTGGTTCTTGACCGGCTGCCCGCCGGCCGTCTTCCAGCCCTTGCGCTTCCAGCCCGCGAGCCAGGTCGTCATCGAGTTCAGCATCAGCTGCGAGTCGGTCACCACGCAGGCGAGGCCGCCGGCGGGCAGGGACCGCAGGCCCTCGAGCGCGGCGGTCAGCTCCATCCGGTTGTTGGTCGTCTTCGGCTCGCCGCCGGAGAGCTCGACCGCCTCACCGCCGTCCGGCGGCACGACGATCGCGGCCCACCCGCCCGGACCGGGGTTGCCCGAGCAGGCGCCGTCGGTCCACACGAGCGCCTCGCCCGCGCGCCGCTCGACCGGGGTGTCTTTGTGTCGTACGCTCGGCATTCGGCGTCCGATGCTTCCAGACTCGGCGGTCGGACCCGGGGGCTAGCCCCAGCCCGGAACGCCATCGCGCCCCAGGGAGCCACGCGCAGGCGACGGCGAAGCTTGGGACATGGAATCGACTCGGCGACACTTCTCCATCACTGAACCGGAGCGCAACCGGATGGACTGGAGCGCGTGGCTGTCGCTGCAGCTCGCCGTCTTCGGCGTGATCAGCAGCCTCTGCATCGTCATCTGGGGGCTCACCGGCGGGGCTTTCTGGCCGATCTGGGTGGCGCTGGGGCTCGCGCTCCCGCTCGCGTTGCAGCTCAGCATCCGCGAGGCGGTCAAGGCGCCGCGGCGCTGGCGCCGCCTCGCCGTCCAGGGCGCTGTATCGGCGGTCCTGGTCGGGCTCTTCGTCTTCATCTGGGTGCTCACCGGCGGCTACTTCTGGCCGATCTGGCCGGCGCTCGGCCTCGGCGCGGCGCTCGCCCTGCACGCCGTCGTGCTCAACCAGCTCGCCACGCTGCGCCCGCGCGAGCGCGAGTTGGCCGATCGCGTGGACGTCCTCACGCGGACCCGGCGCGGCGCCCTGGACGTGCAGGCGGCGGAGCTGCGCCGGATCGAGCGCGACCTGCACGACGGCGCGCAGGCCCGGCTCGTGGCGCTGACGATGAAGCTCGGCCGCGCCGAGGGGCGGCTCGAGGAGCACCCCGAGGTCGCCGATCTCGTGCGCAGCGCGCGCGAGGACGCGAGCGCGGCGATCGGCGAACTGCGCGACCTCGCGCGCGGGATCGCGCCGCCGGTGCTCGCCGACCGCGGTCTGGCAGCCGCCGTTGACGCGCTCGGCAAGCGCTCGGCGATCGAGGTGGCGATGACCGCGAGGATCACTCGCCGGCCGCCACCGGTCGTGGAGACCGCGGCGTACTTCGTCGTCGCCGAGGCGCTCACCAACGTCGCCAAGCACGCGCCGCACGCGACCGCCCACGTGGCGCTGCTCGAGGACCCCGGGCACCTGATCGTCGAGGTCTCCGACAACGGCCCCGGCGGCGCGCGCCCCGACGGCGGCGGGCTGAGCGGCCTGCGCCAGCGGGTGCAGGCGCTCGACGGTACGCTCGCCGTCGTGAGCAACCCGGGGGAGGGGACCGTGATCCGCGCGGAGCTGCCGTGCGAGTAGTGATCGCGGAGGACCAGGCGCTCCTGCGCGAGGGGATCGTCGCGCTGCTGCGCGAGCAGGGGATCGACGTCGTCGCGCAGGCCGAGGACGGCGAGGGGCTGCTGCGGATCGTCGGGGGACATAAGCCCGACCTCGCGATCGTCGACGTGCGGCTCCCGCCGACGTTCACCGACGAGGGGATCCGCGCGGCGCTCGAGGCCCGCGCACGTTTCCCGGGCCTCGGTGTGCTGATCTTGTCGCAGTACGTGGAGCCGGTCTACACGGCCGAGCTGCTGGACTCCGACGGCGACGGCGGGCTCGGCTACCTGCTCAAGGAGCGGGTGGGGGACGTGAAGGGGTTCGTCGGCGCCGTGGAGCGCGTCGCCGACGGCGGCACCGCGCTGGACCGCGAGGTCGTCAAGGAGCTGGTGCGCGCCCGCGCGCCGCAGGACGGAGACGGCGCGCTGGGCTCGCTGACGCCGCGCGAGCGCGAGGTCCTGTCGCTGATGGCGGAGGGCCGCACCAACGCCGCGATCGCCCGGGCGCTCGTCGTCACGCCCGGCGCGGTGGAGAAGCACATCTCGAACATCTTCGGCAAGCTCGAGCTGCCGGCGACCGACGACGACCACCGCCGGGTACTGGCGGTGCTGGCCTTCCTCCGGGCTTCGGGATAGCCACAGGACGACTCTCGCGCGCGCTGCATGGCGACGCGCCAGCCCGCGCTCGATGCTCACGGCATGAACGCGATCCTCATCCGCTCGGGCCGCGAGGCGGCCTATCTGACCGCCGGCCTGCTGACCAGCATCGTCGCCTTCACGGTGTGGGTGACGGCGGTCTCCCTCTCACTCTCGCTGGCGCTCTTCATCGTCGGCCTGCCGATCATGATCGCCGGCGCCGTCGCGTTCCGCTGGGTCGCGGAGCTCGACCGCCGCAACGTGTCCTTCCTCCTCGGGCGCCGGGTGCGCGGCCGCTACCAGGACCATCGCGCGGACACGCTGTTCGGCCGCCTGGCGGCGACGTTCCGCGACCCGCAGACGTGGCGCGACTTCAGCTGGCTGACGGTGCACTCGATCGTCGGGTTCGCGTTCGGCACGATCGCGGTGACGCTGATCGGCACCGTGCTCGGGCTCGCGACGCTGCCCGCCTGGTACTGGGCGCTCCCTGACGGGGCCGAGATGGGGCTGTGGAGCGCCGACACGCTGCCGCTGGCGTTCGCGACCGCCCTGCTCGCGATCCCACTCGCCGCGGTCACCGTGATCCTGCTGCGCTGGATGGCCTGGACCGAGGCGCTGCTCGCCGCGGGCCTGCTCGGGCCGCGCCGCGTCAAGAGCGTCGCGCGCTGACGTGCAGGAAGATCCGCAGGTCCACCGCGGGCAGGTTATGGCAACCACGAGTTCGACGCCGCGCCGCTGCCGCCGCACTCGCATGCGGGGCTCGCCGAGCCGCGGGCGAACCGCGGCGCACGCCTGCTGCGGCGTGGCTACGGCTACGAACGCGGCCTGCTGCTGCTCGCGTTCACCGCGGACCCGCGGCGCCGCTACGTGCCGGTGCACCGCCGCCTGGCCGAGCGCGATCCGCTGAACGCGTTCACGCGGCACGTCGGCAGCGCGGTGTTCGCGATCCCGCCGGGCGCGCGACCGGGTGGATACGTCGGCGAAGGCATGTAGCGTCAGCCGTCCTCGAGCCTGAAGGAGGAAGCGCCATGCAGATGCAGGAGCAAGAGCCCCCGACGCTTCGCCGCGAGTTGCGGTTCTGGGAGGCGATCGCGCTCTCCATCGCGGTGATGGCGCCGACGGCGGCGATGGCGCTCAACGGCACGCTGCCGGCGACGCTGATCGGCCGCGCCGTGCCGCTCGCGTTCATCTTCGCGACCGTCGGCGTGATCTTCGTCGCATACGCGTTCGTGCGGCTGACGTCGTATTTCAGCCACGCGGGCTCGGTGTACGCGTTCTCGGGCGTGACGCTCGGGCCGCGGGCGGGGTTCTTCGCGGGCTGGGCGCTCCTGGGCACCTACATCGCGTTCGTCGCCGCCTCGACCGCGGAGGTCGGGCTGTTCGGCGTCGCGTTCTTCCAGAGCACGGGCATCTGGGACGGCGCCGAGTGGTTGCTGATCGCGCTCGTCGCCGGGGTCGGGATGACCGTGTTCGCGTACGGCGACATCCGCGCCGTCACGCGGTCGCTACTGGGACTCGAAGGGCTGTCGGTGACGCTGATCGTGATCCTCGTGATCGTGATCTTCGTCAAGCTCGCGACCGGCGATGCCCCGCGCGGGCAGGGCTTCACGGCCGACATCTTCAAGGTGCCGTCCGGCACGTCGCTGGACACCGTCGCGACCGCCGCCGTGTTCGGCTTCCTGTCATTCGGCGGCTTCGACGGCGCCGCCGCGCTGGGCGAGGAGACCGACGACCCGACGCGCAACATCCCGCGCGCGATCGCCGCCGCCGTGCTGGTCTCGGGCGGGTTCTACATCCTCGTGATCATCGCCCAGACGCTCGGCTTCGGGACCGACGCGGCGGGCGTGAAGGCGTTCGGGGGCTCGTCGGCGCCGCTCGGGGACCTCTCGCGCTCCTACGTGGGGCGCGGGCTGGCGGACGCGATCGACCTGGGCGCGACGATCAGCGCCTTCGCCGCGGCGCTGGCCGCGGCCACGGCCGCCTCGCGGATCCTGTTCGCGCTGGGCCGGGACGGGTTCGGGTTTGCGCGGCTCGGGCAGGCATCCTCGCGCACGGGCGCGCCCGCGGGCGCGCTGGCGGTCGTCATGATGGCCGCGCTGGCGGTCACGATCGTCCAGCGCATCGTGGGCACCTCGGCCGTCAACGCGTTCCTGTATCCGGGGACGATCGGGGTGCTGGCGATGCTCGTCGCCTACATCGTCACCAACGTGGGCGCGATCCGGTTCCTGTTCGTGGCGGCCCGGCGCGCGCCGCTGTGGCAGATCGTCGTGCCGATCATCGGGATCGCGTTCCTCGGCTACACGATCTGGAAGAACATCGACGGCACGAGCTTCCCGTACAACCGCTTCCCGATCGTCGTCGGCGTCTGGCTGATCGTCGGGCTGTCGATCACGGTCGCGTTCCCGGCGCTCACCCGCCGCATCGGCGAGAGCCTCGCGCGCGAGGTCAAGGACTGAGCGCGCCGGTTTCAATGCTCGCTAATCAACGTTATGTGAACTGGTAAACGGAAAGCGGCGGCGCGCCAACTGCTAGCCTCGCGCGCCGCAAGCGCATGGCTGTGCGCCGGCTCGGGCCGGCCGCGCCGTCAGACGACCACGCCGGGGTTCAGTAGCCCCGACGGATCGAGCGCGCGCTTGATCGCGCGCATCGCCTCGATCTCGTCCGCGGCGCGGACCAGGCCGAGGTACGGCGCCTTCGCGATCCCGATGCCGTGCTCGGCGCTGATCGTCCCGCCGAGCTCGGCGACGAGCCGCAGCACGGCCTCGTCGACCGCGTCGCCGTCGTCGTCGAGCCCGAGCACGTTGACGTGCACGTTGCCGTCGGCGAGGTGCCCGAAGAGGATCGTGCGCGCCTCGGGCGCGAGTGCCGCCACGACGTCGGGCACGTGCGCGAGGAACTCGCCCAGCGCGGTCAGCGGGACGCCGACGTCCATCTTGTGCGCGACGCCGGCCGCGGCGATCGCCTCCGTGTGCGACTCGCGCAGACGCCACATGCGCCGGCGCGAGGCCGTGTCGTCGGCGACGAGGGCATCCTCGGGCAGCACCTCGGCGAGCTCCTCGGTCGGGTCGAACGGCGCCGCCGCCTCGACGATGAGGTACACGGCGGCGCCGTCGACCGGCGGGTCGACGCCCAAGTACGACGAGACCAGCTCGAGCCCCTCCGGCAGGAAGAACTCGACGGCCTCGAGCGAGGGAACGCGCGTGCGCAGGATTCCGAGCAGCTCGGCGGCCGCCTCGATCGAGTCCAGCGGGACCAGCGCCGCGACTCGTTCAGGGTTCGGTACCACGAGCTTCCAGCGCACGCGCGTTATGACCCCTAGGGTCCCCTCGCTGCCCACGAGCAACGCCGGCAGGGCGTAGCCGGCGTTGTCCTTGAGCAAGCCTGACATCCTGCGCACGACGCTTCCGTCCCCGAGCACCGCGTCCAGCCCGGCGATCCGCGCGCGGGCCGTCCCGTGCCGGAACGCGACCAGCCCGCCCGCGTCGGTCGACGCGATGCCGCCGAGCGTCGCGCTGTCGCGCGCCGCGAAGTCCATGCCGGCGTCCAGGCCGGCCGCGCCGGCGTGCTTCTGCAGCACGGCGAGCGTCACGCCCGCGCCGGCCTCGACCTGCGCCGTCGTCATGTCGACCTCGCCCAGCGACGTCAGGCGCGTCAGGGAGAGCACGACCTCGCCGCCGCGCGGCACCGAGCCGCCGACGAGCCCGGTGTTGCCGCCCTGCGGCACCACCGCGACGCCGGAGTCGCGGCACATCCGCAGCACCGCCGCCACCTCCGAGGCATCGGCGGCCCGGACGACGAGCCGGGACTCGGCGCCGAAGCGGCCTGACCAATCACGCTCGTACGGCGCCCGCAGCTCGGGATCCTCGAGCACATGGGCCGAACCGACGACCGTCGCGAGCGCGTCGGCCAGATTCCCTGTCACCTGTGGCATGCTACATGCCAGTCGTCCGAGGAGAGCCATGTCTGCGAGATCTTCCGACCATGAGACCGTCTTCACGCTCGAGGCGACGCCCATCAAGTTCGGCCCTGGGGCGGCCAACGACGCGGGATGGGAGCTGAAGCGGCTCGGCGTCGAACGCGCACTTCTGGTTACGGACCCCGGAGTGCTCGCCACGGGCCATCCAGACCGGATCCGCGAGCTGATCGAGCACGACGGGATCGAGGTCGTGGTCTACGACCGCGCGCGCGTGGAGCCCACGATCGAGTCCTTCGAAGAGGCCGTCGAGTTCGCCAAGGACGCCGGCGTGGACGGCTTCGTCTCGGTCGGCGGCGGCTCCTCGATCGACACCGCGAAGGTCGCCGACCTCGTCACCACGCACCCCGCGGACGTGATGTCCTACGTCAACCCGCCCGTCGGGGAAGGCCGCAAGCCGCAGGCGCCGCTCAAGCCCCATCTCGCGATCCCGACGACGTCGGGCACCGGCGCGGAGGCGACGACCGTCGCGGTGCTCGACATCCCCGAGCAGAAGGTCAAGACCGGCATCTCGCACCGCTACCTGCGGCCCGCGCAGGCGATCGTGGACCCCGAGCTCGCGCGCACGATGCCACCGGAGGTCGTCGCCTCGACCGGCCTGGACGTCGTCTGCCACGCCGCCGAGTCCTTCCTCGCGCGCCCGTACGACCAGCGCCCGCGGCCCGAGACGCCCGACGACCGCCCGCCCTACCAGGGCTCCAACCCGGTGGCCGACGTGTGGTCGGCGAAGGCGCTCGAGTACGGCGGCCGCTACCTGCGGCGCGCGGTCGCCGACCCGGACGACCTCGAGGCACGCGGGATGATGATGCTCGCCGCCTCGATGGCGGGCGTCGGCTTCGGCTCAGCCGGCGTGCACATCCCGCACGCGTGCGCGTACCCGATCGCCGGCCTCAAGCACGTCTACCGGCCTGCCGGCTACCCGGACGACCATCCGTTCGTCCCGCACGGCCACTCGGTGATCGTCACCGCGCCGGCCGCCTTCCGCTTCACCTACGAGTCGATGCCGGACCGCCACCAGCACGTCGCCGAGCTGCTCCACGGCGGGCCGGTCGACCACGACGGCCCCGATGCGCTGCCGGACGAGCTGCGCTCGCTGATGCGTGACATCGGCGCCGCGCGCGGCATCGAGGAGCTCGGCTATGGCGAGGAGGACATCCCCGATCTCGTGCAGGGAGCGCTCAAGCAGCAGCGCCTGCTCGTCGGGGCCCCGCGCGAGGTCGGGCCCGACGACCTCGCGCAGATCCTGCGCGATTCCCTGGCGAACTGGTAGCGCGCACGAGAAAGGCGACGCGATGAGCGACGACATCCGGCTGTACATGTTCCAGTGCGGCACGCTCAAGTGCCACGTCGAGAACATCAAGATGAACCAGGGGCTGGGCGAGGAGTACGAGATCCCCGTGCCGTGGTTCCTGCTCACCCACCCCGGCGGCAACGTCGTCATCGACGGTGGCAACGCGGCCGAGTGCGCCGTCGACGCGAAGAAGCACTGGGACGGGATCTGGGAGGTGTACTGGCCGACGATGACCGCCGAGGAGGCGTGCGTGCCGCAGCTCGAGAAGCTCGGCGTCGACTTGTCGTCTGTCAAGTACATCGTCCAGTCGCACCTGCACCTGGACCACACCGGCGCCGTCGCCGCGCTCGACTCCTTCGCCAACGCCGAGGTCATCGCCACGCGCGCGGAGTACGAGTACAGCCGGGCGCCCGACTGGTTCGCCGCCGCCGGCTACATCGACGCCGACTTCATCAAGCCCGGCGTCCCGTGGCAGCTGCTCGAGACCACCGACGACGGCTACGACCTGTTCGGGGACGGCGTGCTGAAGCTGTGGCAGACGCCTGGACACGCGCCGGGCCACCAGTCGATCGAAGTCACGCTGCCCAACTCCGGCTCGGTGCTGCTGACCGTCGACGCCGCCTACACGACCGACCACTGGAACGAGAAGGCGCTGCCGGGATTCCTGGCCTCGGCCGTCGACGCCGTCCGCTCGGTCCGCAAGCTGCGCCGCATCGCCGAGCGGTCGGGCTCGACCGTGGTCACCGGCCACGACCCCGATGCCTGGCCCCAGTTCAAGCAGGCCCCGGAGTTCTACGATTGACCGACCCTCCCCCGGAAGGCTTCGCCCGCCTGGGCGACGGCCGCGAGACGCTGGCCATGCGGGCGCTGCAGGAGCTGCGGACGGCGATCATCGACGGCCGCCTGGCGCCGGGTGAGCGCTTCTCGGTCGCCCAGCTCGCCGAGCTGTTCGGCGTCTCGCGTACGCCGGTGCGCGAGGCGCTGCTGCAGCTCGAGCGCCAGGGCGTCGTGCGCTTCGAGCGCAACCGCGGCGTGCGCGTGCTGGAGACGTCCGCGCACGACGTGCAAGAGGTGTTCACCCTGCGGCTGCTGCTCGAGGTCCCCGCGACCCGGCGCGCCTGCGGGCGGCTGCGCGACGACGAGCTCGACGCGCTCGAGCGCGAGCTCGGAGAGATGGCGCGCTGCGCGGACGCCGGCGAGGAGGCGGTGTTCATGGCGCATGACGTCCGCTTCCACGAGACGCTGCTGAACGCGGCGGGCAACCAGCGGCTGGTGGCGACGATCCGCTCGCTGCGCGACCACGTGCGCTTCCGCGTCGGCTCGACGGTCGGCCACACGCGCGACCTCGCGACGATCCTCGCCGAGCACCAGGAGATCATGCGCTGCCTGCGCGAGCGCGACGCCGCCGCGGCGGCCGCCGCGATGCGCGAGCACCTGTGCAACACCGGCTCCCTGCTGCTGCAGCAGGCCGGAGCCGGCGCCGCGCAGCTCGAGCTCGACTGGAGCTAGGAGTATCGACGGATCAAAGTTCAACAGCTCCTAGCGGTCCGGCCGGGGACTACGATCCGGCTCCGATGCGCGTGCTGGCCGGTCTGATCGTCGCCTCGCTGCTCGCGGCGGCCCCGGCGCAGGCGCAGACCGTCTTCGCGCCGGACGACCCCGGCTCGAGCGGGCAGCCGGGCGGCTGGGTCAATGACCAGTGGAACTTCCTGCCCGGCACCGGCGTCGACGCGCCGCGCGCCTGGGGCAACCTGATCGCCAAGGGCCGCCCAGGAGGGATCGGCGTGCGGGTCGCCGTGCTCGACACCGGGCTCGCCTACGCGGACCGCGGCCGGTTCCGCCGTTCGCCGGACATCAGCCGCTTTCGTCTGGCGCGCGGCCGCGACTTCTGCCCGCACGCCGGCCCTGGCGAGGACCCGTGCGACGGCGAGGACGCCTACCCCGACGACCCGAACGGGCACGGAACGCACGTCGCGAGCACGATCGGCGAGGCGACGGCGAACGCGATCGGCGTCACGGGGCTCGCCTACGGCGCCACGCTGCTGCCGATCAAGGTGCTCGACCGCGACGGCTACGGCGACCAGCAGTCGATCACGGCGGGGATCCGCTACGCGGTCGCCCACGGCGCGCAGATCATCAACCTCTCGTTCGAGTTCGGCACGCTGGTGAGTTCGGCGCGGCAGATCCCGCTGGTGCTCTCCGCGGTCAAGCACGCCCGTCGCCGGGGCGTCCTGGTGGTCGCCGCCGCCGGCAACGCCGCCCAGGCGCGGGTCGCGTACCCGGCGGCGCTGCCGGGCGTGGTGTCGGTCGGCGCCGTGACCGAGGACGGCTGCCTCGCGGACTACTCCGACAGCGGACCGGGCCTCGACATCGTCGCGCCGGGCGGCGGCGACGACGCCCTGCGGCCGGGCGAGCCCCAATGCCGTCCCGGCGTCGCGCTTCGCCCGATCGTGCAGATGACCTACGCGGGCTCCAAGCACCGGTTCGGCCTGCCGAGAGACTACGTCGGGACCTCGATGGCGGCGCCGCACGTGTCGGCCGCAGCGGCCTTGGTGATCGCGTCGGGGATACTCGGCCCCAAGCCCACCCCCCAGGCGCTCGAGCAGCGGCTGAAGGCGACCGCGCGTGACGCGGGGCCGCCCGGGCCGGACCAGGCCTACGGCGCCGGGATCCTCGACGCCGGCGCGGCTACCGCGCCGTAGCTCATCCGCGGCGCATGAGCCGTCCGACGGCCGACATCAGCTCGTCCGCCTGCGCGTCCGGCTCCTTCGGGCCCTCGCCGTGGCCGAGCAGGCAGTGGCGCGCGTGCTCGTCCAGCAGTCCGAGCGCCACCTTGTCGAGCGCCGCCTGGATCGCCCCGATCTGGGTCAGGACGTCGATGCAGTAGCGATCCTCGTCGACCATCTTCGACACGCCGCGGACCTGCCCCTCGATCCGCGCGAGGCGCTTCTGCAGCTGATCCTTGGTGGCGGTGTAGCCGCGGGTTGGCGTCGTCATGCCCACTCAGGCTATCAGGTACCCCACAGGGGTATCGAGCGCCCGCTACGCGACGACTCGCTCCTCTTCGTGCAGCAGGAAGCCGGCGGCGTCGAGCACCTGGCGGTCGCGCAGCCGCGCGAGCCGCTCCTGCGCATCGTGATCGGCCTCCCAGGCGGCCACGGCGGCGGTGTCGTCGAGCCCCTTGAGCCCGTGGCCGGCCGGCTCGTCGTAGGCCTGACGCAGCCATGCGAGATCGTCGGAGATGCGGCGCGGCCGCTCCGCGCGGCCGGTGCCCTTCCACGGATCGTCCCCGGCGCGCCGCTCCGGCACCCCAGGTGGCCGCGTCAAGGCGACGGTGAGGGCGCCGAGCCAGTCCGGCTGCGAGTTGACGAGTTCGAGAACGGCCATGGCGTGATTCTTACCTCCGATGGTGTGTTTCACGGCAGGTTCCCCTGCACGGCTTGGACGTAGCGGTTCGCCGAGCGCCGCACGATCGTGGCGCCGTCCGCGGGGATGACCGTTCCCCACCAGGCGCCGTAGATCGCCTCGAACGCGTAGGGCTCCAGGCGGGCGGCCATGTCCAGGACGGTCTCGACCGGCAGCGGGATGAGGTTCGGATAGCTGTACATGAAGGCGACGTGCGAGCGGTCCGGGATGACCTGCACGATGTCGCCGGAGAGCAGCATCCCCTCGCGATGCAGGACCGTGCCGCCGGCGAAGTGGCCGCCGAGCCGCAGCAGCGTCAGCCCCTCGGCGGGCTCGTGCGCCTCGCCCGACCAGAACCGGACCGAGTCGTCGGGGCGCATGACCCATTGCCGGTCGTCCTCGTGAAGGAGCACGGGGCAGTCGAAGCGGTGCGCCCACTCGACCATGCTCGAGTAGTAGTGCGGATGCGAGATCGCGATCGCCCGCAGGCCTCCGCGGCGCTCGACCTCCGCGGCGGTCTCGTCGTCGAGCAGCGTGATGCAGTCCCATAGGACGTTGCCGTCGCCGGTGGGCACGAGCAGCGCGCGCTGGCCGATCGCGAACCTGGGCTCGGTCCCGATGCCGGTCAGCTCGCCCTCCGCGCGGATCGCGTTCGCGTGGCAGGAGCGCAGCGCGTCCAGCGTCGTCCATGCCTGCCCGGACTGGGGGACGTACTGGCGCGGGTCCTCGCAGACCGGGCAGCGCTCCGGGGCCGCTTCGGCGTACTGAACGCCGCACGTGACGCAGATTCCAAGCACGACACGTGATCCTTTCATGCGATGACGCTCCGGTTCATCGCCACCGACGCAGTGCTGATCTCCGCCCAGGCGAGCCTGGTCGCGCTGCCGGGGGCCGGCGTGCCGCGGTGGATGCACCGCTTCCGGGGCGGCTGGTGGGCGCTCATCCTGCCGCTCTCGATCGCCGTCGTGGTCGGAGCGATCGAGCTGGTCCCGGAGACGGCGGACGCGCTCACCTGGGTGGCGCTCCTGCTGATCCCGCCCGGCGCCGCGCTCGCGCTCGGATGGGCGATGCGCGGTGCGCGATGGCCGCTGGCCGCCCTGGCGGCGCCGCTGCTGGTCCTGGCGTGGGCGGACGTCGACGGGCTCGCCGGCGACGCGGCGGCCGCGGTGCTGACCGCGCTCAGCTGCGTCACGCTCGGCCGCATCCTCGCCGGGATCGTCCCGGCGCTGTGGCTGAAGGCGGGGGTCGTGGCGATGGCGACCGTCGACGCGATCCTCGTGTTCGGCAACCAGCTGCAGGCGCCGAACGCGGTCCTCAACGCGGCGATCCCCGCGCCCGGCGCGCCACAGCTGCAGTACCTCGACCTGCACTACGCGAGCCTCGGCTACGGCGACGTGTTCGTCGCCGGCGTGCTCGGCGGCGTGCTGGCGATGGAGCGCCGGCCGCAGCTGCCCGCGGCGCTGCTCGTGCTCGCATGCTCGATCCTGTGGGACCTGCTCTTCTTCGCCTATGACACGCTGCCCGCGACGGTGCCGGTGGCGATCTCGCTCGTGATCCTGGAGGCCGTTCAATGGGCTACCCGCCGGCGCCGTGGCGCCTCCATGGCGAGGTGATCATCGTCCCCGCGCTGCGCGGAGGCATCGTGCTGGCCGACTACACCGGCGGCACGCTCGCCTACCACGAGCTGATCGTGTTCTCCGGCCTGGTCGTCTCGCGCATCTACGTCGACTCGCCCGAGTCGATGCGCGGCGGCCGCGAGATCTGGCGCCTGCCGAAGGAGCTCGCCGAGTTCAGCTACACGCGCTCGGCCGTCGAGGTGCGCAAGGACGGCCGCGTCCTGCTGCGTGCGCGGGTGCGCCGCCGCCGCGGGCGCGTGCCGCTGGTGATCCCGGGCCCGGCGATCGGCGACGGGAAGGTCTCGGTCGGCTGGCTGCGGATGCGCGCGGCGCCCGCGCTGGTCACGCTCGACGCACCCGAGCTGGGCCTGAACGGCACGCGGCCGGCGCTCGCAGGCGACGGGATGCGGCTGTTCATGCCCTAGCGTGTCCGGCGAAATGCGCCACTTCCTCCGCCCCCTCTTCGACCGCGTCGTCGTCAAAGAGCTCGAGCCCGACCGGATCCGCCAGTCCGGCCTCCTGGTCCCGGCCGGCTCGCACGAGCCGCCGCCCCAGCACGGCATCGTGCTCGCCGTCGGCCCGGGCCTGGACTGGTGGGAGCACGTCGGCGTGCGGATGCCGGTACAGCCGGGCGACCACGTCGTCTTCCCCGCGTCCGCCGGCGCGTGGGTGGAGGTCGACGAGGAGCGCCTGCTCGTGTGCCGCGTCGGCGAGCTGC
Organism: Candidatus Solirubrobacter pratensis; assembly: GCF_000425945.1. Lineage (GTDB taxonomy): Bacteria > Actinomycetota > Thermoleophilia > Solirubrobacterales > Solirubrobacteraceae > Solirubrobacter > Solirubrobacter pratensis. Next base: position 433,876 of record NZ_AUEK01000007.1, read on the forward strand.
TGGGCGTGCTCGACGAGGTCGAGGAGGTCCAGGCCGCGTGACGCCGCCGAGCGATCCGCGCGCGAGCGACGGCCTCGAGGATCTCGGCGGCGGCATCTGGCGCTGGGCGCTCCCCCACCCCGAATGGCGGCCGCGGAGCGAGGTCGTGGCCTGCTACGCCGTGCGCGCGGGCGCCGACACGGTGCTGATCGACCCGTTGCTGGGCGACGGCATCGCCGAGCAGCTCGACGCGATCGTGTCCGGCAGCGTGACCGTCGCGGTCACGATCCCCTACCACGTACGCAGCGCCGCGGAGGCCTCCGAGCGCTGGAACGCCCGCATCGTCGGCCATCCCGACCTCGCGCGCCGGCTGCCGGGCCTGACCGTCCACGAGCGCGCGCCCGGCGTGGAGCTGTTTGCGATCCCGAGCCACAAGGAGCGGCCGGTCGAGGTCGGCGACGCGCTCGCGTTCGGCGACCGCTTCGTCGGCGTCGGCGGCGGCCTGCGCATCTGGGCCCAGCGCCCGTTCACGCCGCGCCACTACGAGCGGCTGCGGCGCTACCTCGCGCCGCTGTTCGATCACCCGTTCGAGCGGGTGCTCGTCGGTCACGGGGCGCCGGTCCTGCACGATGGGAAGGCCGCGCTGGCCGAGGCGCTGGAGAGCGAGCCCTGGACAGGCGGGGACTAACGTCCATGGGGGTGACCGATCCGAACGCGTTCACGGGGGCGCTGCTCGACCGCGCCGACGACTCGCGCCGGCGCGACCCGGAGTGGCTCGCGGGCCAGCGCGCGCACCCGGCCGCGCGGGCGATCGTCGCCGGGAGCCGTGGGCTGCGCGTGCAGGGCACGTCGCTCGCGCGCGTGCCGCTCGACGGCGCGCCGGCCGACCTCCTGCTCGGGATGGACGCCGAAGGCCCGCTGTTCGCCGTCGACGAGGACCCGGCGGGCGAGGGCGTCCCGCCGCTGATCGGCGCGGGCGGCAACCGTGGCGAGCCGCCGGCCGGCACCGGCGGCGAGCGGATCGGGCTGCGCCAGGCGGCGATGGTCCTCTCGCAGGAGGACGGGGGGCTCGCGGCCTACACCGCGGCGCTGCTGAACTGGCACCGGCGCCACCGTTTCTGCGCCAACTGCGGGCATCCGACCGACGTCGCCGAGGCCGGGCTCGTCCGCTCGTGCCCCACCTGCGGCGCCGAGCATCACCCGCGCACGGACCCCGTGGTGATCATGCTCGTGACCGACGGCGACGAGCGCCTGCTGCTCGGCCGCCAGGCGGCGTGGCCGACGGGCCGCTACTCGGCGCTGGCCGGCTTCGTCTCACCCGGCGAGAGCCTCGAAGAGGCGGTCGCCCGCGAGGTCCGCGAGGAGACCGGCGTGGCCGTAGGACGGCCGGTCTACGTCGCTTCGCAGCCCTGGCCGTTCCCGGCCTCGCTGATGCTCGGCTTCTCGGCGCCGTGGGCCGGCGGAGAGCCGGACGTCGCCGATGACGAGCTGCAGGACGCGCGCTGGTTCGCGCGCGAGGAGATCGCCGCCGCGGCGGCCGAGGACGACGACGCCGGATGGGGCACTCCCGGCGACGCGGGCGGGCGGCTGAAGCTCCCGCCCCGGCTCGCGATCGCCCGCCGTCTGGTCGAACACTGGCTCTTGCCGACGACGGGGTGACTCGCCTACCCTTTCGGTGCTGTGTCGCTGGAGGGGTGGATCTTCATGGTTGGCCTCCGAGTCTTCGACGTCGGGGCCCTCGTCGTGTGGCTCGTCTGGTTCTTCCGCCTGCGCGACGACGACGATGACGACGGCGACGATTACCGGCGCGGCCCCGGGGACGCCCCGGATCCCGAGGAGCCGTGCGGCGGCGGCGGGCTGCGCCTGCCGCTGCCGGTGTCGCAGCCGTGGCACGCGCGCCTGCGCGATCACAGCCGCGACCGCAAGGGCGCCCCGGTGCCCTCGCGCCGCGCGCCGCACCCCGTTCCGGCTCGCGCGCCGGTGAAGCGCTCGCCCCACTCCTGAAAAAGCTGCCAATCCCTGCAGGGATTCGGTAGCTTGCCTCCATGGCGCGACTCACCCCGGATCCGACCTTCTACACGTCCCCGGCTGAGGCGGCCGCCGCCGCACCGGAGACGCATGCGTACGTCGTCACGCTCAACACGGGCAGCAACGGCGACCGCGCGCCGGATGCGCTGACGACGATCGACCTGCGGGAGGGCTCCTCCACCTATGGGCAGGTCACGGCGCGGCTCGACATGCCGGGCATCGGCGACGAGCTGCACCACTTCGGCTGGAACGCGTGCTCGTCGGCGCTGTGCCCGTGGGCGCCGCACCCGCACGTCGAACGCCGCTACCTGCTCGTGCCGGGCCTGCGCTCCTCGGACATCCACGTCGTCGACGTCAAAGGCGGCGCGCCGAAGCTCGTCAAGACCGTCGGCGCCGGCGAGATCGCGTCCAAGGCCGGCTACTCGCGGCCGCACACCGTCCACTGCGGGCCGGACGGCATCTACGTGTCGGCGCTCGGCAACCCCGAGGGCGATGGCCCTGGCGGCATCTTCCTGCTCGATCACGACGACTTCTCGGTGCGCGGCGCGTGGGAGACCGACCGCGGGCCGCAGGAGCTCGCCTACGACTTCTGGTGGCACCTCAACTACGGCACGGTCATCACGTCCGAGTGGGGTACCCCGAAGATGGTCGAGGACGGGCTCGTCGGCGAGCTGCTGCTCGGCAACAAGTACGGCCACAAGCTGCACGTGTGGGACCTCAAGGAGCGCCGCCACGTGCAGGAGATCGATCTCGGGCCGGAGCACCAGATGGTGCTGGAGCTGCGCCCGGCGCACGACCCGAGCAAGGCCTACGGGTTCGTCGGCGTCGTCACCTCGACGGCCGACCTGTCGGCCTCGGTGTGGCTGTGGGAGCGCGCCGCGGACGGCACGGTCAGCGCCCGGAAGGTGATCACGATCCCGGCCCAGCCGGCCGACGCGGACCAGCTGCCTCCGCTGCTGCAGGGCTTCGGCGCCGTACCGCCGCTCGTGACCGACATCTCGCTCTCGGTCGACGACCGGTCGCTGTACGTGTCCTGCTGGGGCACCGGCGAGCTCAAGCGCTACGACGTCAGCGACCCGCGCAACCCGCGCGAGACGGCGACCGTCAAGCTCGGCGGGATCGTCGAGCGCGCCGCGCACCCTGCCTCGGGCCCGCTCAACGGCGGCCCGCAGATGGTCGAGACCTCGCGCGACGGCAAGCGCGTCTACCTCACGAACTCGCTCTACGCCTCCTGGGACGCCCAGTTCTATCCCGAGGGGATCGAAGGCTGGTTCGTCAAGCTCGACGCGGGCGAGGACGGCTCGCTGACCGTGGACCCGGACGTGTTCATCCCCTACAGCGGCGAGCGGCCGCACCAGGTTCGCCTCTCCGGCGGGGACGCGTCGTCTGACTCGTACTGCTTCCCGGACCGGTAGTGCACGGCCTCTGGCCCTATCTCCTCCTGGGCCTGCTCGGCGCCTATCACGGCATCAATCCGGCGATGGGCTGGCTGTTCGCGGTCGCGATCGGCATGCAGGAGCGCTCGCGCCGCGCGGTGCTGCGCTCGCTGTGGCCGATCGCGATCGGCCATGAGTGCTCGATCCTGCTGATCGCCGCGCTCGTGCTCGGGCTCGGGCTGCTGGCCGACTCCTCGGCGCTCCACGTCGGAGCCGGGATCGCGCTGATCGTGTTCGGCGTGTTCCGCTTCGTCAAGCCGCACGCGCACTTCCGCTGGACCTCGATGGCCGTCAACCGGCGCGAGCTGGGCTGGTGGTCGTTCCTGATGTCCACGGCGCACGGCGCGGGCCTGATGGTGACGCCGGTCCTGATCTCCGCGAGCGCCGCCGGCGCGGCGCGGGCGTCGTCCGACCACGAGATCCAGCATGTGCACGACGCCTCGCTTTCGTTGCTGGGAAGCGGGTTCGCCCTGATGCTGCACGTCGCCTCGATGATCCTCGTGATGGGGATCGTGGCGGTCGTCGTCTACGAGAAGGTCGGCGTCGCGATCGTGCGCCAGGCCTGGCTGAACACCGAATGGCTGTGGGCGAGCGCGTTCGTGCTCGCCGGCATCGTGACGCTCTTCACATAAGCGGGCAACGGTGCTGAATGCGTCGTTTCATGCTGTCCATCGTCGCGGCGGTCCTGCCATAGGAGCCGTCGAAGTCGTACGGTTTCCTGAGTGTTCCCCCACCGCGAGTACGCCCGTGAGCGGGTCGCCCAGGCGGCGGCCCGGCTCGCGGCGCGGGTGTGGCACGAGCGCGCGCCGCTGTCGCCGGCGCTGTCCGGACCGGTCGCGCGCGGCGAGCCGGCCGGTGAGTACCGGCCGGTCGGGCTGGGCGAGCCGCTGGGCCCGCTGTTCGCCACGCACTGGCTGCGGGCGACGGGCGCGGTCCCGCGGGAGTGGGCCGGCGCGCGCGTCGACCTCCTGCTCGAGACGGGCGGCGAGGCGACGCTGTGGGCCTGCGGCGAGCCGGTCCAGGGACTGAGCACCGGCGCGCGCCAGGCCCGGCCGGATGCGACCGTTGTCGCGTCCGCGGCGGGCGGGGAGCGGCTGACGCTCGACCTCGAGCTGGCCTCCAACGACCCATTTGGGCTCGGCGAGTCCGGCCAGGGGCTCGAGCAGGAGTTCGTCCTGCGGCGATGCGAGCTCGCGCGCTTCGATCGCGAGGCCTGGGACACGTGGTGCGACGTCGCCTTCCTCGCGGCGCTGGAGTCCTCGCCGGGGCTCGACGGGGCCTGGGCCGGCGAGCTGCTCGCCGAGCTGTACGCGTTCACGCTCGACGGCGACCGCGAGCGGCTGTGGCGGCTGCTGGCGCGCGGCTCGGGCTCCGTGCACGAGCTGTCGGCGGTCGGCCATGCGCACCTCGACACAGCCTGGCTGTGGCCGCTGGAGGAGACCTGGCGCAAGCTCGTGCGCACGACGGCGACGCAGCTGCGGCTGCTCGACGAGTACCCCGAGCACGTCTTCGCCCACTCCCAGGCCCAGCACTACGACTGGCTGCGCGAGCGTGCGCCGGCGATGTTCGCCCGCGTGCGCGAGGCGGTCGAGGCCGGGCGCTGGATCCCGGTCGGCGGCACCTGGATCGAGCCCGACTGCAACCTCCCTTCCGGCGAGTCGCTGGCGCGGCAGTTCCTCTACGGGCAGCGCTTCTTCGAGCAGGCCTTCGGCCGCCGCTGCACGGAGTTCTGGAACCCGGACGTCTTCGGCTACACCGCCCAGCTGCCCCAGCTCATGCGCGAGGCGGGCATCACGCGCTTCCTCACGCAGAAGCTCTCGTGGAACCGCTTCACCTCCCCCGAGAGCCATACGTTCACGTGGCAGGGTCTTGACGGCTCCTCGGTCCTGACCCATTTCCCGCCCGCCGACACCTACAACGCCGAGGCGACCGTCGAGGAGCTGCGGCGCTCGGCCGCGGCCTACAAGGACCACGGCCGCTCGCACCACGGGCTGCTGGTCTTCGGCCACGGCGACGGCGGCGGAGGCCCGACGCGCGAGATGCTCGAGCGCCTGCGCCGCGCGGGCGACGTCGCGGGGCTGCCGCGCACCGTCGTCCGCTCGCCGGCGGCGTTCTTCGACGACCTCGAGGCCGACGCGCGTGACCTGCGGATCATCGTCGGGGAGCTGTATCTCGAGTTCCATCGCGGCACCTACACGAGCCAGGCGGCGATCAAGCGCGGCAACCGGCGCGGAGAGGGCGCGCTGCACGACGCGGAGCTGCTGAGCGCGCTGCGCGCGGCGCCGTATCCGCGCGAGGAGCTCGGCCGCCTCTGGCGCGTGCTGCTGCTCAACCAGTTCCATGACATCCTCCCCGGGTCCTCGATCACCGAGGTCAACGAGCGGGCGCGCAGGGATCTGGCGGAGGTGGAGGCGGGCGCCGAGGCGCTCTGCCGCGCCGCCTTGCCGCCCGGCGAGACGCCGGTCAACACGCGCGGCTGGCCGCGCCGCGAGGTGGTGCTCGCGCCTGACGGCGAGCTCGCGCTGGTCTCGCTGCCGCCGTGCGGGGCGGGCGCGGTGCTCGCGCGCGGCTCCGCCGCGTCCCCGGCGGCAGCGCCGCTGACCGACCGCGTCGCCGCCGAGCGCCTCGCCGACGGCTCCCTCGTGCTCGCCAACGAGCACCTGCGCGCCGTCGTCGCGCCCGACGGCACCGTCGTCTCGCTCGTCGCCGCGGGGCGCGAGGCGCTGTCCGCGCCGGCCAACCGGCTGGAGATCTACGACGACGAGCCCACGCGCTGGGATGCGTGGGAGCTCGACCCCGTCCACCTCGAGACGCGCCGCGACCTGGAGCCCGCCGCGGGCGTGGCCGAGGTGCGCGAGCACCCGCTGCGTGCCGAGGTCGCGTTCGAGCGCGGCTTCATCCGCCAGACGATCCGGCTCGATGCGGCGTCGCGCCGGCTGGAGATCCACACCGAGGTCGACTGGCTCGAGGAGCACAAGGCGCTGAAGGTCGCGTTCCCGCTCGCCGTCCACGCGACCGAGGCGACCTACGAGGTCGCGTTCGGCGCGGTGCGGCGGCCCACGCACGCATCCACCCAGGCCGACCTCGCGCGCTTCGAGGTCCCCGGCCACCGCTGGGCGGACCTGTCCGAGCACGGGTTCGGCGTCGCCGTGCTGACGGACGCCAAGTACGGTTACTCGGCGTTCGGCGACACGCTGCGCATCACGCTCCTGCGGGCGCCGCGCCTGCCGGACCCGGAGGCCGACCGCGGCCGCCACGCCTTCGCGTACGCCCTCCTCCCCCACGCCGGCGGCTGGCAGGACGGCGGCGTCGTGGCCGAGGCGGCGGCGTTGAACTCGCCGGTGCGCTGGAGCGACGCCGCGCCGGGCAGCTGGGCGTCGGTGGACGGCGGCCTCGTGCTCGACACCGTCAAGCGCGCGGAGGACTCCGATGCGCTCGTCCTGCGACTGTACGAGCCGCACGGCGGCCGCGGCGAGGCGCGCGTCCGCCTGGCGGCCCCGCTCACCGCCGCCGTCCGCGCGAACCTGCTCGAGGACGAGGGCGCGCCGCTCGAGCTCCGCGACGGCGAGATCGTCGTACCGTTCCGCCCGTGGGAGATCGTCACCGTCATCGCCCGCTGAGCTGATGCGCGCGGCGCTGCTCGACGCTCCGGGCCGGCCGCTGCGCCCGGCCGAGGTCGCGGAGCCGGTCGCCGGCCCCGGCCAGGTCAAGGTCCGCGTCCACGCGTGCGGCGTCTGCCGCACCGATCTGCACCTGCGCGACGGCGAGGTCCCCGCGGGCCATCTCCCTCTGATCCCCGGCCACCAGATCGTCGGCATGACCGAGGACGGGACGCGCGTCGGGATCCCGTGGCTCGGGTGGACCGACGGCACGTGCGGCTACTGCCGCTCCGGCCGCGAGAACCTGTGCGAGCACGCCCGCTTCACGGGCCGCGACATCGACGGCGGCTACGCCGAGTACGCGGTCGCCGACGAGCGCTTCGTCTTCCCCTTGCCCGATGGCTACCCGGACCTCCAGGTCGCGCCGCTGCTGTGCGGCGGCCTGATCGGCCACCGCGCGCTGCGGCTGGCGGGCGACGGCGTCCGGCTCGGCCTCTATGGCTTCGGGTCGGCCGCGCACATCATCTGCCAGGTAGCGGTCCACGAAGGCCGGCGGGTCTTCGCATTCACCCGCGCCGGCGACGAGGGCGCCCGCGCGCTCGCGCTCTCGCTCGGTGCCGAGTGGGCGGGAGACTCGGCCGAGCCCGGTCCGGAGCCGCTCGACGCGGCGCTGATCTTCGCGCCCGCCGGCGAGCTCGTGCCCGCCGCCCTGCGCGCGACCGCGCCCGGCGGCGTCGTGGTCTGCGCCGGCATCCACATGAGCGACATCCCGTCGTTCCCCTACGAGGCGCTGTGGCAGGAGCGCGTGCTGCGCTCGGTCGCCAACCTCACGCGCGACGACGCGCGCGAGTTCCTCGCGCTGGCCCCGAGGATCCCGGTCCGCACCACGGTCACCCAGTTCACGCTCGAGGAGGCCGAGACCGCCCTCTCCCGGCTGCGCGCGGGACGGATCGAGGGCAGCGCGGTGATCACGCTTCAGTGAGCTGGCCCTCATATGGCCCGCGGCCGCGCAGATTCGCGGCGCCGCAGCGGGCGGCGAAGGCGAGCGCCGCGTCGGTGTCGCAGCCCGCGCCGAGCGCGTACGTGAGCCCGCCTGCGAACGTGTCGCCGGCGCCATAGGCGTCCACCACGTCGCCGTCGATCGCCGCCGCCTTCCACGTGCCGCGGCGGTGCTCGGTGCCGTGCCACTCGCCGCCTTCGGCGCCGCGCGTGGTGACGACGAGGTGCGGCGGCGGGTCGAGCGGGTCGACCTGCTCGAGCCGGTCGTGGCCGCTGCCCACCAGCGCGTCGACCTGGACGCCGCTCAGGCCGGCGGCGGCGCGCGGCGTGGCGACGAGCACCCGCGCGCGCCGGGCCTGGCGCATCGCGGAGGCGTCGCCGCCGGAGACGAAGACGGCGTCGGCGGCGTCCAGGCGCTCCCACGGCAGCGGGTCGGCGCCGTGCGGGACCAGGCGCTCGCCGACGATCGTGATCGTGCGCTCCCCGTGGTCGTCGAGGTGGACGAAGCCCCAGCGCGTCGCGGCGTCGCGCCTGGCCGCATGCACGGTCACGCCGAGCTCGGTCAGTCGCGCCGCGGCCAGCCCTCCGCGCTCGTCGTCGCCCAGCGCGGTGAAGAAGTCGGCGCCGCCCCCGAGCTTGGCGAGCTGGACCGCCGCCACCGCGGCGCTGCCGGCCGCCTCGTGGAACGAGTCCGAGGCGTCGATGATCTCGCCCGCGACCGGCATGTGCGAGACACGGGCGAACTCGATCCACTCGACATGGCCGACGACCGCGAACCTCACGTGCGACGTCATGCCCGCGGCGCGGCCGGAGCGAACCCGTGTCCCAGCAGGACCGCCTCGGCCTCGCGATAGCGGCGGTTCATCGCCTCGGTCTCCATGAACGTCATGAACAGCCGCTCGGCCGGCACGACCCACGCGCGCACGGTGCCCGCCCGCCCCGCCACGTTCTCCGCGGCCACGGCGCGGGAGAACGACGCCGAGACGAACGAGGCGGTCTCCGGCTCCCGCGAGCCGCGGTACACGGTGACGGAGCGGCCGCCGAACAGCTCCTGCACGAACGCCATCCGGGCGAGCAGGTGCGCGGCCCGGCGCTCGCGCGACCAGGCGCCGTCGAACAGCGCCGGGTCGCGCACGACCTTCCCGCGGAACGGGCACAGGCCGAGCTCCGCGAGCACGATCGCGTGCCCCTTCACCAGCTCGCCGGACCACGGGTTGCTGACGAACCGCTCCGCGAAGGCGCGCTCGAGCTCGCCGACGCCGCGGTCGTCCATGAACGCGCCGAGCGCGCGGAAGAGCGCGGGCTCGCCCATCCGCTCCTCGGCGTAGGAGCCGAGCGCCGGCAGCGGGATCACCCATTCGCGCGCCGCCTCGCGCTCCTCGAGCAGCCGCGCGAAGCTGGAGGCGGGCGAGCGGGCGTCGATCACCAGCGGCCGGTCGAGCCGCGCGACGACCGCCTCGAGCTGCGCGACGTCGTCGCGCAGCGCGCCCCCGCGCGCGAACTGGAAGCGCGCGACGTCCTCGAACGGCACCTCCCAGACTGCGCCGGCGTCTTCGAACGCGTCCACGCGGACCGAGAACACGCCGGTCTCGAGCACCGTCCCGGCGATCGTGACCGGCGTCCTGCGCGGGTCGAGGAGCCGCCCGCGGTTGCCGGGCACGAGGTCCGCGAGCCGCCCGGGGCCGAAGTCCGCGTCGGGCGCCGCCTCGGCGTCGTGCTCGTAGATCACCGCCGCGCGGTCGCCGGGCGGCGGCGCGGGAACGTCAGCAGCCGCAGATCGCCCAGCAGCGACCACGCCTCGACGTACGCGTCGTCGAGCTTGCAGGCCGAGTCGGGGTCGGTCGCCCAGCGCTGCGCGGGACCGATCAACCCCGGCGCCATCAGCCGCCGCGGGCCGGTGTAGAGCCCGCCCGGCGGCAGCGCGCGCGGGCCGACGAAGCTCAGGCGCCCCGTCAGCACGGAGAACAACAGCGGCACCTCGCGCACGCCGATCCGCTCCAGCGCCGGCCCCAGCGGTCCAGGCAGCGGGCGGAAGCGCCACAGGCGCAGTCGGCGGCCGTCACGGCCGAGGCGCACGCGGCGCTCGAGCCAGCCGTGCTCGTCGGTCAGCAGCAGCAGCCACGCGAGCACGAGGAACGGCAGCAGCGCCGCCAGCATCGCGAGCGCCAGCACGAGGTCGAAGACCCGCTTGGCGCCCAAGCGGACGCGGGCAGGCGGACGGTGGAGCCGCTCTGCGGCGCTCCGGACGTCCGGCGGACGTATCTGTGCGCGTTCCATCGCCGACCTTGGAACCCGCCGCCTCCATGCGGGTAGACCTCGCGCTGCAGGGTTCCAGATGAAGGCCGGTTGCAAAAGGCCTACATCGCAATAACCGACATATGTCCGATACGGCCTACGTCCGACCGGACTATCCGCCGAATGGGCGAAGGACCTCGTCACCCTCGAGCGGCCGCAGCTCCTCCGCGTAGGAGAGCGCGTGACGGCGCAGCTCGCCGCCGGGAAGGATCTCGTAGGAACCCATCCGCCACAGCGGCGGCGAGTAGGCGTGGATCGTCACGGCCGGCGCCGCGCCGGTGTGCCGCACGCGGTGGATGTCCGCGGCGCTGAAGTGGAACGCCTCGCCGGCCGCGAACTCCCGCGTGACGGGCGGGGCGCCGAGCAGGAGCCGGTCCTCCGCCACGGCGCCCCCGACCACCGCCACGGCGCCGGAGGACAGGTCGTGATCATGGAAGCCGGTGTCGTGGTCGTCCATCCAGCAGATGAGCCAGATCGCCAGGTCCGCGTCGCGCCGGAGCTCCTCGTAGACGCGCTGCTGAGGGTCGTGGCGCACGAGGTGCGCCCAGCGCTCGGGCGCCGCGGCGAGGCGCTGCACGACGGCGACGAGCTCGGGTCCGCTCAGCTCGCCCATGCCGCCGCCGGGATGAACGCCTCGTGGTTGACGGTGGTGATCGCGTGCTCGGCGGCTCGGCCGAGCGAGGCGAGTGACTGCGGGGCGACGACGGGACGGTCGGAGCCGTACAGCAGCCGGTCCACGCCGACGGCGCGCAGCATCGCGTCGACCGCGTGCGGGCCGTACGACGACGTGTCGAACGCCGTCAGCGCGTCGTGCACCGCGCCGGCCGGCCCGCCACGCGCGGCGAGGCGCTCGGCGTGCAGCGGCGCGAGGCCGGCGAGCATGGCGAACACGACGCGCAGCGCGGGCTGCTGCGGCCTCCCCCACGCCGCCCACGCGTGCCAGGCGGCGGCCATCTCGGCGACGTAGCCGTTGAGCGCCGGCCACCACGCCGGCACGTCCGCGGCCGCCGCCGGCCCGGGATGGATGAGCAGCGGAGCGCCGCGCGCGGCGAGGCGCTCCAGCGCGGGCCCGAGCGCGTGCAGGCCCGCCGCGGTGGACAGCGCGCCGGCCGGCAGGCAGAGACCGGCGGCGCCGTCGTCGAGCAGCGCGTCGACGCGCTCGGGCGATGGGTCGGCGAGCACGAGGCCCGCCCACAGCTCGAAGGGCGGCCCGAGCTCGCGCACGCCGGCGTGGAAGGCGTCCAGCAGGGCCTCGGCGTCCGGCAGCGACTCGAGCCCGAGCGGGCTCGACGGCGCGATCAGGACGCGCTGCAGGCCGTCGGCCGCCGCGAGCGCGTCGCGCTCGCCCGGATCTTGGTCGCGCGGGTCCACGGGCGAGGGCGGCTCGCCCGCCAGCTCGAGCAGCCCGTGACGGATGCGGGGGAGCGCCGTGCGGCGCGCCAGGGAGGAGAGCAGCGCTTCAGGCCAGAAGTGCTGATGAATGTCGGCGCGCCGCACGGTACGCCAGACTATATCCACTAATCCGATAGGGATTCAAGAGTTTGTCCGCTCGACCATGACGGAAGTCGCCTTGACGGCCGCCGTGGCGGGCACGCCGGGCGCCAGCCCGAGCTCCTCCACGGAGTCGCGCGTGATCGCCGCGGTGACGCGGAACGGGCCGGCCTCGATCTCGACCAGCGCCATCACGCCGTCGACCTCGACGGACGTGACGATGCCCGGGAACCGGTTGCGGGCCGACAGCGTGTCGCCCGTCGGGTGCCGGCGCGGCGTCGCGGACAGGCGCTCGATCTCGTCCTCCGGCACGAGCCGGCGGTTGCGCGAGTCGCGCACCGTGCGCAGCTTGCCGGCGCGGTCCCAGCGGCGCAGCGTGTCGGCGCTCACGCCGAGCGCGCGCGCCGCCTCTCCGAGCGTCAGCTCGGCCATTCGGGGAGCGTTCCCTCGACGCGGCGCGGACCGGCCTCGGTGAGCTCGACCTTCCAGATCGGCGCCTCCGCCTTGACGCGATCGATCAATGCGCGCGCTCCGGCGAACGCCTCGCCGCGGTGCGGCGCTGACGCGGCGACGATGACCGACGGCTCGGACAGCGGCACGCGCCCGCTGCGGTGCACGAGCGCGACGGCGCACAGCCCGTGACGCTCGGCCTCCTCCTCACCGATCGCGCGCAGCTTGGCCTCGGCCATCTCGGCGTAGGCCTCGTAGTCGAGCGCCTCGAGCTCGCGCGTGACGCCCTCGAAGGTGACGACCGCACCGGCGCGCGGATCGCGCACCGCGGCGGAGACGGCGGCGAGGTCGAGCGGAGCGCCGACCACGGCGACCAGGCGCACGACGGCGGGCGCGGCGTCGAGCGCGCCGCCGCTCACCGGCGGCACCAGCGCGACCTCGTCGCTCTCCCCCACGATCGCGTCCGCGGCGGCGTACTCGCGGTTGAGCGCGACGATGCACGAGCGCGGCGCGAGCTCGCCCACGGGCGTCGATCCCATGGCCTCGAGCAGGTCCGCCACCGACGCGCCGTCGGGGAGCTCGACCTCGACGCGGTCGGCACCCGCCCGCTCGCGCAGGCCGGCGAACAGGCGTACGGAGATCCTCACCCAACGGATGCTAGTGGCCGCCGCGCAGCCGGGGCGCGAGCTCGTTCGCGGGCTGCGGGCGGCCCAGGTGGTAGCGCTGTACGAAGTCGCACGGGAGCGGAAGTCGAGCGGCAGATAGCATGCGATCGATGGAAACCGCGCTGACCCATCTCGACGCCGCGGGCAACGCGCGAATGGTCGACGTCAGCGAGAAGACCGAGACGGTCCGCTGGGCGCGCGCCCGCGCGGTCGTCCGGATGTCACCGCAGGCCGCCGCGCGCGTCGCCGCCGGGGACGCGCCGAAGGGCGACGTCGCCACCGTCGCGCGCCTTGCCGCGATCCAGGCCGCCAAGCGCACCGACGAGCTGATCCCGCTCGCGCACTCGCTCCCGCTCACCCACGTGGAGCCGGCCGTGACCGTCGACGCCGAGGCGGGGACCGTCACGCTCGTGGCCGAGGCGCGCACGAGCGCGCGCACGGGCGTGGAGATGGAGGCGATGGTGGCGTGCAGCGTCGGCGCGCTGGCCGTGTACGACATGGTCAAGGGCATCGAGCCCGGCGTCGTGATCGAGCGCGTCGAGCTCCTGGACAAGACCGGCGGGAAATCGGACTTCCACCGCGCATGACCCGCCCCCGGCTCTACGACGGCCATGGCCGCGAGATCGGCGACGTCCGCATCTCGGTCACCGACCGCTGCAACTTCCGCTGCCAGTACTGCATGCCCGCCGAAGGGCTGCCGTGGCTGGACCGCGACGACCTCCTGACCTACGAGGAGATCGCGCGCCTCGTCGGGCTGCTGGCGTCGATGGGCGTGCACGACGTGCGCCTGACGGGCGGCGAGCCGCTGGCCCGGCGCGAGCTGTGGCGCCTGGTGGAGCTGCTGTCGGCCGACGAGAACGTCCATGACCTCTCGCTCACGACCAACGGCTACCTGCTCGAGCGCCAGGTGGAGAAGCTCGTGCGCGCGGGGCTGCGGCGCGTGAACGTCTCGCTCGACGCGCTCGCGCCGGACCGCTTCTTCCAGCTCACGCGCCGCAATTCGCTGCGCCAGGTGCTCGAGGGGCTGGCGGCCGCCGAGCGCCACCCGGAGCTGCGGCCGATCAAGGTCAACGTCGTCGCGCTGAAGGACTTCACCGAGGACGAGGTCGTGCGCTTCGCGGAGTTCGCGCGCAAGCACCCGTACGAGGTCCGCTTCATCGAGTTCATGCCGCTCGACGCCGACCGCACATGGTCGCGCGACCGCGTGCTGCCCAACGCGGAGGTCCGGCGGCTGATCGACGCCGCGTACCCGCTCGAGCCGCTCGGGCGCGAGCGCCACGGCACCGCGCGGCGCTGGCGGTTCGCCGACGGGCAGGGCGAGATCGGCTTCATCTCCCCCGTCAGCGAGCCGTTCTGCGGCGACTGCAACCGCATCCGCGTGACGGCCGAGGGCAAGCTGCGCACGTGCCTGTTCTCGATGACCGAGACCGACCTGCGCGCGCCGATGCGCTCGGGGGCGTCCGACGAGGAGCTCGAGGCGATCGTGCGCGAGGCGGTGTGGGCGAAGGAGCTCAAGCACCACGTCAACGACGAGGGCTTCGTGCAGCCGGCGCGCACGATGTCCCAGATCGGCGGATGAAGGACCTCGACGAGGCGCTCGCGGCGGTCCTGGACGAGATCCGGCCGCTGCCCGGGGAGCGCGCGACGCTGGAGGCGGCGGCCGGGCGCGTCTTGACGGACGCCGTCGGCGCCGTGGTGGACCTGCCGCCGTTCGACCGCTCGGCGATGGACGGCTTCGCCGTGCGCGCCGCCGACGTGGCGGCGGCCGGCGCATCGCTGCGCGTGCTCGGCGACGCCGCCGCCGGCGGCGAGGAAGGCGCGACCGTCGTCGCGGGCACCGCGGTGCGCATCTCCACCGGCGCCGCGATCCCGCCGGGCGCCGACGCGATCCTGCGCGTCGAGGACGCCGACGCGAGCAACGGGACGGTCGTGGCCACCGCGGGCGTCTCCCCCGGCCTGCACGTGCGCCGGCGCGGCGAGGACGTCCACGAGGGCGACGTGCTCGCCCGGGCCGGCGATGTGCTGACGCTGCCGCGGCTGAGCTCGCTCGCCTCCGCGGGCGTCGGCGAGGTGCCGGTCCACCGGCGCCCGCGGCTGCACCTGATCGTCACGGGCTCCGAGTTGCTGCCCACGGGCGCGCCGCCCGAGCCGGGGAAGATCCACGAGTCCAACGGGCTGATGGTGCGGCTGATGGCCGCGCGCGCGGGCGGGGAGGTCTTCGACCACGGCGTGATCGGCGATGACGCGGCGGCGACGCGGGACGCGGTCCGTGCCGGGCTCGAGGGCGATGTGCTGGTCGTCTCCGGCGGCGTCTCGGTCGGGCCGCACGATCACGTCAAGCCCGCGTTCGAGGCCGAGGGCGTCGACGAGGTGTTCTGGCGCGTGCGTATCAAGCCGGGCAAGCCGCTGTGGTTCGGGCGGCGTGGGAGCACGCTCGTGTTCGGGCTGCCGGGCAACCCGCTGTCCTCGATCGTCGGGATGGCGCTGTTCGTCGTGCCGGCGCTCAGGCGGCTGGCGGGAGAGGCGGGCGCGCGACCGCGGTTCGAGCGCGGGCGGCTCGGCGAGGCGGCCGGACCGTCGGACGGCCGCACGACGCTGCTCACCTCGAAGCTCATCCCCGCCGCCGACGGCGTGCTCGAGGCGTTCCCGACCGAGCGCCAGGGCTCGCATATGACCGGCGCGCTGGGCGAGAGCGACGGCTTCGCGATCGCCCCGCACGGCTCGGGCCCGCTGCCGGCGGGCGCGGAGGTCGACCTCCTAAGGCTCTATTAGCTCGCTGAGCAGCGCGCCCACGCTCCACTCCGTGAAGTGGGCGTGCGTCCAGCCGCGCTCCTCGACCAGGTGCGCGTACGCGGACGGGTGCAGGTGCGACCACACCCAGTCGGTCGCCGTCCCGGTCGTCCAGCCGGGCGAGAGCTCGACGCGGGCGAGCGCCTCGCCGAAGCGCGCGTGCAGCTCGCGCATGCGCTCCTGCCAGGCGGAGGCGCCCTCGTCGCCGGTGATCGAGGCGGCCTCGAGCGCACGGGCGACCGGCAGGATCCGCGGCAGGTGCGCGCACCACGCGCGCATCAGCTGCTCCAGCGCGAGCACCGGCTGCGGCGCTTCGGCGAGCTCGGTCAGTGCGCTCGTGCCGTCGAGGTGCGCGGCGAGCGCGGTCAGCAGACCGGCGCGGTTGCCGTAGTGGAAGTACACGAGCTGGCGGGAGACGCCGGCGTCCGTCGCGATCGCGCGGACCGAGATCGCCGCCGCCCCGTGCTCGCGCACGCGCCGGAGCGCGGCGTCGAGGATCTGAGAGCGCGTCTCGGCCGACAGTTCGGTGGTGGTCACGCGCGAATGTTGTCACGTGTCAATGACGGAACCGCGGGTCGCGACCGGCTCAGACTCCGGAACGATGCCCGGGCGGCGTGCACTCAACCGCGCGCTGCTCGAGCGGCAGGGGCTCCTGCGGCGCTGGAGCGCGACGCCGGCCGAGGAGCGCAGTTCGCCGGTCCCTACAGAGCCGCCGGACGGAGTCCCGGCGGCGCGGCGGAGGTCGCGGCGGCGCGCGGAGCCGACGGCGACCGGCGGCGCGCGAAGATCGGCGCGGCGCGAGGAGGCCGGCAGCGCGCGGAGATCGCGGCGGCGCGCGGAGCCGGCGGCGCGCGGAGATCGCGGCGGCGCGCGGAGATCGGTCTCCAAGCGGGACGCCGGAGCCGTCACGCACGAGGGCGAGCGGCTGCTCGCGTTTCAGGGCGCGAGCGCGCGCAGCGTCAGCATCTCGTAGGCGACGTTGGCGGCGTTGAGCGCGGTCACCTGCGCCTGCGTGTCGTACGGCGGCGCGACCTCGACGAGGTCGAAGCCGGTGAAGCGCCGCCCGCGCAGCGCGCGCAGGAAGGCGATCGCCTCGTGCGGGAGCAGGCCGCAGACCTCGGGCGTCCCGGTGGCGGGCGCGAACGCCGGGTCGAGCACGTCGATGTCGAAGCTCAGGAACGCGGGGCCGTCGCCGGCGCGCGCGCTCACCCGCTGGGCGTAGTGCGCCGGCGTCCACGTCCGCAGCTCCTCGCACGGGACGATCTCGAAGCCCCATGAGCGCGGCTCGTCGAGGTCCGACGCCGCGTACAGGCTGCCCCGCATCCCGGCCAGCAGGCTGCGGTGCGGGTCGATCAGGCCCTCCTCCAGCGCGCGCTTGAACGGCGTGCCGTGGAAGTAGCGCTCGCCGTAGTAGTGCTCCCAGGTGTCGGCATGGGCGTCGAGCAGGACGACCGCCAGCGGGCCGTGGACGGCGGCGTGCGCGCGCAGCTCGCCGAGCACGATCGAGTGGTCGCCGCCCAGCGTGAGCGTGGTGATGCCGGCCTGCACGACCGGCTCGAGCTGCTCGGCGATCTGTGTCGCGGTGCGCTCGGCGTTGCCGGGCGTCACCTCCAGGTCGCCGCGGTCGGCGACCGAGATGCTGCCGAAGACGTCGACCTCCTGGGCTGGGTTCCACGGCCGCAGCAGCAGCGACGCGTCGCGGATGCCCGCGGGGCCGAAGCGGGCGCCGGGACGCATCGATGTGGCGGTGTCGAACGGGACGCCGACGACGGCGACGTCGACGCCGTCGAGGTCGTCCGGCACGTGCGGGGCGCGCGCGAACGTGCGGATGCCGGTGTAGCGCGGGGCCTGGCTCGCCTCCGGCGGCTGGTAGCGGGGAGTCATGAGGCTTCCTTCCGGGGATCGGGGAGCGCCGGGGCGAGGATCCACAGGACCCGCGCGCCGGCGGGGGAGCGGAACGTGTGCGGCACGGCCGCGCCGAAGGTGAGCGCGTCGCCGGAGCCGAGCTCGAAGCGCTCGCCGTCGACGTCGAGCTGCAGCTCGCCCTCCAGCACGAAGCAGACCTCGCACTCGCTCGCGAGCGTATAGAGGGCGTCGCCGCCGGAGCCGCCGGGCGGGACGACGCTCTCGAGCACGGTCACGTGGCGCTCCGCCTCGGGCGTGATCAGCGTGTCGCGCACGCTCGCGGCCTTGGGCAGGCCGTCGAGCGACGGGCGCTCGGCCGCGCGGACGAGCGTCGTCCGCGGCACCGCGAACAGGTCGGCCATCGAGAGGCCGACGGCGTCGCAGATGCTCACGAGGCTGGCGACGGACGGGCTCGCCTCGTCGCGCTCGACGCGCGAGAGGAAGCCCTTGGTCACGCCCGAGCGCGTCGAGACGTCGGCGAGCGACATCCGCGACCCCTCCCGCGCGTGGCGCAGGCGCGCGCCGATCCGCACGCCGTCAGGCATCGGCGATCTCGAGCACGGTGCGCAGGCCGACGGCGTCGCGCAGGTCCTGCAGCCCGGCGTCGGCGCCGTCGAGGCCGCGGCGGCGGCCGACGAGGCGGTCGAGCGGGAGGCGTCCCGCGAGGTAGAGGCGCGCGAGGCGCGGGAAGTCGACGGACGGCACCGTCGAGCCGTAGTTGCAGCCGAGCAGGCGCTTGCCCTGGTCGGCGAGGTCGAACGGGTCGAGCCGGACCGTGACGCCCTCCGCCGGCATCCCGACGAGCACCGCCTGGCCGCCGCGGGCGATCAGGCCGGGGAGCTGCTCGATGGTCTCCGCGCGTCCGATCGCCTCGAACGCGTGATCGTACTGGCCCTCCGGCGCCTCGAGCGCTTCGGTCGCGCCGAGCGCGAGCGCCTGCTCGCGCCGCTCGGGGCTCAGGTCGACGGCGACGATCGGGTGCGCGCCGGCGAGCGCGAGGCCGAGGACGATCGCCTGCCCGACGCCGCCGCAGCCGACGACGATCGCGCTCTCCCCCGGCCTGACGTCCGCGGTGTTGGTGACGGCGCCGACCCCGGTCGCGACCGCGCAGCCGATCAGGGCGGCGACGGCCGCCGGGACCGCGGGGTCGATCGGGATGGCCGCCGACTCCGGCACCAGCGCGGCCTCGGCGAACGTCCCCAGGCCGAGGTAGGCGTGCACGCCCGCGACCGCCGGGTGCTCGAGCGCGTGCGTCCCCGTGCACAGCCAGGCACGGCCGGCCGCACACTGCGCGCAGCGCCGGCACGGCGCGTACCAGGAGAGGACGACGCGGTCGCCGGGCCGCACGTCGCGCACCTGCGGGCCGACCGCCTCCACGACGCCCGCGCCCTCGTGCCCCAGCACGAGCGGCAGCGGGACCGTCCACTCGCCGTCGGCGGCGTGCAGGTCGGAGTGGCAGACGCCGCTCGCGAGCAGTCGCACCCTGACCTGGTCGCCCGTGGGCTCGGGGAGATGCAACTCGGCGTCGGCCAGCGGCGCGCCGGGACGCTCGAGGACGCGCGCCCGCGTCAAGCCGGCACCTGGACCGGCTCCTGCGCCGCGCGCTCCTCGGCCTTGACGTCGAGCGAGCGGCTCAGCCACAGGTAGACGCCGCCGGAGACGATCAGGCCGACGATCCAGGAGATGTCGACGGAGTCGATCTGCTTCGCCAGCGGGCCGGTGTAGCTCCAGCCGCCGAGGTCGGGCAGGACCATGAACGGGATCTCCGCGGCGAAGCCGGCCGCGTACGCCGTCAGCCCCCGCCACGCCCACGCGCCGTAGATGCCGTTGGGGACGAACAGGTCGCGGATCTTGTAGTGGCCGCGGCGCACGAAGAAGAAGTCGACGAGGTTGGTCGCCGTCCACGGCACGAGCAGGTAGAGCATCAGCGTCAGGCTCGTGAACACGGTGCTGACGGCGTTGGACGAGATGCTCTTGCCGATCAGGAACCACACGACGGTCAGCGCGATGATCGTGACCACGCGGGCACGGCGGGTCGGGTTGATCGACTTGACGCTGTCGATTCCGGTCAGGACCGTGAGCATCCCGCCGTAGGCGTTCATGCCCATCGTCGCCGCGAGCGCGGCGGCGGAGAAGAACGCGGCGAGGCCGCCGAGGTGGTCGATCACGTTGTTGCCGGCCGTCTGCAGGCCGACGAGGCCGTCGGTCGCGCCGAGGCGGACGGCCAGCCAGGCGCCGAGCGCGATCAGCCAGATCGCGCTGCCCGAGGCGCCCAGGAAGACGCTCGCGATGATGCTGCGGTTGGTCGTGTTGCGCGGGAGGTAGCGCGAGTAGTCGCTGACGTACGGCGCGTAGGTGATGTTGTACGCGGCCGCCGCGGAGAACTGGGCCATGAAGGCGGCGAAGGTGAAGCCGCCGGCGTCCTTGGGCGGGTGGCCGCCCGCGGCGCCGAAGATCACGCCGAGCGTGACGATGCTCATCAGCGGCAGGCTGATCAGGAGCAGCACGCGGAAGACGCGGTGCACCCAGTCGTGGCCGTAGATCGCCAGCAGCCCGGCACCGACCGCCGACACGATCTCGATCAGGTCCTTGCTCCAGCCGAACGTCCCGTTGAGGCCCTCGGCGAGCAGCACCTGGTCGGCGACGTTGAAGGCGAGGTAGGTGAACAGCGTCGCGAACAGCGGCACGACGACGCCGCGGTAGCCGAACTGCGCGCGCGACTGGATCATCTGCGGCAGGCCGAGCGTCGGCCCCTGCGCGGCGTGGAAGGCCATGAAGACGGTGCCGGTGAGGATGCCCAGCACGCCGCCGACGATCGACCAGCCGAGGCTCAGGCCCAGCGACGGGCCGACGAAGCCGATCGGGATCGAGAAGTACTGGAAGTTGCCCAGGAACCAGAGCGGCGCCTGATGCCAGATCTTCCCGTGGCGCTCGGTCTCGGGGACCCAGTCGATGGAACGGGTCTCGATGCCCCGCGGCTGCACGGCCTGCGTCGCCATGTGACCTCTCTCTCCGGTGACCTCCTGCGGTGCGTATTAGTAGACGACCGTTGCGCCGAAGTCAAACGCCGGCGATGTCGGGGTGCGGATCGGGCGCGATCGTCGCGCCTACGGCGCCAGCGCGTAGGCCTCGACGATCCGCCGCTGCACCGGCGTGAGGCCGGGCAGCGGGTCGCCGTGCGCGAGCTTGCGCGCCGCCTGGGCGAGCGTCAGGCCCGTCCCGGTCAGGACCTGCCCGATCAGCGGCGGCACGTCGCCGCCGCAGACGCCGGACTCGCAGCTCACCGCTTCCCTCTGCTGAAGATGCGCTTGATCCGGTCCCAAAGCGCCGCCCAGAACAGCGAGCCGGCCTTCAGCGGCTCGCTCGGCGGCGGCGGGGTGAACGTGCGCGGGGGACCGCCGGCAGCGGCGGTCGCCGGCGGCGGGCCGCCCTGGACGGGCCCGGGCGGCGCGTCGGACGGTCCGGCGGCCGGGCTCTCCCCCGCGACCGCGGGGCTGCCCGGCGGCGGCGAGGCGACGTTGCCCGTCGCGGACCCGGCGCCCTGCGGATGCTCGCCCGCGGGAACGTCGGTCGCGTCGGCGTCGCCGACCGGTGTCGCGGCCGGCCCGCCTGCCGTCGGGCCGCCGGCGCTCGCGGCCGCCGCGCCTGCGGCCGGCGCCGTGGCGGCCTCCGGAGCCGCAGCGGCGACCGCCTCCGGCGGCGCGTCGCCGGCGGTCACCTCCGCGCCCGTCGGCGCGGCCGGCGCGCCCTCGCCCAGCCGCGTCGCGAGGCAGGTCGCGAAGTCGCGCAGCAGGCGGTTCGAGATGTCCTGGATCATCCCGCCGCGCCCGAAGCGCGCGAGGCGGCCGGTGATGGCGAAGTCGGTCACCGCATCGACCCGCGTGCCGCCGTCGATCGCCGCCAGCGTGTTGACGATCGTCGCGTTCGCGCCGCCCTGGCCGCGCTTGTCGGAACCCTTCGCGGCCAGCGTCGCGGTGTGAGTCGACTCGTCCGCGCTCTCGATCTTGATCGTGCCCCTGTACGCCGCGGTCGTGGGGCCGAGCTTGACCTTGAACTCGCCGTGGTAGGTGCCGTCCTCGTCGTGGCCGGTGATCGCCGCGCCAGGGAGGCACGGGGCGACGCGCTCGAGGTCGTTGAGCGCGGCCCATACCACGTCGATCGGCGCCTGCACCTCAAAGGACTGCTCGAGCTTCATAGTTGCGCCAGCTCCTCTCGCGTGTCGATGTCGGCCGCGCTGCACAGGTGCCCGGCTTCCCATTTGCGTACCCGGAAGCGCGCCAGCAGATCGCGGGCGCCGGTATCGCCCGACAGCCCGGCCACCGCGTCCATGACCGGCCGCGACAGCACGACCGGATGGCCGGGGACGCCGTCGTAGGTCGCCCGGACGGCGTCGAATCCCTCGAGCTGCCCGAGCGCGCCTGCGATGACCGCGGGCGTGATGAACGGCTGGTCGCCGAGCGTGACGGCGACGGCGTCCGCGTCCGCCGCCGCGGCGACGCCGCGCTTGAGCGACGCCGACTGCCCGTCGTCCCAGTCGGGGGCGATCACGATCCGCGCGCCCCCGAGGTCGACCGCGGCCGAGATCTCGCCGGCCGCGTGGCCGAGGACGACGATGACGTCGCCGACGGCGGCGCTCATCGCCTCGACGGCGTACGAGAGCAGCGGGCGTCCCCGCAGGTCCGCGAGCTGCTTGACGCCGCCGGCGAACCGCCGGCTCGCACCCGCCGCGAGGACGATCCCGGCGGGGGCCGATGCCGGCGTGCGCGTCAGACGCCCACCTCGTGGATGCGCCCCTTGGCGTCCGCCAGCCGGCCGCCGGTGCGGTTGTTGCGCAGCGCCACGATCTCGCCCATGATCGAGAGCGCGGTCTCCTCGGCCGTCAGCGCGCCCAGGTCGAGCCCGATCGGCGCCGCGATGCGCGCCAGCTCGGCCTCGTCGATCCCCTTGGCGACCAGCCGCTCGCGCCGCTTCTCCTGCGCCCGGCGCGAGCCCATCGCGCCGATGTAGGCCGCGTTGGAGCGCAGCGCGAGCACCAGCGCGGCGTCATCGAGCTTCGGATCGTGCGTGAGCACGGCGATCGCCGTCGCGCGGTCGATGCCGCCGAGGCGCTGGAAGGCCTCCTCCGGCCACGCCGCGACGACGTCCTCGGCGTCGGGGAAGCGCGCCGGCTGCGCGAAGCGCGCCCGCGGGTCGACCACGAATGGCCGCCAGCCAGCGGCGGCCGCCAGGCGGCACAGCGCGGCGGCGAAGTCGACGGCTCCGAACACGATCAGCCGCGGCGGCGGGAACGTGACGTCGACGAACAGCATCGTGTCGTCCTCCATCACGCGCTCGGAGCGCTCGCTCCACATCAGCTCGTCGGCGTGGCCCGCCGCGACGTTGTCGAGCGCGTCCGAGCCGAGCGTGCCCGTGCGCGTGCCGTCGGCGAGCACGAGCATCTTGGCGCCGGGCCTGGCGCCCTGCAGGACGGTGACCAGCGCGCCGCGCCCGCCGGAGCGGGCCAGGTCGGTGAAGGCGGCCTGCTCGCTCACGGCTCGTAACGCTCGACCCAGACGTCGATCTCGCCGCCGCAGGGCAGGCCGACGTCCCACGCCTCCTCGTCGGCGATGCCGAAGTGCAGCAGCTGCGGCTCGCCGCTCTGCAGCACCTGCTCGGCGACCTCCACGACCGCGCCCTCGACACAGCCGCCCGAGACGGCGCCGGCGATCTCGCCGTTGGCGTTGATCGCCATCTTGGCGCCGGGCGGGCGCGGAGCGGAGCGCTTGACCCCGATCACCGTGGCGAGCGCGACGTTGTCGCCGCGCGCGGTCCAGGTGTCGACCTCCTCGAGTACGTCCTTCATGAGATGCCTTCCTCCATCAGCTCGGCGAGCGCCTCCAGCGAGGCGATCGAGTTGCCCGGCAGCAGCCGGTCGACATGCGGGAGCGCGGCGCGCATCCCGCGCGTGAGTGGTTCGTAGCGCGGGTCCGCGGCGAGCGGGTTCAGCCACACGACCCGGTGCGCCGTCCGCCCGAGCCGCGCCATCTCCTCGTGCAGCTCTTCGGGCTCCCCGCGGTCCCAGCCGTCGGAGAGCAGGATCACGACCGCGCCGCGCCCGATGCGGCGGCCGTGCGTGCGGTTGAGCTCGGCGATCGCGGCGCCGATGCGCGTGCCGCCGGACCAGTCGTCCACCGCGGCCGAGGCTCGGGCGAGCGCCAGGTCGGGATCGCGGCCCCGCAGCTCGCGTGTGACACGCGTCAAACGGGTTCCGAAGGCGAAGGCCTCGACGCGCGCGCGGGCGGCCACGCACGCCTGCATGTACTGCAGCAGCACGCGCGAGTAGGGAGCCATCGAGCCGCTGACGTCGCAGATCAGCACCACGCGGCGCGGACGCTCGCCCTGCTCGCGGTAGCGGCGCTCGAACAGCTCGCCGCCGTGGCGCAGCGAGGCGCGCACGGTCGCGCGCAGGTCGTGCTCCTCGCGCCGGCGGCGCGTGGGGAGCGTGCGGCGCGAGCGGCGCAGCGGCGCCTTCAGTGCAAGCCGCGCGAGCAGCCGGCGCGCGACGGCGCGCTCGGCCTCCGTGTAGGCCGCGAAGTCCTTCTCGCGCAGCAGCTCCTCCTCGCTCCAGGCGGCGGGCACCGGCGTGAGGTCGGTCGCCGGCGCCTCGTCCCCGGAGGGCGGAGCGGAGACGCGCGGAAGCGCCGCCTTCTCGATCTCGCCCAACTCGTCGAGCGGATCGGCGAGCGAGGCGTCGCCGAACACCGCGACGAAGGAGGCGGCGAAGTGCGGCAGGTCGGCGCGTGAGGAGCACAGCGCGGTGCGCAGGGCGAAGAACGCCTCGGTGCGCGAGGAGGCGTCGACGGCGGCGAGCGCGCGGTGCGCGCGCAGGACGTCGCCGAGCCCGACGCGGACGCCGCGGGCGCGCAGGTCGGCGGCGAGCATGCTGAGCCGGGCCGAGACGACGACGCCCTGCTCGGCGGGATCGGCCTCCGCCGCCGCGAACACGGCGGCCTCGTTGGCCGCGGCCTCGGACCGCCGCGTCGCCGCGGCCGCCATCGCGCGCTCGGCGATCTCGCCGTGGCGGGTCGCCTCCGGGCGGTCAGGCACCCTCGAGCACCCTCTCCCGCCGCACGCGGTCGATGTCCTCGCGCACCTTCAGCGCCACCCCCAGCGTCGCCTCGAGGTCGCCGTCGCCCTCGAGCGCCAGCAGCGCCCGCGCCCAGGTGATCGTCTCCCCCACGCCGGGCAGCTTGTAGAGCTCGCGCTCGCGCAGCAGCGCCACGGCGTTGCAGACGCGCGCGGCGATCTCCTCCGGCACGCCGGGAAGCCGCGTGCGCACGATCTCCACCTCGCGCTCGGGCGTCGGGTAGTCGATCCAGTGGTAGAGGCAGCGGCGCTTGAGCGCGTCGTGGAGCTCACGCGTGCGGTTGGACGTCAGGATCACCAGCGGGCGGTGGCTCCCCGCGACGGTCCCCAGCTCCGGGATGGTGATCTGGAAGTCCGACAGGAACTCGAGCAGGAACGCCTCGAACTCGTCGTCGGCGCGGTCGATCTCGTCGATCAGCAGGACGGCCGGCCCGTCGTGCTCGAGCGCCTCCAGCAGCGGGCGGCGCAGCAGGAACTCGGGCCCGTAGAGCTCGCGCGCCGGCGCGCCCGCCTCCGCCGCGCGGATCGCGAGCAGCTGCCGCTGGTAGTCCCAGTCGTAGACCGCGTGATGGATGTCGATCCCCTCGTGGCACTGCAGGCGGATCAACGCGGCGCCCGTGGCCTGCGCCAGCGCGCGGGCGACCTCGGTCTTGCCCACGCCGGCCTCGCCCTCGAGCAGCAACGGCTGCTCGAGCGTCGCGGCGAGGTAGGCGGAGGTCGCCAGGGCCTGGTCGGCGAGATACCCCTCGCCGGCCAGCGCCCTGGTCACATCGTCAGTCGTTGCGAAGTGCACTACCTCTCATTGTGACGCGTCCGCAAGCGCGCGCCGGGTGAGCACGCGCGCGAGGTGGCGCTTGTAGTCCGCCGAGGCGTTCAGGTCCGCCGGCGGCTCGGTGCCCTCCGAGGCCAGCTCGGCGGCCGCGGCGATGTTCTCCTCGGTCAGCGGCTTGCCGCGCAGCGCGTCCTCGGACGCCGTCGCCCGCAGCGGCACCGAGCTCATGTGGGTGAGGCCGATCCGCACGTCCTCGGCGCTGCCGTCGGCGCCCTTCTTGACCGCGGCCGAGACCGCGACCATCGCCCAGTCCTCCTGGCGGCGGTTGAACTTGTGGTAGCCGAAGCCGTAGCCCTCGAGCGCGGGCAGCCGGACCTCGGTGACGATCTCGTCCTCGGCGATCGAGGTCGTCAGGTAGTCCTCGAACAGGTCGGCGGCCGCGATCTCGCGCTCGCCGTTCTGCCCGCGGACGACCACGGAGCCCTCGTGCACGAGCAGGATCGCCGGCATGTCCGACGCCGGGTCGCCGTGCGCCAGCGTCCCGCCGATCGTGCCGGCGTTGCGGACCTGCTGGTCGGCGATCGTCGACGCCGCGAGGCTGGGCAGCCCGAGGCCGGCGGTCGCGACGGCGTGATGGCGGACCATCGCGCCGAGGCGGATGGTCCCGTTGTCGCGCGAGATGTCGCTCAGCCCCGGCACGCGCCGGAGGTCGACCAGCAGCGCGGGCGCCGCCAGCCGGAGCTTCATCAGCGGGATCAGCGAGTGGCCGCCGGCGAGGAGCTTGGCGTCCTCACCGCCCTCGCGCAGCGCCTGCAACGCCTCGTCGAGCGACTGCGGCGCGACGTAGTCGAACTCAGCGGGGATCACTGCTTGGCCTCCTGGATCGCTTCCCAGATCCGCTGCGGATTCAGCGGCATGTTCAGGTATGTGACGCCGAGCGGGCGCAGGGCGTCGATGACGGCGTTGGTGACGGTCGCCGAGGCCGCGATCGTGCCGGCCTCGCCGACGCCCTTGACGCCCAGCGAGTTGACCGGCGACGGGGTCTCCGTACGGTCGGTCTCGAACGACGGCACGTCGGCGGCGCTCGGCAGCGCGTAGTCGACGAACGAGCCGGTGATCAGCTGGCCGGTCTCGTCGTAGTGGATGCGCTCGAACAGCGCCTGCCCGATCCCGTGCACGACGCCGCCGTGGATCTGGCCCTCGATCAGGTTCGGGTTGATCGCGGGGCCGCAGTCGTCGACGCCGACGTAGCGCACGACGTCGACCTTGCCGGTCTCGGCGTCCACGTCGACGACGCACGCATGCGCGCCGAACGGGAAGACGAAGTTCGACGGGTCGTAGAACGAGAGCTCCTCGAGCCCCGGCTCCATCCCCTCCGGCAGGTTCTCCGGGATGTACGCGGCGCCCGCGACCTCGGCGAGCGTCATGCCGCGGTCGGGCGATCCCTTGACGGCGAACTTGCCGCCGGTCAGCTCGATGTCCTCAGGCGCCGCCTCGAGCTGATGGGCGACGATCCGGCGCGCCTTGTCGGCGATCTTGGCCGCCGCCTTGGCGATCGACTCGCCTCCGACCGCGAGCGAGCGCGAGCCGTAGGTGTCGAGCCCCTGCGGCCCGGTGCCGGTGTCGCCGTGGATGACCTCGACCTGAGCGGGGTCGGTCCCCAGCCGGTCGGCCGCGATCTGCGCGAACGCCGTCTCGAGTCCCTGCCCGTGCGGCGAGGTGCCGGTGTAGACGGTCACCGCGCCGGTGATGTGCACGCGCACGAGCGCGGACTCCCACAGGCCGGTCTGCAGGCCGAACCCGGACGGGCCGGTGACGCGCGACGGCGCCAGCCCGCAGATCTCCGTCCATGTGCAGAAGCCGATGCCGCGGTAGATGCCTTTCGGCCGCAGCTCCTGCGCCTCGCGCCTGACCTGCTCGACGTCGATGTGCTCGAGCAGCTTCGACAGCGTGCCCTCGTAGTTGCCGGAGTCGTAGACGACGCCGAGCGCGACCTCGTGCGGGAAGGAGTCGGCGGCGATGAAGTTGCGCCGCCGCAGCTCCAGCGGGTCCATCTCGAGCTCGTGCGCGAGCTGGTCGAGCGTGACCTCGATCATCTGCGTCGCCTCGGGCCGGCCCGCGCCGCGGATGGCGTCCGTCGGGAACTTGTTGGTGAAGACGCCGGTGATGTCGGTCTGGACGGCCGGGATGTCGTAGCAGCCGCTCATCACGAACGCGCCCAGGGACGGGATCGTCGGCGTCAGCAGCATCAGGTAGGCGCCGAAGTCGGCGAAGATGTGCGTGTGGAAGGCGGTGATCTTGCCGTCACGCGTGGCGCCGACCTTCACATAGGCGATCTGGTCGCGCCCGTGGTGCGTGACCTGCATGTCCTCCGAGCGCGTGATGATCCACTTGATCGGGCGCTCGAGCCTGCGCGACGCCCACGCCAGCAGGATCTCCTCGCCGTAGATCTGCAGCTTGGAGCCGAAGCCGCCGCCGACCTCCGGGGCGATGGCGCGGACCCGGTCCTCGCTGATGCCGAGCTGGAGCGCGAGGAACAGCCGCAGGAAGTGCGGCACCTGCGTCGAGGAGTACAGCGTCAGCGCCCCGGCGCGGTAATCGGCCAAGACGCCGCGCGGCTCGATCGCCGCGCCCGCCGTGCGGTGGTTGACGACGCGCCGCTCGACGATCACGTCGGCCTTGGCGAAGCCGTCCTCGAGGTCCCCGCCGCCGAGCGACCACTCGTGGCACTTGTTCGTCCCGAGGTCCGCATGGACCAGGTCGGCGCCCTCTTTGAGGGCCTCCTCCATGTCGGTGACCGCCGGCAGCGGCTCGTACTCCACGACGACCTGCTCAGCCGCGTCCACGACGCCGTAGCGGTCGTCGCCGATGACGATCGCGACCGGGTCGCCGACGTGGTTGACCTCGTCCTTGGCGAGGGCCCAGTGCGGCGGGTTGTTGACCTCGACGCCCGGCGGGACCCAGGCCATCGGCAGCGGCGACTCGAGGTCGACCTCCTTGCCGGTGAAGACGGCGTGGACGCCGGGATACTCCTTCGCCGCGGAGGTGTCGATCGAGACGATCCTGGCGTGCGCCTCAGGCGAGCGGACGAACGCGGCCCACAGCTGGCCGGTGACATTGATGTCGTCGACGTAGCGGGCGCGGCCCATGATCAGCCGCGGGTCTTCCTTGCGCTTGAGCGCTTGCCCGACCCACTTCGCGGAAGCGGCGGGCGACTCTTCGACGGCGGTCATGCGCCCAGCCCCTGGCTCGCGACGCTCTCACCGGCCTCACGGCCGGCGGCATCCGGCGCCTGCGGCGCCGCGCTGGAGCCGTTCGGGTGCTTGGCGGCGGCCTGCACCGCCTTCACGATGTTGTGGTAGCCCGTGCAGCGGCACAGGTTCCCGGCCAGCGCTTCGCGCACCTCGTGCTCGGACGGGTCCGAGTTGCGCTGCAGCAGGTCCGCCGCGGCCATGATCATGCCGGGCGTGCAATAGCCGCACTGCAGGCCGTGGTGCTCCCAGAATGCCTCCTGGAGCGGGTGCAGCCGGCTCTCCGAGCCCATCCCCTCGATGGTCGTGACCTCGGCGCCGTCGGCCTGCACCGCGAGCAGCGTGCAGGACTTCACGGCCTCGCCGTTGAGGTGCACGGTGCACGCCCCGCAGTTGGACGTGTCGCAACCGACGTGCGTTCCGGTGAGCCCGAGCGTCTCTCGAAGGAAGTGGACCAGGAGAAGGCGGGGTTCGACCTCGGCGCTCTTCTGAGCACCGTTGACGGTCACAGAGACCTGAACAGATCCGGCCACAATCAGCTCCTCCGAGTCGCGAACGCGAACAGAGCCGGACCCTATCGCAGCGAGAGACCGGTTTTCGACGGCGCGTCAGGCTCCGGCCCGACGCCGATGATACGCGAACGTGAGCTGGCCGAGAAGCAGGCGGTCCTCGGCCTCGATCTGCGAGAAGCTGAGCGAGATGTCGCTGTCCGTGATCCGCACTGGGACGGCCTTCGCGCGGATCTCGCAGTCGGCCTGGACGAGGCCGATCACGACCTCATGCACGCCGGCCTCGCGGTAGGAGGACTGACGCGCGACGCGCAGCCCTCCCGCCGAGATGTCGCGCGTGAAGCTGGTCCACGGCTTGTCGTCGTCGCCGTCGGGGCGCAGGTGCGCGGGCAGGACGAGCGGCGCGCGGGAGAAGTTGCGCCGCTGGCCTAGCCGGAACGGGTCCAGCAGCGTGGCGACGAACTCGCCGTCCGTGATGCCGGGGCGGACGTTCGCCTTCAGCGCGTGCAGCCGGCCCGCGGCCTCGATCAGCAGGAACGAGATGCCGTTGGCGGGCAGGACTTCCTCCGGCAGCGCCCGGAACGCGAGCACGATGTCGGCGCCGTCGAATCCCACGACGAGGCAGGGAACGGCCGCCTCGCCCATGTCGAGCTGGGCGGGCTGGCCTTCTGAGAGCGCGCTGCCGAATCCTGTTGCCATGGTGCGTACCTGACGCGTGTATCGGCCGGAGCGGCCCAACGGTTGAGCGTCACCCGTTCGACAATTCGGCCAGTTCCGCCAGGCCGCGCTCCAGGTCCGTCGTGACCGGCTGGATGCACACGTGGTCGGCGCCGGCGTCGTGGTGCTCGCGGATGCGGGCCTTGACGGCGTCCGCGTCGCCCCAGGCGACGAGCGCGTCGACGAGACGGTCGCTGCCGCCGTCGGCGAAGTCGGCGTCCTCGAACCCGTCCTCGCGCCAGGCGTTCACGTAGTTGGGCAGCACGAGGTAGTACTTGAGGTGCTCGCGCGCGATCGCGCGCGCCTTCTCGGGCTCGGGCTCGATCACGAACCCCTGCTCGGGCGCGAGCAGCGGGCTCCTGCCTCGCGCTGCGCGCTCATCACCGCTTCGCTCGCCCAGGACCTCGCGGGCGCGCGCGGTGTGCTTGGGCGTCGTGAGGTAGGGATGCGCGCCGGCCGTGCGCTCGGCGGCGAGGCGCAGCATGCGCGGGCGCAGCGCGGCGAGCAGGACGGGCGGCGGGTCCGCGGGCGCGGGCGGCTGGTACTCGGCCTCGTCCATCTCGTCGAGGTAGGCGCGCATCGTGCTCACCGGCTTGCCGTAGTCGTGGCCGCGATCCTTGACGGCGGGCGCGTGGCTGACGCCGAGTCCGAGGACGAAGCGCCCGCCGGAGGCGTCGGCGAGGAAGTACGCGCCCGACTTGGTCGCCGCCGGATCGCGCACGTAGATGCTCGCGATGCCCGACGCGACGTTGATCCGCTCGGTCGCGTCGAGCAGGATCGCCGCGTGCGCCAGCGCGTCCTTGTTGCGCATGCTCTCGCCGTACCAGAGCGTGCTGTAGCCGAGCCGCTCGATCTCGCGCGCGGCGTCGCGCTCGGTCGCGGCGTCCTGGCTCCCGAGCAGAGCCCACCAGACGCCGAGCCTCCCGAGGTCGGTCATGCCGCGGCCAGGCCGGCGCGGGCGCGCGCGGCATCGAGGTCGGTCCCGTAGACGGGCGTGCCGGGCTGCTGGCGCCAGCTCTCGTCGAGGCCGCCGGCATCGACGGCATCGAAGCCGAGCTGCTCCACGAGCCGCATCACGATCTGCTTTGCCTGGGCGTCGTCGGCCGCGACCGGGACGGCGATCCGCGCGGGGTCGCCGGCGGGACGGCCGAGCGCGAGCAGGTGGCCGGACTCGATCGTGTTGAACGCCTTCACGACGACCGCACCCGTCTGATCGGCGGTCCAGCGCGCCGACGTCGCCCCGTTCTCGATCGCCTCGATCCGGCCGTCGCGCGACGGGTAGTAGTTGTTCGCGTCGATCACGACCTTGCTGCTGAGGTCCGGCAGGTCCGGCACCGCCTTGACGGGAATCGCGATCGCCACCAGGTCCGCGTCCCGCACCGCGTCCTCGGCGGTCGCCGCGGTCGCGCCGGTCTCGCGCGCCAGGTCGGTCAGGCTCTCAGGCCCGCGCGAGTTGGCGACCGACACGTCATGTCCGAGGGCCGTCAGGCGGCGCGTCAGCGTCCCGCCTATGTGGCCCGAGCCGATGATCCCGATCTTCATCGGGACATCGTCTCAAGCGGGGGACCTCGCCCTCGCCGGAGGTAGAGGTGCCGGTTCGGCTGAGGATCTCGATCGCGCGAGAAACGGGCGGCAGCCCCGGCCCGGTGGGGAGAACCGGGCCGGGGCTCTTCGAAGGGGAGGATCAGAGTTGGTCGCGCCAGCGCACCGCGGCGCTCGCCACTTCGCCGAGCGCCTCGGTGAGCGCACGGCGGTCACCGGCCGAGCGGGCGCCGTGCAGGCCGCGCAGCGCGAGCGCGAGGACCGCGGGGCCGGACGGGCCGGACGCGCGCAGGTCCGCGAGCTCGTTCGCCGTCAGCTGCCGCGACTCGCCGCAGACCAGCGCAGCCAGCTCGCGCGAGCGCCGCTCGGCCGCGGCCGCGCGTGCCTCGGACTCGCGCGCCGCCTGCCAGGCCGCGCCGACCGCCGCGGACTCCGCCGCGCCGCTCGCCAGCTCGGCCCGGGTCGCCTCGGCCAGCCGCTCGGCCGACTCCGCGCGCGCCTCGGCATCGGCGGCACGGGCCTCGGCGGCCCGCGCCGCGCGACGCGCCTCGTGCGTGTCGCGGGCGGCGGCCTGCGCCTGGTCGTACGCCGCGCGGACGCGCGCGTCCGCGTCGGCGGACACGAGCTCCACGGTCTCCGTCGCCGCCAGGCTCGACTCACGCGAGGCGACCGCGACGCGCTCATGCGCGCCGCGAGCACGACGCTCGCGCTCACCGGCCCGGCGCGCGCGGCGGCGCGCGTCGTCCAGCTGGTCCTCGGTGCGCTCGGCACGGCGCTCCGCCGCCTCGACCTTGCGCTCGAGGGCAGCGGCGCGGCGCTCGGCGTCGCGCACGCGCTCGGACGCCTCCACCAGCGCCTCGTCGACGCTGCGGGGCGCCATCGGCGCGCGCTGCTCGACGTCAGGGCGTGCGGCGCCCGCCGGGCGGCGACGCGGACCGGAGCGGTGAGGCGCCAGGCCGGCCGCGCGCACGGCGGCGTCGAACGACCCGCCGAACGGGCGCTTGGCGGCGTTCGTGGACGGCCAGATCCCTTCGCGATAGCGGGCGGCGCGCCACTCCTGCGCGCGCCAGCGCGCCAGCGAAGGGTTCCAGTCGGCCGAGCACGGCGGCTCGCCGTAGGACTGGTTCCACTCGCGGATCTTCTCGATGATGGACTCGCGGGACCAGCGCGTCACTCGACGCCCGCCCGCGGAGCTCGCGGACGGGTGCATGTGAAGCTCCGTCCGCTAGTAGCCGCGCGGCTGCTGGTCGTTGGCCGTGCTCAGCACGATCCGCTCCGCGGCCACGAACGCCTGCCAACCCGTCATCGCGGGCTTGAGGTCGTGGGAGATGCGGAGGGTGAAGAGCGCCATCTGCACCCGGCAAGGTACATGGCGGCGCGCCCTGCGTCCAATCGGGTTCGGAGGCGAACAGGGTTCGAACCCGGTCCTTCATGCCATCCTGAAGCCCTCTGAGCACGGAGTCCACCACCTCGGAGCGACCGATCGCGCCCGCGCCCACCCGCCGGCGCCGCTCGCCCCTGTCGGTCCTCGGCGTGGTCGTGTCGATCGTGGCGCTCGGCGCCGTGGTCTGGTGGGCGTCCAAGCAGCAGGCGCCGCAGCTGCCCCACACGACGGGCGAGATCCTCGCGCTGATCGGGGCGATCGCGCTCTACGGCCTCGCGACCGTCGTGCGCTCCGAGCGCTGGCAGCGGCTGCTCGAGGACGAGGGCGCGACGCCGCCGCGCGCCGACACCTACGCGCTGACGGTCATCGGCTACATGGGCAACAACGTGCTTCCTGCACGCGCGGGGGACGCGATCCGCATCGTGCTCATGGGGCCGCCCGCGAAGACGTCGCGGCTGACGGTCACCGGCACGCTGGTGGCCGAGCGGATCCTCGACGTCGCGGTCCTCGTCGTCCTGTTCGTCGTGGTCGGCTACGGCCTGCTCGGCGAGGTCGGCGGCGGCAAGGTCGAGATCATCGTCGGGGTCGTCGCGGTGGTCGCGGTCAGCGCGGCGATCGGGTGGCGCTTCGTGCGCCGCAACGAGCGCATCCACGCGTTCGTCGCGCCGCTGGCCTCGGCGACGCTCGGCCTGCGGCGGGCGCACCACGGGCTGCGGCTACTGGGCTACACGCTCGTGATCTGGGCGATCGAGGCGGGCGTCTGGATGGCGGTCGGCGCGGCCGTCGGCTTCGGCATGGACCCGATCGAGGGCCTCTACCTGGTCGCTTTGGCGAGCGTGTTCTCGATGATCCCGTCCGGTCCCGCCTACGCCGGCACGCAGGACACCGCCGTCGCGATCGGGATCAAGGCGCTCGGCGGGACGGGCGGCACCGCAGTCGGCTATCTGCTGATGTTGCGTTTCGTGATCGTCGTGCCGATAACGCTGGCAGGCTTCATCCTCCTCGTCGCCCGCTATGGCGGGCTTTCACGTCTTCGCGCGAAGCTGAGAACCACTTGACCGTCGCCGCATCCGCCCCGGCCGAATCCGGCCGCGTACGCGCGTGGGTCGCGCGCCAGGACGGCCGCGAGCTCGCGGTCTGGGCCGTGCTCGTCGCCGCCGCGCTGGCGGTGCGGCTGATCGGGCTCGCCGACCGCCCGTTCCACCACGACGAGAGCCAGGACGCGTACTTCTCGTACCTCTTCCGGCAGACCGGGGACTACCAGTACAACCCGCTGCTGCATGGGCCGTTCCGCTTCTACCTGACGGCCCTGATGTACGTCCTCTTCGGCGACAGCGACTTCACGGCGCGGCTCGCGCCCGCGCTGATGGGCACGCTGATGATTCCGCTCTGCTTCGGGTTCCGGCGGCTGATCGGCCGCGGCGCGGCGTTCGCGATGGCGGCGATGCTGGCCTTCGAGCCGACCTACCTGTACTTCTCGCGCTTCGCGCGAGAGGACATCTACATCGCCTGCATCACG
The DNA here is from genome assembly GCF_000425945.1 of Candidatus Solirubrobacter pratensis. Lineage (GTDB taxonomy): Bacteria > Actinomycetota > Thermoleophilia > Solirubrobacterales > Solirubrobacteraceae > Solirubrobacter > Solirubrobacter pratensis. Next base: position 468,332 of record NZ_AUEK01000007.1, read on the forward strand.
CTCGGCCTGATCGTCGTCGTCTTCCGCTTCCTCGACCGGCCGCGGAAGTACCACCCGGCGCTGATCGGCGCGCTGCTCGCGGTCTCGTTCGCGACCAAGGAATCGACCTTCATCACGGTCTTCGTGATGGGCACGTTCTTCCTCGCCGCGCTCGCCTGGCAGCGGTCGCGGCCGCTCGTCTGGGGACCGGTCCGCGGCGTCGGGATGGAATCCTGGGGCTGGGCGCTGGCGGCGTTCGCGGGCGTCTTCACGCTGTTGTTCACGACCTTCCTCACCCACCCCGGCGGGCTCTGGGACGGCATCTACACGGGCTTGAAGTACTGGCTCAACCAGCAGGGTGTCGGCCGCGGCGGCGAGCCGTGGTTCTTCTACGTCGACGTCCTCTTCGGCGAGGAGTGGCCGGCGCTGCTGCTCGGCGCGATCGGCGTCGCGGCGGTGATCAAGCGGCCCACGCTGCTCGGCGCGTTCCTGATCTGGGACTTCCTGCTCTCCCTCGCCGTCTATTCGTGGGCGAGCGAGAAGTTCGCGTGGCTGGTCATGCACCCGCTGCTGCCGCTGCTCGGGCTCGCGGGGATCGGGCTGCAGACGATCTGGACCTCACGGCATTCGCTCTGGCGCGTCGTCGGGATCGCGGCGGCGGCGGTCGCGCTCTTCTACGCGGCCTACAGCTCGTATCTGGTCAACGTCAAGCACGGCGCGGACCCGCGCGAGCTGCTCGTCTCGACCCAGTCCTCGACGCAGGTCAAGCAGGTCGCCGAGGAGGTCTTGGCGAAGGCGCGCAAGCGCCCGAGCCTCACCGTCACGGTGGACGCGGCCGAAGGCGCGACGTTCCCCTACGCCTGGTACTTCCGCCACCTCCAGACCGGCTACATCGACCTCCAGCAGGCCAACGCGGCGCCCCCGACCTCCGATGTGATCGTGATGACCGAGACGGCGCGGGCGCGGCTGCTCAACGCGCTCCCGGGCTATGACTCGCGCCAGTTCGACTTCCGGGTCTGGTGGGTGCGCGACTACCGCGGGTTCTACGGCACCGATCCGGAGCGCTGGTGGCGCTGGATCACGGCGCGCAAGGTGTGGAACCCGACCGGTGGGATGAAGGAGTGGCTCTACGTGCGCAAGGGCGCGTAGATCCGACCGCGCCCGCGTGCCGGTGGGTGGTTCGTTGTTCGCGGCGCTTCTTCACCGCGTCGGCGTTTGGGCCGCTTTTCGCGCTGACGGCTTCGGTGCCGCGGTCGCGCGGTCTGCCTGGACGGGCGCCCAGGTCGCGCGGTCGCTGCGGGCGGCCTCGATGCCCGCCGTTCGCCGCCCGGCCGGCGAATCGCGGGCGGCGCGGCGATCCCTAGGACGGCACGGCGATCCGCGGTGCGACGCGGCGATCGCGACGCGGTGCGGCGATCCGGGGCCGGCCGGCGATCGCGGGGCGGTGCGGCGATCCGCGGGCCGGCCGGCGATCGCCGCGCCCTAGCGGAGCTCCCAGACCGCCGTACCGGCGCGTGAGAACGCTCGCCTTCCCAGCTGGTCCCACTTCGCGTCCCCCGCGTCGCCGTATGTCGTGTGCTCGAGCGGCCCGACGACGACGTAGCGCACGCCGTACCGTGACGCCAGCTCCCTCGCGACGGCAGCATCCGTCGTCGTGTACAGGGTCTTGACGTCGTTGCCGCGGTTCCCCGGCGGGTGGTCCCACTGGAGCTCGTGGCCGGCCCATCCGATCACGGTCGCGCGCCCCGTGAACGTCGAGATGCGGCCGTGGCCGAACGCGGAGTAGTCGTCGCCGAAGGCCTCCAGCACCACGGCGTCGCCCGGCGTGTGCGACCGGATCCACGCGATCGCCGCCGGATCGCCCGGGTTGTTGGCGCGCAGCCAGCGCAGGCCGTCCAGCGACGGCGGGCTCGAGAACCCGTTGGTCCTGGCGTAGCTGCCGGCGTACGGGAAGACGAAGCCGAGCAGGAGCAGGATGGCGGCGCCGAGCGCCCACGGCTGCCAGACGCGGCGGCCGAGCCAGACGGCGGCCCAGGGGATCGCGCACGCGGCTGCCAGGCCGAGCAGCAGGTACGCCTGGTAGCCGGCCTTGAAGACCGTGTTCATGCGCAGCAGCGCGCTGTTGTCGAACGCGTCGCGCAGATAGAGCACCTCGGGGATCAGCAGCAGCGCGACGCCGCCGGAGATCAGGACCCAGAGGAACCGCTCCGGCGCGCCCAGGGCCGGCGACAGGGCCGCCGCGACGCCCACCGTGAGCCCGGCGGCCAGGAGCATCGCGCCCGTCAGGTGGCCGGCGGCCAGCAGCGAGCCGGCGACGAGCGCGATGACGAGGCTCCAGCCGAGCGCTCGCCACGGCTTCTGCACGGCCCGGATCCGGCTCACGTATGCGGCGAGCACCGGCCACAGCAGGATCCCGTAGATCAGCGCCATGTCGCCGAGCCACTTCGTGAACGGGCGCCGGTCGCGGACGATCCCGACGCCGTGGCCCTCCGGGTTGAAGTTCAGGACGAACGGCAGGACCAGGACGACGCTCGCGAGCAGCACGAGCACGAGCCAGGTCGCGCCGAAGGCGCGCCGGCCCTCGCTTCCCGGACCGCGCATCCAGATCGCGACCCCCGCCGCCAGCAGGCCCGCCGCGACCGGGTACGACCACGAGTTGATCGCGTAGAGCGACCCGACCGCCAGCGCCGCCGCGAGCGCCTCCCCCGCCGCGCGCCAGACGACGTCCCCGCGCGGCCCGGACAGCGCCACCTGCAGCGCGAAGGCGAGCGCGAGCACCGTGAACGGGAGTGCCAGAACGTGCGCGTGCAGATCGCCGAGCACGAAGGAGAAGCTCGGGAACTCGTTGATCGAGTTCGGGATCACCCGCGACGGGTCGAACCACGCGTAGTCGTGCGGCGGGTTGTCGGCGCGCAGCCACGTCCGGACGCCGGCGAGGTTCCCGAGCACGACGACGAGCAGCACCGCGAGCACGCCGGCCAGGACCGGCCCGCCGCGCGGGAGGCGCGGCAGCGTCGCCCGCGCCGCCGCCCACAGGGTCCCGGCGAACGTGTAGACCGCGGAGGCGGTCAGCGCGAACAGCAGCCCCCACGCGAGCAGGTAGCCGGAGTCCGGCCGGATCGCGAGCAGCTTGATCGGCCAGGCGAGGACGACGTGGCCGAAGTAGTAGTAGTTGATCGTCTCGCCGCTCATCCACGGGTCGTGCGGCGGGAAGTGCGACGACGCGTTGATCGCGTTGATGAAGCCCATGTCCATCGGCTTCTCGGTGTTCCACACGTCGGGCGCGAAGGAGGCGAGCAGCACGCCCAGCGCGTAGGTGACCGCGAACACGGCCTCGCCGCCGAGGAACAGCCGCCGGCGGACGTGGTCGCCGGGCGGCAGCGCGAGCCGCGCCAACCTCCGCATGCGCCGCCCGCGCGCCTGCGCGAGCTCGCCCGCCAGCGCCCGCAGCCGCAGCGCCGCGAGCACGCCCACGACCGCCAGCAGGACCAGGACGCCCACGATCAGCGGCACGCCGTAGGCGACGACGTGCAAGGACGCGGCCATCCAGATCACCCACGTCACGAGCAGCAGGCCGACGACCTTGGACAGCCCGAGCCCGGCTCCGGGGAGGCGTCCGAGCAGCAGGCCGGTGACCGGCGCGGCGAGGAGCCCGACGATCTCGACCAGCACGAAGAGTCCGAGCGCCGGGAGCATGCGGGGCGCCACCCTAACCGGATGATCGATCCCACGGCTGAAATCGACCATCTAGGCTGCGGACATGCCGCTCTTCGACCTCGTCGCCGATCTCCCGCTGCGCATCGAGGGATATGCGTTGCAGCCGCTGTCGCGCACCGTCTCGTCCGGCTTCGAGCGGCTATCCACCGTGTTCCTGCTGCAGGGCGGCGGCCAGCAGGGCGCCGGCGAGGACGTGACCTACGAGCCCGAGGCGCACACGGCTCAGCAGCAGCAGGGCCCGGTGCTCGACCTTGCCGGCGACTGGACGTTCGGCAGCTTCTCCGAGCACCTCGCCTCGCTCGACACGTTCCCGGGCTACGACCCCGCGTTCCCCGTGTACCGCAGCTACCGCCGCTGGGGGCTCGAGTCCGCGGCGCTGGACCTCGCTCTGCGCCAGGCCGGCATGTCGCTGCACTCGCTGCTCGGCCGTGAGCCGCAGCCGGTCACGTTCGTCGTCTCCTCGCGAATGGGCGAGCCCCCGACGATCGATCCGGTCAAGCGCCGGCTCGCCCGCTACCCGACGCTGCGCTTCAAGCTCGACGCGACGCCGGACTGGAGCGAAGAGCTGGTCGAGCAGCTGGTCGAGACCGGCGCCGTCGACTCGATCGACTTCAAGGGCGCCTACAAGGGCACGCTCGTCGACAACCCGACCGACCCCGAGCTCTACCGCCGCATCGCCGACGCGTTCCCCACCGCCTGGCTGGAGGATCCGGACCTCCAGACCGACGAGGCCCGCCGCGCGCTGCTCGCCCACCAGGACCGGATCACCTGGGACGCGCCGATCCACAGCGTCGCCGACATCCTCGCCGCGCCGGTGATGCCGCGTACCGTCAACCTCAAGCCCTCGCGCTTCGGCTCGTTGAAGGCGCTCTTCGAGGCCTACGAGTTCTGCGAGCAGCGCGGGATGGGCGCCTACGGCGGCGGCCAGTACGAGCTCGGCGTCGGGCGCGACCACATCCAGCTGCTCGCCGCGATCTTCCATCCCGACGCGCCGAACGACATCGCCCCCGGCGGGTACGACGCGCTCGACCCGGAGCCCGGCCTGCCGGCCAGCCCGCTCGATGCTCACCCCGCTCCCACCGGCTTCCGGCGGAATCTAGACTGAGAGGCGAGATGCCGCCCAAGCCCCGCCAGGTCAAGATCGAATCGAAGTCCGCGCTCGCCGCGATGAGCAAGCTCGAGTCGCGCTCCGACGAGGAGCTCGAGGCCGAGACGCGCTTCAAGGCCGCCGCGCAGGCCATCCTCGGCGCCCGCGCCGCCGAGCGGATGGACGCCAAGAAGTCGCGCGAGCACTTCCGCGTCGCGATCGCCGCCGCGCGCCCGCAGGAGCGGCTGCAGCTGCGCCGCATGGCGGAGGCCTCGCTCGCGCTCGCCGAGCGCCGTGCGGGCGATCTGAAGGCGGCGACCGAGAAGCTCGGAGGCGCCCCGATCACCAACCGCCAGCTGTGGACGCTGCGCATCATGGGCGTCGTCATGCCCCCGCCGAGCGCGGGCATCGCACGCCGGGTCGGCGGCGTCCTGCTGATCATCCTCGCGATCGTCGCGCTCGTGCTGCTCGGCTTCGGCATCGTGAACCTGATCGCCCTGCCGTTCGGCGGCATCGGCGCCGTCGCCTGGTTCTGGGGCGTCCTGCTGATCGCCGTCGTCCTCGCCGTCCTCGGCATCTACGGTAGGCGCCGGCAGAAGGCGGCCAGGGCGAGAGCGTCCGAGCAACGCGCGGCCGCGCTCGGCGGCCGCCGCTAGGGGCCCGTTGAAGAATTCCGATACGCCTGCTGCGGTCGTCGTCGCCGGCGTCACGGTGCCGCGCGATCCGTCCGTCGCCTGGCAGCCCGCGCTCACGCTTTAGGCGTGCCGCGCGTTCCATGGGCGTGCCGCTTCCCCCGTTCTGGTCGCTCGTCGAGGCCCACGGCGACGAGCTGCTCGCGCACGCCCGCCGGCTGGCGGGGGCCGACAACGCCGAGGACGTGCTCCAGGACGCGCTGCTGCGCGCGCTGCGGGCCTATCCGAAGCTGCGGCACGCCGACCACCTGCGCGCGTGGATGTACCGCGTCACGACGTCGGCGGCGATGGACTTCCACCGCTCCCGCCGGCGCGAGACGGTGACCGACGAGCCGCCCGCGGCCGCCACCTACGACACCTACGACGACGGCGCCTTCGAGGCGCTGATCGCGCCGCTGCCGGAGACGGCGCGCTCCGCCCTGCGGCTGCGCTTCGTCGACGACCTCGACTACGAGGGGATCGCCGACCGCCTCGGCTGCTCCACGGTGGCCGCCCGCCAGCGGGTGTCCACCGCCGTCCGCACCCTCCGGGAGACCTTCGCATGACCCCGTTGCCCGAATCCCTGCTCGAGTCCGTCGCCGCCGCCGCGGTGCGCGAAGGGCTCGCCGATGCCGTCTTCACCCGCCTGAAGAGCCCCATCGGCAAGCTGCTCGTCGTCAACGGCCCGGACGGCATCGTCCGCGTCGGCTTCGAGGAGGAGGCGGAGGACCGCGCGCTGGCCGAGGTGGCCGCCGCGCTCGGCCCGCGCATCGTCGCCTCCGACCGCGAGCTGGCGAGCGAGCGCGACGCGCTGTCCGAGTACCTGGAGGGCGGCCGCACGACGCTCGACGACATCGCCGTCGACCTGCGCCTGATGGCGGCGCCGTTCCGCCACCGCGTGCTCGAGGAGCTGCACCGCTCCGTCCACCGGGGCGAGACCGTCACCTACGGCGAGCTCGCGGCGCGCGCCGGCAACCCGAAGGCGTCGCGCGCCGTCGGCAGCGCCTGCGCCCGCAACCCGGTCCCGATCGTCGTCCCCTGCCACCGCGTGCTTCCCGGCAGCGGCGGCATCGGCAACTACGGCGGCGGGCCCGCCCGCAAGCGCGTCCTGCTGGAGCTCGAGGGAGCGATCCCTAGGACGCTTTCACCGTGATCGACTCGATCAGGACCGTGACCGCCGGCTGGCCCGTGCTCGGATCGGCCTGGATGCCGTTGATCTTCTCCACGACGTCCATCCCGGACGTGACCTTGCCGAGCAGCGCGTAGTCGGGCGGCAGCTGCGCGGCGCCGGCGCCGGTGACGACGAAGAACTGCGAGCCGGAGGCACCCTGCGGGTCGGTTCCCGTCTTGGCCATCGCGACGACGCCCTTCGTGTAGCGCAGGCTGCTCGGCGCCGCCTCGACGACCGTGTATCCCGGGCCGCCCTCGCCGGTGCCGGCGGGGTCGCCGCCCTGGATCACGAAGTCCTTCACGATCCGATGGAAGGTCGTGCCGTCGAAGAACTTCCGGTCGGCCAGGTACTTGAACGACCCGCCGGTCTTCGGGGCACGCTTGGCGTCGAGCGTGATCTCGAAGTCGCCGCAGTTGGTCGAGACCGTCGCGACGTAGGTCTTGCCCTTGTCGAGCTTCTCGGCCGGCTTCTTGATCTTGCCGGGAGCCTTCGGCGCGGGCTTGTCCGCCGGCCGGCAGCCGTTGGAGAGGTCGACGGTCGGCGTGGCCGAGGCGGTGGCGGCGGGCGTGGCGCTCGATTCGTCGTCGGACGAGCTGCCGCACCCGGCGGCGACCAGCGCGACGGAGGCGATCAGGACCGCGAGGTGGCGTGACACGGCGGGCAAGCATAATGGCCGCCGCGTGCCCCTCTCCCCCGCCGTCCGCCCGTACGACCAGCTGCTGCTGGACCTGGACGGCACCATCTGGATCGGCGACCGCGCGCTGCCCGGCGCGACGGAGGCCGTCGCCGCGCTGCGCGAAGCGGGCAAGGCGGTCCTGTTTCTCACCAACGACGTCCGCCTCGCACCGGAGGCGTTCGTGCGCAAGCTGTGGCGGCTCGGGTTCCAGGCCTCCCTCGGCGAAGTGCTCAGCGTGGGCGCCGCCTTGCAGTTCTGGCTCGCGCAGGGTGAGCCGAGGCGGTCGGCGTACGTCGTCGGGTCCCAGGCGCTCGTGGACCACGTGGCGGAGGCGGGACTACGGATCGTCAACGGCACCACCTTCGCCCCGCGCGCCGACGTGGTGGTTGTCGGCGGCCACGACCAGTTCGTGTTCGAGGAGCTCAAGATCGCCACGCAGGCCGTCCTGCGCGGCGCGGACCTCGTCGGCGCGACGCGCGACGCGACCTTCCCGATGCCGGATGGCCTGTGGCCGGGCTCGGGCGCGATCCTGGCGGCGGTCGAGACCGCCACCGGCCGCAGGGCCCTGCAGGTGGTCGGCAAGCCGGAGTCCTCGATGTACGAGGCGGCGCGCGACCGTCTCGGCCCCGGCCGCGTGCTGGCCGTGGGCGACCGGATCGAGTCCGACATCGAGGGTGCGCGGCGCGCCGGGATGCACACCGCGCTCGTCCTCACCGGCGTCAGCACCCGCGCCGGCGCCGACGCGCTCGAGCCGCGCCCGACCTACGTCGCGGACTCTCTGGCCTCGCTCGTCCTCGGCTGAGCGGTCATGCCCGCTCCAGCGCGGCGCGCAGCCGCGCGACGTCATCCTCGGTGATGTGCAGGTGCGGCGAGATCCGCAGCGAGTCGCCGCGCATGGCGGCGATGCAGCCCTCGGCGGCGAGCGCGGCCGCGGACGGCGCGGGAGCGATGCCGAGGATGTGCGGCCCGCGATCGGCGCTGACGCCGAAGCCGGCGGCGATCCGCTCCGTCACGCCCGCCAGCTCGGCCCCGATCCGCTCGACGCCCCACGCGAGGACCTGCGTCAGCGCGGCGATCGCCATCGGCGTGAGCACGAAGCTCGTGCGCTGCCCCATGTCGAACCGGCGCGCGCCCGGCTGGTACTCGTCGCGGTAGTCGACGAGCCGCGCGAAGTCCTCCGAGCCGGCCCGGTTGATCCAGTTCTGCTCGATCGGCGCGCCATCGTGATGGCGGGGGTCGGCGTAGAGGTAGCCGAGGCCGAGTGGGCCGAGCAGCCACTTGTAGCCGACCGCGATCAGGAAGTCCGGTTTCAGGGCGGCGACGTCGAGCGGCATGACGCCGGCCGACTGGCTGGCGTCGATCACCAGCGCCGCGTCGGCCGCCCGCGCGGCCGCGGCGACGCGCGGGAGATCCACGAGCGACCCGTCGGTCCAGTGCACGTTCGGCACGCTGACGACATCGACGCGCTCGTCGACCGCCGCCTCCACCGCGCCGGCCCAGGACTGGCCGGGCTCACGCGACACGGTGATCAGCTCGGCGCCGGCGGCGCGCCACGTGTAGATGCCCGACGGGTACTCCTCCGCGAGCACGACGACGCGTCCGCACGGCAGGTTGCGCGCCGCCGTCGCGAAGCCGTAGCTGGTCGCGGGCACGAGCGCGATCTCGCCGGCATCGGCGCCGACGATGGCCGCGAACAGCTCGCGCAGCCGCTCGACGTCTGAGAACCAGTCGGCGGACCCGATCGCCCACGGCCGCGCGCGGCGGTCCAGCGCCGTTTCGGCCGCCGTCCGCACCGCCTTCAGTTGCGGCGCGAGGCTCGCGGTGTTGAAGTACGCGACGTCGTCGGGAAGCTCGAACACCTCGGGGTGGGCCATGGCGTCGCACCATCGCGCACCCCGGTTCCAAACACAACGCGCCCGGCGACCTGCGCGTGTTCTAGCCTCAGGCGCCGCATGGACGGCCCGGTCTGCCTGATCGTGAACCCGCACGCCGGCGGCGGCCGCGCGATGCGGCTCCTGCCGGGCGTCGAGTCCGCGCTGCGCTCGATGGGGCGCTCGTTCCGGGTCGAGCCGACGGCGTCGATGGAGCACGCCCGCGAGCTGGCGCGTGGGGCGCGCGACGCGGGCGAGATCGTCGCCGCGATGGGCGGCGACGGCATCACCGGCGCCGTCGCGGGCGAGCTGCGTGACGGCGGCGGCCTGCTGGCCGTCCTGCCCGGCGGCCGCGGGAACGACTTCGCGCGCAAGCTCGGGATCCCGCACGACCCCGTCGCGGCGTGCGAGCTGCTCGAGCACGGGCGCGAGCGGCGCGTCGACCTCGCCGACGCGGGAGACGTCGCGTTCCTGGGCATCCTCTCGGCCGGCCTGGACTCCGATGTCAACCGGATCGCCAACGAGACACGCCTGCCGCTCGGGACCAACGTGTACGTCTACGGCGCGCTGCGCGCGCTGGCGGTGTGGAAGCACGCCGGCTGGGCGGTCACGGTCGACGGCGAGGAGATCGAGTTCAGCGGGTACTCGGTCGCCGTGTCGAACTCGGGCGTGTTCGGCGGCGGCATGTACCTCGTACCGGACGCCTCGCTCGACGACGGGCTGCTCGACGTCGTGCTGATCGCCGCCCACGGCAAAGTGAACTACCTGCGCGGTCTGCAGCGCGTGTTCAAGGGCACGCACCTCGACGATCCCGCGCTCAAGCTCCTGCGCGGCCGCGAGATCACCTTCCGCGCCGACCGGCCGTTCACCGCCTACGCCGACGGGGACCCCGTCGCGCCGCTGCCGCTGACGGTCCGCGCGCTGCCGGGCGCGCTGCGGGTGGTGGCGCCGCGATGATGCGGCTGGCCGCCGGGGTGGCCGCCGCCAAGGCGGTCGGGACGCTGGCGCGCACGGCCGGCCGCGGCGGCGGGACGTCGCTGCCGGGGAAGGTCCTGACGCGCGTCGAGCCGCACGCGATCGGGCAGCTGGCGCGGCGGCTGGAGCGCGGCAGCGTCGTGATCTCCGCCACCAACGGCAAGACCACCACCGCGGCGATGGTCGCCTCGATCCTCGAGCGCGGCGGCGCGCGGCTGGTCCACAACCGGGCCGGGGCGAACATGGCGGGCGGGATCGCGAGCGCGCTCGCGGCCGCCTCGCGCCGCGGCGGGCGCGCGCTGACCGGCGACTTCGGCCTCTTCGAGGTCGACGAGTTCTGGCTCGGCGCGCTCGTCGAGGAGCTCGAGCCGCGCGCGATGCTGCTCGGGAACCTGTTCCGCGACCAGCTGGACCGCTACGGCGAGCTGGAGACGATCGCCGACCGCTGGGCCGCCGTCGTGGCCGCGAGCAGCGCCGCGCTGGTGCTCAACGCCGACGACCCGCTGATCGCGGACCTCGGCCGCGCCTCCTCGCCGGCCGGGACCGCATCGCATCGACCCGGCCCGCCTTCGCCAGCCCACGGCGGTCCCCAAAGCATTCGCGCCGGCGAATGCGTCTATTTCGGCGTCGACGACGACTCGCTCGCGCTGCCCGAGCTCCAGCACGCGTCGGACTCCAAGCACTGCCGCCGCTGCGGGCACGCCTACGTCTACACGGCGGTCTACCTCGCCCACCTCGGGCACTACCGGTGCCCGAACTGCGGGCAGGAGCGCCCGGAGCCCGCGGTCGTCGCGACGGGCGTCGAGCTGCGCGGGATCCGCAGTGCGGCGTTCACCCTGCGCGGGCGGCGCGTCGAGCTCCCGCTGCCGGGCCTGTACAACGTCTACAACGCGCTCGGCGCGGCGGCGCTCACGCTCTCGCTGGGCGTGTCGCTCGACGACGTCGTCGCGGGCCTGGAGGGCGTCGCGCCGGCGTTCGGCCGCGCGGAGACGCTCGATCTCGGCCGCCCCACGTCGCTGCTGCTGGTGAAGAACCCCGCGGGCGCCAACGAGGTGCTGCGCACGCTGGCGCTCGAGGCCGGTCAGCTCGACATCCTCGGCGTGCTCAACGACCGCACCGCCGACGGGCGCGACGTCTCGTGGGTGTGGGACGCCGACTGGGAGCTGCTCGTGCCGCACGTGCGGCGGATGACGTGCGCGGGCACGCGCGCCGCCGAGCTTGCGCTGCGGATGAAGTACGCGGGGCTGCCGGCGGAGCGGATCCGCGTCGTCGAGGCGCTCGAGCCCGCGCTGGACGCGGCACTCGCCGACGGCGAGCGAAGCGGTGATGAGCGCGCAGCGCGAGGCAGTGACCCGCTCTACGTCGTTCCGACCTACACCGCGCTGCTGGAGCTGCGCGAGCTGCTGACCCGGCGCGGCCAGGCGGAGGCGTACTGGCGGTGAACCCGCAGGTGATCTGGCATGACGTCGAATGCGGGCGCTACGAGGCCGACCTGCCGCTGTGGGAGGAGCTGGCACGCTCCGCGCCGGAGGGCGTGCTCGACGTCGGCGCCGGCACCGGGCGCGTGGCGCTTCCGCTGGCACGCGCGGGGCACGCCGTGACGGCGCTCGACCTCGACGCCGGCCTGCTCGCGGAGCTCTCCTCGCGCGCGGAGGCGGAGGGCCTGCGCATTCCTGCGGTCGTCGCCGATGCGGCGGACTTCCGGCTGGACACGCCGGTCTCGCTCATCATCGTGCCGATGCAGACGATCCAGCTGCTGCCCGAGCGCGGCGGGTTCTTCGCGTCCGCGCGCCGAGCGCTGGTCCCCGGCGGCCGCGTCGCGATCGCCATCGCCACGGGGCTCGAGGCCTTCGACGGCGGCGCGGCGCTCCCGTATCCGGACCTCGGCGAGGCCGGCGGCTACCGCTTCATCTCCCAGCCGGTCGCGATCCGCCTGCTCGACGACGGCGTGCGGATCGAGCGCGTGCGCCAGCTCGTCTCCCCTGACGGCACGCGCGAGAACACCGAGGACGCCGTGCACCTGGCGACCGTCTCCCCCGGCGAGCTGGTCGAGGAGGCCGCCGGGCACGGGCTCGAGGCCGAGGAGCTGCGCCACATCCCCGAGACGCCGGAGCACGTCGGCTCCGAGGTGGTGATCCTCCGTGGCTGAGCTGCGGGTCTGCGCGCTGTACCCCGACCTCATGAACATCTACGCCGACCGCGGGAACCTGCAGTTGCTGCAGCGCCGCTGCGAGTGGCGCGGGATCGGCTTCACGCTGCGCGGATCGGGCCTCGGCGAGCCGCTCGACCCGGACGCGCACGACCTCTACTACATCGGCGGAGGTCAGGATCGCGACCAGGCGCTGTGCGCCGAGGACCTCGCGACCGTCAAGCGCGACGCGCTGCACGCGGCGGCCGTCCGCGGCGCCGTGATCTTCGCCGTCTGCGGCGGCTATCAGCTGCTCGGGCACGGCTACGAGGTCGGCGGCGAGCGGCTGCCGGGCGTCGGCCTCGTCGACCTGGAGACCGTCCGCGAGGACGGGCCGCGCCTGATCGGCAACGTCGCGATCGAGCTGGACGGGCGCGTGCTCGCAGGCTTCGAGAACCACGGCGGACGTACGCGGCTGGGCACTTCGGCGACGCCCCTTGGGAGGGTGCTCAAGGGCCATGGCAACGACGGGCGCTCGGGCTTCGAAGGCGTCAGGGGCGGCCCGCGCGGGAACGTCGTCGGGACCTACCTGCACGGCCCGCTGCTGCCGAAGAACGCATGGTTCGCCGACTGGTTGACGGCGAGCGCGCTCGGGCAGGATCCGGGTGGCCTCACGCCGCTCGACGACGCGCTCGAGGATGCCGCGCACGCGGCGGCCCGGCGCGCTGCTGGTCTGTAGGCGAACCGGCGTTCGGTAGAGTCCCGGCTTCCCTCCCCGGGGCTTTCCTCTTGACGTCAACCGACATCGCCCAATCCGAGGGGCCGTCCGGCTACCGCGAGGCCGTAGAGCTGGAGTTCGACGAGGCGACGAAGCGCTATCCCGGCGCCGAGAGTCCCGCCGTCGACTCGCTCTCAGTGACCGTTCCGGCGGGCGAGATCTGCGTGCTGGTCGGCCCGTCCGGCTGCGGCAAGACGACCGCGATGCGGATGGTCAACCGGATGATCGACATCACCGGCGGCGACATCCGCGTCGGCGGGCGCAGCGTGCGCGAGCGCGACGTCGATGACCTGCGGCGCGAGATCGGCTACGTGATCCAGCAGGTCGGCCTGTTCCCGCACCGCACGATCGGCGACAACATCGCGACCGTCCCGCGGCTGCTCGGATGGGATAAGAAGCGCGTGGCGGAGCGCGTCCAGGAGCTGCTCGACCTGATCTCGCTGCCGCAGGAGATGGGCCGCCGCTATCCCGCGCAGCTGTCCGGCGGCCAGCGCCAGCGCGTCGGGGTCGCCCGCGCCTTGGCCGCGGATCCGCCGCTGATGCTGATGGACGAGCCCTTCGGCGCGATCGACCCGATCAACCGCGAGCGGCTCCAGAACGAGTTCCTGCGCCTGCAGGCCGAGATCCGCAAGACCGTCGTCTTCGTCACGCACGACATCGACGAGGCGATCAAGATGGGCGACCGGATCGCGATCCTGCGCGAGGGCGGGCATCTTGAGCAGTACGCGCCGCCCGCGGAGCTGCTGATGAGCCCCGCGAGCCCGTTCGTGGAGGACTTCGTGGGCGCCGACCGGGCGCTCAAGCGGCTCTCGCTCCAGCGTGTGAGCGACGTCGACCTGTGGCAGGCGCCGCTGGTCCGCGCCGGGGACTCCGTGGCCGAGGTCCGCCGCGCGCTCGAGACCGCCGACGTGAAGATCCCGCTGCTGATCGACGAGCGCGGCGCGCCGCGCGGCTGGCTGTCCGAGCGTGCGCTCGCCGGCGACACCGTCGGCGAGCAGCTGCGCTCGGGTCCCGAGCCGGTCGTCGACCGCGCGGACGTGCTGCGCGACGCGCTCTCGGACCTGCTCGCGCACGAGTCCCAGTACGGGCCCGTGGTGGACGGGAGCGGAAGGGTCGTCGGCGTGCTCTCGATCGAGCTGCTCAGCCACATGCTCAAGGCCGAGGACTCCGCGTGATCCTCCTGGCCCAGCTGAAGATCCACGAGCGCGGGGGCACGCCCGACTGCGTCGAGCGCAACGGCATCTGCCCGAGCTGGATCGCCGACAACCTCGACCGCTACACCCATCCGCTGCTCAAGCAGATCGAGCTCGTGCTCGCCGCCGTCGCGATCGGGTTCGTGATCGCGTTCGCGCTCGCCCTGCTCGCGCACCGCCGGCGCGCGCTGATCGCCCCGATCACGCAGATCACCGGCATCCTCTACACGCTCCCGAGCGTCGCGGTCTTCTTCCTGCTGCTGCCGGTCACGGGGCGCGGGTTCGACACGGCCCTGATCGCGCTCGTCGCCTACACGCTGCTGATCATCTTCCGCAACGTGATCACCGGGCTCGAGGGCGTGCCCGAGGAGGCACGCGACGCCGGCCGCGGGATGGGCTTGACGCAGCCGCAGCTGCTGTGGCGCGTCGAGCTGCCGCTGGCGCTGCCGGAGATCATGGCCGGGCTGCGGATCGCGATGACGACGACGGTCGGCCTGGCGTCGCTCGCCTTCCTGGCCGGCGCCGGCGGGCTGGGCGAGACGATCTTCGACGACCGCTTCTTCCGCTCCAACGTGCTCGTCGCCGGCGGGCTGTGCGTGCTGCTCGCCGTCGTGCTCGACCTGCTCGTACTGGGGCTGCAGAAGGTCCTGACCCCGTGGACCCGGACGGTGCCGGCGTGACCTTCGCGTTCCTCGGCGACTTCGGCGATGCGGTCTCGTTCATCTTCACGTCGCGCCAGTCGCGCGGCGGCGCGGAGATCGGCGGCGCGCACAACCTCTCGCTGCTGTGGACGCACCTGGAGCTGTGCGCGGCCTCGCTCGGGCTCGCGATCCTGATCGCGCTGCCCGTGGGACTGGTGCTCGGGCACCTCGGGCGCTGGTCGTTCCTGGCGATCTCGACGTCGAACGTCGGCCGCGCGGTGCCGAGCATCGCGCTGATCGCGTTCTTCGTCGCCTTCTTCCCGCAGACCCCGGAGTTCCTGTCGGTCACGCTGGCGCTCGCGCTGCTCGCGATCCCGCCGATCCTCACCAACGCCTACGTGGGGATCCGGCAGGTCGATCGCGAGACGGTCGACGCGGCGCGCGGCATGGGGCTGTCCGGCGGGCAGGTGCTGCGCCAGGTCGAGCTGCCGCTGGCGCTGCCACTGATCTTCGGCGGGATCAAGACGTCGACCGTCAACGTGATCGCCACGGCGACGATCGCGCCGCTCGCCGGCGTCGTGACGCTCGGCGATCCGCTCGTCTCGTTCGCCGTCTACGGGCGCGAGGGGCAGATCGGCGTCTCGATCATCGTCGCCGCCCTGGCGATCGCCGCCGAAGTCGGCCTCTCGGCCGTGCAACGTGCCGTCACACCTAAGGGCATCCGGCTCGAGCGCACCCCCCGCGCTCGGTTCGGCTTCGCCAAGAGGAGGATCCAGACCGCCCCATGAGATCGCTCACCCACGTATTCGCCGCACTCCTGGTCGCGGTCGCCGTGGTCGCCTGCGGGAGCGACTCGTCGTCGTCTTCGTCGACGCCGACCTCGACGCCCGCCCAGTCGACTCCGGCCACCGGCCAGATCAAGAAGAACGCGGCCAACGCGTCGGTCTCGCTGAAGATCGGCTCGAAGAACTTCACCGAGCAGAAGGTGCTCGGCGAGATCTACGCCCAAGGGCTCGCGGCCGCGGGCTACAAGACGACGACGGACCTGAACCTCGGCGACGAGCAGACGGCGTTGAAGGCGCTCAAGGGCGGCCAGATCGACGCCTACCCGGAGTACACCGGCACGGCGCTGCTGTCGTTCTTCAAGACGCCGGCGTCGGAGCTGCCGAAGGACCCGCAGGCCGCGTATGAGAAGGCCAAGGCGGACTTCGAGAAGGAGGGCCTGACGGCGTTCCCGCCGACGCCCTTCACCGATTCGAACGAGGTCGCGGTCACGCAGGCGACGGCCCAGAAGCTCGGTCTGAAGAACATCTCGGACCTGTCTGCCAAGGCGAAGACCCTGACGCTCTACGGCACGCCCGAGTGCCGGCAGCGGATGGACTGCCTGCTCGGCCTCGAGAAGATCTACGGCCTGAAGTTCAAGAAGTTCGTGCCCGTCGCGCCGGATCAGCGCCACGAGGTGCTGCAGTCAGGCCGCGCCGACGTCTCGATCGTCTTCACGACCGATCCGCAGATCAAGCGCAACAAGGAAGTCCTGCTCGAGGACGACAAGGGCATGTTCCCGCCCTACAACTCGACGCTCGTGATGAAGCAGGCGACGGCCGAGAAGGCGGGCGCGGACCTGCCGAAGGTCCTGGATCTGATCCAGAAGCCGCTGACCGACGACGCGATGCAGGAGCTCGACGCGCGCGTCGACCTCGACAAGAAGGAGCCGGCCGAGGTCGCGAAGGAGTACCTCTCGGAGACGGGACTCGTCAAGTGATCGAGTGAGCGGCGACCAGCGCCGATCGATCTTCGGTTCGATTCGCGGTCGCAGGGGATCTCGGGCATATTTGGCTTCCGTGGTGCCCGAGATCCCCAGCTTGCGCGGCGTGTCGCACCTCTACGCGTTCTATTGCGCGACCGTCGCCGCGGCGTGCCTCGTGGCGGCTGCGCCCGGCGGGATGTCGCGGGCGGCGGGTGCCGTCTACGGCGCCGGCCTGTGCGCGCTGTTCGGCGGCAGCGCCCTCTATCACCGCTGGCGCTGGGACTCGCGCTGGCGGCCGGTCCTGCGCCGGATCGACCACTCGACGATCTTCGTCTTCATCGCCGCGTCCTACACGCCGGTGTGCCTGCTGGTGCTGACGGGCCCGGTCCGGTGGATCGTGCTCGCGACCGTGTGGCTCGGCGCGCTGGGCGGCGTGGCGCTGAGCGTGGCCTGGATCTCGGCGCCGCGCGCGCTGACGTGCGCGTGCTACATCGCGCTCGGGTGGGTCGCGGTGATCGCGTACCCGCAGCTCTCCAGCGCGCTCCCGCTCACGCCGCTCGTGCTGATCGGGGGCGGAGGCGTGCTCTACACCGCCGGCGCGATCGTCTTCGCCGCGCAGCGCCCGAACCCGTGGCCGCGGGTGTTCGGGTTCCATGAGATCTTCCACGCGTTCGTGATCCTGGCGGCGGTCGCGCACTTCGTCGCGCTCGCGGGCTGGGTCGTGCTGCCGGCGAGCTGAGGGCGCCACCCGTTGCGAAGCGGGCCGCGTTCGTACCGAAATGCGCGCGGATCTGCGTAATTTGCGTCGTGCGCCGCGATGCCCTCCGGGCGCCCCGCTACCTTCGCGCGATGGCTTTCGAACTTGCGGTCGATCAGCTCGAGGTCAAGCTGCTGCACCCGGACGCGCGGCCTCCGCTGCGCGGGCGTGAAGGGGACGCGGGGTACGACCTCAGCTGCGTGGAGTCGTTCGTACTGCGCCCGGGCGAGCGCCGGATGGTGCCCACAGGCGTCGCGATCGCGCTCCCTCCGGGCGTCGCGGGCCTCGTCACGCCGCGCTCCGGACTCGCCCACCGATACGGGATCTCGTGCGTCAACAGCCCAGGGCTCATCGATCCCAACTACCGCGGCGAGCTGCGCGTGATCCTCGTCAATCATGGCGAGGAGACCTACCGCGCGCACGCCGGGGACCGGATCGCCCAGCTCGTCCTGGTCCCGTACTGGGCCCCGGAGCTCCGCGTCGTCGACGAGCTGCCCGAGAGCGAGCGCGGCGAGCACGGGTTCGGCTCCTCGGGGAGGTAGGGCGGCTCAGGCGCTGCCGTTGACCGCGTAGCGGTCGAAGCGCTCCGCCACGACGGCCGGCAGCCGTGCGCTGACGCGGACGCCCTCCGGGGTGTCCTTGCGCTCCAGAGCGCCCGCGACGTCATGGAGCTCCGACAGCGTCCCGCCTTCGGAGAACGGGACGAGCAGTTCGACGTCGCGGAGCGTGCGCTCGAACTCGGTGGCGATCCGCTCGCCGAGCTCGTCCAGCCCCTCCTGCGTGACGGCGGAGACGAGGACCGCGTCCGGGTGGCGGAAGTCGAGCTCGCGGCGGCGCTCGTCGTCGAGCAGATCCGCCTTGTTGAGCACGAGCAGCCGCGGTGAGTCGCCCGCGTCGATCTCCTCGAGCACGTCCTCGACGGCGCGCGTCATCTCGACCAGCTCCTCCTCCGGCGCGCTGGCATCGACCACGTGCAGGACCAGGTCGGCGAGCTTGGTCTCCTCGAGCGTCGCCGCGAACGCGTCGACCAGCTGATGCGGCAGCTTGCGGATGAAGCCGACCGTGTCGGTCACCAGGTAGGCGCGGCCGTCCAGGCGCAACGTCCGCGTCGTCGGGTCGAGCGTGTGGAAGAGCCGGTCGCGGACGCCGACGTCGGACCCTGACAGCGCGTTGAGCAGCGAGGACTTGCCGGCGTTCGTGTAGCCCGCGAGCGCGATGTTCGGCAGATGGGCGCGCTCGCGCTCCTGCCGCATCACGGCGCGCGTCGAGCTCACGTGCTGGAGGCGCCGCTTGAGCGCGGAGATGCGATCGCGCGCGAGGCGGCGGTCCGTCTCGATCTGCGACTCGCCCGGGCCGCGCGTACCGATGCCGCCGCCGAGACGCTCGAGATGCGTCCACAGGCCCCGCATGCGGGCCATGTTGTACTCGAGCTGCGCCAGCTCGACCTGCAGCTTGCCCTCCGCGGTGTGGGCGTGGCCGGCGAAGATGTCGAGGATCACGGCGGTCCGATCCAGGACCGGCATCCCCAGCTGGCCTTCGAGGCTCCGCTGCTGACGCGGTGTCAGCTCATCGTCGGTGACGACAAGGTTCGCGTCCGCCTGCTTGAGCAGCGGCACGAGCTCGTCGACCTTGCCGGGACCGAGATACGTGTTCGGATGCGGCCGCTCGCGCTTCTGCGTCATCTCGCCGACGACCGCGACACCGGCGGTCCGCAGGAGCTCCTTCAGCTCGGCGAGATCCGGCTCATCCGGCGTCACCGCGATGGTGTACGCCCGCTGCCTGGCCCGGCCGGGCTGCGGCGGTGCGGAGTAGCGGGACTGGGATGTACGGCCGTTGCGAGAGCGCTCCAAGAATGAGGATTCTACCCGGCGACCGGCCGGGAATCTCACGACGCGACACCGCGGCGCGCCGCTCTGGCTATCGTCCCGCTCGTGCCGGTCAGCCCCGCCCCCAGCGACACCGACGTCGCGGCGCGCCTCGCCGGGCGCACGCTGGAGCTCGTGGACGTCGCCTCGGAGTCGCGCTCGGAGGCCCGACTTGCGGCGCACGTCGCGCGCGTGCTGCGCGACGGCGGCGCGGAGGTGACCGAGCTCGGGGACTCCTGCATCCTCGCCAGGCCGCCCGGAACGTCGCCCGGCGTCATGCTCGCCGGCCATCTCGACACCGTCCCGGCGCAGGACAACATCCCCGGCTCGATCGACGCGGAGCGCGTGCGCGGCCTCGGGGCGAGCGACATGAAGGGCGCCCTGGCCGTGATGATCGAGCTCGTGCTGGCCGGCGCGCCGTACTCGGCGCTGTTCTTCCCACGCGAGGAGCTGCCGTCGACCGAGAGCGCGCTGGTGCCGCTGCTGCAGCGCTCGCCGGTCGAGGCGGAGCTCGTCATCGTGATGGAGCCGACCGACGGCGAGCTCCATGCGGGCTGCGTCGGCAACATCAACGCGACGTGGACGTTCCGCGGCCGCTCGGGCCACTCCGCGCGCCCGTGGGCGGCCGAGAACGCGATCACGCGGGCCGCCCTCGGCATCGCCACGCTCGCGAGCGCCCCGGTGCTCCCCGTCCAGTTCCACGGCCTCACGTTCCACGAGGTGGCGTCCGTCACCCGCATCAACGGCGGGATCGCGGCCAACGTGATCCCGGAGACCTGCACCGCCCAGGTCAACTTCCGCTACGCCCCCGGCCGCACGCCCGATGCGGCGGAGGCGCGCCTGCGCGAGCTGTGCGGCGGCCTCGGCGAGCTCGAGATCACCGGCAACGCGGCGTCCGCGCCGGTCGCGCTCGAGCACCCGCTCGCGCAGCGACTGATCGACGCCGGGGAGCTGGCCGTCGCGCCCAAGCAGGCCTGGACGCCGGTCGCCGAGTTCGCCCAGTTCGGCTATCCGGCCGTGAACTTCGGCCCCGGAGCGCCGGCGCAGGCCCATCGCCGCGACGAGTCGGTCGAGATCGCCCGGCTCCTGCACGCCCATCGGGTGCTGGAGGCGCTCGCCACGTGACCGTGCGCGTCTCCCCCGTCCTCGAGGGCCTCGCGACATATCCGTTCGTGCGGCTCGAGGAGGCGCGCCGCCGTATCGCCGCCCGCGGCGTCGAGATCCTCGACTTCGGGATGGGCGAGCCGCGCGAGGAGACGCCCGCGTTCATCCGCCGGGCGCTCACGGCGGCGGTGACCCCGCTCTCCACCTATCCCGCCGCCGTCGGGCTGCCCGAGCTGCGCGCCGCCGTCGCGGCCTGGGTCTCGACGAGGTTCGGCGCCGCGCTGGACCCCGACACCGAGGTCATCCCCACGCTCGGGTCCAAGGAGGCGATCTACAGCCTCGCGAGCGTCCTGGAGCGCGAGTACGTCGCCGTTCCCGTGCCGTCGTATCCCGTCTATGAGCGCGGCGGCCTGTTCGCCGGCAAGAAGATCATCGAGCTGCCGCTGACCGAGTCCAACGGCTGGCTGCCCGATCTCACGGGCGTCGATTGGGACCGCGTCGCGCTGCTCTGGCTCAATTACCCCAACAACCCGACCGGCGCGACCGCGCCGCTCGAGTTCTACGAGGCCGCGGCCGAGCTGGCTCGCCACCACGGGTTCGTGCTCGCCTCCGACGAGGCCTACTCGGAGATCTACTTCGGCGCGCCCCCGCAGTCCGCGCTCCAGCTCGCCGACCGCACGAACGTGCTCGCCTTCAACACGCTCTCCAAGCGCTCGTCCATGCCGGGCTACCGCTCCGGCTTCGTCGCCGGCGACCCGCAGCTGATCGCCGCGCTCAAGCGCTTCCGGCCGAACGTCGGGGTCGCGCCGCAGGAGTTCATCCAGCGCGCCGCCGTCGCGGCCTGGAGCGACGAGCGCCACGTGGACGACGTGCGCGAGCGCTACCGCGCCAAGCGCGAGCTGCTGCTCGAGGCCCTGCCGCTGCGCAACGCCGGCGGCGACGCGTCGTTCTTCCTCTGGCTCGAAGGCGACGACGAGCTGGCGGCGCGCTGGCTCGAGCAGGGCGTCGTCGTCGCGCCCGGCTCGTTCTTCGGCGCCCCGGGCTACGTCAGGCTCGCGCTCGTACCGACGCTCGAGAGCTGCGCCAAGGCGGCGTCACTCATTGGCGTGCAGGGCGGCGTTCAGGCCGGCCCAGCTGCCTGAGCGCGGCAGCGCCTCGACCGCCCCGGTGCGCGAGTTGCGCCGGAACAGGAGCCCGTTCGCGCCGCTCAGCGCGCGCGCCTTGACGACCTCGCCGTCGGGCAGCGTGACGAGCGTGCCGGCCGTGACGTAGAGCCCCGCCTCGACCGTGCAGTCGTCCCCGAGCGAGATCCCGATGCCGGCGTTGGCGCCGAGCAGGCAGCGCTCGCCGATCGAGATCACCTCGGTGCCGCCGCCCGAGAGCGTGCCCATGATGCTCGCGCCGCCGCCGACGTCCGAGCCGTCGCCGACGACGACCCCCGCGCTGATCCGCCCCTCGATCATCGAGTGCCCGAGCGTGCCGGCGTTGTAGTTCACGAAGCCCTCGTGCATCACCGTCGTGCCCTCGGCGAGGTACGCCCCGAGCCGTACCCGGTCGCCGTCGGCGACGCGCACGCCGGAGGGCGCGACGTAGTCCGTCATGCGCGGGAACTTGTCCAGCGAGTGGACCTCCAGGTGGAGGTTCTCCGTGCGGAACGCGAGTTGGACGGCGGGGATGCTCGCGGGATCGACCGGGCCGTAGTTCGTCCAGGCGACGTTCGGCAGCACGGCGAAGATGCCCTCCATGTTGACTTCGCGCGGCTTGACGAGCCGGTGGCTGAGCAGGTGCAGGCGCAGGTAGGCGTCCGCGGTGTCGGCGGGCGGCTGGGAGAGATCGGCGATCACGGTCAACAGCGACGCCTGACGGACCCCGCGGCGCGGGTCCTCGAACTCCGGCGGGACGGCATTGGGCGCGGCGGCGCCCGGATCGCCCAGCCGCGGCTGGAAATAGAAGACCTCGAGCACGCGGTCGCCCGACAGCGTGGCCAGCCCGGCGCCCCACGCGCCGCCCTCGATGAAGCTCATCCTTTGAACGCCTCCACGTGATCCTTCGCGAACGTGTCCAGGTCGCGCGGCGGCCGGCCGAGCGCGTCCTGCACCCCGGAGGTGACCATCGTCGCGCCGCCGGCGGCATAGACCTCGAACAGCTCGCACAGGCCCTCCGCGTTCCAGGGTGGCACGCCGGCGCGGACCAGCTCGCGCTTGACGGCCTCGACCGGCACTTCTGCGACCTCGACCTCGCGCCCCGCGGCCGCGAACAGCCGTTTCGCCTGATCGCGGTAGGAGATCGCCTCCGGTCCGGACAGGCCGTACGCCTTGCCCTGGTGACCCTCGTCGGTGAGCGCGAGCGCCGCGACCTCCGCGACGTCGCGCGCGTCGACGATGCTGAACGCCGCGTCGGGGACCGGCGTGTAGAACGTCCCGTCCTGGACTCGCTCGCCCCACCCGAGCGTGTTCTGCATGAATCCGGCCGCGCGCAGCAGCGTCCACGCCATGCCGGACTCCTTCAGCGCGCGCTCGACCTTGCCGTGCGAGCGCGCGAAGCGGCCGGGCGCCTCCTCGGACGCGCCGATCACCGACAGCTTGACGATGTGCTTGACGCCCGCCGTCCTGGCGGTCTCCAGGAACGCCTGCTCGAGCTCGGACTGCATCGGGCTGGCGGGCGCCACCAGGTATGCGCGCTCGACGCCCTCCAGCGCGGGCCCGAGCGTGCGCGGGTCGCCCAGATCGCCGGTCACCGGGGTGAAGCCGAGGTCGCGCAGGTGATGGGCCTTGGTCTCGTCGCGCACCAGCGCGCGGGCCTCCGCGCCGCGGGCCTTGAGTGCGCGCAGGACCTCCATCCCGGTCGTGCCCGTCGCTCCGGTCACCAGCAGCATTCAGACGCCTCCGTATTCGTTCAGCTCGCTCACCAGCTCCTCGCTCAGCTCTCCGCGGTAGATCGGCACGGCCCAGCCGGTGAGATCCACGTGCAGGGATTCGTCGACCTCGACCTCCAGCTCGCCGCCGTCGAGCTTGACCGTGACCGGCGAGTCCCCGCCGCGCACGACGTGGGCGACGGCCGCGCCCGAGGCTCCCGTACCCGACGAGAGCGTCTCGCCCACGCCGCGCTCGAAGATGCGGGCGCGGATCGTGCGGGCGTCGAGCTCCGTCCAGAAGCTCACGTTCGTGCGGTTGGGGAAGATCGGCGCGCTCTCGATCTGGGGGGCGATCGCGGGCAGGTCGAGCGTCTCGAGCAGCTCGAGGTCGTCGATCCGGATCGAGCACTGCGGGTTGCCGATCGCGACGTGCTGGAAGCGCCAGGGACCGATCTCGCCCCTGCCGTCCGGCGGTCCGCCCGGGAAGTGCTCGCTCTGAAGCAGGGCGCGGCCCATGTCGACGCGGCAGGTGGTCGGACCCGTGATCGTCGGCCGGATCTCGCCCGCCAGCGTCTGGATGCTGAACGTGTCGCTGTCCGTCCAGCCCGCGCGGCGGAGGTACAGGATCGCCTCGCGGGCGCCGTTGCCCGACAGCTCCGCCTCGGAGCCGTCGGGGTTGAAGATCCGCAGCCGCGCGACGTACCCGGGCTCGTCGGGCGGGGCGAGCAGGAGCACGCCGTCGCCGCCGGGGCCGAAGTGCGGGTCGCACAGGCGGCGGACCTGGTTCGGGGTCAGCTCGGACCCCTCGAAGATGAGGTAGTCGTTGCCGAGGGCCTGCCATTTCTCGAAGCGCACGAGGGTCAGATCATGCCGTGGATGTCGGCTGCGACGTCCTCAGGCGTGCGTCCGGTGGTGTCGATCAGGTGCGCGCCGGGCAGCTTGCGCAGCCATGTGAGCTGGCGCTTGGCGTAGCGGCGGGTGCGCGTGCGCATGGCCTGCACGTCGCCGTGCAGGATCTCCTCGAAGCCGAGCGCGGCGCGTGCGGTCCGGGAGGCTCCGCGTGCCGCGGCCTGCTCTGCCTCGCGCTGTGCTCCGGCCTCGAGCATCGCGTCGATGCGGCGCTCGATCCGCTCATAGAGGGCGTCACGGTCCATCACGAGCGCGGCGAGCAGGGTCGGGTGACGGGTGTCGCTCGTCCACAGCTGCGAGGGGTCGCCGGGGGCGGGCGGGGGCGCATGGCCGGCGTCCTGGAGCTCGAGCGCGCGGAGGATGCGCTGGGTATCGGTCGGTGCGATGCCGGTGCCCGAGGGAAGCCGGGCGTGGAGCGCCGCCAGGCCGTGGCGCTCGAGCTCGCGCTGCCAGTGGCTGCGGATCTCCGGGTCGACGGGCGGGCGGAGGTCCAGCTCGGCGAGCGCGGCGCGCAGGTAGAGGCCGGTGCCGCCGACGACGATCGGGCGGCGGCCCTGCTCGATCAGGGCGTCGATCTCGCTGTGCGCGAGGGTGGCGTAGGCGCCGGCCGAGGACGTCTCGGTGACGGGCAGGAAGCCGATCAGGCGGTGTTCGAGGCGGGTCTGCTCCTCGGCGGTCGCTGCGCCGCTGAGGATCTCGAGGCCCCGGTAGACCTGGATCGCGTCGGCCGAGACCGCCACGGGGTCCTCGCCGCGTGCGCGCAGGCGCTCGGCGAGCGCGATCGCGACCGCCGTCTTGCCGATGCCGGTCGGCCCGAACACTGCGATGACGCGCACGCGGCCAGTATCGCGGGGTGGGCGGGCCTGTCCGCCACCGCCCCGCCTCACGGCGCGTTCCCGCCGCCGCCGCGCGCGGGTCTGCGCCGCCGCCGCGCGCGGCTCTCTGCCGCCCCCACCGCGCGGGTTACGCCGCCGCCCGTGCGGGCGTCATTCGGCGCGTGCGCGTCCGTGGTGGCGGTCCGGCTCCGGCTGCGCAGTATCGTCAAGTCCATCATGCCCGTCCGGATCGGTACCGGGCTCTCGCTGGTCCCCGACCCTCGCACCGGCGCGCTCGAGGCGGCCAAGGCGGCGGCCAACCTGCTGGACGGCGCGCCTTGCGATCTCGCGATCGTCTTCGCGTCCGGCGCGCATCTGTCCACCCCCGAGGCGACGCTCGCCGCGATCCACGAGGGCCTCGCTCCCGAGGGCCTGATCGGCTGCGGCGCCGGTGGTGTCATCGGCCGCGGCCGGGAGATCGAGGCGGGCACCGCGGTCTCGATCTGGGCCGCGAGCCTCGGCGAGGGCTCGGCGACGACGTTCCACGCGCAGGTCGAGGAGCTCGAGGAGGGCACCGGCGCGCTGACCGGCATGCCGGAGCTGTCGGGCGCGGACGGCGTGCTCCTGCTCACCGATCCCGTCTCGTTCCCGACCGACGCCGTCCTGCGGTTCCTGTCGGAGGCGGCGCCGCTGATGCCGCTGCTCGGGGGACTGGCCTCGGGGCGGACGATCCATGACGACGCGGTGCTCTTCGCCGGCGAGGAAGTGGTCTCCGACGGCGCCGTAGGCGTGCGGCTCGACGGCGTCGAGATCCTCCCGATGGTCTCGCAGGGCGCGTCGCCGATCGGCCCGGAGCTGACGATCACCGCGGCGGAGGGGCACGTGATCGGCGAGCTGGCGGGCAAGCCGGCGCTCGAGAAGCTGCGCGAGACGATCGAGGGGCTCACGCCCGAGGATCTCCGGCTGGTGCAGGGCGGGCTGCTGATGGGGATCGTGGTCGACACGAACAAGCCCGACTACGTGCAGGGCGACTTCCTCGTGCGCGGGCTCGTCGGCGCCGATCCTGCCACCGGCCAGGTCGCGGTCGCCGCCGACGTGCATCCGGGCCAGGTCGTGCGCCTGCACGCGCGCGACGCCGAGAGCGCCGACCGGGACCTCCGCGAGGCGCTGTCGGTGCGGATGGCCGCGCTCGGCAACCGCCCTCCGGCGGGGGCGCTGGTGTTCGCCTGCAACGGCCGCGGGCGCGGGATGTTCGGGCGCGCGGACCACGACGCCGAGGCGCTCGCCGACGCGCTGGGGGTACCGGCCGCGGGGTTCTTCGCGGCGGGCGAGATCGGGCCTGTCGGCGGCGGCTACTTCGTGCACTCGTTCACCGCCACGGTCGCCGTCTTCGCTTGAGCGCGGCCGCGGGCGCCGGCTTTCACTGCGCCCACCCGGGTGACCGCCGCGTCTCCGGGGCGTCCGCCGTAGGGTGCGGGGCATGAATCTCGCTGGCGCAAGCGTCCTCCTCACCGGCGCGACCGGGGGCCTCGGGCAGGCGATCGCGCGCGCACTCGCGGCGCGCGGGGCGTCGCTGACGCTCACGGGGCGACGTGTCGATGTGCTCGAGCCGCTGGCCGCCGAGGTCGCGGGACGGGCGCTCGCCTCCGATCTCTCCGCCCCGGACGCGCCCGCGCGGCTGCTCGAGGAGGCGGGCGACGTGGACGTGCTGGTCGCGAATGCCGGGCTTCCCGGCTCGGGGCGTCTCGGCTCGTTCACCGACGAGGAGCTCGATCGCGCGCTCGCGGTCAACCTGCGCGCGCCGATGCTGCTCGCGAAGACCCTCGCCGACCGGATGGTCGAGCGCGGCGGTGGGCACCTGCTCTTCATGTCGTCACTCGCGGGCAAGGCGGGCGCACCCGGGAACTCGGTCTATGCGGCGACGAAGTTCGGCCTGCGCGGATTCGCGCTCGCGCTGCGCGAGGACCTCGCGCCCAAGGGCGTCGGCGTCTCCGTGATCCTGCCGGGCTTCATCTCAGAGGCGGGGATGTTCGCCGAGTCGGGCGCCAAGCTGCCGCCGTACGTCGGGACCAAGCGCCCGGAGGACGTCGCGCGCGCGGTCGTGAAGGCGATCGAGCACGACCGCGCCGAGATCGAGGTCGCGCCGGTCGTGCTGCGCGCCGGCGCCACGCTGGCCGCGCTCGCCCCCGGCCCGATCGGCGCGATCCAGCGCCGCCTCGGCGCCGCGGGGACGGCGTCGCAGATCGGAGCGGGCCAGCGCCACAAGCGCTAGTGGCCGCGGCGGCGCCACGGCTCAGGCCGCTTGGCGCTCGGCCTCGGCCTCGTGCGTGACCGCGGCGACGGCGGCGAGGACCTCGTCGGCGAGCTTGGGCCCGTCGGAGTCCGCCAGCGGCGTCGCCCGGATGCGCAGGACGACCTCGTCGGCCTGGATCTCCTCGAGCGCGATCGTCGGCTCGCCGCGCACCGGTGTGGCGATCGCCTCCTCGAGCAGGGCCTGCACGTCGCTCGTCTTCACATCCGGCCGCACACGCGCGCGCAGGTCGACCGACGCCGGCTCGCGGAGCGGGACGACGGCCGCCGAGAGGACGACGTTGTTCGGCACCATGATCGAGTCCTGCCCCGCCGCGAACGTGGTGTACAGCAGGCCCAGCGACGCCACGACGCCCTCGATCTGCCCCGCGAGACCGCCGGCCTGCAGGCGCACGCGGTCGCCGACCTTGAACGGGCGCACCGAGATCAACACCACGCCGGCGATCAGGTTCCCGAGCGTCTGCTGGGCTGCGAGGCCGATGACGACCGCCGTGATGGCACCGCCGACGGCCAGCGTGCGCGGGTCGAGCCCGGCGACGCGCAGCGCCGCGATCGCGGCCACGACCAGGAAGGCGAGACGGATCAGGAACCCCATCGTGCCCGCCGTCGCGGGGTCCATGCGGCGGAACAGCGCCGGCGCGGAGAAGCGCCCGAGATCTCGCGCCAGGGCCCAGCCGAGCGCGACCATGACGATGGCCGCGCTGATCCGGATCGGCGTGTCGACGCCGAAGATCCGCTCGCGCTCGACGTAGGCGACGATCGTCGCCAGCATCATGGGGACGATGGCGACGAGCTCCCACTTCGCCCGGCGGGCGGCCTGGGCGGTCTGCAGGGTCAAGGTGCGCGCGCTGGACGCGACATGCGGCCGGTGTATGCGTGGCATCTCAGTAGGCAACACGGCCGCGCTCGCTCGGTTTCCGTTGTGTGCGCGCGCTCACAGCTTCAGCCTGTATCCAGGCTTAGAAGAGCCGCTCCTGCTTCGGCGTCCGGGCGGGCGCCGCGGCCGGCGGCGCGGGCGGGGGCGTGCGCGAGCCGCGGTGGCGGAACCGGTCGGCCGGATAGCGCCGGCTCGCCCAGGGCGCGCCCGCGGCGGCCTCGATCCGCCGCTTCTCCGCGGGCGGGACGTACGCGCCCCTGGCGTACAGCTGCTCGTAGCGCCCGATCAGGTCGGGCCGGTGCTCGCGCAGCCATTCGAACATCTGGTCGCGCACCGAGCCGCGCAGGAACAGCGTGTTGCCGCCGATGTACGTCGCCCCCGCCTCGGTCGCAGCCTCGGTGATCTTCGCGACGTCCTCAGGCGCGTCGTTGACGCCCGGCATCAGCGGCGCGATCAGCACCCCGGTCGGGATGCCCTGGCGGTTGAGCTCCGCGACCGCCTCCAGCCGCGCCTGCGGGTGCGGCGTGTGCGGCTCGGTCGCCCGCCAGGCCTTCTCCTCGAGCGTCGGGACCGACAGGCACGCGCTCACCTCGGTGACCTCGGCGATCTCCTTCAGCAGGTCGATATCGCGCAGGACGAGCGGCGACTTGGTCAGGATCGAGCACGGGTTCGCGAAGTCGCGCAGCGCTTCCCAGATGCCGCGCATCAGCTTGTAGCGGCCTTCGACCCATTGGTACGGGTCGGTGTTCGTGCCGAGGGCGACGCTCTCCCCCTTCCACGACGGCCGCGCCAGCTCCGCACGCAGGACCTCCGGCACGTTGACCTTGACGATGATCTCGCGCTCGAAGTCCCGCCCCGCGTTCATGTCGAGGTACTCGTGCGTGGGCCGTGCGAAGCAGTAGACGCAGGCATGGGTGCAGCCCCGGTACGGGTTGACGGTCCAGGAGAACGGAAGGCGGGCGGCGCCTGGGACGCGGTTGAGCGCGGACTTGGTGCGAACCTCGTGGAAGCGGATGTCAAGCGCCTCGGGCGCATCGAAGCGGCGGATGACCGCGTCCCCCACTCCCGGGAGCCGGGCCTCGTCCTGGTGCTTGACCTCCTGTGTCGACCACCGCATACGAACGCATGTTCGCATACAGAGCGGACGGACTAGCATCGCCGCCGTGCTCGCCGGTGCGCTTCCCTATCTGCGCTGCCCGCACTGCGGGGCGGCGCTGCACGCCGCGGGTTCCGCGATCCGGTGCGAGGCGGGCCACAGCTTCGACGTCGCGCGTCAGGGCTACGTCGACCTGATGCCGCCCGGGCGGCGGCCTGCGGGCGATACGGCGGAGATGGTGGCGGCCCGCGCGGCGTTCCTCGGCGCCGGACACTACGAGGCGATCGCGGAGGCCGTGGCCGCGGAGGCGGCCGGCGGCGACGGGTGCGTCGTGGAGGTCGGCGCCGGGACGGGCCACTACGTGGAGCGCGCCGCCGCGGGCCGGGTGGCGATCGCGCTGGACACCTCGCGCTACGCGCTGCGGCGAGCGGCGAGGGCCGGTCTGGCGGCGGTCGGCTGCGACGCGTGGCGGGCGCTGCCCGTGCGGGACGGTGTGGCGAGCGCGGTGCTGTGCGTGTTCGCGCCGCGCCACGCGGACGAGCTGCGGCGGATCCTGGCGCCCGGCGGCCGGCTCGTCGTCGTGACGCCGACGCCGCGTCACCTGGCGGAGCTGGTGAGCTCGCTCGAGCTCGTGACGGTCGATGCCCGCAAGCCGCAGCGCCTGGCGCGGGCACTCGGGGAGCCGGACCGGGAGCAGCTCGTGGAGGAGCGGCTGGAGCTGTCGCGGGAGGACGTGCGCGCGCTGATCGCGATGGGTCCCAGCGCGCGGCATGTGGACGCGGACGCCGTCGCGCGCGCGGCGGAGACGACGCTCTCGGTGCGCGTCGCCGTGTACGGCCGCTGAGAGCGTCGCGCGCGGCGGTGACCGCGCACCGGCGGCGGGCGGGGCCGGGGCGTGACCGAGCGCGGCGGCTGACGGCGCCTCGGGTGTGACCGGGCACGGCGCTGGGCGGCGACGACCGCGGGACGCACCCCGCCGGCGAGGCCCACGCCGGCGGGTGCCGCCGCCCGGATGGTCACCGGCCGGCCTGGGTTCCCGCGATCAGACCGTGATCCTGAAGCGGCCGACGAGCTGCTCGAGCTGCTCGGCCGTGCGCGCCAGGTCGGAGGCGCTGGACGCGATCTCCTGCGTGGAGGCGCTGGTCTGCTCCGTCGAGGCCGAGACCTGCTGGGCGGAGGCGGAGGACTGCTCGGCGACCGAGGCGACCTCGACGATGTGCGACTGCATCTGGCCCGCCTCCTGGGCGATGCCCTGTGCCGCGCCGGCGATGCCGGAGATCCGCTCCGCGATGTCGGCGACGGCCGCGTCGATCGCCTCGAACGCCGCGCGGGTCTGCTCGACCGTCCCGACGCCGTCGTGCGTGCGGCGGGCGCTGTCGTCGACCACGGTGACGACGCGGCCGGTCTCGGACTGGATCTCGCCGATCAGCCCGGCGATCTCGGCCGCCGCGGTCTGGGACTCCTCGGCCAGCTTGCGGACCTCCTCGGCCACGACCGCGAACCCGCGGCCCTGCTCGCCGGCCCGCGCCGCCTCGATCGCCGCGTTGAGCGCGAGCAGGTTCGTCTGCTCCGCGATGCCGGTGATCGTGTCGACGATGCCGCCGATGCGCTCGCTGCGCGCCGACAGGTCGCGAATGGCGCCCGTGACCTCCTGGGAGGCATCGGCGACCTGGCGGATCGCCTGCGTCGCCTGCTCGGCGGCGCTGACGCCGTCGCGCGCGATCTGGCGGGCCGCGTCGGCCTGCCCGGCGGTCTGACGCGCGCTCTCGGCGCTCTCGGCGGCGCCGCGGGCGGCGCCCTCGGCGGACGTGCGGGCGGACTCCACGATGCGCACCTGGCGCTCGGCGCCCTGGGCGACGTCCCCGACCGCGCTCGCGATCTCGCTCACCGCGCGGCCCGCCTCGTCGGACGTCGTCGCCATCTGCTGCGACGCGGCGCTGACGGTCCCGGCGCCCGTGGCGACGTCGCCGATCATGTCGCGCAGCCCGTCGGTGAGCTTGGCGAGCGCGTTGCCGAGCAGGTCGCGCTCCGAACGCGGCGCGACGTCGACGGTCAGGTCGCCGTCGGCGACCCGCTCGGTCGCCTCGGCCATCTCGCGCAGGTAGGCGATCGTGCGCTCGAAGGCGGCGGCGGTCTGGCCGAGCTCGTCCTTGGAGTCATCGTGGATGCGCTGGGCGACGTCGCCGCCCGCGATGCCGTCGGCGGCGCTGAGCATGCGCGCCACGCGCGCCGAGATGTTGCGCGAGATCACGTACGCGATCGCCGCCGCCGCGACGATCGACAAGAGCCCGAGCACGATCAGCAGCGTGCGGGACGAGTCGTAGGCCGACTGCGCCGTGGCCCCGTCGCCGGCGGCGATCTTCTCGACCGCGGCCGACCAGGCGAGCGTCTTGTCGCGCATCGACAGGTAGTTGTCGCGCTGCTCGAAGAGCAGCGCGTTGGCGTCGGCCTTGCGCCCCGCGCGGCTCGTCGCGACGAAGTCGGCGGTGCCCGCCAGGTAGGCGTTCCAACTCGCTTGGACCTGGCTCGCGAGGGCCCGGTCGCGAGCGCCGAGCGCGAGCTCGCCGTAGCCGTCGAGGCCCTTGGTGACCGACGCCTGCAGCGTCGTCATGTTCTTCTCCGGCGACTCCATCGCCTTCGGCGTCGCGGAGGCGGCGTGCGCGAGCTGCGCGGAACGGAACTGATCGATCTGCTGGGAGACCGTGCGCGCCGCCACGAGCGCGGGCATGTCTGTACCGACGAGCCGGTCGGTGCGGTGGTTCATGTTGCCCATGCCGTCAAGCGCGACGCCCGTCGCGGCGATCGTGAGCACGAGCACAGCGGCGAAGCCGGCGAACAGCTTCCCGCGGATCGTCAAGGTCATGCCACGGTCATCGACCGCGAACGCGCCAGCTCGATGTCGATATGGTCAAGAAAGTCGGGACAGGAACGACGCCTCGCCGGCGAGTGTCTGGCTCGTCGCGGAGGCGATCGTCACCGGGACGATCTCGCCCGGCTCCCCCAGGCCGTCGAAGTTGACGACCTTGTTATGCGAGGACCGCCCGCGCAGGCGGGTCGGGTCCTGCCGTGACGCGCCCTCGACGAGCACGTCGAGGGTGCGGCCCACGAACCGCTGCGCGCGCTCGCGGGCGCGCCGCTGGACGACCTCGACGAGCCGTTCCATGCGCTCCACCGCGACCTCGTGCGGGATGAACTCGTCGCTGAACGCGGCCGCCTCGGTGTCCTTGCGCGGTGAGTAGATGAACGTGAACGCGCCGTCGAAGCCGACCTCCTCGGCGACCTCGAGCGTCTCGCGGAAGTCGGACTCCGTCTCGCCCGGGAAGCCGACGATGATGTCGGTCGTGATCGCGCAGTCAGGGACGTGCTCGCGGATCAGGGCGACGCGGTCCATGAAGCGCTCGCGCCCGTAGGTCCGGCGCATGCGCTTCAGGACGCGCGAGGAGCCCGACTGCAGCGGGAGGTGGATGTGGTCGCAGACGCTGTCGAGCTCCGCGTGCGCGCGGATGACGTCCTCGCGCATGTGCGCGGGATGCGGGCTCGTGTAACGGATCCGCTCGATGCCTGTGATCGCGTCGACGGCGTAGAGCAGCTCGGAGAACCTGCGCGGCTGCGGCCGCAGCCCGAGGCCGTAGCTGTTGACGTTCTGACCGAGCAGCGTCACCTCCTTGACGCCGTCGGCGGCGAGCACCTCGATCTCGGCCACCAGCTCCTCGAACGGCCGGCTGACCTCGCGCCCGCGCGTCGTCGGCACGATGCAGAACGCGCACTTCATGTTGCAGCCGGCGGAGATCTGGATCCAGGCCTGGAACTCCCGCTCGCGCTTGGCCGGGAGGTGGCCGGTGAAGCCCTCGAACTCGAAGAAGCCCTGCGCCGTCAGGCTGTCGGCCGTCAGGAACTCCGCGAGCTTGTGGACCTGGCCCGGGCCGAACGCGACGTCGACGAACGGGAACTGGCGGAACACCGCGTCCTTCTGGGATTGCGCCCAGCACCCGCCGACGCCTATCACGCGCTCGGGGTCCCTGCGCTTGAGCGCCCTGGCCTCGTACAGATGCGCGACGAAGCGGTCGTCGGCCTTCTCGCGGATCGAGCAGGTGTTGAAGAGGATCAGGTCGGCGTCGTCGCGGGCCGCCGCTTCGGCGTAGCCGAGCGACTCGAGCATGCCCTTCATGCGCTCGGAGTCGTGCTCGTTCATCTGGCAGCCGAACGTGGTGACGTGGAACGACTTCATCGCGAGCGTTGAGGGTACTCAGCGTGCGTAGTCGGTCGCCCTCGACTCCCTGATCACGGTCACCTTGATCTGACCCGGGTACTCGAGCTCCTGCTCGATCTCGCGGGCGATCTCGTGCGAGAGCAGGACCGCGCCGTCGTCGTCGAGCGTGTCCGGCAGCACCATCACGCGGATCTCGCGGCCGGCCTGCATCGCATAGACCTTGTCGACCCCGTCGTGGCGCGTGGCGATCTGCTCGAGCTCTCGCAGCCGCTTGACGTACTGCTCGAGCGATTCGCCGCGGGCGCCTGGGCGGGCGCCGGACAGCGCATCGGCGGCTTGGACGATCACGGCCTCCACCGTCTGCGGCTCCACCTCGTTGTGATGCGCCTCCATCGCGTGCGCGACGGCCTCGGACTCGCCGTGGCGGCGTGCCA
This sequence comes from Candidatus Solirubrobacter pratensis, assembly GCF_000425945.1. Lineage (GTDB taxonomy): Bacteria > Actinomycetota > Thermoleophilia > Solirubrobacterales > Solirubrobacteraceae > Solirubrobacter > Solirubrobacter pratensis. The sequence continues at coordinate 502,197 of NZ_AUEK01000007.1, forward strand.
GGTCGCCGCCGACGAGCGCGTGCGGGCCCTCGATCTCGTGCGAGACCGCCTTGCCGATGTCGTGCAGGAGCGCCGCGCGCCGGGCCGTCTTGACCGAGGCGCCGAGCTCGGCGGCCATCATCGCCGCCAGGTGGGCGCACTCGATCGAGTGGGCGAGCACGTTCTGGCCGTAGCTCGTGCGGTACTTCAGGCGGCCGAGCGTCCGCGTGAGCTCGGCGTCGAGCGCCTGGACGTTCGCGTCGAGCGCGGCCTGCTCGCCGGACTCGGCGATGTGGCTCTCGAGCTCTGACTTGGCCTGGTAGTAGGTCTCCTCGATCCGCGCCGGGTGGATGCGGCCGTCGGAGAGCAGCTTCTCGAGCGTCATCCGCGCGATCTCGCGACGCACGCCGTCGAAGCCGGAGAGGATGACGGCGTTCGGCGTGTCGTCGATGATGAAGTCGACGCCGGTGAGGTGCTCAAGCGCGCGGATGTTGCGCCCCTCACGGCCGATGATGCGGCCCTTCATGTCGTCCGCGGGCAGCTGGACGACCGACACGGTCGTCTCCGCCGCATGGCCGGCGGCGAGCCTCTGCATCACGACGGCGAGGATGTTGCGCACGCGCCGGTCGGCGTCGCGCTTGGTCTCCTCCTCGACCTGGCGGACGAGCCGGGCCGAATCGTGCCGGATCTGGTCCTCGAGCTCTTTCAGCAGGAGGTTCTTGGCCTGCGACGCCGAGAGGCCCGAGACGCGCTCGAGCGCGCGGACGTGCCGCTCGTGCGCCTCCTCGGCCGCCGTGATGCGCTGCTCGAGCCGCTGCTCGCGTTCGTCGAGCTGCGCGATGCGGGTCTCCAGCGCGGCCTCCTTGCCGCTGAGGCGCTCCTCGAGGCGACCCATCTCCTGCCGTTGTGCGAGCGCGTCTCCCCCGTCGCCCTGCGCGTGCGCCTCCTGAGGGGCCGGCGCCGCCGCGGAGCTCGCGGGAGCGCGCGATGCCGTCGCGAGCCCGGGGGCCCGCTTCACCAGGAGCAGCGCCGCGATCACAAGACCGGCCGCGAGCACGGCCGCCGCGATCACGATTTCCATTGTCGTTTCCTCTCCTCGTACGCCGCGCCCCAAGGCGCGGTGCGAGTCCATGTCCCAATGTGCAAGGCGCCAGACCGGGGCCATGCCCGGGGCCAAGGAAGCGAGGATGCCCCGCATATAGGCGGCCAGAGGCCGCCGCGTCAGATGGCGGCTAGTTTGGTGGTCGCAGGATGGCCGTCAAGACTGATGCTGCTGGTGTCCGCTTTCAAAATGGCTGATTTGCTGCAGTTTTCTGAGACCCGGATGGGCCCGGTCTGTCGCTGGGGCGGATCGTAGTACCGCGAGTGTCCGCACGCAATGTGCGACCCTACTCGACCGCCGCGCCGGCGAAGCGGCGCAGGGCGTCGTGCGCGAGCTCGAGGTCGTAGCCCTTGCGCACCAGAACGCCGAGCATGCGGTCGCGCTCGCGCGGCGTCGACGGCGGCGCGGGGAAGCGTCGCTCGAGCAGCGCGACGGCCGCCTCGAGCTCATCGTGGCCGCCCTCGCCCAGCGCCGCCGCGACGTGCTCGCGGTCCACGCCGAGCTCGAGCAGACGGCGCTCGATCCGATCGGCGCCCCACGCGTCCAGGCGCCGGCGGTCCTCCGCGAAGCGCTGCGCGAAGCGGGCGTCGTCGACATAGCCGCCCTCGCGCAGCTCGCCGAGCACCTCCTCGGCGAGCTCCGGCTCCACGCGCGCCTTCAGGAAGGCGCGCACGATCTCCGCCTCGGTCCGGTCGCGGTGCCCCAGCAGCCGCCAGGCCACGTCGAACGCCTCTCCGCGCCGGACCTCGCGGTCGGGGTCCATCAGCCTCGCGGCCTCAGCCGATGAGCGCCGCCGCCGCCTCGCGGTCGCCGTTCTCGATCGGCTCCACGAGATCCTGGTTGACGCCGAGGATCTCGTAGATCTTGGCCTCGATCTCCTTCGCGACCTCCTGATGACTGTCCAGGTAGCCCTTGGCGTTGTTGCGGCCCTGGCCGAGCCGCTCGTCGCCATAGGAGAAGAACGAGCCGGACTTGGTGATCACCGAGTGCTCGATCCCGAGGTCGAGGATGCAACCCGACGACGAGATGCCGGTGCCGAACTCGATGTCGAACTCCGCCTGGCGGAACGGCGCGGCGACCTTGTTCTTGACGACCTTCACGCGGACGCGGTTGCCGATCGCCTCCGTGCCGTCCTTCAGCGTCTCGATCCGGCGGATGTCCAGCCGCTGGGACGCGTAGAACTTCAGCGCACGGCCGCCCGGCTGCGTCTCCGGCGAGCCGAACATGACGCCGACCTTCTCGCGGATCTGGTTCGTGAACACGCACAGCGTCTGCGTGCGGTTCAGGTTGCCGGCGAGCTTGCGCATCGCCTGCGACATCATCCGCGCCTGCAGGCCGACGCTCTGGTCGCCCATCTGGCCCTCGAGCTCCGCCCGCGGCGTCAGCGCCGCCACGGAGTCCACCGCCACGACGTCGACCGCGCCGGAGCGGACCAGCATGTCCGCGATCTCCAGCGCCTGCTCGCCGTAGTCGGGCTGCGAGACCAGCAGCTCGTCGATATTGACGCCGATCTTCTGCGCGTACAGCGGGTCCATCGCGTGCTCGGCGTCGATGAACGCGCACACGCCCCCGAGCCTCTGGGCCTCGGCGATGATGTGGTAGATCAGCGTCGTCTTACCGGAGGACTCCGGGCCGAAGATCTCCACGATGCGGCCGCGTGGGATGCCGCCGATGCCGAGCGCCAGATCCAGCGACAGGGCGCCCGTCGGGATCGCCTCGACCTTGACCTGAGCCCCCGGATCCCCCATCCGCATGACGCTGCCCTTGCCGAACTGCTTCTCGATCTGGGACAGGGCGCCCGCCAGGGCGGTATCACGTGCCTTTGACGGCTCCTGGTTGCTCATGCCAAGCACGCTAGGGCCGCGACCGGACGGATTCGCGTCGAACACGTGTTTCGGCACGCTTTCGTCGCACAATCGTCGCACTCAGGGCGACGGAAGCGTGAACCAGAACCGCGAGCCCTGGGCCTCGACGCTCTCGAAGCCCATCCGGCCGCCGTGCGCGACCACGATCTCGTGCGACAGCGCGAGGCCTAGCCCCGTCCCGCCCACGCGCAGGTCCGCGCGCTGGACGCGGAAGAACTTCTCGAACACGTGCGGCTGCTCGGCCGCCGGGATCCCGACGCCCTGATCGAAGACCGAGACGAGCACCTCGTCCGGCCGCCGCTCGACGGCGACGCCCACCGAGCCGCCGCCCGGCGAGTACTTGATCGCGTTGGACAGCAGGTTCGCCACCACCTGGGCGATCCGCGCGCGGTCGCCGACCGCCGTCGCCCCGTCGCGCGTGGAGTGCAGCTCGACGGTGTGCGCCGCGCTCTGGCCCGAGAACGTGCGCACCTGCTCGGCCAGCAGGTCTCCGACCGCGAACGGCTCGCGCACGAGCACGAGCCGGTCCTGCTCGATCGTCTGCAGGTCGAGGAAGTCGTCGATCAGCACCGACAGCCGCTTGGCCTCGGCGTGGACGGTCCCGAGGATCTCCTCGCGCATCGCCGGCGTCAGCTCGCGCGTGCGCAGGAGCTCCGCGTAGCCCAGCACGCTGGCCAGCGGCGTCCGCAGCTCGTGCGACACCGTCGCCATCAGGTCGGACTTCAGCCGCTCCGCCTCGCGCTCGCGCGTGACGTCGCGCAGCACGACGAGGCGGCCGATGCGGCGGCCGTCCAGATCGTCCACCGGCGCGCTGTAGCGCTCCAGCACCAGCGGCGGGTCGGCGACCTCCAGCTCGTCGGTGGCCGGCTGCTCGCCGTCGGCGAGCAGGTGCTCCCACCGCTCGAACAGCGCGTCCGGATCGACCGGCGCCGCGTCGAGATCCGCTCCGCGCGCCCCGACGGCCTGGCTGATCGGCATCGCCAGCCGCCCCGCGAACGACTCCATGGCGGTGTTGGCGAAGACCAGCTCGGAGTCGAGCCCGACCAGCGCGATCCCCTCGCGCACCGTGTCCAGCACGACGCTGTTGATCTGCGCCAGCCAGCGGCGCTGCTCGTACGCGCTCGCCTCGGCGAGCGCGACGGCGGCCTGGCTCGACAGGCGCCGCAGCGACGCGGTCTCGCCCACGTCGAACGCCGCCTCGGCCACGGCGCCGAGCGTCGCGACGCCGATCGCCCGCTCGCCGTGGCGCAGCGCGACATGCAGCTCCCACCGCACCGACGCCTCGCCGGCCAGCGTGCGCACCCGCAGCCGCGCGTGCTCGTGCGCGACGTGCACGACGCCGTCGCGCGCGACCGCCTGCGCCGCGGCGCCCTCGCCGCCGACGACGGTGCTGTCCGGCAGCTGCGCCGGGTCGAGCCCGTGGACCGCCGCCCGGATCCAGCGCGACTCGTCCCGCCACGACTGCGCGTAGAGCACGCCGACGTCCGCGCCCGCCGCCTCCGCCAAGCGCGACAGCACGATCCTGGCGAGCGCGTCGGTCTTGCCCTCGGCCGCCAGCCGGTCGGCGAACTTCCCGTACAGCTCGGCGCGCCGCTTCTCCTCGGCGAGCTGCGCGGCGGTGCGCTCCAGCTCGTCGCGCTGCGCGCGGACCTCGTGGTTCGCGTCGGTCAGATCCGCCTGGCGCTCCTCGAGCTCGATCGCCTGCATCTCGAGCTCCGCGTTCTGGCTCTCCAGCTCGCCGCGGCTCTGCTCGAGCGAGCGCGCCATCGCGTTGAAGGACTCGGCCAGCCGGCCGACCTCGTCGCGGCGCGTCACCGGGACCTCGACGCCCAGGTCGCCGCGGCGGACGCGGTCGGCGGCGCCGGCCAGCCGGCGCACCGGTCTGACAACCGCGCGGGCGACGTACGTCGCGCCGAGTCCCAGCAGCAGGATGCACCCCGCCAGGCCCACGACGGCGACCAGGATCGCCCGGTGCGACGCGGACTCGGCGTTGCGCCGGCGCGCGGTGGACAGGACGTCCTCGGCGCGCAGGAGGCCGGCGATCTTGCTCTGCAACGACGCGGCGCGGGCGCTGCCCTGCTGGACGCGGGCCGCCCGGCGGCCGGAGGCGACGCCGAGCTCGCGCGTCGTGGTCATCGTCGGGTCGGCGTAGTTCTCGACGTAGGCGACGGCGTCGTCGCGGACGCCCTGTGCGCGCCGCAGCTGGTCCGGGTTGTCCGCCACGAGGGTCTGGAGCTCGCTCGCCGCGTCGGGCAGCTCGGCGCGGACCCGCTCGTAGGACGCGAGCAGGTCGCGACTGCCGGCCACGAGGAAGCCGCGCAGCGTGGTCTGGACCGCCAGCAGCGCCTTCTCGGTCTCGTTGGCGGTGGCGATCACGACCTGGGAATGGCGCGCGGACTCGGCCGAGTCGCGCTGGCGGCCGATCGCGACCAGCAGCGCCGCCATCACGCAGGCGACGACGAGCACGATCGCGGCCGCCGCCGCCACCGTGCGGGTGCGCAGGCTGCGGGTCAATGCACGCGCTCGTAGGCGTGGGGCGCGACCGGCCGCAGCCCGAGCGACGCGGCGTCCAGCAGCCGCTCGCTGCGGCCGAGCAGCAGCACGCCGCGGGTCGCCAGCGCCGAGACGAGCGCCTCGTAGAGCCTGCGCCGGGCAGCCGGTCCGAGGTAGATCGCCACGTTGCGGCACATGACCAGGCGCCAGCGCCCGGCCGGCGGGCCATCGTCGACGATGTCGCGCCGCTCCCAGCGCACGCGCTCCCGCACCTCGGGCGAGATGTCGTGACCCTCGTATCGACCCGCTCGCGCCGCGGCGATGTTCTCCTCCAGCAGGTCGCTCCCGAGCAGCAGCGCGCGCTCCAGCGCCCCCATGCGCTCGAGCACGATCCCGAGCGTGTAGAGCTCCGAGCCGTCGGCGCAGCCCGCCGACCATGCCGCCAGCCGGCGCCCGTCCTCGAGCAGCCGCGGCAGCAGTACCTGCTCGAGCAGCCGGAACTGCTCCGGATCGCGGAACATCGCGCCGTACGAGATCGCGACGGAACGCCGGAAGCGGGTGCGGGCGACCGGGTCGCGAGCCAGCATCCGCGCGAGCGATCCGGCGTCGCCGGCGCCTTCTCGCGCGCACGCCCGCGCGACCTGGTCGCTCACGTGCTCCGGCCGGAAGTGGGCGAGCGGGAGCCCGCCGGCCCGCGCGAGCGAGAGGTCGGCGGCCGCCGCGAGCGCGCGCTCAGAGCGCATGGCGCACCAGATCCAGCAGCTCGACCGGCGAGAACGGCTTGCCGAGGTAGTGGTCGGCGCCCGCCTCCAGCGCCTGCTCGCGGTCGCCCGTGAGCACGCGCGCGGTGACGATCACGATCACCGCGCCGGCCGAGCGCGGGTCGGCGCGCAGCGCGCGGCACACGTCGAGCCCGGTCATCCGCGGCATCGCCCAGTCCAGCAGGGCGACGTCAGGCGGGTTCGCGTGCGCGAGCCGCATCGCGGCCTCGCCGTCGGCGGCCTCGTCGACGTCGATCTCGCCCACGTCGACTGAGAGCCGGATCAGCGTTCGCAGGCTGTCGTCGTCTTCGGCGATGAGAACGCGAGCGCGGCGGGTCGGCAGCACAGAAGGGCCGAACGTAGCCGGTGGCGGATGGGTCTGCAATATGACCAGACGAAAGTGTCAGCGCGCCAACTGGGCTATGCGCGCCCTGCGCTTGGCACTGCTCGCGCTGGTGCTGAGGCGGACCGCGATGCGGTGCCCGCCGAGCGTTCCGGCCAGGCGCCCGCCGGAGCGCAGGGTCACCGTGCCGTGCGCGGCCTTGGACCCGGCGATCCGCAGCGTCAGGCGCGAGGTGCCGCCGCCGGTCACCGTCACGCCTCCGACCACCGTGTAGCGATCGACCGTGAGCCGTCCGCCGTGCGCGGTCCAGGTGCCGCCGCGCAACCCGCCGCCCGCGCTCGTGAGCACGGCCGCGGAGGTGACCACGCGGAGGTCGTCGAACGTCGCCTCCAGCGCGCGCAGCGTGCGCCCGACCTTGCGCGGCACGCCGGGGAACCCGCGCAGCGACTCGAACCTCCGTGGGCCGTAGAGCACGCCCGGCACGCCGGTCGGCACGCGCCGGCAGGTGGCGGGGAAGCTCCGGCCGGCGACGAAGCGCAGCAGCGCGCGCTGGCCGCAGCCGCTCGGGTCGGCGCCGGTGATGGCGTGGCCGACGCCCGGCACGACGACGCGCTTGGCGCCCGGGATCTCGGCCGCCACCCGGGCGGAGACCTCCGGCGGCGTGCGCAGGTCCTCGCCGCCCTGGAGGATCAGCGTCGGGACCGCGGGATACGGCGGCTTGGGCGCAGGCGACGGTGGGCGCGGGACGTCGGGCCAGCGCAGGCACAGATCGATCTCGTCCTCGACGACCGACTGGGGGTCGAACGGCCGGAAGGCGTCCGGGCCGGCGACCGCGATCCGCTGCTGCGTCACGGCGGCGCGCTGCTCGACCGGCGTGCCGGGATCCCACGGCAGCGGCGTCTCCTCGCAGATCGTGGCGTAGCGGGCGGAGGAGAACTCGCTCGGCGGGCCGAGGTCGTCGAGGCGCGCGCTCTCGCGCAGTAGCCGCGCGAGCGGCGCGCCGTCGCCGGCCAGCGCGGACGTGACGGTGGCCGGGAGCGCCGCGCGCAGCGCCGGGTCGTAGTCGGCCTGGAACATCAGGTCCAGTAGCGCCGTCGGGCCGATCCGGATCGTGTGCGGGCGCCCGCGCGAGTCGTACGCGCGGCCCCGCATGGGCCTCGCGCGGACCTTCGCGACGAGCTTGGCGAGATCGCCCGCGGGATCGCTCGAGATCCCGCGGCACTTCGACGGGCACAGGGCGGCGAGCGTCGGCGCCATGGCGCGGAAGCCGGCGGTCCCGAACGGGTCGGCGTCATCAGGGTCGACCACCGAGTCGAGGATCAGCCGGTCCACGTGCGCCGGGAACGTGCGCGCGTACTCGAGCGCGAGCTCGGTCCCGTAGGAGATGCCGAACAGTGTCAGCTTCTCGACGCCGAGCGCCTGGCGGATCGCCTCCATGTCCTGCACGGAGTCCGGCGTCGTGTAGTGCCTGCGCGCGGCGCCCAGCGAGGCCGCGCAGCGCGCGGCGGCCGTCGTCGAGCGCAGGTGCGGGTCGTGCTCCAGCGCGGGGCAGCGCAGCAGGCCCGAGCGGCCGGTGCCGCGCTGGTCGAAGCCGATCACGCGGTAGCGGCGCGCGAGCGGCTCGACGATCGGGATCACGCCGAGCATCTCGCTGACGCCCGCGCCGCCGGGGCCGCCGGACAGGTACATCAGCGTCCTGCCCGACGTCTTGCCGACGCGCGCGACCCGCAGGGCGATCTGCCCGGGATCGGCGCCCGTGCGGTCCAGCGGAACGCTGACCGAGCTGCAGCGGACCCCGTCGAAATCCGGACAGGCCTTCCACGTCAGCGCCCGGGCCGCGTTGGGCACGGCCAGCAGGAAGACAAGCGCGAGGAGCGCCGGGAGCGCTGCCCTGCGGGCCGTGGCGGAGACCATGCGATTGCGAGATTAGCGGTCAGCCAGCGAGGCTCACGGCGCGCAGCGGCGAGTAGCGCGAGCCCTTGGGGTGAAGCTGCGACCGATAGAGGGTGAGCCGGCCGGCGCTGAAGGCCAGCCGCTCGAGATGGGCTTCGGCGGCGCGGGGCGGCTGCGCATGCGGACGCACGCGCGCGACGGTGATGTGCGCCCGGTACGGCCGCCGCTCAGGCGTATAGACGCCGGCCGCCTCGAGCCCGCTGCTGACACCCGCCTGCAGCTCCCCCAGGGCGCCACCGGAGTCCTCCAGCGCGACGGTCAGCACGCGCGCGCGGCGCGGCGGCAGCAGCAGCGCGTCACCGAGGGCCAGCCGCGGCGCGGGCGTGCCGGCCTGCGCCTCCAGGACGCGGGCGATCGCCTCGACGTCGGCGGGCGGCCGGGACCCCAGGAACGCGAGCGTGAGGTGCAGCGAGTCGGGCGCGACCGGCCGCCAGACGTCCGGATCGGCGGCGGCGCCGGCCGCGGCCAGGGCGGCCCGCACGCCGGGGGGAAGGTCGAGCGCGACGAACAGGCGCCACGGGCGCTCGCCGGCGCCGAGGCTCACGACAGCAGCCGGTGGAGCATGTGCATCGCGACCGTCGTGGTCCGCTCGCGCACGTCCGTGCGCCCGCCGGGCAGGCGCACGGCCTCCTCCTCGATCCGGTCGCCCGTCGAGACGCACAGGCAGACGGTGCCGACCGGCTTCTCCGGCGTCCCGCCGCCCGGCCCCGCGATGCCGGTGATCCCGATCCCGACGTCGGCCTCCAGGCGCCACCGCGCCCCGTGGGCCAGCGCCCGCGCGACCTCGGGCGATACCGCCCCGTGTGCCGCGATCACCGCCGGGGACACGCCCGCGAGATCGGACTTGGCCTCGTTGGAGTAGACGACGAGGCCGCCGAGGACGTACGCCGAGGAGCCCGCGCGGTCGGTCAGGCGCGCCGCCATCAGCCCGCCGGTGCACGACTCCGCGGTCGCGACCGTCCTCCCCGCCAGCGCGTCGGCCACCAGCTCGTCGATCGTCGCGCCGTCAGGCGAGAACAGCGTGTCGTGGTGGCGCTTGACGACCTGCGCGTGGAAGCGCTCGTAGGCGCCCCACGCCGGCCGCGCGAAGACCGTCGCGAGCTCCAGCTCGCCGCGCCGCAGGCAGGTCGTGATCTCCAGCGAGTCGGGTGGGTCGAGCTCGCGCAGCGTCGCGGCGATCTGGGGCTCGGGCAGCCCGTAGAAGCGCATCATGCGCTGCTCGTAGCGTCCCGCCCCCGCCAGCAGCTCGCGCAGCGGCGAGGTCTCCGCCGCTGCCGCCCACATCGCCTGCAGCTCGCCCGGCGGGCCGGGGAGCACGACGATCAGCGGCCCGTCCTCGACTCCGACCAGCAGCCCGGGCGCCGTGCCGACCGGCTCGAGCACCGCCGCGCCGTCGGGCGCGAGCGCCTGCTTGCGCGCACCCGCCCGCAGCGCCTCCTCGTCGGCCCCGCGCAGCCGCGACCGCACGCGCATGACGCGCGCCCAGACGCGCTCCTCGAGCGCCGGGTCGTGGCGCAGCTCGCGCCCGGCCCACGCGGCCACGACGTCGGCGGTCAGGTCGTCGGCGGTCGGCCCGAGCCCGCCGCTGGTGACGATCAGGTCCAGGCCGGCGAAGAAGTCCAGCGCCGAGCGCAGGTCGTCCGGCCGGTCGCCGGTCACGAGGATGTGGGCGACCTGGACACCCGCGTCGCGCAACTGCTCGGACAGCCACGGGCCGTTGCGGTCGGAGATCGTGCCGTTGAGCACCTCCGTGCCGGTCACGACGATGCCGGCGCGCAGGCTCACCGGCGGCAGAGCCCCGCGCGCACGGTGTCGGCCAGCCGCTTCGGCGTCCTGCCCGGCCGCAGCTCGTACCCCACGGGGTTGCCGGTGTTGGCCACCGGATAGGTCTTCCCGTTCGCGGTCAGCTTGACGTTCGCGTTGCCGAGGTTCAGCCGGAAGCGCGAGGACCGCAGCGTGCTCGTGCTCTTGCCCGCCTGCAGGTTGACGCCGTTGACGACGGCGCGGCCGCGCGCGTCGACCACGCAGACGTAGACGACCTGGCGCGCCGTCAGCCTCAGCGATACGACCTTCGGCGCGGCGTGCTTCTTCTTCGCCTTCTTCGTGGGCTTGGGCGTCGCCGCCGGCGTCGCGGTCGCCGTGGCGGTGGCCACGACGGGCGGCGGCTCGTTCTGGTCGCCGCCCCACTTGGTCCCGATCACGTACAGCACCGCGAGCAGGACGACGGTGCCGAGCACGACGACGATCGCGGGGCCCGACGGGCCGCGCCGGCGCCGCCGCCGCTGCGCCGCCGCGCCGGGCTTGAACGGCCGCAGATCCTGCGTGGAGGGGCGCTCGTAGCGCCGCCGGTACTCCTCCACCAGCAGCCGCGAGTCGAGCTCGAGGTACTCGGCGTACGTGCGCAGGAACGTCTTGACGAAGGTGGGACCCGGCAGCAGGTCCCACTCCTCGTTCTCCAGCGCACGGAGATACTTCGCACGGATCTTCGTCGCCGCCTCGACCTCGGTCATGTCGATGCGGCGACGCATGCGCGTCTCCCGAAGCGTCTCACCGATCTCCGGCATGAGCTTCGAGGCTACAAGCGTCCTACTGGTCGTCGTCAGGAACCGGTTGCGGGTCGCCCGCCAACGCGGCCAGCACGCGAGGCAGATCGGCCTCGGTCACGAGCACCTGACGCGGCTTGGATCCCTCGTAGCCGCTGATGACGCCGCGCCGCTCGAGCATGTCGATCAAGCGGCCCGCACGCGTGTAGCCGAGCCGCAACCGGCGTTGCAGCATCGAGGTCGACGCGGTCTGCATCTCGGCGACGAGGCGGATCGCGTCGGCGAGCAGCGGGTCCTCGTCGGGATCGAACTCGTCGGGCGCCGGGGCCTCCTCGACCGCTGCCTCGACCTCCTGGAGCAGGTCCTCCCGCAGCTCCGGCTCGCCCTGGCGGCGCCAGGACTCGGTCAGCTGCTCGATCTGCGCCTCGTCGATGAACGCGCCCTGGATCCGCTGCAGGCGCGAGGAGCCCACCGGCGAGAACAGCATGTCGCCCATGCCGAGCAGCGACTCCGCACCGTTCTGATCGAGGATCACCCGCGAGTCGGTCTGGGAGGAGACGGCGAAGGCGATGCGCGAGGGCACGTTGGCCTTGATCATGCCGGTGATCACGTCCACGCGCGGGCTCTGGGTCGCGAGCACGAGATGGATCCCTACCGCGCGCGCCTTCTGGGCGATCCGGATGATCGAGTCCTCGACGTCGGCGGGCGCGACCATCATCAGGTCGGCGAGCTCGTCGATCACGCACAGGACGTACGGCAGGGCGGGCTCGTCCCGGCGCGCCCGGACCTCGTTGAGGTCCTTGAGGGTGCGGGTGCGCGCGAGCGCCATCTGCGAGTAGCGCTGCTCCATCTCGCGCACGAGGTTCTGCAGCGCGGTCGCCGCCTGCCGCGGGGACGTGATCACCGGGGTCAGAAGGTGCGGGATCGAGTCGTAGTGCGTGAGCTCGACCTGCTTGGGGTCCACGAGCACCATCCGGACCTCGTGCGGCGTGGCGCGCAGCAGGATCGAGGACAGCATCGCGTTGACCGCGCCGGACTTGCCGGCGCCGGTCGTGCCGGCCACCAGCAGGTGCGGCATCTTGGCCAGGTCGGCGCCGATCGAGCGCCCGGCCACGTCCTTGCCGAGCCAGACGGTGAGCGGCGACCAGTCGGCCGGCGGCGTCTGGTAGACGTCGCCGAGGTGCACGATCCGCCGGCGCGCGTTCGGCACCTCGATGCCGACCGCCTGCTTGCCCGGGATCGGCGCCAGGATGCGGATGTCGGCCGCGGCCAGCGCGTACGCGAGGTCGTCCTTGAGCTGGGCGACCTTGCCGACCTTGATGCCGGGCGCGAGCCGCAGCTCGTAGCGCGTGATGTGCGGGCCCGCGACCATGCCGATCACGCGCGCCTCGACGTTGAAGTGCCCGAGCGCCTCGATCAGCTGCGCCGCGACCTTCTCCTGCCCGACCGTGTCCGGGCGCGAGGCGTCCTCTGAGGAGCGGGTGAGCAGAGCCGGGTCGGGCAGCTCCCAGACGAAGTCCGGCGAGTCGGTGACGTCGGAGCGGTAGCGCCCCTGCGGCGTGAGCTGCTCGGGTCCGACGGGATCGACAGGGCCGCGCTTGACGCCGTCCTCGTCCTCGGGCGGATCCTCGGCCAGCCGCGGCTCGAGCTCGGGCTCCGGGAGGTCGAGACCGCGCTTGGGCGGCTGCGGCGGGGGCTCAGCCTCAGGCTCCGCTTCAGCCTCGGGCTCGGGCGCGAAGATGTCGAATGAAGGCGGCTCTTCGATCTCGGGCTTGCGCTTGGGCCGCGGCCCGGTGAACTCGCCCGGGCCGTCCCACTCGGGAGCCTCGGCGACCCGCACGCGCGTCGAGCGCTCGAGCGTGGCGAGGTCGTCGCCCGTACGGCGCTGCACCTTGGTGCGCACCTGCGCGCCCGAGTCGCGGATCGCGCGCGTGGTCGTCGAGACGGAGTCCGACGTCGCCTTGATCACGCTTGCGACCGACGCGCCGGTGAGCAGCAGGACGCCCGCGAGGAACAGGAAGACGGCCAGGATGTGGGCGCCGACGCTGCCGGTCAGCGTCCCCACGACCCAGTCGAGCAGCTCGCCGGTCATGCCGCCGCGCGTCTTGACCCAGCGCGCGTCCCACCAGGCCGGCCGCTCGCCGCCGGGGCCGAGCCCCAGCGTGCCGGCCGCAAGGCCGAGCGTCAACGAGGCGAACAGGCAGATCGCGCCGGCCCGGAAAGGCCGCACGGCGGGCAGCATCGGGCGCAGGATCAGGATCGCGCCGGCGGCGACCAGGGCGACGGGCACCACGTAGTGGACGGCGCCGAGCAGCCAGCGCAGGCCCTCGACGGCCTGCGAGCCGGCGCGCCCGCCGTCCCACCCGAAGTACACGAGGAAGGCGAAGAAGGCGCCGAGCGCGATCAGCCCGAGGCCGATCAGGTCGACGTGGCGCTGCTCGAGCTCGGGCAGCCTCCAGTGGTCGGCCGGGCGGCGCCTGCGGCCGGCCGGCTTCTTGCGGACTGCTTGCTTGCTTGCTGGCATCTGGCGCGGGGCACCTTCGACGCCGCCGGGGAGAGCCCTGCTGAGGACTTGCTAAACGGCAACTGAAGCTTGGGAGAGAACGCCGTCAACCGCCGTACCATCAAGTGCGATGGATGCCGCCGCACGTCCTGTCCGCGTCCTCGTGGTCGAAGACGACGAGGAGATCGCCCAGGTCCTCCAGCGCTCGCTGCGCCTGGAAGGCTACGAGGTCAAGCTCGCCGCCGACGGCGTGCGTGGCCTCGACGAGGCGCACGCGTTCCTGCCCGACGTGATCGTTCTCGACCTCGGTCTCCCCCGCCTGGACGGGATCGACGTCGCGCGCCGGCTGCGCGACGACGGCGACGACACGCCGATCCTGATGCTCACCGCCCGCGACGCCCTGGAGTCGCGCGTCGAGGGGCTGGACGTCGGCGCCGACGACTACCTCGTCAAGCCGTTCGAGCGCCAGGAGCTGCTCGCCCGCATGCGCGCGCTGCTCCGGCGCCGGCCCCCGCGCGGCATGGCCCCGCTGCGCGTGGGCGACCTGACGCTGAACCCCGACACGCACGAGGTCGCGCGCAGCGAGCGCCAGATCGAGCTCACGCAGCGCGAGTTCGAGTTGCTCGAGTACCTGATGCGCAACGAGCGCCTGGTGATCTCGCGCCAGAAGCTGCTCGACGAAGTCTGGGGCTACGACCCGTTCTCGATCACGAACACCATTGAGGTCTTTGTCTCGAACCTTCGGAGAAAGCTGGAAGCCGGTGGGGAGCCTCGACTCCTCCATACGGTCCGCGGCGCGGGCTACGTACTCCGCGTATAAGCGCCAGCCGATCCGCTGGCGTCTCGCGGGAGGCTCAGCGGCACTCACACTCGTGATCCTGTGCGGATTCGCGGTGATCGTCGGCACGCTCACCACCCAGGCGATCTACCAGAACTTCAATCGCCGGGTGAGCACCGCCGCGGATCGCCTGTCGAACGGGCTCACGTACAGCGTGGAGGCGTACGACGACCAGGGCAACCCGAAGCTGAGCCCGCACGGCCCGGGTCTCAACCAGTACGCCTCGGCCAACAACGCCGCGATCCGGATCGTCGACAGGTACGGACACCTGCTCAAGCCCGCGTCGCTGTCGATGTCGCGCGGAGCGCCCTACCTGGGCACCCCGGTGCTCGGGGACACGACCTTCAACGGCTGGCGCGTCGAGACGCGGCACATGCAGACCGACGACGCGCGGATCGAGCTGCTGATGCAGTACGCCGAGCGGATCTCGAGCGTCCGCTCGACGGCGAACCGCGTGAAGCTCTTCCTCGGCCTCGGCGTCCTCGCCGGCGCGGCGCTCGCCCTGCTGGCCGGCCTGGCGACCGCGCGGCGTGCGATGGAGCCGATCTCCGAGCTGACGCTCGCCGCCCGCCGGATCGCGCGCACGCGGGACACTTCGATCCAGATACCCAAGCCGGAGGCCGACGACGAGGTCGCCGAGCTCGCGGAGACCTTGGACTCGATGCTGCACGCGCTCGACGAGGCGCGCACGGAGACCGAGGCGGCGCTCACGCGCCAGCGTGAGTTCGTCGCCGACGCCTCGCACGAGCTGCGCACCCCGCTGACGTCCGTGCTCGCCAACCTCGAGCTGCTGGAGGAGGCCACGCTCGGGGAGCAACGCGAGACGGCCGCCTCCGCCCTGCGCTCCTCGCGCCGCATGCGCCGCCTGGTCGCGGACCTGCTGCTGCTCGCGCGCGCGGACGCCGGCCGCCAGTTGCCCCACCGCGCCGTCGACCTGTCCGACGTCGTGACCGACGCCGCGTCGGAGCTCGAGCCGGTCGCGGGCGACCACGAGATCTCCGTCTCAGCGCCGCCGGGCGTCGAGATCGAGGGGGCGCGCGACGAGCTGCACCGGCTCGTGCTGAACCTGATGGAGAACGCGCTGCGCCACACCGATCCGGGCACCGCGGTCGAGGCGACCGTCGAGCGCCGCAACGGCGAGGTCGTGCTCGCCGTCGAGGACGACGGCCCGGGCATCCCGCGCGAGCTGCACGACAAGGTCTTCGAGCGCTTCTTCCGCGGCGAGGGCGACCGCTCGGGCTCCTCCGGGCTCGGGCTCTCGATCGTCAAGGCGGTCGCCGACAGCCACCACGGGCGCGTCACGCTGGAGCCGCCGCTGGACGGCCGCGGCGCCCGCTTCGTCGTGAGATTCCCCTCCCGGCGCTGAACCGCACCGGAGCTAATGCTGGGGACGGTCCCGCCGATGAGAGGGGGGACATGTCCGACATCACCTCACAGCAGCTCGTGGTGTTCTCGCTGGGAAGCGAGGAGTACGCGCTCCCGATCGGGGCGGTTCACGAGATCATCCGCTTCACCGAGCCGCGCACGGTCGCGTCCGAGGTGCCGTGGATCCGCGGCGTCATCGGCCTGCGCGGCAAGATCATCCCGATCTTCGATCTCGCCTCCCGGATGGGCCTGAGGGCGACGGAGTCCGAGTCGGGCAAGATCGTGATCGTCGAGACGGGCACCGGCCAGGCCGGCGTCGTCGTGGGCGACGTCGAGGAGGTCCTGACCGTCACGACCGACCAGCTGGAGGACGTCCCGACGGCCGACGGCGAGACGATCGACGCGATCGCCAAGATCGGCGACCGGCTCGTGATCCTGCTCAACCCCGAGGGCCTGTTCGCCGGGGCGCGCACCGACGATCTCGCCGCCGCCTAGGCCGCCGTGGCCGCCACCACCCCACGGCAGCGGATCGTCGTCGCCGACGACTCGCGCCTGATGCGCCGGATCCTGTCGGATGCGCTCGGCCGCCAGGGCTTCGACGTCGTCGCCACCGCGGCCGACGGCGATCAGGCGCTGGAGGCGTGCCGTGCGCACCGGCCCGACGCCCTCACGCTCGACCTCGCCATGCCCGGCATGGACGGGATCGGCGTGCTGCGCGCCCTGCGCGAGGGCAAGGCCGAGGCGTTGCCGGTCGTGGTGGTGTCCGCGTTCTCTCCCGCCCATGGCGCCCGCGCGGTCGACGCGCTGGCCGAGGGCGCGTTCGACCTCGTCGCCAAGCCCGCGCTGGGCGAGTCGATGGATTCCTTCACCCACGAGCTCGCGCGCAAGGTCGGCGCGGCGACCGAGAGCGGCCGCGCCCGCCGGCGCGCGTCGCTGCGCCGGGCCGTGCGCCCGCACGTGTCCACGCCGGTCCCGCCGCGCGCCGCCGCCGCGCCGGGCCGCCTCCGCGCCGGCGCGCGCAAGCTCGTGCTGATCGCCTCCTCGACCGGCGGCCCCAAGGCGCTCGGCGAGCTGATCCCGAAGCTGCCGTCGCCGCTCGGCATCGGCGCGCTGATCGTCCAGCACATGCCGGCCGGCTTCACCGCCTCGCTGGCCGCGCGCCTGGACTCCGCCTCGCGCCTGAAGGTCGCCGAGGCGACGGGCGGCGAGGCGCTCGACCCGCGCCACCTTCTCCTCGCGCCCGGCGGCGCGCACCTGCGCCTGGGCGACGACAAGCGCGTGCGGCTCTCCGACGCGGCGCCGATGGGCGGCCTGCGCCCGCGCGCCGACCTCACGATCCTCGACGCGGCGCGCATCTACGGCCCCTCGCTGCTGCTGGTCGTGCTGACCGGGATGGGCAAGGACGGGCTCGACGGAGCCAAGGCGGTCAAGGCCGCCGGCGGTCGCGTGCTCGTCGAGGCCGAGTCGACGTGCGTCGTCTACGGCATGCCGCGCGCGGTCGCCGAGGCCGGCCTGGCCGACGAGGTGCTGCCGCTCGACGAGCTGCCCGCCGCGATCGCGCGCGAGGCCGCGGCGTGACGCTCCCCGCCCGCATATCCGCGCCGCCGCGGGCCGCCACGCCCTCCGCCGGCTTTTCCGCCGGCCTGAAGGCCGACGACTTCGCCGCGCTGTGCGAGCTCGTCCGCACGCTCTGCGGCGTCGACCTCGCGCAGTACAAGCGCGCCCAGATGGAGCGCCGCGTGCGCACCTGGACCCAGCGCCGCGGCACGCCGGACCTCGGCGAGTACGGCAAGCGCCTGCGCACGGAGCCCGAGGAGCTCGACGCGTTCCTCGACCGCGTGACGATCAACGTCTCGCACCTGTGGCGCCACGAGGACCAGTTCGAGGCGCTGCGACGCTCGATCCTGCCCGAGCTGGCGCCCAAGGGCCGCATCAGGATCTGGAGCGCCGGCTCCTCCTACGGCGCCGAGGCCTACACGATCGCCGCCGTGTGCCGCGAGACGGTGCCGCATGTGCGCGTCGAGATCCAGGGGACCGACCTCGACAAGCGCATGGTCGCCCGCGCCCGCACCGGCGTGTTCACGCCCGAGGACGCGCGCACCGCGCCGCCCCGGATGCTCGAGCGGCACTTCTCCCCCCGCCCGGAGGGCGGCTGGGTGGCCACACCCGAGCTGCAGCGAATGGTTCGCTTCGAGACCGGCGACCTCCTGCGCATGCCCGTTCCGGCCGAACGGTACGACGTGGTCTTCTGCCGCAACACGGTCATCTACTTCACCGAAGCGGTGCGGGACGCGCTGCACCAGCGCCTGGTCAAGGCGCTCACCCCCGGCGGCTACCTCCTCGTCGGCACCTCCGAGCGTGTCGCCGACCCACGCGGGCTCGGCCTCACCTCCCCGTTCCACTTCATCTACCGGAAGAGCTGATGGAGACCTCCGAGTACCTCCCGATGTTCCTGGCCGAAGGCCGCGAGCACCTCCAGGAGCTCAACCTCGCCGTCGTCCGCATCGAGGAGACCCCCGACGACCAGGAGACGGTCGACGAGATCTTCCGCATCGCCCATTCCCTGAAGGGCATGAGCGCGACCATGGGCTTCGCCGGGATGGCCGCGCTCACGCACGAGATGGAGGACGTCTTCGAGCTGTTGCGCCGGCGCCGGGGCGGCCTCTCGCGCGAGGCGATCGACTGCCTGCTCCAGTGCCTGGACGCGCTCTCGGCCGCCGTCGACGCGATCGACGCGACCGGCGCAGAGGAGATCGAGCCCGAGCCGCTGATCGCTCGTCTGAAGGGGCTCATCCGCGACGCCGACGAGGCGCCCGAGGAGCCGGCCGGCCTGCCCCGCGGCGCCGAGCGGCCGGACAACCTCTCCGAGCTCGCCGACGGCCGCCGGGTCGTGCAGATCTCCGCGAGCCTGCGCGAGGACGTGCAGATGCCGTCGGTGCGCGCCTACATGCTGCTCTCGGCGATCGCCACCATGGGCGAGACGCTGGCGTGCATCCCCGCGCCCGACGACGTCGACACCTTCAAGGGCCGCGAGATCGACGCCTGGGTCGTGTCCGAGCGCACCGACTCAGAGCTCGCCGAGGCGGCGGGCGCGGTGCCCGACGTCGACGACGTGCAGGTCTTCGAGGCGATCGCCGACGCGGCGGTCGAGACCGGCGACGAGAACATCGGGGACGCCGCGACGCCCGTCGCCGCGACCCCGGACGCCGCGAAGGCCGCTCCGGCGGAGAAGCGCAGCGGTGGTCACAAGGGCTCCTCGACCGTCCGCGTCGACTCCGAGCGGCTCGACCAGCTGATGCACTACATGGGCGAGCTCGTCCTGCACCGCACCCAGGTCGAGGCGCTCGCCGCCCGCGCCGACGTGCCGGGGCTCTCGCAGGCGATGCAGAGCCTGACGCGCACGTCGCACGCGCTGCAGTCGATGGTCATGCAGGTCCGGATGATCCCCGTCGAGGCCGTGTTCATGCGCTTCCCCCGCCTGGTCCGCGATCTCTCGCAGAAGCTCGGCAAGCATGTCGAGCTGCAGCTCGTCGGCAAGGACACCGAGCTCGACCGCACCGTGGTCGACGCACTCGGCGATCCGCTCGTGCATCTGGTCCGCAACTCGCTCGACCACGGCCTCGAGCGCGTGCAGGAGCGCAAGGCGGCGGGCAAGCCCGAGACCGGCATCCTCGAGATCTCCGCGCGCCACGCCGGCGGCAACGTCGTGATCGAGGTCAAGGACGACGGCCGCGGCGTCGACCCGGCCAAGGTGGCCAAGAAGGCCGCCGAGAAGGGCCTGATCGCCGCGGAGCAGATCGACTCGATCGACACCCGGGCGGCGATCGACCTCCTGTTCAGCGCGGGGTTTTCCACAGCTGAGACGACGAGCGACATCTCCGGCCGCGGCGTCGGCATGGACGCGGTCCGCGCGACGATCCGCGACCTCGGCGGCGAGGTCGTCATGACCTCCGAGAAGGGCGCCGGCACCTGCGCGCAGATCCGCCTCCCGCTCACGCTCGCGATCATGGCCGCGCTGATCGTCGAGGCCGACGGGCGCCCGTTCGCGATCCCGCTGGACCGCATCGAGCGCACCGTGCGGCTGTCCGACCAGGCTGTCCGCTCGGTCGCCGGCCGGCGCATGCTCGTCCTCTCCGATGGCGTGCTGCCGATTGTGGACGCCTCCGTCCGCTTCGGCGGCCCGGAGACGCCGCCGGCCGACTACGCGGTCGTCGTGCGTGGCGGCAACGAGCGGCTCGCGATCGTCGTCACGAAGCTCGTCGGCCAGCACGAGCTCGTCACCCGTCCGCTGCCCCCAGAGGTCGCCGAAGGCGCCGCGCTGTCCGGCGCCGCCGTCCTGTCCGACGGCCAGATCGCCCTCATCGTCGACTGCGACGCCGTCGCCGACGTCCCCCTGCCGGTCTGAGACTGAGAGAAAGGACCTCCGTGAGCACCCAGTACAGCGATCTCCAACTCGACGCGCTGCGCGAGCTGGCCAACATCGGCTCCGGCACGGCGAGCACGGCGCTCTCGAGCATGCTCGGCCGCAGCGTCGACATCTCGGTGCCGAACGCCATCGTGCTGCCGATGCCGGAGGCCGTGGGCACGATCGGCAACGCCGAGGACGACGTCACGGGCATCGTGCTCGGGGTCCTCGGCGACATGGAGGCGACGGTCCTGCTGCTCGTCAGCCCGCGCCACGCGGCGCTGATGTGCGGCATGCTCGGCGTCCCCGCCGACTCGGAGCTCGGCGAGTCCGCGCTGCTGGAGATCGGCAACATCGTCGGCACCTCCTACATCAACGCGCTGGCCGGCATGACCGGCATGTCGATCGAGCCGACCCCGCCGTCGATCGCGACCGACATGCTCGCCGCCATCGTCGAGTCGGTGCTGGCTACGCGCGCCGCCGCCGGCGACGTCGCGCTGCTGCTGGACTCCGACCTCGTCGTCGAGGGCGAGGACTGCTCGGTCTCGTTCCTGCTCGTCCCGGACCAGGGTGGCGTGGAGCAGCTCCTCGCGCGCCTGGGTCTGTAGGTGATGGCGGAGACGATGGTCAGGATGGGCGAGTTGGCAGCTTCAGCCGGTTCCGCGGACGTGCTCGTGGCGCTCGGCCTCGGCTCGTGCATCGGGCTCGCGCTCGTCGACCGGCGGACCGGCGTGGCCGGTCTCGCCCACGTCGTCCTGCCCGCGTCGGAGGGGCACTCCGCCGGCCAGAACCGGATGAAGTTCGCCGACTTCGCGGTGCCGGAGCTGATCCACCGCGTCGTCCGCCTCGGCGGCCGCAAGCAGAAGCTCGAGGCCGTGCTGGTCGGGGGCGCGAGCATGTTCGCGGTCAGCTCGGGCACGCTCGAGGTCGGCCAGCGCAACGAAGCCGCGGTGCGCGAGCAGCTCGAGGCGCAGCGCATCCCGGTGATCGCGGCGGAGACCGGTGGCAACCGCGGGCGGACGATCCGCGTGCACCTCGACGACATGCGCATCAGCGTGCGCGAAGCCGGCGGAAAGGAAGCGAACGTCATGACGCCCCAAGGCGCGCTGGTGGGCGCATGAGCGGCCAGGTCCTGAGCCCTGACGCGATCGCCGCGCTGGTCGACGCCGCGCGCGACGGCCGGCTGTCGGACGAGACCCCGGCGCCGCAGCGGCGCCGCCGGATGCGCGCGGTCGACTTCACGCGCCCGACGAAGTTCACGGCCGATCAGGAGCGCCGGCTGCGCCGCACGCTCGAGGCCTTCTGCCGCACCGCCTCGACGCGCCTGTCGGCGGAGCTGCGGGTGCCGCTCGAGCTCGAGCTGCTCACGAGCACGCAGCTGACGTGGGCCAACGCGCATACGCAGGTGCCGTCGAATTCGCTGGCCGCGATCTTCGAGGCGCAGCCGATCGACACGCGCATGCTGCTGGTCGCCGAGAGCAGCCTCGTGCTGGGAGCGATCGAGCTGCTCCTCGGCGGATCGATCAACGGCGGCTTCAAGGAGCGCCGCATGACCGACATCGACCTCGCGCTCGGCAAGCACTTCTTCGAGCGCCTGCTCGGCCAGCTGACGATGATCTGGACCGACGTCGCCGGGCTCGAGCTCAGGCTCGACAGCGTCGACTCGCACATGGAGACGGCGCAGATGGTCTCGGTCTCCGAGCCGACGCTGTCGCTGATGATGGAGGCGCGCCTGCAGGGCACGTCCGCCACGCTCGCGCTGCTGATCCCGTGGTCGGCGATCGCGCCGGTGGCCGACTCCTTGGGCGCGCGCGAGCAGACCAGGGGCGTCCAGAACGAGGGCGATCGCAACTCGGTCCGCCGCGCCGTGGGCAACGTCGAGATGACGCTGCGCGCCGAGGTGGCGGCCGTCGAGATGCCGATCGAAGCCGTGCTCGCGCTGCGCGAGGGTGACCTGCTGCGGCTCAACGCGCCGGCCTCCGGCGGCGTGACGCTGTTCGCGGACAAGGTGCCGGTCAAGACCGCAAAGCCCGGCCGCAACGGCAGCCGCCGCGCGGTCCAGGTGACGGGAGCCGTGCGATGAGGGCGAAGCCTCGGCCTGCGGCCTCGTTTCGCTTGGAGTGTTCGCCCAGAGGGCGAAACTCCCGGGGGTGGTACGTATGAGCGCGGGTGATGCGCTGCAGCGGCTCGGCAGCTCGACCGCGGAGGCGTGCGTCGGCGTGCTCGAGATGTTCGCGCCCGGCAAGGTGACGGTCGGCGATCCCACCGTCGCCGCGGACGCCAAGGCGGCGTTCAACGGCCTGCGCGTGCCGGCCGTCGCGATGTCGGTCTCCTACATCGACGGCGTCACCGGCGGCAACGTGTTCATCATCACCCACGACGGCGCCAAGAAGCTGGCCGCCGCGATGATGGGCATGGAGCAGCCGGAGGATCCGGACGCGCCCGAGCTCTCCGAGCTCGAGGAGTCCGCCGTCTCGGAGGCCATGAACCAGATGATGGCGATGGCCGCCGGCGCGACCTCGTCGGTGCTCGGCACCGAGGTCGAGATCGGCACGCCCCAGACGAAGACGTTCACGTCCTCCGACGACTTCGCCGGCGCGTACGCGAGCACCCCCCACGCGGTGCACACCTCCTTCTCGATCTGCGGCGAGCCGGCCAGGCTCGTCCAGCTGATCCCCAATGCCTTCGTGATCCGCATGTCGAGCGCGCTCGACGAGCTGGGCTCGGAGGTCCTCAACGATGGGCCCGCTCCGGCGGGCAGCGCCACTTCCTCGCGCGCGCTGGCCTCGTCGCCGTCGCTTGCGGGGATCCCCGTACGTGTCTGGGCCGAGCTCGGGCGCGCGCGGATGCCTTCGGCTCAGCTGGTCGGCCTCCCCCCGGGGGCGGTGGTCGAGCTGGATCGCCAGGCGGATGAGCCGATCGACCTGTACGTCAACGGCTCCAAGTTCGCCACCGGTCGTCTGGTGGTGGTCGATGGAACCGACTGGGCCGTGCGCATCGATCACGTGCTCGACAACCCCAACGCACATATGGAATCCGGAATGGAGGTGGCCCGATGGCCCGAATCCTGGTAGTCGACGATGCCGCTTTCATGCGCAAGATGGTCAGCGACGTGCTGACCCAGGGCGGCCACGAGGTGGTGGGCGAGGCGGGCAACGGCCAGGAGGCGATCGCGCGCTTCCACGAGCTCAAGCCGGAGCTGACGACCCTGGACATCACGATGCCCGAGAAGGACGGCCTCTCCGCCCTCAAGGAGATCGTGCAGCTCGACCCGGGCGCGCGCGTGATCATGTGCTCCGCGCTCGGGCAGGAGTCCAAGGTGCTCGAGTCGATCAAGCTCGGCGCGAAGGACTTCGTCGTCAAGCCGTTCCAGGCCGACCGCGTGCTCGAGGCCGTCGCCAAGGCGCTCGCGTAGGCGCTCTGGCCGGTTCGTCGGTGACGGGCGGCCCGGCGGGCCGCCCGTTCGCCGTTGACGGCCGCGAACCTAGAGGACCTTGTGCAGGAAGCAGACGCCCGTGGGAACGGGCCTGCCGTTCTTGTCCAGGCGCGTCTGGGCGCTCTGGCCCTCGGCGAGGGCGGCGCCGACGGAGAGGCCGAGCGCGCACAGCGCGGCGACCATGGTGCAGGCGATCGTGCGGAACCTGGACATCTCTCTCCTGGTGATCGGCCGCGCCGAGCGCCGGCCGCATGCTCCTGGACGCATGTCCGGTTCAGAACAGTGCGTCCAGGACCCACAATGCAGCCCCGGTCAGCAGGACGGTCGAACCCTCGAGCCGCGTTGCCGCGCGACGAGAGGGAGGAAGGTGGGAACATGGGCTCCGAGGTCTGTGGAACCCCGAGCCGCAGTTGCGAGCGAGCGCCTCCAAGGCGCTCGTGCTCGTTAACGGCCGCTGGAGCTCCGCCCTGTATCCGACGTCCGTCCAGCGTCCCGAAAGCTAAGGCATCGCCAGCAGCCGGCGGCGCTGGGCTTCGATGTCGAGGTCCGGCTCAGGCCAGCGCAGCGCCAGCTCCTCCAGGTGCTCGATCAGCAGCGCCGTGACGGCCCAGTTGCGGTACCACTTGCGATCCGCGGGGACGACGTGCCATGGCGCGACCTCGCTCGTGCAGCGCTCGAGCGCGTCCTCGTAGGCGTCCAGGTACTCGTCCCAGCGCTCGCGGGCGTCGAGGTCGGCCGGGTCGAACTTCCAGTGCTTGGTCGGGTCGTCCAGGCGCGCGAGCAGGCGCTTGCGCTGCTCTCCGGGCGAGATGTGCAGGAAGCACTTGACGATCCGCGTCCCGCCCGCGGCGAGCTCGGCCTCGAACCGGTTGATCGCGTCGTAGCGGCGCATCCACGTGCGGCGCTCGGCGAGCCCGAGCACGCGCACGGTGACGACGTCCTCGTAGTGGGAACGGTCGAACACGCCGACCTGGCCGGGCCGCGGCACCCGCTTGCGGATCCGCCACAGGAAGTCGTGCCGGCGCTCCTCCGGGGTCGGCGGCCCGAACGCGGCGGCGTGCACGCCCGCCGGGTCCAGCAGGCCGACGACGTGGCGGACCGTCCCGCCCTTGCCGGACGTGTCCATCCCCTGCAGCACGAGCAGCACGCTGCGCGTCCCGCCCAGGCGCCCCTCGGCGTAGAGCTGCTCCTGCAGCGTCGAGAGCCTCTCGGCGTGCGCGGCCATCGCGGCCTGCGCCTTGCCCTTGCCGCCCTTGAAGCCGGGCGTGGACCGGGCGTCGATGCCGCGCAGGTCGAGCGCTCCCGGCGGGACTCGCAGGGTGTCGCTGACGCGCGCCATGGCGCGCGAGTCTATGCAAGTAGGGTGTGCGCGCATGCAGCGCGCAGGACGGGGGTGGGCGCGCGCCGCGATCGACACGGCCGACCGGCTGCTCGAGCGGCGCGAGCCGGGAGTTGCGCGGCGCCTCGAGCCGCGGGAGCGGAGGACGGAGTCCGCCGCCGCGGTGCTGTTCGTGCTCGTTGCGGGGCTGCTGCTCGCGCGCTCGGACGACCCATGGCCGAGCGCGCTGACGATCGCCGGGCTGGTCGCGACCTACGCCACGCTCGGGGAGATCAGGCTGCAGCTCGGCCCCGGGCTGGTCGGGCCGACGCAGCTCGCGTTCATCCCGCTGCTGTTCCTGGCGCCGCCGCTCGCCGTCCCCGCGTTGGTCGCCGTCGGCGAGCTGATCGGCGAGCTGCGAGCGATCGCGGCGCGGCGCGCGCATCCCGAGCGCGCGCTGGTCGCGCTCGCCGACAGCTGGTACTCGGTCGGGCCCGCCGTCGTCATCGCGCTGTTCGCCCCCGACCGCTCGTGGGGCGTCGTCGTCCTCGCGCTCGCCGCCCAGTTCGCGACCGACTTCGCCGTCTCGAGCGCGCGCGAGTGGTTCGGGGCGGGAATCCCGCCGGGCCGGCTCGCGCCCGTGATGGGGCTGATCCACGTCGTCGACGCGCTGCTGACGCCGGTGGGCGTGCTCGTCGTGCTCGCCTCGGACGGCCATCCAGCAGCGTTCGTCCTCGTGCTCGGCCCTGCGGTCCTGCTGGCGGCGATCGGGCACGAGCGCGCGACGCGGATCGAGCGCGAGCTGGAGCTGGGGCGCGCGTACCGGCGCTCGGCCGGCGAGCTGCAGCACGCCTACGGGCGCATCGGCGAGGCGGTCGCGTCGCGCCTGGACCGCTCCGAGCTCGAGCGCCTGCTCGTGACCGCCACGGTCGGCGCGCTGCAGGCCGATCGCGCGCGGCTGAGCGAGGAGGAGCCGGCCGCGGACGGCGCGCTCTCGGTCCCGCTGCCGGGCCAGCGCGAACGGCTCACCGTCGAGCGCGCCGCGCGGCCGTTCGACGCGGACGAGCGCGAGCTGCTCGAGCGGCTCGCGGCGCAGGCCGCCGCCTCGCTGGAGAACCTCGAGCTGCACGAGCTGATGCGCAAGAGCGAGGCCGAGCAGCGCGCCGTGCTGGAGGGCGTCTCGGAGGCGATCTTCGCGGAGGACGCGAGCGGTGCCGTCGTCTACGCCAACGCGACCGCCGTGCGGCTGCTCGGCGCGCCACCCGATCCGCGGCGTCTGCAGCTGGCCGACGAGGACGGCGTCGCGGTCGCGGCCGAGCGCCTGCCGGGCCGCCGCGCGCTGGCGGGCGAGCGCCCGCGGCCGCTGGTGGTGCGCTACGAGGACGACCGCTGGGCGCGCGTGAAGGCGAGCCCGGTGCTCGACGAGCAGGGCGAGGCGCGGCTCGCGATCACGGTGATCGAGGACATCACCGAGCTCAAGCAGGCCGAGCGCGCGCAGCGCTTCCTCGCCGACAGCGCGCGGGCGCTGGGCGCCTCGCTCGAGCTCGAGGAGACGCTCCCGGCGGTCGCACGGCTGGCGGTGCCGGAGATCGCCGACGGGTGCGAGCTGCACGTGCTCGGCGAGCGTGAGCTGCAGCGGCTCGCGGCCGAGCCGGCGCCGTCGGCCGACGCCGCGCTCGCGGCGCGCATCCACGAGGTCGTCCGCACCGGCCTCCCCCACCTCCGCGACGACGCGATCGTCGTGCCGATGCGTGCGCCGGCGCGGATCGTCGGCGCGATCGCGCTGACCGGCTCTCGGCGGGCGTTCGGGCCGCAGGAGCTGGCGCTCGCCGAGCAGCTCGGGCTGCACGCCGGCGCGGTCGTCGACACGGCGCGGCTCTACCGCACGCGCTCGGCGATCGCGCAGACGCTGCAGGCCTCGCTGCTGCCGCCCGTGCTGCCGGAGATCGGGGCGCTGGAGAGCGCGGCGCTCTACCGCGCGGCGGGTGAGGGCTACGAGGTCGGCGGCGACTTCTACGACGTGTTCTCGACCGGCGCCTCGCAGTGGTTCGCGGTGATCGGCGACGTCTGCGGCAAGGGCGCCGAGGCGGCCGCCGTGACCGCGCTGGCCCGCTACACGCTGCGGGCGGCGGTCGTGCAGCACCGCTCGCCGGCGCGGATGCTGCACTGGCTCAACGACGCGATGCTGCGCCAGCGCACCGGCGCGATCCGCTTCGCGACGATCGCCTGCGTGCGCTTCGACCTCGACGGGGACGGCGTGACGGCGACGGTCTCCTGCGGCGGCCACCCGACGCCGCGCATCCTGCGCGGGACGGGTTCGGTGGAGGAGGTCGGGGTGCCCGGCACGCTGCTCGGCGCCCTGCCCGAGATCC
Source organism: Candidatus Solirubrobacter pratensis (assembly GCF_000425945.1). GTDB lineage: Bacteria > Actinomycetota > Thermoleophilia > Solirubrobacterales > Solirubrobacteraceae > Solirubrobacter > Solirubrobacter pratensis. The sequence continues at coordinate 529,473 of NZ_AUEK01000007.1, forward strand.
GGCTCGAGGAGCGCTCCGTGCGGCTGGCCGGCGGCGACGCGCTCGTGCTCTACACCGACGGCCTCACCGAGGCGGGCTCGCCGCGGCGGGTCTGGACGCCCGCGCAGCTCGACGCGGCGGTCGCCGCGAGGCGCGGGGGCTCGGCGCAGGAGATCGTCGAGCGCCTGGCGCAGGAGGCGCTGCGGGGCGAGCCGCCGCGCGACGATCTCGCGCTGCTGGCGATGAAGGTGCGCTAGGCGGCGACGCGCGGGCGCGCGTAGTCTGCGACGCGGCGCTCGAACGCCAGCTCGGACTCGAAGTCGGCGGCGTCGGAGTGCGAGAACTTGACGCGGCGCTCGAGGATCACGCGCTCGAACGTCTCGACGACGAGCGGGTCGAGCTGGGTGCCGGAGACCCGGCGCAGCTCGGCCAGCGCGGCCTCGGAGCTGACCGGGCGCCGGTAGGAGTCGCGCGAGGTCATCACGTCGTAGGTGTCGGCGGCGGAGATGATCCGCGAACCGAGCGGGATCGCCTCGCCGGAGATCCCCGCCGGGTATCCGCCGCCCGAGAACCGCTCGTGGTGGTACATCACGATCTCCGCGACGGGGCCGTAGCCCTCGATCCGTTCGACGAGCTTGGCGCCCTGCTCGGGGTGCAGCTTGATCAGCTGCCACTCGTCGTCGGTGAGCTTGCGATCGGCGAACAGCACGGAGTCGGGCAGGATGAACTTGCCGATGTCGTGCAGCAACGCCGCCGTGTGGATGAGCTCCTGCTCGCGCTCGGGCAGGCCGAGCATGCGCGCCACCTCCCGCGAATAGCGAGCAACGGCGGCCGAGTGGCGCGCGGTCATCGCGTCCCGCATCGACAGCGTCTGCAGCACCGTGGAGAGCACGCCAACCTGCAGCGAGGCGAGCTCCTTGGTCCGCCGCGTCAGCTCGATCCCGCGCTCATACGCCTCCACGCCGGCGCGGATGAGGTACTGGAAGACGAACAGGACGACCGCGAGCAGTCCGACGGCGCCGACGCCGATGCGGCTGTAGCTGAACGCGACCGCCGAGGTCAGCAGCGCGGTCGCGAACTCGAACGGGAGCACGGTCACGTAGACCGTCTGCCACGACTCGCGGAAGTTGATCCCGCGGACGGTCTTGAGGTACAGCGCGACCGAGGCGAAGTTGGTCGCGTTCATCAGCATGTAGACGAGCCCGACGAGCGCCGCGAACCCGAGCGCCTGCTCGTCGCCGAACGCGCTGCCGGCCGTGGCGACCCGGATGATCCAGCCGCCGATCAACGGGAAGGCGACGAACGTCATCGCGTTCCACAGCGCGTCGCGCAGCGGGCGCCGGCGCGCGAGGTCGTCGACGAGCACCGACGTCGCGCCGATCGCGGCGGCGGGAGCGGGCCCCAGCAGCGCCATCGCGAGCACGAGCGCGAGGAACGAGCCCGACATGCGCACGCGCCGCAGCTCGATCGTCATCGCCTCGCTGCCGATCGCCAGGATCAGCAGCAGCACGACGAGGTAGCCGGGCCGCCAGTCCGCAGCCCGCGACGACACGACCGCCAGCGCCGCGCCGGCGGTCAGCGCCAGCACTTCCACGAGCAGGATGAAGCGAGCTCGTCGCAAACCACCCCGGTACTCGGCAGCGACCCCGCTCGACTTGAAGGATGCGGAGCTCCGACCGTCCGTTTGTCCGTCTAGTGACACTCTGAAAGAAGGAGGGTTCGCTTTACCGAGACTTTGCCGGTGCTCGGCAACCTGTGCCTCGGTCAGTCAAGGACGGTCGATTCCGCAGAGGCGTTGCCGCGCTGAGCGGGGAAGAAAGGACGAGGACAATGAGCTGGAAGTTCTAAGCCCTCTGGATCTCTGATGGAGCGAGCGCCTCGGGCGCTCGTTCTCGTTAACGGCAGAGCAGCCGCGCGTCAGTATCGGACGAACGTCTACGCCGCAACGCGCGGACGGGCGTATTCGGCGACGCGGCGCTCGAACGCCAGCTCGGACTCGAAGTCGGCCTCATCGTCGTGGCTGAACTTCACGCGGCCCTCGAGGATCATCCGCTCGAAGACTTCGACGACGATCGGGTCCAGTTGGGTGCCGGCGACACGCCGCAACTCGGCCAGCGCGGCCTCGGAGCTGACCGGCCGCCGGTAGGAATCACGCGAGGTCATCACGTCATAGGTGTCCGCGGCGGAGATGATGCGAGAGCCCATGGGAATCGCCTCCCCCGCGATCCCGGCGGGGTAGCCGCCGCCCGAGAAGCGCTCGTGGTGGTGCATGATGATCTCTGCGACAGGCCCGTAGCCCTCGATCCGGTCGACGAGCATCGCGCCCTGCTCGGGGTGCAGCTTGATCAGCTCCCATTCCTCGCTGGTCAGCTTGCGATCGGCGAACAGCACCGAGTCGGGCAGGATGAACTTTCCGATGTCATGCAGCAGCGCCGCCGTGTGGATCAGGTCCTGCTCGCGCTCGGAGAGCCCGAGCATGCGCGCCACCTCGCGCGAATAGCGCGCGACGGCGGCCGAATGGCGCGCCGTCATCGCGTCCCGCATTGAAAGCGTCTGTAGCACCGTCGTCAGGAGTCCGACCTGCAGCGATGCGAGCTCCTTCGTGCGCTGTTCGAGCTCTTCGCCGCGTTCCTGGGCCTGAACGCTGGTCCGCAGGATGTTCAAGAACACGAACAGCACGACCGCAGCCAGCGCAATCGATGCGAGCCCGATACGGCTGTACGAGAACGCCACGGCTGCGGTCAGCAGCGCCGTGGCGGAGGCGGATGGCAACGAGAGCACGAACGCGCGAAACAGATCGCGCCACCGCATGCTGTAAGCGAACGCGCCTAGGACTGCCGTCATGCCGAAATTCAGCGCGTTGGCGAACATGAACACGATCAGCACAAGCGCTGAGAATCCGAACGCGGCATCACCATCCGGGGGCGCAGCGCCCGCAATGGCGACGATCGCGAGACCACCCAGAAGGGGATACGTCGCGTACATCGCGAAGTTGAGCAGCGCCCGGTCGAGCGAGCGGCGGGTGAGCACGGCATCGACGACCGCGCAGCTGAGACTGATGGCGACGGCGGGCGCAGGGCCAAGCAAGGCCATCGCGAGAACGAACGCCAAGAACGAGCCTGACATCCGTACGCCCCGCATGTCGAGCGTCATCAGCTCGCTGCCATGTGCCAGCACGATCAGCAACACGACGAGCGGGATGGGGTGCCAATCGCTCGCGCGACTGGAAGCCGCGGCGCCGGCCACGCCGGCGCACAGCAGCGCGGCCGCCACGACCGTCGTCTCTGTGCGTCGCGTCAACACTCTCCCCGTGATCGGCACCTTGTGGCATTGGTTGAACGCAGCGCTGCGCCGCATCGCTTGTGTTTCGGCCCACTGCTCCGCGAGCTAGAGTGAGGCGGTGGTGCGGAGGCGTCTCGAACCCCTGGCGGTGCGACCCTTCGGGCGCCTCTTAGGTTCGTACACCCTGAACGAACTGGGTGATTCGATCGGCTTGGTGGCGCTCGCCGTACTGGTGTTCGACAGGACGGAAGCGGTTGCGCCGACCGCCGGGTTCTTCCTCGCCGCGAAGTTCCTGCCGGCGCTGATCGCCCCGGCGCTGACCGCGCACCTGGACCGGTTCGAGTTGCGCCGGGCGCTCCCGGGGCTCTACGTCACGGAGGCGGCAGCGTTCGCCGGCCTCGCGCTCTTCGCGTCGGGCGACCGGTTCGTGCTCGCGCCGGTCCTCGCATTGGGCCTGATCGACGGGATGCTCGCGATCACGGGGCGCGGGCTCACGCGCGGCGCGGTCGCGGCCGTGCTGCAGCCGCGCGACCTGCTCGGCGCCGGCAACGCGCTGATGAACCTCGGGTTCGCGATCTCCTCGGTGTTCGGCGCGGCGCTCGGCGGTCTGCTGATCGCCGAGATCGGCGTCTCCGCCGCGCTGCTGGTCGACGCGGCGTCGTTCCTGATCATCGCCGCGGTGATGGCCGCGACGCGCGACTTGCCGAGCGCGCGCGCCGAGAGCGATCAGGAGCGCTGGCTGGATCGCTTCCGCGACGGCCTGGCCTACGCCCGCGGCAGCGTGCGGACCCGGGTGCTGCTCACCGGCCAGTCGCTCGCGCTGATCTGCTTCACGCTGGTCGTGCCGATCGAGGTGATCTACGCCAAGGAGAGCCTCGGGACCACGAGCGCCGGCTTCGGCGTGCTGCTGGCCGCCTGGGGAGCCGGGATCCTGCTCGGCAGCCTGCTCTTCCTCGGCCTGCGCAACCGCTCCGGCTTCGGGCTGCTGCTGGTCTCCAGCGGCGCCGTCGGGCTCGCCTACCTCGGCATGGCGAGCGCGCAGACGCTCATGGTCGCGTGCCTGATGTCGGTCATCGGCGGAGCGGGCAACGGCGTCCAGTGGATCGCCGTGATGACGGCCCTCCAGGAGTCCACGCCGCCCGAGTACCAGGCGCGCGTATCGGGCCTGCTGGAGTCGATCGGCGCGGCGATGCCCGGCGTCGGGTTCCTCGTCGGCGCCGTGATCGTGGAGCTCAGCTCCCCGCGCACGGCGTACACGATCGCCGGCGCGGGGGTCATCGTGCTCGTGCTGGTCGCCGCCTGCCTGAGGCCCGCCTACCAGCGCGGCGTGCGGGTCGGCGGGGGTGGGCCGGGCGGGACCGAATCCGTCGCGCTCACACCTCGACGACGACCGGCAGCACCATCGGACGGCGCTTGAGCCGGTCGTAGATGAACGTCGCCAGGTCGTCGTGGAGGAAGCTCTCCAGCACGTCGACCTCGGTGATGCGCTGCTCGGCGGCGCGATCCAGCGAGTCCTCGACCGCCTCGCGCAGCTCCTCGATGAACGCCGCGTTGCCGTCCAGGAATGGGACGCCGCGCGCGAGCACCTCCGGCGGCACGACGGACGAGCCGTCCTGCTCGGAGACCGTCGCGACGACGATGAAGATGCCATCGGCGGAGAGCATCCGGCGATCGCGCAGCGCGACGTCGGCGACGTCGCCGATGTCCACGCCGTCGACGAAGATCATCCCGGAGGTCACCTTCTCCCCCAGGCGGGCGCCGCGCCCGTCGATCTCCAGCGACTGGCCGTTCTCGGTGCGGAAGATGTGCTCGCTCGGCACGCCGACCGCCTCGGCGAGCTTGCCGTGGATCATCATCCGCTTGAAGTCGCCGTGCACCGGCATGACGTAGCGCGGATGCGTGAGGTTGAGCATCATCTTCACCTCCTCGGCGTAGCCGTGGCCGGAGGCGTGGATCGGCGCGTCGGCGGCGGTCACGACCTCGCAGCCCACGTGGTACAGGCGGTCGATCGTCTCGTTGACGGCGCGCTCGTTGCCCGGGATCGGCGTCGCCGAGAAGATCACGGTGTCGTCGCGGCGCAGCTCCACCTGCGGGTGGTCGCGGTAGGCCATCCGGCGCAGCGCCGACAACGGCTCGCCTTGGGAGCCGGTGGAGATGACGACGATCTTCTCGTCCGGCCACTGGTCGATCTCGCGCGGCGGCAGCAGCATCCCCTCGGGGATATCGATGTGCCCGAGGCTGCGGCCGATGTTGACGTTCTTGCGCATCGAGCGGCCGACGAGCGCCACCTTGCGGCCGTTGGCCGCCGCCGCGTGCACGACCTGCTGGACGCGATGGATGTTGGAGGCGAAGCAGGTGACGACGATGCGACCCGGGCAGCGGGCGAACAGGCGGTCCAGGTGCGGGCCGACGACCGACTCGCTGGCGGAGATGCCGCCGCGATCGGCGTTCGTGGAGTCGCCGCAGAGCAGCAGCAGGCCCTCGCGGCCGAGCTCGGCCAGCCGCGCCATGTCGGCCGGCGCGCCGCCGACCGGCGTCTGGTCGAACTTGTAGTCGCCCGTGAAGAGGATCGTCCCGAGCTCGGTCGTCAGCGCGATGCCCGAGCTGTCGGGGATCGAGTGCGTCAGATGGATGCGCTCGAGCTTGAACGGGCCGGCGTCGGCGACGTCGCCGATCGGCAGGACCTCGAGGTTGACGTCGCGCAGCTTGTGCTCGTCCAGCTTCGAGCGCGCCATCGCGACCGTCAGCTGGCCGCCGTAGACGACCGGGATCTTGTCCTGCCCGAGATCGCGCAGGACCCACGGCAGCGCGCCGAGATGGTCCTCGTGGCCATGGGTGATGACGATCGCCTCGATGTCGGCGACCCGCTCGCGCAGGTACGTGAAGTCGGGCAGCACGAGGTCGATGCCCATCATCTCGGCGGTCGGGAAGCGCAGGCCGCAGTCGACGACCACGATGCGGTCCTCGTATTCGACGACCGTCAGGTTCTTGCCGATCTCGCCGACGCCTCCCAGCGGGAGGACCCGGAGCGCCCCGCTCACGCGGAGTGGACCTCTTGCAGCAGCCCGTGGCGAGCGAGCGCGGCGCGGACGTGCTCGCGCTCGGCTTCGTCGCACTCCACGAGCGGCAGCCGCAGCGTGCCCGCGTCGTGGCCCAGCATCTTCAGCGCGGCCTTGACCGGCGCCGGGCTTGCCGTGACGAACATCGCCGCGTAGATCTCGTGCAGCGACGCGTCGATCTCGGCGCGCGCCTCCGGCTCGTCGTAGATCCGGCGCATCTCCGGCCCGACCACGTGCGAGGCGACGCAGATCCCGCCGGCGCCGCCCATGTCCAGGCAGCGGGCGTAGATGTCGTCGTTGCCGGCGAGGATCGCCAGCCCGTCGATCGGCTGCAGCTCATCGCTGTTGGCCTGCTTGACGGCCTCGATGCCCTCGATCTCGGCCAGCTCGGCGAGCAGGTCGGGCGGCATGTTGACCGCCGTCCGCGACGGGATGTTGTAGAGGATCACCGGCGTACCGGCGGCCGCCTTGGCGATCGCGTTGAAGTGCGCGAGGATCCCGCGCCGGTTCGGCTTGTTGTAGTAGGGCGTGACCGACAGCACGGCGTCCACCCCGGCGGCGACCGCGCGCTCGGTCAGGTGGATCGCGTGCCGGGTGTCATTGGAGCCGGTTCCGGCGACGATCGCGCCCTCTTCTCCCAGCTCGCGCGCGATCAGCTCGACGACGCCGATGTGCTCGTCGTCGTCCATCGTCGCGGCCTCGCCCGTGGTGCCCGCGACCACGAGCCCGTGCGAGCCGTTGGCGAGCAGGTGGCGGCCGATTGCGACCGTCGCCTCCTCGTCGACGGAGCCGTCGCTGCGGAAGGGGGTGACCATGGCCGTGAGCAGGCCTTCGTAGGGACGCATGGCCCCTAGGATGGCACGCTCGCCGGTCAGCCTGCGAGCGATCTCCGCTGGTCAGGGGCGGCGGCGCCTAGCTGGGGGTACAGGACGCGCCGGCGGAGCCGCCGGGAGCGCCTCCGAAGGCGGCGCTGCGCGCGACCGTACAGCGGAGGGGCCCGTCGGCGACGGGCCCCTCGTCCGTGCTGTATGCGTGGGGCGGCCGGGAACCCCCCGGATCCCGGCTCCGTGTTCAGGAGAGGCCCCGCGTCACACGGGGTGATCGGTCAGCGCGCCGGGAGGTTGCGTGCCTCTCGGCGTATGTCCGACCAGGGGTCTCCGCGATCCGCCACGCGGGCGGCGACGTCGCGCACCGTCCAGCGGCGCGGGTGCAGATCGGGATCGTTCAGCTCGTCCCATTCGAGCGGGGTCGCCACGGGGGCGCTAGGCAGGGCTCGCACTGCGTACGGCGCCACGACGGTCTGCGCGTACGTGTTGCGCGCCGTGTCCACCAGGATCCGCCCGTCGCGCTTGTCCTTGCGCCAGAACGTCGTCAGCGTGTCGTGTCCGGAAGCGAACTCCTCCGCGATCTCGCCGGCGCGCGACCGGACCTCGTCGGCCGCCTTGGTCCGCCGCAGTGGCGCCACCACGTGGATGCCGCGCGACCCGGTCGTCATCGCGAACGGCACCAGCCCGAGCTCGCGCAGGTGGTCGCCGAGCGCGAGCGCTCCGGCGCGGATGTCCTCGAACTGCGCCTCGTCCTCGGAGGGATCGAGGTCGAAGACGATCCGGTCGGGCCGGTCGAGCCGGTCGGCGCGGCTCTGCCACACGTGCGGCGTGATGCAGTTCTGGTTGGCCAGCCAGCGCAGCGTCCGGGCGTCGTCGATCATCGCGTGCACGACGTTGCCGCCCTTGCGGCGCGGGACCTCGACGCGCGCGACCCACTCCGGCGCGCCCTTCGGGATCTCCTGCTGGACGACGCGCTGGCCGCCGATCCCCGAGTTCCAGCGCCACAGGTTCATCGGGCGGTCCTTGGTGTGGCGCACCATCACGTCCGCCACGCTCGCGTAGTAGTCCGCCAGGTCGGCCTTCGTGATCCCGTCGTCCGGGAAGAGCACCTTGTCGGGGTGCGAGAGCTTGACGTCAGCGTCGCCGGAGGACATCGGTGAACCGCTTCGGCACCTCCGGGTCGTCCCCTTCCTCCCACAGGGTCACGACGATCAGCTCCCCGCGCGGGCGATCGTGCATGCAGACGTAGACGAGATCGGGGCGCTCCTGGTCGCGCACGAGGATCGCGCCGCGCTCGCCGGGCTCCGTCCGCCCCGCGTCGACGGCTCGCGACACGCGCGCGGCGATCTCCGTCCGCGCGTCCAGGGCGCCGCGCACGCGCTGCAGATAGCGCTCTACCGCATGGTCGGTTACTGCGACGAGCACGTCCAGCCCCGGGGCGGGCGGAACCCGTGAGAATCCGTTCGGTCCGGGGCTGGGCGTGCTAGGGCCATAGGAGCCGCTCGAGCCCGATCACGGGGGACTCGGGCAGCTCGGCCACGCGCCGGACCGCGAGCAGTACGCCCGGCATGAAGCTCGTGCGGTCGGTGGTGACGTGGCGGATGGTCAGCGTCTGGGCGGTGTCGCCGAGGATGACGTCCTGGTCGGCGACGATGCCCGGCAGCCGGACCGAGTGGATCGGTACGTCGCCCTCCATCAGGGCCGAGGTGCGGGCCGCGGTGCCCGACGGCGCATCGAGCTTGGCCGCATGGTGGTACTCGACGATCTCGGCGGCCTGCATCAGCTTCGACGCCTCGGCCGCGAAGCGCATCATCAGGACGGCACCGATCGCGAAGTTCGGCGCCGCGAACACCTTCCCCGGCGCACCGTCGACCGCGGCGCACAGGTCGTCCTGCGCCCAGCCGGTGGCGCCGATCACCACGTGCACGCCGGCATGCGAGGCCTGGCGCGCGTTCTCGACCACCGTGGTGGGGATCGTGAAGTCGACCAGCACGTCGGCGCGGTCGAGGACGTCGGCGACCGACGTGCCGAGCGACGGATCCGCCCGGCCTGTCAGCTCCATGTCGTCCGCGCCCTCGACCGCCGCGCAGGTGGTCTGCCCCATGCGCCCCGCGGCGCCGGCGACGGCGACGCGGATCATCTACGCAGGGACGGCGTCGGCGATGTCGTCGACGGCGGCCCGGAAGGCGTCCTCGTCCGGCCCGATGCCGGCCGCCGACAGCGCGCCCGGCGCCCACAGCTCGTCGGTCAGCGCGCGCAGGTCGTCGAGCGTGACGGCGTCGATGCGCGCCATCACCTCGTCGGTGTCCAGCAGCGGCAGGTCGAACAGCAGCGAGCCGCCGAGCCGGTGCATCCGCGCCCCGGTGGACTCCATCCCGAGCACGACGCGCGCCTTGACGTTCTCGCGCGCCCGCACGAGCTCCTCCTCGGTGGCGGGCGTCTCGCGCAGGCGACCCAGCTCGGCCGAGACGACCTTCATCGCGTCGCGCAGGTTGTCCGGCCGCGTACCGACGTAGAGGCCGATCTGGCCCGTGTCGGTGTATTGGCCCGCGAACGAGTAGACCGAGTAGGCGAGCCCGCGCTCCTCGCGCACGGCCTGGAACAGCCGCGAGGAGGACAGCCCGCCGAAGATCGCGTCGAGCACGCGGGCGGCGAAGCGGCGCTCGTCCCCGCGCGGCAGCCCGACGCCGCCGAGGCAGACGTGGCACTGCTCGGTGTCCTTGCGCTGGAAGCGGATCGCCGGGACGAGCTCCGACGGCGCCGGCTGCGGCGCCGCCACCGGGTCGCCGGCCGCGCCGTTGCGCAGCGTGCGCTCGGCGAGCGCGACGATCGCGTCGTGGTCGACCGATCCGGCCGCCGCGATCACCACCTGCCCCGGGACGTAGCGGCGCGAGTGGTACTCGGCGATCTGCTCCACGGGGGTGTCGCGGATCACCGGCGCGCGGCCGATGATCGGCCGCCCGAGCGGGTGCTCGCCGAAGACGGCTTCGCCGAGGACGTCGAAGACGGTGTCCTGCGGGTCGTCCTCGTACATCGCGATCTCCTCGAGCACGACCTCGCGCTCGGGATCGACGTCGGTGAACGCCGGGCGCCACACCATGTCGGCCATGACGTCGAACGCGGCCGGCAGGTGCTGGTCGAGCATCCGCGCGTAGACGGTGGTGCTCTCCTTGTCGGTGCCGGCGTTCAGCTCGGCGCCCATGCCGTCGAACAGCTGGTCGATCTGGGCCGACGCGTAGCGCTCCGTGCCGCGGAACAGCAGGTGCTCGAGGAAGTGCGACAGCCCGGCCTCGGCCGGCGCCTCGCCCCTCGAGCCCGTGGCAACGAAGAAGCCCAGGGCCGCGGACCGGACGGAGGGCATGTCCTCCGTGACGATCCGCAGCCCGGAATCCAGCTGCGTGATGCGGTGCTCGGCGATGGCCGTTACCGGCGGTCGGGGTCGCGGTCGCCGCGCGGCCCGCGGTCGCGGTCGCGTCCGCGCCCGCCGCCGCCGCCGCCGCCGCCGCGGCCGTTGCGCCCGCGGTCGCCGCCGCGCGGCCCGCGGTCGCGGCTGCCGCCGCCACCCATCGTCGGGTCGCCGGTGCCGACCGCGGTCAGCTCCTCGGCGGTCTTGCCGGCGATGTCGGGGTCCTCGGCGAGGCGCAGGCCGATACGGCCGCGCTCCTTGTCGACCTCGACGACGCGGACGGAGATCTCGTCGCCCTTGTTGAGCACCTCCTCGACCGTCGCGACGCGGTTGCCCGGCGAGACGTTGGAGATGTGCAGCAGGCCGTCGGTGCCCTTGGCGAGCTCGACGAAGGCGCCGAAGGTGGTCGTCTTGACGACCTTGCCCGTGTACTCGTCGCCGACCTCGACCTCCTTGGTCATCGACCGGATGCGGTCGATCAGGGCGTCGCCCTGGGCGCCGGTGACGGCGTAGACGAGCACCTGGCCCTCGTCGTTGACGTCGATCTGGGACTCGTACTCCTCCTGCAGCGACCGGATCGTCTCGCCGCCCTTGCCGATCAGCAGGCCGATCTTCTCCGGATCGATCTGGATCGAGGAGATGCGCGGCGCGAAGTCCGACAGCTGCTCGCGCGGGGCGCCGATCGCCTCGTGCATCTTGCCGAGGATGAAGTCGCGGCCTTCCTTCGCCTGGGCGAGGGCGTCGCGCATGATCTCGAACGTGACGCCCGTGATCTTGATGTCCATCTGCAGGGCGGTGATGCCGTCAGACGTCCCGGCGACCTTGAAGTCCATGTCGCCGAGGTGGTCCTCGACGCCGGCGATGTCGCTCAGGATCGTGTAGTCGTCGCCCTCCTTGATGAGGCCCATGGCGATGCCGGCGACCGGCCGCTTGAGCGGCACGCCGGCGTCCATGAGGCTCAGCGAGGAGCCGCAGACGGAGGCCATCGACGAGGAGCCGTTGGACTCCAGGATGTCCGACACGACGCGGATCGTGTACGGGAAGTCCTCCTGCGACGGGATCATCGGCACGAGCGCGCGCTCGGCCAGCGCGCCGTGGCCGATGTCGCGGCGCTTGGGGCCGCGCATGAAGCCGGCCTCGCCCACGGAGAAGGGCGGGAAGTTGTAGTGGTGGAAGTAGCGCTTGGACGTCTCGAGCCCGAGGTTGTCCAGGCGCATCTCCTCACGCGTGGTGCCGAGGGCGACCACGGACAGCGCCTGCGTCTGGCCGCGCGTGAAGAGCGCGGAGCCGTGCGTGCGCGGGAGCGGCTTGACGTCGATCGAGATCGGCCGGATCTCCTTCTCGGAGCGGCCGTCCGGGCGCTTCTTCTTCTTGGCGATGCGCTCGCGGATGACCCGCTTCTCGAGCGCGTCGAACGCCATCTGCGCGCGCTGGCGGTACTCCTCGTAGGTCTCGGACTCGACGTCGCCCGAGTACTGCGCGAGCACCAGCGCCTCGACCTGCTTGGTCTGGTCCTGGCGAGCGAGCTTGTCCTCGACCGAGGTGGCCTCGTCGAGCTGCTTGCCGTGCGACTTGGCGATCCGGCCGATCAGGTCCTCGTCGGCCTTGGGGACCTCGATCTCGAGCTTGGGCTTGCCGGCCTTCTCGGCCAGCTCGCGCTGCGCGGCGGTCAGCTTCTTGATCGCGGAGTGCGCGATGTCCAGCGCGTCGAGGATCTCCGCCTCGGAGACCTCGTTGGCGCCCGCCTCGACCATCAGCAGCGCTTCATCGGTGCCGGCGACCACGAGGTCCATGTCGGCGGTCAGCAGCTGCTCCTCCGTGGGGTTGACCACGAAGTCGCCGCCCTCGACCTTGCCGATGCGCACGGCGCCGACGGCGGTCGGGAAGGGGATGTCGGAGACCATCAGCGCGGCGGACGCGCCGTTCATGGCCAGCATGTCGTAGGGGTTGACCTGGTCGACGCTGAGCGTGAGCGCGACCAGCTGCGTCTCACGACGCCAGCCCTTCGGGAACAGAGGGCGGAGCGGGCGGTCGATCAGGCGGGCGATCAGCGTCGCCTTCTCACCTGCGCGGCCCTCGCGCTTGAAGAACGAGCCGGGGATCTTGCCCGCGGCGTACATGCGCTCCTCGACGTCCACCGTCAGCGGGAGGAAGTCGACGTCGCGCAGGTTTCCGGCGGTGGCAGTGCTCAGGACGACGGTGTCCCCCGCGGTGACCGTCACGGCGCCGGAGGCCTGCTTGGCCATCTTGCCGGTCTCGAAGGCGATCTCGGTACCACCGATCTCGACGGTGACCCGGTGCACTTCAGACATATAGGTGTCCTCTTTCTCTGCGGCCGCCACGTTTTGGCGGCCCCTCTGCATCGTCTTGACGCTTCGGTAGTTGTTGTGAACAAGTCTAGAAGCTGCGCGGCATTCCGGCGCTGACGGGTAGCCTCGGGCCTCATGGCTGCGCGGATCGTGGTATTCGGCGCGACGGGGTACACGGGCAGGCTCGTGGCCGAGCGCCTGGTGGCCCAGGGCGCCCGCCCGGTGCTCGCGGGGCGCGACGACCAGCGGCTGGCGGAGCTGGCCGAGCGTCTCGGCGGCCTGGAGACCGCTCACGCCGACGCGATGCGCCAGAACTCGGTCTTCGACCTCGTCGGCAAGGGCGACGTGCTGATCTCGACCGTCGGCCCGTTCATGAAGTGGGGCCGCGCGGCCGTGCGCGCCGCCGTGGCGGCGGGCGCGGTCTACCTGGACTCGACGGGCGAGCCGCCGTTCATCCGGCGCGTGTTCGAGGAGTTCGACGGGCCGGCGCGGCGGTCGGGAGCGGCGCTGCTGCCGGCGATGGGCTACGACTTCGTCCCGGGCGCGCTCGCGGGCGCCCTGGCCGTCGAGGCCGCGGGGGCGGCGGCGCGGGTCGACGTCGGCTACTACGCGCTCGGCGCCGGCCTCTCCTCGATGTCGTCCGGCACGCGCGAATCGATGGTCGGCGTGACCTTCACCGACGCGTTCGCCTACCGCGACGGGCGCCTGACGACCGTGCGCAGCGCCGAGCGTGTGCGCTCCTTCGACGTCCAGGGACGCCGGCGCGAGGCCGTCTCGGTCGGCGGCGCGGAGCACTTCGGGCTGCCGGCCGCCTATCCGGAGCTGAGCGAGGTCAACGTGTACCTCGGGTGGTTCGGGCCGCTGGCGCGCCCGCTGCAGGCCGGCACGCTGGTCGGCGAGTACGTCGCGAAGCTGCCCTTCGCGCGCGCGGCTATGCAGTTCTGGGCCGAGCAGGCCGCGGCGCTGCTGCGCGGTCCGGAGGCGGGGACGACACCCGGCGGCACCTCCTGGATCGCCGCCGAGGCCTATGACGCGGGCGGCGCGAAGCTGTCCGAGGTCCACCTCAGCGGCGTCGACGCCTACGACTTCACCGCGTCGTTCATCGCGTGGGCGGCCCGCCATCCGGTCCTCGGCACGGGCGCGCTCGGGCCGGTCGAGGCCTACGGCCTCGAGGCGCTGGAGCGGGGCGCGGCCGCCGCAGGCCTCACCCGCGTCCCTTGAATCCTTGCGGTTCGGCCGGAGACCGCAGGGTGCGTTCCGCCCTGGCGCGGCGCCGGTGGCCAGCGTACGATCGCTCGCCATGTCCTCAGCGCTCCGGTTCTCGTGGTTCTGCGTGGTCCTGGCAGCCGTGGTCGCCGGCTGTGGCGGAGGCGGCGGCGGCACGGCGTCCTCGCAGCAGCAGGGCGCCCCGCATGCCAAGGCCGGCGGCACGCTGACGTTCCTCTATTCCGGTGACGTCGACAACATCGATCCCGGCATCACCTACTACACGGGCGGCTATCTGATCGTCTATGCGACGCAGCGGCCGCTGGTGAACTACAAGCCGGACGATCCGACGCACCCGGTTCCCGACCTCGCCGCGGCGCTGCCCGAGGTGTCGGCCGACCACCGGACGGTGACGGTCAAGCTGCGCCCCGGCGTGAAGTTCTCCCCGCCGGTCAACCGCGAGGTGACCTCCGCGGACGTCAAGTACGGCATCGAGCGCGCGTTCTTCAAGACCGTCAACAACGGTTATGCGGGCGTCTACTTCCGGGACATCGAAGGCGCGAAGACCGGCGTGGCGCCCGGGACGGAGATCAAGGGCATCCAGACGCCCGACCCGCACACCGTCGTCTTCAAGCTCACGCGTCCCAGCGGCGGCGTGCTCGCCGGCGCGCTGACGATGCCGATCGCGGCGCCCGTCCCGCGCGACTACGCGCTGCCGTTCGACCGCCACTCGCCGTCGGCCTACGGCACGCACCAGGTCGCGACCGGCCCGTACATGATCGCCAACGACGCCAAGGGCAACACGACCGGCTACAGCGCCGGGCACGAGATCAAGCTGGTCCGTAACCCGAGCTGGGACAAGGCGACCGACTACAAGCCCGCGTACCTGGACGCGATCGACGTGCGCGAGGGCAACACCGACACGACGGTCGCCTCGCGCCAGGTGCTGTCGGGCAGCCACATGGCCAGCGGCGAGTTCCCGGTGCCCGCGCCGATCATCAAGGAGGCGCTCTCGCGCAACAAGGACCAGCTCGCGCTGGTGCCCACGGGCGGCATCGACTACATCCCGCTCAACACCTCGATCCCGCCGTTCGACGACATCAACGTGCGCAAGGCGGTGATCGCCGGGTTCGACCGCGACGCGGTCCGCCTGTCCGCCGGCGGCAAGGTGCGCGGCCCGCTCGCGACCCACTTCATCCCGCCGAGCCTGCCGGGCTTCCAGCAGGCGGGCGGCATGAAGGGCCCGGCGCTGGACTTCCTCGCGCACCCGAACGGCGATCCGCAGCTCGCCGCCGAGTACTTCCGCAAGGCGGGCTACGCGTCCGGCCGCTATGAGGGCGGCGCGGCGCTCTACATCCCGGCGATCAACACCCCGGCCTACCGCCAGCAGGGCGAGGTCGCGCAGCGGAGCTTCGAGCGGCTGGGCTTCAAGGTCCGGCTGCGCTTCGTGTCCAACGACGTCTTCTACACCCAGTACTGCCAGGTGCCGGCGCGCAAGGCCAATGCCTGTGTCGGCTGGTCCTGGTACAAGGACTTCCCGGACCCGCAGACGATGCTCGACGTCACCTTCAACGGCGCGGCGATCCAGCCGCAGGGCAACTCCAACTTCCCGCAGCTGAAGGATCCGCAGGTCGACGCGGCGATGAGGAAGGCCGAGACGCTGGCCTCGCCGGCCGAGCGGGCGGCCGCCTGGGGCGCGATCGACAAGCAGGTCACCGCGCAGGCCGCCGCGATCCCGGGCACCTGGCTCAACCAGCCGATCGTGCGCTCCAAGGACGTCGCGGGCGTCACCAACCCCGTGCTGACGGGCTGGGACCTGACGTTCACCTCACTGCGCTGACCTCGCGACGAGGGTCCGTGACCGCGGCTCGGCTGACCGCCGGCGTCGCCGCGTGAGCTACGCGAGCCTGCCGCCGAGCACCGGGTACGCGTGCCCGTGCGACCTGCGCACGACACGGATCCAGTCGTAGTCTCCGCGCTTGGCGGCGGTCGTGAGGATCACGTAGGCGTCGCCCTGGCTGTCCACGCGGAACGTGCCGGCGCTGGCGCTCCAGCCCTTGGACTCGCACAGCACCTCGTAGACGTCGCCGGACTGCGCGGGCAGGTTTGAGACCCACAGGCGCACGACCGTCCCGCCGTCGACCGTGCGCAGCGCGGCGTGCGCCCTCGCCGCCGCGGGGCCGCCCTGGACCGGGCTCAGCGCGAGCCGGTACTGCGCCGCGGGGCGCGCGCTGCCGCGCTGAAAGCCGAAGCCGAGGATCAGCACGGCGGCGGCGACCGCGGCGCCGGCCAGGGCCCCGCCGGCGCTCAGCATCAGGCGCGGGCGCCAGCGCTTCGCGCGGCGCTTAGGCGGGTGGTCGGCCGCGAAGCGGTCGAGCAGGCGCTCCTCGATCGCCGGCGGCAGCGGGTCGTCCTCCGTGCTGCCGGCCACGACCGCGAGATCGAGCAGCGCCGGCAGGCCGGCCAGCGCGGCGTGCTCGGCGGCGCAGATCTCGCAGCCGGCCAGGTGCGCGCGCACGCGCTCGACCTCGTCCTCGGCCAGGCTCCCGAGGACGTAGGCCCCCAGGTCCTCATGGACGTGCGTCATGCCCGCACCCCCATCTCCTCCAGTATCAGCCGCAGCGAACGCAGCGCGTACCACGTGCGGCTCTTGACGGTCCCCTCCGGCAGCCCCAGCCGCTCAGCGATCTCGCGCACGGGCAGTCCCTGCACGTGCGCGAGGCGGATGACCTGCCGGTGCTCCAGCGTGAGCTTCTCCAATGCGCCGGCGACCTGCCAGCCGAGCATCGCGCGCTCGATCGAGAGGCCCTCGGGGTCCTCCTCCTCGCGCGGCTCGTGGAGCGCGAGCGCCGGCCGGACCGCGGCGCGCCGGCGCATGTCGATGATCGCGTGGCGGGCGATCTGGTAGAGCCAGGTCCGCACGCTGCCGCGGGCAGGGTCATAGGCCTCCGCGTGACGCCAGGCGCGCGTGAAGACCTCCTGCACCACCTCTTCGGCGCTGCCGCGATCGCCCAGCGCGTTGAGCGCGAACCCGTAGAGCTCGCCGGCGTAGGCGCGATAGAGCTCGCGCAGCGCCTCCCCGGTGGCGTCGGACGAGATGCGGGCGATGAGCTGAGCGTCGGTGGGCACGGCCATCAGTGGTTACGCGCCGGTCCGGATCCAGGTTCGATCCGGCTGACCGCTTCCATCGTCGCACGTCCCGCGACCGCGGTGCCGGCGATGAAGATCGTCGGTGTCGTGACGACTCCCGCGCGCACGCCGGCGCGGAAGTCGGCCTTCACGCGCTCGGCCACCGCTTCGCTGCGGCGGTCCGCGTCGAAGCGGGCCACGTCGAGGCCCAGGTGCTCCGCGCGCGCCCACAGGTGCGGGTCCTCGAGGCGCCCTTGGTCGGAGAACAGCGCGTCGTGCATCGCCCAGAACGCGCCCTGGCGGCCGGCTGCCTCGGCCGCGCAGGCGGCGGGATGCGCGCGCGGGTGGCTGGCTCGCACCGGGAAATGCCGGAAGCACACGCGCAGTCGCAGCTCGTGCACCCGCGCCTCGAGCGCCGCGCAGAACGGGCACTCGTAGTCGCCGTAGACGATCACCTCCGGGCCGTCCCCGCGGACGTGGTCGCCGGGACCGACCGGCGGCAGCGGGGCGGAGCCGAGGCTAGGCGTAGGCGTCCAGCGCGTCGAAGATCAGGTTAGCGCCCGGGAGATCGCCCGGCGACGGCGCCTGATAGCTCCACCGCACGACCGCGTCCGGCCCGATCAGGACCAGCGCGCGCTGCGGGAAGCCGCCCGGGTGCAGGACGCCGAAGGCCTCGCAGGCGGCGCCCTTGGGCTCGAAGTCCGAGAGCTGCTCGATCTCGATGTTGAGCGCCTCCTTGAACGCGGTCTGCGAGTAGGTCGCGTCGCAGGAGACGCCGTAGAGCGTCGCGCCGCGCTCCGCGAAGTCGGCCAGCAGCTCGTTGTACGTCGAGAGCTGGTCGGTGCAGACCGGCGAGAACGCGAACGGGTAGAAGACGAGGACCGTGGTCCTGCCGAGCAGCGCTTCGCGCGTGAACGGCTCGCCGCCGGCGGTCTGGAGCGAGAACTCGGGCGCGGGCCGCCCGGCCTCGACGACCGCCATGGCGCTCAGCGGCGCAGGCCCAGCTCGCGGATCAGCGAGCGGTAGCCTTCGAGGTCGTTCTTCTGCATGTAGTTCAGGAAGCGGCGGCGGCGGCCGACGAGCATCAGCAGGCCGCGGCGCGAGTGGTGATCGTGCTTGTGCTCGCGCAGGTGCTCGGTCAGGTGGTTGATGCGGTGCGTGAGCAGCGCCACCTGGACCTCGGTCGCCCCGGTGTCGGCCTCGCTCTTCCCGAAGCGCGTGACGAGCTCGTGCTTTTCCTCTGCAGTCATGGTCATGTGCGGCCGTGCAGGGTAGCAGCCATCACGCGGTCGCGCCCAGCGTCCTTGGCGCTATAGAGCGCATCGGCGACCACGATCGCGGCGGCGCGCTGGGCCGCCTTGGCGCGTACCCGCTCTCCTCGCCGCGCAGACCCGTCATCGGTCCCTCCCGGCTCACGTGGCGGTCAGCGGCCGCGCCGCCCGCACCCGGGCCAGGCCCAGCAGCGCGAGTCCCGCGCACAGGCCCCAGAACGGCGCGCTGATGCCCAGCGCCGTCATCCCGGACGCGCTGACGACGAGCGTCACCGTCGCCGCCTCGCGGTGGCGCGGGTCGGCGACCGCGGCGGCGATCGCGCCCGCCAGCGCGCCCAGCAGCGCCAGCCCCGCGACCGCCTCGATCAGCAGCGGCGGCACGACGCTGAGCAGCGTCGTCGCGGCGCCGGCCAGCACGCCGAGCACGAGGTACGCGGCGCCGTTGGTCGCCGACGCGATCCAGCGCCGCCCGACGTCCGGCCCCGCGTCGGGCCCGGCGGTCAGAGCGGCGGTGATCGCGCCGAGGTTGACCTGGTGGCCGCCGAACGGCGCGACGAGGGCGGTCGCCGCGCCTGTGGTCGTGAGCATGCGCCGCAGCGAAGGCCGGTAGCCGAAGCTCGCGAGCACGCCCATGCCGGTGACGTTCTGGGAGGTCATGGTCACGATGAAGAGCGGCAGCGCGGTGCCGACGAGCGCCCCGGCCGTGACGTGCGGCAGCGTGAACGAGAGCTGCGGCCCCAGGTGCAGGCCGGCGAGGTCGGGCGAGCGGCCGATCGCGACGGCGACCGCCATCGCGGCGAGCGCTCCCGGCACCGCCCACGGGCGCGCGAAGCGCGTCAGCAGCGCCCACACCGCGATCACCGGCGCCGTCAACCACGGCAGCTCGACCATCGAGTGCACCGGCGCGAGGCAGAGCGAGAGCAGGACGCCGGCGAGCATCGCGCTCGCCAGCCCGCTCGGGATCGCCGCGATCGCGCGCGCCAGCGGGCGCCACAGGCCCGCGAGCACGATCAGCAGGCCGGCCGCGGCGAACGCCCCCAGCGCCGCGGGGTAGCCGCCGGACGGCTCGCCCGCCGAGGCCAGCAGCGCCGCGCCCGGCGTCGACCACGCGATCGTGATCGGCATCCGCGTCGTCGCGGCCAGCACGATCGACAGCAGCCCCATCGCGACGCACAGGGCGAGCAGGCCCGACGCCGCCTGGGCTTCCGTCGCGCCGGCGGCGCGCAGGCCTGCGAGCACGACGGCGAACGAGCTGGCGTAGCCGACGACGGCCGCCACCAGCCCCGCGATCACCGGCCGGCTCACGCCGCCGCCCCCGCGTAGAGCATCCAGCAGAGCGCTCGCGCGTCCTCGCCGCCGAGCGCGCGGTATCTATGCGGCCCGTCGGCCGCGAACCAGACCGCGTCGCCGGCCCCGAGCTCCTCCGCCTCCCCGTCCGGGCCCGCCTCCACCCGCCCGGAAAGGCACAGCACGACCTCCTCGGTGTCGGGCAGATGCGCGCTGCCGCGGTGCTCCACCCCGGCCGGGAGCGACAGCTCGAGCAGCTCGAACCGGCGCGCCCGCCCGTCGGCGTGGATCAGCCACGACGCCATCCCCGACTCGGCGGCCAGGGCCTTGCCCGCGCGGGCGCGGACGACCCGCGTGCGCGGGGACTCGTCCCCGCCCTCCAGCAGCGCGCCGAGCGGCACCGTCAGCGCCTGCGAGAGCCGCCAGAGCGTCTCCACCGACGGGTTGCCCTCACCGCTCTCGATCCGCGCCAGGATCGTCTTGGAGAGTCCTGAGACGCGCGCCAGCTCGCCGAGCGAGTACCGCTGTGCGACGCGATGCGCGCGCACGCGGCGGCCGATGCTCTGGTTCAGGTCGGTGGCATTCATAGCTGACGATCGTCAACTATAAGTGCCGCGTCAACCTGCGGCGATCCTCGCGGTCTCGGCGACGTCGCGGTGCATCTGCTCGACCAGGGCGTCGACGGAGTCGAAGCGCCTCTCGCCGCGCAGCCGCGCGAGGAAGTCCAGCCGCAGCTCGCGGCCGTAGAGGTCGCCCTCGAAGTCGAGCAGGTAGGCCTCCACGAGCAGGCCGCGGCCCGTGACGAACGTCGGCCGGACGCCGATCGAGACCGCCGCAGTCCACTCGCCCATGCCCGGCACCGAGGCGCGGCAGGCGTAGATCCCGTGATCGGGCACCGCGAGCCTGGGGTCGGGCACGAGGTTCGCGGTCGGGAAGCCGAGCGTGCGCCCGCGCTTGTCGCCGTGCGCGACGACGCCGCGCATCCCGAAGGGGGCGCCGAGCGCACGGGCCGCCTCCCCCACCTCGCCGGTGGCGACCAGTCCGCGAATGTGCGTCGAGGACACGATCTCGCCGTCGAGCTCGACCAGCGCCGCGACGCGCGTCTCGAACGCGTCCTGCGATGCGAGCAGCGCCGCGTCGCCGCGCGCGCGGTGGCCGAAGCGGAAGTTCTCGCCCACCGAGACGTGCTGCGCCTGCAGGTGCTCGACCAGCACGTGGTCGATGAACTCCTGCGCCGTCTGGGCCGCGAACGTGCCGTCGAACGGGATCACGATCAGCTCCCGCACGCCGAGCGCGGCGATCAGGTCCGCCTTCTGCTCGAGCGTGGTGAGCAGCTTCGGCGCCGACTCGGGCGCCACCACCGTCCGCGGGTGGGGCTCGAACGTCAGGACGCTGTCCGCGTCGCGGATGACCGCGCGGTGGCCGATGTGCACGCCGTCGAACTCGCCGACCGCCAGGCGGCGGGCCTTGCTCTGCGCGTCGGGGAGCCAGATGACGTCCATCGGTGGGGCCACTAGCCGCGGAAGCCTACGACGGGTTTGATCAGGCCGCCCTCGCGCGGCTCCGCGAGGGCGATCAGCCCGTCGGCGTCGCGCAGCCGGACGGTGCCCTCCGCCGTCCCCGGAACCGCCACGCCGTGGGAGGCGCGGCGGGCGTCCTCGCCGGCCAGCTCGACGGCCGGCAGGAACGACAGCGCGTCGTCGAGCGGCAGGATCCGCTGCTCGTCGGCGTCCGCGACGTCGAATCCACCGATCCGCGTGCGCCGCAGCTCGAGGCAGTAGGCGTCGCCGAGGTCGGCGATCAGCGTACGCACGTAGGTCCCGGCGGAGCACTCGATCGTGAACGTTGCCCGCTCGCCGTCGCGCGGCGCCGACTCGAGGAAGGCGTACACCTCGACCTCACGCTCTCCAAGCTCGACGGTCTCGCCGGCCCGCGCCAGCGCGTAGGCGCGCCGGCCCGAGACCTTGATCGCCGAGTAGGCCGGCGGGCGCTGCGAGATCGTCCCCGTCGGGAGCACGAGCTCACCGGGCATGCGCCCGCGCGAGATCTCGCCCTCGGGATCCCCCGTGGTCGAGGTCCAGCCCAGCCGTGCCACCGTCTCATAGCGCTTGGGCAGCGCCATCAGGAAGCGCTGGACGCGCGTCGCGCGCCCGACCAGCACGAGCAGCAGACCGGTTGCGAACGGGTCCAGCGTCCCGGCGTGGCCGACCTTCACGCCGCGGCCGAGCGACCGCCGGACGCGCGCGACGACGTCGTGCGAGGTCACGCCCGCGGGCTTGTCGCACAGGATGACGCCGTCCTCGACGGCGCCCACGGGCGGGCGCGAACCGGCGGATTGCCTAGAGCTGCTGTGCAACCTGCGCGCGGAGGAACTCGACGAGCGCGGGGAACTCGAGGTCGGTGGAGAAGCCCGCCGCGCGCCGGTGTCCGCCCCCTCCGCCCGCCCGCGCGATCCTGGACACGTCGATGCGGTCGTCGGTCGCGCGCAGCGAGACCTTGCGCTTCGGGGTCGCGTCGGAGAGCTGATCGCGCACGAGCCCGGCGACCGCCGTCCCCTCGACGGACCGCAGATGGTCGACGACGCCTTCGGAGTAGGACTCGTCGGCGCCCGTCGAGCGGTAGTCGTCGCGCGTCAGGTGTGTCACGGTCAGCAGACCCCCGTCGAAGCGCTCGACGTTCGTCAGCCCGCGCGCGAGCAGCTCGAGCTTGCCCTGCGGGATGCCCTCGTACAGGCGCCGATAGATCGCGTGCGCGTCGATGCCGTCGGCGATCAGCTCCGCCGCCATCATGTGCGCCCGCGGCCCGGTGTTCTCGTACATGAAGCGCCCGGTGTCGGTCACCAGGCCGACGTACAGCGCCTCGCCGATGGCGTTGGTCGCATCGACGCCGAGGCCGTGCATGAGGTCCCAGACCATCTCGGCGGTGCACGAGGAGCGCGGGTCGACGAAGTTCAGCGTGCCGAAGCGCGTGTTGTCGTGATGGTGGTCGATGTTGATCAGCCCGCGGGCGTCGCCGGCGCGCAGCTCGGCCGGCGTGCGGTCGATGTTCCCGCAGTCGAGGAAGATCAGCGTGCGCTCGGCCAGATCGGTGGGAAGCTCGGTCGCGAGGCCCTCGAGCTTGATGAAGCGGTACTCGTACGGCAGCGGGAACTCTTCGGCGGCGAGGAACGCGACGGCGTCCTTGCCCAGCGCGGAGAGCACCTGCTGCATCGCGGCCAGCGAGCCGACGGCGTCGCCGTCCGGGCGCTCGTGCGTCGTCAGGCAGAAGCGGTCACCCTCGCGGAGCGCCCGCAGCACCTCCTCACGCGCTGGTTGCGCGCCGTTCTCGCCCACCTAGGACTCCTCCTCGGACAGCAGCTCATTGATCCTCTGGCTGCGCTCCGCGGTGTCGTCGTAGACGAACTCGAGCGTCGGCGTGTTCTTGATGTGCAGCTCGGACCCGACGCGCCGCTGGAGATAGCCGTGCGCGCTCGTGAGCGCCTGTAGTGAGCGCCGCCGCTCGCCGGGGTTGCCGAGCACGGATACGAACACCTGCGCTCGGCGCAGGTCAGGCGATGTCTTCACGGCAGTCACGGTGACGAATCCGACCCGGGGGTCCTTCAGCTCAGAGGTGATCGCACCGGACAAGACCTCTCTCATGGCCTCGTCGATCCGGCGCATCCGATCGCCGGTCATCCTAGTGACTCCAGGTCGGCCCAGGAGGTCAGACGACGCTCCACTCTCATCCCCTGCGGCAGCCGCTGCTCGAGCGCCCGCTCGACGGTGTCGGCGGCGTGCGCGGCGCCCGCCGCCGAGCCGGCCGCGATCGCCACCGCGAGCGTCGAGCGCTGCCATGCGTCCTGATGCGCCACTTCGGCGACCGATACGTGAAGGCGCTCCCTCAGGAGCGCCTTCAGACGGTTCAGCTCAGCGCGCTTTCCCTTCAACGAGCCTGCTTGAGGGAAGTGCAGATGGACTTGCATCAGCACGACGAACGAGGGTTCGCCGGACAACCTACGACAGGGTCCGCTCCACCTGGCGGGTCTCGTAGACCTCCATGGTGTCGCCCTGCTCCACGTTGGAGTAGTTGGCGAGCACCACGCCGCACTCGAAGCCGGACAGGACCTCGCGCACGTCGTCGTTGAAGCGGCGCAGCGAGCCGATCTCGCCGTCGTGGACGACCGCACCGTCGCGGATGAGGCGCACCTTGGCCCCGCGCGTGACCTTGCCGTCGGTGACCATGCAGCCGGCGATCGTGCCGATCCGCGAAGCGCGGAAGATCTCGCGCACCTCGAGCTGGCCGACGATGTCCTCGACGGTCTCCGGCGCCAGCAGGCCCTGCATGGCGTCGCGCAGCTCGTCGATCGCGCGGTAGATGACCGAGTACGTGCGGATCTCGACGCCCTCGCGGTCGGCGAGCTGCCTCGCGTCGCCGACCGGGCGGACGTTGAAGCCGAGCACGATCGCGTCGGATGCGGCCGCCAGGTTGATGTCGGACTCCGTGATGCCGCCGACGCCCGAGCGAACGATCTGCACGCTGATCTCGTCCTGCGGCAGCTTGGCGATCTCGTCCTCGAACGCCTCGAGCGAGCCTGACACGTCGGCCTTCAGCACGAGGCTGAGGTCCGTGACCGCGCCGGGCTGGTCGAAGATCGTCGCGAGCGACCGCTTGATACCGCCGCGGCGGGCCTGCTGCTCGAGCTTCAGGCGCGTCGCGCGCTCGTTGGCGAGCGAGCGGGCGCGGCGGTCGTTCTCGACCACCCGCACGTGCTCGCCGGCCTCCGGCACGGTGTCGAAGCCCAGGACCTCGACCGGCTCGGACGGCGTCGCCACCTTCACGCGCTTGCCGGTGAAGTCCGACATCGCCCGTACGCGGCCCCAGTGGGCGCCGGCGACGATCGCGTCGCCGATCTTCAGCGTGCCGCGCTGCACGAGCACGGTCACCACCGCGCCGCGGCCCGGATCGAGCTTGGACTCGATCACGACGCCCGACGCCTCGGTGTCCGGGTTGGCCTTCAGCTCCTCGAGCTCGGCGGTCAGCAGGATGCCCTCGAGCAGGTCCGGCAGGCCCTGCTGGGTCTTGGCCGACACGTCGACGAACATCGTGTCGCCGCCCCACTCCTCGGGCTGGAGACCGAGCTGCGTCATCTCGGTGCGGACCCGGTCGGGCGCCGCCCCTTCCTTGTCGATCTTGTTGACCGCGACGAGAATCGGCACGTCGGCCGCCTTCGCGTGGTCGACCGCCTCGCGCGTCTGCGGCTTCACGCCGTCGTCGGCGGCGACGACGATCACGACGATGTCCGTCGACTGCGCGCCGCGGGCGCGCATGGCGGTGAACGCCTCGTGGCCCGGCGTGTCGAGGAACGTGACCGTCTTGCCGTCCTGGTGGACCTGGTAGGCGCCGATGTGCTGCGTGATGCCGCCGGCCTCGCCGGCCGCCACCTCGGTCGAGCGGATGGCGTCCAGCAGCGACGTCTTGCCGTGGTCGACGTGGCCCATGATCGTCACGACCGGAGGGCGCGGCTCGAGATCCTCGTCGTCGTCCTCGTACTCGGGGTCGGCCCCTGGGTCGTCGGCCGCCGTGACGATCTCGATCTCCTTGTCGAACTCGTCGGCGATCACCTGGATCGCGTCGTCGGACAGCGTCTGCGTGAGCGTCGCCATCTCGCCGAGCCCCATCAGCTTCTTGATGATCTCCGGGACCGGCACGCCGAGGTACTCGGCGACGTCCTTGACCGTCGAGCCGGAGTTGACCTTGATGACGTCGGCCTTCAGCGACGAGACGTCCTGCGGCGTCGGCTCCGTGTAGGTGCCGCGCCGGCGCCGGCCGCCGCGACGCCGCGGGGGCCGCTGGGGCGGGCCGCCGCCCGGGCCGCCGGGACCGCCGCCCGGGCCGCCGGGGCCGCCGCCGGGACCGCGGCGGGAGGCCTGCGAGTCGATGACGACGCGCCGGACGCCGCCGCCCGCGCCGGGAGCGCGCTCGCCCTGCAGCGAGGAGCGCGTCGGGCGCTGGCGCTGGCCGTCGGCCGGCCGGGCGCCTGCGGGTGGGCGGGACTGGTTCGGGCGCTGGCCCTGGCCGGGTCCGCCCTGGCCGTTGCGCTGCCCGGGTGGGCGGGAATCCTCACCGCGCGGGGGCTGCGAGGGCTTGGCCTTCGGCTTGGGAAGGTTCTCGGCGCGCGGGGCGCGCGCGGTGCCGTGGCCGAAGCCGGCGCGCTGCTGCACGACCGGCGGGGCCTTCTTGGCCGGGGCGCCGTTGGACGCCGCCTTGGGCTTGGCCTTGCCGGTCAGCGCCGCGTCGGCGAGCTTCTCGTCCACAGCGGTGGCCGCAGCCTTGACCTCGATGCCGTATGCCTGCAGACGCTTGACGACCTCCGGCATCGGCATGTCGTACTGCTTGGCTAGCTCGTGGACGCGCTTCTTGGCCATGTGTGAGTGAAGTCTACGGTGTCCTGTGGTATGGAAACGGGCGCCTTGAAGGCGCGGTTGAAGGCGCGACGTGCAGTCGCCGCCTCCCAGCAGTCGCGCGCAGCGTGCAGCCATGCGCCGCGACCAGGCAGGGTCGCTCGTGGATCAGGTACCACGAGCCCCTTCACGTTAGCGAACCGGATGAGACGCGCTCTCGCAGAGCGCGCCCCACACCCGATGCACCGCCGCTCGGGCTCGTGATTAGGTCGGATGATCGGTGTGGGGCGGAGGGGCTGCCTTCCCCAATTACGCGCCGACGCGGTCGGTGTCCTTGTTGGCGAGCGCCTGATGGGCGTCCAGGCCGCAGTAGCGCGAGCCCGGCAGCGCCGCGTTCGGGCAGCGCCGGCCGTTGGCGAGGATCGCGGCGCAGCGGCCGCCGGTCTCCTCCTCCTCGTAGCTGGATTCCTCGTCCTTGTGGAACTCGGTCTCCGAGCGGATGTCGACCCGCCACCCGGTCAGCCGCGCGGCGAGCCGCGCGTTCTGGCCTTCGCGGCCGATCGCCAGCGAGAGCTGGTCGTCCGGGACGATCACCGTCGCCTGGCGGTTGGAGTCGTCGACCAGCACCTCGCGGACGCGGGCCGGCGAGAGCGCCTTGGCCACGAACCGGGCGGGCTCGTCGTTGTAGGGGATGATGTCGATCTTCTCGCCGCGCAGCTCGGACACGACCATGCGCACCCGCGAGCCGCGCGGGCCCACGCAGGCGCCGACCGGATCCACGCCGTCGGCGTGGGAGACGACGGCGATCTTCGAGCGGTAGCCGGGCTCGCGCGCGACGCCGGTGATCTCCACCAGCCCGTCGGCGATCTCAGGCACCTCGAGCTCGAACAGCTTCTTGATCAGCTCCGGGTCGCGGCGCGACACGATGATGCTCGGCCCGCGGGTCGAGGAGGAGACCTCCTTGATCACGGCCTTGATGCGCTGCGAATGGTCGTAGCGCTCGCCGTCGACCTGCTCGGACTTCGGCAGCAGCGCCTCGACCCGCTCGCGCAGCTGCACGAGCGTGTAGCGGGAGTCCGACTGCTGGACGATGCCGGTGATCAGCTCGCCCACGCGGTCGCGGTACTCCTCGAACATCATGTCGCGCTCGGCCTCGCGGATCCGCTGCAGGATGACCTGCTTGGCGGTCTGCGCCGCGATCCGCCCGAAGTCGTGCGGCGTGACGTCGCGCAGCTCGATCTGGTCCTCGAAGTCGCTCAGGCGCCCGGGATCGATGTCCGGGGCCTCCGGAACGATGACCTCGCCGGTCTCCGGATCCACGCGGCGCTCGAGCGCGCCGGTCGCCTGCTCCTCGGCCTCATCGAGCAGCTGGTCCTCGAGCTCGGGCGGGAGCAGGAACTCCTCGACGATGAAGTCGCCGGAGTCGCGGTCCATGCGCACGCGGGCGTAGCGGGCTGCGCCGGGCTGCTTCTTGTAGGCCGACAGCAGCGCGTCTTCCAGCGCGCCCATCAGCTTCTCCTCGGCGATGCCCTTCTCGCGCCCGAGCGCCTTGACTGCTTCGACGATCTCTGCGGACATGGGCCTCAGTCTCCCACGAGGTTGGAACGATGGATGTCGGCGTACGCGATCGAGACGACACCCGTGTCCGCGGCGACGGTCACGGCATCGTCGGTCGCGTTCAGGAGCTCACCCGTGAACGAATGGCGTCCTTCGTGCTCCCCACGCGTGCGCACGCGCGCGCGGCGGCCGACGTAGCGGCGGAAGTGCTCTGGCGTTGTCAGTGGGCGTTCCGTGCCCGGAGAAGATACCTCGAGTGCATACTTCTCCCGCACCGAGGGAAGGTGATTCGTGACCCGCTCGCACAGCTCGAGCGTGACGCCCTTCGGGTGGTCGATGAAGAGGCGGACGAGGCCATCCCCGACGACCTCGGCGAGCAGGACCTCGACGTCCGGCTCCACCTCGGCCAGGCGGGCCTCGATATCGGCCTGGATCTTGCTCATGTCACCTCCCTTGTCAACAAAAAAGCGGGCTCTTCGCCCGCTTCCCAAAGTGGCCATCCGGCCGCGAAAAGCTTGTCGGTTCAGGGTAGCAGCGTCAGCGCCGCTACGCAGCTTTTCGAGCGCGGTCGCGGTAGATGCGGTAATCGTGCCGCTTCGGGTTCATCGTGGCCGCCAGCGTGAGCGGCTTTCGGGCCTCCGCGGCCCGGCCTAACTGCAGCAGGGAGCGGCCGAGACAGAACAGCGCGTAGTCGTTGGTCGGCGCGCGCTCGACGACCGCCTCGAACTCCGCACGCGCCTCCTCGAAGTGGCTGGAGCGAAAGTAGGCGCGTCCCAGCGCCTCGCGGATCGACGTCTTGTCCGGCTCCAGGTCCGCGGCCTTGGAGAGGGGGACCGTCGCCGCGTGGAAGTGCCCGTCCTCGAGCAGCGACATCCCGCGCTGGTAGAGGTCGTAGACATCATCCATGCCCTCGGATTGTAGGCGGCTAGCGAGGTGGAAGCGCCCACCATGCGCGCACTCTGCCGCGAATTCCGCCACCTCGGGCGAGCTCGGAGCGAAGCCCCCGGCGCTGTGCGCGCGTGGGGTGCGCGTCGCGGTCGCGGTAGCGCGCGTCGCGCAGCGCGCGCACGTATCCCACGGCCGCCGGCGTGCGGGCGAAGCGCAGCTCGAGGGCGTGCAGCGTCGTTCCGGGAAGCGCTTCGCGGCGCGTCCGGCGCAGGGCGCGCTCGAGCTCCGAGAGCGCCGGCCGGGCCCCGAGGCGCCGGCGCCGCAGCGCCAGCGAGGCCAGCGCGAGGAGCGCCAGTCCGCCCACCACATAGGCGGGCACGTGCCACCAGACGCCCTCGTCGTGCGCGGTGGCCGTGCCGTCCGGGCGCGAGGCCGGGGCGTCGCCGGGGCCGAAGCTCGGGATCGCGCCCGAGCTCGCGGTGGGCAGGTTGGCGGCATCGGCCGGCTGCGCGCGCGCCGGGGAGGCGGCGGGCGTCGGGTCGAACGTGTACCAGCCATAGCCGGGATAGAAGACCTCGACCCACGAGTGGGCGTCGAAGTCGCGCACGATGTACTCGTTGGTCTTGGGGTCGGTCGCCCCGGTCGAGAAGCCGGTCGCCACCCGCGCCGGCACGCCCCCCATCCGCAGCAGCAGCGCCATCGCGCCGGAGAACTGCTGGCAGTACCCCTGCTTGGCCTCAAACAGGAAGCCCGGGAGCGTCTCCGCCGACTTGGGCGGGACCTCGCTGTAGCCGAAGCCCTCGCCCAGGTAGTCGAGCACCCGCTGGACGTAGTCCTCTGGCGTGTCGGCGCCGCGCTTGAGCCGCTGCGCCAGCGCCCACACCTGCGACAGCGAGCTCTGCTCGAGCGTCGTGACGGCATCGCTCCCGGGCTGCGTCGGCGGGCCGACCATCGGCGCGCCGTCGTCGCCGAAGGCCGGGAACGTCACGCGCAGGCGCGAGACGCCCGCCAGCCCGAGGCGCTGGACCGGCACGGTGAGCGTGCGGAAGTGCTGGAGGTCGGCCGGGTAGTCGGTACCGGCCCGCTGGCGCTGCCGGGTCGTGGGCCGCGGGTAGTAGACGGTCGCGGTGTAGGTGTCGCCGCGGCGCAGCGGGCGCGCGGGCAGGAAGAGGCCGTCCTGGGTCGGGATCTCGTCGACGTTCGGCAGGTCCACGAGCGTCGCGTAGCCGGAGGTGATGAACTGCTCGCTGCGCAGGTTGCGGACCGAGACGCGGATCCGCTGCGTGAACTCCTTGTCGATCTTGGGGTCCGGCGAGAGCTCGCTCTCCTGCGCCGCCTGATCGGTCCGCACCCAGTGCCTACCGTCGAACGCGTCGAGGTTCTCCGCCTTCCAGTAGGCGGGGCGCTGGGCCTTGATGCGCAGCAGCTCGCGACCGTCGCGCGGCCAGGTCAGCGGGCCGTAGGTGTGATCCCAGCTGTAGGCGGTCGACTTCGACGCCGACGTCTCCAGCGCCCAGGTCTCGTAGTCCCACCACGGCGCGTTGCGGTTCAACAGCGGCGCTGCGACCAGCGCGAGCAGCACGGCCCCCAGGGCGAGCAGCCCGGCGGCGCCCGCGTCCGGCATCCGCAGCTTCTCGAGCCGCAGGAACGCGACCATCAGCAGCGTGAAGACGGCGCCGCGGATGAACTCAGCGCCGAAGTCCAGCGCGACGACGGGCGTGACGTAGAGCACGATCAGCGCGAGCAGCGCAGGGATCGGGAAGCCGAGGCCGCCGCGGCGGGGCCAGAACGTCAGGAACGCCGCGATCAGCACGAGCGCGCTGCCGCCGAGCGGGATCACCATGCGCACCCACGGGTCGATGCCGCGGTAGGGCACGCGCACGCCCGGCAGGTCCGAGATGCCGCGCGAGATCCCGCCGGTGAGCTCGCTCCAGCGGCCGGGTTGCAGCAGCTCGTCGCGCGCGCCGCCGGCCAGCAGCGCCAGCGCGACCAGCGGGACGAGGGCGGCGAGCATGAACAGCACGCGCCGGAGGCCCTGGCGACGGCCCGCGAGCAGCAGCGCGAGCATCGCCAGTAGGCCGACGCCGACGACCGCCCAGCCGCGCATCGGCTCGGCGGGCTCGAGCATCGCCATCCAGTGCAGCGCGCCCCACGACGCCAGCGCCCCGAACGCGAGGCCGCGCGCGAGCGGGAGCGAGAACAGCAGCTCGCCGCCGCCGGTACGCACCCGGGATGCGGGCACGCCCGGCCCGGAGCCGGCGTGGGTGGCGGCGCTCACGCCCTCCCCCCGCCGGCGAGCCGCGGCGTGGTCATGCGGCGCCCTCGAGCGCGGCCACGGCGGCGGCGCCGCCTGCACGGCCGGAGACGTAGGCGTGGCAGCCGGCGACCTCGAGCACCGCGCGCCGGCCCGGCAGCGTCCCGGGCACGACGACCAGGCAGCCGCCCGGCGTGCGTCCGAGGCCGCGCGGCGCGCGGTCGACCGGACGCGCCGCCACGTAGACGATCAGTCCGCGGCGGTTCTGCGCGGCGGTCAGCGACGGGCCGGTGCCGTCGTCGAGCAGCGCGAGCCGCACGTGGGCGGCCGGCCAGGCCAGCAGGTCGTGGACGATCACGGTGGCGCGCCGGTCGCCCGGCAGCAGCAGCCCGCACCCGGTGCGCTTGGCGAAGTGGACCGCGAGCGAGCCGGCGGCGCGCACGGCGGCGTCGAGCGCCTCCGGGCCGGCGGGCGCGCGCGGGTCCAGCACGATCAGCGGGCGCGAGTCGGCCTCCGAGATCAGCTTGCGCTCCATCAGTCCGGCGCCGCGCGCGAACGACTGCCAGTGGATGCGCGACGCCGGCGAGCCCTCGCGCCAGGGACGCAGGCCGTCGATCTCGGTCTCCGCCTGCGCGAGCAGCGACGCACGCGCGTGCGCGGGCGTGGAGTCTCCCCCGCCCGCCGTCACCGTCACCGGGTAGAGCTTGGGAAGCACGAGCACCTCGTCGGTCGCCGGCCCGCCGATCACGCGCTGGGCGAGACCGAACGGGTCGCGCAGCACGAGCGCCGGGGGCGGCAGCCGGCGCCGGCCGCGGCGGCCGAACGTGACGTCGATGCGCACGCGCGCGTCGCGGCGCCCGGCGGCGAGCCGGACAGGCTCGGGCAGCAGCGGCTCGTCGATCCAGCCCGGCGGCAGCGGCATCCGCCCCGCCTTGGCGTGGATGCGCACCTGCAGCGGCTGCTCCTCCATCACCGAGCGCGCCGTCAGCTCGCGGCCGAGCGACGCGCCGCGGCTGCCGATCCCGATCCACAGCATCGCGCCGGCGCCGAGCAGCAGCAGCGCGGCGCCGGTGACGTACAGCGGCTCGGCGTCGAACGTGCCGGCGACCAGCAGCAGCAGGAGCCCGAGTCCCGCGCAGCCGAGTGCCGAGCGCATCAGTGACCTTCTAGAGCGCCGGGACCGCGGCGATCGCGTCGCGCACGATCTCCTCGCGCGTGACGCCCGCCGCCTCAGGGGCGAGCATCAGCCGGTGGGAGAGCACGGGCTCGGCGAGCGCCTGGACGTCGTCGGGCAGGGCATGGTCCCGGCCGCTGACGAGCGCGCGCGCCTTGGCGGCACGCAGCAGCATCAGGCCCGCGCGCGGGGAGGCGCCGAGCTCGACACGGTCATCCTCGCGGGTGCGCCGCAGCAGCGCCACGATGTAGTCGCGCAGCGCGCGCGACGCGTGGACGCGATGGGCGGTCTCGACGGCGTCGACCACCTCGGCCCGGTCGGTCACGGGCTCGAGGTCGAGCACGCGGTCGCCGGACTCGTGGCCGGCGAGCATGATCGCCTCGGCGCCGGCGTCCGGGTAGCCGAGCGAGAGCCGCACCATGAAGCGGTCGACCTGGGCCTCGGGCAGCGGGTAGGTGCCCTCGTACTCGACCGGGTTCTGGGTCGCGAAGACCAGGAACGGGCGCGCGAGCTCGTGCGACATCGCGTCGACCGTGACATGGCGCTCCTGCATGCACTCGAGCAGGCCGGACTGGGTCTTCGGCGACGCGCGGTTGACCTCGTCCACGATCACGACATTGGCGAAGATCGGACCCGGGCGGAACTCGAAGCGAGCCTCGCGCTGGTTGTAGACGTTGGTGCCCACGATGTCGGCGGGCAGGAGGTCGGCCGTGCACTGCACGCGCGCGAACTGGCAGTCGATCGAGCGCGAGAGCGCGCGCGCGAGCGCGGTCTTGCCGACGCCCGGGTAGTCCTCCACGAGGATGTGACCCTCGGCGAGCATCGCGACCATCACGTGCTGGATCACGTTGTCGCGCACCTCGACCGCACGGCGGATGTTGTCGGCGACCCGGCGCGCCACGGACACCGCGGCCTCGATCTCGGCGGGGGCAAGGCCCTCCGGTGCGGCTTCCTCCAGGGGTTCCATTCAGTCGCGAACCTTTAACTCGTTAGATGAACGGCGGTTCAAGACGGCATCGAGGATCGCCTCGGCGATCTCGTCCTTCGGCGCGCGCGGCACATGCCGCTCATCGCCTTCGGTCACGATCCACACCTCGTTGTCGGCGGCGTCGAAGCCGATGCCCGTGCCGCCTATGTCATTCACGACGACGGCGTCGAGGTTCTTGCGGCTCAGCTTCTCGCGACCGTACGCGAGCGCGCCGTCGCCGTGCTCGGCGGCAAAGCCCACGAGCATCTGGTCCGCGCGGCGGCGGGCGGCGAGGCCGGACAGCACATCCTGCGTACGCTCCAGCCGCAGGGTGAGTTCCTCCCCGGTCTGGTCCTTCTTGAGCTTGCCCGCGTGCGGGGCGGCGGGCGCGTAGTCGGCGACCGCCGCGGCCATGATCAGGACGTCGGCGGCATCGAAGTGCGCGTCGCAGGCGGCGGCGAGTTGCGCGGTGGTCTCCACGTCCACGTATTCGATCCCGGGCGGCCGGGGGATCGATACGTTCGCGGCGACGAGGGTGACGCTGGCGCCGCGCCGCTCGGCGGCGGCGGCGATCGCCAGGCCCATGCGCCCTGAGGAGCGGTTGCCGACGAAGCGCACGGCGTCGATCGGCTCGCGCGTGCCGCCTGCCGTGACGAGCACGCCGAGACCGTCGAGGTCGCGGGGCGCAGCGGCGAGGACGGCCTCGACGGCGGCGAGGATCTCCGCCGGCTCGGGCAGCCGGCCGATGCCGAACTCGCCCGGCGAGCCCAGCGGCCCGGTCCCCGGCTCCAGCACGATCACCCCCCGCGCGCGTAGCGCGTCGAGGTTGGCCTGGGTCGCCGGATGCTCGTACATCGCGTGGTTCATGGCCGGAGCCACGATCATCGGTCGCCGGCACGCGAGCGCCGCCGCGGTGAGCAGGTTGTCGGCCTGCCCGCCCGCGAGCTTCGCGAGCGTCTGCGCGGTCGCGGGCGCGATCACGTACGCGTCGGCGCGCTCGACCAGCGCGAGGTGCGAGAGCGGGGCGTGCTCGGGCGGCGGATCGCCGGGGAAGGCGCCGCGCAGCGGGTCCGGCTCCCATTCGGTGATCAGCACCGGCGCGCCGGTGATCGCGGCGAAGGATGCGGTGCCGACGAAGCGCGTGGCCGCCTCGGTGCAGACCACGCGCACGCTGTGCCCCGCCTTGGTGGCGAGGCGCGTGACCTCTAGCGCCTTATAGGCGGCGATGCCGCCGCACACTCCGAGCAGGATGCGCGGCACGAGGCTTCAGATGATCTCAGCCGCGGTAGCGGTAGGCCACCTTGCCGTTCGCGACTTCCTCGAGCGCGATCGTCAAGTAGTTCTTGGAGGCCGTGTCGACCATCGGGGGCGGGAACTCCTCGAAGGTGCCCTCGCCGAGGTTGTGGTAGTAGCTGTTGATCTGACGCGCGCGCTTGGCGGCGACGATCACGCTGGCATACGGCGAGTCGACGTGCTCCAGCAGGCGGTCTACGCGGGGAGAAATCACGACCGAGAGTCTAGAGCGCGGCGCGCACGACGCGCTCGAGCTCGTCGGCGGCGTCGGGCAGGCGGTCGTTGACGATCACGTGCGAGAACTCGTCCTGGGCCGCGAGCTCGGCCTTGGCCACCGCGAGCCGCGCGTCGATCTGCTCCGGAGTCTCGTGCCCGCGGCCGATCAGCCGCACGCGCAACTCGTCCTCCGACGGCGGCGCGATGAAGATCCGCACCGCCTCCGGCATCTCCTTGGCGACCTGGCGGGCGCCCTGGACCTCGATCTCGAGCACGACGTCGCGCTTGTCCAGCTCGGACTTCAAGGTCCCGTAGCGCCGGCCGGAGTAGTCGGCGTGCTCGAGGAAGTCTCCTGCGAGCACGCGCCGATCGAACTCGACGTCGCTGAGGAAGTGATAGTCCACGCCGTCATGCTCGCCGGGACGCGGCGCGCGCGTCGTCGCCGAGACGGCGAGCTGGAGCTGGGGAACGCGCTCCAGCAGTGTGCGAATCAACGTGCCCTTGCCGACGCCCGAAGGCCCCGTGATCACGAAGAGCAAGGCCCGGGCTATCGGCGCAGCATGGAGACGAGCTCCGTGCGCTGACGCTGCGAAAGGCCCCCGATCGTCTTCGACGGCGAGATGCGGCAGAGCTGGAGGACCTTGTTGACCTTCACGCGCCCGTACTTGGGGACCGCCAGCAGCATGTCGAAGACCTTCGCCGTCTCGACGTACTCAGGCGGCTCCAGCAGCAGGTCGTGGATGCTGCGCCGCCCCGCCTTGAGGTCGCGCTTGAGCTGCGCACGCGCGGTGCGGATCTCGTTGGCGCGCTTCAGGGCCTCCATACGCTGATCGAGGGAACGCTCAGGGGCAGCCACGAGGGGCTTGGACGGCGTCTTCGTCGCTGGCGGCATGGGCGGCGAGTCTACAGCGCCTCCGGCGCGCGACAAGGGCGTAGGTAGGGAATTCACCTGGACCTTTACTTGAGGTTCAACGCTCTGAAGGGGACTTGACGGTAACAGGGCGCTTTGCAGGGATTTTGGACGCCCCAAGGTTGCGCTTCGAAGCGTCCAGTCGCAACGGGCGCCGATGACGGCCGCACTGTATCCGACCGCCGAAGACGGCGACCTCGGGGAGTTGAGGGAAAGACCCCCTCAGCGGTCAGACTATCCGTGCTACCCCGTCCGCGTGGAGCTCCTGCAGCGACACGACCGCCGGCGCGCCGAGTCGCGCGGCCGCGATCGCCCTCGCCGCCGCCATCCCGCCCGCGATCGTTGTCACGCATGGGACCCCGCGGGCGACGGCCGCGCGCCGGATCTCGTAGCCGTCCGAGCGGGCCGCCGTGCCCGTCGGCGTGTTGATCACGAGGTCGACGTCGCCGCTCTCGATCCAGTCGGCGACGTGCGGCGAGCCCTCCTGGATCTTGTTGATCGTCTCCACCGGAATGCCCATCCGCTTGATGCCGGCGGCGGTCCCGCGCGTCGCGACGATGCGGAAGCCGAGGTCGTGCAACTGCGCCGCGATGCCGACCGCGGCCGACTTGTCGGAGTCGGTCACGGTGAGGAAGACGGTGCCCGAGGCCGGCAGGCGCGTGCCCGCCGCGGCCTGCGCCTTCGCGAACGCGGTTGGGAAGTCGGGGGCGACGCCCATCACCTCCCCGGTCGAGCGCATCTCGGGCCCGAGCAGCGCGTCGACGCCGGCGAAGCGGTCGAACGGCAGCACGGCCTCCTTGACCGAGACGTGATCGCCGCCCGGCGTCTCGGGCAGGCTCATCGCCGCGAGCTTCTCCCCCAGCATCACGCGGCACGCGATCTTCGCCAGCGGCATCCCGGTCGCCTTGGAGACGAAGGGCACCGTGCGCGAGGCGCGCGGGTTGGCCTCGATGACGTACAGGTCCTCGCCGTAGACGCCGTACTGGACGTTGATCAGCCCGACGACCCCGAGCTCCAGTGCGAGCGCGCGCGTCGCGGCGCGGATCTCCTCGAGCATCTCGCCGCCGAGCGAGTGCGGCGGCAGCACGCACGCGGAGTCGCCCGAGTGGATCCCGGCCTCCTCGACGTGCTGCATGATGCCGCCGATCCAGACGTCCTCGCCGTCGCAGATCGCGTCGACGTCGACCTCGATCGCGTTCTCGAGGAACCGGTCGAGGAAGATCTCGCCGCGCGGCTTCGTCCGGGCGAAGTAGTCGGCGAGCATCTCGCGCGTATACGCCAGCTCCATCGCGCGGCCGCCGAGCACGTAGCTCGGCCGGACGAGCAGCGGGAAGCCGACGGCCGGCGCGGCCTCCATCGCCTCGGCGGGCGTCGACGCCAGCGCGTACGGAGGCGCCTTGAGCCCGAGCCGCTCGAGCACCGCGCCGAAGCGCCCGCGGTCCTCGGCGAGGTCGATCGCCTCGGGCTGCGTGCCGAGCAGCCGCACGCCGGCCCGCTCGAGCCCCGCCGCGAGCCGCAGCGGCGTCTGGCCGCCGAAGGAGACGATCACGCCCTCGGGCTGCTCGACCTCGACGATCGCCAGGACGTCCTCGAGCGTCAGCGGCTCGAAGTAGAGCCGGTCCGACGTGTCGTAGTCGGTCGAGACGGTCTCCGGGTTGCAGTTGACCATCACCGCGTCGCGGCCGGACTCGCGCACGGTCATCGCCGCATGCACGCAGCAGTAGTCGAACTCGATCCCCTGGCCGATGCGGTTCGGGCCGGAGCCGAGGATCATCACGCTCGGCCGGTCGCCGCGGCGTACCTCGGACGCGGCGACGCGCTCGTGCGCGGAGTAGTAGTACGGCGTCTCGGCCTCGAACTCGGCCGCGCAGGTGTCGACCGCCTTGTAGGTGCGCACGCCGTGCTCGGCGGCGTCCAGGCGGCGCAGCTCGCGCAGG
This sequence comes from Candidatus Solirubrobacter pratensis, assembly GCF_000425945.1. Taxonomy (GTDB): domain Bacteria; phylum Actinomycetota; class Thermoleophilia; order Solirubrobacterales; family Solirubrobacteraceae; genus Solirubrobacter; species Solirubrobacter pratensis. The sequence goes on from NZ_AUEK01000007.1 coordinate 566,804, forward strand.
AACCACGGGTCGACGCCGGTGCGCGCGCGGATCTCGCCGTCGGCGACGCCGCGGCGCTGGAGCTCGAGGATGAGGTCGTAGCGGTCCGCGCCGGGCCGCTCGATCCGCTCCAGCAGATCCTCGTCGGTGCCGGAGAGGTCGGCCTCGGCGTCGAGCTCGCGCGAGCGGATCGCCTTCGCGAAGGCCTGGCCGAACGTGCGGCCGATGGCCATCGCCTCGCCCACCGACTTCATGTGCGTCGAGAGCGTCGAGTCGACGCCGGGGAACTTCTCGAACGCGAACCGCGGCCACTTGACGACGACGTAGTCGAGCGTCGGCTCGAAGCTCGCCGGCGTCGCGCGCGTGATGTCGTTCGGGATCTCGTCCAGCGTGTAGCCCACCGCCAGCCGCGCCGCGATCTTGGCGATCGGGAAGCCCGTGGCCTTGGAGGCCAGCGCGCTGGAGCGGCTCACGCGCGGATTCATCTCGATGACGACGATCTCCTCGGTCGCCGGGTTGACCGCGAACTGGACGTTGGAGCCGCCGGTCTCGACGCCGACGGCGCGGATGACCGCGATCGCCTGGTCGCGCAGCTTCTGATAGACGCGGTCGGTGAGCGTCTGCTGCGGCGCGACGGTGACACTGTCCCCGGTGTGGACGCCCATCGGGTCGACGTTCTCGATCGAGCAGACGATCACGACGTTGTCCGCGCGGTCGCGCATCACCTCGAGCTCGAACTCGCCCCAGCCGAGCACCGACTCGTCGATCAGGATCTGTCCGATCGGAGACGCGGCAAGGCCGCCGCGAACGATCTCCTCGAACTGTTCGCGGGTCCGCGCGATGCCGCCGCCGCGGCCGCCGAGCGTGAACGCCGGGCGGATGATCAGCGGCAGCCCGAACGCGTCGAGCGCGGCGCGCGCGTCCTGAGGCGTGGTCGCGATCGTGTTGCGCGCCGTGCGCAGGCCGGCGGCCTGCATCGTCTCGTCGAAGCGCTCGCGGTCCTCGGCGCGGCAGATCGCGTCGTAGTTCGCGCCGATCAGCTCGACGCCGAAGCGCTCCAGCGTGCCGTCCTCGTAGAGCGTCTTGGCGAGGTTGAGCGCGGTCTGCCCGCCGAGCGTCGGCAGCAGGGCGTCAGGGCGCTCACGCTCGATCACCTGGGCGACAGGACCGGGGAGCAGCGGCTCGACGTACGTCGCCGTCGCGAACTCCGGGTCGGTCATGATCGTCGCCGGGTTGGAGTTCACGAGCACGACCTCGTAGCCCTCCTCGAGCAGGACCTTGCAGGCCTGCGCGCCGGAGTAGTCGAACTCGGCCGCCTGGCCGATCACGATCGGCCCGCTCCCCAGCACGAGGATCTTCTGCAGGTCGTCCCGCCTAGGCATTCGCGATGGCCTCGATGAACTCGTCGAAGAGGTGCAGACTGTCGTTGGGACCGGGTCCCGCCTCCGGGTGGTACTGGACGCAGCCCGCGGGGACGTCGAGCAGGCGGATGCCCTCGATCGTCCCGTCGTAGAGGTTCACGTGCGTCAGCTGGGCCGCGCCGAGCTCGGACTCGATGATCTCCCCGGCCTGGCCCTTGACCGCGAAGCCGTGGTTCTGGGACGTGATCGCGATCCGGCCCGTGCGGACGTCCTTGACCGGGTGGTTGGCGCCGCGGTGGCCGAACGGGAGCTTGAACGTCTCCAGTCCGGCGGCGCGCGAGAGCAGCTGGTGGCCGAGGCAGATGCCGAACACCGGCTTGCGGTGCAGCAGCGTGCGGATGTTCTCGACGATGTAGCCGAGCGCCGCGGGGTCGCCGGGACCGGGGACGAGGAAGAAGCCGTCGGGGTCGCGCGCCAGCAGCTCGTCCGCCGGCGTCGTGCACGGGTAGATCTCCAGCGTCGCGCCGCGGCTGGTGAAGTTGCGGATGATCGAGCGCTTGATGCCCGTGTCGAGCGCGACGATCGTCGGCCCGTCGCCCTCGCCTTCGTATCGCGTGGGCTGCCCGATCGTCACCTCGCGCGCGAGGTCGCGGCCGACCATGCTCGGCTCAGCCGCGATCCGCTCGCGGGCCTCGGAGACCGGGACATCGGCGGCGAAGATCCCGCCGCGCATCGCCCCCGCGGAGCGGATGTGGCGCACGAGCGCGCGCGTGTCGACCTCGGCGATGCCGGAGATCCCGTTGGCCGCGAGCCAGCTCAGCCAACCCTGCTCGGCGCGGGGCGCGTCGTCGTAGTCGGCGGCCGACCGCATGATCGCCCCGGCGGCGTGGATGCGGCCGGACTCCATCGCGCTCTCGGACACACCGTAGTTGCCGACGTGCGCGGTCGTGAACGTGATGATCTGGCGCGCGAAGCTCGGGTCGCTCATCGACTCCTGGTAGCCCGACATGCCGGTCGTGAAGACGACCTCGCCGGTGACCGAGCGCGGCGCCCCGACGGCCTCGCCGTCGAAGCGCACGCCATCCTCGAGCAGGACGTACGCGCTCATGCCGCCGCTCCGCATGGCCGTGGCAGCCCCATTGGCATCGTCGAACCCATTGGCCATCTCATGCGGCTTGGAGCGCGATGCTGCGCTCCCGGTAGGCGACGGCGCCGGCGGCGACCGTGGTGAGGACCCTGCCGCGCAGGCGCCGGCCGGCGAACGCGCAGTTCTCGGAGCGGCTCTCGTAGCCGGCCTCCCCCACCTCCCACTCGGCCTCGAGGTCGATCAGCACGAGGTTCGCGGGGCGGCCGACGGCGATCTCGGGCGTCGCCAGCCCCATCAGCGCGGCGCCGGCGGAGAGCTTGGAGACGAGCAGCGCGAGCGGGATGACGTCCGCCGTGTAGACCGCGGCGAACGCGGTCTCCAGCCCGGTCGTCCCCATCGGCGCCTCCTCGAACGGCACCTCCTTCTCCTCACGCGCGTGCGGCGCGTGGTCGGTCGCGATGCAGTCGATCGTCCCGTCGCGCAGGCCCGCGATCAGCGCCTGCCGGTCGTCCTCGGAGCGCAGCGGCGGGTTCATCTTCAGCCGCGTGTCCAGGGTCTCGAGCAGCGCGTCGTGCGTGAGCGTGAGATGGTGCGGGCTCGCCTCGCACGTGATCCTCACGCCGCGCGCCTTGGCCTCGGCGATCGCCTCGACCGACTCGCGCGCGCTCAGGTGCTGGATGTGGATCCGGCCGTCCTCGTAGCGGGCGAGCGAGGCGTCGCGGGCGATCAGCGTCGACTCGCTGATGCTCGGGATGCCGGCGAGCCCGAGCCGCGCGGAGACCTCGCCCTCGTGCATCACGCCGCGGCCGGAGAGCGTCGGGTCCTCCTCGTGCAGCGCGATGATCCCGCCGGCGAGCTTCTGGTACTGGAGCGCCTTGCGCAGGATGCCGGCGCGATGGACGGGCTTGCCGTCGTCGGTGAAGCCGAGCGCGCCGGCGGCGCGCAGCTCGGCCATCTCGGTCAGCGCCTCGCCGTGGAGCCCGCGGGTGACGGATGCGAGGAAGCCGACGGGGATGCGCGCCTCACGCCGCGCGGCCTCACGCAGCGAGCCGAGGATCGACGCGGAGTCGACGACCGGGTCGGTGTTCGGCATCGCGACGACGGCGACGAAGCCGCCGGCGGCCGCGGCGCGGGTGCCCGAGTCCAGGTCCTCCTTGTGCTCCTGCCCCGGCACGCGCAGGTGCACGTGTGGGTCGACGAAGCCGGGGAACAGATGGCGGCCCTCGCCGCCGATCACCTCGCCGTCGTGCTCCAGCGTGCCCGGCTCGCCGATCTGCGCGATCGCGCCGCCGCGGATCAGCACGTCGTGGGGGGCGTCGATCCCGGTGCGGGGGTCGAGCACGTGGGCGCCGCGGATCAGCAGGTCGGCGGGCGGTGTGGGACGGTGGTCGAGCTGTGTCATGCCGACACCGGGGCAGGCGTGACGGCGGGCTGCGGAGCGCTGCGGCCGGCGAGCAGCTCGTAGAGCACCGCCATGCGCACGACGACGCCGGCGGCGACCTGCTGGCCGATCACGGCCTGCGGCGAGTCGATCACCTCGGCCGAGAGCTCGACGCCGCGGTTGACGGGGCCCGGGTGCATCAGCACCTGGCGTGCGCCGAGGCGGCGGCCGTTGATCTGGTACTGCGCGGCGTACTCGCGGATCGACGGGACGAAGCTGTCGGTCATGCGCTCCTTCTGCATGCGCAGGGCGTAGACGACGTCGGCCTCGGGCAGGCGGTCGAGCGTGTACTCGACCTCGCAGCCGAGCGTCTCCATCGCGCGCGGGATCAGCGTCGGCGGGCCGCACACGGTCACTTTCGCGCCCAGCTTGGTGAAGGCCATGATGTTCGAGCGCGCGACGCGGCTGTGCAGGACGTCGCCGACGATCCAGATACTGGCCCCGTCGAGCGCGCCGAGGCGCTCGCGCAGCGTGTAGACGTCCAGCAGCGCCTGCGTCGGGTGCTCGTGCTTGCCGTCGCCGGCGTTGACGACGCTCGCCGGCGTCCAGCCCGCGACGAGCTGGGCGGCGCCGACGTGCGGGCTGCGGATCACGATCAGGTCGGGCCGGTAGGCGGACATCGTCTGGACCGTGTCCTTGAGCGACTCGCCCTTCTCGACGCTCGAGCCGGACGAGGCGAAGTTGATCACGTCGGCCGACAGCGACTTGGCGGCCAGCTCGAAGGAGGAGCGCGTCCGGGTGGACGCCTCGTAGAAGAGGTTCAGCACGCGCCGGCCGCGCAGCGCCGGGACCTTCTTGATCTCGCGCTCGGAGACCTCGGTGAACGTCTTCGCGCGGTCGAGGATGCGCTCGATCGCCGGGCGGTCCAGGTCCGCGATGGACAGCAGGTGTCGCATTTAGGCCAGCGCCTCCTCGAGCTCGGTGATGGTGACCTCGTCGGCGCCGTCGACCTCGACGACGTGGACGTTGACGCGCTCGCCGCGCGCGGTCGGGAGGTTCTTGCCGACGTAGTCGGGGCGCAGCGGCAGCTCCCGGTGTCCGCGGTCGACCAGCACGGCGAGCTGGACGCGCGCCGGGCGCCCGTAGTCGAACAGCGCCTCGATCGCCGCGCGCGTGGTGCGCCCCGTGTAGAGCACGTCGTCGACGAGGACGACGGTGTACTCGTCGAGCCGGAACGTCAGGTTGGTGTCGTGCACCGCCGGGTCGGCGGGCCGCAGCGCGACGTCGTCGCGGTAGAACGCGATGTCGAGGTCACCGAGCGGGACCTCCTCGTCGACCAGTCCGGCGACGAGCGCGTGCAGGCGCTGGGCGAGATGCGCGCCGCGGCGGTGGATGCCAACGAGGGCGACGGGCCGGCCGGCGTTCTTCTCGACGATCTCATGCGCGATGCGCACGAGCGTGCGGCGGATGTCGTCCTCGTCGAGGACGACCTTCGTATCGGGCACTGGCGGGTTTCCTTCCTGGCCTCACGGGACCGGGTTAAAGGGCGGAAGGAGTTCTAGCAGCGCGGGCCGACGCGTTGCGGCGGGCTCGCGCGTTCTCCGCGCCGCGGCGGCCGCGAAGTCGCGCGTGCGATCGCGCGGTCTCCGCGCCGCGGCGGGCGCGAAGTCGCGCGGGTCTCCGCGCCGCGGCGGCGTACGGCGCGCGTGCGATCGCGCGATCTCCGCGCCGTCGCTGTGCGGCCTAAGCGCCATGGCCTGCGTGGCCTCGCGCAGTCTCCGCGCCGCGGCCCTCGGGCGCCGGCGAACTGCGGGCATCGAGGGAGGCGGGCCGGTTTCGCGGAAACGATCAGTCCCGGCCGGGGGGTGCCTCACCTTCCTTCGACATGTTCGAAGGTTCGTAGGGCACCCCCTGCGGTGGAGCGCGGTCGTGATCGGAAACGCTCGTTTCTGCTCCGACGATGATCGATCGAGCGCGGTATCCGCCGCGCGGGCCGCCACCAGCTCCAAGGCCGCCCTCGAAGGCGCAGTTCCGGTCCGCCACGGCGCCGCGCGGGCCGCCACCAGATCCGGGGCCGCCCTCGATGCGCAGTTCCGGCCCGCCACGGCGCCTCGCCGGCCGCCACCAGCTCCGGACCCGCCCCCGATGCGCCACCCCGCCCCGCGAGCCGCCATCAGACCCCCGGCCCTCCCTCGATACGCAGTTCGAGTCCCACCACGCCCTGCGGGCCGCGACCAGCTCCGGACGCCCTCGGAGCGCAGCCCGCCACCCCGCCACGCACCTACGACAGCGCCAACACAACGATCCCCGCGGCGATCGCGGCCGCCGCGAGGATGCGCTTGAGCAACTCGCCCTCCCCCAGCACGCGCGCGCCGAGCAGCGCGCCGAGCACGACCGAGGACTCGCGCACCGGCGCGACGAGCGAGATCGGCGCGCGCGTGAGCGCGAACAGGACGAGCACGTACGCGAGCGGCGACAGCGCCCCGACGCCGAGGATCGCGCGCCGGTCGCGTCGCCAGGCGCCCGCGACGTCGCCGCGCATCGCCGCCGGCGCCAGCAGCGCGGCGCGGATCACCTCGGCGCCGACGAAGTACGCGACCGGCGGCTGGCCGAGTGGGCCGACCGCGTGCGCGTCCCAGACCGTGTACGCGGCGATGAACGCGCCGGTCATCAGCGCGTCGCCGATCCCGGCGCGCGCGCCTCCGAGCGCCAGCACGAGCACGGCGGCGACGATCAGCGCGCCGCCGAGGAGCCCGAGCTCCGACGGCCGCTCGCCGAGGAAGACGATCGCGCCCGCGACGCTCAGCACCGGGCCCGTCCCGCGGGCGAGCGGGTAGACGACCGACAGGTCGCCGTCGCGGTAGCCGCGCTGCAGGAACGTGTAGTAGCCGACGTGCAGCAGCCCGGAGCCGGCCATGAAGCCGGCGCCCGCCCAGCTGAGCCCGCCCTCGACGGCGGCGTCGACCACGGCGAGCGGCGCCCACAGCCCGACGGCCGCGACGCCGTAGAGCCAGACCAGCGCGAAGCCGGTGCTGCGCGCCTGCTTGGCGAGCAGGTTCCACGCCGCGTGCGCTCCGGCCGCCGTCAGGACGAGGGCCAGCGCAACGCCGTCTATGCCTCGGGCTCCGGCTTGACGAGGTGCGGCTCGCCGCGCTCCGGGAACGGGACCTCGATCGCCTCGAAGTCGCGTGGGACGACCGTGTTCGCGAACACGGCCCGCGCCTCGTCGCGCACGTCGCGCGGGAAGTAGCGCGTCGAGAGGTGCATCAGCGCGAGCAGCTTCACGTCCGCGTCGGCGGCCGCCTGCGCCGCCTGGCGCGCGGTGGAGTGCCCCGTCTCACGCGCGCGGGCGCGCTCGTCCTCCAAGAACGTCGCCTCGTGGACGAGCACCTCCGCCTGGTGCGCGTAGACCTCGATCGTCTGGACCGGCGCGGTGTCGCCGGAGTAGACGATCCGGCGGCCGTGGCGGGTTGGCCCGACGACCTGCTCCGGCCGCACGCCGTCGACCGTCTCGCCGCGCTGCAGGCGCCCGAAGTCGGGGCCTTCGGTCACGCCGAGCGAGCGCGCCGTCTCCACGTCGAAGCGCCCCGGGCGGTCGTCCTCCACGAACGCGTAGCCGTAGGCCCCGGCACCGTGCTTGACCGGGAACGAGGCGATCGAGTAGCCGTCGAAGCGGACGTCGGCATGCGGCTCGAGCTCGTGGACGTTGAGCGGGTAGAAGGTGCGCCCGATCAGCGGCTTGAGCGTGTGGAACAGTCCGCGCAGACCCGGCGGGCCGTAGACGTCGAGCGTCCGCTCTCGCGCGCGCAGGTCGAACGTCTTCAGCATCCCGACGATCCCGAGCCAGTGGTCCAGGTGGAAGTGCGTCAGGAAGATCGCGTCGAGCTCAGGCAGCCCGACCGAGCGCAGCAGCTGCTGCTGGGTTCCCTCGCCGCAGTCGAACAGGATCCGGTCCCCGCCGGCGCGCAGCAGCAGCGCGGGAAGCCCGCGCCGCGGCGTGGGGACGGAGCCGGCCGTGCCGGCGAAGAACAGCGAGAGGTCCATCGACGGCGTGCGAGGCTAGCGCTCAGCGCGCCGGCGCCGTCTCGAACCGCGCGCGAGGCCGTTTCTCCCCGCGGTGCTGCAGGTAGACGGCGGCGGCCGTCGTCACCACCGCCATCGCGAGCAGCATCGCGCGGTAGTCGACCACGGTGATCAGCGCCGCGCCGAGCGCCACGGAGAACGTCTGCGGCACGCCGAGCAGCAGTTCCGCCGCCGAGTACGTGCGCCCCTGTAGCGGCCCGGGCGTGAGCCGCTGGAGCAGCGTCATCGCGCCGACGACGATCCACGGGATCCCGAAGCCGAACAGCGCCTTGCCCGCCAGCACGATCCCGAGCGCGCCGCTCGCCATCAGGAGCATGCCCGCCGCCAGCACCGCCATCCCTGCCGCGGCGAGGCGCTCCTCGCCCGCGCGGCGCATCACGCGCGTCGCGAGCGCGGCGCCGGCCACCGCGCCGACGCCCTGGACCGCCATCAGCACGCCCACGAACGACACCGGCCGGTGGAGGCCCTCGTCGGCGATCGCGAACAGCAGCGTCTCGCTGAACCCGAGCGCGAGCAGGACGAGCGCGCCCGCGGTGACGACGTGCTTCAGCGGCGGCGTGCGGCGGATGTGGCGCGCGCCGGCCGTCACCGCCCGCCGCCACGGCTCGCCGTGCGGCTCGGGCCTCGCCTCGCGCACGTGCAGGGCGGCGAGCGCGGCGGCGGCGACCGCGAACGTCACGGCGTCGAGCACGGCGACGGCGGCGCCGCCGGCGGCCGCGTAGAGCCCGGCGCCGGCCACGGGCGCGACGAGCCGCAGCCCTTCGCGCACCGTCTGCAGCAGGGCGTTCGCGTCCCCGAGCAGGTCCGGGGGGACGAGCGTCGCGAGCAGCGCCGACTGGCCCGAGGCCAGCAGCGTGTACGACGCGCCGTAGACGGCGCCGACCCCGTAGATGACCCACACGCGCTCGCCGGCCGCGAGCAGCAGCAGGACGACTCCGGCGGTCACGAGGTTGACGACGAGCAGCAGCGGGCGCCGGCGCACGCGGTCGACGAGCAGGCCGGCCAGCGGCGAGAGCAGCTGCGGCGCCATCACGCAGAAGATCGCGAGGCCGGCGGCGCTGTTCGAGCCGGTCAGGTCCTTGGCCCAGATGCCGAGCGCGAGCCACAGCGCGGTGTCGCCGAGCAGCGAGAGCGACTGGCCCGCGAGGTAGATGCGCGCGTCGCGGATCGCGAGCAGCCGGCGCATCAGGGCTCCGGCCGGACGTAGGCGAAGGCGAGCATCTCGACCCGCCTGGTGCCGGGCGGCCGCGGCTTGGTGCCGTCGCGGCGGTCGGCGTAGCGGGCCAGCAGCATCTGCGTGATCTCCTCGTCGAGCTCGCGCAGCTCGGCGGGCGTCAGGTAGAGCAGGAACTGGCTGCCGCCGGTGACCTCGCGCCACTCCCGCGGCAGGGCGTCGCGCTCCTGCATCCCCTGCTCGAGGCGAGCGAGGTAGCGGGCGCGGAACGTGCGGTCCAGCCGGCGGGCGGCGCCGGCGGTCGCCTCGTCGTCGTGGACGTCGGTGAACCGCATGCCGAGCTGCTTGAGCTTCCACGGCCGGCGTCGGCCCTGCGTCCCAGCCTCCTCGACGAAGCCGTATTTGGCCAGCTGGCGCAGGTGGAACGACGCGTTGGCCGGGCTCTCCCCCACCCGCTCCCCCGCCTCGGTCGCCGTCAGCGGGCCTTCTGCGAGCAGCTCCAGCAGCTCCAGCCGCACGGGATGCGCGAGCGCGCGCATCGCCTTGGGATCGGTGACCTCCCGCGGCCTCTCGAAAGACATGTTTCGAAAGATAGCTTTCGAAAGCCATCAGTCAAGGGCGATGAGCTCGAACTCCAGTCGTCCGGTCGCGACGGTGACCATCCCCATCGTGTGGCGCGGAGCGCGGCGGCGCTCGGTCGGCGAGCCGGGGTTGAAGATCTGGAACCCGTCCCGCTCCTCGTGGAGCGGGATGTGCGAATGACCGAACACGACGGCTTCCGCGTCCGGGAACAGCTTGCGCATCCGCGCCAGCCGGCCGGGCGCCGGGCCGGCGTCGTGGATCATCGCGATCCGGCCCTCGACGATCCGCGTCGCGGGCAGGATCAGCCGCAGCTCCGGGGTGTCCACGTTGCCGCGCACGGCGTGGACCGGCGGCCCGAGCGACTCGAGGTCGCGCAGGACCGACAGCTCGAACAGGTCGCCGGCATGCAGGATCGCGTCGGCGCTGCGCAGGCGCTCGACGCACGCATCGGGCATCCGGCGCGCGCCCTTGGGCAGATGCGTGTCGCTGATGACGGCGAGGATCACGTCAGCCGCTCGATCAGATCGGCGGCGTGCTCGGTGCCTGGCCGCCGGTGGAGTCGCTCCGAGACGGCCGCGAGCCGCTGGTGCAGCGCGCCGTCGCCGAGGACGCGATCGAGCGCGGCGGTGAGCTCCTCCGGCGCATGGCCGTACGTGTCCAGCCGCACGCCGAAGCCGGTCTCGTCCATCCGCTGCGCGTTGTCGTACTGGTCCCAGAACAGCGGCAGCACGACGGTCGGCTTGCCGAACCACAGGCACTCGGTGATCGTGTTGTTGCCGCCGTGCGTGACGACGGCGTCGACCTGCGGGAGGATCGAGGTCTGCGGCAGGAACTCGGCGCCGGTCATGTGGTCCGGGAGCCTCAGCAGCTCGTGCTGCGGGCCGAGCGAGACGATCACGCGATGCGGCGTTGCGGCCAGGGTGTCGATCAGGCGCTGCATCAGCGCGATGTCCGCCGACCCGAGCGAGCCGAGGCTCAGGTAGACGAGCTTCCCCTCCCCCGCCGGGGCCTCGTACGGCGCGTCGGTCGTGCGCACGCACGCCTCGAGGTTGTGCCACGTGCCGTCGAGCGGATTCGCGCGCGCGTAGTCCACCTCGGCGGGAAACAGCGTGAGGTTGAGGTGGGTGGAGCTGTGCGCAAGCTCGAGCGGCGGCAGTGGCGGCGCCCCGCGCTCGCGGCAGAACGCGTCGAACTCCGCGTGCATGTCGCGATGGACGCGGGCGTACTCGTCCCAGTACTCGTCCCACCCGGTCGGGTCGTTCGCCGGGTAGCCGGAGAACGTCGGCGGCACGGCTGGGTCCTTCAGCTCGGCCGGGTTGCACGAGACGATCCGCACCCACGGGATCCCGCTCGCCGGCAGCGCCGGGAAGCTGACCACGTTGTCCTCGACGATCACGTCGGGCCGCAGCTCGCCGAAGATCTCGCGCAGGCGGTCGTCCACGTAGCGCGCGCCGTCCACCAGCGCCTGGAACGTCGGCGCGATGAACTCCGACAGCTGCTCGATCGTCGGCTTGCGGAACACCGGCGCGGTGTCGCGGATGAAGTCCTTCCAGAACTGCCCGGGCACCTCCGGAGCCTCGGGAGGCGGCGACAGGCGCATCGTCCGTTCCTCGAACCCCTGCGCCTCCAGCGTCCCCCTGAAGCTCTCCTCGACGATGAACACCACCCGGTGTCCACGCCGCCGCAGCACGTCCCCGATCCCGACGCAGTTGTTCGTCGGCCCATATGCGCCCTCGGGGAAGAACGCGATCGTCTTCGGCACGCGCCAACGCTACCGCTAAGCTCCGTGGCCGCTAGCGCCCGTAGCTCAGTGGATAGAGCGCGCGCCTCCGGAGCGCGAGGTCGCAGGTTCGAATCCTGCCGGGCGCGTCAGCCTCACACGGCAGGCGCCCCGCGACCTCGCCGGATCAGCCCTCGGCCGCTTCGCGCTGCGCGCGGTCCACGGCCCCGACCACGCGTCCCGGATCGGCGATCCCGACGAAGCGGAACTCGCTGTCGTCGGTGCCCGCGGTGTCGAAGTCGACCGTGCCGACCGACAGGACGCGCTGGAGCAGCGACTGCCTGGTGTTGACGTTCTGCACGCGGTCGATGCGCGTCTGTTGCTCGGCCTTGGAGAAGATGCCGCGGCGGATGTAGAGCCGCTGGCTCGTGACCATGTACGTCGTGCTCATCCGCTTGACGAGCCCGACGGCGACCGTGAGCGCGAACAGCACGATCGCGGCCAGCACGCCGGCCACGACGCTGACCACCAGCGCGACGATCACGGCGATCACCACGACCGCGACCGTGCCCGTGATGTAGAACGACAGCACCGCCCGCCATGACGGGTGGCCTTCGAAGACGACGTCCTCGCCGGGGTGCAGGTCCACGAGCGGACCATACCGCCCCGGTCGGAGCCTGTAGCGTTGCCTGCGCGATGGTGCCGGCCGGCAAGAGCCTCGAGGACCAGGTGCGCGAGATCCAGAAGCTGATCAGCGACGCGCGCGAGACGCTGGCCCAGGCGGAGTGGGCGCTGGAGACGCTCGCGCACCGCCTCGGTGGCGACGGGGACCCGGTCGGGGACGACGATTGAAGGTCCTGATCATCAGCGACATGGAGGGCGTCGCCGGGATCTGCCGCTGGAACCAGGTCAACGCCGGCGCGGACGGCTACGAGGAGGGCCGGCGGCTCTACACCGAGGAGCTCAACGCGGCGGTGCGCGGCGCGTTCGAGGGCGGCGCGAGCGAGGTCGTGGTGATGGACTGCCACGGCGCCGGCGGCGACCGCTCGTTCAACTCGCTGATCCCCGACGCGCTCGACGAGCGCTGCGAGTTCGTCGTGCAGCACGAGTGGACCGGGTACACGGAGCTGCTCGAGACGGGCTGCGACGCGGCGCTGCTCGTCGGCCAGCACGCGCGCGCCGGCGCCGAGCGCGGCGTCCTCTCGCACACCGTGTCGAGCACGCGCTGGCACGAGCTGCGCTTCAACGGCGTCGCCGTCGGCGAGGTCGGCATCAACGCCGCGCTGTGCGGCACCTGGGGTTGCCCGGTCGCGCTTGTCAGCGGCGACGACGTCGTGTGCGCCGAGGCCGCCGAGCTGCTCGGGCCCGCACTGCGCACCGTCACGGTCAAGCAGGGCCTCGGTCGCTTCTCCGCCCGCCACGTCGCCCCCGCCCGCGCGCGCGGGATGCTGGAGACGGGCGTGATGCAGGCGGTCTCCCGTCTGCGCGACGCGCCCGTCTATGACCCGGGGGCGCCGTGCACGATCACCGTCGAGCTCGCGACGCCCGACGACGCCGACGTCTACCGCCATCGCGAGGGCGTCACGCTGACCGGCCCGCGGACGGTCGAGAGCCAGGCGCCCCGCTGGTGGGACGCCTGGCGGCGCCTATATCTCTAAGCGCGCGCCTTGCATGAGCGCACCAGGGGAGTTCCGGGTGTGCGGGGCGAACGGGCGTTGAGAGATCTCCACACGTAAAACCCCCAAAGCCGATCGGATTTCCGCATAGTTTGGCGCCGTCCGTTCACCCAGCGAAAGGGAACCCTTTGCGCACGCGCGCTCTCGCGCTGTCCCTCGCCGTATTGACCCTGGGCGCGACCCCCGCGGTCGCGGCCACGAAGAACGAGTACCTCACGCCCTACGAGGCCACGGTCACCCGCGATCAGGCCGGGGTCGTCGCCGACTCCGGCATCGAGCTCGACCACGCCGGCTTCGACGCGAGCGTCGCCGGCGAGCAGGAGCTCCAGCTCGCGATCACGCCGTCGCAGGCGGCCAAGCTCGAGGCCAAGGGGATCACGCTGACCCAAGAGGCCCTGGCGAAGACCAAGAAGCTCGACACCGGCGGCGACAGCCCCAACCCGTTCTACGACGTGTTCCGCAGCTACTCCGAGAAGGGCGGCATCGCCGACGAGCTGCGCGCCGAGGCCGGCGCCAACCGCGACGTCGCCAAGCTCGTGACGATCGGCACCTCGCTGCTCGGCAAGCCGATCCTCGCGATCAAGATCACCGACGACGCGCGCAACGTGGCCGACGGCTCGCGCCCGGCCGTGCTGTTCGGCGCCGTCAACCACGCGCGCGAATGGATCGCGGCCGAGGTCGCGCGCCGCGAGGCGAAGTGGTTCCTCGAGCACAAGCACGACCCGAAGATCCGCGACATCCTCAAGACGACCGAGATCTGGGTCCTCCCCGTCTTCAACCCCGACGGCTACGACTACACGTTCACGTGCGGCACCGGCGCCACAGTGGCGCTGTGCGGCCCGGGCGCGGCGAACTCCAACCGCCTGTGGCGCAAGACGCTGCGCGACAACAACAACGACGGCATCTACGGCAACGCGGGCGACGGCGTCGACCCGAACCGCAACTTCCCGGAGCAGTGGGCGCTGGACAACGAGGGCTCGAGCCCGAGCCCGAGCGCCGAGGACTACCGCGGCCCCTACGCGAACTCCGAGCCGGAGAACGCCGCGTACGACCGCTTCATCCGCAGGATCAAGCCGGTCTACAACCTCAACTACCACTCGGCCGCGCAGCTGCTGAACGCGTCCTTCGGATTCATCACCAACCGGCCGTCGGACGACGAGACGCTGTCGCGCGCGCTCACCGGCACCGACGGCGACGCCGCCGTCGACCCCTACCAGCCCGACCAGGCGTCCGACCTCTACGTGACGCACGGCGAGACCGTCGACTGGGCGTACTTCCAGTTCGGCACGATCGGCTTCACGCCCGAGCTCGACACCGCGGCCACCGCCGGCGCGTCGGGCAGCTCGTTCGTCTTCCCCGACGACGAGGCCAAGGTCAGGGCCGTGTTCGACAAGAACCTCGACCTGGCGCTGAACATGGTCAACTCGGCCACGCACGTCGACCGCCCGTCGAACTACACGCAGGATCCGGCCGAGTACCAGGTCAAGCCGACGCTCGACATCCAGCCGACGAAGTTCGACGTGTCCTACGGCGGCCCGCAGATCGTCGAGGCGGTCGTCCGCCGCTCGCTCGGCCCGGTCGACATCTCGGCCACGATCTCCGGTCCCGGCGGCGCGAGCCGCTCGCAGCTGCTGCGCGCCGAGGAGTACAAGGGCGGCGAGCGCTACGGCGACGTGCCGGGCGCCTACTTCGTCCGCGTCCGGGCGACGCTGCCGGACAACTGGGGCACCGCCGCCGCCCCGCGCACCCCGGCCGCCGGTGACACGGTGCAGGTGACCGTCCGCGCGGGCGGCCAGCAGCAGCGCTTCTCCTACCGCATCGCGTCGACGCAGCACGACAAGAGCAAGAAGCGGGTGCTCGTCGTCGCCGCCGAGGACTACACCGGCACCTCGCCCAACCGCAAGCCCGGCTACGCGACGGCGCCGCGCTACCTGCAGCAGCACGTCGACGCGCTGAAGGCGGCCGGCTACGAGGTCGACACGTTCGACGTCGACGCGCCGCCCGCCAACGCCGACGGCCGGCCGGGCCTGAAGTACCCGACGTTCCTGGGCGTGCTCTCGCACTTCGACGCCGTCGACTACTACACCGGCGACGACTACGTCCCGCAGGACGCCGCGGAGACCAACCCGCGCCATCTGAGCACGCCAACCGCGTTCAGCGGCTCGACGACCGTCTCGCAGTGGGCCGCCAAGGGATGGTTCAACCTGCGCGACTACCTCAACGAGGGCGGCAAGGCCGTGCTCGACGGCCGCAACGTCAACGTGACGTTCGCGTCGACGAGCACCAGCCTGACGGCGTACTCGAGCTTCCTCTTCAACCCCGACCAGTTCTACGGGTTCAACTACCCGCCGAACAACCTCGGCGACGACGACCGCCCGGGTACGGCGTTCATCCGCCCGCACAACATCAACAACGACATCGAGCAGTACTTCTTCGGCGTCGCCGCGCGCGCCGGAGGCTACGGCTCGGCGACCTACGACGGAGCGCCGGTCGGCCCCGTCGCCGGCGGCATCTTCGCCGGGCTGGCGCCGTTCGCCGTCGACACCGCGGCGGGCGACGACCCGAATCAGGACGCGGCCGGCGCCCCCGCGCCGCGGGCCAAGTCGGTCACCCGCCTGCGCACGCTCTCGAGCGTGACCTCGCAGCAGCCGCTGCGCCAGGAGCGCGCCGAGCTCGACGTGCAGACGGCCCCGGCGCAGGCCGCCAACGGCGGCGTGGCGATCTCGACGCGCGACACGATCACCTTCGGCTTCGGGCTGGAGCAGGTCGACCAGGCGACGCGCGACGCGCTGGTCGCCCGGGCGTTCAGCTACCTGCTGCCGGGCGCTGCCGACACGACGCCGCCGGTGGGGCAGTTCACGTACCCGGCCGAGAACGAGTCGATCGCCGCGAGCGATCCCGTCGACGCCGAGGTCGTCGGCCATGACGAGCGCGGCGACGTCAAGGAGGTCCGCCTCTACGTCGGCGGGCAGCTCGTGAAGGCCAAGAAGTCGTTCCCGTTCCAGTTCCGCTACTACCCCGCCCCGTCGCAGGCCGGCACGACGATCACGCTGCACGCGGAGATCGAGGACAAGGCGGGCAACGTCAAGTCGATCGACCGCCCGGTGCGGATCGTGGCCGCGGCGGCGCTCGTCCAGGCGCCGCTGCCGGCGAACCCGGCGACGCTCACCGGCACGCCGACGGTCGGCTCCGTGCTGACCGTCGTCAACGGCGGGTTCCTCAACAACCCGGCGTCGACCAGCTACGAGTGGCTGCGCGACGGCGACGTGATCGGCGGAGCGACGGCGAGCACGTACACGCTGACCGGCGCCGATCTCGGCCACCTCGTCAGCGCTCGCGTGACCGGCACCAACTCGGCGGGCGACGCCGACTCGACGACGAAGGGCCTGTGCGTGTCGGCGGCGTCGTCGGGCGCGCAGGGTCCCGCCGGCCCGGCAGGCCCGGCCGGCGCGACGGGCCCGGCGGGTCCGGCGGGTCCCACCGGCGCGACCGGGGCGACCGGGGCGACCGGTCCCGCGGGTCCCGCCGGCGCCAAGGGCGACAAGGGTGACCCGGGCGACAGCCCGAGCGTCCGCGTGACCTGCGACCTGTCGGCCAACGGCAAGACGATCGTGTGCACGATCACCGCCGTCGCGCCGAGCAGCCGCACGGCGAAGTTGACGGGCAGCGCCCGGCTCGCCGGCACCAAGAAGACGACGACGAAGTCCGGCAAGGGCAAGGTGACGGTGCGGCTGCGGTCGGCCAAGCGGCTCAAGAAGGCGCCGCGCGTCGTGCTCAAGGTGCGCAGCGGCGCGACCACCCGGACGCTGAAGGTCAGCGCCCGCTAGCGAAGCGAGCCCTCAGGGAGCGCCCCGCCGCGCGCGGGGCGCTTCCTAGGCTATGCGGCGGCCCGGCGGCCCGCCGGGCCCTGAGCCCAGCGGCCGGAATGGAACGCGGCGTAGGTCGCCGCGGCTTGCTCGGGCATCCCGGTCAGGAGCGCGACGTGGCGCGCGGCGTCGATGCTGCCGAGCGCATCGGCGACGGGATCCTTCCCGGTCTCGTCGGGGTCGGTCGCATCCGCCATGTCCGTGACGGTACGCCCGCGGTCGGACGCGCCGCAACCGACCTAGGTCTAGTGGTCGGCCAAGAGCCCGCCGCAGCAGGCGCTCCTACCGCACTCAGGGCAGGTCGCGGCGGCGTGCGAGGCGACCCAGCCGGGATCGCCGAGCTCCGGATCGAGGCCGAGCACCGGCGCGCTCTGCGGCCACACCTCGTAGGTCGCTCCGCAGTACGGGCACTCCACGGTTATCTGCTGGCCGGCGGACATCGCATTCCACCACCTCAGACGTTACCGTGCGCGAGCATGGCCTGCGCGGAGATCCACCGCGACGACTTCCTGCAGGCGTTGATCGCCCGCGACTCCGCGCGGGCGCGCCGCGCCGTGGACGCTGCGGTCGCAGGCGGCGTCGCGATCCCCGACATCTACGTCGACGTCCTGCAGCCCGCGCTCTACGAGGTCGGCCACCGCTGGGCGCTCGGGGACCTGAACGTCGCGCACGAGCACTACGCGACCGTGATCGCGCAGTCGGTGCTGGACGTGCTGAGCGCGCAGCGCGAGCTGCCGCCCAAGGACGGCCGCCTCGCGATCGTGACCGGGACCCCGCAGGAGGAGCACTCGCTCGGCGCGCGGATGGTGGCGGACTTCCTCGAGTGCGACGGCTGGGAGGCGATCCTGCTCGGCGCCGGGCCGCCGGTGCGCGACATCGTCGAGCTGGTCGACCAGGAGCGGCCGGACGTCGTCGCGCTCTCCTCGGCGACGGCAGGCGTGCTGCATGGCGTGCTCGAGCTGATCGAAGCGCTCGCCGAGCTCGCGCCGCGGCCGTTGATCGTCGCGGGCGGCCAGCTGTGGACGGCGCAGACCAGCGCCGCCCCGCTCGAGCTCGGCGCCGACATGGTGGTGCGCGACGCGCGCGAGCTGGTCGGGTGCCTGCGCGAGCGCGTGCCTCCGCTAGCGTGACGTGCATGGAGATCCGGGAGGGCGGTCCTTCCGACGCCGGAACGGTGCTCGAGCTGTTCGACGAGGCGGTCGCGCGGCTGGTCGCCAGCGGCCGCATGGGCGGGTGGGAAAGCCGGCCGTTCTCCACGCTCGAACGGCGAGTTGCGCAGGCGACGGAGTGGGCCGCGAGCGGCGGCCTGCGGATCGCGCTGCTCGACGGCGAGGTCGCGGGAGCGCTCGTGCTCGGCGCTCGCCCGCCATGGGTCTCCCCGGTGGCGAAGTCGGAGCGCTACATCGAGGCGCTGGTGACGTCGCCCCGGCACGCGGGGCGCGGCGTCGGCGGCGCGCTCGTGCGGCGCGCGGCGGCCGAAGCGCGAGAGGCCGGTGCCGTGCTGCTGCGCGTCGACTGCTGGGCGGACGCGCCGGAGCTGGTGACCTGGTACGAGCGCCAAGGCTTCCGCCGCAGCGGCACGTTCGAGCTCGACGGCTGGCACGGCCAGGTCCTCACGCTGCGGGTCGACGGGCCTGTGGCGGAGCCGACGGCGGCGGCGTCGTCGAGCGGCGTCGGGTAGGTGCAGCGCCCTCCGCGCCTGCGGGGGGCTGCCGGCGCGCTCTTTCAGCGGTCTTCGCGCGGGAACGACGCGATCGAGCGCCGGCCCGAGAGGAACGCGGCGTAGGTCTTCGCAGCGTCGGGGGACATCCCGAACGCCGCGAGCCGCCGTTCGGTCTGCGTCGTGTCCTGCGGGGACGGATCGGGGATGCTCACATCCCCAAGTATCGGCACTTTGCGACGAGAATCACAATCCCCCCGGATTCCGTCCGGCGCGCGCCGTAGATTCGGCGTCCGTGGCAGCGTTGACAATGTGCCCGCGGTGCGGGTCCACGTTCCTCCAGCCGCTGCGCTGCGAGGCGAAGGGCGCGGACGTCATGCTCGTCGAGCTGCGCTGCGCGGACTGCACCATCTGGGTGCAGGCACCGCACACGCGAGCCGACATGCGCGAGCTGGACCGCCGCCAGGCGGAATACCGCACGCTGATCGTCGCGGAGTACGAACGCTCGGTCGCGGAGAGCATGGAGACGCTGGCCGACTGCCTGGCCCTGGCGTTCGAGCGCGATCTGGTCAGCGCGGACGACTTCGCGCCCCGCGGCACGGCGCCGCCGGGCGCGGTTCGGCGCGCCGGCTGAGAGACGTGGGCGCGGCGCGGGTGGACTCGCCCTACGTCGTGACCGCGGCCGCCGACAGCGCCCCGGAGGCGCGCAGCGCCGACACGATGGCGCGTGTCGCCGGGGAGCGGTTGAGCGTGTACAGGTGGATGCCGGGCGCGCCGCCGGCGAGCAGCTCCGCGGCCTGGGCGGTCGCGTAGGCGACGCCGAGCTCGGCGACCGCGCGCGGGTCGTCCTGGCGCGCCTCGAGCTCCCGTCGCAGCGCCACCGGGATGCGCGCGCCGCAGAGCTCCGTCATCCGCTCGATCTGCGCGATGCTCGCGATCGGGATGATGCCCGGCAGCACCGGCACGTCGATCCCGGCCGCGCGCAGGCGATCGACGTAACGGCGGTAGTCGTCGTTGTCGAAGAACAGCTGCGTGATCAGCACGCGCACGCCGGCGGCGATCTTCGCGCGCACGTGCTCGAGGTCGTGCGTCCAGCCGCGCGAGTCGGGATGCGGCTCGGGGTAGGCGGCGCCGAGCACGCAGAAGCCGGCGTCGGCGGCGAGGCCGATCAGCTCGAGCGAGCTCTGGACGCCGCCCGGCGGCGCGCTCCACGTCGACTCCCCGCGCGGCGGATCGCCGCGCAGCGCGAGCACGTTGTCCGCGCCGCCCGCGAACGCCTCGGCGAGCAGCGCGACGAGGCCGCGTCGGGTGAAGCCGGTCGCCGTGACGTGCGGGACTGCCTCGAGCCCGCGCTCGCGCGCCAGCCGGCGCACGACCGCGAGCGTGAGGTCGCGCGTGGTCCCGCCCGCGCCGCAGGTGACCGAGACGAACGCGGGCTGCAGCGCCGAGAGCTCCTCGATCGCGGTCCAGAAGCCCAGCTCGGCCTCGACCGAGCGCGGCGGCGAGAACTCGAACGAGACCGCCGGCCCCGCGCCCGACGCGAGCGCCTCGTCGATCCGCGTCATCCGCCCGCGACGGCCGGGAGGATCGTCACCTCGTCGCCGTCGGACACCGCGGTCTCGAGCCCGTCGAGGAAGCGGATGTCCTCGCCCTTGAGGTAGACGTTGACGAAGCGACGCAGCTCGCCGCTGTCGTCGGCGATCCGCCCGCGCAGCTCGCCGTGCTCGCTGTAGAGCGCCTCCAGCGCCTCGCCGACCGTGCCGCCCTCGACCGTGGCGGAGGCGTTGCCGCCCGCGGCGTCGCGCAGCTGCGTCGGGAGCTTGACCGTGACCGGCATCAGACCGTCACCTCCTGGGGGGCGAAACGGGCGTCGAAGGCGTCCAGCGAGGCGCCGATCTCGGCGACCTCGAACGTGTCTCGGACCGCGTCCAGCGTCTTGAGGCCGTCGCCGGTGATCATCGCGACCACCCGCTCGTCCCTGTCGATGTCCCCGCGCTCGGCGAGCTTCTTGAGCGTCGCGATCGTCACGCCGCCGGCGGTCTCCGTGAAGATGCCGGTCGTCTTCGCGAGCAGCGAGATGCCGGCACGGATCTCGTCGTCGGTGACCGAGTCGATGCTGCCCCCGGTGCGGCGCGCGAGCTCGATCGCGTACGGGCCGTCGGCCGGGTTGCCGATCGCGAGCGACTTGGCGATCGTGTCGGGCTTGACGGGACGCACGATGTCGTGGCCCTCGGCGAACGCGGTCGCGACAGGGGAGCAGCCGAGCGCCTGAGCGCCGTTCATGATCGGCGTCGAGCCCTCGACCAGGCCGGCGGCGATGAACTCGTCGAACCCGCGCGCGAGCTTGGTGAACTGCGAGCCGGAGGCGATCGGGCCCACGACCCGGTCGGGCAGCTCCCAGCCGAGCTGCTCGACGACCTCGAAGGAGAGCGTCTTGGAGCCCTCGGCGTAGTACGGGCGCAGGTTGACGTTGACGAACGCCCAGTTGGGCCGCTCGCCCGAGACCTCCGTGCAGAGGCGGTTGACGTCGTCGTAGTTGCCCCGGACGGCGACGATCTGCGCGCCGTAGGAGCCGGTGGCGAGCACCTTCTGCTCCTCGAGGTCGTGCGGGATCAGCACGTACGCGGGCAGCCCGGCGGCGGCGGCGTGCGCCGCGACCGCGTTGGCGAGGTTGCCGGTGCTGGCACACGCGAGCGTGTCGAAGCCGAGCTCCTTTGCACGCGCCAGCGCGACCGAGACGACGCGGTCCTTGAAGGAGTGCGTCGGGTTCGCGGTCTCGTTCTTGATGTACAGCTCACCGATCCCGAGCACGTGCGCGAGGCGATCGGCCTTCACCAGCGGCGTCCACCCCGTCGGCAGCGCCGAGCGCGCCGGGCCTTCGAGCGGCAGGAAGTCGGCGTAGCGCCAGAGCGTGTGCGGGCCCGCCTGGATCCGGCGGCGCAGCGCGGCGGGGTCCTCCTCAGGCCGCGCGTAGGCGACCTCGAGCGGGCCGAAGCACCGTTCGCATACGAACCTCGCCTCGAGGGGGTACGTGGTGGAGCACTCCTTGCACTTCAGGGCATCTGCCGGCATGTGGTCTGTTTCCTCCGCCCGGTGGTGCGGCGGGGGGTCGACTCGGGAGACCGGTAGCCCCATCACCGCATCTCCCAGGCTTGTTCGTTGGAGCCTGATGGAATTGCCACCTTGTCCCGGCGTGCGACCGGGACAGGTTGGCGGGGTTTCAATGGGCCAATCCCTCCACCCCTCTGGATGCGTCCAGCTATGTGGTCGGCAAGCGTAGCGAAAACCTGACCTCGGGGGATACAATTCCGCGCATGATGCCGACGACCGACGAGCCCCTCAGTCCTCGTCATGCCGAGCCTGCCACGCAGCCCGTTCGGTCGCCGCTCGCGCGCGGTCGTTGAGGCACAGCCGGACGCGACAGAGCCCCGCGTCGAGCTCGTCGAGGCGCCGGGCCTCCGCTGGATCAACATCGAGCGCCCCCGCACCATCGACATGGCGTGGCTGGAGGAGCACTTCGACTTCCACCCGCTCGATTACGAGGACGTCCGCTCGCGCAACCAGCGCCCGAAGGTCGACGAGTACGACGACTACCTGTTCATCGTGCTGCACTTCCCGCGCTACGACAAGCGCGTCTCGCGCCTGAACGCGGCCGAGGTCGACATCTTCGTCGGCCCCGACTTCCTGATCACGCTGCCGAACGAGCCGCTGCAGCCGATCGAGTACCTCTTCGAGCGCTGCCGCACCAACGAGGACATCCGCGAGGACATCTTCGCCAAGGGCCCCGGCTACCTGCTCTACAAGATCGTCGACGACTCGGTCGACGCGTCGTTCCCGATGCTCGCGAAGATGGGCAACAAGCTCGAGCGCATCGAGGAGGACATCTTCGAGGGCAAGGGCGAGGAGGTCGTGCGCGACATCTCCAACGTCAAGCAGGAGATCATCAACTTCCGCAAGGTCGTGCGCCCGCAGCGCGCCGCGTTCCGCGACCTCGAGCGCAACAAGGCGCGCTACATCGCCGAGGACCTCGACATCTACTTCGAGGACATCATCGACGCGTCCGAGCGCGTGTGGGACATGCTCGAGAACTACAAGGAAGTCGTCGAGGGCCTGGAGGCCACGAACGAGTCCGCGCTCGCGCACCGCACGAACGAGACGTTCCGCGTCCTGACCGCGATCAGCATCATCTTCCTGCCGCTGACGCTGATCGCCAGCATCTTCGGCATGAACGTGCGGGTCCCGGGCGAAGGATCCATCCACGCGTTCTGGGTCATCATGGTCGTCATGCTCGCCGTGGTGGTGGGCGTCGCGCTCTTCTTCCGGCGGCGCAGATGGCTGTAGTGGACCCAGTGGTCGCGGCCCTTCAGGGCAAGGGCCGGGCCAAGCGCATGCTCGTGATCGTCAACCCGATCGCGACGGCGATGAAGGAGCGGCTGCGCCACCTCGTGGTCTACGCGCTCCAGGGCCGCTACGACGTCGACGTCGTCGAGACCCAGCGCCGGGGGCACGCGACCGAGCTCTGTCTCCAGGCGGCGGCCGCCCAATACGACATCGTGGTCGCGTTCGGCGGCGACGGCACGGTCAACGAGGCGGCCAACGGCCTCGCCGGCACCCAGACGGCGCTGACCGCGCTGCCGGGCGGCTCCAACAACGTGTTCGCGAAGGAGCTCGGCATCCCGACCGACGTCGTGGACGCCACCGAGCACCTGCTGCGGCTGGCCGACCGCTGGGAGCCGCGCCCGGTCGACCTCGGCATGCTCAACGGCCGCTACTTCACGTTCGCGGCGGGCATGGGGCTCGACGCGAGCGTCGTCAAGCGCGTGGACTCCCACCCGGCCTTGAAGGCGCGCTTCGGCCCGTTCTACTTCGTCGAGTCGGCCGTCGCGACGTTCCTGTCGCGCTATGTCGTGAACCCGCCGAAGCTGACGATCGAGGTCGACGGCGCGCCGCCGGTGAGCGGTGTCAGCGCGTTCGTGCAGAACTCCGCCAACTACACGTACTTCAAGTCGCGCGCGGTGCCGCTGGTCGAAGGCGGCGGCTTCGAGTCCGGCGCGCTGGCCGGCGTCGTGCTCACGCGGGCGCGCCCGTACGACGTCCCGACCGTCACGTTCCGCGCCCTCTCGGGTGCGGCGCGGATCGCCAAGCACCGGGGGATCGCGGCGTTCGGCGGGTTCGCCGAGGCGGTCGTGAAGTCCGCCGACGCGCGCCCGCTCCCGCTCCAGGTCGACGGCGACTACATCGGCGAAGAGCTCGAAGCGCGCTTCGCGGTGGCGCCGGGCGTCCTGCGGGTCGTGGCCTAACGGGCCAGCAGGCTCGCGCGGACGAGCTCGCGCTGGCGGTCGTGCGCGTCGCGCCCCGGGGTGAGGGCGACGTTCGTGAGCCGGGCGACGATCGTCTGAGCGGTGCGGGGAGTGCTCATAGCCGGATGATCTTCCGCGGCGGCCCTGTGATACAGGACGCCAGCCTGCCATTCGCGGTAGTGCTAACCCCCGGCCGGGATCACGCGGTAGGCGTCGAACACGCTGTCGATCGCGCGCAGGCGGGAGATCGCGGCCTTCAGCGCCTGGGTGTCCCCCACCTCGATCACGAAGCGGTTGCGCGTCATCGGGTGCTGGACGAGGCAGCGCGCCTCGACGATGTTGATGCCGGCCTCGGCGAAGGTCCGGCTGAGGTCCTCGAGCAGACGGTGGCGGTCCCACGCGTCGACCTGGATCTCGACCTTGAAGCCCGTCTCGTTGTCGCCGTCCCAGGAGACCGGCACGAAGCGGCCCGGATCCTTGCGCAGGGCCGCCACGTTCGGGCAGTCGTCGCGATGGATCGTGATGCCGCGGCCGAGCGAGACGTAGCCGACGATCGGGTCGCCGGACACCGGGCGGCAGCACTTGGCCAGCCGCAGCGGGACGTCCGCCACACCCTCGACCTGGATGCCGAACTTCGCCGCCGTGCCGTCGGGCCGCCTGAGCGCGGGCGCCTTGCGGCGATCGAGCAGCAGGTCCTCGCCGGGCGTCGGCTCCTCGACGCCGGCCTCGCCCTGCTTGAGGCGCTGCATGACCTTGTTGACGACGACCTTCGGCGAGATCTTCGCCCCGCCGAGCGCGATGTAGAAGTCGTCGGCCTTCTTGAAGCCCAGCTCGCGGATGACGTCGGCCAGCAACGGCGAGCCCGTGAGCTTCTGGGCCGGCAGGCCGGCCTTGTGCAGGTGCTCCTGCAGCAGCTCGCGGCCCGTGTGCTCGGAGTCCTCGCGGCTCTCGGCCTTGAACCACGCCTTGATCTTGTTGCGGGCGCGCGTCGTCTTGACGAGCGAGAGCCAGTCGCGCGACGGGCCCCGCTCGCGCTTGGAGGTGAGGATCTCGACGATGTCGCCCGACTGCAGCTCGTAGTGCAGCGGGACGATCTTGCCGTTGACGCGGGCGCCGACGCAGCGGTGACCGACGTCGGTGTGGATCTCGTACGCGAAGTCCAGCGGGGTGGCGCCGGCCGCGAGCGACTTGACCTCGCCCTTGGGCGTGAAGACGAAGACCTCGTCCTCGATCAGCTCGCCGCGAAGCTGGTCGGTGAACTCCGCCGGGTCGTCGCCGTCGCTGTCGCTCTGCCAGTCCAGGAGCGACTTCAGCCACTTCAGCTTGGCGTCGGTCGGGTCCATCCGGGCCTGGTTGCCCTCCTTGTAGCGCCAGTGCGCGGCGACGCCGTACTCGGCCGTCTCGTGCATGTCGCCGGTCCGGATCTGGATCTCCAGCGGGCGCCCCTCGGGCCCGATCACCGTCGTGTGGAGCGCCTGGTACATGTTGAACTTCGGCATCGCCACCATGTCCTTGAAGCGCCCGGGCAGGGGCTTCCAGAGCGAGTGGATGACGCCGACGGCTCCGTAGCAGTCCTTGACGGAGTCGACGATGACGCGCATGGCCGTGAGGTCGTAGATCTCGTTGAACTCGCGGCCCTTCTTGGTCATCTTCGAGTAGATCGAGTAGAAGTGCTTCGCGCGGCCTGAGATCTCGGCCGTGATGCCGAGCGCCTCGAGCTCCTTGGCGAGGTATCCGCCCGCCTTGGCCACATAGCGCTCGCGCTCCTCGCGCTGCTGGTTGACCAGGCCCTTGATCTCCTGGTACTTGCGCGGGTGCAGCGTCGCGAACGCGAGGTCCTCGAGCTCCCACTTGATCGCGTGGATGCCGAGCCGGTGCGCGAGCGGCGCGTAGATCTCGAGCGTCTCCTTGGCCTTCTCGATCTGCTTCTGCTTCGGCATCGCGCCGAGCGTGCGCATGTTGTGGAGGCGGTCGGCGAGCTTGATCAGGATGACCCGGATGTCCGTGGCCATCGCGACCATCATCTTGCGGTAGTTCTCGGCCTGCGCCTCGTCGCGCGACTGGAACGTGATGCCGGTGAGCTTGGTGACGCCGTCGACGAGCCCCGCGACCTCCTCGCCGAAGCCCTCGCGGACCTCGTCGAGCGAAGCCGTCGTGTCCTCGACGGTGTCGTGCAGCAGCGCCGCGCACAGCGTCGCCGTGTCGAGGCGCATGCCGGCGCAGATCTTCGCGACGCCGACGGGATGGACGATGAAGTCCTCGCCGGAGACGCGGCGCTGGTCGGCGTGGTGGTCGCAGGCGAACGTGAACGCGTGCAGGACGGCGCGGCGGTCGATCGGCTCGGCGACCTCGTCGGCGTGCTCGGAGACGATCGCGAACAGGTCGGCGAGCAGCTCGTGCTCGAGCGGCGTGAGGTCGTCCGGGATGGTGAGGGTGCCGTCGTCGCCGTGGCCGGCCTCGTCGACCTGCCGGTGAGCGGCGACCGCGACGGGTGCGTCGCCGGCTTCGGGGCCGCCGCCGGCGATGACGAGCTCGGGAGCGATGTCGCCGGACAAGGCTGCGGTGCGTCTGGAGCGCTTGGAGCCGCGGCCGGACGAGGCTGCGGTGCCTTCGGCGCGCTTCGCTTGCCCGGCCGTGGCGCGGCGCGCGGCCTCGGCCCGGATGTCCTCCGCCGTGACCTGCGGCGCGCGGGCGTCTTCGCCGCCGCTCAGGCTGCCGCCTCCACTATGTCGCTGCTGGTCAGGTATCGCCGTCCGTCCTCGAGCCGTCTGTGGTACGCCCGGTAAGCGGCCGAGCGCTCCAGCGTAGTGCGTTCGGGGTTCTCCACCGCCGTCAGGGCCGGGCCTTCGGCGCTGAAATCCACGAGCCCGAGCTCCAGGAGGACCCGCAAGAGGCGCCCCGCCAGCGCGGCGGACCTCGGCTGCGGCCCCTCGCCCCGGAGCACCGTCTCACAGGCTTCCCCGCGGGCCGTCCCCAGCGCGCGCAGGGCGCGGTAGACGGCGGTCAGCGGGTCGCGCAGAGCGAAGTCCCACTCATGTATGTGCACAGAGAATTCTAGTTCAGGCCGGCCCCATGCCAGATGCGTCCAGCCCTCTCCGGACGGATGGGCGAGTGGCGGCCGGCCCGGCGGGTCGAGTGCGACGACGTGCACGAACGGCGCCGCGATCCGCGGATCGTCCTCCAGCGCGGTCCACGACGTGACGGCGAAGCCGCCGACGCGCGCCTGCAGCGACCGGGCCCGATGCGGCGCGTGCGCGGTCACCGCCAGCACGGGCTCGCCGCTCGCCACGAGGTCCCCGAGAAGCCCGGCGATCCCCGTGCCGCGGAGATCCCGGAGCTCGCGGTCGCCGCCGGCGGGGAACATCGAGGCGGGGTCGGGGCCGCCGGTGAAGGTGGCGATGGACGCCTGGGCGGGCGCGGAGACGGCTTCGCGCGGCGCGGCGGTGCCGTCGCGCAAGACCGCGTCGCCGCGGCCGACCGCGTCGGCGCGCGAGGCCGCGTCGTCCCCCGAGGCGGCCGCTTCCGCGGCGGCGGCGCGGGCCGCGGCGGCGAAGCCGTACACGCCGGCCAGCGCGGCCTCGCGCGCCGCGGCTGCGTGGTCGGCAGGCTCCCCGCCCGCGAACGCGGGCGGCGCGCCGGCGGGAAGCGCCGGCTCTCGCGTTCCGCCGCCCGCGAATTCCGCGAGGTCACCGCGGCCGCCCGCGAGGCTCCAATAGAGGAGGTCGCGGTCGAGCTCCTTCCCGACTCCCGCCATGAACGCGGCCTCGCCGAGGATCTCGATCGGGCGCGGCGCGGCCGCCTGGGCGTGGCGCAGCACGAGCCGTGGCGAGACGGTGCCGTTCCAGCGGTCGATCTCCAGGCGCACCGCGGCGTCCGCGGGCACGCCGGGCTCGACCGGGAGCTTCTCGCCGGCCCCGAAGGCGACGCAGCGCGACCGCGCGCCGCCCGCGCTGAGCGTGAACGCGCAGTGCCGGGCGCCCTCGCCCAGCCCGCGCGGCTCGCTCAGCGTCGCGGCCGGGACGAGCAGCGACACGCGCGGATTGCCCATGCCGAACGGCGCCAGCTGCTCGAGCTCCTCGGCGAGCGCCAGCGACAGCGCGTCGCCCTGGGCGACCGCGTCGATCCGCACCTCCGGCATCAGATCCTCCGGCCGCAGCACCGCCGCGGCGTGGGCCGTGAACGCCTCGCGGAACGCGTCGACGTTCTCGCGCCGGATCGACACGCCCGCCGCGGCCTTGTGCCCTCCGTAGCGCTCGAGGTGCGCGGACGTCGCATGCAGCCCGCCCAGCAGGTCGAACGCCGGGATCGACCGGCCGGAGCCCGTGCCCTCGTCGCCCTCCAGCGCGATCAGCACCGCCGGGCGGTGATGGCGCTCCGCGATCCGCGCCGCGACGATCCCGATCACGCCCGGGTGCCAGCCCTCGGACGCCAGGACGAATCCCGCCGCGCCGCTGGACTCGGACGCCAGCGCCTCGGCCTCGAACCGGATCCGCGTCTCCACGTCGCGACGCTCCGAGTTGACCGCGTCCAGCTCCGCCGCGACGGCGCGCGCCCGCTCTCGGTCCTCCGTGAGCAGCAACTCCAACCCCGCATCGGCGCGATACAGCCGGCCGGCCGCGTTCAGACGCGGCCCGAGCCGGAACCCGATCGCGCTCTCGTCCACCAGGCTCGGGTCCACGCGTGCGACGTCCATCAGCGCGCGCAACCCGACCTTGCGCGTGTTGGCCAGCGCGCGCAGCCCCGCGCGCACGAGCCGCCGGTTCTCCCCGTGCAGCGGCACGACGTCGGCCACCGTGGCCAGGGCGACGAGATCCAGATCCTCGTCCGCGCGCGCCGCGTCCTCCCCCGCGGCGGCGAGCAGCGCCTGCGCGAGCTTGTACGCCACCGCCGCGGCGCACAGCTCCGGACATGGATAGCCGTTGAGCGCGGGATGCACGATCGGGGCGTCCGGCAGCGCACCGTCGGCCCGCGGGCTGTGGTGATCGGTGACGATCACGTCCATGCCGGCCGCGCGAGCGGCCGCGACCTCCTCCACGGCGGTGATCGCGCAGTCGACCGTGACGAGCAGCTGCGTGCCGCGCGCGGCCAGCCGCTCCACCGTCGCCGCCGCCAGCCCGTACCCGTCGTCGATCCGCGACGGCAGGTACCAGTCCACGTCCGCGCCGACCGTGCGCAGCGCCCGCACGAGCACCGCGGTGGCGCAGATGCCGTCCACGTCGTAGTCCCCGTGGACGGTGATCCGGGCGCCGCGCGCCACGTGCCCGAGGATCCGCACCGCCGCCGTGGCCAGCCCCGGGAACGCTTCTAGCGGGTGCTCGACCCGCGCCGCGAGGAACTCCCGCGCCGCGCCGGCCTCCCCCAGCCCGCGGCGCACGAGAACTTGCGCGAGGACGTGCGAGCAGCCGAGCGCCCGCGCCAGCCGCGCCGCGGCGGCGAACTCGTACGGCGACACGGTCAGACGGGCGTCCACGTCCCCGGCAGGCTAGGTGTGGCTCAGGACGGAATGAGGCAAGATGAGGCGCATGCGGCTAGACGCGGCGGCGATCGACGCGATCCGCGACCTCTATGACGACCTCCAGATCGACGGGCACGTGCTGGACCTCGGCAGCGCCGGTCTCGAGCACTTCAATGTGCCGCCGGACGACCTCACGGTCCACGGCGGGGGGTGGCTCGAGCACGGCGACGACAGCTTCGACGACGTCGTCTACTTCGGGCTGCCCGACGACCCCGAGCTGTTCGCCGAGGTCGCGCGCGTGCTCGCCCCGGGCGGGCGCTTCGTGGTGACGTTCACCAACCAGCTCGCGCCCGACACCGCCGCGCAGGTGCGGCGGCTGCGCAAGCGCTTCGCCGCCACGCCCGGCTTCGGCCCGGCCGAGAGCGACCTGCGCACGTCATTGACGGGCGCAGGCGATCAGCTCTGGGCGGTCTGGGCTCGCCGCTAGGCGAGCCGGCCCTGCTGCCTGAGCTGGCGAACGCCCAGGGACCACATGGCGGCGAGGCCGAGCAGCGCGCCCGGGATCGCCTCCACGCCGGTGAGCAGGTCGGTGTCGTGCTGGCCCGGGATCGAGCCGACGTTGATGATGATCCCGAGGATCACCGAGCCCAGCAGGGCGCCGCAGAACGCGCCGACGATCCCGCCGTAGAAGTTGTCCGGCAGCCACACGGTGCCGTGCCAGATGGCGAGGCCGACCATGACCCAGACGAGCAGTCCCATCAGCGCGGCCTCCCGTGGCGGCGATTGCGCGGCTTGCGTTCCTTGGGCTCCTGCGAGCCGCCGTCGGGCGGCTGCGGCGACGACGGACCCGCCGGCGGCGCGCCGCCGCTCTGGCGCGCCCGCGCACGGCGCCCGCCGACCGGACGCGAGGCGCCCGTGGCAGCCGGCTCGCGAGCCGGCTTGCCCTTCTCCTCGTCCAGCCCGAGGTCGCGCACCATCTCGGTGAACTCCGACCCCGAGACCTCCTCGCCCACCGGCGTCGTGACGCGGCGGCGACCGCGCTTGCTGTCCTTGGGCGCGACGTCGATCGGCCCGCCCTGCGCCGTGGTGGCATAGGCCGGCACCTCGCCGAGCGTCTCCAGGATGCGCTCGTGGCGGGCGCGGAAGCCGGGCTCGCGCTCCTTCCAGTGCGTCAGCACCGGGGTCGCGATGAAGATCGACGAGTACGTGCCGGACGCGACGCCGATCAGCAGCGCGAACGCGAAGTCCTTCAGCGTGTCGCCGCCGAACAGCAGCAGCGAGAGGATCGGCAGCAGCGTGCAGAAGCTCGTCGCCAGCGACCGGGTGATGACCTCGGACATCGACCGGTTGACGATCTGCGAGAACGCCGCGCTCGGCATGCGCGGGATGTTCTCTCTCACGCGGTCGAACACGATGATCGTGTCGTAGAGGGAGTAACCCAGGATCGTGAGCAGCGCCGCGACCGTCGACGTCGTCACCTCCCGGCCGACCAGGGCGTAGACGCCGGACACGATCAGGACATCGTGCATCAGCGCGATCAGCACCGGCACCGCGAACTTCCACTCGAACCGCAGCGCGATGTAGATCGAGATGATGGCCAGCGAGGCGATGATCGCGATCAGCGCGGATTTGGCCACCGTCTTGCCGAAGCTCGGGCCGATCGACTCCTCCTCGGGCTGGCCCTGGACGCCGAACGCCGAGTCCAGGCGGGCCTCCGCGCGGTCGACGCCGCTGGGGCCGAGCTGCTTGGTCGAGATCTGGACGACGTTCTTGCCCAGCTGCGGATTCGACAGGGTCTGGATCTTGGCGTCCGACAGGCCGAGCGGCGAGAGCACGTTGCGGATCTGCTCGACCGTCGCCGGCTTCTCCAGCGCCGTCGTGATCCGCGTGCCGCCGTCGAAGTCGATGCCGAAGTTGATCCCCTTGCCGGAGATCGCCAGGGCGCCGATCAGCAGGATGATCCCGGAGGCGGAGAAGAACCACTTCGCCTTGCCCATGTAGTCCCAGCGGAACTTGTACTTCTGCTCGCCGGCGCCGAGCGCCGACTTGTGCGTGATCAGCCGCGTCCCGCGCAGCGAGTACAGGATCGCCTGCGTCGCGAGGACGGCGGTGAAGAGCGAGACGATGACGCCCAGACCGAGCGTGAAGGCGAAGCCCTGGACGCCGGCGGTGGCGATGATGAAGAGGATGAACGCGACGAGGAACGTGACGATGTTCGCGTCCGCGATCGCCGTCAGGCCCTTGCGGTAGCCCGTGACGATGGCGGTCGACACGCCTCTACCGGCGCGTATCTCCTCTTTCACGCGTTCGAACACGACGATGTTCGCGTCGGCCGCGACGCCGAGCGTGAGGATCAGGCCCGCGATCCCCGGGAGCGTCATCGTGATCGGGATCAGCTTGACCAGCGCGTAGAAGTACAGCGCGTAGATGCCCAGGGCGACCGTCGCGATGACGCCCAGCACGCGGTAGAAGATGATCAGGAAGAGGGCGACGATGATGAAGCCGGCGATGCCCGCCTTCAGGCCCTGATCCAGCGCCTGCTTGCCCAGCGTCGCGGAGACCTGCGAGCGCGAGACGAGCGTCAGCTTCAGCGGCAGGGCGCCGATCTTCAGCGTCTTGGCGAGATCCTGGGCGCTCTGGATCGTGAAGCTGCCGGAGATCTGCGCGCCGTTGGCGCCGTCGATGCCGTCGGAGTTCTCGCGCCAGTTGATGTAGGGCGCGGAGACGAGCTCGTTGTCGAGCGCGATCGCGAAGTGCTGCGAGGTGGAGATCGGGTCGCCGCCGAACGCGTTGTCCTGGCCGCGCTGGGCGACGGTCCGCGTGATGTCGTGGAACGCCTTGCGGCCCTTGCTCGTGAAGTTGAAGGTGACGATCGGCTCGTTGCCGACCGACTGGTCGAAGCTCTGCTCCGGGTTCTTGATGTCGGCGCCCGACAGGCCCGGGCGGTCGCGCAGGACCCACCAGGTGTCCGGCGGCGCGGCGTTCGCGTTCGCCTTCGAGTTGCGCAGGACCAGGACACCGGCCGGGACCTCGACGATCTCGGCGTTGGTCTTCTGGGCGTCACTCAGCGAGTCCAGCGCCGACTTGCGGTCATTGAAGGTCTGGCCGTTGACGTACGCCTGGTGCGTCTTCTTGTTGAACGCGTAGAAGCGCGGCTTGGCGGCCGCCTGCGAGACGCCGCCGTCGTACTTCTGGTCGCCGGCGTCGGTCGGCCCGTTCGGGCCGACGCCGACGTCGGTGCACTTCGACGCCGCCGTGACCGCCTTGTAGAGCCCCACCGTCGGCTGGCGGTTGTTCGCGTTGACGTCCGGCGTCGTCTTGCACTTGTCGTCCAGGAGGTTGGCCTCCCAGTCGTAGAAGAACAGCTGCGCCGTGGAGCCGACCTGCTGGGCCGCGCGCTCGGCGTCCTTGACGCCCGGCAGCCCGACCTCGATCTGGTTGGAGCCCGCCTGGTTGATCTCGGCCTCGGACACGCCGTACGCGTTGACGCGCTGCTGCATCAGATCGATCGACCGCTGCATGGCGTCGGCGTCGATCTTCGGCTGCGCCGCGGTCGGCTCGGCGTGGTAGACGAGCTGGACGCCGCCCTGGAGGTCCAGCCCCAGGCGGGTCGGCTTGGTCGCGACCACCGCAACCGCCCCGCCGATGAGAGCGAGTACGAGCAGCAGGACGATTGAGGAGCGGCGGCGTTCGGACATGCGTGACCTGTAAGGGAAGGGTACTTTGGCGGTGCGGTCCTGACGGACCGCCGGGCAATCGGCTAGTTCGCGCGGCTACTTCGACGGGGTCAGCACCAGCAACAGGCCGCCATCGTCATCGTAGGCCGGGAAGAGGTCGGCGACGGCCTTCGCCGGCAGATCTCCCTCGGCGTGAACCGTAACGCGCTTTCCGAGTCGGCGCACTCCCCACTCGAGCGCCATGCCCACATGGTCCTCTCCGCCGTCGAAGGAGAGACCGAGGACGTCGCGCACGGGACGGCCGATCACCTTCTCGTCCGAGAGGCCTGTCAGCTCGCGCGAGCCGCGGCCGCAGCCGATGATCCGGCCCTCGCTGTCGCAGACGAAGAAGGCGGCGTTGGGCGCGGGGTAGTAATCGTCCAGAAGCTCGAAGAGAAACCCGAATCCGCACTTCGAGCAGCCTCTCGCCTGGTTGCGGAAGCCTGCGGTGCGGTCGGTCGCCGTCGTGCGATTGCCGCAGTTCGGGCAGATGAACAGATGCGCCATTTCGTATCGGGAGGGTAGCTGGCGACATTCGCCTGGCGGCTCATGTCGCTGGGAGTCCTCGCGTTACGGCTGGGACTCCCGCCTGGTCGAAGGGACCCCTTCGTGGGGTCAGTGCCCGGACGTCAGAACAGGCTCTCGGCGTCCTTCGGCGGCTCGAGGCCGAGGTGGCGGAACGCGTGCGGCGTCGCGCAGCGGCCGCGCGGCGTGCGCTGGAGGAAGCCGCGCTGGAGCAGGTACGGCTCGTAGACGTCCTCGATCGTGTCCTGCTCCTCCTGCACCGCGACCGCGAGCGTGGAGAGCCCGACCGGGCCGCCGCCGAAGCGCTCGCACACGATGCTGAGGATCTCGCGGTCCGTGCGGTCCAGGCCCTCGTGGTCGACGCCGAGGAGGTCCAGGGCGGCGTCGGCGGTCTGCGCGTCGATCGCCCCGTCGGCGTGGACCTCGGCGAAGTCGCGCACGCGCTTGAGGAGTCGGTTCGCGACGCGCGGCGTGCCGCGAGCGCGCACGGCGATCGCCCGCGCGCCCTCGAGATGGACCGGCACGTTGAGCACGCCGGCGCTGCGCACCACGATCGCCGCCAGCTCGTCCGGGACGTAGTGATCCAGCCGGTGCTGGATTCCGAAGCGGTCTCTGAGCGGGGTGGTCAGCAGGCCGGCGCGGGTGGTCGCGCCGATCAGCGTGAACGCGGGGATGTCGAGCGTGACGACCTTCGCGCCGGCGCCGACGCCCAGGGTGATCGGGAGCTGGCCGTCCTCCATCGCCGGATAGAAGGTCTCCTCCACCGCCCGGGGGAGCCGGTGGATCTCGTCGACGAAGAAGACCGAGCGCGGCTCGAGGTCCGTGAGGAAGGCGGCGATCTCGGCCTTGCGCTCGAGCGCCGGGCCCGCCGTGGGGACGAACGGGACGCCGAGCTCCTCGGCGACGATCCGGGCGAGGCTCGTCTTGCCGAGGCCCGGCGGGCCGGCGAGCAGGACGTGGTCGAGCGCCTCCCCGCGATCGGCCGCGGCGCGGATCGAGATCGCGAGCTGGGCCTTCAGCGCCTCCTGGCCGACGAACTCGTCCAGCCGGCGCGGGCGCAGGCGGACCTCGCCGTCGTCGTCCTCGCGCAGACGCGAGGTCTGGATCCGGAGGCGGTCCGGATCGGGCTCGGCGCCGGGCGTGCGGATCACCGGCGCGACTCCTTGAGCGCGTGCGCGATCAGCTCCTCGGGCGTCTCGCCGGGGGCGCCGTCGAGCAGCTGGTCGACCTCGGCGGGACTGAAGCCGAGGCCGATCAGGCCGTCGCGCGCCAGATGACGCGGGTCGTCGCCGCGCGCGATCGTGATCGGGGCGTCGCCGGGCGCCGCGCCGACCTTCTCGCGCAGCTCGACGACGATCCGCTCGGCGGTGCGCTTGCCGATGCCGGGGACGGCCTGCAGGCGCGCGACGTCGCCGGCCGCGACGGCCGCCAGCAGCTCGCGCGGCGGACCGCCTGAGAGCACGGCGAGCGCCATCTTCGGGCCGACGCCCTGGACGCCGATCAGCAGCAGGAACAGGTCCCGCTCCGCCTCGCTGTGGAAGCCATAGAGCAGCAGCGCGTCGTCGCGGACGATCAGGTGGCTGTGGAGCGTCGCCTGCTGGCCGACGCGCGGGACGTGGCGGAGCGTCTCGGCCGAGACCGCGAGCCGGTAGCCCACGCCGCCGGCCGCGATGACCACGTGATCCCCGCGCCGGACGGCCACCTCGCCGGTGACGAGGGCGATCATCGCGCCACCGCCGTCGCGCGGCGGGCGAGCGCGGCCGCCATCGGGGCGCCGTTCGCGTGGCAGATCGCGACCGCCAGGGCGTCGGCGGCGTGGTCCGGTCTCGGGAGCTCCGGCAGCGCGAGCAGCGTCTGCACCATGCGCTGCACCTGGCCCTTGTCAGCGCGGCCGGAGCCGCAGACGGCGGACTTGATCTGCTGGGGCGTGTACGACGTGCAGGCGATCTCGCGCTGGCCGGCCGCGAGGATCACGACCCCGCGGGCCTGGCCGACCGCGAACGCGGAGCGGGCGTTGGCGCCGAAGTACAGGTCCTCGACCGCGACCGCGTCGGGCCGGTAGCCGTCCAGCAACTCGCTCACGCGGGCGTGGATGCGCGCGAGACGCGCACCGGGGTCCAGGCCCGCGCTCGTCTCGATGACGCCGCCGTCGAGCGCCACGAGGCGCCCGCGGTCGTGCGCGACCACTCCGTAGCCGGTGTTGGCGACGCCGGGGTCGATGCCGAGGACGATCACGTGCACGGCGATGATTCTGCGCGGCGGCCCGGACGCCTTTGCGAATCTCGCCCTGCGGGCTCGTTTCGCAGGGAGAGATCGCCCAGGGGGCGATTCTCCCGCGCAGCTGGCGCCCGTTGCGAATCTCGCCCTG
>NZ_AUEK01000008.1 GCF_000425945.1 Candidatus Solirubrobacter pratensis
GCGCCCGCGAGCCCGTCTTCGCCCACGACGCCCGCAGCGCCCGCGAGCCCGTCTTCGCCCACGACCCCCGCAGCGCCCGCGAGCCCGTCTTCGCCGGCCACCGCCCCCGTTCCTTCGGCGTCGGCCGGCGACGCGCCCACCACCCCGGCGTCATCCGCGGCCCTCGCCCGCACGCCCGCCGAGCCGGCAGGCGACACGCCGGCGAGCACGTCATCGCCGGCCGCCCGCGCTCCACGCTCCGGAGACGCACCCGCGACCGTCGCAGACCCCGAGGCCGCGCCGGGCGGCGACACGCCCGCGGGCCCGTCGTCGCCGGTGACGGTCGCGCGAACCCCCGCCGCGCCCGCGGCGTCGCCTCCCGCTCCCGCCGCGGACCCCGGAGACGCGGTCACGACCCCGTCCTCGCCCGCGCCGTCCAACGACGCGCCCACGACCCCGTCCTCGCCCGCGCCGTCCCGCGACGCGCTCACGACCCCGTCCTCGCCCGCGCCGTCCAACGACGCGCCCACGACCCCGTCCTCGCCCGCGCCGTCCAGCGACGCGCTCACGACCCCGTCCTCGCCCGCGCCGTCCAGCGACGCGCCCCGGACGCCGTCGTCGCCCGCGCCGTCCGGCGACGCGCTCACGACCCCGTCCTCGCCCGCGCCGTCCAGCGACGCGGGCGCGTCTTCCGCCGGCCCCGTTCGTGTCTCGCGCCGGACGGCTGAGCCGAAGGCGGAGCGTCCCGTGGTCCGGTGGGTCGCGCGGACCGAGGCGCCGCCGGCGGTGGCCGTCGAGGAGCCCGAGATCGCCGAGCTCGCACCGCAGCCGGCCGCCGAGGAACCGGAGCGCCGGGGGCTGTTCCGCCGCGTGCTCGACAACATCCGCGGCCGCGACGACGAGCCGGCGCGGCTCGCCGAGCCGGCGCCGCCGCACGCCGCGGCGAGCGCGCGGCCCGCCGTCGCACGCAGCGGGGCCTCGGCACCGTCGCCGTGCGCGAGCGTCGCGCGGTCGTCATCGCGGCCCAACGCGTCGGGAGGCGCCGCGCCCCGTGCCGCCGCAACGTCCGGCGGCGACGCCGCTGTCATCGCCGGCTCGGACAGCATCGCGCGCACGTCCGGCGCGACCCGCGGCAGCGCCCCGGTCGAGCCCGGACCTGACTCGCCCCTGCTTGTCGGCGACGAGTCGTCGCCGGCTCCCGGCGCCCCGCAGATCGCGCGCTCGCGTGCCGGCGACGCGTCCTCGCCCGCCGCCCCGGCGCGAATCGCGCGGGCGATCGAGGCGCCCACCGGTGACGCGCCGAACGCCGGTGACTCGCCGACGCCGGCTGCCGCGCCGCGCGTTGCGAGCACTTACGACGCGCCCGGCGGTGCCACGTTCCCCGCCCCCGGCGATTCGCCCTCGCCCGCCGCGCCGCACGTCGCACGTAGGTCCGACGGTGCC
The DNA here is from genome assembly GCF_000425945.1 of Candidatus Solirubrobacter pratensis. GTDB lineage: Bacteria > Actinomycetota > Thermoleophilia > Solirubrobacterales > Solirubrobacteraceae > Solirubrobacter > Solirubrobacter pratensis. The sequence goes on from NZ_AUEK01000008.1 coordinate 1,423, forward strand.
GCGGCTCCCGCCCCCGGCGACTCGCCCTCGCCCGCCGCGCGGACCTTCGGTGCCGCGTTCGTCGCCCCCGCCGGCTCGCCCTCGCCCGTCGCGCCGCATGTCGCGCGCAGGTCGGCCGGCGCCGCGTCCGTCGCCCCCGCCGACTCGCCCTCGCCCGCCGCTCGCCCTTCCGACACGCCCGCCGCCCGGGGCGACTCCCCCACGGCCGCCGCGCCGCACGTCGCGCGCGTGTCCGACGCGCCCGTCGCGCGCGGCGAGTCGCCCTTGCCCGCCGCACCGCGCACGTTCGACGCGCCGGGCGCCGCCGGCCACTCGCCCGCGGCCGCGCCGCGACACTCGCGCGCGCTTGACGCGCCGGCCGGCGGCCCTGCCGCGCGTGCCGCCGCGACGCCCGCCCTCGCCCGCTCCGCGGCGGCGCCGGCCGAGCCCGAGCCGCGGCCGCATCTGGCGCTCGTCCCCTCCTCGCAACCGGAAGTGCCGCCGCCGGCCTCCGCCCCCCGCGGGCTCGCCCGCGCGAGCGCGGAGCGGCTCGCCGAGGCGACCGGCGGCGCGATCGAGCAAGGCGAGGGTGGGCTGCGCTCCGTCAGCTTCCCCGCGCCCGGCGTGCCCGGCGTGCCCGGCGCGCCGGTCCTGCCCGGCGGCGTCGCGCCGTTCTCGACCGAGCCCGTGACCGTCGCGCGGGAGCTGACCGACGCGCCCGCGCCGTCGACGCCCGCGATGCCGTCTGCGCCCGTCGACCACCCGCCCGCCGAGAAGGGCATGGACGTCGACGCCCTCTACGAGGACTTCCTCGAGCGCTTCAAGCGCGACCTGCTCGTCGAGCGCGAGCAGTCCGGCCACCTCCTCACCGACAACCCCTAGCGAGCGCCATGGCAGCCACCGATCGCATGCTCCTGTACCACCAGTCCCTGTTCGAGGTGAAGATCCCCAGCCTCGACATCCAGGTCGGCTACTTCACGCAGGTTCAGGGCCTCTCGGCCCAGGTCGACGTGCTGGAGTACCCGGAGGGCGGGCGCAACGACTACGTGCACAAGCTGCCGACGCGGATCAAGCACACGAACCTGACGCTCAAGCGCGGCCTCACGACCGAGGGGGCACTGCTGGCCTGGTTCCAGAAGACCGTCGTCCAGGTCGAGCCGGCCGACATGTCGCTGACGCTCTACGACACCGAAGGCAAGAAGGTCCAGGCCTGGTCGTTCGCAGGCGCCTACCCCGTCAAGTGGACCGGCCCGGACGCCAACGCCGGCGGCAACGACATGATGACCGAGTCCCTCGAGATCGCCCACCAGGGCGCGACCGCGCAGTAGCCCATGGCCGCGCTCGCCTCATCCAACGGCTCCGCACCGACCGGCTTCACGAAGGCCACGCTGCAGATCGACGCCGGCCCGCTGATCGAGTGCTACTTCAACCCGACCGAGTACTCGATCTCGAAGTCCAACGAATGGACCTACGAGAAGGTCACCGGCACGAGCCTCCCGCCCGCGCAGTTCAGCGGCGGCAACCCGCGCCAGATGGAGCTCAGCCTGCTCCTCGACCAGACGCTGTTCACGGGCAAGATGACCGTGCAGGCCGCGACCGACGCGCTCTTCAAGATGATGGAGGTGCCCGCCGGCCAGAGCGGCGGCGGGACGACGGCGGTGCCGCCGTTCATCACGTTCCAGTGGGGCACGGTCGTCGGCTTCAAGGCGGTCTGCACGTCGCTGACCGTCGCCTACAAGCTCTTCAAGCCCACGGGCGAGCCGATCCGCGCCGAGGTCAAGATGACCCTCAAGCAGGCCGAGACCGCCTCGACGAAGTCGTCCCACGGCGCGAACCAGGGCCAGAACCCGACCACGCGCGCGAACGCCGGCTTCGGCGTGCACACCGTCCGCGACGGCGACACGCTCCCGAGCATCGCCTACCAGACCTACGGCGACGCCACACGCTGGCGCGTGATCGCCGAGGCCAACGGCGTCGACAACCCGCTGCACCTGCGCCGGGGCACCCCGCTGTCGCTTCCGAAGCTGGAGACCTGATGCCCGCAGGCGCCGCACAGCACGTCGCCGGACTCGACGTCCTCGTCGCGGGAGCGGCGCTGGACCCGAAGTGGCGCGACGCGACCACCGAGATCAAGGTCGTCGACTCGCTCACGCTGCCGGACATGGCGGTCGTGAAGCTGTCCGACCCCCGGGGCGAGAACGTCGACAGCCAGCCGCTGCAGATCGGCAAGGACATCGAGATCAAGACCGCCGCCGCCGGCGACCAGTCGACGGCGTCGATCTTCAAGGGCCAGATCGCGGCCGTCGAGCCGGAGTTCACGCAGCAGGGCTGCACGATCGTCGCGCGCGCCTACGACAAGTCGCACAAGCTCAACCGCGAGCGCAAGACGCGCACGTTCCAGCAGATGTCCGCCTCCGACATGGTCGGCAAGATCGCGCGCGAGGCCGGGCTCTCCGCCCAGGTCCAGTCCACGAGCGTCGTCCACGAGTTCTTCCAGCAGAGCAACGAGACCGACTGGGACTTCGGCTGGCGGCTCGCGCTGATGCACGACTACGAGCTGGTGGTCGAGGACACCAAGCTCCACTTCCGCCCGGCGAACGTGACCACGGGCGCTCCGGTGACGCTGAAGTGGCAGCAGGAGCTGATCTCCTTCCGCCCCCGCATGAGCGGGGTGCAGCAGCCCAAGACGGTCAACGTGCGCGCGTGGGACCCGAAGAACAAGCAGGCGGTCAACGGGACCGCGGCCGGCGCCACGACGTCGTCGCAGCCGGGCGTCCAGCGCTCGAAGGTCAGCAACGACCTCGGCGGCGGGACGACCGCCGTCACCGACCGCGTCGCCGCCACCGGCAGCGAGGCGAACGAGCTCGCCAAGAGCACGCTCAACCGGCTCGCGGACGCCTTCTACGAGGCCGACGGCGTCGCCTTCGGCAACCCCAGGATCAAGGCCGGCGGCCAGGTCAAGGTCGACAACGTCGGCACGAGCTTCGGCGGGACGTTCACCGTCACCTCGACGACGCACACCTACCGCGGCGGCACCGGGTACCGGACGGCGTTCCAGATCTCCGGCCGCTCCTCGCGCACGCTGCTCGAGCTGATGCGCCCGCCCAGGGAGCGCGACTGGTCCAGCACGCTCGTGGTCGGCCTGGTGACCAACAACAACGACCCGGAGCAGATGGGTCGCGTGCGCGTGAAGTACCCCTCGCTGTCGGACTCCGAGGAGAGCGCGTGGGCGCGCGTCGCCACCCCGAGCGCCGGCAACGCGCGCGGGCTCCTGATGCTCCCGCAGGTCAACGAGGAGGTGATCGTCGGCTTCGAGGCCGGCGACACCCGCCGGCCGATCGTCGTCGGGTCGGTCTTCAACGGCCGCGACAAGCCCGGCCCGGACCTGCTGCAGAACAGGGACGGCTCGTTCAGCGTCCTGTCCGACGAGAAGATCCACCAGCACTCGAAGAAGGACTTCGAGATCAAGAGCGACCAGAACATGACCGTCGAGGTCCAGAGCAACAAGACCGAGACCATCAAGGGCAACTACAAGAACGAGGCCACCGGCAACGGCAACCTCAAGGCCCAGCAGTACGTGATCGAGGCGGGCTCGAGCCTGACGGTCAAGGGCGTCTCGGTCACGGTGGAGGCGTCGGCGTCGCTCACCCTCAAAGGAGCGACCGTCGACATCCAGGGCTCCGGCCCCGTGAACATCAAGGGCGCGATCATCAACCTCGGATAGGGTCTTGACGTGACGGAGATCATCGGCTCGGGACTCGCCTTCCCCCTCCAGGTCGATCGCCGCGGAGGCATCGCCCTCGCGCGCGACGAGCAGGACATCGACCAGGCGATCCAGCTCATCCTCGGCACCGCTCCCGGCGAGCGCCCGATGCGCCCGGAGTTCGGCTGCGGCGTGCACGACTTCGTCTTCGACTCGATCGACGCGACGACCGTCGGGCGGATGGAGGATGCGATCCGCGAGGCGCTCGACCGCTGGGAGCCGCGCATCCAGGTCCAGACGATCGACTTCGACCTCGCGAACGCCGACAACGGCGTCCTGACGATCGACATCGGCTTCTCGGTGCGCGCGACCAACACCGAGCGCAACCTCGTCTATCCCTTCTACGTCATCCCCGCGGAGGAGGTCGCATGACTCGCGCTTCGCGCTCGCATGCTTCGGCGGGAACTCGCCCGAGCGCTCGCTCCCGCGCCGCGTCGAAAGGCAGGCCTGAGTGAGGCTCCCCGAGATCGAACTGGACGACCGGCGCTTCCAGGACCTCGTCTCGGAGGCGCGCATGCGCATCTCGCGTGCGTGCCCGGAGTGGACCGAGCACAACGTCTCCGATCCCGGCATCACGCTGATCGAGCTGTTCGCGTGGATGACCGAGATGACGATCTACCGGCTCAACCGCGTGCCGGACAAGCTGCACGTCGCGCTGCTGGACCTGCTCGGCATCCGCCTCGACGGGCCGAGCGCGGCGACCACGAGCCTGCGCTTCCGGCTCGCCGAGACGCCCGACGAGCCGATCCTGATCCCCGGCGGCCTGACCGAGGTCGGCACGCCGCGGACGGCGGGCGAGGAGTCGGTGATCTTCCAGGTCGACGACGACTTCACGATCCAGCCGACGCGTCCCGCCGCCTACGTGCTCCAGCGCGGCGGTCAGGTCAAGGACGTCGGCATCGCCGAGGGCGAGGCGCGCCCGCAGGGCTCCGACCAGCTCGCGTTCGGCTCGCCCCCGCAGATCGGCGACGCGCTCTACCTCGGCTTCGAGGACTCGCTGGACCGGCTGCTGCTGCAGATCGAGGTCGACGCCTCGCAGGCGCGCGGCGCGGGCGTGAACCCCGAGGATCCGCCGCTGCGCTGGGAGGTCTCCCAGGCCGACGGCGAGTGGGCCGAGGCGCACGTGCTCGAGGACCTCACGGGCGGCTTCAACTACGGCTCCGGAACGGTCGAGCTCGAGCTGCCGCCGCGCTCGGTCGTGCAGCCGCTCGGCGGCCACCGGCTGCACTGGCTGCGCTGCCGCATCGCCGAGACGACGGCCGCGGGCCGCACCGGCGCGACCTACTCGCACCCGCCGGAGATCTACTCGATCACGGCGGCTCCGATGGGCGCGCGCCTGCCGGCGACGCACGCCTCGCGCGTGGAGCGCGAGATCATCGGCATCTCGGACGGCACGCCCGGCCAGGTCCACCCGCTGCGCAACCGGCCGGTGCTCAAGCCCGGCACCGGCGAAACGCTCGAGGTCCAGGACCCCGAGTCCGGCGACTGGGCGCGCTGGGAGCCGCGCAGCGACTTCGTCGGCTCTACCGAGTTCGACCGCCACTTCGTGCTCGACCTCGTCTCCGGTGAAGTCGAGCTCGGTCCCGCGATCCGCGAGACCGACGGCGGCTGGACGCAGTACGGCGCGGTCCCGCCCAAGGGCGCGGTGATGCGCTTCACGCGCTACCGCCACGGCGGTGGGCGCGACGGCAACGTCACGGCGGGAACGCTGACGGTGCTCAAGAGCACGATTCCCGGCATCGACACGGTGACCAACCCGGAGGCCGCGACGGGAGGCGTCGACGCCGAGATCATCCAGCACGCGCGCCAGCGCGCGGCGATGGAGATCCGCTCGCGCTACCGCGCCGTCACCGCCGAGGACTTCGAGTTCATGGCCGGGGAGGCCAGCCCGCGCGTCGCACGCGCGGTCTGCATCCCGCCCGCCGCCGGCGGCGCCGTGCCGCTGCACCTGGTCCCGCGAATCTATCCCGCCGACCGCAAGCTCTCCTACGAGGAGCTGATGCCCGACGAGGAGCTGCTGACCGAGGTCGGCTCCTACCTCGACGAGCGCCGGCTGATCGGGACCCAGGTCGAGCTCAAGCCGTGCCGCTACCGCGGGCTGAGCGTCGTCGTCAACCTCCAGGCGCGCCCGCTGGCCGACACGGCGCGCGTCGAGGAGGACGTCGCGCACGCGCTCTACACGTACCTGAACCCGCTCGTCGGCGGCAACCCGACCGGCCCCGGCGCCGGCTGGGCGTTCGGGCGCGCGCTCAACCAGGGCGAGCTCTACGGCGTCGTGCACGCCGTCGACGGCGTCGAGTTCGTCCGCATCCTGCGCATCTACGAGACCAACCTCGAGACCGGCGAGCAGTCCGCCAAGCCGGGCGGGACGCACATCGTCCTCGAGCCGGACGAGCTGCTCGCGTCCGGCCAGCACATCGTCAAGGCCACGCATCGCGAGGACTAGTGGCGGAGACGAACGGAGCCCACGGCGAGCACGACGACGGCTCCGAGAACGGCCACTACAAGACGTTCTCGGGCGCCGGCTTCGGCACGCTGATGGTCCGGATGGCGTCCGGGCCCAAGGAGACGCCGCCGGTCGCGTCGACGCGCGCGTACCTGCGCAACGGGCTGCCCTCGCTCTACCAGGACGGCGACTTCGGCATGCGCTTCGTCGGCGCGCTGGAGGAGCTGCTGGACCCGATCGTCGCCGTGCTCGACGCCCTGCCCGCCCACTTCGACCCCAACCACGCGCCGCGCGACGTGCTCGAGCTGCTGGCCGCATGGCTGGGCGTGGACCTCGACGAGGCGCAGGAGCTGCGCCACCGGCGCGAGATGGTCCGCCGCGCGGCCGAGCTCGGCCGCCGGCGCGGGACGGTGAAGGGGCTCGAGCTGGCGCTCGCCCTGCACTTCCCCGGCATGCCGCTGCGCGTCGAGGACAACGGCGGCGTCCACTGGTCCGGCAAGCCGGCGCCGGCCGAGCCCGCCGCGCAGAGCTTCGTCGTCTACTGCGACAAGCCGGTCGACGAGCCGGTGCAGGCCGCGATCGCCCGTTGCATCGAGCAGTACAAGCCCGTGCACACGACGTACCGCCTGCGCGTGAAGTCGGCGAAGAAGAAGGTCGAGTCATGAGGACGTGCCAGAGCTGCGGCAAGGAGAACCCGCTCGACCAGGACTTCTGCAGCTGCGGCGAGTACCTGCGCTGGGAGCCGACCGGGTTCGTCCAGGCGATCACGCCCGAGATGGCCGAGCAGGCCCAGGCCGAGGCGGCTCCTCCTGAAGCCGGCAACGGCCACCCCGCGCCACCGCCCCCGCGCTCCACCGCGCCCGTGAAGGCCGCGCCGCCGCCGCCGCCGCAGGCGCCGGCCCCGGTGATCCCGAAGACGCTCGTGCAGGGCGCAGTGCCCGCGCAGCCGCCGGCCGCCGCGGCGCCCGAGGGCGCGACGATCGTGCTGCGCCTGCGCGACGGCGATCCGGCCAAGGGCGAGACGCTGCACCAGGCGGTCGAGCCCGGCCAGCGCGCGCAGGTGCTCGCGATGGTCCGCAACCAGAGCGGCATCGTCGACAACTACGACCTGCGGATCGAAGGCCTGCCCGACGGCTGGTGGTCGATCTTCCCCGGCACCGTCTACCTCGTCCCGTTCGGCTCGGGCGGCACGTACGAGCAGGAGGTCGAGATCCACCTGCACCCGCCGCGCGGCCCGGAGGCCGAGGCGCGCGCGTGGGACCTGAAGGTCGTCGCGCACTCCAAGGCGCACGGGGTGGACGCGGCGTCGGCGCCGCTGGCGCTGCACATCGCGCCCTACATCGAGACCGCCACGATGCTGCGCCCGCAGCGCCGCAAGGGCCGCCGCAAGGCCGACTTCGACGTCTCGGTGACCAACAGGGCCAACGCGCCGGTGCTGGTCGCGCTCGAGGGCTCAGATCCCGACGACGAGCTGCGGTTCGGCTTCAACCGCCCGCCGCAGGAGATCCCGCCGGGCGCGACCGTGAAGTCCGAGATGCGCGTCAAGCCGCCCAAGCAGATCTGGCTCGGGCGCGGCCAGGAGCGCCGGCTGGAGGTCGTGACGGTCACGGGCGAGGAGGCCGCGGCGCGCGCCGCCGCCGAGCCGCTCGCGGCCGCGGTGCTCTCGCAGCAGGGCGCGTTCACGCGCAAGGGGCTGTTCCGCAAGCGCGTCCCGCAGATGCCCGGCGTCTACGGCCCGCGCGTCTTCAAGCCGCAGATCTACCCGCCCGACGTCAACATCGGTCCCGGCGGCATCAACATCCGCAAGCCGACGTTCCGCGGCCCGCAGCTGCAGGGGCCGCAGATGGGCTCGTTCAACGCGTCGCAGCTCGCCAAGGGCGGGGTCAAGCTGCCCGGCCGTGGAGGCGCGGCGACGCCGCAGGCGCCGTTGCTGCCGACGCAGGGCGTGTTCCGCCAGCGGCCGTGGATCCCGTGGTGGGCGGTGCCAGTCGTCCTGGCGCTGATCGTCCTGTTGCTGCTGCTCTACAAGCTGTTCCCGTCCGACGTCGCGGTGCCGAACGTCGTCGGCCAGAAGTCCTCCTTCGAGGCCGAGAAGAAGCTCACCACGGCCGAGCTCAAGCTCGATCCCAACCAGAAGCAGAAGACCGACGACAAGGCCGCCGCGGGCAGCGTGATCGGCCAGACCCCGCCGGCCGGCGAGAAGGTCAAGAAGAACACGCCCGTGACGATCCTCGTGGCCGTCGGCTCCGGCAAGGTCAACGTGCCGAAGATCGTCGGGGAGACCGCCGGCGACGCCGAGAAGGCGCTGCGCGCGAAGAACCTCACGCTGGGCCAGGCCTCCCCGCAGCCGGTCGACCCCAAGGGCAAGATCTCCAGCCAGATCCCGGCGGCCGGCGAGGTCGTCAAGGCGGGCACGCCCGTGAACATCTTCTATCCCGACCCGGCCGCGGCCGACGCCAAGAAGAAGAAGGACAAGAAGGCGGGCGCGGGCGCCGCGGGCGCGGGTGCGGCCGGCGCGGCCGGGGGCGCGAAGGACATCATCGTCCCCGCGATCGCCGGCGCGAAGGTCGACGCGTACGCGAAGAAGGCCGCCGACCTCGGCATCGTCCCGCAGGTCGAGAAGCAGTTCGACGACGCGCCGGTCGGCAGCCTGGTCGCGACCGTGCCGCCCGGCGGCACCAAGGTCGCCAACGGCGCGAAGCTGACGCTGCTGGTGTCCGCCGGCCAGCCGCAGGTCGTGTTCACCAATGCGAAGGACATCCTGCGCGTCAACGGCGCCAACGGGCAGAAGTTCGATCCGGTCGCCGGCAGCCCGCAGGACGAGGAGGACCCGACCTGGAGCGCCGACGGCTCGCACGTCGCCTACACGGCCGACAAGCGCGTGCTCCTCAAGGACATCACCAAGAAGGACGCGCCGGCGGTGCCGCTCTCGCCGGCCGGCGACAACTACGAGAACCTCGCGTGGGCGCCGACCGCCGACGTGAACCTGCTCGCGATGACCAAGGCCATCGGCAACGAGCAGGACGGCAACACCGACCTCTGCCTCGGCGTCATCACCAAGGATCCGCTCGCGGTGAGGTGCTTCGACGAGCCGGGCTTCTCGGTCATCCGGGCGCTGCACTGGGCGCCCGACGGCCGCACGATCCTCGGCGTCGGCGTCAAGAACCCGATCGGCAGCGGCGTCTTCGGGATCGTCCGCTGGAAGGTCAAGCAGGGCAAGCCGGCCTTCTCGCCCGATCCGGCGGACTGGAGCAAGGGCCACTTCGTGACCGACATCGGGACGCCGGGCAAGGGCGTGCTCGACGCGGCGATCTCGCCCGACGGCGAGCAGCTCGCGCTCGTCTCCAACCAGGGGTCCTCGTTCTTCAAGCTGTGGCTGGCGAAGAAGGGCGACTTCCTGATGACGAGCGCCAAGCCGACGCCGGTGCGCGCATGCAAGGTGACCTATCGCGGCGACGGCCAGGAGGTCATGGTCGTCCAGGCCGACGCGGGCTGCACGGAGGACGTCGGTGCGCTCGTGCGCTTCGACGTCAAGGACGTGAAGAGCCAGAGGCAGCTGAACGCCGCGGGCGACGACCCGCAGTTCCAGCCGTTCAACTCGGGGGGTTAGCCGCGTGCTGTGCCCCAGCTGCCGCCGCCAGCTCGAGCGCGGAGCGAGCTACTGCGGCGGCTGCGGCAGCCCGCTGAACGGGGCGAGCGCGCCGCTGGAGCTGGTGCTCTCGGACGCCACGCGGATCCCCGTCGTGACGGAGATGACGATCGGGCGGGCACCGGGAGCGACGCTCGTGCTCTCAGACCCGTCGGTCTCGCGCATGCACGCCCGGATCCTCGAGGGGGCGGTGCTGGAGGACGCGGGCTCCTCGCACGGGACCTACCTCGACGGGCAGCGGCTGACCGCCCCGTCGCCGCTGCGCGACGGCGCGCGGATCCGCCTCGGGGACGCGGAGCTGCGCGTGGAGCGCCGGCGCGACGCGGCAGAGGCGGGACGCACGATCGTCGTGCGGCCGGGCGCGTCGCTGGTCGTGCCGGCGGCCGGCGCGTCGGACGTCACCGGGAGCGCCACGCAGTTCGGGATGCGGCCGCGTGTGCGCTCGGGGTACGCGCTCAAGCGGCTCGAGGCGGCCGAGGGCTCCCGGCGCTGGGTGCTCAAGGACCTCGCGAGCGGGAGCTTCCTGCGGCTGAGCGACAACGACGCGGCGCTGTTCGAGCAGCTCGACGGGTCGCGCTCGCTGGTCGAGCTGGTCGGGGAGGCGGAGGCGCGCTTCGGTGCGCGCGGCCCGGCGCGGCTGGCCCGGCTCTTGAGCGACCTCGGCGAGCGAGGCTTCCTCAGCGGCGTGGCGAGCGCCTCGCCGTCGGTCGCGGCGCCGTCCGGGCGCCTGGCGCGGCTGTTCAAGCCGCGCGAGAAGATCGTGCCCGGGTTCGGGGCGTGCATCGAGCGGCTCTACCGCGCCGGCGGCTGGGTGCTGTTCACGCGGCCGTTCCTCGTGTTCCTCGCCGTGCTGGTGACCGCGGGGATCGCGGCATTCGTGGGGCTGATCCTCGGCCGCTACGGGACGCCGTTCGTGGTCGCGAGCAAGTTCGGCGTCGGCGGCGTGGTGTTCCTGCTGGGGCGCTTCGCGGTCGTCACCGTGCACGAGCTGGCGCACGGGCTCACGATGGCGTCGTTCGGGCGGCGCGTGGAGCGCGCGGGGCTGAAGCTGGTCGCGATCTTCCCTTACGCGTTCGTGGACACGTCGGAGGCATGGTTCGAGCCGCGCCGGCGGCGAATCGAGATCTCCGCGGCGGGGCCGGTGTCGGACTTCTCGGTCGGCGCCGTGTTCGCGCTGTGCTGCCTGCTGCTGCCCGCGGGGACGGTGCGCGACATCTTCTTCAACCTCGCGTTCGCGGCGTACGTCGGCGGGTTCTTCAACCTGAATCCGTTCATCGAGCGCGACGGCTACCACATCCTCGTCGACGCGCTGCGCGAGCCCGGGCTGCGGCGGCGGGCGAAGGAGCAGCTCGCGCGGCGGCTCGGCGGCGGAGGCGCGCCGACCGACTCGCCGGTGCTGGCGCGGTACTCGATCTTCGGGCTCGGCTGGTCGGTGCTGGCGGCGTGCTTCGCGATCGGCATGTCGTTGCGCTACGAGAAGATCTTCCTGGCGCTGGCGCCGCGGCCGGTCGTCTACGGCGTGATGGGGACGCTGTGGGTGGCGTTCTTCCTGCCCGTGATCGTGGTGCTGGGCAAGCCGCTGTGGCGGCGGGTCCGGGGGGAGCCGGATGGCGAGCGCTGAAGCCGACGTCGCCGCCCGGCTGATCGAGCGTCTGCTCGCCGATCCGGCGTTCCGCGCCCACTTCCGGCGCGATCCGGCGGCCGCGTGCCGCGAGGCGGGGCTCGACGAGCTGGCCGAGGAGATGGCGGTCGGCGCGGGCAAGGCGATGTACACGCTCGACATGCGCGAGTCGAAGTCCTCGCTGGCGGGCGTGATGATGGCCGCCGCCATGGAGGGCGTCGGGATCTACCAGTTCACCGAGAACGTGCTGCCGCATCTGGAGGAGGTCCCGGGCCACGTCGCCGACGTGCTCTCGCGCGTGGACCTGCCGGCGATCAAGCTGCCCAACTTCGGCGGGGGCGCGGCAGGGGGCGGGAGCGCGGCAGCAGCCGCGGTGCCGCAGGCGGCCGATGGGGTGCCGGGCGGCGAATCTCCGCCCGACGCGGCGGACGCCGCCGGCGCGTCTCCCGCCGGCACCGCGGGCGCCGCTGCCGCTCCCGGCGCGCCTTCGCCCTCCGCCTCTCCGCCGGAGGCGGACGGCAAGGGCGTGGCCGCCTCGGGCGGCAAGGCGGACGCGGCGGCGCCTCCCGGCGGGGACGTCACCGCCGCGCCCAAGGCGTCCTCGCTCGTCGACGCGTCTCCCGGCAAGGCCGCGCACGCCGCCGCGCCGCCGGAGGCTCGCTACGTCCCCGACCCGGCGATGTACGGCGCGAGCGGAACCGGCGGCGCGCCTTCACCGGAGGCGGCAGCGGTCCTGAAGGACCCGAACATCACGCTCGACGCCAACGGCGAGCAGGACCTCGGCAGCGGCAAGATGGACCCGCGGACCGCGGCGATCATGCTCGCGCTCGCCAAGGACCACAAGCTCACGATCTCGAGCACGTTCTCCGATCACCCGGCGAGCACGGCCGGCGGCTCGGTGTCCAACCATACGCTCGGGCGCGGGTTCGACATCGCGACGATCGACGGCCAGCCGGTCAACTCGGGCTCGCCGGTCGCGCGCGAGGTCGCCGCCGCGCTGAGCGAGCTCGACCCGTCGATCCGCCCCACCGAGGTCGGCACGCCGTTCCCGATCTCGGCGCCCGGCTACTTCACCGACGCCGGCCACCAGGACCACATCCACGTCGCGTTCGACGACCCGATCACGAACGACTACAAGACGCCGCCGGGGCTTCTCGCGAGCGACCCGGCCGCGCCGCCCGAGGCCGCGCCGGCACCGGCGACCGCCGCCGCTCCCGCGCCGGTCGCCGCGGCAGCCGTCGCGACCGAGCCGCCGCCGAAGCCGAAGACCGGCTCGCAGGCGTTCCTGAAGGCGGTGACCGCGGAAACGGCGTCGAAGCGCAAGGGCGGCGACTCGCAGGCGTTCCTGAAGGCCGTCGAGCCGCCGAAGGCGGCGGCGGCCGCGCCGCCCCCCGCCCGCGCGGCGGCCGCCGCCGCCGAACCCGGCGCTCCCGCCGCCGACCTCGCCTCGGCGCCCACCTCTTACCCCGTGGCGGAGCAGGCCGCGCCTGCGCCGGCCGGCGGAGGCGGGAGCTCACTCGGTGCCGCGGCGCTGAGCGTGGCCCAGTCCCAGCGCGGGGTCCGCGAGACCGGCGGCGCGAACACCGGGCCGCAGGTCGATCAGTTCCTCGCCGCGGCGAAGGTCGCGCCGGGGAATCCATGGTGCGCGTCGTTCGTGACCTGGTCGCTCGAGCAAGCCGGGCACAAGATGCCGGGCGGCGGCTGGGCCGCCGTCTCGACCTGGGTGCGCAACGCCGAGCAGGGCAACGGCGGTCTCAAGGTCGTGAGCGCCGAGGAGGCGCGGCCCGGCGACATCGTCGCCTACGACTGGGGCGGCCAGGATGACTTCGGCGCCGACGGCCACATCGGGTTCCTGGACAGCAACGTCAAGGACGGCCAGTTCACCGCCCTCGAGGGCAACAACAACGACGCCGTCAACGTCGTCCCGCGTCATCTCGGCGGCGGCCCGAAGATCGTCTTCATCCGCGTCGACGGCAATGCGCAGCCCGCGGCAGCGGTCCCGGTCTCCGCGCCCGCCGTCGCCGAGCAGGCGGCGCCGTCCGGCGGGACGGTCGACCCGTCGCAGTTCGGCGCCGAGGGGACCGGCGGCGCGGCGAGCGCGGAGGCGCTCGCGCTGCTCAAGAACAAGAACGTGGTGCTCGACTCGGACGGCGTGTCCGACATCAAGGCCGGCCGCATCGACCCGCGCGTGATCGGGGTGATCGCCAAGCTCAGCCACGAGCACAAGATCACGATCTCGTGCATGTGCTCGGACCACTCCAAGTTCACCGCCGGCGGGTCCGTCTCCAACCACCACTTCGGCCGCGGCGCCGACATCGCGGCGATCGACGGGCAGCCGGTCGGGCCAGGGAATCCGATCGCGCGCGAGATCGCGAGCGAGCTCTCGACGCTGGATCCGTCGATCCGCCCGAACGAGATCGGATCCCCGTGGGCGATCGCCGGCCCGGGGTACTTCACCGACGCCGCCCACCAGAACCACCTCCACATCGGGTTCAAGGAGGAGATCCCGAAGGACTTCACGCCGCCCGCCGACGTGGCGGCGCCGGGGGCGACGCCCGCGGTCGCGGGAGTCGCCGCCGCCGGCAATGCGGCCGCCGCACCCGCCGGGGTCGCCGCGCCGGACGCGGCGGCGCCGCCCGCTCCCGCCGCGCCCGGAGACCCGGCGGCCGCGCCGCCCCCCAAGACCGGCTCCCAGTCGTTCCTCAAGGCCGTCACCGCGGAGGCGGCGGCGAAGGACCGGGCCGCGCGGGGCGACTCGATGGCGTTCCTCAAGGCGGTCGAGCCGCCCAAGGCGGCGGCCGCCGCGGCGCCGGCCGCCGGAGCTCTGTCGCCCGCCGTCGCGGAAGCCGCGGCGGCCGCCTTCTCGGGAGGCGGTCCGGTCGACTATCCGGGCGACGACGCGCCGCGCGAGCAGATCGCCGCGTGGATGGCCGCGCAGGCGCACAAGCGCGGCCTCCCGCCCGAGCTGCCGGTCATGGCGAGCCTCGTCGAGTCGGGCATGAAGAACCTCCACTACGGCGACGCGGACTCTGTCGGCTTCTACCAGATGCGCGTCGGCGTCTGGAACCAGGGCGACTACGCCGGCTACCCCGACAAGCCGGAGCTGCAGGTGAAGTGGTTCCTCGACCAGGCCGAGGCGGTCAAGGAGCAGCGGCTCGCGGCCGGCAAGCCGATCGACGACCCGAACCAGTACGGCGACTGGATCGCCGACGTCGAGCGCCCCGCGGAGCAGTACCGCGGCCGCTACCAGCTCAAGCTCGAGGAGGCCCAGGGCCTCCTGAAGAACGCGCAGCCCGCGGCTCCCGCCGCGCCGGCCGCGGCCGCCGCCGACCCCGCCGCCGCGGCGGCGACCGCCGCCGCCGTCTCCGGCGCCAAGCTGCCGCCGGAGATCGCCAAGCCGCTGAGCGACGCGATCGCCGCCGGGCAGGCGCCCGGGCCGAAGGCGCTGAAGGCGATCGAGGAGGCGTCGAAGTACGTCGGAACGCCGTACCACTGGGGCGGCTCGACCCCGCAGACCGGCTTCGACTGCTCCGGCCTGATGCAGTGGTCCTACGCGCAGGCGGGAATCCAGACGCCGCGCGTCACCTACGACCAGATCGACGCGCCCAACGCGGCAAAGGTCCCCGACATGGCGGATCTACGTCCCGGGGACATGGTCTTCTTCTCCAACGCCGGCGACGTCCACCACGTCGGCATGTACCTCGGCGACCACCAGTTCCTGCACGCGCCCAGCACCGGCGACGTGGTGAAGGTGTCGAGCCTCGACGAGCCGTACTTCAAGTCGCAGTTCGCGGGCGGCCGGCGCTTCGACCAGGGCGCGCCCGCCGCGGCCGCGCCGGCCGCAGCGCCCGTGGCCGCGGCCGCCGCCGTGCCGCCCGCCGCCCCGCCGCCCGACCCCACCGAGGTCGCCAACGCCCAGGCCCAGGTCGCGCGCGACGCCGCCGAGGTCCGCCGCAACGACTCGCAGCTGTTCCGCGCCATCACCGCAGAGGAGGCGCGCAAGCAGAAGCACTCGTCGGTGATGTTCCTCAAGGCGGTCCAGCCCGACCAGGTCAAGCCGGCCGCCGCGGCCGCGCCGGCGCCGCCCGCGCCCGCCACGGCCCCGCCGGAGCCGGCCGCCGCGGCGCGCCCCGAGGCCCCGGCGCCCGCCGCGCCCGAGCTCTCGGCCGCCGCGTCGGTCGACCTCCCGAACGCCGCCACCGCCTACCCCGGCGACACCGCATCCCAGGCGGAGCTCGCGAAGTGGCTGGCGGCGCAGGCGCAGAAGGCGGGCCTGCCGCCGGAGCTGCCGGTGATGGCGTCGCTCGTCGAATCGGGCGTCAAGAACCTGAGCTTCGGCGACGCCGACTCGGTCGGGTTCTTCCAGATGCGCGTCGGCATCTGGAATCAGGGCGAGTACGCCGGCTATCCGGACAAGCCCGAGCTGCAGGCGAAGTGGTTCATCGACCATGCGCTCGAGGTCAAGCGCAAGGCGATCGCCGCCGGCGATCCGAACTTCGGCACGGACCCGTCGACGTTCGGGGAGTGGATCGCCGACGTCGAGCGCCCCGCCGAGCAGTTCCGCGGCCGCTACCAGCTGCGGCTCGGCGAGGCGCGCAAGCTGCTGTCCTAGGAGCCGCTCGCGTTTTCGATCGCCTTGCCGCTCGGGGCGACGACCCACCAGTCGGCACCGAAGCCGTCGTTGCCCTGGCCGTTGGTCTCTCCGGCGCCGGAGTCGCCGGCGAAGTAGTAGAGCGGGTGGCCGCCGTAGGTGACCTCGGTCGTGCCGTCGCTGCGCTTGGTCGTGCCGAGCAGCGAGGCCTTCACTCCCGAGCCGGCCTTCGGCGTGCCGGCGGTGGTCAGCGGCGGCCACGCCTGCGCGCACGCGCCCGAGCACGTGCTCGTGTTGCCCTTGTCGGCGGCCCACAGGTACAGCGCGCGGCCCGATGAGTCGACGAGGAACTTGCCGGGATCGCCGTTGCCGGTCTTCAGCGACACGGTGGAGCTGGAGCCCGACGACGGCGTGCTCGCCGGCTGCGAGCCGTAGGCGTTGCCTGACGACGCCGGCGTCGAGGCGGTGCTCGGCGAGGACGACGAGGAGGAGGAGCCGCCGCCGCAGGCGGTCGCGAGACCGACGGCGGCGATGGCGAGAGCGGGGAGGATTGGGAGCTTCATGCCCACTAAGACTCCGGCGGCATCCCGATCCTTCCGGGCGATCGGGGGAAATTCCTCTAGCCTCGGAAGCGATGGCGCGGCTCGATCCCCAGGCGCTCGTGCGCCACCTGGACACGCTGCACCGGGCGGCGTGGGCGCTGTGCGGCTCACGCGAGGAGGCCGAGGACCTCGTGCAGGACCTCTGCGCGCGCATCCTCGCCAAGCCGCGGCGCGTGAGCGGCGACGAGCTCGCCTACCTGATGCGCGCGCTGCACAACACGTTCCTCACCTCGCGCCGGACCGCGTCCCGCCGCCCGCGCGCGGACGTCGAGCTCGAGCACGTCTCCGCCCCCGACCCGCGCACGGACAGCCGCCCGGAGCAGGCGGCCGAGACGCACGAGGTCTTCGCGGCGATCTCCGCGCTGTCCGACGAGTTCCGGCTGGCGCTGGTCGCCGTCGACATCGCCGGGCTCTCCTACGCCGAGGCGGCGGACATCCTCGGCACGCGCGAGGCGACGATCGCCTCGCGCCTGTTCCGCGCGCGCGACCAGGTCGCGCGCGCCCTGCGGGAAGTTCCGGCCCCCGAGCGGAGTGTTAAGTAGGCGATGGACGAAGCGACGCAGCGAGAGCTCGCGGCACTGGCCGACGGCTCCCTCCAGCCCGCGGCCCGCGAGGCGCTGCTGCGGCGTGCGGAGACGTCGCCGGAGCTCGCCGAGGCGCTCGCGCGCCAGCGTCATGCGGTGACCGCGATCCGCGCCGCCGCGCCGCCCGCGCCGGACGCGCTGCGCGCGCGGGTCGCCGCGATGGTGGCCGCGGCCGACGGCGCCGGCGGGACCGCGACCGAAGGCCACCGCCGCGCGCGTCTCCTGCGTCCTCGCACCTTCGCCCTCGGCTCGACGGTCGCCGCGCTCGCCGCGGCCGCGGTGATCCTCTTCGCCGGCGGCGCGCAGGGCCCGAGCGTGGCCGACGCCGCGCAGCTCGCGCTCGCGCCGGCGCGCTCCCCCGCCCCCGCCGCCCAGCCCGCGGCGGGAACGCTCGCGGCATCCGTCGACGGCGTCGCGTACCCGTACTGGGCCGACGCGACCGGCTGGCGTGCGACCGGCTCGCGCAGCGACGCGGTCGACGGCCGCGCGGTCCGTACGGTCTTCTACGCCGACGCGAAGGGCCGGCGCATCGGCTACACGATCGCGTCCGGCTCGCCGCTGCCCGCCAAGGGCGGCACGACGGTCGAGCAGGACGGCGCCTCCTACCGCGTCATCCGCTCAGGCGGCGCGACGATCGTGACGTGGCTGCGCGACGGCCACACGTGCATCCTCGCCGCGCGCGGCGTGCAGGCCAACGTGCTCGTCGGCCTGGCGGCCTGGGCCTGATCAGCCCTCGCCGCCGCCGGAGACGCTGCCGCCGCCACCGCTGCTGCCACCGCCGGACTTCGGCTTGGAGCTCGAGCCCCCGCCGCCGCCGGTGCCGCCGCCGGTGGTCCCACCGGTGGTCCCGCCCGTGGTGCCGCCGGTGTTCGGCACCGCGGTGCCCTGCGGAGCCGGCGTCGTGTTGGTCGCCGTCGAGGTGGTCTTCTTCGCCGCCGCCTGCTTGACGGGATCCTTCTTGAGCACCGGCAGCGCCGTCGCCTTCGGCGCGGACGGCGGCTCGTAGCCGGCGGCCTTGAGCAGCGCGAGCGACTTGGCGACGTCCTGCCCGGCGGCGACCGCCTTGCCGCTCTCGCGCCGGTAGCCGCCGCGATCCTTCGACCGCGCCTCCTTGGCGGCCTGCTTGTACGCGGCGCCGGCGGCCTTCAGCGCCGCCGTGAGCTGGGCGTTGCCGAGCACGTCGGCGGGGCTGAGCGAGAGCCCGCCGAGCGTCCTGGCGGCGCTCGCGTACGCGGATGCCAGCCGGTCGGTCGCCGGCGCCTGGGCGCCTCGCGTCCTGGCCTGCCGGAGCGCGCGGGCGGCGGAGCTCTGCCGCTGACCGAGCTTCGCCAGCGTGCTCGCCAGGCGGCCGGCATAGTCCTTGCTCGGACCGACCGGGAACGGCTTGCCCTGGTCGACCCGGAACGTCTTGGCGACCGCGTCGCAGGTCGGCGCGAACGCGGCCGCGCCGCCCGTTGCCGGCACGCAGGCGAGCGTCGCGACGCCGGCGGTCGTCGGCACGGCGAAGATCGTCGCGACGCGGTCGCCGCCGATCTTCACGTTGGCGTACCGGTACGCCTGGACGCCGCCGCCGAGGTCGGCCGCCGTGCGCCGCGGCACGTCGCCGGCCGCCGCGATCAGGTCCTGCGAGAGCAGCGTCGAGTTGGCGGCGCTGTCGTCCGCCTTGCCGAACTCGATCGCCCCGCCGCCGGGGCCCGCGAACGACGTCGGGCCGGGGAGCCCCGGGACCACCGGCGGCGACGCCGGCGCGGACCAGCCCATCGGCACCTTCAGCGAGAGGCCGGCGCTCGACGCGGCGACCGCCGGCGCCGTGTTGCTCACGGGCTTCGGCGCTGCGCCGCCGTCATTCCCGCCGCCGCCCCCGGCGGCCACGATCGCGATCACGGCGGCCACGGCGACGCCGCCCCCGATCGCTGCGGGGACGATCCAGCGGCGCGGCTTCTCCTCGCGCGGCTGCACCGCCGGCGGCTCCGGGGCGAGCGCCTTCGGCATGACCGTCGGCGCCACCTCCTCGCGCTCCGGCGGGGAGACGACCTGCTCGGGCTCGGGCGGCGGCGTGACGACGGGCGGCTCGCTCGTCGGCGGGAGCGAAGGCGGCGGGGCGACGTAGGTCTCGAAGCCGGGCTGGTGGACGACGGCGTCCGGCTCGGGCGCGGGAAGCGGCGGCGGCGGGATCAGCGCGTCGGTCGGCGGCGGCGGCGCGGGCTGCCCGAACGTCACGAAGCCGGTCTCGGCGACCGGCTCGTCGCCGGCCGGTGGCGCGGGAACCGCCGGCGAGGGCATCGGCGTCGGCGGGCCGGTGACCGGCTCCGGGATCACGGGCGCCGACGCCGACGGCGGCGGCGTGTACATCGGTGGCGCCGTCTGCGGACCCGTGTCGGCCGTCTGCCCCCACGCGAAGGACTTGAACTCCTCCGACGCCGTGCCGTCCATGTTGGTCTGGAACGGCGCCGGCGTCAGCGGCTTCGAGCCGTCGGACTCCGTCACGCGCTCGACCAGCCGCGCCTCGCGCCGCCAGCGCGGGCCGAGCAGGCTGAGCAGGACCTCCTCGAAGTCGTCCCACGCGTCCTGCGCGTCCTGCGTGCGCCGGCCCGGCTCCTTGACGAGCAGCCGCTCGATCCAGTCGGAGATCCGCTGGTCGACCTCGGGCACGATCGACTTGACCGGCGCGATCTGCTCGTTGACGTGGCGCAGGAGGATCGCCATCGGCGCGTCGGAGTCGTGGAACGGCACGTTGCCCGTGAACAGCTCGAACGCCATGCACCCGACCGAGTAGAGGTCGGTCCACGGCCCGATGTCCTGCGCCATCGCCTGCTCAGGCGCCATGTAGGTCGGCGTGCCGACGGTCGTGCCCGTCGCGGTCAGGAACGCGCCGGTCTGCATCTTCGTCGTCGCCTTTGCGATGCCGAAGTCGGCGATCTTCACGCGGCCGTCGGCCGTGACCATCAGGTTCTCCGGCTTGAGGTCGCGATGGACGATGCCGTGCGACTCCGCGTGCGTGAGCCCGGCGAGCAGGCCCTCGAGCACGCCGCCGATCTGCGCGAGCGTGAGCCTGCCCACGTAGGGGCGCAGCGAGCCGCGCTCGACGTACTCCATCGCGATGTAGGGCGTGCCGTCGTGCTCGAAGTAGTCGTGGACGGTGACGATGTTCGGGTGCGAGAGCGAGCCGGCCACGCGCGACTCGCGCAGGAAGCGCTGCGCGAACGAGGGATCCGACGCGTGGAAGGCGCCGAGCTCCTTGAGCGCCACGAAGCGGTCGAGGTCGGTCTGGCGGGCCAGGTAGACCATGGCCATGCCGCCGCGGCCCACCTCGCGGAGGATCTCGTAGCGGCCGACCGTCTTCATCACGTCAGGCATCCCTGCGTTCCCTCTCCTAGCCGGCCGCGATCACTTGTACTTGCCCCGGGAAGACGACCATCAGCGTCGGGCAGGGCGCTGGAGCGCCGTCCGTCACGCCGGGCACGGACGGGTTGCCGAGCATGACCGGCTTGCCGCCCACCATCACCTTCGTCGAGACCGATGCGCCCGGCACCGGCAGGACCGTGCTCGTGGTGCACGGCTTGCTCGCCGGCGAGGGCGGGACCGGGCACGTCGTCGGGTTGCCGGAGATGTCCCCCGCGCAGATCGCGGGCGCGCCGCCGATCATCACCTTGGTCTGCTTCGGGAACACGACGACCGGCCCGGCGTGGCAGCAGGTGATCTGGGCGGAGCTGTTGACGATCGGGGGCATGCCCTTTCCTTGCGCTATGGCGGCGCGTAGTATCGCCGCACCCTGACCCCTCGACAACCATCCCCCAGGGTGAAGCTCGCGTTCGCCGTCCGCGAAGGCCTCATCTGACGCCCGCTGCTAGGGATAGGAGGCCTGACATGGGCCTCCCGTCCACCATGTGTTCATGCTGACTTCGCTGCTCGCGGGCAAGCGAATCGTGATCTGCGCCGGCTCGGGCGGAGTCGGCAAGACGACGACCGCCGCGGCGGTCGCGATGGGGATGGCCGAGCGGGGACTGCGGGTCGCCGTGGTGACGATCGACCCCGCGCGGCGGCTCGCGAACTCGCTCGGGCTCCAGGAGCTCGGCAACGAGCCGCGGCTGGTCGACCTCACACCGCACGGCATCGAGGCGCGAGGCGAGCTGTGGGCGATGATGCTCGATGCCAAGCGGACGTTCGACGAGCTGATCGAGCGGCTCGCGCCGGACGAGCGCACGCGCGACGAGGTGCTCGCCAACCGGATCTACCAGCAACTCTCGAGCGCCGTGGCCGGCTCGCAGGAGTTCACGGCGATCGCGAAGCTCTACGAGCTCGACCAGGACCGCAGGTTCGACCTGCTCGTGCTCGACACGCCGCCGTCGCGCAACGCGCTGGACTTCCTCGACGCGCCGGACCGCCTGACGCGCTTCTTCCAGGGCCGCGCGCTGCGCCTGTTCCTGCGCCCGGCGGGCTTCGGCGGCAAGATCCTCGGACGCGGGACCGGCGTGGTGTTCTCCGTGCTGCAGCGGGTGACCGGCGTCGACCTGCTGCGCGACCTGTCGGTCTTCTTCCGCTCGCTCGGCGGGATGGTCGACGGGTTCACGGACCGCGCCCGGCGCGTGGGCGCGCTGCTGGAGGACCCGGCGACGACGTTCCTGATCGTGACCGCGCCGCGCCACGATCCGGTCGAGGAGGCGATCTTCTTCCACCGCAAGCTGCGCGCCGCCGGGATGCCGTTCGGCGGGCTGGTCGTCAACCGGCTGCACGTCGCGCCACACGGTCCCCTCCCGCCGGACCTCGGCGCGGCGCTGACCGCGCGGGTCGAGGCGGCGCTGGAGGACCTCAGCGCGCTGGCCGAGCGCGACGCCGCCAACGTCGAGCGGCTGCGGGCGGCGCTGGGCGACCCGGCGGCCGTGGTCCCGGAGCTCGACGACGACGTGCATGACGTCCAGGGGCTCGCGCTGGTGCGCGAGCACCTCTTCGCGGACTGATCGCTACGCGAGCTGCTCCGGGACCGGCTCCTCGAGCAGGCCGTCGGCGAGGCGGCGCAGGCCGGGGTCGAGGTGGCCGCAGAGGACGTCGCGCAGCACCGCCCGCAGGCAGCCGCCGAGCTCGGACACGAGCTGCTCGACCTCGGGCGTCGGGCGCACGAAGCCGGCCATCGCGGCGCGCTCGAGCGAGATCGCCTCGCGAACCCGCTGCTCGAGCCGGTGGCGCATGTCGCGCTCGGCGCAGATCGCGGCAAGGCGCTCGGCGAGATGGTCGTAGCCGGGCGAGTCGGTGTCGGCGAGCAGCGCGCGGCCGGCGAGCAGCCAGTCGGTCAGCGCGTCGACGGAGCTCCCGCGCTCGCAGCCGAGCTCGAACCGGCGCAGCGACCAGGCCAGCTCGCCCGCGCGCGGCGTGCGGCGCGCCACGAGCGAGCAGAACGCGCGCAGCGGGTCCTCCTCCTCGGCGCTGAGCAGGCAGTCGCCGCCGGTGCGGCGGACGCCGCTGGCGAGCGCGATCGCGATCCACGCGCTGCCGTCGGTCCGGGCCCAGGCGGTCGGGCCGAGCGCGGGCTCGGCGTCGTCCCACAGCCGCAGCGCGGTCTGCAGGCGGCGCAGGCGACGACCCGCGGTCTCGAGCGCGTTGCCGTCCTCGAGCGCGAGCACCGCGACCGTCGCGTGGATGTCGTCGGTCAGCCCCGCCGGCGCGTCGGAGAGCGTGTGCGCGCGGACGAGCGAGAGCCCCTCGCCGAGCGGGACCTCGTCGGACTCGATCACGAGGCCCTCGACGGGGGTGAGCACGACCGAGAGCGTGCAGCCGGCGTACGCGGCCTCCTCGAGCTCGGCGTAGGCGGCCTCGAAGCGGTCGGGCTCGAAGACGAAGTCGGTGGCGTCCTGCCAGACCGCGGCGAGGAAGGCCTGCAGGGCGGCGTCAGCGTGCCCGCGCGCCGCGCCCTTGGGGACGCGGCGGCCGCGGCGGGTCAGATAGCCCGGCAGCTCCGGCAGCTGCGCGAGCTGCTGCGCGGCGGCGGGATAGGACGGAAGACGGGCGAGAACGCCGACGCGCTCGGCGATGAAGCGCCCGGTCAGCGGGCGGTAGCAGTAGAGCGGTGCGCTCGCCCGGCCTTGCTCGATGAGCTCGAATGGCACTTCCGCGCCGCCCGAGACCTCTTCGGCGAGCTGCCAGGCGGCCTCCTCGACAAAGGCGGCGAGAGAGTCGTGCAGCGCGCGGTTGTGCATGCGCGGCCGATTCGCCGCGCGCACGGACGGTCCTCCCGCGCGCACGCGGGATTGCAGAGTCCAGCAGACGCCCCGGACGGAACCGGGCCGCGCGCAGCCTCGCGCGGGCGATCAGGCGGCGACGGCGGCGGGCTCAGGCGTCTCGGCGCACTTGCCCGGCGCGCCCAGCCACTCGGTCCCGTACGTGCGCATGCTGTCGATGATCGGGACGAGCGCGCGGCCCTTCTCGGTCAGCGCGTACTCGACGCGCGGCGGGACCTCGGGGTACGTGCGGCGCTCGACGATCCGCTCCTCCTCGAGTGCGCGCAGGCGAAGGGAGAGCGTGCGGGGCGAGATGCCGCCCAGGGAGCGCTCCAGCTCGCAGAACCGGGACCGCCCTTCCGCGAGATCGCGGACGATCAGCAACGTCCACTTCCCGCACACGATGTCGGCGGTGCGGCAGACGGGGCAGTCGGGATCGGGCATCTCCCCCTCAGTCTACCGCAGTGCTTTACGAACTGAAGTGACTTCATGGGCCAGGCCCGCCGGCCGGCGGTCGTGCCCTCGGAGGGAGGGCGGTGGGCTCGATGGCCCCGATCCACCGCCGCGCAGCGGGCCGCCCAGGCTGCGGCTCAGGCCGTCGCCGCCTCCAGCTCGCGCTGCTCGCCGATCGCGATCTTCTTCGGCTGCAGCCGGTCGGGCCTGGGGACGATCAGCGAGAGCACGCCGTTCTCCATGCTCGCCGTGATGCTGTCGGGGTCGACCCCTCTGGGCACCCGGAACGTGCGCTCGAAGGCCCCGAAAGTGCGCTCGGCGTGCGCCCATGTCGTGCCGTCCTCGAGCTGCGGGCGCTTGCGCGCGCCGCGGACGGTGAGGGCGTCGTTCGCGAGCTCGATGTCGATGTCATCGGTCGTCAGCCCGGGCAGATCCAAGGTGAGCACCAGATCGCCGCCGCTGACGGACACGTCCACCGGCGGCAGAAACGCAGAGCCGCGCGGCAAGGGCGCGAAGGGGAACGAGGCGAACGGATCGCTCCACAGCATCTTCGGAGGCTTCCTCCTTTCGGTGTCGACTCGTCTCCTCGGGGGGAGACCCTTCCGCTTCGGGTACTAAGACGGGTCGCCGGGAGTGTCAACCCCGCCAAGATGAATCACGTGATCGAGCACGAGGACGACATCGGCCGCGGGCAGTGCCTGGATCGCGAGCTCGCGTCGGATCTCGGCCGGCGGCGTCCGTCGCGGTCGCCGGGCGCGATGCGCTACGCCGACGCGCTCGAGCACCGCGCGCTGCTCGCGCCGGACGCCGAGCTGCAGCTCGCGCGGCGTGCGAAGGCGGGTGACGACAGCGCGCGGGCGCAGCTGGTGGAGGCGTTCATGCCGCTGATCGCGACGACGGCGCGGACCTATCGCGGCGCGCACGTCGAGCGCCTGGAGCTGTTGCAGGAAGGCGTCGTCGGGCTCTTGCGCGCGCTCGAGGGCTACGAGCCGGATCGCGGGATCCCGTTCTGGGGCTACGCCTCCTGGTGGGTCCGGCACGCGATGCAGCAGCTGGTGTCCGAGCTCGCGCGCCCCGTCGTGCTCTCCGATCGCGCGATGCGGCATCTGGCGAAGCTGCGCGAGGCGCTCGAGCGCGACGGCGAGGCGAGCCCGGCCATGCTCGCCGAGCGGGCGGCCCTGAGCATCGAGCAGGTCGAGCAGCTGCTGGCCACCGAGCGCCCGGCGCGCTCGCTCGATGAACCGGCCGGCGGCGCGCTCGGCAGCCTCGGCGAGCTGCTCGTCGACCCGCTCGCCGAAGGCGAGTACGAGCGCGTCCTCGCGGCGATCGAGGTCGAAGAGCTCCACGCGCTGCTGGCCGGGCTCTCGGACCGCGAACGCGACGTCCTGCGCGCCCGCTACGGACTCGACGGCGAGGAGGAGTCGCTGCGCGACGTCGGCGCGCGGCTCGGCGTGAGCGCCGAGCGCGTGCGCCAGATCGAGCGCCGCGCACTGGCGAAGCTGGCGGCGGAGGCCGGCGTTGACGATCCGGGGCGCGCGGCTTAGTCCACTTCGCAGAGACACCGACCATGGAAGGAGGACCGAGACCGATGCACGCTCTTCATCCGCCGCCGCGCCAACTGCTGCGCGCCGCCATGCTGGCGCTCCTGCTGGCGTTCGCGATGGCGCTCATGTCCGCCGACCTCGGTGCCCTGCGCGTGAGCCTGCCGGGCGGCGGGGGCGGCGGCACCGCGAGCGGCGGCACCGCGGCCGAGACGTCCCCGCCCGCCGGTCCGGCGAGTTGGGTGCGCGACCCGATGACGCCGCCGACGATCCTCCTCGCCCGCTAGTTCGCGCAGACGGCCGTCGCGCGCGGCGATCCGGCCGTCACCTCGTCGCCGCGGGGCCTCGCCATCGCGCGGGCTCAGCCGAGCGCGACCTCGACGTCGCGCTCCTCGGCCCCGCGGACGAGGCGGAGCGTGACCGTTGCCGGCGCGCCGTCGAGGGCGTCGAAGAGGTCGTCGACCGCGGCGACGTCCTTGCCGGCGGCGGCCACGATCAGGTCGCCCCGCTCGATCCCCGCGCGCGCGGCGGGCGAGTCGTCCACGACGCCGCGGACGAGCACGCCGTCGCGCTCCGGGAGCCCCACCGCGGCGCGCAGCTTGCGGGCTGAGCGTGGGTGCGCGAGTGCGACGCCGAGCCGCGGCCGCTCGGCGGCCTCCCCACGAGCGAGCGCGTCGACGCGCCGCCGCAGCGCGTCATCGGCGGGCACCGCGAGGATCAGCCCGCCCTCGCGCCGGACCGCGTTCAAGCCGAGCAGGCGCCCATCGGAATCGACGAGCGGACCACCGGACGAGCCGCGCGGCAGCGGTGCCGAGTGCTCTATCGAGCCGGGGATCCGCCGCCCGCGCGGCCCGCGGAACGAGCGGCCGGTCGCGGTCACGAGGCCGAACGTCGTCCGCAGGCCGTGACCGCCGGGATTGGCCAGCGCGAGCACCGGCGTACCCACCGACAGCTGCACGACGGCGTCGGCATCCCACTCGACCACCGGCGCGTCGCCCGTCTCCGTCTCCACGACGGCGACGTCCAGGTCCGTGTCGGCGCCGAGCACGCGCCCGGCGGCAATGCGCCCGTCGGCGAACGTGACCGTCGCCTCGTCGCCGCGGAGCACGTGCGCCGCGGTCAGGACCCGCCCCTCGCCGATCACCACGCCGGACCCGCGGGCCCAGCCGCGCCCGAGCCCGACCACCGCGGGTCCGACCCGCTCGGCCACCCCGGCAACCGCCTCCTGGATCGCTTCCAGAACCTGATTCATCGCTCGCGCTCCATAGTCACTTGCAAACTGCAAGTCACCGTATCAGAGCCGCACGATGCGCGCGGCGGCAGAGACCGGAGACGCGGTGCCCGGCTCGCAGACCGCAGGCGACATCCCCGGCCCGGCGGTACGCTGCGTTGCGCGATGAAACGCCGCCGCTCCAGCGCTCCCACCACGCCCCTCGCGGACGCCCTGGCACGCGTCGGCGACCGCTGGACCCTGCTCGTCGTCGCCGCTCTCCTCGAAGGCCCCAAGCGCTTCAACGAGCTGCAGGAGGAGCTGGCGGGGATCGCTCCCAACGTCCTCTCCGCCCGCCTGAAGGCGCTGACCGAGCAGGCGCTCGTGGTCGCGCAGCCCTACTCGGAGCGCCCGCCGCGGTTCGCGTACGAGCTCTCCGAGTCGGGCCGAGAGCTCGCCGGCGCGCTGCGGCTGCTCGCCGACTGGGGCGCGCGCACCGGCGCCGGCGCGGAGCCGTACCGCCACGAGACGTGTGGCTCCGCGTTGGAGGCGCGCTGGTGGTGTCCCACGTGCGGGGTCGTCGTGGACGACCCCGACGAGGACGACCTCGTCTACGTCTGACCGGCCTCAGCCGTTCAGGAGCGAGCCCAGGCCGCGGGAGCTCGAGCCCGAGCCCTGGGACGCCGCTTCCACGCGCCCCTCGGACGGCTGCACGAGCACCCAGCCCTCGCCGGCGAACGACATCTGGATCGACTCGCCGGACGCCCGGCCGATCAGGTTCTTCATCTTGAAGTCCGTCCTGATCCCGGTCGTGACGCCCGAGGACCAGGTGATCGCGGCCTGGACGTCGGCGAACGTCGGCGCCGCGGCGACGTCGAGCCGCACCGGCGGCCCGTCGGAGATGATCGCGACCCAGCCCGTGCCGTGCAGGCTCATGTTGAAGAGCCCGCCGCCCATCATCCCGCTGGCGCCCTCGACGCGCTTGATGTCCCAGTCGATGCCCGAGTCGAACGCGAGCAGGTTCGGCCCGTTGACCGTGATGAGGTCGTTCTCGAGGTAGAGCAGGTGGATGTCCTGCGCGGTGTCGGCCAGGAAGACCTCGCCCGAGCCCGTCACCTTCATCAGCTCGATGCCCTCGCCGGACACCGCCTTCTTGAGCATCCGTCCAAGACCGCCCGACCCGGCATGCTCGAACGCGACGTCGCCTTGATAGGCGACCATCGAGCCGAGCTTGGCCTGGATCGTGACCGCTTCGAGCCGGACCTTGAGCAGCTTGGAGTTCTGAAGCGCGAAGGCGTCCTGCGACTGCGTCTCATTGAACTGCGCGAGCGTGGTCTGCATGGCGCCGAAGCCTGTCCGGCGCCATCGCTTTCGTCAAGCTCTCATGAAAACATCCCCGGCGGCGGAGCCGACGGGGGCGGCGGCGCGGACGGCGTCGCAGGGACGGAGACCGGCGCCGGGGGCGCGGGCGGCGTCACGGTCGCGGTGTACTCCGGCTCGGCCGGAGCGCCCGGCGTGGGAAGCGGGCCCTCTGCGGCGACCATGAGCTTGAAGTCGTGCGGCGACGTCGCGGCGCGCATCGCCTCCTCGAACGTGATCCGTCCCGCGCGCAGGTGCTTGAGCAGGTGCTGGTCGAAGGTCTGCATGCCGTAGTACGCGCCCTCGGCGACGACCTCCGGCAGCTGGCCCGTCAGCTTCGGGTCCAGGATCATGTCGTGCACGCGGCCGGTCATGACCATGATCTCGCAGCACGCGACGCGGCCGTGCCCGTCCGTGGTGCGCACGAGCCGCTGGGAGACGATCCCCTTCAGCGTGCCGGCGATCATCGCGCGCGCCTGCTGCTGCTGGTGCGGCGGGAAGAAGTCGATGATCCGGTTGACGGTCTCGGGCGCGTCGACGGTGTGCAGCGTCGAGAGCACGAGGTGCCCGGTCTCCGCCGCCGACAGCGCGGTGTGGACGGTCTCCTCGTCGCGCATCTCGCCGACGAGGATCACGTCGGGATCCTGGCGCAGGACACGGCGCAGCGCGCGCTTGAACGACGCGGTGTCCTGCCCGACCTCGCGCTGGTTGACGATCGAGTTGCGGTCGCGGTGCAGGAACTCGATCGGGTCCTCGATCGTGACGATGTGCTTGTGCATCGTCCGGTTCATGTGGTCGATCATCGCGGCGAGCGTGGTCGACTTGCCCGAGCCGGTCGTGCCGGTCAGCAGGATGATCCCGCGCTCCTCCTCGGCGAGCGCCGTGACCGCCTCAGGCAGCCCGAGCTCGTCGACGGACTTGATCACGACCGGGATCGCGCGCATGACGATCGAGACCGATCCGCGCTGCAGGAACGCGTTGACGCGGAAGCGCCCGAGCCCCTCGACGGAGTACGAGAAGTCGACCTCGTTGTCGGCCTCGAACTCGGCCAGCTTGTCCTGGTCCTCGAGCATCTGCGCGAGCGCGGTGCGCGTGTCCTCAGGGAACAGCCGCTCGGTCCCCGGGATCGGCTCGAGGTGCCCGTGCAGCCGGATGAGCGGATACGACGGGACCTTGAGGTGCAGGTCGGAGCCCTCCGCGGCGATGAGATAGCGCAGGGCATGGTCGAGATCAAAAGCCATGACGAGGTACTCATCGGCCCTCCGGGGCGAGCCCTTGAGCCGGACGGACATGGCGTCCGCGACCGTGCCGGCGCACGTGACGGGCGGATCGACCGCCACGCCACGTACGACTGCTACGAACCGATCAGCTACGCCACGTCGCGAAGCTTCTGCGCCTCGGCGAGGCTCTGCAGCTTCTTCAGCGACTGGTTCTCGATCTGGCGGATGCGCTCGCGCGTCACGTTGAACGTGCGCCCGACCTCGTCGAGCGTGCGCGGGTGCTCGCCGCCGAGGCCGTACCGCAGCTCCAGTACTCGGCGCTCGCGGTAGGAGAGGTTCTCCAACGCCTCGCGGAGCGCCTCCTTGGTGAGGATCTCCGCAGCGCGCTCGTACGGCGACTCGGCACGCTCGTCGGCGATGAACTGGCCGAACTCCGACTCCTCCTCGTCGCCGACCGGCTTCTCGAGCGAGACCGGCGCCTGCGCGGAGCGCTTGATCGAGTCGACCTCCTCCGGATCGATGCCGGTGACTTCGGCGATCTCGACGGGCGTCGGCTCGCGGCCGAGCTCGGTGACGAGCTTGCGCTCGGCGCGGCCGATCTTGTTGAGCTTCTCCACCACGTGGACCGGGATGCGTATCGTCCGCGCCTTGTCGGCCAGCGCGCGGGCGATCGCCTGGCGGATCCACCACGTGGCGTAGGTCGAGAACTTGAAGCCCTTGCGGTAGTCGAACTTCTCCGCCGCGCGAACGAGACCGAGCGTCCCCTCCTGGATCAGGTCCAGGAACGGCAGTCCTTGGTTTCGGTAGTTCTTCGCGATGGAGACGACGAGCCGCAGGTTGGACTCGACCATCTTCTGCTTGGCGTCCAGATCCCCGCGCTCGATCCGGCGCGCGAGGTCGACCTCCTCCTGGGCCGTGAGGAGCCGGACCTTCCCGATGTCCTTCAGGAACAGCTGAAGGGAATCGGTCGTCATGTCGGGCTTGAGGTCGATCGTGGTCTTCGCCTTGCGGCGTCCGCGCTTGTCGGGCGCGCGATCTTCCTGCCCGGCGGCCAGCGCGGGATCGATCTCCTCGACCAGCTCGATCTCTGAACGCTCGAGGAACGCGTGCAACTCCTCGATGTCCGTCTCGTCGATATCGACCTCCGCCAGCGCGGACGTGATCTCGGCGAACGTGAGCACGCCCACCTGCTGACCCTTGAGGATCAGGCCCTTGACTTCTTCGAGTTCCTGCAAATCCACAACTGACATGGATGTCCCGTTCTAGCGAGGCTCTTTGAGAGCCGGCCTTTCTGGATGGATTGACCCGCGCGACTGATGTCGTCGCGGCTGAGTCTAGGCGCTGTGAATGGCGAGTTCCACCCGCGGATCGGCCGATCTCTCTGCGGCCTTTCGCGTACAGGGCGCGTGCGGGGGCTCGGTCCTCTAATTGACATGATAGGGGCCTAGACTTAGGCGCCGTGGCGGACGACCGCACCAAGTCCACGGACACGCCCCGCGGCGAGCAGGACAGCGTGCTGGGAAGCCTGCCGGCGACGCGTCCGGAACGCTTCAGCCGGACCCGGCGCGAGGTCACGGTCGCAACCGCGCAACCGCGCGGGCCGCGCCCCGCCAAGCCCAAGCCGCCGCGTGCCAAGGCACCCGCGCCGAAGCGGCGCAAGCCGGCGGCCGCTGCGGAGCACAAGCCGGTCGCCGTGAGCGCAGGCTGCCCGCCGCTGAAGAGCCCGAAGGTGTCGGAACCTCCGGCCGACCACCCGATCGGGGCACCTTCGGGCACCGAGCTCGTGACGACCGCGATCCAGGCGACGGGCGAGCTCGCCCGCATCGGCCTGACGGTCGGCGGGCAGGTCCTCAAGCGCGCCGTCGACAGGATCCCGCGCCCCTGATAGCTTTCCCGCCGCCGAGTCGCCACCGGGTCAGCGGTGGCGAGCGGGGGACCCGAAGCGGCCATCCGGTCGCAGGGGCGAATCGGCTCATGCTGTAGCGCTGCTTCCTCAGCGCGAGCCGTCAGTAACCCCGCAGGCGTCAGAGGAAGCACGATGATCGCCCGCGTATCCACGAGCCTGGTCTGCGCCTGCTTGGCGCTGGCCCCCACCGCCCGCGCCCAGGCGATGGCGCCGGCTGCCGGCGGCGTGGCCGCGCCCGTGATGGCGCCCGTCGCGCAAGCCGTCACCGCGAGTGTCAACGGCCTGACGGTCAGCGCTCTGCCTGACCAGACGCTCGGGCAGGTCGCCCGCTTCAGCGGCAACGCACCGGCCGGTCGCGTGGTGCGGCTGCAGCGCCTGGATCCCAGGACACGGCGCTGGCGCGGGCTGACCAGCGCGCGGGCGGACGCGAGCGGCGCCTACGTCGCGCGCTGGCGCCCCGACCACATCGGCCCGGCGGCGCTGCGCGCGATCCTCCACACGACGGCGGCGGCGCTGAACGTCACCGTCTACAAGCCCGCGCTGGCGACCTGGTACGGCCCCGGCTTCTTCGGCAAGCAGACCGCGTGCGGCATGGCGCTCACGCCCGACATCCAGGGCCTCGCCCACCGCACCCTGCCCTGCGGCGCGCAGGTCGCGATCACCTACGGCGGGCGCTCGATCGTCCTGCCTGTGATCGACCGCGGTCCTTACGGCGTGACCGGCGCCGAGTGGGACCTCACGCAGGCCGCCGCGCTCACGCTCGGCATCACGACGACGACCCAGCTCGGCGCCGTCCGGCTGCGGACTCAGCCGTCCGCGGCGTCCATGTAGCCGACGATCCGGTTCGTCAGCGCGGTGAGCCCCGACGCGGGCGCGTCGACCGCCAGCGGGCGGTCCACCAGCAGCGCCTCGATCCGGCCGCCGAGCGCCGGGGACACGCG
The DNA here is from genome assembly GCF_000425945.1 of Candidatus Solirubrobacter pratensis. Classification (GTDB taxonomy): domain Bacteria; phylum Actinomycetota; class Thermoleophilia; order Solirubrobacterales; family Solirubrobacteraceae; genus Solirubrobacter; species Solirubrobacter pratensis. Next base: position 33,500 of record NZ_AUEK01000008.1, read on the forward strand.
GCTCGCGAGCACGGCGCCGACCTGGATCCCCTGGCGCACGACCGCCGCGTCCATCGTCCAGATCGCCTCGAACACGCGCTCGCCGCCCGCGCGGGCGGACGTCTCCCACCCGACGAGGCAGGCGCCGAAGCCCGGCGCGTCGACGATCACCGCCCACTCGTGCCCGAGCGCGTCCGCCGGCTCCACGGGGATCTCCACCGGGTGATCGTCGCGCTCGGCGCGCAGCTCCGGGAAGCGCGCGAACACGGCGACCGCGTCCGCCACCCGCGCCAGCCGGCGGTAGCGGTGCTCGACCGCGCGGTAATTGGCCTCGGCCTGGAACGAGGCCACCACGATCGGGCCGGCGGCGCGCGCCATCGCCTCGTCCTCGATCGCCTGCGAGAGCGCGAGCATGGTCCGGCGCCGCAGGCGCTGCGGCCGGACCGGCGAGTCGCCGGATGCGATCGCGCCGAAGATCGACGGCCGGTCGGTCGCGGCGTCCATCGCGCGCGCCCGCTCGAGGGCGGCCGGCACGGAGAGCCCGCGGCCGCGGAACGCGACGACCCGCTTGAGCGTGATCACGTCCTGGCGCGTGTAGACGCGGTAGCCGCCAGGGGTCCGGGCGGGCTCGGGGAAGCCATAGCGCTGCTCCCACATGCGGATCGTGCCCGCGGCAAGACCGGTCTGCTCCGCGACGTCCTTGATTGCAAGCGAGAACGAGTTCACGAGTCGGGAAGCCTCGCATCCCATACGGCGCGGCGACCGATCGGGATTCCACGTTGTGGCCGCACTGACCTATCGTGGAAGGGCCAGATGAGGCTTCTCGACCGGACCCGCGAGCACCGGCGCATCGCGCACGCGACGATCGCCGACCCCGAGCGGCACACGGTGATGGACGCGAGCGGCGCGGTGCGGTCGATCCAGGCGGCCAACGTCGACATGCCGCAGGCCGAGCTGGACGAGATCTGGACCGCCGAGCACCTGGAGCGTCTCGCGCGCACGTACTGGAAGTACCTCTCGCGCGTGACGCTGGGGCTGATCCGCGTCGTCTACACGGCCGACGAGCGCGCGGTCGTGCTCCTGCGCCGCCCGTTCGTGCTGCTTCGCATGGGCGCGCCCGAGTACGAGCTCTCGGCCGACCGCGGGATCGTGCGCTGGTACATCCAGAGCGGCCTGCTCGTGGCCAAGCGCAACCGCGGCTTCCTCGAGATCGACGTGCGCCGGATGCCGGCTGAACGGCCGGGCTTCGCGCGCGCACACGTGGAGGTCGAGGTCGCGAACTTCTATCCCGCGATCGCGCACTGGATCGCGCGCTGGTTCTACGCGCAGACGCAGTCGCGGATCCACGTGCTCGTCACGCACGGCTTCCTGCGCTCGCTGGCCAAGCTGGAGCTCGAGGAGTCCGCCGTCGGCCGCTTCGCGCGCTCACCGGTGCGCCCGGTCAACGTCGGCGACACCCCATGGCCGGCCGTTGCCGCGGTGCTCGCCGGACTCGCCGGCGCGGTCGTCGCCTTGCTGCGCCTGCGCCGCTAGCTGCGCCCTGAGCATCCCGGCGACCTCGGTCAGGGCGCCGCGGCACGCGGGGCTGACGCCGACGGAGTTGATGAAGCCGTGGAAGAGGCCGCGGAAGCGGTGCGCCAGCACGGGCACGCCGGCGTCGCGCAGGCGCGCGGCGTAGGCCTCGCCCTCGTCGCGCAGCGGGTCGAAGCCGGCGTTGACGACGATCGCCGGCGCGACGCCGGACACGTCGGGAGCCAGCAATGGCGAGCGGCGGATGTCGGCGGCGTCGGCGCCCTCGGGCAGGAAGTGCCCCGCGTACCACTCGATCAGCGCGCTGGTGAGGAAGAACCCGTCGCCGAACAGCTCGTGCGAGCGGCGCATGCGCGTCATGTCGACGGACGGGTAGATCAGCAGCTGCAGCGCCGGCCCGGGGCGGCGCTCCTGCGCGATCAGGGCGGCGAGGTTCCCGCCCGCGCTGTCCCCGCTGACGGCGACGCGCCGCGGGTCGGCGCCGAGCGCCGCCGCGTTCTCGCACGCCCAGTCGTAGGCCGCGAGCGCGTCCTCGACCCACGCCGGGAACGGATGCTCCGGCGCGAGCCGGTAGTCGACGCTCAGGACGCGCACGCCGCCGTGGCGGCAGAGCACGCGGCAGGGCGCGTCGTGCGTGTCCAGGTCGCCCGCGACGAAGCCGCCGCCGTGGAAGTAGACGAGCAGCGGGTGCGGGCCGGGCTCGTCGGGCACGTACAGGCGTGCGCGCAGTCCCGCGGCGGTCAGGTCGCGCACCTCCGCCACCTCGATCGCGCGCGGGCCGGCGGCGATCCACGCCTCCTCGCGCGTCACCGCGCGCCCGCGCTCGACGGTCATCGACGCGTCCCAGATCGGCGGCTGCATCCGCTCGCGCAACGAGAGCAGCAGCTGCACCTCCGGATCCAGGCGCTGGCCGTCGATCTCGACCGGCGGCCGGCCCGAGAGCAGGATCTGGGCGCGCGGCGAGAGCCGGCCGAGCCACGGGCCGGTGCGCCGCGTCACTCGCGCGCGGGCGTTCATCCCATGCGGTATCCGGTCAGGTCGCGCAGCTTCGTGCGGTCGTGGCGCGACTGGATCCGCCGCACGGTGCCGGAGCGGCTGCGCATCACGAGCGACTCGGTCGTCGCGCCGCGCGCGCCCTCGTAGCGGACGCCCGCGAGCACGTCGCCGTCGGTCACGCCGGTCGCGGAGAAGAAGCAGTTGGAGCCCTTGACCAGGTCGTCGTGGGTGAGCACCTTGCCGACGTCGTACCCCGCATCCTCGGCGCGCCTGCGCTCGTCGTCGTCGCGCGGCCACAGCCGCCCGATCAGCCCGCCCCCGTAGCACTTGAGCGCCGCGGCGGAGATGACGCCCTCGGGCGTGCCGCCGATCCCCCACAGCAGGTCCACGGGCCGGTCCGGCGCGGCGGCCAGCAGCGCTCCCGCGACGTCGCCGTCGGTGATCAGGCGCACGCGCGCGCCGGCGTCGCGGATCGCCTTGATGCCCTCCTCGTGGCGCGGGCGGTCGAGCACGACGACCATCACGTCGCGCACCTCGACACCGCGCCGCTCGGCCACGAGCTCGACCGTCCTGCCGAGCGGGCGGTCGAGGTCGAGCAGGTCGGCGATCTCGTCACGGCCCGCCATCTTCTCCATATAGAAGACAGGCCCGGGGTCGAACATCGAGCCGCGCTCGGCCAGCGCGATCACCGACAGCGCGTTCGGGCGGCCCGCGGCCGCGAGCCGCGTGCCTTCCAGCGGGTCGACCGCGATGTCGACGTACGGCGGCGTGCCGTCGCCGACCTCCTCGCCGTTGGCGAGCATCGGCGCCTCGTCCTTCTCGCCCTCGCCGATCACCACGACGCCGTCCATGTGGATCGTGTGCAGCACGGCGTGCATGCCGTCGACGGCGGCCTGGTCGGCGGCCTCCTTGTCGCCCATGCCGACCATCCGCGCCGCCTGCAGCGCGGCCGCCTCGGTCACGCGCACGAGCTCGAGCGCGAGGTTGCGGTCGGGGGGCATGTCTTCATCGCGGCGAGCGGCCATGGTTCACAGCACTCCAGGTGGCTTTCGGGGACGTTCGGTGCCGCCGGCGCGGATCGCTCCGCCGGCGATCTCCAGCAGCGCGCCGAGCACGGCGAGGTACCAGCCGAGCCGGAGCTGGATCTGTCCCGAGGGCTCGCCCGGGCGATCCACGACGCCGACGTAGAGGACCAGGACGACGGCGATCATCGCGACCACCGCCGTCAGCTCCCCGCGCGGCCACGACAGCTGGTGGTCGCGGACGACGACCCAGGCGAGGATGAGCGGCGCCGCCGCGGCGAGCAGCAGCGGCCAGTGCAGGATCGGGTGCGACTCCCACCCGGTGACGGACCCGCGCGCCCCGTCGATTCGAGCGTTCGCGTTGTCCGGGTTGGTGCGGTACCACGGGAGGGAGAGCCCGAGCGCGAGCAGGAGCCCGCCGAGCACCGCGAGCGCCTCTGCGCGTCCCAGGCGGACGAGCTGCATTCGGCCGTGAGCCTACCCGGTGTCGCCCGGGAGAGGCGGCGCTTGCGCGTCCGCGTATATGGTGCGCCGCGATGCGGTGGGGCCTCACCATCCCGTTCACCGGCGTCCCGCTGGCGGATCACGGCGACCTGCTGCGGCGCGCCGAGGCGCTCGGCTACGACGACCTGTGGAGCGCCGAGGCCACCGGCGTCGACGGCTTCACGCCGCTCGTCCTGGCCGCGGCGTGGACCGAGCGGATGCGGCTCGGCACCGCGATCGTCAATCCCTACACGCGCGGGCGCGCCCTGATCGCGCAGAGTGCGGCGGCGCTGCACGACGCCTCGCGCGGGCGCTTCGTGCTCGGCCTCGGCTCCTCCTCGGACGTGATCGTCGAGAAGTGGAACGGCGTGCCGTTCGAGCGCCCGCTCGCACGGATGCGCGACGCGGTGCGCGAGCTGCGGCCGGTGCTCGCCGGCGAGCGCGGGCGGGGCGGCTTCAAGCTCGAGCAGCCGGCTCCGGTGCCGATCTTCCTCGCGGCGCTGCGCGACCGGATGCTCGCGCTCGCGGGCGAGGTGGGCGACGGCGCGATCCTGAACTTCACGCCGCTGTCGGCGGTGCCCGACGTCGTCGCCGCCGTGGGAGCCGACGTCGAGATCGCCTGCCGCTTCTTCTGCTTCCCCGATCACGACGTCGCCGCGGCCAAGCGGATGCTCGCCGCCTACGCGACGGTGCCGGTCTACGAGGCGTTCTTCCGCGCGCACGGCTGGGGCGAGCGGATCGACCCGATGGTCGAGGCGTGGAACGCGGGCGACCGGCGCCGCGCGGCCGAGCTCGCGCCCGAGGACCTGGTGCGCGAGGTGTTCGTCTTCGGCTCGCCGGAGGAGCAGCGCGAGCGGCTCGGCGAGTTCGCCTCGGCCGGCATCGACACGCCGATCCTCACGCCGGTCTGCCCGCCCGATCGCGTCGGCGAGCTGCTGGAGGCATGGGCGCCATGACGGCGACGACTCGCCCAGAAGGCTCGCGTCGCTGGGAGCAATCGCCCAGCGGGCGATTCTCCCGCGCGGGGTGCGCCGATGTCTGATGCGCTGGCCGTCGGCCCGGACGGCGTCGAGCGCTGCTGGTGGGGTGCGTCGTCGGAGGAGTACGCCGCCTACCACGACCGCGAGTGGGGCGTGCCCGTGCGCGACGCTCGCTCGCTCTACGAGAAGCTCTGCCTGGAGGCGTTCCAGTCGGGGCTGTCGTGGATCACGATCCTGCGCAAGCGCGAGCATTTCCGTGCCGCGTTCGCCGGCTTCGAGATCGAGCGCGTGGCGGCGTTCGGCGAGCACGACGTCGCGCGCTTGATGGGCGACCCCGGGATCGTCCGCAACCGCGCGAAGATCGAGGCGGCGATCGTCAACGCGCGCGCGGCGCTGGAGGTCGACCTGAGCGAGCTGCTGTGGTCGTTCGCGCCCGCGTCGCACCGGCGGCCGCGCTCGCGAGCCGAGGTTCCCGCCGTCACGCCCGAGTCCAAGGCGATGGCGAAGGAGCTCAAGCGGCGCGGCTTCAAGTTCGTCGGGCCGACGACCGCGTACGCGCTGATGCAGGCGTGCGGCCTCGTCGACGACCACATCGAGGGATGCCCGGCGGGCACGTGATCTCCGCCGACGGCGCGTCGACCACGTACGAGCGGCTCGGCGCGGCGCCGGCGGTGGTGCTCGTCGGCGGCGCGGTTCTTCACAGGGCCTGCGGCTCGGCCACGTAGCGGCTCGCTCGCCTCGGCGAGATCTCGTGGGCGAGGTCCGCGATCGCCACGCGCACGTGCGAGTGGTCGAAGTCGATCCCGACGGCGACGCGGCGAGCACGACCTTTCGCGGCGGCTGATTTGATGGCGGCGTGTACGAGCGACTGCGCCCCCCGGGGCTGCCCGTCGCCGCCGAGGACCTGCTGCGCGAAGCGCGGCTCGGCGACCTCGCCGGCGACGCGCGCCCCTATCTGTTCATGAACTTCGTCGAGAGCGCCGACGGGCGCGCAACGCGTGAGGGCAGCTCGCGCGAGCTCGGCAGCGAGGCCGACCTGGAGATGCTGCTGGCGCTGCGGACGATCGCGGACGCGGTGCTCGTCGGCCCCGGCACGATCCGGGTCGAGGGCTACGGCCGGCTCGTGGGCAACCCCCAGCGGCGCGAGCGCCGGATCGCCGCCGGTCAGGTCGCCGACCCGCCGCTGGTGCTGTTCTCGCGCAGCTTCGACGTGCCGTGGGAGGCGGCCGTCTTCGACGCTTCCGAGCAGCCGGTGCTGATCTACACGGCGGTCTACGGCGAGGCTCCGGACGTGCCGGCGCCGGTGGAGGTCGTGACGCTCGACCCGTACTCGTCCGCGGCGGCGCTCGCCGACCTGCGCCGGCGCGGCGTGCGCGCGCTGCTGTCGGAGGGCGGCCCGACGCTGTTCCGCGGCCTGCTGGATCAAGGGCTCGTCGACGAGCTCTTCCTCACGCTCTCGCCGGAGTTGGTCGGCGGCGAAGAGCGGCGGGTGATCGGAGGGCCGCCGCTCGGCGCGCCCGTCGCGCTCGGGCTGCAATGGACGTTGCAGGCGGGGGATGAGCTGTTCCTGCGTTACCGGATCGGACCCGCGTCGTAGCGGACCGAGCTCCCGGCTACCCAGCTCGCACGCGAACGTATTCGACGGCAGACACACCCCGCTTGAACGGGTGGCCCGCCTCCTCGGGCACGACCGCACGAAAGGCGTAACGGGTCGTGATCCTCGTACCGGTGAAGCGGTACCGGTAGCTCCACCGACCTCGTCGTCCTCTCGCGCGAGCGGTGGCGAACGTCCTCCGGCAGCCGGCAACGGACCTCCCAGCAAGCGCCCGCGGAATGTGACGCTCGCGCCGTTGCGCACGCCGGCGCGGTTGGAGGCCAGGGTCGCGCCGGCGCGAACCGCCAGCTCGACGTCCGCCGCGGCCGACCGCGTCGTCGGGTCGCCGGCATATCGGAACCGCAGCGTGCGCGCGGGGCCGGACGCCGGCCGAAACACGAACGTGCCGTGACGCGACGTACGAAGCGTCGTCAGAGCTCGCCAGGCGGCACGGTCGTCCCCGACACGCTCGAGCACGGCGATCGGCGAGCTTGCTCGCGGCTTGCCGGTGGAATCGCTCAAACGTCCGGCCAACGCGATGCTCTGCCGGTACCTGAGCGAGACTCGGGCGACCGACCGCGGGCCGTGCCCGCGCCGCGTCACGGTCATGCGGCTCCTCTCGCGCGCAGGAAGCTCGAGGGCGAGTGGGCGCCCGTCCGGGATCGTCGTCGTCGTGAACTCGTTCCCGGCTCCGTCGATGGCGTGAGCACGAAGATCGTATGTCCCGGCCGGCATCACATCGTCATCGACCACAGCCGCGAACGTCTGTCCCGTCCGGCCTACGTCCAGCACGGTCCAGCTCCGGTCGCCCCGCCTGCGTGCCTCGATCTCCACGCGCGCGACGCCGGAGGTCGCATCGGTTGCCTGCACTCTGATCCGGGTCGGATCGGAAGGGTCCGGGGGAATCAGGACGGCCGCCGGTCGCTGCGTGTCCAGCCGGAGATGGCCTGCGATCGCCGAATTCCCTTCGTCGAAGTTGCCCGCGGCGTCGGCCACGGCGATGCGCGCCTGCCAGGTCCCATCGCCGGCACCACGAGATCGTCGAGCCTCGCGATCTCGTCCCCCACGCGCTCGCCGCGTACGCATCCAGACCGGGCTCGCGCCTCGTCGCTCGAGAGCGGATACGCCGACGTTGTCGCCGGCGCGAACGGCGACCCGGTTCGAAAGTTCGCCCCCGCACGCCCGCCGCCGAGCGAAGGGCTCCGTTCTCGCGCCAGTGGGTAGGGTCGGGCGCATGATGCGCCGGATCGTCGTCTTCGCTCTTCTTCTGCTCACAGCGCCCGCGAGCGCGCAAGCAGCCACGTTGACCAAGACAGGGTCAGTGCTGAACTACACCGGGGACCCGGGCAGGACGAACGTCGTCACGTTCACCGAGGGGTCCCTCGGCTCGATCGAGGTGCAGCGCGGCGCGGCTGACAATGACGCGATCACCGCCACCGGCTGCACGGGGCCCGTGCTCGGCACCACGTTCACCTGCAACGGGATCACCGGCGTGACCGCCGACGGCGGCGACGGCGACGACACCCTTGACGCGTCGGGCCTGACCGCCGCGCGGGCGACGCTCTCAGGCGGCGCGGGCAACGACACCCTGACCGGTGGCGCCGCCGCGGACACGCTCAGCGGCGGCGACGGTGACGACCGCCTCACCGGCAACGCGGGCGCCGACTCGATCAACGGGGGCGCCGGGCTGGACCACGCCGACTACACCGGCACGCCGCTCACGATCTCGCTCAACGACCTGCCCGACGACGGCGCGCCGAACGAGGGCGACAACGTCCGCTCCGACGTCGAGGACGTCTCCGCCAACCCGGGCGCCGGCGGCACCGCGACGATCACCGGCAGCGACGCGGGCAACATGCTCAGCCTCGCCGGAGGCGGCGGGACGATCACCGGCGGCGCCGGCAGCGACATGCTCCAGGGCGGCCCCGAGAACGACACGATCGACGCGCGCGACGGGTACGCCGACCGCGTCTCGTGCGGCACCGGGACCGACACCGTGCGGGCCGACCAGCTCGACCAGGTCGCCGCCGACTGCGAGAACGTCACGCGCGAGCCGGTCGTCGGCGGCGCCGACGACCGCCCGCCCGCGGTCGCGTGGACGGCGCCGTCCTCCGGCGCGAACCTCCCGGCCTCCGGTCCGACCACGCTCGCCGTCACCGCGACCGACGACCGTGGCATCGCCAAGGTCCAGTTCTTCGACGACGACCGGCTCGTGTGCGAGGACACCGCCGCGCCGTACACCTGCGCGTACGCGCCGCGCGGCGGCGACGTCGGCCGCGACACCCTCAGCGCCCGGGCGATCGACACGGCCGACCAGACGACGAGCGCGATCCAGGCGGTCACCGTCGGCCGCTTCACCCCACGCTCGCTCTCACTCAAGCTCTCCCCGGCGCGCGACCGCAAGGCGCCGTACCGCTTCAACCTCAGCGGCGCCCTCGGCCTGCCGACGCCGGTCGCGCGCTCGCAGGGCTGCAGCCAGGGCCAGATGACGATCACGGTCAAGTCGGGGACCAAGACGGTCGCCACCCGTCATGCGAGCGTCTCGCGCGTGTGCGAGTACCGGCTGCGGATCACGTTCTCGCACCGGCCCGGCAAGGACCGGCTCAAGTTCAGCGCCCGGTTCACCGGCAACGACGTCATGGCCCCGACGTCGGCGACGAGCCGCACCGGGCGGACGCGCTAGCCGCCCGTGCGCGACCTCGGCCGCCCTGTTCTCGCCGCGGCGGCCGTGGTCGTCTGCGGCGCCGTGATGACGATCCTCGACACGACGATCGTCAACATCGCGATCGACCGGCTCGCGGTCGTGTTCGACTCGCCGCTGACGACGATCCAGTGGGTCTCGACGGCCTACCTGCTCGCGCTCGCGGCCGTGATCCCGCTGACGGGGTGGGCGGTCGACCGCTTCGGCACGCGGCGCGTCTTCATGTCCGCGATCGCCGTCTTCACGCTCGGCTCGATCCTCTCCGGCGCCGCCTGGTCGGCGGGCACGCTGATCGCCTTCCGCGTGCTGCAGGGGCTCGGCGGAGGGATGGTGATGCCGGTCGGCATGACGATCCTCGCACGCGCGGCGGGGCAGGACCGGATGGGCCGGGTGATGGCGCTCGTCGGCATCCCGATGCTGCTCGCTCCCGCGGCCGGCCCGATCGTCGGCGGCGCGCTGGTCGACGGCGCGACGTGGCGGCTGATCTTCTTCATCAACGTCCCGCTCGGCGCGCTCACCCTGGCGCTGGCCGCGCGCATCCTGCCGCGCGAGAGGCCGGAGGGCGCGGGTCCGCTCGACCTCACCGGCGCCGCGCTGCTCTCCCCTGGGCTGGCGGCCCTCGTCCTGGGACTGTCAGGCGACGGCGCCCCGGTCGCGCTGCCGGCCGGCGCCCTCCTGATCGCCGCCTTCGCCCGTCACGCGCTGCGCACCGAGCATCCGCTGATCGACCTGCGCATCCTCGCCGACCGCACCGTCGCCGCGGCGACCGCGACCGTCCTGCTCTTCAGCGGCGCCTTCTTCGGCTCGATGCTGCTGCTCGCGCTCTACTACCAGCTCGCGCGCGATCTGAGCGCGCTCGACGCCGGCCTGCTCCTGCTGCCGCAGGCGATCGGCGCGATGCTCACGATGCCGGTCGCCGGCAAGCTCACCGACCGCATCGGAGCGGGCGCGATCGTGATGCCCGGCCTCGCGCTCGTCGCCGTCGGGACGGTTCCGTTCGCGCTCGTCGCGCGCGACGTGCCGGGCTGGCTGCTCGGCATCGGCCTCGTGCTCCGCGGGGCCGGGATGGGCGCGACGCTGATGCCCGCGATGGCCGCCGCCTACCAGGCGCTGCCGCCGGCGCAGGTCGCGCGCGCGGCGAGCGCGCTGGAGATCGTGCAGCGCACGGGCGCATCGATCGGCATCGCGCTGCTGGCCCTGGTCCTCGAGCACGGCCTCGACGGCCGCACGCTCAGCGCGCTCGAGGACACCCCGGCGGCGGCGCGCGGCGACCTCGGCGATCCGATGGGCACCGCGTTCGCCTGGGCGCTCGCGGTGACCGCCGTCGCCATCGTCCCCGCGCTGCTGCTTCCGCGTCGCGCTCCCGTCCCGGAGCCCGCGCCGGCGTAGGTCAGGGGCTCAGCCCCACACCTCGTCCGCGACCTCGACGATCAGCCGCAGCTTCGCGGCCTCCTCGTCGATCGTCAGCTTGTTGCCCTCCTCGGTCGAGGAGAAGCCGCACTGGCCGGAGATCGAGAGCTGGTCGCGGTCGACGTACTTGGACGCCTCGTCGATCCGGCGCTTGAGCATGTCCTTGTCCTCGAGCTGCGGGCGCTTGGTGGTGACCAGCCCGAGCACGACCTGCTTGCCCTTGGGCACGAAGCGCAGCGGCTCGAACGTGCCCGAGCGCTCGTCGTCGTACTCGAGGAAGTAGCCGTCGACCTCGAGGTCGTTGAAGAGCGCCTCGGCGACGAAGTCGTAGCCGCCCTCGGCCGCCCACATCGACTGGTTGTTGCCGCGGCAGAGGTGCGTCGTGACCGTGAGGTCGTCGGGCCGGCCCGCCAGCGCGCGGTTGATGTTGCGGATGTACTGCTCGTGCAGGTGCGCCGGGTCGCCGCCGATCGCCTCGATGTGCTCGCGCTGAGCCGGGTCGTTGATGTAGGCGAGGCTCGTGTCGTCGAGCTGCAGGTAGCGGCAGCCGAGCTCGTAGACGCCGCGCATCTGCCGGTTGTAGGCGGCCGTGAGGTCGGTCCAGAACTCGCCGATGTCCGGGTAGACGGACGAGTCGATCGACGAGTTGCCGCCGCGGTAGTGGACCATGCTCGGCGACGGGATCGTGAGCTTCGGCGTCTGCCCCTCGAAGGCGTTCTCGCGCAGGAACGTGAACGCGCCGGCGAAGATCGTCTCCGGCAGCGTCACCTTGCCGGCGACCTTCATCGCCGGCGGCGCGTAGTCGTACGTCCCCTCCTCGTTGTGGAACTGGACGTGCAGCGACTCGCCGGAGACCTGCTCGATCCCGCCGAGCGAGTAGATGAAGTCCATGTGCCACGAGGTGCGGCGCTGCTCGCCGTCGGTGACGGTCTGCAGGCCGGCGTCGCGCTGGAGCGCGATCACCTCGCGGACCGCGTCGTCCTCGACCGCGCGCAGCGCGTCGAGATCGATGCGGCCGGCCTTGTACTCCGCGCGCGCCTGGTGCAGGCGGTCCGGACGCAGGAGGCTGCCGACGTGGTCGGCCCTGAACGGGGGCTTCGTGCGCTGAGCCATGCCCCCTTGATACCGCGTACGGTGCTGCGCATGCATATCGATGGAATCGATGCCCTCGTCGCGGGCGGCGCGTCGGGGCTGGGCGCGGCGACCGCGCGCGAGCTGAACGCCGCGGGCGCCAATGTCACGATCGCCGACCTCAATGAGGAGGCCGGGTCGGCCCTGGCGCAGGAGCTCGGCGCGCGCTTCGTGAAGACCGACGTGACCGATGCCGACAGCGTGCAGGCCGCCGTCGACGCGGCCGGGGACATCCGCGTCTCGGTCTGCTGCGCCGGCATCGCGTGGGCCCAGAAGACGACCGGGAGCCGCGGGCCGCACGCGTTCGAGCCGTTCGAGAAGGTGGTCCAGGTCAACCTGATCGGCACGTTCAACGTCCTCCGGCTGGCCGCCACGAAGATGCTCGCCAACGAGCCCGATGCCGAGGGCGAGCGCGGCGTGATCGTCAACACCGCCTCGGTGGCCGCGTTCGAGGGCCAGATCGGCCAGATCGCCTACTCGGCCTCCAAGGGCGGCGTCGTCGGGATGACGCTGCCCGCCGCGCGCGACCTCGCGCAGTCGGGCATCCGCGTCTGCGCGATCGCGCCAGGCCTGTTCAACACGCCGATGATGGCCGGGTTGCCGGAGGAGGCGCAGCAGTCGCTCGGCGCCTCCGTCCCGTTCCCGTCGCGCCTCGGCCGGCCCGACGAGTACGCGGCGCTCGCCCGTCACATCGTCGAGAACCCGATGATCAACGGGGAGGTGATCCGGCTCGACGGAGCGCTTAGAATGGCTCCGCGTTGAGTCGCCTAGACTCAGATCTGTTGCTGAGTCGCTTGCGCGATGCTAGTCTTAGGTCACGTACCAAAGGTTAGTTCCTACAGAAAGTGAAGTCGCACACGCCATGACCTCGCTCTTGCTCGTCCCGCTGGACGACACCGTGGTCTTCCCCACGATGGACGTGACGCTTCCCGTCAACGTGGGTGACGAGGAGCGGGTTCTTTTGATCCCGCGCCACGACAACGAATTCGCAAAGGTCGGGACGATCGCCGAGGTCACCGACCACATCCGCCTCCCCGGCGGCGGCCGCGCCGTCTCGCTCTCGGGCGTCATGCGCGGCGTCGCCGGCGCGGCGCAGACCGACAGCCTCGGCCGCCTCATGGTGGAGGTCGCCGAGCACCGCGACGACATCCCCGTCGACGGTCAGACGCGCAACCTCGAGCGCGAGTACCGCGCGATCATCGAGGAGATCCTCGAGCTGCGCGGCGCCGACGAGCGCGTCGCCCATTTCCTGCGCGCGATCGCCGAGCCCGGTCCGCTGGCCGACACGATCGGCTACGCGCCCGACGTGTCCTTCGAGGACAAGCTGAAGGCGCTCGAGACGCTCGACGTCACCGAGCGCCTCGAGCTCGCCGTCAAGCTCCAGCGCGAGCGCCTGACCGAGCTGCAGCTGCGCAAGAAGATCCGCGAGGACGTCCAGTCGGGCGCCGACAAGCAGCAGCGCGAGTACATCCTGCGCAAGCAGATGGAGTCGATCCAGCGCGAGCTGGGCGAGGACGGCGCGTCGGTCTCGGAGGAGTACCGCAAGAAGATCGCCGACGCCGGCATGCCGGAGGACGTCAAGGAGCAGGCCGACAAGGAGCTCGGGCGCCTGGAGCGCATGGGCGAGCAGTCGGGCGAGGCCTCGATGATCCGGACCTACCTGGACTGGCTGATCGCGGTGCCGTGGAGCAAGACCTCCGACGAGAAGCTGGATCCGGTCTCCGCCCGTGAGGTGCTGGACGCCGACCACGCCGGCCTGGAGGACGTCAAGGACCGCATCACCGAGTACCTGGCCGTGCGCAAGCTGCGCCAGGACCGCGGAATGGATGTTTCGCCCTCCGACCCTCGCAAGCTCGGGTCTACGGGCGACGTTAGGAAGCGCTCCGGCGCCATCCTCACCCTGATCGGCCCGCCCGGCACCGGCAAGACCTCGATCGGCGAGTCGATCGCCCGCGCGACCGGACGCGAGTTCGTCCGCATGTCGCTCGGCGGCGTCCGCGACGAGGCCGAGATCCGCGGCCACCGCCGCACGTACATCGGCGCGCTCCCCGGCCGCCTGGTGCGCGCGCTGCGCGACGCGGGCACGATGAACCCCGTGATCATGCTCGACGAGGTCGACAAGGTCGGCGCCGACTGGCGCGGCGACCCCAGCGCGGCCCTGCTCGAGGTGCTCGACCCGGCCCAGAACCACAGCTTCCGCGACCATTACCTGGACGTGGAGCTGGACCTGAGCCAGGTGCTCTTCATCGCGACCGCCAACGTGGCTGAGACGATCCCGGGCCCCTTGCTGGACCGTATGGAGGTCATCCGCTTCGACGGCTACACGACCGCCGAGAAGACCGCGATCGCCCGCGGCTACCTGTGGCCGCGCCAGCGCGAGCGCAATGGCCTGCTCGAGGAGGAGGTCACGGTCTCCGACGACACGCTGCGCCTGGTCGTGGCGGAGTACACGCGTGAGGCCGGCGTCCGCAACCTCGAGCGCGAGCTCGGCACGATCCTGCGCAAGACCGCGACCCGGATCGCCTCCGGCAAGGCCGAGGTGCCCGTGACGGTCGACGTGGACGTCGTGCGCGACGCGCTGGGGCGCCAGAAGGTCTTCCAGGAGGCCGCGCTGCGCACGGCGGTGCCGGGCGTCGCGACAGGCCTGGCGGTGACCGGGACCGGCGGCGACGTGCTCTTCGTCGAGGCCACGAAGATGAAGGGCAAGGACGGCCTGGTCCTGACCGGCCAGCTGGGCGACGTGATGAAGGAGTCGACGCGCATCGCGCTCTCCTACATCCGCGGTCACGCGGAGGAGCTCGGGATCTCCGAGGACGCGTTCGACGGGACGGAGTTCCACGTCCACGTGCCGGCCGGCGCGATCCCGAAGGACGGCCCGAGCGCCGGCGTCACGATGACGACCGCACTCGCGTCGCTGCTCACCGGGCGCCCCGTCAAGCACACGGTCGGCATGACCGGCGAGGTCACGCTGCAGGGCCGCGTGCTCCCGATCGGCGGCCTCAAGCAGAAGGTGCTGGCGGCGCACGCCGCGGGCCTGACGACGGTGATCCTGCCCGAGCGCAACCGCGGCGACCTCGACGACGTGCCGGAGGACGTGCGCGAGCAGATGTCCTTCCACCCCGTCATGAGCATCGGCGAGGTCCTCGACCTCGCCCTGGAGCCTGCGCCGAACTCGGTGGCTGTGTGACGGCGGCCTCCCGGCGCTATGGGGAAGGCGGTGGTGGCCTGGGAGGGCGCCACCGCCACTCTCCCCCTCCGCCCCCGCTCGACCCCGACCGGGAGCGGCCCGCCGGGATGAACAAGCGCATCTTCGCGCTGTTCCGGCCCTATCGCGGCCGGCTTCTGACCGTCCTGATCCTGATCGCCATCTCGGCGGGGCTCGGGATGGTCTCCCCCTTCCTCCTGCGAGACATCCTCGACCACGCGATCCCGGAGAACCGGGACAGGCTGCTGATCGGCCTGGTGGCGGGGATGATCGCCATCTCGGTCGTGACCGGCGTGCTCGGTGTCGGGCAGACGTGGCTGACGAACCTCGTCGGCCAGCGCGTCATGCACGACCTGCGCACGCAGGTCTACCGCCATCTTCAGCGGCTGTCGCTGGCGTTCTTCACGCGCACCCGCACGGGTGAGATCCAGTCGCGCATCGCCAACGACATCGGCGGCGTGCAGAACGTCGTGACGACCACGGCGGCGTCGATCGTCTCGAACGTGACGACGGTGCTCGCCAGCGTGGTGGCGATGGCGCTGCTCGACTGGCGCCTCGCGCTGTTCTCGCTCGCGCTGCTGCCGTTCTTCGTCCTGCTCGCGCGCCGCGTGGGCGACCAGCGGCGCAAGATCACGACCGTCAAGCAGGGCGCGATGGCCGACATCTCCTCGCTCGTGCAGGAGTCGCTGTCGGTCTCGGGCATCCTGCTCGGCAAGACGATGGGCCGCGGCGCCGAGCTGGCGGACCGCTTCGAGCGCGAGTCCGAGAACCTCGCCGGCCTCGAGGTCCGCTCGCGGATGGCGGGACGCTGGATGATGTCCGCGATCCAGACGTCGTTCGCGGTCATGCCTGCGCTCGTCTACCTGTTCGCCGGGCTCGCGCCGGGCGCCGCCTCGATCGGCACGATCGTCGCGTTCACGACGCTGCAGACCCGGCTCTTCTTCCCCGTCCAGTCGCTGCTGAGCGTCGGCGTGGACATCCAGACCTCGACCGCGCTGTTCGACCGCGTGTTCGAGTACCTCGACCTGCAGGTCGACATCGAGCCGGGGACGCGCTCGCTCGACGGCGTCCGCGGCGAGGTGACCTTCGACGGCGTCTGGTTCCGCTACGGCGACGAGTGGACGCTGCGGGACGTCGACGTCGTCGTGCCCGCCGGCACGCGCACCGCATTCGTCGGCGAGACCGGCGCGGGCAAGACCACGATGGGCTACCTGGCGGCGCGGCTGTACGACCCCGAGCAGGGCAGCGTGCGGATCGACGGCACCGACCTGCGCGAGCTGAGCTTCGACGCGCTGGCCGGCGCGGTCGGCGTCGTCTCGCAGGAGACGTACCTCTTCCACGCCTCGGTGCGCGAGAACCTGCGCTTCGCGCGGCCCGACGCGACCGACCAGGAGATCGAGGACGCCGCGCGCGCCGCGCAGATCCACGAGACGGTGATCAACCTCCCCGAGGGCTATGACACGATCGTCGGCGAGCGCGGGTTCCGCTTCTCCGGCGGCGAGAAGCAGCGGATCGCCATCGCCCGCACGGTCCTCCGCAACCCCCCGGTGCTCGTGCTCGACGAGGCGACCTCGGCGCTGGACGTGCAGACCGAGCGCGCGGTGGGCGAGGCGCTGGAGCGCCTCTCCGAGGGCCGGACGACGCTCGTGATCGCGCACCGGCTCTCAACCGTCCGTGACGCCGACCAGATCGTGGTGCTCGACCGCGGCGAGGTCGTCGAGCGCGGCACGCACGAGGATCTGCTCGCCCTGGGCGGGCGCTACGCGGCGCTGGTGGCGCGGGACAGCGACTCCGCCCGCCCCGAGGTCAGCGCCTAGCACCCGCACGACGGCGGCTCGTATTTCCGCCGAGAGGCCTTGCAGCACGGAACGGGTCCCATACGGTGAAATGCCCCCACCGATGCGCCGCCCCTCCCCCGCCATGCTGGTCGCGCTGCTCGCGCTGTTCCTCGCCCTCGGCGGGCCGGCCCAGGCACGCCGCCTGATCAACGGCGGCGACATCAAGAAGGGCACGATCCGCAGCACGCAGATCAAGGACCGCACGATCCAGATGCGCGACATCAACCAGACCGTGCGCCGGCAGTTGCAGCAGACGCCCACGAGCTCGATCAGCGAGCCCATGCTCACCAACGGGGCGGTGGGCTCCAACAAGCTCGCCAACGGCGCCGTGACGGGCATCAAGATCGCGGGCGGCGCCGTCACCACGGGCTCGATCGCCGACGGCTCGATCAACGGCGCCAAGATCGCCGACGGCTCGCTGACCGCCGCGGACACCGCCCGCTTCGCCGGGCGCTTCCGGATCACGCAGAACGACCTCGGGACGATCGGCCCGCAGGCGTGCTGGCGCGGCGAGCCCCAGGGCCTGGCGCCCGAGCGCGCGGGAGCCGACATCTCGGCCGACGCGCTGCTGGTCACGCCGCTGGGGGCGACGTGGGACGACTCGCTGATGCTGACCGCGCGCACGTCGGGCGCGGCCACGCAGCCGAGCCGCTTCGTACTCGACATCTGCAACCCGACGGGCGAGGCGATCACGCCGTCGCCGAGCGGGCTGTCGTTCAGCTACGTCGTGATCGACGTTCCTTAGCCTGGATCCACCGATGATCCGTGGATGGCTCGGCGTCGTGGGGATCGGGGGATCCAGGCTTAGGCGTAGTGGCCCGCGGCGCGCTCGGCGCTCGCCGCGTAGCCGCCGCCGAACAGCGCGGCATGGACGAGCAGCGGGAACAGCTGCCACAGCGCCACGCGCTCGGCGTGCCCGTCGGCCAGCGGGGCGACGTCCTCGTAGGCGGCCTCGAAGGCGGCGCCGGGAGAGCCGAAGAGGTTGAGCATCGCGAGGTCGACCTCGCGGTGGCCGCCGTACGCCGCGGGGTCGATCAGCCACGGGCGGCCGTCGGCGCCCCACAGCACGTTGCCGCTCCAGAGGTCGCCGTGCAGGCGGGCGGGAGGCTCGGCGGGGCCGGCGAGCTCGGGCAGCCGCTCGCACACGCGCTCGACCGCGCGGGCGGTTCCCGCGGGCACCTCGCCCAGCAGCGGCAGCAGGCGGTTGCGCGCGTAGAAGCCGGCCCAGTCGGCCGCGGGGTCGTTGGGCAGCGTGAGGCGCCCGATGCGCAGCGGGCGGGGGGCGCCGAACGCCGGGGCGCCGGCCTGGTGCACGAGCGCGAGCCCGCGCCCGAGCTCGGCCTCGTCGCCGCGCCGGCCCGCCTCGATCCACTCCAGCACCAGCACGCGCTCGCCCACTCCGAGCACCTCGGGCACCGGCAGCCCGCCCGGCTCGGCGAGCCACCGCAGCCCCTCCGCCTCGGCCTGGTACTCGCCGGGCACGGCGCCCGCGCGCGTCTTCACGAAGGCGCGCCCGCCGTCCTCGAAGGTCACCCGGAACGCCTCGTTGATGTCGCCGCCGGCGACCCGCTCGGCCGCGCCCACGGCGCGGCCGGTCGCGTCGCCGATCGCGTCCGTCAGAGCTCGGCCAGCAGCGCCCGGCACGACGCCTGCACCATGTCGAGCACGTCCTCGAACCCCTGGCCGTCGCCGTAGTAGGGATCCGGCACGTCGAGGTCGGTCGCGCCGGGCTCCCACTCGCGCAGCAGGTGCACCTTGGCGGCCGCCTCCTCGTCGGGCGCGAGCGCCAGGAGGTCGCGCTGGTTGGAGCGGTCCATCGCGATCAGTAGGTCGAAGTCGTCGAAGTCGCTCACGCGCACCTGGCGCGCCGCCCCCTCGAGCGCGATGCCGCGGCGCTGCGCCGCCTCGGTCGCGCGGCGGTCGGGGGGATGGCCGACGTGCCAGTCGCCCATCCCCGCGCTCTCCACCTCGACGTCCTCGATCCCCTGCTCGCGCACGAGCGCGCGCATGACGCCCTCCGCGGTCGGGGAGCGGCAGATGTTGCCGAGGCAGACGAACAGGATCCGAGTCAGTTGAGGCGCTCCACGATCATGGCCTGGCCCATGCCGCCGGCGACGCACATGGTCTCCAGGCCGTAAGTGCCGTCGAGCGTATCCAGCCCGTTGAGCAGCGTGGTCATGATCCGCGCGCCGGTCATCCCGAACGGATGGCCGAGCGCGATCGCGCCGCCGAACGGGTTCAGCTTCTCGGCGTCGATGCCGAACTCGTCGCGGCACGGCACGACCTGCGCGGCGAACGCCTCGTTGAGCTCGACGATGTCGATGTCGCCGATCGTCATCCCGGCCTGCTCGAGCACCGCCTTGACCGCCGGGATCGGGCCGAGGCCCATGATCTCCGGGCGCACCGCGCTGACGCTCGAGGCGACGATGCGGGCGCGCGGCTCGAGCCCGAGCGCGTCCGCCTTCTCGGCGGACATCACGAGCACCGCGGCGGCGCCGTCGTTGAGCGGGCAGGAGTTGCCGGCTGTGACGGTGCCGGTCGGGCTGAACGCGGGCTTGAGCTCGGCGAGCTTCTCCAGCGTGGTGCCGGGGCGCGGACCGTCGTCGCGCGTGACGTCGCCGACGGGGACGATCTCGGCGTCGAAGTGCCCGCCGTCGCGCGCCGCGACGGCGCGGTCCTGGCTGAGCTTGGCCCACTCGTCCTGCGCCTCGCGGCTGACCTTGCAGCGCTCCGCGACGTTCTCGGCCGTCAGCCCCATCGGGATGTAGACGTTGTACGGCGCGCCTTCGCCCCCGCCCAGCTGCGGGTGCGGATCGAACGGCGGGTGCGCGGGGAAGCGCGAGACCGCCTCGACGCCCGCGGCGATGTACTGGTCGCCCTCGCCCGCCTTGATCGCGTGGAACGCCATCCGGATCGTCTGCAGCGAGGACGCGCAGAAGCGGTTGACGGTCGTCGCCGGGATGTGATGGTCCAGCCCCGCCAGCAGCGCGGCGTTGCGGCCGATGTTGTAGCCCGCCTCGCCGAGCCCGAAGCCGCAGCCCATCATGATGTCGACCGTCTGCGAGAAGTCGACGCCGGGGTTGCGCTCGACCAGCGCCTTCAGCGGCACGGCGGCGAGGTCGTCGGCGCGGACGTCCTTCAGCGACCCCTTGGCGGCGCGCCCGATGGGGGTGCGGATCGCATCGACGATGACGGCTTCAGGCATTGCGGCTCCTCGATTGACTGACCAGTCAATCGTAGAGAGGACGGCCGCCCGGCTGCTGCACCGCCTCCGCGGCCAGCTTGGCTCCGGCGGCGAGCGCCTGCTCGGGCGGGCCGGGCCAGGCGCTGAGGAAGCCGGCGGCGAACGCGTCCCCCGCCCCGGTCGTGTCGACCACCTCGGCGGGCACGGCGCGCGCGTCGACCGACTCGAAGCCGTTCGTCCACGTCGCGCCGCGCCCGCCCCGCGTGATCACGACCTCCGGGACCTTGAGCTGGCGCCCGAGCACGGCGGCCTCGTCCTCGTTCGGGAGCAGCAGGTCGATCGGCGTGATGCGGTCGAGGAAGATCGGGTCGTTGGCGAGCGGCGCGGCGGAGGCGGGATCGACGCTGACCTTCATCCCCGCCTCGCGGGCGCGGTCGATCGCGGTCAGCGCGGCGGCGCGCGGGCCATGGCGCAGGAGGGCGTAGCCGGAGACGTGCAGGATGCCGCCGGTGAAGGCGTCGTCGGGCAGGTCGTTCGGGGACAGCGCGTCGTTGGCGCCCGGGTCGGGGAGCATCGTCCGCTCGCCCCCGGGCGCGACGAGGACGACGCACGTACCCGTCGGGCGGTCCGCGTCGCGCGCGATGCGCAGGTCGACGCCGCGCAGGCCGCCGAGCGCGACGTCCGCCGCCGCGTCGGTCCCGACGCGGCCGATCAGCGTCACGTCCGCGCCGACGCGGGCGAGCCAGGCGGCGACGTTGGCGGCCGAGCCGCCCGGCCGCAGCGTGATGCGCGCCGGCGTGTCGCTGCCGGTCGCGATCGGGCCGTCGTGCGCGGTGACGACGTCGGCCATCAGGTCGCCGACCACGACGACGCGTGTCATGCCCCGGCGATCTCCGCGGCCAGCGCCGCGTTGCGCAGGACCAGGCGCACGTTCGCGCGCAGGCTCTCCCCGCCCGTGTGGGAGTGGAAGCGCTCGAGCAGGAACGGCGTCACGTCGCGGCCCGCGATCCCCTGCTCGGCCGCCGCCTCCAGCCCCTCGCGCAGGACGCGGTCGTGCAGCTCGGGATCGACCTGCTCGTCCTCGGGGAGCGGGTTGGCGACGATCACCGCTCCCGGCGCCCGCAGCTCGGACCGCGCCCGCAGCACCGCGGCCGCCTGCGCCGGCGTGTCGACGCGCCAGCCCAGCGGCAGCCCCGAGTCGTTGAGATAGAAGGCGGGGAACGTGCCGGTGCGATAGCCGAGCACGGTCACGTTGAGCGTCTCCAGGCGCTCGAGCGTCGCGGGGATGTCGAGGATCGACTTCACGCCCGCGCACACGACGCAGATGCCCACGCGGGCGAGCGTGGCGAGGTCCGCGGACTCGTCGAAGCTCTCGCGCGCGCCGCGATGGACGCCCCCGAGCCCGCCGGTCGCGAACACGCGGATGCCCGCCAGCGCGGCGAGGTGCGAGGTCGCGGCGACCGTGGTCGCCCCGTGCGCGCCGGACGCGGCGGCCGGCGCGAGGTCGCGGACGCCGCACTTGGCGACGCCGCCGGCGTTCGCCAGCGTGGACAGGGCCGCGTCGTCGAGCCCGATGCGGACCTCGCCGGCGATGATCGCGATCGTCGCCGGGACGGCGCCGGCCTCGCGCACGACGGCCTCGATCTCGCGCGCGACGCGCTCGTTGTCGGGCCGCGGCAGGCCGTGCGCGATGATCGTGCTCTCCAGCGCGACGACCGGGCGGCCGGCGGCGAGCGCCTCTT
This sequence comes from Candidatus Solirubrobacter pratensis, assembly GCF_000425945.1. Classification (GTDB taxonomy): domain Bacteria; phylum Actinomycetota; class Thermoleophilia; order Solirubrobacterales; family Solirubrobacteraceae; genus Solirubrobacter; species Solirubrobacter pratensis. The sequence continues at coordinate 55,295 of NZ_AUEK01000008.1, forward strand.
CGACCTCGGGGTGGACGCGCACGGCGGTCACCCTAGCGAGCCGCCTACGGCAGCAGCGAGGGCGCGCCGCCGAGCGTGATCGTGCGGTCCAGCTCGACGGCCTCGAGCAGCCGGCGGTCGTGCGTGACCAGCAGCAGCGTGCCGTCGAAGGCGTTCAGCGCGGTCTCGAGCTGCTCGATCGCCGGCAGGTCGAGGTGGTTGGTCGGCTCGTCGAGCACCAGCCAGTTCGCCCCGGACGCCATCAGCAGCGCGAGGCTCGCGCGCGTGCGCTCGCCGGGCGACAGGCTGTGCGCGGGGCGGGCCACGGCGTCGTGCTCGAGGCCGAACTTGGCCAGCAGCGAGCGGGCCTCCTGCTGGGGCAGCTCGCTCTGCGCGACGAACGCGGCGAGCAGCGCCTCGGCGCCCTCGAACCCGAGGCGCGCCTGGTCGAGCATCCCGATGCGCACGCCGGGGCCGATCCAGCGCGTGCCCGCGGCGAGCGGGAGCCGGCCGGTGAGCCCGTCCACCAGCGTCGTCTTGCCGCTGCCGTTCGGCCCGACGAGCGCGACGCGCTCGCCCCATGCCAGCTCGAGGTCGAGCGGGCCGAGGAGGAAGCTGCCGCGCCGCAGCTCGGCACCGTCCAGCCGCACGGTCACGTCGCCCGAGCGCTCCCCGCCGCCGAAGCGCAGCTGCAGCTCCCAGCGCCGCCACGGCTTCTCGACGGGGTCCAGGCGCTCGATCGCCTTCTCGGTCGCCCGCACCTTCGAGGCCTGCTTCTCGGACGCCTCGGCGCGATGGTGGCGGACGCTCCTGTCGGGCTCGTCGCGCTTGGACGCCTTGGCCTTGCGCACGCCGGTCTCCGACCACTGGCGCTGCGCACGGGCGCGATCGGCGAGCCGGTCGCGCTGGGTGGTGTAGGTCTCGTAGCGCTCCTCGGCGTGGCGGGTGGCCGTCGCGCGCAGGTCGACGTAGCCGGCCCAGCCGCCGCCGTACTCCGACGCGGTGTGGGCGATCTCGTCGAGCTCGAGCACGCGCGTGACCGTGCGCTCCAGGAAGGCGCGGTCGTGCGAGACGATGACGGCGCCCCCGGGGCGCTCGGCGACGAAGCGCTCCAGCCGCGCGAGGCCGTCGAAGTCGAGGTCGTTGGTCGGCTCGTCGAGCAGCAGCACGTCGAAGCGCGAGAGCAGGATCGCGGCCAGCGAGGCGCGCGCGGCCTGGCCGCCCGAGAGCGCGACGGTCTCGAGGTCCAGCAGCGCGGGATTCAGCCCGAGGTCGCGCAGGACGGTCTCCGCCCGCTGCTCGAGGTCGGCGCCGCCGAGCGCGAGCCAGGCCTCGAACGCCTCCGCGTAGCGGTCCGCTGCGCCGGGCGCGTCGGCGGCGAGATCGCTCGTGGCCACCTGCACGCGCGCGTCTGCGTCCTGGACGCCGGTGCGGCGCGCGAGGTAATCCGCCAGCCGCTCGCCGCGCGCGCGGTCGGGCTCCTGCGGGAGGTAGCCCGCCGTCCCGGCGGTCAGCCGCACGCTGCCGCGGTCCGGCCGGTCGATCCCGGCCAGCAGGCGCAGCAGCGTCGACTTCCCCGCCCCGTTGGGACCGACGACGCCGAGCACGTCGCCGGGGGCGACGGTGACCGACACGCCGGCGAGGATCGTCGCCGCCCCGTGCGCCATGTGCAGCTCGCGCGCGATCAGCGTCCCGGCCATCCATTGAGCGTAGGACGCCATACTGCGACGTCGCATGGGCCTGATCGACGTCCTCCCGAGCCAGCCCGAAGCCGACTCGGTCTACGAGGCGTTCATGGAGTGGGTCGAGCAGCAAGGGCTGAGCCTCTATCCGCACCAGGAGGAGGCCGCGATCGAGCTGTTCAGCGGCAACAACGTGATCCTCGCGACGCCGACCGGCTCCGGGAAGTCGTTGGTCGCCGTCGCGGCGCACTTCGCGGCGCTCGCCGAAGGCCAGGTGACCTACTACACCGCCCCGATCAAGGCGCTCGTCTCGGAGAAGTTCTTCGCGCTGTGCGAGATCTTCGGCGCCGAGAACGTCGGGATGCTCACCGGCGACGCGTCGGTCAACAGCGGCGCGCCGATCATCTGCTGCACGGCCGAGATCCTGGCCAACATCGCGCTGCGCGAGGGCCCGCACGCGGACGTCGGCCAAGTGGTGATGGACGAGTTCCACTTCTACGCCGAGCCGCAGCGCGGCTGGGCGTGGCAGGTGCCGCTGCTGAGCCTGCCGCAGGCGCAGTTCCTGCTGATGTCGGCGACGCTCGGCGACGTCACCGCGCTGCGCGCCGACCTCACGCGCCGCACCGGCCGCGACACGTCGCTCGTGGACGACGCCGAGCGCCCTGTGCCGCTGATCTTCTCGTGGTCGCTGGATCCGCTGCACGAGCTGCTGGAGGAGCTCGTGAAGACCGACCAGGCGCCGATCTACGTCGTGCACTTCACGCAGGCGTCGGCGCTCGAGCGCGCGCAGTCGCTGCTGTCGGCGAAGCTCTGCACCCGCGAGGAGCGCGACGCGATCGCCGAGGCGATCGGCGCGTTCCGCTTCACCGCCGGGTTCGGCAAGACGCTCTCAAAGCTCGTCCGCAGCGGCATCGGCGTGCACCACGCCGGCATGCTGCCGCGCTACCGGCGGCTGGTGGAGCAGCTCGCGCAGACGGGGCTGCTGAAGGTGATCTGCGGGACCGACACGCTCGGCGTCGGCATCAACGTCCCGATCCGCACCGTCGTCTTCACGGGCCTGGCGAAGTTCGACGGCACCAACCACCGGCTGCTGAAGGCGCGCGAGTTCCATCAGATCGCCGGCCGCGCGGGCCGCGCCGGGTTCGACACCACGGGCTATGTGGTGGTGCAGGCGCCCGATCACGCGGTCGAGAACGCGCGGCGCGCCGCCAAGGCGGGCGACGACCTCAAGAAGCAGAAGCGCGTCCAGAAGGTCAAGGCGCCCGAGGGCCAGGTGAGCTGGACCGAGGAGACCTTCGAGCGCCTGCGCAACGCGACGCCCGAGGCGCTCGTGTCGCGGATGCGCGTCAACCACGCGATGATCCTCAACGTCATCAACCAGCGCGCGGACCCGGCCGAGGCGATGCGCGCGCTGATGGAGGACAACCACGAGGACGAGCGCGGGCGCCGGCGGCTCGCCGAGCAGGCGCAGTCGCTCAGCGAGGAGCTGCTCGAGTCCGGCGTGCTGGAGCTGCTGCCCGAGCCCGACGAGCACGGCCGGACGCTCCAGCTCGCGCCGGCGCTGCAGCAGGACTTCGCGCTCAACCAGCCGCTGGCGTCGTTCGCGCTGGCCGCGTTCGACCTGCTCGATCCGGAGTCCGAGACCTACACGCTGGACGTCGTCTCGGTCGTCGAGTCGATCCTCGACGACCCGTTCCCGGTGCTGATGGCGCAGGCGTTCAAGGCGCGCGCGGAGGCCGTCGCCGCGATGAAGGCGGACGGGATCGAGTACGAGGAGCGGATGCAGCTGCTCGAGGAGGTCACCTACCCGCGGCCGCTGGCCGAGCCGCTCGAGCAGGCGCTGCGGCTCTATCGCGAGACGCATCCCTGGGTGCTGGAGAGCGACCTCTCGCCGAAGTCGGTCGTGCGCGACATGTACGAGACGGGCCGGAGCTTCACCGAGTTCGTCGCGTTCTACGGCATCGCGCGCGTCGAGGGGCTCGTGCTGCGCTACCTCAGCGACACCTACCGGGCGCTGCGCCAGACGGTGCCCGAGCGCGTGAAGACCGACGAGCTCGACGACCTGATCGAGTGGCTGGGCGAGACGGTCCGCCAGATCGATTCGAGCCTGCTCGACGAGTGGGAGGCGCTGACCGACCCGGAGTCGGTGGCGCGCGCCGCGGCAGCCGCGGCTGCGGGCGAGCCGCTCGCCCCGCCGCGCCCGATCACCGCCAACGAGCGCGCGTTCCGCGTGATGCTGCGCAACGCGATGTTCCAGAAGGTCCAGCTCGCCGCGCGCCACCGCTTCACCGAGCTGGCGCAGCTCGAGTCAGCGGCGGCGGCGTTGAGCGATCCCCCGGTCCGCGTGACGATGAACGCGGCCGCGTGGGAGGCCGCGCTGGACGCCTACTGGGACGAGTACGAGACGCTCGGCGACGGGCCGGCCGCGCGCTCGCCGGAGCTGCTCATGATCGATCGCGGCGAGCCGCGGATCTGGACGGTGCGCCAGATCGTCGACGACCCCGACGGCAACCGCGACTGGGCGATCGTCGCGGCCGTCGACCTCGACGCCTCGGATGGGGCGGGCGAGCCGGTGATCCGGACGCTGTCCTTCTCGGCCGCCGGTTAGCGGTCCAGCGCGGTCTCGAACGTCTGCGACCCGATCACGGTCCGTGTCGCAGACCGCGCTCAGGCCGCTACGCCGTCGCCGACGACATCGGGCCCGCGATCGCCGCGCTGCTCGGCGACGGCAACCGCTGGATCAGCGGCCAGCGGATCGAGGTCTCCGGCGGTCCGCACCACTGACGGCCGCGACGAGCGCGTCGAGGTGCTGGGAGACCGGGCCGAGCGTGATGAGGCCGCTGCCGGCGCCGGCCAGCTCCGCCGCCGCCGGCGCGAGCCTGCGGTGTGCGCGCTCCATCGTGGCGCGGTCGCCGACGGCGATCGCGGCCCGGCCGGCGAGGCACCACATGGCCTCCAAGAGCAGATCGCGCGGCGGGTCGCCGACGCGGCGCAGCGCGGCCGCGGCCTCGCCGTCGCGGTGCTGCGCCAGCAGCACGAGCGGGCGCGCCCACGGCTCGTACGGACCCCAGTCGATCTCCTCCTCGGCGGGGGCGGGCAGTCCGTGGAGCACGCGGACGCTCAGCCGTGCCAGCCCAGGCAGGCCTTGCTGTAGGCCGGGCATCCCGGCGCCGTCGAGGAGCGCCGCGGCGTCCCGGTAGGCGTCATCGAGCTCGCCCGGGGACGCGGCGCCGGTCGCCGCGAGCCTCAGCACGCGGTACCAGTGCGTGAACAGGCCGACCAGCGGCAGCTCGTGGCGCTCGGCCAGACGATCGGCGGCGCCGGCGTGGCGGTCGGCGCCGGCGAAGTCCGCCAGCGCGCTGCGCGCCTGGAGGCGGATCAGGTGCCCGAGCACCTCGGCGGTGACGAGGCCGTGCCGGGCGGACAGCGAGATCAGCTCGGCGCCGATCGCGTCCCGGCGCGGCGCCAGGCCGGCGCGGCCGAAGCTCTGCATGAACGCGCCATTGAGGGCGAACGCCAGCAGCGCCGGATCGTCGAGCCGGCGGGCGATCGCCTCCGCCTCGCCCGCCGCCTCGCGCGCCCGTGCCGACCCGGTGCCGCGGGACTCGAGCGCGATCGTGGCCAGCAGCCGCGCGCGATCCGCCTCGTGCGCGCCCGGCGCCGTCAGCGCGCGCTCCGCGGCGTCCACGATCCGCGCCGCCTGCCCGGGGTCGTCCGAGCGGGTCCAGATCGCCGGGACGTCGTAGGCCCCGATCACGCGTGCGGTCAGTTCGGCGTCGCCGAGCTCCTCGGCCGCCGCGATCGCCGCGACACGGTGCCCTCGCGCCGCCTCCAGCCCGCCGCCGCCCGTCACCGCCAGGCTGCGCAGCAGCCCGACCGTCGACTCCAGCCGCGCCCGCGCCCCGGACGCGACCGTGCGGTCGTACGCGGCCGCCGTCTCGGCCCACACCTGCGCCACGGCCGGGGGCGCGAGGCGGTCGGCGTGATGGAGGATGTCGGACTCCAGGCGCCGCAGTCGCGGGCCTGGGTCGACCCCGAGGCGCTCGATCAGCAGCGTGCGCGCCCGCCGCAGCACCGCGAGCGCATCGCCCTGGCGCCCGCTGCGGTAGAGCGCGACCGCGAGCAGGCCCCACGCGTCCTCGCGCCATGGGTGCTCGGCCACGTGCGCGTCCAGGTCCGGCACCGCCTCCGCCGCCATGCCCAGGGCCAGGCGGGCCTCGGCCCGCCGCTCGACGGCGTGCAGCCGCAGCTCCGCCAGCCGCGAGCGCTCCACCTGAGCCCAGTCCTCGCCGGTCAGGTCGGCGTACGCGGGCCCGCGCCACCACCCCAGCGCCTCCTCCAGCCGTGCGAGCGCATCCCGCGCCGGAAGAGCCGCCGCGGCATCCACCGCCTCCTCGAAGCGCCAGGCGTCGACCGACTCCGCCCGCAGCGCGTATCCCGGTCCCTCGGTGACCAGCAGCCGCGCGGGAGTCCGCGGCGGGCGTTCGGGCTCCAGCGCCGCGCGCAGCGCGCCGACGAACGTGCGCAGCGCGCCGAGCGCGCCGGGCGGCGGGTCGGTCCACAGGTCGTCCACCAGGCGCTCGGCGGGCACGACGCGGCCGCGCGCGAGGATCAGCCGGGCCAGGACCGCGCGATGCCGCGGCCCCTTCAGGGCGATCCGGCGGCCGTCGCCGTCCCAGGCCGCGACCGGCCCCAGCACTCCGAACACGACCCGCACCCTTCCGGGACACGGTACTGCGCTGACCGGTTGCTGATCGGCGCGCGGCAGGCTGCCGCGCATGCTCTCCATCACCGGCTTCGGCTACCGGCGCGTCCCCGTCGCCGGCGGCATCTGCCTGAACACGGCGATCGGCGGCTCGGGCAGCCCGATCGTCCTCCTCCACGGCTTCCCGCAGACGCATCTCATGTGGCGCCACGTCGCGCGCGACCTCGCCGCGAGCCACACCGTCATCTGCCCTGACCTTCGCGGCTACGGCGCCAGCGACAGGCCCGCCGAGACCGGCGCAGGCACCTACGCCAAGCGCACGATGGCCGCGGACGTCGTCGCGCTCGCCCGCGCGCTCGGCCACGAGCGCTTCGCGCTGGCCGGGCACGACCGCGGCGCGCTGGTCGCCTTCCGCGCCGGCCTCGACCATCCCGACGCGGTCACGCACCTCGCGTGCCTCGACGCCCTGCCCACGCTGGACATGTGGGAGGTGATGCACGGCACGCTCGCCGCGGTCGGCTTCCACCTCTACTTGATGGCCCAGCCGCCCGGTCTTCCCGAGCGCATGATCGGGGCGAGCGCGGACGCCTTCTTCGGCCACTTCCTGGACGCGTGGACCACCGACCCGCAGGCGATCCCCGCCGGCGTCCGCGCCGCCTACCTGGACGCCTGCCGCGACGCCGTCCCCTCGATCGTGGCCGACTACCGGGCCTCGGCGGGCATCGACGTCGAGCACGACCAGGCGGACCGGGATGCCGGGAACCGCCTGCGGATGCCGGTCTCGGTCCTTCAGCAGGACTGGGGCGCCGCGCTCGGCTACGACGCGGCCGCCCTCTGGGGGGCGTGGGCGGCGGACCTGCGCCACCGCACCGTCGGCTGCGGCCACTTCATGGCCGAAGAGGCGCCGGCCGAGATCGCCGGCGCCCTTCGGGACCTGCTCGCCCGCTGAGGCGCGACCACCTCGCCGCGGCCCGAACCACACGGGCCCGCGGCGAGGTCGGGGGGTGGTTAGACCTCCTGCGCCGGCTCGTCGTCCTCGGCGAGGACCCGATAGAGCTTGCGGCGGGTGTCGGCGAGGATCTCGCGGGCCTTGTCGGTGTGGCCCGAGGCGATGACCTGCATGACCGCGGTGCCGACCTGCATCATGAGCTGGCGCAGGTCCATGACGCCCTCGTCGAGGCCGCCCGTGAGGTCGGCGAACGGATCGCCGAGCTCCTCGCGGTTGGACTCCACGTAGGCGCGGCCCTCGTCGGTGAGCGTGTACGTGCGGCGGCTGTCCAGCTCCGTCGTCTGGACGAGCCCTTCGTCCTCGAGCTGCTGGAGCGCCGGGTAGACCGAGCCGGGGCTGGGCTTCCAGAACCCGTCGGTGCGGCGCTCGATCTCCTGGATCAGCTGATAGCCGTTGCGCGGCTCCTCGGTGAGCAGCAGGAGCATGGCGGCGCGGACGTCGCCGCGCCGGGCCCTGCCGCGGCCGCGGCCGCCCCACGGGCCGCCGCGCGAGCCGGGACCGAACGCGAACTCCTTGAAGAAGCGCGGATCGAACGGGCCGGGGCCGGAACGGCCTTGCATGAAGGAGATCCAGGCGTCGAGCCCGCTTGGCTGCTGGTGATGATGGTGATGGTGGCGACGACCCTCGCGAGGACCGCCCCAGCCGGCAGCGTGTGCTGCGTCCATGTCGTCTTCTCCTTGTTCTTCGATCTATAACGACCGTTCAAAGATATATCGTGATAGTCCGTCCTGTCAAGCGGTCGTCAAATCGTTCGCGGCCGTAGGATCGGGACGTGGCCGACACCCCTCCCACCTCGCGCATAGCGCGAACACGCCGCTTCGGCGGCCTGGTCGCCGGCCAGGGCCTGCGCTGGGCCGGCACCCAGGCGGCCAACGTGCTGCGCTCGGACGAGAAGGCCGACGCGGCCACGGGCGAGCGGGCCGGCGCGATCGCGCGCGAGCTCGTCAAGCAACTCGGCCAGATGCGCGGCGCCGCGATGAAGATCGGGCAGGTGCTCTCGACCGTGGACTTCACGGCGCTGCCGGAGGATGACCGCGAGGAGTTCAAGGCGACGCTCGCCGCCCTGCGCGACGACGTCCCGCCGCTGCCGTTCAAGCGCGTCGAGAAGCTGCTGCGCCAGGAGATCGGGGTGCCGCTCGAGGAGGCCTTCGCCGAGTTCGAGCACGAGGCGTTCGCGGCCGCGTCGATCGGCCAGGTCCACCGCGCCGTGACCGCCGACGGCCGCCGCGTCGCCGTCAAGGTCCAGTACCCGGGCATCGCCGAGGCCGTCGAGACCGACCTGCGCAACCTCCAGATGCTGCTGCCGCTGGTCAAGCGCCTCGCGCCGGGGCTCGACGCCAAGGCGCTCGCGAACGAGCTCAGCGAGCGCATCGGCGAGGAGCTCGACTATGAGATCGAGGCGCAGAACCACCGCGCCGTCGCGCGCGCGTGGGCGGGGCATCCGTTCGTGTTCGTCCCGCCGGTCGACACGCGGCTGTCGGCGCGCCGCGTGCTCGTCACGGAGCTGCTCGTGGGCCACCGCTTCGAGGCGGTCAAGGCGATGGACGAGGCGACGCGCGACCGCGTCGGCGAGATCGTCTTCCGCTTCTTCTTCGGCACGCTGACGCACCTGCGGCGCGCGTCGGGCGATCCGCATCCCGGCAACTACCTGCTGCTCGGCGACGGGCGCGTCGGGTTCATCGACTTCGGCCTGATGCGCGTCGTCGACGCCGACTACCTCGAGGGCGAGCGGGCGCTGGCGCGCGCGGTCGTCGCCGGCGACGCGGAGCAGGTCCACGCGCGCTTGGCCGCGCTCGGCTACCTGCCCGACCCGGACAGCTTCGAGCCGGAGCTGCTGCTCGGCCAGCTGCGGGCCGCCGGCGAGTGGTACTTCGCGCCCGGGTTCCGCCGCCTGTCGCCCGGCTACATCACGGGCGTCCTGGAGCGCGGCGGCTCTCCGCGCTCGGACTACTTCGAGCAGATGCGGCGCGAGACGATCCCGCCGCAGGCGCTGCTGATCCGCCGCATGGAGGGGCTCGTCTTCTCGACCCTCGGCGAGCTGCGCGCGGGCGCCGACTGGAACGCGCTCGCGGGCGAGCTCTGGAGCGGCACCGCGCCGACCACGCCGCTGGGCGAGCAGGACGCCGCGTTCTGGGGCGGCGCCTGACGCCGCTGCCGCCGCGTGCGGGCTGGCTCCCCGGCGCGCGTGCGGATATCCGCCTTTCCCGCGGGTCGCGGCGCCCGTAGCCTCGCCGGATGCTCGCCCCGCTCCTTGCCGTCCTCGCCCTCGCGGGCCCGCCGGCCGACCTCGACGCGCTGTTCGCCGACACGCTGCCGGCGGTCAAGGCCAGGACCTCGCTCCCGATCCTGCTCCCGGACTCGATGCCCTCGGACTACGACGCGCTCTACCCGAGCGGCACGGGCTCGCGGCGCTCGTACTCGATCGGCCTCGCGGCGGCGCCCGACTGCGGCGGCGCGAACGCCTGCTTCGTGGCGGACTTCAGCGCGCGCAAGGGCGGCACGCCGTTCGGGCGCGGCAAGGTGACGCTGACCGGCGGGCGGCACGGGCGCTTCCAGCCGCTCTCGTGCGGCGCGTCCTGCTCCCCGCCCTCGATCTCGTGGAAGCAGGGCGGCGTGACGTACTCGATCCAGGCCAATGTCGGGGCGAAGACGACCGAACGGCGGGCGCTGGTGAGGATGGCCAACGAAGCCATCAAGCGCGGCCCGCGGTAGCGGGAGGGGGCCGTCGCCCCGGGCCGGGCGCGCGGCGTGCGCGGCCGTCCTGCGATGGCGAGTCTCCGTGCGTCCGCTTCGCGGGGCCGGCCGCCTGCGCGGTTCGCCGTCTCCGCGCGGCCGCCCCGCCATGCGAGTCTCCGTCCTCCGCCTCGCGGGACCGGCCGCCTGCGCGGTTCGCCGTCTCCGCGCGGCCGCCCCGCCATGCGAGTCTCCGTCCTCCGCCTCGCGGGACCGGCGAAACTGCGCTGGTAAGGGAGCGGGTCAGCTTGCCTGCGCGGTTCGCGGGGCGGGTGATCGTTTTCGGACGCGCGGCTCGGGGGTGCCTAACGAAACTTCGAATAGTTCGAAGCTTCGTTGCGCACCCCTCGGAGGCGGCGCGCGACCATGAGCGTTCGTGAGCGAGCGGACCGCACCGATGGTCGTTTGTGTTCGTCGGGCCGGCGCGCGTGCAGACCCGCATCCCTCACCCGCGCAGTTCGCCGGTTCTGCAACCCGCGCAGTTCGGCGGTCCTGCAACCCGCGCAGTTCGCCGGTCCTGCAACGCCCGCCCCGGCGCCCGCGCGGCGAGGCGGGCCGGCCGCCTACGGCGCGGCCAGCGCGGCCCGGACGGCGGCGATGAACTCCGCGTCGGAGAGCTCGCCGTCGACGTTCAGGTCCGCCAGCCGCCGCACCTCGCGCGCGAGTGCCGGCGCGCCGGCGCGCAGGTGCTCCGGTAGCCCGTCGCCGACGGCGCGGGCGCGGTCCAGGCGCGCGCGGTCGGACCGCCGCCAGGGCGCCACCTGATCGGACGGCGCCGTCGTCCATTCCGGCCGGTCGGGAATGTGCTCAGCCATGCGCGTGCGCAGCCATTGTCTGCACAACGCCGGACGCCGCGGGGAGTCGCGTTGCGCGATGGTCCGTGCGCGGACGCTAGGCGAGGGCGGGTGCTGCCGCTTCGCGCTCGGCCGCCGTGAGGACCGCGTCGAGCAGGCCCGGGAACCGGGCGTCGGCGTCCTCGCGGCGGAGTGAGACGTAGCGGTGCGTACCCTCGCTGCGCGTGTGGGTGAGACCCGCCTCGCGCAGGACCTTGAAGTGATGGGAACGCGTCGCCTTGGAGATCCCGAGGTCGAACGCTCCGCACGTCCGCTCCTGCTCGGACGCCAGCGTGCGCACGATCTGCACGCGCGCCGGGTCGCTCAGCGCCGCCATCACGGCGGCCAGGGTCATCTCATCGGCGAGAGGCTCTTCAGGATGCATGATTCGATGACAATCGTACCAAGCTTCCCGAGCGGTCAGGCGACCGTGCGCCCGTCCAGGCCCGCGTGGGCCGCGACGCGCGCCGCGAAGTCCGCGAAGTCCCGGCCGTAGAGCGCCTGCGGGCCGTCGCAGAGCGCCACATCGGGGTCCTGGTGGACCTCGACGATGATGCCGTCGGCGCCCACGGCCGCCGCCGCCCGCCCCAGCGGCTCGACCAGGCGCCGATCGCCCGAGGCATGAGAGGGATCGACGATCACCGGCAGGTGCGTGTGCAGCTTCAGCCACGGCACCGCGGAGAGGTCCAGCGTGAAGCGCGTCGCGGTCTCGAACGTGCGGATGCCGCGCTCGCACAGCATCACGCGCTCGTTGCCCTCCTTGAGCACGTAGTCCGCCGCCATCAGCAGCTCGTCGAGCGAGGACGAGAGCCCGCGCTTGAGCAGCACCGGCTTGCCGAGCTTGCCGGCGACCTCGAGCAGCGCGTAGTTCTGCATGTTGCGCGCGCCGATCTGCACCACGTCCGCGTAGCGCGCGATCGCATCGGCGTGCTGGGTGTCGAGGAACTCGGTGACGATCGGCAGCCCGGTCTCCTCGCGCGCCTCGGCGAGGATCTCCAGCGCCGGCACGCCCAAGCCCTTGAAGGCGAACGGCGAGGTGCGTGGCTTGAACGCGCCGCCGCGCAGCATCGAGGCGCCGCCGGCCTTGACCACGCGGGCCACGTCGAGCGTCTGCTCGCGCGACTCGACCGTGCACGGCCCGGCGATCAGGCAGAACGTCGAGCCGCCGCCGACCCGGCGCCCGTTGACCTCGAACGTGCTCGGCTCATGGTGGTTGAGCTCGAGCGAGGCGAGCTTGTACGGGCGCGAGATCGGCACGACGCGATCGACCCCCGCCATCCCCTCCAGGCCGAGCGTGCGCACCCCCTCGGGGTCCCCGATCGCGCCGATCGCGGTCGTCAGCTCACCCGGCATCACGAGCACGTGCACGCCGGTGGTCTCCAGCCGCTTGCGGACGGCGGCGATCTCCGCCTCGCCGGCGTCGGGTGTCATCACGATCATCATTGCGGCGGGAACGCTACAAGCCGAGCTCGCGGACCCCGAGCTCGTCCGCCCCGAGGTGGTGTGCCAGCTCGTGGCGCACCGTCCGCGTCACCTGGTCGCGCAGCAGGTCCGGGTTGTGCCCGAAGTCGCGCAGCAGCGTGTCGCGGAAGATGATGATGCGGTCGTGATAGTCGTCGCGCGCGACGGTGTCGCCCTGGTAGAGGCCGTAAGCGTGCGCGCCGCGCCCCTTGTCGGAGATCACGACCGGGACGCGATCGAGCGCCTTGATCAGGATGTCCGGCAGATCGTCCAGCGCCTCGCGCACGAGCGTCTCGAAGTCCTCGCGGTCGTACGGGTCCAGCTCGAGGAACTCCTCCTCGCCGGGCTCGACAGCGAGGTTCTCGCGCGCGAGCTCCTCGGCCCGCACGACCAGGCGCTCGAAGTCGGCCTCGTCCTCGGGCTCCTGGTAGTCCGAGAGCTTCGCGACCGCGATCCCGAACAGCAGTCCGGCGATCGCGACCGCCATGACGATCAGCCCGGCGAGCTCCAGCTGCCGCATCGGCCACCGCGGCGCAAGGCCTTCGGTCAGCGCCGCGATCGACAGCGCCAGCGCCAGGCACAGCACCGTCGTGAAGGCGATGCGGCGCCCGGCGGACCAATTCGACAGCATGAGCCGAGCCTAACGAAGCGCGCGCGCGATCACGAGGCGCTGGATCTCGTTCGTGCCCTCGTAGATCTGCGTGATCTTCGCGTCGCGCATGTAGCGCTCGACCGGGTACTCGCTCACGTAGCCGTAGCCGCCCAGCACCTGGACCGCGTCGACCGTCACCGCCATCGCCGTGTCGGAGGCGAACAGCTTGGCCATCGCGGAGTACTTGCCGCGGTCGGGCTCGTGGCGGTCGATCTTCGCGCACGCGCGGTAGAGCAGCTCGCGCGCCGCAGCGGTTCGCGTCTCCATGTCGGCGAGCTTGAACTGGATGCCCTGGAACTCGGAGATCGCCTGGCCGAACTGCTTGCGCTCGTTCGCGTACGCGACGGCGTGGTCGATCGCGCCCTGGGCGATGCCGACGGCCTGCGCGGCGACGCCGAGGCGCGAGTGGTCGAGCGTCCCGAGCGCGACGTTCATGCCCTTGCCCTCCTCGCCGATCAGGTTGGCGGCGGGGATGCGCACGTCCTCGAAGATCGGCTGGCCGGTCGGCGAGCCCTTGATGCCGAGCTTGTGCTCGAGCTTGCCGACGCTGAAGCCCGGGCGGTCGGCCTCGACGACGAACGCGCTGATGCCGCGCGAGCGGCCGGCGCTGCGATCGGTCTTGGCGAACACGATGTAGAAGTCCGCGATGCCGAGGTTGGAGATCCAGTTCTTGGTGCCGTTGACGATCCACTCGTCGCCGTCGCGCACGGCGGAGGTGATCATCCCGCCCGGATCGGAGCCCGCCTCCGGCTCGGACAGCGCGAACGCCGGCGACCACTCGCCGGAGGCACACCTGGGCAGGAAGCGCTGCTTGAGCTCCTCACTGCCGAACAGCTTGATCGGGAGCGTCCCGAGCTCCTGCAGCATCAGGATCAGCGCGCTGGACGCGCACGCGCGCGCGATCTCCTCGACCGCGACGTTGAGCATCAGGGTGCCGGTCCCCGTGCCGCCGTGCTCCTCACCGAAGGGCAGGCCCAGGAGGTCCTGCTCGGCGAACAGCTTGCGGATGTCCCACGGATACTCCGCCTTGGCGTCGATCTCCGCCGCGCGCGGGGCCACGCGCTCGCGCACGATCTGGCGGATGGTGTCCCGGAGATCGACCTGCTCGGGCGTCAGCGCGTAGGTGTCAACGGCGGTTGTCGGCATTCCGTTGAGCTTAGTTTGCTGCGCCCGCGCGCCGGGGATCCCGGATCCCGTGGAAACCGGAACCTCACTCTTCCTGATCGCCGTCGGCGCGATCCTCTACTTCGCGGTCAACGCCAGCATCTCGGGCATCTCGATCGCCACCGTCGGAGTCATCCTGATGGTGATCGGCGTGATCGGGCTCGTGATCTCGCTGTTCTTCCTCGCCAGCTGGCGAGGGCGACGGGGCACGACCGTCGTGGACGAGCGCCCCGTCGCGCGTCGCGACTACTACTAACCGCTACAGCCCTTCGGGGTGCCGGACGGTGTAGCCGTCCGACGGCCGCATCTCCGCGCTCCACTTGGGGCCGCTGCTGTTGCTGTCGTTCCAGCCGGTGTCGAAGCGCAGGCCCGCGACGACGAGGTACGAATGGCCGGAGTTGGCGTAGCTCGTGATCCAGGTGCCCTGGCCGGCATCGCCGAAGGACATGAACTCGGTCGAGTCCATCGGGCGGTCGATCAGGTTCGCGCCGTGCAGTGCATAGGACTCGGAGCCCGAGCAGTCGTAGCCCGAGTCCTCCCAGTTGCCGTGCCCGCCGCCGTAGCGGTAGGGCTTGCCGACGATCGCGTTCGCGGCGGCGATGACCTGCTGGACCTCGGGCGGCGCGGAGGCGGGGGCGACCGCCAGGCCGTCGCCGCCGAGCGTCGCCTTCTCGCCCGCGGCCGCCTTCGGCTGGACGCCGCCGGTGCCCTGCAGGGCGCCGCCGCCGGAGCTGACCTGGCCGCGAAGGATCGCGGCCTCCTGACGGGTGACCCGCCCGTCGACCTTCAGCGAGGACTTGCGCTCCCAGCTGCGCACCCGGCGCGTCGTGGTCGGACCGAACTGGCCGTCGACCGTCGTCTTGACGCCGACCTTGGTCAGGAAGTCCTGCAGGACGCGGACGTCGGTCCCGTGCATCCCCTGCCTCAGATTGCGGTCTCCGAGGCTTATACGTGCAGCATTGGCCGAAGCCACGGGTAACGTGACTCCGCATACGAGCAAGCCCGCAACGAGCGTGCGACGGCGTGACAAGACGATCTCCTCTTTCTGACCGCCTACGGAGTTAGCTGTCGGGCTCGCGCGGAAAGCGTCGCGCTACACCGCATACTGCGGCGATTCGCCCCCGAGGCAGTGACCTCCTGCCTCAACCTTGGTTCCCCCGTTCCCTTCACGACCCCCCGGCCGGGAAGGGATTCGGCGTTATGTCCCGTTTCGAGGCGCGCACTCTAGCGAACGCCTCAGCGGATAGCGTCCCGCTTTCAGGTGATCCTCGACTCACGGGCCTTGAATTCGCTGGATCCGCCGTTCGCGGTGGTCGATCTGGATGCGTTCGACGCGAATCTGGCGGATCTGATGCGGCGGGCGAATGGCGTGCCTCTGCGGCTCGCTTCGAAGTCCCTGCGCGTACGCGAATTGGCTGATCAGGCGCTATGCGGCGGTTTTCGCGGGATGTTGTGCTTCACCCTGCCCGAGGCGCTGTGGCTCGCGCGCTCCGGCGCCTCGGACCTGGTCGTCGGCTACCCCACGGTCGATCGAGCGGCACTGCGCCAGCTTTCTGAGGAAGGCCTGCAGGAACGCATAACGGTGATGGTCGACTGCGCTGAGCAGCTCGATCTGATCGAGCCGCCGGCGCGCGTGTGCCTGGACGTCGACGCGGGGTTCCGGGCGCTCGGCGGGCGCCTGCGAATCGGCGCGAAGCGCTCGCCGGTGCGCACGCCGCAGCAGGCGGCGGCCCTCGCGCGAGAGATCGTCGCGCGCGGGTTCGTGCTCGACGGGCTGATGGCCTACGAGGGGCAGATCGCCGGCGTCGGCGACCGGCCGCCCGGCAAGCCGCTGCTGGCGCTCGCGGTGCGCGGGATGCAGGCGCTGTCCGCGCGGGAGCTCGCCACGCGGCGGGCGGCGATCGTCGAGGCGGTGCGCGAGGTAGCGCCGCTGCGGTTCGTCAACGGCGGCGGGACGGGCTCGATCGAGCGCACCGCGGCCGAGCCGGCGGTGACCGAGGTCGCGGCGGGCTCGGGCCTCTTCGGCCCGACGCTGTTCGACGCCTACCGCGCGTTCTCCCCGCGGCCCGCGGCACTGTTCGCGCTCCCCGTCGTGCGCGTGCCGTCGGCGGGCGTCGCCACCGTGCTCGGCGGCGGCTACCCCGCGTCGGGGCCCGCGGGGCGCGACCGGCTGCCGCGGCCGGTCGCCCCGCCCGGCCTGAAGCTCGACCGGTCCGAGGGCGCGGGCGAGGTCCAGACGCCGCTGCACGGCGCCGGCGCCCTGCGCGTCGGCGACCGCGTCTGGTTCCGGCACGCCAAGGCCGGTGAGCTGTCGGAGCGTTTCCCCGAGGTGCACCTGATCCGAAGGGGCGAGATCGTCGGCACCGTCCCGACGTACCGCGGCGAGGGCAAGACGTTCCTCTGAGCGCTCATTTCCCGCGCGGCTGGAAGTCTTCATCTGCATGTTGCTCGAGAACAAGCATGCGGTGGTCTATGGCGGCGGCGGGGCCATCGGCGGCGCGTTCGCGCGGGCGTTCGCACGCGAGGGGGCGCGGGTGCACCTCGCCGGGCGCACGCTGTCCAAGCTGGAAGCCGTCGCGTCGGAGATCGGCGCCGCCGGCGCCGCCGTGGTCGACGCGCTCGATCCGCGGTCGGTCGACGCGCACGCGGACGCGCTGGAGCGGATCGACATCTCCGTCAACGTGATCAACCACGGCGACGTGCAGGGCACGCCGATGGACGAGATGGACGTCGAGGACTACCTGCGCCCCGTCGACACCGCGGTCCGCACGAACTTCCTCACCATGCGCGCCGCCGCCCGGCACATCAAGCGCCACGGCGACGGCGGCACGATCCTGCTCTTCGGGGGCTCGGGGCTGCCGCTGCGCGGCTACAGCCTCGGCGGCCTCCAGGTCGCGTTCGAGGCGCTCGAGTCGATGCGCCGCCAGCTCTCGATGGAGCTCGGGGCGTACGGCGTGCGCGTCGTCACGCTGCGCACCGGCGGCGTGCCCGAGTGCATCCCGGCGAGCTTCGCGGGCGCCGAGCAGCTGACGAAGAGCCTCGAGGACATGACGATGCTGGGCCGCTGCGCCACGCTCGAGGACATCGGGAACGCCGCGGTCTTCGCGGCGTCCGACTGGGGGCGGACGATGACGGCGGCGACCATCAACGTCAGCTGCGGGGCGCTGATCGACGACTAGGAGTCGTGGATCGGATGGGCATCGGTCGCGTGGAGCCCCTACGTTGCCTACGGCACGGTGCGTGCGCCGCCGCGCGACGCGCTCACGCCGCGATGACGGCCACGCCGATGCGCCCGCCGTCGACGTCGATCACGGTGCCCTGCACGAACGCGGACTCGTCGCCGGCGAGATAGACGGCGGCGTAGGCGATCGCGTCGGGCGTGCCGTGCGTGCCCGCCGGGGTGCCGCGCATCATCGCGTCGCCGGGGAGCGCTTCCGGGCTCGGGGCGTGCACGACGCCGGGCGAGATCGCGTTGACGCGGACGCCGTCCGCGCCGTACTCGGCGGCCCAGGCGCGGGTCAGGGTCTCCATCGCGCCCTTGGTCGAGCTGTAGAGCGAGCCGACCGGGATGCCGAGCCGGGCGATCCAGGAGCCGAGGTTGACGATCGACCCGCCGCCGCGCTCGGCCATCCGAGGCGCGATCGCGGCGGTCAAGAAGAACGGCGCCTTGACGTTGACGGCATAGACCTCGTCGAAGGTCGCCTCGTCGGTCGTCGCCGTGGTCGAGCCGGGGTAGATCCCGGCGTTGTTGACGAGCACGTCGATGTGGCCGCCGAGCACCCGGCTCGCCGCGTCGGCGAGCTCGCGCGCCGCCTTGGCCGAGCCGTCCTGCGGGACCCCGACGAAGTCGGCCCGGCCGCCGGCGGCGCGGATCTCCTCCACGACCTCGGCGCCGCGCGCCGCGTCGCGGCCGCCGACGGCCACGTGCGCGCCCTCGGCGCCGAACGCGACCGCGATCGCGCGGCCGATGTTGCTGGTGGCGCCGGTGACGAGCGCCGTCTTGCCTTCGAGTCGCATGGAGTTCCTCGTGCGGTGGACTGTGCGGTCCAGAATGGATAGCACACGTTGGACCGGTCGGTCCAGAGCGCTAGGCTGGATCCATGTCCACGCTCACCCGAAAGGGCGCCGCCACGCGAGCCCGGATCGTCGAAGCGGCGGCCGACCTGATCCTCGCCCGCGGCGTCGGCGGCACGAGCCTGGACGACATCCGCGCCGGCACGGCGACGAGCAAGAGCCAGCTCTTCCACTACTTCCCCGGCGGCAAGGGCGAGCTGGTCGGCGCGATCGCGTCGTTTCAGAGCTCGCGCGTGCTCGCGGCCCAGGAGCCGTTCCTCTCCACGCTCGATAGCTGGGCGGCCTGGCAGGGCTGGCGCGACGCGGTCGTCGCCCACTACGGATCCCAGCCGCACTGGGGCTGCCCGATCGGCGCGCTCGTGAGCGAGCTCGTGGCCACCGACCGGGAGCTGGCGACCGACGTCGCCGTCCACATGGACGAGTGGCGCGGGCAGCTCGAGGCGGGCGTCCGGCGGATGCAGTCGGCGGGCCTGATCCGCGCGGATGCCGACGCGGAGCAGCTCGCGCTATCGACGTTCGCCTCCCTTCACGGCGGGCTGCTGCTGATGCACATGATGCAGTCCGTCGCCCCGCTCGAGGCGGCGCTCGACGGCGCCCTCGCCGCATTGCGCAGCCACGCCTGAGAGCATGCGCCGATGGGCGCAGAGCCGATCGTCATCCCGCCCGGCCAGGGCCACCACCACGGCAACGTCGAGTTCCTCGCGCGGACGGCCGACACGCCCCGGTTCACCTTCGGCATCATCGAGATCGTCCCGGGCCGGGTGCTCGAGCCGCACACGCACGCCGAGGAGGACGACGCGTTCTACATCCTCGAGGGCGAGCTGACGTTCGTCTTCGAAGGCTCGACGGCGACGGCGCCCCCGGGCACGTTCGTGCTCGCGCCTCCCGGCGCGCTCCACGGCTTCCGCAACGACGGCGAGATCCCCGTCCGGATGCTGAACATCCACGCCCCGGCGGGCTTCGACCGCCGCATCGGCCTGCCCGGGTGAGCAGGCTCAGGCGGCGCGCACGAGTCCCGCGGCGCGTGCCACCTAGACCTCGCCGTCGTAGTAGTCGCGGTTGTCGCTGCGGCGGACGAGGATGCGCTCGCCGCCGGGAGCCGCGAACGCGCCGATCTTGTCGCTGTCGGGATAGACGGTCACGGCGGGCCACTTGACGGTCGAGATCATCAGGACGCGGATCGTCTCGTCGCTCGAATTGGTGACCTTGTGCGCGCCCTCGGGCCCGGTCGTGAAGCAGACGAGATCGCCTTCGCGCAGCTCGCGCGTGCCTTCCGGGTCGCGGACGGTCGCGACGCCCGTGAGCACGAGCAGCCACTCCTCCTCGGCGTACTCGTAGTGGTACGGGCACACGCTCTGCCCCGGCGGCAGCTCGTAGACCGACCCGCCGAGCTGGCTCGCGCCGATCTTCGGGCCGAAGCGGTCCATGCCGGCGCTGTAGGGCTCGGGGTCGGAAGCGTCGTACTCGAACTGCGGCTCGTTGATGTTGAAGACGCGCATGGGCGTCATCCCAGCACGTGGCGCGTCCACGCGTTGGCGAAGCGCCCGTGCGGGTCGAGCTGCGCGCGCACGCGCTGGAAGGCGTCCCACCCCGCGTAGCGCGGCGCGAGCTCGTCCGCCGAGAGGAAGGAGCGCTTGCCCCAGTGCGGGCGCCCCTCGAACGCCGAGGACAGCAGCGCCTCGACCTCGCGGAACGGCGCCTCGTACGGCATGCCCTCGAACAGGTGGATCGCCAGGTAGGCGCTGTCCCGGCCTGACGCCGGCGAGAGCAGGACGTCGTCGCCGCGCACGAACCGCAGCTCGATCGGGAACGAGACCGGGTGGCGCTCGAGGATCGCCTTGACCGCGCGCACCGCCTCCGCGGCGCGCTCGCGCGGGACCGAGTACTCCATCTCCTCGAAGCGCACCAGCCGCGGCGAGGCGAAGACCGCGTGCGACCAGTCGACGCGCTCGCGCCGCGAGGCGGCCGAAGAGGCGAACCGGTTGAGCGCCGGGATCGCGCGCGGGAACGCCCGCGCCGCCCGGCTGACCGCGTAGAGGGCGTGGTTGTCCATCAGGACATCGCTCGCGTATGCCCGCACGCGCCCCGGCCGCGACGGCGGAGCGTCGGTGCGATCGTTGATCCGGGTCAGTGCGACGTCCGAGTGCGGGAACGTCCAGAACTCGAAGTGGTCGTGCGCGTCCGCGCGCTCGCCGAGCCCGTCCAGGATCTCCTCGAGCGGCTGCGGCGCGTCCACCCCGTGCAGGCGGAACGCGGGCACGCAGCGCAGCGTCACCGCGACGATCACGCCGAGCGCGCCCAGCGACACGCGCGCGGCGGCGAGCTCCTCGCCGCCGCCGATCGCCCGCTCGGAGCCGTCGGCGAGCACGAGCTCGACCGACTCCACCTGCGCGGACAGGATCGGCAGCCGCGCGCCGGTCCCATGCGTGCCGGTCGACAGCGCGCCGGCAAGCGACTGCACGTCGATATCGCCGAGGTTGGGCATCGCGAGCCCGCGCAGCAGCAGCTCGCGGGAGAGCGCGTGCAGGCGGATGCCCGCCTCCACGCGCACCAGCTCGCCCGAGACGTCCAGCACGCGGTCGAGCGCGTCGAGCGAGAGCAGCGTCCCCGCGGTCGCCGCGCCGCCGCTGAACGAGTGCCCGGCGCCCGCCACGCGCACCGGCGCCGGGCCCTCGACGACCGCTGCCGCGACCTCCTGCCGCGTCCGCGGCGCAAGCATCCGCGCGGGGTCGCAGCGCTGCGAGCCCGACCAGTTCACCCACGTCACCGCCTAGAGTTTGCCGGGATGGACACCTGGGACGCGATCACCGCCCGGCGCAACGTCCGCGAGTTCGAGGACCGCGCCATCCCCGACGAGGCGCTCGACCGGATCCTCGAGGCCGGCCGCCGCGCGCCGTCGTCGCGCAACGGCCAGCCGTGGGACTTCGTCGTCGTGACCGACCGCGAGCAGCTCGGGCGCCTCTCGAAGGTGTGGCGCTCGGGCGCGCACGTCGCCGGCTCGGCCGCGACCGTCGCGCTCATCCTGCCGCCGGGCGCGGGCAGCACCGCGTTCTTCGATCTCGGCCACGCCGCGATGGCGATGATGATCGCCGCCGCCGACCTCGGGATCGGCTCGGGGCACTCCGCGGTCGCCGACCAGGAGCTCGCGCGCGAGGTGCTCGGGCTGCCGGAGGACCGCGAGGCCGCGTACCTGATCGACTTCGGCTATCCCGCCGACCGGCCGGTGAAGCCGCTCAAGCGGATCAACCGCCGTCCGTTCGAGGACGTCGTCCACAAGGGCGGCTGGTGATGGACGTCGAGCCCGGCCAGATCCCGGACGGCGCCCAGCTCATCGACGTGCGGGAGGCCTACGAGTGGGACGCCGGCCGCATCCCCGGCTCGCGTCACGTCGAGCTCGCGGACGTCGCGCAGCAGGCCGAGACGATCGACCGCGACTCGCCCGTCGTGTTCGTCTGCCGCGTCGGCGGGCGCTCGACGATGGCGGCCAACGCGTTCCGCCGCGCGGGCTACGAGGCGTACTCGCTGGCCGGCGGCGTGCTCGCGTGGCAGGCGCGCGGCCTGCCCTTCGACGGCGAGGTCGCCGACCACTGATGCGCGAGCTGCGCTTCACGACGCGGCTCCAGCCGCGCGGCCCCGCCGCGGCCGTCGTGCTCGACGCCGAGCAGGTGGCGGCGCTCGGCGAGGGCAAGACCCGCAGCTGACGCGCGCCGGGGGAGCGGGCGGTAGCGTCCGGAGGATGGCCCGAGCACTGACGGTCGCGCTCGTCCTCACCTTCGCCTTCGCCGCACCGGCGAGCGCCGCGCCCGAGCTGAGCAAGCTCGGCGACTTCAACCAGCCGACCTACGCGACGTCCGCCCCTGACGACGGCGGCCGCGTCTACGTCACCGAGAAGCCGGGCGTCGTCCGCATCGCCGGCCAGGACGCCCCGTTCCTCGACCTCACGGCAGACACGCTGTCGACCGACACCGAGCGCGGGCTGCTCTCGATCGCCTTCGCGCCCGACTACGCGACGAGCGGCCGCTTCTACGTCTACCTGACCGCTCAGCCGGCCGGCGAGCTGCAGATCCGCGAGTACCGCCGCTCGGCGGGCAATCCGTACGTCGCGGACCCGTCGACCGGGCGCACCCTGGTGGCCATCCCCCACGCCGAGGCCCCCAACCACAACGGCGGGCAGCTCCAGTTCGGCCCCGACGGCAAGCTCTACGCGGGCACCGGCGACGGCGGCGGCGGGAACGACCAGTTCCACCACAGCCAGGACCCGGGCTCGCTGCTGGGCAAGCTGCTGACGATCGACACCGCTCAGGGCGGCGCGACCGTCGTCAGCCGCGGCCTGCGCAACCCGTGGCGGTTCAGCTTCGACCGCGCCACCGGGCAGCTCGTGATCGGCGACGTCGGCGAGGGCCAGATCGAGGAGATCGACGTGGGCCTGGCGGGCAACTACGGCTGGCCGTGCAAGGAGGGCACGCGCGACAACCCGAGCGCCTTCGGCTGCCCCGGCCCTCCGTCCGCGGCGCCGTTCCTCGAGCAGACGCACGCGAACGGCTTCTGCTCGGTCGTCGGCGGCTACGTGGTGCGCGATCCCGGCCTCCCCACGCTCAACGGCCGCTACCTCTACGGCGACTACTGCAACGCGCCGCTGCGCTCGGTCGACCTGTCCAACGCGGCCTCCGACGCTCCCGTCGGCCTCTCGGTCGGCGGGCTGAGCTCGTTCGGCCAGGACGCCTGCGGGCGGATCCTCGCCGTCTCGCTCAACGGGCCGGTCTACCGGATGACGGACGGCGCGCTCTCGGCGTGCCCGCGGAGCGCCGCCTCCCCGCCCGGCGGCGCGGCCGACACCGCCGCCTGCAAGCTCTCCGCGCGCGTGACCGGGCTCAACAGCGTCCGGCGCCGCCACCGCCTGACGGTGGCGCTGCGCGCGAACGAGGCCTGCAGCGCGACCGCGTCGGCGCGCGTCAGGGGCGTCGCGTCGTTCAAGAGCACGACGCGGCGGCTGAGCGCCTCGCGCCGGGCGACGCTCACCCTGCGCCTCACCGCCCGCGGGCAGCGCGCCGTCCGCCGTGCGCTGCGCCGCCACCGGACGCTGCGCGTCGAGCTTCGCGTGCGCACGACCGACGCGGCCGGCAACCGCGGGACGTTCAGCCGGGCCGCGATAATCCGCCGTTAACGGACGCGGGCCGCGTGGTGCGCACCACGCGGCCCGTCCTGCAGATCCTTCCGCCAACCTCCTCCGTGAGGTCCGAGACGCCCTCCGAAGCGTGCGATCCAGAGTGGCATCACACCGGAGAAAGGCCAATCGGACATACGTCGAGGCGCGGTCAGGCGGCCGCCTCCTCCGCCGTCTCGGCCGCCGCGTGCAGCGGCTCGCGCTCGTAGACGGTGCTCGGAACGCGCTTGTAGGGCTGCTCCGGCTCCTGGTGCTCCTCGTGGTAGGCGGAGTCGGCGTTGACGGCCCACAGATCGTGGTCGGCGCCCTGCGTGATGTTCTCCACCGCGCGCATGGCCGTCAGCATCGAGTGATCGGAGTTGTTGTAGCGGTGCAGGCCGTTGCGGCCGACCTGCTGCAGGTTCGAGAGCCCCGCGAGCCACTCCTTGATGACCTCGACGCGCTCGCCGTAGTCGGCGTCGTACATCGGGTACGCCTTCGGGACGCGGGTGACGTAGCCGCGCTCGACCTTCTCGGCCTTGGCCAGGCCCAGCTGCTCGATCTCGCGCTTGGCGAGCTCGACGAGGTCGTCGTCGTCGGACTCCCACAGGTCGTCGCCCTTGAAGCAGAAGTACTCCATGCCGATCGACGCCTTGGACTGATCGGGCACCATCCACGGGCTCCAGGAGCGGAAGTTCTGGATCCGGCCGACGCGGACGCCGGGCTCGTGGATGTAGATCCAGTTGTCCGGGAACAGGTCCTCGCCGTCGATCACGAGCGAGATCGTGAGGAAGTCGCGGTAGCGCAGGCCTTGCGCGGCGGCCTGCACGGCGCCCGTCGCGGCGGCGCCGGACATGCCGACGGTCGCGCGCAGCGGCAGCGAGGAGATGACCTGGGAGGGCTCGATGCGCTCGCCGCCGGCCTCGATCGCGATCACGCGGCCGTCGCGGACCTCGAGCTTGGTGACCGGCGTGTTGAGCCGGACCTCGCCGCCGTTGGCGATGATCTCGTCGGCCATCGTCTCCCACATCTGCCCCGGGCCGAAGCGCGGGTAGTGGAACTCGTTGATCAGCGACTTGATCTTGTTGCCCTTGTTGCCCATGAAGGCCGCCTTGGCGGCCGAGAAGAACGACAGGCCCTTGATGCGCTGGGCGGCCCACTCGGCGCGGATCTCGGTGCAGGGCGTGCCCCACACCTTCTCGCTGTAGGTCTTGAAGAAGTGCTGATAGAGCCGCTTGCCGAAGCGGTTGGAGACCCACTGCTCGAGGTTGTCCTCACGGCCCTTGGGCTTGACGGCCGCCCACAGGTAGGACGCCATGCAGCGCATGAGCTCGATCGGGCCCAGCTTCTTGATCACGTCGGTGCCGTTGAGCGGATAGTCGAGGAACTTGCCGTTCCAGTAGATGCGCGACATCCGCGGGCGCCGGAGGAACTCCTCCTTCATCACCTCGTGCCAGAGGTCGTCGACCTCCTTGGACTTGGTGAAGAAGCGGTGGCCGCCCAGGTCGAAGCGGAAGCCGTCGCGAACCTCGGTCTTCGCGATGCCTCCGACCTGGTCCTCCGCCTCGAACACGATGACGGGACGCCCCTCCTTCGCAAGCAGGTATCCGGCCGTGAGACCGGCGGGGCCGCCGCCGAGGACAGCGACCGGCTTCTCGGGCCGGAACCGACGAGGCGCGTCGGCCGGCGTGTAGTCAACGGTGGACATGGCTCTCACCTTGCCCGCTTCACCGGCGATTCCCGCGCCTTGCTAAACCCCGCTAACAGCCCCTAACTCGCGACCGGGCTCTAACCTCAAGCCGGTGCAGGCGGCCACCGCACTGGACATCCTGCTCGTCGACGACGACCGTCCGCTTCGCGAGATGCTCACCCGCTCCTTCGAACGGGAGGGCCACCGGGTGACGGCGGTCCCGGACGGCGACACCGCGCTGAGCGCCGCGTCCGAGCGGGCGTTCGACGTCGTGCTGCTCGACGTCGCGCTCGGCGCCGGCCCGACGGGCTACGACGTCGCGCGCATGCTGCGCTCCCGCCGCGACGTCGTGCCGATCATCATGCTGACCGCGCTCGACTCCGAGGCCGACGCCGTCCAGGGCCTGGAGGCGGGCGCCGACGACTACGTCACCAAGCCGTTCGGGCTCGCCGAGCTGCGCTCGCGCATCCGCGCCGTGCTGCGCCGCGCCCAGGGCCGCGTGGTCGAGGGCGCGCTGCGCGTCGGCCCGGTGGTGCTCGACCGCGACCTGCGCCGCGTCACCGTCGAGGGCGAGCCGGTCAAGCTGACGTTCAGCGAGTTCGAGCTGCTCGCCTGCCTGATGTCGCGACCCGGCTACGCGTTCAACCGCCAGGAGCTCCTGCGCGCGATCTGGGGTGACTCGGCGTACCGCGACCCGCGCGCGATCGACGTCCACATCCGGCACCTGCGCGAGAAGCTCGAGGCCCGCCCGGAAGAGCCGAGCCTCATCCTGACCGTCCCCGGTCAGGGCTATCGCTTCCGAGAGGCATGATCCCGCGCGCGCTCCGGGGCCTGCGAGGGCGGCTGCTGCTGGCCCTCGTGGCCACGAGCGCCGTCACGCTGGCGGTGGCCGCGGCGGTCACGCTGAGCCCGTTGCGCGAGCGCCTGCGCCAGCAGAGCGTGGACAACCAGGTGAGCGCCGTCGAGGACGCGGTCACGGGCTTCGAGAGCGCGATGAGCGCGACCGTCGAGAAGCTCAAGATCCCGGAGAAGGACAAGCACGGCAGGCCGCTGACCGCAAACGAGAGGCGCCAGGCGATCGACGGGGCTCGCGCGGCGCACCTTCAGGAGGCCTACAGCAAGCTGTACGCGCCGGCCAGCGAGGTCCGCCAACGCACCGACGCACGCGTGCTCGTGCTCGCGCCGACGCTCACGTCGCTCTCGGGAGAGGCCCCCGACTTCCTCTACGACGACAGCGGCAGCGACAGCACGAGCGACGCGATGCGCGTGGCGGTGCAGGCGTCCAACCAGAGCACGCAGGTCGTCTCCTTCGACGGCGACGACCTGCTCGTTGCCGAGCCGCTGTACGCGAGCGGCGAGAAGTTCGCCGGCGTCGTCGTCGCCCAGCGCCGGCTGACCGAGGTCACGAGCGTCGTCGGGCTGGTGCGCAACGCGCTGATCGCCGCCGCGGCGATCGGGCTCGCGGTCGCGATTGGGCTCGGCCTCGCGCTCTCGGGCACGCTGACGCGCCGCCTCGGCCGGCTGGGCCGTGCCGCGCTTCGGATCACCCGCGAAGGCCCGGAGGCGCCCTCGCCGCGCGACGACGGCCGCGACGAGGTCGGCGACCTCGCGCGGGCGCTCGCACGGATGCAGGAGGAGCTGCGCCGGCAGGAGGCGGCGCGGCGTTCGTTCGTCGCCACCGCCTCGCACGAGCTGCGCACGCCGCTGACGATGCTGCAGGGCACGATGGAGCTGCTCGACGAGGACCTGCAGGGCGACTTCGACCTCGATGACGCGCAGGAGCAGGTCGCCAACGCGCGGCGCGAGCTGCGGCGACTGTCCGCGCTCGCGAGCGAGCTGCTGGATCTCTCGCGCCTCGACGCCGCCGTGCAGCTGCGCTCCGAGCCGGTCGAGCTGGGCGAGCTGGCGCGCGCCGTCGGCGCCGAGTTCGCGCTGCGCGCGGCCGAGGTCCAGGTGCCGATCGAGGTCGTCCCGCCGCCCGAGCCGTGCTGGGCGAAGGCGGATCCGGCGGCGTGCGCGCGGGTCGTGCGCATCCTGATCGACAACGCGCTGCGCTACGCGCCCGAGGGCGAGCCGATCGTGATCGTCACCGAGCGGCTGGGCAACCGCGTCGTCGTCGAGGTCGCCGACCGCGGTCCCGGGGTGCCGGAGGAGGAGCGCGAGCGCATCTTCGAGCGCTTCCACCGCGGTCGCGCGGCGGGCGCCGAGAGCGGCTTCGGCCTCGGCCTCGCGATCGGGCGCGAGCTCGCCGAGCGCATGGGCGGCACGCTGCTGCTGGAGGACTCCGACGCGGGCGCCTGCTTCCAGCTCGCGCTGCCCGCGACTACCGGGTCTTCACCAGCACCGTCGCCTGCACCGGATTCGGCCGCGGCGGCGTGAACTCCGGCGGCTGGATCGCCGTCACCTCGAGATTCGCGAAGTTGCTCAGGTACTGCGACCACTCCTTGGAGCGGATCCGCACCAGCTTCGTCCACGGCGCGTTCCAGCGGTTCAGCGCCCATGTGATCGGCTCCACCAGCGCCACGCGATGGCCGACCGGCAGCGCGTCGAGCAGCGGCTTGAGGTCCTTCGAGGGCGTCGTCGCGTCCAGCCGCGTGACGCCGTCGCGCCAGTCCCACACGCCGACGTCCGACAGCGGCCCCGTCAGGGTCGCGTACTTGAGCCCCCGCGGCAGGTAGTAGTGCAGCACCGGGACGGTCTCGGGCTGCGTCGAGATCACGAGGTCGCCGGGCGCCAGGCTCGGGCCGATCGCGTGCGCGACCGCGCGCACGTTGCTCTTCTCCACCGGCGCGGCGTCCTGCGCCCACATCACGACCACGAGCAGCAGGCCGACGAGGCCGAGCCGCCCGGCGCCGGCGAGGCCGCCCGCGGCGAGCAGGATGAACGGCGGCAGCGCGATCGCGAAGTAGCGGTTCGCCCACGCCGGCGAGACCTGCGACATCAGCCAGGCGAGCACGATCGTCAGCACGCTCAGGATCGCCAGCACGGCGACCGCGCGCGCCCTCGGCGACAGCCGCTCGCCCGGCTCGCGGCGCTGCCACAGCGCGAGCAGGCCGGCGCCCGCGCAGATCAGGAGCACGATCTGCGGGATCCGCCCGAGCAGCTGGCCGGGCACGCCGAGCAGCGCGTCCAGCGCCGGAGCGTCCGACCACGGCGCGCCCGTGTGGGCCGCCTGGTAGAGCGTCGTGGGGATCCACGGCAGGTAGAGGACGAACGCGCCGCCGAAGCCGAGCAGGCCGTCGCGCACGAGCTCGCGGCGACGGTCGCCGAGCAGGAGCAGGAGCCCGTAGGAGACCAGGCACGACAGCGTGAGGAAGATCGCCCAGTTGTGCGTGTACAGCGACGCGGCGAGCGAGAGCGCGAAGCCGGCGATCCACGGTCTTCGGTCGCCGTCCTCGTCGAGCACGTACGCGCGCAGGAAGCAGGTCGCCACCGGGATCGCCAGCAGGGCGATCAGCGAGTACATCCGCGCCTCCTGGGCGTACTGGCTCAGGAACGGGTTGAAGGCGGCGAGCACCGCCGCGATCCATGCCGCGCGCGGGCTGCCCCAGATCGCCCGCCCCGCCCACCACGACGCCGGGATCGCGAGCAGCGCGAACGCCAGCGAGAGCGAGCGCACGCCCGCCTCGGAATCGCCGGCGACGGCGAGCCAGAAGTGCAGCAGCATGTAGTACAGCGGCGGCGCGCCATCCTCGCGAAGCGCGTGCGGGATCGCGCCGAGCGAGCGATCCGCGATGCCCGCCGAGATTCCCTCGTCGATCCAGAAGCCGATCGAGATCTCGCGCGTGCGGATGAGCAGCGAGACGGCGACGAGCACCCCGAGGCCCGCCGGGACCACGACACGCGGGTCGCCGAGCGCCCTCGCACGCAGCCTCCACGCCGGACGCGAGGCGTAGGTGGCCATGCGCCTCAGCTTACCCCGGGCACGACGACCCGATGACCCAGCGCGCGGTGCGCGCCTTCTCCGGGAAGCGCGGATCGTGGGACAGGGACGTGAACGACGGCGTGATCGTCGTGCCGGGCGGATAGGCGAAGATCTCGGTCCGCATCTCGTGCAGGTGCATGTACCAGGCGACGGTCTGCGTCTGGAATGCCCCCGTATACACGGTCCCGCACGCCTTCAGCTTCGCCGGTCCGCCGCCGGCCGCGATCGCGTCGGGCACCGAGCCGTACAGGTCGGCCTCGTCCTTGACCGTCTGCGCCCCGGCGCGCAGCTCGCCGACGTCCTCGCTCACGAACGGGTACGCGAACGCGGCGGCCGCGAGCACGAGCGCGCCGGCCGCGACGATGCCGAAGCGCCGGTGGGCGAGCCGGACGGCGCCGACCCAGCCGGCGCCGGCGAGCACGCAGACGAGCGCGGCGGGGAGCGCGACGTAGCGCAGGTTGCCGGCGAAGCCGAACTGCGTCATCAGCGCGACGGAGACCATCAGCACGCTGCCGATCGCCGCCATCGTGAGAAACAGCCGATCGCGCGACCGCAGCGCCCCGATCACGGCGATCGCGCCGCCGAGGTAGACCGGCGGCGTCAGCACCGACGCCGAGCGGCCGAAGACCTCCAGGAACGGGTGCGCGGCGAACGCCGCCGAGTCGGGGTTCGGCTGGCGGGCGCGCGTCGCGGCGCGCAGGAAGTCGCCCGATCCGAGGTACTCGGGGACGAACCACAGCAGCCCGAGGCCGACGCCCCCGCCCACGACGAGCGCGAGCGTACGCGGCCCGCGGTCGCGGTAGAGCACGTAGAGGCCGTAGAGCGCGATGAACGGCCACACCTCCGGCCGCAGCAGCGCGGCGGCGAGGCCGAGCGCGAACGCGTCCTTGTGGCGCCCGTCGAGGTGGCGCTCGAGCGCCCAGAGGCAGACCGCGACGAGGATGCCCTCGGAGTTGCCGCGCGCGAAGTTGAAGATGAAGTCGTCGGCGAGGAACAGCGCGGCCGCCGCGATCACGCCGGCGACCGGACCCGCGAGCCGCGCGCCGAGCCGATAGGCCATCGCGAACGCGAGGATGCCGCCCGCGCGCGCGATCGCCAGCCAGGCGAGCGGGGCGCCGTGGTCGCCGAGCAGCGAGAACGGCGTGGTGAAGATCACCGGCAGCGGCTTCCACGACGGCCCCGTCGTGGTCACCAGGTCGCCGTGCAGCACCTCGCGGCCCCAGATGATCCACGCCCACGGGTCATACGTCGGCACCGACGGGAGCAGCAGCGAGAGCGTTGCCAGCGCGAGGCAGGCGAGCAGCAGCGCGCGCCACGGCCGCACGGCGGCCGCCGCCGTGGGGGCTCCGGGCGCGGGCAGCGCACGAGGGAGCAGCGTCGGATACGAGGTCACGCGCACGGTCGACAGGCGAATCTAGACGGGCGCAAGGCGTAGCACCCGTACCCGCTCATGGTGCTTAATGGCTCATCCGGACTCGCCGGTCGCCCCGGCGCGGGCGCTACCGGATGCCGAGCGCGGCGGCGACGCCGGAGTCGACGCCGGCGGAGAGGTCCACGTGCTCGCCCGGCGTGCCCCACGCGGCGAGCCCGCGATCGAGCGCGGCGATCGGCAGTCCGGCGGCGTCGGCGAGCTCCTGCGCGCGCCGCTCGAGCAGCAGCCGGTCGCCGGACACGAGCGCGCGCTTGGCGGCCAGCGTCGCGGCGTCGTCCTCGACGAAGTGCATCGCATCGGCGGTCAGCGGATAGCGCCCGGCGGCGCCGAGCACGGCCAGCAGGTCGTAGCGGGCGCCGCGCGTGAAACCGGGCAGCGCGAGGCGCTCGAACACGCGCGCGAAGCGGCGCTCGGGCGTCCAGCTCTCCTCGCCCATGAAGGCCGCCTGCTGGGAGCCGGCGCGCTCGACCCACGCCTGGTAGGCGTCGACGGTGCGCTGGTGATTCCCGTCGCCCAGCGCGTGTAGGAAGGCCGCGAACGTCGCCTTCTCGATGTCCGGCTCGGTCGCGACGTCCTCGTACGGGCCCGGCGGCTCCAGCCGTTCGGCGGCCTGGGTCAGCGCGACGGCGAGACGCTCGGCGTCCGCGGTCGCCCGCAGGCCCGGGACGAGCGGGTTGCGGTAGCCGTCGTCGGCGGCGCGGGCGAGCTTGCGTGTGACGACGCCGCCGGACCGCGCGGCGGTGGCGCGGCGCGTGCGGCCGCCGCTGCTCGAGGTCGTGCGCGGCCGCGTGGTGCGCGCAGGAGCCTGCTTGCGCAGTTTCTCATCCAGCTCTCGCGAGCAGATCGGGCACTTGCTCGTAAGGCGGTTGTGGCGGCAGAACATGCCCGGCATGGCTGGCGATCACGCTAGCGGGTTCGGAATCACAACCGCTCCCCGCGCGGGGGCGAGCGTGACGGAGCGCCGCCGCATCCGCTCTCCGGCCGCCCGATCGGGCCGCAGCGCAAACCGCGACGCGACCGCCCGCAGCACCTCGCGCAGCTCCAGGCTCGCGAACGCGGCGCCCAGGCAGCGGCGCGTCCCGCCGCCGAACGGGACCCAGCTGTAGGGCTCCGGCGCGCCGTCGAGGAAGCGCTCCGGCCGGAAGCCGGTCGGGTCCGGCCACAGCTCCGGGCGGCGGTGCGCGAGGTACAGGCACGGGCTCACGTACACGCCGGGCGGGAGCGTGTAGCCGCCGACCGTCCACGGCTGCAGCACGCGTCGCGACGTGATCGAGAGCACGGGGCGCACGCGCAGGACCTCCTTGGCCGTCGCGTCGACGTACGCGTCGTCGTCGCGACAGCGGGCGAGCGCCTCCGGGTGGCGCGCGAGCCGCTCGAGCGCCCACGCGAGCGCGGTCGCCGTCGTCTCGTGCCCGGCGGCGAGCAGCGTCACGAGCTGATCGCGCAGCACGCGGTCGGACGGCTCGGCGGCGGCGAGCAGATCGAGGATGCACGTAACGGCGCTGGAGGCGCGCCCCTGCGGGTCGACCGGAGAGTCGAGGCCACCGAAGGCGTTGCGGACGGCGAAACCCTGTCTCCGGCGGGCCTCGGCGATCCGCGCCAGGAGCAGCTCGTCGATCTGCGCGACCGCGCGCATGAACGCCTTCGTCGGGCCGGTCAGCGACATCCCGACCAGCTTCGGCGTCGAGTTGGTCATGTCGAGCGCCCTGCGCAGCGCGTCGCGCAGCTCCTCGTCGCGGCTGCCGAAGACGACGCGCTGGATCACCTCGAGCGTGAGCCGCTGCATCCGCTCGCGGGCGCGCAGCGGCCGACCCGGCTCCCACGTGTCGAGCTCCGCGTGCGCGATCTCCGCCATCGTCGCGCTCCAGCGCCGCAGCGCGTCGCCGTGGAACGGCGGCAGCACCTGCCGGCGCCGGCGCAGATGCTCCTCGCCGTGCAGGACCAGGATCGAGCTGGGGCCCGTGAACGGCTCGAGGAACGCCGCGCTCTCGCCTCCCTGCAGCATGTCCGGCGAGGCCGCGTAGACGCGCTTGATCTCGGCGGGGTCGGAGACCAGCACCATCGGCGCGTCAGACCACGCGGTTCGGATCGTGAACGGCTCCCCGTACCGCGCCTGCGCCCGCCGCAGCAGCGCGGTCGGGCGGAGGATCCACTCGACGGTCTGCAGCGCCGCCGGTTCACGCGGGCCGGGTGGGAGCACCGGGTGAACGCTACGTCACAGCGCGCGCATCGGCTCCGCGGCCTGCTGGGCCTCGACGTCGGCGGGCGCGGCCGGCAGCGCGAGCGCGAAGCGGCCGCCCGGCCCGTCCTCGAGCGCCAGCTCGCCGCCCATGCGCCGCGCCAGCTCGCGCCCGATCGCGAGCCCGAGCCCGAAGCCCGGCGAGGCGCTCGCCTCGCCGCGGCGGAAGCGCTCGAAGATCGCGTCGCGCTCCTCGTCCGGCACGCCCGGCCCGCCGTCGAGCACGCGCACCACGACGACGCCGCTGCGGCGCTCGGTGCGGACCTCGACGACGCCGCCGCCGTGGCGGTAGGCGTTGTCGACGAGCAGGCGCACGATCCGCGCGACGCCGTCGGGATCGCCGAGCGCCCAGCAGCGCTCGGCGTCGATCGCCGGCGACGGGCGGAACTCGGCGGCGACGGCGCGCACCAGCTCGCCGAGCTCGATCGGCTCGCTGCGCGGCGTGATCTCGGCGTCCAGGCGCGACAGGTCGAGCAGGCCGTGCGCGAGCCCGCCCAGGCGGCGTGCCTGCGTCAGCGCGGAGTCGATGTCGGCGCGCACCGCGTCCATGTCGGGCTCGTCGTCGCCGGCCTCCTCGGAGACGAGCTCGAGCAGGGTCTGCAGCGATGCGAGCGGCGTCCGCAGCTCGTGCGAGGCGGTCGCCACGAACGTCCGGCGCGCCGTCTCCTGCGACGCGACCCTGGTCTGGAGCGCCGCGAACGCCCGCGCGAGCTCGCCGATCTCGTCGCGGTGGGCATCCGGCTGCACCGGCGCGTCGTCGCTGACCGCGTCGCGCAGCGCGTTCACCCGCCGCAGCATGCGCCCGCTCAGCAGCAGGCCGCCGGCGAGCGCGAGCAGCAGGCCGGCGCCCGCCGCCGCCGCGAACGCCGCCTCCACGACCGCGACCGTCCGCTCGACGTCGCCGAGGCGCTTGCGCAGCGCGACCGCGTACGTGCGGCCGCCGACGCGCACCGGGACCGCGGCGCTGGCCACGTCGCCCGAGACCTCGTGCTCGCTGTGGCGGGAGATCAGCACGCGACGGGCGTCGGCGAGCCCGACCGTGTCGTCGGGATCGGTGTTCTGCACCACGCCGCGGTGGGAGATCAGGATCACCTCCGCGCCCGAGGTCCGCGCGAGGTCGTGCACCACCCTGGCGACGCGCGGGTGGCCGTGCGCGAACTCCGGCCGGGCCGCCTCGCCGTGCAGCTGCAACGTGCGCGCCGCGTCGGCGCGCAGGCGCGCCTGAAGCGGCGGCAGCAGCGTCACCGCCGCCACCGCGAGCGACGCGGCGGCGGTCGCGAACAGGGCGAGGACGAGCCGGGCGCGCAGCCTCACGGCGCGAGCCGGTATCCCGCTCCCCGCACCGTGAGGATCAGCTCCGGCCGGTCCGGCCGCGCCTCCAGCTTCTCGCGCAGGTGGCGCACGTGGACGTCGATGCCGCGGGGGTCGCGATAGGCGGAGTCGCCCCAGATCGCGCGCATCAGCTCCTGCCGGTTGAAGAGCCGGCCCGGCGAGGACATCAGGGCCGCCATCACCTCGAACTCGCTGAAGGTCAGCTGCACCGGCACGCCGTCGCGGCGCAGCTCGCGCGCCCCGCGGTCGAGCTCGAGCCGGCCGGTGCGCAGCACGTCGTGCTCGGCGCGCGGGCCGGCGCGGCGCACCACCGCGCGGATGCGGCTGCGCAGCTCGGCGAGGCCGACCGGCTTGGCGACGTAGTCGTCGGCGCCCGCCTCCAGCCCGAGCACCGTGTCGGCCTCGGTGTCGAGCGCGGTCAGCATGATGATCGGGACGGTGTTGCGGCGCTCGCGCAGGGTGCGGCAGACCTGGAAGCCGTCGGGGCCGGAGCCGAGCGCCGCGTCGAGCAGCACGACGTCGAACGTCCCGGTGCTCGCACGATCGATCGCGGCGCGGCCGTCGGGCACGGCGAGCGTGTCGTGGCCCTCGCGCCGGAAGGACCGCGTCAGCGCCTCGCGCAGCGTGGACTCGTCGTCGACGATCAGGATCGAGAGCGGGCGGTCGGGCATCATCCTCTCCTGGGGTACCGGCGTGTCCTGAGCGGTGCATGAACCGCATACAGCGGCACGCCCACCCGGGCGGAGAGGTTGCGGCCGTGGACCTTCGCCCAGCGCGCCGCCCGCCCGCAGCCGCCGGGGCCGAGCGCGCTGTGCGGCCCGCAGCGCCCCGCCACCAGGACGTACGCGACCTCGCGGTGGCGGACGTCGGCGATCAGACGCCGCAGCGGCGTCAACGGGTGGCCGGCGCGCGTGCCGAGCATCAGCACCGGACGGGCGTCCTTGGCGATCAGCGGTGCCGCCTTGACCGCGGTCGCGGTCGCGACCTCGTAGCGCTCGCCCTTGGTATGGCGCTGCAGGAAGGCGGAGAGCCGGTCGACGGTGGATGCGGGCAGCTGCCCGAGGTGACCGGAGTCCGAGCTTGCGTCGTCGACGACGGCGAGCGCGTGCGCGGCGGGCACCGCGAGCACGGCGGCGACGGCGCAGGCCATCGCCCAGCCGGGCATCCGCGCCCAGCGGCCGAGGGCCACGATCCCGCCTCCGAGCGCGAGCGCGACGGCGGGCGCGAGCGCGTCGAGGTAGCGGGTCTGGAGGCCGTGGAGGAATGAGAAGAGCCCGAAGCCCGTCAGCAGCCAGGCGCCGACGCCGAGCGCGCCGGCGAGCGCGAGGCGACCCGGCGGCGCGAGGGTCGCCGCGTCGCCGGCGGGCGCGTCTTCGCGCGCGCGCGCTGCCGCGCGCCATCGGCCGGCGACCGCGACCGTCAGTGCGATGGCCGCGACGCCGCCGAGGATCAGAGCGGGCACGAGCTCGGTGCCGAGCAGGGCGCCGAGGTGGCCGCCGGCGCCGACCAGCCGCCCGGCGCCCGGCGGGCCGGGCGCCTGCGCGACCGCTGCTGCGGCGTGGTGAGCCGGGCGCATGGCGGGATCGAGCCGGTCGATGCCGTCGTAGCCGAACGCCGCGCTCAGCGCGCTGCCGTTGCCGGAGCCGAACGCGAACGGCTGCTCGCGCCCGGGCGCGGTGGTCACCACCGCGAGCCAGCTCAGCCCCACCGCCAGCGCGACCGACGCCGTCAGCGCGAGCCGCGAGAGCCGCTCGCCGATCGGTAACGAGCTCGCGGCGACGTAGAGGAGCGCCAGCGCCGGCACGGGCACGAGCGCCTGGAACAGCTTCACGTTGAACGCGAGCCCGATCGCCGCGCCGGCTCCCGCCAGTGCCCACTTCCCGCCGCGGCTGCCGCTGCGCACGAGCAGCACCGCGGCCAGCAGCGTGAGCGCCGTGGCGAGCGCGTCCATCGTGTCGCTGCGCGCCGTCAGCACCGCGACCGGAAGCACCGCGAGCGCCGCCGCGGCGGCCAGGCCGGCCGCCGGCCGCCACAGCATCCGCCCCAGCACGTACACGAGACCCACGCTCGCCGCGCCGGCGAGCGCCTCGGGCACCAGCAGCGACGCCGTGCTGAAGCCGAGCAGCTTGGTCGCGACGACCTGGGGCCACAGCGCGGGTGCCGGCTTGTCGATCGCCACGCTCCCGCCGGGCTCGAGCGCGCCGAAGAGGAAGTCGTGCCACGACGTCCCCATGCTGCGCACGGCGGCGTCGTAGAACGGGTCGGGGCGGACGCGCGAGAGGTCGGTGAGCCGCAGGGCGAGCGCTCCCGCGGCCACCGCCGTCCCGCCGGCGATCGCGGCGACGGCGGGGAGTGCCGCGGCGACCGGCCGGACGGAGACGACGCGCGTCAAGTCAGCGGCTCCAGCCGGCGGCGCAGCGCCAGCAGCTCGCGCACGGCGCGCGCCACCACGCGCGGGCTCGTGCCGCTCTGGCGCCCGGCCGTGCGCGGGCGGTGGTGGACGCCGAGCTCGGCCAGGCGCGCGTCGCGACCGAGGAGCTGGACGAGCAGCTCGGTCGAGATCGTCGCCCCCTCGGACTCCAGCGGCAGCCCATGCAGGAGGCTGCGGCGGATCAGCTTGAAGGCGCAGTCGACGTCGCGCACGGGCAGCTTGAAGGTGCGGTGGACCAGCTGGTTCCAGACGGCCGCGGCGACGATCCGGCCGTACGGATCCTGGCGGTCGATGCGATAGCCGACGATCGCGTCGTGGTCGCTCGCCAGCGGGACGAACCGCTCCAGCTCGGCGAGGTCGAACTGCAGGTCGGTGTCCGTCAGCAGGATCCACGGCTGCCGCGCCGCGGCGATGCCCGACCGCAGCGCGGCGCCGTATCCGCGGTTGCAGGGATGCACGACGACGTGGACAGACGGATCCGCGGCCGCGAGCGCCGTGGCAATCTCGAGCGTGCGGTCCCGGCTGCCGTCGTCGACGACGATCACCTCGTGCACGAGCGCGTGGCGCCGGCCCGCCTCGGACGCCATGCGAACCGCGGCGGCGAGGTTCGGCGCCTCGTTGTGGCACGGGAGGACGATGGAGACGCCCGCGAGCGCGGTGGCGGGCGGAGCGGCGAGCGTTGCGGTCATGCTCTCGAGGCTGCCCCTGCGCGCTTTGCCCGCCGTTGCCCGGCTATGAGGATCGCGTTAGCGCCGCATCGCCCAGAGCGCGATTCTTGGGCGAGTTCGCCGACGCCCGTGCCAGGCGCGCAATCGCGGGTGAGCTCGCGGGCAGGCGCTGAATCCCCGCGGATGGTTCGACGGGCGAGTTCGGTCAGCGCAGCAGCTTGTGCAGGAAGCGCGCGTTGTCGCGGCCCACGGCGGTCGCGCCGGGGCGGGCGCCCAGCCGGTGCAGCGCCGGCGCGGTGGCGGGCGCCCAGATGGCGAGCAGGAAGACCGACAGCGCGATCGCGATCGCCCGCGGGCCCGCGCGGCGCGAGAGGGCGGCGAAGGGCAGGACC
This sequence comes from Candidatus Solirubrobacter pratensis, assembly GCF_000425945.1. GTDB lineage: Bacteria > Actinomycetota > Thermoleophilia > Solirubrobacterales > Solirubrobacteraceae > Solirubrobacter > Solirubrobacter pratensis. The sequence goes on from NZ_AUEK01000008.1 coordinate 92,839, forward strand.
CACAGCACGTACCACGGCATCGCCCAGCCCAGCGTGAGGACCAAGAGCGCGAGCCCCCACGCCGTCGCGGTGACCCAGTCGCGTGTCTTCCACGTCCAGATGACGAGCCCGATCGTCAGCAGCACGAGCGCGACGTCGAGCTCGCCGCGCACCTGCGCGTCCAGCCCGCCGTGGCCCGCCGCGAGGCCGAGCAGGTTCGGCAGGCTCAGGCTCGCGACCAGCCGTGCCTGGTCGTCGTCGTTGGGCAGGTGGCCGTGGAAGGCGAGCCAGGTCATCAGCAGCATCGCGGCGCCGCCGGCGGCCACGCCGGCGACCGTGCGCCCGCGGCGGCCGGAGCCGGCGACGAGGATCGGGATCGCGAGGCCGGCCGTCAGCTTGACCGCCGCGGCCGCGGCCCACGCGCTCCCGCCGAGCACCTCGCGCCGGTGCACCATCAGCAGCGCGCCGCCCAGCAGCAGCGCCATGAAGAGGACGTCGTTGTGGACGCCGCCGACGCCGTAGACGAGCACGAGCGGGTTGAGCGCGACGAACGCGACGGCGCGGGCCGCGTCGCGCCCCAGCGCGCGGGCCAGCGCGGCGGTGAGCGCCGCGACGGCGAGCGCGGCGACGCCGACGACGGCCTTGAGGATCCAGTACGCGGTCGCGAGCGAGAACGGCGCGAGCGTCTCGGTGAAGAGCGTGAACAACGGCCCGTAGGGACTCGGCAGGTGATGCCAGGTGCTGTACGCGTACGCGGGATCGGCCGCGGCCTGGACCGGCAGCGCCGTGTACGGGTTGAGCCCGAACAGCGGCTGCATGCGCCCGTAGTGCAGGTAGTTGAACGTGTCCGTCAGCGAGAACGGCGGCGCGAGCGTGAGCACGAGGACCGACAGCCCGGCCGCGGTGAAGACGGCGGGGAGGCGCATGCGCGGCGCGGTGGCGACGGCGAGCAGCCAGCACGCCGTCATCGCCAGCAGCGTGAGGGTGAGGTCCCAGCGCAGGCTGCCGACCGTGTGGGTGAGACGCGGCCACAGGCCCGCGAGCGGCCCCGCGAGCCACGGCGCGTCGCCGTGCAGCCGCGGCGGAGCGAGGAAGGATGGCCGCTCCGCCGCGGCGAGCGCGACGCCGAGCGCACCCGTCAGGACGCCCGTCATCGCCAGTGCTCCAGCGGCGCCCTCGGCGAAGGAGCCGAGAGCGCCGCGGGCGCGCGTCGCGACTGCGGAGCGGGGGGTCTCAGGCCGGGTCTGCCTGATGGAGGGTTCCGCGGTACGCGTCATCACCCGACGCTAAGGACGCTCCGTTGCGATCGTGTTGGGGACCGCGAAAGGTCGTGTTGGACGTCCGCACGCCCAGACCGGGGGCCGGATTGGGCGCGTGTTGGGGCGCCGTGAGGATCGCCTTTCACCGCCGCCACGACCGGCCTTCGCGCGCCTAGCGTCGACGTCGTGCGCACGCAGCTGCTCAGGTTCATCGCCGTCGGCGCGTCGAACACGGCGATCACGCTCGCGGCCTACGCGGCGGCGCTTCGGCTGGGGGTGCGCTACCTCCCGGCCGGTGCGGCCGCGTACGCGCTCGGCGGCGTCAACGGGTTCCTCCTCAACCGCACGTGGACGTTCGCCCATCGCGGTCACATCCTCCCTGCTGGCGCACGTTACGCGGCTGTGACGGCGGCCGGCATCGTCGCGAATCTCGCGCTGCTGCGCGCCGCGATCTCGCTCGGCGTGCCGCGCGCCGCGGACGAGGTGGCCGCCGTGGCGCCGGTTACGCTGGTCTCGTTCGCCCTCAATCGCGCGTGGGCGTTCGCCGTCATCGATGACCCGTCGCTCCCGCCTGCTCTGGTCCCTGACCGCGGCCGTCGCCGCCTGCGGCGCGCTGCTCGCACTGGCCGCGCGGACCCAGCAGCCGCCCGCGATCGCGGCTGAGCCCTGCAGCCCGGCACCGGGCGACCGCATGCTCGGCACCGCGCTGCTACACGTGCCCAAGCACGCGAAGGCGCCGCTGGCGCTCGTGCTCGCGTTCCACGGCGCGGGCGGGGACGGGCCCGGGATGGCGGGCTACAGCGGCCTGTCGCAGACCGCCGATCGCTACGGCTTCGCGGTCCTCTACCCAACCGCCGGCTCCGCGCGGCACTTCTGGAGCCTCAACGCGTCGATGAAGCCCGACGACGTCGCGAGCATCAAGGCGCTGCTGCCGCAGGCGATGACGGCGGCGTGCGCCGACCCGGCGCGCATCTACGCCACCGGCGTGTCCAACGGCGGCGGATTCGCCGCGCGGCTGGGCTGCGAGCTGGCCGGGACGATCGCCGCCGTCGCGCCCGTGGCCGGCGGCTACCGCGCACTGGACGACTGCCCCGACGGCCGCCGCACGTCCGTGCTCGAGATCCACGGGACGAGCGATCACGTCGTCCCCTACGGCGGCAAGCCGCCGGACTACAAGGGCGCGGTCTCCGGCTTCCTCGCCGGCTGGGTGCGGCGCGACGGCTGCGACGCCACGGCCACGCACACGCGCCCCGAGAAGGGCGTCGTGCGCTTCACCCACGCGGGCTGCGCCCCCGGGCTCGCCGTCGAGCACCTCCGGCTCACGGGGACCGACCACGGCTGGCCCGGCGCGTCACCCCCGTTCCCGCGCCACAACCCCTCCCAGCTCGAGGCCAACGAAGAGGTGTGGCGCTTCTTCGCCAAGCACCGGCTCGTGCCGGGCGGCGGCGCCGGATGAGCGCGACCGGCGCGCCGGCTCGTGCCGGGCGGCGGCGGCGGATGAGCGCGACCGGCGCGCCGGCTCGTGCCGGGCGGCAGCGGCGGATGAGCGCGACCGGCGCGCCGGCTCGTGCCGGGCGGCGGCGCCGGATGAGCGCGACCGGCGCGCCGCCTCGTGCCGGGTGAGCGCGCGGCGGGCGCATCAGCTCGTCCGCAGCGCCTCCGTCGGCGACAGCCGGGCCGCGCGGAGCGCGGGGTAGAGCCCGGCGAGGGCGCCCACCGCCGCCGCCACGCCGACACCGCCCACCAGCGCGACCGCCGGCAGCGACGCCGTCCACCCCTCCGACCGCGCGTAGCCGAGCGTCACCGCCGCGCCCAGCAGCGTGCCAGCGAGCCCGCCGCAGGCCGCCAGCAGCAGCGACTCCGCGAGGAACTGCACGCCGACATGGCGCCGGGTCGCGCCGAGCGCCCGCCGCAGCCCGATCTCCGACCGCCGCTCGAGTACCGAGATCACCATCACGTTGGCGATCCCGACGCCGCCGACCAGCAGCGCGACCGCGCCCAACCCGAGGAAGAGCGACGTGAACGCCGTCTTGGCCGCCGCCTTCGCCTCGAGCGCGTCGGACGGCCGTGAGACGTTGACCTCCTCCGGGTGCTCCGGGTTGGCCGTGCCCCCGAGCAGATCGCGCGCCTGCGCCACGCGGTCCGGATCCGTACGCACGTATACGGTCGAAGCGTTGCGGTCCGCGCCGAACAGCGACGCGGCCGCGTCGAAGCCGATCAGCGCCGCGCTGTCGAGCCCCTCGGCGAGGGTCACCGGATCGAGGATCCCGATCACGCTGAACCAGCGGTCGCCGATCCACACGCGCGAGCCGGCGTCGTCGAGGCCGAGCGTGGCCGCCGCGTCCGCGCCGAGGACGACCGCCGGATAGCGGGCCGTCGCGGCGTCGAGGAAGCGGCCGTGCGCGAGCGTTGCGCCGACGGTCGCGAGCAGCGACGGGTCCGCCGCGGCGACCGAGATGCCGCCCGTCTCGGCCTCGTCGACGAACGGCGAGCGGCGCACGGTCTTGCCGGAGATCGTCTCCGTCGCGGCGACCTGCTCGACACCGCTCGCGCGCCGCAGCATCGGACCGGCGGACTCGGGCAGCACCGCGTCCTCGCCGAGGAACGACTGGCCGGGCGCGACCCGCAGCAGGTTCGTGCCGAGCCGGTCCAGCTGGGCGAGCAGATCGGCCTTCGAGGAGTCCGAGATGCCGAGCACGGCGACCATCGATGCGACGCCGATCGCGATCCCGAGCGCCGAGAGCGCCGCACGGGCGCGGCGCACCCGCAGCCCGAGCGAGCCGGTCCGCACGACGTCGGCCGGCGACAGCCGGCTCGGAGCCAACGCGCTCATGGCGCCACCCCGAGCGGCGCGCCGGTGTCGACCACGATCAGGCCGTCGCGCAGCTCGACGCGCCGCGGCAGCGACGCCGCGATGCCGTGGTCGTGCGTGATGATCACGATCGTCGAGCCCTCCCCGTTGAGCGCACGCAGCAGCGCGAGGATGCCGGCGCCGGAGCGGCTGTCGAGGTTGCCGGTCGGCTCGTCGGCGAAGACGATCGCCGGCCTGCCGAGCAGCGCCCGCGCGATCGCCACACGCTGGCGCTCGCCGCCGGACAGCTTCGACGGCGGATGATCGAGCCGGTGGCCGAGCCCGACCCGCTCGAGCGTCTCACGTGCGCGCCTGCGTCTCTCGGTGGCATTGGCACCGGTGTACAGCAGTCCCGTCGCGACGTTGTCCAGCGCGCTCATCCCGTCGAGAAGAAAGAACTGCTGGAACACGAAGCCGATCAATCGCGCGCGGATTGCGGCCAGCTCGCGGTCGCCCACCGTGCCGGCGTCGTGCCCGCCGACGCGCACCGCGCCCGACGACGGCCGCTCGAGCGTCCCCATCACGTGCAAGAGCGTCGACTTGCCCGAGCCCGACGGTCCGACCACGCCGACCAGCTCGCCGGGATGCACGGCGAGCGAGACGCCGGCCAGCGCCTCGACGCCGCCCGGGTAGGTCCTGCGGACGTCGAGCAGCTCGAGGACCGGCGTCATTGCGCCGTCACCACCCGCATGCCCTCGCGCAGGCCGGACCCCGACACCTCGACCCAGTCGTCCGCGTACAGCCCGGGCTCGACAGCGATGAAGCGCCCGTTCGCGGTCTCGACCGCGTAGCCCTCGCCCTGGCGCGCCACCAGCGCCTTCACCGGCACGGCGAGCACCCCGCGGCGCCGGTCGACGGCGAAGCTCACGTCGACCGGAGCCTGGTCGAGCCGCGTGCCGCGCGCGCCCTTCCCGCGCAGCTCGACCGTCACGTCGATCGTGGGATCCGCGTCCCTCGCCGCCGTCGCCACCGCACCGACGTCGCTGATGCGCCCGCGCGCCGTCCCGCCCTCGGGCATGTCGACCGTCACCCGGTCGCCCACGTGCACGATGCGCTGCCGGCGAGCGTCGAGCTTGACGGTGATGACCCGGCGGGTCGAGGACACCGACGCGAGCGGACGGCCCCGCGACATCGCGTCGCCGACCGCCGCCTTGGCCTCGGCGATGCGCGTCGCTCCACTCCGGAACACGATCTGCCCGAGCTCGAGCGTGCCGGTCCGATCGAGCCCGCGGTCGGCCTGGAAGTCCTCGACGGCGGCCGTGGTGTCGGCGTCCCAGTCCTCGTCGACCGTGCCCGGGTCGTAGCCGAGTGCGCGCAGGTTGCGCTCGAGCTGCCGGACATCCGCGCCGTCGCTCATCCCCGGCGCGAAGCGCCGCCAGGCGGGAAGGCTCCCGTAGAGCAGGAACGCGGCCGGCTTGTCGCCGAGGTCGTACAGCGAGTGCCCGCGCGTGATCACGGCACCCGGGTCCGGGAGGCGGGTGAGCACGCCCGCCCGGGCCGCGTCGACGACCCCTTGGTCGTCGTAGCCGAGCGTGCCGCCGATCCTCTCGCGGTCGACGAGATCGCGCTGCTCGACGGCCGCGGTGGCGCCCACCGGCGCGGCCGCCGCGGGCGCGGCGGGGTCTGGGCTCGCGAGCAGCATGCCGCCCGCGACCAGCGCGCCGGCGGCGACCACGCCACCGGCCGCGACGCGCGCGCGCCTCACTGCGACTTCCCCCCGATCGGCACGCCCATGCCGCTCTCCTTCTGGCACGCCTTCGCCGCCTCCTGGAACTTCGGGTCGTTGGGGTCGATGCCGCTGCTCTTGTCGATCCGCATCGTCATGCGGCCGCTGTCGTCGAACTGCGGATCGGGCATGTTGAAGCCGTGGTCGCGCATGCACTTGGAGTTGGCGAGCGCCCGCTTGCGCATGTCCGCCTGCTGCTCCTCCGACATCGCCGGCGGCTTGACCTCGTCCTGGAAGTGCCGGCACGCCGTCTCGGCGGCGCGCGCCTTCTCGGGATCGGTCCCCTTGCCCTCGGTCATGCGGACGGTTCCGCGGCCGTTGGCGTCGAACTGCGGATCGGCCATGTCGACGCCGTGGTCGCGCATGCACTTCGCGTAGTCGAGCATCGCCTTCTTGGCCTTGGCTTGCGTGCCGTCCTGCGCGCCGGAGGACGTGGGCTTCTCACCGCCGCACGCGGCCACGGCGAGGGATGCGGTCGCCGCGCAGGCGGCGAGCAAGAGGCGTGTAGTCATGGCCCCAATGGAGCCGGTCGCCGCTGAGAGCCCCGTTTCCCGAACCTAGGGAATTGCTGAGAGACGCAGGCGCAGCAGCGCGCCTTCGCCGTCGGCCGCCTCGGCGGTGACGCTGCCGCCGTGGCTCTCGGCGACCTGGCGCACGATCGCGAGGCCGAGGCCCGAGCCCGGGCGGCCGCGCGCCTCCGCGGCGCGGTAGAAGCGCTCGAACACGAGCGAGCGCTCGCCGGGCGCGATGCCCGGCCCGTAGTCGCGCACGGTCAGCTCGCCGTCGCGCAGGCGCACTTCGACCGATCCGCCCGGCGGACTCCACTTCGCCGCGTTGTCGAGCAGGTTCGCCACGGCGCGATCGAGCCGGGCGGGGACCCCGCGGACCAGCGTCGGCTCGAGCTCCGGCTCGAAGCACACGCCGGGTGCATGCCGGCGCGCGCGCTCCACCGCGGCCTCGACGAGCTGATCGAACGCCAGGTCCTCCACCGCCGGCGGATCGGGCTCCTCGTCGCGCGCCAGCTCCACCAGGTCGCCGACGAGCTCGGTCAGCTCCTCGAGCTGGACGACGACGTCGCGCCGCAGGCGGTCGCGATCGCCGGCGTCCGGCGGGCCGCCGCGCGCAATCACCTCCATGTTGGTGCGCAGCGAGGTGAGCGGCGTGCGCAGCTCGTGCGAGGCGTCGGCGACCAGCCGGCGCTGCGCGTGCTGGGAGCGCTGGAGCGCCTCGAGCATCGTGTTGAACGCGCGGGCGAGGCGCGACACCTCGTCCTCGCCGCTCGTCTCGATCCGCTGCGACAGGTCGCGAGTGGTCGCGACGTGCTCGGCCGTCGCGGTGAGCTCGGCCACGGGGCGCACGGCAGTGCGCGTGGCGAGCCGCGAGAGGAAGACGGCGAGGCCGATGCCGGCGAGCGTCAGCAGCGCGAGGGCCAGCCGGAGCTTGGACAGCGCGCCGTCGACCTCGGTCAGCGAGCGCGCGGTCACGAGGATGTTGCCGGGGCCGACCGACGTCGTATAGACGCGCACGTGGACCCCGCGCACGCGCTCGTCGGAGAAGAACGGCGCGCGCTTTCCGTCGGCGACCTCGCGCGCCTCGCTCGAGCGCGCGAGGCCGGGCACCGCGCTCACCTCGCTCTTGGAGATGCTCTGGACGAACACCTGGGGCGCGCCCGTCAGCACGGAGAGCCCGCTCTCGGCAGTGTCCGTGGGCGGCGCGACCGCGACCTTCGAGACCTCGCTGCGCAGCGCCGTGTCGATCTGCCCGCGCAGCGTGCCGCGGACGATCACGTACGCGAGCACGGAGCCCAGGATCACCGCGACCGCCACCGCCGCGGCGCAGGACAGCGCGAGCCGGCGGCGGAACGTCATCGCTCGCGCAGCACGTAGCCGACGCCGCGGACCGTGTGGACCAGCCGCGGCTCGCCTCCGGCCTCGAGCTTGCGCCGCAGGTAGCCGACGTACACCTCGAGCGAGTTCGACGACGTGCCGAAGTCGTAGCCCCAGACGTGCTCGAAGATCTGGCCGCGCGTGAGCACCTGGCGCGGGTGGCGGAGCAGCAGCTCGAGCAGCAGGTACTCGGTGCGGGTCAGCTCGATCGCGCGGTCGCCGCGCGCGACGGTGTGGCCGGCCGGGTCGAGCACGAGATCGGCATGGCGGAGCTTCTCGGCCGCCGGTCCGCCGCTGCGCCGCAGCAGCGCCCGCAGCCGGGCGGAGAGCTCCTCGAGCGCGAACGGCTTGACGAGATAGTCGTCGGCGCCGGCGTCGAGGCCCTTCACGCGGTCGGGCACCGCATCGCGCGCGGTCAGCATCAGCACGGGCGTGCGGTCGCCGGCGGCGCGCACGCGGCGGCAGACCTCGAGCCCGTCGAGCTCAGGCATCAGCACGTCGAGCACGATCGCGTCCGGGGCCTGCTCGGCGAGCGCGTCGAGCGCCTCCCGGCCGCCGGCGGCGAGCTCGACCTTGTAGCCGTCCATGCGGAGCGCGCGGTCCAGCGCGTCGCGCACCGAAGGCTCGTCGTCCACTACGAGGATGCGCACCGACGGGATCGTCGGCGAGCAACCTGAGAAGTCGCTAAGGGGTTCCTTAGGAGTTCGTCGAAGGAGATCCGCCGCGGATGGGCCGCATCGGGCGCACCCGGCTCCTACAGCCAGGGATCCAGCGGGAGGCGGCCGGGATAGCCGGTCTCCGCGGCGTGCCAGTGCCCGATCTCGGGCTCGTCGACCTGCCAGCTGAGGTAGACCTCGCGCCCGTCGCGCAGGGCGGGAAAGTCGATCAGGCCCGCCTCCAGATCGCGCACGAGCAGGTCCAGCGCCTCGAGCTGCTCGAAGCCGAGCGACGCGGTGACCGCCGCCCGCGCCCGCAGGCGGCCGGCCCACGCCCCGCCGGTGACCTCGGCCAGGGTGGCGAAGCCGGAGTCGAACCCCTGGTCCTGGAGGAGTCGCTTCGCGTCCTGCAGGCGGCGCACGGTGGCCCGGACGAGGGGGATGACCTCGTTGGCGGTCTCTCTCGTGTAGTGGCGCTCGTGCAACATCGTGGGAGGGGTGTTCCCGATTATCGTGGCGAGCACTCCCTCGCCTCCAACGGGACTACGCGGAGGACCAGGTCGCCGTTCAGAGATGGCGCGGGCGAAGCACTCCGAGGCGCAGGCGGCCGCGGCGCTCGGCGCGCCGGATCCGCCGGCGGCGCGTGTGCAGGAGCGAGATCAGCTCCGGGGTGCGATGCGCCGCGTCGGACACGAGCAGCCCGTCGCGGATGGAGAGCGCGGCGATCGGCTCGCCTCCGGACTCCGCGATCAGGACGTCGCCTTCACGCGCGCGGCCTGGAAGCTCGCCGGCAGCGGCGAGCGCGGAGTCGAGCCGGGCGAGGCGGATGAGCCGGCCGGTGTCCGACTGGCCGGCCAGCCGCACATCGATCGGCGCGGCCGTCTCGCCGCGGGGCAGGGCCTCGAGGCCGTAGGCCTTGGCGAACGCGGGATGTGGGACTGGGAACATGCTCGTCACCGCCGTTTGGGTTATGGGAGTTACGATACCACCGTACCCGGTTTGTCGGTTACGCATCGCTAGAATCCGTCCGATGCACGACGCGGACCGGCCGGCACCTGGGGATCTGCGGCTCGTCCAGCGGCTCGTGAACACGCTCGATCTCGAAGAGGGGACGGACGCGTTGTCTGATACGTGGCCGGACTCGGCGGAGCTGGCTTCAGGTGCGCTCTCACAGGAGGACGTGGCGCGCGTCGCGATATTCCGCGAGGCCGTGCGGCGGCTGCTGCTGGCGCACAACGGCGGCGAGGTCGACGCGGACGCCGTCGCGGCCTTGGAGGCCTTCGGGCGGGAGGCGTCGGTGCGCGTGAGCTTCGGCGCCGACGGATCGCCGCGGCTCCAGGCGGCGGCAGCGGGCGGCGACGAGGTGATCGCCCGGCTGCTGGCGATCATCGCCCAAGCCGCGGCCGAGGGCACGTGGGAGCGGCTGAAGGTTTGTCCCGCCGACGACTGCCGATGGGCGTTCTACGACTTCTCCCGCAACCACTCGCGCACGTGGTGCGACATGAAGGTGTGCGGGAACCGCGCGAAGGCGCGGTCCTACCGGGCGCGGCGCTAGTCGGGCAGCTCGAACTGCTCGTCGGCCACCGACAGCAGCGCCGGCTCGCCGGGGCGCGCGGCGATCGTGATCGGCAGGTCGGGGTTGCGGGTCGCGAACTCGGCCGTCGCGACGCTGCGGCCCCCGAAGCTCGCCGCGAGCTGCTTGACCACCGCGGCGAGGTGCTCGATCGCGCCGATCGGGCCCGACAGCTCGCCGCTGTGGGGGTCGATGCTGATCGCCGTCGCGGGGATCTGCCGGATCTCGGGCAGCGGGTGGGGCTCCGCGGGGACGAGGGCGCCGTGCGGGATCGTCGCGACGCTCTCGTCGTCCGTGATCCGCGTGTCGCCGCTGTCGTCGAGGTCGACCATCAGCGCGGGCTCGTCCGCCCCGCGGTCGATCAGGAGCACGACGCGGGTCGCGTTGGCGGCGTCAGCGAAGGCGCGCGCGGTGGCCACCGCGTCGCCGTGGCGGGCAAGGGCGATCAGTGCCGCGGGGTCCACGCGCGCTGATGCTACGAGGCCGCCGCGCCGGCTGTGCGCGCCTCGACCTCGTGCGGGTTCTCCGCGTAGCCGCCCCTGACGTAGCTCCACCACATCCGCAGGCGGTGATCCTGGTCCTGCCAGACGTGGCACAGCTCGTGCGCGATCAGGCTCGCCGAGGTCTGCGCGAGCGGGTGCTTGAGCAGGATGAAGGGACCCATCTCGTAGCCGTGGAAGCGCCGGAACCACGGGAAGCGGAACAGCCACGGAACGTGGACGATGCGCACGTGGTCGATCCTGACGGGCGTGGGATAGAAGCCGAGCGTGTCGAGCGTGGCCTTCGCGCGCCGCAGCGCGGAGAGCTCCTCGGCGGAGCGCTTCAGGCCCACGGCGTCACCGCGCGCCCCGGGCGCGTCACTCCTCCCCCACGATCTCGCGGATCCGACGGGCGGTGTCCTCGTCGACGTCGCCGAGCAGCGGGGCGATGTAGGCCGCGTACGCGTCGCGCGCGAGTGTCGCCTCGCCGGCGGGAGCGGCGGCGTTGCGGGCCGCGGCGTGCCGGGCGGCGTCGAGGAACACGCCGGCGCCGAGCCGCGCGAGCTCGGCCAGCGGCAGCAGCCGGGCGAGCGCGGCGGCCGCCGTCTCGTCACCGCCGGCCGCGGCGTTGAGCGCCTCCACGAGCGCCTGGCCGGCCGGCGCCGGGACGTCCACGACCGCGAAGCGGCGGAGCAGCGCGGCCGACGCGCGCGGGGTGCGCGCCGCGGTCGCGACGAGCCGCCAGGCGGAGTCCGGCTCGGCCTCCTCGCCGCTCGCGAGCAGCACAGGCAGGCCGGCGAGGAACGAGGACAGCTCGCCGAGCGACCGGTCCAGCCGCGCGCGCTCGAGCTCGTCGACGATCACCCAGCGGCCGCGCTTGGCGGAGTCGACCAGGAGCTCGCGGTCGTCCCAGCGGTGGCGGGCGGTGATCAGCGTCGCGCCGTGCGCCCGCCCGGCCTGCGCCGCCGCCCGCGCGACCGCGAGCGCCAGCGACGTCTTGCCCGACCCCGGCGCCCCGGTCAGGATCACGTGCTTGCCGACGGCGAGCGCGGCGGCGACGTTCGCATAGACCGAGGCGGGCAAGCGCAGCCCGGCGCTCTCGGCGGCACCCCGGATCGCGGCGGGATCGACGAACGCGCGCGGGTCGCCGCGGAGCTCGGCGTGGGCGGGGGGCGGGGGCGCGGGGGCGCCGGCGGGCGGCACGGCGGCGGCACCGGCGGGCGGCGTGACATCCACCGGCGGCGGCGAGAGCGGCGGCGCGGCGGTGTCGGCGGGTGGCGCAGAGGCCGCGATCTCCTCGGGCGGCGTGGCCGGGAGGCCTCCCACGACGGTCTCGTAGCCCTCGCCCGACGCGGGCGGGGCGACGCCGCCCGGCGGGTCGGCGGAGAGCGGGTCTCCGGACGGCGCGGCGAGATCGGACGCCCGCGGGACGACCGGGGGGCGGATCTGCGTCGCGTCGTCGGGCTTCGGCTCGGGAAGCTGACCCTCGCCGTTCGACGAGGCGGGCGCCGCAGACGCGGGCGCCGCCGCCCACTCCGCCTCGGCCTGCGCGCGCACCGCGTCGGCGCCGCCCGGGTTCAGCTGCGCGGCGATGTCGGGCAGCGACATGTGCACGGGCAGCGTGAGTTCACCGCGGACCTGCTCGCCGGTCGCGGTCAGCCGGTGCTGGCCGTCGATCAGCTCGACGTCGGCGAGCAGCGTCAGGTACCGCTCGCCCTGGATCTGGAACGTGTTCTCGTTGTCCCACCCGGCGCGCCCGAGGTACGCCAGCGAGCGCCCGAAGTCGAGCGTGGACACCCGGCTCCCGGGCGCGACCGACGACAGCAGGCTGAGGCCGATCGCCATCCCGTGGAAGATCGAGTCGGTCATGTGCTTCTCGCGCAGCTGGCGGCGCAGCCACTCCGCCTGCTGCGGCGAGACGTCGAACGGCGCGCTCTCGTCCCCTGCGCGCACGTAGCGGCGGCCGACCTCGGTCAGCTCGACGATCCCGCGATCCTCCTTCACGAGCCCGGTCGAGCGCGCATAGGAGACGAAGTGCCGCAGGCGGCCGAGTGCGTTCTCGAGTCCGGGCGCGAACAGCTCCTCCAAGGTGAACTCCGTCACGAACTCGTCCGTCCGGAGCCGCCCGCGGCGCTCGATCGCGCGGAGGAGGCCGTGGGAGTCGCCGATGCGGGGCGCGGGGATGGGGCGCATGGGCCCGACCTTAACCGCGTGCGCCGGCGCGCGCGACCCACGGCGAGGGCCGCGCGCGCAGAGCGTCAGTCCGAGTGCGGGCTCGCCGGCTCGCGGGTCCCCGTGGGAACCGAGCCGGGCTTCTCCGTCGCGCCTGCGCCGTTCGCGGTCGGAGCCGGCGCCGCGGGCTTCTCCTGAGCGGCCGGCTTGGAGGCGGGCGCGGGCGGCTTCGCGGCAGCGGGCTTGGACGGCGGGGCAGGCGGCTTCGCGACGGCCGGCTTGGACGGCGGGGCAGGCGGCTTCGCGACGGCCGGCTTGGACGGCGGGGCAGGCGGCTTCGCGACGGCCGGCTTGGACGCAGCGGGCTCGGGAGCCGGCTTCGCCGCGGCGGGCGCCGCGGCCGGCACCGGCGAGGCCTTCGCGACCGCGGACGGCTTCGCGGCCGCGGGCTTGGCCGCCGCAGACCGCTTCGCCGCGGCCGGTGCCGCCGTCGTCGCCGGCTTGCTCGCCGCGCGCTTCGCGGGCTTGGCCGCGGTCGCGGGCTTCGTCGCCTTCGCCGGCGCCGGCTTCGCGGGCTTCCCCGCGCGCGGCTTCGTGGGCTTCGCCACCGTCCGCTTCGCCGCCGCCTTCCTGCGCGGCGTCGCGCGACCCGTCGGGACGACGCCGCTCTTCGCCGTCGCCGCCGCGGCGTTCGCGGCGCGCGCCGGCGTCCGGCGGGCGGTCGCGGACTTCGGCCCGCCCGGAGCGCCCGGCTTGGGCGGACTGGTTCCCGGCGTGGCGGGAGCGGGAACGGTCGTGTCCTCTTCGCCGTGGCGCAGTCGAGCGGCCGCGTCAAGTCCCGCGGACACCGCCTTGCGGCCGAGCCCGAGCGCCGAGTCGATGAAGGTTCGAGGTGAGACAGGCATACGGGCAGTCTGCCCGCAGCGCGAAACCCTATGCGGCGAGCGCGCGGGGAGCGTGCGACGCGCCCGCGGGGAGGATCTCGGCGTCGCCGCACGCGAGCGCCAGCGCCTCGGTCGCCGTGAGGCTCTCCCACACCGGGCCGCCGGCCGGAACCCGCAGCGAGCCCTTGACCCGCCCCGTGAGCGAGTCGAGGTCGAAGCTCAGCTCCAGCTCGTCCGCGAAGAGGTCCTGAGCTCGCTCCCACGCTGCGTCCACTTCGGCCAGTACGTCAGGGGGAGGGCCGGTAAGGAGGTCGTGAACAAGCGGGGAGCGAGGCATCAGGCGGAGGTCTTCAGGGGTTGGAGAGGGGCTTACAACCCGGTGATCGACGTCCCCCGAATCTCCACCCATGGGGTGGAGACCCCAAGCGCTCAGAGCCCGGCGGGATGGCGCGCGACGAAGCCTGCGGTGGAGCGCCCGTCGTTCGCCCAGCGCGATCCGGTCACGCGCTGCGCGCCGGTGTCGAAGCGGATCCCCGCGACCTCGAGGAACACATGACCGTCGTTGGCGTAGATCGTCACCCACTTGCCCTTGCCGGGCTCGCCCCAGGACATCAGCTGGCCCGAGGTCAGCGAGGAGCTCAGCAGCCCCGCGGAGGCAAGCGCGAACGACACCGAGCCCGAGCAGTCGTAGCCCTTGTCGAGCCACTTCCCGTGCCCGCCGCCCCAGATGTACGGCGTGCGTGCGATGCCGTTGCCGGCCTCGATGATCTGCTTGACCGCCTCGGGCGCCTCGAGCGGCGGGAGCGCCACGCCGTTGCCGAGCGCGATCGCATGCGAGACGGCATTGGAGCCACCGGACGCCTTGTACTTGCCCTGCACGGCGCGGGAAGCCGCCCGCGCCGGGGCGTCGCCCGCGTCGGAGAGTCCCGGGTCGGGCGCCGTGGCAGCGTCCGCCTCGGTCGTCGGCTCGCCGGCGACCGGCTGCACGGGCTTGGCGCTCGTCGCCTTCGGCAGCGGCGGCAGCTCGACCTGCACGCCGGGCTCCGCGGCGGCGACGACCTTCGACCGCGCCGGCTGGTCCTTGCCCGCCGCGCCCAGAGCGAAATAGCCGCCCGTGAGGGCGGCGATCCCGGCGAGGATCGCGGTCAGATAGACCCGGCGCATCCAACGAGGATGACGCGAACGCGAGGTGATTGAACCCACTTCGGTCACATCGGCCGCCGCGCTAGACGGCTTGAGCCAGATCCTCGATCAGGTCCTGCGCGTCCTCGATCCCGCACGACAGGCGCACCAGATCGGCCGGCACGGCCGCGGCCGAGCCCTCCACGGACTGGTGCGTCATCGCCTGCGGAACCTCGATCAGCGACTCGACCCCGCCCAGCGACTCCGCACATGAGAACACCCGCGTGGAGGACGCGATCCGCACCGCGTCGTCGTGCCGGAACGACACCATGCCGGAGAAGCCGGGCCAGCGCACGTCGCGGACCCCGTCGACGCCGCGCAGCCACTCGGACACGGCCCGCGCGTTCTCGCTGTGCGCCGCCATCCGCAGCGGCAGCGTGCGCAGCCCGCGGTGCACGAGGAAGCAGTCGAGCGGCCCGGGCACGGCGCCGACCGAGTTCTGCACGAACCGCACCGCCTCGTGCCGCGCCGCGTCCGCGACGATCACGGCACCGCCGACCGCGTCGGAGTGACCGCCGAGGTACTTGGTCGTCGAGTGCACAACCGCGTCGGCGCCGAGGTCCAGCGGGCGCTGGAACACAGGCGTCGCGAACGTGTTGTCGACCGCCACGAACGCGCTCCGCCTGCGCGCGACGATCTCGCCGACGTCGACCACCTTCAGCGTCGGGTTCGTCGGCGTCTCGACCCAGATCAGCGCCGTGTCGTCGCGCACCGCGCGCTCGACGGCGTCGAGGTCGGTCTGGTCGACCATCGTGTACTCGAGCCCCCAGCGCGTGAGGACCTTGTCCACGAGCCGGTACGTGCCGCCGTAGAGGTCGTCGGGGATGACGACGTGCGCGCCGGCCGAGGCGACCGCCGTGATCAGCGCGTGCTCGGCCGCCATGCCGCTCGAGAACGCGCTCGCCAGGCCGCCCTCCAGCTCGCCGAGCGCGCGCTCCAGCGCGCTGCGGGTGGGATTGGCCGAGCGCGAGTAGTCGTAGTCCTCGCGGAACTCGCCGGGCGCCGGCTGGACGTAGGTCGATGCCTGGTGGATCGCCGGCACCACGCCGCCGTAGCCCGGATCCGGCTCCAGGCCGGCGTGCACCGCGCGGGTCGCGAACCTCATGAGACGAGCGACTCGAGCAGGTCGGTGCGCGTGACGATGCCGAGCGGGCGGCCGCCCTCGGCGACGATCAGCGCCTGCCCCTCGCCGGTCAGCAGCTCGACCGCCTCGCGCACCGGATCGGACGTCTCGACGGTCGGGAACGCCGGCTCCATCACGTCCGCGATCGCCGCGCCCATCAGCTGCGGCCCCTCGAACGCGCGCTTGAGCAGCCCGCGCTCGCCGACCGAGCCGACGACCTGGTCCGGGTCGTCCTCGGCCACCACCGGCAGCTGCGAGACCCGGTGCTCGTGCAGCAGGCCGATCGCGTCCTTGACCCTGTGGCTCGTCTTGACGGTCACGAAGCGCGGCGCCTCGCCGGCCGCCGTCTTGGCACGCAGGACGTCGCCGACCGTGCGGTCGCCGCTGCGATCGAGGAAGCCGTACTGGGACATCCACTCGTCGCTGAAGATCTTCGACAGGTACCCGCGTCCCCCGTCGGGCAGGATCACGGCGATCATCGCGCTGGGTTCCGAGATGCCGCGCGCGACCTCGAGCGCCGCGTGGACCGCCAGCCCGCAGGAGCCGCCGACCAGCAGGCCCTCGGTCTCCGCCAGGCGGCGCGTGGTGAGGAACGCGTCGCGGTCGGAGACGGTCACGTAGCGATCCACGACCGACGGGTCGTAGGTCTCCGGCCAGAAGTCCTCGCCCACGCCCTCGACGAGATACGGGTGGACGGTCTCATTGGAGTAGATCGAGCCGACCGGATCGGCGCCGATCACCTCGATCGCCGGGTTCTGCTCCTTCAGGTAGCGCGCGACGCCGGTGATCGTCCCGCCGGTGCCGACGCCGACGACGAGGTGCGTGATCGCGCCGCCGGACTGGCGCCAGAGCTCGGGCCCCGTCGCGAGGTAGTGCGCCTCCGGGTTGGCCGGATTCCTGTACTGGTTGGGCTGGAACGCGCCGGGGATCTCGCGCTCGAGCCGGTCGGCGACGCGGTAGTAGGACTGCGGCGACGACGGATCGACGTCGGTCGGCGTGACGACGACCTCGGCGCCGTAGGCGCGCAGCAGATCGATCTTCTCGCGCGACATCTTGTCCGGCATCACCGCGATCACGCGGTAGCCCTTCAGCCGCGCGGCGATCGCGAGCCCGGTGCCGGTGTTGCCGGACGTCGGCTCGACGATCGTGCCGCCGGGGCGCAGATGGCCGTCGCGCTCGGCGGCCTCGATCATGCGCATGGCGACGCGGTCCTTGATGGAGCCGCCGGGGTTGAAGTACTCGACCTTCGCCACGATCTGTGGCGCCAGGCCCTGGCCGATCCGGCTGAGGCGAATGAGCGGGGTCTCTCCGACGGTCTCGAGGATCGAGTCCTTGATGTCGGGTTGGGTGCCGGTCGTGGCGGGCATGAGAGCGACTATATGCACCGCCGTCAGGCGGGCGCGGCGGCCTTGTATCCGGTCTGGCCGCCGGGCAGCTCGGTCTTCTCCAGCTTGCCCTGCTCGACGAGCTTCGCGAGCGTGTTGTAGGTCACGGCCTTGGAGATCTTCGTGATGTCGGCGATCGTCGCCGCGGTCACGCCGGGACGCTCGCCGACGGCGTTGAGCACCGCCTCACGATTGGCGCCGCGCGGGGCGCGCGGCCGGGTGCTGCGGCGCGCGGGGGCGCGGCGCGGTGCGGCGGCGGCGGCGGCCGGCCGGCCGGTGGCGAAGGGCGGCTGGGCGAGCGCGGCCTCGATCTGCTCGCGCTCGCGGAGCAGGTCGTCGACTCCCTTCAGCTCCTTCTCGATCTCCTTCAGCCGCTCCTGCATCTGCCTGCGCAGGTCGGCGATCACATCGCTCATTCCATGCCTCCGGGGCTCTCGAAAACGGGCGAGAGCGTAGCCGTGCCTCCGGAAGTGTTCGCAATTTGCGCAAGAATCGCGACCCCGCGGGGGGCACAAAACTGTCCGGTCCGGCTCAATGTGCAAAGACCATTGATCGGAGAGGGACGAGCGGTGGCGGCACCGGATCGGGGAGCGGGCTCGAACGCGGAGCGGGTGGAGGCGATGGTCACGCGCCACGGGCCCGCGCTGCTGCGGGTGGCCAACCAGTTCTCGCTCTGCCACGACGATGCGCTCGACGCCTACCAGCGGGCGCTGGAGATCTACCTGCGGCGGCTCGAGAGCGTCGAGCCGGCGACCGAGGGCGCCTGGATGCGCGTGGTGGTCAAGCATGAGGCGATGGCGATCCGCCGCGCCCGCGCGGCGTCGGTCGACCGCGAGGACGTCGACCTCGACGCCACCGTGCACACGGGCGCGCGCGAGGTGGACGAGCAGGTCGCGGGCGGCGAGCGCGTTGACCGCTCGGTCGAAGCCCTGAAGGCGCTCAAGCCCGACGAGGCGAAGGCGCTCATGCTCAAGGCGCAGGGCCTCTCCTATCAGGAGATCGGGCGCCGCTTCGGGTGGACGTACACGAAGGTGAACCGTTCGATAACGGAGGGACGGCGGCGCTTCCTGAAGGAGTTCCGCGGGATCGAGGCGGGCGAGGCGTGCGCGCGCTACGAGGACGTGCTGACGGCGCTGGCCGAGGGCCGCGCGACGAGCGCGCAGGTGGTCTCGATCCGGCCGCACCTGCGCCACTGCGCGGCCTGCCGGGCGGCGGTGCGCGAGCTGCGGCTGTCGCGCCGGCGGCGGATCGCGCTGCTGCTGCCCGGGCTTCCGTGGGCGGTGCTGGCGCGCGCCGCGGCGTCGGATGTGGGCCAGAGCGTGCAGTACGCGAGCGCGACGGGCGGCGGACGCTTCGGAGCCGCCGCCGCGCTCGTCGGCCTGTGCCTCACCGGGGCCGGCGCGGGCGCGGTGTGCGCCGTCACGGGCGGGGTCCCGTCGCCGCCGCTGATCTCGCACGAGAAGCACCAGCCGGCCGCGGCGAAGAAGAGGCCGCCGCGCAAGCGGCACGCGACCGTCGAGCGGGTGAAGCCGGCGCCGACGGTGGTGGCGGTCGTGGCGACCGCGACGCCGCGGGCGACCGCGACGCCCGCGCGCAGGAAGGCGGTCGCCACGCGGCCGCGGAGGACCAGCGCGAAGAAGGGCGGAGTGCAGACGACGGGCGAGTTCAGCTTCGAAGGCCAGGCGGCGTCAGCGGGCAGCGCACCGCCTCCGAGCGGCGCGACGGCGAGCGGGGCGAGCGCGGCGAGCGCCGGCGGGTCCAGCGGCGGCGGGAGCTCCGGCGGCGGCGGGAGCTCCGGCGGCGGCGGAGGCCGGAGCGCGTCGTCGACCGGCGAGTTCGGGTTCGAAGGCGGCTGACCCGGGCCCCGCGCGGCACCACCAGTGCCGCGGCCACGCCGCGCGCGCCGGCGGGCCCTGGCCGCCCGCGACCCCGCCGGCGCGGCGCCGCCGCCCGCCCCAGCGGCCCGGCCGCCCGCGACTCCGCCTGCGGCGCGGCCACGCCGCTCGCCCGCCCCGCGCGTTACGCCGCCTGCCGCACGAGCTTCCCCGCCGTGCGGCCCGCCTCGCCCAGCGCGGGCGCCGCGACGCTCGGCGCGCGATCTCCGCGCTGGCCTCTCCTGGAGCGGGAACTGCGCTGGTAAAGGGGGTGGGTCCGTTCGGGACCGGGCCCCATGGGCCGGTTCGCGGGTCCGATTCGAGCTCGGGTCAGAAAGCGATCACCGGCTCGCCGGGGGTGACCCACTTTCCTTCGAAATGTTCGAAGGAAAGTGGGTCACCCCCCTGTGCCGAAGTGCGAGCGTGATCGATCACGCGCGAAAGCCCCGACGGGATGATCGATCGCGCGCTGATCGCCGCCGCGGCTCTTGCGCGCGGGGAAGCGGTCTCTCCCCGCGCCCTTACTGTGGGTGTTGACGTTCAGTTCGCCGCCCGCGCGACAGTGGCCCCGAGGGCCGGGGCGGCGCGGTGACGCGCGGGACGCCGCCGTGACCCCGGCCGGGGCGCGGTGACGCGCGGGACGCCGCCGTGACCCCGCCGGCGCGCGGTGACGCGCGGAACGCCGCCGTGACCCCGCCGGGGCGCGATGACGCGCCGGGGCGCGGCGACCGTGCGGGCCGCCGGCGTGATCGCGCAGGATGCGCGGACCGCGCGGGGCGCAGTGACCCGCGGGGGGCGACGTGACCTGGAAGACGGGGCCCGCGATGTGCCGCGACGGCGCGGTGACGTCCTCCGCGTACCCTCCGCCTCGTGCGGGAAGCGGGGCATGCCGTACACCTCGCCGGCCTCGCCCTCACGCCCTCGCACGCTGGACCGAGGCCGTCTCCACGCCGGCGCCGCAGGCGCTGGTCGCAACGCTCCAGGACGTCGCGACCGGCATGATCTGCGCCATGGACCTGGACGACTATCTGGCACGCCACGCCGGCCAGGATGAGGTGCTCGCGCGCATCGACCGCGAGACCAAGGCGATGCCGTACGCCGGCATGCAGACGAGCCCCGACCAAGCCGCGCTGCTCGCGCTGCTGGTCCGCCTCAGCGGGGCGAGGACGGCGATCGAGATCGGCACGTTCACCGGCTACGGCGCGGTCTGCATCGCCCGCGGCCTGCCCGCGGACGGCCGCCTTACGATCTTCGAGGTCTCCGACGAGTACGCGGGGATCGCGCGCCGCAACCTCGACGCCGCGGGCGAGCTGGACAAGGTGACGTTCGTGATGGGCCCGGCGACCGAGCACCTCGCGGACCTCGACACCGTCGACTTCGCCTACGTCGACGCCGACAAGGACGCCTATCCGGCCTACTACGACGCGCTCGTGCCGAAGCTGGCGCCCCGCGGGCTGCTCCTGCTCGACAACATGCTCCGCGGCGGCCGCGTGCTCGATCCGCAGGACGAGTCCACGCGCGTCACCGCCGCGCTCAACGACCGCATCGCGGCGGACGAGCGCGTCGACTCGCTCCTGCTCGGCGTCCGCGACGGCCTGACGATCGTCACTCCGCGGGCGGCTTGATCTCCCGCTTGAGGATCTTGCCGGTCGGGCCCTTCGGCAGCTCGTCGAGGAACCAGATGCGGCGCGGGTACTTGTAGGCGGCGACGCGGTCCTTGACGAACAGGCGGATGTCCTCGGCGTTCGCCTCCGAGCGCAGGACGACAGCGGCGGCCACCTCCTCGCCCATGGCGTCGTCGGGCACGCCGACGACCGCGGCCTCCGAGACCGCCGGATGCTCGTAGAGCACCTCCTCGATCTCGCGCGGGTAGACGTTGTAGCCGCCGCGGATGATCATGTCCTTCTTGCGGTCGACGATGAAGAAGTAGCCGTCCTCGTCGACCGTCGCCAAGTCGCCGGTGCGGAACCAGCCGTCGGCGTCGAGCACGTCGGCGGTCGCGTCCGGGCGGTCCCGGTAGCCCTTCATCACGTTGTGGCCGCGGATCGCGATCTCGCCGACGCCGCCCTGCTCGACCTCTCCGCCGTCCTCGTCGACGAGCCGCATCTCGACGCCCTCGATCGGCGTCCCGATCGAGCCCGGCTTGCGCTCGCGGTCGGGGTGGTTGAAGGACGCGACCGGCGACGTCTCCGAGAGCCCGTAGCCCTCCAGCACCTTGCAGTCGAACGCCTGCTCGAAGCCGCGCATCACCTCGACGGGCATCGCGGAGCCGCCGGAGACGCACAGCCGCAGGCTCGAGACGTCGTAGCGCTCGCGATCGGCGACGCTGAGGATCGCGTGGTACATCGTCGGCACGCCCTCGAACACGGTGACCTTGTCGCGCTGGATGATCTCGAGCGCCTTCGCCGGGTCGAAGCGCGGGATCAGCGTCAGGCACGCGCCGGAGCTGACGCCGGCGTTGAGGCCGCAGGTCTGCCCGAACGAGTGGAACAGCGGCAGCGCCCCGAGGATCACGTCGTCCTCGGTGATCTGCACGAGCGTGTGCGCGGTCACCTCGCAGTTCGTGCGCAGGTTGTCGTGCGTGAGCTCGGCGCCCTTCGGCGTGCCGGTCGTGCCGCTCGTGTAGAGGATCACCGCCGTGTCGTCGCCGTCGCGCTCGGCGTCCTGGCGCGACGGCTCGGCGGCGATCACGAGCTGCTCGAACTCCCCGGGCGTGACGAGCACCAGCTCGGCGCCGGCCTTCTGCGCCCCTTCGCGCGCGGCGTCGCCGAACCCGTGCCACGCGAACAGCAGCTTGGCGCCGGGATCCTCGAGATAGAACCCGACCTCGCGCCCCTTGAGCAGCACGTTCATCGGCACCACGACGCCGCCGGCGCGCAGGATGCCGTAGTAGACGACGGCGAAGTAGGGGACGTTCGGGAGCATGATCCCGACCCGGTCGCCCGGCACGATCCCCTTTGCCTTCAGCAGCCCCGCGACGCGCGACGCGGCCTCGTCGAGGAACGCGTAGTTGACCTCTTGGTCGTCGAGCTTGAGCGCGATGCGGTCACCGTGCTGCTCGGCCGCGCGCGTCAGCAGATCCGCCAGGTTCGGCATCGGGTCCTTCCTCCTCGTGGGCTTCCGGGCCCACCCTAACCGCCGCCGGGAGGATCGTCGGGAAATGTGACGCGGATCTCGGCGCCGCCGCCCGGCGCGTTGGACGCGCTCGCGGTCCCGCCGTGGGCGCGCGCGATGGCGGCGACGATCGCCAGGCCCAGCCCGGCGCCCCCGCCGGCGCGCGCGGGATCGCCGCGCGAGAACCGCTCGAACGCGGAGTCGATGAAGCCGTCACCGAAGCCCGGGCCGTGGTCGCGCACCGACAGCTCGCCTTCGCGCGCCGCCAGCACGACCGGTCCGGCGCCGTGCCGCAGCGCGTTGTCGACGAGGTTGCCGAGCACCTGCTCCACGCGCAGCTCGTCCGCGTCCAGCCACAGTCCGGCGGGCGCGTCGACGCGCACCTCCGCGCCGCGCTGCGCCGCCGCGACCGCGAACCGGCCGCGCACGCGGGCGAGCAGCTCACCCGCGTCCACCTGCGAGCGCCGCAGCGGCAGCTCTCCCTGGTCGGCGCGGGCGATCACGAGCAGGCTCTCGGCAAGCTGCGCCAGCCGGTCGGTCTCGTCCTCGGCCGAGCGCACCGCGTCCTCCAGCTCGGCGCGGGTGCGGCGGCGGCGCCGCGCGAGCTCGAGCTCGCCCTTGAGGATCGCCAGCGGCGTCCGCAGCTCGTGGCTCGCGTCCGCGACGAACCTCCGCTCGCGCGCCAGCGCGGTCTCGAGCCGCGCCAGCATCGCGTTGAGCGTCTCGCCGAGGCGCGAGAGCTCGTCGCCGGCGCGCGGGACCGGCAGCCGCTGACCCGGCTCGGACGCCTGGATCTCGCGCGCCCGCCGCCGCATCGCGTCGACCGGCCGCAGCGCGGCCGCGGCGACCCCGTAGCCCGCCAGCGAGGCGAGCGCCAGCGCGCCCAGGCCGCCGACCAGCAGCAGCGTCGCCAGATTGGAGAGCGCCGCGTCGCGCTCCTCGAGCGACGCGCCGACGACGATCACGGCGAGCACGCCGTCCTGCCCGCGCACGGGCGACGCGAGGTAGCGCATCTCGTCGCGCGCGACGTGGACGGGCGCCCTGGCCGCGCGGCGCGCCTCAGCCGCGCTGAGCAGCGGGTCGCGGAGCGCGCGCGGCGAGTCGCGGACCCCGCCCGACGGCGCGAGGATCTGCGCGATGTCGTCCTCGTGCAGCGGCGACTCGGCGAGCCCGCTGTCGGACTCCCGCACCAGGGCGGTCAGGTCCGCGACCCGGGACTGCAGGCCGCGATCGATCGAGGCCTCGAGCTCCGAGGCCATCCGCAGGTAGAGGAACAGCCCCGTGGCCCCGAGCACGATCGCCATCACGACGGCGAATGCGAGGGTCACGCGGATGCGGATGGGCAGGCGGGTCAAGATGGGGCTCCCGGCGCCCGTGGGGCGCCGGGAGCAATGGTGCTACTGCTGGACGTTGGCCGTGCCCGTGTCCGGGCCGTCGTTGGTCTCGGCGTCCTGGCCGCCGTTCGCGTCCGCCTTGTCGTTGGCGTCCGCCTTGTCGTTGGCGTCCGCCTTGTCGTTGGCGTCCGCCTTCTCGTTGGCGTCCGGCTTCTCGTTCGGATCCGCCGTCTCGGGGCCGCCGGCGACCTCGCCCGGGCCCAGGTGCTCGCCGTGGTTGTCACCCGTCTGGGTGTCGGGTGCCGGCGTGGACTGCGCGGGGGTGGCGGACGGCGCGTTCCCGCTGGTCTGCGTCGCGCCGGCCAGCGCCGCGCCGCCGAATCCGAGCGCGAGCAGCCCTGCCACGGCCGCTACGCCGATCTTCAATCGCTTGAGCATTGCAACTTCACCTTTCGGTTGGGAACAAGGCCCGGCCGAAGCTACGAGCCCTCGGCTGAAGCCCCGCTGAAGCACGCGTTCAGCCCAATTTCAGCCACGGCGCGCCACGATTGGGAGCAATGCGCGTGCTGGTCGTCGAGGACGAGGTCAAGATGGCGAGCCTCACCCGCCGCGCGTTGCGCGAGGACGGGATGCTGGCCGACGTCGCGGTCACCGGCGCGGACGCGATCTGGATGGCCACCACCGCGAGCTACGACGCGATCGTCCTCGACGTCATGCTCCCGGACATCGACGGCTTCGAGACGTGCCGCCGCCTGCGCGAGCAGGACGTCTGGGCGCCCGTGCTGATGCTGACCGCGCGCGACAGCGTCGAGGACCGGGTCGCCGGCCTCGACGGCGGCGCCGACGACTACGTGATCAAGCCCGTCTCGTTCGACGAGCTGTTCGCGCGCATCCGCGCGCTGCTCCGCCGCGGCGCACGCGAGAAGCCAACCGTCCTCACCGCCGGCGAGCTGCGCCTGGATCCCGCCGCCCACCGCGCCTGGCGCGGGGAGGCCGAGCTGCGGCTGACCGCGAAGGAGTTCACCGTGCTCGAGGCGTTCATGCGCCGTCCCGGCGAGCTGCTCGCCAAGCGCGCGATCCTCGAGCACGGGTGGGACTACGCGTACGAGGACCGCTCGAACGTCGTCGAGGTCTACGTCGGCGCGCTGCGCGCCAAGATCGACCGCCCGTTCGGCACCGAGTCGATCGAGACGGTGCGCGGAGCCGGCTACCGGCTCCGCGCCGACGGCGGAGGGTCAGTCCAGCAGGACTGAGAGCCGGCGCTCGAGCGCGGCCGACATCGCCTCGCGGATCGGGCCCTCCTCGAAGCGCTGCACGAGCTCGGCCATGAAGCCCTCGATCACGAGCCGTTGGGAAGCCGCCTCGCGCAGTCCGCGCGACTCGAGGTAGAAGAGCTGCTCCTTGTCGATCTGGGCGATCGCGGCGGCGTGCGTGCAGCGGACGTCGTTCGCGAGGATCTCGAGGCCCGGGATCGCATCGGCGTGCGCCCGCTTGGACAGCAGCAGGTTGCGGCACTCCTGGAACGCGTCGGTCTGCTGGGCGCCCGGGTCGACCTTGATCATCCCGCGCCACACCGCGCTCGCCCGGTCCGCCAGGATCCCGCGGAAGGCGAGGTCCGACGTCGTGTTCGGGGCCCCGTGCTCCTGCGTGGTGTGGAAGTCGATGTGCTGGCGCGCGTGCGGCGCGTAGGCGCCCGTGACCTTCGCGTGCGAGCCCTCGCCCGCCAGCAGCGTCTCCGTGCGCACCTTTCCGGAGCCCGAGCCGAAGCCGACGACCACCCAGTCCAGCGACCCGTCGCGCGCCACCTCGGCGCGCTGGGCGCCGAAGACCCACGACTTCTCGTTCATGTCCTGCGCGCCGACGAACCGCAGCCGGGCGTTCTGGCCCACCCGCAGCTCGACGACGGAGTTCAGCATCGACTCGGCGTCGGGCGAGCCGGAGAGGTGCTGCTCCCAGACCTCGGCCTCGGCGCCCTCCTCGAGCACGATCAGCACGCGGCGGTGCAGCGCGACGCCCGCGGCGTCGGAGATCGCGGTCAGGACGATCGGCGCCTCGACGCGCACGCCGCGCGGGACGTAGACGAACGCGCCGCCGGTCCAGCCCGCGTCGTTGAGCTCGGTGAAGACGTCCTGGCCGGCCGGCACGACGGTGCCGAAGTGCTGCTCGACCAGCTCGGAGTGGTGCTCGCAGGCCAGCGTCAGCGGGAGCACGATCACGCCGTCGTCGGGCGAGAGCCCCCCGCCGTCGACCACGCGACCGTCGACCTGGCCGAGGTGCATGGCGCCCTCAGGTGCCTCCAGCAGCGTCTCGACGCGGTCGACCGCGGACGCGTCGCCGTCGCCGGGAGCGGCGGCCGTGAAGCTTGCGAGATCCAGCTTCCCGAGGTCCGTGAACTCCCAGCCCACGTGGCCCTTGTGACGCGGCAGGTCCAGGGCGGCGGCGCGCGAAGCGGCGCCGGAGCGCCGCTCCTTCAGCCACTGGGGTTCGCGAACGGCAGCCAGCTCAGCCAATGGAGCCCTCCATCTGGAGCTCGATGAGGCGGTTCATCTCGACCGCGTACTCCATCGGGAGCTCCTTGACGATCGGCTCGATGAAGCCGTTGACGATCAGCTTGCCCGCCTCGTCCTCGGGGATGCCGCGGGCCATCAGGTAGAACAGCTGCTCCTCGCCGATCTTCGAGACGGACGCCTCGTGTCCGACGTCCACGTCGTCCTCGCCGATCCGGATCGTCGGGTACGTGTCCGAGCGGGAGTGCTCGTCGAGCAGCAGCGCGTCGCAGACGACCTTCGAGCGCGAGCCGTGGGCGCCCTTGGCGACCTCCAGCAGCCCCCGGTAGCTCGAGCGCCCGCCGTCCTTGGAGATCGACTTGGCGAAGATGTTCGACGTCGTGTTCGGCGCCGCGTGGATGATCTTCGCGCCGGCGTCCTGGTGCTGGCCCTTGCCCGCGAAGGCGATCGACAGCACCTCGCCGTGGGCGCGCTCGCCCATCAGGTAGACGCTCGGGTACTTCATGGTCAGCTTCGAGCCGAGGTTGCAGTCGACCCATTCGACCGTCGCGTCGGTCTGCGCGATCGCGCGCTTGGTCACGAGGTTGTAGACGTTCTGCGACCAGTTCTGGACGGTCGTGTAGCGGATCCGCGCGCCCGGCTTGGCGATCAGCTCGACGACGGCGGAGTGCAGCGAGTCCGAGGTCCACACCGGCGCGGTGCAGCCCTCGACGTAGTGCACGTAGGAGCCCTCATCGGCGATGATCAGTGTGCGCTCGAACTGGCCCATGTTCTCGGTGTTGATCCGGAAGTAGGCCTGCAGCGGCATCTCGACGTGCACGCCCGGCGGCACGTAGACGAACGAGCCGCCCGACCAGACCGCGGAGTTCAGCGCGGCGAGCTTGTTGTCGTTCGCCGGGATCACCGAGGCGAAGTACTCGCGCACGATGTCCTCGTGCTCGCGCAGCCCCGAGTCCATGTCCATGAAGACGACGCCCTGCTTCTCGAGGTCCTCGCGCACCTGGTGGTAGACCACCTCGGACTCGTACTGCGCGCCGACGCCGGAGAGGAACTTGCGCTCGGCCTCGGGGATCCCCAGGCGGTCGAACGTCTTCTTGATGTCATCCGGGACGTCGTCCCACGTGCGCGAGGACTTCTCGGACGCGCGCACGAAGTAGTGGATGTCGTCGTAGTCGACCTCGGCGAGCATCGCCGAGCCCCAGGTCGGCTGCGGGCGCGAGAGGAAGTACTCGAGCGCCTTCAGGCGGAAGTCGCGCATCCATCCGGGCTCGCCCTTGAACTCGGAGATCTGCTCGACCAGCGCGCGCGAGAGGCCCTTGGGGGCCTTGAACGCGTAGCCGGTCTCCGGGTCGTGGAACCCGAACTTCTCCTTGTAATCCGCGTTGATGCCGACCAGCGCCTGCTGCTCGGCGATCACTTCGGGAGTAGCCATGGTCAATCGACCTCCACTCGAATCACGCCGTCCTGGACGAGCACCGGGAAGGTGTCGACGGGAACGTACGCAGGCAGGTTCACGGGATTGCCGGTCCGCAGGTCGAAGCGCGAGCCGTGGCGCGGGCACTCGACCGTGCAGTCCTCCGTGTCGAACTCCCCATCGACCAGCTCGCCGTCGTCATGCGAGCAGCGGTCCTCGATCGCAAACAGCGTGCCGTTGCAGTTGAAGACGCCGATCTCGAGGTCATCCACCTCGACGAGACGCTTCTCGCCCGGCGGCAGCTCCTCGAGGAGGCAGATGTCGAACAGGGGACTCATGAAATTCCGATTCCGGAGGTACGGATTCTATCGACCGGCCCTGGAGGTAGCCTCGGAGCCGTGAACCCGCTGATCGGTGTCACGACGTCGGAGGTCCGCAGGGCCGAGCGCACGCACCCGCTCGACGAGGGCGAGCCGCAGCAGCACGAGATGGCGCTCGGGATGCCGTACGTGCGCGCGATCGCACGCGCGGGTGGCGTGCCCGTGGTGCTGCCGCCGCTGCCGCAGGCCGCCGTGCGGTCGCTGCTGGCTCCGCTGGCCGGGATCTGCCTGTCCGGGGGGCCGGACCTCGATCCCGCCGCGTACGGCGCCTCCCCCTCGCCCGACCTCGGGCCGATCGAGCCGGCGCTGGACCGGTTCGAGCTCGCGGTCGCGCGCCACGCCGACGCGCTCGGGCTGCCGATCCTCGGCATCTGCCGCGGCGCGCAGGCGCTGAACGTGGCCCGCGGAGGAACGCTGCACCAGCACCTGCCGGCGGTCACCGACAACTCGATCGACCACCGACAGACCGCACCGGGCTGGACCGAGACGCACCATGTGGAGGTGGCCCCCGCCTCGCGGCTCGCCTCCATCCTGGGGACGCGGACGCTGGGCGCGAACTCCTTCCACCATCAAGCGGTCGCCGCGCTCGGCAGCGGACTGCATGCCGTCGCGTGGGCGCAGGACGGGACGATCGAGGCGATCGAGGGCGACGGCGAGCGCTTCGTGCTCGGCGTCCAGTGGCACGCCGAGACGCTGGACCAGCCCGAGGGGCCGCACGTGCGGCTGTTCGAGGCGCTCGTGCGCGCGGCGTCCGAGCAGCAGGTCCCGCTGGCGGCGTGATCGCGTCCCGGGGTGGGGAGATCGCGCGACGCGTCGAGGCGCCCGGCGCGGCCCGCGCCGTGGGCGCCGCGCCCGGCTTCACCCAGACGTCGCTGTTCGCCTGAACGGGCCGGGCGCGCGCCGCGCTACTTGCTCGGCGCCGGTACGATGCGGATGTAGGGCCGCGGAGCCTTCCAGCCGTCCGGGTAGATCTCCTTCGCCTGCTCGTCGGACACCGCGCCGGAGATGATCACGTCCTCGCCCGGCTGCCACTGCGCCGGCGTGGCGACCTTGTGCTCGGCCGTCAGCTGCAGCGAGTCGATGACGCGCAGGACCTCGTCGAAGTTGCGGCCGGTCGTCATCGGATAGACGAGGATCAGCTTGATCTTCTTGTCGGGCCCGATCACGAAGACGTTGCGCACGGTCTGGTTCTGGGCCGGCGTGCGCTCGGTCGGATCGCCCTCGACGTCGGCGGGCAGCATCCCGTACAGCTTCGAGACGTTGAAGTCCGAGTCGCTGATGATCGGGTAGTTGGGCGCGGTGCCCTGCGTCTCCTTGATGTCCTCGGCCCACGCCTCGTGGTTGTCGAGCTTGTCGACGGACAGCCCGATGATCTTGACGTTGCGGCTCGCGAAGTCCGGCTCGATCCTCGCCATGTAGCCGAGCTCGGTCGTGCACACCGGCGTGAAGTCGCGCGGGTGCGAGAACAGGACGGCCCACGAGTCGCCGATCCAGTCGTGGAACCTGATCTTGCCTTCAGTCGTCTCGGCCTCGAAGTCCGGGGCGTCGGACCCGATCGTCAGTGCCATGTCGCTCGCTCCTCTGCTGGCTTTGAACGTATTTCCGCTCAGGTTTTACAGGATAGAGGGACACCCCCGGCGAGGACAGCCTCCTCCGGCGCGGGGCCGCCTGTCAAACCGGTACGTTGCGCGCATGGCGTGGGAGCTCAATGGGCGCACGGCGCTGATCACCGGCGCCGCCTCGGGCATCGGCGCGGCGCTTGCGCGCGCGCTGGCCGCGCGCGGGATGCGGCTCGGCCTGGTCGACGTCGACGGCGACGCGCTCGCTCGCGTCGCCGCGACGCTGCCCGGCGCGGTCACGGAGGTCGCGGACGTGCGCGACCGGGCCGCGCTGGACACCGCGGTCGAGGACATCGTGGAGCGGCTCGGGCGGCTCGACGTGGCGGTCGCCAACGCCGGGATCGCGACCGGAGGCCCGGCCCGCATGGTCGGCCCGGACGCGTTCGAGGACACGATCGACGTCAACCTGCTCGGCGTCTGGCGCACCGCGCGCAGCGCGATCCCGTACGTGCTCGAGCAGCGCGGCTACCTGCTGCTGGTCGCGTCCGCGGCGGCCGTGGTGCCGGCGCCCGGGCTGGCCGCCTACAGCGCGTCGAAGGCCGGCGTGGAGGGCTTCGGCCGCGCGCTGCGGGCGGAGCTGCTCCCGCACGGCGTGGCCGTCGGCGTCGGCTACTACCTGTTCCTCGACACGCCGATGGTGCGCGAGGGCGAGCGGATGGCCGGCTTCAACAGGATGAAGAAGGGCCTGCCGAACCCGATCTCGCGCACATGGCCGCTCGAGCCGGCGATCGACGCGACCTCGCGGGGCATCGAGCGGCGCGCGCGGCGGATCGCGTACCCGCCGTTCGTGCACGGGCTGATGGCGCTGCGCGGGCTGCTCGACAACGGGGTGTCGGATCGCATCACCTCCCGGCTGGTGCCGGGGATGGAGGCGGCGTTCACCGAGGAGGCGCAGCGCGTGGGGCCGGATGCCGCGGCACGGCCGCCGCGGCGATGAGCGGCAGCGCGAGCACGAGCGCGAGGGCGGCCGTCTGGGCGATCGCGTCGCCGGTGCCGAAGCCGCCGAGGTGGGTGACGTGGTAGACGAAGTGGATCACCGCCGCGACGCTCCAGACACCGCACAGCGGCAGCACCAGCTCGCGTGAGGGCGTGAGCGCCGCCCACGCGAACAGCAGCGCGAACGCGAGATAGAAGCCGCCGACGTCGGTGACGAGGTGCTCGTTGTACGGGGGCAGCAGCTTGACCCAGCCGCGGCCGAGCGGCCAGCCGTCGTAGAACGAGCGCGGCGCGAAGGCGGCCGGCAGGCCGGTGAGCGCGCTGGAGACGGCGAGGCACCAGAGCGCGACACGGGCGATCATGCGACCACCCCGCGGACCTTGTCGGGGTTGCGGATGATGTCGATCTCGACGATCCGGCGGAACCGCCTTGCTCAGGCCGCGTTCTCGGTCTCCCAGGCGGCGGCCTGGCCGAGGCTCGCCGACTTGAGCACCTTGAGCGAGAGCAGCGCGCACTTGATGCGCGTGGCGGAGATGTCGATGCCCAGGAGGTCGAGCACGAACGAGCGATCGAGCTTGAGCACCTCGTCGAGCTTCATCCCGACGATCTCCTCCGAGGCCATCGACGCCGACGCCTGCGAGATCGCGCAACCGTGGCCGGAGAAGCGGACATCGGAGATCACGCCGTCCTCGCCCACCTGCAGCTGCACCTTGAGCTCGTCCCCGCACAGCGGGTTGGAGTCGAAGAACTCGAGGTCCGGCGCGTCGAGCTCCCCCCAATTTGAGGGGTTCTTGTAGTGCTGGAGGATGTTCTCGCGATACAGGTCGTCCATCAGGCGAACACCTCCTGCACGGTTCCCAGGGCGTCGATCAGGCGGTCGATGTCCTCGCGCGTGTTGTGGACGGCGATCGACGCGCGCGTCGAGGCCGGGGCGCCGAGGCGCCGCATCAGCGGCTGCGCGCAGTGGTGGCCGGCGCGCACGCACACGCCCTCGCGGCCGATGATCTCGGCGACGTCGTGCGGGTGGACGCCTTCCAGGACGAAGGAGACCAGCGAGCCGCGACGGTCCATGTCGTGCGTGCCGTGGATCGTCAGGCCGTCGATCTCCGACAGCCGCTCGAGCGCATAGGACGTCACGTCGCGCCCGTGCTCGCGCACATTGTCCATGCCGATGCCCGACAGCCAGTCGACGGCGGCGCCGAGCCCGATCGCCTCGGCGACCGGCATCGTGCCCGCCTCGAACTTCGCCGGCGGATCGGCCCAGGTCGACTCGAGCTCGCCGACGCGGGCGATCATGTGCCCGCCGCCGAGGAACGGCGGCATCTCCTCGAGCAGCTCGCGCCGCCCGTGCAGGACGCCGATGCCCGTCGGCCCGTAGGCCTTGTGACCCGTCCAGGCGTAGAAGTCGGCGCCGAGGGCCGAGAAGTCCACCGGCAGCGACGGCACGGCCTGCGCCCCGTCCACCAGCACGAGCGCGCCGGCGGCATGCGCGCGCCGGGCGATCTCCTCGACCGGGTTGATCGTCCCAAGCACGTTGGACACGTGCCCGACGCACACCAGCTTGGGCCGGCGCTCCAGCAGCTCGTCGAGCGCGCCGAGGTCCAGCAGCCCGTCGTCGCCGACGGGGATGTAGGCGAGCTTGGAGCCCAGGATCTGCCACGGGACGATGTTGGAGTGGTGCTCCATCTGCGTCGTCACCACGAGATCGTCGGGGCCCACGTTCGCCCGGCCCCACGCGTAGGCGACCAGGTTGATCGCCTCCGTCGCGTTGCGCGTGAACACGGTCTCGCCCGGCGCGGCGCCTGCGAACGCGGCGACCTTGTCGCGCGCGGTCTCGTACGCCTCCGTCGCCTCCGCGGCGATCGCGTAGACGGAGCGGTGGATGGTCGCGCGGTAGGTCTCGTAGTAGCGGTCCATCGCCTCGATCGACGACCGCACGGTCTGCGACGTGGCGGCCGTGTCGAGGTAGACCAGGCCCTCCCGCGCCAGGACCGGGAACTCGGCCGAGGTCGGGACCGCGAGGCTCATTACGCCGTCGCCCCCGCCGCGACCTCGTCCCGGATCCAGCCGTAGCCGTGCTTCTCGAGCGTCTCGACGAGCTCGGGGCCGCCCTCCTTGACGATCCGGCCCTCGAAGAGGATGTGCACGAACTGCGGCTTGACCATGTGCAGGATGCGCTGGTAGTGCGTGATGATCAGCACGCCCATGTGGCTGCCCGAGGCGACCGTGTTGACGCCCTCGGCGACCGTGTTGAGCGCGTCGATGTCGAGGCCCGAGTCGGTCTCGTCCAGCACCGCCAGCGAAGGAGTGAGCAGCGCGAGCTGCAGGATCTCCATGCGCTTCTTCTCGCCGCCCGAGAAGCCGTCGTTGAGGTAGCGGTTGGAGAACTCGCGCGGGACGTTGGTGAGCTCCATCGCGGCCTCGACGGTCTTGCGGAAGTCCTTCAGCGAGATCGCGGCCTCGCCGCGGCCCTCGCGGTGCGCGTTGATCACCATGCGCAGGTACTTCGCCACTGTCACGCCCGGGATCGCGACCGGGTACTGGAAGGCCATGAAGAGGCCCGCGCGGGCGCGCTCGTCCGGGTCGGCCTCGGTGATGTCCTCGCCGTCGAAGAGGATCTGGCCCTCCGTGACCTCGAGGTTCGGATGGCCCATGATCGCGTTCGCGAGCGTGGACTTGCCGGAGCCGTTCGGACCCATGAGCGCGTGGATCTCGCCCGGGCGGACGTGCAGGTCGACCCCCTTGAGGATCTGCTTCTCCGCCGCGTTGACGTGCAGGTTCTTGATCTGGAGCTCGGCCATTATGTCCTAGTGAGGTCGGATGATCGGGGTGGGGCGGAGGGGCTGCCGCCTCATACAGTCACGGCAGGGCGCGCGTCGAACTCGACGAGCTCGGCCAGCGTGGTCCGCTGCAGCGAGGCGATCACGCCCATCTGCACGCGCGTCCACAGCAGCTTCGTCGCGCAGGCGCCGCCGTCGAAGCCATGCGAGCAAAGCACGTGGCCGTCGTGGTCGTCGAGGAAGCAGTCCATCGGGGCGATCGCGCCCTCGAGCGCCAGCACCGCCTGGTCCATCGTGATCTCCGCCGCCGGGCGGGCGAGCACGTAGCCGCCGTGCGCCCCGCGGGTCGCCGCGACGAGCTCGGCCTTCTTGAGCAGGGCGACGATGCGCTCGCAGTACGCCAGCGGCAGGTTCTCGACCTCGGCGATCGCCTTCAGGGACACCGGCTGCCCGCTCTCCTGGCGGCCGAGCTGGATGAGCAGCCTGACCCCGTACTCCGCCTTGGTCGTGAAGATCATCGGCCGTAAAGCCTACCAACGCGGTCGGAGTTCGTCCGAGAACTCGATCGCGGCGGCGAAGCTATAGGGGGCATGGACCGGCTACTGGCAGAAGGACTACAAGCCCGGCACGCTGATCGGCTGGAGCGTCATGGACCGTGTCGAAGTGGTGAACCGGATCAAGGAGCGCCCGGACTGAGGCGCCTATCCTCACGGGCCGCATGCAACGCCGTGAGGATCTGAGAAACGTCGCCATCATCGCCCACGTCGACCACGGGAAGACGACGCTGGTCGACGCCATGCTGTGGCAGTCGGGCGCGTTCCGCGAGAACCAGGACGTCAATGACCGGGTCATGGACTCGATGGACCTGGAGCGCGAGAAGGGCATCACGATCCTCGCGAAGAACACGGCCGTCCGCCACGACGGCGTGAAGCTGAACATCGTCGACACGCCCGGGCACGCGGACTTCGGCGGCGAGGTCGAGCGCGGGCTGACGATGGTCGACGGCGTGCTGCTGCTCGTCGACGCGTCCGAGGGCCCGCTGCCGCAGACGCGGTTCGTGCTGCGCAAGGCGCTCGAGGGCCACCTGCCGGTGATCCTCGTCGTCAACAAGGTCGACCGTCCCGACGCGCGCATCTCCGAGGTCGTCGACGAGGTCTACGAGCTGTTCATCGACCTCGGCGCGAGCGAGGACCAGATCGAGTTCCCGATCGTCTACACGAACGCGAAGGCCGGCCGCGCCTCGCTGACCCCGACCGATCCCGGAACGACGCTGCAGCCACTGCTGGACCTGCTGGTCGAGCACATCCCGGCGCCGGAGTACGACGAGTCCAAGCCGCTGCAGGCGCACGTCACCAACCTCGACGCCTCGCCCTATGTCGGCCGGCTCGCGATCTGCCGCGTCCACAACGGCACGATCCGCAAGGGCAAGCCGATCGCCTGGTGCCGCGCCGACGGGACCGTGACCAGCGCGCGCGTCGCCGAGCTGTACGTGACCGAGGCGCTCGACCGCGTCGACGCCGAGGAGGCGGGCCCGGGCGAGATCATCGCCGTCGCCGGCCTGGCGGACGTCACGATCGGCGAGACGCTGGCCGACTCCGACGATCCGCGCCCGCTGCCCGTGATCACGGTCGATGAGCCGTCGATCTCGGTCACGATCGGCATCAACCACTCGCCGCTGGCGGGCAAGGACGGCGACAAGCTGACCGCGCGCCAGATCGAGAGCCGGCTCGAGCAGGAGCTGATCGGCAACGTCTCGATCCGCGTCCTGCCCACCGAGCGTCCCGACACCTGGGAAGTCCAGGGCCGCGGCGAGCTCCAGCTGGCGATCCTCGTCGAGCTGATGCGCCGCGAGGGCTTCGAGCTGACCGTCGGCAAGCCGCAGGTCGTCATCCGCGAGGTCGACGGCACGCGCCACGAGCCCGTCGAGCGCCTGACGATCGACGTGCCGGAGGACTACGTCGGCGTGATCACGCAGATGCTCGCCCTGCGCAAGGGCCGCATGGAGCAGATGATCAACCACGGCACGGGCTGGGTCCGGATGGACTACCTCGTCCCCGCGCGCGGGCTGATCGGCTTCCGCACCGAGTTCCTCACCGAGACGCGCGGCACCGGCCTGCTGCACCACGTCTTCGACCGCTGGGAGCCGTGGGCCGGCGACATGCGCCTGCGGCCGACCGGCAGCCTCGTCGCCGACCGCGCCGGCAAGACGGCCTCGTTCGCGCTGTTCAACCTGCAGGAGCGCGGCGTGATGTTCGTCGAGCCCGGCGAGGACGTCTACGAGGGCATGATCGTGGGCGAGAATGCGCGCGCGGAGGACCTCGACGTCAACGCCGTCAAGGAGAAGCACCTGACCAACATGCGCTCGTCGACCTCCGACGTGCTCGTGCGGCTCGTGCCGGCGCGCAAGCTCTCGCTCGACCAGGCGCTGGAGTTCGTGCGCGAGGACGAGTGCGTCGAGGTGACCCCGGCTGCCGTGCGCCTGCGCAAGGTCGCGTTGAGCGCGGTGGACCGCGTGAAGGCCGCCCGGCGCATGCGCGCGTAGATCGCGCCTACACTCGGGCACGGACAGGCACGATGCCCGACGGCCCACTGCGCTTCGAGGACTTGCTGGAGGCTGCGCCGGACGCCATGGTAGGCGTGGACGCGGCCGGCTGCGCCGTGTTCGCGAACGCCCGCGCGAAGACGCTCCTCGGCCGCGACCCGGTGGGTGCGGCCCTCGGCCCGCTGCCCGCGAGCCTGACGGTCACGCGGAGTCCGATGGGCGAGCTCGAGCTGCTCGTCATGCGCCCCGCGGAGCCGGCCGTCGAGCAGCTGCGCGCGGCGCTCGACAACAGCCCGTCGGTGATCTACCTCAAGGATCCCGAGGGCCGCTACCTGCTCGTCAACCGCGCCTTCGCGCGCCTGCACGCCCGCCCGCCCGACGAGCTCGTCGGCCGGCTGGACCGCGAGCAGCTCGCGCCGGAGGTCGCCGAGCGCATGCGCATCGACGACCTGCGCGTGATGAGCTCGCGCGAGCCGATCGAGATCCAGGAGGAGGTCACGCACGGCGACGAGACGCGCACGTTCCTCTCCGTCAAGTTCCCGCTCCTCGACGGCGACGGCGCGCTCTACGGCGTCGGCGGGGTCGCGACCGACATCACGCACCACCTGCGCCTGGAGGCGCGGCTGCGCGACGCGCAGCGGCTCGAGGCGGTCGGGCAGCTCGCGGGCGGCGTCGCGCACGACTTCAACAACCTGATCGCGGTGATCGCGAACTACGCCGCGTTCGTGCGCAAGGAGCTGCCCGACGGCAGCCGCGCCGCCGGCGACGCCGACCAGATCCTCGCCGCCAGCCGGCGCGCGTCGGACCTCACGCGGCGGCTGCTGCTGTTCTCGCGCCGCCGGTCCGGCACGCCCGAGGTGCTCTCGATCCGGCGCGTGATCGAGGGCGTCGAGACCGTGCTGCGCCAGACGCTCGGCGCCGACGTCGAGCTGCACGTGCACTGCGACCAGCGCCTGTGGGAGGTCGAGGCCGACCGCAACCAGCTCGAGCAGGTGCTGATGAACCTCACGCTCAACGCCCGCGAGGCGATGCCGGAGGGCGGCAGGCTGCGCATCGAGGCGCACAACGACGTGATGCGGACCGACACGGACTCCTCCCGCGCGGTGCGGCTCGAGGTCACCGACAGCGGCCGCGGGATGGCGCGCGAGGTGATCGCGCACGCCTTCGAGCCGTTCTTCACGACCAAGCCGGCCGGCGGCATCGGGCTCGGCCTCGCCACGGTGCACGGCATCGTGACCAAGGCCGGCGGCCGCGTCGGGCTCGTGTCCGAGCCGGGCCGCGGCACGACCGTGACCGTCTGGCTTCCCGCCGCGCGCCGCGGCGCGCCCGCGTACCGCCCGCCCTCCGGAGCGCCGCGCGGGCGTGGCGAGACGGCACTGGTGGTGGAGGACGCCGACGCCGTGCGCGTGCTCACCGGCCGCATCCTCTACTCCGCCGGCTACCAGGTGATCCCGGTGGAGAACGGGGCCGTCGCGCTGGAGCGGCTGGACGGCGCCGACGTGCTCGTGACCGACGTCGTTATGCCGGGGATGTCCGGCGTCGAGCTGGCGACCGCGGCGCGCGAGCTCCGGCCAGGCCTGCCGGTCGTGTTCGTCTCGGGCTACACGGGCAACGAGACGATCGCCTCGCCGAGCGACCCGGCGACCGCCTTCCTCGCCAAGCCGTTCGACGGCGACGACCTGCTGCGCGCCGTGCGGGCGACGCTCGACGGCGCCGCCCGCACGCGCGCGGCCCATTCGTAGGCGAGCGCGCTCGTCACGGGGTCGACCGCGTCGATCGCCCTTCGACGCGGCATCGAGGCGACGCGGCGGGTGCTCGCCGAGGCCGGCGACCACGCGATGCAGGTCCTGATGCTGACCACGTTCGACCTCAAACTCGGGGATTGCAATCCCCAGACGCGCCTCATAAACTCGACCGGGGAAGTCGACTTTGGTATAAGACCGAACCCATGTCGGGTTTGAGATATTTCGTAGGCATCGCAGTCCTCGCCGCAGTCATCGCCGGATGCGGCGGAGCCGCCGATACGAAGGACTCCGGTGCGTCGAGCGCCGCGAGCGGCGGCTCGGGCTCGAAGGCGAAGCTCTCGCTGGTCGCCTACTCCACGCCGCAGGTCGTCTACGACGAGGTGATCCCGGCGTTCGCGAAGACTTCCGCCGGCCAGGGCGTCTCCTTCACGCAGTCCTACGGCGCCTCAGGCGATCAGTCGCGCGCCGTCGCCGCCGGCCAGCCCGCCGACGTCGTCGCCTTCTCGCTCGCGCCGGACGTCGACAAGCTCGTCAAGACGGGCCTCGTCGCCGACGATTGGGCAGACACGCCGACCAAGGGCTTCGTCTCGAACTCGGTCGTCGTGCTGATGGTCCGCAAGGGCAACCCGAAGCACATCAAGACGTGGGCCGACCTGCTCAAGCCCGGGGTCGAGGTGCTGACGCCGAACCCGTTCACCTCGGGCGGCGCGAAGTGGAACCTGATGGGCGCCTACGGTGCACAGCTCAAGCTCGGCAAGTCGCCGGCGCAGGCGACCGACTACGTCCGCCGGCTGCTCACCGAGCACGTCAAGGTGCAGGACAAGAGCGGCCGCGAGTCGGTGCAGAACTTCCTCGGCGGCAACGGCGACGTCTGCATCTCCTACGAGAACGAGGCGATCACGGCCCAGCAGAAGGGCTCTGACGTCGATTACGTGATCCCGGACCAGACGCTGCTGATCCAGAACCCGATCGCCGTCACCGCGAAGGCCAAGCCGCAGGCCAAGGCGTTCGTGGACTACGCGCTCTCCAAGCCGGCGCAGGAGCTCTTCGCCAAGCACGGCTACCGGCCCGTGATCGACGGCGTCACGCCGGCGTTCCCGACGCCGAAGCAGCTGTTCACGATCGACGACCTCGGCGGCTGGACGAAGGTCAACGACGAGTTCTTCGACCCCGACAAGGGGACGTTCGCCAAGATCGAGTCCGAAGCGGGGGTCTCCACTGACAAGTGAGACCGTCGCCCTGCCGAGGGTCCCGCGCGCCGCACGACGGGCACGGGGGAACCTCGGGCTCGGGATCAGCACGATCTGGCTGAGCCTGATCGTGCTGATCCCGCTCGCGTCCGTGGTCGTGAAGTCGACGGAGGCGCACTTCTGGTCCGTGGTCACCTCGCCGCGGGCCATCTCGGCGTTCGAGCTCACGATCGGGATCTCGCTGGCGGTCGCGGCGATCAACGCCGCCGCCGGGACGCTGATCGCGTGGGTGCTCGTGCGCGACCGCTTCTTCGGCAAGGGCGTCGTCGACGCGTTCGTGGACCTCCCCTTTGCGCTGCCGACGATCGTCGCGGGACTGACCCTGCTGGCGCTGTACGGGAAGTCGTCGCCGTTCGGGATCGACATCTCCTACACGCGCTGGGCGATCCTGCTTGCGCTGCTGTTCGTGACGCTGCCGTTCGTCGTGCGGTCCGTCCAGCCGGTGCTGATCGAGCTCGATCCGGAGATGGAGCAGGCCGCGGCGTCGCTGGGCGCCACCGAGGCGCAGTCGTTCCGGCGCATCGTGCTGCCGAACCTGTGGCCGGCGATCGTCTCCGGCGCCGCGCTGGCGTTCGCGCGCGCGGTGGGGGAGTTCGGCTCGGTCGTGCTGATCAGCGGCAACATCCCGCGCAAGACCGAGGTCGTCTCGGTGTTCGCGTTCGCGCAGATCGAGAGCGACGCGACGGCCAGCGCGGCGGCGATCTCGGTCGTGCTGCTGGCGCTCTCCCTGCTCGTGCTGCTCGGCATCCGCTCGCTCGGGAGGACGCGATGAGCCGCATCGGCCTTCGCGTCGTCGCGCTCGGCTACCTCGCCGCGTTGCTGCTGTTCCCGGTCGCGCTGATCTTCTATCGGACGTTCGAGCACGGGCTCGGCGCCGTCTTTGACTCCGTGACCACGCCCGCGGCCATCAGCGCGTTCTGGCTCACGATCGAGGTCGCGCTGATCGCGGTGCCGCTGAACACGGCGTTCGGCGTGATCACGGCGCTGGCGCTCGCGCGCGGGCGGTTCCGCGGCAAGGCGCTGCTGGACGGGCTGATCGACCTCCCGTTCGCGGTCTCGCCGGTCGTGATCGGCCTGGCGCTGGTGCTCGTGTACGGCCGCGGCGGCTGGATCCAACTCCCGTTCCAGGTGATCTTCTCGCTGCCGGGGATCGTGCTCGCGACCGTCTTCGTCTCGCTCCCGTTCGTCGTCCGCGAGGTCACACCGGTGCTGCGCGAGGTCGGCGACGAGCAGGAGCAGGCCGCCTCGACGCTCGGCGCGAGCGGCTGGCAGGCGTTCTGGCGCATCACGCTCCCGGCGATCCGCTGGGGCATCGCGTACGGCGTCGTGCTGTCGACAGCGCGCGCGATCGGCGAGTTCGGCGCGGTCAGCGTGGTGTCGGGCAAGATCGCCGGCGAGACGATGACGCTCACGCTGCTCGTCGAGCAGCGCTTCAACAACTACGACCTGGCCGGCGCCTACGCCGCCTCGGCGCTGCTCGCGGTGATCGCGCTCGCGACGCTGCTGCTCATGACCCGACTCAAGCCCCGGAGGTCCGAAGCATGATCGCCGCCACCGAAGTGACGAAGCGCTTCGGCGACTTCGTCGCGCTCGACGACGTGTCGGTCGAGGTTCCCGACGGCTCGCTCGTCGCGCTGCTCGGCCCGTCGGGCTCCGGCAAGTCGACGCTGCTGCGGATCATCGCCGGGCTGGAGACGCCGGACGCGGGCGCGGTCGTCATCCACGGCGAGGACGTCACGCTCGTACCGGCGCGCAAGCGCGGGATCGGGTTCGTGTTCCAGCACTACGCCGCGTTCAAGCACATGAGCGTGCGCGACAACGTCGCGTTCGGCCTGAAGATCCGGCGCGAGAAGCAGGACGTCGTGCGCGGGCGGGTCGACGAGCTGCTCGAGATCGTCGGCCTGACCGGTTGGGCCGACCGCTACCCGTCGCAGCTGTCGGGCGGCCAGCGCCAGCGGATGGCGCTGGCGCGGGCGCTCGCGGTGCAGCCGAAGGTGCTGCTGCTCGACGAGCCGTTCGGGGCGCTGGACGCGAACGTCCGGCAGGAGCTGCGCGAGTGGCTGCGGCGGCTGCACGACGAGGTCCACGTCACGACCGTGCTCGTCACGCACGATCAGGAGGAGGCGATGGCGATCGCGGACCGGATCGTCGTCCTGGACAAGGGGCGCGTGCAGCAGACCGGCGCGCCGCGCGAGCTCTACGAGCAGCCGGCGAACGCGTTCGTGATGAAGTTCCTCGGCCCGGTGTCGACGCTGCACGACCGGCTCGTGCGCCCGCACGACCTCGTGCTCTCCAGCGAGCCGGGCGACGACTCGGTCGAGGCGATGGTGACGCGCGTGGTCTACCTCGGCTTCGAGGTGCGCGTGGAGCTGGAGCTCGCGCCGGACGGCGTGATCTCGGTGCAGCTGACCAAGGCCGAGGCCGACGAGCTCGAGGTGCGCGCGGGCGACATCGTCCACGTGCGTCCGACGGCCGCGCCGGTCTTCAGCGCGTGACCCAGGACTCCGGGTCCTTGGCGAGCGCGGTGACCTTGTCCGGCAGGTCCCCACTGGCGAGGTCGGCGAGCGTGACTCGCTCGACGACGTCGCGCAGGTTCGTGCGCACCGCGATCCACACGCGCTGCAGCGGCTCGGCCGGACCGGTGTAGTTCACCGTCTCCGGGCGCTCGCCGCGGACGGCCGCGAGCGGGCCGTCGACGGCGCGGATCACGTCCGCGACGGTGATCTCCGCGGCGGGCCTGGAGAGCCGGTGGCCGCCCTCGGCGCCGCGCAGGCTGGTGACGAGCCCGGCGTGGCGCATGTCGGACAGGATGTTCTCGAGGAAGCGCTGCGGGATGGCTTGGGAGGTGGCGATCGCCTCGGCGCGCACCGGCGCGCCGCCCGGCTGGGCGGCGGCGAGCTCGGCGGCGGCGCGGACGGCGTAGTCGGCCTTTGCGGAGACCTTCACCCGCGTGACCGTAGCGGCTCCGCGAGCTTCACCACTCCGCGGGCCGTACGGTGAGCGTGATCACCGCACCCGGAGGAACGCCAGGCTGGTCCGGCGCCGCCCTTGCAGCTCGGCGCGCCGTCGAAGCAGGCGAGCCTGGCGTCGCGCTGGGCGGTCGTCAGCCAGCCGTCGCTCACGAGCGAGTCCAGGCGCTCCGAGATCAGCGCGCGCAGGGCCGCGGTCACCTTCGCCGCGTCCGCGATCACGAGCGCGGCAAGGATGGGAAGGATCCGGGTCATGACGCAATAGGGTGCTTTTCCATCCTTGTCTGAACACCTGGAACGCCGTGAAGATCGCCACCTGGAACGTCAATTCGCTCAACGCCC
Organism: Candidatus Solirubrobacter pratensis; assembly: GCF_000425945.1. Lineage (GTDB taxonomy): Bacteria > Actinomycetota > Thermoleophilia > Solirubrobacterales > Solirubrobacteraceae > Solirubrobacter > Solirubrobacter pratensis. The sequence goes on from NZ_AUEK01000008.1 coordinate 134,800, forward strand.
GCCTTCCGAGGGTGCTCGAGCTCCTCGAGCTGCATCACCCGGACCTGCTGCTGATGCAGGAGACCAAGACCGAGCCGGACGCGTTCCCGGACGCCGAATTGGCCGCCGCCGGCTACCACGCCGTCCACCACTCCGCGGGGCGCTGGGCGGGCGTGGCGATCGCGGCGCCGCTCCAGGTCGCGATCGAGGACCCGTGCGCCGGCCTAGACGGCGAGCCGGCCGCCGACGAGGCGCGCTGGCTGGAGGCGACCGTCGACGGCATCCGCGTCGCGGCCGTCTACGTCCCCAACGGCCGTGCCGTCGGCTCACCGTTCTACGAGGACAAGCTCCGCTTCCTGGACGCGATGGCGGAGCGCCTTCGCACGTTCGGCGGCAGCGACTTCCTCGTCGCCGGCGACTTCAACGTCTGCCCCACCGACCTCGACGTCTACGACCCCGCGGCGTTCGTCGGATCGACCCACGTGACTCCGCCGGAGCGCGAGCGCTTCGCCGCGCTCGTGCAGGCGGGATCCGTCGACGCGTTCCGCAGCCTCCATCCCGACGAGCCCGGCTTCACCTGGTGGGACTACCGCGCGGGGCACTTCCACAAGAAGATGGGCCTGCGCATCGACGCGTTCCTGCTCTCCCCCGGCCTCGCCGGGCGCCTGACCGAGTGCGGCATCGACCGCAACTTCCGCAAGGGCAAGAAGCCCTCCGATCACGCTCCCCTGCTGGCCGACCTGCGGTAGCGCAGGTCCAGGCGGTCGGTCCGGCCGGACCACTTGAGCGTCATCCGCCAGCACCCCGGCACGGGCATCTCGATCCCCGAGGGACCCGGGCCGCCGTCCACGGTCCGGTGCACGGTCCGGCCGCTGTAGTGCCCGTGCACGATCCGCCGGGCGCTGATGCGCAGGTCCGACAGCGGCTTGACCGGGTCCTTGGCGACCCACAGGATCTTGTTGCCGGCGTCGTTGCTCGGCGGCGCCGTCAGGTCGCCGAAGAGGATCGCGACGATCTCCCCGTCGCGCCCGAGCACGTGGGGTACCTTCGGCCGCTTCTCGGAGAACCCGGTGCGCGCCCACACGGGAAGGACGCCGCGGTCGGGCGGCGGGCATGGCGGTTGTGCGATCACGGTCCGGTTACACCGCGTGCCGCGGTTCGGTTCCGGGCGCGGCTACGAGACCGTGCGCCTCGCCGGCGACGGGCTCGAGGCGCTCGTCGCGCTCCTCACTGCCCGCCGCTGACCAGGTTCCACTTCCGCACCACGCGGTTCTCCCGCTCGAAGCCGAGCTCGCACACCGCTGCCGTGTCGAGCGCGAAGCTCGCGCCGCTCGACGGCGGCAGCCCGAGCCACCGGGCGGCGAGCACGCGCAGCACGTGCCCGTGGGCGAACAGCGCGACATCGCCGCCGGCGGCGAGGCAGCGCGCGATCACGCGGTCGACGCGCGCGCCCACGTCGGCCGGCAGCTCGCCCCCCGGCGCACCATCCACCCAGAGCGACCAGTCAGGGCGGGTGGCGCGGATCTCCTGCGTCGTCAGCCCCTCGTACTCGCCGTAGTTGAACTCGACCAGATCCTCGTCGACCTCGCAGCGCATCCCCGCCAGCGCGCAGGTCTCCCGGGCGCGGGCGAGGGGCGAGGTGAGCGCGAGCGCGAACCGGCGGTCGCGCAGCTTGAGCGCCCGCGCGGCGCGGCGCCCGTGCTCGGTGAGCGGGAGATCGGTGAAGGACGTGTGCTTGCCGGACAGGCTCCATTCGGTCTGGCCATGGCGGACGAGGACGATCTTCACGCCGACGCACGGTACCGGCGCGCGAGCGCGAGGACCGCGCCGGCGTGGCGCCCCGCGTCGGCCGGGCCGGAGCGGAGCTCGACGACGAACGCGCTGCCGCCGGGGATCAGGTGGTTCTCCCACCCGACCGCCGTGCCGCGATAGTCCGGCAGCGAGCGCAGCGGGAGCCCGGTCCGGCGGGCGTACTCGCGCTGGATCGCGGGGTCGGCGCCGCGCTCGCGGACGGTGATCCCCATGTGCTGGTGGTAGTAGATCGCGAGCTGCGGGCGCACCCGGCGCACGAGCCGCATGAGCGCGCGCGTCTCCGGCTCCGATCCCGCCCGCGGACCGGGGTAGTAGGTCCCGCGGGCGCCCGGGCCCCAGCGCCATGGGAAGTTCCGGTTCAGATCCACCCCGCGCGCGTTCTGGCGCGTGCCGAGCGCGCGGCCGTCGGGATTCGCGCTCCGCACGAGGTACAGGACGACGCCGTCGGGCCGCGCACGCCGCAGCCGCGCGACGATCGCCTCGCCGGCCGGCTCGTTCCCGTGGACGTCGCCGACGACGAGGACCCGCACGGGCGCCGCCGGGTCGCCGACCCGCGTCGCGACGATGGCGCGGCCCCGGACCGAGTGGCCGGCGACGATCGAGGAGGAGACGCGCGAAGGCAGCGCGATCGTCGCCACCCCCAAGCACGCGATCGCGGCCGCTCGCCTCACGCTCGCGTTGTAGCGTCTCGGGGCAATGGAGCGCGTCGTCATCGTCGGGGCCGGGACGTTCGGCGCCTCGCTCGCCTGGTGGTGCGCCCGCGACGGCGACGACGTGGTGCTGGTCGACCAGTTCCAGCCCGGCGACGTCCGCGCCACGTCGGGCGGCGAGACGCGGCTGATTCGCTGCACGCACGGCGCGGACGCCGACTACACGCGGATGGCGCGCCGCGCCCGCACGCTCTGGCGCGAGCTCGAGCAGGAGTCCGGCGCGGACCTGATGAGCGAGTGCGGGGTGAGCTGGTTCGCGCACCGCGAGGCCGGCTGGGAGGCGGAGTCGCTGCGCGTCCTCGACGAGCTGGGGATCCCCGTGCACCGCCTCAGCGTCGAGGAGGCCGCGAGGCTCTTCCCCTCGTTCGACGGCGACGACCTCGAATGGGTCCTGCACGAGCCCGAGGCCGGCGTGCTGCGCGCCCAGAAGGCCGTCCAGACGCTCACGGCGCAGGCGCGAGCCCAGGGCGCCCGCATCCTCAACGCCCGCGCGACGCCGGACGGCGACCGCGTGCGGGCCGGAGGCGAGATCCTCGAGGGCGACCGGGTCGTGTGGTCCTGCGGCGGCTGGCTCGCGGGCCTGTTCCCCGAGCACGTGACCCTCCGGGTCACCCGCCAGGAGCTGTTCTTCTTCGACGGCGGCCCCGCCTGGCAGGCTGCGCCCGGCTGGGTCGACTACGACCGCGCCTTCTACGGCACCGGCGACCTCGACGGGCTCGGCGTCAAGATCGCATGGGATCAGGAGGGCCCGCCGCTCGATCCCGACGCCGACCTGCCCGGCCCGTCCGAGCACGTCGAGCGGATCTCGCGCGAGTACGCCGCGCAGCGCTTCCCGGCCCTCGCAGAAGCGCTCTTGACCGGCTCCAAGCGCTGCCGCTACGAGATCTCGCCCGACTCGCACTTCATCGCGGCGCCGCATCCCGAGCACGACCGCGTCTGGCTCGTCGGCGGCGGCTCCGGCCACGGCTTCAAGCACGGCCCGGCGATGGCCGAGCGGATCACGGCCGCCTGGCGCGACGGCGCGCCGCTGCCGCCGCGCTTCGCCCTCGGCGCCCGGCAGTACGCCGCCTCGCTGCGCAGCGCCGGATCGAACGTGGAGCCGAACTGAGATGCCCGCCCTGATCTTCGATCTCGACGGCACGCTCGTCGACACCGTCTACGCGCACGTGTTCAGCTGGCAGCGCGCGCTCGCCGACCACGGCATGGACATCCCCGGCTGGCGGATCCACCGCCGCATCGGCATGAGCGGCGGGCTCTTCACGCGCGCCGTCGGGCGCGAGCTCGGCCACGACCTCAGCGAAGCGCAGGCCGAGGAGCTCCAGGGCCGCCACGACCGGCTGTTCCGCGAGCTGCTCCCGCCCGCGGCCCGCCGCCCCCTCCCCGGGGCCAAGGGGCTGCTCGCCGAGCTGCGGCAGAAGGGCGTCACGCACGGCATCGCGACCTCCGGCCGCCGCCCCGGCATCGATCCCTCGCTCGCGTCGCTCGAGGTCCCGGACGAGATGGTCGTGGTCCAGCGCGGCGACGTCGCCCGCGCCAAGCCCGAGCCGGACCTGTTCATCGAGTGCGCCCGTCGCCTGGGCGCCGATCCCGAGATCTGCTTCGTCGTCGGCGACGCGGTCTGGGACCTGCTCGCCGCGCGCCGCGCCGGCATGCTCTCGATCGGCCTGCTGTCCGGCGGCTACGGCGCCGACGAGCTCTACCGCGCCGGCGCGTACCTGGTCTACCGCGACGCGGCCGAGCTGCGCGAGTCGCTGGACGAGCTCGGCCTCTGAGCCGCGTGTAGCACCGCCCGCGCCCCGGGTAGCCATCCGCGTATGGCCCCACGCTCGATCTGGAACGGCGCCATCGCGTTCGGGCTCGTGCAGGTCCCGATCAAGGTGTACTCGGCGACCGAGTCCAAGACCGTGCACTTCCACGAGGTCCACGCCAAAGACGACAGCCGGATCGAGCACCGCCGCATCTGCCCGCACGAGGACAAGGAGGTCCCCTACGACGAGATCGTCAAGGGCTTCGAGGTCAAGCAGGGCGAGTGGGTCGAGCTGACCGACGACGAGATCGCCGCCGCGGCGGGCCCGCGCTCGAAGCTCATCGACGTCGACCACTTCGTGCCCGCCGGCGAGATCGACCCCGACTTCTACGAGCGCGGCTACTACGTCGGCGCGGGCGACAAGGGCGACGAGGCCTACGCGCTGCTGCATGCCGCGCTGGAGAAGACCGGCCGCGCCGCGGTCGGCAAATGGGTCTTCCACGATCGCGAGCGCACGGTCGTGATCCGTGTGCATGACTCCGCCCTCGCCCTGCACACGCTGCGCTTCGCGGCCGACCTCGTGGACCCCGAGGACTTCGATCTCCCACGCGTGCGCAAGAAGCCCACCGACCGCGAGATCAAGATGGCGACCTCGCTCGTCGAGGGGCTGCACGTCCGCTTCAAGCCCGAGGACTATGAGGACGAGTACCGCGACGCCGTGCTCGAGGTCGTCAAGGCGAAGGCCGAGGGCCGCAACATCGAGGCGCCGGAGCCGGAGGAGGCGGACGACTCCTCGGACCTGCTCGCCGCGCTGGAAGCGAGCGTGAAAGGCTGATGGCGCGCTCGCTGTGGAAGGGCTCGCTCAGCTTCGGGCTCGTCAACGTCCCGGTCGCGCTGCTGAGCGGCGTGCGGGACACCGACCTGCACTTCCGGCAGCTGCACGCGAACGACCACACGCCCGTCGAGACCCGGCGCTTCTGCGCCGAGGAGGACGCCGAGGTCCCGTTCGAGGAGATCGCGCACGGCTATGAGACCGACGACGGGGACCTGATCGTCCTGACCGACGCCGAGCTCGCCACCGCCGCCCCGCGCAAGACCCGCACGATCGAGATCGAGGCGTTCGCCGACCTCGAAGAGATCGACCCGATCTACTTCGATCACCCGTACGTGCTGATGCCCGACGGCGAGAGCGAGGGCACCCAGCGCGCCTACCGGCTGCTCGTCGAGGTGATGGAGCGCAGCGAGCGGGCGGCGCTCGGCCGCTTCGTCCTGCGCACCAAGGAGTACCTCGTGCTCGTCCGGGCCCGCCGCGAGCGGCTGGTGCTCACGACGATGCGCTTCCACGACGAGGTCCGCGAGCCGCCCAAGCCGCGCAGGAAGAAGCCGGCGAAGAAGCAGCTCGACCGGGCGGTCGCGCTGATCGAGGCGCTCGGCTGCCCGTGGGAGCCCGAGCGCTGCGAGGACGACTACGAGAAGCGGCTCAAGAAGATCGTGCGCGACAAGGAGAAGGGCAAGACCGTCAAGGTGCCCGAGGCCGAGGAGAAGCCGTCGCCGATCGAGGACCTGATGGCCGCGCTGGAGCGCTCGCTCCAGGAGGTCAGCGCGTGAGCTCGCGCAGCCGCGCCGCCGAGTCCAGCGCGTGCTCGCCGTTGGCGAGGATGCAGACGACGTCCTCGGCCTGCGCCCCGAGCGTTTTCGACCCGCTGCGTCAGGTCGGCGAGCTCCTCGTCCGTGTAGCGGTGGTCGAAGCGCTCAGCCGCCGAGCGGCCGTGCAGGTAGCCCTCGGCGTTGCGCCCGTGCGCACGCAGGTAGGCGAGGTCCGAGCGCGTGACGGCGTCGACCGCCGGCATCGCGACCGGCGCGTCGACCTCCGGCGCGTCGACCGCCACCCACACCGCGCCGGCCTCCCGGAACCACGCCAGCGTCGCCTCCGCGTCGCCCAGCCACGCCTTGTGTCGCAGCTCGACCGCGACCGGCACCGGCGCGAGCCCTCCGATCACCGGCTCGAGCTCCTCGAGCGCGTGGTCGGGCGGCCGGAACGCGGGCGTGAGCTGGAGCAGGAACGTGCGCAGGCGTCCGGCCCCGTGCAGCGGCTCGAACACGTCGCGCGTGGCTTGCAGCAGGCCCTCCTGCAGCGCGTCGTCGAGCACCACGCGCCCGCGCTCGGTGACCTCGACGTCGTCGCGCAGCGCCGTCGGCAGCGACTTCAGCGGCGCGGCGTGGCGCGACAGCGCGCGATGCAGCTTGACGGCGAAGGAGAACCCGCCAGGGGTGATCTTCACCCAGCGCTCGACCGTCCGCCGCGACGGCAGCGCGTAGAACGACGAGTCGACCTCGACCGCGTCGACGCGCTCCGCCAGCGACGCGAGCCGGTCGCGCGCCTCGACGCCCTTCGGGTACCAGCCCGGGACCGACCAGCCTCCGGTGCCGACGACGATCATGGGCGCGGCGAGGTCAGGTGCCAGCCGCCGCAGACCGGGCACTGGTAGGCGACCGAGCGGTTGCCGCGGCCGGGCACGTGCATGAGCGACATCGCGCGCGCCTCGCTCTCGGTCTCGTAGCGATCCTTCGCCGCGCAGGCGGCGCGCGCCCGCCGCTCGCGCTCCAGCCCGGCATCGACGCGCGGGACGCCGGCGTGGCGCGCGACCGGCCGGCGGGGATGGCGGCGCGGCACCGGCTCACAGCTCCCGCTCGTAGAAGTACGTGATCGGGCCGCCCGCCCGCTCGCGGTTGATGAAGCCGAGGCTCTCGTACAGCGCGCGGGCGGCGACGTCGTCCTCGCTCGTGCCGAGGTCCATGTGGTCGGCGCCGCGCTCGCGCGCGTGCTCGATCGCGGCCTCCAGCAGCGCGCGCCCGATCCCCCGCCCGCGCAGCGGCGGCACGACGTAGAGCTCCGCGAGGTAGCACTCGAGCGCCTCGCTCCAGATCGACGGGCGGAAGCGCAGCACGGCGATCGCGTCCGGTCCTCCGCCGCCCAGCAGCACGCTCGTGTCGAGGTCGAGCAGCGTGCGGAAGCGCTCGGCGAGCTGCGCCGGCGACGGCGTCGGATCGTCGTACTCGGTGTTGAACGCGTGCAGGAGCCGGCCGATGTGGTCGACGTCCTCGAGGCCCGCCACCCGGATCATCGGACCGGAGGCTAGCCGAGCAGCTCGGCGACGATCTCGGCCGCCGGCTGGATCGCCTTGACGGCGCCGGCGGCCTGCGCGGCGTAGAACGGCCTCGCGTCGATCGCGCCCGTCGAGTCGGGCGTGGGTGGCTGGGGATCGAAGCGCTCCGCGTCGAGCACCGGCGGGACACCAATCAAGCCTACGCCCGTGCAAGCCGCGCGACGCCGATGTGCGTGTCCGCCATTCCGTAGAAGACGAACAGCGAGCCCTCGATCTCCTCGATCGCGGTCGGGAAGACGACGTTCGGCACCGTGCCCGCCAGCTCCTCGGGCGACTCCGGCTTCAGCAACGGCTCGGCCGTGCGGGCGAGCACGCGCGCGGGGTCCTCGGGGTCCAGGAGCAGCGCGCCGGCCTCGTAGCGCACGCGCTGCTGCTGGTCGGTGCCGGGGTGCATCTCGCCGGTGACGCCGTGGTGGATCGCCAGCCAGCCTTCCTCCACGCGGACCGGCGGCGGGCCGGCGCCGATCTTCAGCGCCTCCCAGCCGTACTCGCTCGTCGCCACGAGCCGGTGGTCGCGAAGGTGGACGAGCGAATCGCCGTCGGCGTACGAGATCCAGATCCCGGGCCGGTCGTCCTCGAGCCCCGCCGGCAGCATCGTGCCCTCCCCGGGGACGATCCACGAGAGGTCCCACATCGGCCGGTGCAGCATCGCGTACGCCAGGTTGCCGTGCGGATCCGGCACCGGCTCCGGGAACCAGACGCAGTCCTTGTTGGGGAAGAGGTTGAGGTCGGTGTCGAGCTCGGGCTGGTAGGCGAAGTGCAGTGGCCCGCGCCGCTCCCAGCGCACGAGGTCGCGTGAGACCGCGAGCGCCGGGCGGGGACCGAGCGGGCCGTACGCGACGTAGGTCATCGCGTGCAGGCCCAGCGACGGAATCCACGTCACGCGCGGGTCCTCGACGCCGGCGTGGCCATTGCCGCGCTCCCAGCCCTCGTCGGGCTCGAGCACCACGCCGCGGCGCTCGACGCCGGCGGGCGCGCCGTCGCGGATCACCACTTCGGCGAGGCCCACGCGCGAGACGTTGCCCCGGGCGACGAGGCGGGGCAGGAGATGCAGGCGGCCGTCGGGCGTGCGCCCGCTCGCCGGGTTGAGCACGCCCTCGGCCTCGCGCGGGTCGCCGGCCGGTGACATCACGACGCCGGCGCGGCTCAGGGTGAACGGGATCGTCGCCACCGTCATCCCTTCACCCCTGAGCCGATGTTGGCCGAGACGAACCGCCTCTGGAAGGCGATGAAGAGGATCACGGCGGGTGCCGCCAGCACGCACGCGCCGGCGAGGATCGCGCCGAACGGATTCGCCGCGCGCGCGGACACGGTGTCCATGTAGTTGGCCAGGGCCACCGCGAGTGGCTGCATCGAGCGCTCCTTGGTCACGAGGAAGGGCCAGAGGAACTCGTTCCACGGGCCGATGAAGGTCACCAGCACGGCGGTCAGCAGCGCCGGCTTGCAGAGGGGGACGGCGATCCTGCGCAGGATCGTCAGCTCGCTCGCGCCGTCGACGCGCGCGGCGTCGAAGAGCTCCCGCGGCAGCTGCAGGAAGAACTGCCGGAAGACGAACACGGCCGTCGAGTTGATCGCGAACGGCAGGATCATCCCGAGGTAGCTGTCGGCGAGCCTGTAGTCGCGCACGATCAGCACGTAGAGCGGGATCGTGAGCAACTGGAACGGGACGACGAGGACCAGCATCACGCCGGCGAACACCGAGCCTTTGCCGCGGAACTCGAGCACCGCGAGCGCGTAGCCGGCGAGCAGGCCGAAGACGACCGTGCAGAGGATCACGCCGCCGGTGAACACGCCGGAGTTGATCAGCGTGCGCCCGAGCGAGATCGCGCCGTCGATCTGCCGGTAGTTGTGCAGCGTGAGGTTGCCGGGATCGGGCCATGCGCCGCCGATCCCGGTGTCCGGCTCGGCCTGCAGCGAGCCGATCAGCATGTAGTAGAAGGGGAACAGGAACAGCAGCGCGCCCGCGAAGAGCACGAGCAGCCGCACCGCGCGGCCGCGGGTCCCGCGACGGGGGCGCGCCTTGGCGCGCGACCTGGCGGTGGCGGAGCTGCGCTCGATCGTCTCGATCGCCATGTCAGTCACGCCCCTCGAGCAGCTTGCGGCTCAGCAGCGAGAGCGCGAGCACGATCGCCACGAGGATGATCCCGATGGCGGCCGCGACGTCCGGCTGCCCCTGCTCGATCCCTCGCTGGTACATCAGCAGCACGGGCGTCGTCGACGCGCCGTCCGGCCCGCCGCCGCCCGTGAGCAGGTACGGCTCGGTGAAGAGGTTGCCGCCGGTGATGACGGCGAGCACGACGACCAGCACGGTCGCCGGCCGCACGCCCGGCACGGTCACGCTCAGGAACGAGCGCCAGCGCGTCGCGCCGTCCACGGCCGCCGCGTCGTAGAGCTCCTTCGGCACGTTCTGCAGCGCCGCGAGGTAGAGCAGGATGAAGAAGCCCGCCTGCTTCCAGGCGACGTAGACGGCGATCATCGGCATCGCCAGGTGCGAGTTGACCAGCCACGACGGGCTCGGCGCGAGCGGCCCCAGCACCGTGTTCACCAGCCCGGTGCGGCTGAACAGCCACAGCCAGACGGCGACCACGGCGACGCTGGCCGTCACGTACGGGATGTAGTACGCGGCGCGCAGGAAGCCGCGGAACGGCACCGCGGCGTTGAGCGCCACCGCGAGCCCGAGCGCGATGATCACGGTCAGCGGGACGTTGATCGCGATGAACACGCCGACGTGCACGAACGACGCGCGCACGTCCGGGTCGCCGAGCGCCGTCGAGAAGTTGTGCAGCCCGACCCACGGCCGGTCGACCACCGCTCCCGGCGCGGCGAAGAAGTAGTCGTGCAGCGACATGTAGACCGCGAACCCCAGCGGGTACGCGAAGATCGCCGCGAGAAAGAGGACGTAGGGGCTGACGAACGCCAGCCCCAGCGGATGTCGCCCCAGGACGCGGCGCCGCAGCGGGCGCCGCGCGATCGTCGCCGCTCCCACGTCAGGACCCTTCCTTCGCGAGGCCCTCGACCTTGCCGGCCGCCTGGCTGAGCGCCTGCTGCGGCTCCTGTTTGCCGAAGATCACCGACTTCGAGTAGGCGTCGCGGAACGTCTGCCAGATCGTCACCGAATTGGCGACGTTCGGGACCTCGACGATGCGCGCGGCCTGCTCGGCGAACGTCTTGTACTCCTTGCGCTCGGCGAAGTAGTCCGGGTAGGCGGCGGGCAGGTCCGGCCGCATCGGCATCTGGCCCGTCTTCTGCAGGAGCTCGCCGTCCTGCTGCTTGGAGGTGGCGAACTTCAGGACGTCCCACGCCGTGCCGCGGTTCTTGCACGCGCTGTACATCGCGATCGACTTCTCGTCGGAGAACGTGTGGATGTCGCCCGCCGGCTTGCCGTCGGCGGTCGGCACGGGCGCGACGCCCCAGTCGACCTTGTCGCCGTAGACCGCGACCGCCCACGGGCCGACGATCGCCATCGCCGCCTTGCCGTCGGCGAACGCGTCACCGTTGTACTTCTCGTTCGGCGCGAGGTGCTCGCTGTAGAGCGTCTTCCAGAAGTCCGCGACCTGCCGGCCCTCAGGCGAGTCGAACTGCGGCTTGCCGTCCTGCACGAGCTGCTTACCGGTCTGGGCGATGAACAGCGGGTAGTAGTCGAACCACGACTGGTAGAACTCGCTCGTCGGCGCCGGGTAGATCGCGGCCGGCGCGGCCTTGCTCTTGACGATCTTGCGCGCGGTGTCGAGGAACTCCGCGTACGTCGAGAGCGGCGGGTTCTTCGCGTCGACGCCCGCCTTCTTCAGCAGCTTGCGGTTGTAGAAGATCATCACCGGGTTCGACTTCCACGGCAGCTGGTAGTACTTGCCGTCCGGCGACCGGTACTGCCCCGCCGCCGCACCGGTGCGGCTCTCGACGTACCGCCGCCCGCCGGGCATGTCGTCGAGCGCGACCAGACCGCCCTGCTTCTGGAACTGCGGCACCGCGGCGGGTGACGTGTTGAAGACCAGGCACGGCGCGTTGCCGGCGGTGATGGCGGCGCCGATCACCTCCTCGGAGCTCTTGCCGGTCGGGATCTCCTGGCCCGTCACCCGCTCGCCGGGATGCGCCTTGTTCCAGGCGGCGACCATTGCCTTTCCCCACGCGACCTCCTCCTGGTTGTTCGAGTACCAGACCTTGATCGGGCCGCGGGCGGCGGCGGCGTCCTTCGACGACGTGCCGCCCGAGCCGCCGCAGGCTGCGGCGAGGGCCACGACGGCGGCGACGGCCGGGACGAGGCGAGGGTTCATGACGGTCTCCTCTCTTCGGTCGAGGCGCGCACCACCAGCCGAGCCGGTTCCAGCTCGACGTCTCTCGGGTGCCCCTCGATGGCGTCCAGCAGGACGCGGGTTGCCGTCCGGCCCCAGGACACGGGGTCGGAGCGGACGCTCGTGAGTGACGGATAGACGTGGGCGGCGAGCTCTGAGTCCTCGTAGCCCACGAGGGAGAGGTCGCGCGGCGGGGCGAAGCCCAGCTCGTGCGCGACGGTGAGACCGGCGATCGCCATCGCGTCGTTGGCGTAGACGATCGCCGTGGGGCGGTCGGGGCGGCTCAGGAGCTCGCGCGTCGCGCTGGCTCCCGAGGCCGCGGTGAAGTCGGCGACGGCGACGAGGTCGGGCGCGAGGCCCTGGTCGATCATCGCCTGCGTCCAGACGGCGCGGCGATGGGCGCCGTGGAGCATGTCGGGCCGGCCGGCGACATAGGCGATGCGCTCATGGCGCAGCTCGGCGAGGTGGCGGACGGCGGCGGCGACGCCGGGCCCGTCGTCCTGGCAGACGGCCGGGAAGGGGCTCGGGACGTCGGGGCGGTTGAGCGTGACGGCGGCGAGGCCGAGCTCCTGCAGCAGCGCGATCCGCGGGTCGTCGAAGCGCAGGTCGGTGAGGAAGACGCCGTCGACGCGCTCGCTGCGCGCGAGGTGCCGGTAGCGGTCGGCCTCGGTGTCCTCGCTGACGACCTGCAGCAGGAGCGCGACGCCGCGCTCGGCGAGCTCCAGCTCGACGCCGGCGATGAACGCGGGGAAGAACGGGTCGGCGCCGAGGACGAGCGGATCGCGCGCGATGACGAGGCCGAGCGCGTACTCGCGCCGGCCGCCGAGGCTGCGGGCGGAGGCGCTCGGCTCCCACCCGAGGTCCCGCGCGACCCCGAGGATGCGGGCGCGCGTGTGGTCCGCGACGCCGGGCCGGTTGTTGAGCGCGAACGAGACCGCGGTCGTCGAGACGCCGGCATGGCGCGCGACGTCGACGATCGTCGGCCCGCGCCGGCGCTTGCTGCGGCCGGGACGCGCGTTTCGCTCAGCTCCCACGAACTGGTTTGTGCCCGGCGAGCGTGGGCATAAAACGTTTAAGTCCAGAGGGAGGTTCGTCGTGCGTCTTGCCCTGCTCGCCGTGTCGTTGCTGCTGCTCGTCCCCGGGTCGGCGCGCGCCGCGCCGCTGACCAACACCGCGCATCTCGACTTCCTGGGGACGACCGTGTCGCCGCCGGAGCAGGCGGGGCACTCCACGTATGGAGCGGATCCGATCGGCGTGCTGTGGACGTACGCTGACCGGCAGGCGGACGGCTCCTACCGCCGCGTGGGCGGCGGGGCGTACGACGCCGCCTCGAACACCTACGGGCAGGGCGCGTTCAACGCCGACGACATCGCCCGCGCGGCGGTCGTATACGTGCGGCACTGGCGGCAGACGGGCTCGGCCGCGAGCCGCGAGCGCGCCGTCGCGCTGCTGCGCGGGCTGACATACCTGCAGTCGCCGAATGGGAACGTCGTGCTGTGGATGCAGCCCGACGGGACGCTGAACGTCAGCGCCGACCCGCCGGAGACGCCGGACCCGTCCGACAGCGGCGCGTCGTACTGGCTCGCACGCACGATCTGGGCGCTCGGCGAGGGCTACGCGGCGTTCCGGCGCGACGATCCGGCGTTCGCCGCGTTCCTGCGCGACCGGCTGGAGCTGGCGCTCGGCGCGCTGGACCGCGAGGTGCTCGGCCACGGGTGGCAGGTGGCCGACGGCCGCCGCGTGCCCGGGTGGCTGATCGTCGACGGCGCCGACGCGACCGCCGAGGCGATGCTCGGGCTGGCGGCGTACGTCGAGGCCGGCGGCTCGGATGCGGCCCGGAGCGCGCTTGCGAGATTCGCCGACGGCGTCGCCGCGCTCGGCGGCGGAGATCCGCGCACATGGCCCTACGGCGCGCTCCTCCCCTCCGCGACGACCCGCTCCGTGTGGCACGCCTGGGCCTCGCAGATGCCCGAGGCGCTCGCCCACGCCGCCGCCGCCCTCGGCCGCCGCGACCTCCTCGCCCCCGCGCTCGCCGATGCGGCGTCCTTCACGCCACACCTGCTCGTCGCCGCCGGACCCGAGAACGGGTGGAATCCGGCGCCGACCGACCACACGCAGATCGCCTATGGCGCTGACAGCCGGCTCCAGAGCCTCCTGGCGGTCGGCAACCCCGGCCCGCGCCGGCTCGCCGGCATCGCCGCCGCGTGGTACTTCGGCAACAACCCCGCGGGAGCGCCGATGTACGACCCGGCCACGGGCGTCACGTACGACGGTGTGTCCGGCGACGGCGCGATCAACCGCAACAGCGGCGCCGAGTCGACCGTCCACGGGCTGCTCTCGATGCTCGCGCTCGACGCGGCGCCCGACGTCGCGGCGCAGGCGCGGATCGCCCGGCCGGTCGCCCGCCGCACGCAGCGGATTCTCGAGGCGGAGGACGCGACGCTCGCCGGCGGCGCCTCGGTCGTCACGCCGCCCGCGGCATGGACGGGCGAAAGCGCGTGGAGCGGCGGCCGCTACGTCACGCTCCCGCCGGGCGGCAGCGTCGCGTTCGGCACCGACGCGCCGGGCCTGATCCAGCCGGTCGCGCTGCGCACCGCCGACGGCAGCGGAGGCGCTACGCGCTGGGGCCCGCTCGGCACCTTGCAGCATGCGAACGCGGGCGCGCAGGGTGCGTCGGCCATCCCCGGGGTGCTCGAGGCGCAAACGCTTCCGAAGCCCGGCGCCTCGCCGGTTGCGACGCAGGCCGCCCGCGGGACGACCGCACTCGACGCCGTGCTGTTCCAGCCGCTGATCGAGTCGCTCTCGCTCGCCGGCGACGGTCGAGGCCAGACGCTGCTCCGATCCTTCGCGCTCGGCCGGCGCACTGTCGCCGTCCACGGCACCGCCACGAGCTACGACACGGAGGGCCGCGTCTACGCCCGCTCGCGCGGGGGCGCGGTCGTGATCCCTCCGGGAGGCTTCGCCCTAGCGGAGCACTGAGCCCAGCGCGCGGGCGTCGTCGAACAGCGTCGCCCGCAGCGACTGGTTGTACATCGCCGCCGCCGGGTGGTAGAGCGGGAAGAGCCGCTCGTGCAGCAGCGTGCCGTGCACCTCGGCGATCTTGGCCGCCGGCGCGAAGTGCTTGAGCGCATGGCGGCCGAGCGGCACGATCACGCGCGGGGAGATCAGCTCGACCTCGGTCTCCAGCCACGGCATGCAGTGGGCGACCTCGGTCGCGCGCGGATCGCGGTTCTTCGGCGGCCGCGCCTTGACGACGTTCGTGATCCAGACGTCCTCGCGCCGCATCCCCGCCGCCTCCAGCAGCTCCTCGAGCAGCATCCCCGCGCGCCCCACGAACGGGCGCCCGAGCCGGTCCTCGTTCGCGCCCGGCGCCTCGCCGACGAACATCACGGCGGCGTCCGGCGAGCCCTCGCCGGGAACCATCCGCGTCGCCTTCTCGCACGGCTCGAAGCCGCAACCCGAATGGGCGACGATCTCATCGTGCAGCGCCGCGAGGTCCATCTCGCGGCACGAGGCTAGCTGCCCTCTTCGGGCTCCTTCTTGGAGTCCTCGTCCTTGCCGGTCAGCGCCTCGCGGAACCCGCGGATGCCCGAGCCGAGCGACCTCCCGGCCTCGGGGAGGCGCTTCGGGCCCAGCACGATCAGCGCGATCACGCCGACGATGAGCCAGTGGACGGGACTTTCCAGGCCGGTGAACACGGATCCTACGGTAGGCGGCGCAGATGAGCCGTTGCGGATGATCAGTCGACCAGGCGGCGCTGGACCGCCCAGCGCGACAGCTCGTGGCGGGAGGAGAGCTGGAGCTTGCGCAGGACGGCGGAGACGTGCGCCTCGACGGTCTTGGTCGAGATCCCCAGCCGTGCCGCGATCTCCTTGTAGAGGTAGCCGCGGGCGATGTGGCGCAGGACCTCGCGCTCGCGCGTGGTCAGCTGGTCGAGCTCCGGGTCGACCTCGGCGGGCGCCAGCGAAGCGAACGCGTCGAGCACGAAGCCGGCCAGCCGCGGGGAGAACACGGCGTCGCCGTCGGCCACGCGCCGCACCGCGTCCGCGAGCTCGACGCCCGAGATCGTCTTGGTGACGTAGCCGCGCGCGCCCGCGCGGATGACGGCGATCACGTCCTCCGGCGCGTCGGACACCGAGAGCGCGAGGAAGCGCTGCGCCGGCCGGCGCTCGCTCACCTGCCGGATCACCTCCAGGCCGCCGCCGCCCGGCATGTGAACGTCGAGCACGACCACGTCGGGCTCGACCTCGAGGATCTCGCGCACGGCGTCCTCGACCGTGGCGGCGTCGCCGAGCACCTCGACCAGCCCGTCCAGCTCGGCGCGCACGCCGGAGCGGAACAGCTGGTGGTCGTCGACGAGCACGACCGACGTCATGGCTCGATCACCAGCTCGACCTCCGTCCCCTGACCGGGCACGGAGTGCACCGCCGCCCGGCCGCCATGACGCTCCATGCGTCCCATGATGGACTCCCGCAGGCCGCGCCGGTCGCCCGGCACCGCGGCGGGCTCGAAGCCGGGCCCGCGGTCGCGCACGAACACCTCGACGCGCTCCCCCGCGACCTCGGCATAGAGCGCGATCGGCTCCGGCCCGGCGAACTTGGACGCGTTCACGAGCGCCTCGCGCGCCGCGGCGACGAGCGCGCCCGTCGCGTCGCCGAGCGGCGCGTCGCCGACCGTCACGACGTCGATCGGCACGCCGAAGTCGCCCTCGACGTCGCTCGCCGCCTTCTCCAGCGCGGCGGCCAGCGTCGCGTCGCCGTGGGGGCGGCTGTCGTTGAGCCACGCCCGCAGCTCTCGCTCCTGCCGGCGCGCCAGCGCGGCGACCTCGCGCGGATCGCCGGCGCGCTTCTGCATCAGCGCAAGCGTCTGCAGGACGGAGTCGTGCAGGTGCGCGGCGACCTCGGCGCGCTCCTGCGAGCGGATCCGAGCCGCGCGCTCGGCGGCGAGCCCGCGCACGAGCCGGATCCACCACGGCGCGAGGATGATCGCGCCCGCCAGCACGACCACGGCGACGGGCAGCAGCACGTCACGCGCCGGCGCCAGCGCGTCGTTGAGCCAGAGGAAGATCAGCGCGCCGCCGACCACCAGCGCGATGCCGACGCCCGCGCGCCCCGCAGCCGGCGCGGGCAGCGTGAACCCCAGCGACGGCCGCTCATCCGGGTCCACGGCCTGCGACTGGCGCCAGATCAGGGCCCCGCCGGCCGCGATGATCGCCGCCGGCCACGCGAGGCTGTCGCCGAACCACAGCCCCCACTCGCGCAGCAGCAGCATCAGCGCGAGCACGAGGCAGCCGATTCCGGCGGCCACCAGCCACGCGTCGCGGCGGTCGAGCAGGCGCGAGACGATCGGCTTCTCCGGCCCCTCCGCCGGGATCAGCATCCAGGCGAGCACGTACAGCGGGATGCCGACGCCACCGGCGAAGATCGTCGCGATGAAGCCGATCCGGATCAGCAGCGGATCGATGCCCAGTCGCGCGCCGAAGCCGGTGCAGACGCCGCCGAGGTAGCCGTGCTCGGGGTCTCGCTTCATCCCGTCATCCCCGCGACCAGCAACACGATGCCCGCCGCGGCGAGCACGGCGGGCATGGCATAGCCGAAGCGCACGTCGATGATCTCGAGCCGGTCGAGGAGGAACAGCGCGCCGAGCGCGATCGTCACCAGGCCGGCGGCGATCAGCGTGCGGTCGGCGCGCCTGGACCTCACGCGCAGACGGGCTCCGTGCCGGAGGTGAGGCCGTCGCGCTCGATCTGGAGGTGCCCCACGCCGATGTCGGCGTTCACGTGCACGACCGGATGGCCGGCCCGCGGCGCGGCGTCCGCGACCGAGACGTCGAGGCCGCCGTGGCCGTCGCCGCCGGGAAGGTCGGCCTGGCCGACGCCGATCTGGGCGTCGGTCGACACGCACGCATCCTCGGGCACCCGCACGACCGCCTCGCCCACGCCGACGACGAGCTTGACGTCGGTGCGCCCGGCCGGCAGCTCGAGCGCGCGCAGGTCCAGCTTCAGCTGGCCCGCGCCGACGCGGTACTCGGGCCGCAGCGCGGCGACGCTCGCCGGCCGGTAGTCGCGCTCGCCCACGCCGCCGCGCAGGTCGATGTCGGCGGCCGAGACGACGGCGAGCGGGAGCACGAGCACGATGGCGGGAAGGATGAGCCAGCGTGGACCGCCGAGCAGCCCGGCCGCGAGCAGCGTCACGCCGGCGGCGATGGCGATGATGGCGACCGCGACGCCGCCGCCGATCGCCGCGACGAAGCCGACGCCGGTGGCCGCGCCGAGCGACGCGATCAGCACCAGCAGCACGAGCGTCCCGCGCGCGATCACCTGCGCGGCGTCGTCGCCGCGCTCGCCGCCGAAGGCGCGATACAGCAGGACGGCGAGGAGCCCCAGGACCGCCAGCGCGAGCAGCCCCGGCCCGAGGACGAATGCAGGCGGACCGAGAAACGACACCGCGGCGATCGCCAGGCAGACCGTCGCGACGATCGTCGTGGCGCGCGAGCGCCCGTCGATCCACGAAGGTCGCCCGTCGTCATAGGGCAGGAACGCAACAAGCGCGACGTACGCGAGCAGCCCGATGCCGCCGAAGAAGACGGAGATCCCGAAGGCGATCCGGAACAGGACGGGATCGAGGCCGAAGTAGGTGCCGAGGCCGCCCGCGACGCCCGCGACCATGTGGTCGGAGGTCGAGCGCGCGAGCCGCTTGGCAGGGGGTGTGGCGGGGGTCGAGCTCATGTGGTGAAGGCTGCCTCCAAGCGGCCCTTCAGACCATTGGGGATGACCCTTAGGGACCCCGGGACGGTCCCGGGGGCATCGAACACTCGTGGAGGTATTTCACAGAACCGATGGTCGTTCGGCTTCAGAACGTTGTCTTGGTGACGACTACTCGCCCAGGAGACCTCGTGTCATGACCAACGATCGCACTCACGCCTACGGGCGCGTCGTAAAGACACTCGACGAGCTGGGGCCCACCAAGCTTCTGGCCGGCGAGCAGGCTCGCATCCGCGACGCCGCCGACACCCTCATCTTCGCCTCCGGCGCGGAGGAGACGCGTGAAGCGCTGCGCGACATCGGCCAGCTCGCCGAGGCGCTCGTCGCTTCGGGCCGCTGGCTCGAGGAGACGGTGGATCGGCTGATCGGGGACCTGCTCGGCTGTGGGCCAGCCCAGGTCCCCGAGTCCGCCGCGGCCTAGTCGCTCAGGTCGCGGAGAGCGGCTCGGTGAAGCCGAGCACCGAGCGCTTCGGGTAGCGGCTGAACAGCGTGCGCGCGATCTCGCGGCGCCGAGCCAGTAGGAGCCGTTGATCGAGAGATCGACCCACATCGTCGGCGCGGCCGTCGGCGCGCTCTTCTTCGGCTACCTGACCGACCGCTTCGGCCGCAAGCGGCTGTTCATGTGAGAAGCTGCCGCCGACGGCGACCTGGTACTCGCTGATGCCGAGCGCGTCCTTCTTGCTCAGCCGGCTCGCGATCGCGCCGACGATCGTCACCTCGAGCCCGTCGAGGATCCAGACGCTGCCGAGGCCGAGGATCACGAGCCAGTGCCAGCCGCTCCACGGCAGCCGGTCCATCCGGGCCGGGACCGGGTCTCGATGTTCTCCTCGCTCATGGTCCGGGATCTCCTGAACGCCAAGGGATGAAACGGACGCGCAGGTGCGTGGAGTGGCGGGGTACGGTGGCGTTCATGAGGCGGCTGCTGGTGTGCCTGGCGCTGCTGGCCGCGGGCTGCGGCGGCGGAGCGCATCGCGCCGCCGCCACCGCGAAACCCGCCGCGCTCGAGCGCGACGTCCCGCGGCTGAGCCAGGTCGCGCCGTGCACGAGCATCACGCGCGCCAGCTGCGCCGTGCTGCAGGTGCCGCTCGACCACAGCGGGCGCACGGCGGGAACGCTGGACCTGTGCGTGGCCATGTCGGGACCCGACGGCGCGCCGGTGCTCGTCTTCCTCAGCGGCGGCCCTGGCCAGCCGGGGCTCCCGTTCCTCGCTACCGCGCGCAGCCGGCTGGGCGCGATCGCCAAGCGCTACCGGCTCGTCGTGATCGACCAGCGCGGCACCGGCCGCGGCGCGCTCCGCTGCCCGGCCCTGCAGCGGCAGATGGGGGCATCGGACCTGGCCCGGCCGACGGCCGCGGCGGTGCGCTCGTGCGCGGCGCGGATCGGCGAGAAGCGGCGCTACTTCACCACCGGCGACACGGTCGCCGACCTCGAGCTGCTGCGCCAGGCGCTCGGCGCCGGCAAGCTCGCGCTCGACGGCGTCTCCTACGGCACCTACGTCGCCGAGCGCTACGCGCTCGCGCACCCCGCCAACGTCAGCCGGCTCGTGCTCGACTCCGTCGTGCCCCACGCGGGCGTGACGCTGATGTCGGAGGTCTCGATGCAGGCGACGCCGCGCGTCCTGGGCCCCGCGGCGACGCGCGACCTCGCCGCCGTCGTCCGCTCGCGCCACGACGGCCCCGAGCTGCTCGACATGCTCACCAGCCTCTCGATCGGGCGCCCGCACCTGGGCGTCGCCGTGCGCGCGCTCCGCAGCGCCGCGGCCGGGGACCGGCGGCCGCTGGACGGGCTCGCCGCCGCCGTGCTGCGCGGCGAGCGCGCGTTCAAGGCCTCCGATCTCAGCCAGGGCCTGCACGCCAGCACGCTGTGCGCCGACACGCGCGCTCCCTGGGGCGGCGAGGACGCGCCGGCGGCGGGACGCGCGCAGAAGCTGCGCACGGCGGCCGCCGGCGTGGACGTGGGTCCGTACGACCGCGAGACGGCGAGCGCGAACGGCATCGCGCTCCAGTGCCTCTACTGGCCCACGACCCCGGTCGCGCCGCCCCGGCTCGCCGCGAACCTCCCCGCCGTCCCGACGCTGCTGCTCGCCGGCACCAAGGACCTCTCGACCCCGCTCGAGTGGGCGCGGGCGGAGCGGGCGCACGCGCCGCGCGGGAAGCTCGTGGTCGTGCCCGGCGCGGGACACTCGCTGCAGACCCAGGGCGTCGCGGCGGTCAAGCGCGCGCTGGCGGCCTTCCTAACGGGTTGACGCCCCCTCGACGCCGACGTCGACGCGGGTCAGGTGCCAGCGGCCGAGATTGGCCATGAACAGCTCGGTCCCGCGGAACGCGCAGTTGGTCGGATGGCACAGCACGTGCGCGGTCGGATCGTCGAGCAGCAGCTCGAGCGCGCCCGTGGCAGGGTCGCACCTGTAGACGCGCGACGGCTCGTAGCACGCGATGTACAGCAAGCCCCCGGCGTCGAGGGCGATGCCGTCCGGCACGCGCTCGATGCCCTCGACCACCGGCTCCGGCGCGCCACCGGCGATCGGGATCCGCACGACCCGCTGCGCCCATGTCTCCACGACATAGAGCGCGTCGCCGCCGGGCTCCAGCGCCATCCCGTTGGCGAAGTGCAGCGGTCCCTCGTGCCACAGCTCCGCCGCGCCGGTCTCGAGGTCCACCCGCCAGATCCCCGGGCCGGCCGGATCCCGGCTGTCGGACACCCACAGGCAGCCGCGCCTGGCGTCGACGACGGGGAAGTTCGGCGTTCGCATCCCCTCCGCGAAGCGCGAGATCTCGCCACTCGCGAGGTCGAGCCGGAAGACCGCGCGGTGCGCGAGGTCGCACGAGTACAGCGCGCCCTCGCCGTCGAGCGCCACGCCGAGCGTGAAGCCGCCCGTCGTCGCGACCTGCTCGATCGCCGAGCCGTCGGGAGCGACGCGATAGAGCTCGCCGCGGTCGCCGCCGCACCAGGCGGCGCCCTCGGCGTCGAAGGCGAGGCACTCCGGATGGCTCAGGCGCGGCTCGCTCGTCGTGCCGTCGAAGAAGATCGACGCCCGCTCGAGCGCGATCACTCCGGCAGCTCCACGGACAGGCCCGCGAGCAGCCCGCCGTCGACGCGCAGCTCCGCGCCGGTGATGGCCGACGCGTCGTCGCTTGCCAGGTACGCGATCGCCGCGGCGACCTCGTCGGCCGACGCCACGCGGCCGAGCGGGTGCATGCGTCCCCACGCGGCGACCTGGTCCTCGGCGCTCCCGTCGCCGCGGAAGCGCTCGGCCGCCCAGCGCAGCATCGGCGTGTCCACCGAGCCCGGGGCGACGGCGTTGACCCGGATCCCGTCGCGCACGTGGTCGAGCGCCATGGCGCGCACGAGCGCGCTCAGGGCCCCTTTGCTCGCCGTGTAGGCGGCCACGCCGGTCTGCGACGCGGTCGCCTGGACCGACGAGACGATCACGATCGCGCCCCCGCCGCGCTCGCGCAGCGCGGGCACCGCGGCGCGCGCGACCAGGTAGGCGCCGCGCACGTTGACGCCGAAGACCTCGTCCCACGTCTCCGGAGCGGTCGTCTCGACCGTCCCGTAGCGCTGCACGCCGGCGGTGTAGACGAGCACGTCGAGCGTCCCGCACCGCTCCACGAGCGCCTGCGCGTACCCCTCGTCGCGGACGTCGCCGGCCAGGCCGGCCTCCGGCTCGCGGCCGCCCGTGATCACCGTCGCGCCTTCGCGCGCGAGCCGCTCGGCGGCGGCCCGGCCGATGCCGAGCGTGCCGCCGACGACCAGCGCGGTCTTGCCCTCGAATCTCACGGAACCAGCGGCGGGAGCGTAACCTCGACGAAGCGGGGCCGGTAGATCCGGACGTCGCGCATCAGGTCGTCGAAGGCGAAGCTGTTGACGTTGTAGGAGAGGACGAGCTTGCCGCCGCGGCTGAGCTGGGGATGGAGGCGGGCGTCGTACGTGAAGAGGTTCCCGCCCGTCTCCGGCGTCCGGTAGACGGTGGTGGGTCCGCTCCACGGGCCGGTGAGGCTGCAGGCGCTGTAGGCGACGATGTCGGCCGGCAGCAGGCTGCGGTTGTCGAACGTGACGAGCACGTAGGCGTCGCCGACCTTCTGGATCCCCACGGCGGTGCCGATGCCCTGGAACAGCGGCGCGGAATCCTTGAAGTGGATCGACCAGCCGCTGCCGGTCCAGTACTCCCAGCGGCCGAGCAGGTCGCCCTGCTTGGCGCGGGCGAGCATGAGCGCGTTGGCCTTGTTGCCGTAGACGTACGAGTACCCGCCCTCGTGGACGACCGTGGAGCCCCAGGTGACGCCGTCGGCCGAGACGATCTGGCGGACGGCCTCCAGCTTCAGGGAGGGCAGCGAGAACGTGGCGATCGCGTTGCCGAGCCACTCGAAGCCGAAGACCTCGTCGGAGTACATCCAGTACTTGTTGACGAAGACGTGCAGCTTGCCGCCGTCGACGGTCGCGCCGTTGGCCCAGTACCACGAGTCGCCGACCTGCTCCTTGCCGTCGGACTGGTGGCCGTCATCGGTCTGGATCAGCGTCTCGGGATGCCGCGGCGTGCCGCCGGTCAGCGTGTCGGTCAGCCGGTCGCCGCGCTGGAGCACGATCGAGTTCTGGATGAAGTCCTCGTTGTCGCGCGAGTGGTCGGGATTGACCTTGTCGAGGAAGGTGTCGGCGAACACCCACGCGGTGCGGCCGTCGGGCAGCGGCACCGACGCCGTGTTGTCGGCGCCCGTCCAGTCGTCGAGCCGCCGGTTGGAGTCGCCGTAGGCGGCGAACATCTGATTCAGGGCGACAGCGGGGCGCGCCTGCGCCGGCGTGGATGGATCGAGGCGACAGGACGCCGCCGAGGCGGTCGCCGGCAGCGCGAGCAGCGCGACGACGATGGACGGGACCGCGAATCTCATACCGGCTCTCCTTGGGTTGCGTATGCGAGATGGCCCGTGCCGCCCTGGCCGCCGAGCGAGCGGGCGGCCGCGACCACGCCTTCGCGCGCCGCCTCGACGACCGTGGCGCCGCGGGCCAGGTGCGCGGCCAGGGTGCCCGCGAAGACGTCGCCCGCGCCGGTCGCGTCGACCAGCCGCTCCGCCGGCGCCGCCGGGATCTCGGCCGTCTCGGCGCCGTCGCGGACGAGCACGCCGTCGGGGCCGCACGTCACGGCGGCGGCCTGCGCGCCGAGCGCGAGCACCGCCTCGGCGGCGGCGCGCGGTGTGTCCCCGAGCCCGTCGGCGGGCCATGACGGCGTCACCACGCGGGCGAACGGGGCGATCCTCGCCAGCGCCGCCCGCGCGCGTTCAGGCGTCGTCAGGCGCGGGCGGAAGTTCGGGTCGTAGACGAGCAGCGGCGCGCGCTCGGCGGCGCGCTGAACCGCGGCGGCCGCGCCGGCGGAGATCGCCTGCGCGATGCCGCCGGCCAGCAGCACTCGATGCTCGGGGAGCCGCTCGACGTCATCCGGCGAGAGCGTGGAGGCGGCGCTGCCGCGGCGCACGTAGACGAACTCGCGCCCGCCATTGAGGTCGGCGACGCTGAAGTAGACGCCGTTCGGCGCCGCCACCCGCGCGGCGAGCGAGGTGTCGACGCCGAGCCGCTCGACGTGGCGCAGCAGCGCCGTCCCCAGCTCGTCGTCGCCGACCTTGGTCAGCAGCGCCACCGACGCGCCCGCGTCCGCCGCCGCCGCGGCGGCGTTGAGCGCGTCGCCGGAGAACGACAGCGTGGCCGGCACGCCGGCGGCGAACGGCACGGGCGAGGACACCTCCACGAGCACCTCGCCGATGACGAGGACGTCCATGGTCACCCGCGCACCCCGGGGGCGGGGGTTTCGCCCCGGCGGGAGTTTCGCCCCCTGGGCGAACACTCCCAGCGAAACGAGGCCGCAGGCCGAGGCTTCGCCCTCATCGGCGCGCCCCCGGGGCGGGAGTCTCGCCCCGGCGGGAGTTTCGCCCCCTGGGCGAACACTCCCAGCGAAACGAGGCCGCAGGCCGAGGCTTCGCCCTCATCGGACGCGCAGGCTCACGAGCGCGCGGGCGCCGAGCAGGACCGCGACGGCGCCGTCGCGCAGCTCGAGCGACTCGCCGTCGTGCTCGAGCGGCGAGGTCAGGTGCACCGACGCCGGCGGCGTGGCGAAGCTGAGCCGCACCACCCGTGCCTCCCCGCGCTGGTCGTGCAGGCGCGCCACGATCCCGTCGCCGTCCTCGGCGGGCTTGAGCGCGAGCTCGACGCCGTCGCCGTCGAGCTCGAGGAACCCGCCTCGCTCGTCGCCGCGCCGCAGCCAGTCACGCAGCACCAGCGGCGGCGTCGCCGCCTCGGCCGCGAACCGCGCCGCGGCCGCGTCGTCGCACGCGCCGGCGTGCGTGGTGAGCCGATAGCGCAGCGGGATCTCGCCCTCCTGGAACGCGCGGAAGTTGACGCTCCAGTGATTGTTGAGCGCCCACGAGTACACGGCCGGCCCGTCAGGCTGCAGCTCGTACGCCGCCCGGCCGGTCGTGATGCCGCCGAGCTGCGCGAGCGGCGCGTCCAGCGGCGCGAGCGTGACGCCGCGCTCGCCGTCGGAGACGTCGACCCAGCGCCGCAGCGGGTACCAGTCGCGGACCGTGCCGTTGAGCTGGTCGATGTCCGGCGTGCACGCGACGCCGTTGAGGTCGGCCCGGAAGCCGGGCGCGCCGAGCGCGAACGGGAAAGCGATGTAGACGGACTCCGGCTCGGGCTGCGCCAGCTTGTCGAGCGTCCAGTCGATCTCGAGCGCGCGGCGGTCGCTCTGGAGCGTGTAGCGGCAGGTCGCTCCGCGCACGCCCTCGGCCTCGATCGCGACCGCGATCGAGGCGCGGCCGCGTGAGATCTCCGGCTCGCCCACCGTGACCCGCGCGGGCGCGCTTCGCCGCAGCGGGACGTCCTGCGGCCAGACGCCGAAGTCCCACTCGGAGAAGTCGTCGGCGAACAGCGCCCGGCGGTCGCCCTCGACGCGCTCGTATACGTACTGCCCGAGCCGGTGGCCGTCCTGCTCGCCCGCGAAGTCGTGGCCGAGCTCCTTGTCGAGCCATGACCGCAGCCCGCCGGTCGCCGGATCGACCTCCACCCGGTAGTGCGCGTTCTCGATGACGCCGGGGGCGACCGCGAGATCCGCGGCGGCCGGCTCGCCGTCGAAGCGCACCCACGCCCAGCCGCACGGCGGGAGCTCCGCGCGCGCCACGCGCACGTCCTCGAGGCTGCGCGCGCCGCCCCACGGGACGTCGCGCGGGAAGAACATGTCGAGCATCCCACGCGGGGCGCCGCCCGCGCGCACCTCCGGCTCCTCGACCAGGACCCTGCGCGCATGCGGCAGCGTGTTGATGACGAGCCACTCGTCAGCCCCGCTGTGCGGGAACGCCTCCTCGTAGCTGAGATCGCCGAGGTTGAAGCGCGACTCCGCGCCGGGCTCGCCCTCGCGCCGCGCAAGCGCGCCGGCGGCGCGCGCGAGGACGTCGTGCGTCTCCATCGCGGCGCCGTACGCGTAGCCCGACTTGCGGTTCCACTGCGCCTTCGTGAACAGCGAGTCGGGCCGGGCGACCGACGCGAACGCCCCCCAGGTGTGCTCGTCGTAGAGCGACATCTGCTCGTACAGCGCGTCGAGGCGCTCGGGGTCGCCTGTGCCGGTCCAGGCGGCGATCGCCTCGGCGGCGCCGAGCAGCTCGTGCGTGGAGCGGTTGAGGCCCGTCTCGTACGCGCTCGAGGCGGCGCCGTCGGACCACCAGTCCGTCCAATCGCCGCGCCAGGTCGGCAGCTCGTGCCGGCGCAGCACGTCGCCGAACGCGGCCGGAGTGGTCAGCTCGATGCGCGGCGTCCTCCCCGCCGCGTTCCACTCCGCCACGAAGTCGCTCACGCGCCGCTCGGGCGGGCCGTTGTCGACGCGCATCGGGTGCGTGGCCTCGACGTAGAGGAAGTCGTACGGGTAGTCGGGATCGCTCTGCACTCGCCGCACGAGCGCGGCGAGGTCGCGTTCCACGTAGCGCGGGTCGGCGAGCTTGGCGACGCTGCGGCCGAACAGGTAGTGCAGCCCGTTCCAGCACAGCAGCCGCCCGCCGGCCGGCCCCTCCCACCAGAACGCTCCCGGCAGCGGCTTCGGCGCCCGCCCGCGCATCTGGTTGATCGCGAGCGTGAGCGTGTCCACGCCGATCGCCGGCAGCAGGTCCGCGAACAGCCACGAGATGCCGTTGACGTCGTCCTGCATCGCGCTGCGAATGCGAACGCCGCGCTCGCGCAGCCGCCGCACGGGCATCAGGCTGCGGACCATCTGCTCCACGCCGAGCAGCGGCGTGAGGTTGTACTGCATGGCGGCGACGTCCATCGCGCCGCTCGCGTTGTGACGCAGGAACCGGTCCACCTCGCCTTCGGAGGCGGTGGCGAGGTACTTCTCCAGCGGCCCGGTGACCTCGCACGTCCAGCGGAAGCGGGCCTCCTCCGGGTGGTCCGCCGTCGCCTCGATCACGTCCATCGCCTGCGAGATGAACTCGGCGTGCTGGCGGAAGCAGACGTCCTGGTGATCGGTGAACCCGATGTCCGTGTGCGTGTGGTTGGCGACGTAGAGCGTCTCGATCATGGCCGTGCCCAGTTCTCGTTCGGGACCAGGGCGAACCAGTCGGGCCGCCCCGGGTCGCGGTCGTACGGGTAGTTGCCGAGCTCCGCGTAGAGGGCGGCGTACTCGGCGAGCTTCTCGCGGTCGAGCGAGACGCCGAGGCCAGGCCCGTCGGGCACGGCGATCGAGCCGTCCTCGTAGGCCAGCTTGCCCCCGGCGATGACGTCGTCGGTCAGGTGGTGGTAATGCGCGTCGGCGCTGTACTGGCTGCCGGGCAGGACGGCACCGAGGTGGAGCATCGTCGCCAGCTGGATGCCGAGCTCGCCCGACGAGTGCACGCCGACGCCGAGCTGGAACGCGTCGCAGACCGTCGCCGCCTGCAGCGCCGGCCGGATGCCGCCCCAGAACGTCGTGTCGAGCAGGACGACGTCGACGGCGCGGTGCAGCACGTTGGCCGCCAGCTGCTCGATCGAGGTAACGACCGTGTTGGTCGCGATCCGCAGGTCGACCGCGTCGCGCACCTGTCGCAGGCCGTTCAGCCCCCAGGTCGGGTCCTCGTAGTAGTCGTTGCGCAGCGGCTCGATCGCCTTGCCGAAGCGGATCGCCTGCTTGACGTCGAGCGCCGCGTTCGGGTCGTATCTGAGGTCGTCCTCCGGAAAGGCCGCGCCGAGCGCCTGGTAGCACTCGAGCTCGTAGTCCGGCGGGAAGACGCCGCCTTTGAGCTTGTGCGCGCTGAAGCCGTGCAGCGCCTTGAGCTCGCGCGCGTGCTGCACGAGCTGGTCGGCGGTCCGCACCTCGCCGGTGCCGTCGTGCTCATTGGCGTAGCGGAAGAAGAGGTAGCCGGCGAACGCGACGCGGTCGCGCAGCTTGCCCCCCAGCAGGTCGTGTACCGGCACGCCGAGCGCCTGCCCGATGATGTCGAGGCACGCGAACTCGATCGCGGCGTGGACCTGGACGCGGTTGTTGTAGAGCGAGGCGGTCGGGTTGCAGAGCTTGAACCACAGCGCCGAGAGATCGAACGCGTTGTGGCCTGCGACGTGGCCGCGCAGGCCCTCGACGGCCATCCGCGCGCTCTCGCCGCCGCCGCCGAGCTCGCCGAGGCCGACGAGCCCCTCGGTCGTCTCGACCTCGACCACGGTGCGCACGAAGCGGCCCCAGTGGGCGCCGTTGCTGTGGCGGAGCGGTGCCTCGAGCGGCACGGTGACCGTCGTCGCCCGCAAGTCACCGATGATCAGTTGCATGCGTTCCTTCCAGCACGGTGGCGGTCAGGTCGAAGTCGCGCGCCTCGCGCGGGGCCAGGCGCAGCGCGGTGCCGTTGCGCACGGCCTCCGCGAGCCCGTCGGTGGGGCGGCTCGAGAACGGCTCCAGGCCCACGGTCCGGAGCCGTCCCCACCAGGGGTAGGCGGTCGTGCCGCCGTGCTCCTGCCAGATCCACAGGTAGGGCATCGTGCGCGCGTCCCAGGACACGCGCAGGCCTATGCGGTCGTCGCGGATCGTGTAGCTGTCGAGGCCTTCGAGATAGTCGATCGAGCTCGCCCGCCCGAGCTCGACCGGCGCGTCGACCCTGGTCTCGCCGCTGAGGAACGGCGGGCCGAACGCGATGTGGTGGCCCCACATCGCTTCGACCTCGAGGTCGCTCTCGTTGACGAGCGTCTCGGCGAAGCGCAGGGTCGGGGTCGTCCGGTCGAGGCTGAGCCGCTTGGTCAGCCTCAGGGGCACGGTGCGCAGCGCGATCTCGAAGGCGACGGTGACGCCGTCGGGGTCGTCGCGCTCGATCCAGTGGTCCCACGCGACGAGCGAGATCTCGCCGTGCTGGCCGTAGCTGGCGCCGGCGTGGGCGCTCGGGGCGCCGCCGTTGGGCAGCACCTCCTGCCAGCCCCCCGGGTAGCTCTCCATGAACGCCGCCTGCGGGTCGCCGGCTTCGTTGCGCGGCGTCCGGATCCCGCCCGGGCTGAGCGGCGCGAAGTCGAGATCGAGCGGCTTGTAGTTGCACTCGACGACGTCGGTGCCCTTGCCGGCGAGCACGGTGACCCGCAGCGTCGCGTTCTCGAGCACGACGGCGTCGATGCCGTAGACGCTCGTCTCGTGGATCCGTGCGCCCCAGTTTCGCTGTGGACGGTGGCGCCTCATGCCAGCGCGATCGTCAGGAGCTCGCCGGGCAGGATCGCCGTCGCGCCGCGCGGGCGCTCGAGGTGATCGCCGACCGCGCGCGCGGTGACGGGCAGGTCGGGGAACGCGGCGTCGAGCTCCACGGGTCCGGCGGCGCGGGAGCGCACCTGCGCGACGAGCCCGCCGGCGCGCCCCGCGCTGATCGCGATCAGCTCGATCCCCTCCGGAAGCGTGCAGAGCGTTCCCCGTTCGGGGATGCCGTCCGCCGCCCGCGGCGAGGACAGGATCGCGGTCAGCGGCGGCCCGGCGCCGCCGACGGCGTACGCGAGCTCGACCTCGCCGCCCTGCGACTGCGGGAAGTTCGTGTCCCAGCCGTTGTTCATCGCCCACGAGAAGACCGTCCCCGGCTCGCGCTGCGTCGTCAGCGGGAACGGCGCGTACGGCAGGTGGATCCCGCCGACCTGGACCAGCGGCGCGTCGAACGTGGCGAGCACGGCGTCGTCGAGCGCGATCCAGTCGCGGATCGCGCGCATGTGCGGCGCCGATCCGGGCACCGTGGGATCGCCCTGCGCGTGCACGCCTCCGGTGAGCTCGTAGCGCACGCGCGGGTTCTCGCGCGCGAACGGGAAGGCGAAGAAGACCGCCTCCTTGTCGGTGACGGGCGCCTTGTCGACAACGTTGGAGATCTCGAGCCGGCCGGCGCCGTGCACGAGCCGGTAGGTCACGGTCAGCGCGTGCGCGCCGGGCGCGCGCAGGCGCACCGTCGCGCGCTCCTGCAGGGCGCTGCTCGTGCGCTCGACCAGCACGCCGTCGCCGGCGACGTCGCGGGACGCGAGCAGCCACAGGCCGGGCTCGCCGATCCGGCTGGAGAGGTGATTGACGCGGGACGCCGTCGCGTAGCGGTCGTAGACGTACTGGTTGCCGAACGCGCTGTCGGGGTTGACGAGGTCGCCGAGCGACGTGAGGCAGCCGCTGCGAGCGTCGAGGCCGGCGCTGAGCCCGGCGGACTCGAGCGCCGCGGGGTCGCCCGGCACGGGGTCGCGCACGCCGGCCCGGCCGCCGGCGAGCGCGTAGCGGGCGAACCCGTACGCGGGGACGTCTCGCGCGAGGAAGCGCAGCCGCCGCCCGCGCGGCCGGTAGTCGGCGTGCGGCTGCGGCGCGAGCTCGCACGGCACGCGCTCGCCGCTCGCCACATCGACGACGGTGAGCGATGCGCTCAGCGGCACGCGCGTCTCCGGCACCAGCAGCTCGACGGCGTCGGTGCGCGCGACCCCGGACGGGTTGAAGACGAGCACGCCGGCCAGCGCGCCCGCGTGGCGCGGGACATGCGCCGCGAGGCGGGCGTGCGCGCTCTCGAGCAGCGCGCCGGCCGTCTCGCCCGCGGCGTGCGCGCGCGCCGCCTTCCACTGCCACTGCAGCGCGCCGGCGTCGACGTGCTCCAGCCGGTCGCGCCAGGGATTGGCCGCGCCCCACGTGTGCTCGTCGAAGAGGCCCAGGTCCTCGTACGCCCGCTCGACCTCGGCGGGCCAGCCCGGCGACGCGCCGGGGGTGGCGGGGGCCGGCGAAGCGCCGGAGGCGGCCGCGCCGCGCGGATCTCCGGCCGCCTCCAGCGCATCCGCCCACGCGTGCAGCGTCTGCGCCGTCCGCACGTCCCGCTGCGCCCGCCTGGCGACGGCGACCTCCCGCGCGGCCGAGCCGATGCCGTCGGCCCACCAGTCCGTCCAGTCGCCCTCGTAGGTCGGGATCGAGTCGCCCAGCCGCTTCTGCGCCGCCTCGAAGAAGTCGCGGTTCGTCGCCATCGTGAGACGCGGATACGCCCAGCTCGCGTTCCACTCGCGCACGATCTCGGCCGGCACCGGGCTCGGCGCGGCGTTGTCGGCGAACGCGCTCTGCACGCGCAGGTGCAGCAGCTCGTGCTCCTGCGGCGCGCGCGTGAGCTCGGTGCCGGCGGCGATCCCGGTGAGCCAGCCGGTGGTGCCCGCGCCGTACGGGTACGGCCGCGTCGCCAGCGCGTGCAGGTACGCCGGCAGGTACTCGAGCGTCGCCTCGTAGCCTTCGGCGAGCCCGGCGAGGTTGCCCTCCATGTACGCGATCCCGTGCGGGCTGTCGGTGTGCCACACGAGCAGGCGGCGCCCGCTCGGGGCGCGCCACCAGAACGGGCGGCGCAGCGACTGGCCGCCGTTGAGGTGCGGCACGGAGCGGCCCGCGTAGTTGTGGGCGACCGACAGGTAGCGCACGTCCGCCGCCGCCAGCAACTCGCACAGCGCGAGCGTCGCGCCCGGCACGTCGGTCTGCATCGCGCTGACGATCTCGATCCCGAAGCGCTCGCGCAGCGCCTGGGCGGGCCGCAGCGTGCGCGCCAGCTCGTCCAGCGAATACGCCTCCGTGTGCATCGTGTACGGCAGCGCGCAGACCTCGATCCGGCGCTCGCGCACGCGGGCGAGGAACGCCTCGCGGTCGGCGCCCGGCCGCGTCGCGAGCCAGCGCGTGAGCGGCAGGTTGGCCTCCACGTTCCAGCGGAAGCCGTCGTCCTGGGTCGTGAGGTCCAGCGCCGCGTCCAGATACGCGAGGTGCTGGGCGAGCACGAGCGGCTGGTGATCGGTGTAGCCGATGTCGAGGTGGGAGTGATGGATCACCGAGACCTCCCACTTGCGCTGCGGCGCCAGGACGACCCGATGCTCGACGCCGTCGAGCGTCACCGCGAACGCGCGGGGGGCGTCGAGCTCCGGCACGAACAGCAGGCCCGGGCCGTCGGTGCGGTCGAGCACGGTGCCCTCGTGCGCGATCGTGGCCGCGCCGGTGACGCGGACGGCCTGCTCGAGCCGGCCGCCGCGCGAGCGGAACAGCGGCAGGCCGCAGACGGGCCCGGCGTACGCGGCGAGATCCTCGCGCGGCGGGACGTCATGCGGCGGGTCGGCGATGGCGCGGCTCATGCTTGCCTCCCGGCGGTCGTCAGCGTCAGGCCGCTCAGCAGGTAGCGGCCGAGCGCGAGGAAGAGCGCGATCGTCGGCAGCGAGCCGATCAGCGCGCCGGCCATGATCACCGGCGGTCCTGCGCTCGAGGACTGGCCCTGGAGCCCGACGAGGCTCGGCATCACCGGGCGGATGCCGTCCGAGGTCGAGAGCACGAGCCCGAACATGAAGTCGTTCCAGATCCACGTGAACTGGAAGAGCACGAGCACCGCGATCGGCCCGCGCGCGAGCGGCATCAGGATCCGCCACAGCACCGCCCACGACGACGCGCCGTCCAGCCGCGCCGCCTCCTCCACCTCGCGCGCGACCGTCGAGAAGAATCCGCGCAGGACGAACAGGCAGAACGGCGTGGCGATCGCGGAGTAGAACAGCGCCATCCCGACCCAGGTGTCGTAGAGCCCCGTGTCCGTGTACATCTGGAACAGCGGGATCAGGTACATCTGGAACGGGAACAGCGTGCCGCTGAAGACCAGCAGGAACCACCAGAACCGCCCGCGGATCTCGAGCCGAGTGATGGCGTAGGCGCCGAGCGCGCCGCAGAAGATCGCGACCACGGCGCCGACGAGCCCGTAGCTGAGGCTGGCCAGGAAGCCCGGGCCGAGCCCGGCGCTGTTCCACGCCGTCTTGATGTTCCCGAACAGGTGGAGCGGATCGTGCGGCAGCGACCACTGCGAGCTGGCCGCGTACTCGCCGAAGGACTTCATCGGCGTGATCACCAGCAGGCCCAGCGGCACGATCCACGCCGCCGCCAGCAGGACCACGCCCGCCTTGGTGACTCTCACTGGTTCACCTCCACGCGCCGGAACATCGAGCGCAGGTAGAAGACCGACAGCAGCAGCACCACGAGTGTCAGCACCACCGCGACGCTCGCCCCGTAGCCGATGCTGAAGCTCACGAAGCTCTCGCGGTACATCGTCACCGCGAGCGTCTCCGAGGACCGGTACGGGCCGCCCTGGGTCATCACCCAGATCAGATCGAAGACCTTGAAGTTGTTGATCATCGTGATGGCCACCACGACCGCCGTCATGGGCCGCAACAGCGGGAACGTGATGTGCCAGAACAGGCGCAGCCCGTGCGCGCCGTCGACGCGCGCCGCCTCGATCGGCTCGCGCGGGAGGTTCTGCAGCCCGACGAGGAACAGGATCATCGCCGGCCCCAGTCCCTGCCACATCGCGGCGAAGATCATCGCGAAGGTGTTCACCGGCGGCTCGGCCAGCCAGCGCGTGGTGAGCGAGTCGAGCCCGATCGTGTTCAGCAAGCTCGTGAGCAGCCCGTTGTCAGGGTTGAACACGTAGAACCAGATCACGCCGACGGCGGCGCCGGAGAGCGTCGCCGGGAGGTAGAACACGCGCTTGAGCCAGTCGCCCGCCCGCATGTTCGACAGCACGATCGCGAGCAGCAGGCCGAGCCCGACCTGCAGCACCAGCGCGCCGATCACCCAGTAGACCGTGTTGCGCACCGAGGTCCGGAACGCCGGGTCCTTCACCAGCCGGCTGAAGTTGTCCACGCCGACGAACGAGCCGGCGCTCGTGCCCGTCGCATCGGTGAATGCCACCCACACCGTCTTCACCGCCGGGTAGAGCAGGAAGACGCCGACCAGCGCCACCATCGGCAGCAGGTAGAGGTAGCCGGTCGCGCGCCGGCGCCTGCGCCGGCGGCGGGCGACCTTGGTCGCCACGTGCTCGCGGGGAGCGGCGAGCCGCGGCGGCGCCTCGACGACGGGAGCGGGCACCGTCAGGAGACGCTCGCCCAGCTCTGATCCGCCTGCTTCTGGATCGTCTGTAGGAAGGCGGCCGGGTCGCCGGGCTTGAGCATGAACTTGCAGAACTGGTCGACCGCCACCTCGACGATGTCGTGCGGCGTCGCCTCCCAGTAGCGGTTGAGCAGCTTGTGGCCGCCGGCCTTGATCGCGTCGTCGATGCCCTTGTCGACGGGGTTGGACGACGGCACGTCCGAGCGCGCGGACGTGAACCCGGTGACGTCGATCCACTTCTGCTGGCCCGCCTTGGACGCGAACCACTCGGTCGCCTTCAGCGCGTCCTCGCGCCGCTTGCCCCTGGCGGCCACGCACCACGGGCCGGCTTCGAAGATCAGGTTGTTGCCGGCCGAGGCGTCGACGTTGGGCGTGATGAACGTGCCGTAGTCCTCACCGCCCTTGATGCCGGCGGCCTCGAGCGTCGGCTCGAACCAGCCGCCCCAGGTGACCATCGCGATCTTGCCCTGCTTGAAGTACTGCGGGAAGTTGTTGGCTCCGCTGCCGATGGTGACCGCCGAGGGGTCGCTGAAGTACCCCTTCTTGATCATGTCGCCCCACAGGTTCATCACGTCGGCGACACCCGGATCGGTGTACTTCGCCTTGCCGTTGACCAGCGCGGTGTACAGCGCGGGGTCCTTGCGCACGAGCAGCTCCTGGAAGTACACGAAGCCCGGCCAGCGGCCGTCGATCGTGGCGGCCAGCGGCGTCACACCCGCCGCCTTGAGCTTGTCGCACACGCCGGTGAACTCTTCCCACGTCTTCGGCACGTCGAGCTTGTGCTTCTCGAACGTGTGCATGTTGTAATAGGTGACCCAGTACGCGACGTTCAGCGGCACGCCGTACTGCTTGCCGCCGAAGGTGAACGCGTCGCGCAGGCCCGCGCTGTAAGCCGAGCCGTTCTTCTGCCAGATCGAGCTGACGTCGGCGAGCATGCCGGCGTCGACGAGCTCCTTCATCAACCAGCCGGACCACCACGAGAACATGTCGGTGACCTTGGGCGTGTTGCCGGTGGTCTTGATCGCGGCCTGGTAGGTCGTCGTGTCGGAGTACTCGACCGGGTTCCAGCCGACCGCGCCGGCGGTCTTCGCCGCCTTGCCGGCCGCCGCGAACCAGTCCTTCCAGGCGATCTTGTCGTTGGTCATCTTCAGCATCGCGCCGCCGCCGGCCTTGGCGCCTGAGTCCGACCCGCAGGCGGCCAGCAGCG
Source organism: Candidatus Solirubrobacter pratensis (assembly GCF_000425945.1). Lineage (GTDB taxonomy): Bacteria > Actinomycetota > Thermoleophilia > Solirubrobacterales > Solirubrobacteraceae > Solirubrobacter > Solirubrobacter pratensis. Next base: position 169,835 of record NZ_AUEK01000008.1, read on the forward strand.
ACCCGAGCATCGAGGTGCTCAGCGCCGCGGCCCCGCCGCGCTGGATGAACGCCCTGCGGGAGATCTCCCCGGTTGGTTGCATGTGGCTCTCCTCCACTTGTCGACCCTTCGAAGGCGTGTGCGACCCGACCCGCGCACGGCGCGGGCCTCGCAGACCTGCAGCTCTGCCGTCCTTACCGCTCTGGCGGAGCGGCCCGGGCGGCGATCACCGTCCGGACTCCCTCCAGGTGGCGCTGCATCCGCTCGGACGCGAGCGCCGGATCGTGCGCCTGGATCGCCTCCAGGATCGCCGCGTGCTCCTCGTGATCGTGCACGCGGTCGGCGTACAGGCGCAGGATCTCCATCTGCTCGGGCCCGTAGAGGTCGAGCAGCGTGTCGATCACCTGGGCAAGCACCGAGTTGCCCCCGCAGCGGGCGACGCCGCGGTGGAAGCCCAGGTTGACGGCGCTGAGCCGCGCGTCCTCGCGGCCCTCGAGCAGTTGCCCGGCGTCGTCGATCAGCTTTGCGAGCTCGGCGATCGCCGCCTCGTCCGCGTGCGCGGCGAGCCCGGCGAGGTGCGGCTCGATCAGCAGCCGCGCGTCGAGCAGGTCGAAGATCGTCTCGATCTTCAGCCGCCCGGGATACGGGTTCGGAAGCACGACGCGGCGGCCCGCGTGGCGCACGTAGACCCCCGATCCGTGCCGCATCTCGACCACCCCGACGGCCTGTAGGCGCCGCAGCGCCTCGCGCATCGTCGGGGTCGCGACGGCGAAGCGGCCGGCGAGCGCCTGCACGGTCGGCAGCCGGTCGCCGGGCGCCAGCCCGTCGCGCTCGATCATGTCCAGGATCTGCTCGGTCAGCATGTCCGAGCCGCTCGGACGGACGACGAAAGCCTCGCTCACGGAATTCATCTAATCACTTAGATGACCTAGTCGTCAAGTCATCTACTCGCACCGTCGCCGCTAGCGTCTCGTGGGTGCCCACGCTCGACGACCTGATCCGCTCCCGCCGCACGCACAAGGCCTACGGCTCCGAGCCCGTGGACCCCGCCATCCTGCGCGAGCTGTTCGAGCTCGCGCGCTGGGCGCCGAACCACCACGTCACCAACCCGTGGCGCTTCCGCGTCCTCGGCCCCGAGAGCCGGCAGCGGCTGAAGGCGGCCGCCGACGCCGCCAAGCCCGGCTCGGGCGCGAAGCTGGATCGCGCCCCCACGCTGATCGTCGTCAGCGCCAAGCAGACCGGGGACGCCGAGCAGGATCGCGAGGACGTGCTGGCGACCGCGGTCGCGGCGTACATCGTGCTGCTCGGAGGGCACGCCCGGGGGCTCGCGGGCTACTGGCGCAGCGTTCCCGTGCTCGACTCCCCCGAGGGCCGCGGCGCCGCGCAGCTGCCGGACGACGAGACGCCGATCGGTCTGCTGCACCTCGGCGAGCCGCGCCAGGAGCAGCGGGTGCCGGAGCGCGCCCCCGTCGACGAGATCGCCGCGTTCCTCGCTTGACGCGCCTGCTCCTGAACTTCTTCTACGCGCAGCCCGTCGGTCACGCCGTCGAGGCGCTGCACTACGCGAACGGCTACCGGCTGGGCGGCGCCGGCGTGTCCGTCGCCCTGAACGCCGCCACACCGGTCGAGCTCGCCGGCCTGTGCCCGTGGCTCGAGCACGCGTACGCGATCGATCACCCGTTCCTCGAGCCGGCGTCTGATCCCGCCGCGCTGGTCCACGTCCCGCGCGAGTGGGACTGGGTGGTCGACGACGTCCGCCGCGTCCAGGACTTCCAGCTCGACCTCTTCCCCGGCATGCGCGGCTACTACGAGGCGAGCGACGCGCACTTCGCCGCGCGGGAGCGCATCGTCACCGGCGCGCCCCGGCCGCCCTACGTCCGCCACGCGCCACTGCGCCTCGAGCTCCCGCCGGCGAACGACGACGACGACCGACCGCTGATCGCCGTGATGCCCGCCGGCTCGAGCGAGCGCGCGCTGTAACCCGACACCGCGTCATGGACGCTGATCCTCGACGCCCTGCACGAGGCGTTCCCCGACGCGCGCATCGCGCTGATCGGCCGCCTCGCCCGCGACCGCCGCACCTCGTCGAGCTTCAGCCGCGCGGAGCTGGACGAGCTGCTCGCCCATCCGAGCGCGCCCCTGAACGCCTTCGACCGCCCGCTGATCGAGCAGCTCCAGGTCACGCGGCGCGCCGGGCTCTTCCTCTCCCCCCACACCGGCTTCGGCATGGCCGCCCTCGCCGTCGGCACGCCGTGGCTCGCGCTCTCCGGCGGACGCTGGTTCGAGTACTTCTTCAACCGCGTGCCGTTCCGCTCGATCCTGCCCGACCCCGGGCGCTATCCGAGCTTCAGCCAGTTCGCCCCGCCGGCGATCGAGGGCGAGCGCGCGCCGAGCATGAGCGAGGAGCGCATCCGGGACGACCTCCCGCGCATCGTCGAGGCGGCCCGCGAGCTGCTCTCCGGCGAGCTGGCCTACGAGCGCGCCCTGGAGGACTACTTCGCCGCCCTGCTCGACGTCCACGGCGGCGACGCGTCGGCGCTCTGGTCGCTCGACGGCGTCCACCTGCACTACGTCACGCGGCCGAGCCCATCTCGACCGGCGGATCCCCGCTCAGCACCCACGCGCGCCCGGCCCGGTGCAGCCGCCCGGTGCTCGCCAGCCGCGTCAGCGCGCCCGAGACCGACGGACGGCGCGCTCCCGCCAGGTGGCTGAGCACCTCGTGCGTCAGCGGCAGGTCGATGTGCACGCCGTCGGCGTGCACGCGGCCGTAGCGGTCGGCGAGGTCCCAGAAGAGCATCCACAGCCGCTGCTCGAGCTTTGGCTGCTGCGAGATCGCCATCGCGGTGACGGTCCGGACCGAGCGGGCCAGCGCGCGGCCGGCGAGCTCGGCGCCCAGCTGCGGCCAGGGAGCGGCGCGGGCGGCCCAGCGCGGGTCCAGCACGGCGAGCCGCGCCTGCGAGACGACGCGCCACGACAACTCGATGCCGAGCACGTTCCCGTCGGTCTGCCAGGGCCGCAGCAGATCGCCCGGGCCGAGCAGCTCGGCGCCATAGCGGCCATCGATCCCGACGCGCCGGATGATCATCCCGTCGACCAGCAGCAACCCGTAGCCGCCGCGGGCGCGATCCGGATTCCGCGCCTGCCTCCAGGAGCCGGCGGCGATGCTCAAGGTCGCCGCCGCGGTCGCCCGCCGGGCCTCGGCCCGGCGCTCCTGCGGAACGAGCGCGGCCAGGCCCGCGTCGACATCGAGCACGCTGACGAGGTCGTTCATGCGGCCATCAGGAATAGCACCAAAGTGGCACATCCGCGCCATTGCGGTGAGGATTGTCCCACCAACGAGGGGCCAGTATGGGCCGCCGCGCTGGTCAGGCGCGGCGGCCCTGAAGCCTGCGGCCGGCGGGCGTCGGTGGGGAGAATTGACGAACCGGGGCCGGAGCGTTTGCGTCGTGGTCAGCGACAGGGGCCACTCTGACAAGCGACTCTTAGCGGAACCTTGGCGAAACCTTGCGGTCTCGTGAGGACCCCCACCCTTGTGACGCCCCGTACCATCTCGCGGATGCGCCGCTATGCCGTCAGGGAGTCCCTCGGGTCGGTGCCGGGGCTGAAGCCGGTACTTCTCGGGATCCTGCTCGCCGCCGTATGCACTCCGGCTGCCTCGGCGAATGTCCGGTCCGGGCCCGCCGGGGTCGCGTTCTACACGCCGCCGAGCTCGCCGGCGGCGGGCAAGCACGGCAAGCCGATCTGGTGGCGCAAGCTCAGCGGTCAGGCCGCGCTGAGTGGCGGCTCGGGCAACCGGCTGCTGCTCTACCGCTCGACGGGACTCGACGGGCGGCCCATCGCCGTGTCCGGCGTGCTCACGCTCCCGAAGGGCAAGGCGCCGAAGGGCGGCTGGCCGATCGTCACGTGGGCGCACGGCACGACCGGCATCGCCGACACCTGCGCGCCGTCGCGCGCGAACGTCCAGAACGGCTACGACCACTCGCTGCTGCAGCGCTGGGTGAAGGCCGGCTACGCCGTCGTGCGGACCGACTACGAGGGGCTCGGGACGCCCGGCCCGCATCCGTACCTGATCGGCACGTCGGAGGCCCGCAGTGTGCTCGACGCCGTGCTCGCGGCGCGTGAGGCCGTCCCGGAGATCGGCAAGGACGTCGTGATCGCGGGCCATTCGCAGGGCGGCCAGGCGGCGCTGTTCGCCACCGCGCTCGCGAAGTCCTGGGCGCCGTCGCTGAAGATCCGCGGCACGGTCGCGTTCGCGCCGGTGTCGCACCTGAGCGAGCAGGGCGCGGCCCTGCGCAACGTCACCACGACCAGCCTGACGCCGCTCGCGGCCATGATCCTGCGCGGCATCGACGTCGCCGATCCCGCCTTGAACGTCAAGGCGCTGCTGACGCCGCAGGCGGCCGCGCTGTATCCGCAGATCGACGCCAAGTGCCTGTCGGACCTCGGCCAGCCGGACTCGTTCGGCGCCCTGCCCACCTCGCAGCTCGTCCGGCCCGACGCCGGCATCGGCCTCGTCGTCGCCGCGCTCGCCGCCCGGGACGATCCCGAGGGCCTGAAGATCAAGACGCCGCTGCTGATCGAGCAGGGCACCGCGGACACCACCGTCTTCCCGATCTTCACGCAGCAGACGGCGGCGGCGCTGAAGGCGACCTACAAGACCTACGAGGGGCTGACCCACGGCACGGTCGTCACCTCGGCCAAGTCGCAGGCCGACGCGACGGCGTTCGTGAAGAAGCGGCTGGGCTAGAGCCCGGCGGCGCGGGCGATCGACTGCACGTAGCCGGCGGCGGAGGCGGGACGGTCCTCCGCCTCCTTCTCGAGCGCGCGGTTGACCGCCTTGGCGGTCGCCGCGCTGATGTCCTTGCGCAGCTCCGAGATGTCGGGCGGCGGCTCCTGCAGGTGCGCGAACAGCACGCGCATGCTCGGGCGCCCGCCGAACGGCGGCGTGCTGGTGAGGCACTCTATGAAGACGCAGCCGAGGGCGTAGATGTCAGTGGCGGGACTCACGTCCTCGCCGCGGATCTGCTCCGGCGCCATGTAGTCCAGCGAGCCGAGCGCCTGTCCCGGACGGGTCAGGTTCGACGCCTGGCTGTCCTTCGCAAGTCCGAAGTCCGACACATAGGCCGTGTCGCCGTCGAGCAGGATGTTGGCCGGCTTGATGTCGCGGTGCACCAGGCCGGAGCCGTGCAGCGCGTCGATCCCGGCCGCCGGGCCGGTGAGCAGCCGCACGGTGGTCCCGATGTCCAGCCGGCCGTTGGCCACGCGTTCGGCGAGCGAGCCGCCGGGGATCAGCTTCTGGACCAGATACGGCAGTCCGTGCTCCTCGCCCGACGCGAGTACCGGAACCACATTCGGGTGCGAGATCTTCTGCGCGGCGTCGACCTCGCGCTTGAAGCGGCGGACGAACACCTCGTCCTGCGACAGCTCGGTCGTGACGACCTTGATCGCCACCGGCTCCCCGCCGTCCACGACGCCCTCGAAGACGACGCCCATCCGCCCGCGGCCGATCACCCGGGTGATCCGGTACGGCCCTACGGAGTCGCCCGGCCTGGGCTCGATCGCGATCTCAGGCATCGGAGCGGCGCAAGCATACAGTGCCCGGCGGTCCAGGGCGGACCCCCATCTTCCGGCGGGGTGGAGCTTGCGCCGGGATGTTCAAGCAGCCAGACTTGGGGCCGATCTCGCTATGGACAGGCCAATGCTCGGTGACTACAGGATCGAGGGGATCGTCGGTGTGGGACGCATGGGCGTCGTATACCTCGCGATCGACCGCATCACGGGACGCGCAGTCGCGTTGAAGGTGCTGCGCGAGGACGTGGCGATCGACCCCGTCTACCGCGAGCGCTTCCGGCGCGAGGGCGAGCTGCTCGCCCAGCTCAACCATGCGCACGTCCTCCCCATCCACGGCACCGGCGAGATCGACGGCGACCTCTTCATCGCGACCCGCCTGGTCTCCGGGACGCTGCGCACGGCGATCCTCGGGGGTCCGATCGCCGTCGAGCGGGCGATGACGATCCTCGCCTGCGTCGCCAGCGCCCTCGACGCCGCGCACTCGCACGGGATCGTGCACCGCGACATCAAGCCGGCCAACGTGCTGATGGACCCGGCGCCGCACGCGGTCTTCCTCGGCGACTTCGGCCTCGCGCGCGACCCCGAAGGCGAGGCGTTGACGGCGCCGGGCCAGGTCTTGGGCACAATCGACTACATGGCTCCCGAGCTCCTGGACGGCGAAGGCATCGGCCCCGCGACCGACATCTACGGCCTCGCGTGCCTCGCGATCGAGACGCTCACGGGCTCCGTCCCCTTCGCGCGCGACACTGATGCGGCCGTCATGTACGCCCATATCGTCGATCCGCCGCCGAGCGTCTGCGACCGCCGGCCCGAGCTTCCCGCCGCCCTCGATGACGTGATCGCGGCCGGGATGGCCAAGGACGCCGAGGACCGCCCCGCAAGCGCAGGCGGACTGGTCATGGACATGCTGCGTGCGCTGGACATGCCCGCGCCGGCGTGCCTGATCGCGGCGGGTTGAGGCGAGTGAGCATCCGCGAAGCGATGCTCATAGCGACCGCCGTGCCGGCCCTTGGACTGGGTGGCGGTGGTCGCCGGTGACGCGGCCGGATCAGGAGGCCACAGCGGTCGGGGGCGAGGCGCTCCAGGGCCGCTACGAGATCATCGCGCCGATCTCCAGCGGCGCGATGGGCGCCGTCTATCGCGCGCGCGACCGCGAAAGCGGCTCCGACGTCGCCGTCAAGCGGCTGCTCGACGTCCGCCACGCCGCGCGCTTCGAGATCGAGGCGCGGCTGCTCGCCAGCCTCAGCCACCCGCGCGTCGTGAAGGTGCTCGACCACGCGAGCGACGACCAGGGGCTCTACATCGTGATGGAGCTCGTGCACGGCACCGAGCTCGGGATGCTGATGAAGCGCGAGGGCGATCCCGGGCTGATCGTCGGCGACGCGATCGAGTACGTGCGCCACACCTGCGAGGCGCTGCAGTACGTGCACGGACAGCAGATCGTGCATCGCGACGTCAAGCCGCAGAACATGATCCTCGGCGGCGAGGGCGTCGTGCTGGTGGACTTCGGCGTCGCGCGCGCGCTCGGGTCCGAGGAGGACCAGGGCACGATCGCCGTCGGCACCCCGCGCTACATGGCGCCCGAGGTCTTCGCCGGCGGCACGGTGTCGGCGGCGAGCGACATCTTCAGCCTCGCGGCGACGCTGTGGACGCTGATCATCGGCAGCCCGCCGCGCTACGGCGACACGCTCAAGCTCGAGAAGATCGCCCCCGGGCTGAGCCCCGAGCTCAAGGCGGCGCTCGTCGGCGGCCTGGAGATGCTGCCCGAGCAGCGGATCTCGTCCGCGTCGGCGTTCGCGGAGGCGATCGGCGTGCCGATCACCGCCGACCGCGGCCAGTCGCTGGCCCAGAGCCTCGGTCGCGGCACCACGCGCCGGCGCGTCATGGAGGCGATCGTGCGGACCGCCGCCGGCATGTTCGAGGCTGCCGCGTGCTCGATCGCGCTGACCGACCCGGGCTCGGGCGAGCTGATCTACGAGGCCGCCTGGGGCGCGGGCGCGGCGGAGGTCGTCGGCATGCGGCTGTCGCCGGGCGTCGGCTTGGCGGGCTCCGTCGTCTCGACCGGCGAAGGCGTGTTCGTGCCCGAGTGCCGCACCGACCCGCGCTTCGCCCGCCAGGTCGCGGCCGGCACGGGCTACGTCCCGTACACGATGGTCGTCGCGCCGCTCGTGCGCGAAGGCAAGACGATCGGCGTCCTGTCCGTGCTCGACCGCCGCGACGGCGGCCCCTACCTGCGCGAAGACCTCACCAAGGTCGGGCTGTTCGCCGACCTCGCGGTCGTCGCGCTGGACCTCGACACGTTCCCGCTGAGCTCGGCGGGCGGCCGCACGCTGCTGGGATAAGGCGTGCATCCCCTCCCCACCCCGGTCATCCGGCCTTAGCCACTTGCTCGTAGCGGCGCCGCGCGGTTACGGTTGGCCCCAATGACCTCGGACCATTACGACGCGATCGTCGTCGGCTCGGGCTTCGGCGGGTCGGTGACGGCGTACCGTCTCGCCGACGCGGGGAAGCGCGTGCTGGTGCTCGAGCGCGGGCGGCCGTATCCGCCCGGCTCGTTCACGCGCAGCCCGTACCGGGCGCGCGAGAGCTTCTGGGACCCAGAGCGCGGCCTGACCGGCATGTACCACTACTGGTCGTTCCGGGGGATCGACTCGCTCGTGTCCGCCGGCCTCGGCGGCGGGTCGCTGATCTACGCGAACGTCTTCATCCGCAAGGACGAGAAGTGGTTCGTCAAGGAGGACCTCGACGACGGCGGCTACGAGTACTGGCCGGTCACGCGCGCGGAGCTCGATCCGCACTACGACAACGTCGAGAAGGTCATCCCGCTGCAGCGCTTCCCGGTCGAGCACGAGCCGTACGCGTCGACGCCGAAGACGATCGCGTTCCGCGAGGCCGCGGAGGCCAACGGGCTCGAGTGGTACCACCCCAAGCTCGCCGTCACCTTCGCCAACGAAGGGCGCCCCCCGGTGCCCGGCGAGGCGATCGAGGAGAAGATCCCGAACCTCCACGGGCGTACGCGCACGACGTGCACGATGACCGGCGAGTGCGACGTCGGCTGCAACGCCGGCGCGAAGAACTCGCTCGACTACACGTACCTGACGCAGGCCAAGCACGCGGGGGCGGAGATCCGCACGCTGTGCGACGTGCGCCGCTTCGAGCCGCTGGAAGGCGGCGGCTACGCGGTCGAGTACGGCGACCTCGGGATCGACCCCACGCGCCCGGTCCAGGTCCGGTTGACCTGCGACCACCTGATCCTGAGCGCCGGGACGCTCGGCACGACCGAGCTGCTGCTGCGCAACCGCGGCGCCTTCCCGCGGCTCTCGCACAAGCTCGGCACGCGCTTCAGCGGCAACGGCGACCTGCTGACGCTCGCGCTCAACACGAGCCGGGTGACCGACGGCGTCCGGACGCCGCGCATCATCGACTCCGGCTACGGCCCGGTGATCACCACGACCGCGCGCATGCCGGGCGCCGAGGACGGCGGCACCGGACGCGGGTTCTACCTGCAGGACGCCGGCTACCCGCAGCACCTCGCGTGGGTCCTGCACGTGATCTCGGCCCCGCAGCAGATCTGGCGCTGGCGCAAGGCGGGCATGTACCTGGTCAAGAACTGGCTCAAGGGCACGCCCGACACCGACGTGACGGCCGAGATCGCCGACCTCATGCTCCCCGGCGCGCTCTCCTCCGGCGGCCTGCCGCTGCTCGGCATGGGCCGCGACATCCCGGACGGCCGCCTGTTCCTGCGCAACGGACGTCTGGACACGAACTGGAGGCGCAAGGAGTCCGACGCCTACTTCGAGCGGCTGCGGACGACCTCGCGCGGCTTCGCCGAGGCGCTCGGCGGCCGCTTCGCGGACAACCCGCTGTGGTTCCTGCGGCGCGTGATCACGGTGCATCCGCTCGGCGGCGCGCCGATGGGCCGCAACCCCCACGAGGGCGTCGTGGACCCGTGGGGCAACGTCTATGGCTATCCCGGGCTGCACGTCGCCGACGGCTCGGTCATGCCGGGGCCGACGGGGCCGAACCCGAGCTTCACGATCGCGGCGCTCGCCGACCGCTTCGCGGACCAGATCATCGAACCCGACCGACGCGCCGCGGAGGCGGCCGCCTCATGACCAGCGTTCGCTTCACCGAGGAGATGCTCGGCCACGTCACGTTCGGCGAGACCGACTTCGCGCGCGGCGCCGCCGGCGACCGCGACGGCGCGGAGTTCCTGAAGTTCCACCTCACCATCGAGGTCGCCGACATGGATCGCTTCTCGCAGGATCCCCTGCGCCATGCGGGCGCGGTCGGCTACCTGCAGTGCGACGCGCTGGGCGGGCGCCTGCCGGTCGAGCGCGGCGACTTCAACCTGTTCGTCGACTCCGCCCCCGGCGTCAAGCGGATGCTCTACCGGCTCTGGTTCCGCGACGGCGTCGGCCACCCGCTGACGCTGACGGGCTTCAAGCTGGTCGAGAACGACGCCGGCTTCGATCTCTGGAAGGACACGACGACGCTCTTCACGCGCGTGCTCAAGGGTCACGTGGAGGAGGGCGCTGAGGCGACCGCCGAGGTCGTCGCCTCGGGCATCCTGAAGATCCGCGTCCAGGACTTCGCCAAGCAGCTCACGACGTTCCGGGCCGGCGGGGCGGGCGGCCTCGGCGACAAGCTCGGCGGGCTGGTCAGGTTCGGCGTCATCTTCGTGAACCAGCTCGCTCAGGTCTACCTGCGCAAGGGTCGGCGCAATGGCGACGTCGCGCAAGGGTAAGCGGCTCGAGGCCGCCAGCCAGGCGGGCCGCAGCAAGACCGGGCGCACGCAGATCCTCGGCGTGCTCGCCGGCGGCGCCGTGATCACCGTGTTCGGCGCCGAGATCGCACGGATCTGGCGGCTCGGGATGCTCCCGCGCTCGCGTCAGATCTCCTCGCCCGAGGATCGCAAGGCCAAGCCGCTGGAGGCGATCGCGGTGATCCGCGAGGGCTACGCGGTGTCGCGGACGCGCGAGAACTCGCTCTTCAACATGCTCGCCTCGTTCACGGTCGCGTTCGGGGTCACGCGCGGGATCACGTGGACGATCCGCGAGAAGGGCGGCTTCGGGCCGATCAAGGACGTGGTCGTCGGTGACCGCCACATCCACCACTTCCTCCCCGGCGGTGTCCTCGCGCTGACGGCGGGCGGCTTCGCGATCGGCACCAAGGGCGACAAGCTCGACAAGTACCTGGCGTTCCCGTTCGGCGTCGGTGTGGCGCTCGTGCTCGACGAGTCGGCGCTGCTGCTGGAGCTCGACGACGTCTACTGGACCGAGGAGGGCGTGCTCAGCGTCCAGATCGCGTTCGCGGCGATCGCGATGCTGTCCGCGCTCGCGTACCTGATCCGCATGCTTCGCCACTCCGAGGCACAGGACTCCGAGACCGACTGGGAGATGGCGGCCAAGGCGTGGGACGACCTGCAGATGAGCTCCGGCGGCATCCCGGGCATCGGGCTCTGACGGGCTAGTTTGATCCCGCGCGCCCGAGGTGCGCAGCGACTTCCTCCCGCCGATGGAGTACCGGGACATCCCGGAGCCGCTCCCGCTGCGCAAGGTGCTCGGCCCGAGCGTGATCCTCGCGGGCGTCGGGGCCGGGTCGGGCGAGTACATCCTCTGGCCCTACATCAGCTCCAACGCCGGGATCGGCTTCCTCTATCTGGCGGTCGTCGGCGTCACGGGCTTCGGCCAGCCGCTCGTGCTGCTGCTGCTGAGCGCGTGCCTCAACGGGATCGTGATGTTCGTCTACTCGATCCTGCTGATCCGCCTGAACCGGGGCGGGCTGCCGCCGGCGATCCGCGTGCACGGGTTCCGCCTGGGCGCGCTGTGCTTCGCGGTGCTCTTCTACGGGTTCTTCGCGGGCTGGTACGTGATCGTGCAGATGGGCGACCTGGTCTGACGTCCGGGGGCGATGCGAACATGCGTTCGTGTCTGAGGCGACCATCCTGCACGCGGATGCCGACTCGTTCTTCGCCTCCGTAGAGCAGCGGGACGACCCGTCGCTGCGCGGCCGGCCGGTGGCCGTGGGCGGCGGGGTCGTCCTCGCCGCGTCATATGAGGCGAAGGCGTTCGGCGTGCGGACGGCGATGGGCGGGGCGACGGCACGGCGGCTGTGCCCTGGGCTGATCGAGGTGCCGCCGCGGTTCAAGGCCTACACCGAGGCCAGCCGGGCGATGTTCGACGTGTTCGAGGACACGTCGCCGGTGGTCGAGGGGTTGTCGATCGACGAGGCGTTCATCGACGTGCGCGGGATGCGGCGGATCGCGGGGTCGCCGGAGGAGATCGCCGCGCGCCTGCGCACACGCGTGCGCGAGGAGGTGGGGCTGCCGGTCACGGTCGGCGTGGCGCGGACGAAGTTCCTCGCCAAGGTCGCCTCCGGGGTGGCGAAGCCCGACGGGCTGCTCATGGTGGCGCCCTCCGAGGAGCTCGCGTTCCTGCGTCCGCTGCCGGTCGAGCGATTGTGGGGCGTCGGGGTCAAGACGGCCGACCGGCTGCACGCGCGCGGCCTGCTGACCGTCGGGCAGGTGGCGGCGCTCGACGAGGGCGTGCTCGTGCGTCTGCTGGGCCGCGCGGCGGGCAAGCAGCTGCACGCGCTGGCGCACAATCGCGACCCGCGGCGGGTGCGGACGGGCGTGCGCCGGGGGTCGATCGGCGCGCAGAGGGCGCTGGGGCGGCGGCCGAGGACCGCGCAGGAGCTCGACGCCACGCTCGTCGCCCTGATCGACAGGGTGGCGCGCCGGATGCGCGCAGCCTCGCGCGCCTGCCGCACCGTCGTGCTGCGGCTGCGGTTCTCGGACTACACGCGCGCGACGCGGTCGCACACGATCACCGAGGCGACGGCGCAGACGCGGACGCTGCTGGGCGTCGCGCGAGAGCTGCTCGCGGCGGCGCGACCGCTGATCGCCGAGCGCGGCCTCACGCTGCTCGGCGTCGCGCTGACGAACCTTCTCAACGCCGACGAGGTGCAGCTCGCGCTGCCGCTCGAGCGTCACCGCCCGACCGCGCTCGACGCGGCGCTGGACTCGGTCCGCGACCGCTACGGCTCCGACGCCATCGTCCGCGCGGTGCTCCTGCACCGCGACCCGGGGATCGCGATGCCGCACCTGCCGGACTGAGCGATGGGCGGCCGCCGACGCCGCTCGTGGCGCGCGACGCCGCCCATCGCGCGTGCCCGGCCGTGCCGCGCGATGCGGCGCCGTCGTGCCTCCGCTCGCCCAGCGTTGCGTCGCATACGCTGAGAACGGGTCCTACAGCGGTCATGAAGCGGCTGCGCCCCCACCGGATCCTCGCTGCCGCGGCCGACGTTTGACGCCTGCCGGGCGACCGACGCGCGACCGACGCGAGGCCGTCCAGCAAGCGGAGCTCGCGCTCGTCCCGGGCCACCGCGCCGTGACCTCCGCGGGGCGGGTGAGCGCTCACGCGCCAAACGATCACGTACGCGAGGGGGTCCGTCGTGGTCGATCGCGCTCGGATAGCGCCCCGGTCTTGATCGAACGCGATCGGTCCGCGCCGCGCGGAGGCGCGTCCCACCAGAAGCGAAGCCTGATCGAAGCCGGAGCCGACGAGCTGACCCGCCGCCAACCGCAGCAGGGCCTCGGCGGAACGCACCCCGTCGGCATCCCGGGGATGTCCGTCGAGCTCGCCGGCGATCTTCCCGCAATCCGGCGGCTCGCCGGCGCCCCCGCGCGCCCGCGCGGGGGCGCGGGCGACCTGCGCTGGTAAGGGCGTGGGTCAGGTTGCCTGCGCGGCTCGCGAGGCCACGATGATCGTTTCGGCGCCGCGCGGCGAGGGGGTGCGCGACGAAGCTTCGAATAGTTCGAAGGTTCGTAAGGCATCCCCCGGCGGGCGGGCGCGATGATGGTCGTACCTGGGCGAAGTGCGCGCGCGCGTGATCGATCGTGATCGGCAAGCCGGCGGGCCGGTTAGACCCGCGCATCCCTTCCCCGCGCAGTTCGCCGATCATGCGACACGTCCGCGGCTACCGCGACCGATCGCCACGATCCTGCAGAAGCGCATCGACGTCGGCGCGATCGGCGCCGTCGCGCTCAGCGGGTCGGGCTGACCGCGTTCCGAAACTCGCAAAACGATTCGGAAGCCGCGCCGTCGCGCCCCACACCGGCGCCGCGCGATGCCGCGCCGTCGTGCCGTGGGGCCACGCCTATGGCGCCGCGGTGCCGCCCGTCGACCCGTCGACCCGTATGCTCGCCGCGTGCCATCGACCCCCGCCGAGACGTTCCTGGTCGTCGATGGCGAGAACATCGACGCGACGCTGGGGGCGAGCGTGCTCGGGAGGCGTCCCGCCTCGGAGGAGCGGCCGCGCTGGGATCGGGTGCGCGACTACGCCCGCGCGGTCTGGGACCAGCCCGTGCGCGGGCTGTTCTTCCTCAACGCGTCCGGCAGCCTGCCGATGGCGTTCGTCCAGGCGCTCACCGCCCTCAGCTACCGGCCGGTGCTGCTCAGCGGACCGGCCGACGTCAAGGTCGTCGACGTCGCCATCCAGCGCACGCTCGACGCGCTGGCCGAGCGCGGCCACGGCGACGTCCTGCTCGCCAGCCACGACGGCGACTTCGCGCCGCACATCGCGCTGCTCGCGGAGCAGCCGGAGCGGCGCATCGGGCTGCTCGGGTTCCGCGAGCTGATGAGCAGCGCGCTGACCGAGATCGGCGGCGTCGAGCTCTATGACCTCGAGGACGACGTCGGCGCGTTCACCGTGGCGCTGCCGCGCGTGCGCGTGATCCCGATCGAGCGCTTCGACCCGTGGACGCTGCTCACGTAGCCAGCCGGACCTCGAGGTCGCGCGCGATGAGCGCCGCGGCCGGCACCGCGCCGCGGACGAAGCCGAAGAACGGGCCGAAGTCGCGCGTCGCCGCGAAGCCGGGGATGTAGAGGCCGGGGAGGCTGGTGCCGAAGGACGCGTCGAGGTCGGGGAAGCCGCCGGTGCTCGCGACCGGCGGCAGATACGGGACGCGGGCGATGTCGGCGCGGTAGCCGCAGGCGAACACGATCCTGTCGGCGTGCAGGCGGGTGCCGTCGGACAGCTCGAGCTCGCCGCCCGCGGGCGGCGCCACCACCTCGACGCCCGCGTGCCGGTGGACCGGCAGCCGCGCGAGCCTCGGCGCGAGCCAGTACTCGAGCGTGAGCCGGCCGACGTCCCAGAACTGCTGCCCGATCGCCTCGCGCCCGGCCGCGGGCAGCCGCCGCCACCAGCCCGGCACCGCGAGCGTCCGCTCGATGTGCGGCTCCACGAACGCCCAGCTCACGCGATCGAAGCGCGGCTCGGGATGGCGGTGGACGACGTCCACACGCTCGGCGCCCGCCTCGCCGATCAGCGCCGCCCACTCGTACGCGCTCTGGCGCCCGCCGACGATCACCACGCGGGCGCCCGCCAGCTCGTCGAAGCCGACGAGATCGACCGTGTGCGCGCCGACTCCGGCGCCCCACTCGGGGATGACGCCGAAGTGCGCGATGCCGGGCGCGGCGATCACGGCGCGGGCCGAGATCACGGCCCCGCTCGCGAGCGTGGCGACGAACCCGCGCGAAGCCGCGTCGCCGGCCGGCGCGACCGTGACGACCACCTCGTCGCGGACCGCGATCCCCGCCTTCGCCGCGAACCAGTCGGCGTACTCGAGATAGCGCGCGATCGGGATCGGGTCGGGACTGACGGGGTCGAACGCCTCGAACGTGAGCTCTGCCGCGACGTCGAGGTGCCAGTCCGGACCCGAGCGGAGGAACATCCCGGCGGGCATGTGCTCGCGCCAGAAGCTCATCGGCCGCCCGAGGACCTCGACCGAGAGCCCCAGGCGCCGGGCCGCGTGTGCCGCCGCGAGGCCGTAGGGACCGGCGCCGATGACGAGGACGTCCGTCACACGCGCAGGAGGATCGCCTCTCCCTGACCTCCGCCGCCGCACAGGGTGGCGACGCCCAGGCCTCCGCCGCGGCGGCGCAGCTCGTACGCCAGCGTGAGCACGAGCCGGAGCCCGGATGCGGCGAGCGGGTGCCCGAGCGCGACCGCGCCGCCGTTGACGTTCACGCGTTCCTCGTCGATCCCAAGCGCCGCCGCCGACGCCAGCACGACGCCCGCGAACGCCTCGTTGATCTCCCACAGCGCGATGTCGCGGGCGTCGAGCCCGTGGCGTTCGAGCAGCTTCGCCGACGCCTCCGCCGGGCGCAGGTGCAGCGTCGAGTCCGGCCCGGCGACGACCGCGCGGCCGACGATCTCCGCCAGCGGCTCGACCCCCGCGTCAGACGCCGCGGCAGCCGACGTGACCACCCCGGCGACGCCGCCGTCGGAGACCTGCGACGCGTTCCCCGCCGTGATCGTGCCGTCGCGCGAGAACGCGGGCGCGAGCGCGGCGAGCGCCTCGTAGGAGCTCTCGCGAGCGCCTTCGTCGAGCGCGAAGTCCCCCACCGGGGCGATCTCCTGCGCCAGGCGCTCTCGGCCCGCCAGCGCCCGCGCGTGCGAGCGCGCCGAGAACTCGTCCTGCGCCTCGCGCGAGATCCCCAGCCGCGCGTTCTCCAGATCCGACATGCCGCCCATGCCGGCGTCGGCGATCGAGCAGTAGAGGCCGTCGTGGAGCATCACGTCGACGAGCGGCCGGTCCCCCATCCTCGTCGCCGGCCGCATCCGCACGGCGTGGGGCGCGCGCGTCATCGAGTCGAAGCCGCCCACGAGCACACACGCCGCCTCCTGCTCGCGCAGCATCGCCGCCGCCAGCGCCACCGCGCTCATGCTCGCGAGGCAGACGTCGTTCAGCGTGATGCCGGGAACCGTCCGCCCCACGCCGCCCTGCAGCGCCGCCCGCCGCCCCGGGTTCTGGCCGTTGGCCGCCTGCAGCACGTTGCCCATGGCGACGTAGTCGGGCTCGAGGCCGCCGGCCCGCGAGAGCGCGGCGGACACCGCGTGCGCGCCCAGCGACACCGGGTCGACCCCGGCCAGGGCGCCCTGGAAGCGGCCGATCGGCGTCCGGGCGCCCGCCACGAGCACCGCGGTCATGACGCGCTCGCGGCCGCCGCGCGCAACGCCACGCGGAAGTGGATCCGGATCCGGGTGCCCCCGTCGTCGGGCCGCTCGATGTTCATCTCGTGCGCCACCGCGCCGATCACGGAAAGGCCGAGCCCGAGCCCCGGGGAGTCGGGGTTCGGCTGCATGCCGCACCCGTAGTCGCGCACGACCACGACCAGCCCGTCCGCCCGCGCACAGGCCACGACGCGCATCTGCCCGGGCGCGCCGTCGCGGTACGCGTGCACGACCGCGTTGGTCGCCGCCTCGGTGATCGCGAGCGCCACGTCCCCCGCCGCGGCGAGCATGTGCCGCTCCGCGAACGCAACCACCTCGTGGCGCACCTGCCCGATGGAGGTGGGGATCGCCGCGAGCCGCAGCTCGAGGCGTTCGAGTTCCGCGCGGGTCGACGTCTGCCCAAAGATACCTACATGGGCGCCGCCAGCCAGCGCAATGCCCGCAGACCGGGGCGGACGAGGTACTCGCCCCCGCGCACCGTCACGAAGTTCGGCAGCCGCCCGAGCACCACGGGACGGGAGCCTTGGACGACCATGCGACCGCCGCCGTTCTGGTGGTAGCCGATGATCGGGTCGCGATCGTCGCCGACCCCGAACGGATCGCCGTCGTCCACCCAGCGCGACTGGATCACCTCGAACTGCCGCTCGATGTCCGCCTGGTAGCACTTGAAGATCAGCCCGCGGTCCACGCCGTCGTCCTCGACGGCGCCGTCCGGCAGCGGCGGCCCATAGGCGCGACCGCGGCGGATGATCCGGTGGCGGTCCGAGAGCTTGCCGCCGAAGAACCCGTCGTGGTCGCGTGGGTTCGCCCGCCGCACGTGGGCGCCGACCGGGCACGCCATGCCGGCCGGATCGTCGCAGTAGCGGAAGTCGTTCACGCGCTGCGGGTCGCCGGCGATCGCCGGGTCCGGGCCGTGCGGGGACGCGACCAGCGGCGTCCCGTCCTGCCAGCGCCCGACCATCTTGGCCGCGAGCCGCGCCGGATCCTCGCCCGGGAACGAGCCGAGATACGTCCGCAACCGCTCCGGATGCATCCGCATCTTGCGGTAGACGACGAACGTCGAGTGCCGGTCGAACGGCGGCGCCGGGGCGATCGGGAAGCCGCCGTCCTGGTCGCGGCAGCCGAGCACGAACTCACCCGCGGCCAGCGAGCGCCAGCCGCCGCCCTCGTTCGGCAGCCCGTCGCCGGGCCGCGGCTCGGCGCCCGAGCCCTCGATCGCCGGCTGGGCGATCCCGTCCTTGAAGCCGAAGTGGTCGTGCCCCTCGGGCAGGACCTTCGACCGCTGCTCGTGCACGACCTCGACGGCGCCGCCGGCCGCGTCCAGCGACTCCTGCAGCCGCGCGCGCGCCCGCTCCAGCGCCGCGTCGTCGATGCCGTAGAGCGAGACGAGCACGTGCGCGTCGCCGGTTCCGAGACCCGGCTCCCAGCGCGAGGGCGCGCTGTCGCCGCGGTCCCCCAGCAGGTCGGCGCGTGCCGCCATGCCGTCGCGGAAGTCCTCCGGGAACGTGGCCAGCATCGGCGCCGGCACGCCGAGCGCCGCCAGGCCGGCGAACGTGAACGCGAGGTTGAGCGTGTCCGGCGGCATCTCGTCCCACGGCTCGGCGGACGTCACCCCGGGCATGAGCCCGTGCAGCCATGCCCGGCCCAGCACGGCGTCCGCGACGCGCACGAAGACGTACGCGCCGGACTCGTGCGTGTAGCCGCGCAGCAGGTTGCCCTGCAGATCCTCCACGTCGATGCCCGTCCGCGAGCGCTGCCGCCGCGGGAGCAGATCCGGTCGAGCGCGCATCACGGACGCATCAACGCCCGGAAGGCGGCCTGCAGCTCGGCATCGCTCATGTTGCGCTCGTTCTCCACGAGTTCGCCGAAGCCTGTCTGCACGCGCAGCGCCTCCTGCACCTCCTGGACCTTCTTGAACGGCCACGGCGTCAGCAGGTACCCGTTGTCCTTGCGGTGCGTCGTGACCCAGGCGGCGAACGCCGCCGGGTCCGCCGTCCCCGGGAAGCCCACGCAGTGGCCGAAGATCGCGTCGGCCTCCTCGCGGACCTGGACCGCGAGGTCGCGCAGCAGCGGCTCCAGCTCGCCGTCGTGGCTCGTCGTGAAGATCAGGTAGGACTGGTCGAGCGATTCGGGCACCTGCGGCGGTCCTTGGTAGACGAGGTCACGGATCACGTGCAGGCGGGAGAAGTGCAGCTGCGGCAGCCGCTTCAGCGGCGAGTCCAGCGGATCGAGCGAGGCGAGGTGCGCCTCCAGCGCGTCCTCGTGCCCGGGCAAGATCGGGATCAGCGACGTCAGCCCGTACGCGCTGCCGTACTTGTTCGGATCGAGCTGGGTGACCAGCTTGAGCGTGTCGCGCAGGCCCATCAGAGATGCAGCTGGAGGTCGGCGACGGCGGCGTCGAACGCCGTCCGGAACTCGGCCGGGCTCATGCTGCCGGCCGCCTGCTCGAGCTCGCGCAGGCGCTCATGGGCTTCGAGCGCCGCCATCGTCATCTTCACGCTCGCTTGCGGATACGCGGAGTGGTAGTGGCCGCCCTCGAGGCTGTTCATCGCGATCCAGCGCTTCAGCGGCTCGGCCGGCGGCGGCCCCGGGAACGCGAAGCCGCGGCCCCAGATGACGCGGATGTCCTTCGGGATCACATACGCGAATGCGTCGATGTACTGCCGCCACGGGATGTCGAAGTTGCTCTCGAACAGGAGGTAGGAGTACTTCTTCTTCTCGTTCGGGGCGAACTCGCGGAAGATCGCCCAGCGCACGTAGTAGATGAACTTGAACTGCAGGCTGTGATCGCGGAAGTACGTGTGGTAGCGCGCACTGCGCATCACGAGCCACAGGAACGGGACCCAGAACGGACGGATCGGCGTCAACAGGGTGAGGGCGCGGGCGCGGCCCGCGACGTTGCCGCCGTGCGGCTTCGCGGCGGGGGCCTCGGTGGGTGCGGGCGCGGTTTCGACTGCCATCGCGTGCCAAGCTAGTGCGGCGTGACGCGGCCCGTCAAGCGCGGTGACCCCCTTTCCCTGGCCGGTCGAGTCCTGTACGTTCGCCGCGATGAGCACGAGCACCATGCCCGCGGATGCCGCGGCCTCCAAGTCCGCTCCTCCGTCCGGCCGCTCGCGCGACAACGGCGTGATCGAGCTCGTCCGGTTCCTCTCGAACCCGTTGACGTACCTCGACGCCCTCCGCGAGGACGGGCGCGACGTCGTCCCGTTCAAGCTCGGCAACCTTCCGGCGCACCTCGTCACCAAGCCCGAGTACCTCAAGCTCGCGATGTTCAATGAGGACTGGCCGCCGATCTCGCGCGGGCGCCTCATGGGCCTGTCGAAGTGGTACACGGAGGGGCTCTTCCTCTCCTACGGTCCGGAGCACCATCGTCAGCGCGACGACCTCTGGAAGCCGCTCTTCAACGACCCGCTGATCACCGACATCGCGGTCGAGCGCACGCGCAAGAAGGCCGACTCGTGGGTCGAGGGCCGGCCGATCGAGCTGTACAAGGAGCTGCGGTCGCACTGCTGGGCGATCGACTGGCAGGCCCTGACCGGCACCGATCTCGACGCGGCGCCGGACATCCTGGAGGCGCTCGGGCTCGGCGTCGAGGCGCTGGCCTGGCTCGTGCTTCCGTTCGGCCCGGCGCGCTGGAACTGGCCGCTCCCGCAGAGCAAGAAGACGCGCGAGGCCAAGCGCAAGCTGGACTCGGTGATCGCGCTGATGATCGCCGAGCGCCGCTCGCGCATCGGCGCCGACGGCTCCGGTCCGGTTCCCGGGGAGGACTTCCTCACCCAGCTCGTGCGGCTCGCCGACGCCGACGGCTCGATCACCTCCGACGAGCAGGTCCGCGCGACGTTCAAGATGTGGTTCGGCGCCGACCAGCTGCACGCGCTGTTCACCTGGACGCTGTGGCTGCTGTCGCAGAACCCCGAGGTCGAGACGCGCTGGCACGCCGAGCTGGACTCCGTGCTGGGCGACCGCCCGGTGACCGTGGACGACATGCGCTCGCTGCCGTACACGATCAAGATCCTGCACGAGTCGATGCGCGTCTACCCGCCGGTGTGGGGCTTCTTCCGGATGATGACCGAGGACTATCGCCTCGGCGACACGGTGATCCCGAAGGGCCACCTGATGGGCATGAGCCCGTGGGCGACGCACCGCGACCCGCGCTACTGGCCCGACCCCGAGCGCTTCGACCCGGAGCGCTGGTCGGAGGGCGCCGAGCGTCCGCCGGAGCTCTCCTACTTCCCGTTCAGCGCCGGCCCGTACGAGTGCCACGGCCGCGGGCTGGCGATGAAGGAGGCGGTCCTGATCCTCGCCACGCTCGGCCAGCGCTGGGCCTACCGCCCCGCCGGCCCGGAGCCCAAGCCGTCCGCGACGTGGGCGACCGAGCCGAAGAAGGGCGCCCTGATGAAGCCGGTCCCACGCGTTTGAGCGCGGTGGCGGCGCCGGCCGGGGCGCGGCGTCGCGGCGCGGTCCAGCTCGCACGCTTCGGAGCCGACCCGCTCGCCTACCTGGACGGCGCCCGGGCGCTCGAGGGGGACGTCCTCTCGACGCGGCTGGGCAGCAAGACCGTGCATCTGGTGCGGCGCCCGGAGCTGATCCACGCCGCGCTGGTCGACGAGGACTGGCCGCCGTTCTCGCGCGGGCGCCTGATGGCGCTCGACAAGTGGTACTCGGGCGGCCTGATCCTGACCGAGGGCGCCGAGCACCACCGCCAGCGCGACACGCTGTGGAAGCCGCTGCTCGAGGATCCGCGCACGCTCGAGGTCGCGCGTGAGCGCACGGAGCGCTGGGCGGGCGAGATCGAGGGCACCATCGTCGAGCTCTTCTCCGCGTCGCGCGCGCACGTGTGGGGGATCGACTGGGCGGCGCTCACCGGCGAGGAGCTCACGCCCGAGCTGCTGCGCGCGCAGGAGGCGGGAGTCGCCGCGCTCGTCTGGCTGCT
This sequence comes from Candidatus Solirubrobacter pratensis, assembly GCF_000425945.1. Taxonomy (GTDB): domain Bacteria; phylum Actinomycetota; class Thermoleophilia; order Solirubrobacterales; family Solirubrobacteraceae; genus Solirubrobacter; species Solirubrobacter pratensis. The sequence goes on from NZ_AUEK01000008.1 coordinate 191,337, forward strand.
CGGCCCGTTCGGCCCGCGCCGCTGGAGCACGCCGGCCGGCGCCCGCACGCGCGCGGCGCGGCGCCGGCTGGACGCGGCGATCGACGTGGCGATCGCGGCGCGGCGGGCGCAGCCGGCCGGCGATCTCCTCAGCCGGCTCGTCGCACTCGAGCCGGACGATCAGACCGTGCAGGCCACCGTCAAGCAGTGGCTCGGCGCCGACCAGCTGATGGGCATCTTCACCTGGGGCCTGCACCTGCTGGCGCGCCACCCGGAGATCGAAGCGCGCTGGCACGCATCGCTCGACGCGGGCGACACCGGCTACACGGTCCGCGTGATCAAGGAGACGCTGCGGCTGTTCCCGCCGGTCTGGAGCTTCTTCCGCGAGGTCACCGCGGACTACCGGCTCGGCGACCACGTGATCCCGGAGGGCGACCTGCTGGTCCTCAGCCCGTACTTCACCCATCGCGACGAGACCGTCTGGGAGGAGCCGCTGCGGTTCGATCCCGATCGCTGGGACGTCCGCCCCGCGCCCGGCGCCTACTTCCCGTTCTCGGCCGGCCCCTACGAGTGCCACGCGCACGACCTGGCGATGCGCGAGGCCGTCCTGATCCTCACCACGCTCGGGCGCCGGCTCCGCTTCAAGCCGATGCGCGAGGACCCGCCCCGGCCGCTGGCGACCGGGGCGATCGTCCCCAAGGGCGGGCTGCGGATGCGGGTCCTACCGCGCGGCTAGCGCGGGCTCGGTCGGCTCGGCGGGCGGCGCCTTCGGGCCCGAGGACTCGAAGTCCACGTCGGGCAGGATGCGGTCCAGGCTCTTCGGCAGCCACCAGTTCCACTTGCCCATCAGCTCCATCGTCGAGGGCACGAGGATCAGGCGCACGACCGTCGCGTCGAGGAAGATCGCCACGGCCAGGCCGACGCCGATCTCCTTCACCTGCGGCAGGCCCGCCGCCGCGAAGATCAGGAACACCAGGACCATGATGATGGCGGCGCTGGAGATCGTCTTCGCCGAGTCCGACAGGCCGCCGGCGACCGCCGCCCGGTTGTCGCCGGTCTCGTTGTAGCGCTCCTTGATGCGGCTGAGCAGGAACACCTCGTAGTCCATCGAGAGGCCGAAGACGATCGCGAGGATCAGCGGCGGCGTGAGCGAGTTGACGTAGCCGAGGTGGTCGAAGTTGATCAGCGAGTCGATCCAGCCGTACTGGAAGACCACGACCAGCACGCCATAGGCCGCGCCGACCGACAGCAGATTCATCACGACCGCCTTCAGCGGCAGGATGACCGACCGCATCAACACGAGCAGCACCAGGTAGCTGAAGATCATCACGAACAGGGCGACCTTCCACAGCGAGCCGGAGATCAGGTCCGTGAAGTCGTGGTCCTGCGCCGCGGCGCCGCCGACATTGACCGTCGCGCCCGTGAGCGCCGACGACGGGCCGCCCGCACCGCGGATCGTCTGCACGAGCGCGAACGTCTGATCGCTCTCCGGCGGGTTGGCCGACGTCACCTCGAGCAGCACGAGATGCCCGTCGCGCGAGACAACCGGCTTCGCGACGCCGTCCTGCGCGACGCCCGGCAGCTTCTGGATCGCGGCGGCGAACTGATCCACCTGTGCGGAGTCGACCCGCTTGTCGCCGAAGTCGGCGACGACCTGCACCGGCCCGCCCGCGCCCGGGCCCGCGGCCTGGGCGGCGAGCTGGATGCCCTGCGCCGTCTCGAAGTTCGACGGCAGCTGCGCCGTCGCGCCGGTGCCCCACTTCAGCGACAGCGCCGGGATCGCGATGACGAGCATGAGCACCGTGGCGGCGGTGGCATAGAGCACCGGCCGGTCCATCAGCCGATTGGTCCAGCGCGTCCAGAACGGGTCGACGCCTTCGCGCGGCGGCCGGCTGAGCTTCGCGACGACCTTGCCGATCACCTTGCCAGGCTCGTACGCGCGGTGGCCGAGCGTCTTGATCAGCGCCGGCAGCAGCGTGACGGCGGCGAGGATGGCGATCGCGACGACGACGATCGCGCCGATCGCCATCGAGTGCATCGTCTTGGAGTTGATCAGGAACAGGCCGGCGAGCGCGATGATCACGGTCACGCCGGAGAAGGCCACGGCGAGTCCGGAGGTGCGCATCGCGGTCTGGCGCGCCTCGTCCTCGGACGCCCCCCGGCGGATCTCCTCACGGTATCTCGACAGCACGAACAGCGAGTAGTCGACCGCCACGCCGATGCCGAGCATCGAGGCGATGTTGGTGACGAAGATCGACATCTGGAGCGCCTGCGAGAGGAAGAAGACGACCGCGCCGGTGACCGCCACGGCGACGAAGCCGAGGCTGAGCGGCAGCAGCGCCGCGGCGACGCTGCCGAAGATCAGCAGCAGCACGATGAAGACGATCGGGAAGCCGATGAACTCGGCGCTCTCGAGGTCCTTCTTGGAGAGGTCTTGCATGCCCGCCCACAGCGCCTGCTGGCCCACGAGGTGGATCGGCACCGCGGCGTCTCCGCCGTCCAGGATGCCGGCGTTCTTGCGGATCTCCGCCGCGGCGTCGGCGGTCGTGTCGGCCGAGCCGGTCACCTTCAGCGCCATCAGGACGATCGGCTGGTCGGAGGCCGCGCGCGCGGCCTGCACGTTCTGGTCCACCACGGCCACGCCGTCGACGCCCTTGGTGCCGTCGACCGCCTTGGTGATCGCCGCGTCCAGCGCCGCCTTGTCCTGCGCCTTGTTGTTGAAGACGAAGACCAGCTTCTCGGACTCGACGCCGGGGAACTGCTTGATCGAGTCGGCCACGAACGTCGACTGGGACCCCGGCACCTCGAACCCGCCCGCGGTCAGGTGCTTCGTCTGCATCGCGAAGAACGGGAGCGAGACCACCAACAGGACGATCCATGCGCCCAGGACGAATCGGCGGCGGCGCGAGATGAAGCTCCCGAGCCGGTCCATGGCTGCTTGCATCCCCGCTTTGTAACCGAGAAGCGGAGGCCCGTGGGATTTTCTCCTGCCCTTTCGGCCTTGCAATCCTGACCGAACCGGGGATAGAACAGCGCGATGGAGTCCGCAACCGCCGTCCGCACCCCGGACCTGCCGCGCGCCGAGGTGCACGATGTCACGACCTCCGACGGCACCGAGGTCCGCCTCACCAGGTACCGGATGGGCTCCAAGGGCCCGCTCGTGATGGCCCCCGGCTACGGCAACGCCGCGCGCGCGTTCGCGGTCGACACGGTGCCGAAGAACTTCGTCGAGTACCTCGGCGAGCACGGCTACGACGTCTGGCTGCTCGACTACCGCGCCAGCCCCGACCTGCCGTCGAGCTGGAACCAGTTCACGGTCGACGACATCGCGCTGCGCGACTGGCCGGCGGCGATCGGCCATGTCCGTGCGCAGACCGGCTCAGACACCGTGCAGGCGCTCGGTCATTGCGTCGGCGGGCTCTCGCTGTTCATGGCGATCGGCGGCGGCCTGGAGGGCCTGCGCTCGGCCACGTTCTCCGCGCTCGCCGGCCACCCGATCCCGACGTTCGGCAACAAGGTCCGCGCCGGCGTGCGGCTCGCCTCGCTGTTCAAGGCGCTCGGGATCCACGGCCTCAACACCGACTACGACCGGCGCGCGCTGCAGGACAAGGCGGTCGAGCTGCTGATGCGCGCGCTGCCGTTCCGCCACGTCTACGACTCGCCAGTCGCGCGCCGGATCTACTTCGTCTACGGCGACGTCTTCCAGTACGAGAACATCAACCGCGCGACGATGGAGGAGGCCGTCCCGGGCTTCTTCGGCAACGGCAACATCACGTTCTTCGAGCACATCTCGCTGATGATCCGGGCGAGCGCCGCGCGCGACGCGCACGGCAAGGACGTCTATCTCTCCAACCTGGACGCCTATCGGATGCCGATCAACTTCCTGACGGGCGAGAATAACCGCATGTTCGTGCCGAGGGGTCTGCAGCGCAGCTACGAGACGCTGCGCAAGGCCAACGACCCCGGCCTGTACAGCCACCACGTGTTCAAGGACTACGCGCACCTCGACATGTGGCTGGGGACGAACGCCGAACGGGACACCTTCCCCACCGCCCTCGCCGAGCTGGAGCGCCACAACTAGCCATGAGCATGACCGACGAACAGGCCGCCCAGGCGGCGGAGCACGCCGGGCTGCAGGACTTCCTGAGCTACTCCTTCGCCGACGCCATCCAGGACCGCCGCACCCGCCGCGTGGCGCAGGGCGTCTCGCTGAAGGGCGGCCCGATGAGCTATGAGAGCTCCAACGAGCCCTCGCCGCTCACGCCGCTGGAGGAGGCGATCCTGATCGCCTCCACGAGCGTCACCGGGGCGGTGATGCACGACGGGCCGATCGACAAGCCGAACGGCTCCAAGGAGCTCGGCACGATGTTCCTCGAGGTCGCCGGCCGCGCCGCCTCGAGCGCCGACAACGCGCAGGCGACGTCGTTCTTCATGATCAACGACGAGGGCGTGTGGCTGATCCAGCGCCCCCGCGGCCGCGAGGCGCTGGAGCTGTTCAAAGAGATCCCGCCGCGCTGGGAGGACCGCACGGAGGACGACTGGCTCTCGTTCGCCAACGCCGTCAAGCGCAAGGTCCACGACGAGCGCTTCTCGTTCCCGCGCGAGTGGCCGTACTACCTGGGGTGGAACGCGCAGCACTCCAACCGGCCGGGCACGACGTGCTTTCTGCCGGTGGTCGACAACACGCGCCAGACCATCAACGTGCTGCTGATCCTGCTGTCGGAGCCGCACGGCAAGGTGCCGCTGTTCCTGGACGACTGGAGCGCGTTCAAGCCCAGGACGGCGATGGACTGGGCGGCCTGGGCCGCGTCCAAGCTCGGGCTCGTGGACACGATCCCGTATCACCCGATCGGCGGCATCAAGCGCGTGCGCGGCGGCTTCGCGACGCCCGACACGCCGGCGCCGCTGGGCTCGCTGACGAACATGCGCACCGACTACGAGGCGCACTTCTTGCTGCAGAACCTGATGCTCACCGGCGAGGCGCTGCGGCTCGGCGGCTGGGTCCACGGCGCGCCGATGATCCCGTATGTGTGGCGCCGCGACCCCGCCAAGGGCGAGCTGGGCCTCGGCTTCCGCGAGTACAGCGCCAAGACCTTCGACTCGCGCTGGAAGCGCTGGCCGCCGGTCCCGGCGTCGCAGCCGAACTACGTCGGCATCGACGGCGTGCTGGAGGGGCTGTGCCCGCCGTACGTGACCGACATGGACGCGGCGGTCGATCAGGTGCTGGAGGAGAAGTTCGGCCCGCACGGCACCTACAAGGACGCGGAGGTGTTCGCCCAGGCCTACAAGGACGAGGCGACGGCCGAGACGTACATGCGCAACGCCGGCCACCCGCCCAAGGAGGCCGTCGACTACGCGAAGGAGATCTGCCGCTACCTGGTGGAGACCTACGGGCGGTTCCCGGCGCACTCGGACGCGTTCCACCTGCCCGGCATCTGGGTGCAGTTCTCGCACCTGGAGATCGAGTACTACGAGCGCTTCGGCAACCCGGCGCACACGCGCCGCCAGGCCGAGGGCAGGGAGATCTGGAGGCGCTAGGCGTATGGCCACGTCCCATGTCGCGGCGGCGCCGGTCCAGGTGCCGCCCTCCAAGCCCGGGAACACGATCGGCCGCCTCACCGGCCTGACGCTGTTCACGCCGGTCCGCCGCCGTTGGCTGCCGGTCGCGAAATCCGCCTTCTGGCTGGGGAAGTGGATTCCGCTCGCGCAGAAGCACATCCTGCAGTTCGAGTTCATCCACTTCGTGCGCTGGACGCACGTCGACAAGCTGCCCGACGGGCAGAAGCTCAACTACACCCACCTCTTCTTCGAGAGCAACTTCGACGGGCCGTGGCAGCACTACATCGACGCGTTCGCGTACTGCATCCCGAAGGACATCCGGCTCGTGTGGGGGCGCGGGATCAACTTCCCGGCGCCGCCGCCCGCCGAGCCGCTGAAGGCGTGGATCGCGCACAACTCGATGGAGGGCGGGACCTACTACTGCGCCTATCCGGAGGCGTCCACGCGGATGGTGAAGGGCGCGCTGGAGGTCTCCGAGCGCTTCGAGGCGCTGCGCGCAGGCGCGGCCTCGATGACGCCGGAGCAGTTCGAGGCCGCGTATCGCCGCTTCCTCGGCGACGTCCAGGCGCACATCTGATGGCGGAGTACCGCAACCGCGTCGGCCAGGCGTACGGGCTGACGACCTTCGCGTCGATCGACCCGCGGTTCGTCGACGAGGTGCAGGCCTACATCGACGGGCTGCCGCTCGGGCCCGAGAGCCCGCTGGCGCGGCTCGAGCAGCTGCACCTCTCGCGGATCCAGATCTTCCGCGAGCTCGTCGACCAGGGCGGCGGCCACGAGGTCGACGTGCTCGAGGCGCCGCAGCTCGTGTTCACGTCGAGCTTCGACGGCGATCTCGACAGATACCTGGACGCGATCTGCGACCGCGTGCCGGAGGCCGACACCTGGTGGGGTCACTGCACCGGCTATCCCGGCCGCTCGGACAAGGCGGCGTTCCGCGCGTGGATCCGCGCGCACCGGCTCGACGCGCAGCTGTTCGCCTCGGCGTACCCGGACGCGACGGTGCAGGACGTGCGGTCGGCGCTCGCGCTGCGCGAGCGGATCGTGGCGTTCGCGGCCGAGACGCAGGGGCTCGACGCGGCCGCGCTGCAGCAACGCTTCCTGGCGGAGCTGGCCTGATGGCGCGCACGATGCCGCGGCTCGCCCGCCGGGGCCGGGAGAAGCCGTCGTTCGAGCTGGGCGACATCCAGGGCAACGTCCTGCGCGGCTACACGTACCCGCACGCGGCGTACCTGTTCCTGCGCATCGACGATCCGGCCAAGGCGCGCACGCTGATGGGCCGGATGCTGCCGCAGGTGGCCAGCGCGCAGGAGTGGACGGACGGGCCCCCGGCGACGGCGATGCACGTCGCGCTGACGTACGCGGGGCTGGTGGCGCTGGGGCTCTCCCCGGAGCTGCTCGCGTCGTTCCCCGAGGCGTTCCGCGAGGGGATGGCGGCGCGCGCCGACCGGCTCGGCGACCGCGGGCCGAGCGCGCCCGCGAACTGGGAGCCGGGGCTGGGCACCGGCGAGGCGCACGTGCTCGTGACCGTCTACGCCCTCGACGGCGAGAAGCTCGAGCTGGCGCGGATGGCGCTCAAGGGCGTCGGCGCCGAGGGCGCCGTGACCGTCGTGCACGAGCAGCGCGCCGAGGCGCTCGACGGCGGCCAGGACCACTTCGGCTTCTTCGACGGGATCGCGCAGCCGGCGATCGACGGCGGCGGGGTCGCCGGGCGCCCCGGCGACGGGCAGCCCGCCGGGCGCGGGCGCTGGCGCGACGTCGCGCCGGGCGAGTTCCTGCTCGGGCACGTCGACGAGGACGGCGGCCTGCCGGAGGCGCCGGCGGCGCCGTTCGACCGCAACGGGACGTTCATGGTGTATCGCAAGCTCGCGATGGACGTGGCGGCGTTCCGGCGCTGCATCGCCGAGCACGGCGAGCGCTATCCCGGCGGGCCCGAGGCGCTGGCGGCGAAGATCGTCGGCCGCTGGCCGGACGGGACGCCGGTCTCGCTGTCCCCGGACGCGCCGGATCCGGACGTGGTGGAGGATCCGCTGCGGATCAACGACTTCACCTACGGCGACGACCCCGCAGGGCTCAAGTGCCCGCTCGGCGCGCACATCCGGCGCGCGAACCCGCGCGACTCCGAGGGCTTCTTCGGCGGCAAGCTGTCCGACCGCCACCGGATCGTCCGGCGCGGCCGGCCGTACGGGCCGCGGCTGCCGGAGGGCGCGATGGAGGACGACAGCGTCGAGCGCGGGCTCGTGTTCGTCTGCTTCCAGGCCGACATCTGGCGGCAGTTCGAGACGATCCAGGCGCTCTGGATCGACGACGGCGACCCGTTCGGGCTCGGCGCCGACAAGGACTTCCTGATCGGCGAGCCGTCGGGGAACGGCGCGGGCAAGATGACGATCCCGGGCGACCCGCCGTTCATCGTGCGCCCGCAGCCGCGCTTCGTCACCATGCGCGGCGGCGAGTACCTGTTCCGGCCGTCGATCAGCGCGCTGCGCCGGCTGGCCGAGGGCGGCGTCTAGCGCGCGTCGTGGAAGATCACGCCGAGGCCGAGCCGCTCGCCGCGCGTGAGCGTCGCGACGCCGTGGCGCATCGTCGCGCGGTAGTGCCCGCGGCTCCCCGCCGCGGGACGGTGACGCGTGGGGAACAGCAGCAGCTCCCCCTGGCCGAGTGAGATCACGTGCGCCCGCGACTGCGCGCGCGGGCGCTGCTCGACGAGCACCGACTCGCCGCCGTCGAAGTCCTCGCCCTTGCGGCTGAGCACCGTGAGCGCCTGGAACGGGAACGCGACGTCGCCGTAGAGGTCCTGGTGCAGCGCGTTGTAGCCGCCGGGGCGGTAGCGGAGGATCAGCGGCGTCGGCTTCGTCTGGCCGGCGTCGTGGCAGGTGGCGAGGAAGTCCTCGAGCGTCTCGGGGTAGCACGCCGGCTCGCCCAACCGCTCCGCCCAGCGGTTGGCGGCATGCGCGAGGTGCGGGTAGAGCCCGTGGCGCAGCGCGCTCACGTGGTCCGGCAGCGGGTGGTCGAAGTACTTGTACTCGCCCTCGCCGAAGCGGTGGCGGGCCATCTCGATCCGGCTGCGGAAGGTGCCGGTGTCGTAGAGCGCCGAGAGCTGCTCGCACTCGTCGCGCTCGAGGACGGGCTGCGTCATGGCGAACCCAATGCGGTCGAGCTCGTCGTGCAGCGCGTCCCAGGGGAGGGAGTCGATGTTCAGCATCGCCCGTGCAACGGGCGCGGCGTCACGGCTGTGAGGCGGCCTCGACCGGGACGCCCGGATCGCGCGGCGGGGGCGGCTGGTCGGCGAGCGACCACAGCATCACCTTCGCCACGCGCCCGCGCACCTCGGCCTCGCCGACCTGGATCAGGTCCTCGGCGGGGCGGGTGAGCATGCCGCGGGTCGTGTCGGCGACGAACAGCTGGTGCGGCGTGCCCTTGGTCATGCCCTCCAGGCGCGCCGCGGTGTTCGTGGTGTCGCCGAGCGCGGTGTACTCGAGCCGGCGCTCGGAGCCGACGTTGCCTGACATCACCGGCCCGCTGTTGAGCCCGATGCCCATCTTGAACCCGCCCTCGTGCAGCCGCTGCCCGCGCAGGTAGTCGTTGAACCTCTCCATCCGGCTCAGCATGTCCCGCGCCGCCTCCAGCGCGCGGTCGGCGTGGTCGTCCTGCTGCAGCGGCGCGCCGAACACGGCCATGATGCCGTCGCCCATGTAGGCCACCAGCGTCCCGCCGTGGTCGAGGATCGCCTCGCTCATCTCGGTCAGGTACATGTTCAGCGCCTCGATCACCTGCTCGGGCTCGAGCGTTTCGCTGAAGCTCGTGAAGCCGCGCAGGTCGGAGAACATCACCGTGCCTTCGCGCCGGACGCCGCCGAGCCGGACGCCCCCCGCGTCGCGCAGCACCTGGTCGACCACGGCCTCGGGGACGAAGCGCGCGAACGCGTCGCGCGCCTGCTCGCGCTCGAACGCCACGGTCACGCCGTGGATCGCCCCGGTCGCGATGATCGCCACGATTCCCGCGAGCACGGCGTAGATCTCGGTGATCACCGTGCCGTGGTCGAACGCGATCTGGACGCCGACGAGCACGGCGGCGATCGCCACGAGGCCGCCGAGGACGGGGACGAGGATGTTGAAGCGCAGGGCGAGCAGCGGCGTGATCAGCGCGAGCGCGACGACGAGCAGGATGTCCAGCCAGGTCCTGCCGTCGCGCAGCGGGAAGCCCTCGAGCGCCGTCCACGCGGCCGCCGCCTGGATCTCGGGCCCGGGCATCAGGCCGCTGCCCGTCGTGGACGTCGGATGGAGGTCCTGCAGCGATGGCGCGATCGCGCCGACCACGACGAGCTTCCCACGCACCGCGGCGGGGTCGAACTTGCCGCGCATCACGTCGACGAAGCTCAGATAGCGGATCGTGCGCGGCTTGCCGGGGTAGTCGATCCACGCTTGGTTGCCGGGCGGGAGGTCGAGCTTGCCGCCGCGCTCGGCGCGCGCCGCCGCGACCGGGAACGTCTCGAGGCCGTCGATCTTGAACGCCATGTGGCGGATGCGGCCGTCGTTGTCGTTGACGTAGTTCGAGTTCGACGGCGTGGCGCGGCTGTAGGCGAGCCCTTCGTCGCCGCCGAAGATGCGCGTCTTGCCGTCAGGCGTGACCTCGGTCGTCGCCATCACCATGCGATTGGCGCCCTTGTGCTGCGCGCGCACGGCCTCGATCAACCGGTTGTCGGCCGCCTGGTCCTTGTCCGGGTCCCCGGAGCTCTGCGCCTCGGTGAACTGGACGTCGTAGGCGATGACCTTCGCGCCCGCCTTCGTCAGCTGTTCGATCACGCGCGCATGCGTGGTGCGGTCGAACGGCCACTGCTGGTTGAGCTGCTCGAACGTCTTGTCCTCGATCGCCACGACCGCGACGTCCTTCGGCGCGCCCTGCGAGCCGCGGATGTCGAAGCGCTTGTTGATGCTCGAGTACTCCAGCCGGCGAAGCGCGTCGGTCTGCTGCGTCACGATGCCGACGGCGGCGATCAGCAGCGCGGACGCGAGGAGCAGGAAGGTGCGGATGCGGCGGGTGCGCCGCTTCAAGACACGCCCACGAGGATCGCCACGAGCGAGAGCGAGAGCACGTGGAAGGACTGGTCCACAGAGGCGGCGAGGCCGACGTCGAAGCCGTCCGCGCGTTTGACGCGCGCCAGGTAGAGGCGCACGATCCGGCCGTCGTCGACGATCAGGTGCGGGACGTAGATGAGCAGGCCCGCGACGACCGCAACGACCGCGCCGGTCTCGCTCCCGATCCAGATCAGGGCCGGGACGAACGCGACCGTGTACGTCGTGACGTGCGAGACGAGCGCACGGAGCGCGACCGGGTCGCCGGTGAGTCCTCCGCGCTTGTGACGCGCCTGCCAGTCGGTCTGGAACAGGTAGTCGCCCACCATGTGGGCGACGAGGAACCCGGCGAACGCGGAGACCCAGCTCACTTGGCCTTCGCGCGGGCGAGGTACTGCTCGCCCGCCCTGAGGAGGACCGTCCTGCCGGTCCGGAAGTCGCGCACGGCGACGACGCCCCGGACGACGCGCGTGATCGTTCCCTGGCAGGTGTCGATCACGACCCACTTGGTGCCGCGGACGGTCGCGGCGCTGAACTGGCCGCGCGTGCGGAACTGCCCGCTGCCGTCGCCCCATAGCTTGCGCCGCTTGACCTTCTTGGCCGCGGCGGCCGCCCCGCAGCTGGGCTTCGGGCCCGCCAGCGCGAGCTCGGTCACCGGCCTGGCGGTCGCGGCCTGCGAGACCTTGAAGAGGCCGTCGTAGAACCACGACTTGTTGGTCCCGCCGGCCAGGTCGCTCGCCGCGGTGATGTTCACGCGCCCGTTCACGGTGTCGAGCGTGGTATCGACCGGTACCTGCACCTCTTGAGCGAGCCGCACGAAGTCGTGCGCGCCCGGGACCTTGTAGAGCACCGTCCCCTGCAGCAGCTTGAGGTTCACGGTCTTGCCCGCGATCGGCGGCGGAGGCGCCGTGGGCGCCTGGGCACGGGCGGCCGGGACGCCGGCGCTGGCTGCGAGGGCAAGGGCGAGCGCGGCGCGCAAGTCACGCCGATCGTCTTGCAGCGGATACCGCCCTGTCAAGTGGTGCCTGAACCGTTGCGGGCTCTCGCGAACGCGCGCAGCGCGTCGCGTCCGCCGCTTGCCAGCGGTGCGCCGTGGGCCATCAGCAGCACGTCGAAGTCGACCTCGTCGGCGAGCGCGCGGAACCGAGCGCGCAGGCCGTCGCGGATCGCCTGCGGATCGTCGCCCAGCAGACCGTCGGGCACGAACGCGAGCTGCCCGCCGCGCCCGCGGACGATCGAGTCGGCGAACAGCAGCGCGTCGCCGATCTCCAGCGCGGTCTCCTCCGGGCACAGGACGCCGACCTCGTGCGCGGTCACGCCGGGCGCAAGCTCGTCGCCCCAGGCGTAGCCCTCGACGCCCTCCGGCAGGTCGTCCAGGCCCGCCTCGTGGCAGAGGACGGGGATCCCGAACTCGTCGCGGAAGCGCGGGATGTGGCGCCAGTGGTGGCGGTTGGACATCACGATCCGCTCGGGGTCGCGCGGCAGGCCGTGAAGCCCCTCGGGGGGCTCGAGCGGGTCGAACAGCGTGGCCGACGGCACATGGAAGTGCGAATGCACGTCCGTGCCGATGCCCTCGTGGAAGGCGGTCCAGTGGAGCAGTCCGGGCGCGATCTCGTCCATGACGTCTCCGTACCCTCACAGACGATGCAGGTCTACGTCGAACCGAGCCCCGCCGGCGGCTATTTCGTGCGCCTGCGCGGCGAGGGCGCGCCGTTGTCGCACCACGACACCGAGGAGGAGGCGGAGGCCGCCGCGGCGGCGTATCACCGCGGGCTCGCGCACGTCGAGCGGGCGACGGAGCTCGTCGTGCTGCGCGACGGCTCCGAGGTGCTGGTGCGCCAGGCGCGCGCCGACGACAAGCCCTTGTTCGTAGCGGGCTGGAGCGGGCTGTTCGCCGAGATCGACCACGTCGACCACGAGGCGATCGGGGCGCTCGCGGACCGCGCCGGCGTCGGCGTCGCCCGCTACGTGCGCGACACCGACCGGCCGCACATGGCCGAGGCGGCCGTGGTCGTGATCGACGCGTGGCAGGGCCGCGGTCTCGGCGCAAAGCTGCTGCGCCGCCTGTGCGCGCGGGCCACGGAGAACGGCATCCGCGTCTTCACCGCGACGCTGCTCGCCTCCAGCGACGCGATGCTCGCGCTGCTGAGCCGGCTGGGCGCGGTCGAGGTGCGGCGGCGCGAGGGACCCGCCATCGAGGTCGACGTGGAGCTTCCGGTCGAGCTCGGAACGCTCGAGCACGTCCTGCGCGAGGCGGCTGAGCGGCACGTGAAGCAGCGCTAAAGGCGCGCTCGCCGTGTGCGCGCGGTCACACTGCGAATCGCGAACTACCCGTTCGGGTTACATGGTCTGAGGTCGCGCTCGCGTCGACCGGCGTGTGTCCGCGCCGGCCCACTGCAGAGCGCCCGGGGCGCAGGACGCGCCCGCCGGCCAGTCTTCGAACCCCTCCAGGGAGGTCTCTTTGCGCCTGGATATCGTCATGCCCGCACACAACGAGGAGCAGCGAATCGACCGCACGCTTCACGCGTACCGGGCAGCACTGCCGAGAGCCGGCGTGCGCTTCTTGATGGCGCTCGACTCGTGCTCGGACGCGACGCCGGAGATCGTCGGGCGCCACGCCCGCGAGGACAGGCGGGTGCACGTCTTCGAGTATCCGAAGCTCGGCAAGGGCGGCGTGATCACGGAGACCTTCAGACGCTCGGACGCCGAGCTGGTCGGGTTCGTCGACGCCGACTGCGCGACGCCGCCGCGCGAGCTGCTTCGGCTCGCATCCGCGACCGCCCGCGTCGACGGCGCGATCGGCTCGCGACGCCACCCCGCCGCGCTGCTGCCCGCGCGGCGGCCGTTCGCCCGGCTGCTGACCTCGGCGGGCTTCGCGAACGTCGTCCGACTGCTGATGCGGCTTCCGTACCGCGACACGCAGTGCGGCGCCAAGGTGCTGCGGCGCGAGGTCGTGGACGACGTGCTCCCGCACCTGGCGGCGCGCGACCTGCTGTTCGACGTCGACCTGCTCGCCGCCGCGCGCGAGCGCGGCTGGCGCGTCGTCGAGGTCCCGACCGTCTGGATCGACCAGGAGGGCTCGCGCGTGAGCGCGATGAGCGACTCGCGGCGGATGGGAGCCTCGCTGATGCGGCTGTGGCTGCGGCGGCGGCTGAAGGCGGTGACCGCGTGACGGCGCCGGATGTCGCCCTCATCTCCCCCTTTCCGCCTTCCGGCTGGACCGGCGTCGCCTCCTACTCCTCCCGGCTCGCCGCCGCGCTGCGCCGCGCCGGAGCGCGCGTCACGGTGCTCGCGGACGTGCTCGACGGCGCGCCGCCGGTCGCCCGCTCGGGCGGGCTGGAGGTCCGGCGCGTGTGGCGCCGCGGTCCCGGCGCGCTGCCGCGGGCGGCGGCCGGAGCGGTGCGCACCGGCGCGCCGGCGGTCCATATGCAGCACGAGCTGATGCTCTACGGCGGAGCGGCCGCGGCGCCGGGCGTGCTCCCGGCGCTGGCCGCGCTGCGCGCCGCACGGCGCCGCACGGTCGTGACGATGCACCACGTCCTCGACGCGGGCGCGATCGACGCCGAGTTCACGGCGACGCACCGCGTCCACGCGCCGGTGCCGGTCGCGCGCGCCGGCGTGGCGGGGCTCCAGCGCGGCATCCGCGCGCTCGCGGACGCGGTCGTGGTGCATGAGCCGGAGCTCGCCTCGCTGCTGCCGGGCGCGGAGGTCATCCCGCACGGGATCGACGCTCCGGCGGATCCTTCGCGCGCCGCCGCGCGCGCGGCCCTCGGCCTCCGCGACGACCGGCTCGTGGCGCTCTGCTTCGGGTTCCTCGCTCCCTACAAGGGGCTGGAGGTCGCGCTCGAGGGCGTGAGCAAGGCCGGGGACGACGTGCAGCTCGTGCTCGCCGGCGGCGACCATCCTCGCGTCGGCGGCGAGTACGCCGCGCGGCTGCGTGACGCCGCGCCACCCGGCACCCGCTTCACCGGCTTCGTGCCGGACGAGGACGTCGCGCGCTGGTTCAAGGCCGCCGACGTCCTGCTCGCGCTCTATCCGCGCCCGTTCGCCACCAGCGGTCCGCTCGCGCTCGCGCTCGCGCACGGGACGCCCGTCCTGCTCTCGCCGCGGCTCGCCGCCGTGACCGGCGCGCCGGCCGAGCTGTCGGTCGAGCTCGAGCCGCTCGCCGTCGCGCGCCGGCTGCGGACGCTCGCCGAGCGTCCGGAGGAGCGCGCGCGCCTGCGCGAGCGCGTGGCCGCGCTGGCCGCGGGCCGGTCGTGGCCCGAGGTCGCGCGCCGGCATCTGGAGGTGTACGCGTGAGCCGGCGCGTCGTCCTTGCGGGCGCGTTCGGGCAGGGCAATCCGGGCGACGAGGCGCTGCTGCGCGCGTTCGCGGCCGCGCTGCCGGATCACGTGCCGGTCGCCGCCTCCAGCGCGCCGGCGGCCACCGCCGCCGAGCACGCGATCCCGGCGGTCGATCGCGACGACCCGCCGGCGGTGCTGCGCGCGGTCCGGCATGCGGACGCGGTCGTGGTCGCCGGCGGGACGGTCTTCAAGACGCTGCATCCCTCGTGCGCCCGCCGGCCGGGCGCGCTGCTGCGGCGGCTGACCGTGCTGGCGGTCGCCGCGAAGGCGATGCGCAAGCCGCTCGCGCTCGTCGGCGTGGGCGCGGGGGCGCTCGAGAGCGCGTCCGCCCGCCGCCACTCACGCGCGATCGTGCAGGCATGCGACCTGCTGATCCTGCGCGACGAGGAGTCCGCGTCCAGGCTCGCCGCGGCGGGAGCGACCGCCCCGTTCCGCGTCGGCGCCGACGCCGCCTGGACCGTGCTCGACGACGCGCCGCAGGCGGCCGCGTCCAACGGCGCCGCGCCGGTCGTCGTGGTGCTCAGCCACCTCGCCGGCGGGCCGGAGCTTCCCGCCGCGCTTGCGGCCGGCCTCGCGCCGCTCGTCTCGGCCGGCGCGCCAGTGCTGCTGCAACCGTGGCAGCCGGACGACGTCGAGCTCGGACGCGCCGTCGCGGCGCTGGTCGACGGCGCTCGGCTCGTCGCCGCGCCGGCCGGGCTCGACGCCGCCCGCGACGCGTTCGCCGGAGCGCGCCTGGTGATCGGGCTGCGCTTCCACTCGCTCGTCGCGGCCGCCGCCGCGGGCGTCCCCTTCGTGGCGTACGCGCACGAGCCCAAGCTCGCCG
This sequence comes from Candidatus Solirubrobacter pratensis, assembly GCF_000425945.1. Classification (GTDB taxonomy): domain Bacteria; phylum Actinomycetota; class Thermoleophilia; order Solirubrobacterales; family Solirubrobacteraceae; genus Solirubrobacter; species Solirubrobacter pratensis. Next base: position 207,113 of record NZ_AUEK01000008.1, read on the forward strand.
GGCTCGCGCGCCGCCTCGGCCAGCCGGCCGTCCCCCCCGGCGGTCCGCTGGCCGGCACCGCGCTGGCCGCACTCGCCGAGAGCGCCCCGCCCTCGCGCGCCGCCGTCGCCCGCGAGCGCGAGCTGGCCCTCGCGGGCTTCCGGCTGCTGCGCGTGCTCGTCGCCGGCGGGCGCACCGAGGAGGCCGTCGCCGTCGACGGCCTCGCCCTGCGACCCGAGGAGTGGCTTGCATGAGCGCCGTCCATCCCATCGCCCGCGCCCCCGCGCGCCCGGCCCGGCTCGTGGCCGAGCAGGCCGTCGTGGCCGGCGGCCAGCTCGCCGCCGGCGTCGGCAACCTCGTCTTCTCGCTGGTCGCCGCGCGGGTGCTCGCGCCCGGCGCGTTCGCCCAGCTCGCCGCCTTCCTGGGGCTCTACCTCGTGATCCACGTGCCGGCCGCCAGCCTCAGCGCCGGCTCGGCGCTCGACCCGCGCGTCGCGGCCGCCACCCGGCGCCGCGTGTTCAGGCTCGGCTGCACGGCCGGACTCGTGCTGGCCGCCGCCGCGCTGCCGCTCGCGCGCCTGCTGGACGTGCCGGTCACGCTGCTGCTCGCGGCCGCCGCGAGCGCGCCCACCGCGGGCCTGATCGCGCTCGACCGCGGACGGCTGTACGGCCTCGGCCGTCATTCGCGCGCGGTGGGGAGCCTGCTGGCCGAGCCCGCCGTGCGGCTCGGGCTCGGCGTCGCGCTCGCCGCCGTCGCGGGGCCCGCCGGCGCCGCGCTCGGCGTCGTCGCAGCCGGCTGGGCGGCGCTCGCCGTCGCGCACCTGCCCGGGACGCGGCCGCGCCGCGCCGCGCCGCCGCGCGCGGGCGGCGCGACCGTCGCCGCGTTCCTGCTGCTCGCCGTGATCCAGAACCAGGACGTCCTCGCCGCCAACGCGCTGCTCGGCGGCGGCGAGGCGGGGCGCTTCGCCGTGCTCTCGACGCTCGGCGGCGTCGCCGCGTTCGCGACGACGACGGTGCCGCTGCTGCTGCTCGGCCGCCGCGGCGGCCGCGGAGCGCTGCCGGCCGCGCTCGCCGTCGCGGCGGCGCTCGGGCTGGGCGCGGTCGCCTTCATCGCCGTCTCGCCCGAGGCGCTCGTGCGCGCGGTCTTCGGCGACCGCTATGCCGGCGTCGCGCGGCTCGCCGTCCCGTACGTCCTGGCAATGGCGCTGCTCGGCGTCGCCCGCGTGCTCGTCGCGCATGCCGTGACGACGCGCCCGCCGCGCACGATCGTCAGCGTGCTGGGCGCGGCCACCGTGCTGCACCTCGTCCTGATCGTCGCGCTCGGCCACGACGCCGCGGGCGTGGCGACCGCCACGCTCATCGCGACGACCGCGCTCGCGGCGGGCGCCGCCGCCGCCGCGCTCCCGCACGTAGGCGCGCCGCGAGACGCGGCGAACCCGCGGGTCGCGGCGCTGCGCGAGCGCGTCGCCGCAGCGGCTCGCACCCGCGAGCTGTGGCTCGTCGCCGGCCTCACGCTCGCCGGCCTCGTCCTGCGGCTGATCGTCACGCGCGGCATCTGGCTCGACGAGGCGACCTCGGTGTGGCAGGCGGAGCTGCCGCTCGGGCGCATGCTCCACACACTCGAGACGACCGACGTCCACCCGCCGCTGCACGACCTCGTGCTGTGGGTGACGATCCGCGTCCTCGGGACCGGCGAGCAGGCGGTCCGGCTGCCCTCGCTGCTCGCGGCGACCGCGATGGTGCCGCTGATCTACGCCGCCGCGCGCGACATCTACGACCGCCGCGCCGGACTCGCCGCGGGCGCGTTCACCGTCGTCGCGCCGTTCGCGGTCTGGTACGCGCAGGAGGCGCGGATGTACGCGTTCTTCATGCTCTTCGCGCTGCTCGCCGCGTGGCTGCAGGTGCGCATCCTCAGAGGTGACGACGGCACGCGGGCCAAGCTGGCGTACACCGCGGCCGCCGCGGCGCTGATCTACACGCAGTACTTCGGCATCTTCCTCGTCGGGGTCCAGCTCATCGCGTTCCTGGCCGTCAAGAAGCGCGCGTGGCTGCCGTACGCCGCGCTGCTCGCGCTCGCGATCGCGCCGGCGCTGATCTTCGGCGAGCACCAGTTCGCCGCCAACGAGGCGGCGGGCAAGGGCTTCGAGCAGGTGCCCTCGCAGACGGGCGGCGCCGTCTCGGCGGCGGGCGATAAGCCGGGCGCGTACGCCGCGCTGACCAACGCCGTCTGGGCCGTCCTCGGCTACCACTCCGACGCGACGATGGAGCGGCTCGCGGCGCTGTGGCCGCTGCTGATGCTGCTCACGCTTGCGCTGCTCGGCCGCGGCCGCAGCCGCGCGACGGCGCTGATCGCGGCGTCCGCTGCGTTGCCCGCGGCGGCGCTGTTCGCGCTCGGCCAGCTGAAGCCGTTCGTGTTCGAGGTGCGCTACTTCATCGGCGCCGTCCCGCTCGTGCTGATCCTGCTCGGGCGCGCGGCGACGAGCTGGAGCCCGCGGCGCTCGACCCGCGCACTCGCCGTCGGCGTCACGCTCGCGGTGCTCGGCGCGGGCGTGGTCGACCAGCAGTTCAACGGCAGCAACCCGCGCGTGTACGACTTCCGCGGCTCGCTGCAGGCCATCAAGGCGGACGCCCGCCCCGGCGACACGCTGCTCTACTCGCCGCAGTACCTCAACCACGTCGTCGGCTACTACGGCGCCGGCATCCGGTCGCGCCCGCTGACCGGCGACCTGCCGCACCTGCGCCGCGGCCGGCACCTCTATCTCCTGGGCAGCTTCCTCGACAAGCCCGCGTACCGAGACGCGACCGCGAAGGCCGTGAAGCGGCTCAAGCGCCGCTACCGGCTCGTGAGCACGAGCAGGCGCCCGCAGATCCGGATCTGGGAGTTCACGACGCGATGACCCGAGACACCCGCCTGCGACGCGCGACCTGGACGGCGGCGGGACCCGACCCCCGCCGCCGGATCGCGATCCGCCTGCTGCTGTGCGCGATCGTCCCGCTCGCGCTGATCTACTTCACCTGGCTCCTGCGGCCCGGCCGGGTCGGCGAGCCCGTCATGTACGTGCTGCTGGTCGCCGCCGAGGTCTTCAACCTCGTCCAGGCCGCCGGCTTCTGGTGGACGTGCTCGCGCGGCAGCAGCGCGGCGCCCGCCCCGCCGCTCGCTCCGGATACGCGCGTCGACGTGCTGATCCCGGTCTACGACGAGCCGGCCGACGTCGTCGAGCCCACCGTCGAGGCCGCGAGCCGGCTGACGGGCGCCCGCGCCCGCGTGCACCTGCTCGACGACGGCGGGAGCGACGAGATGCGCGCGCTCGCCGCCCGCCACGGCGCGGACTACATCCGCCGCGAGGACGGCGCCGGCGCGAAGGCCGGCAACATCAACCACGCGCTCGCGCACACGGACGCGCCGTACGTCGCCGTGCTCGACTGCGACCACGTCCCGCTGCCCCACTTCCTCGAGGCGATGCTCGGCCACTTCGCCGACGAGCGCGTCGCGTTCGTGCAGGCGCCGCAGTACTACGCCAACAACGAGCACGGCGACGTCGCGTCGGCCGCGTGGGGCCAGCAGGCGCTGTTCTTCGGCGCGATCGCACGTGGCAAGGACGGCCACGAGGCGATGTTCTGCTGCGGCACCAACGTCGTCTTCCGGCGCGCGGCGCTCGAGTCCGCCGGCGGCTTCCCGACGCGCTCGCTGACCGAGGACTTCGACCTCTCAATCCGGCTGCACGAGCGCGGCTGGAGCTCGCGCTACGTCGCCGAGGTGCTCGCCCACGGGCTTGGGCCCGAGGACATGGCGGGCTACGTGAGCCAGCAACAGCGCTGGGCGCGCGGCTGCGTGGGCGCGCTCGGCACGGTGCTGCGCGCGCGACTGCCGTGGCGGATCAAGCTCCAGTACCTGTTGTCGGCCTCGTACTTCCTCAGCGGCTGGACGGTGCTCGTCTACATGACGTTCCCGGTCGTCCGGATCCTCACCGGCGCGCAGCCGCTGGCGGCGACCACGGCCGACCAGTTCCTCGTGCACTTCGCGCCCTACTTCGGGCTCGCGCTGCTCGCGGTCACCTCGGTCGGCGGCGGCGCGTACACGTTCCGCTCGTTCGCGCTGCAGACGGCGAGCTTCTGGATCCACATCCAGGCGACGGTGCGGGCCCTGCGGCGCCGGCGCGGGCGCTTCGTCGTGACGCCGAAGCAGGGCGCGCTCGAGCGCCAGCCGCGGGCCGTCGCGCCGGCGCTGGCCGCGCTCGCCGTGCTCGCCGGCGCGGCGGTCTACGGGCTCGCGCGCGGGAACGATCCGGCGACGCTCAACAACGTGGCGTTCGCGGCGCTGCACGTGTGCGTGCTCGCCTGCGGCGTCGCACCCGCGCTACGGGCGGGCGCCGTCTCGCGCGAGCGCGCGGAGGCGAAGCGGGAGCCGGTGCCTGCGTGAGGCGGCGCCTCGCGCCGATCGCCGCGCTGCTCGCGGCCGCCGCCGTCGCGGCGGCGGTCGCGCTCGCCGCGACCGGCGCCAAGCCGGCACCCGACGCGGCCGCGGACCGCTTCCTCGACCGCTACATGCAACCCGGCGGGCGCGTCGTGCGCCGCGACCAGGGCGGCGACAGCGTCAGCGAGGGCCAGGCGTACGCGATGCTGCTCGCCGCCGCCACGGGCGACCGCAGGCGCTTCGACGCCGCCTGGAGCTGGGCGCGCCGCCACCTCCAGCGCCCCGACGGCCTGCTCGCCTGGCACTGGATCGGCGGCCGAGTGGCCGACCGCCAGCCGGCGGCGGACGCCGATCTCGACGCCGCCTGGGCGCTCGCGCTCGCCGCCCGCCGCTTCCACTCGGGCGCGTACCGGCGCGCCGCCGCGCGGATCGCCCGCGCGGTGCTCGCGCACGAGACGGCGCCGATCGCCGGCAAGACGATCCTGCTCGCCGGCCCGTGGGCGCGCGGCCAGGGCACCGTGAACCCGAGCTACTTCTCCCCCGGCGCGTACGCCGCGCTCGCCCGCGTGGCGCCCGACCCCCGCTGGGCACGCCTCGCCGCCGCGAGCCGCCGGCTGCTGATCAGGCTGCCCTCGCCGCCGCCGGACTGGGCGCGGATGGACGCCGCAGGAGTGCACCCCACCGGGCCGCCCGGCACGCAGCAGCCCCCCGGCTACGGCTACGACGCCTACCGCGCGCCGGTCCGCTACGCCGCGTCCTGCAGCGCCGCGGACCGCGGCGTCGCCGCCCGCTACTGGCCGGCCCTGCGCGGCGCCACCGGCAACCCGGTCGCGTCCGTCGCGGCGGCCGCGGCCGCGCACGCGGCGGGAGACGAGGCGGCGAGCGGCGCGCTGCTGAACCGCGCCGAGAAGCAGGACGCCCAGCACCGCACCTACTACGGCTCGGCCTGGGTCGCGCTCGGCCGCGAGCTGCTGCACGGCGACGACACCTCGCGCTGCGGCTAGGCTCGCGCCCCGTGAACGGCTTCGGAGCGGACAACCTGCCCTACGGCGTCGCGGCGCCGCCCGGCGGCGCGCCGCGCTGCGTCGTGCGATACGGCGACGACGCGATCGACCTCGATGCGCTCCAGCGCGAGGGCCGGCTCCCCGGCCTGCCCGAGCACACGTTCGGCGGCGCCGCCCTGAACCCGTTCCTCGCGCTCGGGCGCACGGCCTGGGAGACGACGCGCGCGCGCCTGCAGGACGCGCTCGGCGACGCGCCGCGCTTCCCGCTCGCGACCGCCGAGATCCTGCTCCCGGTCCAGATCGGCGACTACGTCGACTTCTACTCCTCGCTCGAGCACGCGAGCAACCTCGGCCGCCTCTTCCGCCCCGACGCGGAGGAGCCGCTGCTGCCGAACTGGCGCCACCTGCCGGTCGCCTACCACGGGCGCGCGAGCAGCGTCGTCGTGTCCGGCACGCCGATCCACCGCCCCAGCGGCCAGCGGCCCGGGTTCGGGCCCACCGAGGCGCTCGACATCGAGCTCGAGCTCGGCTTCATCACCGGCCCCGGCAACCCGCTCGGCACGCCGATCCCGGCCGCCCACGCGCGCGACCACGTCTTCGGCTTCGTGCTCGTCAACGACTGGAGCGCGCGCGACATCCAGCGCTGGGAGTACCAGCCGCTCGGCCCGTTCCTCGGCAAGTCGTTCGCCACCAGCATCTCGCCCTGGGTCGTGCCGCTGCAGGCGCTCGAGCCGCACCTCGTCCCCGCGCGCCCGCAGGAGCCCGAGCCGCTGCCGTACCTGCGGACCGATGGCGACTGGGCGCTCGACATCGACCTCGAGATCGAGCTCAACGGGACGACGATCAGCCGCACCAACGCCCGCGGCCTCTACTGGACGTTCCCGCAGCAACTCGCGCACGCGACCGTCAACGGGACCAACGTCCGCCCTGGCGACCTCTACGCGTCCGGCACGATCTCGGGACCGGCACCCGGCAGCGAGGGCTCGCTGATCGAGCTCGGCCGCCCCTTCCTGCGGGACGGCGACACCGTGACGCTGCGCGGAGCCGCCGGCGAGATCAGCCTTGGCGAGGTGACCGGGACGATCCGCGGGTAGCGGTCCACGCCTGGCGGGCGAAGATCACGAGGACGAGCAGGATCGTCAGATACAGCGCGTAGTGCGAGACGCCCTTGGCGACGTCGACCGCACGCTGCCCGATCGCGTACCCGAGCCCGACGCACAGCGCGACCCACAGCAGCGAGCCGATCACGTCCAGCAGCAGGAAGGTCGCCAGGCGCATCCGCGTCCAGCCGGCCGCGGCGTAGATGAGCACGTTCGGCACCGGCTGGAAGTACGCGATCACGATCGCGACCCAGCCCCAGCGCGCGATCAGCCGCTCCAGCCGCGCCGTCCGCTGCGCCGCCTTCGGATGGCTGCCGAGGAACAGGTCCATCACGCGCCGGCCCCAGCGCCGGCCCGCCCACCAGTAGACCCAGTCGAACATCATCAGGCCGGGGAGCGCGGCGACGACCGCGATGAACAGCGACTGGTCGCCGACGCGCGACAGCGCGCCCATCGTCACCATCGCCGTCATCGAGCCGCGCAGCAGCTCGAGCAGCACCGGATGCGTCCCGACCAGCGAAGGAACGGCCGGCAGGAGCGCCAGCGCGTAGATCCCGCTCAGCGAGATCGCCGCGAGCAGGAAGACGTCGAGACGCTCCGGCTTGCCGTCCCACGGGACCGCGGCGTTCCGCGGCGTCGCGGTCCCGTCGTCGTTCACCGGACCCAGGCTACTGGGCCGCCAACGGCGGAGCCACGAGCACGCCCGCGAATCCCGCCTGGCTGGGCGCCGCGGCCCGGGTTCCGAGGAACGCCGCGGTCGCGCGCCAGCGGCCCTGGGCCGGCGGCGTGAAGGAGATGCCCGCCGAGCCGCCCGACGCCGTCGCCTCGACCTGCCGGAAGAACTGCCAGCCGGCCAGCGGATCGAAGCGCTGGAGCGTGATCTGGACCGGTCCGGACGCGTCGGGGCTGACCTTCACCGAGACGCGCAGCGACTGCCCTGGGGCCGCGCGATTGGGCATGTTCACCGACGTGTGCGTGATCGTGCGCGCGGCGCGCTCCAGCACGTACCTGCCCGAGTCGCGGGCGCCGGCGCTCACGGCGACGAAGTAGCGGCCCGGCTGGATGCGCTGCTCGAGCCGGCCGTCCTCGCCGGCGCCGAGCCGCCGGCCCTTGTCGCTGAGCAACTGGAGCCCGAACGCGTGCCCACGCAGCGTGAGCTCGAGGTCGCTGCGCTTGCGCACCGAGAAGCGGTAGAGGTCGACGACGTCGAGCCCGCCGCCCGCCAGGGCGCCGCGCGCCCGCTCGTAGTTGGCGAGCGAGAGGCCGGGCGCGGTGTCGTCGGCTGCCGCGGCGCCGAACTGGAGCCGGTACGGCTGCGGCCCGCGCTTGGTCGGCTGCGCGGCGACGTAGAGCGAGAAGCGCCCGCCCTCACCGGCGCGCGGCGTGTAGAGGACGTAGCCGCCGCAGCGCAGCCGCTTGACGGGCGATGCGCTGTCGAAGTCGCCGCGCGTCCCGGCGGGATACAGCGCCAGCGAGACGCAGCCGCCCTCCGGCTGGGAGAGGTTGATGCGATAGCTGCGGCCGGCGTGCATGCTCACGGCGTACGCGTCGGCGGTGTCCTGCACGCGGTCGAGCGTGTGCGCCGCGCCGCCGGCGGGCAGCGCCGCACCGGGCGCGGTCGGCGCCGGCACGCGCGCCGCGACGTCGAGCCGGAAGTCGCCCGCGACCGAGTTGGAGCGCCGGCCGACGCGGATCAGGTAGGTCGCGCCCTTCTCCGGCCGGAAGGTCGCCTCGGCCTGCCCGTTCGCGTCGCCGATCTCGCACGCCACGCCGCTCAGCTGCGAGCGGGTGCGGCGGAAGACGTCGACGGTCGCGTCGAGGTCGCCGGCGGCGGCGAGCCGGACGACGATGCGCGTCGTGTCGGCGGCGGTCAGCGAGTACCAGACCGATGCGCCGAGCTGCGCGCAGCCCGGCGGCTCATCACCCTCGAGCGTCGCCTCGCGGGTGGTGCCGGCCACGCCGGCCGGGAGCGTGACCGCCTGCGGGGCGGTGCGCGCGTCGTTGGACGGTGGAGCGGCGTGGGCGGCGGCCGGGAGCACGAGCAGCACGGCCGCGGTGGCGAGCAGGATCCTCATGGCGATCGGCACAAACGTCGGCGTGGCGGAGCATGTTGCGCGGATGAGGGTCAGATGGCGAGATGCTGACGCCAGGCGTCCGGCGCGGCACCAACTTCGATCTCTTTCGCCCCGCGCCACGTTGCCAGCCGCTCCAGCTCGCGCCGGATCGCCTTCGGCAGCCGGGCGCCGGCGCGCAGGCCCGGCTCCGCGTAGACCGCGAGCACCTTCAAGCGGCTCGCCTTGCGGTCGATCGCGAGGCCGCAGCGCGCGACGAGCCGGTCGCCGTCGAGCACCGGGAGCACGAAGTAGCCCCAGCGGCGCTTGGCCGCCGGCGTGTAGATCTCGAGCCGGTGGCTGAAGCCGAACGCGGTCTCCGCGCCGCCGCCTCGAGTGCGCGGGTCTCCGCGGGGTCTCTCCGCAGGTTCGGGCGAACTGCGCCGGTAAGGGAGTGGGTCCATTTGGCTGCGGGGTCTGCGCGGCCGGGTGGTCTTTTTGGGGCGCCGGGCGAGGGGGTGCACGACGAAGCTTCGAATAGTTCGAAGGTTCGTAGGGCACGCCCCCGGGCTCGTGCGCGGTGGTGGTCGCTCGTGCGCGATCGGGCCCGTGCCACTGGGCGTTCGTGGGCGGTGTTCCCGGCCGGCTGCGAGCGGGCGACGACCGCCGTGGGGTCGAGCTGCAGGCAGCGCAGCGCGCGCACGGTCTCCAGCAGGTCCTCCGCGCTCGGGCGCCGACGCGGCAGCGCGCCCGCGAGCCGCTGGTTGCGGATCGCCAGGCGGCGGACGGCGGCAGGCGCGACGCGGAGCATCGCGGCAAGATAGGGGGAGATGGCGGCCAAGACACCGTTGCGCGACGAGGGCAAGGAGCCGGATCCGCGCTTCACGTTCGCCAACGAGCGCACCTACCTGGCCTGGAACCGCACCGGGCTCGCGCTGGTCGGCGGCGGGCTCGCCGCCGGGCAGCTGCTCGACTTCGACTCGCGCGGAGTGCGCGTGCTCGCGTCGCTCCCGCCGGTCCTGCTCGGCGCGGCGATCATCGCGCTCAGCTACCGCCGCTGGGAGGCCAACGAGCGCGCGATGCGCCGCGGCGAGCCGCTGCCGCGCTACGGGCCGCCGCGCGAGTTCGCGATCGCGTTCACCGCGCTCGCGTGCATCATCGCGGTGCTCGTCGTGGTCGAGGCGTTCTAGCCGACTCCCTCGAGCAGGGTCTTGACGACGAGGTCGGCCGCGGGGCCGGGCTCGAGGTCGGTGCGGTGCGCGGCGATCCCCGGGAGCGTGCGCAGCAGCTCGAGCGTCCACGCCTCGCCGGCCTTGAACAGGCCGTCGCGCGTCGCGCGGGCCACGAACGCCTGGAGGCGGGCGAGCCGCTTCGCCGCCTCGGCCCCCGCCACTGGGTCGGCCATGAAGCGCTCGGTGTCGACCGGCCAGCGGCGCGTGACGCCGATGACCAGCTCGACGTAGCGGTGCAGCGCGACGGCGACCGGCGCCTCCTCCAACCGCGCCTCGTCCATGGCCTCGCCGGCCGCGACGTTCTTGGCCTGGTAGACGGCCGCGAGCAGCGCCTCGCGGTTGGCGAAGCGCCGGTAGACGGTGCTGCGGTCGACGCCGGCGCGCTCGGCGATCACGGCCATCGTCGCTCCGGGATCGGCGGCGAGGACGGCGGCGCCGGTCTGGAGCACGGCGTCGACGTTGCGGACGGCATCTGCGCGCACCTTGTTCAGTGTAGTGCTACATTGATGTTGCACTTCAATCCTGAAAGGACACTCATATGTCCAAGGTGTGGCTCATCACCGGCAGTTCCCGCGGCCTCGGCCGCGCTCTCGCGGAGGCGGTGCTCGCGAGCGGCGATCAGGTCGTCGCCACGGCGCGCGACGTCGCGGCCCTCGACGGGCTCGGCGGCGAGCACTTCCCGCTCGACGTCACCGACGCCGGGGCCGCCCGCGCCGCCGTCGCGTTCGCGGTCGAGCGCTTCGGCCGCCTCGACGTCGTCGTCAACAACGCCGGCTACGCCGACGCCGGCTCGTTCGAGGAGATGGCGCCGGAGGTCTTCGACGCGCAGATGCGGACCAACTTCTACGGCGTCGTGAACGTCACCCGCGCCGCGCTGCCGGTCATGCGCAGGCAGCGCTCGGGGCGCATCATCCAGGTCTCGACGGCGGGCGGCCGCACGGGGCACCCGGGCCTGTCGGCCTACCACGCGTCCAAGTTCGCGGTCGAGGGGCTCTCGGAGAGTGTCGCCAAGGAGGTCGCGCCGTTCGGCGTGAAGGTGACCATCGCCGAGCCCGGCGGCATGCGGACCGACTGGGCCGGCTCCTCGATGCGCATCTACGACTTCGACCCGGACTACGCGCCGTCGATCGGCGAGATGGTCAAGCACTACGGCGACGGCGGCGCGAGCTTCGCCGGCGACCCGGCGAAGTTCGCGCGGGCGCTGATCGAGCTCGCGAGCATGGAGGACCCGCCTCTGCGGATCCCGTTCGGCTCGGACACGGTGAAGATCCTGCGCGCCGCGGCCGAGGCCGACATCGCGTCGATCGACCGCCGGCGCGAGCTGAGCGAGTCGACCGACGCCGACGACGCCGTGCCGTTCGACATGGCGACGCTGCCGGGGATGCAGCGCGAGCGATCAGAGGCGTAGCCGCTGCGACGGTGGCCTAGGCTCCCGTGCGGTGCTCGTGGTCGTCGTGGGATCCGTCAACGCCGACCTCGTCGTCGCCGTCGAGGCCCTGCCGGCCGCGGGCGAGACCGTCGCGGGCGGCCGCTTCGCGCGCTGGGGCGGCGGGAAGGGCGCCAACCAGGCCGTCGCCGCGGCGCGGCTCGGCGCCGAGGTCGCATTCGTGGGCGCGGTCGGGCGCGACGAGTTCGGCGACGACGCGCTGCGGCAGCTCGAGGCCGAGGGGATCGACGTCTCCGCGGTCGCGCGAGTGGACGCGCCGACGGGCGTCGCGCTGATCGTCGTCGACGCGGCGGGTGAGAACCAGATCGCGGTCGCCTCAGGCGCGAACGCGGAGGTCACGCGAGCGATCGTGGGCGCCGCGCTCGAACGCCTGCTCGCCACGCGCACCGGCGTCGTGCTGCTCGGGCACGAGATCCCCGCCGAGGCGGTGGCCGCGGGGGCGGAGGCGGCGGCCGCGGCCGGCTGGCGCGTGATCCTCAACCCCGCTCCGGCGCGAGCGCTCGACGACCGGGTCCTCGCGGCGCGCCCGATCCTGACGCCCAATGCGTCCGAGGCGGCGCGGCTCACGGGCGAGGACGACCCCGAGCGGGCCGCGCGGGCGCTGCGCGAGCGTACCGGTGCGCCCGTGCTCGTCACGCTCGGCGCGGCGGGCGCGCTGCTGCTCGACGGCGACGCAGCCGTCCGGATCCCCGCGCCGGCGGTCCGCGTCGTCGACACGACCGGCGCCGGCGACACCGTCAACGGCGCGCTCGCCGCCGAGCTCGCCGCCGGGCGCCCGCTGGAGGACGCCGTCCGGTTCGCGCTCGCCGCCGCCGCGCTCTCGACGCAGGCCGGAGGGGCGCGCGAGGGGATGCCGCGGCGCGAGGACATCGCGCGCGAGCCCGCCGGGGGCGCCTGACGTGGCGGTCAAGCAGGCGGTCGCGGCGGCCGCGGGCGTCGCCGCCGGCGGACTGGCGATGTGGGCGGGCTGGATCGAGCCGCGCCGCCTGGTCGTGCGCGAGCTGGAGCTCTCGCTCCCGAGCTGGCCGCGCCGGCTCGACGGCATGCGCGCGGGCGTCATGTCCGACATCCACGCGGGCGTGCCGCACATGGGCCTCGCGCAGGTCGCGCGGGCGGTCGATGCGCTCAACGAGCGCGAGCCCGACGTCCAGCTCCTGCTCGGCGACTACCTCGATGCCAGCCAGCCGTGGCGCCGCAGGCTCGCGCCCGAGGTCGTGGCGACCGCGGTCGCGCGGCTGCGGTCCAAGTTCGGCACGCTCGCCGTGATCGGCAACCACGACTGGCGCAGCTCCGGGGACCGGATCTGGCGCGCGCTCTCGCAAGAGGGCGTGACCGTGCTCGAGGACCGGGCCGTCGAGCTGGCCAACGGCCTGTGGGTCGCGGGCCTCGGCGACATGCGCCACCGGCGCCCCGACGTCGGCGAAGCGATTCGCGCCGTCCCGCCGGGCGCGCCCGCGATCCTGCTCACGCACGACCCCGACATGTTCCCGGAGGTCCCGGACCGCGTCGCGCTCACGCTGGCGGGCCACACCCACGGAGGCCAGATCGCGATCCCGCTGCTGCGCCGCCCGATGGTCCCCTCCTACTACGGCGAGCGCTACACGCGCACGCACGTCGTCGAGCACGGGCGGCACATGATCGTCTCCTCAGGCCTCGGCACGAGCGGGCTCCCGGTCCGGCTGCTCGCGCCGCCCGAGGTCCTCGTGCTCACGCTGCGTGGCGGGTCCGGGCCGGCACGCCGCGCTCGATGATGTACTTGCGTAACCCACAGGTTACGTCTAGCCTGTAACCCATGAGTGACACATTGAGCAGCATCGAACGGGACATCACGATCGCCGCGCCCCTCGAGCGCGTGTGGGAGCTGATCACGCGGCCCGAGCACGTCGGCCGCTGGTTCGGCGACGCCGGCGCCGAGATCGACCTCCGCCCCGGCGGCGAGCTCACGCTGCATTGGGAGGACTACGGCACGGTCCACGGGCACGTCGAGCGGGTCGATCCGATGACGCACTTCTCGTGGCGCTGGCAGCAGCGCGATGCGGGCACGACGCTGGTCGAGTTCACGCTCGCCGCCACCGACGAGGGCACGCGCGTGCACGTCAGCGAGAGCGGCTGGGACGCCCTCGACACGACGGCCGAGACCCGAAAGGCGTGGCACGCAGACCACGAAAAGGGCTGGGGCATCGAGCTCGGCCACCTCGACGAGCACAGCCGCGTCAACGTGTGACCGCGGACGTCTTCGTCGCGCTGGCCGATCCCACGCGCCGCCAGGTGCTCGACCTGCTCGCCACCCGCGGCGAGGGGACGGCGACCAGCCTCGCGGCGGAGCTCCCCATCAGCCGCGTCGCGGTGATCAAGCACCTCGCGGTCCTGGACCGGGCGGGCCTCGTGGAGTCCCGCAAGGCGGGCCGCGAGGTTCGCTTCGTGGTCCGCCCGGAGCAGCTGCAGGCGACCGCGAGCTGGCTCAACCGCCTCGCCGCGGACTGGGACTCCCGCCTCGCCGTGCTCAAGCGCCTGGCGGAAGAGCCCTGAGGTGCGATGAGTTCTCGCGCCGGCTCCGGTCTAAGCCGGCATGACAGCGGTTCACTCCAGCGACGGGACCACCATCGCCTTCGACGTGACCGGCGACGGCCCCGCCATCGTGCTGGTCGGCGGCATGTTCCAGCACCGCGCCATCGACGGCGCGACGGCCCGGCTCGCCGCCGCGCTGTCGGAGCGCTTCACGGTCCTCCACTACGACCGCCGCGGCCGCGGCGACAGCACGGACACGCCGCCGTACGCGATCGAGCGCGAGGTCGAGGACCTGGCGGCGATCGTCGAGACCGTCGGCTCGGCGTCGCTCTTCGGCATGTCCTCCGGCGCGTTCCTCGCGCTCGAGGCGGCGGGCGCCGGCGTCCCCGTCGACGCGCTCGCGCTCTATGAGCCGCCGCTGGACGGCAACCCGAACCTGCCCGCCGACTGGGACCAGGAGCTGATCGCGCTCGCCGCCGAAGGCCGCGGCGAGGCGGTCGAGCGCTTTATGACCGAGGCCGTCGGCATCCCGGCCGAAGCGATCGCGGGCATGAAGCGGTCGCCGGTCTGGCCGCTGTTCGTGGCGGTCGAGCCGACGATGCCGTACGACCTCGCGCTCACCGGCCGCGCTCTCGACGGCGGCCCGGCGCTGTGGGCCCGGATCACCGCGCCGGCGCTCGTGCTGGCCGGCGGCGACAGCACCCCGAACTGGCATGAGGGCGCGCAGGGCATCGCCCGCGCGCTCCCGAACGCGCAGTGCCGCACGCTCCCCGGACAGACCCACACCGTCGCGCCGGAGGCGCTGGCCCCCGTCCTCCTCGACTTCTTCTCGCGATGATCATCCAAGCCCTCACCGCCGCCGACATCCGCGTCGCCGTCCTCCAAGCGCGCGAGCGCGGCCTGCGGGTCGCCGTCCGCGCGACCGGCCACGGCACGTTCACGGAGCCGGACGGCGCCCTGCTGATCGACACGTCGGCGATGACGTCGGTGCTCGTCGATCCTGACCGGCGGACCGCGCGGGTCGGCCCCGGCGCGACGTGGGGCGCGGTGATCGCGGCCGCCGCGCCGTTCGGGCTCGCGCCGGTGGCCGGCACGTCCCCCACCGTCGGCGTGACGGGCTTCACGCTCGGCGGCGGCCACGGGTGGCTGTCGCGCCGCTACGGCCTTGCGGCCGACAACCTGCTGCGCGCCGACGTCGTGACCGCCGACGGCGACACGCTGAGCGCGCGCGCCGACCGGCGCTCCGGCCTGTTCTGGGCACTGCGGGGCGCGGGCGGGAGCTTCGGCGTCGCGACGGCGCTGGAGTTCAAGCTCCACCACGTGCCCGAGGTCTACGGCGGCAGCGTGCGCTTCCCGCGTGCGCTCGCGGGCGACGTGCTGTCCCGCTTCCGCGAGTACGCGAGCGAGCTGCCGGAGGAGCTCAACGTCTCCGTCGTCATCACGCCCGACGCCGTCGCGCTGCGCGGCGTGCACGCCGGCGGCGCCGACGAGGCGCTGCGCGCGCTCGCGCCGCTGCTCGTCGCCGAGCCGGCGCACGACACCTTCCGGCCGATGCCCTACAGCGGAACGGTGACGATCGGCGGCACCCGGCCGCGCGCGTTCGAGCTGCTGCGCGACATCCCCGTCGACGCGGTGCTCGCGACCGCCGAGACCGCCGATGCCGTCGAGGTCAAGCTCTGGGGCGGCGCGATCACGCGCGGCGACGGCCCGGCGGGCCACCGCGACGTCCCGTTCTCGGTCACGGTCGACGGCGACGACGTCGCCGCGCTGGAGCCCCACGTGCACGGCGGCGCGTTCCTGAACTTCGTCCAGGACCCCGCGCGCACGCGCGACGGCTACACCGCCGCCGACTACGCGCGGCTGGCCGAGCTCAAGCGCGCCTACGACCCGGACAACGTGTTCGGGACCGGCCACAACATCGCTCCGGCGGACGCGATGGTGGATCTCGCCGCGTGACGGGTAGGCCAACGGCATGCCGACCGAACCGCAGCCGATCACGTTCTCGCAGCTCACCCACCGTGCCGGCCTGGTCGTCGATCCGGACGGGGCGGACGCCGACGTGATGGACTTCGTCGCCCGCTTCGAAGACGACGACGAGCCGGTCACGGCCATCGAGGACGTCGAGCAGCGGATCGCCGAGGCGGCCGGCGCGCTCGATCCTGAAGGGGAGTCGGGTGCGCTGCAGGTGACCGCCGCGGTGGCGACCTACCTGGCGTTCCGGCGCGACGAGACCGACGACGACCCGGACGAGATCGTCCGCCTGGCCGTCCGTGCCGAGTTCCACGACGACCCGCCGCCGCCGGTCGCCGCCTGGCTCGAGCTCAACGGCGTCGACGCCTGATCACTCGACCAGCACGACGCAGCCCGGCAGCTCGGGCGGCACGGGCGGGTCGTCGAACGAGTTCCAGCGCAGGTCGAGCTTCTCGAGCCGCGGCAGCTCCGCGAGCCACTGTGGAAGCGGGCCGGCCAGCCGGTTGGCGCGCAGGTCGAGGATCCGCAGCTCCGGCAGGCCGCGGACCGCCTCGGGCACCGCCGCGCACAGGTTGCCGCGCAGGTGCAGCTCGCGCAGCGAAGGCGGGAGCGCCGGCACGCCGGCGAGCCGGTTGTGCATCAGCCGCAGCTCGATCAGGTTCGACAGGCCGGCCAGCTCCGGCAGCGAGGCGAGCCCGTTCTCCGCCGCGTTCAGGTACGTGAGCCCGCGAAGCTCGCCGAGCCAGTCCGGCAGCGTGCCGAGCCGGTTGTCGTGGATGTAGAGGATCTCGAGCGCCTGCAGCGCGGTCATCGCCGCCGGGAGCGACGCGAGCCGGTTGTGGCCGATGTCGAGCGTGCGCAGGCGCGTCAGGCGCGCGATCGACGCCGGGACGGCCTCGATGCCGGCCTCGGCGGCGTATAGGCGCTCGAGGCCGCCGAGCTCGCCGATCGACTCCGGCAGCTCTTCCGCGACCAGCTTCCTACCGGAATTCTTCAACGGGCCCCTTAGGAATACATGCCCTCGAGCGCGAAGATGCGGCGCATGATCGCCACCGACGAGGCGTACGTCGAGTCCATCCCGAAGTAGCTCAGCCCGCGCGCGCCAAGCGTGCGCGCCTGCGTGTACGGCGTATCGGAGGCGTAGTGGATGATCCCGAGGTCGATCGGCAGCTTGGCGAAGTTGACGGCTTCGCCCTGCGGATAGCGGTCGGCGTCGGCGATCTCGTAGACGGCGTTGCAGAACGGCCCCGCCTCCATCTCCACCACCGTGTACGCCTCGCGGTAGTAGAAGTCGAGGTACTGGCGGTTCTGCAGGAACGTCGACTTGACCGTCACCGCACGCTGGTTGTCGAGCCCTGAGCCGAACACGAGGTACGGCGCGATGTCGTCGAAGCTGAACGCGTTGTCGAGCCAGTACGTCGAGCCGGAGTGCTCGTCGTGGATCACGCCGGAGATCAGGACGTCCCCCACGTCGGCGTTCAGCGTCGCCGCCTTGCCGAGCACGTAGACGCCGCGCAGCGTGTCGTGCGCGACGGCGATCTCGCGCAGGATGTTGTAGGCGGCCAGGCCGAGCGGGTACTCGATGTTCACGACCACCGCGGGCGAGCGCGCGAGCCGCTCGCCGTCGATCGGCCCGAGCCGCGAGTCCAGCCCCGCCGGGTCGAGCTTGCTGAGCTGGATGACCTGCGCGCTGACGCGCAGGCCGGTGCGCGAGGAGAGGTGGGTGATGCCGAGCTCGCGCTCGTGGCGGCGGCGCAGCTCCCACACCGGGCCGTCCTCGGGCTGTGCCGCATAGAAGAGCCGCGCGCCGTAGTAGAGGAAGTTCTCCCACGAGCCGACGGTGCGCGACGAGCGGAAGCGCTCGAGCTCGTCCATCAGGTAGTCCGGCCCGCGCGCGTCGACGAACGACACGATCTCGCCCTCGCTCGCGCCGGCGCCGGTCGTCACCAGGTTCACGAGCGAGTGCGGGTTGGAGGAGACGAAGTAGATCGGGCGGTCGCCGAGCCCCTGGTCGGTGAGCGTCGCCCGCACCGGCGCCCACCAGCGGCGCGTCAGCCGCGCGTAGCCGATCTGCGACCCGCCGAGCATGCGGATCCGCAGGTCCAGCCGCAGCTCGCGCACCTCGGCGACGAAGCCCGCGAGCCCGTCCGGCCACGCCGCGCGCACGCGCTCCCAGTCGGCCTCGCTGCCGCCGAGCCGGTCGGCCATGTCCGCGGCCTCGGGCTCTTCGGGCAGCTCGGCCCCGCGCAGCAGCGCGTTCAGCTTGTTCCACTCGAGCTGATAGGCGACGAGCGTCGGGATCACGTCGTCGAGATCGGACGTCGAGGCGAGCAGGACCGCCAGCGTGCCCGTGCCCGAGTCGTACCAGCGCCGCCGCCGCGCCGGAGCCTCGACCGCCTCCCAGTCCTCGATCCGGCCCACGCCCGCTCGGGAGAACTGCTCGGTCTCCTGACCCATCACGATCACGTTGGCCCGCCATACCATCGCCGGCAGGCGGCGCAGCGCGTACAGGAACGCGCCGAGGTCGATCTCCTCGAGCGAGCCCGCGAGCGAGTGCAGGCTGGAGCTCATCGCCGCGTGCGAGGGCTCGAGCACGCGCAGCCGCGTCTCGCCCGACGAGCGCAGCAGCGTCGTATACGTGCGGTGGTAGAGCTCGACCTCCTCCGAGCCCACGGCCTGGCGCATCCCGTCCGGGGAGGTGGGTGGGACGCGCAGGCGGGGAACGGCCATGACCGGACGCTAGCGCACGACCGGCCAGCCGTTGCGCACCCAGTGCGAAACGCCGCCGTCGATCACGTGCAGCACCTCGTGCGCGCCGTGGCGCTGGACGAGGCTGGCGCCGACCGCGGCGCGCTGACCGGAGGCGCAGATCACCGCGACCGGCCGCTCGGGGTCGAGCCCGTCGGGGAGCCCGCGGAGCTGGTGGTAGGGCGTGAACAGCGAATCCGGGATGTGGCCGTGCTCCCACTCGTCGCGCTCGCGCACGTCGAGGATCTGCAGCCCATCCGCGCGCGCATGCAGCTGCGGGACGGTGATCCGCTCGATCCGCTGCGTCGGCAGCCGCTCCTCGCGCCAGCTGGTCATCCCGCCCGCGAGGTAGCCGCCGATCCGGGCGAGCCCGACGGCGGCGGCCAGCTCGGCGGCGCGCAGCGCATCGGCGTCGTCGCGGCCGACCAGCACGATCTCGTCGTCCGCGGCGGCGATCCAGCCCAGGCGCGTGCCGAAGCCGGCGTGCAGGATCGTGTTCGAGATCGAGCCGGGGATGTGCGCCTCGTCGAACTGCAGCGCCGTGCGGACGTCGATCACCAGCGCGCCGGGCGCGATCTGACGCGGCGTGAGCGGATGGGCGTCGACCGTGTCGCGCCGCAGCGGACCGCGGTTGAGCGCGACGATCTTCTCGAAGTTCGGCGGCTGCGGGCGCAGGCCGGTGGTGGAGCGCTCCACGAACGCCGCTTCGCTGCCGATGCCGAGCAGCTGGTTGTGGCGGCGCTCGTAGCCGACCGTCGAGGACACCTTCATGTCCATCGCCGGCCCGCCGCACAGCGAGCCGCCGAGGTGCCCGGGCCAGACCTCGACGTCGTCGCCCAGCGGCAGCAGCCGCTCGTGCAGCGAGCGGAAGATCTCCCGCGCGCCCTCGGCCTTCTCCACGGCGAGGTCAGGCCGGGCGATGTCGCCGACGAACAGCGAGTCGCCGGTCAGCACCGCCCACGGCTCGTCGCCGCGCTCGGTGTCGATCAGCGCGAAGGCGGTGTGCTCCGGCCGGTGGCCGGGCGTGTGCAGCGCGCGCACGCGGACGCCGCCGAGCTCCAGCTCCCAGCCGTCGTCGAACGGCTCGTGCTCGTACTCCGCGCCCGCGTCGCGGTGGACGTGGATGCGGGCACCGGTCGCCGCCGCGAGCCGGCCGTGACCGGACACGTGGTCGGCGTGGTTGTGCGTCTCGAGGATGTGCTCGATCGTGACCGAGAGGTAGCGCGCGAGACGCAGGTACTCGTCGATCTCCAGCCGCGGGTCGATCACCGCGGCCACGCCGGCGTCCTCGTCGCCGACGAGGTAGGAAGCGCATCCGAGGTCCTCGTGGGCGATCTGGCGGAAGATCACGTGCCGAGACTACGTGAACAGGCCCGAGCCCACCCAATCATTTGGCCCGCGCGAACCCGGTGGCGCGTAGAAGTAGCCGCCGCCGACCGGCGTGACGTAGTCGGCCATCGGCTCGCCCGCCAGCCGCTTCTGGATCGTCGCGAACTGCCGCTCGATGTCCTGGTTGAAGGCGACGAAGATCAGGCCCTGGTCGAGCTGGCCGGCCTCGTCGAAGCCGCGGTGGTAGTTGAACGCGCGGCGCAGCAGGCGCTGGTCGTCGGTCTGCGGCGTGCGCGGGTTGGCCAGCCGGATGTGGGCGTCGAGCGGGATCCGGTCGCCCTTGGGGTCGAGGTCGAGCCGCGGATCCTGGAGCTCCTGCGTGCCGCCCAGCGGCGCCCCGGTGTCGCGCGTGCGGCCGATCATGTTCTCCTGCTCGCGCAGGCCGACGCGGTCCCAGAACTCGACGTGCATGCGGATCGCGCGCACGACCTGGAACGTGCCGCCCTCCGGCGTCCACACGAGCCGCCGCATCAGCGCGTCGTCGCGCACGTCGGGGTTGGCGGTGCCGTCGCGGAAGCCGAAGAGGTTGCGCCGCGAGCCCTTCGAGCGCGACGCGCCCTGGAAGCCGTCGAGCGTCCAGCGCAGCGCGAACGCCGAGCGGACCGGCCGCATCAGCTCGCGCAGCGCGTGCACGACGGTGTCGCGGTTGTTCGCGCAGATCTGCAGCAGCACGTCCCCATGGCAGCGGGCGGGGTCGAGGTCGTCGCCGGGGAACGACGGCATCCTCTGCAGGCCGGCCGGGGCCTTCAGGCCGTAGCGGCCGTCGAACAACGAGGCGCCGAAGCCGATGGTGACGGTGAGACCGTCCGGCTCGTAGGACGGGCCAAGGATCCCGGAGTCGCTCGGCGGCTCGTCGACGTCGGCGCGGATCAGGCTCGCGCCGGCCGTCAGCCGGCGGGCCTTCGAGCTGACCGCCTCGAGGCCGAGCGACAGCGCGCCGCGTTCGGGCGAGATGGCGTCGAGCGCCACGTAGGTCGCCTGCGCCTGGCCCGCGTCGAGCACGCCGGCCTGGTGAGGGCCGTCGAACGGCACGGGCGCGGCAGGCGGGGGCGCCTCGGCGCCGGCGGCGGCGAGCCGGCCCGAGGCCGCCGCGCCGACGGCGGCCGCCGAGCCGGCGAGGAAGCCGCGGCGCGAGACGCTCACCTTCCGCCTCCAGCGAGCTTGGGGATGGCCGGCGGATACGTCGTCTCGAGGTCGCCGGGCACGCCCGCGAGCGCCTCCAGCGTCGCACCGAGGCGCCCGGTGAGCCGCTCGTGCTCGGCGCGGGTCAGGCGCTGCGGCGGCGGCCAGCCGGCGTGGCGCCGGCGGATCGCGGCAAGCGTGCTCGACAGCTGCCCGAGCCCCGACTGCACCTGGGCGAGCACGTCGCCGCGTGCCCGCAGCAGCCCCTCGAGGTCGCCGATGACGGCCCGCGTGGCGGCGAGCGAGTCGGCGGTCGCACGGACGCCGAGGCGGTCCCCGAGGCGATCGCGCTGGACGTCCTCGAGGATTTCGTGCGCGCGCGTGGCGAAGTCGAGCGGAGTCAGCTCCGCGCGGCGCACGGCGGCGGGCAGCCGGCGGCCCGCGCCGGCGAGCGCCCCTGCGGGGGCGCGCAGCGAGCCCACCGGCCGGCGCGACCAGAGCCCGGCCTCCAGCGCGTCCAAGGACCCCGTGATCGTCGCGTCGAGCGAGCCGAGGGCGCCGTAGGCGGCGCCGGCGAGCAGCCAGTGGTCGAACGTCGTGCCGAACGCCGTGCGCGCCGCGGTGCGGTCGCCCCGCGCGACGGCGCTCCGCAGGGAAGTCGCCGCCGCGTCCATGGCCCGCGCTTGGACCACGGCGTATTCGCGATAGCGCGCGACGGGGGCGCGGAAGGCCTTCGCCGGGATCGGGTGGAGGTCCGGCAGCACCGTCCCATCGGGTCCGGTGCTGTTCTCGACGGCCTCGCGCGCGACCTGTTGAGGCGACTCGTCGGTGCCGAACACCGTTCCGTCGGCGCGCGGGGCGGAACGGCCGGGCGCGACGGCGGCGTGGGACAGCAGCCGCGGCTTTGGATCGCGCTCGCCCACCCCCAGCAGGACGGCGACGAGCACCGCGGCGAGGACGACCGGCGCGACCGCGAAGGGGAGGCGTCGAACGGTCACGGATGGCGCAGGCTAGGTGACCCCGGATGGCCGTCCGTCAAGGATTTGTTATCGCTTCGTGAGCGGAAACAGCCCTGCTCTCATGCCGGAATCAGGTTCACGGGGAGGTGACAAGTGGCCGCGAGCCGCGCCGCAGGATGCGGCGGCGCGCCGGCAACCGGATGAACGGGCGCGCCCTCGGTCGATCCTCTCATCCCGGAAGAAGGAGCCAAGACTTGCGCACCCCGTCGATCCTCGCCGGCGGCCTCGCCGCCGCGGCGGCAGCGGTCGCGGTGGGCCTCACGGCGGCCCACGCCGACACGCCGTCCGCGGTGGCCCCGTCGACCACGCCGATCAAGCACCTGGTCGTGATCTTCGGCGAGAACATCTCGTTCGATCACTACTTCGGCACCTATCCGAACGCCGCCAACCCGCCCGGCGAGCCGCGCTTCAACGCGCTGCCCGACACGCCGTCGGTCAACGGCCTCAACCAGACGCTGCTCGAGAACAACCCGAACTCGGCGGCGCCGAAGCGGCTCGACCGCTCGCAGGCGGTCACCTGCTCGCAGAACCACGGCTACTCGGCCGAGCAGAGCGCGTTCGACAACGGCCTGATGGACAAGTTCCCCGAGAACACGGCGAGCGACTCGTGCACGTTCTCGACGGGTCAGGGCAACGGCGTCGTCATGGACTACTACGACGGCAACACCGTCACCGGGATGTGGAACCTCGCGCAGCACTTCGCGATGAGCGACAACTCGTTCGACACGAACTTCGGCCCCTCTACGGTCGGCGCGATCAACCTCATCAGCGGCCAGACGCACGGCACCGACCTGCCGACCGCCGGCGGCGTCGAGAACAACACCGTGATCGGCGACCCCGACCCGGCGGCCGAGCTCGACGACTGCGGCGTCGGCGGGGTGAAGATGTCCGGCAAGAACGTCGGCGACCTGCTCAACAAGCACAGCGTCACGTGGGGCTGGTTCCAGGGCGGCTTCCGGCCGACCTCGACGAGCAACGGCAAGTCCGTCTGCGGCGCGACACACGTCAACGTGGCCAACGGCTCGTCGAAGGACTACAGCGCGCACCACGAGCCGTTCGAGTACTACGCCTCGACGGCCAACCCGCACCACGTGGCGCCGACGTCGGTCAATGCCGTCGGCACGACCGACCCGGCCAACCACCAGTACGACCTCTCGGACTTCGACAAGGCGCTGGCCTCCGGCAACCTGCCGTCGGTGTCGTTCCTGAAGGCCGCCGCCTTCGAGGACGGCCACCCGAGCAACTCGGACCCGCTCGACGAGCAGCGCTTCGTCACCCGCACGATCAACGCGCTCGAGCAGTCCCCCGAGTGGAGCAGCACCGCCGTCGTCCTCGCCTACGACGACTCCGACGGCTGGTACGACCACGTCATGTCGCCGATCGTCAGCCCGTCGGCGGCCAACGCCGACCGGCTCAACGGCGCCGGCAAGTGCGGCAACGTGCCGGCGGGCTCCACGGCCTACACCGACCGCTGCGGCTACGGCCCGCGCCTGCCGCTGATGGTCGTCTCGCCGTACGCGAAGCAGAACTTCGTCGACCACTCGCTGACCGACCAGACCTCGATCCTGAAGTTCATCGAGGACAACTGGAACCTCGGCCGGATCGGCGACCAGTCCTTCGACGCGAAGGCCGGCTCGCTGGAGAACATGTTCGACTTCAGCGCCAACGGCAAGCGCGCGCCGAAGGTGTTCCTGGACCCGGAGACCGGCGAGGTCGTCAAGACGCCGCCGGACGGCACGCCCTCGGGCAACCCGACCCCGACCCCGACGCCGGGCTTGCAGGGGCAGGTCACCGTGGGCGGCACGGTCGAGCACGGCAACGCCGACGACCTCTCGGTCGCCGCCGGGACCATCACTCCCCCGGCCAACGGCACGCCGGTCACGACGACCTCCGGCAAGCCCGCCAAGCTGAAGCTGTCCTGCTCGACCAAGGGCGGCGGCAAGAAGGTCAGCGTCTCGTGCACCGCCACGGGCACCGATGCGAAGAGCGCCGGCATCGCCGTCCGCTTCCGCATCGCCAAGGGCAGGTCGATCCTCGCCACCACCTCGACGAAGCTGTCAAAGGGCAAGACGAAGGCCACCCTGCGCTCCAAGAAGGCGCTCAAGGGCAAGTACACGCTGCGGATCGCGATCACGCACAAGGGCGGCGTGACGGGCATCTCGCAGTCGATCCGCCTCTAGCCACCGGGTCTGGACGCGCTGGGGGTGTGACGCTGGTCACACCCCTAGTTGCGCGCGCACCTACTGCGCTAATCTGAGTCATCCCCACTGAGATTTGGAGATGGCTTTGAACGAGACCCCAAGCACCTTCCCCCGAGCGGGACTACCCACCTGCCCGGCCTGCGGCCAGCGGCCGGGCGCGGTGCGCGTGGTCTTCGCCAACGGGCGCGGCAGCGCGATCCTGTGCGAGCAGTGCGCGTCGCAGGTCGCTGCGGGCCAGGTCCCCGGGCAGTCGGAGCCGCAGCAGTCCAAGACCCCTGCGCTGGACTCGTTCGGACGTGACCTGACCGCCGACGCCGCCGCCGGGCGCATCGACCCGGTCGTCGGCCGCGCGGACGAGATCGAGCAGACGGTCGAGATCCTCGCCCGCCGGCGCAAGAACAACGCCGTGCTGATCGGCGAGGCGGGCGTCGGCAAGACCGCGATCGCGGAGGGCCTGGCGCTGCGCATCCACACCGGCGACGTCCCGGAGACGCTCCAGGGCGCGCGCCTGGTCGCGCTCGACCTGTCCGGCATGATCGCCGGCGCCCAGTTCCGCGGCCAGTTCGAGCAGCGGTTCAAGGCCGCCCTCGAGGAGGTCGTGGCGGCCGACGGCAAGATCGTGCTGTTCATCGACGAGCTGCACACCGTGCTCGGCGCCGGCAACGCCGAGGGCGCGATGGACGCCGCGAACATGCTCAAGCCGC
Source organism: Candidatus Solirubrobacter pratensis (assembly GCF_000425945.1). Classification (GTDB taxonomy): domain Bacteria; phylum Actinomycetota; class Thermoleophilia; order Solirubrobacterales; family Solirubrobacteraceae; genus Solirubrobacter; species Solirubrobacter pratensis. Next base: position 232,001 of record NZ_AUEK01000008.1, read on the forward strand.
TGCTCGCCCGCGGCGAGCTGCGCGTGATCGGCGCCACCACGCTGGCCGAGTACCGCTCGATCGAGCGCGACTCCGCGCTGGCCCGGCGCTTCTCGCCGGTGACCGTCGAGGAGCCCTCGGTCGAGGACACCGTGGCGATCCTGCACGGGCTGCGCGGCGCGTACGAGTCCCACCACGGCGTGTTCATCAACGACGAGGCGGTCGCGGCGGCCGCGCGGCTGTCGGACCGCTACATCACCGAATACCGCCTGCCTGACAAGGCGCTCGACCTGATCGACCAGGCCGCCGCGAAGCTGCGGCTGCGCACGGCCGGCTCGCCCGAGAGCATGCGCGCGCAGCTCGAGGCCGCCGTCGCGGCCGAGGACTACGAGAAGGCCGCGTGGCTCAAGCAGCGCATCGAGGAGTCCGGCGGAGCGCGTGACTCCGGTCCCGCCGAGGTCGGCGAGGCCGAGGTGGCCGCGGTGGTCGCCGCGCGCACCGGCATCCCCGTCGGGGAGCTGGTCGCGGGCGAGCTCGAGCGGCTCAACGACCTCGAGACCGACCTGCACGAGCGCGTGATCGGCCAGGAGGAGGCCGTCGAGGTCGTCGCGGACACCATCCGCCGCGCCCGCGTCGGGCTCTCCGAGGGCGACCGCCCGCTGGGCAGCTTCCTGTTCCTCGGCCCGACCGGCGTCGGCAAGACCGAGCTGGTCAAGGCCCTGGCAGAGCGGCTGTTCGCGACCGAGAAGTCGCTGGTCCGGATCGACATGTCTGAGTACCGCGCGCCGCACACGGTGGCGCGGCTGATCGGCTCGCCGCCCGGCTACGTCGGCTACGGCGACGGCGGGCAGCTGACCGAGCCCGTGCGCCGGCGGCCGTACAGCGTCGTGCTGCTCGACGAGATCGAGAAGGCCCACCCCGAGGTCTGGAACGTGCTGCTGCAGGTGATGGACGACGGGCGCCTGACCGACGGCGAGGGCCGCACGGTGGACTTCACGAACACCGTGATCGTCATGACGTCGAACCTGGGCGCCGGCAAGGCCAAGCGCGGGATCGGCTTCACGGCCGGCGAGCCCGCCGCGGACGACGACCGGATGACCGCCGCCGCCAAGGAGGCGTTCCTGCCGGAGTTCATCAACCGGATCGACGAGATCGTCACCTTCCGGGCGCTCGAGCCCGCGCAGGTGCAGGAGATCGCCGGTCTGATGGTCGCGCGGGTCGCCGAGCGCCTGCAGACCGAGCGCGGGATCCAGCTCGAGGTCGCGCCGGAGCTGGTGGCCCGGCTCGCCGAGGAGGGCTTCGACGCCGAGCTCGGCGCCCGGCCGCTGCAGCGCCACGTGCGCCGCACGCTGGAGAAGGTCCTCACCCGCGCGATCCTCGCGGGCGAGCTGGCCGACGGGTCGCACGTGCTCGCCGGGCTGGACGAGGAGGGCGGCATCGCCCTCCACCAGCCCGCGGTCGCCCTGGCCGCGTAAAAGAACGCACCACCCGCGGGCGCCGGAGACGGCGCCCCGCGGCGCTCAACGCGCCGGCGCGGACTGGCGGTCCTTGAACTGCTCGCGCAGCGTCTTCTTCGAGAACTTCCCGACCGACGTCTTCGGCACCTCGTCGATCACCTCCATGTCGTTCGGGATCCACCACTTCGGGACGCGCCCGGAGAGGAACTCCTTGAGCTCGTCGAGCGTCAGCTCCTCTCCCTCGGCGAGCACCACGCAGGCGAGCGGCCGCTCGCTCCAGCGCTCGTCCGGGATGCCGACGACCGCGGCCTCGGCGACCTTCGGGTGGGCCATGATCGCGTTCTCGAGCTCGACGGACGAGATCCACTCGCCGCCGGACTTCACGAGGTCCTTCGTGCGGTCGACGAGCCGCACATAGCCGTCCGGGCTGATCGTCGCGACGTCGCCGGTGCGCAGCCAGCCGTCCTCGGTGAACGAGTCCGGGGAGCGCTCGTCGTTGTAGTAGCCGGCCGCGACCCAGGGGCCCGCGGCCTGCAGCTCGCCGCGCGCCTCGCCGTCCCACGGCAGCTCCTCGTCGGTGCCGGGGTCGACGATGCGCAGGTCGACCAGCGCGATCGGGAGGCCCTGCGCCGCCCGCAGGTCGGCCAGCTCGTCCTCGGAGCGGTCCTGCAACGTCGACTTGATGCGACCTGTCGTCGCGACCGGGCTCGTCTCGGTCATCCCCCAGGCCTGCAGGATCGGCTGCCCGATCTGCTCGCGGTAGGCCTCCGAGAGGCTGCGCGGGACCGCCGAGCCGCCGCACAGGATCTCCCGCAGCGATGACAGGTCGCGCCCCTCGAGCTCCGGCAGGACGCCCATCCAGATCGTCGGCACGCCGGCCGCGAGCGTCACCTTCTCGCGCTCCATCAGCTCCGCGAGCGGCTTCGGCTGGAGGTTCGGACCCGGCATGACGAGCGACGCGCCGGCCATCACCGCCGCCTGGCAGAGCCCCCACGCGTTGGCGTGGAACATCGGGACCACAGGCATCACGCGGTCGCGCTCGCTGACGCCGGCGGCGTCCGCGAGCATCGAGCCCATCGAGTGCAGGACGACCGAGCGGTGCGAGTAGACGACGCCCTTGGGATGGCCGGTGGTGCCGCTCGTGTAGCACATGGCCGCCGCCTGGTTCTCGTCCTCGATCGAGAACTTCGCGACCGGCTCGGCCCCGGCGAGCAGCTCCTCGTAGTGGAGCACGCGCGGGTCGTCCGGGATCTCCGCGTCGTCGCCGTCGTCCATGACGACCACGTGCTTGACGGTCTTGAACGAGTCGACCAGCGGCCACAGCACGTGCAGCAGCGACCGGTCGGCGAAGACGATCTCGTCCTCCGCGTGGTCGGCGATGTAGACGACGTCATCCGGGAAGAGGCGGATGTTGAGCGTGTGCAGGACGCGGCCGCTGCACGGCGCGGCGAAGTACAGCTCGAGGTGGCGGACGGTGTTCCACGCGAACGTCGCGACGCGGCCGTCGGCGGAGATCCCGAGCGCGTCCAGCGCGCCCGCCAACCGGCGGGTCCGCTCCGCCCACTCGCCGTAGGTCGTGCGCTCGACTCCGCCGCGTGTGACGGTCACGAGCTCCTTGTCGGCGAACAGCCGCTCGGCGCGGCCGAACAGGTGCGGCAGCGTCAGCTGATAGGACGACATCAGGCCCTGCATGCGCTCTCCTTCCCCGGAACGGCTCAAGCGTAGGCGAAAGTCCAGCGCAGAGTCACCTTTCCGGTGCCAAGGTTGAAGCGTGCTCAAGGCGGCGGGACGTCACGCCGATCTCGCAGACGTGAGGAGACTTGCGCTGGTCGCCCTCGCGCTCCTCGCCGGGTGCGCCCCGCCGGCGGCCCGGCCGGCGCCGACCCCGCTCGCACCGGTGCCCGCCGTACCCGACGACCGCGGCGCCCGTGACGTCGCGTACGCGAACGCGCGGCGGGCGCAGGCGGAGGCCGCCGCGCGGCTGCGCGCCGCGATCGCGCAGGCGCGCCGCTCGCCCACGGTCTTCGGCGCGCTGCGCGCCGCGCGGCTCACGGGCCGCATCACCCCCGCCGCCGAGGCGCGGCTGCGCGGAGACTGGGCACGCGCCAACGCGACGCTCTGGACGCTGGCCGGCGTGCGGCGGAGCGAGCTCGCGTACGTCATCGGCGCGGTCTCCTCGCTCGCGGCCCAGCGCGCGCTGACCGCCGGGCGGATCGCGCCGGCGTTCCTGATCCTGCGCACCAACACGACGTTCTGGGCCCGCGCGCCGATGCCCGCGAGCGGCTACCGGACGACCTTCGGACGGGACCCCGCGATCTTCCAGTACTACCCGGGCCACGGCATGCAGCTCCAGCCGCTTGCGAGCTGGGGCAAGGCGAACGCGCTCGCCGGCGCATGCCTGAAGGCGCTGCGGACGGGCAGCCGCAAGCATCCGTGCCGGCATGCCGCGCTGACCGCGACCCTCGACCGGCTCTCGGCGCTTGCGGCGACGCGCAGCGGCTACACCGCGTGGGAGTACTACTTCGCCTACGGCACGGGCACGCCGCCGTGGGTCAGCGGGATGACGCAGGCCACCGCCGCGCAGGCGCTCGCGCGCGGCTATCGCGCGCTCGGCGAGGAGCGCTGGCGGCGGACCGCACTGCGCGCGCTCGGCGCGTTCGAGCAGCCGCCGCCGCTCGGCGTCTCGGTGCCCGCGCCGGGCGGGAACCAATACCTCCTGTACTCGTTCGCGCCCGGCTACCGGGTGATCAACGCCGACCTGCAGGCCGTGCTCGGGCTGCGCGACACGGCGACGCTCACGCACTCGGCCGTCGCGCGCCGGCTGTTCCGCCGCGGCGACCGTGCCGCGCGACGCGCCGTCGCCGGCTTCGACACGGGCGCCTGGTCGCTCTACTCCGCCCGCGGCGCGGAGTCGACGCTCGACTACCACGTGCTCACGGCCAGCTTCCTGAAAGGGCTGTGCGAGCGCCTGCAGGCCAAGGTCTACTGCCGCACGGGCGCGCGCTTCAAGCGCTACGAGAAGGAGCCGACCAAGATCGCCGTCGCACCGGTGCGCAAGCCGCGCGCGTTCAGCGCGACCCGGCTCGCGTTCACACTGTCGAAGATCTCAGCGGTCAAGGTGACCGTCCGGGGAACACGCGGGCTCGGCTTCTCGCGCGAGCTCCAGCTCCCTCGCGGGCGCCACATGCTGGCGTGGAACCCGCCGGGACGCGGCCGCTACCGGCTGCGCATCGAGGCGCGCGGGCCGAGCGGCCCGGCGGGCGTCGTTCAGACGACGATCCGCGTCACGCGGCCGATGCCGAGGCACAAGAAGAAGCACGGGCGTCATCACGATGACGCGAAGCGGCGCGCCGCTAACACCGCTTAGCCAACTCTTCCGCCGGTGGCGCGTCGCGGCGCTGGAGTCCATGACAGACTTGGGTCCCGATGTCCGCCACCATCACCCCGACCGACCGCGATGACGTCCAACCCGTCGCCAACGAAACGCTTGACCGTTTTCTGACCGGAACGGTCACGGTGATTCCAGTGCTGTGCCTCGGCGTCGTGGGCTGGCAGTTGTGGGCCGAGGTCCTCGGCTGGAGCGACCTGATCGTCTTCGCGATCATGTATGTCGTGACCGGGCTCGGCGTGACGGTGGGCTTCCACCGCCTGTTCACGCACCGCTCGTTCAAGACCGGCAAGACCGTGCGCGCGATCCTCGCGATCCTCGGCTCGGCCGCGATCGAAGGGCCGGTGATCTCCTGGGTCGCCGACCATCGCAAGCACCACGCGTTCTCCGACAAGGAGGGCGACCCGCATTCCCCGCACGTCGACCGCGGCTCCGGCGTCACTGGCGCGCTCAAGGGCCTGCTGCACGCCCACGTCGGCTGGCTGTTCATCCACACCCAGCGCGGGCTGAAGACGCGCTACGCGCCGGACCTGCTGGCCGACCCGGTCGTGCGCAAGATCTCCGACACGTTCGTCGTGTGGGTGATCGCCGGTCTGGCCGCGCCGTTCGTGCTCGGCTGGCTGATCGGCGGGACGGTCGCCGACGGGCTGACCGGCCTGCTGTGGGGCGGCGCGGTGCGGATGCTCGTCCTGCACCACGCGACCTACAGCATCAACTCGCTCTGCCACTTCTTCGGGCGGCGCCGGTTCAAGACCGGCGACGAGTCGCGCAACCTCTTCTGGCTGTCGTTCTTCACGTTCGGCGAGGCGTGGCACAACAACCACCACGCGTTCCCGACGTCGGCCCGCCACGGTATGCGCGCCTGGCAGTTCGATCCCTCCGCCTGGGTCATCTGGGCGCTGGAGAAGACGGGCCTGGCGTGGGACGTCGTGAAGATCTCTCCGGAACGGCAGGCGGCTAAGCTCGCGGCGTGAGTGGCAACGACTCGCCCCAAAGGGCTCGCGTTGCCGGGAGCAATCGCCCAGGGGGCGATTCTCCCGGGCGCGGTGAATCGATGAGTGATACCTCGGACCTGAAGGACGCGCTGGCTGCGGCGCTCCCGGAGCGGCCCTTCCGCCTGGAGCTGTGGGATGGGACGGCGCTGGACTCGACCACGAACGGCGGACCGCCCGGCCCGACGTTCCGCCTGACCTCTCCGACCGCGCTCGGCCACGTGCTGCGCGCGCCGAGCCAGCTCGGCGTGGGCCGCGCCTACGTCAGCGGCGGGATCGACGTCGACGACATCGACGCGGCGCTCGCGCTGCTGGCGAGCTGGAGCCCGCCGCCGATCGACACGCGGACCAAGAAGGACATCGCGCTCGCGGCGATCAAGGCCGGCGCGCTCCGGCAAGTGCCGAAGGTGCCCGCGATGGAGCTGCGGCCGAAGGGCAAGCGCCACTCGCTCATGCGCGACAAGCGCGCGGTGACGCACCACTACGACCTCTCCAACGAGTACTTCGCGCTGTTCCTCGACGAGTCGATGACGTACTCGTGCGCGATCTTCTCGCGCGGAGCCGAGACGCTCGAGGAGGCGCAGTTCACCAAGCGCGACCTCGTGTGCACCAAGCTCGGCCTCAAGGCGGGCGACCGCGTGCTCGACGTCGGCTGCGGCTGGGGCGCGTTCGCGATCCACGCGGCGAAGGAGTACGGCGCGCACGTGACCGGCATCACGCTGTCGGAGCCGCAGGCGCGGCTGGCGCGCGAGCGTGCGGCGACGGCCGGCGTGGCGGACAAGGTCGACATCCGCGTGATGGACTACCGCGAGATCAAGGGCGAGACGTTCGACGCGATCGCCTCGATCGGCATGGTCGAGCACGTCGGCAGCGTCAACATCGACCTCTACGCGGCGAACCTGGCGTCGCTGCTCAAGCCCGGCGGCCGGTTGCTCAACCACGGCATCGCGCGCCTGCGCGTCGGCGAAGCCGAGGCGGGTCCGTTCTCGGAGCGCTACGTGTTCCCGGACGCGGCGCCGCTGCACCTGTCGCGGATCCAGCTCGCCCTGGAGCGCGCCGGCTTCCACACCGAGCACGTCGAGGACTTCCCGCAGGACTACGCGCGCACGCTGCTGGAGTGGCAGAAGCGCTTCGAGGCGAACATCGAGCGGGCACGGCAGCTCGGCGGCGACGAGCGGACGCGCGTGTGGCGCATCTACCTGCGCGTCTCCCGTCAGGGCTTCGAGAGCGGCTTCATCTCGGTCTACCAGGTGCGCGCGACGCTGCCTGCCTGACGGCTCGGCTACACTGTTGTTCGACGGGCGGCGATCCTGCCCCCGTGAGGTTGCCGCAGTTCTGAGTCCCGCCTACGCGCGGTTCGGGCCAGCCATCAGCCTCCCGAACCGTTCGCGGCTCATCGAACGCCGCCGTTCAACAGGAGCTTTTCCTTGTCACAGCAGTCCTTCGCCGATCTCGGCGTATCCGAACCCGTCGTGCGCGCGCTCGCCGCGCGCGGCGCGAAGACCCCGTTCGCCATCCAGTCGCTGGTCATCGCCGACGTGCTCGCCGGCCGCGACGTCCTCGCCAAGTCCCCCACGGGCTCCGGCAAGACGCTCGCGTTCGCGACGCCGCTGGTGGACCGCCTGGACTCCAACGGGCCCAAGCAGTCGGCGCTGATCCTCGCGCCGACGCGCGAGCTGGTCTCGCAGATCGTCGAGGAGATGCGGCCGCTGGCGCATGCGCGGGCGCTCAAGGTCGCCTCCGTGTACGGCGGCGTCGGCTTCGACAAGCAGACGCGCGATGCGCGTGCCGCGCACGTGATCGTCGCCACCCCGGGCCGGCTCGAGGACCTGCTCGCGCGGCGGACGTTCTCGCTGGCCAAGGTGCGGATGCTCGTGCTCGACGAGGCCGACCGGATGCTCGACATGGGCTTCCGCCCGGCCGTCGACCGGCTCGTGGCGCAGTGCCCGGACGAGCGCCAGACGCTCTTCTTCTCGGCGACGCTCGACGGCGAGGCCGGCCGCGTGGCCGAGCGGTACACCGTCGACGCCGCCCTGCACGAGCACCGTCCCGCGCCCGAGCGCAAGGCCGACATCGAGCACCGCTTCCGTGCGGTCTCGCGCGACGATCGCATCGACGCGCTGGTCGAGGAGCTCGGCGCCGCCGACCGCGAGCTGGCGCTCGTGTTCGTGCGCACCAAGCGCGGCGCGGACCGGCTCGTGAAGAAGCTCGACGGCGCCGGCGTGCGCGCGGTGGCGATGCACGGGAACAAGTCGCAGAACCAGCGCGAGCGCGCGCTGGCCGCGTTCAGCTCCGGCCGCGCCGACACGCTCGTCGCGACCGACGTCGCCGCCCGCGGGATCGACGTCACGGGCATCTCGCACGTCATCAACTTCGACGCCCCCGAGGACCGCGAGAGCTACGTCCACCGTATCGGCCGCACAGGCCGCGCGGGCCGCACGGGCGTCGGCATCACGTTCGTCGAGGTCGACCAGGTGCGCGACGTCGGCAAGATCGCGGCGGACCTGCGCCTGCACGCCGAGTTCGAGCGCGCGGGCCTCGCGGCCCCGCGCCCGCACGTCACGTCCGGCCGCGGACCGGCCGCGAAGGGCGAAGCCCGCCGCCGCGCCCGCCCCCAGGGCAGCGCCCGCCCCCACGCGGACGGCGGCGGCCCCGCGAGCGGGCGTCCCCGGCGCGGCCGGCGGCGCGCGCCGCGCAGCCAGGCGTCGTAGGCATCGCTTCCGCGCGCCGCGGGGTCGGCGGCGCGCGCCGCGACCTCGGGCCGCGCGTCACCGCGGCGCCGTTGCGCCGCCCCGCGAGTCGCCGCTCGCCACGGCGCGATCTCCGCGAGTCGCCGCTCGCCGCGGCGCGATCTCCGCGAGTCGCCGCGCGCCTCGGCGCGATCTCCGCGAGTCGCCGCGCGCCTCGGCGCGATCTCCGCGAGTCGCCGCGCGCCTCGGCGCGGCCTCCGCGCTGCGCCTCTCCGGGAGCGGGAACTGCGCTGGTAAGGGAGTGGGTCCTTTCGGGACCGGGCCCGATGCCTCAGCGGGGCGCGGACGTGGTCGATCGCGCGCGAAACGCGCGCGCTCTCCGCGCACTTCCTTACTGCATGCGTTTGACGGGCGCGGCGCTACTTGCCCGCGTTCGCCGCGACGTAGTTCGCGACCGCCTTGATCTGCGCCGCGGTCAGCGTGCCCTTGAACGCGGGCATCCCTCCGCCGCCGTTCTCCACCTGCCGCGTCACGACGGCGGCCGTCGGCTTGAGCTGGTCGAGGTCCGGGCCGACGCGGCCGTTGGCGCCGGCCGCCTTGAGCGTGTGGCAGTTGGCGCACCCGGCCGAGGCGAAGACGTCCTCGCCGGAGGACGCGGACCTGGTGCTCTTGCTCCCGCAGCCGGCCAGCGCGGCCGCGAGCGCGGCGATGACGATGATCTTGAAAGGCAAGGCGAACGGACTGTACCGGCGCGGCGTATATGTCTAGGCTGTGGCGGTCATGCGCACCCCTCGGGCCCTCCTGATCCTGCTGGGCTTCGCTGCCTTGCTGGTCGCCGGCGTCCAGGGCCTGACGGGTGTGACCGAGTTGGCGTTCTACGCCGGGCCGTTCCTGCTCGTGCTGGGACTGCTGCTGAGCGGCCGCTTCATCGGCGAGCAGGCGATCCTCGCTCGCTGCGCGAAGCGCGCGCCCGCACGTCGCCGCCGCCCCGCTCGCCGGCGCTGGCCCGCGGTCCGTCAGCGTGCGCTCGCGTCGCTGCTCGAGCGCAGCACCAGCCTGCTCCGCGGGCCGCCTGCCCACGCCGTCCCCGCCTAGGCGCGCCGGCGCCGCAGGCGCATCCCGCAGAGAGCATCGCCGTCCCGGCGATGCGGCCCAGCTCACGACGACTACTGAAGGAGATCCCTTGCGGACCCTCGCCTCGGTCGTCGCGGCGGCCGCGCTGACGCTCGGCGCGCCCGCGGCGGCGCTCGCCCACCAGGGCAACCCCAACTACCGCTCCGTGGTCAAGACGATCACGCCGGCCACCAAGGGCCTGACCGTGTCCGTCCTCAACTACGACGACCGCCTGCTGATGCAGAACACGTCAGGCGACCAGGTGACGGTGCTCGACTACAAGCAGCAGCCGTACATCCGCGCGGACGCGAACGGGACGGTCTCGGTCAACACCAACTCCGAGGCGTATTACCTCAATGAGGACCGCTACGGCGAGGAGACGGTGCCCAAGGGCCTGTCCAGCACGCCGGCGTGGAAGGTCGTCTCGCGCAACGGGCGCTACGACTGGCACGACCACCGCATGCATTGGATGGGCAAGGGCGACCCGCCGAACCTCAAGGACAAGAGCCGGACCACGAAGATCGACGACTGGTCCGTGCCGATCAAGGTCGGGACGGCGACGGGCGCTGTGGGCGGGACGCTGACGTGGGTGCCGAAGCCGAGCGAGCCGCTCCCGCTGGGCGCGATCTTCGCCTTCGCGGCCCTGCTGATCCTGCTCCTGCTCGCCGTGTTCTTGATCCGCCGGCGGCGGGCGCAGGCGCCGGTGGGCGAGAAGAAGGGCCCGGCGGAGGCGTGGTGATCGCGCGCGGGCAGGCCCGCGGACGCGTGATGACCGCGCGCCGGCAGGCCCGCGGACGCGTCGTGACCGCGCGCGGCGAGGCCCGCGGACGCGTGGTGACCGCGCGCGGCGAGGCCCGCGGACGCGTCGTGACCGCGCGCCGGGAGGCCGGTGGCCGGCTCGCCGCAAAAGGGCGATTGCGCCGCCCCGTCCCCGCGGCGCGCGCCTGGGCCGCGCTCGCGGTCGCGGCGCTCGCGCTGGCGCTCGCCCCCGCGGCCGCGTCCGCGCACGCGACGCTCGAGAGCACGGTCCCCGCGCGCGGCGCGCAGCTCGCCAAGGCGCCGGCGCAGGTCGAGTTCCGCTTCGACGAGGCGGTCGAGGCGACGTTCGGCGCCCTGCGGGTCTTCGACTCCCAAGGCCGCCCGGTGCAGGAGGGCGACGCCTTCCACCCCGACGGCAACGGCAGCCACGTCGCCGTCAAGCTCAAGCCCGGCCTGAAGGACGGCACGTACACCGCGACCTACCGCGTGATCTCCGCGGACGGGCACCCGGTCTCGAGCGGCTTCGTGTTCAGCGTCGGCGACGCCGGGCCGGCCGGGAAGTCGGTCGACTCGCTGCTCGCCGGCGAGAGCACCGGTCCGATCACGGACTCTGCCTTCGCGGTCGTTCGCGCCGTGCAGTACGCGGCGATCGCACTCGGCCTCGGCACGCTCGCGTTCCTGCTGCTGTGCTGGCTGCCCGCGCTGCGCGCCGTCGCGGGCGGCGACGCGACCTGGCAGGCCGCGTCGGACGCCTTCGCCGCCCGGGCGCAGCGGATCCTCGTCGCGGCAGGGATCGCCGGCCTGCTCTCCGGCGCCGCGGCGCTCGTGCTCCAGGGCGCCGTCGGCCAGGGCTCCACCTTCTGGGACGCGCTCAAGCCGGGCGTCGTCAACGAGGTCCTCGGCACGCGCTTCGGGACCGCGTGGGGCCTCGGCGCCGTCGCATGGGCGGAGGTCCTGGGCGCGCTCGCGATCCAGCGCCCCCTACCCCGGCTGCAGCCGGCGAGCGTCGGCGCGACCGGGCTCGCGCTGCCGAGCCCGCGGCTGGCGGCGCTCGCGCTGCCGCTGCTCGCCCTCGCGTTCCTGCCCGCGATGGGCGGCCACGCGAGCGTGCAGTCGCCCGTCGCGCTCCTACTCCCGGCCAACGTCCTGCACGTGCTCGCGATGAGCGCGTGGCTGGGCGGCATCGCCATGCTCGTGCTGGCGCTGCGAGCCGCGACCGCGCGTCTGGACCCGGCGGATCGCGGCCGCCTGCTGGCCGCCACGGTCAGCCGCTTCTCCAGCGTCGCCGGCATCGCGATCGCCGTCCTGCTCGCGACCGGCGCCGTGCAGGGCATCGTCGAGGTGCGCACGTTCGCCCACCTGCTCGACACCGCGTTCGGCCGGGCCGTGCTGATCAAGATCGCCGTCGCGCTGGCGATCGTCGCGCTCGGCGCCCTCAACCGGCAGCGCCTGCTGCCGGCGCTGCGCTCGGCGACCACGCCCGGCCGTGCCGGCGTGCTGCTGCGCCGCACGCTCAAGGCCGAGCTCCTGCTCGGGCTCACGGCGCTCGGCGCCACCGGCGCTCTGTCGACGTACGCGCCGTCGATCGCCATGTCGTCCGGCCCGTACGCCACGAGCGCCGTGATCGGCCCGGCGCGCCTGGAGGTCACCGTCGACCCGGCGAAGGTCGGGCCCAACCAGCTGCACCTCTATCTGTTCGATCGCAAGACCGGCGCGCCGTTCGATCAGACCGAGGAGATCCGCGTCACCGCGGCGCTGCCCGGCAAGGGCATCGCGCCGATCGCGATGACGCCCCATGTCGCCGGCCCCGGCCACTTCGTGGTCGACGGCGCGAAGCTCGCCGTGAAGGGGAAGTGGACGCTGACCGTGGTCGACCGCGTCTCCGACTTCGACGAGTACCAGACCCGCTTCACCGCTCCTATCGAATGACCCGGAGAACCCTGATGCGACCCCGTACGCTCGCCGCGGCACTCGCGACGGCCGCCCTCGCGCTCCCCGCGACCGCGCAGGCCCATGTCACGCTGCAGCCGTCCTCGGTGCCCGCCGGCGGCGACGACACGCTGCTCGACGTCCGCGTCCCCAACGAGCGCAGCGACGCCTCGACCGTGAAGGTCGACCTGCAACTGCCGCCCGGCTTCGCCTCGGCCTCCTTCCAGCCGGTCCCCGGCTGGAGCGTGAAGGTGACCAAGGTCAAGCTCCCGAAGCCGATCATGACCGACGACGGCGAGATCACAGAGGGCGTCTCGCGCATCACCTGGACGGGGAACGGCAAGCAGGGCAGCATCCCGCCCGGCGGATTCCAGGACTTCGGGCTCTCGGTCGTGGTGCCCGGCAAGGCCGGCGACGAGCTGACGTTCAAGGCGCTGCAGACCTACAGCAACGGCGACGTCGTGCGCTGGATCGGCGCCAAGGACTCCGACAACCCGGCCCCGACGGTCGCGGTCACCGCCGCGGGCGACTCGGCGAAGCCCGCCGCCACGCCGGCGGCGGCCGCCACGTCCACGGCCACCAAGAGCGACGGCTCCAACGGCCTCGCGGTCGCCGCGCTGATCGTCGGCGCGCTCGGGCTCATCGCCGGCATCGCCGGCCTGACCGCGACACGCCGCAAGACCGCCCGCGCCTAGATGGAGGCCCCTGCGGTCTTCAGGAAACGGTGCGGCGGAAGAGCCAGAAGCAGACGGCGGCCAGGATCAGGGCGAGGATCGGCAGGCCGGCGCCGAAGGACGTCAGGATCGCCAGCACCAGCCCGACCACGCCGAGGATCCCGAGCGTCCCGCCCGCCAGCACGAGGCGGTAGGCGCGCTGCTCGCGCTGCTTGCGGGAAGGCCGGGAGCCCCGGCGGCGCTCGATGTCACTCATAGTTCCGATGATGCCACGCCCTCAGCCCACCTGGACCTCCACCCGCGCCCAGGAGTTGTTCACGTAGCCCTTGGGATTCCAGAGCGACGCGGGGTCCTCGGGCTGCGTCGCGGCGGCGCTGTCCCACGCGCGCGCGACGATCTCGAGCGGCCCCGGCCGCGCGTCGAGCACCGTCCGCCATTGCCGCCACGCCCACGGCGCGGGGTCGCCGAGCAGGTCGGCCTCGCGCCAGTGGCGGCCGCCGTCGGTCGAGACGTCGACGCGGACGATCAGGCGGTCGTCCCCGGCGAACGCGTACCCGAGCACCTCGAGCTCGCCCGCCGCGACCCGTGCGCCGTCCTCGGGGACGATGATGTCGGCATTGACCGCGACGGCGCCGAGCGCGACGCCGTCGCCGTCCGGATCGTCGGCCGGGATCAGCCGGTAGGCGACCGCCTGGAAGTGGTTGCGCGAGGGCTCCGCGAACGCGTTGACGTGCGTGAGCCACTTGACGCTGCGCGCGCCGATGTACCCCGGCACGATGGCGCGCAGCGGCGCGCCGTGCTCGGCCGTCAGCGGCTCGCCGTTCATCTCCCACGCGAGCAGCACCTCGCCCCCGAGCGCCTTCGCGCGGGGGATCGACCCGCCGAACGGCTCGCCGGACTCCTCCGCCGGCTCCGCGCCCACCAGCTCGACGTGCGCCGCCTCCTCGCGCAGCCCCGCGGCCGCCAGCACGTCCGCGAGCGCCGCGCCGCGCCAGAGCGCGGTGCCCGTGGCGCCGGGACCCCAGGCCGTCTCGCCCGGGATGTCGCGCACCGCCATCAGCCCGGCCCGGCGGTTGCCCGCGCACTGCAGCGTCGCCACCAGCTCGCGCGCCTCGAAGCCGGCGCGCAGGTCGGCGACCGTGAGCTCCAGCTCGCGCTCCACCAGCCCGCCGACCCGGAACGAGGCCGGCGGCCCCGGAATCGGCCCGTGGTTGCGCACGTAGAACGCGCCGGTGGCGGTCAGCACCGAGGTCAGGCCTGAGCGTGGTGTCTCCGCGTTGAGCGGATCGCGCGAGTGAACGATCATCGGGGCGTGTCATATCGTGCCGCGTTCCTCGACTGGCTGGCCTGTGCGAAGGGCGGGCATGACCAACCGGCGGCCCGCGCCGCCCGCGCGGCGGGCGACCCCGTCGCCGCCCTCGGTGCCGCCGGCCATGTGCTCGACTTCGACGACACGTTCCTACCCGGCATCGCGCACCTCAGCGCGCCGGTCGCGCCCGCGGCGCTCGTGCTGGCCGCCGAGACCGGCGCCGGCGTCCAGGAGCTGCTCGACGCCTACGCGGCCGGCTTCGAGGCGATGGGCGCGCTCGCCCGCGCGTCGCATCCGGCGCTCTATGACCGCGGATTCCATCCGACCGGCGTGTGCGGCTCGGTCGGCGCGGCCGTCGCCGCCGCCCGCCTGCTCGAGGCGCCGGAGGACGCCGCGGTCGCGCTCGCCTTGCTGCGCGCCTCGGGCCTGCGGGCGGCCTTCGGCTCCGACGGCAAGTCGCTCCAGGTCGGCCTGGGCGCGTCCGCCGGCGTCGCCGCCGCACGCCTCGCCGCGGCCGGGGCGCGCGTGCCGAAGGAGCGCGTCGCGAGCGCCTGGCGCGACGCCTACGGCGGCCAGTGGGCGGAGCCCGACCCCGAGCGCCCCGCGATCGCGGAGAACTGGATCAAGCCCTGGCCGTGCTGCCTGCAGACGCACGGGGCGATCGAGTGCGCCGACGCGGTCGACGGCGTCCCCGACGGGCCGCTGACGGTGCTCGCCCATCCCGTCTCGCGCCAGGCCGCGGGCTACGACGCCGTCGAGACGTCCCTGCAGGCGAAGTTCTCGATCCCGTACACGACCGCCTACACGCTCCTGCACGGGCCGCCTGACGTCGCGGCCTTCGCGACGCTCGATCCGGAGGCGCAGCGGCTCTCGGCCCGCATCGGCGTGCGCACCGACCCCGGCCTGCGCGAGTCGGAGTTCCGGCTCTTCGCCGGCGGTGAGGAGCTGGCGCACACGACGGCGGCGCGCGGCTCACCGGAGCACCCGCTCTCGCCCGAGGCGCTGGCGGCGAAGGTGCGCGGCCTTGCGCCCGGGCTGGACGGCGCGCTCGACGACGCGCGCCGGCCGGCGGCGGACCTCCTCTAGCGGGGAGGTCGCGCGCCGCAACCGTCACGTCAGCGGTCCTGTACCACTACGATCGCCTTGATGCTCGTCGGAGACGCGGATGCGCTGCGCTTGCTCGCCGTCGCCGCGCGCGCCGTCACGGCGGCGGCGACGGTCGAGGACGTGCTCGACATCGCGGCCGACGCGGCGCGCTCGGTGATCGGCACGACGTACGGCTCCGCACGCCGCGATCCCGCCGACTTGCCGCCTCCCGGGCCGCGCCTGGTCGCCCCACTGCTGGCCCGCGACGGCCGCAGCATCGGCGTGATCGAGCTCTCGGACAAGCGCGACGGCACGCCGTTCAGCGACGCCGACGAGGCGATCCTCGCGCAGCTGGCCCAGATGGCGGCCAATGCGATCGAGACGCTCGAGCTGCTCGCGCGCGAGCACGCCGCGCGCGTGGAGGCCGAGGAGACCGGCCGCCGCCTGCTGCGCGAGAAGCAGCGCGCCGAGGCGTTGCAGCGCGTCGGCGCCGCGCTGACGGCGCGGCTGGAGCTGCGCGAGATCGTGCAGCTCGCCACCGACGCCGCGCGCGAGTTGACGCCCGCCTCGTTCGGCGCGTTCTTCTACAACGTGCTCTCGGACGCGGGCGAGTCCTACATGCTCTACACGCTGTCGGGCGTCGAGCGCTCGGCGTTCGAGCGCTTCCCGATGCCGCGCAACACGCAGATCTTCGCGCCGACGTTCAACGGCGAGGGGATCGTCCGGCTCGACGACGTCAAGGCCGATTCGCGCTACGGCCACATGGAGCCCTACCACGGCATGCCGCCGGGCCATCTGCCGGTCCGCAGCTACCTCGCCGTGTCGGTGATCGCGTCGACCGGCGACGTGCTCGGCGGGCTGTTCTTCGGCCATCCGGAGCCGGGCATGTTCTCCGAGGAGGACGAGCGGATGGTCGTGGGGATCGCGGCGCAGTCGGCGATCGCGATCGAGAACGCGCGCCTGTACCAGGAGCGCACGCGCACCGCGCAGACGCTGCAGCGCGCGCTGCTGCCGCCGAGCCTGCCGGAGCCGGAGGGGCTGCTGTTCGCCGCCGGCTACCGCGCCGCGGGGGCGGGCAACGAGGTCGGCGGCGACTTCTACGACGTCTTCGAGCAGTCCGACGGCAGCTTCGTGGTGGTCGTCGGCGACGTCTGCGGCAAGGGGCCGCAGGCCGCCGCGGTGACGGCCCTCGCGCGCTACACGCTGCGCGCCCACGCTGCCGCGGCGCTCAGCCCGGCGTACCTGCTGCTGCGCCTGAACGAGGCGCTGCTGCGCCAGCGCGCGCCCGGGTTCGTCACCGTCGTGCTCGCTCGCGTCGAGCTGACGCCGGCGGGCGCGCGGATGGAGGTCACGAGCGCCGGGCACCCCGCGCCGGTGCTCGCTCGCGCCGGCGGCGCGGCGCCGCTCGGCGAGGTCGGGACGCCGCTCGGGATCGTGAGCGACCCGGACCTGCCCGAGCTGACGATCGACCTGGAGCCCGACGACCTCGTCGCCTTCTACACCGACGGCGTCACCGAGGCGGCGGCGCCGCGCGTGCTGCTCGACGAGACCGACCTCGCCGTGCTGATCGCCGAGCGCGCGTCCTCTGGCCCGGCCGCCGTGGTCGACGCGCTCGAGCAGACCGCCGTGCGGATCGCCGAGGGCGAGCCGCGCGACGACATCGCGGCGCTTGCGCTCATGCTCCCACGCTCGGGGCCGGTGATCGCGCGCGAGTTCCCGGCGACGCTGCACGCCGCGCGCGACGTGGCCGAGGTGCTCGAGCCGCTCTCCGGCGAGCTCGGACCGGAGGTGGCCGCCGACCTGCGCCTGCTGACGACCGAGCTTGTCGCCAACGCCGTCCGCCACAGCGGCGTCGCGAAGGGCTCGCTGGAGGTGCGCGTGCGGCTCACCGGCGACGTCGTGCACCTGAGCGTCGCCGACGACGGGCCGGGCTTCGCGCTGCCGGAGCGGCCGGTCACGGCGCCGCAGGGCCCAGGCGGCTGGGGCCTGTACCTCGTCGATCGGTGCGCGGCGCGCTGGGGCGCCGAGCGCGGAGACCGCCACCTCGTGTGGCTCGAGCTGGAGCGCGAGCATGCCGCCTGACCCTGGAGCGATGACCGTGCGCGCGGACGCCCTCGACGCCGAGACGACGCTCGTCGCGATCGCCGGCGAGATCACGTTCTCGAACGTCAACGGCCTCGGCCGCGAGCTCGCCGGCGCCCTGCAGGCGGGCGCCCGCAACCTCGTGATCGACCTCTCGGCCGTGGAGTTCATCGACTCCTCCGGGCTGTCGACCCTGCTGAGCGCGAGCTCGCAGGCGCGCGAGCGCGGCGGCGCCGTCGCGCTCGTGCACGGCGAGCGGCCGCCGTCGATCTTCCGCTTCCGCGGCGTCGAGCGCCTGCTCGCGCTCTACGAAAACCGCGACGAGGCGCTCGCGGGCCTGCGCTGACCCGACGGGCGGTCGGCGCTAGCCGATCTTCTTGACGCCGCGCCCCGCAGGCGTGGCGCGGTAGGCGGGGCTGCCGCCCTTGAAGACGAGCACCCAGCCGTCGCCGGTGAGCACGAGGTAGCCGACGTCGGCGGCCAGGCGCCCGGCCATGCGGGCGGCGGCGCGGACGATGCGGGCGGGCGCGCCGGTGGCGACCGTCCGCAGCGCGGACTGCCGCACGCCGACCGGCGCCTTGACGTCGATCCGGCTCCCGTCGGCGCCGATCTGCACGATGTGGCGCGTCCGGCCGCTGACGACCTGCGCGTTGATGCGGTCCGGCGCGATCCGCAGCGGCTGCTCGAGCCGTCCCTCGGGGAGCTTGGCGAGCGCGGCGCGCAGGGCGGCGGGACGCAGCAGCGAGTCGGCGGAGGCGGCGTTGGGTGACGCGCCCGGGGAGATCCGGCCACGGATCCCGTCGACCGCGTCGCGGCCGGCATCCACCGCCGCGTTCACGCCGATCGCGCTGACGCCGAGCACTGCGACAAGGATCAGCAGCTTCGCCAGGCTCGGGCCGCGGCGCCGGTTCCGCGATGGCGTGCGCGGCTCGGCCGGCTTGGCGCGCAGGAACGGCGCCGTCGCCTCGCCGGCGGCGAAGACCGCCGTGGCGGGATCAGCCGCCGGGGCGGCCTGCGCCGCCAGGCCGGGCAGCGGATCGGCGCGCGGGTCGCGGCGCGTGACCGCCGCCGGCTCCCGCGACGCCGGGCCGGACGCGCGCCAGCCCATCTCCCGCAGCGAGTCCTCGCCCTTCTCGCGCCCGAAGGCGTCCCGATCGCCCATGCGCCGCACATCCTCCGTGGGCGCCCGGGCGCCGTCAACCGCCGTTAGGCCTGGGACCGGCCGTGGGGCGGGATCGAGCCCTCCGATACCCCTCCGCGTCCAGCAGGCCCCGGAGCCTCCGCAGGCCGTTGACCATGCGCATCTTGACCGTCCCGAGCGCGATCCCGGTCGCTTGCGCGATCTCGCTCTGGCTCTGGCCGAGGTAGAACCGCCGCCGCAGCAGCTCGGCCTCGGTCGGATCGAGCCGGGCGAGCAGGTGCGCGAGGTGCCAGCGCTCGACGAGCTCGTCGATCCACGCGTCGTCCGCGGTCCCGGCGAGCGCGACGGCGGTGGCCGGATCGCGCGGTTCGGGCACGCGCCGGCGCAGCTGGTCGAGCGCGCGGCTGCGCGCGATCGTGAGGATCCAGGCGAGCAGGCTCGCGCGCCCGTCGTCGTAGCGGTCCGCACGCTGCCAGACCTCGAGGAAGACCTGCTGCTGGACGTCCTCGGCGGCGGCACGATCGCCGAGCGATCGGACCAGCAGGCCGAACGTCGTTCGCCCGTAGCGCTCGTAGGCCTCGCGCAGCGCCTCAGGATCGCGGCGCCGCAGGCGCTTGGCGAGCCGACGCTCGTCACGATCCACCCGGCGAGCATCGCAGCGTCCGCCCCGGGCATCGGCGCGCGGGTGCGCCAGCTTCCAACCGCGGCCGCCGCCCGCCCCGTAGCGAGAGGCATGACCGTACGGATCATCGGCGCCTCCGTCGCCCTCCTGCTCGTGGCCGCGCCGGCCGCGCAAGCCCGCGATCCGCTCGCGGGCGGCACCACCACCCTGAGGCCGGCCAAGGGGCTGTCAGGCACCGTACACGTCTCGCGCGCGTCGTTCCGCATCACCGGCGGCACGCTCGAAAGCGGCCACGCGAGGGGGACGATCCGGCACGCCGGCACGCTGCGCGTGCGCGCCGGCTCAAAGAAGGTGACCGCGCGCAGCCTGGTCATCAGGCTCGGCAAGCGCCGTACGCTCAGCGCCAAGGTCCACGGCGCGCGCGTGACGCTGCTCAAGCTCAACGGCGGCAAGGTCTCGCGCGCCGGCTTCGACACGAAGATCGCCCGCGTGCGCGCCCGGCTGAGCGCCGCCGCGGCCAAGGCCCTCGGCGTGCGCGCCGGCCTGAGGCTCGGCACCCTCTCGCTGCGCGCCAGGCCGAAGTCGGTCGCGCTCGCCGATACGGGCGCGACCGCGGTCGCGCTCGCTCCGGGCGCCGCGTCCACGCTCCAGAGCCTCGGCATCGCGGCCGCGCCGCTCGCTCCCTCGACCGCGCTGTCGTTCCCCGTCACCGGCGGACGCGTCGACGTCAAGACGTTCGCCGGTTCGATCACCCACGCCGGAGGCGTCGCGCTGACCAACGGCGCGACGACGGTGGCGCTGACCGACTTCATGATCGATGTCTCGGCGGCGCCGCAGCTGACCGCGCTGGTCGGCGGGACGCGCGTCCCGATCGCGTCGCTGGACCGCGCGGCGCTCAAGCCGTCGGTCAAGGGGCGCGACATCAGGCTCGCGAACGTCGCCCTGAAGCTGACGGCGCCGGCCGCGGCGGCGTTCAACCAGGCGTTCGGGACCACGGCCTTCGCGGAGGGACTGCTGCTCGGCACGGCGGCGATCACCGCCTCGGCGAGCTGAGGGCATAGGCTCACGGGGGCGCTGGACGCGTTCGCCGCCGCTCCGCCGCCCGGATGAGCTAACGTCCCGCCCGTGCTGTTCGTTCTCGCCGACAAAGCGCTCACGTCCTCGATCATCGTGATCCTGGTGTGGGTGATCGCCTTCCCCGTCCTCGTCCAGGGCCTGATCGTCTACGCCGTCATCCAGGCACGCGGCGAGAAGCGCGCGAACCAGGAGCTCCGGCGACGCCGAGAGTCCTAGCCGCCGCGCTGGCCGTCGCCGCTGCGCTCGCGGCGTCACCCGCCCGCGCCGCTGCGCTCCCGGGCGCCCACATCTCGCAGACGGATGTGATCCCGGCGGTCGGGTACGCCGGCGTTCAGCACCTGCAGTACCGCTACGGACCGATCGCGATCGAGCCCGGGCAGAACAGCATCGAGACCGGCACGGACCTGCCGCGCCCCTCGGTGCCCGGCTTCATCACGCGCTTCTCGCCCAACCTCGTCTACGCGGACGGCGGCGGCGTGCCGCGAGTCGACGTGCTGCACCTGCACCACGGCGTATGGGTGGTCAACGGCTACCCGACCTTCGCGGCCGGCGAGGAGAAGACGATCATGCAGCTGCCGCAGGGCTTCGGGCTGCGCTACGAGCCGTCCGACGCCTGGGTGCTCAGCTACATGATCCACAACCTCACGCAGACGCCCGCGAGCGTCTACCTGACCTATGACGTCGACTTCGTGCCCGACGGCTCCGGGACGGCGCTGACGCCGGTCAAGCCGCTGTGGATGGACGTCGCCGGCATCAAGGCGTACCCGGTCTTCGACGCGCTGAAGGGATCGGGCAGGCGCTACACGTTTCCGGAGGAGGCCGGCAAGGCGCAGCGCGACAAGGTCGGCGCCGCCGCGACCTGGACCGCTCCGGCCGACGTGACGCTGATCGCGGCGTCCGGGCACCTGCACCCCGGTGGCCTGTGGAACGACATCGACGTCGAGCGCGGCGGCGCGAGCAGGCGCATCTTCCGGTCCGAGGCGAAGTACTTCGAGCCGGCCGGCGCGGTCTCGTGGGACGTCGCGACGACCGTGACCAAGCCCGGCTGGCGCGTGGCGCTGCGGGCCGGGGACCGGCTCGAGCTCGCGACGACGTACGACACGCGCAAGGCGTCGTGGTACGAGTCGATGGGCATCAGCGTGCTCTTCTACGCGAGCGGCGTGCCGGGCGCGGACCCGTTCGCGCAGCCGGTCGACTGGCACGGGCAGCTCACGCACGGCCACCTGCCGGAGAACGACCATCACGGCGGCGGCCCGTTCGGCTTCCCGGACGCCCGCACGCTGCCCGACGGCGCGCGCACCGCGGCGGTCGCGATCCGCGGCTACGTCTACGGCCGCGGCGACCTGTCGGCGAGCAACGCCACCGGCCGGCCGCCGGTCGTGCGCGCCGGCCGCTCGCTCACCTTCAAGAACCTCGACGCGACGCGCGGGATGTCGCCGCGCAGGTCGGCCTACCACACGATCACGGCCTGCCGCGCGCCCTGCAGCCGCGCGACGGGGATCGCGTACCCGCTCGCCGACGGCAAGGTCACGTTCGACTCCGGCGAGCTCGGCTACGGCCCGTCCGGCTACACGCCCGCCGCGAACCGCGACACGTGGAAGACGCCGAAGAGCCTCAAGCCCGGTACGTACACGTACTTCTGCCGCATCCATCCCTTCATGCGGGGCTCATTCCGGGTAACTTCCGCCCGGTGAAGATCATTTCACTGGTTGCACTCGCGCTGCTCGCAGCGCCGGTCGCCGCATCCGCGCAGGAGCCGGCGGGGCGCCTGCCATCGCGGGCTCGGCGGGTCAGCGAGGCGCTCGAATGGCAAGGTCCCCGGCGCTCGCCACGACGACGTCGGTGACGAGCTCGGGGCCGAAGAGCCCGTGCGCGACGACGCCCGGCTCGGCGTCCAGCCGGGCCGCGAGCGCGGCGGGATCCTCCACCGGGCCGGTCCAGTCGGCGATCACGCCGCCGTCGGGGCTCGGCGGCCCACCACGCAGGACGACGTGGCCGAGCCGGTGCAGCGTCGACGCGGTGCCGAACGCCAGCAGCTCCACGGGGACCGGGGGGCGGATGCGCTCCACGCGCTTCTCGCCGGACGCGATCACGACGAAGCGGGCGGCCGCGGCGGCGACGATCTTCTCGCGCGTGTGCGCCCGGCCGCCGCCCTTGACCAGCCACGGTCCCGGGGCGATCTGGTCGGCGCCGTCGATCGCGATGTCGAGCTCGGTCAGGCTCTCGAAGGGCTCGACCGCGAGCCCGGCCGCGCGGGCCGCGGCGGCCGTCGCGGGCGACGTGGCGACGCAGCGCAGGCGCAGCCCGCGGGCGCCGAGCGCCGGGAGCAGCGGCGCGACCGTGGTCCCCGTCCCGAGCCCGACGCGCATGCCGTCCTGCACCAGGCTCGCGGCGTACTCCGCCGCCAGCCGCTTGTCGGTCTCGACGGAGCCCGCGGTCACCGCGTGCAGCCTATGAGGTCCGCGCCGGCGGGCCGTTCGCCGGCGACGTCGACGACCTCGTCTACGCGCTCGTCGCTCGCATTGCATGAAAGCGCCTGTCGATTTCGGCGACTCCCGCGTGTCGAGGGGATAGATGGAGCCGCCTGGCGGCTCACCCGGCGAGTGAAGGAGGCGGACATGGTGAAGGAGTTCGAGGTGCGGTGGGAGGGCGAGCTGCCCGCCGGGCCGCAGGAGGTCTGGGACGCGATCACCCGGCACAGCGCCGGCTACATGTGGACGATCGAGTACGAGCCGTGGATCGGCGGGGCCGAGCGCGGGCTGACGGCCGGTGGCGGCACGGTGACGGCGTGGGCGCCGCTGCGCCACTTCTCGACGCGCACGCGCCCGGAGACCGAGCGCGACGGCGTGAACGAGCTCGACTACCGGCTCGAGCCGGTCGGCTCGGCCACCTACCTGCGCTACGTGCATCGCACCGCGGTGC
Organism: Candidatus Solirubrobacter pratensis; assembly: GCF_000425945.1. GTDB lineage: Bacteria > Actinomycetota > Thermoleophilia > Solirubrobacterales > Solirubrobacteraceae > Solirubrobacter > Solirubrobacter pratensis. The sequence continues at coordinate 255,221 of NZ_AUEK01000008.1, forward strand.
CCGCCGGCGACTACGATCGCCAGCTCGCCGCGTGCCGGCACCACACGTCCTTCTACCAGCACTCGCTCGGCCAGTACGCGTGCCACTTCGCCGGTCGCGAGGCGGCCTACGTCAGCGTCGACGGCCCCGAGTCATCCCCGCAGGGAGGGTTCCTCGCACTGCGCCGCGCGCTCGGCCTTGCCGGCGACGTGGTCACCGGCGATCGGGTGCGGCTGACGCCCGCGGGCCTGGAGCCGATCGACGGCGTGGTGGACTACGTGACGGGGTCGTTCCTCGGCGTCCGCAGCGCCGACGCGCTGTACCGCCTCTACGGGCGCGACACTTGGGGCTGGCCGGTCGGCGTCGCGCTCCATCTCTTCGGCGAAGATGTCGACCAGGCGGCGAGCGAACGGGCGTGGGGCGACTGGGTCGCCGGCGTCTTCGACGGCGAAAGGGTGGCGTGATGGCGCAGTATGCGGTGCTGATCTTCGAGCGGGTGGCACCGGCGGACCTCCCGCCCGAGGTCATGCAGGGCCACATGGACCTGCCCGCGCGGGTCGCCGAGCAGGGCGGCCGGATCGTGGCGGGGCTGGCGCTCGAGCACCCCGACACGGCGACCGTGATCCGCGGCGGCGCGATCACCGACGGCCCGTTCTTGGAGACGAAGGAGGTGCTCGGCGGCGTGTTCGTGCTCGAAGCGCGCGACCTCGATCACGCGCTCGCGCTCGCCAGGCTGACGCCGATCGTGGACGGCGGCGTCGAGGTGCGGCCGCTGGTGGGCTTCGAGGTCCTGGAGGACGCCTGAGCGCCGTCGAGCACGCCGTCGCCGGCGCGCACCGCCGCGAGTGGGTCTACGTGCTCGCCGCGACGGTGCGCGTCACGCGCGACCTCGACGCCGCCGAGGAGGCGGTCCAGGACGCCTACGTCCAGGCGCTCGCGACGTGGGGGCGCGACGGCGTGCCCGCGAACCCCGGGGCGTGGCTGACGACGGTCGCCCGGCGCCGCGCGCTCAACCTCCTCCGCTCGCGGCGGACGCTCGAGGCCAAGCTCCCGCTGCTGCTGGGACCCACGGATGCCACCGACCCCGACCCCGAGACCGACGTGGACGAGATCCCTGACGACCGGCTGCGGCTGATCTTCACGTGCTGCCATCCGGCACTCGCGCTGGAGGCGCAGGTCGCGCTCACGCTGCGGCTGGTGTGCGGCGTCGCGACGCCGGACGTCGCGCACGTGTTCCTCGTGTCGGAGCCGACGATGGCCGCGCGCCTGACGCGGGCCAAGAAGAAGATCGCCGCGGCGCGGATTCCCTATGCGGTGCCGTCCGCCGGCGAGCTGCCGGCACGGGTCGACGCGGCGCTGACCGTGATCCACCTGCTCTACACGACCGGACACACGGCGAGGACGGGCGAGGCGCTCGTGCGCGACGCGCTGACCGCTCGGGCGCTCGACCTCGCCCGCATGCTGCGCGGGCTGCTGCCCGACGAGCGGGAGGCGGCCGGGCTGCTCGCGCTGCTGCTCGTCCACGAGGCGCGGCGCGAGACGCGCACCGACGCCGCCGGCCGGCTCGTCCGCCTGGCCGAGCAGGACCGCTCGGCCTGGGACCGCGAGCTGATCGCGGAGGCCGACAGGCTGATCGTCGAGGCGCTGCGCGCCGGCCCGCCGGGGCGCTTCCTGCTGCAGGCCGCGATCGCCGCCCTGCACGCGCAGGCGCCGAGCTACGAGGCGACCGACTGGCCGCAGATCCTCACGCTCTACGACGAGTTGCTGCGGATCTGGCCGTCGCCCGTCGTCGCGCTCAACCGCGCGGTCGCGCTCTCGATGGTCGACGGGCCCGAGGCGGCGCTGCGCAGCGTCGAGGCACTCGAGCGCGACGGCCGGCTCGCCGGCTATCGCTACCTGCCGGCGACGAAGGCCGACCTGCTGCATCGCCTCGGCCGCGACGCCGAAGCGGCGGTCGCCTACCAGGCGGCGATCGCGCTGACCGACAACGCCGTCGAGCACGCGTTCCTCGAGCAGCGTTTCGAGGCCGCGCATGGACCGGCGGGCGCCTGAACGCCGACTGCTGCGGGGCGTTTCGCGGTCCCAGGACGCAAGCAGCTCCGCGCAGGATCAGCCGCTCAGCCATCGGAGGTGTCGCGACCAGTGGCCCTCCGCCACTCGTCGTGCATCGCGTGCAGCCAAGCACACGGAACGTTTCGCTATCGGCGTCGATGACCAGTTCACGGTGTTCGGCGCCGGCGGCGCGCTGCTGTTCACGTTGCTCAGCGGCCTGCTGCTCGCGCGCTTGACGCCCGTCAGCGCCCGGGCGGCGTGATGGACGCCGTCGACCATGTCGTGCTCGGCGCCGGTGCCGTCGGGATGGCCGTCGCCGAGGCGCTGGCCGCTCGCGGGGAGTCGGTGCGGGTCGTCAGCCGCTCCGGGCTGCGCGAGCCGGTGGCGGACGTCCGATCCGTCGCCGGTGACGTCACCGATCCGCGTTCGCGGCGTCGGCGACGCGTGGCGCGCGCGTCGTCTACCAGGCGCTGAACCCGCCGTATCACCGCTGGGCGCAGGAGTTTCCCGGTCTGCAAGCCGCGGCGATCGCCGCGGCGCAGTCCGTCGGCGCGCGACTGGTCGTGATGGACAACGTGTACATGTACGGGCGGGCCCAGGGACGGCCGTTCACCGAGGAGCGCGATTACGACGCCCACACGCGCAAGGGCCACGTCCGCGCGGCGATGGCCCGCGACCTGATGGCCGCCCATGCCGCTGGTCGGGTCCAGGTCACCGTCGGTCGGGCGTCGGACTTCTTCGGGCCGCGCGCCGGCGCGCAGTCGTTGATCGGTGATCGGGTGATACCGCCGGCGCTCGCCGACAAGACCGCGCTGGTCATGGGCGACCCCGACATGCCCCACACGTACAGCTTCATTCCGGACATCGGCGCCTCAGAACCGCCCCTAGACGCACGAAGCCGCCTCATGGGCGGCTTCGTCGTGTGAAGGGCCAGCTTCGACCGGCGCCTCCAGTTCCAGCAGCGCATCCTTAGAACACTGCTCAGAACTGTGGAATAGCGGGGGCAGGATTCGAACCTGCGACCTTCGGGTTATGAGCCCGACGAGCTACCTGACTGCTCCACCCCGCGTCGCTTGGGCAGTCAATACTAGCACCGCATCAGCTCCTTCAAGCGGAGGGCGTTTCGCACCGCGAAGCCCTCCCAGTCGTTGTTGAAGTAGACGAACAGCTCCGCGTGCTGCCTGACCTCGGACAGCTTGTCCGCCCACTCGCGCAGCTCGGTCTCCGAGTAGTTCCCGCGGCGCCCGCGCCTGCCGTAGTGGAAGCGCACGAAGGACCAGTCGGCGGTGAGCTCGAGCGGCTGCCACGGGCGCTCGGGGTGGTCGCCGTAGGCCAGCGCGGCGCCGTAGGCGCGCAGCAGCTCGAAGACGTCGTGCGTGAACCACGAGCGGTCGCGGAACTCGAACGCGTGGCGGCCCGGCGGGAGCAGCGCCAGCGCGTCGGCGAGCCGGTCCTCGTCGCGCTTGAAGTTCGCGGGGAACTGCCACAGCACCGGACCGTGCTTGGGCGACTCCGTCAGCGGCTCGATCGCGGCGTAGAAGCGCTCCAGCCCCTGCTCGAGGTCCGTCAGCCGCTTCATGTGCGTCATGTAGCGGCTCGCCTTGGCCGAGAACACGAACTCAGGCGGCGTCTCGGCCACCCAGCGCGTGACCGCGTCCGGCTTGGCGAGCCGGTAGAAGGTCGTGTTGACCTCGACGGTCTCGAACAGCGTCGCGTAGTGCTCGAGCCAGCGCCGCGCCGGCAGGCCGCGCGGGTAGACGACCTCCCGCCAGTGCGGGTAGTTCCAGCCCGAGCAGCCGATGTGTACGGGCGGGGCTTCGCTCACCTGACCTCGAACTCGACGATCGGGCCCTCCTGCCGGCAGTCCAAGAGCTTCGGCTTGTGCTGGGTGGACGCGGTCACGAGGGCACGCTTCATCGCGCGACTCTAACCGCGATGATCAACCCGTGGGCCGGATCTTCATCACGCGCGAATTGCCCTTCGACGCCGTCGATCGCCTGCGCGCCGAGCACGCCGTCGACGTGTGGGAGCGGCCGGACCCGCCGCCGCCGGAAGCGCTGCGCGAGCGGGCGGCGGGAGCCGACGCCCTGTTGACGATGCTGACCGAGCGCGTCGACGAGGCGCTGCTGGACGCCGCGCCGCGTCTGCGCGCGATCGCCAACATGGCCGTCGGGACCGACAACATCGATCTCGAGGCGGCCGCCGCGCGCGGCATCGCGGTCGGCAACACGCCCGGCGTGCTGACCGACACCACCGCTGACCTCGCCTTCGCGCTGCTGCTCGGGGTCGCCCGCCGGCTGCCGGAGGGCGCCGCCGAGGTGCGCGACGGCCGCTGGGGCCCGTGGCAGCCGGCGCACGGGCTCGGGGCCGATGTCGCGGGAGCGACGCTCGGGATCGTCGGGCGCGGCCGCATCGGCGACGCGATGGCGCGCCGCGGCGAAGGCTTCGGGATGGAGGTCGTGCACAGCTCGCGCTCGTCCGGGATCCCGCTGGAGGAGCTCCTGGAGCGGGCCGACTTCGTCTCCCTCCACACCCCGCTCACGCCCGCGACGCGCCACCTGATCGACGCCGCGGCGCTCGAGCGCATGAAGCCGACGGCGTTCCTGATCAACACCGCCCGCGGCGGCGTGGTGGATCAGGCCGCGCTGCGCGAGGCGCTGATCGGCGGCGCGATCGCGGGCGCCGGGCTCGACGTGACCGACCCGGAGCCGCTCCCGCCCGACGACCCGCTGCTCGACGCGCCGAACCTGCTGGTGGTGCCGCACGTCGGCTCCGCGACCGTGCGCACCCGCGCGCGCATGGCCGCGATGGCCGCCGAGAACCTGCTCGCCGCGCTCGCAGGACGGCCGATGCCGTACCCCGCCACGTGACCCGCGTCGCGGTCGTCGACATCGGCACGAACTCTACGCGCCTGCTGGTCGCGGAGGTCGAGGGCGACGATTCGCCCTGCGGGCTCACGTTTCCCAGAGCGATCGCCCCGAGGGCGGTTCTCCCGCGCGCCGTGCGCGAGCTCGACCGCCGCACGGCCGTCACCCGCCTCGGCGAGGGCGTCGACCGTTCCGGCCGGCTCGGCGAAGCGGCGCAGGAGCGCGTGCTCGAGGCCCTCGACAGCTACCGCGACGCGATCGCGAGCGCCGACGTCCGCACCGGCGTGCTGACCTCGGCGGTCCGCGACGCCGCCAACGGGAGCGAGTTCGCGACGCGCGTCGCGCGCGAGTACGGGCTCAGCGCGCGCACGCTGACCGGCGACGAGGAGGCGCAGCTCACCTACCGCGGCGCGACCGCGCTGCGCGACGACCATGAGCCGCTGCTGGTGATCGACGTCGGCGGCGGCTCGACCGAGCTGGTCGTGGGCACGCGCGGCGTGGTCTCCTTCCACGTCTCGACGCAGAACGGCGTCGTGCGCCACACCGAGCGCCACCTGCACCACGATCCGCCGACGGCGCAGGAGCTCGAGGAGCTCGCCGCCGACGTCCGTATTCCGACCGCGCCGGCCAAGGCCGCAGTCGCCGTCGCCGGCACCGCGACCTCGTGCGCCGCGATCGACCTCGTCCTCGAGCCCTATGACTCCGGGAGAGTCGAGGGCTACGTGCTCTCGTTGGAGCGCCTTTGCGCGATCCGCGACCGGCTCGCCGCGCTGCCGCTGGAGGAGCTCAAGCGCGTGCCGGGCTTGCATCCTGACCGCGCATCGGTGATGGTGGCGGGAGTCGTGATCCTCATCCGGGTGCTCGAGGCCTACGATCTGGATCGCGTCGAGGTGTCCGAGCGGGACATCCTCTGGGGCGTCGCCCTCGCAAGCACAACTTCCGCCTGATGTCAAGAGCAACGATGTCCGGGGATGGACATCTGTTCGATTGCCCGGGCGATCGCTTGAGGTGGAGAATCACGGGCGTCGGAAGGGCGGTCGTGCCTCCCGCCGCCGTCCAACGACACATAGGTCCGGGCGATGCCGCATCATCGGCGCCTCCCGCCGCCCGGACCATCCAATAGGCCCCTCAAGGCACGTACCCCTGCCCGTCCTGACGGGGCCATCTCGAAGCCGCCCGCCCCCGCCGCGGGCGGCTTCTCTTAACGCCCCCGCAGGCGCTCGCGGCGGCGGAGGAGGACCCGTCGATCCACGACGTCGCGGTGTTCGCGCACGACGGGATCGACGACCTGACCGAGGCGCCGGAGCGCGCATCGGTGCAGAAGCTGCTGAGCGACTTCCACGCCGCGAGCGGCAAGCCCGTCGCGATGGTCGGCGCACACGCGCGCACAGCGGGCGTGGAGCGCAGCGAGGGCGTGCCGTACGTCGGCACGCCGGCCGCGGGCGCGGTCTCAACGGGCGGCTTCACCGGCTGGGTGCGCTGGGGCGCCGGGTTGAAGGCGGACGTGCACGCCGTCGCGCAGTCGATCGCGCTCGGGCGTCGCGCGCACGTACGAGACGTCCACGACGGCGACCGTGACGTCGAAGGCCGCGCGCGCCGCGCTCACCGCCTCGGCGGCGACGCCGGCCAACGGCGCATACAGCCTCGCCGCCCCGCTCGAGGTCGTGCCGTCGCGGTCGGCGTGGACGGAGCCGGTGAGCAACGACGCGTTCGCGATCGCGTTCCGGCAGGCGATCGGCGCGAGCGAGCCGCTGCGCACGGGCGCCTACGGCGCGGCGGTCACGTTCACGCTGTCCACGACGGCGCCGTAGCAGGCCGCCTGGAGGCCGCCCGCGGCGCGCGGGCGGCCTTCAGGCGAGGTTCGCCGACCGCGGGTAGGCGACCGACGGGTCGGTGAGCACGTTGACGAGCGCCGGCTTGCCGGCGCCGAGCGCGCGCTCGAGCGCGCCGCGCAGCTCTCCCGGCTCGCGCACGACCTCGCCGTGGCCGCCCAGCGCCTCGACGACCTGGTCGTAGCGCGTCTCCGGACGCAGGTCGGCGACCACCGACCAGCCGTCGTAGAGGAACTCCATCGGGTGCTTCTCCAGCGCCCAGATCCCGTTGTTGCCCATCACGCCGACGACGTCGACGCCGTGGCGCACGAGCGTGTCGTACTCGAGCCCGCTGAAGCCGAACGCGCCGTCGCCGAGCAGCAGCACGACCTGGCGCTCGGGGTGCGCGAGCTTGGCCGCCAGCGCGTAGCCCGGGCCGCTGCCGAGGCATCCGAACGGGCCGGGGTCCAGCCAGCAGCCGGGCGTGTAGGAGTCGACCACGCGGCCCGCGAAGGAGACGAAGTCGCCGCCGTCGCCGATGACGATCGCGTCGCGGTCGAGCAGCTTGGAGAGCTCGCCGTAGACGCGCATGGGATGCAGCGGCGCGCGCGGGTCCTCGAGCTGCTCGCGCTCGCTCTCGCGCTTCTCGGTCTCGATCCCGCGCAGGCGGGTGACCCAGCGCTTGGTGTCGTTGCCGGAGCCGCGCAGCGCGCGCAGCGTGTCCGTGAGGTCGCCGTAGAGCTCGGCGGCCACCTTGCGGGCGTGCTCGCGCGCCGGCTCGGCCACGTCGATCGCGACGATCTCGGTCTCGTCGCCGAAGGCGCCGCCGAAGCCGAGCCGGAAGTCCATCGGGACGCCGATCACGAGCGCCACGTCGGCGCCCTTGAGCGCGGATGAGCGGGCGCGGGCGAACGCGAGCGGATGGTCGGCCGGGACGCAGCCGCGCGCGAGGCCGTTGAGGAAGACCGGGATCCCGCGCTGCTCGGCGAGCTCGCGCAGCGCCTCCTCGCCGCGGCCCCAGTAGAGGTTCGTCCCCGCCATGATCACCGGGCGCTCGGCGTCGTCGAGCAGTGCGGCGGCGCGGTCGAGCGCCGGCTGCGCCGCGCGGCCTGCGCGCGGCGCGGCGACCTCGCGGCCCTCGTCCGGCACGTCCTCGGAGAAGACGATGTCGAGCGGGAAGTCGAGGAACACCGGGCCGGTGTGAGGGCGCCGGGCGACCTCGAACGCTTCGTCGACCAGCCCCGGGATCTCGCGCGTGGCGCCGGCCGTGGCGGCGAGCTTGACCACCGGGCGCACGAACGGGACGTGGTCGATCTCCTGCAGCGAGCCGCGGCCCCAGCGCGACGCGGGGGCGCGGCCGCCGAGCACGAGCATCGGCGAGTTGTTCTGCAGCGCCGACGCCATCGCGCTCATGCCGTTGGTCACGCCCGGCCCGGCCGTCAGCGCGCACACGCCCGGCTCGCGGGTCACCTTCGCCCATCCCTCGGCCGCGAACGCGGCCGTCGACTCGTGGCGGGTGTCGACGAGCTCGATGCCCTCCGCTACGCACCCCTGGTACAGCGAGAAGAGGTGGCCGCCGGACAGCGTGAAGATCCGGCTCACGCCGTGTGCCTTCAGGCGCCGGGCGATCAGGCGGCCGCCGTGCAGCCGCGTGCTTTCGTTCGCCTCCGTCGTCATCGGACGGCACCCTACCCCCCGCCTGGGGGGATCGGCTCTGGTTCGGCGATTCCCGGGACGTCGGCACGGGGTAGCGTCTGACGCCGGAGAGCGAGGAAAGGACTCGGACATGAACGAGCCTACGGTCAAGACCATCACCGACGCCGACCTCGAGCTGCTGCTCGTGGAGCGCGATCGCGACGATCCGATCCTGGCGTCGCCGCGCGAGCCGGAGGGCGAGCCGCGCGAGTCGCTGGACTCGCAGATCCTCGCCGGGCTCGTATCGCCGTAGCCCGGCGCTCGAGAGGGCGCCGAGCGGCGCCCGTGTCGCTCACACGCGGCTGAGCGCCGCGGCCCGCTCGCGCGCGGTGATCGCCGCGTCGCCGACGCGCCGCTCTCCCCAGACGACCTGCCGGTCGATCGCCAGCGCCGGCAGCCGGTCCACGCCGGCGCCGAGCAGCCGGCGCGCGGCCGCCTCGATCGCGCCGTCGCGGCGATCCTCGCGCGCGGCGCGCAGGCACGCGTCGAGCGGCAACCCGGCCGCGGCCGCCGCCTCGGTGAGGATGTCGAGGTCCTCGAGGTCGAAGCCGCCCGCGAACGCGAGCCGCGTCGCGGCCAGCACGAACGCGGCTCCGCGGCCCTCCTGGGCCGCGTGATGGGCGACGCGCATCGCCGCCGGCACCGGCGCAGGCCAGCGCTCGGGCCACTCGAGCGGCAGTCGCAGCGCGACCGCGCGCTCCTGGGCCCGCCCGGCTACCTCTCCCGCCTCGGCCTCCCCTGCCGGTAGATCACGGCACCGCAGCGTCGTCGCGCCCGCGGGCGTCCACGTGACCGCGTCGAACGCGCGGTCGACCCGCTCTGCCACCAGGTAGGTGAAGGGCGAGCCGAGATCGAAGAAGAACTCCGCTCGCACCGCCGCACCCCCCGCGGCCGCATCCGGCCGGGGCCGCCTGGCCCGGCGGTCCTCCAGCCTGATGAGATCACCCATACCGTCCATCCTCGTCTCGTGTCAATGCAGACGCGAAAGCTGATGCCCCCGACGCACCCATAAAACGCGCGAAGAGGATCGAACTTGCGCACTCGCTCACATCCGTGTGATCGGCCGGAGATGTCGACATCGTCAACCTTTCCACCGCTGAACCGGTTATTCTGCCCGCACTTCAAGGCCGCATCTCAGGGAGCCTCCAATACCACCTGTTCCGCCGCCCAAACGCCACCCATACGACCAGTGGTCGCCAGACGCGCGCGCCCTGGACCTCGTCGGGGACAAATGGACGCTACTCATCATTCGCGATCTCGCGGCCGGCCCGCGGCGGTTCGTCGAGCTGCAGCGAGTGCTGCCGGGCATCTCCACGGAGCAGCTGCGCTCGCGGCTGAACCGGATGGTGGCCGACGGGCTCTTGACGCGACAGCGCTATCGCGAGGTGCCGCCGCGCGTGGACTACGAGCTGACCGAGCGCTCGCGGGAGCTGATCCCGGTGCTCGGGGCGCTCGCCCGCTGGGGCTACGACTGGACGTGGAGCGCGCCCCGGCCGGGCGAGGACGTCAACGTCGGCGCCATCTTCCGCCTTGCGCCGGGCCTGCTCGAGCCGCCCGCGAGCCTGGAAGGCACCGTCGAGCTGATCGTCGAGGCCGAGGGCGACTCGCCTGAGCGCCAGTACCTCGTGACGCTCGGCGACGGGCGCGCCGAGGTGTCCGAGGTCGGCGGCGAGCAGCCCGAGGCGACCGTGCGCGGCACGGTCGCGGCGTGGGTCCGCGCGCTCGGGCCGGAGGGCTCGTCGGACGCTCTCGCGGTCAGCGGCCGCGACGCGCTGGCCGGCGCCGTCCTCGACGGCTTCGCCCGCGCGCGCACGCGTGGCGGAGCGGTCGCCGCCGCCTAGTTCCGGAGCCGGCCCGCCCTCGCGGGCCGGCGTCCGAACACTGACAGCGGCGCGCGACTCCCTGGAGCCCGGCGCCCGTGCGGCGGCCGGGGCGAGGGTCCTCATGCGGACCGGCGCTCCAGTCGCCACGGCCCGCTGCGCGTCCGCACGCGGACCCGTGCCGAGGGCCCGCCGGGTGTCCGCCTCCTGACCGCGGGGCAACCGCTCGCGGACGCGGTCATCCGCCGTCCCTCGTCCGCGCGCGGACTCGGGTTCGAAGCTCCGGTTCACTGTCCATCGGGCATTCACAGGTCCGTGCGCTGACCCAAGAGCGCGCGCCGCAGCGCCAGCTCATCGGCGCCCTCGACGCGTAGGACCTTGTCGCGCGCGGTCTGCCCGCGGATCACGCTGACCCGCGAGGGCGGGACGCCCGCGGCGCGGGCGACGAACGCGCACAGGGCGGCGTTCGCCTTGCCGTCGACCGGCGGCGCCGTGACGCGGATCACGATCGCGCCCGAACGCTCGCCGACCACCTCCTCGCGCCGTGAGCGCGGCTGGAGACGGATCGCCAGGTCCCCCATCGGCCGCAACCTACACCGAGGCCCGTCACGCCCGGCTCGAGCGATTCCAGTGCCCGGGGTGGGACTCGAACCCACACGCCCCTCAGGACAATCGGGTTTAAGCCGATCGCGTCTGACCAATTCCGCCACCCGGGCCGACAGGGGATCGTAGTGGCACGGCGCGACCGCCCGTTCGGGGCTCCGCCGGGGGGTACTAGCCTGCTTTCGGCGCAACTTCCCCACACGCGATCGGTTCTGCGTGTGGGCAACCACGTCTGCCGCCCACATCCCCAGTTGGAAGCCTCAGCCCTTCAGCACGCCGGCGCCGCCGGCCTCCACGGTCGCTCACCCCTGCTGCGCCTGCAGTCCGACGAGCGCCTGGTCGCCCTGATCCGGCGCGGCAACCACCATGCGTTCGAGGCGCTGGTGGCCCGCTACCAGTCGCGCCTGCTCGCGTTCTGCCGGCACATGCTCGGCTCGCGCGAGGACGCCGAGGACGTGCTGCAGGAGGTCTTCGCCGCCGCCTTCAACGCGATGCTCGCCGACGCGCGCGAGATCAACGTGCGGCCGTGGCTGTACCGGATCGCGCGCAACCGCTCGCTCAACCACCTGCGCCGGACGCAGGCGGTCGGGATGGACTCGATGGACGTCCACCTCTCCGAGGGCGGCCTCACCACGGCGGACAAGGTCCACCGCCGCGAGGAGTTCCGGCTCCTGATCGCCGACGTGCAGGAGCTGCCGGAGACGCAGCGCACGGCGCTGCTGCTGCGCGAGATCGACGCGCTGTCCTACGACCAGATCGCCGACGTGATGGAGACCACGGTCCCGTCGGTCAAGTCGCTGCTCGTCCGCGCCCGCGTCTCGCTCGCCGAGGCCGCCGAGGCGCGCATGCTCTCGTGCGACGAGGTTCGGATCGAGCTCGGCGAGGTCGCCGAGGGCCTCAAGCGCACGACCGCCCCGGTGCGCCGCCACCTGCGCACGTGCGAGCGCTGCACGACGTTCCGCAAGCAGCTGCGCGCGAACAACCGCGCGATGGCCGCGCTCTATCCGGTCGGCGTCCTACTGCTGCTCAAGAAGTCGCTGCTCGCCCACCTCGGCACGACCGCGGCCGCGGGCGGCGGGGCCGCCGCCTCGGCCGGCGGCGCCGTCGCGGGCGGCGCGGGAGCCGGCGCGGCGCTGCAGGTCGGCTTCGGCACGGTCGCCTCCAAAGCGGTCGCCGGCATCGCCGCCGCGGCGATCGTCACCGCCGGCGCCGTCGAGGTCAACCACGCCTCGCATCCGCGCGTGGCGCACAAGCGCAGCGAGGCGGTCGCGAAGGTCGTCGCGACGCCCGCGGCGACCGCCGCCCCGACGACCGCGCCTGTGCCGGTCGCCTCCGAGCCGCAGCCGCTGGTGCAGCACCGGCGCGTCGTCAAGACGCCCGTGGAGCCGGCCGGGACGCCCGCCTCGAAGGAGGTCGACGCCAAGGCCACGGCGACGCCGGCCGCGACGCCCACGAGCACGCCGACGAACGTCGAGATCCGCGACGGCGACACGACGGTGCTGCCGACCGACACCCAGGGCACCGCGCAGCCCGGCGGCGGCGGCATCACGCCGGCCCCGTCGCCGCAGCCGGGTCAGGGCGGGCCGGTGCTCGCCGGCGTCCCGACGGGCCCCCAGCCCGAGCTGACGCCGGCGCCGACGCCGACGCCCACGCCGACGGAGACCCCGGACGCGACGCCGACCGCCACGCCCACCCCGTCGGTCACGCCGCAGCCGTCGTCGACGCCGACGAGCACGCCCGCGGCGAGCCCGACGCCGATGCCCTAGGAGCCCGTTGAACTTTCCCCGCCGCGCGATGCGGCACGCCCGCGGCGCCGGATTGAAGTTCAACAGGGTCCTAGTGGATCCGGGCCCCGAGCGGCACGTCGCTGCCGGGGCCGAGCAGGATCACGCGGCCGTCGTCGTCCGAGGCCCCGAGCACGAGCACCTCGGAGCGGACCGGGCCGATCTGCCGCGGCGGGAAGTTCACCACGCCGACCACGAGCCGGCCCTCGAGCTCCTCCCGCGGGTAGCTCGTGATCTGGGCCGAGGACTTCTTGAGCCCGATCTCCTCGCCGAAGTCGATCGTGAGCTTCCACGCCGGCTTGCGCGCCTCGGGGAAGTCCTCGACGCCGACGATGCGCCCGACGCGCATGTCGACCTTCGCGAAGTCGTCGTACTCGATCATGGAGCGTCCGTGCCGAAGCGGAACGTGCGGTAGGGCGTCTTCAGGACGCCCCGCGCCGCGACGTCCCGCGCCTTGTTCGCGCCGCCGTCGGGCGTGGCCAGCATGACGATCCGGAAGCCGTCGCGGGCGCCGGGCTGCGGCGCCGCGAGCAGGACCGTGCGGCCGTAAAGACGCGGCTTGCGGCTGGCGCGGAACGTCGTGCTGTAGGCCGGGACCGTGTTCACGCGCGCCTTGCCCTCCTCGACCGGCTCGAGCGCCGGGAAGCGCCGCTGCAGCACGGACTGGTCGCGCGAGGCGACCACCGGGAAGACGCCGCCGACGTCGCCGGAGTAGGCGGGCAGCCTCAGCGGCTCGACCACGAACGACGCGAGCAGCGTTCCGTGCCGGCGCCACTCGAGGCGCAGGAGCTCGCCCGGGCCCGCCTTGAGCTGCTTCAGCGGGCCGGTGTAGCGCAGGTTGAACGCCACCGGCCCGCGGTGCACGACGCGCGTCCCGGGCTGCGAGGACGAGCGCAGCAGCAGCACCAGCACGACGACCACGATCAGCGCCAGCAGCGCGATGACGGCGGCGCGAACGCGCGGACCGAAGCCCGCGAGCTCGTCGCGCAGCGTCGGCCGGAACTCAGGGCTGACCAGGACGGCCATCAGTGGTCGTGTCCGTAAGGACGTCGTATCGCCCGGCGAATGCACGGGTCGTCGCTGCCGGCCGCGGCAGGCGCTCGCATGCTGGTGGCACGTGTGCGGCTGCCGCGGCCCGGGAGCGGCGGGCCGGGCCCGCCGGAATGCGTCGGACTTCCGGACACGGCCACTCAGTTGCCGATCGAGAACAGGGCCTCGAGGTCGTGCTGGGAGAAGACCTCGAACGCGACCATCGTGTGCGTGCGCCGGATCCCCTCGATGTCGGCGAAGCGGTGCGTGACCACCTGCGCCACCTCCTCGGGGTTGCGCACGCGCAGGATCGCGACGAAGTCCCACTCCCCGGTGACCGAGTACGCCTCGGCGACCCCCTCGACGTCCGCGAGGAGCCCGCCGAGCGACGCGATCGCCCCCCGCTCCGCCTCGATCAGGACGACCGCGTGGGTCATCGCAGCGAATGCGTCGCGCCGGGCTCGAGCACGATCACCTCGGAGAAGCCGGCGTTCTGGACGTCCTGCTTGAACGCCTGGGCGTCGGTCTCGATCGGCGGGAACGTGTCGTAGTGGATCGGGATGACCTGGAACGGGTTGACGAGCTCGACGGCGGTGACGGCGTCGTAGCGATCCATCGTGAAGTGGCCGCCGATCGGCACCAGCGCCAGCTCGACGCGGTCGCCGCGGCCCGCGATCAGCCGCAGGTCGGAGAACAGCGCCGTGTCGCCCAGGTGGTAGATCAGGTGGCCGCCGTAGTGGATCAGCAGGCCGGCGGGCATGTGCGCGGTGCCGGACGGCGACACCGCCGTGTGCCAGGCGGGAACGAGCTTGACCCACCCCCAGTCGAATGTAACCGTGCCGCCGTAGTTCGGATTGACGACGGTCTCGACGCCCGCCTCCTCGATCTCGGCCGCGAGCTCGACGATCGCGACGACGGTCGCGCCGGTGCGCTTGGCGATGTCGACGGTGTCGCCGACGTGGTCGCCGTGCCCGTGCGTGACCAGGATCACGTCGGCGGAGACCTCGTCGGCCGTCGCGGCGGCCTTGGGGTTGCCGGTCAGGAACGGGTCAACCAGGATGTCGGCTCCAGCACCGGAGATGTGAAACGCGGCATGCCCCAGGAAACGGACGTCAACGGCCATCAGCTCTTCTCCTTGTCCATCAGCTCGTGGGCCAGCTCGTAACCGACCGCGACCCCGACCAGCATGCTCACCTGCGTCTCCTCCGCCAACAGCGTCCGCACCGCCCTCAGGCGCTCCTCGATGTCCGCCGTGCCGGCGGCCTCGAGCACCTGCGTCTGGTGCGCAGCGCCGAACCAGTCCGCTTCCTGCAGAACCTGGTTGAGGATGCGCTGCAGCGCGGGCGCATTGGATGCGACGACGCGCTGGGCCTCTTCCAGCCGGTCGGGATCCGAGAGCGCCTGGACTGCGGCTTCGACCTCCTCATCGGTGTAGGCGCGGCGAGCGGCCACTGGGCAGCCATCATACGAACGCGTGGCCGTTCCCCTGACCTCGCTCTCACACGGCGCCGGCTGCGGCTGCAAGCTGTCGGCCGCCGACCTGCGCCCGATCGTCGCCGGGCTCCCGCCCGTGACCGACCCGCGCGTGCTCGTCTCGACCGCCACCTCCGACGACGCGGGCGTCGTTCGATTGACGCCGGATCTGGCGCTCGTGCAGACGGTCGACTTCTTCACGCCGATCGTCGACGACCCGTACGCCTTCGGCCGGATCGCGGCGACCAACGCGCTCTCGGACGTCTACGCCATGTGCGGCCGGCCGGTGAGCGCGCTCAATCTCGTCGCGTTTCCTCTCGACGTCCTGGGGCCCGACGTGCTGCGCGAGATCCTGCGGGGCGGCGCGGACGCCGTCGCCGCGGCGGGGGCCTCGATCGTCGGGGGGCACTCGATCGACGACCCGGAGCCGAAGTACGGGCTCGCGGTCACCGGCGTCGTCGACCCGCGCGCGGTGCTGACCAACGCGGGCGGCCGCGCGGGCGACGCGCTCGTGCTGACGAAGCCGCTGGGCGCGGGGACGGTGGCGACGGCGTTGAAGCGCGGGCTCGCGTCGTCCGAGCTGGTGGCCCGGGCGGTCGAGGTCATGACGACGCTCAACGACGTGGCGGGCGCGCAGGCGCGGGAGGCGCGCGCGAGCGCGTTGACGGACGTCACCGGCTTCGGCCTGCTGGGGCACGTCCACGAGCTCGCCGCCGCCAGCGGGGTGGCGGCGGAGATCGACGCGCGCGCGGTCCCGGCGATTCCGGGAGTGCTCGAGCTGCTCGCCGACGAGCGCTCGCTGGCGGGCGGGTCCAGGCGCAACCGGGCGGACGCGGAGACGTTCACCTCATGGGGCGACGTCGAGGAGCCGCGCAGGCGGCTCGCATGCGACGCGATGACGTCGGGCGGCCTGCTCGCGGCGGTCGCCCCGGAGCGGGCGGGCGAGATCGACGGCTGGGTCGTCGGCCGGCTCACCAAGGGTCCGGCGGGCGCGATCCGCGTGTCCTGACGGGCGCCGAGATCCGCGGCGAGGGGCGACGACGCGTCGCAGTCGCCGCGCGAACCCGCGAGTTGACAGCTAGATACTCGATATGTATAACGAGTATCTAGATGCGGTTTCCGCTGCTCGCCCTCCTCGCCTCGGGCCCCGCCCACGGCTATGAGCTCAAGTCGCAGCTCGAGCAGCGGTTCGGCTCGGTGCTCCCACCGCTGAACGCCGGGCAGATCTACACGACGCTGAGCCGGCTCCAGCGCGACGGGCTGGTGGACGACGACGCGGTCGCGCAGAACGGGCGGCCGAACAAGCGCGTGTACCGCCTGACGGGCGAGGGCCGCAAGGAGCTCGACGCGTGGCTCGCTGAGGCGACGCCCTCGCCGCGCCTGAAGGACGACTTCTTCATGAAGCTCGTGCTCGCCCGCTCGTCCGGCATCGCCGACCCGCTGCGGCTGATCGACCGCCAGCGCGGCGCGTACCTGCAGGCGCTGCGCGAGCTCGACGACGTCGCGACCTCCCTGAACGGCGACGACACCGCCGCGCTGCTGGTGGAGGGCGCGGCGCTGCATCTCGAGGCGGACCTGAAGTGGCTCGAACTGTGCGAACGACAGATGACCGATGGGAGCTGAACCGATGGAGCCAGTGATCCGCACGAGCGGCCTCGCCAAGGAGTACGACGGCGGCGTGCATGCACTGCGCGGCATCGACGTGGAGATCGGTGACGGCGAGTTCGTCGCGGTCACGGGCCCGAGCGGCTGCGGCAAGTCGACGCTGCTGAACCTGCTCGGCGGCCTGGACCGGCCGAGCCGTGGCGAGATCGAGCTCGCGGGCCGGCGGGTCGACGGCTTCAGCGAGGGGCGCTGGGCGCTGGTGCGCCGGCGCGAGATCGGGTTCGTGTTCCAGTTCTTCAACCTGATCGGCAACCTCAGCGTCGCCGACAACGTCGAGCTGCCCGGGCTGCTCGCCGGACTGCCGGCCAAGGAGGCCCGCGCGCGGCGCAGGGAGCTGCTGGCCTCGCTCGGCATCGAGGAGCACGCGGACGCCGCCCCTGGGCGCCTCTCGGGTGGCCAGCAGCAGCGCGTGGCGATCGCCCGCGCGCTCGTCAACCGTCCGCGCGTGCTGCTCGCGGACGAGCCGACCGGCAACCTGGACTCCTCCAGCGCCCGCGACGTGATGGCGCTCCTGCGGGCGGCGCACGACGAACGCGGTCAGACGATCGTGCTCGTCACCCACGACGCACGTGTCGCGGCGCGCGCGGACCGCGTGATCGCGATGCGCGACGGCGCGGTCTCGAGCGAGACGCGCCTGGACGACACGCGCGGGGACGTCAGCGCGACGGTCTCGCGCCTGATGGAACTGGGGGCGTGAGATGACCCGCCGAGGCGTGTTCACCGCCGCGCTGCGCGTCGGGCGTGCGGACCTGCTCGCGCGCCGCGGCCAGACCGCGCTGACCGCGCTCGCCATCTTCGCCGCCGCGGCCGCGCTGCTCGTCACGCTCGCGCTGCGCTCCGGCCTCGACGATCCGTTCCAGGACGCGCAGGCCGCCACACGCGGCGCGCACGTCGCCGTGATCGGCAGCGGCGTCGGCGGACTGAAGGATCTTCCGGGCGTCCAGGCCGCGGACGCGCGCCCGTTCGCCGACGGGACCACGACACTGCAGGGCCGCGCGGTCGACGTCGGGCTCGAGCGCCTCCCCGCGCCCGACGCGCCGGTCGACCGCATCGACCTCACCCAGGGCCGCCGCCCCGGGCGCCCGGGCGAGATCGCGGTCGAGCGCAGCTTCGCGAACGACACGGGCCTGCGCGTCGGCGACCACATCCACCTGGCGGGCCACGGCGGCGCCGTCGACCTCGCCGTCACCGGCATCGCCGTCACCACCGAGCAGGCGAGCTACCCCAACTGGGCCCCGGGCCTCGTCTGGGGCGCCGAGCAGGACGTCCGCGCGCTCGCGGGCGGCGAGCCGCCGCAGCGGCTCGGCGTCCGGCTCGCCGATCCCGAGGCCATCGACGCCTTCCAGGCCGCCGCCCAGGCGAAGCTCCCCGGCCGGCGCCTGAGCTTCGTCAGCTGGCACGACGTGCGCGACACGATCACCGACCAGGCGCGCACCAACACGATCATCATCGGCGCCAACACGCTGCTCGCGCTGATCGTCGTCGGCTTCACGCTGGCGACCGTGATCAGCGGCCGCGTGCTCGCGCAGCGGCGTGAGATCGGGCTGCTCAAGGCGGTCGGCCTCACCCCGCGCGGGATCGTCGCGCTGCTCGTCGGCGAGTACCTCGCGCTGGGCCTCGCCGCGGGGCTGCTCGGCCTCGTCGCGGGGACGCTGATCGCGCCCACGCTCCTGCGGCCCATGTCGAGCCTGCTGGCGACGCCCACGCCCAGCGCGCTCCAGCCGGGGCCGCTGGCGCTGTCGCTCGCGCTGATCCTGCTCGCGGTCGCGCTGTTCACCGCCCTCCCCGCGCTACGGGCCGGCCGCCTGAACACCGTCGACGCGCTCGCCCTCGGCCGCGCGGCCGGCAACGGCCGCACGTCGAGAGCGGTTCGCCTCGCCGCCGCGCTGCGCCTGCCCGCGACCGCGCGGCTCGGCGTCAAGGACGCGTTCGCCGCGCGCACGCGCGCCGTGCTGACGGTCGGGGCGCTCGGGCTGATGGTCGTGACGCTCGTATCCGCGCTCTCGATGGAGGCGACCTACAGCCGCGTGATCCACGACCCCGCGCTGCGGGCGAAGCCGTGGGACGTGCGCGCCGGCGCCGGAGAGCTCGGCACGCCCGGCGCGCTGCGGCTCGTCACCGAGCACCCCGGCGTGGAGCGCGCGACGACGATCGCCGACGTCCCGCTCCAGGCCGCCGGTGGCCTCGAGGTCCACGGCCGCGCGCTCGGCAACGGCTACGCGCGCTTCCCCTACGCCGTCCCCGACGGGCGCATGTTCGCCAAGCCCGGCGAGGCGATCGCCGGCCGCGGCCTGCTCGACGCGCTGCATGTGCACGTCGGCGACACGATCACGCTCACGTCCGGTGGCACGCCCATCCGGGTCAAGCTCGTCGGCCGCCATGTCGAGCCCGACGACGACGGCAAGGTCGTCATCTTCAGCCGCGGCACGCTGCCCGCGACGGTCAGCGACCGGATCGGCGGCGGGGACGTGGTCGCCCGCCTCGCGTCCGGCGCCGACGGGCACACGCTGGTCCGCGACCTGCAGCGCGAGCGCGTCTCCGCCGCGCTGGTGAGCGACGACGTCCGCCAGGAGCGCGCCGACATCCGCCCGATCGTCTACGGCTCGAGCGCGCTGCTCGTCGCCGTCGGGCTCGTGAACCTGCTCACCACGCTGCTGCTCGTCACGCGCGAGCGGGCACGGGACTTCGCGATCCTCAAGTCGATCGGGCTCACGCCGCGCGGCGTGCTCGCCGTCGTCAACGCCGGCGGCGCGACGCTCGGCCTGATCGCGTCGGTCGCCGGCATCCCCGCGGGCATCGTGATCTTCCGCGCCCTGATGGCGGCGATGAACCCGAGCGAGGGCACCGACATCGTCGGCACCCCGGGGATCGGGGCGCTCATCCTGGTGATCCCGTTCGTCCTCGCGGTCAGCGCGCTCGCCGGCTCGCTGCCCGCGCGCCGGGCGGCGGCCACCAGCGCCTCGGCCGTGCTGCGGGCGGAGTAGCGCGGGAGCTCGCGACTAGCGTTCCGGGAGGCGGGCGAGGCCGAGCCCGAGCACGATCCCGATCAGGCCGCCGACAAGCCCGGCGATGCCGCCGGCCTCGTCGGACGCGAGCGGGAGCAGCACGAGCAGCGCCGCGATCGCGAGCACGCCGAGCAGGTCGCTCTCGTCCTCGCGCCCGGCGCGGCGGCCGAGCACGTCGCGCATCGCCCACGCGGCGAGCATGCCCAGCGCGGCGCCGTTGGCGCCCAGGACCAGGCCGTCGTTGGCCACCGCGACGTCCACGTACGCGCCGCCGGCGCCCGCGAGGAAGAAGACCAGGATCGGCGCCCAGGCGCCGTGCCGGCGCTCCAGCAGCCAGCCGAACAGCGCGACCGCGCCCACGACCGCGATCTCGTACGCCGTGTGCGTGTAGGCGAACAGCGAGGTGACCGCGCGCCAGGGCTCGTCGAAGCCCGGGCCGTAGATGAAGTTCGCGAGATCCAGCAGCCCGGACTTGATCCCCACCGTGACCGCCAGCGAGCCGAGCACGATCAGACACGTGGCCCACGGGCGCCGGTCGGCCCGGATGCCGGGGATCTCGCCGGGGCGCAGGCGCGGCAGCTGCGGCCGCGAGCGGCCCTTCTTCGGCGGCCGCGGCACGCCTCCGCGGTCGAGCTTGGGCGCGCGCTTCTGCACGCGCGCACCGCAGTACGGGCACTCGGTGATGTACGGAGACACCTCCGCGCCGCAGCTCTTGCAGACCAAGGACAGGTCAGGACCGCTGGACATGA
The DNA here is from genome assembly GCF_000425945.1 of Candidatus Solirubrobacter pratensis. Classification (GTDB taxonomy): domain Bacteria; phylum Actinomycetota; class Thermoleophilia; order Solirubrobacterales; family Solirubrobacteraceae; genus Solirubrobacter; species Solirubrobacter pratensis. Next base: position 275,753 of record NZ_AUEK01000008.1, read on the forward strand.
GAGACCTCAAGTCTACGCGCCGACCGCGGCCTCCTCGACACCTTTAATCGACTAGGGCGCGGACGCCCCCACGATGTCCCGTAGGAGCTCGGTGAAGTCGCGGTTGGCCTCGTAGACCTTGCGCTGCCGGTGGGCCTCGTCGCCGCGCTCGATCAGGTCGAGGACGCCCTCCAGCGCGTCGGCCCCGCCGAGATCCTGCGCGTGCTCCTTCAGCCGGTCATAGAGCCGCCGCGCGAGGTCCTTGGCGGGCACCGTGCGCCGTTCCGGCAGGTCGACGAGCTCGCCCTCCAGCCCGTGCCGCGAAGCCAGCCACTTGTTCTCGTCGAGCATCTCGTACGGGAAGTCGGCGAGCCGCTTGCCGGCCTCGAAGTGCTCGGAGAGCTCCTTGACCATCGCCTGGATGAGCGCCGCGAGCCCGAGCGTGTGCTCGACGTGCGTCTGCCCGTCCATCGCGCGGATCTCGACCGTGCCGAAGTTGGGGTGCGGGCGCACGTCGTACCAGAGCCACGTGTAGTCCTCCATCACGCCCGCGTCGACCATGAAGCCGATGCGGCGCTCGTAGTCGGACCAGTCGGCGTAATACGGCGGGATGCCGACGCGCGGGAACGCGCGGAAGATCGGCATCCGCGTCGAGGCCAGTCCGGTCGCGTCGCCGCGCCAGAACGGCGAGTTGGCCGACAGCGCGAGCAGGATCGGGACGTGCACGCGCATCCCGTTGGCGACGTGGATCGCCTTGTCGGGATCGTCGACGCCGACGTGCACGTGCAGGCCGAAGATGACCTCCTGGCGCGCGACGAAGCGCAGCTCGTCGACGAGGTCGCGGTAGCGCGGCGCGGCGGTGATGCGCTGGTCCTCCCACTTCGCGAACGGGTGCGTCCCGGCCGACCCGATCGCCAGCTCGTGCTCCGCCGCCTTGTCGCGAACCTGACGCCGCAGCCCGCGCAGCTGCTCGGCCGCCTCGCGCAGATCCGCGGCCGGCCTGGTCGAGATCTCCAGCACCGACTCCATCAGCTCCGGCTTGATCTCCCCGTGCGGAGAGTCCTCGACCAGGTCGTCGATGCGATTGACGAGCGCGTAGGACGAGCTGTCGAGGATCATCAGCTCCTCCTCGATGCCGACCGTATACGCAGGACCGTTGAACTTCGGCTCCATAGGTGGCCGCGTAGAGTACGAGGAGATCAGACGGAACGACGACGCGAGGTAACGCGAGATGGCCCTTGGCTACGACGGCAAGCTGTACATCCTGGCCTTCGATCACCGAGGGTCCTTCCAGAAGAAGATGTTCGGGATCGAAGGCGATCCCACCCCTGAGGAGACCGAGACGATCTCCGACGCGAAGAAGCTGATCTTCGAGGGCATGGAGATCGCCGTCGAGCGCGGCCTGGATCCGTCCTCGGCGGGCGTGCTGGTGGACGAGCAGTTCGGCTCCGACATCCCCGAGCTCGCGCCCAAGCACGGCCTCTCGCTCACGATGCCGGCCGAGAAGTCGGGCCAGAACGAGTTCGACTTCCAGTACGGCGACGAGTTCCCCGCGCACATCGAGAAGTACGACCTCCTCGCCACCAAGGTGCTCGTCCGCTACAACCCGGACGGCGACAAGGCGATGAACGCGCGCCAGACCGAGCGGCTGAAGCGGCTCGCCGACTGGCTGCACGAGCACGACCGCAAGTTCCTCTTCGAGCTGCTCGTCCCGGCCGAGGACGCCCAGCTGGAGTCCGTCGGCGGCGACACCGACCGCTACGACGCCGAGCTGCGCCCCGAGCTGATGCGGCGCGCGATCGAGCACTTCCAGAACGAAGGCGTCGAGGTCGACATCTGGAAGATCGAGGGCGTCGAGACGCGCGAGGACGCGGAGATGCTCGCCGAGCAGGCGCGCAAGGGCGAGGGCCGCGAGAACGTCAAGTGCGTGCTCCTCGGCCGCGGCGCCAGCGACGAGAAGGTCGACCACTGGCTGCGCGTCGCCGCGCCCGTCGACGGCTTCGTCGGCTTCGCGATCGGCCGCTCGATCTGGTGGGACGCGCTGAAGTCCTTCGTCAACGGTGGCGACCGGCGCGCGTCGGCCGAGCAGATCGCCGACAACTACCTGCGCTTCATCAAGGTCTACGACGAAGCTGAGAAGGGCGCCGCCGTCTAAGGCACGGGCGGCGCCTCCGGCTCGCGCGCCGGCGCCCGGTCGCGGCGCGCGGAGCCGGACTCGATCGCGGCCTGCGCCACGGCGTCGGCGACCGCGACCGAGACACGCCGGTTGAAGACGCTCGGGACGATGTACTCCGGCCCGAGGTCGTGCTCCGGGATCACGCTTGCGATCGCGCGCGCGGCGGCGAGCTTCATCGTCTCGTCGATCGCGCGCGCCCGCACCTCCAGCGCGCCCTTGAAGACGCCGGGGAACGCCAGCACGTTGTTGATCTGGTTCGGGTAGTCCGAGCGCCCGGTCGCCATGATCGCGACGTCGTTCCAGACCTCCTCGGGCTGGACCTCAGGCGTCGGATTGGCCATCGCGAAGACGATCGCGCCCTCGGCCATCGTGCGCACGGCGCCGGCCGTGAACGCGCCGGGCACCGAGACGCCGATCGCGACGTCGGCGCCGTCGAGCGCCTCGTCGGCCGTGCCGCGCAGCCCGCGCGGGTTGGTGCGCGCGGCCATCGCCGCGAGCTCGCCGTCGAGGTCGGGCCGCTCGGGATGCAGGATGCCGCCGATGTCGCACACGACGAGGTCGCGCACGCCCTCGTTGAGGACGATCTTCGCGCACGCCATGCCGGCCGCCCCGGCGCCGACGATCACCACGCGCGCGTCCTCGACGCGCTTGCCGACGACGCGCAGCGCGTTCAGCAGCGCGGCGAGCACGACGATCGCCGTGCCGTGCTGATCGTCGTGGAAGACCGGGATGTCGAGCGTCTCCTTCAGCCGCCGCTCGACCTCGAAGCAGCGCGGCGCGGCGATGTCCTCCAGGTTGATGCCCCCGAACGTCGGCGCGACGCCCTCGACGATCCGCACGATCTCGTCGACGTCGGTCGTGTCGAGGCAGAGGGGGAACGCGTCGACGCCGGCGAGCTCCTTGAACAGCATCGCCTTGCCCTCCATCACGGGCATCGCGGCCTCCGGCCCGATGTTGCCGAGCCCCAGCACGGCAGTGCCGTCTGAGACGACGGCGACGGTGTTGCCCTTGATCGTCAGCGCCCAGGCCGACTCCGGGTCCTCGGCGATCGCGGAGGAGACGCGCGCGACGCCGGGCGTGTAGGCCATCGAGAGGTCGTCGCGCGTCTTGATCGCGATCTTCGGCGTGATCTCGATCTTGCCGCCCTTGTGCATCAGGAACGTGCGGTCGGAGACGCTGACGACCTTGATGCCCTCGAGCGAGCGCACGGCGTTGACGACGCGCTCGCCGTGGGCGGCGTCGAAGCAGGCCACCGTCACGTCGCGCGTGACGCCGCGCTTGTCGACGCGCACGAGGTCGATGGCCCCGAGGATCGCGCCCTCGGCGCCGATCGCGCCGGCGACCTGGGCGAACGCGCCGGGGAGCTGGCGCAGCTCGATGCGCATCGTGAACGAGTACGAAGCGGACGGCTGAAGCCCGGACGGGGCCTGCAGACTGGACATTCACAAGATCGTAGGGGGGCGAGCCCGTCCACCTGAAGACCTACGGTCGGCGTGATGCACAAACTGGCCATCGCCGCGATCGCGATCGCGTTGCTCGCGCTCGCCGGCGGGAAGGTCGCCGGGACGCTGCGCGCGTCGGACGGCGCCACCGTCGTGCGCGTCGTGGACGGCGACACGGTGGTCGTGCGCGCGGGCGGACGCGAGGAGCGCGTGCGCTACATCGGCGTGGACACGCCGGAGTCGGTCAAGCCGGGCACGCGCGTGCAGTGCTTCGGCAAGGCGGCCGCGGCCGCGAACCGGCGGCTCGTCGCAGGCGAGCGCGTGCGCCTGGTCGGCGACGCCGAGGCGCGCGACCGCTACGGCCGCCGGCTCGCGTACGTCTACCGGACGCGCGACGGCCTGTTCGTCAATGCGGAGCTGGTCCGGCGCGGTTATGCAAAGCCGCTCATGATCCGCCCGAACGTGGCGCACGCCGCCGAGCTGCGGCGCCTGGCCGTGTCGGCCCGGCGAGCGCGTCTGGGGTTATGGAGCCGCTGTTAGGCTTCGAACCCATGCGGATGCGCCAGAGCGTGGCCGATATCGAGCAGGCCTTCTTCGAGGAGATCGAGGAGGACCGCGAGCGCCGGGAGCGGCTGCGCCGCCGCGCCGAGCAGCGCCAGCTCGCGCGCCATCGCGAGCGCACGCACCGCCATGGTTCGATGCGCTTCGTCGTGCTCGTGCTGATCCTGCTCGGCACGGCCGTGGCGGTGACGATCGCGATGTTCCAGACCCTGTACTACCTGCTGGGCTGAGCCGGCCGACGCCGTGTGGCGCCGCCGGGCGCTAGCGCTGGTTCTGCGTGCTCAAGCGCTTGAGCGCGTCGTCCACCTCGGCCCGCGCGGAGGCGCCTGCCGCGACGTTCTCCTGCTGGATCTCGAGGTAGACCTCCTTACGGAACACCGGGATGTCCCGAGGGGCCTGGATGCCGATGCGTACCTTCTCGCCCATGATCGACAGGACCGAGACCTCGATGTCGTCGCCGATCATGATCGACTGGTTGGACTTGCGTGTCAGTACCAGCATGACGCCGCCTCCCTGGCGAATTCGGACTCGCTCTCCCGGACAGGCCCGCTCCTGTCCTCGAGGTGAGCACGGGTGAGGCTAGTTGATGGGGGTGGATAAGGGTATGGGGCGTGCACCCGAAGGTGGGTGGGACGGTTTCTGGGACGGTCCCTAGGGGGGTGTTGCTAGTCTCCGGCCCTCCTATGAGCCGCCGGTCCCTGCGTCCCCAGCTTAACCAGATCCGCGGGTGGGTGCGACAGGGTCGCACCGACGCGTGGATCGCGCACCAGCTCGAAGTGACCGTCCAGCAGATCCAAGCCTTCAAGCGAGAGCAGGGCCTGGAGCCGGACGCCGACGAAGCTGGCGCCGCCACCGAAGAAGTCGACCTGCGCGCGGAAGACGACGCGCAGATCGCCGCGGAGCTCGAAGCCGAAGCCGCCCGAAAGGCTGAGGAAGAGGCTGCGCGCCAGGCCGAGGAGGAGGCGCGCGCCGCCGAGGAGGCCGCCCGCAAGGCGGCCGAGGCCGAAGCCGAGCCCGAGCCCTCCGATGCCGAGAAGGCCAAGCGCCCCGCGCGCCGTCGCGGAGGCCGCTCGCGCCGCCGGACCGCGCCTGTCGGGCCGCTCGAGGGCACGTTCGACCACGGCGAGGAGGGTTACGGGCTGTGGCTCGACCCGGCCGTGCAGGACGACCCCGTGTACGCCGAGCACTGGGCGGGCCACCGCCCCGTCGAGATCACGATCGAGGAGGACCAGATCGTGATCCGCCGCGCAGGCGGCGAGGACGACGGCGAAGACTGACGCACGTGCGCGCGCGGTCGCCTGGCAGCGCGCGCAGCAGGAGCTGATGGTCGCGACGGTGGAGCCGTGGGCGCACGGCACCGTCCTGCGCACCCCGCTGGCGCCCGACTACTGGGATGTCAACACCGTGCGCGTGGAGGGTCCGGCGCCCGAGTTGGAGGCGCCGGAGCTGATGGAGATGGTCGACGTCCTGCAAGACGGCTTGCGCCACCGGCGCATCGTCATCGAGGACGAGGAGACCGGGGAGCGGCTGCGGCCCGCGTTCCGCGAAGCCGGCTGGATCGCCGACCGGCTCGTGATGATGCTGCGCGAAGGACCGCCGCCGGAGGCGCCCGGCGACGTCGTCGAGGTCCCGTTCGAGCAGACGCGGTCGCTGCGGCTGGAGTGGCATCGCTCGGAAGCCTGGGGCGAGGAGGAGGCGCTGCACCTCGAATCGGCCGAGGCGGTCGCGGCGCGCAACCGCAACCGCGCGTTCGCGGTGCTCGCCGAAGACCGTCCGATCGGGTTCGTCGCGGTCTTCTCGCCGCCCGGCGCCGGCGCCGCCGAGATCGACCAGGCCTACGTCACCCCCGCGCAGCGCGGGCGCGGGATCGGACAGCGCCTGATCTCCGGAGCGCTCGCCGCGGTCGGGCACCACACCAACTGGATCGTGGCCGACGACGAGGACCGCCCGAAGCGGCTGTATCAGCGGATCGGGTTCGTGCCGGTCTGGCGCCGGTACTCGTTCGTAAGAACACCCTTGTAACGTGGCCCGCAGGTCGGATTCGCCCGCTTGTCTCAGCGAGACCAGCGGGAGCTCGGCGGAGACGACCGGAGGGCGAAACCTTCTATCCGTGCGAGGTTAGACTCGCCGTCCGCCGGCGTAGTCGATCGCCGCGCGCTGGTAGCGCCCGAACGCGGCGTCGGCGACGATCCGCGCGTCCCACGCGAACGGCTCCTCGGGCGCGACCTCGACGGCGAGGTCGGTGCACCAGCCGGTGCCCTCGTCGTAGAGGTCGACCAGCTCGTCGAGCGTGAACGCGCCGCCGAGCCGGCGGCGCAGCTCCGCCTGCACCGCGCGGGTGACGCGCTCGAGCGTCGGCGCCTGCTCGGGGAACGCCTCGTCGAGCCGCCGCAGTCCCGCCTCCCACTGGTCCCGTGCGATCTCGTACGGCACCCAGGTATCGTCGCACGGAGGTCGGATTCGCCCCTGTATCGTCGCACGGAGGTCGGATTCGCCGGCCCGCGCCCGCGATGCGGGCTGCGCTGCGGCGAAGACGACCGGAGGGCGAAACCGATTAATCCGGAGCCCTCGCGCCCCGAGCCCTCGCGGCCCGGGCCCTCGCGCCCGGGCCCTCGCGCCCGGGCCCTCGCGCCCGGGCCCTCGCGCCCGAGCCCTAGCGCCCGAGCCCCTCGATGATGTACGCCCGCTCGCCCGCCTTGACCATGCCGAGCTTGCGCGCCTCGCGCTCCAGCGCGCCCTTCTCGGTGAGCTCGCGGCGCCGCTGGCGCAGTTTGCCGTTCTCGGCGCGGAGCTCCGCGACCGCGGCGCGCTGGCGCCCCGCCTCGCGGTAGGTCTTGATCCAGCTGATCGCCGGCCCGATGTACAGATACAGGACGAGCGCGAAGACGCCGATCAGCGCCCAGCGCCCAAGGCGGTCCCAGCGAATCCGGCTACGGGCATGCATGCCTGACGCGTTCGTTCGACGCGCCAGGCACCCTTCCTGTGCACGCGATCTCTCAGGAGCGGAACACGGCGCGACCGGGATACTCCGCGTCGCCGCCGAGCGCCTCCTCGATCCGCAGGAGCTGGTTGTACTTCGCGACGCGGTCCGAGCGCGAGGGCGCGCCGGTCTTGATCTGTCCACAGCCGGTCGCGACGGCGAGGTCGGCGATCGTCGTGTCCTCCGTCTCGCCCGAGCGGTGGCTCATCACCGCGGTGTAGCCGGCCGAGCGCGCCAGCGCGATCGCCGCCAGCGTCTCCGACAGCGTGCCGATCTGGTTGACCTTGATCAGGATCGAGTTCGCGACGCCCGTGTCGATGCCGCGCTGCAGGCGCTCGACGTTGGTGACGAACAGGTCGTCGCCGACCAGCTGTACGGTCGAGCCGATCCTGCCGGTCAGCTCCTTCCAGCCGTCCCAGTCCTCCTCGTCCATCCCGTCCTCGATCGAGAGGATCGGGTAGCGCGAGGCCAGGTCGGCCCAGTAGGCGGCCATGTCGGCCGGCGACAGCTTGCGGCCCTCGTGCTCGAGGTCGTACTCGCCGCCCTTGAAGATCTCGCTCGTCGCCGGATCCAGCGCGATCGCGACGTCGTCGCCGGGCGCGTAGCCGGCCGCCTCGATGCCCTCGATCAGCGCCTGGAGCGCCGCCTCGTTGGACTCGAGGTCCGGCGCGAAGCCGCCCTCGTCGCCGACCGCCGTGCTGAGCTTGCGCTTCTTCAGCGTGCCCTTCAGCGCGTGGAAGACCTCCGCGCCCGTGCGCAGCGCCTCGGCGAACGACGGCGCGCCGACCGGGACGATCATGAACTCCTGGAAGTCGACCGAGTTGTCCGCGTGCGCGCCGCCGTTGAGCACGTTCATCATCGGCACCGGCAGGACGTGGGCCGCCTCGCCGCCCAGATAGCGCCACAGCGGCAGCGACTCCTCCGCGGCCGCCGCGCGCGCGGCGGCGAGCGAGACGCCGAGGATCGCGTTGGCTCCGAGGCGCGACTTGTTCGGCGTGCCGTCGAGCTCGATCATCGCGTTGTCGAGCGCCTGCTGGTCGGTCGCGTCCTTGCCCGCCACCGCCTCGGCGAGCTCGCCGTTCACATTGGCGACCGCCTTGGTCACGCCCTTGCCGCCGTAGGCGTCGCCGCCGTCGCGCAGCTCGGTCGCTTCGAACTCGCCCGTGGAGGCGCCCGAGGGCACCGCGGCGCGGCCGTGCGCGCCGGAGCGAAGCTGCACCTCGACCTCTACCGTGGGATTGCCGCGCGAGTCGAGGATCTGCCGCGCGTGCACCGATTCGATCTGGCTCATCGGCGCGGCACGATATCCGCTATTCCGAGTTCAGCCGGGCCCGCGCGTAGTAGTGCAGCTGCTCGGCGGGCGTCAACGCGTCCCAGTCGGCTCCGTCGGCCGCCGCGAGCGCCTCGGCGCCCTCCACGCGCCCGCGGAAGCGCTCCGACGCCGCCCGCAGCGCCAGCTCCGGGTCGACCTTCAGCTTGCGCGCGACGTTGACGGCGGCGAACAGGACGTCGCCGATCTCGTGGAAGCGCTGCTCGTCGCTCGCCGCCTCCTCGAGCTCATCCAGCTCGCCGCGGATCGCGTCATACGGGACGTGGTCGAAGTCGAAGCCCGTCGAGGCGGCGCGCCGCTGCACCTTGCGGGCATAGAGCGGGCCCGGCAGGTTCTCCGGCACCTCGCCGAAGATGCCGGGCTCGCGCCCGTCCTCGGTCTTCTTGATCGCGTCCCAGTTGCGCAGCACCTCGCCGGCCGAGTCCACCTCGACCTCGCCGAAGATGTGCGGGTGCCTGCGCACGAGCTTGGCGTGCACGTGCTCGGCGACGGCGCCGAGCGAGCCCGCGCCGCGCTCCTCGAGCAGCAGCGAGAGGAAGTGCACCTGGAAGAGCACGTCGCCGAGCTCGTCGAGCAGCTTGGCGTCGTCGTCAGCGTGCGCGGCCGCCGCCAGCTCGTAGGCCTCCTCGACGGTGTGCGGGACAATCGAGCGCTCGTCCTGCTCGCGATCCCAGGGGCACTCGCGCCGCAGCCGGCGCGTTAACGCGTCGAGGCGCCGGAGCGCCTCGACATCGTCAGTGGAGTCCGCCAAGGGCCTACTGGCCGGCGGGGGTCGGCTGGCCCGTCGTCGGCGGCGCCTGCGTGGCCGGCGCGGTCGGCGTCGGCGTCGCCTTCGGGCCGTTCTTGCAGTCCGTCGTCTTGTAGTTGTCCGAGCACTCCGTCTTGTCCTTCCAGCGCTTCGTGAAGTCCTTCACGAAGGCGTCCAGCGCCTTCTGCTGGTTCTGGGACTGGAGCGTCTGCTTGATCGTGTCCTTGGCCTGGGCGAGCGTCTGCTGGCTGGCCGGCGTGACCTTGGTGACCTCGAAGACGTAGTAGCCGTACTGCGTCTTGACGGGACCCTCGAGCTGGTTCTTCTTGGCCGAGAAGACGGCGTCGTCGAGCTGCTTGTCGAGCGTGCCCTTGGCCTGCGCGGGCAGCTTGCCGCCGGCGGCCTTCGACGTGTCGTCGATCGAGTACTTCTTGGCGACCGTCTTCCACGCCGCCCCGCTCTTGAGCTGGTTGAAGGCGGTCTGGGCGTCGCCCTGCTTCTTGGTCAGCACGACGCGCAGGTCGCGCTTCTCCGGCTGCGCGAAGCGGGCCTTGTTCTTGTTGTAGAAGTCCTGGATCGCGGCGTCGGACACCTTGTCCTTGCCCTTGATGACCTTGTCGCGGATCTTGTTCGACAGCAGGTCGAGGCGCACGCGCTGGAGGATGTCCTGCTCGGACTGGCCCGAGGTCTGGAGGAACTTCTTGTAGTCCGCGTCCTTCGGGAAGCTCTGCTTCTTCTGCTCGTCGAAGGACTTCTTGACGTCCGCGTCGGTGACCTTGACGCCCATCGAGTCGGCCTCGCCCTGGATCCACTTGAAGGAGATCAGGAGCTGGAGGACCTGGTCGCGGAGCTGCGTGTACTCCGTCTTGCACTGGGTCTTCAGCTGCGCGTCGGTCACCTTCGGCTGGCCCTTGGCCGGGGCCGGCGTCGTCTTGCGCTTCTGCGCGACGCAGTTCTTGTAGTCCGATTGCGGATCCGGCACCGCGGCGTTCGCCTGCCCGGACGACTTCGCCGCGACGGTGAGCCAGTGGCTGAAGTCCGTCTTGCTGACGGAATCGCCGTCCACGGTCGCCACGGCGTTGCCGGGCACACCGCCGCATGCCGCGACAGTCGCGCACACGCCGACAAGGGCGCAGGCGCTGAGGATGAGACGTGACGCCTTGTTCATAGAGAGCTGAGAAGGGGGACGGGGACTAGTGGCCGGCGCACGGAACCCGGCGCAGGAAGTGACCTTCTCCCGGGTGGGCATGGTAGCGGCGCCCTCGGGGTACTTACTCATCTTTTCACTGGAGCTTTAGGCAGCGGTCTGCACAGCCAGCAATGCGTCCGCTGCCCGCACCACCGCGGGGAACCGCTGCGCCGGATCATCCGGTACGCGCACTGACAGCTGTGAGCGCCCCGCCTCATAATTCGCGCCGGGAAGCTCCTCGCGCAGCCGCCGCGCGGTCGCGGCGTCGAGCTCGATCGGGGTCACGGCCAGGCGGCCCTGGCGGAAGCTGACGGTCTGGGCGCCGGCCTGACCGAGCTTGATCCGCGCCTTCTGCAGCGTGATCAGGTTCTCCATCGGCTGCGGCGGGTCGCCGAAGCGGTCCTCGAGCTCGCGCCGCAGCTCGACCAGCTCCGACACTTCGCGCGCGCCCGCGATGCGACGGTGCACGTCGACCTTGGCCTGCTCGTACGGGATGTAGTCGGTCGGGACGTACGCGTCGACGTTGACGTCGAGCCGGACGGGCTCGCGCGGCTCGGCGCCGTCGGACTCGGGGTCCATCGCCTGGACCGCCTCGTCGAGCATCTGCATGTAGAGCTCGAAGCCGAGCGCCGCGACGTGGCCGGACTGCTCGTCGCCGAGGAGGTTGCCGGCGCCGCGCAGCTCGAGGTCGCGCATCGCGACCTTGAAGCCCGCGCCCAGCTCGGTGTAGTCCGACAGGGCGCTGAGGCGGTCGGCGGCCTCGGCCGTGAGCGCGGCGGCCGACGGATACAGCAGGTACGCGTAGGCGCGCTCGCGCGAGCGCCCGACGCGCCCGCGGATCTGGTAGAGCTGGCTGAGGCCGAAGCGGTCGGCGCGGTCGACGATCAGCGTGTTGGCCTGCGGGATGTCGATCCCGGACTCGATGATCGAGGTCGAGACGAGCACGTCGGCCTCGCCGCGCAGGAAGTGCATCATCCGGTCCTCGAGCTGCTTCTCGTCCATCTGCCCGTGGGCGACGCTGAACGTCATGCCCGGGCACAGCGCGCGCAGGCGCTCGGCCGTCTCCTCGATGTCGTCGACGCGGTTGTGCAGGAAGAACGCCTGGCCGCCGCGCGCCTTCTCGCGCTGCAGCGCCTGCCTGACGAGCTGCTCGTCGTACTCGCCGACGTAGGTCTTGACGGGGCGCCGGCCCTCCGGCGGCGTCTCGATCACCGAGATGTCGCGCATGCCGGCGAGCGACATCTGCAGCGTGCGCGGGATCGGCGTGGCCGACATCGCGATCACGTCGACCTTGAGCTTGAGCTGGCGCAGCAGCTCCTTCTGCTTGACGCCGAAGCGCTGCTCCTCGTCGACGATCAGCAGGCCCAGCTCCTTCGCGCGCACGTCGCGGCTGAGCAGCCGGTGCGTGCCGACGAGGATGTCGACCTGGCCCTGCGAGAACCGCTTGACCGCCTCGCGCTGCTCTGCCGGCGGCCGGAAGCGGCTGACGTGCTCGATCACGAACGGCTGGTCGCGCAGGCGCTCGGCGAACGTGCCGTAGTGCTGCTGGGCGAGGATCGTCGTCGGCACGAGCATCATCACCTGCTTGCCGTCGCTGGCGGCCTTGACCGCGGCGCGCAGCGCGACCTCGGTCTTGCCGTAGCCGACGTCGCCGCAGATCAGGCGGTCCATCGGGCGCTCGGACTCCATGTCGCCCATCACCGCGTCGATCGCGTCGCGCTGGTCGGGCGTCTCGCGGAACGGGAACGCGGCCTCGACGTCGCGCAGCTCCTCGGAGAACTCGGGGAACGGATGGCCGCGGCGGCGCTTGCGCTCCGCGTAGAGGTTGAGCAGCTCGCCGGCGAGCTCCTGCGCCGCCTTGCGGGCGCGCGCCTTGAGCGTGTCCCAGCGCGTGCCGCCGAGCTTGGACAGCGGCGGGTGCGCGCCGTCGGCGCCGACGTAGCGCGAGATCTTCGCGAGCTGGTCGACCGGCAGGAAGACCTTGTCGTCGCCCTGGTACTCGAGGTTGAGGTAGTCGCGCGTGACGCCCGCGACGGTCTTGGTGTCGAATCCGGCGAAGCGCGCGATGCCGTGGTCCTCGTGGACGACGATGTCGCCCGTCCGCAGGTCGGTGAAGCTGCGCAGCAGGCCGCGGCCGGAGCGCGTCGGCCGCGTCGAGGCCTTGCGGCGGTGGATCAGCCGGTGCTCGGGGAAGGCGGCGAGCTTGAAGGAGGGCGCGACGAAGCCGTCGCGGAGCGTCGCCTCGGTGAACACGAGCCCGGAGGTGCTGCCGTTGAGGCTGGCCTTGACGCGCGCGAGGTTGTAGGCGGCGCGCTCGGCGGCGCCCTGCTGGGGCCACGTGACGACCGTCGTGTAGCCCGAGCGGGTGAGCTTCTCCAGCTCGGACTCGGCCTCCTTGAGCGAGCGCGCGGCGAAGTCGGCGGCCTGCGCGCGGATCTCGATCGGCTGGTCGTGGCTGATGCTCGACAGCCGGACCTCCGAGCGCTGCGCGAGCGCCTCGTGGATGCGCGCCGGATTGACGTAGAGGTGGCGCGCGTCCTCGTCCTTGAACGCGACGCAGACGTCCTCCCAGTGGTCGCGCAGGACCGGCTCGACGTCCTCCTCGGCGGCGACGATCACCTGGATCCGCTCGGGCAGGAGGTCCAGCAGCTCCTTGAAGCGGTCGACCGGCAGCAGCTCGGCGATGTCCGGCCGCTCCTCCTCCGTGGCGGCGATCTCCGCCAGCTCGCGGTGCTCGGGCGCGAGCTCGGCGGCGGGCGAGATCTCGACGCACTCGGTCTCCCCCAGGCTGCGCTGGGTGAAGGTGGAGAACCAGCGCAGCGCCTCGATCTCGATGTCGAACAGGTCGACGCGGACCGCGCGCTCCTCGGTCGCCGGATAGACGTCGAGCAGGCCGCCGCGGATCGCGAACTGGCCGCGGTCCTCGACCTGGTCCACGCGCTGGTAGCCGGCGGCGACGAGCTGCTGGGCGGTCTCCTCGAGGTCGAGCAGGTCGCCGACGCGCAGCATGAACCCGTGTGGGCGCAGCGCCGGGTCGGGGACCTTCTCGCTCAGCGCGGTCGCGCTGATCACGACGACCGGCTGCTCCGAGCCCTCGGGCGTGTCGGTCAAAGCGTCCAGCGCGCCCACCCTCAGCCCGACGAGGTGCGGCGGCGGCGTGAGGTGGGACTCGTAGGCGACGCCGCGGCTCGGGTAATAGCGGACGGGCCGCGGGTGCAGCCACGCGCGCAGGTCGGCGGCGAGGTCGCGGGCGGCGCGGTCGTCGCCGACGACCACCACGGTCGGGCGCCTCGCGTCCTGGTCGGCGAGCCCGGCGACGACGAACGCCCGCAGCGACTGGGACACGAACGCCGACCCGCCGCGCGCCGCCAGTTCGGCGGCGCCGGGGTCGTTCTCGAGGTGTCCGAGGAAGGTTCTGAGCATGCGAAAGGCCCGCGCTGTGTGCGCGGCGGGCCACGCATCCAGTCTACGAACGGGCGAGCATGTTCAGTCGCACGTACTCGAACGTCGGGCGCGGGCCGAGCGCCGCGAGCACCGCGTCGGCGTAGTCGTCGCGCTCGTGCTCCGGAAGGCGCTCGAGATGCGAGCCGAGCATCACGGTCGTCAGATACTCGCGCGGATCCTCGGGCGCGACGGGGACGTGCTGCGGCCAGGTCCACACGTCACGGAAGCCCGCCGCCTCCAGCCGCGCCTTGGTCTCGCGCGTGGTCGCGAAGTTCCACGGGCCGTCCCAGCCGGCGAAGGCGGGGTGGCCGACGGCGGCGATCGCCTCCAGCAGCGTCGCGACGTTGCCCGCGCCGCCGCACTGGGCGACGAGCCGGCCGCCCGGCTTCAGCGCCGCGTGCAGGCGCGCGAACAGCCGCTCGTGGTCGCCGATCCAGTGGAACGTCGCGGTCGAGAGGATCGCGTCGACCGGCCGCTCGAGCTCCAGCTCGACGAGGTCGGCGGCGAACGCCTCGACGCCGTCGCCGAGCCGCGCCTTGGTCTCGTCGACCATCGCCTGCGAGCCGTCGACGGCGACGACCTCGCCGCGCGGGAGGCGCTCCACGAGCGCGGCGGTCACCCGCCCGGTGCCGCAGCCGGCGTCGAGCACGCGCTCGTCGCCGGTGAGGTCGAGGCGGTCCAGCACGTCGCGGCCCATCGCCTCCAGCGGCGCCGAGACGCGCTCGTACGAGGGCGCGTTCCATTCACGAGGCGGCATACGTCTGTACGCTATCGCATACGCTCAGCTCCACCACGATGCCGTAGCCCATGCCGACTTCGACCTGCGGCAGCGGAGCGACGGTGCCGATCTCGAGCGCCTTGGCGGACCTCGAGGGGCTGCTCAGCGCAGGGTGATCTCCGCGGCGCCGTCGCCGATCTCGGTCACGACCGCCGCGCCCCCTCGCACCACCTCGACCTCGACGACACGCGGCGCCGGCGCGAAGGCACCGACGGGCGCAGACACGCGCACGGCCTCCGCGTCCACCGTGACGCTGCGTCGCGACGACGGGCCGAACCCCTCGCCCGCGTCCTCGTAGAGCTCGCGCGTCACCACGTCCGCCGACGGCACCGCGAACACGCGCAGCGTCAGCCGGTCCACCGGCTCGCCCGTGTGCATCCGCTCAGGCCAGAGGGGGATCGCGGCGTTCGCGCGCGCGTAGAGCGCCGGCCGGCCCAGCGGCGCATGCGCCAGCACGTGCGCCGGCCCGGCCACCACGTCACCGGTCCACCAGTGCACCCACGTGCCGGCCGGCAGGTACACGTGCCGGTGCTCGATCCCCGGCCGCGTGATCGGCGCGACGAGCAGCGCGTCGCCGAGCATGAACTCGTCGTCGGCGGTGTAGGTGACCTCGTCCTCGAACCACTCGAAGAGCAGCGGCCGCATGACCGGCGCGCCGGTCCGCGAGGCCTCCTCGAACGCCCCGTAGAGATACGGGAGCAGCCGCATCCGCAGCAGCAGCATGTCGCGGCAGATCGACTCCCACGGCTCGCCGAACGCCCACGGCTCCTGCGGCACCGTCCCCATCTGCGAGTGGTTGCGCAGGAACGGCTGGAACACCGCCGCCTCGGTCCAGCGCGCCAGCAGCTCGCCGTTGGAGTCGCCGAAGAACCCGCCGCAGTCGACGCCGCAGAACGCCATCCCCGACAGCCCGAGGTTCTGCAGCTGCGGCAGGCTCATCCACAGGTGCTCCCACCAGGAGGAGTTGTCGCCCGTCCACTGCAGCGCGTGCCGCTGCAGCCCCGCGAAGCCCGCGCGCGAGATCACGAACGGACGGCGGTCCGGCCGCAGCCGCGCCAATCCCTCGCGGGTCGCCTGGGCCATCCCCGACCCGTAGAGGTTGTGGACCTGCGCGTGCAGCCGCGGCTCCCCTCCCCCCGGGTGCACGACGTCGGCGGGCATCGTCGACTGCGCCGGCACGAACAGGCTCGGCTCGTTCATGTCGCACCAGATCCCCGCCACGCCGAGGTCGAGAAGGGCCGCGTGGTTGTCGCCCCACCACTCGCGCGCCGCCGGGTTCGTGAAGTCCGGGAACGCGCACAGCCCCGGCCAGACGACGTTCCGGTACTCCTCGTCGCCGAACGTGCGGCAGTAGTAGCCGCGCTCGCGGCCCTCGACGTAGACGGGGTACTCGAGGTCGACCTTCACGCCCGGATCGACGATCGTCACCACGCGGAAGCCGTCCTCGGCCAGCGAGGCGATGAACGCCGCCGGGTCCGGGAAGCGCTCCTCGTCGAACGTGAACACGCGGAACCCGTCCATGTAGTCGATGTCCAGGTAGAGCACGTCGCACGGGATGCCGCGCGACCGGAACCCGTCCGCGACCGAGCGGACCTCGTCCGCCGACACGTGGCCCCAGCGCGACTGCTGGTTGCCGAGCGCCCACAGCGGCGGCAGGCCGACGCGCCCGGTCAACTCGGTGTAGCGCTCCAGGACGGCGGCGGGCGTCGGCCCCGTGAAGACGTAGTAGACGAGGTTGCCGGTCGCGGTCTCGTAGACGACCTCGCCCGGGTCCGCCTTCGCGAGATCCATCTCCACGCGCCCCGGGTTGTCGACGAACACGCCTCGGCACACGCCACCCGCCAGCGAGAGCACGAACGGGATCGACGTGTAGAGGTTGTTCAACGACGCCGTGTGGCCCTCGGGCGGGTCGTAGTTCCAGAAGATCTGGCGCGAGCCGGTCTTCTCCAGCCCGGCGGTCCGCTCTCCGCAGCCGAAGAACCGCTCGCCCTCGCGGCGCGGCATGACGACCCGCAGCGGCGGGCCGAGCAGGTCGCCGATCCCGGCGCCCGCCGGCTCGAGGACCTCGAACCGGACACCGCCGGGCGGCTCGAGCCGCGCGAGCGGCTCCCACTCGCCGGCGACCGCGGCGGAGCGGTAGTCGGGCGGACGGCCCGGAGGGAAGAAGCCGACGCGGATGAGATCTTCAGCGAGCTGAGCGACCTCGACGGTCAAGCCGCGGAGCCTACGACACGCTCCGCCTCGTCGGCCGCACGGTCGATCAGCGCGGCGACGTCGCTCGCCGGCTGGCGCCACTTGCCCAGCACGTAGGAGGCGACGATTTCCGGATCGGTCGAGTCCGGACGCCCGACGCCGATCCGCACGCGATGGAAGTCCGCGCCCCCGAGCTCGCGCTTGAGCGACTTCAGCCCGTTGTGGCCGGCGAGCCCGCCGCCGAGGCGCACGCGGATCTCGCCGAACGGGAGGTCGATCTCGTCGTGCAGCACGAGGATCCGATCCAGGTCGAGGTGGTAGGAGCCGCGGGCCGGCCCGGCGGACCGGCCGGCCTCGTTCATGTACGTCTGCGGCTTGAGCAGCGCGACGCGAGGGCCGCCCGGACCGGTGCGGCCCTCCGACAGCTCGCCCGCGTACTTCTTCTTGGGCCTCGGCAGGTCCCAGCGCCGCGCCAGCGCGTCGGCGACCTTGAAGCCGACGTTGTGCGGCGTCTCGGCGTAGCCGGGGCCCGGGTTGCCGAGCCCGACCACAAGCCAGTCGACCGGCGTCGAGGAGAAGAGCTTCAGGACTCGTCGCCCGAGTCGGCCGCGGACTGCCCGGCCTCCTCGGCGGTGTCGCCCTCGGCCTGGCCCTCGGCGGCCTCGCCCACCAGCTCGGTCTCGGTCTCGATCTCCTCCTCGACCGGCTCGGCCGTCGGCGGGGTGATCGAGGCCACGACCGTCTCCGGGTCGTCGAGCAGCGTCACGCCCTTCGGGGGCGTGATCGACCCGAGCGTGAGCGTCGCGTTCATCTCCAGGCCCGAGACGTCGTGCTGGATCGTGTCGGGGATGTCCCCCGGGAGCGCCTCGACGTTCAGCTCGCGCGTCTCCTGCGTGAGCACGCCGCCCTCGACGGTGCCCGGCGCGAGCTCGGCGCCGACGAGGTCGAGCACGACCGTCGTCTGGATCGCCTGGTCCATCCGGACGCGGAGGAAGTCGACGTGCATCGCCTCACCGCGGACGGGATGCCGCTGCACGTGCTTGACGAGCACGGGTGCAGCGCTTGCGCCGTCGAGCGAGACCTCGAGGATGGCACCCGAATGGGCAAGCGTATTTCTGAGGATCCGAGCGTCGACGGCGAAGTGCGTCGGCTCGATATCGCCGCCATAGATCACGCCGGGAACGAGTCCGGATCGGCGGAGACGGCGCGCATTTCGCGAGCCTTCAGGCTGGCGGGCGGTGATTGAGAGCGTGGAAGAGTCGGCCATGTCGTTGGGTGCGCCGCGGGCAGGGAGGATCAAGGCGCGACGAGCGGCAGCCGATGGTAGCGAAAGGCGTCTGGCGCCTCCCCGCGAGGGGTAATTATGTTCAGTACATGTCCCCCGACGCGGAGCTGCTTGTGATCTTCGGCGTGCTGCACTTTGTCGCCTTGGCCCTCGGCGGCGTCCTGTTCGTGATGTTCTTGCGTTCCGATGGCGCTTCTTCCTGGCCCCAGGACGACGAAGACGACGGCGGTGGTGGTGGGAACGACCGCATCACCGACAAGCCCAAGACCTCTCCTTCAGGCGGTATCCCGCTCCCGAGCGCGGTGCAGTCCAACACTCGGCTGCGTTCTGCCTCGGACAAGATGGCCGATCCGAGCCGGCGGCGCGTGCGACAGCGCGAGCACCAGCCGGTCCGGATCAGACCAAGGGTTCCGATGCGCTAAGTCCCGCCTGTGGCCGGCACCAGCTGCTGGGTCTGAGTGAACCAGCGCTGGACGTCGGCCCATGCCGGCTTTCGCACGCCGTCGTAGGTGATCAGGCCCTTCTGGAAGACGGGCGGCTGCGGGCGCGGGTCGCCGCCGTCCCAGCCCGGCCGGACCCAGAACTCGTTCAGCGCCCAGTACAGCGCGCCGCTGAGCCACGGCTTGGTCGCGAACGTGTTGAGCTGGAAGTTGACCCAGTCCTGCTGGAACGCCCACGTGCCCTTCTCCTCGACCGGGCCGTCGCGGTTGGCCTCGGCGCCGAACTCGGTGATCACGATCGCCTTGTTCGCGTAGCAGGCGTGCACGGCGTCGAGGTAGACCGAGAGCTTCGTGCGGTCGAAGATCTGGCCGTTCGGGCCTGGGTACCAGCCGAAGTAGTCGTTGATGCCGAGCACGTCCAGCGGCGCGTACGAGGCGGCCTGGCAGAGCGATGACGGGTAGCCCGCGACGGCGATGCCGACGGGGCGCGTCGGGTCGGTCTCCTTGGCGAACTTCGCCGCCGCCTTGATGTAGGCGTTCTGCACCGGCCCGGGCTGCGAGGACAGCTCGTTGCCGATCGACCACAGCATCACCGACGGGTGGTTCTGGTTGGCCGCGATGTTCTTGCCGAGCTCCTTGATCGCGAGCTGGCGCACGGACTTCAGCTTGAGGTACTGCGTCTTGACGCTGTAGACCGGGATCTCTGACCAGATCAGCAGGCCGAGCCTGTCGGCGAGCTCGTGCGTGTACGGGTGCAGCGGATAGTGCGTGCGGATCACCGTCGCGCCGAGCTCCTTGGCGTCCTTGAGCAGCTGCTCGCGGCGCGCGTCGTCGATCGCGAAGCCGTCCGCCTTGGAGTCCTCATGCAGGCCGACGCCGCGGAAGTTGAGCGCCTGCCCGTTGAGGATCAGGTGCCCGTTGGAGACCTTGATCGAGCGGATGCCGCTGTGGAGGTCGTAGCCCGAGACCTTCCTGCCGTTGGCGGTGACCGTGAAGTGGACCTTGTAGAGGTGCGGGTGCTGCGGGCTCCAGAGCTGCGGCTTGGCGATCCGCAGCGTGTCCGAGAACGCCGCGATCGCCCCCGGGCCCATGGTCTTGGTGCCGAGGTTGACGCTGCGGTTGCCGTACGTGCCGGTGACCTTGATGCGCTTGCCGCCCGAGGACACGTTGCGCAGCGTGAGCTTCATCTGGACGTCCGACGCGCAGTTGGCGCACGGCAGCACCGGGCGGACCAGGACGTCCTTGTAGTCGACCGTGTCCAGCTTCTGCAGATAGACCTCGCGCTGGATGCCGCCGTAGTTCCACCAGCCGCCGGTCGGCACCCCCTCGGTGTTGAGCCCCGAGGGCGGGAAGTCCGTCGGCTTGCGGCGCGAGTCCACGCGGATCACGAGCCGGTTGGTGCCCGTGCGCTTGAGGCCGGAGAGCTGGAACTGGAACGGGATGTACGCGCCCGTGTTCTCGCCGATCGGCCGGCCGTTGAGCCACACCTTCGAGCGGTAGTTGACCGACTCGAAGCGGATCGCCCAGTCCAGCGCCGCGCTGGCGCTGGGCAGCTGGAAGTCCTTGCGATACCAGCCGATCCCGCCCGCCATCGACGCGTTGGACGGGTCGCCGAGGTTCCAGACGTTCGGGACCTTGACGGCCTTCCAGCCGCTCTTGGACGTCTGGCGCATGAGGCGCTGCTTGACGCCCTGGTCGGCGTTGTCGAGCCGGAACAGCCACTCGCCGTCCATCAGGTAGCGCCCTTCCGGGCCGTCCGCGTAGAGCGTCTTGGCCGAGGGCTTGCCGGCCGCGTGCGCCTGGGCTGGAAGCAGCGCGAGGAGGGCGAGCACGGGGAGCAGGAATGTCAGTCGGGCGCGCATCACGGGCAATGTCAACACAGGGTCCGGCGGGAAAGAGCGGTAAAGGGCCTCATGGGCAGCTCGCTTCTCCATTGATGGGTGCGGAGATGGACAAGAGCTCCACCGTGTTGCCCGTCAGCGGGCCGTCGCGGCGGACGCGGACGCATTGCACGACGGGCAGGCCGTCGCGGCCGGCACGCCACGCGACGCGCCCGGTCCCGGTCGTGCGCGTGAACGTCACCTGCACGGACGGGCGGTACTGGAGCAGCTCGACGTCGCCGGGGCGGGCAAGCTTGGCGACGAACGCGCGCGTCGTGGCCGCGCAGGCGGGCTGGGCGGCGCAGGCGGGCATCAGCGCCAGCACGCGCGAGGCGTCGCCGTGCGCCTGCGCCCGCGCGACGTCGAGCACCCGCGCGCGCTCGGTCCCGGCCGCGGACAGCGCCCGCGCGAGCATCGCGGAGATGCCCAGGAAGACGAAGACGACGAACGCGACTACGAGCAGGACGCGAGACCGGCGCAAGGGCGCCGCAGGATAATCACCCGCGGTGAGGGAACCCCCGCGACGTGGCTCAGTCGGCCCCGGCCGCGGCGGGCGGCGGCTACCCCGTCTGCGGGAAGTCGTCCCCCGACAGCTCGAGGAAGCGCTGCACCGAGGCCTCCTGGCGCCCGAGCTGCTCCGCCATCCGGCGCGCGTGCTCGGCCGCCAGCGCGAGGAAGTCCTCCAGGCAGCGCTCCGGATCGTCCGGCAGCGGGTACACGCGCGCGACGTCCTGCTGCGCGCAGGCGATCCCCATCGGGGGCCGGCCCTCGGCGAGCCCGCGGGCGCTGCAGACCGCCGTCACCACGATCTGCTTGTCGGGCGCCACGAGCGCGGTCGGCATCAGCCGGTGCGCGGGCAACCGTACGTCGAGCTGGATGCTGTGGTCCACGGTCACGTGCGAATGCGCCAGGTCGGCCAGCGGCTCGCGCCAGATGTCGAGCACGGTGTCGGCGCCGACCAGCGCGTCGCGCAGCGCGCCCGCCTGCTCCGCGAACATGTGCTCGGCCTCTTGGCGGTCGCCCGCGGCGGCGAGATCGAGGTCGCACGGCACGCGCATGAGCTCCGCGCGGCCGACGGCCTCGCCGGCGCCGTGGCCGCCGTTGGCCACGTAGGTCTGGATCGTCCCAAGGTCCCGGCGGCCGTGGAAGACGACCGTCAGCGTGTCGCTCAGCGTGAGGGGCGTGACGCGCAGCGCCACCGAAGCGGCGGCTCCAACGTCGATCAAGGCCCTTCTCAGCAGGTCCTCTGCGTGCTCTTCGTCCATGGCGATCTCCTATGAGAGATCATCGTCAGTTGTACCCCTGATGTTTACCTCCCGGCGGTCGGAACGAACCCCCCCTCGTGCCGGCCCTGGTGTCGAACGGATAAGGTCGCCCCCGATGAAGCTCCTGTACAAGCCGATCGGGCTCATCCTCGGCATCCTCGCCGGGATGGTCGGCAAGCGGTTGTTCGACTTCGCGTGGACCAAGCTCGACGACGAGGACCCGCCCAAGGGCACGACGCAGGACGCCCCATGGCCGAAGATCCTCGGCGCCGCCGCGCTGCAGGGCGTGATCTTCCGCACCGTGCGCGTCACGGTCGACCGCTACGGCGCGATCGCGTGGCAGTACCTCACCGGCTTCTGGCCGGGCGAGAAGCGCCCGGACCCGGACGAATAGCCGCCGCGGCCGCTGGGTAGCCGCTCCTCGATCCGACGCATCGGGAGGAGCGCCGTGACCGCCACCCACGAGCCCTTGGTCGGCCGCGAGCCGCGGCGGCATCGGCGTCACGCCGCTGCTCGGGATGGCCGAGCGGCTCGTGGCCGCCGGCGCCGAGGTGCGAATGCTCTATGCCGGGCACGCGCGGGCGGAGATGCCGTTCCTCGACGAGCTGCTACGGCGTCGACGTCGCGGTGCCGGAGAACCGCTCGATGCTCGAGGCGCTGCGCGCCGACGGCGTCGAGGTGATGTACGACTGCCTGCGCGGCGAGTGCGGCCTGTGCGCGGTCGGCGTGCTCGAGGCCGACTGCCAGATGGACCACCGCTCCACGATCACCCAGCCGGCGGGCTCGAGCGCAGGATGAATCCGCGCTCGGCCAGCTCGGCGAGCGCGTCCTCGAAGGCGGCGAAATCGTGCTCCAGCAGGAGCCTGAGCGGGCGCGCGCCATTCGCGCGCACCCAGCGCCGCAGCGTGTCCTCGCTCACGCGCTCCGTCGCCTCGCCGAGCAGCTGCAGCAGGATCGCCACCTCCGGGCGCGTGTCGTCCTCGCCCATGATCACCGCCAGCGGCTCCGAGTCCAGGATGCGCAGCAGCTCCTCGTCGGAGAGGCCGAGCAGCGATTGCAGGCGCGCGGCGCTCAGAAGAGCTGGTTCTCTCCGCCGAAGACCTCGGCGACGGAGTCGTCGGTGAAGATGCGGCGGATGCTGTCGGTCAGCAGGTCGGCCACCGAGAGGACGGTGATGTTCGACGGCGTGTCCGGCCGCAGCGGGATCGTGTCCGTGACGACGATCTTCTCGAACGGGCTGGCCGCGAGGTTCTCGAACGCGTTGCCCGAGAGGACCGGATGGGTGGCGGCGGCGAAGACGCGGCGGGCGCCCTCGTCCTTGACCGTCTCCCCCGCGGCGCGCAGGGTGCCCGCGGTGTCGATGATGTCGTCGACGATGACAGCCGTCTTGTCCTTGACGTCGCCGATCACGTAGGCGATCTCGGCCACCTGCTGGGCCGGCCGCTCCTTGTTGAGCACGGCCAGCTCGGCGCCGACCTTCTCGGCGAACTTCTGCGCCAGCTTCACGCGGCCGGTGTCCGGCGAGACGACCACGAGGTCCTCGAGCTGCTGGTCGCGGAAGTACTGGGTGAGGATGAACATCGCCGTCATGTGGTCCACCGGCTTCTGGAAGAAGCCCTGCACCTGGCCGGCGTGGAGGTCCATCGTGAGCACGCGGTCGGCGCCCGCGGCCTCGAGCATGTGGGCGACCAGGCGGGCGCTGATCGGCTCGCGCGGCGCCGACTTCTTGTCCTGGCGGGAGTAGCCGTACCACGGCGTGACGGCGATCACGCGGTGGGCGCTCGCGCCGACCGCCGCGTCGATCATCACCAGCAGCTCCATCAGCGCGTCGTTGGCGGTGATCCCGGTGGCGGGGTTGCCGCACGTCGGCTGCACGATGAACACGTCGGCGCCGCGGATCGACTCCTCGTAGCGGCAGTAGACCTCGCCGTTGGAGAACGTCTTAAGGATCACGCCGCCGAGATCGACGCCCAGCTTGCCGGCGATCTTGTTCGCCAGCTCCGGGTTGGCGCGGCCGGAGAAGAGCATCAGGCGCTTGTCGTAGCCGAGCGGCAGCGACGAGGCGGGAACCGGGCGAGGCGACAGGGCGCTCACGGCCTGGTTCAGTGTAGGCGTCGGCGCGGTCATCCCTTCCTCCGGTCTGCGTATCCCTCGACGTTGCGTTGCCTGGCCCGGGCGATGCCGAGCGCCCCCGGCGGGACGTCCTCGGTGATCACGCTGCCGGCGCCTGTGTAGGCGCCGTCGCCGACCTCGACCGGAGCCACGAACGCAGTGTCCACGCTGGTGCGGACGTTCGCACCGATCTTCGTCCGGTGTTTGCGGACTCCGTCGTAATTGGCGGTGATGTTCGACGCGCCGATGTTCGTGTTCTCGCCGATGTCGGCGTCGCCGATGTAGCTCAGGTGCGGCACCTTGGTGCCGCGGCCGATCGTCGAGTTCTTGATCTCCACGAACGCGCCCGCCTTGGCGCCCGGGTGCAGGTGGGCGTCTGGGCGCAGGTAGGAGAACGGGCCGATCGTGCCGTGGTCCTCGACGGTCGCCTGCACCACGTAGGAGTGCACGACGCTGACGCCGTCGCCGATCGTGGCGTCGACCAGCGTGCTGTGCGGGCCGATCACCGACTCCGCGCCGATCTCGGTCGCGCCCTTGAGCGTCGTGCCCGGCTCGATCACCGTGTCGCGGCCGATCTTCACGGCGGCGTCGATCGTCGTGGTGGCCGGGCTGACGATCGTGACGCCGTTGCGCTGATGGGCCTGCTGGATGCGCGTCTGCGCCAGCGACTGCACGCGCGCCAGCTCCACGCGGTCGTTGACGCCGAGGGTGAGCGTCGGATCCGTGACCGGGTGACCGTGCACGACCTTGCCCTGCTCGCGCAGCTTCGGCAGCACGTCTGGGAGGTACACCTCGCCCTGCGCGTTGGCGGCGTCGACGTCGGCGAGCGCGGCGAGCAGGCTGCCGCCGTCGAAGGCGTAGACGCCCGTGTTGACCTCGCGGATGGAGAGCTCGGCCTCGCTCGCGTCGCCCTCGACCTTGGTCTCGACGATCCGCTCGACGTTGCCCTCGCGATCGCGCACCACGCGGCCGTAGCCCGACGGGTCGTCGAGCTCCATCGTCGCCACGGTGCCGGCCGCGCCGCTGTCCTCGTGCGCCTGCACGAGGCCTTGCAGCGCCTCGGCGGTGATCAGCGGCACGTCGCCGTTGATCACGACCACGGTCGACGTCGAGTCGATGTGCGAGCCGGCCGCGGCGACCGCGTCGCCGGTGCCGTTGGGGTGCTGCTGCACCGCCACCTCGACGCCGTCAGGCAGATGGTCCTCCAGGCGCCGCCTGGGATTGTCGACGACGACGACCTTGCCGGCGCCGGCTTCCAGCGCGGCGGTGACGGGCCAATTGATCAGGGGGCGCCCGCACAGCGGGTGCAGGACCTTCGGGAGGGAGGAGCGCATGCGCGTTCCCTCGCCGGCGGCGATGATGACGACCGTGGGCGCGGGCACGGCTCGCATCGTAGTATCGCCGGGACGTCGCGCTCGTCCGTTTGGGGGGTCGTCCAACGGCAGGACACCGGGTTTTGGTCCCGGGAATCGGGGTTCGAGTCCCTGCCCCCCAGTCTCGGCGCGCCACGGTAGGAAATCCGTCTGCGCGTGCGCGCGTTCGGGACGGCAGCGCCTAGGGTGGCCCGCACATGCGCATACGCTCGCTCGCCGCCGCGGCCGCGGCTCTGCTCCTGCCCGCCGCGCCGGCGCTGGCCGCGGGCGACCCGATCATGCCCCTCGCGCAGGTGCAGGCCGGGATGCAGTGCACCGCCTACTCGGTGGTCCGCGGCACCGACATAGCGTCGTTCGGCGTCGAGGTGCTCGACGTCGTCGACGGCGACCCGGACGAGAGCGGGCCGCGGATCCTCGTCCAGGTCTCGGGCCCGGCCGTCGACGCGACCGGCGTCGGCCCGGGGTTCTCGGGCTCGCCGATCTACTGCGCCGACGGCGCCGGCGTGGCGCGCAACATCGGGGCGATCTCGGAGTCGATCGGCGAGTACGGCGGCAAGGTCGTGCTCGCGACGCCGATCGAGCAGATCGTCGGCACGCCCGTCGACCCGCCCGCCAAACAAGCGGCGAAGGACGCCGGGCACGCGAGCACCGCGCGCGCGGGCTGGGCGCGGGATCTGCTGGCGCGGGCGAAGCCGCTCGCGGCGCCCCTGACGATCAGCGGCGTCAGCTCGACGGTCGCGACCGCGCTGCAGGCGGCGGCGCAGAAGGCCGGGCGAACGGTGCTGGCGGTGCCCGCCGGGCCGGTCGGCGGCTACCCGAAGCAGGCGCTCGTGCCCGGCGCTGCGGTCGGCACGGCGTACTCCGACGGCGATCTGCGCTACGGCGCGGTCGGGACGGTCTCCTACGTCGACGGCGACAAGGTGTGGGCGTTCGGGCACCCGCTCGAGGACGCCGGGCCCCGCGCGCTGCTGCTCCAGGACGCCTACGTGTTCCGCGTCATCAACAACCCGGTCCAGCTCCCCACGGCCGCGACCTACAAGCTCGCCGCGCTCGGCCACGACCTCGGGACGCTCACCAATGACGCGACGGACGCCGTCGCGGGCCACACCGGCGCGCTGCCGCACACGGTGCCCGTGACCGCGCTGGCGCGCGACACCGACACGGGCAGGACGGCGACGATCCGCTCGCGCGTCGCCGACGAGGCGGCGGTCGACCTGCCCAGCGGCGGCTCGTGGCTGACCTCCGTCGGTCCGCTCGCGGTCGTGCAGGCGGCGACGAACGTCCTCGGGTCGACGCCCGGCCGCGTCACCGGGCGGATGTGCGCGCGGATCGGGCTGGCCGAGCTGAAGGCGCCGCTGCGCTTCTGCAACCGCTACGTCTCGATCGCCCAGGAGCAGGGCGACGACGGCAGCCTCGGCAACGCGGTGACGACCGGCGCGGCGGGCGACCTGGCCACCGCGCTGTCGAGCGTCGACGCCTACACCGGCAAGCCGCCGCGCATCACCGGCGTCTCGGTCCTGCTCGAGCTGCACCGCGGAGCCGACCAGGCCTACCTGCGCCGGATCAGCGTGCCGCGGACGATCCGCCGCGGTACGACGGTCAAGGCCCGCGCGACCCTCCAGCGCCTGCGTGGGAGCGAGTTCACGCGCACCTACAGGGTGCGCGTGCCCGGCGACGCGCGGCCGGGCAGGATGAAGCTGCGGCTCGCCGGGCGCGACGCCGACGGCGGCGACGCCTCGCTCGGCACGACGATCATCATCGGCGACGACTCGGCCGGCGACGGCGCGGGCGACGAGGGCCCGCGCACGCTGCGCGAGCTGTCGGACCAGGTCAAGGCGAACGGCCGCTACGACGGCGTGACGCTGCGGCTCGGCGCCGCGCAAGAACGGGCGTTCCGCGACGCCGGCCTCCGGATCTCGGGGCGCGCGGAGGCGACCGTGCGGGTGACGCGCTAGCGGCTAGCCGCCGATGCGGTAGACGATGCCGGGCGCAGCCGGGGCCGCCTGCGCCGCCCGCGGGACCGCGTTGGCGAGGACCTCGGCGAACGCGGCCGTCGACGCGGCCATCATCTCGATCAGCGTCTCGACGGGGGTCGCGGTCTCGCTGACGCCGTTGGCGTAGTCGGTCAGGAAGCCGAGCAGCGCGTACGGCAGCTCGGCCTCACCGGCGAGGACGGTCTCGGGTCCGGCGGTCTGTGAGACCGCGGTGACGCCGGCGGCGGCCAGCGTGCGGATCTCGGCGCGGGTGTTGAAGCGCGGGCCGTCGACGTGGCCGTAGCAGCCGCCGTCGCGGATCGCGACGCCGGCCTCCCCGGCGCCGTGCAGGAGCGCGCGGCGCAGGTCCTCCGAGAACGGTCCCTCGTAGATCCAGTGGCCGCGGTCGCGGGCGCCGGGCTCCGTGAAGAACGTGCACAGGCTGCCGTCCGGCAGGCGGTTGGCGAGGAAGTGGAGGTCGTCGAAGCAGACGAGCGACCCCAGCGGCGCGGCCGGATCGACCGCGCCGCAGACGCTGACGGCGAGCACGCCCGTGGCGCCGAGCTGCTTGAGCGCGGCGATGTTCGCGCGGTGCGTGACCTGGTTGGAGAGCCTGACGTGTCCCGCCTGGTGGCGCGAGATGTGCAGCACCTCGGCGCCGGCGAACGTGCCGCGCGAGACCAGCGCCTCGCCCCACGGCGTGGGGACGGGCTCCGGCGCGGCGCCGTCGAAGCCGGGCAGCGCGTACGTCCCCGAGCCGGTGATGATCCCGATGGGCATCGCGGCGAGAATCTATACATTCGGCGGGTGGCCTTCGCGGCGTTGATCGACATTCCGGCCAACGTCGGATACGTGGCCGTGTTCGCGCTGATCGCGATCGAGACCATGGGGATCCCGGTCCCGGCCGAGACGGCGCTGATCGCCGCCGCGCTGCTCGCGCACAAGGGCGGCATGGACATCGGGACGCTGATCGTGATCGCGTCGGCGGCCGCGATCCTCGGTGACAACGTCGGCTTCGCGATCGGGCGCCACTACGGGCGACGGCTGTTCCTGGCCCGCGGCCCGCTGCTCGCGCACCGCCGGCGGCTGCTCGAGGTCGGGGAGCCGTTCTTCGCCAGGCACGGGCCCAAGGCGGTGTTCCTCGGCCGCTGGGTCTCGGGACTGCGGATCGCGTCGGCGTGGCTGGCGGGGATGAACCGCATGCGCTGGCCGACGTTCGTGTTCTGGAACGCGCTCGGCGGGATCGCGTGGGCGACGAGCGTCGCCCTCTCGATCTACCTCCTCGGGAGCATTGCCGAGCGCGCGATCTCGATCGCGGGGCCGGTCGCCGCAGGCCTCGTCGTGATCCTGCTGGCCGGATTGCTCGTATGGCGCCGGCGTCAGCGGCGGGCGGTCGACGCGCGCGCCACGAGCGCGGGCGCCGAGGGCGAGTAGGCCGGCGCCGGCTCGCCGGCGATGGCCGCCAGCAGCGCGGCCGCCGCGGCCGCGCCGAACTCGCCGTAGTCGACGCGGACGGAGGTCAGCGCGGGCGAGGCGAGCGCGGCGAGCGGGGAGTCGTCGAAGCCCGCGACCGAGAGGTCCTGCGGAACCGCCAGGCCCGCCTCGCCGGCGGCGGCGACGACCGCCATCGCGAGCGGGTCGCTCGTGCACACGACCGCGGTGAGGGCCGGGGCGCCGGCGAGCACCGCGCGCGCCGCCGCGGCGACGTGCTCCGGCCGCGCGTGCACGGCTCGCCCGGCCGCCTCGCCTGCGGCCTCCCGCCAGCGCGCCAGCCGCACCTGGACGTGCTCGTACTCCGCCGGCCCGCCGAGGAACCCGATGCGCTCGTGGCCGAGCTCGCGCAGGTGCGCGACCGCGGCGTCCATCCCCTCCGCGTGCCGGGTCTCGACCCACGGGAACGGCGACTCCCCGGCGGGGTGGCCGGCGATCACCACCGGCGTGCCGGCCTCGGCGAGCAGCTCGAAGCGCGCGTCGGGGACCTCGACGTCGGTGAGCACGAACCCGTCCACGCGCCCCTCCGCCGCGAGCCGCTCGTAGGCGTCGAGGGCCGGCCCGGCCGGGACGAGCTGCAGCAGGAGCGCGTAGCCGGCGGGCGCGAGCGTGCGCTCGAGTCCGGCGAGGAAGCGCACGAAGAACGAGTCGAGCTCGATCTGGGCCGGGTCGCGGGCGAGCACGAGCCCGATCGCCCGCGCGCGCGCCTCGGTCAGCGCGCGGGCGCTCGCC
Organism: Candidatus Solirubrobacter pratensis; assembly: GCF_000425945.1. Taxonomy (GTDB): domain Bacteria; phylum Actinomycetota; class Thermoleophilia; order Solirubrobacterales; family Solirubrobacteraceae; genus Solirubrobacter; species Solirubrobacter pratensis. The sequence goes on from NZ_AUEK01000008.1 coordinate 305,124, forward strand.
GACGGGCGCCAGCCGAGCTCGCGCGCGGCGGCGAGGATGCGCTCGCGCGTCCCGGGCGAGACGCCGGGGCGTCCGTTGACCGCGAAGGACACCGCGGCCTGCGAGACGCCCGCGCGGCGCGCCACGTCCGCGATCGTCGGCCGCCGCCGCGGCGCCCCTGCGCTCACCGCGCCGTTCCCGGCCCGATCGCCCGCCGGCGCGACACCCTCGCCGGCGCCCTCAGTGCGTCAACGCCGCGCACCGGTGATTCATCCTCGCGCATCGCGGGTACCGTACCTCGAGCTGAAGCGCTTAAGCGAACGGGAGGTCTGCCGAGATGCGTTGGAGGAACGCACTCGTACTCGGGGTCGCGATGACCCTGGTGTCGGGGACCGCGGCGCGCGCCGCGGATGAGGTGTCGACGAGCGACCGGCTCCAGGACCGGCGCGAGATCGCGAGCGGGACGCGGGCGTACTCGGTCGGCTTCGAGGACGGCCGCTTCTACGCCAACGGCTGGCACATCACCGGCGAGATGGGCGGCGTCTGGACGCCGCCGATGAAGATGCTCGACGGGATCTGGTTCGGGGTCGGCGACCAGTGGGCCGGCCAGGCGACGAAGTTCACCAGCGGCAAGGGCTACGTGCGCTACGACCTGCCGCCGCTGAGCGGGCTGAGCCTGCGCCGCACCGACTTCGTCCCCGACGGCCGGCGCGCCGCGCTGTACGGGCTCGAGCTGAGCAACCCCGGCGGCACGGCCAAGACCGTCACGGTCAAGGTCGACGCGCACTCCGAGCTGATGGGCTCGTGGCCGTGGGGCACCGATCCGAACCGCGGCACGCCGGACGCGAGCGCCAACATCCCCGACAAGGGCGCCTACAGCGACGGCGCCCTCGTCTTCACCGACGACGGCTCGCTCGGCGACGGCGCGCCTGAGCACCACTACGCTGCGCTCGTCGCCTCCGACCGCACGCCGGCCTCCGGCGAGGCGGCCGCGACCGGCGGCGGCTACCGCGGGCCGCAGCCGGGGAAGGTGTGCGCCGCGAGCGACGGCACGTCGATGCCGAGCGCCTGCGACGACGGCCCGTACGGCAAGGGCACCGGCGGCGAGCTGCGCTACAGCGTCACCGTTCCCGCCGGGCGCAGCGCGACCGTGTGGGTCGCCGCGGCCGGCTCCGACCAGGGCCTGGATGCCGCCCGCCAGGAGCTGGCGGCCGCCGTCAAGGACCCGGACCGGCTGTTCGCCCAGAAGCTCGCCTCGCGCGCCGCGCTCGCGAGCCGCTCGAAGGTCACGCTGCCCGGCGACCCGCTGCTGCAGGACGCGGTCGAGTGGGGCAAGCAGAACCTCGCCGACGCCACCCAGACGGCCGAGAACCTGCAGATCCGCTGGACCAACCAGGGCAAGCAGCAGTTCCCGCCCCCGCTCGGCACGGTGAAGTCGGCCACGTGGTTCGGCGCCGGCTTCCCCGACTATCCGTGGCTGTTCGCGACCGACGGCGAGTACACCTCGTTCGCCGGCCTCGCGCTCGGCCAGTTCGAGACGGTCGAGTCGCACCTGCGCGCGCTGCGCGACGTCTCGGACATCCTCAACGACCGCTCGGGCGTGGTCGTCCACGAGGCGGTGCAGGACGGCTCGATCTACTTCGGGCACGACTCCAAGCAGGCCAACGGGACCAACGACTTCAACACCGACGAGACGGTCAAGTTCCCGAGCATCGTCGCGCTCGTCTGGCGCTGGACCGGCGACGATCGCTTCCGCGACGAGATGTACGACTTCGCCAAGCGCAACCTGCTCTACGTGCGCGACCACCTGGACGCGGACGGGGACGGCTGGCCCGAGGGCTCCGGCAACGTCGAGCGCACCGGCATGGGACCGGAGAAGCTCGACAACGCCGTCTACTACATCCGCGCCCTGCTGGACCTCGCCGACATGGCGAAGTCCAAGCGCGACGCCGGCACGCTGGCGTGGACGACCCGTACGGCGCGCGACCTGCAACAGCGCTTCGAGTCGACCTGGTGGAGCGCGGCGAACAACCAGTACGCCGACTCGCTGACCGACGGCAACGCGCAACTGTTCCAGAAGCACTGGATCGGCCAGGTGCCGATGGAGGCCGAGCTGGCGGACGGCTCCGGGCTCGCGAGCACCGAGCACGGCCGGACGGCGCTGGCCGGGCGCGAGAACTCCACCTACAGCGGCGACCGCCCCTACAACCAGGGCCTCTTCCACACCGGCCGCGGCGGCGGGGCGGACGGCAAGGGCGACTTGTCGATCTTCTCGCTCAACACCTCGATCCAGGCCGTTGGCGACGGCAACTACGGCCGCATGGGCGCCGGGCAGCAGCAGCGCTACACGGACGCCAACGCCGAGACGATGTTCAGCGAGCCCGCCACCAACGGGACGCCGGACGAGCAGCCCGGGGCGATGCCGGAGATCCTCCCGTCGGAGGGCTTCGGCAAGAACATCGACCGCTGCTGGACGTGCCGCTCGATGTTCCTGCAGGCCTGGGGCACCTACGGCACGGCATGGCCGGTGATCCACCAGCAGCTCGGCGTGCGCCCGGCGCTCAACGCCGGGAAGCTCGCGATCGTGCCGCAGATCCCCGACGGCCAGCCGAGCGTCAAGGGCGAGGACATCCGCCTCGGCGGCGGCTCGGCCACGGTCATCGGCGCGCGTTCGGGCAAGCGGTACTCGACGCGCGTCTCGCTCGAGCACCTGCGGGTCAAGCTCACGCTCGGCGTGACGCTGCCACCCGGCTCGACGGCGTCGTCGGTCTACGTCGACGGCCGGCGCGTGAAGAAGTTCGCCACGGCGACGACCGACCGCGGCGTCGAGGTGACCGTCAAGGGCGGCCGCTCGCTCACAGTGAACGCGGGCTAGCGGTCCTTCGCCTCGCGCCGGACGCGCCCGCCGCCGGCTCCGGCCTCGGCGGCGGGCCCGCTCGGCGCGGCGATGCCGAGCACGCGCATCGCCTTCAAGCCGAGCCCGAGCTTCTCGCGGCCGTCGGTCGAGGCGACGTCGAGGCCCGAGAGGTCGCGCACGCGCTCGAGCCGGTAGCGGACCGTGTGGCGATGCGTGTAGAGGCGGGCGGCGGTGCCGGCGACGTTGCCGTCCGCCTCCAGGAACGTCTCGAGCGTCTGGACGAGGTCGGTCTCGTACTGGTCGTCGTAGGCGACCAGCGGGGCGACGGTCTCCTCGTAGAAGCGCTGCAGCTCGGCCGGATCCTCGCTCATCGCGGGCAGCAGCAGCCGGTAGGCGCCGGTGTCCTCGAACGCGAGCACCGCCGGGCCTTCTCCGCCCGCGGTGGCGACGTTGGCGGCCAGCAGCGCCTCGTTGCCGGCGCGGTAGAGGTCGACCGGGTCGTGCGCGACCCGCGAGTGCCCGACCGCGAACCGGAACCCATGCACGGACGCGTGCAGCTCGCGCGCGATCCCGTCGGCGACGCGCCGCAGCGCGGCGTCCTCGGCCGTGGGCAGCAGCACGACGACGTGGCCCGACGGGTTGGCGGGATCGTCGACCACCGCGGCCAGCGACCCGGGCGCGCCGGCGCGGGCAGCACGCTCGGCGGCGGCGAGCACGCGCGCGCGCCAATCCTCGTCGGCGGGGGCGAAGTGGTGCGCGCGTACGACGACGACGGCGCCGCCTTCGCCCAGCCCGGCCCCAAGCTCCTCGCCGCGGGCCACGATGTCGCCGCGATCGGTCACGCGGCGCTTGAACAGCGCGCTCAGGAACGCGGCCTGCGCGGCCTCCGATGCGCGATCCGGCGCGCGCAGGCGCTCGACCTCGGACGCCATCATCGTCGTCGCGATCCGCAGCATCGCCGGCGGCAGCGACCCGCCGCCGCGAGCCCGCATCCGCAGGCGGCCGACGATCTCGTCGCCGACCCGCAGCTCGTGGGTCTCCACCCCCGCCGCGTCGCGCATCAGCGCCCGCTCGTCCGCCGTCGAGCGCGCGGCGACCGCGAGCACGGCGCTCGAACGGTCGATCAGGACAAGCGACGCATCGAGCGCGCGGGCGGCGGCTCGAACGACCTCCGGGAGTCCGAGGCCCGCCTCGACGGCGTCGGAGATGGCCTCGAGAGCACCGAGGTCAGGCGCCGCCGCCTCCTTGCGAGCGGGCTGTGACACCCGTCCAGTCTAGTTCAGCGCGGGCTCCGGGGCTCAGCCCAGGCGGTCGCTGAAGTACCACAGCGCCGCGGCACCCACGCCCGCGCCCGCGAGCACGAACGCGGCGAGGATGTAGACGCTCAGGAACGTCGCCATCACGCGGTCGCGCAGGCGCCAATACGACTTCCACGCCGGCACCACCACGAGCGTGAGCCAGGCGATCAGGGAGATCGCGCCCGCCGCTCCGGCGATGATGTAGGTCTTCTGATCCTCGTTGAGCGTCATCTCGCGACGCGGCCATTGTGACGTACGCGCCGCGTGAACAGCGCGAGGATGCCGACCAGCGACCAGATCGCCACGCCCAGCGCGACCCCGGCGAGCACGTCGGTGAGGTAGTGGGCGCGCAGGTAGACGCGGGTGATCGCGACGACCGCGACGACGATCACGGCGACCGTCACCGCCGCGACGCGTCCGGCCCAGCCGACGCCGCCGCGGACGAGGACGGTGGCGCACGCGACAAGCGTCACGGCGTAGCAGGCGTGGCCGGAGGGGAAGCCCGAGAGGTCGGTGTGCACCAGCGCGCCGGGCGGCCGCGGGCGGTCGTAGGCGGCCTTGGCGATGTGCACGGCGGCGTAGGAGGCGGCGAGGCCGAGCACGAGCGCCCCCGCCTCGAGGTGGCGCCGGCGCATCAGCGCCCAGCCGCCGGTCAGGACGACGGCGACGACGGCGACGACGAACGTGCCGAGCGTGGTCACGACCTTCGCGACCTGCACCAGCGCGTCGGCGTTCAGCCGGCTCGCGACGTCCTCCGCCCAGCGGTCGATCCGCGGCTCGCCCGGCTCGAGGATCGCATCGCCGAGCAGGAAGAAGGTGAACGTCCCGACCGCCAGCAGCGCCAGCATCGTCGTCAGCTCGAGCCCGAGGTTCCCGGGTGTCAGGCGCTCGGCCGAGAAGCGCGCGGTCATGTCGGCGACGGCGGCGGCGGGCCGGCCGATCGTCCGCCATGCCGGCCGCGCGAGCTTGACGACGGGGCGCCAGCCGCGCCGGTCGGCGCGCTCGTCCAGCCACCCGGCGACCCTCGCCCGCGCCTCGGGATCGCGGCGCAGGCGGATCAGGGCGACGATGATCGCGATCACCACGACGAGCGTCCCGAACGCGAACAGGCCACGGCTGACGTACGTGGTCAGCTGGTTGATCGAGCGCCAGAACAGGAAGCCGAGCACGCAGAACGTGGTCGACCACGCTCCCGCGGCGAGCACGTCGTAGGGCAGGAAGCGGCGGAACGGCATCTTCGAGGCGCCGGCGATGAACGGCGCGATCGGCCGCACGAAGCCGATGAAGCGGCCGATCAGGATGGTCACGCCGCCGCGGCGCTCGAAGAAGCCCTCGACCTGGTCCAGCCGCTCGTCGGTGATCTTCAGGCGCTCGCCGTGGCGCAGCAACCACTGGCGGCCGAGCCGGCGGCCGAGCTCGTAGGACGTGACGTCGCCGAGGACCGCGCACGCCCATACGATCGCGATCAGGACCAGCAGCGAGATCTGCCCCTGTCCGGCGACCAGGCCGCCGACGATCACCGCGGTCTCGCCGGGCGCGATGAAGCCGAGGAACGCGCCCGTCTCGGCGAACGCGAGCAAGCCGACGACCAGGTAGGTCCACTGCCCGAGCCGCTTGCCGGCGTCCTCGAGCACCTTCTCGAAGTTCGGCAGGTGGATGATCCCGACGCCGATCAGCACGAAGCCGGCGATCGCGATCAGCTCGACCACCTGGAACCAGCGCTGCTGCTTGTGCCGGCGGGTGATCAGCCACCCCGCGAGCGCGACTGCGGCGAGCAGCCAGGTGAACTTGATCTGCGCGGTGACGATCATGCCGCGACGGCGCGGTTGTACCCGGCTTCGCGCAGGCGCGCCGCGACGCGCTCCGGATCGGCGGCGCGGCCGAAGACCGTCGGGCCGGATCCCGTCACCATCGGGTGCTCGGCGCCCTCCTTCTCGAGCGCTTCGAGCGCGGGGTCGATCGCGCGGCAGAGCCTGCGCGCCGCCGGCTCGAGGTCGTTGACGAGCGGCGGGTCGTGGCCGGCCCTGATCCGCGCGGCGGCCTCGGCGAGCTCCTCGTCGCTGCGCGCGGCGCCGAGGATGTCGAACGCGCGGTAGACCTCCTTGGCGGTGAGCGCCGCGTCGAGCGGCACGATCACGAGGGGCAGCTCGGCGCCCGCGACCGGCTCGACGTGCTCGCCGGCGCCGGTGACGAGCGCGCGGGTGTCGTGCAGGAGGGCGGGGACGTCGGCGCCGAGGCGCATCGCGAGGTGATTCGGGACGGGGATGCCGGAGACCTGCCCGGCGAGGCGCAGCGCGGCGGCGGCGTCGGCCGAGCCTCCCGCCATGCCGCCGGCCACCGGGATCCGCTTCGCGATCGAGATGCGCTGGGGCGCGCCGTCCCAGCCCGTGGCGGCGCGGAACTCGGTGAACGCGCGGAGAGCGAGGTTGTCGCCGTAGACGCCGGGGCAGACGACGAGGTCGCGGACTCCGGACGCGCCGTCGCGGCGCCGCGCCGCGGCCTCCCGGCGCGCGATCGCCACGATCTCCTCCGGCGACGCCGGCTCGATCGTCACCTCGTCGGCGAGCGCGGTCGGCTGGAACACGGACACGAGCGGATGCAGGCCGTCCGTGCGCGGCGCGCCGACGAGCAGGCACAGGTTGACCTTGCCGCGCGCCTTCACGCGAGCCGCTCCCACAGCGCCCGCCATTCCGGCGGGGAGAGCGTCTCGGCGCGGGCGTCGGCGGGGTGGCCGAGCGCCTGCAGCGCCTCGCGCACGCGGTCGCGCAGCTCGTTGCTCCCCCCGGGCGAGAGCGCGAGCGAGCGGGCGAGCGCCTTGCGCCGGTGCGCGAAGCCGTGCTGCACGAGGGCGCGCAGCTCCTTCGGGGCCGCGGGGCCGTGGCGGCGGAGCCCGACGAGCACGGAGTCGACGTTGGGCACGGGCGAGAAGACGTTGCGGGAGACGGGGCGCAGCACACGTACGTCGGCGGCGAGCTGGGCGATCACGGAGGGGACGCCGTAGGCCGCCGTCCGCGGCGCCGCGGCGAGCCGCTCGCCGACCTCGCGTTGCACCATCGCCACCCACAGCATCACGCTCTCCAGCTCGAGCGTACGGATCAGGACCGTGGCCGCGACGCCGTACGGCAGGTTCGCGACGACCTTGGTCGGATGGGGGTCGAGCGCGGCCAGGTCGAGCTTGACGGCGTCGCCGACGTGCAGCGTCGTGTTGGCGTGCGGGTCCAGCGCGTCGCGCAGCGCGGACTCGAGCGTGCGGTCGATCTCGACGACGTGGACGTGCGCGGTGCGCTCGGCGAGGTACTCGGAGAGGACGCCGAGGCCGCCGCCGACCTCGAGCACGACGTCGTCGCCCGAGAGCTCCGCGGCGCGGCCGATCACGTCGAGGATGTTCGAGTCGACCAGGAAGTTCTGGCCGAGCTCGCGGTTGGGGCGGATGCCGAACTGCCTCAGCCGCCGCAGGCTCGGCTGCGCGGGGAGCTCGCTCACCAGCCGAACAGGGCCGCCGCGTTGGCGTCGACCGCGGCCTCCAGCTCGGCGTAGGCGATCCCGCGGCGCTCCGCGATGAAGCGCGCGGTGTGCGCGACGTACGCCGGACGGTTGCGCTCCTTGCGCAGCACCTGCGGCGTCAGGTAGGGGGCGTCGGTCTCGACGAGCAGGCGGTCGAGTGGGACGCGTTCGGCTGCATCCGCCAGGTCCGTCGCCTTCGGGTACGTCACGTTGCCGGCGAACGAGATCCACCAGCCGTGGTCGAGGCACTCCTCGAGGCGATCGGGCATCGAGAAGCAGTGCAGCACGACATGCAGGCCCCGCGCGTCGCGGGCGAGCGCGGCGATCGTGTCGTCCTCGGCCGCGCGCGTGTGGATGATCAGCGGCTTGCCGTGCTCGCGCGCGATCCCGATCTGCGCGGCGAACGCCTTCTCCTGGTCCTCGCGCGGCGCGTAGTCGCGGTAGTAGTCCAGGCCGGTCTCGCCGATCGCTCGGCAGTTGGGGTGGGCGGCGAGCTCGCGCAGCTGCTCGGTGACGGCTTGGTCGTAGCCGGTCGCCTCGTTGGGATGGCGCCCGATGGCGGCGAACACCTCGGGGTACGTCTCGGTCGCCGCGAGTGCGCCGGCGCACGACTCGGCATCCATGCCGATCGTGAGGATGCGCGTGAGGCCGGCCTCCCTGGCCTCGGCCACGAGCTCGGCCTCGGGCGCGGGCCCGCGATCGAGGTGGGTGTGGCTGTCGTTCACTCGGGCTTGGGGAACAGCGGGGGCAGCTTCTCCACAGCCTGCCCGCCGGGGTGCGATCCGAAGTCCGAGAGCTGCGTCTCAGGCGTGCCGAGCGCGGTGAGCAGCTTCGTCGTGGACTCGGGCATGTACGGGTGCAGGAAGACCGCGACGACCCGCAGACCCTCGGCGAGGCTGCGCAGCGTGCGGTCGAGCTCGTCCGCCTTGGCCTCGTCCTTGGCGAGCTGCCAGGGCGCGCGCTCCTCCACGTAGCGGTTGAGTCGGCGCACGCGCGTCCAGATGCGGTCGAGCGCCTGGGTGATCTCCGCCTGGTCGAGCAGGCCGGTCACGTCGGCGTGGAGACCGGCGAAGTCCGGCTCCAGCTCGGGATCGACGCCGACCGCGGGCACCACGCCGTCGCGGTAGCGGCCGATCATCGCGAGGGTGCGGCTGGCGAGGTTGCCGAGCTCGTTCGCGAGCTCGGACTCGTAGCGCTCGCCGAACGTGACGGTCGAGACCCCGCCGTCCTGGCCGAACGAGACCTCGCGGAAGCAGTAGTAGCGCAGCGCGTCGGTGCCGAAGCGGTCCATCACCTCGAACGGATCGAGCACGTTGCCGAGCGACTTGGACATCTTGTGCTCGGACCCGCTCGCGTCGCGCATCAGCAGGTAGCCGTGGCTGAAGACCTGCTGGGGAAGCTCGATCCCTGCCGCCATCAGGGTCGCGGGCCAGTAGATCGTGTGGAACTTGAGGATGTCCTTGCCGATGATGTGGAAGTTCGCCGGCCAGAACGCGTCCGTCAGGTCCGTGCCGTCCTTGGCGAACGAGAGCGCCGTGTAGTAGTTCAGGAGCGCGTCGAACCAGACGTAGAAGACGTGGCCCGGCGCCCAGGGGACATCGATGCCCCAGGTGATCTTGGAGCGGCTGAGGCTGATGTCCTGCAGGCCGCCGCGGATGAAGCTGAGCGCCTCGTTGTAGCGCTGGCGCGGCCTGACGAACCCGGGGTTGTCGACGAAGAGCTGCTCCAGCCGGTCCTGGAACGCGGAGAGCTGGAAGAACCAGTTCTCCTCCTGCTCGCGGTCGAGCGCGATCTTGTGGATCGGGCACGTCTGGTCGGGCCCGACCTCGGCCTCGGTCTTGAAGTCCGCACAGCGCGGGCAATACCAGCCCTCGTACATGCCCTTGTAGGCGTAGCCGTTGTCGTAGACCTTCTGCATCACGTCCTGGACCCGGCGCTTGTGGCGCGGGTCCGACGTGCGGATGAAGAAGTCGTTGGACGCGTTGATGCGCGGCATCAGCGCCTCGAAGCGCGCGGCGTTGCGGTCGGCGAGCTCCTTCGGCGTCACGCCCTCGCGCTCGGCCGCCTGGGCGACGGGCTCCCCATGCTCGTCGGTGCCCGTGAGGAAGAACACCTCCTCGCCGCGCTGGCGCATGTGACGGGCGAGGATGTCCGCGCCGATGGTTGAGTACGCGTGCCCGAGGTGCGGGGCCGCGTTGACGTAGTAGATCGGCGTGGTGACGTAGAAGCTCATGCGCGGCGTCGAAGGCTAGAGGGTGGCATCAGCTCGGCCCGCGGGCTCGCGTCGCCGTGAGCGATCGCCCACAGGGCGATTCTCCCGCGCCCGGGGCTCGGAGCGATCCTCAGTCGCGCAGGGTGCGGTAGGCGAGCAGGCCGCCGAAGGCGACGAGGCCGGCTCCCGCCACGCCGTCGACGGCGCGCAGCATCCGGTCGCCCACGAAGCGGCCCGCGATCGAGACGCCGCCGGTCAGCACGCACATCCACGTCAGGCTGCCGAGCCCGACGCCGGCGAGCAGCGCGAGGACAGTGGCGCCCTTGGCGGCGCCGGCGGTGGAGGCGGCGGCGAAGATCGCGGCCCATGAGATGATCGTCAGCGGGTTCGAGGCGGTCGCGCCGAGCGTGGTGACGAACGCGGAGCGCGGCGTCGCGAGCTCCTCGCGCGCCTCGCCGCCCATCCGGATCCGGAACGCGGACCAGAGCGTCTTGGCGCCGAGGTAGAGCAGCACGGCGGCCCCGATCACGCCCGCGGCGAGGCGGACCGGCTCGAAGCTCATGACGCCCGCGGCACCAGCCGCGCCCGCCGCCGCGTACAGCGTGTCGATCACGGCCACGCCGGCGCCGATCGCCAGCCCGACCGCGATCCCGTTGCGAAGCGTCGACCGGATCGCGAGCAGCGAGATCGGGCCGAGCTGCGCGGCCACGGAGGCGCCGAGGCCGAAGCCGATGATGAGCGCGGCCAGCATCGCTCATGACGCTACAGCCTCCGCCAAGAGGCGCTTCCTGCGGACGCGCACGCGGATCCCGCCGCCGACCGCGCCGAGCAGCGCGAGGGCGAGCCCGGCCCACACGGGCCACGGCGCCATCGGCCGCTCCGGGGGGACTCGAACCCGCGCGGCCGGGGCCGGAGATCGCGGGAGACGGAGGAGCTCGCGCGGCGCGGGCCTCTTGAGCGGCGCCGGCACCGCGTGGGGCAGCGGCCCCCGGCGCGGCGCCGGCCCCACGCGGCGCCGCGGCCCCAGGACCGCCACCGGCGGCTTCGGTCCGCGGAGGAACGGGAGCGGGTCGACGTAGCCGAAGCGGTCACCGGCGCGGCGGACGCCGAGGTGCAGCCCCGCATGCTCGGGCGACTGCGCGAGCGACCCCAGCCGCGTCCCCGCGCGCAGCCGCTGCCCGCTCCGGACGGCGACCGCCGTGAGCGGCAGGTGCGTGACGCGCCACTCGCCGCAGCGCAAGGTGACGACATCGCGCCCGGCGAAGGCCACGCGGCCTGAGCACGCCGCGCGAACCGCCGCGCCCGGGCGGGCCGCGAGATCGACCCCGCGGTGGCGGCCGGCGACGAACGGCTCGGCGGCCAAGTAGGCGAAGGGCCGCGAGACCGCGCCGGGGACGGGCCGGCGCCACTCGGCGCCAGGAGACGCCGCGGGCGGGGACGCCGCCGCGACGACGGCGCGTGGAGACGCCGCGGGCGGGGGCGATGCCGCGACGACGGCGCGTGGAGACGCCGCGGGCGGGGGCGATGCCGCGACGACGGCGGGCGGAGGCGCCGGACGTGGCCGCGCTTCGGCGCTCGCCGTGCCCCGGAGTGTCGCGGCGAGCGTGATCGCGGCGGCTGCGAGAGCGGCGGTGGCGCGGGTCATCGGGCGACGGTACGGCGGGAGCGGGAGATGAGGCCCGCATGACACGGAGTTGGTGCACTCGCGTTACTGTTCCGTCGCAGTGACGAGCCCTCTCGCCGCAGAGGTGACGCGCAGCCTCATGCGTCACTTCCTCGCCCGCCGGCCCGGGAGGGCGATCCGCGATCCCGAAGTCGTGGCCGCGCACGAGCGCGCCGCCGCCCTGCCCCAGGAGGACGTTCGTTGAGTCAACGCCGGCGTTCCCGCGACGTCGCGCTCGTCGTCGTGCCCCTGCTCGCCGCCGCGGTGACTGGCTGCGGCGGCAACGACACCGCGTACTGCGTCGACAAGAACGACCAGGTCGTCGAGAACCGCAACTGCGACGGCCGCGGCAACCCCGGCTTCTTCTGGTACTACGGCGGCGCCGGCGCCGCCCGCGTCGGGACCAAGCTCAGCGGCGGCGACCGGGTGGTCTCCACCGACATCGCGGAGAACGCGCGCCGCGGCGGCTTCGGATCGAGCGCCAAGAGCGGCGGCGTCGGGCGCTCGATCGCGCACAGCGGCGGCGGATGAACCGGATTGAAGTCGAGCCCCGCAAGGGGTGGCCGGCGATCATCGAGGAGCAAGGGCTGGTCTACTGGAAGACCGAGTTGCCCGACGGCTCGACGATGCCGTACTGGCACGAGTCGCACGCCTACACGCTGACCGGCGCCGAGGTCTACGAGATGGAAGGCGCCGCGAAGGTGCTGCTCGATCTGCTCGTCGAGGCCGGCGACTACATCATCGAGGAGAACCTGTTCTCCCGGATGGGCATCCCCGGCTGGGCCGTTCCGCGCATCAAGGAGACGTGGGAGTCCGAGCCGCCGATGGTCTACGGGCGCTTCGACTTCTCCTACGGTCCCGAAGGCTTCAAGCTGCTCGAGTACAACGCCGACACGCCCACGTCGCTGGTCGAGACCGCCGTGCAGTGGCACTGGGTGCAGGACGTCTACGGTCAGGGCGGCGACCAGTGGAACATGGTCCACGAGTCGCTCGTGGCGCGCTGGAAGGAGCTGCTGCCCCGCATCCCGGGCGACCGCCTGTACTTCCTCCACACGACGGCGGAGAGCTCCGGCGAGGATTTCATGACCGTCGGCTACATGATCGAGACGGCCCGCGAAGCCGGCTTCAACTGCGAGCTGTTGCCCATCGAGAGCCTCGGCCACCACGAGGAGAAGGGCTTCGTCGACGACCAGAACCGGCCGGTCCGAAGCGCGTTCAAGCTCTACCCGTGGGAGTGGCTGGTCCACGAGGAGTTCGCCGACGAGGCGCTGCAGCGCATGGGCGACAACCAGGGCGAGACGCTCTGGATCGAGCCGATCTGGAAGATGCTGTGGTCCAACAAGGGCATCCTGCCGGTGCTCTGGCGCCTGTACCCGGACCACCCGAACCTCCTCCCCGCGTACTTCGAGGACGAGGACCACTCCCTCACGAGCTATGTCCGCAAGCCGCTGCTCGCCCGCGAAGGCGCGAACTCGCTGATCGTGATCGACGGCGAGGAGGCCGACCGCGGGCCCGACCAGGGCTACGGCGAGGAGGGCTTCGTCGTCCAGCAGTTCACCGACCTCGGCGACTACGACGGCAACCACCCGGTGCTCGGGGTCTGGACCGTCGACATGGAGCCCGCCGGGCTGGGAATCCGCGAGTCCGACGGGCTCGTGACCAACAATCTCTCGCGGTTCGTGCCGCACGTCATCGCCGACTGACGGGAGCCCCATGTTCGAGAACGTCCTGCTGATCCTCGCGTACACCGGCGTCGGCCTCGGCATCCTCGTCGCCGGCTTCTACGTGCTGGACCTCCTCACGCCGGGCAAGCTCGGGGAGCAGGTGATGGGCGGGAACCCGGGCGCGGCGCTCCTGTCGGCGACGTCGCTCGTGTCGCTCGGCGTGGTGATGTGGTTCGCGATCTTCTTCACCGGCGCCGGCTGGGAGCACCTCGACGACGCGGCGATCTACGGCGCGGTCGGCGTCGCGACGCAGGCGGTCGGGATCTTCATCCTCGACCTGCTGATCCCCGGCAAGCTCGCGCAGCACTGCTTCGAGCCGAAGCTGCACCCCGCCGCGTGGACCATGAGCGGCGTCCAGGTCGCGACGGCGCTCGTCGTCGCCGCCAGCCTCACCTAGAGACCGGCTTCGAGCATGTCGTACGCGCGGTCGGCCTCGGCGAGCAGCTCGGGGATGAACGCGCGCGGCCGCTCGCCCGCGACGACGCGCCGCTTCACCACCTCGAAGACCGACGCGTGCACCGCGGCGAGCGCCGACGCGACGACGAACGGCCGCTGATCGTCGGCGCCGGCGCCATCGCGCGCAGCGGCGAAGGCGCGCAGCAGATGCTCTTCATCGTCATCTTCCCGCTGATGTTCGTGAGCGGGATCTTCGTGCCCACGACGGGGATGCCGCCGGTCCTGCGCGTGATCGCGGAGTGGAGGCGGCATCTGGTCGGCCGTGCCTCCTCCTGCGTGGTGCTCGACCTCCTCCCGGAGATGCTCGCCGCGGCCCCGAAGCGGCCCGACGTCCTCTACGTGCTCGGCGACGCCTCGGCAATGCCGTTCGCAGACGCGCAGTTCGACCTGGTCGTCTCGCGCTTCGCGGTCCACCACCTCGACGATCCGGTCGCGGCGTTCCGCGAGATGGCGCGGGTCGGCGTCGCGGGAGCGCGGGTCGCGATCGTCGACATGGTCGACGGCGGGTTCACACACAACGAGCTCGAGCGCCTGCGGGACGAGCCACGTCGCGGCGCTGAGCCGGGAGCGGCTGCTGGAGCTGGTGGGCGACGCGGGCTTCGACGCGGCGGTGGTCTCCGAGCACGAGCACCGGATCGACGCCGAGCGCTGGCTCGCGCAGGCACACGGCGCTCCCGAGCCCGTCCGCGAAGCGCTGCGGGCCGAGGCGTCAGGCGGCGCCGAGACGGGGTTGCGCGCACGGTTCGCCGGCGACGCGCTCGAGATCACGCAGACGTGGGCCGTGGTGGGCGGGGTCAAGGCCGCGCGGTAGGTGGGTGGTGCGTGACTTCGACCTCGGGCGCGCGTTCCGGGATCGGCGAACTGCGCGGGTAAGGGATGCGGGTCGATCCCGCTCGGCGGGCCGACGGGGCCACGGATGGTTCGCTCGTGCGCGAACCTCGGCGGCGGCGCGTTCCGGGATCGGCGAACGGTGCGGGTAAGGGATGGGGGGCGGACTGACGATCACGATCGATCATCGCGGTGGCGGGTTCGCGCATGTTCGATCATCCTCGCGCGGGTTCCCCGAGGGGTGCCTCACGAACCTTCGAACTATTCGAAGGTTCGTGAGGCACCCCCTCGCGTAGTGCCCCCGAACCGATCACGAACCGATCACGCGGCCCCGCGAACCGCGCAGGCAACCTGACCCGCTCCCTTACCAGCGCAGTTCGCCGGACCTGCCGAGCCGCGGGGAGAAGAGGCGCCGCACGCCGGGGGCGAGCCGCGGCCCGCGCACGCGTCCGGCCACGGCCAGGCGGCGCGAGCGCAGCGAGGCGAGACGAGCGCGGCCGAGGCGCGACCCCGGCGCACCGGACGAGACGAGGCGCGGCGCGCCCGGACATCGGGGCGCGGCGAGATCACCGCGCGCGCGGAGCGCGCGACTCGGGCGCGGCGAGGCGAGGCGCGGTTGCGCCCGGACATCGGGACGCGGCGGGAATCACGCGCGCTCGGGGAGCCGCCCGCGGAGGCGCGACGGACCGCGCCGCCTCCTGGGTCAACCCGCTCAGCTCGGCCGCGACCGCGTGCCGGCAGCTGTTCGACAATCCGGTCGGACGGTTCCCGACGTGTGGCCGCAGCAGCACCCGGTGGTCGCGACGATGGCGTGGTCGGTCGTGTTCGTCGCCGTCTTCGCGCCGCCGGCGGTGAGGCGGTATCGCAGGCTGACCGACTAGATCCGTGCGAGCGCGCGTCGTGGGAGCAGCGCCGGGGTCGCGAGCATCAGGACGCCGGCGATCGCGATCGCGGCGCGCGGGCTGGTGGCCGCGGCGAGCAGGCCCCACAGCGCGGTCAGCGCCGCGATCGTCGCGTTGCTGGTGACCGACCACGCCGAGAGCGTGCGGGCGACGCGGTCGCTCGCCGTCTGCTCGAGCCGGTAGGTCGCGAACACCGGGTTGTACACGCCCATGCACGTGACCAGGCCGAGCTGGACGACGATCACGAGCGCCAGGCCGGCGGCGCCCGGGCCGACGAAGGCGAGCCCGAGCGACCAGCAGGCGCGCAACGCGCCCGCGGCGAGCATGACCCGGTGCTGCCCCGCCCGCGCGACCAGCCGGCGCGACAGCCGCGAGCCGATCAGGCCGCCGACGCACGGCGCGCCGAACGCGAGGCCGTACTGCCACGGCGCGAACCCGAGGTCGCCGAGCATCAGGACGGCGATCACCGGCGCGGTCGCCATGATCAGCCCGTTGACGAGCACCGTGTTGAACAACAGCGGCCGCAGCGCCGGGTGCGACAGGATGTAGCGCCAGCCGTCCAGCAGGTCGCGGGCCCGCAACCGCGGGGCGCCGGCTCGGACGGGGCGCGGCTCGCGCCCGCCGATCGCGCGGATGCCCAGCGCCGAGAGCAGGAAGCTGACCGCGTTCGCCGCCACGGTCGTGACCGGGCCGAACAGCCCGATCGCCGCGCCGCCGAGCGGCGGCCCGAGCGCGGTCGCGGTCCAGGTCGTGGACTCGAACCGGCCGTTCGCGACGAGTAGGTCCTCCGGCTCCACGAGCGCCTTCAGGAACGCGCCGCTCGCCGCCTTGAACGCGATGTCCGCAGCCCCGGCGACGACCGCCACGACCAGCAGCTGGGCGAACGTGAGCCGGCCGAGCGCGAACGCGGCGGGAACGCTCATCAGCGCCGCGAACCGGATCAGGTCCATCGCGACCATCACCGGCCGCTTGCGGCGGAACTCGACCCACGGGCCGAGCGGCACCGCGACCGCCGCGCCCACGGCGAGCCCCGCGGCGGCCAGCAGCGAGACCTGGCCGGGGCCGGCGTGCAGCGCGAGGATCGCGATCAGCGGGAACGCGTCGAACGCGATCCAGGTGCCGAACGTGCTGACGGCATATGCCGCCCACAGCCAAGCGAACCGTCGCCCCGTTTCACGCCCCACGACCGCGGGATCAAAGCGCGCGGGTCAGACGGCTAGGTCGCGACCGCGCGGTAGAGCGCGTTCGCGGGCGCGCCGGTGAGCTCCGAGACGACCGCGGCGGCGACCTTCGCCCGCGCGCCCGCCTCGACGAGCCGCCGCACCGCCTCGACGGCGGCCGGGTCCGGCTCCGAGCGAGCCGGAGCGCCGCCGATCACGAGCACGATCTCGCCGCGCGGGTCCTGGGACGCGTAGCGCTCCGCGAGCTCGGCGGCCGTCCCGCGCACGATCTCCTCGTGCACCTTCGTGAGCTCGCGGCAGACCGCGACGGGCCGCTGCGGATCGAGCGAAGCGAGCACCGCCAAGGACGCCGCCACCCGCCGCGGCGACTCGAACGCCACGACCGTCTCGGGCGACCGCAGCACGTCCTCGAGCGCCCCGCGCTTGCGCGGCAGGAACCCGGCGAAGCGCCACGCATCGGAGGGAAGCCCGCTCGCCACCAGCGCGGTGAGCGCGGCCGACGGCCCGGGCAGCACCTCGACGGCCAGCCCGGCGGCGACGCAGCCATGCACGAGCGCGTAGCCGGGATCGCTCACCAGCGGCATCCCGGCGTCGGACACCAGCGCGACCACGGCGCCCTCCTGCATCCGTCCCACCAGCTCGGCGGCCCGCGCGCGCTCGTTGTGCTCGTGGTAGGAGACCAGCGACGCGCTCACCCCGTAGCGCTCCAGCAGCACGCGCGTGTGGCGGGTGTCCTCGCACGCCACCACGTCGGCCTCGCGCAGCGCCGCCAGGACCCGCAGTGTCACGTCCTCGAGGTTGCCGATCGGCGTCGGGCAGACGACCAGCCGCCCGCTCACGACGGGCGAGCCTCGATCGCCCCCGTCGCGCGACCAGCCGCCAGCTCGCGCGCGAACAGCGCCGCGCCGATCATCCCCGCCTCGGGGCCGTAGCGGGCCGCCTCGACGCGCACGACGTCCTTCCCGGGCGCCAGCGCGCGCTCCATCATCACGCCGCGCGCGGGCGCCAGCAGCAGCTCGCCGGCCGCGATCACGCCGCCGCCGACGACGACGACCTGCGGGTTGAAGATGTTCAGCAGGTTCACGATCCCGACGCCGAGCGCGCGCCCGATCGTCTCGATCGCGCCCGCGGCGACCGGGTCGCCCGCGTTGGCAAGCTCGGTGATCAGCGGTCCCGTGAGCTCGCGGCCCTCCTCGAGCGCCGCGCCCAGCTCCGTGTCCGGCCGGCGGGCGACGGCCAGCGACGCCTCGCGCACGAGCGCCGAGCCGGAGGCGACCGACTCCAGGCAGCCCCAGTTCGGGCAGTTGCCCTGGCACGGCCGCCCGTTCATCTCGACCACCATGTGCCCGAGCTCCGCGCCCCCGCCGATCCAGCCGCGGTAGACCTCGCCGCGCAGGAAGAGCCCCCCGCCGATGCCGGTGCCGAGCGTGAGCAGCACCACCTCGGACGCGCCCTGCGCGATGCCGAGCTTCGCCTCGCAGTAGACGTGGCAGTTCGCGTCGTTGTCGACGATGACCGGGACGCCGAGCCGGTTCGCCATCACCTCCGCGAACGCGATGTCCCTGAGCGGCACGTTGACCGCCTGCACCGCCATCCCCGTGCGGGTGTCGAACGTGCACGGGATGCCGAAGCCGACTGCCTCGATCGGCGTGCCGACCGCCGTCCGGATCTCCTCGACGGCGTCGGCGACCATCTGCACGAGTTGATCCTGGGTGAGCCCGAGGACCGGGCGGTTGGTACGGTGGATCACCGAAAGATCGGAGCCGACCGCGCCGGCCAGGAGCTTCGTGCCGCCGAGATCGACGCCGATGACGTGTCCCTCGGCCATGTGCCGGCCACGATATCGCGAGCCGCCATGGCCGATCAGCACGACGACGAACAGCCGCAGTACACGCTCTATCGGACCCGGCCGAAGCTGTTCCGGCGCGGCGAGGAGGACCTTGCGCCGGCCCGTCCCGAGGAGCCGCGGCGCTTCCAGCCGGACAAGCCCAGGCGCCGGCGTCGCCGCCTTCGCCCCGGTCGCATCCTCGCCTACCTCGCGCTGGCGCTGGTCGGCTGGGTGCTGGTCTCGCTCGTGCTCTTCCTCGTCTCCGCGCAGATCCAGTCGGCGAAGACCTCGAGTGCGGCCGACGCGCAGCTCGGCGGCGCCGGCTACCCGCTCACGTCGCCGAACACGATCCTCGTGCTCGGCTCCGACGCGCGCCCGAAGGGCACGCACGAGGCGGGAGCGCAGACGATCGGCGAGGCCGGATCGCGCTCGGACTCGATCCTGCTGATGCGGATCGGCGGCGGCGCGAACGCGACGCTCTCGATCCCGCGCGACACCGTCGTGAACATCCCCGGCCACGGCCAGGACAAGATCAATGCCGCGTACGCGTACGGGGGTCCGGCGCTCGCCATCCGCACCGTCGAGCAGTTCCTCGGCATCGACGTCAACCACCTGATCGAGGTCAACTTCGAGAACTTCCCGCAGCTGGTCGACGCGCTCGGCGGCGTCACCTACAAGGGCAGCTGCGTCGTGTCCCGGCTCAACGGCGGCTTCAAGAACGGCGGCTACACGCTGCGGCTGCCGTCGGGCACGCACGAGATCAATGGCAAGCAGGCGCTCGCCCTCGCACGGACCCGGCACAACGACTGCAACCCGCGCGAGAGCGACCTCACGCGCGCCCGCCGCCAGCAGAAGATCCTCGGCGCGATCAAGGCGAAGGTGAAGTCGTTCGAGACGTTCGTGCGCCTGCCCTGGGTGTCCTGGGCGGCGCCGAAGGCGATCCGGTCCGACATGGCCGGCCCGTCGCTGCTCGGCCTCGTCGGCGCCGAGCTGACCGCCGGCTCCTCGGTGCCGCAGGTGCTCAAGCCGACGGGCACGGTCACGACCGCGGCCGGCGGCGCCGGCCTGACCGTCGACGACGCGAGCAAGCACCGCGCCGTCCAGAAGTTCCTCGCGGGCTAGCGCCGGACGCCGCCGCTCGCGCAAGCGACGCTGACTAGAGGAGGATCGAGGCGAGCTGCTCGCGGTGCCAGCGGGCGTCGCCGTACGCGTGCGCGCTCGCCTCGGCGCGCTTGAGGAAGAGGTGCAGGTCGTGCTCCCACGTGAAGCCGATCCCGCCGTGGAGCTGGAGCGCGCGGCGCGTGACGTTGACCGCCGCGTCGGACGCGTAGGCCTTGGCCGAGCACGCCGCCGCCCGCGCGGCCTGCGGGTCGTGGTCGAGCGCCCAGGCCGCCCAGTAGGTCACCGAGCGCGCGCCCTCGGTCTCGAGGTACATCTGCGCGCAGGCGTGCGAGACGGCCTGGTAGGAGCCGATCGCGCGGCCGAACTGCTTGCGCTCCTTCGCGTAGTCCACGGTCATCCGGGTCACGCGCTCCGCCACCCCGACGGCCTCGGCCGCGGCGGCGACGTACACGGGGTCCCACGGGCGCGCCGGCAGCTCCTGCGCGGGCGTGCCGTCGAAGCGCACGGTGGACAGCGGCCGCGTCGCGTCGAGCGCGCGCGCCGACTCGACCTGGGCCTCCGCCACCGCGAAGAGCCGGTCCCCGGCGGTCACGACGATCGTGTCGGCGGCGTCGGCGTTCGGGACCGCGATCTTCGCGCCGGTCAGGCGGCCGCCGTCCTCGCGCGGCGGCCCGTCCTCGTCCCACATCGCGATCGTCCCGCGCCCCTCGAGTCCCGGATGCAGGAGCGACGCCGCCCAGGTGGAGAACAGCGGCGACGGCGCCAGCGCGTAGCCGAGCTCCTCCGCCACGACCGCCAGCTCGACGATCCCGAACTCGGCGATGCCCGGCCAGCCGAGCTCGACGATCTCGTCCCAGTGCGGGTCGGGCTCGCCGTCGAGCGCGATCCGCCGCACCTTCTCCAGCGGATAGCGGGCGGCCAGGAACTCGCGCGCCGTGCGCTTGATCTCGCGCTGGTCCTCGGTCAGGTCGAAGTTCATCCGCGCGGCAGCCCCAGGACGCGCTCGGCCACGATGTTCTTGAGGATCTCCGTCGTCCCGCCCTCGATCGAGTTGGCCCGGGCGCGCAGGTAGCGGTAGGTCCAGCGGTCGTCGACCAGCGCGGCGCGCGGGCCGCGCACGTCCTGCGCGAGCTCGGTCAGCCCCTGGTTGACATCGGCCCACAGCCACTTGCCGAGCGAGCCCTCCGGCCCCGGCTCGCCGGACTTCATCGCGGTCGTCAGCCCGCGGTAGGCGAGCAGCCGCAGGACGTTGGCCTCGATCGACAGCTGCGCCAGCCGCTGGCGCACGATCGGATCGGTGGTCCCCTTGAGCTCGTCGATCAGCTCGCCGAGCGCGATCTGCACGCGCGCCTGGAGCGCGAACGCGAGCCCCGCGCGCTCGTGCATCAACGTCGTGATCGCGACGCGCCAGCCGTTGTCCACCCCGCCGACGACGTTCTCGGCCGGGATGTGCGCCTCCTCGATGAAGAGCTCGTTGAACTCCGCCTCGCCGGTGATCTGCACGAGCGGGCGGACCTCGACGCCGTCCTGCTCCATGTCCATCAGGAAGTACGTGAGGCCGCGGTGCTTGGGCGCGTCCTGGTTGGTGCGCGCGAGCAGCATGCACCACTTGGACTCGTGCGCGAACGTCGTCCACACCTTCTGCCCGGTGACCACGTAGCCGTCGCCGGAGGGAACCGCGCGCGTCTTCAGCGAGGCGAGGTCGGAGCCCGACTCCGGCTCGGAGAACCCCTGGCACCAGATCTCGTCGGCACTCAGGATCGGGGCGAGGAAGCGCTCCTTCTGCTCGTCGGTCCCGTGCGCGATCACGGTCGGGCCGCCCATCGTCAGCCCGAGCACGTTCGCCATCTGCGGCGCGCGGGCGCGGGCGATCTCCTCGAAGAAGATCGCCTGCTCGATCATCGTCGCGCCCGCGCCGCCGAACTCGCTCGGCCACGTCAGTCCCGCCCAGCCGCGATCGTTGAGCTTGCGCTGCCAGTCGCGGCGGAACCTGAACGCCTCCTCGTCGGCGTCCGGCTCGCGGCCAGGGTGATGCTCGGCGATCCAGGCGCGCAGCCCGTCCCGGAACTCCTCCTCGGCCGGCGAGAGCGTCAGGTCCACTGCCGGGGCACGCTACTACGCGCGGGCGGCGGAAGGCGCCGGCTTCACCAGTCGCGCGGCCTTGCGCTTGCGCGACGCGATGTAGACGCCGCCGAGGATCAGCGCCAGGCCCGCGACCGCCGCGACCGTGATCGCCTCGTCGCGGAAGACCGCGCCGTAGAACAGCGCGACGCCCGGGGCCAGGTAGGAGACGAGCGAGGCGCGGCCGGCGCCGATCTCGTTGATCAGCTTGTAGAAGATCACGAACGCGATCGCCGTCCCCACGGCGCCGAGCACGACCAGCGCCGCGCTCGCGCCGAGCGTCGGCGTGTGGCCGGGCGTGGTGGCGATCGCGACCGGCAGCGTGACGACGCCGGCCACGGTCACCGAGATCCACGAGGTCTGCATCGACGCCAGGTGGCCGAAGCGGCCCTTCACGACGAACGTCGAGAGCCCGTAGAACGCCGCCGCGCCGACCATCGCGAGCGCGCCGAGGAACTCGCCCGCCGTGCTCACCGAGTCGACGCCGACCACCATCGCGACGCCGAGCAGCCCGAGTCCCATGCCGGCCGCCTGGCGGCGGTCGATGCGTTCGCTCGGGTCGATGGCGGGCGCGAACAGGGCGACGAACAGCGAGGTGGGCGAGATCAGCACGGCCGTCAGTCCGCTCGGGACGACGTGCTCGCCGAACGTGATCAACAGGAACGGGAACGCGACCGCCGTGAGGCCGAGGATCAGCGCCAACTTCGGCCGCGCGCGGAGATCCGCGAGCGCCGGCTTGGCGGCGCCGGTCGCGCGCAGCGCGGCGTACAGGACCGCCGAGGCGAGCAGGCAGCGGAACGAGACGATCGCGGCGGCCGAGAAGCCGTCGAGGGCGTACTTGATCAGCAGGTAGGAGCCGCCCCAGATGGCGGCCAGCGCGGCGAGCAGCGAGGCGTGGCGTGCGGACATGGACACCGAGTGTCCCAGCGCCCACCCGTCAGCACCAATGACGATCCGTAGGCCGCCCGATCAGGTCCGCTTATGGCTTGTCGGACGACGAGCCGCCGCTCGAGGGCGACGTGCTGGGCGCGGAGGACCCCGAGCTGTCGGACTTCTTCTCGGCGGCCTTGGCGTCGTGCTTGTCGGCGCCCGACGCGGCGGAGTCCGCGCTCTCGCGGCGCCGCTTGGCCGTGCCGTAGTCGGTGTTGTAGAAGCCCGATCCCTTGAAGTGCACGGCGACGGGATGGAACACCCGCTGCACCGGCGCTCCGCAGACCTCGCACTCGGTCACCGGGTCTTCGGTGATCCTCTGCATCACCTCGAAGAGGTGCCCGTTCTCACAGCGGTACTCGTAAATCGGCATGCCGGCGGCCGAGTATAGGCGCCCTAGACTCAGCGGCCATGCCCGCAGCCACCATGGACGAGGTCGTGGCCCTGGCCAAGCGCCGGGGCCTCATCTTCCCCGCCTCCGAGATCTACGGCGGCATCGCCAACACGTACGACTACGGGCACTACGGCGTGCTCCTCAAGCGCAACGTCATCGACGAGTGGTGGCGCGCGATGGTCTTCGAGCGCGACGACATCGTCGCGCTGGACTCCGCGATCATCCAGCACCCGCGGACGTGGGAGGCCTCCGGGCACCTCGCCGGCTTCACCGATCCGCTTGTCCAGTGCCTCGGCAAGTGCAAGCGGCGCTTCCGCCTGGATCACCTCCAGGAGGAGGCCGAGGCGCGCGGCGAGGACCCCGCGAAGGTCGTCTGCCCCGTCTGCGGCGGCGAGCTGAGCGAGCCGCGCGCGTTCAACCTGATGTTCGAGACCACGATCGGCCCCGTACAGGAGGCCGGCGCGGCGGTCTACCTGCGGCCGGAGACGGCGCAGGGCATCTTCCTCGACTTCAAGCAGACGCTTCAATACGCGCGCAAGCGGCCGCCGTTCGGGATCGCGCAGGTCGGCAAGTCGTTCCGCAACGAGATCACGCCGGGCAACTTCATCTTCCGCACGCTCGAGTTCGAGCAGATGGAGATGGAGTTCTTCGTCCCGCCGGACGAGGCGGGCAAGTGGTACGACTACTGGCGCCAGGAGCGGCTGGACTGGTACGCGCGCCTGGGGATCTCGCGCGAGCGGCTGCGGCTGCGCGAGCACACCCTCGAGGAGCTCTCGCACTACTCCTCCGGCACCGCCGACGTCGAGTACCTGTACCCGATCGGCTGGTCGGAGCTCGAGGGCGTCGCCAACCGCGGCGACTTCGACCTCACGCAGCACGCGAAGTTCTCGGGCGAGAAGCTCGAGTGGAAGGACCCGCAGACCGGCAAGGGCTACGTCCCGCACGTGATCGAGCCGGCCGCCGGCGTCGGGCGGACGATCCTCGCGCTGCTGTGCGAGGCCTACGACACCGACGAGCTGGGCGGCGAGGAGCGCACGGTCCTGCGCCTGCACCCGTCGGTCGCCCCGGTGAAGGTCGCGGTGCTGCCGCTGCTGCGCAAGGCCGGGCATCCCGAGGTCGCGCGCGAGGTCTACGAGTCGCTGCGCACGCGCATGAGCGCCGAGTACGACGACGGCGGCGCGATCGGCCGGCGCTACCGGCGCCAGGACGAGATCGGAACGCCGTACGCGGTCACGATCGACCACCAGACGATCGAGGACCGCACCGTCACGCTGCGCGACCGCGACTCGCTGACGCAGGAGCGCGTGCCGATCGCCGAGCTCGCCGACGAGCTCGGGCGGCGTGTGACGAATCGCACCCCCGCATAGGCGGCGGGGAGTAGGTTCCGGCCTCGTGCCGGCCGTCGCGCAGGTCTCCTACGACGATCTCTACGCCCGCTGGGAGCGCGGCAACTGGCGGGCGACCGAGATCGACTTCACCGAGGACCGCGCGCAGTGGGCGGCGATGAGCGAGCTGGAGCGGCGTGCGGCGCTGTGGAACTACGCGCTCTTCTTCCACGGCGAGGACGCGGTGGCCGCCGACCTCGCGCCGTTCATCGACGCGGCGCCGCTGGAGGAGCAGAGGTACTTCCTCGCGACGCAGCAGGTCGACGAGGCGCGCCACGCCGTCTTCTTCAAGCGCTTCATGCACGAGGTCGTGGGGCGCGGCGACGGGACGGTGGCCTCCGGCCTGTGCGCGACCGAGCCGGAGCTCACGTGGGGCTTCCGGCGCACGTTCGACCTGCTGCGCGAGGAGACCGGCAGGCTGCGGCGCGACCGCTCGCGCGCCGCGCTGGCGCGGGCGGTGACGATGTACCACCTCGTCGTCGAGGCGACGCTCGCGCAGCCGGGCCAGCACTTCATCTCCGACGCGCTCGAGCGGCGTGGGCTGCTGCCCGGCTTCCGTGCGGGCATGAAGCAGGTGGCGCTCGACGAGCAGCGCCACATCGCGTTCGGCGTGCGGCTGCTGCACGACCTGGCCGAGTCGGATCCGGGCGTGGTCGATGCCGTCGCTGCGCTGATCCGGACCGCGACGCCGTACTCGATCGCCGTGTTCGTCCCGCCCGCCTGGAACCGCGAGTACACCGAGGTCTTCGGCTTCACGCTGGAGGAGATCTATGCCGAGGCGGCGCGCTCGTTCGAGGCCAAGATGCGCGCGGCGGGACTGCCGCTGGAGTCGCTGCCGGGCCCGCAGGTGTTCCCGCTCGACATGACGCCCGAGCAGCGCGGCGAGCGGGCGCTTGCGATGCTGCGCGCCGGCTTCGCCGGGCCGGCCGACGGCGCGCCCGCGCGCGACCCGGACGCGATGAAGCTGCTGTTCGACGTGCTGCGGCGCGCCGTCGATCACCGCACGGCACCGGCGGGGCCGTTCACCGTGCAGTGGGAGTTCTCCGATGCCGAGCCGTGGCACCTGGTCGTGCACGACGGCGCTGCGAGCGCGGCCGCAGGCCGCGCGGCGTCCGTCGACGTCGAGCTGCGCTGCCGCTACGCGGACTGGGTCGACGTCGTCGCGGGGCGCCTGGACGCGCGTCGCGCGCTCGCGACATGGCGCCTGCGCCCGCGCGGCTCGCCGCGCGTGGTGTGGGCAGCACGAGGGCTGTTCTAGGGATATCCCCGATGCGGCGCCGGGGCCGTGCGACGAGGATGCGCCTTCCCAGTGACCTAAGGAGGACAAGGATGATCCGTCGCACCCCGCCGGCGCTCGCCGCCGTCGCGGCGCTCGCCGTGGCGGCGCCGGCGCTGGCCGCGCCGAAGGCCAACACGATCGAGGCCCAAGGAACGTCGAAGGTCAAGATCAACGAGTACATCCAGGACGGCCAGAAGTTCGTCCCGGGCGACATCACCGTCAAGTCCGGCGCGACGATCACGCTGCGCAACAAGAGCAAGGACGGCGCTCCGCACTCGCTGTCGCTGCTGAAGAAGTCGGCGCTGCCGAGGACGGCCGCCCAGGTCATGCAGTGCGCGGCGTGCGGGCCGCTGCTGGCGGCCCATCAGGCCGATCCGACGACCGGTGAGGTCAAGCAGCCGCTCGTGGACGCCGGCCGGCCCGGCTTCGACACCGAGGGCACCAAGACCACGGCCGGCGACTCGATCTTCCTGCCGCCCAAGGGCAAGGTGACGTTCAAGGTGACCGCGAAGAAGGGCAGCAAGCTGAGCTACTTCTGCGCCGTCCACCCGTGGATGCAGGGCACGATCACCGTCAAGTGATGCGCGGAATCCGGCGAGGGCTGCTGTGCGCGGTCCTCGCCGCCGCGGCGTACCCGGCGGAGTCCGCCGCCGCCACGCGCGAGTACTGGGTGGCCGCCGTGCCCACGCGCTGGAACCCCGTGATCAACGGGCAGGACGCGATCCACGGCGCGCGCTACGACGCGGCTGCGACGATCTTCCCGACGGTGACCTACCGGCGCTACTCGCGCGGCTTCCGCGCGCCCGCGCCGTCGGCCGAGGACACCGCGTCGGGCGTCGGCCGCATCCCCGGCCCGCTGCTCAAGGCGCGCGTCGGGGACACGCTGAAGGTCCACTTCAAGAACCTCGACACGCTGACCCGCGCACCGCACTCCATGCACTTCCACGGCGTCGAGTACAAGCCGTCCTCCGACGGCTCCTATGTGCCCGGCTTCTCCGGCCGCGACGCCGAGGTGAAGGTCGGGCAGTCCGTCACCTACACGCTGCACGCCGGTCGCGACTCAGGCGGCGTGTGGTCCTACCACGACCACGGGCCGGCGATGGAGGCGTCGCTGAAGGGCGGCATGTACGGCGCGCTGTCCATCCTGCGGCGCGGCGAGCGGCGCCCCGACCGCGAGTTCGTCGCGTTCTTCACCGCGCTCGGCGGCTTCGAGACGATCGACGGCCGGGCGTTCGTCGGCAACACGCCGGTGTTCAAGGCGCGCGTCGGCGACGTGGTGCAGTGGGACGTGCTCTCGCTCGGCGACGAGTTCCACACCTTCCACGTGCACGGGCACCGCTGGCGCGCGTCGTCGGGCGTGACGCAGGACACGCGGTCGGTCGGGCCGGCGGAGAGCTGGTCGGTGCGCTGGCGCGAGGACGCGCCGGGCACGTGGCTCTATCACTGCCACGTCGAGAGCCACATGATGCAGGGGATGATCGGGCTTTACCGGGTGAGCCGATGAAGCGCCTGATCCTCGGCGCCGCCGCGATCCTCGCCGCCGCGCCGGCCGCCGCCTCGGCCGAGACGACGACGATCTCGATGCCCGGCAAGTCGTTCTCCCCGGCGCGGGTCACGATCCTCCCGGGCGACGCCGTGCTGTTCCGCAACGGCGACCTGACGGCGCACGACGTCAAGGGCGGAGGATTCGAGTCGGGGCCGCTGGCGTCGTCCTCGTTCTTCACGCACGAGTTCGACTCCGTGGGCCCCCAGCCGTTCGTGTGCACGATCCACCCGTTCATGGCGGGCGAGGTCGACGTCGTGGCGGCGACGCTGGCCGGCGGCTCGGCGTTCGCGGGCGAGACCGTGTCGCTCGCAGGGCGCGTGCCGGCGGGCACGCCCGGGGTGGCGATCGAGCGCCAAGCGGGCGCGGCGTGGGCGCCGATGGGAGACGTCGTGCCGGGCGCCGACGGCTCGTTCACCGCCCGGGTGCGCCCGGAGGCGACCTCGGTCTACCGCGCGCGGACCGCCTGGGGCGAGAGCCCGGGCGCGACGGTGACGGTGGCCGAGCGGATCGACGTGCGCGTGAAGCTGTCGGGCCACATGGTGCGCGTCAGCGCGCGCCCGGGCCTGATCGCGACCCTGCAGGTCTACTCGCGCGAGCGCTTCATGTGGCGCGCCGCGGGGCACGTGAGGCTCGACTCGCGCGGGCGCGGCTCGCTCATGCACCACGGCGCGCGCGTGGGCCGCGCGCGGGTCGCGATCTCACGCAAGCCGGGCGGCCCTGTGCTCGCGACCGGAGCCGCGTTCCGGCTCCGCGACGGGAAGCCGTCGCGCTTGCCCGAGTCGCACGCGCACCACGAGATGGGGTGAGGGGGCGGGCGCTCGGGCGCCCGCCCCGCGCTCACGCACTCACGCCGCCGCCGCCGCCGTGTACAGCGACTGCGCGGTCGAGTCCATGTAGGGCCCGTACATCACATTCGGCTGGTTCGCGTAGCCGTACGAGTTGACCGAGTACAGCGTGGAGCCGACGATCCAGCCGCCGCCGCTCGAGCCGCCCGTCATGTCGCAGCCGATCCCCATCGTCGCCGGTGACGCCGAGCTGTCGGACGCCGCCGGCGCCGAGTCGCAGACCCAGTGGCGCTCGCCGTTGAACGGCGGCGCGGCCGGATAGCCGTGCGACTGGAACTGCTGGGAGCGGCTGTAGTTGAACGTGATCCCGCGGCCGCCGACCGCATCGGTCAGCGCCTTGCCGTTCGCGGTGCCGACGACGGCCGCTCCCTCGTCGTGGCCGAAGTCGCCGCCGCTCCCCCACGCCGACGTCGTCATCAGGGCCCGCGAGGCGAACACGCCGAACGGAGCGGCCCCATCCTTGTAGCCGGGGACGAACGCCCATCGGGTGGCGTAGGCGCCGGGGCCTTCGTTGACGCAGTGGCCCGCCGTCCACACCACGCTCTTGTTCGCGCTCAGCAGCGCCGTGCCCGAGCAGACGTAATCGACGCCGCCCAGCGTGAAGAACACCTTGCCGTGCGTCGAGGTCGGCTGATCGGTGTACGGCGTCGTGACCTCGAACGACGACCATGCGGCCTGCGTCTTGGGCGGCTTCGCCTTCACCTTCGCTCCCGACGGCGCCAGCACCCGGTCGGCGGGCTGGGCGGCACGCATCCGTGCCGGGGTCCAGTACGAGACGACGGCCGCGGTCGACTGCGTCACCGCGTGCCGCTGGAGCTGCGCGGCGTCCGCGACAGCGGGCAGCAGGAGGCAGCCGAGCAGCGCCGGCGCCATGATGAGACCTCGCAAATCTCCTCCCTACAGGAGAGGTCTTCGTCCACGCGGCCAACACCCCAGCCGGCGCGCGTGACCTGTCGTGCGCAGCGTATCGCGCGGAGGGGGGCCGCAGTTCAATACTGAAGACAGGGAACTGACACGCCGCGACCGCGTCGCGGCAGGGACGCGGTTT
Source organism: Candidatus Solirubrobacter pratensis (assembly GCF_000425945.1). Lineage (GTDB taxonomy): Bacteria > Actinomycetota > Thermoleophilia > Solirubrobacterales > Solirubrobacteraceae > Solirubrobacter > Solirubrobacter pratensis. The sequence continues at coordinate 334,226 of NZ_AUEK01000008.1, forward strand.
GGCACACTCTTGGCGTGAGGCTCCGTGTCCCCGGCGCGCTCGCCGCCACCGCGGCGGCCGCAGCGATCCTCGCGTCCGTCTCCCCCGCAGCGTCCACTCCCACCGCCCGCGCGCACGCGGCCGTGGTGAGCGGGTCGCTCGGCACCGTCGCGTCCGTGAGCGTGTCCGGCGACGACGACGCGAGCCGCAGCGCGCCCTCCAGGACGCCCAAGGGCATCCGGCTCGGCGGCGGCTCCGCGAGCGCCTCGTCCTCGCGCGGCGGCGGCGACGCGACGGCCGAGTCGACCGCCGAGGCGCGCGACGTCGACCTGCTCGACGGGCTGGTCACGGCCGACCGCGTGACCCGCAGCGCGCAGGCCGACGGCAAGGGCCGCGTCGGCTACGACGGCGGCGTCGAGAACCTCGCGATCGGCGACCAGACGATCGGCGACGTCAGCTCGGGCAAGTCCTACGACTTGCCGGACGGCGCAGGCACCGTCGAGGTCAACCGCGACGGCGCAGGGCTGCGGCTCGAGCTGGCCGCGGCGGACGGTGGGTATCCCGCCGGCACGAGCGTGATCGTCGCCGACGTGACCGCGACCGCGCGCGACGGTGCCGCCACCCCCACGCCGACCGCGACGCCGACGCCGACCGCCACGCCGGCGCCGTCGGTGACCGCCACGCCGACTCCGGATAAGCCCAAGGCCAAGAAGCCGCCGAGCTACAAGAAGCGGCTGCTCTCCACGCGCTTCCAGTTCCCGGTGCGCGGCAGGACGACGATCGGCGGCCCGTTCGGCGCCTTCCGCGCCGACGCCGGCTTCCACGAGGGCAACGACCTCTTCGCCGGCTTCGGCACGCCCGTCGTCGCCGTCGCCGACGGCACGGTCGAGAACGTCGGCTCGCTGAAGATCTCCGGCAACCGGCTGTGGGTCTACGCCGACACCGGCGACCAGTTCTTCTACGCGCACCTCTCGGCGTTCAGCCCCGAGGCCGTCGACCATGCGCACGTGAAGGCCGGGACCGTGCTCGGCTACGTCGGCAACACCGGCGACGCCGAGCCGACGCCGCCGCACCTGCACTTCGAGATCCACCCGGACGGCGGCAAGGCGGTCGACCCGCACCCGTTCCTGGTCGCCTGGCAGGACCGCCTGGGCAACCCGTCGGCCGACACCGCCGAGCGCCCCGGCGCGCTCGTCGAGGTGCGCGACCTGATCGGGGAGCAATGAGCGAGCGGCCGAGGATCATCGAGCGGCTGCTGCAGCGCCAGGAGCACCACCGCACGCGGCATCCCGTGTTCCGGATCGCCTGGGGCGCCGCCGGCTTCCTCGTCCTGATCGCCGGCGTGATCATGCTCGTCACGCCCGGGCCGGCGTTCGTGCTCATCCCCCTCGGCCTGGCGATGCTCGCGCTCGAGTTCGAATGGGCGGAGCGGCTGCTCGAGAAGGCGCTCGAGGAGGCCGAGAAGGCCAAGCGGCGCGCGGAGAACGCGACGCGCACCCAACGCGTACTCGGCATCGCCGGAACGCTCGCCGTCGTCGCCGCGTGCGTCGCCGCGGTGATGCTCGTCAACGTACCGGTGCTGCCCGACTCCTGAGATAGCCGTGGCGCTCGAGGAAGCCGAGCAGCGCGTCGGCGGCCGCTGAGGCGCCGAGCGGCCCGAGCACCGTCGGCGGCTCGCGCGCCTCGTCGACGCCGGTGAGTGCGCGCAGCCGCGCCGTGGCGTCGCCGGCCGGGGGCGGGACGACGCGCGGCGGCGGGCGGAACGGCAGCGTGGCGGTGACCTTCACGCGGCTGCGCGGCGGCGGGTCGGCGACGTGCCGGATGTCCGGCTCCCGCAGCAGCGCGCCGAGCGGCGCGCGCCGGACGCGGACGCCCGCGGCCTCCACGGACACGACCGCGGGCCCGTCGATGCGCAGGCGCTCGCGCAGGCCGTGGTCGAGCCGGCGCTCGGCGATCCCGTGCTCGATCCGCACGACGCCGAGCGCCTGCGGGACGCCGAGCTCGTGGGCGAGCAGGGCGGGAAGCGTGCCGTGATCGCCGCACAGGACGAGCGCGCCGCGCAGCTCGGCGGCGAGGGCGGCGGGATCGCCGTGCGCGAAGCGGACGGTCGGGGCGAGCGCGGCGACCTCGCCCAGGTCCGCGCCGGCCGGCGCGACGCAGACGGCGCGCGCCTGGCCGAGCCGCAGCGCGTGCTCGAGCGCCGCCCAGTCGGCGGGCGGGAACCCGTAGAAGGCGCCGAGGACCGCGCCGGTGAGCGGATCGACCGCCGTCCGCACGGCGGTCCAGCGCAGTACGGCGGCGACGTCAGCCATGGTGGAAGACGACGCCCATCCCGCCGTCGGGGTAGCTCCACGAGATCGCGCCCTCCTCGTTGCAGACCATGTAACAGGTGCCGCACTCGAAGCACTGCTCGTAGTTGAAGAGGATGCCGCCGTCGGCGGTGAGGGCGAACAGGTCGGCCGGGCACGCGGTGACGCACGCCTTGGTCGAGCAGCCCTCGCACACGCGCGAGTCGACGCTGATGTGCGGCCGCTCGGCGACGCGGAACTCGACCGTCGCCATCCGATCCTCGAAGGCGATGCCGGCGTAGCGCGTCACCGGAACGCCCTCGCGGCCTTCAGCCCGTCGCTCGCCAGCTCGCGCAGCCGCAGCCCGTGCCGCGCGGCCGTGCGCCGCGCGAGCCGCCCCAGGCCGGGCTTCGGCGTGGGATTCGTGACGGTGAAGGCACCCTCGACGAGGTCGCAGATCAGGCCGGGGTAGCGCTGCTGGATCCGCTGCGACAGCACGAGCTCAGGCGCGCGCCGCAGCCGCTTGTGGTCCCGCAGCACGAAGTCGGACTCGAGCGCGCGGCGGTAGCTCGCCAGCGCGCGCTCGGACACGTCGCCGCGCTCCAGCGCCGCCGCCGCAGCGCGGCCCGCGGCGAGCCCGGAGCCGATCGCGAAGTTCACGCCCTCCAGCCACAGCCCGGTCGCGAGGGCGAGGCCGGCGGCGTCGCCGGCGACGAGCAGCCCGTCGAGCGCGAGCTTGGCGGGCAGCGCGTCGTAGCCGCCCTCGGGGATCAGGTGCGCGGAGTACTCGAGCAGCTCGCCGCCGCGCACGTAGGGCGCGATCGCCGGGTGCCGCTTGAGCGCGGCGACGACCTGCTCAGGGCGGATCCTCGCCTTCGCGAGGTGCGGCAGCGAGAGCACGGCGCCGACCGCCAGCGTGTCCGCGCCCGTGTAGAGGAACCCGCCGCCCGGGATGCCGAGCGTGCCGCCGAGGATCTCGAGGTCCAGCCCCTCGTCCCCGTGCAGGCCGAAGCGCTCGTCGATCGCCTCGCGCGGCAGCGAGAGCACCTCCTTGACGCCCAGCGTGTGGCGCGCGGCGTCGGCGCGCGGCAGCAGTCCGGCCTCCTTGGCGAGGAACGAGTTGACGCCGTCGCAGGCGATCACGACGCGTGCGGGGAGGTCGCCGCCGGGGCGGTCGGTGCGGACGCCTGCCACGCGGCCGCGCGCGTCGCGCAGCAGGCTGGTCGCGACCGTCGATGTCACCAGCCGCGCGCCCGCCTCGACCGCCTTGTCGGCGAGCCACGAGTCGAAGCGCGCCCGGTAGGTCGTCATGCCGTTGTACGGCGCCTCGCCCCAGGCCTGGGTGCGGAAGTCGACGGTCAGCGCCTGGGTCTCGGTCAGCACGGCGGTCGAGCGGCGGACGACCCAGCGCTCGACCGGCACCTCCTCCCACCAGCGCGGGACGACCGCGTCGAGGACGCGTCCGTACACGACGCCGCCGTAGACGTTCTTCGCGCCCGGGAACGGCCCGCGCTCGAGCAGCACGACGTCGCGTCCCGCCTGCGCCAGCGAGAGCGCGGCGGCGGCGCCCGCGGGACCGGCGCCGACGACCACCGCGTCAAGCATCGAGCCGCCGCACGAGCTCGTCGAGCAGGGCGCGCGCATCGGCCACGATCGCGAGGTCGGCCATCGCGCTCATCGGGCATGCCGCGTCCGTGTTGACGCTGACGATGTGCGCCGGGCGCCCGAGCCCCGCCGTGTGCTGGCTCGCCCCCGCGACGCCGAGCGCGACGTAGAGCTCCGGGTCGATCAGCGCGCCGGTCGTCCCGATCTGCCGTTCGCGGGCGATCCAGCCCGCGTCGGTGGCGACGCGGGTGGCGCCCGCCGCGGCGCCGAGCGCGGCGCCGGCGCGCTCGAGCAGCTCGAACGCCGCCCGGCCCTCGCCGGGGTCGGAGACCAGCCCGCCGCCGCCGCCGAGCACGAGGCGCGCGTCGGCCAGCTCGCGCGTCTCCGGCTCGAGCACCTCGAGCACCTCGGGGTCGGGCGCGTCGTCAGGGACCTCGAGCGGGATCCGCTCGCGCGAGGCGACGGCGGCCCGCGGCGTGAGCGAGCCGGGCTCGAGCGTCGCGACGGCGGGCGCGGGAGCCTCGCACCGCAGCAGCGTGCGGGACTCGTGGCGCGAGAGCTCGGCGCGCACGGTCTCCCCGTCGAGCGCGACGGAGATCGCCCCGTCGAGCAGTGGGCGATCCAGCGCGGCGGCGAGGCGCGGCGCGAGGTCGCGCCCGTCCGGCGACGCGGGAAGGATCACGAGCGCGGCCTCGGCCAGCAGCGGCGCGAGCGCCGCGGTCAGCGCCGCGGCCCGCAGCCCCGGACCGGTGTCGCACCAGTGGGCGCGCGCCGCCAGCTCGCCGGCGGCGGCGCGCGCGCCGTCGCCCACCACGATCGCCTCGCCGCCGGCCGCCGAGGCCGCCTCGGCGGCGCCCAGCGGCAGCCGCCCCGCGCGAGCGACGACGACGGCGACCGACCTCACAGTGCAACCGCCACCCGGTGGCCCTCCATGACCGCCGCGTGCGCGCGCCGCGGCGCGAGGCAGTCCCCGACGCGGTGGACCGGGAACTCGGCGTCGCGCAGCTTGTGCCACAGCTCGTCCTCCGGCGCCTGGTGCACCGCGCACACGACCCAGTCGAACGGGCGCCGCTCGCTCACGCCGGTCGGGTGGTGCAGCAGCGTCAGCGCGTCGTCCTCTACGCCCATCGGCACGAGGTCGGTCGCCTGCCGGATCCCCTTGGCATGCGCTCTCACGTTCCAGGTCTCCAGGTCCAGCGTGAGGCCGAGATCCTGCCCGACCACCATCGCGTTCGTCACGATCTCGACGTCGCAGCCGCGATCGGCGAGCAACTCGGCGACCGAGGTCGCCTGATGGAAGCCGAGCTCGTCGACGACGATCACCCGCCCTGCCGGCGTCGCGCGGCCCGCGAGCACGTCGCGGACGTCGACCACGCGCTCGTGGCCGCCGGCCCACCACGGCGCGAGCGGCTTCGCGCCGGTCGCCAGCACGACCGCGTCCGGCGCCGCCCCGAGCACCTCGCCGGCGTCCGCCGCCACCCCCAGCCGCACATCGACGCCGAGCCGCCGCGCGTGCGCCGCGAGATTGCGCGTGAGGTCGAGCAGCTCCGCGCGGCTCGGCACGCCGGCGGCGAGCGGAACCTGCCCGCCGAGGCGGGCCTCGCGCTCGAAGACGACGACGTCATGGCCGCGCTCGGCCGCCGTGACCGCCGCCTGCAGCCCGCCCGGCCCGCCGCCGACGACCACGACGCGCCGCCGGCCGCCGGCCGCCGGCAGCGGCTCGGCCTCGCGCCCCACGCGCGGGTTCTCGATGCAGCCGAGCGGGCCGTTGAGCCCGACGCGCCCGACGCACTCCTGGTTGCACGACAGGCACGTGCGGATCTCCTCGGCGTGCCCGGAGCGCGCCTTCGCGGCGAACTCGGGGTCGGCGATCTGCCCGCGCACGACGCCGACGAGGTCGCAGAAGCCGTCCTGCAGCGCGCGGTCGGCCTGCAGCGGATCCTTGAAGCGCCCGACGCCGACGACCGGCACGCCGACCGCGGCCCGGATCGCGCTCGGGATGAACATCGCGTACCCCGGCGGGACCTGCATGCTCGCCTCGATCATGTACAGCGTCGCCGTCGCCACGCCGATCGACGTGTTGATGTAGTCCACCAGCCCCGTGGCGTCGGCCATCCGCGCGACCGCGACCGCCTCGTCGATCGTCGTGCCGCCCTCGAGCAGCTCGTCGCCGCACAGCCGCACGCCGAGCGCGCGCGAGCCGCCGATCGCCTCGCGCACCGCCGCCACGATCTCCAGCAGCAGCCGCGCCCGGTGCTCGAGCGCGCCGCCGTAGCGGTCCGTGCGCCGGTTGGTCAGCGGCGAGAGGAAGCCGCGCACGAGCGAGGAGTGCGAGCACTGCAGCTCGACGCCGTCGAAGCCGCCCTCGGCGCAGCGCGCCGCGACCGTCGCATAGCCGTCGATCACCTCGCGGATCTCCTGCTCGCCGATCGCCATGGGCACCTCGCGGAACAGCGGGTCGGCGACGGGGCTCGGGGCCCACACCGGCAGCCGCGTGTACATGCCCGACGACTGCCCGCCGTTGTGGTTGATCTGCGCGAGGATCGGGACGTCGTGCGCGTGCACCGCGTCGGTGATCGCGCGGTAGCCCGGCAGGACCTCGGGCCGGTACGCGTGGATCAGCTTCTCGTACGGCCAGTCGGTCGGATGGGTCGAGTGCTCCTCGGTGACGATCAGCCCGGCCCCGCCCGCGGCGCGCGCGGCGTAGTACGCGGCGTGGCGGGCCGTCGGCAGGCCGTCTTGGGCGTAGTTGGTCAGGTGCGCCGCGAACACGATCCGGTTGCGGACGGTCAGCGGGCCGATCCGCAACGGCGTGAACAGACGCGCGTAGGTCACGCGCCGAGGTCCCGCGCGAGCCGGCGCCCCTCCAGGATCGCCGGCAGGACGCCGCGCGGCGCGACGCAATCCCCCGCTCGCGGCCCGGGCAGCGACTGGTCCGGGAGCCGGTGGCCGCAGTCCACCACGACCGCGCAGGGGACCTCGCGCCGCTCGCCGGTCCACACGTCCTCGAGCACGGCCCGCCCGTGGCCCGCCTCGCGGATCATCGAGCGCAGCTCGCGCCCGATGCCGGCGCGCTGCAGGCGCCCGTTGGCGTCGGCGAGATCGCCGGTGCGCGCAAGCTGCACGCCGGCGACCTGGTCCTGCGTGACGAGCGAGACGGTGCGCCCGGCGGCGGCGAGCCACTCGGCGACGGCGACGCCGGCCACGTCGCCGACGGGGTCGTGGACCAGCACCGCCCCTTCTGGGAGGGCGGCGCCCGCGAGCGCCGAGAGCGCGTCGACGGAGGGGAAGGTGGTCCGCGCCGGACGCGAGCCCGTGGCGACGATGACGTCGCGGCGCCGGTGGCCGGGCGGCGCCGCGACGGCGGTGCGGTGGCCGGCGACGTCCGCGGCCGGGAGCCATCCCCGGCCGGCGTGCGAGCCCGCAGCGGCGCCGGCGGCCTCGAGCGCGATGGGCTGGACGGTCATGCCGGCCTCTTCGCCCGCGGCGAGCGCCTCGCTCGGGGTCACCTCGCGGCCGAGCTCGATCGTGACGCCGAGCCAGCGGCACTGCTCCTCCAGCCAGTCGCAGAACTCCACCATCCGCGGGTTGCCGAGCTCGCGGCCGACGATGCGCAGCGCGCCGCCGGTGAACGCCTCGCGCTCCGCGACGGTGACCGTGTGCCCGAGCAGCGCCAGCTCGCGCGCGCACTCGAGCCCCGCCGGCCCCGCGCCGACGATGAGCACCTCGCGCGGCTCGCCGCCTCCGGCGTGCGTCAGCGTCTCGTAGCCGCTCTCGGGCTCGACGATGCAGCTCACGACTTGGTTGCGCGGGTCGCGCACGCGGCACGCCTGATTGCACAGGACGCAGGGGCGGATCTGCTCCGGCGTGCCGGCGCGCACGTGCGCGACGAAGCGCGGGTCGGCGATCTGGGCGCGCGTGCACTCGACGAGGTCGGCGGCGCCGACCGACACGGCCGCGGACGCGTCGCCGGGATCGACCACGCTGCCCTGCAGGACGACCGCGCAGCGGCCCGCGGCGGCCCCCCGCATCCGCGTGCAGAGCGCGCGGTTGAAGAGTGGCTCCACGTGCGCGTCGGGGCGGTAGGCGGTGACCGAGAACGGCCCGCCGCGCACGACGGTGAGGAGGTCGATCGCGTCCGCGAACGCGTCCACGTGCTCCTCGGCCTGCTCGGGCGTGATGCCCGCCCACGGCGCCAGCTCGTCGCACGACAGGCGCAGCGCGAGCACCCGGTCCGCGCCGATCGCGTCGCGCACCGCGGCAAGCACCTCGCGCGTGAAGCGCAGCTTGTCGGCGCCGTACTCGTCGCCGCGCAGGTTCGTCAGCCCTGAGTGGAACTGCCGCAGCAGCGAGATCGGGCCCGCGTCGATCTCGACGCCGTCCAGCCCGGCGGCGGCGGCCAGCGACGCGGCGGCGGCGAACCCGGCGACGACCGCGGCGATCTCGTCGCGCTCCATCGGCGCCGGCATCTCACGGCTGATCGCGTCGGCCACGCGTGACGGGCCCCACAGCACCGCCTGTGAGTACGCGCTCGAGCCCTGCGCGCCGGCGTGGCCGAGCCCGGCGAGCACGAGCGTCCCGTGCGGGCGGCACACGGCGGCGACGGTGCGCCAGCCCGCCGCGCACTCGCGCGCCAGCGGCGCGCGCTCGTAGGGCCAGTCGGAGTCGTGCACCGAGGCGGTCTCGGTGACGATCACCCCGGCGCCTCCCGCGGCCCGCGCCGCGTAGTACGCCACGTGGCGCGAGGAGATCGAGCGCCGGCGCCCGAGATTTGTCTCGTGCGGCCCGAAGACGACGCGAGTAGGGGCCGTCCTCGGCCCGACGGATAGAGGCTCAGCGAGGGTCATCCGCGCTGCGGCGGAATAATGGCATAGGATGCCAAATCCCGCATGGCGAACGCTCGAACACGGCCGGGCAGGCCAAGGACGACATCACGCCGCGAGGTGGCCCACGCGGCCCTGCAGCTGTTCTCCGAGCAGGGTTTTTCCGCGACCACGATGGATGAGATCGCGGCGGCTGTCGGTGTCGGAACACGGACCTTGTTCCGCTACTACCCGAGCAAGAACGACATCGTCTGGGGCGAGTTCAGCCGGCAGCTCGAGGGGCTGAGAGAGCAGCTCGCGCAGGCGGACCCCGAGGAGCCGCTGATGGATGCGCTGCGCCGCGCCGTGGTCTCGTTCAACGACTACGGTGAGGCCGAGCTCGGAGAGCTGCGGATCCGCATGACGCTGATCACGACGGTGCCTGCGCTGCAGGCCCACTCGATGCTGCGCTACCGCGAGTGGAGCGCGGTCGTCGCCGAGTTCGTCGCCGCCCGCACCGGTGCGAGTCCCGAGGACCACGTCCCGCAGGTGATCGCCGACGCCGCGCTCGGCGCCGCGACCGCCACCTACCGGCACTGGATCCGCCACCCGGAGGCCGACCTGCTGACCGAGCTCGACCGCGCCTTCCGGCTGCTCGCCTGCCTCAGTCGGACTTGACGGCGAGCAGCACGCCGGCGCCGACCGTGACCAGCGTGCTGGTGACCTGCGCGTCGCCGTAGACCAGCTCGGAGAACTCGGTCAGCTGGTTCGCGTGCGAGAGCGTGTTGTCGACGACCAGCAGCCCGTTGTCGCGCAGGACCCGGACGAGGTGCGGCCAGTAGCCCACGTACGCCGGCCGCTCGGCGTCGAGGAACACGAGGTCGAACGAGCCGTCGCCGAGCTGCGCCAGCACCTCGCCGGCGTCCGCCGTGCGCAGCTCGACGAAGCCGTCGACGCCGGCCTTCGCCAGGTTGGCGCGCGCGAGCGCCGTGCGCTCGGGCTCGACCTCGAGCGACAGCACCGAGCCGCCGACCGCCTCGGCGGCGTCGGCGAGCCAGATCGTCGAGTAGCCGTTGGACGTGCCGATCTCGAGCACCCGCTTGGCCTGCATCGAGCGCACGAGCACCCCGAGCAGCTCGGCGGTCTCGGGCTCCACGTTGCGGAAGCGCTGCAGGCGGTCCTCCAGCGCCTCGTCGTGCGCGCGGCTGGAGGCGAACAGCTCGTCGAGGAACGTCTGCCGTTCGGTGTCCATCAGGCCGAGGCCTCGGTGAGCGTCGCGAGCTCCTCGTCGGTCAGCTTCAGGCCGACGGCGGGCAGCAGCGCCTCGAGCTGCTCGACGCTGCGCGCGCTGGCGATCGGCGAGACGACGCCCGGCTGCGCCGACAGCCACGCGAGCGCGACGGCGGCGACCGGCGCGGCGCGCTCGGCGGCGACCTGGTCGAGCGCGGCCAGCACGCGCTCGCCGCGCCCGTCGAGGTACGCGAGCGCGCCCTTGGAGCGCGGGCTCTCGACGTCCGGGCCGCCCGGCCGGTACTTCCCGGTCAGGAACCCCTTGGCGAGGGCGTAGTACGGCAGGCAGGCGAGGTTGTGCTCTTCGACGACGGGAGCGTACTCGCGCTCGTAGCCCTCGCGCTCGACCAGGTTGTAGTGGGGCTGCAGCGCGACGTACTCGGCGAGACCCTCGCGCCAGGAGACGTCGAGCGACTCGCGCAGGCGCTCCGCTGACAGGTTGGACGCGGCGATGTGGCGCACCTTGCCCTCGCGCACGAGCTCGTCGAACGCGCGCAACGTCTCGGCCACCGGGGTGTCGAGATCGTCCTTGTGGGCGTAGTAGAGGTCGATGCGGTCGGTCTGCAGCCGCCGCAGCGACGCCTCGGCGTGCTCGCGGATGTTCCCGGCCGAGAGCCCGCCGTCGGACCCCACCTTGGTCGCCAGCACGATGTCGTCGCGGTTGCCGCGCGCGGCCATCCAGCGCCCGATGATCGTCTCCGACACGCCCATGTTCGGGCGCATGTAGGTGTCGGCGGTGTCGATGAAGTTGCCGCCGGCGGCCGCGTATGCGTCCAGGACCGCGAAGGAGTCGGTCTCGTCAGCGGTCCACCCGAAGACGTTGCCGCCCAGGCAGAGGCGGAAGACGTCGAGCTCCGTGGTGCCGAGGTTCGCCATCCACCGAACCTAGCAATAGAGCTCTGACACCTTTATCCAGACGCAGCGGGCCCGGTCGAGGCCGGGCCCGGAGGGATAAAGGTGTCTGAGCGGTCTCTCAGGCGGGCGTGCCCGCCGGCGTCGACGGCGCCGCGGTCGTCGAGGTGTACTCGAACTCCTCCTCGGCGCCGAACAGCGTGTCGAGCACCTTCTTGCGCAGGCCCTCCGACAGCGCGAGCGCGACGCCGGTGCCGACGACGCCGAGCAGCAGGACGCGCCCGAACCCGCCCTTGCGCTGCTTCTTGGGCGCCTCGCGCAGCGACACGGAGACGTCGCGCAGGTTGCCCGCGGCGTTCTTGACGTGCTTCTGCAGCTTCTTGTCGTCGAAGATCTGCGTCGTCGGGTTCTTGCCGTTGCTCAGCCGGCCATACGCGTCACGCGCGGACTCGTACGCCTGCACGATGTTCTTGCGCAGATCCTCGTCCTCGAGGAACCGCTGGACGTACGGGTTCGAGCGTGCGCTCTGCGCCGCCTTTCCGGCCTTGGCCACCTTCTTGTTCGCCATCGCGCCTCCTCGAAGAGTCAGGGTTCGCAGTCAGTTGGGGCGAGCATACCCGGGGCGGCCGTTCTGGAGCGCGGCTTCGAAGACATCGCCGATCTCCTTGACCCAGACGAAGTCCATCCCCTTGCGCAGCGCCTCGGGGATGTCCTCGAGGTCGGGCTCGTTGCGGCTCGGGGCGAGGACGCACTTGACCCCCGCCCGCTGAGCCGCCAGCGCCTTCTCCTTCAGGCCGCCGATCGGCAGGACCTGGCCCGTCAGCGTCAGCTCGCCCGTCATCGCGACGTCGTCGCGCACCGGGCGGCCGGTGACGAGCGACATCAGTGCGGTCGCCATCGTGATCCCCGCGGACGGCCCGTCCTTCGGGATCGCGCCGGCGGGCACGTGGATATGCAGGTCGTGGCTGGAGAACCAGTCGTCCGGCAGGTCGGCGTGCCCGCGCACGTAGGAGAGCGCGGCCTGGGCGGACTCCTTCATGACGTCGCCCAGCTGACCGGTGATCGTGAGCTTGCCCGAGCCCGGCATCGCCGTCGCCTCGATGAACAGCACGTCGCCGCCGACCGGCGTCCACGCGAGCCCCGTCGCGACGCCCGGCTCGGAGGTGCGGCGCTTGGTGTCGGCCTGGAAGCGGGCGCGCCCGAGCAGCTCGCGGACCTTCGGCGCGGTCACCGACACCTTGCGCTCGAGGTCGCCCTCGGCGACCTGCAGGGCGATCTTGCGGCAGATCGCGCCGATCTCGCGCTCGAGGTTGCGCACGCCGGCCTCGCGCGTGTAGTCGGCGATGATCGCCTTCAGCCCCGTGTCGGTGAACGCGACCTGCGAGCGCTTGAGCCCGGACCTCTCGATCTGGCGCGGCACGAGGTAGCGCTTGGCGATCTGCAGCTTCTCCTCCTCCGTGTAGCCGGCGAGCTGGATGATCTCCATCCGGTCGCGCATGGGCGGCGGGATCGTGTCGAGCGTGTTCGCGGTGGTGATGAACAGCACGCCCGAGAGGTCGAACGGGACGTCGAGGTAGTGGTCGCGGAAGGTGGAGTTCTGCTCTGGGTCGAGCACCTCGAGCATCGCGCTGGCCGGGTCGCCGCGGTAGTCGGCGCCCATCTTGTCGATCTCGTCGATCATGAACAGCGGGTTGCTCGCGCCCGCGTCGCGCAGCGCGCGGATGATCGTCCCCGGCATCGCCCCGATGTAGGTGCGGCGATGGCCGCGGATCTCGGCCTCGTCGCGCACGCCGCCCGCGGAGATGCGTTCGAACCGGCGGCCCATGGCGCGGGCGATCGAGCGCCCGAGCGATGTCTTGCCGACGCCCGGCGGCCCGACGAAGCACATGATCGAGGAGCCCGTCGCGTCCGGCTTGAGCTTGCGGACCGCGAGGAACTCGAGGATGCGGTCCTTGACCTTGACGATGTCGTAGTGGTCCTCGTCGAGCACCTCGCGCGCGTGCTTGAGGTCCAGGTTGTCGTCGGTGCGCACGCCCCACGGCAGCGACGCGATCCACTCCAGGTAGGTGCGGATGACGCCGTGCTCGGCCGCCGCCTGCGGGAGCTTCTCCAGCCGCGAGAGCTCGCGGTCGGCCTGCTTGCGCACGTCCTCGGGCAGCTTGAGCGCCTCCAGCTGGGCGCGCAGGTCGTCCACCTCGGCCTCGGCCGGGTCCTTCTCCCCCAGCTCCGCCTGGATCGCCTTCAGCTGCTGGCGCAGCACGTACTCGCGCTGCGCCCCCTCCATCTCGGACTGGACCTGCGACTGGATCTTGGAGCCGATCGCGACGATGTCGAGCTCGCGCGCGAGGATCTCCGACAGGCGCCGCAGCCGCTTGCCGACGTCGACCTCCTCCAGCAGCGCCTGCTTCTCCTCGACCTTGATGCGCAGGGCGCCTGCGATCAGGTGCGCGAGCGCCGACGGATCATCGAGGTTGGCGACCGCCATCTGCAGCTCCTCGGGGAGGTAGGGGACCTCCTCGATGATGCGCGTGAACGTCTGCTGGACGTTGCGCATCAGCGCCGTCAGCTCCGGGCCCTCCTCGAGGCGGTCGGGCAGCTCGGTGACGCGTGCGACGAGGTACGGCTCGCCCTCGATCCACTCCTCGATCTTCACCCGCTGGCCGCCCTGGACGAGGATGCGCAGGCTGCCGTCCGGGACCTTGAGCATGCGCGCGACGACCCCCGCGACGCCGACCGTGTGCAGCTGCTCCGGCCCCGGCAGCTCGAGCTCCGGCTCCTTGGAGCCGAGCATCACGAGCATCCGGTTGCCGACCAGCGCGTCGTTGACGAGCTGGATCGAGCGCTCCTGGCCGACCGCGAGCGGCGTCAGCGTGTCCGGATAGGTGACCGTGTCGCGCAGCGGAAGGACCGGCAGGCGGTCCGGCAGGCCGTGCGGCAGCTCCTCGAGGCTCATCAGGCGAGCCCCGAGCGAAGCGGTGACGAGGCCCCTGGGCCGAGGCAGTGCGAGCCGTCGCCGCAGGTCACCTCACCCGGGAGAACCGCCCTCGGCTCCGAGCCCTCCGGCGCTCCCAGGGATTCCCTGTCGGCACGGACGATTGCTCCCAGCGACGCGAGCCCTCTGGGCGAGTCGTCGCCGCTCACCGCTGGGACCCGCGGATCGGCACCGAGCGGGCGGTCGCGGGGCGGCTGAGCGGCAGCTCGACGGTGAGGATGCCGTCCTCGTACTTGGCGTCGGCGGCGTCGGCGTCGACGTCGGCGCCGAGCCCGATGACGCGCCGGAAGGGCCCATGCTCGATCTCCAGCTGCTGGTAGACGCGGTCCTCGCCCGCCTCGGGCTCGCGGTGGCCCGAGAGGATCAGCTCGCGCCCGCGGATCTCCAGCGTGACCCCGTCGGGGTCGATCCCCGCGAGGTCGGCGCGCACGACCGCCCGCGGCGGCTCGGTCGTGTAGTAGACGTCGACGGCGGGCGAGAAGCCGCCCCGCCGGCGTGGTGAGAGCCCACGATCGAGGACGTCGCCGAACAGCTCGTCCATCTCCCGCCGCATCCGCTCGAAGTTGGCGAAGAGGTCCCGCTCGGAGGCCACGCCCCGATGCTATCGAGTGGTCCCGGACCGCCATGCACGACGCATTCCGGCGGGCCCGGCATTCGCCGGATTATGCGCCGTACACGCCAGCCGGAACCACTACATGCTCGGTCGCACGAGGCGCGTGTCGACCGCCATCGGCTTGTCGGTCGGCTGCCCGAAGTAGAAGCCCTGCCCCAGGTCGACGCCGAGCTCGGACATGGTGCGGAACTCGTCGACGCGCTCGACGCCCTCGGCGACGACCCTGGCGCCGTGCTCGTGCGCGCACTCGACGAGCGCCTGCACGAGCTTGCGCCGCGCGACGGAGTGCTGGATGCCGGCGGTCAGCGCCGTGTCGATCTTCGCGATGTCGGGGCGCAGGAGCTCCAGGCAGGCGAGCGACTCGGGGCCGCCGCTGAGATCGTCGAGCGCGATCCGGGCGCCGCGCTTGCGGTGCGCGTCGGCCATCGCGTGCAGCAGGTCGCGGTCCGGGCAGCGCTCGGGCTTGACGAACTCCAGGCAGATGCGCGAGGGGTCGGCGCCGAGCCGGCCGACGATCGGCCAGGTCGTGCGCAGCGAGCTCTCGACGTCCAGCGACGCGCGCGGGTCGAGGTTGACGAACAGCACCTCGCCCTCCGGCAGCAGCGGCAGCCCGACCTCGAGCGCCGCGGTGCGCGCGCGGTAGTCGAACGAGAAGATCGCGTCGTGCGCCTCGGCCGCCGCGAGCAGCTCGGCTCCGCGCAGCTCGACGGCGCCGAGCTTGCCCCGCATCAGCGCCTCGCGGCCGAACGCGCGGCCGCTGTTGAGCTCGACGATCGGCTGGAAGTGCGGATGCATCTTCCCGTGCGAGAGGAACTCGGGGAACCAGTCCGTGCGCGTGCGGTCCAGCAGCGTCTCGGCCGGCACCGGGAGCATCTGCTCGTCGGAGAGCCGGACGGCGAACAGGCACGCGCGCTCGGACAGCGAGAGCGCCTTGATGACCGAGCGCAGCCGCTCGTCCCAGCCCGGACCCGCCAGCAGCAGCCCTTCGACGGCGATGTCGCCCTCGGCGGGCTCCGTCGCGAGGTGCTCGACCTTGTAGAGCACTGACGGGCGGTGCGAGAGGAGTCGCACGCCATCCATGGCGGCGGTGGCTTGGGTCACATCCGGTTAGTCGGCCGGATGGGGTCTGGACTTGATCAAGCGCGGCCGATTTCGTATACGGCGCCATCCGCGGCCAGCTCCACCGGCGCGCCGAACCCGCGCTCGCCCTCGGCCCGCACCCACGCCGCGTCCGCCTCGTCGGAGAAGTGCGTCAGCACGAGCCGGCGCGCGCCCGCCCGCGCGGCGAGCTCGCCGGCCTGCGCCGGCGTCAGGTGGCCTTCCTCGGGCTCGATCAGCGTCGCCTCGGAGAGCAGCAGATCCGTGTCCGCGGCGAACTCCACCAGCGCGTCGTTGGGGCCGCAGTCGGCGGAGAACGTCAGCCGCGCGGCGTCCTCGGCGAGCTCGACGGCGTTGCATGGGATGAAGTGCGGGACGGGACGGAAGCGCGCGCGCAGGCCGCCGAGCTCGACCACGTCCTCCGGGTCGTAGACGCTCAGCTCGAACGCGCCGTCGATGTGGTCGGGCCGCATCGAGCCGCCGGCGCACAGCGAGGCCAGCACGTCGCGGGCGCCGGGCGGCGCGAGCAGGCGCGGCGCCGCGGCCTCGTGCGGGCCGTAGCGCAGCGCCGACGCGAACGTGACGAGGTCCATCACGTGGTCGGCGTGCAGGTGCGAAAGCAGCACGGCGTCGACGTCCACGTAGGACGTGACCTGGCGCAGCTTCGCGAACACGCCCGGCCCGCAGTCCAGCAGCAACCGCACTCCGCCACCCTCGACGAGATACCCGGAGCAGGCGCCGCCCGCATCCTGGAAGGCAGGCGACTTGCCGAGCACGGTGATCCGCATGCCGCGGAGTGTCTCAGGCGTGATGGCTCACCGGTGCAGGGCGGCCTGCTCCTGAGCCGTCGGGAACGCCCAGGCCGCCTGGCGCCGCCGCTCCTGGCGGAACACGAAGCGCAGCTGGCGGGGCGGGCGCAGCCCGTCGGGATGGTCGGGCCGGTAGGTCGCGCAGGGCTCGTCCAACTCCAATGCGCACAGCCCCTGCCGGGCGAAGAAGCACTCCTCGCATGTGACCTTCCGGCTTTTCGCGCTGCGCGGCGCGGCAACTGCTGCTGACACCCTTCAAGAACCCCTTCGTTCACGACTCCGTCACAGGACGAGCGGGACTCAAGCGAAGCGGCGACGGGCCTTCAAGGGGTGTGCAAGCGCCGAATCCGCAAAACGCAGGGTCTTCCCGATTTCCCTGCAAATAGCGGCAGAACACCGCGTTTCACCCCTGCTTGCGGGGACGGGTTCCCGCAAGCAGCGCGGATTTCGCGTGCCACCCTGGAGCGCTTGCGGATCCTCGTGACCGGCGCATCCGGATATGTCGGCGCGGCGCTGGCGCCGCGCCTCGCTCGGGACGGCCACGCCGTCCGCGGGTTCGCCCGCTCGGCCGAGCGCGTGCGCGCCGCCGGCGCCGTCTTCGACGACCTCGTGCTGGGCGACGCGAGCACCGGCGCGGGCCTGGACCGCGCGCTCGACGGCATCGACGTCGCCTACTACCTGATCCACTCGATGGAGGGCCCGGCGGCGGGCGCCTTCGCGGACGAGGAGCGCCGCCAGGCCGAGCGCTTCGCCGTCACCGCGGCCAAGGCGGGCGTGCAGCGGATCGCCTATCTCGGCGGCCTCCTGCCGCAGGACGGAGCGCTGTCGCGCCATCTCGCCTCGCGGCTCGCGGTCGAGGAGGCGCTGCTGGCCGCGGCGCCGGAGTCCGTGGCGCTGCGCGCGTCGATCGTCATCGGCGCCCGCTCGCGCTCGTTCCGCTTCCTCGTGCGACTGCTCGAGCGCCTACCCGTGCTCGCATTGCCGGCCTGGCGGGTAAACCGCACCCAGCCCATCGATGGGCGCGACGTGCTGGAGTTCCTCGCTGCCGCCGCCACGCTGCCGGCGAGCTCCTCGGGGCGCTCGTGGGACATCGCCGGCCCGGATGCGATGAGCTACGCCGAGATGCTGCAGCGGATCGCCGACGCGATGATGATCAGCCGACCGAGCCTTGGACTCAACTTCACCCTCACTCCGATCGCCTCGGTGATGGCCGCCGCGGTGGCCGGTGAGGACGTCGGGTTGATCGAGCCGCTGATGGAGTCGCTCGAGCATGACCTGCTGCCGCGCGACGACGGCGCCGCCGACGCGTTCGGCGTGCGCCTGCACCGCTTCGAGCCGGCGGTCGAGCGGGCGTTGTTCGAACTGGAGCAGCTCGAGGAGGTGGCGGCGCGGTGAGCGAGGTGCGCGCGCGGATCGAGATCGACGCACCGCCGGAGACGGTGTATGACCTCATGCTCGATCCCACCCGCCTGCACGAGTGGGTGACGATCCATCGCAAGGTCAACCGGGTCGATGGCGGCAGTCCCCGCGAGGGGTACGAGATGGATCAGACACTGTGCCTGCGCCACGCCAACTTCAAGGTGCACTGGACGCTGACCGAGGCCGATCGCCCCCACGCGGCGACGTGGGAGGGGCGCGGGCCGGCGGGGTCCTACGCGCGCACCAGCTACCGCCTGAAGCCCGTCGACGGCGGCCGCACGAGGTTCGAGTACGAGAACGAGTTCAAGGCGCCGGGCGGGTTCCTCGGCGCCGCCGCCAGCCGGGTGATCGTGGGCGGTGTGCCCGCGCGCGAGGCCAATCGCTCGCTGGAGAACCTCAAGGCGCTGCTCGAGAAGTGAACTAACGCGCCGCGGCAAGCCGCCGTGCAGCGGCCCGCCATCCGCGACTTTGGGATACGGTGTGTGACTCCATTCACACACTCCCCCGGAGTCACACACACATGGCCGACTTCCTCGACGAGAAGCAGAAGGAGATCCAGGCGCGGTTGAAGGAGCTCGAGCCGCTCGTGGAGGAGTACCGGCGCCTCAAGCAGGCCGAAGAGGCACTCGCCGGCGTCGTCTCGGGCGGCCGCAACTCCTCGCCCGCGCCCGCCGCGGGCGCGCGCCGCGCCGGCCGCCGCGCCGCCTCTCCCCGCCGCTCGGGCGGCGGCACCGGCCGCCGCGGCCGCCCGCGCGGCTCGGGCACGCGCGCCACGCAGGCGCTGGACCTGGTCAAGGACCGCCCCGGCATCACCATCCCGGAGATGGCGGAGGCGATGGGGATCCAGCAGAACTACCTGTACCGCGTGCTGCCGAGCCTCGCCGAGGAGGGCAAGGTCGTCAAGTCCGGCCGCGGGTGGCACCTGCGCGAGGGCGCGGCTTCATAGCCGCGCCCGCGGGCGCGCTCCATTAACTCTCAGATCAGTCCGAGGTCCTTGACGGCATCGCGCTCGCCGACCAGCTCCTCGACGGTCTTGTCGATCCGCGCCTGGGAGAACTCCGGCACGTCGAGCCCCTGGACGATCTCCCACTCACCGTTGGCCGTGCGCACGGGGAACGACGACACGATCCCCTCGGCGACGCCGTAGGAGCCGTCGCTGGGCACCGCCATCGAGACCCAGTCGCCCTCGGCGGTGCCGTGCACCCAGTCGCGGATGTGATCGATGGCGGCGCTCGCCGCGCTGGCGGCGGAGGACGCGCCGCGCGCCTCGATGATCTCGGCGCCGCGCTTGCCCACGCGCGGGATGAACTCGCCGGCGACCCACGCCTCGTCGCCGACCGCGTCCCAGGCGCGCTCGCCGTTCACCTTGGCGTTGAACAGATCGGGGTACATCGTCGGTGAGTGGTTGCCCCAGATCGCCATGTTGGTGATCTGCGAGACATCGGCACCGGTCTTCTGCGCCAGCTGCGCGACCGCGCGATTGTGATCCAGGCGCGTCATCGCGGTGAAGCGCTCGGCGGGCACGCCGTCGGCGTTGCTGAGCGCGATCAGCGCGTTGGTGTTGGCGGGGTTGCCGACCACGAGGACCTTCACGTCGTCGGCCGCGCCGGCGGCGATCGCCTCGCCCTGGGGCTTGAAGATGCCGCCGTTGGCCTCGAGCAGGTCGGCGCGCTCCATGCCCTTGGTGCGCGGACGAGCGCCCACCAGCAGCGCGATGTTCGTGCCCTCGAACGCCTGCTTCGGATCGTCATAGATGTCGATGCCGGCGAGCAGTGGAAACGCGGCGTCGAACAGCTCCAGCGCGGTGCCTTCGGCGGCCTTGACCGCCTGCGGGATCTCGAGCAGGTTCAGGTGAACCTTGGTGTCCGGCCCGAGCATCTGCCCGGACGCGATCCGGAACAGCAGCGCATAGCCGATCTGACCGGCGGCGCCGGTGACGGTCACTTTCGTAGCCATGCGTGCAGGCTACGAGAATCGTGCGAGCGCAGTCCGTTCGCAGTCCGTTCGCGAGGCTTGCCTGTCACCATCTGACGCGATGCTCGGAGGAGGCTCATCGTTCACGCTGTTCCGGATCGCCGGGATACGCGTGGGCGTCAATGCCTCCTGGTTCCTGATCCTGTTCCTGTCGATCGCGTGGCTGCAGGACAGCTTCCGCGACGACCTGGGATCCGACGGCAAGGGGTTCACCGCCGCCGTCGTCGCCGTGTTCCTGTTCTTCGGCTCGATCCTGCTGCACGAGCTGGGGCACGCGTTCGCCGCGCGCCGCGAGGGCATCGGCGTCGCCGGCGTCGACCTGTTCTTCTTCGGCGGCTTCATGCGCGCGACGCGCGACAGCGAGACGCCCGGCGAGGAGTTCCGCGTGGCCGCCGCCGGGCCCGCCGTGACGCTGCTGATCGCGCTCGTCTTCGCCGCCGTCGCGCTGGTGATGGAGGGCGGCGGCGAGGCCGTGGACGCCGTGACCCTCGAACCGGTGTCGGGGGCAACGATGGTCGAGGTGCTCGTCAGCTTCACCGTCACCATGAACGCGATCCTGCTGCTCTTCAACCTCGTCCCGGCGTTCCCGCTCGACGGCGGCCGGATCGCCCGCGCCGCGGTCTGGAAGCTCACCGGCGACCGCCATCGCGCGACGCGCTTCTCCGCCTTCCTGGGGCAGGCGTTCGCGGTCCTGCTGATCGGCTACGGCGCCTACGTCGGGTTCTCCAACGAGGACTGGGTGAGCGGCATCTGGTACTTCATCCTCGGCTGGATCCTCGGCAGCGCCGCGCGCCAGGCCGTCGTGCAGAGCACGTTCTCCACGCGCCTGGAGGGCGTCACGGCCGAGGACATCATGGACGCCGAGCCGGTGACGATCCCCGCCTCGCTGCCGGTCGCGCGCGCCCACGAGGACTTCTTCCTGCGCTATCAGGGCTGGCCGTGGTTCGCCGTCGTCGAGCACGACGGGCGCTTCGCCGGCCTGGCGCACCGTGAAGCCGTCGAGCACGCGGCACTTTCAGGCGCCGCGTCGCTTCCCGTCCGCTCGGTCGTCACCGAGGGCGAGGAGGTCAGGACCGATACGCCGCTGGAGGCGCTGATCGGCAGCGAGCCGCTGCGCCGCCTGGGAGCGCTGATGGCGGTCGACGCGGACGGACGGCTGCGCGGCGTCGTGACGCTCGAGCAGGTCTCGCGCGCGCTCCAGACGCGGCTCGCGCCCAGCTGAAAGCTATTGTGCGGCGCATGCCCGCACACGACGTCCTGATCATCGGCGCCGGTCTCGCCGGTCAGCGCGCCGCCTTGGCGGCGGCACGCACAGGGGCGACCGTGGCAATCATGAGCAAGGTCCATCCGGTCCGCTCGCACTCCAACGCGGCGGCCGGCGGCATCAACGCCGCGCTGAACCCCGACGACTCCTGGGAGTCCCACGCCTTCGACACCGTCAAGGGCTCGGACTACCTGGGCGATCAGGACGCGATCGAGATCATGTGCCGCGAGGCCCCGAACGAGGTGCTCTGGCTCGAGCACTCGGGTGTGACCTTCCACCGCAGCCCAGAGGGCAAGCTCGGCACGCGCGCCTTCGGCGGCGCCTCCGCGGCGCGCACGTACTACGTGGCCGACATCACCGGCCAGGCGCTGCTGCACGTGCTCTACGAGCAGCTGATGAAGCACCACGAGCAGATCGACCGCTACGAGGAGTGGTTCGTCACCGGGCTCGTGCAGGACGACGACGGCGTCTGCTGCGGCGCGGTCGCGCGCAACATCCGCGACGGGTCGATGGAGCTGTTCGCGGCCAAGGGCGTGATCCTCGCCTCCGGCGGCGCCGGCCAGTGCTTCAAGCCGACCACCAACGCGCTCATCTGCACCGGCGACGGCATCGCCCAGGCCTACCGGCTCGGCGCCCCGCTGATGGACATGGAGATGATCCAGTACCACCCGACGACGCTGGCGGGCAACGGGATCCTCATCACCGAGGGCGCGCGCGGCGAAGGCGCGCACCTCTACAACGCGGAGGGCGAGCGCTTCATGGAGAAGTACGCGCCCAACAAGATGGAGCTCGCCTCGCGCGACGTGGTCTCGCGCGCGGAGCAGACCGAGATCAACGAGGGCCGCGGCTTCCCCGACGGCACCGTCGCGCTCGACATCACCAAGGTGCCCCGCAAGCGCACGCTCGAGGCGCTGCGCGAGATCGTCAACATCGGCAAGGACTTCGCGGGCGTGGACATCACACGCGAGCCGATCCACATCCGCCCCGGCTGCCACTACATCATGGGCGGCGTCAAGACCGACGTCGACGGCGCGACCTCGATCCCCGGCCTCTACGCCGCCGGCGAGGTCGCCTGCGTGTCGGTCCACGGGGGCAACCGCCTGGGCGCGAACTCGCTGCTGGACACGCTGATCTTCGGCCGCCGCTCCGGCGAGCACGCCGCACGCCGCGCGCTGCAGATGAGCATGCCCAGGCCCAGCCGCGGCTCGCTGCACGCCGAGCAGGCGATGATCGACGAGATCGTGAAGCGCGAAGCCGGCGGCCGGCGCGTGTCGGAGATCAAGGACGAGCTCGGCACCCAGATGAACGAGAAGTGCGCCGTCTTCCGCACCCAGGAGGGGCTGACGGAGATGCACCAGATCATCCGGCGCCTGAAGGAGGAGGCCCAGGTCGCGGCGATCGACGACCGCGGCACGGTGTTCAACCAGGACGTGCTGGGCGCGATCGAGCTCAGCTACATGCTCGACGTCGCCGAGTGCATCGTCGTCGGCGCGCTGGAGCGCAAGGAGTCGCGCGGCGCCCAGTTCCGGCTGGACTTCCCGAAGCGCAACGACGATCAGTGGCTCAAGCACATCGACCTCTCGCTCAACGGCAGAGAGGCGCCGAAGGTCAGCTACTCGCCCGTGACCATCACCAAGTGGGAGCCGCAGGAGCGGACCTACTAGGGTTCGAGACGGTCACATGCCCGAGTACACGCTCCGCATCCGCCGCTACACGCCGGAATCCGGCGAGGCCGCGCACTGGCAGGACTTCACCATCGACCTCGACGGTCACCGCTCGGTCCTGGACGGGATCCTGCAGGCCAAGGACCGCGAGGACGGCTCGATCGGCATCCGCTGCTCGTGTCGCGCCGCGATCTGCGGCTCCTGCGGCGTGCGCATCAACGGCAAGCCGAACCTCGCCTGCCACACGCACCTGGACAAGGCCTTCGAGGACGCCGACCGGGGGATCATCACGGTCGAGCCGATGGGCAACATGCCCGTCATCAAGGACCTGATCGTCGACATGGACGCGGTCCACTGGAAGAAGATCCAGCGCGTCACCCCGTGGCTGATCCCCGAGGGGCCGCCGCCCGAGCGCGAGTACATCGTGCCCCCGGAGTCGATGATCGACGTCACGCAGACGATGGCGTGCATCCAGTGCGGCGCCTGCGTCTCGGACTGCCTGTCGATGGAGGTCGACCCGCTGTTCGTCGGCCCGGCCGCGCTCGCCAAGGCGTACCGCTTCGTCGGCGACCCGCGCGACGGCCAGCACTTCGAGCGGCTCAAGAACCTCTCCGAGGACGAGCACGGCATCTACGACTGCACGCACTGCTTCAACTGCATCGAGGCGTGCCCCAAGGGCGTCGCCCCGATGAGCCAGATCATGCGCCTGCGGCGCCTGTCGGGCAAGCAGAGCATCGAGGACCGCAACAACGGCCATCGCCATGAGATGGCCTTCGTCAAGAACATCGAGCGCAACGGCCTGCTGCACGAGGCGGACCTGCTGCCGGATTCCTACGGCGGCAAGTTCCATCCGCGCGCCGTGCCGGAGCTGATCGACTCGCTTCCCGTGATCCTGCGCGCCGTCGCGCGCCGCAAGGTGACCCCCGCCGGCGCGCTGCTGCACTCGCACAAGGCGCCGAAGGAGGTCAAGCGGATCTTCCGCCACGTGCACGACAAGGAAGCGTCGTACGAGCTGAACCTGTATGTGGTCGGCGTCGAGGACGAGCCGACGTCCGCCGCGGCGGACACGTCCCAGGCCGACGCCGCGGGCAGCCACCTGCCCCCCGAGAGGAGCCCTAACCGGTGAAGGTTGCTTACTGGCCCGGCTGCGTGAGCCGCGGCTTCACCCCGGAGCTGCACGGTTCGATGGCGAAGGTCGCCCCGCTGCTGGACATCGAGCTCGTCGAGCTCGACCGCGCCGCGTGCTGCGGCGCCGGCGTGATCGCCGAGCACGACCAGGAGCTCGCGGACACGCTGAACGCGCGCACCTTCGCGCTCGCGCAGAAGGAGATCGCCAACGGCGCGTCGATGATGATGAACATCTGCTCGACGTGCCAGGGCGCCCAGAGCGAGTGCCAGGAGCGACTGGACGCGAACACGCCGTATCGCGACCACGTGAACGCGACGCTGTCGGCCGAGGGGCTCACGTACGAGCGCGGGATCTCCAACAAGCACTTCCTCTGGCTGCTGGTCGAGGAGATCGGGCTCGACGTCGTCAAGTCCAAGGTCAAGCAGCCGCTGTCGAACCTGCGCGTGGGGCCGTTCTACGGCTGCTACATCGTGCGCCCGACCGACCGGCTGGGCATCGACCGCGAGCACCCGCGCGACACGTACCTGCAGCTGCTGATCGAGGCGCTCGGCGGCACGGTGGTCGACTATGCCGGCCAGTACAAGTGCTGCGGCTTCCCGATCATCACCATGAACAAGGAGAACTCGCTCAAGCAGGCGGGCCGCCACCTCGGTGACGCGATCGACGCGGAGGCCGACTGCCTCGTCACGCCCTGCCCGCTGTGCCACCTCAACCTGGACCTGCAGCAGCCGCTCGCCGAGCGCTACGCCGGCCGCGAGCTCGGCATGCCGGTGCTCCACCTGCCGCAGCTGCTCGGCCTCGCCCTGGGGCTCTCGCCCAAGGAGCTCGGGTTCGGCAAGCACGTCGTCAAGCCGACGTCGGTCATCGACTGGTCGACTTCGGTGGTCGCGAGCGCCGCGTAGGCGCCCGCGATCACCTGGCGTACCCCGTTGGAAGCTCGGCCGCCTGAGTACCCGCTCAGGCGGCGGCCGGAACCTTGATCAGCCCGCGCTCGTGCAGGACCTCCGCGATCTGGATCGCGTTGGTCGCGGCGCCCTTGAGCAGGTTGTCGCTGACGACCCACAGCTGCAGCCCGCGCGGGTGCGTGGGATCGCGACGCAGGCGGCCGACGAGGACCTCGTCGCGGCCGGCCGCGGCGAGCGCCGTCGGGTAGGCGTGCCGCGACGGGTCGTCGACGAGCTCGAGGCCCGGCATCCGCGCCAGCAGCGCGCGCGCCTCGTCGACGCTCAGGTCCTCGCGGGTCTCGAGCGAGACCGACTCCGAGTGCGAGTTGCGCACCGGCACGCGCGCGCAGGTGACGGCGATCGCGAGCTCGTCGTCGCCGAGGATCTTGCGCGTCTCGAACATCATCTTGCGCTCTTCGTCGGTGTGGTCGTCGCCCTCGGCGAAGTTGCCCGCGCCGCCGAGCACGTTGAACGCGATGGGGTGCGGGTAGACGGTGGGCTCAGGCAGCGGCCGGCCGTCCAGCGCCGCGCGGGTCTGCGCCTCGAGCTCCTTGACGGCCTTGACTCCCGTGCCTGAGACCGACTGATACGTGGAGACGTTCAGGCGCGCGATGCCGGCCGCGTCGTGGATCGGCTTCAGCGCCACCATCAGCTGCATCGTCGAGCAGTTCGGGTTCGCGATCAGGCCCTTGTGGCGCTCGAGCGCGTCGGGGTTGACCTCGGCGACGACGAGCGGGACCTCGGGGTCGCGCCGCCACTTGGAGGAGTTGTCCACGACGACCGCGCCCGCCTCGACGAAGCGCGGCGCCCACTCGCCGGAGGTCGCGCCGCCCGCGGAGAAGATCGCGAGGTCGAAGCCCTGGATCGACTCGTCCGAGAGCGCGCGCACGGTCTCGCCGTCGAGCTCGCGGCCCGCGCTTCGCTCGGAGGCGAACGGGACGATCGCAGAGGCGGGGAAGCGGCGCTCGCGCAGCTTCGCGCGCATGACGGTCCCGACGGCGCCGGTGGCGCCGACGACGGCGACGCGGTAGCTCACAGCGACGCTCCCCTGCTCCGCATGGCCGTGCCCCCCTCGGCGTCTTGTGTCGAACCGGTCGGCGTCGTCACGCGGCTTGTCCCAAAGGGATGCTCCGCCTCGATCTGGTCGGCGCCGAGCTCGAACGCCTCGTGCAGCGCGCGCACCGCGCGGTCCACCATGTCGGCGGTGACGACGCACGAGATCTTGATCGGCGAGGTGGAGATCATCTCGATGTTGATGCCCTGGTCGCCCAGCGTGGAGAACACCCGCGCGGCGACGCCCGGGTGCGACTTCATCCCGGCACCGACGACGGACACCTTGCCCATCTCGGGATCTTCGGCGACGGCCTTGATGCCGACCTGGGCGACCACCGGGTCCAGCGTCGCGCGGGCGACGCGCAGGTCCGAGCGCGGGACGGTGAAGGACATGTCGGCCGCCGCCCCTTCGGACTCCGGCTCGTTCTGGATGATCATGTCGACGTTCACGTTGGCGTCGGCGAGCGCGGTGAAGATGCGGCCGGCGACGCCCGGGTGGTCCGGTACGCCGAGCAGCGTGATCCGGGCTTCGTCGCGCGAGTGCGTGACGGCGGTGATCAGGGGGCGTTCCATCGTCTCCTCTTCTCCGACGACGAATGTGCCGGGTGATTCCGTGAACGACGAGCGGCAGTGGATCCGGATTCCGTGGTTGCGGGCGTACTCGACGCTGCGCAGCTGCAGCACGCCGGCGCCGGACGCCGACATCTCGAGCATCTCCTCGAACGAGACCACGGGAAGCTTGCGGGCGTCCGGGACGATCCGCGGGTCCGCGCTGAAGACGCCGGCGACGTCGGTGTAGATCTCGCACACCTCGGCGTCGATCGCGGCGGCGAGGGCGACGGCGGTCGTGTCGCTGCCCCCGCGGCCGAGCGTCGTGACGTCCTTGGAGGTGGAGACGCCCTGGAAGCCGGCGACGAGGACGATCAGGTCGTCGTAGAGCGCGTCGCGGATGCGGTCGGCGCGGACGTCGAGGATCCGCGCCTTCGTGTGCGACGTGTCGGTGACGATGCCCGCCTGCGAGCCCGTGAGGCTGATCGCGCGGTGTCCGAGGTCGTTGATCGCCATCGCGCACAGCGCGCAGCTGATGCGCTCGCCCGTGGAGAGGAGCATGTCCATCTCGCGCGGGTCGGGGGCGGTCGACACCTCCTCGGCCATGGCGATCAGCTCGTCGGTCGTCTTCCCGCGCGCCGAGAGGACCGCGACGACCCGGCGGCCCTGCTCGCGCGCGGCGACGATGCGCCGCGCGGCGCGCTTGATGCGCTCGGCATCCCCGACGGACGTGCCGCCGAACTTCATCACCACGGTCCCGGACACCCGTCGCAGTCTAGGGAAGCCTCAGATCGTCTCCCGCGCCGCGCCGTGCGACCGCCTGTCCGCGGCGATGTACGTGCGCGGACCTGGACGAGTGGACGAGTTGCCGCCGAACCGGTTCAAGTCCACCATGCGATCGCACGGGTACGGCCGCAGGAGGCGGGAGTGGCTTCGTTGTTGAAGAGGATCGGCGGACGCCGGACGGTCGTGGGAGGGTTGCTCGCGGCCGGCGCCGTGCTCGGCGCGAGCGCCGTCGTAGAGGGAGCGGACGGGCTTCGCGTCACGCGCGAGCCGTCGGTAGAAGGCAACCTCAAGGTGGGGCAGACGGTGACCGCGGGCGGCTACGGCTGGGACGGTCCGCCGGGCACCTCGATCGGCTTCCAGTGGCTGCGCTGCCCGGACGCCGCCGACGTCTACAGCTGCTCGCTCGTCGGCGGGGCGACCGGGCAGTCCTACCGGCTCGTGCAGGACGACGTGAGCAGGCGCATGCGGGTCGCGCTGATCGTCCGCCGCAACAAGGACTTCGCCTACGGGATCTCGGACGCGTCGGCCCCGGTCGCGGCCGCCGGCGCCGGCCCGACACCGGCGCCCACGCCGCGCTGGACGCCGACGCCGCGGCCCACGGCGACCCCGCGGCCGACCGTGACGCCGGCACCGACGGTCGCCCCGGTCGCGACCCCGGCGCCCGCCCCCGCCTTCGACGTCGCCCCGGCTCCCACGCCGGTCCCTACGTCCGGCCAGGTGCTGCACCAGACGGCCACGAGCAAGAAGGCGAAGATGCTCAAGCCGTTTCCGACCGTGCGCGTACGGGGGCGGCTCACGGCGAGCGGCGCGAACGTGACGCTGCTGACGGTGAGCGCGCCCAAGGGCGTGCGGATCACGGCCACCTGCGCGGGCTCGGGCTGCCCGGCGCGCAAGCTCGCCCGCAGCGCCAAGGTGACGCACCTGTCGACCTTCGAGCGGGTGATGCGCTCGGGCACGCGGCTGACGATCAAGATCGCGCGCCCGGGATACATCGCCAAGGTCACCGTGCTGCGATTCCGCCGCGGCGCCGCGCCCACGCGCTCGGACGGCTGCCTGTATCCCGGCCACCGGAAGACCCAGCGGTGCCCGGCGGGCTGAGCCTCAAGATCACCGCCGTGGTGGCCGCGTTCGCGTTCGTCGGCGCGTTCCGCATCCATGCCGGCTCGGGCGGTGAGACCGCCGGAGCGGCGACGACGCTGTCACCGGCCGGCGCCGGTGCGCTCGCCGCGGACACCTCGACCGCGCCGGCACCGCGGGGGATCGCGGTGCCCGCGCTGAGTCGGGTCGCTGCGCTTCCCGCGCTGCATCGCGCGCCGGCGCGGCCGCACAGGCGCGCCAAGGCGCCCGTGAGGCATGTCGCGACCGCGACCGCGACGCCGACGCCGGCGGCCACGGTCGTCCGGACCGTGCCGACCGCGCCGCCGCGCCGGCCGCAGTCCTACGTCGGCAAGAGCTTCGACTCCGAGGGCTGAGTGATGCCGGCCGTCGCACCCCCACCCGCGCCGTCCGCCTGATGGAGATTCCGCGCGCCCTGCGCTCACGGCCCTACGGGCCGCCGCAGCTGCCCACCCCGGCCGCGCTCACGGCCGCCGCGGCGGTGGTGCTGATCGCCGCGCTCGGCGGCTGGGCGCTGGCCGCCGGCCTCACGTTCGAGCCGGCGGCGGCGCCTGAGGCGCGGCCCGCCGACGTGCGGCTGGGCTCGTCGCTCGCGCTCACGCTGCGCGCGGGCTGGAAGGCGGTCGAGAAGGTCCCGCGCGTGCCGGGACTCGAGGGCCGGCAGGCGCGCGCGTTCGCGCCGGCCGACGGCGGCGCCGGGCGGATGGTGCTCGCCGTGCTGCCGGACGCGACCGGCGACACGCTCCCGAGCGAGACGGCCGCCGCGCTGCGCACGCCGCTCGGCCGGAGCGTGCAGCGGCTGACGATCGGCGGGCGCCGCGGCGCCGGCTACACCGCCCTGGCGATCAGGGACGTCGCGGGGATCGTCGACGTCTACGCCGTCCCGACCGTCGCGGGCGTGCTGGCCGTCGCGTGCGTCGCGCCGCTGGACGATCCGCTGCCCGTCGGCGCCTGCCCGGCCGACATCGTCGACGTCGCCGCCCGCAGGCCCCCGGCTCCGGATTCGCTCGCGCCGCTGCGCGCGAAGCTGCCGGCGGTGGTGGCCGGCCTCGACCGGGCCCGCCGCGCGGGCCGCCGCGACCTGCGCGCCGGCGCAACCTCGAAGGCTCAGGCCCGCGCCGCGGGGCGCCTGGCGGCCGCCTACCGCCACGCCGCGAAGCGGGCCGCCGGGCTCGCACCCGACCTGGGCACGGCCGCCGCCCTTCCCGCCGCGTTCAGCGCCGCGGCCGCCGCCTACGGCGACCTGCGGACGGCGGCGAGCCGGCACAGCCGGCCTGCATGGCGCCGCTCCCGCGTGAAGGTCGACGCGGCCGAGCGCGCGGCGGCGGCCCGCCTCGACGCGGTCCGCACGGGCTAGAGCGCGCGGCGGCCGGCGAACGCGCGGCCGAGCGTGACCTCGTCGGCGTACTCGAGGTCGCCGCCCACGGGCAGGCCGGAGGCCAGCCGGGTGACGGCGACCTGCGGGGCGCGCTCGTGCAGCGCGGCGGCGATGTGCAGGGCGGTCGCCTCGCCGGTCGTCGTCGGGTTCGTCGCCAGCACCACCTCGTGCACGGAGTGGGTGGGATCGAGTACGCGGGCGTAGAGCTGCATCAGCCGCAGGTTCTCTGGCTCGACGCCGTCGATCGGCGAGAGCGCGCCGCCGAGCACGTGGTAGCGGCCGCGGAACTCGTGCGTGCGCTCGATCGGGATCACGTCGTTGGGCTCCTCGACCACGCACAGGACGCCGCCGTCGCGGCGCTCGTCGAGGCAGATCGCGCAGCGCGGGCCCTCGGCGAGGTTGAAGCAGATCTCGCAGAGCGTGATCTTCTCCTTGACGTCGCGGATCGCCTGCGCGAGCGCTTCAGCGTCCTCACCGGACGCGCGCAGGACGTGGAACGCGAGCCGCTGGGCCGTGCGGTTGCCGATCCCGGGGAGCTTCGACAGCTCGGTGACGAGCCGCTGGAGCGGCGGGGCGAGCATCAGCCGCGACTCCGCCCGCGGTGCGGCGTGTCGACCCGCGCGCCGCCCACCTACTTCTTCTTGTTCGAGCGGCGGGCCGCGCGGTTCGGCGCGCCGCCCGGAAGCCCTCCGCCGCCGCCGCCCAGGCCGCCGAGCCCGCCCATGCCGCCCAGGCCGAGCGACTCGAGCGCGCTCATCGGATCGAAGCCCTCGGCGCCGCCGGGCGCGCCGAGCTTGCTCTGCTGCAGCTCCTCGGCCATGCGGATGCCCTCGTTGACGGCCGCGACGACGAGGTCCTGGAGCATCTCGACGTCCTCCGGATCGACCGCGTCGGGGTCGATCGTCAGGCTCTCGATGCGCAGGTCACCGGTCAGCGTGACCTTGACCATGCCCCCGCCGGCGCTGGCCTCGACGCGCTCGGACTTCAGCGCCTCCTGGGCCTCCTGCTGCGCGGCGATCATCGCCTGCGCCTCGGCAAGCATCTTCTGCAGGTTGGGTGGCTGGGGCATCAGGTCTGCTCCTCGGGCTCCGGCGGGAGCTCCTCCGCATCGAACTCGTCCATGAACCGCTTGACCAGCTCCTCCTCCGACAACGCCGGCTGGGCGGCCGCGGTAGGAGCGACCACCTCGTGGTCGGCGCGCAGCTCGTACGCGAGCCGCAGGGAGGAACCGGTCACCGCACGTATCGCGCCCGCGATCAGCTCGCGGTTGGCGGGATCCTCCGCCTTGCGCTTGAGAAAGGCGGAGGACTCGGGCCAGGCGAGCGTGAGGCCCTGGTCGGCGAGCGCCGCCGGCTGGGCGTCCTCGAGCAGGCTCGCGAGCATCGGCGCCTCGGCACGCAGCGAGTCGACCACCGCGGGCCAGACCTCGCCGAAGGACTCGAGCGAGAGCTCCACGCCGGCCGAGAACGAGGGCTCGCCGCCGGGCGCCGCAGGATCGACTACGGCGACCGCCGCGACGGCGGGTGAGGGATCGGCCTCGGTCGCGATCTCGGCGGCGACGGCGGCGGCCGCCTCGTCGGCGACCTGCTGCGCCTCCTGCACCGTGACGAGCGGCGCGCCGGGGAGCGAGGTGGCGGCGGCGACGGGCGGCTGGCCCTCGACCTGCGCCGTGATCGCGACGGCGGTGCGGCCGGCGGGCGCGGAGCCGTAGGCGGGCGAGGGGGCGGGGGCCGGCGATGCCGTGGGCGTCGTCGGAGCGGGCGGACCGGTGGGGGTCGCCGGAGCCGGCGACGCGGGTGCCCCCGCGCGGCCCGCGGCCGTCGCGGGCGCCAGATCGTGGCGCGCCGGCGCCGTCGCCGGGCCGCGGGACTCGAGGCGCTCGATGCGGGCGAGCAGCGCCTTGACCGACGGCTCGAGCCCGGGAGTCGCGGCCTTGACGAGCGCGAGCTCGAGCTGGGTGCGCGCGTCAGCGCCGTCCTTCATCGCCCGCAGCGCGCCCGCGATCAGCTCGAGCAGCCGCACGATGTCGGCGCCGTTGACGCGAGCCGCCTGCTCGGCCAGCCGCTCGTCCTGCTCGGGCGTCACCGACAGCTCGGGCGGCACGCCGCCGAGCACCTGCGTGACCATCAGCCCGCGCGCGTGCGCCTCCAGGTCGCCGAAGAAGCGGCCGAGGTCGCGCCCCGAGTCGGCCAGCCGGGCGCAGGCGCGCAGCGCCGACGCCGCGTCGCCCGACGCGACCGCGTCGACGGCCCCGAACAGCAGGTCCGCGTCGGCCGCGCCCAGCACCGCCAGCACGTCCTCCAGCGCGACCGCGGAGCCCGAGTACGCGACCAGCTGCTCGAGCGTCCCGAGCGCGTCGCGGAACGAGCCCGTCGCCGCTCGCGCGACCAGCGCGACCGCCTCGTCGGGGATCTCGATCGACTCGGCGTCGGCGACCCGCCGCAGCACGGCGGCGATCTGCGCGACGCCGGGACGCGCGAAGTCGAAGCGGTGGCAACGGTCCACGACCGTCGGCAGCACCTTGTTGGCCTCGGTCGTGGCGAGGACGAAGATCGTGTGCGGCGGCGGCTCCTCGAGCGTCTTGAGGAACGCGTTCCACGCCGCCGTGGTCAGCATGTGCGCCTCGTCGAGGATGTAGACCTTGTGCCGGCCGCCGACCGGCGCGTACCCCACGCGCTCGCGCAGGTCGCGGATGTCGTCGACCGAGTTGTTCGACGCGGCGTCCATCTCGACCACGTCCAGCGACGTGGCGGATGCGATCGAGACGCACGACTCGCACGCGCCGCACGGCGTGACGGTCGGGCCGCCGGGGCCGCTCCCGCCGCCGGCCTCGCCCTGGCAGTTCAGGGAGGCGGCGAGGATCTTCGCCATCGACGTCTTGCCCGTCCCGCGCGAGCCCACGAACAGGTACGCGTGGTGGACGCGGTCCTGCTGGACCGCGTTGGAGAGCGTGCGGACCACGTGCTCCTGCCCGACGACGTCGGCGAAGGTGCGCGGGCGATGGCGACGATAGAGGGAGGCCACTGGGATACCAAGGGTAACGTCGCGGGCAGTCCGATCCGGGGCACCCGAACGCCGGACCTTTTACCGTCTTGCGCGTGACCGCCGTCGCCGCGAAGCCGCGTCTTGCGCCGAGTCTCGCGACTCGCGCGGCCGCGCTGATCCCGCTCGGAGCGCTGTTCTGCCGGCTGCTGGTGCGAGCCGGGTTCCTCAATTACGACACCGCCTACTCCCTGTTGTGGGGCGGCGACCTCGCGCACGGCCGCGTGCCCGACACGAGCATCCCGCTCGCCCCCACCGCGCACCCGCTCGCGACGCTGCTGGGCCTCGTCCTGACACCGGTCGGCGACGCCGGCCAGGGCGCCTGGGTCGTGATCGCGTTCCTGGCGCTCGGGGCGGTCGGGTGGCTCGCGTACGAGTTGGCAGCGCACTGGTTCGGCCCTGCCGCCGGAGCGGTCGCGGCGCTGCTGATCCTCACGCGCATCCCGCTGCTGTCCTTCGGCGTGCGGGCGTACGTGGACATCCCGTACGTCGCGCTCGCGCTGGGCGCGGTGCTCGCCGAGGCGCGCGGCCCGAAGCCCAGGCTCACGCTCGCGCTGCTCGCGCTCGCCGGCCTGCTGCGCCCCGAGGCGTGGCTGCTCTCGCTCGCCTACGTCGTCTACCGCCGCGACCTGCGCCTCGTGCCGCTGGCGCTGGCAGCGCCGGTCCTGTGGGGCGTCTACGACCTCGCGCTGACCGGCGACCCCCTGCACTCGCTGACCGGCACCCGCCACGGCGCCGAGGTGCTCGAGCGCACGACCGGGCTCACGGCCGTCCCCACCGTCATGCCGCGGCGACTGGGCGAGATCATGCGCGCCGACGGGCTCTTCGCCGCGGCCGCGGGCGGCCTGCTCGTGCTCGCGTTCATGCGCCGCAGCGCGCGGTTGCCGATCGCCGCCGGGTTCGCGTCGGTCGCGGCGTTCTGCGTGCTCGCCGTCGCGGGACTGCCGATCCTCGGCCGCTACCTGCTGCTGCCCGCCGCCCTGCTCGCCGTCTTCGCCGGTGCCGGCGCGTTCGGCTGGCTCAGGCTCCCGAAGGACCATCCGTGGCGGCGCCGGTGGAGCGTCGTCGGCGCCGCCACGCTGCTCGGCTTCGCCGCCCTGACGCCGGCGCAGGCGAGCCGGATCGAGGACCTGCACCGCTCCATGGCGCTGCAGCAGGACATCCTCGCCGACCTGCACGACCTCACCCAGACGCCCGCGTTCAAGCAGGGCTGCCGGCCGGTCGCGGTACCGAACCACCGGCCCGTCCCGCACGTGGCGCTGTGGACCGGCATCCCGCCGGCGGCGATCGTCTCCGCGCAGCTCGAGCGGCCGGCCCGCGGCCTCTACATCGACCCCGCGAACCGGCGCGTGGAGCGCAACTTCACGCTCGACCCGCGCGACCCGCGCCGGCTGACGGCCGTGGTGCCGCCCGGCTTGGAGCGAGTCGCGGCGAACCGCTCCTGGGTCCTCTTCGCCCGCTGCTAGCCGCGGCGGGAAGATCCGCGCCGGCGAACGCACGGCGAGCTGCAAGGACCCGGGAGGATTTCGCGCCGGCGAATTCTTCCCAAGTCCATTTGCTCTGCAAAATGGACCGTGCACCCTCTGTCGAGCTCGGCCTCCGGGGACTCCCCGTCTCACAAGCTCCGGCCGGGCGACCCCGCAGCGCCCGTCGGTGGTCGCTTAAGGCTGCTTCCTTCCGGACCTGACCTGGTTCACGAGTCGACGTCGCGCGGGACCCGGCCATCGACGCCGCAAGCGCGGGGTGTTGGCCCGGAGCCGTGACCCTCGAGAGGGAATTCAGCCCCGCTAGAGCGGATTGCGGGTACAGGGCGCCGCTACATCCCCGCCTAGCACGGTCCGCTCAGGATGCTAGCGCCTCGCGGAGCTTTCGCAGCGCCCGGTACACCCGGCCCTCGACCGTGGTCAGCGGCTCGCCGAGCACATGCGCGATCTCCGGCACGGTCAGCTCGGCGCCGAAGCGCAGCGAGATCGCCTCGCGCTCCTCGCCGCTCAGGGTCCGGAGCGCCCGCCCGATCTCGTCGCGCGCCTCGACACCGGCGAAGGCGTTGAAGCCCTCCGGGATCAGCACGCGCTCGAGCGCCCGCCCCTCGGCCGCCGCCCTCCGGGCGTGGTCGCGCAGCAGGTTCAGCGCGATCGCGTACAGCCACGTCTTCTCCGATCCGCGCCGCCGGTCGTACTTGACGCCCGAGCGCAGCGCGCGCTCGAAGGCGTCCGCCAGCAGGTCCTCGGCCAGCGCCCGATCTCCCGTCCGGTAGGCGAGGAAGGCGAACAGGCCCTGGGCCTCCGCGGCGTAGAGCCGCTCGAACTCGTCGTCTTTCACGAAGTCTCAGTCAGGAATCGGCCGGCTGCTTCGTATCAGTGTTCGATGACCGAGTTCGACGACGTCATACGGCTCCTTCAGGAAGGCCGGCCCCAGGCCACGGAGATCGAGCTGGACACCATCAAGCAGCGGGCCCGCCGCCAAGCGGCGGACAATTCACGGAGGAAGCAGTCGATGAAGTCACGTCTCGCGATCGTCGCCATGGTGGCGTTCGGCATGGTCTTCAGCACCGCCGGGGCGGGTCTCGCCGTCTCGGGCATCACCTCGAGCTCCGACAACGCCTCGGTGGCGCAGTACGGCACCGTCACGCCAACCCCCACGCCCACGGCGACCGAGGAGGGCGGCGTCCTCCCGGCGGAGGAGACCAACAACGCACCCAAGGGCGGCACCTCGCCCGCCGAGGCCACGCCCTCCGGCGGCGTGTCCCCCGCCGAGGCGACGCAGCCCACGCGCCAGATCGAGGCCACCACCGGCAGCCAGCTGCCGTTCACCGGGTTCGCGGCCATCCCCGTCATGCTCGGCGGCATCGCCTTGCTGACCGGCGGCCTCGTGCTCCGCCGGCGCACGCGCGCCGAGTAGGCCCCGCGCTCATCCGAACGGTATCCCGGCCCGTCTGGCGACCTCTCGCCGGCGGGCCGGGCCGCGCGCGCGGTCGAGGTCCCGCACGAGCGTGCGCGCCAGCGGCTCGAGCGGGTCGAGCCGCAGCGCCTCACGCGCGGCCGGCCGCGGATCGCGCCCGGAGACGCCGTCGACGATCGCCTGCCCGTACGCGTAGCGCCAGTTGTGCGGGTCGCGTGAGCGCGCGGCGCCGACGGCCCGCGTCGCGAGCGCGTACTGCCCGGCGCGCGCGTCGCAGTAAGCCAGCACCTCCCAGGGCTCCGGCCGCACGCCGAAGCGCCCGATCGCATCGAGCGAGGCGTCGATCGCGGTCGGGCAGTCGTTGCTCGCGAAGGCCTGCGAGGCCCGCTCGAGCGGCCCTTGCGAGAGCCACATCAGCGCCGGCGTGAGCGCCAGCACGAGCACGGCCAGCGCCGCCACGATCCGTGGCGTACGGGAGATCTCGCCCCAGCGCTCGGACCCCTGGCGCGCGGCCAGCACGACCCCGCCGGCGCCGAACAGCCAGACGAGCAGCGCGGGCATCTCCCAGTCCCAGTCCACGCCGGCGTGCAGCGCGAGCATCGCCCCGGCCGCGACGAACGCGCCGTGGGCGTGCCGCTCCGGCCCGCCCAGGCGGCGCAGGCCGCCGATGAGCAGCGTGCCGAGCACCACCAGCAGCAGCACGAGGCCCGGCAGGCCGAGCTCCGACAGCGTCTCCAGGTAGAGCGAGTGCCCGTCGGTCATCTGCACCGGTGGCGCCGGGCGGTGCAACTCCCATGTCAGCCGGTAGGTCCCCGCGCCCGTGCCGTGCAGCGGGCTGGAGTCGAAGCCGTCCAGTGCGACGCGCCAGTTGCCGATCCGCCCGTTGTCGACCGCGGAGGTGAGCCGCGTGCGGAGGTCCGAGGTGCCGTAGTAGTACCGCCCTTCGGTGAACGTCTTGCGCGCCTCGGCGATCCGGTGCGGCGCGCCCGCGACGAGGGCGCCGCCGAGCAGCGCGACGATGACCGACGCGGCGAGCGCCTCCCTCGCGCGCGGCGGCAGGCGAACCCGCTCCAGCCGCGTGTCGAGCGGCAGGACAGCGGCGCGCGCGGCGGTCGCCGCGACCGAGCAGACCACGACGACGACGCCGACATGGCGGCCCTGGCCGGCCGCCGCCGGCGAGTCGAAGCCGATTCGGGCGAGCAGGTCGGCGTCGTAGGCGACCTTGACGGCGATCGCGGCGGGGATCGCGGCCGAGAGCGCGGTCACGAGCCCGCGCGGCTGCGCCAGCAGCGCGTACAGGACGACGCCGACCGGGAGCACCCAGATCGCCCCGCGCGAGAACGTGAAGTAGAGGGTGACCGCGACGGGCGCCAGCGCCGCCGCCGCGAGCACGCGCACTACGCGCGGCTCGGCACCGCTCGCCGTCAGGTGAAGCGTGAGGACCACGCCGAGTGCGCACGCGATCCCCATCGCGTTCCAGTAGGTCAGCGGGAAGGCCACGCGCTCGGGCAGCACGCCTCCGGAGATGGGAAACGTCGCGGGCCACAGACGGGTGACCAGGCCCGCGATCGCGAACGCGACGAACGCCGCCGCAGCCCACCGCAGCACCAGCGCAAGGTCGCCGCGGCGCGCTGCGAACGTGCCAGTCAGCATCAAAACAAGGCCATACAGCACCGCGCGATCGCATTCGGACAACGCGCGTGATGGGGCGTCCGACCACGCCGCCGAGCAGAGAATCCAGACTGCGAAGGCCGCCAATGCCCCGGAAGCCAGTGCCAGAGCCGGACTGAAGCCAGAGAAGGGCCGCGGCGCGGTGGTGATCCGCCCGGCCACGAGCGTCAGCGCGAGAACGAGCGCGACGACGCCGACGGTCCCCGGGAAGAACCCGCCGGCGTGGAAGCCGAGCCATGCCGTCGCCAGCCCAGGTACCGTTACGTGCCAGCGGCGGAGTGCGTCGCGGGCTTGGGCGGCCGGACGGGGTGAGCTCAAGCTAGGAACCTAGGAGCCGATTCAGGATATGGGCGCTCGCGCGTGCCTGAACGGCAGGATGCATCGGATAGCCAGAGGACGGCGATTGATACACAGGATTCCGGGGCATGATTCCGACGCCCGGGCAAGGATGCACACTTGAGCACGAACGCGACATCGGCAGATTCGTCAGCCAGTCTGAGCGTCCCGACGGACGTCGTCTCAGACGCGTTCGTCGCGCCCCAGCCGCAGGCGGCGCGACGGCACGCGCAACTGCGCCGCCAGCTGCTCAGCGCCGACGTCATCTGCGGCTCGATCACCGGCGCCCTCGCCGCGCTCGTCACGGGCCTCCACTGGGACACGCTGCCCGTCGTCGCGCTCGCGATCGGCCTCGGCTGGCCGGTGCTCGCCTATGTCTGCGGTCTCTACGCCTCCGACGACCTGCGGACGTGGGCGTCCGGCGTCGGAGAGGCGCCGCGACTCGCCGTCACCTCGCTGCTCATCTCCTGGCCCGCCTTCGGCATCCTCGCTGCGCTCCACGGACCGCACGCCGTTCGCGGCGCGCTCTTCGCCGGCGCGATGACGGGCGCCGGAGCAGGGCTCGGGCGCGCCGCGGCGCGCGTCGGCCTGCATCGCGTCCCGTCGCTGCGCCAGCGCACCTTGCTCCTCGGCTCGGGCGCCGTCGCCAAGCAGCTCGTCGACCGGCTGCAGCGCCACCACGAGCTCGGCCTCGACCCCGTCGGCTTCATCGACGACGACGTCCACCAGCCCGGTGAGCTCGGCATCCCCCGCCTCGGCACGCTCGACTCGCTCTCTGACCTGATCACGTTCGGCCGCGTGGATCGCGTGATGATCGCATTCAGCCGCGCGAGCCATGAGGACCTGCTGCACTGCATCCGCGTCTGCCGCGACAAGGGCGTCACGGTCGACATCGTCCCGCGCCTGTTCGAGTTCCTCGACGGCGCGCGCTCGATCGAGCTGGTCGGCGGCATCCCGCTGCTCTCGATCCAGCAGCCCGCGCTGGCACCGCTGTCGCGCTTCACCAAGCGCGCGCTCGACGTCGCCGGTGCGTCCGTCGTGCTGCTGCTGCTCTCGCCGCTGCTGCTCGCGGTCGCCGTCGCGATCAAGCTCAGCTCGCGCGGCGGCGTGTTCTTCACGCAGCAGCGCTCCGGCCGCGGCGGTCGCTTCTTCCGGCTCTACAAGTTCCGCTCGATGAAGGTCGATGCGACCGTGCTCGTGCGCGAGGACGGCGCGATCGTCAAGCGGCCGGACGACGACCGCATCACGCGCGTCGGCCGCTTCATCCGCCGCTTCTCGATCGACGAGGCGCCTCAGCTGCTGAACGTCCTCAAGGGCGACATGAGCCTCGTCGGGCCGCGTCCGCTCGTGCTCGCCGAGCACGCAGCGCTGAGCGAGGACTGGCAGACGCGCCGCGCCGACCTCCGTCCTGGCCTGACCGGCCCGTGGCAGATCTCAGGACGCTCGCACATCCCGTTCCAGGACATGATCAAGTTCGATTACCAGTACGTCGCCGGCTGGTCGCTCGCGCGCGACGTCGAGATCCTGCTCGCTACGCTCCCGGCCGTGATCTCCGGGCGCGGCGCGTACTGATTGATCGACCTGCACTGCCACGCGCTGCCGGGCGTCGACGACGGGCCTGCGCAGCAGGCCGGCGCGCTCGCGCTGCTGCGCGCGGCGGCGGCCGGCGGCACGCGCACCGTCGTCGCCACGCCGCACGTCTCGCCGCGCTATCGCACGTCGCCGGAGACGATCGACGCCGGCGTGGCGGGGATGCGCGCCGCGCTCGCGGCTGAGCGCGTCGAGCTCGAGCTGCTCGGGGGGGCGGAGGTGGCGATGGAGCTCGCGCTCGAGCTGCCCGACGCCGTTCTGCGGCAGCTGACGCTCGGGGACTCGTCGTGCCTGCTGCTCGAGTCGCCGCTCGCGCCCGCCGTCGGCCCCGTGTTCGAGCGCTGCGTCGCGGAGCTGCAGCAGCGCGGCTACCGGATCCTGCTCGCCCACCCGGAGCGCGCGCCGGCCTTCCTCTCCCGCCCGCAGCGCCTGCAGGCGCTGGTCGAGGGCGGCGCGTTGTGCTCGATCACCGCTTCCTCGCTCGACGGGCGCTTCGGCGCGGCGGCACGCTGGTATGCGCTCGAATTGCTTCGCGACGGGCTCGTGCACAGCGTCGATTCCGACGCGCATGACGCGATCGGCCGCCCGCCCGGGCTGACGGCCGGTCTCACGGCAGCCGCCGAGACGCTGCCGCCGCTGCGGGAACGGGCCGCGTGGCTCACGACCGGCGCGCCGGCCGCGCTGCTCGCCGACGCGCCGCTGCCCGGCTGAGCACGGCGTCGTAGGCGGCGGCGGTCTCGCGCACCATCCGCTCGGCGGTGAACCGCTCCGCGTGCCGCGCCCGCGAGGCCGCTGCCATGCGGGCCCGCCGCGCCGGGTCGAGCAGCAGCTCGGCCAGCGCCGCGGCCAGCCGGCGGGGATCGCCGGGCGGCACGAGCAGCCCGGTGTCCGGCGCCACCGCCTCGCGCGTCCCGCCGACGTCGGTCGCGACCTGCGGCACGCCGCACGCCTGGGCCTCCAATACACCGATCGGGAACGCCTCCCACGCCGACGGAAGGGCGTAGACGTCGAGCGCCTGCAGATGCCGGGCGGCCGGCGCCGAGAAGGGCAGGAACGCGAGCCGGCCGTCGAGTCCGAGCCGCGCGGCGCGCGCCTGGAGCGCCGCGCGCTCGGGCCCGTCGCCGACGACGGCGACCCGCGCGGCCGGCACGCGGCCGAGCAGCTCGGGCACGGCGTCGAGCAGCACCTCCACCGACTTCTGGCGCCGCAGCACGGTGACGGCGCCGACCAGCAGCCCGCCGGCCCGCAGCGCCGCCAGGGCGGGATCGGCGGTGAGCCCCGGGTCCGGCGGCGGGCAGCCGTTGTGGACGACGATCAGGCGGTCGGGCTCGACAACGCGCGCCTCGGTCGCGATCCGGCGCTCGTCCTCGCAGACGCAGATCAGCCCGGCGGTCAGCGGGCCGAGCAGCCGCTCGGCTGCGAGCCCGAAGCGCCGGCGCCTGGCCGAGACGTCGCCGACGAACGGGAGGCAGTGCGGCGTGTAGATCGCCGGCAGCCGCCGCGACGCCGCCGCGAGCCGCGCGAGCACGCCGGCCTTGGCCGCGTGGCCATGGACCACGTCGAAGCCGCGCAGCTCCCGGATCAGGCCGGCGAGCGCGGCGGCGTCCCGCTGCGGGTGCGCGTAGTCGCGCCCGAGCGGGAGCGCATGGAACGCCTCGAGCCCGCCGGCGCCGGCGAGGTCGGGCGGCCCGAAGACGACCGGCTCGTGCCCGTACGCGCTCAGGCCGAGGGCGAGCAGCCTGACGTGCTCGGCGACGCCGCCGTCCGGCGGCTCGCATATGAGTGCGACGCGCGCCACGTCAGCGCTGCCTGACGACGCGCGCCGGCGCCCCGGCGATCACGACGTCGCTGCCGAAGGACGAGGTCACGACCGAATTCGCCCCCACCTGCACGCGGTCGCCGAGCTCGACGGGCCCGAACACCGCGGCGCCCGGCCCGATGAACGCGTCGTCGCCGACCGACGGCGAGCCGGCCAACCCGTCCCCGACCACCACCGCGTCGGAGCCGAGCGTCACGCCCTGCATGATCGTCGCCCGCGCGCCGACGCGGCAGCCGGGCCCGATCACGACGCCGGTCGGGTGGTACAGCACGAGGCCGGGGCCGATCTCGGCCTGGAAGGCGGCGTCGCAGCCCGTCAGGACGTGATTGGCCTGCTTGACCAGGGCCCCCGCCGCGCGCGAGCGCCCGCCCGCGGCCTGAGCGAGGCGCAGCAGCGCGACGGCGGCGAACCGCACCGTGGGCGCGTTGCGCGCGATCGCACGCGCGACCGCCGCAGGCCCGGGCTGCTCCGGGAGGCCCGGAGCGTTGGCGCGGAAGTCGGCCTTCAGCAGGGCCCAGGTCGACGGCACCGGCGCGAGTCTAGTGTCGCGAGTAGGCGCTAGCGGAGGCGGAAGCGGTGGTAGCGCGAGCGCGACGGGAGCGCGGTGCCGGTGCCGGTGAAGGTCGCGCGGACGCGGTAGCTCCCGGCCTTCAGGCGCGCGAGGTCGCGGCTGTAGGCGCCGGACCCGGCGACCGTCGCGCTCGTGCGCCGCGCGGTCTTCCAACCCGGCGAGGCGCGCCGCTCGACGCTGATCCGCACCACACCACTCGTCGCGCCCTTGACGCGGCCCTTCACGCGGACGCTCGAGGCGCGCGCCGTGGTGGCGGTGCGCGCCGGGGCGCTCGCGCCCGCCGCATGCGCGCGCGGGCGCTTGTGGGAGGGGCGGCGCGGCGCCGGTGTCGGCTTGGGCGGGACCGGCGTCGCCGTCGGGGTGGGCGTGGGCGCCTGCGGCGCGGGGGTCGGCGTCGGGGTCGGGATCGGTGTGGGCGTCGGGGTGGGCGTCGGCGTCGGCGTGGTGCCGACGGACGTGTCGGTCGGCGCGGCCGGGCGCAGCAGCACCGCGCCCGAGGCCGGCGGGAGCGTCACGGACGTCACGTCCTTGCCGGTCAGGTCCTTGAAGCCGGAGCCGACGGTCGCGCTGCGCGTGACCGTGCCGGGCTCGTTGACGAGCACCGTGCCGCCGGCGAAGTCCCGCCGCAACACGCCGCCGATCTCGTAGCGGTCGCCGAGCGCCGCGCCCAGCTTGGTGTCGTAGCCGCTCCACCAGTCGTCGGGCGTGCCGCCGCGCTCGTTGCCGATCGCGTCGCGGCCCGAGGAGAGCAGGAAGTACGCGGCCAGCCCGTAGAGCTGCCCGGCGGCCGTGTCGGCGCGACCGTCGAGCACGACGCCGTGGCCCTCGGCGTGGCGGCGGTCGACCCAGGCGAGGAAGGTCTTGAGCGAGTAGGTCCAAGTGCCGCCGGTGATGCCGGTGTCATTGACGCCGCGCTCGATCTCGATCAGGTCCGCGGCCTGCAACTCGCGCTTGAGGTAGCTGTTTCCGTCCCCGAGGTACCAGAGCGCGTTGTGGACGATCTCCGCGCCCGGCAGGGCGGCGCGGATCTGCTCCATGAACTCGGCCATGTAGCGCTGCCAGACGGCGAGCGTCATCGGCTGGCCGGTGCGCGGGTCGATCGGGGCGATCGTCGTGCCGGCGCCGTTGGACACGCGCGGCTCCATGTTGACGTCGTCGACGAACAAGCCGCGGTAACCGGCGGCGACCTGGGCCTTGGCCTTGGCGATCCAGTCGGCGCGGAACGCGGGCGAGCCGATGTCGGCCGCGTACTGCGTGCACGTCGTGCCGTTGCAGGCGAACTGCACATAGAGCTTGTTGCCGCTCGCATCCCGCAGGATCCACTCGGGGTGCTGCGTGGCGAGCGCCTCGCCCGGATAGATCGCGTAGGCGTCCTTGTACGTCCAGGCCGTCGAGTACCAGCTCAGGCGCGCGTCGAAGTACGGCGCGTAGGTGCGCATGCGGTAGTAGTGCGAGCGCATCCAGCTCTGCTGCGCCGGCGTCGGCGCGGAGGTGAAGCGGTCGAAGCTGGACTCCGCGGCCTTGGCGAAGTTCACCGTGCCGGCATCTGCGGCGTGCGCGGTGGGCGCGGCGCCGGCCAATGCGGCGACGGCGAGGGCTGAGGCGGCGAGGCGGCGTGCCCCGCCCATGCAAGCGGTCAACGTGTGCTCCTTCGGCGGCTGGGCGACCTCGCGGCGGGTCGAGGTCCCTGGCTTTGCGTCCCCGCCTCACGACGGGTTTGCCTTTGTCGGTGAGCGCACCTGGTGGCGCGCCGAGGAGTGCATCGGCAGAACGCGCCTCGGGTTTGAGTCCGGGGCGGCATCGAACATCCGTCCCGGTCGCTTGGGAAACGCGAATGCCGAGGCATGATGGGCGCGGTGAGACGCCGCGCCCTTCCGCTGCTCGCCTGGGCCGCGGCGCTCATCGCACCCCAGACGGCCGCGGCCCAGGTGGTCACCGCCCGTGCCGACGCGCTCAGGACCGGCTGGTACCGCGACCAGCCGCAGCTCTCGCCGGGGCAGGTGACGGGCGGGACGTTCGGCCGCCTCTTCGACGCCGAGGTCGCCGGGCAGGTCTACGCCCAGCCGCTGGTCGCCGACGGCACGCTGCTGATCGCGACCGAGGACAACGAGGTCTACGGGCTCGATCCCCTCACCGGCGCGCGCAAGTGGACGCGTGAGCTCGGCACGCCGTTCGACCCTGGCGGCGTCGGCGAGTACGGCTGCGGCGACCTCTACCCGCACGTCGGCGTCACGGCCACCCCGGTCGTCGACGGTGACACGGCGTATATGACCGCGAAGACGCTCGAGGACGACGGCTCGGTCGCGTACTGGATGCACGCGCTCGACGTGCGGACCGGGAGCGAGAAGTCCGGCTTCCCGGTCGCGATCGCGGGCGAGGCGGGCAACGCGCCCGGCAAGGCGTTCGACCCTCGCATGCACCTGCAGCGCCCGGCGCTGCTGCTCCTGGACGGCGTCGTCTACGCCGCGTTCGGCGGCCATTGCGACATCTCGCCCTACCAGGGCTGGGTCGCCGGCGTCTCGACCGCCGGCCGGCTGACCGCACTGTGGACGGCGGAGACGGCGCCAGGCGCCGACGGCGCCGGCATCTGGCAGGCTGGCGGCGGCCTCATGTCGGACGGCCCCGGACGCATGTTCCTCGCCACCGGCAACTTCAACTCGCCGCCGTTCGGCCCCGGTGACGAGCCCCCGGGCGCGCTCGGCCAGTCGGTCGCGCGCGTCGACGTGCAGGGCGACGGCTCGCTGCGGACGAAGGACTTCTTCTCCCCCTTCGACGCGGACGTGCTCGACGGCTACGACGCGGACTTCGGCTCCGGCGGCCCGGTCGGGCTGCCGTCGGCCGCCGAGCTGCCGGGCAGCCCGTTCGGGACCCCGGCCTACCCGCGGCTCCTGGTCGCGGTCGGCAAGGTCGGCTACGTCTATCTGCTCGATCGCGACGCGCTGGGCGGGCGCGGCGAGGACGGCGGCGGCGACGCGGTCGTCGCGCGCATCGGCCCGTACGGCGGCGTCTGGTCCTCACCTGCCGTGTGGCCCGGCGACGGCGGCTGGATCTACATCCCCACCGCGTCGCCCGGCAACGTCCCCGGCGGCTCGAGCGGGGCGCTGAACTTCTATCGCTCCGGCGTCGACGGCCAGGGCCGGCCGACGCTGTCGCTGACCGCCACGACGGAGCCGTTCGGCTTCGGCTCAAGCGCGCCGGTCGTGACGTCCGACGGGACGCAGAGCGGCTCCGCGCTCGTCTGGCTCACCTGGTCGCCGGGCACCGACAGCCCCGGTGCGCAACTGCGCGCCTACCCGGCCACGCCGCCCGCGGGCTCGGACCCGGCGCCGCTGTG
Organism: Candidatus Solirubrobacter pratensis; assembly: GCF_000425945.1. GTDB lineage: Bacteria > Actinomycetota > Thermoleophilia > Solirubrobacterales > Solirubrobacteraceae > Solirubrobacter > Solirubrobacter pratensis. The sequence goes on from NZ_AUEK01000008.1 coordinate 379,094, forward strand.
GAGCGCCCCGATCGGCGTAGCGGCCAAGTTCGCCCCGCCCGGCGTGGCCGACGGGCGCGTGTACGTCGGCACGGCGGACGGGCACGTCTACGGCTATGGCTCGCCGGTCGATCCGGCACTCACGGGGCCCGACGTCGTCTGCGGGGAGCCCGTCGCGGTCGGCGCGTCGCGGACCTGCGAGGCGGTCTTCACGGCGCGCCGGGACGTCCACGTCACCGGCGTGAACGGCACGTCGCCCGCGTTCGTGCCGAGCGCGCCGGCGCTGCCGCTCGACCTCCAGGCCGGCGATCGGCTGACCATCCCGGTCACGTTCACGGCGCAGAGCACCGGCCCCGCCGGCGGCTCGGTGCGCGTGCAGACGACCGAGGGCCAGTTCGCGGTCGGCGTGACCGGCACGGGCATCGCCGACGGGCCGCTGCTGGCGTCCGGCACGCCGGTGCTGAGCTTCGGCGGCATCGCGCAGGGGCGGAAGGTGACAGGGACGGTGATCCTCCGCAACGCCGGCTCCCAGCCGCTGACGATCGACGAGATCATCAGTCCGTCGGCCCCGTTCTCGATCTCCGGCGCGCCGGGGAGCGGCGATGAGCTGCCGCCGGGCGAGGAGGTGACGGTGAGCGTCGTGCTCACGGCGTCCCAGATCGGCGACTACGAGGACGACCTGACCGTCCGCAGCAGCGGCGGCGACGTCGAGGTCGGGCTGGTGGCCAGCGTGCGGACGCCGCCGGAGCTCTCGATCGGCGGCTCGGGCGCTTTCGGCGACGTCGTCGTAGGCGAGAGTGCGGAGCGCACCGTGACGCTCACGAATACCGGAGGCTCGCGGCTGACGATCACGAAGTCCAAGCCGCCGGTCGGCGGCGACTTTCGCGCGCTGACCAGCGTGCCCGAAGGCAGCTCGATCGCGCCCGGGCGCTCGGTGACGCTGACGGTGCGCTTCACGCCCGCGTCCGAGGGGCCGGCGCACGCCGCGTGGACGGTCACCGCCGATGACGGCACCGGCGTCCACGACATCGCGTTCGAGGGGACCGGGGTGGCCGCGCCGGCGCCGACGCCCACCCCTGCGCCGTTCGACGGCCCCCCGGCGCCGCTGATCACGCCGACGCCGACGCCCACTCCCACCGTGACGCCGCCGCGGATCAAGCCGAAGCTCACCACGCTGCACGCCAAGACCGACCAGCACCGGCGCAGGATCTCGGTCAGTTTCGTGCTCGACCGCGCCATCACGGTGCGGGTCGAGCTGCTGCGTGGCAAGCGCGTGGCCAGGCGCGTCTCGCTCAGCGGGCGCCGCGGGACCAACCGCCTCACCGTCACGCTCGGCTCGCTGCGGGCCGGGCGCTACACGCTCCGCCTCACCCCCGCGGGAGGCAGCGCCAGGACCCACCGGATCCGCGTCTCCGGCTGACGGTGCCGGAGCTACCGTACCCTGTCGCCATGTCGCTGCCGCTCGCGTCTTCCCAGCCACCGGGCCGCAGCCGCGGATCCGAGGAGCAGATCGAGGTCCGGCGGTACCTGGAGGCGCTGCGACGCGGCCGCTGGACGATCGCCGGGATCGTCGCCGTGCTCACCCTCGCCACCGCGCTCGTCTCCACCAGCCTGCCGAAGCGCTACGACGCGACGGCGACGATCGTCAAGCAGGTCGACACCGACCCCCTGAACACCGGCAACGTCGACGCGCTCACGCGCGAGCTGGCGACGATCGACCAGTTGCTCGAGACCGACGAGATCCTCTCCGCCGCGGCGCGCAAGGTCCCGGGCGAGTCCGCCGCGACGCTCAAGGACAAGGTCCACTCCGACGTCGACCCCGTGGCCAACCTGATCTTCGTCAACGCCTCGGCGCGCGATCCCCGAAGTGCCGCAGCGATCGCCAACGCCGTCGCGCAGACGTTCGTGAGCGCCCAGGCCGGAGTCGAGCGGCGCCAGTACGAGGCGGCCCGCGCCGGGTTGCAGGAGGAGCTCTCGCGCGTCCAGAACCAGGCCGGCTCCGCTCAGCAGGTCGAGGCGCTGCAGCAGCGGCTCAGCCAGCTGAGCGTTTCGCTCGCGTCGGCGGGCACCGACCTCAGCGTCGCCGAGAAGGCGACCCCGCCGGACTCGCCGGCGTCGCCGAAGCCGCTGCGCAACAGCGTGCTGGCGCTCTTCGTCGGCCTCCTCGTCGGCGTCCTCGTCGTGCTGGCGCGCGATCAGCTCGTTCCGCGCGTCGCCAGCGCGCGCGAGCTGAGCCGGCTGCTCGACATCCCGGTGCTCGCCACGGTGCCGCTCGCGCGGCGCAGGTCGCGGCGCGGCGCGCGGCGGGCGCTCTCGGGCGTCGAGCATGAGACGTATCAGTCGCTCGGCGCCTCGATCCGGTTCGCCGTGCCGCCCGAGGAGGATCACCCGCGCGTGATCCTCCTCACCAGCACGCTGCACGCCGAGGGCAAGAGCACCGTCACGGCGGAGCTGGGGCGCGCGCTCGCCCAGGCCGGCCATCGCACGCTGATCGTCTCGGCGGACCTGCGCTGGCCGACGCTGCACGGCATCATGGACGTCCCGCTCGCCCCCGGCCTCGCCGACGTGGTGACGGCCGCGGCCGAGGGCAGCGACGGCGACGACCTCGGCCGCCGGCTCTCGGACGCGATCGTCCCGGTGCACGATCAGTCGCGGCGCGGCACGCTGCACGTGCTGCCCAGCGGCAACCGCCCGTCCGATCCCGCCCGGCTGCTGTCGGGCCCCGGCGCCGAGCGCACGCTCGACGCACTGTTCTGGCTCGACTACGCGTACATCCTGATCGACTCGGCGCCGCTGCTCGGGATCGCCGACACACAGGCGATCGCGCGGCGCGTCCGCAGCATGCTCTTCGTCGCACGGCTCGACCGGCTGAGCGTCGACGCCCTGATCGACGCGCGCGAGCTGCTCGACCGCTACGACGTGGAGCCGATCGGCCTCGTGGCGATCGGCGCCCGCGGCGAGGCGTCGCCGTACTACCTCAGCCCGCCGCGGCCGACCCCGGTCGAAGACGCCTGACCGCCGGCGGCGGGCGCCATCGCGGCGGCCCAGATCAGCCCGGCGATCAGCCACAGATGCCGCCAGTGGAGGGTGTCGACGAAGATCGAGTTGGCGAGCGCGCCGCACCAGGATCCGAGCAGGGCGGTCGAGCCGATCCCGTAGGTGGAGCGCCCCGCGATGGCGTTGCCGCCGGCGATCACGAGCACGCCGATCATCAGCGCGAACAGCACGGCGGCGCCGGTCACCCCCTCCTCGGCGAGCGCCCGGATGTACGTCGAGTGCGCGGAGACGGGCGAGAGGATCTCGAACTGCCCGGGGCCGATGCCGAGCGGGCGCGTCTCCGCGAGCTCGATCCCCGTGCGCTGCGCGCCGAAGCGCTGCGTGTCGTAGGTCTGGAAGCGCGCCCGCTGCTCGAGGAACTGCAGCGAGCCGGTGGCGACGACCGTCCAGCCGACGGCGCCGGCGACCGTCAGCACGAGCACGAACAGGGCGAGCGCGCGGCGGCCCGCGCCGCGCCGCAGGGCCAGCACGACGAGCATGACCAGGACGCCGACAGCGAGGTTCAGCGCGGCGGCGCGCGAGTAGGAGAACACGACGCCGATCACGAGGATCAGGAACCCGATCCGCTTGAGCGTGCGGCCGCGGCCGAGCAGGCTCGGGCGCAGGGACTCCTCCAGCAGCATCAGCGCCGCGGGAACGAGGAACGGCCCGTAGACGTTGGGGTCCTTGAAGAGCCCCATCGCGCGTTCGTAGTCGTCGGTGATCAGCAGCGTCGAGCCGGGGAAGTGGACGCGCAGGGCGAGGGTGCCGAGCAGCGCGGAGGCCACGGCCACGCCGATGTAGACGCGCAGGACGCGCCGGGCGCGCGACGGCCCGTCCACGTAGCCCGAGGTCCAAAGGCCGAACACGAGCAGGTAGATCGTGATCGAGGCGAACTTGACGGCGCGCGCGATGTCGACCGCGTCCATCATCGCCAGCAGATTCAGCGCGATGAACGCGCCGGCGAGGGCGACCATCGAGAGCGGGGCGTGATCGAGCCGGAAGCGGCCGGTCACCGCCGCGACGACGATGATCACGGCGAACACGGCGTCGACCGGCGCGGGCTCGACGCGCACGACGGCGAGCAGCGCCACGCCGAGCGCGACCGCGAGGTCGTAGCGGACGAGCGTCAGCGCGAGCACCGAGACGAGCCCGACGCCGCCCGCGATCACCAGCGGGAAGGGCAGCGGCTGCGCGTACAGCGCGAGTCCGAGCGCCACGCCCAGCAGCGCGGGCAGCATGAGCCGGGCGAGCACCGCAACGGAGCCGCCGGAGCTCTCCCGGGGTCCGAGAGCGATAACGCGCACGCAAGCAGACTAGATGCGCCGCGCGATACTGCAACGGTGACGGCCGAGTATGTCGAGCCGGCCGGCGCTCCCGGCCGCATCGCGCGCAACGCCGGCGCCCGGGTCGCCGGCGAAGCGCTGGCCAAAGTCGCCTCGCTGGCGTTCTTCGTCGTGCTCGCTCGCAAGGTCGGCCAGGAGGGCTTCGGCGTCTTCTCGTTCGCGCTCGCCTTGACCGGAGCCCTGCTGATCGCCGCGGGCTTCGGCACCGACGACCTCGTCGCCCGCGAGGTGTCGCGGGATCGCGAGCGGGCCGGGCGCGACCTCGCCGACGCGGTGGGCCTGAAGATCTTCACGTCGATCGCCCTGCTCGCCGTCGCCGTCGCGGTCGTGACGATCGGCAACTACACCACGGACGCGCGGATCGTGACGCTGCTGGTCGGCGCCGGGGTGGCGATGGAGGTGCTGTCACGCACCTGGCATTCGGTGTTCCAGGCGCACGAGCGCCTCGGCCTCGTCTCGAGCTGCCTGATCGTCCAGCGCACCGTCACGGCCGTGGGCGGCATCGCCGTGCTGCTCGCGGGCGGCGGGCTGATCGCCGCGTCGGCGATGTTCGCGCTCGGCGCGCTGGTCGCGCTGACGACCGCGGAGGTGATGCTCCGGCGCGAGATCCGCGTGCGCTGGACGCTGCCGACGCGCGCCGGCGCGCTGCGGCTGCTGCGCGCGGGCGTGCCGATCGGCATCGCCGGCGTCCTGTTCACGCTGCTGCTGCGGCTCGACGTCACGCTGCTCTCGTTCCTGAGCTCCAACGCCGAGGTCGGCGTGTACGCGGCGGCCTACCGGCTCGTCGAGGGCTGCCAGTTCATCTCGTGGGCGTTCGGAGCGGCGATGCTGCCGTGGTTCGCCCGCACGCGCAACGCCCCGCTGCTCGAGCGCGGGTTCATGCTCGGCCTGAAGTTCGAGGCCGGCCTGCTGCTGCCGGTCGGACTCGTGTTCACGCTGTTCGCGCCGTCGATCGTCCACCTGCTGTACGGGGACGGCTTCGACGGCGCAGTCGTGCCGCTGCGGATCCTCGGCTGCACAGTCGCGGCCTACGGACTGCAGTCGTTCGCCGGCGTCGTGCTGATCGCCTGCGACGCGCCGCGCGCGCTGGCCGGCAACGTCGCGATCGTGTGCGTCCAGAACGTCGTGTGCAACGCGATCGCGATCCCGCTCGCGGGCGCCGTCGGCGCCGCCGCCGTCACGCTCTCCTCGAGCCTGCTGCTCGCCACGCTGGCCGTCTGGCAGGCGAGCCGCCGGACCGGCGGGCTCTGGCCGGTGCGCTCGTTCGCGGGGCCGCTGCTGGCGGCCGCGGCGATGGCGCTCGTGGCGCTTGGCCTCCCGCTGCCCGCGATCCCCGCCGGTGCGCTCGCGCTGCTGGTCTACGCCGCGCTGCTCGCCGCGTTCGAGCGGCTGATGTTCCCCGAGGACATCGGCTCCTACCTGCGCGCGGTGCCGCGGACCTGGCGCCCGCGGCTCGCCGAGCGGTAGACGTCCTGCAGGCGCGCGACCGCCGCGTCGAGCGAGAACGTCCGCGCCCGGGCGCGCCCGGCGGCGGCCATCCGCTCGCGCCGGCCGTGATCGTCCAGCAGCTCGCCGAGCGTGCGCGCGTACGCCTCGATGTCTCCGGGCGGTACCAGCGCGCCCGCGCCGCCGAGCGTGTCGGGCAGCGCGGGGACGTCGTAGGCGAGCACGGGCGTGCCGACGGCCATCGCCTCCGCGGCCACCAGGCCGAAGCCCTCGCCGCCGCCGTAGACCCCGCCGCGCGGCAGCGACGGGACGACGACCACGTCGGCGCCGGCCATCAGCCGCGTCGCGTCGTCGCGGTAACCGAGCAGCGTCGCGCCCGCCCCGGCGGCGCGCTCGCGCAGGCGCTCGGCGTACTCGTGCGCGTGCCGGTCGGGCGCGCCGACGAGCGCGACGCGCAGCCCGGGCCGGCGCAGCCGCGCCGCCGCCGCCACGGTGTCGAGCTGTCCCTTGGTCGGCACGAGGCGGCCGACCTGCACGACGACCTCCGCCTCCGGCGGCGCGTCCAGCAGCGCGAGCAACTCGCGCCGGGCGGCGTCGCGCGGGATGTCGTACGCGGGCACGCCGTTCGGGACCACGTGGACGTCCCCGTGCGCGAACGTGGCCGTGACGGTCGGTGAGACGCCGGCGATCGCGGCGCAGCGCGCGCCGATCCAGCGCGCGAGCGGCCCGTCGAACGAGGTGTCGTGCTTCATCCAGACGATCGGGACGCCGGTCCCCGTCAGCGCGAGCGCGCAGCACAGCGCGGCCTTGCCGCCGTCGGCGTGGACGAGCTCCGCGTCCCCGGCGCGCAGCACCCGCCGCAGCCTGACGGCGGCCGGCAGGATCCCGAGCCGCGCCGGCGTCGGAACCAGCCAGGTGCGGTGGCCGAGCGCCGCCAGCCGCGGCAGCGCCGGACCGTCGTGCAGTGCGACGACGCCGCGGATCGCATCCGGCGGGAGCGTGCGCAGGATGCTCAGCAGGTAGCTCTCCTGCCCGCCGAGCTCGGAATGCGAGGCGACGAACGTGACCGGCGGGTACCGCGTCACGCGCGTCGTGTCCCGATGCCGGCGCGGTCGAGCAGCGGCTTGACCAGATGGGCGCCGCGCAGCAGCCGGCGGTCACCGAGCAGCACGGGGTAGGCGAGCCGGCGCAGCGCGGGCAGCGTGCTCGCGCGCCGGTGCGCCGCCAGCTCGGCGAACAGCCGCGGGTGGCCTGCGCGCAACGCGGCGTAGAGCGCGGCGTGGCGCCGCTGCGCCGCGGCGTTGACGCCCGGCGCGTGAAGCCGGCGGCGATAGGCGACGCCGCCGAGGTGGACGATCCGCTCGCCGCGCTCGGCCAGCGTCATCCACAGGCCCCAGTCCTCGTAGCCGCGCGTGCCCGGCAGCGGGTCGCGCCATCCGCCCGCGCGCTCCAGCGCGGCGCGCCGGTACAGCGCGGTGATCGGGTAATCGTTGTTGAAGGCGACGCGGTACGGGTCGAGCGTGTCGGGTATCGCGCGGATCGCGCTTGCGGTCCCGAACTCCTCGTAGTCGCCGACGCAGGCCGCGGCGGCGGGTGCGCCGTCGAGCCTGTCGGCCATCGCGGCGAGCGCGCCGGGCACCAGGAGGTCGTCGGCGTCGAGCGGGAGGACGTAGGGCGCCGCGGTCGCGGCCAGGCCGTCGTTGCGGGCCGCGGACGGGCCGCCGTTGTGGACTCGCCGGATCACGTTCACCCCGTGCCGCTCGAGCTGCGCGAGCGCCGTCGTCTCCGTCGACGCGTCGTCCACGACGACCAGCTCGATCGGCTCCCATTCGCGGATCGAGCGCACCGCGTCGAGCACCAGCTCGGCCGCCTCGAAGCACGGCACGACGACGGCGACGCGCGGCTCAGCCATGGCGCTCGAGCAGCTCCCACCCGCGGCGGCGCAGCGTCCGCGTGGCGCCGCGGGCGACGCGCACCGGCGCGCTGTCGAGCAGCGGGTCGTAGCGGCCGAGCAGCTTGAGCGTGAACGAGGCGAGCCGGTCCTTGCCGGAGATCGCGGTGCGCTCGAGCGTGAGCGGCGACCAGTCGCCGTAGCCGATGCCGGTCACGGCCGATGCGAAGCCCGCCTCGCGGACCGCGTCGACCGCCTCTGGACCCAGGTGGAAGTACGGATAGGCGAACGAGACGACCGGCGTGTCCGTGAGCTCGCGCAGGACCGTCCGGCTGCCCATGACCTCACGCCGGCAGCCCTCCGGGCCGACGAGCGACAGGTCGGGGTGCGTGAGCGTATGGGCGCCGATCTCGACGCCGTCTCGTGCGCACGCCACGACCTCCTCCGGCGTCATCATGCGCACGCCGGAATCCGGCGCCAGCCACGGGTTGGGCCGGCCCATCAGCCCGGTCGTCACGTAGATCGTCGCGGGGATGCCGTAGTCGCGGAGCATCGGCAGCAGCGCGTCGTAGTTGTCCGCCCAGCCGTCGTCGAACGTCAACGCCACGAGCCCCGGCAGCGGCGGGCGGCCGTGCGCCGGCCCGCTCTCCACCAGCTCGGACAGGGTCACGAACGCAAAGCCGGCATCGCGCAGGAGCTCGATCTGCCCGCGCAGCCGGCGCGGCGAGACGCGCAGGAAGCGCGGGTCGATCCGGATCGAGGTCTCGCCCACGCCGTGGTAACAGAGCGCGAACGAGCGCTTGCGGCGCTCGGCGGCGAGCACCGTGCGGGCGAGCTCGCGCGTGATCACGCCAGGGCCCTCTTCACCCGGCGGGCCGCCATGTCGCCGAGCACGAACGGCAGGCGCGGGCCGGTGAGCGGCACGACGGCCGACACGAGCGCGTCCTCGCCGGTGGCGAAGCGCTGCTTGTACGGCTGCGCTCCGGGGCCGAGGTCCAGGCGCTCGTCGCCGCGCGCGATCGCGTCCTCGACCGCCTTGAGGATCACGACCTGGGCGGGGTGCTCGCGAGCGAATGCGGGGTCGAAGCCGCCGAGCCAATAGGTGACGTGGCCGCCGGCGGCGAGGAAGAGATGCGAGGAGATGTCCCGGTCTTCGGCCGCGAGCGTGAAGAGCCGGAGGCGCTCGGCTCCGAGCCGCGCTCCGGCCTCGACGAGCATGGCCTCGACGCCGGGCGTGAGGACGCCCGAGCCGCCGCGCGGATCCCAGCGCAGCCGGTGCAGGCGGGCGAAGGCCGCGACGTCGGCCTGCTCGCAGCTGGTCCGCAGCCGCGCGCCCCGCTCCTGGAGGCGGCGCCACGCGCGCCGCATCTGCTGGCGGAAGTTCGCGCTCCGGCTCGCGGGCCAGTCCGCGCTCAGGCGCAGCTCCGGCACGGGGAGGCGCAGCGTCACGCGCGGCGCGTGCAGGCCGCGGCCGCCGAGCAGGCTGGGCCACGGAGACGCGGCGGGGATGCCGTCGAAGGCGATCGCGTCTCCCCGCAGCGCCCGCGCGATCCGCGGAGCCGCTTCCCGCTCGCGCCCGGCCCGGCACAGGACGTCGACGCCCATCGAGGTGCGGGCGCCCATCAGCCGCAGGCGCCGCACGCCGTGCTCGCGCGCGGACACGAAAGGCGCGATGGCCACGGTCTCGGCGCCGTCGCGGACGACGACCACCTGTGGACGCACGTCCTCTGCGGCGTGGCGAAGCCACGCGAGCAGCCACGCCGGCGCGGCGACGGGGCGGCGCGCCGCGACGGCGAGCTCGTCCCAGGCGGCGGCGTGGGCCGCCAGCCCTGCGGGCTCGTCGATGACCTCGGCGATCACGGCTCGCTAGCGGCGGATCCGGCCCGCGACGCCGCGCACGCCGCGGGCGACGCCGGCCTTGATGGCGTCCGCGCGGGGGCGCCGGCCCGGGCTCGCCGGCGAGAGGCCGAGGCGGCGCAGGGCGGCGTTGGCGGCGTGGGCGCGCTCGAGCGTGTCCGTACGCGGCGTACGCCACGTGATCGAGAGCGAGATCGAGACGTCGGGGCCGTTGCGCACGAGGTGGGGCGCGTAGACGGGCATGTAGACGCCGTCGCCGGGTCCGAGCGGGAACTCCTGCGCGTCGCCGAACATCGCCTCGACGTTGCGGTGGCCGCCGGTGACCTGGCGCTCGAGCTCGACCTGGCGGGTGCGCTCATCCGGGAAGCGGCCGACGACCATCGTCTTCGTGCCGCTCACCTGCAGGAGGAAGTTGTGCTCCGGATCGACGTGCGCCGGGGTGACCGAGTCCGGAGCGGACAGGAAGATGAAGCCCTCCCGCCGGCGCATCTCGCCTTCGCGGTCGCCGACCAGCGGCACGACTTCATCGAGCGTCTCGTGCAGCAGGCTGCCGTAGTCCGGATCGGTCTCGATGTTCTTGAGCACCATCCAGCAGCCGTTGGTGTGGATCCCGCGCGCGATCGCCCCCGGCGACGCGTCCAGCCGCGGCGCCTCGCCGCCCGGGAGCAGCTCCGGCACCTTGCCGAGGTTGTGCTCGACCTGGGCGGCCGGCAGCGCGTCGGCAAGCTGTGCGATCCGCTCGAGCGCGAGCAGCGGATGCTCGACAAGCGCGTGGTGGATGGCGTAGGGAGCGCGCGCGAAATGCGTCTCGAAGCCGCTCGGGTCGATCTGGAGCACTGTGGTCATGGTTGCCTTCCCAGCCCCCGCCTGGCGCGGAGCGCTCCCCGGATCGCCAGCCGCGATGCCCGGCCGAGCTCGTGCGCGCTCGGAACGAGGACGGTGGAGATCCGACGGCGGCCCCGCCACAGCCGGTTGATCATCTGATTGTGGACCCAGGCGCACGAGTCTTCCCACGTGACGCCGGGGGTCTTCTCGAAGATGTCGGCATTCTCGCGCTCGAGCTGAATTCCCGGCGAATAGCGGGCGAATGTCTCATCGTGGGCGATCTTGAAGCAGAACACGCCGTCGCCGGCGATCACGTTGCACTTCATCGCGACCGGCTCGCCGGCCACCTCGAGGGAGAGCAGCTGCAGCCGGCCGTCGGCGGCGAACGTGCGCGCCATCTCGCCGAAGAACGCGCGATGGCCGGCGCTGGAGAGCGCGGTGCCGGCGCGTCCCTTCCAGCCCGACGCCTCGAGCGCGAGGAACTGCTCGACGGCCCCTGCGTCGCTCGCGCGATCGAGGATCTGCACGTTCCCGCCCGCGGCCTCCTCGAGCTGCCGTCGCTGGCGCCGCAGCTCCCGTGCGCGCTTGGAGGTAAGGGTGACTTGGCCGGCTTCGCCGCGGTAGAGGGCGGCGCGCTCGCCCTGCTCGTACAGGACCGCGCCGAGCTCCAGCTCGGCCAGCGCCTCGGTGAGACCGCGCGCGACGGGCCCGTCCTCGCCGAGCAGCTCGAGCGCGAGGAAGCCGGTCCGCTTGTCGAGCAAATGGGCGAGCAGCGCCCTCCAGGCGGAGGTCACGCGATCGGCGGCGATCAGCGGCGTCCCGAGATAGCAGTGCGTGTGGACCCAGTTGAGCACCGCGGGCCCGGGGACCTTGCGGAAGCGCGCGCTCCGGACGACCGGCATGCAGGCGGTCCACTCGTCCCCGTCGGTTGCGATCAGCAGCCGCGTCTGGTGATCGGTGAGGTTGCGCGCGGCCGGATACACGAACGCGGGCTCGTAGAACGGGTTGGGCTCCGCCGCCGTCGCGGCCAGGTGGCGCCAGCGCTGGACATCGGCCGCATCGAGGCTCGCAAGGGGACGGACCTCGACACGCATCCGGCGCACCCTAGCTTCCGCGGCGGCCCGGGGAGACGGTGCCTGCCGCTGGTCGCGTCGGAGATTGAGCGCGACCTGGGCGTCGGTTGAGAAGGCCGGCTCCGGATGCCGGGCGAGCGGTCGATTACCCGGATCGATGGAGCAGGCGCGCTACGTGATCTTCGATCTCGACGACACGCTCGTGCACTCGCCGGCGGTGCGGACGGCGTTCGCCACCGTCGCGCGCGAGCTGGGCGCGGACCGCGACTTCATGTCGGACCTCCTCGATGCCATGCCGGGACGTCCCGCGTTCGAGATCTTCGAGGCCCTGGGGCTGCGCCGGTCCGCCGCCCGCGCCGCGGCCGGCCGGTTCCTGAGCGTGCTGCACGAGCTCAACGACGAGCTTCCGACGGTCGCCTACCCCGACGCCGCCGACACCCTGCGAGCGCTCGAGGCCTCCGGCTCGACCCTGATGCTCTCCACCGGCTCCTCCCCCGCGCGGGCGCAGCGGGTGCTCGAGCAGGAGGGCTGGGACGCGTTCGCGCTCGTCCTCGGCTCCGAGCGCGACTGCGTCAAGGGCGCGGCGCACTACGAGACCATCACGGCCGAGGCGCCGACGCCGGACTGGGCGTCGCATGCCGTCACGATCGGCGACAGCCCGCGCGACATGCGGCTGGGCGCGGAGTTCGGCGTGCGCGTGCGGATCGGCATCGACCGCGACGGCGACGCGACGGCGCTGGTCGAGGCAGGCGCGACGCACGTCGTCTCGTCGCTGTCGGACGTCCTGCCGATCCTCGGCGCCGCGGCGTAGCCCTTTTGGGCCTGCCGCGCGATCACCACACCGTCCCTCCGTTTGCCGGCGGCCGCTCGCCCGTCGCGCGGTGCCCACGCATCATGGGAGAGCCCAGAACGGCCCGGTCAGCCCGACGTCCTCGAGCAGCCGCTGATTCTGGGCGCGGGAGTGCGGCTCCCAATTCGGGTCCAGGCGGTCTCCGTACCAGGGCAACGCGAGGCGCCACAGCGTGTGGAGGCCCGTCACATAGCCGGGAGCCGCGCCGGTCTTGTCGCGCCAGGCCTCGACATGCTCGGGCGAGCAGAACGTCCGGATGTTCGTGCACGTCGCGACGACATCCTCCCACCACTCGGCGGCCGGCCGGGGGAGCCGCACGACATACGACGCCTCCGGCGCTTCGGTGTCCGAGGCGGCGTAGCGAAGCTCCGCACCGCAGCTCGGGCACACCGTCAGGATCTCCAGCCTTTCCTTGAGCGCCGCCACGATCCCGAAGCTGTCCCACGCGCACCCGCCCCACCAGAACCGGTCCCCGGCACGCAGGACGAACCCCATCGGCCACGCGGAGAACGGATGCGCCATCCGAACTCCGTCGCCCGCGCGCGTGAGCACGAGCGCGTGCATGTCGTGCAGCTCGCGCAGCGCCGCCTGCGCCGCGCTCGGCGCCAACCCGAGGCCCGCGGCAAGCTCCGCCGGCGACGGAGCGCGCCCCTCCCGAGCGAACGTCCCGTAGACCTCCGCGCGCACCATCCGCGCCTCCGGCGTCATCGCCACGCCTGCCATCGAGCCGCGCTCCTTTCCCGTTCAACCGCCTGAACCGTAGGACGGCGCCCGGCAGAAGCTCCGCCGACGATGCGGACGGCGGCGGACTCGGTGGCGGTGGTGCGGGTCTCGGGCATCGCGTTGGTCTCCTGTCGGGTGATGGGGGCGCTGCTGGTCCCCGACATCCGGCGCGCCCGGCTGATCGCGCCTCCTGTGATCCGTGTGATCGCGACGTCGAGTGATCAGCGCCGCGATCGCGCTCGACGGGCGCTACCCGGCATAGACCGGGGCGATGTCCATGTAGACGCGGTAGTCCGCGATCCGGCCGCCCGAGAGGCGGAAGATGTTGCAGCAGGGAAGCCGGATCTCGCTGCCGTCGAGGCGCCGGTAGTGCACGGTCATCTCGAGCACGACCGCCTCGCCGACGTCCCACGCCTCGAGGATCTCGTGCCGGAACCCGGCGACCGAGGCCAAGGACGCCTCGACGGCGGCGATGAACGCCTCCTTACCGACGATCGCCTCCTGGCTGCCGAACTGCAGCCTGACGTCGTCGGTCATCAGCGCGGCGAGCGCGGCGACGTCGCCGGCGTCGAGCGCGGCAGCGGCGCCGCGTGCCAGGTCGAGGGACTGCGGGAGCGTGGTCATGTCCCGGATCGTCCGGGCCGCCGGGGTGATCGCGCGTGGCGTGATCCGGGTGATCGCCCTGCTCGTCGCGCTCCTCAGCCGTTCGGCGCCACCAGGACCTTCATCGTCCCCGCCTCGCGCAGCAGCTCGAACGCCTTCGGCGCCTCCTCGATGGGAACGATCGCGGTGGTGAGGTCGGCCACCTCGAGGTCGCCCTCGGCCAGCAGCTGCGTGACCTCGTCGAACTCGTCGACGTAGGTGAACGACCCCTGGACACGGAGCTCCTTGAGGAGGATCACCATGGGATCGAGCCCGGCATGCACGCCGCCGCCGACGACGATCATCGTGCCCTGCGGTTGCAGCGCGGCGAGGCCCATGCGCGTGCCGTGCTCGTTGCCCGAGCACTCGATGACCACGTCGACCGCCAGCGCCTCGACGGCCTCCCGCTCGACGGCCGGGTCGAAGACGCCATCGACCTTCGAGGCGCCCGCATAGCTGCGGCGCTCGGCCGACGGCTCGGCCAGCCACACGGAGGCGGCGCCGAAGTGCCGCGCGAGGCGGCAAGCCAGCTGCCCGATCGGTCCGCCGCCGACCACGAGCACCGAGCGGCCCCTCAGGTCGCCGGCGAGCCGGACCGCGCGCAGGGCGGTGGCGGCCGGCTCGATCCAGCCCGACTCGACGCGCCCCATGTTGTCGGGGATCGCGTGCAGCGTCTTGGCCGTCGTCACGAGCTGTGGCGCCAGTCCACCGTCGGCCTGCATGCCGACAGCCAGCTCGAGCGTGGCCTGCACGCAGTGGTTCGGCCGTCCCGCGAGGCACTGCTCGCAGGTGCCATCGGTGTTGCCGTTCGGGTTGACGCTCGCCCGCCGGCCGACCTGCCACTGGGTGACGCCGGGGCCGACTTCGCGGATCCGTCCGACGGCCTCGTGTCCGAGGATGTGCCCGGCGGTATAGACCTGTGTCAGGTCGGCGGCGTGCAGGTCGCTCCCGCAGATGCCGCAGAGATCGATGTCGAGCAGGACCTCGCCGGGTCCGAGGGCCCGTGCCGGCGCCGGCCGCTCCTGGAGCTCGATCGCGCGGTCGTCGGTCAGCACCATGGCGTGCATATCGGTCACCTTGCGTTGGTGATCTTGATCAACATGATGCCGATCATCGGCTCATTCGTTGATGAGGAGTCGTCACTTCGATCGGGTGATCACGCGACGCGGCCGCCGGCCGCGAGGCGCATCAGCGGCGCGTCGAAGTCGATGTCGTCCGCCGTACGTTCGGCACGCGTGGCGTTGCCGGCGAACTGATGCTGGTAGGCAGACCAGCCGCGATCGGCGATCTGGCCGGCGACCCCGGCGCGCAGCAGGACCGCGATCTCGCGTGCGGCTCGGGTGATGCGCTCGGTCAGCTCCGTGGAGCTCCAGTCCTCCGGTGCGGCGAACAGGGAGGTCGGCACGGTGATGGCACGCATGTACGCGAACAGCGGTCGAAGGTGATCGTCGACCACGAGGGCGTGCCGGGCGCTGCCGGCGGTCGCGGCGAGGAGCACGGGTGTCGCGACCAGCAGGTCGTTGTCCAAGAGGTCGACGAACGACTTGAACAAGCCGCTGATGCCTGCCTTGTAGATCGGCGTGGCGGCGATGACGGCGTCCGCCGTCGCAAGCTCCTCGATGGCGGCGGCCAACGCATCGCCCGGGAATCCGGCGACCGTAGCTCGGGCGATGTCGACGGCGAGAGGACCGACCTCGATGACGCTCAGCGCGCCCGGGGGCCCGCCGTCGCCGAGCGCGTCGAGGGTCGCTTGGGCGGCGCGGTCGGCGAGGAGACGGGTCGAGGATCGCTCGCTTGTCCCCGCGGTCACGACGACGACGTGCGTCACCTCGGCGTCGGGCCGGCGCGTGGCGGCCAGATCACTCATGCGCGACCTTCGCCGGCGCTCGGCACGGGCGCACGGTCGCTGTCCTGGTAAGGCGAGGCACCGGTGAGGTTGTCGCCTCGGTTCGGGTTCGGCCGCGGTCGGCGCGGCTCGGCGTCTCCGTACTTGGCCCTGACGAGGGTCCCGTGCGTCGGGGCCTCGGCCACGCCGGGCATCCTGCGAGCCTCCATCTCCCTGCGCAACACGGGCACCACCTCCGTCCCGAGCAGCTCGACCTGCTCGAGCGCCATCTCGAGCGGCAGCCCCATGGCGTCGATGTTCCACAGCTGGCGCTGGTAGTCCCCGAACCCCTCGCGGAAAGAGAGCGTCTTCTCGATGACCTCCTGCGGGCTGCCGACGCTCAGTGGCGTTGCGTTCATGAAGTCCTCGAGCTCGTAGCTCGTGCCATAGATCGGGAAGCCCTCGAAGTAGGGGCGAAAGGCGCCGACCGCGTCCTGCGACCGCCTGGCGATGAACGCATGCCCACCGAGTCCGACGATGGCCTGCTCGGGCGTCCCGTGGCCGTGGTGGGCGAAGCGCCGCCGGTACAGCTCGACCAGCGGCCGGAAGTGGAGGTTGGGCGCGAGGATGTTGTTGGCGAAGTAGCCGTTGCCGTAGTAGGCGGCCTGCTCGGCGATCTCCGGCGTGCGGATCGCGCCGTGCCACACGAAGGGCGGGACGTCGTCCAGCGGCCGCGGGACCGACGTGAAGCCCTGCAGCGGCGTTCGGAAGCTGCCGTCCCAGTTGACCACGTCCTCGCGCCAGAGGCGGTGCAGCAGGTTG
Source organism: Candidatus Solirubrobacter pratensis (assembly GCF_000425945.1). Classification (GTDB taxonomy): domain Bacteria; phylum Actinomycetota; class Thermoleophilia; order Solirubrobacterales; family Solirubrobacteraceae; genus Solirubrobacter; species Solirubrobacter pratensis. Next base: position 395,409 of record NZ_AUEK01000008.1, read on the forward strand.
TAGTGCTCGAGCGCCAGCGGCAGCCCCTTGTTGATGTCCTGCCCGAACCAGGGGTACACCGGGACGGTGTTGCCGCGTCCCAGCATGAGGTCCACGCGCCCCTTGGCGAGGTGCTGCAGCATCGCGTAGTCCTCGGCGATCTTCACCGGATCGTTGGTCGTGATGAGCGTCACCGACGTGCTCAGCACGATCCGCTGGGTGAGGGCCGCGATGTGCCCGAGCAGCGTCGTGGGCGACGACGAGAAGAAGGGCGGGTTGTGGTGCTCGCCGATCGCGAAGACGTCGAGGCCGACCTCGTCGGCACGCTGCGCGATGCGCGCGATGGCGTCGATGCGCTCCGCCTCGCTTGGCGTGTGGCCGGAGACCGGGTCGCGCGTGATGTCGCTGACGGAGAAGATGCCGAACTGCATGGGGGGCGGGTCAGCTCGCGCAGGATGACCGTGCATCATCACGACAGGACCAGCCCACCGTCGGTGATCAGCGTCTGGCCGGTGAGCGCCGCGGAATGGCGGCCGGCAAGGAAGCCGACGGTCTCGGCGACATCGTCTGGGATCAGTGGGCGCGCGAGCGCCTGTTGGGACGCAACCGCCTCGAACTCGGCCTCGGGTATGGCACTCGTGCCCGGAGTTCGGGTCAGCCCGGGCGCGACGGCCATCGCGGCGATGCCATCGGGTCCGAGAGCCTTGGCCAGCGACCGGGTGATCCCGACCAGAGCGCCCTTGCTCGCGACGTACGCCAGAAGGTCCGGGCTCGGCGGGCTCCAGAAGGTGTTCGAGACGACCGAGATGATCCGCCCGAATCCTCGCTCGCGCATCCCGGGCGCGAACGCCTGGGCGAGCAGCAGGAGCGACTCGACGTTGACCGCCTGGACATGGCGCCAGGTGTCGGGCTCGAACTGGTCGATCGTGAACCGGTCGAACGCGGCGGCCGCGTGCACCAGGACGTCACAACGGCCGTGGAGGTCGAGCACCCTTCGGGCGGCGTCGCGGACCTCCTCGGCGCTGCCGAGGTCGCACGAAAGCTCGGCCGCGCGGTCCACGACGACGACCGTGTGGCCGTCCTCCTCGAGGCGGCGGGCGATCGCCCCGCCGATGGCTCCCGCGCCACCCGTGACCACCGCGACGCTGGTCATGGCTTGAGCACCAGCTTGCCGGTCGACTCGCCGGTCTCGAGCAGCCGGTGGGTCTCAGCGGCCTCGGCCAGCGGGAACGCCTGGATGGGCGGGCCGGCGATGGTGCCGTCGGCGATCCAGCCGATGAGTCGCTGCAGCGCACCGATCGTCGGCGCGAGGCGGTGCTCGAACCAACTGGTGAGGTTGAAGCCGAAGATGGCCTGGCCGAGCGCCGGTGCGTAGAAGACCTCGTCGAGGTCGGCGCCGTTGACCTTGCCGGCGCGTCCGGCGACGGCGCCGAAGACGATCATGCGGCCGAACGGCGCGAGGATGCGGGCGGTCTGGCCGAGGTGCTCGGGGCCGGTCATCTCGAGCGCGAGGTCGACGCCGCGGCCGTCGGTGAGCTCGAGCACGTCCTCCGTCCACGCGCCTCCGCGGTAGTCGACGGCGTGGTGGGCTCCGGAGTCGAGAGCGATCTGGCGCTTCTGTGGGGTGGAGGCGCCGGCGATGATCGTGGCGGCGCCCAGCGCCTTGGCGATCTGGACCGCGTAGCTGCCCAGGCCGCCGGCGGCGGCGGGGATGAAGACCGTGCTGCTCGTGCCGACGTGGCCGACCTCGGTGAGCATGAGCGTGGCGGTGAGGCCCACGGCCAGCAGGCTGGCGGCGACGTCGGGGTCCATGCCCTCGGGGGCGGGGATCACGTTGGCCTGCTGGGCGACGGCCAGCTCGGCGTAGCCCCCGTTGGCGTAGGGACCGGCCGTGGCGAACACCGTGCTGCCGACCGGCGGGCCCTCGACGCCCTCGCCGAGTGCGACCACGGTGCCGGCGACCTCGATGCCCGGCGTGAAGGGCAGCGGGCTCGGCAGGTCGAACGGGTCGCCGCGGCGGCGGACGACGTCTGCGAAGTTGACGGCGGCGGACTCGACCCTTATCAGGATCTCGCCGGGTGCGGGCGTCGGGTCGGGGATCTCGGCGAGCTGGAGGACCTCGGGTCCTCCGGTCTCGGTCATCTGGATGGCTTTCATGAAGGTTGCTCCGTCGTTGAAGACGTCTTGGTCATGGTCTGAGTGCTCTCACGTCGTCGAGTACCGCGAGATGCTGGTTGGACCGCGGGTGAGGAGCGCTCGTCCAGATCGGGTGATTGGCCGGTCTCGACCTCGGCTACGGTGGCCAGGTCCATCCATGACCGTGATGTGTGAGAAGAGCGCCTGATGGCCAACGGCCCGCGTGCAAGCCGTCGCGCATCGGCCGTCGTGTTGCCGAGGGCCGACCTCGTCGCAGCTCTGGAGCGAGCAACGACCCACCGGGTCACGGTCATCTCGGCTCCCCCAGGGAGCGGCAAGACGTTCCTCTTGCGCCAGTGGGCGGACGTGACGGTCGCGTCGCGGCGCGTCGTCACGGTCGCGGTGCGCCGTGGCGAGCGCAACGCCCAGGCCTTCCTGCTCGCACTGTTGCAGGCGATCGTGAGCCGCCTGGCCGACGGCGTCGTCGAGCCCGAGATCGCCGCGACGCCCGAGTTCGATCCCGCGGCGATCGTCGAGCGGATCCTCGAGGCGCTCGTGCGCATGGACGACCAGCTGGTCATCGTGATCGACGACGTGCACGAGCTCGACGCGCCGGAGGCCTACAGCGCGTTAAAGGATCTGATCGAGCGCCTGCCGCCGGACGTCCGCGTCGTCCTGTCGAGTCGCCGGGATCCGCGGCTCCGGCTGCATCACCTGAGGCTCGAAGGCGAGCTGGTGGAGATCCGCGCGTCCGACCTGCGCCTCAGGCCGGACGAGACGAAGGAGCTGCTCGCCGGCGCGGGCGTCGACCTGGCCGAGGCTGACGCGGCGATCCTGCACGAGCGAACGGAGGGATGGGCGGCCGGTGTGCGCCTCGCGGCGATCGCCCTGGCCGACCACCCGGATCCCGGCGCGTTCGTCGCCGCCTTCTCCGGGAGCGACCGAACCGTGTCCGAGTACCTGCTGGCCGAGATGCTCGAGCGCCAGCCCGAGGAGTCCCGGCGCCTGCTCCTGCGCACGTCGATCGTCGATCGCGTGAACGGATCGCTCGCCGACGTGCTGACGGGCGGCGTCGGCTCCGAGGCGACGTTCCGGGCCCTGGAGGACGCCAACGCGTTCGTGGTCTCGCTGGACCCCGGGCGGACCTGGTTCCGCTACCACCATCTCTTCGGAGATCTCCTGCGGCTCGAGCTGCGGCGCACCGCCCCGGACGAGATCGCCGAGCTGCACCGCCGCGCCGCGACGTGGTTGGAAGAGCACGGGCTGCCGGTAGAGGCGGTGCGCCATGCGCAGGCGGCCGAGGACTGGCCGTGGGCGACGAGGCTCCTTGTCGACCACGCGCTGAGCCTGTCGCTCGATGGGGAGCAGCCGGTGATCGAGGCGTTGTTGAAGGCGTTCCCGCCGGCGGCGCTGGACGCGCACTCGGAGCTCGCGATCGTCCTCGCGTCCGACCAGCTCGAGCGCGGGTCGCTGCTCGAGGCCGAGGGCTACCTGGCGGTGGCCGAGCGCGAAGCCGCGTCGGTCCCCGCCGAGCGACGCTCGCGCTTCGACGTCGCGTTGGCGGCCGCGAAGGTGTCCCTGGCCCGGCGCCGGGGCGACTTCACCGACGTCATGAAGCAGGTCGAGCTCTTGGCACGGCGGGACGGCGTGCGATCGTCGGCCGACGTCGCGCTCGGCGGAGAGCTGCGCGCGGTGGCGCTCATGGACGTCGGCATCGTCGAGATGTGGTCGCTGCGGCTCGACGAGGCCCGCGATCATCTCCTGGAAGCGGCTGAGCTGGCGCATCGGATCGGCCGTCGCTATCTCGAGGTGGCAGCGCGCGCACACCTCGGCTTCGCGTCCAACGGGTCCTCGTTCGCCTTGGGCCGGGAGCGCTGCGCCGAGGCGATCGCGCTCGCAGACACGTACGGGTGGGGGCGGGACCACGTGATCGCGGTGGCCCTTGCCGCCTACGCGGGCGTGCTGACGTTCTCCGGCGAGTACGCACGCGCCGAGGCGCTGCTGGAGACCGCCGACACCGCGCTGCGCCCCGACGTCGAGCCGGCGACGGCGCTGTTGCTGCGGCTGAGCCGCGGGATGTGGTGCTGCGGCACCGGGCGTTGGGGCGAGGCGGTGGCGCAGTTCCGGGCGGGCGAGCAGATGCAGGCGTTGCTCGTGACGCAACACGCGCTCGCGGCGCAGCTTCGCGGCTTCCGGGTCGCCGCGCAGGTGCGCATCGGGCTGCTCGACGAGGCGCGGTCGTCGGTCGCGAACATCGAGCGTGACGATCCGCTCTGGGGTGAGTCGCTCACCGCGGTCGCGACCGTGCGCCTGGCCGAAGAGAAGCCGCAGGAAGCGCTCGACGCGCTCGCAGCGATCTTCGCGGGCAACGCGCCCATCATCCACGAGTTCACGGCGGTCCAGGCCAAGATGCTCGCCGCGCGGGCGTGGGTCGAGCTGGCGGACCGCGCGGCGTCCGAAGCGGCCGTCGAGGACGCCCTCGACCTCGCCGAGCGTGACCGGCTCGTGCTGCCATTCACCATGGCGGACGGTGGCGAGCTGCTCGCGCGCCACCCGCGTCACGGCACCGCCCACGCAAAGCTGCTCACCGACGTCGTGCAGATCCTCGAAGGTGGCGTGGTGACGGAGGCGTCCCAGGTCGACCCGCTCAGCGAGCCCTTGAGCCGCGGGGAGTTGCGCGTGCTCGGGCATCTTCCGAGCAACCTGTCCGCGCCCGAGATCGCAGCCGAGCTCTTCGTGTCGGCCAACACGGTCAAGACCCACATGCGCCACATCTACAGGAAGCTCGGGGCGCACAACCGCTCCGAGGCCGTGCGACGGGCGCGCGAGCTCGGTCTGCTCAGTCGCCGCACCCGCTGAGCCGACGGACGCTGCGCGACCGCCCGGTCCCGCCGGGGTCGGGTCCCGCTAGCTCCCCGACGAGCTTCTCGCACGGACTCCGTCCGCGCACCGGCCTTGACGACGGCCCCGCGCCCGTCGGGGCCCTTCCTCGAGAAGGAGCTCTCCATGAGCCACGGCATCACCAGAGCGACACGGGTGCCACAGTTCTCGCCGCAAGTCCCTCGCCTCGCGCCCTCCGGCTAAACTGCCACCGAGGACGGTCCGGTGCAAGCCGCTTTCTGCGGCCGTTGGGAAAGGCGGATGATCCGCTCAACCCAGGGGTGGCCGAGGGGGAGCACAGGGAAGTCGCGTCGTCAAGTTGTCGTGACGAAACAGATCGTTTTGCAGGCCCGAGGGCGCGTAGCTCAGTGGGAGAGCGCTCGCTTCACACGCGAGAGGTCGCAGGTTCGAAACCCGCCGCGCCCATCCCTCACGAACCGCGCTCCGGCGCGGTTTCGTCGTCTTCGGGCTCGGTGTCGTCGTCGAGGTCGTCCGGATTCGTGCCCACTACGTGCCCATTGGCCTCGTCGTAGGCGTCGAGCAGCTCGCGATCGTTCCCGTCGGCGTCGCGCGCGAGATGCCCGTAGGTCGCGTCGATGACGGCCACGCTCGTGCCCATCCGGCGAGCGAGCGTGAAGATGCTCATGCCGGCCGCGAGGCTCCACGTCGCGAAGGTGTGCCGCATGTCGTAGATGCGCCGGTGCTCGATGCCGGCCGCCTTGAGCGCCGGCGTCCATTCGCGCGAGCGCCAGTTGTTGATGTCGATCCGGCCGCCCTCGACAGCCGGGAACAGCGCGCCTTCGCGGCGCGGCAGCGTCTCGAGCGAGGCGAGCACCTTGCGGCGGATCGGCACGCGCCGGCGCGAGCGGGCGGTCTTCGCGTAGGTCTTCAGCTTGCCTTTGGCGTACGCGCGGCGGATCGTGAACACGCCGCCGACCAGGTCGACGTCGGTCCAGTCGGCGCCGAACGCCTCCTCGGGCCTGGCTCCGGTGCCTACACCGAACACCGCCACCGGACCGAAGGGCCCGAGCTCGGCCGCGACCACATCGACCTCATCCCAGCTCTCGAACGGCACGAACTCCGGCCGCGGGTGCTGCGGGTTCTTCACGTCGAGCGCCGCGTTGCGCTCGATCCACTGCCACCGCACCGCGGCCGCGAGCACCTGGCGCAGCGCACGATGCGCGCCGTGCCGCATCGTCTCTGGCATCTTGGCCCGCCAGCGCGCGATGTCGAGCGCGTGCAGCTCCCCGATCGGCTCGTCGCCGAAGCGATCCGTGGCCTTGATCAGGTAGTACCGCAGCCAGCTCTTGCTCGACGGCGCGCCCTGGTACTGCTCCAGGAACGCGTCGACGAGCTGCTGCAGCGTCACGTCGGGCCGGTAGAGCGGGCCGAGCCGCGCCTTGCGCAGCTCGTCGTCGAGCACGTCCTTGGCCTCACCCTTGGTGCGGAACCCGCCCTTCTGTCGGCGGATCCCGCGCGCGTCACGCCACCGGATCGCCCAGCCGGCCTCCGTGCGCTTGATTTCGCCCGTCCTCGCGCGGCCCCGCGGAGACGGCATCAGTCCCGGCCTTCGATCAGTGCCGCCTCGATCTCGCTCCACCGGAACCGCACCGGACGACCGCGGCCGATGCGCAGCCGCCTGCCCGGAAGGACGCCCTCCTCGAAGTAGCGGAGGACCGTGCACGGAGCGATCCGGAGCCGCTCGGCGACCTCGCGGGCCGTCAGAAATTGCTCGAACTCAGCGAGCGGCGCAGGGGCGCTCACTGTGGGGTCGTGCATGCCTGCTCCCTTCGGAGTGAGTGGTGGTCGGCGAGCGCTTCGACCGCCGCCAACCGGTCTTCACGGCGTTTCTCGCGTCCCTTCTCGGCCAGCCAGTCGTCAAGAGCTGTGATGTGGCCCTGACCGACGAAGTCCATGAACACGAAGCGGTCGCCGCCGGCCGCGATCGCGAGTTGCGTCGCGTCCTTGGTTCGCGCGAGCAGCTCCTCATGCACGAACGCCTCGCGCGCTTCGCGCAGTGCCTTGAAGGTCGTCGAGTAGCGGCGGCTCTTGGTGAGGCAGTGGCCGCGGTAGCCGAAGGCGTGCGCGGTCTTGCCGAGCCGCCGATCGCTCGCGTGGCCGTCGAGCACGAAGGCGCGACGGAGGTACTCGCGCACGTGCGGGCGCACGGGGAGCGCGTCGACCTCGCGTTCGGTCACACGATGCAGGACGCCGCCGGCCTGCTCGGTCGCCTTGGTCGCGTACTTGGCCAGATACCGCGCGCACCGCTGCGCGTCGAACGACTCGCCGACGCGCTGGATGTCCAGCTCCGGCCCCCACGTGACGCGGCCGCCGCCGAGCTCGTCGGACATGGGCGCCGAGACCGTTTCGACGGTGCCGCGGATCGTCTGCTCGAGCAGCTCGAGGTCGAACTCGCGCGCGGGCGGGTGCAGCTCGTGCGCGCGGTACTTCGGCATCGCGCGGTCGAGGCGGATCACGACGTGCAGATGGATCAGTCCGCGCCGCTGGTACTCGGCGACCTTGACGTAGGAGAACCGCACCAGCCGCTTCAGCCGCTTCTGCGTCCGGCGCGTCAGGTGCGCCATCGTGCGCGGCAGGTAGATGGTCGTGCGCCGCCACAGCTCGCCGAGCAGGTTGTTCCACAGCAGCGCGCCGTCATGGTCGAAGCACTCCAGGCAGATCGGTTCCCCAAGACACGGGTCGTCCTCGGCGTGCACCTTCCCGCAGCTCAGCCGCACGCCGTGCGGGCAGGTCTCGGCGTCGCGCCGCGGCCGGCAGCGCCGACCCTCGCCCGGGCACGTGTGCACGAAGCCGAACGTCGGCGCGGTCAGGGTCAGGAACACGAGCGGATGGCCCGCCACGGTCTCCGGCACGCCCTTGCCGCCGCGCAGCCCTGCGCCGATCAGATGGAGCGCGTCGTACCGATACCGCTCAGCGCACGACGGGCACACCGCCTCGCGACGGTTCCCACACGCCTTGCGGAGCACGCCGTCCGGCTCGCCCGCGGTCGACCACACCCGCTTCTTCCCGTGCGCGTCGCACGTCTCGATCCGCCCACGCAGTCGGATCGGGCGCGCACAGTAGTTCGCGCTCCGCAGCTGCTTCTCCAGCTTGGCGATGTTCGCCTCGCCGGCGCGCTCGACGAACGCGTCGAGCAGCTCGGGCGTGATCGCGGCCGCGGTCATGCTGCGTCGCGGATTTCGAGGGCTGCGCGGAGGACGTAGACCTCGGCCTCGAGTTCGCGGATGCGTTCTCGGTAGCGCTCCTGCTTGGGCTTGCGGCCGGCGAGGTACATGCGTGCGTACTTCTCGGCGTGTTGGCGGGTGCAGAAGCGGTGGTTGCCGCCGTTGACGCGGAATGCGCTGCCGCAGAGCTGGCAGTTGCGGTACTCGTGCCATTCGCCCTCGTCGCGTATCCAGGCGGCGATGGTGCTGCGGGGGACCTGGAGTTGCTTGGCGATCTGGCGGATCGAGTGCCCGTCGACGCGTAGCCGGTGCGCGTTCGCGCGGTTGCGGTCGCGCTGTCTCATGACGGTGTCTCCGCGTCGAGCGCGGCGTCCATGCGGATCAGCAGCGCGCGTCGGGCGAGCTGGTCGATGGCCTGGTCGTCGAGGTAGAAGCAGCGCAGCCGGACGGGCACGCCGTCCTCGGCGAGCAGCAGGCCGATGCCGCGTTGGGTGGGCGCGATGGTCGCGGCGGTGTGTCCGAGGCTCGCCCAGCCCTGGCCGAGGATCGTGTCGGAGGCCTGCGGCGTCGTGCACCGAAGCGCGAGCCGGAAACCGAACAGGTCGCGCAGCGCGGACGGGACGACGTCGGCCGCGGGCTTCTGGGTGGCGGCGATGACGATGACGCCGGCGGCGCGGCCGCGGGCGACGAGGTCGCGCAGCAGCTCGGCGAAGCGCGTGCGTTGCTTCCGGTCCTCGGCGGTCAGGTAGAACGCCAGCTCGTCGCACGCGATGGCGTGCAGCGGGAGTCCGGCGTCGCGCGTGATCTTGCGCACGCCGGTAGCGAGTAGCTCGCGGTAGCGGCGTTCCATCTCGTCTCGCACCGCTTGGAGCAACGCGATCGCGTCGTCGAGGTTCGGGCCCGCCAGCCGTTCCGCGCACGGCTGCCACGCCGCCAGCTCAACGAGCTTGCCGTCGAGCAACCACAGCTTCACGGTGGGGTCCATTGCCGCGGTGGCGAGCACGAGACTCATCGCGGCGCTCTTTCCCGCGCCGGGCTCGCCACCGAGGAGCAGGTTGCGCTCGGGCAGCGAGACCGTGACCGTGCCGCCCAGCTCGTCGACGCCGACCGGGAACGCGTCCCACAGCGACAGCGGGCAGGTCGCGTCCGCCCACGGCCCGTCCGCCGTCACGCCGTCCAGCGGATCGCGCCGGACCAGCAGCGCGGTGCCCCAGGCCGCGTGCTCGGGGTCACGGTGAACGCGGACCTCACGCGTGCCGAAGCAGGCGGCGAGCTGCTCGGCGTGCGCGGCGACCGTCGGGATCGACGAGCCGCGCGAGCAGCGGATGCGGACCAGCTCGCCCGCAGGCACCTGCCGCACACGGCGCGCGGAGACACGAGGGAGACCGACGTCAAGCCACGCCCGACGCCACGCCCGCCGCACGCGATTCGCCTTCAGCCACCGCCACAACGCACGACGCGCACCCGGAGACACGATCACCGCAGCGACGGTCGCGCCGACGACGACCCCAGCGCCGACATTGCCGAGCGGACGGGAGACCAGCCACCACGCGACCAGCGGCACGCCGACAAGAGCCAGCTCGAGCCGACAACGCCACACGCCGCCGAGCAGCTCCACAACGAACCCCGCCCACAAGTCCGCCACCGTCTCCCGCCGCCGCATCGTCATCACGCTTGGCCGGTCGACTCCCGCGCGGCGAGCAGCTCGTGCACGTCGGCGCGCAGCCGGTCGACGCGCTCGGCCGCGGCCGTCGCCGAGGCGGCGAGGTAGCGCAGGTCCGCCGAGCTGCCGACAAGCACGAGGTCGTCCGCGGCGCCCATGATCTCGACCCACAGCACGCCGCGCCCGTCGCCGCGCACGATCGGCAGCGGCTCGATCCGGCCGACGTCTGACAGGTTGACGCCGAAGAAGACCATCTCAGGCCGCCGCCTTCTCCCCGCCGGCCGGGCGCAGCTTGGCCGAGTGGATCGCGGCCGCGCGGAACGACATGCCCGTGCGGTCCTCCATCTTCCACGGCTGCGCCGTCATCCCCTCGACCCGGACCATCTCGCCCTGCGCCACGCCCGGGTCGCCGACGATCGAGACCTTGATGACCTCCGCCTCACCGTCGCCGAGCGCGACCAACTGCACACCCCACAGCACTTCGCCGTTGGTATCGGTGCGCGGCGCACGACTCTCGCGCGGCTTGTCCGCCTCGAACTTGCGCAGCGGCTCAGCCGCGGCGACGACGAGGAACTGCAACCGGCTCGTATCGATCGGCAACCTCACGACGTACGACCTCCTAGTCACTGCATGGACGACGAATCCGTCCGCCACCGTAGCGACTAATCCGTCATCTTGTCAATGACGTATCCGTCCGTATCATGACCCGTGCCTTGGAAGCCAGCGAAGAACAGCCCCACTTCGGCGACGTCATCCGCCGCCTCAGGCAAGAAGCCGGCCTCTCCCAGGCCGGGCTCGCGGCGGCGGCCGGCATCCACCTCCGCCAGATCCACCGCTACGAAAGCGGCGAGCAACAGCCCGCTCTCGGCGTCGCCCAACGCATGGCCTCAGCACTCGGCGTCACGCTCGACGAGCTCGCCGGCGGCTCAAGCGACCGCGTCACGCTCGACGGCACCTGGTGGGCCGCCTGGCAGACGTTCAGCGACGGCCAGCAGATCATCGCCACCCAGCCCGTCGGCCTCAGCCAGCACGGCTCCACGATCTCCATCGAGGCGCTAGAACGCAGTACCGAGAACGAACGCGGCGGCTACCTCTGGCGCGGCGAGCTCCGCCTCTGGGACGGCCAAGTCCTCATGGGCTACTACGCCGCCGCCGACGGCAACGTCCGATCCAAGGGGACCATGTTCTTCATCCTCCACGCCCAAGGCGAACACGCCCACGGCCGCTGGGTCGGCCTCTCCTACGACGGCCCCGTCATCAGCGGCTACGCAACCCTCGCCCGCACCCAAGACGCCGCCCAGGCGGCCATGACCCGCCTCCTCGACGAAGCCCAGGCGCCGGCATGACCGATACCGACCAGCTCGTCGAAGTCACGATCACCGCACCTGACCGCGACTGGCTCATCGACCTCTGCCACCAGCTCGTCGACGCCCGCCTCGCCTCCTCCGCCCACGTCATCCACCCCGTCACGAGCATCTACCGATGGGACGGGTCCGTCCACGAGACCACGGAGGCCCGCGCGTTCCTCCGCTCCCGAGCCCTTCTCCTCGACGAGGTAACCGCCTACGTCGTTGAGCGTCACCCGTACGACGTACCCAACATCACGGCGGTGGCTCTCATCGGCGGGAACGGCGCTTATCTCTCCTGGGTTCGCGCCGAAACCGTCCGCAGGACGCGTCAGCCGAAGACGTAGGGCGCGCGACGGTCGGACCCGCTACCACCGCGGCCGCGTTCTGATCGTCAGCCCTCGCTTTCAGCAACGTCGGGGCGATCCGCGCAACGTCCGGCCGATCGCGTAGACCTGGGTCGCGATGCCGACGCCAGCGACTGGGACCGCCCTGCTCATTCTCATCGGGTTTGTCCTACCGGGCTTCGTAGCCGTCCTTCTCAAAGAGCGACTGTATGAAGTCCGCGGTGAGGAGACGGCCTTCGATCGGTTGCTCACGACCGTCTACTACTCGCTGCTCGTCTACTTGCTGCCGGCGCTCTGCGTGATCCTGCTCGACGTGGTGGGCGTCCTCGACCGCGACGAACTCTCTCGCTTTCTGCGCGGTGAGGCTGCAATCTGGCTAACAGCCCTCGTTGCCCTCGCGGTCCTGCTCGTGATCCCCGCTCTCGCGGCCCTCGCAGCGTGGAGATGGATGGGTTCCGGCTTGCGTCGGCGTCTGTTTGACTCGAGTGAGCGGCTGAACGCCGAGCACCGGACCCAGACCTCTTGGGATTTCGCGTTCAACCATGAGCAGGATCTGCTGCTCGTCATCGAGCTCAATGACGGCGATCGCATCGCGGGCTACTACGGAACACGAAGCCATTCCGGATACGGAACGAGGACACGTGACCTCTTTCTTGAGGAACGCTGGGATATCTCCGATGACGACGGATCGATAAGCCCGCCGCCCACCGAACGGCGCAGCGTGGGCATCTGGATCGAGGCGTCCAACATCCGTCTGATCGATCACTACGCTATGAGCGATGAACACAAGCGAGACATCGAGGAACGGTCGCCCGACCGCACCTAGCTCACCGCCTCGGTCGGCGCCTCCAGGCACAGAGGAGCGCGGACGTCAGCCGACGGTTACGCACACCAAGCCGACGGCACCGGTTCCGATCGCCAAGCCCGTCAGCAAGGGCGAATAGACGACATGGCGGAGAAGCGCCCCCGCCCGCCCACGCCGAAACCCGCCCCTGGAGGCCGCGGTAAGAAGGAAGCTGGGCGTCAGCCGACGAAGTCGCATCCGAGACCGACAGGCCCGGTCAATGTCGCTCCCCCGTCGAGCAAGTCGCCGGGCAAGTAGGCGCCTACGCTACTGAGGCCTCGGCACCGCCGCGGCACGAGCCAGAATATTGCGTGTGGCCGGCGGTTCGTTCAGTCGAAGTCGCGCCGATTACGGCGAGAACTTCGATGCGCACACGCTCGAGCAATACAAGCTGTTTGTCGAGACCGAGGAACGCCTGGTGTCGCGACGGCAGGAAGAGAATCGGTTCTTTCTCTCGATCAACGCACTCGTGGTCACTGTCGTCGGCGTGCTCCTGCGGCAGGGCATCTCGGACAAGCAGGCCTCGGTCGGTATCACGCTGTTGGCCATGGCGGGTCTCGCCCTTTGCGTCGCGTGGTTCTCGATCATCGGCTCCTACAAGACCCTCAACCGCGCGAAGTTCGATGTCATCGAGGAGTTTGAGGCGCAGCTTCCCGTCCGCATGTTCGGCGCCGAGTGGGACGCCGCCGAAAGCCGCGGCTACAAGCCGTTCACCTTGATCGAGCGACGTGTGCCGTTCATCTTTGGCGCCCTCCACGTGGTCATCATCGTGGTCGGCCTCCTCGGAATCTTCGGAGTCATCGAGACCGGTTGATCACGCTCGCGACGGCCACGATCGCGCGGACGAACGGCTCATCTTGGCGTTGCTGATCCGCGCCCAGCATGGCGTACGGCACCAGGGCTTGGTGATCAGGGTCTTGGTCCACTATCCAGGCGCACCATGCGTCATGAACATCCTCAGCTGAAACGTCCGTGCCCTTCACTAGCGCGAGCACGGCGTACAGACGGAAAAGGCGCAGATCGTCATCGGTCCCAGGTCGCTGAGTCGCAGGGACGAGTTCGCAGATCTCCGTCGCAATCGTCGAGATGTAGTCGCTCACCAGCGGTTGAGCTCACGAGCGATTGCCGAGAAGTCCCATCGAGTTACGCGTGAAGTCGCGATCCCCGTTGGGACCCGGTACGTCTTGTCCGAATTAATCTGGACGCCGAAAACCGGGTGGCCCTGCCGCGTCGTCTCAGCAATCTCCCAGAGGACCGCGTCTGATGCGTAGGTCGTCGGTCCGATCAGCACGATCGTCCCTCGCGTGAGTGCGATTCGGGCCTTTGCGTTCGTCTTCCACTTATTCTCGAACGGCTCCTTGATCGAGTAGTCCACGAACTCGAAGCCGATGCCCTTCTGGCGCGCATGCTGGCGCAGGAAGTCGCGGGCCCAGCGATCTTCCATTTCGAAGCTGACGAAGGCACGATGGGCCACGAGCTAAGCCTCGCACGACGTCCGGACGGGTGAAGAGATCCTCTACAGCATCAAGGGCGGCTCGCTTCGCTCGCCGCCGGCGCCCGCTGCGGGCGGCCGCAGGCGGCCGTCCTCGCGGACGCCCACGACCGTCTTCTCGGACGCCCACAACGCACACATGCGCGCGCGGTCGCGTGGCGCGACTCGGCGCCCAGGGCGGCTGCGGGGACTACGGCACGACGCTCGCGTCCAGGTCGCCGCGCGCCACCACGTGTCCATCAGGACGTATCTCCCAGGCGTAGAGGTCTCGATCGACGACCAGACGACCGTCTGCGACATTCCCCGCCACATCGAATTGCTCGACCACCAACACGGGTTCTCCCTGCATGCGGCTGACCGTGGTTGAAGTCGAGTGGCCGACGGTCTCGGTCCAAGTCAGCGCCTTAATCGGTAGTTGCCTGCCGTCAGCCGTTGACATCAGGCGACCTCCGTCGAATTCCGCTCGCTGCTGGTAGACACCGTCGACTCGTGGCGCTCCGTTGGCTTGCAGAACCTCCTTCAAGGTTTCCGCCGGGCGGCCATCGAGCCGCTGAAATCGGTCCTCCGCTCCCATCCCGATCCGCACGTCCCCCGGCGGGAAGCCATGATCCGGAGCGGGTTCGACGCCAAAGTCGGATCGGTGGCTCGCGTATGCGTCGAGAGTCAGATGGATCGAGCGAATGAATCCAGAGCCGTCTCTCGCCTCGTCGTAGCTTCGGAGACGGAGAAGCGCGATGCTCTCATCTGCGGCCACCATCCGGGCCCCGCGCGTGAACTCCGCGGTTGTCATGACAGCCGCCTCTGTGGCGCTAATTTGCAGACGAACGCCGACGAGAGCGTCGAGGACGCCCTTGCCGACCTTCTTGTCCCAGTCCTTGCACTCGATGACGACGCGCGAGATACGCCCCTCTTGGTCTCGAGCGGTGACGTCGAGTTGATGCGCGGCGGCCCGACCGGCTGGGCGCTCGACGACATCGTGCCGTACGTCCTGCAAGCCGAGCATGGCGGACACGACTGCGGCGATTCGCTCGTAGGCCACACCCTGCTTGGCAGGTCGGAAGCCAAATACGGCCTCGTGGAGATCTTCGATTGACGAAGGCGTGACGGTCTCGGAAGGAACTGTTGAGCCGACACTATCTGGCCTCCCGGTCCGAACTGATTCTTCCCCTTGGTGGCCGATGCGGGGCGATACGATGCCGCCGTGCCCGAACGAGTAGCTCCACGGGCCGGCGGACCGTCAAGGCCATCGCTTCGCGACTCGCTGCCGCGAGGTCCTGACGGACTGGCCTTGACAGCGCGCGGCCCGCTGCGCTCACGGGCGACGTAAGAGGGCTGGCGCCCGAGTGCTGGGTGCCGGCCGTGCCCACTACGTGCCCGCGGGAACGAGGAAACGCGCGCTCCACACAGCGGAGAACTGCGCTGTAGAGCCAAACGAGCCATGCGCGAACCCCTGTCTCCCCTTCACACGCGAGAGGTCGCAGGTTCGAAACCCGCCGCGCCCATGACTCGAAAGGCCCGCACTTGCGGGCTTTTCTGCGTTCTGGGCTTCGCGTGGAGCTGTCATCAAGACGTCGTGAGCGGTCGGCCCGGCCCAAATACGGGCCCAAATCGAGCTACTTACGCGCCCATCCCGGGGATTCGAGTGGTCGCGTGATCGGGGCGCGGAGCGCCCCGTGGCGAGCATTCTGGCCTGGTGCATGGACGGAATGGCGTCCCGCATCAGGGCGTCGAACGCAGGGGCGAACCGGCCGCGTTCGCGCCGCTTGAGCACGATGGCATAGATCTCGAGGGTGAGCTTGGGATCGGTGCGTCCGACCTGGGCCTGCACGTACGGCACTTCGGCGCCGGCGCTCAGCATGAGGCTGATGTAGGTTCGGCGGAGCGTGTGCGGGGTCACCACGACGCGGAGTCATGTCGACCTCGCGGACGCCGGCGTCGGTCTTGCTGTCGTGCGATCTCCCACGCTTCACTGAGAGCACCATCGTCGACGCCTCGACACTGCGTGACCAGCTCGCTGCGATCCACGAGGGAGGGCTCGCGTTCGAGGACGGCCAGATTCACGGCGGCCCACTCCCCGCGCTCGGCCATGAGTATGCATTCGACGCTAGAGCTCGCGCAGACGACGCTCGAGGAAACGTCGTTCGGCGTCGGTGACGGTAAGCGCTAGCGCGCGCTGGTAGGCGCCCCTTGCGGCGTCGTGGTCGCCGAGCCGCCGGAGCAGCTCCGCCCGAGTGGAGTGCAGGTAGCGGTAGTCGCCGATCTCGAGCGCGTCGACGATGGCCAGCGCGGCGCCCGGGCCTTCGACCTCGGCGACGGCGACCGCGCGGTTGAGCGCGACGACGGGCGATCCGGTCAGCTCGCCGAGCCGACCGTAGAGCGCAACGACGGCCGGCCAGTCGATCGGCGTCTCGACCTGCTCGGCGGCGATCGCCGCCTGGACCGTGTACGGCCCGCGTCCACGGAGCGCGATCGCGCGATCGAGCAGCGCTCGGCCGGCGGCGATCTGCTCAGCGCTCCACAACGCTCGATCCTGTTCGTGGAGCAGGACGATCTCGCCGTCGCGGACGCGTGCGTCGCGGCGCGCGTCGTGCAACAGCATGAGCGCCAGCAACGCCGCCGCTTCGGGCTCGTCGGGCATGAGATCCACGAGCACCCGACCCAGCCGGATCGCCTCGTCGGCGAGGTCGACGCGGCCGTCGCCGTAGCCCTGGTTGAAGATGAGATACACCACGGCCAGGACCGTGCCCAGGCGCCCGGGAAGCACGCGGTCGGCCGGGACCTCGAACGGGATCCCTGCCGCTTTGATCTTCGTGCGCGCGCGCGACAGCCGGCGCTTCATGGTCTCCTCGGCGACCATGAACGCGCGCGCGATCTCGGCGGTGGTCAGGCCGCCGAGCGCGCGCAGCGTCAACGCGACCTGCGCCTCGGTCCCCAGCGCCGGATGGCAGCACGTGAAGACCAGCTCGAGGCGCTCATCAGGGATCACCGGCTCCTCCAGCGTGAGCTCGACGGGTTCGGGCAGCTCCAGCTGACGGGTCTTGCGCTCGAGGGTGCGCTCGCGCCGGAGACGATCGACCGCCCGGTTGCGCGCGGTCATCATCAGCCAGGCCCCCGGATTGTCCGGAGCCCCATCGCCCGGCCAGCGCTCGGCCGCGATGGCAAACGCGTCCTGGGCGGCGTCCTCGGCGACCTCGAAGTCGCCGAAGTGCCCCACGAGGGCCGCGAGGACGCGTCCCCACTCGTCGCGGAAGACCCTGTCCAGCAAGGAGCTAGCGCTCGACCACCGGTCGCACCTCGATCGACCCGCCAAACCGTGCGGCGGGCATCCGAGCCGCGAACGCCAACGCCTCGTCGAGGTCGTGCGCGTCGAGGATGTAGTACCCGCCGAAGATCTCCTTGGTCTCGGCGAACGGCCCGTCGGTCAGCAGGACCTCACCGTCCTGGACGCGGAGGGTGGTCGCGGTCGTGGCCGGCTGCAGCTGCTCGCTGCCGAGCACCCGCTCGTCCTGCACGAGCTCCACGTACTCGGCCGTGACGGTCGCGCGCTGGTCCGCGCTGAGCTGCTCGTAGGCGCCGACGCGCTCGTTGATCAGCAAGGCGTACTTCATCGTGGTCTCCTCGGGTCGCGCATCGACGGTTGACGGCTAGACGGTGGCCGGGGCGTTCGCGTAGGCAGCCACCAGCCACCCCTCGTCCTGCTTGGTCAGGACCCACGTCGCGTTCACCTCGCGCTCCGCCGGCACATCCGCCTCGCCGGCCATCAGGATCCCAGCTTTGCTGATGACGATCGCGGTGTCCTCGTCGACGAAGCGAAGGTCCACCGGCTCATCGACCGCGCTGGAGCCCTTCAACCGACCTTCGAAGCCGGCGGCCATTGAGTCGCGGATCGCGGACCTGCCGATATGCCGCACACCGGGCATGACGACCGTCGCGTCCTCGCGATAGAAGGTCGCAAACGCATCGGCGTCGTTGTCGGACCAGGCGGCGTAGATCTCGGTGAACAGCGCACGGACCTCGGCGATGGCCTCGTCGCGCTCGGTGCCGGAGTACTCGGTCATGTCAGCTGCCTCTCTCGTTGGTGCTCGACCACGGCGGTCAAGCAGGCTTGTCGTCGATACGACGAACGAACCGGACCGCAGGGGACATGGCTGTTGCAAATCCTCGCTGGATCCCCCACCGCGGCGATCGCGCAGAGGCTGGACGGTGAGGTCGTCGACCGCCTGTTGCCGGAACTGTCATCGCCGGCGCGGGACTGGACGACAGCGCCGCTCGCTGCGTGAGCGCAAAGCAGCTCGTGCTCCAGCTCGCGATGATCCAGGGCCCGATCCGGGACGGGCGCCCGATCAAGCCCAAGGGCAACGCGAAGCAGGACTTCCTCGGCGAGAAGGCCGTGCGATAGCGACTCAGGGCGCGGCGGCTCCGGCTGCCGCGCCCTCCTGCGCCCTACGACTCCGCCGGCCGCGCCGCCAGCGCCCCTGCCGGCGACTCCGACGACCGGCGCCCCGGGATCGCCAGCGTGACGATGAGGCCGAGGATGAGCGCCGCGCCGCAGAACCAGAACGCCGCGGTGAACCCTCCCTCGCCCGGGAGGCCGTCGGCCGCGAGGCTGTTGGCGAGGATCGTCGCCGCCACCTGGCCGCCGACCGCGCCGCCGAGCGTACGCGTGACGGTGTTCATGCCGGTCGCGACGCCCGTCTGCTCCTGGCGGACGTTCTGGACGATGAGGTTCGCCATCGACGCGAACGCGAGGCCGATGCCGATGCCGAGCAGTCCGGAAGCGATGTAGAGCGTGGCCGACGAGCCGTGCGCGAGCGCCAGCAGCACAAAGCAGGCCGCCGAGAACACGGTCCCGGCCATCAGCGGAGGCTTGGAGCCGTAGCGGCGCTCGAGCGCGCCGGTGAAGGACCCGGCGACGAGCATCATCGCCGAACACGGGAGCAGGATCAGACCGGCGCCGGTCACCGTGTCGCCGAAACCGAACCCGGTGCTCTCCGGCAGCTGCACGAACTGCGGCAACAGGATGAACGAGGAGTACATCCCGACGCCGAGCATGAAGGCGACGAGGTTGGTGGTCCAGACGCCTCGCACCTGCATCATCCGCATGTCGACCAGCGGCTCGCGCGCGGCGAGCTCGACGCGCACCCACAGCACGAGCAGGATCAGGCCTCCGGCGAAGAGCCCGAGCGTGCGGCCGGAGCCCCAGCCCCAGTCGTTGCCCTCGCTGATCGCCAGCAGCACGCCCGCCAGGCCGAAGGACATCAGCAGCGCGCCGGACCAGTTGATCGACCCCGGCGACTTGATCGGCGACTCCGGCACGTAGAGGTGCGTCGCAGCGATCGCGACGACGATCGCGATCAGCGGGAACCAGAAGAGCCAGTGGTAGCTCATGTTGTCGACGATCAGGCCCGCGAGCACGACGCCCAGGCCGCCGCCGATGCCGAGCAGCGCGGAGACGATGCCGATGCTGCCGGCGACCTTCTCGCGCGGGAACTCGTCGCGGATGATCCCGAAGGCGAGCGGGAAGATCCCGCCGCCGGCACCCTGGATGACGCGCGCGAGGACGAGCACGCCGACCGACGGCGCGACCGCCGCCAGCAGCGTCCCGAACGCGAGCACGACGAGGATGACCGCGAGCATCCGCTCCTTGCCGAACATGTCCCCCAGCCGGCCGATGACCGGCGTCGCGACCGACGCGCTCAAGAGGTAACCGGTCAGGACCCAGGAGATCGCGGACTCGCTCGTGTGCAGCGCGCGCTGCATCTCCGGCAACGCTGGGGCGACGAGCGACTGGAGCAGGGCGTAGGCGACCCCGCCGAGCGCGAGGACGGCGAGCGTGAGGTTCGGGTTCGTGCGTTGAGCGTGGGTGGTCGTCACCGGTATCGGGTTCCTGGGGAGGGTTTCATGAGGAGCGGAACGAGCATTCCGCGCCAGCCGGGTACCCTAGCGGAATGGCAATTCCGGCCCTCACGGAACGCCCATGGGCCGAGCTCAGCCCCGAGGCGAAGCGCGCGCGCACGCTGGCGGTCGCCGACGAGCTGTTCGCGCGCAAGGGCGTCGAGGTGCCGATGCCGGCGCTGGCCGAGGCGATCGGCGTGGGGGTCGGGAGCATCTACCGCCAGTTCGGCTGCAAGGAGGACGTGCTCGCGGCGCTCGTGATCGCGCGCATCGAGGCGGTCCGCGCGCGGTTCGAGGCGACCGCGCACGCGGATGACCCATGGGAGGCGCTGCGTGAGGCGACGCTCGAGAGCGTCGACTCGGCCGCGCGCGACCACCTCGCCGCGCGCGCCTGGGACCTGAGCGCCCGCGAGGACGTGCAGCCGGTCCGGCGCGCCGCCCGCGTCGCGCTCGCCCGCGCCGTCGAGCGTGCCCGCGCCGCCGGCGCGCTGCGGCCGGACGCCACCGTCGACGACCTCGGCCTCGTCCTCGCCGTCGCCAAGCAGGCCGACGGCCTCGAGCCCGGCGGAGCCCGCCGCCTCGCCGAGCTCGCGCTGCGCGGCCTCGCCGCGCGATGAGCCGGGCCGCCGACTGAGCAGCCCCACGGCATCGACTTCGGCCAGGCGCGACCCGTTCGGCAACGCGATCCGAGTGCTCCAGCCTGCATAGTTCTCAAGGAGTGTTCGATCACGTGACGATCCGCGTCGCCGATCGCGACGCCTCCGAGCGCTTCTACGACATCGTCCTCGGCACGCTCGGCATCGCCAAGACGGTCAGTGACGAGTGGTACGCCGAGTGGGACGACTTCTCGCTCGGCGCCGACCCGGGCAAGGTGACCCGCGGCCTCCACGTCGGGTTCGTCGCCCCGTCACGCGAGGCCGTCGACGAGTTCCACGGGATCGGCGTCGCCGCGGGCTACCGCAGCGACGGCCCCCCCGGGCCGCGGCCGCAGTACCGCGACGACTACTACGGCGGCTTCCTGCTGGACCCCGACGGCAACAGCGTCGAGGCCGTGCACCACGGCGACATGCGTGGCGGCGGCATCGACCACCTGTGGATCCGGGTCGCCGACGTGCCGGCGGCGCGCGACTTCTACGCGGCGATCGCGCCCTACAGCGGGTTCGCGCTCGCCCAGGACGCGCACTTCCGCGGCCCGCAGTCGTCGTTCACGCTCGTCGAGGGCACGCCGACCGAGCACGTCCACATCGCGTTCCCGGCGGACGAGAACGCGACCGTCGACGCCTTCCACGCCGCCGCCATCGAAGCCGGGCACCGGAGCAACGGCGAGCCCGGGGAGCGCGCGATCTACCACCCCGGCTACTACGGCGCGTACGTGCTCGACCCCGACGGCAACAACATCGAGCTCGTCAACCACAACCGCGGGTGACCGCGCCTTCACACGGCCCTCACGGCGCCGTCACAGCTCACGGTCCGGCGCCGGCGAGTGTGCCGCGCATGAAAAGAGTCCTACTGGCGGCCGTGGTCGCCGCCACCGACGGCCTGCGCACCGGTCAGTACAGCAAGACGCTGACCTTCACGCTGTCGACGACGGCGCCGTAGCCAGCTCCCGGATCCGCTCCCAGTCGCCCGCCTGGACGGCGGGCGGGGGGAGCATCCAGGACCCGCCGACGCACGCGACGTTCGGCAGCGCGAGATAGTCCTTCGCCTTCGCCGCGTCGATGCCGCCGGTCGGGCAGAAGCGCATCTGCGGGAACGGGCCGGCGAGCGCCTTGAGTGCCCGCACTCCGCCGCTGGACTCCGCGGGGAAGAACTTCGCCCACGTGATGCCGCGCTCGAGCAGTGCCATCACCTCCGAGGCGGTGACCGCGCCGGGCAGCAGCGGCATGCCGGCGAGCCGGTCGAGCAGCGCCGGCGTCGAGCCGGGAGCGACGAGGAACTGCGCGCCCGCCGCCAGCGCGTCCTGCGCCTGCGCCGGCGAGAGCACCGTGCCGGCGCCGACGACCGCGTCGGGCACGTCCGCCGCGACGTTCGCGATCGCCTCCAGCGCGGCGGGGGTCCGCAGCGTGATCTCGATCGCCCGCATGCCGGCGTCGACCAGCGTGCGCGCGAGCGGGACCGCCGCGCCGGCGTCCTCGAGCACGACGACCGGGATCACCGGCCCGAGATCGAGCAGCTCGTCAGCCGTCATGCGGCCCTCCTGTCATCGTGCCGCGGGAGCGAGCCCCCGGGCGAGTTCCCGCCGGAGCATGCGAGCGCCCAGCGCGAGTCATGCGGCCACCGGCTCGAACGCGGGAGCGAAGACCGAGGCGCCGTCGTCGGCGCGGCCGACGAGGTGGCGGAAGGCGCCGAACAGCTCGCGGCCGGTGCCGAGCGTCGCGTCGACCGCAGGGCCCGCCGGCTCGCGGCCGCCGAGGTCGGCGAGGACGTCCAGCGTTCCGGCGTCGGCATCGACGCGGACGAGGTCGCCGTCGCGCAGGTACGCGAGCGGGCCGCCTCCGGCCGCCTCGGGCGTGCAGTGGATCGCCGCCGGGACCTTGCCCGACGCGCCCGACATGCGCCCGTCGGTGACCAGCGCGACGCGGTGGCCGCGATCGATCAGCACGCCGAGCGCGGGCGTGAGCTTGTGCAGCTCGGGCATCCCGTTCGCGCGCGGGCCCTGGTGGCGCACGACGGCGACGAAGTCGCCGTCGAGCCCGCCCGCCTCGAAGGCCGCGAGGAACTCCGACTGGTGGTCGAAGACGCGCGCGGGCGCCTCGATCACGCGCAGCTCAGGGGCGACGGTCGAGACCTTGATCACGGCACGGCCGAGCGTACCGTCCAGCACGCGGATCCCGCCGTCCGGCGCGAACGGCGCGCGCACCGGCCGCAGGACCGACTCGTCCGAGGACGCCTGGCCGACGCGGCTCCAGACCAGCTCGCCGTCGACCAGCGCCGGCGCCTCGCGGTAGCGCTCCAGCCCCTCGCCGGCGACGGTGCGCACGTCGGCGTGCATGAGCCCGTGGTCGAGCAGCTCGCCGACCAGGAACTGGACGCCGCCCGCGGCGTGGAAGTGGTTGATGTCGGCCGCGCCGTTGGGGTAGACGGTGGCGAGCTGCGGCACGACCGGCGAGAGCTCGGCGAAGTCGTCCCACGTGAGCGCGATGCCCGCGGCGGCCGCGATCGCGACGAGGTGCATCGTGTGGTTGGTCGAGCCGCCGGTGGCGAGCAGCGCCACGAGCCCGTTGACGACGGCGCGCTCGTCGACGATCTCGCCGATGCCGTGGTCGAGCTCGACGACGCGCCGGCCGGCCGCGCGCGTGAGCGCCTCGCGCAGCGGCGTGCCGGGGTTGACGAAGCTCGCGCCGGGGAGGTGCAGGCCCATCGCCTCGACGACCATCTGGTTGGTGTTCGCCGTGCCGTAGAACGTGCAGGTGCCGGGCGAGTGGTAGGACTGCAGCTCGGCCTCGAGCAGCTCCGGCTTGCCGATCTTGCCCTCCGCATGCAGCTGGCGGATGCGGCTCTTCTCGCGGTTGGGCAGCCCGGACGGCATCGGCCCGGCGGGCACGAGGACGGCCGGCAGCCGGCCGAAGGAGAGCGCGCCGATCAGCAGCCCGGGCACGATCTTGTCGCACACGCCGAGCAGCAGCGCGCCGTCGAACATGTCGTGCGCGAGCGCGACCGCGGTCGCCATCGCGACGACGTCGCGGCTGAAGAGCGACAGCTCCATCCCCGCGCGGCCCTGCGTGATGCCGTCGCACATCGCCGGCACGCCGCCCGCGAACTGGGCGATCCCGCCGGCGTCCTTGACGGCGCGCTTGAGCAGTTGCGGGTAGCGCTCCAGCGGCTGGTGGGCCGAGAGCATGTCGTTGTAGGCGGAGACGATCGCGATGTTGCGCCGCTCGGCGGCCTTGAGCAGCAGCTTCTCATCCGCACCGCAGGCGGCGAGGCCGTGGGCGAGGTTCGCGCAGCCGTGCGCGGTGCGCGCGGGGCCGCGCTGGGCGGCCTCGCCGAGCCGCGCCAGGTAGGCCGAGCGGGTGGCGGCGCTGCGCGCTTCGATGCGCGCCGTCACATCGGCGACGACAGGGTGCAGGGTCACGGGTCCTCCGGAAGGCAGGGGGTCGTGGCGAGGGCGGGAAGCTACCGGCGCAAGCGCTTGCGTGCAAGCGCTTGCGAAGCGCTCCCCCCGATCGGGTGACCGCACTCGGCGCCGCGGGCGCCGACCGCCGGCGGAGCCGGCGAGCCGGCGCGCGGGCGCCGCTAGGATCGGGCGTCTGAAATGGTCACGATGGCCGATGTGGCGCGTTTGGCGGGCGTCTCGGTGACGACGGTCTCGCACGTCATCAACGGCACGCGGCCGGCGAGCGAGCGGACGACGCGCGCGGTGCGGGCCGCGATCGAGCGCACCGGCTACAGCCAGAACGTGCTCGCGCGGGCGCTCGCCCGGCAGCGGACGCAGTCGCTCGGCCTCGCGATCAGCGGCCTCTCGAACCCGTACTTCTCCGACGTGATCGCGGCGGTCGAGGCGACCGCGACCAACGCGGGCGACACGCTGCTGCTGGCCGAGACGCGCGACGACCCCGAGCAGGAGCTCAAGGCGGTGCGCGCGCTGGTCGAGCGCCGCGTCGACGGGCTGCTGCTGGCGCCGTCGCCCGGAGCGGCGGAGCTCGCCCTCCCCTACCTGCGCACACAGGAGATCCCGGTCGTGCTGCTCGACCGCTTCGCCGACGACGCGCTCGACCAGGTAGGGAGTGAGAACGAGCGGCCGACCCAGGAGCTCGTCGCGCACCTCGTCTCGTGCGGGCACACGCGGATCGGCATGGTCGTCGGCATCGCCGGCCTGAGCACGACCGTCGAGCGCGTGCGCGGGTACCGCGCGGGGCTGCGCGCCGCCGGGCTCCCGGACGACGGCGAGCTGATCGCCGACGGCGGCTCGCACGCCGATCGCGCGCGCGAGGCGGTCGACGCGCTGCTCGACCTCCCCGATCCGCCGACCGCGCTCGTCAGCGGCAACAACCACATGACGATCGGCGTGCTGCGGGCGCTCAAGGCGCGCGGGCTGAAGGTCCCCGGCGACATCGCGCTCGTCGCGTTCGACGACTTCGAGTGGGCCGACCTCTTCTCGCCCCGCCTGACGGTGATCGCCCAGCCGACGGCGCAGCTCGGCGAGCGCGCGGTGGAGCTGCTGCTGTCCCGGCTGGTCGATCCGTCGCTGCCGCCGCGCACCGAGCGGCTGCAGGCGAGGTTCGTGCACCGGGACTCATGTGGTTGTCCAGCGTCCGCCGTCGTCCTGCCATGACGGCGGCGGACCCGGAACCCGGCCTCGGGCGTGGCTGAGATGGGCCGTCACACGGTCGCGGGGATGAACGGGACCTTGCCCGCGACCGCCGCCGCCGCCTCGACCTTCTGGGCATAGCGGGCGAAGTCCTCGGTGCGCAGCTGCTGCGGTCCGTCGCAGATCGCCTCCTCCGGCGCCGGGTGGACCTCGACGATGATGCCGTCGGCGCCCGCGGCGGCCGCCGCCAAGCTGAGCGGCTCGACGAGGTCGCGCCGGCCCGGCGCGTGGCTGGGGTCGACGACGACCGGCAGGTGGCTGAGCTCCTTGAGCATCGGCACCGCCGTGAGGTCGAGCGTGAAGCGGTACGCGGTCTCGAACGTGCGGATGCCGCGCTCGCACAGGATCACGTCCTCGTTGCCCTCCTTGAGCACGTACTCGGCGGCCATCAGCAGCTCCTCGAGCGTGCTCGAGAGGCCGCGCTTGATCAGCACCGGGCGCCCGGAGCGCCCGACCTCGCTCAACAGCGCGTAGTTCTGCATGTTGCGCGCGCCGATCTGGAGCACGTCGGCCACCTCGAGCACCGGCTCGAGGTCGCGCGCGTCCATCAGCTCGGTCACGATCGGCAGCCCGGTCTGGGCCTTGGCCTCGGCCAGCAGCCACAGGCCTTCGATCCCGAGGCCGTGGAAGGCGTACGGGCTCGTGCGCGGCTTGTATGCGCCGCCGCGCAGCATCGTCGCGCCGCCGGCGTTGACGCTGTGGGCCGCGGTCAACAGCTGGTCGCGCGACTCGACCGTGCACGGCCCGGCGATCAGCGCGAAGTGGTCGCCGCCGATCCTGCGCCCGCAGATGTCGAGCACGGAGCGCTCGCCGTGGCGGATCTCGGCCGATGCGAGCTTGTACGGCTTCAGGATCGGCACCACGCGCTCGACCCCCGCCGAGCCTTCGAGGTTGAGGCGTGCGATGTGGCTGCGGTCCCCGATCGCCCCGATGACGGTCACCACCTCGCCGGGGGAGCGGCGCGCACAAGCGCCGACCGATTCGATCCGCTCCATGACGGAGCAGATCTCGTCCTCCGTCGCGTCCTGCTTCATCACGATCATCATGCTGGTCACCTTCGTCGCTAGGCGCTTCTGAAGAGTTCGATGGTGCTCCGCGGGCGAGCAGCGGCGAACAGCTCCTCGCACATGCGGGTGTACGCGCCGCAGTCGGCCCCGAGGCGCCGGTGCGCACGCTCGAGGACTGCGGCGAAGTCGGCTCCGCATCCCTCGGCGGCGGCGCCGGAGAGGGTGGCGAGCCCCCCGGCGAGCGCCGCGCGGGCGCGGCGGGCGTGCGGGTTGGCGGCCTGCACGTCCCAGTAGGTCTCCGGCTGCCCGGAGGCGATGCGGGCGAGCAGGGCCAGCAGCGTGAGATGCGGCGGCGTCGCCAGCGCGCGGGTGTCGTCGGCACCGACGCCGAGCTCGTCCATGGCGAGGCCGAACGCGAGCACCGTCGCGTGCGTGAGCGCCTGCGTCACGGCGACGATGCGGTCGTGCTCGTCGGCGCCGAGCTCCGCGACGAGGGCGCCGCGATCGGCGACGGCCCTCAGCAGCGCCCGCGCCCGCGAGCCGTCGCGCACCACGACCGCGGCGACCGGCCGGCCGTCGAAGCCGAGCGCCGGCGCGAACATGGGGTTGAGGCTGAGCGCCTCGAGGTTCGCCGCGTGATCGGCGAGCGCCGCGACGATGCCGGTCTTGACCGACAGCATGTCCGCGAGCAGCGCGCCGGGCGGGAGCTGCGGCGCGACGGCGGGCACCGCCGCCAGCGCGACCCGCTCGGGCACCGCGAGCACGACGATGTCCGCGCGACGCAGCTCGGCGATGACCCGCGCGTCCAGGGCGCGCAGGTCGCCGCCGACGTACGGGATGCCGGCCGGCGGCTCGGCCACGTCCACCACGAGGACGTCGGCGCCCGCGCCGCGGAGGAGGTCGACCATCAGGCCGCCCACCGCGCCCGCTCCGCCGGCCACGATGCCGCGCATGCCCTGGAGCGGGCCGCCGCTCACGCCGCCTCCCGCAACGCGGGGCGCTCGGCCGTGGCGAGCAGCGCGCTCACCATCGCCCGCGACTTGACGACGGTCTCCTCGAACTCTTCTTCGGCGTCCGAGAGCGCGACGATGGCGCCGCCGACGCCGAAGCTCACGTCGTCCTTCGTCGCGGTGAGGGTCCGGATCACGATGCTCAGGTCCGCGGCGCCGCCGAGGGCGAACCAGCCGAGCGCGCCGGAGTAGAACCCGCGCGGGCCCTCCTCCAGCCGGTCGATGATCTGCATCGTCCGGATCTTCGGCGCGCCCGTCATCGAGCCGCCGGGGAAGGTCGCCCGCACGCAGTCGACGGCCGAGACCTCCGGGCGCAGAGTCCCGCGGATCGTCGACACGAGCTGGTGCACCGGCGCGTAGGTCTCGACGTCGAAGAGCTTCGGGACGTGCACCGTGCCGATCTCGCAGACCCGGTTGAGGTCGTTGCGGATCAGGTCGACGATCATCAGGTTCTCGGCCTGGTCCTTCGTGTTGGAGGCGAGGTCGTCGTGCAGCGCGGCGTCATCGGCGGGCGTGGCGCCGCGCGGGCGCGTGCCCTTGATCGGCTTGGATTCCACGACGCGGTCGCGGCCGACGGTCAGGAACCGCTCCGGCGATGCGCTGAGGATCGCGACGTCCCCGAGCTCGAGCAGCGCCCCGTAGGGGACCGGGCTCTTGCGCCGCAGCCACGAGAACGTCCGCGGCGGGTCGATCGAGACCGGCGCCGTGACGGCGTTGGTGAGGCAGACCTCGTAGGTCTCGCCGTCGTTGATCTCGTCCAGGCAGGCATCGATCCGGTCGACGTAGGCGTCCCGGTCGTGGCGCGGATGCACCATGCCGCGGACGGTCGGATGCGTCATGCCGACCAGCGCCCCTGAGATCGCCGGCGCGGCCGCGATCCGGGCCGGGAGCTCCCGCAGCCGGCGGCTCGCGTCGTCCAGCCAGGCGCGGGTGCCGGCGTCGTCGCGGCCGTCGCTGAGCGCGAGCAGGTACGACGTCCCTTCGACGTGGTCGATTGCGAGCATCCGGTCGGCGAAGATCAGCGCCGCGTCGGGCGTGCCGGCGCGGTGGGCGGCCTGGCCGCCGGTCTCGGCCTTCAGCTCATAGCCGAGGCAGCCGACGTAGCCGAGGTTGAAGTCGAACGGCAACTCGGCCGGGGCCGGCGTGGCGCGCCGGCGCAGCTGATCGTCGAGGTAGTCGAAGAACGGCCGGCGGATGCGCTCGTGCCTCCCCGCCCGCTGCACGTCCACGACGCCCTCTGCGACGTCGAACGTCACGAACTCGGCGAGCGGACCAGAGCCGTCGCCCATGAACGAGAAGCGCGAGAGCCCCGGGATCACCGCGCTGCTGTCGAGCCAGAAGCGGTGCGCGTCGCCGGAGAACAGCTCGCCGAACGCCGCCTCGGCGTCGGGCAGGACCGGGACGCGGCGCACGTGCACGCGGTACGGGTGCCGGTCCTCCGCGGGCTTCGGGCCCGCCACGGCGCGGCCGCGGGCGAGCGCGAGATCGCGGAAGTTCGCGAGCAGCTCGCGGCCGTACTCGGTGCGGATCGACTCCGGATGGAACTGCACACCCCACAGCGGCCGCTCGCGGTGGCGGACGCCCATCACGATGCCGTCCTCGGTCCAGGCGACGACCTCGAGCTCATCCGGCACCTCGGTGGCGGCGAGCGAGTGGTAGCGGACCGCCAGCAGCGGCGACGGCAGCCCTTCGAACACGTCGACTCCCGTGTGGTGCACCGGCGTGACGCGCCCGTGCATCGGCGTGGGCGCGTGGCCGACGACGCCGCCGAGCAGATGGCAGATGCCCTGGTGGCCGAGGCAGACGCCGAGCACCGGCAGCCCCGTCTCGCGCACCGCGCGGGCGCTGATCCCGAAGTCCCCCGGCCGCTCAGGCCGGCCGGGCCCCGGAGAGATGACGATGGCGTCGAACCGGTCGAGCTCGATCTCCGACCAGTCGGCGTCGTTGCGGACGACGACGGGCGGGCGGCCGTTCACCTCGCCGAGCAGCTGGTAGAGGTTGTAGGTGAAGGAGTCGTAGTTGTCGATGAGCAGCGTGCGCATGCGAGATCACCCGTCCTCGCCGGCCATGACGAGGTCCTCGACCCGGCAGGTCTCGTCGATGATCAGGTCATAGAGGCGGTGCAGGAAGTCCGCGTCGATGTCGTTCTCGGCGGCGAACGCCGCGGCACGCTCCTGGACGATCGCGATGCGGTGCGGCTGCATCATCGGGACGCTGTGCCGGCGTTTGACGCCGGCGATGCGCACGCAGCAGCGAATGCGGTCGCGCACGGTGTCGAGGAGGACCTGGTCGAGCGCGTCGAGCTGCGCCCGCAGGCGCTCAAGGTCCTCGGCGGCCGCATCCGGGCCGGTCGAGTGCGGGTGAACGGGCATCCCGGTCCTTCTCAGTTGGCTTGCTTGACGTCCCGGCGGCGCCGACGACGCCGTCACGGACAGGCAAGGTCGTCGAAGGGGGCCGAGGCCGGGCAGGTCTGACGTTCGGGGAATGCTGCGTCCTGGGCGAACCGGGGTGATCTGTCCCGCGGCACGGTTGCGGCTGGCCGACCCGCCACTCGCGCCGGCGCGGCGGCGGAGTGTCCCTGGAGGACAGCGGCGGCTGGCACGACGGGCAGTCGCGCCGCCACCTCGACCGCGACCACACTCTCGGACCCCTGCGAGAACGAGAGGGAGACGTTCGAGTGCCCCAGATGACCAGAGGCGACAGCGGCCGTTGCTTACGACGGAAGAGCGAGCCCTTCCAGACCTACTTCGACGTGCCGGTCGCCGGCGGTGCGCTGACGGTGGCTCGCGCCGGCCAGCCGCCCGACACCGCTCAGGCGGTCGTGCTCGCGCTGCACGGGATGACCGGGACCCACATGATCTACCGGACCGTGGCGCGCGAGCTCTGCGACGACGAGCGCGGCATCTGCGTGCTCGCGCCCGACCTGCGCGGCCGCGGCCGCAGCGCCCACCTGCCCGAGCCCCACGGCATGGCGGCCCACGTCGCCGACCTGGTCGCGGTGCTCGACCACGTGGGCGTCGAGACCGCCGTCCTCGTCGGCCACTCGATGGGCTGCAACGTGGTGGCGCGGTTCGCGGCCGACCATCCCGCGCGCACGGCGGCCGTGATCCTGCTCGACAGCGGCGTGCCGATCCTGCCCGAGAAGGTCGCTTCAGAAGGAACGCCTGGCCTGTTCGACCGGTTCGAGGCGACGTTCCCCAGCGGCAGGGAGTACCTCGCGTACTGGCGCGGCCACCCGGGGCTCAAGGACGCCTGGGACGAGGACGTCGACGAGTTCGTCCACCACGACTTCGTCGAGGACGAGAACGGCGCGCACTGCCTCACAAACGTGGACGTCGTGCTCGCCGACGTCGCGGATCTGACCTACGACGGCGTGACGTGGAGAGCGGTCACGCGGGTGTCGGCGCCGGTCCGGCTGATGCGGGCCGAGCGCGGGATGTATGACGACGACCCGCTCATCCCGCTGAGCGAGCTCGACGACTTCCTGCGCGAGCATCCGCACGTCTCGGTCGAGCTGGTCCCGGACGTCAACCACTTCACGCTGGTCATCGGCGGCGGCCACGGCCCCCGTCGGGTCGCGGCGACGATGGCCGAGCTGGCGGTCGGGGAGATGCCCGAGTCGGTGGCGCCCAAGCGATAGCGGCGAGCCGCGCTGCGCGACGTTCCCGCTCAGGCGTCGCGCACGCGCGGATCGAGCAGCGCCAGCGTGACGTCCGCGAGCGCGTTGGCGAGCACGACGAAGACCGCGCCCACGATCACGATCCCCTGCAGGACCGGGAAGTTGCCGTTGTCGATCGCGCCCGGGATCAGCCGGTAGACGCCCGGGATCCCGAACACCGCCTCGATCAGCACGACGTTGCCGACCAGCAGCGGGATCGACGCGCCGGCGAGCGACAGCGTCGGCGCGACCGCGGCGGGAAGCGTGTGGCGCACGGTCACCTGCGCCGGCGTCAGCCCCTTCGCGGTGGCCGTGCGGACGAAGTCGGCGCTCGCCGCCTCCGGCAGCGTCGCGCGCGTCATGCGCAGGTACATCGCGGCGAGCGGCCCCGCCGCGATCAGCCACGGGATCGCGAGCGAGTTCAGCCACGCGAGCGGGTCGTGCGTGAGCGGCCGGTAGCTGTTGGGTGAGACGAACGGCAGCGGGACCGGCGCGCCGACCGACTTGCCGAAGACGAGGATGGCGATCATGCCCACGACGTAGACCGGCGCGCACAGCAGCACGGCGGCGGTGCCCTGCAGCGCCTTCGAGAGCAGCGTCCCCGGCCGCTGCGCGCAGACGGCGCCGCCGGCGACCCCGGCGCCCACGCCGATCACCAGCGCGCCGGCGATCAGCGAGAGGTCGGCCGGCACCGACTCGCGGAGCATGTCGGTCACCGGCCGGAACGGGCGCCCGCGCGAGACGCCGAGGTCGAAGTGCAGGAACGCCCGGTTGAGGTAGTCGAGCAGGTCGCCCGCGTGGAATCCGTTGAGCGTGACGTATGTGACCGCGGTGACGGCGACCGATACCACCACGACCCCGATCGCGCGACGCAGCAGGAATAGACCGAACGACCCCGGCATCGGTTGCATCGTGAGGCTAGCCACCAATGAGAGGTCCCCACGACCGCGGCGGCGAAGGCTCGGCCGGGCGCTCAGGCGTCGGCGCCCTCGCGCGTCGGATGCGGCGCGCCCGGACGAGCGGGCAGCGGCACGTCGGCCGTGCGCGCGATCGTCAGCGCCCCGACCACGAAGCGGCCGGCGACCGGGATCGGGCGCCCGGGCGGCGGCGGCGCGAGGTGCTCGCGGAAGAGGTCGAGTTGCTCGAGCACGGCGGCGCAGACGTCCGCGTGCGGGCCGTCATCGCCGACCGCACACGCGAGCCGCGCGAGCGCGACCGGCTCGTCGGGATCGCCGCCGCCGAACATCCGGCCGATCGCCGACGTCAGATGCGCGACGACCCGCTCCAGCAGCGGATCCTGCGGAGCCGCCGGAGGCCCCGGAGGCGGGCCGATCCAGACCGGGTCCTCGCCGTTCACGAGCCGCTCGGTCTGGGCGCCGGCGATCGACCGCAGCGCATCGTCCGGCACGCCCGCCTGCAGCGCGCAGCGCGCGTGCATCACGAACGAGCTGAGCGGGAGCCCGTACGGGGAGTCGCTCGCCCACAGGATCTGCGACGGCGCCACGAGCGCGAACAGCGCGATCAGGTCGGCCGGGTTCCACCACGCCGTGTCGATGAAGACGTTCGGGTGCTCAGGCAGCACCTTCCACAGCCATGCGAGGTCGGAGATCGCCGCGTGCGCGAGGATCAGCCGCGCGTCCGGGAACTCGCCCGAGAGCTCGACCGTGTCGCGCCCGAGCGCCGGGATGCCGCGGCCCGCGTGGATGAGGATCGGCACCTTGCGCTCATGCGCGAGCGCGACCACGTCGCGGACCAGCGGCTCCGACAGCGCGAAGCGCTCCGCGCGCGGGTGGAACTTCAGGCCCCGCGCGCCGGCGTCCAGGCAGCGGCGCGCCTCCTCGACGGCACCCGGGAGCTTCGGGTCGATGCGCGCGAAGGCGACGAGCCGGCCGTCCGACGCCTCCGCGGCCGCCAGCGCGGCGTCGTTGGCGGGCGGGTAGCCGTCCGGCTCATGCATGGGGAAGACGACGGCGCGCGCGCCGGCCTTCTCCATCACGCTCATCAGCTCCGCGGGCGACTGCTTGAAGCCATCCGGATCGTTGGAGCCGATGTGCGTGTGCGTGTCGAAGAGGGCGAGCGGTCCGTGCCCGGCGCTCAGCAGATCCCAGAACGGGCGATTGACGGCGTCGATGTCCAGCATGGGGCGCGGAACCCTACAGACGCGGCGGGCGAACGCCGATACTGGCGGTATGCATTTTCGCCGGGAGCGCGTCCGGGTCGAGACGGCGCGCCATGAGATCGTGGGCACGCTGCAGCTGCCCAACGAGGGCTTCCGCTCTCGCACCACGGACTTCCTCAACGCCAACGGGGACGACTTCCTCGCGCTGACCGACGCCGACGTCACCTGGCTCGACGGTGCGCGCGCGCCCGAGCGGCACGACTTCATCGCCGTCGCCGCCCGTCACGTGGTGATGGTCGTCGAGCTCGAGACCCTCGGCGTGTTCGACGAGGCGGGAGAGCCGCCGGCCGTCGAGGCCTTCGGCGCCTCCGCCCCGCCCCCCGGGTCCTAGACCGCCGCGCCCATCCGCGCCACGGCCTCCTCGACCAGCTCCGGGCGCGTCCCGATGTTCAGCCGCGCGAGGCCGGCGCCCTGGGCGCCGAAGTCCAGCCCGCGGCTGAGCGCGACGCGGCCGCGCTCGAGGAACGCGGCGGCCGGGTCCTCGCCGAGCAGCGCGCGGTTGCCGTCGAGCGTCTGCAGGACGTCGCGCGGCTCGCCGGCCGCGGTCACGATGCGCGGCCTTGACCGGCTCCGCGAGCGGGAAGTCCATCTCCGCCACCCACGCCGGCAGGACGTCGGGCGGGTAGACCGCCCACTTCGCGCTGCTGCGCGCCTCTAGCCCGCCACGGTCCACGTGTCGCCGGCGCCGAGCAGCGCGTCGAGGTCCTGCTCGGCGAGCGCGCGGGCCGGCGGAAGGTCGCGGCTCCAGACGGGTCGCTTCACGGCGCGGAAGATGCCGATCGGCGTGGGCCCGTCGGGCGTGAGCGAGAGGCGACTGAGCGCGAACGCGAAGCTGGGATCCTCGCGATGCGCGTCGTGGACGACGGGCTCACCCTCGTCCCCGATCCGCAGGCTGCCGTCGGGCGCGCGGACGACGCCGCGGATCGGCTCGCCGTGCACGAGCTCGATCCGGTTCTCCGCCCCGCGCTTCTTGTCGCGCAGCGCGTCGAACGCGCCGTCGTTGAACACGGGGCAGTTCTGGTAGATCTCGACGAGCGCCGCGCCCTCGTGCTCGGCAGCCGCCCGCAGCATCGCCGGCAGGTGCTGCTTGTCGGTGTCGATCGTGCGCGCGACGAGGCTCGCCTCGGCGCCCAGCGCGAGGCTGACCGGGTTGAACGGCGCGTCGATCGAGCCGAACGGGGTCGACTTCGTCACCTTGCCGAGCTCGGAGGTCGGCGACGCCTGGCCCTTGGTGAGCCCGTAGATCTGGTTGTTGAAGAGCAGGATCTTGACCGGCACGTTGCGGCGCAGCGCGTGGATCAGGTGGTTGCCGCCGATCGACAGCGCGTCGCCGTCGCCGGTCACGATCCAGATGGAGAGGTCCTCGCGAGCGGCGGCCAGGCCGGTCGCGAGCGCCGGGCCGCGGCCGTGGATGCCGTGCATCCCGTAGGTGTCCATGTAGTACGCGAAGCGGCCGGCGCAGCCGATGCCGGAGACGAACACGATGCGCTCGGGCGGGATGCCGAGCTCGGGGAAGAACGACTGCACGGCCGCGAGCACCGCGTAGTCGCCGCAGCCCGGGCACCAGCGCGTCTCCTGATCGGACTGGAAGTCCGCCTTCGTCAGCTGAGTCGCTGCCATATCTCCCGCTCCATCTCCGACGGCAGCAGCGGCTGCCCCTGGACCTTCGCGTACGTCTCGACGTCGACCAGGTAGCGCGCACGCAGCTCGTGCGCGAGCTGGCCCGAGTTCATCTCCGGCACGAGCACGCGGTCGTAGGAGCGCAGCAGCTCCCCGAGGTTGGCCGGGAACGGATGCAGGTGGCGCAGATGCGCCGTCGCGACCCGTCCCCCGCGCTCGCGCACACGCCGCGCGCCGGCGCGGATGGTCCCGTAGCTCGAGCCCCAGCCGAGGACGAGCAGATCGGCGTCCGCGTCGTCGGCGACCTCGACGTCCGGCACCTCGACGCCCGCGACCTTGGCGGCGCGCAGGTCGGTCATGCGCTGGTGGTTGGCGCCGTCATAGGAGATCGAGCCGGCGCCGTCGAGCTTCTCCAGCCCGCCGATCCGGTGCTGCAGTCCCGGCGTGCCGGGAATCGCCCACGGGCGCGCGAGGTTGTCGTCGCGCGTGTATGGAAGGAACGGGGCGTCGTGCGGACACGTGGTGCGGAAGCGCGGGTCGATCGGCGGGAGGTCGCGCGCCTTCGGGATCCGCCAGGGCTCGCTCGAGTTGGCGAGGAAGAGGTCGCTCAGGAGGATCACCGGCGTGCGGTACGTCACGGCGATCCTGACCGCCTCGTACACCGCGTCGAAGCACTGCCCGGGGCTCTGGGCGGCGACGACCGGCAGCGGCGACTCGCCGTGGCGCCCGTGCAGCGCCTGCAGCAGGTCCGACTGCTCTGTCTTGGTCGGCATCCCGGTCGAGGGGCCCGCGCGCTGGACGTCGATGATCAGCATCGGCAGCTCGAGCGTGACGGCAAGGCCGATCGTCTCGGTCTTCAGATCGAGGCCCGGGCCGCTCGTGCAGCTGACGCCGAGCGACCCGCCGAACGCGGCGCCGAGCGCGATCGACGCGGCCGCGATCTCGTCCTCGGCCTGCACCGTGCGCACGCCGTCCTTTCCGTGGCGGCTCAGGCTGTGCAGGAGGTCGGACGCGGGCGTGATCGGATACGCGCCGAACACGAGCGGGAGGCCGCTCTTGGCGCTCGCCGCGATCAGCCCGAGCGCGGTCGCCTCCGTGCCGTTGACGTTGCGGTAGGTCCCGGGCGCGACGTCGATGTTCGGGCTGACCTTGACCTGGACGTCGATCAGCTCGGAGGTCTCGCCGAAGCTCCAGCCGGCGCGGAACGCGGCGAGATTGGCCTCGGCCACGTGGCCCTCCCCGAACTTCGCGCGCACCCAGCGCTCGGTGACCTCGGTCGGGCGGTCGTAGAGCCAGCTGAGGACGCCGAGCGCGAACAGGTTCTTCGCCTTCTGCGCGTCGCGGCTCGTGACCTCGTCGAGGTGCTCGACGGCGCGCTGGGTGAGCGAGCTCATCGGGATGCGCTTGACGGTGTAGGGCTCGAGCGTGCCGTCCTCGAGCGGATTGGCCTCGTACCCCGCCTTCTGGATCGCGCGCACGCTGAACGCGTCCTCGTTGACGACGATCGTCGCGCCGCGGCGCATCAGCCCGAGGTTGGCCTTCAGCGCCGCGGGGTTCATCGCGACCAGGACGTCGGGCGCGTCGCCGGGCGTGAGGATGTCGCGGCTCGCGAAGTGGATCTGGAACGCGGACACGCCGGCGACGGTGCCGGCGGGGGCGCGGATCTCGGCCGGGAAGTCGGGCAGCGTGGCGAGGTCGTTGCCGAGCACCGCGGTCGCGTCGGTGAAGCGGCTGCCGGCAAGCTGCATGCCGTCGCCGGAGTCTCCGGCCATCCGCACGACGACTCGTTCGCGCGTCTCGCTGCCCTTCACATGCCGCACTCTATGCCCACCCGTCGTTGAGATCCCTCCACACTTCGGGGCTACCCCTACATACAAGCGCGGCAAGCGGACGTCAGTCCGAATATGTGCCGCGCGGCGAGCCGCGTAGACTCGCGGCGGGTGTCGTCGCTCGCCGATCTCTCCGCCGTCGAGATGCGCGCACGCTTCCTCGCGCGCGAGTTGAGCCCCGTGGAGGTGCTCGACGCCACCGAGGCGCGGATCGCCGAGCGCGAGCCCGAGCTGAACGCGTTCATCACGCTCACGCTCGACGCCGCCCGCGATCAGGCGCGCGCCGCGGAGCGCGCGTACCGCGACGGCACCGCCGAGGCACTCGCCGGGATCCCCGTCGCGGTCAAGGACCTGTTCGACACGGCCGGCGTGCGCACCACCTACGGCAGCGTCATCTTCGACGATCACGTCCCCGATCAGGACGCGGACGCCGTGCGCATCCTCAAGCAAGCCGGCGCGATGATCGTCGGCAAGACGCTGACGCACGAGTTCGCGTGGGGGATCACGAGCGCGAACCCGCACTTCGGGCCCTGCCGCAACCCCCACGACACCGAGCGCGTGCCCGGCGGGTCGTCAGGCGGCTCGGCCGCGGCGCTCGCGGCCGGGATGTGCGCGCTCGCGCTCGGCTCCGACACCGGCGGCTCGATCCGCATCCCGGCCGCGTTCTGCGGCGTCTCGGGCCTCAAGCCGACCTACGGCCGCATCTCCATGCGGGGCGTGTTCCCGCTCGCGCCCTCGCTCGACCACGCGGGTCCGATGGCGCGCACGCCCGCCGACGTGCGCCTGCTCTACGACGCCCTCACGCAGCAGCGCGCCGAGGTGCAGCCCGCGACCCGGATCGCGCTCTGCCCCGACCTGCACCTGCACGCGCCCGACCCCGGGATCCAGCGCGCGTTCGACGCCGCCGTCGCCGCGCTCGACGCCGACCTCGTGGAGCTCAACTTCCCGGGCGCCGAGCGCATCCACCCCGCGTTCCAGAGGATCCAGGCCGCCGAGGCCCGGCACTCCCATCGCAGCCTCTTCCCCGCCCACGCGGACCGCTACGGCGCGGATGTGAAGATGCGGCTCGAGCGGGCGCGCGACGTGAGCCTCGACGACTACGTCACCGCCACGGCCGCCCGCGCCGCCGTCCACTCCACGTTCGCGGCCCTCTTCGAGCACGCCGACATGCTGCTCACGCCGATCGCCGCGACCGCGCCCGCGCCGATCGCCCAGCAGCCACCCGACTTCCGCGAGCGCGTGCTGACCTACACCGTCCCGCAGGACATGGCGGGCCTTCCCGCGGTCGCAGTCCCTGCGGGCGTCGACGACGACGGCCTGCCGGTCGGCGTCCAGCTCACCGGCCCGGCGGGAGGCGAGCACCGCGTGCTCGCCGCCGCCGAAGCGCTGTACGCCGCGCTCACGGCGGCGTCGCCGTCGGCTCGCTGACGGCCCTCAAGCGGAGAGGGAGGGATTCGAACCCTCGGACGAAGTCAACCCCCGTCACACGATTTCCAGTCGTGCCCGTTCAACCGCTCCGGCACCTCTCCTGGAACGCGCGAAAGGCTAGCGCGAAGTCAGAGCTGCCACGCGCCCTCGACCAGCACGGGTACCTGTTCGCCCGCGCTCGTGACGCCCGTCACGGTCAGGTCCGGGCGCCCGATCATGAAGTCGATGTGGATGTCGGACTCGTTCATCCGCCCCGCGACCTCCTCGTCCGGGGCCAGGAACGGGAACGCCCGGCCGAGCGCGAGGTGCGAGGCGGCGTTCTCGTCGATCAGCGTGTCATAGAAGACGGTGTCGAGCGCGCCGATGCGGCCCTCGCGGTCCACGAGCGCGACCTCGCCGAGCCGCGCCGCGCCCTCGTCGCGCTTGATGATCGTGCGCATGGTCTCCTGCGCCGTGCTCGAATCGAGCTGGACGGCGCGTCCGTTCTCGAAGCGCACCGCGAGGTCGCGTACGACGGTCCCGTCGACCAGCACGAGCGGCTTGGACGAGGTGACGTGACCGTCCACGCGCGCGGGGTCCGGCGACGTGAAGACCTCCTCGGTCGGGAGGTTCGGCATGTGCGTGATGCCGTCGGCGGTCTCGAAGCGCGCGGCCATCCAGGTCGCGCCGGGGAGCAGGCCGACCGTCAGGTCGGTGCCCGGGCCGGTGTAGTGCAGCGCGTCGAACCCGCGCTCGGTGAGCTTGGCGGCGACGTCGATGAGCGTGTCCGCGCGCCGCTTCCACACGGCGACCGGGTCCTCCTCGTCGAGCCGCAGCACGTGCATCAGCTGCTGCTCGAGCTTGGCCAGCGCCTCCTCGTCCTCGAGGTCCGGATGCACGAGCTTGGCCCACGGGACCGTCGGGCACGGCAGGATCGTCCAGTTGAGCTCGCGCCGGCTCACGACCTCGCCGGACTCGCGCACCGCGGGCAGGCGGTCGCGGCCGGAGCGCACGGGGTCGAGGTCGTCGAGCAGGCCGGGCGCGACGGGCCCCGAGAGCGTGATCGCGGCGCCGCGTTCGCGCCCGAGCGCGAGCAGCCGCTCGCCGTACCACTCGGGCACGAACTCGAGCGTGTCGTCGGGGGCGTGCTCGATCCGCGCGCGCTTGACCCACGGGTCGAACCACGAGACGTCGACGAACTTCGCCCCGCGCTTGTAGGCCTCCTCGGCGATCGCACGGACCAGGTACTCCTTCCCGGGCGCGCCGGAGAGCGAGACGATCTGGCCGGGTTGCACATTGGCGCCGAACTCGACGGCCAGCTTCGCAAGACGGGCGAGCGTAACGTCATCCATGGGTGGGCGAGCGTAGTACACGCGTGCGAGGATCCCCGCGGTGCCCCGCTATCGCCATGTCCTCGTCGCGTTCGACGGCTCGCCCGATGCGGAGCTCGCGCTCGAGCACGCCGTCGCGCTCGCGCAGTCGGTGCGTGCCCGGCTGGCGCTCGTGGCCGTGGTCGCTCCGCCGCCGTCGTTCGCCTGGCAGGCGCCCGGCGGCGTGCGCGCCGCACATGACGCGCAGCAGCAGGACCTGGACCAGCGGCTGCGAGCGGCGGCGGACGGCGTCCCGGCCGACCTCTCGCTGACGACGCGGCTGCTCGACGGCGATCCCGCGCGCGAGATCCTCCGGGCAGCGCGCGAAGGCGACCACGACCTGATCGTGATGGGCTCGCGCGGGCGCGGGCGGGTCACCGCCGCGCTGCTCGGATCGGTGTCCAACCACGTCATGCACGACGCGCGAGTGCCGGTGATGATCGTCCACCGTCCGCACGACGACGAACCGGACCTCGCCGCATGAGGCTCGCGGTGCTGGACGTGTAGGCCCGGTTCATCGAGCGCGGGCGATCACTCCCCGGCCGAGCGGCGCGCGTGCTCGTCGATCAACGGGAGCGCCTCGTCGACCTGCTGCTCCCACCTGCCGGCTTCGGACCCGTACTCGTCGTGCAGCCGCCACCACTTGTACGGCGGGTTCTGGGGGTAGCCCTCGGGCGAGTCCTCCCACTCCTCCTGGCGTCCGAGCGCCGTGAGGTCGAGGTGGCTCCACGTGCTGCCCAGCGCCTCGTCGCCGCGGTTGTTGACGAAGTAGGTCCGGAACACCCGGTCGCCGTCGCGCAGGAACACGTTGGTGCCGTGCCACTCGTCCACGCCGAAGTCGGCGTCGAAGTCGTCGGTGATCGTGTACCAGGGGATGTCCCAGCCCATCCGTCGCTTCAAGCGCTCGATGTCCGGCTGCGGCGCGCGCGACGCGTACGCGAACGTGGTGTCGCGGGAGTTCAGGTGCGCGAGGTGAGCGACCTGGTCGGCCATCATCGAGCAGCCGGTGCAGCCGCTCTCCGGCCAGCCGCCCACGCCGGGCTCGAAGAAGAAGCGGTAGACGATCAGCTGACGGCGCCCCTCGAACAGGTCGAGCAGCGTCACCGGCCCCTTCGGGCCCTCGAAGGCGTACTCCTTCTCCACGGCCATCCGCGGCATCCGGCGGCGCTCGGCGGCGAGCGCATCGTGCGCGCGGGTCAGCTCCTTCTCCTTCACGAGCAGGTGCCGGCGGGCGGCCTCCCACTCCTGCGGCGAGACGATCGGCGGGACGTTCATGGCGATGCTTGCTCCTTGAGGTAGCCGTCGACGAACGAGTGACTCGGCGCGGCGATCGGGGCGATCCTGACCGATGTGTCACTCACGGGTTACACTCTAGGCGTAACTCGCGGGTTACGCAACCCCGTCCGTCGCAGCGACCGCACCTCGCCACCCCGCCGGAGAGCTCGGCACGTCCGCAGATTGCGTTACGTGTGCGAAACCGCCGTGGGGGGCGCGTCGGACCGGCCGCGCTCTCGCGGCGTGCCGGGTTGTCCGGATGTCGCGGGGATTCGCATCGCGATCACGATGCCCGCGAGCGAGACCACGGCGAGGACGATCATCGCCGCGACGTAGGTGCCGTTCCCGGATGCGAGGTCCGAGACGAGGATCGTGCCGGCGATCGCGGTGCCGAACGACGAGCCGAGGTTCGAGACGCTGCGCGAGAGCCCGGAGATATCGCCCTGCAGCGCCTCGGGGAAGCTCGACTGCACGACGTTGACCGACGGCGTCAGCATCACCCCGGTCCCGAGTCCGATCAGCAGCAGGCCAGGCCCGAACGCGATCACGCGAGAGGACGCACCGACGAGGGCGAGCAGCACGCCGATCCCCGCCGCGGTGACGATGAAGCCGGTCATGATCAGCGTTCTCTGGGCGTGCCGCTTGGCGAGCCGCTCGGCGGCGAGCGACGAGACGAGCACACCGACCGTCGCGGCCGTGAAGATCACACCGGTTTCGATCGCGTTGTAGCCGCGCACCTCCTGCAGGAACACGGCGACGACGAATGAGACGCCCATCAGCAGCAGCCACTGAAGGTTCTGGGTCACGAGCGCGAGGTTCGAGGTGCGGTTGCGGAACAGGCGCAGCGTGAGCAGCGGCTCCTTCCCGGCACGCTCGCGGCCGCGGGTGTAGAGGAAAAACCAGACCAGGAACGCGACACCGGCGGCAATCAGCGCGACCATCAGCACGAGATCCGTGTCGGCCTGCAAGATCCCGAACACGACGAAGAACATCCCGACGGCTGACAGAACCGCGCCGAGCACGTCGAACGTGCGCGTCGGATCCGCCGGCAGCGGGTCGCGGACATGGCGGCTGAGGACGATGATCGCGACGATCACCATCGCCTGGAAGATGAAGGCCGCGCGCCAGCTGATCGCACTCGTGATCACGCCTCCGATCAGCGGCCCGGCCGCCGCGCCGATGCCGCCCATCCCGCTGATCAGGCCGAACGCTCTCGCGCGCGACGTGAGGTCGGCGAACGCGAGCGTCGTGAGGATGTAGACCGGCGGGATCAGCAGCGCCGTACCGACGCCCTCGAAGATCGAATTGCCGAGGATCAGGATCCCGAGCCCGGGCGCGGCCGCGCTCAGCAGCGCACCGACGCCATAGAGCGCGAGACCGACGATGAAGCAACGCTTGCGGCCGAAGCGGTCGGTCAGCTTGCTGCACGGGATCATCAGGATCGCCATGACCAGCAGGAACAGCGTGATCGCCAGCTGCACGCCGGTGACGGTCGTGTCGAGATCGCGACTGATGTCGCTGATCATGACGTTCATGTTCGAGCCCGCGAAGCTGCAGATGAACTGCGCGAGCGCCAGCGGCGCGAGCATGCGACGCGACTCCCGAGCCGATCTCCCACTCATGGCGACAGCCTCCCGCGCCCGGGCATGACCGCGCGTCATCCCCAACGGGTGATGCGCACACCGCTTGGCCCTACTCCGCTGTTCGGCCGCCTTGTGCTCCTGGTCGACGTCCCCCGGGATCAGACCCCTTCGGGGGAAAGCCCGGGGAAAGAGAACCCTGAAATCGCCGCTTCAGGCTGGCCTGAGTCCACCCGCCGCCCGCAGCTACGCACGGTTGCCGAAACCCCGCGATCCCGCCGTCTAGGCGGGATACGCAGGGTCTGAGGCGGAGGGGGAGGGATTCGAACCCTCGGTACGGTTGCCCGCACAACGGTTTTCGAGACCGCCCGATTCAACCACTCTCGCACCCCTCCGGATGCGGGTTGTGAGGGTAGCGATCCTCAGCGGCGGGCGGCGAAGAAATCCTTCAGGAGCGCCGCGCACTCGGGCTGCAGCACGCCGGCGGTGACGCTCGGGCGGTGGTTCAGGCGCGGCTCCGCGAGGATGTCGAGGACCGAGCCGGCGGCGCCCGCCTTCGGGTCCGTCGTGCCGTAGACGACGCGCGGGACGCGCGCAAGCACGATCGCCCCCGCGCACATGGCGCAGGGCTCGAGCGTGACGTAGAGCGTCGTGCCGAGCAGGCGCCAGTGCCCGATCGCCTCGGCGGCGGCGCGCAGCGCGATCATCTCCGCGTGCGCGCTGGGGTCCTGCCGCAGCTCGCGCTCGTTGTGGCCGCGCGCGATCACCTCGCCGGACGCGTCGACGACGATCGCTCCGACGGGCACGTCGTCGTGGGCGATCGCGAGCTCCGCCTCCCGG
Source organism: Candidatus Solirubrobacter pratensis (assembly GCF_000425945.1). GTDB lineage: Bacteria > Actinomycetota > Thermoleophilia > Solirubrobacterales > Solirubrobacteraceae > Solirubrobacter > Solirubrobacter pratensis. The sequence goes on from NZ_AUEK01000008.1 coordinate 438,262, forward strand.
ATCGCCAGGCGCATGAGGGCCTCGTCGGCGATCGCCGCCTCCGGCGGCGTCTCTGCGCGGACCGGCGATTCGGCGCCAGGCGTCTCGGCGCGCGTCGGCGTCTTCGCGCCCGCCGGCACCGCGCCGTCCGCCGGCATCCCAGCCGCCGGCGGCAGCTCGGCACCCGCCGGCATCCCCGCGCGGCGCGGCGTCTCGGCGCCCGGCGGGCTCCCGTCCGCCGGCGGCGGATTGTCACTGTCTCGGCGCGGTTTCGTCACAGTTTCGGCACACGTTGGGGTTGTCGCGGAACTCTGGGCAGTCGATCATGTTCTAGACCGCGACGGGCTCCCCCGCTCCGGCCCGTCAGCTCCCCACGCCCATGCCTCGCGCCCTCCTGCCGCCCATTCTGCTGCTCGCGCTCGCTTGCGCGCTGCCCGCCGCCGCGTCCGCCGACGACGGTCTCGCCGGGCCCCCCGATGCCCGCTACCGCCCGAGCGAGGTCGTGGTCCGCTACGCCGCCACCGGGGCGCACGCGTCCCGTGTGGGCGTGGACGGCACGCGCACGCGCGTGGTCAAGGTCGCCGCCGGCAAGAGCCTGGCGAGCGCGATGCGGGCGCTCCGCAGGCGGCCGGGCGTGCTGAGCGCGACGCCGAACATGGTTGCCCATGCCTCCGGCTACATCCCGCCCGATCCCGGCAACGCCAACGCGCCGACCGGCTGGCAGCAGCTGCAGTGGAACTTCCTGCCGGGCACCGGCGTCAACGCGCCGGATGCGTGGCAGCACCTGCTCGCGGCCGGGCATCCCGGCGGCCGCGGCGTGACGGTCGCGGTGCTGGACACCGGCGTCGCGTATGCGGATCACAAGCGCTTCAAGCGCTCGCCCGACTTCCCGAACGGCCGCTTCGTGAAGGGCTACGACTTCGTCGATCGCGACGCGTTCCCCAACGACGAGAACGGCCACGGGACGCACGTCGCGGGGACGATCGCCGAGGGCACCGGCAACAACGTCGGCGTCACCGGCCTCGCCTACGGCGTGAAGCTGATGCCGGTGCGCGTGCTGGACCGCGACGGCGAGGGCGACTCGGCGTCGATCTCGTCGGGCATTCGCTGGGCGGCCGATCACGGCGCGAAGATCATCAACCTCTCGTTCGAGTTCGGCTCGGGCGTGACGCGCCAGCAGATCCCGGACATCCTGAGCGCGCTGCGCCACGCGCGCGCCAAGGGCACGCTGGTCGTGGGCGCGTCGGGCAACGCGGCCGCGCAGGCCGTCGCCTATCCGGCGCGCTCGAGCGACGTGCTGTCGGTCGGGGCGACGACCCAGCACGGCTGCCAGGCCGACTACTCCAACGAGGGGCAGGACCTCGACGTGGTGGCGCCCGGCGGCGGTCCGGACGCGCCGCTCGAGGGCGACCCGTCGTGCCATCCGAACGATCCCGTGGGCGGCGACATCTACCAGATGACCTTCGCCAACGACGGGAGCGTGCGGCGCTTCGGCCTCCCGAGCGGCTACATCGGCACTTCGATGGCCGCGCCCCACGCCGCCGCGACGGCGGCGCTGGTCGTCGCGTCGGGCATCCTCGGCCCCAACCCGTCGCCGGCGGCGATCGAGCGGCGGCTCGAGACCACGGCGCACGACCTCGGCGCGCCGGGACAGGACGCACGCTACGGCTGGGGGCTGATCGACGCCGCCGCGGCGACGGACCCGGCGATCCCCGTCAGGTAGTCCGCACGATCAGCACCGAGCACGGCGCGTGGTGCGAGACCTTGTTCGGCACGGAGCCGAGCAGGAACCGGCGCGCGCCGGTCATTCCCTTGTTGCCGACCACGATCAGATCGGCGTCGCGCTCCTCGGCCACGTCGAGGATCGCGTCGGCGGGGTCGCCCTCGCGCGCGAACGTCTCGACGTCCAGGCCCGCCTCGCGCACCTCGTCGGCGGCGTCGCTGAGCGTCGCGTCGACGTCCTCGCGCGGGTTGATCATCCACTGCAGATCCTCGGGCGCCTGGCGCGCCTCCTCGCGCAGCCGCGCCTGCGGGACGGGCTCGTAGGCGGACACCAGGAATACCGCCGCACCGACCGACTTGGCGAGGTCGATCGCATCCTGGACCGCCTTGCGCGCCGTGTCGGAACCGTCAGTGCCCACCACGATCGACCGGAACATGCCGCGATCATAAACAGGCACCGCGGCGCTGCTCGCCGGTTCCTCAGAGCTTCACGATGGCGATGATCGCGCTGATGATGACCAGCACGACGATCGCGACCTGCATCCAGATCCAGAAGGGGTTCAAGGCCCTCAGAGCCTAGACACGCGCCCCGCGCCACGCGGAGACCTTCAGACATGCGCCTCCGCGCGGCCGCTCGCGGTGACCGTGGTGACCGGCAGCCCGAGGCCCGCGGCCTTGCTCGGCAGGTCGAGCTTGAGCCAGCGCGACACGCGCGACGGCAGCGTCGAGATGATGATCTCGTCGAAGCCGTGGACGTTGATCGCGTCCTGGATTGCGGCGAGTGGCTCCGGATCGCCGACGATGCCCTCGACGTGGCTCCCGGCCGCCCGCTCGAGCAGCGGGACGGCGAGCTCGAGCGTCTGCTCCGCCTCGCTGGTCGACTGGTCTTCCGGATCCACCAGCCGGTGGAGGCCATGCGGCGTGTTCGGCACCAGCAGGGTGAACTGGGCGCGACCTCGCGCGGCCCGCTCCTTGACCGCGTCGATCAGCGCCGGCGTGGCAGCCGTGCGGTTGGCGACGACCAGGACTCTTGCAGCGGATTCCATTGACCGCTCCCTTCGGTGGGCTTGTATTGATTGTCGCAAGCCGAGCCAGACCGTCAACAGGAAGAGGTCCGCGTGCGATCTCCGCAGGGCACGATCAGGCCCGGCAGGCGGCGATCCGCACCGCCGCCCGCGCTGCTCACCTCGCGATCGCGGCGCGCAGGCGCCTCGCCGCCTCCGCCAGGGCGGCCTCGGGCAGCCGCGAGTAGCCGAGGATCAGCGCCGGCCCGCCCGTGCCGGGCATACCGTGCGGCCCGAGCGGCTCGACCGCGACGCCGTTCGCCGCCGCGGCGGCGACGACGTCCGCCTCGGCCCTGCCGTCCGGGAGGCCGACCAGAACGTGCAGTCCAGCGGGGGAGCCCGCCGCGGGCAGCTCCGGCAGCTCGCGCAGCAGCGCTTCGCGCCGGCGGCGGTAGAGCGGGCGCGTCTGGCGCAGGTGGCGATCGAGCTCGCCGCGAGCGAGGAAGGCGGCGAGCGTGAGTTGCTCGAGCACCGGCGTCCCGAGGTCGGACAGGCGCTTCTCCGCCGCCACCTCGGCCGCCATGTGCGAGGGCAGCACCGCCCAGCCGAGACGCAGGCCGGGCGCGAGTGTCTTGGACACCGAATGCGCGTGGACGACGTGCTCGGGCGCGAGCCCCTGGACGGCGCCGACCGGCTGCCGGTCGTAGCGGTACTCGGCGTCGTAGTCGTCCTCGATCACCAGCGCGCCGGTCCGCCGCGCCCACGCGGCGAGCGCGGCACGCCGCGCGGCGGAGAGCACGACGCCGGTCGGGAACTGATGCGCGGGCGTGACGAGCACGGCGTCCACGTCCGCGGCCGCGAGCGCGGCGACGTCGATGCCGTCCTCGTCGACGCCGATCGCGACGAGCTGCATCCCGTGGTGCGTCAGCAGCGCGCGCGTCGCGTGGTGCGACGGGGTCTCGACGGCCAGCCGGACCGCCCCGCGGGCGCGCAGCACGCGGGCGACGAGGGCAAGGACCTCGGCGACGCCACCGCACACCACGATCCGCGACGGGTCCGCGTCGACGCCGCGCACCCGGCCGAGGTACTCCGCGAGCGCGGTCCGCAGCGCCGGGTGCCCGGCGGGATCGGGGTAGCCGAGGTCCGCGTCGAGCGCCTCCGCCAGTGCCCGCCGCTGGGCCGCCGCCCACGCGCGACGCGGGAACAGCGCGAGGTCCGGCGTGCCCGGGCGCAGGTCGTAGCGGGGCGCGGCCTCGCGAGCGCCCGGCACCGGTTGCGGGCGCCGCTCGGCCACCGCGGCGACCACCGGAGCCGAGCCTCGCCGTACCGCCAGGTAGCCCTCGGCGACCAACTGTCCATACGCCTCCACCACGACGCCACGTGAGACGCCGAGCTCGGCGGCGAGCGCCCGCGACGAAGGCAGGCGCATCCCGGCCGGGAGTCGCCCTGACCCGACCGCCTCCCGCACCTGCGCCTCCAGCTGCGCCCGGAGCGGCACCGCCCCGTCGCGCGCGAGGGCGAGCAGCAGCTCCGGCGCCGAAGTGGTCCTGTTCACGGGCATCGAGGTGGTCCTGGTGATCGGACCACCGGGAGCCTATCGTCGCCGCCATGTCCACCGCGACCGGCGAATCCGGAGACCGCACGGCGGCGCGCGGAGACGCGCGTACTGCGGTCCGGGCCGGGCTTGCGGCGTGCGGGGCGATGGCGGCGGTCGGGTCCTCGTTCGCGGTCCTCGACGGGATCCGCGACTACCCGGCGGCGGGCGGCCAGGCGCTGCGGTACACGCTCGGCGCGCTGATCCTCGCGGCGATCGCTCGCGGGCGGATCGGGCGCCCGCGGCGGACGGAGCTCGTGCGGCTCACGCTCCTCGCGGCGACCGGGCTGGCCGCGTTCAATCTGCTGGTACTCGCCGCCGAGGCCTCGATGGACCCTGGCAGCGTCGGCGTCGTGGTCGCGACGGTACCGGTCCTCCTCGCGCTCGCCGGCCCGCTTCAGGCCGGGCGACGCCCGCAGCCGCGGGTGATCGCGGCCGGCGCGATGGTCGCGGCGGGCGCCGCCGCGGTGCAGGGCCTCGGCGGAGACGTGACGGTCGCGGGGCTTGCCGCCGCGCTCGGCGCGCTCGCCTGCGAGGCCGCCTTCTCTCTGCTCGCGGCGCCGCTGCTCTCGACGCTCGGCCCCGTGTCGGTCTCCACGTGGGCGGTCGGGCTGGCCGTGCCGATGCTGGCGGTCCTCGCGCTGCTGACGGGGGGCCCCGCCGATGCGTTCCCCGCGCCCACGCTGAGCGAGGTCGCCGCGCTGGCGTGGCTCGCCGCCGTCGTCACCGCGCTCGCCTTCGTACTCTGGTACTCCGCCGTGCGCGCCCTCGGCGTCGAGCGCGCGGGACTGTTCGCCGGCGTCCTCCCCGTCGCCGCGCTGCTCTGCGCCGCCGCGCTCGGAGACTCGGAGCTGACGGCCGGCCGCGTTGCTGGCGTCCTGGCCGTCGCCGCCGGGATCGCCGCCGGCCTCAGCGTCGGGCGGCGATCTAGAGCTTCGTCGTCCCCGTCGCGTACGTGATCCAGCGTCCGCCGGACTTGCGCTTGACGGTCAGCGTGACCGTCACGTCCACCGCGCCGCCGGCCTTCACGACGATCTGCGGCGAGTAGCGCGACCTGCTGGAGACCTTCTTGTTGACGGTCTTGGACTTGCGATCCGCGGTCACCTTCAGGGTGACCCGGAAGCTGCCCCTGCCGAGCGCCAGCGGCCGCAGCGTGGCGGTCGTGGACTCCGGCAGCGCGGAGATCTCGAGCTGGCCGAGCGCGCGTGCCGCGACCGTGCCCTTGCCGCGCCGCAGCACCGCGCGGCTCGCCGTGCGCGGCGTCGGCGCCGGCTTGCCCTTCGTCTTTGCCGGCCCTGTCGGCGGCGCCTTGCGCTCCGCCAGCACGACCGCCGGCGACGTGGCCGCGTTGCCCGCGCGATCGGTCGCTCTGACGGTGATCGTGCCCTTCGCGACCGCGAACGTCGCGCCGTTGCCGACGCCCGTCGCGGCGGAGCCGTCGACCGACCACGTCAGCCCGGCCAGTCCCGAGAGCGTGTCGCCGCCCGTCGCCGTGCACACGTACGCCGTGCCCGTGTCCGGCGCACACGAGACGCCCGCCGACGGCGGCGTGAGATCGACCTTGACCTGCGCAAGCGCCAGCTTCTCGTTGCCCGCGCCGTCGACCGCCCGGAACGTGAGCGGGTAGGAGCCCTCGGTGTCGACGGTGTAGCTGCCGCCCGACACCGCGGTCGCCGGCGCGTCGCCGCGCGCCCCCGTCAGCACCGACAGCCCCGAGGCGCCGCCATCGGCCGTGACCGAGCACACGGCCGGGCTCGAGCGCCACTCCGTCGTGCCGCAGCTCGCCGTCAGCGCCGGGGCGACCTTGTCGATCCCGACCGGGTCGTCGCGCCAGTCGGACCAGTTCCCCGCGGCGTCGCGAATCCGCGTCGACAGCGTGTGCGAGCCGGACGCCGCGATCGAGACCGCGGTGGTCGTCTGCGACGCCCCGCCGTCGAGCTTCCACTCGACGCCGGCCACGCCGGAGGTCGCGTCGGATCCCGTCACGACCGTCGTGAAGTTCGTGTTCTGCCAGCCGCTCGCGGGCACCGCGGTCGTATTCGAAGGCTTCGTGCGATCGACCTTCACCGCCTCCCCGCGCCAGCCCGACACGTTGCCGGCCTTGTCGACCGCCTGCGTCTCCAGCAGCTGCACGCCGTCGGCGTCGACGACCGCGGGAGAGCCCGTGTGCGTCGCGCCGCCGCCGATCCGCCACTCGACGTGGTCGACGCCCGACAGCGAGTCGGTGCCGCTCAGCGCGAGCGAGAGGCCCGAGGCGGTCTGCCACGCCGTCGGCGCCGCGGCGCTCGTGTTGACCGGGTTGACGGTGTCGACCTTCAGCGACGAGAGCGTCCAGCCCGACGCCTGCCCGGCGACGTCGAGCGCGCGATGGCGGATCGTGTGGTCGCCGTCGCTCGGCAGCGTGACGCTGCCGCCACTCACCACGTACTGCGAGGCGCCGCCGTCGACCTGGTACTCGATCTTGTCGATGCCCGAGCCGGGCGGCGGGTCGGTGCCCGCGAGCACGATGTTGCGCGTGTTCGTCCACGCGGGAGCGGGCGTGATCGCGGACGTGTCGACCGGCACGACCGTGTCGATGCCGACGGTCTGCTCGCGCCAAAGGGAGACGTTGCCGAGCAGGTCGTACGCGCGCGTCTCGATCGTGTGCGGCCCGTCGCCCGTGATCGTGACGGTCGAGCCGACGGCGGCGCGCTGGATGTTGACGCCGCCGATGCGGTACTCCATGTAGTCCACGCCGACGCCCGCGCCGTCGTCGGCGTTGAGGGTCAGCACGACGTCGCGCGTCCGCCACCCGACGCCGACGGTCGTGGTCGTGTCGGTCGGCGCGGTGATGTCACCGGAGAGGCTGAGGTCGACGGTGACGGTCATCGACTTCCAGCCGCTCGTGTTGCCCGCATTGTCGACCGCCTGCGTCTCGAGCGTGTGCGGCCCCGCGCCGGAGATGCGCACCGTCGAGCCCGCCGCGACGCTGTGCTCGTCGCCGCCGTCGAGCATGTATTTGATGACGCTGATGCCGGAGTGCGCGTCGGACCCGCTCAGCGTGATCGGATAGTTGTTCGCGACCGCCCCGCTCGGGCCGCTCGTCGTGTCCGACGGCGCGACGTCGTCGATGTTGATCGTCTCGTCGCGATAGCCGGACATGTTGCCCGCGACGTCGGTGGCCCATGTGCGCAGCATGTGCGTGCCGGCGCCGCTGACCACCGCGGTCTGGATGCCCGAAGGGCCCGTCGTCGGCGGCCCGCCGTCGACGGTGTAGGTCATCTCCGACATGCCGGAGACGCTGTCGGCGCCGCTCAGGACGACGGAGTACTGGGTCCGGCGCCAGGCGGAGCTCGCCGCCGGCGTGGTGTTGACGGGCGCCGACCCGTCGATCCGGATCGTGTTCGTCCTGTAGCCGGAGACGTGGCCCGCGTTGTCGTAGATGCGCGTCACGAGCGTGTGGTTGCCGTCGCCGGAGACGAGCACGTTGGCCGGGTTGCCGGTCGAGCTCTGGGTTCCGGCGTTGTCGAGCTTCCACTCGACCTTCTGCACGCCGGAGTGCGCGTCGTAGCCGGTCACCGGCACGGTCTGCGCCGACGTGAACCAGCCGCTCGAGGTCGACGTCTGGTCGGTCGGGACCACGGTGTCGATCCGCACGTAGCGCGTGTTCCAGCCGGACGCCTCGGCGCCGCCGTCGACGACCTGCGTCTCGAGCGTGTGCACGCCGTCGCCGGAGACCGGCACGTGGCTGTCGTTCGGGCCCGTGCCGGGAACGCCGTCGAGCTTCCAGTTGACGTGATCGATGCCCGAGCCCTGCGGGTCGATCCCCGACACGGTGATGTCGACGGGCGAGCTGCCCTGCCACAGCGTGGGCACCGCGGTCGTGTCCTGCGGGCCGGTCGTGTCGACCATCACGGTGTGCGTGACCCAGCCCGTGGCGTTGCCGGCGACGTCGACGACCCTGGTCTCGAGAGCGTGGGTGCCGTCAGGGATCACGACGGCCGCGCCGTTGGCGCCGCTGCTGCCGCCGACCGGCGCGCCGTCGACCTTCCACTCGACGTGCCCGACCCCGGACAGCGCATCCGTGCCGGTGACGTTGATCGTCGTCGGCGTGTACTGCCAGGTGGAGGGCACGACGGTCGTGTCGACCGGCGCGACGCTGTCGATCTGCACCGTGTCGCTGCGCAGCGTGGAGCGGTTGCCCGCGAGGTCCTCGACGAGCGTGTCGAGCGTGTGCGTGCCGTCGCCGGTGACGTTGAAGCTCGTGCCCGACGGGACCGACTGCACGCCGGCGCCGTCGAGGTCGTACTCGACGTGATCGATCGAGGAGACGCTGTCGGCGCCGGCGATCGTGACGTTCACCGGCGTGCGCGACCATCCGCTCGGCACGATCGAGTTGTTGACCGGGACCGTCTTGTCGATCTGGACCGTGTCGTCGACCCAGTCCGACCAGATGCCGTTGGAGTCCTGCACGCGGTGGCTGAGGACGTGGATGCCGCTGACGTTGAAGGTGGGGACCGTCGGTCCGGGCTGCGACGCGCCGCAGTCGATCATCCACTCCGAGGCGACGACGTTCGTGCCGGTGATCGTCACGCTGACGTCGAAGCGCTGCCATCCCCCCGGGACGCTCGTCGTGTCGGTCGCGGTCGTGAGCCCGCCCGCCGGCGCGCCGGCGCAGGCGGTCGGCGCGGCGAACAGCGATGCGTCGGCGAGCGCCCGTCCTGGAACGACCAGGAACAGGAGCGTCAGCAGACACGGCAGGCGAGCGAGTGTGCGGGACCGAGGGTGCACACTCCCTCTATCGGCCGCCGACGCAGCGGTTTTAGAAGGGGTGGCTCCAGCCCGTGGGTCCCAGGGCGGTGAACGCGCCGACCGCCTCCGGATCGAACTGCGTCCCCGCACCGCCCGCGATCTCCAGAGCCGCCGCCTCGACCGTCCAGGACTCCTTGTACGGGCGCTCGTGGACGAGGATGTCGAAGACGTCGGCGACGTGCACGAGCCGCGCCGCGATCGGGATCGCCTCGCCCGCCAGGCCGTCCGGGTAGCCGCCGCCGTCCCAGCGCTCGTGGTGGTGGCGGGCGATCGTCTCGGCGGTCTCGAGCAGGTCCGACCCGCCGCGGGCGAGCACACGCGCACCGAGCACGGCGTGCGTCTTGACGACCTCGAACTCCTCGTCGGTCAGCTTGCCGGGCTTGAGCAGGATCGAGTCCGGGATCGCGATCTTGCCGATGTCGTGCAGGGGCGCGGCCTGCCGGATCAGCGACACCTCGCGGTCGGGCATCCCGAGCCCGCGCGCCAGCCGCGCGGCGAGCTGTCCGACGCGCTCGGTGTGTTCGTACGTGTTGTCGTCGCGGTAGCCCGCCGCGGTGATCAGCCGCCGCAGCGTGTCGGCGCGCGCGGCCTCGAGCTCGCGCCGGCGCGTCACCGCCTGGGCGGCGAGCACGCCCTCCATCTCCGACTGGCGCACGCGCAGCGCGGAGCGCTCGGCGAGCGCGCGCAGACGCCACGCCGCGAGCAGGCCGACGCCGTCCTCGCCGCCGGCGATCGCCTCGACGCCGATCACGGGCGGCCCCGCGTCCAGGCCGAACGGATCCAGGCGCAAGCGCAGTGCGGCCTCGGCGCCGCCGAGGGCGAGCACCGCCGCCGGCGGGTCCGCGACCGCGGCGCGGGCGATCGCGTCGGCGTCCCCGGCCAGCGCCGTCGCGTCGGCGCCGAGCGCCTGCAGGCGGGCGCGGACGGCCTGCACCGCGCCCAGGTCGTCCCCCGCGACCAGCACGGTCATCCCTCCAAGGGCGTCGGCGTCCTCCATACTGCGGCATCATGGCGGAAGGGAGCGACGACCGGCGGATCGGGACGACCATCGCCGGCTACCGGCTCGAATCGCGCATCGGGCGCGGCGGGATGGGCGTCGTCTACCGCGCCCACCACATCAACCTCGAGCGGCGCGCGGCGGTCAAGATCATCGCGCCCGACCTGGCGGAGTCCTCCGGCTTCCGCGAGCGCTTCTCGCGCGAGGCGCGGATCGCCGCCGGGCTGCAGCACCCGAACATCGTCACCGTCTACGACGCCGGCGAGGTCGACGGCACGCTGTACCTGGCGATGCAGCTCGTCGACGGCGCCGACCTGGCCGCCATGCTGCGCGCCGAGGGCCGCCTGCGGCCCTACCGCGCGATCGACACGTGCCGCCAGATCGCCGCCGCGCTCGACGCCGCCCACGCGCAGGGACTCATCCACCGCGACGTCAAGCCCGCCAACGTGCTGATCGAGGGCCGCGTCGCCTACCTGACCGACTTCGGGCTCACCAAGCGGCTCGAGGGCACGCATGCGCCGCTCACGCGCGCGGGCGACGTCGTCGGCACGATCCACTACGTCGCCCCGGAGCAGATCGAGGGCGGGACGGTCTCCGCGCGGACCGACGTCTACTCGCTCGGCTGCCTGCTCTACCACTGCCTCACGGGCCAGGTGCCGTTCGCGCGCGACACCGACGTCGGCGTGATCTACGCGCACCTGTCGGAGGATCCGCCGCGTCCGTCGCGGGTCCGAGCCGATCTGCCGGAGGGCCTCGACGCGGTCATCGCCAAGGGGCTCGACAAGGCGCCGGAGCGGCGCTTCCAGACCTGCGGGGACCTCATGGCGGCGGCGCGCTCGGCGGTCGACGCGGCGGGGCCGCTCGCGGAGACGTCGCCGCCGCGGCGCACCGGCAGCGTGGAGTCCGACGTGAGCGGCGCGATCCCCGGCATGCGCGACGCCGCCGCGGCCGCCCGCCGCGCGCGCGTGCTGCTGGCGGGCATGGACGCCTCCACGCGCGCGATCGCCCGCGTGGCGCTCGGCGACAAGGTCGACGTGCGCGAGGCGGCGACGCTCGGCATGGCGCTCGACGTCGCGCGCGACGCGCGCCCCGACCTCGTGATCCTCGCGTGGAAGACGACGGGGAGCGACGTGATCGGCGCGCTGCGCAGCGACCCGCTGACGCGCGACTCCAAGGTGCTGCTGCTCGTCGACGACCGCGACGGCGCGAGCCGCGAGGTGCTGGCCGCCGGCGCCGACGAGAAGCTCTCGGCGCCGTTCTCGCCGCTGCAGCTGCAGGTCAAGCTGCGCAGGCTGCTCGGCGCGGACGCCACCGGGACGTGATCGCGGCGATCCTCGCCGGCGGGCGCAGCCGGCGGATGGGCACCGACAAGGCGCTGGTCCCGTTCGGCGATGGGCCGCTGATCGCGCGGCCGATCGCCGCCGCGCGCGCCGCCGGGCTGGAGCCCGTCGTGGTGGCCAAGCGCGAGCTCGACGTCGGCGTCCCGGTCTGGCTGGACCGCTACGACACCTCGCATCCGCTCGCCGGCCTCGTCACGGCGCTGGAGCACGGACCCGTCGTCGCGGTCGCGTGTGACCAGCCGTTCGTGACGCCCGAGCTACTGGCGGCGCTGGCCGCGCACGACGGCTTCGCGATCGCCAAGGGGGAGCCGTTCCCCGGCCGCTACGAGCCGAGCGAGATCCTCGTGCAGGCACTGCGCGAGGAGGCGCCGATGCGGGCGACGCTCGCGAAGCTGCACGCGGTCGAGCTCGACGTCGAGCCGCGGCTGGTGACCAGTCTCAACACGCCCGAGGAGGTGGCGCGGTGGACGTCGCGGTGATGGCCGCTACGCGGGACTAGTTGGTGGTGGACGCGTCGGTGTTGATCTTGCCGGTGGTGCCGGTGGTGCCGGTCGGCGTCGCCGACGTGTCGGTGCTCGACGTGCCGGTGCTCGAGACCGCGTCGTTGTCCTTGTCGCCGGCGGGCTTGAGGCCGATCACGCGGCGGTTCTCGCCGGTCCCGTAGATGTGGTACTCGCGGCCGTTCTTCTTGACCATCACGAACGCCTCGCCGCTGCGCGAGTTCGAGCCCGTGTTGATGTACATGCCCTTGCGTGGGCCGGCGATGACGTCGGCGTACCTGTGACCGTCGACGGTGCGCGTCTTCTCGCCCGCGGGCGCCTTCTTGGCGCTCGTCGTGGACTCGGCCGTCGTGCTGGCGTCCTTGAGCGCCGCCGAGAACGACGTGCCGGTGGACTTCTTGCTCGCGCCGGTGGACTTCAGCGCGGCCGTGGCCCCGGCGGTGCCATCGATCTGGGACGAATGGACGGTCATCGGATGCCCCGGCTATCGGCCACTCGTCCAGCGAACTTGAACCGCGTCGGATTCCGGACCGTCTAGCGTGCTCGCGCGTGGCCACGGAGATCGTCACGCGCTGGTTCCTCGAGATGACCGCGCCGGAGCAGCTCGCCCCCGCGCCCGCGCCCGACCCCGAGCTCGCGGTGACGCGCGCGGAGATTCCCTCGCCCGAGCTCTCGCGCTTCCTCTACGAGGCGGTCGGAGGCCCCTGGTACTGGCTCGACCGGCGCGACTGGGACCGTGCGCGGTGGCTGCAGGAGCTCGAGCGCTGCGAGACCTGGATCGCCTCGCTGCGCGGCACGCCGGCCGGCTACGCGGAGCTCGCGCCGAACGGGACGACCGTCGAGCTCACGTACTTCGGGCTGCTCGGCGACTTCATCGGCCGCGGCATCGGCCCGCGGCTGCTGCACGCGGCGGTGCGGCGCGCGTGGGAGCTGGGACCGGCGCGGGTGACGGTCAACACGTGCAGCCTCGACGGGCCTGCCGCGCTGCGCACGTACGAGCGTGCGGGCTTCTCCGTCGCCGGCCGGCGCGAGGAGCGCGTCGTGCTTCCCGACGCGCCTCCCGGGGCATGGTGATGGCATGCGCTGGATGGTCGACGCGAGCAACGTCATCGGGAGCCGTCCCGACGGCTGGTGGCGCGACCGCGCCGGCGCGGCGCGGCGGTTGATCGCCGAGCTTCGCGACTGGGCGGACGGAGACGATGTCATCGTCGTGCTCGACGCCGGGCCGGACGACCTGCTGGGTGCCGAGCGCGGCGTCGAGGTCGTGCGCTCGCCGAGGCGCGGACGCAACGCTGCCGACGACGAGATCGTCCGCCTGCTGGAGACCACGTACGATCCGGCCGACACGACCGTCGCGACCTCCGACGCCGAGCTCGCCGCGCGGGTGCGCGCCCTGGGCGCGCGCGTCGAGGGCGCCGGCACGTTCCGATCGCGGCTAGCATCAGCGCCGTGAGCGACGAAGGCCTGCGCGCCGGCATCGAGAAGATGCAGCAGGAGGGCGTGGCGGACGCCGCGATCCGCGCCTTCGAGCACTACTACCGCCAGCTCGAGGCAGGCGAGACAGGGCTGATCCCCGAGGACTCGATCGAGCCCGTCACCGACGTCCCGTCGCTCGACGACCTGGCGAGCGACCCGGAGGCCGAGCGCGAGGCGCTGCAGCAGGCGATCGTGCTGCGGCTCAACGGCGGCCTCGGCACGAGCATGGGCCTGACCGCGGCCAAGTCGCTGCTGGAGGCCAAGGACGGGCTGAGCTTCCTCGACATCATCGCCCGCCAGGTGCTCGCACTGCGCGAGGCGCACGACGCGCGCCTGCCGCTGGTGCTGATGGACTCCTTCAGCACGCGCGACGATTCGCTGGCCGTGCTGGAGGAGTACGCCGAGCTGCGCGCCGACGTGCCGCCCGACTTCCTCCAGAACAAGGAGCCGAAGGTCCGCGTCGACGACCTGATGCCGGTGGAGTGGCCCGCCGACCCGTCGCTGGAGTGGTGCCCGCCGGGCCACGGCGACCTGTATGTCGCGCTGGTGACGTCCGGGATGCTCGGCGAGCTGCTCGAGCGCGGCTACGAGTACGCGTTCGTCGCGAACTCCGACAACCTCGGCGCCGTCCTCGACCCGCGGATCCTCGCCTGGCTCCGCGCCGAGCGGATCCCGTTCCTGATGGAGGTCACCGACCGCACGGAGGCCGACCGCAAGGGCGGCCACGTCGCGCGCCGGCGCGAGGACGGGCGGCTCGTGCTGCGCGAGACGGCGCAGACGCCCGAGGAGGATCTCTCGGCGCTGCAGGACATCACGCGCCACCGCTACGTCAACACCAACAACCTCTGGCTCGACCTGCACGCGCTCGACGAGGCGATGCGCGAGCGCGACGGCGTGCTCGGGCTGCCGATGATCCGCAACGAGAAGACCGTCGATCCCTCCGACAAGTCCTCACCCGCGGTGTACCAGCTGGAGACCGCGATGGGCGCGGCGATCGAGGTCTTCGAAGGCGCCCGCACGCTGCGCGTGCCGCGCACGCGGTTCGCGCCCGTCAAGACCACCGACGACCTGCTGGCGCTGCGCTCGGACGCCTACGTGCTCGACGGCGGCGCGAAGGTGCTGCTGGCCCCCGAGCGCGACGGCCGCGCCCCGTTCGTGGCGCTCGACAGCGACCACTTCAAGCTGATGCGCGACTTCGAGGCGCGCTTCCCGGACGGCCCGCCCTCGCTGGTCGGCTGCGAACGGCTGGTCGTCGAAGGCGACGTGCACTTCGGCGCCGGCGTCGTGGTCCGCGGGGACGTCACAGTACGCGAGGATGTGCCGGACGGCGCAGTCCTCGAGGGGTAGACGGTCGCTTACGCGCGGCGCGCGAGCGCGATGACGCCCAGCGCCACCACGGCGAAGATGACGCCGAACCACACCCAGTCCGCGACCGCGAGGACGAACACAACGGCGGACGGTACACGGATGTACGCGTCCTGACCGCTGACCATGCGTTTAGTTCGCTCAACGCGGAGCGATGTTCGCGCACGCTAGGCAGAATTCCGTGGCTCAGGCGGCGACCTCCGCGAGCCGGCGTGCGAGGAGCTCCCGTTCAGCCGCGTTGCCGGCGAGCTCGAGTGCGCGGGCGTAGGCGTCGGCCGCCGCTTCGCGGGCGCCGAGCCGGCGCAGCAGGTCGGCGCGCGCGGCATGGAAGTAGTGGTAGCGGTCGAGCGTGCCGGCGAGCGCGTCGATCCGGGCCAGGCCGCCGGCGAGGTCGCCGGCGAGCGCGATCGCCGCCGCGCGGTTGAGCTCGACGACCGGGTCGGGCGCGAGCGCGGCCAGGCGCTCGTAGAGCACGGCGATCCGGTCCCAGCGCGTGGCGGCCGCGTCCGCGGCGTTGACGTGCTCGACGGCGATCGCCGCCTGCAGCACGTAGCGGGCCGGCGGGCCGAGGCGCAGAGCGCGGGCGGCGAGGCGCGTCGCGCGCTCGATCGCGTCCGCGTCCCAGCGCCCGCGATCCTGGTCCTCGAGCAGCACGATCGCTCCGGCGGCGTCGACTCGCGCGTCGCGGCGGGCGTCGTGGGCGATCAGCAGCGCCTGCAGGCCGAGCACCTCGGGCTCGTCCGGCAGCAGCTCGGCGATCACCCCGGCGAGGCGGAGCGCCTCCGCGCACAGCGAGCGGCGGATGTGCTGGTCGCCTGCGCTCGCCGCGTAGCCCTCGTTGAAGACGAGGTAGACGACGTCCAGGACGGCCTGCAGCCGGGCGGGCAGCGCGTGGTCGGGCGGGATCCGGAACGGGATCTCGGCGTCGCGTATCTTCGCCTTCGCGCGCGCCAGCCGCTGCGCCATCGTCGCCTCGGGCACGAGGAACGCACGCGCGACCTCGGCGGTCGAGAGCCCGCCGAGCAGCCGCAGCGTCAGCGCGACCTGCGCCTCCGTCGCCAGCGCGGGATGGCAGCACGCGAAGATCAGCCGCAGCCGCTCGTCGGGCACGCTCGTGGTCATCGGCTTCTCCGGGGCCGGCTCGCCGACGATCGCGGCGAGCGCCGCCAGCTGCGGGATCCGTGCGCGCAGCGCCCGCTCACGCCGCGTGCGGTCGATCGCCCGGTTGCGGGCCACGGTGAGCACCCACGCGGCAGGGTCGCGCGGGACGCCCTCGCGCGGCCAGCGCTCGACCGCCGTGGTGAACGCGTCCTGGACCGCCTCCTCGGCGAGGTCCCAGTCGCCCACGGCGCGGATCAGCGCCGCGACCGCCCGCCCGAAGTGCTCCCGGAACAGCCGGTCGACGGCGCCCGCTGCGGCCCGCTCGCTCAGGACTCCGCGCGCTGCCCGGTCGCGCTCTCCGCCCCCGCCGCGAATGCGTCGTAGTCCATGATCGGACGGATCTCGGTCGAGCAGCCGTCCGTCGTCCACGGCAGCCGGTCGGCCCATTCCAGCGCCTCGTCGAGGTCGCGCACCTCGAGGAAGACGAACCCGCCGAGCTGCTCCTTGGTCTCTATGAACGGCCCGTCGGTCACGTGCCGCTTGCCGCCGGCGTAGCGCACCGTCGTCGCCGCGTGCGATTCGGCGAGCCCCTCGCAGGCCAGCAGGACGCCCGCCGCGGCCGCGGCCTCGCCGAACTCCTGCCACGCCGACATCGACTGCTCGATCTGCTCCGGCGAGAACTCGCTCGCGGTCTCCTCGCCGTAGAGCGTCAGCAGCACCTTCATCGGCACACCTCCATCGTGTCTCCCGCGACCACCATTGCCGCGGATCATGCACAGGACGAACGACGGAGGCGAGATCGACAGCGGCAACGCGCCAACCCCGCGGCATGGGCGGCCCTTCCCGGAGGTCGGGCCGCCCGGCACCGGGGCTACTGCAGATGCAGCGGCATCGCGATCGTGTCGGGCAGGCCGGCCGCCGACCGGGTGATCGGCGTGAGCTTCCAACCGGAGCGCGTGCCGGTGTCGGGGCCGCAGTCGGGGTTGTCGATCGTCGCGGCGGTGAACGCCTCGGCCGTCGCGACGCCGTTGGACACGCCGGCCGGCGCCATCAGCGACTTCAGCGAGCCGGAGTACACGACCCATTTCCCGTTCATCGCGCCGAACGGCGGCGTGCCGCCCTGTCCGTCGTTGAGGTACGCGGTCCCGCTGCAGCTTCCGCCGGTGTAGTAGATCTGTGCCGGATAGAACTTGCCGTCGAACGGGATGTCCATCTGGTAGCCCGTGGACGTGAGCACGGTGGCCGAGCTGGAGCCGCTGGCGATGACCGTGCCGAGCGTCACGTTGTTGCCGTCGATGAGGCGCACGCCGCCGCCTGCCGGCCCGGCGGGACCCGTGGCGCCGGTGTCGCCCTTGTCACCCTTCGCGCCCTGCGGGCCGGGGGCTCCGGTGTCGCCCTTCGGGCCCGGCGCGCCGGTCGCCCCCGTGTCGCCCTTCTCGCCCTTCGCGCCGGGTGAGCCCGGTGAGCCGAGCACGCTCGTCGTCGGCCCGGGAGGTCCCTGCTCGCCGGCGTCGCCCTTGGCGCCCGACGGGCCGCCCGGACCCGCGAGGCCCTGGAGCCCACGCGCGCCCGCAGCGCCCTTCTCGCCGCGCGGACCCGCGGCGCTGAAGGAGATCTTGCGCTCTCCCGACCCGCACTTGCCCTTCTCGGTCGAGAGATTGAGCGTGTGGAAGTGCGCCGTCACGCACGCGTAGTACGTCTTGGACTGCTTCTGCGTCATGTCGCCGGTGACGGCGTAGGACGTTCCTCCGAGCGCGATGAACAGCGCGGCAGCACCGAGCGCGTGCCGCCTGGCGAACGACAGCCCGACCTTCACAACGACCACTTCCCTCCGTAGCAGTGACCCTTCGGCACGAGCGTACAACGCGGGTCCCTACACCCCCAGCTCCGCCTTGATCGCGGCGATCTCCTCCCGCAGCGAGGCGACCTCGGCCTCCAGCCGCTCGAGCCGCTCGTCGCGCCGCGGCGGTGGGGGCACGACCGCGGCCGGGGCCGGGGCGGCGGCGATCTCCTCGCCCTCGAGGTCCTCGGAAAGCCGGTGCTGGTAGCGCTCCTCCTTCTGCCCCGGTCGCCGCGTCAGCTCGTGGACGAGCTGCTTGTCGATCAGCCGCGTCAGCACCTCGTGGAGCTCGGCGATGCCCGCGAAGCTCTGCATCCGCTCTGTGCGCTGCTTGAGCTCGCCCGGCGTCTGCGGCCCACGCAGCATCAGCACCGCGAGGACGGCCTGCTCGGCGGGGTCCAGATGCAGCTCGTCATCGAGCAGGTGGCGGTACTTGGCCGCGCGGCTCGAGTGGCCGCTCGCGAGCCGGGTGAACCGGCGGCGGCCCAGCCGGTGCAGGCTGCCGCGGATCGTCTCCTCGTCGTACTGCGCGACCGGATCGCGGTTGGTCGTCTGGTTGCAGGCCAGCCTCAGCGCGTTGAGGCTGAGCGGGTACTGGTCGGGCGTGGTGCGCTGCTTCTCGATGAGGCAGCCGAGCACGCGCACCTCAACGGGATCGAGGTCCATCGCGGTATCTTCGCCGAAGGCCGGCGACGCCGAAGGCTCGGGTCGCCTTGCAGGCGCAACTCATCTGATCTGGACGCCCGAGATCGCGCGGGCGATCACGAGGCGCTGGATCTCCGAGGTGCCCTCGAAGATCGTGTAGATCTTCGCGTCGCGGTGCATCCGCTCGACCGGGTACTCGCGCGTGTAGCCGTTGCCGCCGAGGATCTGGATCGCCCGCTCGGTGCTCCAGACCGCGACCTCGCCGGCCTTGAGCTTGCTCATCGAGCCCTCGGCCGCTGTGAACGGACGGCCGGTCCGCCCCATCCACGAGGCGCGCCAGACCAGCAGCCGC
Organism: Candidatus Solirubrobacter pratensis; assembly: GCF_000425945.1. Taxonomy (GTDB): domain Bacteria; phylum Actinomycetota; class Thermoleophilia; order Solirubrobacterales; family Solirubrobacteraceae; genus Solirubrobacter; species Solirubrobacter pratensis. The sequence goes on from NZ_AUEK01000008.1 coordinate 456,968, forward strand.
GCCGCGTCGATCTCCATCTTCATGTCGGCCAGCGTGAACGCGATCGCCTGGTTCTCGATGATCGGGCGGCCGAACTGCGTGCGCTCCTTCGCGTAGCCGAGCGCGTACTCGTAGGCGGCGCGGGCGATGCCGATCGCCTGCGCGCCGACCGTCGGCCGGGTCGCCTCGAACGTCGCCATCGCCGCCTGCCCCTTGGCGCTGGAGCCCTCGCGCGCCCGCGCGAGACGCTCGTCGAGCTTCTCCTTGCCGCCGAGCAGGCAGCGGCCGGGGATGCGGCAGTCGTCGAGGAAGACGTCGGCGGTGTGCGAGGCGCGCAGGCCGTGCTTCTTGACCTTGGTCCCCATCACCAGGCCCGGCGTGCCGGGCGGGATGACGAACGCCCCCTGGCCGCGGGCGCCGAGCTCGGGGTCGACGGACGCGACGACGACGTGCACGTCGGCGATCCCGCCGTTGGTGGCCCACGCCTTCTGGCCGTTGATGACCCACTCGTCCTTGGCCTCCTCGTAGCGCGCGCGGGTGCGCAGGGAGGACACGTCGGAGCCGGCGTCGGGCTCGCTGACGCAGAACGCGCCGACCTTCGGATCCTCCGGCGTCCCGTAGCACTGCGGGACCCACTCGCCGAGCTGCTCGCCGGTGCCGGAGGAGAAGATCGCGGCGACCGCGAGCGTCGTGCCCATGATCGACATGCCGATGCCGGCGTCGCCCCAGAACAGCTCCTCGTTGACCATCGGCAGCAGCAGGCCCGTCTCGTCGGCGTAGAACTGGGCCAGCGCGTCGAACGAGTACAGCCCGATCTTGGCCGCCTCCTGGATCAGGGGCCAGGGCGTCTCCTCGTGCTCGTCCCACTCGGCGGCGGCGGGGCGGATGACGTTGGCGGCGAAGCCGTGGACCCAGTCGACCACGTCCTTCTGGTCCTGGCTCAGCTCCAGTGAGAAGCCGCCCACGGCAAGCGGCTCGGTGACGGCTTCCATGCGCGGCACCATAGACGGATGCAGGTGCTCGAAGACGTGGTCCGGCCCGTATGGCCGAGCGAGGCGCCGCGCTCCGCGGGACCCGGCGGGCTCCTGCAGATCCGCGGCGACGTCGTGTCGCGCGCCATGCCGTCGGGCGCGCTGGCCCAGGCCGCCTGGCGCGGGCCGGAGGTGCTGCTGCGCGCCGAGGCGGAGAGCGAGGCGCAGGCGCGCGACGCGCTACGGCGGCTGCGGTTCGTCCTCGCCCTCGACGACGACCTCGCGCCGTTCCACCGCGCCTTCCGCGCCGATCCGCTGCTCGGCCACGCCATCAAGGCCGGCCCGCGGCTGCGCGTGCTGCGCAAGCCGGCGCCGTTCGAGGCGCTCGCCAACGCGATCTGCGAGCAGCTGATCGACACCCAGGCGGCGGGGAACATCGTCTGGGCGCTCACGCGCGCCCTCGGCCGCCGGCACCCGATGGGCCCGTGGATCGCCCCGGCGCCGGACGCGCTCGACAACCCGCCCGCGCTCGTGCGCGCCGGGCTCGCTCCCGCCCGCGCTCGCACGCTCGCCCGCGTCGCCCGCGCCGTCGCGCGGGGAGAGATCGATCCCGGCGCGCCGCCGGGCAGCGCTGACCGCGCGCGCCTGCAGGCGATCCCCGGCATCGGCCCGTGGACGCTCGCGCACCTCGACCTGTTCGGCCGCGGCGTCTATGACGTCGCGCTCGAGCAGGACGTCGGCATGCGCAACGCCTACGCCCGCATCTCGGGCCGGCGCACCGGAAGCGTGACCGAGGACGAGTTCGCCGCGGTCCTCGACCGCTACAGGCCATGGCAGGGCCTCGCGGCGATGTACATCGTGCACGTGGGATGGCGAGGCGGGGGCCGTTGGTCAGAATCCCCGCATGCCATACGCCGCCGCTGAGGATCGATACGACCACATGCCCTACCGCCGCTGCGGCCGCAGCGGCCTGAAGCTGCCGGCGATCTCGCTCGGCCTCTGGAACAACTTCGGCGACGACCGCCCGCTGCAGATGCAGCGCGACATCATCCGCCGCGCCTTCGATCTCGGCATCACGCACATCGACCTGGCGAACAACTACGGCCCGCCGGCCGGCTCGGCCGAGATCAACTTCGGCCGCGTCTTCAAGGAGGACCTCGCGCCGTACCGCGACGAGCTGATCATCTCCACCAAGGCGGGCTACGACATGTGGCCCGGGCCGTACGGGGAATGGGGCTCGCGCAAGTACCTGCTCGCGAGCCTCGACCAGAGCCTGTCGCGCATGGGCCTGGACTACGTCGACATCTTCTACTCGCACCGCTTCGATCCCGACACGCCGCTGGAGGAGACGATCGGCGCGCTGGAGACCGCCGTCCACCAGGGCAAGGCGCTCTACGTCGGCATCTCGTCCTACTCGGCCGAGCGCACCGAGGAGGCGCTCGCGATCGCCCGCACGGCGCGCATCCCGCTCGTGATCCACCAGCCGTCGTACTCGATGCTCAACCGCTGGATCGAGCCGGAGCTGCTCGAGACCTGCGGCGAGGAGGGGCTCGGCATCATCGCGTTCTCGCCGCTCGGGCAGGGGCTGCTCACCGACCGCTACCTCCACGGCATCCCCGAGGACTCGCGCGCCGCCAAGGACGGCTTCCTCAAGCGCGACTTCGTCAACGAGGACAACCTCGCTCGCGTCCGCGGGCTGAACGAGATCGCGCAGCGGCGCGAGCAGACGCTCGCCGCGATGGCGCTCTCCTGGGTGCTGCGCGACGAGCGCGTGACGTCCGCTCTGATCGGCGCGTCGTCGGTGCGTCAGCTCGAGGCCAACGTCGCGGCGCTGCAGCGGCTCGACTTCACGCCGGACGAGCTCGCCGAGATCGACACGTTCGCCGTAGAGTCCGGCATCAACATCTGGCAGCAATCGAGCGATGCCTAAAGGTCACGCACAATTCGCCTTCTACAACCGCACGATCAACCATGCGGTGAAGGCGATCCTGCGCTCGCCCGCGCATTCCATGCTCAGCGGCCGGCTCGTGGAGATGACCGTCACGGGCCGGCGCACCGGCAAGCGGCACTCGTTCCCGTGCGCCTACGAGCAGGACGCGCCCGATCACCTGCGGATCCACATCGACTGGCCGGAGAAGAAGGTCTGGTGGCGCAACCTGAAGTCGCCGGCGCCGGTCGACGTGCTCCTGCGCGGCACCCGAAGGAGCGGAATCGGCGAGGCGCAGGGCGATCCGAAGACCGAGTTGTGGGTAGATGTGAAGCTCGATGGCTGATGCCGAGCGACGCGCGCTCGCACGACTGCTGACCGACGAGGCGGCCGCCGCACCCGGGGGGATCGGCAACGTGCACGCGGCGATCGCGTCGCGCGTGTTCTCCGCGCTCGGTCCCGCGGCCGAGCCGGTCCGCGTGCTCCACGACGGCATCATGCGCGGGAGCTACTTCGGCGTGCGGGCGGGGATGACGGTCGCGGGCCGTGCGGCCGGCGCGGGCTGGTGCGGCGCGGCGCCGCTTTCCACCACGCCGCGCGGTGCCGCAGTGATCGCCGCGGTCAACGCCGTGCGCGGCGACGTGCTGGAGCGCGAGGGCAGCCCGCTCGCGCTCCCGATGAGCGCCCGTCGCGGCGGCGAGCCGGTCGCGCTGCCCTCGGCGCAGCGCCTCGCCGTCTTCGTCCACGGCCTCGGCGAGACCGAGTTCGCGTGGGGCCGCGAGCCCTACGGCGACCGCCTGCCCGGCTGGACGCCGGCGTACCTCCGGTACAACACGGGCCGCCACATCTCCGAGAACGGCGCGTCGCTCGCGGCGCTGCTCGAGGACGTCGACGCGGAGGAGATCGCGCTGATCGGCCACTCGATGGGCGGCCTGGTGGCGCGCAGCGCGTGCCATGTCGGCGGCGAGTGGACCAAGCGCATGCGCGTGACCGTCTCGCTCGGCTCCCCCCACTTCGGCGCGCCGCTCGAGCAGCTGGTGCACGTCGCCAGCGCCGGGCTGCACGCCGTCCCCGAGACACGCCCGTTCGCCCGCCTCCTGCGCCGCCGCAGCGCCGGCATCCGCGACCTGCGCCGCGGCTCGCTCGTCGACGAGGACTGGCGCGACCAGGACCCGGACGCCCTGCGCGCCCGCGCGCTCGCCGAGGTGCCGTTGCTCGAGGGCGCGACGCACTGCTTCGTCGCCGCCACCATCACGCGCTCGGCGGACCACCCCGTCGGGCGCCTGCTCGGCGACATGCTCGTGCTCGCCCCCAGCGCCTCGGGCCGCTCCAAGGCGCGCCGCCTGTTCGAGGACGAGACGGGCCTCGCGCTCGGCGGCACGCATCACCTCGCGCTGCTCAACCACCCCGCGGTGCACGAGCAGCTGCTGCGCTGGCTCGCCCCGTAGCTCGCGGGCCTGGTGAGCGACGCGCCTGCGATCGACGCGATCGCCGGAGCCGCCGATCGACTTCGGTACCGTCACCCACATGACAGCGCAGACCGCTCCCACCGCCGAGGCCGAGCCCGAGGCGCGGCGGCGGCGGCCTGCGATCGTCGCCGTCGACGACGAGCCCGCGGTGCTCGCGGCGGTCGCGCGCGACCTGCGGCGCCGGTTCGGAGAGCAGTACCGGATCGTCCGCGCGCATTCGGGCGACGAGGCGCTCCAGGCGCTCAGGGAGCTCGTCGCGCGCGGCGAGCAGGTCGCGCTGCTGGTCGCCGATCAGCGGATGCCCGGGATGGCGGGCACCGAGTACCTGGTCCATGCGCGACGGATCGTCCCGACCGCCAAGCGCGTGCTGCTGACCGCCTACGCCGACACCGAGGCGGCGATCCAGGCGATCAACGAGGTCGCGCTCGACTACTACCTGCTCAAGCCGTGGGATCCGCCCGAGGAGGGCCTGTACCCGGTCGTCGAGGACCTGCTCACGACGTGGGAGGCGGGCGCCGCGCTGGAGGCGGGCGGCGTGCGCGTCGTCGGCCACCGCTTCTCCTCCCACTCGCACGACCTGCGCGACTTCCTCGCCCGCAATCGCGTCCCCGGCCGCTTCCTCGACATCGAGCGCGACGGCGAGGCGCGCGAGCTCCTGGTCGTCGCCGGCATCAGCGACGAGGGCCTGCCGGTCGCGCTGCTCGAGGACGGCACGGTGCTGGAGAAGCCGACCGTGCTGGAGCTCGCCGAGCGCCTCGGCGTCTCCGCGCGGCCCTCGGTGGACCACTACGACCTCGTAATCGTGGGCGGCGGCCCCGCCGGCCTCGCGGCCGCCGTCTACGGCGCCAGCGAAGGCCTGCGCACCGTGATGGTCGAGCGCGAGGCGCCCGGCGGCCAGGCCGGCATGTCGAGCCGGATCGAGAACTACCTCGGCTTCCCCACGGGCCTCTCGGGCTCCGACCTCGCGCGCCGCGCGACCGACCAGGCGCGCCGGCTCGGCGCCGAGCTGCTCTCGGTGCAGGACGCCGTCGCGCTCCACGTCGAGGGCGCGGGCCGGCTCGTCGAGCTCTCGCGCGGCGAGATGCTCAGCGCGAACTGCGTGCTCGTCGCGTCCGGCGTCTCCTACCGCCAGCTCGTGTGCCCCGGCTTCGACGAGCTCAACGGCAAGGGCATCTACTACGGCGCCGCGCTGAGCGAGGCGCGCGCCTGCCAGAACCAGCATGTCGTCGTGATCGGCGGCGCCAACTCCGCCGGCCAGGCCGCCGTGCACTTCAGCGCGTTCGCCCGCAAGGTGACGATGGTCGTGCGCGCCGGCAGCCTCGGCAAGTCGATGTCGCACTACCTGATCGAGCAGATCGCCGCGATCCCGAACATCCACGTGCGCACCAAGGCCGAGGTGATCGCGGCATACGGCGACGACCGCCTCGACTCCCTGCGCATCCGCGACGAGAACGGCGAGGCCGAGGAGCAGGTCGACGCCTGCTTCGTGTTCATCGGCGCCGCGCCGCGGACCGGCTGGCTGGACGGCGTCGTGGCGCGCGACGAACGCGGCTTCATCCTCGCCGGCGCCGACGCCAAGGTCGCCGGCTGGTCGTTGCAGCGCGATCCCTATGTGCTGGAGACGAGCGTGCCGGGCGTGTTCGTCGCGGGCGACGTGCGATCGCGGTCGATCAAGCGCGTCGCGAGCGCCGTCGGCGAGGGCTCGATGGCCGTCTCGCTGATCCACGAGTACCTGGCGGCGCCGTGACCACCGCGGCGATCACGCGCGAGGACCTGCGCAGCGTCGACCTGTTCGACGGCTGCACCGACGAGGAGCTCGAGCCGTGGCTCGCCGCCGCCGAGCCGCTGGAGGTCGAGCCGGGCGAGATGCTGAGCGAGATCCATGACGTCCCCGCCGGGCTGTTCCTGCTGCTCGAGGGGACGCTGGACATGGTCTCGGACGCCGACGGGCGGCTCGAGCCCAGCGCGCGCCAGATCGCGCCCACGTGGGTCGCGGCGATCTCCTCGCTCACCGGGGACCCGCTGCCCGTCGGCGTCAAGGCGACCGACGACTGCCGCGTGGCGCTGATCCCGCGCGAGGCGTTCGTCGAGCTCGTCTTCGGCAACCGCGACGTCCACAAGCGCATCATGCGCCGCGTCGCGCCGGTGATGAACCGGCTCAGCGCGCGCGAGGCCAACCGCGAGCGGCTCGCCTCGCTCGGCACGATGGCGGCCGGGCTCGCGCACGAGCTCAACAACCCGGCCGCCGCCGCCAAGCGCGCCGCGAGCGAGCTGGTCGACGTGCTCGAGGTCGTGACTCACGCGCTCGAGTCGTTCGTCGAGGGCGGGATCGAGCGCGCCGACGCCGCGCGGCTGCTCGAGCTCCAGCGCGAGGCGATCGAGCGGGCCAAGACGCGCGAGCCGCTCGAAGCGGTCGCCGCCGCCGACGCCGAGGACGAGATGCTCGACCTGCTCGAGGACCTGGGCGTCGACGAAGCGTGGCGCCTCGCGGAGCCGCTCGCCTTCCTCGACGGCGACTGGGTGCAGCGCATTCATGCCGTCGCCGGGCCCGTGACGTCCAAGGCGCTGCGCTGGGTCGCCGCGACGGTCACCGCCAACGAGCTCGCCGACGAGCTGCTGGACTCGACGGGCCGCATGAGCACGCTGGTCGCGGCGGTCAAGACCTACGCCTACATGGACCGCGGCGGGCTCGTCACGGCCGACATCCATGAGGGGCTGGAGTCGACGATCGTGATGATGGGCCACAAGCTCAAGCACACGAAGATCAAGCTCGTGCGCGACTACGACAAGTCGCTGCCGAAGCTGACCGTGCACGGCTCCGAGCTCAACCAGGTGTGGACGAACATGATCCACAACGCGATCCAGGCGCTCGGCGAGACCGGAACGATCACGATCCGCACGAGCCTCGACGGCCCGTGCGTCCGGGTCGACATCGGCGACGACGGCCCCGGCATCCCCGACACCGCACGCGGTCACATCTTCGATCCCTTCTTCACCACCAAGGCCGCCGGCACCGGCACCGGGCTCGGGCTGGACACCTGCCGGCGCATCGTCGAGGACCGCCACCGCGGCTCGATCGGCGTCGACACCGGCGAGAGCGGGACCGTCTTCCATGTCTGGCTCCCGATCGAGGACACTGCTCGCTGATGCCCACCTGCACACACCTGGATTCGATCGAGATCACCGAGCTCCCCGAGTCGGTCGACGGCTGCGAGGACTGCCTGCGCTCGGGCGGCGCGTGGCTGCACCTGCGCCTCTGCCTGTCGTGCGGGCACGTCGGCTGCTGCGACGACTCTCCCAACCGCCACGCGACCGCGCACGCGGGCGGCAGCGGGCACCCGATCATCCGCTCGCTCGAGCCGGGCGAGGACTGGTGCTGGTGCTACGAGGACGAGGTCGGGATGCGGATCCCCCAGATCACCGGGCAGACCCGCATCCCTCCGTCGCCGCTCGGGGGTTAGGCCGGGCTGAGCGCGACCTGCGGGCGCTGCCGGTAGGCCTCGATCGCGACGACGAGCGCGAGCGCCGCGACGACGCTGCCGAAGATCTCGAACGTCGACTGCAGGCCGAGCGGCGTGACGGCGATGCCCGCGGCGACGGCCGGCAGCGAGATCGCGCCATAGGCGACGATGTAGAACGCCGACATCACCTGCGCGCGGTGCGCCGGCGGGATCGCGGCGCTCAGCACCCGCAGGCCGCCGAGGAACGCGACGCCGAAGCCGCCGCCGCCGACCACGGCGCCGGCGAGGTAAAGCGCGGCGGACTCCGCGCCGGCGGCGAGCACGATCAGCACCATGCCGGCCGACAGCGCGATCGAGCCGAGCGACGCGCACAGCCAGGGCGCGGCGCGGCCGAAGAGCAGCTGCGCGACGGCCCCCGCGCCGGCGAGAAGGAAGATCCCGATGCCGGTCACGAAGTGGTCGGTGGAGTGGAACACGGCGGCTGACAGCTGCGGGCCGAGCGACAGGAAGAGCCCGCCGATCGACCACGAGGAGACGACGCCGAGCGCGGCGAGCAGGAACGGGCGCCGCACCGCCGGCGGCACGCTCGGGCGCTGCGGCGTCAGGCGTGCGCGACCTGCGGTCCGCCGGACCGGCTCCGGCATCGCCAGCGCACCGGCGAAGACGATCGCGAAGAGGACCAGCAGCGCGACGTAGGGCAGCACACGCGGGGCGGGCGCGAGCTCGACCAGCGCCGAGGAGACGAGCACGCCGAGCCCCATGCCGCCCGCGCTCACGACGCCGTTGGTCAATCCGACCCCGGCGGCGTCCCGGCGGGGATGAAGATCGAGCAGGGCGGCGCTGGCGGCGCCGAGCGCGAGGCCGGTGGCGAGGCCCTGGATGCCGCGCGCGACGAACAGCCAGGCGACCGAGTCGGCGAGCATGAACACCACGGTCGCGCCCATCAGGGTGGCTAGGGCGGTCAGCAGGACGGGGCGGCGCCCGACTTCATCCGAGACGCGACCGGCGAGGACCAGCGAGGCGAGCACGCCGAAGGCGTACGTCGCGTACACGAGCGTGAGGACGGCGGGCGAGAAGCCCCACAGCTCGCGATACGTGGTGTAGAGCGGAGACGGCGTGCCTGAGGCGAACAGCGCCAGGCCGATCACGGCGGCCACGAGCCCGTAGGCGGCGGCGGGTGAGAGCGTGCGGTTCGTCATTTCGATAGTTCCAAGATCGTCGAAGTTTCGAAGCAGGCTACCATGGGATTTCGTGAGCGCAACCCGCGAGAAGATCCACCACCCCTCGATCGAGTCGCTCGAGCTTGCGACGATCATGCGCACGCTCGGCGATCCCGTGCGGCTCGACATCGTGCGTCTGCTGGCCGACGACGAGCCGCGCATGTGCAGCGAGATCTCGGGCGCGATGGGGCAGCCGGTGTCGACCTGCTCGTATCACCTCAAGCTCCTGCGCGAGGCCGGCATCACGCGGGCGCGCGCCGAGGGCACGCAGCGGCTGATCACGCTGCGCCGCGATGACCTCGAGGCCTGCTTCCCAGGCCTGGTCGACGTGCTCACCCGTTGAATCCGGCCGCCCGCGGCGTCTCTACTCCTTCCTCGACCTCACGGCGCCCGGGCGCCAGGAGGACTGAGAGGAGCCGAAGGGGCGCGCTGAGGCGGGCGGCGCAGCCCGACTTCGCTTCATACCTGCGCGGCACGCTCGCCGGTGCACGCGACGCGGCCGGCTACATCGACGGCGAGCTACGGGTCAGCGCGACCGGGGCAGGACGACCGTGGACGGCTCGCCGGGCCGGCCGCCGTCCTTGTGTCGGTAGGTGGGCACGCCGATGCAGGTGAAGAGCAGGGCGGAGAGCGGCTTGCCGAGCAGCGTGGGGATCTCGGAGTCGAAGAACGTCATCCCGGATGCGCCGATCCCGAGCGCATACGCGGCGAGATGCAGGCGGCCCTCCACCAGGCCGGCGTCGAGCTGCGCCTCGCGGTAGCCGCGGTCGTCGAGTCGGTCGAGGTCGGCGGCGGCCATGACGACGAACGCGGCGTCGCGGGCCAGGTCCTGCTCCATGCAGATGCGGAACACCTGCTCACGCAGGTTGCCGTGACGGCGCGGGGCGTCCAGGTCGGGCCAGCGGTAGAGGCCCGGCGCGAGCCCCTCCACGCCGTGGACCGCGATGAAGTGCGGCACCCGCGTGCTCCGCAGCGACGCGGCGAGGGAGAAGTCGAGCACGGCGCGCGGGATCGTCGCGGCCGGGTCCATGATGCGGGTCGAGCCGCGCCGCAGGATGATCTCGTCGAGCGTGGCGGACGGCGGAGCGTCGCCGCCGAGCGGGGCTCCCTCCGGCCACGGCTCGCCGAGCGCGTCCGCGTCGCCGGCGTGCTGGGCGAGCGTGACGAGCGGGAACTCCAGCGGCTCCGCGTCGACGGCGCCGCGCGCCGCATCGGCCTGCGGCTCGATCGCCGGCTCGCCGTCCCCGAGGACCACGACCGCCACCGGGAACTCGTGCGTGCCGTCGGCGCCCACCAGCCGCGCGACGTCCGCGTCCGCGAAGCGCGTGAACAGCCGCGGCCGCAGACCGCCCGAGCCGGCGAGCATCAGCGCCTGCGCCAGCATCGTGCCGGCGTCCCAGTAGATATGGCGGAAGCCGCGCTCCGCGTAGCGCCAGCCGGTGCGCCACGGCACGCCGGTCGCGACGAGCGTCGTGGCCTCTCCGGCGGCAGCCGGGCCTATCTGCAGCAGCGCATGGCCGACCGGGTCGTACCAGTACACGGCGTCCGGGACGCCTTCGACGCCACGGGCCGCCACGTACAGCTCCAGCGGGAAGCGCCCGCCGGCCGAGCCCGCGGCACGGAAGAGCCACCGGCGCGCGTGCCGCTCGGCGACGCGCACGACACCGGAGGAGAGGTACAGCAGCCGCGCCAGCGCGGGGACATCGAGCGGCGACGGCTCGGCGCACCGGCCGCCGAGGACCTCCGTCGCCCGAGCGGAGACCTCCGGCCACTCGCGGGGCAGCTCGACGGCCGGCAGCCCTGCCGGATACGCCTTGCACGGCTCGGGCACCGTGGCCATGTCGTTCTGGACGAACCCCTGCATCACGCGCGGGTCGTCGATCGCGGTCATCCACTCCCGCTCGGGCGCGTACGAGGTCAGGCGGTGATAGAGGCGGGCCGTGTCACCGGGAGGCATGCGGGCGGGGAGTCTCGCACGGCGCCCTGATGGGCGAAGATGCCCGCCGATGGAGCGCCGGCCCGTCATCTCCTCCAGCATCGCGAGCATCGGCTACGACGCCCGCACGATGCTCCTCGAAATCGAGTTCAGGGACAGCGGCGAGGTCTACCAGTACTCGGGCGTGCCGCTGTACGTGCGCAACGAGCTGATCGCGGCCATCAGCGTCGGTCGCTACTTCAGCGCCCACATCCGCGACGCGTATCCCTGCGTCCGGATCTAAAAGAGCCGACCGCGACCCCCACCGGTGGTGCGGCGGCGTTACTGCGCTCGGACGATGAGTGCGACGCCCGAGAGGTCGACGGCGGCGCTGTTGGCCGCGAGGAGCTCGGCTAGCGTCGCGGCCGCCAGCCCCGCCGACCGAATGGCCTCCGCCGGCGTGGCGGCACGAAGCATGAAGGTGACGGTCAGCTTGTCGGTGCCCGCGGATTGCGCCCGGTGCTGGTCATAGCGGTCGCCGAGGTCTCCGCGCAGCCGGTCATCGATCACCGCGCGCAGCTCCTGGACACCGTGAAGCACCTGCCCGGGCGCGTGGCCCTGCTCGCAACGCAGCGCCACGCGGGCGCTGTAGGACGGCCCCGAGGGCTCGGGCGGCGACTGATTCTGATGCACAGGGAAGGTGGGCACGGCTCGGACTCTGAAAGTGTGTACCGGCGAGAGAGTACGCGGCGCGGCGCGTCGGCGTAGGAAAGGAGTAGCCTCCAGCTACTGGCCCTGCGGCCACGATCCCGGCCCCGGAGCGGTGATACGCCGACCCGCTTCCACGCGCCAAGGCAACGCGCCCCGAGGCGAACAGGATCGACTGCGGGGCCGGCGCACGCGTGGTTGCGTGTGCGACGCGTCCGGTTGGAGCGCGCCCGCGCTCGACGATCTGTCGGCTCTCGCCGTTGAACTCCTCACTTCAGAGGCCGCGCCTGCGGGCGTCCTCGCTGAGCACTCGGGCCAACTCGGCGGGCTCGAGACGTCGTGTGAGTTCTTCCAGCCGAGCGTCGTGGCGCCGCGATTCGCGATCTACCGCGTCCTGAAGTCCTTCAATCATGGCCTCGAGCGCGTCCATGCGCTCGACGAGCGGACGTAGGTCGGCCGCCGGCCGCGGCGGCTGCGCGAGGCGGGCCCGCGCGGCGGCCAGCGAGCTCTGGGCGTGCCGCAACGCGCTACCCGCCGGCGTGAGGAAGCGGCTTCGCGGCCGCCGGCCGACTGGCTCGGAGGCGGTGCCCGCCTGCGCGCGTTGGGGTGGTGGGGGCGTCGTCATGCCAGGACGATCCTCGCTGCTCCTTCGCCGACGTCTCGCGCGCAAGAGAGAAGGAGCGAAAACCACTCACGTACGACTGCTGCCTGGAAGGCTAGCGGGCGGCGCCTGCCGGGCCTACCCGCCGGGCTCGACGCGACCTAGCCCGCCTCGCGCAAGACAGAGAACGCCCGTGCCGTCCACGCCCGCAGCCATCCGAACGCATCGGCCGCCATGTCGAGCCTGCGCCCGCACGCTGCGGGCGAGCACTGCCACGATCGCGGAACGGGACCGCGCCGAATACGCTGCCCGGGTGATCACGACCGGCCTCTGCTCGGTGACGCTGCGCGCGCTCGCGGTCGACGACGTCGTCGCGGTCGCCGCCGGTGCCGGGCTAGAAGGCATCGAGTGGGGCGCCGACGTCCATGTCCCGCCGGGCGACAGGGGTGCCGCGCGGGCGGCTCGCGAGGCGACCGCGGCCGCGGGGCTGCGAGTCGCCTCGTACGGCTCTTACTACCGCGCGGGACGCGATGACCCGGCGGACTTCGCGCCGGTGCTGAGCAGTGCCCGCGAACTCGCCGCGCCCCGCATCCGCATCTGGGCCGGCGACGTCGCCTCGGCCGGCGCCGCGCCGGCCGAGCGCGCGGCAGTGGCGGTCGCGGCTCGCGACGCTGTTGACCGGGCCGCCGCCGAAGGCATCGAGGTCGCGTTCGAATTCCACGGCGGGACGCTGACCGACGAGGTGCAGTCGGCGCTCGGATTGCTCAAGGCCGTCGCGCAGGCGCGCCCGGGGCCCGGTCGCGCCCACAGCTACTGGCAGCCGCCCGAGGATCTGCCCGACCCCGATGCGCTGGCCGGGCTCCAAGGCCTGCTCGAGCACGTCTCGGCGGTCCACGTGTTCTCGTGGTGGCCGGGGAGCACGCGGCGCCGCCTCGCCGAGCGCCCCGGCCTCTGGCGAACTGCGTTCGGGTGTCTCGCGTTGCGCGGCGCCCCGGTCGACGCGCTGCTCGAGTTCATTCCCGACGACGATCCGGCGCTGATCGCCGAGGAGGCTCGCACGCTCGTCCAGTTGCTCGAGGATGTCCGCCGCGACCAAGCCTGAGACGGTGCTCGCCATGCAGCCGGGACTGCCGCGGCGGCTCTTCTCGGCCGCCGCCATGGAGCGGCTGCGATCCGTGGCCGCCGTCGACCCGCGGCTGGTGCTCAGCGACCTGCGCTCGCCCGCGGCCCGCGCGCAGCTTGAGCGGGCCCAGATCATCCTGAGCGGCTGGGGCTGCCCGCCGATCGACGAGCATGTTCTCGAGGCCGCGCCGGCACTGCGCGCGATCGTCCACGCCGCCGGCGGCGTGAAGGGCCATGTCACGCCCGCCTGCTGGGAGCGCGGGATCCGCGTCTCGACCGCCGTCGCGGCGAACGCCGTGCCGGTCGCCGAATACACCCTCTCCCGGATCCTGCTGGCCAACAAGGCCGCCGACCGGATGGCGCGGACGTACCGCGAGCGACGGACTCGGATCGACCTGCTCGCCGAGTTCCCCGAGGTCGGCAATCGCGGGAAGACGGTCGGCATCGTCGGCGCGTCGCGGATCGGCCGCCGCCTGATCGCGCTGCTGCGCCCGTTCGAGCTCGATGTGATCGCGAGCGACCCCTACCTCGACGACGACACGGCCGCGCGACTCGGCGTCGCGCGGCGCGAGCTCGACGATCTGCTCGCCGCCTCCGACGTCGTCAGCCTCCACGCTCCCGCGCTGCCCTCGACGCGGCACCTGCTCGACGCGCGCCGGCTCGCTCTTCTCCGCGACGGCGCGACCCTGATCAACACCGCTCGCGGCTCGCTCGTCGATCAGGACGCGCTCGTCGCCGAGCTGACGTCGGGACGGATCGACGCCGTCATCGACGTCACCGAGCCCGAGGTGCTCCCATCGGACTCGCCCCTCTATGACCTGCCCAACGTCGTGCTGACGCCGCACATCGCGGGCGCCCTCGGCGTCGAGCTGCACCGCCTCGGGCACGCGGCGATCGAGGAGATCGAACGCTATGCCGCCGGGCAGCCGTTCGCGCACGCGGTCACCGCGGGCGATCTCGAGCGCCTCGCGTGAGGCGCGCGGCCTCGGGTTCTGACTTCGAGCTCGGTCGATCAGCATTGATCAGCTCGAGGCTCTGACCGAGAGGTGTGGGTCAGAGCGCGGCTGTGAGACCCCCGTCGACGTAGAGGACATGGCCGTTGACGAACGACGCGGCATCCGAGGCGAGGAACACACAGGCGCCGACGAGCTCCTCCGAGGCGCCCCAGCGGCCGGCCGGAGTACGGTGCTCCAGCCACTGGTTGAACGCGGGATCGGACCACAGGGCCTCGTTCAACGGGGTCTTCATGTATCCCGGCGCGATCGCGTTGCAGTTGAGTCCGTGGCGCGCCCAGTCGGTCGCCATGCCCTTCGTCAGATTCGCCACGGCCCCCTTGGTAGCGGTGTAGGGCGCGATGGTCGCCCGCGCCAGCGCCGCGTTGACGGAGGCGATGTTGACGATCTTTCCCCGGCCGCGCGGGAGCATATGGCGGGCGCACGCCTGAGCGACGTTGAAGACGCCGGTGATGTTCGTCGCCAGCAATCGGGCGAACGCATCCGGCGGGAAGTCCTCGAGCGGGGCTCGGTGCTGGAGGCCGGCATTGTTGACCAGGATGTCGATCGCCCCGTCCGCCGCCTCCGCCGCGTCAACGGCCTGTGCGACGGCAGAGTGGTCGGTGACGTCGAAGGCGAGCACTGCCGCGCGCGGGATCTCCGCGGCCGCGGCGGCGAGCTTGTCCGGATCGCGGCCGTTGAGGATCACCGACGCGCCCATCTCGGCGAGCCCGCGGGCCAGCGCGAGCCCGATGCCCTGCGAGGAGCCGGTGATCAGCGCGCGCCGGCCGTTCAGGTCGAACAGGGAGCCGGCCATCAGCCCGGGTACAGGGTCAGGCCGCCGTCCACGCGCAGGATCTGCCCGTTGACGAACCGCGCCTGCGGGCCGGCGAGGAACGCCACCGCATCCGCGATCTCCTCGGGCTCGGCGTAGCGGTCCAGAGAGCCGTTGGCCCGCATCTTCTGGGGGTCGGTCTTGCGCGTCGCCTGGAAGCGCGCCGTCTTCGTCGGCCCGGGGCTGACCGCGTTCACGCGCACGCCGTACGGCCGCAGCTCGCTGGCCAGGCACCGGGTGTAGTGCACGACGGCGGCCTTCAGCGTGGAGTACACGACCTCGGGCGTGTGGCCCATATGGGCCGCCGCGGACGCGATGTTCACCACGCAGCCGCTGCGCCGGTCGCGCATCGGGCGCACGAAGGCTTGCGTGACCAGCATCGTGCCGATCAGGTTGTTCGTCGTCTCGGCCTGGATGTCCTCGAGTGCGACGTCGAGCGCGTTGTTGGGCTCCGGCTTGCCGCCCGCGGCGCCGATGTCGCCGCCGGCGCAGTTCACCAGGATGTCCACGCTGCCGAGCTCGGCGGCGATCGTGCGCGACATCGCGTCCACCGCCGCCGGGTCGCCGATGGTGCCCAGCACCGCGGTGACCCGGCCGCCGTGGCGGCCGATCTCCCGGGCCACCTCGTCGAGGCCGCTCGCCTCGCCGTACTTGGCGGGCTGCGCGGCGTCCCGGTCGTGAATGGCCACGTCGGCGCCCAGCGCCGCCAGCTTGTCCGCCATCGCGCGCCCGAGACCGCGCCCCGAGCCGGTGACGAAGGCGATCCTGCCAGCCAGGGGTCTGTCTGTCATCTCACTCCATGAGTCCGAGCGCACGCAGGTTCGCGGCGCTGCTTCGCATCATGTCTCGCTCGTATCGGATCAGCTCGTTGCCGGTGTCGCCACGCTCCCACGGCGTCCGGTGGTCCTCGTCCTCTCCGAGACGGTTGACGCGCGCGGCCCGCAGCGCCGCGGCGAGCCGGCGGGCGTCCACCGGCGGGTAGCCGCGCCACCACTCCTCGGTGAACAGCCGGATGTGGCGCGCCTCGAGCGCGCCCGGCTCCAGCGAGGCGGACAGGTCGCGGCCGAGGATCTGCAGGAGCTCTCGGAACGGGACCGCGCCGTCGCCGATCGCGCAGCGCACGAGGCGGTATCCCTCGTCGGTGGGCTGCACCCGGTAGTCCTTGAGGTGCACGTGCCGCGTCCGCGGGGCGACGGTGCGCGCGAACTCGAGCGGCGCCTCGCCGACAGCGAACGCGTTGCCGGTATCGAGCGCGATCCCCACGGCCTCGCCGGCCTCCTCGCACAGCTCCATCAGGTCGGCGCTCGTGAAGTCCTGGTGGTTCTCGATGGCGACGCTCAGCCCCGCCGCGGCGGCCCGGGGGGCGACGCGCGCCAGCCGCGCGCGGACGCCGTCGACGAGCCGTGGCCAGTCGACCGCGTGTCGGTCGCCCTGCAGCACCCGGGTGAGCGCCATGCGCACGACGCGGGCGCGCAGGAGCGCTGCGCACTCGAGCGCGGCGTCGTCGTCCGCCGGGTCCAGGCCGCAGCTGACGACGGGAGTCAGCCCGAGCGCCTGCAGCCGCTCAGCGAGCGCAGCGAGGTCCATCCCGGCGAGCCACGGCTGATGGAGCTCCGCGACGCGGGCACCGATCTCCTCCGCGATGGCGAGGAAGCCCTCGAGGCCAGTGCCGCGGGGATTGGCCTGCAGGCCGAGCGTGTAGGTCAGGCCGTAGGGATTGAGGCCGATGGCGAGCGTCATCGCAGCGACAGCTCCAGCTCGCTCGACGTGCCGCGCACCGCCGGCCCGCGCCCCGCTCCCCGCGGACCCGTCACCCAGCGCAGAGCCCAGCCCTCGGCGAGCTGCTCGAGGCCGTGCGCGACGGCGATCGTCGGCGTGTCGAGGTGGGATCCGCTGTGCTCGAAGGGCTTGGTCAGCACGGCGATCGAGCAGCGCTCCGCTTCGGGCCGGACGTCCTGCGCCTCGGTGGCGTAGCGGGCAGTGACCCCGTCGCGCAGCAGCCAGTAGCCGTCGTTGAACTTCATTGCGCAGGTTCCATCCGCTTGCGCCGCCGGCTCGCGAGGCGAACCGGCCGGGGTGGGGCGGTGGACTGCCGCTGCACGAGGCTCGTCGCCAGCTCGATGCGGTGCGAGACCGGCTCCTGCCCTTCGGCCAGCTCGACGAGTGTGCGCAGCGCGACCCGGCCCAGTCCGGTCATGTTCTGCCGGACCGTGGTGAGCGGCGGTGCACTCCACAGCGCCGCCGGCGTGTCGTCGAAGCCGACGACGGAGAGGTCGCGCGGCACCCGCAGGCCTGCTTGGCGGGCGGCCTCGAGCACACCGAGGGCGGTGAGGTCGGACGCGGCGAAGATGGCCGATGGCGGCGCGTCGCGGCCGAGCAGCTCGAGACCCATCGCGACACCCGCCTCGTAGGTGTACGCGCCCTGAAGCATCAGCGCCTCGTCCGGAAGGATGCCCGCGGTCTCCAGCGCGCTGCGATAGCCGTGGTTGCGCTCGCGCGCCGTGACGGAGCCCTCCGGGCCGCCGGCCAGGCCGATCCGGCGGTGCCCGAGCTCCACGAGGTGCTTCGCCGCCTCCTCGCCGCCGGTGAAGTTGGTCGACGCGACGCCGACCACGGAGCCGTCGGAGCTCGGGGGGTCGATGGCCACCAGCGGGAGGCCGGCCCGCGCGAACGTTCGCACCTGCGCGGGCTGGAGCGCGGTCGTGACGGCGAGCACCCCGAATCGGCGTCGCCGCACCGCCGTGCGGATCCAGGCGGGCGTCAGCCTCGCGCCCGGGTCGTCGTCGCGGGCGCGGTCGACCGGGCAGAGCTCCTCCACCATGACGCCCATCTCCATCTCCTGGGCGGCGGCGAGGACGCCGCGGAGGACCTGCGTCGAGTAGGTGTTCTCCAGCGTGTCGAGCACGAGGCTGACGACCTGGTCGGCGCGGGGTCCGCGCGGCCCGGTCGTGGGCTCGTAGCCGTGCTCTCTGAGGGCGGCCTCGACGCGCCGGCGGGTGTCCTCCGCCACGTCGGGCCGGTGGTTGAGCACCTTGGAGGCGGTCGCCGTGGAGACGCCGGCCGCGCGGGCGACGACGCGCAGCGTGGCGCGCTTCGGCCCTCCGGCCTCCGATGCACTCATGCGAGCGACGTTATCAACTGCGAAAAGGTTTCGAGGCCTTTGGCGCTTGGCCTTGACAGATCTCGGCGGTGCGGATACGTTGCCACCGAAACACTTTCGACACATTTCGAGAGTGTGCGACTGGTTCGTCGGAGGAGGAGAGGTCCACATGAGCATGTCCACGTTCGGGGGCATGGCTGTGCTCGCGGCTGCCGGCGCGATGGCCGTGGCGGCTTGCGGCAGCAGCGACAACGGCGGCTCTGCGAGCAGCGGCGGCGGGCAGAAGACGGCGGCCAAGCCGAAGCGGGCATGCGTGATCATGCCCGACGCCGACAGCTCGAGCCGCTGGGTGAACGGCGACACGCCCGCGCTGCAGAAGCAGTTCACGGCGGCCGGGTACACGGTGACGATCCAGAACGCCGAGAACGACACGAACAAGTACGCGACGATCGCCCAGCAGGAACTGGCCACGAAGTGCACCGTGATGGTCCTCACGGACCTCAACGGCGCCGGCATCCAGGTCACCCAGCAGGCGCACAACCAGGGCATCCCGGTGATCGCGTACGACCGGCCGATCAAGGGCGCCGACTACTACATCTCGTTCGACAACTTCCACGTCGGCGAGCTCGAGGGCCAGATGGTCGTCGACGGGCTCAAGGCCGCGGGCAAGGACCCGGCCACCGCCAAGGTCGTCTATCTCGGCGGCGACCCGACCGACGGCAATGCCGCGCAGTTCCTCGGCGGCGCTGACAAGGTGATGAAGGCCGCGGGGATCAAGCCGGCGTTCAAGACGCCCGGCACCTGGGATCAGACCAAGGCGCAGACGTCCTTCGAGCAGGCCTACACGGCGCTGCACGGCAAGGTCGATGCAGTCTGGGCGGCCAATGACACCAACGCGGCCTCCGCCATCACGGTGCTCGACAAGAACGGCAAGAAGCTGCCGGTGAGCGGCCAGGACGCCACGCCGCCAGGGCTGCAGAACGTGCTCCTGGGCAAGCAGGTGGGCACGGTGTACAAGCCGTTCCAGCTCGAGGCGCAGGAGACCGTGGAGCTGGCCAAGAAGCTGGCGGCCGGCGAGAAGCCGACCATCGACAAGAAGGCGCCTGACGGGACGCCGTTCATCGCCGAGACGCCCATCGTCGTGACGACCGACAACATGCAGAAGGTGTTCGACGACGGCAACGCCAAGGCGTCCGACGTGTGCACCAGCGCGGTCAAGTCGGCCTGCGCGAAGTACAACATCCAGTAGCGCTGAGGACACGTCCATGACGGCTCTCATCGAGCTGCGTGACATCCGCAAGAGCTTCGGCCCGGTCGAGGTGCTCAAGGGGGTGGACATGGAGGTCCACCCCGGGCGGGTGAGCGCGCTGGTCGGCGACAACGGCGCCGGCAAGTCGACGTTGATCAAGGGGCTCGCGGGTGCCCAGTCCTATGACTCGGGCGAAGTCTTCTTCGACGGGCAGCCGGTCACGCTGAGCTCACCGCACGACGCCGCGGCGCTCGGCATCGAGGTCGTCTATCAGGACCTCGCGCTGTGCGAGAACCTGGACATCGTCCAGAACATGTTCCTCGGGCGCGAGGAGATGCACCAGCGCATGCTCAACGGCCCGGAGATGGAGAGGCACGCGGCGGCGACGCTCGCGTCGCTCTCGGTGCGGACGATCAAGTCCGTGCGCCAGAAGGTCTCCTTGCTGTCGGGCGGGCAGCGCCAGACCGTGGCGATCGCCCGCTCGGTGCTCCAGAAGGCCCGCGTCGTCATTCTCGACGAGCCGACCGCCGCGCTCGGCGTCGTGCAGACTGAGCAGGTCCTGGAGCTCGTGCGGCGGCTCGCCGACTCCGGCGTGGGCGTGCTGATCATCAGCCACAACCTGGCCGACGTGTTCGCGGTGGCCGACCACATCAACGTCCTCTACCTGGGCCAGATGGTGGCCAGCCTCGAAGCGGCGAAGACGAACCGCGACGAGGTCGTCGGCTACATCACGGGAACCAAGATCCGGGACCAGTTGCTCGAGGAGCCGGCGCTGTGACCAAGTACGAGAAGTCGACGAACCCGCCGACCGTCCGCGCTGAGCACACGCTCGAGACCGACACTCCACAGGCCGACGCGCCGCTGATCGGCACGGGGCACGAGGGGACGCTCAACGAGCAGTTGCGCGCCTACGTCCAACGCGTGCGCGGCGGCGACATGGGCATGCTGCCCGCGCTCGCCGGCCTGGTCGTGCTCGGCGTCCTGTTCACGTCGCTGAGCTCGGTCTTCCTCACGAAGGCCAATGTGGCGAACCTGCTGACGCAGACGGGGGCGCTGATGATGCTGTCGGTCGCGCTCACGTTCGTGATCGTGATCGCCGAGATCGACCTGTCGGCCGGCGTCACCAGCGGGCTCGGGATGGCCGTGTTCATCCTGCTGGTCAACACGCATCACTGGAACTGGGTCCTGGCGCTGGTCGTCGCCCTCCTCTGCGGCGCC
Organism: Candidatus Solirubrobacter pratensis; assembly: GCF_000425945.1. GTDB lineage: Bacteria > Actinomycetota > Thermoleophilia > Solirubrobacterales > Solirubrobacteraceae > Solirubrobacter > Solirubrobacter pratensis. The sequence continues at coordinate 477,735 of NZ_AUEK01000008.1, forward strand.
GCGCTCGGACTGTCGATCGGCGTGTTCGTGGCCAAGGTGGGCATCCCGTCGTTCGTCATCACCCTCGGCCTTTTCCTCGGCCTGCAGGGCCTCATGCTCGTCCTGCTCGGCAGCGCCGGCACCTACCGCATCGAGACCCCCGCGGTCGTCGCGATCATGAACAAGCCGATGGCGGTGTGGCTCGGCTGGGCGATGCTGGCCGTCGTCGTGGCGATCTCGCTGGGCACCGGCCTCTACGACCGCCGTCGCCGGCTCGCAGCCGGGGTGGCGGTGCGGCCGATCGCCCTGCTGTGGATCCGCGTGGGGCTCTGGATCGTGCTGGGCGGGCTGGCCGTCGGGTTCCTGAGCCAGGACCGCTCGAGCGGCGTGTTCCCGATCCAGGGGGTGCCGATCGTGGTGCCGATCGCGCTCGGCATCGTGTGGATCGGACAGTCGGTCCTCGATCGCTCGCGCTTCGGCCTTCACATGTTCGCCGTGGGCGGGAACCCCGAGGCGGCGCGGCGCGCGGGGATCAACGTGGCCCGGGTCCGGATCGCCTGCTTCTTGGTGTGCTCCACCCTGGCCGTGATCTCCGGCCTGTTCACCGTGAGCCAGGTCGGCGTCGTCCAGGCCGCGACCGGCCGGGACATCGTGCTGTCCGGCGTCGGCGCGGCGGTGGTCGGCGGCGTCAGCCTCTTCGGCGGCCGTGGCCGGCTGGCCCAGGCGGCGGTCGGCGCGCTGCTGATCTCGATGATCACCAACGGGCTCGGCCTGCTGGGGCTCTCGGCCGGCATCACGTTCATGGTGACCGGCGGTGTGCTCATCCTCGCGGCGACGATCGACGCGGTGTCGCGGCGGCGTCCCGGAGTCGCGGCGCTCGTCCGGTAGTGATGCACAACTTCATCCTGCCCGGGTTCAACCCGGATCCTTCGATCACTGGCTCGTCGACGCCTACCGCAAGGACCTGCTCGCCTTTTCGACTGGTTCGACCTGCGGCACGGCGCCGCCCCCCCGAACGTCGTCGCCGGTCCGCGCCGTCACTTCCTCCTCCTCCGGCGGCGCGGCCGGCGCCGGCGGCTTCACCCCAGGCCGCCGTCGACGTAGAGGCACTGGCGCGTGATCATGCCTGAGTCGTCGGCGGCGAGGAACAGGGCCGCCGCGGCGATGTCGCGCTCGGTGACGTCGCGCGGGATCGCCTGAGCGGCGACCAGCCGCTCGCGGCTCTCGGGGGTGTGCCAGAGCCGCATCTGCCGGGGCGTCATCACAGCGCCCGGGGCGATGGCGTTGACGCGGATCCGGTCGCCGCCCAGCGCGGTGGCGAGCGCGTTGGTCAAGCCGATCACCCCCGCCTTGGCCGTCGCATACGTCAAGAGGTCGCTGGGGCCACGCCGCCAAGCGACTGAGGACAGATTCACGATCGACCCGCCGCCGGCGGCCCGCATCCCTGGGCCGACCGCCTGCGCCATGAAGAACTGGTGGCGCAGGTTGACCGCCTGGGCGGCGTCCCACTGCTCCGGCGTGATGTCCTCGAACTCATAGCGCTGGTCGTCGGCCGCGTTGTTGATCAGGACCGTGACGGGGCCTGCGTCCGCCGCAGCGGAGCGCAGGGCACCGACGTCCGTGATGTCGCACTCGACGAACCGCACCCGCGGCCCGAGCTCCTCCGCCACCGCCTCGCCCGCTTCGCGGTCGATGTCGAGGACCGCCACCTGCGAGCCGTTGCGGGCGAAGCCGCGGACCATTTCCGCGCCGATCCCGGAGCCGCCGCCGGTGACCAGCACCCGGCGGCCCTCGAGGCTTGGATATACGGCCTCCGCGTTCACGCGCAGCAGTGAACCAGATGCGTCGCGCCGCCGCGTGCAGGACGCCACGCGCCGACCGCCACACTTCCGCGGGCACGTTCGAAAGCGGCGGGACGACCGGTGCGCCGGCGGCGAACAGCGCGGCTGCCACGCGGATCTCAGCGTCGAGATCGCCCGCGAACTCGGCAACGGGCATGGAAGCCAGGAGCCGTCGACGCTCAGCTCGGCGGGTAGCTCGCGGTCGATCACGCGCGCGCCGAGCGCGGCGAGCACCTTGCGGGCCTCCGCCTGTGCCCAGACGGCGCCCAACAGGCCGGTCGAGGCGCCGACCACTGCAGTCGGCTTGCTACGTAGCGGCGATTCGGTGATCGGCCGCGACACCCAGTCCAGCGCATTCTTGAAGTGGCCGGGGAGGGAGTGGTTGTACTCCGGCGTCGCGACGAGTACCGCGTCGGCGTCGACGATCGCCGCGCGCAGCGCATCGACGGCCTGGTGCCCGGCGGGCTCGTCGTCCTGGTCGTACGGCGGGATCGCCTTCAGCCCGCCGAACACGATCAGCTCCGCTCCCGGCGGCAGCAGTTCCGCCGCCGCGCGCAGGAGCCGGGAGTTGTGGGAGTCGGCGCGCAAGCTGCCGGATAGACCCAGGACCTTCATGCGAATCACTCCTGGGCGAACTGCAGCTCGGCGATGAGCTGGACGTCGTTGGCGAGCGCGAGGCCGCCCTTGGGCAGCGGCGCGTTCCAGGTCAGGCCGTACTCGGTGCGGTCGACGATCGCCTCGAGCGTGATGCCGAGCTTGACGACGTCGCCGAGCGCGACGACCGGCCCGGTGATCGTGCCGCGCGCCTCGATCGGACGCGTATGGCCCTTGATCGCGAGCTCGCCGTCGACCATCAGCACGCCGCCCTCCACGCGCACCAACGTCGAGCTGAAGCGGATCTCGGGATGGTTGGCGATGTCGAAGAAGTCCGGCGACGCCAGGTGGCCGGCGAGGTTCTCGTCCTTGACGACGATCGAGGCGGGCTTGACGCCGCCATCAAGGCGGAGGGTGCCGTCCGGGTTCGCCGTGAGGGTCGCGTCGTACTCGTCGAACTGGCCGCGGTAGGTCGAGACGATCATGTGCTTGACCGCGAATCCCACGGAAGAATGGACCTTGTCGAGAGTCCAGCGAGTGGCGGCGGGAACGGGGGTGGAAGTGACGGCGGTCACCGTGTTCTCCTGGTTCGGCGTTGGCGGGGCCTTACGACGCTGAGGTTGCGGCGGAGGTGGGTGAGGCCGCCTCACGTCAACTGCGTGATCTCGGTCGTTGCGGGCCGAGGCGACCGGCCGGCCACGCAATGGGCTCTTCCGCCGGCGCGCACAGGGGCCATGCGCCCGATCACGCGAATAGCGTGACGTCGGGTCACCCAGGCGGCAGGCACCGTTGGGAGCAATGAACCTCGGACTTGCCATCGCAGACTTCCGCTGGCCCGGCGGGACGGAGGACATCGCGGCGACGCTGCGGGCTGTCAGCGTCGCGGCGGAGGACGTCGGCTTCACCCGCATCGCGGTGATGGACCACCTTTGGCAGGTCGGCTCGCCCGCCGTCGCCGAGGAGGAGATGCTCGAGGGCTACACCACGCTCGGCTTCCTCGCCGCGTGCACCTCACGCGTGGAACTGCTCACGCTCGTGACTGCCGCGGTCTATCGCGAGCCGGGCCTTCTGGCCAAGATCGCCACGACGCTGGACGTGCTCTCCGGCGGCCGGGCGATGCTGGGAATCGGCACCGGCGCGCCGGTCAATGTGGGTGAGGCGGATGGCCTGGGGTTGCCGTTCCCGCCGCTGACCGAGCGCTTTGAGCGGCTGGAGGAGGCGTTGCAGATCTGTCTCCAGATGTGGGGCGGCTCGCAGGACCCCTACTTGGGCCGCCACTACCGCCTCGGCCGCACGCTCAACTCTCCCCAGCCGGTGCGCCGGCCGCGACCGCCGATCCTCATCGGCGGTTCCGGCGAGCGCAAGACGTTGCGCCTTGTCGCGGAGTACGCCGACGCCTGCAACCTGTTCGACACGCCCGAGCTTCCGCGCAAGCTCCGCGTCCTACGTCGGCATTGCGAGGCTGTTGATCGCGATTACGACGACGTCGAGAAGACGGTCGTGTCGCACATGGACCCCGGCGACCGTGGTGAGCGTTCAGGACCGATCCTCCGTCACCTCGAGGAGCTCGAGGCGCTGGGCATCGACCACGTCATCGGGACCGTGCGGGGCTGCGAGCGGCTCCGGCCACTCGAGGTGATGGGTCGCGACGTCATCCCCTACCTCAGACATGGGGTCAACGAGTTGGGATGAACGCGGCCCAGGCGATGGCAGTGGCCGACGCGAATCGCCAGCGGCCAGGCGCTGAGCTTCCAACCGATCTTCGACGGAATCGCCCCGCTGATTCACGAGTTCACGACGGTACAGGCGCACACGCTCGTGGCGCGCGCGGCGGAGGCCCGTAGCCGATCCGCTCGACGAACCCCTCAGCGCAGGCGAGCTCAAGGTCCTCGGCTACCTGCCAAGCAACCTCTCGACGCCCGAGATCGCCGCCGAGCCGTACCTCTCGGTCAACACCGTCAGGACCCACATCCGCCACATCTACGCAAAGCTCGGCGGGCACACGCGTTCCGAGGCGGTCGACCGGGCCCGCTCGCTCGGCCTGCTCGGCGGCTCGCCGCGCAGCTAGTGTCCTGAGTCGGGAATTCGGCGCCGCCCAGTCGCGTCGAATTTTTGATTCAGGACACTCGCCACCGCAGATCACGCGATTCGCGTGACGCTCGCTCACCCGCGGTGATCGCAACCTGGACACATGTCAGGCAGCTGGTACACGATCCGAGTCGCCGGAGGCCTCGGCGTGATTATGCTCGGCGCATTCCCCGAGTTCGCGAGTCACATCGATGGCTCGATCACAACGCTCACCGGCGAACTGCCCGATAGCGCCGCGCTCTACGGCGCACTGGCTCGGCTCGAGGCGCTCGGCCTCGATCTCATCGATATGCACCGCCTCGACAACAGCGGCCGAGCCCGAGTCGATGACGCCGAAGCGATCGCTCACGCCCGCGCCATCTTCGAGGCCTTCGACGCGAAAGATGTCTCGGCGCTGTGGTCGCTCATGAGCGACGACGTTCGCCTGCGCCTCGGGAACGCGGAGACGGTCGCGGGCAAGTCCGCATTCGCCGAAGCGGTGAACGGCTTCTTCGCCTCGGTGGCGGGCTTCCGGCACGATGTCATCGACGTGTGGCGCGACGGCGACACCTTGATCGCGGAGCTTGACGTCCACTACATCCGCCTCGACGGGAGAGAGGTCAGCGTCCCCTGCTGCAACGTGTTCCGGCTACGAAATGGCTCCGTCGCGGACTACCGGACCTACATCGACGTCACTCCGGTGTACGCGTCCGCACCGCCGGCTCAGGTAGGAGAGCCCGGTGCCTGACCATGGCCCGCATCGCGTGGCAGTCGTGACCGGCGGCGCCGGGCGCCATGGATGGGGCGATCGCAGCGCGGCTCGCATCCACTCACACAGTCGTCGTCCTCGACCGCACGGGAGATGTGGTCGTCGACCTAGGGCGACGCCGACGACGTGCGCCGAGCTGCTGGACTGGTGCTGGAGCCCCACAGCAGGTGCGACGTCCTCGTCCACGCCGCCGCGATGGCGGCAATCGGGTCGTTCGACAAGGTCGAGCTCGACCGCTGGCACCAAGTTCAGGCCGTCCGCAATGCCACGGTGGGCGGTAGCCGGGAGGCTCGGATGGCCGGCGTCAGGCCGGCGACCGCGCCAATGAGGATGGCTGAGGCGATGCCGCCCGTCCACGCTTCGACGGGGATTACGATGGCCCAGTTCTTCGAGCCGGCATAGATGACCGTTGCTGTGACTCCGGCGAGCACGCCGACGATGCCGCCGACGGCGGCGAGCAGGATCGATTCGCCGAGGAACTGGGTGCGGATCTGGTTCTTGGTCGCGCCGAGGGCGCGACGGAGGCCGATCTCCGAGCGTCGTTCCAGCACGGAGATGATCATGATGTTGGCGACGCCGACGGCGCCGACGATCAGGGCGACGATGCCGAGTCCGAGGAAGAGGCTGTCGAACGCTCCAGCAGCGGCAGCGCGGGCGGTGAGCGCGTCTGAGGGCTGGCTGACGTTGACCTCGTCGGCTGCCTGGGGGTTGGCGGTCGGCGCGAGCAGCGCCTGCACCTCGGCGACGTGGTCGGTGTCCGAGCGCACGTAGATCGAGCTCGGCGGGCCGGCCTTCCGCTCACCCTGGACGAGGCTGAGGTAGCCGAGGTACCGCTGGGCGGCCGGGTAGCCGATCAAGGCGCTGTTGTCGATGTCGGACTCCAACGGTGAGGACTGCAGAACGCCTGCGACGTTGAACCACTGGCCTCCCAGCCAGATCCGTTGGTCGGGGAAGGTCCGGTCGATGCCCAGCCGTTGCGCGGCGACCCGACCGAGCACGGCGACCGGCTCGCGGGCGGTCCCGGGATTGAGCCAGGCGCCGCGCGCTACGCCGGTGTTGAGGACGGAGAGCAGGTTCAGGCTGGTGGCGCGTACCTGCAGTCCCCCGGTGTCGGTTGCCGGGATCAGCCGGCTCCGGTAGACGCCCTTGTCCTTGATCAGCGCGGTGTGCGCGACCTGTTCGACGTTGTCGAGGAGGGTGATCCGCCCGGGTGCTTCGCGCGGCAGCTGCGCTTGCTGTCCGGTGATGCTCTGGCCGGCCTCGAGGGTCAGCATGTTCGTGCCGAGCCGGTCGATCTCAACGAGCAGCCCGGCTTGCGAGGAGGACGACAGTCCGAGGACCGCCACGATCGCTGCCGTGCCGATCGCGATTCCCAGCGCTGACAGCGCGGCGCGCAGCGGCCGGGCGCGCAGGCCGACGCTGGTCACCCGCAGCGCATCGTTCAGGCGCAAGCGTCCCGCGTCGGCGCTCATGACGTCTGTCCCTCCGTCGCCACGGGCGCCGCGGGGGCGTTGCGGTCACGGGCGGTGTCGGACACCACCTCGCCGTCCAGCATCCGGATCTGGCGCGGCAGCTGGTCGGCGAGGCCCGCGTCGTGGGTGATCATGACGATCGTGGCGCCGGCAGCGTTGAGCTCGCGGACGAGCGCCATGATCGACGCGCCGGTGGTGCTGTCGAGGTTGCCGGTCGGCTCGTCGGCGAGCAGGACCGCGGGACGCCCGACGAGGGCCCGCGCGATCGCGACCCGCTGGCGCTCGCCACCGGAGAGCTTGGTCGGCTTGAACGTCGCGCGGTGGGAGAGTCCGACCCGTTCAAGCGCCTCGTCGGCGCGCGCGTGCCGCTCGGCGGCGGGGGCGCCGGCGTAGAGCAGCCCGTCGGCGACGTTCTCGCGCACCGTGGCGTGTTCGGCCAGGAAGAACTGCTGAAAGACGAATCCGATCTCCCGGGCGCGCAGTCGCGACACCTCGCGATCGTCGAGGCCCGCCGCGTCGATCGCGCCGATGCGGACCACGCCGCTGCTGGGCCGCTCGAGGGTCCCGATGACGTGCAGCAGCGTGGACTTGCCAGACCCGGAGGGCCCGACGATCGCGACCAGCTCGCCGCGCCCCACGGAGAAGGACACACCTCGCAACGCGAACACCGGGGGTTCGTCGCCGTAGACCTTGGTGACCTCGTCCAGCTCCAGGACTGCGTCGCTCATATTGACGGCACCGCCACCGAATCGCCTGCGCGGAGAGCGCCGTCGACCTGGACTCGTCCGCCGCCGGTGTCGAACAGGCCCAGCTTCACGGCGACCAGCTCGCGCCGCCCACCAGGGCGTACCACCTCGACGGCAAAGCCGCCGCCGGACTTGCCGACCAGCGCGGTGACCGGGACGCTCAGAGCGTTGTCGACGCCCTTGGTGGTGATGTCCACCTCGACCGGGGCCTGGTCGAGTCCGTCCGCTTTGGCCGGGTCGTCGAGGTCGATAAAGGTCGGGACGGTCGCGTCGGCCGCCTGACTTCCTTGTTCAGCCTGGGCGACTCGTCCGAAGCCCTTGACGCGTCCCGTCACCGGCGTGTTGCCCGGCAGTGTGATCTGGACTCGGTCGCCCTTGTGGACCTCGCCCTGCTGAGACGCATCGAGGTCCACCCGAACGTGCAACTTGTCCGAGGTGGCGCTCAGCACCGGAGCGCCCGGCCGGGCCGATCCCCCGAGCTGGCCGGTGACCTTGGCGATCCGGATGGCCTCAGGCAGGAAGACCGCGTCACCCGTCGCGAGCTTGCCGGTCACGCCAACGCCCTTCTTGCGCTGGAGCACCCTGAGCGCCTGCTCCGTCTTCGACGTGAAGGCGCTGCCGGCGGGGTCGATGCGGACATGGGCGTCGGTGTCGTAGCCGAGCTGGTGCAGGTTGCGGTTGAGCTGACGCACGCCCGGGCCCGTGACGCCCACGTGCAGAGCGCGGTAGGCCGGGATCGTGCCGCACAGCAGCACCACCGGCCGGTTGTCCACCCGGTAGAGCACGCCGCCGCAGCCGACCTTGTCCCCGGCCTCGGGTAGCTGGGTGTACACGCCGCCGGCCTGGTTGACTACGGCGTACGGCGAGCCGTCCGACCGCGCGCGGTATGTCAGGGTCCCGGCCCCGGAGACCAGTGCCGAGAGCTCGCCCTTCTCCACCTTCTCGGTGTCAGCCGCCGGCTGGGCGGCCGCGGCCGGGTGCTCCGCACCCGACCTCGCGACCACGCCGCAGACCCCCGCGACCAGCACGGCCGCTGCGGCCGGCGTCCAGCGCTTGCGCGTCACCCCTGGCCTCCGGCTGCCGACTTCAGGATGCCACCGCACTTGTGCGTCGCGGCATTGAGAATGGTCATGCCACCGGGCTTATTGGAGGACGGGATCTTGTAGGTGTCGATCAGCGGCTCACCGTTGACCGGGTCCGGAAAGTCCTTCACGCCGTTGTCGCGAACGCACTGAGCGAACCTCAGGCTCGCCGACTGCTCCTTGGGAGTCCGCTTTGAGCTCAACGCGCCCGGTGGCTTCAGGGCCTTACATGCGTCGACGGCCTTCAGCCACACCTCTCTGCTCACGTCGACCCCGAAGTTGGAGTCGCCGTTCGCGTCTGGGTCCGGAAAATGGGGGACGCCATTGGCCCGCATGCACTCGGCGAACTTCACCGCCTTCTCCTGTTTGGTGAGCTTCTTCTCAGCATCGCTGCCGGTGTCGCCGGTGCTGCTGGTGCCCGAACTGCTGGTGCTACCGGTGGTGTCGGTGCTGCTCGGGGTGCCGGTCTCGGAAGATGCGTTCGATCCGCAGCCCGCGCTGACCAGGCCAATCAGGCCGGCGAGCGAAAGAGCGACCAACGGTCGCAGTCTTCTAGTCATGTTTGCTCCAGATGTATGAGGGGTTGCGTTGTCAGCGGTTCTTTGCGAACGCTTGCCGGTCCGCTGCTGCATCCTTGATGCGTGCGTAGAGGACGCCGGCGCGAGCGGCGACCCCTTCACCCCGAGGACCCTCTCGGCGGCAGCGTCCCCGGCGCCGACGACCCCTTCGACCCGGGGTTGCCGCTATCGCGAGCGTGCCTGGTCATTGATGCATCCTTGGATCGTGCGTCGGGTCGGCGTACATGGCAGAGCAACCGTGCGCGATGGCCTCGGGGCGCAGCTCGTAGTGCCAGGGTTCGTTGCCGTAGATCTGGCACAGCCCGTACGCGGCGCCGTGCTCGGACAGCCACGCTGCGGCCGCGGAAGGCCCGATGTCGACGGCGTCCCCCTTCACGTGCGCGGACGTGTTCGGGGTGGCGACCCATCGGGTCGCTTCCGCTTCTGAGCCGTACTTCGAGACCGCCTCGCGGAGGAGTCGCTCCTGGTACTCCGGGGAACGCCAGCCGCTATCGACGTAGAACTGGACCCCGACGTCTGCCGCGTCGGTTGCTGCTCGGCGTACGGCACCGAGCAGATCCGAGTTCAGCTTGGCAACGCCCGGAATCTCGTCGTCGAAGACCGTCGTGTCGTCGGGGATGGCACCGTCAGCCTCGCCAAGCCCGAGGCGACCGGTGGAGGCGCCACCGCCAGTCTCACTCGGTGAACCAGGGCGCTCACCTCGGTGGACATGAATGGGTGCTTCCGCCGTGGAGGACGAGGCATCCCTCGACGACGACGACGCACGCCACTCAAGGCTCAGGGCGGTGATCGCCGCCATGACGACGAGTAGGCCGGCGACTCGGGACTTGCGAATCCGGGTCCGGCGGGGCGCTGTTCGTGCTCGCTCGGTGTAGGCCACGGCGCCAGTGAACGCAGCGTGGCGTTGCCGGCACGTATGCGATTTTCGATATGCCGGCGATATGTTCCAGCCCGTAGCTTTGGCGCATGCGCGTGTTGCTGGTTGAGGACGAGCCCCTGATGGCGGGCGCGATCCGCGACGGCCTGCGCCTGGAAGCGATCGCGGCCGACATCGCCGGAGACGTCGACACGGCGCTGGAGCTGCTGAGCGTCAACGCCTACGACATCGCCGTCCTCGACCGAGACATCTCCGGGCCATCCGGTGACGAGATCGCCGGCCTGCGGCTCGACCCTTTCCGCCGAGAGGCCCACCGCGACGACCGTTACGTCACGCTGACTCGCAAACAGTTCGCCGTGCTTGAGGTCCTCGTCGCCGGCGCCGGGTACCGCATCGATACCGCGACCGAGGGGCAAGGCCGTGGATAGATCTCCCGGGTTGAGCGTTCGCCTCAAGCTCACCCTCAGCTACGCCGGCTTCCTCATGCTCGCAGGCGCCCTGCTGCTCGCCGCTGTATGGGTGTTCCTGCTGCGAGGCGTGCCCGCCAGCAGGCTCGTTCCCAAGCTCTCCAACTTCCCGCTCGCCCTCGACCCACACAACTTCGGCCCAGCCGCCTTCGGCTCGGCGGCAGTCGTAGTGCTGGCGTTCCTGCTGGTATTCGGTCTCCTGGGAGGGTGGTTTCTCGCCGGACGGATGCTCGCTCCCCTGGACCGGATCACCGACGCCACACGCGTCGCCGCGACTGGATCGCTTGCCCACCGGATCCGGCTACCCGGCCGCAGCGACGAGTTTCGCGAGCTCTCCGACGCCTTCGATGCCATGCTCGCCCGGCTCGAGGCACACGTCGCTGAACAGCAGAGATTCGCAGCCGAACAGCAGAGATTTGCCGCCAACGCCTCGCACGAACTGCGCACCCCGCTGGCGATCACGCAAACCCTGCTCGACGTCGCCCGCAACGATCAGCGCCGCGGCAACGACGAGCTCGTCGACCGCCTCCACGCCGTCAACACCCGGGCGATCCACCTCACCGAAGCATTGCTCCTGCTCAGCCGCGCCGACCAGCGGTCCTTCGCCCCAGAACACGTCGACCTGTCGCTCATCGCCGAAGAGGCCACCGAGACGCTCCTCCCCTTTGCCGAAGAGCGCGGCGTCGCCATCGAGGCCTCCGGCGACGTGACCCCCACCATCGGCTCACCCGCGCTCCTGGTGCAGATGGCTACGAACCTCGTGCACAACGCGATCATCTACAACCTGCCCGAACAGGGCACCGTGTGGGTCACGACCAGCGCTCACCCCAAGGCCGTGGTGCTCGCCGTCGAGAACACGGGCGAGCAGCTCACCCCGCCGCTGGTCGCCATGCTCGCCGAGCCGTTCCAGCGCGGCTCCAACCGCATACGCACCGACCACGCAGGCGTCGGCCTCGGCCTGGCCATCGTCAAAAGCATCGCCGAAGCCCACGACGGAACCCTCACCCTCACCCCCCGGGCCGCAGGCGGGCTCTGCGTCACGGTGCAACTACCCGCCGCGCGGCGCCCCGCCGATGACCGACAGGGGAACAACACCACGCTTCGAGAGGAATAGCCAAGAAACCGTGGAGCAGCGCCTCCTACGGCGCGCCCGACAGGCCCGCCCGTCGGGCTCCGGGCACGAGCACCCGGCGGCGCAGGCTGCCCTGATCGGATGCACCGCCGGCGCGACCCGGAAACACGAACGCGTCGTCGACAGCCTCTCGGGGCCGATGAGCACGCGGCGTGGCGGCGAGCTCGGGCGCCGGCGGGATGGAGGCGGCACCGCATCGAAGTCACGCCGTTACAGGTCGCGGAGCTCTTCGATGGCGGGCCGGCGGAGTGCGCGCAGGGTCGCGGTCCCGGCCGCGCCGACCGCGCCGACGGTCAGCACGATCACCCCGCCCAGGTAGACCCACGGCACCGAGAGCGTGTCGGGCGGCGGGTCGAAGACGCCGGTGAGGACTTTGACGAGCATGTCGGAGATCGCCACGGCGGCCACGGTCCCGAGGATCAGGCCGCCCGCAGTGACAAATGCTGATTCGCCCCACACGAAGCCGCCGAGTTGCCGGGTCTTCGCTCCCAGTGCGCTTGCGATGGCGAACGTTCGGCGGCGTTCCTGGAAGCCGAGGCCGAGCGTCAGGCCGGACGCCGCGATGGCGAGCGCCAGCGCGAAGCCGAGCTCGACCTTGGTCAGGCCCGACAGCTCGACGGCGGTCAGGTTGGAGCCGATCACCTTGCGCTGGTTGACGATGTCGGTGACCTGGGCGCTGGTGCCCAGCCGGGTGCGCAGGCGCTGGGCCACGACGCCGGGGTTGGTGCCGTCGGTCTGGACCAGGAAGGCGCCGACCGCGTCGCTGCCGGTCGCCCTGGTCACGTAGCTCTGGTTGGCGACGAAGAACGAGTCCTTCGGCGCGGTCGGGAACTCCTTGGCCACGCCGACGTAATGAAACGGGACGGTCTTGAACTGCTTGGTCCGGCCGTCCTGGAGCCGGAGCCGGATCAGGTCGCCCTGGGTGAGCTGGAAGTCCTTGACTGTCTCGGCGGAGACGAGGATCCCGTCGGGCCGCCGGCCCAGGTCGCTCATGAGCTGCCTGGCGCTGCCGCCCTGGAACCATCCGTTCTGGAGCTTGCCGGCGGCGCCGATGCTCTGCGGCCGCACACCGTAGAGGTCCTGGAGATCGGCGCCGACGTAGGCGAAGCGGTGTTGGAGCGGCTCGACGCTCTTGACGCCCGCGACCGTGGTCAGGCGCGCCGCGCCCTGCGGGCCGACCTGCACGCCCGGCGACTCGGTGACCGTGACGTCGGCGCCGTTGGACAGGCGCGCGTCGGCTTCGGCCTGCTGCTGGTAGGTGGAGTTGAACACCGCGGTGGAACCGGCGAACGCGCCGGTCAACGCCACCAGCGTCACCGCCTTCGCGAGCATCCGCCGCTGCCGTCCCATCGTCGCGGCGACCGTCGGCGCGAGCTCCCCGGCGAGCGGACGCAGGAGCCGCGCGAGCGGCGTGCGGCCGCGGACGAGGACGAGGTCAGCGATGCGGTAGGCGAGCAGGCCGAGGCCGACCCAGCCGAGCACCGGGGCCAGCAGCGCGTACCAGTTGACCGATACCTGCGGGATCCCCTCGGGGACCAGGACGAGGTTGTAGCCGTTCTTGGACGCCTGCCAGAGCACGAACACCGAGCCGGCCAGGGCGACGAAGTCCAAGCCGTAGCGGGCCCACCACGGCGCTCGGTCACGGCGGCCGAGCTGCGCGCGTTGACCGGCGACGGTGAGCGAGCGGGCGTCGCGCCACGCGGGCAGGGCGATCGAGCTGGTCGCGATCAGCAGCCCGGCGAGCGCGGCGCCGCCCGCCCACAGCGCGGCGGAGAGCGTCGACGCGCCGAAGCTGGCGGTTCCGAACGCCGCGGAGCCGATGATCAGCGCCGCCGCCAGTCCGACCGTCACGCCGGCGCCGCCGCTGAGCGCGGTCTCGCTGAGCGCGACGCGCACGAGCTGGCGGGTGGAGGCGCCGCGGGTGCGCAGCAGCGCCGCGTCGCGGCGCCGGCGGTCGGCGCCGGCCGAGGCGATCGAGGCGGTTACCAGGCCGGCGAGGATCGCGCCGGGGACGCCGAGGAACAGGAACAGCAGCTCGGCGTAGAGGGCATCCTGGCGGGCGCTGTCCAGTGCGGTGCCGAGGTTGTCGCCGACCAGGCCGCCGCCGGTCAGCTGCGTCTCGAGGTTGCGCGCGGTGCCCGAGACCCGCGTGAACGCGGCGGTCGGGCTAGCGGGCAGCCGGTGTGACAGCTGCGCGTGGATCTGCGTGATGACGGGTGCGTCGCGCTCGATGCCGGCGAAGGCGCGTTGAGGCAGAAGGACGACGTTGTCCGGCGGCGCTTGCGGCTGGGCGCCAACCGGTGCGCCGACCTTCTGGAACAGCGAGTCGATGCTCGGAAGGTCGACGACGCCGTCGACCTTGACAGTGGCGGACTTGCCGCCGGCGAGTCCGATGGTGATCCTGTCGCCGGGCTTGGCGTGCAGATTGGCGGCGGTCTGTTGATAGAGCAGGACGCCGGTGGGCGAGCCCGAGAGTCCGCGGATGACGCCGGGGAACGCCTTGCCGTAGCCGTCGGGCAGTCCGAGCACGCGGCCGGGGCCGGTCTGCTGGGTCGAGCCGCCGGTCGAGGCCTGCAGTCCGGTGGTGGACGCGAACGTCACCGGCAGCGCGCGCGCGACGCCGGTCTGGTGGCGCGTCTTGGCCAGGATGGCGGCGGGGTTGGCGCCGGTCTGGGTTTCGACCTGCCAGTCGACGGGGACCTGGGCGATCGCCCGCTGGGTCATCTGCGACGTCGTCGCCGACAGGAACGTCCCGATCGAGGCGAGCAGCGCGACGCCGACGGCGACGCCGAGGGCGGTGGACAGCAGGCGGCTGCGGCGGTGGGCGAGCAGTCCGCGCAGCCAGGTCAGCGCGACCATGCTGCCTCCTTCGGACGGGTGGTGGTGAGGCGCCCGCTGTGGATCTCCCACACGTCGGGCAGCCGTTCGGCGACCGTCGGGTCGTGCGTGGAGACCACCAGCGCCGCCCCGGCGTGAGCGGCGGCGGCTAGCAGCACGTCGACGACGATCGCGCCGTTGGCGCGGTCCAGCTGCCCGGTCGGCTCGTCGGCCAGGATCAGGCTCGGCTCGCCCGCCAGTGCCCGCGCGACGGCGACGCGCTGGGCCTGGCCGCCGGAGATCTCCTCCGGCAGCTTGTCGGCGAGCTCGGCGAGCTCGAGCCGCGCGAGCGCTTCGCGCGCGGCCGAGTGCGCTGGCCGGTCGGCGCTGCCGCCGAGGATCAGCGGCAGCGCGACGTTCTCTTCGACGGTCAGGGGCGCCAGCAGGCTGGGCCCTTGGAAGATCACGGCCACCGGTCCGGGCCGCAAGCTGTCGCGCTGTCCGATTCCCGGCCAGCTGACCGTGCCGACGGTCGGATCGTCCAGCCCTGCCATCAGGTGCAGCAGCGTGGACTTCCCCGAGCCCGACGGGCCTATCAGGGCGACCCGGTCGCGCGGGGCGATCAGACAGTCGGTCGGCTGCAGCGCGACGGTCGCGGTGCTGCCGTCGCCGTAGGTGCGCGCCGCACCCTCGCAGAGCACGAGTACGTCCACGGAGGTGGTGGTCATGCCTGGACCCTCCCGTCGCGCAGGCGGATCTCCCGATCGGAGATGGCGGCGACCTCGGGGCTGTGGGTGACGATCAGCACGGCGGCGCCCTCGGCGGCGCGATCATGCAGCAGGTCGAGCACGCGCCGGGCGGTGACCGTGTCCAGCTCGCCGGTGGGCTCGTCGGCGAGCAGGACCTTGGGGTCGTTGGCCAGCGCGACCGCCAGGCCGGCGCGGGCCAGCTCACCGCCCGACAGCTGACCGGGACGGGCGTGGGCGCGCGCGGTGAGCCCGCAGCACTCGAGCACCTCGTCGCGCCAGGCCGGCGTGGTCGAGGAGCCGGCGAGCCGCCGCACCAGGGCGACGTTGTCGGTCACCGAGAGGTGACCGACGAGGTTGGCCTGCTGGAAGAGCATGCCGATGCGCCGGCTCCGGACTCGCGCCCGCGCTTCCTCAGAGCGCCGCGACAGTCGCTCGCCGTCAACGCGGACCATGCCGCCGTCGGGCTCGTCGAGGCCTGCCAGGCAGGCCAGCAGCGTCGACTTGCCCGATCCTGAGGGTCCGGTGACGGCGACGACCTCGCCGCCCTGGATCGCGAGCGACACCCCTTGCAGCGCGAGCGTCTCGTCGTCGCCGGCGTGAAAGAACCGGTACAGGTTCTCGGCCTGCAGAAGGCCGCTCATCGCGACCACGTCACGGAGTCGGTGACGATCTTCCACGGGTCGACATTGTCGGCGCCCTTCGGCCCAGAGAGCGTGAGGATGACGTCCTTGCCGTTGTGGAAGAACACGTAGCGCTCGACGGCGTCGACACCGGTCTTGCCGGTGACCGGGTCGGGCTTGGCCTTCGCTAGGTAGGTGATGCGCACGGCGGTGCCCGCCTTACGCGCGACCGTGCTGACCGTGCCGGGCTGGTACCCGGACACCGAGGACGCCAGCTTCGGAAGCTCGGTCTGGCGGGCGTCACGCGCGGTGAGCGGCGCCTGCGCCGCCTTGGTCTCGACGCGGATCGTGTTCAGCTTGTCCGTGAAGACCACAGCGCCGGCGGTGGCGCTGCGCGACCAGCCCTCGGGCACCTTGACCGTGAACCCACCGCCGGGCGGCGCGTAGGCGACGTAGGCCTGGTTGTCGGGGATGTCGCCCGCCGGGTTGACCTCGGGGGCGTTGGCGGTCGCCGTCTGAGGCGCCTGGCCGCCGCCCGCGGACGACGAGGCGCCACAGCCGGCGGCGCCGATCACCACGATCGCCGCACCTACGGCGAGCGCTGTGCGCTTGGACATGTGAACTCCTCGATCGGACGCGTTCTGCATGGTGCGGCGACCGTAGGAGACACGGGTCAACGCCCCGCCTTCGCCAGGTCAACGTCAGGTCAAACCTCGCGAGAAACCGAGCGCCCGCCGGTACCGTCGAGCATCCGTGAGCCCTTCCGGCATCCTGCTCGTCGAAGACGACGAGGCGATCGCCTCCAGCCTCGTGCGCGTCCTGGAGAGCCAGGGCTACGCCGTGCGGCGGCTGGCGCGCGGCGGCCCCGCGCTCGCCGCCGCCGACGGCGAGGTGAGCCTGGTCATCCTCGACCTCGGGCTGCCCGACGCTGACGGCATCGACGTCTGCCGGCGCCTGCGCACGGCTCGGCCCGAGCTGGCGATCCTCATCCTCACCGCCCGTGACCAGGAGCTCGACGTCGTCGCCGGCCTGGACGCCGGCGCCGACGACTACCTCGTCAAGCCGTTTCGCCTTGCCGAACTGCTCGCCCGGGTGCGCGCGCACCTGCGCCGCGGCGCCGCCGGGCCCGGCGCCGAGGAGCCGTTGCGCGCCGGCGCCGTCACGGTCGACCGCGGCGCGCGGCGCGCGTGGCGAGACGGTGACGAACTGGTGCTGCGCCCCAGGGAGTTCGAGCTGCTGGCGCTGCTCGTCGCCGAGGCCGGCCGCGTCGTCACCCGTGAACGAATCATGCGCGAGATCTGGGACACCGACTGGCTGGGCTCCACCAAGACGCTCGACACCCACGTGCTCGCGCTGCGCCATAAGCTGGGCGCCGAGGCGATCACGACGCTGCGCGGCGTCGGCTACCGCCTGGAGACTCGATGAGGCGCCGCCTGATGATCGCCATCGCGGGCGTCGCCGCCGCGGCGGTCATGCTCTTCGCGCTCCCGCTGGCGCTCGTGCTGCAACGCAGCTACCGCAATGAGGAGCTTCTGCGGCTGCAGCGCGACACGATCGCCGCCACCCGCGCCATCGACCTCGGTGCCCCCGGCCGCGATCCCATCGAGCTGCCCCCCACCCGCGACCAGCTCGCCGTCTACAACGCCGCCGGCCAGCGCGTCGCCGGCAGCGGCCCCGCCCGCGCCGACGAGCTCGTGCGGGCGGTGCTGCGCACCGCCTCGCCCGCCGACCGCGCCCAGGATGGGCGCCTGCTCGCCGCGGTCCCCCTGCTCGTGCGCGAGCGCGTAACCGGGGCCGTGCGCGCGCAGCGCAGCGACGCCGGCGCGATGCGCGACACGCACCGCGCCTGGCTGGCGCTCGCCGGCCTGGCGGCGATCGTCGTCGCGCTCGCCGTGCTCGCCGCCTCCCTTCTCGGCCGGCGCCTGGCACGGCCGCTCGAGCGGCTCGCCGCGGCCGCCCGGCGCCTCGGCGACGGCGACTTCGCGGCCCGGGCACCGCGCGGCGGCGTGCTCGAAGCCGACCAGATCGCCGCCGCGCTCGACGACACCGCCCGTCGGCTGGGCAGCCTCATCGCGCGCGAGCGCACCTTCAGCGCCGACGCCTCTCACCAGCTGCGCACCCCGCTCGCAGCGCTGCGCATCGAGCTCGAGGCGATCGAGCTGCGCGGCGAACCCCCACCCGAGCTGGCCGGCGCGCTCGCGCAGGTCGACCGCCTCCAAGCCACCATCGACACGCTCCTCGCCGTCGCGCGCGACGCCCCGCGCCCCACCGCGCACACCGACCTCGCCGCGCTGCTCAGCGACATCGAGACCCGCTGGCGCGGCCCACTCGCCGCCGACGCCCGACCGATCCACCTACTCACACGCACCGGCCATCCCGTCGCCCGCGCCACCCCGGCCGTCGTCACCGAGATCCTCGACGTACTGCTCGACAACGCCCACCGCCACGGCCACGGCCCTGTCACGATCACCGTTCGCGCCATCAATCACTGGCTCGCCATTGACGTCAGCGACCAGGGCCCCGGCTTCACCGATGGCGGCGACCACGTCTTCACCCGCCGAACCGCATCGCGTGACGGGCACGGCATCGGCCTCGCCCTCGCACAGGCGCTCGCTCACGCCGAAAATGGACGGCTCGCCATCACCCAGCGCAGTCCCCCCACCATGACGCTCTGGCTGCGCCGCGCCGTCAGCGACGACGAGGCGCCGCCCGGCGAGGACAAGCCGCTCACCGGCCCTGGATCCACAACCACGCCGTGAGCAATGGGCAGCACTGGGCAGCGAACACGTCCGAGAATGCCCTTTCTCGGACACAACCGCTCGCGCCGAAGCCGCTCGGCGCGCCGCTCCGCAGCGCACGCGAGGGACGGATTCTCGGGATGAGACAACAGCGCCAAGCGAGGTCGAGCACGGCGCTATGAGCTTGAGCCGTGAGTGGCGCAGTTCACGGAGCGTTGGTTCGGCGGGGCCGGCGTCGATGGCGTCGTTGGCGCCTGCTCCGCCAGGCGAAGCAGGCATCCGGGCGAGACCGAGCCACGCTCTCGCTGGTCGTCCGGAGCTAGCGCCAGGCCGAGACCGCTGTTGACGAGCCCTGAAACGAGAAAACCCCGCGATCAGCGGGGCTTTCGTGACGCGCCCGAGAGGATTCGAACCTCTGACCTTCGGTTCCGTAGACCGACGCTCTATCCAGCTGAGCTACGGGCGCAAGTTGGTGCGGCCGACCAGTTTAGCCGGGCCGTGATGCAGGCGGACAGGGCGGGATTCGAACCCGCGATGGAGCTATAAACCCCATACTCGCTTAGCAGGCGAGTGCCTTCAGCCACTCGGCCACCTGTCCGCGGGTTCCCGGAGTGTAGAGATCGGGCGGTCAACCGGTGTGATTGCGGCGTCCGCGCCCCATCGAGTCGAGCTCCTCGAGCGACATCCCGGCGCCGGTGGCGACGCAGGCGAGGGGGTCGTCGGCGATCCGGACGGGCATCCCGGTCTCCGCCGCGACGCGGCTCTCGAACCCCCGCAGGAGCGAGCCTCCGCCCGCCAGGAGGATGCCCTCGGAGGTGATGTCGGCGGCGAGCTCCGGCGGCGTCTCCTCCAGGGTCGCGTGGATCGCGGTCATGATCTCCGCGAGCGGCGCGGCGATCGCCTGGCGTACCTCGTCGGAGGTAAGGACCAGCTCGCGCGGGAGGCCGGAGGCGAGGTCGCGGCCGCGGATCGACGTCTCGATCTCCTCGGTGAGCGGCGTTGCGCTCCCGGCCGCCAGCTTGATCGCCTCGGCGCTCTGCGAGCCGATCGCCATCCGGTGCTCGAGGCGGATGTGGGTCGTGATCGCGTCGTCGAGGTCGTAGCCGCCGACGCGCAGCGACCGCGCGACGACCAGGCCGCCGAGCGAGATGACGGCGACCTCCGACGTGCCGCCGCCGACGTCCACGACCATGCGGCCGACGGGCTCGGCGATGTCGATCCCGGCGCCGATGGCGGCGGCCAGGGACTCCTCGATCAGATGCACCTCGCGCGCGCCCGCGCTCAACGTCGCCTCCTCCACCGCGCGGCGCTCGACCTCGGTGATGCCCGATGGGGCGCAGATGACCATCCGCGGGCGCGAGAAGCGGCTCGACAGGACCTTGTCGACGAACTGCCGCAGCATCGCCTCGGTGATCTCGAAGTCCGCGATCACGCCGTGGCGCAGCGGCCGGTCGGCGGAGATGGTCGCGGGGGTGCGGCCGATCATCCGCTGGGCGTCGGCGCCCACGGCGTGGACCTCGCCGGTCCTCTGGTCGATCGCGACCACGGACGGCTCCGAGAGCACGATGCCGCGCCCGCGCACGTAGACGACGGTGTTGGCCGTGCCGAGGTCGACGGCGATGTCGCCCCCGGAGCGGAGGCGTGAGACTGGGGAGCGCCGCCGACCCGACGCCCGGAAGAGTCCGTTCCAGGACATTCGCCGGCTCACTCAAGCACACGAGGGCCCCGCGAGCTCCAAGAACCGGTGCAGGAGCGGCGACGCGTCACGCTCCCGCCACGCCGGCTCGACCGCATGGATGCCCGGGGGGAGCCACGGAGCGCGCAGCGAGGGCGGGATCTGACCGGGTCAGCGCTCGGTCGTGACCGTGACACGTCGTGACGCAGCGGGCGCTCCGCCTCGTCTCGGATCACGACCGGCACCATCGCCGGGCCCGAAGCCGGCGCCGGGCCGGGTGCCGAGCTCGCCGTCGCGGAGCCGTGGCGTACGGCGACGGGACAAACTCGTACGCTTGTAGCCCCCCGGAGGGGTGGCAGAGCGGCCGAATGCACCGGTCTTGAAAACCGGAGTCCGTTCACGCGGACCGCGGGTTCGAATCCCGCCCCCTCCGCTCCGCGCGAGCGACGTGGGAGATTTCCGCATCAATCCCGGCAGCCGGAGCGGTCGGCGCCCCATCTGAGCATCCTGCCCGGAGCGACCACTGACGCGGGAGGCGGTTGGCGGCCACGACGACGGCGTCGATGTCGTCGACTGGGAGGACGCTCAGTGAGACGACTGTTCGTTCATAGCTCGCCGGCCCGGGCGCGGGCGGCCTGACGGACCAGGTGGTCGCGCTCGGCGACGTCCGTGGCCCGGCGGGCGGCATCCGCGTACGCGGCGCCGGCGGCCGGCAGATCGCCGGCGAGCTCGTGCAGATGGCCGCGGACCGCATGCCACCGGTGGCGGTCGCCGAGCACCTCGCGCAGCCGGTCGGTCTCGCGCAGCCCCGCGGCGGGACCGAGGACGTGGCCGACCGCGACCGCACGGCCGAGCACGGCGGCGGGGTCCTGGTGCACCGGGTCGTCGGTGAGGGCGACGAGGTCGTCGTACCAGGCGAGGATCTGCGGCCAGTCGGTCTCCTCGGCGCTTGCCGCGTCGTCGTGCAGGGCGGCGATGGCGGCCTCGATCTGGTAGCGCCCGGGGCGCTGAACGGCCAGCGCCGACTGCAGGACGCGCACGCCCTCGGCGATCGCGCGGGTGTCCCACAGGCCGCGGTCCTGGCGGTCGAGCGTGACGATGCGACCCTCTGAGTCGAGTCGCGCCGGGAGGCGGGCGTGGTTGAGGAGCATCAGCGCGAGCAGCCCGCGCGCCTCCGGCTCCTCGGTGGCGAGGGTGAGCTGGCGGGCGAGCCGGATCGCCTCGCCGGCCAGGTCCACCCGGGTGGGCGGGCCGATATGCCCGGCCGTGTAGACGAGGTAGAGCACGCGCAGCACGACGGCGAGGTCGCCCGGCTGGTCCAGGCGGCGCCCCTTCAAGGCACGCTTGGCCCGGCTGATCCGCTGCGCCATCGTCGCCTCCGGCACGTAGAAGGCGTCGGCGATCTCCCGGGTGCTGAGGCCGCCGACCGCGCGCAGGGTCAGCGCCACCTGGGAGGCGGGCGCGAGCTCGGGGTGGCAGCAGCAGAAGAGCAGGAAGAGAGTGTCGTCGCCCTCCTCGGTGGCGGCGGCCCGCGGCTCGGCGTACGTCGCCTCCTCGCGGCGGTGACGGGCGGCCTCGCTGCGGCGGGCGTCGACGAGCCGCCGGGTCGCGACCGTCGCCAGCCACGCGCGCGGGTCGCGCGGCGGGTGCTCGGGCCACACCCGCAGCGCCTCCAGCAGCGCCTCCTGCAGCGCGTCCTCGGCGGCGTCGAAGTCCTCGCCCCGCCGGACCAGGCCCGCGAGCACCTGAGGAATGAGATCCCGCCCGAACCCGCGCAGCGCGCCCTCGTCCAGCCGTCGCGTCGGCTCGTCGATCACGCCGCGTCAGTCGTCCGGGGACGCTCCCACATGACCTCCCGGACGTCGATCCACTCGCACAGCGGCTCGCCGCCGGGGCCGGGCGCGGAGGAGACGTAGGCCGCGAGCTCGAGCGCACGCTCGCGGCACTCCACGTCGATCATGTACCAGCCGGCGACCAGGTCGCTCGTCTCGGGATGCGGGCCGTCGGTGGTGACCGGCGCGGCGTCCGGGCCGCCGTAGCTCACCCACGTGCGCGCCGGCGTGAGCGCCCGCGCGTCGACGTACTCGCCGTTCTCCTCCAGCAGCTCGCTGACGTGCTTCTGGAAGGCCATATGCGCCTCGACGTCCTCGGGGGCCCACTGGTCCATCGGGGGGAAGGGATGGTGCGGCTCCGGGCCGCCGCGGTAGCGCTTGAGGAGCAGGTACTTCGGCATGGTGGTCTCCTGGTGTCGCGGGCCGCGCCTGTCGTGGCCCTTCACCTTGTGAGCGGAGCCGGTCAGAGCTTCTCGACATGGAATCACTCATCGAGCTCTGAGACCGTCGCGTAGGCGGGCCGCGCCGGGCTTGGTTCGGTAGCCGTCGGTGCGACGGCTCGCGGCTCGACCCGGCCGACCCGGGCGCTACAACGGCTTGCGGGCGCGGATGATCGCGGAGCCGGCGTGCTCGTGGACGCGGTGGGTCTCGGTGATCTCGATGTCGGCGAGGCCGGCGGCCGCGAGGTACTCGGCGTATTCGTCGCGGGTCAGCGCGCCGGCGATGCAGCCGACGTACTGCTGCATGTCGGCCCGGGTGGCGTCGTCCATGCCGGGGTCGGCGACGACGTCTGAGACCGCGAACCAGCCGCCGGGCTTGAGGACGCGGGCGGCTTCGCGCAGGACCTGCGGCTTGTCGGTGGACAGGTTGATGACGCAGTTGGAGAGGACGACGTCGACGGTGTCGGCGGGGAGCGGGATGGCTTCGATGTGGCCCTTGAGCCAGTGCACGTTCGTGATTCCGGCCTTGGTCTGGTTCTGGCGCGCGAGATCGAGCATCTCGTCGGTCATGTCGAGGCCATAGGCGGTCCCGGACGGGGCGACGCGACGGGCGGAGAGCAGGACGTCGATGCCGCCTCCGGAGCCGAGGTCGAGCACGGTCATGCCGTCGCGCAGGTCGGCCATCGCGGTCGGGTTGCCGCAGCCGAGCGAGGCCATGAGCGCGGTGTCGGGCAGCTCGTCGCGCTCGCCGCCGGCGTAGAGGCCGGCGCCGAAGAGGGCGGCCTGCTCGTCGGTGATCACGGCCCCGTCGCTCGAGCAACAGCCCGAGGCGGCGGCCGGGTCGGTGGTGCGCAGCGCCGCCGCGGCGTAGCGCTCGCGGACGGTCTCGCGCAGGGCGTCGGGGTCGCCGGCGATCGAGGTGGTCCCCGCGGAGCAGCCGCAGCTGCCGCCGGCGGCGCTCGTGTCGCAGCAGGCGGCCTTGTCGGACGGCTCGCAGCACGTCTCCTGCGCCTCCGGCGCGCAACAGGAGGAGACGGTGGGCGCGGGGATCGCGTCGGTCAGCTCAGCCATGCGGTCAGCTCCTGCAGCGCGTCGGGGATCACGTAGTAGTACGCCCACAGGCCGCGCCGCTCCGAGTCCACGATCCCCGCCTCGCGGAGCTTCTTGAGGTGGAACGACAGCGTGGGCTGGGAGATGTCGAACAGGGGCACCAGCTCGCACACGCAGACCTTGCCGGCGTGCTTGCGCAGCACGTCGACGAGCTGCAGCCGCACGGGATCGCCGAGCGCCTTCGCGACTTCGGCCATCCGGATCGCGCGCTCGCGATCGACATCGGGGTAGACGACCGGTTCGCAGCAGGGCTGGCCGGCGGGGCGCTTGGTCTTGGGCGCGAGCTCCAGATCGACAGCCATCTATTCACTTGTATCGATTGAAATGACGATTGTCAATGGAGTAGCGTGCGGGTCGTGACCTCGCCGCTCTCGCGTCGCCTGCTCGCGGAGTTCCTCGGCAGCGCGTTCCTCGCCGCGCTGGTGATCGGATCCGGGATCGCGGCACAGCAGCTCTCCGACGACGTCGGGCTGCAACTGCTGGAGAACGCCGCCGCGACCGCGGCCGGGCTGTTCGCGATCATCCTCATGTTCGGGCCGGTCTCCGGTGGACACTTCAACCCCGTCGTCTCGCTCGTCGACGCCGCCTTCGGCGGCCTCTCCAGGCGTGACGCGCTCGCCTACATCGCGGCCCAGGTGGCCGGCTGCATCACGGGCGCCGTCACCGCCAACGGCATGTTCGCGCTCAGCGCGATCAGCATCTCCACGCACCATCGCGCGAGCCCCGCGCACCTTCTCGCCGAGGTCATCGCGACGCTCGGCCTGCTGCTTGTGATCTTCGCGCTCGCCCGCAGCGATCGGGCGCCCACGGCACCCGCGGCCGTCGGCGCGTACATCGGCGCCGCCTACTGGTTCACGAGCTCGACCAGCTTCGCCAACCCGGCGATCAGCGTCGGACGCATGTTCTCCGACACATTCGCCGGCATCGCGCCCGCGTCGGTTCCGGGCTTCGTCATCGCCCAGCTCGTCGGCGGCCTGGCGGCGGTTGGCATGGTTCGCGCCCTGTACCCCGGCGTCGAGCGCGCCGCGGCCGACGTCGTCATACCGCACGAGCTGGGCGGACTGCTGGCGGAGGATCGCCCATGAGCCACATCCTCTTCGTCTGCCTCCATAACGCCGGCCGCTCCCAGATCAGCCAGGCGCTCTTCGAGCGCGCAGCGGCCGGACGTCACACGGCCGAGTCGGCCGGCAGCGTCGCCGACCCCAACGGCCACGTCCATCCCGAGGTCATCACCGCCATGCGCGAACTCGGCGTCGACCTCGCCGGCCGGCGCCCCCAACCGCTCACGAACGAGCTGGCCGAGCGCGCCGACGTCGTCGTCACGATGGGCTGCGGCGACACTTGCCCCTACGTCCCCGGCAAGCGCTACATCGACTGGGACCTCCCCGACCCCAAGGGCCGCCCGCTCGATGAAGTCCGCTCCACCCGCGACGACATCGCCCGCCGCGTCGACGAGCTGCTCGACGAGCTCGACGCGCGGGCGTGAGCGGCGGCGCCCGGGACGCCGGCTAGATCGCCGCGCCCCCGCAGCCGGAGTAGATGAACGCGGTCGACAGGGTGCTCGCCCACGCGGTGTTCCCGGTCATCGCCGCGAAGCGGATGCGGCCGATCAGGATCTGGCACGGCAGCGACCCGGGCGCGAAGCGGCCGGAGGCGACCGCAATGCCGGGCACGGGCGTCGCGGCGCTCGCGCTCGACGCCGGGACCGCGAGGGCCGCCGCGGCGGTGACGGCCGTCAGCGCGGCCAGGGGCTTTCGTGGAGACATGTGGCGCTCCTCGGTACGGGACGGCCGGGGCTGCCGCCTGTCGCTCGTTCGCACCGCGCGCCGTCGGTGGGCGCGACCCCGTCGGTGACGCAGCGGATGCTCCCGCGCCCGCCATCCGCGCGCGCTGTCCCGCGGGACCATTGGCGCTGGCACACCGACCCGCACGCCCTGAACGTGCCGATCGCCGCGCCACGTGCCGACCCGCGACGGTCCGCGACGGCGAGGATGCGCCGATGAGACCCCCAGTCCCGCCGTTCACCGAGGAGACCGCGCGCCGGAAGGTCCAGGCCGCCGAGGACGCCTGGAACACGCGCGACCCGGAGACGGTCGCCGGGGCGTACACCGCCGGCTCGCAGTGGCGCAACCGCAGCGAGTTCATCACCGGGCGCGACGAGATCGTGGCGTTTCTGACCCGCAAGTGGGAGCGCGAGCTGGACTATGTGCTGCGCAAGGACCTGTGGGCGTTCACGGGCGACCTGATCGCCGTGCGCTTCCAGTACGAGTGCCGCGACGCCTCCGGGCAGTGGTGGCGCAGCTACGGCAACGAGCTGTGGCAGTTCGACGACGAGGGCTACATGGCGCGCCGCGAGGCGAGCATCAACGACGTCGCGATCGAGGAGGGCGAGCGGCGCCTCCTCGGGCCGCGCCCGGAGTCCGAGCACGGCGAGACGTTCCCGCTCCGGTAGCTGCGCACGCAGCCGGCCGGCGCTACTGCCGGTGGTCGCGCATGCCCCCTGTGCTCGTCACGCGCGCGAACAGCGCGCTGCCGCCGTCGAACACGAGCCCGAGGGCGACGACGAACAGCGCGAACCCGGCGATCGGCACGTCGAGGCGGCTCGCGACCAGCAGGCAGGCGAAGGCGGCGATGAACGGGACCGCGATCCTCACGTCGCGAGCGTACTCCTGCGTACCCTTGAGGTCACGCGCATGGGCTCGACTCGGCACATCCCGCTCGACCAGGCCGGACCGACGGTCGCCGACGTGATGCTCGCCGAGGCACGGACGATCGCGCCGGACACCCCGGCCGCCGCCGTCCGCGAGACGTTCGAGAACCCCAGCGTCAAGCTGCTGCTGGTCGCCGACGGCGACCGGTTCCTCGGCACGGTGGCGCCCGACGACGTTCCGGCCGACGGCGCGATCGGGCCCGCGGTCAACGCCCGGACGCCGTGCCTGCGCCCGGACGAGGGCATCCCGCGCGCGCTCGAGCTGCTCGAGCACACGAGCCGCGTGCCGGTCGTCGACGCCGACGGCCGGCTCCACGGGCTGGTGTGCCTGAACCGCTCCAAGAGCGCGTTCTGCGCTAGCCCGTTGCCGCGATGACGCCGAAGTAGACGCCCTGCGGGTCGGTCAGGATCGCGAAGCGGCCGACCCCGGGGACCTCGCTCGGCGGCACCACGACCGAACCTCCGAGCTCGCCCGCCTTCCCCGCCGCGGCGGCGGCGTCGTCGACGGCGAAGATCGTCATCCAGAACGCCGGGACCTCGTCGGGCGTCCCGGGCGGCATGTCCATGATCCCGCCGATCCCGCGGTCGCCGAGGTTGATGACGGGCATGCCGCCCCAGTCGCCGAGCGTCCAGCCGAACACGGCGCCGTAGAAGGCGAGCGCGCCGTCCTTGTCGCTCGTGTGGAGCTGGGTCCAGGTCAGCGCTCCCGGCTCGTTGACGAGCTCGGCGCCGATGTGGTCGCGCGGCTGCCAGAAGCCGACGGCGCCGCCGGCGGGATGCGCCACGACCGCCATCCGGCCCGCGTCGGTCACGTCCATCGGCTCCACGAGCACCGCCCCGCCCGCGCCGCGCGCCCGCGCCACCGCGGCGTCCACGTCGTCGGTGGAGACGTAGGTCGACCACGTCGCGGGCTGGCCCTCTGCCATCACGGGGCCGACACCCGCGACCTGCTTGCCGCGCAGCGTGAACATCGCGTAGCCGCCGGTCTCCTCGGCCGGCCCGGCGTCCTGCGCCTCCCAGCCGAACAGCCCGCCGTAGAACGCCTTGGCGGCGCCGGGATCGGTGGTCGTCAGGTCGACCCAGCTCGGCGTTCCCGGCTCGTATGCGGTGCGCTCGCTCATGGCCGCGATCCTCCTCCGGGACCGCGGCCAGGGCAAGCCCGCGCGCTCAGCGCACGCGGAATCTCCAGGAGCCCTTCTCGCTATGGCCGTCCTCGGCGCGGGCGCGCCAGTTGGCCGTGTAGCTGCCGGGCCGCAGCGCCGCCTGCGGGATCCACTGGACGACCGCGTGGTTGCTCGGCTTGAGCCCGGTGCGCCTGTACGGCACGACGCTGCCGCCGCGCTTGACCTCGATCAGGCCCGTGATGACGTGGTCCTGGAAGGTCACATGGACCTCGCGGACGGCGTCGCGCGTGGAGCCCTTCTTCGGCGAGACGCTCTTGACGCTCGTGTGCGCCCACGCGACGCCGGCCGGGAGCAGCGACACCGCGACCAGCCAAAGCGCCAGGCGCTTCATGTCGCCGCCGCCGTGAGCGTGACGGTCGGCGCCGGCGCATCGGAGCCCGCCGCGCCGATCCACCGTACGACCTCGCCGTTGCTGTACGTCTGGCGCGCGGGGAAGCGCAGGACCGTGCCGGCCGGCGCGGCCGGCATGCGCATGGAGAGCCCGAACTCCTCGAACGAGCTCGGCGCGATCCAGAACCGCCGGCTCGTCGCGGTCCACGTGATGCGCCCGACCCGGTCGGTGATCTCGCCGTCCTCGGTCGTGATCGGCGTCGCCGGCTTGACCTTCGTGATCTTGGCCTTCCAGCCCCAGACGGGCTTGTACGAGACCGACGGGAAGCCCTCGGGGAAGCTGACCGCGATCGACTTCGTCGAGGCGGCGTCGCGCTCGTTGGGCACGCGCACGTCAAGCCGCGCGAACGAGTCGGCCGCGACGCTGCGCGGGTTGAGCGTCACGTGGGCCTGCGCGCTCGCGGGAACCGCGAGCGCTGCGGCGGCCGCCGCGGCGATGAGCAGCTTCATGGGAAGCGTTCCTCCTGGATATGCGGGATGGAGTCATGGGCGAGCCGGTGCGGCTCGAGCCCGTCGCGGAACCGTCAGGCGGCGAGCGCGGGCGGACCGCGCCGGGTCCGCGGCGTGCGCTCGAGCAGCGAGGCGAGCGGCCGCTCGGGGAGCGAGGACCACCCTCGCGCGAGCGCGACCCGGAGCCTCGGGACGCCGCGGGCGCGCCGGAACGCGAGGATCCGCTCCTCGCCGACGTAGCGCCCGCTGAGCAGCAGCCCGGCGACCAAGAGGAACGGCGCGAGATAGAGCACCACGTCGCTTCCGCCCACCGCCCACGCGGCGACCGCCGCGAACGCGAGCAGGAGGAAATGAGCGCGTGGGAAGCTCATGAGGCGGAGAGAGTACGCGCAAGACGGCTCGTCGCGCAACGAGGCCGTTAGCCTCGGCATCCGTGATCGCCTCCATCCCCAGCCCGTCAGACAGCGGGTTCCAGATCGGCCCGTTCTTCCTGCACGCGTACGGGCTGCTGTACGCGGTCGCCGTCGTGGTCGCGGTCATGATCACGCGGCGCCGCTGGGTGGCGCGCGGCGGCGATCCGGAGCTGGTCGACGAGGTCGCGCTGTGGGGCTTCCCCGCCGGCCTGATCGGCGGGCGCCTCTACCACGTGATCACGAGCTGGAACGAGGTGCCGCACACGTGGTGGGGACCGTTCGCGGTCTGGAAGGGCGGCCTCGGCATCTGGGGCGGCATCGCGCTCGGCGTGATCGTCGGGCTGTGGCGCGTGAAGCGCCGGGGCGCGGACGTCGCCGGCTTCATGGACGCGGGCGCGCCGGCGCTGCTGGTCGCGCAGTCGATCGGCCGCGTCGGGAACTGGTTCAACCAAGAGCTGTTCGGCAAGCCGACCTCGCTCCCCTGGGGGCTCGAGATCGATCCGGAGCACCGGCCGGCGCAGTACGCGAACGACGCCACGTTCCACCCCACGTTCCTCTACGAGATCATCTGGAACCTCGGCCTGGCGGGCTTCCTCGTGTGGCTCGGCCACCACCGCAACATCCGCCCGCCCGGCCTCTTCGCGCTCTACGTCGCGGGCTACTCGGCCTTCCGGATCTTCGAGGAGACGGTCCGGATCGACCCGGCGCACCACTTCCTCGGCCTGCGGCTGAATCTGTTCGTCGCCGTCGCCCTGACGATCGCCGGCCTGCTCTGGTTCAGGCGCTCACAACGGCGTCCAGTGACGCATTGAGCGCGGGCTCGAACGCGGCGTAGAGCTTCTCGGCGGCGGCCCGCTCCTCGGGCAGGATGCGGTCGGCGAGCGCCGTCGCCTCCGGGTCGCCGAGGCGCCGGAGGTGCTCGTAGCCCGCGATCTCGAGGTGCTCGAACGCGTACGCGAACGCCGCGAGCTTGGCCGGCGTGTCGCGCTGGGAGGCGAAGAACCCGCCCCAGTTGAGCGCGCCGAGGCGCAGCGCGGCGTCCTTGAGGCGGCTGGTCTCGCCGCGCGCCTCGATCAGCC
Source organism: Candidatus Solirubrobacter pratensis (assembly GCF_000425945.1). GTDB lineage: Bacteria > Actinomycetota > Thermoleophilia > Solirubrobacterales > Solirubrobacteraceae > Solirubrobacter > Solirubrobacter pratensis. The sequence goes on from NZ_AUEK01000008.1 coordinate 507,546, forward strand.
GCTTGTGCTCCTCGCTCTCGGCCAGGTGCTCCTCGAACAGCCGCGCGAGCTCCGTCTCGCCCGCGATCTTGCGGCCGCGCTTGAGCAGCTCGACCGACTGCGCCTCGAGCGCGTGCGCGTCGGCCAGGTAGGCGCCCACGTCTTCGCCGGACGCGGCGGCGCTCACGTCCCAGAGCGCGCTCAGGCGCCGCGACATCTGGTCCTCCTCGGCGCGGATCGTGCGCGCGACGCGGGCGGTCTCCTCGTCATGCGCGCGCTGGGCGACGCGCTCGAGCAGGTCGTAGGTCGCCAGCTCCAGGTGCTCGTAGGAGAAGGCGTGCGTCGCCAGCTTGCCGGGCGTGTCGGGGTTGAAGCGGGCGAACAGGACGAAGCCCTTGCCGCTGAGCGCGCCGAGCAGGTCCTCCAGCCTGGAGGGAGAAGCGCCGTGCGCGTCCAGGCGCTCGCGGACGAGCTGCTCGTGGCGCTCGGTCTCGGCCAGGTGGGCGCTGAACGCGTCGGCGAGCTTGGCGTCGCCGGCGATGCGGGGCGCCGCGCGCATCTGCGCGAGCGCCTGGACCTCCATCGCATGGGCGTCGGTCAGGTACTTGACGAGTTGTTCTTCGAGATCGCGGGCCATGTCCGTGGACTACCCCGCGACCGCGCGCTCAATCGGCCTGCGGCGGCTCCTTGCGCGGCAGCCCGGGCAGCGGGGCGTCCTCGGGATCGAGGTCGCGGGGCACGCCGAGCGGCTGGTCGTCGACCTCGGGCGAGCCGTCCTCGGCGGGCGGCGGCTCCTCGGGGATGTCGGGGTCCTGTGGCGTGATCGGGGTCTCGCTCATACGGATCCGGCTACCCGGGCGGACGACGGCGCGCACCGCGAGCGGGGCGAGCAGGATCATCACGAACACCCGCAGCGCCTGGACGGCGAGGATGAAGGTCGTGTCCGCGCCCGCTCCGACCGCGATGGCCAGCACCGCGTAGAGGCCGCCGGGCGTGGTCGCGAAGTACGCGTCGCGCAGCGACACGCCGGCGGTGAGGTGGAGGATCACGGCGAGCCCGAAGCACGCGAGGAGCAGTGCGACGAGCGAGATCAGCACGGGGATGACGAGCCGGCCGACCTGCCGCAGCGTCGCGACGGTGAAGCGCAGCCCGACCATCAGGCCGATCAGCGCGAAGGCGAGCTCGCGCAGCACCGGCGGGACGGCGAAGCCGGCGCCCGCGAGCGTGAGCGCGCCGGCGATCAGCATCGGCCCGATCAGCGACGGGAGGTGCAGCCGGCGGCCGCCGAGGACGCCGACCGGGGCGATGAGGACCGTCAGGAGCCAGCCGGTCTCCTCGCCGAACGCCGGCGCCGCCGAGCCGCCGCCGGCCGCGTGTCCGCCGGTGAGCGCCGCGACGGCGGGCGTCAGCAGGACCACGACGAGCACGCGCAGGTACTGCATGAACGCGACGAGGCGATCGTCGCCGCCGAGCTCGTCCGACATGCCGACGATGCCCGAGGCGCCGCCGGCGATCGATCCCAGCGCCGCCGTCGCCGGGTCGAGCTCGGTCGTGCGCGAGAGCACGACGCCGGCGGCGAGGCTGAGCGCGAGCGTCCCGAGGCTCACGAGCCCGACCGGCAGCCACGAGTCGGCGATCGCGCTCAGCGAGGAGGACTGCAGGTAGGCGCCGAGCGTGACGCCGGTGACCGCCTGGGCGCCGGTGAAGACGCCGTTCGGCAACGCGAACGCGTCGGGCCGGCGGAGCGCGACGACGATGCCGACGAGCAGCGCGGCGAACAGCGTCGGCGACGGCATCCCCGCGAGGTCGAGCAGGAGCGCCGTGACGGCGACGGCGGCGGCGAGGAGGACCCATGGCAGCGCGCCGCGCACCGATCCGAGACTAGAACGCGGGCCGGGCGCGGCGTCGATAGCGTTGGGCCTGATGCTGGTCTCCGAGCTCGTCGGCCGGACGCTCCACGCCCTCGGCGTGGAGGTCGTGTTCGGGCTGATGGGCAGCGGCAACCTGGCGATGACCAACGCGCTCGTCGCGTCCGGCGCGCGGTTCTACTCCTCGCGGCACGAGAGCGGCGCGGTCTCGATGGCCGACGGGTACGCGCGAGTGTCCGGACGGCTGCCCGCGGTCAGCGTGCACCAGGGGCCGGGACTGACGAACACCGTGACGGCTCTGACCGAGGCGGCCAAGAGCCGGACGCCGCTGATCGTGCTGGCGGCGGACACGCCCGCGGCGCAGATCCGCTCGAACTTCCGGATCGACCAGGACGCGCTGGTGGAGTCGGTCGGCGCGGTGCCCGAGCGCGTCCACGGCGCGGCGACGGCCGTGGCCGACGTGACGCGCGCGGTGCGGCGCGCGCAGGTCGAGCGGTGCACCGTGGTGCTGATGCTGGCGCTGGATGTGCAGGCACAGGAGGCCGAGCTGTCCGAGCCGCCGCTGTTGCCCGCGCTCGCGCCGGTGCGCCCCGGCTCGCTCGACGACGCCGTCGCCGCCCTGGCCCGCGCCGAGCTGCCGGCGATCATCGCCGGGCGGGGCGCCGCGCTCGCGGGCGCCGGGCCGGCGCTGCGGCGGTTGGGCGACGCGATCGGGGCGGTGCTCGCGACCTCCGCGGTCGCCAACGGGCTGTTCGCCGGCGACCCCTACGACATCGGGATCTCCGGCGGCTTCTCGACGCCCCTGGCGCAAGAGCTCCTCGCCGCGTCGGACGTGGTGATCGCGTTCGGGGCGGCGCTGAACATGTGGACGACCCGCCACGGCTCGTTGATCGGGCCCGAGACCACGGTGATCCAGGTCGACCGCGACGAGGCGGCGCTGGGCGCCCACCGGCGCGTGGACATCGCGGTGCACGGCGACGCGCGCGAGACGGCGGAGGCGCTGCTGGCCGCGCTCGCGGACGACGGCGCGGTGGCGGCCGCCGCCCGCGACGCAGTGGCAACCGTCGCCCCCGGCGGCGTGCGCGGACGCCGCACGCCCGCGCTCGCCGAGGAGATCGCCGCCCGGCGCTGGCGCGACGAGCCGTACGAGCCCTCGCACGACTGGGTCGACCCGCGCACGCTCTCGATCGCCCTTGACGAGATCCTGCCGGCCGAGCGGATCGTGTCGGTCGACTCGGGTGCGTTCATGGGCTGGCCCGCGATGTACCTGCGCGTCCCGGACGAGCGCGGCTTCGTGTTCCCGCAGGCGTTCCAGTGCGTCGGACTCGGGCTCGCGAGCGCGATCGGGGCGGCGATCGCGCGGCCGGACCGGCTCTCGGTGGCCGCGGTCGGCGACGGCGGGATGCTGATGGCGCTGCCGGAGCTCGAGACGCTGGCGCGGCTGCGCCCGAGGCTGCTCGTCGTCGTCTACAACGACGCCGCCTACGGCGCCGAGGTGCACCACTTCCGCCCGATGGGCTGGCCGGTCGAGCTCGCGCAGTTCCCGCCGACCGACTTCGCCGCGCTCGCACGCGCCGCCGGCTGCGAGGGCGCGACGAACGATCTCGACGCGGTGCGCGAATGGCTGAAGGACCCGGAGCGGCCGATGGTGCTGGACGCGAAGGTCGACCCCGACATCTGTGCCGAATGGCTTGAGGAGGCTTTCCGTGGACACTGACCCGATCTCCGATCTCGCTGCCGCGCTCGCCGGCGGCGGCGTCCGCATCGTCGATCTGACGCAGCCGCTGTCGGAGGGCACGCCCGTGCTCCAGCTCCCGCCGCCGTTCGCCAACACCCCCGGCCTCACGCGCGAGTTGATCAGCGAGTACGACGACAAGGGTCCCGCCTGGGCGTGGTACACGCTCACCGTCGGCGAGCACGTCGGGACGCACTTCGACGCCCCGATCCACTGGATCACGGGCAGGGACGGCGAGGACGTGGCGAGCGTGCCGCCCGAGCGCCTGATCGGCCCCGCTGCGGTGATCGACAAGTCGGCCGAGTCGGCCGCCGATCCCGACTACCTGCTCACGCTCGCCGACATCAAGGCCTTCGAGGCCGAGCATGGCGCGCTGCCCGCGGGCGGCTGGCTCCTGCTGCGCACCGGCTGGGACGCCCGCGCCCACGACCAGGACGAGTTCCTCAACGGCGGCCGCACGCCCGGCCCGGACGTCGAGGCGGCCCGCTACCTCGCCGAGGAGGCGCAGATCGTGGGCGTCGGCGTCGAGACCGTCGGCACCGACGCCGGCGCCGCCCACTCCTTCGACCCGCCGTTCCCGGTCCACAACTTCCTGCTCGGCGCCGGCAAGTACGGGCTCACGCAGCTCGCGAACCTCGCCCAGCTCCCGCCGACCGGCGCGCTGATCGTCGTCGCCCCGCTCAAGCTCGTCCGCGGCACGGGCAGCCCGAGCCGCGTCTTCGCGCTCACCTAAAGACCTCTGAGCTCTTCAGGTGCGCCGTAGGTGACGAGCGTGTGCGGGATCTCGACCGACCCGTCCTCGCGCTGGTGGTTCTCCAGCAGCGCGATCAGGGTCCGCCCCACCGCGACCGCGGTGCCGTTGAGCGTGTGCACGTGGGCCGGCTTGCCGCCCTCGGGCCGGTGGCGGATGTCCAGCCGGCGCGCCTGGAAGTCGGTGGTGTTCGACGTCGACGTCAGCTCGCGGTGGCGCTGCTGCGACGGCAGCCACGCCTCGAGGTCGTACTTCTTCGCCGCCGAGCCGCCGAGATCGTCGACCGCGATGTTGACCACGCGGTAGGGGATGCCGAGGGCCTGCAGGATCTCCTCCTCGATCGCCAGCAGCCGCTCGTGCTCGGCCGGCGACTCAGAGGGCTCGACGAAAGAGAACATCTCCACCTTGTCGAACTGGTGCACGCGGAAGATGCCGCGGGTGTCGCGCCCGGCGGCTCCGGCCTCGCGCCGGAAGCAGGGCGAGAAGCCGGCGTAGCGGCGCGGGACCGCCTCCATGATCTCGCCCGCGTGCAGCGATGCCAGCGCGACCTCCGACGTCCCGCTGAGGAACAGCGGATCATCGGCGAGGCGGTAGATCTGCTGCTCGGTGTCAGGCAGGAAGCCCGTGCCGAAGAGCGCCTCCTCACGCACCAGTACGGGAGGTATGACCGGTTCGAATCCATGCCCGCGCAGCTTCTCGAGCACCCAGCGCACCAGCGCCAGCTCGAGGAACACGAGATCGCCCTTGAGGTAGGCGAAGCGCGAGCCGGCGACCTTGGCGCCCGCCTCCATGTCGATCATCCCGCCCGCGAGCTCGAGGTGATCGCGGCCCGCGGACGCGCCCGGGGTGGGCGGGCTCCAATCTCGCAGCACCGTGTCGGCGTCCGCCGCGCTCGGGTCCGGCGGGTTGGGCAGCGACGCGTTCGCCTCGGCGAGCTCGGCCTCCACGGCGGCCGACTCCGCCTCGAGCTCCTTCACGCGGCGGGCGACGTCCTGCATCTCGGCGATCGCCGTCGAGGCATCCTCCCCCGCCTTCTTGGCCTGCCCGATGGCGGCGGAGGCCTCGTTGCGGCGCGCCTGCAGGCCTTCGAGCTCGGGCCGCAGCGCGGTCCGGCGCGCCTGCAGCTCCAGGGCGCGGTCCAGCCGCTCCTCGGAGCCGTCGCGCCGGCGTGCCAGAGCCGCCCGCACCGGCGCCGGGTCGCGCGAGATGGAGCGGAGATCGAGCACGGCGGCTACCCCGCAGGGCAGTCCGGGATCTTCACGGCCGTCGCCCCGGTGGGCGCCGGCTTGGAGTTCTCGGACACGTACTTGGCGACCTCCTCGGCCTCCCGGCCGGTGAGGATGTTCTGGGGCATCGGGCCGCTGGAGAAACCGCCGTTGCGGATCGCGAACAGGACGCAGTTCACCGTCTCGGTGCGCTGGTTGAAGTTCGGTCCGTCCTTGTACTCGCGCGTCCGCACGTCGGTCGCGGATCCCTGCGTCCCGGCCTGCTTGAGGGTGTGGCACCCGGAGCAGTGCTGGACGAAGATGTCGGCCGCCGCACGTTCCTTCGGCGGGCTGGAGATGCCCTCTTCTCCGCATCCCGCAAGCGCGGTCGCGGACAGGCTGAAGGCGGCGATGAGCAGCAGACGACGGGCTCTCGGCATCGGGTGCGACAGCATAGGGGACCGATGCGCGCCCTGACCCGCACACTGCCGCTCGCTCTCACGGCCCTGCTCGCCGCCGCCGGCTGCGGCGGTTCCGCGACCACGCGCGAACCCGCGTCCTTCAAGGTCACGCTCGACGACTACCTGATCCGGCCGCAGAAGCTGCGCGTCCCCAAGGGCGAGCCGCTGACGGTGACCGTGCACAACATCGGCCGGCTGGGCCATACGTTCCGGATCCGCAGCGCCACCCACAACGTCATGAACCTCACGACGATCCCGCCCAACGGCACGAAGTCGCGCACGTTCAAGCTGGCCGCCGGCACGTACACGATGTACTGCGCGCTCTCCAACCACGAGGAGCTGGGCATGTCGGGCACGCTGGTGGTGGGGTGATGCGCACCGTCGCGCCCGAGCGCTTCCGCGCCGTGATGGGCCACTTCGCCACGGGCGTCACCGTCGTCACCGCCACCAGCGCCAACGGTCCCGTCGGCATGACCGCCAACGCGGTCTGCTCGCTCTCGCTGGACCCGCTGCTGCTGCTCGTCTGCTTCGACAACGGCGCGCGCACGCTCCCGGTCGTCGCCGAGGGCGAGCGCTTCGGCGTCAACGTGCTCGCCAAGGGGCAGGAGCCGCTCGCGCGCCTGTTCGCGTCCAAGGCGCCGGAGGACCAGAAGTTCGCCGAGGTCCCGCACAGCGTGCACGACGGCATCCCGGTGATCGAAGGCGTGCTCGCGTGGGTCGGCTGCACGCTGCAGGAGCTCATTCCCGGCGGCGATCACACGATCGGGATCGGCACCGTCACCGCGGCCGAGGCCGGGACCGGCGAGCCGCTGATCTGGTATCGCGGCGGCTACGGATGAGGGCGAAGCCTCGCCCTGCGGGCTCGTTTCGCTGGGAGCGTTCGCCCAGGGGGCGAAACTCCCGGAGGTCGATCGATGCGTGATCTTCACGCTGTCCTCGGCGCGATCACGATCGCGGTCAACGCACTTGCCGCCGTGATCGGACTGGTCGCGTGGAGGACGCAGCCCACCAGGCTCTTCGCCCCGTTCCTGCGGGCCGGCCAGGTCCTCGTGATGCTCGAGGCGATAATCGGGGCGGCGCTCCTGCTCGACGGCAAGGACCTCCCGCGGCTGCACCTGATCTACGGCCTGATGCCGATCGCGGTGAGCTTCGTCGCCGAGCAGCTGCGCCTGGCCTCCGCCGAGATCGTCCTGCAGCAGCGCGGCCTCGAGGACGCCAAGCAGGTCGCGACGCTGCCGGAGCCCGAGCAGCACGCGCTGGTCGCGAGCATCATCCGCCGGGAGACGGGCGTGATGGCCGCCTCGGCGGCGGTCGTGACGCTGCTGTGCCTGCGCGCTCAAGGATGGCTTTAGCGCGTGCGTTTCGGCACTAAGTGACACGCCCGCACAAGGTGCTACAAATCCCAGATGTGATCCGCGCGTATCTGCCGGCACTGGTCTTCGTCGGGCTGGGGGCGATCCTCGGCGCGGTCTTCGCCACGCTGAACAGCTTTCTCGGCCCCAAGCCGAAGCACGTCCGTGCCGCGACCGGCGAGCCCTATGAGAGCGGCCTCCCGTCCGAGGTCAAGAAGTCGATGCGCTTCGGCATCTCCTTCTACCTGGTGGCGATGCTCTTCATCCTGTTCGACATCGAGACCATCTTCCTGTTCCCGGTGGCGATCCAGCTGAAGGCCTTCGGAACGTTCGCGCTGGTCGAGATCATCGTGTTCATCGTCTTGCTGTTCGTGGCGTTCGTCTACGTGTGGCGAAGGGGAGCGCTCGAATGGAAGTAAGCCGCCAGCGGCTCGGCAACGGCAAGGACGGGGACTTCCGCGCCCGCCAGCTCCAAGCGCGCCAGATGCTCAAGGGCGAGCTCGACGGCCCCGAGCTCGATCAGTACGTCGAGGAGCGTGTCTGGACCACGACGCTCGACAAGGCCGCCAACTGGGCGCGCGCGAACGCCTTCATGCCCGCCACGTTCGGCCTCGCCTGCTGCGCGATCGAGATGATGGCCGCCGTCAACGCGCGCATGGACATCGCCCGCTTCGGCTTCGAGGCCTTCCGCGCCTCCCCGCGCCAGGCGGACCTGATCATCATCTCGGGCCGCATCTCGATCAAGATGGCTCCGGTCGTCCGGCGCATCTGGGACCAGATGCTCGAGCCCAAGTGGGCGATCGCGATGGGCGCCTGCTCCTCCTCGCAGGGCGTCTTCAACAACTACGCGATCGTGCCGGCGGACAAGTTCATGCCCGTCGACCTGCACGTCCCGGGCTGCCCGCCGCGCCCCGAGTCGCTGGTCTACGGGATCCTGAAGCTGCGCGCGATGGTCATGGCCAAGCCGGACGAGGGCTGGCGCACCCGCTACGGCGGCCGCGGCACCGAGGAGTTCGTCGACTCCGACCTGCAGATCGAGGGCACCGCGCGTGCCTGACGCGACCGGGCTCGAGCTGATCGCGCAGGAGCTGGGCGACCCCGTCATCGAGACGTCCTACTTCCGCGACAAGGCCGCACTGCTCGTCAAGCCGGAGTCGATCCGCGACGTGCTGGAGGCGCTGCGCGGCAAGGGCTTCCGGTTCATGGCGTCCGTCCACGGGGTCGACTACTTCCCCGAGGAGCCGCGTCTGGGCGTCCACTACGAGCTGCTGGACATGAAGGAGGTCGACCGGATCACGGTCAAGCTCCGCGTGCCGGTCGACGCGCCCAACGTCCCCTCGGTCACGCCGCAGTGGCCGACCGCGGACCACCAGGAGCGCGAGATCTACGACATGTTCGGCGTGGTCTTCGACGAGCATCCGGACCTGCGCCGGATCCTCATGCCGGAGGACTACGAGGGGCATCCGCAGCGCCGCGACTTCCCGATCGGCGGCGAGGCGGTCCTGTTCACCAACAACGAGCGCAGCCTCCCGGGGTGGTGGAAGTGAGCGACGTCACGCCGCGCCCGACCGCGGCGCCGGGCCTCTCCTACCGCGAGATGGAGTCCTCCATCGACCTCGCGCACGTCGAGCACCCGGAGCACGAGGAGCTGCTGACGCTCAACCTCGGCCCGCACCACCCGGCGACGCACGGCGTGCTGCGGCTGATAACGACGCTCGAGGGCGAGGTCGTGCGCGACATCAAGCCGGTGATCGGCTACGTGCACACCGGCATCGAGAAGACCTGCGAGGACAAGTCCTACTGGAAGGTCATCCCGGTCATCGAGCGGATGGACTACCTGGCCTACTACTTCAACGCGCACGCGTACTGCGGCGCGGTGGAGACGCTGATCGGCCTCGAGGTGCCCAAGCGCGCGCAGTACCTGCGCGTGATCCACTCCGAGCTCAACCGGATCGCCTCGCACCTGCTCTGGCTCGCCACCGGCGGCCTGGACCTCGGCGCGATGTCGGTCTTCTGGTACGGCTGGCGCGACCGCGACCTGATCCTGGACCTGTTCGAGATGTCCTCGGGCCAGCGCATGCACACGCGCTACTTCCAGATCGGCGGCGTGGCGGAGGACATCCCCTCCGGCTTCGAGCGCAAGACGCGCGCGTTCACCGCGATGTTCCCGAAGCGGCTCGATCAGTTCGAGGAGCTGATCGACAACAACCAGATCGTGCTCGAGCGCCTGCGCGGCGTCGCGGCGGTGGACGAGCAGACGATGCTCGACCTCGGCGTGACGGGCCCGCTGCTGCGCGCCACCGGCAACCCGTGGGACCTGCGCAAGGCGCAGCCGTACTCCTCCTACGAGGACTTCAGCTTCAAGATCCCGGTCGGGACGGTCGGCGACAACTACGACCGCTATCGGGTCCGGATGGCCGAGATGCGCGAGTCGGTGAAGATCATCGACCAGGCGCTCGACGGCCTGCCCGAGGGTCCCTACATCACGTCCGACCGCAAGTACGCGCTGCCGCCGCGGCACGAGCTGGCGACGTCGATGGAGGCGCTGATCCATCACTTCAAGCTCGTCACCGAGGGCTTCCGGGTTCCGCCGGGCGAGTTCTATTACCCGATCGAGTCCCCGCGCGGGGAGATGGGCGTGTACGTGCGCTCCGACGGCTCCTCCAAGCCGGCGCGCGTGCACATGCGCGACCCCTCGTTCGTGAACCTGCAGGCGTTCAAGCCGATGGTCCAGGACCTCTACATCGCCGACCTGATCGCCGCGCTGGCGATGCTCGACCCGATCCTCGGGGGGATCGACCGGTGAGCATCGATCCGCTCCAGGTCAAGCGCTACGCGCACGGCTCGCGCGTCCCGGGCTGGGACGAGTCCAACGACCTGTCCAAGGACCCGTCGGTCGTCCCCGATGCCGCGACGACGCCCGTGCCCGCGCACGTGCGCACGGCGATCGAGGCGCAGATGGCGAAGTACCCGGACATCCGCTCGGCCGCCATCCCGGCGCTGAAGGTGGTCCAGGGCGAGCACGGCTGGTGCTCGCCGACGGCGATCGAGCAGGCCGCCTGCGTCATGCGCCTCACGCCCGCGTATCTGACCGCGGTCGCGACCTTCTACGACATGTTCGAGCTCGCGCCCAAGCCCGAGCACGACGTCTACGTCTGCACGAACATCTCGTGCTCGCTGCTCGGCGCCGACGACATCTACGCGACGATGAAGGCGGTCGCCGGCGTCAAGGTCAACGTGCGCGCCTTCGAGTGCCTCGGCGCGTGCGACATCGCCCCGATGGCGTCCGTCAACGGGCAGTACGTGGGGCCGCTGACCGCCGAGGACTGCACGACGATCGTCGAGGACCTCGAGGCCGGGCGCGAGGTCCTCCCCGACAAGCAGCTCCGCCGCCGCAAGGCGGCATCGATTCATTGGCAGGAGAACTCGTGATCGACGGCATCGACACCGTTCTGTTCAAGGACATCGACGAGCCCGGGCTCAACACGATCGACGTCTACCGGCGCCGCGGCGGCTACGAGATGCTGCGCAAGGCGCTGCAGATGGAGCCCGCGGCGGTACTCGAGGAGATGCTCGCGTCCAACGTGCGCGGCCGCGGCGGCGCCGGCTTCGCGATGGGCCGCAAGATGTCGTTCATCCCGAAGGGCACGATGGACAAGTACCTCGTGTGCAACGCGGACGAGTCCGAGCCCGGCACCTTCAAGGACCGCGAGCTGATGCAGAAGAACCCGCATCAGCTGATCGAGGGCATCATCATCGGCGCCTACTGCATCGGCGCCAACAAGTCCTTCATCTTCATCCGCGGCGAGTACGAGCACCAGGCCGACATCCTCGACGCCGCCCTCGGCGAGGCGCGCGCGGCCGGCTTCATCGGCGAGAACATCCTCGGCTCCGACCACACGATCGACCTCGTGGTCCACCGCGGCGCCGGCGCGTACATCTGCGGCGAGGAGACGGCGCTGCTCGACTCGCTGGAGGGCAAGCGCGGCAACCCGCGCCTGAAGCCGCCGTTCCCGGCCGTCCAGGGCCTCTACCAGGGCCCGACGCTGGTCAACAACGTCGAGACGCTGATGAACGTGCCGTACATCCTGCGCGTCGGCGGCGAGCAGTTCGCCAAGGTCGGGACGGAGACCTCGACCGGCACGAAGCTGATCTCGATCTCGGGGCAGATCAAGCGCCCGGGCAACTACGAGATCATCCTCGGCACCAAGGTCCGCGACATCCTCTTCGACGTCGCCGGCGGCCCGCTCGACGGCCGCACGTTCAAGGCGTTCTTCCCCGGCGGCTCGAGCGCCCCGGTGCTGCCGCTCACGGACGACGTGCTGGACCTCAGCTACGACTTCGACACGCTCGCGAAGGCCGGCTCGATGCTCGGCTCCGGCGCGATCATCGTGTTCGACGACTCGACCTCGATCGTCGACGTCGCGTACAAGACGGCGCACTTCTACCGCCACGAGTCCTGCGGCAAGTGCTCGCCCTGCCGCGAGGGGACCAACTGGACCGAGAAGATGCTCAAGCGCATCAAGGACGGCGAGGCGACCCCGATGGACCTCGACATCATCGCCGGCGTCTGCGAGCAGATCATGGGCAACTGCCTGTGCGTGCTGGGCGACGCGATGGCGATGCCGGTCGGCTCGATGATCAAGCACTTCCGCGCCGAGTTCGAGGAGTACATGGAGACCGCGCGCGAGCGCGCCGGCCTCGGCCCGGCGGTCCCGCAGGTCAACCGCGGGCGGCAGGCCGGGCCCAAGCCGATGCTCGCCCCCGCCGGTGTCGACCCCGTGCCGGTGTCGTACTGATGCCCCGTCCCGAGATCAAGCAGATCACGTTCTCGATCGACGGGCGCGAGGTCACCGCGCCCGAGGGCGTGATGCTCGTCGACGGGGCCAAGTACGGCGACGTCGAGATCCCCGTCTTCTGCTACGAGCCCAAGCTCGGCCAGCCGGTCGGCGCCTGCCGCATGTGCCTGGTCGAGATCGAGGGCATCCCGAAGCTCCAGACCGCGTGCTCCACGCCCGTCCGCGACGGCATGGTCGTGCACACGCAGACCGAGCGGGTGCACCAGGCGCAGCGCGCGGTGGTCGAGTTCCTGCTCGTCAACCACCCGCTCGACTGCCCCGTCTGCGACAAGGGCGGCGAGTGCCCGCTGCAGGACATCACCTACGGCTGGGGCCCGGGAACGTCGCGCTTCATCGAGCCCAAGCGCCACTTCAAGAAGCCGCTCGAGCTGTCGCCGCTGGTCGCGATCGACCGCGAGCGCTGCATCCTCTGCTACCGCTGCGTGCGCTTCTCGCAGGAGGTCTCCGAGGACTACCAGCTGATCCTGCTCGAGCGCGGCGCGAGCTCGTTCGTCGGCACGTTCGACGGGCACCCGTACGTCGCCCCGTTCTCCGGCAACATCATCGAGCTGTGCCCGGTCGGCGCGCTCACCTCGCGCGCGTACCGCTTCCGCGCTCGGCCGTGGGACATCGAGGGCGCCGGCACGGTCTGCGCCGGCTGCGCCGCGCAGTGCAACGTCGAGCTCACGGTCCGCGACGAGCGCGTGATGCGCGTGCTCGCCCGCGATCACGAAGGCGTCGACGACGGCTGGCTGTGCGACAAGGGCCGCTTCAGCTACCAGGCCGCCAACGTCGACGAGCGCATCACGCAGCCGCTCGTGCGCGAGGGCAGCGAGCTGTTCCCGGCGAGCTGGGACAAGGCGCTCGCCGCCGCGTCCGGCGCGCTCAAGAAGGCCGGCGACCGCGCCGCGGCGCTCGCCGACGGCACGAGCACCAACGAGGAGGCCTTCCTGCTGCAGGAGCTCCTGCGCGGCCACCTCGGGTCCAACCACCTCAGCTCGCGCATCTACGGCGAGCAGCCGCTCGACGTCCAGCGCGCGCTGGCCGATCCGAAGCTGCAGGCGACGGTCCCGGACCTCGAGTTCGCCCACACCGTCCTGCTCGTCGACTGCGACCCGATCGACGACGCGCCCGTCTGGGACCTGCGCATCCGCAAGGGCATCCGCCGCCACGGCATGAAGCTGGCCGTGGCGAGCGCGCGCCCGACGGCGCTCGACTCGAGCGCGTCGGCGACGCTGCGCTTCGCGCCCGGTGCGGGCGAGGCGTTCCTGGTCGCGCTCGACGCGGCGCTCTCGGGCGACGGGGGCAACCTCGGCGGCGCCGCGAGCGCCGCCGGCACGAACGCGACGGCCATCCGCGAGTTCGTCGACGCGCTGCGCGCGCGCGGCGAGGAGATCGTGATCGTCTACGGCGAGCGGGCGCTGCGCGGCCAGGCCGGCCGCGCGCTGCTCAACGTCGCCTCGCGCCTGAACCTCGGCGGGATCGCCGGCGCCGGCCTGCTGGAGCTTCCCGCGACGCCGAACGGCCGCGGCGTGCGCGAGGCGGGCTTCGCGCCCGGCCACGGCCCGGGCTACAGCACCCTCGCCGCGCCCGGCCTCGACGCGCAGGGGATCGCCCAGGCGCTCGCCGACGGCGAGCTGCACACGATCTGGCTGCACAACGCCGATCCGCTGCGCACGCACCCGAACCGCCGCCTCTGGGATCGCGCGCTGCACACCGCGCAGACGGTGATCGCCGTCGACTCGGTGATGACCGACTCGATCCGCGAGCACGCGGACGTCGTCTTCCCCGCCGAGGCCTACCCGGAGAAGGAGGGCACGCTCGTGCACCCCGACGGGCGGGTCCAGCGGCTGCGCCCGGCGACCGCTCGCCCGCGCGCCGTCGCGAGCCTGCCGGGCACCGGCGTGCGCCCGCTGTGGCAGGTCATCTCCGACATCTCGGCCGCGCTCGGCCATGACGAGGGCGTCCACATCAGCGGCGCGCAGGCGTCGGTGAAGCTGTTCGCCACGGTGCCGTTCTTCGAGGGCCTGACGCTCGACGAGATCGGCGGCCGCGGCGTGCGCTGGCCCGAGCGCCACGACTTCGTCTCGCCCGCGTGGGAGCCCGCCAAGCTGGAGATCCCGCCGGCCGCTCCGCCCGCGCAGGACGGCGCGCTGCGCCTCGGCACGTGGCGCCCGCTGTGGGCCAACAAGGACGTCGACGTGTCGCCGATCCTGCACTTCGCCCGCGCGCGCCAGATCGCCGAGCTCTCGCCGGCCGACGCCGAGGCGCTCGGCGTCCGCGAGGGCGACCGCGTCGCGGTTCGCGAGAACGGCTCGAGCGTCGAGGCCGGCGTGAAGCTGCGCAGCGCGATCCCGTCGGGCACCGTCTTCCTCGCCGAGGCGACGAAGGACGATCCGGTCAACGTGCTCACCGGCGCGCTGGTCACGATCGAGCGCGTCGCGGGCGCGAGCTGGGAGCCCTCCGCGGTGCCGCAGCAGCTGACCCCCGCCGCCGAGGGCCTGTCCGAGATGCCGCCGTCCGCGCCGCTGCCGATCCCGCCGCGGGAGCTCACGTGAACCTCCATCCCGTAATCGCCGAGGTCGGCTATTTCGAGCCGTGGTGGATGCAGCTCGCCAAGGCGCTGATCATCTTCTTCGTCGTCTTCAACCTGGTGCCGATCGCGCTGGTCGCCGACCGCAAGGTGCTCGGGCGCTTCCAGCACCGCTACGGACCCAACCGCGTGGGCCCGTTCGGCGCGCTGCAGCCGATCGCCGACATCGGCAAGCTCGTCTTCAAGGAGCAGTTCCGTCCCGCGACGTCGACCGGCTGGCTGTTCGCGGTCGCGCCGGCGATCTCGATGCTGACCGCCGCGGCGACGATCGCGATCATCCCGTTCAGCGACACGGTCGACATCTTCGGGACCAAGACCGGCCTCTACGGGCTGGACCCGTCGATCGGCATCCTGTACGCGTTCGCCTTCGGCGGCATCGCGTTCTACGGCCTGATGCTCGGCGGCTGGTCCTCGGCGTCGAAGTACTCGTTCCTCGGCTCGATGCGCGCCGCCGCGCAGCTGATCTCCTACGAGGTCGCGCAGGGGCTCTCGCTGATGGGCGTGATCATGATGGTCGGCTCGCTGTCGCTGGTGGACATCGTCCAGTGGCAGGCGTCCCACATCGCGTTCTTCATCCCGCAGTTCTTCGGCTTCATCATCTTCATGGTCGCCGGCTTCGCCGAGACCAACCGCGCGCCGTTCGATCTCGCCGAGGCCGACGCCGAGTTGGTCGGCGGCTACAACACGGAGTACGGCGGCGGGCGCTTCGCGGCGTTCTTCGCGGCGGAGTACCTCAACGTCGTCGTCGTCTCGGGACTGATCGTCACGATCTTCTTCGGCGGGTGGAACCTGCCGTGGCTGAGCCCGCCGACCTGGGTCGACCCGATCATCGTGATCGTGAAGATGCTGGGCTTCGTGTTCTTCTTCATCTGGGTCCGCGCGACGCTCCCGCGCCTGCGCTACGACCAGCTGATGTCCCTCGGGTGGAAGATCCTGCTGCCGCTGGCCACCCTCAATGCCCTTGTGACCGCGATCCTCGTGGTGGTGTTTTCCTAGTGCGTCCTCGCCAGGCATCCACCTGCATCTCGCCCGTGCACGCACGGGCACATCGGAGGAACCACTGATGCCGTACGACCCTGGTGACGTCGTCGAGGTGGTCCGGGGCCCGCGCCAAGGCGCGGCCGCCGGGACCTACCGTGCCTTCGCGGCGACGATGAAGGGCCTGAAGATGACCTTCGGCCGCCTCGTGGAGGGGCCGATGGTCAACTCCTACCCCGAGGAGAAGACGCCGGTCTACCCGCGCTTCCGCGGGCGCCACAAGCTGCACCGCTTCGAGGACACGGGCCTCGAGAAGTGCGTCGGCTGCTCGCTGTGCGCGGCGGCCTGCCCCGCCGACTGCATCCGCGTCGTCGCGGCCGAGAACACGCCCGACAACCGCGTCAGCGCCGGCGAGCGCTACGCGGCCGTGTACGAGATCAACCTGTCGCGCTGCATCTTCTGCGGCTACTGCGAGATCGCGTGTCCCTTCGACGCGATCACCATGGGCCACGACTATGAGATGGCGGACTACAACCGGTCCGACCTGATCTTCACCAAGGAGATGCTGCTCGCCGAGCCGTTGGAGCGCACTCCGTTGCGCTCCGCGGACGAGTAGCCTGGCGCGGCGGAATGGCAGAGGTCTTCTTCTTCCTGGCCGCGATCGGGGCCATCGCCGGGGCCGTCGGAACGGTCGCCCTGCGCAACCCGTTCCATTCGGTCCTCGCGCTCGTGTGCCACCTGATCTCGCTCGCGGCGCTGTTCCTGCTGCTGCGGGCCGAGTTCGTGGCGGCGGCGCAGGTGATCGTCTACGCCGGCGCGGTCATGGTGCTCTACGTCTTCGTCGTCGCCTACGTGGGCGGGATGGAGCCGACGCTCGCCGGCGGGACCGGCCGCGGCCTGAAGCTCTTCTCGGGCTTCTTCGCGCTCGCGCTGTTCGTCGAGCTGGCGATCGCGCTGATCGGCACCGGCCTCGCGGGCCTGGACGGCGAAGGCGCCCCGTATCACACGCCGTTCGGCGAGCCGGCCGAGGTCGGGCGCCTGTTCCTGACCACGTACCTGGTCGCCTTCGAGCTCGCCTCGCTGCTGCTGCTGATCGCCGCCGTCGGCGCGGTCATCCTCGCGCGCCGGCGCGCCGGCCTGGCCGATCCGCGCCAGATCTCGGTGACCGACCTGCTGCGCTCGGGCGAGCTCACGGCCGGCGAGTCGGGCGGGGAGACGATGCTCGAGGCCGGAGGTCCCGCGAACCGATGAGCATCACCTGGTACCTGATGGTCTCCGCGCTGATCTTCTGCATCGGCGTCACCGGCGTCCTCACGCGCCGCAACCCGCTGGTGATCCTCCTCTGCCTCGAGCTCATGCTCAACGCCGCCAACCTCGCGCTGGTCGCCTTCGCGCGCAACCACGGCGACATGGGCGGGCAGATCTTCGCGCTGATCGTCATGGTCGTCGCGGCCTGCGAGGTCGCCATCGGCCTCGGTCTCGTCGTCGCGCTCTTCCGGCGCCGGCTGCCGATCGACGTCGATGAGCTGCGGGAGCTTCAGGGATGACCGTCACGACATACGGCTGGCTCGTGCTCGCGTTCCCGCTTGCGGGATCGCTGCTGATCGGCCTCACCTTCAAGGCGCTGCCGCAGCGGCTGCACGGTGTGATCGGGGTCCTCGCGATCCTGCTCGCCTTCCTCAGCGCGGTCGCGATGTTCTTCAAGCTGCAGGACCTCGGCGAGGAGCACCGCCAGGTCGTCTCCGTCGGCTGGGACTACGCCAAGACCGTCGGGGTCGACGCGCAGCTGTCGATCCTCGTCGACCCGCTGTCGACGCTGATGTGCCTCGTGGTCGCGGGCGTCTCGACGCTGATCCATCTCTACTCCTTCGCCTACATGGGCGGCGACCGCGGCTACTCGCGCTTCTTCGCCTACCTGAACTTCTTCGTCTTCAGCATGCTGCTGCTGGTCCTGGCGGCGAACTTCTTCCTGCTGATCGTCGGCTGGGCCTTCGTCGGCGCCGCCTCCTACTTCCTGATCAGCTTCTGGTACCGCCGCACGACCGCGACGAGGGCCGGCATCAAGGCGTTCGTCATCAACGTGCTCGGCGACGTCGGGCTCGTGCTCGGCACCTACTTCATCTTCCGCGGCACGCACACGCTGGACTTCCTGACGACCTTCCACGAGGTCGACCGGGCCTTCACCGTCAACGAGCCCAGCCTCGTGGCGGGCTGCATCCTGCTGCTGGTCGGCGCGTTCGCCAAGTCCGCCCAGGTCCCGCTGCACACCTGGCTCCCGGACGCCATGGAGGGCCCGACGCCCGTGTCCGCGCTGATCCACGCGGCGACGATGGTGACCGCCGGCGTCTACCTGATCGCGCGCCTGCACCCGCTGTTCGAGCGGGCGCCGGACGCCGCCGCCGTCGGCGCGATCATCGGCTGCATCACGCTGCTGGTGGCCGCCACGATCGGCCTGGTCGTGACCGACCTCAAGCGGGTCATCGCCTACTCGACGATGTCCCAGATCGGCTACATGATCATGGGCGTCTCGTCGGCCGCCTACGCCGCCGGCATGTTCCACCTGATGACGCACGCCTTCTTCAAGGCGCTGCTCTTCATGGCGGCCGGCTCGGTGATCTCCGCGATGGGCGGCATCCAGGACCTCGACCGGATGTCGGGCTTCCGCAAGGCGATGCCGTTCACGTTCGCGTGCATGGTCATCGGCGGCCTCGCGCTGTCGGGCATCCCGCCGTTCTCGGGCTTCTTCTCCAAGGACGAGATCATCTCGCTCGAGTTCGACCGCGGCGGCTGGCACACGATCCTCGGCGTGGCCGGCTACCTCGGCGCGTTCATGACCGCGATCTACACGTTCCGGATGATCTTCCGGGCGTTCTTCGGCGAGCCTTCGCCGGAGGCGCAGGAGCTCGAGCACGGCCACCTCTACCACGCGCCCGAGCCGACCAACCCGGCGACCGGCGAGGTCGAGGACACCGACGTCGGCTTCCCCGGGCCGGAGCACCACATCGCCGAGCGCGAGGGCTCGATGAAGGTCGCGATGGGCTCGCTCGCGGTGCTCGCGATCATCGGCGGCTTCCTCCAGATCCCGGGCGTCACGAACTCGCTGCACACGTTCCTCGAGCCGACGTTCGCCGACTCGCGCTTCTACGCCGACCTCGAGCCGAGCGCCGGCACGCAGTGGGTCGGCCTGATCGTCGGCGCCGCGATCGGCCTCGCCGGCATCGCGATCGCCTGGCGCCTGTGGGGCGACGGCCGCCGGCCGGAGCTCGCGACGCGCTTCGGCGCGCTGCACCGCTTCCTCGTCAACAAGTGGTACTTCGACGAGGTCATCGACTTCCTCGTGGTCCGGCCCGTCGCGTGGTTCGGGCGCTTCGCCCAAGGAGCGATCGAGCGCGGGATCGTCGACGGCGTGCTGGTCGGCGGCGCGAGCGGGACGATCCGCGCGCTGTCGGCGGCCGTCCGCGGCGTTCAGACCGGCTATCTGCGCTACTACGCCGCCCTCCTGCTGGTCGGCCTGACCGCCCTGGGTGCCTACTTCCTCGTGTCCGCATGACCGTCCATCTGACCATCCTCGTCTTCTGGCCGCTGCTGTTCGGCGTGCTGAGCGCGTTCGCCCCCCGCGGCGCGGTCGGCTTCACGCTGCTCGTCGGCACGCTGATCCCGCTGGCCTACGCGGTCATGCTGGTGGCCGACTTCGACACCGGCGTCGCCGGCCTGCAGCACGTCACCGACGACAAGTGGATCCCTGAGCTGGGCATCCGCTACAAGCTCGGCATCGACGGGCTGAACCTCTGGCTCGTGCTCCTGACCGCCACGGTGGCCTTCGCCGTCGCGCTGTGGCTGATGGTGCGCCCGCCGGAGCGTCCCGGCCTGTTCGCCTTCCACTTCGGGCTCGGCGAGACCGCCGTGCTCGGCGCCTTCGTCGCGCAGGACCTGGCGCTGTTCGTCCTGTTCTTCGACCTGATGCTCGTGCCGTTCTACTTCCTGGTCGGGCAGTGGGGCGGGCCGAACCGCGTCCCGGCGGCCGTGAAGATGGTCATCTACACGCTCGTCGGCTCGCTCCTGATGCTCGCCGGCGCGGTCGCGACGGCCGTGCTGGCGCAGGACCAGTCGGGCGGGTCGCTGACGTTCGTGCTCTCGGACCTGCAGAAGATCCCGCTGCCCGAGGGCACGCAGAAGTGGATCTTCATCACGTTCGCGCTCGCGTTCCTGATCAAGATGCCGGCGTTCCCGTTCCACGGCTGGATGCCCGACGCCTACGGGACGATGCCGCTGCCGGCGCTCGCGTTCTTC
Source organism: Candidatus Solirubrobacter pratensis (assembly GCF_000425945.1). Lineage (GTDB taxonomy): Bacteria > Actinomycetota > Thermoleophilia > Solirubrobacterales > Solirubrobacteraceae > Solirubrobacter > Solirubrobacter pratensis. Next base: position 527,596 of record NZ_AUEK01000008.1, read on the forward strand.
TCCGGCGTGGTCTCGAAGGTCGCGGCCTACGGCTTCCTGCGCCTCGTCCTCCCGCTGTTCCCGGAGGCGGCGCACGACTTCCAGATCGTGATCCTGCTGGTCGCCCTGGTCTCGATCCTCTACGGCTCGGTGATGGCGTTCACGGAGACGCGGGCGCGGCTGATCCTCGGCTACTCGTCCGTGGCGCAGCTCGGCTTCATCACGCTCGGGATCTTCGCGCTGGACTCCGCCGGCCAGGGCGCGCAGGGCGCGCTGTTGCAGGCCGTCAACCACGGCCTGGTCGTGGCGCCGCTGTTCTTCGTGGTGGCGCTCCTGGCCGAGCGCGCCGGCGGCTCGGGCGACATCCGCGACTACGGCGGGATCGCGTTCCGCGCCCCGGTGCTCGCGTCGCTGTTCCTCGTCGCCGTGCTCGCCACGCTCGCCATGCCCGGATCGGCGAACTTCGCCGGCGAGTTCCTGATCCTGCTCGGCATCTTCAACTCCAAGCTCGCGATCGCGCTCATCGCCTCGACCGGTGTGGTGCTGGCGTCGGTCTACGCGCTGCGGATGTACATCCGCTCGATGCACAACCGCGTCGGGCCGAAGGTCACGTCGTTCGACATCACATTGCGCGACGCGCTGGTGCTCGTGCCGCTCGTGGTCGCGATCGTGGCGTTCGCCCTCTACCCGCAGCTCGCGCTGAACGCCGGCGAGGGCGCGGTCAAGTCGACGGTCCAGGCGGTGACGCAGCGATGAAGGGTCCGCATATCGATTGGGAGGCGCTGTCTCCCCTGATCGCGCTGACGGCGGGCGCGTGCCTGGTGCTGCTGCTCGGCCTCGCCCGCTCGCGCTTCGTGCGCCGCGGGCTCGTGCCGGGGCTGACGATCGTGACGCTCGGCGTGACCGCCGGCCTCGCCGTCTGGCAGTGGGACGCCAACACCGCGATCGTCGAGCGGGCGCTCGCGATCGACAACGTCACGCTGGCGCTGACCTTCGTCTTCCTCGCCGCGGGCATCGGCGCCGTGCTGCTGTCGTGGCGCTCGACCGCGACGGCGGAGGCGGGCGAGGGCGAGTACTTCGCGCTGCTGCTCACCTCGATCCTCGGCATGGTCGTGCTCGTCGCGGCCAATGACCTGGTCGTGCTCTTCCTCGGGTTCGAGCTGCTCTCGATCCCGCTGTACGTGCTGTGCGCGACGCACATGCGGCGCGAGCACTCGCTGGAGTCGGGCCTGAAGTACCTGATCATCGGCTCGGTCGGCTCGGCGACGCTGCTGTACGGGCTGGCGCTGATCTACGGCGCCTCGGGAGGGACGTCGTTCGACGCGATCGCCAAGGCCGCGCCCGGCATGTCCGGCGACGTGCTGTTCCTGACGGGCACGGCGCTGATCGTCGCGGGGCTCGCGTTCAAGGCGTCGGTCGCGCCGTTCCACCAGTGGACGCCCGACGTCTACGAGGGCGCGCCGACGCCGGTCACCGGCTTCATGGCCGTCGCCACCAAGGCGGCCGCGTTCGGCGTCCTGCTGCGGCTGTTCGACGTGGCGCTGATCGAGGCGTCCTCGACGTGGGCGCCGGCGTTCGCGACGCTCGCCGTGGTCACGATCGTGGTCGGGAACGTCGGCGCGATCGGGCAGTCGTCGCTGAAGCGGATGCTCGCCTACTCGTCCGTCGCGCAGGCGGGCTACATGCTCGCCGGCGTCGTCGTGACGACGCAGCTCGGCGTGAGGGCGACGATCTTCTACCTGATGGTCTACATGCTGATGAACGTCGCGGCCTTCGCGGTCATCACGGCGCGCGAGCGCGAGACGGGCCTGGGCGACGACATCTCATCGCTCTACGGGCTCGGCGACTCGCGCCCGTGGCTGGCGTGGCCGATGACGATCTCGATGCTCGCGCTGGCCGGCTTCCCGGCGACGGCGGGCTTCTTCGGCAAGATCTACCTGATCGACGCGGCCGTGAACAACGGCTACGCCTGGCTTGGAATCGTGATCGTGCTCGGCTCCGCGGTCTCGCTGGCGTACTACCTCCGGGTCGTCGCCGCGGTCTGGATGCGTCCCGCCGTCGTGCCGGCCGCGGCTGCGCTCGCGGGCGGCGGGACCCGTCCCGCGATCGCGGGCGGCTCGGTCGAGGCCGACGAGGCGTCGCGCGCGGCGGGCCTGGAGCCGGGGCACGCGCGGCGGCTGGTCCAGCCCGAGGTCGCGTTCGTCGCGCTGATCTGCGCGGCGGCGACGATCTTCTTCGGCGTCTACCCCGGGCCGCTGTTCGACATCGCGAAGGACGCGGGCGCGGCCTTCACCTCGCTGCTGTAGGCCGTAGGCCGCATCGCCCGCGTCACGGACCGCGGGGGGTGTCCGCGGGGTCGCCGCGCCGGCGCGGGGCCTGCGCCGGCCGCCGGCGAGTCTCCGCGCCGCGCCGCCGGGGGGTCGCCGTGCCGCGCCGCCGCGGGGTCTCCGCGCCGCCGCCGCGGTCTCCGCGCCGCCGCCCGGGTTTCCGCGCCGCCGCCCCCCGCGGGACCGCGCCGTCGCACGGGTCTCCGCGCGGCCGCCCGGGTTTCCGCGCCGCCCCCGCGGGACCGCGCCGTCGCGCCGGTCTCCGCGCCCGGGCGCGGTCTTCGCGCCGCCGCCCGGTTCTCTGCGCCGCGCCGCCGCGGCTTCTCCGCACCGCGCCGCCGCCTGGGTGTCCGCGCCGTCCCCCGGTCTCCGCGCCGCCCCCGCGGGAGCGCGCCGCCGCCCGGGTCTCCGCGCGCCGCCGCCCGGTTCTCTGCGCCGCGCCGCCGCGGGGTCTCCGCGCCGCCGCCCCGGTCTCCGTGCCCAGCCGCGGTCTCCGCGCCGCCGCCCGCGGGATCGCGCCGCCGCCCCGGTCTCCGCGCCGCCGCCGTGCGAGATCGGCGAACTGCGCTGGTAAGGGCTTGGGTCAGCTTGCCTGCCCCGTTCGCGAGGCCGGGTGATCGTTTGGAGCGGCGCGCCCAGGGGGTGCCTCACGAAACTTCGAATAGTTCGAAGGTTTGTGAGGCACCCCCGGACCTCGTGCGCGCCGGTGATCGTTCGTGTGCGATCGCGCCCGAGGACTGATCGCTCTTGACCGGGAGCCCCGCACGCGGGATGGAACCGCATCCCCTCACCCGCGCAGTTCGCCGATCCCGCCGAGCGCGCCGATGCTCGGGCCACGATCCCGGGGCTCGATCGCGTCTGCGCGCCAGCTTCGGGGCGAGTTCCGCGCGCGCGAGTCCTATCGGGGTCGTGCGCCCATCGCCCACCGCCGGCCAGGCCTGCCTGGAGTACGTCGCCGTCATCTCCCTCGTGACGGCCGTGCTTGTCCTCGCAGCACCGGCGGTGGGCGCCCCCGCGCTCGCCGGGGGCATCGCGCGCGCGGTGCGGCTCGGCGTCTGCATCGTCGCGAGCGACTACTGCCGCGCGGGTGACGCCGCGGCGGAGCGCGTGCTCCCGTGCACGCTGGGCAGCCGTGTCTCAGGCCGTGAGAGCGAGGTCTCGCTGCTCAACTTCCGGCTCGGCGAGAACAACCAGTGGAACGTCTCCGTGGCGTCCGACGGCTCGGTCTCGATCGTCCACACCGAAGCCGGGAGCGCGGCGCTCGTCGCCGGCGTCGGGATCGAGGCGGGCTACGAGCTCGACGCCGGCGCCGAGGCGTCGGCGGGCCTGCGCGTGCAGACCATGAGCGGCTGGCGCTTCGGCGATCGCGCCGCGGCCAAGCGCTTCATCGCCGGATTGCCGGCGAGCGCTCGGGACCCGGACTGGCAGTCCGGCGCGCTCGGCGGGCAGGCGGGCGCCGGCGCGGGCGTGAAGGGGGGCGGGTTCGACCTGGCCTCGCTCGGCGCGGCCGCGAAGCTTGCGAGCGGCGTTCGCGCCGGCCCCGGCGACACGCTGACGCTGTTCGGCGAGGTCGCGCTCTCCCATCCCGAGCTCAGGGCGCTCGGGTCGCAGGTCGCCGGCCTCGGCGCCGGGCGGATGGTGCTCGAGTACACGTTCGTGGGCGGCACGGCGACGCAGCTCGCGCTTCGCACGGTGGTCCCGGGCGACGGGGGCAACCGGGTGACAGAGACGCTTCGGCGGCTGGACCTGCGCATGCCGGGCAACCGCTTCGTCGCCCAGCCGCTGCTCGGCGCGGGCATGTTCCGGCCGCCGACGCCGGGTTACGTCCGCGACCTGCGCCGCGTGCTCGACTGGATCGACACCGAGGGCACGATCGAGCGCGCCACGTACGCCGTCGACGACACCTCCAAGCAGCTCGGCCTCACGCTCAAGTTCGGCGAGGAGCTGGGGTTCGCGCACACGGCGGTGCGCGTCGGGCAGCGGCTGATCGACGCGACCGCCAAGGTGCCGGGCTCGAAGGAGCGGTCGCGGTTCGACTGCCTGGATCAGCTGCGGTGACGCAGGTGGTTCGCCACGTCCCACGTCCACAGCTCGACGACGTTGCCATCGGGGTCGTCGGCGTACACCGCGCGCGAGGTCTCGTAGGTCGCGAAGGCGTGCTCCCCCGTCACGAGTCCGCGCTCGCGCAGGCGCGCGACGGCGGCATCGTAGTCGGCCTCGGCGATGTGCATCGCGTAGTGGACGTGGATCCCGCCGCGGCCTCGGGCGAGGCCGACCTGCGGGCGCCAGAGCCCGATTCGCGTGCGGTCGCCGGCCATCACCCAGATCGCCTCGCGGTCGGGCCAGCGCTCGACGACGGGCAGGCCGAGCGCGCCGGCGTAGAACTCCTCGGCCGCCTCGAGGTCGACCACCTCGAGGACGAGCTCGCTGACGCCGGTCACCGGGATGCCACCGCCGGCGGCCGGTACCTCTTTGCCGTCGGTCATGAGAGGTAGTGTGGCCTGTCCGTGATCTACCCGTCGGACACCTTCACCGCCGCCGAGCGCGAGCGGCTCGCACCGCATTTCTCAGACCTGGATGGGCCCGTCTTCGCGCTCGTCAACCTGCCGGAGACCGTCAAGGGCGCGCTCTTCGCCCGCTACTCGCGCTACCCGGGGACGCTGCGGCGGCTGTTCCTCGACGAGTTCGCCGACTCGCTCCCGGCGGGTGCCGCGAGCCTCGCGCACGGCGAGGAAGGTGCCCGCGCCGCCAAGCTGTACGAGACGATCTTCGTGGGCTATGGGGACGACTCGGTCGCCCAGCTGGGCGGCGCGCACATCGCGTGCGAGTGGGTCTCCAACGTGCTGACCAAGGTGCTGCAGCGGCCGCGGCTCGCAGCGTACCTGGAGCAGTCGACGCGATACATCGACTACTCGTCATCGATGCCCGGCGGCGGCTACCGCTACTACCGCGACGCCTCGCTCGGCCCCGAGTACGAGGCGGCGATGGACTCGCTGTTCGCCGCCTACGCGCAGGCGCTCCCGCGCGTGACGGCGTGGGTCGAGGAGACGTTCCCGGCCGGCGCGGGCGAGTCGGAGGCGGCGCGCCGGCGCGCGGTCAAGGCCAAGTCGCTGGATCTCCTGCGCGGCCTGCTCCCCGCCGCATCGCTCTCGCACATGGGCATCTACGCCTCCGGCCAGGCCTACGAGCAGCTGATCCTGCACCTGCTCGCGCACCCGCTGCCGGAGGCGCGGGCGTACGGCGCGATGGTGCTGGACGCCGTCAAGGCGGTGATGCCGAGCTTCGTCTCGCGCGTCGAGCGCGCGGGCCGCGGCGACGTCTGGATGGGCTACCTGGCCGAGCGGCGCGAGGCCGAGCGGCGCTGGGTCGCGCGGCTGGGGCTCGACCGCGACCACGAGGCCGAGCAGCGTCCGTCGGTCCGGCTGGTGCACGCCGACGGCGACGAGACGCGGCTGCTCGCCGCCCTCGTGTTCGAGGCCACCGGGGTGCCGGAGGAGCGCGCGCTGGCCACGGTGGCGGCGCTGCCGGCCGAGGAGCGCGAGCGGATGCTCGCCGAGCTGGTCGGCGAGCGCACCAACCGGCGCCATCGTCCGGGCCGCGGCTTCGAGGCGCTGCGCTACCGCTTCGAGATCGTGTCCGACTACGGCGCGTTCCGCGACCTCCAGCGCCACCGCATGCTGACCGTGCAGTGGCAGGCGCTCACGCCCGATCTCGGCGCCGACGTCCCGGAGGAGGTCGTCGCCGCCGGCTGCGGGGACCTCTACGCCTCCGCCCTGGAGCGCTCGCGCGGCGAGTACGAGCGCCTGTGGGAGGCCGGACTGACCGAGGCGGCGCCGTATGCGCTGTGCCTCGGCTACCGCATCCGCTACGTGCTCGACCTCGACGCCCGCGAGGCGATGCACCTGATCGAGCTGCGCTCCGCCCGCGAAGGCCACGCGGGCTACCGCGCCGTCGCACAGGCGATGCACGCGCTGATCGCCGAGCGCGACCCGGCCGTCGCGGGCGCGATGAAGCACGTCGACCTCTCGACCGAGACGCGCCTCGAGCGCCTCCTCGCCGAGATCCGCGGGGAGTCGCGGCTGGCGCGGACGAGCTGACATAGAGTGGCGGCGCGCCACATCGGTGGCGACGTGTCGAACCGGCCCGGGGCGTAGCGTCGGGTCTACGAACCGACCATCGGAGGCTCGTATGCCCAGGTACTCACTGCTCATCTACACGCCCGTCGGCGGCCCGCCCGCCGGTGTCGACCTCGCGGAGCGCGGGCGGCGCTTCCTCGCCTTCACCGAGGAGCTCAAGCGCGACGGCGTCTATCTCGGCGGCGACCGCCTGCACGACGCCGACTCCGCCACGACGGTGCGCATCCGCGAGGGCGAGACGCAGCTGACCGACGGCCCGTTCGCCGAGACGAAGGAGTTCCTCGCGGGCTTCTACCTGCTCGACTGCCCGGACCTCGACAAGGCGCTCGCCTACGCCGCGCGGATCCCGAACGCCGACTTCGCGTCGATCGAGGTCCGCCCGATCATGGAGCAGCAGCCCGCCCCGGCGTGACCGCCGGCGACGCCGTCGAGCGCGTCTTCCGCGAGGAGCGCGGCTCCGTCCTGGCGACGCTGATCCGCCAGGTCGGCGACTTCCAGCTCGCGGAGGACGCGCTGCAGGACGCGTTCGCGGCGGCCGTCGCGACGTGGCCGCGCGACGGCGTGCCCGCGAGCCCGGGCGCATGGATCACGACGACCGCGCGGCGCCGCGCGATCGACCGGCTGCGGCGCAACCGGTCGATCGCCGACCGCGCGCTGCGGCTCGCGGAGCTGAGCCGGCTCGAGCAGGGCGACGAGCCCGCCGAGGAGAGCGCCGTGGCCGACGACCGCCTGCGCCTGATGTTCACGTGCTGCCACCCGTCGCTGGCGATGCCGGCGCGGGTGGCGCTCACGCTGCGCGCCCTCGGCGGCCTCACGACGGCCGAGATCGCCCGCGCGTTCCTCACCAGCGAGCCGGCGATGGCGCAGCGCATCGTGCGCGCCAAGCGCAAGATCGCCGACGCGCACATCCCCTACCGCGTCCCGCCCGACGACGTGCTGGTCGACCGCCTCGACGGCGTCCTGTCGGTCATCTACCTGATCTTCAACGAGGGCTACGACGCCGCGCACGGCGACCGGCTCGTGCGCGGAGAGCTGTGCGGCGAGGCGATCCGGCTCGGCCGCCTGCTGGCGCGGCTGATGCCCGACGACGCCGAGGTCCACGGGCTGCTCGCGCTGATGCTGCTGCACGACGCCCGCCGCGCCGCGCGGGTCGACGCCGCGGGCCGCTACGTCGCGCTGGACGAGCAGGATCGCTCGCTCTGGGATCGCGGCCGCATCCGCGAGGGCGAGATGGCGCTGGAGCGGGCGATGGCGCTGCGCCGCCCCGGCGCCTACCAGGTGCAGGCCGCGATCGCCGCGCTGCACGTCTCCGAGGAGCCCGACTGGGCGGAGATCGCCGACCTCTATGCGGCGCTCGCGCACTACCGGCCGTCGCCGGTGGTCGAGCTCAACCGCGCGGTCGCGGTCGGGTTCGCGCGCGGCCCGCGCGCCGGCCTCGGCACGCTCGCCCCGCTGCTCGGCGATCCGGCGCTGGCCTGCTACGTGCCGCTGCACGCCGCGCACGCGGATCTGCTGCGCCGCGCCGGCGAGCGGGAGGCCGCGGCGGACGCCTACTCGCGCGCGATCGAGCTGAGCGAGAACGCCGTCCAGCGGGCGGAGCTCGAGCGCCGGCGCGCCAGGATTGTCGATCCGCCGTAGGCACCGGCGACGTACGGGCATGACCCCGCACCGCCAGACCTGGACGCTGATCATCACCGGACTCGGCGTCTTCATGACCGCGCTGGACACGCTCGTCGTGACCACCGCGCTGCCCGCCCTGCGCGCCGATCTCGGCGCCAGCCTGTCCGACCTGGAGTGGACGGTGAACGCCTACAACCTCGCGTTCGCGTGCTTCTTGCTCAGCGGCGCCGCGCTCGGCGACCGCTTCGGACGCAAGCGGACCTTCGCCTTCGGGCTCGCCGGCTTCACGCTCGCCTCGGCGGCCGCCGCGCTGTCGCCGAGCGTCGGCGCGCTGATCGCCGCCCGCGCCGTCCAAGGCGCCGCGGCCGCCGTCGTCATGCCGCTCACGCTGACGCTCCTCAGCGAAGCCTTCCCGGTGCACAAGCGCGGCGCCGCGATCGGCCTGTGGGGCGGCATCACCGGTCTCGCCGTCGCGGCGGGGCCGGTCGTCGGCGGCGCCGTCGTCGACGGCGTCGGCTGGCATTGGATCTTCTGGATCAACGTCCCGGTCGGCCTCGCGCTGATCCCGCTCGCGCTCGCCAAGCTGACCGAGAGCTTCGGGCCGCGGCCGCAGCTCGACGTGCCCGGACTCGCGCTGGCCGGCACCGGCCTGCTCGCGATCGCGTGGGGACTCGTGCGCGCGAACGCGGCCGGATGGGGCAGCGCCGAGGTCCTGGGATGCCTCGCCGCAGGGCTCGCGATCCTCGCCGGCTTCGTCGCCTGGGAGCGGCGCACGCCGACGCCGATGCTGCCGCTCTCCCTCTTCCGCGACCGCACGTTCGCCAGCGCCAACGCGGTCGGCTTCTTCCTCGCCGCCGCGCTGTTCGGCGCGCTGTTCCTGATGTCGCAGTTCTTCCAGACGGCGCTCGGGCACTCGCCGCTCGAGACCGGCGTGCGCCTGCTGCCCTGGACCGCGACGCCGATGCTCGTCGCGCCGCTGGCGGGAGCGCTCGCCGACCGCTACGGCAACCGCCTCTTCATGGCGCTCGGCCTCGCCCTGCAGGCGGCCGGCCTCGCCTGGGTCGCCGCGATCGCTGGGCCGGACGTGGGCTACGCGGAGCTGGGCGTCGCGCTGACCGTCGCGGGCATCGGCACCTCGATGACGTTCCCGACCGTCTCGAACGCGGTCATGGGCTCGGTCCCGCCGGGCGAGGCGGGCGTCGCGTCGGGGACCAACAGCGCGATGCGCGAGCTCGGCGGCGTCTTCGGCGTCGCCGTCCTCGCCGCCGTCTTCGCGCACAAGGGCTCGTACGGCACGCCGCAGGAGTTCGCCGACGGCTTCACCGCCGCGCTGTGGTTCGGCGTCGGCCTCTCGGTGCTCGGGGTGCTCGCCGCGCTGATCGGCCCGCGGCGCCGGACGCTCGTCGCCGCGAAGCCCGCGCTCGCCGCAGACTGATCGGCGGGCGCGGTCGCCCCGTTTGTCCGCCCGAAGACGCGGGGATCTACCGGGACGATGCGCGTCTTCGCCCGCCTGGTCGTGAGCCTGCGCGCCGTGATCCCCGTTGCGTGGATCGCGGCCGCGGTGCTCGTGACGATCCACCTCCCCCCGCTCGGGGCCACCGGCAGCGCGCCGCTCGACGACCTCGTGTCGCAGGGCGGCGGCGCCGCGCAGGAGCAGCAGCGCGCGACGCGCATGTTCGGCTTCCCGCTCTACACCGACACCGTCGTCGTCCAGCGCGCGCCGGGCGGGCTTCCGCAGGCGACGCAGGAGCGCGCCGCGAGAGCCGCGCTGGCCGTGCGCGACCACCGCGCCGAGGACCTCCCCAACCTGCGGGCCGTCCTGCCGGTGAGCGACGCGGCGACCTCCCCGCTCGCCCCCGGCGACCGGGCGACGACCGCGCTCTCCTACCTCTTCTTCAGCGACGCCGCCGGCCTCGACGAGCGCCGCGACATGGCCGACCGCTACGCGCGGCGCTACCTCGGCGGCGAGCACGTCGTCGGCACCACCGGCGCCGCGCCCGCGCGGCTCGCGCAGTACGAGGAGATCCAGCGCGCGCTGCCGATCGTCGAGGCGGCCAGCATCGCGCTCGTCCTGATCATCACCGCACTCGCGTTCCGCTCGCTCGGCGCGCCGCTCGTGACCCTCTTCGCCGCCGCGATCGCCTACCTGATCGCGATCCGCGTCCTGCCGTGGGCCGGGCAGAAGGCCGGCGCCGACGTGCCCGCCGAGGTCGAGCCGATCATCGTCGTGCTGCTGCTCGGCCTCGTGACCGACTATTCGGTCTTCTTCCTCTCCGAGACGCGCAGGCGCCTGCGCCGGGGACAGGACCGCCGCCAGGCGGCGCTCGCGGCGACCCGCCGTACCGCCCCGATCGTCTTCACGGCCGGCCTGATCGTCGCCGCCGGCACCGGCGCGCTCGTGGTCGGCAAGCTCGGCTTCTTCCGCGCCTTCGGGCCGGGTCTCGCGCTCACGACGCTGATCGCGCTCGCGGTCTCGATCACGCTCGTCCCCGCGCTGCTGGCCCTCTTCGGCGCCCGCCTCTACGGCGGCGACCTCAGGCGCCGCGGCGCCAACGGCCCGGACCCGAGGCAGGACACCGACGCGCGCACGATCGAGCGCGCGCGCCGCGGCATCACCGCCGACCGCCCGGGGCGCGCCGCCCGCCTGCTGGCCTTCACCCGCCCGCGCACAGCGCTGAGCCGCACGCGCGAGCTCGCCGGCATCGCGCAGACCAGCCACTGGCGCCTGATCATCGCCCGCATCGCGTCCGCGCGCCCCGTCGCGCTGCCGATCGGGGTCGCCTGCATCGCCGCCCTGGCGATCCTCGCCACCGGCGCGAGCCGCACACAGCTCGGCCTCGGCTTCATCAGCGCGCTCCCGCCCGGCAACGTCGTGCGCGAGGCGGCGACGGCGGCGAGCGACGGCTTCGCGCCCGGCGTGCTCTCGCCGACGGAGATCGACCTCGAGCAGCCCGAGATCGCGACGCGCCGGCCGGAGCTCGCGAAGCTCGAGGCTCTCGTCCGCGCACAACCCGGCGTCGCCGCCGTGATCGGGCCGACCCGGCAGCCTCCTCCCCCGGCCCCGCCGATCCTCGTCACGCGCGACGGGAACGCCGCCCGCCTCGCGGTGGTCTTCGACTCCGACCCGCTCGGCGCGCCGGCGATCGACAAGCTCCAGGCGCTGCAGTCGCGCCTCCCCGCGCTGCTGCGGCAGAGCGGCCTCGGCGCGCCCCGCACCGGCGTCGGCGGCGAGACGGCGCTCGCGCAGGCGACCGTCGAGGGCGTCCTGCACGACCTGCGGCGCATCGGCATCGTCGCGATCGCCGTCAACCTGCTGCTGCTGATGCTGTTCCTGCGCGCCGTGATCGCGCCGCTGTACCTCGTCGGGGTCAGCGTCCTCGGCCTTGCCGCGAGCCTCGGCGTCACGACGTTCGTCTTCCAGGACGTCCTCGGCCACGACGACCTCACCTACTACGTCCCGTTCGCCGCCGCCGTGCTGCTCGTGGCGCTCGGCTCGGACTACAACGTGTTCGTCGCCGGCCGCATCTGGGAGGAGGCGCGCTGGATGCGGCTGCGCGAGGCGATCGCGGTGGCGACGCCGGCCGCCGCCAAGGCCGTCACCGTCGCGGGCATCGCGCTGGCCGCGAGCTTCGCGCTGCTCGTCGCCATCCCGCTGCGCTCGTTCCGCGAGTTCGCGTTCGTGATGGCCGCCGGCGTGCTGCTCGACACCTTCATCGTGCGTTCGCTGCTCGTCCCGGCGCTCACCTCGCTGTTCGGCGAGGCGGCGTGGTGGCCGGGGAGGCGCGTGCGCGGGATGCCGGCCGAGGAGATCGTCGAGCGCGTCGCCGACCGCGCGGGGCTGCCGTGGGAGGAGGCGGAGCTGCTGACCCAGGGCACGCTGGCCGCGCTGGGGGAGCGCATCTCCGGGCGCGAGCGGCGGACCCTCGCCCACCACCTGCCGCGGGAGCTGCGCGAGGCGCTCACCCGCTCCGGCGAGGGCCCGCAGCGCTTCTCCAAGGACGAGTTCCTCGCCCGCGCCCGTGCCCGCGCCGGCGGCGACGGCGTCACCGAGGCGGAGATGGCGGGCTACGCGGGCGCCGTGCTCAGTACGCTCGGGGAGGCCGTGCCCGACGACCTCGCCTACGTGCGCGCACAGCTCTCCGAGGACTACGACCCGCTGTTCGCATGAGCGTGGCGCGGCGGCGGCGCGCGCTGCTGATCGCCGCGCCGGTGCTGGTCGCGGCCGCCGTGGCGCTGGTGCTGCTGCTGCGCGGCGGCAAGGACACCGCTCCGCCGGCGCCGCGCGTGCCGACCGGGATCGAGCCGCTGGCGTTCATGCCGCCGGGCGCGGACGTCGTCCTCGACCTCGACACCGACGTCCCGTCGATCGCGATCGCCGCGGCGCAGCTCGTTCCGCGGCTGCCAGGGTCGACGTTGACCGCCGCGCAGGTGCAGCCGCTCGTCGGCTCCAGGATGGCGATCGCGCTCGACGGCGGGAGGATGTGGCTCGCGGCGATCACCCGCGCGCCGGCGCCGCCGGGCGCGGTCAAGCGCGGTGGGACGGTCGTCGTCGGGCCGGCGCCCGTGACGCCCGCCGACGGCGCCCGCGCCGCCTTCGACCGCCGCTTCACCGGCCTCCCGCGCTCCAGCGCGCGGGTCGCGTTCGATGCCCACGCGCTGCTGGCCGGCCGCTCGCCGGAGGCCGCCGCCACGCGCTGGGGGCGCTCGCTGCGGGCCGGCGCGGCCGTCCTCGTCAGCCGCGGGGAACGGGTGGTGCTCCCGTTCAAGGTCGCCGCCGACCCATCAGGGGTCGCGCTCTCCGACCTGCCCGTGCCGGCCGGCACCGCGGTCCCGCGCATGCAGGGCTCCGGGCCGATCGTCGCCGCCGTCCGCTCCCCCGCGCAGACGCTCGCGTTCCTGCGCGCGGCCGGCCTGCTCTCCGCGCTCGACGTGCTCGACCGCGCGCCGGGCTTCCTGCGCCCGGACCTCTCCGATCTCGGCCCCGACGCCACGATCACGACACCGGACCTGCGCGTCTTCACCGTCCGCGCCACGCCCCGCGATCCCGGCGACTGGTCCACCAAGCTGGCGCGCCTGGACGCGCTCTCGGGCCTGATCCGCTTCACCGGCGTCGCCGACGTGCGCATCGACCACGCCCGCGACGGCGCCTACACGATCGTCCAGAACGGCCGGCTCGCGGGACGCGCCGGCGTCTACGGGCGCACGCTCGTGCTCTCCACCGACCCGCGCGCCGACCTCCCGGCCGCGGCCCGGGCGCCGCTGCGGCCCGCGCCGGCCGGCGCCGCCGGAGCGCTCACCCTGCGCCTCGCGCCCGCCCTGTTCGGAGAACTGCTGCCGGCGCTCGTGCGCGATCGCGTCGGCGACGTCGCCGGATGGGCGCGGACGTCGCTCACCGGCGTCCGCGGCGAGCTCGGCGTCGCGGTCCGCTGAGAGGCGCCGGCGGCCGACCGGACGAAGGATCGGTTCTCGCCGTCCATCGGGTGCGTGGCGCGTACGCGAGGGGCGCCTACCGTCGGCCACATGGCGCTGCCCGAACCTCCTCGACCGCGCGTACCGGCGCGTCAGTTCGGCGATCTCCAGCTCGACATCTACCTCGACGGGCTCGAAGGCCGGATCCCGAAGTACCCGGTGGACTTCGCCTCGCTCGAGCGCAAGGCCGCCGAGACGCTGCCCTGGTGGGTGCACTCCTACGTCGCCGGCGGCTGCGGGGACGAGTACACCCAGCGCCTCAACGTCAGCGCGTTCCAGAAGTACGGCATCGTCCCGCGGATGCTCAACGGGGCCTATGAGCGCGACCTGTCGGTCGAGCTGATGGGCATCGACCTGCAGACGCCGCTGCTGATGTCCCCGGTCGGCGTGATCGGCCTCTGCGCCCAGGACTTCCATGGCGACCTGCACGTCGCCGAGGCGGCGGCGCGGACCGGCGTGCCGATGATCGCGTCCACGCTGACGATGGATCCGATGGAGGCGGTCGCCGCGCGCTTCGGCGAGACGCCGGGGTTCTTCCAGCTCTACACGCCGCGCGACCGCGACCTCGCGGCGAGCCTCGTGCACCGCGCCGAGCAGGCCGGCTTCAGGGCGATCGTCGTCACGCTCGACACGTGGACGCCGGGCTGGCGGCCGCGCGACCTCAACGCCGCGAGCTTCCCGCAGCTGCGCGGCTACTGCCTCGAGAACTACTTCACCGACGAGACGTTCCTGCGCCGGCTCGCCGCGTCGCCGCGCGAGGACCGCGACGCGGCGGCGCGCGAGTGGATGCGCATCTGGGGCCAGTCGCTGCGGTGGGACGACCTCGACTGGCTGCGCTCGCTGACGGAGCTGCCGATCGCGCTCAAGGGCATCTGCCATCCCGACGACGCGCGCCGCGCGCTCGATCACGGCATGGACGCGATCTATTGCTCCAACCACGGCGGCCGCCAGGCCAACGGCGGGCTCGCGGCGATCGACCTGCTGCCCGACGTCGTCGCGGCCGCCGGCGACATGCCGGTGATCTTCGACTCCGGCGTGCGCAGCGGCTCGGACCTCGCGAAGGCGCTCGCCATGGGCGCGACCGCGGTCGGCGTCGGCAGGCCGTATGCCTACGCGCTCGCCGTGGGTGGGACCGACGGCGTCGTCCACCAGCTGGGCGCGATCCTCGCCGAGCTGGACCTGTTGATGGCGATCGACGGCTACCCCAGCATCGAGGCTCTCCGGCGGGCCGGCGTTCGGCGGGCGTGACTCCACACCGGATCCGGCGTCTCTCACGTCCATGCCGGATCTGCGGGCTATCGTCGAATGAGTGATCCGGTTCGGCACCCGGGCTTGATGGCAGTGCAAGCGCGCCCGATGCCCGACGGGCATGAGGCGATCCTCGTGGAGGAGCAGGCCTCGCTGCGCCGGGTGGCGGCGCTCGCCGCCGGCGGCGCGCCGCCGGCGCAGGTGTTCGCGGCGATCGCCGAGGAGGTCGCCCACGTCCTGCGGCTTCCCTTGGTGGCGACGTTCCGCTACGACGCCGACGACGCCGTCACCGTCGTCGGGGCGTGGGGCGAGCGGCCGCACCCGCTGCGCGCCGGCACGCGGTGGCCGCTCGGCGAGGAATCGCTGGTCGCGCGCGTCCTGCGGTCGGGCCGGCCCGCGCGGGTCGATGACGTCGCCGAGCTGCGCAGTCCGATCGCCGCCGCGACCCGCCCGTTCGGCGTCCTCGCGGTGGCCGGCGCCCCGATCGTCGTAGACGGCCGCGTGTGGGGCGTGATCGCCGCCTCCCCGGCGGGGGACCGGCCGCTGCCCGACCACATCGAAGAGCGGCTCGCCGGCTTCACGGAGCTCGTGGCGACCGCGATCTCCAACAGCCAGGCGCGCGAGGAGCTGCGCCGGCTCGCCGACGAGCAGGCCGCACTGCTGCGGGTGGCGACGCTCGTCGCGGAGGGCGCCACGCCCGATGACGTGTTCGCCGCCGTCGCGCGCGAGGCCGCCGAGGTGCTCAACCTGCCGCTCATCGGGATGTACCGCTATGAGCCGGACGGCACGGCGACGGTCGCCGGCGCCACCGGCAACCACCCGTTCCAACCCGGTACCAACTGGCCGCTCGACGGCCCGACCGCGGCCTCGTTGGTGCGCAGGACGGGCCGGCCCGCACGGGTGGAGGACTACGCGGACGTCCCCGGTGTGCTCGGCGAGGCCGCGCTGCGCGCCGGATTCCGCGCGGGGGTCGGAGCGCCGATCGTCGTCGACGGCCGGCTCTGGGGCTCGGTGTGCGCCTGCGCCGACCAGCGGATGCCGCTGCCGCCCGACGCGGAGAGCCACCTGAACCAGTTCACCGCGCTCGTGGCGACCGCGATCTCGAACACGCAGGCCCACGCCGACCTGCGCCGCCTCGCCGACGAGCGGGCGGCGCTCCAGCGACTGGCGACGATGGTGGCCGACGGCGCCGACCCGCAGGTGGTCTTCGACGGCGTCTGCGAGGAGACCGGCCGCGTGCTCGAGGCGTGCAGCGTCAACCTCGTCCGCTTCATCCCCGACGGGTTCAGCCTGACCGTGGCGGGCTGGAGCCCGCGCGGCGAGCACGTCCCCGCGGGGACGCGGCTGCCGCTGGACGGCGAGAGCGTCAACGTGCTCGTGCGCGACACCGGCGAGCCGGCGCGCATGGACAGCTACGCCGACGCGTCCGGGGCGCTCGCCGAGGTGATCCGCCACGTCGGCGTCCACTCCGAGGTCGGCGCGCCCGTGCTCGTCGAGGGCCGCGTCTGGGGCGCGCTGATCGCGGGGACGTCGTCGCAAGACCCGCTGCCACCCGGGACCGAGCGGCGGCTGGCGCGCTTCGCCGACCTGATCGCGACGGCCGTGTCGCACGCGGCGACGCGCGAGGAGCTCTTCGCGTCACGCGCGCGGATCGTGGAGGCGGCGGACGAGCAGCGGCGGCAGGTGGTGCGGGACCTGCACGACGGCGCCCAGCAGCGCCTCGTGCACACGCTGATCATCCTCAAGCTCACGCTCGAGACGCTTCGCCGCGAGTCGTCCACCGCCACGCCGGCAGTCGAGGAGGCGATCGAGGAGGCGCAGGCCGCGATGCGGGAGCTGCGCGAGCTCTCGCACGGCATCCTCCCGGCCGATCTCACGCACGGCGGGCTGCGCGCGGGGCTCAACGCGCTCGCCTCGCGCGCGTCGGTGCCCGTCGCGCTCGAGGTCCCGTCGGCGCGCTTCGCCGCCTCGGTCGAGGCCACCGCCTACTTCCTCGTCGCCGAGGCGCTGACCAACGTCTCCAAGCACGCGCAGGCGAGCCAGGCCTGGGTGACCGTCACGGTCGAGGACGGCGCGCTGCGCGTGGAGGTCCGCGACGACGGGATCGGCGGCGCGAGCGCCACGGGGTCGGGGATGGTCGGGATGCAGGACCGGGTCACCGCGCTGGAGGGCCGCCTTCGGATCGTGAGCCCGCCGGGCCGCGGCACGGTCGTGGTGGCGACGCTCCCGCTCTCCGGCTGAGCCCGCTCAGCGCGCGCGCAATCGCGGCGGCAGCGCCCACAGCGCGCGCAGCCGGCCGGCCGGTCCGAGCCCCTGCGCGAGGGCGCGGCGCAGCGCGCGGCGGCCGGCGCGGGTCGGCGCCGCCGGGACCGGCGCATAGCGCCCCGCCGTGAGCGCGCGCAGGTAGCCCGCGGCCTCCGGTGAGTGGCTGCCGATCCGGCGCTCGAGCTGGTGCAGCGTCGTGCCGGTGCTGATCGGGCGGCCCAGCCGGCGCAGGGCGTCCTCGAGCTCGGGCACCGCTCCCCGCGGGCGCCGGAGCAGCGCCACGAAGACGGCGAGCGCGCCGAGCAGGACGCCGATCCCGGCTCCCCACAGCCACCGCGGCACGCTGCCCTCGTCCAGCCCGCCCCCCGAGCCGCCGCTCTGGTTCTCGAGCAGCAGGTCCGGCCGCACGCGGCCCGAGCTGTCGGCGCCCGGTCCCGTGCCGCCGCCGGGACCCGGCGTCGCGCGGTCGGGTGCGAGCGGCGCCGCCGAGGGCGGAGCCGTCAGCGCGGCGATCTGCGAGCGCGCCGGCGTCGCGTCGGGCGTCGGGTCGAGCGTGACCCAGCCGTAGCGGTCGAACCACGCCTCCACCCACGCGTGCGCGTCGGTGTCGCGCACGATCCACGCCTTCTTGCGCGTCGAGTAGCCGCCGGGGCTGAAGCCGGTCGCCACCCGCGCCGGGATGCCGCCCATCCGCAGCAGCAGCGCCATCGCGCCCGCGTAGTGCTGGCAGTAGCCCTCGTGCGAGGTGGTCAGGAAGTAGTCCAGCGGCGCGCGGCCTGCCGGCGTGGCCGGCGGATGCTCGGAGTAGCGGAACTCCGGCCGGTGCAGGTAGCGGTCGACGTTGCGGATGTAGTCGTAGGGCTGCACGGTGCCGCGCTTGAGCCGCTTGGCGAGCTGCCACGTGGCGGCGTAGTACGAGCGCCGCATGACGGCGTCGACGTCGTACTGCTCGGACATGTAGGTGCCGGGAAAGTCGACCGACGGCGAGCCGATCGAGCCGAAGGGCGGGAACTGCGCGACGCCGGAGCGGATGCGTTCGTCCAGCCGCCCGCCCGGCAGCTTGCGGCCTGGCAGCAGCGGGATGCGCAGGCTGCGCTCGGCCGACGAGCCGACCGACGAGGCCTGCGCGAGCTCGGCCGGCTCGGGATCGGGCGCATGGACCTCGGCCGTGTAGGAGTCGCCGCGGCGCAGCCCGCCGGGAGCGTCCCAGGTACCGGACGCGAGCCCGGGCCGCACGTCGCGCGACGCGTCCTTGATGCCGATGATCGTCCCGGCGCCGACGACCGTCGTCGTGCGCATGCGCCGGACGCTGACCTCGATCGTGCTCGTCCACGCGGGCCGGTCGCGGAAGTCCTCCGGCACGTCGGCCTCCCACGACTGGTCGCCGTTGTGCTGAGCCGGCGTGGGATCGGTGCGCACGTCCCAGGCGACGCCGTCGAAGTCGTCGAGGTCGCGCGTCTTCCAGTACAGCGGATCCCGCGACTTCACCCGCAGCACCTCGTTGCCGTTGCGCGGCCAGACGATCGGCCCGTAGCTCTGCGTCCAGTCGAAGCGCACCGGATCGTCCGGGCCGAGGCTCTCGGCGAAGGCGCGGTAGTCGAACCACGCCTCGTTGCGGTCCGCGACGGCAGCCAGCGGCAGCGCGCCCGCGAGCGCGACGCCGACCAGCGCCGCGACCCCGAGCCCGGGGCGCAGCGGCAGCCGCTCGAGCCACAGGAAGCACACCGTCAGCCCGGCGATCGCGAGCCCCAGGAGGAGCGAGCTGCGGCCCCCGAGCGAGACCACCGGCGAGGCGATCACGATCAGCAGCACCGCGAGCGCGATGAAGGGATAGCCGCGCTCGGGCGGCGCAAAGCGGGCGACGCTCGCCGCGTCGCCCGAGGTTCCCGTCCAGGGGCCTTGGACCTCCGCCGCGGCAAGCGCCGAGCGCGGCAACCGGGGCCAGAACGCGATCAGCGCGGCCAGCACGAGCAGCTCGGCGCCGAGCACCTGCAGCGCGATCGAGGGCCACGGGTCCACGCTGCCGTACGGAAGCTTGACCGTGCCGAGCGCCTGCAATCCCGTCGCCAGCCCGGAGACGAGCTGGTCCCAGTTGCGCGGGCGCAGGTAGGCGAGCGGCGTGCGCGACGCGACGTATCCGGCGAGCAGCGCGCCGGCGACCGCGCCGGTGAGGGCGAACGCGCGCGGCCAGCCGAGCGGCGCCCGCCCCGCGGCGACCACGGTCACCGCGCCGGCCAGCGCCGCGAGGACCCACAGCAGCGCGCGGCCTGAGCCGAGCCCCGCGATGAGCCGCTGCCACTCCAGCGCGCCGATCGAACCGAGCGCGGCGAACCCGATCAGCCGCGCGACCCACTGCGGCAGCAGCGCGCGCGAGGACGAGCGCGCCCGCGAGGCGCGATCGACCCTTGCACGGACGTGCTGCACGGTTATGAGTCTGCCACTCGCCGATCCCGCAGGTACGCGGAGCCTCCGGCGACGCGAGCCCTAGCGAGCGTCGCCGAATTCGCGCTGGCGGAGCTCGATCCGCCGGATCTTCCCGGTGAGCGTCTTCGGCAGGTCCTCGACGAACTCGATCCTGCGCGGGTACGCGTAGGCCGACAGCCGCGAGCGCACGTGCGCCTGGATCTCGCCCACCAGCTCGTCGGACGCGGCGTGGCCCTCGGCGAGCACGATGAACGCCTTGACCACGTGCCCGCGGCGCTCGTCGGGCGACGCGACCGCCGCCGCCTCCTTGACGGCCGGGTGCTCGAGGCACGCCGACTCGACCTCGAACGGGCCGATGCGGTAGCCCGCCGCGATGATCACGTCGTCGGCACGGCCCTCGTACCAGACGTAGCCGTCCTCGTCGAAGCGGGCCGCGTCCTTGGTGTGGAACCACTCGCCGCCGAAGGTCTCCCTCGCCGCCTCCTCGTTGCGCCAGTAGCCGAGCGGATAGTGCGGGTTCGAGCGCGCCCGCAGGCAGATCTCGCCGCGCTCGCCCTGCGGCACGGGGTGCTCGTCCTCGTCGAGGATCTGCACGTCCCAGCCGGGCATCGGCCGCCCCATCGAGCCCTCGCGGACCTCCATGAACGGGTAGTTGGCGACCAGCGGGTAGGACTCGGTCAGGCCGTAGTAGTCGAGCACCGTGAGCCCGTACTGCTCGCGGAACCAGCGGATCGCCTCCGGGTTCAGCGGCTCGCCGGCCGAGCAGACGATGCGGAACTTCTGCGGGTAGCGCGTGCCCGCGTCGGCGATGGTCATCATCGAGCGCATCGCGGTCGGCGTCGTGAACACGTTGGTGGCGCCGTGGCGCGAGAGGAAGTCGAGCTGCTGATGCGGGTCGAAGCCGCCCTGGCGCTGGAGCACGAGCTGGACCGCGCCGAAGCGCCACGGCCCGAGCAGCGGCGCGATGCCCGCCGCCCATGCCCACTCGCCCATGCCGTGGAAGCGCTCGCCGTCGCGCACGTCGTGGCAGTAGATGAACTCCTCGTGCGCGAGCAGGTACCGGTGCGCGTGCACGATGCCCTTGGCGAGGCCGGTCGTGCCGGACGTGTAGTAGAGCTGCGCCGGGTCCTCGGCCAGCGTGTCCTCGCGCTGGAACTCGGGCGACCCGGAGGCCAGCAGGTCGTCGTCGAGCAGCAGGACGTGCTCGACCAGCGAGGGATCGACGCGGTCCTTGTTGGCCGCGTTGGTGACGAGCACCTTCGCCTGGGAGTCGCTGACGCGGTGGCGGATGCCGTCGTCGCCGTAGAGGACCGACATCGAGAGCAGGATCGCGCCCGTCTTCCACGTGCCGAAGAACGCGGCGGCGGTCTCGGGTGTCGGCGGAAGCAGCATCGCGACGCGGTCGCCCTTCTCGACCCCGTGCGCGCGCAGGACGTGGGCGAACCGGTTCGACGCCTCCTGCAGCTCGCCCCAGTGGACCTCGCGCACCGTGCCGTCGAAGTGCTCGTGGATCATCGCGAGCTTGTCCGGAGGATGCTTGTCGCAGACGTCCTCGGCGATGTTGTAGTGCTCGGGCACGCGCCACTCGTGCGAGGCGACGGCCTCCTCGTAGGACGCGATCGACGTCGTGCTCATCCGGGCTCTCCTCCTCTGCAGCCGACCCCTGGGAGGATAAGTCCCGGACCGGGCCCGCGGGCGTCTCCAGGCCCGGATGGACCGATTCCCGACGATGCTGGCACGTATGACCACGACATCCACGACCGCGAGTCGCTCGACCCGGCCCGCGCGGGCGGTCGCTTGACCGACGCGCTCGTCATCGGCAGCGGCCCGAACGGCCTCGCCGCGGCGATCCGCGTCGCCGAGGCGGGCCGCTCCGTACTCGTGCTCGAGGCCGCCGCCCATCCCGGAGGCGCGGTGCGCACCGAGGAGCTGACGCTGCCGGGCTTCAGGCACGACACGTTCTCCTCGGTCTACCCGGCCGGCGCTGCGTCGCCGGTGTGGAGGCGCATGCCGCTGCACGAGCACGGGCTCGCGTGGATCCAGCCCGAGGCCGCGTCGGCCCACGTGCTGCCCGGCGGGCTTGCGGCGGTGCTCTACCCGGACCTCGCCCGCACCGCGTACTCGCTCGACGCGCTGCACCGCGGCGACGGCGAGGCGTGGGCGCGGTTCGCCCGGCCGTTCCTGCACCACTTCGCCGCCGTGCGCGACACGATGCTCTCCGGCTTCCCGCCGCTCGGCGGCCCGCTGCACCTGCTCGCGCGCGCGGGCCCGCTGCGGCTGCTCGACTTCGCGCGCCTGCTGCCGGGCTCGGCGACCGGGCTCGCGCGCCGGCTGTTCAGCGACGGCGGCTCGCGCGCGTGGCTCTACAGCGCCGCGCTGCACGGCGACACGCCGCCCGGCCGCGCCGGCAGCGCGATCGCCGCGTTCTATCTGAACCTGCTCGGCCACGCGGTCGGCTGGCCGAGCCCGCGCGGCGGTGCGCAGGCGCTCACCGACGCGCTCGTCTCCTATCTGCGCAGCCGCGGCGGAGAGGTCCGCACGGGCGCGCGCGTGGAGGCGATCACGTCGGCCGGCGGGCGCGTCACCGGCGTGCGCGTGGCCGGCGGGGAGGCGCTGACCGCGCCCGTCGTCGTCGCCACCGTGATGCCGCAGGACCTGCTGCGGATGACCGGCGACGCGCTGTCGGCGTGGTACCGCGCGGGGATCTCGCGCTACCGCGTCGGCGCCGCCACGATGAAGCTCGACTGGGCGCTCGACGGGCCGATCCCGTGGCGCAACGCGCAGGCCCGGACCGCGGGAACGGTGCACGTCGGCGGGTCCGAGGACGAGTTCCTCGCCACCGTCGCCACGTCGCAGACCGCACTGCCGGAGCGCCCGTTCCTGCTCCTCGGCCAGCAGACCGTCGCCGATCCGACGCGCGCGCCGGAGGGCAAGCACACCGCGTGGGCCTATACGCACGGGCCGGCGGCCGCCGACTGGGCGCCGCACGCCGAGCGGATGGAGGCGCAGGTCGAGCGCTACGCGCCCGGCTTCCGCGACCGCATCCTCGCCCGCCACGTCATGGGCCCGAGCGACCTCCAGGCGCGCGACGCGAACCTGATCGACGGCGACGTCGGCGGCGGAAGCTACCGGCTGCGGCAGGTGATCTTCCGCCCCGTCCCGGCGCTCTCGCCGTACAAGACGCCGCTCGACGGCCTTTTCCTCGGCGGCGCGTCGACGTTCCCGGGCGGCGCCGTGCACGGCGTCCCCGGGGATGCCGCGGCGCGGGCGGCGCTGCGCTCGTCTTCCTCTCAGGGCATCGTTGCCCGTTGATGCGATTCGCGGCGTCGCTTGCTAGAGGCGCCGCGGTCAGGCCTCTGCGTGCCCCGCCCAGGCGCCACGCGTGTGCTCGAGGTGCACCGTCATGCTCCGCTGGGCGGCCGCCACGTCGCGGGCCTGGATCGCCTCGAGGATCGGGCGGTGCTCGGCGGCAATGGCCTCGAGCGTCTCCGCCGCGGCCAGGGACTGCAGTCCGACGATCCGCGTCTGGTCGCGCAGCTCCGCGACGATGCGCACCAGCCGGCGGTTGCCGGCGAGCGCGAGCAGCTCGAGGTGGAACGCGCGGTCGGCGACGAGGAAGGCCGACACGTCGCTGTTGGCCGCGGCGTCCTCGAGCTCCGCCAGCCGCGTCCGCAGCCCGTTGAGGCTCGCGTCAGACGCGCGCTCGACCGCCAGCGCGATGGCGGGGACCTCGAGCATCAGGCGCAACGCGCAGATCTCGTCCAGGTCGTTTTCATCGATCACCGTCACGCGGAAGCCGCGGTTGGGCAGCACCTCGACGAGGCCCGAGAGGACCAGCGCGAGCATCGCCTCGCGCACCGGCGTGGGCGAGACACCGAGGCGGTCCGCCAGGCTCGCCGCGGAGTGGATGGACCCGGGCTCCAGCTCGCCGCCGAGGATCGCCGCGCGCAGCATGGAGACCGCCTCCTCGCGCAGGTTCGTCCGCCGGATCGACCTCAGCTCGGTGCGGTCGGCCACCGGCGCTTCCTCACACGACCGGCCCGTAGACGTCACGCGCGTGCCGCTCGGCGAGCAGCCCGTCGCGCAGGTCGGCGACGACGAGCTCGCGCGGCCGCTCGCGGGGATCCCCGTAGCCGGCGCCGCTTCCCGTGTTGATGCGGACCACGTCGCCTTCCGCGAGCGGGATCATCGACGCGACCGCATAGCGCTCGCGCGCCCCGTCGCGCGCCCGGACCACCTCGACGAAGTTGGCCGAGCCCTCCGCGCCGCCCGCCAGCGACCACGGAAGGTTCGCGCTGCGCGTGTACGCGCAGGTCAGGGAGCAGCCGTTCGCCCGGACGCGGTACTCGAGGACGATGCCCTTGCCCCCACGGAAGCGGCCCTCGCCGCCATCGGCGAGGTTCAGCGCCAGCCGATCGACGAACAGCCCGTAGCGCGCCTCGGCGATCTCGGCCGGGCAGTTGAAGGTGTCGCCGTGGAACGGGCTGAACATCGCGCTGTTCCCGTCGCGCCGCGCCGACGCGCCCCACCCGCCGACCTGCGGCTCGACGATCGTGAAGTGCCGGCCCGTGTCGGGATGCCTCCCGCTGATGAACGTGCCGCAGACCGACGTGAACCCGCCGGCCGGCAGGCGGTCGCCGAGGTGCGGGGCGAGGCAGCGCAGGATCACGTCGAACAGCCGGATGCGCACCTCGGAGTAGATCGAGCACGCCGCCTCCGGAGCGGGATCGAACACCGTCCCCGGCCGCGTGAGCACGCGCAGCGGCACGAAGTGGCCCGAGCTCGCCGAGCCGCTGATCTGAGTGATCGTCATCAGCGCCATCTGCGCCGCGATCACCGCGCCGTCGCGCGACACGTTGGCCGAGCCACGATCCTGCTCCGGGTTGTCGCGCAGATCGACGACGAACTCGCCGCCGCCGATCTCCACGGCCACGCGATACGTCTTGCCGTCGTCCTGCGGCTCGGCCAGCTCATAGCGGCCCTCGGGCAGCTCGGCCAGCGCGCGCCGCATCACCCGCTCGCCGTGCGCGAGCAGCTCCTCGACGGCGGTGAGGAAGGTGTCCACGCCGTACTTGCGGGCCAGCTCGAGCACGCGCCGCTCGCCGAGCCGCACCGCCGCGACCTCCGCCCACAGGTCGCCGTGCAGGAAGTCCGGCAGGCGGCTGTTGACCTTCATGATCTCCAGCACCGGCTCGACGGCCCGGCCTTCGTCGAACAGCTTGACCGCGGGCAGCCGCAGTCCCTCCTGGAAGATCTCGCTCGCCTCGTTGGAGATCGAGCCGGGCACCATCCCGCCGACGTCGTTGAAGTGCGCGATCGTCGCGGTCCAGGCGATCAGCTCGCCGTCGGCGAACACCGGCAGCGCCAGGACCACGTCGTTGAGATGCGTGACGCCGCCGTAGAACGGGTCGTTGGTCACGAACACGTCGCCGGGCCGGATCTCGGCGTGCAGCTCGATGATCCGCCGCACCGCCTTGTCGAGCACGCCGACGAACGTCGGGATGCCCGCGCCGGCGGATGCGAGCTCACCGTGGCGATCGGTCACCCCCGTACCGGCGTCGAGGACCTCGTAGATGATCGCGCTCATGGCGGTCTTGCGCAGCACTGCGAACATCTCGTCGCCGGTCGCCTGCAGCGCCTCCTGGATGATCTCGAGCGTGATCGGGTCGGCGGCGAGCGAGGTCATGCGCCCGGCAGGCCGTACACCGCGCGGGCGCGCTCGGAGCTCAGCAGCCCGTCGCGCAGGTCGGCGAGCACCTGCTCGCGCGGCCGCTCGCGCGGGTCGCCATAGCCGGCGCCGTTGCCGGTGTGGATGCGGATCACGTCGCCTTCGTCGACCGTCAGCGCCGTCACCACCGAGTGGCGCTCGACCGTGCCGTCGGGCCGGATCACCTCCGCGTAGTTGGCCGAGCCCTCCTCGGCGCCCGCGAGCGCCCACGGCAGGTTCACGCTGCGCGTGTAGGCCACGGTGAGGAAGCAGCCGTTGCTGCGGACACGGTACTCCAGCACGATGCCCTTGCCTCCGCGGAAGCGCCCCTCCCCTCCGTCGGCCGGATTGAGCTCCAGCCGATCGACGAACAACCCGTAGCGCGCCTCGGCGACCTCGGCCGGGCAGTTGAACGTGTCCCCGTGGAAGCCGCTGAACATGGCGCTGTTGCCGTCGCGCCAGGCCGACGCGCCCCAGCCCCCGAGCTGCGGCTCGACGATCGTGAAGTGCCGGCCGGTGTCGGGGTGCAGGCCGCCGATGAAGGTGCCACAGATCGAGGAGAAGCCGCCCGCCGGCAGGCGCTCGCCGAGATGCGGGGCGAGGCAGCGCAGGATCGCGTCGTAGAGCCGGATCTCGACCTCGTAGTAGATCGCCATCGCCGCCGGCTCCTGCGCGTCGAACACCGAGCCCGGGCGCGTGAGCAGCTCCAGTGGCCGGAACGACCCCGCGTTGGCGACGCCCACGCCGGTGACGTTCATGAACACCATCTGCGCCGCGATCATCACGCCGTCGCGCGAGCCGTTGTTCGGCCCGCTGTCCTGGTCCGGGTTGTCGCGCACGTCGACGACGAACGCGTCGTCGCCGATCTCGACGATCACCTTGTAGACCTGGCCGCTGTCCTGCAGCTCCTCGAGCTCGAAGCGGCCCTCGGGCAGCGCGGCGAGCGCGTGCCGTGCCGCCTGCTCGCCGTAGTCCATGTAGGCCTCGACGGCGGCGAGGTAGAGGTCGACGCCGTACTTCCCGGCCAGCTCCGTGATCCGGCGCTCGCCCAGCCGTACGGCCGCGACGCCGGCCCACAGGTCGCCCTGCAGGTAGTCCGGCAGGCGGCTGTTGACCTTCATGATCTCCAGCACCGAATGGATCGGCGTGCCGGCGTCGATCAGCTTGACGGCGGGGAGCCGCAGCCCCTCCTGGAAGATCTCGTTCGCCTCATTGGAGATCGAGCCCGGGACCATCCCGCCGACGTCGTTGAAGTGCGCGATCGTCGCGGTCCACGCGATCAGCGTCCCGCCGGCGAACACCGGCAACGCGAGCACCACGTCGTTGAGATGCGTGACGCCGCCGTAGAACGGGTCGTTGGTCACGTAGACGTCCCCGGGGCGGATGCCGTCCAGGCCGTTGACCTCGATGACGCGCTTGACCGCCTTGTCCAGCACGCCGACGAAGCCCGGGATCCCGGCGCCCGAGGAGGCGAGGTCGCCATTGGCGTCGGTGATGCCGGTCCCCATGTCGAGGACCTCGTAGATGATCGCGCTCATGGCGGTCTTGCGGTACGCCGCGAACATCTCGTCGCTGATCGCCGCGAGCGCCTCCTGGATGATCTCGAGCGTGATCTGGTCCGCGGCGCTGCGGTCCTGGACGCCGGTCATGATTCGCCCCCCAGCTCGATGATCACATTGCCGTAGTCGTCCACGCGCGCCTCGTTGCCCGGGTGGACCACGATCGTCGACCCCTTCGTCTCCACGATCGCGGGCCCGTCGAAGCGCATCCCGGGCTCGAGCCGCTCGCCCGCATAGATGTCGGACTCGTGCACGCCCTCCGTCGCGAAGTCGACGCGGCGGCGTCCCGCACGCGCGGCGTCGAGCGGGCGCGTCGCCGGCGGCAGGGGCGCGGGCGTGAGCTTGCCGACCTCGGCGATCGCCACAACGTGCGTGCCGACGAACTCGACCGGAGCGTCCAGCCGGTACGTGTACTCGCGCTCGTAGGCGGCGTGGAACGTCTCGGCGATCTCGGCCACCGCGGCGGCGTCGATCGGCCCGTCGGGCAGCGCCACCTCGACGCTGTGCTCCTGGTTCTCGTAGCGCAGCTTGCCGTAACGGATGAAGCGCACGCGCTCGGCGGCGACCCGCTCGTCCTCGAACTGGGCGAGCGCGCCGTCGGTGACCTCGCGCAGCAGGTCGTCGATGGCGGACGCGCTGCCGGGCTCCAGGCCCAGCAGGCGCGTGACGAAGTAGTCGCGCCGCAGGTCGCTCATCAGCATCCCCCAGGCGGAGAACACGTCGGCGGCGAAGGGGATCACCACGCGGTGCATGCCGAGCTCGGCCGCGAGCGCGACGGCGTGCATCCCGCCCCCGCCGCCGAACGCGACGAGCGTGAAGTCGCGCGGGTCGTAGCCGCGGTTGACCGACACGAGCTTGAGCGCGTTGATCATGTTGTTGTTGGCGATCCGCACGACGCCGCGGGCCGCCTCCTCCGGATCGACGCCGAGGCCGCCGGCGAGCCGCCCGAGAGCGTGCTCGACCGCGCCCATGTCGGCCTCCTCGCCGCCGCGGAAGTTGTGCGCGTTGATCCGTCCCAGCACGAGGTTGGCGTCGGTCGTCGTGACGTCGGCGCCGCCGTGCCCGTAGGAGGCCGGGCCCGGCTGCGCGCCCGCCGACTGCGGCCCGACGTGGAGCTTGCCGAAGTCGTCGACCCACGCGATGCTGCCGCCGCCGTTGCCGATCTCGACCAGGTCCACGACCGGCAGCTGGATCGGGTAGCCGGCCGAGCGCCGGCTGCGCTCGATCCAGTAGTCGGACACGATCCGCACCTCGCCGCCCTCGATCAGCGAGCACTTCGCGGTCGTCCCGCCGATGTCGAGCGCGAGCACGTTCGGCTCGCCGATCAGCCGCCCGAGCTGCGCGGCCGCCCAGAACCCGCTCGACGGGCCGGACTCGACCATCGTGATCGGGATGTCCTTGGTCTTGGCGACGGAGTCCACGCCGCAGTTGGACTGCATGATGTACAGCTGCCCGTCGAAGCCCTCGTCGGTGAGACGGTCGGCCAGGCGTCCGAGGTAGCGCTCGGCGACGGGCTGGATATAGGCCGACAGCACGGTCGTGCTCGTGCGCTCGTACTCGCGCCACTCGCGGCTGATCTGATGCGACGCGGCGACGGCGAGCTCGGGCTCCAGCTCGCGCACGCGCTCGAGCACGGCCAGCTCGTGCGCCGGGTTGGCGTAGGAGTGCAGCAGGCAGATCGCCACCGCCTGCACGCCCTGCTCGCGGAAGTCGGCGAGGATCTCCGGCAGCCCGTCGAGCACCAGCGGCGCGCGCTCGCTGCCGGTCTGGCCCATGCGGCCGGGGACCTCGCGGCGCAGGTGGCGCGGGACGAACGGCGCCGGCTTCTCGTAGTGGAGGTTGAAGAAGTCGGGGCGGTTCCCGCGCGCGATCTCGAGCGAGTCGCGGAAGCCCTCGGTCGTGATCAGGCCCGTCTTGACGCCCTTGCGCTCGGTCAGCGCGTTGATGACGATCGTCGTCCCGTGGGCGACGAACTCGATCTGCGAGAGCGCGACGCCGCTCTTGTGCAGCACGTCCATGACGCCGCGCTCGAAGTCCGGCGGCGTCGTGTCGGCCTTGCCGGTGACGATCGTCTGGCGCCCGGTCTCCGGGTCCGTCGAGAAGTAGACGAGGTCGGTGAACGTCCCGCCGACGTCGGTGGCCGCGCGGATCATGCCGTCCACCCCGCGGTCGTCAGCGCCACGACGGTGGCGGCATGGACCAGGCTGTCGACGTCGACCCACTCGTCGGTCCCGTGCAGGTTCTCGCCGATCCCGCCGTAGCAGAGCCCGTGATCCGCGTAGCGCGTGTCGACCGTGCCGGTGTTCACGAGCGGCGCGACGGATTCGCCGAGGATCCGCTCGTGCGCCGCGTTGAGCGCATCGACCAACGGCCCGGTCTTCGGATGGTTGTGGGCGCGGGCACGGAAGCCCTCGAAGTGGATCTCCACGCCCGTGTCCTGAATCGCTGTGCGCATCCGCTCCTGGATCTCCTCCGGCAGCGTCTCCGGGCCGAAGCCGAAGCGGACGTACGCCGTCAGCTCGTAGGGGGTCGAGGCCGTCCACACGCCGCCCTCGATGCGGCCGACGGTCATGCCGTACGGTCGTTCGCGTACCGCGGCGAAGTCGGGGTCGCCGACCGCCGCGTTGATCTCGTCCTCGACCGTGCGCAGCGCGGCGACCGCTTGCGCGAGCCGGTCGAACGCGCCCTCGCCGGTGGCGAGCATCGAGTGACCGGCGCCGCCCGCCGCCACGAGCCGGCACCAGACGACGCCGGTCGCGGCGTGCGCGAAGCGCAGACCGGTCGACTCGCCGACCAGCACCGCGTCCCCGACGTGGCCGGCGCGCAGCACCGACCACATGCCGTTGCCGGTGCACTCCTCCTCGATCACGGTGGAGAACAGCAGGTCGCCGCGGCGCTCGGGGCAGAGCTCGGCGACGGCCTCGGCCGCGATCAGGTAGGCCGCCACGCCGCCCTTCATGTCGGCCGATCCGCGGCCGTACAGCCGGTTGCCGTCGAGCTCGCCGCCCCACGGGTCCCGGCTCCAGAGATCGGGTCGCTCGACCGGCACCACGTCGACGTGGCCGGAGAGGTGCATCGAGCGTCCGCCGCCGGCGCCGGGCAGGCGCCCGACGACCGAGGAGCGGCCCTCGTAGGACAGGAAGGGGTAGCCCGCGTACGGGTCGCCCAGCGCCGCCTCGGCGTCGACCGTGACGCGCTCGGTGCTGAAGCCGATCACGCGCAGCCGCTGCTCGACGATCCGCTGCACGGACGCCTCCTCTCCCAGCACGCTGCGCTCGGCGACGAGCGCGCGCAGGAGCTCGACGAGGTCGTCGCGGCGACCCGCGACGTGGTCGACCAGCGCCTCGGCTTCGAGCCGGCGGTGGGTCCTCCGGCGCTCCGAGAGACTCCCTGACGGCACGCTCATGCGCCGACCTCGTGCACCAGCTCGAGCACCCGGCCCTGCGGGTCCTCGGCCAGGAAGGGCTCCAGCTGGTCCCCGATCCGCTCGCGCACCGGGTTGTCGAGCCAGCCCTGGTAGGAGGCCGGCGAGTCCCACCGCGCGATCACCATCGCGGTGTCGGGATCCTCGACGTCCACGAGCAGCCGCCCGCTTCGGAAGCCGGTCTGTGCGCGCGAGGTCTCCAGCACCTGGATGCGGGTGAAGGTCTCGACGAAGTCGTCCCGCCTGCCCGGCAGGAATCTGAACCGTAGGACGCTCTCGGTCATGGGGTGGGGTTCCAGCTCCCGTTGTCGTGTTCTCGTTGAAAGCGCACGCAGCGCGTCGCGTGTCCGGGCGTCACCTCGATCAGCTCCGCCGGGACCTCCGAACAGACCGGCTTGGCGAACGGGCAGCGCGAGACGAGGTGGCAGTGCGCGGGCGGATCGATCGGCGACATCGGCTCGCCGCGCATCGTGAGGCGCTTGCGTCGCTGAGACGGATGATCGACCGGGATCGCCTCGATCAGCGCGCGCGTGTACGGATGCGCGGGCCGGCTGAGCACGACCTCCCTGGAGGCGATCTCGACGATCCGCCCGAGGTACATGACCGCGACGCGGTCGGCGAGCAGGTTGACGACCGCGAGATCGTGCGAGATGAACAGGAACGCGAGATCGCGCTCGCGCTGGATGTCGCGCAGGAGATTGATGATCTGCGCCTGCACCGACACGTCGAGCGCCGAGGTCGGCTCGTCGAGCACGACGAGCTTGGGCCGCGGGGCGAGCGCACGGGCGATGCCGACCCGCTGCTGCTGCCCGCCGGACAGCTGATGCGGATAGCGATCGATGTGCTGCGGGCCGAGCCCGACGATCGCGAACAGCTGCTCGAGCTCAGCGCGCAGATCGTCCTTGGAGACGATGCCGTGCAGCAGCAGCGGCTCGGCGACGAGCTCGCCGACCGTGTGGCGCGGGTTGAGCGAGTCCAGCGGATCCTGGAAGACCATCTGCATCTCGCCGCGCAGGCCGCGCACCTCGCGCGAGCGCAGCCCGGTCACGGCGTGGCCGTCGATCGCGACGTCGCCGAGCGTGGGCTCCTCGAGCCGCAGCACGCAGCGCCCGACGGTCGTCTTGCCGGACCCGCTCTCGCCGACGAGCGCGAGCGTCTCCCCGCGCTCGATCGAGAGCTCGACGTCGTCGGCGGCGACGAGCTCGGCGCGCGCGCGGAACCCGGTCTTGAGGCGGTAGACCTTCCGCAGCCCGCTGACCTCGAGCAACGGCATCAGGCAGCCCTACCTTTGGTCGTGCCGCGGGAGCGAGCCCCCCGGCGAGTTCCCGCCGAAGCATGCGAGCGTGCAGCGCGAGTCATGCGGCCACCTCCCGCCAGAAATGGCACTCCGTCCAGTGCGCGGGCGCGACCTCCTCGTGCGCCGGCCGCTCCTGCGCGCAGACGTCCTTGGCGTGGGGGCAGCGCGGATGGAACGGGCAGCCGCCCGGGCGCTCGCGCAGGTCGGGCACCGAGCCCGGGATCGCGTTCAGGCGCCCGTGGTCGCCGAGCGTCGGGCGCGAGCCGAGCAGGCCGATCGTGTACGGGTGGCGCGGATGGTCGAAGATCTCCGCCACCGGCCCCTCCTCGACGATCCTGCCGAGGTACATCACCATCACGCGGTCGCACAGCTCGGCGACGACCGAGAGGTTGTGCGTGATCAGCACGAGCGTCAGCCCGTGCTCGCGCCGCAGCCGCGCGAGCAGCTCGATGACCTGCAGCTGGACGGTCACGTCCAGTGCGGTCGTCGGCTCGTCGGCGATCAGCAGCTTCGGGTTCGACGCGAGCGCGAACGCGATCATCACGCGCTGGCACATGCCGCCCGACAGCTCGTGCGGGTAGCGGCGGAGGATCCGCTCCGGATCGGGCAGCCCGACGTCCACGAGCAGCTCGATCGACGCGCGCCGCGCTTCGGCGCCCTTGAGCCCGCGGTGCGTGCGAAGCACCTGCGCGAGCGTCCGTTCGACGCGGAACAGCGGGTTCAGCGACGAGCGCGGGTTCTGGAAGATCATCGAGATCTCCTCGCCGCGGATCGCGTTCATCTCGCGGCCGCCGAGCGCCAGCAGGCCGTTGCCGCGGAACAGGATCTCGCCCGCCTCGACCCGGCACGACGGCGGCAGCAGCTGCAGTACCGACAGCGCCGTCATCGTCTTGCCCGAGCCGCTCTCGCCGACGATGCCCAGGATCTCGCCCTGCTCGACGGCGAACTCGACGCCGTCGAGCACGCGCGCGGTCCCGTCGGCCGACGGGAAGCCGGCGGTCAGGCCCTGCACCTCCAGGATCGGTGCCATGGCTATCGCTGCCTCCGGTCGATCATGTCGCGAAGCCCGTCGCCGATCAGGTTGAACCCGAGCACGGCGATGGCGATCATCAGGCCGGGGAAGAACGAGACCCACCACTCGCCGGTGGCGATCCGGTCGATGCCCAGCGACACCATCACGCCCCACTCCGGCGTCGGCAGGTGGATGCCGAGGCCGATGAAGCTCAGGCCCGCCGCGTCGAGGATCGCGTAGCCGAACTGCAGCGTGGCCTGGACGAAGATCGGCGCCCAGGTGTTGGGGAGCAGATGCCAGCGCAGCACGCGGCTCGGCTTGGCGCCGACCCCGACGGCCGCCATCGCGTAGCTCGAGCGTTTGACGACGAGCAGGCTGCCGCGCATCAGGCGCGCGTAGATCGGGACGTTCACGAGCGAGATCGCGATGATCAGGTTCTGCAGGCTCGGGCCGAGCGCGCCGGCGATGCCGAGCGCGAGGATGAAGCCCGGGAACGCCGACAGCATGTCCATGATGCGCATCAGGACCTCGTCGAACGCGCCGCCGATGAAGCCCGCTGCCGCGCCGATGGCGCAGCCGAGCAAGAGCCCGATCGCGACCGCCGCGAAGCCGATCGTCAGGTCCCAGCGCGCGCCGTAGAGGCAGCGGCTGAAGATGTCCTCGCCGAACTCGCCCGTGCCGAAGAGGTGCGAGCCGGATGGCGGCGCGAGCGTGTTCGACGGGTCGAGGTCCTCCGGCCCGTGCGGCGCGATCAGCGGCGCGAAGATCGCCACCAGGATCAGCGTGAGCATGATCGCGAAGCCGAGCGCGGTGACGGGGTTGGAGCGGATCCGCCGCGCGAGCGCGCGCGGCCCCAGCCCAGACCTGGCGGCCTGCGCCGGGACGGTGATCATCGAGCCCGCGCTCATCGTGCGGCGCGCGCCGTGCGCACGCGGGGGTCGATGGCGATGAAGAGGAGGTCGACGATCAGGAACAGCAGCACGTAGATCGTCGTCGCATAGAGGATGAAGCCCTGCACGGCGGGATAGTCGTTGGAGGTGATCGCGTTGAACACGTAGTTGCCGAGGCCCGGCCACGCGAAGACGTTCTCGACGAGCACGACCCCTCCCAGCAGGTAGCCGTACAACACCGCGACCATCGTCACGAGCGGCATCAGCGCGTTGCGGAACGCGTGCCGCAGCACGACGGTGCGCGCGCCGAGGCCGAGCGAGCGCGCGGCGCGCACGTAGTCGGAGTCGAGCGCCTCGATCATGCCCGAGCGCGTGATCCGCGCGATCGGCGCCATCACGCCGAACGCGAGCACGCAGACCGGCAGCGCCAGCGCTTGCGCCGAGGAGCCGAGCGCCTCCCAGTTGCCGGTCAGCAGGCTGTCGATCGTGTACAGCCCGGTGATGTCGGTCGGCGGATCGATCCGCGGATTGATGCGGCCGTACGGCGCCGGCAGGATGTGCGCCTTGAAGAACAGCAGGTAGAGCAGCATCAGGCTCGTCCAGAAGACGGGCAGCGCGATGCCGCTCACCGCGATCACGCGCGAGACGTGGTCGATCACGCGGCCGCGCCGCACGGCGGCCAGGATCCCGAGCGGGATGCCCGTCGCGAGCGCGACGATCATCGCGTACAGCGTCAGCTCGAACGTCGCGCCGAAGCGGGACACGAGGTCGCTGAGGACCGAGTGGCTCGTGCTGAAGGAGGTGCCGAGATCGCCGTGCAGCAGGTTCCCCAGGTACGTGAAGTACTGGACCACGAGGGGCTGGTCGAGCCCGTACTGCTGGATCAGCGCCTCGCGCACCTCCGGGCTCGCCTGCGGACTGACCAGCGACGCGATCGGGTCGCCCGGGATGACGCGCGTGAGCAGGAACGTCACGAACGTCACCCCGAGCAGCACGGGGATCAGCAGGATGATGCGGCGGAGGACGATCACGTCGGCCGCGGCCCCCTAGCCCTTCCCGGACTTGTACAGATACCGGTAGCGCGTGAAGGTGTCCGCGGGGAAGTACGTGTAGCCCTTGACGTTGGAGCGCATCGCGACGACGTAGTTGGGCTGATACAGGAACGACCACGGCGCGTCGTTCATGATCATCTGCTGGATCTTCACCGAGTCGGCGTCTCGCGTCGCCTCGTCGTCGGACAGCAGGTCCTTGTCGATCAGGCTCTTCACCTGCGCGTTGTCGTAGTTGGTGTAGTTGCAGCAGTCCGAGTCGAAGAGCCAGTACAGGTGGTAGAAGGGATCGTTGTTGATCGAGATCCAGTTGTTGAAGAAGAAGAACCCCAGTTGATGCTTCTGCAGGCGCGAGTTGTACGTCGCGCCGGGCAGCTGGTTGATCGTCACCTTCACGCCGATCTGCTTGAGCGACTGCTGGACCCAGATGGCCGTCTGCTTGCCCTGGTCGTTGCCGCTGGCCACCTGCAGCGTCGTCGAGAAGCCCTTCGGGAAGCCGGCCTGCGCGAGCAGCGCCTTGGCCTTGTTGAGATCGGTCGTGTACGTGTTGAACTTGTCCGTGTGCGTCGGCGTGCCGAGCGGGATCGGGCTGGTCATCTGCTGCCCGTAGCCGAGCAGCACCTTGTCGATGATCGTCTTGTACGGCACCGCGTAGTTGATCGCCTGGCGCACCTTGACGTTGTCGAACGGCTTCGTCTTGGAGTTCATCCCGAGGAACACGACGTTGCGGCTCGGCTCGTTGACGATCTGGATGTCCGCGTTCTGCTTGGCCTTCTGGATGTCCTTGAGCGGCAGCCCGAACGCGATGTCGACCGCGCCGCTCTGCAGCAGCTGGTAGCGCGTCGACGGGTCCGGGATCACCTTGAAGATGATCTTCTGGATCTTCGGCTGCGGCCCGCGGTAGCTCGGGTTGGCGGTCAGCACCCACTGCGACCCCGACGTCCAGCTCTGCAGCTGGTACGGGCCCTGCGCCCCGCCGCCGACGTTGGTGCTCAGCCAGTCGTGCGCGAACGGGTCAGACGCGGTCTTGTGCTGCGCGATCAGCTTCGGGTCGAGGATCGAGTTGCCGAACTGGGCCATGTTGCCGAGCAGCAGGTTGTTGGCCTTGTCGAGGTGGAACTGGACCGTGTCGTCGCCCTTGACGGTGACGGCGTTCTTGTCCTTGACCGCGGCCATCGAGATCAGGCTCGCGGTGACGCCCTTCTGGTTGAACACGCGGTCGTAGGTGTCCTTGACGGCCTGCGCGTCGAGCGGGTTGCCGTTGAGGAACTTCAGCCCTTTGCGAAGCTTGAAGGTGAGCACCGTGTGCGACTTGTTCCACGTCATGCTCTGGGCGATCGCGGGCACGAACTGGTTCGCGTCCCCGACCGGCTTGCCGTCGGCGTCGGCGACCTTGTAGTCGACCAGCCAGTCGTAGACGTTGGTCAGCATCTCCTGCGTCACCTGGTCGCCGCTGGAGAGCGTCGGGTCGAGGTTCTGCAGGTCCTCCGGCTGGGCGACGATCAGCGTGCTGTCGTCCTGTGCGGTCGCCGGCGTGCCGCCGGAGCCCGAGTTCGACGACGACCCGCCACCGCAGCCGGCGGCCGCCGCCCCGATGGCGATCGCCATCGCGCCGGCGAGCACCGCGCGCCCGGCGCGGCGCCGTATGGGATGGTGCAAACTGCTCATCGCGGAGGTCCTCCCTCCCCTAGAACTTGCCGGACGTACGTACTGCTGGTGCTAGCCGGCGACGATGTGGACGTCGCGTGGCAGCGAGCTGAAGCGCTCGCAGCCGGTCTCCGTCACGTGCACGATCTCCTCGAGGCGGACCCC
This sequence comes from Candidatus Solirubrobacter pratensis, assembly GCF_000425945.1. Lineage (GTDB taxonomy): Bacteria > Actinomycetota > Thermoleophilia > Solirubrobacterales > Solirubrobacteraceae > Solirubrobacter > Solirubrobacter pratensis. Next base: position 563,814 of record NZ_AUEK01000008.1, read on the forward strand.
GAGCTCTCCTGGGAGATAGATGCCGGGCTCGACGCTGTGGACCACGCCGGGGCGCAGCTCGACGTCGCAGCCCCGCATGATCCAGGGCGGCTCGTGGACCGACAGGCCGAGCCCGTGCCCCGTGCGGTGGACGAAGTACTCGCCGTAGCCCGCGTCGTCGATCACGCCGCGCGCGGCGGCGTCGACCTGGGCGCAGGTGGCGCCTGGCTTGGCGGCCGCCATCCCGGCGACGACCGCGGCCTCGACGATCGCGTGGATCTCCCGGTAGCGCGCCGTCGGCTCGCCGATGAAGGCCATTCGCGTGATGTCGGACACGTAGCCGCCGAGGCGGCCGCCGATGTCGATGACCACCGCATCGCCCTCTTGGAGCGGACGCGGTCCGGTGTGGTGGTGCGGATAGGCCCCGTTAGGCCCGCCGCCGACGATCGCGAACTCGGGCGTGCTGCCGCCGGCGCGCAACGCGCGCTCGACGGCGTCGCCGACCGCCAGCTCGGTGACGCCGGGCGCGCACGCGGCGAACGCCGCCTGCACGGCCTGGTCGGCGACGTCTGAGGAGCGCTGCAACGCGTCGAGCTCGGTGGCGTCCTTGGCCTCGCGCAGGGGGCCGACGACCAGCGTCGCGGTCACCGTCTTGGCCGCCGGCAGCGTCTCCTGCAGCAGCATCAGGTGGTCCGCGCGCATCTCCGGGTCGGCCGCGACGCGCTGCGCGGAGGCCCCGGCGACGCGGTCGAGCGTCGCGCGCAGCGCATCCCCGGGCCCGGCGTCGTCGCTCCAGCGGACCAGCTCGAGCTCGGGCGCCTCGGCGGCGGCCTGCTCGGCGTTCAGGCTGGGCATCAGCACCGCGGCTCCGTTCGCGGTCACGAGCAGCATGCACGCGCGTTCGTCGCCCTTCGGCGAGAAGCCGAGCAGGTAGCGGATGTTGTCCGAGGGCGCGATCGCGGCGAGGTCGACACCCGAGCGGGCCATCTCCCCGCGCAGCGACTCGAGCCGCTTCGCCCGCGTCTCCGCGGCGATCGTCACGACCGGCCTCTGCCACGCAGCGTCATGCGCCGCGTCATGTCCGACCGCTCACACCGTTCTCGTGTCATGCCGAGACCTCCTCCATCCCGCGACGCGTGTCGCCTCCGCGACGCGCCCCATTCGACAGCGTGAGGTGTACCATATTACCGGTGACGTTGCTCTGCTACTCCCTCTGGTCCAACCGCACAGGCCAGTCGGTCGACGCAGGGCCGAGCGGCGGGTGAGCGGCGCCGAAGGCCCGCGGTTCATCGGCGCGGTGGAGCTGAAGGCCGCGATCGAGCACGTCGCGATCGTGGGCCGGAATCCGGCGCGCGCCGCCGACGAGGTGACGGTCTTCAAGTCGGTCGGGCCGGCGCTCGAGGACCTCGCGATCGCCGCGGCCGTGGCTCGCGCTGTCGGCTAACTACTTGCCCCGGAAATAGTCGCGGTCGTTGACGCGGTTCCGTCCGACGCGGTAGGGATCATTTGCCTGCAAATCGCGCGATTTTGGAGGTTGGC
>NZ_AUEK01000009.1 GCF_000425945.1 Candidatus Solirubrobacter pratensis
CGGGCAGCGGTAGATCGCGGCGGCGGCGAGGATCGCCGCAGTAGCCGAGGGCCCCGCCTGGAATCGCGGCGGCGGGGATCGCGGCCCGCGGCGGAATCGCGGCGGCCGGCGGCGGAGCATCGCGGCGGCCGCGGATCGCGCGGGGGCGCCAACGGTGCTTGCGGCCCGCGGCCGGGGATCGCGCCCCGCGGCGGGGGATCGCGCCCCGCGGCGGGGGATCGCGCTCCGCGGCGGGGGATCGCGCTCCGCGGCGGGGGATCGCGCTCCGCGGCGGGGGATCGCGCCCCGCGGCGGCGATCGCGCCCCGCGGCGCCCCGCCCCCCGCGCCCCCGTGCCTACGCCGCCTCGGCCAGCCCGTCGAAGACCTGGTGCGCCGCCGCGACCGGCACGCCGGCGCCCGGGCGGAAGCCGCACTTCAGTGCGGCGCGCCCGAGGACCGTGGCGACCTCGCGGAGCTCGGCGCGGGTGTGGGAGGCCATGACCGCGAGCCGGATTCGAGCGGTTCCCTCGGGCACGACCGGCGGGCGGATCGCCTCGGCGAAGACGCCGGCCTCGAGCGCGACGTCGACGATCCGCGCCGCGAGCTCGGAGTCGCCCACGACAAGCGGCACGACGTGCGCGGCCGCGCCGCTGACCTCGAAGCCCTCGCGCGCGAGCTCCTCGCGCAGCGACTCCGCGTTGGCGCGCAGCTTCTCCACCCGCCGCGGCTGCTCCTCGAGCAGTTCCAGCGCCGCCATCGCGGCGGCCGCGGCGACCGGCGGGAGCGCCGTCGAGTGCAGCAGCGTCCGCGCGCTGTGGACGAGGAAGCGCGCGGTCACGTGGTCGCAGGACGCGAACCCGCCGTAGCTCCCGAGCGCCTTGGCGAGCGTGCCGGTCACGACGTCGACCTCGCCCTCGAGGCCGGCCTCCGCGACCGCGCCCCGGCCGCCCGGGCCGAGCGCGCCGAGCGCGTGCGCCTCGTCGACCAGCAAGCGTGCGTCGAACCGGCGCGCGAGCGCGACGATGTCCCCCAGCGGCGCGACGTCGCCGTCCATGCCGAACATGCCGTCCGTCGCGATCAGCGCGGCGCGCCCGTCGCACTGGCGCAGCGCCCACGCGAGGTGGTCGGCGTCGCCGTGGCGGTAGGCGACCACGTCGGCGCCGGACAGCCTGCAGCCGTCGACGATCGAGCAGTGCGAGAGTTCGTCGTGCAGCACGACCTCGCCCCGCCGCGCGAGCGCCGGGATCACGCCCAGGTTCGCCAGCGCGCCTGAGCCGAACAGCAGCGCCGCCCGCTGCCCGGTGAACGCGGCGAGCCGCTCCTCCAGCCGCCGGTGCAGCGTCATCGTGCCCGAGGACACGCGCGCGGCGCCCGCGCCGACGCCCCAGCGCATCGCGGCGTCCGCCGCCGCCTGGCGCACGCGCGGGTGATCGGCGAGGCCGAGCGCGTTGCCGGAGCACAGCAACAGGACCGGCCGCCCGTCCAGCACCACCCGCGGGCCCTGGGGCCCTGAGACCATCCGCATGCGCTGGTGGAGGCCGAGCTGGTTCAGCTCGTCCAGGCGGTCCTCGAGATCCAGCATTGAATCCTCCCTGGGCCGCGCCGGGCCCGGGCATCGGGTGGCTGCCCGGCGGACGCTACGGCCCCGGCCGGACGACTTCCGCGACGAGCTCGATCTCGACCGCGATGTCGAACGGCAGCTCGGCCATCCCGACCGCCGAGCGCGCGTGCTTGCCGGCCTCGCCGAAGACCTCGACCAGGAGGTCGCTGCAGCCGTTGATCACGGCCGGTGTGTCGTTGAAGCCCGGCGCGCAGTTGACCATCCCGAGGACCTTGACGATCGCCCCGACGCGGTCGAGCGAGCCGAGCTCGCGGCGCAGCACGGCGAGCAGGTTCAGCCCCGTCAGCCGCGCCGCCTCGCGCGCCTGCTCGCCGGTCAGGTCGCGTCCCACCTTGCCCTTGACGAGCCCGCCCGCGTGCCACGGCCCCTGGCCGGAGACGAAGATCAGGTCGCCGGTCACGCGTGCCGGCAGGTAGCTGCCGGCCGGGATCATCATCTCCGGCAGCTCGATCCCCAAGTGGCGCAGCCGCTCTTCGGGCGTCATCGGCCCCTCCAATCCGGCGCGCGCTTGTGCACGAACGCGCGCACGCCCTCGGCGAAGTCCTCGCTGGCGAACGCCTGCGCGCGCAGCGCCTCGAGCTCGGCCAGGACGCGCTCGTCGAGCGGGGCGGCGAGCAGCTCGCGCAGGACGCGCTTGTTGCCGCGCTGCGAGAGCGGTGCCAGGCCGGCCACCTCGGCGGCCAGCGCGACGCCGCGCGCCGGCGCCTCCTCGCGCGGCACGACCTCGTTCACCAGGCCCCATCCGAGGGCGACCGAGGCATCGATCAGCTTCCCCGTCAGGAACAGCTCGCGCGTTCGCGCGGCGCCGACGGCGTCGATGAACCGGCGCAGCCCCGTGTGCGAGTAGACGAGCCCGAGCCGCGCGGGCGGCATGCCCATCCGCGCGCCCTCGGCCGCCACGCGCAGGTCGCACGAGAGCGCGAGCTCCAGCCCGCCGCCGATCGCGTGCCCGTTCATCGCGGCGACGACCGGGACCTCGACCGCGTCCAGCGCCTCGAGCGCGCGCTCGAACGGGTTCGCGACCAGCTCGGCCGCCTCTTGCGCCAGCCGCTCGGGCGCGAAATGGCCGATGTCGTAGCCGGCGCTGAAGATGTCGCCGGCGCCGGTCAGCAGGACGCAGCGGGCCTCGAGCTGCGGCAGCGTGTCCGCGAGCGCGTCGAGGATCGGCCGGTCCAGTGCGTTTCGCTTCTCCGGGTTGGAGATCGTCAGCCGGGCGACATGCGGCGCGGGATGATCGAGCTCCAGCGCGCCCACTACCCCAGCTCGACCAGCGGATCGCCCTCCGAGACGGCCTGGCCCTCTTCGACGAGCACGGCGGTCACGGTGCCTTCGTCCTCGGCCTCGACGGGCATCTCCATCTTCATGGACTCGAGGATGACGACGGTGTCGCCCTCCTCCACCGCGTCGCCGACGGCGACCTCGATCTTCCAGACGGTGCCCGTGATGTGGGCCTCGACCTGCGCCACTGCGCCTCCGCTCCTCGTGTTTCGGCGCACGATATCGACCGCAGGGCGATCCCCGCCGGTCTCAGTGTGTACCGCTGGGCGATAGGTCGACGTGCGGCGGATCGCCACCATTGCGCACGTCGGATGTCGCGACTCTCTCCTCCCGCGGCACCGGCGAACCGGCGAAAGGAAGCGGTGGACCGGGACTCCTGGACGGCCCGGTCCGCCGCGTCCGCCGCGGGCGCACTAGGCTGACGTGGGATGCCGGAGCCCGAGCTCGTCAAGCTCAAGGAGCAGGTCTACAAGGACCCGCGCCCGAAGGAGCACTTCGACTCCTACCACGAGCGCACGCGGACGACGAAGCCCAACTTCGTCTATGAGCTGACGCGGATCCTGATGAGCCTCATGGCGTGGGTCTTCTTCCGCGCCCGCGGGTACCACCCGGAGCGCGTGCCCGCCGCCGGACCGGTGATCCTCGCGCCGAACCACGCCTCCTTCCTCGACCACTTCTTCCTCGGCGTGTCGCTGCGCCGCAAGGTCCAGTTCATGGCCAAGTCGCAGCTGTTCAAGCCGCCGATGGACAAGATCTTCTCGCCCGGAGGCGTGTTCCCGGTGCGGCGCGGCTACGACGACGAGGAGGCGTTCGTCACGGCGGTCTCCGTGCTCGATCGAGGCGGCGTCGTCGCGATGTACGCGGAAGGCGGCCGCTCGCGCACCGGCGAGCTCTCGGACCGGCCCCGGCGCGGCATCGGCCGCCTCGCGCTGCTGAGCGGCGCTCCCATCGTCCCCGTCGCGATCCACGGCTCGCACCTCGTGCGCAACTGGAAGCGGCTGCGGTTCCCGAAGATCCGCGTCCACTACGGCGATCCGATCGCCTACGAGCGCGTCGCGACGACCACCCGCGAGCAGGAGCAGGCCGTGGCCGAGGCGATCTTCGCCGAGGTCCGCGCGCTCTACGCCGAGACCAAGCCCTGACGTTTCCGGGTAGACCCCGGGCATGGAGGACGACGTCTTCGTCGAGAGCGTCGAGGAGACCCAGACCCGCAACGGCAACGCGCGCTTCGTCCTGCGCGACGGCGACGGCCGCGAGTTCACGACCTTCCGGCCGGCGATCGGGCACGAGGCCGAGCGCTACGAGGGCCGCCGCGCCCACATCGAGTTCCACGAGGAGGACCGCGGGACCTTCCGCAACGTCTACCTCGACTCGATCAAGCCGGCGTCCGAGCCGGAGCCAAGCGACGGCGGCACCGATCCGGACGAGACGGCGTGGAACACCGCGGTCGAGGCCGCGCCGTGGCTCGTCGGCTCGCGCGAGCCGTCCAAGGCGGTCGATCCGGACGAGCTGTTCGAGCGGCTCGAGCCGTTCAAGCGCCGCGTGGCGGATGACATCCGCCACGGCGGCGATGAAGCGGACTGAGCGTCACCCCGCCGCGGGCGCGGGCTCCAGCGCGTCGCGGGACGCGGCGACGCGCCGCCCGGGCACCAGCAGGGCGAGCAGGGCGCCGGCGGCGAGCACGGCGGCGCCGATCCAGATCGCGCTCGTCATGCCGTCGGTGAACGCCTGCGGCGACGCGTAGGAGCCGTGGGCGCCGAAGACAGACGCGAGCACGGCGATGCCGAGCACCCCGCCGACCTCGCGGATCGCGTTCGTCGCCCCTGAGGCCTGGCCGGCCTCCTGCGGGCGGACGGCGTTGAGCACGGCGTTGGCGGTCGGTGCGAAGACGAGCGCCATGCCGGTGCCGGCGAGCACGAACGGGACCACCAGCGACGAGTAGGCGACGGTCGGGGTCGACACGCCGGCCAGCCAGGCGATCGCGATCGCCTGCAGGCTCAGCCCCGCGACCATCAGCGGGCGCGAGCCGATGCGGTCGGAGAGCAGGCCCGCGACCGGCGCGACGAGCATCGGCATGCCCGTCCACGGCAGCGTGCGGATGCCGGCCTCGAGGGGGGAGAAGTGCTGCGTGACCTGGAAGAACTGGGCGAGCAGGAAGATCGAGCCGAAGACGCCGAAGTACATCGCGAGCGAGACGCCGTTGGAGGCGGCGAAGGCGCGCGAGCGGAAGAAGCGCATCGGCAGCATCGGATGCGCGGCGCGCAGCTCCCAGGCGACGAACGCCGCCAGCAGCGCGGCGCCGGCGGCCAGGCTCGCGACGATCTCTCCCGACGTCCAGCCCAGCTCGTTGCCGCGCACGATGCCGTAGACGACGCCGAGCAGGCCGAATCCGGCGAGGCCGAGGCCGGGCAGGTCGAGCTCCTTGGCGGGGCCGAAGGACTCGGTCAGGCGGCGCGCGGCGACCGGGGCGAGCGCGACGCCGATCGGGACGTTGAGCCAGAAGATCCAGTGCCAGCTGATGCCGTCGACCACGGCGCCGCCGACGAGCGGCCCGAGCGCGACGCCGAGCCCGGAGATGCCCGACCACGCGCCGATCGCGAGGCCGCGCTTCTCCGGCGGGAAGGCCTCGCTCAGCAGCGTGAGCGTGAGCGGGGTGACGATCGCGGCGCCGGCGCCCTGGAGCGCACGAGCGGCGATCAGGGCGCCGGTCGCGGGAGCGAGCGCGGCGGCCGCGCTGGAGACGGTGAACAGGCCGAGGCCGATCAGGAACATGCGGCGGCGGCCGAAGCGGTCGCCGAGCGCAGCACCGGTCAGCAGCAGCACGGCGAAGGTGAGCGTGTAGGCGTTGACCGTCCACTCGAGGTCCTGGACGCCACCGCCGAGGTCAGCGCGGATCGACGGCAGCGCGGTGGTGACGACCAGGTTGTCGAGGACGACCATGAACAGGGCGACCGCGGTGATCGCGAACGTCCATCCAGGGTGGGGGCGACGGGAGCTCATGGGAAGTGAGTGTCCACTCACTTCCTAAATCCGTCAAGCGCGGACGAGCGGCGCGGCGCCAAGTTAGTGCTGACTCACTGCGTACTCTCGGAGGACCGGGCTGGACCCCTCCGGGAGCGTGTAGAACGAGCGGCCGCCGGCCGCGAGCGCGATCGACTCGCCCTGGCCCTCGCGGAGCAGCGACACGCCTGCTGTGCACGGCTTGCGGCGCAGCGCGCGCGCGATCGACTCGCCGGCGCGGCGCATCCAGACGTACACGCGGTCGTAGGTGCGCACGACGATCGTGCGCCCGCGGGCATCGGCGCCGGTGACCGCCTCGCCGAGCCCGAGCGAGAGCGTTCCCGCGCGCCGCAGCGTCCCAGGCCCGCGCGCCGTGTAGACGTGCGACTCACCGGAGAGCGACTTCGTGAGGATCACGAGCCGGGACCCGTCGACGAGCAGCGCCTCCGCGTCGTGGGGCCCGTCCGGATAGCGCAGCGCGATCCGCTCGGGGGCGGGCGGGATCCGGTACACCGCGATCTCCTCCCGCGTCGCCGCGTTGTCGCCGATGTCGGCCACGTAGAGCGTGCCGCCCCGCGCCGCGATGTCCTCCCAGTCGACGTTGACAGCGCCGGGCACCGGCACCTCGCGCAGCAGCTTCCCGCGCGTGGAGAGCTCGAACAGCGTCGCCGGGCCGCCCGAGTCGTCGTGCGTCCACAGCGAGCCGCGCGCGAGGACGAGCCCGGAGGCCTCCGTCAGGCCGGGAGCGGCGACGTGCGCGACGACGCGCGAGCGCAGCGGGCCGCAGAGCGCGGGCGCCGACGGCGTCGTCGCCGGCCGCGCGGGCGAGGACGGCGACGCCGCGGGGCGCGCGCCTCCGCCGCAGGCCGCGAGCGCGAGGGCGGCGGCGACCGCGGTCGTCTTGGGCCGCCGGGGGATCACCCCCGCAGGCTACGTCGTCGGGCGGTCCGCCCAGGGGACCTCGACGGAGTCCTCGGTCGGCGAGTCGCGCGCGACGACGTACTCGGCGGGCGAGGTGTCCGACAGGTTGCGCACCGTGTGCGTCACGCGCGGCGGCACGTAGAGCATGTCGCCGGCGTCGACCACGAGCGACTGCTCGAGCTGGTCGCCCCAGCGGATCTCGATGCTGCCGATGAGCATGTAGAGCGCGCTCTCGCACGCGTCGTGGTAGTGCGGGCGCCCGCGCGAGCCGGCGGGCACGCGGAAGATGCCCATGTAGATGTTGTGCGCCCCGGTCGTGGCCTGCGAGATCTCCGCGCCGCCCACCACGCCGCGCGGGACGTCGCGCTCCTCCGAGGTGGCCTTGACGAGCTTCACGTCGTCATCCCCGTGAACTGGCCGCCCGTGATGTTGAGCACCTGGCCGTGGATGAAGTTCGACCACGGCGAGCAGAGGAAGAACACGCCGCCCGCGGCCTCTTCCGGCGTGCCCGGCCGGCCGAGCGGGATCACCATGGAGGCGACCGAGCGCATCTGGTCCGGGATGCCGAGCTGGACCGTCTGCCCGTCGATCTGCATCGTGTTGCCGGAGTCCTTGGACGCCGTGAGCCGCGTCTCGATCCAGCCGAACGCGACCGCGTTGACGTTGATCTTGAACTGGCCCCACTCCTTGGCCAGCGTCTTGGTGAGCCCGACCACGCCGGCCTTGCCGGACGAGTAGTTGGCCTGGCCCGCGTTGCCCATCGTGCCGCTGATGGACGACACGTTGACGATCTTGCGGAACACCTCGACGCCCTGGTCGCGCTCGGCCTTCGCCGGCTCGCGCAGGTGCGGGGCGGCCGCGCGGACGACGCGGAAGGGGACGATCGTGTGGATGTCGAGCATCCGCTGGAACGCCTCGTCGGACATCTTGTGCAGCGGCGCGTCGATCGTGTAGCCGGCGTTGTTGACGATGATGTCGACCTTGCCCCAGGCGTCGACCGCGGTCTCGATCAGCGCCTCCGGGGCCCCGGGCTTGGTCAGGTCACCGCCGTAGACCGCCGTCTCGCCCGCGATCTCGGACGCCGCCTGCTCGGCGAGGTCCGCATCGAGGTCATTGATGATCACCTTGGCGCCGTGCTCGCTCAGCAGCTCCGCGGTCGCGCGGCCGATGCCGCGCGCCGAGCCGGTAACGATCGCCACCTTCTCGTCGAGGACTCCCATGGACCGGCAACATTAGCCGGTGCGAGGAAGCCCGACTATCTGATGCCCTAGGGCGGACCCTAGAGCCCGTACGAGCGGCCGATGACGTCGAGCATGATCTCGTCGGTGCCCGCGCCGATCCGGTTGAGCCGCAGGTCGCGCCACGCGCGCTCGATGCCGTACTCGCGCATGTAGCCGGCGCCGCCGAAGATCTGCAGGCATTCGTCGGCCACCTCGCAGCACATCTGCGCGGCGTGCAGCTTGGCCATCGAGATCTCGCGCACCGGGTACTCGCCGTTGGCGAAGCGCCAGGCGGTCGTGTACGTGAGCTGGCGGGCGGCCTCGATCTTGGTCGCCATCGCGGCGAACTTGTGCCGGATCACCTGGAAGTGGCCGATCTCGCGGCCGAAGGCCTTGCGCTCGAGCGCGTAGCCGAGCGTGCGGTCGAACGCCGCCTGGGCGCCCGCGACGCAGCCCGCGGCGCCGATCAGCCGCTCGCCCTGGAGCTCCCACATGATCTGGTAGAAGCCCTTGCCGACCGTCCCGAGCACGGCCGAGTCCGGGACCCGCACGTCCTGGAACGCCAGCAGCGCCGTGTCGGACGCGTGCATGCCGAGCTTCTCCAGCCGCTTCTCGCGCACCACGCCCGGCAGGTCCATGTCGACCAGGAACAGCGTGAAGCCGTCGTATCCGGCGTCCGGGTCGGTCTTGGTGACGAGCACGATGAAGTCGGCGCGGTGGCCGTTGGTGATGTAGGTCTTGGAGCCGTTGATGACCCACTCGTCGCCGTCGCGGACCGCGCGCGTGCGGATGCCGGCGACGTCGCTCCCCGCGTCGGGCTCGGTGATGCCCAGGCAGGAGATCCTGTCGCCTCGGATCGCCGGCACGAGGTAACGCTGCTTCTGCTCCTCGGAGCCGAACTGGAGGATCGGCGGCGTCGCCATGTCGGTGTGCACCGCGACGCCCATGGCCAGGCCGCCGGAGTGCGACCCCGACAGCTCCTCGGCGAGCACGAGGTTCGCGAAGTAGTCCCCGCCCTGACCGCCGTAGGCCTCCGGCATCGAGAGCCCGAGGAACCCGAGCTCGCCCATGCGGCGGAAGACGGAGTCCGGGAAGGTCGTCCGCTCCCACTCGTCCGCGTGCGGCGCGAGCTCGCGCCGGACGTAGGAGCGGATCGACTCGCGCAACGCCTCGTGCTCGTCCGTGAAGATGAAGTGGCGGCGCGGCGCCGCGTGGTCGGGCTTGAGGACGTCGCTGGCGGCCATGCCGTGACGTTACCCGGTTAGGCTCCGCTGCCGATGGCCTTCCAGACCCTCCGCTACGACGTCGCCGGCACCGGGGTGGCGACGATCGCGCTCGACCGTCCCGAGGCGCGCAACGCACTCTCGGACCAGGCGCTCGACGAGCTGCTCGCGGCGTTCGAGCAGGCGCGCGGCGACGACGCCGTCCGCTGCGTTGTGCTGACGTCCACGCACGAGAAGGTGTTCTCCGCCGGCGGCGACCTCGGCCAGTTCGCGTCCGAGGACCCGCTGATCTCCAAGTATTTCGCAACTGACCGCTTCGTGCGCCTGTTCAAGCTGATCGGCGGCCTCGGCAAGCCGTCGCTGTGCGCGGCGAACGGGCACGTGCTGGCGGGTTCGCTCGGGATCGCGCTCGCGTGCGACCTGATCATCGCGAAGGAGACGGCGCGCTTCGGGACGCCCGAGATCAACGTCGGGGTGTTCCCGTTCATGATCATGGCGCTGATCTACCGCAACATCGGCCGCAAGAAGGCCACCGAGCTGATGCTGCTGGGCGAGCAGATCTCCGCGCGCGAGGCGGAGCGGATCGGGATCGTCAACCGCGTGGTCGCGCCGGACGAGTTCGACGCCGCCGTCGACGAGTGGGCGCGCAGCCTGGCCGCCAAGTCGCCGCTGCTGATGCGGATGGGCAAGGACGCGATGTTCCACCAGCTCGACATGCCGCTGGCCGACGCGCTCGAGTACCTGCACGCGCAACTCGCGCTCGCGTTCTCGACCGACGACATCAAGGAGGGCGTGCAGGCCTTCTTCGAGAAGCGGGAGCCCAGGTGGACCGGCCGCTGAGCGTCGCGGTGCTGCGCTGCCGCACCTCCGACCGGACGCCGGGCGGCGCGCTGGGCGCCGAGGCGCTCGGGCTCGCGCTCGATCCGCAGGCGCGGCTCGTCGGTACGCCGGGCGGCGCGAGGATCGCGGACTTCTCCGAGGACCTGCGCGAGTCGCACGGCTGCATCCTCGAGGCCGGCGGACAGGTCGACGACATGCTCTCGGCCGGCTCGTTCCCGGTGCTGACGGCCTCGGACTGCACGATCTGCATGACGACGTTCCAGTCGGTCGTGCGCCACCGGCCGCTCGTCCGCGTCCTGTGGCTCGACGCCCACGGGGACTTCAACACGCCGGAGACGACGCCCAGCGGCTTCCTCGGCGGCATGTGCCTGGCGGCCGCGTGCGGGCGCTGGGACAGCGGCTTCGAGCCGTCGATCGAGCCCGGCCGCGTGCTGATGTGCGGCGTCCGCGACCTCGACCCCGGCGAGCGCGTGCTCGTCGAGACCGCGGGCATCGGCATCGCGCGCCCCTCGGAGGTCGCCGAGCTGCTGCGCAGCGAGGAGGTCTACATCCACCTCGACCTCGACGTGCTCGATCCCGACGTGCTGCCGTCGCAGTTCGCCGTCCCGCATGGGCTGAGCGACACCGGGCTGCGCACGCTGCTGGGCGAGCTCGGCCGCTCGGCCTCGGTGATCGGGCTCGAGGTGACGGCGTTCGAGGCGCCCGAGGACGACGCCGAGCGCGCGCGCCGCGTGGACCTGATCGCCGGCATCCTCGCGCCGCTGCTGTCGTGAACGATGCCCTCGGCGACCCGGCGCGGCTCGCCGCGCTGGCTGCGAGCGGGCTGCTCGACTCGCCGCCGGAGAAGGCGTTCGACCGCTTCACGCGGCTGGCCGCCGAGGTGCTCGGCGTGCCGGTCGCGCTGTTCACCCTCGTCACGCCCGACCGGCAGGTGTTCAAGAGCTCGGTCGGGCTCGGCGAGCTGCGCGAGACGCCGCTGTCGCACTCGTTCTGCCGGCACGTGGTCGAGGCCGGCGCGCCGCTGGAGGTCGTCGACGCCCGCACGCACCCGCGCGTGCACGACAACCCGGCGATCCAGGACTTCGGCATCATCGCCTACCTCGGCATGCCGCTGGTCACGGCCGGTGGCGTCCGGCTCGGTTCGCTGTGCGCGGTCGACCACGCGCCGCGCCAGTGGACCGGCCGCGATCACGGCGTGCTTGAGGATCTGGCCGCGGCCGTGATGGCCGAGGTCGAGCTGCGCCAGGCCAACCGCCAGGTCGCGGCGGCGGCCGCCGAGCTGCACTTCGCGGCGACGCACGACTCGCTCACCCACGTCGGCAACCGGCGCGCGCTGCTGGCCGACCTGGCGGTCGTGCTGCACGACCGCCGGCACGCGACGCTGCTCGTGCTCGACCTCGAGGGCGTGCGCGAGTTCAACGACGCGCACGGCCATGCGGAGGGCGATGGCCTGCTGACGCGGCTCGCCGAGCGCCTGGAGGCCGCCGTCGTCGCCGACGGCCACGTCTACCGGCTCGGCGGCGCGCACTTCTGCGCGCTCGTCGCGGGCGCGGCGGCGGACAGCGTGATCGCCGCGGCCGCGACCGCGGTCGAGCAGCGCGGCGACGGCGTGTTCGCGCGCGTGGCGGCCGTCGAGCTGCCGCGCGAGGCGGCCGACGCCGACGCCGCCCTGCGCCTCGCCGGCGCGCGCCTGGCAAGGTGATCGTCTGATGCTCCGACCACTCGCCGAGGACCTCGCCGAGCGCCGCGCCCGTGCCCGCCTGGGCGGAGGCGAGGAGCGCATCGCGCGCCAGCACGACGCGGGCAAGCTCACCGCCCGCGAGCGGATCGCCCTGCTGATCGACGACGGGACGTTCACCGAGCTCGGGATCCACGCCCAGCCGCACTTCTCCCAGCGCGCGATGGAAGGCCGGGACGCGCCGGCCGACGGCGTGATCACCGGCTACGGCAAGGTCGACGGCCGGCTGGTCGCGGTCGCCGCCTACGACTTCACCGTGATGGCCGGCTCGATGGGGATGACCGGCGAGATCAAGGTCGCGCGCCTGCGCGAGCTGGCGCTGACCAAGCGGATCCCGATCGTGTGGCTGCTCGACTCGGCCGGCGCGCGGATCCAGGAGGCGGTCGGCTCGCTGTTCGCCGGCACCGGCCACCTCTTCCGCGAGGAGGTCGTGATGAGCGGCGTCGTCCCCCAGGTCGCGGCGCTGATGGGCCCGTGCGCGGCGGGCACGGCCTACATCCCGGGGCTGGCCGACTTCGTGCCGATGGTGTCGGGGCGGGGCTCGATGGCGCTGGCCGGACCGCATCTGGTCCGCGCGGCGATCGGCGAGGACGTCACCCAGGAGGAGCTGGGCGGGGCGCGCGTGCACTGCCGGAAGTCCGGCGTCGGCGACCTCGAGGTGGCCGACGACCAGGAGTGCATCGCGCGGATCAAGCAGTACCTCTCCTACTTCCCCGCCAACTGCGAGGAGCGGCCGCCGGTGCGGCCGGTGCGCGACCCGGTGGACCGCAGGGAGGACGCGCTGCTGGACATCCTCCCGGACTCCAACCGCAAGCCGTACGACATGTACGACCTGATCCGGCTGATCGTCGACGACGGCGAGTGGTTCGACCTCAAGCCCAAGTGGGCGCGCACGATCATCACCTGCTTCGCCCGCATGGGCGGGCGCCCCGTCGGCATCGTGGCGTCGCAGCCGCGCCAGCTCGGCGGCATCCTCGACAACGACTCGGCCGACAAGGCGGCCCGATTCGTGACCCTCTGCGACGCGTTCGGGATCCCGCTGGTGTTCCTCGTCGACGTGCCGGGCTTCATGGTGGGCACCAAGGTCGAGGCGGCGGGCATCATCCGCCACGGGGCCAAGATGCTGCACGCCGTGGCCTCGGCCACGGTGCCGAAGATCACGGTGGTCGTGCGCAAGGCCTACGGCGCGGGCTACTACGTCATGAACGGCCGCGCGTACGAGCCGGACCTGATCGTCGCCTGGCCCAGCGCCGAGATCTCGGTCATGGGCGCCGAGGGCGCGGTGGAGATCGTGATGCGCCGCCAGGTCGAGGAGGCCGAGGATCCGGTCGCCAAGCGCGCCGAGCTGGTCGCCGCCTACCAGGGGCTGATCGACGTCTACGTCGCCGCCCGCAACGGGATGATCGACGACGTGATCGACCCGCGCGAGACGCGGCCGACGATCGTCCACGCGCTCGAGCTGTCAGAACGCAAGAAAACGGAGCGTCCATGGCGGCGGCACGGTGTCATGCCCGTGTGATCGAGTACATTCGGATTTCGCCTGGTACAGACGGGCGCCGGGCGAATCGACGTCATGCACGCCGCAGATCGACATGTCCTCGATGCGGTGCCCGTCGGCCTTCAGGTCTGGGAGGCGGTGGGCGACGAGCCGCTCGGCATCACCCTCCGCTACGCGAACGAGGCCGCGAGTGCGTGTCCGCGCGACGACCCCTGGCTCGCGGAGCTGCGCGAGGCGTGCGCGGCGCAGTTCACGGGGGCGATGGAGCTCGAGCGCGGCGAGCGCTGGTGGCGCGCGCAGCTGACGCCGCTCGGGGACCGCTCGCTGCTGGCCACCTACTGGGACGTGACGGTGCACAAGCTCGCGGAGCGCAGCCTGCGGGCGTCCGAGCGGCTGAACCGCGAGATCGTGTCCGGCTTGGTCGAGGGCGTGCTGGTGGTCGACACGTCCGCGCGCGTGGTGCTCGCCAACGAGGCGGTCGCGCGGCTGTTCGGCGTGCGGGTCGCCGAGCTCGTGGGGCGGCCGCTGAGCGGCGTGCCTGTCGACCTGCTCGACGACCGCGGTCACCTGCTCGCCAACGAGGAGATGCCGATGTCGCGCGCGCTGCGCGGCGAGGAGGTGCGGGCCGCGGTCGCGCGGCTCGTGCGGCGCGACGGGACGCTGCTGTGGATCGAGGCGCAGGCAAGCCCGCTGCTCGACGAGGCGGGCGACCTGTACGGCGCGGTCGCGAGCTACGACGACGTCACGCTGCGCGTCGAGCAGGACCGGCGCACGCGCCAGGAGGCCGACACCGATCCGCTGACGGGGCTTGCGAACCGGCGAGCACTGGAGCGCACGCTGATCAGCGCGCTGGCGCGGGCGGCGGCCCGAGGGCGCACCGCCGCGGTCCTGATGCTCGATCTGGACGGCTTCAAGGCGATCAACGACTCGCTCGGTCACGCGGCCGGCGACGCGGCGCTGCGCGAGGTCGGGCGCCGGCTGCGCCGCTGCGTGCGCGAGCGCGACCTCGTGGCGCGGCTCGGCGGCGACGAGTTCGTCGTGCTGCTGACCGACGTGGGCGGTCACTCGGGCGCCGCGGCCGAGGCGTGCGAGCGCGTCGACGCCGTGCTGGCGGAGCCGATCGCGCTCGAGCACGCCGAGGTGAGGCTGGGCGCGGCGATCGGCGTCGCGACGTTCCCGGGTGACGGCGCCGACGCGCCCGCGCTGCTCGCCCACGCGGACCGCGCGATGTACGCGGCCAAGGCCGCCCGCAACGGCCGCCGGGTAGATTCACCCGCCTGACCCTCGCCGACCCGGTCATCCTCACCTGCGCGATCTCGGGCGCGCTCGCGTCGCGCGAGCAGTGCCCGGCGATCCCCTACACGCCGGCGGAGTACGCCGCCGAGGCGCGCCGGATCGTGGACGAAGGCGGCGTGATGATCCACATCCACGCGCGCACGCCCGACGGGAGGCCGTCGCACGAGGTCCAGGACTTCCGCGCGATCACCGAGGCGATCCGGGCCGAGGTCGGCGACGCCGCGATCGTCAACTACTCGACGGGAACGCTGGGCGTCCCCGTCGAGAAGCGGATCGAGTACCTGCGCGCGCTCAAGCCCGAGGTCGGCGCCCTGAACATGGGCTCGATGAACTACGCCAAGTACTCCTCGCGGCGCAAGGACTTCGTCTTCGCGGCGGTGTTCGAGAACTCGTTCGAGACGATCCGGGCGTTCCTGGCGGCGATGCGCGAGGAGGGCATCCGGCCCGAGCACGAGTGCTTCGACTCGGGGCACGTCGCGTCGCTGGACCCGCTGCTCGACATGGGGGCGCTCGAGCCGCCGCTGCAGGTCTCGTTCGTGATGGGCGTGACGGGCGGCATCCGCCCGACGGCGCGCAACGTCGCGCACATGGCCGAGCAGGTCCCCGGCGTGCCGCACCAGTGGGGGGTGATCGGGATCTCGCGAGCGCAGTGGACGCTGCTGGCGGCGGCGCTCTCGCTGGGCGGCAACATCCGCGTCGGGCTGGAGGACAACTTCTACCTGCCGGACGGCGAGATGGCGCGCTCCAACGGGGACCTGGTCGCGCGCGCGGCGCGGATGGCGGCGGACGCGGGCCGGCGGCTCGCGACCGTCGCGGAGGCTCGGACCATGCTGGGCCTGTGAGCGCGCTCGCCGGCCTGCGCGTGCTCGACCTCTCGCGGCTGCTGCCCGGGCCGTTCTGCTCGCTCCTGCTGGCCGACTTCGGGGCGGACGTGATCAAGGTCGAGGACCTCGGCGCGGGCGACTACACGCGCGCCGACCCGGAGGGGTTCGCGGCGCTCAACCGCGGCAAGCGCTCGATCAAGCTCGACCTCAAGTCCGGCGCCGGGCGCGACGCGTTCCTGCGCCTGGTGCGCGGTGCCGACGTCGTGCTGGAGTCGTTCCGGCCGGGCGTGATGGACCGGCTCGGCGTGGGCTGGGAGCGCCTGCGCGAGGTCAATCCGACGCTCGTCTACTGCGCGATCAGCGGCTACGGGCAGGACGGCCCGCTGCGCGACCGCGCGGGCCACGACCTCAACTACCTCGCGCGCGCCGGGCTGCTGGCGCTGAGCGGCGACGCGGACGGGCCGCCGGTGCAGGCCGCGGGCCAGATCGCCGACATCGGCGGCGGCGCGCTGATGGCGGCGTTCGGGATCCTCGCCGCGCTGCGGTCGGGCGAGGGGCAGTTCGTCGACATCGCGATGGCCGACGGCGCGCTGTCCTGGCTGCCGCTGCTGGCCGCGAAGCCGTCTTCCCGGCGCGGCGGGCTCACGCTCGGCGGCGGGATCCTCTGCTACCGGCCGTACCGCTGCGCGGACGGCTACGTCGCGCTCGGCGCGCTGGAGCCGAAGTTCTTCGCCGCGTTCTGCTCGGGCGTGGGCCGGCCGGACCTGATCGACCACCAGTTCGACCCGCCGGGGTCCGACGCGCACGCCGAGGTCGCGGCGATCCTCCTCGAGCGCACGCGCGCGGAGTGGGAGGCGTTCAACGTCCAGCACGACTGCTGCCTGGAGCCGGTGCAGGAGCTCGGCGAGGCGCTCGCGGATCCGCAGTTCCTGACGCGCGACATGGTGCTCGACGGCGCGCTGGGGACGCCGGTGAAGCTGTCGGCGACACCGGGCGACACGTCCGGCGCGGCCCCGGGCCCGGGCGAGCACACCGACGCTGTCCTGGGCGAGGCGGGGCTGACGGGCGAGGAGATCGCCGCGCTGCGCGAGGCGGGCGCGATCGCATGACCGGCGACGACTCGCCCAGAGGGCTCGCGTCGCTGGGAGCAATCGCCCAGGGGGCGATTCTCCCCGGCGAGGTGACGTAATGACCGGCGCGTTCTTCGTCGCGCTCGGCAACGGGCGCTTCCGCGCGACCGAGCACACCGTGGGCCCGTGGGACCCGGGCCACCAGCACGCCGGGCCGGCGGCGGCGCTCCTCGCGGGCATGCTGGACACGCGCGCCGACATGGCGCTCGCGCGGATCACGCTGGAGATCCTCGCCCCGATCCCGCTCGGCGAGGTCGAGGTCGCGGTGGAGGTCGAGCGACCGGGGCGCTCGGTCGAGCTGCTCGCGGCCGAGTTGCGCGCCGGGGGCAGGACGGTCGTCACGGCGCGCGCGTGGCGCGTGCGGCGGGCGGACGAGCGCGTCGCGCCGGCGCACGTGCCGCCGCCGCTCCCCGCGACCGCGCAGCCCTCGCCGCCCGGATTCGGCGAGTTCGGCTACGCGCGCGCGGTCGAGTGGCGCTGGGCGGAGGGCGGCTGGCTCGTGCCGGGGCCGGCGAAGGTCTGGACGAAGCTGCTCGTGCAGGTCGTCGAGGGGAAGGAGCCGACCCCGCTCCAGCGCGTGCTGGTCGTCGCCGACTCCGGCAACGGCGTCTCGGCCGCGCTCGCGTGGAACCGGTACGTCTTCGTCAACACCGAGCTGTCGGTCCACCTCCTGCGGCCGCCCGCAGGCGAGTGGGTGTGCCTCGAGGCACGCACCGAGGTCGAGGAGGCGGGGCTCGCGAGCTCCGTGCTCAGCGACCTGTCGGGACCGGTTGCGCGCGGCGCGCAGGCGCTGTTCGTGGCGCGACGATGACCCGCGCCCCGCGCGCGGGGACGAGCGTCACCGCGCGGCGGGTGACGCGCTCGGAGCCGGCCCGGTCCGGTCGCAGCGTCTCGATCCCGGCGGCGATCTCGCGCAGGACCGCCTTCATCTCGAACAGCGCGAAGCTCGCGCCGAGGCAGCGGCGGACGCCGCCGCCGAACGGGATCCACGTGTAGGTGCCGGCGGGCTGCTCGAGGAAGCGCTCGGGGCGGAAGGCGCGCGGCTCGGGATAGACGTCCGCGCGCGTGTGCATCAGCAGGATGTTCGGGGCGACCGCGACGCCGGCCGGGAGCTCGTAGCCGGCGACCTCCATCGGCGCCTTCAACAGCCGCAGGACGATCGGGATCACGGGCCGCAGGCGCAGCGTCTCCTTGACCACGGCGTCGAGGTAGTCCTCATCGCCCGAGCGCAGCCGCTCCCACGCCGTGGGGTGGCGGGCGAGGCGCTCCAGCGCCCACGCGAGCGCGGTGGCGGTCGTCTCGTGGCCGGCGACGAGCAGCGTGATCAGCTCGTCGCGCAGCGTCGCGTCGTCCATCCCCGAATGCGCGAGCAGCATCGAGAGGATGTCGTCGCGCTCCTCGAGGTCCGGCGCCTCACGGCGGCGGGCGATCTCGCGCGTGAGCAGGTCGTCGACGGGCGTGCGCACGCGCTGGAAGAGCGGGCCGACCCGCTGCGGGCCGGCGAGGATGACGAGCAGCAGGCGCGCGGGATCGGTCGTCCAGTCCAGCAGCGAGGCGACGTGCCGGCGCAGGCGCTCGTCGCGCACGCCGAAGACCGCGCGCATGATCACCTCGAGCGTCAGCGCCTGCATCCGCGGGCGGATCGCGAGCTCCTCCGCGGGCCAGCTCGCGACCTCGTGGCGCGCGATCTGCGCGATCAGGTCTCCGTAGGCCTGCATCCGCTCGCCGTGGAACGCCGGCAGCATCGCCTTGCGCTCGCTCATGTGGTCGGCGCCGTCGAGCAGCAGCACCGAGCGCGGGCCGAGCAGCGGCTTGAGCACGGCGTTGCCCTCGCCGGCGTGCAGGACGCTCGGGTCGCCGGTGAACACCTGCCGGACCGCGTCGGGATGGGAGACCATGACCCAGTCGGCTTCGTTGGCGATCCGCAGGGTGAACGTGTCGCCGAAGCGGCGGCGCAGCCTGGCCGCATACGGGCCGGGCCGCGTGACCCAGCCCAGCGTGTGAAGGGCGCGCGGCCCCTTCGGGCCGGGCGGCAGCGTCGCGCTCACGGGAGGATGCTCACGGCCACGTGAGCACCACCGTACACGGCGCGTGGTCGACGATGAACCGCGTGGCGTGCTCGAGCGAGTGCGGGCCGGGCCGGCGGCCGCTGCGTGCGAGCACCAGCACGTCCGCGCCCGAACACGCACCGGTCACGATCTCCTCCGGGCGGCCCGTCGCGGCGATGCGGTGCACGGTCGCGGGCGTCGCGCCGAGCCGCTCTGCCGCGGCGTCGAGCAGCTCGTTCGCGGCGAGGACAGCGAGCTGCCCGTAGTGGTCGGGCGGCGGGTGGCGCCCGAGCAGGCCGGCGCCGTGGACGATGGGATCGGCGACGTGCAGCAGCGTGATCTCGCGCGCGGGCAGCCCGGCCAGCGCGTCGACGCACGACTCCCACCCGACCGCGGTGATCCAGGCCA
The DNA here is from genome assembly GCF_000425945.1 of Candidatus Solirubrobacter pratensis. Lineage (GTDB taxonomy): Bacteria > Actinomycetota > Thermoleophilia > Solirubrobacterales > Solirubrobacteraceae > Solirubrobacter > Solirubrobacter pratensis. The sequence goes on from NZ_AUEK01000009.1 coordinate 19,026, forward strand.
GGATCCGCATCGCGTCACCTCGCCCGGGAGCATCGCCCCGTGGGCGATTGCTCCCAGCGACGCGAGATCGCCACCCTCATACGACCAGCCACAGCGCGAAGGTAGCGAGCGCGAGGATCGGGGGGACCGTCAGCGCGCCGAGGCGCAGGAACTCGCCGAGCGGCGGCTCGGCTTCGCGCTCGCGCAGCACGCGCCGCCACAGCAGCGTCGCGAGCGAGCCGGTGTAGGTGAGGTTCGGCCCCGCGTTGACGCCGATCAGGACCGCGAGCACGGTCGCGTGCCCGGCGGCCGCCGCGGCGGGCAGGAGCACGAGCAGCGCGGGAAGGTTGTTGAGCAGGTTCGCGAGCAGCGCCGCGAGGGCCGCCGCCCCGAGCAGCGCGAGCAGCCCCGCGCCGTCCGGAAGCAGGCCGTCGACGAGGTCGCCGAAGCCGTGGCTCGCGACCGTGCGCACGATCAGCCCGAGGCCGAGCACGAAGCCGAGCAGGGGGAGGTCGACCGCGCGCAGCGACGTCCCCTCGAACGCGACCATCGCGAGCGCCCCCGCCGCCGCCGGCCAGGCCGCGTCCAGGCCGAGCGGACCGGCGGCGACGAACCCGGCGAGCGTGAGGGCGAGGACGCCGAGCGGCGCGCGGGGGAGGCGCGGGAGCGCATCGACGTGCGGCGGTGCGGTGGCGGTCGCCGCGAGATCGTCGGCGAACGCCCGGCGCAACGCCGCCCACTCGATCGCGATCGCGACGACCCACGGCAGCGCCATCAGCGCGGCGAAGTGCGTGAACGAGAGGCCGGACGCGCGGAAGGCGAGCAGGTTCGTGAGGTTGGAGATCGGCAGCAGCAGCGACGCCGAGTTCGCGAGGTGGGTGCACGCGTACAGGTGCGGCCGGCTCGGCAGGCGGGCCTTGGCGGCGGCGGCGAACGCGGCGGGCGTGAGCAGCACGACGGTCGCGTCGAGCCCGAGCACCGCCGTCACGCCCGCGGCCGCGGCGAACACCAGCGCCAGCAGCCGCGTGCCCGAGCCGCGCGCGCCCACCGCCATCCGCGCGGCGAGCGCGTCGAACAGCCCGGCCCGCTCGCAGCCGTCGCCGAGCACGAGCAGGGCGGCCAGCACCACGAGCGTCGGGACGAGGTCGGCCGCCTCGTCGCGCGCGTCGTCCCACGACAGGAACCCGGCGGCGATCAGCACGGCAGCTCCGGCGAGCGCCACGACCGCCTCCGGCGCCCGCTCGTGCCGGACGACCGCGGCGACGAGCGCCGCCGCGAGCGCGACGAAGGAGACCGCCTCGGCCATCAGCGCCGGAGCCGCGCGTCCCCGGTCGCGCCGTCTCGCGCCGTCACCACCGCGCCTCGTGGCGCTCCATCACGCCGTAGCCCGGGCGTCTTGCGCGTCCAGGTCTCGCCGCCGTAGCGCGACGTCGCCTCGATCGAGCGCCCGGGCGTGACGCGCAGCGACAGCACGCCGTCCACGCGCGCCCCTTTGCGCGTCACCGCGACGCCGCGCCACGAGCGCCGGTGGCGTTCCGTCAGGACGCCGCGCTCGCGGTCCCAGACCACCCACCACGACACCCGCGCCGGCCCCACCTCGGCCCACGCGACGCACGCCATCGCGCGGGCGCTGAACGCACCCAGCCGGCACCATCGCGTCGGGAGGCTCATGCCCGGACGATATGCTCATTGACTGACCGGTCAATCCGGTAGCGAAGGAGACCTTGCCCATGCGCGCCGCCGCCGTCCAGCTGCAGTCGACACCTGATCGCGACCGCAACCTCGAGGCCGCGGACCGCCTCACGCGCGCCGCCGCCCGCGACGGCGCCGAGCTCGTCGTCCTGCCCGAGAAGTGGCCGGTGCTCGGGACGCCCGAGCAGACGATCGCCGCCGCCGAACCGTACGACGGACCGCTCCTGCGCTGGGCCTCGGACCTCGCGCGCGAGCTCGGGATCGACCTCGTGGCCGGCTCGTTCTCCGAGCGCACCGGCGGCGACCGCGGCGCGAACACCTCGATCCACGCCGGCCCCGACGGCGAGATCAAGGCGACGTACCGCAAGATCCACATGTTCGACGTCGAGGTCGGCGGCAAGGTCTACAGGGAGTCCGAGCGCGAAGCGCCCGGCGACGAGATCGTGCTGAGCGAGACGGCGCAGGGCACGGGCCTCGGCCTGACGATCTGCTACGACCTGCGCTTCCCCGAGCTGTACCGGATCCTCGCGGTCCGGGGCGCACAGGTCATCGCCGTCCCGGCCGCCTTCACGCTCGCCACCACGCGCGAGCACTGGGAGGTCCTCCTGCGCGCCCGCGCGATCGAGGACCAGGCGTTCATGGTCGCCGCCAACCAGGTCGGCGAGCACGCGCCCGGCTATCGCTCCGGCGGGCGCTCGATGATCGTCGACCCCTGGGGCGTCGTGCTGGCCCAGGCGCCGGACAAGGAGACCTTCGTGATCGCCGAGCTCGACCTCGAGCGCCAGCAGGAGATCCGCCGCACGCTGCCCTCGCTGGCCAACCGCCGCCCAGAGGCGTACCGGTGGCCCGCGGAGGTCCCGGCCTAGTGGCCGCGCCAAGGCAGGCCTCGGTCGACAAGCGGCGGCTCATCCTCGACGCCGCCGTGCGCGTGTTCGCGCGCCAGGGCTTCCACATGTGCCGCGTGTCGGACATCGCCGACGAGGCGGGCGTCGCGTATGGGCTCGTCTACCACTACTTCCAGTCCAAGGACCAGGTCCTCGACACGCTGTTCCTCGAGCGCTGGGACGTGCTGCTGGACGCGATCCGCGAGACCGACGCCCACGACATCCCGGCGCGCCAGAAGCTCGAGGCGATCGCCGGCTTCATCATCGACTCCTACCGTCACGATCCCGACCTGATGAAGGTGATCATCGTCGAGGTCACGCGCGCGGCGAACTCGTTCGGCGCCGCCCATCTCGGGAAGATCACGGAGGCCTACGGGCTCATCCAGGGCGTGGTGGAGAAGGCGCAGCAGTCAGGTGAGTTCCGCACCGAGATCCCCGCCGAGTTCGCCGCGGCGACGTTCTACGGCGCGCTCGAGCAGGTGCTCACCGGCTGGATCTTCGGCACGCTCGAAGAGGGCGAGGACGCCTACGACCGCGCCAAGGCGCACCTCGTCGAGACGATCAGCGACGGCCTTGCCGCATAGACTCCGCCGCCATGTCCGACAACGAACTCGTCAAGCGCCTCGCCTGGTCCGGCCTCGTCGCCGGCATCGGCGCCCTGGCCTCGATCGTGACGACACGGGTCGCCGCGTTGGTTTTCCGCCGCATCTTCGGGGAGGATCCGCCCGAGTGAGAGAGGACGACGACCCGCAGCGCACGCAGGAGATGGACTCCCTGCCTGACGCCGAGCATTCCGGCCTCGGCGCCACGGCCGCGCGCGCGGAGGCGCAGGCGGCTGCCGCCGAGGCGGAGGCCCAGGCGCAGCGCACGCGCGCCGAGGCGCGCGCCGCGGACGTGCGCGCAGAGGTCGCGCAGACCGCCGCGCGCCGCGCCGAGGAGGAGACCTCGAAGGCGCACGAGCAGGTGGAGTCGGCCGAGCAGACCGAGGAGAAGCTGTCGCGCAAGGAGCGCAAGGCGCGCGAGCGGGCCGAGCAGGCCGCGGCCGAGGCGGAGGAGGCGCGCCGCCACGCCGAGGAGGCCGCGCGGCTGCGCGCGCAGACCGCGCGGGCCGAGCCGGCGCGGCTCAGCGGCACGCAGCTCACGTCGCCCGGAATCGGGTCGAGCACCGATCCCGCGGCCGCCGCGGCGGCGCAGCAGCCGTATGCGCAGCCGCCGGCGCCGGCCGAGGAGGGTCCGCTGGATCGCCCAGAGGTCCAGATCGGCCTCGCGTTCGCCGGCGCGTTCGTCGCCGCGCGCGTCCTCAAGCGGATCTTCGACTAGACATGACCGACCAGCAGACATCCGAGCTCGGCAAGGCGATCCAGGAGGTCGCGGAGAGGTCCTCGCTGCTCGTCCGCGAGGAGATCGCGCTCGCCAAGGCGGAGCTGACCGAGAAGGCCAGCGGCCTCGCCCGAGGGGCGGCGATCGGCACCTCCGCCGGGATCTTCATCGTCTTCGGGCTCATCTACTTCCTGCACTTCCTCGCGCTCGGGTTCGCGGACCTGATCGGCGCGGGCGCGTGGCTCGGCTATCTCGTCGTCGCGGGCGTGCTGTTCCTGCTCGGCGGGCTCGCCGGGTTCATGGCCGCGCGGCTGTTCAAGCGGAGCGTGCCCCCGACGCCGCAGATGGCGATCGAAGAGGCGCAGCTGATCAAGCGGACCCTCCAGCAGCCGGAAGGAACCGCGCGGTGAGCCCCGCCCGCTCGCCGGAGGAGATCCGGCAATCGATCGAGGCCAACCGCGCCGAGCTCGGCGTCGCCGTCGAGCAGCTGCGCGGCGAGCTCACGAAGGCGACCGACTGGCGCGGGCAGCTGCGCCGGCACCAGCGCGAGATCATGATCGGCGCGGCCGTCACGGGCTTCGTCCTCGGCGGCGGCATCGCCGCGTTCACCGGCCTGCTCACGGGCCGGCGCTCCAGCCGTCGCTAGGTCTCCCGCTCCGGGGGCGGCGCGATCTGCGTCGTCCCCGCGAGCTGCTGGATGCTCTGCTCGTGGCGATAGTCCCACCACTCGCGGATCGCGATCTGCACCGAGGCCGCGACCGGGATCGCGACGAGAGCGCCGAGCACGCCGAGCAGCGTCGAGCCGAAGAGCACGGCGACGAGCACGATGAACGGGTGCACATTGACGGCGCGCCGCTGGATCTGCGGCTGGATCAGCGTGTTCTCGAGCTGCTGGTAGACGATCGAGAAGATCGCCCACACGATCGTCGCCGTCGGGAAGTCGCTGAACAGCGTGACGATGCCGACGACGATCGCGCCGAGCGTCGCGCCGACGAGCGGGATCAGGTCGGCGAAGAAGATGATGATCGCCAGGGCGGCGGCGAACGGGACGCCGAGGATCGTGAGCACGATCCACGCCGTGACGGCGGCGAGCGTCGCCTGCGCGAGGACGCCGCCGACGTAGCCGCCGACCGTCCGCGCCATGTGGTCGAGCGCCTTGCGGATGCGCGCGGCCTCCTCGGGTGGTCGCAGCTCCAGCATGCGGCTCACCCAGACCCTGCCGCTGCCGAGCAGGAACGCCGTCAGCACGAGGATCGTGAACAGCGCGAACAGCGAGTTGACCAGGCCGAGGCCGATGTTGCCGAGCACGGTCGCGGCGTCGCCGATCCGCGCGGGCAGCTTCTCCGCCTGCTGCTGCAGCTTCTGCGTGATGTTGTAGTCGCTCTCGAGCTTGCGCAGCGTCGCGTTCTTCTGCGTGAAGTCCTGCGCGTCCCGGGCGTACCTGGGCAGGTTCTGGATCAGGTTGTTGCCCTGCGTGACGAGCGGCGGCACGACGAGCGCGGCGATCCCGATCGGGACCGCCAGCAGCCCGAGGAAGACGAGCGCGATCGCGAAGCCGCGCCGCATCACGGCGTTGAGCCGGTTGACCGGACCCGCGAGCGCGACCGCGAGGAAGATCGCGATCAGGACCCAGCTGATCGGCTTGCGCAGCAGGTAGACGAGATACAGCGCGAACGCGAGGCAGACGGCCGCCAGCATCGTGCGCACGATCGTCTGCAGCGAGTACGTCGGGACGTTCCGGACGACCAGCGGTTCCTTCGGCGGATCGATGTGGACGCCCATCCGCCCGGCATTCAAGCAGGGCCTCAGGAATCCTTCAGACGGTGCCGAGCAGCTCGCTGCGCAGGCCCGCGACGCCCAGCAGCCCGGGTCCGGTGTGGGTTCCGATCACAGGCCCGATCTCCGAGAGGATCACCGGGTCGGCGCCGTAGATCTCGCGCCCGCGCTCGGCCAGCCGCTCCGCGACCTCCGGCGCGCTGGTGTGCTGCACGCCGAAGGCGTCGCAGCCGTCCTCCTTGCGCTGCCGGAGGTGCTCGATCAGGCGCTCGAACGCGCGGGCCGACGTGCGCACGCGCTCGACGGGCTGCATCTCGCCCTCGATCGTCAGGATCGGCTTGACCTTCAGCGTCGCGCCGATCCACGCGCGCGCCGCGCCGATCCGCCCGCCGCGGCGCAGGAACTCGAGCGTGTCGACGGCGACCAGCAGTTGCAGGTCCTCCCGCAGCGCGTGCGCCGCCGCGGCCTTCTTGGCCAGCCCGCCGGGCGCGTTGGCGGCGGCGAGCGCCATGAAGCCGTGGCCGGCGCAGCCGCTGCGCGAGTCGATCACGGCGATCCGGTGCTCGTCCACACCCTGCTCGAGCAGCGCCTGGCGCGCCTGCTCGGCCGCGTGCACCGTGCCCGAGATGCCGCCCGAGAGGTGGATCGAGAGGATGTCGTCGCCGCGCTCGATCAGCGGCTCATAGACGGCGAGGAAGTCGCCGACCGACGGCTGCGAGGTGCTCGGCAGGTCGGCCCCGGAGCGCAGGTAGTCGTAGAACGCGTCGTAGTCCGGGAGGTCCGCCTCGCGGTCGGTCCGTCCGTTCCAGTTGACGTACAGGGAGACGAGGTGGATCGAGTGGCGCTCGATCACCTCGCGCGGCAGATATTGCGTGGTGTCGGTTACGAGACTGACCGGCGGCATCGCGGGAGCGTACATCCCGGGTCGTCCACGAGCGTCTACGCGCCATGCTTGTCGAGCGCGGCTCATCCGGGCGTCGTAGGGTCGGACCGCGGCGGCTGGCGCCGCGGACGACTGCACAAGGAGGATGCCGTGAAGTACCTGGCGATCATCTACAACGACGAGTCCCTCTACACGAACGCCTCGCCGGAGGACATCGGCGCGATCTTCGCGGCGCATGGCAAGTTCGGCGAGGACTCCAGCAAGGCCGGGGTGTTCCTCGGCGGCGAGGGCCTGGAGCCGACGAGCGCCGCCACGACGGTCCGCGTGCGCGACGGCGAGCGCCTGCTCACCGACGGCCCGTACGCGGAGACCAAGGAGCAGATCGGCGGCTATTACCTGCTCGAGTGCAAGGACCTCGACGACGCGCTCAACTGGGCGGCGCAGATCCCCGAGGCCAAGACGGGCGCGATCGAGGTGCGGCCGATCATGAACTTCGAGGCGATCGAGGCCGGGCAGAGCGCCGGCCAGGCGGCGACGTCCTGACGGGACCGCAGAGCGTCCTCTTCGACCACCTGTTCCGGCGCGAGTCGGGACAGGCGGTCGCCGTCCTCGCCCGCATCCTCGGCGATCTCGACCGCGCCGAGGAGGCGGTGCAGGACGCGTTCCTGATCGCGCTGGAGCGCTGGCCTTCGCGCGGCGTGCCCGACAACCCGGCGGCCTGGATCGTGACCGCCGCGCGCAACCGCGCGATCGACCGCCTGCGGCGCGAGAAGCGGCTCGCCGCGCGCCGCTCCGCCCTGGAGGCGGAGCTGCGGGCGCTGGGCGGGGGCGACGACGAGGACGACGAAGCGCAGCTCGTGAGTCCGATCCCCGATGAGCGCCTGCGGCTGATCTTCACGACCTGCCACCCCGCGCTCGAGCCCGAGGCGCGCGTGGCGCTGACTCTGCGCGCGCTCGGCGGGCTGACGACGGGCGAGGTCGCGCGCGCGTTCTTCGTCAGCGAGGCGGCGATGGCGCAGCGCATCGTGCGGGCCAAGCGCAAGATCGGGGCGGCGGGCATCCGGTACGAGATCCCGCGCGACGCCGACCTCCCGGAGCGCTTGAGGTCGGTTCTCGCGACGGTCTACCTCGTCTTCAACGCGGGCTACGGACCGCCGGTGCGCCAGCCGCTGTGCGCGGAGGCGATCCGGCTGGGACGCGTCCTCGTGGCGCTGATGCCGGATGAGCCGGAGGCGCTCTCCCTGCTCGCGCTGATGCTCCTACAGGATTCGCGGCGCGCGGCCCGCGTGGACGCCGAGGGCAGGCTCGCCCTGCTCGCCGACCAGGACCGCGCGCTGTGGGACGGCGCGGAGATCGCCGAGGGGATGACGCTCGTGGCACGGGCGTGGCGGCTGGGGCGGATCGGGCCCTATCTCGTGCAGGCGTCGATCGCGTGCGAGCACGCGCGCGGCTCTGACTGGGCGCGGATCCTCTGGCTCTACGACCGCCTCTACGAGGTGTCGCCGACCGCGGTGGTCGCGCTCAATCGCGCCGTGGTCGTGGCCGAGGTGCAGGGGCCCGAGCGCGCGCTGGAGCTGCTCGGCGCGCTCGATCTCGACGCTTACCACCTCTTCCACGCCACGCGCGCGGACCTGCTGCGCCGGCTCGGCCGCGCGGGGGAGGCCGCGGACGCCTACCGCGAGGCGCTGGCGCGCACGGAGAGCCCGGTCGAGCGGGAGTTCCTGCAGCGCCGGCTGGACGCGCTGACTCAGTAGAACAGAAACGGCCCCCAGTTCTTCATCGGGCGGCCGTCGTCGTCGAGGGCGGTGTTGTCGAGGCCCGGCATGTTCTGGCGCCAGTAGAGGACCCACCGGCCCATGCAGTCGGGCGCCAGGTCCCGGTAGGACTCCAGCACGGCGGGCGTCCACGGGCGCGCCTCCTGCCGCGGCTGGCGCCAGGTCTCGATGGTCGAGAGGACCGGCGCCGGATTCTCGAGGTCGTAGTCCCAGCGGCCGTTGGGCATGAAGTGGACGTTGCCGCCGCTCGCCACGTATCCCTCGACGCGGTGCCGGCGCCAGCCCGTGCGGTAGCGCATGGTGGTAGGCGTCGGGTAGTCGACCGGGTGCGGGCCGCGCAGGTAGAGGGACTCGAAGGGAAGCCCGAAGCGGCGGTCCAGGTCGAGCATCGCGTACTCCCGGAAGTAGCGCTCGTAGTACGGGAGCGCGCCGCACGTCGCCATCCGTTCGAGCGAGTGGCCCAGGCTCTCCATCGCGCAGCCGACGCCGCGGGCGAAGTTGACGAACAGGATGCGCAGGCTGCGGCCGATCCACGGGGCGCTGTGCTCGCCGGAGTTGCCGGCGTGGCGCTCGAAGCCGATCGGCCGCAGCTCGTGGTCGTACGCGGTCTTGACCTCGACGGTCTCCCACGGCGCGCTGCGGTCGGTGTGGTCGGCGAGCAGCCACACCTCGTTGACGAGCCCGCGCTCGGCCAGCTCGGCCAGGCGCAGCCCGTCGTGGAGCCGCAGCTCGTGCAGCGCGCCGTAGTCGAAGCCGACGCCGTCGGCGGTCCGCGGGAAGCGGGCGGAGTTGCGGTCGTGCGCGCCGCGCGGCTCGGACAGGTCGGCGATCGCGACGATCCGGTAGTCAAGGAACGCCGGCGCCTGCGGGTAGCGGTACCCCTGCCAGCGCGACGACTCGCGCAGCGCCGCGCAAAACGATTCGAGCTTGCGGCGGGCCTCCGGCTCGCTCAGGCCGTGGACGAAGTTGACCGCGAGGACCCGCGGCTGCAGCAGCCGGATGCGGTCGTGATTGGCGATCAGCCACGGGTCCGAGTTGGCGGCGCTCTCGGCGTTGGGCCAGATGAGGTCCCCCGGTGCGGTCACGCTCACCCGCCGCCGGGCAGGCGAAGGCCGAACGGCAGCGGCTCGACGAGGTAGCGCCCGCCACCGGGCGTCACCTGGACGGTCTCTTCGATCATCACGAAGCCGGTGCCTTCGTATCCCAGACTGGGCTCGACGGCGATCGTGTCCCCCTCGGCCAGCGGATCGGGGCGGCGGCCGAGCGACGGGGCCTCGTGGACCTCGAGCCCGACGCCGTGGCCGAGCGAGAACATGAAGCCGCGATCAGGCTTCTGGAGACCTTCGCCCGGCCGGCGCTGGGTGGGGTGGCCGCGGGATTCGAGCACGTCGCAGGCGCGGGCGTAGAGGTCCTCGACGCCGGGCCGGGCATCGCGCACCGCGACCTCGTAGGCGTCCATGCAGTCCTGCCAGTGGCGCTCGGCGGCGGCGCCGGGGGTCCCCGGCACCCAGGTGCGCGACATGTCGATGTAGAGGCCGCTGGCACGGTGGCGCGGGAAGCAGTCGATCTGCACCGGCAGGTCGGGCTCGATCGGCCCGAATCCCAGGTCATGGCCCTGCGGTATCCGGGCGCCGGCGTGGATCAGGATCTCCTCGCTCTCCGCGCCGTGGGCGAGCAGCGTCGCCGTCATGCGCTCGCGGATGCGCTCGCACGTCAGCCCGTCCGGCTCGGCGCGCAGCAGCGCCGCCGCCTCCAGCAACGCAGCCTGAGCCGCGACCGCCGCGCGGCGCATGCCTTCGAGCTCCCACTCGCGCTTGGCCCGGCGGCGAGCGGCGAAGGCGTCCGGATCCGCGATGACCTCCACGCCGGCCTCGCGCAGCCCGTCGGCCACGCGCATGGGGAAGTCCCAGGGCACCCGCACGCGCCGGAGCCGCTCGGCTTCGAGGGCGCGCCGGGTCAGCTCGGCGAAGAGGTCCGGCGCGGGCAGCTCGGCGCGCAGGGTGAAGTAGCCGAGCTCGTCGTAGGAGCGCATGTCGTCGATCGCCCCGGCGGCGCGGAGCGGCTCGAGGTCGAGCGGCGAGGCCCACACGGTGTCCTGCCGGCCCCGGCTCAGCCAGATCACCGGATCGGGGATGTCGGCGGCGACCTCGTGCCGGACCTCCGGCGAGCTGCGGGTGCCGCCGACGAGCAGCATGCCTTCAGTCATGCTCGCGCACCGTAGTGAAGTCGCCCGGTGCTCGCCCGAGCTCGACGCGCTCGACGGCGAGGTCGTCCACGTCGCCGTGGTGGACCGACGAGGGCGGCGCCCCCGACATCATCGCCGCGCAGGCGGGCGCCGACCCGGCGCGGACTTCGCGGTCGACTGCGGGTTCGTGAAGGCCGTCTAGGAGCCGAACAGGGGCTAACATTTCGTAAGCGATGGGAAGGGTCTGGGTCCTCGACACGGAGACCAAGGGCACCGGGGCGGAGATGGTGCCGCTCGAGAAGCTGCGCAAGAGGCCCGCGCCCCGCGTCGAGCCGCTCTTCGTCGCGCCCAAGCGCAAGCCGCGCGAGCCGAAGCCGCCGGAGCCCAGGCCGTCGCTGCGCTTCAGGATCGTCGACGTGATGACGAGGGCGGTGTTGGCCGACGATGCCGGGACACGCGAGGCGCTGAGCGTCTTGAACGGCGTCCGCAGTATCGTCGACGTCCACGTGTTCCTCTGGCAGCCGAAGGCCCGGAAGTGGCGGCGGCTCACGCTCGAGGAGCAGCGGACGCTGTGGGAGCGCCGCGCGCAGGCACGCGAACCGAACGCCGACTGACGGGAGCGCTGGGGCTGCGGCGCTTCCGGCGCCGGGACCTCGGGTAGGTCTCGACTGGCGTGATCCCGGTGGAGAACATCAGCGACTGGCGTGGGCAGGAGGTCGTCGACACCGCAGGCTCCAAGCTCGGCAGGCTCGAGGAGGTCTACTACGACGGCGAGACCGACGAGCCGTCGTTTCTCGCCGTCAAGACCGGGCTGATGAGCAAGTCGCTGACGCTGGTGCCGCTGGCGCACGCGAGCGTCGGCCGCGACTTCGTGCGCGTGCAGCGCACGAAGGGCGAGTTCAAGAAGGCGCCGTCGTTCAACCCTGACGCGGAGCTGTCGATCGACGACGAGGCGGCCGCCTACCGGCACTACGGGCTGGACTACTCGCCGGCCGGGTCCGGCGCGCGGCGGCTCGCGAAACGCTAGCCCGCGAACGCGGCCAGCCGCTCGGCCTCGGCATCCACGGCCGCCTGCTCGCGCTTGAGCAGCTTCCGCACGGGCTCGACCACGACCCGCTTGCGCTCGAGCTTCCAGAACCCCGCGACCATCCCGTCGACGAGCACGACCGCCCGCACGCGCAGGTTCTTGGTGGTCAGCGCCTTGCGGTGCTCGTCCGCGATCACGCGCGAGCGGTCCGCGTGGGCGAGCATCAGCGAATCGAAGTCCGGCAGGAAGCGCACCGGCGCCTCGGCGTCCTCGCCCGGCCGCGGCGCGGCGGGCAGGTCGTAGTGCTTGCCGAAGCGCTCGAGCTCCAGTTCGTCGAAGACGTCCTGCCAGTCGCCGCCGCCGAGGAACTGCTGGGCGTCGCGCACCGTCGCCGGGCCGAAGGCGGCGAGGTAGGAGCGGATCAGCGCCGCGGCATCCGCGCGCGGCTCGCGGCCGAGCCAGTGCCGGGAGTCGGTGAAGCGCGACTTCGGGGTGAAGCCCCAGCGCCCGCCGTCCGGCACCCGCACCAGCGGCAGCGAGTAGAGCGCGATGCGCGCGACGGCGCGCGTGTCCTCGCCGGGCCGGTGCTCGGCGATCCAGTCGCGGACCTCGTCGGCCGAGAGCTCGTCCGCGCTCGCGAACAGAGCGCGCACGTCCTCGACCGCGGCGTCGACGTCGGCGCCGTCCAGCCGCGCGCCCACGACCTTGCGCAGGCCTTCGACGCCGAGCGGCGCGAGCAGCGGCTGCCAGCGCAGGAAGTCCTTCGCGCGCGCGAGGTGCACCGTTCCGCGCATGAGCGTCCCGCGCACGAGCGTCTTGGCGGCGAGCGCGTCGATCAGCTCGCCCGCCGGGAAGTCCCCCAGCCGCGACCAGAGCGCCACGAACGGCGGCCGCGCCTCCTGCGCCTGCAGCGCGCCAAGTCGCCCGACCGCCTCGACCACGTCGAGCGATGCGCGCTCCAGCAGCAGCTGCCGCGCGAGCGTGGCGCGACCCAGGGCGCGCGCGTTCACCGCCGCACCGCCACGAACCGCGCGCCGGTCGCCGGCAGCGTCCCGGACGCGATCAGCGCCTCCTCCTCGCCTCGCAGCGCGGGGTCGAGCTTCCAGCGGTAGAGGTACGCGCCGGGAACGGGCAGGCCCACGTCGAACCACGCCGTCAGCGCCTCCCGGATCGCGGTCAGCGGGTGCACGTGCTCGCGCAGGCCGGCGATCATGTCGCCCGGCGTCATGTCCTCGCCCGTGTGCGACAGCCACCACTGCGCCGCGGCCTCGTCGTAGGCCCAGCCGTCGAACTCGTCGACGACCAGCCGCGCGCCCCGCCGCAGGAGCCCGGCGAGGTGGCGCAGCGAGCGCCCGAGCGGCGTCACGTGATGCAGCGAGACGATCGCCACCGCGGCGTCGAAGGAGCGCGGCGGGGCGTCGTAGTCCTGTAGGACGACCGGCAGTACCGGCGGCGATCCGGCCGGGTCGATCGCGACGACGTCGTAGCCGGCGTGGCGCAGCGCCGCGGCCAGCGTGCCGTCGCCCGCGCCGACCTCTAGTACGCGCGCCGGCGGGGCCGGCAGGGCGGCCCGCACGTACGCGACGACGTCAGGCTCAGGCATCGTCCCCCGGGGTCACGATCCCGTGCTCGTACGCGAACACGACCGCCTGCACGCGGTCGCGCAGCCCGAGCTTCATCAAGACGCGCGCGACGTGCGTCTTGACCGTCGCGTCGCCGACGATCAGCTCGCACGCGATCTCCTGGTTGGAGCGCCCGCGCGCGAGCAGCCCGAGCACCTCGAGCTCGCGCGCCGTCAGCTCCTGCAGCGCCGGCGGTGGCGGCTTGGCCGCCACGCGCCGCCCGAACGCCTCGATCACGCGCCGCGTGACCGCGGGATCGATCAGCGCGTTGCCGGCCGCGACGGTGCGGATCGCGCCGATCAGCTGCTCGGGCGGGGACACCTTCAACAGGAAGCCGGACGTCCCCGCGCGCAGCGCCTCGTAGAGGTACTCCTCCTCGTCGAAGGTCGTCAGCACCAGGACCTTCGGCGGCTCGGAGCCCGCCAGCAGGCGGCGCGAGGCCTCGAGGCCGTCCAGGCCGGGCATGCGGATGTCCATCAGGACCACGTCCGGAGCGGCGCGGCGCGCGACGTCGAGCACCTCGTGCCCGTCGGCCGCCTCGCCGACGACCTCGATGTCCGGCTCGGCCTCCAGGACCATCGTCAGCCCCGCGCGGACGAGCGCCTGGTCATCGGCGACCACGACACGCGTCACCGCGGCAACACCGCCCGCACCGCGAAGCCGCGCCCTTCGCGCGGCCCGGCCTCGAGCGACCCGCCGTACAGCGCCGCGCGCTCTCGCATGCCGACCAGCCCGTGGCCGGATCCGGGAGGAGCGTGCCCGTTCCCGCGGGCGCCGTCGTCGATCACTTCGAGCACCAGGTCGCGACCGTACTGGACGGACACGGTCACGCGCGCTCCGGGCGCATGGCGCAGCGCGTTGGTGAGCGCCTCCTGGACGATCCGGTACGCGCTCATGTCGAGCCCGGGCGCCAGCTCGGCGGGCTCACCGGACACCTCCAGCGAGGCGTCCAGCCCGGCGCCGCGCACCTGCTCGACCAGCTCGTCCACGCGCCGCAGCGACGGCTGCGGCGACAGCTCGGCGCCGGCATCGGCCTGGCGCAGGATCCCGAGCATCCGGTGCAGCTCGCCGACCGCCTGGCGGCCGAGTCCCTCGACGCCCTCGAGCACCTCGCGCTCGCGCGGGCGCTCGTCGCCGAGCAGCCGCCGCACGGCGCCGACCTGCAGCACCATCACCGACACGCTGTGCGCGACCGCGTCGTGCAGCTCGCGCGCGATCCTCGCGCGTTCCTCGGCGACGTGCTCCTCCGCCCGCACCGCGTGGACCTCCGCGGCGCGCCGGCCCGCCTCCTGCGCGTGGATGGCGCGGCCGCCGCCCCAGGCGAGCAGGTAGAAGCCGATCTGCGCCGCGCCCTGGGTCATCTGGTCGATCCGGCCCGAGCCGTAGTCGAGCGCCACGTAGACGACGGCGGCGCCGAGGCCGAGCAGCGCCGGGCGCGCGTGCAGCTGGTACCCGACGGTGAAGAGCAGGATCAGCTCGGCGAGGAACGGCGACAGCGGGTCGGTGTCGTACGTCGCGTCGTGCACGAGCGCCTGGACGGCGATCACGGCCAGCAGCGCGCCGATCGGCCGGCGGCGGCGCAGGAACACGGCGGTCGCGTTGACCAGCGCGGACGCGAGCCACTGGTTCGCGTCGTCGCGGATCAGTGCCTCGAAGACGCCGAGCAGCAGCAGTGCGGCGGCGATCGCGGCGTCGGTTCGCTGGGTGCGCTCCACGGTGCGGCCACGGTACCGGCGCATCACGCGGCGCTCATCCACCGCGCGGGGGATCGTCGCGTCCGCCGCGCGGCGGAGCGCGAATCGCCGCCGCGGCCGATGACGAGCCGTGCGCGCGGACGTAGCTTCGCCTCATGCTCTCCGATACCGACCGCTTCGCCCGCAGGGCGGCCGTCGTCGCCCTCGTGGGCGGCCCGCTCGTGACGCTCGCCGGCATGCTCGCCACGCCGTGGGAGAAGGAGGCGACGACGGCCTCCTACCACGACGCGCTCGCCGCGCATCCTGACCAGGCTCAGGTCGCCGCGATCCTGCTGCACCTCGGCTACCTGCTGCTGCTCCCGGCCGCGCTCGCGATGTTCCACCTCGCGCGCCGCGCGACGCCGCGCCTGACCCATGTCGGCGGCGTGCTCGCCCTGATCGGCCTCGGCTCGCTGCCCGGACTGCTCGTGACCGACTTCTACGATCTCGCGCTGGCGCAGGGCCTGCCGCGCTCGCAGTCGGTCGCGATCTCGGACTCGGTCGGCGGCGCCGGGATGGTGGCGCTCGCGATCCCCGCGATCGGCGGCACGGTGCTCGGGCTGACGCTGCTCGGCGTCGCGACCTGGCGCGCCGGAATCGCGCGAGGCTGGGTCCCGTTCGCGATCTTCCTCGGCTGGTTCGCCCCGCTCGCGTCCGGCACCGGCCTGCTGCCGGCGGCCGCCGGCGCGACGCTGCTCGTCCTCGCGATCGGCTCGATCGGCCTGCGCGTCGCCCGCATGAGCGACGCCGAGTGGATCGCCGTCCCGGCCGCGCCGCGTCAGCGCACGCTGCGCGCGAAGTCGCCGAAGATCGCCTCAGAGAGCGCCGCCTGACCGGGGAGATGGCGGGCGTCCGCGGTGCGGGCGTCCGCCTCGGTCACGCCCGCCGGCGCGAGCACGTCGCCCCAGGCGGCGTACCAGCCCTCGAGTGCGGCGGCGTCGACCTCGGGATGGAACTGGACGCCGACGGCGCGCGCGACGCGGAAGGCCTCGCCGAAGCCGTCCGGCCGCGCCGACAGCTCGACGGCGCCCCGCGGCGGCTCGAAGCCGTCCTCGTTCCAGTGAAGGCCGTACGCGCCTTCCCACGCGCCGGTCAGCGGCACCCAGGCGACCAGCCGGCGCGGGCGCCGGACGACCCGGCCGCCGAGCGCGTGCGCCAGCACCTGCGCGCCCAGGCAGACGCCGAGCACCGGCACGTCGCGCGCCACCGCCTCGCGCAGCAGCGCCGCCTCGGCCTCGAGCCCGCCGCCCACCACGGACTCCTCGCCGCCGAGCGAGACGATCCCGTCGACGTCGTCCAGCGCGGGCAGCGTCCCGAAGTGCTCGACCAGCTCGACGTCGCGCAGCGCGTGCGCCGCGTGGCCGAGGAACGGCTGACGCAGATGGTGGATGACGGCGACGACCGGGTAGTCCGATGGCATGGACGAGGACACGGGTGGGCTGCAGAGCGGCCTCAAGCGCCGCCACGTGATGATGATCTCGCTCGGCGGGGTGATCGGCGTGAACGCGATCGTCCTGACCGCCGTCCTCTCGTGCCTGAACGCTCCGGGCTCTACGTCGCCTCGCGGATGAACTTCGCGCTCGCCCGCCGGGGCGACGCGCCGCGGTGGATGGTCAAGCTCAACCGCCGCGGCGTGCCCGCGCGCGCGATCCTGATCGCGACCTCGATCGGCTTCGTGTCCGTGATCGCGGACGTCATCTCTCCGGACAAGGTCTTCCTCTTCCTGCTCTACTCGTCCGGCTCGGTCGCGCTGTTCGTCTACCTGGCGATCTGCGTCTCGCAGCTCGTCATGCGGCGCCGGCTGGAGCGCGAGGCGCCGGAGCGGCTCGAGGTGCGGATGTGGCTGTACCCGTACCTGACGTGGTTCGCGATCGCCGCGATCGTCGTGGTGATCGCGGCGATGGCGCTCGTCGACGACGTGCGTCCCCAGCTCGGGTGGGGGCTGGGGAGCGTCGCCGTCGTGCTGCTGGCCTACCGGCTGAAGGTCAGAGCCGGTTCTCGATCTGAATCGGCGCCGGCTGCTCGACTCCGAGCACTTGGGCCAGCTCGCCCGACTCGTACATCTCGGTGACGATGTCGCAGCCGCCGACCAGCTGACCCTTCACGAACAGCTGGGGGATCGTCGGCCAGTTGGAGATGGCCGACAGCTCCTCCCGGATGCGCGGGTCGGGGAGGATGTCGACGGCGGCGAACGACGCCCCGAGGGAGTCGAGGGCCGCCACCGTGCGTGCCGAGAAGCCACAGCGGGGCTGCTCCGGCGTCCCCTTCATGAAGAGGATCACCTCGTGCTCGCCGATCGCGTCGGTGATGGCGTCGCGGATGGGGTTGCTGGTGTCGCTCACTACTAGTCCGCCTTGGTGACGAGGGACAGGGCATGGATCGGACCGCCGATCTCGGGCCCGAACACCGCGTAGACGCGGCGGTGCTGCTCGATGCGGCTCAGACCGGCGAACTCCGGCGCGGTGACGGTCGCGCGGAAGTGGTCGCCGCCGCCGGTGAGGTCGGTGACGTCGGCCGTCGCACCGGGTATGGCAGCCTCGATGCGGTGCTTGAGATCGTCGGTCGATGGCATCAAGTTCCAAGCGTAGCGGCCGCTACACTTCGTAAAGCATTGCGCAGGAGCAATCCCGGGAGCATTCACACGTGATCACCTTCACCGAAAAGGGCGCCGAGAAGGTCCAGGAGTTCCTCTCCTCGCAGAGCGCCGACATCCAGACCTCCGGGCTGCGCGTCGGCGTGCGCGGCGGCGGCTGCTCGGGCTTCCAGTATGCGCTGGCGTTCGACACGCAGCGCGACGGCGACGAGGTCTTCGAGGACCACGGGCTCCGCATCCTGGTGGACGGCCCGTCGCTGCCCTATGTCAAGGGCGCCGTCGTCGACTACGTCGAGGGCCTCCAGGGCGCCGGCTTCAAGGTCGACAACCCGAACGTCATCGCGGCCTGCGGCTGCGGCTCGTCGTTCCGCGTCGCTGACGAGGAAGAGGTCTCGGCAGTCTGATGCGCCTGCGCCGCGCCTCCGGCGCGGCGCTGGTCGCTGCGACCTTGCTCGGAGGCTGCCGGCCCGGCGGCGCGAGCTCGTAGCCTCGGAGGGCCGATGTCTCGCTTCGTCTGCGCCACATGCCTGGCGATGGTGGTCGTCGCGGTGATCGCCGCGCTCGCGCAGCGCGACGACGCCTCCGTGGCGGCGCCGACGCCCGCGGCCGCGACGCCGTCGCCGGCGGCGTCGCCCACGGCGACGCCTGCGGGGCCGCCCGCGGCCGGTCAGGGCCTGGCGATCGGCGTGACCGAGCCGAACCCCAATCTGGTCGCGGCGCCGGCCGCGCGCGCCGTTCCTCCGCCGTGGTCGGGGTGGCGGGACGCGCTCGGGGCGATCCGGCCCGCGTACTACCGGCTCGTGATCGACTGGGCTTCGATCCAGCCGAGCCCGGGCGTGCCGGCGGACCTCTCGACGCCCAACGCGGGCTGCATGCGGGAGCTCTCGCCGTGCCTCGGCTGGGCGGGCGTGCGCGAGCAGTTGCGCGCGCTGGCATCGCGCCAGCGGGAGGGCGGCTGGCAGGGGCTGGTCGTGCTCACCGGCACCCCCGACTGGGCCGCCGCGCCGCCGTCCGGCTGCGAACGCGACGGCACCACGCCGCACTCGCGCCCGCCGCGTGCGGACGCCCTGTCCGCGTACCAGAAGCTCGTCGCCGACGTGCTCGCCGCCGCCGCCCAGGAGGGCGCGGACCTCCACTACTGGAGCGCCTGGAACGAGCCGAACCACCCGGCATTCGTCAGCCCG
The DNA here is from genome assembly GCF_000425945.1 of Candidatus Solirubrobacter pratensis. GTDB lineage: Bacteria > Actinomycetota > Thermoleophilia > Solirubrobacterales > Solirubrobacteraceae > Solirubrobacter > Solirubrobacter pratensis. The sequence continues at coordinate 37,679 of NZ_AUEK01000009.1, forward strand.
CAGCGCGGCGCCTGCGACAGCGACAGCCCGACGGCCGCCGCCGCACCCTACGCCGACCTCGTCCGCGCGCTTCAGGCCGCGCTCTCCAGCGCCGGCGGCGACCACCAGATCGTCCTCGGCGAGACCGCCGGGCTCCTCAAGCCGACCGCGAGGACCAGCAGCGTGCAGGAGTTCATCGCCGCCCTGCCGCAGGACGTCGTGTGCGCCTCGACCGTGTGGTCCCAACACGGCTACATCGGCGGCCCCGATCCGGTCGGGCCGGTCGCCGACGCGCTGGCCGCGCGCGGCTGCCCGCAGCCGCACACGATCTGGATGACCGAGACCGGCGTCGGCCCCGCGCCCTCGGACCTCTCAGGAGCGCGCGCGATCGCCGGCGAGCAGGAGGGCTGCCGCGAGCTCCATGACCGCCTCGTGACATGGTGGAACGACCCGCGCGTGACGGTCGTGTTCCAGTACACGTTCCGCCAGGACGACCGCTTCCCGACCGGCCTGATCACGACCGACCTCACCGCGGCCCGGCCGACGCTGGCCGAATGGACCGCGTGGGGCGGCGCGCGCCGGCCCGCGGCGCCGCCCCCACAGCCCGCCTGCTGAAGGGGTCAGACCCTGCGGTGCCTCGCGCGCGACCGTGACCGCGAGCGCGCCGAGGAGCCTACGTCCCGGCCTGCGCCAGCAGCCACAGCGCCAGCGACGTGAAGCCGACCATGATGCCGAGCATCCAGTACTGCGAGCGGACGGCCAGTCGCGCGTCGCCGTAGAGCGTCAGCGCGCGGTCGTGGGCGAGCGTGAGCGCCGCCACGTGCCCGATCACGACGAACGCCACCTGCACGTACCAGGTGTCCTTCTGCGGGAAGATCGAGTAGTCGATCCCGGACGCGACGGTGCCGAACAGATCCCAGCCCTGGCCGAACGGATCGCTCGCCAGGTAGTTGATCGCCTGGCCCTCGAAGATCAGGAACGTGAAGTAGTGCGCGGCGACGTAGACGGCGGCGATCGGCAGCAGCGTGTGCGCGAAGCCCGCCTGGAGCCGCTCGACCGACAGGTCGCCGCCGACCGAGCGCGCGCCCTCGATGCCGAGCCGGTAGAAGCCCCCCACGATCGCGACGCCGAGGAACAGCCCGAGCGTCGACGCGATCTGCGACGCCGTCAGGGCGCTGAACGTGCCGTCCAGCGCATCCACGATGTCGGCGGAGAGGTTGCGCCACAGCGGGCCCTGGCTGAGCCCGTCGAACGTCACCGTCCCGATCATGACCGTGACGAAGGCCACGGTGCCCGCGGCGGGATCCAGGCGCGGCAGCCCCGCCAGCGGCGGTCGCACGCCGACCACGCCGTCGCGCGTCTCGAACACCGACATGCGCGAGAACAGGTTGTAGTAGACCCCGAAGCCCTCGCCGCGGCGCGACCACGTCTCGACGCCGTAGACGTATTGGGCGATCAGCGTCCCGGCGGTGTAGAGGAGCGCCGCGGTGACGAGCCGCGCGGGATGGTCGCCCCAGCCGGAGACGAGCTCGATCCACGTGAACACGAGGATCACCGCCGCCGCCGGCCACCGCCCCAGCCGCTCCGGGTATGGCCGCTCCAGCGACGGCAGCACGCGACCGATCGCCCGCCAGGGGCTGAAGGCGCGGAAGACGTCGCCGAACAGGATCGAGAGGAACACCAGCCCGACCCAGAACGTGATCAGGATGAAGGTCGGCGCCCAGTTGTCCAGCGCCGTGCCGGAGCCGACGTAGCCGGCCGCGATCGTCACGACCAGCAGGAACACGCCGATCAGCCCGAAGGCAGCCTGTGCGGGCGCGCTCGCGATCAGCCGGCCGCCGGGCAGCGGGCGCCAGCGGTCATGTTCCAGCCGCGGCTGCGGCCAGAGCACGGCGAGCGCGAAGAACGAGATCACGAGCACGGCCGCCGCCGCCCACGCGAACAGCCACTGGGGGATCGGCAGCGCCTCGCGCTGGACGAGCCCGTGCGCGTCCGCGGACGCGGGCAGCAGGACGAGCGCGGCGAGCGCCGCCGCGACTGCCCGCGTGGTCGGTCTCACAGCCCTGTCTTCACGGCATTCTCGAACGCACGCACCCCGATCGATCCCTCGAGGCGCGCCGTGATGATGCCCTGCTTGTTGACGACGAACAGCCACGGCTCGGTCTGCAAGTGGAACTCCAGCAGCGGCTTGCGCAGGCCCTTCTGCGCGTTGTTGTCGACGTAGACCTCCTGGTGGATGAAGTCCATTCGGTCGCCGTAGGAGGACTTCATCTGCAGGGCGATGTCGGTCACCGGGCCGCACACGCGCGACTGGCACAGCTGCGGCGTCGAGAACAGCAGCGCGACGGGCTTCTTGCCGACGACGTCGGCGAAGTCGACCGCGTGCATGTCGCTCGGCGGCTGGCGGGTGTCGATCTTGGTCACGTCGCCCTTCGCGCTCGCCAGCGTGTCGGTGTGGACCTTCGGCGCCTTGGTGCCGACCTCGGGGATCGGGTCCGCGGACTTGGCGACGACGTCGACGGTGGCCGTCGCGCCGGTCAGCGCGCCGCCGGAGGTCTTGGTCGCCGACAGCACCGCGTACCGGCCGGACTTGCTGAACGGCACGTGGGCGCCGTAGACGGCGTAGAAGGGGTCGCTCGTGAGCGCGGCCTGCTTGGAGCGGTAGCGCTTCTCGGTCAGCAGCACGTCGGCCGGCGCGGTGAACGGGCCCTCGGCGGGCTTGTCGGGCGACGGCGCCACGTAGAGCGCCGTCTGGCCGTAGACCGGGACGCCGTCGTTGGCGATCACGCCGAACGCGATCCGGTTCTGGCCGACCGTGAAGACCGAGCTCGCCATGGCGAGCTGCGGACCCGCCTTGATCGTGTTGGCGAGCTGCTCGAGCGACTTGCCGGCGGCGGAGGGGAACTCGCCCTTGGCCGGCGCCGACGCGTTCTGGACCGCCGCGCGCACGCCGTTGTCGTCGGGTACCGACTGGACGGGGTCCGAGGACGCCTTGCTGCCGCCGCAGGCCGCGGCGAGAAACAGCGCGAGAGCGAGGACGAGAGCGCGTCGCATGAACGCGCAAGGGTAATCGACGCGAGGCGAGACGGGCATGAAGAGGTCGCCGAGCCGAGATGGAATCAGACAGGCTCGTTGTCCAGGCTCCGCCACAGGTACAGGCACGCGCGCGTGCGGTACGGCCGCCACGGCTCGGCGATCTCGGTCATCGCGGCGGCGTCGGGCGGCGTCTCGAGCCCGTAGGCGCGCATGATCGCGTTGCGGATCCCCGCGTCGCCGGTCGCGAGGATGTCCTCGCGGTGGAGCGTGAACATCAGGAACATGTGGGCCGTCCACTCGCCGATGCCCTTGACGGCGACGAGCTCGCGGATCGCCTCCGCGTCGTCGAGCTCGTGCAGCGCGTCGAGCTGGAGCTCGCCGTCGAGCACGTGCTCGGCGAGCGAACGCAGCGAGTTGACCTTCGCGCGCGAGAGACCGGCGGCGGTCTTGAGCTCGGCGGGATCGTCCTCGAGGATCTCGCGCGGGGTCGGCGGGCGCCCGCCGAAGCGCTCGATCAGGCGCCCGTAGATCGCGCGCGCCGCCTTGACGGAGAGCTGCTGGCCGGTGATCGAGCGCAGCAGCGCGCCGTAGACGTCGGCGGGCCGGCCCCTGGAGTCGTGCTCGAGCGGGAGCGGGCCGCCGAAGTCGCTGATGAGCCCGGCCATGACCGGGTCGTTGGAGAGATGGGCGTCGGGCGCGTGCAGGGTCGCCAGGGTAACGTCGCCCTGGCGGGCGAAACCCTTATCCGTCCTGCGTGATGGTCCGGATCAGCTCCGCCAGGACGCGCGGTGCGTCCTCGTGCTCGATCTGGCACGTGCCGGCCGCCTCGTGGCCGCCGCCGCCGTAGCTGAGCATCAGCTCGCCGACGTTCGTCCGCGACGAGCGGTCGATGATCGACTTGCCGGTCGCGAACACCGTGTTCTGCTGCTGGAAGCCCCACAGCACGTGGATCGAGATGTTGCACTGCGGGAACAGCGCGTAGAGCATGAAGCGGTTGGTGGGGTGGATGACCTCCTCGTCGCGCAGGTCCAGCACGACGAGGTTCCGGTGCACGGTCGCGCAGCGGCGGATCTGCGGCTCGGCGGCCGCGGCGTGCTTGAAGTAGAGATCGACCCGCTCCTTGACGTCCGGCGTCTGCAGGATCTCCTCGATCGACATCGCGGTGCAGACATCGATCAGCTGCATCATCAGCTGGTAGTTGGAGATCTGGAACTCGCGGAAGCGGCCGAGGCCGGTTCGCGGGTCCATCAGGAAGTTCAGCAGCGCCCAGCCAGTCGGATAGAGGATCTCGTCGGTCGTGAACTGGGCGGCGTCGCCCTTGTCCACGGCCTCCATCAGCTCCTCGATGCCCGGGAACGTCGCGTCCCCGCCGTAGTACTCGTAGACCACGCGGGCGGCGGAGTCGGCGCCCGGCCAGATGATGTGGTTGGTCTTCGGGCCCCCGACCCGAAGGACCTCGGAGTCGTGATGGTCGAACGAGATCGCGACGTCCGGGTGGTACGGCAGGTTCGTCGTGACGTCGCTCGGGCCCAGCTCGACCTTCCCGTCCTGCACGTCCTTCGGGTGGACGAAGAGGATGTCGTCGAGGATCCCGAGGTGCTTGAGCAGGGCGGCGCAGACGAGCCCGTCGAAGTCCGAGCGGGTGACGAGCCGGTAGCGCTCGGCGCGAGGTGAGGTCGTGGCGGGGGTCATCGCCCCGGACATCGGCAGAAAGAGCGGAAAGTTCAGCGGCGCTAGGCCTCGACGGCGACCGAGGCGCCGTCGAGCGCGTTCAGCGCGCGCTCGACCGACATCGCGATGCACGTGAACGTCGGCGTGTCGCGCTTGGTGTGTGCGGACGCCTCGGTGGTGCGCAGGCGCTGCACGAGATCGAGGAAGGCGGCGGGCTCGTCGCCCTCGAACGCGACGACGAACTCCTGGTCGTCGAGGCCGAAGGAGTAGCTCGTGTTGAGGTCGATGCTCGGGTACTCGCGGCCCACGCGGATGTGCTCCTGCATGATCCGCCAGCGCTCCTTCGGATCCAGCCCGTACCACTCGCGCGTCTTCACGAACGGGTAGACGAAGAGGTACTTGGAGTGCGCCGGGCGGACCTCGAGGCGCGACTCGTCGGAGTACTCCGACGGCTTGGTCATCGCGAGGAACGAGTAGGGCGTCTCGCACCAGGCCATCAGCCCGCTCTGCGCGAGCACGACGTGGAACTCGTGGATGCGCTCGAGGTTCGTGGCCTGCGTGAGCAGCAGCAGGTCGGCGTCGCCGCGGGTGCCCACGAGCGAGAAGGCGCGCAGCAGGCGATCGGACGCGAAGTCCTCGCACGCGGCCATCACCTCGCGCTTGTGGCGCGCGCGCTCGTCGGGATCCAGACGCCGCCACGCAGGATCCACCTTGAGGAAGGTGTATTTGACGAAATGCCGCTCGGGCATGTCTCAAGCTTAGGGGGTCGGGCGGGACCGCCCCCGCCCAGGCCCGCTGGCCGCAGGTGCTTAACGTCGGTTAGCCGTATCGTGGCCTTCCGCCGCTCTTCGTAGGATCACCGCATGCGGGTCGCCCTCGTATCCCCGTACTCCTGGACTTATCCCGGCGGAGTGACCCGCCACATCGAGGCGCTGGCCGTCGAGCTGGATCGCCAGGGTCATGACGTGCGGGTGCTCGCGCCCTACGACGAGGACACCCGCCGTACCGCCGTGCTGCACCGCGGCGCGCGGCCGCAGCGGCGCGGGATGCCCGAGTGGCTGATTCCGCTGGGCGGAACGATCGGCTGGCCCTCCAACGGCGCGATGTCGAATCTCGCCGGCACGCCGACGGGCGTCTCGAGGCTGCGTCGCGAGCTGCGCGCAGGCGGCTTCGACGTCGTGCACGTGCACGAGCCGGTCGCGCCGACGATCGGCTGGGACGTGCTGACGAGCGCCGAAGCGCCGCTCCTGGGCACCTTCCACGCCTACTCGGAGTCCAGGCTGCCGCACGGGATCGCCAACTTGATGGGCGCGCGGCGCAAGCTCAACCACCTCACGCAGCGGATCGCCGTGTCCGAGGCCGCCGCGTGGACGGCCCGGCGCTTCTACGGCGGCCGCTACCGGATCGTCCCCAACGGCGTCGAGCTGCCGTCCGAGGGCGTCCCGCGCGTGCGCCGGCGCGCGCCGGGCGAGCCGCTGCGGATCGCGTTCGTCGGCCAGGCCGTCGAGCGCAAGGGCCTGCCCGTGCTGCTGCGCGCCTTCGAGGCGCTGCGCGCGCAGGTCCCCGCCGAGCTGGTCGTGATCGGCTCCACGTCGGACGAGCTCGCGCCGCTGCTCGTCGAGGCCGACGGCATCACCGCGCTCGGTCGCGTCGACGACGCGGCGAAGGTCGCCGCCCTGCGCGAGGCCGATCTGCTGGCGGCGCCGTCGCTCGGCGGCGAGTCGTTCGGCATGGTGCTGACCGAGGCCTTCGCCACCGGAACGCCCGTGGTCGCGTCGGACATCGCCGGCTACCGCGCCGTCGTGACCGACGGCCGCGACGGCGTGCTCGTTCCGCGCGGCGACGCGACGCGGCTGGCCGAGACGCTGCGCGACCTGGCGCTGGATCCCGCGCGCGTGGAGCGCCTCGGCGCCGCCGCCGCGCTCACCGCGGAGCGCTACGCGTGGCCGCGGATCGCCGAGCAGGTCGTGGAGGCTTACGGCGACGCGCGCGCCGTGACGCAGCCGGAGACCGCGCCGCGCCGGATCGCCGTGAAGGTCGGCGCGCTGCCCGCCGACAACCTCCCGCGCGTGCCCGCCCGCCGCCTGCCGTCGCTCGATCCCGCGCCCCGCAGCCGCGGCCGCGTCGCCGTGCGGGTCGCCCGCCGCGCCGCGCTCGGCGGCGCGACCTTCGCGACCGTGCTCGGCTCCTACCTTGCCGTCAAGCACATCGGGCCGCACCGGATCGGCGACGCGCTGGTGCGCTCGCAGCCCGCCTGGGTGCTGCTCGGTCTCGGCTTGATGTGCGCCTCGATGATCTTCCGCGCCGTCTCCTGGCACGCGATCCTGAAGGCCGCGCTGCCGGATGCGCGGCCGCGAATGGTCGACGCGATGCAGGGCATCACGATCGGGGTGCTGATGTCGGCGACGCTGCCGGCCCGCCTCGGTGAGCTCTCGCGCGCGCTGGTGGTGTCGCGCCGGCTCGGCCGGGCGCGCGACCGCCTGCCGGTGGTGCTCGGCACGCTCGTCTCGCAGACGCTGATCAACCTCGTCGCGCTGGTGATCCTCGGGTTCGTGATGTTCACGACGATCGGGCTCTTCGCCGGCCGGCAGCAGGCGCTGGTCTGGTACGCGGTCGCTCCGCTCGCGGTGTTGTCCCTCGTGCTCGTGGCGCCGGCGCTGATCCGCTCCGGCCTGCCGTCGCGCTCCCAGCGGGTCTCGCGCTGGCTCGTCCAAGGCCGGCTCGCGCTCGCCCGCGCGCGCCGCGGCCTGGTCGTGTTCGCCCGCCCGCGCGAGGGTGCGATCGCGATCGGCATGCAGCTCAGCGCGTGGGCGTTCCAGTGGGTCGCGTGCTACGTCCTGCTGGTCGCGCTCGGGCTCGACCAGAAGGCCGATCTCGGAGCCGCCGCGGCGGTCCTCTTCGCCGTCAACGTCAGCGCCGTGCTCCCGGTCACGCCGTCCAACCTCGGCGTCTTCCAGGCCGCGTGCATGGCCGTGCTCGTCGGCGCGTACGGCGTCGCCCCGGCCCAGGCGCTCGGCTACGGGATCATCCTGCAGGCCGTCGAAGTCGCGACCGCGGTCGTGATGGGCGCCCCGGCGCTGGTCAAGGAGGGTCTCTCGTGGCGCGAGGTCCGGCTGCGCGCGCTCCACAGCGCACCGGTCTCGCTGAGCGCGCCGGCGGCGGCCCCGAAGCCCGCGGTCGACGAAGCCTAACCGGCCGTCAGGATCGCGCAGGCGCGGTCGATGTCCGCGCTGCGCGCGGCGATCAGCCGCTCGGCCTCGCGGTGCAGTGCGGCCAGGTTGCCGGCGCTCGCGTCGTCGAGGTCGTCGGAGGGCTCGTCCAGCCGCGTCTGCAGCCGCAGGTAGGCATCGCCGGCCAGCGCCCGCAGCTGGATGTCGACGGCGTCGGCGCCGCCGTCGAACACGACGTCGATGATCGGCTCGGCCCACTCCAGCTTGCCCCAGTCGCGCACGGTCTCGTACGGCAGCGGGCGCGTGTGCTCGCCGGTGCCGAGCGAGAGCAGCAGCTCCGGCTCGCCGCCGGCCTCGACGTAGGCGAACACCGACGGGTTGACGGCGAAGACGCCGCCGTCGACCAGCGTGCGCGCGCCGAGGCGCACCGGCTCGAAGTAGGTCGGCGCGGCCGCGGTGGCATGGGCGGCGTCCACCATCGCGACGGCGTCGCGGCCGGACCGCAGCAGCAGGGCCGCGCGCGCCTGGAGGTCGTAGACGGCGAGGATGACCGGCACCGTCGCCTGGTCCAGGCGCGTGTCCCCGAGGTGCGAGCGCAGGCTCTCCACGAGCGCCTTGGCGTCGTAGCGCTCGTCGATGTAGCCGGCGGCCGACGAGATCTCCTTGGCAAGCTTGCGCTCGAAGATCCGCGGGCCGTCCTGGACGTAGATCTCCGCGATCCGCGACGCCGGCATCGGGTCGGGAAGCGCGAGCGCGCAGGCGATGATGCCGCCCGTCGAGGTCCCCGCGATCAGGTCGACCATGCTCGCGACCGAGCGCCCGGTGCGCCGCTCGATCTCGGCCAGCACGAGCGCCGGGATCAGCCCGCGGATGCCGCCGCCGTCGATTGAGAGCGCCTTCACACGCGCGAGGCTACCCGGCATAGGATCGCGGCGTGGTGCTGGGCCGGACCGAGGAGCGCGCCCGGATCGACCGGCTGCTGGCCGACGCCCGGCTCAGCGCGAGCGGGGTCCTGGTGATCGCCGGCGAGCCGGGCATCGGCAAGACCGCGCTGCTCGAGTACGCGGCGCGCGCGGCGGCCGAAGCGGGGATGGAGACGCTCGGCGCGCGTGGAGCGGAGTTCGAGGCCGAGATCCCGTTCGGCGGGCTGCTGGAGCTGCTGCGGCCCGCGCTGGGCGACCTCCACGCGCTCCCGCCGGCGCAGGCGGAGGCGCTGCGCGGCGCGCTCGATCTCGGGCCGCAGCTCCAGCCGGACCGCTACCTGATCGGCGCCGCGACGCTCAACCTGCTGTCCGCGCGCGCCGAGCGCGCGCCGCTGCTCGTCCTCGCCGACGACGCGCACTGGCTCGACGAGTCGTCGCTGGGCGCGCTGCTGTTCGCAGCGCGGCGGCTGCTCGCCGACCCGGTCGCGGTGCTGGTCGCGGCGCGCGCCGGGGAGTCGCCCGCGCTCGCCGCCGCGCGGCTGCCGGAGCTCGCGCTCGGCGGCATCGATCCCGAGACGGCAGCCGCGCTGCTCGTCAGCCACGGCGCCCCGACGCCGCCGCCGGGCACGGCCGAGAGGCTCGTGCAGGCGACGGGCGGCAACCCGCTCGCGCTCGTGGAGCTCGCTCGCGGAGCGGGCGAGCTCGACACCGAGCCGCTGGCGGGTCCGCTCGCGTTCGAGTCCGGGGCCGAGGCGGCCTACCGCCGCCGCATCGACGCGCTCGGCATCGCCGCCCAGGAGGTGCTCGCGCTCGCGGCGGCCGAGGAGTCCGGCCGGCTCGCGACGATCGTCGCCGCCGCCCGGGCGGCGGGCCTCGATCCCGGCGACCTCGACGCCGGCGAGCGCGCCGGGCTGGCGGCGATCGCCGCCGGCGTCCTGGCATGGCGGCATCCGCTCGCGCGGTCGGCGGCGTACCGTGCGGTCGCGGCGGACCGCCGCCGCGCGCTGCACGCGGCGCTGGCCGGCGTCCTGGACCACCGCTCGCAGCTCGACCGGCGCGCGTGGCATCTCGCCGCCGCCGCGCTCGGTCCCGACGCGGCCGTGGCCGCCGCGCTCGACGGCGCGGCCCGGCGCGCCCGCGCCCGCAGCGCGCACGCCTCCGCGGCGGCGGCCGCGGAGCGCGCGGCGGCGCTCAGCGACTCGCCCGACGAGCGCGCGCGGCGGCTGTACGACGCGGCCGAGGCCGCGTGGCTCGGCGGGCACGCCACGCGCGCGCTGCAGTCGATCGAGGAGGCGCTGGAGCTCGCCCCCGCGCCGCACCTGCGCGCGGAGCTCGACCACCTCCGCGGGCAGGCGGCGATCCGCGCCGGCGAGCTGATGCAGGGGCACGAGATCCTCGTCGCCGGCGCGCAGGCGATCGAGCGCATCGACCCGGCCAAGGCGGTCGTGATGCTCGCCGAGGCCGCCGAGGCCTGCATCTACCTCGCCCGCCCGCGCCGCATGCTCGAGGTCTCGCGCCGCGCGTGGGAGCTGCTGTCGCCGGGCGCCGGCGAGCGCGAGCGGTTCTTCGCCAACCTGGCGCTGGGCACCGCGAGCCTCTACAACGGCGTGCGCGAGGACGGCGCGGCGCGGATCCGCGAGGCGCTGGCGATCCTCGAGGCCTCGGAGACCTTGTCCGCCGAGCCGCGCTCGCTCTCCTCCGCCGCGCTGGCTCCGCTGTGGCTGCGCGACAGCGGCGAGGAGCGGGCGCTGATCGAGCGCGGCGTCGCATCCGCCCGCGCCCGCGCGGCGCTCGGGACGCTGCCGCTCGCGCTCGCGCTGGTGGGGCGCGACGCCGCCACCTCGGATCGGCCGGCGCTGGCCGCGGCGCTGTTCGAGGAGGCCGCCGGCCTCGCGCGCGAGACCGGTCAGGAGATGCCGCTGTGCGCCGCGCTCACCTGGCTCGCCGGCGTGGAGGCGCGCCAGGGCCGCGAGCCGGAGTGCCGCGCCCACGCCGAGGAGGCGATGGCGCTCGCCGTCCGGCGCGGCCTCGCGTTCCTGGAGCTGTGCGCGCTGGAGGCGCTCGGCGAGCTCGAGCGGCGTCTTCGACGGCTGCGAGCGCTTCTTCCGGCCGGGCTACGTCGCCAACCTCGTCAGCGCCTGGCTGCCGGCGCTCGACGGCGTGCAGGAGAAGCTGCAGGCCGGCGCCGGCGTCGCCGACGTCGGCTGCGGCCACGGCGCGTCGACGCTGCTGATGGCCGAGGCCTACCCCGCCTCGCACTTCACCGGCTTCGACTACCACGACGGGTCGATCGAGCGCGCGCGAGAGCGCGCCGCGGACGCAGGCCTCTCGAACGTGCGCTTCGAGGTCGCCCCGGCGTCCGGCTTCACCGGCGCGGGCTACGACCTGGTGACGATGTTCGACTGCCTGCACGACATGGGGGACCCGGTCGGCGCCGCGCGCCACCTGCGCGCCGCGCTCGCGCCGGACGGCACGTGGATGATCGTCGAGCCGTTCGCCAACGATCGCGTCGAGGACAACCTCAACCCGGTGGGGCGGATCTACTACGCGGCCTCGACGCTGCTGTGCACGCCCGCCTCGCTGTCGCAGGAGGTCGGGCTGGCGCTCGGCGCGCAGGCCGGCGAGGCGCGCCTGAGCGACGTCGTCACCGCGGCCGGCTTCAGCCGCGTGCGCCGCGCGGCCGAGACGCCGTTCAATATCGTGCTCGAGGCGCGGCCGTGACCGCCGGGCGGCGGCGCTGAGCCAGCGGGCCAGGGCGACCCAGGTGGAAGCCCTGGCCGAAGCCGCAGCCGAGCCGCCGCAGCGCGGCGAGCTGGGCGGCCGTCTCGATCCCCTCGGCGACGATCGAGAGGCCGAGCCGCTCGGCGAGCGAGACGACGCCCGCGACCAGCGCCTCGCGCGAGCCGCCCTCGTCCATCGCGGCGATGAACGAGCGGTCGAGCTTGAGCGCGTCGACGGGCAGGTCGGCGAGCGAGGCGAGCGACGAGAAGCCCGTGCCGAAGTCGTCGACCGAGATCCGCACGCCGAGCGTGCGCAGCGCGCTGAACAGCTCGCTCACCGCGGCGACGTCATCGACCACCGCGGACTCGGTCAGCTCGAGCGTGAGCCGGTCGGGCGCGAGTCCGGTGCGGACGAGCGCCTCGGCGACCTGCGCGGTGAACCCGGCGGAGCGCAGCTGCACCGCGGAGACGTTGACCGACACGCGCAGCGGCTCGCCGGACGGGCTGCGCAGCGGCGCGACGTCCGCGCAGGCGCGCTCCAGCACCCAGCCGCCGAGCTGGACGATCAGCCCCGAGGCCTCGGCCAGCGGGATGAACTCCGCCGGCGGGATCGCCTTGCCGTCGAGCGTCCAGCGCAGCAGCGCCTCCACGCCGGTGGCCTCGTCGCGCGCGAGGTCGACGATCGGCTGGTAGGCGAGCTCGAGCGTCTGCGCGCGCACCGCATGCGCCAGCGCCGCGCGCAGCTCCAGCCGGCGGCGGGCGTTGGCGTGCATCGCCGGGGAGTACGCCTGCACCTCGCCCGCGCCGCGCGACTGCGCGATGTGCAGCGCCGTGTCGGCGCAGCGCAGCAGGTCCTCGGCGCCGAGCCCTGGGGAGGCGAGCGCGAGGCCGGCGGTGACGGTGACCGGCACCTCGGCGCCGTCGATGCTGGTGGGCAGCGAGACCGCCGCGGCCAGCTCGCGCGCGGCGCGCTCGGCGTGCTCGGCCTGCGTGACGCCCTCGAGCAGGACGACGAACTCGTCGGAGCCCAGCCGCGCGATGACGTTGTCGCCGGCCGCAGCGTGCAGACGGGCCGCGCAGGTGATCAGCACCTGGTCGCCGCCGACGTGGCCGAGCGAGTCGTTGACGGTCTCGAACTCGTCGATGTCGAGCAGCAGGACCGCGGCGCGCGGCTCGGGCTCGGCCAGCACCGCGCGCAGGCGGTCCTCGAAGCTGGCGCGGTTGGGGAGGCCGGTGAGGGTGTCGCGGCGGGCGCTGCGATGCAGCTGGCGCTCGAGCCGGCGGCGCTCGGACACGTCGCGCACGGCGAGCACGACGCCGGCGACGTCGGGATCGGAGAGGCGGTCGGCGACGCGCACCTCGGCATGCACGAGGCGGCCTTCGCGGTGCACCAGCGCCAGCTCGCCGGTGGCGGCGCCTCCGCTCTCGCGCGCCGCGACGATCAGCGCCTCGAGCCGGCCGGCGTCCTCCGGCGCGACGAAGCCGGACAGGGCGATGCCGCCCAGGTCGGCGCGGCCGAGCAGCCCTTCCACGGAGGGCGTCGCGAACGTCACCGCGCCGTCGGCGTCGAGCACGACGACCGCCTCGGACGCGTGGCGGACCAGCGCGTGGAAGCGGCGCGAGGAGGCCTGCAGCGCGCCGCGCTCGCCCTCGGCGCGTGCCGCCGCGGCGAACGCGCTGCGCGCGGCAAGGCGGGCGCGCGCGAAGGTCGCGAGCAGGACGCTGACGAGCAGGAGCCCGAGCGCGCCGGTCAGCGCGGTCAGCCGCCACGCCCGGGCGCGGCTGGCCTTGGCCTGCTGGCCGGCGGCGCTGACCTCCCCGTCGATCGTCTCGCTCAGCGTCTCGAGCCGGACCAGCAGCGGCCGGCCGGCGGCGCGCACCTCGGCGATGCTGCGGCGCGGCACGGCGTTCTCGCTGGCGGTCTGCGCCAGCAGTCCCTCGATCCCCGCGGTCGGCGGTCCGGCGAGGTTCGGCATCATGCGCGTCGCCTCGCCGCGGAACTCGCGCCAGCGCAGCGTCTCGCGCACGAGCGAGGCCTGCGCGTCGAGGTCGCCGGCGACGCCGCGCCAGTGGAGCAGCTGGAGATCGTCCAGCCGCCGGTCGAGGGCGATCAGCGCTTCGGCGCGACGGTGCTCGCCCGAGCTGGCGATGTGCAGCGCCGCGATCCAGGCGGCCGATCCCAGGACGACCGAGAGCGCGGCGACGAGCAGCCAGGCCGACCTGCGCGCACGCGCGCGAGCGCCGGTGTGGCCGTGGCCGCGCGCGGCGGCGCGCAACACGTCATCGACCGAGTGACTTCCCTGAGTGGGCGACATCGACCCCCGGGGTGATCGACCGCCGGGGCGCCACCTTGCAGTCGAGGTGTCAGCGAGCTGCCGCCGCTTCGCCCGCCGCGCCCGCCGCGACCTCGTCCTCGTCGCCCAACTCGCCGAACAGCGAGGGGTCGCGCGCGGTGCCGCGGATCACGTCGTCCGGGGAGCCGTCCGGCAGCAGGCGGCCGTTGCGCATGCCGAAGTAGATCGCCTGCGGGTGGTGCGCGACGATCGCCAGCGTCGACTGCTCGGGCAGCGGCGCGTAGCCGTCGGTGATCGACATGCCGATCCGCTCGAGTCCCAGCACGCGCTCGACCTTGTCGTGCTCGGCCTGGTCCGGGATCGACGGGTAGCCCCAGGCGTAGCGGCGGCCCTGGCGGACGCCGATGCCGAGGTCGTTGCGCACGCGCCAGTGCAGCCATTCGGCGAGACCCTCGGCGGTCTGCACGCCGAGGCCGTGGACGAACAGCTGCTCGGCGAACTCGCCCTCCTGCTCCAGGCGCGCCATCAGCTCGGTCACCTCGTCGCCGACGGTCACGGCCTGCAGCGCCACGACGTCGAGGTCGCCGCTGTCCTTCGGCCGGTAGAAGTCGGCCAGGCACAGGCGGTCGCCCTTGGGCTGGCGCGGGCAGGTGAAGCGCTCGATCACCGTCTCGCGATCGTCGGGGTCGAGCACGACGATGTCGTTGCCCTCGCTGTAGCAGGGGAAGTAGCCGAGCAGCGCGCGCGGGTGCAGGTAATCGGCCTCGTTCCACATGCGCTCCAGCCGCGGGCGGAAGTCCTCCTGCAGCAGCCGGCGCCACTCCTCGCCCTTGACGCCGCGGCCGCCCCAGTGGAGCTTGAACAGCACGTGCGTGTCGAGGTGCGTGTAGAGCTCCTCGCGGTCGACCTCGATCTCGCGCACGCCCCAGAACGGCGGCCCGGGAACCTCGACGTCGGTGCGCGCGGCCGAGCGCACGGAGGCGTCGGTCGTGTCGAGCACCTCCTCTTCCTCGCCGGCCTCGCGCAGCTTGGCGGCGGCGCCGCGGATCTCGGCCACCAGCGCGGCTCGGCGCTCGGGCTCGATCAGGCGGTCCATCACGGCCAGGCCCTCGAACGCGTCCTTGCAGTAGAAGACGCCGGGGTCGTAGACCTCGTCGGACGCCGTCCCGCCCGGGTAGAGCACGCGGTAGCCGAACTTGCGGTTGATCGCCGCGCCGCCCAGCAGCACGGGGAACTGCAGGCCCTGCTGGTGCAGCTCCTGGATCGCCGCCGGCATCTGCTTGGAGGTGGAGACGAGCAGGGCGGAGAGGCCGATCGCCGTCGCCTTGTGCTCCTTGGCGGCGTCGAGGATCGTCTGGATCGGGACCTGCTTGCCGAGGTCCACGACCGTGTAGCCGTTGTTGGTGAGGATCGTGTTCACCAGCGACTTGCCGATGTCGTGCACGTCGCCGAACACGGTCGCGAGCACGACGGTGCCCTTCGTGTAGCCCTCGAGCTTGTCGAGGTACTGCTCGAGCTGCGCGACGGCGCGCTTCATCACCTCGGCGCTCTGGAGCACGAACGGCAGGATCAGCTCGCCGGCGCCGAACTTGTCGCCGACCTCCTTCATGGCGGGAAGGAGGACGGTGTTGAGCGTCGGGACGGCGCCGATCTTCTCGACGGACGCGTCGATCTGGGCCTCCACGCCCTCCTTCTTGCGCCGCAGGATGTGCCAGTGCAGCGCCTCCTCGGGCTCCATCCCCGCGGTCGGGTCGGCGCTCTCGGCCTCGGCCTCCGGGCCTTTGGCCTCGAAGTGCGCGATGAAGCGCTCCAGCGCGTCCTCGCGGCGGTTGAACACGAGGTCGTCGGCCAGCTCGCGCTCCTCGCCCGGGATCTCCGCGTAGGGCGTGATGTGGTTCGGGTTGACCATCGCGAGGTCCAGCCCGGCCTCGACGCAGTGCGCGAGGAAGACCGAGTTCAGGACCGAGCGGGCCGCGAGGCCGATGCCGAAGGAGACGTTGGAGACGCCGAGCGAGGTCTTCACGCCCGGCAGCTCGGACTTGATCAGCCGGATGCCCTCGATCGTCTCGACCGCCGACGGCTTCCACTCCTCGTCGCCGGTCGTGAGCGTGAACGTGAGCGCGTCGAAGATCAGCAGCTGCGGGTCCATGCCGTGCTCGTCGCAGACCAGCTCGTGGATGCGCTTGGCGACCTCGAGCTTGCGCTCGCGCGTCTTGGCCATGCCCACCTCGTCGATCGTCAGCGCGATCAGCGCGGCGCCGTGCGCCATCGCGATCGGCACGACCTTGTCGAGCTTGTCGCGGCCCGCCTCGAGGTTGACGGAGTTGACGATCGCGCGACCGGGGATCTGCTCCAGCGCGGTCTCGATCACGTCCGGCTCGGTCGAGTCGACCTGGATCGGCGACGGCTGCGTGAGCGAGACCTTCTTGGCGACGAGCCGCATCTGCTCGTCCTCGTCCTGGCGCTCGGTCAGCGCGACGCAGAGGTCGAGCACGTGGGCGCCGCCCTCGACCTGGTCCTCGGCGACCTGCAGCAGCGCGTCGTAGTCGTCGGCCAGCAGCAGCTCCTTGGCCCTGCGCGAGCCCTGCGAGTTCACGCGCTCGCCGACGATCGTCGGCGCGGGCTCCTGCACGAGCGGCGCGGCGGCGATCATGCTCGACACGTGCGGCGGCCGCGGCGCGGGGCGCGCACCGACCGGGTGGTCCGCGACGCGCTCGTGGATCGCGCGGATGTGCTCCGGCGTCGTGCCGCAGCAGCCGCCGACGATCGACACGCCGTAGCGCTCGACGAAGTCGCCCAGCGCGTCGGCCAGCGGGCCGGGCTGCTCGGGGAAGATCGTCTCGCCGTTCGGGCCCTGGTGCGGGATGCCGGCGTTCGGGATGCAGTGGACGGGCAGCGGGGAGAACTCGCCGAGGAAGCGGATCGCGTCGCGCATGTCCTCAGGCCCGGTGGAGCAGTTGAGGCCGATGACGTCGACCTCGAGCGCCTCCAGCGTCGCCAGGGCCGCGCTGATGTCCGTGCCGAGCAGCATCTTGCCGCCGTTCGGCAGCAGGGACACGGAGGCCTGGATCGGCGTGCTGCGGCCGGTCAGCTTGAACGCCTCGCGGATGCCGAAGATCGACGCCTTGACCTCCAGGATGTCCTGCGCGGTCTCCACGATCAGCAGGTCCACGCCGCCCTCGAGGAGGCCCTGGGCCTGCTCGGTGAAGACCGTCACCAGGTCGCGGAAGCGGATCTGGCCCAGGCTCGGGTCCTCGGAGGCGGGGAGGAAGCCGGTCGGCCCGATCGAGCCCGCGACGAAGCGGTCCTCGCCGACCGCCTTGCGCGCGATCTCCGCCGCGCGCCGGTTGATCTCGAGCGTGTGCTCGGCCAGTCCCCACTCCTCGAGCTTCAGCCGCGAGGCCTGGAACGTGTCGGTCTCCACGACCTCCGCGCCGGCCTCGACCATCGACTCGTGCACGCCCTGGATGACGTCTGGGCGGTTGAGCACGAGCGCCTCGTGGCAGCGCCCGGGCAGCCGGTAGTCCTTCTCCAGGCTGAGGTCGAACTGCTCGAGCGTGGCGCCCATGCCGCCGTCGAAGACGATGACGCGGTCACGGGTGGCGGCGAGGAAGTCACGCATGTCGCTACAAGTTAGCGCAACCTTGACACAGGTTTGTCAACCTGCCGGTGTCACCCGACGTCGCGCCTGCGGAAGCCGGCCAGCCCCGCGGCGCCCACGGCGGCGGCGATCGCCGCGAGCGTCAGCGGCGCCGCGCTGATGGCGCCGCCGGGCAGGCGCGGCACATGCGTGAACGGCGAGAGGTCGAGCAGCCGGTCGCCGGCGTGGATCAGCGGCCCGATCTCGCCGATCAGGACGCACAGCGCGACGGCCGCCCAGCCGGCGGCGGAGGCGCGCGGCGCCAGCCCGAACAGCGCGAGCGCGACGGCGCCGAGCACCCAGGCGGCCGGCGCCTGCACGAGCGCGGCGGCGAGCACGCGCCCGAGCTGGCCCGCGTCGCCGGTCTGCGCGGCGTGCATGATCCCCGCGGTGAGCCCGGCGGCGCCGAGCAGCGCGACCGTCCCGCCGGCGGCGACGGCGGCGTGGCTGAGCGTCCAGCGCGTACGCGTGACCGCGGTCGAGAGGATCGCCTCGGCGTGGCCGCCGGCCCGCCGCGGGCGCGCGCTCGGATCGCGACGCCGGCATCGTCCGGCGCGATCCCGCCGCCGTCTCCCGCTTCGTCGAGACGTTCGCCGCCGCGTTCGCCGACGCGGGCGTCCCGCGCATGCCCTCGCGCGTCTTCGCCTCGATCCTCGCCAGCGACGCCGGCCGGCTGACGGCCGCCGAGCTGTCGGAGCGGCTCCAGGTCAGCCCGGCCGCGATCTCCGGCGCGGTGCGCTACCTGATGCAGGTCGACCTGCTGGTGCGCGCGCGCGAGCCCGGCTCGCGGCGCGACGTGTACGCGGTCCGCGACGACGCCTGGTACGAGGCGGTCGTCCGCCGCGAGCGCCTGCTCGAACTGTGGTCGCGCGCGACGCGCGAGGGGATCGAGGCGCTGGGGCGCGAGACGCCCGCCGGCGCCCGGCTCGCCGAGACGCTCGCGTTCTTCGAGTTCCTGCAGGCCGAGATGCCCGCGCTGCTGGAGCGCTGGCGCGCCTCGCGCCGAAGCTAGGCCCAGCCGCCGAAGCCGGGCTCGGTGTTCGGGCCGCCCTGGCGGTCGTAGTGCGGTCCTTCCTGCAGCTCGTCCGCGTAGTCCTCGGCGTCGTCCTGCGGCTCGAAGCCGATCCGCTTCGCGGCGTCGTCGAGCGGCCACCAGCGCCGGGTGTTGGCGGACGCGCCGTAGACGATCGTGAAGCCGACGTCCGGCGCGGTCAGCGCGGCATCCACCAGGCGGACGGCGTCGCCGTGTGAGAGCCAGGTGTGGAGCGCGCGCTTGTTCGGGGGCCGCTCGTCGAAGGTGCCGATGCGCAGCGCGACGAACTCGAGCCCGAACTTGTCGGCGTACATCCTCCCGAGCGCCTCGCCATAGACCTTCGAGGCGCCGTAGAGGCCGTCCGGGCGCGGGGTGTAGTGCTCGGTCAGCGGCTCGCCGACGGGGTACATCCCGGTCGCGTGGTTGGAGCTCGCGTAGACGATGCGGCCGACGCCGAGGCGGCGGCATGCGTCGAACACGTGGAACGCGCCGTGCAGGTTCGGTCCGGCGATCTGCTCGAACGGCGCCTCGTCGGGCACGGCGCCCAGGTGGACCACGGCGTCGACGCCCTCGACCGCACGGTCCACCGCGTCCTGGTCGTTCAGGTCGGCCGCGACGAACTCGTGGCCGCCGTCCTGCGGCTCGAGGATGTCGGTCAGCCGCAGCTCGTGCGCGAGGCCGCGGCTGAGGACCGTTCCGATGCGCCCGGCGGCGCCCGTGATCAGCACCTTCATGCCGGGATGTCTACCGGTTAACAGCCGTCGGCCCCGTCGAGGACGGGGCCGGGGCCGGGGTGAGGGGAGGGGCGAGACGCCCGCGTTGGGATGAGGCCTCGTCCACTGAAGAGGGGTTTCGACGGACGGGCGGTGCGGGCGACTCACCCCCTGTATCGGCACCCCGCCGGGGACCTTTAGCGATTTCGTACACCGATCCCGGCTCGCGCGCGAGCGGCCGTCCGCGGCCGCCGACCGAGGTCGCGATGACGCTGAACGTGCAGGGCGCGGCGCCGACGCCGTGGCCCGATCCCACCACGCTCGCGGCCCAGCCGGAGCCGCCGGCCAGGCCGGTCGCCGCGCCGCCGCCCGCGCGGGCGATCCAGGCGCCGGAGCCCGTCGGCGAGCAGCCGGGCGCCCGCGGCAGCTGATCCGCCGCCGCGCCGCTTCCTAACCTCGTTCGTGCATGGCATCGGCGATCGAGACGGAAACGGCGCCCGCGCGCGAGCCGCGTCAGAACCCGCGCCGTTACCTGGTGCTGGCGATCTGCTGCAGCAGCCTTTTCATCGTCGGCCTCGACAACACGATCGTCAACGTCGCGCTGCCGACGATGCGCGAGGACCTGCACGCCTCGATCCCCGAGCTGCAGTGGACCGTCGACGCCTACACGCTGGTGCTGGCGAGCCTGCTGATCCTGTCCGGCTCGACGGCCGACCGGCTCGGCCGCGCGCGGATCTTCAAGGTCGGCCTGGCGCTGTTCACGCTCGGCTCGCTGCTGTGCAGCCTCGCGCCCAGCGTCGAGCTGCTGATCGCCTTCCGGATGCTGCAGGCCATCGGCGGCTCGATGCTCAACCCGGTCGCGATGTCGATCATCCGCAATACGTTCACCAACGCCCGCGAGCGTGCGCAGGCGATCGGCGTCTGGGGCGGGGTGATCGGCCTCAGCATGGCGCTCGGACCGGTGCTCGGCGGCGCGCTCGTCGAGGGGATCGGCTGGCGCTCGATCTTCTGGGTCAACGTGCCGGTCGGGCTCGCGGTGATCGTGCTGACCGCGCGCTACGTCGCCGAGTCGCGCGCGCCGCACGCGCGCCGTCCCGATCCGGTCGGCCAGGTGCTCGTGCTCGTGATCCTGGCGAGCGTCACGTACGCGATCATCGAGGCGCCGGAGGCGGGATGGCTCTCATCGCAGACGCTCGGGCTGTTCGCGCTCTCGGCCGCGGCGCTCGGGGCGCTGGTGCTCTATGAGCCGCGGCGGCGGGATCCGCTGATCGAGCTGCGCTTCTTCCGCAGCGCGCCGTTCTCCGGCGCGACGCTGATCGCCGTCAGCGCGTTCCTCGCCCTGAGCGGCTTCCTCTTCCTCAACACGCTCTACCTGCAGCAGGCGCGCGGGCTCTCGCCGCTGGAAGCGGGCCTATACATGCTGCCGATGGCCGTCACGACGGTCGTCGTGGGTCCGCTGAGCGGCCGTGCCGTCGGGCGCGTCGGCTCGCGTCCGTCGCTGCTGCTCGGCGGCGCGGGAATCGCCATCGGCGCCCTGATGCTGACCGGGGTGACGCCGACGACGCCGCATGCCTGGCTGATCGCCGCCTACGTGATCTTCGGGCTCGGCTTCGGCGCGGTGAACCCGCCGATCACCAACACCGCGGTGTCGGGGATGCCGCCCGCCCAGGCGGGCGTGGCGGCGGCGATCGCGTCGACGAGCCGGCAGGTGGGCGCCTCGCTCGGGATCGCGCTCGTCGGCGCGGTCGGCGTCGCGAGCTCCGGCGGCCCCGCCGCGCTGGCGGCCGCCGGCCACACGGGATGGTGGATCGTCGCCCTCTGCGGGGCGCTCGTCGTCCTGCTCGCCTTCGTGACGACCACCCGCGCGGCGCTCGACACCGCGATGGCCGTGGGCGGCCTCGAAGCCGAGGCCTGAGGGCGGACCTCAGCGGTGCGCGACGGCGAGCAGGTGCGCGCTCGCCGCGAGCATCGCCGGATCGCGCTCGACGAGCCGCGCGTGCGGCGACTGGCGCAGCCGGTCGTCCCTCGACGTAGCGCGTCGCGTAGAAGTCCGCCATGTCGCGCGCCACCCAGCGCATCGACTAGGAGCCTGTTGAACTTTCCCCGCCGCGCGATGCGGCACGCCCGCGGCGCCGGATTGGCCGGGCCCGTGCCCAGGAAGACGCGCCGGTATGCCGAGGCACGGGCCCGGCGCCCGGCATCCACGGGCGCACCACCTCGCATCGACGGATCAAAGATCAACAGACTCCTAGGCCTCGGGGCCTTCCCAACCCCAGCGCGGCATCGGGGCGCCGGAGGCGACGACGGCGTCCTTGGGCGAGTAGACCAGGACGTCGTCGATCGCCCAGCGCATGTACGCGTGCATCGCCGCGCGGAATTCGGGGTCGGTGGGCAGCGTGGCGTCGTCCATCGCGGCGTCGAAGCACCGCAGGAAACGCTCGCCGAGGTCCGTCATGTCGCCGTGGCCGGCGTGCATGCGCAGCAAGGCCGACTGATCGCTGCAGGTCTGCGAGAAGCGCGGCGGGCCGCCGAGCACCTCGGCCCAGTAGGCCGCGAGTCGCTCCACGTGCTGCGGGTGCTGCTCCGGATGCGAGAACGGGTGGTTGAGCTGCGGGTCCGCGAGGCAGCGCGCGTGGTGCGCCTCGGCGAGCGCGAGGAACGCCGGCTCCCCGCCGGCGAACTCGAACAGCGAAGGGCGCACGCGCCAAGCGTCGCAGATCGGGGGCGCCGGCGGCCGTCGCCTCACGCGGTCGGCCGCCGGCCCGCGACCCATCCAGGGCCGCGTGCACGGCCCCGCCAGCGGCGTATCAGCTACTTGATGAAGAGGATCTCCGAGTACTTCGGCAGCGGCCACACGTCGTCGGGCACGATGCGCTCGAGCCTGTCCGCGACCTCGCGGGCCGCGGCCATCGCGGGGATGACCTTGGTCTGCACGTACTTGGCGCCGCCCAGGACGTTCTCGAACTCGTCCTCCGGGTGGTCGCGGTTGGCCGCCTCCAGGGCGAAGATCGCGTCCGTGAACTGGTCGACCAGGGCGGCCGACTCCTCGGTCAGCTTCGTCACACCCGTGCTCGAGACCGACTGCAGCGTGCCGAGCCAGCGGATCGCGGCCGGCAGCAGCAGCGTGCGCGCGATCGAGGCGGCCGTCTCGGCCTCGATGTTGATCGTGGTGATGTACTGCTCCAGCGCCACCTCGTAGCGCGAGTGCAGCTCGCGCTCCGACAGCACGTCGTACGCGCCGAACACCTCGACCGTCGAGGGCTCGATCAGCCACGGCAGCGCGTCCGGGCTCTGGGCCAGGTTCGCCAGCCCGCGCGACTCGGCCTCGGCGTGCCACTCCTCGGAGTAGTTGTCGCCGGAGAAGACGATCCGCTTGTTTGCGCTGTACGCATCCTTCACGACCGCCAGCACCGCCTCCTCGAGCGAGGAGCCGGCGCCCGTGGCCGCCTCGAGCTTGTCGGCGAGCGCGTCGATCGCCTGCGCCACGATCGTGTTGAGAACCGTGTTGGGCAGCGCCAGCGACATGCTCGAGCCGAGCGCGCGGAACTCGAACTTGTTGCCGGTGAACGCGAACGGTGACGTGCGGTTGCGGTCGCCGCCGTGCAGCGGCAGGCGCGGGAGCACCGAGGCGCCGAGCGACAGGTACGCCTGCGGCGTGGCGGCGTCGCCCGACCCCGACTCGATCGCGTTGAAGATCTTCTCGAGCTCGGCGCCGAGGAAGATCGAGATGATGGCCGGCGGCGCCTCGTTGGCGCCGAGGCGGTGGTCCTGGCCGGCGTTGGCGACCGACGCGCGCAGCAGCTGCTGGTGCGAGTTGACCGCCTGGATGACCGCCGAGCAGAAGAACATGAACAGCAGGTTCTCGTGCGGCGTGTCGCCCGGATCGAGCAGGTTGACGCCCGTGTCGGTGCCCATCGACCAGTTGTTGTGCTTGCCGGAGCCGTTGACGCCCGCGAACGGCTTCTCGTGCAGCAGGCAGACGAGCCCGTAGCGGCGCGCCACGTTCTGCATCACCTGCATCGTCAGCTGCTGATGGTCGGAGCCGACGTTGGAGTTCTCGAAGATCGGCGCGACCTCGTACTGCGCCGGCGCGACCTCGTTGTGGCGCGTCTTGATCGGCACGCCGAGCTTCGCCAGCTCCTGCTCGGTCTCCAGCATGCACGCGAGCACGCGCTCTGGGATCGAGCCGAAGTAGTGGTCGTCGAGCTCCTGCCCCTTCGGCGGCTTCGCGCCGTAGAGCGTGCGCCCGGTGATCACCAGGTCAGGACGCTCGAAGAAGTACTGCTCGTCGATCAGGAAGTACTCCTGCTCGGGCCCGACGGTGGTGAATACGTGCGACGCGCCCTGCACGCCGAGCAGGCCCAGAGCGCGGATCGCGGACTTCGACAGCGCGTCCATCGAGCGCAGCAGCGGGATCTTGTTGTCCAGCGCCTCGCCGGTCCAGGACGTGAACGCCGTCGGGATGCACAGCAGTGCGCCGTTCGGGTTCTCGAGGATGAACGCCGGCGAGGACGGGTCCCAGGCCGTGTAGCCGCGCGCCTCGAAGGTGGCGCGGATGCCGCCGGTCGGGAACGAGGACGCGTCCGGCTCGCCCTGGATCAGCTCCTTGCCCGAGAACTCGGCGATCGCGTTGCCGTCGCCCGTCGGGCCGTAGAAGGAGTCGTGCTTCTCGGCCGTCGAGTTGGTCAGCGGCTGGAACCAGTGGGTGTAGTGGGTCGCGCCGCGCTCCATCGCCCATTCCCGCATGGCGGAGGCGACGGCGTCGGCGAGCGCAGGCTCGAGGGGGTTGCCCTTGGCGATCGTCGCCTCGAGCTGCTTGAACAGGCCCTTCGGAAGGCGCTGGCGCTGCACGGCGATCGAGAAGACGCTCTCGCCGAAGATGTTCGCGCTCGGCAGCGTCAGATCCGCCTGCCCGAGCGCGCCGCCGTTGGGGCTCCACTGGGCGGCGCTGACATTTGGCGTACGGGTGCGGGTTGGCATTGCGGGCGTGGTCCTCCTCAGGATCAGAGACTGCGGGCAGAGCGTATGCGCGCGCGGCGGAGCGTTGTTTGTCCCGGTGTCCAAATTGGGGCGACCGGCGTTCGCCCGGCGTCATGCCGCGATCGTCTGCGGTCGCCTCGACCGCAGGGAGAACTGCGGCGGGCGAATCTTCGACACGGGGACAATGAGCTTCCGACGCCCCGTGCGGAGACTCCTTACAGGAAATGTTTCGTCCTGCGTCCGCTCAAGCTCGGACGTCGGACGACGTTAGACAAGAGGAGGATCGATGCGCAGGACTCGCTGGGCCGCCGGCGTGGGGGCCGGGCTGCTCGCGCTGGCCGTCTTGCCGGCTGCAGCACTGGCCGACGGCGGCACGCTGAAGGCAGCAGTAGCCGGGCAGCTCCCGTCCGACGTCGCCATCAACTCGGTGTGGGTGCTGGTGGCCGGCATCCTCGTCATGTTCATGCAGGCGGGCTTCGCCTTCCTGGAGATCGGCTTCTCCCGCGGCAAGAACGCCGGCACCGTCGTCGCGAAGATCCTCGTGAACTTCGCCATCTGCGCCCTGATGTTCTACGCGGTCGGCTTCGCGTTCTCGTTCGGCGCGGGCAACCAGATCATCGGCACGCACGGCTTCTTCCTGGCCGGCGGGAACGCCGCGGCGAACTTCCCGCTCGCCTGGTCCGGTCCCAAGTCGACCGGCCACGTGACGGTCGAGACGCTGTGGTTCTTCCAGTTCGTGTTCTGCGCGGTCTCCCTGGCGATCGTCTGGGGCACGACGCTCGAGCGCATCAAGTTCGGCGTCTACATCATCTACGCCGTCGTCTTCTCGGCGATCATCTATCCGGTCGGCGCGCACTGGATCTTCGGCGGCGGCTGGCTCGCCACGAAGTTCGGCATGCAGGACTTCGCCGGCTCGACGGTGGTCCACCTGATGGGCGCGACCGGCGCGCTCGCGGCGCTGCTGCTGCTGGGCGCCCGGCGCGGCAAGTACGGCGCCGACGGCAAGCCGCGCGCGATCCCCGGTCACAACATGCCGCTGTTCGGCCTCGGCATCCTGATCCTCTGGCTGGGCTGGTTCGGGTTCAACCCGGGCTCCGGCCTGCAGGCCATGGACGGGCGCTTCCCGGAGATCGCGATGGTCACGAACCTCGCGGCCGCCGCCGGCGTGATCAGCGCGGTGGCGGTGATGTACACCAAGACCAAGAAGATCGACATCGGCATGGCGGGCAACGGCGCGATCGCCGCGCTCGTCGCCATCACCGCGCCCTCCGGGTACGTGGAGCTGTGGGCGGCGCCGATCATCGGCGCGGTCGCCGGCGTGATCGTCGTGTACGGCGTGTTCGCGATCGACAAGAAGATCGACGACCCGGTCGGCGCGCTCTCCGCGCACGGCCTCGCCGGCATCTGGGGCACGATCTCCTGCGGCATCTTCACGGCGCCGCGCCTGGCGAAGTACAACGCGGTCGGCGATCCGGGCCTCGTCTACTCCGGCTCGCTGCACCAGCTCCTCGCGCAGATCCTCGGCGTGGCGTCCGCGTTCGCGTTCGTGTTCGTGCTGTCCTTCGCCACGTTCTGGGCGATCAAGAAGACCTATGGCCTGCGTGTCAGCGCCGAGGAAGAGGACGCCGGACTGGACATCTCGGAGCATGGGATGTACGGGTATCCCGAGCAGTTCATCCCCGCCCCCGAGCTGATCGGCTATTCGGCGCCTGCAACGCTGGGTACGCCACCGGCACGGGTGGCGACCGCATCCACTCGGGAGGTCCCAGCGTGAAGAAGATCGAGGCGTTCATCCGGCACGAGGCGTTCGAGCCGATCCGGATGGAGCTGCTGTCCTTGGGGTTCCCCTCGCTGTCGATCTCGGAGGTCAAGGGCTCCGGGCGTCAGAAGGGGATCACCGAGCGCTACCGCGGCGCCGAGCTGACCAACTGGCTGCGGCCGAAGGTCAAGATCGAATGCGTGGTGGCGAGCGGCGATGTGCAGACGGTGGTCGACGCCATCCTCAAGCATGCCCGGACGGGATCCATCGGCGACGGCAAGGTGTTCGTCCTGCCGGTCGAGGAGGCGTATCGCATCCGCACCGGCGAGTCCGGTGAGGAGACCCTGCAGGCCCACCCGGAGGCCGCCATCCAGGCGGCCTCCTGACAGGCAGGCGTTCAAGGCGGATTGCGTGGGGCGGCCGTGACGGCCGCCCCACGTGCGAAGGAGGCATTTCTGGTGGCGATGGAGGCGCAGTCCGCGCGGGATCGCGGGCCTTCCGTGGTGGAGCGCGTGCGGGGCGTCCACCTGCGGATGGTCGACGCGGTCCTCGGCGGCGACGGCCTTGAAGGCGTTGCGGCGCTTGCCGCGGGCGAGACCGGCGGCGTGGTCGCGATCGTCGTGCCGAGGCTCGGCGCGGCGGCGGCGTCCGGGCCGGTGACGGACCTGGCGGCGCTGCGGCGCTACGTGAGCGAGCGCTCCCGCGGCCGCACGGCCGCGGTGCCGCCCGGCGTCGCGGCGGAGGTCCCGATCGCGTCCGGCGACGAGAAGCTCGGCGCCGTGCTGTTGATCGGCGACGACGAGCCCGTGGCGGACGCGCTCGAGTTCCTGCACGTGGCGGCGGTCGCGTGCTTGACCGAGGTGGCCGTCGAAGAGGCGCGCCTGGAGGTCGAGCAGAACCTGCGCGGCTCGTTCCTCGAGGAGCTGCGCGGGCGCGACGACCTGGACGCCGACGACGTGCTGCGCCGCGCGGCGCGCCTCGGCTGCGACCTCTCGCGCGGCGCGGTGGCGCTGTGCGCCGAGCTCTCCTCCGATCGCCCGCGCCACGTGGTGGCGACGATCGCGGGGGAGCACCCCGGCGCGCTGGCGCAGCACATGGAAGGCGGCGGGTCGGGACGCGTCTACGCGCTCCTGCCGGCCGTCGGCGGCGGCGACGCGACGGCCACGCTGGCCGCCGCACGCCGGCTCGCCGCACGGTTGCAGCGGCACGGGACGGTCGGCGTGTCATCGTTCTACGCCGAGGTGTCGGACCTCGGACGCGCGATCCAGGAGGCCGAGCTCGTGCTCGACGTGCTGCGGCGCTCGGACGTCCCGATCGCCGAGGACATCGGCACGGGCACGTACCGCCTCCTGTTCCGGGTGCTCGCCTCGCACCCCGAGGAGGTGCGCTCGTTCTACGAGGACACGGTCGCGCCGCTGGTCGCCTATGACGCGCAGTACTCGACCGACCTCGTCGGCACGCTCTCGGCGTATCTGGAGCGCAACTGCAACATGAATGCGACCGCTTCGGCGATCTACGCGCACCGGCACACCGTCGCGTACCGCCTCGAGCGCGTGAAGGAGCTCACCGGCCTGGACCCGCTGCTGAGCGAGGACCGGGAGCGGCTGGGGCTGGGCCTGAAGGCGTACCGGATCATCGCGCCGCGGTTGCCGCGGTAGGCGCCGCGACGATCGCCGAGGCCTCGGCCGCGTCGTGGTACTGGGCCGGTCGCGGGGGCGCTCCCGCGATCGTCCCCTCCAGCTAGTCGAGCGGGTCCTGCATGGCGCGGCCCATGATCGCCGCGCGGCTGGCGTCCGTGTCGACCTGCTCGAGGCCGAAGCCCAGCAGCGGCGACCGCTCGTCCGGATGGCCGCGCCCTCGGGGAGCCGGGCGGCCCCGGTGCGGGTCCGGCGACCTCGCCGCCCTTGGAGGCGCTCATGTCGACATCCCACTCCTACCAGCCGCCGGTGGTGCCGGTCGGCGTGCATGCGTCGCCGTTGAACGTCTGGTGGTGGTCGAGCTGCGGGTGCAGTTCGCGCCACCCGGAGGCACAGGACTCAGCGGTGCCGTAGGCCGCCCAGAACTTCTGGTGTCCGCCGCCGGGGACCGCCACCGTCTTCGTCAGCCGCTTGAAGCTCACGTCGGCGATGTCGGAGTACAGGTGGCCGCTCCCCGTGTGCGGCTCGAACGGGCCGCCCGGGTCGCGCATAACGCGCGCCGTGCGGCGCGTCTTCTCGCCGCGGCCCCGCAGGTCCGGCGAACTGCGCTGGTAAGGGAGCGGGTCAGGTTGTTTGCGCGGCTCGCGAGGCCGGGTGATCGGTTTGAGGCAGCGACACAAGGGGTGCCTCACGAACCTTCGAATAGTTCGAAGTTTCGTAAGTCACCCCTCGGAGAACCCGCGCGAAGACGATCGAACGTGCGCGAAAGCGCCACCACGATGATCGATCGCGACCGTCAGCCCGCCGAGGCCGGAGAGACCCGCATTCCTCACCCCGCGCAGTTCGCCGGTCCCGCGACGCGCGCCCGAAGCCGCCCGCGCGCCGAACCGCATGGGGATTCGCTTCTACCGGGTCGGATGAGTCCTGCCGGCGGCTCGCGCCTGATCGGCGACTTTGCGCAATCCGCCCGCTCCGTTGGGCGCCCCGCCGGGTTACGGATGCTTGCATGAGGCGCACTTGGCTGGCAGTCGCGGCGGCGACCTTGACACTCGGCGTCGCCGCTCCGGCGCTCGCCACCGACGTCCAGGGAACCGACCTGACCGACTTCCTGGTGGGAACCGCGACGGCCGACAGCATCACCGCCAAGGCCGGCGGCGACGTCGTCTACGGACTCGGCGCCGCCGACAAGATCGACGGCGGCGAGGGCGACGACACGATCGAGGGCGACGGCGTGTGCAAGCCGGGCGCCGTCGTCCCAGACGACTGCAACGACCGCGACGACCGCTCGGGCGGCCCCGA
Source organism: Candidatus Solirubrobacter pratensis (assembly GCF_000425945.1). Taxonomy (GTDB): domain Bacteria; phylum Actinomycetota; class Thermoleophilia; order Solirubrobacterales; family Solirubrobacteraceae; genus Solirubrobacter; species Solirubrobacter pratensis. The sequence continues at coordinate 66,533 of NZ_AUEK01000009.1, forward strand.
CACGCTGATCGGCGGCCCCGGCCGTGACCAGCTGCGCGGCGGCCGCGGCAATGACCGCCTCGACGGCGGCGACGACACCGACTCGATCTCGGGCGGCTCCGGCAACGACCGCATCACCGGCGGGGCGGGCGACGACGAGATCGACGGCGGTACCGGGCTCGACGACATCCACGGCGACGCGGGTGACGACTGGATCGCCACGGGGGGCGGCTCGGACCGGATCGACGCCGGCGCGGGCGACGACATCGTCGCGACGGAGTCCGGCAACGACCGCATCACCGGCGGCCCCGGGCGCGACCAGATCGGCTCCGGCGCGGGCCGCGACACGATCGACGTGCGCGACGGCGAGCGCGACACCGTCGACTGCGGCAGCGGCTCGGATACCGTCACCGCGGACAGGCGCGATCGGCTGACGCATTGCGAGCACGTCAAGCGGCGGTGAACGTGGGCTCTACGGTGAGCCGCGGGAACTGCTACGGTGCGGCGCGACAAATCCGCAGTGCCGCATCGCAGATCGTCGCTCCAAAGCACCTCCGCGTACCGCAGCACAGCACCAAGCACCACGTGGAGGCCAGCATGGCAACCGGAACCGTTAAGTGGTTCAACGACGAGAAGGGCTTCGGCTTCATCACCCCGGACGAGACGGGCACGGACCTGTTCGTGCACCACAGCGCCATCCAGGGCGAGGGCTTCCGCTCGCTCGCCGAGGGCGCGCGCGTCTCGTACACGGCCGAGGCGGGCCCGAAGGGCCCCAAGGCCGTCCAGGTCCAGCCGCTCTAGCTCCGCGGCACCGCGCTCACGGCCCGTCCGGCCGTGAGCGCAGCTCGCGCCGCAGGATCTTCCCGCTGGCCGTCTTCGGCAGCTCGTCGATGAGCTCCACCAGCCGCGGGTACTTGTACGACGCCAGGCGCTCGCGCGCGTAGGCGATCAGCTCGTCCGGCGCGACCTCCGCGCCGGGCTTGAGCGAGACGAAGGCCTTGACCGTCTCGCCGCGGTACTCGTCCGGCACGCCGACGACGGCGACCTCGCGCACCGCCGGATGGCGGTAGAGGACGTCCTCGACCTCCCGCGGCCAGACCTTGAAGCCGGACGCGTTGATCTGGTCCTTGAGCCGGTCGATCACGTAGAACCAGCCTTCGGGGTCCATCAGCCCGACGTCGCCGGTGCGCAGCTCGCCGCCGGGGATCGCGTGCCCGGTCGCGTCCGGGCGCTCCCAGTACCCGGGGACCACCTGGGGCCCGCGGATCGCGATCTCCCCGGGCTCGCCGGCCGCGACGCTCTCGCCCTGGGGGTCGACGATCCGCACGTCGGTCGCGGTCACCGGGATGCCGATCGAGAGCGCGCCGGAGGACTCGTCGACCGGTGGCCGCAGCCCCACCGGCACGAGGTGCGCGGGTGAGGTCGTCTCCGTCAGCCCGTAGGCCACGCGCAGCGGGCTGCCGCTGCGCCGCTCCCACGCCTCCGCACTCGCGACCGACACCGGTGCGCCGCCGCTGTAGGCCTTGGTCATCGAGCTGAGGTCGTGCTCGCCGGGCGCGTTGAGGATCGCGGTGAAGGCGGTGATGGCGGCGACCGTGAACGTGGTGCGGTGGCGCTCGATCAGCGCGCACGTGGCCGCGGCGTCGAAGCGCCCGCCGAGCACGAGCGGCATCGGCACGAGCAGGGCGGAGGCGACGTGCGCCACCAACCCGGTCACGTGGAACAGCGGCGCCATGCCGATGATCACGTCGTCGGGCGTGAGCTGCGCGAAGTCGCGGTAGGCGCGCGCGCCGTGCACGAGGTTCGCGTGCGTGTTCATCGCGCCCTTCGGCGGACCGGTCGTGCCGGACGTGTACGTGAGCACCGCGACGTCCTCCGGCGCGATCCGCGCGGGCGCCGGCCGCTCGCCGGCGTGCTCGCGCGCGAGCGCCGCGGCGTCGACGGTCTCGACGTGCAGGTCCTCGGCGGCGAGCAGCAGCGCGGCGCCGGAGTCCTCGAGCTCGAAGTCGATCTCGCCCGCCCGCAGCATCGGGCTGACCATCACGGCGATCGCCCCGAGCTTCCAGCACGCGAGCAGCGCGTAGACGAACTCCGGGACGTTCTGGAGCCGGATCGCGACGCGATCGCCCTGCCCGATGCCGCGCGCCGCGAGCCCGGCGGCAACGGCGTCCGCGCGAGCATCGGCATCCCGCAGCGAGATGCGCCCGTCGCCGTGGCGGATCAGATCGCGCTCGCCACCCGCCTCGATCTCCGCCGCCAGCGCGTCCATGATCGTCGGCGGCGCCGGTCCCGAGCCGGGCGCCTTGTCGAGCCACGGTCGCGCGAGATACGGGTCGCTCACGAGTCCGGCCGGTCAGAGCCTCCGCGGATCACGCCGCCGTCGTCCCCGACGCGCGCCGGTACCGGCTCGTCGTCGATCGTGACCCGGAAGCGTCCTTCGGTGCGCCCGCCGGCGGCCGCCTTCGCCCGCCCGGCGAGCCCCGGCGAGACGCGGTAGGCCACCGTGTACGTCCCCGCCTTGGCCGCCACGAGCCGCCACGTCAGCACGCGTGACTGTCCCGGCCGCAGCGGGCCCGCGCTCCATGTGTTGACCGCTGCCGTGTCGCCGCGGCGCGGCCCGCGATCGAGCACCCAGATCGGCCGCGTCGAGTCCGCTTGATCGCCGCCGGACGAGCCCTGCCCGAACGCGCTCGGCGCGACGCCCGCCGGGGCGGCGGTCTCGACGGTCACCGCGACAGGCAGGGCGCGCGTGTCGGCGTTGCGCACGCGGACGCGCAGCTGCACGGTCTGGGCGATGTGCTGCGTGCGGGGGAACGAGGCGCTGACGACCTCGACCTTGAAGTCCCCGGATGGCTCGTCGGCGTCCTGGCGCGCGCCGCCGCCCCCGCAGCCCGCGGCGAGCACGACGGCGAGCACGATCACCCGGCGCATCAGTCGGGCGAACGTATCACCGCGCGGGCTACGCTCGCGCCAGACGAGATGCCATCCCTGCCCGTCCCCGAAGAGCTCCGCCGGGACGGCATCGCCCTGCGCCGCCTGCGCGCCCGCGACGCCGGACCATTCGCGAACGCCTTCCGCGAGGACCCGGGGCTGGGCGCCCTGATCGGCGCCGAGGAGGACCCGACGGAGTCGGGGGTGCGTCGCTTCATCGCGCGACAGCCGCGCCTGCGCGCCCGCGGCGAGTTCCTCGGCCTCGCGGTGACCGACGCCAGCGGGCGGCCGTTCCTCGGCCACGTGATGCTGCACAGCGTCGACTTCAAGAACCGCCGCGCCGAGATCGGCTACTGGCTCGTGCCGGCCGCGCGCGGCCGCGGGATCGGCAAGACAGCGGTCTCGCTGCTGGTGGAATGGGCGTTCGCGGAGCTGGACCTGCACCGCATCGAGATCACCACCACGCCGGAAAACGCCGCCGCGCGAGCCCTCGCGGCAGCGCTCGGATTTACGGAGGAAGGCGTGATGCGGGGCCGCAACCTCGAGCGCGGACGGCACGTCGACGTCGTCCTGCTGGCCCGTTTGCGCAAGTAACGGCGCCGGTTCCCGTTTGAGCCGGCGATACGCCGTGCCATAACCTTCGCGCCTCTGTAGGGGCTTGTAGGGGAGAGGAGAGAAGTGGTCAGAGGCGTCGCCGATCGAGCGTTCCTGCCGGCCAAGGGCCTGCTGGAGGAAGTCGGGGACATGATGATCCTGACGGGCAAGACGATCGTCTCCGCCCTCAGGCCGCCGTACCCGTACGGCGGCGAGTTCGTTCAGCAGTTCCTGTTCGCGCTCCGCCTGTGCTGGTTCCCGCTGATGGTCTCGACCATCGCGTTCGGCTACGCCGCCCCCGGGCTGCAGGCCTCCAACTTCCTCACGCTGTTCGGCGCCAACGACCGCCTGGGCGGCTTCTTCGTGCTCGCGAGCATCCGCGAGTTCGCGCCGTTCGTGACCGCGATCGTGGTCGCGGGCGTCGCCGGCACCGCGATCACGGCCGACCTCGGCGCGCGCAAGATCCGCGAGGAGCTCGACGCGCTCCAGGTGCTCGGGGTGGACCCGGTGAAGAACCTCGTCGTCCCCCGCTTCCTGGCGCTGATGATCGTCACCGGCCTCTTCGACGTCTACGCGATCCTCTTCGGCCTCTTCGGCGGCCTCGTCGCCAACGGCGTCAACCAGCAGCCCGTCGGGCCGTTCTTCGCCAACCTGCTGACCAACGCGTCGATCCCCGACCTCTGGGGCTCGGTCCTGAAGTGCACGCTGTTCGGCGCGATCATCGCCGTCGTCTGCTGCTACAAGGGCATGACCGCATCCGGCGGCGCCGCGGGCGTGGGCCGCGCCGTCAACCAGGCCGTCGTCATCGCCACGCTCGGCGTGTTCGCGTTCAACTACGTGTTCACCCAGACGCTGCTGGCGACCCACCCGGAGATCCTCAACATCAAATGAACGGCTGGCTCGCGGTTCCGCGCGACTGGTTCGCGTCCTTCGGCGACATCGTCCGCTTCAGCGGGCGCGTGACCGGCGAGGTCTGGGGCCTCAAGGTCTTCCGCTACTTCGGCGAGGGCCTGCGTCAGGCCGGCGTCCTGATCCTCTCCTCGACGCTCGTGATCTGGGGCCTGACGTTCATCATCGGGCTCCAGTGCGGCATCGAGGCCGCGTACTTCAACCGCGCGACCGGCGCCCCCGCCTATGCGGGCGTGTTCGCCGCCTGGTGCGACCTGCGCGAGCTGATCCCGTACGCGTTCGGCTACATGATGTCGGCGAAGGTCGGCACCGGCATCGTCGCCGAGCTCGGCTCGATGCGCATCTCGGACGAGATCGACGCGCTCGAGGTGATGGGCGTGCCGTCGATGACGTTCCTGTGCGCGACGCGGCTGCTGGCCGCGTGGCTCGTGCTGCCGTTCGTCTACATCGCCGGCATCGGCGCCGGCTTCCTCGCGTCCTACTTAGCCGTGGTGCAGCAGATCGGCGAGGTCTCCAGCGGCGGCTACTCGCTGATCTTCTGGATGTTCCAGAACCCGCCGGACCTGCTCTACAGCGTCATAAAAGCCATGGCGATGGCGACCGTCATCGTGCTGGTCGGCTGTTACTACGGGTACACGGCATCCGGCGGCCCCGTCGGCGTGGGGACCGCGACCGCGAAATCGATGGTGTTGAACATCGTGCTCGTGCACCTGATCGGGATGCTCGGCACGCAGATCTTCTGGGGCGCCAACCCGCGCGCCCCCATCGGAGGATGACGATGATCGAAGAGACCGACGAGTATCAGTGGCACACCGGCAAGCACCGTCCGTCGGGGGCGGCGGCCGCCGTCGAGTTCGTCGAGGTCCACAAGGCGTTCGGGCGCAACAAGATCCTCCGCGGTCTGAACATGGAGATCCCGGAGGACAAGATCTCGATGATCCTCGGCCCGTCGGGCACGGGGAAGTCGGTCTGCATCAAGCACATGGTCGGCCTGCTGTATCCCGACTCCGGCGACGTGCTCGTCCACGGCGAGTCGGTGCCCGGGATGCGCGACGAAGAGCTGTTCGAGATGCGCAAGAAGTTCGGCGTGCTGTTCCAGGACGGCGCCCTGTTCGGCTCGATGAACCTGTGGGACAACGTCGCGTTCCCGCTGCGCCAGCACACCGACAAGGGCGAGGACGAGATCGGGGACATCGTCAACCGGCGCCTGCGCGAGGTCGGGCTGGAAGGCTCCGCCGACAAGATGCCGAACGAGCTCTCGGGCGGGATGCGCAAGCGCGCCGGCTTCGCGCGGGCGCTCGTGCTGGACCCGGACATCGTGCTCTTCGACGAGCCCGACTCCGGCCTGGATCCCGTGCGCACGGCGCTGCTGTGCGAGCTGATCCAGGAGATCCACGAGGAGAACGGCGGCGCCTACGTCGTCATCACGCACGACATCATGTCCGCCAAGCGCGTCGCCGAGTACATCGCGGTGCTGTGGAAGGGCCGGATCGTCGAGAGCGGGCCCGCCGAGGAGCTCTTCGACTCCGACAACCAGTTCGTCAACCAGTTCCTGTCCGGGGCCTCGCGCGGTCCGCTGGGAATGGAGTAGGGAGCCCGCGTGACGCTCGCCCGCGCGGCCGTTGCCATCGGCGTCGCACTCGTCGCCGTCCTCGCGGTGTGGCTGCTGCTGCTCCACGGCGGCGGGCACGAGTACACGCTGATCTTCCAGAACGCGGGCCAGCTCGTGAAGGGCGACAACGTGCAGATCGGCGGCCGGCCGGTGGGCAGCGTGAAGTCGATCGCGCTCACGCCGGACAACCAGGCCGCGGTGAAGGTCTCCGTCGACGAGCCGTACGCGCCGCTGCGCGAGGGCACGACGGCGATCATCCGGCTGACCTCGCTGTCGGGCATCGCGAACCGCTACATCGCGCTCTCGCCCGCGCCGGGGACCAACCGCGCGCTCGGCGACGGCGCCGTGCTCGACACCTCGCAGACGACCACGGCGGTCGACCTCGACCAGCTCTTCAACGCACTCGATCCGAAGGCGCGCAAGGACCTGCAGGGGCTGATCAAGGGCTTCGCGACGCAATACGACGGCAAGGCGCAGCAGGCCGCCGAGTCGACCAAGTACTTCAATCCGCTGCTCTCGAGCGCGCGCCGGCTCGTCAACGAGGCGACCGCGGACGAGGGCGCGCTGACCGACTTCCTGGTCTCCTCCTCGCGCACGGTCACGACAGTCGCCTCCAAGCGCGACGACCTCTCCTCGCTGGTCGGCAACGCGAACGCCACGGCCGGCGCGATCGCGTCCGAGAACCGGGCGCTCTCGGAGGCGCTCTCGTTGCTGCCCACGACGCTGCGGCGCGCGAACTCGACGTTCGTGAACCTGCGCTCGACGCTCGACGACCTGGACCCGCTGGTGGCGGAGTCCAAGGTCGCGACCAAGGACCTCGCGCCGTTCCTGCGCGAGCTGCGCCCGCTCGTGCGCGACGCCAAGCCGACGATCGCCGACCTCTCGACGCTCCTGCGCCGGCCGGGCGCCGACAACGACCTGGTCGAGGCGACGCGCAAGCTCCCGGGCCTGCAGAAGGTCGCCAGCCCCGCGTTCAGCGACGCCACCGGCGCGCTCAGAAAGGGCCAGCCGGTGCTCGAGTTCGTGCGCCCGTACATCCCCGAGCTGGTCGGCTGGTTCCGCGACTTCGGCGTCGGCGCCGCCAACTACGACGCCAACGGCCACTACGCGCGCATCCAGCCGGTCTTCAACGCCTTCCAGCTGCACGAGCTGCCGACCGGCCCGACGCTCGTGCCGCTGCCCGTCTCCCAGCGCCTCGACGGCCTGCAGAACTTCATGCTCAAGCGCTGCCCCGGCACCGCGAGCCAGGTGCCGCCCGACAAGTCGGCGCCGTTCCGCGATGCGCCGGGCAACCTCGACTGCGACCCGACCCAGGTGCCGCCCGGGCCATGAGGCGCGCGATCCCCATCGTCCTCGTGCTCGTGGCGATCGTCGCCGCCGTCGCGCTGCTGGCCACGCGCGCGGGCGGCCCGCCCTACCAGGTGCGCGCGATCTTCGACAACGCGGGCTTCGTCATCCCCGGCGAGGACGTCAAGGTCGCGGGCGTGAAGGTCGGCCGCATCGCCGACCTCGACGTCACGCCCGACGACAAGGCCGCCGTCGTGCTGCAGATCGACGTCCCCGGCTACCGCGACTTCCGCCGCGACGCGTCGTGCATCGTCCGCCCGCAGTCGCTGATCGGCGAGCGCTTCGTCGAGTGCACGCCGACGCAGCCGCGCGCTGCCGGGAGCACGGCGCCGCCGCCGCTGAAGCGGATCGACGACGGCCCCGGCAAGGGGCAGTACCTGCTGCCGGTCACCAACACGCAGCAGTCGGTCGACATCGACCTGATCGGCGACGTCATGCGCCAGCCCGAGCGCGAGCGGCTGTCGCTGATCCTCAACGAGCTCGGCACGGGCCTGGCCGGGCGAGGGCGCGACCTCAACGAGGTGATCCGGCGCGCGGACCCGGCGCTGCATCAGACCGACCGCGTGCTCTCGATCCTCGCCTCGCAGAACAAGGTGCTCCAGGAGCTGGCGGTCAACTCCGACACCGTGGTCGCGCCGCTGGCGCGCGAGCGCACGAAGGTCGCGGGCGCGATCCGCAACTCCAGCGACGTCGCGGAGGCGACGGCTGAGCGCCGCGGCGCGCTCGAGGCCGACATCAAGACGCTGCCGGCGTTCCTGGACCAGCTGACGCCGACGATGCAGCAGCTCGGCTCGCTCGCCGACCAGACGACGCCGGTGCTCAGCGATCTGCACGACGTGGCGCCGCAGATCAACGGCGTGGTCCGCCGGCTCGGCCCGTTCTCGCAGGCCGCGATCCCCGCGGTCGACTCGCTCGGCGAGGCGGCCAAGAGCGGCACGCCTGCCGTCATCGACGCGCGTCCCGTGATCGCCGACCTGCGCTCGCTCGCCCAGGCCGTGCGGCCGGTCGGCTCGACCGCCGCGGCCCTGCTGGAGTCCTTCCAGAAGACCCAGGGCATCGATCGGCTGATGGATTACATCTTCTACCAGGCGGCCGCCATCAACGGGTTCGACGGGCTCGGCCACTACCTGCGCGCCGAGCTGATCGTCAACCAGTGCTCGAACTACTCGGTCCGGCCGGTCGGCGGCTGCTCGTCGAACTACCCGCAGGACAGCGCCTCGGCCTCCTCGAACCCGGCCGTCGCGAGCGTCGCCAGCGCCGTCGGCAACGACCCGACGCTGCGCGCGACGGCGATCGCGCTGGCGAAGGCGCTGGGCCAGCAGGTGGAGAAGGTCAAGCGCGAGAGCGCCACCAAGAAGAAGCCCGCCAAGAAGCCGAAGGCGAAGCGGCACGCGAAGAAGCCGGCGGCCAAGAAGAAGCCCGCCGCGGCGGCGACCCCGACGCCCGCGTCGGGCGGCGGCGTCACCCAGTCGCCGGCCGGCCCGGCGCCCGCCCAGCCGGGTGCTCCCGCCGCACCGGCCCCGACCGAGTCGGCCACCTCCGCGCCGACGCCGACGCCCACGCCGACCCAGCAGGGCACCGGCGACGCGCTGCTCGACTACCTCTTCGGGGGTGACGGCAAGTGAGCAACCGCGGCTCCGGCATCGCCGGCAACCCGGTCCTGATCGGCGCCGCGACGGTGCTGGTGATCATCGTCGCGGTCTTCCTGTCCTACAACGCCAACCAGGGCCTGCCGTTCGTCCCGACCTATCAGCTCCAGGCCGAGCTGCCGGGCGGCTCCAACCTCGTCGTCGGCAACGACGTCAAGATCGGCGGCTCGCGGGTCGGCGCCGTCTCCTCGCTGAAGCCGCGCACGGAGTCCGACGGCCGCGTGATCGCCGTCGCGGGCCTCAAGCTCGACAAGGACGCGGGGCCGCTGCCGGTCGACTCCACGCTGCTCGTCCGGCCGCGCTCGGCGCTGGGCCTGAAGTACGTCGAGATCACGCGCGGCAAGTCCTCACGGATGTTCGCCGACGGGGACACGATCAAGCTCGCGCAGGCCAAGGAGCCGGTCGAGCTCGACGAGTTCTTCAACATGTTCGACGCCAGGACGCGCGACGCCGCGCAGCAGAACCTGCAGGGGCTCGGCACCGGCCTGGCCGGCCGCGGCGAGTCGATCAACACCGCGATCGGCGCGTTCCGCCCGCTCCTGCGCGACGTCATCCCCGTGATGCAGAACCTCGCGGCGCCGGACACCGACCTGCGCAACTTCGTGCGGCAGCTCGGCGCGTTCAACGCGATCGTGGCGCCCGCCGCGGAGACCAACGCGTCGCTGTTCGTGAACCTCGACACGACGATGGCGGCGCTGCGCGAGGTCGCGCGCCCGTACATCCAGGACTCGATCACCAACGCCAAGCCGGCGCTCGACGAGGCGATCCGCGACTTCCCCAAGCAGCGGCCGTTCCTCGCCAACACCGAGGGCCTGATGCGAGAGCTGCGCCCCGGCGTGCGCGCGCTGCGCACCGCGGCGCCGCCGCTCTCGGACGCGCTCGGCGCGGGCATCCAGGTGCTGCCGAACACGCCGCCGCTCAACAAGCGCCTGGAGTCGCTGCTGGACGAGCTCAAGACGTTCTCCGACGACCCGCTCGTGCCGCGCGGCCTGCAGTCCACGACGCAGGCCGTCAAGGCGCTGGACCCGACGCTGCGGTTCCTCGCTCCGGCCCAGATCCAGTGCAACTACGTGACGCTGTTCTTCCGCAACATCTCGTCGCTGCTGAGCGAAGGCGACCGCAACGGGACCTGGCAGCGCTTCATCATCGTCACCACCCCGCAGGGCCCGAACTCCGAGGGCCTGCCCTCCTCCGGTCCCGCCAACGGCCCCTCGCAGGACAACCACCTGCACACCAACCCGTACCCGAACACGGCGTCGCCGGGGCAGCCGAAGGAGTGCGAGTCGGGCAACGAGCCGTACGCGATCGGCAAGACCGTGATCGGCAACGTGGACGGGACCCAGCAGGCGAGGACGGACGGGCAATGAGCAGGCCCAAGCGCTCAAGCGCCTTCGTCGGGCTCGTCGCGGTCGTCGTGCTGGCGATCGTCGCGTTCCTCGGCTTCACCAAGGACATCCCGTTCACGCACGGCTACACGCTCAAGGCGCAGTTCGAGTCCGCGAACTCGATCCGCCCCAACTCGCCCGTGCGGATCGCGGGCGTCGAGGTCGGCAAGGTCAAGTCCGTCGAGGCGCTGCAGGGCACCAATGCGGCCGTCCTGACGATGGAGCTCAAGAAGTCGGCGCTGCCGATCCATGAGGACGCGACCGCCAAGATCCGCCCGCGCATCTTCCTCGAGGGCAACTTCTTCGTCGACCTCAAGCCCGGCACGCCGCAGTCGCCCACGCTGCACTCGGGCGACACGCTGAAGATCTCCCAGACGGCGACGCCGGTGCAGCTCGACCAGGTCCTGACCTCGCTGCAGAGCGACTCGCGCGAGGACCTCAAGCAGGTCCTGGACGGCTTCTCGACGGCGCTCAACGACACGCGCGACGGCAAGAGCGGGGCGCAGTCGCTCAACGACGCCTATGACGACATCCCGAGCGCCGAGAGCTCGAGCGCCCAGGTGCTCCAAGCGCTGCTCGGCACCGAGCCGGGGCGCGACGTGGCGCGGCTGATCCGCGGCACTGCGAACACGGCCGACGCGCTCGATCGCAACGAGTCCCAGCTGCAGGGCCTGATCACCAACCTCAACACGACGATGGCGGCGTTCGCGGGCGAGTCGGAGAACCTGCAGGCGTCGATCCGCGAGCTCCCGCCGACGCTGCGCAACGCCGACTCCGCGCTCGCGTCGCTCAACGCCGCGTTCCCGTCGACGCGGGCATTCGCGCGCGAGATCCTGCCCGGCGTGCGCGAGACGCCGGCGACGATCGACGCCGCGTTCCCGTGGATCGCGCAGACGCGCGCGCTGGTCGGCAAGTCCGAGCTGGGCGGCCTGGCCCAGGAGCTCTCGCCCGCGACCGCCGACCTCACGCGCCTGATCGACCGCGCCGAGGAGCTGCTGCCGCAGACCGACCTCGCGTCCAAGTGCGTGCGCGACATCGTGCTGCCGGCCGGCGACGTCGTGATCAAGGACGAGTTCACGACCGGCGTGGAGAACTACAAGGAGTTCTTCTACGCGCTCGTCGGGCTCGCGGGGGAGGGCCAGAACACCGACGGCAACGGCATGTACGTGCGCTTCCAGACCGGCGGCGGCTCCCAGACCGTGTCGCTGGGCTCCAAGAGCGCGAACACCGGCGAGCTGTTCGGCAACAACGTCCAGGTGCCGCTCGGCAACCGGCCGGCGTACCCGGGCAAGCGCCCGCCGTACAAGCCGGACGTCCCCTGCTACACGAACAAGCTGCCCGATCTCAACGGGCCGGCGGCGGCGAAGACCGCCCCGACCGGCACGACGGCGTCGACCGCGCAGGCGACGAGCGTCTCGGACCGGCTCAAGCGCCAGGCCGACCTCGAGGCCGTGCGAGCCAAGCTGCATCCCTTCGACAGCAAGCGGTCCAGGTGAAGACGGCGATCCGCAAGCACTGGGGCGACGTCGCGGCGCTCGTCGCGCTGATCGTGATCGCCGTCGCGGTCGCGAGCGTGATCCTCGGCAAGCAGCGGCTCTCGCTGCCGGCGTGGATCCCCGTCGTGGGCAAGGACTTCTTCACGTTCTCGGCCGAGATGACGACCGCGCAGGCCGTCACGCCGGGGCAGGGCCAGACCGTCAACATCGCCGGCGTCCAGGTCGGGGAGATCACCTCGGTCAAGCTGCGCGGCGGCAAGGCGATCGTCGGGATGAAGGTGCGCCCGCGCTTCAAGGACCGCATCTACAACGACGCGTCGATCCTGCTGCGGCCGAAGACCGGGCTCAAGGACATGGTCGCCGAGCTCACGCCGGGCCATCGCGGTGCCGGCCGGCTGAAGGAGGGCGGCGTGATCCCGGTCTCGCAGACGCTGCCCGACGTCAACCTCGACGAGATCCTCTCCTCGCTGGACACCGACACGCGCGACTACCTGCAGCTGCTGCTCAACGACGGGGCCGAGGGGATCGGCTCCACGCAGAAGGGACGCCGGCTCGCGGCGGCGATCCGGCGCATCGAGCCGACAGCGAGGTACGCGCGGCAGATCAACGAGGGCCTCGCCGAGCGGCGGCGCAACCTCGCGCGCGTGGTCCACAACTTCTCGCTGCTGACCGACGAGCTCGGCAAGCGCGACACGCAGCTGGCGGGCTTCGTGCAGAACTCCAACGCGGTCTTCGCCTCGCTCGCCGGCCAGGACGCGAGCCTGCAGGAGACGCTGCGCAAGCTGCCCGGGGCGCTGGACACCACGCAGACGACGCTGGGCAAGGTCGACTCGCTCGCCAAGGAGCTCGGGCCGACGCTCCAGGCGCTGCGCCCGGCGGCGCGCTCGCTCGGCCCCTCGCTGCGCAAGACGCGCCCGTTCCTGCGCGAGACGACGCCGGTGATCAAGGACGAGCTGCGGCCGTTCGCGCGCGCCGCGCTGCCGACCGTCAAGGAGCTGCGGCCCGCCATGCGCGACCTCGCGGCCGCGACGCCCGACCTGACGCGCACGTTCAACGTCGTCAACCGCCTGCTCAACGAGGTCGCCTACAACCCACCTGGCGACAAAGAGGAGGGCTACCTCTTCTGGCAGTCGTGGGTCAACCACGCCGGCAACGCGATCTTCGCCAGCCAGGACGCCCACGGGCCGATCCGCCGCGGCCTGATCGTCCTCTCCTGCAGCACGGCGCAGCTGCTCAACGCGGTCGGGCAGGGCAACCCGCAGCTCGGCACGCTGATCGGGCTGCTGAACGCGCCGACGCAGCAGCAGATCTGCCCGGCCACGTCGCAGTCCGGCGGGCTCGGGGGCTGAGGGGCCGATGGTCAAGTCCGCCCCCTCGATCTGGAAGATCGCCGCGATGGTGCTCTTCACGCTGACGTGCTTCGGGCTGCTCCTGTTCCTGTGGCTCGCGTTCGGCGGCCCGGTGCCGCTGAAGCCGAAGGGCTACCGCTTCCACACCTCCTTCGCCGAGGCCGGCCAGCTCTCGACCGAGGCCGACGTGCGGATCTCCGGGGTGCCGGTCGGCAAGGTCAAGACGATCGATGCCGACAAGCGGACGGGCCGCGCGGACGTCACGATCCAGCTCGACCCCGAGTACGCGCCGCTGCCCTCCGACGCGAAGGCGATCCTGCGCCAGAAGACGCTGCTGGGGGAGACCTACGTCGAGCTCACCCCCGGGCATCGCAGCGCGCGGCCGATCCCGGAAGGCGGGACGCTGGCCGCCTCGCAGGTCTCCGACACGGTCGAGCTCGACGAGATCGTGCGCACGTTCGACCCGCCGACGCGGGCCGCGTTCCAGCAGTGGATGCAGGCGCAGGGACAGGCGATCGGCGACCGCGGGCAGGACCTCAACGACGCGCTCGGCAACCTCGGCCCGTTCGCCGACGACACGGCGACGCTGGTCGGGATCCTCAACCGCCAGGAGGGCGCGCTGTCGCGCCTGATCTCGAACACGGGCGTCGTGTTCGGCGCGCTCAACGAGCGCGACGGGCAGCTGCGCTCGCTGATCCGCAACACCAACACGGTGCTCAGCACGACGGCCTCGCGCGACGAGGAGCTCAAGGCGGCGTTCAAGGCGCTGCCGACGTTCGAGACCGAGTCCCAGACGACGCTCCGGCGGCTGACGCAGTTCTCGGAGACGACCGATCCGCTGGTGACGCAGCTGCGGCCGGCGGCGCGCGAGCTGTCGCCGACGCTGCGCGACCTCGCCGACGTGGCGCCCGACCTGAAGAACCTGCTCGAGCAGCTGCAGCCGCTGATCGACGCGTCCAAGAAGGGCTTCCCGGCGGCCGAGCAGGTGCTCCAGGACGCGCGGCCGCTGATCGGCCAGCTCGGGCCGGCGACGCAGCAGCTGACGCCGATGATCCAGTTCCTCTCGCTCTACAAGCGCGACATGACGTCGTTCTTCGCCAACGCGGCGTCGGCCACGCAGGCCAAGGATCCCGGCACGACGCTGCACTACCTGCGCACGACGAACCCGCTCAACCCGGAGAACCTCGCCGTCTATCCGCGCCGGCTGCCGACCAACCGCCCGAATCCCTACGCCAAGCCCGGCACGTTCGACCAGCTCGCCCAGGGCGGGATCCCGGTCTACGAGGACCGCCAGTGCTCGTCGTCGAACCTGCTGCCCTCGATCAGCAACGTGCCGGTCGGCGTCACCAACACGGTCACGCAGACCGTGACCGACGTGACCGGCGGCCTGGTGCAGCTGCCGCCGATCCCGCAGGTGCCCCTGACGCCTGACCAGGCGTCGGCGCTGATCCCGGCCGACCTGCTGCAGAAGATCCAGCAGTTCGCGTTCGGCGGCGGCGCGAGCGCGGGCTCGCTGGCGCCGCCGTGCCGCAAGCAGGGTGCCTTCGACTTCGGCGGCGAGAAGACGCAGTACCCGCATGTCAATGCGCTCAAGTGACCTCGCGCGGCGCCGGCCGTGGGCGGTGCTCGCCGTCGTCGCGGTCGTCGTGCTGGCCGGCGCCGGGCTCGCGCTGCGGCTCGCGCCCTCGGCCTCGACGGCTTCGCTCGTCGGCTCCTCCGGGGCGGCGACGGAGGTCGCGCACGAGAAGTTCGGAGACGACGCCGTCTACGTGCTCGTGCGCGGCGACCTGGCGCGGATCGTGCTGACCGAGGACCTCAACCGGCTGGTCGGGATCGAGGGGTGCCTGTCGGGCAACGTGCCGCGCGGCGTCCGCGCACCAGGCGCGTGCGGGGAGCTCGGACGGCTGAAGCCGGTCCAGGTCGTGTACGGGCCGGGGACGTTCATCAACTCGGCGGTCGAGCAGATCACGGCGCAGCTGCAGGCGCAGACGAAGTCGCGCGCGGCGCAGGCCGACCGCGCCGCCCTGGCGGCGCGCAAGCTGGCGCTGTCGCAGGGCAGGTCGCGCACGCAGGCCAAGAAGCTCGGCGATGGCGCGGCGAAGCTCGTCTACGCGCAGTTCGCGCAGGACCTGATCGCGCTCAACACCAAGTACGGGCTGAACCTGACCGGCGCGCCGCGGCTCAACGACCCGGACTTCGTGTACCAGCTCGTGTTCGACCCGGCCCGCGGTGCGAGGGTGCCGAAGGCGCGCTTCGCGTACCTGTTCCCGAGCGCCGGCTCGGCGCTGATCTCGGTGCGGCTGAAGCCGGGGCTGAGCGATGCGCAGCGTGCGCGGGCGATCGAGCTGATCCGCGATGTCGTGAGGATGCCGCAGTGGAAGCTCTCGGGCGGCGCGTCCTACGTGGTGACGGGCGTGCCGGTGCTCGCGGACGACCTGGTCGGCCGGCTGGCGGGATCGACGCTGCGGCTGCTGCTCGTGGCGGTGATCGTGATGGCGGTCGTGCTCGTGCTGGTGTTCCGCGCGCGGCTGCGGCTGCTCCCGCTCGCGGTGGCGCTCGGCGCGTGCGCGGTCGTGTTCGGCGGGTTGTCGCTGCTCGGCCTGCCGCTGACGCTGGCGTCGATCGCCGTGCTGCCGGTGCTGCTCGGGCTCGTGGTCGACTACGCGATCCAGTATCAGTCGCGCGGCTCGCTGCCCGCGATCGCGACCGCGGCGCTCTCGACGGCGGCCGGGTTCCTGGTGCTGCTGCTGTCGCCGGTGCCGATGGTGCGCGGGTTCGGGGCGCTGCTGATCGTGGGCGTCGGGGTGGGGCTGGTACTGGCGGTCGCGGTCGTGACGGCGGTGCTCTCAGTGCGCCGCCGCGCGTCGCAGGGGACGCTGTCGCGGTCGCTGCGCGGGGCATCGGAGATCCTCGACGGCGTCCGGCTGCCGCTGCCGCCGGTGCGCTCGCTCACCGCTCGGGTGATCCGCCGTCCCGGCCGCGTGGTCGCCGCCGCATTCGTCCTCGCGCTCGGCGGCTGGGCGCTCGACACGCAGGTCCACGTGGTCTCGGACCTGCCGAGCCTGGTGCCGCAGGACCTCGCGTCGGTGCGCGACCTCGGCGCGCTGCAGCACGACACGGGCGTCGCCGGTGAGGTCGACGTGCTCGTGCAGGCCCCCGACCTGACCGAGCCGAAGGTCGTGGCGTGGATGCGCGACTACCAGAACCGGCTTCTGCGGCGGCACGGCTACTCCGCCGCGCAGGGCTGCGGACGCGCGGCGCTGTGCCCCGCGCTGTCGCTTCCGGACCTGTTCCGCAGCCCGGGGTCCTCGGCGACGCGCGCGCAGGTGCGCGCGCTGCTGGACGCGGTCCCGGCCTACTTCTCGCGGGCCGCGATCACGCCCGACCGCCGGACCGCGGTGCTGGCGTTCGGCATCCGGCTGGAGTCGCTGGACAAGCAGCACGACGTGATCCAGGACATGCGCGCCTCGCTGCACCCGCCGGCGGGCGTGACGGCGAGGCTCGCCGGGCTGCCGGTGCTGGCCGCGGACGCGAACCACGCGCTGGCGGATCCGCTGCGGCGACTGGCGACGACGCTCGCGGGCCTGCTCGCGGTGCTGCTCGCGCTGCTCGCCGTGTACCGGTCGTGGGAGCGGGCCTGGGTGCCGCTCGTCCCGATCGCGTTCGCGACCGGCTGGTCGGCGCTGCTGCTATGGGTCCTCGGCGTGTCGCTGAACCCGCTGTCGGCCGCGCTGGGCGCGCTGGTGATCGCGATCTCGACGGAGTTCTCGGTGCTGCTCTGCGCCCGCTACCGGGCCGAGCGCGCGGCGTTCGATCCGGCGGAGGCGCTCGCGCGGACGTACCACTCGACGGGCGCCGCCGTGCTCGCCTCCGGCGTGACCGCGATCGCGGGCTTCGCGGTGCTGGTCGCGTCCGACATCGCGATGCTGCGCGACTTCGGGCTGGTGACCGTCGTCGATCTGAGCGTGTCGCTGCTCGGCGTGCTCGCGGTGCTCCCCGCGGTGCTCGTGCTGGCCGAGCGACGGGCGGTCAGGCTGCCGCGCCGCGGCCGGCGGCGCGCCTCCGTCGCGGCGTGACGGGCGACGTCTCGCGCCGCGCGCTCGCGTCGCTGGGAGCAATCGCCCAGGGAGCAATCGCCCAGGGGGCGATTCTCCCGGGCGGGGTGACGGGCGACGTCTCGCGCTGCGCGCTCGCGTCGCTGGGAGCAATCGCCCAGGGGGCGATTCTCCCGGGCGGGGTGAGGCGATGACGCGCTGGATCGTGGCGTTCGTGCTGGTCGCGCTGCTCGGCTGGGTGACGCTCAACACGGTGACGTCGGACTCCGCCGGCTCGAAGGGGCTGCCCGCGGGCGCCCGGCTGCCGCCGTTCGCGATGCCGCTGGCGAGCTCCTCGTGCCGCGGGCGCTGCGACGCGAACGTCGCGCTCCGCTCCGGCCAGGGCGCGGCGGGGGAGCGCCCCGCCTGTACGGTCCGCCGCCCGGACGTCCTCAACTCGTGCGAGCTGGCCGAGCGCGGTCCCGTCGTGCTGGCGTTCGTCTTCGCCCCGGTCGGCGAGTGCCGCGATCAGCTCGGCGTCCTGGAGCGCGTGCGGGCGCGGCACCCGGGCGTCGCGTTCGCCGCGATCGACGTGCGCGCCGACGGGGCGGCGGCACGCCGGTTCGTGCGCGAGGGCGGCTGGACGCTGCCGGTCGGCTACGACCACGACGCCGCCGTCGCCGACGAGTACGGCGTGGTCGTCTGCCCGACGCTCGTCTTCGCCCGCCGCGGCGGAGCCGTGCTGGAGTCGACGGCGGGGCCGCAGTCCGAGGCGGAGGTCGAGCGGCGGGTACGGCGCCTGGAGGCGGTGGGGCGATGACCGGCGAGCCCGTCGTGCGGGCCGGCGCGGTCGCCCCGGCGATCGCCGCGGAGCTGCCCGGGCTCGGGATCGCGTTCTGCCACGTCATGCTCACGGGCGATCCGCTGCGGCGCACGCCGCCGGAGCTGCGGGCGCGGCTGCGCGCGCTGTCGGACCGCCACCGCGGCGCGCAGGCGATCGCGCTGCGCAGCCGCGCCATCCCGCACGCATATCGCGTCCTCTTCCGCCACCTCGGGCTCGAGCCGGACACGCGGCGCATCCCGGTCGAGGAGCTCGTCGTCGGGCGCCTGCTGGTCGGCGGGTTCGAATCGCGCGTGCTGCTGGCCGACGCGCTCGCGACGGCGACGATCGAGACCGAGGTCGGCGTCTGGGCGGTGCCCGGCGAGCGCGAGCTCCGGCTGGTCCTCGAAGGTGGGCGCATCGTCGTCGCCGGCGAGCTGGAGCGGGTCGCCGAGCTGTTCGCGCCGCCCGAGGAGCCCGTGGAGCGGGGAACCCGGGCGCTGACGCTGTACGCGATCCTCGCGGAGGGCGTCCCGGACATCGCGGTCGAGGAGGCCCTCTGGACCGCGGCCGAGCTGCTCGCCCCCCGCGAGTAGGGTCGCGACCCATGCGTGGCGAGGGACGCCGGCCGATGCCCGCGCGGTCGCCTACGTCTGCGCGTCTCGCGTCGGCGGGGGCGGCGATTTGCGCCGTCAATGCGTCTCGCGTTGGCGGGCCCGGCGAACTGCGCCGTCTCCGCATCTCGCCTTGGCGGCGCCGGCGAGCTGCGCCGTCTCCGCATCTCGCGTCGGCGGGCCCGGCGAACTGCGCCGGTAAGGGAGTGGGTCGGTTTGCCTGTGCGCTTCGCGGGTATCGATTTGCGCCGCGTGGGGGAGGGCGTGTCTCACGAACCTTCGAATAGCTCGAAGGTTCGTGAGGCACCTCCCGGAGCTCCCGCGCGGGAATGATCGTTCGTGCGCGAATGGGGCGCGGCGATGATCGTGGGTGATCGTCATCCCGCCGGGCGGGATAGACCCGCATCCCTTACCCGCGCAGTTCGCCGATCCCGAGACGCGCCCGCGAGATTCCCCGCGCGCCGCGCGCGGCTCAGTGCCCGCTCCGGAGACGATGCCGACCGCCGGCGCGAATGCGATGCGCGTCTCGTCCCCCCGTGCGCTGAACCTCAGCGGCGCGCGTGCCTGGCGACGCGCGCGCGGGTGCCGCAGGCGGGGCCGCACCAGCGCTGGTCGCGGCGGTGGCGCAGGAAGAACTGGCCGCAGCTCGGGGCGTCGCAGAACGCGAGCGCGGGATCGCCGAGCAGGTCGAGCAGGGAGGCGGCGACCCGCGCCAGCAGCTCGTCGAGCGCCGGCGGATCGCCCGGCGCGGTGAGGACGACCTCGCCGCCTTGCAGCTGCGGCACGAGCGGGACGGCGGCGAGCGCGGCGTTGACGAGGCGCTCGGTGCCGGGCGGGGGCGGCTCGCGGCTCGTCGCGGCGAGCAGGATCGCGAACACGGCATCGCGGAGCTCGCGCACGCGCTCGAGCTGCGCGGCGTCCGGGCGCTCGAGCTCGACGCCCTCGTGCCGCGCCCAGTCCACCAGGTGCTGCGGGTGCTCGAGCTGCTCCTCGTACTCCTGGCCGCGCCGGCGGACCGTGTTCGCGAAGTCCGCCGCGAGCGGCTCGCCGAGCCAGGACCAGCGTTCGATGGTCACGGCTCGAAAGCCTAACGGATTCGACGAATGAATCCGTTAGTCTCGGGTAGGCTCCGGCGCAATGGTCCTCGCGCTGTTGTGCAGTGCCCAGTTCGTGGCCGTCCTCGACACCACGATCGTCGCCGTCGCGCTGCCCGCCATCCAGCGCGACCTCGGATTCGGCCCGGCTTCGCTGCAGTGGGTCGTGACCGCGTACACGCTCGCGTTCGGCGGACTGCTGATCGCGGGCGGCCGCGCGGGCGACGTGTTCGGCCGCCGGCGCCTGTTCGTCGCGGGCCTGGCCGTGTTCACCGCCGCGTCGGCGGGCTGCGGGCTCGCTCCGTCGCCGGCCGCGCTCGTCGCGCTGCGCGCCATCCAGGGCGCGGGCTGCGCGCTGATGACGCCCGCCGCGCTCGCGCTCGTCACCGCGACGCGGGCGCCGCACGCCCTGGGCGCCTGGACCGCCGCGGCGGCGGGCGGGGGCGCGAGCGGCTGGGTGCTGGGCGGGATCCTCACGGAACACGTGGGATGGGAGGCGATCTTCTTCGTCAACGTGCCGCTGGGCGCCGCGGGCGTGCTGCTGGCGGGGCGCCTGCTGCGGGGCGGAGGCGAGCGCCGCCCCGCCGCTGCGGCGCGCGGCTCGCTCGATCTCCCCGGCGCGGCGACCGTGACCGCCGCGCTCGTCGCCCTCGTGCTCGCCTTCACGCAGGCCGGGTCGCGCGGGTTCGGCTCGCCGGTCGTGCTCGGCACGCTGGCCGCGGCAGTGATCCTGCTCGCGGCGTTCGCGGCCGTCGAGCGGCGGGCGCGCGACCCGCTGCTCCCGCTCGCGGTGCTCGGCAACCGGCCGTTCGTGCGCGCGAACCTCGTGGCCGCCGCGCTGACCGCGGCGACGACGCCGGCGATGCTGATGTCGATCCTCTACCAGCAGCAGGTGCTCGGGCGCTCGGCGACGCAGACCGGGCTCGCGTGCATGCCGTTCAACGTCGCGGTGATCGCGGGCTCGCTGCTCGGCGGCCGCGTCGGCGGGATGCGGACCGGGCTGCTCGGCGTCGCCGCCGGCTCGCTGCTGTTCAGCACCGGAGCGCTGATCCCGGCGTCGGTGATCATGGGCTTCGGGCTCGGCGTCGCCTCGGTCGGCTCGACCGCCGCGGGCACGGCCGCGCTGCCGGAGCGCCCCGGGCTCGCCTCGGGGCTGCTGAACTCTGCGGCGCAGGTCGGCACCGTGCTCGGGGTCGCGGTGATCGTCAGCCTCGCCGCCGCTCTCGGCCAGGGTGCCGGGGAGCCTGTCATCACCGGCTACCGCTGGGGCTTCGGGGCGGCCGCGCTGATCGCCCTCGCCGGCATCGTGGCACAGCTCCAGCGCCGCCGCCCGAAGCGGTGCGAGTCCGCGTACGCGCCGTGAGCGCGCGGGTCGCGGCCGCCTCCGTGGTCGTCGCGCTCGTCCTTCAGCCGCGGCGAGGTCAGCGGGTCCGCGTGATGTCCTCCAGCGCCTCGAGCAGCAGGCCCGTCGATGCCGCGTCGCGGAGCGTGACGCGCACGTGGGCGTCGTCGCCCCACGCCGACCCCGGGGCGACGAAGACGCGTCGTGCGGCGAGCTCCTCCGCGAGCGCGATGCCCGCGGTCTCGACCCACGCGTACGGGCCGTGGCCCGGCTCGACCGCGAACGGGCCGGCGGCCAGCCGCTCGCGCTCGCGAGCTGCCGCGGCGCGGCGGGCGGCGACGTACG
Organism: Candidatus Solirubrobacter pratensis; assembly: GCF_000425945.1. Lineage (GTDB taxonomy): Bacteria > Actinomycetota > Thermoleophilia > Solirubrobacterales > Solirubrobacteraceae > Solirubrobacter > Solirubrobacter pratensis. Next base: position 88,033 of record NZ_AUEK01000009.1, read on the forward strand.
GGGCGCCGTTCTCGACCGCCCACAGCGCGCCCGCGAGCGCCGGGGCGCCGACCCCGTGGACCGGCTCGAGCGGCTCTGCCGGCACGCCCTCCGGCAGGATCGCGTATCCCACGCGGAAGCCCGCCATCGCGTGCGCCTTGGAGAACGAGCGCACGTGGATCGCGCGCGGGCGGTCGAGCAGCGCGTCCTCGCCGTCCGGGAGGAACCCGGCGAGCGCCTCGTCGAGGATCAGCCAGCCGTCGCCCGCGAGCCCGGCGAGTCGCGCGCCCGGGACGAACGCGCCGGTCGGATCGGCCGGGCGGCACAGCACGACCGCGCGTGCGCGCGTCGCGGCCGGGTCGCCTCCCGCGATCTCCGCGATCGTCGCCGGGACCGGGCTCGCGCCCGCCTCGCTCACCAACCGCGGCAGCCGGCCCCAGCCGGGCCACGCGACCACGACCTCGCCGTCGCGCGCGACCATCCGCAGCGCCGCGCGCAGGAGCTCTCCTGCGCCGTGCCCGATCGCCACACGCGCGGGATCGACGTCGTGGGAGCGCGCGATCGCGGCGCGCAGCGGCGTGGGGTCGGGGTACGCGTTCACCGCCCGCCGCAGAGCGAACGTCGCGGCGTTGACGACCTCCGGGTGCGGCGGCTCGTGCCAGCCTGAGCCCGAGAGGTCGAGCGACGGCCGGCCCACGAGCGCGCGCTCCGCGTCGCGGCGCTCGCGCAGCTCGCGCGAGACCTCCTCGTGCGGCAGCTCCTCGAACTGGCGGTAGTAGTCGAAGAAGCGCCGCATCAGCGCGGGGCGAGCTGCGGCCCCGGGCCTTGGATGACCACGAACCAGAACCCGAACGCGATGAGCGCCACGATCGCGGTCGCGCCGAAGATGCGCCCGAGCACGCCATCGCGCTGCTCGAACCCGGCGGCGCGGCGCAGCAGTCGCCAGACGCGATCGAGGCGGGTGGCGAGCGAGAGCGTGAGGAACAGCGTCGCGATCACGCCCGCGAACGCGACCACGATGCCGAGGAAGACCGAGCCCGTCCAGTAGTCGACCTGCGAGCCGACCCACAGCCACCCGGCCGGCTGCGGACCCCAGACCGACAGGCACAGCAGGACCTCGACGGCGAGGACCGCCGCGGCGAGGATCGCGTCGGCACGCCGTCGCCCGGCGCCGCCGCGCTCCGGCGCCGCGCGGTAGTGGAGCGGCCCCGTGCCCGGGCGGCGCCCGATGAAGAGCCCGCCGGTGTCGGAGGGATCGTTGCGCGGCACAGGCCCGAGCATACGGCCGTCCCGGCGGCGAGGCGGCAATCCTCGGCGGCCCGGCGCCCCGTCATCCCACCCGATCGGGGCAGCGTCCTGACGCCCGCGTTGGAGCCCGGCGCCATGCGGAGTAGGCTCGCGCTGACCATGTTCGTCGTCGAGTCGATCGCCCCCGCGGATGCACTCGCCGCCCGGCGTTCCCTGCGCGCGCAGATCGCACGCCTGGAGGGCGAGCTCGCGACCATCCTCGCCTCCACCTATCCGCCGGTCGCCCCGCCTCCGGCGCGCGCCGGCGCTCCCGGCCGTCCCCATCTGCTCGACCTCGCCGAGCTCGAGCGCGCCCGCGACGACCTCGCGGGCCGGGTGACCGCGGCGCATCACGCCCGCGAGCGGCAGAGCGCGCGTCAGTCCCAGGCGCGCGCCCTGCTCCTGGACATGCTCGAGAACCCGCTCGCCCACAAGGGCACGCGGATCCGCAACGCCGATCTCGGCCTCCCGGGCTGCACCAGCTACCGCGTCCTCCCGCGCCTCGGGCCGGTCGGCGTGCTCACGGGCTGGTGGCGCGTCAAGGTCTCGTCCGGCTGCCCGTTACCCTCGGCGGCCAACGTGAGCCGCCGCAACCGCAAGCGCCGCACGAGGCCGACCGCGCCCGCAGTGCCGCCGCGCCCGCCGAGGCGCACGCGCCCACGCCTGGAGGACCGGCCGAAGGCGCCCTGGCACCCGGTGCCGCTGGTCGAGATCGCCGTCTTCGTCGGGCTCGTCCTGATCGTCGTGGGCCTGATCACGAGCGACAGCCGCCGCGGCCGCACGCTGCTGCTGCTCGGCCTCGCGCTCGGCTCGCTCGGCGGCCTTGACACGACGCTGCGCGAGCACTTCGCGGGCCACCGCAGCCACACGCTGGTGCTCGCGCTCGCGCCCGCCGTGGCGATCGCCGCCGCGCTCGCGGTGGCGGGCGCACCGGTCCCCCTGGTCCTGATCGTCGCGGTCGCCGTCTTCGGCGCCGCCTTCACGCTCTTGCGCGGGGCGTGGAGGCGGGCGACCGCATAGCCCCAATATCCTCAGCCGCGTGGGCGACGAGAAACGCATGCGGCTCCGCGGGGTGCACCACGTCACCGCGATCTGCCGCGACCTGGACCGGACCATCGGCCTCTATCGCGACGTGCTCGGACTGGGCATCGTCCACGACGGCCCGTCCGACGACGACCCCGCCGCCCGCCACGTGTGGTTCGGGACCGCCGACGGCTCGCTGGTGAGCTTCATGCAGTACCCCCAGTTGCCGGAGGGCGTCGTGGGCACCGGCTCGACGCACCACTTCGCGCTGCGCGTGGACAGCGTCGAGGAGCTGCAGGCCTGGCGCGACTACCTGCGCGACCGCGGCGTGGACTGCACGGACGTGCTGCACCGCAGCGCGTTCCACTCGCTCTACCTGCGCGATCCCGACGGTCACGTCGTGGAGATCGCCACGGCCGGACCTGGATTCGGCGCCGGCGGGCCGCCCGCTTAGCGAGGCGACTCGCCGGCGCCGCGACGTCAGGTGCCTACGAACTGCAGGCTGAGCCGCTCTGCCGAAGGCTCGCCGTTCAACTGGGCGGCGAGCGCGTTGCGTTGACGTTCGGTCATCGAACCGATCGTCTTGGTCTCCAGCATCGGGATCGATGCCAGGAACCTGCGGCAGCGGGTCCGCCCCCAACGATGCTGGCTCATCAGCAGGTCCGCGATCGTCATGCTCTCTGCCTCCCACGGGCAGCTCAGCACGACACCGGCCACGTCGACCTCGCCCTCCGCCACTTGGCGCTTGAGGTCGGCGCGCGCGAGCCGCACGCGGTTTGCCTGCGCGAGCGCCCGCATGTGCTGAGGCGCAGGTGCTGTCGCAGTTGCGTCCATGAAACCTCCCCGCTATCCCACCCTCGCACGGTGGGGGGTTGTTGCCGTATTGCTCGCGGTCGGGTGCGCGCGCGCGCAGCCTCGGACGGCCTTGTCCGTGCCCTACCGGACGTCCCATTGACCGTTTCGAGTTGTGCCCCGCTACTACCCGGTGTCCCTCTTCCGGAGCGTCTGCGCTCTAGCGCTCGACCGCGGCCCGCAGGCTAGCCCTACTTCGAAGGAAGATTCAACGCTCGATCTCCCTCCGCACTCGCAAAGAGCAAGGAATTTGTAGTGGGGTGTTTCGTCCGATGTATCTGCTATGGCAGCGCGCCGTGCTCTGACTCGAACGCCGCCTTGACGCGCGCGAAGGTGTCGAGCGCGCGATCGAGCGTCGCCGCGTCGTGCGTCGCCATCACGCTCGTGCGCAGCAGCGCGCCGCCCGGCGGCACGGCCGGATGGATCGCCACGTTGACGTAGACCCCGGCGTCGTAGAGCGCGCGCCAGAGGAGCACGGCCTTCCAGTCGTCACCGACGACGACCGGCACGACCGGCGTGACGATCCCGGAGGGATCCTCGACCACCTTCAAGCCGAGGCCGCTCAGCCCCTGCTTGAGGTAGGCGGCGTTCTCGAGCACGCGGGAGAACAGCTGCGGGCCCTCCTCACTGCGCACGATCCGCAGCGCGGCCAGCGCGGCGCCGACCGAGGCCGGGACGTTCGAGGCCGTGAAGAGGAACGCCCGCGAGGAGATGCGCAGGAAGTCGATCACGTCGTGCGGGCCGGCGATGAAGCCGCCGCAGGAGGCGAGCGACTTCGAGAACGTCCCCATGCGCAGGTCGACGTCGGCCTCGACGCCGAGCAGCTCCGACGCGCCCGCCCCGCGCGCGCCGAGCACGCCGACCGCGTGCGCCTCGTCGACCATCAGCCGCGCGCCGTGGCCCTTGACGAGCTCGGCGATCCGCGGCAGCGGCGCGACGTCGCCCTCCATCGAGAACACACCGTCGACGACCACGAGCACGCCGCCGCCGTCCTCTCCGGCGCGCTCGAGCATCTTCTCCAGCCGGTCGAGGCGGTTGTGCTTGAACGGGCGCAGCTTGGCGCGAGAGAGCAGGCAGCCGTCGAGGATCGACGCGTGGTCGCCGGAGTCGGCGATCACGGTGTCGCCCGGCGCCAGGATCGTCCCGAGCGCGCCGATGTTGGACTGGTGCCCGGTCGAGAAGACGATCGCCTCCTCGGTGCCCATCCACTCCGCCAGCTCCGCCTCGAGCTCGAGGTGCAGGTCGAGCGTGCCGTTGAGCAGCCGCGAGCCGGTGAGGCCGCTGCCGTAGCGGTCGATCGCGTCGTGCGCCGCGGCGATCACGCGCGGGTCGGCGGTGAGCCCGAGGTAGTTGTTGGAGCCGAGCATGATCCGCTCGGCGCCCTCCATCTCCACCACCGGTCCCGCCGGCCCCTCGAGCCGCCGGAAGTAGGGCAGCAGGTCGGCCTCGCGGGCGGCGCGCAACTGCTCTGAGCGCTCGTGCCCCCGGACCTTGGCGAAGACGTCGATGGCGGTCGGCATGTAGGGTCCGTCTCCGTGAGCGTGGTCGTTCGTCCCGTCTCGTCAAGGCGGGACATCAAGGAGTTCATCGAGCTCCCGTACCGGCTGCATTCTAATTCCGAGGTGTGGGTGCCCCCGCTCCGGCTGGAGCGCCGGATCTTCCTCATGCGCAGCCAGAACGCGTTCTTCAGCCACGGGGACGCGCAGCTGTTCCTTGCCGAGCGCGACGGGCGCGTCGTGGGCCGCATCAGCGCCCAGTACGACGAGCACTTCAACGAGTTCCACGACAACCGCTGGGGCATGTTCGGCTTCCTCGAGCTCGAGGACGCGCCGGACATCCTGCCGCCGCTGCTGGACGCGGCGCGCGCCTGGCTGCGCGCGCACGGGCGCGACCGGCTGATCGGCCCGATGGACTTCACGATCAACGACGAGCTCGGCGTGATGATCGAGGGCTTCGAGCGGATGCCGTTCATCCGCCAGCCGTGGCATCCGCCCTACTACCAGCGGCTGTGCGAGCAGGCGGGGCTCGCGAAGGAGGTCGACCTGCTCATGTACGAGCTGGTGATCGCGGACCGCTCGAAGATCCTGCCGATCATCTTCAAGCTCGCCGAGCAGGTCGAGCCGCGCCACGGCATCCGGATCCGGCGCATGTCGCGCCGCTCGCTGCGCAAGGACATGGATCGCTTCGCCGAGGTCTACAACGCGGCGTGGAGCGACAACTGGGGCTTCGTGCCGTACTCCAAGCGCGACCTCGACGTCTACGCGCAGGAGATGCAGCTCGTCTTCGACCGCAACTGGTTCATGGTCGCCGAGACGGCGGAGGGCGACACCGCCGCGATCGCGATCACGGTGCCCGACGTCAACCAGGTGCTGGCGAAGATGAACGGCCGGCTGCTGCCGTTCGGCTGGTGGCACTACCTGCGCAAGGCCAAGACGATCGACCGCGTGCGCGTGGGCTTCCTCGGGGTCAAGCCCGAGTACCAGCACACCGGGATCGCCGCGGGGCTCTACGTCGAGCACTTCGACACGGCGACCCGCGTGCAGCAGAAGTGGGGCGAGATGGGCTGGATCCTGGAGACCAACCGCAACATGAACAAGGCCATGGAGGCGATGGGCGGCCGCGTCGTACGGCGGTTCCGGGTATACGCGTCGGACCTGGGCGCTGGAAGTTAGGGCGCCCTTATATGTAGGGTTTGCGTTATGGATCGAAGCGAGTACCTGAAGGCGTCTCCGCCGATGTTCAAGTCGGGGTTGCTGGATCGCTTCACGCGCGTCCACCACCTCGTGCCGCTCGTGCTCTTCGGCCCGGCGATCGCGATCCTGCTCGCGCTCGGCATCGATCGGCTCGGGCTGTTGCGCTCGCTCGGCTTCGCCGTCGGCGGCTACCTGCTGTGGACGCTCGCGGAGTACTGGATCCACCGCGTGATCTTCCACTTCGAGCCCGACCACGGCGTCGGTGCCCGCCTGCACTGGATGGTCCATGGCGTCCATCACGACCATCCGAACGACCCGCTGCGGCTCGTCATGCCGCCCGCGGCGTCGATCCCGCTGGCGCTGGTCTTCTACGCGCTGTTCGTCGTCGTGCTCGGCGGCGACCGGGCGACGGCCTTCGGCGCGGGCTTCCTGGCGGGCTACCTGCTCTACGACATGATCCACTACCACCTGCACCACCACACGCCGCGCACGGGGATGGGGAAGTGGCTTCGGGAGCTCCATATGCGCCACCACTTCCAGGACGACGAGCGCGGCTTCGGCATCAGCGCCCCGTACTGGGATCGCGTGTTCGGCACCATGCACGTCCGTCGCAGCCGGTAACGTCTCTTCCTCGTGGTTGACGAGGACGCTGAAGTCGAAGCCGAGGTCGTGGACGGCCTGCCGGTCGTGGCCGGGGAGCCGGGAGCGGTCGAAGGCGCGCCGGAGGGGCGGTTGCCGGCCGTGCCCGCGGTCCAGGCGGCGGCGCTGGCGGCGACGGGCTTCGCGGTCGGCGTGACGACGGCCGCGGTCGTCACGCGCCGGCGCGCGCGCAAGGCCGCCAAGCGGCGCCGCAAGAAGGTCGGCGCGCTCGGGGAGATCGTGTCCTCGAACTCGTTCCTGGTCGACGTCCACTTGCTCCGGCGAGATTGAGCGGACGGCCGTTCGCGGGCCGGCTGGCGCTTCCCGGCGAGGTGCTCGTCCGGGAGGTCGTCCGCCCGTTGTGGACGTTCCGGCTCGGCCGGGCGTCGATGGACGGGCTGCTGCGCCGGCGCGCTGACGGGCTGATCCGGCTGCTGCACATCGGCGGCGAGCAGGTCGTGGTCGCGGTCGCGCAGCCGTCGCCGGACCGCGTGGTCTTCGCGGCGCGGGCCGCGTCGGACGAGCTGGCCCGCGCGGGGATCGCGCGCATGCGCTTCGCCGTCGGGGTGGACGACGACCTGCAGGCGTTCCACGAGCGCTTCCGCGAGGACCCGGTGATCGGCGCCGCCGTGCGCGCGTACCCGGGCCTGCGCGTCCGGCGCTCGCCCGACCCGTGGGAGACGCTCGCGTGGGCGATCACGGAGCAGCTGATCGAGCTGCAGCGCGCGGTGCTGATCCAGCGGCGGATGATCCGCGCGCTCGGCCCGCGCTGCGCGCGCACCGGCCTGCGCGACGTACCGGCCGCGGCGGTCATCGCCAAGCAGGCGCCGGCGCTGCTGGAGTCCTTCGGGCTCGCCGCCAAGCGCGCGCTCGCGATGCGGAGCGCCGCGGCGGAGGTCGCGGCGGGGAGGATCGACTGGGCGGCCGGCACCGCCGTCAACGGCACGGCGGGCGCGCCGCTCACCGGCGTCTTCGCGCGCCTGCTGGCGATCCGCGAGATCGGGCCGTGGACCGTCGAGATGCTCGCGCTGCACGGCCTCGGGCGCCTCGACGTCATCCCGGCCGGCGACCTCGGCTATCTCAAGCTCGTCGGCCGGCTCAACGGCGTGCACGCCGAGGTGGACGACGTGCACGCGTTCTTCGAGCCCTACGCTCCGTGGGCGGGCCTCGCGGGGGAGTACCTGCGGCTCAGCCGCCTTGCTCGGCCCCGCCGACCGATTCCCCGGGCAGGAACTCGTCCGTCAGCGGCGGTGCCTCGGACGGCGGCCGCGTGAGCAGCTTGTTCTCGCGCATCCAGCGCTCGTAGAGCGCCCACTCGGCGGGCTCCATGTAGCCCCACGGCCTCGACTTGTCCTTCGGGAAGAACGCCGGCAGCGTCGCCTGGATCTGCGCGAGCTGCTGCGCGCGATCGAGCGTCTTGTCGGCCTTGACCAGCGCGTCGGCGCCGGCGTTCGGGTCCTCCTGCAGCACGCGGTGGCCGGCCGCGGTGGCCTGCAGGAAGCGGCGCAGGCGCGAGGCGCCGGCGGCATTGAGATCCTTGTGGCGGGCGACGAGGATCAGCTCGTCGTAGGTCGGCACGCCGAGGTCCGGCATCCGCAGGATCACCGGCTTGGAGCCGCGCCGCTGGAGGTCGACGCCCTCGACGTTCCAGAACGCGCCGAGCGTCGCGTCGACCTTCTTGGAGAGCATCGCCGGCACGAGGTTGAAGCCGACGTTGGTCTCCTTGACGCCGCTCACGCCCGCCTTGGCGAGGATCGTCTTGAGGTAGGCCGTCTGGTACGGGATGCCGGCGGTGCCGACGCGCTTGCCGGCAAGGTCCTTCGGCGAGCGGACGTGGGCGGCCGGCAGCGCCATCAGCGCCGTCAGCGGCTCGTTCACGAGCGCGCCGACCGCCACGAGGTCGTCGGCGCCGGCGTCGCGCGCCAGCATCAGCTCCGGCTCGTAGGAGATCGCGACGTCGGCGCGACCGGCCTGCAGGAGCTTCAGCGGCGCGGACGGGTCCGGCGGCGCCTGGATCTTCACGTCCAGCCCGGCCTTGGCGTACAGGCCGGCGGCCTGCGCGGCGTAGATCCCGGCGTGGTCGGCGTTGGGGACGTAGTCGAGCAGGACCGTGAACGGCTCCGTGGGAGCCTTCGTCCCGGCCGTCGGCTCGGGCTTCTCGCCGCACGCGGCGACGGCCGCGACGACCGCGGCGAGGATGACGATGCGTCTCATGCGTTGGCTCTCGGGGTCCAGGAGACGACGCGCCGCTCGAGCGCCGCGAACGCGGCGTAGAGGGCGATCGCCTCGGCGAACAGCAGCAGGGTGGCGGCGAACAGCCGCGGCGTGGCAAGCCCGGCGTTCGCGGTGACGAGCAGGTGCCCGAGCCCGGAGTCCGAGCCCGACAGCTCGCCGAAGACGGCGCCGATCACCGCGACGGCGGCGGCGATCTTGGCGCCGGTGAAGGCGGCGGGGAGGGCGGACGGCGCCTCGAGGAAGCGCAGCCGCTGCCACCGCGTCGCATCGAGCGAGCGCAGCAGCTTGCGCGCGTCCGGATCGGAGTCGCGCAGCCCGTCGTAGACGTTGATCGTGACCGGGAAGAAGCACACGAGCGCGACGATCAGGACCTTCGGCGCAAGCCCGAACCCGAGCACGAACACGAACAGCGGGGCGATCACCGGGATCGGCACGGCCTGCGAGCCGATCACGAGCGGCCGGAGCGACTTGTCCACCGGCGAGCTGAGGTGCATCGCGACCGCGAGGCCGGCGCCGAGGATCAGCGACAGCGCGAGGCCGATCAGGACCTCCCACGTGGTCGTGAGCAGGTCGGGCGCGAGCAGGCTCCGGTCGGTCCACAGCGCTTCGGCGACGTGCGTCGGGGCGGGGAGGAGCAGCGGGTCGACGAGGCCGCCGCGCACGACCGCCTCCCAGATCGCGAGCACGCCCAGCACGACGAGCGTGGGCGCGAGCCAGTCCGCGCGGCCTCGCCGGCGGCTCGGCACGCGGCCGCGCGCTTCGCGGCGCTCGATGGCGGCTCCGCCGGCCATCACGCCGCCCCCAGCGCGGCCAGCGCGCGCTCGCGGAGCTCGACCACCGCGAGGTCGGTCCTCGCGCGCGGCCGCGGCAGCGCGACGTCGATCGTCCGCACCACGCGGCCGGGCCGCGCGGACATCAGCGCCACGCGGTCGGCGAGCAGCACGGCCTCCTCGACGTCGTGGGTCACCAGCAGCACGGTCCGCGGCTCGCGCGCCAGCGCTTCGGCCAGCCAGCCCTGCGCCTGCCCGCGGGTCAGCGCATCGAGCGCCGCGAACGGCTCGTCGAGGCACAGCACCGGCCGCCCGGCCAGCAGCGTGCGCAGGAACGCGACGCGCTGGCGCATCCCGCCGGACAGCTCGCTCGGCCGCGCGCGCTCGAAGCCCTCGAGCCCGAAAGCCGCGAAGTGCCCATGCGCCCGCGTCCGCGCGGTCGCCTTGGAATCCCCGGCCACGCGGCGCGCCAGCGCCGCGTTGTCGAGCGCGCTCAGCCACGGCAGCAGCCCGTCGCGCTGGGGCATCAGCGCCGCCGGAGCCGCACGCACCGTGCCGGCGTCGGCGGCCGCCAGCCCGCACACGAGCTCGAGCAGCGTCGACTTCCCGCACCCGCTCGGCCCGACCACGGCGACGACCTCGCCCGGCGCGGCCCGCAGGTCCACGCCGTCGAGCGCGACCACCGGCCCGTAGGCCTTGCGCACCCCGGCCACCACGACCGCGCCGTCCTGAATGTCGAGAGGCTCCGTCGCAGGAGCCTCAACATCCGTCTGCATCGCTCCCTCCGCGGGCATTACCCCACAGGTTCAAGCGGCCCGCGTCGGAGTTCCTGGACGCAATCTCAGCCGCCGTCCGGCAGCACCCGCGTTTTCAGCTGGCTGGAGCGTAACAGCAAGGACCGCATCGTCCACTTGTCCATTTTCGGTCAGCCGGCTTACGTCGCTATAGAACCGCTGAGCGAACTCAGTAGGTTCGACCGCCGAACACAACGGAGCGCGGGGCATGGGAGCCCCGCGCAGCACAGGGAGGGGAAAATGCGCAAGCGCATTACGCCCGGGGTGATCCTCGGGGTTGTCGCGGTGGTCCTCGGCCTCACCGGCACCGCTGCCGCCGGGTCGCTGATCACGTCGGGCAAGATCAAGGACGGCACGATCCAGGGCCGCGACATCAAGAAGGGCACGATCGGCAGCGAGCGCCTCTCGTCCGGCGTGCGCAAGGCGCTCGCCTCGGCGGGCACGCCCGGCCTTAAGGGCGACAAGGGCGACACCGGAGCGACCGGAGCGACGGTCCAGGGCTCGCCTCCGCAGAAGGGCGACAAGGGCGACAAGGGCCAGGACGGTCTGAACCCCGCGACGCTCGTGAACGCGAACAACGACGCGGGCTGGACCTTCACCGGCGGCGGCACGGAGACCAATCCGGCGGCGAACTTCGCCGGCGGCGAGCTCCGCCTCCACGGCGGCTTCGACGGCGACACGCCGAGCGGCGCCATCGGCCTCGCGCACGCTTACGACAACGTGCCGCTGAGCACGCTGAAGACGCTGAGCTACGACTTCCGCGTCCTCAAGCGCCCGTCAGGCAACGACGTGAGCGCGCCGGCGATCCACGTGACGCTGCTGAAGGCCGAGACGAACACGCCGAGCGGGTTCACCAACCTCGTCTTCGAGCCCTACATGCAGGGGCCCGTGGTGCTCAACCAGCGCTACAGCTTCGACACGCTCGAGGGCAAGTGGTGGAGCACCCGCCCGCTCACCGACGGCACCAACCAGGGCCACCCGAAGACGCTCGACGAGATCATCGCCGCGAACCCGAACGCGACCATCAGCGCGATCAGCGTCGACAACGGCGGCTCGTCGACGAACACGATCCCGGCGGACGACTTCGCGGCGGGGGCCGACGACGTCGTGATCGGCTTCGGCGCGGACTTCACCCGCTACGACTTCGGCGGCTAGCCGCACGTCGCTCGGCGGGAGGTCCGGCGCGCGCCGGACCTCCCGCCGTTAGTTTCCCGGCCCACATGGACTGGGGTGCCGAAGGCCTGCTCGACGGGCTCGAGGACGATGCGGCGAAGGCCGCCCGCGCGCGCCTGCTCGACGAGCTGCACGCCGACGGCGTCCCGCTCGAGGAGCTGCGGCGACTCGTCGCCGAGGACAAGCTCGTGCTCGCGCCCGTGTCGCGGCTGCTCTCCTCAGAGGAGCGCTACACCGCTCGCGAGGTGGCCGAGATGTCGGGCGTCGAGATCGGGATGCTGGCGGCGAGCTGGCGCGCGCTGGGGCTGCCCGTCCCGGGCCTCGACGAGCGCGTGTTCGGCGACCACGACCTGGAGGCCGCCAAGCTCGGCGCGCTCCATCGCCAGGCCGGCTTCGACGACGAGGACGCGCTGGAGGTCACGCGCGTGCTCGGGCAGGGGATGGCGCGCTACGCCGAGGCCACGCGCGCGCTGGTCGCGCGCACGTTCATGGAGCCGGGGCTCGACGAGCACGAGCTCGCGCACCGCTACGCCGCCGTAGCCGAGCGGCTGCTGCCGCTCGCCGGCCCGTGGCTGCAGCACGTCTACGCGACCCACCTGCAGCAGGTCCTCAGGACCGACGCCGTCACGCAGGAGCAGCGCCGCACCGGCTCGCACGGCGACGCGCAGCAGGCCGTGATCGCGTTCGCCGACCTCGTCGGCTTCACCGAGCTGGGGGAGAGCGTGCCGGTCGAGGAGCTCGGCTCGGTCGCGGGCCGCCTGAGCCACCTCGCCGCCGAGGCGTGCGACCCGCCCGTCCGCATCGTCAAGCTGATCGGCGACGCGGTCATGCTCGTCGCCCCCGAGCCCGAGCCGATGCTCGACTGCACGCTCAAGCTCGTCGAGCTCGCCGGCGAGGACGAGGCGTTCCCGCCGCTGCGCGCCGGGGTCGCGTGCGGCCAGGCCGTGCACCGCTGGGGCGACTGGTTCGGCGCGCCGGTCAACCTCGCAAGCCGCCTCACGACCCGCGCGCGGCCGTCCAGCGTGCTCGTCACCGAGGAGATCAAGGACGCCGCCGGTGACGCGTTCGCGTTCTCCGACGCGGGACGCAAGAAGCTCAAGGGCATCTCGTCGCCCGTCCGGGCGTACAGGGCGCGCCGGTCCTAGGTTCGACGGCGCGCCCGCGGCGCCGCGCAGATACTCCGGGCCGCAGACCACGAGGGAGGACCCATGCCCCGAGCGTCGCGGCTGCTGCCGTGCCTCACCGTCGCCGCCCTGCTCGCGCTCGCGCCACGCGCCGGAGCAGCACAGCACCAACCGCTGCAGTGGAGCTCGTGCGGATCCGACTCGGTCGCGCGCGTGACGTGCGCGGACTACAAGGTGCCGCGCGACTACGACGCCCCGGCGGGCCCGCAGTTCACGCTCCACGTCGCGAAGTCGCCGGCGACCGACCCGCAGCACCGCGTCGGCTCGCTGTTCCTGAACTTCGGCGGTCCCGGCGCGCCGATGGCGGTCTACCTGGAGGTCCTCGGCGCGGACCTCTTCCCCGAGCTCAACAAGCGCTTCGACCTGATCGGCGTCGACCCGCGCGGCGTCGGCGAGAGCAAGCCGGCGGTCGACTGCGTGGCCGACGAGCAGATCCAGGGCCTGTACTCGCAGCCGTTCGTGACCCCGTTCACGGCGCAGAAGAACGACCTCGTCGGCCGCGCCAAGCGCTACATCCAGCGCTGCATCGACCTCAACCCGGGCGCGCTCCCGTACCTCTCCACCGCCAACGTCGCGCGCGACTTCGACACGATCCGCGCGGCGCAGGGGGAGCGCAAGCTCAACTACCTCGGCTTCTCCTACGGCACGTTCCTCGGCGCGACCTACGCGAGCCTGTTCCCCACGCACTACCGCGCGATGGTGCTCGACGGCCCGGTCGACGCGGACCGCTACATCAACGACCCGCTGGAGGACACCGCCGAGCAGACCGCCGGCTTCGAGCGCGCGTTCGGCCGCTTCCTGCAGGCCTGCGCGGCCCACCAGGACCGCTGTCACGGCTTCGGCGGCGACGACCCGGAGAGCGCCTTCGACCGGCTCGCCGCCCAGCTCGACGCGACGCCGCTGCCGGCGACCGGCTACAAGCCCGACCCGAAGCCCGTCGACGGCGACGACCTGCGGGCCGCCGCCAGCAGCGAGCTGTACTCGACCAAGCGCTGGGACTCGCTGGCCGTCGCGCTCGCGATGGCGCAGGGCGGCGACGGCTCCGGCATCCGCCAGCTCGTCGACGAGGACTTCTACGAGCGCGACCCGCAGACGGGCGAGTACGACCCGCTGTCGGACCGCTTCTTCCTCATCACCGCCGCCGAGCAGCGCTACCCGCGCGATCTCGACGTCTACATGCACGACGGGGCCCAGTCATGGAGCCAGAACGAGGACTTCTGGTTCAACAACGGCTACGTCGAGATGAACGACGCGCTCTTCCCGATCCGCGCGCAGGATGCCTACACCGGCCCGTTCAGGATTCCCAAGAGCGCGCAGACGCCGCTGGTGGTCGCGACGACCTACGACCCCGCGACGCCCTACCGGGGCGCGCAGCGGCTGGTCGCCGACCTCGGCAACGCGCGCCTGCTGACGATGAACGGCGACGGTCACACCGCCTATCAGACCGGCAGCCCGGACTGCGTCGACACGGGCATCGAGAGCTACCTGGCCACGCTCATGCTCCCCGCCGCCGGCACGGTCTGCCGGCAGGCGCCGCCGTTCGCCACGCCGGCGCAGCCGCAGACGCTCTCGGCGCGGAAGCTGCGCCGGCTGCCCGCCCCGCCGTTCATGCGCTAGTGAGCGACAACGCGCCAGAACGGCGGCCGCCGTCGAAAGCGCCGGCCGCCGTTCGTGGCGGAGATATGGGAAAGCTCACCGTCACCTGCTTCGTCACCCTCGACAACGTCGTGGAGGACCCGCACCTGTGGTCCATGAAGTTCCAGAGCGAGGACACCGGCGCGTACAACTCCGACGTGCTCGAGGACGCCGACGCGATGCTGCTCGGCCGCGTCACCTACGACGGCTTCGCCGCGGCGTGGCCGTCGCGCTCCGGCGACCTGTTCTCGGACAAGTTCAACGCCATGCCCAAGTACGTCGTCTCGAGCACGCTCGAGCGCGCCGACTGGAACAACTCGACGATCGTCGACGGCGACGTGTTCGAGCGCGTGCGCGCGCTCAAGCAGGACCAGAACGTGCTGGTCTGGGGCAGCCCGTCGCTGGTCCAGGGCCTGATGGACGAGGGCCTCGTCGACGAGTACGTGCTGCTCGTGTCGCCGATCGTCCGCGGCAAGGGCATCCGCCTGTTCCGCGACGCCGGCGAGCAGCACGACCTGAAGATCGTCGACTCGACGGTCCTCGGCGGCGGCATGCTCGGCCTGCGCATGACCCCCGCCGGCGCCTGAGGAACGTAGACTCGCATGGATGCGCTTCATGCTGTTCGTGTACCCGGGCGAGAGCGACCAGGGCCCGACGCTCGAGCGGGTCCAGGCGATGAACAAGTACAACGAGGAGCTCAGCCGGGCCGGCGCGCTGCTGGCGCTGGACGGACTGCTCCCCCCATCGCAGGCGACCCGGCTGACGTTCAAGGGCGGCGAGCGCCCGACCGTCACGGATGGACCGTTCACCGAGGCGAAGGAGTTCGTCGGCGGCTACTGGATCATCCAGGCGCGCTCGAAGGAAGAGGCCGTCGAGTGGGCGTCGCGGGCGCCCATCGGCGACGGCACGATCGAGGTGCGGCAGATCGGGGAGGGGTCGGACTACTCGCCCGAGGTCGCCGAGGCACGCAAGCTCTCGCAGGTGCCGCCGGAGCAGACCGTCGCGGAGTAGCGGGGTGGAGGCGACCCGCGCGCGGATCGACGCGATCTGGAGGATCGAGTCGGGGCGCGTGATCGCCAACGTCGCCCGCCTGGTCCGCGACGTCGGCCTCGCCGAGGACCTCGCCCACGATGCGGTCGTGGTCGCGCTCGAGCGATGGCCGTCGACGGGCATCCCGCCCAACCCGGGGGCGTGGCTGACGATGACCGCGAAGCACCGGGCGATCGATCTCATGCGACGCGACACGACCCTCCAGGAGAAGTACGCGCTCCTCGCTCGCGACCTCGGCGTCGCGAGCCCGGAGCCGGACGTCGACGCCGAGCTGGACGACGACATCGGGGACGACCTGCTGAGCCTGATGTTCACGTGCTGTCACCCGATCCTCTCGGTCGAGGCGCGGGTGGCGCTGACGCTGCGGATGCTCGGCGGCTTGAGCACGCCGGAGATCGCGCGCGCGTTCCTCGTCCCCGACGCGACCGTCGGCCAGCGGATCTCGCGCGCGAAGCGCGCGCTCGCCGACGCGGGGATCCCCTTCGAGGTTCCGTCCGCGGACGAGCTCCCGCCGCGGCTCGCCTCGGTGCTGGAGGTCGTGTACCTGATCTTCAACGAGGGCTACTCGGCAACCGCCGGCGAGGGCTGGATGCGGCCGGCGCTGATCGAGGAGGCGCTGCGGCTCGGGCGCATCCTCGCCGGCCTGGCACCGGACGAGCCCGAGGTCCACGGGCTCGTCGCGCTGATGGAGCTGCAGGCCTCGCGGCAGGCGGCGCGGACGGGCCCGGGGGGCGAGCCGGTGCTGCTCGCCGATCAGGATCGCCGCCGCTGGGACCGGCTGCTGATCCGCCGCGGGCTCGCGGCGCTCGAGCGGGCCGAGTCGCTGGGGCGGCCGGTCGGGCCGTACTACCTGCAGGCGGCGATCGCCGCCTGCCACTCGCGCGCGCCGTCGGTCGAGGAGACCGACTGGGTGCGGATCGCCGCGCTCTACGAGCTGCTCGCGGGCGTCGCAGGCTCGCCGGTCGTCGAGCTCAACCGCGCCGTCGCGGTCGGGATGGCGTTCGGTCCCGAGATCGGCCTGCAGTCGGTCGACGCACTCGCGGCCGGTGGCGAGCTCGACCGCTACCACCTGCTGCCGAGCGTCCGCGGCGACCTGCTCGCCAGGCTCGGGCGCTGGGACGAGGCGCGGGCCGAGTTCGAGCGGGCGGCGGCGATGACGCGCAACACCCGCGAGCGTGAGCTGCTCGCCGCGCGAGCGACGGAGTGCGCCGCGCTCGCGCAGGAGTGATCCTTAGGGATCCAGCCCTTCGAAGCGCGCGGCGACGAGCTCCCGCGGCGGCGGGTGCGCGAGCACGTGGCGGACGCGCAGCAGGCAGCCGGCGCCGAGGATCGCGGGCAGGGCGAGCTGGAAGACGCGGTAGCCGAGCACCGCCGCCGCGGCGAGGCTGAGCGGCGAGCCGTAGACGACGAACATGCCGATCAGCCCGCCCTCGGTTCCGCCGACGCCGCCCGGCGTCGGCAGCAGCGCGCCGGCGTGGCCGAGCGCGTAGGCGAGCACGAAGTCGCCGACCGGCGGGCCGCCGCCGCCGAAGGCCTCGAACGCGCAGCCGAGGCTGCCGACGTCGCAGGCGAAGTACATGATCGCGCCCGCCGCGAGGAAGCGATCGCCGTGGCGCAGCAGGTGGTAGGTCGTATGCATGCCGCCGTGGACGAAGCGCCGCACGCGCCAGGCCGCCGTGCGGATGCGCCCGCGCGCGGGCTTCGCCGGAGCCGGGAGCCGCGCGTAGACGACCGCCAGCGCGATGATGGCCGCCGCGACCGCGGCGGGGACGAGCCGCCAGGGCAGCGAGACGTCGCTCGGCAGCACCCCGACCGACGTCAGCGTCCCCGCGAGCGCGAGCGCGAAGAACGAGACCGCGCTGGTGGCCAGGAACAGCGCCGCGTGGCGCTCGGTCGCGAGCCGTCCGGGCACGCCGAGGCGCCGCATCACGTACGCGCCCAGCGCCGGCCCGCCCGCCCCGCCGGCGGGCAGCAGGACGTTCGCGCCCTGCTCCGCCAGTCCCAGCACGAGCGCCCGCCGCCACGGCACGACGCGGTCGAACACGGCCCACAGCGCGCGCACGAAGCCGAGCATCGAGCCGACCGCGCAGACCGCCGCGGCCGCGATCCAGTGCGGCTCGGCCGCGGCGAGCCGGTCGCGCACGTCGTCGACGCCCGGCAGCGTCGCCACGAGCACGGCGGCGGCGACCGCGACGACGCCGAAGAACGCGCCGCGCCTGGCGGCGGCACCGAAGTCGAGTCCGCGATCGGCGTCCGTCTCGCCCGGCGGGCTCACGCGTACGCCGGGCGCGTGAGCGCCCGCACGAAGTCCTCGAGCTGCGGCGTCGTCCAGCACTCGTACGCGTCGCAGTGCTTCTCGTAGGCGGCGATCACCGAGTCGCCGTAGTTCCAGTACAGCCGCGGCTCGGGGTTGAGCCAGAACGTGCGGCCGGCGCGCTCGGCGATGTGGGCGAACACGTCCGCGCGCGGATCGCGTCCGTTGGTGCGCGCGTCGCCGAGCACGATCACCGTCGCGCGCGGGTGCAGGTCGTCCTCGACCAGCTGCAGGAACTCGCGCCAGACGCGGCCGTAGTCGGTGTAGCCGGACACGTCGGCGACGCCGGCGTCCTTGGAGATCGCGTCCGACACCGCCTTGAACGAGCGCTCGCGGGCGAACACGTCGGTCACCTCGGAGATCCGCTCCACGAAGACGAACGAGCGCATGCGGCGGAAGCTGTCGTGCAGCGCGTGCAACACCGAGAGGAAGAAGACGCTCGCGCTGGTGACCGAGGTCGAGACGTCGCAGAGGACGTAGAGCTCCGGCCGCCGCGGGCGGTTCGGGCGGAACTTGAGCACGACGGGCACGCCGCCGGTCTCCAGCGAGGCGCGCATCGTGCGCCGGACGTCGACGTGGGCGTGGCGCTTGCGCCCGCGCGCCTGGTGGCCCTGCGTCGCGAGCCGGCGCTTGAGCTGCATCACGACCCGGTGCACCGCCGCGAGGTCCTGCGCGGGGCCGGTCGGGAGCTGGCGGTCCAGCTCGGTCAGCGGGCGCGAGGGCGGCAGCGCCTGGGTGCGCTCGATCTGCGCGCGCTCGAGCTCGCGCCGCAGGTGCTGCTCGAACTCCCGGATCTGCTCGCGGGTGAGCTCCATCGGCGCGCCCTCGCCCTTGACCAGCCCGCCGGGCTCCGAGCGCAGCCCGAGCGCGCGGCGGATCCGCTGCACGTCGACGCCGAGCACCCCGGAGCCCTCGCCGCGACGGCCGAAGGCGGCGATCGCCAGCCGCGCGAGGTCGCGCAGCGCGGCCTCGTCGCCGCGCCGGATCGCGTCGAGGATCTGCTCGCGCAGCGCCTCGTAGTCGAGCCGCTCGCCACCGGTGATGCCGTCCGGATCCTCGCCGGCGGCGCCGCCTTCGCGGACCCCGTGCTCGAGTGCCGCGCCCTCGGCGGCGCGGAAGAAGTACCGCTCGAAGACGAGCTCGAACACGCGCCGGTCCTCCGGCGACTTGGCGAGCGTCGCGGCGAGCGCCTCGCGGAACGGCCCCTGTCGCACCCAGTCGATCTCGCCGAGCGCGGCGAACGCGTCGTTGAGCTCGGACGTCCCGATCGCGACGCCCTCCTTGCGGAGCGCGTCGGCGAAGCCGATCAGCTGCCGGTCAAGCGGCAAGGGCGACCACCGCCGCTCACGCTGCGAGCCGCACGCCCACGCGCTCGGCCACCGTGTCCAGGTCCGTGCGGTGCTTGACGATGATCGACATCGTCGCGCGGAAGACGTCGCCGTCGATGTCCTCGGCGCCGAGCAGCAGCAGCGCGCGCGCCCAGTCGATCGACTCCGCGATCGACGGCGGCTTCTTGAGGTCCAGCTCGCGCACCATGCCCACGACCTCGACCAGCCGGCGCGCGACGGTCTCGGGCAGCTCGGGCGCGTGCAGCCGGACGATCTCCAGCTCGCGCTCGGCGCTCGGGTAGTCGAGCCACAGGTACAGGCAGCGGCGCTTCAGGGCCTCGGTGAGCTCGCGCGAGTTATTGGAGGTGAGCAACACCACGGGATGCGTGCGTGCCCCGATCCGGCCCAGCTCCGGGATCGAGATCTGGAAGTCCGACAGCAGCTCGAGCAGCATCGCCTCGAACTCCTGGTCGGTCTTGTCGATCTCGTCGATCAGCAGCACGACCGGCTCGGGCGACGCGATCGCCTGCAGCAGCGGGCGGGAGAGCAGGAACTCCTCGCCGAAGATGTCGTCCTGGACGGCCTGCCAGCCGGTGCCGTCGGCCTCGGCCTGGATCCGCAGCAGCTGCTTGCGGTAGTTCCACTCGTACATCGCCTTGGCCTCGTCGAGGCCCTCGTAGCACTGCAGGCGCACGAGCGTGCGGCCGAGGTAGGTCGCCAGCGCCTTCGCCAGCTCGGTCTTGCCGACGCCTGCCGGGCCCTCGACGAGCACGGGCTTGCCGAGCCGCGCCGCCAGGTAGGAGACCAGCGCCGTCGACTCCCCGGGCAGGTAGCCGGCCGCTCGCAGGCCGTCGGCGACGTGGTCGACGGACGCGGGAGCCTGCGTGGCGCTCATCGTCAGGAGTCTAGGACGCGGCGGCAGAGGTCCTGGTAGTCCGCTTCCAGCCGCTCCATGCTCAGGCCGCGCACGTCGCGGTGGTAGCGGAAGGTCGAGGCCGACAGCGGCGCCAGCAGGACGTCGGCGAGGTAGTCGGCGTGGCCGTCGATGCCGGCCTGCTGGAGCAGCAGCGTCACGTGCGTGCGGTAGACCGCGTAGACGGGGCTGACGAGGCGCAGCCCAGGGGAGCCGAACTCGGCGGCGAGGATCAGGTCGCTGTGGCGCTCGAGGAAGCCCAGGTAGGCGCGCCCGAACGCGTACAGGCGCTCGCACGGCTCGGCGCCTGGGCCGAGCGGCGCGGGTCCGCGGATGATGCCCTCCTGCAGCGCGATCTCGTGCGCCTCGAGCACGGAGCGCGCGAGGCTCGCGCGATCGCCGAAGCGGCGGAACAGCGTGCCCTTGCCGACGCCGGCCTCCGCGGCGACCGCCTCCATCGAGACGTTCGCGGCGCCGTGGCACTCGAACAGCCGGCTCGCCGCCTCGAGCACCTTGCGCCGGTTGCGTGCGGCGTCGGAGCGCTCGTGCGGCTCGCTGCCGAGAACGGGGAGGTCGGTGGTCATGGCGGCTCTCATTGTAGTAACTGGACTACGGTCCGCTTCGCTGCTACATTGATCGCAGACAAACGGACCGCAGTCCGGAAACTACGAGCCTCAGGAGCACCAAGTGACCGCCATCGCTTCCTCCCCCGTCCCCGCCGCGTCTCGCTGGACGATCGACAAGGTCCATTCCAACGTCGGATTCGCCGTCAAGCACATGGTCGTGTCGACGTTCCGCGGCCGCTTCGAGGACTACGACGCGACCCTCACCGCCGCCGAGGACGGCACGCTGCGCCTCGAGGGCTCGGTCAAGGCCGACTCGATCGCCGTCAAGGACGAGAACCTCGCCGCGCACCTCACGGCGCCGGACTTCTTCGACAGCGCCGACCATCCCGACATCCGGTTCGCGTCCACGCTGGTGCGCGCGGAGAACGGCGAGCTGATCGTCGACGGCGAGCTGACGATCAAGGGCCACACGCGCCCGATCGAGGCGCGTGGCACGATCACCGAGCCGGTCGTCACGCTCGGCGACATCGCCAAGCTCGGCATCGAGCTCGAGGCGATCGTCGACCGCACCGAGTACGGCCTGAGCTGGAACGCGCCGCTGCCCAAGGGCGGCTTCGCGCTCGCCAACGACGTCAAGCTCCACGTCGAGCTCGAGTTCGCGCAGGCGTAGCCGTGAAGGTCCTGGGTCTCTCCGGGAGCCTGCGAGCCGGCTCCCACAACTCCCGTCTTCTCCGCGCGGCGGCCGAGCTGCTGCCGCCCGGGGTCGAGCTGGTCGAGTTCGACGGCCTGAAGGCGATCCCGCCGTTCGACGAGGACGACGAGGCCGCGGGCCACCACGCGGTCGACGCGCTGCGCGCCGCGATCGACTCGGCGGACGCCGTGCTGATCGCGACGCCGGAGTACAACCACTCGCTGCCGGGCCAGCTCAAGAATGCGCTGGACTGGATCTCGCGCCCGCTCAGCGAGAGCCCGCTGCGCAACAAGCCGGCCGCCGTGGTCGGCGCCTCCACCGGCCTGTTCGGCGCCGTCTGGGCGCAGGCCGAGGGCCGCAAGGTGCTCGGCGCGCTCGGCGCCCGCGTGATCGACCGCGAGCTGCCGGTCGGCCTCGCCGACGATGCCTTCGACGGCGACGGGCTGGCCGATGCCGATCAGGCGCTCGCGCTCGGCGGCATCCTCGCCGAGCTGGTCGGGGCCGAGCGCGAGGTCGCGCTCGCCGCGTAGCTTCCCCGGCGCCGCGGTCCGCGTCTCGTGCCGCGGACCGCGGCGCTCCCGTGCTCAGGCGGCGGGTCGCAGGCTCGCCTGCAGGAACGTGCGGATCGGCGCCGTCTCGCCGGAGGGGCGGTTGCTCCAGACGAGGCCCCAGCGGTTGCCGCGGGCGTCGAAGGCGGCGGCCGGGACGCGCGCCTGGGGGCCGGTGGTGACGGTCTCGGGCGGGCCGAAGGCGCCGGTCGCGGGCTTCGCCGCCGCCTGGAGCGCGCCGTCCTGGGCATCGCCGGGGCCGGCGATCAGGGCGACCAGCGCGCGGCCGTCGGGCGCCCCCGCGAGCGCGGCCTCGAGGCCGGGAGCGACCGTCTGCGCGGCGCCGAAGCTCGCGGCAGCGCCGGTGGTCGCGGCCTTCACCGTCGTCGCTCCCCACGCCACGGTCGCGCCGTTGGCGTCGTCGGCGACGAGGTCGAGGCCGCCGGCGGCCTCGGACGCCGGCCGGCGCTCCAGCAGCTGGGCGGCGCGGAAGCGGGTCGCGCCGGCCGGCATGACCGCGGCCTCGTAGAAGGCGTCCCCGCGGTCGCCGCCCTCGGTCAGCAGCTGCGCGGCCCAGGCGACGTAGGCGCGGCCGTTGCCGGTCACCGCCGTGCGCAGCCTCGCGAAGAACGCGGGCTCGGAGGCGATCGTGACCCGGTGGCGGAAGCGCGATGAGCGCGCGGGCTTGTAGCGCGTGCGGACGATTCCGCGCGCGTCCCACGCGAGCAGCAGGTCGCCGCGCGGGGAGACCGCGATCGAGACCGAGCGGACGCGATCGGTGGCCTGCAGGACCGGCGGCGTGAACGGCTTGCCGTGCGGGCGCAAGGCGACGTAGACGCGGTCGTCGACGACGCCGCGGTCCTCGAACCAGGCGATCGCGATGTCGCCCTGGGCGTTGGCCGCGACCTGCACGCTGCGGACGTTGCGGCGCACGGCGATCGTCCGCGGGGCGCCGAAGCTCCCGTCGGCGCGTCCGAAGACGACGCTCAGGCGCGTCTTGTCGCCCGCGGGGCGCTGCGTCGCGACGACGGCGCGCGAGGTCCCGTACAGGACCGGGGCGGTGACGACGCTCGCGGCCGAGATCCGGCGCTCAGGCGCGCCGAGCGGTGCGGCGAACGTGCCGCCGGTCGCGCCCGTCCCGACGCCGTCCTGCGCCGTCCAGGTCGCCAGGCCGGTGCCGTCGCGCGCGAAGGCGAGGCCGAGCGTGTCGACGAACTCGTGCGCGCCCGAGACGCCGACGGGGTCCCGCCACGGCGCGGCGGCAGCCGGCGCGGCGGCCGCGAGGAGCAGAAGGAACGCGAGCACGACACGCACACCGGGTGCAACGGCTCCCTCAGGCCCGATGTTGCGGCGAGGTCAGGAAGCCGACTCGTCGTCGACCCAGAGCCGATGCGTGCGCTCGCCGGAACCGCCCTTCATCCGCCGCGTCTCGGCGTCGTCGTCGCGGAACCGCCGGGTCGCCTCGTCGGAAGGGTCGCGCGGGAGCCGCCGCGTGGCCTCGTCGCCGGGGTCGGCCATCCGGCGCGTCGCCGCGTCGTCGTCGCGGAACCGGCGCGTCTCCGCGTCCGGCGGCCCGCCCTCCCACGTCGGCCGCTCGCGCAGGACGTCCTTGACCTCCGCCGCGTCGCGCGGCCGCCGGTCGGGCGGCCGCTCGCGCGCCGGGCGGTCCGGGGCGACCCAGCCGACGTCGTCCGCCGCCGGGTTCGGCGGCTCCGGCCGGTGCGCCGCCCGCACGCGCGCTCCCGCCGCCACCAGCGCGCCGGCCGCCAGCAGCGCGCCGAAGATGCCCCACTGGATCCCGACGGTGACGGCGTCGCCCTTGATGTCCGGCTTGTCGAACAGGCGCCAGACCAGCAGGAGCACCGCCCAGCCGCCGGCGAGCGTGATCGCGACGCCGTCGCCGCCGGGCAGGTGGAACGCCTTGCGCTGCGAGCGCGCCCAGACGAGGAACAGGACCGCGAACGCCACCAGCAGCACCGCCGCCTCGACGAACGAGAACGCGCCGAGCGCGCTGACGTTGGCCTGGACGAAGTCGCGCGTCCCGGCCGGGACGTAGGACTTCTGGTACCAGGGCAGGAACAGCGACACGAGCAGCGCGGCGGCGGCGAGCGCGGCGAAGCGCATCTCGGCGGGCAGGCCGCGGAAGTCCTTCGCCAGGCTCACGTGATCGGGATGTCCTCCACGCGCGGCTCGTCCGGCGCCTGGTGCTCGAGCCGCACGATCGCGTGGTCGAGGATCGCCCGCACGGCGACCAGCAGCTCGCGCAGGGCGTCCGCGAGCTGGCGCGTGAGCTCAGGCGGGACCGCGCCGCGCGCCGACTCGGCCAGCCGCAGCAGCAGGGCCAGGTCCGGGAACGGGTCCGCGGCCTCTGAGTCACCCGGAGCGGCCCAGCCGTTCGGCGGGATCGCGTCCGCGGCCGCGCGCGCCGCCTCCTCCGCGCGCGCGTGCGCCTCGCGCACCAGCCGCTCGGCCGCCTCGTAGTCCTCGTGCCCCGGCTCACCCATGCTCGAATCCCACCACGAGCGAGCCGTCGTCGAGCTTCGCCGACGTCGGCTTGTAGCCCGCCATCCCGCTCGGGAGCACGATCGTCCGCTTGTGCCCGTCCACGCGCACGACGAGCTCGAGCCCGATCTTCTTGAGCGTCACGTCGCCCTTGCGCGCGAACGGGAGGTCCAGGCGCAGCTCCGCGCCGCCGTTGTCGACGCGCAGCTCCTGCGCCAGGCGGTCGTGGAAGACGTCCATCGGCGCGCGGGCGCCGAACACGGCGCGCGCGAGCTCGTCCAGCCGCTCCGGCCCGATCACCTCGGCCGCGAAGTACGGCGCCCGCAGCACCGGCACGGGGGCGAAGCCGGTCTCCACGAACGCGAGCTGCTCCTGCTGCACCTCGTGCCAGGCGCCGAAGTAGCCGTCCGAGAGCTCGTCGGGGAAGACTCGGTTCACGACCACGGCGTCGGTCAGATAGCCGTACAGATTCAGGTAGGTGAAGGTCCGCATCGCCTCGGCGACGACCATCCGGTCGGGCGTCATCACCAGGCGCATCGAGACGGCGGAGGCGTCGCGCAGCAGCTCGTGCATCTCCACCAGGCTTCCCACCAGGCGGTGGACTTCAGCCATCACCTTCTCGTCGGGCAGCGGGACGTCGAGGAGCATGCGCGCGAGCGGCCGGGCGGCCGCCAGCATCGACTGCTCGCGGCCGAAGACCTTGTCCAGCCACCAGCGGGCCGCATCCGGGAACGAGAGCAGCCGCAGGGTCTCGCCGGTCGGCGCGCAGTCGACGATCACCGCGTCGTAGTCGCCGGACTCGACGGCGCGCTTGATCCGCAGCAGCGAGAACAGCTCCTCACCGCCGGGCGGGATCGTCAGCTCCTCGGCGGCGATGCGGTCCACGCCGCGCTCCATCAGCAGCCCGCCGAGCCATTCCGACACCGCGCTCCAATGACGCTCCAGCTCCTCCTGCGCCTCGACCTGCTGGGCCCACAGGCGCTTGCCGACCTTGGTCGGCTCGCCCCCGACCGGCTCCTGCAGCGCGTCGGCGAGCGAGTGGGCGGGGTCGGTCGAGATCACGACGGTGCGCGCGCCGTCGGCCGCGCAGCGCCGCGCCGTCGCCGCCGCGACCGAGGTCTTCCCGACGCCGCCCTTGCCCGTGTAGAGGATCGTCCGCGGCCGCATTCCGAGCCACGGAGTCTATGCGGGACCGGCGGCTACTTCTTGGGCTTGACCTCGACCGTGCCCGTCGCCGTCGCCGGGTTGCCCGCCAGGTCGCTGGCGCTCACGGTGACCGCGTAGGACCCCGAGTGCCGCGGCTTCCACGTGAGGTAGCGGCTGCCGCGGCCGACGGTCCCGAGCCCGCGCGTGTCGAGGATCCTGGCGCCCTGCGCGATCTTCACGCTCACGCGCGAAACCTTGTCGAGCTTGAAGCGCAGCCGCCCGGTCCTGCCCGCGCGCAGGTTGGACTCGAGCACCTGCGGCTTGGGCGGGCTCTTCAGATCGAGGCTGAAGTGCGTCGCGGCGCTGCAGTACTCCGGCGCCTGCGTGCGCTTGCAGAGCTGGTTGAGGAAGTCGCGCAGCAGCGTGTGGTAGCCGAGGTCGGACTCCGGCTTGGACGAGCCCGAGCGCGAGTACAGCGACCATGCGCCGGTGTCGAAGCGCGGGACCTCCTTACGCGCGGCGGCGTCGCCCTGGGCGAAGAGCGCCTGCGCGGTCGTGTCGCCGGTCAGCTGCCCGAAGTCGAACAGCCCGACGAGCGACTGGACGAAGCCGTTGATGATCTGCAGCTTCGGCAGGCCGGAGTACTGCAGGTAGTGCGCGCCGCCGTCGGTCTCCAGGCGGACGCCCGCCGGCGGCGGCGTCTGGAAGATCCCGAGGCCGCGGCCGGCGATCGGCAGTACGTCGGCCTGGCGGTTGAGGCGGATCGCCTCGCGCGCCATCGCCTGCAGGCCGGTGCCCTGGGCGAGCGAGCTGACCCACGGCGGCTTCTGGCCGTCGAACGGGAACAGGTACTCCCACGCCAGCCCGCCGGCGCGGCCGGTCGCCAGCGGCAGCGCCTCGTCGAGCAGGTGCGCGGCGCGCGCGTTGAAGCGCTTGCCGCCGGTCCAGAAGCCGTTGAGCTTGCCCCAGGTGCCCAGCCACTGGATCTGGATCCCGTGGTTGGCGTAGTGCTGGTAGACGAGCTCGGACCCGGGGAACTCGACGCGCTGGTTGTAGCCGAGCAGCGGCCCGGTCTTCCAGTACTCGACGTTGCGCTGGAGCGTGAGGAACAGCGCGGGCACGCGCGAGGCGGTCAGCTGCCGGCGCGCCGCCATGTCGTCGAGGTCGGAGAGGACGCCGTCGAGCTCCGCCTTGCGCGTGCCGACGAGCTTCTTGACCGTCGTCTTTGCGTCGTCGTAGGTGGCGCGGTGGGCGGCGTAGTCCGCGGGCGCGAGCGTGCCGGCGGCGACGAGCGCCTTGAGCTCGCCGGTGACGGTGGGGCGGCGGGCCGCCGAGGCTCCGGCAACGTGACAAAGGCAGCACAGGATCGTGACGAAGGCACAACGACTACTGCGTCTCAGGCGCATGGCCCGATGGTAGGCTCGCCCCGCTTGACCATTCAGCACTGCACGCCCATGCCCAGACACCTGCTTCTGTTCCTCGCCCTGTCGGTCGCTCTCGCCGCGGGCTGCGGCGGCGCCGCCGCCCCGGAGCCCGCGAGCTCCAGTACGGACGTGAACACGCTCCTGCGCGACACGTTTCGGAACTTCGCCAAGGTCAAGTCGGCCAACCTCACGGCCAAGCTCGCCGTGGAGGGGCAGGGCCAGTCGGTCGGCGCGACGCTGAGCGGCCCGTTCGAGAGCCAGGGCGCGGGCAGGCTGCCCAAGTTCCAGCTCGACGCGTCGCTCACGAGCGGAGGGCAGAGCTTCGCCGCCGGTGCGATGTGGACGGGCGAGAAGGGCTTCGTCAACGTCCAGGGCACGGCGTACGAGCTCTCCGGCGCCCTCGCGAAGCAGCTTCAGGCGAGCTATAAGCAGGCAGCGAAGCAGGGCGGCAAGCAGGGCGGCGGCAACGCCGCCGCGCTGCTCGGCGTCGACTTCTCGAAGTGGCTCGAGAACGGCCGCAACGCGGGCTCTGCGCAGGTCAACGGCACCGACACGGTCAAGATCACGGGCGACGCCGACGTCGCCCAGGTGATCGACGACCTTCAGCGCGTGACCGAGAAGGCGAAGACGCTGAACCTGCCGGGCGCGACGCAGGTGCCGCAGAAGCTCACGCCCGACCAGCGCCGCCAGATCATCGCGGCCGTCAAGCGGTTCGCGATCGAGGTCTACACCGGCGCCGCCGACCGCATCCTGCGCCGCCTCGTCGTCGATGCCGACCTCGCCGACCCGGCCTCGAAGTCGGTCTCGCACCTGAGCTTCGACCTCACGCTCGACAACGTCGGCGACCCGCAGAGCTTCCAGGCGCCCAAGCACGCGAAGCCGTTCAGCGAGCTGATGAAGATGGCCGACCAGCTCAAGGGGCTCGGCAGCTCACTGGGTGGCGCCGCCCCCGGCTCCGGCAGCGGATCCGGCTCCGCCGCAGCGGGCGCGGCCTCGAGCGATGCCATCGAGAAGTACGCCAGATGCGTCACTGACGCCAAGGGCGATCAGGCCAAGGCGCAGGAGTGCGCCGGCCTGCTCGACGGCTAGTCATTCACACGACTCTCATCCGGCGCGCACCGTATCCTCGGGCCTCGTGACCGCGGCACGCGCCCCGTTCAATCTCTGGCGCTTCCTGCGAAGCGGCGCGGGCTGGCCCTATGTGCTGGTCCCGTTCATCGTGATCGCGATCGTGCTCGACCAGTTGGAGGCCGAGCCGACGCTCGTGTTCTTCGCGTCCGCGCTCGGCGTCGTGCCGACCGCGGCGCTGATGGGCAAGGCCACGGAGGAGCTGGCGCACCGGTCAGGCCCGGGCATCGGCGGCCTGCTGAACGTCACGTTCGGGAACGCGCCGGAGCTGATCATCGCGATCTTCGCGCTCGACAAGGGCCTGCAGGAGGTCGTCAAGGCGTCGATCATCGGCTCCATCCTCGGCAACCTGCTGCTCGTGATGGGCGCCGCGATGCTGATCGGCGGCTGGGGCCGCGAGCGCCAGAAGTTCGTGGCCGAGGCGGCGAGCGCGCAGGCGACGCTGCTGCTCCTGGCCGCCGTGGCGCTCCTGCTGCCGGCGATGTTCCTGCTGTCCACCGGCGGCCATCTGCCCGGGCTGAGCGACGAGGCGACGCGCTTCAGCACCGACATCGAGAAGATGTCCTTCGGCGTCGCGATCGTGCTGCTGCTGTCCTACGCGGGCGGGTTGTGGTTCTCGCTGAAGACCCACAAGGACGTCTTCAATCCCGAGCTGGCGGAGGACGACATCCCGCACGGGACCTGGAGCGTCAGGCGCAGCGTGATCGCGCTGGCGATCGCCGGCGCCGCCGTCGGCTTCATGTCGGAGATCCTCGTCGGCTCGATCGAGGAGGCGTCGAAGGGCATCGGCCTGTCGCCGTTCTTCGTCTCGCTGATCATCGTCGCGATCGTCGGCAACGCCGCCGAGCACTGGGTCGCGGTCTACTTCGCGGCGCGCGACAAGGTCGACCTCTCGGTCGCGATCGCCGTCGGCTCGAGCGCCCAGATCGCGCTGTTCGTGATGCCGGTGCTGGTGATCCTCTCGTTCTTCCTGGGCCCGTTCCCGCTCTCGCTCGAGTTCAGCGGGTTGGAGATCGGGGCGATCCTGCTCGCGGTGATCATCGCCGCGCACGTGACCCAGGAAGGCGAGTCGACGTGGTTCGAGGGGCTGCAGCTCCTCGCCGTCTACGTCGTGCTCGGGATCGTCTTCTTCTTCGTCTGACGGCGTCTAGTACTCGTCGTCCACGTCCGGGTCGGGCTCGAGCTCGTCCTCCTCGTCGGGCTCGTCCTCGTCCGGGTCGTCGCGCGCGGCCGACCGCGCGCGGCCGGTCTCGAACGCCTCGACGAGCTCGTCGCGGCGGTGCTCGTCGACGGCGGCATCGTCGCTCAGGAGCAGCCACTCGCCGCCCTCGGCGTCGACGTCCTCGATCAGCTCGAGGTCGACGCTCGCGGAGTCATCCACGATCAGGACGATCTCCGTGTTCGGGTTGAAATACGTGCCCGGACGGGTGGTTACCTCGTCGAGATCGAAGCGTCGAACGGCAGGCATGTCGCGGAGGCTACCCGTCCAGCTGCCGGAGGCGCCGCTCGATCTCGGTCTCGACGTCGAGCGGGGCGTCGCCGCGCGCGATCCGGCGGGCGTTGCGCGCCTCCACGTGCGCCCGGACCTCGGCGCGGAGGTCGTCGCCGAGGGGTGCGAGCGGGTCGCCGGGGCCCAGCCCGCGCGCGGCGCGGCGCGCGTCGCGCGCCGCCACCAGCTGCGCGATCTCGGCCGCGCGGGCGCCCGGCGGGTCGGGCCGGATCGGGAGGTCGCCCGCCCGGATGTCGTCGTAGACGCCCTTCCCGCGCAGGAGCGCGAGCGCGGCGACGATCGCCGCCACCACCACGACGGCCACGATCACGATTGGCAGGGCGTCCTGCACGATCCTCCAATTGTGGCCGGTTCCCGGTTGGAACTCTCAGGCAAGGCGGGTACCCTGTCCCAAGTGTTGACTGACCAGTCAATCTGGAGCTGGCAAGGAGCAAGACCGTGGTCGATTTCACGCTGACCGACGAGCAGAGCGCGCTGCGCGAGATGGCGCACGACTTCGCCGCCAAGGAGATCCGTCCAGTCGCCTGGGAGTACGACCGCGACGGGACGTGGCCGCAGGAGATCCTCGAGAAGGCCTGGGAGCTCGGTCTCATGAACTCCCACATCGGCGAGGAGTACGGCGGTCCTGGGGTGAGCTATCTCGAGGGCGCGCTGATCGAGGAGGAGCTCTCGTGGGGCTGCTCCGGCATCGCAACCTCGATCGGCGCCAATGGCCTGGCGACCGCGCCGCTCTCGCTCGGCGGCTCCGAGGAGCTCAAGAAGAAGTACCTCGGCATGCTGACCGAGGCGCCGCTGTTCGCGTCCTTCTGCCTGACCGAGCCCGACGCCGGCTCCGACGTGTCCGGGATGCGCACCACGGCGACCCGCAAGGGCGACAAGTGGATCATCAACGGCTCCAAGTGCTTCATCACCAACGGCGGTTACGCCTCCTACTACACGGTCTACGCCAAGACCGACAAGGAGAAGGGCCACCGCGGCATCTCCTGCTTCCTCGTGCCCAAGGACGACACGGTCACGGTGGACAAGAAGGAGGACAAGATGGGCCAGCGGGCGTCCAACACCGCGACCATCACCTTCAACGACACCGAGATCCCGCTCGGCCACCTGATCGGCGAGGAGAACGCCGGCTTCAAGCTCGCGATGATGACGCTGGACCGCACGCGGCCGGGCGTGGCCGCGATGGCCACGGGGATCGCGCGGGCCGCGTTCGAGTTCGCGACCGAGTACTCCAAGCAGCGCGTGCAGTTCGGCGTGCCGATCGCGATGCACCAGGCGATCCAGTTCCTGATCGCCGACATGGCGACCAAGGTCCACCTGTCGCGCCTGGCCGCCTGGAACTCCGCCGTCCTGCTCGACCAGGGCAAGCGCAACACGCTCGAGTCCTCGCATGCCAAGCGCTTCGCCGCGGACTCCGCGATGGAGGTCGCGACCGACGCCGTGCAGGTCTACGGCGGCTACGGCTTCATCAAGGACTACCCCGTCGAGAAGCTGATGCGCGACGCCAAGATCATGCAGCTCTACGAGGGCACGTCGCAGATCCAGCGGCTCGTGATCGCGCGCGAGACGCTGCTCCCGCGCCGCGTGGAGGAGCCCGCCGCGGCCTGAGCGCCCGCCGCGGTCGCCCCGGATAGTCTGCGGGCGATGACGACCTGGCGAATCCTCACGGCGATGCTGGTGATCGCCGCCGTCCCGGCGCCGGCGGCGATCGCCCAGACCAGCCACAAGGGCTGGCCCAGGATCAACGGCCAGCTGTGGATCAACAAGACCGACCAGACCACGTCGCACACGGGTACCGCCCGGAACGACGAGCTGCTCGGCGGTCACGCCGACGACCAACTCTTCGGCGCCGGAGGCAAGGACGTGCTGTGGGGCGACTACAAGCCCTCAGGCCAGGGCACCGCGCAGCAGGACCTGCTCGACGGCGGCGCGGGCAACGACTTCATCTACGCCGGCCACGGCGTCAACGCGATCCAGGGCGGCGGCGGCGCCGACATCATCCACGCCCACTTCGGGCGCGGGACGATCGACTGCGGCGCCGGCCACGACATCCTCTTCATCAGCCACAAGTCCCGGCCCGGCTATAAGGTCTCGCATTGCGAGACGATCTCGTACAAGCCGGCCGACAAGGGCTAAGCCTCAACCTGACGTCGAGGCCCGCCGCCGTGTAGGCGTGAGATTACGCTACGCCGGTGAGCCGACCCGTGAAGGCCTCGATCGTCGTGCCCGGCCGCGCCGTGGAGGCGGAGCAGCTCTGGTACGACCGCACGCGCTGGGCGTCGTGGGTCGACGGGTTCGGGAAGGTCATCCGGCTCGACGACGGATGGCCGCAGGCGGGATCGAGGCTCGTATGGGACGCCCCGCCGGGCTCGCGCGGGCGCGTGGTGGAGCGCGTCACGCGCTACGAGCCGCGGCTCGGGCAGACGCTCTCGTTCGAGGACGCTACCTGGACGGGCGTGAGACGTGTCACATTCGAACCTGGGCTGGAGGAGACGCGCATCACCCTCGAGGTCGAGCCGGAGCCCAAGGAGCGCGTCCCGCCTGCGCGGAAATGGTGGTTCCGGCGGCAGCTGCGGGAGTCGCTGCAGCGCACTCTGACGCGGTTCTCGTACGAGCTGGCAGCGGAGCGCCAGTTCGGTCGCGAACGCTAATGTCGCGAGATATGTTCGTGTTCAAAGCGGCGGTCGTCGGCGCGGGCGTCATGGGCGGCGAGATCGCCCAGGTGATCGCGTCCGCGGACGTGCCGGTCCAGCTCAAGGACGTCGACCGGAAGTTCGTCGACGCGGGACTCGCAAAGGCCCGCGAGGTGACGCAGCGGCAGGTCGCCAAGCTCGTCGAGAAGGGCAAGATCTCGCAGGAGCAGGCCGACGCCCAGCTCGAGCATACGCTCGGCCTGATCACCGGCACCACCTCCTACGACGGCTTCGGCGACGTCGACTTCGTGATCGAGGCCGTGCCGGAGAAGATGGAGATCAAGCACCAGGTCTTCGCCGATCTCGACGCGGCGACGCCGGGGCACGCGATCCTCGCCTCCAACACCTCCGGTTTGTCGATCACCGAGATCGGCGAGATCACCAACCGGCCCGACAAGGTCGTGGGCTTCCACTTCTTCTGGCCGGCCTCATACATGCGCCTGGTCGAGATCATCGAGGGCGACGACACGCTGCCGGAGACCGCGCAGGCCGCGGCGACCTTCGCGCAGCAGATCCGCAAGGTGCCGGTCCGCGCGGCCGAGTGCCCGGGCTTCGTGGTCAACCGCATCCTCGTCTCGACCGCCAGCGAGATCTGGCGTTACCAGGACGAGACCGGCGCCTCCTTCGAGGAGATCGACAAGGTCGTCCAGGAGCAGACGCAGATGCCGATGGGCCCGTTCCGCGTCGCCGACATGTCGGGCCTGGACACGACCGTCAAGGTGGCGCGCGACCTGCACGACGCGTACGGCGACCGCTTCTACGTCCACCGCGCGATGGAGGAGCTCGTCGAGCAGGGCAACCTCGGCGCCAAGAGCGGGAAGGGCTTCTATGAGCACTCCTGACACGACTCCGAAGGTCGACGCTTCGATCGCCGACCGCTTCACCCTGAAGGCGTTCGTCGAGGCCTGCCTCGTGCTCGAGGAGGGCGTCGCCGGCGTCCGCGACATCGACATGGGGATGATGCTCGGCACCGGCATGGTCCCGGGTCCGTTCGCGCGCGCGGACTTCCGCGGCCTCGACGAGGTCCTGGCCGCGCTCGAGAACGCCGAGCGCGAGTGGGGCGAGCACTTCGAGCCGCCGGTGATCCTCCGCCGGCTGGTCGCCCAGGGGCGCCTGGGCGCCAAGAGCGGGCAGGGCTTCTATCCGTACCC
This sequence comes from Candidatus Solirubrobacter pratensis, assembly GCF_000425945.1. Taxonomy (GTDB): domain Bacteria; phylum Actinomycetota; class Thermoleophilia; order Solirubrobacterales; family Solirubrobacteraceae; genus Solirubrobacter; species Solirubrobacter pratensis. The sequence continues at coordinate 121,258 of NZ_AUEK01000009.1, forward strand.
GCAGGTCGAGTCCGGCTACGAGACCGCGCCGGTCAAGCTCGATATGCGCGACGACGTGGCGGTCGTCTGGCTCGACAACCCGCCCGCGAACTCGCTCTCCCCGGACGTGATCGATGGCCTGCGCAAGGCGTGGGAGGACCTCGTCGCCCGCGGCGCGCGGGCGATGGTGCTGGCCTCGCCGAACCCGACGCTGTTCTGCGCGGGCGCCGACATCAAGGCGTTCACGAAGTGGGATGCCGACTCGGGCCGCGAGCACCTGGAGAAGATCCACGCGCTCGGCCGCCAGTGGGAGGGCTCGCGGGTGATGACGATCGCCGCCGTCAACGGCATGGCGCTCGGCGGGGGCTGCGAGGTCGCGATGGCGTGCGACGTCCGCCTCGCCGGCCAGTCGGCCTCCTTCGGCCAGCCTGAGATCAACCTCGGCATCATCCCCGGCTTCGGCGGCACCCAGCGGCTCGCGCGGCTCGTCGGGCCGGCCAAGGCGCTGGAGATGAATACGGTCGGCGACCCGATCTCGGCCGAGGAGGCCTACGAGTACGGGCTCGCCAATCGCGTCGTCGCCGACCACGAGCTGTTCGACGCGGCGCTCTCCTGGGGCCGCAAGCTCGCGGGCCAGGCGCCGGTCGCGCTGGAGCAGATCAAGCGCGTCTCGCACGCCGGCGACCTCGACGAGGGGCTCGCCGCCGAGCGCGACGGGTTCATGAAGGCGTTCACGTCCGAGGACGCCCGCGAGGGCATCTCGGCGTTCATCGAGAAGCGGAAGGCGCGATTCAAGGGCCGCTGAACGAGCCGCGGGCGGGCGCGCAGGCCGCGCCCGCCGAGGCGACGTCGCCGCGCCACGACGCGGCGCGAGTCGCCGCGCTGATCCGCTCGTGTCAGCCCGTCGTCGCCCTCACCGGCGCGGGCATCTCGGTGCCGTCCGGGATCCCGGACTTCCGCACGCCGCAGACGGGCCTGTGGGCGAACGTGGACCCGATGGAGGTCGCGCACATCTCCGTCTGGCGGCGCGATCCGGCGCGCTTCTGGTCGTTCTACGGGCAGCGCTTCGCCGCGCTCGACGGCAAGCGGCCGAACGGGGCGCACCTGGCCCTCGCCGAGCTCGAGCGCCGCGGGCTGCTCGCGGGCGTGATCACGCAGAACATCGACGGGCTGCACGCGGCCGCGGGGACTCGGGACCCGATCGAGGTCCACGGCTCGATCGCGAGCGCGTCGTGCCTGGCCTGCCGCACGCGGGTCCCGCTGGCCGAGACGCGCGCGCGGCTCGCCCGCGACGCGGACGGGATCCCGCGCTGCGAGTGCGGGCTGCCGCTGAAGCCCGACGTCGTCCTGTTCGGCGAGCTCCTGCCCGAGCGGGCGATCGAGCGCGCCCAGGAGCTCGCAGCCGGCGCCGGGCTGATGCTCGCGATCGGCTCCTCGCTCGAGGTCTATCCGGTCGCTGCGCTGCCCGCCGACACCCTCGCCCACGGCGGCCGGCTCGCGATCGTGACGATGGGGCCCACACCGTACGATCGCGAGGCCGCCGTCAAGCTCTCAGGCGACGTCGTCGCCGAGCTCGAGGCCGTGGTCGCGGCGCTGTAGCCGGCGCATCGCGAACGCGCCGCTGCCGGTGTCGGCCGGCCGCCGGATCGCGCAGCGTCGTGAACCTTGACGGCGAGGAGCGCTGCCGCTACGCGCTCGCCGCCCGCGCCCGCAGCGCGGACTCGAGCCGCTCGAGCGCGGCGCCGACGTGCTCCATGTCGGCCGGCTCGAGCCGGCCCTCGCGGGCGGCCGCCGCCGCTTGCACGACGCCGTCGCGCAGACCCTCGAGCTCCGTCAACCTCCGGGGTATCCCGGCGATCCCGCGCCAGCACTGCAACTCGGCGAGGGCCGCGCCGAACGCCGCCTCCAGCTGGATCGCCGCCTCGCGATCGCGGCCGCGGTCGAAGTCGGCCCGTGCGCGCAGCGTGAGCTCCTCGCAGGCCAGCGCGGCATCGCGCGCGGCCAGCAGCGCCGACAGCCGCTCCTGCGGGCGCAGGTCCGGGCCGCGGCGCAGGCGCAGCCGCCGCGCGCGCTCCTCGGGCGCAAGCTCGCGCGCTGCCTCCCACGCACCGGTCGCGACGACGTCGCCGGTCCCGTAGCCGACGCGCGCGACGAGCGCCCGCGCGGGGTCGGCGTCGGCCACGGCGGGGTCCGCCGCGGCGATGCGGTGCAGGGCGACCAGCGAGGCCAGCGCCCGCTCGGCGGGCTCGACGCTCGCGCTGCGCAGCCACGCCTCGGCGTTCGCGAGCGGCTGCGCGCCGATCACCGTCACGCGCGTCACCGGGGCGACCGCGGCCGGCGCCCCCGGCGCCGCTCGCCGGGCACGGCGCCGCCGCGCCGGCCGCGCGGTCGGCTCGTCGACGACGATCACCTGCCGGACATCGTCGCCCGCGAACCGGCGCACGACGTAGCGGCCGGGAGCCGGACCGAGCCGGCCCGCGAACTCCCACTGGACGAACCCGAAGCGGCGGGCTACTTCGGACCCTTGCGCGACGGGTCCGTCTTGAGCGCGTACTTCGACGGCTGCAGCGACACCTTGGGGTTGTCGATCGTGCCGAGGCGCTGGATGAGCCGGGTCCACTGGTCGGGCTTGAGGATCGCGCTGAGCTGACGGCCCAGCTTCGTGTTGGCACCGTACAGCGGCCGGAAGCCGACGTGGATGTGATCGGCGTGATCGGGCAGCGAGAGCGTGTTGTCGGCGCCGTCGAACGTCATCAGCGAGATGATCTGGTGCGGCTTCATCGTGCCCTGCAGCGTCAGCAGCCGCTGGATGACCATCTCGGTGATCGAGCCGGCGCCCTGGTGGCCGAGGATCGGGATCCCGTTGATCGCCGCGATGTCGACCGCGTCGCCGGAGCTGTGCTCGGACACGTTGCCCGAGTCGGCCAGGTACGAGTGCCCGCACTCGAGCGCGCTGACGGTGGGGTTGAAGCCCGACGCCACGAGGAACTCGAGCGTCGCGAGCACGCGGCGGTCGATCGCGCCGGCCTGGATGTCCTGGCGGCCGCAGTCGTAGATCTGGATCCGCGGGTCGGCCAGCACGCGCTTGGCCAGCGAGTCCTTGTCCATCAACAGGATCTGGCCGATGCTGGGCGTCGCCGCGTCGTCGCCGACGAACGGGTTCTTGCCCTTGGCGCGATAGATGGCCGTCGACTCGAGCAGCTTCCAGCCGTCGAGGATCGGCTTCGGATCGATGCGCGGGGCGCCGCGGCCCGCCGGGCGGATCTCGAAGCGGATGTACGGATGCGCCGGGTTCGACGCCTTGCCGATGCGGCCGAGCACGGTGCCGGCGGGGATCTGCGCGCCCGCCTTGAGGTGCTTGATGACGACCTGGTCGCGCGCGAGGCCGAGCGCGCGCGCCGGCGTCAGCGCGCCGTCGATGCGGCCGGTGGCCAGGAACTGCTGCTGGGCGCCGCCGGCGGCCGCGGAGTTCGCGCGCGCCGGATGCGCGAACAGGCGCAGCTTGGAGGCGCTCGGAGAGGACGGCTTGGCCGCTGTCCGGCTGACCGTCTCGGCCGGCGGGTTGGCCTTGATGCGCCGCTTGCTCGCCGGCACCGACGTGTCCGACGCCGGCTGCGTCGGGGCCGCGTCCGGCTTCGGCAGCTTGAGCTCCTGCTTGATCTGCGCGGCCGTCACGCGCTGCGGCTTCGGCGCGGCGTAGAGCTGCGAGACCTTGGCGAGCCTGCCGTAGGTGTAGGTGTTGCCGTAGGCGTCCTGGATCTGGACGAAGCGCCCGAGCCGCGCGGACTGGCCGACCTTGACGACCTTGGCGTCGGTCACCGCGATCACCGGCGCGCCGGCGTCGGCGAAGATCGAGATGCCGCGGCGGTCGGCGGTGCTCGAGACCGCCACGACCGGGTTGCGGCGCTTGCTGTCCTTGAGCGACTTCTTGTCGACCTGGTCGGCGTACGTCGCCTTCGCCATCACGGGGAAGCGGCCCTCGGTGAGCCCCGTGAGCGAGCCGACGAGGTTGGTCGGCAGGCCGCTGAGGACCTGCGCGCGCATCAGCACCTGATCGACGTACCAGTCGGCGTGGTTGTAGGCGAAGACCGCGCCGCGGATGTCCTTGTCGGCACCCGCCGCCTTGAGGTAGCGCGCGGTCGCGAAGATGGCGTCGACCGGGTTGTAGGGATCCTTGACGCCGTCCTTGTTGGCGTCCACGCCGTAGGTCTTCCACGAGGCCGGCATGAACTGCATCCAGCCGAGGGCGCCGGCCGTGGAGACGTTGGTGTTGCGGCCGTAGTCGGTCTCGATCTCGTTGATCGCGGCCAGCAGCTCCCACTTGACGCCGTACTCCGTGCCCGCCGCCTGATAGATCGGCAGCAGGAACGGCGGGATCCGGAACTTGTCGATGAAGAAGTTCGGCACGCCGATCTTGGCCGCGCCCGGCGTCGCGACGGTGAGCGACGGGTTGTCTTGCGCGGGCGGCTGGTCGCCGGCCTGCTGCACGGGATCGGCCTTCGGCTTGGCCGGCTCCACCTTGCCCGTGAGCGACTCCTTGTTGGTGTCGCCGCCGTCGCCCGAGGCGGTGTTGGAGCTGCTGTCATCGCCGGAGGACTTCTTCTTGGAGCCCTTGTGGCTCGTGCCCTTGTCCGATGAGTCCTTCGAGTCCGTGTTCGGCGCGGGCGTCGCGGTCTGCGTCGGCGTGGCGGTCTGGGTCGGCGTCGCGGTCTGGGTCGGCACCGCGGTCTGGGTCGGGGTCGGCGTGCCCTCGGCGACACCGAGATCCACGATCGAGCTGACCGGCGCGGGCAGCCCGGGGATCGCGACCTGGCTGACCGGCGTCCCGGGCGGGACGTCGACGGTGACCGTCAGCTGCTGGCCCGTCACCAGCGTCACGCGGACGTAGTGCGTCTCCGCATGCGCGGTCGCGACGAGCACCCCTGAGTAGAGGGCACTGGCGGCGAGGGCTATGGCGATCGGACGGTTCTGCATGACTTGGCGCTTGGACACCCGGCTGGCTCGGCACGCTACCGGGCTTCCTGCCGTCATGGGCTTGCAACGGAGAATCGTGACGGGTCTTGCGCAGATTAGGCGCAATTCGACATGATCCCTTTAGGTATCGACCTCGACCTGAGGTCGAGGAAGAATGCCGGGGTGCGGCTACGGTACCGTCCTCGGCTGCAGCGACCTGTGACGACTTGTGACCGGGAGGCGAGCTTCCTAGATGGCAGACGACGACGCCCAGGGCCTGCGCGAGCGGCTGGCCCGACAGAGTGAGGACGCGCTCGGCAAGCTCGCGCAGGATCTCCTCGAGAACCCGCTGGTCAACGGCGCGATCACCCGGGCGTTCTCCGCGCGCGAGCGCGCGGTCCACGCCCAGGAGGCCGCGCTGGGGGCCCTGAACATCCCCTCGGCGGCCGACGTGGAGCGGCTGACGAAGCGGCTGCGCTCGGTCTCGCAGCGGCTCGAGGGCGTCGAGGACCGGCTCGACGGCGTGCAGGCCGGCGTGGACCGCCTGAGCTCGCAGCTCGAAGCCGCCGCGCGCGGTTCGGACCCGGGCGTGGCGGATCGTCTCCGTGGGGTCGAGGCGCAGCTGGTGAAGCTGACGCTCGAGCTCGGGCACGTCGCCAGTGCGCTCGACGCGTCGCCGGCGCCCGTCCACCGCTCGCAGGAGCGCCTCGCCGTCGACGCGCCGCCGCCGGCGGCGAAGAAGACCGCGGCCCGCGGACCGGCGGCCAAGAAGGCGAAGTAGCGCGTCAGGCGACCGCGGCGGCGCCCGCGCGCCCGAGCGCCTCCTCGGCGGCGATCAGCTCGTCCGCGCCGATCCGCTCGCCGGTGGCGACGATGTCACTGACGGTGAGCACGCACGCCGCGGGCACCCCGTGGCGGGCGGCGACGGCGAAGATCGCCGCCGCCTCCATCTCGATCGCCAGGGCCCCGTCGCGGTGCGCGGGGCCGGGGTCGTAGAAGAGGTCGACGGAGACGACGGTGCCCGCATGGGCGGCCGGCGCGGCCGGCGCGGCCGCGCGCAGCCGCGCAAGCAGCGTTGCGTCGGCCGGCAATGCTCCGGACGCGCCGAGTGCGCGGCTCGCGCCATCCGCCGCCACCGCGTGCTCCGCGATCACCAGATCTCCGAGTCGGAGGCGATCCCCCAACGCTCCGCACGTCCCGACGCGGACGAGGCGGCGCGCGCCGAGGCGGATCAGCTCCTCGGTCACGATCGCCGCACTGGGGCCGCCGATGCCGGTCGCCTGCACGGTGAGGAGCTCCCCGTCCGCGGCGGTTCCGGTGTAGCCCCAGAGGCCGCGGTTGTGGTTGAACATGCGCGGCTTGCCGGTGAGTAATTGGGCCAGCCGGAGTGCCCGTCCGGGGTCTCCGGGCAGCAGCACGCGCTCGGCGACGTCGGCATTCGGGCGTAAATGGATGATCTGTCGCGACATGACGCGGGCCATAGAACTAGAGTTGCGCGCGTTATGGCGAAGAAGGACAAGAAGGACAAGAAGGACAAGAAGGACAGCCAAGATGCCGTCGAAGCCGTCCGCTCGGCGGTCGAGCACGCGCTGGGCAGCGTCTCCGGGGAGCGCACCCGCCAGCTCGTCGACGAGATCGCGCACGCCGCCGGTCGCGTGCGCCAGACCTTCGAGGACATGAAGGTCCTGGATGAGCTCAAGGGCCTCCGGCGTGAGCTCGAGGGCCTCGCGCGGCGCGTCGGCTCGCTCGAGGGCCTCGGCGGCTCCGCGTCGCCGATCGCGAAGCCCGACCCCGCGGCGCCGCCTGCCGCCAAGAAGCCGGCCGCGAAGAAGCCGAGCGCGAAGAAGGCCTCGGCGAAGAAGGCGGCCGCCAAGAAGGCCGCCGCGAAGCAGCCCGCGGCGAAGAAGGCCGCCGCCAAGAAGGCCGCGGCGTCCAAGCCCGCGGTGTCGAAGACCGCGTCCAAGCCTGCCGCCTCCAAGCCGGCCAACTCCAAGCCGGCGGCCTCGAAGACGACGTCCAAGCCCGCTGCTTCCAAGCCCGCCAACTCCAAGCCGGCGGCGTCGAAGCCTGCGGCCGCCAAGCCCGCCGCGTCGAAACCGGCCGCGTCGAAGCCCGCGGCGTCCAAGCCCGCCGCGAAGCCGGCCGCGGCGAAGCCCGCGAACGGCGCGAAGCCGACCGCCCCGGCCAAGCCCACGCCGGCTCCGGCCGCCTCGGCTCCGGCCGCGAAGCCCGCCACCCCGGCGCCTCCCGCCAAGCCCGCTTCGTCCGGCGGGAGCTCCTAGCCGATGGCCGCCTCGTTCGAATCGGCCCGTGAGGTCCGGGACGTCATCGACGAGGTGTTCCGGATGATGGACGCGGACCCCGACATGGGGCCCCGGCTGCGCGACGCCGACTGCCCGCAGCGGTTCGAGTTCGACGACTTCGACCTGGTCGTGAACATCCGGGCCGCGCGGCAGGGCGAGGACGGCAACCTGCACTGGGAGTGGTCGGACGACGTCGACTGGGAGCCCAGGGTGAAGATGACGATGTCCTCCGAGGTCGCCAACCGCTACTTCCAGGGCAAGGAGAACGTCGCGATGGCCGTCGCGAGGCGGCGGATCAAGACGAGTGGGGACATGAAGGCGGCGCTGGCTTTGATCCCGATCACGAAGCCGGTCTACGCCCAGTACCGCGACTACGTGGAGCGCGAGCGCCCGCACCTCAAGGTCTGAGCTCTAACGGCGCGGATTTGACACCCCACGGGTGCCGCGCTAGACCTTCGAGCACCCATTGGCCGGAACAGTGGTGACTCCGCCAGGAGCTCATTGCAAGGCGTCGCCCACGACGAACGCCGCCGGCCGAGGCAGCGGGCCGCATTGCCCGCAGAGGCGCGGCGGGGCCTGAGGTCCCGCCGCTTCCGTCCTGCGGCTTAAGCTTCCTTCTCCCGCCATGGCCGAGCCTACGACGACGCTAGAGGTCGCCCGCGCGCTCGAGGTGTCGCCGGCGACGCTGCGCCGCTGGGTCGCGGAGGGGATCGTGCCGCTGCGCGACGGCGAGTGGACGCGAGCGGCGCTGGCCCAGGCCCGCATCGTGGCGCGGCTGCGCAAGGCCGGCCACAGCCTGGCCCAGCTGCGCGACGCGGCGCTCAGCGGCCGGCTCGCGTACGGATACCTGGAGGACCTCTTCCCACCGCGCCCGCCGACGCGCACCTTGGAGCAGGCGGCGGAGGAGACCGGGCTCGAGCCGGGCATGATCGAGCGCATCTGGTCGGCCGCGGGCTTCTCGCCGGGCTCGCTCGAGCAGCTGTCCGACGACGACGTCGAGCTGCTCAAAAGCCTTGCCACCGTCCTGAACGCCGGGCTCCCGCTGGTCGCGTTCCTGCAGCTCGTGCGCGTGTACGGCCAGGCGCTCGCGCAGATCGCCGACGCCGAGGTCAAGCTGTTCCACCTCTATGTCCACGAGCCGCTGATCCGCGACGGCGTCGAGGGGCTCGACATCGCCGAGGAGCTCGCCGGCCTCGCCTCGGAGCTGCTGCCGCTGAGCGCGCCGATCATGGATCAGGTCCACCAGCGGCTGCTCCAGCACTTCGTCGCGCAGGACGTCGTCGGCCACCTGGAGTCGGTGGGCGAGCAGGACGGCGCGCTCGGGCGCGTGCGCGTCGCGATCGCGTTCGCCGACCTCGCCGGCTACACGCGGCTGACCGAGGAGCTGGGGGAGGAGGAGGCGCTCGAGGTCGTCGAGCGATTCGTGAGCGCCGTCGAGGACTCGCTGCCCGACGACGCGCGCGTGATCAAGACGATCGGCGACGAGGTGATGATCGTCGGCAGCGACGCGTCGGCGCTCGTCGACTGGGCGGTCGGGTTCCAGGAGCTGGCGGTCGACCGCCCGCTCCCGCGCATCGGGCTCCACGTGGGCCTGGCGCTGTACCGCGACGGCGACTACTACGGCCGCGCGGTCAACCTCGCCTCCCGCGTCGGCGCCCGCGCGGCCGGCGGCGAGGTGCTCGTCACGCGCGAGGTCGTCGAGTCGGCGGGGCGCCACCTCGCGTTCCAGCACATCGGCGAGGTGAAGCTGAAGGGCTTCGACGAGGCGACCGAGCTGTTCCTCGCGCGGCCGAGAGGGAAGCCGTGAGCGAGGCCCCCCGGCCGGGCGCCGGCGCGGCGCGTCCGCGCGGCGATGCCGGGACCGGCGACCCGCCGGAGGTCTCCGCCCGCGACCGTGCCGGCGGGGTCGCCGCCGCCGTCGAGGCGCGGGTGCGCGCCGGCGGGCTGCTCGCCGGGCCGGTGGTGGTGCTGCTCTCCGGCGGGCGCGACTCGACCTGCCTGCTGGATCTCGCGGTCCGGCTCGCCGGCCCGGTGACCGCGCTGCATCTCAACTACGGCCTGCGCGACGCGGCCGCCGCCGACCAGGCGCAGTGCGAGGCGACCTGCGCGCGCCTGGGCGTCGAGCTGATCGTGCAGCGCCCGCGGCGGCCGCCGCAGGGCAACGTGCAGGCATGGGCGCGCGACGAGCGCTACGCGCACGCCTCGCGGCTCGCGCCCGCGCGAGATGCCGTGGTGGCGGCGGGTCACACCGCGACCGACCAGATCGAGACGGTGCTCTACCGGCTCGCCGCCTCACCGGGACGTCGCGCCCTGCTCGGCATGCCGGAGCGCTCGGGGCGGCTCGTCCGCCCGCTCCTGGGCATCACGCGCGAGGAGACGGCGGCGTATTGCGCCGAGCGCGGGCTCGCATGGCGCGAGGACGCGAGCAACGAGGAGTCCAAGCGCGGCCGGATGCGCGCCGGCCTCGTGCCCGCGCTGCGAGCGCTCCACCCGGCCGCCGAGGAGAACATCCTGCGCACGCTCGCCTTGCTGCGCGAGGAGGCCGCGGTCCTCGACGCCGCGGTCGACGTCGCCCTCGGCGAAGGACCGCCCGAGATCGCCCGCCTCGCCGCCATGCCGCCCGCCCTCGCCCGCCTGGCGATCCAGCGCCTCGCCGACAGGGCGGCGGGGGGCGAGACGCCGCCGGCGGGCGGCGGCGATCCCGTGGTGGAGGACGTCCCCGCGCCCGGGCCCGCGGTCGGTGACCGGCTGGACGAGATCCTCGCGCTCGGCGACCGGGGGACGCGGTCGCTCGACCTCCCCGGCGGCCTGCGCGCCGTCGTCACCTACGGGCGCCTGACGATCGAGCGCGCCCGCGCGCCCGCGCAGCCGCTCCCCGCGCGCCTGACCGTGCCCGGCAGCGCCGCGTTCGGCGGCGGCGTGATCGCGGCCGAGCGCGGGGCGGACATCCCCGTCGCCGACGGCACGCTCGACGCGCGCCCGCTCGCCGCCGAGCTCGAGGTGCGCGCCTGGCGGCCCGGCGACCGCATGCGCCCGCTGGGCCTCGCCGGCAGCCGCTCGCTGCAGGACCTCTTCACCGACCGCAAGGTCCCGCGCGAGCAGCGCTCGCGCATCCCGGTCGTCGTCTCCGCAGGAGAGATCGCCTGGGTCCCGGGCGTCGCGACCGCCGAGCGCTTCCGGGTCACGGACGCGACGACCGACCGCGTCAGGCTCTCATGGGAGAGCCCCGCCTAGACTCCGCGGCCCCATGAGCGAAGAGATCGGCGAGATCCTCGTCCAGGCCGACGAGCTGCAGCATCGCATCAAGCAGATGGCGGACCAGATCGCCGGCGATTACGCCGGCAAGGACCTCCTCCTCATCGGCGTCCTGAAGGGCGCCTTCTTGTTCCTGGCGGACCTCATGCGCCACCTGGACACGGGGTGCGAGGTCGACTTCATGGCCGTCGCGTCGTACGGATCCTCGACCGAGTCCTCGGGCGTCGTGCGCATCCTCAAGGACCTCGACGCTCCGCTCGAGGGACGGGACGTCCTGATCGTGGAGGACATCGTCGACTCCGGCCTGACGCTCCAGTACCTCCTCCGCACGCTGCAGGCGCGCGGGCCGGCGAGCCTCGAGGTCTGCGCGCTGCTGACCAAGCCGAGCCGCCGCACCGTCGACCTCCCGGTGCGTTACACCGGCTTCGAGATCCCCGACAAGTTCGCGATCGGGTACGGACTCGACTACGCCGAGCGCTACCGCAACCTGCCCTACGTCGCCGCGTTGGAGCTCTCAGACGATTAGGCGCCGGCGCGCCGCGGCGCCGGTCCTGTCCGGCGACTGGCCCGGGTACTGGACCTTCGAGCCTGGTGGCTGATCCCGGACCTGCCGATGCTCATTAGGGACGGCATAGGTTCCGCGACCTACACTGACCGACCCTCCAGACCACTCTCATTCCCCTGGTAGCCTTGAACATCTTGTACCGCCGTATCACTTCAGCGCGTTCGGTGCGCGCGGGCTCATGAGCCGCTTCTTCAAGAGCGCAGCCTTTCCGATCCTGATCGTGATCGTGCTGGCGTTCTTCGCGTCGAAGCTGATCGCCAGCGGCGACCAGACCAAGTCCCCGGGCTACAGCGGCTTCCTCAACCAGCTCGATCAGAGCAAGGTCGACTCGGTCACGCTGAAGACGAAGGACCTCTCCGCCGAGGTCGTGCTCAAGGGCCCGGACCGCAAGCGCTACGAGATCGGCTACGCCCAGGACGACGGCGGCCAGCTCGTCAAGCAGCTCACCACCGCCGAGCAGCAGGGCAAGCTGACGTCGTTCGACATCAAGCCGGCACGCTCGAGCGTGATCCTGAGCCTGCTGACCTACGTCTTCCCGATCCTGATCTTCATCGGGTTCTGGATCTTCCTGATGAACCAGGTCCAGGGCGGCGGCTCGAAGGTGATGTCGTTCGGCAAGTCGCGCGCCAAGCGGCTGTCGGTCGACTCGCCGAAGATCACCTTCCGCGACGTCGCCGGCGTCGACGAGGCCGTCGAGGAGCTGCACGAGATCAAGGAGTTCCTCGAGAACCCCAAGAAGTTCCAGGCGCTGGGCGCCCGGATCCCGAAGGGCGTCCTGCTCTACGGGCCTCCCGGCACCGGCAAGACGCTGCTCGCCCGCGCCGTCGCGGGTGAGGCGGGCGTGCCGTTCTTCTCGATCTCCGGCTCGGACTTCGTCGAGATGTTCGTCGGCGTGGGCGCATCCCGCGTGCGCGACCTCTTCGAGCAGGCCAAGCAGAACTCGCCCTGCATCATCTTCATGGACGAGATCGACGCCGTCGGGCGCCACCGCGGCGCCGGCCTGGGCGGCGGCCACGACGAGCGCGAGCAGACGCTCAATCAGCTGCTCGTCGAGATGGACGGCTTCGAGGCCAAGGACAACATCATCATGATCGCGGCCACCAACCGGCCCGACATCCTCGATCCCGCCCTCCTGCGCCCCGGCCGCTTCGACCGCCAGATCACCGTCGACCGCCCTGACCGCAAGGGCCGCGCCAAGATCCTCGAGGTCCACACCCGCGGCAAGCCGCTGGCGAAGGAGATCAACATCGACGCGCTGGCCGGGCAGACGCCGGGCTTCACGGGCGCCGACCTCTCCAACCTCGTCAACGAGGCTGCGCTCCTCGCCGCCCGCACGGGCAAGAAGGAGATCACGCAGATCGAGCTCGAAGAGGGCATCATGCGCGTGGTCGCCGGCCCGGAGAAGAAGACCCGGGTCATGGGCGAGAAGGAGCGGCTGATCACGGCCTACCACGAGATGGGCCATGCGATCGTCGGCCACTTCCTCGAGCACTCCGACCCGGTCCACAAGATCTCGATCATCAGCCGCGGCCAGGCGCTCGGCTACACGATCTCGATGCCGACCGAGGACAAGTTCCTCACGACCAAGGCGGAGCTGACCGACACGATGGCGATGACGCTCGGCGGCCGCGCCGCCGAGGAGATCATCTTCGGCGAGATCACCACCGGCGCGTCGAACGACCTCGAGAAGGTCACGGCGACGGCCAAGCAGATGGTGATGCGCTTCGGCATGAGCGAGAAGCTCGGCCCGCGCGTCTTCGGGCACGATCACGGCCAGCCGTTCCTCGGCCGCGAGTTCAGCGCCGAGCCGGACTACTCCGACGAGATCGCGCGCGAGATCGACGACGAGATCCGCCGCATCGTCGAGGGCGCGCACCAGGTGGCGCGGGACATCCTGTCCGACCACCGCGAGCGCCTCGAGGTGATCTCGGAGATCCTGCTCAAGCGCGAGACGATCGAGCGCGAGGAGTTCGAGGCGCTGCTCGAGGGCAAGTCCGAGGCCGAGATCTGGGGCCCGCCCGCCCCCGACCAGCTGCCGCCCGGCACGCAGGTCGGCCCCGAGGTGCCCGGCACGGTCTCGCCGCGCGAGTCCGCGCCGCGCCCGATCCCGCGTCCCGGCTATGCCGCCGAACTGCGCGGGCTCGAGCTGCCCGAGAAGCCCGACCTCGCCTGAGGCCGGCCGGAAGCGACTGAAGGCAGCGGGCCCCTCCGGGGGCCCGTCGTCGTTCCAGGCCTAGCCGAAGGAGCAGCCGGAGAGCTGCGCGCGGAACGACGCGATCTCCGTCACCGCCGCACCCACGAAGGCCGCCCGCGAGCGCGCGATGTCGCGCTCCAGGTCCTCCATGTAAGACGCGATCGACGCGACGCCGGTCTCCTCGGCCAGTGCCCGCTCGGCCTTGAGCTCGATGAGGTGGGTTCTCAGTTCGAGGGCGGACATCGTGGGGTGCAGACTGTCAGCGGCGGTAGGGGCTCACGAGGGGAGGGAGCCGGTGTGTGGCGTGGAGGGCAGCCGGAGCTGGAGGTAGGGCAATCCGTACTACGCAGCCGGCGTCACTTTGGATGCCCGGTGAGCAGCGCGGACGCGGCCGTGGAGAGCTGCAGGATGACGTCCGCCTGCGCCGGCGGCGTGGCCGGCTGGGCCTGAGCCGTGGCCAGCGTGCTGCGCACGGCGTCGAGGGCGTTGGCCTGGATCGTGAGGGCGGCGACGCCGGCGATATCCATGCCGGCTCCATCGGCACGGGCGTGTTCGCGCACGATTCGGGTGGACGAATCGGGGAGGCTCAGCGCGTCGCCTTCAAGGGCAGCGGCGACGGCGGCTTGATCTCGCCCAGCCGCAGCAGCGTGATCAGCCGCTGCGCGCCGCCGCGCGTCGAGAGCCGTGACAGGACGAGCTGCAGCTCGGCGACGTCGCGCGCGATGATCATCAGCAGCGCGTCCGTCTCTCCCGCGACCGTGTCGGCCGCGATCACCTGGTCCAGCGCGCGGATCTCCTGGTAGAAACGCCGCTCGGCCGCCTCGTCGTGCCGCGCCAGCGTGACCATCACGTAGACCTGCAGCGTGAACCCGGCCGCGGCGGAATCCAGCCGCGCGGAGACCCGCCGGATCACGCCCGACTCCTTCAGGCGCCGCACGCGGTTGAGCGTCGCGGCCGGGGAGAGCCCCACGAGTCGCGCGAGCTCCACATTCGGCCGGTCGGCGTCGAGCTCCAGCTCCCTCAGTAATCGGACATCGATTTCGTCAAGCGTGATGGCCACTTCGCCAAATATTGTTTCGTCTACCGGCGCAATCGTCAAATCCACCTCATGCCTGTGAAAAATTCGGCGAGAATCGAACTTGTCATGTCGAAGCGTTTCCGGTCACCGCTCATCGCCCTCGCCCTCGCCGGGCTCTTCTGGGGCCTCACCGTCCCGCTGTCCAAGGTCGCCCTGGACTGGCTCGACGGCGGCTGGCTGACGGTCGCGCGCTTCGGCATGGCGGCGCCGATCCTCGCGCTCGTCGCGCGCCGCGACCTGCGCGCCGCGTTCACGCCCGCCGTGCTCGGCGCCGGCGCGGCCGGCTACGGGGTCGTGATCGTGCTCCAGAACGCCGGCATCGCCCACACCAGCGTCAGCCACGCGGCGCTGATCGTCGGCGCCGTGCCGGCGCTGGTCGCGCTGCTCGCCGCCGCCCGCGGCACCGGCTCGACGCCCGCACGCGCGTGGCTCGGCTTCGCGCTGGCGATCGGCGGCGTCGGCCTCGTGGCCGGCGGGGGCGGAGGCGCCGCATCGCTGCGCGGCGACGCGCTCGTCGGGCTGAGCGTCGCGCTGTCGGCGGTCTTCGTCGTCGCCCAGCCCGCGGTGCTCAAGGGCCGCGACCCGATCGCCGTGACCGCCGTCCAGATGCTCGCCGGCATGCTCGCCGCGGTGCCGAACGCGGCGCTCGAGGGCCTTCCGCAGGCGCCCACGACCGGCGGGCCGGTCCTCGCCCTCGCCGCGCTCGCGACCGCCGGCACGCTCGCTCCGTTCGCCCTGTTCGCCTACGGCCAGTCGCGCGTGGCGCCTGAGCTCGCCGGCGCGTTCCTGAACCTGGAGCCGCTCGTGGGCACGATGGCCGGAGCGCTCGCATTCGGCGATCCGTTCGGCGCGCCGCAGCTGATCGGCGGCACGGTGATCCTGCTCGGCATCGCGCTCAGCACGGGTTCGGCTCCCCGTACCGAGCGCGTCGCTGACCGCACCACCGAACGCCTGCCTGCATCACCGGCGCGCCCTGCGCAGGGTGGGAGAGTGCCTCGCATGAACCCCGGCCTCCATCAGATCCAGCTCGCGACCGCCTCCCACGCGGAGCGCCTGCGCCGCCGCCGCAGGACGCCCCGCTAGCCACCGGCCGCGGTGTGGCCTTCCGCACCGCGAGATGCCTGCCAGCCCCCGCTCGCCGAGGGGGACGCGGTGAGAAGCTTCACCCAACCTCCCCAGTGCCTCTCATGACCCTCCTCGTCACCCACCGCTCCCGCACCGCCGCTCCCCGCGTCTTCGCGATGCCGGTCGTCCGCGAGCTCCCCACCGCTCCGGCGTCCGCAGGCGCCTCACTGGCCTGGTGACCGACGACCTGAGCCGCCCGGGGTCACTCCTCGCCCCGGGCGGCTCAGCGACGTGACGCACCCCGCCTGACGACGGCGCTCAAGTTCCGGGTGCGCCCGCCGATACGTGGGCGACATGACCCGGCTCACCGGAGGGACGCCGTGCCCGTGACCAGCTTCCTGCTGCTGTCGGTCTCGGCGGCATGCGCCGCGATGGCCGCGCTCGTCTGGCGCCGCCGCTCCGCTCCGGGCGGGATCGCGCTGATGTGCTTCCTGGCCTGCGTGGCGGTCTGGAACGCCGGCTACGGCCTCGAGATCGCCGCCGGCGGCCTCGCGCGCAAGATGTTCTGGGCCAAGGCGGAGTACCCGGGCGTCTACCTGCTGCCGGTCGCGTTCTTCGCCTTCGCGGTGGAGCACAGCGGCCGCCGCGCGTGGGGCCAGGCCGGGCGCCTCGCCACGCTGGCGATCGTCCCCTGCGCGATCATCCTGCTCGCCTGGACGAACGAGAGCCACCATCTGATCTGGGTCGACATCGAGGCGTTCCAGCCCCGCGGCCGCGTGCTCCAGCTCGGCCATGGCGCGGTCTTCTACTTCGGCGCGCTGTACGCCTACGGCCTGATCCTCGCCGCCTCGGTCACGCTGCTGTCCGGCCGCGCGTCGCACCGGCGCTTCTACCGGCGCCAGTCGATCGTCGTGCTGATCGCGATCGGCACGCCGTGGATCGCCAACGTCCTCTACCTGCTCGGGATCCCGGACACCGGGTTCGACCTGACGACGATCGCGTTCGCGATCACCGCCACCGCCGTCTCGCTCGGCTGCATGCGCTGGGGCCTGCTCGACGTCGTCCCGATCGCCCGCGACGCCGTCGTGGAGCACATGAGCGACGGCATGGTCGTGCTCGACCTGCGCGGCCGCGTCGTCGACTGCAACGCCGCGGTGCAGCCGCTGCTGCGCTGCCCGGTCGAGGACGCCGTGGGCCGCGACGCCGGGGAGGTCCTGCCGCCCCTGGACGTCGACGTCATCCGCACGTCCGACGGCACGCGCGTCTTCGAGGTCGAGGACATCGACCTGACCGGCCGCGCGGCGGCCGCCGGGCGACTGCTGCTCTTCCACGACGTCACGGCACGCGAGGCGCTGCAGGCGCATCTGGCCGCCGACGCGCTGACCGACGAGTTGACCGGGCTCGGCAACCGCCGCTACTTCATGGAGCGCCTCCAGTGGGCGCTCGACGCGGGCAGCCGCAGCGACGACGCGCTCGCCGTCCTCTACCTCGACCTCGACGGCTTCAAGCCGATCAACGACACCTACGGCCACGCGTGCGGCGATGAGGTGCTGATCGCCACCGCGCGCCGGCTCGAGCGGTGCGTCCGCCCGGGCGACGCGCTCGCGCGCCTGGGCGGCGACGAGTTCGCGATCCTGATCCCGCGCCTGGACGACCGCGACGACGCCGGCCACGTGGCCGACCGGATCGCGCTCGCGCTGGCCGAGCCGGTGCTGGTCGATCGCGGGGCCGTCCTCGCCACGGCGAGCGTCGGCGTGCACGTCCAGCCCATCGCGCAGGCCACGCCCGAGTCGCTGCTGCGCGGCGCGGACCGCGGCATGTACGCCGCCAAGCGCCGGACGGTCGCCGGCGTCTGACGTCCGCGGCACCGCTAGCGTGTGCCGCGTGTACGAGATCATGGGCGTGGTCAACGTCACGCCGGACTCCTTCTCGGACGGCGGGTCGTTCGAGGATCCGGAGGCGGCGGTCGCGCACGCCCGGCGGCTCGCGTCCGAGGGCGCGCGCATCCTCGACGTCGGCGGCGAGTCGACCCGGCCCGGCGCCGATCCGGTCCCCGCCGAGGACGAGCTGAGCCGCGTCGTGCCGGTGATCGAGGGGCTCGCGGACGCGGACGCGCGGATCTCGATCGACACGATGAAGCTGCGCGTCGCCGAGGCGGCGGTCGAGGCCGGCGCGAGCTACGTCAACGACGTCAGCGCCTTCCGGCACGACCCGGAGCTCGCGGCGTTCGTGGCCGACCGCGACCTGGATTGCTGCCTGATGCACATGCTCGGCGAGCCGCGCACGATGCAGCGCGACCCGCGCTACGACGACGTCGTGTCCGACGTGAAGGCGTTCCTGAGCGAGCGCATGGCGTTCGCGGTCGCCGCAGGTGTGCCCGAGGAGCGGATCCAGCTCGATCCCGGCATCGGCTTCGGCAAGACGCTCGAGCACAACCTCGAGCTGCTGCGGCGCCTGCACGAGCTGACCGATCTCGGCCGCCCGCTGGTGATCGGCACGAGCCGCAAGTCGTTCCTCGGCCGCCTTACCGGGCGCGACGTGACCGAGCGCGTCCACGGGACGACGGCGACCTGCGTGCTCGCGCTCGAGCGCGGCGCGACCGTCTTCCGCGTCCACGACGTGGCCGCGGTGGCCGATGCGCTGGCCGTGACTGCTGCTACCTTGCTCCGCGTGCCCTCGGCAGCGCCGCCCGATTCGTCGATCCGTCCGGCGCGCTAGCGCCACCGTGACTTCATGGCCCGGGATGAGTCGGACGACTACGAGGACGACGAGGATCTGAGCGAAGAGGACGAGGACGACGAAGGCCCCGAGATCGGGGTCACCGTCGAGATCGTCGGCCTGTCGCTCTACACCCACCACGGCGTCACCGCCGCCGAGCGCGAGATCGGCCAGCGACTGGTGCTCGACGTCCGCTTCGACATCGGCGAGCCGGACGCGCTGATCACCGACCGCGTCGAGGACACGGTCGACTACGGCGAGGTCTGCCAGGTGATCGCGCTGATCGCGCAGGCGCGCTCGTATCGCACGCTGGAGCGCCTGTGCTCCGTGATCGCCGATCGCCTCGCCTCGCAGTTCGGCGCCGAGAGCGTGACGGTGAAGGCCTCCAAGCCCGAGCCGCCGATCCCGCTGCCGGTCGAGGAGGTTTCGGTGGAGCTGTGGCGGGAAGAACGTTAGTGCTCACTATCGTGTAAGTGGTGCAGCCCCTGCGCCCCACCCCGATCATCCGGCCTTAACGGGATGGCCGCTCGCAGATCCGCAGAGGACCGCCGTGAGGAGATCGTCCAGATCGCGTTCCGGCACTTCGCCGAGGGCGGCTACCACGGCACCTCGACCGAGGCGATCGCGCGCGAGGGGGGCATCTCGCAGCCGTATCTGTTCCGGCTGTTCAAGACCAAGCGCGAGCTGTTCCTCGCCTGCATCGACCGTTGCTTCGCCGGCGTCGAGGCGGTGTTCGAGGCGTCGGTCCGGGGCGACACGCCGAAGGAGCGGCTCGACACGATGGGCCGGTCCTACTCCGAGAAGCTGCTGCCCGACCGGCACTCGCTGCGCTTCCAACTGCAGGCCTACGCGGTCGCGTCCGATCCGCAGTTCAAAGACCGGATCCGGGCCCGCTACGGCGGCCTGGTGCGCAAGGTCGCCTCGCTGGCGGGCGTGAGCGTCGAGGAGACGTGGGACTTCTTCGCCTACGGCATGCTCGTCAACGTCATCTCGGCCTTCGACCTGCGCGAGTTCGCGGGCCAGGACGACTGGGCGAAGGCGTGGGTGTCGCTGGAGGAATGATCCGCGGGCACCGGCACGTAGGCTTCGCGGCTTGAACGCGGTGGCGTACCTGGGGCTGGGCTCGAACGTCGGCGACCGGCGCGCGAACCTGCAGGCGGCGGTCGAGCTGCTGTGGGCGCACGGGGTCGTCGTGCTGGCGTCCTCGTCGGTCTACGAGACCGAGCCGGTGGGCGAGGTGCTCGACCAGCGCGCGTTCCTCAACGCGTGCGTGCGCGTGGAGACGGGGCTCGGGCCGGAGGAGCTGCTCGACGCGTGCAAGGCGGTCGAGAAGGCGCTCGGGCGCACGCTCGCCGGCGAGGACGGCTACGAGCATCACGGCCCGCGGCCGATCGACGTCGACCTGCTCCTGCTCGGCGAGCTCGAATACGCCTCGGAGCGGCTGACGCTGCCGCACCGCGAGGTGACGTCGCGCCGCTTCGTGCTCGAGCCGCTGCTCGAGCTCACCCCGCGGCTCGTCGTCCCGGGCGCAGGCCCCGCCGCCGAGGCGCTCGCGAAGATCGAGGGCCAGGACGTCCGGCGCGCCGGCCTCCCGCTCGACGTAGGCCCCTGAGATGCTGCTCGTCGTCGACGTCGGCAACACGCAGACCCACCTCGGCACCTACGACGGCGACGAGCTGATCGAGCACTGGCGCTTCGCGACCGTGCGCGAGTCCACGGCAGACGAGCTGGGCGCGGCGCTGCGCAACCTGCTCGCGCTGCGCGGGCTCGCGTTCGGCGACATCGACGCCTCGATCGTGTCCTCGACCGTGCCGCAGCTGCGGCCGGAGTGGACGGCCATGGCGCGACGCTACCTCGGGCATTCGATGCCGCTCGTAGGCCCGGGGCTGAAGACCGGGATGCCGATCCGCTACGACAACCCGCGCGAGATCGGGCCCGACCGGCTCGTCAACGCCGTGGCGGGCTACGAGCGCGTCGGCGGCGCCTGCGTCGTCGTCGACTTCGGCACCGCCGTCACCCACGACGTCGTCTCGGCGGCGGGGGAGTACCTGGGCGGCGTCATCTTCCCGGGCGTCGAGATCTCCCTGGAGGCGCTGTCCGAGCGCGCCGCGGCGCTGCCGAAGGTCGACCTGACGCCGCCGCGCGGCGTGATCGGCAAGTCGACGGTGGACGCGATCCGCGCCGGCGTGCTGTACGGGTTCGCCGGGATGGTGGACGGGCTCGTGGGACGGCTGCACGACGAGCTGGGCGAGTTCACGACGCTGGCGACCGGCGGGCTGGCCGGCGCGGTGGTCCCGCACTGCTCGTCGATCGACGAGGTCGACGACCTGCTGACGCTGAAGGGCCTGCGGCTGATCTGGGAGCGCAACCAGGCGGACTAACCTGGGATCGATGCGATCACTGCACGATCCGTGGACGATCGGGGGGGTCGAGCTGCCCAACCGGGTGGTCCTCGCGCCCCTCGCCGGGATCGGCAACTGGTTCGTGCGCCTGCAGGCCAAGCGCTACGGCGCCGGTCTCGCGGTCTCGGAGATGATCTCCTCCTTCGCGATCCACTACGGCAACCGCAAGACGCTCGACGAGCTGCTCGTCATCCATCCCGACGAGCGTCCGGTGTCGATGCAGCTGTTCGGCCAGGACCCCGCGATCATGCGCTCGGCGGCGGCGCAGGTGGCCGCCACCGGGGCCGACATCCTCGATCTCAACATGGGCTGCCCTGTCCCGAAGGTCACCAAGACCGGGGCGGGGGCGGCGCTGCTCAAGGACCCCGACACCGCGGTCGCCGTCGCGCGCGCGGCCCGCGAGGGATCCGGCCTCCCGGTGACGGTCAAGCTGCGGGCCGCGATGAAGCCCGGGGGCATCGAGGGGCTCGAGCTCGCGCGCCGGCTCGTGGAGGAGGCGGGCGTCGCGGGCATCACGTTCCACCCCCGCTCAGCGGCCGTGCGCCACAAGGGCACGCCCGACTACGACCTGGCGCGGCAGCTCGTCGAGAACCTCCCCGTACCGGTGATCGTCTCGGGCGGCATGGAGGGCGCCGACCACATCCGCTGGGTGTTCGAGCACACGGGCTGCGCGGCGGTGATGCTCGCGCGCGGCGCGCTCGGCAACCCCTGGCTCTTCGAACAGGTGCTCGGCGCGCGCGGGGACGAGCCCGCCGCGGAGGAGGTGCTCACCGAATGGGCATGGGTGATCGACCGCGCGGAGGAGCATCTGGGCCCGCAGCGGGCCGCGCGCTATCTGCGCAAGTTCCACCCCTGGTACGTGGAACGGCTAGGGGCGGCGCGCCACGTTCAGGACGCGCTCCAGCGGGCCGAGACGCTGGACGAGCAGCGCGCGGTGCTGGACTCCATAACCCCACTTGCGGCATGACGAGCGATTGCTATCCTGCCCGGCTCGCGTGACCCGGAGCGCGATGCCGGTCCGCCTGCAAAGGCGGGCCTTTTCCATCTTCAGCCCCAACAAGGACTGACGGAGTATGCAGAAGGACGTCATCCTCACCCCCGAGGGACTCGAGAAGCTCAAGCAGGAGATCGAGTACCTCTCCACCGACAAGCGTCGCGAGGTCGCCGAGCGCATCAAGGAGGCGCGCGAGTTCGGTGACATCTCGGAGAACTCCGAGTACGACGACGCAAAGAACGAGCAGGCCATGCTCGAGGCGCGGATCGCGACGCTCGAGGACAAGCTGCGCTCGGCATCGGTGATCAACGCGTCGGAGCTGTCCCCTGACGTCGTGCGCGTGGGTTCGCAGGTCCACATCAAGGACGACAGGGGCAAGTCGGCCACATACACCATCGTCGGCTCGACCGAGGCCGATCCGTCGTCGAACAAGCTGTCCAACGAGTCGCCGGTCGGTAAGGCGCTCGTCGGCCGCAAGAAGGGCGACACGGCCAAGGTCATGCTTCCGAACGGCAAGACGCGCGAGCTCACCGTCACGAAGATCGAGGTATGAGCGCTCAAGGCGAGGAGGTCTCCGAGCTCCTCGCCACCCGGCGGCGCAAGCTGGAAGCGCTGCGGGAGGCGGGCGTCGAGCCGTTCCCGCACGCCTATCCCGGCGTCACGCCGGTCGCGGAGGCCAAGGCGCCGCACGAGGGACTCGAACCCGGCGAGGAGACCGACGCGCGCGTGCGCGTCGCCGGCCGCCTTGCCGCTCGCCGCGGCCAGGGCAAGGCCGCGTTCCTGGACCTCGTGGACCGTACGGGGCGGATCCAGCTGCACGCGACCGTCGACGCGCTCGGCCGGGAGTCGCTCGACCGGCTCGTCTCGCTCGACCTCGGCGACCTGATCGGCGCCGGCGGCACCATCTTCAAGACCCGCCGCGGCGAGCTCTCGGTGCGGATCGACGACTGGACCCTGCTCGCGAAGTCGCTGCGGCCTCCGCCGGAGAAGCACCACGGGCTGACCGACGTCGAGACGCGCTTCCGCCGCCGCGACCTGGATCTGATCGCCAACGAGGAGTCGCGCGAGCTGTTCGTCGCGCGCGCGAGGATCATCTCGACGATCCGCCGGTTCCTCGACGAGGAGGGCTTCATCGAGGTCGAGACCCCGGTCCTGCAGCCGATCTACGGCGGCGCGCTCGCCCGTCCGTTCACGACGCACTACAACGCGCTGGACCGGACGATGTACCTCCGGATCGCCACCGAGCTCTACCTCAAGCGCCTGATCGTGGGGGGCCTGGAGCGCGTGTACGAGCTGGGCAAGGACTTCCGCAACGAGGGCCTCTCGCCCAAGCACAACCCCGAGTTCACGATGCTCGAGTGGTACGAGGCGTACGCGGACTGGGAGGTCGTCGCCGACCGCGCCGAGCGGCTCGTCGACGCCGCCGCGCGGGCCGTCGGCAACGAGGGCTTCAAGCCGCCGTGGAAGCGCGAGACGCTGGCCGGCGCGATCCGGTCGCGCACCGGCATCGACGTGCTCGCCCACCGCTCGCTCGAGGCGTTGCAGGGCGCCATGCGCGAGCATGGCCTGGACGTGCCGGGCGAGGACACGTGGGCGCAACTCGTCGACCACCTGCTCTCGCACTATGTCGAGCCGCACCTGATCGAGCCGACGATCCTGCACGATTACCCGGTCGAGCTCTCGCCGTTCGCCAAGCGCCACCGCGAGATCGAGGGCCTGACCGAGCGCTTCGAGGCGTACGCGGGCGGGATGGAGATCGCCAACGCCTTCTCGGAGCTCAACGATCCGGACGACCAGCGGGCGCGCTTCGAGGATCAACGTCGGCACGCTGACGCGGGCGACGAGGAGGCGCAGCCGTATGATGAGGACTACATCCGGGCCCTCGAGCAGGGCATGCCGCCCACGGGAGGCATCGGCATCGGCATCGATCGCCTGGTGATGCTCCTTACGGGTCGCCAGACCATTCGGGAAGTCGTTCTCTTCCCCGCCCTCAAGTAGACCGTCGGTCGAACCGATACGGCCGCCATGTCGAGCGGCGGCTCCGCTCGCTCCCGTTGGTAGACTGGGGTATGGCCGGAAAGACGTACCCCGCGCATTCATCCGATTCGGCGATCGTGCCGAATACGCGGATGAGGGCCGGGGTATTTTTGTCTCCCGCCGTTCCCGTCACGCAAGGCCCTCCCAACCACCCACGGACCACCAGAACGACCGAGCGCTAGGCGAGCACTAGTAGGAAGGAAGCTCCCCAACCCATGTTCGAGCGATTCACAGAGCGAGCACGTCAGGTGGTCGTCCTCGCCCAGGAGGAGGCGCGGACGCTCAAGCACAACTACATCGGGACCGAGCACATCCTCCTCGGCCTCCTTCGCGAGGAGGAGGGTCTGGCCGCACGCGTCCTCGAGTCCCTTGACATCACCGTCGAGCGAGTGCGCGCTCAGGTCGTGCGCATCGTCGGATCGGGCGAGGAGGTGACCTCCGGGCAGATTCCCTTCACGCCGCGCGCGAAGAAGGTGCTCGAGCTTGCGCTCCGCGAGGCGCTGTCCCTCGGCCACAACTACATCGGCACCGAGCACATCCTGCTCGGCCTCGTTCGCGAGAACGAGGGCGTCGCGGCACGCATCCTGCTCGACTTCGACGCCGACTCCGAGAAGATCCGCAACGAGGTCATCCGCATGCTCTCCGGCCCCGGTGGGCGCCGGCAGGGCAGCCAGGGCCAGGGCCAGGCCGCTCCCGGCGGTGCCGCCCAGGGCGAGGGCAAGAAGTCCTCGAAGCTGCTCGACCAGTTCGGGCGCAACCTGACCAAGCTGGCCGCCGACGGCAAGCTGGATCCGGTCGTCGGACGCGAGACCGAGATCGAGCGGATCATGCAGATCCTCTCGCGGCGCACCAAGAACAACCCCGTCCTCGTCGGCGAGCCCGGCGTGGGGAAGACCGCCGTGGTCGAGGGCCTCGCCCAGCGGATCACCAACGGCGACGTGCCGGAGCTGCTCAAGAACAAGCAGATCTACACGCTCGACCTGGCGGCGCTGGTCGCGGGCTCAAAGTACCGCGGCGAGTTCGAGGAGCGCCTCAAGAAGGTGATGAAGGAGATCACCCAGCGCGGCGACATCATCCTGTTCATCGACGAGCTCCACAACCTCGTCGGCGCGGGTGCCGCGGAGGGTGCGATCGACGCGGCGTCGATCCTCAAGCCCGCGCTGGCCCGCGGTGAGCTGCAGACCGTCGGCGCCACCACGCTGGACGAGTACCGCAAGTACCTGGAGCGCGACTCGGCCCTCGAGCGCCGCTTCCAGAAGATCACGGTGGACCAGCCGTCGCTCGAGGAGTGCGTGCAGATCCTCAAGGGCCTGCGCGACCGCTACGAGGCCCACCACAAGGTCAACATCACCGACGAGGCGCTGGAGGCCTCGGCGGAGCTTGCGGACCGCTACATCTCCGACCGCTTCCTTCCCGACAAGGCGATCGACCTGATCGACGAGGCCGCGTCGCGCATGCGCATCAAGTCGATGTCCTCCCCGCCCGTGTACCGGGAGCTCGAGGAGGAGATCGAGACGACGCGTCGCGACAAGGAGGCCGCGATCGAGAACCAGGAGTTCGAGAAGGCTGCGCACCTTCGCGATCGCGAGCGCCAGCTCACGAACAAGAAGCGCGACCTCGAGGACGCCTGGGAGTCCGGCGAGGGCGGCGACCGCCCGTCGATCGGCGAGGAGGAGATCGCGGACATCGTCTCGATGTGGACGGGCATCCCGGTCTTCAAGCTCACCGAGGCCGAGACGCAGAAGCTGATGCGCATGGAGGACGAGCTCCACAAGCGCGTCATCGGCCAGCACCAGGCGATCGAGGTCGTCGCGAAGGCGATCCGCCGCTCGCGTGCCGGGCTGAAGGACCCGAAGCGGCCGACCGGCTCGTTCATCTTCCTGGGCCCCTCGGGCGTGGGCAAGACGGAGCTGGCGCGGACGCTCGCGGAGTTCCTCTTCGGCGACGAGGACGCGATGGTGCGCATCGACATGTCGGAGTACATGGAGAAGCACGCCGTCTCCCGGCTCGTCGGCTCGCCTCCCGGCTACGTCGGCTACGACGAGGGCGGCCAGCTCACGGAGGCCGTGCGGCGCAAGCCGTACAGCGTCCTGCTGCTGGACGAGATCGAGAAGGCCCACCCGGACGTCTTCAACATCCTCCTGCAGATCCTCGAGGACGGCCGTCTGACGGACTCGCAGGGCCGCACGGTGGACTTCCGCCACGCGATCGTGATCATGACCTCGAACATCGGGGCGGGCGAGATCGCACGGAACACGCCGCTCGGCTTCGCGGTCTCCGACGACGAGACCGGCATCTCCTACGACGACATGAAGTCGCGGATCATGGGCGAGCTCAAGAAGGTCTTCCGGCCTGAGTTCCTCAACCGCATCGACGACGTGATCGTCTTCCACAAGCTGACGAAGGACGAGATCAAGTCCATCGTCGAGCTGCTGCTGCGGCGCATCCGCACCTCGCTTGCGGAGCGCGAGCTGCAGCTGGAGCTGACGGAGGAGGCCGAGGACTTCTTGGTCGAGAAGGGCTGGGACCCGTCGATGGGCGCCCGCCCGCTGCGCCGGGCGATCCAGCGCTACATCGAGGACCCGCTCGCCGACTTCGTGCTGCGCGCGGAGCTCGTGCCCGGCGGGACCGTGATGGTCGAGCCGGCGCCCGAGGGCTCCGAGGACGAGGTCCGGCTGTCGGTCGTCAAGCCCCCGGTCGAGAAGCCCGCGCCGGTCGGCGTCGGCGGCCGCAAGGAGGGCGACGACGCCGAGCAGGTGGACGACACGGGCGCGCTGGACACGCCGGCCGTGCCGCCGAGCGACGAGTCGTAGCTCCGGGCTCAGATCCGTTTCGCCGAGGGCGCCCTACGGGGCGCCCTCCGCTCATTGATCTCCGCGCCAATGTCCAGGATCGCCGCTCTCGCAGCGGCGGCAGGAGTCGTCGTGGCATTCCCGGCCTCCGCCGCGGCCACCGACTACGCCGCCACCGCGCGCAACATCGTGCCCTCGGGCCAGCTCGGCGGGTTCCCCGTCCCGCCCGATGCCGGCCTGCAGGCGCAGATGTACGACGCGCTCACGCCGAAGTTCAACCAGGTCACGGACGCCGACCTCCAGACCGACTTCAAGTCGGAGGGCTTCGGCGTCGGACCCGACGGCCCGGGCACGCCGGAGGCGGTCCCGCGCAAGGGCGTGACGATCGTGCGTGACCGCTTCCACGTTCCGCACATCACCGGCGCCACGCACGACGACGTCACCTGGGCGATGGGCTGGATCACCCAGGAGGACCGGGCGCTGCTGCTGGCCCAGGCGCGCTACCCGGGCCGCCTCGCCGCCCTCGACGCGCCGAACATCGATGCCTTCAGCCTGGTCGAGAAGCTGGCGACGTTCACGCCGACCAAGCAGGCGGACGGGATGATCGAGCGGACGGCGGTCCGCAACCTCCGCAGCCGCGGGCAGGCGGGGCGCACGGTCCTGCACGACATCGACGTCTACGTCCAGGGTCTCAACGCGCGGCTGCGCGCCGAGAAGAGCGGCCAGAAGCCGTGGACGCGCGTCGACGTGATCGGCGCGAACGCGCTCGTCGGCCAGGGCGGCGGCGACGAGGCGCGGCGCTCCGAGTTCCTCTCGACGCTGCGCAATCGCCTCGGCGCCGCCAAGGCCGGGAAGGTCTTCGGCGACCTGACGGAGTTCGACGATCCCGACTCGCCGGTCACGATCGAGAAGTCGTTCCCGTCGGCCTCATCGACGCGGGGGCGGCGCCCGCGATCATGGACGCCCTCTGCCCGCCGCTCTTCCGCGCCGCGATGGGCGGCGCGCTCAAGCCGGGCGTGCTCGACGCCATGCGCCCGATCATCGGCACCGACGCGGGTCCCGGCGGCGACTTCACCGACGGCGGCTTCTGGTACCTGGACAAGGACCTGCGCCGGCTCACCGGCACCCGGTTCAAGCGGCCGCTCTCCACGCGCTACTGCGGCCGCGGCAGCGCCGCGGCGTGCGCCACGGCCCTATGGGGCGCGTTCGAGGCGGCCGGCGCGGCGCTCCAGACGGCCCAGGGCACCGCGGACCCGGACGCCTGGCGCGCCGATGCCGACAAGGAGCGCCTGGGCTTCGTTTCCGGCCTGCTGAAGACGACCATCCGCTTCACCAACCGCCCGAGCGGCATCCAGCAGGTGATCAGCTTCAGCGGGCACCGGCCGCGCTAGGAGATCTCGAGCACCGTCCCGTAGACGAGGCAGTTGGCCGCGGGCGCGCCGCGGCCATCCTGCCGCACCACGCCGTTGATCAGCAGGTTGACGCCCTGCGGCGTCTGCACGTGGTAGAAGAACGTGTTGGAGCCGCTGATCGTCAGCGGCGCGACGGTCTGATTGGCGAGCAGCCCGACGGCGCCGTCGCCGACGCCGACCCGGCGGGCGATGTTGATGATCTGGCCCGACGTGTTGACGAAGTTCAGCGTCGTCGTCGGATCCTCGATGCCGGCGGCGCCGTTCTGGTCGTTGCACGTCGCCGTGAGGTTCCCGACCCCCGCGGCGTTGCCGATCGTCAGCGGCGCGCCCGGCGCGTTGTCGGCGACCTCGAACGACTTCCCGAACGTCTGCGTGTGCGGCACGCCGGCCAGGAACTTGCCCGGGAGCATGCCCTTGTCGGGCCCCGACTTGTTGGTGGCCACGAGCCGTCCGGCGGCGTGCGACACCGTGCCGGAGGCCGAGACGGCGCTCTTGCCGTCGACGGCGCCCGCGTTGCGGGCGAAGCTCACCGCCGCCATGGACGTGCCGCCGAGCGACATGAACAGGGCGGCGCTTGCGACGACCATGGCCGGCGACGGTCGCGAGATCCTCATTTGCTTCCCCTTCGATGGAGATGATCGGTTGGCGCACCCCTCGATACCCGCGGAAGGCGCGAAAGGTGCGGAGCGGCCCGGCGGTTAGCCGACACCAACATTCGTCGAGTCGCGGACGCCAGGGTTCGCCGCCGCCGTTCGTCAAGCACCCGACGAGGCTAGGTGGCGGACGTGACGACGAGGGCGATCAGGTGCAGGACGGCTTCGGCGCTGGCGTGCGCGGCGCTCGCGGTGATGGCCGGCCCCGCACACGCGGACACTCCGGGCCTGGTGGCCCAGTGGCGCTTCGACGAGCCGGACGGGCAGTCCGCGCTCGACGACGGCCCGTTCGGCCTCACCGGCCAGCTCGGCGCGAGCGCGGAGCCGGACGCCGCGGATCCGGTCCGGATCGCGGACGCGTCGGGCGGCGCGCTGCACTTCGACGGCGGCGAGCTCGTCCGCCTGCCCGAGAGCTCGCGGCTCGAGCTGCAGGCGATGACCATCCAGGCCGTCGTGCGCGCGCCCGAGAGTCCGGGCGCCTGGCGCTACGTCCTCTCACGCGGCGCGCGCGGCTGCTTCGCCGGCTCCTATGGCCTCTACACCGCCGCGGCGGGCGGGATCGCGCTCTACGTCTTCGACGGCCGGCGCTACGTGGTCTCGGCCGTCGCCCGCATCCAGGACGTGTGGGACGGCCGTTGGCACCAGATCGCCGGCACGTTCGACGGCAGCGCACTGCGGCTCTACGTGGACGGCCGCCCGGTCGGCGCGCCGATGGCCGCGCCGCTGCGTGTCGACTACTCGACCACGTCGCAGAGCGCCGCGATCGGCAGCTACCTCGGCCGCTGCAGCCTGTCGTATCGCGGTGATCTCGACCTCGTGCGGGTGACGGCCGGAGCGCTCGGACCGGACGCATTCGCGACGCCGGCGCCCGGAGAGCCGCCCGCGGCCCAGACCGGCGACGCTCCTGTGGCGCCGCTCCCGGCCGCCGCCCAGGGCACCACGCTTGACGCAGGCGACCCGGACGGCACGGCGCCGGCGACGGCTCCCGGGCCGCGGCCGGCCTGCGTGATCCGGCTCTCGCGCACGCGCGTCTCGCCGCACCGGCGAACGGTCGTGCGCGCGCGCCTCGGCGTCCGCCGCGTCACCGTGGTGGCTCGGCGCACGCGCCGCGGCAAGGCGATCGCGAAGGCGCGCACGAGCGCCGCGGGCGTCGCCCGCCTCGTCCTCCGGCGGCCGCCGTCCGGGAGTCTGACGATCAGCGTCGCCGGCCAGCCGTCGTGCACGCCCGCGCGGCTGCAGGTGCGGTCCGGCTGACGGCCTCCGCGCCCGGCTCGGCTGGAGCGCTCCAGCGCCGGCGCGCTTGCGGTCCCGCGCATTGCGTATACGCGCGACGTCGAGCACGATCTGGTCGCCGAGGCGACGTCGTTCGGCGGCGCCACGCGACCGCCGAGCGGCATCACCGCCGCGCTCGACAAGGCCTGAGACGGCAAGAGGCCCGCCGATCGGCGGGCCTCTCACGCGTAGAGGCGGTGGTCCGGGGGTCAGTCGGTAGGTCCGCCTCGCGACGCTGGAGAAAGGTGAGAGATCCAGCGTCTGGAGGATGGGATCGCGGGTCAGACGATCCCTTGTTCTGGGTGGGAGAGCCGGCCGAGCCAGTGTCGACTCCCCGCTATGTCGATCGACGTCCATGTCGACTGCGGCTTCGGGGGGTCCGATCCGAGCGCCGCTCCAAGCATCATGCGCCGCCGCGGTTGCCGAAACCTTGGAGAAACCTTGGCGGCGCGATAGGTTCCGGGTCTGACAGTGGGTCACGGATGGGATATCCGGCTCTGTGGGCCGGTCGTCGTCGAAGCGCAGGGCCGGCGCGTCGACGCCGCACTACCTGGGCGGCAGGGCCGCCTCCTCTTCGCCTACCTGGTTTCGAACCGGGCCCGCGGCTGCCCGCGCGACGAGCTGATCGACGTCCTCTGGCCGGAGGGGCCGCCGGCCGCGGCGGACTCCGCGCTGAGCGCGCTGCTGTCGAAGCTCCGCAAGGCGCTCGGCGAGGGCATGCTGACCGGCCGGGGCGAGCTGCGGCTGAACCTCCCCGCCGACGTGCGCGTCGACACCGAGGAGGCGGTCGCCGCGATCGCCGACGCGGAGACGGCGATCGAGACCGGCAACCCGGCGATCGGGGTCGAGCGGGCGCGGGCCGCGCTGTCGATCGACCTGCAGACGTTCCTGCCCGACTCCGAGGGGGGCTGGGCGGCGGAGCAGCGGCGCGAGCTGGAGTCGGTCCGGCTGCGCGCGCTCGAGGCGCTCGCCGAGGCCGGCCTGCGCCAGGGGGGCCGCGAGCTCGGCGCCGCCGAGCAGGCGGCGCGCGCCGCGATCGCCGCCGCGCCCTTCCGCGAGTCCGCCCACCGGCTGCTGATGGAGGTCCACGAGGCGGCCGGCAACCCGGCCGAGGCGCTGCGGGCCTTCGAGGAGCTGCGCTCGCTGCTGCGCGAGGAGCTCGGCACGACGCCCGGGCCGGCGGCGATGGGGGTGTTCGAGCGCGTCCTGCGCGGTGAGCCGCCCCCGGCCCGGCGGGAGCCTCCGGCGGCGGCGCCGGCGCGCGGCTTCGACGCGGTCAGCTGGCCCGTTCCGCTCGCGGCCGCGGTGGACCGTCACGCGCTGGTCGGGCGCGACGTCGAGCTCGAGTACCTCGGCCGCTGCTGGCGCGAGGCGACCGAGGGGCAGCGCTCGCTCGTCCTGCTGGCGGGCGACGCGGGGATCGGCAAGACGCGCACGGCCGCCGAGCTCGCCGCGCGCGCCCACTCCGACGGCGCCGTCGTGCTCTACGGCCGCTTCGACGAGGAGACGCTGGCGCCGTACCAGCCTCTGGTCGAGATGCTGCGCGGCTGGTCGGCGGGCGCGCCGCTGGACGCGCTGCGCGACCGCCTCGGCCCGCGCGCCGCCGAGCTGGGGATCCTGCTGCCGGAGTTCGGGCCGCCGCCGCCCGAGACGCTCGCGATGTCGGGGCCCGAGGCCGACGCGCAGCGCTTCCGCTTCTTCGACGCCGTCGCCGCGCTGATCGGCGAGATCGGCGCCGAGGCGCCGGTCGTGCTCGTCTTCGACGACCTCCACTGGGCCGACCGCCCGACGGTCCAGCTGCTGCGCCACCTGGTGCGCGCGCCGGCGCCGCGGCGGGCGCTGTTCCTCGGCACCTATCGCGAGAGCGAGATCTCCGAGCGCCACCTGCTGCACGAGCTGATCGGCGACCTGCGGCGCGAGGGGACGCTGCGGCGGCTCGAGCTCGGCGGGCTCAACGAGGGGGAGGTCGCGGAGCTGGTGATCGCGCTGTCGGCGGCGCCCGCGACGGGCTCGTTCGTCCGCGCGCTGGCCGGCGAGACCGACGGCAACCCGTTCTTCATCGAGGAGGTCGTGCGGCACATCCGCGACACCTCGGGGGCGCTCACGGAGGAGATCACGCTCGAGGAGGCGGGCGTCCCGGACGGGGTGCGCGAGGTCACCGCGCGGCGCCTGCGCCGGCTCAGCGAGAACGCGCGCTCGGTGCTGCTGGTCGCGTCGGTGATCGGCCGCGAGTTCGACTTCGACGTGCTCGAGGCGGTGGTGACGCAGTCCGGCGACGAGCTGGTCGAGGCGCTCGAGGAGGGCGTGGAGGCGCGGGTCCTGCGCGAAGCCGGCCATGTCGGCCGGTATGCGTTCACCCATGCGCTGGTGCGGGCGACGCTCTACGACGGGATCTCGCAGCTGCGGCGCGCGCGGCTGCACGGCCGCGTCGGGGAGATGCTGGTGAAGCTGCGCGGGGGCGACCTGGACCCGCACCTGGCGATGCTGGCGCACCACTTCGCGCAGGCGGCGCCGGTCGAGCGCCCGGATCGCGCGATCGACTTCGCGCTCGCCGCGGCGCGCCGCGCCGACCGCCTGCTGGCGTGGGAGGAGGCGGCGATGCACTACCGCGCGGCGCTGCGGGCGCGCGAGCTGGCGGGCGCCGTCGACGATCACGTGCGCGCCGAGCTGCTGCTCGCGCTGGGGGCCAGCGAGGACCGCGCCGGGATGGAGGAGGACGCGCGCGCGACGTTCCAGGCCGCGATCCGCACGGCGCGCCAGCTCGGCGACCCGGTGCTGCTCGGGCGCGGCGCGCTGGGCGCCGCAGGCCCGTGGTCGATGCTCTCGCGGTCCGATCCTGAGCGCGTGCGGTTGCTGGAGGACGCGCTCGAGGCGCTGCCGCCGGACGACTCGCCGCTGCGCGCGCGGCTGCTGGCGCGGATGTCGCTCGAGCTGTACTACGCCGGCGAGCCGGAGCTGCGGATGGCGCTCTCCGCCGAGGCCGTGGAGATCGCGCGGCGGATCGACGACCCGCGCACGCTCGCCCAGTGCCTCGACACCCGCCACTACGCGTTGTGGCTGCCCGAGAACGTGGAGCAGCGGCTCGAGGTCGCCGCCGAGCTGCGGCGGGTGGCGCAGGAGACAGGCGACCCCGAGCTCGAGCTGCAGGGCGCCGGCTGGACGATCATCGACCTGATGGAGCTCGGCGACATCCAGGGCGTCGACATCCAGATCGCGGCCGCTTCGAAGCTCGCCGAGGCGCTGCACCGGCCGATCTGGCTGTGGTGGACGTCGCTCTTCCGCGGCGCCCGCGCGGCGCTGGCGGGTGAGTTCGACGCCGCCGAGCGGCTGGCGCAGGAGACGCTGGCGACCGGCCAGCGCGGGCAGGCCGAGAACGCGCTGCACTACTACGCGCAGTCGATGTTCAACATCCGCCGCGAGCAGGGCCGCCTGGCCGAGGTGGAGGGCGCGGTGCGCGGCTTCATCGAGCTCTACCCGGCGCTCCCGGGCTGGCGCTGTGCGCTGGCGCTGGTGATGGTCGAGCTGGGCCGTCCGGACGAGGCGCGAGCGGAGTTCGAGCGCCTTGCCGCCAACCACTTCGCCGACATCCCGCGCGACGCGAACTGGCTGATCGGGATCACGCTGCTGGCGGAGGTCTGCGGCGCGTTGCAGGACGGCCCGCGCGCCGCCGAGCTCTACTCGCTCCTGCTGCCCTACGCGGGACGCAACGTGGTCGTGGGGCGCAACGCGACCAACAACGGCTGCGCGTCCCGGCTGCTCGGCGTGCTCGCGGCCGCCCAGGGCGAGTGGGACCTTGCGGAGCGCCACTTCGAGGAGGCGCAGAAGATGCACGCCCACATGGGAGCCCGCCCGTGGCACGCGCGGACACAGGTGGCCTACGCGGAGATGCTCCTCGCCCGCGGACGCGCCGACGACGTGGCGAGAGCGGGAGAGATGCTCGCCGACGCGATCCTCGTCGCGGACGCGCTCGGCATGGTCGTGCTCGCGGAGCACGCGCGGTCGCTGGTGCCGGCGCGAGTCTAAGGCGCGCGGCGGCGGCCGTGCGGCGCGCGTCTTCGCGCGGCGGCGCCCTCCCCGCGGCCCCGCCGCCTCGGCGCGCGCCGCTGCGCGGCACGGTCGTCCCCTCGGGGCGCTCTCCGCGTAGCCCCTCGCTGGGGCCGGCGAACTGCGCCGGTAAGGGAGGCGGGTCAGCCTGTCTGCGCGATTCGCGAGGCCGCGAGAGCCGTTGTGGCAGGTCGTGCCCGAGGTCGGACCCGTGTGTGGTCGCTAAGTCGGGCACAGCGCTACTTAGCGACCACGCGAGCGCGGAGGCGCCGCCGGAGGATCGCCGCGGCCCGCCGCCGGGGCGAACTCGTCCGGCCCGGCGCCTAGGTTCACCGGACCATGCCGCGCGCCTCCACCGTGTTCGTCTGCTCCTCCTGCGGCGCCGAGTCGGCGAAGTGGCGCGGGCAGTGCCCGGACTGCGGCAACTGGAACACGCTCGCCGAGGAAGCCCGTGGCCCCGCGAAGGCGCCGAAGGCGGCCACACGAGCCGTCAAGCCCGTCCCGCTGCGGCAGGTCGAGGCGGTCCGGTACACGCGGCTCGCGACCGGCATCGGCGAGCTGGACCGCGTGCTCGGCGGCGGCCTGGTCCCAGGCTCGCTGGTCCTGATCGGCGGCTCTCCCGGCATCGGCAAGTCGACGCTGACCTCGATGGCGCTCGGGAACCTGCAGGCCGACGGCCGCCGCACCCTGTACGTCTCCGGCGAGGAGTCCGCGGCGCAGATCCGCCTCAGGGCCGAACGGCTGCCCGGGGCGGCGCTGGACGTGCCCGTGCTCGCCGAGACCGACCTGGACACCGTCCTCGCCACGCTCGACGCGGAGAGGCCGGAGGTGTGCGTGATCGACTCCGTCCAGACGCTGCACGCCGGGGACCTCACGGGCGCGGCGGGCTCGGTCGGCCAGGTCCGCGAGGTCGCCGACCGGATCACGCGGCTGGCCAAGCAGCGCGGCATCGCGGTCCTGCTCGTCGGTCACGTGACAAAGGAGGGCGCGCTCGCCGGCCCGCGCGTGCTCGAGCATCTCGTCGACGCGGTGCTGCAGTTCGAGGGCGAGCGGGAGCGGACCTACCGCACGCTGCGCGCCCTCAAGAACCGCTTCGGCTCCACCAACGACGTCGGCGTCTTCGAGATGCAGACCTCGGGCCTCGTCGAGGTCGCGGACGCGAGCGCGCGCTTCGTCGCCGAGGCGACGCGCGCCCCCGGGAGCGTGGTCCTCGCGGCCATGGAGGGCTCCAGGCCGCTGCTCGTGGAGGTCCAGGCGCTCGTCTCACCGAGCGAGATCGTGCCGCCGAGGCGCGTCGCCAACGGCATCGACCGTAACCGGCTCGCGCTGGTGCTCGCCGTGCTCGGCCGCCACGCGGGCATCGGCGCCGGCGCCGCCGACGTGTTCGTCAACGTCGCCGGCGGCGTCAAGATCGAGGAGCCGGGCGCCGACCTCGCGGTCGCCCTCGCCGTCGCGAGCGCGACCCGCGGCGTGACGATGGGCGAGCAGACGCCGATCGCCTGCTTCGGTGAGATCGGACTGACGGGCGAGCTGCGCTCCGTGGGCCACCCCGAACGGCGTCTCGCGGAGGCCCAGAAGTTCGGGCTCGCCGACGTCATCGCCCCTTCGCAACGCACATCTACGCTGCGTCAAGCGGTCCGCCAGGCCCTCGGGTCGACACCCAAAACCCAAGCCGCCTAGCATGTGCAACTGCGGTCGTCAAGCAGCGTTTTTGGCTCTGTAGCAGGACATTCGAAGCGTAAATGGCGGTTAAGCAACTGCTAGAATCCTTTTGTGATGCAGCCGCGATCAGGGGAAGAGCTCACTGAGCTCGAAGCGCGGCAAGAGCCCCGTTTGGTCAAGGCGCTCGAGATGGTCGCTCCCGGCACGGCCGTCCGCGAGGGGATCGACAACATCGTGCACGCCCGCACCGGCGGCCTGATCGTCATCGGCGATCCCGACGAGCTGGCGTTCCTGTTCAGCGGCGGCATCCGGCTGGACATCGACTACACGCCGGCCCTCGTGTACCAGCTCGCGAAGATGGACGGCGCGATCGCGCTGAACGCCAACGCGACGAAGATCGCATGGTGCAACGTGCAGCTGATGCCGGACCCGACGATCCTCACGTCGGAGACCGGCACGCGCCACCGCACCGCCGAGCGCATCTCCAAGCAGACCGACGCGCTGGTCATCGCGATCTCGCAGCGCCGCGACGTGGTCAGCCTCTACGTGGACGGCGCGAAGTACATCCTCGAGGAGATCCCCGCCGTCCTCGCCAAGGCCAACCAGGCGCTCGCGACGCTCGACAAGTACCGCTCGCGCCTCGACCAGGTGTCGACCCGCCTGACCGCGCTCGAGTTCGAGGGCGGTGTCACGCTGCACGACGTCCTGACCGTCCTGCAGCGCGCCGAGCTGGTGACGCGCATGGCGGTGGAGATCGAGCGCTACATCGTCGAGCTCGGCACCGAAGGCCGGCTGATCGAGATGCAGCTCGAGGAGACGATGGTCGGCGTGGCCGGCGACAAGGCCGCCCTGCTGCACGACTATCTCGCCGATCCGGTCGACGACGCCTTCGCGATGGCGCTCGACGGCATCGCGCGCCTGCCGCACCAGGACCTTCTGGACTTCGGCCGCCTGGCCGAGCTGTTGGGCTACGACCGCAAGGTCAACACGCTCGACTATCCCGTCTCCCCCCGCGGTTATCGCATTCTCGGGCGCATCCCCCGGCTTCCCAAGCTGGTGGTGCAGAACATCGTGCGCGAGTTCCGCGGGTTGGACGAGATCCTGGCCGCCACCGATCCGGAGCTGGAGTCGGTCGAGGGCGTGGGGGAGATCCGGGCGAAGGACATCCGCGAGGGCCTTCGCCGCCTGCAGGAGATCAACCTCGTGGACCGCTATCTGCAGACCTGATGATCATGACGCCGTACGGTCCGGCAGCCGGACCCTGATGAAGGAGGAAACGATTCCCGATACAGCCATCGAGATCGAGGATCTCGAGATCGAGCGCGAGTTCGTCAACATCGATTTTGAGATCGGCGACCACGTCGTCTACCCCCATCACGGGGCGGGCCAGGTCGTCAAGAAGGAAGAGAAGGAGATCCTCGGCGAGCGCCGCGAGTATCTGACGATCAAGATCCTCCACAACGACATGACCGTCATGGTCCCGTGCCAGAACGCCGGCAAGGCCGGCCTGCGCCGCGTGATCGACGAGGAGACGGTCAAGAAGGTCCTCGCCGTCCTGGCCGACGACGTGTCGGAGATGCCGAAGAACTGGAACCGGCGCTTCAAGCACAACCGGGACAAGATCAAGACCGGCGACATCCACGAGCTCGCCGAGGTCGTCCGCAACCTTGCCGTCCGTGAACAGGACAAGGGCCTTTCGACGGGCGAGAAGCAGATGTACACGCGCGCCAAGAAGATCCTCGCGTCCGAGATGATGTACGCGCTCGAGAAGACCGAGGACGAGGCCGAGGCGTACCTCGACGAGGTCCTGTCACGCACGGCTGAGCAGCTCGCCGCCGCGAGCGCCGGCGCCGAGTAAGGCCCCACACTCCACACGGCCCCGACCACGATGACCGGTGCGTCGGGGCCCGTCGCGCTGCTGGTCGCCGCGGGAAGCGGCGAGCGGCTCGGCCACGGGCGCCCCAAGGCGCTCGTAGAGGTCGCCGGGCGCACGCTGCTGGACTGGTCGCTCGCCGCGCTGCGCGCGGCGGGCATCGACCAGATCGTCGTCGCGCTGCCGGATGGCGCCGAGGCCCCGCCGGGCTGCATCGGCGTCCGCGGCGGCGCAACGCGCTCCGCGTCCGTCCGCGCGGCGCTCGCCGCCGCCCCGCCTTCGGAGGCGATCGTGGTCCACGACGCGGCGCGCCCGCTCGCGCCGCCGGACCTCTTCGCCCGTGCGCTCGCGGCGCTCGCGAGCGCGGACTGCGCGATCGCCGCGGCCCGCGTGACCGACACGATCAAGGAGGCGGAGGGCGACACCGTCGTCGCGACGCTCGACCGCTCGCGCCTGTGGGCGATCCAGACGCCGCAGGCCTTCCGGCGCGAAGCGCTGGAGCGCGCGCTCGACGTCGACGACGCGATCCTCGCCCGCGCCACCGACGACGCGTGGCTCGTAGAGCGCGCCGGCGGGTCCGTCCGCGTGGTCGAGTCCTCGCCCGCGAACTTCAAGATCACGACGCCGCACGATCTCCAGGTCGCCGAGCTGCTTCTCACGTCACAGCAATGACGGATCTCCCTTGATCCTCTGAGCACCCTCATATAGGACTCCCACGTCCGCTTCGCGCGGATCTCGGGCCCGAGCCATTCCAGGCTCACACAGGGGGGAAACATCCATGCTCGCGGTACCACTGCGGCGCGTCATGGCCACGTTGCTCGTGCTCGCCGCCACGCCGGCGGTCGGCACGGCGCGGGCCGACGCCGCGCCCATTCCGCCGCCGAAGCAGTTCTTCGGCTTCCAACCCGGGACCAGCGGCAAGCTCGTGCGGTTCTCGAGGATGGAGGACTACTTCAAGCTGCTCGCCGACCGCTCGCCGCGCGTCACCTACGAGTCGCTGGGCAAGACCACGCTGGGGCACGACTACCCGCTGATGCAGATCAGCTCGCCGGCGAACCTGCAGCGGGTCGACGAGATCCTCGCCGAGAACAACCGGCTCGCGAACCCGCGCGGGCTGAGCGAGGAAGAGGCACGGGACCTCGCGGCCAAGCACATCCCGGTCTACTACCTCGAGGCGG
This sequence comes from Candidatus Solirubrobacter pratensis, assembly GCF_000425945.1. Classification (GTDB taxonomy): domain Bacteria; phylum Actinomycetota; class Thermoleophilia; order Solirubrobacterales; family Solirubrobacteraceae; genus Solirubrobacter; species Solirubrobacter pratensis. The sequence continues at coordinate 159,687 of NZ_AUEK01000009.1, forward strand.
GGATGCACTCGACCGAGGTCGGGCCGGTGCAGGTGATCCCGGACATCGTCTACCGGCTGGCGACGGAGAGCTCGCCTGAGATCAAGAAGATCCTCGACAAGCTGCTGATCGTCGTCGTGCCCGCGGCCAACCCGGACGGGTCGCACCTGGTCACCGACTACTTCAACGAGACCGAGGGCACGAGCTACACCCGCACCTATCCGGACCTGTACCACCCGTACACCGGTCACGACGACAACCGCGACTGGCTCCTGTTCACGCAGAAGGAGTCCAAGCTGCGGATCGGCGTCTTCAAGAAGTACCGGCCGGTCGTCGAGCACATCCTCCACCAGGCGGGCTCGAGCAACCCGCGGATGTGGGTCCCGCCGTGGGACGACGGCATCAGCGACGCGCGCGACGCGCTGCAGATGCAGGCCTCCAACGAGCTCGGCATGGACATCGTCCGCGGCCTCTACTCCGAGGACAAGAAGGGCGTGTCCTACGGCAACGGCTACGGCATCTGGGGCACGGCCGACATCGCCAGCTTCGAGACGTTCATGGGCTCGGCGCTGGTCCTGTTCGAGACGGCGAGCCTGCGCGACCTCGCGTATCCGTTCTCCAGCTCGAACGGGAAGCCGCTCGGCAATTCTGTGCGCAGCATGCGCAACCTGCTGCCCTACGACAAGTCGACCTGGACGCTGGAGCAGATGGTCGACTACCTCGAGACCGGCGTCTTCCTCGGCCTGGACTCGGTGGCGAAGGAGCCCGAGCGCTGGTCGCTCGACGAGCTCTACAAGGTGCCGCGCAACGCGATCGACTCGACCACCGGCCCGTGGGCCTACGTGCTGCCGGCCGGCCAGCGCGACGAGTTCGCCGTGTACGACCTGCTGAAGGTGATGGACCAGAGCCTGGTCGAGATCGACCGCGCGACGGCGCCGTTCACGGCCGGCGGGAAGGCCTATCCGGCGGGCTCCTACGTGCTCAAGACGCGCCAGCCGATGGGCGCCTGGGTCAACCAGCTACTGGGCAACCGGCCGTATCCGGACGCCCGCAACTGCCCGAGCTGCCCGCTGCTGATGCCCTACAGCGAGGCGACCGACAACCTCCCGATCATGTTCGGCGTCACCGCCGACCCGATCGCGTCGTCGTTCTCCGCGAGCCTCGAGCGCGTGCGGACGCTCGCGCCCGACGCCGTGCTGATGCCGCAGCCGCCGGCCGCGCACGGCGCCTATCTGGTCGAGCCCGCCTCTGAGGGCGTCTCGCAGTTCCTCGCGAACCTCCAGAAGCAGGACGTGCCGACGTTCCGCGCGGCGGCCGGGTTCTCCTCGAACGGGCACGCGTTCGCCCCCGGCACGCTGGTCGTGCCGCCGTCGGCGCGCGCCCGGGCGGTGCTGGAGGACACGTCGAAGGCGACCGGCCTGGCGGTCTACGCGACCGACACGGCGCCGCAGGTGGCGGAGTTCCAGCTCAAGCCGGGCACGCGCGTCGGCCTCATCCGCGGCATCAACAACCAGGCCGGCGGCTGGCTGATGTGGCAGCTCGACCAGCACGGCGTCGACTACAAGGTGGTCAGCGCCGACGACTACCCGCGCCTGAGCGCGCTCTACGACACCATCCTCATGCCCGACGGCATCTCGCAGTCGCGGATCGTCAACGGGGTGGATCCGAGCACGGTGCCCGAGCGCTTCCGGTGGGCGCGCGGCGTCGGGCAGGAGGGCTGGGACCAGCTCAAGCAGTTCGTGCTCGACGGCGGCACCATGGTCGCCATCGGCAGCTCCGGCGACACCGCCAAGGCGCTGCTGGACCTGCCGGCCGATCACGTGATGCTGCCGTCGCCGTTTCGCATCCCCGGCTCGCTGATGCGCGTCGCGACGTCGGCCGGTGTGCCCGAGCTGTGGGGCATGCCCGCGCAGTGGGCGACCTGGTCGGAGGGCGATACGGGCTGGCGGGTGACCGACGCCTCCAAGGCGAAGGTCGGCACGTCCTACCCGAACGACGCGCAGCCGCTGCTGGCCTCCGGCTATGCCGAGGGCGACGCGGGCCTGCGCGGGCTCGCCGACATCGTCACGTTCGACGTCGGCCAGGGCCACGTGATGATCTCGGCCACGGACCTCAACTTCCGCACGTGGCCGCGGGCGGCATGGACCGTGATCGCCAACGCCATCTACCAGGGCCCCTCGACCGAGGTGCCCGCCGCGTAGCCCCGGGCACCGGGCGCGGCGCCTTCACGGCGCCGCGCCCCGTTCGTCATCCTGATGCGCGATGCTGACCGACTACCACGTGCATCTGCGCCCCGACGGCGACGACACGCCGCCGGAGCGCTACTTCACAGCCGCGAACGCCGAGCGCTACCGCGAGACCGCCGAGGAGCAGGGGATCAGCGAGCTCGGCGTGTCCGAGCACATCCACCGCTTCACCGCCGCGCTCGACGTCTGGCAGCACCCGTGGTGGCGCCGCTGGGCGACCGACGACATCGACGCCTACGTCGGCTTCGTGCGCGAGGAGACCGACCTGCGGCTCGGCTTCGAGGCCGACTTCGTGGCCGGCCGCGAGGATCGCCTGGCGAACCTGCTCGACGCGCACGACTGGGACTACGTCGTCGGCTCGGTGCACTTCCTCGGCGACTACGCGGTCGACGTCGACGACGAGACCGACGTGTGGCGCCACGAGACATCGCCGGAGCGCGTCTGGAAGCGCTACTTCGAGACGCTCGCCGCGTCGGCGCGCAGCGGGCTCTACGACATCATCGCCCACCCCGACCTGGTCAAGATCTGGGGCGGCGCGCGCCCGCTCCCGGACGTCGACCCGCGCCGCTACTACGAGCCGGCGATCGAGGCGATGCTCGACGCCGACGTGGCGATCGAGGTGTCGACCGCCGGGCTGCGCAAGCCGGTCGGCGAGCTCTACCCCGCGCGCGCGATGCTCGAGATGGCCGTCGACGCCGGGGTACCGGTCGCGCTCTCCAGCGACGCGCACCTGCCCGAGCACGTGGGCTTCGGCTATGACCGTGCGCGCAAGCTGCTGGAGGCGTGCGGCGTGACCGAGCTCGCCGTGTTCGAGCGCCGGGTGCGGCGGCTGGAGCCGATCGGGTGAGCGTCCGGACCGGCCTCGGCGTCGACACGCACCGGTTCGCCGAGGGCCGCACGCTGGTCCTCGGCGGCGTCGAGATCCCGCACATGCGCGGGCTGGCCGGCCATTCGGACGCCGACGTGCTGGCGCACGCGATCACCGACGCGGTGCTCGGTGCGGCGGACATGGGGGACATCGGCCAGCACTTCCCCGACACGGATCCCGCCTTCAAGAACGCCGACTCGCTCGCGCTGCTGCGTGAGGTCGTGACGCTGGTGAGCGCCGAGGGCTGGTCGATCGAGCACGTCGACGCGACGGTCGTGATGGAGCGCCCGAAGCTCGCTCCCTACCGGGCGGCGATCGCGGCGCGCCTGCGCCAAGCGGTCGGCGCCTCGGTGTCGGTGAAGGCGACCACGGGCGAGGGCATGGGCTTCGTGGGGCGCGAGGAGGGGGTTGCGGCGCTGGCCGTGGCGACCCTCGTCCGGTGAGCCGGGCTTGCGCTCGGTGGTGCCCGCCGGCGAGGTCTCGTATGTGACCGACCGCCGGGTCGGCGGCGTGCGCGTGCGCGCGACGGATTTGGCGCTGGGGCGAGGCGCGCGAGCATCTCGCCCGCTGAGCATCCCATCGGCGCTTCATCATGCACCCATAACGGTCAGCAGTAGCTGCGCAAAGCCGCTCGCGTCGCACTAACGTGCTGCCGTCGGCTCTGACGCAGGGGCGGGCGGCGGCGACTGGGAGGTCGATGATGCGAGGGATCTGGAGGCCGCGGACGGCCGTGCTGGCGGTGCCGCTGCTGGCGCTGGCAGGCGCGTCGCAGGCGATGGGGAGCGCGCCGCCCCCGGCGCATCGCACGCCGGCGCACCGCGGCTTGCCCGCCATGCGTGTCACGCGCGACTCGAGGCTGCTCTCCCAGCATGTGATCGTCGTGCTGCGTGACCAGCATCCGGGCCACCCCGCGAGCGCAGCGAGCCTGCGCGCCCGCGACAGGCTCCAGGCGCGCGACCGGCGCCCGCTGAAGGCCCGGATCGCCCGGGCGGGCGGGCACGTGACGCGCGAGTTCCACGTCCTCAACGGCTTCAGCGCGACGGTCTCCGGCGCAGAGCGCGCCCGGCTCGCCGCCGACCCTGCCGTCGCGCAAGTGGTCCCCGACCAGGTCGTGTCGCTGCCGCGGCAGGACGATCCGGGGCCGGCGCCCGCCGCGCCGCCCGGCAACCCGTCGACCCCGCTGACGGGGACCTGCCCCGCGGATCCGGCCAAGCCGCTGCTCGAGCCTGAGGCCCTGCAGACGATGCATGTCGCGTACGACGACACCGCGACGCCGCAGGCGCAGTCGCTCGCCACCGGCAGCGGCGTCAAGGTCGCGTTCTTCGCGGACGGCCTCGACATCGACAACCCGGACTTCATCCGCCCGGACGGCTCGCACGTCTTCATCGACTACCGCGACTTCAGCGGCGATGGCCCGAACGCCGTCACCGGGGCCGCGGAGGCGTTCGGCGACGCGAGCTCGATCGCCGCGCAGGGCCGCCAGGTGTACGACCTGTCGAGCGTCGTCAGCCCGGCGCATCCGCTGCCGCCCGGCTGCACGATCACCGTCCGCGGCGTCGCCCCGGGCGCGTCCTTGATCGGCATGAAGGTGTTCGGCAGCGTGGGCTCGGCGTTCAGCTCGGCGATCGTGCAGGGCATGGAGTGGGCGGTCACCCACGACCACGCCGACATCATCAGCGAGTCGTTCGGCGGCTACCCGATCCCCGACACGACCGAGGACCTGATCCGGCGCTTCAACGACCAGGCCGTCGCCGCCGGCGTCACGGTGTCCCAGGGCAGCGGCGACTCCGGCGCCGAGGCGAGCCCGTCGGCTCCCTCCACCGACCCGCTGGTGATCAACGCGGGCGCCAGCACCAACTTCCGCAACTACGCCCAGACGACCTCCTACGGGTTCCAGTTCTCCAACGGCAGCTACCTGAGCGACAACGTCTCCTCGATCGGCGGCGGCGGCTTCGGGCAGGACGCGCAGAGCGTCGACCTGGTCGCGCCGGGCGAGGCGGACTGGGCGCTGTGCAGCCCGAACGTCGCGCTCTACACCGACTGCACCGGCTTCACGGGCTCCTCGCCGCTCCAGCAGTTCGGCGGCACGAGCCAGTCGACGCCGCTCACCGCCGGCGCCGCCGCGCTGGTGATCGAGGCCTACCGCGACGCGCACGGCGGCCGTACCCCGGCTCCCGCGCTGGTCAAGCAGATCCTCATGAGCACGGCCGACGACCTCGGCTTCCCGAGCGCCGAGCAGGGCGCCGGCGAGGTCGATGCGTTGAAGGCGGTGCAGGCGGCGCAGTCCGTCGATCACGGGTCGCCGGCGGCCCACTCGCTGCTGATCGGTCCAGGCAAGCTCCAGGTCACCGGGCCGGCGGGGAGCACGCCGGCCGACGCGACGGTCTCGGTGACGAACACGGGCGCCGCGCCGCAGACGGTGAGCGCCCATGCCCGCGCGCTGACGACCCAGGCCAGCGACGCGAAGGCCGACGTCACGCTCGGCCCCGGCAACCCCACGTTCATCGACGGCTTCGGCAAGCCGCTCCCGTACGCACGGACGACGTTCACCGTGCCCGCCGGCGCCGACCGGCTGGTCGCCTATGACGCGTGGCCCGGACCCAGCGCGCGCGTGGGCCTGACCGTGATCGACCCGAGTGGCGCCTACGCCGCCTACACGCGCCCGCAGGGCAACGGGGATCACGGGCAGGTCGACGTCCGCCGGCCCGCGGCGGGGACCTGGACCGCGATCGCCTTCATCCGCGACGGCACGTTCTCCGGGCCGGTCCATCTCGAGTTCGCGACCCAGCGCTTCGGCGCGGTCGACGCCGTCTCGCCGGCCGGCCAGACGCTCGCGCCCGGCGAGACGGGCCGCTTCCGCGTGCACGTCTCGCTGCCCCGGACGCCCGGCGACGGCGCGCACGACCTCGTGATCGAGGACGGCTCCGGCGATCGCACCGTGGTGCCGGTCGTCATGCGCTCGCTCGTGCCGGTCGACGGCGATGGCGGCCGGTTCTCCGGCACGCTGGCCGGCGGCAACGGCCGGCCCGGCCCGGCCCAGCAGGAGACGTTCGCGTTCGACGTCCCGCCCGGGCGCCCGGAGCTGACCGCCTCGCTGACGTTCCCCGACGACGAGGGGACCGAGGTGCAGGGCTACCTGATCGACCCGCAGGGCAACGCGCTCGGCGCGGCCGACAGCGGCTACGCCGGTGCCCCGGGGCTCCAGCTCACGCACGGGTTCACCGCCTACCGGCTGCGGCCGCGGCCCGGTCGCTGGAAGCTCGTCGTCAACGTGCTCAACCCGGTCGGGGGCAACGCGCCGTCGGCGCCGTATCACGGGACGATCGGGTTCGACAAACCGGCGGTGAAGGCGCACGGGATCCCGCATGGCGAGGCGCTCGAGGCGGGCCGGCCGGTGACCGCCACGCTCACCGTGCGCAACTCCGGCGCGGGGATCGAGGACGTCTTCGCCGACCCGCGGCTGCAGCGCCAGGACACGCTGCCGCTGCTGTCGCTGACGCAGGCGACCGGCGTCCCGCTGCCGATCCCCGGCGACCAGGCGCCGCCGTACTTCCTCGTGCCGACGCAGACGAGCAGCGTGCTCGCCGCGGCCGAGGCGTCGGCGCCGATCCTGCTCGAGCTGGGCTACGCCGTCTTCGGCGAGGGCGACCCGGACGTGCTCGGCACCAGCGCGGGCAACCGGGCCGCGGCGGCCTACGCGTCGTCCGAGGTCGCGCCCGGACCGTGGCTGCTGGCGCCCGCGTTGCGCGGGCCCTTCGACGGGCCGGCAAGCGGCAAGGTGGACACCGGCATGCTCGTCCGCACGCGGGCGTTCGACACCGGCGTGAGCTCCTCGACGGGCGACGTCTGGCGCCAGGCCGTCGATCCCGGCGCGCCGGGCTTCACGCCGCTCACGCTCGCACCGGGGCAGAGCGGCACGATCACGGTGACGTTCACGCCGCACGGGCGGCGGGGCTCGGTCGTCGACGGCGTGCTCTACGTCGACGACTTCAGCGCGCGGCTCTACTACGGCAACGAGCAGGTCGCGATCCCGTACCGCTACCGGATCCGCTGAGGCGGGGTCTAGAGGAGCATGCTCAGCTGAAGCGCGATTGCAGGAGGTCCAGGCAGACGACGCAATACGGCCACGGAGGGTTCCAGGGCCAGCCGGTGACGTCCTTGCCGCACAGTGCCGTGTCCGGGTCCTCCTCGGTCACGATGTGACAGATCTGCTCGCCCTCCGACGTCGGGCCGTTCACCCGCGTCGGCTCTGGGGCTGTCGGCATGCTCACGTTGTAGCGCGTGCTGCCCGGCGCTTGGCCGCCGCCGCGCGGAGCTGCTCGTGCTCGACCGTGCGCTTGAGCTGGGCGAGCGTCCGGCGGGCGTGGCCGCGCACGGTGGGCGCGGCGAGGCGCTCGGCGAGCCAGGAGGAGATCCCGCCACCGGCGACGCCGTACTGGAGCCGCAGCTCGACGCGCGTGCAGCCGCCCGCCGCAGGACGCAGGCGCCAGCGGCCGTGCTGGTCGACGCCGGTGACCGACGTCCACGCCAGGTCGCGCTCGGGCGCGAACTCGACGACCTCGATCAGCCCCCCGACCTCCGCCGAGCCGACGCGCAGCAGCATCCGATAGCGCGCGCCGAGGCCCGAGCGCAGCTCGCCCGCGACCTCCCAGCGCGTGACGCCGGCGAAGAAGTGCAGCACCCGCGACGGGTCGGAGACCTGCTCCCACACCAGCGCGGGCGGCGCGGCGACGACGACGTGCTCGCAGATCCTCATCCGATCACCGGGAATCGCCGCTCGGCGGCCAGCGCGTCGAGCGTCTCCTGCATCGTGCGGACGATCCGCTCGTAGACCTCGTCGACGTCGGGGTCGGGGCCGAACTCCTCGCGCAGGTGGATCGGCGGCAGCGCCTCGACGGTGATCTTGGCCGGCAGCGGGATGTGCCCGAGCATGTCGCCGACGTTGAGCCCCCACGGCAGCGCGAGCGAGATCGGCAGCACCTTGAGCCGCAGCAGCTTGTCGAGGCCGAGCACCCGCGCCAGGTGCTCGCCGCGCGACAGGAACAGCGCGGTCTCCTGTCCGCCGATGCCGACCACCGGCACGACCGGCACGTTTTGCTGGATGGCGAGCCGGATGAAGCCCTTGCGGCCGCCGAAGTCGATGCGGTTGCCGTGCCAGCTGGGGCGGTGGACGTCGTAGTCGCCGCCTGGGTAGACGAGCACGGCGGCGCCGGACTCCAGCGCCCGGCGGGCGTTCTCCTGCGACGCCGCGACCGTCCCGTACTTGCGCAGGAAGGAGAGCCCGGGATAGGAGAGCACGAGGTTGTGCGCGAGCTGGTGGAAGGCGCGCTCGACGCCGAAGTAGGTCGAGAACGCGAGCGTGAAGACGAGCGTGTCCGGCGTGAGGTTGCCACCGGAGTGGTTGCCGACGAGCAGCACGGGCCCGTCCTCCGGCACGTTACCCAGGCCGCGGACTTCGCCGCGGTACCAGAGCGAGGAGGCGAGCCACAGCCGCGGGAGGGTCTCGCGGATGTAGTCGGGATCGCGCTCGTCGAGGTCGGCGGCCGGGACGCGGCCGGCGATCGCGCGCGGGAGCGCGGTGAGGGCGCCGGTGAGGCGGCCGAGGCGCGAGCGTGGGGGGTCGCCGCGCGGGGCGTCGCCGGAATGCGAGGCCGCGCCGCCCGCGACCGGGGCGGGCTCGCCGCGGCGCAGCGCCCGGCGCGCGTCGCCGGCGTGGCCGTGTCCGTTCTGCGCGGTTGCGCTCATCTCCTGGTCGGCTACCCGCCTCAGGCCGCCTTCAGCCCTCCGCGCGCGCCGCCGAGTGCGTCCACGCGCGCGAAGAACCGCGACAGCAGGCCGTTCGTGCGCTCCGGCCGCTCGACCTGCGGCACGTGTCCGGTCCCTCGCAGGACGACCTGCTCCGCGCTCGGGAGCGCCTGCTCCACGTGCATGCGGAAGCGCTCCGGGATCAGCCGGTCGTGCGAGGACCAGACGAACAGCGCCGGCGGCTCGAGGCCCGACAGGCGCTCGTAGAACCCGCCGCGCCCATACGCGCGCTCCAGGTAGATCGCCCGCGCGCTCGCCAGGAACGCGAGCCGCGCGCCGGCCGAGCGGTAGATGCGCTCGAACTCGTCGACCACGATGTCGGCCACGCTCGGGTCCACGAGGTCGCGGTCGGCGAACAGCGCCCAGAACTGCCGCTCGATCCGCGCGCGCCCGAGCGAGTGCGGGAGCATCCCGAGCTCCGGGCGCGAGAGCTTGACGAGCCAGTGCCAGTCGCGCCGGACGAACGCGACGGCCGGACAGAGGAGACCGAGGCCGCGGACGCGGTCCGGCCGCGTGAGGCCGACCTCGATCGCGACCCGGCCGCCCATCGAGTTGCCGACGATGTGGGCCCGCGCGATCCCCATCGCGTCCATCGCGCCCAGGACCTGGCGCGCCGCGTACGGCGCGCCGTAGGGCGCCATCGACGGCTTGCTCGACCCACCGAACCCGGGCAGGTCGAGCGCATGCACGCGGTAGTTGCGGCTGAGCGCCGCCGCGGTCTCGAAGAAGGACGCCTTCGTGCTTCCGAGGCCGTGCAGCAGCAGGATGTCGGGCCCTTCGCCCATCGTGAGCGCCGACAGCTTGAGCCGCCCGACCGGCACGTCGTGGACGCGCAGCAGCGGCGGGCGCCCGTTGGGCAGCCGGAACAGGCCCTCGAACCCGACCGCGAGATCGAGGTCGCCGCGCGCGTAGAGCCGCCGTTGTGAGAACGCTTCCACACCGGACAAACGGCCCTCGCGCAGGTCCAGCCAGGTGCGGGCGTCGGTCCCGATCACGACGTCGGGCTCACGGCGCGTCGCCCCCGCGCGCACGCGCGCGCCATGGGCCGTGCAGCGCACCTCCCACGAGCGCCCGATGTCCCCGAGCCGGATGCAGTATGTGGCGTCGAAGCCGGGCGCCGCACCCAGGTACCTCGCCGGCAGCGACCGGAACGCGTCGACGGCCAGACCCCCCAGGTCGTCCATCCCGGCAACCCTACCCAGATGGGCGGCGGCTAGGCTCCGACCGTGCGCGACGTCACGTTCTACGACACGCGAACGCGCCAGGTGGCGCCGTTCGAGCCCCGCGATCCCGCCCGCGTCGGCATCTACGCGTGCGGGCCGACCGTCTACGACCGCGTGCATGTCGGCAACGCGCGTCCGTTCGTCGTGTTCTCGCAGCTCAAGCGCTTCCTGGAGCACGAGGGCTACGGCGTCACGCTCGTCGGCAACGTCACCGACATCAACGACAAGATCTACGACGCCGCCTCCAAGGCCGGCCGCCCGTCGGCGGAGCTGGCTGCCGAGATGGCGCGGCACTACCGCGAGGACACCGACCGGATCGGCCTCGGGCGGCCGGACGCCGAGCCGTACGCGTCGGAGTTCATCGGCCCGATCGTCGACCTGATCCAGGCGCTCGTCGACTCGGGGCACGCGTACGCCCGCGACGGCGACGTGTACTTCCGCGTCCGCACGCTGCCGTCCTACGGCGAGCTCTCGCGGCGCGACATCGAGCAGATGGACCAGGGCGAGGGCGTCGAAGGCGCGGACCTCAAGGAGGATCCGCTCGACTTCGCGCTCTGGAAGGCGCACAAGCCGGGCGAGGACACGTCCTGGCGCTCGCCGTGGGGCGAAGGCCGGCCGGGCTGGCACATCGAGTGCTCCGCGATGGCCGAGCAGCTGCTCGGCGTCGAGTTCGACATCCACGGCGGCGGCGTGGACCTCGCGTTCCCGCACCACGAGAACGAGCAGGCCCAGACGCTCGCCGCGCGCGGGAAGCCGCTGGCGCGCGTGTGGATGCACAACGGGATGCTCGAGCTGACCAACGAGAAGATGTCGAAGTCGGTCGGCAACATCCGCCGGCTCGCCGACGTGCTCGACGAGTACGGCGGCGAGGCGCTCGTCCTGTACTTCAGCGGCGGTCACTACCGCCAGCCGATCGCCTTCTCGAACGAGCGCATGGAGGAGGCGGTGCGCTCGGTCGGGCGGATCCGCGACGCGGGCAGGAGGCTCATCGCCGGGGAACGCTCGCCGGAGTCCATCGCACATCACCGCGAGGCGTTCTTCGCCGCGCTGGCCAACGACTTCAACACGCCGGACGCGCTGGCGGCGCTGTTCGGATGGGTGCGCGACGCGAACCGCTCGGAGGAGCCGGTCGGCGACGCGGACCTGCTCGAGATGCTGAGCGTGCTCGGGCTCGAGACGCTGCTGGTGCACGCGGAGGACGCGCCCGCGGAGGCGTGGGACCTCGCCGGGCGCCGCGAGACCGCGCGCAAGGCCCGCGACTGGGCCGAGGCCGACCGCCTGCGCGACGAGCTGCGCGCCGCCGGCTGGGAGGTCCGCGACGGCCCCGACGGCCCCGAGCTGGTGCGGGCATGAGCCCCGGGCGCAGACCCGAAGGCGGGCGCGGGGGCCCGGGCCGCGGCAAGAAGCCCGCGGCGGGACGCGGCGGCCGCCCCGCGCCGGGTGGACGCGGGGGACCCGCGGGGGCGCGCGGCGGCGGCGGCGCCGGCTCGCGCGGCGGTGCCGCTGCGCCGCGCCCCACCGGCTCGCGCGGCCCCCACGCTTCACCCGCGGGGGCGCCCGACGACTCCCCGCGCGTCTCCTCGCGCGTCATCTACGGCCGCAACCCGGTCCACGAGGCGCTTCGCGGGCGCCGCCGCGTCCACCGGATCTGGGCCACCCAGGCGGCGGCGCAGGAGGATTGGGGCTCCGCCCGGGTCTCGGTCGTCTCCGCCGAGGAGATCGAGGAGCGCTGCGGCTCGGACGCGCACCAGGGCGTGTGCGCGCTCGTCGATCCGTACCCGTACGCCGACGCCGCCGAGCTGCTGGAGCAGCCCGATCCCCTGATCGTCGCGCTCGACGAGGTCACCGATCCGCAGAACCTGGGCGCGATCGCCCGCACGGCGGAGGCCGCCGGCGTGACCGGGATCGTGATCCCGGAGCGCCGCTCGGCCGAGGTCACCGCCGCCGTCGCCAAGGCGAGCGCGGGCGCCGTCGAGCACATCCCGATCGCGCAGGTCCGCAACCTCGCCGACTTCCTCGCCGAGGCGAAGGCATCGGGCGCCTGGGTCTACGGCGCCGCGGCCGGGGCGCGCACGCCGTACGACAAGCCGGACTACCGCGGACCGGTCGTCCTGGTGCTCGGCGCCGAGGGCAAGGGCCTACGGCCGCGCGTCGCTTCGATGTGCGACGACCTGGTCGCACTGCCGCTCCGCGGGCGGATCGCGAGCCTCAACGTGAGCGCCACCGCCGCGGTGCTCCTGTACGAGATGTTGCAGCAGCGGCTTGACGCCTCGACATAAGCCTGCCACCCTAAGCACATCAAGTTGAGCTTGAGGGTGAGCGATGTCATCCTCGGCTCAGGTCAATAGCGGCGCCGGGGGAGGTGTGCGCCACGACGCTTCAGGGCTGAAAGGCCCTGGAAAGGACGCACGTTCGTGGCTAGGTTATCTCCCACCAAGTCTCAAGCTCAGCTTCAGCTTGACGACGGCTACCTCCTCGCTCTGGCAAAACAGGGAAGCCACGACGCCTATGACCGCCTCGTGCGCCGGTATGCGTCCTTCGTCCGCCTCAAGGCGTCGTCGTACTTCCTCGTCGGCGGCGACTCCGAAGACCTGATCCAGGAAGGCCTCGTCGGCCTCTACAAGGCGATCCGCGACTTCCGCTCTGACCGCGAGTCCTCGTTCCGCAACTTCGCGGAGCTGTGCATCACGCGCCAGATCATCACCGCGGTCAAGACGGCGACGCGCAACAAGCACACGCCGCTGAACGGCTACGTCTCCTTCTCGGCGACCCCGGCCGGCAGCTCCGACAGCGAGCCCACGCTGGACGAGATGCTCCCGGGCTCGACGGTCCACGACCCGGTCAACCAGGTGATCTCCTCGGAGGAGCTGCGCTCGCTCGTCGCCTGCCTGTCGACCGTGCTCTCAGAGCTCGAATCGCGAGTGCTCTCGCTCTACCTCGACGGCCATTCCTATACGACCATCGGCGAGCGGCTTGGCTGCGACTGCAAGACGGTGGACAATGCGCTCCAGCGCGTCAAGCGCAAGGTCGGCGCCCATCTCGCCTCTCGCGCCGTTCCCGCGTAAGAACCGGCTCATCTCCTACTAATCTTCCACGCCATGCCCCTTTGGCTGATCATCGTGCTCGTCGTGCTGGTGCTCCTCATCGCCGGCGGCATCATCGCCCGGACGCGCCAGCTCGCCCGCAGCCGGCCCGCGTTCGAGCGCTCGCTCGCGCAGGTCGAGCGTGACCTCGTCGCCGCGGCCGCCGCCGACCGCGGCTGGGACCGCGAGCGGCTCGAGACCGCCGCGCGCCGCATCGGAGCCGAGCAGCTCGGCTCCGAGCCGGACGAGCTGACGCTCGTCGAGGTGGTGGACCGCCCCGGCACCGACGAGGATCAGGCGGTCTTCGACTGCCGCGCCGGCGGCGCCCGGCACCGGCTGGTGCTCGGACGCCGCGACGGCGAGTGGGTTGCCGCGTCGCGCTCCTGAGCGCTGCGCCGGCGGGTCCCGCGATGATCGATCGTGACCGCCGGCCCACCGAGCCGGACAGACCCGCCTCCCTCACCCGCGCAGTTCGCCGATCCCGCAACTCGCGCCCGGGATCCGCGCACGAGGGGGATCATCCGTGGCCGTCAGCCCGCCGCGCCGGATCGCTACCTGGCCGATCGCGGTCGCGATGTCGGTGACGGCGTTGCCGGCCTCGTCGGGGTCGAGGCCATCTCCTGCGAGGCGGCGCTGACCGTGGGCGAAGAGGATCGCGAGCAGCCTGGAACCGGCTCAGGCCGCGCGCCGGCGCTGCCCGCGCGGGCGCCGGTGCTCGACGGCCTCGACCGTCTCGAGCACGTCCTCCACCGTGTCGGCGACGACGAGCGAGCGCACGTCGGCCGGGCCGACGTTGCCGTCGGCCTCGACGGTCGAGCGCAACCAGTCCACGAGCCCGGACCAGTAGTCGCTGCCTGCGAGCACGATCGGGAAGTAGCGGATCTTCTGCGTCTGGCGCAGCGTGGCCGCCTCGAAGAGCTCGTCGAGGGTGCCGAAGCCGCCGGGGTAGACGACGAACCCGCTCGCGTAGCGCACGAACATGACCTTGCGCGTGAAGAAGTAATGGAACGTCAGGCCGACCTCGACGTACTCGTTCAGCGAGCGCTCGTGTGGAAGGTCGATCCCGAGGCCGATCGACGGCGCGCCGGCGTCGCGCGCGCCGCGGTTGGCCGCCTCCATGATCCCCGGTCCGCCGCCGGTGATGATCGCGTAGCCCTCCTCGCCCAGCCGCCGCGCGAGGTTGCGCGCGGCGGCGTAGCGGGGGTGGTCGCGAGGCGTGCGGGCGGAGCCGAAGACCGAGACCGCCTTGCCGATGTGCGAGAGCCGCGCGAAGCCGGCGCGCAGCTCGTCCTGGATCCGCAGCAGCCGCTGCGCGTCGGTGAGCTCGCTGAGGATCGCGTAGCTCTCGGCCTCGAGGAGCTCTTCGTCGAGCGAAGTGGGGTGGCGGGGCTCAGGCAACCTTCCAAGAATAGGCCCGGTCAGCGCGCATCCGCCCCCGCCTCGCGCAGGTCGGGCAGCCCACGCCGGCGCGTCAACAGGGGATCGACCGACGGTCAGTTAGCGTGTGAGAGGCGATGAGCGGCCCCGCCTACACGCGCCTGGACGTCGACGAGCGCCGCCGACGGCTGCTCGAGCTCGGCGCGGACCTGTTCACGCGCTTCGCCTACGACGAGCTGTCGATGGCGAGGATCGCCAAGGAGGCCGGCATCTCGAAGGCGCTCCTGTACCACTACTTCCCCTCCAAGGAGGCGTACTTCGTCGCCACGCTGGAGAAGGCGGCGGCGGAGCTCGAGGAGCGCACGCGGCCCGACCCGTCGCTGGAGCCGCTGGAGCAGCTCTCAGGCTCGCTCGACGCATACCTCGGCTGGGTCGAGGACTACACGGACGGCTACGCGAAGATGCTCCGCTCGGCCGGCGCCGTCCCCGAGGTGCGCTCGATGCTCGAGCGCGTGCGCGGCGAGACGGCGCAGCGGATCGTCGACGGCCTCCGCGGGGAGGACCCCGCGACGCCGGTGCTGCGGACGGCCGTCAGCGGCTGGCTGTGGTTCATGGACGGCGCGATCCTCGACTGGGTCGAGCACCGCGACATCGACCGCGAGACGCTGCACGGCCTGCTGCTCGGCACCCTGCTGGGCGCCGTGCTGACGGCCGGTGAGACCGGCCTCCGCTAGCGCTACTGCTGGACGTCGAGCAGGTCGACGACGAAGATCAGCGCCGCGTTCGGCGGGATGTCCGCGCCCGCGCCCTGCGCGCCGTAGCCGAGGTCGGGCGGAATGATCAGCTCGCGCCGCCCGCCGACCTTCATGCCCTTGACGCCCTGGTCCCAGCCCGGGATGACCTGGCCGGCGCCGAGCGGGAAGGAGAACGGCTGGCCGCGGTCCCACGAGGCGTCGAACTGCTTGCCCCCGTCATAGAGCACGCCGACATACTGGACGCTGACGGTGCTGCCGTCGGTCGCCTCGGCCCCCGTGCCCTTCTTGAGGTCCTTGATGACCAGCTTCTTGGGGGGCGGGCCCTTGGGCACCTTCACGACGGGCTTCTTCGCCTCCGAGGCGGCCGGGGTCGGCGTCTCCGCGGGCGCGTCGGTGGCGGTCTCGGTGGCCGCGGGCGTCGCCGCGGCCTCGTCGTTCTTGTCGTTGCCGCAGGCGGCGACCGCGAAGGTCGCGGCGAGCAAGGGCAGGATCAGCAGTCGGTTCCGCAGCATCGGGGGCGCAAGGGTAGCTGGGACTTTCAGCGATCGGTCCCGAAGATGCGGTCGCCCGCATCGCCCAGGCCAGGGCGGATGTAGCCGGTCTCGTCGAGCTGGCGGTCGATCGTCGCGGTCGTGATGTCGACGTCGGGATGCGTCTCGCGCAGCGCCTTCACGCCCTCGGGCGCCGCGACCAGGCAGACGAAGTGGATCCGCTTCGCGCCGGCCCGCTTGAGCCGCGCGATCGCCTGCGTCCCGCTGCCGCCGGTCGCAAGCATCGGATCGACGACGAACACCTCGGCCTGCTCGACGCCGGCCGGGATGTTCTCGTAGTAGCCGACGGGGCGCAGCGCCTCCTCGTCGCGGTACATCCCCAGGTGCCCGACGCGCGCGTCAGGCACGAGCCGCAGGAAGCCGTCGACGAGGCCGAGCCCGGCGCGCAGGATCGCGACGACGAAGACCTCGTCGGCGAGCTTGATCCCGGCGGCCGTCTCGAGCGGCGTCGTGACCTCGATCTCCGCGGGGCGGAGCGAGCGCATCGCCTCGTACCCGAGGATCAGCGCCGCGTCGGTCATCGTCTCGCGGAACACGCGGTGCGGCGTGTCCTTGTCGCGCAGGATCGAAAGCAGGCGCCCGAGCAGGACGTGGTCGACGACCGTCACACCCTCCATCGCGCGGAACCTACCGGGTGGGGTGGACGCGCGCGCGGCGCTCGCCACGCCGCGCCGCGCCGCCGCCGCGGAGTCACTACCGTCACAGCCCATGTCCGCGCCGCCCCGCCGCAACGTGGAGCTCAAGGCCACGGATCCGGATCCCGAGCGCTCGCTCGAGGTGTGCCTCGGCCTCGGCGCCGAGGACCGCGGCATCCTGCGCCAGCGTGACACGTA
Organism: Candidatus Solirubrobacter pratensis; assembly: GCF_000425945.1. Taxonomy (GTDB): domain Bacteria; phylum Actinomycetota; class Thermoleophilia; order Solirubrobacterales; family Solirubrobacteraceae; genus Solirubrobacter; species Solirubrobacter pratensis. Next base: position 176,407 of record NZ_AUEK01000009.1, read on the forward strand.
CTTCCGCGTCCCCTCCGGCCGCCTGAAGCTGCGCGAGGAGGAACCCGGGGGCGCGACGCTCGTGCAGTACGACCGCGTCGACGCCGCCGAGGCGCGCGAGAGCCGGTACCGGCTGGTGCCGATCAGCGACCCGGCGGAGACCCGGGCCGCGCTGGAAGCGGCGCTCGGGACGCTCGCCGTCGTGGACAAGGAGCGCCACCTGCTGCTGTGGAAGGGCGTCAGGATCCACCTCGACGCGGTCGCCGGGCTCGGGAGCTTCATCGAGCTCGAAGGCGTCGCCGACGACGGGTCGAACCTGCTCGGCGAGCTCGAGCGGGTGACGCAGCTCACGCAGGCGCTCGAGATCGCGCCGGAGCGCATCCTGCGCAGCTCCTACTCCGACCAGGCGGTCGGCGCCGACGCGCTCGTCGACGCCGCCCGCGCCGTGATGGCCCGCGCGCACGCCCCGTACTCCGGCTTCAGCGTCGGCGCCGCCCTGCGCGCCGACGACGGCTCGATCCACGCCGGCGCCAACGTCGAGAACGCGGCCTACCCGCAGGGGCAGTGCGCCGAGGCCTCGGCGATCGGCGCGCTCGTCGCCGCCGGGCGCACGCGCGTCACCGAGGCGGCCGTGATCGCGGCGGGCGCGGAGGTGTGCGTCCCGTGCGGCGGCTGCCGCCAGCGGCTGCGCGAGTTCATGGACCTCGACGGCGTGATCCACCTGTGCTCGACCTCCGGCGCGCACGAGCAGGTAACCCTCCAGGACCTGCTGCCGCGCTCGTTCGGCCCGGAGTACCTGCCGGGATGACCGCCGCCGCGCAGGCGCTCGCGCAGCGCGGGCTGACGCCGAAGCTCGGCATCGTGCTCGGCTCAGGGCTCGGCGCGCTCACGGACGACCTCGACCAGCCGGTCGCGATCCCGTACGCCGAGCTCCCCGGCTTCCCCGAGATCGGCGTCGCCGGCCACGGCGGGCAGCTCGTGCTCGGGCACCTCAACGGCCTGCCGGTCGCCGCGCTCGCCGGACGCAAGCACGCCTACGAGGGCGATCCCGCGGCGATGAAGGTCCCGATCCGCACGCTCAAGGCGCTCGGCGCCGACACGCTGCTGGTGACCAACGCGGCGGGCTCGCTGCGCGAGGACGTCGGCCCCGGGCGGCTGATGGCGATCACCGACCACATCAACATGCTCGGCTCGAGCCCGCTGACCGGGCCCAACGAGGACGAGATCGGCCCGCGCTTCCCCTCGATGCGCGACGCCTACGACCCCCAGCTCATCCGCGTCCTGCGCAAGGCCGCCAAGGCGGAGATGATCGATCTCGCCGAGGGCGTCTATCTCGCCACCGCGGGCCCGGCGTTCGAGACGCCGGCGGAGATCCGTGCGTTCCGCGTGCTCGGCGCCGACGCGGTCGGCATGTCGACCGTCCCGGAGGTGATCCTCGCGCGCCACGCCGGGCTGCGCGTGGTAGGTGTGTCGGCCATCACGAACCTCGCCGAGGGGATGGGCGGCGAGGAGCTCTCGCACGAGCAGACGCTGCGCAACGCGCACGTCGCGGCGCGCGACCTCGTGCGGCTGGTGGAGCGATTTGCGGGAGAGCTTGACGATGACACGTGAAGAAGCGGCCCGCCGGGCGCTTGGCCTGGTGGACCTGACGAGCCTCAACGACGACGACACGCCCGAGCGAATCGACGCGCTGTGCGCGCAGGCCGTGACGCCGGCCGGCGAGGTCGCGGCGGTGTGCATCTACGCGCCGTTCGTGCGCCAGGCGGTGAAGGCGCTGGAGGGCACCGGCGTGCGCGTGGCGACGGTGGCGAACTTCCCGGCGGGCGCGCCGGACCCCGACGCCGCGGCGCGCGAAGCCGACGCCGCCGTCAACGACGGCGCCGACGAGGTCGACGTGGTGCTGCCGTACGAGCGCTACGCCGCGGGCGATCGCGAGGCGGCGCTGGAGGTCGTGCGCGCCGCCCGCGACGCGACGGCGGGCGCGGTGCTCAAGGTGATCCTCGAGACCGGCCGTCTCGGCTCCCCCGAGACGATCGAGGCCGCCGCCGCCGACGCGCTCGCCCAGGGCGCCGACTTCGTCAAGACCTCCACCGGCAAGCTCCAGCCCGGCGCGACCCCCGAGGCCGCGCGCGCGATGCTGACCGCGATCGCGGCCGCCGGCCGCGGCGGCTTCAAGGCCTCCGGCGGCGTGCGCACCGCCGAAGATGCGGCGAGCTACCTCGCCCTCGCCGACGAGGTGCTCGGCGAGGGCTGGACGTCGCCCGCGACCTTCCGCTTCGGCGCCAGCGGGCTGTTGAGCGATCTCCTCGCCGCGTTGGGCGTCAACGCGCAGGCCCCGGGCACGGGCGGCTACTGATGCTGCCCGCCGAGGTGATCCGCCGCAAGCGCGACGGCGCGACCTTGTCCGCCGACGAGATCGGCTTCCTGGTCGGCGGGATCGCCGGCGGCGGCCTCTCCGACGCGCAGGTCGGCGCGCTCGCGATGGCGATGTTCATCCGGGGGATGGACAGCGAGGAGCGCGTCGCGCTCACGACCGCCATGCGGGACTCAGGAATCGTGCTGCGGTGGGACCTCGACCGCCCGGTCGTCGACAAGCACTCGACGGGCGGCGTCGGTGACAAGGTGTCGCTGATCCTCGCGCCGGTGCTGGCGGCGTGCGGCGCTGCGGTGCCGATGATCTCCGGCCGCGGCCTCGGCCACACTGGCGGGACGCTCGACAAGCTCGACTCGATCCCCGGCTACGCCTCGACGCCGTCCACCGAGGTGCTGCGGCGCGTCGTGCGCGAGGCCGGCTGTGCGATCGTCGGCCAGACCCTCGACCTCGCGCCGGCGGACCGGCGCCTGTACGCGGTGCGTGATGCGACGGGCACGGTGGAGTCGATCCCGCTGATCGTCGCCTCGATCCTCTCGAAGAAGCTCGCCGCCGGCCTGGAGGCGCTCGTGCTCGACGTCAAGACCGGGTCGGGCGCGTTCATGGCGGCGCGCGAGGACGCCGAAGCGCTCGCGCGGGCGCTCGTGGACGTCGCCGCCGGCGCCGGGCTGCCGACCGTGGCCCTGCTGACCGACATGGACGAGGTGCTCGGCACGACGGCCGGCAACGCGCTCGAGGTGCGCGAGTCGATCGACGTGCTGACCGGCGCGGCGCGCGAGCCGCGGCTGCTGGAGGTGACGGTCGCGCTGTCCGCCGCCGCGCTGGTGAAGGCCGGCCTCGCGCCGGACGAGGCGGCCGCGCGCGAGGACGTCATCAAGGTCCTCGACGACGGCTCCGCCGCTGAGCGCTTCGGCGCGATGGTCGCCGCCCTCGGCGGGCCCGCCGACCTCGTCGAGAACCCCGCCGACCACCTTCCCGCCGCCTCCGTCTCGCGTCCCGTCGCGCCGGAGCGCCCGGGCTACGTCTCGTCGGTGGACGCCCGCGCCGTCGGCCTCGTCGTCACCGCGCTCGGCGGCAACCGCCGCCGCGAGGACGACACGATCGACCCCGCCGTCGGCCTCTCTGACGTCGCGCCGACCGGCGCGCAGGTGGGCCCGGACCGGCCGCTTGCGTTCGTCCACGCCCGCGGCGACGCGTCCGCCGAGGAGGCGGCGACGGCGCTGCTGAACGCCGTGCAGGTCTCGCCGGAGCCGCCGGCCGAGCGCCCCGTCATCATCGGCCGCGTCGGATGACCGCGCTCGCCGAGCTCCACGTCCATCTCGAGGGCACCGCGCCGCCGGACCTGATCCGCCGCCTCGCGGACCGCAACGGCATCCCGGTGCCGGACGGCGTGTTCGACGGGCCGGACCGCTTCAAGTGGGTCGACTTCCTCGACTTCCTGCGCACCTACGACCGCGCGGCGACCGTGATCAGGACGGCCGAGGACTACCGCGACGTCACGTACGAGTACCTCGTCTCCTGCGCGCGCCAGGGCGCGATCTACGTCGAGCTGCTGGTGAGCCCCGACCACGCGCAGTCGGTCGGGCTGCCGCCGTCCGAGCAGCAGGCGGGCGTCGCGCAGGGCATCGACGACGCCCGCCGCGACGCCGGCATCGAGGCGCGGATTGTGCTCGTCGCCGTCCGCAACTTCGGCGTCCAGGCCGCGATCGACATCGCCCAGTCGCACGCCGGCGAGCGCCATCCGTACATCGTCGGCTTCAACCTGGCGGGCGACGAGGCGGGCTACCCCCCTGCGCAGTTCGCCCCCGCGTACGAGATCGCCAGCCGCGCGGGCCTCGGGTGCACGGTCCATGCGGGCGAGCACGCCGGCGCCGGATCCGTGCGCGAGGCGCTCACGCTCCCGGTCACCCGCCTCAGCCACGGCGTCCGTGCAGTGGAAGATCCCGCATTGGTCCAGGACATCGCCGACAGAGGGATAGTCCTCGAGGCGTGCCCCACGTCCAACGTGGCCACGCAGGTCTTCCCGAGCTACGAGGAACATCCGCTCCGCCGCCTGTACGAAGCCGGTGTGAAGGTCACATTGGGCTCAGACGATCCGCCCTACTTCGGCGCTAGCATCGGCGGCGAATACGCCGTGGCGCGTGAGCGCCTCGGCTTTGGAGAGGGTGAGTTGGAGAGTCTCACGCGGACCGCCATCGAGGCGTCCTTTGCGGACGATGCGCTCAAACGCGCCCTGCTCAAACGTATGACGGCTAAGGACGGCCGCTCGAACCTTTAGGCTCGCGAGCGCGCGTCCACAACAGAAGGAGTTCCGGCAGTGCGCCGATCTCTTCATCTCATCGGTCTTCTTGGTCTCATCGCGGCGATGCTCGTGGTCGCCGGGTGCGGCTCCGACGACAACGCGTCGTCGGGTTCATCCTCGGGCGGGAGCTCGCAGAGCACGCCCGCGGCCAAGAAGATCAAGGTCGGTCTCGTCACCGACATCGGCGGTCTCAATGACCGCTCGTTCAATCAGCTCGCCAACGCGGGCCTCGAGAAGGCCGAGAAGGATCTCGGAATCGAAGGGCGCGTGCTGACGTCGAAGGCGAACTCCGACTACGTGCCCAACCTCTCCACGCTCGCCCAGCAGAAGTACGACCTGGTGATCGGCGTCGGGTTCCTGATGGCCGACGCGATGGACACCGTCGCGACGAAGTTCCCGACGACCAAGTTCGCGATCATCGACGTCGACGCGACCGGCCTGAAGGACAAGCCGACCAACGTGACGGGCCTGCTGTTCAAGGAGCAGGAGGCGGGTTACCTCGCGGGTTATATGGCGGGCCTGTACGTCAAGGACGCGGGCGGTGACACGATCGGCTCGGTCGGCGGCCAGAAGATCCCGCCGGTCGACCATTACATCGCCGGCTACCAGGCGGGCGCGAAGGCGGCCGATCCGAAGATCAAGACCGTCAACGGCTACTCCCAGGACTTCGTCGATCAGGCGAAGTGCAAGGAGATCGCGCTCAACCAGATCCAGCAGGGCGCGAAGGTCGTCTTCCAGGTCGCGGGCCAGTGCGGCCTCGGTGCGCTGGACGCGGCCAAGGAGAAGAGCGTCCAGGGCGTCGGCGTCGACGCCGACCAGGCCTACCTCGGTCCGCAGGTCATGACCTCGGCCGAGAAGAAGGTCGACGTCGCGGTCGAGACGGCGATCAAGGCGGCGCAGGACGGCTCGCTCAAGGGCGGCACGAACACGACGTTCGACCTCAACAACGACGGCGTCGGGATCGGCAAGACCAACTCGGACGGGTCCAAGTACGAGGCCCAGGTCCAGGCGGTCGCGGACAAGATCAAGTCGGGCGAGATCGCCGACATCCCGGACACCGTCTCGAAGTGAGCGGAGCGCCCGCGCTAGAGCTCCGGGGGATCACCAAGCGGTTCGGGACGTTGGTCGCGAACCGCGCGGTGGACTTCGACGTCCGCAAGGGCGAGATCCACGCCCTGCTGGGTGAGAACGGCGCGGGCAAGTCGACGCTCATGAACGTCCTCTACGGGCTCCACCAGCCCGACGAGGGCGAGATCCGCCTCGACGGGGAGCCGGTCAAGATCGACTCCCCGCGGCGGGCCATCGGGCTCGGCATCGGCATGGTGCATCAGCACTTCATGCTGGTGCCGGTCATGACGGTCGCCGAGAACCTGGTGCTCGGCGCCGAGCCGCACAAGGGCGTGCTGCTCGACTACAAGGCGGCGTCCGCGCGCGTGCGCGAGCTGTCGGAGCGCTTCGGCCTCGCGGTCGACCCGGACGCGAAGGTCCAGGACCTCGGCGTCGGCGCCCAGCAGCGCGTCGAGATCCTGCGCGCGCTGTTCCGCGGCGCGAAGGTGCTCGTGCTCGACGAGCCGACCGCCGTGCTCACCGCCCAGGAGGCGCAGGACCTCTTCGGGGTCCTGCGCGCCCTGAAGGCCGAGGGCACGGCGATCGTCTTCATCTCGCACAAGCTCAACGAGGTGCTCGACGTCGCCGACCGCATCACCGTGCTGCGTCGCGGCGAGAGGATCGACACGGTGCCCGCCGAGGGCTCCACCGAGCGCTCGCTCGCACGCTTGATGGTCGGCCGGGACGTGCTGCTGCGCGTCGAGAAGGAGGACACCGCGCCCGGCGAGCCGCTGCTCGAGGTGCGCGGGCTCTCCGCCCAGGACGACCGCGGGCTGCCCGCCGTCAACGGGGTCTCGTTCGAGGTCCGCGCGGGGGAGATCGTCGGCATCGCCGGCGTCGACGCCAACGGCCAGAGCGAGCTGATCGAGGCGATCATGGGGCTGCGCAGGCCGCAGGCGGGCCAGGTGATGGTCGAGGGCCGCGACGTCACGCACGCGAGCCCGCGCGACACCTTGGACGCAGGCGTCAGCCACATCGCCGAGGATCGCCACCGCCGCGGCCTGGTGCTCGAGTTCGACCTCGCGGAGAACATCTCGCTGCGCGACTACCGCAAGGCGCCGCTGTCGCGCAAGGGCTGGCTGTCGCCGAAGCGGATGACGGCGCGGGCCCGCGGCCTGCTGAAGGAGTTCGACGTGCGCGGGGGCGATTGCGACACGCGCGCCGGCTCGCTGTCCGGCGGCAACCAGCAGAAGGTCGTGATCGCGCGCGAGCTCGCCGCCGAGCCGCGCGTGCTGATCGCCGCGCAGCCGACGCGCGGCCTGGACGTCGGCGCGATCGAGTTCGTCCACCGCCGGCTGGTCGAGGAGCGCGACCAGGGCCGCGCCGTGCTGCTCGTCTCGCTCGAGATGGAGGAGATCCGCTCGCTCAGCGACCGCGTGCTGGTGATCTACGAGGGCGAGATCGTCGCGGAGCTCCCGCCGACCGCCTCGGAGGAGGACTTCGGCCTCGTGATGACCGGCGGAGGGCGGAAGGTCGTGACGTGAGCCGGCCCGACGAGGAGCTCGAGCTCCCGCCCGACGCGACCGTCGCCGCGCGGCTGGGGACCTACCTGCGCGGCGGCGGCATCATCACGCCGCTGATCACGGTCGTCATCGCCTTCCTCGTCGGCGGCCTCGTCGTGCTGATCACCGGCCACGACCCGATCTCGACCTACAAGGCGATCTTCGACGGCACGGGGCTGAACTGGTTCTTCCCGTGGATCAGCGCCGACGACCGCACGGTCGCCGCGCTCAACCTGCAGCAGACGCTGATCCAGACGACGCCGCTGATCCTCGTCGGCCTCGCCGTCGCGTTCGCGTTCCGCTGCGGCCTGTTCAACATCGGCGGCCAGGGCCAGTACCTGGTCGGCTCGTTCGTCGCGGTCTGGATCGGCGCGTCGTTCAAGGGGATGCCGGGGCTCGTCCACATCGTGTTCGCGCTCGTCGCCGCGTGCGCCGCCGGCGCCGCGTGGGCCTCGATCGCGGGCGCGCTGAAGGCGTTCACCGGCACCAACGAGGTGATCACGACGATCATGCTCAACTGGATCGCGATCTGGGTCGGCTCGTACCTGTTCAACCTCGGCGGGCCGCTGCAGAACACCGATCCGACGCAGCAGGACGTCCCGAAGTCCAACGACATCGCGCAGAGCGCCCACCTGCCGGTGTTCTGGGGCGACCCGCAGCTGCAGGGGCTGCACATCGGCTTGTTCCTCGCGCTCGCCGCACTGCTCGTGTTCTGGGTGATCCTCAATCGCACGACGCTCGGCTACGAGGTGCGGGCGGTCGGCTTCAACCCCGAGGCGGCGGCCGCGTCGGGCATCTCGGTGCGCCGCAACTACGTGACGGTGATGGCGATCTGCGGCCTCTTCGCCGGCCTCGCGGGCGCGATCGACATCCTCGGCTGGCAGTTCCGGCTGGCGACCAACGACATCCAGAACAACTCCTTCGGATTCGTCGGCATCGCCGTCGCGCTGCTCGGCCGCAACACGGCGGTCGGCGTGTTCTTCTCCGCGCTGTTGTTCGGCGCGATGAACACCGGCACGTCGGTCCGCAACCTTGACCCGCAGGTGTTCGAGCCCGCGCTGGCGTCGAACCTGACGTACGTGATCCAGGGCCTCGTCGTGCTGCTCGTCTCGACCGACGTGCTCGTCGTCTACCTGTGGCGGCTGCGCCGCAAGGCGCGGCGGCGCGGCGCGGAGACCGAGACGGCGGTGGCGGCATGACCACCGCGGTCGCCACCCGCGCGCCCTCGGCGCTCAACGCCAAGAACGCCGGCTGGGCCGGCGTCGTGCTCGGCTTCCTCGCGTTCTTCGTCGCCGTCCCGCCGCTGGTCGTCCGCTCGCCCGCGGTCGTGCTCGTCCTCGGCCTGGCGGCGATCGGCGCCGGCGCGTACGCCGTGGGCGGCGGCGCCAACCGTCACGGCTGGGGCGCGATCGTCGCGGGCGCGGTCGGCATCGTCGGCGGCTACGCGGCGACCAAGTCGGGGGAGGGCAACCTCAAGACCGTCGTCGTCTGGGGCGCATTGCTGGCGGCGACGCTGCGCTACGCGACCCCGCTGGCGTTCGGCGCGCTCGGCGGCCTGTTCTCCGAGCGCAGCGGCGTGATCAACATCGCGCTCGAAGGCATGATGCTCGCCGGCGCGTTCTTCGGCGCCTGGGGGGCGGACATCACCAACTCGTGGATCGGCGGGATCGCGATCGCGCTCATCGCGGGCGGCGTGTTCGGCTTGATCCACGCGCTCTTCGCGGTCCACCTGCGCGCCGACCAGATCGTCTCCGGCACGGCGATCAACCTGCTCGCGGTCGGCATCACCGGCTACCTCTACATCGACATCTACGGCGACCAGGGCACCCCGGACAACCTGCCGGGCGTGCCGGACGTGCACCTGCCGATCAAGTCCGTCCCGCTGCTCGGCGACGTCTTCGGCCAGCTCAACCTGCTCGTCTGGGTCGCGCTCGCGCTCGTGGTGGTCACGTGGGTCGTCGTGTTCCGCACGCCGGCCGGCCTGCGTCTGCGCTCGGCGGGGGAGAACCCGCTGGCGGCCGAGACGGCGGGCCTGTCGGTCGTGCGCACCCGCTACCTCGCGGTGATGACGTCGGGCGCGCTCGCCGCGCTGGGCGGCGCGTTCCTCTCGATCGGCTTCGTGCACTCGTTCACGCAGAACATGGTCGCCGGACGCGGGTTCATCGCGCTGGCGGCGCTGATCTTCGGCCGCTGGCGCCCCGGCTCCGCGCTCGCCGCGACGCTGCTGTTCGGCTTCGGCTCGGCCCTGGCGCAGCGGCTGCCGACGTTCTCGCCATCGGGCGCCGTCCTGTTCCAGGCGCTGCCCTATGTGCTGACGCTGATCGCCGTGACCGGCCTGGTCGGCCGCTCGATCGCGCCCGCCGCGCTGGGGCGCCCGCTCGAGCGGTCGTAGTTTTCAACTCGCACAGACGGTGGGATCATCAAGGGCATGAAGTCCGCCGTGCGCCTGGCAGCGCTCGCCTTCGTGCTGGCCGCCTGCGGCGGAGCGCCGGCCAAGCGAACGGACCTGCGCACGCCGGACGCCGAGACCGGGCACGGCGTGAACATCTTCCCGCTGGTGAACCCCACGCCGACGCCCACCGCCAGCCCGCAGCCGACGCCCAAGCCGGAGGGCGGCCCGGTCACGCGCGAGGAGAAGCGCATCATCCGCGGGTGGTCGGACGAGCTGCGCGCGGGCCACGTCGACGCGGCGTCGCGCTACTTCACCGTGCCCAGCCTCGTCTCCAACTCGGGCATCGACGCGATGCTCTCGAGCCCCGCCGACGTCAAGCACTTCAACAAGACGCTGCCGTGCGGGGCGAAGCTGGTCAAGACGCGCCGCTCGGCCAACCACTTCGTGGTCGGGACGTTCGAGCTGACCAGGCGCCCGGGCGCCGACTGCGGCACCGGCACCGGGCACCTCGCCGAGGTCGCGTTCCTGATCCGGCGCCACCACATCACGCAGTGGGTGCGCGGGCCCGATCCCGCGCCCGAGCCGAAGACGCCGAAGCCGCCGCCGGCGGACAAGACCTGAGGAGCGGTGCCGGCGATGCCGGTCGCCTCCCAGCCGAGGCGGCGACCATACGCCTCTAGCCGACCCGCGTGCGCCGGATGCGCACCTTCTGGGTGACGGTGCCGCGCGCGACCGTCGCCGAGCCCTTGAACGAGTAGCGCAGCCGGTAGACGCCGAGCTCCTTGAGCCGGAAGCGCAGCTTGAAGACGCCCTTGCCGTTGACCTTCGCCCGGCCGAGCGTGCGGTAGCGGCCGCCCTTGGAGCCCTTGGCGGCGGCGACGGTCACGCGCCCGCCGGCGCTCGTCTCGCCGACGATCCCCCGCAGCTGGTAGCTCGGCCCGCGCGAGTCGGGGAACGAGGTGCTCGTGAGGTCGAACGGCGCGATCAGCTTGATCGCGATCGGCGGGCTCCACGGCGTGTAGTAGCTGCCGGAGCGCGCGCGGGCGACCATCAGGTAGGTGCCCGGGATGTGCTCGAGCATCTGCACGCGTCCGGTCGTCGAGTCCACGTAGGCGTCCTTCACCGGGCCGGAGATGCTGCCGTCGGGCGCCGGCACGCCGCCGAGCGCGTACTTGATCTCGTACGACGACGCACCAGGGTTGCCGGCGAAGCCGAGCGCCTGCGTGATCGTGCTGAAGGAGTTCGCGGCGCGCGTGAGCAGCGGGCCCGCGGGCTGGGCGAGCCCGACCGACGCCCCCACGTTCCACTGGTAGCTCACCGTGCGCTTCAGCGTCGTGCAGTTCTTGTCGGTGAACAGGCTCAGCGTGAGCGTGTAGGCCATGTTGCCGTGGTAGTCGACGTACTTCTTGTCGTCGTTGATCGCGCTCGTCGGCCAGCACATGCCCGCCGTGGCCGCGCCGGTGCCGTTCTGGTCGACGACGGCCATCTTGAACGAGCCCGCATCGCCGGCGTCGACGTGGACCAGCGCCTGCACGTCCATGTTCCTGATCGCGAGCGGCTGGCCAGGCGTCAGCGCCACCGGAGCGCCGCCGTCGCCGGTCACCGAGCCCGTCACCGCGGCCTGCGCCGCCGCGGGGGCGCTCGCCGCGCACACGACCGCCGCGGCCATGGCCGCGAGCCTCTTCCCTGACTTCATCTTCTGTGATCCCTCCGTTGGTCTGCCCTGGACCTGCATCCTTACTCACGCCCGCGACTCGCGGAAGTTCCCCCAACCGGCAAGATGGGACCCGCGACCCATGGCCGTCCTCGTCGATCCAGCGCGGGAGTACCCGCACGTCCCGTACGCGGTGAAGTGCTGGTGCCACATGGCCGTCGACGGCGACTTCGAGGAGTTGCACGCGTTCGCGGCGCGGCTCGGCATCCCGCGCCACCGCTTCCAGGGCGACCACTACGACCTGCCGCCGTGGGTGCGCGAGCGCGCCGTCGCGCTCGGCGCGCGGGAGGTCTCCACGGGCGAGCTGCTGCAGCGCATGGCCGGTCCGCGCGGCGACCGCGCGCGCCGGCGCCGTGCGGCGGCGCGGCCGTGACGTCCGACCTCGGCGGGCAGCTCGCAGTGGTGACCGGTGCGCGGCGCGGGATCGGGCTCGCGTTCGCCGAGGCGCTCGCGGCGGCGGGCGCGGACGTCGCCGCCGTCAGCCGGTCGCTCGAGCCCGAGGGCAGCGAGCCGTCAGCGCCGCGCGGGCGCGCCGCTGTTCGAGTCGGTCGCCAAGACATCGACCGCCCGCCGGCGGGCTTCGTCCCCGATCGCACGCGGCTGCACCGCGGCAGCCACTCCGCGACCGTGGTCCCATCCATCGCGTCCGACAGGCGGCATGACGAGTTCGTGCGGCTGTGATGGACTGGGCCTCGTGTACGCGACACTCGTGCCGGCGGGACTGCTGCAAACGATTGCGGTCTGGCTAGCCCTGGCCGCGCCCGCCGCCGCGCAGTCCCCGTTCGAGCCGGTCCCGATCGGCCCCGGGGCCCAGTACCAGCCGCCCGCCCGCTGGCCGCTCGCCGGCGCCGCGGCGTTCCGGGGGATCCACGGCGACGTCCGCTCGGGCATCCGCGTCCACCTCGAGCTCTTCGCCGATCGCCTCGTCGTCGTCGTGCCCGGCGGGATCGGCGTATCCGGCGGCCGCACCACGCGCTACGGCTTCGTCACCGCCGCGCTCTGGCACGCGCCCGCGTGGACGACCGAGGCCGGCGGCGTCATCCACCTCGCCCGGCCGGGAATGCGTCTCGGCGACGTCTTCTCCGTCTGGGGCGAGGCGCTCGGGCGCGACCGCCTGCTCACCTTCACGGGCCGCGTCCGAACCTTCGTCAACGGCACCGAGGTCGCCGGCGACCCCGCCGCGGTCGAGCTCCGGGATCGCGACCAAGTCGTCGTCGAGGTCGGCGGGTACGTCCCGCCGCACCCCTCGTTCACGTTTACGCCGCTGTCATAGGCCCCGCAGGAAGGCGAGCGAGGGCATCAAGAAGCACGTCCTAGCTTGCCGAGGGGGGCGACGCGCCGCCGCCGTCGCCGCTGAGCGCGTCGATCTCGCGCCGGAGCTCGGCGACGCGCTCGACGACCCACTCGAGCCGGGGGTCGCGACCCAGCGTCCGCGAGTGACCCATCGCGTACGCGAACTCCATCGAGTGCAGGAGGCGGTGGTGCTCGGCGCGCAGCTCGTCCAGACGGGACACTGGTCCTACGGTAGACCGCGCGGCGGGTGCAACCCCAGTGTCGATGACGCGCCCGCTCAGCGACCTCACGGACGATTCGCTCGCCGAGCGTGCGTGGCGGGTGGCCCACCGGGCGGCGCTCGGCATCGTGGGCGCCCACGACGCCGCCCGGGAGGCCGCGGTCGGCGCTGCGCCGGCGGCGCCGCGATCGCGCGCGAGCGCAGCCGGCGCGAGCGCGAGGGCGCAGCCGCACGCTGACGCGCCGGGCGATTCCCTCCCGGAGCGTCGGAGCTCGACGACACGCCGTTCCGCAGCGCCGGCCCGCGGCGCTGACGCTGCGATACGTCTGCGATCTCCTGGCTTCGTCCCGCGCTGGGTTACGTTCAGCGCGGCCGACCTGCTCGTCGCGGCGCCGCTGCGCCCCGATCAGCGGGCCGGCCGCTTCCAGTCCTCGCCGCCGCGCCCGCACCAGGCGCCTCGGCACCGTCACCACGACGCCGGCGCCGATCGGCCAGACGCTGAGCCGTCCGTTCGTGCGCGTCAACGGGTCGCGCGTGGGCATCGTGAACTCACGCTACGGCTTCTCGTCCGGCGCGTTCGACCAGGTGCTCCAGTTCACCTCCACGCGCGGGCAGTACGGCGCGGCGACGGTCCGCGGGACGCGCCGGCTCGTGCAGGACTCCTGCTCGGGGACGCTGCCGCGCGTGAGCAAGGGCGCGCGTGCTCCGGATCGCGCGCTCGACGCGGTGCTCGCCGCCGCGGTGACCGTGCGCGACGTCCGCCGGAAGAAGAGCGTGGTCGTCGCGCCGGCAAGTCGTACCTCGAAGCGCTGACGCGGCGCCGCCGCCGCGGATCGGCGAACTGCGCGGGTAAGGGATGCGGGTCCATCGGCCGCGGCGGCCTGACGGACACGCTCGATCACCGGCGCGGCCGGTTCGCGCACGAACGATCATCGCCGCGCACGAGCCGAAGGGGGTGCCCTACGAACCTTCGAACTATTCGAAGGTTCGTCGCACACCCCTCGTCACGCCCGGCCAGAACGATCACGCGGCCTCGCGAACCGCGCAGCCACCACGGACGCACTGGCACGTTCGGGGCGGGCGGTCGAGCTCGGAGCCCGAAGGTCTCCGCGGCAGCCGGCGGCTCACCGTCGACCCGGATACCGCCCCACCTCGACGCCTATGTGTACGTTCACGGCGGCAGCGTTGACTTTAACTCAGGGCTCAGCTCGGCTCGACGATGAACAGTGTGTCGTCCGGCTTGTTCGCGTCGGCCAGCGCACCTTCGGGCAGGCTGAACGTGTCGGTGAACGTGTGCGTCGGCATCCCTCCGAATGTCGTCGACAGACCGATGTCATCCGGATAGGTGTTGTTGAAGACGACGACCCAGCGCATGTCCTCTGACCCGACGTTCTCGATGTAGTGGGCGTACCCTTGGGGAATGAACCCGATCTGACCCGGCAGGATGTCCTGGACGCTGAACGTGGAGTCCGGGTTGGCGATTCCGAGCCGTCCGCGCCCCGAGAGAGGGACGTCGACCTCCCAGGCGTTGGGATGCCAGTGGGGCTCGCGAACGGCTCCCGGCTTGAGCACGAGCAGAAACGACGCGGCGTTGTTGCCCACCAGCACCGGGAAGTTGTCACCAGTGCACTCTGTGACCGTACCCCCGTCGCGCACGACCTGTGGTTCTTTGTTCGAGAAGTCGAACCGGTTGGTCTCGCTGGACCTTGGCAAGGTTGGCGCATCGCCCGCCGCCTGGGTGGCGGCTCCGGCCGCCACGGCAGGTACCAATCCAGCTCCGGCGATGACACCCGCTGCGCCCAGCAACTGGCGACGGTTCATCTCAGACATCTCTGCTCCTCGCGTGGACGACCGATAGAGCGCGGCCAGTATCCCGGCATCCGAATCGCGCCGCAAGTGTTGAGCACCCGTTCTGACAGGTGAACCGAGTAGACCGCGGAGGTCACCTGTCGGGAGTCATGGAACTCGCATGGGGACCCGCGTCGGGCTGCTCGTGCGCGCCTCGCACGAGCGCTACGACGGCGGCGGCTACCCGGACGGCCTGCGCGGCGAGGAGGTCCCGCTCGGCGCCCGCATCGTCGCCGCCTGAACGCGATGATCACGACGCGCACCTACCGCAGGGCGCTGCCCGTGTCGCACGCCGTCGCGGAGCTCGAGCGCTGCTCGGGCACGCAGTTCGACCCCGCCGTGGTCGACGCGCTGCCGGCCGTGATCGGCGACCCCGGGTGGACGGTCACCGTCAGGGAGGCGGCGCAGAAGCCCGCCGCGGCGACGCGCGCCTAGGCGAGGCCTGGCGAACGTCCACGGCGCGATACGGGCGTGAGCCCGGTCACGGGCGGGCGCGGCGATTCGCGATCGTCACCCCCTCGCCCGGCGCTTGGCCTCCGTTACCCGCCGCCGTTGACGTTCGCAGGCGCCAACAGCGCATGCGAGCCTGACGAGGACGCCGGTGTAGGCCCTTCGCGGTTGCCGTCGCGGCTTGCCGTCGCCGGCCTGCGCCCCGGCCGGTGCCGTCGGGCTTGATCTGCTCGACGGCCTTGAGCTCGTTGAGGACGAGCCGGATGGTCTGGTCGCTGGTGCCCGGGACGGCCTTCGCCGCGCATCCTTGGAACCGTGGCGAGAGCCGGAGGACGGACTCGAACCGACGACCTATCGCTTACAAGGCGATTGCTCTACCAGCTGAGCTACTCCGGCGCGGGTCGTCAGTGTATGCCCAGATACCGGTAAAGCCCTGCGACGTCCGTCCGATGTAGGTGGCGTGAATGCACAGTCGCGTCCCGAGGCCGGCTCCGGGTCGGCGCTGGAGGCGCTCGTCGACGCCGCGGCCGGCATCCTCGCCGCCGATTCGCTCGAGGGGACGCTCGGGCGCATCGCGCACCATCTGCGGGCGCTGCTGGCCTATGACGATCTGACGGTCTACGAGATCGACGAGGAGGCCGCGGTGCTGCGGCCGGTGTTCGCGGTCGGGAACTGGGTCGAGGAGATCATGGCCGGGGTGATCCCGCTCGGGACCGGGACGACCGGCTGGGCGGTCGCCAACCGGCGGACGCGCAACGTGCCGAACACGATGCTCGACGAGCTGTCCAACGTCGTCGCCGGCACGCCGGACGAGGCGGAGGCGTTCGTGTGCGTCCCGCTGCTCGCGGAGGGCCGTGTACTTGGGGCGCTGAACGTCTACCGGGCCGGCGCCGACGTCGCGTTCACCGACGCCGAGGTCGAGCTGGTCGAGCGCTTCGCGACGATGGCGGCGCTCGCCTACGACTCCGCGCGCCAGCGCGAGACGCTGCGCGAGCAGGTCAAGACCGACGGACTGACGGGGCTGCTCAATCACCGCGCGTGCCAGGAGCGCCTGAAGGCGGAGCTCGACGCGGCGCTCGCGAGCAACCGGACTGTCGGCGTCGTGCTGATCGACCTCGACCACTTCAAGGTCATCAACGACGTGCACGGCCACGCCGAGGGCGATCGCATCCTCCAGGCGGCGGCCGCGCGCCTGCGGTCGGTCGTGCGCGAGACCGACGCGGTCGGCCGGCTCGGCGGCGAGGAGTTCGTGCTGATCCTTCCGGGCGTCGACGCCGACGGCGCCGAGGACGCGGCCGAGCGCGCCCGCGCCGCGCTCGCCGAGCTGACCGTGCGCGGGCGCCCGCTCGCCGCCTCCGCGGGCGTGGCCGTCGCGCCCGACGACGGCGTCGACGGACCCGCGCTGCTCGAGTCGGGCGACGCCGCCCTGTACTGGGCCAAGCGCTCGGGCCGCGACCAGACGCGCCGCTACGGCGCGGGCGCCGCCCGCCCGGAGACCGAGCAGCGTGCCGAGGTCGCGGGCCTGCTCGAGGCGCGCGCCGTCCGAATCGTCTTCCAGCCGCTGCTCGAGCTCGCCACGGGCCGCCCCGCCGGCTACGAGGCGCTCGCGCGCTTCGACGCCGAGCCGCAACGCGGCCCCGACGAGTGGCTCGCGCAGGCGCACCGCGCCGGGCTCGGCGACGAGCTCGAGGCGCTCGCGATCGAGGTCGCCCTGCAAGCGCCCGGCCGCCCCGACAACGCGTTCCTCGCGCTCAACGTCTCACCGCGCGCGCTGCTCTCCGCGCCCGTCAAGGCTGCGCTCCCCGAGGACCTGCGCGGCATCGTGATCGAGCTGACCGAGCACGAGGTCTTCGGCGCCGAGGGCCAGCTCGAGGGCGAGCTCGCGCGCCTCCGCGCCCGCGGCGCGCGCGTCGCGCTCGACGACGCCGGCGCCGGGTACGCGGGCCTGCAGCAGCTGATCCGCGTCGCGCCCGACATCCTCAAGCTCGACCGCGCGCTCGTGCACGGCGCCCACGCCGACCGCAGCCGCCAGGCGCTGCTCGCGGCGCTGATCAGCTTCGCCACCGACACCGGCGCCGCGGTGTGCGCGGAGGGCGTCGAGGACCTGGAGGACCTGCGCGCCCTCGTCGCGCTCGACGTGACCTACGCCCAGGGCTACGGCATCGCCCGCCCCGCGGCGGACTGGCCGGCGCCCAAGCCGGACGCGACCGCCGCGTCGAGCGCCGACATCCGCGCCGGCCTGCGCGTCGCGAGCGTCGCGCGCGCGGGCGCCTTCGCGCACGCGCTCGCCGACCTCGCCGACCATCTCTCGGGCATCAGCCGCATGTGCGAGCTGCCCGAGGCGATCCGCCGCGCCGCCGCGCTCCTGCGCGCCGACGACGTCGCGTTGATGCGGGTCGATCGCGACGCGGGCCGGCTCCTGCTGCTGACCGACCACGCGGGGTTCCATCGCGGGCAGAGCTGGCGGCTCGCCGACTTCCCCGCGACCGAGCACGTGCTCGCGCAGCGGACGCCCGGGCAGGTGGTCGCCGGCGACTCGGCCAGCGATCGCGCCGAGCTGCGCGCGCTCGAGGAGGCCGGCTTCCAGGCGATGCTGATGCTGCCGGTGATCTGCGGCGGCCGCGAGCTCGCGGTGCTGGAGGTCTACCGCGCGCTGCCGCAGGCGTTCACGGGCGCCGAGGTCGACCGCGCGCGGGTCGTCGCGCAGCAGTTCGGCGCGGCGCTGGACCGGCTCACCGCGTAGCGCGCCAGAACTCGACGCTGTCGCGCAGCGTCTGCTCGAGGGGGATCTGCGGCTCCCAGCCCGTGGCCGCGCGCAGGCGCTCGTGCGAGCCGCGCACCTCCATCACCTCGTGCGCGCGCACGAGCGCGGGATTGACCTCGAACTCGACCGCCACGCCGGTCACGCGGCCAAGCGACTCCAGCAGCTCGCGCGCCGAGTGCGACACGCCGGAGCAGACGTTGAAGACGCCCGGCTCGCCTCTCGCCGCGAGCAGCCGGTACGCGCGCACGATGTCGCGCACGTCGGTGAAGTCGCGCCGCGTGTCGGGGTTCCCAGTGGTCAGGTGGACCGGGTCGTCGCCGCGATCGAGCCCTTCGGCGACCTGCTTGGCGAAGCTGGCGATCGCGTAGATCGGCTCCTGCCCCGGCCCGGAATGGTTGAACGCCCGCGCGCGCACGACCCGCAGCCCGTGCGCGCTCGCGTACATGCCGCCGAGCAGGTCCGCCGACGCCTTCGAGACCGCGTACGGGTTCTGCGGCCGCAGCGGCGCGTCCTCACCGGTCGGCAGCACGTCCGGCGGCCCGTACAGCTCGCCCGAGCCGACCAGCAGGACCACCGCGTCGCGCGCCGCCGCCCGCATCGCCTCGAGCACGTTGAGCGTCATCGCGACGTTGCCCGAGATCGTCTCCGCCGGCTGCTCCCACGAGCGCCCGACGTGCGCCTGCGCGGCGAGGTGGTAGATGACGTCCGGCCGCGCGCCGGCGACGACTCGCAGCACCGCGCCCGGGTCGCGCAGGTCGGCCTCGGAGGCGGGCGGCGCGGGGATCACCTCATCGCCGGCGGCGGCGCAGGCGTCGACCAGATGGCGCCCCGCGAACCCCGAGGCGCCCGTGATCAGTACCCGCGCCACCTAGCGGACCCGTCCGGGAGTACGACCCTGTCCCGCAAGCTCGCCACCGCTTCGCTCGCCGGCGGGCGAGGCATTCGCCCTACTGACGGCCGCGCGCACTAGTTGGGCGAGAACGTGACGAGGTGTTCCGCCGACCCGTGGCCGTTGGAGGCCGCCGTGGTCGCGTCCACGGGGCGCGGCTCGCTGTCAGGCGGGTTCAGGCGCCGCTCGACCTCGCCGAGCACGGCGCCGAAGAGCAGGTGCCGCCACGTGGCCTGGGCGAACGCGCGGCCTGAGCCCCAGAGCGGCGGCAGCTGCGGCTGCGCGCGGCCGATCGCGGCCGTGCCGGGCCACGTCGCGAGATGCTCCACGAGTCCGGCGAGCGGACCGCGCAGCGCCGCGGGCGCGGGCAGCGAGGAGCGCACGTTCGCGTAGATCGCACCGAACACCGCGCCGTTGACGAGGTGCAGCGAGAGTCCGATCGGATACGCCGCGCGGCTGCGCGTCACGAAGCGCCCGAGCAGGTCGGCGTCGTCGTACGCGACGCCGAAGACCCGCCTGTCGAGCGGCTGCTGCGCCGCCCACACGGCGGCCGCGGTCGCCCCGGCGAGGGCTCCGCGCACTGTCCTCGTCCGGTCCACGGCCATGAAGGCCACTGTAACGACCCCGAGACGCCCGGTGTACGAAGCACCGAGGAGCAGGAAGCAAGACCGGAGTCCAATGGATCACGCCCATTTCCACAAGCGCGCGCGCAGCCGCGGCGTCAACCCGATCGTCTACTGGATCATGCGCATGCTGCTGCAGCCGTTCGCGCATCTCTACTGGCGGCTGTCGCGCATCGGGCGCGAGCACATCCCCGAGCGCGGGGCGGTGATCCTGGCGTCCAACCACCGCTCGTTCCTGGACCCGTTCATCATCGGCCTGATGAGCCGCCGGCCCGTCTATTACGTGGCCAAGGAAGAGCTCTTCCACAACCGCCTCTTCGGCTGGTTCATCAGCTCGCTCGGCGCGTTCCCCGTCAACCGCGGCGCCGCCGACGCGGAGATGGTCCAGACCGCGCGCGCGATCCTGGACCGCGGCGATCCGCTGCTGATCTTCCCTGAGGGCACGCGCATCCGCCCCGGCGCGCTCGGCAAGCCCAAGCGAGGCGTCGGGCGCCTCGTGCTCGAGTCCGGCGCGCCCGTCGTCCCGATCGCGGTGATCGGCACGGAGGCGGTGCGCAAGGGCTGGCGCATCCGCCCGCACAAGATCCGCGTGCGCGCCGGCAGCCCGCTGCGCTTCCCGAAGATGGAGGCGGCGACCGGCCCGATCGCCGCCCGCGTCACCGACCGCATCTGGCCGAACATCATGCTCCAGTGGGAGTGGCTCGGCGGCCTGCCGCCGCTGCGCCGCGCCGCGATCGTCGGCGGCGGCTCGTGGGGAACGGCCTTCGCCGTCATGCTCGCCCGCGCCGGGATCGACGCCGACCTCGGCTGCCGCACCGCGGTGCAGGCCGAGCTGCTCGCGGGCGCGCGCACCAATGAGCGCTATCTCCCGGGCGTCGACCTCCCGGCGCGCGTGCATCCGGTGCGCGCGTCCGAGCTCGAGCTCGGCCGCTACGACCTCGTCGTGTTCGCCGTGCCCGCCGCCGAGCTCCCCGCCGCGGTCGCCGAGCACGCGCCGGGGATCGCGCCGCGCACCGGCGTGCTGATGCTCGCCAAGGGGCTCGTCCCGCCGCTGGGCTCGCTGCCGAGCGCCTTCGTCGCCGAGCGGACGCGCAGCTGGGCGATCGGCGCGCTCGGCGGCCCCGGGCACGCGGGCGGCGCGCTCGAGGCCGGCGCCTCGCTCGTGCTCGCGACGCACAACGCCGCGTTCGCGCGCCAGGTGATCGACGCGCTCGCCGCCGCGGGGCTCGACGTCACGCACACCGGCGACGTGGTAGGCGTGGAGCTCGCCGGCTGCGCGAAGAACGCGGCCGCGCTCGCCGCCGCCGCGGCCGGCTCCGCCGGCCCCAACGCCGCGGGCGCCGCCGCCGGGAAGGTCTTCGCCGAGGTCGACGCCTACGCGCGCCGGGCCGGCTCGCGTCCGGGGACGTTCGCGGGCCTCGCCGGCGCCGGGGACCTCGTGGCGACCGTGCTCGCCGAGGGCTCGCGCAACCGCCGCGCCGGCGAGCTGCTCGCGACCGGCGTGCCCGCCGACGAGATCTGCGCCGCGCTGGGGCAGACGGCGGAGGCGGTCGCGGCCGTGCCGCTGCTGTCCGAGCGGCTGCGGGAGGCGGGCGTCGCGGCACCCGTGCTGCACGGCCTCGCCGGGATCATCGCCGGCAGCGTCGAGCCCGAGCGCTGGAGGGCGTCGTTGACGGCGCCGGTGGTTGCGACCAAGGCGAACGCGAAGGCGTCGGCTGCCTAGCGCCGGCTGGTAGACCAGGGGTAGTGTCCGTGGGAGATGTCCGCTGCACCCGACTCCGCGCGCAGGGACAAAGCGACGCTCGACGCCGCCTTCGCGGAGCTCTACAAGGCGCACCTGCGGGACGTCTACTCCTACTCGTACTACCGGGTGGGCAACCACCACGACGCCGAGGACCTGACCGAGCAGACGTTCCTGCAGGCGTACCGGCACTTCGAGCGCGCGCAGAAGGAGTCGCAGGGGCGGCCGCTGCGCCCGTGGCTGATCCGGATCGCGCACAACCTCGCGGCGAACTACTACCGCGACCGCTCGCGCCGTCCGCAGACGAACATCGACGACGCGGGCGCGATCTCGACGCCGCACACGACCGAGGCGCTGGTGCAGGATCGCGACGACCTGGCGCGCATCCTGCGCGGCGTCCAGCAACTGCCGGACGACCGCCGCGAGGCGCTGATCATGCGCTTCGCGCTGGGGATGGACAACCGCGAGATCGCGCGGGCGCTTGGCCGCACCGACGGCGCGACGAAGGTGCTGCTGCACCGTGCCATCCGGCAGCTCGAGGAGATCGTCCACAAGGACGCCAACGGCGCGAGGCCCGCGGGGTGACCGCATGAGCATCTGCGAAGCGATGCTCGAAGCGGCCGTCGCGACGAGCGACGGTGGTCGCCGGTGAGCCCGGACACGTTCGGCGACCTCGAGGCCGCGCTCAGGCGCGCGCTCGCGCCGGTCGACCCGCCGGTCGAGCTGCAGGAGCGCGTCGAGCGGACGCTGGACTCGATCGTCGAGCTGGCCGCCGACGAGCTCGAGGGCTGGGAGCTGGCGGGCCTGAAGGACCCGCGCAACTGGCCGCGCGCCGCGATCGGCCCGGCCGCCGCGGTCGTGGTCGGCGGCGGCGCCGCGGCCGGCCTCGTCGTGCTGCGCACGCAGCGCCGCCGGCACAAGCGCCGCGCCGCCGCGCGCGGTGTGGTCGACCTCGCGGGCCGGACCGCGCGCGACGTCGCGCGTGAGGCCCTGCGCGTGTTCGACGATCTGGCGCCCGACCGCTGATCCGCGTGGGCGCGCCGCGCGCACGGCCGCGGTCGTCGCTGCCAAGATGACCTGGTGGTCCCGCTGATGCGCCGCTACTTCGCCTCCCGCCAGGAGCTCGAGGCATGGCTGGAGGACGACCCGCCGGCGGAGGGCGTGTGGGTCCTGTTCCCGCGCGCGCGGTCCGGCGCTCCGGGCATCTCGCACGCCGAGGCGCTCGAGGCCGCGCTGTGCTTCGGCTGGATCGACGCGCAGAAGGGCGTCGGCGACGAGACGCACTGGTGCCAGCGCTTCATGCCTCGCACGAAGCGCAGCATCTGGTCGAAGGTCAACCGCGCCAAGGCCGAGGCGCTGATCGCGAGCGGCGCGATGCGGCCGTCCGGGCTCGCCGAGGTCGAGCGCGCGAAGGCCGACGGCCGCTGGGACGGGGCCTACGACGCCGCGAGCACGGCGACGGTCCCGGACGACCTCGCGGAGGCGCTCGAGGGGGCCGGCGGCCGCGCGTTCTTCGACGCGCTCAACTCCCGCAACCGCTATGCGATCCTCCATCGCGTGCAGACGGCCAAGAAGCCCGAGACACGCGCCCGCCGGATCGGCAAGTTCGCCGCGATGTGCGCGGCGGGTGAGCGAATCTACCCTTAAAGCACCACTGCTAGCGTCGCCCGCGAATGGCCACCTGCTACCGCCACCCGAGCCGCGAGACGGGCGTGTCCTGCTCGAACTGCGGGAACCCGATCTGTCCGGACTGCATGACCGCGACGCCGGTCGGCATGCGCTGCCCCGAGTGCGCGCGCCAGAAGACCCGGGTGCGGAGCGCGCGCACGATCGCCGTGGACCCGATCGTGACCTACGCGCTGATCGCGATCAACGTGCTGGTCTACATCGGCACGAGCTCCAGCGGCTCGGCGCTCGGCGGGTCCCAGGGCGGCTCGGTGTACCAGAACTTCGCGCTCAACGGGCCCGACGTCGCGGCGGGCGACTGGTGGCGGCTCGTCACCAGCGGCTTCCTGCACTACGGGCTGCTGCACATCGCGTTGAACATGTACGTGCTGTGGTGGCTGGGGCGCGAGCTCGAGCCGTCGCTCGGGCACGTGCGCTTCGCGGCGATCTACTTCGCCTCGATGCTGTGCGGCTCGTTCGGCGCCCTGCTGATCACGCCGGACTCGCTCACCGCGGGCGCCTCCGGCGCGATCTTCGGCCTCTTCGGCGCCGCATTCATGATCGGCCGCGCACGCGGGATCGACGTGATGCGCAACGGCATCGGGCCGTTGATCCTGTTCAACCTGGTCTTCACGTTCCTGGTCGGCGGGATCTCGATCGGCGGCCATATCGGCGGGCTGATCGGCGGCGGCATCGCCGGCGCGGTGATGGAGTACTTCGCGCAGCGACGCGGGTCGACGATCCCCGGCCTCGCGGCGTGCGTCGTGCTGAGCGCGGCGGCGATCGCCGCGTCGTTCGCGGTCGCCTAGGCCAGGACCAGCTCGCGCACGCCCGCGGGCGGCTCGGGCATGCGGTCCGGGTGCAGCACGTGCGCCAGCCACTCCAGCCCGTCGACGAGCCGCGGGCCGGGCCGGGAGAACCACGCCGAGGCGTCGGCGATCACGACCTTGCGGGCGCCGAGCTCCTCGAGCTCGTCGCCGTAGTACTGGGCCTCCTCGAACCCGCGCTCGACGTCATAGCCGCACGGCATCACGACGACGACCTCGGGCCGCGCGGCCTTGAGCTCGTCCCAGGAGCGCTCCTCCGACGGCTCACCGGGGAGGCCGAGGAGGTCCTCGCCGCCGGCGTAGTCGATCAGCTGCGGGACCCAGTGGCCGCCGACGAACACGGGGTCCAGCCACTCGATCGCGGCGACGCGCACGCGGTCCACGCCGCCCATCGCGACGCGCACGCGGTCGATCCGGGCCGCGGCCTGCTGCACGAGGTCGACGCCGGCGTCCTTGGTGCCGATGGCCTGCGCGAGGGTGCGGACGTCGCCGAGCACCTCGCCGATGGTGTGCGGATCGAGCGAGACGATCTCCGGCACCGGGTCCATCCGCTCGGCGATCGCCCGCACGTCATCCACGGACACGGCGCAGACGGAGCACAGCGCCTGCGTGACGATCAGGTCCGGCTGCAGGCGGCGCAGCTCCTCCTCGTCGAGCTCGTAGATCGAGCGACCCTCCGCGGTCAGCTCTTTGACCGCGCGGTCGATCTCGTCCGGGGGCAGCCCCGGGCCGATCACGTCGCGCGTGACCTTGGGTAGATTCAGCACCGCGGACGGGTAGTCGCACTCGTGCGTGACGGCGACGACGTCGTCGCCGGCGCCGAGCGCGAACAGGGTCTCGGTGGCGGAAGGAACGAGGGAGACGATTCTCATGGCCCCAGAGGCAGTATGGCGACAGGAGGGCGAGTCCCTCGTTCGCGACTACGAATTCAAGGACTTCGCGGAGGCGATCGCGTTCGTGAATCGCGTCGCGGGCGCCGCCGAGGAGGCCAATCACCATCCGGACATCCTGATCCACGGGTGGAACAGGGTCCGTCTGGAGCTCACCACGCACTCCGCGGGCAAGCTCACGGACAACGATCGTGCGATGGCCGAGCGCATCGACGGGCTACCATTGCGCTCGTCGCCTTGATGAACGACGACGATCCCTCCCGAAGTAGGCGCCCCGCGCGGGCGCGGGAGGACCGATGATCGCCCTGCTCCTGGCGGCGGTCCTGGTCCTCGTCCTCCTGAACGCGTTCTTCGTGGCCGCCGAGTTCGCGCTGGTCCGATCGCGCAAGGCGCATCTCCAGACCGACGCCGACGAGGGCAAGCGCGGCTCCGCGACCGCGGTCGCGCTGATGGACGACCTCTCTCGCTACCTCTCGGCGGCGCAGGTCGGGATCACGCTCACCTCGCTGGGCCTCGGCTTCCTCGGCGAGCCGTCGATCGGCAGGCTGATCGAGAACATCATCGGCACCGACGTGCCGCACTGGGTCTCGACGACCGTCTCGGTCACGCTGGCGTACCTGATCACGACGGCGATCCACATCACGTTCGGAGAGCAGGTCCCGAAGATCTTCGCCATCCAGCACGCGGAGGGCGTCGCGCGCCGCGTCGCCCCGCCCCTGTTGGTCTTCTCGAAGATCTTCAGCCCGTTCATCGCGGTCCTCAACGCCGCGTCCAACGGCATCCTGCGCATGATCGGCGTGCGGACCTCCGGGCAGCTCGACGAGGGCGAGTCGCCCGAGGAGCTGCGTGTGCTGATCCAGGAATCGGTCACGGGGGGCAAGCTGGACCCGGGCGAGGCGGGGATGCTGACGGGCGTCTTCCACCTGCACGAGCAGCAGGCGCGCCAGGTGATGACGCCGGCGCCGGCGGTGATCACGGTCGACCTGTCCGAGGACGTCGAGACCGCGATGCGCCGCTGCGTGAGCTCCGGCCACACCCGCCTGGTCGTCACCGAGGACGACAACCGCGACCGCGTCACGGGCATCGTCCACACCAACGCGCTGGCGCAGCTGCTGCTGGTCGAGGGCCCGCACGCCTCGATCGACGGGCTCGTCCGCGAGGTGCCGATCGTCCCGGAGACCAAGCCGCTCGACGACCTGCTGGCCGACCTCCAGCGCCAGCGCTCCTCGCTCGCGGTCGTGATCGACGAGTACGGCCGCACGGCCGGCATCGTGACCGTCGAGGACATCATCGAGGAGGTCGTCGGGGAGATCGACGACGAGACCGACCCGCAGGGCGGCGAGGTCCGCAGGCTCGCCAACGGCGACTGGTTCGTGCGCGGCCACGTCGCGATCACCGATCTCGTCGACTACGGGCTGCACCTGCCGGTCGACACCGACGCCTACAACTCCGTCGGCGGCTTCGTCTTCGGCGAGCTCGGCCGGTTGCCCAAGCGCGGCGACGTCGTGACGCATAACGGCTATTCGATCCGCGTGGAATCGGTGCGTGAGAACCGGATCGAGGCCGTGCGCATCCGCGAGCGGCGCCTCCAGCAGACATAGATTTCCGTACAGGTTGCGAAAAACAACTGTGTGCTGAATTGCACATTGGCCCACAACGCGCTACCTTGCCGCAAGCCAACTTGCCGCCGAACGGCGGTTGAGGAGGAGAGAGAGGGAGATCCTGGGGAGGATCGACCGAGTAAGCACGAAGCGCCCGGCTCAGGGGAGCGAGCCGGGCGCCTCGTGTTTAACGACCCGCTCTCATGGCGGCGCGCGAGGCTGGACGGCGCGCTTTGCAGGTCCTTAAAGCACTCGCGCCCGGCTCAGGGGAGCGAGCCGGGCGCAAATGACTGGAGGAGGGGTGCGATGAGAACTCGTCGCAAACGAGATGTTCCCAATCGCGTCTCAATCTTAGCTAAACATTCGCCCGCCGGGCTTAATAGACGTGGAAGCCGCGGCCGGTCTTGCGCCCGAGCGCGCCCTCCTCGATCAGCCGGCGCACAAGGACCGGCACTTCGGTGCCTATGGTCTCGCCGATCGCCGCCGCCACGTCCAGCCCGACCAGGTCGAGCAGCGCGAGCGGCCCCATCGGATGCCCGGCGCCGAGACGCATGCACATGTCGATCGACTCGGCGTCGAGCCCGGTCCGCTCCTTCAACCGCACGGCCTCGAAGAGGAACGGGAACAGCACGCGATTGACGACGAAGCCCGGCGTGTCCGGGACCTCGACGGCGGTCTTGCCGAGCGCCGCGCAGAGCGCGCGGGCGCGGTCGCGGGTCGCGGCGGTCGCCTCGTCCGGGAACGCGAGCTCGACGAGGTCCATCTTCGGCACGGGGTTGAAGACGTGCAGCCCGACGAAGCGCTCCGGGTGCCCGCTCGCGCGCGCGAGCGCGCCGATCGGCAGTGAGGACGTCGTCGTGGCGAGCACCGTGTCGTGACCCAGGTGCCCGTTGAGGGAGCGCCAGACCGCCGCCTTGGCCTCGGCGTCCTCGACGACCGCCTCGACTATGAAGGTCGCGCCGGCCAGGACGTCGGGGTCGCGGCTCACCGTCACGTCAGGCTCGGTGCCGAGCCGCTCGCAGAGCTTGTTGACCTTCTCGCTCGCGCGCGCGCACGAGCCGTCGGAGCGGGCCCATACGGATACCGGGCCGCGCGAGGCGGCGACGGCCGCCAGGCCGCATGCAATGGCCCCGGATCCCGCGATAGCCAAACGCTCCGACACGACTGTCCTCCGTGTTGATTGACTGGCCAGTCAACGTCGTAGACTACGGCTTAGATCTCCCGGAGGAGCCGATATGCCGCAGTCCGGCCGTGAAGTCGTGATCGTCGAAGCCGCCCGCACGCCCGTGGGGCGCGGGCACCCGGAGAAGGGCTACTACAAGGACGTCCATCCGAACGAGCTGCTCGGGCGCACGTTCGCCGAGGTGGTCTCGCGCGCGGGGATCGATCCGTCCGAGGTCGAGGACGTGATCGGCGGCTGCGTGCAGCAGTACGGCGAGCAGATGTTCAACGTCACGCGCAACGCGTGGCTGCAGGCCGGCCTGCCGATGGAGACGCCGGCGACCACCGTGGACCGCCAGTGCGGCTCGGCGCAGCAGGCGGTGAACTTCGCCGCGGCGCTGATCGCGTCCGGCGTGCACGACGTCGCGATCGGCGGCGGCGTCGAGCACATGGGCCATATTCCAATGGGGATCGGCTTCAAGTGGACCGAGGACGTCGGTTCGCCGTACCCGCCGGAGTTGCTGGAGCGCTACGCGCTCGTGCCGCAGGGCCTCTCGGCGGAGATGATCGCCGACAAGTGGGAGCTGCCCCGCCACGAGCTGGACGAGCTCGCGCTGCGCTCGCACCAGCTCGCCCACCGCGCGACCGAGGAGGGCCGCTTCGAGCGCGAGACGATCCCGTTCAGGGTCAATGGCGACACCTACGTGTCCGACCAGGGCATCCGCCCGGACACCTCGCTGGAGGCGCTCGCGGCGCTCAAGCCGGCCTTCAAGGCGGACGGGAAGGTCACCGCCGGCAACTCGTCGCAGATCTCCGACGGCGCGGCCGCCGTGCTGCTGATGTCGGCCGACAAGGCGAAGGAGCTCGGCGTCACGCCGCGCGCGCGGATCGTCGACCAGACGACGGTCGGCGTGGACCCGGTGATCATGCTCACCGGGCCGATCCCCGCGACGCGCAAGCTGCTCGAGCGCAACAGGATGCAGATCGGCGACATCGACCTGATCGAGATCAACGAGGCGTTCGCCCCGGTCGTGCTGGCGTGGCAGCGCGAGCTCGGACCCGACATGGACCGCGTCAACGTCAACGGCGGCGCGATGGCGATCGGGCACCCGCTCGGCTCGACCGGCGCGCGGCTGATCACGACCCTGCTGCACGAGCTCGAGCGCTCCGACAAGGAGACCGGCCTCGTGACGATGTGCTGCGGCGGCGGCCTCGGTACCGGCACGCTCATCCAGCGCGTCTAGTTCTTCCCGCGCCCGGCGCCGGCCGCCCGGCCGGCGCCCGGCTGACTTGCCCGCGCGAGGCGTCGGGCGTAGGGTCACCGGCTCATGGAGTCGCCCGTCACGCTCGGAAGCCGGACCCCTGAGGAAGTCGAGGAGCGCCGCGCGGCGCTGGAGCGCGGGCACCCGTTCCTGCTCTTCCGCGACGGCGACGGGCAGCAGCGGATCTTCACGCTCGACGAGGACGCGGACGCGATCACCGTCGGCCGCCGCTACGAGGCGGACATCTCGCTGCCGTGGGACCCGGAGGCCTCGCGGCTGCACGCCGAGCTGTCGCTGCGCGCGGGCGAGTGGACGATCTGCGACGACGGCTGGTCGCAGAACGGCACCTGGGTCAACGGGCTGCGGCTCGCCGGCCGCCGCCGGCTCGCCGACGGCGACCTGGTGAAGATCGGCCGCACGATCATCGGCTTCCACCGGCCGGGCGAACCCGGGCCGGGGCCGACGATGGTGCAGGGCGAGCTGAGCGCCGCGCCGCGCTTCTCCGACCAGCAGCAGCGCATCCTGCGCGCGCTCTGCAAGCCGCTGTTCGCCGACGGCGACGGGTTCAACCCGGCGAGCGACCTCGAGGTCGCCGACGCGACCGGGATCGCTCCCGCGGTCGTCACGCAGGAGCTCGACCTGCTCGCGCGGCTGTTCGGCCTCGAGGACATGCCGCGTCCCGAGCGGCGTGCCGAGGTCGCGCTGCTGGCCGTCCGCTCCGGGCTGGTCGGCGCCGACGACGGCACGCAGGCCTAGAGCGAGATCGCCCCCCGGCTGTGCCTGCCCAAGCGGGCTCCGGCGCCTCGCGCGCTCCGACGGCGTAGTCTCCGCGCCCGTGCGGGCGTTCGTTGCGGAGAAGGGCGATGACGGGGTCGCGCGCGGCGTGCGCGAGCTCGAGGAGCTCGGCGACGGCGACGTGCTGGTGCGCGTCGCATGGTCGAGCGTGAACTACAAGGACGCGCTGGCGACGATCCCGAGGGGCGGCGTCGCGCGCGTCTCGCCGCTCGTGCCGGGGATCGACCTCGCGGGCGTGGTCGAGGAGGCGCCCACCGGCGCCGCGTTCGCGGAGGGCGAGGAGGTGCTCGCCCACGGCTATGAGCTCGGCATGTCGCACCACGGCGGCTTCGCGGAGTACGCGCGCGTGCCGGCGGCTTGGGTCGTGCCGCTGCCGCCGGGGCTCTCGGCGCGCGACGCGATGGCGATCGGCACCGCCGGATACACGGCGGCGCTGTCGATCCTCAGCCTGGAGCGACGCGGCCTGACGCCCGAGGACGGGCCCGTGCTGGTGACGGGCGCGACCGGCGGCGTCGGCTCGATGGCCGTCGACATGCTGGCGGGCCGTGGCTACGAGGTCGTGGCGTCATCGGGCAAGGACGCGGACGACTTCCTGCGCGAGCTCGGCGCGACCTCGGTCATCTCGCGCGAGGACGTCATCGGCGACGCTTCGCGGCCGCTGGCGAAGTCGCAGTGGGCCGGCGCGGTCGACTGCGTCGGCGGCGCCATGCTCCCCGGCGTGCTGCGCGGGCTCCAGTACGGCGGCGCGGTCGCGGCGTCGGGCAACACCGGCGGGATCGCGCTCGAGGGCCTGACGGTCCTGCCGTTCATCCTGCGCGCGGTCGCCCTGCTCGGCATCGACTCGGCGCAGACGCCGATCGGCGACCGGATCGAGACGTGGATGCGGATCGCGGGCGACCTGCGCCCGCGCCACCTCGACGCGCGCGAAGTCGGGCTCGACGACCTCGAGGACGCGCTCTCGGCGATCCTGCGCGGCGAGAACCGGGGCCGGACGATCGTGCGCGTCGGCGGCTAGGTCCGGCCGGCCTCGAGCCGCGCGACGAGCTCGTCGAGCCGCAGCTCCTCGAGCCCCTGGCCGACCGCCTCCAGCTCGGTGGCGCAGAACTCCACGAGCGTCCGCCCCTCGCGGCACAGCTCGAGCGTCTCCCGCAGGCCGGCCTCGCCGGAGTCCAGCCGCGCGATGATCGCCTCCAGCCGTGCGCCGGCGGCCTCGTAGGTGAGCGTGTCCGCGCCGTCAGCCATCGATCACCGAGAGTACCCGCCGCACGGACGGACTCGCCCCCTTAAGACGCAACGACGCCGGCTGCGGCGACGATGCGCGTGTCGGTCGGTCAGAAGAGCGAGCGCCCGTCCGGCTTCACGTCGACCCGCCCGTCGTGCAGCCGGACCACGAGCGCGTCCTGCTCGCGCGCGGCGGCCGCCGAGGTGACCGGCTCGCCGGCGGCGTCCTCGACGAGCGCGTACCCGCGCTCGAGCGTGCGCTGCGGGTCGTGGGCGGCGAGCGTGGCGAGCATGCGGTCCAGCTCGCGCCGGCGGCGCTCACGCGCGGTGGCCGCGGCGCGCTCGAGCGCCGGCGCCGGCAGCTCCGCCCGCGCGATGCGGACGCCCTCCGCGCCGGCCTTGCGCGCCAGGCTCGCCGCCCGGGCCGTCGTCGCGCGATCGCCCTCGGCGACCGTCCGCCGCGTGACGGCGCGCAGCTCGCGCGCGAGCTGGTGCAGCCGAGTGCGGTGGCGCGCGACGTGGTGCGCGGGCGCGCGCGAGAGGCGGGCAAGGATGCGCGCACGGTCGACCACGGCGCGGCGGCCCTGGCGCTCGAGCCGTGCGGCGGCGAGCGCGAGCCCCGCGCGGGCGGCGGCGCAGTCGACGGGCACGGCCGCCTCGGCGGCGTGCGTCGGCGTGGAGCACGCGACGGCCGCGACGTCGTCGAGCAGCGTGCGGTCCGTGTGGTGGCCGACCGACGCGATCACCGGCACGCGCAGCAGCGCGACCGTCCGGCACAGCGTCTCGTCGCAGAACGCGAACAGGTCGGCGAGCGAGCCGCCGCCGCGCGCGACCACGACGACCTCGACCTCCGCGCACGCCGCCAGATCCTGCAGCGCGCGCGTGACGGCCGGTGCCGCGTGGCGGTCCTGCACCGGCGCGAACGCCCACACGACGCGGCCCTGCCAGCCGCGACGGCGCAACCCGGCCAGCACGTCGTCGCGCGCCTTGCCCGACTCGCCGGTGACGACGCCGATGCAGCGCGGCAGCGTCGCGCGGGGAAGCCGCTTCTGCGGCTCGAACAGGCCTTCGGCGTGCAGTTGCCGGCGCAGCTGCTCGAGCTGCGCCAGCAGGTCGCCCTCGCCCGCCACGCGCAGGCCCGTGACCGCGAACGAGAACGACGGCGACGCCGTGCGCGAGCCGGGGTAGTAGTCGCAGCCGCCGGCCGCCACGACCTGCGCGCCGTCGGCGAGCGCGCCGATCCCGAGCGCGTCGAAGTCCTTGCGCCACATCGAGCACGCGAGCGCCCCGGTGGCGTCGCGCAGCTCGAACCACACCTTCGCGCGCCCGGCCTTGAAGCCGAAGACCTCGCCGAAGACCTGCACGCGCGTGAACTCGCGCAGGCGCTCGCGAAGCCGCGCCGCGTAGTGCCCGACGGCCCACGGCCCGGTCAGCTCCAGCCCTGGGATCCCGTCAGGCCGCTCCAGCATCGCCAAGACGCTAGTGCGCGCACCCGACGGCCTCGCCCCCGGGTCCGCCCGGGGGCGAGGCCGAGGCGGGGTCCTACGGGTTGGTGGTGGGGAGAAGCGGACAGGAATTAGACGAGATGCGGCGCGGTGGCCTCCGTCCAGGCCAACGCCTCGCGGTACGTCCGGCCGATCTCGGCCAGCGCGAGCCCTTGGCGGGCGCAGACCTCGAAGTGGCCGTTCTCGTAGGCGACCACGGCGTCGAGCAGCCCGCCCTCGGGCCCGTCGCGGCGTGTCAGGGCGTCGGTGGTCCGCGCGTCGAACGGCAGCTCGGCGAGCACGTCGTCCATCGGCGTGTCCAGCAGCGCGTCGACGACGGAGAAGAGGCCGACGGTGAACGCCCGCTCGGGCTCGGCCCCGCGGCCCGCCAGCAGCTCGCACAGCCGTGCGCGCAACAGCCCGACCGCGAGCAGGTGGTGCGGGCGGTCGTTGAGGCCGGCGAGCACGAGCAGCATCGCCCACCGGCGCACCGCGACCGTGCCGAGCAGCATCAGCGCCTGGCGGACCGATGAGATCTCGTGCCGGACGCCGATGAAGGCGGAGTTCGAGAGGCGCACGAGCTTGTGGGCGAGCCCGGCGTCCTGGGAGATCATCTGCTCGAGCTGCTCGAAGCCGACGCGCGCGCCGGGCGCGACGAGCGACGCGAGCGTGCCGAGCCGGTGCGTCGGCCCCGAGCGCCCCGCGACGAGCGCCGGCTGCGCGAAGAACAGGCCCTGGAAGGCGTCGAAGCCGAGCGCGCGGCAGACGTCGTAGTCCTCGCGCGTGTCGACCCCGCGCGCGATCAGCGTGAGCTCGCGCGCGCGCAGGAAGTCGAGCGTCCGCAGCAGCCCGTCGCCGGTGACCTCGCGGATGTCGAGCTTGACCATGCGCGCGTGCCGCGAGAGCGACTCCCAGGCGGCGCCGGAGCGGAATCCGTCGAGCGCGACCGTGAAGCCCGCCTCGCGCAGCTCCGACAGCACCGCCAGCAGCGCGATGTCGGCGCCGTGGTTGCCGTCGAGCCCGACCACGACGCGCTCGGGCGGCAGGGGCAGCGGCCGCACCGCCACGAGCACCTCGCGCGTGAGCTTGACGTGCGCGGGATGGTCCTCGGCGACGTGCTCGAGCCCGACGTCGGCGACGGACTGCACGAGCACCCGGGCCGTCGCGTCGTGCGCGTGGGCCGCCACCGCGCGGCCGGAGGACGCGGAGAAGAGCAGCTCGTAGCCGGCGATCTGCTCGTCGCGGTCGAGGATCGGCTGGCGCGCCACCACCACCTCGGCGGCAGCGGCGGTGTCGAGGACTGGGGCGGTCACATCAAGGACATCGGCCATGACCGCCGACCGGTTGAGCTTCGGTCAGCCGCGAGGGCGACGTCCTGACAAAGTGTCGCGATGCGGCTGCCGGTGGCGGCGCGGGCGGTCGTGGCGCGGGGCGCGCATCGCGGCATGCGGCGGGCCGTCGTGGCCGGCGCCCGCGAGCAGCTGCGCGAGCAGGATCGCGAGCACGACGTTGCGGGCGGCCTCGGCGTGCGGGCCGCGCCCGGAGGAGGCGCGCAGGGCGAAGGCGAAGAGCGCGCGCAACTCGCGTGCGGCGCGCGTCTCGTTCCCGCTGTGCGGCTGCGCGGCGGCCTCCCTCAGCCTCGCGTCGCGCCCGGGATGTAGCGCGGCTGCTCGTGCTCGCTCACGCTGGCCAGCGCGGGGACGCCCGGCTGCGCCGGCTCGCCGCGGACCTCGCCCGTGAACCCGAGCCGCTCCAGCCGCGCGATCTCGCCCTCGCCCAGCAGGCGCGCCGGATCGTCGGGCGGCAGGCCCGCGATCAGCGTGCGGATGCGGTTGCGCAGCTGCAGCGCGAAGTGCGGCGTCGAGCTGCCCATCAGCTGGCGCACGTCGTCCACCGTGACGGGACGGTTCGCACGCTCAGGCTGCTCGGCTTCGGCCATTTCAGGGGGCTCCGGTGTCGACGGGCTGGATCTCCAGCAGGGTATCGATGCGCGCCTGTACGGCGGCCGCGATCGCGCTCTCGTCGCCGACGATCCAGCCGTGGTTGTAGACGCCGCGCACGGGGTCGTCGGTGTAGCCGGGCTGGATGTCGAGCAGGTAGTCCTGAAGCGGCTGGGGCAGGACGCCCGCGTCGGTGAGCAGCAGCAGCGGCCCGTAGGTGCCCGAGGCCGAGAGCGCCGCGGCCGCCGCCGCGTCCTGCGGGCGGCGGGTGGACGCGAAGACGAGGCCGTGCCCGGGATCGACGACGTTCCAGCCGAATCCGGAGTCGGAGTAGCGCGCGAACGCGATCGCCGTGGCGATCGGATCCCCACCCGCGATCCGCTTCGTCTTCCCGAGCTTGCCGAGCTGGCCGAGCACCGCGTCCGACACGGAGTCCGCCGGCCCGAGCACGTACAGCTTGACCTTGCGGTGCGTGCGCAGCGCGGCCGCCGTCTCGGGCGGGATCGCGTCGCGCGTGACCCAGAGGATCGGGTCGCCGGCCTTCGCCGCCCAACCGGCGAGCGGCATCGCGTACTCCGGCCGGTCGGCCGAGGCGAGCAGCACGACGTCCGACGGCGCGCCCACCGCGGCCGCCTGCAGCCGGTCCACCGCCGCCGCCAGCGCCGCCGGGTCGGCCGCCGCGATGTCGGTCGTGCGGAAGCCCTCGACCGGCGCCTTGGTCCCGATGCGGATCACCTGCGCGCCGCCGGCCTGCTTGGCTCCCGTCGGGGCGAGCCGGTCCAGCGCCGCCTTTGTCGCGTCGGGCAGCTTGTCGCCGCTCGCGAACAGGACGGGCGCCTTGATCGGCGCGCTCGCCAGCACCGCGGCGGCGATGCCCATCCGCCAGTCGTTGACGTCGACGACGACGACCGCCTGCGGCTTGGCCTCCGGGAACGCCGCGAGCGCGACGCCGGCCGCGTCGGCGATGGCGTCGCCGCCCGCCACGCGCGTGGTGTTCTTGCTCGCGACGACCGGGTAACCGAGCGGCGGCCCCTGCTGCGGGACCTCGTCGCCGGTCGCGCCGATCACCGGCGCGTCCGCGGCGGTGCCCTTCTTGTCCGAGCCGCCGCCACCGCAGCCGGCCGGCGCAAGCGCGCAGAGCAGCGCGAGGATTCCCAGGAATCGCACGGCCACGAGGCTAGTGGACGACCGGGAGATCCGGGCCAGAGCGTTCATGCGCCAGCTTTGGAACGCGGCTAAAGCCAGGCGCAGTCAGGACCGATGACGCTTGGAAGTGGCGCCCGCCGACCTGTGGGTGTCAGCGACTGGACATAAGACCGCGGCTTCGTATAACTTGCCGCGCACGCCGAGCCCCGGTTGGTCTCCGGGGGCGGGGGACCCAAGTTGTTTGGGGCGAATCGCATCCTGGTCGATGCGAAGCGCATGCTCTTTCAGCGCTAGCCCGTCAGCTAACCCCGCAGGCCGACGAAAGAGGAATACGGCTTGTTCTCCCTGCGGGCGCTCGCGCTCACCCTGACATCGATGTCATTGCTGTTCGTTCCTGCCGCCGCGATGGCGCAGGCACCGGCACCTTCCGCCGCGGGCGGCGCGCAGTTCCCGCCGCCTCCGCCGCCGATGGTCGACCTGACGACGCCCGGCGCCGTCGCGAAGCTGCTGCCCGACGGCACGGCCGCGGCCCCGGCCGA
Source organism: Candidatus Solirubrobacter pratensis (assembly GCF_000425945.1). GTDB lineage: Bacteria > Actinomycetota > Thermoleophilia > Solirubrobacterales > Solirubrobacteraceae > Solirubrobacter > Solirubrobacter pratensis. The sequence goes on from NZ_AUEK01000009.1 coordinate 212,133, forward strand.
TGCGCCGCCGCAGGTCCAGGCCGCCGTCTGGACCGCCAACAAGATCCAGGACAAGCCCTACATCTACGGCGGGGGGCACGGAAGCTTCGAAGACGACGGCTACGACTGCTCCGGCACCGTCTCCTACGCGCTGCACGGCGGTGGGCTGCTCGACACGCCGCTGGACTCCAGCTCGTTCCTGAAGTGGGGCGAGGCGGGCGCCGGCCAGTGGATCACCGTCTACACGAACCCGGGCCACGCGTTCGCCGTGATCGCGGGCCTGCGGCTCGACACGAGCGCGGCCGGCGTGACGGCGCGGGCGATGAAGGCGGCCGGCTTCAAGAAGGCGCTCCAGCGCGGTCCGCGCTGGCGCCCGACACCCCGCACCACGCGCGGGTTCAAGCGGCGCCACCCCGTCGGGTTCTAGCCTCGCTCATCTAGGTACCCTTGTCGGACCCCAAAGTCCGACCATGAGGGAGGTGCCGTGGCCGGCATGTCCGGACGGTTCTCCACCGTTATCAAGGCGAAGATCAATAAGCTGCTCGACAGGGCGGAAGACCCGAGCGAGACGCTGGAGTACAGCTACCAGAAGCAGATGGAGCTGCTCCAGAACGTCAAGAAGGGCATCGCCGACGTCGTCACCTCCAAGAAGCGCCTCCAGCTGCAGCAGCAGAAGCTCGAGCAGCAGGTCGTCAAGCTCGACACGCAGGCGCGTCAGGCGCTCGCGCAGAACCGCGAGGATCTCGCGCGCGTGGCGCTGGAGCGCAAGCAGTTCGCCCAGGGCGAGCTGCAGTCGCTCGACGGCCAGGTCCAGGAGCTCGAGAGCCAGCAGCAGCAGCTCGTCGCCAAGGAGCAGACGCTGCGCACGAAGATCGACCAGTTCCGGACCAAGAAGGAGGTCATCAAGGCGCAGTACTCCGCCGCCGAGGCCTCCGTGAAGATCTCCGAGGCCGCGTCGGGCGTGGGCGAGGAGATGGCGGACGTCGGGATGGCGATGCAGCGCGCGGTCGACAAGACCGAGAACATGCGCGCCCGTGCGAACGCGATGGACGAGCTCGAGGCCTCGGGCGCGTTCGACGACCAGCTCTCGCTCACCGCGGGGCAGGACGACATCGACCGTCAGCTGCATGAGCTGACCTCGTCATCCGCGGTGGACGACGACCTGGCGAAGATGAAGGCAGAGCTCGGCCAGGGTTCCGCGCCGCAGGCGCTGGAGTCCGGCGAAGGAACACCCCAGCAGGAGCGTCCCGCGTGATCGTACGGATCTCGACGGAGGGCCAGTACCGCTTGCCCGACGGAGATGCCGACCGGCTCAATGACCTCGACAACGAGGCGGTGGCCGCCGTCGAGGCGGGCGAGGAAGAGCGCTTCCACGAGATCTTCGAGCAGTTGCTCGAGCTCGTGCGCTCCGACGGCACGCCGCTGGGTGAGGACGAGCTCGAGGAGTCCGACGTGATCCTGCCGCCGCCGGACCTCACGTTCGACGAGGCGGGACACCAGTTCACGGGCGACGGGCTGATCCCCGACTGAGCACCTCCAGCTAGCCCCCGCTGGAATCGACGTGGTGGCTCGCCCGCCGGGGCATCCCGGCGGGCTTACCGTTTCCGGCGTGGTCAGCACGGTTCCAGCTCGCACCTTCGCCTCCGAGGCGTGGACGGCGACCGCGTACGTCGCGCTCAGCGGCGCGCTCGGCACCGTCTCCTTCCTCGTCGCGCTGATCGGCGTGTGCGTCGGCACGCCGCTGCTGATCGTCGCGCTCGCCGGCCTGCCGATCCTGTGGTTCGTGTTCGCGTTCGACCACACCCTGGCCAAGCTCGAGCGCAACCGCGCCGCCTCGATGCTCGGCGTCGACTTCCCCGTCCGCCGCTTCCCCGGGACGGGCTCCCCGCCGCGCCGGATGCTCAACTGGATGGGCTCGCGCGGCTGCTGGCTGGAGCTCACCTACGCGCTCGTCGCGCTGCCGCTGCTCGGCTGGCTCGGCGGCTTCCTCACCTTCTGCGCCTGGGGCGGCGGCCTCGCGTTCATCAGCTTCCCGGCCTGGGGCTGGGCCGCCGCGGGCGCGGGCAGCCTGCTCGGCGCAGACGTCGGCTTCGCCGCCTCGGCGGTGATCCACGTCGTCACCGGCGTCGCGCTGCTGTGCGCGGCGCCCTGGGTCTCGCGAGGCGTGGCGGCCGTGCAGTTCGCGATGGCGCGGCTGCTGCTGGAGCCGAGCGACCGCGAGCGGTTGACCGCCCGCGTGGACACGCTCGAGCAGACCCGCGCGGGCATGGTCGCCGCCGCCGACGCCGAGCGCCGGCGGATCGAGCGCGACCTGCACGACGGCGCGCAGCAGCGGCTCGTCGCGCTGGCGATGACGCTCGGGCGCGCGAAGGCGGCCGAGGATCCCGACTCGGCGCGCGAGCTGCTCGACGAGGCCCACCGCGAGTCCAAGGAGGCGCTGGTGGAGCTGCGCAACCTCGCGCGCGGCATCCATCCCGCCGTGCTGACCGACCGCGGGCTCGACGCCGCGGTGTCCGCGCTCGCCGCGCGCTGCTCCGTGCCGGTGGCGGTGGACGTCGACCTGCCGAGTCGCGCGGCGCCCACGGTCGAGGCGATCGCCTACTTCGTCGTCGCCGAGGCGCTGACCAACGTCGCCAAGCACTCGCACGCGACGCGCGCGCGGCTGGAGGTCAAGATCCTCGGCGAGGAGCTGTCGGTCGAGGTGTGCGACAACGGCCGCGGCGGCGCGGACGCCGACGGCGCCGGCCTGCGCGGCCTGCGCGACCGCGTGCGCGCCGTAGACGGCATCCTGATGGTCGTGAGCCCTCCAGGCGAGGGGACGACCCTGCGAGTGGAGCTGCCATGCGAGCCGTGATCGCCGAAGACGCCGTGCTGCTGCGCGAGGGGCTGACGCGCCTGTTGCGCGAGGGCGGCTTCGACGTCGTCGACGCCGTCGACAACCCCGAAGGGCTCCTGCGCGCGGTCGAGCGGCACAAGCCCGACATCTGCGTGATCGACGTGCGGATGCCGCCGACCTTCAACGACGAGGGCGTCCGCGCCGCGCTCGTGATCCGCCGCCAGTGGCCGGAGGTGAACCTGCTGATGCTGTCCCAGTACGTGGAGGAGCGCTATGCGGTCGACCTGCTGGCCGGCGACAGCCGCGGCATCGGCTACCTGCTCAAGGACCGAGTGGCGGACGTCGGCGACTTCCTCGACACGCTGCGGCGCGTGGCGGCCGGCGGCGCGGCGCTCGACCCCGAGGTCGTCTCGCAGCTGCTCGTGCGCTCCGGCCGCCAGGACCCGCTCGAGCAGCTCTCCCCGCGCGAGCGCGAGGTGCTGGAGCTGATGGCCGAGGGCCGTACGAACAACTCGATCGCCGGCGCGCTGGTGGTGACCGAGGGCGCCGTCGAGAAGCACGTGACGAGCATCTTCGGCAAGCTCGGGCTCCCGCCCGCCGACCAGGCGCACCGCCGCGTGCTCGCCGTCCTGCGCTTCCTCGAGGCGGCCGCGCGATGAAGACGGCCTCGCCGCTCTGGCTCGCGGGTGGCGGCCTGCTCGCCGCGTGCCTGACGCTGTGGGCCGGCATCAGCCTCGTGGGCTGGACGGTCGGCGCGGTCGAGCACGACGAGCACCACGTGCTGCGCGGCGCCGTCAGCGAGGTGCGGGTCGACGGGGCGTTCAGCGACGTGCGGCTCGTGCCGGCCACCGGCCGCGACGTCATCGTCGACAGCCACGCCGAGGGCTCGCTGTGGCTTCCGCGGATGCAGACGCGCATCGACGGCGGCCACGTGACCGTGAGCGGCTCCTGCGGCATCGTGGTCTTCGGACACTGCAGCGCGAGCTTCGTCGTGCGCGTGCCGAAGGGCACGCCGGTGAGCGTCAGCGGCGGGGCGGGCGACGTGCACGTGAGCGACCTCGACGGCCCGGTCGACGTGAAGGTCGCCTCGGGCGACATCGAGCTCGCGGACGTCTCGGGCGACGTGTCGGCGAAGCTCTCCTCCGGCGACATCACCGCCCGTGGACTCGGCAGCCGCGCAGAGCTGGAGACCACCTCGGGCGACATCGACGCGCTCGAGCTCTCCTCGGACGTCGTGAACGCACGCGCCGCCAGCGGTGACGTCACCGTCGACCTGATCGCCGCGCCCAAGCGCGTGAACGCGGCATCCTCGTCCGGCGACGTCGCGATCGCCGTGCCGCGCGGTAGCGAGGACTACGACACGCAGGTCGCGACGTCCTCCGGCGACCGCCGGCTCGGCGTGCGCAGCAACCCCGACGCCGGCCGCAGCCTGACCGCGGTCACCAGTTCCGGCGACGCCTCCATCCGCTACCGCTGAACCTGAATCCCTCTGAGGGATTCAGATCGGGGCGCCCCAGAGGGGGAACCAGCGCTCGAGCTCGGCCTCGACCGGGAGATCGGCGCCGATCTGGGCCTTCAGCCGCAGCTCGCGCTCGTTGTCGCGCGACTGCGGGCCGCCCGCCGGCGCGAACGGGTAGAACGCGCCGCGCTTGAAGTTGTAGATCCAGTACACGCGCCGCCCGCGCTCATCGCGGAACGAGAACACGGCGGCGAGCAGCCGTTCGCCGTAGCCGCCGCCCTGGATCTCGGTCGAGACCGCGTTGATCCCGACGACGAGGTCCTCCATGTCCGGATCCGAGAGGACCATCCAGCGGTAGCCGAACTCGTCGTCACGCGCCTGGATCGTCGTCCCGGTCTCCTCGCCGGTCCCCTTGAGGACATCCTCCATGTCCTTGACGATGCCCTCGAAGTCGGCCGTGGCGAGCGGCTGGAAGACGATCGCGGCCTCTCCGGAGGTCTTCAGGCCCATGCCCGACTGCATCGACTCGTACGCCGTGGACATGGCAAACAGCCGGTCCATGGCCGGCTGCTTGATCTCGCGCTTGCCGCGGAGGATGTCGAACAGGCCCATGGGCCTTAAGGCTACGCGGTGCCCTGCAGCTGCGCCTCGAGGCGCGCGAGGCGCTCGATCCGCTTCTCCAGCGGCGGGTGCGTCGCGAACAGGTTGCCGACCGCCTTGCCGGCTCCCGCCGGGAAGATGAAGAACGCCTGCAGCTCCGACGCCGAGCGCAGGTCCTGCTGCGGGATCCGGTGCATGCCGCTGGAGATCTTGTTCAGCGCGCTCGCGAGCGCGCTCGGCCGCCCGGTGATCAGCGCCGCGCCGCGGTCGGCCGAGAACTCGCGGTAGCGCGACAGCGCCTGCATCAGGAAGAACGAGACGACGTAGACCGCGAGCGAGACGAGCAGCAGCACCATGAAGCTGGGGCCGTCGTCGTCGTCGGACTGCGACGTGCCGCCGAAGAAGAAGCCGAACTGCACGATGTAGGCCGCGATCGTCGCGAAGAAGCCGGCGAGCGTCATCACCATCACGTCGCGGTTCGCGACGTGCGTGAGCTCGTGCGCCATCACGCCCTCGAGCTCGGCGGGGGAGAGCAGATCCATGATGCCCGTCGTCGCGCACACGGTCGCCGACTTCGGCGAGCGGCCGAGCGCGAACGCGTTCGGCATCGAGGTGTTGGCGACGGCGACCTTCGGCTTCGGCAGATCGGCCTGCACGCACAGGCGCTCGATCATCGCGTGCAGCTGCGGCGCCTCCTGCGGGGACACGACGCGCGCGCCCATCGCGGCCAGCGCCAGCTTGTCGGAGGCGAACAGGTTCAGCGCGGCGAGCCCGCCGGCGATGATCGCCACCATGATCCCGCTCGCCCCGACGGCGAGCAGCACGACGATCAGCACGACGTAGATCGCGCCGAGCAGGAGCAACGTGAACGTCATCCGGACCTGCAGCCCGGTGTCCTTGCCGAAGGAGGGGGGTCTGGGCATCTCATGAAAGATGGTGGCAGACCCGCCGACCGGCTTATCAAGATTTACCCGCTCTGGAAACCCCTGCACGCTGCAGGATTCGGTGCACGCTCCATAACGACAGCCTCAAGCGTGGCCCACCGCGAACGCGCCTCGTAGGATGCCCCGTCGCATGCGCTCGCGCCTGACGCTGCTCCTCCTCGCCGTGGTCGTCCCGGTCGCCCTCTGGGCGGCGCTGCCCGTGGGCTCCTCCGCCGGGCAGACGCCTGGGCAGCTCCAGAGCAAGATCGATCGCAAGCAGTCGCTGATCGGCGGTCATAAGGCGCGCGAGCGCGTGCTGACGACCGATATCGCGGGCTACACCTCCAAGATCCGCACGCTGCAGTCCGACATCACGCGGCTGAGCGCGCGCCAGCAGAAGCTGCAGACGAGCCTGGACGCCAAGCGCGCCGAGCTCGCCAAGGTGCAGGCCGAGCTGAACTCCGAGCGCGCGCGGCTGGCCCGCCTGAAGGCGCGCCTGCTGGTGGTCCGCCGCACGCTCGCGCAGCGGCTCGTCGATCTCTACAAGGCCGACCGGCCGGACGTCGTGACCGTCGTCCTGAACTCCAACGGCTTCGAGGACCTGCTCGAGCGCACCGAGTTCATGCACCGCATCTCCCAGCAGGACTCGCGCATCATGACCGTCGTGCGCGACGCCAAGGCGGAGGCGACCGCGACCGAGGCCCGGCTCAACACGCTCGAGCGCAAGCAGGCGAGCGTCGCGAAGGCGATCGAGACCCAGCGCGACCAGGTGTCGACGGTCCGCGTCAGCCTCGTCGACCGGCGCGACAGCATCCAGAGCGTGCGCTCGCGCAAGACGACGCTGCTGCACTCCTCGCGCGACCGCCGGCACAAGCTCGAGGACGACGTCGAGGTGCTGCACAAGGCGCAGGCGAAGATCCAGGCCAAGCTCGCGAACTTCTCCGGCTCGCTGCCGGCCGGCCCGATCAAGGGCGGCTCCGGCGGGCTGATCTGGCCGGTCAACGGGCCGATCACGTCGCCGTTCTGCGAGTCGCGCGCGTGGGAGAGCTGCCACCCCGGCATCGACATCGGCGTCCCGTCGGGCACGCCGATCCGCGCGGCCGCCGCCGGCAAGGTCGTCCTGATGCAGCCTGAGGCGGCCTCGGGCGGCTACGGCAACTTCACCTGCATCCAGCACACCGCCTCGCTGTCGACCTGTTACGCCCACCAGTCGCGCTTCGGCACGTCGATGGGCGCGCACGTCAGCCAGGGCCAGGTGATCGGCTACTCCGGCTGCACGGGACGCTGCTTCGGGCCCCACCTGCACTTCGAGACGCGCATCAACGGCAGCGTCGTGAACCCGATGAACTACCTGTAGGGCCGCGTCCTCGTAGAGTCCCCGCCCGTGACAACCGCGGTCGGCACTCTCTACCCCGAGCATTCGGCGATCCGCGACGGTCGCCTGAGCATCGGCGGCTGCGACGCGGCCGAGCTCGCGCAGCGCTACGGCACGCCCCTCTACGCCGTCGCCGAGGACGACCTGCGGGCCCGCGCGCGCGAGTTCACGGCGGCGATGCCGGGCGAGGTCGTGTTCGCCTCGAAGGCGTTCCCGTGCACCGCGGTGCTGCGCGTCTTCCACGAGGAAGGCCTGTCGGTCGACGTCGCGTCGGGAGGCGAGCTGGCGCTGGCGCAGCGTGCCGGGTTCGACGGCCCACGCATCATCCTGCACGGCAACGCCAAGTCGGAGGCCGAGCTGCGCGCGGCGACGCGCGCCGGCGCGCGGATCGTGGTCGACAACTTCGACGAGCTGGACAAGCTCGAGCGCATCGAGGCGCCGTGCGAGGTGATGATCCGGGTCACGCCGGGCGTCGTCGCCGACACGCACGCGGCGATCCTCACAGGCCACGCGGGCTCGAAGTTCGGCTTCTCGCTCGCCGACGCGCCGCGCGCGATCGAGCGCCTGCGCGCCTCCGGCTGGGCCGACCTGCGCGGCCTGCACATGCACATCGGCTCGCAGCTGTTCGACCTCGCGCCCTGGCGCGCCGCGGTCGAGGCGATCGCCGGCCTCGGCGACTTCGAGGCCTACGACCTCGGCGGCGGCCTCGCCGTGGCCTACACGCCCGACCGCCGCCCGCCGAGCGTGGCGGAGTACGTCGAGTCGATGGTCGCGACCGCCGACGAGGTCCTCGGGCCCGGCAGGGCGCTCTCGATCGAGCCCGGCCGCGCGCTCACCGCGACCGCCGGCGTGACGCTCTACACCGTCGAGTCGGTCAAGGACGTCCCGCTCAAGGACGGCGACATCCGCTTCGTCGCCGTCGACGGGGGCATGTCGGACAACCTGCGCCCGATGCTCTACGACGCCCCCTACGAAGCGGACCTGATCGACCGCGTCGGCAAGGCCGGCACCCCCTGCACGGTCGTCGGCAAGCACTGCGAGTCCGGCGACGTGCTGATCCGCGAGACCACGCTGCCCGATCCCAAGCCCGGCGAGGTCCTCGTCACGCCGGTGACGGGCGCGTACGTGTACGCCATGGCCAACAACTACAACGGCGTCCCGCGCCCGCCGGTCGTGTTCTGCTCCGGCGGCCGCGCGCGCGAGGTCGTGCGCCGCGAGACCTTCGAGGACCTGTATGGCCGAGACGTTTAGGGTCGGGCTGCTCGGCCACGGCACGGTCGGCGCCGCGTTCGAGACGCTGCTCGGCCAGCGCGCGGACGCGATCGCGGCGGTGACCGGGCTGCGGCCGCAGGTCAGCGGCGTGCTGACCCGCTCCCGCGGCGCCTACGAGGAGATCCTCGACGGCTCGGACCTGATCGTCGAGCTGATCGGCGGCATCGAGCCCGCGCGCGAGTACGTCCTCGGTGCGATGAGCCGCGGCAAGCACGTGGTGACCGCCAACAAGCTGCTGCTCGCGCAGCACGGCGAGGAGCTGTGGCGCAGTGCGCGAGAGCACGGCGTGCAACTGCGCTTCGAAGGCGCGGTGGCCGGCGTCGTCCCCGTCATCCGCGTGCTCCAGGAGACGCTCGCGGCGGCGCACGTCGAGCGCATCCACGGGATCGTCAACGGCACGACCAACTTCATCCTGTCCGAGATGGCGCGCGGCGGCACGTCCTACGCCGAGGCGCTCGCGCGCGCCCAGCAGCTCGGCTACGCCGAGGCCGACCCGACCGACGACGTGACCGGCCGCGACGCCGCGGCCAAGATGGCGATCCTCGCTCGCCTGGCGTTCTCCACGCCGGTCCACCTCGACCAGGTGACCTACGAGGGGATCGAGGAGATCACTGCCGACGACATGGCGTTCGCGCGCGATCTCGGCCTCGGCCTGAAGCTGATCGGCACCGCCGAGCGCGTCGACGGCGGCATCTCGGTGCGCGTGCACCCGGCCTTCCTCTACCCGGGCCATCCGCTCGCGTCGGTCAACGGGCCGTTCAACGCGGTCACCCTCGAGTCCGACGCGATCACCGAGATCACGCTCTCAGGCCCCGGCGCCGGCGGGCCGCAGACCGCGAGCGCGGTGCTCGGCGACGTGATCTCGGCGATGATCCCGCCGGCGATGACGCCGGAGACCACGCACTCGCTGCCGGTCGTCGGCGACGTGAAGTCGGCGTTCTACCTCGCGATGGAGGTCGACGACGAGCCCGGCGTGCTGGCCCAGGTCGCGGAGGTCCTCGGGATGCAGGGCGCGTCGATCAAGTCGGTGGTCCAGAAGGGTCTCGGCGCGCATGCGCGGCTCGTGATGGTCCTGCATCCGCTGCTCGAGTCGCGCCTGTACGCGGCGGTTCAGCTGATCTCGCAGATGGCGTTCGTCCGTTCCCGCCCGCGCGCGATCCGCGTGCTCGACGAGGAGTTCGAGTGAGATGAGATGGGGCTGATCGCCCGCTACCAGGAGCGGCTGCCGTTCGCTCCCGGAGACCCCGTCGTGTCGCTCGAGGAGGGCTCGACGCCGCTCGTGCTGGCCGAGCGCGTGTCCGAGCGCGCCGGCACCGAGGTGTGGCTGAAGCTCGAGGGCGCGAACCCCACCGGCTCCTTCAAGGACCGCGGGATGACGTGCGCGGTCTCGGCGGCGGTGCGCGAGGGGGCCGAGGCGGTGATCTGCGCGTCGACCGGCAACACGGCGGCGAGCGCGGCGGCCTACGCGGCCCGCGCGGGGCTGACCGGCGCCGTGATCGTCCCGGAGGGCAAGATCGCGACCGGCAAGCTCGCCCAGGCGCTGATGCACGGCGCGAAGGTGATCGCGCTGCGCGGCAACTTCGACCAGGCGCTCAAGCTCGTTCGCGAGCTGGCCGAGCGGCATCCGATCGCGCTCGTGAACTCGGTCAACCCGTTCCGGCTGGAGGGGCAGAAGACGGCGGCGTTCGAGGTGCTCGACGCGCTCGGCGAGCTGGACGCGCTGTGCATCCCGGTCGGCAACGCGGGCAACGTGACCGCGTACTGGAAGGGCTTCCGCGAGATGGACTCGCGGCCGCGGCTGTTCGGCTTCCAGGCCGAGGGCTCCGCGCCGCTGGTCCACGGCGCGCCGGTCGAGCACCCGGAGACGATCGCGAGCGCGATCCGGATCGGCAACCCGGCCCGCTGGGAGGAGGCGATGGAGGCGTTCACCGGCTCCCACGGCGGCGTCGCGGCCGTCTCCGATGCGCAGATCCTCGACGCCTACCGCTTCCTGGCCGCCAACGAGGGCGTGTTCTGCGAGCCGGCCAGCGCGGCCAGCGTCGCGGGGCTGCTGGCGCACGGGGCGCGCGACGCCGAGCGCGTCGTGTGCGTGCTCACCGGCCACGGGCTCAAGGATCCGCAGACGGCGCTCTCGCAGGCCGGCGCGGTGGTGCCGTGCGAGCCCGACATCGCCGCCGTGGAGCGCGCAGTACTTGCATAGACGCAGGCTCGTGCGCGTGCCGGCATCCTCGGCGAACCTCGGGCCGGGGTTCGACGTGCTGGCCGCGGCGCTGGACCTGCACATGGAGCTGGAGGTCGTCGAGACGGGGACGTTCGCCGTCCACACCGACCTCGCGATCGCGCGCGACCGCCGCAACCTCGCCGTGCGCGGGTTCGCCGCGCTGCACCCGGTCGACGAGCTCGAGTTCACGATCCGCAGCGACATCCCGCTCTCCGGCGGCCTCGGGACCAGCGCGGCGGCGATCGTCGCCGGGCTCGTCGCGGCCGACTCGATGTTCGAGCTCGGCGCGGACGTGCTCGCCCAGGCGATCGCCATGGAGGGCCATCCGGACAACGTCGCGGCGGCGCTGCTCGGCGGCTTCGTGCTCTGCTGCGAAGGGGCTGTGGAGCGGCTCGATCCCGTGCCGGGCCTGGAGGCGCTGCTCGTCGTTCCCGACCAGCACGTGCGCACCGCGCGGGCCCGGGCCGCGCTGCCGGGGCGGGTGCCGCTGAAGGACGCGGTGTTCAACGTCGCGCACGCCTCGCTGCTGGTGCTCGGGCTTGCGCGCCGGGATCTCGGGCTAATCGCGCGCGGGCTCGCGGACCGGCTGCACCAGCCGCGTCGCGCGCACCTGTATCCACGCTCGTGGGAGCTCGTGCAGCGGGCGCGGGACCTGGGCGCGGTCGGCGCGACGATCTCCGGCGCCGGCCCGACGGTGCTCGTGTGGTGCGACTTCGAGTCCACGGGCGCCGTCGCGGCGCGGCTGCGCGCCGAGGTGGGGGAGTGGGCCGAGGTGCTGCGCGTGCCCTTCACGGGCGCCGGAGCGACCGTCAGCGCCTTCTAGCGACCTCGCGGATCAGCGCGACGAGCGCCGCGTCGTCGTCGCCCTTGGCGAGATAGGCGTCGGCGTGCATGCCGAGCGCGTCGTCGCGCGTCGCCCGCACGTAACCGGAGTAGACGATCACGCGCGCGCCCGGAGCGGCGCCGCGGATCGACTCGAGCAGCGCCTCGTCGCCCGGCCGCCCCATGGTGTCGAGCAGGACGACGTCCGGGCGAGCGCCCGGAAGGGCCGCGACCGCGGCCTCCGCCGTCCGGGCGTCGCCGACGTGCTCGATGTCGGGATGGTCGTCGAGCCAGAACGCCACCAGCCGCGTGAACGCCTCCGAGTCGTCGCAATGGAAGACGCGGATCCGCATGCGGCGCGGCAGTCTACGAGGTGGCCTCGGCCCGCAGGGGCTGGAGCCTGCGGCGCGCGGCGTCCTGCCCGATGCGCGCGAGCACCTCGTCGGCGAGCGCGACGTAGTCGGCCCCGAGGTCGGGCCGGTAGTCGAGAATCGAGGTGGCGCGCTCGGCCGACTCCGCATAGGCGATCGACGAGCGGATCACGCTGTCGAAGACCTTCTCGGCGAACGCCTCCTTGAGCTGCTCGTAGGCGTCGCGCGAGTGGACGGTGCGCATGTCGGCGATGTTCATCACCACGCCGAGGAACTCGAGGCCGGCGTTGTAGTACTCCTTCGCCTGCTCGATCACCTCCAGCGCGCCCTGGACGCCCTGCAGGGCGAAATACTGCGCCTCGGAGGAGATCAGCGCCCAGTCGGCGGCCACGAGGCCGTTGACCGTCAGCAGCCCGAGCGCCGGCGGGCAGTCGATCAGGACGACGTCGTGCTGCCTGCGGGCGTCCCGGAGCGCCTTCTTGAGGACCAGCTCGCGGCCCATCCTGCCCGACATCGCCCGCTCGACCTCCGCCAGGATCGGGGAGGCGGGGACGATGCCGTCGTGCTCGGCGGCCTTGACCTTGGCGTCGCCCGACAGGACATCGGCGATCGTCGGCGCGGCGTCGGCGGGAACGTCGAAGTAGTCGGACAGGTTGCCCTGGGGATCGAGATCGATCGCCAGGACGTCGAGGCCGACGCGCCGGAGCACGTCGGCCAGGGTGCGGACGGTCGTCGTCTTGCCCGTGCCGCCCTTGAGCGACAGCACGGCGATCGTGTCGGCCATCCGGCCGGACGATACCGGCGCGACCGGCTATTCGGCGCTGATGGGGACCCCGTCGCCGGGACCGGATGCGGCGGACGCCGGCTCCGAGACGGTGTCGAGGAAGTACAGGACGTGGCGGCCGATGGTGAGCTCGTCGCCGTCGGCCAGCGGGCTCCATTCGACGCGGCGCCCGTTGACCCGGATGCCGTTCAGCGAGCGGTCATCCAGGACGCGTACACCGCCCGCTTCGCTCGCCAGCAGGGCATGACGGCGCGAGACCGTCGCATCGTCGAAGCGGATGTCGGCGGCGAGCGATCTGCCGATCCGCGTCCATTCGCGCGAGAGCGGGATCACGACTTGGCCCCCGTCCTGCTCGAAGGCGAGGTAGCGGCCCGGCGTCGTAAGCCCGGACCGCGCCTCGGATAGCCACGCAGGAGGCTGCGGTCGCAGCGACGCCGGGTCGCCCGTCTCCAGCCCCGGCAGCGTGCCGGTCTGCGCGTCGATCTCGAAACGTGGGTCCATCAGACAGCTTCCTCCCTGGGTCCGTCGACCCCTCCGCGCGCACAGCATACGGATCGAGCGGTGGAGTCGCGACCCCGATCTGGGTCGCCTATTGCAAAGGCAGGGCGCGGCGCCGCCCCGCCGAATTCCGGCTGCATGCCCGTCCTAACCAAGCCGCGAACCGTTTCTGAGATCAACCTGGTTCGCCCCAGCATGCGGGCATTGCGCAATCGCCGCACGGGATGCCTGCACTGCCACCGGACCCCGCTGATCGGCGAGTTGGTGTTCTACTACGGCGATCGGATGGTATGCGAGCTGTGCCGGCCGCTGCGCCGGGAGCGTCCGAGCCACCAGGAGATCGTCCACTCGGGCGAGCACACGCTGACGGTCAAGCGCCTCCAGCGTTGATCTATGCTGCGCGGGCGATGGACCCCATCACCGCGAAAGTCACGATCGACCGCCCTCGCGAGGAGGTCTTCGACTACCTCGCGGACATCGCCAACCACCAGGAGTTCTCCGACCACTACCTGAAGCAGTGGCGGCTGACGCGGGTGGACTCCTACGGCCGCGGAGCCGGCGCCCGCTTCAAGATCGACGCGCCGCTGGACCGCTATGGCTGGGGCGACATGACGTTCATCGAGGTCGAGCGCCCGTATCGGATCGTCGCGGCCGGGCGCGCGGGCAAGTTCAACCGCAACAAGACCTGGACGGAGTGGAGGCTGGAGCCCGAGGGGCCGAGCACCACCCGCGTCGAGGTCACCACCGAGAGCGAGCCGGCGCTGCCGACCGACAAGCTCATGGAGGCGCTCACGCGCCGGCGCGGATGGTTCAGGCGGGGGCTCAACCGGTCGCTGCGGCGGCTGCAGTCGATCCTCGAAGAGGACCACGATCGCGGCGCGCGCGCCACCGTCGGCGGGCTGTAACCTGCGGTTCCGGATGCGCCGCCTCACCCTGATCCTCTCCCTCCTCGCCGCCGTTGCGGCGATCGCCGGCTGCGGCGACAAGCTGTCGGTCGTCAAGTTCGCCGACACGGAGGGCACCTCCGTCGACGTCGCGGGCCTCACCTACCAGGTGCAGATCTCGCGCTACCTGAACCCGAACGATCCCGAGGACAAGTTCTATCTGCGCGGGATGCCGCAGGGCACCGACCTCGATCCCGGCAAGGACTCGGTCTGGTTCGGGATCTTCATGCGCGTGAAGAACCAGAGCGGCGGGACGCTGACGCCGACGACGCAGTTCACGATCACCGACACCGAGAAGAACAAGTTCCAGCCGCTCCCGCTCAACGAGCAGGAGAACCCGTTCGTCTACGTGCCGGTGGCGATCCCGCACGCCGGCGTCCTGCCCGAGCCGGAGTCGCCCGCGGCGACCGGGCCGATCCAGGGCTCGATGCTGCTCTTCCGGATCAAGGCCGACTCGCTCCAGAACCGCCCGCTCGTCCTGCACATCGTGGGCGCGGGTGGCGACGAGGCGACGGTCGACCTGGACTTGTAAGCGGGTTTCGCCCTCCGGTCGTCGGACTGTCGAGGCACTCCGTGCGACGTTACGCAAGTGCGGCTTGCAGCACGAGCTTGGCGGCGGGCGCCGCGGTGTCGCCGCCGGCGCCCTGACCGACCAGCAGCACGCAGACCGCCACGCGCGGGTTCGCGAGCGGCGCGAACGCGGTGAACCATGCGTCGGTGTCGGCGGCGTCGTCCTGCTCGGGCGGCGGCTGCTCGGGATCGGTCTGATCGGGCGGCGGCTGCTCCTTGACCGTCGTGCGCAGCTCGGCGGTGCCGGTCTTGCCGGCCACCTTCACGCCCGGCACCGCGGCCCCCGCGCCCGTCCCGTCCACCACGACCGAGCGCATGTAGCGGCCGATCGTGCGCGCGACCGGCGCCGTGGTGGCCTGCACGCGCTTGGGATCGGCGCCCTTGAGCAGCGTCGGGAGCGGGCGCCGGCCGTCCTCGCCGATCGCCGCCGCCACGAGCGCCATCTGCAGCGGCGTCGCGAGCACCCGGCCCTGGCCGATCGCCGATGAGCCGACCGCGAGGTCGTCGCCGATCTCACCGGCGGCGGGGATCGTCGAGCGCGCGGCGCCCGCCAGCCCAGGGTCCTCGTTGAAGCCGAACCGCTCCGCCGTCGACACCAGCCGCCTGGCGCCGAGCTTCGCGCCCAGCGGCGCGAAGACCGAGTTGCACGAGTGCGCGAAGGAGGACTCGAGCGAGCCGCCGCACGACTCGCCGTTGGCGTTCTGGATCTCGACGCCCTCGATCTCGGCCGCATTCCGGACCGGGTAGGTGTCGCTGCGCTTGGCGACGTGCTGCTGGAGCACGCCGGCCAGCGTCACGATCTTGAACGTCGAGCCCGGCGGCTGCGGAGCCGAGAGCGCGATGCCGGCCAGCGCGAGCACCTCGCCGGTCTCCGGCCGCACCGCCGCGATCCCGCCGTAGCGGCCCGCGAGCGCCTCGACGGCGGCGCGCTGGACGGCGGGGTCGATCGTGGAGCGGATCGAGTGCCCGGCGACCGGCGGCTTGCGCGCCAGCTCGCGGTCGCCGGCGTAGAGCGTCCCGCCCGGCGTGCCGGTGAGGCGCTCGTCGAACTCGCGCTCGAGCCCCGTGAGGCCGACCGCCGCGCCGTCCGGCACGCCGCGCGCCTTCAGCTCGGCGGCCCGCTCCGGCGGCGCGGGTCCGATCCGCCCTGCGATGTCGGCGGCCAGCTGGCCGAGGCTCGGGTCGGGCAGCCGGTCCGGGCCCTCGGCGAGCGCGGTCCCGTCGCGCGCCTCGATCGCCGCACGCGGCGGCAGGTCGGTCTGGCGGCGCAGCTTCTCGCCCCGCCGCAGGCCGGGATAGACGAGCTGGGAGGTCCAGTCGACACCCGCGCCGCCGTCGTCGCGGTCGCCGGTGGGCACGGCCAGGGTCCCGCTGAGCCGGCCGAAGACGCGCGTCTCCATCACCACGGGGACGTCGACGACGTCGCCGTGCTCGGAGACGTGTCCGGTCGTGAGCTTCGTGAGCGTGAGCACGTCCGCCGCCTGCTCGTACGTGCGCTTCAGGCGCGCGAGCGAGGTGCGCCGGCGCGCGGCGTCCGAGAGCGTGGCGTACATCGCCGGATAGTCGGCGCGTTGCCAGCCGGCCGCGAAGCGGGCGACCGCCTTGCGCTCGGAGGGGACGTGGTGCGCGCCGACCACGATCCCGGCCGTCAACGCCGCCAGCGCCGTCACCGCGATCGGCGCGAAGCGCCGCGGCTCGGCGATCGCTCGCCGGCGCCTGCGAGGCGGCCGGGCGGCGGAGGGCGACGTCGGTTGCGTGGTCATCGTGGGGCTCGTGGGGACTCTAGGGCGCCACGGGCCTACCCCGGAGGGGTGAGTGCACTCCACTACGCTCGGGTGCGGATGACGGGCATCGACTGGCTGATCGTTGGCATCGTCGTGCTGCTCGCCCTGTTCGGCTGGGCCCAGGGCTTCGTAGCGGGCGCGCTGGCGCTGGCCGGGTTCGCCGTCGGCGCCTGGATCGGGACCAGGCTCGGCCCGCTCCTGCTCAGCGACGGCCGGCGCTCGCCGTGGGCGCCGGCGTTCGCGCTCACCGGCGCGCTCGCCGCCGGCGCGGTGTTCGCGCTCGGACTCGAGGGGATCGGCGCGCGCCTGCGCGGCCGGGTGCGCTCGCCCGCCGCGACCGCCGTCGACGGGTTCCTCGGCGCCGTCCTCACGGGCTGCGTCGGCCTTGGGCTGGCGTGGGTGCTTGGCGCGATCGCGCTCGCCAACGGCGGCGACGCCCGCCGCGAGGTGCAGAAGTCGGCGATCCTGGGCCGGCTCAACGACGTCGTGCCGCCCTCCAGCGGCCTGCTGGCGACGCTCGCGCGCCTGGACCCGTTCCCCCGCATCGACGGGCCGTCGGCGCGCGTGGCGCCGCCCCGGGCCGGGATCGCGCGCGCATCCGGCGTACGCGCGGCGGCCGACAGCGTCGTCAAGATCCTCGGCACCGCATGCGGGCTCGGCGTCGAAGGATCGGGCTGGGTGGCCGGCGACGGGCTCGTGGTCACCAACGCACACGTCGTCGCGGGGCAGAAGGACACGGAGGTGCTGCTGCGCGGCCGCCCGCCCGGCGCGGACGCGACGGTCGTCGCCTTCGATCCGCGCAACGACGTCGCCATCCTGCGCGTGGCCGGCCTGAAAGCGCCTGCTTTGGCGATCGAGGGCGACCCGCGCACCGGCACCGCCGCGGCCATCCTCGGATTCCCCGGCAACGGGCCGTACGACGTCCGCGCCGGCCGCCTCGGCGAGACGCGCGAGGTCATCACCCAGGACGCCTACGGGAACGGCCCCGTCAGGCGCTCGATCACGTCATTACGCGGCGCAGTGCGGTCCGGGAACTCCGGCGGGCCCATGGTCGACGGCGACGGCAAGGTCGTCACCACGGTCTTCGCGGCGACGACGAGCGGGCCGCGCGGCGGCTTCGGCGTGCCCAACGCGATCGTGCGCGAACGGCTCGGTCAGGCACGTGCCTCCAACGGCGTGTCGACCGGCCCCTGCGCGGGATGATCGCCCAGGCGGCGGGCATCCTGTCGAGCTCGGCGGACGCTTCGCGATCCGGCCGAGCTCGCGGTACATATCGGGACAGGCGCTAGGCTGCGCCGTCGTTCATGGGCAAGACGCTGATCATCGCCGAGAAGCCGTCCGTCGGGCGCGACCTCACCCGCGCGCTTCCGGGCCAGTTCACGAAGCACGAGGGATACCTCGAGTCCGACGCGCACGTCGTGACGTGGGCCGTGGGGCATCTCGTGCAGCTCGCGGAGCCTGACGAGTACGACGCCAAGTACAAGAAGTGGCGCATGGCGGACCTCCCGATCGTGCCCGACAGGTTCAAGCTGGTCGTGCGCGACGAGCGCTCGCGCAAGCAGTTCACGGTCATCAGCAAGCAGCTCAAGCGCGACGACGTCGACGACGTCGTCAACGCGTGCGACGCCGGGCGCGAGGGCGAGCTGATCTTCGCGTGGACCTACGACAAGGCCGGCGCGAAGAAGCCCGTGCAGCGCCTGTGGCTGTCCTCCATGACCGCGAAGGCGATCAAGGACGCGTTCGGGTCGCTGCGCCCGGGGTCGGAGTTCCAGCTGCTCGAGCACGCGGCGCGCTCGCGCTCGGAGGCGGACTGGATCGTCGGCATGAACGCGACCCGCGCGGCGACGATCCGCCTGCGCAGCTCGTTCGACGGCGCCGTGTCGCTCGGCCGCGTGCAGACGCCGACGCTGGCGATCGTGGCGCGGCGCGAGGAGGAGATCCGCGCATTCAAGCCGGAGCCCTACTGGCTCGTCGACGCGACCTTCCAGCCGGTCGCCGGCGAGGCGGGGCGCCGCTATGCGGGCCGCTTCCACGCCGGCTCGCAGCCGCGGCTGAAGACCGCCGAGGAGGCGACCGCGATCGTCGACGCGGTCCGCGGCAACCAGGGCGAGATCACCAAGCTCGAGACGACGACGCGCAAGGAGCGCGCGCCGCTGCTGTACGACCTGACGAGCCTCCAGCGCGAAGCCAACACGCGCTACGGCTTCTCGGCCCGGCGCACCCTGGCCGCCGCGCAGCGGCTCTATGAGGAGCACAAGGCGCTCACGTACCCGCGTACCAGCTCGCGCTTCCTGTCGAGCGACATGGCGGGGGAGATCAAGCCGACCGCCGAGCTGGTCGGGACCGCGCGCGAGTACGCCGCCGCCGCGAAGTACGTCACCGGCCTGGACGTCCTCCCGCTGGGCCGAGTGATCAACGACGCCAAGGTCACCGACCACCACGCGATCATCCCCACGCGCTCCGAGCACAACGTCGCCAAGATGAGCGACGACGACAAGCGGATCTACGACATGGTCGTGCGCCGCTTCCTCGCCGTCTTCCATCCCGAGGCCGTGTGGGAGAACACGCGGCTGGAGACGGTCGTCGCCGAGCACGTCTTCCGCACCCGCGGCCGCGTCCTGCTGGTGGCGGGCTGGCGCGGCGTCTACGGGGAGATCTCCGAGGACCGGCAGGAGTCCGAGGACGACGAGGGCACCAGCCAGACGCTGCCGAAGCTCGAGAAGGGCGAGACCGTCGACACGCTCGAGGTGGGCTCCGAGGAGAAGGTCACGCAGCCGCCGCGGCGCTACTCCGACGCGTCGCTGCTGGCGGCGATGGAGACCGCCGGCAAGCTCGTCGACGACGACGAGCTGCGGGAGGCGATGAAGGACTCCGGGATCGGCACGCCCGCGACGCGCGCGGCGATCATCGAGCGGCTGATCGACGTCGGCTACATCGAGCGCGATGGGCGCTCGCTCGTGTGCACCGAGAAGGGCCTGAACGTGATCCGCCTGCTCGGCGAGCACGCGCTCACCTCGCCGACGATGACCGGCGACTGGGAGGCCCGGCTCGCGAAGATCGAGCAGGGCGACGAGCGGCGCGAGGCGTTCATGCGCGACATCGCGGCGTTCGCCAACGAGACGGTCGGCGAGCTCGACGCCAAGCTCAAGGAGGTGCGCATCCCGCGCGCCAACCTGGGGCCGTGCCCGGTCTGCGGGCACGACATCGTGGAGAACCGCAAGGGCTTCTCCTGCTGGTCGCGCGAGGATCCCGGCTGCGGGTTCGTGATCTGGAAGTCCAAGGCGGGCAAGACGCTGCCGGTGGCGGTCGCGCGCGAGCTGATCTCGCGCGGACGCACCGAGCGGCCGGTCACGGGCTTCAAGGGCCGCTCGGGGCGCTCGTTCCGAGCGCGCCTGGCGCTGATGCAGAACGAGGAAGGGCGCTGGCGCGTCGAGTTCGACGAGCCGTGGGCCCGCGAGGGCGCCAAGCCGCCGGACGAGCCCGCGCCCGAGGCCGCCGCGGCGGC
Source organism: Candidatus Solirubrobacter pratensis (assembly GCF_000425945.1). Classification (GTDB taxonomy): domain Bacteria; phylum Actinomycetota; class Thermoleophilia; order Solirubrobacterales; family Solirubrobacteraceae; genus Solirubrobacter; species Solirubrobacter pratensis. Next base: position 232,076 of record NZ_AUEK01000009.1, read on the forward strand.
GGAGGCTCCCGCCGCCTCAGAGGCCGCTTAGGCTTAGGCGCTCGACTCCTCGGTGGTGCGCGGCTCCGCCCGGCGCGGCGCGGGCAGCTCGGCGCGCGTCGACGGCGGCTGCAGGATCGCGTGCCAGAGCGCGGCGATCCCCTGCACCATCGCGAAGACGACCTCGGCGAACGGGGACAGCGGCCCGGGCTCGTCGTCCTCGCGGACGATCGCCTCCACCTCGGGCGGAAGGCCCGGTCCCTCGCCGTGCGTCCACGTCACGTAGAGCTCGTGACTCCCGACGATGGTCGCGAGCTCTGCGGCGAGTGCGACGTCGGTATCGGTGTGGGCGGCGGGAAGGTGCAGCGTCGGCATCACGGCCTCCGGGGAGGTGTTAAGAGCTCTTAGTCGGAGTTGACGGCCACCAGCGTCGCAACTTGAGGCGGCGACGGCGCCCGTATATTCGTCCAGGCGTTGTTTCGTGACCGCGCGGACGGGGCACAGGCGGCGGACGGCCGCTCGTGCGCGATCACGCGTCGGGCGATGGTCGCTCGTGATCGCGAGCCCGGCGGGCGAGACAGATCTGCATCCCCTCACCCGCGCAGTTCGCCGACCCGGGAGCGGCCACGAGGTGTCCGCGGCCGGCTCGTCCGGTCCACGCGCGACCCTGTGAGGTCGCAGATGGGGCTGACACTGATCACCGGACCGGCCAACGCGGCCAAGGCCGGCGCCGTTCTCGACCGTTTGCGGGCGGTCCTGACGCGCGACCCCGTGCTCGTCGTGCCCACGTCGGCCGACGCGGGGCACTACTCGCGTGAGCTCGCGGGGGCCGGCCTGGTCTTCGGCGCGGACGTCTGGACCTTTGGTCGTCTGATGGCCGACATCGCGCGCCGGTGCGGCGTGGGAGCGCGCCCGATCGGGCGGCTGACGCGCGAGCGGGTGGTGCGCGCGTGCGTCGCCGACGTGTCGCTGAGCGCCCTGGCCGGGTCGGCTCGCGGGCCCGGGTTCGCCGCCGCGCTGGGCGACCTGTTCGCGGAGCTGCAGCGGTCGCTCGCGGGGCCGGGCCGGTTCGCGGCCGCGGTGCGCGCCTGGGGCGCGGCCGCGCCGCCGCACGCCGCCGAGCTGGCGGCGCTCTACTCGGCGTACCACCGGCGCCTCGAGGCGCTGGAGGCGGTCGACTTCGACGGGCAGGCGCGGGCGGCGCTGGACGCCCTGCGGGCCGATCCGCGAGCCTGGGGCGGGCGCCCTGTCTTCTTCTACGGGTTCGACGAGTTCACGCGCTCGCAGCTGGACGCGGTGGAGACCCTGTTGCGCGAGGCGGACATCTGCGTCGCGCTGCCCTACGAACCGGGGCGTGCCGCTCTGGCGGGGAGCGCGGAGACGGTCGAGCTGCTCAAGCCGCTCGCGTCCGAGCACGTCGTGCTCGAGGCTCGCTCGGAGCACTACGCCGGCTCCGCCCGCGGGGCGCTGCACCACCTCGAGCGCGGCCTGTTCGAGGAGGTCGCGGCGCGCGTGCCGCCCAACGGGGCGGTGCGGCTGCTGGAGGCGGGCGGCGAGCGCGCGGAGGCCGAGCTCGTCGGCGCCTCGGTGCTGGAGCTGTGGCGGGACGGGATGGCGTTCGAGGACATCGCGGTCCTGGTCCGCGGGCAGGAGGCGACCGAGCTCACGGCGCAGGTGCTCTCGGACTACGGGATCCCGGTGGCCCGGGAGCGCCGGGCCGTGCTCGCGTCCACCCGGCTCGGCGCGGGGCTGCTCGCGTTCGCGCGCGCCGCGCTCGGGACCGGCGCCGCGCAGGACGTCGTGCGCTGGCTGCGTACGCCGGGCAAGCTGGCCGCCGGCGCGTCGCCGGAGATCACCGCGGCGCGGCTGCCGGGGGCCGAGGAGCGCTCCGGGGAGCCCGGGGCGGCGACACGCGACGTCGCCGCCGCCGCATCCGATCTCGCCGGCGGCCCACTCGCGGGCCCCGGCGCGGCGGATCGCCTGGAGGCGGCGGTCCTGCGCAACGAGGCGCGGACCGCGGCCGAGGCGCGGCGCCTCTGGGAGCGCGGCGGCGGGCGCCCGCTCGCCGAGCTCGATCTCCTCGCCGCCGCGGCCGAGGAGGGCGCCGCGGCGTTCCTGGCCGCCCTCCAGGCCGAAGCCGACGCGATCTGGACCGGACCGCACATCCGCCGGGCGGATGTGCTCTCGCCCGACGCGGAGGCCGATGCGCGCGCCGCCGCCGCGCTGCGGTCCGCGGTGAGCGAGCTGACGCGGCTCGCCGCGCTGGACGAGGCGCTGGCGGGAAGCCCGGCGGAGCTGCTGGAGGCGCTCGCGGCGGTCGAGGTCCGCGAGGGGCCGGCTGCGGCGGAGGGCGCGCCCGGCGTGCTGCTCGCCGACCCGCTGGCGATCCGCGCCCGCCGGTTCCGCGCGGTGTTCGTCTGCGGGCTGCAGGACGGCGAGCTGCCGCGCCGGCCGCAGCCCGAGCCGTTCCTGGACGACGACGCACGCCGCGCGCTCGCGACCGTCTCAGGGCTCGTCCTGCCGCGTCATGAGGACACGCTGACGCGCGAGCGGTCGCTCTTCTACGCGGCCGTCTCGCGGCCCGAGGAGGCGCTGTTCCTCTCGTTCCGCACGTCCGACGAGGAGGGCGCGCCGCTGCAGCCGTCGCCGTTCGTCGACGACGTCCGCTCGCTCTTCACCGACGAGCTGTGGACCGGCCGCGGGCGGCGCCTGCTGGCCGAGGTCACGTGGCCGCCGGCCGAGGCGCCGACGCCGCACGAGCTGCGCCGCGCGCAGGCGGCGGTGGAGGAACGGCCTGACCCGGCGCCGCTGGCCGCGCCTTCGGCTCCGTCCGTGCTCGCGGCGCTGGCGGCGCGCGACCGCGAGTCCGCCCGCGGCCTCGAGGCGTTCGCGGCCTGCGGCGTGCGCTGGGTCGTCGAGCAGCTGCTGCGCCCGGACGCCGTGGACCCAGATCCGGAGGCGATGCGCCGCGGCTCGCTCGTCCACGCGGTGCTCGAGCGCACGCTGCGGGGGCTCAAGGCGCGGACCGGCTCGGCCCGCATCACGCCGGTCACGCTCGGCGAGGCGCTCGAGGAGATGCACCGCGCGATCGCCGGGATCGTCACGTCCGGCGGCAGCGCGCACGCGAAGGCCGCGGCGCGCGCGCTGGAGGTCGATCTCGAGCGCTACCTGCGCCACGAGGCCGAGTGCGGCGCGGGCTACGAGCCGGTCCAGCTCGAATGGGGCTTCGGCGGCGACCACGACGAGGCGCCGGCGCTCGAGCTCGACGGCGTCTCGGTCAGCGGCCGCGTGGACCGCGTCGACGTCGGCCCGGCGGGCGCCGTCGTGCGCGACTACAAGGGCCGCACGGTCCACGCGGGAGCGCGCTGGGGGGAGGACGGGCGGCTGCAGGCGGCGCTCTACGCGCTGGCGGTGCAGGAGCGGCTCGGCCTCGACGTCGCCGGCGCGCTCTACCAGCCGATCGGCCGCGCCGACCAGCGCCCCCGCGGCCTGGTCCGCGACGACGTCCCGGGCCGCTACGTCAACGGCGACGTCGTCGACGCGGAGTCGTTCGAGGCGGGGCTCGAAGAGGCCCGGGCGGCCGCCACCCGAGCCGCCGCCGAGCTCCGCTCCGGCCGCATCCGCCCGTGCCCGGAGCGCTGCGGCTACGGCGGCGTCTGCGCCTACCCGGGGATCTGCCGCTCATGAGGCTCCCGCGCGGCCTCCGCCGGCTCCTGCCGGCCTCCGGGCTGCCGACGGTCTTCGTCGCCGGCGCTGCACCCGCCGGGCGCGGGCGGGCGATCGCCGCCGCGCGCCCGGCGGCAGCGGGCCACGATCGCGCCGCCATGCCCGACCGCGCCGACCACGAGGCCCCCGCGCGGCTCTCCGCGGCCGATCACGTGGCCGCTTCTGCCGCCCCCGCGCGGCTCTCCGCTGCCGACGACGAGCGGGCCTCCGCCGCATGAGCCGCCCCGCCTTCACGCCGGAGCAGCGCGCGGCGATCCGGTCGCGCACCGGCGCGTCGCTGCTCGCCGCCAACGCCGGCTCCGGCAAGACGGCCGTCATGGTCGAGCGGTTCGCGGCGGCCGTGATCGAGGACGGCGTGCCCGTCGGCGGGATCCTCGCGCTGACCTTCACCGAGAAGGCGGCGGGCGAGTTCGCCGAGCGCCTCAAGCGGCGGCTGTCCGAGCTGGGGGAGACCGAGCACGCTCGCGCCGTCGATGCCGCCTGGATCGGCACGATCCACGGCTTCTGCGCCCGAGTGCTGCGCACGCAGCCGCTCGCGGCGGGCCTCGATCCGCGCTTCGAGGTGCTCGACGAGCCCGCTGCCGCGCGCGTCGCCGGGGCGGCCTACGAGGAGGCGCTGAACGCGTGGGCGCGCGGGCCGGAGGCGATCGACCTGGCCGCCTCCTACGGCGCTTCGCTGCGCGATCTCCTCCTGGGCGCCTACGCGTCGCTGCGCGCCCGTGGCCACAACCGCCCTCGCCTGGCGATCCCGGCAGAGAAGCCTTCGCCCGATCCTGCGGTCCTCATGGCGGCCTGCGAGGCCGCCGTGTACGACCTGCGGCTCGCCGGCTCGGGAGTCCGCGTCTCCGCCGCCCGCGACGCCCTGGCCGCCTGCCGCGACCTGCTCGCGCCGGCCGCGGACGGCGCCGCCGCGCCGGCGTTCACCGCGACGCGCGTCCCGTGGCCGGGCGAGCTCGGCCCGGCCGAGCTCAAGCGCGGTGCGAAGGCGCTCGAGAGCGAGGCGTGCGAGGCCTACCGCGAGGCGTGGGCCGCCTATCGCGCCGCGTGCGGGGAGCATCACGCGCGCTCGGCGCTCGCGCTCCTCGACGGGCTGCTCGATCGCTTCGGGCACACCTACGAGGCGGCCAAGGCGGCGCGCGCGGCGGTCGACTTCGAGGACCTCGAGCTGCGGGTGCGCGACCTGCTCGCGGACCCCGTGACGCGCGACCGCTGGGCGGAGCGGTTCTCGATGATCATGGTCGACGAGTTCCAGGACACCAACGGCGTCCAGTTGGAGATCCTGGAGGCGCTCGAGCGCGACAACCTCTTCGCCGTCGGCGACGAGTTCCAGTCGATCTACCGCTTCCGGCACGCCGACGTCGGCATCTTCCGCGCCCGCGCCGCGACGCTCGGCGCGGACCGCGTGCGCGGCCTCGCCGTCAACTTCCGCTCCCGCGAGGAGCTGCTGGACGTCCTCAACGCGACGTTCGCGCGGGAGCTGGGGGAGCGGTTCTCGCCACTGCGTGCCGGGCGGGTCGAGGTACCCGAGGACGGCGTGCTGCGGCTCTTCGACCTCGCGCCCCCGAGCGGCGCGCCGCCCGTCGAGCTGCTGGTGACCGACACCAAGGGCTGGGACGGCCTCGAAGAGCGCCTAGGCCTTGCCGGCGGCGGAGACAACCCGTGGCGGCGCGCCGAGGCCCGGCTGGTCGCGCACCGGCTGCGCGAGGAGGTCGACGCGGGACGGCGCCCCGGCGACTGCGTCGTGCTCGTGCGCGCGACCGGCTCGCTGCGACTGCTCGAGCAGGCGCTCGAGGAGCAGGGCCTGCCGACGTACGTCGTCGGCGGCCGCGGCTACTGGTCGCAGGAGCAGGTCCGCGACGGCCTCGCGTGGCTGCGGGTCCTCGCGAACCCGCGCGACGAGGCCGCGCTCCTCACCGTCCTCGCGTCCCCGTTCTGCGGCGCGGGAGCCGATGCGCTGATCCTCCTGGCCGAGGCCGGCCGCGAGCGCGAGGGAGGCGAGCGCCGCGGCCTGTGGGACGCGCTCCAGGAGATCGCCGCGCAGACGGAAGGAGCGGAGATCGCCGCGGCGCGCGGCGGCCCAGCGGACGCGGAGATCGCGGCGGCGCGCGGCGGCCCAGCGGACGCGGAGATCGCGGCGCTGCGCGGCGGCCCGGCGGACGCGGAGATCGCGGCGGCGCGCGGCGGCCCAGCGGACGCGGAGATCGCGGCGCCGCGCGGCGTCATCGCGCGGTTGTCGGCGGTCGCGTCCGCGGAGGTCGCGCGGATCGGGGCGGTCGGGAGGCTGCTGGCGGCGGAGCGGGAGCAGGCCGAGCGGGCTCCGCTCGAGGTGCTGCTCGAGCGGGCGATCGCGGCGACCGGGTACGACCTCGCGGTGCTGGCGCGGCCCGGCGGCGACCGCCGCCTCGCGAACCTGCGCAAGCTGATGCGGCTGGCGCGCGAGTACGAGCGGGCGGAGGGGCGCGATCTGCGCGGGTTCCTGGCCGACGCCGCGGCGCGGGACCTCGCCGAGGCGCGTGAGGGGGAGGCGGCGCTCGAGTCCGAGGGACTGGACGCCGTGCGGCTGATGACGATCCACCGCGCCAAGGGGCTCGAGTTCCCCGTCGTCTGCGTCGCCGACCTCGGGCGCCAGGCCGGCGGCCGGCGGTCGCCGCTGCTGGTCGGCCGTGACGGCTCGCCCGGACTGCGGCTCTACGCGCTCGGCGGCGGCGACAGCGTCCCCACGCCCGCGTGGGAGCGCCTTGCCGAGGAGGAGGCGCGGGCGGACGCCGAGGAGGAGCGGCGGCTGTTCTACGTCGCGATGACCCGCGCCCGCGAGCTGCTGATCCTGTCCGGCGGCACCGACACCGAGAAATGGCCCGCCGCTCGCCCGGGCGGTCCGCCGATCGACTGGATCGCCCGCGCGGTCGCGGGAGATCCCGCGACGGTGCTGGGCGCGGCCGGCGACGCCGCCGCCGGCGGCGTCCTCGTCACGCGCCACTGGGACCACCGGCCCGCGCGCGTCCTGTGCCGCCTGAACTCGCCCGCGACGCTCTCCGAGGCGGCGCTCTCGCCGAAGCCGCCAGCCCGGTCGGCGCCGACGACCGCGCTGCCCGCCAAGCCCGCCGCCGTGCCGCGCTCGCCCGCGCGGCCCCGGCCGGTGCCGCAGCGGCTCTCGTACTCGCAGGTCTCCGACTACGCCAAGTGCGGCTACCGCTTCTACCTGCGCCGGGTCCTGCGGCTCCCCGAGCTGACCCCGCCGCCGCCCCTGGACGAGCACGGCCGCGAGCGCGAGCCTGGGCTGGACCCGCGCGTGCGCGGCTCGATCGTGCACGCGGCGCTCGAGGAGATGGACCTCGCCGATCCGCGCATCCCGGGCGAAGACGCGATCCGCGAGCTCTCGAAGCGCTTCGGCGCGGACCTCACGGGCGCCGACGTCGAGGACATCCGCGAGCTGACGCGGGCCTTCGCCGCCTCCCCGCTGCGGCAGCGGCTCGCGAGCGCCACGCGGATCCGCCGCGAGGCCGGGTTCGCGTTCACGCTCGACCAGGACGGCGCCGGCCCGCTCGTCAACGGCTTCGTCGACGTCGTCGCGCAGGAGCCCGACGGCACGACGCTCGTCGTCGACTACAAGTCCGACCGCCTCAATGACGACACGCCGCAGTCACTCGTCGAGCGCGAATACGAGACCCAGCGGATCGTGTACGCGCTCGCCGCGCTGCGCGACGGCGCGCCGAGGGTCGAGGTCGCGCATCTGCTGCTCGAGCGCCCCGACGAGCCCGTCACGGCCACCTACACGCAGGACCAGGCACCCGACCTCGCGGCGAGGCTCGCACGCCTCGCCAAGGGCATCCTCGAGCACCGCTACCCGGTCACCGACCGCCCGCACCGAGAGCTGTGCGGCGAGTGCCCAGGAAGGACGGCGCTCTGCTCGCACCCGGAGTCGCGGACGCTCAGCCCGCTTCCGCCGGCGCCTTCGCCGGCAGTACCGGTCCGTCGTAGCTGAGCGGCAGGTAGGGGGAGCGCCGAATGTCGATGACGGCGTTCAACTCCGCCCCGAACAGCAGCGCGACGTTCGTCAGCCACAGCCAGAAGAGCAGGATCACGGCGCCCGCGAACGCGCCGTACGTCGCCGAGTAGGACGAGAAGTTCGACACGTAGACGAAGAACACGGCCGAGGCCATGATCCACAGCAGCACGGCGGCGACCGCGCCCGGCGTGATCCAGCGGAACCGCCGCACCTCGACGTTGGGCGACGCGTAGTAGACGATCGCGTAGATCGTCATCGCCACCACCAGCGCCGCCGGCCAGCGGACGATCCGCCATGCGGTCGCGGCGCCCTCGCCGAGCCCGATCTTGCCCAGCACGTCGGAGGCGAGCCCGCCGCCGAGGAAGATCAGCACGAACGTGATCAGCCCGAGCGCCGCCACGATCAGCGTCCACAGCAGGTCGTTGAGCTTGTGGTGCACGAAGCCGCGCCCCTCCTGCACCCGGAAGATCCGGTTGAGCGCCCGCCCCGCGGCGCCGAACGCCCCTGACGCGCCGTTCAGCGACAGCGCGAGTCCGATGACCAGCGCGGCGACGGCGGTCCCTCGATGATCCTGCGCCGACCGCAGCGCGGACGTGACCGCGTCGACCGTCGCGGGCGGGGCGCCGGCGTCCTTGAGGTAGGACGCGGCGTGCGAGATCAGCCCAGCCTGCCCGAACACGCCGAGCAGGGCGGCGCCGAACAGCAGCGCGGGGAACAGCGACAGCAGCGAGTAGTAGGTCAGCGCCGCCGCGTAGTCGGTGACCTCGTCCTTGCGGAAGCGCGCGAAGGCGCGCTTGAAGTCACCAAGCTCGATGGCCGGCCCGGCTTGGCGACCGTCGCCGACGGCCGCCGTGCTGCCGGCGTCCTTGCTCAGAAGCCGCGCCTCCCTCCCCAGCGCGAGCCGAGGCCGTAGCCGCCTGACGGGATGCCGGCCAGCAGGACCAGCATCGCGGCCGCGATGGCGACGATCGCCGGAAGACCGAGGGCCACGCACAGTGCGTAGACGAGTGCCGCGAGCAGCACGGCGATGAGGACTCCGATCACGAGAAGCTTCCCTTCCGTCTCGTAGTTGACGTTACGTCATAGATTCCCGGCGTGCGCCCCCCTCAGTCGTCGCTCCGCGACCTGGACGTCGCGATCCAGGCGGTGCATGCCGCCGTCGAGGCGGCCCGCCAAGCCCGCCGCGAACCGCTCAATCCCCGCGCCAAGTCCGTCGCCGCCGACCTCGTCACCGAGGCGGACGCCCGCGCCGAGCACGCCGCCGCGACCGTGATCTCCGCCCACCGCCCCGACGACGGAATCCTCGGTGAGGAGGGCACCAACCGGTCGGGCGGAGACCGCCGCTGGGTGATCGACGGCATCGACGGGACGGTCGCGTTCGCGAGCGGCCTCCCGGGGTGGTGCAGCGCGGTCGCGCTCGCGGACGGCGACGGACCCGCGGTCGCCGCCGTGCTCGACGCCACCACCGAGGAGCTGCACACCGCCGTGCGCGGCGCGCAGAGCGTCAACCGCGTGCGACGCGCATGTCCGCTCGACGACGCCCACATCGCCACGTTCGTGCGTCGCGACCGGCTCGTGCTCCCGGGCGTCCGCGAGCTCGCGCACCGCCTGCTCGACCGCGCGGGCCTCGTCCGCCACGCCGGCCCCGGGTCACTGGAGCTCGCCTGGGTCGCCGGCGGCCGGCTCGACGGCTGGCTGCAACCCGACGTCGACCCGTGGGACTGGCTCCCCGGGGCGCTGCTCGTCACCCAGGCGGGCGGCGAGGCTCGGGTGATCGAGGGCGAGACCCGCTGGCACATCGCGGGCCCGCACGAGCTGGTCGAGGAGCTAGCCGGGCTGCTTCGGTAGCAGCGCGTGTCCGTCGAGCACCGACTGCGCCACGTCGACCACCCGCCGGCCGCCGGCGCGCGCATGCTCGCGGAGCCGCTGGAAGGCCTCGATCTCGCCGATCTGGTGGCGCTCCATGAGCACGCCCTTGGCGCGCTCGATGACCGTCCGGCGCTCCAGCGCCGTCTGCAGCTGCTCGACCTTCTCCGTCAGCCGCGCCTCCTCGCGATAGCGCCGCAGCGCCACCTCGATCGCCGACTGCACGTCGTGCGGCGCCCAGGAGTCCACGTAGCCGGCGATCCCCATGTCCGCCGCGCGGGCGATCAGCGCCGGGTCCTTCGCCTCGCGCACGGTCACGAGCACCGGCCCTGAGGCGAACTCGACGGTCTCGGAGATCAGCGCCAGCCCGTGCTCGTCGTCGCTGTCGATGACGACGAACGCGACGTCCGGATCCTCGCGAGCGATCAGCTCGATCGCCTCGGCGACGGAGACCGCGAACGGCGCCACTTCGTGGCCGAGCGAGGCCAGCACTTCGCCGAGCACCCTGAGGTCCTCTTCCCGCTCGTTCGCGAGCAGGACTCGCAGGCTTCGCTCGCTCGTCGTTCCGATCGTCGTCATGCGCTCTACAATCCGTTGGTCCGCGGCCCTGAACCCCGTTGCGGCATTCGAAGCGCCCCTGCAACCCGGCGCCGACCCTTCCGGACTTGGTGTTGGGCTTGCAGAACCTCGAAGACCGCGACTCGGGATCCCGAGCATATCCGCAGGACCGCGACGGCCGCGAGGCGCGCGCCCGCGCCGACCGCCGCCTGCTGGAGCGCGCCCACCTGGGCGACCAGGAGGCACGCGCCGCGCTGGTGGACCGCTTCCTGCCGCTCGCCCGCCAGCTCGCGCGCCGATACCAGCGCGGGGGCGAGCAGCTCGACGACCTCAACCAGGTGGCCTCACTCGGCCTGCTGAAGGCGATCGACCGCTTCGATCCGGCGCGCCAGACCGCGTTCTCGAGCTTCGCGGTGCCGACGATCCTGGGAGAGCTCAAGCGCCACTTCCGCGACCGCGGCTGGTCGGTGCGCGTCCCTCGCGACCTGCAGGAGCTGGCCGTCAAGCTCGAGCCGACCACCGAGTCGCTGCAGCGCGAGCTCGGGCGGGCGCCGACGCTCGCGGAGCTCGCCCGCCGGCTCGACACCACGATCGAGCTGGTGCTCGAGGCGCGGGAGGCGGCCGCCGCCTATCGCGCCGTCTCGCTCGACCGCCCGCGCGACGATGACGACGATGGCACCGACCCGCTCGGCGACGCGGTCGGCGCGGAGGACCCCGGCTTCGCGGTGGCCGAGAACGCCGCGACCGTCGAGCGGCTGATGCGCGTGCTGAGCGAGCGCGAGCGAGAGGTGCTGCGCCTGCGCTTCGCGGAGGACCTCACGCAGGCCGAGATCGGGATGCGGGTGGGCGTCTCCCAGATGCACGTCTCGCGCCTCATCCGGCAGGCGGTCAGGCGGCTGCGGGAAGCGGCCGAGGAGGCGTAGGCTCCCGCTCCATGGAGCACTGGGACCTGCGCGAGCTCGACGTCGCGCCGCACCATCCGAGGATCCTGCACTCCGCGCGCGGCGAGGCGCGCTCGATCCTGATCTCGCTGCCCGCGGGCGAGGAGCTGCAGGAGCATCAGGTACACGAACGTGCCTATGTCGTCGTCGTCGACGGCGAGGTCGACCTCGCGGGACAGCACGCCGGCGCCGGCGCGGCGGCCGTCTTCGAGCCCAACGAGCGCCATGCCGTGCGCGCCACCAGCGACGCGCGGCTGCTGCTCGTGCTCGCCCCGTGGCCCGGCAACGGGCACCCGGGCGCACGGGACTGACGAAGCCCGCGCTTGGCGCTCGTTTCGTCGGGAGCGCTTGCCGGCCCCGCGTTCGGTCAGCTCGAATGAAGGCGCTCGGCGGCCAGGCCGCGCGGCTCGGCGTCGGGCGCGGGCGTGCCGGGCGTATGCAGCAGGTTCTGCACGCCCTTGATCCCGTCGACGTGACCCGCCTGGTCGCCGAGCCGCTCGATCCACGACTGCTCCTCGACCTCGCCGCGCAGCGTCGCGACGCCCGCCTGGACGTCGACCGAGACGCTGCCCTTGGGCGCGTCGGCGGCGCGGAAGATCTCGGTCTCCACCTTGCGCGCGAGCGTGACGTCGTCGGCGTCCGCCGGCCGCGTCGCGGTCGGCGCGGCGGTGTGCGCGGCGCCCTTGGCGACCTGCGCGGCGTGCGTCGCCTGCGTCTGCATCGCGGAGGCGACGTGCGAAGCCTTCGACTGCGCCTGGTCGCGCATCGTGTTGCGGCGCCGCCGGCCGCTCTGAGGATCGAGGAAGTGCGCCGCGGCGGCTCCTGCTGCGAGCCCGAGCGCGAAGCTGATCGGGGTTCTCATACGACCTCGGCTACCCGGGCCCGGATGCCGGAAACGCCGCTCAGTACGGCCAGCGGCGGGGACGCCGCGGGGGCAGCCGGTGGCGCCGCCGGTAGCGCCGCTGCTCGGCCTGGCGCAGGCGATCGAGCACGTCGTCGGACCATTCGTGGGTGCGCAGGAGCAGGTAGCGGTCGGCGGCGACGCGCAGGTAGGCGTCGGCCTCGGTCTCGCCGCGCTCGACGAGGTCGCCCGAGGAGATCAGCTCCGAGACCGGCACGTACTCCTCGTCGAACCAGATCCGGGCGACCTCGGCACGCTCGTAGAAATGGCCGCGCTCCTGCATCAGCCGGAAGCCCCATGCCTCGACGGCCTCGGCGAGCGTGCCGAAGTCCCACGGATCCGACAGCCTGATCCGCGCGCGGCGCTGCGCGTCGAGCGGGACGCGCTCGCGGAACAGCCGCTCGTGGTCCTTGAGCGGCAGCTGCGACACGCGCAGGTCGGCGCCGAGCTTGAGCCGGGTCGTGACCTCGGTGACGTAGGCGTCGATGTCCTCATGGCCGAGCGACTTGGCCACCGAGACGCGATGGTGGCCGTCGCGCACGAAGTAGAGGTCGCCGACCTGGAAGAGCGAGATCGGCGGCAGCGCCTCGCCGCGCCGCTGGGCGGCGGCGATCCGCTCCCAGCGCGAGCGCAGGCGCGCCGAGGTGGGGCGGAAGCCGCGATCGAAGTCGACCGCGCGGTCGACGGTGCCGACGATCGCGTCCAGCGGCACGATCTGGAGTCCGCGGTCGACCTGCCCGGTCCGGCCGAGCGCGTCGACGACCTCCTCGAACGGCAGGATGAGCCCGACGTCGTCGGGCTCCCGGCGCAACCTCCGCGCGACGTCGGACAGCAGCCGCGCCCGCCGGGCGCGGCTGAAGTCGTGCTGGGCGTCGGAGGCGGAGAACCCGGAGCTCACCGCCGACCGAGGCTACCTATCCTGCGCCGACCGCATCGCCGTTGAGCGCCTCGTCGAGCGAGCCGACGATCGTGAAGACGCTGTCCAGGCCCGTGATCCGGAACGTCTTCGCGATCGCGTCACTTGTGCAGACGATGACCAGCGATCCGCCTTGGCGGCGGAGTCGGCGGTGCGCCCCGATCAGGACGCCGAGCGACGAGGAGTCGATGAAGGTGGTCGCGGACAGGTCCACGACCACGTGCAGCCGGCCGGCATCGATCGGTGCCGCGACGCGCTGCTTGAACTCGGGTGCGGTGAAGAGGTCGATCTCGCCCGCGACCGCGACGACATGGGTGTCGTCGCCGATCGGGCGATCGTCGATTTCGAAGTCGATGGCCATGCGCGAGGGGTCATCCCCCCTCAGCGCGATTCTCAATCGCATGGGGTCCGAGCGCTGGCCCGGCAAGCCGCCTTCACTCGCCCGCGCCCGCGTACTCCAGGCGGACGTGGAGGAACTCGCGCTCCCCCTCGGGCGACACGCGCAGCTCGTCGGCGAGCTGCTCGATCACGTTGCCCACTCCTGGCACGGCGGCGTCCACCACCAGGGCGTCGCCGCCGCCGGGGCGCAGCGGCCCGACGCGCAGCGAGAGCGTGCGCGGGCCGGGCTCGAACGCGACGTCGACCGTCCCGTGCAGCACGTGCGCGGGGGCGCGCGCGGCGATCAGGTCGGCGACGAGCACCGCGTCGTCCAGGCGGTCCAGCGGCAGGTCGGCGCGGGCGGCGAGCATGCCCACGACGCGCCGCAGGATCGGGCCGACGAGGGGGCCGGCTGCGATCGACACCGTCGTCGGCGCGTCGCTTCCCGTGCCGCCCCGCGTCACGCCGCTTCACCCGGCGCCCGCCGCGCGAAGGTCATCGCCACACGGCTGCCTCCGCCCGGCGCGGACTGCAGGTCGACGGTGTCGGCGATGGCGGCGATCAGCGGCAGGCCCAGGCCCGGGCCGGACGTGTCCGAGCTCGTGCCGATGCCGCGGCCGGTGTCGGCCACGATGACCTGCACCAGCTCGTCACCGGGCTCGATGGTGACCTCCACGGCGCCGGGAACTCCGGCCGCGTACGCGTGGCGCACGACGTTCGTGCATGCCTCGGTGACCGCCAGCCGGAGGTCCTCGATCAGTTCGTCGGACAGCTGCATGGACTCGGCGAACGCCCCCAGGACGTGACGGACGACCGCGACGTTCTCCGGCAGCGCGGGAAGCGTGAGCGTGACGTCCGTGCGCGGCGCCTCGAAGCGGTCCATCACGTCGACCGAGCAGAGCTGGTGCTGTGCGTTGCCCATGGTTCTCGCGTCCTGATACCCGGGCCCCAGCGCGGGCTAACCGTGCCGGCGGCGCGAATCAGCGCGTCTGGAGCATGACACGTGCTCGGTCGGACGCGCCGCGCCGCGGACAACTCAGATCGGGCGCGGGTTGGGGTCCGGCGGCAGCGGGATGGGATCCGGGGTCGGCGTCGGCGGCTGGGGATCCGGCGGAGCCGGCGGACGCGGGTCGGGCGTCGGTCCGGGCCCGGGAGCGGTGAGGCGATCGGCCATCTCTCAATGTCTACCGCTTAAGCACGAACGGGGCGCCGCGGCGCCCCGTTCGCTGAGGAGGAGGGTTTGGCGCGCCTGCCGGAGAGTGGAGGGCATCCGTTCGACGCGTCACCCAGTATCTGCCCTTGGTTGACGAGATTCAAACCAACGCGAACTCAATCTGCGCTCAAGACGTCCAAAATGTCCGTGGGCGGACCTAAATGGAGCGGCGACCTTCGGCTTCCCCGCCGGAGACCGGCCGCGCGACGTCAGGACGATCGTCGTGCGACGGGCCGGCGTTGAGGCCGTCGGGGTCGGCGTGCTGCGGCGTGTCTCCCACGGGCGTCTCGCTGTCGGACCCGATGATCCCGAGCGAGTTCTGGTCCGCGCCCGGGTCGCTCGCGTCCGAGACGTTCCCCTTCCGCGTCGAGTTGGTGACGAGGAAGGTGATGAACCCGGCCACGATCAGCACGACGATGACTGCGGCGATGACGTAACCCATATCCAGAGGCGTACCCGGGTAGCGCCTGCGATATGGACCTCAAAGGCAAGACAGTCGCGTTCCTCGCGGCCGAAGGCGTCGAGCAGGTCGAGCTGACCGAGCCGTGGAAGGCCGTCGAGCAGGCGGGCGGAACGCCCCAGCTGATCTCGGTCGAGGACGGCGAGGTGCAGGCGTTCAACCACCTCGACAAGGCCGACACGTTCCCCGTCGATCGCACCGCCGCCGACGCGGACGCGTCCGATTACGACGGCCTGGTGCTGCCGGGCGGCGTCGCCAACCCTGACTTCCTGCGCACCGACGAGAACGCCGTCGCGTTCGTGCGCTCGTTCTTCGAGCAGGCCAAGCCGGTCGCCGTGATCTGCCACGGCCCGTGGACCCTGATCGAGGCCGACGTCGTGCGCGGGCGCACGCTCACGTCATGGCCGTCGGTGCAGACCGACCTGCGCAACGCCGGCGCCAAGTGGGTCGACGAGGAGGTCGTGGTCGACGAGGGGCTCGTCTCCTCGCGCAAGCCCGACGACCTGCCGGCGTTCTGCGCCAAGCTCGTCGAGGAGATCGCCGAAGGCAAGCACGCCGATCAGGCGCGCAGCGCGGTCTGACCATGGCCACCGCGGTCCTGGACATCGACGGCACCCTGGTCGACACCAACTACCACCATGCCGTCGCGTGGTACAGGGCGTTCCGGCAGCACGGGTTCGTGCTGCCGCTGTGGTGGATCCACCGGCACATCGGGATGGGCGGCGACCAGCTCGTCGCCGCCCTCGCCGGTGACGGCTTCGAGCGCGAGCAGGGCGACGAGGTCCGCACCGCCGAGAAGGTCCTCTACATGGAGCTGATCCACGAGGTGCAGCCGCTCGAGGGCGCGCGCGCCGTGATCGAGGACCTCAAGAGCTCGGGCCACGTCGTCGTGCTCGCCTCCTCGGCCAAGCCCGAGGAGCTCGAGCACTACCTCACGCTGCTCGACGCGCGGTCGCTCGTCGACGGCTGGACCGACTCGGGCGACGTCGAGTCGACCAAGCCCGAGCCCGACCTCGTGCTGGCCGCGCTGGAGAAGTCCGGCGCCGAGCCGGGCGACGCCGTGATGATCGGCGACTCGACATGGGATTGCCGCGCCGCCGAGCGCGCGGGCGTGCGCTCGATCGGCGTGCTCACGGGCGGGTTCTCCGAGCAGGAGCTGACGGAGGCCGGCGCGTCGGAGGTCTTCTCCTCGGTCAACGAGCTGCGCGAGCACCTCTCCGACATGCCGTTGCGGGCGTGAGCCCGCGGCCATGCGTTTGAACCAGGACGCGGGCGGTAATGACTGCGTCCGACCGATGACCACGGTGGACGCTGCTATGGATACTGTCGAAGCGAGTTCGCCGGTCGTCGCGCCGGCGCGAGAGGAGAAGACGCCCGTCCCGATGACATCGGTCCCGCCGGCCCGCTCCGAAGACGGTCCGAGCCGCTCCGAAGAGGACCGCAGGCTCCTCATCCGCTACCACCGCCACGGCGACCAGGCTGCACGCGAGCAGCTCGTGCAGCGCCTGCTCCCGCTGGCGCGGCGGATGGCCCGGCGCTACCGGCGCTCCGATGAGCCGCTCGACGACCTCGTGCAGGTCGCCACGCTCGGCCTGATCAAGGCGATCGACCGCTTCGATCCCGCGCGCGAGACGGCGTTCTCCTCCTATGCGGTGCCGACGATGCTCGGGGAGCTCAAGCGCTACTTCCGCGACAACGGCTGGGCGGTCCACGTGCCGCGCGGGATGCAGGAGCGCGTGATGCAGGTGGACACCACGGTCAAGGACCTGTCGCGGCGGCTCGGGCGCTCGCCGTCGGCGAAGGAGGTCGCCGAGTCGCTGCAGCTGACGACCGAGCAGGTGCTCGAGGCGATGGAGGCGGCATCGGCCTACGACGCGGTCTCGCTCGAGTCCTACCGCTTCGGCGACGAGGGCGACGGCGAGACCTACGCCGAGTCCATCGGCGAGGTCGACGAGCGCTTCGAGCTGGTCGAGTACGGCGCCACGATCGCGCCGACGCTGCAGGCCCTGCCGGCGCGCGACCGCATCGTGCTGCACCTGCGCTTCGTCGAGGACATGACGCAGGCGGAGATCGCCGAGCGCGTCGGCGTCTCCCAGATGCACGTCTCGCGGCTGATCCGGCGGGCGCTCGAGCGCCTGCGCACGGTCGCCGATCACGCGGGCTGAGCCCTGCGTCGCGAAGGACGCAAGGAGGAGCGCTACGCGCGGCGTCGCGGTCCGACCTCGAACCACACGTGCGTCGAGCCCTCGTGGACGCCCCAGCACGTCGCGACCCGCTCCACCAGGTGCAGCCCCCAGCCGCCCTCGAGGCTCGGCTCGGGCGTCATCTCGATCTTGGCGCGCTCGCCGTCGCCCTGGTCGATCACCTCGCCGCGCACCTTGCCCTCAGCGCCGACCTCGAGCGAAAGCGTGATCGAGCGCTTGGGCCCGAACTTGACGCTGTTCGTGACGAGCTCGGACACGACGAGCTGGAGATCTTCCAGCACCTCTGGAGCGAGGATCTGATCGAAGACCTCAAGGGCACCGCGCGCCTGTGCAGGCGCGTCGTCTGCCGGGGGAAATTGGAAGCTGAACTGCATCGGGGGCGGTCGGCCCCTCCCTGACCGCCATGGAGAGTACGCGTTCCGGCTAAAGCATGGGCGGGCACCGGTCCGGGGTACGACCGTTTCCATGGAGACCAGCGAATCAGACGTCGGATATCCCGAGGAGCAGCCCGGCGAGGTCGGCGACGAGACGACCGAGCCCGACCGCCCGCGCAAGGGCGGCCACGGCGAGGGCAAGACGCCCGAGACCGAGAGCGGCGACGGCAAGGCGACCGGGAATCCGAACACCTAGAGGACCTCCGTGGGAGCCGTGGAGGAGACCGTCGAGGTCGAGGCTCCGCTGGAGACCGTCTACGACGCATGGACGCGGTTCGAGCAGTTCCCGCAGTTCATGGAAGGGGTCGAGCGCGTCGCCCGCAGCGACGAGACGCACCTCCGCTGGAGCGTCGACGGACGGCGCGAGTTCGACGCCGAGATCGTGGAGCAGCGGCCGTTCGAGCGGATCGTGTGGCAGGCGGTCGCCGGCGACACGCACCGGGGCACGGTCGCGTTCGAGCGCCTCGGCGATGCCCGCACGCGCGTGATGCTGCGCATCGAGGACGAGCCTGCCGGGCGCTTCGAGCGCACGGCAGGGCGCTTCCACAGGCGCCGCCTGCGCGGCGACCTGGACCGCTTCAAGACGATGCTCGAAGCGGCCCGGAAGCCGTAGGCCTACGCGGCGGCGTCGGGATCCTCGTCGCGGCGGGGAAGCGGCTCGTCGTCCTCACGGCGGCGCTCGAGCAGCTCGCGCAGCTGGCCCGGCTCGAGCGCCTCGCGCAGCCGGTCGATCGCGGCGATCACCTCGCCGCTGGGCGTCCCGCCCTCGGGGCGGTCGAAGCGCCGCGCGGGACGCAGCAGATCCTGCGCGCGCGCGGCGCCGCCGCCGGACGGCGGCTTGCGCGCGAGCGACTCGGCGTCGGGCGGGTCGCCGCGCAGCAGCCACGAGCCGTCGGGCCGGCGTACGAGCTCCTCGCGCTCGGCGAGCTCCGACAGCGCGGTCGACACCGTCGGCCGGCGCGCGCCGACGAGCTGTCCGAGGATCCGGTGCGTGAGCGCCAGCGGCACGATCACGCCGTCGCCGGAGACGCGGCCCCAGCGCTCGGCCAGGTGCCAGAAGAGCGCCTTCAGCCGGCGGTCCACGCGCGTGAGCTGCGAGATCGCCTGCGTGGTCGCGAGCCGCAGCGAGCGCTCGCTCAGGCGGTCGAACAGGCTCGCCGTGATCTCCGGGTAGCGCGTGACCTCGGCGGCGAAGCGGCGGTCCAGCACGGCGACCGTCAGCGGCGAGAGGACGGTCCAGACGGCGTCGACGGGCAGCAGGCCCGTGCGGCTGGCGGGCTGCCAGGGACGCACGAGATCACCGGGCCCGAGCAGCTCGGCGCTGACGTGATCCGCTACGACCAGCTCGCGTGAGAGAATCCCATCGATGATGAGGAGGCCGACATGATCGGCCGTCGCCCCCGCAAGGCGCGATACGTCCCAGGGCCCCACGGGCAGCCGGTGGCTGCGTACGACCAGCTCTCGCTCGGCCTGTTCCCTTCGCGTGTCGCTGAGCAGCGCGCCCAAATCGGGATCGGCGTCCAGCAGTCGGACCATATCCGGCGTCCGTGGCAATGCGATTGCGCCTCCTCTCACGATTCTGGGCTACCCAGGCCGGTCGGATTCCAGACGTCGCGATCGCGCCCGGCGTGTCGGGCGGCACGTTGGCGCCCGTTGGGGCATCCGTTTCTCCCTGGTTTATCCCGGGCATTGAGCGGTGAGTCAATGGTGCAGCCATGAGCACGGAGCGCGAAGCCGTGAACGGCCCCCTGTCCGCCCTCATAGACCGGGGAGAGGAGCGTGGTTGCGTGAATCTCAGCGAAGTCGACGAGCTCGCTCAAGCCTTGGAGCTCGAGGACGAAGACCTGGGTGCCCTGTACGAGCAACTTCAACTGCGCCAAATAGAGCTGCGCGACGACTGCACCCGCGAGAGCGCGCCCGAGGCGCCGCTCGACGATGCCCAGTTCGCCACCGTCACGACGGACACCCTGCAGCTGTTCCTGAACGAGATCGGCCGCCACCGGCTGCTGACGCCGTCCGAGGAGATCGACCTCGCCAAGCGGATCGAGCGCGGCGACCTCGAGGCCAAGGACCGCATGATCAACGCGAACCTGCGCCTGGTCGTCTCGATCGCGAAGAAGTACCAGGGCTCCGAGCTGACGCTCCTGGACCTGATCCAGGAGGGCATCCTCGGGCTCATCCGCGCGGTCGAGAAGTTCGACTGGCGCCGCGGCTACCGCTTCTCCACGTACGCGACGTGGTGGATCCGCCAGGCCGTCGAGCGCGGGATGGATGCCAAGGCGCGGACGATCAAGCTGCCGATCAACCTTGTGCGCGCGCAGCGCAAGGTCGCTCGCGCGGAGAACGCGCTGTCGCTGAAGCTGGACCGCGCGCCGACCGACGAGGAGATCGCGAGCGAGGCGGAGATCAGCGTCGAGGACCTGCTGGCGCTGCGCGATGCCGCGCGCACGGTCACGTCGCTCGACCGCCCGCTCGGCGAAGGCGAGGACGCCGCGTTCGGCGACCTCCTGCCGTCCGAGGGTCCGGCGCCGGAGGACGTCGTGCACGTCTCGCTGCGTGAGGAGATGCTGCGCCGCGCGCTCGACGAGCTGCCCGAGCGCGAGCGCACCGTGGTCGCCCTGCGCTACGGGATCGACGGCGGAGAGCCGACGCCGCTGCGCGAGATCGGCCGCCGGCTCGGCATCACGCCCGAGCGCGTGCGCCAGATCGAGTCCAAGGCGCTCGGGCGCCTGGGCCGTATGCGGGAGCTGGCCGCGCTGCGCCAGGCTGCGTAGGCGCATTGAGCCTCATCGTTCGGTAACCACGTATCCGCATCTCCCACCCGCGGCGCGGAGTCGCAGGACCGGATCGGCTGGGACGTGCTGACTCTCGCCGCGCCGCCCCGAAGCGATCACACCGGCCCCTCGCGAGCCGGACAGCGAACCGACCCGCTCCCTTACCAGCGCAGTGCGCCGGCCCCCGCGGGGCGGGCACGCGGAGACCCGCGGCCACTACAGCGATCGGCGAACCGCGCGGGTGAGGGGATGCGGGTCTGTCTCGCCCGCCGGCCCGGGAGGGCGGCGTCAGCTCGACGTCGCGTCCGGGTCCCAGCGGCCGTCGGCGCCGACGGTCCCGGTGACCGGGTTCTCGTCCGCCGGGTCGCCGGCGCGGGCGTAGGCGAACGTCATCCGCACCTCGGTCCCGTGGCCGGCGCTGCCGCGCAGCTCGAAGGAGTCCGACAGCGCGGCGATCAGCGGCAGCCCGAGGCCCAGCGCGGGCGGCTCGGAGCGAGCCGGGCGCGGCTGGATGCCGCTGCCGTGGTCGCGCACGACGATGGTCAGGCCCGCCTCGTCCGCGAGCATCTCGACCTCGAGCACCCCGGCGTCCTCTTCATAGGCGTGCACGACGACGTTGGTGCAGGCCTCGGTGACCGCCATCTTCATGTCGGCCAGCACCGAGGCGTCGAAGTCCAGCGCGTCGGCCATCCCGGCGAGCGCCTGCCGCACGACCCCGACACCCTCGGGCCGGGCCGGCATCGTCAACAGGACTTCGGGGGCGGGCGTCGTCATGGTCATTCTCCGGCCCCGTTCGGGGAGCGCGCCGCCGCTATCGCCTCCTCCCGCCCGCGCAGGACCGGCAGGACGGGGACGAGGCCGGTGATGTCGAGGATCCGCTGGACCCCTGGCTCGACCGTCTCGCCGACGCACACGACGTACCCCTGACCCGCCTCGATCGCCCGGCGGCGCGCGTCGAGCAGCGCTCCGAGGACGGAGGAGTCGACGAAGGTGGCGGCCGTCAGGTCGACAACGATGCCTCCGCCGCGTGCGAGGGCCTCCTCGAGCCGCTCGCGCAGCGTCGGGGCGGTGTAGATGTCGTGCTCACCCTCGACGACCACGACGACCACATCGTCCGCCGTCTCATCGAGCACGATGGGGTTAGCATCCATACGGGCGTGCACGATACCCACTAGAGGCCCACTTGACGCCGCCAGTCCGGTATCAAGGAGACGATGGCCGATCGCCTGCAGCGCTATCGCGACAAGCGCGACTTCGAGAACACCCCGGAGCCGGGCGGCGACGCGGGCGCGCCGGAGGCCGAACGGCGCTTCGTCGTGCAGGAGCACTCGGCCCGCTCGATGCACTGGGACCTGCGCCTGGAGCACGAGGGAACGCTCGCGTCCTGGGCCGTGCCGCGCGGGATCCCGCCCGATCCGAAGCGCAACCACCTCGCCGTCCGCACCGAGGATCATCCGCTCGAGTACCTCGAGTTCCACGGCGAGATCCCGGAGGGTCAATACGGCGCGGGAACGATGCGCATCTTCGACACCGGGACCTACGAGCTCGAGAAGTGGCGCGAGAACGAGGTGATGGTCGTCCTCCACGGCGAGCGGGTCCGCGGCCGCTACGTGCTGTTCCGCACGAACGGGTCCAACTGGATGATCCACCGCATGGATCCGCCCGAGGATCCCGACCGCGAGCCGATGCCGGAGGAGATCCAGCCGATGCTCGCCAAGTCCGGCCCGCTCCCGAAGGGCGACGAGTGGGCCTACGAGATCAAGTGGGACGGCGTGCGCGCGATCGGCTACGCCGAGGGCGGCCGCCTGCGGCTCGCGAGTCGCAACGCGAAGAACATCACCCCGCGCTACCCGGAGCTGCGGCCGCTCGGCCGCGCGCTCGGCACGCACGAGGCGATACTCGACGGCGAGATCGTCGCGTTCGGCGACGACGGGCGGCCGAGCTTCGAGCGCCTCCAGGGCCGCATGCACCTGACCTCGGAGTCGCAGGTCCGCCGGCTGTCGCAGTCGCAGCCGGTCGCGTACGTGATCTTCGACCTGCTGTTCCTCGACGGGCACTCGCTGCTCGAGCTGCCGTACGTCGAGCGGCGCGAGCGGCTCGCCGCGCTCGAGCTCGGCGGCCCGGTGTGGCAGGTTCCGGCCTACCACCGCGGGAACGGGCCCGCACTGCTGGAGGCCTCGCGCGCGCAGCGGCTCGAGGGGATCGTCGCCAAGCGGCTCGATTGTCCCTACACGCCGGGCCGGCGCTCCTCCGGCTGGGTGAAGGTCAAGAACGTCCGCCGCACCGACGTCGTGATCGGCGGCTGGCTGAAGGGCGACGGCGGCCGCGCCGGGCGGCTCGGCGCGCTGGCGATGGGCGCCTACGACGAAGAGGGCGAGCTGCGCTTCGTCGGCAAGGTCGGCACCGGCTTCACCGACGCCGAGCTCAAGCGCCTGCAGGGCCTGCTGGAGCCACTCGAGCGCCCGGACAGCCCGTTCTCGGGCACCCAGCCGCCGAAGCTCACGCGCTTCGTCGAGCCGGTGCTCGTGGCGAGCGTCGAATACACCGATCTGACGCGGATCGGCACGATCCGGCACCCCTCCTACAAGGGCCTGCGCGACGACGTCGACGCGCGCCAGGTCGCAATCGACCGTGCGGGCGTTGAGTGAACGCCGCCGGACGTAGCAGAATGTAGAGATGGCACGATCGATCTGGAGCGGCGCGATCTCCTTTGGGCTGGTGAACGTGCCGATCAAGCTGTACTCGGCCGTCTCGAAGAAGACGGTCCGCTTCCACCAGCTCAACGGCGAGACGGGCAACCGGATCCAGCAGAAGCGCGTTGACCCGGAGACGGGGGAGGAGGTCGCCTACGAGAACATCGTCAAAGGCTACGAGCTCACGCGCGACCGCTACGTGCTGATCACGCCGGAGGAGCTCGAGACGCTCGATCCGGAGAAGACGCGCTCGATCGACATCGAGGATTTCGTCGACGAGAGCGAGATCGACCCGATCTTCTACGACCACCCG
This sequence comes from Candidatus Solirubrobacter pratensis, assembly GCF_000425945.1. Classification (GTDB taxonomy): domain Bacteria; phylum Actinomycetota; class Thermoleophilia; order Solirubrobacterales; family Solirubrobacteraceae; genus Solirubrobacter; species Solirubrobacter pratensis. The sequence continues at coordinate 255,438 of NZ_AUEK01000009.1, forward strand.
TACTACCTCGTGCCCGACAAGGGCGCCGCGAAGGCGTACGGGCTGCTGCTGAACGCGATGGCGGACGCCGAGAAGACCGCGATCGCGCGCGTCGTGATCCGCCAGAAGGAGCAGCTGGTCGCGATCCGCCCGCACCGCGACGGCGATCTGCTGGTGATGGAGACGATGGTGTTCGCCGACGAGGTCGTCGGCGCGGACGAGCTGGACGGGCTGCCGGACTCCAAGGAGCTGTCGGTCTCCGACCGCGAGCTCACGATGGCGCGCCAGCTGATCGAGTCGCTGACCGACGATTTCGACCCGGGCAAGTACAAGGACGAGTACCGCGAGAAGGTGCTCGAGCTGATCGAGGCCAAGGCCGAGGGCCAGGAGATCGCCGTCCAGCCCGAGGCGCCGGCGCCGGCCAAGGTGCCCGACCTGATGGCCGCGCTGGAGGCGAGCCTCGCGGCCGTGCGCGGCGACGAGCAGGAGGAGGAGGCCAAGCCGAAGCGCAAGTCCTCCTCCGGCGGCGGCGCCCGCGCCAAGAAGAAGGAGACCGCGAAGTCCTAGGCGACCCCCTCGGGGCCTCGCCAGGCTCGACACGGCGCAAGCGTAAAGCGCGCAGCCGACGGGAAGGGGTTTACGCATGCCCCGCCTGCGCCGCTCGGACTGCTCCGGCCCTGGGATCACCCGCCGGCGCGCAGGGCGGGGGTTCGTCTATCTCGACGACGGGCAGCGGATCGAGGAGGCCGAGGTCCTGACGCGCATCCGCGAGCTCGGCATCCCGCCGGCGTGGCGCGACGTCTGGATCTGCCCTGACCCGCGAGGCCATCTGCAGGCCACGGGCATCGACGCCGCCGGCCGCAAGCAGTACCGCTACCACGACGACTGGCGCAAGCGCCGCGACGCGGAGAAGTTCGACGACATGACCCGCTTCGCCCGCGTGCTGCCGGCGCTGCGCGAGCGGGTCGAGACGGACCTCGCCGCGACGGACGAGGTGACGCGCGAGCGCGTCCTGGCCGCCGCCGTACGACTGCTCGATCGCGGCTTCTTCCGGATCGGCACCGAGGAGTACGCGGTGACGAACGAGTCCTACGGCCTGGCCACGATCCGCAAGGAGCACGTGACGCTCGACGCCGACGGGACGATGGTCTTCGACTACCCCGCGAAGAGCGGCCGGCGCCGGATCCAGGCCGTCGTCGATCCGCAGGTGGCCGGCATCATCGCGAAGCTCAAGCGCCGCCGCGGCGGCGGCCCGGAGCTGCTCGCCTACCGCGCGGGCCGGCGCTGGCACGACCTGCGCTCGCCCGACGTCAACGCCTACCTCAAGGAGGCGACGGGCGACGACTTCTCCGCCAAGGACTTCCGGACCTGGACCGCGACCGTGCTGGCCGCCGTCGCGCTCGCCGTCTCGGGTCCCGCCGCGAAGGCGAAGACGTCGCGCGAGCGCGCGATCGCGCGCGCCGTCAAGGAGACGGCGCACTACCTCGGGAACACTCCCGCCGTCTGCCGCGCCTCCTACATCGACCCGCGCGTGTTCGACGCCTATCGCGGGGGGCTGGTGATCGACCGCGACGTGCTGCTGGCGGCGCTCGACACCGAGGAGGGCGAGCTGCCGATCCACGTGCGCGCGATCGAGGAGGCGGTGCTCGACCTCCTCAACGAGCGCGAGAGCGCGCCGGGCGTGACGCAGCTCGCCGCGTAGGCGCGCTAGCGCTCGGGATGCGGGACGTCGGGCCCGTCGGGCTGCGGCGGGCTGGGATCGTCGGGCGCCGGAGGCGCCTCAGGGCCGGGCACGGGATCGGCCGGCACGGCCGGCTCGTCGGGCACCGCGGGCGTCGTCGGCTCGTCGGGGACGACGGGCCCGGTGGGGTCGGCGGGACCGGGGATCTCGAGCCTCATGCCTCCACCTTCATGCCGTTGCCGTAGGCGCCGAGCTTCTCCAGCGAGGACCGGATGATGCGCGAGATGTGCATCTGCGAGCAGCCCACGATCTCGGCGATCTCCGACTGCAGCAGGTCCTCGTGGAAGCGCAGGCGGAGGATCTCGCGCGCGCGCTCGTCCAGCACGCTCGTGAGGCGCTCGAGCGTGACGCCCGCCTCGACGCGCGCAAACTCGTCGTCGGGGCTGCCGATCAGGTCGCCCGCCGACGCCGAGTCGTTGTCCTCGTCGTGCACCGGCGCGTCGAGCGAGCGCACGGAGCGCCCCTCGGTCGCCTGCAGCGCCTCGACGATCTCCTCCTGCCCGCGATCAAGCCGCTCGGCCAGGTCGCCGACGGTGGGGGAGCGCCCCAGATCCCCCCAGAGCTTCTCGCGCGCCTCTTCGACCGCGAGGCAGAGCTCCTGCAGGTCGCGCGCGGGGCGCACGTCCCAGGTCGAGTCGCGGAAGTAGCGGCGGAGCTCGCCGAGGATCGTCGGCACCGCGTACGAGGAGAACGCGAGCCCGCGCTCCGGATCCCAGCGGTCGACCGCCTTCACCAGGCCGACCGAGGCGACCTGGATCAGGTCGTCGAGCGGCTCCGAGGCCCGGCGATAGCGCAGCGCGAGCGAGCGAGCCAGCGGCATGTAGCGCTCGATCAGCTCGTCGCGCGCGTGGCCGTCACCGGTCCGTACGCGTCGCATCAGGCGCTGGTCCTCGCGCTGGCGCCGTGCGCGGTCCAGCGGGGCCGTGGGTGCGGTTGAGCCCATCGTCCGTGCGGTACCCGCGCCCCCGGAAATCAGCCCCTTTGCGTCAATTCGCGAACATCCAGTCACGGGCCTTACGGCAAATGTGTCCGCGCGCCAACTCGCGACCGAGCCCGATCGTGCCGCGGGCGGCGGCGCGCGGCATGATCGCCGGGAACGGGGGGTAGTCCGACGGACGTGTCCAACCGCCCCACCTCGCCATCGCGCGCCACCGGAAGCCCCGCCGAATCCACCACGACCCGCGTCGCGCGCAAGTCGCGCGTCGACGTCGCCGCCGTCCGCCTCGCCATGCGCCGCACCGGCGGCCGCTTGAAGCTCGCCGCCGTTCCGCGGATCAGAGGGCGCGCGTAGCGTCCTCGAGCTGGCCGGCGCGCTCGAGCACGCTGCGCCGCTTGCGGTTCGCGCGCTCGTACGACGCGACCGCGCGCAGCTCAGCCGGCGTCAACCCCGGAAGCCGCGTCACGATCTCGCCGGCGCTGAGGCCGTCGTAGCCCGCGATGGGCGGCTGCGGCGAGGGCTCGGCGCCCGTGCGGGCGATCACCGCGCTCTTCGCCAGCCCCGGGAGCAGCCGCCGCAGCGCGGCCAGCATGCGCTCCTCGTCGCCGCGGTGGGTGGCGGCGAGCCGCGCCGTCTCGGTGTCGCCGACGTCGTCGGCCAGCGCCTCGAGGGCGTCGTAGGCGGCGATCTCCATGGCCTCGCCGGCGCACTCGTCGCGGGCGTTCTTGAGCAGCTTGGTTGCGCGCTCGGTGCCGCCGCGCAGCATGTCGAGCGGGCCCTTGGCCAGCGAGACCGCCTGACCCGCCAGGACCTCGGCGAGCCCGAGCGCCGCGTGCACGATGCTCTCGCCCGCGCCGAGGGCGTCGAGCCGGCGCTCGATCGCGGCCGCGTGCTCGCGCGTCTCGTCCAGATGGCGCTCGAGCAGCTCGCGGTAGGGACTGCGCGGCGTCAGCGCGATATGCGCCTTGAGCGTCGTCACGAGCGCCGCCTCGATGGCGTGGACGTCTTCGAGGTGCTGGATCACGAGATCCCGGCCGGCCTTGAACTGGACGGGATCGGAGCGGTCGATGATGGCCATACTCCAGCGGTGCCCAGCAAGCGGCTCGAGGTCGCCATCGATGAGCGGCGCCTGTCACTTTCCAACCTCGACAAGCTCCTGTACCCCGGCGCGGGGTTCACGAAGGGGCATGTGATCGACTACTACACGCGGATCGCGCCGGTGCTTCTGCCGCATCTGCGCGACCGGCCGCTGACCCTCAAGCGCTATCCCAACGGCGTCGAGGGCGGCCACTTCTACGAGAAGCGCTGCCCGTCGCACCGGCCGGACTGGGTGCGGATCGCGCCCGTCTGGTCGGGCCGCAACGACGGCAACATCGACTACTGCGTCGCCGACGACCTCGCCACGCTCGTCTGGCTCGCGAACCTCGCCGACCTGGAGATGCACACGCCGCTGGCGCGTGCGCCGGACATCGAGACGCCGACGCTGATCGCGTTCGACCTCGACCCCGGGCCCCCGGCGACGATCGTGGAGTGCTCACGCGTCGCGCTGGACCTGCGCGAGGCGTTCGACCATCTCGGCCTGCAGGCGTTCCCGAAGACGTCGGGCTCCAAGGGGATGCAGGTCTACGTGCCGCTCAACACGCCCGGCGTCACGTGGGACGACACCAAGACGTTCGCGCTGCATCTGGCGCAACTGCTGGAGAGGCGCGCGCGCGACCGCGTGGTCTCGGACATGAAGAAGTCCCTGCGCGGCGGCAAGGTGCTCGTCGACTGGAGCCAGAACGACCGCCACAAGACGACCGTCAACGTCTACTCGCTGCGTGCGATGGACCGCCCGACGGTGTCGACGCCGCTGACGTGGGAGGAGGTCGATCAGATCGCCTCGACCGGCGAACCGCTGAGCTTCACCGCGCCCGAGGTGCTGGAGCGCGTCGAGCGGCTGGGGGACCTGTTCGCCCCGGTGCAGACGCTCAAGCAACAGCTGCCGCGCTGAGCTCGGCCACGGCGTCGCGCGCCGTCAGCGCCGCGCCGCACGCGCCGCACATTCGGTGGTCGTCGACCTCGCCGCCGCAGCCGCGGTGGCGCAGGATCACCGGCGGCCCGTCGGGCGCGTAGTAGCGGTCGCCGAACTGCAGCAGCGAGACGATCACCGGCCACAGGTCCAGGCCCTTCTCGGTCAGCCGGTACTCGTAGCGAGCCGGGCGCTCCTGGTAGCGGACCTTCTCGAGCACGTCCTCCTCGACGAGCCGGCCGAGCCGCCCGGTCAGCACGTTGCGGGCGATGTCCAGGCGCTCGGCGAACGCCTCGAACCGGCGCGTGCCGAGGAACGCCTCGCGGATGACGAGCAGCGTCCAGCGCTCGCCGAGCAGCTCGAGCGCCTTGGCGATCGAGCAGTTCTGGCCGTCGTAGGTGCGCGGAAGCATCTACCCCGAGCGTAGCGTCACGCAACGTGCTTGTGTAGGGTGGGTTGCATGAAGCAACTCGAACGGCCGTGGAAGGTGCTCGCCGTCACCGCCGCGGCCATCTTCATGGCCTTCATCGACGTGACGATCGTCAACGTCGCCTTTCCCAGCATCGAGCGCGCCTTTCCCGGCACGTCGGTCGCCGGCCTCTCGTGGGTCCTGAACGCCTACAACATCGTCTTCGCGGCGCTGCTCGTGCCGGCCGGGCGGCTCGCCGACCTGTTCGGGCGCCGCCGCGTGTTCTTCACCGGTCTCTGGATCTTCCTCGCCGCGTCGGCGCTGTGCGGGATCGCGCCGAGCGCCGAGATGCTGATCGCCGCGCGGGCGATCCAGGCCGCCGGCGCGGCGCTGATGGTGCCGACATCGCTCGCACTGCTGCTGCCCGAGTTCCCGCCCGAGCGCCGCGCGACCGCGACCGCGCTGTGGGGCGCCGTCGGCGGCGTCGCCGCGGCGACCGGGCCTTCGCTCGGCGGCGTGCTGATCGAGTGGACCGACTGGCGGCTCGTGTTCTTCATCAACCTCGTGATCGGCGCGGCGGCGCTCGTGCCGGCGCGGCGGCTGCTGGTGGAGACCCGCGACCCCGACCGCGGGGCCGTGCCCGACCCGTTCGGGATCGTCCTGCTCGCCGCCTCGATCGGCGCGCTGTCGCTGGCGATCGTCGAGGCGCCGGACTGGGGCTGGGGGAGCGCGCGCATCCTGACCGCGTTCGCCGCGGCGGCCGTGCTGGCCGCCGGCTTCATCTCACGCTCGGTGACGCATCACCACCCGGTGCTCGAGCTGCACCTGTTCAAGGTCCGCTCGTTCGCCGTCGCCTGCTTCGGGGTGGGCGTGTTCTCGCTCGGCTTCTACGCGCTGCTGCTCTCGAACATCCTCTTCCTCACCGGCGTCTGGCACTACTCGATCCTCAAGGCGGGCTTCGCGGTCACCCCGGGCCCGCTGATGGCGGCGCTCTCGAGCGCCAACGCGGGCCGGATCGCGGACCGCTACGGCTCAGGCGCCGTCGCGTTCCCGGGCGGGCTGCTGTTCGCCGCCGGCGCGCTGGTCTTCGCGCTCGGCCTCGGCACCGAGCCGCACTATGTCACCCACTACCTGCCGGGCACGATCCTTACGGGCCTCGGCGTGGGCGCCTCGTTCGCCGGCTTCAGCTCGGCGGCGGTCGCGGAGCTCCCGCCGGCGCGCTTCGCGACCGGCTCGGCGATCTCCGCGACGTGCCGGCAGATCGGCGCCGTGCTGGGGATCGCGGCGCTGATCGCGGTGCTCGGCGAGCGCGCCGGGCTGGACGACTTCCAGCGCGCGTGGTGGATGATGACCGGCACCGGCGCGGTCGCCGCCATTGCGGGTTTCTCGCTTGGCCGAGTTCGCGCTACCGTGGCGCCATGGACCTCGAAGAGCGCACCCTCGACGACACCATCGCCCGAACGTGCGCCGTCTGCGGCGCGAAGCTGACGACCCAGGAGATCGTCACCGGCCGCGAGGCCGGGGGCCCCTTCCTGTGCACTGTGCACGCGATGGAAGAGGCCCCGGCTGACGATCTCGGGGAGCTCGAGCCCTAGGCCCGAGCGGTGACCAGCGAGCGCGCCGCGTCGACGATCGCCGCGGCGTCGATCCGGGCTTCGTGCAGCAGCTCCTCCGGCGTGCCCGACGTCGGCATCTCGCGCACCGCGAGCTTGATGACCTTGGCGTGGTCGTCGCCGGCGGCCAGCGCGTCGAGGACCGCGTCGCCGAGGCCGCCCTCGGCCCAGTGGTCCTCGACGGTCACGATCGTGCCGCAGTCGCGCGCCGCGGCCTGCACGGCCTCGGCGTCGATCGGCTTGATCGAGTAGGCGTCGAGCACGCGCGCGTGGACGCCGTGCTCGAGCAGCATCGTGGCCGCCTTGACCGCCTCGTCGAGCGTGATGCCGCAGGCGATGATCGCGACGTCGTCGCCTTCGTGGGCGATGCGGCTGCCGCCGATCGCCACCGGCTCGTCGGCCGGCGTGCGCACCGGCGTCTTGCCGCGCAGCGTGCGCATGAACTGGATGCCCTCGCGGTCGGCCATCGCCGCCACGAGCTTGGCCGTCTGGTTGGCGTCGCTCGGATGAAGCACGGTCGAGCCGTGGATCGCGCGGAACGCGGCGATGTCCTCCAGCGCCATCTGCGACGGGCCGTCCTCCCCGATCGAGACGCCGGCGTGCGAGCCGCTCAGGCGCACGTTCGCGCGCGAGATCGCCCCCATCCGGATGAAGTCGTACGCGCGCGTCCAGAAGGCCGCGAACGTCGAGGCGAACGGCACCCAGTCGCGCGCCTGGAAGCCGATCGCCGCCGAGGCGAGCTGCTGCTCGGCGATGAACATCTCGAAGTAGCGGTCGGGATGCGCCTCGCGGAAGTCCTCCGAGTGCGTCGAGTTCGAGACCTCGCCGTCGAGCGCGACGACGTCGCCGCGGATCGAGCCGAGCGCCGCGATCGCCTCGCCGTAGGCCTTGCGCGTCGCGACCTCGTCGCCGAGCTCGTACGTCGGCATTGTGCCGCCGCTCGCCTCGAACCGGTGCGGCTCGCCGGCCGGCGGCTTGGCGACGTCGACCTGGAGGTCGCGCTCGCCGCCCAGCTCCTCGATCGCCTCGCCGGGATCGTCGAGCGGCTTGCCGTGCTTGCCGGGCAGGTCCTCGACGGCCTTGACGCCCTTGCCCTTCTTCGTGCGGGCGACGATCACCGTCGGCTTGCCCTTCGTCGCCTCCGCCTCGGCGTAGGCCTCCTCGATCGCCTCGACGTCATGCCCGTCGATCGCGATCGCGTTCCAGCCGAACGCCTCGGCGCGGCGCACGTAGCCGTTGACGTCCCAGCCGAGCATCGTCTCGCGCGTCTGCCCGAGGCGGTTGACGTCGATGATCGCCGTGAGGTTGTCCAGGCCCTCCCAGCCGGCGTGCTGGAAGGCCTCCCAGATCGAGCCCTCGGCCATCTCGGAGTCGCCGCACAGGCACCACACGCGGTAGGGCAGCCGGTCCAGGTCGCGCCCCGCGATCGCGATGCCGACCGAGATGGGAAAGCCCTGGCCGAGCGAGCCCGTCGCCACGTCGGTGGGCGGGATGCGCGGCGTCGGATGCCCCTCGAGCCGGCTGTGGAGCTTGCGGAACGTGAGCAGCTCCGCGTCGTCGACCGCTCCGACGGCCTTCAGCACCGAGTAGTACAGCGGCGAGGCGTGGCCCTTGGAGAAGATCAGGTGGTCGTTGGCCGGGTTGCCGGGGTTCGCGTAGTCGAGCTTGAGGTGGCCGTCGATCAGGACGGCCATCAGGTCGGCCGCCGACATCGACGAGGTCGGATGGCCCGACCCCGCCGCCGCTGAAGCTCTGACCGAATCCACCCGCAGCTGCTGGCCGAGCTCGCGGCGGAAGTCTGCGTCGTGGGCCATGACTTAGGCGGCCACCAGCGCCTTCAGCTTGCTCTCGAGGCCCTCGATCAGGTCGGCGAAGGACTTCTCGAACTTCTCGACGCCCTCCTTCTCCAGCACCGCCACGACGTCGTCGTAGTCGATGCCGGCCTCCTCGAAGGCCTTGAAGATCGCCTTCGCACCGTCGACGTCCTCGAGGATCGTGTCGCCGCGGATGACGGCGTGGTCGTCGGTCGCCTCGGCGGTCTCGCGCGGCATCGTGTTGACGGTGTCCGGGCCGACGAGCTCCTCGACGTACATGACGTCGCGGTACTCGGGGTTCTTGGTCGAGGTCGACGCCCACAGCGGCCGCTGCGGCGTGGCGCCCTTGGACAGGAGGTCCTTCCAGACGGCGTCCTCGGCCTCCTCGAGGAAGACCTGGTAGGCGAGCTTGGCGTTGGCGATCGCGAGCTTGCCCTTGAGCTCGTCATGCCCGCCGATCTTGTCGAGGCGCTTGTCGGCCTCGGTGTCGACGCGGCTGACGAAGAAGGACGCGACGGAGGCGAGCTTGGACGGGTCGCCGCCGCCGTCGGCGAAGCGCTTGACGCCGCGCGAGTAGGCGCGGATGACCTCGCGGTGGCGCTCGAGCGAGAAGATCAGCGTGACGTTGACGGGGATGCCGGCCGCGATCGTCTCCTCGATCGCCTGCAGGCCGTCCTTGGTGGCGGGGATCTTGATGAAGAGGTTCGGGCGGTCGACGAGGTCGTGGAGGCGCTTGGCCTCCTCCGCGGTCTTCTTGGCGTCGTACGCGAGCCGCGGATCGACCTCCAAGGACACCCAGCCGTCCTTGCCGTTGCCCTCGTCCCAGACTTGACGCAGGACGTCGCAGGCGTCGCGGATGTCGTCGCGCGCGAGCAGCCAGAAGATCTCGTACGCATCGTCGTGATCGGCGCTCAGCTCGCGGATCTGATCGTCGTACGCGTCGCCCGAGGCGATGGCGCCCTGGAAGATCGTCGGGTTCGAGGTCACGCCGACCACGCCCTTGTCGACCAGCCCGGCCAGGTCGCCATCCTTCACGAAACGGCGCGAGAGGTAGTCGATCCAGACGCTCGTTCCATGCTCACCGAGCTGCTGGAGGGGAGTCATCGTTTCTCCTTTTGAAGAGGGGCGTCATCCAGATGTTGACACCCCGTCTTCACGACGGTTCCCGTCGTGTGAATGAGGAAAACACGGGACGCCGCGGGCGCGCGCGGCGTCCCGCTCTCAGCGAGGCCGCGCGGCGAGCTCGCGCAGCCAGTTGGCTACGGCCTGCTCGTCACGCCTGGCTTCCCTCCGTTGCGCTGCGCGCGCTTGGGAGGCCGTGATGGTGTTCGGCTCAGAACCACGTCCGAAGCGCCGGGAGGGCACGACGGGCGACCGTTCCGAGCGCGGCTGCTGATCCGCCTCGGAGGCAATCATTGGCGTGAAAACTACCTCTCGTGTTGAGGCTTGTCCACGCCTCTTTGTCGAACGCGCCGTCGGTGTCTTCTACATGACGTCCAACGAGAATTCAGGCGGTCAGGCACGCGAGCGGGAGCAGCAGATACTCCAGGAAGAAGAGCGCCCACACCCGCATGTAGAACCGGGTGAATGCAGCAGGATCCGTCGGATGCGCTCGTCGGGCCCAGCGGATGAGCAGCGCGAAAGCCCCGAGATGGCCGGCCACCAGGACCGCGGGCTGCACGTGGTCGCCGAGCAGCGGCGGCCCCGCGAGGATCATCCCGGCATAGGCGAGCGCGAGGGCGAACAGGCCGACGCGGAACACGGGCTCCGGCCCGAGGCGGACCGTGAACGTGCGGATGCTGTACGCGCGGTCGCCCTCGATGTCGGGGACGTCCTTGAGCACCGCGATCGCGAAGCTGAACGGCAGCACGAACAGGCACAGGGCCCACACCGGCGGGGCGATGCCGTGGGCGAAGTGGGCGTAGACGCCGAGGTTGACGGCCAGGCTCCGCACGCCGGTGATGCAGAGGCTGGCGGCGATCGGGAAGCGCTTGAGGCGCGTGGGCGGCAGGCTGTAGAGCGCGCCGACGGCGAGGGCCGCGGCGACGGCGATCGTCTCCGCCGCGCCCTGCGTGAGCGCCATCGCGAGCGGGAGCGCGGTGCACGCGATCACGATCGCCTTCGCCGCCTGGGGCGAGAGGTCGCCGGCCGCGATCGGGAGGTACGGCTTGTTGAGGCGGTCGATCTCGACGTCGGTGATCTGGTTGACGCCGACGATCGCGATGTTCACGGCGAGGCCCGCGACCAGCGTGGCGAGGAGGTCGGGGGCGCCGGTGCCGTGGTCCTCGGCGGCCGCGATCCCGTACAGGCCGAGGATGGAGAGTGCGGTCCCGATGATCGTGTGCGGGCGCGCGAAGCGCCACAGCACGTTGGCGGCGCGGACGGCGGGCAGCGCGGCCGGGACAGCGGTCATCAGGGCTTCGGCGTCGGGGCGTCGGCCCTGTCCCCGCGTCTGCGAAGGGTCAGCGCGATCGCGATCGGCACGAAGACGAGGCCGGCCACGGAGCCGGCGACGAACCTCGCCGCGAAGCGCAGCGGGCCCACCGGCGGGTCCTCGATGCGCTCGGTGACGAGCGGCTTCCCCGGCGACGGCTTCACGCCGCTGACGGCGAGGGCGTACGGGCCGCGGTCATCCCGGTACCAGTCAGGCGCGAGCGGGACGGAGCGGACGTCGCGGAAGCCGGCGCGGCGGAACCAGCGCTCGTACTCGTCGGCGCCGGGGAACAGCATCCAGGTCTCGGCGAGGCGGCGCGCGATCCGGTTGGCGGGGCGCACGGGTCCGATCACGGTGGCGACGCCGCCCTGCTTGATCACCCGGTAGGCCTCCGAGATGCCGCGTTGCGGGTCGGGCCAGTACTCGATCGAGCCGGCCGAGACGTAGCGGTCGAACCGGTCGTCTTCGAACGGGAGCTGCTCCGCGTCGCCGAGCACCTTCGGGCAGTCGCCCAGCGCCGGCTTGGCGCGGGCCCGCGCCAGCTGGTGCGGGCTCTGGTCGAGCATCGTCACGCTCGCCGCGGGGACGCGCTCGACGATGCCCTCCGTGGTGAAGCCCGTGCCGGCGCCGGCGTCCAGGACGCTCAGCTGCGGATCCTCGAGCCGCGCCGGCGCGAGCGCCTGGTCGCGCATCTCCGGCGTCCAGAAGAGGGGGTTCACCCTCCGGTCGTAGCCGAGGGAGAGGAAGCGGTAGAACCAGTACGCCTCCCGCTTGTGCTGGATCAAGCCCACTCGGTCACCATACGGAGGTGACCGCCGCGACGCTCGACGACTGGATCGCCGACGCCTCCGTGCGTACCGTGCACCGGCGCTCCGCGGCCGCCGCGCCGGCTGCGCTCTGGGATGCCGCGGGGCAGGTCCGGCTCGCGGACACGCGCCGGCTCGGGCGGATGGTCCGTTGGCGGATCCCGGGGCTCGACGGCTCGCTCCGCTACCGCCAGATGTTCCGCGAGTATCCGTTCGTGGTGCTCGAGGAGTCCGAGCACGGGCTCGTGAGCGGACTGTGCGGGAAGATCTGGACGCTCACCCGCGACTACCCGCGGCTGGCGGGCGCGGACGAGTTCGCGGCCTGGGACGAGCCGGGGACGGTCCGCGTCGCGTTCGCGCACTGGGTCTCGCCGTTGGACCACGGCGGTGGCTCGGAGATCGTCTCCGAGGCGCGCGTGGAGCCGGTCGACATGCGGGCGCGGCTGCGGCTGAAGACGATCTGGGCGGTGCTCGGCCCGTTCGCGCCTCTGGTCGCGTCCGAGCCGCTGGCGCTGGCGGTCCGGCGGGCGGAGGGCGCGTGAACGCGGGCGGCGAGGGCGTGGGGGCGGGCGCCGAGGCTGGGCGGCCGGTCGTCTCGCGCCTCGGCGTCTCCGACGCCGGCGAGCTGCTGACGCTGCAGCGGGCGGCCTACGCGACCGAGGCGCAGCTGCACGCGGACCCGTTCCTCCCGCCGCTGACCGAGCCGCTCGAGGCGATCGCGGCGGCGCTGCGCGAGCAGGTCGGGCTCGGCGTGCGCGAGCGAGCGCGGCTCGTCGGCGCCACCGATGATCCGTGGATGACTCCACGTCGTGGGCGCCGGCCACGGCGGCGCGGCGCCGACTCGGGCTTAGCCGGGGCGGCCGTCCTCGAGGCCGGCGAGGCCGGAGTCGGCCCTGAGCCACAGGCGGCGACCCCGGTGGACGGTGACCTGCAGGCGCCCGGCGAGGTGGTGCTCGGAGCGGGCCTCGAGCCGGCGCTCGGCCGGGACGGGGACCGGGAGGCGCAGCGGCGGGCCGGACGCCTCCCCACGCAGCTCCACCCGATGGCGCGGAGAGCGCGCGGCGATGTGCCACTCGCCGCCGGAGGCGCGCGCGACCGTGCGGGCGAACGGGGGCGCGAGGGCGACCAGGCCACCGGGAGTCCACACGGCGACCGCGGTCGGCGCGACCGAGGCGCCGAGCCGCCGCAGGGGCGCGGCGAAGGCCGGCCCGCCCGCTCCGAGCCGTCCACCCGCGAACGCCGCGCCCGCGCCTTCCTCGAACGCCGCCTGGCCCCACCACCAGTGGGCCGCGAACGCCGCGCCCCAGTTCTTCTCGCCGTAGACGGCCGCGCCGTCGAGCGAGAGCGTCCGGTCGCCGAGCCGCGCGTCGCCGCCGACGGTCGCGGACAGCAGGTGCGGCGTCCAGTACTGCCCGAGCCCGGGAACCACCTGCGCGGGGCCGAGGGCACCGAACGCGCGGCGCGGCCAGTCCCGGCGTGCCGAGAACCGCGCGCGCAGGGTCGCACCGCGGAGCCGGACATCGAGCCCGTCAGGGCCGGCGCGAAGGATCGGGGCCGCGCGATCACCGCGCACGGTCGCCCGCGCATCACCACCCGCCGCACCCAGGGCATCACCGCCCGCCGCATCCCCGGCGACCACCCCCAGCCCGCGGCGGTCAGCGCGTGCGACCTCGGCGATCTCCGTGCACTCGAATCCGCCCGGCTCGGCGCACAAGGTCACCATCGCCCACTCGCCGCGCGCGTCACGGCAGACGCCGCAGATCACCGCGACGCTCCAGCCGGCGCCGGTGAACCGCCAGTAATAGCCCTCGAGCCCGACGCCGTGGGCTCGGCGCGGGTCGGTGAACGGGAGGTCGGCTCCGGTGGCTCGGTAGTTCAGTGCGAGATGAGCGCGTGGGTGACGGGGATGCCCCAGCGGGCCTCCCCTTCGGCGAGGCCCTCGTCCTCGCGGTAGTCGCGCTCGCCCTCGGGGTGCGAGAAGATCACGATCCGGTCGGCCGGGAATGTGGCCAAGGCGTCGTCGATCGCCAGGGCCGGCTCGGATTCTCCCACCTGGCCCGCCGCGTCGATGCCCGCCTCCTCCAAGCGCTCGACCGTGTCGACCTGGGCGGTCTCGGCCTCGTCGATCGCCTCGTCCGGGTCGCTGACCCAGAACGCAAGCTTGGACTGGTTCGTTGCGGGCGAGATGACCAAGACCTCCGCACCCTCGACCTCGGTACCGAGCGCCGAGCGCAGGAACGAAGCATCGACCGGCTCGGGCGTCACGACGAGCAGCTTCATACCGATTCCGCTACCCCCGGTCTGGCGCGAAGAAACTGTGCGGCGGCGCGATCAGGCGGGGCAATGATCGATTCGAGCAGAGATGATCGTTCGCGCGCGAACCGACCGCGCCGGTGATCGAGCGTGACCGTCAGGCCGCCGCGCCAGAGAGACCCGCATCCGCTACCCGCGCAGTTCGCCGATCCCGCAGCGCGGCCCGCGAGTCCGCGATTCGCGGCTCGCGCGGTCTCCGCGTCGCGGCTTCCCGCGGCCGGCGGACTGCGCCGGTAAGGGAGTGGGTCAGCTTGCCTGCGCGGTTCGCGAGGCCGCGTGATCGATTCGGGCGCGCGGCGAGGGGGTGCGCGGCGAAGCTTCGAATAGTTCGAAGGTTTGTGAGGCACCCGCCAAGGCCGGAGAGCGGACGTGATCGATCACGATCGGGAGCCCGCGGCGCCCGGAGCGATCGACGCCCGCCGGCGCTCGGAGGGCAGGCGATCTGACCCCGCTCCCCGTATCAGCGCAGTTCAGGTCCCGGCAGGCGGCCGCCGCGCGGCGATCGCCGGTCCGCGCCGGCGAGAACGCGGGGCATGGCGTGGCGACGCGATCGCGCGGCGCGGCGCGGCCCAACGCCGCACCGCTACACCCCCGGCCCCGCCGGATCGAACCCGCGCGGCAGATCGAGCGCGAGGGCGGACATCCCGAACCGGTGCTCGCCGTGCCCTGCCCCCGTGCGCGGGTGGTAGTACTCGCGCAGCCCGCTCCGCGCGATCGCGTCGAGCGCGTTGTGCGCCAGCCGGTCCGCCTCGTCCGCCGCGCCCAACGCCCGCAGCCCGCCGGCGAGCAGCCATGCCGTGCATGTCCACGCCGCCCCCCGCCACGTCCGGAACGCGTCGAACCCCGGCCGGAACGACGGCTCCTCCATCGACACCGACGGCACGCCGAACCGTGCGCCGTAGCGCCGCGGGTTCAGGAGGTGCTCCTCGGCCAGCCGCTCCCGCACGTCGCGCGGGAGAGCGTCGCCGAGCGCCAACGGCGCGAGCGACGACCAGGTCGAGACCTCGACGCGCCGCTCGTGGCGCCCCGCCAGGTCGAAGAACAGCCCGCGCCGGGGATCCCAGCAGCGCTCGAGCAGCGCCGTCTCCACCCGCGACGCGCGCTCGGCCCACTCGACGTCGCCGCTCATGCGGAACAGCGCCCGCAGCGAGAGCGCGTGCGCGACGTTCACGAGCACGTCCTCGACGTGCTCGTCGCATCCGGCCACATAGGTTCGCGCGCTCCAGCGCGCGCGCCGGCAGCGCTGCACGAGCCGCGCGTGCCCCGGGCGCCAGTGGGCCAGCCGCCCGTACACCGCGTCGTACTTCGGCGAGTCGTCGAGCCCGGATTCGTCGGGCAGCATGATCGTGATCAGCCCGTCGCCGTCGGGGTCGCGCTCGCGGGCGAGCCACCGCGCGTGTGCGGCCAGCGGGGCGAGTCCCTCCGCGATGAACGTGCGATCCTCCGCGGCCGCCCGCTCCCACGCGACCGCGAGCAGCGGCGTCTGGATCGAGGAGGTCGCCGCGTCGCCCAGCACCCGCGCGGTCGCGTACAGCGGCGCCCGCCGCCACCGCGGCGACGCCTGCCAGAACGCCGTGTGCGGCACGAATCCATCCGACCGTCCCGCCCGCACCAGCGTCCGGAGCTCCTCCCGCGCGCGCGCCGGATCGACCCGCGACCACGCGACCGCGTGGAAACACGAGTCCCAGTACCACTGGTGCTTGTAGCGCCGCGGCGCGGGACACGTGAACGCGAAGCGCGTCCCGTCGCGCCGGACGCCCTCGCGCCAGTTCGCCCGCAGCACGCCGGCGGCGTCCAGTGGTGTCATCGCCGGTGGCGCCGCTAACATAGGTCGTCGTAGGTGACCGCGGTGCGGCGGTGCGCGCGCCGGAGCACGGCCTCCACGGCGTGCACGTGGCTCGAGTGCTCGAAGTCCGCCGGGTGCAGGTCGAGCCGCAGGAGCCGCCCGGACAGCGCCGCGCCCGCGCGCACCAGCCCCGGCGACGTCGCGCGCTTGAACGGGCTCGAGGTCCCGAACGACAGCGCGGGAGCCAGCGAGGAGCGCGGGCGGACGCCGAGCAGCGTCGCCCACCAGTCGAAGCGGAGCGCGAGGTGCTCGCGCAGCGCGCCCGTGTACGCGTAGCCGGGGGCGACGAACCCGCGCGGCGGCATCCCGGCGAGCTCGAGCACGCGGCGCCCCGCATCGAGTGACGCGACCGTGGCCTCCTCGTCGAGCCCCGGGAACTCGGTCGCGGCGCCGCCCTGGAACCCGCGCACCGGACGCTCGAGCAGCCCCGGCGGGCGCGTGCGCCGGTGCTGGAGCCCGTGCATGGCGATCGCGTCGCCGTCGTCGCGGCGGTCCAGCAGCCACGCGGCCAGCTCGGGGGAGCGCTGGAAGAACGGATGCAGCTCGGGGGCGGGGATGACGAGCAGCGTCGCGCGATCCACCCCGAGATCGAGCAGCCAGTCGCGGATCAGCGCGCACCGCTCGTACGTCGCGGGCGCGACGTCGTGCAGCGCGACGGCGATCGAGCCGCGGCGCGTCGCAGCCACAGGGGCGGCGACCGGTCGCGGCTCGACCTCGATCATCGTGCTCCCGCGAGCCGTTCCAGGTCCGCGAGCTCGGCCCGGAAGACCGGCTCCCACTGGTGCGCGGCGGCGAACGCCAGCGCCGCGTCGAGGTCCGGCTCGCTCGCCCGCGCCGCCGCGATCGCCTCGGCCATGCCGTCCACGTCACCCGGCTCGAACGTCCGGACCAGGTCCCCGAGCGCCCGGGTCGACGGCGCGGTCGAGCACGCGACCGTCGCCGCGCCGCTCGCGGCCGCCTCGTAGGCGACCAGCCCGAACGTCTCCAGCTCGCCGGGCATCACGACGCGGCGGGCCCGCTGATAGGCGCGGGCGAGCGCGTCGCGGCCGGTCAGGTGCGGCAGGAAGCGCACGCGGTCGCGCAGGCCGAGGCGGCGCACCCGCTGCTGCAGCTCGCGCCCGGCCGGCCCGGCGCCCAGGAGCCACAGCGGCCATGGCTCGCCCGAGCGCCGGGCGGCCTCGACCAGCGCGAACACGCCCTTCTCGCGGCCGAAGCGGCCTGCGTAGAGGACATGATCGCCGCGGCGCACCCCTGCCCGCGGACGGAAGACGGGATCGAGCCCGAAGCGCAGCGGCACGCTGGCGTCCCGACCCATGTCGGCGCGCGGGTCGCAGGCGGACATCACGCCGTCGGCGTGCGCGTAGCTGTGGTGCAGCCAGGCGGTGAAGCCGGCGGCGTAGAGACCGCGCGGCCCGCGGAACGCGGCGGCGTCGAGCGCGACCGACCCGTGGTGCACCATCAGCGCATGCCCACCGGCCGCGCGTGCGGCGGCGCGCGGCGCCCAGAACGGGTCGTGCTGGAGCAGGACGTCAGGCTGGAGCTCACGCAGCAGCGTCGTGAGCGGGCGCGTGCCGAGCGGCCAGCGGTAGCCGTTGGGGGTCGCGCTCCGGACGGCGGGAAGCTCGTGGATGGCGCCCGCCGAATGCTCGCGCCGGATCGCGCGGGCGCCGGGGACGATCAGGTGGTGCTCGAAGGCGCCGGTCCGCTGCGCGTACTCGACCTTCGCGTCGAGGTACGTGCGGATCCCGCCGGAACGCTCGCCGTAGAACAGCGCGACGTCGACGACCCGCAGGGGTCGCCGCTCGACCAGGCGGAGTGAGGGTGTCCCCGGCGCGCCACCGCTGGGACGGGCGGCATGGTGGGCCGGCGAGGGTCGGCGCCAGGGGCGCGCCGGGGACGTAGTATCGCCCAGGGGGCGATACTCGGGCGAGTTCGACTCGCGCCGTTCAGGGCCCGAGCCGTGGGTGAACTCGCGGGGGTCTGTCGTATCGCCCAGGGGGCGATACTCGGGCGAGTTCGACTCGCGCCCTTCAAGGCCCGAGCCGGGGGTGAACTCGCGGGTCGTGAAGCGTGCGCTCACGCGGCGCGCACCTCGGCCTGCCGGCGCTGCGCCAGCGCGCGCCGCCAGCCAGCGGCGAGCGCCGCGAGCGAGGACTCCCACGTGCGCTCGCGCACGGCAGCCAGCCCGCCGCGCGCGAGCCGATCGCGCGCCGCGCGCGACCCGGCGAGGCCGGTGAGCGCGTCGGCCAGCGCGCTCGGCCGCGGCGGGCACAGCACGCCCGAGCGCCCGTCGCTGATGAGCTCCGACGGACCGCCCGCGTCGACCGCCACGACCGGCAGCCCGGAGGCCTGTGCCTCGAGCACGACCTGGCCGAACGTGTCCGTCTGCGAGCAGAAGAGGAAGAGGTCGGCGTCGGCGTACGCGCGCGCCAGCGCCTCGCCTTCGAGCCAGCCGAGGAACCGCGCGGAGCCGCCCAGCCGCGCGCGCAACGCCTCCTGCTCCGGGCCGCCGCCGGCGAGCACGAGCTCCAGCCGCGGGTCGCGCGCCCGCGCGGCGAGGAAGGCGTCGGCGAGCAGGTCGGCGCCCTTCTCCTTCGTCAGCCGGCCCGCGTACAGCACCCGCACACGCCCGTCGCCCGAGCGCGTGCGCAGCGCGGGGGAGAAGCGCGCGAGGTCGACGCCGCGGTCCCAGCGCCCCGGGTCGTCGATGCCCAGCGCCGCCAGCCGGGCGTCCGAGGCGGCGCTCGGCGAGAGGACGACGTCGCAGCCGCCGTAGAAGGCGCCGAGCGCGGCCTCGACGGCCATGCCGAGCCGTGCGTCGCCCGACCGCATCCCCGCGTAGGCGGCGAGCTCGGTGTGGTAGGAGCCGACGATCGGCAGCTCGAGCACGCGGCCGATCAGCGCCGCGGCGACGCCGGCCGGGCCGGGCGAGCAGAGGTGCAGGACGTCGAAGCGGCCCTCGGCCAGCGCCTCGACGACGGCCGGCAGCGAGGGCACGCCCACGCGTAGGCCGGGATAGAACGGGATGTCGACCTCGGCGACCGCGCTCAGGCGGCGGTCGACGTTGGCGTCGGTGCCGATCACCTCGACCTCGAAGCCGGGCACGCCGCGTTCGCGGATCTCGTCCAGCGTGTGCGTGACGCCGTGCATCCCGCCGATGCCGTCGGCGACGAGCGCGACGCGGATCGGCTCGTTCTCGCGCGTCGCGAGCTTGCTCTTCTCGCGGCCGAGGAAGGCGGCCGCCGGCGCGTACGGGATCGCGGCGAAGCACGCGGTGAACAGGTCCGAGGCCGCGGCGCCGAGCGAGTCGAACGACGGCGCCCCCAGCGCATCCCCGACGGCGCGCTGGAGCCGGCGCTCGTGGCAGCGGCGGGCGCGGCGCTCGAGGTCGGCGTGCGAGAAGCCGTCGGACTGCAGCAGCGTCAGCAGGTCGCGCTCGCTCATCCGCAGGTCGACGGCATCCAGCCACGCGCGCAGCAGCGCGCGGGCGTCCTCGGGGCCGAGGTCGGAGCCGATCGAGCCCGTGCGCGCGTCGCCTTCGGTCATCACGCGCTCGACCATCCGCAGGACGGCGTCCGGATCGGGCCGCGCGTCGGAGTCGCCGCGGCCGAGCGCCCGCACCGCCAGCGCCATCGCCGCGTGCGCCCACTTGGCCGCCGAGCCCTGCTCGCCGTGCGCGCTCACGCGGCCCGCGCGGACGTGCGCGAGGAACTGCGCAGGCGTCTCACATGACGGCGTCATCGACCACGTGCGGCCGATGTCCACGCCCGCGTGGTCGTCGCTGCCGCCGACGCCGATGCCGCCGTGCGTGTCGACATAGATCGCAGCCGGGTGGTTGAGCTCGCGGGCGCGCGACCCGTTGCGCACCTCCCAGATCTCGAACAGCTGCGCGAGCCGGCGCCGGTGGCGCGGTTGCAGCGGCGCCTCGACGGCGTAGAACGGGTGCGCCAGCGCGCACGTGATCTCGTGCTCGTGGAGGTACGCGGCGACGACCTCGACGTCGCCCGCGTGCGCCTGCAGCCACTCGTGGTCGTCCGGCGTGATGCCGTAGCAGAGGACGTGCACGGCCTGGGGCTCGCCGCGGAAGCCGGCGGTCAGCTCCTCCGAGACGAAGACATCCGGGCGGTCGGCGATCTCCAGGACACCGTCGATCGTGTCGTGGTCGGCGATCGTCACGAAGTCCATGCCGCGGCGCTTCGCGAGGTCATAGACCTCCTCGGGCGGGGTCGCGCACTCCGGCAGTCCGAGCGCCCGCTGGACGCCCAGCTTGGAGACTTCCGATGCGGTGGAGTGGCAGTGCAGATCCACGCGGCTCATGGGCACAGAATCGGGCTGCAAACGAGCGGGTTTGTGACGATGCCGACAACAGGTGGTGACGGAGTTGTGAACGAACGTGCGCCCGCAGACGTCGGTGTCGAAGCTCATGCGGTGCGCGTAACCGTGGAGATCACCCCTGCGCCGTTCTCGCTCGTCGTGCGCCATGACGGGCGCCGCGTGTTCGGCCCGGCCTCGATCCGGGCGTGGAGCGGCGCCGCCGACGACCAGCTCGTGACGCTGACCGAAGGGCTGCTCGCGATGGAGGAGCTGAGCGATCCCGTCGAGGCCGTCGCGCTCGAGGACGCCGAGCTCGTGTTCGCCGACGGCAGCCGCGGCACGCTGACCGCCGAGGTCGCCGAGAGCGAGCGGGCGGTCGTCACCGTCACCGTCCCGGAGCACTTCCACCGCGTGGCGCTCGTCGCGCCGGGGCATCCCGAGCAGCGCTTCAGCGGGCTCGGCGCGCGCCACGGGCTGCACGTCGACCAGTCCGGGCGTTCGCTCCAGCTCGGCGCCGACCGCCGCTACACCGGTCCCGACTGCCCGCCCGACATGCTCGAGCTCGGCGGCATCCCACAGGGCGACTACGCGCCGGTGCCGTGGCTGCTGAGCTCGCGCGGCTGGGCGGCATGGGTCGAGACCGATGGCCACGGCGCGCGCTTCGAGCTCGGCGACGAGCTGCAGCTCTCCACGCGCCGAGCGGCCGGCCCGCTGCGCGTGCACCTCTTCTGCCAGTCGACGCCGGCCTCGCGGCTGCGCGGCTTCCTGCGCGAGACCGGGTTCGCCGCGATCCTCCCGGAGTGGGCCTACGGGCACTGGAAGAGCCGCGACGTCTACGAGCACCAGCGCGACGTCGAGGAGGACTTCGAGGGCTACGAGGCGCACCGGCTCCCGCTCGACGCGATCGTGCTCGACTCGCCCTGGGAGACGCAATACAACACGTGGGAGTTCAACCCGCACCAGTTCCCCGACGCGCCGGGGCTGATCCGGCGCATGCGCGACGCCGGCGTGCGGACCGTCGTGTGGGTGACGCCGTGGGTCAACGTCGAGTCCAACGACGGCCAGCGCCCGCCCGACAAGGAGTCGGCGCGGCTGCACGCCGAGCCGGCCTCGAACTACGAGCAGGGCCGGCCGCATTTCGTCAAGGACGGCGAGGACCCGTTCGTGACGCGCTGGTGGATGGGCACCGGCTCGCCGGTCGACTTCACGTCCGACGCGGCCGAGGCGTGGTGGCGCGAGCAGGCCAAGCGCGTGCTCGAGCTCGGCGTCGCGGGAATCAAGGCCGACGACGGCGAGGGCTGGTACCTCCCCGATCACGTCCGCTTCTCCGACGGCCGCACCGGCGCCGACTACGCGTGGGGCCACGGGCTGCGCTACCGGCGCTCGATGCAGCGGGCGCTGGACGAGGTCCACCCCGGAGAGGGCGTCCTGTTCGCGCGCCCCGGCTGGACCGGCCACCAGTCGATCGGCGTGACATGGGGCGGCGACCAGCCGTCGGACTTCTGGTCGCTTCGCACGCTGGTCGCGGCCACGCTGACCGCCGCCGCGTCGGGCATCTCGAACTGGTCGCACGACATCGGCGGTTACCTCGGCGAGCGGCTGATGGCGCGCTGCCCGAAGGAGCTGCTGCTGCGGTGGGTCCAGTTCGGCTGCTTCACGCCGCTGATGCAGGCGCACGCGCGCTTCCAGCAGGAGCCGTGGACCTACGACGCCGAGACGCTGCGCGTCTACCGCGAGCACATCGTCCTGCACGAGCGGCTCGTCCCGTACGTGCGCGCCGCGGCCGCGACGGCGGCGCGCAGCGGGCTGCCGGTCGTGCGCCCGCTGTTCCTCACCGACCCTCGCGACGCGCGCGGCTGGGCGATCGCCGACGCCTACGGCTACGGTCCGTCGCTGTGGGTCGCGCCGGTGCTCGAGGCGGGCGCGCGCGAGGTCGAGGTCGACCTGCCGCGCGGCGACTGGATCGACATATGGACCGGCGCCCAGTTCGCGGGTGGCGGCACGGTGCTCGCCGTTGCGCCGCTGGAGCGCACGCCGGTGTGGGTCCGCCGCGGCGCGCTGATCGTCACGTATCCGGCCGCGCACGTCGCCGCGGGCCTGGGCGACGTGCCGGAGCGCGAGCGCCCGCTGGAGGCGACGCTGTGGGGCGAGCCGCCGACCGGCCGCGCCACGGCCCGCCTCGCGGACGGGACCGTGGTGCGGTGGACGCGCGGCGAGTGGTCGGTCACCCCTCGCCGCGAGATCGCGTTCAGCGTCCGGCGATGATGCGCGCCGCGTTCACGACGCCGTCGCCGTAGAACCCGTTGTGCGCGGCCGTGCCCTCGCACGTCGCCGTGTAGTGGTCAGGCAGGCCCGGATAGACGAACGGGTTCTGCGCCGGGCACGGCGTGTCGGTCGCCGTGCTGCGCAGGCGCGCCTCGACGTCGGCGGGGTCGAGCGTGAGGCCGCCGTGCGCGCGGTCGCGGTTGCCGTACTGCGCCACCGCCAGCGCCGCGACGCCGACCGCGTGCGGGCTCGCCATCGACGTCCCTTGGAGGTACTGGTAGTACGCGCACGCGCCGTTCTCGCAGTCGCGCACGACGCTGGTGACCTTCGGGCTGCCGTCGGGGTTGAGCTGGCCGTTCGCGCGCGCGAGCGACTCCGGGTACGGCGCCAGGACCGTGTCGGTGATCGTCGTCGGCGTGCCGGTCTGGTGCGCGTCGCCGCCCGGCGCCGAGACGTCGGACTGCTCGAGGCCGTAGTTGGAGTAGTACGCCTTGCGGCCGTTCGGAGCCGTCGCGTTGACGGCGATCACGCCGTTGGCCTCGGTCGGCATCGAGAGGCACGTGCCGTTGTCGATCTCGCGGTGGTGCGGCGAGGCGACCTGGTCCGGGTAGTCCGGGCTCGAGTCGTCGCTGCCGGGGTTGCCGAGGTCGGTGTCCTCGTTGCCCGAGGCCGAGATCAGCGTCACGCCGTGTCCGCGCGCGTAGTCGAGCGCGCGCTGCGTGGCGGAGACGATCAGCCGCTGCTCGCGCTGCTCGGCCGGCGAGTCGGTCGGGTTCGCCTGGCAGTTGTAGAGCCATGGGTCGATGTAGAACGACATGTTCACGACGTCGATCCCGTTGTCGCCCGCGTACGTGAGGGCGTCGAGCGTCGGGCCGACGAAGAAGTAGCCCGAGTCCTGGCCGGCGCGCAGGTTCACGAGGTCGACGCCGGGTGCGACGCCCGCGGTGCCGATGCCGTTGAGCGCGGCGCCGATGATGCCGGCGACGTGCGTGCCGTGGCCGTTCTCGTCCACATTCGCCGGGTCGGTGCAGCTGCCGTCGGGGTCAGAGGCGCACGTCCCGTCGACGATCGGGTCGTCGACGGTGAAGTTGCGCGACAGCGCGCTGTCGAAGTTCGGCTTGATGTCCGGATGGGAGGCGTCGACGCCCGTGTCCATGATCCCGACGTGCACGTCGTGCGAGCCCTGCTGGCGCTTGTAGGAGCCGTCGGCGGTCGCGCCGATCGCCTGCATGTCCCACTGCAGGCCCGCGAGCGGATCGGGCGTGAGCTTCCCGGACGTCTGGAGCTTGGGCGCCTTCGGCCCCTTGCCGGCGCGCCAGCCGCCGGGACGCTCGACCGCCTCGCGCTTGGCGACCGCGTCCGCCGGCGCCTGGCCGATCGGCTGCTCCGGCGCGGCGCCCTCGAGGGCGCCCTGCTGCGCGGCGCGCTGCTCGAAGCCGGCGTCCGTCGAGCGCACGGTGGCGACGCCGATGTCGGCGTTCTCGCTCACGATCCGGCCGCCCGCGGCCTCGATCGCGGCGTGCGCGTCCCGCGCCGCGGCGCCCTGCTTGTAGACGACCACGTAGTCGCGCTGCGTAGCTGAGTCGGCGGTCGCCGACTGGGCGACCGCGAACGCGGCCGCCGCCAGCGCGCCGGCGAGTACGGGCGCGCGCATGCTTCTGCGCATAGAACCTCCCTTATGCGTGCGACATGAGCCGGCGGCCCCCTGCCGGGCGGCTCCTTGGCGGCTCACCATAGCCCCACGTGCCGGTCCGGTACGTAACCAGCGTCCCGCGCGATTGACGGCAGGCGGGCTCGCGCTGTCGCGCGCGTGGCCAACCGCCTGTCGGGGTGACCTATGCCAACGGTCTGTTCACATCCGCCGCCGCACCCCGGACCATCCTCGGGGTGATGGCGTTCGCAAGACGCGAGTTGCTCCGCCCCCCGCCGGCGGGGCGGGCCCGGCGCATCCGGCTGGAGCTGCTCGACGGGTCGAAGACCACCGTGCACATCGCCGCGCATGACGCGGCGCGCACCGAGATTCGCGTCGCCGTGCTCCGCGGCCAGGCGCGACTGGAGCCCTGGTGCGAGCAGCGCGGGGTGGAGGAGGCGCTCGTCGGCGGCTTCTTCGTGCGGCCCGAGGGCCTGCCGCTGGGCGAGGTGCGCACGCGCGGCGTGGCGCGCCGGCACGTGCCGTTCGACGCGCCGTGGGCCGGGGTGCGCGCCTGCGTGCACGTGCAGGGCGGGACGGCGCGCATCGCCGGGCGCGACGCGCTGCCCGAGGCGCCGCGCGGCGATCTCCTGCAGGCCGGCCCGCTGCTCGTCCGCGGCGGCGTGCCGGTGTTCCGGCGCGAGCGCGACGCCGAGGGCTTCTCGGCCGGCAGCCGTCAGTTCGACTCCGACATCACCGCGGGCCGCCACCCGCGCGCCGCGCTCGGGCTCTCCGGCGAGCGCTACTTCGCGGTCGCGTGCGACGGGCGCTCGCGGCACGACGCCGGCCTGACGCTCGAGGAGCTGGCGGCGCTGATGGCCGCGCTCGGCTCCGACACGGCGCTCAACCTCGACGGCGGCGGCTCGACCTCGCTCGTCTCCGGCGGGCGGCTGCGCAACCGCCCCCGCAAGGCGTATGACGAGCCCGAGCCGGGCGGCCGGCCGGTGTCGACCGCCCTGCTCTTCGTCCCGCGCTAGGCAGCTACACCAGCGGCTCGTAGAACTCGCGCTTGCGGTCCTCCAGGCGCGGGATGGCGTCGCCGAAGCCGAGGGTCTTGAAGTGCTCGGTCTCGGTGTGCGCCGTGTAGGCGGCCTCGTCCGCGTACTGCTCGAAGATGTAGAACTTCCGCGGGTCCTCGGGATCGCGGTGGGGGATGTAGACGAGGACGCCCGGCTCGGCGCGCGAGGGCTCGACGAGCGCCTTCAAGGCGGCCTCGACCGCCTCCTCCTCGCCTTGCTTGGCGATCCACGTCACGGACACGGTGTAGGCCATCAGGGTGCTCCTAGTCGGTAGATGCGGCGTGCGGTGTGGGAGAGCGCCTGCTCCGGCAGGACCGCGCGCCATGCGTCGACGAGCGTGCCGAGGTCCGTCCAGAGGCTCTCGATCGGGAAGTTGGAGCCGAACATGCAGCGGTCGGGGCCGAACAACTCGAGGCTGGTGCGCGCGACGAGCCCGATCAGCTCGGG
This sequence comes from Candidatus Solirubrobacter pratensis, assembly GCF_000425945.1. Classification (GTDB taxonomy): domain Bacteria; phylum Actinomycetota; class Thermoleophilia; order Solirubrobacterales; family Solirubrobacteraceae; genus Solirubrobacter; species Solirubrobacter pratensis. The sequence goes on from NZ_AUEK01000009.1 coordinate 281,076, forward strand.
ATCGACGCGGTGGACGAACGTTCCCTGGCCGCTGAGCTTGAGCGCGAGGTTGTCCAGCGGCGCCAGGTGGGTCGCGAGCGCCTCCCGCCACGCGTCGAGGTCGCCCTCCGGCATTCCGGCGTGGATGAGCACGAACGTCACGTCGGGGTGGTCGGCGACGAGCTCGGCCGCGTCGGCGAACTGGGGCGCGAAGACCTGCAGCTCGAAGACCCAGCCGAGGTCCGCGAGGCGCGCGACGTTCCCGCGGAAGACCGGGTCGTGCATGCGGTCGGGGCCGGACGCGTAGCGGTACTGCTCGTTCTCGTGCCAGTGCAGCTGCAGGCGCGTGCCGCGCATCAGCGGGCTCGCCTCGGCCTGGGCCTCGAGCGTGCGGACCGCGTCCGGGCTGAACAGGTCGGCGGAGCCGACGATCGCGTGCGGCCAGCCGGTCTCGTCGTGCTGGGACTGGACCCAGCGGACCTCGTCGAGCGAGCGCTCGAGCGGCCAGTTGGCCTGCACGTAGACGGAGTGGCCGATGCCGGCCTGCGTCGCCTGCGCGGCGTACTCCCGCGCGAGGTAGTCGCGCCGGATCGGCTCGTACGGGCCGAAGATGCGCGGCAGCATCGGACCGTTGAGCCACGCGACGTCCGCCCGGCGCCAGATGTGGTGGTGGGCGTCGACGATCATCGCGGCATCACGGTCCGTCGCGGCCGGGCACAGATCGCGGGGATCGTGAGCACCTCCTGGTGCAGGGTCTGGAGGTCGTACGCGCCGGCCAGGTGATCCAGTTCGGGCAGGATCGCCGCCATCGCGCGGGTGACCGGCCGGTACGCGGGATCGCGCCCCAGCGGCGTCCACCAGATCAGGCGGTGGCCGAGCCGGGAGAGGCGCCGCACGGCCTGTGCCATCTCCGTCGGGTCGCCGCGCTCGAGGCCGTCCGACAGAACGACGATCACGGCGCCGCGGGCGCGGGCGAGGCTGCGGCCGTCGCCGAGCAGCTGGGTGAGCGCGGCGCCGATGCGGGTGCCGCCGTCGGCGTCCAGAACCCGCTCGGAGAGCCGCGCGAGCGCCTGGTCGACGTCGCGGTGGCGCAACTGCTTCGTCACGCGCGTGAGGTGCGTGCCGAACGTGAACGCCTCGCCGCGCGGCGCCGTGGCGAGCACGGCGTGGGCGAACCGCAGCATGTCGGGCGAGTGGGCCTTCAGCGAGCCGGAGACGTCGATCAGGAGCAGGACCGGCCGCGCGCGCGGCGGCCGCCGGCGATACGCGAGCGAACCGACCTCGCCGGCGGTGGCGCGGCGCAGCGTGCGGCGGAGGTCGAGCTGTCCGCGCTTGGACGCCTTCCTGCGGCGGGAGTCGATGGTCGGCAGCACCGACTCGAGCGCGCGGCGGAGCGCGTGCAGCATCCGGCGCTCGTCGGAGGCCGTGCGCCGGAAGGCCGGCCGGCGGCGGAGGTCGATGTGCGACGCGTCGCGTCCGCTCCCCTCGGAGAACCGCATCGCCTCCAGCTCGCCCTCGGCGGACGGCTCGGGCGCCGCGGTCTGGGAGTTGTCCTCGGGTGCGACGGCGGCGACCGGCGGCTCGCCGCCGCGGAACCACGCGTCGAAGACGGCGTCGAACGCGGCGAGGTCCTGCACGCGCGAGACGAGCGTGACGCGAGCGGTCCAGAACAGCCGCGTGATGTCGCGCGGCGTCGCGTCCGCGACCGCGCGCAGGAAGGTCATCCGCCGCGCGGGATCGACGGGCAGGCCCGCATGGCAGAGCGCGTCCACGAATCCGTGCAGGTGCGCGGCGGCCGCGCGCTCCGCCGTGCCGCTCACGTGAGCCCCAGCAGCTCGGCGTTGGCCAGCGCCGTCTCCACGTCGTCCTGCTCTTTCAGCAGCAGCCCGAGCGCGCGGCGCAGCGCGTCGGGCCACGCCGCGCCCTCCTCCGCGAGCACGTGCGCGCCCTGCGCCCACTCGATCGACTCCGCGATCCCCGGCCGCTTGAGCAGCCGCAGCCCGCGTGCGCCGGTCACGGCGTCCACCAGCGCGGACGCCGCCGCCTCGTCCAGCCCGGGCGCGCGCGCCCGTACGATCCGCCGCTCGCGATCGCGGTCCGGGAACGGGATCCAGTGGTACAGGCAGCGGCGCTTGAGCGCGTCGTGCAGCTCGCGCGTCCGGTTGGACGTCATGACCACCACCGGCGGCACGGCCGCGCCCACCGTCCCCAGCTCCGGGATCGTGATCTGGAAGTCGCTCAGGAACTCGAGCAGGAACGCCTCGAACTCGCTGTCGGCGCGATCGATCTCGTCGATCAGGAGCACGACGCCGGCCGCGGCCCGGACGGCGCGCAGCAGCGGCCGCTCGAGCAGGAACGACTCGTCGTAGAGCGCGCCGACCGCGCGGCCCTCCGCCTCCGCCGCCCGCACGTGCAGCAGCTGGCGCGGGTAGTCCCACTCGTACAGCGCCTGCGCGGCGTCGAGCCCCTCGTAGCACTGCAGCCGCACCAGCTCGCGCCCCAGCACGCGCGCGAGCACCTTCGCGACCTCGGTCTTGCCGACGCCGGGCTCTCCCTCCAGCGCTAAGGGCCGGCCGAGGACGAGCGCCAGATGGACCGCGGTGAGCAGCCCCTCGTCGGCGAAGTACCGCTCGCGCGCGAACTGCTCTCCGAGCTCCGCGACCGGATCCGTCACGAGGCCAGGGAGTCCAGTCCGCGCAGCACGCGCTCGGGGGTGAACGGCATCTGCTCCAGCCGCACGCCGCACGCGTCGTAGATCGCGTTGGCGATCGCCGGGATCGGGGCGTTGGCGGTCATCTCGCCGATGCCCTTCGCGCCGTACGGGCCGTTGGACGCGGGCCGCTCGATGATCACGCTCTCCATCGGCGGCGTGTCGGCCGGCCCGGGCATCAGGTACTCGCTGAAGTCCTTCGGGCCATGGTCGCGCGCCGGGTAGTAGGGCTCGGTCGTCTCGAACAGCGCGTGCGAGATGCCCATCCACGCGCCGCCCTCGATCTGCTGGGTCGCCATCGCGGGGTTGATCGCGCGGCCGACCTCGTAGACGTTGTACATCCGCAGCACCTCGACGACGCCGGTCTCGTCGTCGACCTCCACCTCGGCGACCGTGCACGCGTGCGCCTGGCAGGAGTCCGGGTCCATCTCGCCCGTCTCGGGCACCGGGTCGTTCTTCTCTTTGAGGAAGATGCCGCGGCCCGAGATCGTGCGCCCCTGCTTGAAGTGCGCGGCGAGCGCGAGATCCGTGATGTGGATCTTCTTCTCATCGGAGCCCTTGAGCTTGATGAAGCCGGTGCCGTCGGTCTCGAGGTCCTCGGCGTCGACCTCCAGCTCGTCGGCGGCGACCTGCAGCATCACCTCGCGCGCCTCGAGCGCGGCCATCACGACCGCGTTGCCGACGCGGTGGGTCCCGCGGCTGGCGAACGTGCCCATGCAGTGCGGGCCGGTGTCGGTGTCGGCGGTCTCGACCATCACGTTCTCGATCGGGAGCCCGAGCGCCTCGGCGGCGCACTGCATCGCGACCGTCTTGATGCCCTGGCCGAGGTCGACGCTGGAGAGCGTGATGACGAAGGTGCCGGTCGTCGTCGAGTGGATCAGCGCCTGGGAGGGGTCGCCGCCCAGGTTCATGCCGGTCGGGTAGTTGACGGAGGCGAACCCGCGTCCGCGCCGCTTGGCCATGTCAGCTCTCCCTCGGCGTCGTCGACGTCAGCGTGCGGTACTCGGCTCCCAGCTCGTGCCCGGCCAGCTCGGCCGCGCGCTGGATCACCTCGATCAGCGCCGTGCCTTCGGCGACCTTGCGGTGCGCCTTCATGTCGCCGTCCCGGTAGGCGTTCTTGAGCCGCAGCTCGAGCGGGTCGATGTCGAGCGCCCGCGCGATCCGGTCCATCTGCGACTCCAGCGCGAAGTCGGCGATCGTCACGCCGAAGCCGCGCATCGCGCTCGACGGCGTGCGGTTCGTGTAGACACAGTGGGCGTCGGCGTGCACGTTCGGGATGTTGTACGGCCCGGGCAGATGCGCCGCCGCCTTGGTCGTCCCGTACGGGCTGTGCCGCGAGTAGGCGCCGGCGTCGACGTACAGGCGGACCTGGCGCGCGACGATCCGTCCGTCGTCCATCACGCCGTCCTTGATGTAGATGCGCTCTGCCGCGCGCGGGGACGAGACCTGCATCTCCTCGTAGCGGTCGTAGACGTACTTGACCGGCTTGTTGGTCTGCATCGCCGCGATGCAGGCGATCGGCTCGACGATCACGTCGACCTTGCCGCCGAAGCCGCCGCCGACGGTGCCGCCGATCACGCGCAGCTGGTTGAACGGGGTGCCGAGGATCAGCGCCGCGTTGTCGAGCGTGAAGAAGCACGCCTGCGTGTCGGAGTGGATCTTCAGCCGCCCGTCGCCCTGGGGGACGACGATGCAGCCCGTCGTCTCGGTGGGCGCGTGCTCGATCGGCGCCGACTCGTAGCGCCACTCGAAGACGTGGTCGGCCTGCGCGAAGGCGGCCTCGACGTCGCCGAAGCGGATCCGCCGGCAGTGGTGGCCCTCGTAGACGAAGTGGTTGGTGCCGTGCGGCTTGATCGCGATCGTGCCGGGCTCGAGCGCCTCCTCGACGTCGAGCACGGCGGGGAGGTCCTCGTAGTCGGCCGTGATCGCGGCGGCGCCCTTGCGGGCCGCCTCCTCGCTGGTCGCCACGACGGCCGCGATCTGCTCGCCCTTGAACAGCACGCGGTCTTCGGGAAGGACGGGCTCGTCGTTGGGCTCGACCCCGATCAGGCGCAGGATCGTGTACCAGTTGTTCGGGACGTCGGCGTGCGTGAGCACCTTCACGACGCCCGGGACCTGGAGCGCCGCCGAGGTGCCGATGCCCTTGATCAGCGCGTGGTGGCGGTCCGAGCGGTGCATCTTCAGGTGCAGCAGGCCGGTGACCGGCGTGTCCTCGAAGAACTCGGTGCGGCCGGTCACGTGGCCGAGCGCGTCGGCGCGCGGGACGGTCCGGCCGACCACGTTGAGGTGGTTGTCGCGCTCGGCCTCGAAGTAGGAGGTGTCGATCCTCATGACGCCACCACGGCCGCGCGGCGCCTGGCGGCGTCGAGGATCGCGGTGACGATGCTCTCGTAGCCGGTGCAGCGGCAGACGTTGCCGGAGATCGCGCGGACCGCGTCCTCGCGGCTCGGGTCGGGGTTGGTGGCGAGCAGCGCCTCGGCGGCCATGATCATGCCCGAGGTGCAGAAGCCGCACTGGGTGGCGAAGTTCTCCACGAACGCGGCCTGGATCTCGTCGAGCGAGCCGTCGGGCCGCGTGACGCCTTCGAGCGTCTTGACCTCGGCGCCCTGGACGGTCTCGACCGGCACGAGGCAGCTCATCACCGCCTCGCCGTCGAGCAGGCAGGTGCAGGTCCCGCACGTGCCCTGGGCGCAGCCGCGCTTGGCGGCGGTCAGGCCGAGGTGGTCGCGCAGGGCGCCGAGCAGGGTCGTGCCCGGCGGGACCAGGAACTCTTGCGGCTCCTCGTTGACGTTCAGCTCGATGACGCGCGATCGCATCGCTCAGGCCTCCTCTCCGAGCAGCGCCCGGCGGACGTGGACGGGCAGGACGCGCTCGCGGTACCAGGCGCTCGCGTACGCGTCGGTGAAGGGCTCGGCGTCCTGGACCGCCGCCTTGGCGGCGGCCTCGACGTGCTCGCGGTCGAGCGGCTTGCCGGTCAAAAGCGCCTCGGCGGCGCGGGCGCGGACGGGGCGCGGCGCGACGCCGCCGAGCGCGATGCGCACGTCGCCGGGCTTGACGACGGCGGCGACGGTGACGATCGACGCGGAGTTCAACCGTCGCCGCATCGCCTTGGTGAAGCGCCAGTTGGCCGCGCCGGGAAGCTCGAAGGTGACGGCCGTGACCAGCTCGCCGGGCGCGATCGGCTCGCCGACCTCGATCGTGCGCTCGTTCTCGCCGGCGACGTGGACCTCGGCGTCGAGCGCGAGCAGGCAGACCGCGAGGTCGCCGTAGGGCTGCCCGACGAACAGGTTGCCGCCGACCGTCGCCATGTTGCGGATCGTGGGGGAGGCGATCGCCTCGAGCGCGCCGCGCAGGAACCCGAGCTCGGGCTCGCGGCCGAGCTGCGCGAGCGTGGTCGCCGCGCCGACGCGCGCGATCCCGTCGACGATCGCGACGCCTGCCAGCCCGGCGCGGCGCAGGCTGACGAGCGACTCCACGTCGCTCGGCTCGGTGTTCAACCGCGGCATGACGTGGGTGCCGCCCGCGATCACCAGGCCGCCCTCGCTCAGCGCGGCGAGGACCCCCGGTACGGAATCCGGCGTGTGCACGGCCAACGACACGTCTCTCTCCTCCTCGTTCGGACCCTTACGACTCGCCGGCGGGACTCCGGCGCTCCACGTTCTCCAGGTGATGCAGCATCGCGGCGGCGGCGGCCGGGGGGTCGCGCGCCTCGAGCGCGGCGACGATCGCCCGGTGGTCGTCGACCGTCTGCTCCTGCACGCCGGGAAGGCTGTTGGTCCGGCGGCGGCTGGCGACGCCCATCCCGCCGATCGACTCGATCACGCGCGAGAGGATCGAGTTCGACGCGGCCTGGGCGATCAGGCCGTGGAGCTGGAGGTCGGCGCGCATGAACGCCTCGTCGTCGCCGAGCGCCGCGGCGGAGTCGCCGACGCAGCGGTGCAGCGCCGCGAGCGTCTCCCCGTCGACCCGCTCGGCGGCCAGCGCGGCGAGGCCCGGCTCGATCACCCGGCGCGCCTCGAAGAGCGCCTTCAGCTGACCGTCGGAGAGCTTCAGGACGAGGCCGAACGGGCGCATCAGCGCATCGGGGTCGAGCGCCGTCAGGTACGTGCCGTCGCCCTGGCGCATCTCGGTCACGCCGAGCAGCGAGAGCGCCCGCAGCGCCTCGCGCAGGGAGGAGCGCGACACGCCCATCGACTGCGCCAGCTCGCGCTCCGGCGGCAGCCGGTCGCCGGGCTTGAGCCGGCGCTCGGTGATCAACCCGATCACGCGCGCGGCGATCTGATCGGGAAGCGCATCCCGCGCGAACGTGCCGAAACCGGCTGCCTCGATTGGCCGGACCATCCGGCCAATGAAGCTATCACGGAGGCCCGCTGCGGCGGGGCGGCGCGATCGCGCAGTGGCGCGGCCAGTGGCGCGCCCCAGGCGATCATCCCGGCGCCCGCGGGCAGGCGCGCCGAGACCCGCGGCCACTCCGGGGATCGGGGACTGCGCGGGTGAGGGGATGCAGGATTGTCTCGCCTGCCGGACTTGCGATCACGAGCGATCATCGCCGGAGGCGCGATCGCGCACGAACGCCCATCCGCGCGCACGGATTCCGGGGTGCCTCACGAACCTTCGAACTATTCGAAGGGTCGTAGGGCACACCCCAAACGGCATCGCCGAAAAACGATCATCCCGGCCCTCGCGAGCCACGCGGGCAAAGTGACCCGCGCCCTTTACCAGCGCAGTTCGTGGCCCCGGAAGTGCGGGCCACGCGAAGACCGCGGCACGCCGCACGCCTGCGCCCCCGCCGCGCGCCCTGACCGCCACGAAGGGCGCTATCCGGTCTGGTTCCCGACGTCGATCTGGAGCAGGTCGCCGCCCTCGTGGTCGACCTGGAGGGTCGTGTGCTCGATGTCGTAGCGGTCGTGGAGCAGCCGCTCGAGCGAGCGGCGGGCGGCGTGGCAGTCGTTGTCCTGGCCGACGCGCACGTGGGCGGAGAGCGCGACGAAGCCCGAGGTGACCTCCCAGACGTGCAGGTCGTGGACCTCGGTCACGCCCGGCTCGGCGACCATCGCGTTGCCGATCGCGTCCACGTCGACCCCGCGCGGCGCCGCCTCGAGGAAGATCCGCCCGGAGTCGCGCAGCAGCGACCAGGCGGCGCGCAGCATGACCGCCGCGACGAACAGCGAGGCGATGCCGTCGGCGCGGTCGAAGCCGGTGACGAGGATGACCAGGCCCGCGACCGCGGTCGCGATGAAGGCGACGAGGTCGGTCAGCACGTGCTGGAACGCGCCCTCGACGTTCAGCGACGTCCGGTCCGCACCATGCAGGACGGCGGTGGCGGCGAGGTTGACGACGACCCCCGCCAGGGCGACGACCAGCACGAGGCCGCCCTGCACCGAGGGCGGCTCGACCAGCCGCCGCACCCCCTCGACCACGATCAGCAGCCCGAGCACGAGCAGGGTCGCGCCGTTGAACTGGGCCGAGAGGATCTCCGAGCGCCGCAGGCCGTAGGTCATCGCGCCCTTGGCCGGCCGCCGGGAGAGCCGGATCGCGACCAGCGCCAGCGCGAGCGCGCCCGCGTCGGTGAGCATGTGCGCGGCGTCGGAGAGCAGCGCCAGCGAGGAGGCGACGATGCCGGCCGCCACCTCGACGGCCATCAGCCCCAGCAGCAGCCCCAGCGCGATCGCCAGCCGGCGCGCGCTCGCGTCCGCGGGCGCGTGCGAGTGCCCCGGCCCGTGGTGGTGATCATGACCGCTCACGGCATTGAATGATGAGACACCCGCGACGGGTATGTTCACATCCTGGCAACGATCGACCCCCACCGGCCGCGGGCCCTTATGGGCCTGTTCTTCTTCCCGCGCGGCGGCTCCGCGCACGTCGCGCGCAACCTCGCGATGGCGCTCCCGGCCGCCGGCTGGGACGTCACCGTGCTCTCCGGCTCGCGCCGCCCGCACGGCGACGCCGCGCGCTTCTACGCCGGCCTCGACGTCCGCCCGGTCGAGATGGCCGACATCTCCTACGAGGACCACCCGGGCCGCATCTTCGCGTCGCTCTGCGACGCCGAGGCCGAGGAGCTGGCGGCCGGCTGGGCGCGCGCGCTCCAGTCCGCGGGCGCCGCGGATGCCGACATCCTGCACCTGCACCATCTCACGCCCCTCAACGAGGCCGCCGGACGCGCGGCGCCGGGCGTGCCGGTGCTCGGCCACCTGCACGGGACCGAGCTGCTGATGCTCGAGGCGATCGAGCGCGACCCGCGCCGCTGGCCGTACGGCGAGGCGTGGGCCGCACGGATGCGCGGCTGGGCCGCCGCGTGCGAGCGCCTGATCCTCCCCACCCACAGCCAGATCGAGCGCGCCGAGCGCCTGCTGGGGATCGAGCCGGAGCGCTTCGCGATCGTGCCCAACGGCTTCGATCCCGAGCTCTTCTACCCGCGCGCCGTCGACCGCGCCGACGTCTGGCGGCGCAACGTGCCGGGCCCGGCGCCGGGGGACGATCCGGTGCTGCTCTACGTCGGCCGCTTCACGGAGGTCAAGCGCGTCCCGCTGCTGATCGAGGCATACGCGCGCGCCCGCACGGGATTCATCTGCCGGGCCCCGCTCGTGCTCGCCGGCGGCTTCCCGGACGAGTTCGAGGGCGAGCACCCGCTGGCGGCGATCCGCCGGCTCGGCGTCGCCGACGTCCACCTGACCGGATGGCGCGAGCACCACGAGCTGCCGGACATCTTCTGCGCGTCCGCCGCGATCGTGCTGCCGTCCGTGCGCGAGCAGTTCGGCCAGTCGCTCGTGGAGGGGATGGCGTGCGGCCTGCCCGCGATCGCCGTCGACGCCTACGGCCCGGCCGAGATCGTCACCCACGGCGAGACCGGCTGGCTGGTCGAGCCCGACGACGTCACGGGGCTCGCCAACGCGCTCGTCGAGGTCGTCAACCGGCCCACGGAGCGCCTGCGGCGCGGCGCCGCGGCCCGCGCGGACGTCACCGAGCGGTTCGCCTGGCCGGAGCTCGCGCACGGCATCGCCAACCTCTACGACGCAACATCGTTGCGTGAGGAGGCGGCTTCGACCCCCTGACCGCTGCGTTCGGCGAACGACCTCGACGGTCGGCGATTTGGGCTCCGCCCGGCCCATTGCTACCGTTTTGCTTCCCTCCCGATCTCCGTAACTTCGCACGGAGGTCGCCGGCGACGAGGCGCCGGTATGCGCCCGACCGTTGGCGCACACCGGTGACCGGAGGGCGAAATTCCCAATCCTTCCCCTCTCGCTTGCCTATGCCTGCACGCCCAAGCGGCCGGATCGGCCTCTACGACCCGTCCTACGAGCACGACGCCTGTGGCGTCGCGATGGTCGCCAAGCTCGACGGGCTGCCCAGCCATGAGACGGTGCGGCGCGCGATCGTCGCGCTCGAGAACCTCGAGCACCGGGGGGCGGCCGGCGCCGATCCCAACACGGGCGACGGCGCGGGGATGCTGCTGCAGCTTCCCGACGAGTTCCTGCGCGGGGTCCTGAGCGAGGACCTCCCGCCGCCGGGCGCCTACGGCGTCTGCGTCTGCTTCCTCCCGCGCGAGCACGAGCGCCGCGCCGAGCTCGAGCGGCTGCTCACCGACGCCGTCGAGGCCGAGGGCCAGCGCGTCGTCGGCTGGCGCGACGTGCCGGTCGACAAGGACTACGTCGGCATCACCGCCAACCTCTACGCGCCGTACGTCAAGCAGCTGGTGGTCGCGGCGTCGGACGAGCTGGCCGCCGACCAGGACGCCTTCGAGCGCAAGCTCTACGTGATCCGCCGCGTGGCCGAGATCGCCGCCGGCCCGGAGCTGGTGATCCCGTCGTTCTCCAGCCGCACGATCGTCTACAAGGGCATGCTCACCAGCCCGCAGCTGCTGGGCTACTACCCCGACCTGCAGGACCCGCGGACCAAGACGGCGATGGCGCTGGTCCACTCGCGGTTCAGCACCAACACCTTCCCGAGTTGGGAGCTCGCGCACCCGTACCGGATGATCGCCCACAACGGCGAGATCAACACCGTGCGCGGGAACATCAACTGGATGCGGGCGCGCGAGTCGCAGCTCGCGAGCGAGCTCTTCGGCGAGGACCTGCAGAAGGTCCTGCCGGTCGTGCGCCCCGGCGGCAGCGACTCCGCGACGTTCGACAACGTGCTCGAGCTGCTCGTGCTGGCCGGCCGCAGCCTCCCGCACGCGGTGATGATGATGATCCCGGAGGCCTACGAGGACCGGGACGACATCCCCGAGGACCTCAAGGGCTTCTACGCCTTCCACTCGTGCCTGATGGAGCCGTGGGACGGCCCCGCCGCGGTCGCGTTCACCGACGGCCGCGTGATCGGGGCGACGCTGGACCGCAACGGCCTGCGTCCCGGGCGCTGGCTGGAGACCACCGACGGGTGGGTCGTGCTCGGCTCGGAGACCGGCGTGATGGACGTGCCCGCCGACCAGGTCAAGCGCAAGGGCCGGCTGCAGCCCGGCAAGCTCTTCCTCGTCGACCTCGAGCGCGGCCGGATCGTCGACGACGGCGAGGTCAAGCGCGAGGTGGCGGGCGCCCGGCCGTACGGGCAGTGGTTCGAGGACGGCATCGTCCACCTCGCCGACCTCCCCGAGGCGCCCGAGCTCGACGCGCCGGTGGATCCGCTGCACCAGCGCCAGCTCGCGTTCGGCTTCACGCAGGAGGACCTGCGCGTCCTGCTCGCGCCGACCGCGGCCAACGCCGAGGAGCCGATCGGCTCGATGGGCAACGACGCCGCCCTCGCCGTCCTGTCGGACCGCCAGCCGCCGCTCTACAACTACTTCAAGCAGCTCTTCGCTCAGGTCACCAACCCGCCGATCGACCCGATCCGCGAAGCGGTCGTGATGAGCTACGGCACCGGCGTCGGCTCGGAGGGCAACCTGCTCGACGAGTCGCCCGCGCACGCGCACCAGCTCTCGATGCGCACGCCGATCCTCTTCAACCGCGAGCTGCAGAAGCTGCGGCACGTCGACTCGTCGATCTTCTCCTCGCGCACGCTGGACATCACGTGGCCGCTCGCGGACGGCCCGGCGGGGATGATCCCGGCGCTCGAGCGCGTCTGCGCGGAGGCCGACGACGCGCTCGCCGCCGGCGTCAACATCCTCATCCTGTCCGACCGCGCGGCCTGCGCCGAGCGCGTCGCCATCCCCGCGCTGCTGGCGACCGCGGGGGTGCACCACCATCTCGTGCGCGAGGGCACGCGCCTGCAGACCGGGCTCGTGCTCGAGTCCGGCGAGCCGCGCGAGGTGCACCACTTCGCGACGCTGATCAGCTACGGCGCCAGCGCGATCAACCCGTACCTGATGTTCGAGACGCTCGAGCAGCTCGTCGGAGAGGGCCGCGTCCCGGGTGTCGAGGACTTCGAGACCGCGCAGTGGAACGTCGTCAAGGGCATCGCCAAGGGCCTGCTCAAGACGATCTCCAAGATGGGCATCTCGACGATCCAGTCCTACAACGGGGCGCAGATCTTCGAGGCCGTCGGCCTCGCGCCGGAGCTGATCGACCGCTACTTCACGGGCACCGCGAGCCGCATCGGCGGCATCGGCGCCGACGTCCTCGCCGTCGAGACGCTCGAGCGCCACGCACGCGGCTTCGGCGTGCTCACCGACGAGCTCCTGCCGGTCGGCGGCGTCTACGCGTGGCGCCGCGAGGGCGAGCACCACATGTGGAACCCTGAGACGATCGCGCTGCTCCAGCACGCGGTCCGTCACGGCGGGCGCCCGACGTACGACGAGTACTCCAAGCTCATCGACGAGGATGCGGCGCGGCGCGCGACGATCCGCGGGCTGCTGAGGTTCCGCGAGCTGCCCGAGGACCAGTGGCTGCCGCTCGAGGAGATCGAGCCGGTGAGCGACGTCGTCAAGCGCTTCGCGACCGGCGCGATGTCGCTCGGCTCGCTCTCGCGCGAGGCGCACGAGACGCTGGCGATCGCGATGAACCGGATCGGCGGCAAGTCGAACACCGGCGAGGGCGGGGAGGACCCGGTCCGCTACACGCCCGACCCGAACGGCGATCTGCGCCGCTCGGCGATCAAGCAGGTCGCCTCCGGCCGCTTCGGCGTGAACATCAACTACCTCGTCAACGCCGACGAGCTGCAGATCAAGATGGCCCAGGGCGCCAAGCCCGGCGAGGGCGGCCAGCTGCCCGGTCACAAGGTCGACCGCTACATCGGCTCGATCCGGTTCACGACGCCGGGCGTGGGCCTGATCTCGCCGCCGCCGCACCACGACATCTACTCGATCGAGGACCTCAAGCAGCTGATCTACGACCTGCGCTGCGCGAACCCCCGCGCGCGGATCAGCGTGAAGCTGGTGTCCGAGGTCGGCGTGGGGACGGTCGCGGCGGGCGTGGCGAAGGCGAACGCCGACCACGTGCTGATCGCCGGCCACGACGGCGGCACCGGCGCGTCGCCGCTGAGCTCGATCCAGGCGGCGGGCGTGCCGTGGGAGATCGGCCTCGCCGAGACCCAGCAGACGCTCGTGCTCAACGACCTGCGCTCGCGCATCTGGGTGCAGACCGACGGGCAGCTCAAGACGGGTCGCGACGTCGCGATCGCCGCCCTGCTCGGCGCCGACGAGTGCGGGTTCAGCACCGCCCCGCTGATCGCGACCGGCTGCATCATGATGCGCGCCTGCCATCTGAACACGTGCCCGGTCGGCATCGCCACGCAGGATCCGGAGCTGCGCAAGCGCTTCAAGGGCATGCCCGAGCACGTCGTCAACTTCTTCTACTACGTCGCCGAGGACGTGCGCGAGATCATGCGCCGCCTGGGGATCCGGCGCTACGAGGATCTCGTCGGCCGCGTCGACCTGCTCGAGGCCGACCAGGCGATCGAGCACTGGAAGGCGAAGGGCATCGACGTCACACACGTGCTCACCGCGCCGGACGTGGACGACGAGGCGCCGCGCCGGCGCGTGCGCCCGCAGGACTCGCCGCTGCCGCAGGCGCTCGACTGGCAGCTGATCGAGCACGCCCGCGACGCGATCGACCACCGCATGCCGGTCACCGGCGACTTCCCCATCCGCAACGTCAACCGCACCGTCGGCGGGCTGCTCTCGAGCGCCGTCACGCAGGTGCACGGCGCCACCGGTCTGCCGCCGGAGACGATCCGCTACACGCTGCGCGGCTCGGCCGGCCAGTCGTTCGGCGCCTGGCTCGCGCCCGGCGTCGAGCTGACGCTGATCGGCGACGCTAACGACTACACCGGCAAGGGCCTCTCCGGCGGCGTGCTCTCCGTCCGCCCACCGGACGAGGCGGCGTACAAGGCCGAGGAGAACGTCGTGATCGGCAACACGGTGCTCTACGGGGCGACCGCGGGCCGCGCGTTCTTCCGCGGGCTCGCCGGCGAGCGCTTCGCGGTCCGCAACTCCGGCGCGAGCGCCGTCGTCGAGGGCGTCGGCGACCATGGCTGCGAGTACATGACCGGCGGCCGCGCCGTGATCCTCGGCCGCACCGGCCGCAACTTCGCGGCCGGCATGAGCGGCGGCATCGCGTACGTCCTCGACGAGGACGGAACGTTCGAGTCGCGCTGCAACATGGGCCTGGTCGGGTTCGAGGCGATCTCGGAGTCCGAGGCGATCGAGCTGTACGAGCTGATCGAGGAGCACCACCTGCGCACCCAGTCGCCGGTCGCCGCGCGCGTCCTGCGCGAGTGGGCCGAGTACCTGCCGCGCTTCAAGAAGGTCATGCCGCACGACTACAAGCGCGCGCTGCGCGAGCTGGCCGAGGCGGAAGCGGCGATCTCGACCGGCGGCGAGGGCTTCGTGTCCCAGGCCGCCGAGGAGGTCAAGTCCTGATGGGCAAGGTCGGCGGCTTCCTCGAGATCACGCGCGTCGAGCAGCCCGAGCGCGACCCGCGCGCCCGCACGCGCGACTTCAAGGAGTTCGTGGGCACGCTGCCCGTCGAGGGCCTGCGCGAGCAGGGTGCGCGCTGCATGGAGTGCGGCGTCCCGTTCTGCCACAACGGCTGCCCGCTGGGCAACCTGATCCCGGACTGGAACGACCTCGTCTACCGCGACCGCTGGCGCGAGGCGATCGACCAGCTGCACGCGACGAACAACTTCCCCGAGTTCACCGGCAAGCTGTGCCCCGCCCCGTGCGAGGCGGCGTGCGTGCTGGAGATCCGCGAGGGCGACGCGGTCGCGATCAAGCAGATCGAGGTCTCGATCATCAATCGCGCGTGGGACGAGGGCTGGGTCGTGCCGAAGCCCCCCGAGGTCGAGACCGGGATGACCGTCGCCGTCGTCGGCTCCGGTCCCGCGGGCCTGGCCGCGGCGCAGCAGCTGCGCCGCGCGGGCCACGCGGTCACGGTGTACGAGCGCGACGAGGCCGGCGGCGGGCTGGTGCGCTTCGGCGTGCCGCACTTCAAGATCGAGAAGTGGGTCGTCGAGCGGCGGCTGGACCAGCTACGCGCCGAGGGCGTCGAGTTCAGGTACGGCGTCGACGTGGGCGTCGACATCTCGGCGCAGGAGCTGCGCGAGCAGCACGACGCCGTGGTCATCGCCACCGGCTCGCGCGTCCCGCGCGACCTGCCCGTGCCCGGCCGCGAGCTTGACGGCGTGCACTACGCGATGGACTACCTCTACGACCGTGCGCGCGTCCTCGAGGGCACCCCGCCCGAGCACCCGATCAGCGCGGCCGGCAAGCACGTGCTGGTGATCGGCGGGGGCGACACCGGCGCCGACTGCGTGGGCCACGCGCACCGCGAGGGCGCCGCGTCGGTCACGCAGATCGAGCTGCTCGGCGAGCCGCCCGCGCGCCGCCCGGACGACCTCACGCCGTGGCCGCGCTGGCCCGTGAAGCTGCGGACGTCGTACGCGCTCAAGGAGGGCGGCGAGCGCGACTTCGCGATCTCCACGACTCGACTCTCGTCAAATGGCGGCGGCAAGGTCGAGCAGGTGCACTGGGTCCAGAACTCCGGCAAGCCGCCGTTCGACGCGATCCCCGGCACCGAGGAGACGCGCCCCGTCGACCTGGTGCTGCTCGCGATGGGCTTCCTGCATCCGGAGCAGCCGCTGCTCGAGGGCCTCGGCGTCGACAAGGACCAGCGCGGGAACGTCAAGGCGGGCGCGTACTCGACGTCGGTCGAGGGCGTGTTCGCGGCCGGCGACGCGCGCCGCGGCCAGTCGCTGATCGTCTGGGCGATCAACGAGGGGCGCCAGTGCGCGCGCGTCACGGACCGCTACCTGCGCCACGTCGTCGCACGCGACCCGCGCGACGAGGAGTCGGCCGGCACGTCGGAGCGCTTCGGCTCCTCCGACCTCGGCGCCGATCCCCCGCGGACGGCCAGTAACGCGTGAGGATCCCCGCCTGGCCGGTAGGCTTGGGCGGGGTCCGAACGGAGGGGTTGGGATGCGGTACTGGAGGGTCGCGGCCGCGACGGCCGTGCTGATGCTCGCCGGCGCGGGGAGCGCTCACGCGACGACGCGCTACGTCAGCCCGGACGGGGGCGACACCGACTGCACGCACGACGAGCCGTGCGCGCTCGGCGTGGCGCCGCACAGGGTCGTCGACGGCGATGTCGTGCAGGTCGCCGGCGGCACCTACACGACCGGCGAGGTCGCGTTCGATCAGCGCGTCGCGGTTGAGGGCATCCGCGGCGCGCGCCCGCTGATCAACGCCGCGCTGAAGCTGCTCGCGCCCGGCTCCTCGCTGCGCGACGTGACGATCCGGGGACACGGCGACGTGGCGCTCACCGTCGTCGGGTCGTCGGTCGAGCGCGTCGACGCGACGCATGACGAGGGGACCGACACCGTCTGCGAGTTCGACGGCGACACGACCGTCAGCGACACGTCGTGTACCGCGGCGGGTGCGACCGCGATCGCGCTCGACGAGTGGACGTCGCCGCTCGACGCCGCCGATGGCCATATCGTCCTGCGCAACGTGACCGCGATCTCCGCCGGCCCCGCGGTGAGCGCGTACACCTGGGGCAGGACGACGGTGGCGACGATCAGCGGCAGCATCCTCGCCGGCGACGTCGAGGGACGCGACGCGGTGCTGAGCGCCGATCACTCCGCGACGTCGCTGCTCGGCCTCGGCAACGTCAGCGCCGCCACCGTCGTGCTGCTCGGAAACCGCCCGGCGGCCGGCTCGCCGACGATCGACGCCGGCACCGGTGGAACCGAGTACGACCTCGCTGGCAACGCGCGCTCGCTCGGCCTCGGGCCGGACATGGGCGCGTACGAGTGGGTCCCCGCGGCGCCCGCGGTCCTGACCGGCGAGGCGACCGCGATCTCGTCCGGGGGCGCCGCCATCGGCGGCAGCGTCGATGCGCGCGGCGACGCGGCGTCGTTCCGCGTCGACCTCGGTACGGCCGGCTACACCACTTCCGTCGACGGCGGCGCGGCGGGCGCGGGCACGCTCCCGCGCGACGTGCAGCTGATGCTGACCGGCCTCACGCCCGCCACGACGTACCACTACCGCGTCGCCGCGGCCAACGGCTACGGGACCGGCGCCGGAGAGGACCGCACGTTCACGACCGCGGCGCTGCCGGCGGCGCCGGCGCCGATGCCCGCGGCGAAGCCGAAGGTCTCCGTCGCGCTGCCGTCGAGCAAGCGGTGCAAGGCGAGCCGCTCGACCTCGGTGCGCGTGAGGATCGCCAAGGGCGGCACGATCACCGCGGTCGAGGTCTACGTGAACCGGCGGCGCAAGCTCAAGGTGACCAAGGCGAAGGCGCTGGCGAAGGCGATCGAGGTGACACGGCTCCCCTCCGGGCGGTATACGCTTGAGGTCCGCGTCAAGACGAAGGACGGGCGCACCGTGAAGTCATCGGGGAAGTACCGCACATGCTCATCGTCTCGCTGATCGTCGCGGCGATCGTCGGCCTCTTCACCGGCGCGCTGGCGCGGCTCGCACTCCCCGGCAAGGACCCGCTGACCCTGTTCCAGACGATGCTCGTCGGCATCGCCGGCTCCGTGATCGCGACCCTGATCGTCTACCTGGCGACCGGCGGCAAGTACGGCGCGGGCTGGTTCGCCGGCTTCGTCGTCTCCGTGATCATCGTCTACCTCATCCGCAGGCGCCGCGGAGGCGGGCTGACCGATCCGGGCACGCCGCCGGCGAGTCATTGATGCTCTCGGGGCGCGACCCGCTCAGGGCCGCTCGCCGACCAGCTCCCGCGACAGCGCCTGGAGCAGCCGCGACACCTCCGGCCGCCGCTCGGCGTCCCGGTCGTCCAGCAGCTCCGAGAGCGCCTCGCGCCGCGCGCTGAAGAGCTGGTCGGCGTAGGCCGTCCCGCGCGCGGTGATCCCGCCGTCGTCCACGAGCCCGTCGGCGCGCAGCTCGCCGTCGACCTGGCGTATGCGCTCCTCGCTCACGCCGAGCCGGCGGGCCTCCGCCCGCGCGCCGTCGACGCCGCGGCGGTTCAGCTGCACGAGCGCCCAGACGCCGCCGGGGCTGACGTCGAGCCGCGCGCGATCCGCGACCCCGGCACGGAAGCGTCGCCGCTGCTCGAGCGTCGTCGCCATCGACAGCGCCTTCTCGATCTCCGCCAGCGAATCGGGGGCCTTCGGCGCGGCGAGGCTGTCGTCGAGCCCCGTGCTCGTCGCCGCCGTCGCCCTCAGCGGCTTCTCGGGCAGCAGCCAGGCCAGCAGGAAGCCGAGCGCCGCGACGCACGCCGCGACCAGGAACACCGGCGTCAGCGCGTGTACATAGGCCTGCTCGTACGCGAGCCGCGCCGGCGCCGGAAGCTGCTCGACCTGCGCGCCGGTCAGCCGCCCGCCGCCGGAGACGATCTGCCGCAGCGCCGGGGGCAGATCGCCGCCGGTCAGCCGGGCCGTCAGGCGGTTGGTGAAGATCGACCCGAACACGGCGGTGCCGAGCGAGCCGCCGATCCCGCGCATCAGCGTCACGCCTGACGTCGCCGCGCCGAGCACCGCGTAGGGGACCGCGTTCTGGACGGCGAGGATCAGCACCTGCATGACCATCCCGAGGCCCAGTCCGAGCACGAGCAGGTACAGCGACGCCTCCAGCGTGCTCGTCCCGACGCCGAGCCGCGAGA
The DNA here is from genome assembly GCF_000425945.1 of Candidatus Solirubrobacter pratensis. GTDB lineage: Bacteria > Actinomycetota > Thermoleophilia > Solirubrobacterales > Solirubrobacteraceae > Solirubrobacter > Solirubrobacter pratensis. The sequence continues at coordinate 299,757 of NZ_AUEK01000009.1, forward strand.
GCAGCACCAGCCCGATCGCCATCACCGCCGTGCCCCCGATCGGGAACATCTTGTAGCGCCCGAGCCGCGAGATCGCCTGGCCCGAGCCGATCGAGGTCACGAGCACCCCGAGCATCATGGGCAGCAGCCGCAGCCCCGAGCCGGTCGGCGACGCCGCGTCGACGGTCTGGAAGTACAGCGGCAGGAACGTCACGGCGCCGAAGAGCGCGAAGCCGACAATCAGCGACAGCGCGCCCGCGACCGCGAACACGCGCTCGCGCCAGAGCGCCGGCGGCAGCACCGGCTCGGACGCGCGCGTCTCGACGAACGTGAACGCGAGCAGGCAGCCGACGCCGATCGCCGCCGTGAGGACGACGTCGGCGGAGCCCCACGCCCACGTCGTCCCGCCGAGGCTCGTGACGAGCACGATCCCCGCCAGCCCCGCCGCCAGCAGGCCGGCGCCGAGATAGTCGATCGCCGGCTTCGCGCGCGCTGCCGCGGCGGGCAGCGTGATCGCCAGCACGACCAGCGCGACGAGCCCGATCGGCAGGTTGACGTAGAAGACCCAGCGCCACGAAGTGTGCTCGACGATCAGGCCGCCGAGCAGCGGCCCGGCGACGCTGGCGAGACCGAAGACGCCGCCGAAGATCCCCTGGTACTTGCCGCGCTCGCGCGGCGGGACGATGTCGCCGACGGTGGCCTGCGTGAGCACGATCAGACCGCCCGCGCCGAGCCCCTGGACCGCGCGGAACGCGATCAGCGCCGTCATGCTCTGGGCCAGCCCGCAGAGCGCCGACCCGGCGAGGAACACCACGATCGCGATCTGCAGCACGCGCTTGCGCCCGTACAGGTCGCCGAGCTTGCCGTACAGCGGCGTCACCGCGGTCTGCGCCAGCAGATAGGCGCTCGTGATCCACGAGATGTGCTCGAGCCCGCCGAGCTCGCCGACGATCGTCGGCAGCGCCGTCGCGACGATCGTCCCGTCCAGCGCCGCGAGCAGCATCACCAGCACGAGGCCGGTGAAGACCACGCCCACGCGCGCTGATTGGGGTGGAGCGGCCTGCGCGCTCACCCCATGAACGTACCCCTATCCGAGCTCGGCCACCGCCGCCAGCAGGCGCTCGGCGTCCGCGGCATCGTTGTAGTGCAGGAAGCCCGCCCGCACGGCGCCGTGCGGAGCGAGCCCCAGGTGGCGCTCGAGCTCCCAGGCGTAGTAGTTGCCGTCCCAGACCGCGATCTCGCGCTCGGCGAGCGCGCGCGCCGTCTCGGCCGAGCTGCGGCCGGCGACGTTGAACATCAGCGTCGGCGCGCGGTCGGCAGCGGCGCCATAGAGGGTCACGTGGTCCATCGAGCCGAGGCCGTCGAGCGCGGCGGCGAGGAGCGCGTCCTCGTGCGCGCGCACGGCCTCGAGGTCGAGCTCGAGCATGTACCCGGCCGCCGCGCGCACGCCCGCCAGCGCCTCGAACGGCAGCGTACCGAGCTCCCAGCGGTCGGGCGCCTCGTCGGGCGACGGGTTGAGCTTGTCCGGGCGGTACTCGGAGAGGATCTCCGGCCGCGCGCACAGCACGCCGATGTGCGGGCCGAACCACTTGTAGGCCGAGCAGCCCAGCACGTCGATGTCCAGCGCCGCGACGTCGTGCCGGCGGTGCGGCGTCGCGTGGACCGCGTCGACATAGACGCGGGCGCCGACGCGGTGGGCGGCGGCGACGATCCCGGGGAGGTCCGGGACGGTGCCGATCGCGTTCGACGCGGCGGTCACCGCGACCCAGCGGGTGCGCTCGCTCAGCACCGCCTCGACCGCCGAGGCCGGCAGCTCCAGCGTGTCGGGCTCGGGCTCGGCGAAGCGCACCTTGACGCCGGCGCGCTCGGCGGCGATCACCCACGGGCGCACGTTGGAGTCGTGGTCCAGCCGCGTGCAGACGATCTCGTCGCCCGGCTTGAGCTCGCGCGCGACGGTGGCCGCGAAGCGCATCGTCAGCGCCGTGAAGCTGGGGCCGAACGCGATGCCCGCGGGCTCGCCGCCGAGCAGCGCCGCACACGCGGCGCGGGTGCCCTCGACCAGCTCGTCGGTCTCGTGCGCCGCCTTGAAGACGCCGCCGTGGTTGGCGGAGCCGCTGGAGCGCATCCAGCCCGCCATCGCCTCGATCGCGCTGTCGACGACCTGGCTGCCGGCGGGGCCGTCGAGGCGGGCCCAGCCGTCGTGCAGCGCGGGGAAGCGATCGCGGTTCATACAGCCTCCTGTGCCAGTTCTGCGTCTCGGGGATAGGTGAGCAGCGCCGCCGCCTCGGCGGGCGTGAGCCAGCGCAGCTCGTCGACCTCGTCGTTGGGCTCGAACTCGCCGCCGACGACGTCCATCAGCCAGTAGCGGACGAGCTTGGAGCGGCCCTTGCGGTCGTGGTAGGACGTCGAGGACAGCTCCTCGCCGAGCTCGCATTCGAGGCCGGTCTCCTCGCGGACCTCGCGCAGGGCGGCCTCCGCCCACGTCTCGCCCGGGTCGAGCTTGCCCTTGGGCAGCGACCAGTCGTCGTAGCGCGGGCGGTGCACGACCGCGATGCGGCCTTCGCGACGCACCACGCCGCCCGCCGCCCTGACCTCCGGCTCGTCCATAGGCGCGCAAGGGTAACGTCGCGCCCGTGAAGGCATGCGTGATCGGCGCCGGCTCCTCCGGCATCGCCGCCGCCAAGGCGCTGCACCAGCGCGGCATCCCGTTCGACTGCTTCGAGAAGTCCGACCGCGTCGGCGGCAACTGGGTCTTCAAGAACGCCAACGGGATGTCCTCGGCCTACCGCTCGCTGCACATCAACACCTCGCGCGAGCGGATGGCGTACTCGGACTTCCCGATGCCGGAGTCGTATCCGCGCTTCCCGCATCACACGCACATCGCGGCGTACTTCGACGCCTACGTCGATCACTTCGGGCTCCGGTCGAAGATCACGTTCCGGACGGCCGTGGAGCACGCCGCGCCCGAGCGCGGCGGCTGGCGCGTGCAGCTGGACACGGGCGAGGAGCGGCGTTACGACGCGCTGCTGGTCGCCAACGGCCACCACTGGGACCCGCGCTGGCCCGAGCCGGCGTTCGCGGGCACCGACGAGTTCGCCGGCGTGCAGATGCACTCGCACCACTACACCGGCGAGGACGGGGCCTTCTTCCGCGACAAGCGCGTCGTGGTGCTCGGCATGGGCAACTCGGCGATGGACATCGCCGTCGAGGCGTCGTTCTCGGCGGCGCGCGTGTTCCTCGCCGCGCGGCGCGGCGCGTACGTGCTGCCGAAGTACGTCTTCGGGCGCCCGCTCGACCAGATCGCGACAACGCCGAAGGTCCCGTTCAAGCTGCGTCAGAAGGTCGCGGCGGGACTCCTGCGCGCGTCGGTCGGCGACATGGAGCGCTACGGGCTGCCCAAGCCCGACCACGCGATCCTCGAGGCGCACCCCACGGTCTCCGACGACGTCCTCTCGCGCATCGCGCACGGCGAGATCACGCCCAAGCCGAACATCGCGCGGCTGACCGAGCGGACCGTCGCGTTCGCTGACGGCAGCGAGGAGCAGGCCGACATCGTCGTCTACTGCACCGGCTACCGGGTCACCTTCCCGTTCTTCGACCCCGGCTTCGTATCCGCGCCGGACAACGACCTGCCGCTGTTCCGGCGCGTCTTCCACCCGGACGTCGACCGCCTGTACTTCATCGCGCTGCTGCAGCCGCTGGGCGCGACGATGCCGATCGCCGAGGCGCAGTCGGAGTGGGTGTGCGACCACCTGACGGGGCGCTACGCACTCCCGCCGCGCGCTGAGATGCTGGCCGGCATCGAGCGCGAGCGGGCCGCCATGCGGCGCCGCTACGTCGCGTCCAAGCGCCACACGATGCAGGTCGACTACGACGACTATCTGTTCGACCTGCGGCGTGAACGGCGGCGCGGGCTTCGCCGGACCGGCCGCTAGCCTGCCGCGGCATGCGTTCCCGCCTGGTCCTGTTGTGCGCGTGCCTGCTCGCGCTCGCCATCCCCGCGAAGGCCTCCGCCGCTGCGATCGTCGGCATCTCCGAGAACCAGCCGACGGTGTTCTCCGATCCCCTGTTCACGTCGCTCGGCGCCAAGCACGCGCGCATCGTCGTCGCGTGGGACGTCGTCAAGGTGGGCGGGTTCGACCTCACGCGCGTGACCCAGTACCTGCAAGCCGCGCAGGCGACGGGCGTCGAGCCGCTCGTCGCGTTCGAGCACTCGCGCGGCGACGCCTCGCGCTGCAACCAGAAGCGCTATCAGAAGACGAAGGTCTGCAAGCTGCCGACGGCCTCCCAGTACCAGTCGGCGATCAAGGCGTTCCTCGCGCGCTTCCCGAGCGTGAACGTGATCGCGCCGTGGAACGAGGCCAATCACTTCACGCAGCCGACGTCGCGCAACCCGAAGGCCGCGGCGAAGTTCACCGACATCGTCAAGAGCGCGTGCCCGCGCTGCACGCTCGTGGTCGCCGACATGCTCGACCAGGCGGACAACCCGTCCGCCTCCAGGCCGACGTTCACGGCGACGGCGAAGTACATCAAGGAGTTCCGCAAGGCGCTCAAGACCAAGCGGACGGTCTGCGGCATCCACAACTACTCCGACGTCAATCGCTTCCGCACGACCGGGACGAAGGCGCTCGAGAAGGCGCTCGGCTGCTCGCAGTACTGGCTGACCGAGACCGGGGGCCTGTACAAGTTCGGCTCGTTCTGGTCCAAGAAGACCTACAAGGGCTGCAAGTCGGCGTCCTCGTGCCAGGTCAAGGCGACCAAGTACCTGTTCAGCACGGCCGCCAAGGACAAGAAGATCAAGCGCATCTACGTCTACACGTGGTTCGGCGCCGTCACGCCGCGCTTCGACGCCGGCCTGGTCGCCCACGGCGTCCGGCGGGCGGCGTATGACGAAGTCGCCAAGCACGTGGAGTGAAATCAGCGCTGATCTCGTGGCTCGCGCGGTGCGGCGTCGAGTAGCCTCGCCGCATCCCACTGGTCAAGGGACATAGGCGCGCGCTGGCAGGGCTGGCGTTGCTGGCCCTCGGCGTGCCCGCGACCGCGCGCGGCCAGGACAAGTCGTACCGCGGCGGCGGGCGCACGCTGACGAGCACGATGAAGGCCGACCGCGCGGCGCTCGCGCGCCGCCTCGGTCCGCAGGCGGTGCTCGACGTCGACGCGGCGACGGGCACGCCGCGCGCCCTCGGCCGGCTGGACGGCGCGCTCACCGGTCCGTCCTCGGCGGACCCGGTCGCGATCGCGGACGGCTACGTGCGCTCCCACCTGCCGGCGCTGGGACTGACGGATTCCGACCTCGACACGCTCGGACCGGCCGAGACCGCGACCACGCCGAGCGGCATCACGCAGGTGCGCCGGCGCCAGTCCTTCGGCGGCATCCCGAGCTCCGGCAGCGAGCTGCGGGTCAACGTCGCGCGCGACGGGCGCGTGATCAACGTGCTCGGCTCGCCCGCGCACGACCTCTCCGTGGGCTCGGTCGCTCCAGGACTCGACGGGGGCGAGGCGGTCCGCGCCATCCAGGCCGACGTCGGCGCCTACCGGTCGCTGCCGCGCGCGAGCGGGCCGGCGGGCGTGACTCGCGCGACGAGGTTCCGCGACGGTACGCGCGCGTCGCTGGAGCTGTTCCAGCGCGCCGCCGGCCCGCGGCTGGCGTGGCGCGTCATGTACAAGGCGGCGCCGGACGCCGTCTACGACGCCGTGGTCGACGCGCGCACCGGCGCCGTGCTGCGGCGGGTGAACATCGTCAAGTCGGATAGCGCGGGCCTGGTCTGGGAGCGCTATCCCGGACGGGAGGGACCGTTCGGCACGCAGCAGCGCGTCGACATGGCGCTGTGGCTGACCTCGGCCTCGACGCTGACCGGGCCGAACGCGCACGCGTACTCCGACGTCGACCACGACGACGTCGCGGAGCCGGCCGAGGAGGTCGTGCCGGGCGAGTATCCGTTCACGCCGGTGACGTCGCCGGCGCTCGGCTGCGACGCGCTGCACCTGTGCTCGTGGAACTCGACGACGGTGCCGTGGCAGACCAACCGCGAGCAGAACGCGGTCCAGGCCTTCTACTACGCGAACAGGTTCCATGATCACCTGGCGGCCGCGCCGATCGGCTTCACGCCGCAGTGGGGCAGCTTCGAGGGAGACGACAAGCTCGAGATCAACACCGACGACGGCGCGAACAGCCTCGACCTTGCTCACCTCGACAACGCCAACATGGCGACGCCGCCCGATGGGTCCTCGCCGCGCATGCAGATGTACCTGTTCCGCAATGGCGCCGGCTACCGGCAGGTCAACGGCGGCGACGACGCGGCGATCGTCTATCACGAGTACACGCATGGGCTCTCGGGCCGGCTGGTGACCGACGCGGGCGGGTCGGCCGCGCTCAACTCGGCGCAGGCGGGTGCGATGGGCGAGGCGTGGAGCGATTGGTACGCGATGGACTACCTCGTCGACGAACACATCGCGACCGATACCTCCGCGCCGGGGGAGATCGACGTGGGGGAGTACACCGACAGCACCCCCCACACGCTGCGCACGCAGCCCGCGGATTGCCCCGTCGGCGCCCCGAGCCCCGCGTGCCCGAAGGGTGGCTACACCTACGGCGACTTCGGCAAGGTCCTGGGGCGGCCCGAGGTGCACGCCGACGGGGAGATCTGGCTCGAGACGCTGTGGGACCTGCGGACGGCGGTCGGCTCGGAGCGCGCCGAGCAGCTGATCACCGACGGGATGCGGCTGTCGCCGCCCGAGCCTTCGTTCCTCGATGCGCGCAACGCGATCCTGGAGGCCGACGCCGCCGCCACGGGCGGCGCCAACCGCACCACGCTGTGGAACCTGTTCCGCGCGCGCGGCATGGGCTACTTCGCCGGCGCGGTCGACGGCGACGACACGTCGCCCACCGCCGATTGGACGGCGCCGCCGGCGGCCGACGCGCCGCGCGGCACGATCTCGGGCAGGGTCACGAGCACGGAGACGGGCGCGCCGCTGAGCGGCGTCAAGGTCGGCGTCTCCGGGCTGGCGAGCGGGCCGGACGCGCTCGGCGCGACGACCGGCGGCGACGGCCGCTACACGATCTCCGGCGTGCCGGAGGCGTCCTACCCGCGGCTCGAGTTCGTCCACGGCGGCTACGACACGGTCGTTCGGCCCGTGCGCGTGCTCGCCGGACAGACGACGGCGCGCGACGCCGTGCTGCGCCGCAACTGGGCGTCGGCGAGCGGGGGCGCCTCCGTCGACAGCATCCACGACGAGTACACGAGCTACGGGTGCGGGCCGGACAAGGCGATCGACCAGGCGCTGGCGACCGGCTGGTCGTCCGACAACCCGGCCTACCCGTCGACCGGCGGCAACCACGCCGACCCGGTCGAGGCCGTGATCAAGCTGCCGCAGGCGGTCGACGTGGAGACGTTCGGGATCGACCCGAAGTACACCTGCGGCGACGAACCGGCCGATTCGACGAAGCACGCGACGGTCGAGACCTCGACGCAGGCCGACTGCTCGACCATGGTCCCCGCGAGCGACCAGACGTTCACGAGCGACGCGTGGGGAAAGCTGAACGAGTTCGCGCCGGACGCGGGCGCGGCGGGAGCGCGCTGCGTACGCCTGCGCCTGCTCTCATCCTTCGGCGCCGACGATGCGGCGACGGAGTTCCGCGACCTGTCGGAGTTCGGCGTCTACTCCTCGCCGCCGCCGGAGCAGCCGCTCGCCGTCGACCCGACGCCCACGCCGACGCCGACGCCGACCCCCGCCCCGTCGCCCGGACCGACGCCGGCCCCCACGGCGACGCCGTCGCCGCCGCCGGCAGGCGGAACGCCGCTGGTGGCGAAGCCGGCCTTCGCGCTGCCGTCGAGCGGGAAGAAGGGCGCGGCCGTGTTCACGGTCACGTGCGAAGCCGCGTGCAAGGTCGACGCGTCGCTGACGGCGGACTCCAGGACGGGCCGCCGGCTGGGATTCAGAACGCTCGGGTCGAGGTCCGCCTCGCTCGCCGCGGGCCGGCGATCGGTCACGGTCACGCTCTCCGCGAAGGCGCGGCGGGCGCTTCGCCGGCACAAGCTCAGGTCTGTCACCGTCACGCTCTCGGTATCCGCGCACTACGGGAGCGGCAAGGCCGTGAAGACGAGCCGGCGCGTGAAGATCAAGCTCTGACGCCAGGGGCGGGCTGCGCGGCCGCGATCACACGAGCCACCGAACCGCCGCAATCAACCACGAGCGCCCACGATCGCGCACGGCACCCCCTCGCCCACGATGATCGTTCCGCCCTCGCGCCCCGCCGCGGCGATGCGGGGAGCCGGGCGCGGCGACCCGCGCCGGCGCGCGGCGCCGCCTCGCGTCCCGAGACCCGATCCGCGCCCCTCCCTTACTGCCCGCCGTTCGCCGGCCCCGGCACGGCGACACGCGAACGCGCGCCGGCTCGCGGCCCGCGCGACGAAGCGCCACGACCCGCGTCCCGCCGCGGCGACACGGGGACGCCGCCGGAGTGACCCGCGGCCCGCGTCCCGCCGCGACGACGCGCGGCGACCCCCGCCGGCGACCCCGCCGGCGCGCGGCGCCGGCGCGCGGCGCCGCCGCGCGTCCCGAGACCCCGATCCGCGCCCTTCCCTTACTGCCCGCCGTTCGCCGGTCCCGGCACGGCGACACGCGAATGCGCGCCGGCTCGCGGCCCGCGCGACGAAGCGCCGCCGCGCCACGACCCGCATCCCACATCCGGCGCCCTCACGGGTCCGGATACGGCTGCAGCGCCACGGCGCCCGTGAACATCCGGCTCCCCAGCTCGTACGCCCCGCCCGCGGCCGTCGCCAGCTCCATCGTCGGCCGCCCCGCCCGCCGCACGTTGAGGTGCACCTCGGCGAGCCCGGCGTGCAGGACCTCTCGCTCGCCGGCGACCGGGTCCGGGCCGACGCCGGCGTAGCGGAAGCCGGCGATCTGGTCCGTGTCTGCGTGGACGGCGACGCGGATGTCGGCACGCTCGCCGGGCACGATCGCCTCGAGCCTCCCGGGGCCGGCGACGACGCGCACGCCGGGGATGTGGGCGAGTCCGCCGAGCCGCAGCCGCGCGCCGCCGAGCGAGAGCGCGCCGTTGGCGATCCAGGGCGTCGTCCTCCCCGCGGCGCGAACGCGTGCGAGCGTGAGCTCGAGCCAGGCCTCGGGCTCGTCCTCGAAGCCGGCCGCGTGCAGCCAGACCCAGCGGTCGGCGTGCTCGGCGCCCCAGTTGTGTCCCGCCGTCGCGCGCCACCCGACGACCTCCTGCACGCGTGCGTCGAGCACGACGCGGCCGCTCGCTATGCAGTCGGGCACCGGCGCCTCCACCTTCGTGCGCGGGAGCGGAAGGCGGTAGAGCGCGGACGGCCGGAGATGGCGCAGCGGCGGCTCCCCGCTGGAGAGCGTCAGCTCCCACGACGCCATCCGCCCGCGCGCGCGGGCCTCGCCGTGGAAGCCGCCCGGCCCGGCGGCGCCCGGCGGCGGCCCGGAGAACGACTGCTTGACCGCCTGGGCGCCGTCGGCGTCGAACAGCGTGCACCAGAGCGCTGCCGAGTCCCTCGCCGCGCCTGCCGGGCGGTGACGCGTGTGCCGGATCCAGAGGGCCCTCGGGGGCCGTCCCGGCTCGGCGTCGCGCGCGCTCAGGAACCACGACTCGTAGCGTCCGGGCACCTCGCCATTGTGCCGTCCGACACACCGCGTACCGTGAGCGGCGTCGTCATCCCCCCATTCCGAGGACGAGGACGGATGCCACTCTGCTTCATCGAACCCCAAGACGCCATCCGCGTGATCGCCGAATCCGTCGGTCGCGAGGCGCGCCGGCAGTTGCTCGGCGAACTGGTGCGTGCCTGGGTCGACGAGATCCCGGAGGGCGAGCTCGCCTCCCACTACGCCAAGGCCGTCGCCGACCTGGATGAGCACGATCTCTCGATGCTCGCCGCCTGGCACGCGTCGATGGAGGTCGGGATGCCGGTCGCCAACAAGGAGTTCCTGATGGGCGCCTTCCAGGGCCTCGGGGACAACCGGCGCGAGGCGCTGCGGATCGCCGCGGGCCTGCGCGGCGAAGACGCGTTCGCGGCCGGCGTGGCGGAGGAGCAGGCGCTGGAGAGCGTGCTTCCCTGGCTCTCGCGCGAGCGTGCGACCGAGCTCGCGGCCGAGTGCCTCGAGCTCTACTGCTGGGATCGCCTGGGCAGCGACAACTAGCCCGCGGGCGGCTTGTGCTCGAGCTGACCGCCGGCGAGGGCTTCTAGCGCGTCCTGGGCCGGCCCGCATCTGTGCCCGAGCCCGCGGGCGCCTAGAACAGCGCGTCGAGCTCCGCGATCGCCTGCTCGGGGTCGCGGTAGTGGATCGCGTGCATCCCCGCCTCGCGCGCGGGCGGCAGGTTGACCTCGAGGTCGTCGACGAACGCGCAGGCCCCGCCCGGAAGCCCGAGCCGCTCGAGCGTGAGCGCGTAGATCTCGGGCTCGGGCTTGCGCACGCCCTCGAAGCCCGAGTCGACGATCAGCTCGAAGATGTCGTCGGCGGCGAGCTTGGCGCGCCAGATCGGCTGCCACTCGCGCACGTTGTTCGTGAGGATCGCGAAGCGGATGCCGCGCGCGTGCAGCCGCCGGTAGTACGCGAGCAGCGGCTCGTTGCGCTCGAGCGAGCCCATCAGCCGCGCGCCGTAGCCGTCGAGATCGACGGAGCGGCCGAGCACCTCGCCGAGGCTCGCGGCGAGATCGCCGATGAACTCGGGCTCGGAGATCTGCCCGCGCTCGAGCTTGAACAGCGGCGGCTCGCCGGCACGCTCGGCGGACAGCCGCATCGCGGCGCCGAGCGCCTCGACCGAGATGCCGAGCTCCGCGTTCGCGCGGGCGAACGCGTCGAGCAGCGGGGTCGTGAGGACGCCGCCGAAGTCCGTCACCACCGCGCGCAGCGGCGTGTCGCGGGCTCCGCTCACGCGGCGCGGCGGATGACGTCGTAACGGCCCACGGCCGTGTGGCCCTCGACGTGCCAGCGGAAGAACGCGACGTCGAGCCGCAGCGCACCGAGCTCCAGCGTCGATCCGGCGACGACCTCGCCGGTGCCGCGGAACGGGTAGTCGTCGGACTTCTCGAGCCACAGCTCGAGACCGGCGCGGATCTGGCGGCCTTCCTCGTCCATCGTCGTCGACAGGCGCGCGTCGTCGACCCCCCGCGCGCGCTCGCCGTCGAGCGCCGCCGCCCACATCGCCTCGTCGGCGTGCGCGGTCATGCCCGCGGGCCGGACGGCGTTGATGACGACGCCCGTCCCGTCGTGCAGCCACGCGCCGACCGAGCGCGTGAGCGCAATCCGGTCCCAGTCCGGATTGCCCCACGTGTGGCCGCGCTGCCCGAGCCCGTCGACCGCGCGCGAGCGGCCGCCGACGCGCACGGTGCCGGTCACGCGGCACAGCTGCTCGTAGCCCTCGAGCCCGCCGGCCTTGGCGACCTTCTCGCGGCCGCCCAGCTCCGCCGACGGCGTCGTCGCGGCGAACTCGAGCGCGAACGCCGGCTCGCCGTCGCTGCGCAGCGTCCAGCGCCGCAGCGGCTCCTCGACCGTCGCCGAGACGGCCTCCGCCGCGTCGTCGCCGGCCATCGCCACGGCACCCAGGGGCTCACGTCCCGCGAACGCGATCGCCAGCGCGCTCGGCTGCTCGACCGAGTCCGCACCCAGACCCGTCGCCACGCGCGCGAGGCCGTAGAGCCCGGCGTCCGGGTCGGCCCACGCGAATGTGACAGCGTCGGTGTCGCCAGGCTTGCGCAGCGCGTGCGCCGCCTCCGCCTTCTCGGCCGAGCTCATCGCGGGCGGTCGAGCTGGTCGGGCTCGACGTCGACCGCGGTGCCGTCCACGTCGTCCGCGCGATCGCGGCGCGAGCGGGGCGGGCTCGCCGCCATGACGCGCAGCGTCGCGCGGCGCACCACCAGCCCGCGCACGAGCACGCGCGTCGGCGGGATCAGGAACAGCAGCCCGAACACGTCGGTGATGAAGCCGGGCGTGAGCAGCAGCGCGCCGCCGAAGATCACCAGCACGCCGTCGAGCGCCTCGCGCGTCGGCGCCCGGCCTTCCGCGATCGCTGCGTTGAACCGCCGCCACGCGAGGCGCCCCTGCGAGCGCATCAGCATGGAGCCGAGGATCGAGTCCGCCAGCAGCAGCGCGATCGTCCACCAGACGCCGATCAACTGTCCGACCTGGATGATCACGGCCAGCTCGGCGATCGGCACGACGATGAACAGGACGATGAGGAGCAGGGGCATCTTGTGCGCCTACGTTACGCGGGCATCCTCAACCGCGTGTGATCGCCGGGTCGGCGCGCGGACAGCGCGCGCTACTAGGCCAGCGCCGGCAGAGGCCCGCTGTCGATCCGTACGGCGGGCAGCCGGTGCAGCCCGACCGTCTCGATCAGGAAGCGGATGTTCGGCTGCGGATGCGCGAGCAAGAGCGTCTGCCCCTGCGCGCGCAGCCGCTGCGCGAGGCATGCGAGATCGATCATCAGCGACGAGTCGGCGAAGCGCAGTCCGGACAGGTCGACGATCACATCGCGCGTCGCGTTGAGCGCGGCCGACAAGGGACGGCGGCGCCGGCCGCTTGTTGTCCGGTCCTCATCCCCCTCGATGCGGAGGATCGCGAGCTGTGCGTCGAAGCTGACGATCCGGGGAACTTACAACGTACCCGCCGGTGCGTACAGTCCAGTTCGCGCGGATATTCCTACACTCTTTCCGATGATCGACGAAGACGACGTCTACGAGGCGCTCTCAAACGTCATCGACCCGGAGCTCGGGCTCGACTTCGTCGAGCTCGGCCTGATCTACGGGCTCGAGATCGACGGCGGGACGGTCAACGTCACGTTCACGCTGACGACCCCCGCGTGCCCGATCGGTCCTCAGGTGACCGAGCAGATCCAGGAGTTCGTCGGCGAGCTCCCCGGCGTCGAGACGGTCAACGCGAGCATGGTGTTCACACCGCCGTGGAGTCCGGAGAAGATGTCCGAGGACGCGAAGTTCGCCCTCGGCTACTGACCGAGGTCTAAAGTGGCCTGTGGAGGGCATCGAGCGGCGACGCCGGATCCCCGGTAGCGCCGACTGACTTCCGAGCCCCAGCTGATCCCCTTCTCGGAGGTGCCGGATGCCCGGCCTCGAACCAGTGACCGCCGTCGCGCCCACCCGGGACGATATTGAGCCGGTCGCACACGAGACCGTCGATCGGATCGTCACCGGTGGAGCGGTCGTGATCCCGTTCCTGGCGCTCGGCGTCGCCGGATGGCAGGTGTGGGGCCGCGCGCTGCGCCCCGTCGACCTCGTGCTCTTCCTCGCGCTCTACGTCGCGACGGCGCTCGGCGTGACCGTCGGGTACCACCGGCACTTCACGCACCGCAGCTTCAAGACGACGCGCGCGGTGCGGGTGATCCTGGCGGTGCTCGGCTCGGCGGCGGTCGAGGGGCCCGTGATCTCGTGGGTCGCCGACCACCGCAAGCACCACGCCTTCAGCGATCGCGAAGGCGATCCGCACAGCCCGCACGTCGGTCACGGCGCCGGCTGGCGCGGCACGCTGCGCGGACTGCTCCACGCCCACCTGGGGTGGCTGTTCGTGCACGACCAGCGCGGCAAGCGCTCGCGCTACGCCCCGGACCTCCTGGCCGATCGCGCCATCCGCTTCGTCGACCGGACCTTCCTGGTCTGGGTGGTCGCCGGCCTCGCGCTGCCGTTCGGCCTGGGCTACGTGACCGGCGGGTCGCTCGTCGAGGCGCTCACCGCGCTGCTGTGGGGCGGAGCGGTGCGGATGCTCGTGCTCCATCACGTCACGTTCTCGATCAACTCGCTCTGCCACACCTTCGGACGGCGCCGCTTCGCGACGACCGACGAGTCGCGCAACCTCGCGTGGCTCGCCCTGCCTTCGATGGGCGAGGCGTGGCACAACAACCACCACGCGTTCCCGACGTCCGCCGCGCACGGCATGCGCCGGTGGGAGATCGACCCGTCGGCGCTCGTCATCGGCGCGCTCCAGGCGACGGGGCTCGCCTGGGACGTCCAGCGCATCTCGCGCGAGCGGCAGGAGCGCCGCTATCCGCGGCCGGCCGGGACCTCGTGATCGTCGACGAGGTCGCTCGGGGCGAGCACGAACACCTCGCAGATCATGTCGGGCGACTGCTGGTTGCCGCTCATGAAGCCGATCACGCGCCGGCCGGTCGCGTGCTCGACGACGGCCTCGAAGCGCTCGCGCATGACGTCCTGGAACTCCATCCGCTGCTGGATGACGGCATCGCCGCGGCCGCCGTCCAGCAGCGTCTGCTCCACGCGCGTGAACCCGCCGCGCAGCAGGCAGACGACGAGGTCGTCCTGGTAGTACGTCTTGGCCTGCGTCGGCCCGCGGCCGTAGTACTCCTTCAGCAGCGCGACCATGCCGTCGGAGATCGCGGTCAGGACGTCGCCGCGGGTGCCGTGCAGGCTGTGGACGTCGCGCTCGGGCATCGCCTCACGAGATCGCCTTGACGTTCGCCCGGCGGCGCTTCGGCGCCGCTTCGGCGCGCGCCGCGTCGACGAGCTCGGTGAGCGAGACGTCGAGCGCTTCTGCGAACTCCGCGATGTCGGGCATCGCGTCGTAGTCGCCGAGCAGCCCGAAGTCGATGCCCCCGTTGTAGGAGATGATCGCCACGGCGAGCGATTGGTTCTCCGGCAGGAACGCGATCGGGAACAGGTCGCGCAGCTCGCGGCCGAGCACGTAGAGCGGCAACTGCGGACCGGGCACGTTGGTGACGAGCAGATTGAACAGCCGCGTCGAGAACTGCAGCCGCGACGCCTGCGCGAGGATCGTCGGCGGCGCGAGCGCCTCGAGTGCCGTGATCGTCTCGGCGCCGACCGCCTGCTTGGACTCCTTGAGCCCCTCCATCGCCGCGCGCACGACGCGCAGCCGCGCGACCGGATCCTCGACGTAGACGGGCAGCGGCGCGCGCATCGCGACGATGCGGTTGCCGAGCTGGTGATGCTCGTCCTTCGCTCGGATCGAGACCGGGACGAGCGCGCGCAGCTCGAGCCCTTCGGTTCGCACGCCCCGCGAGCGCAGCCAGCGCCGCAGCCCGCCGGCGACGACGGTCAGCATCACGTCGTTGACGGTGCCGCCGAACGTGTTCTTGACGAGCTTGAAGTCGGCCAGCTCGTTGCGCACGAACGCGAGCCGGCGGTGCGGGCCGATCGGCACGTTGAGCGGCGTCGACGGCGCAGGGTTCAGCGCCGCCCAGGCGACCTCGCCGATGCCCTCGAGCGCCTCGCGCGCGTCGTCCAGCGCGCGCCCGGGATGCGCCGAGGCCGACAGCGCCCGCCCCGCGAGGTCGAACGGCAGCCGCGCGAGCCCGCGCACGCCCCGCGCGGCCAGCGCCACCGGGCTCGGCTCCGGCCGCGCGACCCACGGCTCGCCGGGGTGCTGCGGGCGCAGCGTCTCGGGCGACGGGTCGAACAGCACCGTCATCATGTCCACGCCCGAGATGCCGTCGACAAGCGCGTGATGGCTCTTTGAGATCAGCGCGAAGCGCCCGCCCTCGAGCCCTTGGACGAGCCACGTCTCCCACAGCGGCTTCGCCCGATCGAGCCGCTGCGAGTGAATCCGCGCGGCGAGCGCGCGCAGCTGCTCCTCAGAGCCGGGGTGCGGAAGTGCCGTGTGCCGGACGTGGTAGGAGAGATTGAACGTCGGGTCGTCGACCCACACCGGCCGCCCGGTCTCGAGCGGCGGGAACGCGAGCTTCTGGCGATAGCGCGGGACCAGATGCAGGCGCGAGCGGATATGCGTCAAGAACTGGTCGTAGTCCGGCGACGGACCGTCGAAGATCAGCACGGCGCCGACATGCATGTGGCTGTTCGCGCGCTCCTGGGCGAGGAACGACGCGTCGATGGCCGAGAGCCGGTCTCCGTGCGTCTGCGCCATGGTCGTCTCCTCTCGCCGGTCGGTGCGGCGGCAAGCGTACCCAGTCAGACGAGGACGCTCACCAGCCCCACGAGCACCGCTAACACAAGAGTGGCATTCAGCACCGGCTCGTAGCGCCCTCCGCCGGCGAGACGCGCGAACACGCGCCGGCCCGCGAGATGCCCGATCGCCGCGGCGGGAAGCAGCGCGGCGACGAGCACGAGGTCCGGCGACGCCGGCGTCCCGGTGGCGAGCAGCGCCGCCGCGCCGAGTGCGCTGAGCCCGAGGAAGCACGTCGTCAAGCTGTCGCGCACGCGCTCCGGCTCGGCGCCGCGGCCCAGCAGATGCAGCAGCAGCGGCGGGCCCGACGTCGTGGTCGACGTCGTCAGCGCGCCCGCCGCCAATCCCGCCGTCCACGCCGGGACTCGCAAGTGCCGGCCGGCGACGTGCCGCGTCAGCAGCGTGCCGAGCACGCCCGCCGTCACCGCGAGCTGCAGCGCGAGCGGCGACAGCGTGCGCAGCACGACGACGCCGGCCAGCGCGCCGGGCGCCGCCCACGCGAGCATCAGCGCGCAGCGCCGCCACAGCGGTTGCGGCCGGCGCCGCTCAGACGCGAGCGTCAGCACGTTGACCTCGGTCCCGAGCACGATCAACAGCCCGACCGCGTGCTCGGGCTCGATCGCCGCGAACAGCAGCGGCGCTGCGACCAGCGAGAACCCGAAGCCGGTCGCCGACTGCATCAGGGCGCCGGCGGCAACGCCGGCACCGGCGGCGACCACCAGCGCGCTCATCGCGCGTGAAGGCTAGAACGTCAGCTTGCGCGACCGGCCGCGCGCCCACTCCGCCGGATCTCCCGCGCGCGGACCTGAAGGCGGCGCAGATGCTCCTCGTGCTCGCGGCGCGACAGCACGTCGTTGGGGCGGTCGCGCCAGTTCTGGAAGCGGCGCGCGGCGGCCAGGCGCGGCGTCTCGGAGACGGCGTCGAGCGGGATCCGGCGGTTGCGGCCTGCGACGTGGACGAACGCGAGCATCGGCTCCTCTTCGTGCTCGCGCGACGTCGCGATGTGCAGGATCCCGAGCAGCGGGCCGCCGATCACCGCGAAGGCGGAGAGCGCGAGCGTCAGGGGGGTGGCCGGCCAGGTACCGCTGAGCCAGCCGGCGATCGCCGCGGCCATGAACAGCGGGCTGGCGAAGGCCGCGAGAAGAGCGAGCGCGCGAGAGGTCATGGTGCTCTACGCATCGGCTCGGGACGGGCGCGGCTTGACTGGGGTCCAGACCCGGTATTCGGGGCGCCGGCTGCGATCATCCGTGCCATGGCGTGGGACTTCTCAACCGAACCCGAGTTCGAGGCGCAGCTGGAGTGGATGCGCACGTTCGTGCGCGAGCAGGTCTGGCCGATCGAGACGGTCTTCGACGAGCTCGGGGACGCCGGGTTCCGCCGCGCGATCGCGCCTCTGCAGGAGCAGGTCAAGGCGCGCGGGCTGTGGGCGGCGCACCTGCCGCCTGATCTCGGCGGCCAGGGCTTCGGCCAGGTCAAGCTCGGGCTGATGCACGAGATCCTCGGCAGCTCGCCGTTCGCGCCCGCGGTGTTCGGCAACGCCGCGCCGGACTCGGGCAACTCCGAGGTGCTGGCGCTGGCCGGCTCGCCCGATCAGAAGGAGCGCTACCTCTACCCGCTGCTCGCCGGGGATCTGCGCAGCGCCTTCTCGATGACCGAGCCGGAGACCGCCGGGTCCGATCCCACGCTGCTGCAGACGCGCGCGGTGCAGGACGGCGACGACTGGGTGATCAACGGTCACAAGTGGTTCTCCACCAACGGCTCCGTGGCCGACTTCCTGATCGTGATGGCGGTCACCGACCCCGAGGCCAAGCCGCACCAGCGCGCGTCGATGTTCGTGCTCGCGGCCGACACGCCCGGCGTGCGGATCGTCCGCGACATCCCGACGATGGAGCACCCGCAGGAGCACTTCGGCCGCTACGGCGGCCACTCGGAGATCTACTACGAGGACGTGCGCGTCCCGGGCGACGCGCTGCTCGGCGCGCGCGGCGCCGGCTTCCTGATCGCCCAGCAGCGGCTCGGCCCCGGGCGCATCCATCACTGCATGCGCTGGCTCGGCGTCTCGCGGCGCGCGTTCGACATGCTGTGCGAGCGCGCCGTCTCGCGCTACGCGTTCGGCTCCAACCTGGGCGACAAGCAGACCGTGCAGAACTGGATCGCGGACTCGCTCGCGCAGATGCAGGCGGCGCGGCTGATGACGCTGCACGCGGCGTGGAAGATGGACACCGAGGGCGCGGCGGCCGCGCGCACCGAGATCTCGCTGATCAAGTTCTACGGCGCCGGCGTGCTGTTCGACGTCGTCGACCGCGCGCTGCAGATCCACGGCGCGCTCGGCTACTCGACCGACCTGCCGCTGGAGCAGATGTACCGCTACGCGCGGGCCGCCCGGCTGTACGACGGCGCCGACGAGGTCCACCGCCAGTCCGTCGCGCGGCAGGTGCTGCGCGGCTACGAGCCGCACGAGGTCCCGAGCGAGCACGTCCCGACGCGCCGCGAGGCGGCACGCCGGCAGTTCGCGGAGCTGCTGGAGGCGGTGACCTCCAACGACTAGGCGCACGCCGGCGACGATCCTCGCGGCCGGCATCGCGATCGCCGCGGTCGTGGTGGTGCTCAAGCCGGGCCGGTCCGACCCGCAGGAGCCCGCGCTCGCGGCATCCTCCACGGCGACCGCGAGCCTCGTCGCCCCCGACCGCGGCAACCGCTTCGACGGCGCGCGCGCGTGGGCGATGCTCGAGTACCAGGTCGAGCTCGGCCCGCGCCCGGCCGGCTCGTCCGAGTCGCGCAGGCTCGCCGCCTACATCCGCGCGCGGCTGCCCCGCGGGCGCTACGAGAAGCTGCCCGGCGGCCTGCGCAACGTCGTGGGCGAGATCCCCGGCAAGGGCAAGGCGATCCTCGTCGGCGCGCACTACGACACCAAGGACATCCCCGGCTTCGTCGGCGCCAACGACGGCGCGGGCGGCACGGCGCAGATGCTCCAGGTGGCCGCCGACCTGCGGCGGATGAAACGGCCCGCGGGCGCGCCGCCGATCCGCTTCGTCGCCTTCGACGGCGAGGAGGCGACCGACGACGCCGACTTCTACGGCACGGGACTGCGCGGCTCCAAGCCGTACGCCCGCAAGCATGCCAAGCAGCTGCAGGCGATGATCCTGCTCGACTTCGTGGCCGACAAGGATCTCGGGATCCCGCGCGACGCGAGCTCGGACCCGGGCCTGTGGGCGAAGCTGCGCGCGGCCGCCCAGAAGGTGGGCTCGGGGGACGCGTTCCCGGCCCTCGATCAGGGCACGGTCGAGGACGACCACACGCCGTTCATCCGCCGCGGCGTGCCGTCGATCGACCTGATCGACTTCGTGTTCGCCTGCTGGCACAAGACCTGCGACGACCTCACCGCCGTGTCCGAGCAGTCGCTGGACACGAGCGGCGAGGCCGTGCTGGAGCTGCTCAGGGAGCTGTCGTCGACAGCGTGAACGTCAGCGTTGCCGAGTAGGCGCCGGTCCGCAGCGGGTCGTCGGCGCCGACGTGCTGGCGGAACCCGATCCCGAACGTGTCGTTGGAGACCGGGCCGGTCCACGCGGCCCTGCCGAGGTCGACCGCGACCGGCTCGGCGAGCTTGAACGCGCCGTTGGCGAGCGTGGCGCCCGACGCGCTGAGCGCCGCGTCGGCGGCCGTGGACGTCACCGTCGCCGTCGTCGAGGCGCTGTACTGCTTGTCGATCCCCGGCGTGAACGCGCCGAAGCTCGCCGCGCCGCCGAGCCTCAGCGCGAGCGTCGGCGGCACGGTGCCCCCGGCCGTCCCCGGCACGCCGACGACGATCGTCTTGGAGGCCGTGACCGGCGCGAGGTCGTCGCCGTCGCGCATCGACTCGTTGGCGACCGTGACGGTGACCTGGCCGGAGCGCAGGCCGGTGATCGTCCCGGCGACCGGGTCGAGCACGGCGACCTTGCCGGTCGTGTCCGCGTCCGTGCCGATCGCGAGGTTGTCCGAGCCGCCCCAGTGGACCGACATCGGGTAGCGCAGCGGCACGACGCGCGTGCCGGGCTGGACGCCGCTCGGCTGCACGATCGAGCCGGAGATCGCGCCTGTCGCTCCGGTCACCAGCGTGTCGGGCGCGTCGATCGTGGCGCTCTGCGCGAACGCGCGCACGTCGGCGCGCAGCCACGCGTCGCTCGCGCCCGGGTCGACGCCGAAGCGCACCCAGCCGGTGAAGCCGCCGCGATCCGGCGTGCCGTAGGGCGACTTGCCCGAGGACGGGAGGACCATGTACGGGACGCCGTCGACGCGCCGCACGTCGACGATCTGCGCGTGCGAGCCGGCCATCGCCGCGCCCTTGCCGCTGGTCTCGGTGAAGCGGGTCAGCAGGCGCTCGAGCAGCGCCGCCTCGTTGCGGTCGCCGAGCTGGCTGGCCTCGGTGGGATCGGGGTCGTGCGTCGGGTGATGCGCGAACACGACGACGTCCTTCACCGCCGGGTCGGTCGCCGCCGTGTCCAGCGCGTCCTGGAGCAGCGGGAGCTGGTCCCAGTCGGAGCCGCGCAGCGTCCCGCGCGTGCTGTTGAGCAGTACGAAGCGCACGCCGGCGTGGTCGAAGGTGCGATACGGCGTACCGAACTGCGCCTTCCACGCGTCCAGGTTGCCGGTGCCGTAGGACTCGTGGTTGCCCGGCACGTAGTAGCACGGGACCTGACCCGGACCGGGATCGGGCTGCTCGCCCGCCTTGACGAGATCGCAGCCGCCGGTCTCGAGCGTCGTCCTGGCCAGCGCGATGTCCTGCGGGTAGCCGGTGTCGACGATGTCGCCGTTGAGCACGACGAAGTCCGGACGGGTGGTGCGGATCCGCTTGAGCGCCGCGATCGCGACCTTGGTCAGCTCGGGCTGCGCGGCGGTGAACTGCACGTCGGACAGGGCGGCGAAGCTCCAGGCGCCGGAGAGCTTGCCGTCGGGGCTGATCAGCCGGTCGGCGAGCAGCGGGTCAGGCGCAGGCGCCTCGATCTCACTCGGGACGTCGACCTCGAGGTCGTCGAGCAGGAACGAGCCCTTGTACAGCTTCGTCGCCGACGTCTCGATCAGGCGCACGTTGTCCACGCGCACCGGGTACTGGACGCCGCTCGTGGGCAGATCGGCGGAGAACTTCTGCCAGCCGGCGCCGGTCGCATAGCCCGGGCGCAGGTCGATCGTCCTGTTGGCCGCGTCGCGCAGCGAGATCGTGACCCACTGGCCCTGGCCGTCGCCCTTGACCCACACGCTGGCGCGCAGCGGCTGGCCGGGCAGCATGATCTGCTGCTTGAGGACCGCGCCGGCGCTGCGGGTGGCGGTCGACGCCGTGAAGTCGTAGTCGACCTTCATCGCCTTGCCGGTGTGGCCGCCGTCGACGATCGAGATCGCGCCGGTGGGGGAGCGGTCGTTGCGGAAGCTCCACGGGCTGCCGTCGTCGAAGCCGCTGACGAGCTTCGTCTGGAAGCCGACGGTGACGGGCACGCGTGCGGTGAGCCCGGCGGCGCGCAGCGTGACGATCGTCGCGCCGTTGGCGGTCGGGACGATGCGCAGGCCACCGTCGGCCGCCGGCAGGATCGAGAGGACCGCGTGGTCGTAGTCGAGCACGATGTCCGACGGGTCGATCGGGGCGGTGTAGCCGTCGTCGTCGCGGCCGTTGAGGCGCAGGATCGACGCGGGGGAGCTGGTTTCGGCGAATGAGAGCCGCGCGGCCGAGGGCTCGAGCGCGCGCGGGGCGCCGAGCACGCGCACGTCGGCCGTCCCGGTGGCGGCGCCGTTGCGCGCGGTCACCGTCACGGTGCCGGACTCCGGCGCCTCCAGCGCCGCGCCGTCGATCGTGCCCGCCGACGCGCTCCACGTCACCGCGCCCGCTGCGACCGGCGCGTCGCGGTCATCGAGGCCCTTGGCGCCGAGCGCGCGGTGCAGGCCTCCGAAGACGCGGTCCTGGGCGCTCACGACGAGGCGGTGCAGCGTGCCGTCGCCGGGGCGCAGGAAGAGCCCGACGCCGTTCGGGTCGGCACGCTCGCTGCCGTCGGACGGCACGTTGCGCACGGTCGCGCCGAGCCCGCCGAGCGGGCGTGCGACGAGCGTCGTGGAGCCGCCGCCGTCGAGGTTGAGCGCGGTGTCGGCGCCGAGCGCCGCCATCAGGTCGCCCATCTGCGCGCGCGTCGGGCCGGGCACGAGCGACTGGCGCCCGTCGGCGATCGCCAGCAGCATCGTCCTGCCGCCGTCCTTGAAGCCGATCGCCGTGCGCGGCGCGTTGCCGTCGCTGCCCACGACCGACTCGGGCTGCGGGACGCCGTTCTTGACCAGGATCTGGCGCCCGCCGACGGCGAACGCGAGCTGGTCGGCGATGTCGCTCTTGAGCGCGTAGTGCAGCGCGACCGGATCGCCCGGCTGCAGCGCGCGCAGCGCGGCGGCGCCGGCCTCGCGGCCGTCGAGCGCGAACGCGTCGTCCGGGAGCTGCCCGGAGCCGGGCTGGCCGACCGACGCGACCTTGCCGCCGACCACGATCGCCTCGGCGACGTCGGTCGCGGTGTCGAGCCCGCGCCGGCGGCTGTAGATGCCCCACGCGGGCGTGTAGGCGACGATCGTCCCCGCTCCCGGACTGGTCGGGTCGTTCAGGCCCTTCACGGCCTTCGTCCCGCTCGGCAGGTCCGCGGTGGCGTCGAGCGTCAGGTTCGCGAGCCGGCCGAGGCCGTCGGGCGTGACGCCGGCGACCTGGGCCGAGCCGGCGCCGGACTTGATGATCTGCCCTGCGCCGATCTCAGGGCCGATCGCGGCATTGGAGTTGTTGATGTCGAAGAAGTCGCCGTTGACCCCGGCGACGGCGCCCGCCGCCTTTGCGGACGCCGACAGCGGGCCGCCGGCGGCGACCTTGCCCGCCGTCAGCAGGTCGGCCTTCACGCCGTCGCCCTGGAGGTCGACGGTCAGCACCTGCGCGTCGGTCCAGCCGATCTGCTGGAGCTCGACGAAGTGGCGCAGCGTGATGTCGGGGCCGATGCGCTCGGTCCTGTCGGACAGCGTGAGCGTGTCCGCGGCGTGCGCGGCCGGGGGGAGGGCCGCGCCCGCGACGAGTAAGGCGGCGACGAGGCGCCGCACTGGAGTGGGGAGCATAAGCACGGACTTCTTCCTGATTGCGCGTCCGCGCCTGTGATCATTTCGTGAGAATCACCAGTGAGCGGTCTCGCTTCGGGCGTGCGCGTCCGGCGAGGCGCCGGCGGCGCCGTGCTGTGCGCCGCCCGGGGGTCTCCGCGCCGCGGCTTCTCGGCGCCGCGGGCTGCGCCGCCGCGGTTCTCCGCGCCGCGGCTTCTCGGCGCCGCGGGCTGTGCGCCGCCCGGGGTCTCCGCGCGGCGGCTTGTCGGGGTCGGCGAACTGCGCTGGTAAGCGGATGGGTCAGCGTGCCTGGGCGGTTCGCGAGGCCGCGTGGTCGGCTCGGGCGGGCGTGGCGAGGGGGTGGCACCCCCGAGGCTCGTGGTCGATGATGGTCGGACGTGCGCGGAAGCGGGCGCGTCGGTGATCGAGCGTGTCCGTCGGGCCGAGGAGCCGGATCGACCCGCACTCCTTACCAGCGCAGTTCGCCGATCCCGCCACGCGCGGTGAGGTACGCGCGCGGCTCGGTCTCGCGGCCTGGACGATCGCGTCGGTGATCGAGCGTCTTCGTCGGCCTCCGGGCCCGAGAGACTCGCCGCCGCCGCGACTCGCTCGCCGCGTCCTCCGCGATGCCGCGCGCGCGATGATCGCCCAGCGGCCCCCGCGAAGTGCGCGCCCCGAGCGCGGCGCCCTACGCCGCGAGGATCGCCTCCGCGGCGCGCTCGATGTCCTCGCTCGTCGTCGGCCAGCCCGAGACCGAGATCCGCAGCGACGGCCGCCCGCGCCAGACCGTCCCGCTCGCCCACAGCGTCCCTTCGTCCTGGATCGCCGCGATCCGGTCCTCGGGCAGGTCGACGACGACCTGGTTGAGCACGACCTCGTTGCGGATCTCCAGGCCGCCGTGCGCGAGCAGCGCGGCCATGTGCGCCGCGTGCTCGCAGCAGCGGTCGACGAGCTCGCCGAGCCCGTCCCGGCCGAGCGCGCGCAGCGCGGCGTAGACCGCGAAGCCGCGCGCGCGGCGCGACGACTCCGGCACCAGGGAGGCGGGCTCGCGCCGCCCGGATGCGATCAGATACGCGGCGGTGAGCGCGAACGTGCGCGCGTGCGCCTCGCGGTCGGCGACGATCGCCAGGCCGCTGTCGTACGGGACGTTGAGCCACTTGTGCGCGTCGACCGCCCACGAGTCGGCGCGCTCGGCGTCGCGTACGAGCCCGCGACGCGCCGGGCTCGCCGCCGCCCACAGGCCGAAGGCGCCGTCGACGTGCAGCCACACGTTCTCCCCGCACGCGTCGGCGATCGCGCCGAACGGGTCGAACGCGCCGGAGTTCACGTTGCCCGCCTGCGCGCACACGATCGCCGGGCCGTCGACGCGTGCCAGCGGGCGAGCGTCGATCGCGCCCTGCCCGTCGACCGGAACCCGCCGCGGCTCCCCGAGGCCGAGCATCCGCAACGCGCGGAAGATCGTCGTGTGCGCCTCCTCGCCGACCACGACGTCGATCCGCGGCGCCCCGTTGAGCCCGTCGCGCGCGACGTCCCAGCCGGCGCGCCGCAGCACCTCGTCGCGCGCGACGGCGAGGCAGGTGAAGTTCGCCATCTGCGCGCCGGTGACCATCCCGACGCCCGCGCCGGCGGGCAGCCCCAGCACGTCGAGCAGCCAGCCCGCGGCGACCTCCTCGGCCACGGCGGCGGCCGGGGACGTCGCATACAGGCCGGCGTTCTGGTCCCACGCCGCGGTCAGCCAGTCGGCCGCGAGCGCCGCGGGCAGTACGCCGCCGGTCACGAAGCCGAAGTAGCGCGGACCGGGAGACGCGACCAACCCCGGCTCCACCGCCGCGACGAGGTCGTCGATCACCGTCGCGGCGTCCACGCCTTCGGCGCTCAGCGCGATCCGCAGGGCCTCGGGGTCGGCGACGGCGCCCGCGTGTCGCTCCGGCAGCCCCTCGAGGAAGGCCACCGCATGCTCGCTCGCGCGCGCGAGCAGGTCTGCGTCCAGGATCATCGGCGGACTCTACGCGGGGTCGGATCGAGGAACACCTCGCCGACCTCGGCCACCGCCTCGTGCAGCTTGTCGTCGAGCTCCTCGGCGAGCGCCTCGACCTCGCCGGAGTCGAGGCCGTCGGCGACGTCGAAGCGCGCCGCCACGAGCAGGGAGCCGGGGCCCATGACCATCGTCAGCAGCTCCTCGAGCGAGTCGACCCGCGGATCCTCATCGAACACGCGCGCGAGCGCCTCGCGCTCCTCCGGCAGCGCCCCCTCGCCGATCAGCAGCCGCCGGGTGTCGCGCCCGAGGGTGAAGGCGACGATCGCGAGCAGGACGCCGATCGCGATAGACGCCATGCCGTCGTAGACGACGTCGCCGGTGATCTGCGCGAGCCCGAGCCCAGCCGCCGCGAGCACGACGCCGGCGACCGCGGCGCTGTCCTCGAACACGACGGTCTTGGTGGTCGGGTCCCGGCTCACGCGGATGTGATGCCCGAAGCTGCGCTGCTTGGCCTGGGCCTCGCCGCGCGTCTGGCGCGCGGCGCGGATCAGCGAGGAGCCCTCGAGCACGAGCGCCAGCGCCAGCACCGCGAAGGCGATCCCGGCCCCGCCCTCCTCCGAGCCGCCCGCGACGATCCGGTGCACGCCCTCGTAGACCGAGAACACCGCTCCGGAGACGAAGATGAACACGGCCGCGAGGAAGGACCAGAAGAAGCGCTCCTTGCCGTAGCCGAACGGGTGCGAGCTGTCGGGCTCGCGGTCGGCCCGGTTCAGGGACGCCAGGAGCAGCAGCTGGTTGGTGGTGTCGGCGACCGAGTGCGCGGCCTCCGCGAGCATCGCGCTGGACCCGCTGATCAGGCCGCCCGCGAGCTTGGCGATGCCGATGCCGGCGTTGGCGGCCAGCGCGACGTAGACGGTCTTGTGGCTCTCCGAGGCCATCGCGCGTACCTACCCGGTCTCCTACACTCGGAGTCGATGGCTCCCGAGAAGCTCCTGCTGGCCGCGCCGCGCGGGTACTGCGCCGGCGTCGACCGGGCGGTCCAGACCGTCGAGCGCGCGCTCGAGCTCTACGGCGCGCCGGTCTACGTCCGCAAGGAGATCGTCCACAACAAGCACGTCGTGGCGCAGCTGCGCGATCGCGGCGCGGTCTTCGTCGAGGAGCTCGACGATGCGATCCCCGAGGGCGCGATCACCGTCTTCTCCGCCCACGGCGTCTCGCCAGCCGTCCACGCCGAGGCGCGGCAGCGCAACCTGCGCACGATCGACGCCACGTGCCCGCTGGTCACCAAGGTGCACCGCGAGGCGCTGAAGTTCGCGTCCGAGGGCTACACGATCGTCCTGATCGGCCACGCCGGCCACGAGGAGGTCGAGGGCACGATGGGCGAGGCGCCCGAGCACATCGTGCTCGTCGAGTCCGAGGAGGACGTCGACGCGCTCGAGGTGGAGGACCCGTCCAAGCTGGCCTACATCTCGCAGACGACGCTGTCGGTCGATGAGACGCGCACGATCATCGCGCGCCTGCGCGCCCGCTTCCCGAGCATCGTCGGCCCGCGCACCGACGACATCTGCTACGCGACCACCAACCGCCAGTCGGCGGTCAAGCAGATGGCCGCCGAGTGCGACCTCGTGCTCGTGATCGGCTCGCGCAACTCGTCGAACTCCAACCGCCTGGTCGACGTCGCCCGCGACGCCGGCGCCGCGGCCTACCTGATCGACAACGAGGAGCAGGTCCAGGACGAGTGGCTCGAGGGCGTGCGCGTCGTCGGCATCTCCTCGGGCGCGTCGGCCCCTGAGGAGCTCGTCGGCCGCCTGGTCGCCTTCTTCCGCCTGCGCGGCGTGCAGGACGTCTCGGAGTTCGAGGTCATGCGCGAGGACGTCCGCTTCATGCTCCCGAAGCAGATCCGCCAGGCGCTCACCGCCGCCGAGGCGTAGGCCGCCGCGCGCGACCGCCGGCGTCAAGCGCCGCGAGCGAGCCAGGCGCGCAGGTCGTCGCCGTGCTCGTCGAGCGCGGGGGGCGCGCGACGGATCGGCGGGCGCTCGCCGTCGAGCCGCAGCGGCGGGCGGATCAGCGGCAGGCCGCCGTGCTCCTCGGTCGGCTCCATCCCGAGGCGCTCGGCCAGCGCGAACGCCTCGTCGACCTCGTTGACGAAGCCGGCGGGGACGCTCGCCGCCTGGAGCGTCTCGATCCAGTGCTCGGCGGGGCGCTCGCGCAGGACGGCGTTGAGCGCCTCGGCGAGCGCGTCGACGTTGGCGACGCGCGCCTCGTTGCTCGCGAAGCGGGGGTCGGCAGCCAGCTCGGGCAGGCCGACCGCCTCGCACACGCGGGCGAAGAGGCGGTCGTTGGCGGCGGCGATCACGATCGGGCGGTCGGCGGCCTCGTAGAGCTCGTAGGGGACGATGCTCGGATGGCGGTTGCCGCCCCGCTGCGGGCGCACGCCGCCGGCGACCCACGCGGTCGCCTGGTTGAGCAGCGTGGTCAGCGCGCTGTCCATCAGCGAGACCTCGACGTGGCGGCCGCGGGCGGTCCGCGCGCGCTCGACCAGGGCCGCCTGGATGCCGTTGGCGGCGAGCAGCCCGCAGACGAGGTCGACGACGGCGGTGCCGGCCTTCAGCGGCGGGCGGTCGGGCTCGCCGGTGACCGCCATCAGCCCGCCCATCGCCTGCAGCAGGAAGTCGTAGCCGGGCAGCCCCTTGGCCTCCGGGGCGGTGCCGAATGCGGTCACCGAGCACGAGACGAGGCCCGGGTTGGCCTTCCGGAGCGTGTCGCCGTCGAGGCCCCAGGACGCCATCAGGCCGGGGCGGAAGGACTCCACCAGGACGTCGGCGCGCGTGGCGAGCGTGCGGGCGAGCCGGCGGTCGCCCTCGTCGGTCAGGTCCAGCGCGACCGAGCGCTTGTTGCGGTTGAGCGCGAGGTAGTAGGTGCTGACCTCGTCGCGCCACGGCGGGCCCCAGGCGCGCGTGTCGTCGCCGCCGTCCGGCCGCTCGACCTTGATCACGTCCGCGCCGAGGTCGCCGAGCAGCATCGCGGCGAGCGGCCCGGCGAGAACGCGCGAGAAGTCGGCGACGAGCAGCCCTGCGAGCGGTCCTTCGGCATCCGGCACGGTGGCGCACGCTAGCGTGCGCCGCGTGCGGACCCTCGTCATCTCGGACCTGCACCTCGGGAAGGCGGCGGGAACGGACCTGTTGCGGCGGCGCAAGCTGCGCGCGCCGCTGATCGAGGCGCTCGATGGGGTCGACCGGCTGGTCGTGCTCGGCGACGGGCTCGAGCTGCGCGAGGCGCCGCACCGCGACGCGGCCGCCGTCGCGGCGCCGCTGTTCCAGGAGGCGGGCCACGCGCTCGGCCCCGACGGCGAGATCCTCGTGGTGGGCGGCAACCACGATCACGGGCTCGTGGCCGGCTGGATCGAGTCCCGGCTCACGGTCGAGCCGGCCGGCTTCCTCGGGCTCGAGCAGCGCTTCGCGCCGCCGGCGCCCTTGGCGGAGCGGCTCGCCGAGGCGGCGCGGCCGGCGCGGCTGGAGCTGGCCTACCCCGGCGTCTGGCTGCGCGACGACGTCTACGCCATCCACGGCCACTACAGCGACCTGCACGCGACGGTCCCGACGTTCGAGCGCGTCTTCGCGGGGGCGATGGCGCGCTGGGTGGTCTCGCTGCCCGAGTCGGGCGCCACGCCGGACGACTACGAGGCCGCGCTCTCGCCGCTGTACGCCTGGATGCACGCGCTGACCCAGCGCGCCGACCACGCGCGCATCAGCGCGGGGGCGGGCGCCTCGGCGCGGACCTGGACGGCGCTGACGTCCGCCGAGCGCCACCGCCACCCGCTGCGCATGGCCGCGCTCGGAACCGGCTACGTGGCGGCGGTCGCGGGGTTGAACGCCCTCGGCCTCGGGCCGCTGGACCGCGACCTCTCACCGGCGGCGCTGCGGCGCGGGTACCTGCGCGGCATCCGCGAGGTGGTGCGGCGCCTTGACGTGCGCGCCGCGCATGTGATCTGGGGCCACTCGCATCGCGCCGGCCCGTTCCCGGGCGACGACGCGTCCGAATGGCGGGCCGGCGGCGGCGCGAGGATCTGGAACACCGGCTCGTGGGTCTACCAGCCGCATTTCCTCAAGGGCGCGGCCGGCGCCTCGCCCTACTGGCCGGGCTCCGCCGTCCTGGTCGAGGACACCGGGCCGCCGCGGCTGCTGCGACTGCTCGCCGAGCGGCGCCATGAGGACCTGCGGCCGTGACTCACGCCAGGCCGGGGGTGAAGCACGTGGCGTGCACCGTGACGCCCTCGCCGGCGGCCAGCTCCAGCTCGCCCGAGACGCTGCGCTCGTGCTCCACCAGCGCGACGCAGCCGGGCTCGCGCACCTCGATCTCGCGCCCGTTCGCGACCAGCGTCCCCGCGCCCGAGACGACCGCCCACACCGCCCCGGCCTCGTACGGGCCCGAGTACGCGCCCGGCTGATCCGCGGTCTGCGCGACCAGCAGCGCGTCCGGCTCGTCCTCCGGGCGCACCGGCGCGACCACGTCGCCGCTGACGCCGAGCAGCGCCTGGATCTCGCGCTCGGTCTCCGCGTACGCGCCTTCGCCGTAATGCAGCGAGTGCAGCGACAAGTCCGGGTCCCAGAGGTACCGCGCCGGCCATCCCTCGTTGCCGTACAGGTCCCAGATCTGCAGCTGCGTGTCGATCGCCACCGCCCAGGGGATCTCCAGCCGCGCGACGGCGTCGCGCACGAGCGCGTCGTCGCGCGACGGCGGGAACGCGCCGGTGTGGACGCCGATCACGCGCAGGCCGTCGTCCTCGTAGCGCGAGTGCCACGCGCGCAGGTACGGCAGCGTGCGGAGGGAGTTGACCCGGCAGAAGTCCCAGAACTCGACCAGGACGACCTTGCCGCGCTGCTGGTCCATCCGCAGCATGGAGACGTTGACCCACGGGACGTCGCGCGGGAAGGGCGGCGCGGAGATGCTCGGCGTGTCTGCACGCATGAAGCCGCGATGGTAGAAGCGAAACCTTTGGGCTGTTGACGTGTTGTTGACGTGGCGCGCGGTCGGAGACCGTGTCGCGGCCCTGTCCAGGGACCTGAACGTCATCTCGGAGGAGTTGTCCTTGCGCAAGTCGTACATCGCCGCGGGTGCCGCGGCGCTCGCCCTCGGTGCCGCCGGCATCGCTCAAGCCCAGACGTCGACGTCGACCGTGAAGGTCTCGTTGTCGCCCAACAAGGCGGGCTCGAAGTCCAAGCCGAAGGCGAGCACGCTCAAGCTCACGGTGACCAACACGCTCACCAAGCAGACGGCGGCCTCCCTGAAGATCACCGGTCCGAGCCAGCTGACGCTGTCGACCAAGGACTTCAAGAAGTGCTCGGCCGGCAAGCTCCAGGCCGACGGCCCGTCCGCGTGCCCGAGCGGCTCGCAGGTCGGCCCGAAGGCGATCGCGCACGCCCTGGCGAACGTCAACGCCGCGGCCCCGCCGCAGGTCGCCTTCGAGGTGACCCCGTTCGCCACCGGCTCGAAGACGATCGGCTTCTACCTCAAGCTCCAGGGCGGCGACATCACCGGCCTCGCGGTCGGCACGATCTCGGGCCACGGCCTGACGGTGAAGATCCCCGAGACCCCCGCCCAGCAGTACCCGAAGGGCGTGTTCAACGGCCTGGTCGACCTCACGGCCAACCTGTGGGTCAAGAGCGGCAAGAGCGTCGCCAAGCTCACCGGCTGCCCGTCGTCCAAGAAGCTGACCTTCAAGAACACCATCGGGTTCGTGCCGAATCCGAACGCGCCGGCGAGCGCGACGTCGACCGCGTCGGCGACCGTCGCCTGCAAGTAGCGATTCAGGAGAAGGCCCCGCCCACCCCCGCGTCGGCGGGGCCTTCGCCGCTCCTAGACTCGCGCCGGTGATCCTCTTTGCGCATGGGATCGTCGGGCGCGCCGACCTCCCCATCCCCGTGTCGCTGTTCGCGGCCGCCGCCGCGGCGGTGCTCGTGGTCTCGTTCGCCGCGCTGGCCGCGGGCTGGTCGCAACCGAGGCTCCGGCGCCTGCGCGGGCGCGCGCTCTTCGCGCTCCCGCGCGTCCTGGAGGTCTTCCTCGGCGGCCTCGGCGTCTTCCTCTTCGCCCTGACCGCGTACGCGGGCCTGGCGGGGACCGACGCGCAGAGCGAGAACCTCGCGCCGACGGCCGTCTACGTCGGCTTCTGGGTCGCCGTCCCGTTCGCGTCGCTGCTGTTCGGCGACGTGTGGCGCGCGATCAGCCCCTGGCGGGCGGTCGGCCGCGCC
Organism: Candidatus Solirubrobacter pratensis; assembly: GCF_000425945.1. Taxonomy (GTDB): domain Bacteria; phylum Actinomycetota; class Thermoleophilia; order Solirubrobacterales; family Solirubrobacteraceae; genus Solirubrobacter; species Solirubrobacter pratensis. The sequence goes on from NZ_AUEK01000009.1 coordinate 330,951, forward strand.
GTCGGCTGGGTCGGCGCGCGCTTCGGCGAGCCGCCCGAGGCGCTGCCGTATCCCGCGCGCGCCGGTCGCTGGCCCGCCGCCGCCGTGATCTTCGGCTTCGCGGTCTGCGAGCTGTGCTGGGCGTCCGCGACCGAGCCGGGGACGCTCGGGATCCTGATGCTCGCCTACTTCGCCGCGATGCTCGTCGGGATGAGCATCTACGGCGTCGAGCCGTGGGTGCGCTACGCCGACGGCTTCGGCGTGCTGTTCGGGCTGATCGGCTCGCTCGCCCCGCTCGGGCGCCGCGAGGACGGGCGGCTCGTGCTGCGCGTGCCCGGCACCGGGACCGCCAGGCTGGCGCCGGTGATCGGTGCGGCCGGCGTGCTGCTGGTCTCGGTCGGCTCGACCGCGTTCGACGGCGCGAAGGAGGGCGCGCTGTTCAACAACCTCGCGATCGACCTCCAGGACGCGTTCCACTCGATCGGCCTGCCGCTCTCCACCTCGCTCGAGCTGGGGTTCATCATCGGCCTCGCCGCGGCGATCGCGATCGTCTCGGTGATCTGGACGCTCGGCATGCTCGGCACCGGCAGCCTCGCCAGCGCACGCGCCTTCGCCCACACGCTCGTCCCGATCGCGGCGGGCTATCTGGTGGCGCACTACTTCTCGCTGCTCGCCTACAACGGCCAGGACCTGTGGCGGCTGATCAACGACCCGCTCGGCCGCGGCAGCGACCTGTTCGGCGGCGCCGGCCGCTCGATCGACTACAGCGTGATCACCGCGACCGGCATCTGGTACGTGCAGGTCGGCGCGCTCGTCATCGGCCACGTCGCCGCGCTGATCCTGGCCCACGACCGGGCGCTCGAGCGCTACGGTTCGGCGAGCGCCGCGACCCGCTCCCAGGTCGTGATGCTGATGCTGATGGTGGCGTTCACCTGTCTCGGACTCTGGCTCCTCTCGGCCGCGCTGAACACGTGATCGTCTTCGCCCACGCGGGCCACTGGCTCCCGCAGCTGCTCTACCTCGCGCCCGTCCTGGTGATGCTGGGGGCGGTTGGCTGGGGAAAGCTGCGCGAGCGCCGGAAGAAGCCGTAGGTCCGAATCGGCACACTCGAAGAGGTGTTGGAGCCGGGGGATCGGGAAACCCTCCGGCCACGATGAGCAGCCACGAGCTCAAGACCCTTCTCGACGACGTGCCCGACACACTCGAGATGGTGCTGCGGCGGGAGCCCCGCCGGCCGCTGGAGATCGAGGCCTGGCGGGACGCGGGCGACGAGGCCCTGCACGCGTTCGCCGACTGGTGCGCCAAGCCCGGGGACCGCTCGGCCTACGCCGTGTACCGCGCCGCCCAGGACCGCGAGGACGCGGCCCAGGACGCGCTGTGTCACACCCACACGTCGCGCAGCAGCGTCTCGTAGCCGCCGTCCTCGGCGGCCGCCTCCGCGCGGGCCTCGCGCCCTTCCTCCGAGCGCTGCGTGAAGACCAGCCTGCCCGGCCCGACCTGCTTGCGCCAGGCGCGCGCGAAGGCCTCGGCGCGCTCCTTGTCGCGCGCGAGATCCGCGGGGACCGGGTGCAGGCGCTCGTCGAACGGCGGCTTGCGCGCGAGCACCCGTCCGAGCAGCGCGGCGCCGCCCACGGAGGGATCGGCCAGCGGCCGCCCGATCAGGTAGCGCGGGGCGTCTGAGACCCCCACCAGCTCCTCCAGGGCGGCGGCGAAGCGCCGCGCCTCGTCCGGCGCCGCGGCCGTCAGCTCGCAGCGCAGGAAGCCGGCGGCGCGCGGCTCGATGCGCAGCGAGCCGGCGGCCTCGGGCGTCAGCTCGCCGAGGTCACGGTAGGCGCCGGCGACCGCCCGCGCCGCCGCGTCGAGCGGGAGCACGAGCGGGATGCGCCGCTTCGTACGGCCGAGCCGCAAGCCGGCCCAGCCGAGCCCGGCGGGAGCCAGCACGAGGCCGGCCAGCAGCGCCGGGGCGGCCGCGACGCCGGCGACGCCGAACGCCAGCGCCCCGCCGAGGCCGGCGGCCAGCGGCACGCGCTGGGAGAGCGGCAGGGACGGCGCGGTGTGCCCGTCCGCCGCCTCGCCGGCCCTCGTCCCGGCGCGCCGGAGCAGCAGGCTGGAGAGCTCGACCCCGCGGTAGGGCGTGCCGACCTTCCAGCGCTCGCGCGCGCCGGCGCGGTCGGCGGCGCGCGCCACCTGCTCGCGATTGAGCGCGGCGAAGCGCTCCACCGCCGGCGGCGCGAACGGCCCCAGCTCCGGGTGCACGTGCGAGGGGCCGGCCTCGATCTCGCCGTCCTCGGCCGGCGCGAAGAGATGCAGGTGCTTGCGCACGAAGCGCTCGTAGTCGGCGCTCCCGCGCACGAGGTCGGGCGCGATGCAGACCACGTCCCAGTTGGAGGCGACCTTCTCGCCGTCGTCAGGATCGAGCCGCAGCGAGCGGCCGCGCATCTGCTGCACCGACACGCCGGTGGTCGCGACCGAGAGGTCCACGAGCACGTTCAGCGGCGGGCAGTCCCACCCCTCGCCGAGCATCGCGCGCGTGCCGACGAGCACCGACGTGGTGCCCTCGGCGAGCAGCCGCGTCGCGAGCTCCACCCACGCGCGCGGGACCCATTCGGCGCCGGAGGAGCGCAGCGAGACGAGCAGCCCGTCGGTCTCGGCCTCCCACTCCGGCAGCGTGAAGCGATCCTCGGCGTCGGCCTTCAGCGCCTCCAACAGCACCTCGGCGTCGGCCGGCGCGCAGCGAAGCCCGCGGCCGGACACCAGCAGCGGGCGCATGGCCGCGCTGCGCGGGTCGGCGGCGATTGCGAGCAGCGCATGGCGCGCGCTGCCCGCGGCGGGATCGAGAACGCCGGTCAGCGCGTCGTCGGGCCGCTGCGATGCCAGTTCGGCGTCGGTGAGCACGAGCGCGCGCAGCGCGTCGCCGCGGGCGTCCGCCTCGGCGGAGAGGACCTCGACGAGCCCGAGCGCCTTGGCCTGCGAGCCGGTCATCAGCCGGTCGACCTCCGACGCGCCGCGCCGGATCCCCTGGCGCGTCAGCTGGAAGCCGAGCTCGCGCAGCGCCGCCGCCACCGCCTCGTAGCGGGCGCCGGCGTGCCGCGCGCCGTTGGGCGCCAGGCACCGCAGCGCGTAGTCCTCGAGCAGCACGAGCCAGTCCTCGAGATCGGGCGCCCGCCGGTAGGACTCGCCCCGAGGCGCGCCGGCCGGCAGCCCCAGACCGGCGCTCGCCAGGAACCGCACGCCGGCGCGCGCGAGCGCCGGGTGGTCGCGCTGGAACGCCTCCCAGGGCACCTCGGCCTCGTCGCCGGCGGCGCGCTTGCGGTCGCGCAGGCGCTGGAGCACCCACGCCGGGAACGCGACGTCACTCTCGGCGTCCTCGTGCAGCGCCGTGATCAGCTCGCGGAAGCGCTGGTCGTGCTCGGCCAGCCACGCGCGCTCGGCGGGCAGCGGCTCGGTCAGCCAGGCGAGCTCCTGGAACGGCGCGAGGTGCCCGTCGCGCACGACCGCGGGCGTGGGGACGGTGAAGTCGACGGGGCCGAGCAGCGAGTCGTAGAGCTCGCGGTCGTCCTCGGACAGGCTCACGGGCGGCGTCGCGGTGAGCCCGATCACGTGCACGCCGTCGGGCAGCTCGTCGAGCACGGCGCGCACGACGTAGCCCCACAGCGAGGCGAGGTGGTGGCACTCGTCGAGCAGCACGACGCCGACGCCGAGGCTCGCGAGCGTGCTCACCCGCCCGCGCGCGGTCTCCGAGAGCAGCTCGCGCAGCTCCACGCCGGCGTGCTCGCCGCGCGCCACCTCGCGCTTGAGCGCCGCGGAGATGCGCTTGAGCTCGCGCGCGCGGCGGTCGGCGGCGGCGCCCTCGAAGGCCTCGCCTTCGAGCAGCGCCTCCTGCGGCGTCATGCCGGTGGCGGCCGCGCGCTGGTCGGCCCAGCGCGACTGCGCGAGCCGGCCGAGCAGGATCTCCGGGTCCTCGAGCTGGCAGAGCGCCTGGTAGGAGAGGCAGGCGATCCGCTTGGTGACCTCGGCGCCGGCGATGTCGGCGGCGTCGCGCCGCGTCCTGGTGAACTGCGAGACCGCGCGCGGCCACTGCTGCTGGATCGCCTGGTTGGGCGCCAGCACGAGCGCCCGCTTGCCGACGCGGCGGATCAGCTCGACGCCGAGCAGCGTCTTGCCCGAGCCGGGCGGCGCGACGATGTGGGTGCTCGTGCTCCCGTGCTTGAGGTCGCGCTCGAACGCGGCCAGCGCGGCGCGCTGGTAGGGGCGCCACTCGCCCGAGAACTGCAGGTCGTCGAAGCTCACCGGTCGGCGAGCTTCGCCACGTCGTGGCCGAGCCCTTCCGGCGTCAGGTGATCGAAGGGAAAGCCGATGCGCTGCATGCCCTTGTCATCGGCCAGGACGACATGGGCTGAATGCTCGAGCGCGTTGCTCTGCGGCTGGATGCCGAACGCCTTCCAGACCGGCTGCAGCTCGGCGCGGGTGCCGAGCAGGAAGTGCATCCGCCCGGTCATGCTCTGCGCAAGCAGGAAGGTCTTGGCGAGCTTGGGGGTGTCGGTCTTGGGGTCGACGGACACGCCGACGACGTTGACGTCGGCGTGCGTGTCGTCGATCGCCTGGCGGATCGTCTGCACCTGCGCCGGACACGTGTCGCGGCACGTCGAGTAGACGAACGCGTACACGGTCGGCTTCCCGCTCAGCGAAGCCGAGCTGACCGTCTCGCCGTCCTGGTCGCGCAGGCTGAACTGCGGCACGGAGAGGCCGGGGGGCCGGATCGCGCCGGCCCAGCCGTTGGTGACGTCGACGCCGTCGCCGCCACCGCTCATCCCGAGCGACGCCCCGATCACCGCGGCGATCGCGCACACGGTCAGCGCGGTGATCGCGAGTCGCAGGCGCGCGGGCACCTGGTCAATGCTAGGCCTCCGTCAGCCCGCGCCGGATGGCGTATCGCACAAGCTCCACGCGGTCGCGCATGCCGAGCTTGCGCAGCAGGTTCGCGCGGTGCGACTCGACGGTCTTCTCGGCCAGGTGCAGCGTCTCGGCGATCTGCTTGTTGGTGTGCGCCTCGGCGATCAGCTTCAGCACCTCCTGCTCGCGCGGGGAAAGGGGCTCGTCGGGGCCGGACGCGTCGTCGCGCATCCACTCGCGCACGACCGTGCGCTCGACCGCGTTGGTGAGGAACGTCTCGCCGCGGTGCACGGCGCGGATCGCGTTCAGCAGCGCCTGGTCGACCTCGCGCTTGAGCACGTAGCCGGATGCGCCCGCCTTCAAGGCGTCGAAGACGTAGCGCTCGTCGTCGTGCATCGACAGCGCGAGCACCTGCGTGTCGGGCAGGTGCGCGCGGATCTGGCGCGCCGCCTGCAGGCCGGTCATGCGCGGCATCGAGACGTCCATGACGCACAGGTCCGGACGCGTCTGGAGCGCCTGCTCGAAGGCCTCGACGCCGTCGCCGGCCTCCGCCACGACCTCCATGTCGGGTTGCCGCTCGATCAGCAGCTTCATTCCGCCGCGCACGATGCCGTGGTCGTCGGCGATCAGGATCCTCATGTAGCTCCCATGGTGAGTTCGATGGTCGTCCCCTCTCCAGGGGCGCTGAAGACGTTCAGGCGGCCGCCGACCAGCAGCGCGCGCTCGCGCATGCCGGAGACGCCGAGGCGCGATCTCCCGTTGCTGCCGGAGACCTTGAAGCCGCAGCCGTCGTCGCGGACGCGCAGCACGGTGCGGCCGACGCTCGAGAGCTCGACGCGCACGGTGCTCGCCCCCGAGTGCTGCACGACGTTGCTCAGGCTCTCCTGCGTGACGCGGTAGAGCACGAGCTGCTCCTCGTCGGACAGCTCGGGCGGCGCGCCGTGGCGGTGGAAGGTCGAGCGGATTCCGGTGCGCTCGCCGAAGTCGGCGACCTGGCTCGCGAGCGCGGGGACGAGGCCGTGGTCGTCGAGCGCGGTCGGCCGCAGCTGGCGGGCGAGCATCAGCAGCTCCTCCATCGCCTGGGTCGCGAGCGTCTGGATCTCCTTGAGCTCGGACCGCAGCCCGGGCGGGACGTCGAGCGCGGCGGCCTGCAGGCGCAGCAGGATCGCGGTGAGCGCCTGGTTGACCTCGTCGTGGAGGTCCTGCGCGATGCGCGCGCGCTCCTCCTCCTGGGCGCGGATGACGGCGCGGCCGGACTCGCGCCGCTCCTCCTCCAGGCGGGCCATCATGCGGTTGAAGTCGGCGGTCAGGCGCTCGACCTCGGTGGCGGCGCCGGCGGGGGCGGCGGCGCGCTGGCCGGGGCGGCTGAGGTCGACGCGCTCCATCGTGTGCAGGAGGCGCTCGAGCGGGCGCAGGCGGCGGCGCAGGAGCAGGGAGTTCAGCAGCACGGCGCTCGCGATCGCGAGGCCGAGCAGCAGCATGCGCTGGAGCTCGAACACGTCCTGGAAGCGCCCGCGGGCGATCAGCGCGGCGACGATCGCCGTGCCGGCGACGAGCGCCGTATTGACCGCGAGGACCTGCGTGAGGAGCGTGCGCGTGCGCATTCCGCGACGTTCATCGGCAGAAGCGGACGCCTGTTTGACCCCGGCCGAGACCCCAACCTGGACGGCGCTATCCTTCCTGAAGTATTGGAAACCCGATCCGCTTTCCGAAGGACACTGATCGCATGAGCCCGTCCGGGGCGGAGGTCATCCGCCGCATCAGAAGCCAGATCGACGAGCTGGACCCCTCCGAGGTCAAGGCCCTCAACGGCGAGGCCGTGCTCCTCGACGTGCGCGAGAGCGAGGAGTGGGACGCCGGTCATATCCCCGGCGCCAAGCACGTTCCACGCGGCTACTTGGAGTCACGCGTCGAGGGCGTGATCGGGAGCGATCGCGACCAGCGCGTCGTGATCTACTGCGCCTCCGGCCAGCGCTCCGCGCTCGCCGCGAACACGCTCAAGGAGCTGCTCGGCTACGAGAACGTCGCGTCCATGAACGGCGGCATCACGCTGTGGAAGGACCGGGGCTACGACGTCGAGGTGCCGGTATCGCTCAGCAAGGAGCAGCGCGAGCGCTACTCGCGCCACCTGCTCGTGCCGGAGATCGGGCTCGAGGGCCAGACGAAGCTGCTCAACGCCAAGGTGCTGCTGCTCGGCGCCGGCGGGCTCGGCTCGCCGACGGCGCTCTACCTCGCCGCGGCCGGCGTCGGCACGCTGGGGATCGTCGACGACGACGACGTGGACCTCTCCAACCTGCAGCGCCAGGTGATCCACACGACCGACCGGATCGGGACGCCGAAGGTCGACTCCGCCGAGATCTCCGTCAAGGCGATCAACCCGGACGTCGACGTCGTCAAGTACCAGACGCGCCTGGACGCCTCCAACATCATGGAGATCATCGACGGCTACGACGTGATCGTCGACGGCGTCGACAACTTCCCGACGCGCTACCTGCTCAACGACGCGACGGTGCGGCTGGGCATCCCGGTCGTGAGCGCCTCGATCCTCGGGTTCGACGGCCAGCTCTCGGTCTTCAAGCCGCACGACGGCCCCTGCTACCGCTGCCTCTACCCGGTGCCGCCGCCCGCCGAGCTGGCCCCGTCCTGCGGCGCCAACGGCGTGCTCGGCGTGCTGCCCGGGACGATGGGCCTGCTGCAGGCGACCGAGGTCGTCAAGCTGATCGTGGGCGCGGGCGAGCCGCTGATCGGGCGCCTGCTCCTGTACGAGGCGCTCGGCGCGACGTTCACGGAGCTGAAGGTGCGCCGCGATCCGCAGTGCCCGGTCTGCTCGAAGGACCCGTCCGAGATCTCCGACGAGGAGATGGGCGTGTTCCCCGACTACGAGGCGTTCTGCGCCGCGGCCGGCTAGCGCTAGGGTTCCCGACCGCAATGGCGACGATCAAGATCCCACCCGTGCTGCGCCCCTCGGTCGGCGGCGAGAAGGAGGTGCAGGCCGGCGGCGGTGACGTCGGTGCGGTCCTGCGCGCGCTCGCCGAGCAGCATCCCGCGACCCAGGAGCAGCTGTTCGGCGCCGACGGGTCGCTCAACCGCTACGTGAACGTATACCTCAACGACGAGGACGTGCGCGTGCTCGACGGCCTCGACACGTCGGTGGCGGAATCCGACACGCTCGTGATCCTGCCGGCCATGGCCGGCGGCAGCGCATAGGCGGGGCCTGACCGGTACCGTCGCGGCCGTGGCGACGACTCCGACGCTGCGGCCGCTCGGCGTAGGCGAGATCCTCGACGCGGGGATCAAGCTCTATGTGCGCCACTGGAAGCCGCTGATGCTCTGCGTGGCCGGCATCGCCCTGCCGGTGCAGATCCTCGCGGTGCTGGTGATGGCCTCGATCGACTCGAGCTCGCTCGACACGTTCCGGTCGGGAGCGGCGCCGAGCAGCGGCGACCAGCTCAACTGGGCGGAGGCGGCCGCGTTCATCGGCATCGCGATCGCCACGGGGCTGGGCACGTTGCTCGCGACGGCCGCGTGCTTCAAGGCGGTCTCGGACGCGTGGCTCGGCGCACGACCTGAGGCGGGCCGGTCGCTGCGCTTCGGCGCGCGCCGGCTGCCGGCGCTGATCTGGCTCTCGATCGTGATGGGCGCCGGCCTCGTGCTCGCGTTCTTCGCGCTCGTCCTCCCGTCGATCTGGCTGTTCGTCTCGTGGTCGCTGGCCGTGCCGGCGCTGCTGTTCGAGCGCGTCGGCGCGTTCACGGCGATCCGGCGCTCGTTCGCGCTCGTGCGCGGGCGCTGGTGGCCGACGTTCGGAGCGCTGCTCGTCGGGTACCTGCTCGCGAGCATCGTCGCGGGGATCGTGCAGTTGGTGCCCGAGGGGATCGCGAGCGCCGTGGCGAGCGACAGCGTGGTCGCCGATGCGATCGCGGCGGTCGTCGGCGGGACGGTCAGCGCGATGATCGCGACGCCGTACACGGCGGCGATCCTGACGCTGCTCTACTTCGACCAGCGCGTGCGCAAGGAGGGCTTCGACCTGCAGCGGCTTGCCGACGGTCTCGGTACGCCGCCGCCCGGGTGGGTCCCGCCCGACGCGCCGCCTCCGGCCGAGGAGCGGCGGTGGTGGCAGGACGCGGAGCCCGCCCTGCCGCCCGGCGAGTCCGCGACGTACGGGGGCGGGTTCGCGCGACCGCAGCCGCCGGAGACGTCTCCGCCCCCCGAATCTCCGCCCAGCTCTGAATCGCCGCCCGCGGGCACGGCCCGTCGCGATCGCAGGCGGGCGGACTGGCTTCCCCCCGAGGCTCCGCGGGGGCCCGGCGGGCTGTGATGAGTCGGCGCCGCCGCCGCCCGCAGGCGCGTACTCGAAAGGCCCCGGCGGCCGCCAACGACGTCGTCGCGCCCGTCTCGGCCGGTCCCTGACGCCCGCCGAACGGTCCGACTCCGCACCCCCAGTTCGTTCGAAGAATTGACAAACCGCTCGACATCAGGTCCAATGCCCCGCGTCCATGCCCCAGGGTCGTGCCGGTTCACTCGAGTCGCTGAGGAGGCTTAATCGTCTGCGCGTCATCCACGCGCTCCGCGATGAAGGCCAGATCTCGCGCGCCGAGATCGCGCGCCGCACCGGGCTGTCGCGCTCGACGGTCTCGAGCCTGGTCGCCGACCTCCAGGCGGACGGGCTCGTCGTCGAGCGCCCGGAGCCCGGCTCCGCGCACGGTGCCCAGGGCGGCAGGCCGCCGATCCTGCTCTCCTTCGACGCGTCGGCGGGCGCCGCGGTCGGGATCGACTTCGGCCACTCGCACCTGCGCGTCGCCGTGTCGGACCTTGCGAGCACGATCCTCGCCGAGCGCAAGCTCCCGCTCGACACCGACCACGACGCCCAGCAGGGACTCGAGCTCGCGGCCGAGATGGTCGCGGACGCGCTGTCGGACGCCGGTGTGCAGCGCACCCAGGTGATCGGGGCGGGCATGGGGCTCCCGGGGCCGATCGAGCAGAGCGCGGGCACCGTGGGGTCGAGCGCGATACTCCCCGGCTGGATCGGCATGATGGCGGCGTCGGAGATGCGCCGGCGGCTCGACATCCCGGTGATGGTCGACAACGACGCGAACCTCGGCGCGCTCGCCGAGGCCGCGTTCGGCGCCGGACAGGACGCCGGCGACCTCATCTACCTGAAGGTCTCGTCTGGTATCGGTGCGGGCCTGATCCTCAACGGCCGTCTGTACCGTGGCAGCTCGGGGCTCGCGGGAGAGCTCGGCCACGTGCTCGTGGACCCCGACGGCATCGTCTGCCGCTGCGGCAACCGCGGCTGCCTGGAGACGGTCGCGGCGACCGGCGCCCTGGTGGACCTGCTGCGCCGCTCGCACGGCGACGAGCTGACCGTCGACGCGATGCTCGAGGCCGCCCGCGGCGGAGACCTCGGCTGCCGGCGCGTGATCCACGACGCGGGCCGCGCGCTGGGGCAGGTCGTGGCGACGCTCTTGAACGTGCTCAATCCCGAGTTGCTGGTGGTGGGCGGCGACCTGGCCGGCGCCGGCGACCTGCTGCTCGACGGCATGCGCGAGTCGGTCGGCCGCGCGGCGCTGCCCGAGGCGGCCCGCCGGGCCGACGTCGTGGGCGGCGTCCTGGGCGACCGCGCGCAGGTGCTCGGCGCCCTCGCGCTCGTCGTCTCGGAGGCCGACCGGACGTTCCCCACGCGGTTGGTCGCGTCCTAGTCTTCGTTCGGAACCAGAAGCAACGCTCAGCGATTTCCCCGAAGTTCGTCCAGGTTCTTGACAAAGTCCCCGTCTTGCTGTCGAATCCATCAGCGGTCGTCCGAGCCTTTGCCTGGACACCCCGTCCCTGTCCCAAAGCGTCCACCTGGAGGAGGAGGACCCTATGAACCGAGCCGCACGGCTCATCCCTCTGTTCGCTGCCGCAGCCGCGCTCTTCGTCGCGGCATGTGGCAGCGACAACAACTCGAGCTCGAGCTCGAGCAGTAGTAGCTCCGGCGGCTCGAAGACGGAAGCGAAGGCCGGCAAGGTCGGCGTGCTGCTTCCCGACTCCAAGTCGTCCGTCCGCTGGGAGACCGTCGATCGTCCGTTCCTGAAGAAGGCCTTCGGCGACGCGGGCGTCGAGGCGGACATCCAGAACGCCGAGGGCGACAAGTCCACGCAGCAGCAGCAGGCCGAGCAGATGATCACCAACGGCGCCAAGGTGCTGCTGCTGGTCAACCTCGACTCGGGCTCGGGCGCGGCGATCGAGGCCAACGCGGAGTCGCGCGGCGTGAAGGTCATCGACTACGACCGCCTGACGCTCGGCGGCAGCGCCGACTACTACGTCTCCTTCAACAACGTGAAGGTGGGCGAGCTGCAGGGTCAGGGCCTTGACTCCTGCATGCAGAAGTCGGGCGGGAAGAACATCGTCTTCCTCAACGGCTCCCCGACGGACAACAACGCCACGCTGTTCAAGCAGGGCGCCCACTCCGTGCTGGACCCGAAGATCGACTCCGGCACCTACAAGAAGGTCGCCGAGCAGGACGTGCCGGACTGGGACAACCAGAAGGCACTGACCATCTTCGAGCAGATGCTGCAGAAGCAGGGCAACAAGATCGACGGCGTCCTCGCCGCCAACGACGGCCTCGGCAACGCGGCCGTGTCGGCGCTGAAGGCGCGCAAGCTCAAGCAGATCCCGGTCACCGGCCAGGACGCGACGCTGCAGGGCGTCCAGAACGTGCTCACCGGCGATCAGTGCATGACCGTCTACAAGCCGATCGCGGGGGAGGCGGACGCGGCCGCCAAGCTCGCGATCGCGCTGGCGAAGGGCCAGACGCCCCCCGCGCCGGCCGACAAGACGAACAACCAGAAGAAGGACGTCCCGTCCGTGCTGCTGACCCCGGTCGGCGTCACCAAGGACACGGTGAAGGACTACCTCAAGGAGGTCGACTTCCCGAAGGCCGAGGACATCTGCGCCGGCAAGGTCGCCGAAGCGTGCGCCGCCAACGGCGTCCAGTAGGAGACATCGGAACCATTGCGTAGGATGCGGGGGCCCGCCAGGATCGTTGGCGGCGGGCCCCCGTTCCGCGTAGAGGAGGAAGAACTGACGTGACGACGGGAACCCCGGTCCTGGAGCTGAGGGGCGTGTCGAAGAGCTTCGGCGCGGTCCAAGCCCTCTACCAGGTGGACTTCCATGTATCCGCCGGCGAGGTCATGGCCCTCGTCGGAGACAACGGCGCCGGGAAGTCGACGCTGATCAAGTGCATCGCCGGGATCTACCCGATCGACTCTGGGCAGATCCTCTTCGATGGCAAGCCCGTGCACATCCACGGGCCCAAGGACGCCGCCGCGCTCGGCATCGAGATCGTCTATCAGGACCTCGCGCTGGCGGACAACCTCGACGTGGTCCAGAACATGTTCCTCGGCCGCGAGGAGACGCAGGGCCTGCTGCGCCTCGACGAGACCAAGATGGAGGCGCGCGCGGCCGAGACGCTCAAGAGCCTCTCCGTGACGACCATCCGCAGCGTCCGCCAGACGGTCGCGGGGCTCTCCGGCGGCCAGCGCCAGTCGGTCGCGGTCGCCAAGGCCGTGATGTGGAACTCGCGCGTGGTGATCCTCGACGAGCCGACCGCCGCGCTCGGCGTCGCCCAGACGCGGCAGGTGCTCGAGCTCGTGAAGCGGCTCGGCGAGCAGGGCCTCGCGGTGATCCTCATCTCGCACAACCTGCACGACATCTTCGAGGTCGCGGACAACATCACCGTGCTGCGCCTCGGCCAGAACGTCGGCGAGATGAAGCGCACCGAGACGACGCAGCAGAAGGTCGTCGAGGCGATCACCGCCGGCGCCCTTTCTGAAGTTCCCGGTCAGGCGGAGGCGGTGGCATGAGCGCCGTCGCCGACCAGCCGGTCATCCCGCCCGACGCGCCGACCAAGGACACCCTCGGCGCCTACGCGTCCCGCTGGTGGACGGGTGTCAAGGCGGGCGACCTCGGCTCGCTGCCGATCATCCTCGGCCTGGTCATCATCGCGATCGTCTTCCAGACCGCGAACTCGAACTTCCTCACCGCCGGCAACTTCGTCAACCTGATCGTCCAGTCGGCGGCGTACGCGCTGGTGGCGATGGGCATCGTGTTCATCCTGCTGCTCGGCGAGATCGACCTCTCGGTCGGCTACGTGTCCGGCGTCGCGGGCGTGCTCGTCGCGCTGCTGCTGAACCCCGACAAGAGCGTCCCGCCGACGTTCGTGGCGGTGATCCTCGCGCTGCTGGCCGGTCTCGCGATCGGCACGCTGCACGGCCTGATCATCAGCAAGATCGGGATTCCGTCGTTCGTCGTGACGCTGGCCGGCCTGCTGGGCTGGAACGGCGTGGTGCTGCTGCTGATCGGCAGCCGCGGCACCGTCATCCTCCAGAACGACTTCCTGGTCGGTCTGGCGAACAACTTCATGTCGGACGGGCTGGCCTGGATCCTCGTGATCGCGGTCACGGCGCTCTATGCGGGCCTGCACGCGATGAAGATCCGCACCAGGGCGAAGGCGAACCTGCCGACGGAGCCGATGCTGCTGATCATCATCCGCGTCGCGTTCCTGCTCGTCGTGCTGGCGATCGTGGTGGCCGTCGCCAACCAGGACCGGGGCGTGCCGTGGGTCGGCGTGATCGTGGCCGCGCTGTTCGTCTTCTGGACCTTCGTGCTGCAGCGGACGAAGTTCGGCCGCCACATCTACGCCGTCGGCGGCAACGCCGAGGCGGCGCGCCGCGCCGGCATCAACGTCGACCGGATCAAGATCGCCTGCTTCGCGCTGTGCTCGCTGATGGCGGCCGTCGGCGGCCTCGTGCTCGCCTCGCGCCTGCGGTCGGTGGACACCAACTCGGGCGGCGGCTCGATCCTGCTGTACTCGATCGCCGCGGCGGTCATCGGCGGCACGTCGCTGTTCGGCGGCCGCGGGCACATGAAGAGCGCCATCCTCGGCGCGCTCGTGATCGGCTCGATCGACAACGGCCTCGGCCTGCTCGGCCTGTCGTCGGGGACCAAGTTCGTCGTCACCGCCGGCGTGCTGCTGCTCGCCGTGACGGTCGACTCGCTCGCCACCCGCGGGCGGGCCAGCTCAGGACGAGCATGAACATCGGCCCCGCCCGCCCCGCCTGCGCGGGGCCGGGCGGGGCCGTCTCTCTCTCCCCCGCTAGCGCGGGAACGGCATGGGCGCCGGCGCGGCGCGGCGCTCCGACCTGGTGACGCTCAGCTCGTGCACGATGCGCTCGGTGCTGTTCTCGTGGACCACGAGGCCGAGCGTTGCAAGCGCGGCCAATGCGGCGTCGAGCGTGCGCTGGGCGCTGCCCTCGGCCTCGGCGTCGATCGCGGCGACGAAGATCATCACGATGCCGGCGGCGATGAACAGCCACTCGATCGTGGCGCCGGTCCACACCCGACTGGCGATGACGAGGAAGCCCGCGAGGAGCAGGAGGGCCAGCCGCGAGATGAAGTGCATGCGCAAGGCTGCGCTCCTTTCATCATTCGGCGGGCCGGGCCGGACGGCGCGATCCGACAGGGTCCGCTGATTGCCTACACAACGAGCGTAGTACCGGGGGGACGGAAGAGGCACATGCGCTGGGGAATCCTTTCGACGGCCAACATCGGCCGCAAGCTGATCGCCGGCGCGCGCGTCGCGGGCGTCGAGATCGCCGCCGTCGGATCGCGCGACGAGGCCCGCGGGCGCGCGTTCGCGGACGAGCACGGCATCCCGCGCGTGCACGCGTCCTATGAGGCGCTGCTCGCCGACGGCGAGGTCGACGCGATCTACAACCCGCTGCCCAACTCGCTTCACGTGCCGTGGTCGATCAAGGCGCTCGAGGCCGGCAAGCACGTCCTGTGCGAGAAGCCGATGTCGCGCGACGTCGAGCAGGTGGAGCGGGCGTTCGACGCCGCCGACGCCGCGGGGCGTGTGCTGATGGAGGCGTTCATGTGGCGCTTCCACGTGCAGACCGCGCGCGTGGTCGAGCTCGTGCGCGATGGAGGGATCGGTCGGTTGCGCCACATCAACGCGCGCTTCGGGTTCAACCTCGATCCGGGGTCGGGGAACGTGCGCTGGGACGAGTCGCTCGAGGGCGGCGCGCTGATGGACGTCGGTTGCTACTGCGTGTCCGGGATGCGGTTGCTCGCCGGCGAGCCCGTACGCGTGAGTGCCGAGCGCGTGGGGGAGCGCGTCGACGGCCGGCTGGCCGCGGTCCTGCGGTTCGAGGGCGACGTGACCGGGACGTTCGACTGCGGCATGGACGTCTATCCGCGCTCCGGCCTCGAGGTCGTGGGCGACGACGCGACGCTCTGGATCGCCGATCCATGGCATGGCGTCACGCCCGGGATCGTCATGCAGCGCGACCTGGGGGAGGAGCGCATCGAGGTCGAGGCGGTCGACCCCTACGGGCAGGAGCTGCTCGAGGTCGAGGCGGCGGTCTCCGAGGGACGCCCGCCACGGCTCGACCGCGCGGAGTCGCTCGCGCAGGCGCGGGTGATCGCGGCGCTCTACCGGGCAGCCGACGAAGGGCGCGCGGTCACGCTGTGACGACGTTGACCAGCGGCTCGCCGGCTCGCAGCCGCGCCACCTGCGCGGCCACCAGCTCATAGGCGCGCACGAAGGACTCGGGCGAGTCCCCCGCCATGTGCGGACTGATGACGACGCCCGGCGCCGTCCACAGCGGGTGGCCCTCGGGCAGCGGCTCGGGGTCGGTCACGTCCAGCGCCGCCCGGATCCGGGGAACGGCCTCGAGCAGCGCGTCCGTGTCGGCCATGGCGCCGCGGGCGGCGTTGACGAACAGCGCGCCCGCGCGCATGCGCGCGAAGAACTCGCGGCCGGCAAGGCCGCGGGTCTCGGGCGTGAGCGGGGCGAGCAGGACCACGGCGTCGGCCTCGGGCAGCAGCGCGGGAAGCTCGGCGGCCGCGTGCAGGCCGTCGCGCGCCGTGCGCGCCACGCCGATCACGTTCGCGTCGAGCGCGCGCAGCCGCCGGGCCAGCGCGGCGCCGATCGAGCCGTGACCGACGATCAGGACGGTGGACCCGGCCAGCTCGCGCGGTTGCCAGTACTCCCACCGGCGCCGCTCCGCGGCCTCGAAGAGGCCCTTGCCGTGGGCGAGCAGCATCCCCAGCACCCACTCGGCCACCGGCGTGTCGCGCACGCCGCGCGCGTTGCACAGCGTCACGTGCGCGGGCACGCGGCCCTGCAGCCAGTCGACGCCCGCCTCGAGCGTCTGGATCATGCGCAGCGAAGGCGCGCCGGCGATGAACTCGAGCGCCTCGGGCGTGTCGTAGGACGGGACCATGACCTCGGCGTCCGCGAAGCGCCCCAGCTCCACGTCCTGCGGGAGCGCCGCGCGCAGCCCGGCCTCGTGCTCGCGCGGCGCCCAGAGCCTCATCCGGCGCGCATCCGCGCGACGTTGACCACGCGCCCGCGGCTCTCGAGCAGCGCCGGCAGCGCGGCCGCCGTCACGCGCCACACGCCCAGCAGGCTGACCGCGGCGCCCGTGATCACGACCCTCATGCGACGACGTACTCGGCCGGGTCGAAGCGCGCCGTCCGCTGCCGGAAGCGCCACGTCCAGTCGGGCCACAGCGTCGGGTTGCGCCCCTCGCCGTCGAGGTACCAGCTCTGGCAGCCGGTGTTCCAGACCGTGCCCTGCAACCGGCGCTGCACCTCCGCGTTGAAGCGCTCGGCGGCTTCCGGCCGCACCTCCACGGTGCGCGCGCCGCGCGAGCGCAGCTCGCGCAGCGCGCCGACCACGTAGGCGAGCTGCGACTCGATCATGTAGACCATCGAGCTGTGCCCGAGCCCGGTGTTGGGGCCGAGCAGGATGAACAGGTTGGGGAAGCCGGGGACCGTGCAGCCGAGGTGCGCGCGCGGGCTGCCGTTCCACGCCTCCTCCAGCGTCTTGCCGCCGCGCCCGCGCACGAGCCTGCCGATCGGCATGTCGACGACGTGGAACCCGGTGCCGAAGACGATCGCGTCGACCTCGCGCTCGGCGCCGTCGGCCGTGACGATCGAGCGCTCGCGGACCTCGGCGATCACGTCGGTGACGAGCTCGACGTTGTCGCGGGCCAGCGCCGGATACCAGCCGTTGGACGGCAGGATGCGCTTGCAGCCGATCGTGTAGTCCGGCCGCGCCTTCCGCTGCAGCTCGGGCGGCAGGTGGCGCTCCATGTGCCGGCGCGAGACGCGCTCGAGCAGCGGCATCGCGCGCGGGTGCTTGACGAAGCCGAGCACGAGCAGCTCGCGGCCCGCGTAGATCCCGCCGCGCACGAGCCGCTGCAGCGCCGGGAAGCGGCGGTAGACGCGCTTCTCCCACGGCGTGATCGGCCGGCTGGAGTGCGGCATCACCCACGGCGGCGTGCGCTGGAAGACATGCAGCTGCGCCACGTCCGGCGCGATCGAGGGCACGAACTGGATCGCCGACGCGCCGGTGCCGATCGCGGCGACGCGCTTGCCGCGCAGGTCGACGGAGTGGTCCCAGCGGGCGGAGTGGAACGCCGGGCCCTCGAAGCGCGCGAGCCCGGGGAAGTCGGGGATGCGCGGCTCGACCAGCGGGCCCGCGCCGCTCACCAGCACGTGCGCGCTCACCGGGCCCTGCGACGTCTCGAGCCGCCAGCGATCGCCCCGCCATTCGGCCGCCTTGACCTCGCACCCGAGCCGCAGGTGCGGCGTCACGCCGAACTCGTCCGCGACGCGCGCGAGGTAGTCGCGGATCTCGGGCTGGCGCGAGTAGGTCCGCGACCAGTCGGGGTTGGGCGCGAACGAGAACGAGTACAGGTGCGAAGGGACGTCGCAGGCGCAGCCGGGATACGTGTTCGCCCACCACGTCCCGCCGACGCCCTCGTTGCGGTCGAGGATCACGAAGTCCTCGACGCCCTCCTGGCGCAGGCGGATCGCGAGCCCGATGCCGGAGAACCCGCTGCCGATGATCGCGACGGTCGTGTCCATGTCCGGTTACGTTACCGTAAGCTACGCCTCTGTAACATCAGTTCGGTGCGCATGAGCGCGGAGCAGCGGCGCGAGCAGTTGCTCGACGTCACCAAGCGGATGGTGCTCGACGCGGGGTTCCACGCGGTCTCGATCGAGGCGGTCGCCCGCGATGCGGGCATCACGCGGCCGATCGTCTACGGGCACTTCGACGATCTCGCCGGTCTGCTCGAGGCGCTCGTGGATCGCGAGTCGCGGCGGGCGCTCGCCCAGCTGGAGACCGTGCTCCCGCGGCCAGACCTGCTGCAGTCCCTGCGCGCCTATCTCGAGGCGGTCCAGGCCGACCCCGACACGTGGCGGCTCGTCCTGATGCCGCAGGAGGGCGCGCCGCGGCTCCTCCACGACCGGATCGCGCGCGGGCGCGAGGCGATCGTCGCGCGGCTCGCGCACGGGCTCGAGCCCGGAGCCGGGCTGCCGGATCCGGAGCTCGCGGCGCACCTGCTGTCGGCCTACGCCGACGAGGCGGCGCGGCTCGTGCTCACCGCCCGCTTCCCGGCCGAGCGGATCATCGCGCTCAGCCACTGGGTGCTGCGGCGGCTGCGGTGAGCCTCGCCGCGGCCGCGTCGATCACGCCGAGCCGCTTGCAGAACGCGAAGCGGACGTACGGCCGCAGCCGCTCGGGCTCGGTGGAGAACACCGACGTCGGGATCGCCACGACGCCGGCCCGCGGCACGAGCGCGCGGCACCAGTCCGCGCCGTCGCCCTCGACCTCGACGTTCGCGAAGTAGGTGCCCTGCGGCACGAGCACGTTCAGCCCCGCCTTCTCGAGCGCGGCGCACAGGTGGTCGCGCTTGCGCGCGAGGTCGGCCGAGAACGCCGCGTACCAGTCGTCGCCCAGCCGCAGTGCCGCCGCGCTCGCGTACTGGAACGGCGTCCCGCCGGCGAAGGTCAGGAACTGCTTGGCCGCGCGCACCGCGGCGACGAGCTCCGCCGGCCCGGTCGCCCAGCCCGTCTTCCAGCCGGTGACGGAGAACGTCTTGCCGATCGAGGAGATCGTGACCGTGCGCTCGGCCATCCCAGGCAGCGTCGCGAGCGGGACGTGCTCGCCGTCGAACACGAGGTGCTCGTAGACCTCGTCGGTGACCGCGATCAGGTCGCGCTCGCGGCACACGGCGGCGACCGCCTCCAGCTCGGCGCGGCCGAACACCCGCCCGGTCGGGTTGTGAGGCGTGTTGAGCAGCAGCATGCGCGTGCGCGGCGTCACGGCGGCGGCCAGCTCGTCCGGGTCGAAGCGCCAATCCGGCGGATGCAGCGGCACGGTGGAGAACGCCGCGCCGGCCATCGCGGCGGCGGGCGCGTAGGAGTCGTAGTACGGATCGAACGCGAGCACCTCGTCGCCCGGCTCGCAGATGCCGATGATCGCGGCGGTCAGCGCCTCCGTCGCGCCCATCGTGACCTGCACCTGCGTGTCGGGATCGAGCTCGATCCCGTAGAAGCGCCGCTGGTGCTCGGCGATCGCCTGCCGCAGCGGCGGCACGCCGGGCAGCGGCGCGTACTGGTTGTGGCCGGTGCGCATCGCCGCGATCGCGGACTCGAGCACCTCGGCGGGCGCGTCGTAGTCGGGGAACCCCTGGCCGAGGTTGATCGCGCCCGTGCGCTGCGCGAGCGCGGACATCTCGGTGAAGATCGTCGTCCCGAAGGCGGCGAGGCGGGTGGCGGTCATCGCCGTCCGAACGCTAGCGGCAGCGCGGGTCGCGCGACGCGGCGCTGCCGCCGTACAGACCGGCCGCGACGTCGACGTCCGCCGGCGCGGGCACGCACGCCAGCTCGTCGGCGGTCGGCTGCGTCGCCGCCAGCGAAGGTGCGCAGCGGGTGTCGAACGCGTGCGGCGACATCACGGAGCAGTCGTGCCCGTTGCGATGGTGCAGGCCGAGCACGTGCCCGAGCTCGTGCGCCGCGACCCAGACGGAAAGCGGCCGCGGGTTTCCGCCGAGGCTCGAGCGCAGGATGACGGCGTTGCGCCCGTGCGCCGCGCGGCCGATCGAGGTGCTGAAGCCCAGGCAGTCGCGCCCGCACAGGTGGCGCAGCGCGCGGTCGTCGACGCGCACGACCACGTCGGCCTTGCGCTCGCTGCGGACGAGCTCGAGGCGGACCTGCGCGCCGGAGCCGTTCCAGCGCGCCGCGGCGGTCGCGACGGTCTGCGACATCCCGCTCTCGTCGTACACGCGCACGACGCCGTGCGGCCAGATCGGCGAGCGGGCGCCGGCGAGGGCGGGCACGAGGCGGACGAGGGGCAGCGTGAGCAGCACGGCACCGGCCAGCAGCAGCGCCTGGCGGCGCCGGAGCACGGCGGAGCCCAGCCGCCCGTGGAGGACGGAGGAGAGCACGGGATGTCGATGCGGCGGGGGCCGGTGGAGGGGGAGCACAGCGGTGACGGCGCCAACGCGCCTATCAACCTCGCCACGTTATGTATGCCACGGCAGGTCATCTGCCAAACCCCGGCGGATATCGTCCGCCGGCATGAGCGTGGTGGTCGGGATCGATGTCGGGACGTCGGCGGTGAAGGCGATCGCAGTCGCCGAGGATGGAGAGGTGGTGGCGCGGCGGGAGGTCGGGTATCCGCTCGCCACGCCGAGGCCGGGCTGGTCGGAACAGAGCCCCGAGGACTGGTGGCGCGCGACCGAGCAGGCGCTCGACGGGCTCGCCGACGACGAGATCGCCGGCATCGGTCTCTCCGGGCAGATGCACGGGCTCGTGACGCTCGACGCCTCCGACGAGGTGATCCGGCCGGCGATCCTGTGGAACGACCAGCGCACGCAGGCGGAGTGCGAGGAGATCGAGTCGCGGGTGGGGCTCGAGCGGCTGATCTCGCTCACCGGCAACCGCGCGCTGACCGGCTTCACCGCTCCGAAGCTGCTGTGGCTGCGCAAGCACGAGCCGGACGCCTACGCGCGCATCGCGCACGTGCTGCTGCCGAAGGACTACGTGCGGCTGCGGCTCACGGGCGAGCGCGCGATCGACGTCGCCGACGCGTCGGGGACGCTGCTGCTCGACGTCGCGGGCCGGCGCTGGAGCCCCGACGTGCTGTCGGCGCTGGAGCTCGACGAGGCGTGGCTGCCGGAGGTGCTCGAGTCCCCCGTCGTGTCCGGCCGGACGGCGGCGGGGATCCCGGTCGCGGCCGGCGCCGGCGATCAGGCGGCGGGCGCGCTCGGCGTCGGCGTGGACCGGCCGGGACCGTTGTCGGTCGTGCTCGGGACCTCGGGCGTGGTGTTCGCCGCGCTCCCGTCCTATGAGGCCGATCCGCAGGCGCGCGTGCACGCGTTCTGCCACGCGGTGCCGGACACGTGGCACCAGATGGGCGTGATGCTCTCGGCGGCGGGGTCGCTCGCTTGGCTGCGCGGCGTCGCCGGCGGCGAGTTCGGCGAGTTGATCTCGGAAGCGGAGCGCTGGGAGCCCGGCGCCGAGGGGCTCACGTTCCTGCCGTACCTCACCGGCGAGCGGACGCCGCACGCCGACCCGGACGCGCGCGGATCGTTCACCGGCCTGTCGGTGCGCCACGACCGCGGCGCGCTGGTGCGCGCGGTCCTCGAGGGCGTGGCGTGCGGGCTGCGGGACTCGTTCGACCTCGTCGGCGGCGGCTCGCTCGGACGCGCTTCAGGCGGCGGGGCGCGCAGCGAGCTGTGGCTGAAGATCGTCGCCTCGGTGCTCGAGCTGCCACTCGAGCGGGTCGCGGTCGAGGAGGGCGCGGCGTACGGCGCGGCGCTGCTCGGCGGGGTCGCGGGGGGGGTCTGGAGCGATGTGCAGGAGGCGGTCGGCGCGTGCGTGCGGACCCACGGGGAGATCGAGCCGGTCGCCGAATGGGTCGAGCCCTACCGGGAGCTGATGGCGCGCTATCGGGCCCTGTATCCCGCGATCAGGAGCGTTTCCTGACACGCGCTTGCGTAACTCCTGATTGACGCGTACTGACTCACCGGTTGTCGGTAGGATGGCGGCCTGCTTGGAGGCGCGCGAACATCCGCGCTGTTGATCGGGACGGTGTTGGCGGCAGCGCCGACGCCGGCGCCGAAGGAGCTGTGGGAGGCATATCCGCACAAGTCCGATGACACAGCGGCGTTGCCACGGGCCGCGTCGCGGACGGCCTCGCCTCCGAGCGCGAGCCGTGGCGACGGCGGGGGGACTTCGGCACCGCTGATCGCCGGCGCGGCCGTGCTCGCGTTCTCCGCGGGCCTGCTGTTGGGGATGCTGCGCCGCCGCCGCGAGACTGATGGGGGACCGCCGGAGCCGGCGCCGGACGCGGCGCCGGTACCGGCTCCTCTGGCGAGCGGCCGCTTCGCGCCGCGGCGCGACGAGCTCCCGCCGGCCGGCATGGCCGCGGGGCCCGCGCACGGCATGCAAGCCTCGAGGGCGGCCAACGGCGTGCGCCCCGCGGAGCGCACCACCGCCAC
The DNA here is from genome assembly GCF_000425945.1 of Candidatus Solirubrobacter pratensis. Lineage (GTDB taxonomy): Bacteria > Actinomycetota > Thermoleophilia > Solirubrobacterales > Solirubrobacteraceae > Solirubrobacter > Solirubrobacter pratensis. The sequence goes on from NZ_AUEK01000009.1 coordinate 353,162, forward strand.
CGCGTTGGCCGCGCCGCCCGCCAACGGCGCGCCGGCCGGGCCGCCCGCCGCGCAGCCGCGTCGCGCGGCCTTGCCGCCTCCGCCTTCGTCCACCCGGCCGCGACCGGCCGCGCCTACGCCTCCCGCGGCCCGGTCGCGGCTCCCTGCGCCCCCGCCGCCGCCGTTGGCGCCGCGTGCCCCGTGGCCGGCGGCCTCCATGGACAAGTGGCGCTGCGAGATCACGTGGCGGTCCGGGTATCTGCGCTCGGAGTTCCGGGCGCAGGCCAGTCCGCCGGACTCCCGCCGCAAGACGGTCGTGCTGACCTCATGCGAGTTCAAGAACCTCATGAAGGACCCGGCCGACATCCCGCGGCCGGAGCTCGCGAAGGCGGTGCGCAAGCTCGTGGTCGCGCTCGAGGAGCAGGGCTGGAGGCCCGTCGCGCCGGGCGGGCGCTGGTACAGCCGCCGCTTCGTCTGGACCCATGACGGACCGCCGCCAGGCGTGGAATGAGCAGCAGGCAACGAGCCCAGGCACATGCGCCACGCGGACATCCTCCGGCCGGCGAGGCTTGCGCCGGCACGCTGACTAGCGGCGCCGCAGGGTGTGCAGCGTCACGTCCTCGCCGGGGATGGAGTCAAGGGTGAACGTGTGCCGGGCGGCGGCGAGGAAGTCGCGCGCGCCGGCGCGGCCGGGGTCGGCGATGCGCAGCTCGCCGCCGGGCTCGAGCAGGCGGGGGAGGAGCCGCAGCGCCGTCTGCACGTTGGCGGCGGTGTAGAAGACGTCGGCCGCAAGCACGACGTCCCATGGGCCGCCGTCCACGAGCGTCGCGCCGTGGTCGGCCCAGTCCGCGACGGCGACCGTCGCGACCGCCTCGTTGAGCGCGAGCGCATGCGCGGTGAACGCGACCGCGTCGCTGGAGCCGTCGGTCGCCAGCACCTCGGCGCCGGCCTTCGCCGCCGCGATGCTCGGCGCCCCGAGCCCGCACCCGAGCTCCAGCACCCGCCCGCGCGGCGGCTCCATGGCCGCCAGCGCGAGCCCGGCCGGCCACGGCCGCGCCCAATAGGGGACGCCTCGGCCGGCGCCGCCCTCCTCATGGCGCAGCGCCTCCCAGTCGGCCGGCTGGATCAGGTAGATGCCGCCGTGGTCGCGCACGACGACGTCGAGCAGCGGCGCCGGCAGCTCCTCCGCGGCGACGCCGCGCAGGGCGGCGAGCTGCTCGGCGAGCGAGGCGCGGAGGGCGGCGAGCGGGTCGGGCGGCACGCGACGATGGTGGCGCACGCCGGCGGCGGCCGGGGCTAGAGCGCGACGCCGAAGGTCCGCCGCAGCCCCCGCGCGCCCTTCGCTGTCACGCGCACGTCGCGGCCTTCGCCGCGCTCGATCCACCCGCGCTCGAACAGCGCCGCGGCGAGCTCGTCGCCGAGCGCGCCCGCGAGGTGCGGCGCGTGCTGGGTGGCGTCGAAGCACTCGAACGCGAAGCGGCGGCGCTCGGGCGGCGCCTCGATCCCCAGCGGCAGGGGCTCGGCGCCCGGCTCGACCATCCCGTCCGGCCGGTCGCGCAGCGCGCCCCGCTCGAGCAGCGCCCGGTAGAGGGCGACCCCGAGCCTGCCGGCGAGGTGCGAGTAGCAAGTGCGGCCGTCCGCCGCGTCGGCCTGTGCGGGCGCCTTCGTCACCACGCCCGTCAGGCGGTCGAGCAACGGCAGCAGCGCGAACAGACCCTCGTCGGCGATCGCGTAGATCACGCTCCGGCCGGAGCGCGAGACCGTCACCAGCCCTGCTTCGCGAAGCCGCCGGAGGTGGTTGGACAGCAGCGGCATCGATGCGTCCAGCGCGGCGGCCAGCTCGCTCACGGTCGCGGGGCCGCCGTGCCCGAGCCGGTCCACCACGCGCAACCGCACCGGATCGGCGAGCTCCTTCAACAGCGCGACGCGTGCGTCCACACACTTCAGGGTAGCGTCCACACACTTCAGGGTAGCGTGAATCGTCATGACGCGTCTGTATTGGGGCATCCTGCTCAGCAACCTCGGCAACGGCGCCTGGTACACGAGCTGGGCGCTGTTTCTCACCAAGCACCTGACGCCGGCCCAGGTCGGGCTCGGGATGGCGATCGCCGGCGCGCTCGGGATGCTCGTCGCGACGCCGCTCGGCCACCACGGCGACCGCTTCGGCCCGCGCGAGACGCTGATCGTGCTGCTGCTCGTCCAGGGCGCCGGCATGTGCCTCTACCTGGCGCACGGATTCGCGGCCTTCCAGGCCGCGGCGTGCGTCACGACGGCGGCCTCGCAGGGCGCCGGCGGCGTGCGGGCCGCGCTCGTCGTCGGGCTCACCGCTCCCGAGCGGCGGCTGGACGCCCTCGCGCGCCTGCGCGTCTTCAACCACATCGGCGCGGCCGCGGGCGCGGCGCTCGGCGGCGTGGTGATCGGCCTCGACGCCGGCTACGCCGCGCTGGTCGGCTTCAACGCGCTCACGTTCGCGGCCTATGCGGCGCTCGTGGCGAGCGTCCCGCGCGTCGCGCCGCTCCCGCCGCGCGCGCTCACCGTCCTCAAGGACGCGCCGTACGTCACGCTCGCGGCGATGGTCGGCGTCCTCAGCCTGTGCTGGGGGATGCTGTCGAGCGGCGTCCCGCTCTGGATCGCCCGCCACACCGGCGCGAGCCCGGCCCTCGCGGCGGCGATCGTCGTCATCAACTCGGTCGGCGTGGCGGCATTTCAGGTGCGCGCCACGCGCGGCCTGAAGACGCCGCTGCTCGCCGCCCGGGGCGCAGTCCGCTCGGGCGCCCTGCTCGCCGGCTCCTGCATCCTGTTCGCGCTCACCGCCGGGATGGGCGGCGTGGGCGCCGCGGTCCTGCTGATCGCGGCGGGACTCGTCCACCTGGCCGGTGAGCTGCTGTTCGTCGCCGCGTCGTGGGGCCTCTCGATCCCGCTCATGCCGCCGGACGCGCCGGGGCAATATCAGGGCATGTTCGCCACCGGCCAGGCCACCGCGCAGATGCTCGCGCCCGCACTGATGACGACGCTCGTCGCCGGCTGGGGCCGGCCCGGCTGGCTCGTCCTCGGCACGCTCTTCCTGGCCGCCACGGCGCCCGCCGCACCGGCGACGCGCTGGGCGCTGCGGACGCGCACCGCCCACTACACTTCGTAAAGCGATGGTCCAGCACCTGCAGAACCGTCCCTGCGGCGGTCGCTACGGCGACATCGTCCAGGCGATCGGCAACACGCCCCTGGTCGAGCTCAAGCGCCTCTCGCCCAAGCCGGGCGTGCGGTTGTGGGCCAAGCTGGAGTCGGCGAACCCCACGGGCTCGGTCAAGGACCGCGTCGCGCGCGCGCTGATCGAGGACGCCGAGGAGAAGGGCGCGATCCGCCCGGGCCAGACGATCCTCGAGCCGACGTCCGGCAACACCGGCATCTCGCTCGCGATGATCTGCAGTCGCAAGGGCTACAAGCTCAAGGTCGTGATGCCCGCCAACGTCACGCCGGAGCGGACCCAGCTGCTGAAGATGTACGGCGCCGAGATCGTCTACTCGCCCGGCGACCAGGGGTCCAACGGCGCCGTGTCGCTGGCGCTGGAGATGGCGCAGGCCGACGCGTCGTACTACATGCCCTACCAGTACGGCAACCAGGCGAACCCCGCCGCGCACTACAACGGCACCGCGCCGGAGATCCTCGAGGAGCTCGACGAGATCGCGGCGTTCGTCGCGGGCCTCGGCACCGGCGGGACGCTGATGGGCGTCGGGCGCCGGCTGCGCGAGGAGCTCGGCGACAGCGTCAAGATCGTGGCCGCCGAGCCGATGCAGGGCGAGCCCGTGCAGGGGTTGCGCTCCCTCGAGGACGGCTTCATCCCGCCGATCATCGACCTCTCGCTGCTGGACCGGAAGATCTTCGTCACCAACCGCGACGCGGTGGTGTGGACGAAGCGGCTGCTCGACGAGGAAGGCATCTTCGCCGGGGTCTCGACCGGCGCGATCGCCTCGATCGCCGTCCGGATCGCGAACGAGCTCGACGAGGGCAACGTCGTCTTCATCGTGTGCGACGACGGCTGGAAGTACCTCTCGTCCGGCCTCTACACGACGCCGGTCGACGAGCTGGAGAACCTGGACACCACGGTTTGGTGGTAGGCACCCGCCGAGCGCTGCTGGGCGCCGGTGCGGGAGCGCTCCTGGCGGGCTGCGGGCCGTCCGAAGCTCCGGCGGTCAGCCGCCAGGACGTGCTCGACGAGCAGCTCCGGCTGACGCGGCTCTCCGTCGCCGCCGGCGTGACCCGCGCGCGTGCGCGCGCGAGGAAGCTGGAGCAGGCGGGGGCGGTCGCGAAGGCCGCGAGCGGTCCGTCGGGCACGCGGGCGGCCTACGACGCCGAAGGGCGCGCGCTGGCGGGCTACGTCGCGGCCGTGGGCCGGCTGCGCGATCCCGCCTCCCGCGCGCTTCTCGCCGGGCTGATCGCGGACGCGGCGGAGAGCCACGCCTCGCTCGCGCGCCGGCTCGATCGCGACCCGCTCGCGAGCGCGTTCCCGGGGCAGCCGTCATGAGGCGCCGCGAGCTGCTGCTCGGCGCCGCCGCGCTGCTCGCCGCGCCGGCGACCGCGAGCGCCGCCCCGACCGAGGGCGCCATCCTGCTGGACCTGATCCGCCGCGAGCAGCAGGCCAAGCTCGCCTACGGCGCCGCGATGGAGACGCTCGGCTCCGGCGGGCCGCTGGAGCTCGTGAAGATCCGCGGCCACGAGGCCGACCACGCCGACGCGCTCGCGACCGAGCTCGCCGCGGTCGGGCTTCCCCGGCCGCTGCGACCGGAGCTCACCGGCGCAGCCGCGGAGCTCGCCGGCGCGCGCGACCGGGCGGGAGTCCTGGCCGCCGCGGTCAGGTTCGAGGACGAGCTCGTCGGCGCGTACGGGAAGGCGCTCGCGGGCCTGCCGGACGCCAAGATCGCGATGACCGCGGCCACGATCCTCGCCTCGCATTCACAACACCGCCTCATCCTGCGCCTGGCGGCCGGACAGGCTGAGGGCTAACCTCCGGTAACCGGCCAACAAGGGGAACGTCCATGCCGTTCAACAACATCGGTCCCACCGAGCTCATCATCGTCCTCGTCATCGCGCTGATCGTGATCGGGCCCAAGCGCCTGCCCGAGGTCGGCAAATCCCTCGGGAAGGGCATGAGAGAGTTCAAGGACTCCCTCAGCGGCGAGCGCCGCGAGGACGAAGAGGACGCCACCCCGCTCCCGAGGGCCAAGTAGCTCTGCGCATCCCGCGACAGCTCCTCGACGACGTCGTCGCCCACGCGCGCGAGGAGGCGCCGAACGAGTGCTGTGGAATGATCGCCTCGCGCAACGGCGAGGCGGTCGCGGTGCACCGCGCGCGCAACGCCGCGGCGAGCCCGCTGCGCTACATCATCGATCCGGCCGAGCAGTACCGGATCATGGAGACGATCGAGGACGCCGGGCAGGACCTCGGCATCATCTATCACTCGCACACGCGGTCGGACCCGGTCCCGTCGCAGACCGACATCAACCTCGCCAAGCTCGGCGGCACCGACATGCCGGCGTTCCCCGGCACGCTCTACTTGATCGTGGGCGTCAAGAACGCGCAGCCGGACCTCCGGACGTGGTCGATCGTCGGCGACGAGGTCACGCAGGTCGAGCTCCAGGTCGACGGATGACCCTGGTCTGCCCGGGGTGCGGGAGGCATCACGCGGCGGACGAGCGCTTCTGCGATGCCTGCGGCGTGCCCCTGGTGCACCACGACGCGGTGCTCCCGCCGGAGACCGAGTTGCGCGAGAAGGCGCGCAAGGTGCGGCCGGGCTATGCCGAAGGACCGCTGACGCGGGTCGCGACGGCGCGCCACCAGGCGGAGGCCGAGCTGCTGCAGGGGTTGCTGCTCGAGGAGGGGATCCCATCGCTGGTGCGGCGCTCCGGCGGCTTCGACGTGCCCGACTTCCTGGCCGCGGGGCCGCGCGACATCGTCGTCGCGGCGTCCGGGGCCGACGCCGCGCGCGAGATCCTCGGCGTGCCGGCGCGCATGCCGTTGCGCCCGCCCGCGGCGCGTCCCGCATGGGTCCGCGTCCTCGCCGTCGTGCTCGCGCTCGTCTCGATCCTCGTGATCGCGACGTTCGTCGTGGGCGCCGCGCTCGCGCAGGGCGCGCAGCGCCGGCCGTCGCCGGTCGCCGGCGCGACGCTGTAGGGCGGCGCGCGTCTACAGCCGCGCGAGGTGCGAGCGCCACGCGCGCTCGGTGTGCCGCAACGCCCGCGGGAACGCGATCTCCAGCGCGCGCACGGGGCCGTCCGGATGCGGACCGCGCGCGAGCGTGATGCACGCGCGCTCGCCCTCTTCGCGCGCGAGCAGGTCGAACACCGTGCCGCCCAACAGCAGCGCATCCGCGCGATTGGGCGGGAACTCCGGCTCGCCGCCCTCGCGCAGCCGCCGCGCCACCGCGGGGTGCACGTGCCGCGTCTGGCCCGACAGCCACTGCGCGGCGCCTTCCACGAGCCACGCCCAGCGTCCCCAGCGCGCGATCCGGCCGGGCCGGAACGGCGGCGGGAGCGGCGGGTGTCCGGCCGCCACGTAACGGCGGGCGAGCAGCGCCGACGGCGTGAGCATCAGCATCTCCAGCGAGCCCTCGACGTTCGACGCGCGGTGCGCGAGCAGTCGCGGGGCGAGCACGTGCAGCTCGCGCTCGCCCGCCCAGCCGACGACATAGCGCCGCGCCGCCGGTGCGGTCAGCCGGCGGGCGATCGGCAGCCACGGCTGCGCCGCGTCCAGCTGCGCGGCCGAAGGGTGCAGGACGACGGCGAGCTCGCCCGGCCGCGCCTCGAAGCGCTCCTCCAAGCGCGCCCGCGCGTGCTCGAGCTGGGCGAGCACGCGCGCGGCGTCCTCGGCGTCGCGCTCGTCATGGCGCGCCACGAACGTCTCCGACGCGCTCTCGACCCACGGCACCCCTTGAGGATGACGCACGCCTCGCTATAGTTGCACGCACAACTACTTGAAGGGCGAAACCATGAACCTGGTCGGGCTCCACCACATCACGATGATCACGGGCGACGCGCAGGAGAACGCGCGCTTCTACGGCGACGTCCTCGGCCTGCGGCTGGTGAAGAAGACGGTGAACTTCGATCAGCCCGACGCGTACCACCTCTACTTCGGCGACGAGACCGGCGCCCCCGGCTCGATCCTGACCTGGTTCGAGTTCCCCGGCGCGGCGCGCGGGCGCGCGGGCATCGGCATGATCCACACGCTGCAGCTCGGCGTCGCGAGCGAGGCGGCGCTGGACTTCTGGCAGGCGCGCGTCGGCGGCACCCGCGGCGAGGGCTCACTGCGCTTCACCGACTCCGACGGCCTGCAGCTGGAGCTGGTGGTCAGCTCGCTCGGCAACCCGCCGCTGGCCGCCGCGCATCCGGAGATCCCGGCCGAGCACGCGATCACGGGCCTGGAGGGTGCGCGCGCCTACAGCGTGTACGCCAACGTCGAGGAGCGCGTCCTCACCCACACGCTCGGCTTCACCTACCAGGGTGCGGGCGAGTACGTGCTCGAGGGCTCCGAACGCCGCTTCAACTGGGCCTACGACCCGGCGCCGGCCGCGCGCGGCGCGCAGGGCGCGGGCACGGTCCACCACATCGCTTGGGGCTCGCGCGACGAGGACCATCTCGCGTGGCAGGAGCGGATCGCCTCCGCCGGCGGCTACGTGAGCGACGTCCGCGATCGCGACTACTTCCAGTCGATCTACTTCGGCGAGCCGCGCGGCGTGCTGTTCGAGATCGCCACGCTGAGCCCGGGCTTCGCCGTCGACGAGGACCCCGCGCACCTCGGCGAGGGGCTGAAGCTGCCCAAGCAGCACGAGCACCTGCGCGAGCATCTGGAGTCCACGCTGCGTCCCGTCGAGAACCCGCGCACCGCGCGCGTCGCGTAGGGGGAGGCTTATCGTGAGGACATTGAGCGAGCTGGTCTATCAGGAGCGTCCGGCCGCCGGCACGGCTGAGGGCCTGCTGGTGCTGCACCACGGGCGCGGGGCCGACGAGCAGGACCTGCTCGGCCTGGGCGACGTGCTGGACCCGGAGCGCCGGCTGCACGTGGTCACCCCCCGAGCGCCGCTGCAGATCCCGGGCTGGCCGGGCTACCACTGGTACCTCGTGCCGCGCGTCGGCTACCCGGACCATGACAGCTTCCAGGCCGCCTACCGCGCGCTGGGCGCGCTGCACGACGAGCTGTGGGAGCGCACCGGGCTCACGCCCGCGCAGACCGTGTTCGGCGGCTTCTCGATGGGCTCGGTCATGAGCTACTCGCTCGGCCTGGGCGGCGACCGCCCGGCGCCGGCGGGGATCCTCGCCTTCTCGGGCTTCATCCCGACGGTCGACGGCTGGACCCCCGAGCTGACCCGCCGCCCGCGCGTGTTCATCGCGCACGGCCGCAACGACCCGGTGATGGACGTCGCGTTCGCGCGGACGGCGCGCGAGACGCTGGCGGGGCTCGACGTCTCCTATCACGAGTCCGGCGCGGCGCATCACATCGACCCGGCCCACGTGCCGGCGGCCCAGGAGTGGCTCGCGACGACGCTGTGAGCTCGCTCGCCGCCGACCTCGTGAACACCCGGCCGCGTCCGGCCGACCCCCCGGAGAAGCTCACGGGGCCGGACGCGGTCGCGGCGCTGCTCGAGCCGTACGGGCTCGAGCCGGCGCCCGTCGAGGAGCTGCGCGAGGTTCGCGGGCGATTGCTCACGGCGTTCGAGGCGCGCGACATGGGCGAGCTCGCGGCCGCCCTGAACCCGCTGCTGGCGCGCGGGGCGACGCTGCGGCTGCTGCCCGCCGGCTGGGCCACCGCCGCCGGCGGTTCCGCCCCCGGCGGCGAGGCCATCCCCGGCGGCGAGGCCACCCCCGGCGGTTCCTCCGCGTCCACGCGCTGGTCGCTGCGCGCGCCCACCGAGGAGCTCTCCCCGGCCGACCGCATCGCGGTCACGGCCGCGACCGAGCTCGCCGCGCTGGCCGCCGAGCGCGGGCTCGACCGGCTCCGGTTCTGCGCCGCGCACGACTGCCAGCGCGTCTTCGCCGACACCTCCCCGCGCGGCGACCGCCGCTACTGCTCGCGCACCTGCTCGACGCGGATGAACGTCCGGCGTCACCGCAGCGGCTGACGCGCGCGTTCTCCGTCCGCCCGTTTCCTGTAAGCGATAACGGGTAGCGTGCCGCTTACGTGCGACGCTACCTCCTCGCCGCGGCAGCCTGCCGCCTCGCCGACGCGATGTGGCTGGCGCCCATCCTGCTCGTCCTCGACCGCACGGGCAGCGCCTCGCTCGGGGGTCTGACCGCTTCCGCCGCGCTGCTGCCGACGCTCGTCACCGCGCCGCTGCTCGGCGCCTGGCTGGACGTCGCCGGCCGCCGCCGCTACGCGATCGCGGGCAACCAGGTGCTCCTCGCCGCGGCGCTCACCGCCATGCTCGCCGTCCCGGCGCCGCTGATGGTGCCGTGCGCCGCGCTGGCGGGCCTGACCCAGCCGCTCGTCACCGGCGGCTTCTCCAGCATGGTCGCCTCGCTCGTCGCGCCGGAGCGCCTGCCGCGCGCGGCGGCGCTGGACTCGATGACCTACAACGTCGTCAACGTCGCCGGGCCGGCGCTTGCGGGAGGCGCCGCCGCGGCCGCCGGCGCGCACGCCGCCGTCGGGCTCCAGGTCGCGCTGGCGCTCGCCGGCCTCGCCGCGGTCCTGAGCCTGCCGCGCGCGGTCGACGGCGAGCGCGCGGCCGAGGCGCCGTGGCCGGTCCTGCGGGCGGGCGCGTCGCACCTCCTGCGCACCCCCGACCTGCGCGCCGTGACGCTGATCACCATGCTCGCGCAGCTCCCCTGGGGCTTCATGGGCGTCGGCGCGCCCGCGCTGGCGGCCGCGCTCGGGGCGGGGGAGGAGGCGGGCGGCCTGCTGCTCGCCGCGGTCGCCGCGGGCGCACTGGCCGGCGCAGCCCTCGCACCCGCGCTGCAGGCGCGCCGCGGCCTGCTCGGCCTCGTCGCCGCCGGCACGTTCGCCCAGGGCCTCGGCCTCGCTCTGCTCGCCGCCGCCCCGAGCCCCCCATCGGCGCTCGCCGCCGCCGCGCTCACGGGCGCGCCGCAGGGCGTCGCGATCGCGGCGCTGATGACCGCCCGCTCACGCTGGTCGCCGCCGCACCTGCGCGCGCAGGTCTTCACGAGCGCGGCGGGCCTGCGGACCGGCGTCTACGCCGCCGGCGCCGCGCTCGCGGGACCCGTCCTCGCCGGTCCCGGCGCCCGCCTCGGAACCCTGCTGGCCGGCGTCGCCTGTGTCGCCGCCGCGCTCAGCGCGCCACGTGCGTCTGCACCTCGACGGCCTGCTGGAACGTCGGCCGGTTGATCCAGGCGATCAGCGGCTGCGTCGCGCCGCCGATGGGACGCTGGCGGACGGCGTCGAAGCACCACTGGTCGCCCGCCTTGCCGGCGTCCGCGCACACCTTGTCGCCGCCGTAGACCTCGGACGCCGGCACCGCCGCCGCCGCCTTCAGCGACTTCAGGAGCGCGCGCCGGCAGCGTGCCAAGGAGCCGCGCCCGCAGTAGGTGCGCGCGTACCTGCCGCGGACCTTGTCCCCGAGCACGGTCCGGAGGTCCTTGCTCGCGAACCCGTACCAGGAGCCCTGGAACGCCGACCCGAGGTGCTGGCCGTGGTTGTTGGGCGGGTTGTCGGTCGCGATCGTGGCCGTCAGCGTGTCGAACGCGGTCCTGCCGAGCACCGGCTCGAACTGCGCGCGTAGCCAGCGCGGCCACCACGCGTCCATGATCCGGATCGCGTCCGCGTGCTCGTAGACGCCGTCGCCGTCGGCGTCCTTGCGCAGCGCGCCGTCGCGCAGCCAGGCGCGCAGCTTCGCGACGGCCGGCTCGCGCGAGGACCCGATCACGCGCAGCGCGAGCGGCAGGTCCGCGTGGGCCCGCAGGTCCTCGGTCCCCGCCAGCTCCATCACGCCGATCAGCTGCGCCAGGTCCATCTTGCGACCGCCGGCGATGCCCGCCTTCACGCGATCCTCGAGCAGCACCGACCGGTAGGTCGACGAGTAGGCGTTCTCGTCCGCCGAGCGGTAGCCGCGCGCCTGCTTGTTGTTCCAGTTCACCAGGTAGTCCTGGTCGACGACCTGCGGGTGCTCGCTCGCGGGGGTGAACCGCGCGCGCCAGGTGCCGGGGTCCCAGTCGCGCCACTCGTACGTCGCGCTGACCGGGAAGTCGTGGTCGACGCGCGCGGCGCGGACGGGGTTGTCGCCTGAGTTGAAGTACGCGATGTGCCGGTCGTCGGCGTAGAACCAGTTGAACGTGTAGCCGATCTTTGCCGCCGCGCGCTGGAAGCTCGCCGGATCGCGCACCGCCGCCGGCGTGTTGAAGTCCATGAAGCCCGCGGCCGAGTCGACCTCGTGGAAGTAGGTCGAGCGCAGCTTGGTGAAGAGCACCGGCCGGCCGTGCACGGTCCCGCGCCCGGCGACGATCCCGAGCTTGGTCCGCTCCGCCCGCAACCGCTGCGTTCCCGGAGGCGTCTGGTCCGCCGCCGTCGGGACCCACGCGTTGGTCTTCTCCAGCACCTCGATCGGCTCGCAGGCGCCGCGGAACCGGTAGTGGGTCGCGTCGCACAGCGGCACCGCGAAGGTGTCGATGATGTCCTGGCCCGCCGAGGTCGCGCTCCACGCGTAGTCGCGCCCGCGGCCGAGCTGGACGTAGAGGTTGATGCCGACGAACGACGCGCCCTGCGCGTCGATCCCCGGACCGTCCGCGCTCGCCGGCGCGTGGACGTCCTCCTCCATCAGGATCTGCGGGTTGAAGTAGCCGACCTGCGGGCCCGCGACCATCAGCGGATGCCCGCTCTTGGAGTGCGCGCCCGCGACGAGCAGCGCGTTCGAGGCGCGCGCCGGGAACCCGAGGATCGAGCCGCCGGTCGCCGGCTGAGACGCCTTGAACGAGCCGGGATCAGGCCGTGCGACCCCGCGCGGCCGGCGCGGCGGAACCTGGTACGGGAAGCGCTCCGAGCGTACGGTGACCGGCGCCTCCGGGTCCTCGGCCGAGCGGAAGTCGCGGAACACGCGGTCGCCGAGCATTCGCCCGAAGCGCGCCTCCAGCGCATCGGCCAGCCGCGAGAACTCGAGCTCGCCGCCGCCGCCCTTGCCGAAGATGCCGCCGACCATCGCGGCTGTCGCGATCAGGTCCGCGGGCTTGAACGGGTCGGGCCCGAGCGGGCGGCCGATCGCGGCGTACTCGCCCGGCAGCTTCGCCGGATCGAGCTTGGCCTCGAGGATGTACTGGTTGATCCCGGCGACGTACTGGTCGACGTCGGCGACGATCTGCGCGCCCTGGGCGCCGAGGTACCTCGGCAGGTCGCGCGCCTGGCGCTCGAGGTCGGCCTCGGTGTAGGGCGCGACCGCCCACTGCTCGGCGTCCTGCGCCTGGTTGGCTCCGCCCGCGAAGCTCGACAGCTCGCCGCGGCCGGCGTGGCGCAGCACGTCCATGAAGAACAGCCGGTCCTCGGCCCCGGCGTAGCCGAGCCCGAACATCGCGCCGGAGCGCGTGCGGCCGTACACGTGCGGGACGCCGAACGCCCGGTCGCGGACGATCGTGACGTCGGCGCGCGGCGAGTACGTCCGCTCGGCCTGGCCGGCGGGGACGCCGAAGCTCGCGTCCTTGAAGTAGCTGGGGACGGCCGCCGCCGTCAAGCCTGGGACGGCGCGGTTGAGGCCGTCGTACGTCGGCAGCTGGTCGCAGCAGTGCGGGACCGTCGCGCCGGTGGTGAGGAACGCGGCCAGCTCGGTCAGCGAGTAGCGGCCGCGCGTGCCGGAGGGCAGGATCGAGCGGAAGCCGCCGCCGTCGTCGGCCTGGTAGTTGCCGGGCGCGACCGTCGGCGCGGGCGTGGGGATCGGCAGCGGCGGGAGCTGCGCAGACGCGGGCGCCGCTGTGAGCAGCGAGAACGCCACGGCGACGCGGAGCGCGGGCACCGCCCGCGCCGATACCCCCAAACGCCGGGCGTTACACGTAGGCGGCGACGCCGTTGGAGTCGGCGATCGCGCCGATCTCCTCGGACGCGCGGTCGAACTCCTCGTCCGACAGCACCGGCGTGCCCTCGAACGGCAGGTCGCGCGTGATCTCCAGCCACGAGCGGCAGCCGCCGTAGTCGTCGCGTACTCGCACGGTGACCGGGCGCGGGATGCGATAAGTACGGAGGAGCAGGACGTTGAGCGGGTGCCGGCGCTTCCACGCCAGCCGCTTCTCGGCGTAGTCGGTCGTCCAGACGTGGAACGGCGACAGCGCGTCGAGGGCGCGGCGATCGGTGATCGTCCACGTGCCGGCCACCTCGGCCCACGCGCGGATGCGCACGCGGTCGGGCTGCGGGATGCCGCCGTCCGTCGTCAGGGCGCGGCTGGGCGGCTCGCCGTCGGGCCAGACGCCCTCTTCGAGCGCACGGCGCAGCTCGGGGTGATGCGACTCGCGCACGAGGTCGTTGCGCTGGTGATCGAAGGTGGGGTAAAGGAAGAAGCGGTCGTGCTCGAGCTCGAAGTGCTTGTTCGGCTCGCGAATACCGCCTTTACGGAGCGTGAGCAGCTGCTCACCCTCTGCAAGCGCGCGCACGGTGACGGCCCATTCCTTGAAAGCGATCGGCATAGAGGTGGGGGGAGATGGAGTTAAAGACCAGCGGAATCCCACAAAGGGGGACCTGCCGCAACGACCCTGCCCGAGACTGCGACCCGGAAACCACCCGGCGGGACGTCACATACTATGCACAAAGTCGCGAGAACTCAAAATATCCCTGCAAAAAACACTGTTCTTGGCGATATGCACGAATTTCTGCACGGAGCGCCAACGCGCCATCTAAACGCCGTTGAGACCCTCTACGACGCGGATCACGGCTGAGAAGTCCTCGTCGCCGAGTCCTCGCCCGATACCGGCGCCGTAGAGCTCCTGAGCAAGACCAGCAAACGGAAATGCGCTGCCTGCCGTGCGCGTTTCGGCAAGGCAGAGCCGTATGTCCTTGAGCATATGGGCAAGCTTGAACAATGGCGTGAAGTCATGCTCGATCATCGGACGGCCTTTGAGCGAGCGCATCGTCGAGTCGGCCGAGCCGCCCTCCATCGCCTCCAGCAGTGCGTCGAGGTCCACGCCGGCCTGGCGCGCGACCGTCAGGCCCTGCGCGAGCGTCGCGGCGTTGATCGCGGTGATCGTGTTCGAGATGACCTTCACGGCCTGGCCCTGGCCGGCCTCGCCGCAGTGGACGATCTTCTCGCCCATCACCTCCAACAGCGGGCGCGCACGCTCGAGGTCCTCGCCGGCGCCGCCGACCATGATCACGAGTGTCCCGGCCTTCGCCTTGGGCGAGGAGCCGGTGACCGGCGCGTCGAGGAACGCGTGGCCGCGCTCGCTCAGCTTCTCCGCGAGCCCGCGTGCGGTACCGGGCGCGATCGTCGACATGTCGATGAACAGCGTGTGATCGCGCGCGCCTTCGAGCGCCGCGTCGACCATCGCCTCGACCTGCGGTCCGTCGACGACCATCGTGATCACGACGTCCGAGCGCTCGGCGACCTCGCGCGGCGAGTCGACCACGGTGCCGCCGTGCTCGGCGGCCCACGCGTCGGCCTTCTCCCGCGTGCGGTTGTAGACGGTCAGCTCATACCCGGCCTTGGCAAGGTTCGCCGCCTGCAGCGACCCCATGATGCCCAGCCCGATGAACCCGACGGCACGGTCAGCCATGCCCACCACCTCCCGGCGTCTCGATCCTCAACGTCTGACCGGGCGCCAGGCTACCGCGCGCCTTGGGCGGCAGCGGTTGGCCGTCCACCAGGTTGCGGCCCTTGGCGCCGGGCTCGCCGCCGTCCGCGCCCGGCGGAGCGTGGCGGCGGCGCTCGGTGAGCAGCGAGTAGTCCATCGGGGCGAGCGCCTCGAGCTCGCGGATGACGCCGTCGCCGCCCTTGTGGCGGCCGCCGCCGCCTGAGCCGCGGCGCACCGCGTAGGTCCTCACGCGCAGGGGGAACTCGAGCTCGAGCGCCTCGACCGGCGTATTGAGCGTGTTCGACATCGCCACGTGGACGGCGCTCGGGCCGTCGGCATCCGCGCACGCGCCCTGCCCGCCGCCCAGCGTCTCGTAGTACGTGAAGCGGTCGTTGCCGAGCGTGAGGTTGTTCATCGTGCCCTGGCCGAGCGCGCGGCCGAATGCGCGCAGGACGAGGTCGGCGACGCGCGAGGACGTCTCGACGTTGCCGGCCACCACCGCGTGGGGAGCGGTCGCGTTGAGCAGGCAGCCCTCCGGCGCGGTCACGGTGACGGGTGCCATGGCGCCCGAGCTGGGCGGGATGTCCGGGTCGGTCAGCACGCGCACGGCGAACCAGCAGGCGGAGACGGTCACGGCCAGCGGGCAGTTGAGGTTGCCGTCGTGCTGGGGGTCGGTGCCGGTGAAGTCGAGGTGGAGCGTGTCGCCGTCCACCGTCGCGGCCAGCTTGACAGCGAGGTCGCCCTCGACCGCCTCGAGCACGTCCTGCGCGCGATACGTCCCGTCCTCGAGCGCCTCCAGCGCCGCCCGGGTGCGCCGCTCGGCGTACTCGATCGTGGCGTCCATCGCCTCCTTGAGCGGCATCCGCTCGTGCAGCTCGGCGAGCCGCGCGGCGCCGGTGCGGTTGGCCGCGAGCTGGGCGCGCAGGTCGGCGCGGCGCTGCTCGGGCTGGCGCATCCGGGCGACGATCTCGTCGATCGCCGCGGCGGTGAGGCGCCGCGGCGCGATCACGACGCCTTCGTCGTCGAGCGTCCTGGAGTCGGCCGGCATCGAGCCTGGCGTGGGCCCGCCGACGTCGGCATGGTGGGCGCGGTTGGCGGCGAAGCCGATCAGCTCCTCACCCGCGAACACCGGCGTGATCACGGTGATGTCGGGGAGATGTGTGCCGCCGGCGTAGGGGTCGTTGAGGACCCAGGCGACGCCGGGCTCGTGCCGCTCGCGGGCGACGGCGGCGACCGCCGCCGGCATCGCGCCGAGGTGCACCGGGATGTGCTCGGCCTGCATCACCATCCGGCCGTCGGGATCGAAGAGCGCGCACGACGCGTCGCGGCGCTCCTTGATGTTCGCCGAGTGGCTGGCCTTGATCAGGACCGCGCCCATCTCCTCGCAGGTCGCGCGCAGCGCGCCGGAGGCGACACGAAGGGTTACGGGGTCCATTCGATCCTGATCGTGCCGTTGCCGAGGACCTCGCCGCGCCAGCCGGGCGGGACCGCGAGCGTCGCCTCGGGCAGCTCGACGATCGCCGGACCGGTGATCTCCTCGCCGGGCGCGGGCTCGCCGCGGATGACCTCCGCCTCGTGCTCCTCGCCGTCGAGGATCGCGCGCCGTCTCCCGCGCCGCGCCTCGCCTCGCGCGTCGGCGTCGATCGCCGGGCCGGCCACCGTGGCGGTCGCGCGCAAGGTCACGAGCTCAACCTCCACCTCAGGGTCAGAATAGCCGTATGCCTGCTCGTGGGCGTCGTGGAAGGCCTGCTCGAGCGAGTCCGCGTCAAGGTCCCCGAGCTCGACCGAGAGCTCGAACGCCTGGCCGCGGTAGCGCAGCTCGGCGACGAGCCGGATGTCCGCATCCTCGAGCGTCTCGCGGGCGGTGCCGGCGAGCCTCTCCGCCTCCTCGCGGATCGCGTCGGTGGTGAGCGCGTCGCCGGCGAGCAGGACGCTGCGCTGGGCGTCGCGGCGGCGCTCGGACACGACGAGGCCGAGCGCGGCAAGCACGCCCGAGGCCCGCGGCGCGAGGATCTTCGTGATCCCGAGCTCGCGCGCGATCGCCGCGGCGTGCAGGCCCCCGGCGCCGCCGAACGCCATCAGCGCGAGCTCGCGCGGGTCGACGCCGCGCTCGACGGTCATCACCCGCAGCGCCCGCACCATCTCGGCGTTGGCGACGCGGACGATCCCCTCCGCGGTCTCGCGCTCGCCGAGCCCCAGCGCGTCGCCGAGCTCGCGGATCGCCTTCGACGCCGCCTCGCGGTCGAGCGCGATCCCGCCCGCCAGCGGCGCCTCGTCACCGAGCAGGCCGAGGATCAGGTTGGCGTCGGTGACCGTCGGCTCGGTGCCGCCGTGGCCGTAGGCGGCCGGGCCGGGGCGCGCGCCGGCGCTTCGCGGACCGACGCGGAGCGCTCCGCCGGCGTCCCGCCACGCGATCGAGCCCCCACCCGCGCCGACCGTGTGGATGTCGAGCATCGGCAGCGCAACCGGGCGGCCGCCGACCTCGCGCCCCGACGCCTCGCGCACCTCGCCGCCGAGCACGACGCAGACGTCGCAGCTCGTGCCGCCCATGTCGAAGCAGAGCGTGTCGGGCTCACCCGCCGCCGTCGCCGCCCACGCCGCGCCGGCCGCGCCGCCCGCGGGACCGGAGAGCACGGTGAGCACCGCGTGGTCGGCCGCCTCCTCGAGCGCCGCGAGGCCGCCGGAGGACTGCATCACGCTCGGGTGCGGCAGCCCGGCCTCCTCGGCACGCTCGGTCAGCCGCCGCAGGTAGGCCGCCAGCAGCGGGGAGAGCGCGGCGTCGAGCTCGGTCGTCGCCGCGCGCTCGTACTCGCGGAACGTGCCGACGACCTGGTGCGACAAGGAGACGTGCACGCCGGGCAGCCGCTCCGCGAGCGCCTGGCCGAGCGCGCGCTCGTGCTCCGGATGCCGGTAGGCGTGCAGCAGGCATACGGCGATCGACTCGGGGTCCAGCTCGGCGATCGCGTCAGCGGTCCTCCGGGCGTCGAGTGCTTGCAGGGGGCCGTCGGGCGTCATCCGCTCGTCGGCGCCGACGCGCAGCTCCGGGGGCACGAGCGGCGCCGGCCGCGCGACGCACAGCCGGTAGAGGTCGGCGCGCGCCTGGCGGCCGAGCTCGACGACGTCCTCGAAGCCCTTGGTGGCCACGAGCACCGTCCGCGCGCCTTCGCCCTCGAGCAGGGCGTTGGTCGCGGCGGTCGTGCCGTGGGCGAACTCCGTCACGTCGCCCGCCTCGGCCCGCGCGCGCTCGAGCACCGCCTCGACCGCCGCGAGCACGCCCTCGGACTGGTCCTCAGGCGTCGTCGGCGCCTTGGCGGTGAACAGCCGGTCGCCGACCGCGAGGACGGCGTCCGTGAACGTCCCACCGACATCTACGCCCAGGAGCACGCGCGCACCGTACTCCTGGGCGGGCGATCAGGCGGCGATCGGCACGCCCTCGGTCTCAGCCAGGTGCTGGTGCGAAGGGCAGTAGCCGTTGTGCGGCAGCGGCGTGCGCTGGCACGGCGTGCCGCGGCGAGTGGTTGCACGACACTCGAGCTGCTCCGTCGCCGGGTTGGCGGCGAAGTAGTCGCGCGCGAACGTCATGTAGCGATCGACGACCTTGTAGACGCGCAGCTGGGACGACATCGGGAAGTAGACCCGGATGTCGTTGAACAGCGTCTTCGTCGGCTTGGCGAAGTAGTGCCAGTCCGTGGCGAGCCGTTCTACGCAGGTCTCGCAGGAGCGGAGGACGCGCTCGTGGTTGGTAGGACCCTCTCTCTCCGCGCGGTCCTCGATGATCTCCGGCGCGAGCTCCCTATAGATGGAACGACTGAAGTGGTACATCGGTGTCTCCCCGGGACTGCCCGTACGGCGGCGAGTCCCATCCGTGGCCCGGTGCAGGTGTGTTCACCGGGTGTGCCGATGCTCGAAACGTCGGCTTTGTTGACTTCGCGTTAAGAAGGGAGGTCGACTAAAGCCAAGGCACGAACGCGGGTGTCTCCGAACCCGCGGGAAACACGGTGTGGCGCCCATCGAGGGAAGGATCGGTCTCCGGGAACTCCGCGCGCGCATGCGCACCGCGCGTCTCCTCCCGGGCCAGGGCCGACGCCGCCACGAGCCGGGCGAGGGGGTGCGGGTCGTCACGCAACTCGTTCAGGCCCTCCGCACTGCGTTCGAGGCCGGCCAGCCGCCAGACCGCCTTGCGGGTGTCGCGGGTCGGCGGTGGAGCGACGGTCTCGGGCGGCGGGACGGCCGTCACGGACGGCGGCTCCGGCTCGTCGAGCCCGGCGAGCGCGGCGCGGCGGCCGAAGACGAAGCACTCCGAGAGCGAGTTCGACGCGAGGCGGTTGGCGCCGTGCAGGCCGGTGCAGGCGCATTCGCCGACGGCGTAGAGGCCCTCGACGCCGTCGGCGCGGCCGTCCAGGTCCGTGACGATGCCGCCCATCACGTAGTGCGACGCGGGCGCCACGGGCACCCGCTGCGTCATCGGATCCAGGCCCGCCTCGCGCAGCGCGCTGACGACGTTCGGGAAGCGGCCCGGATCGACCATCCTCATGTCGAGGTACGCGGCCGGCGCGCCCGTCTGCCGCAGGAGGCGGAAGATGGCGCGGGCGACGGCGTCGCGCGGGGAGAGCTCGTCGACGAAGCGCTCGCCGTCGGGGCCGTGCAGCGTCGCGCCCTCGCCGCGGACCGCCTCGGAGATCAAGAAGCCCTCGCGGCCCTGGATGCCGACGACCGCCGTCGGGTGGAACTGGGTGAACTCGAGGTCGGCGAGCGCGGCGCCGGCGTGGCGGGCGAGCAGCAGCCCCGAGCCGAACGAGCCCGGCGGATTGGTCGTGCGCGACCACAGCGCGGCCGCGCCGCCGGTGGCGAGGATCGTCGCGCGCGCGGTCAGCGTGCCGCCCCCCTCGAGCGTGAGGCCGACCGCGCGGCCCTCGCCGTCGCGCAGGATGCCCGCGGCGCGCCGTCCCTCGAGGACCTCGATCCGCGGGTCGGCGGCGACGTCCGCCGAGAGCTGGCGCAGGATCCGGCGTCCGGTCGCGCTCCCACCGGCGTGGATGATGCGGCGCCGGGAGTGGCCGCCCTCGAGGCCGAGCGCGAGCTCGCCGTGGCGGTCGGCGTCGAAGATCACGCCGAGCGCCTGCAGCTCGCGGACGCGCGCGGCGGCCTCCTCGGTGAGCACCTCGGCGGCCGAGGGACGCGTGAGCCCGCGGCCCGCCGCGAGCGTGTCCTGCAGGTGGATCGCGGGCGAGTCGTCGACCGCGAGCGCCGCCGCCGCCCCACCCTGCGCCCAGTAGGAGGCGGTCTCGGCGAGCGGACGCGCAGAGACGAGCGTGACGCTCGCCCCCTTCTCTGCAGCGGTCAACGCGGCGAACAGACCCGCGGCGCCGGCGCCCACCACGATGATGTCCGCCATCGGTCGTCAAGGGTACGGTGTGGGCATGGGGGAGACTCGACGCTCGATCTGGCTGCGTCACGACGCAGTGCTCGCGCACGACGTCCCCGGGCATCCGGAGCGGCCGGCGCGGATCCGCGCGCTGGAGGCCGAGATGAGCGCGGCGGACTGGTTCGGGTGCACGCGCGTCGAGGCGCCGGCGGCGTCGCGGGAGGCGCTGCTCGGCGTCCATCCCGAGACCCACGTGACCGCGATCGAGGAGCTGTGCGCGAGCGGCGGCGGCGCGATCGACGCCGATACGTTCGCGGTGCCCGCGACATGGGAGGCGGCGCTGCGGGCGGCGGGGGGCGCGGTGGCGCTGGTCGACGCGCTGCTCGGCGGCGACGCGGACTTCGGCGTGAGCGCGCTGCGGCCGCCGGGCCATCACGCGGAGACCGATCGCGCGATGGGGTTCTGCTTCTTCAACAACGTCGCCGCCGCGGCGCGGCACGCTCGGTCGGCCCACGGGCTCGAGCGCGTCATGATCGTCGACTGGGACGTCCACCACGGCAACGGGACGAACGACATCTTCCACGCCGACGCGGGCGTGCTGTTCATGTCGATCCACGAGTGGCCGCTGTATCCCGGCACCGGCCCGGCGTCCGACGTGGGGTCGGGGGAGGGCGAGGGCTTCACCGTCAACGTGCCGGTCCCCGGCGGGACGGGCGACCTCGCCTACACCTCGCTGGTCGAGCACGTCGCGGGCGCCCTGGCGGCGGCGTGGGAGCCGCAGCTCGTGCTGATCTCGGCGGGCTTCGACGCGCACCGCGACGACCCGCTGGCGTCCTGCCGGGTGAGTGAAGCGGGGTTCGCGGCGATGGCCGCGTCATTGCGGCGGGCGGCCGACCGGCTGGGCGCGCCGCTGGGTCTCGTGCTCGAGGGCGGGTACGACCTGGGCGCGCTGGCGCACTCGATGGCGGCCCTGATGCCGGCGCTCGTGGACGTCGGCACGCCGCGCGCGGCGGCGCCGCCGGAGCTGCATCCGCTGGCGGTGCGTGCGCTGGAGCGGCTCGAGCCCTACTGGCCGGGGCTGGGCGCCTCGGTCAGGGCTTGACCCGGCGCACGTAGGCGTCGGGGTAGTCGGACTTGATCGCCTTCTGGCCGTCCTCGGCCGCGCTCTCGGAGCTGTACTTCTCCGTGAAGACGACGTAGTAGCCGGGGTTCAGCGACGAGTAGTCGTCGGAGTGCAGGATGCCGACGGTGTGGCCCTTGCCCTGCGCGGCGGTCGCGACGCTCTCGGCCTTGGACCGCGACGTGGCGGACTCGATGATCACGGTCCAGCCGCTGCCGCCGGGCCAGTCGGCGAACGACGAGCCGGTGCCGGTGCCGCTGTCGTCAGGCGTCGCGGTGGCGTTCGGATCCGGCGTCGTGGTGGCGTTCGGGTCCGGCGTGGTGGTCGCGTTCGGGTCCGGCGTGGTCGTCTCGGTCGGCAGCGGGGAGACGGTCGGCGTGGCGGTCGGGGACGGGGTCGTCGTCGCCGGCGGCGGCACGGCGGCTGACGGCGTCGGCGTGGCCTGCCCGAGCTTCTCGCCACCGCCCGACAGCGCGGCGATCGCCAGCACGATCCCGATCACGCCGAGCAGCGCGAGCGCCCCTGTGAGCATGATCGGCACGCGCCAGCCGCGGGGCTCGGCGATCTCCGTCGTCGCGGCCGCGCCGCACGCCAGGCACCACTCCTGATCGCGGGCCATCGCGCTGCCGCAGCGCGGGCAGCGCCGCTCCTCGGCAGCCGCCGGCGCGTCGGGTGGGGGAGGGGTCTGCATCGCGCTCATTCGCCACGCTCCGCGCGCGAGAAGTAGCCAGTGCTGCCGGACGCGCGGCCGTTCGGCCGCTCCTCGGCCGCCCGCGGCGCCTCACCGCCGCTCGCAGGCACATCTCCGGCCGTGCCTTCGCCGCCGGGCTCCGGTGCCGGGGCA
Source organism: Candidatus Solirubrobacter pratensis (assembly GCF_000425945.1). Classification (GTDB taxonomy): domain Bacteria; phylum Actinomycetota; class Thermoleophilia; order Solirubrobacterales; family Solirubrobacteraceae; genus Solirubrobacter; species Solirubrobacter pratensis. The sequence continues at coordinate 375,169 of NZ_AUEK01000009.1, forward strand.
GTCCCGGGCGCGTCGTCGTCGGCGTCGGCACGCGGCGAGTCTCCGGCCTCGTCGGCCGCGGCGTCGCCATGCGCCGGGTCGCCGGCCCCGCCGCTCGTGGCGTCGCGTCGCGACCCCGCGGCGTCCCCGCCCGTCGCATCATCGGCCCCGCCGGGCGTGGCATCTCCGCGCGGCGCGTCCGCGGCCCCGCCGGCCGTGGCATCTTCGCGCGGCGCGTCGGCGGCCCCACCGGCCGCGGCATCTTCGCGCGCCGCGTCCGCGGCGCCACCGGCCGCGGCATCTTCGCGTGGCGCGTCTGCGGCCCCGCCTGTCTCGGCATCACCTCGCGGCGCGTCTCCGGCCGCCGGCTCGCCCTGATCGCCGGTCGCCGCCTCCCCGCTCGTCGCGGGCGTCCGCTGCGGCCACTCGAACTCGGTGCCCTGCGCCGCGGGCGGCATCTCCCGCGTCTGCTGGTCGACCGGCGTCGGGGCGACGGGCTCCGGCGCCGCGACGACCGGCTCGGGCGCGGCGGATGCCGCGCGCGCGAGCGCTCGGCGGGCGCTCTCCGTGAGCGGGAGGCCGCAGTGCGAGCAGTAGTGCGCGTCGCTGCCGAACAGTTCGCCGCACTCGGGGCATTCGCCGCCGACGCCGGGCTCGCGCACGACGACGTTGCGGCGCACGTCGTCGAGCCGCTGCTCGAGCACGTGCAACTCGGCGTCGATCGTCGTCAGCCGGTCGAGCTTGGCCGCGCGCAGACGGCGGTGCGCGTCGTGCTCGACGTCGCCGGCGGTCCGGTGCAACTCGTAGATGAAGCCGCCGAGATCGCGCAGCAGCAGCTCGCGAGCAGCGCGCAGGAACGCGACGCGCTTGCGCAGGCGGCCGCGGCGCGCGCTCGAGGGCGGAGCCGCGGCGAGCTCGTCCGGATCAAGTCCGGGCGGCAGATCGGCCACCGGGCCCTGCTCGGGATCGGCCGGACCCTGCACCGAATACGGCGCTCCGGGCACCGCCTGGCCGGTCGAGAAGGGCACGTAGGCCGGCTGCGGCCCGGCGTAGGGCGTGCCCGGGGCGGGCTCTCCCGTCGTCGCGCCCGGCCGCCCCGCGCCATGAGGCGCTCCCGGGTCTGGCGTCGCGGAGCCGGGTTGCACCGGGGCATACGCCGCGCCTGGCGCGGGGCCAGGCTCGCGATCGCCCGAATGGGCATCTTCGCCGCCCTGAACCGTCTGTGGATCGCCGGGCCGCAGGACGCGCGTCGGCGCCGCCGGGTCGGCGAGCAGGGAGGTATGGCCCTCCGCCTCTGCGGGGGTCTGGTTCGGCGCGCCGTCGGTCCCCTGGGCCGCCGCGGTAGGCGGCTCGGTGCCTTCGGGACCCCCGGAGCGTCGGCGGGACAGGCGTCGCATCAGGCCGCTCATAGGTCAAGCAGGGTCCGCGGTCTTCTCTCGGCCCCTGAGCGGTCGAGTATAGGGTCGGGTCGCGTTCCCACGACGCTCACAACGCAAGTCCCCGCCCAGAGGTTCGAACTTCGAGCAGATCGCGCCACGCCTCGACGACGCGCGCGGCCATAGCGTCGGCGGAGAACAGGGCGGCGCGAGCGCGCCCGTCCACGCGCGGGTCTTCTGACTCCAGGTGCGGGCGCAGCGCCGCTCGCCATTCGTCGCGGTCGAACGGCGCGCAATACGCGCCCTCGACGCCTTCGAGCACCACCGGATGGATCCCGACCGGCGTGCCGAGCGCCGGGACGCCACACGCGAGCGCCTCGATCACCGACAGCCCGAACGCCTCCTTCTCGCTCGGCACCAGCACGGCGTTGGCCGCGTTGATCCAGTACGGGACCTCGTCGGGCGCGACGCCGCCGAGCGTGAGCAGCGGCACGTCCCCCGCCACCTCGAGCGCGCGGTCGTAGCGCTTCAACGCGCGCGCCGGATCATGCGGGAACAGGAGGTAGCGGCCACCGGGGTCCAGCCCCAGCCGGGCGCGCGCCTGCGCGCGTGGAATCGGGCGGAAGCGCTGCAGGTCGATGCCGACGGGCAGCACCGCGACGCGCCGCTTCGTGCCGGCGCCCGGGAGGTTGCCGCTGAACTCGCGCGAGACCCCCGCCGTCAGCGCGCAGAACGGCAACGCGGCACGCGTGGCGGCGTAGGACCGCCGCACCAGCAGGTCGTTGCCGTGCAGGGTGACCGCCACGGGTCCCAGGCGGGCGAGCAGGGCCGGCCACGCCGTCAAGCCGAAGTGCGCGTGCACGATGTCGAATCGCTGCCCACGGAAGCGGCGCCGCAGGCGCCCGGCCGCACGCAGCAGCGCCTTCGGCCCAGGGCCGAACGCGAACAGCTCGACGTCGAGGCCTGGGCGCCGGCGCAGCGCCTCCACCTGGTCGCGCACGAACGGGCCGAGGGCGGGCCGCTCCGGCGTGGGGTACATGTTGGTGACGACGAGGACGCGCACAGGGCACAAGACCATCGCATGCCCGCCGTGAAAGTGCTGCACGTCGCACTTTCCTTGCACATTTGTCACTGATCCGGCACAGCTGCGCGTAGATCCGCGCATGGGTCCGCCCGGAGACTCGATCCCGTTCCGCAAGCCCGCGGGACGCCGGGTCCCGGGGCCGCCGGGACGAGGACCGAGCGGGAGACGAGATGTACGAGCTGATGGGACGCGCGCACGCCGCGGCACTGGCCCAGCGCGGGCAGGGGACGGTCGAGTACGTGGGGCTCGTGCTGCTGATCGCGGCGATCCTCGCGGGCGTGATCGCGATCGGGGACACGCTCAAGGGCGGCGGGATCGCCGAGACCGTCGTCAAGAAGCTCAAGGACACGATCACGGGCTTGGAGGCGAAGTGAGTGCGGCCGGCACAGCGCCGCGGCCGCCGGGCTTCCGCGTACCCGCCATGCCAGACTGGCGGCGTGGTCGCCCTGTCTCTCATACAGTCTGCGCCGGTGGCGAAGCGTCGCTCCCGCGCGACGTCCGCCCTCCTCGGCACGACGTCCCGCCGTCCCGGCGCGACGTCCGCCCGGCGCCTCCACCGCGACTTCGCGAGGACGCGCGCGTGACCGTCACTCCCACGCGCTCCGGCGGCCGGGCGCCTGACGAGCTCCGGCCGGTGACCATCGAGCCCGGCTTCGTGCGCACCGCCACCGGCTCGGCGCTGATCGCCTGCGGCGGCACGCGCGTCATCTGCACCGCCTCGGTGCAGGAGTCCGTGCCGCGCTGGATGGCCGGCCAGGGCCGCGGGTGGATGACCGCCGAGTACGGGATGCTGCCCGCGTCCACGGGCGACCGCAAGCAGCGCGACGTCTCGAAGGGCCGGCCGGACGGCCGCACGGTCGAGATCCAGCGCCTGATCGGACGCTCGCTCCGCGGCGTGGCCGACCTCGACGCGCTCGGCGAGCGGACGGTCTATGTCGACTGCGACGTGCTCGAAGCCGACGGCGGCACCCGCTGCGCCTCGATCACCGGCGGCTACGTGGCGCTGGCGCTCGCCTGCCGGCGGCTGCTCGAGGACGGCAAGCTCGAGCGCTCGCCGCTCACCGGCAGCGTGGCGGCGGTCAGCTGCGGCGTGGTCGACGGCGTGCCGCTGCTGGACCTCGACTACCCCGAGGACTCGAGCGCGGAGGTCGACGCGAACGTGGTCATGACCGGCGAAGGCGGCCTCGTCGAGGTGCAGGCGACGGCCGAGCGGACGCCGCTGTCGCGCGCGCATCTGGACGACCTGCTGCAGCTCGCCCAGCACGGGATCGACGGTCTGCGTGCCGCGCAGGAAGCCGCGCTGCGCTGAGCCTGCCGTGCGGCTCATGCTCGCCACCCGCAACGCGCACAAGCTCCGCGAGTTCGAGAGGCTTCTGCCGGGCGTGACGCTGGACCCGCTCCCGGACGAGGCCGGCACGCCTGAGGAGACGGGGGAGACCTATGCGGAGAACGCGCTGATCAAGGCCCGCTCTGCCGCGGCCGCGACCGGCCGCGCCGCGTTCGCCGACGACTCCGGCATCGAGGCCGAGGCGCTCGGCTGGCGTCCCGGGGTGCGCACCGCCCGCTACGCCGGCGAGCGCGCGACCGACCAGGAGAACCTCGAGAAGCTCCACGCCGAGGCGCCGGCGGGCTCCGCGCTGCGGTACGTCTGCGTGATCGCCCACGTCACGCCCGACGGTGCCGAGCACATGTTCGAGGGCCGCTGCACGGGTACCCTCGCGGCCACCCTCAGCGGGAAGGGCGGGTTCGGCTACGACCCGCTGTTCATCCCCGACGAGGCGCCTGGACGGACGATGGCCGAGCTGACGGACGCAGAGAAGGACGCGATCTCGCACCGCGGCCAAGCGGCGCGCGCGCTGCTGGCATGGCTCCGGCGCTGACACGCGGTCGTCCCCTGGGCGGCCGCGGGCGCCCGTGGACACTCGGCGGTCCGGCATGACCGCCGCGTTGAGCCGCGACGGCGATCACCCGCGCGGACGCAGCCGCGCGGCCGCAGTCTCGATCGCCTCCAACACGGTGCTGATCGCCCTCAAGGTCGTCGCGGGCGTCCTGACGGGCTCCGTCGCCATCCTCACCGAGGCGCTGCACTCGGGGATCGACCTGCTCGCCAGCCTGATCGCGTTCTTCTCCGTCCGCCGCGCCGAGGCGCCGGCGGACGCGGAGCACCGCTACGGGCACGAGAAGTTCGAGAACGCCGCCGCGGCGGCCGAAGGCATGCTGATCCTCGCGGGCTCCGCGGTGATCGCCTTCGCCGCGATCCGCTCGCTGATCAGCGGGCCGCAGCTCGATCACCTCGGCATCGGCATCGTCGTCGTCGGCTTCGCCGCCGCCGTCAACGTCGCGGTCTCGAGCTGGCTGTTCCGCAAGGGCCGCGAGCTGTCGAGCGCCGCGCTGGAGGGCGATGCAGCCCACCTGCGTACGGACGCCTACACGTCGATCGGCGTGCTCGTCGGTCTGGCGCTCGTCAGCGTCACCGGCGCCCACTGGCTCGACCCGGTCGTCGCGCTCGTGATCTCCGTCGGCATCGTCGTGACGGGCATGCGGCTCACGATCGGCAGCCTGCGCGTGCTCGTCGACGAGGCACTGCCCGACGAGGAGCTCGACGCGATCCGCGAGTCGATCGAGGCGTTCGCGGGCGAGGGCGTCGTCGGCTACCACCAGCTGCGCACCCGCCGTGCCGGTGCGCGCCGCTACGTCGACCTGCACGTGCAGTTCCGCCACGGCACGACGCTCGAAGAGGCGCACCACACGGCGCACGCGCTGCAGGACGCGATCCGCGAGCGGCTCGACGGCGCCGACGTGCTGATCCACCTCGAGCCGGCCGACCGCGTGCGCCCCGGGGAGGAGCTCCCGCTCGACCCGCGGGCGAGGACACGATGAGGCCGGCTCCCGCTCAACTACCGGGGTCAGGCGACCGGCAGCGCTGCGCATGCGCCCCGGCGAGCTCTGTGCTTCTCGGGCCCGGCGAACTGCGCTGGTAAGGAGCGGGTCACGGTGGCTGCGCGGTTCGCGAGGCCGCGTGATCGATCCGGGCGGGCGAGGGAGGGGGTGTGCGACGAACTTCGAATAGTTCGAAGGTTCGTAGAGCACCCCCTTGACTCGTGCGCGGCGATGATCGCTCGTGCGCGAACTGGCCGCGCCGGTGATCGAGCGTGTCCGTGACGCCGCCGAGCCAGATGGATCCGCATCCCTTACCAGCGCAGTTCGCCGATCCTTCCGCGCGTCCGCGGGCATCCGCGGCGCCACCACCACGGTCGCCGTGCGCCGCGTCGTCTCGTGCGGCGGCTTCTCGCGGCGCCGCCTCAGCGCTTCGGCGCGCGCAAGGTATGACTGGCCGGCGCGCACGACCACGTTCTTCCTGCGGCGGAAGTCGCGCACGACGCGCCCATGCTCACGCGCGTCAGCGTCCCCGAGCACGAGTCCTGCCCGAGCCACGGGGAGGACGAGCCGAGGCCGGCTCCCGCTCGACCGCGGGGGAGGACACGCCGAGGCCGGCTCCCGCTCGACCGCGGGGGGAGGACACGCCGAGGCCGGCTCCCGCTCGACCGCGGGGGAGGACGAGCCGAGGCGGGCTCCCGCGCGGCCCGCGGACGCGGACGCGCTGAAGCCGGCTCGCGCTCGACCGCGCGCGCGAGGACGTACCGAGGCTCAGAACAGGTTGATCGCAGCGGCGATCGCGACGGCCAGGGACACGCCGGCGTAGCCGTCGTAACCGGACAGCAGGAGGATCAGGGCGGCCACCAGGCAGATGCCCACGGTGACGAGCCAGGCGATTCGGGAGAGCTGCATCCGGCGGGGTATTGTCGCGGACGCCGATGACAGCCGCCCTCACGCCTGCTCTCGCGCTCGCGTATCTGCACGAGCTGTCGGCCGACATCCGCGCCGCGATCGTGCTCGACGCGGCCGGAAACCGGCTCGCCGGGCCAGAGCCGCTCGCCGCTCCGGCGCGCGCGCTGCTCGCCGAGGGACCGCTCGTCGGCTCGATCGGCGACCGCGGCGGGGCGTTCGGAGCGCGCGACGAGCGGCACGGCGTCGTCGCGGTGACGGGTCCGTTCGCGCTGCCACGGGTCGTCCGGCACGACCTCGCCCGCGTCCTCGCCGCCCTCGCGCCCGCCCCGGACGAGCCCGGCGACGGCTCCGCGCCGTCCGGCGCCGGCGTTCCGGACGCGACGCTCGACGGCGCTCCGGAGCCCGTCTCCACGCCCGCCGCGAGCGCGGCCGCTGAGACACTCTTGAATGCGCTGTAACGCGGCCCTTTTGGACCCCGTTCGTCACTTTTTCGCGCCACAGCGCGGAATGTCGGCAACATTCCTGCCGCCGAATCCTCGCAAATTGCGGTATTTTCCCCGCGCGCACCACCAAGCGCGTCCGAAGCCGCTGTTAGCTTCGGCCTTCCACCCATCCCCCGAGGGATCACAGGAGGACGCAGTGTCAGTGACGAAGAGTGAATTCGTCGACCGGGTCGCTTCAGCGAGCGGTCTTAGCAAGAAGGACGCCGGAGCAGCCGTGGATGCCGTCCTCGGCTCGATCGAGGGAGCCCTGCAGTCGGGCGAGGAAGTCAACTTCACCGGCTTCGGCAAGTTCCACGTCGCCGAGCGCGGCGCCCGCGAGGGCCGCAACCCGCGCACCGGCGAGACGATGACCATCGCCGCCAGCCGGGTGCCGCGCTTCACGGCCGGCTCGGGCCTCAAGAAGGCCGTCAAGTAGGCGGGAAGAGGCTCTTGTCGGGCGCCGGCGGAGCCTCGCCGGCGCCCGGCCGTGCGAGGACGCCAAGAGTTGATGCCGGCGATGGCGCCGGCTCTTCGGCTTCCAGCGTGACGGCCGGCGACGTTGCCGGCCTCATCGCTCCTGGTCCACGCATCCCCGCCGCCGAGCCGCGGCGAGCCGTCACGGGGTCCGCGCAAGGGCGCGGAGATCAGCGCCGAGTGACCGCACACGGGTGGGGCGATCAGCGCCCAGAGACCGCGCAAGCGCGCGGCGATCAGCGCTCAGTGAGCGCGCGAGGACGCGGCGATCAGCACCCGCCGACCGCGCGACGGCACGGCTCGAGCGCCGGGCGACGCCAGAGGGTGCGGCCATGACCGTCGGCAACGGCAACGGCGCCGGCCCGTCGGTCCCGGGCTTCGGCGACCGCCTCGTGCGCGCCGTCGCGGACCGCAACTCCCAGATCGTCCTCGGCATCGACCCGGACCCGGCGCGCTTGTGGCCGGCCGCGGTGGAGAGCACGAGCGAGGCGCGGGCGCGGCTCGCGTGGACGCTGTCGGACGCCGAGGGCGCCGCAGGCGACGTCGGCGGCGCCGCCGGGTCGGCCCCGGCCGCCCCGGGCGTGATCGCGCGGCTCGAGTCCGCCGCCGCGGTGCTCGCGCACTGCCTCGCGCTGATCGACGCCGCGGGCCCCGCCTGCGTCGCGGTCAAGCCGCAGCTCGCGTGCTTCGAGCGGCTCGGCGCGCCCGGCTGGCTCGCGCTCGAGCACGTCTGCGCCCACGCGCGGGCGAACGGCCTGCTGGTCCTCGCCGACGGCAAGCGCGGCGACGTCCCGGTCACCGCCGCCGCCTACGGCCAGGCGCTCGTGGGGGATACGCCGTCGCCGTTCGGCTCCGTCCCGGGCCTCGAGGCCGACGCCTTCACGGCCAATCCGCTGCTCGGCCGCGACGCGCTCGAGCCGCTCGTCAAGGCCGCCCGCGCCCGCAGCGCCGGCGTCTACGTGCTCGTGCGCACGTCCAACCCGGGCGCGGCGGACCTCCTGGACGCACGCCTCGAGACCGGCGAGCGCCTGTGGGAGCGGTTGGCGACCCTGGTGCACGAGCTCGGGAAGGGCGGCGGCGAGCTCGCCGACGTCGGCGCCGTCACCGGAGCGACCGAGCCCGAGCATCTCGCGCGCCTGCGCGAGCTGATGCCGCGGACCCCGTTCCTGCTCCCCGGCATCGGAGCGCAGGGCGGCGAGGTGGGCGCGCTGGCTCCGGCGTTCGCCCCGGGGCGCGCGGGCGGCCTGGTCACCGCGTCGCGCTCGATCGCCAATGCCCACGAGCAGATCGGCGGCCCGCCTCCCGAGGCGGCCCGGGCGCAGGCCGAGCGCCTGCGCCAGCAGGCATGGGACCTGGGCTGAAGCCGTCATGCCCGCCGCTATGATCGGCACCGATGGCCCGTCGCAGCCCCGCGCGGTTCCTGGCGCCGATCGCGCTGCTGGTGTTCGCCGTCGCGCTCTACACGGTCGTCAAGGACGCGCGAGCGCCCGCCGGCAGAAGCAGCTCCGACGCGCCCGCGCGGGCCTCGGGCACGCCGTCGAAGTCCTCCGCGAAGAAGAAGAAGTCCTCGACGCGCACGCGCCGCACGTACACGGTCAAGCCGGGCGACACGGCGTCCGGGATCGCCGACAAGACCGGCGTCTCCATCACGACGATGGAGAAGCTCAACAAGAACTTCGACCCGCAGACGCTCGCACCCGGGCAGCGGATCAGGCTGAGCGAGTGAGGAGGGCCGTCCTCGCGGCGGTCGTGCTGCTGCTCGTGCTCGCCGCGCCCGGCCGCGCCGCCGCCGCCGTCAAGCCGCCCGACTGCCCGGCCGCCGTCGGCGCGCCGAGCGCGATCGTGATCGAGGTCTCGACCGGTACCGTCGCCTGCGCGCGGCAGCCCGACAAGCGGCTGCTCGTCGGCTCCACGACGAAGCTGATGACCGCGCTGCTCACGCTCGAGCGAGCCAAGCTCTCGGACACGTTCACCGCCTCCAACTACCGCCCGGCGCCGATCGAGTCCCAGATCGGGCTCCAGCCCGGCGAGCGGATGAAGGTCTCCGACCTCCTGCGCGGGCTGCTGGTCGAGTCGGGCAACGACGCCGCGGCGGCGCTCGCCAAGGGCGTCGGCGGCTCGGAGAAGGGGTTCGTGCGGCTGATGAACCGGCGCGCGCGCCAGCTCGGGCTGCACAACACGCACTACGAGAACCCGATCGGCCTCGACGCGGCCGGCAACTACTCGTCGGCGCGCGACCTCGTGACGCTCGCCACCGTCCTGCGCACCAACGCCTTCTTCAAGAAGGTCGTGAACTCCAAGTCGGTGACGCTCAAGAGCGGCAACCACCTGCGCACGTTCACGAACCGCAACACGCTGGTGCTCAAGCTGCCGTACGTCAACGGCGTCAAGACCGGTCACACCAACCAGGCCGGCTACGCGCTCGTCGGCTCCGCGAGCCGCAACGGCATCCAGCTGATCAGCGCCGTGCTGGACACCCCGAGCGAATCCGCGCGCGACGACGACACGGCCGCGCTGTACAAGTGGACGTTCCCGCGCTTCCAGCGGATCCGCCCGGTGATCAAGGGCATCGCGATGGCCAGCGTCCCGATCCGCTTCGGCCAAGGCGCGAAGCTCAAGCTCGTGGCCGCGCGGACGATCCGCCGGATCGTCCTTCGCGGACATCGCGCCGCCGTCGCCACGCGCGTGAGCGCGCCGGCCGAGGTGGCGGGGCCCATCCACAGCGGCCAGCAGCTGGGGCGCGTCGAGGTGCGCCAGAGCGGGAAGCTCGTCGCGACGGTGCCGCTGATCGCCCAGTCCGCGCTGCCCGCCGCCGGCATCACGCAGCGCACCAAGTCGTGGGCGGGGCGCCCCTGGGTGCTGGTTGGCGTGCTCGCCGCCATAGTCGGTACGTTCCTGGTTGCCCGCCGGCGCCGGCTGCAGTCGGCGCGGCGGCCCCAACGAGAGGCGCGCGCCGCATGATCGTCACCGTCACGCTCAACACGGCCATCGACAAGACGCTGTCGGTCCCGAACTTCCGGCTCGGCCGCCGCCACCGCACCGTGGAGCAGACGACGATGCCGGGAGGCAAGGGCGTCAACGTCGCGCGCGTGCTCAAGACGCTCGGCGCGCCCGTGATCGCCACCGGCCTCGCTGGCGGCGCGACCGGCACGCGGATCGTGGACCAGCTGACGCAGCTCTCGGTGCTGTCGGACTTCGTCCGCATCGGCGAGGAGTCGCGCACCAACACCGCGGTGATCGACCCGACCAACGGCGAGCAGACCGAGATCAACGAGCGCGGCCCGAAGGTCTCAGAGCGCGAGACCGAGCTGTTCATCGACAAGCTGCTGTACCTCGCCAAGGGCGCGAGCGTGTGCGTGTTCGCGGGGTCGCTCCCGCGCGAGGTCGACGCCGACATCTACGCGCACCTGATCCGCGAGCTGCGCCGGCTCAACGTCCTGACCGTGGTCGACACGGACGGCGAGCCGCTGCGCCGCGCCGTTCGCGCCGAGCCGGACGTGATCTCGCCCAACGTGCTCGAGTCCGAGGAGCTCGTCGGGCACGAGTTCAACGACGACGAGGACCGCATGATCGCCGTGCGCGAGATGTGCGAGCTCGGCGCCCGCGACGCGGTCATGACGATGCCCGACGGCTGCTTCGCCCAGATGACGCCGCCCGACCGCCCGGAGCCCGTGCTGTTCCGCGTGCGCGTGCGGGCCGGGTCGATCGAGCCGCGCGCGACCGTCGGCTCGGGCGACGCGTTCCTGGCCGGCTTCGTCGCCGCCCGCTATCAGGGCCGCGATCACGCCGATTCGCTTGCGTTCGGCGTCGCCTGCGGCGCCGAGTCCACCCAGCATCTGGGCGCCGGGCTCGTCGATCCTGACCGCGTCGAGCGCCTGCTGGCCGACGTCGAGGTCGAGCGGCCCACGCTGGCACCACAAACGTAGGAACCACCCCCCGCAGTTTGCTGCGAACGCGGTATCCATAAGCAACCGGGCGACGGCTAACGTAGTGGGTTCTGCCCGCTCGTCCCGTCCGCACCGAACCCTAGGATTCCGTCATGGAGATTGAGATCGGCCGAGGCAAGAAGGCGCGCCGCGCCTACGGCTTCGATGATGTGGCCATCGTCCCTTCACGTCGCACGCGCGACCCCGATGACGTGGACATCACGTGGACGCTGGGTCCGTACCGGTTCGAGCTGCCGCTGCTGGCTTCGGCGATGGACGGCGTGGTATCCCCGGAGACGGCCGGCATCGTCGGCAAGCTCGGCGGCCTCGCCGTGCTCAATCTCGAGGGCATCTGGACGCGGTACGAGGACGCGGACGAGATCCTCGAGCGCATCGCCGGCCTCCCGAAGGACGAGGCCACGCGCGAGATGCAGGAGATCTATCAGGAGCCCGTCAAGGAGCACCTGATCACGCAGCGCATCCAGGAGATCAAGGCGCACGGCGTCGTCGCCGCCGCCTCGCTGACGCCGCAGCGCGTCGAGCGCTACACGGATCTCGTGCTGGACGCGGGACTGGACATCCTGGTCATCCAGGGCACGGTCATCTCGGCCGAGCACGTCTCCTCCTCGGGTCATGTGCTCAACCTCAAGGAGTTCGTGCGCGAGCTCTCGATCCCGGTCGTCCTCGGCGGCTGCGCCTCGTACTCCACCGGCCTGCATCTGATGCGCACCGGGGCCGCCGGCGTGCTCGTGGGCGTCGGCCCAGGCGCGGCGTGCACCACGCGCGGCGTGCTCGGCATCGGCGTCCCGCAGGCGACCGCGATCGCCGACGTCGCGGCCGCGCGCTCGCAACACATGCTGGAGACCGGCGAGTACGTGCGCGTGATCGCCGACGGCGGCATGCGCACCGGCGGGGACGTCGCGAAGGCGTTCGCCTGCGGCGCCGACGCGGTGATGATCGGCTCGCCGCTCGCCCGCGCCTACGAGGCGCCCGGCCACGGGTTCCACTGGGGCATGGCGACCTTCCACCCGACGCTCCCGCGCGGCGCGCGCGTCAAGACGACGCAGAACGGCACGCTGCAGGAGATCATCACCGGTCCCGCGCGCGAGAACGACGGCACGTTCAATCTGATGGGCGGCCTGCGCACCTCGATGGCCACGTGCGGCTATCAGGACATCGCCGAGTTCAACCGGGCAGAGCTGATGATCGCGCCCGCGCTGCAGACCGAGGGCAAGGCCCTCCAGCGTGACCAGGGCATCGGCATGGGCGCGCGCGGCGGAGCGGTGGCGCTTGTCGCTGAGTAAGGCAGACATCCCCTCCTCCCCACCCCGATCATCCGACCTTGACGACGGCGGCGCCTCGCTCGGCCATGGGTCCGCGGTCGCCGCGGACCAGCCCGTCGAGGAGCTGGCGCTCGAGCGCGACGTCGCGACCGACGAGGTCGTCGTCCTCGACTACGGCGGCCAGTACTCGCAGCTGATCGCGCGCCGCGTCCGGGAGCTCGGGGTCTTCTCCGAGCTCCTGCCGCATCACGTGGGCGTGGAGGAGGTGCGCAAGCGCTCGCCGAAGGGGCTGATCCTCTCGGGCGGCCCCGCGTCGGTGTATGCGCCGGGCGCACCGCGGCTCGATCCGGCGCTGCTGGAGCTCGGCATCCCGGTGCTCGGGATCTGCTACGGCATGCAGGCGCTGGTGCTCACGCTCGGCGGTCGCGTCGAGGGTGCCGAGGTGGGGGAGTTCGGCCGCTCACAGCTCACGGTGACCGAGCACGGGCGGCTGCTCGCCGGCACGCCGGATTCGCAGGCATGCTGGATGAGCCACCGCGACACCGTGTACGCCGCGCCGGAGGGCTTCGCGGAGCTCGGATCCTCGACCGAGTCGCCCGTGGCGGCGCTCGAGGACGTCGGGCGCGGCCTGTACGGGATCCAGTTCCATCCCGAGGTCGTCCACACGCCCTACGGCCAGCAGATCCTGACGACGTTCCTCGAGGACATCTGCGGCTGCGAGCGCACCTGGAGCGCGGCTTCGATCATCGACGAGCAGGTCGCGGCGATCCGCGCACAGGTCGGCGACGGCCGTGTCATCTGCGGCCTGTCCGGCGGGGTGGACTCCTCGGTCGCGGCGCTGCTCGTACACCGCGCGATCGGCGATCAGCTGACGTGCGTGTTCGTGGATCACGGGTTGATGCGCCAGAACGAGGGCGAGCAGGTGATCGCCGCGTTCCGCGATCACTTCAAGGTCCCGCTGGTCGCCGTCGACGCCGAGTCGCGGTTCCTGGACCGGCTCAAGGGCATGAGTGAGCCCGAGGCCAAGCGCAAGGCGATCGGCGCCGAGTTCATCCGCGTCTTCGAGGAGGAGGCGGCGAGGATCGGCGACGCGAGGTTCCTCGTCCAGGGGACGCTGTACTCCGACGTGATCGAGTCCGGCGGCGGCACCGGCGCGGCGACGATCAAGTCCCATCACAACGTCGGCGGCCTCCCCGAGGACCTCGAGTTCGAGCTCGTGGAGCCGCTGCGCGCCCTGTTCAAGGACGAGGTGCGGGCCGTGGGCGCGGAGCTGGGCCTGCCGGAGCGGCTGGTCTGGCGCCAGCCCTTCCCGGGCCCCGGCCTCGCGATCCGCGTGGTCGGCGGCGAGGCGACCAAGGAGCGCCTGGACACGCTGCGCGCCGCCGACGCGATCCTGCAGGACGAGATCCGCAAGGCCGGGCTGTACCGCGAGCTGTGGCAGTCGTTCTGCGTGCTGCCGGACATCCGCACGGTTGGCGTGCAGGGCGACGAGCGCACATACGGTTATCTGATCGCGATCCGCGCGGTCACGTCCGACGACGCGATGACGGCGGACTGGGCACGGCTCCCGTACGACCTGCTCGAGCAGATCGCGTCGCGGATGATCAACGAGATCCGCGAGGTCAACCGCGTCGTGCTGGACATCACGAGCAAGCCGCCGGGCACGATCGAGTGGGAGTAGGCGCGGACGGCGGATCGCCGGAGGGCGGACACTCGCCCGACGAACAGCCGCACGGCGAGCGCAAGGAGCCCCGGGCCGAGCTCCTGGGGTTCCGCAACCGCCTGATCGTCGCCGTCCTCTTCGCGGCGGCCTACATCGCGACCTTCGGGCCGCGTACGGGCTTCCTTCCGGGGGTCATCAGCGGCGTCCTCGGCGGTGTCGTGATCTTCCTCCTGCTCAAAGAGGTCGACGCCCGGCGCAAGCGCAGGCACCGCTAGCCTGAGCGCCCATGGCCGTCCCGCTCTTCGACACCGCCACCACGCTCGCCGCGATCGACGCCGAGATCCGCGCGAAGATCAACGCGATCATCGACAACGGCGCGTTCGTCCTCGGTCCTGAGGTCCGCGCGTTCGAGGAGGAGCTCGCCGCCTATCTCGGCGCCCGTCACGCGATCGGCGTCGCCAACGGCACCGACGCGCTGGTGCTGGCGCTGCGCGCGCTGGGCGTCGGCCCCGGCGACGAGGTGATCGTGCCCGCGTTCACGTTCTACGCGTCGGCGGAGGCGATCCCGCACACCGGCGCGCGGCCTGTGTTCTGCGACATCGATCCCGAGACGTTCGTGATCACGCCCGAGACCGTCCGCGCGGCGCTCACGCCGCGGACCAAGGCGGTGGTCGCGGTGCATCTCTTCGGGAATGTCGCGCCGGTCGAGGAGATCGAGGCGCTCGGCGTGCCGGTCGTCGAGGACGCCGCGCAGGCCGCCGGCACCGTGCTGGCCGACGGCCGCCGCCCCGGAGCGCTCGCCACGATCGGGACGTTCTCCTTCTATCCGTCCAAGAACCTCGGCGCGTTCGGGGACGGCGGCGCCGTCGTGACCAACGACGCCGCGCTGGACGAGCGGGTCCGCACGCTGCGCTTCCACGGCTCGCGCGACAAGAAGACGTTCGAGCTGATCGGCCACAACTCCCGCCTCGACGAGCTCCAGGCCGGCATCCTGCGCGTCCAGTTGCCGCACCTGGACGCGTGGTGCGACGGCCGCCGCGCCGCCGGGCGCCACTACGAACAGGCGGGCCTCGGCGAGCTCGCAGCGCTCCCGGTCCCGACGCCCGGCGCCGAGCCCGCGTGGCACCTGTACGTGATCCGCCACGATCGCTCCGACGAGCTGCACCGCACGCTGACCGAGGCCGGGATCGGCGCCCGTCCCTACTACCGCGTGCCGGCGCACAAGCAGCCGGCGATGCGCGAGTGGGGCGACGTCGAGCTGCCCGGGACCGACGAGGCGGCGCGCACGCACCTCGCGATCCCGATGAGCCCGGTGCTCGGCCGCGAGCAGGCGGACGAGGTCGTCGCCGCGGCGAGCTTGCTGGCGCCGGCGATCCGGTAGGCGCGCGGGCGGGCCTACCGCCAGCGCTCGAGCAGGTCCTCGGGCTCGACCTCGCGCACGACGCGGGCGGGGACGCCCATCGCCACGCCGCGCGCGGGCACGTCGCGCGTCACCACCGCGCCGGCGGCGACGAACGCCTCCTCGCCGATCTCCACGCCGGGGCACAGGACGACGCCGCCGCCGACCCGGCACGCGCGGCGCAGCACCGCGCCGCGCAGCGCGTAGGCGGCGTCGTGGCGGCCCATCGTGTCGTCGTTGGTCGTGCACGCGCCCGGGCCGACGAAGACGTCGTCCTCGACGACAGAGAACGCGGTCAGGTACACGCCGGTCTGCACGCGCACCCGCGCGCCCACGACGACGTCGTTGTCGACGCAGCTGCCGCGCCCGATCAGCGTGTCGTCGCCGATCGACGCGCGCTCGCGCACGTAGGCCTGGTCGCCGACGATCACGCGTTGGCCGAGCCCGGCGCCGGCGAACACGACCGCGCCGGAGCAGACGACGGACCCCTCCCCGACCACCAGCCCTGGGGGAGCGTCGCGAAGCGCGCGCGAGTGGCGGGCGAGCTTCGGCGGCTTGCCGAGCACCGCGCCGTCCTGGACCTCGCAGCCGGGCCCGACCCGCGTCCCCGGGTGGATCACCACGTGCGCCCCCAGCCGCGCCTCGTGCCCGATGCGCGCGCCCGCTCCGACCACGGCGTATGGGCCGAGCACGGCGCCGGTCCCGATCTCTGCGGTGTCGTCGATCACGGCGCGCAAGTCTCGCAGCCCCAGAGCCGAACAGTCCCAGCCACTTGCCTCGCCGGCGCGACCGGCGGAGCGCGTCGCGGCGGCTGACCAGGCCGCCGCGACGCGCTACCCGCGCCGGTCCCAAGCGCGCAGGGAGGGGAGTGGGTCGATCGGCTGCCCGCCGGCGTACCAGCCGGGCGCGGTCCAGATCTCGAAGTGCAGGTGGCAGCCGTCGGCGTCGCCGCTGTCGCCCACGTAGCCGATCGGCTGCCCGGTGGCGACGTGGTCGCCGGCCTTCACGAGCGCCTGCTCGCGCAGGTGCATGTAGCCGTAGTCCGTGCTCGTGCCGTCGTTGTCGACCACGAGGTAGTAGCCCGCGCGCGACTGGAAGTCCGCGTGCTTGACGACGCCGCCGTGCGCCGCGACCAGCGGCGTCCCGCACGCGGCGAACACGTCCTGGCCCTGATGGCCGCGGCCGCCGCCGAACGCCGCGGTTCCCGTGCCGAACACGTGCGGCCCGAGGATCGGGAAGCGATCGCGCGAGAACGCGAACTCGGCCGGCTCCGGCGGCCCGGCGACGCCGGCGAGCGAGACCCGGAAGGCGTACTCGCCGTCGCGCTGGAGGTTCCCGCCGGCGGTGCCGTCCCACGTCACCGTCTGGGCGGCCTCCGGGGCGACCTGCGGCGCGCTCCAGCGCGCGATCACGACGCCGTCCGAGACGCGTGTGAGCTCGACCGTCGCATCGACGGCCTCCGGCGCGTGGACGACATACGTCAGCGTCGCCGGTTGCGCGGCGCCGTAATACGCGCGCGGGGCGCGGACCGCGAGCTCCACCGACGGCGCCGTGCCGGACAGGGTGATCACCTGCGCCGCGCTCATCGCGAGCGGCGCGGAGGAAGGCGCCGACGCGCGCCCGTCGCGATCCACCACGGCGATCGGCCCGCCCGGCGCGCCGAGCGGCACGCGCACGTCGACCGAGGTCCTGCGGCGGACGGCCGTCGCCGCCGCGACGTCGTCGGCCTCGCCCTCGCCGCCGAGGAACACGACCTCGTCCCCTCGCTGCATGGCCTTCCCGCGCACGCGCAGGAGCGAGCCCGGACGCACGGCCACGCCCGCGCACGCCGACGCGCAGTCGAGCCGCGTGATCGCGGGGCCGGGCGCGGTGGAGACGCCGTAGGGGACCGGCTTCGACGACGGCACCGGCGTGGGCAGCGATGACCGCACGGGCGCCGCGTCCGGGACGACGACGCCGCCGGCGGACGGCGCGGGCGTGCCCTTGGCGCCGCCGGCGGGCTGCGCGCAGACGGGCGCGGCGGCGATCAGCACGGCGATCGCGGCGGCCGCGAACGCGCGCGCGAAACGAGTCGGCGCGACTCCACGCGCCGCCCCTGCATATGCCGTTCTCCGCCCGCGCGCCGGCGCGGCCCGGAGCCCCCTGGGACCCAAACGTGCCCTCTCGACTTCGCGCCGGCCTACGGAGTTAGCTGACGGGCTCGCGCGGTGACCTTCGCGCTACCAGGCGGCAATGCCTGGATTCGCCCCAACGTTCGGTTCCCCCGCTCCATCTTCCTGGACGGATTCGGCCGACTGGGAACGCGCGCAATATACAGATGCGCGGGGCACCGCGGCCCCGAACGCGTTGCTAGAGTGATCGGCCGCCGCGCGGACCCGCGTGGTCGGACCGCGCCCAAAGCACTCGAGATCGTGAAGACCTACGTCGCCAATCCACAGGACCGCGAGCGCAACTGGCTGATCGTGGACGCCGAGGGGCAGACCCTCGGGCGCCTCGCGACCCAGATTGCCGACGCGTTGCGCGGCAAGCGCAAGCCCACCTACACGCCGCACATCGACACCGGCGACTTCGTCGTGGTCGTCAATGCCGAGAAGATCTCGGTGACGGGCCAGAAGCGCACGGAGAAGATGTACTACCGGCACTCGGGCTACCCGGGCGGCCTGAAGTCGCGCACGCTGAACGACATGCTCGAGCGCCGGCCCGAGGAGGTCATCCGCCTCGCCGTCAAGGGCATGCTTCCGCGCAACCGCCTTGCGCGCAAGCAGCTGACCAAGCTGAAGGTGTACGCGGGCCCCGACCATCCGCACACGGCGCAGCAGCCGCAGCCGATGGCGCTGATCGAGACGAAGTAGGAGACCAGACTTCCCCATGGCCGAGAACGAGGATCAGGTCAACGAGCCCGAGCGGGGCGAAGCCGGTGAGGAGCGCTCGCGCGAGGCAGTCCCGGCGGAGCAGACCCCGGCGCAGTCGGACGAAGCCCCTGCCGCCGAGGCGCCTGAGGCGCCGGCGGACACGCCTGCCGAGGAGCCGGCGGCCGAGGAGGTCGCGGTCGAGGGCGACGAGGTCCTCGCCGAGGAGGACCTCGAGGAGTTCGAGGAGGAAACGGCGACGCCGCGCGTGAAGCCGGCGATCCCGGGCATGGACCTCGAGGTCGACATCGTCCGCGAAGGCGAGGAGGCCCTCGGCGGCCGCCCGCGCTACAGCGAGGACGAGCCGGACGACGAGACCGACGACGTCACGACCGAGACCGATGACGAGCTTCCGCAGACGATCGCCGACGCGTCGATCGACCTCGCCGCGGGCGCGCGCTATCGCGCGACCGGCAAGCGGAAGACCGCCGTCGCGCGCGTCACGCTCAAGCCCGGCACCGGCGAGTACATCATCAACGGCAAGTCGCTCGAGAGCTTCTTCCCGCGCGAGACGCTCCAGCGGACGATCCGCCAGCCGCTCGAGACTGTCGGCTACGAGACCCGCATGGACGTCGTGGCCGCGATGCACGGCGGCGGCGTGTCCGCGCAGGCCGGCGCGCTGCGCCACGGCGTCTCGCGCGCGCTGCTGGAGGCCGATCCGAACCTTCGCTCCGAGCTCAAGCGCCGCGGCTTCCTCACGCGCGACGCGCGCGTGAAGGAGCGCAAGAAGGCCGGCCTCAAGAAGGCCCGTAAGCGGCCGCAGTTCAGCAAGCGCTAGTGCAGGCGGCGGCGACGAGCGCCGCGATCCGCAAGCTGTTCGGTACCGACGGCGTCCGCGGCGTCGCGGGCGACTTCCTCACGGCCGAGCTGGCGCTTCAGCTGGCTCGCGCCGCGGCGGCCCGGGTTCACTCCCCGGGCAAGCCGGCGCGCGCGTTGATCATCCGCGACACGCGCGAGTCGGGCGAGATGCTCGAAGCGGCCGTGGCGGCCGGGATCGCCGCGGCCGGCGGCGAAGCGCTGCTCGGCGGCATCCTGCCGACCCCCGGCGCGCCGCTGCTGATCAAGCGGCACGGGTTCGACCTCGGCGTCGTGATCTCGGCGAGCCACAACCCGTACCGGGACAACGGCATCAAGTTCTTCGGCGGCGACGGGTACAAGCTGTCCGACGCGACGGAGGCCGAGATCGAGGCCGCGCTCGAGCAGCCCCCCGCGGTCCCCGAGCATCCCGGCCGGGTGCGCGAGTTCCACGGCGCGCTGGAGGACTACCTGCGCGCGCTGCACGAGCGGTTCGCCGGCCTCGACCTGTCCGGCCGCCGCGTCCTGCTCGACTGCGCCAACGGCGCCACGTTCCGCGCCGCCCCCGAGATCTTCCGGCGTCTCGGCGCCGACGTCGGCGTGCTCGCGCACGAGCCCGACGGCCGCAACATCAACCTCGACTGCGGTTCCACCCATACGCGCCGCCTCCAGATCGCGATGCAGGCGAGCGAGGAGGACATCGGCTTCGCGTTCGACGGCGACGGCGATCGCGTGCTCGCCGTGGACCGCAACGGCGTCCTGGTCGACGGCGACGAGCTGATCGCGCTCGCCGCACTGCACCTACGGCACGCCGGGCGCCTGCCCGGCGGCGGCGTCGCGGTGACGGTGATGACCAACTACGGCTTCCACACCGCGATGCGGGAGCACGGCGTCGAGGTCGCGACCACGCCCGTCGGCGACCGCTACGTGCTCGAAGAGCTGCGCCGGCGCGACTGGGCGCTCGGCGGCGAGCAGTCCGGCCACATCATCGATCGCAACTTCGTCCCCTCGGGCGACGGCATCGCGGCCGCGCTGCTCACGCTCGAAGCGCTCGGGACCGGGGATCTGGCCGACCGCGCCGCGATGGAGAAGCTGCCGCAGAAGCTCGTCAACGTGCGCGTGGCCGACCGGCGCGCGCTGGAGGGCGCCGGCGCTGTCCACGCCGCCGTGGCGCGCGAGTCGTCGGCGCTCGCGGGTCGCGGGCGCGTGCTCCTGCGCCCGAGCGGCACCGAGCCCGTGGTGCGCGTGATGGTCGAGGCGCCGACGGTCGAGGAGGCCGAGACGGTCACCGCGCGGCTCGTCGCGCTGGTCGAGTCGCAGCTCGGCTGACCCGCCTTCGCAGAAGGATCGGCGCCGGCCCACCGTTGAGTGGGTGGCGTGTACACCGTCGAGAGCACTTCATCGCTGGGCCGGGCGCGCCGCGCGCTCGCGCGAGGCCGCCTGCGCGAGCGCGTCGGCGGAACGGTCCTGCTGCTGGGCACCTGCTCGCTGCTGACCGACGTCTCCTCGGAGATGGTCTCGGCGATCCTGCCGCTCTATCTCGTCGCCACGCTCGGCTTCTCGCCGCTGCAGTATGGCGTCGTCGACGGCCTCTACCAGGGCGCCGGCGCGCTCGTGCGCCTCGCGGCCGGGTTCCTCGGCGACCGCTTCGGCAGGCACAAGACGATGGCGTCGCTCGGCTACGGCCTGTCCGCCGTCTGCAAGCTTGGGCTCGCCGTGATCGGCGGCGCCTGGGCGGGGCTGAGCGCGATCATCCTGCTCGACCGCACCGGGAAGGGCCTGCGCACGGCGCCGCGCGACGCGATGATCTCGCTGACCGCGCCGAAGCGCGACCTCGGCCTGGCGTTCGGCGTCCACCGCGCGATGGACACCGCCGGGGCGATGATCGGCCCGCTCGTGGCCTTCGCGCTGCTCGCCGCGGCGCCGGACGCCTATCGCTCGCTGTTCCTGATCTCCTTCTTCGTCGCGATCCTGGGCCTCGGCGTGATCACGCTGCTCGTGCGCGAGCCGCGCGTGCGGGAGCGCGTCCCGGCTGAGAAGCCTGACCTGAAGGCCGCCGCGAAGCTCCTGCAGGGACGCGAGTTCCGCGCCCTGACGGTCGCCGGCGCGGCGCTCGGGCTGGCGACCGCCAGCGACGGCTTCATCTACCTCACGCTCAAGGACCAGGTCGGCTTCGACAACGCCCTGTTCCCGCTGCTGGCGACCGGAACCGCGGTGCTGTACATGCTGCTGGCCGCCCCGCTCGGCCGTCTCGCCGACAAGGCGGGCCGCGGGCGCGTGCTGATCGGCGGCTACGTCCTCCTGCTCGCGGTCTACTGCATCCTGATGGCGCCCTCGGCCGGCGCGGTGTCGCTGATCGCGGTCCTCGCGCTGCTCGGCACGTATTACGCGGCCACCGACGGCGTTCTCATGGCCATGGGAAGCGTGCACCTGCCGGAGTCGCTGCGGGGCAGCGGGCTCGCCCTGCTGGGCACCGCGACGAGCATCACGCGGCTGTTCGCCTCCGTCATCTTCGGCGCGGTCTGGACGTGGCTCGGCCTGCAGGCCGCGATCGGGCTCTTCGCCGCCGGACTCGTCGTCGCGATGTGCCTCGCCGTCCGCGGGCTGCGAATCGCGAATGCGTAGCCGCGCGATCGCGTTCACGGCGCTCGCCGTCGTCTGCATCGTCGCGGCGGCCGCCGCCGCCGCGATCGCCGTCGTGGGAGCGGGCAACGAGCGCGCGGCGTCCAAGCGCGCCGTCGCGGCCGCGCGGCCGAAGGCGGCGCAGGTGCTGGCCTCCGGCAAGCCCATCGCAGTCTTGCGCATGCTCGACCGCCGGCACCCGGAGACCTACGGCCGCATGGCGATCGCGCCGCTCGACGGCGCCAGGCCCGGCGCGCCCATCCTCGCCGGTCCGTCCTGCGCCCGCGTCGCGTTCGGCGCGGGCGAGGGCCTGTGCCTCGACCTGCTCGGCACGCAGATGGCCGTCAAGGTGCTCGACGGCCGGCTCAACCAGGTCCACGAGCTCGACCTGCCCGGCATCCCGAGCCGTGCGCGCATCTCCCCGGACGGTCGCTGGGGCGGCGTCACCGCGTTCATCGTGGGCCACGCGTACGCCGCGCCGGGCCAGTTCTCGACCGCGGCGACGATCATCGACATGCGCACGGGCCGCAAGGTCGCCGACCTCGAGAAGGACTTCACGGTCACCGACCGCGGGAAGGTCGTGGACGCGCGGGACCGAAACTACTGGGGCCTGACGTTCGCCGACGACGGCGACACGTTCTACGCGACGCTGGCCGCGAACGGCAGCACATGGCTGATCAAGGGCTCGATCCGGGCGCGCACCGCGCACACGATCCACGAGAACGTGGAGTGCCCGTCGCTGTCGCCCGACGGCACGCAGATCGGCTACAAGAAGGCCGTCGCCCACAACCCGGCGCAATGGCGCTTCACGGTGCTCGACCTCGCCACCGGCAAGGAGACGCCGCTGTCGGAGACGCGGTCGGTGGACGACCAACTGGCATGGCTGGACGACGGCCATCTTCTGTATGGCGACGGCAAGCGGACGTGGATGGTCGACGCCGACGGGGCGGGCCGCCCGGAGGTGTGGTTGAACGGCACAGATTCCCCGACAGCGGACGATGCGGCCACGTAGAATGGGCCGCGAAAGCCGGAAAGGAGGCCGACTGTGTGCGGCATCGTCGGATACGTCGGACACCGGCCGGTACAGGATGTGCTCCTGGCCGGCCTCGAGAAGCTCGAATATCGCGGGTACGACTCCGCGGGCATCTCGATTCAGAACGACGGGCGCCTGGACTCCACTCGCTCCGTCGGCAATCTCGAGCGCCTGAAGGCGGCCCTGGAGGGGGTCGGCGACGGCGGCGTCGCCGTGCTCGCCCCGCCCGCCACGGCGGGCATCGGGCACACGCGCTGGGCCACGCACGGCCGCGTCACCGAGGAGAACGCGCATCCGCACTATGACGACGAGGGCCGCGTCCACGTCGTCGTCAACGGGATCGTCGAGAACTACCTCGAGCTCAAGCACGAGTTGCTCGACGCGGGCGCCCGCTTCACGTCGGAGACCGACGTCGAGGTGATCGCGCACCTGATCGCGCGCGGCCTCGACGAGCACGGCTTCGTCGACGCGGTGCGCCTCGCGTACAACCGCCTGCGCGGCCACTACTCCTTCGTCGCGGTCGCCGCCGAGGAGCCGGACGTGCTCGTCGGCGCGCGCAAGGAGTGCCCGCTGATCGTGGGGCGCGGCGACGGCGAGCAGTTCCTCGCCTCAGGCATCCCCGCCTTCCTGGCGCACACGCGCACCGTGCAGGCCCTCGAGGACGACGAGCTGGTCGTGCTGCGCCCCGACCACGTCGAGTTCCTCACCGCCGCCGGCGAGCCGTTCGAGCGCGACACGTACGAGGTCGACTGGGACGCAGACGCCGCCGAGAAGGGCGGCTACGAGACCTTCATGCTCAAGGAGATCCACGAGCAGGCCGACGCCGTCGCCGAGACGATCGCCGACCGGACCGTCCGCGCGGACGGCGTGGATCTGCCCGAGCTCGACGACGAGCTGCTGCGCAGCGCCAAGCGCATCGTGATCGTCGCCTGCGGCACCTCCTACCACGCGGGGCTGATCGGCCGCTACGCGCTGGAGGGCTGGGCGCGCGTGCCGGTCGAGATGGACATCGCGTCCGAGTACCGCTACCGCAACCCGGTGGTCGGCCCCGGCGACCTCGTGATCGGCATCACGCAGTCCGGCGAGACGCTGGACACGCTGGCGGCGATGCGGCTGGCGCGCGAGCGCGGCGCGACCGTCCTGGCCGTCACGAACATCATGGGCTCGCAGGCCACGCGCGACGCCGACGGCGTCGTGTATACGCGCGCCGGCCTCGAGATCAGCGTCGCCGCGACCAAGACGTTCGTCGCCCAGGTCGCCGTGATGTACCTGCTGGCGCTGCGCATCGCCGAGCTGCGGGGCACGCTCGACGCCGACGAGCGCACCCGCATCGTCGGCGCCTTCAAGCGCATCCCGCATGACATCGGCACGCTGCTGGAGCGCTGCGGCGACATCGTCGAGCGCGTCGCCGCGCGCCACTACGACAAGGACTTCTTCCTCTATCTCGGCCGCCACACGGGGCTCGCCGTCTGCCTCGAGGGCGCGCTGAAGCTGAAGGAGATCTCCTACATCGCCACCGACGCGTATGCGGCGGGGGAGATGAAGCACGGCCCGATCGCGCTGCTGGACGAGAACACGCCCGTCGTCGTCGTCGCGACCGACTCACCGGTGCTGGAGAAGGTGATCTCCAACATGCAGGAGGTGCGCGTGCGCGGCGCGTGCGTGATCGCGGTCGCGACCGAGGGCGCCGACCTCGGCGAGCACGCCGAGGAGGTCCTGCCCGTGCCCGCGACGGACTGGATGCTCCAGCCGCTGCTGGCCGTCATCCCGCTACAGCTGCTGGCCTACCGGATCGCGCGCCTGCGCGGCCTGAACGTCGACCAGCCGCGCAACCTCGCCAAGACCGTCACGGTGGAGTAACGCGCCTACGGCTGGGCGGCCGCCGTCGCGGCCGCCCACAGGCGCCCGCCGAGCTCCTCGGCCGCGCCGGCGGGCAGCACGAGCTGCGCGCCCGCCGTGATCAGCTCCTCCGGGGAGGCGTCCTCCTCGCGCTCGCCGGCCAGGGCGACGCGGCGCACGCCGGCCAGCCGCTCGTCGGCGGCCAGGCGCCGGAGGAGCGAGGTCGCCGGCATGTCGCCGGTCGCGGTGCCGACGACGACGGCCTCGGGCCGCAGCTCGACGGCCAGCCGCAGCGCCTCCAGCGCGTCCTCGGCCACGCACGTGACGGCGCCGTCGCCGATCCCGGCGAGGATCGCGTCGGCGCGCCCCGGTACCCGCTCGACGATCACGACGGTCGGGATCCGCGGCTTGGAGCGCTCGGCGGCGAGCTCGGCCTCCAGGTGCGAGCGAACGTACTCGGCGCGCTGCGCCGCGGCCGCCTGCTGGGAGAGCGTCGCGGTGACGCGCGGGCCGTCCGGCGGCAGCAGCGGCAGCCGCACCGTGAACAGCGCCCCACCCTCCGGCGCCGCGCCGAGCGAGACCTCGCCGCCGTGCAGCTCCACGAACTCACGCACGATCGCCAGTCCCAGGCCGGCACCGGCACCCGTCGAGCGCCCGTCGCCGTCGAGGCCTGAGCGGAAGCGCCCGAACACGCGGTCGCGGTGCTCGTCCGGGACGCCGGGTCCCGAGTCGGCGACCTCGAGCGTCGCGCTGCCGCCGGCCTCTGCGAGCGAGCAGCGGACCCGGCCGTGCGGCGGCGCGTGGCGGATGGCGTTGGCCAGCAAATTGGAGACGATGCGGCTGACGCGCTCGACGTCGAAGCGGGCGGCCAGCGGGTCCGGCACCTCCACGGCGAGCGAGATGCCCCGCGCGGCCGCAAGCGGCTCGAAGCTCTCCGCGACGGTCCGGACCGCGCGCCCGAGGTCGGCGTCGACGAGCGCGAGGCGCGCCTCACCGTGATCGGACTTGACCTGCTCGAGCATGTCGTTGATCTGCTCGAGCGCGCCGAGCGCCGCGACGCGGATGTTGACGACCTGCGCGCGCACCTCCTCCTCGGTCTCCGTGCGCAGCAGCTGCTCGGCTCGCGTGATGACGACGTGCAGCGGCGCGCGCAGGTCGTGCGAGAGCTCGCCGAGCAGCCGCTCGCGGTAATCGTGCACGCGCGCGAGCCGCTCCGTGAGCGCCGACAGCTCGGCGTTCTGTCGCGCGAGGCGCTGCTCGACGCGCTTGCGGTCGGTGACCGAGCGGCCCTCGGCGGCGATGAACACGACCTGTCCGTCGCGTCCGCGCAGCGGCCGCAGCAGCAGGTCCAGCGTGCCCAGCTCGCGCCCGGCGCCGGTGATCCGCACGTCCACGTCGAACCGCGCGAAGCGGCCGGCGGCCGCGGACCGGACGGCGCGCTCGACCAGCTGCACGGTCTCGGCGCCCGCGTCCGTCCACCAGGCGGTCTTCCACAGCGGCAGCCCGATGACCTCCGCACGATCCACCCCGCCCGCGATCAACGCGGCGGGGTTGACGTCCAGGATGTGGCCGCCGGCGTCCAGGAGGGCGTTGAAGCTCGATGACTTCGCGTGCGCGACCTGCGCCATCAGCTGGCGCGTCATGAGGTCCTCCTGCGGCGCGCTCACCGCTGCGATCCGCTCCCGGAGCATCTCGACGGAGTCGAGCGAGGCGCGCCAATGATCCAATCGTTCGTGCGAGGTCATCCGTGAGATGACGAATCTACGCGAAGACGGAGCGACGGCGCGACCAAAAGCTGACGCGGAAGGACGGATGGACGAGGCTGGGCGAGCGGCGAGTCCGGCCCTGGCCCAAAGATCAGGGCTGTTCGCGCGGGGCCGTTCACGCCCTTAACGTCTCGGCACCCCCATGGTTGCCGCCCCGCTTTTCGGTCTATCGACGATGACCCCGGCGCGCGAGGCGCCGCGTGTCCACGCGCTGCAGATCGCCGTCTCGCGCTCCGCCGCGGTCCGGCTCGCGCCGGTCGCCCTGGCCCTGCAGGCGCCGCAGCTCTTCCTCGACCCGTCCGGCCGGCTCGATGCGGCGCCTCGGGGCATGCCGCGCACCGGCGGCTCCTGGATGCCGGCGGCGGGAGTCGCGCGCGCGGTCGAGTCAGCGCTCGAACAGTGCCGGCCAAGCGTCGTCCTGATCGCGGGCGACGGCGACGCGGCTCTCGCCGCCGCGCTGACCGCCGCCCGGCACGACGTGCCGATCGCACGCGTGGGTGCGGGTCTGCGGTGCGACGACCGCGGCGTCGCCTCGGAGATCAACCGCATGGTGCTCGACGAGCTTGCGACCCGCTACTACGTCGACGGCGAGGAGGCGGCGGAGCGGCTTCGTGCCGAGGGAGCCCCGGACGGGGCGATCGTCCCGGCCGGCAGCACGGTGCCCGCCGTGACGGCGCGCTGGCTTCCCCGCGCGCGCGAGCGCGCGACATGGACGCGGCTCGGGCTGCGCGAGGGCGACTACGTCGTGGCGATGCTGCACAAGGCCGAGAACGCCGGCCACGACGTCCGCGTCGCCCGGATCGCCGAGGCCCTGAGCACGCTGGCCCGACGGATGCGGCTCGTGCTCGTCCTGCATCCCGCCATCCGCGCCGTGATGAAGCCGATGGGGGACATCGCGCGCCTACGCTCCGTCGGGGCGATCGTCACCGGGCCGCTCGAGTACCTCGACTGGCTCTCGCTGGAGGCGGGCGCCGGCGCCGTGCTCACGGACTCGGCGGGCGTCCAGGAGGAGACGACGGCGCTTGGCGTGCCGTGCTTCACGCTCGCGCACTCGACCGAGCGGACGCTGACGCTCACGCACGGCACCAACGTGCTCCTCGGTGAGGACCCGGAGGCGATCGCCGAGGTCGGCACCGGCTCCTACGCGGACGTCATCGAGCCCATCCCGATGTGGGACGCCGGGGCCGGCCGCCGGATCGCCGCCGATCTCGCCGAAGCGCCGTGGGCCCCGACGTGACGCCGCCGCGGATGAGCATCGTCCCCGCGGGTCCGGCGGACGCCGAGGCGCCGCGCACCAGGTGGCAGCGCAGCGCGATCGCGCACGGCGACGGAGGGACGATCGCCCACGTGAGCGGCTCAGCCGAGGACGCGCCGCGCATCGCGCCGATGATCTGGGCGCTCGCGGACACCGGCGCGTTCGCCCAGGTCGTGCTCGCCGCCGACGCCGCCGGGACCAGGGACGCGCTGGCCGAGCTCGACGCCCAGACGCCGTTGCGGGAGGTCCGCGGCACGGTCGAAGCGATGCGCGAGGAGATCCGGCGCATCCGCCCGGTCGCGATCGTCACCCACGCCGACGACACCGCCGGACTGGGCGCCGCGCTCGCGGCGGCCCGGCTCGGCGTGGCCGTCGTGCGCATCGGCGCCCGCCCCGCCGGCGCCGAGGGGCGCGTGATCGCCCGTCTCGCCGACCTGCTGCTGTTGAGGGGCGAAGATGACGCGGACCCGCGCTTCGGTCCTGAGCGGACGCACATCGTCGGCAATCCGCTCATCGACGCGGTGCGACGCGCCCCGCGAGGCTCCGCGCGGCTCGCCGGCGTGCAGCGCGGCGAGTACGTCCTTGCGCTGCTCACGGGCGGCGCAGCGCTCACGCAGCTCGCCGCGCCGCTGGCGCGGCTCGCCGCCAAGACGCCCCTGGTCATCGCGGCAGCTCCGGGGATCCGCGTCCCCGGTGCTCGCAGCGTCCCGCGGCCGGGCTTCGCCGAGCGGCTTGCGCTCGCGCGCGGCGCCGGCGCCGTCGTGACGGACTCCGCGCGTGTACAGGAGGAGGCCGCGGTGCTCGGCGTGCGCTGCTACGCGCTGGCCGGCTCGGGCTCTCGCGTCCGGGTGGATGCCGGCGGTACGACGATCCCGGTCGGCGACGAGCGGGCGCTGCTCGCGATCAGGCCCGAGCGCAACGCGCCGACCCCGTGCGCCATCCCGTTGTGGGACGGCCGGGCCGGCGCGCGCGCCGCCGACGTGCTGGTCGCGAACTTCGCCCGCGTGCGATTCGGCTAGGCCGCGACCAGGAGGTCGTTCATGTGGGCGTACCGGCTCGCCTCGGTGCGGTTGGCGACGCCGAGCTTGCGGTACGTGTTCGAGAGGTGGAACTTGACCGTCTGCTCGGTCACCCACAGCTCGCGCGCGATGCGGCCGTTGGTAAGGCCTTGCGCGACCAGGCGCAGGATCTCGAGCTCGCGGTCGGTCAGCGGGCACTCGCTGCGCGACATCACGGTCGCCGCACGACGCGGCATGTGCACGACGGTGTCGCGGGAGATCTCGCGCAGGAGCGTCGCGAGGCTCACCGGATGAACCGACTTCGCGATCACGGCATCCGCGCCGGCGTCGAACACGGACGCGAGCGACTGGTCGTCCATGCGCATGGTCAGGAACACGCGCTTGGCGCTGGGCACCAGCGACACAAGCTCCGTCAGGCGCGCGATGGCCTGCTCGGGCTCCTGCGTGTCGTCGATCACGACGACGTCGGGCAGGAGATCCGCCGCCCTGGCGTTGATCGGAACCGATCCGTCGAGGAACCCGATCACCTGGAACCCGGCGGTCTGCCGCAGGGCCAGCCGAATGCTCTGTGCCGCGAACGAGTTGTCCGCCACGATCATCAGACGCTTCACTTCCGCCACCTCCGTGGGCTTCCGTCCATTGCGTCCAGGTTCGCGCCTGGACGATCGGGGGGGAAGGTGATCTTCAACTGACCCGATCGGCGGGTTCGTGCCCGGCTCAGGCAGGCGTCGGCGACTCGACCACCCCGCGAGGGGCAGGAAACTCACCCACCCCGCAGGCGCGGTCGTACGCGGCCAGCAGGTGGTCGACCGAGTGCTGCCACGCGAGCTGCTCCTCGACCCGCCGGCGCCCCAGGGCGCCCATCCGCTCGCGCTGCGCGGGGTCGCTCAGCAGCGTCTCGATCCGGTCGGCGAAGCCGGCGACGTCGCCCGGCTCCGCGTACAGCGCGGCCTCGCCGGCCGACACGCGCGACTCGCGCAGGTCGTAGGACACTAGCGGGCGCCCCATGGCCATGTACTCGGGGATCTTGATCATCGTCGACACGTCGTTGAGCGGGCTCGGGGGATCCGGCGCCAGGCACACGTCGGCGGTCGACAGGATCGTCCGGATGTCGTCGTCGTAGCGCCAGCCGGCGAACTCGACGTTGCCGGCGATGTCGAGCTCGGCGGCAAGCGCGCGCATCTCCTCGAGCATGTCGCCCTCGCCGATGAAGACGGCGTGCCAGTCGTCGCGCCGGGCGCGCAGGGCGCCGAGAGCGCGCAACGCGTGGTCGAGCCCGTCCTGCGGGCCCATGATCCCGAGGTAGGCGATCAAGTGCTTGCGGCCGCGCTTCCACGTGGCGTCCGGCGCGGCGGGACGAAAGCGCTCGAGATCAGGGCCGTTGCGGACGACGAATACGTCGTCCGGCCGCATGCGTCCGCGCTCGAGCGCGATCCTGCGGTACGAGTCGTTGGTGCAGACGACGACGTCGGCGGCGCGGAAGGCGATGCGCTCCAGCGCCACGGCCACGCGCTGCAGCGGGCCGCCGCCGAACTTGGCCGTGTAGAGCTCCGGGACCAGGTCGTGGTGGTCGAACACGAAGCGGGCGCCCTTGCGGCGCAGGCTGCGCGCCGCCAGCAGCAGGAAGTCCGGCGGGTTGCACGCGTGCACGACGTCGAACGAGCGCGTGCGCGCAAGCTTGCGCGCGAGCCGGCGGATCCGCCACATCGCCTGGCCGTACTCGCGCACGTACCCGAGTGGGCCGCCGGCCGCCGGCTCGAGCGGATACCGATGGATGTCGATGTCCTCGAGCCGCTCGAACGGCGCGGTGTGGCGGTCACGCCCCTGGGCACAGATGACGCTGACCTCCCAGCCCGCGGCCGTGAGCGCCCGTGCCTCGTTCCACACGCGCCGGTCAGACGGGACCGGCGCGTTCTCGCTGATGATCAGGGCGCGGCCGCGCATCGTCAGGCCGTGCCGCCGTCGGGCGCGAAGGAGCCGGACCTCGCAACGATCTCGCCGCCGCGCGCCAGCACGACCGGCTCGCCGGCGCCCGACAGGGACACCTGCGCCGCCTCGAGCACCCGGACGACCTCGAGTCCGAGCTCCGCGTGCGAGCGCGGACGCGCGCCGGTGAGGATCGAGTTCGCGAAGTCGCCCAGCTCGAGGCTCAGCGGCTCGGCCGCGTCGATGCGCGGCGCGACGATGTCGCCCGACCGGTACGTCAGCCGGTGCTCGCCGTAGTTGGACGGCGCGCCGATCTCGAGGTCCAGGCCGCGGTCGTAGATGCGGACGGCCCCATCGGGGATCGTGTCGTCGTACTGCACCATCTTGCGCGAGCCGACGACGATCATCTGGCGCACCTTGCGCGGCGCGAGCCAGGAGACCTGGACGTTGGCGGAAGGCCCGTCCTCGAAGCGCAGCGTCAGGAACGCCGTCTCCGGGACCTCCGGGTTGAACACGGTGCAACCCGCGGCGCTCACGCTCGCCACGCGGCGATCGAGCCAATAGAGCAGGATCGAGAGGTCGTGCGGCGCCAGGTCGCGAACCACGCCGTCGGCTTGGTAGATCCCGAGGTTCATGCGCGAGGAGGTGACGAAGTAGACCTCACCGAGCTCGCCGGACTCGATCAGTGCATGGATCTTGTTGACCGGCGGGCTGTAGAGGAACGTATGCCCGGGCATGAGCACGAGCTCCTTGCGCTGCGCGAGGTCGACGAGCGCCTCCGCGTGGGCGACGGTGGTCGCCAGCGGCTTTTCGACCAGCACGTGCTTGCCGGCCTCGAGCGCCTTGCGCGCCAGCTCATAGTGGGTACGCGGCGGCGTCGCGATGCAGACGGCGTCGACCCGTGCGTCGGCGAGCAGCTCGTCGAAGTCGGGCCAGGTCTCGATGCCGGGATGCCGGCTGCGGAACCGCTGGGCCTGGGTTTGGTCGCGCTCGCACAGGGCGATCAGCTCCAGCTCCGGCCGCTCGATCACGTTGCGGACGATGTTCGGGCCCCAGTAGCCGTAGCCGACGACGACCACGCCCAGCGGCGCGCGGGCTCTCACGCCGCACCCCGGGCGAAGAGCACGACGGGAACGGTGCGGGCGATGATCCGCACGTTCACCCACAGCGAGCGGTTCTCGGCGTACTCGACGTCCAAGCGGATCATCTCCTCCAATGTCAGTTGCGAACGGCCGCTCACCTGCCACAGACCCGTGAGGCCCGGCTTGACGGCGAAACGGGCGAACCAGTGCGAGGGGTAGTGCTCCACCTCATACGGGATCGGGGGGCGCGGGCCGACGAGCGACATGTCGCCGCGCAGCACGTTCCACAGCTGCGGCAGCTCATCGAGGCTCGAGCGCCGCAGGAAGCGGCCCACGCGCGTGACGCGGGAGTCGCTGGCGATCTTGAAGAACGGCTTCTCGACCGTGTCGTCGCCTTCGCCGCGGGTGATCAGCTTCAGGACGAAGTTGCGGTGCGTCTCGTGGTCGGCGTCGGCCCGCATCGTGCGGAACTTGTTCACCGTGAACGGCCGCAGGTCGCGACCGACGCGCCGCTGCCGGAAGATCACCCAGCCGCGCGAGTCGAGCCGGATGACCAGCGCGATCGCGATCAGCACGGGGCAGAGCAGGAGCAGGAGCGCGGCGGCGAGCCCGATGTCGAGCGCCCTGCAGCTGATGATCGTCCAGCGCGACTCCCGGCTGACCGGGATCGTCGCCTCCGCGGTCATGACACCTGCCACGTCCATGCTTGCGGCTCCCATGCTTCCTTAGGCGGCGCGGGCCATCATGTGCAGGCCGAGCCGCTCGATGACGTAGTCCTGCGCGTCGTCGCCGAGACCCGGGAAGAGCGGCAGCAGGATGGAATCGCGCGCTGCCGCCTCCGTGTGCGGCAGCAGCAGGTCCGTGCCCGCGTACGCCGGCTCGTGGTGGATCGCCATGACGCCGCGGCGCGTCGCCACGCCGTCGTGGAGCAGCCGGCGCATCAGCTCGGTCCGGTCGATCGGCGCCGAAGGCGAGACGCGCACCGCGTAGGACTGCCACGTGCGGACGGCGTAGCCCGGTTCGTACGGCGGCTCGAGGAGCGGGATCGATGCCAGCGCCGCCGTGTAGCGATCCGCCTGGCGCTTGCGCTCGGCGACGATCTCGTCCAGCGCTTGGAGCTGGCACAGCCCGAGCGCCGCCTGCATGTCGGTCATGCGGGTGTTCCAGCCGCGCTCCGGGTAGCTCTCGAAGAGGATGTCCTTCGCGTTGTGGCGCGCGAGGTCGGAGAGATCCATCGCGTGCTGGCGCAGCTTGCGCAGGCGGTCGGCGAGCGCGCCGTCGTTGGTGGTGATCATGCCGCCCTCGCCGCTGGTGATGACCTTGCGGGGGTGCAGCGAGAAGCACGCGGGCGACTCGAGCGAGCCGATCGGCCGGCCCTTGTAGGTCGCGCCGATGGCGCATGCCGCGTCCTCGATGATCTTCACCCCGTGGCGCTCGCCGATGGCGAAGAAGCCGTCCATGTCGGCCGGGAGGCCGATCTGGTGCACGGGCATGATCGCCTTGGTGCGCGGCGTGATCGCGCGCTCGGCGGCGACGGGATCGAGGTTGTACGTCAGCGGCTCGACGTCGGCGAAGACCGGCGTCGCGCCGCAGTGCCAGACGGCGTTGGCGGTCGCGATGAACGAGAGCGACGGGACGATGACCTCGTCGCCCGGCCCGACCCCCGACGCGTACAGCGCGAGGTGCAGGGCGGTCGTGCAGTTCGTCGTGGCGATGGCGTGCTCGGCGCCGACCCGCGCCGCGAACGCGTTCTCGAACGCCTGGACGCGCGGGCCCTGCGAGACCCAGCCGGAGGCGATGACCTCCGCGAGCGCCTCGGCCTCGCCGCCGAAGAACTTCGGCTTGGCGAACGGGACCTGCATCAGGACGCCTTCGCGAGCGGCTCGAAGCGGCCGCCCGCGCGGTTTGCGGACCACCACTCGACCAGTTGGGCGAGGCCCGACTCGAGGTCGGTCTCGGCGACGAAGCCGAGGTCCTCGCGCGCCGCCGTCGTGTCGGCGAGCCGGCGCGTGACGCCGTTGACGGCGCGCTCCGGGCCGAACTCGACCGAGAGGTCGGAGCCCATGACGCGCAGCAGGGCGTTGGCCAGCTCGAGCAGGCTCGTCTCCGTGCCGCTGGCGACGTTGTAGACGCGGTCGGTCACGTCGCTCGTCGCGGCCAGGATGTTCGCGCGGGCGATGTCCGTCGTGAAGACGAAGTCCATCGTCTGCGCGCCGTCCCCGAAGATCAGCGGCGGCTGGCCGGCGGCGATCCGCTCCATCCAGCGCACGAGCACCTCGGTGTAGACCCCGTGGATGTCCATGCGCGGGCCGTAGACGTTGAAGTAGCGCAGGGCGACGTAGTCGAGCCCGGCCATCGCGTGGAACGAGCGCAGCAGGCCCTCGTTGAAGGTCTTCGCGGCGCCGTACAGCGTGTCGTTCGCGTACGGGTGGTTGCGCTCGGTCGTGGGGAAGGACTCCGCGAGGCCGTAGATCGAGGCCGACGAGGCGGCGACGAGCTTGCGGACGCCGGCCTGCGCGGCAGCCTCCACGACGTTGAAGGTGCCGTCGACCAGCACCTCGACGGCGAGCCGCGGCTCCTCCGCGCACTGCGTGATCCGCAGCGCGGCCTGGTGGAAGACGACGCTGACGCCGTCGACGAGCTCGCGGACGAGCTCGCGGTCGCAGATGTCCCCCTCGACGAGGGTGACGTTCCCGTTGTCCTGCGCCCACGCGAGGTTGTCGCGGCGGCCGCGGACGAAGTTGTCCAGCACCACCACCTCGCCGGCGCCGGCCTCCACGAGCTGGTCGGCGATGTTGGATCCGATGGTCCCAGCGCCACCGGTGACGAGGATGCGCTCGCCTCGGATCATGTTCGATTCAACTCCCATCGGGTTCTTGACCACGCTCAGACAACGTGGCGTGGTGGACGGATCTTCCGTCGCGTCGACGCCGATCATGCGGCCTGCTCCGCCGGCGGCGCCAGTGCCAGGACTCCCAGCCCGTACCCCTCCTCGGGGTCCAGGATCAGGGCGGCGGCCTCCGCGCGTGAGCGCGTCTCGAGCTTGGCGAAGGCGGAGGAGAGGTGGGTCTTGACCGTCGACTCGGCGACGAACAGGCGATCGGCGATCTGCCGGTTCGTACAGCCGCTGACGACCAGCGCGAGGATCTCCTTCTCGCGATGCGAGAGCGCGCGCGGCGCAAGCAGCCGCGTCAGTGCGGGAGGGACCGCCAGCTGGCCCGCCGCGATCGCGCGGGCCGTAGGCACCAGCGCGCCGGGGACCCGGTCGTCGATGACGATCCCGGACGCGCCGGCATGCAGCGCCCTGCGCAACTGGGCGCGCGTCGTCCCGGCAGGGGGGACGGCGACGATCGGCATGCCGGGGAATGCGGCCGCGGCGGCGGCGATCGCGTCCACGACATCCTCGCGGGAGACGACCTCCACCACGAACCCGGCATCCGTCAGCAACCGCTCGGCGTGGTCCTGCAGCCGCCGGTCGGCACCGATCGCCACGGCGATCGGCGGCGCGTCATGCGCTGTTTGTGGGGCGCTCACGATCGAGTAACGAACTCATCAAGGCGTTGCTTCCGCGCGGTGACCACAAGTCCCCGCAGGGACGCATCCACCGTTTTTCATCCTCCGGTCGCCGGCCCGCCGCGGTTGCAGCGGGGTCGTACGTCCGTTGGTGGGCATGGAGATTGCGAAGGCCTTGATCCTCACGGGTCGCGTCGGCGAGGACCGCCCTTGGCCGACTGCGCCTGCGGGGCCGAAGCACCTCTTCCCCGTCGCGAACCGCCCGATCCTCTTCCACAACCTCGAAGCTCTGCGCGCGGCGGGCGTGCTCGAGGCCGTGATGCTCGTCGAGCCCGAGTCCGGCGCGGCGATCGAGCGCGCCGTCGGCGACGGGCGGGACCTTGGCCTGAGCATCCGCTACGAGACGTGGCGCGCCACGGACGGCCTGGGCGGCGCGCTGTCCGTCGGGCGCGACTTCCTCGACGGCGAGCCGGTCCTCGTGCAGCACGGAGACGCGCTGCTGCGCGAACGGATGCACGCGCACATCGCTGCGTTCGCGCGCGAGGAGCTCGACACGCTCGCGCTGCGGCTCGCCCGCGACGGCGAGCGGCTGACGCGCACGCCCGCGCCGGGATACCTGCTCAGCCCGCGCGCCATCTCGATCCTGCTCGACGGCGGCGACACGTCCGCGAACCCCGTCGCGGACGTGCGCGCCCATGGTGGACGCGTGCGCATCCAGCGCGTCGACGGCTGCCTACCCTGCCACGGCGATCAGGAGTCGCTGCTCGAGAGCAACCGGCGGATGCTCGAGGGCATCGAGTCCTCGTACGACCCCGCGTCCCTGGAGGACTGCACCGTGCAGGGACCGGTGATCGTCCACAAGACGGCGCGCGTGCGCCGCAGCCTGCTCCGGGGCCCGGCGATCATCGGCCCGGGCGCCGAGATCACGGACGCCTATGTCGGGCCGTCCACATCGATCGGCGCGGGGGTGGTGATCGAGGGCTCGCAGGTCGAGTACTCGATCGTCCTGCCCGGCGCCGAGCTGCGTTACCTGGGGACCCGTCTCGAATCCAGCGTCATCGGCCGCGGGGCGCGCATCGTCCGCGGCTTCGGGGCGCCCGGCGGAATCCGAATATCGGTCGGCGAAGGTGCCGAGGTGGTGTTGAGTTGAACTCGCGCGAATTTGGCGGCGGTCATTCCGTTGTCACTGTGATGACCGTCAATCGCCCGCCGTCGCTGACCCGGCTCTTCCTTATCTTCGCGGGCGCGTTGGTGGCGCTGGCCGGGGCGCCGGCGACCTCGCACGCCGCCGTGTGCACACCGCCCGTCACGAACCAGGTCGCGTGTGAGAACTCGCAGACCGGCGCCGAGCCCAGCACCTGGCAGGTCGATGGCGCCGGGGACCCGAACATCCAGGGCTTCGCCACGCAGATGAGCGTGAACAAAGGCGACACGATCTCGTTCAAGATCAAGTCGACCACGCAGGCGATCCACATCGACATCCTGCGACTGGGCTGGTACGACGGCAAGGGCGCCCGGCTGATGCAGGAAGGCCTCGCGCCTACGGGCACGGTCACCAACCAGCCGCAGTGCCAGAACGACGCGAACTCGGCCGCGCCCACGGGCCTCATCGATTGCGGCAACTGGTCGGTCTCGCGCACGTGGACGGTGCCCAGCACCGCCGTGTCGGGCGTCTACATCGCCCACCTCGTCCGCAACGACGACGATGGCTCCGGCGACACGCGCGGCAGCCAGATCGTCTTCGTCGTGCGCGATGACTCGAGCCACTCCGACATCGTCCTGCAGACCGCCGACGCGACCTGGCAGGCCTACAACTCCTACGGCGGCAACAGCCTCTACACCTGCACCGTCGGCTGCCCGGACGGCAACCCCGCCGCGTACAAGGCGGCGTACAAGGTCTCCTACAACCGTCCGTTCAACACCGCCGAGGACGACAACGGCCGCTCGTGGCTGTTCTCCGGCGCCGAGTACCCGATGATCAGGTTCCTCGAGCGCAACGGCTACAACCTCAGCTACGTCAGCAGCCTCGACGTCGCGAATCGCGCACCGCTGCTGAAGAACCACAAGCTGTTCATCTCCAGCGGCCACGACGAATACTGGTCCGCGAGCCAGCGCGCCGGCATGGAGCAGGCGCGCGACGCCGGCGTGAACCTCGCGTACTTCACCGGCAACGAGGGGTTCTGGAAGACCCGCTGGGAGCCCAGCATGTCGGGCACGCCGGATCGCACGCTCGTCTCCTACAAGGACACCCACTTCGCGAGCCAGCAGGATCCGGTCACATTCACCGGCACGTGGCGCGACCCGCGCTTCACGACCGCGTCGGTCAACACGCCCGAGAACGCGCTGACCGGGCAGAGCTTCCTCGTCAACTCGGGCAGCGCCGCCATGACGGTGCCGCAGAAGTACGGCGCAATGCGCATGTGGCGGAACACCGACGCCGCGAGCCTGGCGTCGGGCTCGGTCCTCACGCTTGCCCCGAACACCGTCGGCTACGAGTGGGATCAGGACGTCGACAACGGCTACCGGCCGAACGGGCTGTTTGAGCTCTCATCGACGACTGTCGGCGGCCTCGAGGTGTTCACCGACTACGGCAGCCACACGACGACCAACGCAACCGCGACGCACCACATGTCGATGTACAAGGCCGCGAGCGGCGCCAAGGTCTTCGCGACCGGCACGGTCCAGTGGGGCTGGGGCCTCGACGACTGGAACCCGGACTCCCATCCCGCCGACGACAACATGCAGCAGGCGACCGTCAACGTCCTCGCGGACCTCGGTGCCCAGCCGGCCACGCGCATGCCGACGCTCCTCGCGGCGTCCGCCTCCACCGACACGACGGCACCGACGACGACGATCCACTCGCTGCCCTCCAGCGTCGCGGACGGCACCGAGCTGACGATCTCCGGTACCGCCTCCGACAGCGGTGGAGTCGTCGCCGGCGTCGAGGTCTCCACCGACGGCGGAGCCACGTGGCATCCCGCGACCGGCACGACGAGCTGGTCGTACTCGTGGTTCGCGCACGGCAACCCGTCCACGACGATCAAGGCGCGCGCCGTCGACGACAGCGCCAACCTGCAGACGCCCGGCGCCGGCGTCTCGATCGATGTCACGTGCCCGTGCTCGATCTGGGGCACCAACACGAACCCCGGGTCGGTGGACTCGAGCGACCCGACTCCGGGCGAGGTCGGCGTGAAGTTCACGTCGGACGGCTTCGGCACCATCAGCGGCATCCGCTTCTACAAGGTGGGCGCCAACACCGGCACCCACACAGGCAGCCTGTGGACCGCGGACGGGCAGCGTCTGGCACAGGCCACCTTCGAGAGCGAGACGACGTCCGGATGGCAGACGGCCACCTTCTCGACGCCGGTCCAGGTTCAGCCGAACACGACCTACGTCGCCTCCTACCACGCGCCCAACGGGCACTACGCGGCGAGCGCCGACTACTTCTGGCGCGCGCCGGCGCCCGGCCCCAACGGCGGGGCGGTCATCGACGGCGACCCGCTGCATCCGCTGGTCAACGGCGGCTCGACGGCGAACGGCGTCTACGCCTACGGCGCGTCGAGCACGTTCCCCGTCAATACGTTCGGCGCGGCCAACTACTGGGTCGACGTGCTGTTCAACCCGATCCCCGCGCCGGGGACGGTGACCGGCGTGAGCGCCGCCCCAGGGGGCAAGACGTCGGCCAACGTGACGTGGACCGCGCCGTCCACCGGCGGCGTCCCGACCTCGTACAAGATCACGCCGTACATCGGCTCGACCGCGCAGGCGCCGACGACGGTCAGCGGCACGCCGCTCGACACGATGGCGACGATCGCCGGCCTGACGACCGGGACCACCTACACGTTCAAGGTCCAGGCGATCAACCCGAGCGGAAGCGGGCCCGTCTCGCCGGCGTCGAACGCCGTGACACCGCTCGTCGCGGTCGCG
The DNA here is from genome assembly GCF_000425945.1 of Candidatus Solirubrobacter pratensis. Taxonomy (GTDB): domain Bacteria; phylum Actinomycetota; class Thermoleophilia; order Solirubrobacterales; family Solirubrobacteraceae; genus Solirubrobacter; species Solirubrobacter pratensis. The sequence continues at coordinate 414,310 of NZ_AUEK01000009.1, forward strand.
CCGTCCGCGCCCAAGCACGTGACGGCGATCCCCGGCTCCACGTCGGCCTCGGTGAGCTGGGAGGCCCCGGACGCCTCCGGCGACAGCCCGATCACCGGCTACACCGTCACACCGTACGCCGGGTCGACCGCCCAGACGCCGGTGCAGGTGGACGCCTCGTCGCTCACCAAGGTCATCACCGGTCTGACGGACGGCACGAGCTACACGTTCGAGGTGACGGCGACCAACGCTCCGGGCACGGGTCCGGCATCGGCGGCGTCCGCCGCCGTGACCCCGCGCGAGACGCTGTTCGACTTCCAGACCCCGGGCATCGTCGACTCCCAGGACGCGACACCGGTCGAGCTCGGCGTGAAGTTCAAGCCCGACGCCAACGGCACGATCACCGGCGTCCGGTTCTACAAGGCGGCCGCCAACACGGGAGCGCACGTCGGCAGCCTTTGGACGGCGTCCGGCACCCGGATGGCCCAGGCGACGTTCAGCAACGAGACGGCCTCCGGCTGGCAGACCGTGACGTTCGCGACGCCCCAGGCCGTGACGGCCGGCACCACGTACGTCGCGTCGTACTACGCGCCGGTGGGCCGCTATTCGGTCACTGCCGGCGCCTTCTCGTCGCCGGTGGACAACGGGCCGCTGCACGCCCTCACCGACGGCGCCGGCGGCAACGGCGTCTTCGCCTACAGCACCACGAGCACGTTCCCGGCGAACTCCTACGGCGCGAGCAACTACTGGGTGGACGTCCTGTTCGTGATCCCCGCGCCCGGCACCGTCACCGCGGTGTCGGCGACCGAGGGCGGCCGCACGTCGGCTCGCGTCTCGTGGACGGCGCCCGCGAGCGGCGGCAGCGCGAGCTCGTACAAGATCACGCCCTACATCGGCAGCACGGCGCAGACGCCGGCGACCGTTTCCGCCACGAGCACCGCGGCGACCGTCTCGGGCCTCACCAACGGCGTCACGTACACGTTCACGGTCACGGCGGTGAATGCGAGCGGCCCCGGCACCGCCTCGGCGCAGTCGAACTCCGTCACGCCGCTGGATCCGATCCCGCCGGCGGCGCCCGGGGACGTCCTGGCGCGGCCGGCGTCGGACTCGGCGCTGGTGAGCTGGTCGAAGCCCAGCAGCGACGGCGACGCCGCGATCACCCGGTACACGGTGACCCCGTACGAGGGCGCCGCCGCACAGACGCCGGTCGAGGTCTCGGGCAGCTCCACGAGCACGACGATCACCGGGCTGACCAACGGCGCCGGGTACACGTTCAAGGTCTCCGCGACCAACGACGCCGGCACCGGCAGTACGTCGGCGGCCTCGAACTCGGTGACACCGCAGGCGACGATCCTCGACTTCGACACACCGACGACGGTCGACTCGGGCGACTCCACGCCCGTAGAGCTCGGCGTGAAGTTCCGCTCGGACTTCGACGGCACGGTCACCGGCATCCGCTTCTACAAGGCGGCGGGAAACACCGGCACGCACATCGGCTCGCTGTGGACGGCGGCCGGCTCGCGCATCACACAGGCGACGTTCACCGGCGAGTCGGCATCCGGATGGCAGACGGTCCAGTTCTCCAGTCCGGTCACGATCACGCCGAACACCACGTACGTCGCGTCGTACTTCGCGCCCAACGGCCACTACTCGGTGAGCAGCGGCGGATTCGCGACCGTCGTGGACAACCCGCCGCTGCACGCGCTGGCCGACGGCGTGAGCTCCAACGGCGTGTTCGCCTACACCGCGGCGAGCGCGTTCCCGAGCGGCTCGTTCAACGCCGGCAACTACGCGGTCGACGTCCTCTTCCAGCCCGCACCGACGCCGGGGCAGGTCACCGGCGTCTCAGCGACGGCCGGTCAGGGCTCCGCGCACGTCGGATGGACGGCGCCCTCGAGCGGCGGGCCCGTGACCTCGTACACGATCACGCCGTACATCGGGTCGACCGCGCAGGACGCGACCACGATCAACGGCACGCCGCCGGCCACGTCGGTGACGATTCCCGGCCTCACGAGCGGGACGCCCTACACGTTCGTCGTGCGGGCGTCGAACCCGTCCGGGTCCGGGCCGGCGTCGGCTGCCTCGAGTGCGGTCACGCCCACCGCGGCGGTCGCGCCCGGCGCGCCGACCGGCGTGACCGCGTCGGCCGACACGAAGTCGGCGACCGTCTCCTGGACCGCGCCCGCGAACGATGGCGGGAGCCCGATCACCGGCTACACGGTCACCCCATATGCGGGCGCGACAGCCGGCACGCCTGTGCAGGCGGGAGCGTCGGCGACGAGCGCGCGGATCACCGGCCTTGCGAACGGGACGAGCTACACGTTCAAGGTCACGGCCTCCAATGCCGCGGGCGCGGGCGCGGAGTCCGCGGCGTCGGCGGCGGTCGCCCCGCTCTATTCGCTGCTGGACCTCGGCACTCCGGCGGTCACCGATGCCGGCGACGGCTCCTCGGTGGTGCTGGGCGTCAAGTTCACCGCCGACTCCGACGGCACGATCGCCGGGGTGCGCTTCTATAAGGCCGCCGGCAACACGGGAACCCACGTCGGCACGGTGTACACGGCCGCCGGGCAGGTGGTCGCGCAGGCGACGTTCACGAACGAGACGGCCTCCGGCTGGCAGACGGTGAAGTTCGCCAGTCCCGCGGCGATCACCGCGGGAACGACGTACATCGCCGCCTACCTGGCCCCGAACGGTCACTACTCGGTCACGAGCGCGGCCTTCGGGTCGGGCCCGATCGACAACGGGCCGCTGCACGCGCTGGCCGACTCGACCAGCCAGAACGGTGTCTACGCCTATAGCTCCGCGCCGACGCCGCCGTCCAACTCCTACAACGCGACCAACTACTGGGTGGACGTGCTGTTCGCCGCTGCGGGGGTGTAGCGATGCCGCTCCGACGCTCATGTCTCACACTGCTGCTGCTGGCCGGCATCGCCGGTTGCGGCGGCGCCTCGCACCCGGTCGCGCAGCCGGGGACGAAGGGCAACCCGTCGGTCGGAAAGCTCACCGCGCCGACCGACACAGGCCGCTCCAACGAGGCCGCCGCACCCGCGACGGCCCCGGCTGGAGCTGCCGGCGCCGGCGCCTCCGAGCGCTCGCAGCGGCCGTGCAGCCTTGTGACACGCTCCCAGGCCGCCGCGATCGTCGGCACGGCGCTCGCGAAGCCCGTCACGGCACCGAAGGGCCCGACGTGCATCTACCGCGCGGCGCGCGACAAGCGCTTGTTCAGCCTGGCCGTGCCGGTGCTCAGGTTCGACGACCGCTTCCGGCGTCAGCTCGGCCGGCCGCAGCGGTTGAAGGTGTCCAACCGCCCGGCCTACTGCGCGACCAGCTCCCAGCCGACGCTCTACATCCCGCTGGACGGCGGGCGCGTGCTGATCGTCACCGCACCGTGCGTCAAGGCACAGAAGCTCGCGGCCGTCGCGCTGCGTACGTTCACAGCCTGATCCGTCCGGGCGATTGCAGAAGAAGCAACGCTGAAGGAGCGTTGATCGGGCATGAGGGCTGATCTTCTCCTCGCCGACGGCGAGACCAGTGCGACGCCGCAGGCTCCGCCGGCAGCTCGCAGCTTGCGCTCCGGCTTCTTGCGCTCAAGCGAACGATTCCCCGATCGTCCGGCGCTGGAGGTGGACGGCGACTCGCTGACCTACTCCGAGCTGCGCGGGCGCGCGGCGGCGATCGCGGCGACGCTGCAGCGCCGGGCGCTGGAGGGCGGCCCTGCCCTCACCGCGGTGTTCGCCGCGCGCACGTCGACGGCGTTCGCCGGCGTGCTCGGCGTCCTGCTGCGCGGCCACGGCTACGTGCCGCTGAACCCCAAGTTCCCCGCCGCCCGCAACCGGAGCATGCTCGAGCGCGCCGGCTGCACGTCGATCGTCGTCGACGCCGAGCGTGCGAGCGCGCTGGAGGAGCTGCTCGACGGCGTCGAGCGCCCGCTGGTGATCGTCGCCCCCGATCTGGACGACGTGAGCGAGCTGGCGGCGAAGCTGCCGCTGCACACGCTGCTCGGGGCCGCCGACGTGGAGCCCGAGAGCGCCTGGGTCGAGACCCCCGTCGATCCCGACGGCATCGGCTACCTGCTGTTCACGTCGGGCAGCACCGGCCAGCCGAAGGGCGTCATGGTCGCGCACCGCAACGTCGTGGCCTTCGTCGACGTGATGACCGAGCGGTACGGGATCGACGAGACCGACCGGCTCTCGCAGACGTTCGACCTGACCTTCGACCTCTCCGCCTTCGACATGTTCGTGGCCTGGGACCGCGGGGCGTGCCTGTGCTGCCCGCCCGAGGCGGCGCTCATGTCGCCGGGCCAGTTCATCCGCGACGCCGAGCTGAGCGTCTGGTTCTCGGTGCCCTCGACCGGCGTCTTCATGCGCCGCCTCGGCGCGCTGAAGCCGGACTCGTTCCCGTCGCTGCGCTGGAGCCTGTTCTGCGGCGAGCCGCTGCCCGCCGAGGTCGCCAAGGCCTGGGCGCTTGCGGCGCCGGCGTCGCAGGTCGAGAACCTCTACGGCCCGACCGAGCTCACGATCGCGTGCATGCTCTACCGCTGGGACTCGGAGCGCTCGCCGCAGGAGTGCGAGCACGGCGTCGTCGCGATCGGCTCCGCCTACCCCGGGATGCGGACGCTCGTCGTGGACGAGGCGCTTCGCGAGGTGCAGCCCGGCGAGTCGGGCGAGCTGCTGCTGACCGGGCCTCAGGTGACGCTCGGGTACTGGAAGGATCCGGAGCGCACGGCCGCGGCGTTCGTCGTGCCGCCGGGCGAGAAGGTCACCTTCTATCGCACCGGCGACCGCGTGCGCCGGCCCGTCGACGAGCAGCCCATGACCTACCTCGGCCGCGTCGACCACCAGATCAAGATCCTCGGCCACCGCGTCGAGCTGGGCGAGGTCGAGGCCGCGCTGCGCGACGAGTCCGGCGTGGACGCGATCGTGGCGGTCGGCTGGCCGAAGACGGAGAGCGGCGCCAACGGGATCGTCGCGTTCATCGGCGATCTGGAGGTCGACGCGACGGCCCTGCTCGAATCGGTGCGGTCGCGTCTGCCCGCCTACATGGTGCCGCGCAGGGTCCACCGCCTGGCGGAGCTGCCCCTCAACGCCAACGGGAAGTTCGACCGCCGGGCGCTGCTCGAGCGACTGGAGAGTGGCAATGCCGCCAACGACTGAGACCGTTCGCGCGCTGATCATCGCCGAGTGCTCTGAGGCGCTCGGCGATCTCGGCCTCGACGGCGACGCGCTCGACGACGGGTTCGACCTGCGGATGAACGGGGTCATCGACTCCCTGGGGTTTCTGGAGCTCAAGGTCGCGCTCGAGCAGGACCTCGGCTTCGAGCTCGACCTGAGCGACCTCCCGGCCGACCAGTTGACCGTGCTCGGCGCGCTCGCGCGGGCGATCGCACAACAGATCGCCCTACACGCGCCGTCCACCGAGGCGCAGGCGTGAGGAACGAGCGGTTCTTCCAGGGCGCGCTGCGGCGCGTCCTGCAGCTGATCGCGCTCTACGGCCCAGGCGCCGACACGCTGCGGGTGCGGCTGCACCGCTGGCGCGGCGTCGAGATCGGCGACGGCACGTTCATCGGGACCGACGTCCTGATCGAGACCGCGCATCCGCAGCTCGTCAGCATCGGCACCGGCGTCGACATCGGCGCCCGGACGACGATCATCGCCCACCAGCAGGGCGAAGCCGTGACCGACGAGCGGACCGTCCGCATCGGCAACGACGTGTTCATCGGCCCGTCGAGCACGCTGCTCCCGCACGTGACGATCGGCGACGGCGCGGTGGTCGTGGCCGGCAGCGTCGTCACGAAGTCGGTTCCGCCCGCGATGATGGTCCAGGGCAACCCTGCCGCCCCCGTCGCGCGCTGCGGCGTCCCGCTCGGTCGCAGCACGCCGATGCGCGAGTTCTACCGGGGCCTCACGCCGCTCAAGCGCCGCTGAGCAGCGCGTCCCTTCATCAGCTCCCGCCCCTCCGGAGCCGGATTCCCACGCCCCCGGCGATTTATCGCTAGGGTTGCGCCGGTCAGGACGCAGACATGGCGCGTTGGTCAGCGCGCCTGGGTACAGGGAACACTCCAGAGGGGGGACTGCACGTGCTGTCTTTCGCGACGCGTGCGCGACGTTGGTCGTCGGGCGCGCTCGTTGGTCTTGTCGTGGCGGTAGGGGCGACGGCGTCTGCTCGTGCTGCTGATCTTCATGCGACGCCGTCGTCGTTTGCGAGTGTGTTCGGTTCGGCGTCGACGGGTGATCGGGTGTTGTTGGCTGCTGGGTCGTATGGGACGTTTCGGGGGGCGTTGAAGTCAGGGAATGTGACGGTGATGCCGGAGCCGGGCGCGGTGGCGTCGATGGCGTTGAGTTTTAATCCGGCGTCGAATATCACGATTGATGGGTTGAAGATAACCGGGTCTGAGATGAGTGATGCTCGGACGAAGAACATCACGGTCCGGAACAGTTCGTTTGATAATGCGCAGGCGGTGTTTCGGACGGGGTATCTGCAGAACGCGAATATCGTGTTTGATCACAATACGCATATCGGGTGGAATGCGTGTTCGTCGTGTGGGGAGGGGCGGGTGTGGTTTCCGGAGCGGACGGCGCAGCCGGCGGGGATCACGATTCAGAACAGTTTGTTCTCGGGTGGGAATTCGGATGGGATTCAGAATGGTGGTAACGGGGTTCAGATTCTGAATAACACGTTCATGGATATGCATCAGACGGATGGGGCGTCGGGGGGGCATGTCGATGGGATTCAGTTGTATGGGTCGAAGAACACGGTGATTCGCGGGAATTTCTTTTATAACGTGCCGGATTCGGTGGCGGCGTGGGATGGTTCTGATCATGAGATGATCGAGGACAACGTTGTGGTCACGGA
>NZ_AUEK01000010.1 GCF_000425945.1 Candidatus Solirubrobacter pratensis
TCCGGCGAGGGCCTGGCCGCTCGGCCGCGGGTCCTGTCCTCGCGGGTCCCGGGTCGGCGCTGAACTGACACCCGCGCTTGAGCGCCCTGCCACGGGAGCTCGACATCGCGCGTCGGCGCTGCTGCCACGTCAGCCCGGCTTCGCGCGCCGGGTGCCCTGCCGCGCCATTCAGCCGCCGACCCCCAAACGCCCACGAGGCCACCCGCGGGTGGAGCGGTTACGGCGCAGCGACGAGGCCGCCGCTCGCTCCGCCGGCGCTCGCGGGAGCCTCACTCGGCCCCGCAGCCACCCCTGCGCCAGAGTCGACACGCACCCCCTTACCAGCGCACTTCCGGTCCCTGATCACGGCCGGAGATCGCGCACGACCCTGGCCAGAGTCGACACGCATCCCTTACCCCGATTACGGCCGGCACCCGACCCGCGCGCGTCCCTGCGCACGAGCCGACACGCACCCCTCGTCAATCCGTGATCACGCGGCCCGTCAGCCGGGGCGGGATGCGTCGTCGCGTGCGGCCGCGCCGGCGATGCGGTAGCCGACGCGCGGCGTGGTGCTGATCACCGGTGGCTCGCCGAGCTTGCGCCGCAGGCGGCCGATGGTCACCGTGACGGTGTTGGTGAACGGGTCGGCGTGCTCGTCCCAGACCCGTTCGAGCAGATCCTCGGCGCTGAGGTATGCCGGGCTGGTGCGCAGCAGCGCTTCGAGCAGCGCGAACTCCTTGACCGAGAGGTCCAGCAGCTTCCCGTCCCGCGTGACCGCGTGCCGGATCGTGTCGAGCTCGATGCCGGCGACGCGCAGGGTCGGGGCCTGCGCGGCGGGTCGGCGGCGGGCCAGGGCGCGGATGCGAAGCACGAGCTCGGGGAAATGGAATGGCTTGGCGAGGTAGTCGTCGGCCCCCAGGCTGAGCCCGCTGACCCGGTCGCCCGGTGAGTCGGCGGCGGTGAGCATCAGCACCATCACGCGCTCGTCGCGCTCGGTGATCATCCGGCAGAGGGCGTCGCCGTGGATGCTCGGCAGGTCGCGATCCAGCAGCACGACGTCGTAGGCGGTGACGGCGAGCTTGGTGGCGGCTTCGAGCCCGTCGCGCGCCAGGTGGGCGGCCATGGCCTGGTCTCGCAGCCCTTCGGCGATCACGTCGGCGGGCGGTCGCGCGTCCTCGACCACCAGGACCCTCATGCCGGGACTCCCGGCTCGGAGGCTCGTGTCGCCACCGGCAGCGCGATGGTGACCTGGCCCTCATCGCCCTGCTCGCCCTCGGCGCCGCCGCCGTTGTGCGGGACACCGGCGCGGCCATCGGCCTCGTCCTCGGCCTGCTCTACCTCTTCCCGATCATCGCGTCAGCCGCCGCCAACCCACACTGGCAGCGCCGGCTGGAGCAGATCGGCCCGATGACCGCAGGGCTCGAGGTCCAGGCCACCACCGTCCTGCGCAGCCTGGCGATCAGTCCCTGGGGAGGCCTCGGCGTGCTCGCCGCCTGGGCCGCCGCCGCACTGCTTGCCGGCGGACTGCTCCTCCGGTTGCGCGACGCATGATGGGCGCCGGGTCAGTCGCCACCGAGGAACTGTGAGACGGCGTCGTGGGTCTGCCGCGGCCGCTCGACCTGCGGCACGTGCCCGCAGTCGAGCTCGACGTGCCGGGCACCCGGCAGCGCGTCGGTGACGTGGCGGGCGAAGGCGAGTGGGACGATCCGGTCGCGCCGGCCCCAGACGAAGAGTGCGGGCGGGTTGAGGGTGCGCAGGCGAGGCCAGAAGCCGCCGTCGCCCAGCGGCTCCTCGAGGTAGATGTGGCGGGCGGCGGCGTAGAACGCGGCGCGTCCGGCGGGAGTGAGGTACGCGCGCAGGAACTCGTCGACGCCCGCGGCGGCCCAGCCGTCCGCGGCGCCGGGGATGAGGCGGCGGACGATCGCCTCGACGACCGGCCGTGGGGCGGGCTGGAGGAGTCCGAGCTCCGGGCGGACGAGCCGGAGCAGCGGGGCCCAGGGGCGGTTGCGGCGCCAGGCGAGCGACGGCGCCAGCAGCGCCAGGCGGTCGACGCGCTCAGGGCTCTGGAGCCCGACCTCGAGCGCGATCCGGCCGCCGAGGCTGTTGCCGATCAGGTGCGCGCGTTCCAGCTCGAGGGCGTCGAGGACGTCGACGACGGTGCGGGCGAAGAAGCGCGGGTCGTACGAGGCGCCGATCGGCTTGTCGGAGTCGCCGAAGCCCGGCAGGTCGATCGCGACCACGCGGAAGTGGTCGGCGAGCGCGGCGAGCGTGGGCAGCAACGAGCCCTTCGTGGCTCCCAGGCCGTGCAGGGCGAGCACGGCAGGCCCCTGTCCCGCCTCCATCGCCGAGATCGCGAGCCGCCTGGTGGCGAGGGTGCGGAACCGAAGGCGCCCCTGCTCCGACGCGCCGCTGGTGGCCGCGAGGAACCCGACGCCGAGGTGCAGATCGCGGCGCACGGACAGCCGCCCCGCCTGGAACGCCGCCATGCCGCCGCGCAGGTCGCCGGCGATCGCGGCCCAGGTCTCGCCGTCGGCGGTGAGCGTCGCGTCCGGCTCGCCGGCGGCGGCGTCGAGCCGCGCGTGGCCGTCGGAGAGGATCGCGTCGAACGCGTCCTCGCCGTCGACCGCGAGCCGGACTCGCGCCTCGCGGCGCGCCGGCTCGAACGTCTCCGGGTCGTAGCGCTCGACGAGCGCGCGCAGGGTGGGCGGCGCGGGCACGAGCTTAGGATTCCCCGACCGGCCGGTGCCAATCACCGCCGCTTCGGTGAGCTCGAGCGTCGCGGTGCGGCCGCGAGCCCGGTGCTCCCCGACGGGCCGGCCGAGGAGCAGCGGCAACGGTGCTTGCCGACCGCCAAACGGCTTGTGCCCGAGGCGTGAGGCGGTGCATACTCGCGTGGTGGCCGGGAGCGAGACCCCTCCCCCGCCCGACGAGGCGCCGTCCGTGCAGGTCCCCGGCCTGGGAATCACCGACGTGCGCGATCCGCTGCCCCCTGAGGTCCGCGATCCGTCGTTCCCGAGCGCGGTGCGCGGCTACGACCGTCACGCCGTCGACCGCTATGTCGAGCACGTCAATCGCCTGATCGCCGAGCTGCAGGTCAGCGGTTCTCCACGCGCTGCGGTCCGCCACGCGCTGGAGCGCGTCGGCGAGCAGACGAGCGGGATCCTGCAGCACGCGAGGGACACCGCGGAGGAGATCATCTCGAGCGCGCGGGCGGAGGCCGAGGAGACGACCCAGCGCGCCAAGGCGGAGGCGCGCGACATCCTGGCCACCGCCGAGCGCGAGGCGAGCGAAGCCGCGTCGCATTCGTCGGCCGAAGCCGATGAGATCGTCGCGGTCGCCACCGCGCGGTCCACGGAGCTGCTCAGGCAGGTCGGCGACGAAGCCGAGCAGACCCTCGCCCGGGCTCGTGCGGACGCGAACGCACAACACCACCACGCGCGTGAGGAGATCGCCTCGCTCCGCGAGCAGGCCGAGGCGCGGCTGACCGCGCTCCAAGGCGATATCGCGCGAGTGGCCGAAGAGCGCCGGGCGCTGCTGTCCCAGGCGCGGGGCCTCGCGGCGCGGCTGTCCCAGGTCGTCGCCGAGGCCGAGGCCGCGAGCATCGAGGACGCCTCGGCGCACGAGCCGCCGCCGGCCCCGGAGACCGGCGCCTCGCGACCATCCGATCCGGAGAGCTGACACCCCCCACCTCAGCCGCGTGCGTTCGCGCTGCGCCCGGATTGGGAAGCACGGCGGCGAGGAGAGTCGTGCAACGGGCTGCGCATCGTCCAGTGGCGAATGGCGCGGGTTCATTCCGCCCCGCCCGACCGGCTTGCGTGCTGCTTGCGGCGCTCGTGCTGGCCGGGTGCGGCGGCGGCAACTCACTGGTGACGATCGACCGGGTCGGCCGGCCCGACGCGCCCAAGACGCTGAGCCTGCAGATCAACGCGTCCTACTCGCCGCAGGCCTCGACGCCGTCGGTCGCCGCGGGCTTCGAGAAGCTGTTCACCGCGTGGGTCCGCCGGCATCCGCAGTGGCGCATCGACCTCAACATCATCGGCGGGAACATGACCACGACCGAGCAGGCCCGGCTGCTCGAGAAGGCCAAGGTCGGGGAGGCGCCCGACTGCGCGAACGTCGACTCCTTCACGATCCCGCTGTTCATCGAGCAGGGGGTGCTGCAGCCGATCGACCGCTACATCAGCCGCGCGCAGCTGAATGACCTGTTCCCGTACGTGCGGCGCGTGATGACGGGACCCGACGGCCACGTCTATGCGTGGTGGTGGTCGACCGACCTGCGCGTGATCTATCGCCGCACGGACCTGGTCCCGAAGGCGCCGCGCACGTGGAACGAGATGCTCGCGTACGCGAAGGCCGCCCAGCGCAAGGATCCGAAGGTCGACGGCTACCTCTACAACGGCGGCCGCTGGGAGGCCACGACGTTCGACAACCTGGGCTACTTCTGGATGCAGGGAGGCAAGCTGCTCGCCCCCAGCGGACGGCCGATCTTCGCGGAGGGCGCCAACGGGCGGGACATGCTCAACGTCTTCAAGCTCCTGCGCCGCACGGTCGACACCGGGGTCACGCCGAGCCGCGTCACGACGTTCAACACCTACGACGAGCTCTCCACCGCCGCGCAGGCCGGCACGGTGGCCATGTTCCTCGGCGGCTCGTTCCAGTGGCCGACGATGAAGGAGCAGCTCGGCAAGGCGTTCGACAAGTGGCAGGTGTCCGAGCTGCCGGGGCCGCGCGCGGGGGAGACGGCGACCGGCACCGGCGGCTGGTCGGTGGCGGCGTTCAGCAAGGACCCCGAGAAGGTCGCCGCGTGCATGGACATCGTGAAGTCCATCTACGCCGGGCCGGGCAACGCCGTGACCGGTGAGCTGCCGACGTCGCGGCACCAGTTCGACACGCTCAAGGCCTTCAAGCCGCCGATCTACAAGACGTTCCGTCGCTACCTCGCGCACGCGCAGCCCCGTCCCGGCCGGTCGATCTACCCGTCGCTGTCGAACGAGATGCAGATCGCGATCGGACGCGTGCTGACCGGTTCCTCCACCCCAGCGGACGCGCTCAGGAACGCCGGCGACCGCGTCCAGCAGACGTACGAGCTGCTCACGGGAGGGGGGACCTGATGGCCGCACCGACCGTCCGCGGCGTGCCCCGGCGCGCGCAGCCGCGCCTCCAGTTCCCCGTTGACTGGCGGCCGCCGCAGCAAGTGCCGTGGCTCGCCCCGCTGATCGCCTTGGCGACGCTGTTCTTCCTCTGGCCGGTGCTCAACGTGATCCGGCTCGCGTTCACGAACTCGACGGTGCTGCGCGACGGCTACTCATACACGTTCCAGACGTTCTCGCAGACGCTCACCGACCCCGCGCTGCCGAGCGTGCTCGGCGTGACCGCGATCTTCGTGGCCGCCTCGGTCGCGGGCCAGCTCCTGCTCGGCCTCCTGATCGCGATCGTGATGCAGCGTGCGGTGGCGCGCGGGCTGCACGGCGCGGTGCTCGTGCGCTCGGTCGTGCTGAGCGCGTGGGTGATGCCGGGGATCCTGATCGGCGTCATCTGGCAGATCGTGCTCAACGAGGGCCCGTTCGGCCTCGTGAACTCGGCGCTCGGCGCCGTCGGCATCGGCCCCGTGTCGTGGCTGTCGGACACCAAGCTCGCCGTCGTATCGGCCGTGACGGCGAACGTCTGGCGCGGCACGGCGTTCACCATGCTGCTGCTCTACGCGGCGCTGCACACCGTCAACCGCGAGCTGGTCGACGCGGCGAAGGTCGACGGCGCCGGCCGGCTGCGCACGCTCTGGCACGTCACGCTGCCGCAGATCCGCCCCGTGCTGCTCGTCAACACGATCCTGATCACGATCGCGACGCTCAACACCTTCGACATGATCCTCTCGCTTACGGGCGGCGGTCCGGCGCAGGCGACCGAGGTCCTCGCGCTGCACACCTACAACGCCGTGTTCGTGAACTTCAACCTGGCGGGCGGCTGCGTGTTCGCGCTGTTCCTGCTGCTCGCGAGCCTGATCCTGACGGTGCTCTACCGTCGCCTGCTGAGGGAGGAGGAGCTGTGAGCGCGACGACGGTGAGCGGCGCTCGCGCCCGCCGGCTCGCCCGGCGGCGGCCGCGCAGCGCGACGGCGCAGGCGCGCATCGACGACGTCTGGACGTACGTGGGGATGGTGGCGGTGCTGCTGTTCTTCGGGCTGCCGCTGTTGTGGCTCGTGTCGCTCTCGTTCCGCAACGCGTCGGAGATCCTCGTCAGCACGATCAACCCCGTGCCGAAGAACCCGACGCTCGACAACTACCGCGAGGTGCTGCGCTCGGCGCAGTTCCCGCGCTTTTTGCTGAACTCGGCGATCCTGTCGGCGATCGGCGCGTGTGGAGCGATCGCGGTCGCGGCGCCGGCCGCGTACGCGTTCTCGCGCATGCGCTTCCGCGGCCGCCGGATGGTGCTCGTCGGCGTGCTCTCGCTGCAGATGGTCTCGCCGCTCGTGCTGGCCTTCCCGCTGTATCGCTACTTCGCGTCGCTCGGCCTGCTCAACTCGCTGCCGGCCACGGGGCTGGTCTACATCGCGGTGCTGATGCCGCTGGCGACGTGGATGCTCAAGGGCTTCTTCGACGCGATCCCGAAGGAGCTCGACGACGCGGCGCTGATCGACGGCGCCTCGCGGCGGCGCGCGTTCACGGCCGTCGTGCTGCCGATCGCGCTGCCAGGGCTGACGGCGGTCTTCGTCATCACGGCGCTGCTCGCATGGGCGGAGTTCGTGATCCCCTTCATCCTGCTCACGGGCCCCTCGCACCTGCCGATCTCCGTCGGCATCCTCAACTTCCAGGGCACGTACGCGACGAACGCGACGGGCATCCTGGCGGCCGGCAGCGTGATCGCCGTGCTGCCCGCGATCCTGCTCTTCATCGTGCTCCAGCGCTTCATCGTCGGCGCATTCATCGCCGGCGCGCTGAAGGGCTGAGCGTGCTCGTCCATATGATCGGCAACGCGCACGTCGATCCCGTGTGGCTGTGGAGCTGGCCCGCGGGCGTCGACGAGGCGCTGGCGACGTTCCGGGCCGCCGCCGATCGCTGCGACGAGTATCCGCAGTTCATCTTCACCCGAGGCGAGGCGTGGCTCTACCGCTGGGTCGCCCGCGTCGACCCCGCGCTGTCGGCCCGTGTCGACGAGCTCGTCGAGCGCGGGCAGTGGCACGTGACCGGCGGGATGGTCGTGCAGCCCGATGCGAACCTGCCGTCGGAGGCCGGCTGGCGCCGCCAGCTGCGTCACGGCCGCCGCTACTTCGGCGAGCGCTTCGGCATCGTCCCGACCGTCGCCTACAACGTCGACACGTTCGGGCATCCGGCGTCGCTGCCGGACCTGCTGGCCTCGGAGGGGTTCGGCGCCTACGTCTTCCATCGCCCCCATCCGGACCGCGTCCCGCTGCCCGCGCCGGCGTTCCGGTGGCGCGGGAAGGGCGGCGGCGAGGTACTGGGCTTCCGCATCGTGCCCAGCTACGTCACCCGCTCGGACGACCTGCGCGAGCAGGTGCTGCGGACGGCGGAGGCCGCCGCGCCGGAGCTCGGGCACGCGATGTGCTTCTACGGCGTCGGCGACCACGGCGGCGGGCCGACGCGCGCGAACATCGAGTGGATCCTCGAGCATGCGCAGGCGTTCGACGGGCTCGAGCTGCGTTTCTCGACGCCGCAGGCGTTCTTCGACGCGATCGCCTCCTCGGCGCTGCCGGAGGTGGACTGCGAGCTGCAGCACACGTTTCCCGGCTGCTACAGCGTCATGCACGACGTCAAGCGCCGCCAGCGGCGCGGCGAGCTCGCGCTCGACCGCTGCGAGCGCGTGATCGATCTCGTCGGTGGACCGGAGCGCGCCGCGCTGCACGCGCGCCTCGACGCCGCGTGGGAGGACCTCCTGTTCTGCCAGTTCCATGACATCCTGGCCGGCACCGCGATCCCGCCGGCGTGGGAGGCGGTCGCCGCCATGCAGGGGCGCGCGGCGATCGCCGGCGAGGAGCTGCTCGTGGAGGCCACGCGCCGTCACGCCGTCGCCTGCGTGCCGCCCGCACCGTTCCTGCAGCTGGTCGTCGTCAACGCCGACGACGCCCCGTGGGAGGGGCTTGTCGAGGCGGAGCCGTGGCTGGAGTTCGCGCCATGGGGCGAGCGCCGGCTGAGCGCCCCCGACGGCACGCCGATCCCGTTCCAGCTCGTGCAGCCCGAGGCCCAGGCGCTGACGTCGCGGGTCGTCTTCCCGCTCGCGCTCAGGGAGGGCGAGACGGCGCGCGTGCTGGTGCGCACGGATCCGGCGCCGGCGCTCGCACCCGCGCCGAACGAGCTCGCGGCGAGCCCGCAGCTGCTCGGCAGCCGCCGCCTGCGCGCCGGGCTCGACGGCGGGGGCGTCTCCCGGCTGCTGCTCGACGGGGCGCCGCTGACGGGGCGGATCGGCCTGCACCTCCGCCACGACGCGTCAGACACCTGGACCTGGGATGCCGACCGCTTCCCCGAGCCGGTCGACGCCACCCTCGCCGGCGGCGCGTGGGCCGTCGAGGAGAGCGGGCCGCTGCGGGCGCGCGTGCGGCTCGACGCGACGCTCGGCGCCTCGCGCGTGCGCTGGACGCTCTCGCTGCACGCCGGCGAGCCGTGCCTGCGCATGCTGCTGGAGGTCCTGTGGGCCGAGCGCTTGCGGGCCCTGCAGCTCACGGTGACGCTCCCGCAGCCGCCGGCCGGCCACACCGACGGGCTGCCCGGCGGCGCGGTCAGGCGCGACCCGGGACCCATCGAGTGGCCGGTCTGCGGGTGGTCGCGCGTGAGCGTGAGCGGGACCGATCTCGCGCTCGTGACGCCCGACGCCTACAGCCTCAGCCTCGATGGCGCGAGCTGGCAGTGGACGCTGCTGCGCAGTCCCAAGATGGCCTGGGGCGGCGGCCGGCCGCCCGTCTACGGGGGCCGCGACGTCCACACCGACCAGGGGGAGCACGCGTTCCAGCTCGATCTGCACGCGCGTCCGGCACTCGCGGCCGCCGAGCTTCACCGCGCCGCACGCCGTCAGTGCCAGCCGCCGATCGTGCTCCAGCGCTCCGAGGGGATGGAACGCGCGCCGGCACCGGAATCCGCCGAGCTGTTCGCGCCGATCCGCCGTCGCGATGGATGAGCGGTCGCCCGTGGCGGAGACGCGGCTGTAGGCATAATCGATCGATGGGACACGATCACGAGCACGATCACGGCTCGGAGCTGTCTGAGACCCAGCGCCGCGTCCGGGCGCTCGAGACCATCCTCGTGGACAAGGGGTACGTCGAGTCCGCTGCGCTCGACGCGCTGATCGAGACGTACGAGACCAAGGTCGGCCCGCACAACGGCGCGCGCGTCGTGGCGAAGGCCTGGACGGATCGCGAGTACCGCGAGTGGTTGCTTGCGGACGGCACGGCGGCGATCGCCTCGCTCGGCTACACCGGGCGCCAGGGCGAGCACATCGTCGCGCTCGAGAACACGCCGGCGGTCCACCACATGGTCGTCTGCACGCTCTGCTCCTGCTACCCGTGGCCGGTGCTCGGGCTGCCGCCGGTCTGGTACAAGTCCGCGGCCTACCGGTCGCGCGCCGTCGCCGACCCGCGTTCGGTGCTGCGCGAGTTCGGCGTCGAGCTTCCGGCGACCACCGAGATCCGCGTCCACGACTCGACGTCGGAGATCCGCTATCTCGTCGTGCCGATGCGCCCGGCCGGAACCGAGGGCCTCACCGAAGAGGAGCTTGCCGGGCTCGTCACGCGCAACTCGATGATCGGCACGGGGCTGCCGTGAACGGCGCGCAGGACATGGGCGGGATGCACGGCTTCGGCCGCGTCGAGCCCGAGCCCGAGGCCGGCGAGCCGGTGTTCCATGCCGACTGGGAGCGCCGGACGTTCGCCCTCACCCTCGCGATGGGGGCGACCGGCGAGTGGAACCTCGACGCCTCGCGCTTCGCGCGCGAGAACCTGCCGCCGGGGGAGTACCTCTCGCGCACCTACTACGAGGTCTGGCTGGCGGGGCTCGAGCGGCTCAGCGCCGAGCGCGGGCTGGTCGCTCCGGAGGAGATCGCGGCAGGCCGGTCGCTCGAGCCGGCGCGGCCACTCCGCCGCACGCTCGCCGCCGCCGACGTCGAGCGGATGGTGACCAGCGGCGGCCCGGTGAACCGCGAGCCGCAGCAGAGCGCGCGGTTCTCCGTCGGCGACCGCGTGCGTGCCCGCACGATGAACCCGCCGACCCACACCCGCCTCCCGCGCTATGTGCGCGGCCATGCCGGCACCGTCGTCTCGATCCACGGCTGCCACGTCTTCCCCGACGTCCACGCCCACGGCGGCGGCGAGGATCCACAGTGGCTCTACTCGGTCCGCTTCGATGCGCGCGAGCTCTGGGGCGCCGACGCCGACCCGGCCGTGGCGGTGTCCGTCGACGCCTGGGAGCCGTACCTGGAGCCGGCCGCGTGAATCCCTCCGTGCCGGGCATCCCGCGCGACGAGGACGGTCCCGTCTTCCGCGAGCCGTGGGAGGCGCAGGCGTTCGCGCTCGCCGTCGCCCTGCACGAGCAGGGGGTGTTCACGTGGCCGGAGTGGGCGGCGGCGCTGGGCGACGAGATCGGGCGGGTTCCGGACGATGACTACTACCGCCACTGGCTCGCGGCGCTCGAGCGTCTCGTGGCCGAGAAGCGGATCGCCGACGCGGCCACGCTTGCGCGCTATGCCGATGCCTGGGGACGCGCCGCGGAGCGCACGCCGCACGGCACGCCGATCGAGCTGCGCCAGGACGACCTGGCCTGAAGGCGCGCGCGCACCGCGCCCGTCGGCACACCCGTACGCGCTAGAACACGGCATCGACCAACACTGGAGCCCGAATGACGTCCTCCCCGTCAAGTCCTGCCGCGACCGCCGTCCGCCGCCTCGAGCGCAAGCTGGGCAGCATCGCCGCGGGCCGCTACGTCCCCGACGACTTCGTGATCGCGGACGCCAAGGACGCGGACATGGCGTTCGGCGTCGCGGCGCCCGGGCGCATGCCGGGCGCGCCCGAGGGCGTGGCCGGACCCGGCCGGTATCGCACCCGCGATGCCTATCTCGACGCGATGCGGGCGGTCGTCGCGCAGGGTGAGGTCGACATCCTGCTGGCCTCGGCCTCCAATGCCGAGCGGCTGGCCGCGGACGGCTCGGTCGGCGGCGAGGTGACGCTGGCGGTGCGGGCCAACGACAGCACGGACATCTGGTCCAGCCGCGGCGGGAGCTATCTCGCGCGGCCCTCGCGCCCCTTCCGCACGGTCGACCTGGCCGCGATCCAGCCGTTCTGCGACCTGGTGCTGTACTCGGTCACCTTCAACAACGACCGCGACGCCGACCTCGCGTCGCTCGAGGCCTACCGCGCGTTCCGGCTCCAGGCCGCGGCGCTGGGCATCCGGCACTTCCTCGAGGTCTTCAATCCGAACGCGCCGTCGGACCTCGCGCCCGAGGACGCCGGCGCGTTCGTCAACGACTCGATCGTGCGCGCCCTGGCGGGAGTGACGAGCGCGGAGCGTCCGCTGTTCCTCAAGGTCGCCTACAACGGCGCGGACGCGCTGGCCGAGCTCGTCGAGCACGATCGCTCGCTGGTGGTCGGGATCCTGGGCGGATCGGCCGGCACCACGCGGGACACGTTCGAGCTGCTCGACCAGGCGCAGCGGCACGGTGGGCGGGTCGCGCTCTTCGGGCGCAAGATCCAGCGCTCGGAGTCGCAGCTCGACCTCGTCGGCCTGATGCGGCCGGTGCTGCGCGGCGAGCTGACCCCGGCGGAGGCGGTCCGCGCCTACCACGAGGCGCTGGCCGCTGCGGGCATCCGGCCGCATCGCACGCTCGAAGCCGACCTCGAGGTGACCGAGCCCGCGCTGCGCGCCGGATGAGCGCGCGCGCCGGGGTCCTGTGCGCGGGGACGATCGTCGTCGACGTCGCGAAGGTGATCGACGCCTACCCCGCGCTCGACCACCTCGCGATGATCGAGGAGGTCTCCGTGAGCACCGGCGGGCCGGCCCTCAACATGGCGATCGACCTGCGCCGCCTGGGGGCGAGCTTCCCCGTCGGACTGCTCGGCGTCGTGGGCGACGACGGGCACGGCGCGTTCGTGCTGGCCGAGTGCGCGCGGGAAGGCGTCGACACCGCCGGGGTGCGGACGGCCGGCGATGCGGCGACGTCGTTCACCGACGCGATGGTCGAGCGCGACGGCGGACGGCGGACCTTCTTCCACCACATCGGCGCCAACCGGCGGTTCGACGCCTCCGACGCCGAGCTCGAGCGATCCCACGCGAGGATCCTCCACGCGGGCGCCCCCGGGCTGCACCCGCTGATGGACGGCGGCGGCTGGCCGGCGCTGCTGCGGCGCGCGCAGGCGGCGGGGATGCACACCAATCTCGAGCTGGTCACGCTCGAGCCGGAGCGGACGAACGAGGTCGCCCGGGGCTGCCTGCCCTTCCTCGACAGCATCGTGATCAACGAGATCGAGGCCGGCGCCCTGACGGGCATCGACGCCGAGGTGCCCGACGCCGACGGGCCGGTGGATTGGCCCGCCATCGAGACGATGGCGACGCGGCTGATCGAGGCGGGCGTCTCCACGCTCGCCGTCGTGCACTTCCCGGCCGGCGCGGTCGCGGCGGACCGCTCCGGGCGGACCTGGCGGCAGGGATCGGTCCGCTTGCCGCGCGAGCGCGTGCGCAGCACCACCGGCGCCGGCGACGCCTTCGCCGCCGGCGTCATCCTCGGCCTGCACGAGGGCTGGCCCACCGAGCGCTGCCTGCGGCTGGGCGCGGCGTCGGCGGCGGCCTGCGTACGCGGCGCGAGCACGTCCGACGGCATCCGGGCCGCCGGCGCCTGCCTCGCCGAGGCCGACCGCGCCGGCTACCGCGACACCTAGTTCATCGCCGCCATCGCGGCCTTGGCCCGCTGGGCCATCTCCTCGGGCGGCACGTCCTCGATGTGCGTCGCGACCGACCAGACGTGGCCGAACGGATCGGTCACCGTGCCGAAGCGGTCGCCCCAGAACTGGTCTGCGACCTCCATCGTGACGGTCGCGCCCGCGTCGACGGCCTGCTTGACCACGGCGTCGACGTCCTCGACGTACAGGAACAGGCTCCCGCTCGTGCCGCCCAGCTCCTTCGGCGGCCGCGTCGAAGACTGCGGCATGGCGTCCGCGAGCATCAGCCGCGAGTCGCCGATCTGCAGCTCCGCGTGCCCGATCTTCCCACCCGGAGCGTCCATCCGCCCGATCTCCTTCGCGCCGAACGCCCGCGTGTAGTAGTCGATCGCGGCGGCCGCGTCGTCTACGGCGAGGTAAGCGGTGAGGCTGTGGTAGCCCTCGGGAATCGGCTTCGTCGCCATCGTCCCTCCCAAAGGTCGTGAACGAAGTCCCCGGGATGCTACGCGTCGAGCGCCACTCCAGGGCCGGTCACGAGCCTAACCCGCCAGTTTCCGGACACCGCGTCAGGGGGGAGCCTTGCCTGTTGTGGGAGAGGATGCGGTGGTCCGGATCCGCGGGGTGGTCAAGCACTTCCCAGGCGTGCTGGCGGTCGACGGGGTCGACCTCGACATCCGCCCCGGCGAGGTCCACGTCGTGGCGGGGGAGAACGGCGCCGGCAAGTCGACCCTGATGAAGCTGCTCTCGCAGGTCGACCGTCCCGACAGCGGGGAGATCGAATTGGCGGGCGAGCGCGTCGCGTTCCACGGCCCGCGCCACGCGCAGCGCCTTGGGATCGCGATGGTCCACCAGGAGTTCGCTCTCGCGGGCGACCTCACGATCGCCGAGAACCTCGTGCTCGGCCGCGAGCAGACGCACCTCGGGCTGATCCGGCGCGGCTAGGAGAAGGCGCAGGCCCGCGAGCTGCTCGAGCGCGTCGGGCTCAACGGCGCAGATGGGCGACGTGCTGCTGCGCGTCGAGGGACTTACGCGCGACGGCGTGCTCGACGACTGCTCGTTCGACGTGCGCGCGGGCGAGATCCTCGGCTTCTCCGGGCTCGTCGGCGCCGGCCGCACGGAGCTCGCGCGCGCGGTCTTCGGCGCCGACCCGATCTCGAGCGGCACGATCGAGCTCGACGGCGTCGCGCTGCGGCTGCACTCGCCGCGTGACGCGATCGACGCCGGGATCGGCTACGTCACCGAGGACCGCAAGGGCGAGGGGCTCGCGCTGCAGCTGGGGATCGAGCCGAACATCACGCTCGCGAACGTCCCGGGGCCGCCCGCGTGGATCGATCGCGCCGCGGAGCATGAGGCCGCCGAGCGGCGCGCGGACGAGCTCGACATCCGCGCCCCCTCGCTGCGGCGCCGGGTCGAGACGCTGTCGGGCGGCAACCAGCAGAAGGTCGTCGTCGCGAAGTGGCTCGAGACGCAAGCGCGTGTGCTGTTCTTCGACGAGCCGGCGCGCGGCATCGACGTCGGCACCAAGGCCGAGCTGTTCCGGCTGATCGGCGAGCTCGCCGCCAAGGGGCGGGCGATCGTCCTCATCAGCTCCTACCTGCCGGAGCTGATCAACATGTGCGACCGCATCCTGGTGCTGCGCGACGGGCGCATCGCCGGGGAGCTGGCGCGCGACGAGTTCTCCGAGGAGCGCATCGCGTCGCTCGCGACGGGCGTGGAGGTGGCGGCATGAGTGCAGCAGCGGCGGTCGCCGGGCGGATGCCGACGGGCGTCCGCGACCGGCTCAACGAGATCGTCTCCCAGCTCGCGGCGGCCGCGGGTCTGATCGTCGTCTGCATCGCGCTGGCCATCGCCTCGCCGTACTTCCTGACGTCGAACAACCTCTTCAACGTCTGCGTCCAGATCGCCGTGGTGGCGATCATCGCCGTCGGCCAGACGATGGTGATCCTCACCGCGGGCATCGACCTCTCGGTGGGCAGCGTCGCCGGCCTGAGCGGCGTCGTCGGCTGCATGGCGATGTCCAACTGGGGCATGCCGATGATGCTCGGGATCGTCGTCGGGATCCTGATCGGGGCGGTCGCGGGCGTCGCCAACGGCGTCCTCGTCACCAAGGCCGGCCTGCCGCCCTTCATCGCCACGCTCGGCATGATGGGCGTCGCGCGCGGGCTGACGTTCATCGTCTCCGGAGCGGTCGCGATCTACGGCCTGCCGGACTCGTTCCGCAAGGTCGGCGAGGGGCAGATCGGCCCGTTGCCGTTGCCGCTGCCGCTGCTGTACCTGATCGTGATCGCGGTGGCCGGGCACCTGGTGCTCTCGCGCACCAGACTCGGGCGATACACGTACGCGATCGGCTCCAACAAGGATGCCGCGCGCCTGTCGGGCATCCCGATCAACAAGGTGCTCGTGTCGGTGTACGTGATCGCGGGCGCGCTGGCCGGCTTCGGCGGCATGATCGACCTCGCGCGTGCACTCGGGCCAGCCCAACTACGGCGTCGGCCTGGAGCTCGACGTGATCGCCGCGTGCGTGATCGGCGGCTCTTCGCTCTTCGGCGGCCAGGGCACGATCGGCGGCACGCTGATCGGCGCGTTCCTGATGGGCGTCATCCGCGACGGCGCGGTCCTGCTCAACATCACGCAGTACTACCAGGAGGTCGTGATCGGCGTGATCATCTGGGTCGCCGTCTACTGGGACCAGCTGCGGCGCCGCCGGCTGGCGGCCGCCTCCGAGGAGCCACGGCGAGGAGGTGAGGATGCGCAGACTGGCCGTTTTGCTCGCGGTGACCCTGAGCGGGTGCGGAGCGATCAGCGAGCATGAGACGCACGTCTCGGTCAATTCGGGCGGAACCGTCCGGCTGGCCGTGATCCCCAAGTCCGTCGGGCTGGACTACTGGGAGAAGGTCCACAAGGGCGCCCAGTGCGCGGCCTCGCAGGAGCACGGGGTTTCGGTGGTGTGGAACGGCGTCAGCGATGAGACCGACGTGGCCGGGCAGATCGACCTGCTCCAGAACTACATCGGGCAGGGCGTGAACGGGCTGGTGTACGCGGCGACGGACTCGACGGCGCTGACCGAGATCTCCACGACCGCGTCGCGCGCCGGGATCAAGGTGCTCAACATCGACTCGGGCACCGACCCGCAGCCCAAGAACGTGCCGCTGCTGGCCACCAACAACGTCAAGGGCGCCAAGCTGGCCGCCGACGCGCTGGCCAAGGCGGTCGGGCCCAAGGGCGGCAAGATCGCGATCATCGCGTTCCACGCCGGCTCGCAGACCAATGACCAGCGCGTGCAGGGCTTCACCGCAGGCCTGAAGCGGCACCCGAAGCTCAAGCTGGTCGAGACCCAGTACAGCGAGAACGACTACAACCAGGCGCTGACGGTGACGCAGAACGTCCTCACCGCGCATCCCGACCTGGTCGGCATCTTCGCCGCCAACGAGGCGAGCGACGTCGGCGCCGTCGAGGCCGTGCGGCTGGCACATCGCGCGGGCAAGGCGAAGATCGTCGGCTGGGACACGTCGCCCGACGAGGTCGAGGGCGTGCGCGAGGGGATGGTCAGCGCGCTGATCTCCCAGGACCCGTTCCGGATGGGCTACGACGGCGTGCGCGCGGCCGTGGCGCAGATCCGCAACCACCGGCAGCCGGGCAACCAGGACACCGGCGTCGTGGTCGTCACCAGGTCCAACCTCGACAATCCGAAGGTGCGCCAGTTCGTCAGCCCGATCTGCCGCGGCTGATCGACCGGCAACCGAAGAAACTCCCCGCGCTCTCACGCGCGGGCGTACCGTGTCCGCAAGGAGGACACGATGCACATATCAGCCACACGGCCCCTCGTCCTCGGGCTGATCGTGACCGCGCTCGCCGGCTGCGGCGGAGGCGGGAGCAAGGCCACCACGCCGACCCCGTCCGCGAGCGCGACGGCGACGACGTCGGGCGCGGCCGCCGGAGGCGGCGAGAAGCTCGCGCTGCAGGCCGACAAGAGCCGGCTCAAGTTCAACAAGAGCGCGCTGTCGGCCAAGCCGGGCAAGGTCACGATCGCGATGACGAACCCCTCGGCGCTGCAGCACAACGTGGCGATCGAGGGCAACGGCGTGACCGCGCAGGGCAAGATCGTCGGTCAGGGCGCCACGTCGACCGTGACCGCGAACGTGAAAGCCGGGACCTACACGTTCTTCTGCTCGGTCGACGGCCACCGGCAGGCGGGAATGGAGGGCACCCTGACCGTCAAGTGACGCGGCCGGTCAATGCGCCGCGGCCATCGGCGCCGACGCCGACAGGACGACCTCGCCGGTGTCGCTGCGCTGCAGCTTGACCCGGTCGCCGATGTGCCCGGCGACCCACGCGGCGGCCGCGCGTGTCGCCTCGTCGGCCTGTGGGGACGTCTGCCAGTGCGACACCGAGACGAGCCCCGCCGGGGTCTCGATCAGCTCGTAGGACTGGAACCCGGGACGCTCGCGGAAGGTCTCGAGCAGCCCCCCCGGCGCCTCGACCATCCCGACGACCTGCTCGAACGTTCCGGACAGCAACTTGTAGTACGCGACGCGTGCGTGCATGGCTCCAACTCCCTTCGATCACGCGTACAACGAGTATCGGCTCGCGCGATCGGCCGTGTCAACCGTCCAGGCACCCCCGGGCGATCAGCCGCGCAGCTCCTCGAGCAGGTCCGGCCGATGGCTCTCGATGTAGCCCTCGGTGAACGTCTCGCCGCGGAAGAACGCCCGCGAGCGCGCGTTCCAGACGATCATCAGCAGCACGCCGACCAGCAGCGTCGCCGCGCCGATGACGAACACGCCGCCGATGCCGAGCAGCGACGTCAGGCCGTAGTCGGACTGGAACGTGTCGCGCCCGTTGCGATACAGCGCCCAGCCGAGGATCAGCGTGCCCACGAGCGGGGCGACGCCCTTGCGCAGCAGCGCGCCCGCAGAGGCGAACATCTCACGCCGGAACTCGACCAGCGCGGCGAGGCCGAGCAGGACGTAGTAGAAGGCGATCAGCAGGACGAGCGCGCTGATCGAGTCGCCGAGGACGTTGTTGGAGACGATGCTGAGGACGATCAGGACGGCCGCGACGCCGACCCCGACGGCGGCAGTGGCGACGACCGGCGAGTGCCGGCGGGCGTCCACGCCGGCGAACGCGGACGGGATCGCGCGGTAGGCACCCATCGAGAGCAGGGTGCGCGCGGTCGGCAGCATGGCCGCCACCAGGCACGCCGCCGCGGAGGTCATGACCGCGAGCTCCATCAGCGTCTCGAAGCCCGAGCCGACCGCGGCGCCCCCGATGACGGCGAGCACGTCGCCGCTGTTGTCCGGGTTCGCGAGTCCGATGCCCTTCGCGCCGATGCCGGCGAATGCCTGCATGGCGACCGTCACGACGACGTAGAAGCCGAGCAGCGCCAGCGCCGACAGCATCAGCGCGCGCCGCGGCGTGCGGGTGCCGCCGTCGGCCTCCTCGGCGACCGCGGCGGGGGCGTCCCAGCCCCAGAAGAAGAAGATCGCCAGCAGGATGCCGGCCGACAGCGCTCCGCCGCCGCCGACGTGGAAGGGGCTGAGCCAGCTGGGCGACGGATCGACCGCCTGGGCGCCGGCGCTCCCGGCCGCCACCTTGACGAGCGCGACGACGACGAAGACGGCCAGCACGGCCATGCCGAGCGACAGCAGCACGGCCTGCACGCGCGAGGAGATCTGCACGCCGCGCATGCCGAGCCAGGTCGCGACGGCCAGCCACGCGCACCCGACGGCGATCGTCGCGGCCTCGTGCGTGGACGCGGCGTCTGCGCCGATCACGAGGAAGAAGTAGGTGCCGGTGATGTTGGCCAGGTTCGCGAGCGAGATCAGCGTGGCGCCGAGCAGCGCCCACGAGGCGATCCAGCCGGCGCGCGGCCCGAGCGCGCGGCCGACCCACACGAAGACCGTCCCGCAGTCCGGGTCGCGCGCCACGAACTCCTGCTCGACGACGGTCATGCAGAGGATCGGGACGAAGCCGAGGATCAGCAGCGCCGGCCCGTGCACGCCGACGGTCGCCGCGAGGAAGCCGAGCGTCACGGCGACGCTGTAGGCCGGAGCGGTCTGGACGATGCCGAGGATCGTCGAGCCGAGCACGCCGATCACGCCGGCGCGCAGGCCCTTGTGCGCGACGCCGGGCTCGGCGGCCGCGGGCGCGGCGGTCCGGGCGGTGGCGCTCATGCCCGCGCCTCGACGGGCCGCGCCGCCGGCGCTCCGTACATGGGCAGCTCGAGCGTCGCGGCCTGCTCGTCCCACTGCTGCCAGAGCTTGTTCATCCCGAACGAGCCGCGCTGTCGCGCGCGGGCGACCGCGTCGAGGTCGAGCACGTCGATCAGGACCTCCTCGCCGGCGCCGGCCTCGTAGCGGACGATGCCCTCGGCGTCGACGATCGCCGAGCGGCCGCCGCCCGTCGGACTGGCCGCGTTGAGGTTCACGACGGCCATCTGGTTGACGATCGCCGTCGCACGCGCCACCGCGAGCTCGCCGTCGCGATCCGACGTGCCCGTCAGCATCGGCTGCAGCATCACCTCGGCGCCCCACCACGCCAGCTGGCGCGGGATCTCCGGGAACGCGCCGTCGTAGCAGATGGCCAGCCCGATGCGCCCGACCTCGGGGATGTCGAACGTCGCCAGCTCGGTGCCGGGGCGCGAGGTCTCGTACGGCGCCCAGGGGAAGCACTTGCGATACACCGTCACCAGCTCGCCGTCCGGCGACAGCACGATCGCGGTGTTGCGGACGTGGTCGCCGTCGCGCTCGTACAGGCTGCCCGGCACGAGCCAGAGGCCGGTGTCGAGGGCGAGCCGCGCGAGGCGCTCGGTCTCCGCGCCGGGGATGTCGACCGCGACCTCGGCCGCGTAGCCGTGCGGCTCGCGCAGCACGTGGCCCGCAGCGGAGAGGTGGAGCTCGGGCACGGTCACGAGCTGCACCTCGTCGAACGTGCTCGCGACCGCGTGCACGTCGTGCTCGAACCGCTCGAAGGTGGACTGCGGGTCCTGCGCGACGGGAGAGGTCTGCAGCGCGGCGATCGCCAGCGTTCGCACCAGGGCATTCCTTTCTTTGAATTCAATGCAATTTGTATCGCCGGGCACGAGCGGCGTCAAGTACCGTTGCGGCATGGCCCGTCCCCGAGACCAGACGCAGCGACGCGCGCAACTCGTCGACGTCGCGCACGCCGTCGCCGCGCGCAAGGGCCTGTCGGGTGTGCAGCTGCGCGACGTGGCGCAGGCCGCCGGGCTCACGTCAGGCGCGGTGAAGTACTACTTCGACGACCTCGACGCGCTGTTCTTCGCCGCCTACGAGCGGGCGATCGAGCGGTTCTGCGCGGAGCGCGAGCGGGTCGTCGCGACGATCGACGATCCGTGGGAGGCGCTGGCCGCGGCCCTGCGCCTCGGCGTCCCCACCGGACCGGGCGACGCCGAGATCCGGCTGCTCTATGAGTTCGAGGCGGTGGCGTTCCGCAGCGCGGAGTGCGCGCGCATGATGGCCGGCTACGTCGACCGCCAGGTGACGATGTACGCCGACATCCTCCGGCGGGGCGTCGACCGCGGGGCGTTCGCGATCGCCGGCGACCTGCGCGGCGTCGCGCGCAACCTCGTCGCGCTCGAGGACGGCCACGGGGTGTACGTGCTCACGGGCCACGTCGAGCCGGCCGCCGTCGAGCGCCTGCTGCTCGAGCACGCCGCGACGGTCACCGGCCGTCAGGCCGCGAGCCGCTCATGACTGAGTGAGGTCATGTGAGCGCGATCGCGGCCAGGGCCACGCCGGTGCAGCAGAACGCCGCGCCGATGTCGGCCGCCCGCGACAGGCGTTGCCGGCGCACCGGGCATGCCCGCCAGAGCATGTCGCCCGCGCCCCACGCCGCGTAGGCGAGGTCGGCCGCGAAGCCCGTGGCGGTCAGCAGCACGCCGGCGGCGGCGGCCGGACCCACGCCGCCGGCGCCGAAGATCAGGATCGCCGCGCCGGCGCTGGTGCCCGGCCCGATCGGCAGGATGCCGAGCACCCCGGCACCGACGATCAACGCCATAGCGTCGAGCGGGCCGGCGTGCAGGCCGACGGCGTGCAGCACCAGCAGGTTGCGCGCCGTCTCGCACGCCGCGATCGCCGCGATCAGCCCGCCGATGCGCGCGCACGCTCCGCTCGCGCGCAGCGCCGCGAGGCCGCGCCATGGGCCGTTGGAGCGCCGGGCGAAGCGGCAGAGCGCGAGAAACAGCGCACACGCGCCGATGAGGACGGCGGGCGCCGTCCACCACGGCGCCCCGAGCGGGCCGACGAGCGAGATCGACATCGCCGCGGTGCCCACCAGCTGCACCGCGAAGATCGGGACCTCGGCGGCCACGAGCGTCGCTGCCGGCGGCGCCTGGTCGCTCGCGACGGTCCGCAGCCCCCAGACGCGCAGCGCCGTGCCGAGCGACGGCGAGAGGACGTTGGCGGCGAAGCTCAGCGACGCGACCTGGTACGCCGCGCGGCGCCGCAGGGTGCCCCCGGCGGCGGCGACCGACACCGCCCACGCCTCCGACCGGGCGACCACCGAGCCGGCGTGAAGCCCCGCCGCCATCAGCAGCGTGGCGACCGGAACGCCGGCGACGGCGCGCACGAACGCGTGGCGGTGGCTCGCCAGCGCGATCAGCATGCCGGCGACCAGCGCGACGCCGAGCAGCACGGTCGCGCCGCGGCGCACGGCGCGCGAGCATCGTGGGCGGCTCACCGGCACGAGCGACACGCTCTTGTATCGGCACGTCCGCGCGCAGTCCGCAGGCCCGGCCGGCGCTCGCCGCCGCTCAGCCGCCCGCGCCCAGCCCACGCAGCAGGAAGCGCATGGCTTCCTCGAAGACAGGCTGCGGGATCTCGTCGGTGTCGCCCCAGAGGATCCAGCGTAGGCCGATCAGCTCCCCTGCGCCCATCAGCGCCCAAGCGAGCACTTCCGGGTCGCCCGGCGCGATCTCGCCGCGCTCCATCGCCTCCTCGAGGCCGCGCGCGTAGCCGTCGACGATCCGCTCGTAGTGGTGGCGCAGCGCGGCCGGCGACGCGAACTCCGCCTGGCGGATCACGCGGTAGAGGCCGGGGTGCTCTGCGGTGAAGCGGAAGAACGCCTCGAACCCGAGGCGCTCGGCCTCCGCGCGGGTGCCCCCGCCCGACGCCGCCTCGTCCATCGCCCGGCGCACGCGGCGGTTGAGGTCCTCGACGAGCTCGTCGAAGATCCCCTGCTTGCCGGAGAAGTAGAGGTAGAACGTCCCGTTCGCGACGCCCGCGGCCTCGGCGATCTTGACGATCGAGGCCTCGTGGTAGCCGAGCTCGGTGAAGACCTGCTCGGCCGCCTCCAATAGCCGTGTGCGCGTGCGGGCCCCGCGCTCGGTGCGCGCGCCGCGAGCCGGCAGGGTCTCGGCGCTGGTGGCCGCAGCCTCGGGCCGGATCATCGCGCCCGCCCGGCGAGGTGGTGCTCGCGCAGCCCGGCCTTGAGCAGCTTGCCCGAGGCCGAGCGTGGGATCTCCTCGGCGAAGCGCACGGCGCGAGGCACCTTGAAGCGCGCCATGCGCGCGCGGCAGTGGGCGAGCAGCTCCTGCTCGCCGGGGGCGGCCCCCGGGCGCAGGACCACGATCGCGACGCCCACCTCGCCCCAGCGCTCGTCCGGGACGCCGATCACCGCGGCGTCGGCCACGGCTGGATGCTCGTGCAGGGCGGCCTCGATCTCGGCAGGGTAGACGTTCTCGCCTCCGGAGATGATCATGTCCTTGAGCCGGTCGCGGATGCGGTAGAACCCCTCCGCGTCGCGCTCGGCCACGTCGCCGGTGTGCAGCCAGCCGTTGTGCAGGCTCGCGCGCGTCGCCTCGGCGTCGCGCCAATACCCGGCGAACACGCCGGGCCCGCGGACCAGCAGCTCGCCGCTGCCGGGGCCTTCGACGACGGCGCCCGAGCCGGTGTCCTCGAGCGCGACCTCGACGTGCGGATACGGCTTGCCCACCCACCCGCGCCGGCGGCTCGCGTCCTCGCGCGACACGCACAGTACGTTGGGGGACGCCTCGGTAAGGCCGTAGCCCTGCGCGATCGCCACGCCCCGGGCTTCCCACGCGCGCAGGAGCGCCTCGGGCATCGGCGCGCCGCCCACGATCGCCCGGCGCAGGCTCGTGAGGTCGGCGTCGCCGAAGCCCGGCGCCTCCGCCATCAGCAGGTAGTTGGCAGGAACTCCCATCATCGCCGTGATCCCCCTCTGTTCGATCAGCTCGAGCGCCCGCTGCGGGTCGAACCTCGGCTCGAGCACGACCGTGGCCCCCTTCCACCAGGCGAGCAGCGGCTGCACGTTCCAGCCGCCGACGTGGAACTGCGGCAGCACCTGCAGCACGACGTCCGCCTCGCCGAGCTGGCCGATGCGGTCGAGGCTGAGGTTGGTCCAGAAGCAGTTGCGGTGGGTCAGCCGCGCGCCCTTGGGGCGTCCGGTGGTGCCGGACGTGTAGAGCAGCAGCAGATCGTCGGAGTCCTCCGGGCGCCGGCGCGCCGGGGCCGGCCCCTCGAGCGCGTCCAGCCGGGCGCGGGCCAGGGCCAGCCGGCGCGGGGTCGTCGCGGTCAGCGCGAGCGCCGCATCGGCCAGCGACTCCATCGGCGGCTCGACGAACAGCGCGGCAGGCGCCGCGTGCTCGAGCTGGTAGGCGAGCTCGGCCGGCGCCAGCCGCCAGCTCAGCGGAGCCAGCACCAGCGCCGCCTTGGCGCAGGCGAAGAGCAGCTCGACGTGCTCCGGCCGGTTGACGGTCAGCGACGCGACGCGATCGCCCCGGCGCAGGCCGAGCCGCACGAGCGCGTCCGCGAGGCGCTCGGACCGCTGGTCGAGCTCGGCATACGTCGTCGTCTCGTCGCCGTGCTCGATCGCGACCCGCGCCGGGGTCACCAGCGCCCGGTCGCGGATCCAGCGGCCGAGCGTCAGCTCGCCGGAGCCGCCCGCGCCCGGGCGGGCGGTCACCGTACGGAGCCGGACCGGGTGCGCGGATGCATGGCCTGCATCGTGCAGGCGGCGCATCCGCGTTACCGCGGTATGACGCTCGGCCAACGCTGGACCTCTGTCCGGTTGCGCGCTCAGCGCGACGCCTCGAAGTGCATGCTCTTCGCCGCCGTGCCGGTGAAGTAGCCCTGCAGCTGCGTGAGGAACCCGGGCGTGGAGGCGCTCACGCGCGAGATCCCGCTCATCCGCGAGACGGGCCCGAGCGCCGGTGTGTAGTTGATCTGCGGCACGAGGCCGCCGAGGTTGACGGAGCCGAGATGCAGCTTGGCGTCGACGATCCCCTGCCGGCTGAGGTCGCCGGAGGCGATCGCCTTGCGCAGGACTGCGGTCTCCATCTGCGCCATCGCGTACCCGTACATGAAGTAGTAGTCGGGGATCTGCGCGGGAGCGAACCGCTTCGTGTCGGCGAGGAACTTGCCCATGCCGGGCACGCTCTTGTCGCCCCACTGCGCCTCGTACCCGAGCACCCACACGTTGGACGCGAGCGCGCCCGCGACCGGCGTCGGCTTGCCGGCGGTGGTCCCGTCGGCGCTCATCAGGTACTCCGACCACGCCGGTCCCTGGAACACCCACGTCGGGTTGTACCCCTGCGACGCGCCGGTGCCGACGAGCTTCGCCCCCGCGCCGGGGACGCCGATGACGAACACGTACTGCGCGCCCGCCGACCGCATCTTCTGCACCTGCGCCGTGAGGTCGGTGTCGTCGACCCTGTACGTCGCGCGGGCGACGCTGTCGAAGTGGTAGGTCTTCAGCGCGGTCGTGTAACCGCGCAGCCCGTCCTGGCCGTACTCGTCGTCCTGGTAGATGATGCCGATGCGGGGGTGCGTCTCGCCCTTGTCGTGCACGATGTAGTGGAGGCCGTTGGCGACGTCGATCGCGTACGGCGTGCCGATCACCGCCATCAGCGGGTCGGTGACCAGCGCGGAGTCCTGCGTGGCGGCGCCGATCAGCATCTTCTGGTTGCCGGCGAGCGGCTGGATCGCCTTCGTCGTCGGACTGCCGAGCGACTGGGCGATGAACGCGACGTTCCCGGCGATGCTGTTGAACTGCTGCACCTGCGTCTGGGGGTCGTACTTCGAGTCGCGCTTGACGAGCTTGACCTTCCAGCCGTCGATCCCGCCGGATGCGTTGACGGCGTCGAAGTAGGTCTGCTGCCCGGCGGTCAGCGGCTTGCCGATCGCCGCCACCTGCCCGGAGAGCGGGCTCAGTACGCCGAGCGAGATCGTCTTCGTCTGCGCGTCGACGCCCGGGCCGGTCTTGATGCCCGACCCTCCTTCGCCGGCCGCCCCGCCGCTGGATCCCGTGCCGCAGGCCGCGAGGCCGATCGCGAACATGCTCGCGATGCATGCGCCGGCGAGCGGACGCAGGTTCACCTTGCCCATCTTGCATCTCTCCTCTGGACTAGCTGGTCTTCTTGCGAAGGTCCTTTTTCGGTATCGGCGGGCCGCACCGGGGCGCGCGGCAGCAGCGCCGCGGCGCGCCGGCCGAGCCCGACCATCCCGCGCGGCTCGAGCACGAAGAACGCGATGATCAGCACCCCGAACGCGATCGAGGCGATGTCGTCGATCGGCAGCCCCGTGGACGACTGCGGGATCAGCGACTGCAGCACCGAGGGCAGCGCGAAGATCACGATCGACCCGAGCAGCGGGCCCCACACCGTGCCGATGCCGCCGACGATGATCGCCGCGACGTACTGCACCGAGAGCAGCACGCTCCACTGCCCGGGCGTGACGAACGACAGGTAGGACGCGTACAGCGCTCCGCTCACGCCCGCCAGGAACGACGAGATCACGAACGCGTTCATCTTCGTGCGGGCGAGGTTCACGCCCATCACCGCCGCCGCGATCTCACGCTCGCGCACCGCCTGCATCGCACGCCCCGGCCTGCCTCGCGAGAGGTTCCAGACGAAGAGCATCGCGGCCCCGAGGATGAGCAGCGCGAGGTAGTAGTAGAGCCCGTTGTGGTCGATGACGAGCCCGCCGAGGGTGAGCTGCTGCCCGGACGCGAAGTCGAACGGGCCGAAGGTCACCGGCGGGACCGAGCGGCCGCCCGGGCCGCCGGAGATCGACGGCACGTTGAACCACAGGTGCTGGCCGATGTAGACGAGGCCGATCGTGACGATCGCCAGGTAGAGGCCGTGCAGGCGCAGCGCGGTCGGGCCGATCAGCGCCCCGCAGAGGGCGGCGACCACGCCGGCGGCCGGTAGCCAGATCGCGGCGGACAGGTGCGCGTCGCCGCCCAGGACGGCGGCCGTGTAGGCGCCGACCGCGAGGAAGAACGCGTGCCCGAGCGAGACCTGACCCGTGTACCCGGTCAGGACGTTGAGCCCAAGCGCCCCGATCGCCGCGATCAGCACGAACGATGCGGTGGTGAGCTGGAACGCGTCCAGGCCGAAGGGGAGGATGATCGCCGCGATCGCCACGGCGACGACTCCGGTGCTCTTCGCCCGCATCACACGCGCTCCACCGGCCGGGTGCCGAACAGGCCGTAGGGCCTGACCATGAGCACGAGGATCATCACGACATAGGGCGCGACGTCGGAGAAGTTGTTGCCGAGCCAGCCCGGCGAGTAGCCCGAGGTGAGCACCTCGACGATGCCGATCACGATGCCGCCGACGACCGCGCCGGGGAGCGAGTCGAGGCCGCCGAGGATGATCGCCGGGAACGCGCGCAGCGCGACGTCTCCCAGCGACGGGTTGACCGAGCTGGGGAAGCCGCTGAGGAACAGCCCGCCCACCGCCGCGACGCCGCCGGCGATCGCCCACGTGAGCGCGTAGACCCGCTTCAGCGGCACGCCGACCGCCAGCGCCGCCTCCTGGTCGGAGGCCGTCGCGCGCATGGCCAGCCCGTACCGCGAGAAGCGGTCGAACGCGAAGTACAGCGCCAGGACGAGCCCGGTGCAGACGATCGTCCAGATGCGCACCCAGTTGAACGTGACGCCGCCGGCGTGCGCGGCGGAGGCTCCCCACGGGTCGCCGAGGAGACGCGCGTTGCCGCCGAAGAGCGCCGGGATCGCCGAGTTGATCACGATGCTCAGGCCGATCGTGATCATCACCAGGACGAACACCGGTTGGCCGAGCACGCGCTGCAGCACGAGGACCTGGAAGACGACGCAGGCCGCCGCGAGCAGCGCGATCGTGACGACCACCGCCAGCGCGAACGGCAGGTTCAGCGAGGTCGCGAACACCGAGATGAGGTAGGCGCCGACGAGCAGCAGGCTGCCCTGGGCGAAGTTGATGACCTGGCTGGCGCGGTAGATCACCGTGAAGCCGACCGCGACCAGCGCGTACACGCAGCCGAGCGCGAGGCCCTGGAAGAGCAGCTGGAGGAAGGCGGTCACAGGATCGCCCCCTCCGGCTCGAGCTCCTCGCCGAGGTAGGCCCGGATCACGCGCTCGTCGCGCTGGATCTCCGCCGGGGTGCCGAGCGCGATCGTCTCGCCGAAGTCGAGGACCAGCACGCGCTGGGCGATCCGCATGACCATGTTCATGTCGTGCTCGACCAGCAGCAGCGTCAGGTCGCGCTGCTCGTGCATGCGGCGCACGAGCGCGGTGACCTCCTCGCGCTCGGTCAGGCTCATGCCGGCGACCGGCTCGTCGAGCAGCATCAGCTTCGGCTCCATCGCCAGCGCCCGCGCGATCTCGACGCGCTTGCGGATGCCGAACGGGAGGGTGCCGACCCGGTCGTGGGCGTGGTGGGCGAGCCCGGCGAACTCGAGCGCCTCCATGGCCGCGGCGCGATGGCGGCGCTCCTCGCGGCGCGCGTACCCGAGCCACAGCCCGGTCCGGAGGCTTCCCGACCGCATCAGGTGGTGCCGGCCGATCAGGACGTTCTCGATCGTCGTGAGCTCGCCGAAGAGCCCGAGGTTCTGGAAGGTCCGCGCGAAGCCCGCGCCCGCCAGGCCGGAGGCGCGCAGGCGCAGCAGGTCGGCGCCCTCGAACCGCACGCTGCCCGCAGTCGGCTGGTACACGCGCGAGAGGACGTTGAACAGGGAGGTCTTGCCGGCGCCGTTGGGGCCGATCACGGCGAACAGCTCGCCGCGGGCGACGTCGAAGCCGACGCCGTCGAACGCGGTGACGTTCCCGAACCGCAGGGTGAGGTCGCGCACTTCGAGCATCGCAGTCATGCGACCGGCACCGCCGAGGTCCCGAGATAGGAGGCGCGCACGCGCTCGTCGGCCAGAAGCTCCGCGGTCGGGGCGTGCGCCCGGACGCGCCCGGTCTCGAGCAGATAGGCGTGCTCGGTCACGCGCAGGGCGAGCGCGGTGCTCTGCTCGACGAGCAGCAGCGCGCAGCCGCGCTCGTTGACGGTCCGCAGCGCCTCGCCGATCTGCGCCACGACCCGCGGTGCCAGGCCGAGCGACGGCTCGTCCAGCAGCAGCAGCCGCGGCTGGGCCATCAACGCCCGCGCGATCGCGACGATCTGCTGCTGGCCGCCGCTGAGCTGGCCCGCTGGCTGGTCGGCGCGCTCCGCGAGCATGGGGAACAGCTCGCCGAGCTCGTCGCGGATCTGGCGCTCGGGGCGGCCGGTGCGATTCTGGAAGGCGCCGATGCGCAGGTTCTCGGCCACGCTGAGGTCCGCGAAGACGCGGCGGCCCTCGAGCACCTGCCCGATGCCGGCGGCGACCAGCGAAGCGGCGTCGGCGCGCTCGATCGAGCGGCCGGCGAAGCGGATCGTGCCGGTCGTGACCTGCCCCCCGTGGAAGCGCAGGAGCCCGGTCACCGCGCGCAGGGCGGTTGTCTTGCCGGCGCCGTTGGCGCCCACCAGCGCGACCGCCCCGCCGTCAGGCACGGAGAAGTCGACGCCGTCGAGCGCGAGTACGGAACCGCCGTAGGTGACGCGGAGGCGCTCGACCTCCAGCAGGGGTTCGTCCGCGAACGCGGTCATATCGGAACTGCCTCTCTCCTAGATCCCTCGAACCCAGGCTGGGTTCGCGACGCAGCATGAAACCTGATTCACCTCTCAGATTCAAGGCCAAAAATAATCGGCGCGCGCTGATCCATACGGCAGCGACGCGCCGATCGGGAAGGACGCGGCGGCCCGGCGAGCCGGGCCGCCGCAGGGGCTCAGACCGAGACGGGCTGCGGCTCGCCGCCTTGGCGCGAGGGCAGCTCGGCCGACTCGGGCGGCTCGATGTTGAGGTGCGGCAGGCGCCGCTCCAGCCACGCCGGCATCCACCACATCGCCGGGCCCACGAGATGCATCACGGCCGGCAGGAGCAGGAGCCGGATGATGAACGCGTCGATGAAGATCGCCGCGGCGAATCCGACGCCCATCATCGCCAGCGCGCGCTCGTTGCCGATCGCGAAGGCGCCGAAGACCGCGATCATGATGATCGCCGCCGCCGTCACCACGCGCCCGGTCATGGCAAGGCCGTGGCGGACGGCGTAGCGCGCGTCGCGCGTGTGCGTCCACTCCTCGTGCATGCGCGAGACGAGGAACACCTCGTAGTCCATCGAGAGGCCGAACACGACGGCGAAGACCATGATCGGCAGGAAGGACTCGATCGGGCCGGTCGCGTCCCCGAACAGGCTCGCCAGGTGGCCGTCCTGGAAGATCAGCGTGACGACGCCGAACGCGCCCGTGATCGAGAGCAGGTTGAAGATGCCGGCCTTGACCGGGATCAGCAGCGAGCGGAAGACGACCGCGAGCAGGAGCAGCGAGAGCCCGACCACGACGCCGATGAACAGCGGCAGCTTGTCGCGGATCGTCGCCGAGAAGTCGAGGTTCGTCGCCGTCGCGCCGCCGATCGACACGCGCGTGCCTGTCTCGCGCTCGATCGGCGGGAGGGTGGTGTCGCGCGCCGTCTTGACCGTCTCGTCGGTGCGCTCGTCCTGCGGCGTGGTCGTCGGGTAGGCGATCATCGTCGCCGTGTCGCCCGCGTCGTTGACCACGGGCGGCAGGACCTGGGCGATCCCGTCCTGCTTCTTCAGCGCGTCGCCGATCTGCGCCAGCGCGGCCTGGTCGCCGCCCTTGGGCAGCTCGACCGCGAGCAGCAGCGGCGCGTTGAAGCCGGCGCCGAAGCCCTGCTTGAGCAGGTCGTAGGCGACCCGCGTGGTGTCGTCCTTCTTGTACGTGCTCGCGTCGCTGGTCGAGAGCCGCATGTGCAGCGCGGGCAGCGCGAGCGCGATCAGGACGGCGAGCGCGAGCACGGCCACCGGCAGCGGGCGGTCCGCCACGAAGCGGCTCCAGCGGGCGGCGAAGCCCGTCTCCTCGTCGGCGCTCGTCGCCTTCGCGCGCTTGATCCGCCGGCCGATCCGCGTCCCGAGGATCGCCGGGATCAGCGTCAGCGACGCGATCATCGTGGCCAGGACCGAGAGCGCGGCGCCGATCGCCGGCCCGTAGAGGAACGAGATGCCCAGCAGCATCATGCCGAGCATCGCGATCACGACGACGATGCCCGCGAAGAGCACGGCGCGGCCGGAGGTGTCGAGCGCGATCAGCGTCGCTTCCCGGACCTCGCGCCCGGCGCCGCGCTCCAGCCGGAAGCGGTTGAGGATCAGCAGCGCGTAGTCGATCCCGACGCCGATGCCGATCATCGCCGCGAGCTGCGGCGACCAGTCGACGACGTCGAGCACGCGCGTGCCGATGACCGCCATCAGCGCCAGGCTCACGACCATCGCGAACAGGGCGTTCAGGAGCGGCAGGCCCATCGCGACGACGCCGAGCGTCATGAACAGGACGATCGCGGCGACGAGGATGCCGAAGATCTCGCCGGCGCCGCCCTGCTGGGCGGTCGACCAATGGATGACGTCGCCACCGAGCGCGACCTGCACCCCGCCCTTGCCATCCAGCGCGAGCGTGTTCTCGGCCATCGCCTTGACCTGCTTGACGTCGACGTCGCCGGAGCTCTTGCGGAACTGGATCTGGGCGAACGTGATCCTCCCGTCGCGCGAGACGGGCGCGCCGCCGGCGAAGGGATCGCCGACGGCGAGCACCTCGGGCGACTTCTTGATCGTGGCGACGGCCTGCTCGATCGTCGGGCGGTTGCCCGCGTCGAGCACCTTGCCGCGGTCGACGGCGAAGACGACCGTCGCGGTGTCCCCGGCCTGCTGCGGGAAGCGATCCTTGAGCAGGTCGTAGGCGCGCTGGGACTCCGTGCCGGGGAGCCGGAAGTTGTTGACGTAGTCGCCGGCCGCGGAACCCCACAGGGCAGCGAGAACGACGAAGGCGGCGACCCAGAGGCCGATCACAGTGCGGCGGCGGTCGTGGCACCAGGCGGCGAGCGTACGCATGAACGCGAAATTAGGCGTTCCCGGTCCGGCGCTCGCTGGAGGTAGCCGTACAGACGGGGCGTTGCTGGCCGCAGTACCCACTGAACCGGGGCGATGCGTCCGCTCGCGGCGCGTCGGGGACCCCACACGAGCCGGTTCGGCGCGCAGCCGGATGGGTAGCCGGACTTGAACCCCACTTCAGAAGGAGCGAGCAAAGTGCTCAGCCTCACCGACAACGCCGCCGAGGCCGCCCGCCAGCTCGCCGCGGACTCGGGTCTGGAACCCGACCCCGGACTTCGGATCTCCGCCGGCGAGCCGACGGCCTCAGGCACGCCGCTCGAGATCACGCTGGCCTCCGGGCCGCACGAGAGCGACCAGACGGTCCAGGACGGAGGCGCGACCGTGTACGTCGGCGACGACGTGGCCGGGTTCCTCGACGACAAGGTGCTCGACGCGGCGATCGAAGGCGACCGCGTGCGATTCCGCATCGGGACGGCTCGCGCCGCGTGAGCGCGGCGCTCCGGGCGTAGCATCCCGGGGCGATGGCGTACGACGAGGCGCTCGCCGGCCGCGTCCGCGACCGGCTCGCCGGCGAGTCCGGCGTGGAGGAGAAGCGGATGTTCGGCGGGCTCGCCTTTCTGCTCGGCGGCAGCATGTCCGTCGGCGTGCGCGGCGCGGACCTGATGGTGCGTGTCGGCTCCGACGGGGCCGACGACGCGCTCGCGCGCCCGCACGCGCGCCGGTCCTACATGGGCGAACGGGAGATGAAGGGCTGGATCCTCGTCGCGCCGGAGGGGCTGGAGAGCGACGAGGCGCTCGGCCACTGGGTGCGCCGGGGGCTCGCGCACGCGCGCAGCCTGCCGCCGAAGGGCTGACGGCATGGCGGTCGACGGCGGACCGGCGATTCACGTCGACACGCATTTTGCACTGAGCCTTCGCTTCCCGGTACGGTCGCCCCAGCGGCCGACGAGGAGGTGCGGAAGATGCTCGACGAGGCGGAGCTGGAGCGCCTGCTGCTCGGGTCCACCGGGTGGCAGCGGTACACGCAGGACTCGCCGGTCTACGCCGACGTCTGGTTCGGCTACTGCGGCCGGCCGGAGCGCCGGCAGGACCTCCTGCTCGAGCCGCACCACCGCGCGCCGGCCGGAGTCCTCGCCAAGGCCGTCCGCGAGCGGCTCGCGCTCGAGAGCACGCACCGGCTCGCGTACGCCGGCGAGTACGTCGCCGCCGAGCTGACGCTCGCCGAGTTGCTGGCGGCCGTGCTGCCGCTCTCGTCCTGGTGGAAGGACCTGATCCGCCCGCAGGAGGGCTCGGTGTTCGCGCACTTGGAGGCGTACGTCGCCGGACAGCGGCTGGACCCGGACCCGGCGGGCGATCCGCAGGAGGTCCCGCCGCCGTCCGACGAGCTCGCGTGGCTGCTCACCGTCGCGGGCCGCACGCTCACCAACACCTCCGACGGGGAGGCCGAGCAGCAGGGGCTCGGCGACCTGCGCGTCCTCACCGAGGAGGTCCTCGACCGCCTCGGTCACCCGACCGATCAGCCTGAGGCGATCCCGCCGCTGTGGTCGGTGAGCCTGAACCGCCCGGTGCGCCCGACGCTGTGGCGCTCGCGCGAGACGGTCAAGGCCGACGCCGCCGGCCGCCTCTTCCCGTCCGACACGGACGGCCTCGCCTGGGCGGTGATCGACTCCGGCATCGACGCCCGGCACCCGGCCTTCAGGCGCCGGTCCGGCGACGGGCGGCCGATCGAGGCCCCGGCGGACTTCGGCGACGCCACGATCGTCCGCGCGACGTACGACTTCACCGGCCTGCGCGACAAGATCGCCGCGGAGATCGCCGGGGCCGGCGCCGCTGCGACCACCACCGCGCTCCAGGACGCGCTCGCGCAGGGCCTGTCGATCGACTGGCGCCTGTACGAGCCGCTGATCGCCGTCCACCACGACGCCGGCTACGCGGTCCCCGCCGACCCGCACGGCACCCACGTCGCGGGGACGATCGCCGGCGACTGGCGGCCCGGCGACCCCGACGGGCCGCGGCACCCGCTCCAGGGCATCTGCCCAGGCCTGACGTTGTACGACCTTCGGGTCCTGGGTGCCGGCGGCGGCGGCGACGAGTTCGGCGTCCTCGCCGCGCTGTCGTTCGTGCGCTGGCGCAACAGCCAGAGCGGCGGGACCGTGATCCACGGCGTGAACCTCTCGTTCGCGCTCGATCACAACGTGCTCAACTCGGCCTGCGGCCGCAG
Source organism: Candidatus Solirubrobacter pratensis (assembly GCF_000425945.1). Taxonomy (GTDB): domain Bacteria; phylum Actinomycetota; class Thermoleophilia; order Solirubrobacterales; family Solirubrobacteraceae; genus Solirubrobacter; species Solirubrobacter pratensis. The sequence goes on from NZ_AUEK01000010.1 coordinate 33,281, forward strand.
CCCGGTGTGCCTCGAGGCCGAGCGGGTACACGACGCCGGCGTGGTCGTCGTCGCCGCGGCCGGCAACGACGGTCGCGCCGACTACACGTACCACGGCGTCAAGAGCGAGGGCTACCGGACGGTCTCGATCACCGACCCCGGCAACGCCGAGGCGGTCATCACGGTCGGCTCGACGCACCGCATCGAGCCGCACGCCTACGGCGTCTCGTACTTCTCCAGCCGCGGGCCGACCGGCGACGGACGCGCGAAGCCGGACCTCGTGGCGCCGGGGGAGAAGATCACCGCGCCGATCCCGGGCAACCGCTCCGCGCGGATGGACGGGACGAGCATGGCGGCGCCGCACGTCTCCGGCGCCGCCGCGCTGCTGCTCGCGCGCCATCGCGAGCTGATCGGCCGGCCCGGCGAGGTCAAGCGCGTGCTCTGCGACGCCGCGACCGACCTCGGGCGCGAACACCACTACCAGGGGCACGGCATGCTCGACATCCTCCGCGCGCTGCAGTCGGTCTGACGATGAGCGCGCTCACCCTCGAAGTCCTCCGCGCCGAGCACGGCGACTGCCTGCTGCTGCATCACGGCGACGACCTCGTCCTGATCGACGGCGGGCCCACCGGCGTCTACGACGCGACGCTCAAGCCGCGCCTGCAGGAGCTGATCGGCGAGCGCGGGGCGCCGCTGTTCCTGCGGATCGTCATGGTCAGCCACATCGACGACGACCACATCGTCGGCCTCGCCGACATGTTCGCCGACGCCCTGGAGGAGACCGGCGCCGTGCAGTGGCAGGCCGGCGAGTTGTGGCTGAACGCCTTCGGCGCGCTCACCGGCGGCGGGGCGACCGTGGAGACGTCGAGCGTCCAGAGCGCCGCCCTGGACGCGCTCGTGGCCAAGGCGCCGGGCAAGGAGAGCGAGGCGATCGCCGCGACGGTGCCGAACGGGAACGCGCTCGTCCGCGACGCGGGCGCGCTCGGCGTGCGGCGCAACGAGAGCGTCGGTGGCGGGCTCGTGGAGACCGGCGACGCCAGGACGAGCATCACCGTCCAGCCCGGCCTGACGTTCACCGTGCTCGCGCCCGCCGCGAAGCGGCTCGCGGGCCTGCGCTCGACGTGGGAGTCATGGGAGCGTGACCATCCCGCCGCCGACGCGCAGGAGGCCGCGAACCTCGATCGCTCGGTGTTCAACCTCTCGAGCATCGTGGTGCTCGCCGAGGCGGACGGCAAGCGCGTGCTGCTGACCGGCGACGCGGGCTCCGACGACATCCTCGACGGTCTCGGGATCGCCGGCCTCACCGGCGTGCAGAACGTCGACATCCTCAAGCTGCCGCACCACGGCAGCCGCCGCAACGTCAACCCCGGCTTCTTCGCGCGCGTGCGCGCGCGGAACTACGTCATCTCGGCCAACGGCCGAGACGGCAATCCCGACGACCCGACGCTGACGATGCTGTGCGACGCGCGCCGCGGCGACGACGAGCCGTGGACGCTGTGGCTGACGTACGGCGGCGCGCCCGGCGACGGCAAGCCGGGGCTGCACGAGCGGCTGGCCGCGTTCTTCGAGGCGCGCAAGGCGGCCGGGCAGGAGGTCGACGTCCGGTTCGCGCGGCCCGGCGAGCGCCACACGATCGAGGCGTGAACTGCGGCGATGGAGATCGCACCTGTCGATTTTCACGCGCCCCGTTCGTCCAATACGCGACCATCCCCAGCAAGGAGGACGCGATGAAGTACATGATGCTGATCAACCTCGGCTCCGAGGCGCGCGACTGGAAGACCCTCCCGAAGGACGACCAGGCCAAGGTGGCCGCCGCGTGGCAGGAGTTCAACCAGACGCCGGGCATCACCCCCGGCAACCAGCTCCAGCCGCCCGAGACCGCCACGACGGTCCGGGTGCAGGACGGCAGGACGCTGACCACCGACGGGCCGTTCGTGGAGACCAAGGAGGCGCTCGACGGCTACTTCATCCTCGAGGCCGACGACCTCGACGCCGCGATCGAGGTGGCCTCGCGCGTGCCGGCGGCGGCGATGGGCGGCGCGATCGAAGTGCGCCCGATCGTCGAGTGGTAGCGATCCTCGAAGAGGTCTTCCGCGCGCAGTGGGGCCAGGTGCTGGCCGCGCTGATCGGCTTCCTCGGCGACTTCGACCTCGCCGAGGAAGCCGCGCAGGACGCGTTCGCGATCGCCGCCGAGCGCTGGCCGCGTGACGGCGTGCCGTCGAGCCCGGCCAGCTGGCTGGTGACAACGGCCCGCAATCGCGCGATCGACCGGATCCGGCGCGAGAAGACCTTCGAGGAGAAGGCGCGCCTGCTCGAGACGCCCGAGGCCGTGGAGGACGAGATCACCGACCAGACCTTCCCCGACGAGCGGCTCGAGCTCGTGTTCACCTGTTGTCATCCCTCGCTCGCGACCGACGCGCAGGTGGCGCTCACGCTGCGGACGCTCGGCGGCCTGACGACGCCTGAGATCGCGCGCGCGTTCCTTGTCCCCGAGGCGACGATGGCGCAGCGGCTCGTGCGCGCCAAGCGCAAGATCAAGGCCGCCGGGATCCCGTTCCGGGTCCCGCCCGACCACCTGCTGCCCGACCGCCTCGCCGCCGTGCTCGCCGTCGTCTACCTGATCTTCAACGAGGGCTACGCCGGCCGCAACGAGCTTGCGAGCGAGGCGCTCCGGCTCGCCCGCGCGCTGGCCGAGCTGATGCCCGACGAGGCGGAGGCGCATGGGCTGCTGGCGCTGATGCTGATCCACGACTCGCGCCGCGACGCCCGCTTCAGCGACGGCGAGATCGTGCTCCTCGCCGACCAGGATCGCGCCCGCTGGGACCTCGCCGAGCTGGACGAAGGCCGCAGGACGCTGGACCGCGCGCTCGCCCTCAAGGGTCACGGGCCGTACGTGATCCAGGCGGCGATCGCGTCGCTGCACGCCGACGAGCCGCGCGACTGGCCCGAGATCGCGGCGCTCTACGCCGAGCTCGCCCGCATCACCGGCTCGCCCGTCGTCGAGCTCAACCGCGCGGTCGCGGTCGCGGAGGCGGAAGGACCCGACCACGGGCTCGCGCTGCTGGGCGCGCTCGACCTCGACGACTATCGCTACCTGCACTCGGCGCGCGCGGAGATGCTGCGTCGCCTGGACCGCACCGACGAGGCGCGGGAGGCGTACGGACGAGCGCTGGAGCTCGCCCACGACGCCGCCGAGCGGCGCCTGTTCGAGCGCCGTCTCGCCGAGCTGTGACGGCGTTGGAACGCGTACGCCGCAACGCGGGCGACGCGCTAGGCGAAGGCCTGCGCCCAGGCGCGCTGCGGCTCGACGAGGTAGACGACGCGGTCCTCGCGCAGCGGGTACGGCCCGCCGATGTACTTCGCCGAGATCCGGTCGATGATCTCCCACGCCGCGTCGCCCTCGACACGCTGGACGACGCGGCCGCGGATCTGGGCCATGGTGGACGGCTTGTCCTCCGCGGTCAGCGAGATCGAGATGCGCGGGTCGCGCTCCAGGTTGCGCGCCTTGCGCGAGCCGGGGCTGGTGAGGAACGCGACCCGCTCGTCCTCGAGACCGACCCACACCGGGACGCTGTGGGGCGAGCCGTCGGGGAGCAGCGTCGCGGCATGGGCGAGCGGCGTGCCGTTGAGGAGGCTGCGGACGTCTTCGGTCATGTCGGGCAGCCTAGTCCGTTCCCTAAGGGAACGCAACCCTCCCGGTCACATCTCCAGGATCGCGAGGATGTTCCCGGCGGGGTCCTTGAACCATGCGATCGGCGGCCCGCCCGCGTTGCGCGAGACGCCGTTCGCCTCCTGCCCGAACCCGTCGTAGCGCTCGAACTCGACGCCGCGGGCGGCCAGTTCGGCGACCGCCGCGTCGATGTCCTCGACTGGGAAGTTGAGGATCGTGTACGTCGCGGGCTCGAAGCCGGGCCTCGGATACACGAGCGTGTCGCGGCCGCCGGCGAGGTGCAGCGTGAGCAGCCCGTTCTCCTCGCTGACGTCGAGGCCGAGCGTGCCGCCGTAGAACGCACGCGCCTTCTCGAGGTCGTCGACGGCGAATCCGCTGAAGGCCTTGCTGGTGGTGAGCATGTCGATTCAGACTGCCAGGAGCGGCGAAAGTGATCGCGAGATAGCGTGTCGCCCTCCTCATGAAGCTGATCTACACGTACACGGACGAAGCCCCCGCGCTCGCGACGCACTCGTTCCTCCCGATCATCGAGGCGTTCGCCGGGGCCGCCGGCGTCGAGGTCGAGCTGCGCGACATCTCCCTGGCCGGGCGCATCCTCGCCCAGTTCGGCGAGCGGCCGGACGCGCTGGCCGAGCTCGGCGAGCTGGCCAAGACGCCTGAGGCCAACATCATCAAGCTGCCGAACATCAGCGCGTCGATCCCGCAGCTGAAGGCGGCCATCAAGGAGCTCCAGGACGCCGGGTACGACATCCCGGACTACGACCAGCAGCCCGAGCCCTACGACCGGGTGAAGGGCAGCGCCGTCAACCCGGTGCTGCGCGAGGGCAACTCCGACCGGCGCGCGCCCGCGTCCGTGAAGGCGTTCGTGCGCAAGCACCCGCACTCGATGGGCGCGTGGTCGAAGGACTCCAGGACGCACGTCGCCACGATGGGCGACGGCGACTTCCGCTCGACCGAGCGCTCCGTGACGATGGAGGCCGGCGACACGCTGCGGATCGAGCACGTGGCGCCCGACGGCACCGTCACGGTGCTCAAGGACGGGCTGAAGGTCCTGCCCGGCGAGATCGTGGACGCGGCGGTCATGCGCCGGCGCGCGCTGGACGCGTTCCTGGCGCGCCAAGTTCAGGACGCGAAGGCGCAGGGCGTCCTCTTCTCGCTGCACATGAAGGCGACGATGATGAAGGTCTCGGACCCGATCATCTTCGGCCACGGCGTGCGGGCGTACTTCGCCGACGTGTTCGCGAAGTACGGCGACCGGCTGCCGAGCCCGAACAACGGCCTGGCGGCGATCATCTCCGCGATCCAGGGCGACCAGGAGATCGAGGCGGCGATCGAGAAGGCCTACGCCAACGGGCCGGCGCTCGCGATGGTCGACTCAGACCGCGGGATCACGAACCTGCACGTGCCCAGCGACGTGATCATCGACGCGTCGATGCCCGCGCTGATCCGCGCGTCCGGCCAGATGTGGAACGCGAGCGGCCGCCAGCAGGACACGAAGTGCGTCATCCCGGACTCCAGCTATGCGCCGCTGTACGCCGAGACGATCGCCTTCTGCCGCGAGCACGGCGCGTTCGACCCGGCGACGATGGGCACGACGCCGAACGTCGGCCTGATGGCGCAGAAGGCCGAGGAGTACGGCAGCCACGACAAGACGTTCGAGATCGAGGCACCGGGCACGGTCCGCGTCGTGGACTCCAACGGCACCGCGCTGCTGCAGCACGGCGTCGACGCCGGCGACATCTGGCGCGCGTGCCAGACCAAGGACGCGCCGGTGGAGAACTGGGTCGGCCTCGCCGTCGAGCGCGCGCGGGCGACCGGCGCCCCGGCCGTGTTCTGGCTCGACGAGACCCGCGCGCACGACGCCGAGGTGCTCAAGAAGGTCCGGCAGTACCTGCCCCGGCACGACACCGAGGGGCTGCGGATCGAGATCCTGCCCGTCGCCGAGGCGACCCGCTTCACGCTCGAGCGCGCCAAGCGCGGTGAGGACACGATCGCCGTCACGGGCAACGTCCTGCGCGACTACCTGACCGACCTGTTCCCGATCCTCGAGCTCGGCACGAGCGCGAAGATGCTCTCGATCGTCCCGCTGATGAACGGCGGCGGCCTGTACGAGACGGGCGCGGGCGGCTCGGCGCCGAAGCACGTCCAGCAGCTGCTGCGCGAGAACCACCTGCGCTGGGACTCGCTCGGCGAGTTCCTCGCGCTCGCGGTGTCGCTCGAGAAGGCGGGCGCGGCGGCGCTGGCGAAGGCGCTCGACGCGGCCACCGGGCGCCTGCTCGAGAACGGCAAGTCCCCGTCGCGCAAGGCCGGCGAGCTCGACAACCGCGGCAGCCACTTCTACCTGGCGCTCTATTGGGCGCAGGAGATGGCCTCCGAGGACGAGCGCTTCGCGCCGCTCGCGCGCACGCTGGAGGAGAGCGAGGAGCCGATCGTGGCCGAGCTCGACGGCGTCCAGGGGCAGCCGGTGGACCTCGGCGGCTACTACTTCGTCGACCGCGAGAAGACCGACCGCGTGATGCGCCCGAGCGCGACGCTCAACGAGGCGATCGGCTCGCTATAGCCGCGATGTGCGCCTCCATCGCCGCGTCGACCCCTTCGCGGTCGCCGGTGGCGAGCAGGTCCAGCAGGAGCCCGCGCGTGACCGCGATGCCGAGTCGCGCGGTCGCGCGCGGCTCCGGCACGCCGTAGTCCTCGAGCAGGAGGGCCGCCGGCTCCAGCCACGCGTCCACGATCCCGTCGAGGAACTCCGTCGTGCGGCCCTGCAGCGCCTGGCCGTAGAGCTCGAAGAAGAGCCGCTCGTTGCCCCAGACCGACCGATCGGAGATGTGCCGCCAGAACGCGCGCATCGCCTCGTCGAGCGGCAGCGAGGGATCGATCGCGAGAGCGGCCGCCCGCTGGCGCTGCTCGACCTCGTGCACCACCGCGACGCGAAGCCCGTCCTTGCCGCCGAAGTGGTGGATCAGCATCCGGTGGCTCGTGCCGATCGCGGCCGCGAGCTCGCGCAGCGAGAGGTCCGAGATTCCGTGCTCGGCGACGTGCGCGATGACCGCGTCGAGCAGGCGCTGACGCGGGCTTTGACCGGTCACCGCGAGAACTGTACCATCTGGTACATCATGAGCGTGACCGTTTCCATCGACGTCCCGCAGCCGCGCGAGGACGTCTACGCCTACCTCGACGTGATGGCCAACCACGAGCAGTTCACCGACCACATGCTCACCGAGTGGCGGTGCTCCGGCCCGGCCACGGGCGTCGGCTCCAAGGCCCGCGTGACCACCAAGCTCGGCGGGATCACCGACCATGCCGAGATCGAGGTGATCGAGGCCGAGGAGAACCGCCTGATCCGCGAGCGCAACGTCGCCGCCAAGGGCCGGCGCGTCGGCACGGGCACCTACGAGCTGAGCGATCTCCCGGGCGGAGGCACGCATATCGAGTTCACCTACGAGTTCGAGCGCATGCCCGCCTACGAGCGCCCGTTCGTGCCGCTCATGAACTCGGTGCTCCGGCGCGGGAACGCTCGGGCGATGACGCGCCTCGCGGAGCGGCTCGGCGTATCCTCGCCTGTGTGAGCCTGCCGGGACGTTCGACCACGATCGTCGTCGAGCCGCTGGAGCGACCCAACGCCGCTCCGGCGCCTCCGGCGCCGAAGAAGGAGCCCGCGAAGGCGTGAGCGCGCCGGACCTGCTGGCCGCGGCCATCGGGTTCCGCTCGTGGCGGATCGCCAACGGGCACCTGCAGTCGCCGTACATCCCCTGCCGCTGGGACGGCCGCACGATGCGCGCGGTGTGTTATGACGCGAACCGTGCGCTCACGCGCGGCGCGGGCTGGCTCGACGAGCCGCACGATTCGCCGCACCCGGACTGCCGGTGCGGCATCTACGCCTACCACTCGCCCGGCGCGCGCAGCTACTACGGCGAGGTGTGGTGGTGCGAGGGGATCGTGTCCGCGTGGGGGCGGCTCGAGGTCCACGCCGACGGCTACCGCGCCGAGTTCGCGCGCGTGGAGGCGCTCGGCGTGCCCGATCTCGGCAACCCGCGGCTGGACGCCGCCGTCGAGGCGGTGGGGCGGGACCTCGGCGTGCCGGTGATGGCCGCCGCCGCGCTGCCGGCGTTCGCGGGCGAGCTCGGCGACCCCATCCCGCCCGGGCTGCGCCCGTGAAGCTCGAGACCTGGCACGCGCCCCCCGGCGACGTCATCCCCGACCACCCGCGGCACCGGCCACGTGCGGGCGCGCGCGGCTGCGGGGTTCAGCGTCCTCGGCGGCGACGGAACCGCGCGCTGGACGTAGGATCGCCCGCATGGGCGAACGAACGAGCTACGCACCAGGCACCTTCTCGTGGGCCGAGCTGGTCACGAGCGACGCCGACGCCGCGAAGGCGTTCTATGCCTCGCTGTTCGGCTGGAGCTACGACGACCGTCCCATCGGCGACGGGCAGGTGTATTCCATGGCGCAGCGCGACGGCAAGACCGTCGCGGCCCTGTTCGCCGGCGACCCGCCGCCGCACTGGAACTGCTACTTCAGCGTCGCCTCGGCCGACGAGTCGAGCGCCAGGGCGAAGGAGCTCGGCGCGACGATCCTCGCCGAGCCGTTCGACGTGATGGACGCGGGTCGCATGTCGGTGCTGACCGATCCGACCGGCGCGGTCGCCTCGCTGTGGGAGGCACGGCGCACGATCGGCGCCGAGCTCGTCAACGTCCCGGGCGCGATCACCTGGTGCGACCTGCTCACGCCGGACGCGGGCGCGGCCGAGGCGTTCTACGGCGGGCTGTTCGGCTGGACGTTCGAGGAGATCCCCGGCGCCCACGGCTACCGCGTGATCAAGAACGGCGACCGCTCCAACGGTGGCGTCATGCCGCTGCAGGCCGCCGGCACGCCGCCCAACTGGATGCCCTACTTCGGCCACGAGGACCTCGAGCGCGTGCTCGCCGAGGTGGGCGGACTGGGCGGCCAGGTGTTCAACGGCCCGGTGCGCATGCCCCAGGGGTCGATCGCGGTGCTCGGCGACCCCCAGGGCGCGGCGTTAGCGGTCTGGACCGGCGAGTACGACGAGTAGCTACTTCGCGTAGCGCTCGGCGACGATCGACGGGCGCTCGACCGGGGCGCCCGCCTGGATCGACCAGGCGAGCCGGACGTACTGCGCGTGCGTCCAGGCCAGCGGCGTGGCCGAGCGCGTGCCCTCGCCGGTGTCCTCGAAGACCTGCTCGGGCAGCATCAGGCCGTCGTTGGCCGTGCGCGCCATCGTCGCGAGGTAGCCGTCGGCGCGGCGCCCGGCGAGCAGCTCGTACTCGCCGCGTTCGCCGGTCAGCAGCGGCCAGGCGCGCCCGTGCGTCTGGCCGGCCGCGGTGGGGAACAGGTCCCAGTCCCCGCCGTCGTCGGTCTCGCCGTAGCCGTCGAACGTGAAGCGGTGCCAGACCGGGCCGTTGGGCGTGTCGGCGCGCAGCTGCGAGTCACCGACCGCGAGCGAGTTGAGGATCGCCGGGTCGTTCCACTTCTTGGCGCCGAACAGGACGAGACCGAGGAACGAGTTGTCGACGATCTCGCGCTGGTCGACCGGGCGCGGGAAGTTGTCGCCGAGGCCGTACGTCGTGCCGGCGTTCGGGTTGCCGTCCTTGGTCACGCGCAGGTAGTACGGCTTCGGCGAGTACGGGCCGTTGGTCGTGGCCGTCAGCGCCTCGACGGTCTTCTGCCATTCGTCAGCCTTGACAAGGTAGGCGGCCGACTTCGCGTCGTCGCCGTTCGCGCGCGCGACGGCGGCCGCGCACACCAGCCCCGCGATCTCGGTCGCGATCGTGTTGGGCGAGTAGCCGTCCTGGTTCTCCCAGCGCTCCTGCTGCGTGCGCGGGCCGTTGGCGAGGATGAAGTCGGCGGCGCGCTCGATGTGGGGCCAGTCGCCGGCGCCCGTGCGCCCGAGCCACCAGGCGAGCACGACCGGCAGCGCGACCTCGTCGAGCTGCAGGCTCGTCCAGTGCGGCTTCCCGTCCGGCCGGGTGTTCTGCCACCACGAGCCGTCGGGCTTCTGGATCCGCCACAGGTAGTCGAGCTGGCGCGTCGCCGCGTCGCCGTCGCCGGCCGCCTTCTGCGCCGTGACCACGTGGTAGAAGTCGCGCGGCCAGACGAGGTGGTAGGGGCCGGAGCGGCCGTCCGCCGGCTTCTCGAGCGTGAGCGTTCCCCAGACCCACGGCATGTTCGGCGCCGCGACCGTCGCGCCGCGGTTGCGCTTGTCCTCGGAGGCGGCGAGGACCATCAGCGACTGCTGGTAGAGCCGGACGCCGCGCCCGACGCTCGCGGGCGGCCGCTTGAGCGAGGCCAGATAGGACCTCCAGCCGGCGGCGTAGTCGTGCGCCGCGTCACGCGAATGCAGCGAGGCGCGCGCGGTGGAGACGGCGGCCTGCGGATCGCGCCCGAAGCCGATCGCGAGCGTCATGTGGTCCTTGCGCACGCCGTCGAGCCGCGTCAGGGCGCCCTGGACGACGTTGCCGGGCGCGTCGGCGGTCGAGCGCGAAAGCGCGTGGTCCTGCAGGTCGATCCACGGATCGCTGCTCTCGCCGCGGTAGCCGGACGACGCGTCGCGCAGCGCCGGCCGCGCCGCGACGGCGGACGCCGACGAGGCGTCCCACGCGACCATGCCGCGCCCGCGGTCGTCGTCGCCGGTGTCGCTCGCCGCGGGATCGGCGAGCACGTAGAGGCGCAGCGGGCGACCGGTCTTGGACTCGAAGCGCACGTCGGCGAGCACCGAGGTCCGCGCGGGATCGGTGAACCACGTCTTCGTCAGCTTCCAGCGCGGGCTCTCCACCACCTGCCTGAACGTCAGCGATCCCGGGACCGGCTCCACCCGCGCCCGCACGCCCGGCGCGACCGGCTCCACGTGCCGTGGGTCGTCGTCGACGGTCTCACGGTCCACGAACGCGCGCCGGCTCCGGGCCTGCGATGGCCCTGAGGGATCCCCTGGCGGCACGTCGGTGACCGCGAACTGCAGGCCGCGCAGGCTCGGCGTGTCGAGGTCCGGGTAATAGACCTCGCTCAGCGATGCCTGGCGCAGCGTGAACCAGACGGGGCTCTGCAACTGGCGCGCGGTTCCGAACCCGTGCTTGTCGGCCGGCGCCCAGCATGCGACCGGCGCAAGCGGACCGATGAGTTCGCTTGCGCCGGTTCGTTACAACTCCATGACCGCCGTGATCGACACCGAGTTCGCCACGCTGACCGAGCGCCACCGGCGCGAGCTGCACGTCCACTGCTACCGCATGCTGGGCAACTTCCAGGAGGCGGAGGACCACGTGCAGGAGACGTTCCTGCGCGCCTGGCGCAGCCGCGAGCGCTTCGCGGGCGGGTCGCTGTTCCGCGCCTGGCTCTACAAGATCGCGACCAACGCCTGCCTGGACACGCTCAAGCGCGGCAAGCGGCGCGCCGGCGCGACGTTCGCCGAGGTGCCGTGGTTGACGCCGTTCCCCGATCGCCTGCTCGACGAGGTCGCGCCGAGCGAGGAGCAGCCCGAGGCGGTCGTCGTCGCGCGGGAGACGATCGAGCTGACCTACATCGCCCTGATCCAGCACCTCCCGCCGCGCCAGCGCGCGGTGCTGATCCTGCGCGACGTGCTCGGCTGGCCGGCGGCCGAGACCGCGGCGATGCTCGACATGAGCGTCGCCGCCGCCAACAGCGCGCTGCAGCGCGCCCGCGCGACGATCGGCGACGAGCTGCCGGAGCCGCGCCCGGACGAGCTGACCCCCGAGGAGCGGCGGCTGCTGGAGGGCTTCATCAGCACGCACGAGCGCGAGGACACCGAAGGCGCGGTCGCGCTCATGCGCGAGGACATCCGGATCACGATGCCGCCGCAGCCGATGTGCTTCGAGGGCCGCGACGCGGTCATGCCGCTGCTGGCGACCGCGTTCGGCGACGAGCGGCTGGGCGAGTGGAGGCTCGTGCCGACGCGCGCGAACCGCATGCCCACCGCCGCGTCCTACGTGCGCGTGCCGGGGGACACCGAGTTCCGCGCGTTCAAGCTCGACGTCATCCGCGTGCGGGACGGGCTGATCGCCGAGGTGACGACCTTCAGCGCCGATCTTTTCCCGGCGTTCGGCCTCGCGACGACACTGCGGGAAGGCGCCCCTCGTACGTAGGGCTGGCCCCCGAGAAAACGGGTGCCCGTCCCACTGGGGCGAACTTCAGCCCGGTGGAACTCTCGGAACCATGTACAACCGTGAGCTCGACCATCGCGTCAACGACGGCCTTGATGTCCGGATGCTCTGGGATCCCGGTGACAACAAGGTGACCGTCGTCGTCAACGACTCCCGCACTGGAGAGGTGTACGAGATCGAGGTCGGCCCGGGGGACAGCGCCCTCGACGTCTTCCGCCACCCGTTCGCATACGAGCCGATCCGCAAGATCGTCCTGACCAGCTAACCGACCCGGCGCGCGCCCACGTAGTGCGCCCCCCAGTATCCCCCCGCGATCTCGTGCTCCATCACGCCGTGCGTGGTGGCCGAGATCGCGCTGCCGGGACCGGTCGCGATGCCGACGTGCGACGCGCCGGTTCCGTCGGTGTCGAAGAACACGAGGTCGCCGGCCTGGATCGCGCCCTGGTCCACCGGCGTGCCGACGCCGAACTGCGCGTAGCTCGTGCGCGGCAGCGAGATCCCCGCCCGGCCCATCGCCCACTGCGTCAGGCCGGAGCAGTCCCAGCCGCCGGCGCCCGTCCCGCCGTAGAGGTAGCGCGAGCCGACCTGCGAGCGCGCGGCCGCCACGGCTGAGGAGCCCGACGCGGCCGGCGCCGCCGGCGTCCCCGCACCGGCGCCCGCGCGTGCGGACACGCCGAGCGCCGCGAGCGTCCGCGGCCCGACGACCCCGTCGACCTCCAGCCCGTGCGCGCGCTGGAACGTGCGCACGCTCGCGCGCGTGACAGGCCCGTAGACGCCGTCGGCGGCGAGCCCGAGCTTGGCCTGCAGCGCCCGCGTGGTGGACGCGGGCGGCGCCGGGCCGTCGGCGGCCTGACCTCCGCCGAGACCCAGCGCCGCCGCGGTGATCGGCCCGATGATCCCGTCGACCTCCAGGCCGTGGGCGCGCTGGAAGTTGCGCACGGCCTGGCGGGTCATCGCGCCGAACTCGCCGTCGGCCGCGACGCCCAGCGCACGCTGCGCGGCGCTCACCCCGGGGCCGCGGCTGTGCGTGCGCAGGAGCGTCGCGCCGGCCGCCGTGGGGGTGGCGAGCGTCGCGGCGAGTGCTACGGCAGACACGGTCTGCACACCAGGGCGCCGTTGTGAAGCCAGCTCGCGCCGGCGGCGGGAACGCGCAAGCGAGCGCTCCCAGAGCTCTGGGCACGCGAGATCGCGTGTGCCGGACATTCAGTTCCTCCTCGTATTCAGTAGGCCTACGAGGTGAGCTGACGGGCTCGCGCCTGCGCGCTACGCCGCTGCTGCGGCGATTCGCCCCCGGGACCGCAAGGTCCAATGGTTCCCCCGCTTCCGCGATCCCGGAGACCGCGGAACTCGGCCGATGTTTCGTGAATCACACCAGAAAGCGGGGACGGATTCCAGTCAGTGGGCGATTCGGAAGCGGACCGCGGGCTTCGTGCCGCTGGTGACACATGCGACGATGCACGTGGATGTGGACTGTGGTGCAGTACGCGGCGCTTGCGGTCGCGCTGGCATTGGTCGTCATGCTCGTCATGCGCCGCCTCGGCCCGCCGTCCGCGATGTCATGGCTCGACGCGGCGATGGGCGCGTCTTCGATCGCCGCGCTCGCGGCGCCCGCGGGGCCGGAGGCCGCCATTGCCCTGGGCGGCCTGGCCGGCGTGCTCGCCCTCAGCCGCTGGCACCTGCGGCCGCAGCCGCCGCAACCCGGTCCCGAGTTCAGCCCGGTGGTCCTCACCGCGGTGCTGACGTTCGCCGCGATCGGCCTCGCGCTGCTCGTCGTCGGCCAGTTCACCGACATCCTGCCGGTCTCCGCGGCACTCGCGGCGGTCACCGTGCTGACAGGAATGGCCCGAGCCGGGTTGACCGTCACGGAGCGTCTGCGCGCCAGCCGTCGCGAGGCGGTGACCGACGACCTGACCGGGCTCGGCAACCGCCGGTATCTGATGGCGCGGCTCGAACGCGCGATCGCCGAGGCCGCCGGCGAGCACCAGGATCTGGCGCTGCTGCTGGTCGATCTCGACGGCTTCAAGGAGCTCAACGACACGCTCGGCCATCACGCCGGCGACGAGGTGCTGCGCCAGATCGGCCCGCGGCTCGCGAGCGTGCTGCGCGAGCGCGACACGCTCGCGCGGCTCGGCGGGGACGAGTTCGCCGTCATCCTGCGCCCGGGCGACGAGGCGGCCGCGAGCGCGGCCGGGCTGCGGCTGCGGGCATCGCTCGAGCAGTCGTTCGCGGTCGGCGGGATCCGCGTGCACATCGACGCGAGCGTCGGCATCGCGATGTTCCCCGCTCACGCCCTCGACGGGCTCGGGCTGCTCCAGCGCGCCGACGTCGCGATGTACGAGGCCAAGCGCACCCGCACCGGCCACGAGGTCTATCTCCCCTCGCGCGACCGCCACAGCCGGGAGCGGCTGGAGCTGCTCGGAGAGCTGCGCGATGCGCTCGACGCCGGCGAGCTGGTCCTGCACTACCAGCCGAAGGCGGAGATCGCGACGGGCGTGGTGCGCGGCGTCGAGGCGCTCGTCCGCTGGGCGCATCCCCAGCGCGGGCTGCTGGCGCCGGACGAGTTCCTGCCGCTCGCGGAGCAGAGCGGGCTGGGACGGTCGCTGACCGCGTTCGTGGTCGATCGCGCGCTCGACGAGATCAGCGCGTCCGGCCTCGACCTCACCGTCGCGGTCAACCTCGGCCCGGCGGACCTGCTCGACCTCGGGCTGCCGTCGGAGGTCGACCGCCTGCTGCGCCGGCGCCGCTTCGCGCCCGAGCAGCTGCGGCTGGAGGTCTCCGAGGACGTGGTGATGGCCGACCCCGAACGGACGCTCGAGGTCCTGCGCGGACTGCGCGCGATCGGGGTCGCGACGGCGCTGGACGACTTCGGCGCCGGCCACGCCTCGCTCGGGCACCTGAAGGCGCTGCAGGTCGACGAGCTCAAGATCGACCGTCAGTTCGTGATGCACCTGACCGAGGACTCGCGCGACCAGGCGATCGTGCACGCGACGGTCGAGCTCGGGCGGCGCCTGGGCATGCTCGTGGTCGCCGAGGGCGTGGAGAGCGCCGAGGCGTGGGACGCGCTCGCCGTGCTGGCCTGCGACGAGGCGCAGGGCTTCTACCTCGGCCGTGCGATGCCGATGGATGCGCTGCCGGAATGGCTGGGCGCGCGCGCCCGCCAGACTCTGCGCTGAATGGTCTTCTACGAACCGCACGCGCGCGACCGCGCACTGCTCCCGCACGATCCGTTCAAGGCGATCGTCGCGCCGCGCCCGATCGGCTGGGTGTCGACGATCGGGCCGGACGGGGAGCTGAACCTCGCGCCGTACAGCTTCTTCAACGCCGTCGGCGAGGACCCGCCGATGATCGGGTTCTCCTCTACGGGCGCGAAGGACTCGGCGACGTTCGCCGCGGGGACCGGCGAGTTCGTCTGGAACATGCCGACCTGGGACCTGCGCGAGGCGATGAACCAGACGTCCAAGGCGCTCCCGCGCGGGCAGAGCGAGTTCGGCTTCGCCGGGCTGGAGGCCGCGCCGTCGCGGCTCGTCGCGCCGCCGCGGGTGGCGGCGGCGCACTGCGCGCTGGAGTGCCGCGTCGTGCATCAGGTCGAGCTCAAGACCATCGACGGCGCGCCGGCCGACCAGTACCTCGTGGTCGGGCAGGTCATCGGCGTGCACATCGACGAGGCGTACATCACCGACGACGGGCGCGTCGACACCGCCGCGCTGAAGCCGATCGCGCGCTGTGGCTACCGCGAGGAGTACGCGGTGGTCGAGTCGCTGTTCGCGATGTGGCGCCCGTAGCTACATGAACAGCGGCGCCGTGCCCAGCTCCGCCATCTTCTCGTCGCCGGGGCGGTCGCCCGCTCGCTCGGCGGCGTCGAGCAGCTTCGGCAGGATGTCGACGTCACCGGTCGTGAGCAGGAAGACCTGCCGGTTGGCGAGCACCCAGCTCACGGCGCGGTCGATCTCCGGCTGCTCGCGCAGCGGCTCGTACCACGTCGCGGCGGTGTGCGCGCGGCCGTCCCACGGGCGGAACGCGAGGCTCTTGATCGTCTGCAGCGCGACGTCGCGCTCCTTGCAGGCGGCCGCGAGCTCGTTGAACGTCTCCGCGTAGCGCGGGTCCTGCATCATCACCCAGTTGTACGGGCACAGCACCGAGTCGAAGTCGAAGCGCTCCAGGCTGCGACGGTGCATGCGCGCGACCGAGAGGCCGTGGCCGGTGACGCCGATGAAGCGCACTAGGCCCTCCTCGCGCGCCTCGATGCACGCCTCCAGCGCGCCGTCGGCGCTCAGCGCCGTCTCCCACTCGATCACGTCGACGAGGTTGTGCAGCTGGATCGAGTCGACCCGGTCGACGCCGAGGCGATCCAGGCTGCGGCGGATCTGCTCGCGCGCGGCGCGGTAGGTGCGCTCGCCGGTCTTGGTCGCGACGAAGAACTCGTCAGGGTGCGCCTTGAGCCAGGTGGCGATGCGCAGCTCGGCGTCGCCGTAGCTCGCGGCGACGTCGATGTGGTTGATGCCGTGCTCGAGGAGGAGCTCCAAGGTGCGGTCCGCATCGGCCTTGGAGACGCTTCCCAGGGCGGCGGCGCCGAAGATCACGCGGCTGGACTCGTGTCCGGTCGCGCCGAAGCGAGCGCGCTCGATCATGCCCCTAGGTTACGGATTCGATCGCCTGCTGCATCCGCCCCGTCAGCTCCTGCGGCGTCTCGCCGGGGCGCGGGTGGATCGGGCGGGCGAAGGTGATCTTGGTCCGCGCGCGGCGGTTGAGGCCGCGGCCCTTGGGCATGATCAGCGCGCTGCCCTCGATGTGGACCGGCACGATCGGGGCGTCGGCGGTCAGCGCGAGCTCGGCGACGCCGGCGCGGTAGGACTCCGGCCCGGCGCCGCGGGTCCCCTGCGGGTAGAGCAGGACGTTGCGGCCCTCGCGCAGGTGCGCGGCGGCCGCCGCCAGGCCGCGGCGCTGGCCCCCGCCGCGGTCGAAGGGGAACGTGTTGATCCAGAACGCGCTGGCGAGCGCGTAGGCGCGCTTGCGGTAGAAGCGGTCGCTCGCGGCGCCGACCACGGTGCGGCTGCGCCAGG
The DNA here is from genome assembly GCF_000425945.1 of Candidatus Solirubrobacter pratensis. GTDB lineage: Bacteria > Actinomycetota > Thermoleophilia > Solirubrobacterales > Solirubrobacteraceae > Solirubrobacter > Solirubrobacter pratensis. The sequence goes on from NZ_AUEK01000010.1 coordinate 50,119, forward strand.
CGTACGGGAGCGCGAGCAGCACGAGCGGCGTGTCGATGTCGCTCTCGTGGTTGGGCGCGAGGATCGCGGGCTGCGGGGCGTGGATGAGGTCCTCGGCGCCGACGACGGTCGGCATCGCGAGCAGACGGGTGGCGGGGAAGAGCAGCGCCTGCTGGGCGGCCTCGCGGACCTTGCTCGGCCCGGGCTCGCGCAGCCAGGCCTCGTCCTCGCCGGTGCGCTCGCGCCACGGATCGGCGCCGACGGCGATCGTGCGCCAGCGCCGCGGGGTGCGGCTCCGCTTCCCCGCGTTGCCGCCGGCGAGCCGCTCCAGCCGGCGACCGCCCTCCGCGAACCTCATGCGGCCGGCCCCTGTGCAGCGGGGCGCGAGCGAGCCGTCAGGCGAGTTCCCGCCGGAGCATGCGAGCGCGCAGCGCGACTCATGCGGCGACTTCCGCGTAGAAGAGCGGCGGGCAGTGGAAGTGGGTGACCGACGGCTCGCGCCCGACGACCTGCTCGGCCATCTCGAGCGCGTCGCGCATCGTGTCGGCGCGGCGGAAGCCCATGCGCCGGCACGCCTCGGGATCGCCGCCCACGAAGATCACGTCGCCCAGGTGCTCGAGCCCGTGCGCGCCCCAGTACCACATGTAGAGCGGGTGGACGCCGTGGTAGGCGTACGACGTCCGGTACAGGTGGCGATACCACTCGTCCTCGGCGTACGCGCGCTCGAAGCGCTTGTGGATCTCCATCGGGTCGCGCGTCTCGGTCAGCACCTCCTCGAAGAAGTCGACGTACGAGGGATGGTGGACCGGGTGGAACTCGGGCGTGACGGGGTGCGTGAAGATCATCACGCCGCCCTCGCGCGCGAGCGGCACGCCCTTGTAGAGGTTGAAGAAGTAGCCGAGCCCGAGGCACATCACGAGCACCGGGTTCATGATCGAGTTGACGTTGTAGGGGCAGACGTACGGCAGCCCGGCGGTCACGACGTCGGCCTGCCCGTGGACCTGCACCGCCTGCTGGGCGGCGCAGTGCTCGAGCGTCACCTCGTGCACGGGGTTGACCGCTCCGGCCGTCACGCCTGTCACGCCGTAGGGCGCGTACTGCTTGTGGAAGAGGTCGTGCCGCAGCTTGGCCGGCATGCGGTCGGTGGTGCGCTTGATCGCGGCGAACGTCGCCTGCTCGCGCGGCGTCCAGCGCGCCTCGGGCTTGGAGATGAAGCGCAGCGGGCCGCCGAACGTGTCGTTGTTGAGCGTCGTCTCGATGTGGAAGATCGGGACCGCGGCCTCGACCACGTCGCCCTGGCGCGAGGCGCTCTTGTGCAGCTCGCTGCTGGAGGGGTCCATGAACGAGCGGCTGTGGCGCATCGTGTGCGGCGTGTGGTGGTGCTTGAGGCTGCCGTACGTGCCGAGGCCGACGGCGACGGACTTGTGCCCGCCGTCCATCGTGACCAGGTTGATGTTCACGTAGACGAGCAGGTCGGACTCCGAGGCACGCCTTGAGAGCTCGACGCGCTCGCCGCTGCCGGTCTCGCCGAGGTGCACGATGCCGTCGGGATCCTCGGCGTCGTGGTTGTAGAGACGGTCGGGATAGAACTCCCGGAACACGCGCGGCCCGACCGCGCGCTCGAGCTCGGCGGCCGTCATGCGGCGGTGCAGCGCGAGCGCGGCGATCAGGTGGATGTCCTCGACGCCGGCGCGGTAGGCGCGCTCGAGCACCTGCTCGATCACGAGCGAGCGGATGTCCGGCTCGCGCATCGGCGGCAGCGGCAGGCTGATGTCGTCGAACGCGATCGTCAGCTTCATGCCCGGGCTCAGGAGGCTGTCGAGCGGGTCCATGCCGAGCGGGCTGTCGAGCGCGGCGGCGATCGCGGCGTCGACGTCGGCCAGGCCCTTCAGCGGCGGCGGCGGATAGACGATCCGCGAGCCCACGGGCAGGCGCTCGAGCCGGAACTGCTCGCCGGAGTGGAACAGCGTCGGCGGCGACTTCTCGGTGACCTCGACGACGCACGCCTCGCGCTCGGCGGCGACGTGACGGCGCGGGCGCTCGATCATGCGGGCGGGAGCGATGCTCATGTGGCGACCTCGAAGACCGTCTTCACGCGTCCGTTGCGGGTGGCTCGCGGCGCCTCCTCCAGCGCCTTCTTGTAGTGCTGCAGCGGCCAGCCGCGATCGATCAGCCGGCCCGGCCGCAGCTCGCGCGCGAGCTCGAGCGCGGCGGGGAAGTCGTGCTCGTAGCCGTAGGCGCCGCGCAGCTCGAGCTCGCGCAGCCACGCGGCCGCGAGATCGGTCTCGAGCTTGCCCGGCATGCCGACCATGACGACGCGCCCGCGCGGTCGGGCGATCGTCGTCGCCTGCTCCAGCGACGCGCCGGAGCCGACGCAGTCGAGCACGCGGTCGAAGCCTCCCAGCAGCAGCTCGCGGCCCTGGTGGCCGACGAGCCGCCGCGCGCCGGTGAGGCGGGCGCCTTCGACGTGGATGCGGTCCGGCGAGCAGACGTCGTCGGCGCCGAAGCGGCGGGCGGCGCCCTCCTGGCCCTTGTGCTTGACCACCGCCAGCAGCGTCGCCGCGGGCGCCAGCCGCCTGACGGCGGCGAGCGTGAGCAGGCCGATCGTGCCGGCGCCGATGATCGCGATCTTCTCGCCCGGCTGGGGATCGGCGATCGCGGCGGCGTGCAGCGCGCAGGCGAGCGGCTCGACCAGCACCGCGTCCTCGTCGGACAGGTCGGCGGGCACCGCGTGCAGCTGCGACTCGTGGGCGACCAGGCCCTCGCTCCAGCCGCCGCCGGCATCGCGGCAGTAGCCGGTCTGCAGGCCGGCGGAGATCGCGCCGTCGATCGTGTGCCGGCACAGCGCGGGCAGGCCGGAGGCGCACTCGGGGCACGCCGGCTCGATGCCGCGGACGGTGCAGCCGAGTGCGGGCTGGACGACGACCCGCTCGCCCCGGCGGGGACCGCTGACGATCTCCCCGACGACCTCGTGGCCGGGCACGAAGGGCGTGGAGGTGAGCGCGGCGAGGTGCAGCGACGCCTTGCCGGAGAGGAGCGCCTGGTCGGACCCGCAGATGCCGGACAGGCGCGGCTTGACCATGAGCCAGCCGGGCCCCGGGAGGCGTGGGGGCCGGATGTCGCCGAGGGTCAGCGCGGTCGCCGGTGCCACGAGGTAGCGGGCGACGGACGGCGTGTAGGTGAGCGCGAGCACTACGCGGCAGCCTTGGTCGCGGTCGTCCAGGTCTCCACCGGCCATCTTCTCCGGCGCGCCTCCCTCGACAACCTGAAGTCCGGGTTGATCGCGTGCGGGTGGCCGACGAGCTCGAGCAGCGGCAGATCGGCGAGGCTGTCGCCGTAGGCGTGGCAGTCGGCGAGGTCGACGCCGTGGTCGGCGGCGAGCCGCGCGGCGAGCGAGGCGCGCCCGTCGGCGGTCAGCGGCGGCTCGGCGAGCTCGCCCGTGAAGCGGCCGGTGCGCTCCACGAGCCGCGCCGCGATCAGCTCGTCACCGAGGTGCTTGAGCGGCTCGACGAGGAAGTCCAGCGCGCCGGTCACGAGGATCACGCGGTCGCCGCGGCGGCGGTGCTGGCGGATGCGCCGCACCGCCTCGTTCTGGATCCGCGGCTGGATGAAGTCGGGCAGCGCCTCGGCGGCCTGGGCGCGCAGCTCGCGCGCCGGGAGGTCGCGGTAGAGGCGGTAGAAGCTGCGGTTGAAGGCGATCCGCGAGCGGCGGTCGGCCTTCACCCAGCCGGGTACGCGGGCGGCGATGCCGGCGGTCCAGACGAGCTTGTCCAGCTCGGGCATGTCGCGCGTGCGCAGCCAGGCGTAGAAGTGCGCGACCGTCGAGTCCAGCACGACGCCCTCGACGTCGAAGATCGCCAGCGCGGGCGGGCCGTCGGCGAGCTTCGCGCGCGGCCGCTCACGCGTGCTGCGGGGACGCGGCGAAGGCGGCACGGTCAGCGCCCGCAGCGACGGCAGGTGGATCTCGTAGAGGTAGCGCTCCCACTCGATCGTGTCGACGTCGAAGGAGAACCGCTCGCGGTCCTCCGGGTGCAGACGCGCGAGCAGGCCGCGCGTGCTGCGGTCGTCGAAGACGCAGTCGAGCTCCCCGTAAGGGCCGTAGATCTCGCTCAGCCGGCGGATCCGGTCCAGGCGGCGCTGCGTCTTGTACAGCTTGAGCTCGATGTCGTCGGCACGCGGGAGCGGGACCTTCTCCATCAGGTCGCGGCCGGAGTCGAGCAGGCGCGTGACGCGGTCGATCGTGGACGTGACCTTTGCGTGCGAGGAGAACCGCCACTCCGGCACGGCGACCGGCAGCCCGTCCTCGTCGGGCAGCGGGCGCTCGCGGAAGTAGCGCGTGACGACGTCGGCCATCGCGCGGACCGTCAGCGGGTTGCGCGACGAGGAGGCGACGTTCATCGTGCGGATCCCGTCCGGCTCGTGGCCGGCCGCCGCCAGGCACGCGTTGGCGACCATGTCGACCGGCACGATGTCGACCGCGATCGAAGGGCTGGCGGCGAAGCGGCCGGCGATCAGGCCGGCGCCGTAGGCGAGCAGGATCGGGTCGGCGACCTTCAGGCTCTCGAGCCAGCCGGGGTAGGGCGTCCGCAGCGCCGACTCGACGATCGCGGGGCGCACGATCGTGAGCGCGCGCGGCTGCTCGGCGAGCAGCTTGCGTTCGCCGAGCGCCTTGGAGAGCCCGTAGGTGTCCGTCCAGCCGAGCGCGCGCGCCCGGTCGCGCCCACGCTCCGTGAGCTGGTCGCGCACCCAGTCGCGGCGCAGCGACTCCGCCCGCGCGCCGATCGCCGGGCCGCCGGCGGGACCGACCGCGCGCCGCGCCTCGGCGACGAAGCGGTTCTGGTGCAGCGGCAGCCGCGACTCCGACTCGAGGTCCTTGCGCCAGGCGCGCGCGACGTCGAGCTCGGCCTCCAGGTCCACGTCGGGCTCGCTCGGTGCAGTACCCGAGGGGCGCTCGAGCACGAGTCCCGTCCGCTGCCCGGCCGCGTAGGCCGTGCTGACGTGGACGACGTAGGGGTCGCTGCCGGCCTTGCGCAGCGCCTTGACCAGGCGCGCGGGGCCCTTCGAGTTGAGCTCCAGCGCATGATCGAGCGGCTGTTCGAAGGAGACGCTCGCGGCGCAGTGGACGACGACGTCGATGCCGGCGAGGCCGGCGAGGCCCTCGTCGGACAGGTCGCCGGAGATCGCGGTCACGCCCGAGCCGTCGAGGCCTTCGAAGATCTCGCCCTCGAGGACCTGCTCGAGTCGCTGTCGCGCGTCTCCGCGCAGCAGGACGGTCACCGCCGTCTCGGGCAGCTCATGCAGGCATTGGGCGAGCACCGCCTTGCCGACGAAGCCGGTGGCTCCGGTCAGCAGCAGCGCCTTGCCCGACAGGCTCTCCCTGAGGGTCACGGTCACTTCGGCTACGACCGTACCAAGTGTCTCTACTAACGTGTCAGTCGATGGCCTCGACGGACCGCATTCTCGCGGCGGCGCGCGGCGAATTCGCCCAGCACGGCTTCGGCGGCGCCCGCCTCCAGGACATCGCCGCCCGCGCGCAGCTCTCGCATCCGACGCTGCTGTACCACTTCGGGTCCAAGGAGGGCCTGTACGCGGCCGTGATCGAGCAGGCCATGCAGGACTGGGCCGCGATGACGTCGCTGGCGATCGCCGACGGGAAGGCGGGCTTCGACCGCGTCGCGTCGCTGATCGACGCGGGCTTCGCGTTCTTCGCCACCCATCACGACTTCGTCGTGATCTGGCGGCGGGAGGCGATCGAGGGCGGCGGGCGGCTCGAGCAGGCGATGGCCGACCACATGCGGCCGTTCCTCGAGCAGGCCGTCGAGTTCCTCCGGCGCGAGACGGCGGCGGGGCGGCTGCGCGAGCACGACCCGTTCGAGCTGATGCAGGTCGCCTACGGGGCGGTGATGTCGTTCTTCTCCGACGCGGGCTTCCGCGCGCGGTTGCTCGACGAGGATCGGCCCGGCGGCGTGGAGCGGTTCCGAGACGCGCTCAAGGCGATGCTGCGGGACGTGCTCGAGCCTCGTTGAGGCGCCCGGAGCGGAACGGCTCGCGGTCGATCACGGCGTGGGAGTAGCCGGCCTGCTTGAGCCGGGCGACGATCTCCTGCTCGTTGTCGAGCGCGCGCCGCAGGTCGGGCTCGGCGACCTCGAGGCGGCCGAGGATGCCGTGGTGGCGGACCCTGAGGACGGGGAAGCCGAGCTCGCGGACGGCACGCTCGGCCTCGTCGATCTGCTGGAGCGTCGTCGGGTCGACCGCGGTGCCGTAGGGAATGCGGCTCGCGAGGCATGGGGTGGCGGGCTTCTCGGCGCTCGGCAGGCCGAAGTGGCGCGCGAGGCGGCGCACGGTGACCTTGTCGACGTCGTGCAGCGGATGGACGACGCCATGCTCCGCGGCGGCTCGCAGGCCGGGGCGCCAGTCGCCCTGGTCGTCCTGGTTGGCGCCTGAGAGGAGCGCGTCGAAGCCGCGGCGGGTCGCAAGCTCCGCGAGCCGGTCATAGAGCTCGGTCTTGCAGAAGTAGCAGCGGTCGCGGCCGTTGGCGCGGTAGCCGGGGCGCGCGAGCTCGTCGGTCGCGATCGTCTCGTGGGCGATGCCGATGTGCGCGGCGACCCGGCGCGCGCCCTCGAGCTCGCCCTGCGCGACGGACGGCGACACGGCGGTGACCGCGAGCGTGCGGTCGCGGAGCGCGGCGTGGGCGAGCGCGGCGACGACGGAGGAGTCGACGCCGCCGGAGAAGGCGACGACGGCGGAGCCGAGCGCGGCGATGCGGGCAGCGAGCGCGTCGGCGAGCGCCGCGATCGCGACCGGGTCGCCGGCCGGAGCGTCTGCGGGCGCCGCGATCGCGACCGGGTCGCCGGCCCGCGCGTCTGCGGGCGCCCCCGCCCGCGGGTCTCCGCTCGCCCTCACGCCGGCACCTCGTGGGCCGCGGCCAGCGCGCGGGCCCAGACCGTCTTCACCGGCTCGCCGAGGATGCGGGCGGCGCGCTCGCAGTCGGCGTGCTCGGGCGCGAGGTTGACGATCTTCCCGCCGAGCCGGCCGACCTTGATCCGGATCGGCTCGCCCTCGACTTCCACTGTGTGGCTCTCGCGGTCGAGCTCGATGCGGTCGTAGTGGGCGACGCGGACGCCGAGCGTGCTCGTCTCGCGCAGCATCGCCTCGGCCACCGCGTGCTCGTCCTCCGGGCGGGCGAGGGCGGACATGACGAAGCCGGGGCGACCGCGCTTCATCTGCACGGGGACGGTCCAGACGTCGAGCGCGCCGGCGGCGAAGCAGGCGGCCGCGGCATCAGGCGCGAGCTCGGGGAGCAGGTCGTCGAGGTTGGCCTCGATCAGCGAGACCGGCGCTGCTCGGCGCGCCTCGACGCCGACGATCGCGCGGACCACGTTCGGCACGGCCTCCAGGTCGCGCGTGCCGGCGCCGTAGCCGGTCGCGGCGAGCGTCATCCGCGGGATCGGCCCGTATTCCTCCGCGACCGCCGCGACCAGCGCGGCGCCGGTCGGCGTGACCAGCTCCAGCTCGATCTCCACGCCGTACACCGGCGCCCCCTCGAGCAGCGTCAGCGTCGCGGGCGCGGGCAGCGGCAGCCGCCCGTGGGCCGCGTTCACGAACCCGCGGCCGGCGGGCAGCGGCGAGCAGACCACGCGCTCGATCCTCAGATCGTCCAGCGCGAGCGCGACGCCGCACACCTCGCCGATCGCGTCGACGGCGCCCACCTCGTGGAAGTGCACCTGCTCGGGATCGATCCCGTGAATCCGCCCCTCGGCGTGCGCCAGCCGCCGGAACGCCTCCTGCGCGACGACACGCGCCCGCTCGGGCAGGCCGGCCGCGTCGATCTGCGCGCGGATCGACGACCAGTGCCGGTGCGGCTGCTCGTCCGCGCCGCGCACGATCGCGCGCGTCGCCGCGATCCCGTGGCGGACGGCCGGCTCGGTCTCCAGCTCGAGCCCGTCGACGCCGAGCCCCTCGAGCCCGCGGCGCACGGCATCAACGTCCGCGCCGGCGTCGAGCAGCGCGCCGAGCAGCATGTCGCCCGCGACGCCGCCGATGCAGTCGATGTAGAGCAGCCGGCCCCGGGCTCTCCACGGCCCCGAGGGATTCCCTGACGGCACGCTCCGGGCCCTCCACGGCCCCGAGGGATTCCCTGACGGCGCGCTCACGACGCCGCGGCCCGCGCGATCCGCGCGGCGATCGTCCCCGCGCCGAACCCGTCGTCGATGTTCACGACCGCGACGCCCGCCGCGCAGGACGTCAGCATCGAGAGCAGGGCGCTCACGCCGCCGAACGCCGCGCCGTAGCCGGTGCTCGCCGGCACGCCGATCACCGGCGCCGCCACGAGTCCGCCGACGACCGACGCCAGCGCCGCGTCCCAGCCCGCCACGACGATCACGCAGTCCGCGCGCCGCAGGTCCTCGACCGCCGGCGCCAGCCGGTGCAGGCCGGCGACGCCCGCGTCCTCGTGCACGACCACCTCGGTGCCGAGCAGCTGCGCCCGCACGCGCGCCTCGTGGACGACCGGGCCGTCGCCCGTCCCGCCGGACACGATCGTCACCAGCCCGCGCGATTCGGGCACCGACCGCGCGACCCACGCCAGCCGCGCGCGCTCGTGCTCCTCCGCTTCGGGCGCCGCGCGCCGCAGCGCCGCGCGCGCGTCCGCGTCGGCCCGCGTCACCAGCACGCTCCCGGCGCCTTCGTCGAGCAGGACGCGGGCGATCGCCTCGATCTCCTCCGGCGTCTTGCCCTCGGCCATGATCGCCTCGGGCGCGCCCTGGCGCGCCTCCCGGTCGGTGTCGACCCGCGCGAACCCGAGGTCCGTGAACCCGGTTCCGCGCAGCTGCTGGAGCAGCGCCGTAAGGGATTCCTCGACACCGGACACCACCAGCAGCCTATCCGGGCGCCTTCGTGAGAAGATGCCGGATGCCATGCCGACGGACCTGACGGTGATCCTTCAGGACCGGCCTGGGGAGCTTGCGCGCCTTGGGGAGATCGCCGGCGCCGCGGGCGTGAACATCGAGGGGCTCGCCGCGTTCACCGGCGAAGGGCGCGGGATCGTGCATGTGCTCATCGACGACGGGGCGCTGGCGGCGGCGCGGACGGCGTTGCAGCAGGCCCATCTGGGCGTGGCGGACGAGCGTGAGGTGCTGGTCGTCGACGTCGCCGACCGCCCCGGATCGCTCGGGGAGCTCGCGCGCACGCTGGCCGAGGCCAACGTCAACGTGGACCTGGCATACACGACGTTCGGCGGAGTGCGGATCGTGATCGCCACGGACGACCTGCTGAGCGCTCGCGCGGCGCTGGCCTGACGAGCTTCACGACGGCGGCGGTCGCGACGGCGAGCCCGCGATCGAGACGGTGCAGCCACCTCCGCCGGCTCGAGCCGCGCGTCGCGATCGTGGCAGGATCGCGCGCGTGATCACCCGGAAGACGCTGACGTTCGACCATCCCCTGCTGCGCGATCTCGAGCACCCGTGCTTCGAGGCGCGCGGCGCGCACGACGGCCCGCGGCTGACGCTCATGGCGGGCGTCCACGGCTGCGAGTACAGCTCGATCGCGGCGGCGACCCGTTTCATGCGCGAGCTCGACACCGCCGAGCTGTCGGGCACGATCGTGGCCTTGCCGATCGCGAGCCTGGAGTCCTTCCGCCGCCGTTCGCCGTTCGTGGTCCCAATCGACGGCAAGAACCTCAACCGCTCGTTCCCGGGCGACCCGGACGGTGGCTACACGGACGCGCTCGCCGCCGCGATCCTCCAGACGCTGATCGCGCCGGCCGACGCCGTGATCGACCTCCACGGCGGCGACATGGTCGAGTCGCTCGAGCCGTTCGCGATCTACGAGAGCGACGAGTCCGAGGCGCTCGCCCAGGCGTTCGGGCTGCCCTACGTGACGCGCGCGAAGGCGCCGTCGGGGATGACGTGCTCGGCCGCGGGCGGTCCCGCGATCATCGCCGAGGCCGGTGGCATCGGGCAGCTCGAGGAGGCGGCGGTGGAGCTGCTCGTGGACGGCACCCGCAATGCGCTGCGCCACCTCGGCATGCTCCCCGGCGGCGCCGAGCCCCGGTCGGTGACCACGCTCGGCGAGCACCGCTTCGTCAACGGCGTGCGCGGCGGCTGGTGGGAGACGGCGGTCGCGACCGGCGCGAGCGTGCGCGAGGGCGAGTCCCTCGGGGTCATCAAGGACCTGTTCGGCGACGTGGTCGAGACGGTCGCCTCGCCGCAGGACGGCGTCGTGCTGTGGCAGACCACCAGCCCGGCCGTCGGGGAGAACGGGCTGCTGCTCGGCCTGGCGTGATCAGGCGCCGTGCTTGAGCAGGTAGTCGATGTAGATCGGCCGCTGCGCCTCGACGCGCTCGTCGTCGTCGTCGAACAGCTCCATCACCTGCCGGCTCCAGTGCTCGGTCTGCTCGGCGCCCTGCTCGACGTCGCCCCCGGCCGCATCGGCGGCCGGCGTCTCCTGCAGCAGGCGCCAGAAGAAGCCCACGTCGAGGTGGCGCTTCGCGCGGCTGACCGCGCGGTCGTGGAGCTCTCGCGAAGAGAGCGCGTCGAGTTCCTCGAAGGTCGTCACGCGGGTGAGCCTAGGTCATCGAGGTCCTGGGCGGTGAAGCGGATGACGCCGAAGCCGGCGCGCTTGAGGCCCGCCTCGCGGATCGCGTCCTCGCGACGGGTGCGCAGGCGCGTGTGCCCGGGACCGTCGATCTCCACCACGGCGCCGGGCCACGCGAAGTCCACCTCGAAGCCCGCGATGCGCGTGTTGATCGCGGGCGGCGGGAGCTCTGAGACCAGCTCGAGGAACCGGTCCTCGAGGTCGCTCTTGGTGCCGGCGCCGTCGGCTTGCAGTGCCTCGAGGAGCCGGTGGAGCTTGCGGCGGCCGTTGGCGCGCTCGATCGCGGCGTAGGTGGAGATGCGGTCGAAGCGCTTGCGGAACGCGGCCTCGTGGATGACGTTGGCCAGCTGGGGCGCCGTGAGGGTGTCGGTGAGGTCGACGAGGGTCCGCGCCATGGTGGTGACGGGGATGCCGTCGTGGGTGGTGAAGTCGCGGGCGTGGAGGTGGCGGGTCCGCTGCACGCGAAAGCTCGCTCGCAAACGGCGATTGCCGGGCACGACGACGTGGATCTCGGGAACCTTCCGGCGCCACGCCTGCCACAGCTTCGCGGCGCTCAGGCCGGCGAGCACCGCGCCTTCGCCGGCGGCGAGGACCGCGGCCATGTAACGGCCCTTCTCGGAGAGCTTGGCGTGGCCGACGGCGTACACGCCGCGGTGAAGACGGTGCAAGGTGCCGGCGCTGACCCGCACGCTGAGCGCGGCGTGGGTCAGGCCCAGCGCGGCGAGCTGCGCCGCGGTGACCACTCCATGTTGGCGCGCGGCGAGCTTGGCCAACTGCGCATTAAGGGGCGCGGCAAGGGGTGTGCCACGTTTCTCAACTCCTGCTTGAGGTTCGTGGCGCACCCCCTGAATGTGCCACGCAAGCCGTTGCGTGTCTCGCGCGCTTCGTGCCGTTTCAGCCCATTCTCGGCCCGGGCATCCCGAACAGGAACCCCTGGGCGAACGGGCACCCCAGCTCGCGCAGCACGCGCGCCTGGACCACGTCCTCGACCCCCTCGGCGACGGCGTCGAGCCCGAGGGCGGCCGCGAGGGAGACGATCGCGGCGACGATCGCGGTGTCGCCGTCGGAGACGCCGAGCTCGGAGATGAACGAGCGGTCGATCTTGACGCCGTCGACCGGGTAGTCGCGCAGGTGGCCGAGCGACGAGTAGCCGGTGCCGAAGTCGTCGAGCACCAGGCCGGTGCCGAGCTTCTTGAGCTCGGCCAAGTTGCGGACCCCGGTCATCGGCGCGTGCAGCAGGATCGTCTCGGTCAGCTCGAGGTTCAGGCGCGCGGGCTCGAGCCCGGCAGACGAGAGGCACGACGACACCAGCGCGGCGAGGTCGGGCTGCGCGAGCTGGCGGCCGGAGAGGTTGACCCAGACGGTCGCGCCTGACGCCGCCGCTTCCTCGCACGCGCGCCGCAGGACCCAGGCGCCGATCTCGACGATCAGCGCCGACTCCTCGGCGACCGGGATGAAGTCCGAGGGGCTCGAGGTGCCGCCGTCGGGGCGGTCCCAGCGCAGCAGCGCCTCGTAGGCGATCGCGCGGTCGTCCTGCAGCGACACGATCGGCTGGAACGCGAGCCGGAGCTGCCCGAGCGAGAGCGCGCGCTCGAGCGTCTCGGCCGTGCGGCGGCGCTCGTCGGCGTGCCGGCGCAGGCGCGTGTCGAACACCTCCACGCGCGAGCGCCCCTCGGCCTTCGCGCGGTACGCGGCCGCGTCCGCGTCCGCGAGCAGCGCGTCGGGGCCGACGTCCTCGCTGCCCAGCGCGATCCCGATCGAGGCCGACATCCGGTGCTCGGCGCCGGACACGACGATCGGCTCGCGGATCGCCTCCTCCAGCCGCGCGCCCAGACCGACGGCGCCCTCCTCGGTGATCTCCTCGCAGACGACGACGAACTCGTCGCCCCCCAGGCGCGCGACCGTGTCCGCCGGCCGCACGGTTGCGGCCAGCCTTCGCGCGATCGCGATCAGCAGGTCGTCGCCGGCCGCGTGCCCGTAGACGTCGTTGACGCGCTTGAAGTTGTCGAGGTCGATGAACAGGACGCCCGCGTTCTCATGCGCTCGCGCCGCGCGCGCCAGGGCGTGCGTGAGACGGTCGTAGCAGAGCGCGCGGTTCGCAAGGCCCGTCAGCGGATCGTGCAGCGCCTCGTGCCGCATCCGCGTCTCGTCGCGCCGCCGCCACATCGCCGTGGCGAGCACCGTCGAGACCGCGCGGACGAAGCTCTGCGCGTCCTCGTCCAAGGCATCCGCGGGATGCACGGACACGGCGCCGTCCTCGTGCACGTCGACGCGCTCGATCGGGAGCGTCTCGAGCATCCGCTCGATCGCCTCGGCGGCCAGGTCGGCCGCGTCCGCCCCCGCCAGCGCGCGCTCGCCGAGCGCCGCGACGGCGGCCTGTTGCCCCGACTGCCGCGCCAACCGCGCCTCCGCCTCGCGCCGTTCGGAGATGTCGCGGCCGATCGCCAGCAGCAGCGGCCCGCCGTCGGTCTCGACGATCCCCCAGCTCATCTCGCCGATGAACTCGGTGCCGTCGGCCTTGAGCCCGTACGCGCGCAGCGTGAACCGCAGCGGATGCTCGGTCGAGAAGTACAGCTCCGCGTTGCGCGTGTACTGCTCGCGGCGGCGCTCTGGCCACAGGATCTGGATCGGCTGCCCGATCATCTCCTCGCGCGGGCGCCCGAAGAGCTCCTCCGCAAGTGCGTTGGCGAACACGATCCGCAGGCTGCGATCTGCGGCCACCGTGGCGTCGGGCAGGCCTTCGAGCACCGCGCGGAGCGCGGTCGGCGCGAGGAACAGCCCAGGTTCAGCCACTCGGTCGCAGCCTACGAGGCGCGGGTCCGCGACGGCAATGGGGCGCGTGCCCCATAGACGCCCGCGCCGATGCCTTCTCTGCTCCCGCGCGTCGAGCAGCGGGCCGCCATCGGGCTTGACAGATCCCCGATGAGGTGTACTGTATCGATTAAGTCTAGATCGATTCAGAACGGGAAAGGACAGCCATGATCGACCTCATCTACGGCCCCCGCGCAGTCGCCCGCCTCGCCCACTCGGCCCGGCCTGACGCGCCCGTCGTCCGGGACGCCGCCCCTGCTCGCGCGCGTACGCGGTCCGCCGCCGCCGCGCTCCTGCGCCGCGCCGCCGACCGTCTTGCGCCAGACGCCCGAGGACTCCCCGCGTAATGATGGAGGGGTGGGAGAGCGGCCCACCCTCCAGACCGTCGCGGATCGCCTGGGCGTCTCGCGCGCCACGGTGTCCAACGCCTACAACCGGCCTGACCAGCTGAGTCCCGCGCTGCGCGAGCGCGTGCTCGCCGCGGCGCGGGAGCTCGGCTACGCAGGCCCCGACCCGGCCGCGCGCGGGCTGCGGCTGCGCCGCACGGGCACCGTCGGCGTGCTGCTGGGGGAGTCGCTGACGTATGCGTTCACCGATCCCGCCGCCGCGCTGTTCCTCGAGGGCATCGCGCGCACCGGCGAGAAGCTCGGCACCTCGATGCTGCTGATCCCCTCGCCGGTCGGCGACGACGCGACCAGCGCCGTGCGCAACGCGGTCGTCGACGGCTTCTGCATCTATTGCGTCTCGAACTCGCGCCATCAGCTGAGCGCGGTGATCGAGCGGCGGCTGCCGACGGTGCTGATCGAGGGCGACCCGATCCCGGGCGCCGGGCGCGTGGACATCGACCAGCGCTCGGGCGCGCAGGCCGCCGCCGAGCACCTGCGGCAGCTCGGGCACGAGCGCGTCGGCATCCTCGCCGAGCGGCTGCAGACCGACGCCTTCCGCGGCTGGGTCAGCGACGAGCGGCTCGCCGGCGCGACCGAGCCGGTCAGCCGCGGCCGTGTGCTCGGCTACCGCGAGGCGTTCCCCGACGCGCCCGTGTTCGAGGCGCGCGGCAACCGCTTCGAGGCCGGCTACCAGGCCGCGGCGGAGATGCTCGACGCGCATCCCGAGCTCACCGCGATCCTCGCCGAGACCGACATGCTCGCGTTCGGCACCCAGCGCCTCGCGGCCGAGCGCGGGCTGCGCATCCCCGAGGACCTCTCGCTCGTCGGCTTCGACGACATCCCGCCGGCCGCGCGCAACGAGCCGCCGCTCACGACCGTCCGCCAGCCGCTCGCCGAGAAGGGCCAGGTCGCCTACGACCTGCTGCAGGAGCTGTTCGCCGGCGAGGCGCCGCGCAACGTCATGCTCCCCGTCGAGCTCGTCGTCCGCGAGTCGACGGCGCCGCCGCGCGCGTGATGGGGCCCGGCAGGGCGTTTCGACGGGTTCGGCCCGTCGAGCCCTGCCGGGCCCACTTCCGCTAGCGCTTCGCGCGTGCGAGCAGCGCCTGCTGCGGCGCGGCCAACGTGCGGGCGCCCGCGCCCGCGGGCGCGACGGTCCAGTCGGGATGCCCCGGCATCGGCGGCGTCTTGGTGCCGTAGACCCAGTCATTGAGGAACGCCGTCAGATCCTGCCCGGAGACCTTCGACGCCAGCGCGATGAAGTCCTGGGTCGAGGCGACGCCGTCGCGATGGCGCGACACCCATGCGCGCTCGAGGCGCTGGAACGCGGCATCGCCGATCTGCTGGCGCAGCGCGTAGAGCACGAGCGCCCCGCCCCAGTAGACCTGGACGCTGAACAGCTGGGACGCCTCGCCGCTCAGCGGCCGGCCCACGGGCCCGTCCTCGGCGCGCAGCAGATCGCTGATGTTGTAGACGGCCCGCATCGTGTCGTCGAAGCCCGGGATGCCGATGTCCTCCCCGAGCTCCCCATGCTCGGCCGCCCACGACCACTCGTACCAGGTCGCGTGACCCTCGTTGAGCCAGACGTCGTCCCAGGAGTACGGCGCGACGCTGTCGCCGAACCACATGTGCGACAGCTCGTGCACCATCGTCGGCTCCCAGATGCCGCGCCCGCCATAGGTGCCGTCGAACCAGGGTTTGTCGAACAGCGACAGCGTCTGCGTCTCGAGCGCGAAGCCGAGCGTCGCGTCGACCACCAGCGAGCCGTACGCGTCGAACGGGTAGTCGCCGACGTGATCCTTCATCCAGTCGAGATGCGTCAGCTCGGTCGGCAGCTTGTCCGACAGCAGCGTGGCGAGGCTCGGCGCGATCGCGTCGCGCACGATGATCCCGTCGTGGACGCCGCGGCTGATCGTGTCGTAGCGGCCGACCGCGAGCTGCAGCAGCTCGGTGGCCATCGGCTGGCGCTGCAGGAAGGCGTACCGCGTGCGGCCGCCGGAGGTGGTCTGCGAGACCTTGACGCCGTTGGCGATCGCGGTCGTGCCGGCCGGGACGTCGAAGCGGATGGTGAACGAGGCCTTGTCGCGCGGGTGGTCGTTGGACGGCAGGAAGACGTGCGTGCTGTCGGGCTGGCCGGCGGTCGCCGAGCCGTCGGGCGTGGTGAAGAACGCCGTCGACAGCAGCACGTTCGGATCCGGCTCGCGCGGGTGGGCCGTGTAGTGCGAGACCTGGACGACGAACGCGCGCCCATCGGGCAGCGGCGCGCGCGGCGTGATGACCAGCTCCTCCCCGTCGCGGGCGAACGTCGCGGCGCGGCCATTGACCGACACGCTCCCGACCGAGTCGCCTGCGAAGTCGAGGTCGAAGCGCGACAGCGACTGCGTGGCGCGCGCCAGGATGGTGACGGTGCCGTCGATGCCCTGGGCCGGCGACGCCGTCGCATAGCGCAGGTCGAGGTCGTAGTGCTGGACGTCGTAGCCCCCGTTGCCGAGCGTCGGGAACAGACGGTCGCCGATTCCGGCAGAGCCGGGTGACGGGCGCTGGGACGCGCTCGCCGACGCCGGCAATGCGAGCGCCATCAGCGCCGCGAGACAGATGAAGAACCCTCTCATCCGCGGGACCCTATGCGTTCTGCCGATGCTCAGTGGAGCGTCACGGTCGCTTCGCCGACAGAGTGTCAGCCGCACCGCGCGGTCGCAAACTTGAGCCGACGCCGGACCCGGATGCCGCGACGTCGGCGCCCAGCTGTGGGATCCGCCGGCGCCCGCGTGGCTCGACGAGCCCGGCGACCCGTGGTGCTCGTGACGTGCTCGACCGACTACGAGGGCGACGAGCGGCTCGCGGAGACCGCGGTCCAGGCGCCGTGGTGTGCCACGGCGGCATGGGCATCGTGCAGAAGGCGATCGCGGCCGCGGGTGTCGCGGTGCCGCTCAAGCGCCTGAGCGCGGAGCGGCTGCGTCCCGCGGCGGAGTCCGCGTCCCGGCGACTGCGCGCCGGCGGCGGCCCGGATTCCTTCGCCGATGCCGCCGAGGAGTTGGCGGCAGGCTCGGGACTAGTACTTGAAACCCATGATGCGCTCCTTCGCGGGTAGGGGTGCGCAGCACCTTCGAAGGTGCCGCGTTGCAGGTATTTTCGCTGTCGGCTGCGACCGTGACAGCGGGCTTGATGCCTTCATCGGTCGCCTCGCGCGCCCGCTGAAGGCCTGTAAACGGAATTACCCCGTTCTGGGGAGTAGCCGTCGCCGGTGGGCGTAGCGCTGGACGCGGCGCCCGAAGCCGAGCTCGGCCTCGAAGTCCGCGTCGTCGCCGTGGCGGAACGACAGATCGCCCGACATGAGCAGGCCGGCGAACAGCTCGACGACCTCGCCGTCGAGCTGCTTCCCGGCCACGCGGCGCAGCTCCGCGATCGCCGCCTCCGAGGAGACCGGCTTGCGGTAGGAGTCGCGCGCCGTCATCACGTCATACGTGTCGGCGACGGAGATCAGCCGCGCGGCCTCGGGGATCTCCTCGCCCTCGAGGCCGCGCGGGTAGCCGTTGCCGTCCCAGCGCTCGTGGTGGCTGAGGATGATGTCGGCGACCGGCGCGTACCCGTCGATCCGGCGCACGATCCGCGCGCCGTCGGACGGGTGGCGCTGGACGACCTTGCGCTGCTCCTCGGTCAGCCGCGAGCTGGCGAGCAGGATCGAGTCCGGGAAGGCGAACTTGCCGACGTCGTGCAGGAGCCCGGCGGTGTGCACGACCTCGAGCTCGGACTCCGACCAGCCGAGCGCCTCCGCCATCGCGCCGGCGTAGCGAGCGACGGCGGCGGAGTGGCGCGCCGTCATCCGGTCGCGCAGCGCCAGCGTCTCGATCATCGTCGTGAGCAGCCCGATCTGCATCGCGGCGAGGCGCTCGGCCCGCTCGCGCGAGAGCAGCAGCTGCGTGAGCAGGTACTGGAAGACGACCAGCACGACGACCATCAGGACCATCGCCGCGACGCCGGTGCGCACGTACACGGCGGCGACGAGCGCGCACAGCAGCGCGCTGATCAGCTCGCTCGGCAGCACCGGGACGAAGATCGCGCGGAACTCGTGCGCGAGCGGCTTGCGCTCGTGGAAGCAGTGGTCGCCCGCGATCATCAGGAAGTCGAGCAGGATGGTCACCATGAAGACGGCGAGCACGAGCAGCGGGAAGCCCGCGCCCTCGAGCGAGATGCCGAACGTGTCGATCGCCCACCGCGACAGCAGGCCGCCGACGAGCGGGAACGTCGCGAACGTCGCGACGTTGGTGACCAGCCGCGGCAGCGGGTTGCGCGCGCGGACGTGATCGGCGAGCACCGAGGCGACGCCGATCGCCGCCGCGGGCGCCGGCCCGAGCAGCGTCATCGCGAGCACCAGCGCCAGGAACGAGCCCGAGATCCGCTGGCCCTCGTGGCTGACGGCGAACAGGTCGCTGCCGAGCGCGAGCGCCGTCAGGACCGCCACGAGCCCGGCCGGCTCCCAGTCCGAGCCGGTCGAGCTGAGGGCGGCGATGGCCGCAGCCACGACCAGCAGCGCCCCCTCCGCCGCGACCAGCGCTGTTGATGGCTTCGACATCGAAGCCGCATTTTGCACGCCGCGGGGGCTCGGCAGTCTCGATGTCGGCCCGCTGACGGGGACGGCCGGCGGCGGCGACCGGCCCAGCTTGGGAAGATGCCGGGGAATGGACGTGGAGCTTGATCCGGCCGAGGCCGGGTTCGACGCCGGGCGGCTGGCGCGCATCGACCGCCATTTCGTGCGCTACGTGGACGACGGGCGGCTGGCCGGCTGGCTGGCGGTCGTCGCGCGGCGGGGGAAGGTCGTCCACGTCGCGCAGGCGGGCGTGCGCGACGTCGAGTCCGGCGCGCCGGTGGAGCACGACACGGTCTGGCGCATCTACTCGATGACCAAGCCGATCACGTCGGTGGCGGCGATGATGCTCTATGAGGAGGGCGCCTTCGAGCTCAAGCAGCCCGTCGCGGACTTCATCCCGGCGTTCGCGGACGCGCGCGTGTTCACCGGCGGCTCCGAGCTCAAGCCGGTGACCGAGCCGCTGACCGAGCCGGTGCGGATGTGGCATCTGCTGACGCACACGTCCGGACTCACCTACGGGTTCCACTGGGCGCATCCCGTCGACGCCATCTACCGCCGCAAGGGGTACGAGTGGAGCACGCCGCCCGGCCTGGATCTCGCGGCCTGCTGCGAGCAGTGGGCGGCCATGCCGCTGCTGTTCCAGCCCGGCAGCGAGTGGAACTACGGCGTCTCGACCGACGTGCTGGGCCGCGCCGTGGAGGTGATCTCCGGACAGACGCTGGACGCCTTCTTCCGCGAGCGCATCTTCGCGCCGCTCGGGATGGACGACACCGGCTTCACCGCCCCGGCCGGCCGGCTGGCCACGCTCTACGGCCCGGGGCTCGTGCGCGACGACGCCCTCGGCGAGCTGATCATGCGCGCGCCAGACGCGTTCTTGGGCGGCGGCGGGCTGGCTTCGACGGCCGCCGACTACCAGCGCTTCGCGACGATGCTCCTCAACGAGGGCGAGCTCGACGGCGTGCGGCTGCTCGGCGCGCGCACCGTGCGCTACATGGGGCGCAACCACCTGCCCGGCGGCGCCGACCTCGAGCAGTACGGGCGCCCGCTGTTCTCGGAGACGACCTACGACGGCGTCGGCTTCGGGCTCGGCTTCTCGGTCGTGCTCGACCCCGCTGTCAACCGCGTGCTCTCATCGCCCGGCGAGCTCGCCTGGGGCGGCGCGGCGAGCACGGCGTTCTGGATCGACCGCCAGGAGGCGATCACCGTCCTGTTCTTCACGCAGATGCTGCCCTCCAGCACCTACCCGCTGCGCACGCAGCTGCGCCAGCTCGTCTACCAGGCGCTCGTATGAGGGCGGTCCTCTACGGCACGCCGGGCTCGCACCCGTCGATGAGCGCGGAGCTGATGCTGCGCCACAAGGGCGTGGCCTACCGCCGCCGCGACCTGCCCAACATGACGCACAAGCCGCTGCTGCGGCTGATGGGCTTCGGCGCCCGCACGGTGCCGGTGATGACGCTCGACGGGCGGCGCGTGACGACGACCATGCGCATCGCCCGCGCCCTGGAGGCGGCGGTGCCGCAGCCGGCGATCCTGCCGGTCGACGAGGCGCTCGAGCGGTGGGCCGACGACGACCTGCAGGAGTGCGTGCGCGCCCTCGGCCGCTGGGGTGCGGTGCGCGATCCGGCCTCGATGGCGACCTTCCTCGAACGTCCCGTGCTCGGCATGCCGCCCGGCGCGGTCAAGGCGTCGCTGCCGGTCGTGGGACGGCTGACGGCGCTGCAGATGAAGGTGCCCGACGACGTCGCGCTGGCGCAGCTCGCCGTGCTCCCGGGCCACCTGGACCGTGTGGACGCGCTGCTGGCCGACGGGACGATCGGCGGCGAGCGGCGCAACGCGCTCGACTTCCAGATCGCTCCGTCGGTGCGGTTGGCGATGGCGTTCGACCAGCTCCGCGAGGAGATCGCGGCCCGGCCGGCGGGAGCGTTCGCGGTGCGCGTCTGCCCTGAGTTCGCCGGCCGCTTCGGAGCCGTGCTGCCCGCGTAGGGTTCGCGCGGACTAGCTGATCTCCATGCGCGACACGAGCCCGTCGCGGAACTCGTAGGTGTGGGTCACATGCGTGTCGGACAGCAGCTCGCCGTCCGGCGTGCGCACGACCTGATGCACCTCGACCGCCGTCCTGCCGTCCGGCAGCTCGGTGATCGCGACCGGCTCGACGTGCCCGTCGATCTGCGTGAACTGGTTCGTCCAGTACTCGCGGACCGCCGCGCGCCCGTGCACGCGGCCGCCCGTCATCCCGTTGGCCCAGTCGACGTCGTCGGTCAGGTGCTCGAGGACCGCCTCGATGTCGCGCGCGTTGAACTTGGCGTAGAGGTCGCGGAGCATCCCGTCATCATATGCAACTCGTAGGTTGCGCACAGGGGTCAGGTAGAGGCGCGCGATGAACGGCACGTCGCGCAGGACGTCGTCGCGCACGCGCTCGAGCGTCGCGGGGATGTCCGAGCAGTCGACCACCACGTCGGCGGCGACGAGCGCCTCGCGCGGCCCGAGGTAGACCGACTCCATCTGGCGTACGGCAACGATGCCGTCCTGCCGCAGCAGGCGGTCGCGGACCCGCTCGGCGATCCGCGGCGAGACCGCCTGGTTGGCCAGCAGCGCGCGGTTGCGGCTCGACAGCCGCACGGCGACGTAGGACAGCAGCCCGCCGATCATCAGCGAGGCGACGGCGTCGGGCCATTCCAGCCCGGTGGTCTTGTGCAGGATCAGCGCGACCAGCGCGAGCGCTGCGCCGAGCACGTCGATCGTGTCCTCGAGGTAGATCGTCGTGACCGTCGGATCCGGGCTCTCGCGCAGGAGCTGGCGCATCGAGATGCCCAGGCGCGAAGCCTGCCGGCGCAGCGTGCGGATCGCGACGATGCGGCTGGAGCCGTCGAGCACGAGCGCGATCACGAGGACGGCCACGCCGACCCAGAAGGACTCGAGCTCGGGCGGGTGGAGCAGCGCCCGGATGCCCTGCCAGATCGAGACGGCGCCGCCGACCACGAACATGCCGACGGCGGCCAGCAGCGCCCAGTAGTAGCGCTCCGGGCCGTAGCCGAGCGGGTGCGACGGGTCGGCCGGGCGCCCGCTGCGGCGCACGGCGATCCAGAGCAGGATCTCGTTGCCCGCGTCGGCGATCGTGTGCAGCGTCTCGGCGAACAGCGCCGCCGAGCCCGTGAGCGCCGCGGCGACGCCCTTGGCCACGGCGATCGCGGTGTTCGCCGCCAGGGCGGCGAGGACGCTCAGCAGGCTCTCGTCTTGCACCTGCCGACCATGATGGCGGTGCGCGGGAATAGGCCCGCGGCAATGGCGGCCCGACATGATCCTGCGCGAGACGTGCGAGTTCGCGTTGGTGTACGTCTCCTTCGGCTCGATCGCGCCCGGCATCGGGTTCTTCCCCGACCTGTACCGCCGCGCGATCGACGCGCTGGCGTGGCTGCCGATCCGGCTGCTCGTGACCGTTAGCCGAAGGTGAACGCGTAGCCGGCGACGCCGCTCGAGAAGCGCAGGGCGATCGTGTGCGTCTCCAGCTTCGGCGCCGAGAAGAGGTGGTAGAGCTTCTGCGACGTGATGCGGAGCGTCGTGGTGGGCCTGCCGTCGACGGCGACCTTCACCGTGCCGTCGCCCCGCGCCGGCGGCGAGAGCACGAGGTAGACGTCCTTGCCGGCCACGCGGCCGGTCAGGGACGCGTTCGCGCCGGCGGTCGCCGCCTCGCCGGTGAGCGTCCACGTCCCGCCGAAGGAGAAGTGGCTGAGCGGCAGCTGCCCGCTGTACGGCGTGTAGGTCTTCGTGCCGGCCGTGCTCTTCGCGGGCAGGAAGCGCTCGGCGCGGGCCAGCCCGAGGTAGGTCTCCGGCGTCGCCTGTGCGGCGGGGTCGTAGGTGCGGTCCGGCTTCGCGTCGCCACCGAGCCTCGCGGCGCCCGCCTCCTGCAGGAGCGACCGGATCGCCGCCTCCGTCTTGTCGTAGTCGCCCTCGCCGAAGCCGGCATAGCGAACGTGCCCGCGTGCGTCGATCAGGTACTCGGCCGGCCAGTACTGGTTGCTCCACGCGTCCCAGGTGCCCATGTCGTTGTCCTGGGCGACCGGGTAGCGGATGCCGTCCTGCGCGATCGCGCGCTCGACGTTGGGCGTCTCCTTCTCGAACGAGAACTCCGGCGAGTGCACGCCGACGATCGTCAACCCGTCGCCGCGGTAGGCCCGGTCCAGCGCCGTGAGGTGCGGGAGCGTGCGGATGCAGTTGATGCACGTGTAGGTCCAGAAGTCGATCAGGACGACGCGGCCGCGCAGCGAGGCCAGCTTCAGGGGACGGCTGTTGAGCCAATGCGTGATGCCCGCGAACTCCGGCGCCGGCCCGTAGTCGGGCAGCCCCGAGGACTTCACGCGCGCGGCGTGGGCGAAGCGCGACTCCGGCCGCAGCTCCGTCAGCCGGCTCGCGACCGCGCCGGAGTCCTCCAGCGACTTCGTCGGGTTCACGACCGCCGCCGGGAGGTGGTTCGCGATCGCCGATTGGAAGCGCACGTCGAGCTGGAGCGCCATCGCCACCGCGGTGAGCACCATCACCCCGCCGAGCACGCGCTGCAGCGACGGCCCGCGCGGCACGCGGGCCAGGACCGCCCGGCCCGCGAGGGCCAGCACGAGCAGGACGACGGCGCTGCCCGCGGCGTAGGCCAGGCCGACCGGCAGCGTGCGCCCGGAGGCCGCGCCGACCGACACCACGGCGGCGAGGATCGGCCCGGCGCACGGCGCGTAGACGAAGCCCAGCGCGGCGCCGACGGCGATCCCCGACCAGAAGCCGCGGCCGACCGTGCGCGGCCCGAACCGCGCCAAGCGCGAGAGCGGCGCCTCGAGCCGCGCGGCCACGGCGGGCATCGCGATCAGCAGGCCGAACGCCAGCAGGACCGCGATCGCGACGTCGCGCGTGGCAGAGTCCCCCAACCCGACGCCGTCGACGACCGTCGCGAGCCCGACGATCGTCCCCGTGAAGGTGACGGCGAGCCCCAGCACGATGCCCAGCGGACGCCGCCGCCCACCGGTCGCGCCCGCGCTCAGCAGCGCCGGGAGGACGGGCAGCACGCAGGGGCTCACGGCGGTGCCGGCGCCGGCCACGAACGCGAAGAGGACGAGCAGGGCGATGCCCGATCGTACGCACGCTCAGGCCGGTTGGATCAACGCCTTATGCTGAATTTCGATGGCGTTCATGATCGAGATCTGGTCCGACGTCGTGTGCCCCTGGTGCTACATCGGGAAGCGACGCATGGAAACGGCGCTGGAGCGCTTCGAGCACCGCGGCGACGTCACCCTCACGTGGCGCTCGTTCGAGCTCGACCCGGCGGCCGAGCGCGACCCCGAGGGGGCGCCCGCCGAGCGGCTGGCGTCCAAGTACGGCATGAGCGTCGAGGAGGCCGCGGCCCGGCAGGCGCAGATCGCCGCGCTCGCCGCCGAGGAAGGGCTCGAGTACCACATGGAGCTGACGCGCGGCGGGAACTCGTTCGACGCCCACCGGCTGATCCAGCTCGGCAGGGAGCGCGGGATCCAGGACGCCGTCAAGGAGCGCCTGATGCGCGGCTACTTCACGGAGGGCGCGCGCATCGGCGATCCGGAGACGCTCGTGAGGCTGGCTGTCGAGGCGGGGCTTCCGGAGGCCGAAGCGCGCGCCGTGGTCGAGTCCGACCGGTACGCCGACGCGGTCCGCGAGGACGAGGAGCTCGCCCGCCGCATCGGCATCAACGGCGTCCCGTTCTTCGTGCTCGGCCGCCGCTACGGCGTCTCGGGCGCGCAGCCCGCCGACGTCCTGGTGCAGGCGCTCGACCAGTCCTGGTCGGCGCTCGGCGAGGCGGCGTAGTCTCCCGCACGTGACGCCGCCAGACCGACTGCACTTCACCGACGACGACGCCGCCAACGCGCTGATCGCGACCGACCCCTTCGCGCTTCTGGTCGGCTTCGCGCTCGACCAGCAGGTGACGGTGATGAAGGCGTTCGCCGGCCCGCTGGTGCTCAAGGAGCGCCTCGGCACGCTCGATCCCGCCGCGGTCGCCGCGGCCGACCTCGAGCCGCTGTTCCGCCAGGTGCCGGCGATCCACCGCTTCCCGGGCGCGATGGCGGCGCGCGTGAAGGAGCTCGCCCAGTACATCGTCGACAACTACGACGGCGACGCCGAGCGGGTGTGGACCGACGCGAGCACGCCGGAGGAGTTGCGCGCGAACATCGCGGGGTTGCCCGGCTTCGGCGAGATGAAGATCAAGTCGCTCGGCGCGGTGCTGGCCAAGCGGTTCGGCGTCGAGCATGCCGGGCCGCTCGTCCCGTGGCACCCGACCCTCGGAAACGTCGACTCGCGCGACGCGCTGCGCGAGTATCAGGCGCTCAAGAAGGTCCATAAGGCCGAGTGGTCATCCGCGGCGGGCCCGCCGGCTGCGTAGCGACGCCTTCTCGCCCGGCTTCTTGCAGTCGCCGTCGGGCTTGGAGCCGAACGCGCAGAAGTGCCGCACGCGCTCGCAGTTGCGGACCGTGTAGGCGCTGCTCTGCCAGCGCGTCTGCGCGTAGTCGTGGTCGCCGGGCCCGCAGTCGATCAGCCCGTGGCCGTAGTAGGCGATGATGCGGTCGTTCCCCGTCCCGCCGTAGAGGTTGTTCTTGCCGTGGCTGGGATAGAGGAAGTCGTTGCCGTCGCCTCCGCGCAGGACGTCGGTCTGGTTGCTCGTGTTGCCGTCGAGCTCCCAGTCGCCCCACAGGACGTCCTTGCCGGCGCCCCCGACCACGATGTCGTCGCCGTGGTGGCCGAGCAGCTCGTCGTTGTCGGCTGTCCCGGTGCGCTGATGGTCGCCGCTGTCGAGCACCTTCCACAAAATCCCGGTGATCGGCGGCCAGCCCTTGTGCGAGACGTTGCCGGTTCCGGCGCCGCCAGGCGTCTGGCGCCCGTTGCCCTCGCCGCACTGCTCGCCGGCCTTCGGCGGGCCGCAGCGGCCCTCCTGGTCCTGGGCGAACGCGGGCACGGCGAGGCCGGTGGCGAGCACCAGCGCCAGGGCGAGCTTGAACATGAGAGCGAGACTAACCGCTCCACCAGAGCACGTGCACGGGATCCAGGCGCAGCAGCGGACCGCGCGGCGGCCGCTCCTGGTAGGCGGGATAGCGGGCCGCGAGGGCGGCGACGACGTCATCGCGCAGCTCGAGCACGGCAGCGTTCGCGACGACCTGGATCCACGCCAGCCGCGTCCAGTCGTCGTCGTAGCGGTCGACGGTCAGCGCGCACGCCGGGCACGCGCGCAGCCGCCGCACGCGCGCGAGCTGCTCGCCCGTGCGGCGCTTGGGCTTGTCGTCGACCGCGCTCCACAGCGCCTCGCCGATGCGCGCGAACGTGACGGGCTGCACGCGCGGGCGGCCGGACTCGTCGAGCAGTCCCAGGTGCCCGACCGGCCGCTCCACCAGCAGTGCCTGCGCCCAATCGGGCGCTTCGCTGAGCGAGGCGGCCGCCATCGGCGTCCACGGTAGCCGCCCGCATCCCGGCGTAAGTAGCATCGATCGGGTGAGCGCCACCCGCCTCCGTGGTCCCGATCTCCTGCGCGCCGTCGCGGAGGGGACGGCCGGCGCCGTGGGCGAGGAGTTCCTGCGCTCGCTCGTCCGCAGCGTCGCGGAGGCGTTCGGCTCCAAGCTCGTCTTCGTCGGCGAGGCCCACGACGCGCACGTGACGGTCGTGGCGGGCTACTTCGACGGCGAGTTCATCGGCCCCTTCGGCTACGACACCGAGGGCCAGCCGTGCGCGCTGATCACCGAGTACCCGGTGGTGGCGATCCCGGAGGCGCTGACGGCCGCGTTCCCCGAGGACGTCGCCGCCGCCGACCTCGGGCTGGAGAGCTATCTGGCGGTCTGCCTGCGCGCGTCGGACGGGCGCCATCTCGGCCACCTCGCGGTGCTCGACTCGCGCCGGATGGAGGCCGAGGACGACGACCTGGCCGCGCTGCGCATCTTCGCCGCGCGCGCCGCGGCCGAGCTCGAGCGCCGCGCGCAGGCGGCCGAGCTGGAGGCCTCGCGGGCGCGCGTGGTGGCCGCCGCCGACGCCGAGCGCCGCCGCGTCGGGCGGGATCTGCACGACGGCGCGCAGCAGCGGCTGCTCGCCGTCTCGAACCTCCTCCGCGTCGCGCGCAAGCAGGTCGACGGGCCGGGGCGCGAACTGCTCGACACCGCCGCCGAGGAGCTCCAGCTGGCGCACGCCGAGCTGCGCGAGCTCGCGCGCGGGCTGCACCCCGTCGCGCTCGCCGAGCGCGGGCTGCCGGAGGCGCTCGCCTCGCTGACGGCGGCCGCGACCGTCCCGGTCGAGCTCGAGGTGAGCGACGAGGAGCTGCGCGAGCCCGTCGCCACCGCCGCGTACTTCCTCGTCGCGGAGTGCCTCGCCAACGCCGTCCGCCACGCGTCGGCGCGCGGCATGGCGGTGCGCGTGCAGCGCTCCGCCGAGGCGCTCGAGATCGAGGTCGCCGACGACGGCATCGGCGGTGCCGACCTCACCGCCGGCACCGGCCTGCGCGGGCTGGCCGACCGGCTGGACGTGCTCGGCGGCCGGCTCTCGCTCGACAGTCCGCCGGGCGCCGGCACCCGCGTCCGCGCGACGATCCCGCTCTGACGGGCTAGAGCTCGCCGACGAGGCTCGCGCAGACCCAGTTGCGCGCGCCCGCGCCGCCGTTCCAGAGGCGCCCGGCGAGCCGGTCCTGCTCGGCCTTGGATGCCTGGTAGGCGTGCGCGGTCGAGCCGCCCAGGCCCTTCCAGGTCGAGTCGAGCATCTGGTAGTAGCCGGAGGCGGTCGCGTAGTTGGGCGGCAGGTTCTGCCCGCCCGACTCGCACTGCACGATCGGCCACGGGATCGCCCACGGGCCGCCGGGACCGGCCACGCTCGCGGCGCGGGCCCGGGCGGCGAGCAGCCGGCTCAGCTCCTTCTCGGCCGAGCGCCGGCGCGAGCGCACGTGCGAGAGCGCGGCGAGCCGGGCGGCCTTGGCGCGGGCGAGCGTCTGGCGGCGGGCCTGCAGGCCGGCGGTCATCGTCGCGAGCGCGTCGCGGCGCGCGCGCACTGCGGCGGCGGCCTTCTGCCGGCGCACCTCCAGCGCGGCCAGCTGGACCTGCTCGCGGCCCGCCTCGGCGCGCGCGGCGCGCACGATGTCGAGCACGTTGGTGTCCGCGCGCTCGACGCGGCGCACGAACGCGAGCGTCTCGAGCAGCTGCGGGAAGCCGTCGCTGTGCAGGACGACCGTGAAGACGTCGGGGTGGTCGCCCATGTAGCGCTCGCGCAGCAGGCCGGCGAGCTTCTCGCGCACCTGGGCGAGCCGCTGCCGCAGCCGCGCCACGCGCCTGCGGGCGGCGTCGAGCTGCGCCTGCGTGGTGGCCAGGCGCGTCTCGGCGGCGGTCGTCGCGGCCTGGGCGGCGGCGAGCCGGCCTTCGAGCAGCGTGACCTCGCGCGCGGTCTCGCGCTCGAGCCTCCCGAGCCTGGCGGCGGCGGACGCCAGCGAGCGCTCCTGCGCCTTGCCGGCGCCGATGCGGTTGCGCAGCGTGCCCTCGCTCTGCGCGTGGGCGGGACGGGCCGACAGCGCGACGGCGAGCAGCAGGATGGGGACCAGGCGGCGAGGCAACGGCCGGGTGACGCTAGCGCCGGGGCGCCTCGAGGCCTGCAAGCGTACTGTCAGAGGGGATGCCGAAGCTGTGGACGATCGGGTACGAGCGGCTGCTCCCGGCCGAGCTCGTGGCAGAGCTCGAGGCCGCCGGCGTACGGCGGGTGCTGGACGTGCGCTTCCGGCCGCAATCGCGCCGGCCGGGGATGTCCAAGACGCGGCTCGGCGAGCTGCTCGGCGCATACGGGATCGCGTACGAGCACCGCAAGCCGCTCGGGACGCCGCCCGACCTGCGGGTGCTCTTCCACCAGGGCAAGGTCGCCGAGGCCGCTCCCGCGTTCCGCACGCACGTGGAGGCGACGGCGGGCGACCAGCTCGACAGGCTCGCCGCCGAGCTCGACCACGGGCCCCCGACCGCGCTCCTGTGCCTGGAGGCCGACGCCTCGGTCTGCCACCGGCGCGTGCTCAGCGATGCGCTGCGCGAGCGCCGCCCGCGGCTCGTGGTCGTGGACCTGTAGTCGTATAGGGGCGCCTACACCGCTGAATAGTCTTTCTTGACCGAGGGGGCTTCGCCGGAGAGATTCGTATCGGCGTGTGCCCCTGTATCGGCGTCGGGGGCACACGATCTCCTCCGCAAGGACGCGACAGGGGCGACGGGCGATCGCCCCCGATAGCGTCTATGTCTCATGTCCGCCACCTCGAGGCGTACGAGGACGGTGCCGGGGCCGCTTCCGCCCACCGCGCTGCGCGGCCTGCTGGACGCCACGCCGGCCGCCGTGGGCTGCTTCGACGCCGCCCTGCGGACGGTCTATGCGAACACGGCGTTCACGATGGCGACCGGCCTGCAGGCCGGCAGCGTCGTCGACGACGACCAGCGCGACCTGGCGCCGGCGCTCAAGGAGATGGTGGCGGGGTCCTCCGCGCCCCGCCGCGTGCGGCTCGGCCGCGCGCGGATGCCGGTCTCGGGCACGCTCTTCCGGCTCGACGACGCCTACATCGGCATGGTGCTCGACGCCGGAGCCCACGAGGCGCTCGCGGCGCTGGCCGACGAGCAGTCGGCGTTGCGGCGCGTCGCCGTGCTGGTCGCCGCGGGCTCAGAGCCGGAGGAGATCTTCACCGCCGTCGCGGAGGAGGTCGGGCGCCTGCTCGGCGGCAAGTCGGCCGCGACGATCCGCTACGACGGCGACCTCGCGTGGACGGTGGGGCGATGGAGCGAGGGCGAGACGCGCGGCTTCGCCGTCGGGACCGCCGTCCCGCTGGCCGACAGCGAGGGGCTGACGGCGATCGTCGCGCGCACGGGCGAGCCGGCGCGGATCGACGACTACGCCGGCGTCAAGGGGCACGCCGCCGAGCTGATGCGCCAGAACGGCTACCGCAGCGCGGTCGCGGCGCCGGTCGTGGCGGGTGGGCGGACGTGGGGCCTCGTGCTCGTCGCGTCCTCGACGGGCTCGCTCGGCCAGGACGCCGAGCGCCGCCTTGCGGGCTTCACCGAGCTGCTCGCGCTCGCGCTGGAGAGCGCCGAGACGCGCACGCAGCTCAACGCCTCGCGCGTCCGCATCCTCGAGGCCGGGATCGCGGAGCGGCGCCGCCTGGAGCGCAACCTGCACGACGGCGCGCAGCAGCGGCTCGTCGCGCTGGCGGTCCAGCTGCGCGTGCTGCAGAAGCGCGTCGAGGACCCGGAGCTGGCGCGCACGCTGCTGAGCGCCGCGTCGGAGGAGCTCGAGCAGGCACTCGGCGAGCTGCGCGAGCTCGCCCGCGGCCTGCATCCCGCGGTCCTCGCGGACCGCGGCCTCGCGCCCGCGCTGGAGACGCTCGCGTCGCGCTCGCCGCTGCCGGTGATCGTCGAGGGCGTGCCACAGGAGCGGCTGGCCATGGCGCTCGAGGCCGCCGTCTACTTCGTCGTCGCCGAGAGCCTCACCAACACCGTCAAGCACGCGGAGGCAACCGAGGTGCATGTGCAGATGGCATGCACGAGCGGCGAGGTGATCGTGGAGATCGCCGACAACGGCCACGGCGGCGCCGATCCCGCGGGCGGGTCGGGCTTGCGCGGGCTCGCAGATCGCGTCGAGGCGCTCGGGGGAAGGCTCGCGGTCGAGTCGAGCCCGGGCAGCGGGAGCGTCGTGCGCGCGCAGCTGCCGCTGTCGGAATGACGCCCATTGCGGGGTGTGCTGACATCCGCGGTTGCGGGATTCGCGCATTCGCGCAATCCTGTGCGCATCGACACGAGCGATCCGCCGGACAGTCTAAGGACATCGTCCACTTGCGGCGGGATAACCGCTTGAACCTGGCTCTACAGCCTGGCGGCCGTTAGGCCCCCATATTGAACGGAGGCAGCCCGGGTGGGTGACAGCACCCGGGCGCCCCGCACGCTCAGCGCAGGGTGAAGTCGAAGCTCTTCGCGACGTCGGGCCGCTGCTTCACGAGCCCGATGCCGGCGTCGAAGTCCGCCCAGCGGTCGAGCACGCCCCGGTCGAGCTCGAGGCCCGGCGCGAACACGGGCAGCACCGCGTCGAGCTGGGCGCGCACGAGCGCGGTGTCCTTGGTCTCGGCGGCACGGGCGATCATCGAGACTGCTCCGCCCGGGTCGCGGCGCGTGGCGTCGAGCCCGCCGGCGATCGCCGCGAGCGCGCCCTTGATGCGATCGCGGTGCTTCTTCAGCGTCGCGCCCGAGGTGATCAGCACCACCTCGGGATACGGCGGCGCGCCGTAGTCCTCGACGCGGAACTCCTTCACGTCCAGGCCCGAGCGCTTGAGCGCGACGCCCTCGGCGTTCCAGAACGCGGGCACCGCGTCGACGCGCTTGGTCAGCAGCCGGCTGACGGCGGCGAAGCCGATCGTGACCTGCCTGATCTTGGAGACGTCCCCGCCGTCGTGCTCGACGATCGCCTTCAGGAACGCCGGATCCGACGGCAGGCCGGAGACGCCGACCGTCTTGCCCGCGAGCGCCCGCGGGCGGGAGATGCCCGGCTGCGCGACGAGCGCGGCCAGCGGCTTGCCGACCAGCGCCGCGACGCCGACGACGTCGACACCCTGCTGGCGCGCGATCGCGAGGTCGTGGATGTCGGCGACGCCGAGATCCACCTTCCCGCTCGCGACGAGCTTGAGCGAATCCGGCCCGGAGCCCGGCTTGCGGATCCGGAGGCTGATGCCGTGCGACGGCGCCTTCGCCGCCTCGTAGATCGGGGCGTGGACGGGATTGGGAGTGAAGTCGAGCGCGATCGTGACCGGCTGCGCGCCCGGGGAGGCGGAGTCCGAGCCGCAGGCGGCCGCGAGGAGCGCGAGGATGGCGACGACGACCAGACGCATGCGGGCAGCACCGTAGCCTGTCCGCCGTGCCGGGCTTGTGCGAAAGCGTGCGTCGCCATTGCGCGGCCGTGGCCGGGTCGGCCCGCGACGTGACGATCGACCCGTCCGTCGAGGTCGCCGCCGGGGGCGTCAGCGGGCTCGACGCCGCGCTGCACTTCCTCGAAGGCGAGCCGGAGGACGTGGCGCGCTACGTGCTGATCCTCGACGCGATCAACTTCGGCTCCGGCTGGTTCGCCGCGCTCGGCACCGACACCAACGCGCTGACCGAGCGGCTGACCGCGCACACGCGCGCCCGCGGCGCTCCTTGGAGTGCGTTCGAGCTGCGCGCGCTGACTCCGGCGGACGTCGGCGCGGCGCTCGGGCTCGACCCGGCGTACGAGCTCACGCGCCTGTACGCCGAGGGGCTGGTCCAGCTCGGGTTCTGGCTGGGCGAGCGCAGCGTGATGTCGCGCCTCGGCGACTCCGCGGAGGCGCTCGCGGAGGATCTCGCCGCGATGCCGTTCCTCGCCGACCGCGGCTTCTACAAGCGCGCCCAGATCGCGGCCCACGACCTGCACCTCGCCGGCGTCGTCAGCTTTCCCGACATCGGCCGGCTGACGGTCTTCGCGGACAACCTCGTCCCGCACGTCCTGCGCTCGGAGGGCGTCCTGCGCTACTCGGACGAGCTCGCCGCGCTCGTCGACGAGGGCGTCGAGCTGCCGGCCGGCAGCCGCTACGAGCAGGAGATCCGCGCGTGCGGCGTGCACGCGTGCGAGCTGATCGCGCGGCGGCTGGAGGTCGCACCGGCGCTGCTCGACAACTGGCTCTGGAACCGCGGGCTCGAGCTGCCCGGCCGGCCGCACGTCACGCGCACGACGTTCTATTGAGCGGCGCGCGCCTTGTCGATCGCCGCCTGAAGCGAGTCCTTGTAGCTCTCGCTCGTGTAGGTCGCGCCGGAGACCACGTCGAACCTGGCGCTGCCCGCGGCGAGCGCCCGCCGGCGCAGGATCGGCTCCGCGCGGGCGTTGAGCGCCTGCGTGTGCGCGCCAGCGCCGGTCAGGATCAGCGTGCGGACGTCGGCGAGCCTGCCGTGCCTCATCACGACGCCGACCTGGATCGCCGAGAAGGGCGTCGTGAAGATCGGGCCGGCGACGACGTCGCCCGGTGCCTTCGCGGCCGGGCGCTTCGGCGGCGCCGGCGGGTGCGTCTCGTAGCGCGCCAGCCAGATCACGGCGGCGGCGGTCACGACCAGCGCGGCGATCGCGCGGCGCATCAGAGCGCGAACCGCTCCGTGACGATCCGCCGCACGCCCGCCGCACGCAGGCGCGCGCGCATCGCGTCGACCATCTCCGGCGGGCCGCAGACGTAGACGTCGCGCTCGGCGATGTCGGGGACGAGCGCGAGCAGCCCGTCGCGGTCGCCGCCGACGACATAGTGGACGGAGAAGCCGCGCGCGGCAGCCAGCGCGTCGAGCTCGTCGCGCAGGATCACGTCCTCGGCGCGCGGCGCGCGGTAGACGACGACCAGGTCGCCCGGCATCTCCTCCAGCAGCGCGCGGATCGGCGTGATGCCGGCGCCGCCGGCGATCAGCGCCGCCCTCGGGCGGCGCCGTGCCGCCCTCGTGAACCCGCCGAACGGCCCGTCGGCGAGCACGCGCGTGCCGGGGCGCAGGTCGCGCAGGCCGCGGCTGTGGTCGCCCACGCCCTTGACGGTGATGCGCGCACCGTGCCCGTCCGGCGTCGCCGACAGCGAGAACGGATGCGCCTCGAACCAGCGCCCGCGGGTGAGGAAGCGCCAGCGGAAGAACTGGCCGGGGCGCGCGCGCAGCCGCCCCGCCAGCTCGATGTTGACCACGCCCGGTCCGGCGTCGACCACGCGCTCGACGCGCAGCGGACGCGCCCGCGCGTAGCGCCAGACGATCGCGGCGAGCGTCACCCCGTAGAGCGCGTACCAGTACGTCCGGGCCACGGAGTCGCCCACGAACTCGGTGCCGGTCGCGAGCTGGTGGCTGAACGCGAGCACGATCGCCAGGTAGGTGTACAGGTGGATGAAGTACCACGTCTCGTAGCGCAGCCGGCGCCGCAGCGCGGAGGCGATCACGACCCCGATCAGGATCGCCAGCCCCGCCGTCGCCGTGATCACGCCCGGGAACTCCTCGATCAGCCGCCGCGCCTGCGCGAGGAGCCCGCTGTCGTCGGACCTGGCGTAGCCGGTGGTGATCAGCACGGTGTGGGCGATCAGCAGCCACAGGACCGCGTGGCCCGCCCAGCGATGCCACGCGGACGTCCGCGGCCCGCGCGCCAGCACCAGCAGCTCGACGAGCGAGAGGTAGGCGCCGAGCAGGCCGGTGAGCCGGCCCAGGCTCGTCAGCGGCTCATCGTGCAGCCCACCGCCGTGCAGCCACAGCGCCACCACGGCCACGGCGTTCGCGAACCCGAGCAGCGCGAGCATCCGTGGCACCATCGGGCGGATCTTAGGCGGCTCTTAGCCGCTGCTGAACGTGCCTTGCGATGGTCGCGGCTACGTTGGGGCCGCGATGCAGACTTCCCTCCGCGTCGTGATCATCGGCGCTTCGGCGGCCCTTTCCTTCCCTGGGGCCGCCGAAGCGGCCGCCTTCCGCGATCGCGTGATCTCCAGGGCCGGGCCGACCGCCCGCGCGGCGCAGATCCAGGGCGTGACCAAGCGCTGGCCGGCGGCCGAGACGACGATCCCCGTCACCGTCGCGAGCAGCTTCAAGGGCGATCCCAACGTCGCGGGCACGTACGCGGCGTTCATCGGCACGCTCCCGCACGGGTCGGAGATCGACAGCCTCAAGCTCGCCGTCGTGCCGGCGGCGGAGATCAACGGCGACTGCGGCGGCCAGGACGGCGACGGCATCCTGGCCTGTTACTCGGGCGACGACCAGACGATGATCATCCCCGGCGATCCGCCGCCGGACTCGACGGTCTCGGTCGACTACGTGATCGCGCACGAGTACGGGCACCACATCGCGCGCCATCGCTCCAACGCGCCGCTGTCGGCGCTCGACTTCGGCCCCAAGCGGTGGTCCTCGTACGAGCTCGTGTGCGACAAGGCCGACGACAACAAGGTCATGCCCGGCGACGAGGGGCAGAACTACGCCTACAACCCCGGCGAGGCGTGGGCGGAGACCTACGCGCGGCTGGTCTTCCCCGAGCAGGCGTGGCGGCTCGCCCCGGTGCTCGCACCGGACAAGGGGGCCTACCTCGCGGCCGCGGCAGACGTGTTCCAGCCCTGGACGCGGCGCACCAGCACGACGCTCAGCGGGAGCGGCACGAAGACGTTCAGGCTGCCGGTCACGCTCGACGGCGCCTTCACGCTGCAGGCCTCGCGCACGCCGGCGCAGATCGTCGTCAAGTCGGGCTCCCAGCTCGCGGAGCGCGCCGTCGGGCGCAAGCGCATCCACTACTCGATCGCCTGCCGCGACAAGGGCACGGAGACCCTGCGGATCACGGTCAAGGCCACCGGCAGGTACACGCTGAAGGCGACCTACGCCGGCTGATCCGCCGGCGGGGTGACTCACTCCACTCTCCGGGGTGATGAGGCGAGCGGCCGCGCGGACTTAGTGTTCGACTCGACCCGCCCGACCGCACGGAGGCCCCTGATGATCCACTCAATCCATCCCGCCGTCGCCCGCGCCCAGGCCGCGGAGATCGCTCTGTCCGCCGGCCGGCAGCCCCACGTCCCGCCGGCGCGACGCACCGACGGCCCTCGCGCCGAGGGGCGTTTCAGCCGGCTGGCAAGGCGTCGATGAGGAACAGCCGCGCGGGCTCTGCGCCCTCGTTGCGCCCGCGGTGGCGGGGCGTCTCGGGGAGCGCGAAGGCGTCGCCCGCCGCGAGCACGAGCGGTTCCCGCCCGTCTTCGAAGCTGTAGGTGAGCGTGCCGCTCACCACGAACCCGGCGTGGGGGGTGTCGCACCATTCGACCCGTCCCGACCCGGGCGAGTACTCGACCACGGCCCAGCGCGTTCCGGCGACGTCGACCTCACGATCGAGCACGCCCGGGTCGTGCGCCGCCGGCTCCGCCGTCGAGAAGTCGATCGCGCGCGGCTCGGTCATGGCCGGATCTCGCGCTCCGCGGCGTCCTGTGCGACACGGCGTGCGTAGTCCTCGAGCGCTTCCTCGCGGGCGCGCCGCGGGTGGGGATGCGTGCGCGCCCATGCGATCACGCAGAGGCAGACGACGATCACCACGAGCGAGACGGCGGTGACGACGGCGTCGGCGGTGCCGATCAACAGCATCTGCTCAGCATGACGGAACGTCGCGCTAGTGGGGATCGCGTCGCGCCGCTGGTCGTCGCGTGGTGCTCGCCGTCCAACGACCAGCGGAGTGCGACGGCCGCGACGAGCGCCTGCGAGCGCGTCCACAGCTCGGATGCAAGCCGGTCGTTCCGTGCGGCCGGACTCGGCTGTACGCCGGACGGCGTCTGCGGCTGCCCATGCGACCAACCCCCCAGCGCCTCCGGATGCGGGGCCTCACGGCAGGACGTCGTCGAGCGTCGCCTCGAAGCGCCCACCCGTCTCCTCGAGCCCGCCCTCGATGTGCAGCCGCGCCGGGCCGTTCTCGGTCCACAGGTCGAGGAAGTAGGTCCAGCCCTCGTCGCCCGGATCGTCGGCCTTGGTGATCGCCTCGACCCGATACACCTCGCGCGGCGGCAGCACGAGCGCCTCCGGGCAGTCGTCCTCGACGCGGCGGCGCAGGTCCTCGACCTCGAGCCGGTTGCGGGACACCTCGCGCAGCTCCTCGTAGTCGCCGTCCACGACGAGCTCGACGATGTCCTCCAGTACCCGGTACATCGGCTCGGGCAACAGCTCGAGCCCGTCGCCGATCGCTGTCGGCCGTCGCAGCACGTAGCCCGGCGTCAACCCCAGCCGGTTGTAGAAGTAGTCCTCGCACGCAGCGCGCGCCTGGCGCCGGACGCCCCGGTTCACCTCGGCGGCGCTGAGCCCGAAGATCCCCGCGTCGATCGCTTCCTCGAGGGTCCCGTGGCGGCGGGTCAGCTGCGCGGTGACCGCGCGGCCATGCTCGGTGTCGCGCGCCACCGACGACCCGTGCATCAGCATCGACGGGGCCTCGTGGCGGTCGTAGCCGGGGCAGGCCCGCGCCGCGGAGTGAAGGACGATGAGGTGATCTCCCACGGCGGTGCATCCTACGAACGCCGGGCGCACGCGCTACGCTGCTTGTGTCAGACAGCGAAGGCAACCAGAGGGCGAGACCTTCTCATGAACGTCCCCTTGCCAGCGAAAGCCGCCTGATCTTCTGATGGCCGAGAGTCCACCCACGGGTGGGCTTTCCGCGTTTAACGGCCGGTGATGCGGGGCGAGACGTGGGGGCAACCGCAGGGCGAGAGTCTGCCAAGCGCGGACCAGGCCGGCTTCTCGGCGGCGCGTGAACGTCTCGCTTCTCGACGGAGTCGCCACTTCCTCCAAGTCGGCCGTCGCTAGCGAGGCCCCGCCGTCTCGAGGCCCGCCGGCTTGAGCCGCACCCCCACAGCTGGCTCAGCGCGCCCGGGCCGGGCACCTCCTTCACCTCTCCGAGTCGATCAACACGGCGAGGCGCGTCGTGTTCGTTGGGGGCCGCACACCCTCGCCACGCCCGCCCGAACCGATCACGCGGCCTCGCGAACCGCCCAGGCACACTGACCCATCCCCTTACCAGCGCAGTTCGCCGATCCCGAGAAGCCGCCGCGCGGAGAACCCGGCGGCCCGAAGCCGGCGCCGCCGGCCGACAGTCAGCCGCAGGAAGCGTGCGCCATTGCTCCGGTGAAGCGGGTGAGCGCGACCGGCTGCGCCGCGCTCTCGCCCCGACGGCGCTGGCCGCCTAGCCGCGCCCGGGTTGATCGGCGGGCGACTTCTCCGCGCGCCGCGACCCTGAACGCACCCGAGCCCGAACGGCTCCGCTCCGCCCAGAAAAAGGCGCGGGAGCCTCTTAGCCACGGCTAATGCTGCGCTCATGCACGGACCGCGCCTCCTCAGTAATGTCGGCCCAGTGGTGAGTGATGGCCAAGTCGCTCACGGCACTCGCAATCATCGAGGAGGGTGAAGTAATGCGTCCGTCACTGCGATCGCTGTCCCGCCGACGCGCTCCCGTGTTGGGTGTCGCGCTGACAGCGGCGCTGATCCTCGCCGGCGCCGCCGAAGCGGCCGTGCTGCCGGTCAGCTCTGACCCGTTCACTCAGGCGACCTGCCGCGCGTCGAGCACGACGAACCACCAGACCGAGGTCGAGCCTGACACGTTCGCGAACGGCTCGACGATCGTCTCGGCGTTCCAGGTCGGGCGCATCTACGACGGCGGCGCGTGCGCCATCGGGTTCGCGACGTCCACGAACAACGGCGCCAGCTGGACGAGCGGTCTGCTGCCCGGCATCACCAAGTACGCCGGCGGTGGACCGAACGACCGCGCGACCGACTCCTCAGTCGCCTACGACGCCGCGCACGGTGTCTGGCTGGTTTCGTCGCTGACACTGCTCGAGGCGGGTGGCGTGCACGGCAACGCAGTCGTCACCAGCCGCTCGACCGACGGGGGCTTGACGTGGAGCGCGCCGTTCACGACCGCGACCGGCGGCGACCTCGACAAGAACTGGATCGTCTGCGACAACGCCGCGACGAGCCCGTTCTACGGCCACTGCTACACCCAGTGGGATGACCACGGGGCCGGCAACCTGCTGGAGATGAGCACGTCGACTGACGGCGGCAAGACGTGGTCGGCGGCGGCGAGCAACCACACCGGCGTGATCGGCGGCCAGCCCGTCGTGCGGCCCAACGGCACCGTGATCGTGCCGATCGCGAACGCGAACGAGACCGCCATCGGCGCGTTCAACTCCACCAACGGCGGCGCGAGCTGGAGCGCGGTCACCACGATCGCGACGATCCGCCACCACACGGTCGCGGGGAGCCTGCGCGAGGGGCCGCTGCCGTCCGCTGAGATCGACGGCAGCGGGACGGTCTACGTCGCGTGGTCGGACTGCCGCTTCCGCCAGTCCTGCAAGGCGAACGACATCGTCCTCAGCCACTCGCTGAACGTGACCGGCACCAGCTGGTCGTCGGTCGCTCGCGTCCCGATCGACGCGACCAACAGCGGCGTCGACCACTTCATCCCCGGCCTAGCCGTGAATAAGGCGACGTCGGGTGCGGGCGCGCAGCTCGGCCTGACGTACTACTTCTACCCCTCCGGGGGTGCGCAGCTCGCCGTCGGCTTCATCTCCTCCACCAACGCGGGGAGCACGTGGAGCGCGCCGCAGACCGTGGCCGCCGGCATGCCCACGACCTGGGCGGCGACGACCAGCCAGGGCAGAATGGTGGGAGACTACGTCTCGACCTCATACGGCTCCGACAACCTCGCGCACGGGGTATTCGCCGGCGCCTCGGCGCCCACGACCGGGACGAGCTGCAGCTCGGTCCTCGACAACTGCCGGGAGCCGATGGACACCTTCGTGTCGGGGCTCGGAGCGAGTGGCTCGGTCTCCGGCGCAGCGTCCCCGGTGCTGTTCTCCGGCCACGGCGGCGCCAACGCGAACAGCCTCTGGAACGTCGTCGACAACAACGGTTCCCAGCACCGCGACTGACACACATTGACGGCAGGAGCGCGGGCACCGTACCCTGGGGCGATGCCGACGGTCGCCCGCGATCCGGCCGCGCCGACAGTCACGACGTCGGCGCCCCGCGCGCTCGTGCGCGTCGAGCGCGAGGGCGACTTCGTACGCGTGACGATGGACGTGCCGGAGCGCCGCAACGCCCTTTCGCTCGATCACATGCGCCAGTTGCTGGCCGCCGTGCGCCAGGTCGGGGCAAGCGATGCTCGCGGCCTGCTGCTTGCCGCGGAGGGGCCGGTCTTCTGCGCCGGCCACGACTTCAGCGACATCGTCGGGGCCGACCTGCCCGCGATGCGCGAGCTGCTCGCGCTGTGCACCGAGCTGATGACGACGCTGCAGTCGATCCCGCAACCCGTGCTCGCCCGGGTCCACGGTCTGGCGACGGCCGCCGGTTGCCAGCTCGTCGCCACGGCGGATCTCGCCGTCGCGTCAGACGAGGCGGCCTTCGCCATACCGGGGGGCAAGGGCGGCTGGTTCTGCCACACCCCGCTGGTCGCCGTCGCCCGCGCCCTGCCGCGCAAACGCGCGCTCGAGATGGCCTTCACCGGCGACATGATCGACGCCCGAACAGCCGCGGCCTGGGGCCTGGTGAACGCGGTGGTCCCCGCCGCCGAGCTCGACGCCGCCTGTCTGGACCTCCTGCGCCGAGCCACGCGCGGCAGCGCGAGCGCGAAGGCCCTGGGCAAGCAGGGCTTCTACGCCCAGGTCGACCTCGACCAGCACAAGGCCTACGCCTACGCGACCGAGCTCATGGCCGCCTCCAGCCAGACGCCCGACGCGCGCGAGGGCATGGTCGCGTTCCTCGAGAAGCGCGCGCCGCGCTTCGACTGATCGTCCCGATCGCGTCGAGGCGGGTGGCCACATTCGGCCTCGCGGCCACGTCGGCGCATGCCCCGACCTCGAGCTGTAGACGGCTGGAGGCCCCTACTCGTCCGCGTAGCGCTCGGCCATCGCCTCGAGGCCCCGCACCAGCAGCTCGATCGCGAACTCGAACCGCTCGTCGGCGTCGCCGGCCGTCAACTCGGACGCGAGCGACGCGAGCGTCGGGAAGCGGTCGCGCGGCAGCGACGCGAAGTAGGCGCCGAGCGCCGCGGGATCGCCGCGCGGCGGCATGCTCTCCTCGTAGGCGAAGCCTCCGACGTAGAGCGCGAACATGTCGGCCGCATAGGAGATCACGCGTGCCGGCAGGCCGGCGGCGGCGAGCACCGCCAGCGTCCGCTCCATCACCGGCAGCGAGTTCGGGCCGGCGGGGATGCGCCCGAGCGAGATCTGCGCCGCGTCGCGTCGCTTGCGCATCAGCCTGCGCGTCGCCCGCAGCATCTCCTTGACCTGCTCCTGCCAGTTCTCGGGGTCCGGCTCGATCACCTCCGCCTCGCCGACGATCCGGTCGAGCATCAGGCTGAGCAGCTCCTCCTTGTCGCCCACGTGCCAGTAGAGCGACGCGGCGCCGGTGCCGAGCTCCTGCGCGAGCCGGCGCATGCTCAGGCCCTGGAGCCCGTCGCGCTCGAGCAGCGCGAGCGCCGCCTCGACGATCGCGTCGCGCGTGAGCGGCTTGCGCTCGGCGCGGGGCGACTCCTCGCGCCGGCGCCACCAGGGAGGGTCCGGGACGGCGGCCATTTGACACGAACACTGTACCGCGGTAGAACACCGTTCGGTATGACTCGTACAGTGTTCGAGAACGCGATCGAGGCCACGGGCCTCATCAAGGGCTACGGCGACGTGAAGGCGCTCGACGGGCTGGACCTGACCGTCGAGGCCGGCACCGTCCTCGGCCTGCTCGGCCCCAACGGGGCGGGCAAGTCCACGACCGTGAAGATCCTCACCACGCTTTCGCACCCCGACGCGGGAAGCGCCACGGTGGCGGGGCACGACGTGCTCGCCGAGCCCGCCAAGGTCCGGCACGCGATCGGCGTCGTGGGCCAGAAGCACGGCTGCGACCTCGAGGCGACCGGGCGCGAGAACCTCGTCCTCCAGGGTGAGCTCTACGGCATCACCGGCGCGGAGCTGCGGCGCCGCGTGGACGAGGCGCTGGAGCGCTTCGGCCTCCCCGGCGACCGGCAGGCGAAGACGTACTCCGGCGGCATGCAGCGGCGGCTCGACGTCGCGCTCGGCCTCCTGCACCGGCCGCAGGTCCTGTTCCTCGACGAGCCGACCACGGGCCTCGATCCCGAGGCGCGGGCCCAGATGTGGGGCGAGATCGAGCGGCTCGCGCGCGACGAGCGGATGACCATCCTGCTCACGACGCACTACCTGGAGGAGGCCGACAAGCTCGCCTCGCAGCTCGCGATCGTCGACCGCGGGCGGATCGTCGCGCGCGGCACGCCGCACGAGCTCAAGAGCGAGCTCGAGGGAGACACGATCCACGTCGAGCTGGCCGAGGTCGACGGAGGCGCGGCCGGCGCGCTGGAGCGCGTCTCCGGGCTCGCCGACGTCCTGCTCGACGGCCGCACGCTGCGCGCCCGATCGCGCGACGGCGGCGCGGCGATCCCGGCTGTCCTCGCGGCGCTGGAGGCCAACGGCGTCCGCGCGGCGTCGGTCACGCTCGCGCGGCCTTCGCTCGACGACGTCTACCTACGCTATGCCGGACGCGCGTTCGAGGCGACCGCATGACCGCCGCGCGGCAGACCTGGC
Source organism: Candidatus Solirubrobacter pratensis (assembly GCF_000425945.1). Taxonomy (GTDB): domain Bacteria; phylum Actinomycetota; class Thermoleophilia; order Solirubrobacterales; family Solirubrobacteraceae; genus Solirubrobacter; species Solirubrobacter pratensis. Next base: position 91,556 of record NZ_AUEK01000010.1, read on the forward strand.
AGGTCACCCTGCGCTACCTGCGCGTGCTGATGCGCCAGCCGGCGTTCATCATGATCACGCTCATCCAGCCGATCATCTGGCTGCTGCTGTTCGGCGCGCTGTTCAAGGCGGTGACGCGGATCCCCGGCTTCGCGGGCGACTCCTACGTGAACTACCTGATGCCCGGCGTCGTCGTGATGCTCGCCGTGTCGAGCGCCGGCTGGACCGGGATGGGCTTCATCGAGGACATCAACGGCGGCGTGATGGACCGGATGCTCGTCTCGCCCGCATGGCGGGGCGCGTTCAACCTCGGGAGCGTCGCGCAGGCGGTGATCTCGGTGTCGATCCAGACGGTGCTGGTCGTGCTGCTCGCTTGGGCGCTCGGCGCCGACTACACGCACGGCATCGGCGGGATCGCGATCCTCGTGCTGGTCGCCGGCCTGCTCGCCGCGGCGTTCGCGTCGCTCTCGAACGGCATCGGCGTGCTCGCGCGCCAGCGGGAGACGCTGATCGGCGCCGTCTCCATGCTCCTGCTGCCGCTCACGTTCCTGTCCTCGGCGCTGATGCAGCCGAGCCTCGTGCCCGGTTGGATCCGTATGATCGCGACATTCAATCCGGTCAACTGGGCCGCCGAGGCGTCCCGCTCGGCCGCGATCGGCTCGCTCGACTGGGGCCTCGTGGCCGGCCGCGTCGGCCTGCTCGTCGCATTGGTGGTGATCAGCGCATGGTTCGCGACGAAGGCCTTCAACGTCTACCAGCGGTCCCTGTGAGGGCCGGCGACGACGACCGCGACCGCACGATCGCGCTCCTGCGCGACGCGGCGGTCGCCGGGCGGCTGACGCTTGAGGAGTTCGCCGGCCGCGTCGAGCGGGCGGAGCTGGCGCGCACGCAGTCCGAGCTCGAGCCGCTCACGGCCGACCTGCCGGCGGCCGGCGCGGCGGACCTGCCGCTGCGCCACAGCGCGATCTTCTCGCGGCTGGAGCGGCGCGGGCGCTGGGAGCTCGCGCCGCGGGCGACGCTGCGCTGCGTCTGCGGGACCGTCGTGCTGGACCTCGGCCGCGCGACGCTGCACGGCGCTGAGACGTCGCTCGACATCCGCAACTGGTTCGGGACGGTGACGATCCTCGTCCCGCGCGGCGTCCACGTCGAGGTCGACGGCGGCGGCCCGTTCGGGACGCGCGAGATCGACCTGCCCGACGCCGGGCCGGTGGCGGACGCGCCGAGGCTGCGGATCCGCACCTCCGGCCCGGGCGGCACGCTGCGGGTTGCGATGAGCTCTCGCGAGCGCGACGGTCTATAAGGCCGATGGCGGATGACTTCGAGCAGACGGTCGCGCCCTACCGGGCCGAGCTGCACGCGCACTGCTACCGGATGCTCGGCTCCCTGCACGACGCCGATGACGCCCTCCAGGACGCGCTGCTGCGCGCCTGGCGCGGGATCGACCGCTTCCAGGGCCGCAGCTCGCTGCGCTCATGGCTATACCGGATCGCGACCAACGTCTCGCTCGACCTGATCGCGCGCCGGCCGAAGCGCGTCCTGCCGCTCGACTACGACGAGCGCGAGGGTCCGCTGTGGCTGGAGCCTTATCCGGCGGAGCTCGAGGACGCGTCGCCGGCGCCCGACGCGCGCTACGAGCAGCGCGAGAGCGTCGAGCTCGCGTTCGTCGCCGCCGTCCAGCACCTGCCGCCGAACCAGCGGGCGGCGCTGATGCTGCGCGACGTGCTGGGGTTCCGCGCCCGCGAGGCGGCCGAGACGCTCGACACGACGGTCGAGTCGGTCAACAGCGCGCTCGCCCGCGCGCGCCGCACGCTCGAGCGGCGGTTGCCCGAGCGCAGCCAGCAGCAGACGCTGCGCGCACTCGGCGACGACGGCGTGCGCCAGGTGGTCGAGCGCTACATGGACGCCATGGAGCGCGCCGACGTCGAGGCGATCGTCGGGCTGCTGTCGGAGGACGCGGTGTGGTCGATGCCGCCGCTGCCGGAGTCCTACCGCGGCGAGGAAGCGATCCGCGCGTTCCTCCACGCCGGCCCGCTCAACCAGCGCTGGCGGCACCTGCCGACGCACGCCAACGGCCAGGCGGCGGTCGGCTGCTACATCCTGCACAAGGATCGCTATCGCGCCGCCGTGATCGACGTCCTCACGCTCGACGGGCCGCGCATCAGCGCCATCACCGCGTTCATCGACCCGCGGCTGTTCAAGCCCTTCGGGCTGCCGGAGTCATACGCGGCGTGACCTACGACGTGATCACCTCCGGCGAGAGCGCGGACGCGCCAACTCGGGGGAAAGCGCTAGAGATCTGCGCGCGTCCTGCCGATATTTGAACTACGAGCCGCTCCGTTCACCGGGGCGGCTTGACTCGTTGTAGGGTCGCGCACCAATGCGAACGGAGGCGGGTCAGATCGGCGCGCGATCCGCCGGTCGTGCGGGGAACGATCACCGCCGCGAGCTGCGCGCGAGCGTGATCGATCATGCGCGAAATCACCGCGCAGCCGCGCGATTGGCGCAAGCTCGCTCGCCTGGCGCGACACCCTGACCCGCCTCCCTCGATGCCCGCCGTTCGCCGGGGCACCGAAGCCGCCCGCCGAGACCGCGCGCGGGCCGTCGCGCCACCATGAGCCGCCTCCCGCCGCAGCCCTACGCCGGCGGCGCGGGCTGCTGCGGCGACGCTAGGGCAGGATCAGGTGCGAGTCGCCGAACTCGTGCCAGCGGTAGCCGCGGGCGACGGCGGCGGCGTAGGAGCGCTCGAGCAGCCCGCGGCCGGCGATCGCCTCGAGCATGAGCAGGTGGCTGGCGTCGGGCTCGTGCCAGCCGGTGAGCAGGCCGTCGACGGCGCGGACGCCGCGCTCGGGCGTGACCGTCAGGCTCGTCCAGCCCTCGCCCGCGTGCACGGTGCCGTCCTCGCCGGCGACGGTCTCCAGCGCGCGCACCACGGTCGTGCCGACGGCGATCACGCGCCGGGCGGCGTTGACGCGCGCGGCGGTGGCGGCGGGCACGCGGTAGCGCTCCGGGTAGGGGCGCTCGCCGCGCTCGAGCGAGCTCACGCCGGAGTGCAGCACGAGCCGGGCGATGCCGACGCCGCGGGCGCGCAGCGCGGCGATCGCGCGGCGCGTGAACGGGCGGGCGGCGCTGGGCATCTCGGCGCTGCCGGGCTCGGTCGCGAAGATCGTCTGATGGTCGACCAGCGGCCGCGCGTGGGGCTCGTGGGCGTAGCGGATCGGGGCGCCGTAGGCGTCGAGATAGCGCTCCAGCGGCTCCGGGAGCCTCAGCCGCGCGACCCAGAGGCGGCGGGAGGCGAGGTAGGGCGCGAGCAGTTCCGCGCTGCCGGCCGCGGGGAGCGCGAGCGCCTCCCCGGCGGTGCCGGGGAAACGCTCGCCACCGCGGCGCAGCTCGACGATCCAGCGGTCGGGCCGTCCTGCCGGCGGGGGTTCTGGCGTCGACAGGTGCAGCTCGGCCGCCGTTCCGTCGGAGCGGCGGGCGGAGAGTGCGGCGGGGATCGTCGCCGAGGCGTTGACGACGAGCAGGTCGCCGGGGAGGAGGTGCTCCGGGAGGTCGAGGAAGCGGCCGTGGACGAGCGGCGCCTCGCCGCGCGCGACCATCAGCCGGACCTCGTCGCGGACGGCCGGCGGCTCGCCCGCCTCGAGCGTGCGCGGGAGCTGGAAGGAGAGCGCTCCGCGCGCGGGGGCGGACACAGGGCCGGCCGAGGCGCCGCGATCGGGCGCCGCGTTCACGCGCTCGCCTCCTGCAGCGCGGCGGCACGGTAGCGGCCCGACGGCAGGTCGCCCTCGACCAGCGCGAGCAGGCCGGGAACGCTCTCCTCCGGCGGCGGCCGGTCGGAGATGTCCTCGCCGGGGAACGCCTCCTGGTGCATGCGCGTGTTCATGTCGCCGGGGTCGACGGCGTAGATGCGCAGCTCCGGATGCTCGATCGCGAGGATCGCGCTGAGCTGCTCGAGCGCTGCCTTGGATGCCCCGTAGCCGCCCCAGCCCTCGTACGGCTCAGAGCCGGCGTCGGAGGTCACGTTGATCACGCGCGCGCCCGGCGCGAGCTCTGCGAGCTGGAACAGCGCCAGCGGGGCGAGCGCGTTGACGCGCAGGACGTGCTCGAGCACGTCGAGCGGATAGTCGGCGAGGCGCGGCTGCGGGCTGGGTCCGAGCACGGACGCGTTGTTGACGAGCAGGTCGACCGGGGCGCCGGCGGCGGCGACGAGCGCCCGGCGGTGAGCGGGATCGGCGACGTCGCCCGCGACCGCGATCGCCCCGATCTCGTCGGCGACGAGCCGCAGGGGCGCTGCGTCGCGGGCGTCGAGCACGAGCCGCCAACCGCGCTGTGCGAGCGCTCGGGAGAGGGCGAGTCCGAGGCCGCGGGAGGCGCCGGTGACGATGGCGGTGGGCATGTCCACGACCGTACGCCCGGGCCCGCGCGCGCACCATTGGCAATTGGACCTAGGTCCGTGGTCCTTGACCGCGCGGCCGCGGCCCCGTAGACATGGCCGGTGACCGACACCCACGACGGCCCGGGAACCCGCAAGGCCGGCGAGCGCGAGATGGGGCGGGGGTCCCAGATCGCGCTCGGCCTGATGCTGCTCGTCCTCGGCGTCCTGCTGCTGTACCTCACCGTGACGCTGTGGCCGGCGGTCGACGCCGCGAAGTCCAACAAGCCCGGTCACGTCACCTGGTTCTGGCGGAGCTTCACGCTCGTGCCCGACGCGACGATGATGCTGCTGGTCGTGTTCGTCAGCGCGCTGGGGAGCTACGTCCACGCGACCGTGTCCTTCAGCGACTTCGCGGGCAACCGGCAACTCGCGAGCAGCTGGATGTGGTGGTACCTGCTGCGCGTGTTCGTCGGCAGCTCGCTCGCCGTCATCTTCTACTTCGCGATCCGGGGCGGCTTCTTCTCCGGCGCGTCGACGAGCGCGGAGGTCAACGTCTACGGCATCGCGGCGCTGTCCGGGCTCGTCGGGCTCTTCTCCAAGCAGGCGACCGACAAGCTGCGCGAGATCTTCGACACCGCCTTCAAGACCGGTCAGGGCTACGGCGACGATGCGCGCGGCGACAGCATCGCCAACCCCGAGCCGCTGCTCGTGAGCTCCGAGCCGCCGACGCTCAAGCCCGGGCACGTGGAGGCCGTGACGCTCGTCGGGACCGGCTTCATCAAGGACTCGCTCGTGACGGTCCGGCGCCCCGGCGGCGCGCCGCAGCCGCGCAAGGTGGAGATCAGGAGCCCGACGAAGCTCGTGGTCACGCTCGACGCCGGCGACGCCCTCCAGGCCGGCGAGCTCACCTTCACGATCACCAACCCGCAGCCGGGGGGCGGCACGTCGCAGCCCTTGACCGTCGAGGTGGCGGACCCCGTCCCGGCTATAGGCCCTGTCTGACCGCGTACAGCGCGGCCTGCGTGCGGTCCGAGACGCCGAGCTTGGCCAGGATGTGGCTGACGTGCGTCTTGACCGTCTTCTCGGCGACGCCGAGCTCGCGCGCGATCACCTTGTTCGAGCGCCCGCGGGCGATCAGCGCCAGGACGTCGAGCTCGCGCGGCGTCAGGTCGTCGTGCGCGCTCACCCCGCCCTGGGCGACCTCCTCCACGACGCGCGTCGCGATCGCGGGCGAGAGCGGTGACTCGCCGGCATGGGCGGAGCGGATGGCGCGCACCAGCTCGGTCGGCTGGACGTCCTTGAGCAGGTAGCCGGCGGCGCCGGCGCGCAGCGCGGCGAACAGCTTGTCGTCGTCGCCGAAGCTCGTGAGGACCAGGATCCGCGCGCGACCGTGTCGCAGGCTCTTCAACGCGCCGAGTCCGTCGAGCCGCGGCATCACCAGGTCGAGCAGGACGATGTCGGGGTCCAGCTCGGCCGCCGCCGCGACCGCCTCCTCGCCGTCGGACGCCTCGGCGACGACCTCGATGTCCTCCTGGAGGTCGAGGAACGTCCGCAGCCCCTGCCGCACGACTGCGTGGTCGTCGGCGAGCACGACGCGGATCACGCGGGCACCTCCAGCCGGACGATCGTGCCCTGCGCGCCGCTGTCGACAGCGAGCTTCCCGCCGAGCTCCGTCGCGCGCTCGTGCATCGAGGTCAGGCCCAGCCGCCTGCCGCGGACGGCGCCCGGGTCGAACCCGCGGCCGTCGTCTGCGACGCTCAGTACGAGCCGGCCCGAGCCGTTCTCGAGCGCCACGCGGATGTGCTCGGCCTCGGCGTGGCGCAGGGCGTTGCCGAGCGCCTCCTGGGCGATCCGCAGCACCTGCGTCGCGGGGCCGGACGCGAGCCGCGGGAGCTCGCCGACGCAGAGGTCGATGCGCTGCCCGGACACGCGTCGCAGCACGTCGACGTGCTTGCGCAGCACGGTCGCGAGGCCCTCCGCCTCCAGGCTGGCGGGGCGCAGCTCGAACACGACCGCCCGCAGCTCCTCCATCGCGCCGTGCGCGAGCTCCCCGACGCGCGCGAGCTCGGCGGCCACGGCGGCCTTGTCGCGGTCCAGCAGGGTGCTGGCCGACTCCGCGGCGAGCGCGACGCCGAACAGCCGCTGGGTCACGTTGTCGTGCAGCTCGCGCGCGAGCCGGTTGCGCTCCTCGACGATCGACAGCTCGCGGCTGCGCTCGTGCAGGCGCGCGTTCTCGATCGCGATCGCGGCGTGCGCGGCGAGCAGCGCGATCAGCTTCTCGTCCTCGGCCGAGAAGCCGCCGTCCTTCTCGGTCAGGTACAGCGCCCCGATCACCTCGCCGCGCGCGACGATCGGCACGCCGAGGAACGAGCGCATCTTCGGGTGCGCACGCGGCCACCAGCCGCGGAAGCGCGGGTCCTTGGAGATGTCCTCCGTCCGGTGCGGCCGCGGCGACTCCAGCATCGCGCCGAGCATCCCGTGCGTGCGCGGGAGCGGTCCCATCGCGGCGATCAGCTCGTCGCTCATCCCGGACGTCAGGAAGCAGCTGAAGGCGCCCTCGCCGTCGGGGATCCCGAGCGCCGCGTAGCGGGCTCCGGACAGCTCGCGCGCGGAGTGCACGAGCCGCTGCAGCACCGGTTCGACCTCGTGCTCGGACGCGAGCGCCAGCACCACGTCGCTCAAGGCCCTGAATGCGGTGTCCTGCGTGGCCACGCACGACACGTTACGCGCCGCGCGGCCGCCCGGCATCGGGCGCCGGACCTAGGTCCTTGGCCCTGGTCTCCGGTCAGTCCTCTTCGCAGGCCACGTTGACGTAGCCGCTGCGGAACGGCGCGCTCGTCTTGGCCTCCGGGTCGAAGGTGTGGCGCCAGACGCAGCCGGTGTCGTTGGTCAGCAGGTGGATCGACACCGAGGTCTCGGGCGAGGTCGTCCGCACGCGGTGGATGTCGTCGCGCGGCGGGAGCAGCGCGTAGAAGTCGCCGGGCGCGAGCGCGCGGCGCTCGCTGAGGGTCAGCGCGGTGTCGAAGATCTCCTCGTCCTGCGCGCCGCGGTAGAGGCCGACGAGGCCCCAGGCGAGGTGGTCGTGGACCGGCGTCTCGCTCCCGGGCGGGACGACGAGCGCGAACAGCGTGAGGCTGCGATCGGCGGCGCGGAAGAGCAGCCACTGGCCGATGCCGCCGCCCATGCCGGACTCGGGGTTCGGCTGCGCGTAGGCGTCCGGCAGCCACTCCGGGTCCTCGAGCAGCGCGGCGAAGCCGGGGCGGATGCGGTCGCAGGCGTCGCTCGCCGAGGCCGCCTGCGCGATCGCGTCGCGGACGCCCGCGATGAAGCCGCGGACGACCGGCGTGTCGAGGAAGTACTCGTCGCTCATGACGTGGTTGTACTCGCGTTGACCAGCCGCGGCAGCTCGAGGTCATAGCGGGCGAGCAGCTCGGCGTCGGCGAGCAGGGCATCGGTGGGCCCGTCGGCGACGACGCGGCCGGCGGCGAGGATGACCGTGCGCTCGCACAGCTCGGCGGCGAACAGGAGGTCGTGCGTCGTGACGAGCAGCGTCGCCTGGATCGTCTCGAGGATCTGCAGCAGCTCGCGCCGGCTGCGCGGGTCAAGGCTCGCGCTCGGCTCGTCGAGCACGAGCAGCGCGGGCCGCATCGCGAGCACGGTGGCGATCGCGACGCGGCGCCGCTCGCCCATCGAGAGCTGGTGCGGCGCGCGCGCCTCGAAGCCGTCGAGGCGGACCGCGGCGAGCGCCTCGGCGACGCGCGCCGGGACGTCCTGCACCCCGAGGTTCGCGGGGCCGAACGCGACGTCCTCGCCGACGGTCGGCATGAAGAGCTGGTCGTCGGGGTCCTGGAACACGAGCCCGACGCGGGCGCGCAGCTCGCGCAGGTTCGGCTTGATCACCGGGAGCCCGGCGACCTGGAGCTCGCCTTCGCCCTTGAGCAGTCCGTTGAGGTGCAGCATGAACGTCGTCTTGCCGGCGCCGTTGGGGCCGAGGATCGCGACGCGCTCGCCGCCGGCGACGTCGAGGTCGACGCCGTCGAGCGCCGCGTGGCCCCCGGGGTAGGCGTAGCGCAGGCCGCGGGCGCGCAGGGTCATGCGGCGATCCGGACGGCCAGCAGGACCGCGGCGATCGTCGCGGCGAACGCGACGTCGGCGGCGCCGAGAGCGCGCGACTCGCGCGGGAGGCCGCCGCTGAAGCCGCGCGCGAGCATGGCGCGGTGGACGCGCTCCCCGCGCGCGTGGGCGCGCAGGAACAGCGCGCCGGCGACGTGCCCGGCCGGTGCGGCCTTGAGCGCGTGGCGCGGGCGGTAGCCGCGCGCCGCGAGCGCGGTGCGCATGCGCGCGGCCTCGTCGCCGAGGACGAAGAGGTAGCGGTGCATCAGCGCGGCGATCAGGACCAGCGTGCGCGGGGCCTTGAGCGCGTCGAAGCCGCGCAGCAGGTCGGGCGCCGTCGTCGTGGCGGCGAGCAGGACCGCCGCGACGGTGCCGATCGTCGCCTTCGCCGCGAGCTGCGCGAACGTGCGCAGCCCGGCCTCGTGGACGGTGAAGGGGCCGAGATCGGAGGTCGCGCCGCCGGTCCGCACGAACGGGACGAGGACGCCGGCCAGCAGGACCAGCGGGAGCACGATCCGCGCGCGGCGGGCGATCGCCCGCGGCGGGACGCGGGCGGCGGCGGCGACCGCGGCGAGGACGAGCGCGCAGGCGACGTAGGTCGGCCACGCGTCGACGGGCGCCGAGACGGCGATCAGCGTGATCGCGAGCAGCCCGGCGATCTTCGCGCGCGGGTCGAGCCGGTGGACGCGGGAGTCGCCGGCGACCTCGGGCGCACGGTGCGCGCCGCTCATCGCGCTCCCGCGGGCGCCCGCGTCATCACGGCGCGGCGACCGGCCGGCGCCGGACGGCGTACGCGACGCCCCAGCCGAGCGCGAACACGGCCAGCGTGCCGGCGAAGCCTGAGACGCCCTTCGCGACGTGCCGGTTGCCGATCCCCGGGAACGCGTAGCCGGCGATCGGGCCGTCGCCAGCGTGCGCATGCGACGCGAACCCATGGTCGCTCGCGACCTTGCTCAGCCCGTCGGGCGACGACGACGCGAACGGCGAGACCGCGGTCGCGATGCCGATCGCCAGCGCGAGGGCGAGGACGAGGAACGCGCGCGCCGGCATCACGCCTCCGCGACCGCGTGGACGCGCGGCGCGGCCGCCACCAGATCGGGTCGCGCGGACAGGACGGCGCCGACGGCGGCGACCGTGATCACGGCCTCGCCGGCGCCGATCAGCGCGTGGACGCCGAGCATCGCCGGCAGGACGGTGCCCAGCGGGATCGTGCCCGAGACGGCGAGCTCGGCGCTGGTCAGCGCCGAGCCGGCCATCACCGCGAGCCACGAGGCGACGGCGACCGTCCCGAGCAGCGCGCGGCGGGTGGCGGGCAGCAGCCGGCGCCCGGCGGCGAGCACGCCGGCGGCGACGATCGCTCCCGACACGCCCATGTTGACGATGTTCGCGCCGAGCGCGGTGACGCCGCCGTCGGCGAACAGCAGCGCCTGCACGACGAGCACCACGGTCAGCACGAGGAATGCGATCCGCGGCCCGAGCAGCGCCGTCACGAGCGCCGCGCCGAGCAAGTGCCCGCTGGTCCCGCCGGCGACCGGGAAGTTGAGCATCTGGACGGCGAACACGAAGGCGGCGAGGACGCCGAGGAGCGGGATCGACTCTTCGTCGAGCTCACGCCCCGACCGCAGCGCGACGGCGACCGCGACGATCGCGACGCCGCCGAGGACGGCGGCCACCGGGTTGCTGAGGAACCCGTCGGGGATGTGCATCGCGAAGAGGGTCACTGTTGCAAGCCCGTCGCAATAGGCTACGCTCCGTGCAGGGCGGCCGCAACGGCGGCCTGCCCGTAGGAGATGCCGCCGTCGTTGCACGGGAGCCGCACCGGGGTCAGGACGCGCGCGGGCCGCAGCGCCTCGGTCGTCCGGTCAAGCAGCAGCGCGTTCTGGAACACGCCGCCGGAGAGGACGACGGCGGGAGCGCCGACCTCGCGGCACGCGGCGGCCGTCGCCCGCGCGACGGCGTTGTGGAAGCGCGCGGAGACGAGCGCGACGCCGGCGCCGCGCGCGAGGTCGTCGACGATGGCGGCGATCGCCGGGCGCGGGTCGAGGACGAGCGCGGCGCCTTCCGTCACCGGCAGCGGGTATGCCGCCGTCTCGTGCGCGTCCGCCGCGGCCTCGAGCTCGATCGCCGCCTGGCCCTCGTAGGTCACCGTCTCGCGGAGGCCGCACAGCGCGGCGACGGCGTCGAAGAGCCGGCCCATGCTCGTCGTCACCGGCGACGCGAGCCCGGTCTCGGCGAGCCGGCGGACGTTCGCCCACGCCGGCGGCGTCTCGAGGCCGGACTCGGCGAGCCAGGCGCACGCCATCCGCCACGGCTCGCGGATCGCGGACTCGCCGCCCGGCATCCGCACCGGCCGCAGGTGGCCCGCACGGGTGAAGCCCCCGGGTCCGCCGAGCAGCAGCTCGCCGCCCCAGATCGTGCCGTCGGTGCCGTAGCCGGTGCCGTCGAAGATCGCCCCGAGCGCCTCGGGCTCGCCGTGCTCGGCCAGCGCCGCCGCCAGGTGGGCGTGGTGATGCTGCACCGCGACGTGCTCCCCCTCGCGGGCGAGCGCGTACGACGTCGACAGGTAGTCGGGATGCATGTCGTGGGCGATCAGTTGCGGGGCGACGGCGAACAGGCGCTCGAAGTGCTCGACGCCGTCCGCGAAGGACGCGAGCGTCTCGACGTTGCGCAGATCGCCGATGTGGTGCCCGACCCACGCGCGCCCGTCGCGCGCGAGCGTGAACGTGCTCTTGAGCTCGGCGCCGGTCGCCAGCAGCGCAGGCGCCGCCGGGAGCGGCAGCGGCTCCGGCACGAACCCGCGCGAGCGGCGCACGACGCGGCGGCCGCGCAGGACCGAGTCGTCCGTGCGCGTGCGGATCGGCCGGTCGTGCAGGAGGAAGAGATCGGCGATGCCCGCCAGCCGCCTCAGCGCGTCCTCGTCGGTGAACGCGATCGGCTCGTCGGAGACGTTGCCGCTGGTCATGACGAGCGGGACGCCGGCGTCGGCGAGCAGCAGGTGGTGCAGCGGCGAGTAGGGGAGCATCACGCCGAGCTCGCGCGAGCGAGGCGCGACTGACGGCGCGACGTCGCCGCGCCGCGGCGCGATCACGATCGGCCGCGCGCGCGAGCGGATCTCGTCGCCGTCGAGCTCCACGAGCGCGCGGGCGGCGTCGAGGTCTCCGACCATGATCGCGAACGGCCGGTCCTCGCGGTGCTTGCGCGCCCGCAGGGCCGAGACGGCCGCCTCGTCGTCGGCGCGGCAGGCGAGGTGGAACCCGCCGATGCCCTTGACGGCGAGGATGGCGCCGGAGCGGACGGCGGCGGCGGCGGCGGAGATGGCGTCCCGGGGGCCGCCGGCGATCGCCTCGCGCCGGCGCCCCGCGGGGATCCGGTCGGCGACGAGCCGGACCCGCGGGCCGCAGTCCGGGCACGCGTTCGGCTGCGCGTGGAAGCGGCGGTCGCCCGGGTCCTGGTACTCGGCGCGGCACGCCCGGCACATCGTGAACGCGGCCATCGTCGTGCTCGGGCGGTCGTACGGGACGGCCGTCACGATCGTGAAGCGCGGGCCGCAGCCGGTGCAATTGATGAACGGGTAGCGGTAGCGGCGGTCCGCCGGGTCGAAGAGCTCCGCCAGGCAGGCGTCGCACGTCGCCGCATCGGGGGAGACGGCGGCGTCCGGCGGTCCGCCGCCCGCGCTCGCGCGGATCGTGAAGCCGGACTCGCCGGTCGGCGGCAGCGCCTCAGTGGCGAGACGCTCGACGCAGGCCAGCGGAGGGGCATCGGCCACGAGGCGGGCGAGGAACTCCTCGACGCCCTCGCCCTCGACCTCGGCGAGAACCCCGAGCGAGTCGTTGAGCACGAAGCCGGCGAGCCCCAGCCGGCGGGCGAGCGCGAAGACGAAGGGGCGGAAGCCGACGCCCTGCACGCGCCCGGTGACGCGCACGCGGACGCGCCGCGAAGGGGCGGGCGGTGACGAATCGGGAGCGGGCGGCGGCACGCCGCGGCGGGCCGGCGGCACCCGCGTCACAGCGCCTCCACCAGCACGTGATACGCGCTCGCCTGCGCCTCCTGGATCCGAGGGATGTGCTCCGACCGGGTCACCACGACGAAGTCGGCGAGCGACTCGGCCGCGATCCGCCCGCCGCCGTAGCCGACCAGCGCGATCGTCGCCATGCCGCGCCGCCGCGCCTCGCGCAGCGCCGCTATCGCGTTCTCCGAGTTGCCCGACGTCGACAGCGTCAGCAGCGCGTCGTCGGCCCGCCCGTAGGCGATCACCTGGCGGGCGAAGATCGCCTCGACGCCGATGTCGTTGGCGATCGCGGTCAGCACCGCGGAGTCGGCCGTGAGGTCCAGCGCACGGCGCCCGCGCGCCCGCAGGTCCGCCACGACGTCCATCGCATCGGTCGCCGACCCCCCGTTGCCGAGCGCCAGCACGCGCCCGCTCCTGCGCAGCGCATCGGCGGCGCCCGCAAGCGCCTCGGCGTTCTCGGTCAGCGTCTGCTCGCGCAGCGCGGCCGTCTCCCGGGCCTTGTCGAGCACCGACCGGCGGACGTCCTCGGTGACCGACTCCAGCGACTGCTGCCCGGCGCCCAGGAACGGGTAGAGGAAGCTCGACGCGCCCGCGTCGTGCCCGCGCCGCTCGCGGTGCTCGATGAACACGTGCACGAGCTCCCACAGCACGTGGTAGAGCGTCTCCATCAGCTCCTGGCGGACGAGCGCGTCCGCGGAGGGGGGCGCGAAGCCCTCGATCATCAGGCAGCCGCGCTCGCGCGCGACCGACGCGTCGCCGTCGAACGCGATCACGATGTCGCCGGGCTCCGCCTCGGCGGCCAGGTTCTCGACCGCGAGCGCCGGCAGGGCGCGCTTTCCCACGATCACCGGGTGGACGAACTCGACCGCGACGTGGTGCGCGTCCGACCGCGCCGCCCCGCCCGTCCCGGAGGCGAGCAGCCGCCCGCCGGCCAGGAACCGCACCGCCATCTCGTCGCACAGCCGCGCGAGCCGCTCGGCCTCGGCGGCGAAGAACTCGGCGTTCGCGCGCGTACGCTCGGCGAGCGCCGCCGTCAAGCCGAGACCATGCGCCGGCCGGGCAGCCGCGCCAGCCACTCGCGCCACGCCTCCATTCCCTCGCCGGTGCGCGCGCTCACCTGCAGGCACGCGACGCCCGGGTGCACCGTCTCCAGCCGCGCGAGGAACTTCTCCACGTCGAAGTCGACGTACGGCAGCAGGTCGATCTTGTTCAGCACGACCAGCTCGCACGCGCGGAACATCAGCGGGTACTTCAGCGGCTTGTCCTCGCCCTCGGTGACCGAGGACACCATCACGCGCGCGTCCTCGCCGACGCGGAACTCCGCCGGGCACACGAGGTTGCCGACGTTCTCGATCACCAGCAGGTCGAGCGGGTCGAGCTGCAGCGAGGGCAGCGCCGAGCGGACCATGTTCGCGTCCAGATGGCACTCGCCGCCGAAGCCCTGGCTGGTCTGCAGCTGCACGACCGGCACGTGCAGCGACGCGAGCCGGTCGGCGTCCAGCGACCCCTGCACGTCGCCTTCGAGCACGCCCGCGGACACGCCCAGCTCCCCGATCACCCGCTCCAGCAAGGCGGTCTTGCCCGCGCCGGGCGCACCCATGAAGTTCACGACGGTCACGCCCGCGCGATCGAAGTCGTCGCGGTTGGCGCGCGCGATCGTCTCGTTGGCGTCGAGCGCGTCCTCGACGACCTTGACCTTCACCCGGTGCATCTACATCGACCGCATCTTGAGATAGCGGCGGATGTCCGGGTACTCGGCGGCCGCCAGCGCTCCGGCGGCGAGCAGGATCAGCAGGGCCATCAGGCGCTTCATCGCGGATCTCCTCTCATGACTTCCTCCAGCAGCGACTCCACGAGCCGCTCGGCCTCGTCGAGCGCCGCCTCGACCGGGGCCGTCAGCTCGGCCACGACCTCGTCCTCGTCGCCGCTCATGCGCGTGAGCGGCTCGCAGCCGAGCACGAGCGCCCGGGGCGGCGCGCTGCCGAGCGCGCGGGAGAGGCCGAGCACCTTCACGGGGTCCATCCCGTGCGCGTCCATGACCGGCTCGATCGCCTCGATCTCGGGCTCGATCACGTACAGCGTCCCGGGCGTGCCGCCGCGCGGGGCGGCGTCGAGCAGGATCACCGCGTCGTAGTCGGCCAGCGCGTACGCGAGGTCCATGCCGCGGATGCCGTAGTCGACGATGTCGACGCCCTCCGGCAGCTCGCGTCGTGCCAGGCGCTGGGCGAGCGTCACGCCGAAGCCGTCGTCGCCGAGGAACACGTTGCCGATCCCGGCGATCAGCACGCGCAGCGGCTCGACCTCGGCCGGCGAGAAGAAGAAGCGGTGCCCGGGCAGGTCGCCGCCGGGGTCGCCCTCGACCACGACGGCGAGCAGCAGCTCGCCCTCGAGCGTCTCCTCGACCGCCTGCACGACCGCCGTCCGCCCCGCGAGCGCGATGTCCCAGACATCGCCTCCGGGACGCGGCCGCAGCCGCACGCGGGTTCCGGTCGCCGGCGTCATCGCTGCATCCTGTAGCCGGACAACCGCAGCAGCTGCTGGGGGCTGAGCGCCTCGGTGCGCTCGAGGATCTCCCGCGTGCGCGGGTCGGATGCGCGCATCTCCGCTTTCTCCGCGTCGGTCAGGGCAAGGATGTTGAGCGCGAGCAGCCCGTCGATCTCGCCGCCGTCGAAGAGGTCGCCGGGGCTCTCGGGGGCGATCCGCGGATGGTCCTCGAGGATGATCGGCGACGAGAGCATCGCGTCCTCGCCGACCAGCACCGGCCAGGTGCCGACGTTCTCGCAGCCCTCGGCCTCGGTCGCCGACACGAAGCGCGCGCCGCGCAGGATCGTCTGCGTCGAGCAGAGCGAGTGCCGCAGCGCCTCCTCGCGCGACGAGCTGGCCCAGTCCGAGGTGTTGCGCACGATCACCGTGAGCCGGGAGCCGTCGGCCGTCACCTCCACACGCCCGAGCCCGTCGATCTCGCCGGGCCCGACTGAGCGCTCGACGGCGTCCTCCCACTCGTCGTCGCGGGGCACGACCTGCAGGAAGCGCACCGTGACCTCGACCGCCCCCGGGTCCGAGCACTCGACCTGTGTCTGCATCACGCAGGGGTCATCCGGGTGCGCGGCGGTCCAGGCGGGCGGGAAGACGCCGCCCCAGGTCCAGCGGCGCCGGTTCTTCAGCGCCGAGCGCCGGTATGGCCACAGCACGTAGCCCTCGTAGAGGACGGCGTCGGCGATCGCGCGTACCGGATCGGTCATCCGAGCAGCGCCTCCACCGCGTCGTCCCAGGTCGCGAGCGCGTTGCGTGACTTGTACGCCGACAGGCGGTCGAAGCTCTCCTTGCGCAGCCGCAGCCAGGCGGTGCCGCGGAAGTAGCGCTCCATCGTCTCGCGCCACACGCGCACGGGCAGCGCGTACTCCGCCTCGCTCTCCCACGACAGCCGCGCGGTCTGCAGGCGCCCGTCCTCACCGCCGTAGAAGACGCTGCCGCTGAAGAGGAACTCGAGCGGCACCGTGCCGTCCTGGAGCGCGTCGAGGTAGCGCGAGGCGGCGACCTCGAGGTCGTAGCTGCAGGCGACGGGCAGCTCGACCTCGGTCTCCTCCGAGAACGGCGGGACGACGAGCGTGGTCCGCGTCCAGAGCAGGGTCCGCAGCGTCGTCCCCCAGTCGGCCGGCGCGCCGAAGAGCTCGAACAGCCGGTCGTGCGCGTCCGTGTCGTACGCGCGCCGGCGTGCCGCGATCTGCACCTGGGCGTCGAGCAGGAGCGACCGCACCGGCGCGGAGCTGGTCACGCGCAGCGTGAAGCGCAGGGTCGGCACGGCCGCGTACTCCAGCCGCGCGGCGTCGACGACGGCGAACGACAGCTCCGGGATCATCCGGGCGACAGGTTCGGCATCCGCGGGTCGATCGGCTGGGCGCCCTGCGGGTTGATCCCGGTCGAGCGCTCGGCGGTCGACGTGCCGTCCGGGTTGTGTCCCGCCTGGCGCTCGTAGCTGCCCTTCGAGTTGCCCGACGACGTGCCCTTCACGTGCGCCGGCAGGTCCATCTTGATCTTCATCGACACCTCCGGTCGAGCCGTTCGTAGAACTGGGCGAGCTGCCGCCAGACCTCGGCGCCGCCGGTGAACCCGCGCCAGTGCGTTCGGATCAGCCCGACGAGCGCGTAGCACTCGTCGATCGGGACGATCCAGGCCTGCCGCGCGCCGCGCACGCGGTTGACCAGCAGCGCCTCGACGTCGGGCGCCAGCGTGCGCAGGATCGGGTTGGCCTGCTCGAGCTCGTTCCAGGCCTCGAGGGTCAGCAGCGACTCGGTCGGCCCCATCGGGCTCGGGTAGTACGCCTTGCGGTTGACGAAGAACGCGACGTCGACCGGCAGCCGCAGCTGCTCCCACATCACGTCGGTGACCTGGAGGTCGACCGCGACCCGCCGGTCGCCGATCAACCGCAGGCGCCCGTCGCCGCGGTCGAAGAGGATCGAGCACGGCCGGCACGCGCACAGCACGTTGCGGCTCTCGACCTCCAGGACATGGCGGTGCTCGGCGCCGATCGGCGCCCCGCACAGCTCGCACCGCTCCTGCGCCTCGGGGGCCGGGCGCCGCGCGAGGCGCATCAGCCCACCGGCGGCACCGGGCATGCGATCTCGATCTGCAGGAGCCCGGGCTCGGGCTCGCCTTCCGCCTCGATGCGCTCGACGTCGGGCGCCGCGCGCTGGATCGCCTCCTCCACGGCGTGCTTGAGCGTCAGCGCCGAGGAGGGGCAGCCGTGGCAGGCGCCGAGCAGCCGCAGCCGCACGACGCCTTCGTCGATCGCGAGCAGCTCCACGCCGCCGCCGTGCGCCACGAGGTACGGGCGCACCTCGTCCAGCGCGCCGTGCACGCGCCGCTCGAGCGGCACGGGATGCAGGCCGTGCAGGAGCAGCACGTGGGCGACCAGCTCGTCCTCGACGGGCGGGTCGCCGCAGCGCTCGAGGATCCGTGCGAGCCCCTCGCCGTGTAGGTCGAGCACCGCCTGCACGAGCTCGGTCGCCGTGTCGCGGCCGTGCGGGTCGAGCGCCTCGACCTCGTCGAGCAGCTGCTCGATGCGGGCGATCCGGCTATCCATGCTCGCCGAACATCGGGGAGTGCACCTGCCGCAGCGTCTTCCCCTTGCCGAGGTACATGTGGACGCCGCACGGCAGGCACGGGTCGAAGCTGCGGACCGCGCGCATGATGTCGATCCCGCGGAACTCGTCCTGTCCGTTCTCCTCGAAGATCGGCATGCCGTTGCAGGCGTCCTCGTAGGGGCCGGGCGTCCCGTAGGAGTCGGTCGGGCTGCCGTTCCACGGCGTCGGCGGATACGGGTGGTAGTTCGCGATCTTGCCGTCGCGGATGACGAGGTGGTGCGAGAGCACGCCGCGCACCGCCTCGTGGAAGCCGCAGCCGATCGCCTCGTCGGGGACGTCGAAGTCCTCGAACGTCTTCGTCCGCCCGTTGCGGACCTCGTCGAACGCGCGGTCGAGGAAGTGCAGCGCCATGCCGGCCGCGTAGGCGACGAAGTAGATCCGCGCGCGGTCGCGCTCGATCGCGTTCGACCACTGCGGGATCCGCCACTCGAGGTCGGCCGCGGGGGTGTCGGGCGTCTTGGGCAGGTGGATCTGCACGCTCGATCCGGTCGCCGACACGTACGGCGTGTGGACCTTGTTCGCCAGCGCCGTCACCCAAAGCCGCGCGAGCGCGCCGCCGCCGGTGTCCAGCGCCAGGTTGTCGCCCGTGCGCCGGTCGTACCAGCGCGGGCTCATCACCCACGAGTAGTTGCCGCCCTCGAGGTCGCGCTTCTGCGGCTTCGGGATCGTCGTCTGGTTCCACGGGTGGCGCTTGTCGACGGGATTGCCGAGCGGGTCGCGCTCGACGAAGGTCTCCTCGCCGACCCAGTCCTGGTAGTACGAGCTGCCGAGCAGGATGCGGATGCCGAGGTTGATGTCGACGAGGTTCGTCGTCACCAGCTCGCCGTCGACAACGACGCCGGGGGTGACGAACATCTCGTTTCCCCAGTGGTCCATGTTCTGGTAGGAGTAGTCGACGTGATCGGGGTTGTTGAACGCGCCCCAGCAGCCGAGCAGGATGCGCCGGCGCCCGACCTCCTCGTAGCCCGGCAGCGCCTCGTAGAAGAAGTCGAAGACGTCGTCGTTCATCGCGACGGCCTTCTTGATGAAGTCCAGGCAGCGCAGCAGCCGGCTCAGGTAGTCGGTGAGCAGGGTCGGGGTCGCGACCGTGCCCACGCCGCCGGGGTAGATCGTGGAGGGGTGCACATGGCGGCCCTCCATCAGGCAGATCATCTCGCGCCCGATGCGGCTCATCTGCAGCGCCTCGCGGTACGTCTCGCCCGTGAACGGGTTGTACGAGCGCATGATGTCGGCGATCGTGCGGTAGCCGTGCGTGTCCACCCCGGGCGCCGCGGTGGACTCGGCGCGCGACATCAGCGAGGGGTTGGTCTCCTTGACCATCTGCTCGCAGAAGTCCACGAACACCAGGTTGTCCTGGAAGATGATGTGGTCGAAGATGTACTCGGCCGCCTCGCCGAGGTTGACGATCCACTCCGCCAGCGGCGGCGGCTTGACGCCGTAGGCCATCTGCTGCGCGTAGCACGAGCAGACCGCGTGGTTGTCGCCGCAGATGCCGCAGATGCGGCTCGTGATGAAATGGGCGTCGCGCGGGTCCTTGCCCTTCATGAACACGCTGTAGCCGCGGAACAGCGACGACGTGGCCTTGCAGCTGACCACGTCGCGGTTGTCGAAGTCGATCTTCGTGTAGATGCCGAGGTTGCCGACGATCCTGGTGATCGGATCCCAGGCCATGTCGACGACCTTGCCTGCCTCGGGCGTCACCCGTTCGCGCGTCGCCATCGCGGCCTCCTCTCTAGTTGCCCCAGCGCGGCTGGTAGCCGGTCGTGAGCTCTTCCCCGTCGTGGCGCCACTTGGGCTCCTTGTTGACCGTCCGGTTGGTCATCGACCGCAGCCGGCGGACGACCGCACCGTAGGAGCCGACCAGCGTCGACGACACGCCGCCGCCGGGCGGCGCGTCCATGAACGGCATGAACTTGTCGGGGAAGCCGGGCATCGTGCAGCCGATGCAGATGCCGCCGACGTTCGGGCAGCCGCCGATGCCGGCCATCCACCCGCGCTTGGGCACGTTGCAGTTGACCACCGGGCCCCAGCAGCCGACCTTCACGAGGCACTTGGGCGAGTTGTAGTCCTCCGCGAAGTCCCCCTGCTCGTAGTAGCCCGCGCGATCGCAGCCCTCGTGCACCGTCTTGCCGAACAGCCACTGGGGCCGCAGCTGCTCGTCGAGCGGGATCACCGGCGCAAGCCCGGCCGCCTGGTAGAGCAGCCACACGAGCGTCTCCATGAAGTTCTCCGGCTGGACCGGGCAGCCGGGGACGTTGACGATCGGCAGGTCGCCGGCGGAGCGGAAGTCCCAGCCGAGGTAGTCGGCGAGGCCCATGCAGCCGGTCGGGTTGCCGGCCATCGCGTGGATGCCGCCGTAGGTCGCGCAGGTGCCGATCGCGACGACGCCCCACGCCTTCGGGGCGAGCTGGTCGATCCACCAGTTGAGCGTCAGCGGCTCGCCGGTCGCCTCGTCGTTGCCGAACGACGTCCAGTAGCCGTCGCCGTTGATCCTCTCGTTCGGGATCGAGCCCTCGATCACGAGCACGAACGGCGCGTCGAGCTCGCCGCGCGCGGCGGCGCGGAACGGCGTCAGGAACTCCTCGCCGCCGAGCGTCGGGGAGAGCACCTTGTTGTGCAGGTGGACCTTCGGGATGCCGGGGATCGCGCCGAGCAGCACGTCCTCGATGCCCGGCTGGCCGGCGGCCGTGACAGAGACCGAGTCGCCGTCGCAGCTCATGCCCTCCGAGATCCAGAGGATGTGGACCTCTTCGACGGCGGGGGACTTCGGCTCAGTCGCCACGGCTCATCACTCCCATCTCTTCCAGCTCGAGGGAATCGACCAGCAGCTCCTCGCCCCTGAGGAGCTCGAGGTCTAGGCCTCCACAGCGCGCGCACGCCAGCGGGAACCCGTCCAGCTCGCTCTCGGCCCCGCAGCCGCGGCAGCGGCCGGCCGCGCGGACGTCCTCCAGCTCGAGCTCGGCGCCTTCGGCGGCCGTGCCCTGCGCCACCAGCTCGAACGCGAACGCCAGCGACTCGGGCACCACCTGCCGCAGGTGCCCGACCTTCAGCTCGACCTTGACCACGCGCCGGCCCGCCGCGTGCGCGCAGGCGATGCGCACGATCGAGTCGGCGATCGAGAGCTCGTGCATCAGCAGATCCGTGGGAGCGGGTCGCCGACGAGCTGATCCATCACGCGCTTGCCGCCGAAGCTCGTCTCCACGAGCACCATCCCCGGAGGCTCGGTCCGCACCTCGCCGACGTCGACGCCGTCCGGCATCGCCGCGAGTGCGGCCCCGGCGCCCTCCGGCGCCACGATCGCCACGAAGACGCCCTCGTTGGCGACGTGCATCGGGTCGATGCCGAGGAGCTCGCACGCGCCGGCGACCGCCGGCCGGACCGGCACGGCGGCCTCCCTGACCAGCATCGCCACGCCGGAGGCGCGCGCCAGCTCGTTGAGCACCGACGCGACGCCGCCCCGCGTGGCGTCGCGCATGCAACGCAGATGCGGGCCGGCGGCGCCGAGCAGCGCGTCCACGTCCGGCCACAGCGAGCGCGTGTCGGACTCGACCGCCGCGTCGAGCTCGAACTCGCCGCGCGCGAGCATGATCGCGGTCCCGTGCTCGCCGATCGCACCCGACAGCAGGACCCGGTCGCCGGGTCGCGCCGACGCGGGGGAGAGGGTGGCGCGCGGGTCGCGGCGCCCGATGCCGGTCGTCGTGACGTAGAGGCCGTCGGCGTGCCCGCGCTCGACGACCTTCGTGTCGCCCGCGACGATGGTGACGCATGCCTCGCGGGCGGCGGCGGCGATCGCCTCCACCTCCGCGGCCAGCGTCGCAGCGTCGAGCCCCTCCTCGAGGATCAGCGAGAGGCTGAGCGCGAGCGGCCGCGCGCCCGCGACCGCGAGGTCGTTGACGGTGCCGTTGACGGCGAGGTCGCCGATCGAGCCGCCGGGGAAGCGCAGTGGCTTGACGACGAAGGCGTCGGTGGTGATCGCGAGGTCGGTGTCGACGGCGCCGGCATCGTCGAGCGCCGTCATCCCGAAGGCCGGGGCGAGCAGGCCCTCGATCAACCGCGCCGTGGCCTTGCCGCCGGCGCCGTGGGCCATCGTGATGCGCTCGTCGCGGAACTTCGCGGGCTTCGACCGAGCGGTCTCGATGATGCCCAGGATGCGCGCCTCTCGCTGAGAAAGAGCGTTTGGGACGTTACTCACACCACCTCACGCTCCCGAGCGAACCGGCCGTAGTTGTAATAGGCGGCGCACGCGCCCTCGGACGACACCATGCACGTCCCGATCGGCCGCTCCGGCGTGCACGCGGTGCCGAAGACCTTGCACTCGAACGGCTTGATCACGCCCTTGAGCACCTCGCCGCACTGGCACGCCTTGGGATCGGCGACGCGGATGTTGGGCACCGGGAAGCGGTTCTCGGCGTCGAAGTCCGCGTAGGCCTCGCTCAGCTTCAGTCCGGAGTGGCTGATGAACCCGAGCCCGCGCCACTCGAAGTGCGGCCGCAGCTCGAACACCTCGGCCATCACCTCCAGCGCCCGCGCGTTGCCCTCGTAGGGCACCACGCGCGTGTACTGGTTCTCCACCTCGCAGCGGCCTTCGCGCAGCTGCGCGAGGATCATCCGCACCGCGTGCAGGATGTCCAGCGGCTCGAAGCCGGCGATGACGACCGGCTTGCCGTAGTCGGCGGGGATGAACTCGAACGGGCGCGCGCCGACGACCGTGCTCACGTGCCCCGGCCCGATGAAGCCGTCGAGCCGCAGGTCGGGCGACTCCAGCAGCGCCCGCAGCGGCGGCACGATCGTGACGTGGCTGCACGCGCAGGAGAAGTTCCGTAGGCCCTCGGCCTTGGCGCGCTTGAGCGTCAGCGCGGTCGACGGCGCCGTCGTCTCGAAGCCGATCGCGAAGAAGATCACCTCGCGGTCCGGGTTCGCGCGCGCGATCCGCAGCGCGTCCAGCGGCGAGTAGACCATCCGCACGTCGGCGCCCTCGGCCTTGGCGTCGAGCAGGCAGCCGTCGGAGCCGGGCACGCGCATCATGTCGCCGAAGCAGGTGAAGATCACGCCGGGCCGGCGCGCGAGCGCGATGCCGTCGTCGACGCGCCCCATCGGGATCACGCACACGGGGCAGCCCGGGCCGTGGACGAGCTCCACGTTCTCCGGCAGCAGGTCGTCGACGCCGTACTTGTAGATCGAGTGGGTGTGGCCGCCGCAGACCTCCATCACCTTGTAGTGGCGGCCCGGCTCGACCGCGGCGAGGATCTCGCCGGCGAGCGCACGGCCCAGCCCGGCGTCGCGGAACTCGTCGACGAACTTCACGCGACGGCCCTCAGGTTCACCAGCGCGACGCCGGCGTGCACGAGCACCTCGTCGCCGACCGCGGCGTCGACGAGCCCGACCTCCACCGTGTGGTGCTCGCCGTCGTCGTCGACGCACAGGGCGAGTGCGCGCGCCGCGTCGATCCGCAGCACGCGCATCGGGTCGCCGTCGTCACCGCACGTGATGCAGTGATCGGCGCCGCAGCTCATTCGATCACGCTCGCCTCGAGCTCCGAGAGCTCCTGCTCGTACGCGGCGCCCATCCGCTCGAGCAGCTCGCGCGTGGCCCTCGCCTCGTCCTCGTCGATCTGCGAGATCGCGAAGCCGACGTGGATCAGGACCCAGTCGCCGGGCCCGGCCTCATCGAGGAGGCCGATGTTCACCGTCCGGCGAACCCCCGCGACGTCCACCCTGGCGAGCCGGTTCGGCTCGTCGACGACCTCCATGATCTGGCCGGGGATGGCCAGGCACACGTCGACTGCTCTCCTCTCGGCCTCGGATGACCGCCGATACCGAGTTGTATCACTCCGGAGGGTGGTCCGTCAGGGGATGATCTTGCCCGGGTTGAAGAGGTTGTCGGGGTCGAGCGCGTGCTTGATCGCCCGCATCATCTCCAGCGCCGCAGGCCCGTGCTCGAGCTCGAGGAACGGCGCCTTGCCGTAGCCGACGCCGTGCTCGCCCGTGCATGTGCCGCCCAGATCGATCGCGCGGCGCACGAGCCGGTCGTTGAGCTCGACGGCGCGGCGCAGCTCGTCCGGATCGTCGGGGTCGACGAGGATCGCGAGGTGGAAGTTCCCGTCACCGACATGACCGACGATCGGGGCGATCAGCCCGGAGTCGTCGATGTCGCGCTTGGTCTCGGCGATGCACTCGGCGAGCTTGCTGATCGGCACGCAGGCGTCGGTCGTGAAGCCCCGCGCGCCAGGGCGCAGTGCCCGCGCGGCGTCGTAGGCGCCGTGGCGGGCGCGCCAGAGCCGGCGCCGCTCGCCCTCGTCGGACGCCCACGCGAAGTCGGGCCCGCCGTGCTCGGCGGCGATCTCGCGGACCTCCTCGGCCTGCGACTCGACCTCCTGCGGCGTGCCGTGGAACTCGAGGAAGAGCGTCGGCGCGACCGCGAGGTGCAGCTCGGCGTGGCGGTTGACGGCGTCGATCTGGACGTCGTCGAGCAGCTCGATGCGCGCGATCGGGATGCCGTGGGCGAGCACGGCGATCACGCAGTCGATGGCGCCCTCGAGCGTCTCGAACGCGCACGTCGCCGCGCTCATCGCCTCGGGCGTCGGCTGGAGGCGCAGCGTCGCCTCGATGATCAGTGCCAGCGTTCCCTCTGAGCCGATGAGCAGGCGCGTCAGGTCGTAGCCCGCCGACGACTTGCGCGCGCGCGAGCGGGTGACCACGACGTCGCCGTTCGCGTTGACGACCGTGAGCGAGAGGACGTTCTCGCGCATCGTCCCGTAACGGACGGAGGTCGTCCCCGAGGCGCCGGTGGCGATCATGCCGCCGAGGGTCGCGTCCGCGCCCGGGTCGACGGAGAAGAAGACGCCTTCAGGCCGCAGCCGCTCGTCGAGCTGCCGGCGCTTGACGCCGGCCTGGACGGTCACATCCATGTCCTCGACCGAGACGCGCAGGATCTTGTTCAGCTCGCGCATGTCGACCGAGATGCCGCCCTGCAGTGCCGCGATGTGGCCCTCGAGAGAGGTGCCGGCGCCGAACGGGACGATCGGGACGTGGTAGTCGCGACACGCCCGCACGATCGCGGCCGCGTCCTCGGTGTCGCGCGGGAGCACGACCGCGTCCGGCGTGGCGGGCGGATGCCAGGACTCGTCGGTGCCGTGCTGGCGAAGGACGTCGGTGCCGGTCAGCACGCGGTCGGCGCCCAGCTCCCGGGTCAGGTCCGCGACCGTGGCGCGGACGGCGTCCTCCTCGACCCGCAACATGGTCCCAACCCTAGTGCAAGCCTGTGGTGGTCAAGTGGGGAGATGTCGCTTTCGAGCCTCTTCGTGCTGGGCGCGGCGGCGGGCCTCACCGCGTGCGCGGCGCCATCGGACCAGGCCGCGGTGTCCGACGCGGGCCTGAACGCCTACGCGAGCGTCGCGCGCCGCGTGTACGCCGGCGAGCAGCGCGGGACGCCGGTGCACGCCTCGCTGCGGCGGATCTCGCGCGACGCCGCGGCGATGCGCGGAAACCGCGCCGAGCTGCTGCGCCAGCTGTTCCTGCCGCACTACCACGTCGTGCGGCTGCGGGTCGTGCGCGGCGGCCGCGTGGTCAATGACGTCGGCGGCCGGTTCGTCGTCGCCGGGCCGTCGCGGCGAGGGATGACGATCTCGATCCAGGATGCGATCGGCTACGTGAAGCTGGTGCACCGGCTGACGGGCGTGGGCATCGTCGTCCGCGGGCGCCCGGGCCACGTCGCCGCCTCTTCGCCCGCGCTGGCCAAGGCCTCGCTCCCGTCGAGCGGCGATGCGGCGGTCGCGGGCCGGCGGTACGCCGTGACGTCGTTCTCCGAGCCCGGCTTCGCGGGCGAGCGGCTGCGCGTCTGGATCGTCGGTCAGCCGGCATAGGCGCGGTCCGCGACACTTCCCGGATGGCCAAGCGCAGCGCCGGCATCCTCCTGCACCGCGACACCGGCGCCGGCGTCGAGGTCCTGCTCGTGCATCCGGGCGGCCCGTTCTGGGCCAAGAAGGACCTCGGCGCGTGGTCGATCCCGAAGGGCGAGCACGACGACGCCGAGGAGGCGCTCGCGTGCGCGCTGCGCGAGTTCGCCGAGGAGACCGGCACGGCGCTCTCGCCGGGCGAGCTGACCGACCTCGGCGCGATCCGCCAGCGCGGCGGAAAGACCGTGCAGGCCTGGGCGGCGGAGGGCGACCTCGACGCGGACGCGATCCGCTCGAACACGTTCACGGTCGAGTGGCCGCCCCGGTCAGGCCGGATGTGCGAGTACCCCGAGGTCGATCGCGCCGCCTGGTTCGCGCTGGACGAGGCGCGCGAGCGCATCAACCCGGCCCAGGCGGCGTTCCTCGACCGGCTCGCCGGCTGAGATCCCGCTCAGTGGTAGGCCAGCAGCTCCTGGAAGAGGTGCTGCACGAACCAGTCACGCGCCGCGCCGGAGGAGCGCTCGAAGTCCGCGACGTACGCGTCGAAGTGCCCGCCGGGCAGGAGCTCCAGCCGCTTGGGCTCGCGGGCCTGCTCGAACGCGCCGATCGCGAGGTCCGAGACCGTCAGGTGATCGCCCGCGGCGACGACCATCAGCAGTGGCGTCGGCGAGATCCACGGCAGGTAGGTCCCGGGCTCGTACTCCCAGAACATCTCCACGCTGCGCAGCGTGCACTCGTTCAGCCACGAAGGCGCGCGTTCCGCCCCGCTGGTGGTGAACCACTCATAGGAGTCGGCCGTCGGCAGCGCGCACGGCTCGCCCTCGGGGGCGACGACCGGCAGCATCGCCGGCGGCTCGCCGCGGTACCGCGCCTCGCGGTCGGCGTCGAACATCTCCCGCGTCGGCGCCAGCAGGTCGGCCCGCACCAGCCGGCGCGCGTTCTCGTGCCCGCTGATCAGCGGGACCTGCGCGACGACGCACTTCACGCGCCGGTCGATCGCGCCGACCACGAGCACATGCCCGCCGCTGTAGCTGGAGCCCCACACGCCGATGCGGTCGCGGTCGACCTCCGGGCGCGTGCCCGCGTAGGTGATCGCGTGCCGGTAGTCGCGCACCTGCGCCCATGGGTCGATCTCCTGTCGCGGCTCGCCGTCGCTCGCGCCCAGGCACCGGTTGTCGTAGACCAGCGCGCACATCCCCGCCTCGGCGAACACCTCCGCGAACGCGTCGAGGAAGAGCTCCTTCACGGCGGAGTAGCCATGCGACATCACCACCGTGGGCGCCGGGCCGTGCGCACCGTCGGGCACGTACAACCACCCCCTCAGGGTCGTTCCCTCGGCGTCGAGCTCGATGTCGTGCCGCATGGCTCGCCTCCTCTCAGGCGATCGCCGGGATGTTCTCGGGCAGCCGGTCCAGCGCCGCCTGCATCTCCTCCTCGGAGAAGTCGGGGTCCTCCAGCTCGCCGGCCAGGAACGCGTCGTAGGCCGCGAGGTCGAAGTTGCCGTGGCCGCAGAGCCCGAACAGGATCGTGCGCTCCTCACCGGCCTGCTTGGCGGCCTCGGCCTCCTCGATCACGGCGCGGATCGCGTGCGCCGGCTCGGGCGCCGGGATGATGCCCTCGGTCCGCGCGAAGCGCACGGCGGCCTCGAAGGTCTCGTTCTGGCGGTACGCGCGCGCTTCGACCATGCCCGCCTTCACCAGCCCGCAGAGCATCGGCGCGTCGCCGTGGTAGCGCAGGCCGCCGGCGTGGACGGGCGGCGGGACGAAGTCGTGGCCGAGCGTGTACATCGGCATCAGCGGCGTCAGCCCGGCCGTGTCGCCGTAGTCGTACGCGTACACGCCGCGCGTGAGCGTCGGGCACGCGGCCGGCTCGGCCGCGACGTAGCGGATCGAGTTCTCGCCGCGCAGCGTCCCGCGCAGGAACGGGAACGTCAGCCCGCCGAAGTTCGAGCCGCCGCCGACGCAGCCGACGATCACGTCCGGGAACGCCTCCGCCAGCTCGAGCTGCGCGATCGCCTCTTGCCCGATCACCGTCTGGTGCAGCAGGACGTGATTGAGCACCGAGCCGAGCGCGTAGTTGCACTCCGGGTCCTTGGCCGCGACCTCGACGGCCTCGGAGATCGCGATCCCGAGCGAGCCGGTGGTGTGCGCGGCCTGCGCCCGGCCCGAGCCGGTCAGGTCGGAGGGCGAGCGGTGCACCGTCGCGCCCCAGGTCTGCATCATCGAGCGCCGGTACGGCTTCTGGTCGTAGCTCGAGCCGACCATGAAGACCTCGCACTCAAGCCCGAACAGCGCGCAGGCGAACGCGAGCGAGGAGCCCCACTGCCCGGCGCCGGTCTCCGTCGCCAGCTTCTTGATCCCGGCCTGCGCGTTCTCGTACGCCTGCGGCACGGCCGTGTTGGGCTTGTGCGAGCCGGCCGGCGAGACGCCTTCGTACTTGTAGAAGATCTTGGCCGGCGTATCGAGCGCCGCCTCCAGCCGGCGCGCCCGGTAGAGCGGAGTCGGGCGCCAGAGCCGGTACGCGTCGCGCACGGCGTCGGGGATCGCGATCTCCGGCTCGGGCGAGACCTCCTGGAGGATCAGCCCCATCGGGAAGATCGGCGTCAGGTCGTCCGGGCCCGCGGGTTGCCCGGTCTGCGGGTTGAGCGGGGGCAGCGGCTCGCCCGGGAGGTCTCCCAGCAGGTTGACCCAGTGCGTCGGGATGGCGTCCTCGCCGAGCACATACTTGGTCTGGCTCATGGCGCGATCCTACGCCCGTCAGGCCATCGTGCGACCGTTTAAAAGGAACCGCCGCGCTGGTCAGGCGCGGCGGCTCAAAGGCTTCAGATCGGCGAGCGTCGGGGAGGAGGAGGGAGCGCCCTGGGATCTGAGCGAGGAGAGAAGTCGGCCCTTCCGTGGGCCCCGTCTAGTCCGTGATTGGGGAACGAGAGGAATAGTTCCACTCAGGCGGCGGGGCGCCATTACGGCAGGCCCGTGAACGTTGGTGTGGTCACCCGTACCCCGTTGCCGTTTACGCTGCGCGTGGTGACGATGAAGACGGCGCGCCGGGTCTCGGCATGGTGGTGGCTGGTCGCCGCGTGTGCCGTGACCCTGGTCGTCGTCGCCGTCGGGACGGCGATCTGGTGGGCCGCCTCGCGCGAGACGCGCACGACGTCCTACCGCGTGCTCGGCGACCTCTCCGGCATCCGGCTCGACCTCGGGGCCGCCGACGTCGAGATCGACGGGGGCGGCGGCGCCGTCGAGGTCCGGCGCGTGGACCGCTTCGCGTTCGGCCACCCCGCGGCCGAGCGCCGCTCGGTGGAGGCAGGACGCCTGGAGATCGTCTCCCGCTGCCCGCGCCAGGTGCTCGGCGACTGCCGCGCGAGCTACCGCGTGAGCGTGCCGGACAACGTCGCCGTCGAGGTGACGACCTCCAGCGGCGCGGTCCGCCTGGAGGGCGTGCGCGCGTCGGTCCAGGTCCAGACGCGCTCAGGCGGCGTCGCCGCCGGCGGCTTCTGCGGCTTCTCGCTGCGCGCCATTACCGAGGCCGGCGACGTCAGCGCCGCCGCCGACTGCTCGACCGAGCGGCTCGAGCTGCGCTCGCGCAGCGGCGACGTGCGCGCCGTCGTGCCGACCGGCCGCTACCGCGTCGACGCCGAGTCCGACGCGGGCCGCCGCCGCGTGCGCGGCGTCACCGCGGACGACGACGCGCCCTACCAGGTGCAGGCGCTGAGCACGACCGGCAACGTCACGGTGGAGGGCGCGTGACCGAGGTCGCGGTGGCGGTCGACACGACGACCCGCGGCCCGGCATCGGGCCGCTTCGGCATCGCCCGCCACCTGCGCGCCGCATGGCGCGCGCTCGTCTACCTCGTCGTCGGTCTCGGGCAGGGGATCACGTACCTGCTGCTGATCGGCGGCGGGCTGCTCGTGGGCCTCGCGCTGTCGCCGCTGTGGCGCGCGCCGCTCGACGGCGTCACCGGCCTGGTCTGGCGCTTCGCCGAGAGCGAGCGCCGCCAGGCCAACCGGATGCTCGCCACGCACCTTCCGGCGCTCCACGCCGAGGCGCGCGGGCGCGAGCTCTGGCGCGCGGTCGCGATGCTGCTGCTCAAGCTGCCGCTCGCGGTCGCGGGCCTCGCGGTCGCCGCAGCGCCGGTGCTGCTGGCGGCCGCCCTGCTCGTGCTCGGGCTCTCCGGCCTGACCGGCGGCGGCGAAGACCGGCTCGTCGGCCCGTGGGAGCTCGGGCCGGGCCTGGGCATCGTCCTCTGCCTGCTCGCGGCTCCCGCCGCCATCGTCGCGCTCGCCGTGCTGGAGGGCGACGGCGCACTCGCCCGGCTGCTCGCCGGGCGCCTTCTGCGCTCCCGCATGCCGGAAGGCGGGCCCGTGCGGGAGCTGCTGGCCGAGCGCCTCGGCGATCGCTCGCTCAACATCGCCTACTGGCTCCCGCAGCGCGAGATCTTCGTCGACGACCGCGGCCGTCCGGTGACGCTCCCGGAGCCCGGCTCCGGCCGCGCGTGGACCGCCGTCGAGCACGAGGGCACGCGCGTCGCCGCGATCGTCCACGACGCCGAGCTCGACGCCTCGCCCGAGCTCGTGTCCGCCGCCGCCGCGGCCGCCGCGCTGGCGATCGACAACGAGCGCCTGAAGGCGGAGCTGCGGGCGCGCGTGGAGGAGCTGCGTCTGTCGCGCGTGCGGATCGTCGAGGCGGCCGACGACGCGCGCCGGCGGATCGAGCGCGACCTGCACGACGGCGCCCAGCAGCAGCTCGTCAGCCTCGCGCTCGACCTGCGGATGCTCAAGGCGCGGCTCTCCGACAGCGGCCTGCAGTCGACCGTCGACCAGCTCGGGGACAAGCTCGCCGAGGCGCTCGCGGAGCTGCGCGAGTTCGCGCGCGGGATCCACCCAGCGATCCTGTCCGACCGCGGGCTCGGGCCGGCCGTCGAGGCGCTCGCGGACCGCGCGCCGCTGGAGGTCGAGCACGACGTCGCGCTGACCGAGCGGCTGCCCGCCGCCGTCGAGGCGGCGGCCTACTTCGTGATCGCCGAGGGGCTCACCAACGTCGTGCGCTACGCCGGCACGACGCGCGCGAGCGTCTTCGTCGAGCGCGACGGCGGCGAGGTGCACGTGGTCGTCGCCGACGACGGCATCGGCGGCGCGACGATCGAGGGCGGGACCGGCCTGCGCGGGCTGATCGACCGCCTGGCCGTGCTCGACGGCGAGCTGATGCTCGACAGTCCGCCGGGCGCCGGGACGCGACTGGAGGCCCGGATCCCGATCGATCCGGGCTCGCTCGCGGCTGAGGTGGCGGCGCAATGATCCGCGCGCTGCTCGCGCTCGCCGCGCTGCTCGCCCTTGCCGGCTGCGGCAGGACGACGAGCGTGCGCGAGCCGGACCTCGTCGTGCGCGGCGACCAGGCGGTCGCGGCGCGCCCGTCGCCCGACCAGCCGTCGCGCGGACTGCGCATCACCTCGACCCGCATCGCCGTGATCACGCACGGCCAGGCCTCCGACCCGATCTGGGCGGTCGTCAAGCGCGGGATCGAGGACGCGGGCCGCAGCCAGAACGTCGCGGTCTCCTACCGCGCGCCGGACACCTACGACATCGAGCGCATGCGCGAGCTGGTCGAGGAGGCGATCGCCGACCGGCCCGACGGGCTCGTCGTCTCGCTGCCCGACGCGAGCGCGCTCGGCTCGGCGATCCGCGACGCCGAGCGGGCGGGCATCCCCGTCGTGACGATCAACTCGGGCAGCGACGAGTTCAAGCAGCTCGGGGTGGAGATCCACGTCGGGCAGCCGGAGTACGAGGCGGGCGTCAAAGCGGGCGAGCGGATGGCGGCCGCGGGCGTGCGGCACGCGCTGTGCGTCAACCACGAGAGCGGCAACGACGGCCTGTCGGAGCGCTGCCTGGGCTTCGCCAAGGGGCTCGCCGGCCGCGGCGGGACCTCGGACACGCTGGCGATCGACCTCCAGGACACGATGGACGCGCAGCGCGCGATCGCGCAGGCGCTCTCCGGCGGCGACGTCGACGGGATCATGACCCTCGGCGCGGCGGCCGCCGCTCCCGCGCTCGCGGCGCTGCGCGCGAGCGGCTTCGAGCGCCGCGTCAAGCTCGCGACCTTCGACCTCTCCAACGACGTCCTGCGGGCGATCGAGGAGAAGCGGCTGCTGTTCGCGATCGACCAGCAGCCCTATCTCGAGGGCTACCTGCCGATCGTGCTGCTCGCCGAGCGCGCGCGCCACGGGATCTTCCCCCAGGCGGGAGGACTGATCCCGACCGGCCCGCGCTTCGTCACGAGCGCGAACGTCGCCGAGGCGATCCGCCTCAGCCGCCAAGGCGTGCGCTAACGGGCGATCGCGGCGGTCCTCGCGCGCGTGAGGCGCCGCAGGTCCTCCGGGGCCAGCTCGATCTCGAGCCCGCGCCGGCCGCCGCTGACGAAGACGGTGGGATGCGCGAGCGCGGACTCGTCGATCACCGTCGCGAGCGCCTTCTTCTGCCCGAGCGGGCTGATGCCGCCGGCGACGTATCCGGTCGCGCGCTCGGCGTCGGCGACCTTGGCCATCTCGGCGCGCTTGCCGCCGGCCGCGGCCGCGAGCGCCTTCAGATCGAGCTGGCGCGCGACGGGCACGATCGCGACGTGCAGGCGCCCGTCGACCTGGGCGACGAGCGTCTTGAAGACGCGGGCGGGATCGAGGCCGAGCGCCTCGGCCGCCTCGACGCCGTAGGACTCGGCCTTCGGGTCGTGCTCGTACGCGTGCGTGCGCGCCTCGAGGCCTGCGCGCTTGAGTGCGACGGTCGCGGGGGTGCTCATGTGCGGCTACGAGCGTAGGGCTCGTGGCGCGCCCCGGGATCGCGGTGCCGGACTAGCCGGCCGCGGGCGCGCGGCGCTCGCGGCTGAACAGCCGGTCTCGCGCCTCGCGCAGCGCCATCGCCAGCGCGCCCTCGAGCGCGGCGCGCTCGGCCAGGATGCTCGTCTCGATCCGCATCGGCAACGGCAGCAGGCGCCCGACGGTCGCCCGCACGGCCGGCAGCAGGTCCGGCGAGCCGCCGATGCGCCCGCCGAGCACGACCAGCTCGGGATCGATCACCGCGCAGACCGTCGCGATGGCCAGTCCGATGCGCTGCGCGGCGCTCTCCAGCACGCCGGACGCCACCTCGTCGCCGTCGCGCGCGGCCTCGACGACCTCGCGCGCGGAGGCGGCCTCGCCGCCGGCGGCGGTGTAAGCGGCGAGGATGCCGCCGGCGGCGATCTCGTCCTCCAGGCCGCCCAGCCGGCGGTGGTGCGCGTCGAACGGGTCGCGCGCGAGCGGCAGGTAGCCGATCTCCCCGGCCGCGCCGTGGAAGCCGCGGAAGAGGTCGTTCTCGATCACGAGGCCCATGCCGACGCCGGCGCCGATCGAGACGAACACGAACGTCGAGGCGCCGCCCGCGAGACCGTGCCACTTCTCGCCGACGGCGGCCATGTTGACGTCGTTGTCGACCAGGACCGGGACGCCGAAGCGGCTCTCGAGCGTCGCCAGCGAGTCGAACTCGCCGGTCGCGCTCAGATGCCAGGCGAGCGACGTCACGCGCCGCGTGGCGGGGTCCACGACGCCTGGCGTCGAGACGCCCATGGCGAGCAGCTCGCGGTGCGAGGCCGCGAGCTCGCGATCGATCTGGCGCACGGTGGCGGTGATCTGCTCCTCGACGGCGCGCGGCCCGCCCGTCGCGGTCTCCAGCTCCAGCTCGCGCAGCTTCTCGCCGTAGATGTCGACCGCCGCCACGCGCACGCGCGTCGATCCGATGTCGATGCCGACGACGAAGCCGGCGGCGGAGTTGACGGTGAACGCGAGCGGCGTGCGCCCGCGCCGCCCCGGGCGCTCGCCGGCGGGCTGCACGAGGTGCGCGTCGACCAGGCGGTCCACGACGGCGGACACCGTCGGCTTGGAGATGTGCGTCCGCTCGGCGATCTCGGGGCGCGTGATCGGCCCCTCGCGGAAGATCGTCTCGAGGATCGCCTGCTCGCTCAGCTCGCGAAGCAGGTTGGGGCGCGGGCTCTCCCCGCTCAGCGAATCCCGCAAATTCCCGCGCATCTAGGACAACAAGCCTACCTAAGCCGCCGGTCTTGACCAACCGGATCCGAGCCGGTAGCTTGGCAATTCGTTAGGAAAGGTACCTAAAAGGATGCGGAGAGGGGCGGAGGGAACACGTACGTGCACGCCGTGACGGTCATCGGCTGCGTCCAGGTCGACCTGGTGCTGACGCCGGTGGACGCGCTGCCGCCCGCGGGGGCGAGCGCGTTCGTCGACGAGATGAGCCTGCGCGTCGGCGGGGCGGGCGCCAACACGGCGCTGGCGCTGGCCGAGGTCGGGGTGGCGCCGCGCCTCGTGGGCGCCGTCGGCGACGATCACTTCGGCCGCTGGATCCTCGACCGCCTGGGGGAGTTCGACCTCGCCGACGACATCTACGTCGACCCGGCCCAGCCGACGGGCCTGACGGTCGCCGCCGAGGCGCCGCACCGCGAGCGCGCCTTCCTCACCTACCTCGGCGTGACCGGCACGGCCGGCGAGACGATCGTGCCGCCCGAGAGCCTGGCCGCCGAGCACGTGCTGCTATGCGACTACTTCTGCTCCCCCTCGCTGCGGGGGGAGCCCACGCGCCGCCTGCTCGCCGCGGCGCGCGAGCGCGGCGCGCGCACCTACTTCGACACCGCCTGGGATCCGGAGGGGTTCCCCCAGGCCGCGCGCGCCGAGCTGGACTCGATCCTGCCGCTGGTCGACGTCTTCCTTCCCAATGAGGCGGAGGCCTGCGCGCTGGCCGGAGTGGACGCGGTCCCGCGGGCCGGCCGGGCGCTCCAGCGGCGGTCGGGCGGCTGGGTCGTGATCAAGCTCGGCGCCGAGGGCTGCATCGCCTTCGGCCCAGGCGGGGGCCGGCTGACGAGCCCGGCGCCGGTCGTGGAGCCGAGGGACACGACCGGCGCCGGCGACGCCTTCAACGCGGGACTGCTGGCGGCGCTCGCCTCGGGCCGCGACTGGTCCGACGCCCTCGCAGCCGCGACAGGGCTCGCCTCGAGCCTCGTCGCGCGGCCGTCCAATCACCGCCACGCGGCGGCCAGCCCGGCCGCGCTCGGAGCCGAATTCGGAAAGGAGGCTGCCGAGTAGGGGCGCCGCTCCTACTTGGTATGGCTCTTGACCGACCGGCATTCGGAAAGTACCTTTACTTGAACTGGAGAGAGAGGAAAGGGGAACCTCGATGGGGATTCAGCGGAGGGGCTCGCTCGCGCTGATCGCGGTCTCGCTGGCCTGCGCCGTGGCCGCGTGCGGCAGTGATGACGACGGCTCCGGCACTGCCTCCGGCGGAGGAGCCAAGTCGTCGGGCGAGAAGAGCGGCACGATCGCGCTGCTGTTGCCCGAGACGAAGACGACGCGCTACGAGGAGCAGGACAAGCCGCGCTTCGAGGCCAAGGTCAAGGAGCTCTGCCCGGACTGCAAGATCATCTACTCGAACGCCAATCAGGACGCGTCGCGGCAGCAGCAGCAGGCGGAGGCCGCGATCACCAACGGCGCGAAGGTGCTCGTGCTCGACGCGGTCGACGCCGACGCCGCGCAGGCGACGGTGAACCGGGCCAAGCAGTCGAAGATCCCGGTGATCGCGTATGACCGCCTGATCTCGGGCGCGCCGATCGACTACTACGTGTCCTTCGACAACGTGAAGGTCGGCAAGATCCAGGCGCAGAGCCTGCTCGACAAGCTCGGCTCGGCCGGCGGCAAGCAGATCGTGATGCTCAACGGCTCGCCCACCGACCCCAGCTCCGGCGATTACAAGAAGGGCGCGCACGAGGTGCTGGACTCCTCGGGCGTGAAGATCGCGCGCGAGTACGACACGCCCGACTGGAGCCCGGACAAGGCCCAGCAGGAGACCGAGCAGGCGATCACCGCGATCGGCAAGGACAAGATCGCGGGCGTCTACTCCGCCAACGACGGCATGGTCGGCGGCGCGATCGCCGCGATGAAGTCGGCCGGATGGACGTCAAGAGCGTCGTGACCACCGGCCAGGACTCCGAGGTCGCGGCGATCCAGCGGATTCTCACCGACGAGCAGTACATGACGATCTACCTCGCGATCAAGAAGCAGGCCGAGTCGGCCGCCGAGCTCGCGGTCGACCTCGTGCGCGGCACCAAGCCCCAGGCCAGCCTGGTGAACTCCTCGGTCGACAACGGCGCGGGCGACGTCCCCACGGTGCTGCTGGACCCGACGCCGGTCACCAAGGACAACATCAAGGACACGATCATCGCGGACGAGTTCCACTCCGCGGCCGACATCTGCACGAGCAAGTACGCGAGCGCCTGCGCCGACGCGGGGATCCAGTGACGCCACTGCTGACCGTCACCGGCGCCTCCAAGCGCTACGGCGCGGTGGAGGCGCTGCGCGACGTCGACATCACGGTCGACGCCGGGGAGGTGGTCGCCCTCGCGGGTGACAACGGGGCGGGCAAGTCCACGCTCATCAAGGCGATCTCCGGCGTCGCGCCCGCCGACGAGGCGACGATCGCGTTCGAGGGGCGCGAGGTGCACATCCGCTCCCCGCACGACGCGTCCGACCTCGGGATCGCCGTCGTGTACCAGGACCTCGCGCTATGCGACAACCTCGACGTCGTGGCCAACCTCTACCTCGGGACGGAGGCGCGCGAGGGCGGCCTGAGGTTCATGGACGAGATCGCGATGGAGGGCAAGGCGAGCGAGCTGCTGCACTCGCTGTCGGTCAGGCTGCCGAGCGTGCGCGCGGAGGTCGGGACGCTCTCCGGCGGCCAGCGCCAGTCGGTCGCGATCTCGCGCGCGCTGCTCGGCGAGCCGAAGCTCGTCGTCCTCGACGAGCCGACCGCGGCGCTGGGCGTGTCGCAGACGGCGCAGGTGCTCGAGCTGGTCAAGCGGCTGCGCTCGCGCGGGCTGGGCGTGCTGATCGTCTCGCACAACCTCGCGGACGTGTTCGAGGTCGCCGACCGGATCGTCGTGCTGCGGCTCGGCCGCAACGCGGGCGAGTTCCCGGGCGACCCGGCGCGGCACGCGGACGTGGTCGGGGCGATCACGGGCGCGACGGTGGCGGTGGCCGGATGAGCATCCGCGAAGCGATGCTCGAAGCGAACGCCGGCCGGTCCCTCGCCGAGATCGGCGGTGCTCGCCGGTGAGCGCTCCGGCGACGACCGAGCGTGCGGCGGGCCTCGAGGTCAGCCCGCGCGCCGTGCTGCGGCGGCTCTCGCAGGGCGAGGCCGGGTCGCTGCGGGTGCTGATCACGCTGGCGATCATCTGGGCGATCTTCGCGATCGCGCACGACCGCTTCCTGACGCCGGTCAACCTGACCAACCTGGCGCTCCAGAGCGTCGCGGTGGGAACCGTGTCCGTCGGCGTGGTGCTCGTCCTGCTGCTTGGTGAGATCGACCTCTCGGTTGGCGCCGTGAGCGGCCTGTCGGCAGCGGTCACCGCGAGCCTGTCGGTGAAGGCCGGCTGGGGCGCCGTGCCGGCGCTGGCCGCCGGGCTCGCGGTCGGCGTCGCGATCGGCGCCTTCCAGGGCACGGTGGCGACGCGGCTGGCGATCCCGACCTTCGTGGTGACCCTCGCGGGCCTGCTGACCTGGCAGGGGGCGCAGCTGCGCGTGCTCGGCTCGACCGGCACGCTGAACGTGACCGACTCCACGATCACCGGCCTCACCTCGACCTTCTTCTCCGATCTCGTCGGCTGGCTGCTTGCTGTTGTGGGGGTCTCCGCTCTCGTCGCGTCGGCGCTTCGGCACCGGCGTCGACGGGAGCGGTCGGGGCTCGCGGCGGAGCCGCTGCTCGCGCTCGGCCTGCGAGTCGGCTGCGCGGCGGCGGCCGTGATCGTCGCGGTGGCGGTGCTGAACGCCGACCGCGGCGTGCCGCTGGCGCTGCTGATCCTCGTCGTGCTCGTGCTCGTGATGAACACGGTGCTGCTGCGGACGCCGTTCGGCCGCCACATCTACGCCATCGGCGGCAACGCCGAGGCCGCCCGGCGCGCCGGCATCCGCGTCGCGCGGATCCGCACGCTCGTGTTCGTGATCGCCTCGCTGATGGCGTCGGCGGGCGGGATCATGGCCGCGTCGCGCCTGCTCGCGGTCAACCAGTCCTCGGGCGGCGGGGACCTGCTCCTGATGTCGATCGCCGGGCCCGTGGTGGCCGGCGTGAGCCTGTTCGGCGGCCGCGGCTCGGTGTGGGGCGCGCTGCTGGGCGCGTTGGTGATCGTGTCGATCTCCAACGGGATGGACCTGCTCGCGTGGGACACCTCGGTGAAGTTCATGGTCACCGGCGGCGTGCTGCTCGCCGCGGTGGCGTCTGACGCCGTGACCCGGTCGCGCCGCCAGTCGGCCGGCCGGGCGTAAACACAGCCGGTCCACGCTGCTGCGCGTCGGGGGGGCGAACACGACGGTCAACCCGGGGACGCTGACCTTGACGGTCGGCAACGCCGGCGACGCGACGGACGGCGGCACGGTGACGGTGAGCGACGCGCTGCCGTATTCGACGACGCTCACCTGGACGTGGTCCACCACGACACCCTGACGCTGTGAGACACTGCGGCTCTCCGTACCGGGGAGCCGCAGTCATGGGCGACGAGGTCGCCGCGACCGTATTCACGCGCGAGGATCGCCAGCGCTACCGCGACAAGGTCAAGCGCAACCTCGACGTGTTCGCGCGGATGCTGCGCGAAGCGCGCTTCGATGCCGACAAGCGCTCGATCGGGCTGGAGATCGAGCTCAACCTCACCGAGGAGACGGGCGATCCCGCGCTCGCCAACACGCACGTGCTCGAGCTGATCGCCGACGAGGACTTCCAGACCGAGCTGGGACAGTTCAACGTCGAGATCAACATCCCGCCGCGGCACCTGGTGGACGGCGTGTTCAGCGACCTCGAGGAGTGCGTGCGCGCCGATCTCAACAACGCCGAGGCGGCGGCTCGCCAGGCCCACGTGCGGCTGCTGATGATCGGCATCCTGCCGACGCTGACGCCGGAGCTGCTCAACCGCGAGGCGCTGTCGGCCAACCCGCGCTACGCGCTGCTGAACGAGCAGATCTTCGCCGCGCGCGGCGAGGACCTGCACATCGCGATCGAGCACCTGGAGCGGCTGGCGGTGTACGCCGACTCGATCGCGCCCGAGGCGGCGTGCACCAGCGTCCAGCTCCACCAGCTGGTCGATCCGGCGGCGTTCGGGCCGCACTGGAACGCGGCGCAGGCGATCGCCGGGTTCCAGCTCGCGGTCGGCGCGAACTCGCCGTTCTTCTTCCAGCGCGAGCTGTGGCGCGAGACGCGGATCGCGCTGTTCGAGCAGGCGACCGACACGCGCCCGGAGGAGCTCAAGGCGCAGGGCGTGCGCCCGCGCGTCTGGTTCGGCGAGCGCTGGATCACCTCGATCTTCGACCTCTTCGAGGAGAACGTGCGCTACTTCCCGTCGCTGCTGCCGGTGTGCGAGGACGAGGATCCGATGGCGGTGCTCGAGTCCGGCGGCGCGCCGCGGCTGCAGGAGCTGCGGCTGCACAACGGGACGATCTACCGCTGGAACCGGCCGGTGTACGACGTCGTGCGCGGGCGCCCGCATCTGCGCGTCGAGAACCGCGTGCTGCCCGCGGGCCCGACGGTCGTCGACACCCTCGCCAACGCCGCCTTCTACTACGGCCTCGTCCGGGTGCTCGTCGACGACGAGCGGCCCGTGTGGACGCAGATGTCGTTCGCGGCGGCCGCGGACAACTTCCACGCGGGCGCCCGGCACGGGCTCGACGCGCGGATGTACTGGCCCGGCGTGGGCGAGGCGCCGGCGGCGGAGCTGGTGCTGCGCAAGCTGCTGCCGATGGCGCGCGAAGGGCTCGCGCGCTGGGGCGTGGACGCCGCCGACGCCGACCGGCTGCTCGGGATCGTCGAGCGGCGCTGCGTGACGGGCGTCAACGGCGCCGCCTGGCAGGCGGCGGCGTTCCACCGGCTCTACGAGC
This sequence comes from Candidatus Solirubrobacter pratensis, assembly GCF_000425945.1. GTDB lineage: Bacteria > Actinomycetota > Thermoleophilia > Solirubrobacterales > Solirubrobacteraceae > Solirubrobacter > Solirubrobacter pratensis. The sequence continues at coordinate 131,008 of NZ_AUEK01000010.1, forward strand.
GGCTCGACCGGGCGGACGCGCTGCGCGAGATGGCGGTCCTATACCGCGAGCACATGCACTCCAACGAGCCGGTCCACACCTGGCCAACGCCTCAGAGTCTCTGAGGCTCTTCAGGTTCAGGGGCCGATGGGGCGGCGGGTCCCGTTGGGACCGACGAGGACGAGGCGGCCGTCGGCGAGCTGGTAGACCGTCCCGACGGCTTGTCCCCGGCCGCTGGCCGTGGGGCCCTGCGGCGTGGCGGTGGGGGCGGGGGGGCGCGGCTCGACGCGGCCGGACTTCGGGTCGCGCGTGAGACCGAGGCCTGCCACGAGGAACGCGATCGCGAGCACGATCCCGATGTCGAACAGGTTGACGAGGCCGTCGAGCGGGTCGCCAGCGTCTTCGCCGGACAGCCGGCCGTGGCGACCGAGCCCGGTGCGCCTCATGCGCCCGCCGCCCGCTCGAGCGCGGCGAGGTCCTCGGTGTAGAGGCGCGTCCGCGTGAGCGTGAGCGCGTAGGCGACGGTGCCGACGAGCAGGCCGATCACGGTCGCGCCGAACGCGCTGCGGAGGTCCTCGGCGAGCGCGGGGACGTCGCCGCGGCCGAGCGCGGCGAGGCCGGGCGCGAGCGGGATCAGCGTCCCCATGAGGCCGATCGCCGGACCCGCGCGGACGAGGATCCGCGTGCGGTCGAGCCGCCGCTGGACGGCGAGCTCGAAGTCGGCCAGCGCGTGCTCGGCGGCGGTGCGGTCGGCCGCCGACACGGCTCGCGCGACGCGCGCGGCGGCGGCGCCCGCGGCGCGCGTGGGCGCCTGGCCGCATAGCGGCTCGATCAGCCGCGGCTCCGCGATCCCGCGGGCGAGGATGCCGGCGAGCGCGCCGCGGCCGAGGCGAGCCCGCCGCCAGGCCTCGCCGGCGAAGCGCCCGAGCTCGAGCGCGCACGCGAGGAGGGCGAGAAGCGCGCCGATCATGACCGGGACGTGGAGGGCGGCGGCGATGCGGGCGAGCGCTTCGCCGAGGTCGAAGGCGCCGATCACGCGCGGGCCCCGCGGGGACGGAGCTCGACCGTGGCGCCGGCGAGGGCGGCGCAGCCGAGCGCGATCGCGATCGCGAGCGCGGCGGCGTCGCCCGCTCCGCCCGCGCCGGCGGCTCGCAGGCCCGGCGCCGCGGGGAGGGCGTGTGGCGCCGCCTTGCCGTTCGTGTCGACGAGCGTGCCGGTGACGGTCGCGTAACCGCCCGGCCCGCCCGGCCCGCCCGGTCCGGCGCCGTCGCCGGCGAGGCGCGTGCCGCGTGCCGCGCGCGTGGGCGTCGCGGTCGTGGCGCGGCGGGGCGGGGCGGGCGTCGCCGTGGCCGTGGCGAGGGGCACCGGTGTCGGCGCAGCCGGTGCGCGGCGCGCGCGGCGCGGATCGAGCTCGCGCGCGCCGCCCGCCGTCCGCCCGCGGCTCTGCGGCCGCGGCCGGCTGAACAGCGGCGCGCCCTCGCCGCCGCCGCCCGCGATCACGCCGCCGCTCTGCCGCCCGCCGAGGCCGCCCTGGCCCTCGCCGGCGGCCGGCGCTCCCGCCGGCGTCGCGGAGACCGTCGGGACCGGCTCGGGCGGCTTGGAGCGCGGCGCGGGCGACGGCGGGTTCGCCTGCCCGGCGAACGCCGGCGCGACCTGGGCGGTCATCCACAGCCGGTTGGAGTCGTCGCCGTCCATGTACCGGACCGAGCCGTCCGGCTGCTGCATGTGGGCCATGTAGTCGAGCGGGTCGCCGCCGGCGCGCTCCCACGTCCGCGGATCGATCCCGGCCGACCACATCGCCTGCACCGCCCACGCCGTCGAGGCGACGTTGGACGCCTTGACCCACGACGCCTGCGGAAAGCCGCCGTCGTCGTTCTGGAGCGAGCGCAGGTAGTCGAACCCGCGCCGTTCGGCCTCGGTCCCGCGCCGTCCGGCGGCGTCGAGCGCCTGGATCACGGCGCCGGTCATGTCGACGCCGACCGTCGCGCCTCCCGGCGTGTGGCCCCAGCCGCCGGTCTTGGGGTCCTGCACCGAGAGCAGCCAGTCCACCGCGCCGGGGATCGCGGCCTGCGCGGCGGGATCGGGGACGCGGCACAGGGAGAGCACCGCGAACGCGGTGTCGTTGACGCCGCCGGCCGTGCCGCCCGCGTCGTGCGGGAAGGAGCCGTCGGGCAGGCGGCGCTCGAGGATGCGCGCCACCAGGTCCGTCCCGCCGAAGTCGTGCGGCGGCGTGCCCGCGGCGATCGCGACGAGCAGCACGCGCTCCCAGTCGGTCGTGACCGACAGGCCGGCGGTCTCTTCAGCGAGGTAGGCGTACGCGTCGGTCCCGCCGGGCTTCGCCTGGTCCTGCGGGTTGATCCCCGCCGCGGCCAGCGCGTACGCGACCCACGCGCTGAAGTCGGCGTCCGACGGAGCGCCGACCGCCGAGCCGAAGCCGCCGTCGGGGTTCTGGGCGTTCTGGAGGTAGCGGACGGTCGCGTCGAGCCGGTCGCGGTTCTGCGCGTCGGGCGGCGCCGCCGCGGCCAGGCCGCAGAGCGCCGCGAAGAGCAGGACCGCGGCCGCCGCCGCGACGACGTCAGGGCGCCACCGCAACGCCGTCCACTCCCAGGCGCCCGGCGAGCACGCGCAGCTCGACGCGCCCGGCCGCCCGGCGGACGCCGGTGATCGTGCGGGTCGAGCCCGAGACGCGGTATGTACGCGACCCGAGCTTCACGCGCGTGCCCGCGCGCGAGGCGCGGACGCGGACGACCGGACGGCCGCCGGACAGCCGCACCGCGAGTGCGGCGCCACGGGCGCCGAATGAGAGCGTGCCGCGCCAGGCACGCGCCGACGACGCGTGGCGCCACGCGTGCCCCAGCCCGAGCGAGCGGTCGTCGAGCGGGACGAGCACCCGGCCGGCCGCGACGGTGGAGACGCGGCCGAGGACGTCGGTCGCGGTGAAGCGCAGGTCGTAGCCGCGGCCGGCAGGGAGGGGGAGACGCGCGGAGGATTTGCCGGCGCCGCCGGTGGCGCGCGTCGTCCACGTCTTCGTGCGCGCCGGCGCGGACTCGAGCGTCCAGCCGCGCAGCCCCGGGCCCGGATCGGCGATCTGCCACCGGACCTCGACCAGGCCGCGACGGTCGCCCGCCGTGGTGATCCGGGGCGCGGAGATGCGCAGCGGCGGCGCGGCGACGGGCTCCGGCGTCGCCGCGACCGCGACCGGCGTCGGCTCCGGCGAAGGCGACGGCGCCGGGGTCGGCGACGGCGCGGGGGTCGCCGACGGCGTCGGCGTCGCAACCGCCCGGACCAGCGTGTCGGCCGGCGCGGGGCCGCACTGGGCGACGCACACGTCGAGGCGGTTCGAGCGCACGAATCCGTCGCCTGCGGCCTTGATCCGATGCCAGCCGGCGGCGGCGAAGCTGAGCGTGGCCGTTCCGTCCGCGCCGGTCGTCGCGGCGTCGGTCGAGCCCGTGAGCACCGTCTGATCACCGGCCGCGTCGGTGCTCACCGGCGCGACGATCGCGCCCTGCACCGGCGTGCCGTCCGTGTCCTTGACGGTCACCGTGAACGGCGCGCCGGCGCCCGCCGCCGGCGGCCCGCTCAGCTTCAGGAACGGCCGCCCGCTGAAGGCGTCGTAGGCCCACAGCACGCGGTCGCCGTCCGCGACCCGGGACTGGCAGCCGCCGACCGTGGTGAAGACGTCGTCGACGAGAATGCCCCACCAGGCGTAGGCGTCGTCGTTCTCCGCGTCGGGGCCGAAGCGCGTGAGGAAGTAGTCGTCGAGGCCCGGATACCAGTCGGCGTCGAAGTCGCGCCCGGTGATCGTCATCGCGTCGACGCTCGCCGCCGTGGCCGTCGGGCCGGGTTCCGGGTTCGCGCCGTTGTTGGTGCCGTCGCAGTGATGGGCGGCCGTGTCCGACGCCGCGCGGACCGCGTGGCCGTCGGTCCGCACCGGGCCCTCGAACAGCGTGCGCGTCGCGCCCTCGATGCGGACGTCGACGACGGCCGGAGCCGCGACCGCCGGGGCCGCGGCCCCGAAGAAGAGCGCGACGGTCGTCGCGCGGATGATCCACCGCAAGATGCCTTGGCCCCTTTCCGCGAGGGCGTCCGACGTTGTGGACCGGAGGCAGGTCTCCTGGCTCCCGAGCTTCCCTTCCGCGCCTTCCCGAGCAGGACTCAGTGACGTGATGCGGAGGGCGTTCCTCGGTCACAGTGGCGGGCCCGCGCCGGCTTCTCACCGGACTTCCCTTGACCACCGGTCCCTTTCGGCCGCGGACTCTAGTACCTTCCCCGGCCCCACGGCGTCGGGGAACCCGGTGCGAGGCCGGGGCTGACGCGCAGCGGTATGGGTGACGAACGGGTCGCAGGTCCACTGAGCCGGCTCGGCTCGGGAAGGAGGCCCCGGAGGTTGAGCCCGAGCCCGAACACCCTGCCGTGGGACGTCATCCGTCTCGCGTCTAGGCGGCCGGCCCGGCCGCCGCTGCCATGCGCCGGCGCGTGTCGCCGCCTCCCGAAGGGAGCATCGACATGCACCGACTCAGAACCGCCCTCGCGGCAGGCATCGCCGCCGCCTGTCTCGCAGCACCGGCCCAGGCGGCCCCGCCCGGGCAGGTCCAGGCCGCGATCGCCAACGGCACGGCTTGGCTCCGGTCCAAGCAGGACGTCGCCACCGGCAACATCCCCGGCTACGGCGGCGACTGGTCGCTCTCCGCGCTCGCCGCCGCCGGCATCGACGCCAAGGACGTCCACGGCGCCGGCGGGCCGTCCGCCCAGGACTTCTTCAACACGACCTGGACCAGCGACGCCTGGATCGCGCCGACCGACGCCGCGACGTTCAAGAACGCCTCCGGCTACGTCGCGACCGACTTCGCCCGCGTCCTGCTCGCCGCCCACGCGGCCGGCCTGCAGCCGACGCGGCTGAGCGCGAGCTCGAACCTCGTCGCCCAGCTCGCGGGCCTCTACCAGCCGGGCGGCTACTACGGCAGCCCGAATCTGATCAACGGCCAGATCTTCTCGGTCCTCGCGCTCGCCCGCACCCACGTGCCGCGGTCGCTGCTCGCCCAGGGCGCGCAGGCGATCCGCGCGAACGCGCACAATGACGGCGGCTGGACGTTCGGCCCCGGCATCACGCCCGCGCAGAAGGCGAGCGCGAGCGACGTCGACATGACCGGCGCGGCGATCGCGGCCCTGTGCGACACGGGTGTGACGCCGGCCGATCCCGCGGTCGCCGCCGGCCTCGCGTTCCTGAAGGGCAAGCTGGACCCCGCGACGGGCGGCTTCAACGCGATCTTCGGCAAGAACGCGGACTCCAACTCGTGGGTCGTCTCCGGCCTCAACGCCTGCGGGATCGATCCCCAGTCGGCCGACTGGACGACCGCGCAGGGCAAGACGCCGGTGGACTTCCTGCTCTCGCTGCAGCGCGCGAACGGCTCGTTCAAGTACACGACCACCGAGTCCGAGGGCGCGAACCCGAACCTCTACGCGAGCCAGGATGCGGTCCGAGCGCTGGCGGGCGAGAGCTTCAGCGCCGAGCCGCTCAGCGTGCGCCCGGCGCCGGCGGTGGCGGACGGGACGAGCGTGCCCGTCGCGCTCGCGATCGACGACGGCCACGGCGGCGTCTCGTTCTGCCGCACCACCGCGCCCGCCGGCGCGCCGCTCACCGCCGTCCTCGCGGCCGCGAAGGCGTCGTCGATGCCCGCGGGCTGCGTGACGGAGCTGACGGTCAGCGCCGGCCGCGTGACGAGCCTGAACGGCAAGACGCCCGACGATCCCGCCGGCGGCTGGCTCGCCTCGCTCGACGGCGGCGCGGAGAAGCTCGCCGCCGGGCAGCCGGTGCCGTTCGGCGACGTGGCGGCGCTGCGGCTCCAGCACACGCCGCTGCCGCAGGGGACGCTGGCGGGCGAGGACGCCGGCTTCGGCAACCAGGCGGTCGGGACGATCGGCGCCGCCCGCGCCGTGACGTTCACCGCGAGCGAGTACCCGGTCCGCGGCGCGCACGCGATCGCCGGCGGGGACGACTTCCTGATCGCCTCCGACGGCTGTGCGGCCGTGGTGGAGCCCGGCGCGAGCTGCACGGTCCGGGTCCGGTTCGCGCCGGGCGAGAGCGGCCCGCGCGCTGGGACGCTGACGGTGCTCGGCGAGACGGTCGCGCTGACCGGCACGGGCACGGCGACGCCGGCCGCGCCGGGCGGGGTGAAGGGCGACGCCGGCGCGCCGGGAGCCGCGGGCGCGAACGGGGCGCCCGGTCCCGCCGGCCCGGCCGGCCCGCGCGGTCGCGCTGCGAAGGTCAGCTGCAAGATCACGGGCAAGGCGCGCCGCAAGGTCACGTGCACGGTGAGCGCCAAGGGCAGCGCGCGGCTGACGCGCCACGGGCACACGTACGCGCGCGGGACGGCGCACGCGCTGCGGGCGGCGAAGGCGCTCCCGCGCGGCCGCTACACGCTGCGCGCGGGCGGCGCGGCGATCGCGATCACGCTGCGCTGAGCCGACGCGACGCGGGCCGCGGGAGACCGCGGCCCGCGTGCCGGCGGCGACCCCGGCGATCCTCGTGGGGCGCCGCCGGCGGCGATCCGTCCGGGGCGTGGCATAGGTTCGTCGGCGTCGCACACAGATGCGGCGTGGATGCCAGCGAAGTCCGGTGCGATCCCGGCGCTGTCCCGCAACGGTGATGCCCCTCGCAGGGGCCGAGCCCGGTCGACTGCTCCGCGCCCGTTGGAACGTCCTCGGTAGAGGGACAGCCGACGTCGCGCACCGCGCGGGTCCTGAGGCCTCCTGAAACCGACCGCCAGGAGGCCCGCATTGCAGAGCACGTACACGATCGGATCGCGCACCTTCGTCCTCGACAAGGCGAAGGCCGAGGCGGCGCTGGCCGCCAAGCGAGTCGTCGGCGGCCGCGAGACGCTGAGCTTCAACCTGCTCCCGCTCCGCTACGGCTGGGCGTACGAGCTCTATCGCACGATGAAGGCCAACCACTGGGAGCCCGAGGACGTCCAGATGGCCAAGGACATCGAGCAGTGGCGCGACGACCGCGCGCTGAGCGAGATCGACCGCTGGATCGTGCGCATGGGCGTCGGCTACTTCTCGGCCGCCGAGGGGATCGTGGGCGACAACGTCATCCACGTCGTCCGCGAGCTCGTGACCGCCTCCGAGCTCAAGCTCGTGCTCGGCCGCCACGCGCACGAGGAGAACATCCACGCGGACTCGCTGCTGTACATGATCGCCTCGCTCGGCATCGACCCGCACGAGTGCGAGGCGATGTTCGACGACGTGCCCTCGATCGTCGCGAAGAACCGCTTCGTGACCGACGTCTCGCACGCCCTCCGGCGCGACCTCGACATGACCGACCCCGAGGCCGTGAGGCTCCTCGCCCGCAACATCTTCGTCTTCGGCCAGTGCATGGAGGGCACGCAGTTCTACGGCCTGTTCGGGATGATCCTGTCGCTCTACCGGCAGGGGAAGCTGCCCGGCATCGGCACGATGTTCCGCTACACGCTGCGGGACGAGTCCAACCACATCGAGCTCTTCCGCCGCCTGCTCTCAGAGCTCGCCGCCGAGAACCCCGGCATCTGGACGCCGGCCTTCAAGGACGAGCTGCGCGAGCTGATGCGCGAAGCCGTCGCGCTCGAGCAGCGCTTCATCGAGGACTGCCTGCCGGTCGAGGGCGTCGGCCTCAGCGCCGAGGACTTCACGCAGTACGTCGACTACATCGCCGACCGCCGCCTCGCGAGCGCCGGCCTGGACCCGCTCCACCACGTCGCGCTCGAGAACCCCCTGCCCTGGCTGGCCGAGCTGATGGACGTGCGCAAGGAGACGAACTTCTTCGAAGGGCGGGTGACCGAGTACCAGAAGGCCTCGTCGCTCGCGCTCGTCGCCGACGAGGAGCTCTAGCCATGGTCATCGAGTTCGCCGAGATCCTGCAGGACCTCGAGCTCAAGCGCGCGGCGTCGCTGCCCGGGGAGCCCGTCGCGCTGCCCGAGCTGCCCGGCGAGGCGCCCGCCGTGCGCCTCGTCGGCGAGGACGGCGGCGAGGCGCCGCTGACGCCCGAGCACCCCGCGCGGATGGTCGCCGACGCGCTGCGCGTGCTGGCGCTCGCCAACGGCGAGCGCGACGCCGCGGGCGCCGCCGAGCGCGCCATCGTCCGGGCCACCACCGCGGACGTGCTCGCGCGCCTGCAGGGCGCCGCGACCATCACGACGCACGACCTCTCGACGCTGGTCGAAGCGGCGCTGATCGACGCCGGCTACTTCGAGATCGCGAAGGCGCTCGTCCTGCGCCGCGCGCTCCCGACCACCTCCGCGCGCACGACCGTGCGCCTGATCCGCCGCTCCGGCGAGGTCGCGGGCTGGAACGCGGCCAAGATCGAGACGGCGATCCGCAAGGCGTTCCTCTCGCTCAACCTCGACTCCGGGCCGGCGACGTCGCTGGCGGCCCGCGTGAGCGAGCGCGCCCACGCGCTCGGGACCGCGTACGTCGCGATCGAGACGGTGCAGGACATCGTGCAGGAGGAGCTCGTGCTGGCCGGCCACATGCGGGTCGCCGAGCGCTACATCGTCTACCGCGCGGAGCGCGCGATGCTGCGCGCGCAGGAGCGCCGCGAGGCCGACGCGCCGCCGGCGATCCCGGTCGCCGAGGCCGACGGCGGCGAGACCGCGTGGACGGGCGAGGACCTGCGCGCGCGGATCGCCTTCGCGGCGATCGGCCTCGACCTGCCGCTCGACGCGCAGGCGCTCGAGCGCGAGCTGCGCCGCGCGATCCGCCCGGGCATCGCGCGCGCCGACCTCCAGAAGCTCGTGATCCTCAACGCCAAGGCGCTGGTCGAGCGCGACTCGGACTTCTCGCGCTTCGCCGGCCGGATCCTGCTCACGTACATCTACGAGGAGACGCTGGGCTGGGACGTCGTCCGCGACGGTGTCGGCGCGCTCAAGCCGGCCCACGAGCGGGCGCTCGCCAAGGCGCTGCGCCACGGCGCCGGCATCTCCCGCATCGACCCGCGCATGCTCGAGTACGACCTGCCGAGGCTGGCCCAGGCGCTCGACCCCACCGCCGACCTCGACTTCGACTTCCTCGGCCTGCAGACGCTCTACGACCGCTACCTGCTGGTCGACAAGACCGGCAAGCGGCCGCGCCGGATCGAGGCGCCGCAGCTGTTCTGGCTGCGCGTCGCGATGGGGGTGTGCCTGGGCGAGCCCGAAAGCCAGGACCGCGAGGCCCGCGTCCTCGACCTCTACGCGATGTACCGCCAGCGGCGCTTCTGCTCCTCGACGCCGACGCTCTTCAACGCCGGCACGCCCCACTCGCAGCTGTCCTCGTGCTTCGTCTACAAGGTCGAGGACACGCTGTCGTCGATCGTCGGCCGCGGCATCGCCGAGAACGCGATGTGCTCGAAGTGGGCCGGCGGCCTCGGCGGCTCGTGGACGGCGGTGCGCGGCACCGGCGCGCTGATCGAGTCGACCAACGGCGAGAGTCAGGGCGTCGTCCCGTTCCTCAAGCTCCACAACGACCAGCTCGTCGCCGTCAACCAGGGCGGCAAGCGCGCCGGCGCCGGCTGCGCCTACCTCGAGCTGTGGCACAACGACATCCGCGAGTTCCTCGAGCTGCGTCGCAACACCGGCGACGAGCGCCGCCGCACGCACGACATGAACACCGCCTGCTGGGTGCCGGACCTGTTCATGCAGCGCGTCGAGGCGCGCGCGGACTGGACCCTGTTCCGGGCCAACGACGTGCCCGACCTGCACGAGACCTACGGGCGCGAGTTCGCCGAGCGCTACGCCGCTTACGAGCGCCGCGCCGCCGCCGGCGAGCTCTACGCCGAGACGATCCCGGCGCTCGAGCTGTGGAAGCAGATGCTCAAGCTGCTGTTCGAGACGGGCCACCCCTGGATCACGTTCAAGGACCCGTGCAACGTGCGCTCCCCGCAGGATCACGCGGGCGTGATCCACTCGAGCAACCTCTGCACCGAGATCACGCTCAACACCGGTCCGGACGAGACCGCGGTGTGCAACCTCGGCTCGGTCGTGCTCGACCAGCACCTCACGGCCGAGGGGGAGCTCGACCACGCGAAGCTGCGCGAGACGGTCCGGATCGCCGTCCGCGCGCTGGACGACGTGATCGACATCAACCTCTATCCCACCGAGCCGACGCGCACCGCGAACTCCCGCCACCGACCGGTCGGCCTGGGCGTGATGGGGCTCCAGTACGCGCTCTACCGCAAGGGCCTGGCGTTCGGCTCCGAAGCGGCCGCCGAGTTCGGCGACCAGGCGCTGGAGGCGATCGCCTACTACGCGTACGAGGCGTCGAGCGACCTCGCCGCCGAGCGCGGCACCTACAGCTCCTACGCGGGCTCGAAGTGGGATCGCGGGCTGCTGCCGCAGGACACGCTCGAGCTGCTCGAGCACGAGCGCGGCGAGGCGGTCGAGGTGCCGCGCGGCGGCGTTCTGGACTGGGCGCCGCTGCGGGCGAAGATCGCGGCGAGCGGGATGCGCAACTCCAACGTGCTGGCGATCGCCCCGACCGCGACGATCGCGAACATCATGGGCACGTCGCCGTGCATCGAGCCGATGTACAAGAACCTGTTCGCCAAGTCCAACCTGTCCGGCGACTTCGTGATCCTCAACCCGTTCCTGGTACGCGACCTGAAGGCCGTGGGCCTGTGGAGCGCGGACCTGGCCGCCGAGCTGAAGGCCCGCGACGGCGACCTCAGCGAGATCCCGGCGATCCCCGCGGACCTGCAGGATCGCTACCGGACGGCGTTCCAGATCGAGCCCGAGTGGCTGATCGACGCGGCAGCGCGGCGCCAGAAGTGGATCGACCAGGCGCAGTCGCTGAACCTGTTCCTCGCCCGGCCGGACATGAAGGCGATGAGCCACATGTACCGGCGCGCCTGGCACGCCGGGCTCAAGACGACCTACTACCTGCGCACGCTGGGCGCCTCCTCGATCGAGAAGGCGACCGTCGCCGCGCCGGCGGCGGCCGCCCTCGCCTGCTCGATCGAGGCGATGCGAAACGGCGAGGAATGCGAGGCGTGTCAGTAACCGGCAGCGTGCGTTTCCACGCCAGGCGACGTGGGCACGCCTCCAGTGATGACGGCGATCGGGCACCTCGATCTGCTGCTGGCGGGCGAGCCCGGATCGGTGGCGCAGGCGCGGACGGAGATCGTCGCGGCGCTCGGTCCGCGCCTGGCGGAGGAGGACCTCGAGACCGTGCGGCTGCTGATCTCCGAGCTCGTGACGAACGCCGTCCGCCACGGCGGCGACGGTGAGCCGGTGGAGCTGCACGCGCAGTGGAACTCGCACCTGCGCGTGGAGGTGATGGACCATGGGCGGGGCTTCGCGCCCAAGCCCCGCTCCGGACCTGCGGACGAGCCCGGCGGGTACGGGCTCTTCCTCGTCGGCACGCTGGCGGACCGCTGGGGCGTCGACACCGACGACTGTACGACGGTCTGGTTCGAGCTCGAGGCGGTCTGACGGTCCAGTAGGCTCGCGACCGGGATGCCCTCCCGCCCGGTCTGGAAGCTCACCGAGGTCGCGCACCTCGACGGCGATCGCCTGTTGGTCCTGCAGGGCGAGCTCGACATCGCCACCGCGCCGGAGCTCGCGGCGACGCTCGCGCGCTTGCGCGCGTACCGCCACGCCGTCGTGCTGGATCTCGAGGGCGTGACGTTCATGGACTCGACCGGCCTCACGACGCTGATGGACGCGTGGCTGGAGACCCAGCGCGACGGCGGCGAGCTCTCCGTCCGGGCCGCCTCGCCCGCGGTTCGCCGCGTGATCCAGCTGGCCGGCGTCGAACGCCTCCTGGGCACCCCGTAGAGTGACCACGGGATGGAGAGCCACACCGTGCCATCGGACGCGACCCTCCGCGTCGACGCGCTGGAGACGTTCGTCGAGCTGCTGTCGCGGGTGGAGTCCGATCCCGCCGGCGACGCGTTCTATTCGCGCCTGTGCGAGGCGACGTGCCGGCTCGCCGCCATGGACCGCGCGGTCATCTTCCGCTACGACAGCGCGCGCCGCCGCGTCGGCGCCGCGGGCGCGTACGGCATCCCGCTCGAGGTCTTCGCCGACGCGCAGGTGACCGTCGAGACCGTCCCGATCGCCCGTCAGTGCCTGGAGGAGGATCGCGTCATCGAGGTCTCGCGCGACGTCGCGGCGATCGTCCCGCCCGAGTTCCACCCGCTGATCGAGCGCTCGACGCTCGTCTGCACGCCGATGGCCGCCGCCGGCCGCTGGCTCGGCGTGATCCTTTCCGACCGCGGTCCCGACCGCCCGCCGCTGCAGGACGCCGAGCGCTACGCGCTGTGGACGCTGGGCAAGATGGCGGGGCTGGCCGTGCTCGCGCGCGTGGCGACCAACAAGCAGGCCCAGGCGCGCCAGTTGCAGGAGCGGATGGATCTCGCGCGCGAGGTGCACGAGTCCGTCATCCAGCGGCTGTTCGGAATCCAGCTCGTGTTCTCCAGCCAGGCCGAGCTCAGCCGCGAGGCGCGCGAGCGCATCGGCGCCGAGCTGCAGGCCGCGCTGTTCGACCTGCGGCGCGCGCTCCAGCGCCCGCTCGGCCGCAGCGCGCCCGAGACGCACACCACGCTGCTCGAGGAGGTCGAGCGGCTGCGCCGCGAGCACCGCGACCTCGGGCTCGTGCTGCGGCCCGGCTCCGAGCGCGTCCAGGTCCCTCCCGAGCTGGAGCCGCTGGCGCAGTCGGTGCTCGCCGAGGCGGTCCGAAACGCGCACAAGCACGCCGCGCCGAGCCGCGTCGAGGTCGGGCTGGAGCGCAAGGACGGCGCACTGGTGCTCGACGTCGTCAACGACGGGGTGCGCGGGCGCGCCAAGCAGACCGGCATGGGGCTGCGACTGGCCGCGCTGGAGGCGCTGCAGGTCGGCGGCATCGTGGAGTTCGGCCAGCGCGAGCCGGGGACATGGAGAGTGAGACTGGCGGTGCCGCTTGACCGTGCATGACATGAACCCCTCCCGCATCGCCACCGGCTCGGGCGAGCGGCGCCTGCGGGTGCTCGTGGTCGACGACCACGAGGTCGTGCACTGGGGTCTGCGGCTGATGCTCGGTGAGCAGCCCTGGGTCGAGCGCTGCCTGTCGGCGCGCAACGCCGAGGAGGCGTTCGCGCTCGCGCTGCGCTACGACCCGCACGTCGCGCTCGTGGACCTATTCGTGGGTCAGGAGTCGGGCGCCGAGATCTGCGAGAAGCTGCGCGGGCAGCATCCGCGCTGCAACGTGCTGCTGATCTCGGGCGCGGGCCGCATCAGCCCGAACGCGGCGCGCGCCGCGGGCGCGGCGGGCTTCATCTCCAAGGACTGGCCGGCCGCCGACATCGCCAAGGCCGTGCGCGCGGTCGGGCTCGGGATGACCGTCTTCAAGCCGCACGAGGCGCCCGCCGGGCCGCCGCTGTCCGAGCGCGAGCGCGAGGTGCTCGAGGCGATCGCGTCGGGCGCGACCAACCGCGAGATCGCCGGCACGCTGTACCTCTCGCCGCACACGGTCAAGGAGCACACGTCGTCGCTGTATCGCAAGCTCGGGGTGCGCAACCGCGCCGAGGCGGTGCAGAAGGCGCAGCGCCTCGGGCTGATTTCGTAGGCCCGGAGCGCGACGGAAGCTCCCGTCGGACCCGGCGGGACGGGCGGCGCCGCGACGGAGCTCCCGAGACATCGCGCGCAGGGCGATGTCTCTGCCCCCCATCCGTCGGGTAGCCCTGGTCAGAAGGTGTGACGCAGGTCCGGCTTCGGTGATGGTGCACGTGTGAGCAACGCCACAGAACCCGCGGCGCTCTTCCCTGGGCAGGGGAGCCACACGCCCGAGATGCGCGATCTGGTCGCCCAGCGCGCACCCGAGCTGCTCGAGCGCGTCATCGAGCTGGTCGGCGAGGATCCCTTCCCGCGCGCCGGTGAGAACACCCGCTACGCCCAGCCCGCGATCTTCTGCGCGTCGATCGCCGGCTGGGACGCCCTGAACCTGCATCCGTCCGCCGCCGCCGGGCATTCGCTGGGCGAGCTCGCAGCGCTCGCCGCCGCCGGCGTGCTGAGCCGCGAGGACGCGCTCGAGCTCGTCGTGCTGCGCGGCCGCCTGATGGGCGAGGCGCGCAACGGCTCGATGCTCGCGCTCGTGGGCGCCTCGCTCGAGGACGCGAACGAGATCGCGCAGGCGGGCGGCGTCACGGTCGCCAACGACAACGCGCCCGGCCAGGTCGTGCTCTCCGGATCCGTCGACGCGCTCGACCGGACCGAGGAGATCGCCGGCGAGCGCGGCACGCGCGTCATCAGGCTCGACGTCGCCGGCGCGTTCCACTCGCCCGCGATGGAGCCGAGCGTCGCGCCGTTCCGCGCCGCGCTCGACGAGGTCTCGGTCTCCGAGCCCGCCTTCCCTGTCTTCTCCGGCGCCAGTGCCGCGCCGTTCAAGGACGTCCGCGAGGAGCTCGCGCAGGCGCTGATCAAGCCGGTCCGCTGGCGCGAGACCGTGATCGCGATCCACGAGGCCGGCTCGCCCTCGTTCGTCGAGGTCGGCCCGGGCAAGGTGCTCGCCCGCATGGGCAAGCGCATCCTCAAGGGCGTCCAGTTCGACACCCCCGCCGAAGGACTCGTGCATGCCTAGCGCAACGCTCCCCGCGGAGCTCTACCAGATCGCCCGCGACGCGGCGCGCAACGCGCGCCGCCCCTCGCCACCACGCACGGCGACGATCCTCGGCCTCGGCCACTACCTGCCGTCCGAGGTCGTCCCGAACGGCCCGATCGCCGAGCGCATCGGCGTCGACGACGAGTGGATCGTCAAGCGCACCGGCATCCACGCGCGCCGCAAGGTCGCGCCGAACGAGCGCACGAGCGACCTCGGGGTGTTCGCCGGCCGGCGGGCGCTGCAGGATGCGGGCGTGGCCCCGATGGACCTCGATCACGTGATCGTCGCGACGATGACGGCCGACGAGCTGACCCCGAACTGCGCGCCGCTCGTGGCCAACGCGCTCGGCGCCGCGCGCGCCGCGACCTACGACGTCGGCGCCGCCTGCACCGGCTTCCTCGCCGGCCTCAGCCAGGCCTCGGCGCTCGTGGAGGTCGGCCGCGCGGAGCGCATCCTGCTGATCGGGGCGGAGTCGCTCACGCGCCTCGCGGACCTCGACGACAAGAAGACCGCGATGCTGTGGGGC
This sequence comes from Candidatus Solirubrobacter pratensis, assembly GCF_000425945.1. Lineage (GTDB taxonomy): Bacteria > Actinomycetota > Thermoleophilia > Solirubrobacterales > Solirubrobacteraceae > Solirubrobacter > Solirubrobacter pratensis. The sequence continues at coordinate 146,099 of NZ_AUEK01000010.1, forward strand.
GACGGCGCCGGCGCCGCCGTGATCGGGCCGTCGGAGAACGGCGCCGGCATCGGCCGCGTCGACCTGCTCGCCGACGGCGGGCTCGGCGACACGATCGTCGCCACGCACGAGTACGGCAAGATCCGCATGGACGGCATCTCGACGTTCAAGATCGCCGTCAAGAACCTCTCGGAGTCGACCGTCTACACCGTGGCCGCCGCCGGGCTCGAGCTCGAGGACATCGACCTGTTCGTCTACCACCAGGCCAACGGGCGCATCCTGCGCGCGGTCGGCGAGCGGCTGGACCTCGATCCCGCCAAGGTCGCCGACTACATCGGCCAGCTCGGCAACACCTCGGCCGCCTCGGTCCCGCTGACGCTCTCGCTCAGCCGCGAGGACGGCCGCCTGCGGCCCGGCATGAAGGTCCTGCTCGGCGCGATCGGGGCGGGCTTCACCTGGGGCACCGGTGTGATGGAGTGGGGTCTCGCGTGAGCCGCCCGGAGAACGCCACCGCGCTGGTCACCGGCGCCTCGAAGGGCATCGGCGCCGCGATCGCCAAGGCGCTTGCCGCCGACGGCTGGAACGTCGGCGTCAACTACCGCTCCGACGAGGACGGCGCCAAGGCCACGGTCAAGGCGATCGAGGACGCCGGCGCCCGCGCGATCGCGCTGCACGCCGACGTCTCCAACGGCGACGGCAAGGCGCTGATCAAGCAGCTCGGGGACGAGCTCGGGCCGGTGCTCGCGCTCGTCAACAACGCGGGCGTCGCGCGCGACGGGCTCGCGATCCAGCTCTCCGACGATGACTGGGACACGGTCATCGCCACCAACCTCTCGCCCGCCTTCCGGCTCACGCGCGACGCGCTGCGGGGGATGGTCAAGGCGCGCTACGGGCGCATCGTGAACATCGCCTCGGTCGTCGGCCCGCGCGCCAACGCCGGACAGTCCAACTATGCCGCGGCCAAGGCCGGCCTGATCGGCATGACCAAGACGATCGCCGCGGAGGTCGCGCGGCGAGGCATCACCGTCAACGCGGTCGCCCCGGGCTTCATCGACACGGGCATGACCGCGGAGCTCGCCACGGACGAGATCGTCAAGGCGATCCCGGCGCGCCGTCAGGGCAAGCCGGAGGAGGTGGCCGCCGCCGTGCGGTTCCTCGCCTCCGACGAGGCCGGCTACATGACCGGCACGACGCTGTACGTCGACGGCGGCATGTCCGCCTGATCGAGAACCCCCACAGAGGAGCACGAGACATGGCTGCTGCCATCACTGAAGAGAACGTCCAGAAGACCGTCTTCGAGGCGCTTCCGCAGTTCGGCGTCGACGAGTCGCAGATCAGTCGCGACGCCACGTTCGAGGATCTCGACGTCGACTCGCTCGACCTCGCGGAGCTCTCGCAGATCATCGAGGACGAGTACGGCGTGGCGCTGAAGGGCGACGACGTCGGCAAGATCAAGACGGTGGGCGACGCGATCGATTTGGTGGTGAGCCGGGGTTGAGCAGAGAGGTCGTCATCACCGGCGTCGGCGCCGTCTCCCCGCTGGGAGTCGGCGCGCGGACGCTGCATGAGCGCTGGAGCGCCGGCGTCGTGGGCATCGCCGACGGCAAGGGGGCGGCGACCGAGTTCGAGCCGACCGAGCACCTGACGGTCAAGGAGACGCGCCGGGCGGACCGCTTCACGCAGTTCGCCGTCGTCGCCGGCGACGAGGCGCTCGCCGAGGCCGGCTGGAAGGAGGAGCTGCCCTACCCCGCCGAGCGCATCGCGTCGATCCTCGGCACCGGCATCGGCGGGATCGGCACGCTCGAGCGCGGCAAGGAGATCCTGATGGAGGACGGGGCCAAGAAGGTGCCGCCGCTCTCCGTGCCGCTGATGATGAGCAACGCCGCCGCCGCCGCGGTGTCGATGCGCTACAAGCTGCTCGGTCCCTGCCACGGGATCGTGTCCGCCTGCTCCGGCGGCGCGGACGCGATCGGCGCGGCGAAGATGATGATCGAGTCCGGGCTGGTCGACGCCGTCGTGACGGGCGGCTCGGAGGCGGCGCTGACGCCGCTCTCCAACGCGGCCTTCATGGCGCTCGACGCGCTGTCGCCCAGCGGCATCTCGCGCCCGTTCGACAAGCAGCGGGACGGCTTCGTGATGGGCGAGGGCGGCGCGATCATCGTGCTCGAGGCGTCCGACAAGGCCGCCGAGCGCGGCGCCAAGGTGCTCGGCAAGCTGCGCGGCTACGGCGCCAGCGCCGACGCCCACCACCTGACCGCGCCGGATCCGAGCGGCGGCGGTCCGGCCCGGGCGATGAGGGCGGCGATGAAGGACGCCGGCATCGAGCCGGGGGACGTCGTCTACGTCAACGCCCACGCGACGTCGACCAAGCTCAACGACGCCGCCGAGACGGAGGCGCTCAAGATCGCGCTCGGGGAGCGCGCGTACCAGATCCCCATCTCCTCGCTGAAGTCCTCGATCGGGCACCTGCTCGGCGCGGCCGGCGCGGTGGAGGCGGTGGCGACGATCCTCGCCCTGCGCGACCGGATCGCTCCGCCGACGCTGGGACTCGAGAACCCGGATGAAGGGCTGGACCTCGACTACGTGCCGGGGTCGGCGAAGCCGCTGGAGATCGACGGCAGGCCCGCGATCGCGCTGTCCAGCTCGTTCGGCTTCGGCGGCCACAACGCCGTGCTGTGCCTGGAGGCTGCGTGAAGACTCGCGCTGCGCGCTCGCTTCACGGGGGAGCGTTCGCCCAGGGCGCGAAGCTCCCGCGTGGGAGGCGACATGACGCTTGAGGTCACCGAGAAGCTCGACCGCCTGTCGCCGATCGAGCGGCTCGAGGCGCTGTGCGACCGCGAGTCCCTGACCCTGCTGCGGTCGAACGTGATCTCGCGCCGCATGGGCGAGCGTGCGGTGCCCGGCGACGGCGTGATCGCCGGCGCCGGGCGCGTCGACGGCCGTCCGGTCTTCTGCTACGCCCAGGATCCGTCGTACCTCGGCGGGTCGCTGGGCGAGCAGCATGCCGACTCGATCGTGCGCGTGCTCCGGCTCGCCGGCCGTGCCAACACGCCGGTCGTCGGCTTCATCGAGTCCGGCGGCGCGCGCATGCAGGAGGGCACCGCCGCCCTGGCGGGCTACGCGCGCATCTTCCGCGAGCACGTCGCGCTCTCGGGCCGCGTCCCGCAGATCAGCGTGGTCTGCGGCGCGTCGGCGGGCGGCGGCTCCTACTCGCCCGCACTGACCGACTTCGTCGTCATGACCGAGCGCGCGAACATGTTCCTCACGGGGCCCGCGGTCGTCCGCGAGGTGCTGGGGGAGGACGTGAGCGCCGCGCAACTCGGCGGCTACAAGGTCCATGAGAAGAACGGGGTGGCGCACTTCGTCGCCGCCGACGACAACGACGCCGCGCTGCTCGTGCGCGACCTGCTGGACCACCTGCCGTCGCACTCCGGCGAGCGCGCGCCGCGCTGGCGGCCCGCCGGCCCGCCCGGCTACACGCCCATCGGCCCCGTGCCGGACTCCGACCGCTCCGTCTACGACGTGCGCGACGTCGCGCGCGGGCTGCTCGACGGCGGCCGGCTGCTGGAGTTCGCGCCGCGCTGGGCGCGCAACGTCGTCTGCGGCTTCGGCCGCCTGGAAGGCCGCGCCGTCGGCGTCGTCGCCAACCAGCCCAAGTACCTCGGCGGCGTGCTCGACGCCGAGTCGGCCTCCAAGGCCGCGCGCTTCGTCCGCACCTGCAACGCGTTCGGCCTGCCGCTCGTCGTGCTGGTCGACACGCCGGGCTTCATGCCCGGGACCAAGCAGGAGGGCCTGGGGGTGATCCGCCACGGCGCCAAGCTCGTGCACGCGTTCGCCGAGGCGACCGTGCCGAAGGTCACCGTCGTCCTGCGCAAGGCGTTCGGCGGCGCGTTCATCGCCATGAACGCGCGCGACCTCGGCGCCGACTACGCGTTCGCCTGGCCGCAGGCGCAGCTCGGCGTGATGGGCGCCAAGCAGGCGGTCACGATCGTCAACCGGCGCGACATCGCCGCCGCCGACGATCCCGTCGCCGCGCGCGACGCTCATGCCGCGGACTACGCTGAAGCGCACCTGTCGGCGAGCATCGCGGCGGCGGAAGGGTACATCGACGAGGTGATCCTCCCCGACGACACGCGCCGCCGGCTCTGCGAGGCGCTGACGACGCTCGACGCGATCGCGCACCCTGCCCCCGGAGTGAGGAACATCCCGCTGTGAGTCTCGAAGGCAAGAAGCTCCTGATCACCGGCGTCATCAACCGCGAGTCGATCGCGTTCGAGGTCGCCAAGCAGGCCCAGGCGGCCGGCGCGGAGATCGTGCTGACCGGCTTCGGCCGCGCGAAGCGGATGACCGACCGCTCGGCCGGCCGGCTCGATCCGGCGCCCGACGTGCTCGAGCTCGACGTCAACAAGCCCGAGGACATCGAGGCCGTCGCCGCCGACCTGCGCGAGCGCTGGGGCCGCGTCGACGGCGTCCTGCACGCGATCGCGTTCGCGCCCGAGGACGCGCTGGGCGGCAACTTCCTCAACACGCCGCCGGAGAGCGCGGTGACCGCGTTCCAGACCTCGGCCTACTCGCTCAAGGCGCTGGCGGTCGGGCTTGCGGACCTGTACCCGCAGGAGGGCGCGGCGATCGTCGGGCTCGACTTCGACGCGCAGGTCGCCTGGCCGGTCTACGACTGGATGGGCGTCGCCAAGGCGGCGCTGGAGGCCACGGCGCGCTATCTGGCGCGCGACCTGGGCCCGCGCAAGGTGCGCGTGAACCTCGTCTCCGCCGGGCCGCTCGGCACGCTCGCCGCGCGCGGGATCCCGGGCTTCGGCGACCTCGCCGAGGCGTGGCAGCGCCAGGCGCCGCTCGGCTGGGACGTCGAGGATCCGGCGCCGGTGGCCGAGACGATCAACTTCCTGCTCTCCGACGCGGCGCGCGCGATCACCGCCGAGATCATCCACGTCGACGGCGGCTTCCACGCGATGGGCACCGCGCTCGCGCCGGTGCGCGAGGAGGGCGACGACTCGCGCAGAGCGCTCGCGTCGCAGGGGGCAATCGCCCAGGGGGCGAACCTCCCGGGTGAGGTTTCGGAGTGAGGCCGCCGGTCTTCCTGACGGGAGCCACGGGCTTCCTCGGGATGGAGGTGATGGCGCGCCTGCTCGAGAAGGGCGACCGAGAGGTGCTGGCGCTCGTGCGCGCGCCCGACCGGGTCGCCGCGCAGGAGCGGCTCGACGGCGTCCTGGCGAAGCTCTGGAAGGACCCGTCGCCGTACCGCGGGCTGGCGCGAGCGGTGCCGGGCGACGTGACGCAGCCCGGGCTCGGGATCCCCAACGGCGATCGCGCGGCGGTCGCCGAGGAGGCGGCCGCGGTGCTGCACTGCGCGGCCTCGATCAGCTTCGACCTGCCGCTCGAGGAGGCGCGGCAGATCAATGTGGAGGGGACGCGTGAGATCATCGGCTTCGCACGCGAGGCGAAGGCGCTCGGCCGCATGGACCGCTTCGTCCACGTATCGACGGCGTACGTCGCGGGCGCCTACGCGGGCACGTTCCGCGAGCGCCAGCTCGACGCCGGGCAGACGTTCCGCAACACCTACGAGCAGACCAAGTGGGAGGCGGAGCACGTCGTCAACGACGCCACCGACCTCTCGCCCGCGATCGCTCGCCCGAGCATCGTGATGGGGGAGTCCACGAGCGGCTGGACGCCGGCGTTCAACGTCCTCTACTGGCCGCTGCGCGCGTTCTCGCGCGGGCTCTTCAGCGAGGTGCCGGCCCATCCGGAGCGCCACGTGGACGTCGTGCCGGTCGACTACGTCGCGGACGCGCTCGTGCACCTGCTCGACGCCGACACGTCGGGCGTCGTGAACCTGGTGGCGGGGCGCGAGGCGGCGACCGTCGACGAGCTGATCGACCTGGGCGCGGCCGCCTTCGGCCGCGAGCGCCCGCCGGTCGTGCCACCCGGCAGCACGGGCACCGGCTCGGCGCACGCCGACGACCAGGGCGCCGTCTACTTCCCGTACTTCGACATGGAGGTCGTCTTCGACGACTCCCGCGCCCGCGGCCTGCTCGTCCCGGCCGGCATCCGCTGCCCGCGCCTGGCCGACTACTTCCCGGTGCTGATGGAGTATGCGGCGCGCGCCCGCTGGGGCAAGACGTCGTTCACCCGGGAGGAGGCGCAGGAGGCCGCGACGGCGCGGGCGTGAGCTCGCGGACGGCGGAGGCCACCGCCTCGGGGCGCTCTTCCGGGACGCGGTGGCCGGCGCCCTCCAGCAGGATCGTGCGGGCGTCGTCGCCGTGGCGCTCGAGCCCCTCGGCGAACGCGGTGCCCAGCGGGTCGCGGGTGCCGTAGAGCAGCCGGGTCGGGACGGTGAGCCGCCCGCGCACGCCGGGGAGCGCCTCGTGGAGCAGGAAGTCGCGGTACAGGCGGCTGGCGGCCTCGGCGCGCCGCGGCTCGCGGTAGGCGGCGATGAACACCTCGTCGCCGCCGGGGCGCGGGCCGTCGCCGGCCATCGAGCGCAGTGCGAGCGCCGCGAGCTGCGGCATCACGCGCGGGCTGATGAACGGCGCCGCGAGCAGCGGCTGGTAGGCGAGCCGGTACGCGTGGCGCAGCGCGCGCGTGCGCGGCTGCCACGGGTGCGGGACCGACGCGGCGACCAGCCCGGTCCAGCGCTCGGGCGCCTGCAGGGCGGCGAGGAAGCCCGCCCAGGCGCCCCAGTCGTGCCCGAGCAGGAGCGCGCGCTCGATGCCGAGCGCGTCGAGCAGCGCGACCGCGTCCTCGGCCATGCGCGCCTTGCGGAAGTCGCCGTCGTCAGGCCAGCCGGACCAGCCCAGCCCGCGCAGGTCGGCGGCGATGACGCGCCGCTCGCCCGCGAGCAGCGGGATGACGCTGCGCCACGCGTACCAGTGCTGCGGCCAGCCGTGCAGCGCGAGCACGGGCGGCGCGTCCTGCGGGCCCGCCTCGGCGATGTGTACGGTGACCGCCGTGCTGAGGTCGAGGAGCCGGTGGCGCACATCGGGAGCGTCGGGCATCGCGGCCGTCATGGCGGCAAGCCTATGCCTCAAGGGGCCGGCCGGGAGGCTCGCGTGGTCGATCGCGGGCGGACGACCGATGATCGAGCGCCCCGGGCTCGTCAGCTGCCGATATACAGGGGTGTGCGGCTGATCGTCGACACCCCGGGCGAGGTCTCGCCGCCCGTGGATCCAGAGTCTCGGCGCACCCGCCGCGAGCGCGCGGCCGCCGTCGCCGCGGTCGTCCCCGCGCTGCTGCCGGGCGCGCTCGTCGTGCTGCTGGCCTTCCAGGCCGGCGGCTTCTTCCCGCAGTCGTACTCGATCGCGGCGTCCGGCCTCGCCGTGCTGCTCGCGCTGGCCGCGACGGCGCTGCGGCGCCCGGCCGGCGGGCTCACGCCGCCCGCCGCGGCCGGCCTGGCCGCGCTGACGCTGTTCGCGGTCTGGATGCTCGTCTCGTCGCAGTGGTCGCACGCGCCCGGGCGGGCGCTGGTCGAGTACTGCCGCGCGCTGCTGTATGTGCTGGTGCTCGCGCTGTGCGCGCTGCCCGCGCCGCGTGAGACGAAGCTGAGCTGGGGGCTACGCGGGACGGCGGCGGGGATGGGCGTCGTGTGCGGCGCCGCGCTCATCAGCCGGCTCGCGCCGGACCTGATCGGCGACGGCTACCCGGGCCGGCTGTCCTGGCCGGTCACCTACTGGAACGGGCTCGGCTGCCTGGCCGCGGCCGCGATCGTGCTCACGCTGCACCTGGCGGCGTCGCCGCGCGAGCCCCGTACGGTGCGGGTGCTCGGCGCGGCGGCCCTGCCCGCGCTCGCCGCCACGCTGTATCTCACGCTCTCGCGCGGCGGGATCGCGGCGGCCGCGATCGGCCTGCTCGTCTACCTGCTGTGCGGGCGCCCGCGCGGCCTGCCGGGCGCGCTGATCGCCGCGGTTCCGGCGTGCGCGCTCGCCGTCGTTGTCGCGTACCGGTCGCCGGTCCTGGTGGACGCGTCGGCCACGGGCGCCCAGCTCGCGGCCGAGGGGCACCGCGTCGGCCGGATCGTCCTGGCCGCCATGGGCGGCGCCGCGGTGCTGCGCCTGCTCACGCTCCCGCTCGACGCCTGGCTCTCCCGGCTCACGTTCCGAATCCCGCGGATCGCCTTCGCGGCGCTCGCCGCCGCGGTCGTGGCGGCGGTTGTCGCCTCGCACGCGCCGGAGCACGCGCGGGTGCAGGTGAAGAAGTTCATGAACGGCAGCGGCGTGAGCGAGCGCGACCCGCGCCGGCGCCTGCTGTCGGTGTCGAACAACAACCGCACCGAGCACTGGCGCGTGGCGATGAAGGGCTATCGCGCGAGCCCGCTGCACGGGTCGGGCGCGGGCACCTACGAGAACGAGTGGAACCGCGAGCGCCGCCTGGACTTCCACGTGCTCGACGCGCACTCGCTCTACATCGAGACGCTCGGGGAGCTCGGCATCGTCGGGCTGGCGCTGCTGCTGGCGACGCTCGGGTCGCTCGCGGGCGGCATCGCCTGGCGGGCGCGCGGGCCGCGGCGCCCGGAGCTGATCGCCGTGCTCGCGGCCGCGGCCGTCTGGGCGGCGTCGGCGGGCGTCGACTGGGACTGGGAGCTGACGTCGGTCTCGGTCTGGGTCTTCGGGCTTGCGGGTCTCGCGCTGGCGGGCTCGGCCAAGCCGTCCCGCCTGCGCGCGGCCGTGCCGCATCCGGCGCTGCGCGTCCTCGTCGCGCTCGGCTGCCTGCTCCTCGCGCTCCAGCCGGCGCTGTTGTGGCGCTCGCAGGTGCGCGCCGTGGACGGCGTGAAGGCGCTGGCCGCCCTCGACTGCCCGGCGGCGATCGACGCCGCGCTGGACTCGATCGCAGCCGTCGGCTCGCGCGCCGAGCCGTGGGAGCTGCTCGCGTACTGCGACTCGCGCTCCGGGCGCGGCGACCTCGCGATCCGCGCCGCGCGGGCGGCGGTCGCACGCGATCCCGGCGACTGGGAGTACCACTACGCGCTGGCGCTCGTCCTGGCCGCCGGCGGGCGCGATCCGCGCCCCGAGGCGGCGACCGCGCTGCGGCTGAACCCGTTCGACCCGAGCGCCGCGCAGGCGGTCGAGCTGCTGCGCGGGAAGACGCCCCGGAGCTGGCGCCGGGGCGTCGCGACGCTGCCGCTGAGCGCCGGTTGATCGCCACGTTCCGCGCGCCGCGCGCCGAGCGCTATCCTTCGGTGCCGACCTCGCGCCGGCTGCGGGGTTTTCCTTTGTGACGAACCACGACTCTCGGAGCACGCCGTCATGGCTCGCGGAGACGTCCGGATCGCTGTGACCCTCGCCTGCGAGGATTGCAAGCGCCGGAACTACCAGACCAAGAAGTCCAAGCGCAACAACCCGGATCGCATCACGCTGCGCAAGTACTGCAAGTGGTGCCGCCGGCATACCGGTCATCGCGAGACGCGCTAGGGAGCGACCCGGGATGGCCAGCGATCGTCAGCGACAGCGCCGTCGGCGGCCCAAGCCCGCCTCGGACGACGTCGGCCTTCCCGCCGGCGACGTTCGCGACGCCGGGCTCGGCGAGCCGGACCCCGACGGGCCCCTCGGGCAGGCGCTGCCCGACGTGACGGAGGCGCGCATGGCCGAGGCCGGCGCCGAGCCGCCCGCCGTCGGCGGCCGCCACCACGAGCGCGCCGAGGAGCACGAGGTCGAGCACCGCGGCCCGCGCAAGGGCCTGTTCGGCCGCGCCGCGGACTTCCTGCGCGCCTCCTGGTCGGAGCTCAAGCGCGTGCAGTGGCCGGACCGCCGCCAGGTCGGGCAGGGCACCGCCGTCACGGTCGGGTTCGTGATCGTCGCCGGGGCGTACCTAGGCGCGCTGGACGCGATCTGGAATCCCATCATCCAAGCCATTCTCTGAGCTGAGAGCCCATGTTTCGCTGGTACGTCATCAACACCTACTCCGGGCACGAGAACAAGGTCAAGCAGAACCTCGAGCACCGGGTGTCCTCTCTGAACCAGGCGCGCGCCGTGCGCCAGGTCGTCGTCCCGACCGAGACGGTCCAGGAGATGAAGGACAACCAGAAGGTCACCGTCGAGAAGCGGACCATGCCCGGCTACGTGCTGGTCAACATGGACCTCAACGAGGACTCGTGGCAGGTCGTCAAGGGCACGCCGGGCGTGACCGGGTTCGTGGGTGCGTCCAACGAGCCGATCCCGCTCACCCAGGCCGAGGTCGATCGCCTGCTGCATCGCGAGGTCGCCGTCGCGCGCCCGACGAGGACTCAGTTCTCGATCGGCGAATCCGTCAAGGTGATCTCCGGCCCGCTGTCCGACTTCTCCGGCGAGATCTCCGAGATCAACGAGGACGCGAGCAAGCTCAAGGTCCTGGTCTCCATCTTCGGGCGCGAGACGCCCGTGGAGGTCGGGTACGACCAGGTGAAGAAGATTTAGATATGGCCAAGAAGGTTCTTACAACCATCAAGCTGCAGGCGCCGGGAGGCCAGGCTTCGCCGGCGCCGCCGGTCGGCCCTGCGCTCGGCCAGCACGGCATCAACATCATGGAGTTCGTCAAGGCGTTCAACGCCCAGACGGCCGGCGACATGGGGGTCACGATCCCCGTCGTCATCACGGTCTACGAGGACCGGTCCTTCACGTTCATCACCAAGACGCCGCCGGCCGCGGTGCTGATCCGGCAGGCGATCGGCATCGAGAAGGGCTCCGGCGAGCCGAACCGCACCAAGGTGGGGACGATCACGCAGGACCAGGTCCGCCAGATCGCCGAGAAGAAGCTGGGCGACCTGAACGCGCACGACGTGGACCAGGCGGCCAAGATCATCGCGGGCACGGCCCGCTCGATGGGCGTGGAGGTCGTGGCGTAATGGCGTCGCATGGCAAGACGTACCGGTCCGCGCGCGAGCAGGTCGATCGCACGAAGGAGTACACCCCGCACGAGGCTGTCAAGCTCGTGAAGGACCTCAAGCGCGCGAAGTTCGACGAGTCCGTCGAGGTCCACATCCGCACGGGCCTCAACGTCCGCCACGCCGACGAGCAGCTGCGCGGCACGATCGCGCTGCCGCACGGACTCGGCAAGGACGTCAAGGTCGCCGTGTTCGCCAAGGGCGACAAGGCGCGCGAGGCCGAGGAGGCCGGCGCGGACGTCGTCGGCGCCGAGGATCTCGCCCAGCGCGTGCAGGAAGGCTTCACCGACTTCGACGTCGCGATCGCGACGCCGGACATGATGCCGGTGGTCGGCCGCCTCGGCCGCATCCTCGGCCCGCAGGGCAAGATGCCGAACCCGAAGGTCGGCACGGTCACGATGGACGTCGGCAAGGCCGTCGAGGAGTCCAAGGCCGGCAAGGTCGAGTACCGCACCGACCGCACGGCGATCGTCCACATGACCGTCGGCAAGACGTCCTTCCCGGACGAGCACCTGCTGGAGAACTACCAGGCCGTGATCGAGGAGCTCAACCGCGCCAAGCCGTCCGCGGCCAAGGGCAAGTACATCCGCTCCGTCGTGATGGCGTCGACGATGGGCCCGGGCGTGAAGGTCGATCCTGCGCGCACCCGCGATCTTGTTGAGCAGGAGGCCGGCGCGGCCGCGTAAGCGGACCCTCAGCCCGGTCTCCTCCAAAGACTCCGGCCGCGCGCTGCGCGCGTAAGACCGGGATAGGAGGAAGCGCTTGAACCGAGACCAGAAGGCCGCGGTCATCGAAGAGGTGGCCGCGAACATCAACGAGTCGCAGGCCGTGTACGCGGTCGACTACCGCGGCATCTCCGTGCCGCAGGCCGCTGAGCTGCGCACCAAGCTGCGCGACGCCGACGCGACGTTCACGATCGTCAAGAACACGCTCGGCCTGCGCGCGGCCGACCAGGTGGGCGCCGAGGCGCTCAAGGAGCTGCTGCAGGGCCCGACGGCGATGACGTTCGTCCGCGGCGACGCGGCGGCCGCCGCCAAGGCGCTGCGCGACTTCCGCCGCTCGACCGGCGGCCAGCTGCTCGAGTTCAAGGGCGGCTGGATGAACGGCTCCGGGCTCACGCCCGAGGAGATCGACTCGATCGCCCAGCTGCCGAGCCGCGAGGTCCTCGAGGCCCGGCTCGTCGGCATGGTGGCCGCGCCGCTCACCGGCGTGGTCACGGCGCTGAACAACCTCATCGCCGGCTTCGCCCGCCAGCTGCAGCAGATCGCCGACCAGGGCCTCGTGGGCGGCGACGCCCCGGCGCCCGCTCCCGCCGCGGAGGCTGCCGCGGACGACACTTCCAGCACTGAGAACCAGGAGGACTAAAGAATGGCCACCAGCACCCAAGAGTGGATCGACGAGCTCAAGTCGATCTCCGTGCTCGAGCTCTCCGAGCGCATCAAGGCGCTCGAGGAGGCCTTCGGCGTCTCCGCGGCCGCGATGAGCGCGGCCCCTGCGCCGGGCGCCGGCGGCGGCGGCGACGCGGCCGAGCCCGAGGAGGAGCAGACGGCGTTCGACGTCATCCTCACCGGGGCGGGCGACAAGAAGATCCAGGTCATCAAGGTCGTGCGCGCCGCGACCGGCCTCGGCCTCAAGGAGGCCAAGGCGCTCGTCGACGAGGCCCCGAAGCCCGTCAAGGAGGGCGTCGACCGCGACGAGGCCGACAAGCTCAAGGGCGAGCTCGAAGAGGCCGGAGCGTCCGTCGAGATCAAGTAGCGAGAGGTAACGTCGACGGAGGTCGTAAGGCCCGGCCCGCGGCCGGCGCCCTCGACGGCCGTCGACCGGGAGGCGAAACCCCGTCTCCGCGCGAGGGGCCCCGGATGGGGCCCTTCGTCGTTCCGGGCCGCGCTCTGCGAGTCGCGCTACAGCGGCCTCGGGACACGGCGCTCTCCGCGGGCGCCCCGGCGGTCTCGGGACACGGCGCTCTCCGCTGGCGCCCCGGCGGTCTCGGGACACGGCGGGTTTCGCCTCCAGTCGCCGGCCGTCGAGACCCGGTTTCGTTCGCCGGGCCACGCGGGCCTTGCTCCTTGCGGCGACGTTACGCACACGAGGGCGGCCGATGCGGGTGGGGCCGCCCTCGTGTGCATGTTCCCTCCGGATCCCGCGAGCTCGGTATGACGGTGCCGGTCGGACCCGGCTGGGACAGGCCGGAGGTGGTGACGGGCCATCTCCGGGTGAGGCTCGGGGCGTTTCGGACAGCTGGAACTCTACGGTTCGCCCGGGGGAGCCGCCATCCCCGGAAGGGGGTAACCGGATTCCGGTGCGCCGCCGGCCCGGAACCGGCGCCGCGGCCCCGCCGGGCGCCCCGCGCGCCATTGCTCCGGGGTCTGGCTTGAAAGCCCCGCTAAACTACGGTGCGCTCGGCCAATAGTCGAAGCCGTCCACTGCGCCCTTCCCGCCACATACGGGAGTCGGGCCGGGCGGGGTCCGTGAGCGCCGGGAGCCCCTCGCCGGGGGGCCAGCTTCCCCCTGTGCTATCTTGGCTGGTCGCGCCTGTATGCCTCGCCTCGGCACGACCCGCGCTTCTCTCCGCTGTCCTCCGATCTCCCTGAGGAGTCGCCGTCTTGGCTTCCCTTGATGCTCCCCGCACGCGCCGGACGTTCGCGCGCCTGAACAAGGCGATCGACGTCCCCAACCTGATCGACATCCAGAAGAAGTCCTTCGCCTGGCTCGTGGATCCCGAAGGAGGTGGGCTGCGCGAGACGATCGACGACATCTCGCCGATCGAGGACTACACGGGCAATCTGGCCGTGCAGTTCGGGGAGTTCACCTTCGACGCGCCCGTCGCCTCGCTCGACGAGTGCCGCGAGAAGGACCTCACGTATGCGCGCCCGCTGACCGTCACGGTCGGCTTCATCAACCGCGAGACGGGTGAGATCCGCGAGCAGTCGGTCTTCATGGGCGACTTCCCGTGGATGACCGACCGCGGGACCTTCATCATCAACGGCACCGAGCGCGTCGTCGTCACGCAGCTCGTCCGCTCCCCGGGCGCATACCTGATGGAGCCCAAGGACCCGGAGAAGCAGGTCTTCGTCGCCAACCTGATGCCGGCCCGCGGCTCGTGGCTGGAGCTCGAGATCGACAAGAAGGGCCGCGTCTACGTCCGCATCGATCGCAAGCGCAAGCTGCCCGTCACGGTGCTGCTGCGCGCGATGGGCTACGCGACCGACGAGGAGATCCTCAAGCTCTTCAACGACAGCCTGTACATCCGCAACACGATCGACGCGGACACCGAGGTCACGCGCTCCGAGGAGGGCGCGCTGATCGAGCTGTTCAAGAAGCAGCGCCCGGGCGAGCCGCCGTCGGTCGACAACGCGCGCGCCCTGCTGCATCAGCTGTTCTTCGACCCGAAGCGCTACGACCTCACGCGCGTCGGCCGCTACAAGCTGAACTCGCGCCTGAGCCTGGACATCGACCTCGACGTCCGCACGCTCACGCACGACGACATCATCGCCCTGGTCAAGGAGCTCGTCCGGCTCCCGATGGTGCTCGGCATCTCCGAGGAGCTCGACGAGGACCTCAAGGACTACGCCGCGGAGGCGATGAGCCGGGCGCGCGAGGCCGTCGAGGAGCACCTGGACGAGTACGAGCACTTCGGCAACCGCCGCCTGCGCACCGTCGGCGAGCTGATCCAGGAGGCCTTCCGCATCGGCCTCTACCGGATGGAGCGCGTCGTGCGCGAGCGCCTCACCACCGAGGACGCCGACACGATCACGCCGCAGACGATCATCAACATCCGCCCGGTCGTGGCCGCGCTGAAGGAGTTCTTCGGCTCCTCGCAGCTGAGCCAGTTCATGGACCAGACGAACTCGCTCTCCGGGCTCACGCACCGCCGCCGCCTCAGCGCTCTCGGCGCGGGCGGCCTGACGCGTGAGCGGGCGCCGATCGAGGTCCGCGACGTCCACCCGACGCATTACGGCCGCATGTGCCCGATCGAGACGCCGGAGGGCCCGAACATCGGCCTGATCGGCTCGCTGTCGAGCTACGCCGAGGTGTCCGAGCACGGCTTCGTGACGACGCCCTATCGCGTCGTCAAGGACGGCAAGATCACCGAGGACATCGTCCGCCTCGACGCGACCGAGGAGCAGGAGCGCCTGATCGCGCAGGCCAACGAGCCGCTCGACGAGAACGGCGCGCTGACCAACGAGTCGATCCTCTGCCGCACGCTCGCCGGCCAGTACGTGTACGTCGAGCCGAACGAGGTCGACCTGATCGACGTCTCGCCCGAGCAGATCTGGTCGGTCGCGACGGCGATGATCCCGTTCCTCGAGCACGACGACGCCAACCGCGCCCTGATGGGCTCGAACATGCAGCGCCAGGCGGTGCCGCTGCTGAAGACCGACGCTCCGCTGGTCGGCACCGGCATGGAGCGCCGCGCGGCGCTCGACACCGGCGACGTCCTGCTCGCCGAGCACGACGGCGTGATCGACTTCGTCGACGCGACCCGCATCGTCGTCGCCACCGAGGACGGCGGCCGCGACGAGTACGACCTGCAGAAGTTCATGCGGTCCAACCAGGGCACGCTGATCCACCAGAAGCCGTTCATCAAGGCCGGCCAGCGCGTCCAGGCGGGCGACCTGCTCGCCGACGGCTCCTCGTCGGACAAGGGCGAGATGGCGCTGGGCAAGAACCTGATGGTCGCCTTCATGTCCTGGGAGGGTTACAACTTCGAGGACGCGATCATCCTCAGCCGCCGCCTGGTCAAGGACGACGAGCTCACCTCGATCCACATCGAGGAGTACGAGATCGACGCCCGCACGACCAAGCTGGGCGACGAGGAGATCACGCGCGACATCCCGAATCGCTCGGAGGAGTCGCTGCGCAACCTCGACGACCGCGGGATCGTCCGCATCGGCGCCGAGGTCCAGTCGGGCGACCTGCTGGTCGGCAAGGTCA
This sequence comes from Candidatus Solirubrobacter pratensis, assembly GCF_000425945.1. Lineage (GTDB taxonomy): Bacteria > Actinomycetota > Thermoleophilia > Solirubrobacterales > Solirubrobacteraceae > Solirubrobacter > Solirubrobacter pratensis. Next base: position 161,880 of record NZ_AUEK01000010.1, read on the forward strand.
CGCCGAAGGGCGAGACCGAGCTGACGGCCGAGGAGAAGCTGATCCGCGCGATCTTCAAGGAGAAGGCGCGCGAGGTCCGCGACACCTCGCTCAAGGTCCCGCACGGCGAGGGCGGCGTCGTCATCGACGTCAAGACCTTCAGCCGCGCCGCCGGCGACGACCTGTCGCCGGGCGTCAACGACCTGGTGCGCGTGTTCGTGGCCAAGAAGCGCAAGATCGCCGAGGGCGACAAGCTCGCCGGCCGCCACGGCAACAAGGGCGTGATCTCCAAGATCGTGCCCGAGGAGGACATGCCGTTCCTCGAGGACGGCACGCCCGTGGACGTGATCCTCAACCCGCTGGGCGTGCCGAGCCGCATGAACATCGGCCAGATCCTGGAGACCCACCTCGGGTGGGCCGCCGCGCAGGGCTGGTACGACGACGGCACCGAGGCCTACAAGCGCGCGCACGCGGAGGACGACGGCCGCGTCTACGTCGCGACGCCCGTCTTCGACGGCGCGACCGTGGCCGACGTCGACCACGCGCTCGCCCAGTGGCAGCGCGAGCACAAGGGCGCGATCCGCATGGACGTCGACGAGAACCGCCGAGTGGGCGAGAAGGCCTCCGGCAAGCTGCAGCTGTTCAACGGCCGCACCGGCGAGCCGTTCGAGAAGCAGGTGACCGTCGGCTACATGTACATCCTGAAGCTGCTCCACCTGGTGGACGACAAGATCCACGCCCGTTCGACCGGCCCGTACTCGCTGGTCACCCAGCAGCCGCTGGGCGGCAAGGCGCAGTTCGGCGGCCAGCGCTTCGGCGAGATGGAGGTGTGGGCGCTGGAGGCCTACGGCGCCGCCTACACGCTGCAGGAGATGCTCACGATCAAGTCCGACGACACCGTCGGGCGCGTGAAGGCCTACGAGGCGATCGTCAAGGGCGAGAACATCGCCGAGCCCTCGATCCCGGAGTCCTTCAAGGTCCTGCTGAAGGAGATGCAGTCGCTGGCGCTCGACGTCAACGTGGTCTCCGACGACGGGGCGCGGGCCGAGATGGGCGATGAGGACGACGACCTGCTGCGCGCCGCCGAGGAGCTCGGCATCGACCTCTCGGGCGTGCGCGCGACCGACGGCCAGGCCGCCGACGAGACCGAGGACGCCGAGGTCGAAGAGGGCGGCGAGGGCATGACCGAAGACGAAGCAGAGACCGACGCCGGCTACATCGAGGCCGCCGTGGACGTCGAGGAGACTGAGTAACAACCGTGATCGACATCAATAATTTCGACGCGATCGAGATCGGCCTCGCGTCTTCGAAGCAGATCCGGAGCTGGAGCTCCGGTGAGGTCACGAAGCCGGAGACGATCAACTACCGCACGCTGAAGCCGGAGAAGGACGGCCTCTTCTGCGAGCGCATCTTCGGTCCGACCAAGGACTGGGAGTGCTACTGCGGCAAGTACAAGCGCGTCCGCTACAAGGGCATCGTCTGCGAGCGCTGCGGCGTCGAGGTCACGCGGTCCAAGGTGCGCCGTGAGCGCATGGGCCACATCGACCTCGCTGCCCCGGTGAGCCACATCTGGTTCTTCAAGGGCGTCCCGTCGCGCATCGGCTACCTGCTCGACATGGCTCCCAAGGAGCTCGAGAAGGTCCTGTACTTCGCGGCCTCGATGGTCACCTGGGTCGACGAGGACGCCCGCGCGGCGGACCTCGAGGAGCTGGGCGGCAAGGTCAACGAGGCGCTCGACGAGTACGCGGCCGAGAAGAACCTGCGCCTGCAGGAGATCGACGAGTCGCTCGAGCGGCGCGAGGAGTACCTGCGCTCCGGCTCCCAGTCGGGCTTCTCCGACGAGGACCATCTCTGGGCCGAGCACCTCGACCTCAACGTCAAGAAGCTCGAGGACGACGAGCGCGCGAAGCACATCAAGGACATGCGCAAGCTCCTGGAGTCCGATCGCTCGGACACCGAGGCCTACATCGAGGACGCGATGGAGCGCCTGCGCCAGGTCTGGGAGATCTTCCAGTCCATGGAGCCCAAGAACGTCGTCAACGACGAGACGCTCTTCCGCGAGCTCAAGGAGCGCTTCGGCTCCCCGTACGGCTGGGGCGAGTACTTCCGCGGCGGCATGGGCGCCGAGGCGGTCCGCGACCTGCTCGAGCAGGTCGACCTCGAGGCCGAGCGCATCGAGCTCGAGGAGCAGATCCGCACGGCCAAGGGCCAGAAGCAGCAGCGCGCGGTCAAGCGCCTGAAGGTCGTCTCGGCCTTCCTGAACTCCGGCAACAAGCCGGAGATGATGATCCTCGAGGCCGTTCCGGTCATCCCGCCGGAGCTGCGCCCGATGGTCCAGCTGGACGGCGGCCGCTTCGCGACCTCCGACCTCAACGACCTCTACCGCCGCGTCATCAACCGGAACAACCGCCTCAAGCGGCTGCTGGACCTCGGCGCGCCGGAGATCATCGTCAACAACGAGAAGCGGATGCTGCAGGAGGCCGTCGACGCGCTGTTCGACAACGGCCGCCGCGGCCGGCCCGTCACGGGCCCGGGCAACCGCGCCCTGAAGTCCCTGAGCGACATGCTCAAGGGCAAGCAGGGCCGCTTCCGGCAGAACCTGCTCGGCAAGCGCGTCGACTACTCGGGCCGCTCGGTCATCGTGGCCGGCCCGTCCCTGCGCCTGCACCAGTGCGGCCTGCCGAAGCTGATGGCGCTCGAGCTGTTCAAGCCGTTCATCATGGCCCGCCTCGTCGAGCGCAAGGCCGTCCAGAACATCAAGGCGGCCAAGAAGATGGTCGACTCGATGATCCCGGAGGTCTGGGACGTGCTCGAGGAGGTCATCCACGAGCACCCGGTGCTGCTCAACCGCGCGCCGACGCTCCACCGCCTGGGCATCCAGGCGTTCGAGCCGGTGCTGGTCGAGGGCAAGGCGATCCAGGTCCACCCGCTCGTCTGCCACGCGTTCAACGCCGACTTCGACGGCGACCAGATGGCGGTCCACCTGCCGCTGTCCGCCGAGGCCCAGGCCGAGGCGCGCGTGCTGATGCTCTCGTCGAACAACATCCTGTCCCCCGCGCACGGCGCGCCGCTGGCGACGCCGACGCAGGACATGATCCTCGGCACCTACTACCTCACGTACGGGCCCGAGGGCGACGAGCTGGCGGCGATCGACCCGGAGACGCACGAGCCGAAGGTGCACGTGTTCCGCTCCGCCCAGGAGGCCGAGCTCGCGTACGAGCACAAGATCGTCGGCCTGCACGACCCGGCGCACTACCGCGCCGAGTGGTTCGAGGGCGGCCACATCGCCACGACCGTCGGGCGCATCATCTTCAACGACAAGATCGAGCGCGCGCTGGAAGAGACGATGGGCGAGGAGTTCGACCGCTCCCAGTACACGTTCATCAACAAGTCCCTGCGCAAGCGCGACACGACGCAGTTCGTGGACACGCTGGTGCAGTCCTTCGGCGCCTCGGCGATCTCGCAGGTCCTGGACGCGTTCAAGGACCTCGGGTTCCGCTTCGCGACGCAGGCCGGCATCACGATCTCCAAGAACGACGTGGTGGTCCCGCCGTCCAAGCCGGAGATCCTCAAGAAGTACGAGGACCGCGTGGGCGCGATCCAGGAGCAGTACGAGGACGGCCTGATCACGCAGGAGGAGCGCCACCAGGCGGTCACCGACCAGTGGAACATGGCGACCGACGAGGTCGCGGACGCGATGATCGCGCACATCGAGACGACCGACGAGCTGAACTCCATCTACATGATGGCCAGCTCCGGCGCCCGAGGCTCGTTCAAGCAGATCCGCCAGCTCGCCGGCATGCGCGGCCTGATGGCCAACCCGAAGGGCGAGATCATCGAGCGGCCCGTGAAGGCGAACTTCATGGAGGGCCTCGACGTGATCGAGTACTTCACCTCCACGCACGGCGCCCGCAAGGGCCTCGCCGACACGGCGCTGCGCACGGCGGACTCGGGCTACCTGACCCGCCGCCTCGTGGACGTCGCGCAGGACGTGATCATCCGGATCCAGGACTGCGGCACCGAGGAGTACCTCGACCACCCGCTGTACAAGGCGACGGGTGAGCCCGAGGACATGCTCGTCGGCCGCGTCGCGGCGGCGGACATCACGGTCGGCAAGGAAGTCGTCGTGCCCAAGGGCGAGGAGATCGGCCGCGAGGCGCTCGCCACCCTGATCGCCGGCAACGGCGCCGTGGGCAGCACCCTCCCGGTCCGCTCCGTGCTCAAGTGCGAGGCGACGGTCGGCGTGTGCCAGAAGTGCTACGGCCGCTCGCTGGCCTCCGGCAAGACGGCGATGATCGGCGACGCGGTCGGCATCATCGCCGCCCAGTCGATCGGCGAGCCGGGCACGCAGCTGACCATGCGTACGTTCCACACCGGCGGCGTCGCCGGCGCGGACATCACGCACGGCCTCCCGCGTGTCGTGGAGCTGTTCGAGGCGCGCAAGCCGAAGGGCCTGGCGAAGATCGCCGAGGTCAGCGGCGTGGTCTCGATCGAGGACACCGACAAGGCCCGCACCGTCGTCATCACCGACGACGCCGGCGAGGAGCACCGCAACACGTTCCCGCGCCGCACACGCCTGCACGTGACCGAGGGCGACAAGATCGAGGCGGGCACGCAGCTCAACGAGGGCTCGCTGTACCCGCACGAGCTGCTCGACCTCCGCGGCCGCACCGCGACCGAGGTGTACCTCGTCAAGGAGGTGCAGGAGGTCTACAAGTCGCAGGGCGTGGACATCCACGACAAGCACATCGAGCTGATCGTGCGCCAGATGCTCAAGAAGGTGCGCGTCGAGCAGAAGGGCGACACGGACCTGCTCCCGGGCCAGTTCGTGGACCGTCACGAGTTCAAGCGGATCAACGACAAGGTGATCGCCGACGGCGGCGAGCCCGCGATCTCGGCGGAGATCATCCTCGGGATCACGAAGGCGTCGCTGGCGACCGACTCGTTCCTCTCGGCGGCCTCCTTCCAGGAGACCACGAAGGTGCTGACCGATGCGGCGCTCGAGGGCAAGATCGACCGGCTGGCGGGGCTGAAGGAGAACGTGATCATCGGGAAGCTGATCCCGGCGGCCACGGGCCTGAAGCGCTACCGCACGATCGAGATCGAGCCGGCGGAGCCGCTGCCCCGCGGCATCGACGACGTCGGGCTGCTCGAGGGCGACGATCTGGCGGCCGAGCTGGGGCTGGACGACGGCGAGGGCCTGCAGGGCTTCGGGCCGGCGTTCGACACGGCGGAGCTGGACGAGATCAACGCGGGCTTCGGGCCGGCGGGCGGCTCGTTCGACGACATCGGGGCGGACCTCGATGGCGGGTCCGACGAGGATCGCTAGCCGCTTCTAGCGTCTGATTCTTCGACGGCCTCGCTCCTGTTGGGAGCGGGGCCGTCGTCGTTAAACGACGGCGTGATGGGCGCTCGGCCGCGGGTCCTGCCCTCGTGGGACCCGGGTCGTCGGTCGACCCGAGACCGTCGGTGACGGGCGCGGTCGCCGTGCCCGGCCGACGCGCCGACCCCTGAACGCCCACGAGGCCACCCGCGGGTGGATCGGTCCCGGCTCAGGGCTCGCGCCGGGTGGCGCACGTCCGAAGCTGCTCCTGTGGACCTAACCGCGCGCGGGCGCAGCGGCGCCCAGCGACTCGTGAGGCGGTCTACCTGGTGTCCACCGCGCGGGCGATACGCGCCGACGAGCTTGAGGCCGTATGTCGCGAACGTTCAGGACCACCCCGGTGCGCGACAGTTCGAGGCAGCTGCGTTCCTGCCGCTGCGAGGCGCTCCGCCGGCGCATATCGCCGTGGCATGGCGCACCGGCGAGGACTCGGAGCTGGTCCGGACGATGGTCCGCATCGCGATCGAGGTCGGGCATGCCCCGACGATTGACAACCCCAGCCGGTGAACGGCGAGCGAAGCGATGTTTCTCGTGTCGGCCGGGCGGCCGCAGAGTTGCAGCCATGTCGACCATGACCGCAGACGCTCTCGAGCCCTACGTCAGCCAGCAGGACGATCCGTGGTGGTACAGCGACAGCCTGTTCGAGTTCCTGATCCCGAGCCATGCGACCGGCGGCCAGATCGCCGTCTTCCGCTCGACGATGCCGCAGGGGTTCAGCCCGCCCCGACACATCCACACGCGTGAGGACGAGGGTTCGTCGTCGAAGCCGGCGACGCGTGCTTCGAGATCGCCGGCCGCCGGGTGCCGGCCGGTCCCGGCACGAGCCGCCCATGGCCGGCTGACGGACCCAACGGGGCTGCCGGTCGTCGCGCATTGCGAGGAGTACGCTCTTTGGGATGGCGGCCGAGCCGGCGTACGTATCTCGCGTGAAGATCGAGCGGCTGGGCGGCCCGCAGCGGCTTGCGTACCTGCCCGCCGAGGATGAGCCGGTGGCGTTCGGGGTCCATTCCGAGGTCGCGGCGCACTACGGCGTCAGCCCCGGCAAGTATCCCCCGCACGCGACCACGCTCGACTACGTGGTGGCGGCCGCCGGCGGCTGACTGGCCGGCACCTTTGCCGGCGCGCTGGAGGCGCGTCACATCGACGTCGATCCGGAGGGCTACCAGGTCGAGGCGATCGGCGAGGTGATGCTCGAGGACAAGGTGCTCGTGATCCGGCGCATCACCGTTCACTACCGGCTCGCCGTTCCGGAGGACCGGCGCGAGGAGGTCGAGCGCGTGCACGGGTTCCACGCGCGCTTCTGCCCGGTCGCCCGCAGCCTGCAGGGCGGCATCGACGTGCGCACCGAGCTCGAGCTCGTCTGACGCGGCGCGCCACCGCGCCCGCGGTGTCCCCGGGCGCCGTCCTAGGGGACGGCTTGACAGGCAGCCGTGTGGCTGCGTATCATAGGCAGCCAGATGGCTGCCTATTCGCACATGGACGAGGTCTTCAGAGCGCTGGCCGATCCGAGCCGGCGGCTGCTGCTCGACAGCCTGAACGAGCGCAACGGTCAGACGCTGCGCGAGCTGGGCTCGAGACTGGACATGGCCCGCCAGTCGGTGAGCAAGCACCTTGCGGTGCTGGAGGCGGCCAATCTCGTCACGACCGTTCGCCGCGGTCGGGAGAAGCATCACCACCTCAACGCGGCGCCCATCAACGAGATCGCCGAACGCTGGATCACGCGATACGAGCAGGACCGCGTCCACGCGCTCGCCGATCTGAAAAGAGCACTGGAGGACACCCCCGTGGAGAAGCCCTCGTTCGTCTACACGACGTACATCCAGACCACGCCCGAACGGCTCTGGCAGGCGTTGACCGAGCCGGCGTTCACCGAGCGCTACTGGGCAATCACGTTCGACTCGGACTGGGCGCCCGGTTCGGCCATGACCTGGCACACGCGCGGCCTGACGATCGCCGACCCCGAGCAGGTCGTGGTCGAGTCCGAGCCCTATCGCCGGCTCTCGTACGCGTGGCACACGCTCACCCCCGAATGGGCCGAGTCGCTGGATCTCACCGACGAAGCCCGCGACCGCCTGGCCGCCGAGCCGCGCTCGAAGGTCACCTTCGAGATCGAGCCGCTCGGCGAGCAGGTCAAGCTGACCGTGATCCACGATGACCTCGAGCCCGGCGGCATGGCCGGCTCGCTCATGAGCCACGGCTGGCCGCGCGTCTTGGCCAACCTCAAGACCCTGCTCGAGACCGGCGAGACGCTCCCGGACCTCCAGCAGAACACGCCGGCCAGGCTCGGGCTGACGCACTGAGACGAGGAGACATCCACATGACCACCCACACCACCGCCAGTCGCGCGCAGTGGCTCGCTGCGCGCCTCGAGCTGCTCGAGGCCGAGAAGGAGCTGACCCGCCGCAGCGACGATGTGGCCCGCCGGCGCCGGCAGCTGCCCTGGGTTCGCGTCGAGAAGGACTATCGCTTCCACACCGAAGCCGGCGCCGCGTCGCTGGCCGACCTCTTCGGTGGGCGCTCGCAGCTCCTCGTCTACCACTTCATGTTCGGACCCGAGTACAAGGGCGGCTGCCCGTCGTGCTCGGCGATCGCCGATGGCTTCAACGGCTTCGCCGTCCACCTGGAGCACCACGACGTCGGGTTGATCGCGGTGTCGCGCGCCCCGATCGCCGCGCTGCAGGCCTACAAGCGCCGCATGGGGTGGACCTTCCCGTGGGCCTCGTCGCTGGACAGCGACTTCAACTTCGACTTCAACACCTCGTTCACCGAGGACCAGCAGCGCTCGGGCACCGTCGACTACAACTACCGCCCGACCGACACGACGTGGCTCCGGGAGGCCGGCGAAGAGGGCCGCGCTGCCGAGCACGCCGCGATGACCGGCACCGACGCGGCCACATACCTCCGCGAGCAGCCTGGCATGAGCGCCTTTGCCCTCGAGGACGGAGCCGTCTACCACACCTACTCGGCGTATGCGCGCGGCCTGGACTCGCTGTGGGGCATGTACCAGTGGCTGGACCGGGCGCCGAAGGGTCGCAACGACACCGGGGCGTGGTTCCGCCCGCGAGACGAGTACGAGCGGCCGCCGGGTCCGGCCGGCGTCTAGCGCGCGACGAGGGCCTCGAGATCCAGCCCGCCGATCCGGGCCGGGCCGGACAGGGCATCGATCGCCGTGATCCGGCCGTCGACGACCGTGAAGGCGAGCACCGCGACCGGCACGCCCGCCTCGGTGGCGACGAAGCCGGCCGCGCCGTCGACGATCACGGGATGCGCAACGCGCCTGGTCGAGAAGAACCGCGCGCGGCTCGCCACTGCCCGAGCGCCCTGGATGATCTGCAACGCGCCGCCACCGTCGTCGCCGCGTAGGACGACGTCGGGATCGAGCACGGCGAGCAGACCCTCGAAGTCGCCGCCGCGGGCGGCGGCCAGATACGCGTCGACGATCTGCCGGTCGGCGGTGGGCGCGTCGCGGTCCGCGCCCTGGACGCGGCGCCGCGCCCGTGACGCCAGCTGCCGCGCCGCGGCCGGCGATCGGTCGACGATCAGCGCGATGTCCTCGAACGGCACCGCGAACATGTCGTGGAGGACGAACGCCAGGCGCTCGGCAGGCTGCAGCGTCTCCAGCACGACGAGCAGCGCGGCGCCGATCGCGTCCGCGGCCAGCGCCTCCCCCTCCGGGTCTGGCGCGGTGTCGTCCGCCCGCGTGATCAGCGGGTCGGGCAGCCGCCCGGCCTCGAGCGCCTCCTCGCGCCGGCGCTTGCGCGCATCGATCATCGTGAGGCACACGCGCGAGACGACCGTCGTCAGCCAGCCGCCGATGTTGTCCACATCGCTGGTGTCGGCGCGGTTGATGCGCAGCCACGCCTCTTGGAGCGCGTCGTCGGCCTCGGCCCGCGAGCCGAGAATCCGGGTGGCCACGGCGTGCAGGTGAGGGCGATGTGCCTCGAATGCGTCCATCTCGTCACATCCTCGCGATTCGATCGGTCAAGGGGCCTGACCGACGTCAACCGACGGATGTGACACCGAGCAAGAGCCCATGTTGATGACCGCCCGCATGACCACCCCCGCCTTCGCCGTCGCCAGGGCGATGGACGCGCTCAACGCGCTGTCGAAGGCCGCCGGCCCGCGCGCCGATCAGCGCCGAGCTCGAGGCGCAGCTCGGCGCGCTCGTGCTGGACCTGGAACCGCCTGAACGTCGCCACCCAGCAGGTGGTCGGCGAGCGAACCGCGTGAGCCCTTCGCGCGGCCCCGTCAGCTCTGCACCTGCACTGTGTGGTCGAACGCGAGCGCGCCGTTCTTGATCCGGTAGACGCCGTACGGCGTGAGCGTGATGTCGCCGTTCTTGTCGATCGAGTACTTGCCGAAGACGCCTTCGCGGTTCTTGGTCGCCAAGAGCTGCTTGGCGACCGTGGCGCGGTCGTTGCCGGCGTCGCCCGCGCGCTTGATCGCGTCGAGCAGCAGGCTCATCGACTCGTACCCGTAGACCGCGTAGCGGTCCGGGTTCTTCTCGCCGTACTTCTGCTCGTACGACTTCAGGAACTCCTTGCCGGCGGGCGGGTACTCCTCGGGCGCGACGCCGGGGATCGTGATCAAGACCCGCTTGGCGACGCCCGTCGGAAGGCCACCGTCCTTGGGATCGAAGAAGCCGGACTCTCCCACGCCCTCGGGGCCGAACAGCGGCGCGTCGGGCAGCGCGGCCGCGATGTCCTTGAAGATCTGGACGGCGTTGTTGGCCGTGATCCCGCAGTAGATGAAGCACTGTGCGCCCGTAGCCTTGATCTTGGACGCGAGCGAACGGTAGTTGGCGGCGTTCTTGTCGATCCCCTCGTCGCCCTTGATCGCCAGGCCGGCGTTCTTGGCGGAGAGCTCGACGTTCTTGGCCAGGCCCGCGCCGTAGACCTCCTTGTCGTTGAGGATGTAGGCAGAGGCGCAGCCCTTCTCCTTCGCCAGCACCACGAGCGCTGCGCCCTGGTAGGTGTCCTTGGGCAGCACGCGCGCGTAGGTGCGAATGCCGGTCGGGTAGTACTTGTCGGGCTCGCCGGGCGAGGCGCCGGGGTCGTCCGAGGTGATGCCGACCGCCGTGTTGCCTGGGCTGACCTGCGCGATCTGCGCCTCGTTGAGGATCGGGAGCGAGACGGCCGTGGCGCCAGAGTTGAACTCGCCGATGTAGCCGATCGTCGACTTGTCCTGTGCGGCCTTGCGCGCGTTGGCCGAGGTCGCGTTGGGCTCCCAGCCCGCGGCCTGGGCGGTCGAGTCGTCGAGCGACGTGTACTTGATCGGGAACTTGCCGGCCTTGTTGCCGGCCTGCTCGAGCGCGAGCTTGGCGCCATTGACGGCGGCCACCGCCTGCGCCCTGGCAGCGCCCTGAAGCGGCAGGCTCGAGTAGATGGTCAGCTGCTCGCCAGCGCCGCCGCCGCCGGGCTTGCCGCCGCCGCCACCCTCGTCGCTGCCGCAGGCTCCGGCCGCGAGGGCCATCGTCAGCGCTGCGACGGCGAAGACGGCGCGAACGCGTCCACGCCTCGCGGCGCTTGCGCTTGAGGACCGTGTGTTCCACATCGTCGTTTCCTCTCTCTGCATGCGAGTCCCAGCCAATCCAGCTCGCGTGAGTAGCGCGCAGAGCACGTGCGTTGGGGCGCGTGTCCGCGCCGCGGGGGAGCCGGGTCGGCGGCCGCGCCGAATCCATCTCCGATCGTCTGCGCCCATGGTGCTCCTCGCGGGTTCCTCACGCAAGCATCACGTCAGAGACCAACGCACCACGGCGCGATCGGGTCGCGCGGGTGAGCGACAATCGCGTCATGTGGCCGCGATCGGCGCGCGATCTCATCGACGGGCAGGAGCGGCTTGCACGCGCGCAGCCGGCGCTCTGGCGGCCTAGATCCACGCCGCACGTCGTCGGCGCGTGCGTCGTGCGATTCCCGCGCGGCCAGATCGGGCCCGGCGCCCGCGGTGACCCAGGCTGGGCGGCGGCGGTCGCGATGGGCGGTCGCCGCGTCGTCGCCGAGGCGACCGTCACGGGCGCGGCGGCTGGGCCCTATGCCCCGGGTCTGCTCGCGATGCGAGAGGGCCCGCTGCTGGAGGCGGCCGTGCGCCGGCTCGCCGTCGTGCCCGAGGTCCTGCTGGTCGACGCCACCGGCCGCGACCACCCGCGCCGCGCGGGCCTTGCCCTGCAACTCGGCGCGGAGCTCGGGCTCGCAACCGTCGGCGTCACTCACCGGCCGCTGCTTGCCGATGGCGATTGGCCCGCCGACACGCGCGGCGCGACGGCGGCTCTGTTGCTCGGGGGCGAACGCGTCGCGGCCTGGCTGCGCTCGCGCGCGGGCACGCGGCCGGTGGTCGTGCACGCCGGCTGGCGCACCGACGTCGACGTGGCGGTCGATGTCGTCATGGCCACCGTGTGCGAGCACCGCACGCCCGAGCCGCTGCGCCATGCGAGATGGCTGGCGCGCATCGCGCGGGCGCACGGATAGCTCGCCCCGCGATGGTCGCGACCGAGGGACGCACCACCGGCGCGTGCTCGCCGGCTTGACGTCCTTCGACGCCATCTAGTCCATCAGGCGGGCGATCGCCGCGGCACCGAGCTCGGTCTTCGGCAGGAAGCCCGCCGCCGAGCTGTGCGCGAGCAGGTCGCCGACGTCGTCCTGCCCGTAGCTCGAGATCAGGACGACGCGGGTCGCCGGCGCCAGCGCGGCGAGCTGGTGGCTGAGCTCGATGCCATCGTCCTCACCGAGCTCGATGTCGACGAGCGCGACGTCGGGCGCGAGCGCGCCGACGAGCTCCAGCGCGCGGCCGCCGCTGGACGCGCACGCCACGACGTCCATTCCCTGGGACCGCAGCAGGCGCGACGCGGACGATAGGAACTCCATGCTGTTGTCGACGATCACGCAGCGCACCGGCAATGACCTAGCTTCCCTGCCGGGACCGCGCGCATGCAATGCGGGCGAGCGCCCGCCGACTCGTCAACCCGGCGTATCCGCCCGGCGCGGCGGCGCCGTCGACTCGCGCACGACGAGCCGCGTCGGCAGCTCGATATGCCGGATCTCGACGCGGTCGCCATCCAAGAGCCGGCTCAGCAGGCTGACCGCCGCGCGGCCCATCTCGGCCAGCGGCTGGCGGACCGTCGTGAGCGCCGGCGTGACGATCGTCGCGAGGCCGATGTCGTCGAAGCCGAGGATGGAGAGGTCCTCCGGCACGCGCACGCCCCGCTCGCGCGCGGCGCGGATCGCGCCGATCGCGAGCGCATCGTTGAAGGCGAAGATCGCGGTCGGCGGCTCGGGCAGGCCGAGCATCGTGCCGGCGGCCTCCGCGCCCGGTCCGAGCTCGAAGTCCGCCGCCGCCTGCAGCGCCGGGTCGGGCGGGATGCCGGCGGCGGCGAGCGCGGCGTGGTACCCGCGCCGGCGGTCCTCGGTCGCCAGCCAGCCCGGGGGCCCGGTGATCGCGCCGATCCGGCGGTGGCCGAGCGCGAGCAGGTGCTCCATCGCCTGGTCCGCGCCCGACCGGTGCGCGACCGCGACCGATGGGATGGAATCGTCGAGCGGCAGCAGCGGATCGGCGACCACGAACGGATACGAAGTCCTCAGCGTCCGCCCGAGCTCCTCGCTGGACTGCTCAGGCAGGACGATCACCGCGCCGTCGGTCGCGCCGTGCATGCGGTCGAGCAGCGAGGCCTCGCGCGCGCGCTCGTGCAGCGTCGTCGACAGCACGAGCCGCAGCTCCCGCTCGTAGGCGGCCTCCGCGGCGCCCGACAGGATCGGCGAGAAGTACGGGTCGTTGACGAGTGGCACGAGCACGGCGACGAACCCGCTGCGCGCGGGCGCGTTCAAGGTGCCGCCGGCGTCGCGATGGGCAGCTCGACCGAGATCCTGGTGCCGCGCCCGGGCGGGCTCTCGACCGAGATCCGCCCGCCGAGCGCGGCGACGCGGTCGCTCAGGCCGGTCAGTCCCGTCCCGGCCCCGGTCCCGGCCACGGCGCCGCCGACGCCGTCGTCGGCCACCGTCGCGCGCACCCTCGCCTCGTCGCGCGCGACGGTGACCGAGATCGCCGAGGCGCGCGAGTGCTTGATCGCGTTCGTGAGCGCCTCGGAGACGACGTAATAGACGCCCGTCTCGACCGGCGCCGGCGGCCGCTCCTCGATCTCGACGTCGACATCGACGCTGATCGGCGACTTGCCCGCGAGCGCCTTCAGCGACGGACGCAGGCCTCCGCGCGACAGCTGCGCCGGATGCAGGCCGCGCGAGACCTTCCGGACCTCCTCGAGCACCGACTCGAGATCCCGCTCGGCCTCCCCGAGACCGGCCTGCGCGGCCTGCGGGTCCTCCGCGATCGCCGCTCGGATGCGCTGCAGGTCGAGCCGCAGCGCGATCAGCCGCTGCTGCGTCCCGTCGTGGAGGTCCCGCTCGAAGCGCCGCCGGGCGTCGTCCCCCGCGGCGACGATGCGTGCGCGCGACGCGACCAGCTCGGCGCGCGCCGTCGCGTTGGACACCGCCGTCGCGACGAGCTCGGTGAACTGGCTCAGCCGGACGGCCGAGTGCTCGGGAATCGGCTCCGGCAGCGCCGACAGCGCGATGATCGCTCCCCAGGTGCGACCGCCGACGATCATCGGCGCGCCGATCGCCGACCGGAAGCCGGCGCCTCGGGTGATCTCGGCGATCGTGCCCCCGAGCTCGCCGTAGTCGTCGATGCGACCGGGCCGGCCCGTCCGGCGAACCAACGCCATGACGCTCGGACCGTCGAGCGCCCAGCGGCTGCCGACCGGGAACGGGGGGTCGCCCGAGGCGGCGACCACGGTGGCGGTGCCGTCGTCCTCGTAGCGCACCATCTCGATCCGCGGCAGCCCCAGGATCCGGGCGACCTCGTCGGCGACGGCGGCGAAGATGTCCTCCGGCGGCACCGTCCTTGCGACCAGCGTCGCCACCCGCCGCAGCGCCGCCTGCTCCTCCGCGAGCCGCCGCAGGTCGTCGTTGGCCTGGGCCTTCGAGAGCGCCGCCGCGGCGATCTCGGTGAACGCGGCAAGGCGCGCCTCGATGTCCTGCGTCGAAGCGGTCGAGAGCACGATCCGGCCGGTGTAGCTGCCGGCGAACACCGGCAGCGCCTCGCGCCGGCGCCGCCTCGTGACCGCGACGGCTCCCCAGACGTCGCCGTCGACGACGATCGGCACCGCCGCGCCGGACTCGAGCTGCGCCGGATGCCCGGTCTCGAACACCGCGGCGAAGCAGCCGGGCGGGGCGTCGAGCGGCCGGCGGCTGCCGACGGGGAGGTCCGGATCGTCGAGCGAGGCGACCACGACCCACTCGCGGCCGGGCTCGTAGCGGACGACCGTCACCGACGTGACGTCGAGGATGCGGGCGACCTCCTCGGCGACGGCCGCGAGCAGCTCGTCGGGCGCCGCGCCCTCGGCGGCCAGCGTGGCGACGCGACGCAGCGCGGCCTGCTGATCGGCGAGCCGGCGGCGGCGCTCGCGGGACTCGGCGTTCGAGACCGCGATCCCGACGAGCTCGGTGAACTCGCTCAGGCGCGCCTCGACGTCGGCGGGCGGCGGATCGTTCCCCCGCGCGCCCACGCAGAGCGCGCCCCACGCCTTGGCGTCGACGACGATCGGGACGCCGGCGCCCGAGCGCAAGCCGGTCTGGCGGACTGCGGCTGCGAGCGTCCCTGGCAGCTTCGCGTAGTCGTCGATCCGCGCCGGGCGCCCGGTCTCCAGGATCGTCGCCGAGAGGCTGGGACCGTCGAGCGGCCAGCGGCTGCCTACCGGGAACTCGGGACTGTTCAGCGATGCGACCACGGTTCCGGCGCCGTCCGGGTCATAGCGGAGCAGCGACACCGTCGGCACGCCGAGCACACGCACGATCTCCTGCGTGACCGCGGCGAACAGCTCGGCGGCCGGAGCGCCCTCGGCGACCAGCGTGGCGACCCGCCGCAGCGCGGCCTGGCGGTCGGCGAGCCCGCGCAGGCGGTCGCGGGACTCGGCACTCGCGATCGCGACCGCGATGAGCTCGGTGAACGCCTGCAGACGGACGTCGGTGTCGGCGGGCAGCCCCTCGACGTCCGTCGCGCCGGCACAGATCAGGCCCCAGACGGCGCCCTCGACCGTGATCGGGACGCCGACCATCGAGCCGGTCGCGCTGTCCGGCGCCGGGTCGTCGTCGCTGCGCGCGGCGCGGCCGGTGTCGACGATCCTCGCGGCGAGGCCCCGATGCTCCCGCGGCCAGCGGTCGCCGACCGCGAAGCCGGGCGCGTTGGAGGTGGCGAGCACCGTGACGGCGCCGCCGGGCTCGTAGCGCCCGAGCGCGACGGCCGCGACCGGGAGCGCGCGCGCGACCTCGTCGGCGACCGCCGCGAACAGCTCGGCCGGCGTCGCGCTCGTGGCGACGAGCGCGGCGACGCGCCGAAGCGCGTTTTGCTCGAGATCGGCACGCAGCGGGTCTTCGCTCTTCACCGTCGCCTCGCGTGGCTGGCCTACTCCCGCCATGATGACGCAGGCTTGCGGCCGGCTCCGGGGCGTGGCATCCCCTCCGTTCGCGCCGGAGCGCTCGACGTGTCAGGCTCCTCGGGCACACGGCGCCGGCAGCGCTCGGGCGAAGGGCGGAACTGATTGGGATGAACCTCGACGCGCTCTGGCACGACCTCGAGTGCGGCGCGTACCGCGAGGATCTGCAGCTGTGGCGAGCGCTGGCCGCCGAGACCGGCGGTCCTGTGCTCGATGTAGGGGCGGGCACTGGCCGCGTGACGCTCGATCTCGCCGCCCGCGGCATGGCGGTGGTCGCGGTGGACGTCGACGCGGCGCTGCTCGAAGCGCTCGAGCGCCGCGCCGCGAGGTTGCCTGTCGAGACCGTCGTCGCGGACGCGCGCCGGCTCGCCCTCGACCGGCGATTCCCGCTGGTGCTCGTGCCGATGCAGACGCTGCAACTGCTTGGGGGAGCCCCCGGGCGCGCGTCCTTCCTGCGCCGCGCGCTGGCTCATCTCGAGCCCGGCGGGCTGCTGGCCGCCGCAGTGGCCGACGCCATGGACTGCTTCGACGAGGAGCACGACGTGCCGCCGCCTCCCGACGCCTGCGAGATCGCCGGCGTGCGCTATGCGAGCCGGCTGCTGGCGGTCGTCGACGAGGGCGGCCGCGCGGCCATCCACCGCCGGCGGGAGATCATCGGACCAGGCGAGCGCGTCGAAGCCCACAGCGTGGTGGTCCGCCTGGACCGCGTGTCCGCCGATGAGATCGCGGCCGAAGGCTGCCGACTCGGCTTCCACGACGAACGCCGGCTGTACGTACCCCAGTCCGAGGAGTACCTCGGATCGACGGTGATCGCGCTCCGCGCACCGCGCCGATAGTGCTCCTCCTTCGCGGAGGGGTGTACGCATCCTTGCGCCGACTGCCGATGGCACTCAGCCTGAACGTGACGCGACCGCGGCGCGGCGCGCGCCAAGCGGGCGCCGCGAAGGAGTACGCATGGCACGACTACGGCGACATCACGACCTCGGCGGGACGCGCTACCGGATGCGCGAGAAGGTCTTCGCGATCGGCGACGACTTCTGGATCGACACCGAAGACGAGCGGCACGCGTTCAAGGTCAACGGCAAGGCTCTGCGGCTGCGAAGCACGTTCGTGCTCGAGACGCCTGCGGGCGACGAGCTGCTCACGATCCAGGAGAAGAAGCTGCGCGTCCGCGACACGATGGAATTGGAGCACGACGGACGGACGGTCGGCACGGTGAGGAAGGCCCTCATCTCGCCGTTGCGCGACCGCTTCACGATCGGGCTCGGCGACGGCCGCGAACTGACCGCCAAGGGCAACATCGTCGACCACGAGTACGAGATCGAACGCGACGGCCACGAGATCGCCGAGATCTCCAAGCGCTGGTTCCGGATCCGCGACACCTACGGGATCGAGATCGCGCCCGGCGAGGATGACGCCCTCATTCTCGCCGCGGCGGTCTGCATCGACGAGATGGCGCACGACTGAGGCCGATCGCGACCTCGCCGCCCCGGCTGGTCGCGCTCCCGCGATCAGCCGCGCGGTCTCGCGACGTGCCCTCGATGGGGCGGGACGAGCCCCGACGAGCGCCTGCCGGTGCGCGCCGTGGCGGACGCGGGCGGCCACCCGATGCTGGAGGACCCGCCCCTCCGGCGACGGCGGCGCGAGGACCGCGGCGGCGGCGCGTGCCCGCGATACCCCGCGGACGCGTCGCAGGATCGGCGAACTGCGCTGGTAAGGGATGCGGGTCAACCGGCCCGCAGGTGTCGAGCCGATCGCCTCGCGAACGGCAGGCCCGAGATACTGTCGGCGTGAGTGCACCACTGTCGACGCTCGCGCTGACTTCCTGCGAAGTCGAACTGCGCCGTGCCGGCCTAGAGGATCTACCCGCCATCGTCGGGCTGCTCGCTGCCGACCCGCTGGGCCGCTCCTTCCAGCTCTCCTTCATCCCTGGCCTGGCACGCCGGGGTGCACTGCGGGCGCAGATCGAGGCGGTGCGCGTACGCGAGGAGTACCGCCGTCAGGGCCTGGGTGCAGCGATGCTCGAGTGGGCGATCGGCGAGGCTCGCCGCCGCGGTTGCGCCTTGATGCAGCTCACGACGGACAAGACTCGTACCGATGCCCATCGCCTCTACGAGCGCCTGGGCTTTGTCGCCTCCCACGAGGGCCTGAAGCTCGCGCTCTGACCGACCCCAGGTCGCTCACGAGGCCATCCGCGCTCACCCATAAGGGCGCTCGGCGGGGCGTCAGGGGACGCACGCCGGCGCACGCCGGCCGGCTGTCGAAGGCGGCCTAGGAGCCGGCGACGCCACCGCGGGCTCGCGGTGCTCGGCGATCGGCGGCGGCCGTCTCCGCGTCGAGCCGGCGCTGGAGAGCCGCGGCGGAAGCGCCGTCGCCGGCGAGACGGCGGAGCGCGCGCAGCGCGCCGCCGGAACGCCTATAGATCGATGATCCGTCATTGATATTCGCGACACGCGATGATGGCGGAGCAAGGCGGTCACCCGCGGGCGCGCACGATCGTCGATCCTTCGCGATGAGTCGCCGAGGCCGATGTCGTTTCAATTCCCATGAGCTGCTTCCTCTTGATCCCCGGCGCCGGCGGCGCCGGCTGGTACTGGCATCGCGTCGTCGCCGAGCTGCGCCTCGCCGGGCATGTCGCGATCGCGCCGGACCTCCCCGGCGACGACCCGTCCGCCGGACCGCGCGAGTACGCGGATCTCGTGGTGGACGCGGCCGCCGGGCAGGACGACGTCGTGCTCGTCGCACAGTCGATGGGCGGGTTCACCGCGGTGCCCGCGTGCCGGCGCCTGCCGGTCCGGCGGCTCATCCTGCTCAACGCGATGATCCCCGCGCCCGGCGAGACGGCCGGCGACTGGGGGGAGCACACCGGCTCCGAGCCGGCGCGCGTGGCGGCGGCCCGGGCCGGCGGCTACCCGGAGGCGTTCGACGCGGAGACCTACTTCTTCCACGACGTGCCGCCGGAGGTCGTCGCCGCCGCCGAGGCGCTGAAGCGACCCGAGCTGGACGTCGCCTTCGAGCAGCCGTGCGACTTCGAGCGCTGGCCCGAGGTCGAGACGACGGTGCTGTGCGGACGCGACGACCGGTTGTTCCCGGCCGCGTTCCAGCGTCGCGTCGCGCGCGAGCGCCTGGGGCTCGACGCGCGCGAGATCCCGGGCGGCCATCTCGCCGCGCTGAGTCAGCCCCAGGCGGTGACGGCGGCGCTGCTCTGACCCGCGCCGGGGGCGGCCCGGACGGTATCGCGGTGCTCGCGCATCGTCCCCTCGCCGTCCAGTCCCTTCCTCAGCCACGAGCCCGAGAGCTCGATCACGTCGCCGTGGGAGCCGGTGACGCTGCATGGGCCGAGGCGGCGGACCAGCGCGAGCGCTCCGCGGTTGCTGCGGTACAGGGTCGCGCTGAAGCGGCGGATGCCGGCGCGCAGCGCCCGGTCGCGCAGCGCGAGCATGAGCGCCTCGCCGACGCCGCGGCGCTGCCACTCGTCGACCACGCTGACGGCGAGCTCGGCGAGCTCGAAGTCGCCGGTGCGCACGTAGCGCGCGACGCCGATCGGGGCGCGAGGGACCGGCGAGAAGGCGATCAGGGCGCCGTGGTGCCAGTGGTCGGGAGTGCTGAGGCGATCGAGCTCAGCCGGGTCCAACCGCCGCTTGACGGCGAGGAAGCGCTGGTAGCGCGACTGCTCGCCCAAGCGGCTGAAGATGAACGCCAGCGCCGCGCGATCCGAGGCGGCGAGGTCGCGGATCAGCAGCTCGCCGGGGTCCATGGCTCAGTCCGGCATCCAGGTCAGCAGCAGCGCGCGCGCCGCCTTGCGGCCGGCCGAGTAGAGGTGCGGGACGTCGGCGGGAAAGGCCATGTAGTCCCCGGTCCCGAGCTCCGTGCTGCGCTCGACGGGCCCGGCGATCACGGGTCCGTCGAGCACGTATAGGCTCGCCCGCGCGCCCTCAGGGTTCGGCTCGACCTCCTGCACCTGGCGGGCCTCGAGCGCGATCACCGCGACCTCGTGCCCGTCCGCCGCCTCCAGCAGCAGGTGGGCGAGGCCGTCGCGCTGCCCGAACCGCGCCCCGGCGGCGCGGACGACGCGCACGTCGCCGAGCGGAAGCTCGCCGAGCAGCTCGACGACGGAGATCCGCAGCGCCGATGCAAGCGCCGCGAGCGTCTCGACCGTGGGGTTGGCGCGGCCGTTCTCGATGCCGGACAGCGTCGCCTTGCTCATCGCGGTCGCCCGCGCGAGCTCGGAGAGGGAGAGATGGCGCGCGATCCGGAGCCGCCTGAGGTTCGCGGCAAGGACGTCCTGTACCTCGCGATCGGCTATCATGGGGAACGAGTCGTTCATTTTAGCGAACGCAGATGCCGGAAGTCAGCTTCTACTTCGATCTCGGATCGCCGTACGCGTACCTCGCCGCGGAGCGCCTGGGGAGGCTGATCCCCGAGCCCGTCGAGTGGCGGCCGGTGCTGCTCGGAGGGCTGTTCAGGCTCACCGGGCGGAGCTCGTGGGCGCTCGGCGACCACCGGCGCCGCCAGGCCGGCATGGCCGAGATCGAGGCGCGGACGCGAAGCTACGGGCTCCCGCCGATGCGCTGGCCCGACCCCTGGCCGACCGACTATCTGACGGCGATGCGCGCCGCGACGTACGCGTTCGCGGTGGGGCAGGGGCGCGAGTTCTGCTTGCAGGCGTTCCGCGACGCGTTCCAGCGCGGGGCCGAGCTGGGGCTGCTCGCCCACGTTCTCGAAGGCGCCCGCCGGGCCGGGCTCGACGCACGCGAGGTCGAGGCCGCGACACGCGACGAGGAGATCAAGGCGACGCTGCGCCACGCGACCGATGCCGCCTTCGAACTCGGGGTCATGGGCGTGCCGACGCTGGCCGTCGGCGGCGAGCTCTTCTGGGGCGACGACCGGCTGGAGGAGGCGGCGGCGCACCTTCGTGGCGTCACGGCCGCGTAGCCCGCGATCGGGCGGCGGCGCCACGCCGGGATCGCCTCGCCGCTGATCGACGTGTGCCGCTGAGACCTCCGGCGCGTCTGCTTGGATCTCGCCGCTGATGTCCGTCGACAAGCTGCAAGAAGCCGAAGAACACGTCGCGCAGATGCGCGAGGAGGCCGCGCGCGAAGAGCGGGCGGCGCGTGAAGCCGATCTGCGCCAGGAGCCCGTCGCCGGGACCGCCGGCAAGCCGCACCGGCCGATCACCGCTCCGCTCGCGCAGGTACGCGTGATGACCAACATGAGGACGGGCGCGCTGGAGGATCTGCACGAGCTCGCGGTCTCGATCCGGGAGACGGGGCTCCTGCACCCGCCGCTCGTGCGCGCCACGGATGACGCCGAGCAGCCGTACGAGCTGCTCGCCGGGCAGCGCCGGTTCGCCGCGATGCGGCTCGTCGACGAGGCCGAGGACGCGCCGCGCGAGTGGCGCTTCACGCTGATCGACGACATCTCGCGGCGCGAGGCGCTGACGATGCAGTTCGCCGAGAACTTCCATCAGAGCAAGCCCGAGCCGGTGCAGTTCGCGCGCGCCGCGCGGCTGATCATGGCCGAGGATCCGTCGCTGACCGCGGCCGAGGTCTCGCGCATCGTCGGCGCGCCGCCGGCGTGGACGCGCAAGGCGCTGCGCCTGCTGGAGCTGCCGGAGGCGATCGTCGAGCGCGTCGAGCAGGGCGACCTCTCGTTCACCGCCGCCGATCTCGTGCGGCGGGGCATCGCGCGCGGGAAGGTGACCCCCGACCGCGCCGAGGAGCTGGTCGAGGCCCACGCGGACGGGGGGCTGAGCGGCACCGAGTTGAAGTTCGGCGTCGGCTACGTCCCGCCGGCGCCGGAGAGCTACGCCGAGACGTCGGACCGGCTCGACGTGGCACGCCACGCCGCCGAGGCGCCGCCGCGCGAGCGGGTGGAGCGCGACGAGCCGGCCGAGCCCGCGCCGGCGCCGGCGCCGCGCGCGGCCGAGCCCGCGCGCCCGGGCGACGCCGAGCTCGACGGCTTCGTCCTCGGCGCCTTCCTCTTCCACGCCGCCACCCCGCGCAGCCGCAAGCTGCTGCGCATCACGAGCGAGGCCGACGCGCACGCCTACGCGCGCTCCCTGCACCCGCGCGAGCGGTTGCCCGCGCTGCGCTCTTTCGCGCGGGAGGCGCTCGACGCCTAGGAGTCTGTTGATCTTCGATCCGGCGCCGCGGGCGTGCCGCATCGCGCGGCGGGGAAAGTTCAACAGGCTCCTAGGTCATACACCTAGCCGAACCGCCTGCACCGGGCGCCGGAGGGCGCGGTAGCGTCCCGCCGACCGGTGACGGCTCCATGGCGCATCAGGCTCTGCGGCGAGCTGACGGTCGAGCTCGCCGGCGAACGGCGGGACGCGGCCCTGCGCGGGCGCCAGGGCCGGCTGCTGTTCGCGTACCTGGTCCTGCACCGCGCGCGGCCGGTGCGCCGCGACGAGCTGATCGAGGCGCTGTGGGCGCACGACGGAGCACCGCCGAGCGAGACGGCGCTCGCGCCGGTGCTCTCGCGTCTGCGGCGTGCCGTCGAGCCCGCGGCGGTCGAGGGGCGCGACACGCTGCAGCTCGTGTTCCCTCCGCAGGCATGGGTCGACGTCGAGGTGGTCGCCGGGCTGGTCGCGGCGGCGCGGAGCGCGCGCGGGAGGGAAGCGGTCGCGGCCGCGACTGAAGCGGCCGAGCTGGCCGCACCAGGGCTGCTGCCCGGCTTCGACGCGGCGTGGCTGGCCGGCCCGCGGGCGGATCTCGAGGAGCTGCGCGCGGAGGCGCTCGAGCTCGCCGCGCAGGCGGGCCTGCGGCTCGGCGGCGACGCGCTGCCGGGCGCCGAGCGCGCCGCCCGCGCGGCGGTCGCAGCGGCGCCGTTCCGCGAGTCGGCGCGTGCGGCGCTGATCGGCGTGCTCGCCGCCCGCGGCAACGTCGCCGAGGCGATCCGCGCGTTCGACGACATCCGCGTGCTGCTGCGGGAGGAGCTCGGCACCCTTCCTGGACCGGAGCTGATGGCGCTCAACGACCGCCTGCTCGCGCAGCCCGCTCCCGCCCCGGCCCGGTCGCGGGCCACGCCCGCCGACCTCGTGGAGCGCGAGGCGGAGCTGGATGCGATCGCCGCGGCGCTGGAGCGGCTGGCGTCCGGACACGGCGGCGTGCTCGCGTTCGAGGGCCCCGCCGGGATCGGCAAGACGCGCCTGCTGAGCACCCTGCGCGAACGCGCACTGGCCGCCGGCGCGACCGTGCTCGACGCGCGCGCGAGCCTGCTCGAGCGCGAGTTCGGCTTCGGCGTGGTGCGCCAGCTCTTCGAGTCAGCCGCCGAGGCGCCCACCGGGGCGGCGGCGTCCGCGGGCGCCGTGTTCGGCGACGGCGCGGCCGCCGCCGGCGACGGCCTGTTCTCGCTGCTCAACGCGCTCTTCCACTACACGGCCGCCTTGGCGGCCCGCGGCCCGCTGGTGCTGTGCGTCGACGACCTGCAGTGGAGCGACCCGGCGTCGCTGCGCTTCGTCGCCTACCTCGCCCGCCGCATCGCCGGGCTGCCGGTGCTCGTCGCCACCACCGTGCGCACGGGCGAGCCGGGCGTCGACGAGCTGCTGCTCGGCGAGATCGGCCAGGACGCCGCGACCGCGGCGATCCACCCGCGCCCGCTGACCGCCGAAGGCACGGCCGGGCTGGTCGGCGCGCACCTCGGCGGCGTCGCGGACCCCGCCTTCGCGTCCGCCTGCCTGGAGGTGACGGCCGGCAACCCGCTGCTGCTGCGTCAGCTGCTGACGGCGCTGGCCGCGGAGCGCGTCGCGCCGGTGGCCGAGCACGCCGCCTCGGTCCGCGCGATCGGGCCGCGGGCGGTCTCGCGCACTGTCCTGCTTCGCCTCGCCCGCCTGCCGGAGCCCGCGGCCGCCGTCGCGCGCGCCGTCGCGGTGCTGGGCGAGAACGCCGGCCTGACCGCCGCCGCCGGCCTCGCCGAGATCGAGGAGCACGAGGCGGCCGAGGCGATCGATGCGCTGGCGCGGGCGGAGATCCTGCGCGCCGAGGAGCCGCTCGGGTTCGTGCACCCGCTCGTCCGCGACGCCGTCTACAGCGAGCTGCCCGCCGCCCGGCGCGGGGTTGAGCACGCGCGTGCGGCGCGGCTGCTCGCCGGGCTTGGGGCGAGCCCGGAGCGGATCGCCGCGCAGCTCATGCTCGCGCCCGCCCGCAGCGACGCCTGGGTCGTGGAGCGGCTGCGCGAGGCCGCGCGGGTGGCGATCTCGCGCGGGGCGCCGGACGCCGCGCTGGCCCACCTCCAGCGCGCCCAGGAGGAGCCGCCGTGGCCCGACGTCCGCACGCCGCTGGCGCTCGAGCTCGGCGCGGCGGCCGAGTTCGTGCGCGGGCCGGCCGCGGTGGAGGCGCTGCGGCGCGCGTACGGGGGACTCACCGACCCGGTCGCGCGCGGCGAGGCGGCGATCATGCTCGCGCGCACGCTGCTGTTCATGGAGACGCCGGCGGAAGCGATCGCGGTGGTGGACGCGGCGCGCGACGAGCTCGGAGCCGAGCACGAGGATCTCCACCAGGCGCTGCACGCACTCCGGATCGTCGGCGTCTTCTTCGGCGTCGCCGACCCCTCCGACCTCGACTCGCTCGAGCCGGTGCGGGTGGGTCCGCGTGGGACGGGCC
Organism: Candidatus Solirubrobacter pratensis; assembly: GCF_000425945.1. GTDB lineage: Bacteria > Actinomycetota > Thermoleophilia > Solirubrobacterales > Solirubrobacteraceae > Solirubrobacter > Solirubrobacter pratensis. The sequence continues at coordinate 186,325 of NZ_AUEK01000010.1, forward strand.
CGGGCGCGAAGACGCTGACCGCGATCACGGCGTACGCGCTCGCGCTGCAGAGCGGCGACGCGCTCGAGGCGGCCGCGCTGGCGCGCGAGGCGCTCGACGGCGACGAGATGCCCGCGTTCGACCGCGGCATCTTCACCGTCCTGCCGGCCGCCGCGCTGGCGCTCGCCGAGCCGGCCGCCGCGGAGCCCGAGTGGCGCCGGATCCGCGCGTTGGCGGGACGTCGCGGCTCGGTGCTCGACGCGATCGGCGCGGACCTCTGGGGCGGGCTGACGAGCATCTGGATGGGCGACCTGGCGACGGCGATCGAGCGGCTCGAGCGTGCGATGGAGGGCGAGGCGCTGTTCGGCAGCTCGGTGAGCGCGCATATGGGCTACACGCCCGCGTTCCTCGCGCTCGCCTGGCAGGAGCGCGGCGAGCGCGACCGCGCCTGGGCGGCGCTCGGACTGACCGGCGACCACACGGGCCCGTCAGACGGCGAGCGCTTCTGGCTCGCCAGCCGCGCCGAGCTGCTGCTGGCCGAAGGCGAGCACGCCGAGGTGCACGCGATCGCCGGCCAGCTGGCCGGCACCCGGCCGGAGGACACCCATCCGCTGTGGTCGCCATGGCGCAGCCTGCGCGCCCGTGCGGCCGCCGCGGCCGGGGATCGCGACACGGCCTCGCGCCTTGCGGCCGAAGAGCTGGCGCTCGCTCGCCGCGGCGGGGCACCGTGGGTCGTCGGGCGCGCGCTGCGCCTGGTGGGAGCGATCGCAGGCGAGGCCGCGCCGCTGCGGGAGGCGGTCGCGCTGCTCGACGGCACCTCGGCGCGCCTGGAGCGCGCCAAGGCGCACGCCGCGCTCGGCGACGTGCTCGGCGACGCGGCCTCGTGGCGCACCGCCCTGGAGCTCGCCGAGCGCTGCGGCGCCGACGGGCTCGCCGCGCGCATGCGCGCCTTGCTGGATGAGCAGGGCTAGAAGGCGCCCGCGCGCTCGAGCTGGGCGGCGAGCCGGAGCAGCACGGTCTCCCCGGGCGCCATCAGCTGGATGCCGATCGGGAGTCCGTCCGTCGTGGCCGCGAGTGGCAGCGAGATCGCGGCGAAGCCGGACACGTTCGCCATCGCCGTCCAGCCGGTGGTGGCGAACTCGACGCGGAAGAACTCCTGCGTGGACCCGCGCGGCTGGTTGAGGTGGTGCAGCGGCGGCGGGCCGTCGCTCAGCAGCGTCGGGACGAGCAGCGCGTCGTAGCCGTCGAGGCCCTCGGCGAAGCGGCGGCCCTGCGCGTGGACGGTCGCGATCGCGCCGGCGTAGCGCTCGCCCGTGACCGAGCGGCCCTCCTCGAGCATCTCCCACGCGGTCGGCTCGAGCTCGTCGCGCTCCGGCGGGCGGCCGAGCACGTGCTGCGCGAGCGCGTAGAGCTCGAGGTTCGAGACCTGGTGCAGGACGGCGACGGCGTCGACGACGGCCTCTGGATCGAACGCGGGCGCGCCGGGGGAGAGCTCGTGGCCCAGGCCGGCGAGCGTCGCGGCGGCCGCCTCGAGCGCCGCGCGCACGGCGGGCTGCGTCGTCGACGCGAACGGGCCGTCGGCCGTGTGCAGGATCCGCAGCGGCGGCGGATCGCGCTCGATCGCCGTCAGCCACGGCTCCGCGGGAGGCGGGGCGGCGTACGGATCGCCCGCGGCGGGGCCGGCGCTCGCGTCGAGCAGCGCCGCGCAGTCGCGCACAGTGCGCGTCAGCGCGTGCTCGTTCACCAGGCCCTCGAGCCCGTGGCCGGCGCCCGGCGCGAACGTCTTGCGCCCCCGCGCGGGCTTGAGCCCGATCACGCCGCAGCACGACGCCGGCACGCGGATCGACCCGGTCCCGTCGCCGCCGGACGCCGCCGGGACCAGGCCGGCCGCGACCGCGACGGCCGAGCCGCCGCTCGACCCGCCCGGCGAGCGGCCCGGCGCGCGCGGGTTCACGGTCGGGCCGGACAGGACCGGTTCGGTGGTGCAGTGGTTGCCCCACTCCGGCGTGTTCGTCTTGCCGGCGATGATCAGGCCGGCGGCCAGATAGCGCTCGACGACGACCGCGCTCTCCGCCGACACGTGGTCGCGCAGCGCGACCGATCCCATCCGCTCGGGCGTCCCCGCGAGCGGCCCGCCGAGGTCCTTGAGCAGGAACGGCGCACCGGCCAGCGGGCCCGCGGGCAGCGGTCCGGCCGCCTGGTCGCGCGCCCGCTCGAACAGGTCGCAGATCACCGCGTTGAGCTCGCGCGCGGCCTCGATGCGCCCGATCGCCGCGTCGAGCAGCTCGAGCGCCGTCGCCTCGCCGGAGCGCACGAGCTCGGCGTGGCCGATCAGATCCAGCGTCGCCAGGTCATGCATCGCCGCGACAGTCTCACCGGCGCCGCCGCCTGCCGCAAGCGGCCGCCGTCAGAAGCCGAGGCCGCCGTCGTAGCCATAGCCGCCGTCTCCGTACCCGTAGCCGTAGCCGCCGCCGTAGCCACCGCCGTCATGGCCCCCGCCGCCATAGCCGTAGCCCGGCCCGCCGTCGCCATAGCCGTAGGGCGAGCCGCCGTAGCCGCCGGTCTGGTCCTGGGCCTGGTCGGCCGCCTGCCAGGCGACGGAGAATCCGCCGCCGTCCGAGGAGACCGTGGACGGGATCGCGGACGCCGTGGACGTGCTCCCGGCGCTGTCCGTGCCGGATCCGAGCTCGCCGCCGGCGAGCCCGCCCGACGCGCCGGGCGAGAGCTGCATCGGCGTCGCGCCCCAGTCGGAGATCGAGCCGGTCTGGCCGTCGCCGGTCGCCGACGCTCCGGTGAAGGAGACCGTGCCGAAGTCGGCCAGCGGCAGCGTCTGGCAGCGGCCGGTCGCCGAGCCGGAGCATGCCGACGGCGCCTCGGCGATCCATTCCGCCGACGAGGTGTCCGGGTTGTCCATCGAGAGCGTCTTGTTGAAGCTCTTGCCGGTCGTCCGGTTCGTCATCGAGATCGAGACCTGGTTGCCGTCGACGCCGACCGCGGCCGAGACCGTGTCGCCGGGCTTGACCGGCAGGTCGACCGTCACCGGCGCGGCCGGGACGAGCTCGTACCAGGCGCTGTACTGCGGCGAGCCGCCTGAGCAGTCCACCTCGGTGCCGGTCTGCTCGAGCTCATTCGACTCGCCGGTCGCGCCGCCGATCCCGACCCAGAACGCGGCGTCGCCGCTGCCGCTGTCGCAGGTCGCGTCCGGCTGCACCCAGGTCCCCGACACCTTCGAGAACTGCGCGCCCGTCGCCGCGTAGCCGGCCCAGTTGGAGCTCGCCTGCGCATCCGTCGCGGTCGCCGCCGAGGCGGAGGTGGTCATCAACGCCGCCGCGGCGAGGGAGAGCCCGGCGGCCCCTAGCAATCGTCGTGTCATGAGAACCGAGGATGCGGGCACTCACTAACCGCGCGGTTGACCTGTGGTAAGCCCGCCCTCAACGGCGGTGAAGAAGCTCGATCCCGGGAAGGATCCGTGTCCATGCCGGACAGGAGATCGCCGAAGGACCTGCTCCGCGAGCTCGACGCGAAGCTGCCGGCCGTGCGACAGCTCCCGTCCGGCGACGGCGAGCCCGCGTGTGGGTCGAGCGGGAATGACTCCCATCCGGCGCTCATGATCCGCCCGTACGCTCGGGCGACATGGCGGAGGACTCGTTCGACCTCGACGCGGCCGGGCTGCGGGCCGGCGGCGCCGACGTGACGACCTACGTCGAGGTGCTCGCGCGCAAGCTCGAGGACGCGCTGCCGCAGCAGACCGAGGTGCGCCGGCGCTCGAAGGGCCTCCTGTCGCGGGAGAAGGTCGTCGACACGATCGAGGTCACGCTCGGCGAGCATCGCTACGCGCTCAATCGCGACGGCGAGGCCACGCGCGCGAAGGAGGTCCGCGGCGTCGTGATCAAGCGCGAGAGCGTCGGGCTCGACGAGTGGGTCGGCGGTCTGGCGGAGCAGCTGCGCGAGCTTGCGGCTACGAACGCGCAGGCGCGCGCCGCGCTCGACCGGCTGGTGGGCTGAAGTGGGCTTCCTCGACCGGCTGCTCGGCGGCGGCGACGGCGAGGACCCGGCGGCCCAGGAGGACGTCGCGCGCGTCGAGCGCGGCGGCATCCCGCTCGCCGCCGAGCGGCGCATCCGCGAGCTCGCGGGCGGCGACGCGGCGTTCACGTCGGGCCTCTCGATCGCCGACTTCGCGCTCTCGCGCCTCGACGGCGTGCGCCCGGTCTGCCAGGTGATGGGCAGCTCGGTCTACAAGGTGGGCTGGCAGAGCTACCCCTGGGGCTCCGGCTGGGGCGGCGGCTCGCTCACCGAGCTGCGGCCGATCACCGACGCGTGGAACCACGCACGCCGGCTCGCCCTCGGGCGGCTCGAGGAGGAGGCGCGCCTCGCCGGCTGCCACGCCGTCGTCGACGTCATGTTCAAGGGCAACCGGCACGAGTTCCTCTCGGGCGACATCGAGATCGTCGTCAACGGCACCGCCGTTCACCTCCCCGAGGGAGGCGACGCCCCTGTGCTGACCGATCTCTCGCTGCCCGACTACACGCTGCTGCGGCGCGCCGGGTACCGCCCGGTGGGCGTCGTCGCGAGCACGTCGGTCTTCTACATCGTCCCCGGGCGGCAGACGCGCCAGGCGACGACCGGCTGGCAGCGCTTCCAGCCCAACCAGGAGCTGCCCGACTTCACCCAGGGCGTCTACGCCGCGCGCGAGATGGCGCTGGCGCGCGCCACCGAGCAGGCGAGCCGGCTGCGCGCCGGCGGTCTGATCGGCGTCTCGATCGATCACGACATCGCGATCCGCGAGGTCGACAACGGCGGCAAGCGCGAGGACCTGATCGTGACGTTCCACATCGTCGGCACGGCGATCGCGCCGGCCGGCGAGCATCTCCCACTGGACCCGATGCCGATCCTTCGGCAAGGAGCGAAATGAGCGCCTACGACCCGACGTCGCTGGAAGGGGTGCCCGAGGCCGGGCGCGGCCGCCTCGAGCAGAACAAGCGCGGCCTGTTCACCTCCGACCTCTCCGTCGCCGAGTTCCTGCTCGTCAAGGAGGCGGGGTTCGACCCGCTCGGGCTGGTGGTCGGCTCCTCGATCTACCACATCGGCTTCCAGCAGTCCTCGTGGAAGCGCAGCCAGGAGATGACGGTCCTCTCCGAGGCGATGTACACGGCGCGCGAGCTCGCGATGACACGGATGGAGGAGGAGGCCGACCAGCTCGGCGCGGACGGCATCGTCGGCGTGCGCCTGGACATCGGGCGCTACGACTGGGGCCAGGACATGGCGGAGTTCATCGCCATCGGCACGGCGATCAAGCACCGCGGCGGCGAGCTGCATCGCGCGCCCAACGGCCGCCCGTTCACGAGCGACCTGTCGGGGCAGGACTTCTGGACGCTGCTGCGCACCGGGCACCGCCCCGTCGGGATGGTCATGGGCTCCTGCGTCTACCACGTCGCCCACCGCGGGATGCTGCAGTCGTTCCGGCAGATGGGCCAGAACGTCGAGCTGCCGAACTTCACGCAGGCGCTCTACGACGCGCGCGAGCTCGCGATGGCGCGCATGCAGGCGGAGGCCGAGGAGGTCAAGGCCGAGGGCATCGTCGGGGTGCAGCTGACCGAGCGCAACCACGGCTGGGGCTCGCACGTGATCGAGTTCTTCGCGCTCGGCACCGCGATCGTCCCCTACGACGAGCTGCGCGACATCCCCGCGCCGACGCCGGTGCTCGACCTCAGCTGAGCCGCCAGCCGCAGCGGCCGGCAAGCGCCTCGGCGGCCTCGGGGCCCCAGCTCCCGCGCGCGTAGGGCAGCGGCTCCGGCGGCGCCTGGAGGAGCGGTGCCGCGCGTTCCCACAGCAGCTCGACCTCGTCGGCGCGTGTGAACAGCAGATGGTCGCCGTGCATGACATCGATGAGCAGGCGCTCGTAGGCCTCCAGGCCATGCCCGCCGGTCGCGCGCTCGACGTCGAGCTCCATCGCCGCGCGCGTGGCGACGAGCGTCGGGCCGGGGCGCTTGACGCGCAGCTCGACGGCGATCCGCGGGTCGTCGGTGAGCTCGACCACGAGCTCGTCGGGGCGCTCGGCGCCGTCGCCGTCGGCCTCGAGCAGCAGCTGGGCCGGGTCGCGCAGCGCGACCGTGACCACGCGCCGGCCCGCGGCCATCGCCTTGCCGGTGCGCAGCAGGAACGGCACGCCGCGCCAGCGGTCGTTGTCGAGCTCCACGCGCAGCGCGGCGAAGGTCTCGGTGCGCGAGTCGGAGGCGACGCCGTCCTCGTCGCGGTAGCCCTCGAACTGGCCGTAGACGGCATGCTCGGGGCTGAACGGGCGCAGGTCCGCGAACGCCGCCGCCTTGGCGTCGCGCAGGTGGCCGGCGTCGAGCGTCTCGGGCGGCTCCATCGCGACGAAGCCGAGGATCTGGCTCAGGTGCGTGACGACCATGTCGCGGAACGCGCCGGTCTCCTCGTAGAACGAGCCGCGGCCCTCGAGCCCGAGGTCCTCGGGAATGTCGATCTGCACCGACGCGACGTGCTCGTTGTTCCAGATCGGCTCGAACAGCCCGTTGGCGAAGCGCAGGGCGAGGATGTCCTGCACCGGCTCCTTGCCGAGGAAGTGGTCGATGCGGAAGATCGCCCGCTCGTCGAAGTGCTCGTGCAGCGCCGCGTTGAGCGCCTTGGCGGACGCGAGGTCCGAGCCGAACGGCTTCTCCAGCACGATCCGCGTGCGCTCGTCGTCGAGGCCGGTGCGGCCGAGCATCCCGACCATCGGCTTCATCGCCGACGGCGGGACCGACAGGTACAGCAGCGTCCGCGACCGCTCCCCGAGCGCCTCGCGCGCCTCGCGCACGGCGCGGGCCAGATCCTCGCCGTCGTCCGCCGAGGAGGTGACGAAGGAGATGCGCTTCGTGAACGCCTCGTCGCCGAGCGCCTGGATGAAGCCGTCGTCCGGGGCATGCCGGCCGGAGCCGATGATGCGGTAGTCGTCCGGCATGAAGCCCGACTCGGCGAGGCGGCGCAGGCCTGGCCACAGCTTGCGCCGGGCGAGATCGCCGCGGGCGCCGAAGAGGACGAGGACGTGCGGGTCGGAAGTCGTCGTGAGCGGGGCCATGACCGACACCATGCCCGCTCGGCGGGCGCGTTAGCGCGCGACCGGGCGCGTGTGCGCACCGCCAGGTAGTCCCGCGAGCGCCGCCTCGACCATGGCGACCAGCGCCGCCTCGTCCGCGCCGCCCCGCCCGAGCGCCTCGGTGCCGCGGTGGATCCCCAGCAGCAGCAGCCCGAGCGCGCCGGGGTCCGCGCCCGCCGCCACGTCGCCCGCGCGCTGGGCGGCCTCGATGGCGGCGGCGTAGGCGCCGGCGAGCTCCTCGTGCGCCCGCCGGGCGCGCGACGCGACGTCGGGATCGCGGCCGGCCAGCTCGGCGGTCCCGCGCGCCAGCAGGCAGCCGCGCGGGTTCTGCGCCGATCCGCGCGCGTTGGCGAGCAGGTGCTCGCGCACCCGCGCGAGCGCTCCCTCGTCCGGACCCGCGAGCGCCTCATGAAACCCGCGCACCGCGGACTCGCAGTATTCCTCGAAGATCCGCATGTAGAGCGCGTGCTTGTCGCCGAACGCGCCGTACAGGCTCGCCTTGCCGAGCCCGGTCGCCTGCGTCAGGTCGCTCAGCGACGTGGCCGCGTAGCCCGCGTCCCAGAAGCGCTCCCGGGCCGCGGACACCGCGGTCTCCTCGTCGAACTCGCGCGGCCGTCCCACCGCGTTGACCCTACGCGGTCTCCCCGCCGTCGGCGACGAGGTTGGCTCCGGTGATGAAGGACGCCCGGTCGGAGACGAGGAAGCCGACGAGCTCGGCGATCTCGGTCGGGACGCCCGGGCGGCCGAGCGGGTTGCCTCCGGCGACCGCGTCGAGCGAGAGCGAGAAGCGGTCGGCGATCGCCTGGCGGATCTCGTCGGCGCCCGGCGTGATCACGTTGCCGGGCGTGACGGTGTTGACGCGGATGCCGAGCGGCGCCAGCTCGGTGGCGAGCCCGGCGCCGTAGGCGATCAGCGCCGCCTTGGCGGCGCCGTAGTGCAGCAGCGGCGCCGGGAGCGTCAGCGCCGCGCTGGACGAGATGTTCACGATCGACCCGGATCCGCGCTCGATCATCCCGGGCAGCAGGGCATTGGTGACGCGCACGGCGGAGAGGTAGTTGAGGTCGAGCGCGTCCTGCCATTCGTCGTCGTCGATCGCGGCGGTGCCCTCGAAGTGCGGTCGGGCGGCGGCCGCGTTGTTGACGACGATGTCGACGCCGCCGAGCGCCTCGACGGCCTGCACCGCGATCTCGCGCGCGCCTGCCGCGCTGCTCAGGTCGCCGGGGAGGAAGCGGGCGCCGGCCGGCGTCGTCGGGCGCGCGCTGCGGGCCGTGGTCACGACCTCGGCGCCGGCGTCGAGCAGCCGCTGGACGATCGCGGCGCCGATGCCGCGGGTGCCGCCGGTCACGAGCGCGCGGCGGCCTTCGAGGTCGCGCGGGGTGGTGAAGGTCGCGGGCGAGATGAGGGGGGTGGTTGCCATGGCAATCACCGTATCAAGGTTTTAGTCCGATCGGTCTAAAACTCGTCAGAGCCGGAAGGGCGCGGGTCCGAGCACTCCCGAGCCGAGCAGCTCGGTCGAGCGCTCGACGGTCCGCACCCACTCGTAGGCGAGCGCCTTGCAGTGGGTGAGGGAGGCGCCGGCGTCGCGCAGGCGGGTGAGGCCGCGCTCGTGCATCTCGCCGGGCGAGAACGTCGCGTCCTCGGCGACGATCGCGCGCAGCCCGGCGTCGAGCAGGCCGACGGCGGACTGCAGCACGCAGACGTCGGTCTCGAAGCCGACGAGGACGGCGGTGCCGCGGCCCGTGGCGCGGACTGCGTCCAGGATCGCCGGCGTGCCCGCCAGCCCGAACGTCGGCTTGGTCAGCACGGGCGTGTCGGGCGCGAGCCGCATGGCGATCGCCGGGTCGGTCCGCCCGTTGCGCTCGGGCTCCTCCTCGGTCACGACGATCGGCACGCCGAGCTCACGCGCGAGCGCCACGAGCCAGGCGGCGCGCTCGAGCGCCTGCGCGGCGAGCGCGCGGTCGCCGGCGGGCAGCTCGGCGGGATAGAAGCCGGGCTGCGCGTCGACGACGATCAGCAGGCAGTCCTCATGGGCGGTCAAGGGCATCGGGGTGCAAGCATGACGCGATGACCGAAGCCGACGCCCACGGCGCCGCTACCGGCGCTTCTAGCCGCGCGGGCGGTGCATCGTCAGCGGCAGGCCGCCGCCGGCGGGCATGGGCGGGAGCGGCTCGGTGAGGCGGTTGTGGAAGGCGCGCGCGACCCGCCCGGCGTGCGACTTCGCCAGCTCCGCGCGCGGCCCCGCGAAGAGCTCGTCGACGGTCTCGCGCCAGAGCACGAGCCAGCGCTCGAAGTGGGCCTGCCGCAGCCCAGCACGCGCGTGGAGCACGGCGTGCGGGCGGAACGCGCCGCCGCTGTAGGACTGGGCGCCGAGCAGGATCGTCTCCCAGAACGAGGTGATCTGCGGCACGTGCGCCTCGAGGTCGAGCTTGGCGACGTCGGTGAAGATCCAGCCGATCAGCGGATCCTCGAGCGCGCGCCCGTAGAAGGCGCGCACGAGCCGCTCGCAGTCGGCGCGATCCTCGATGTCGTGCAGCACGTCAAGAAGACTAGGACGGGTTCGAACACGGATCGATTGAGCACGTTCGGAGAAGCCGGACGCCGCTCGCTGCCGTAGTTTGGTCCTCATGAACGAGGGATCGAGCATGGCCTTCGCCGTGGAGGCCGAGGGATTGGTGAAGCACTACTCCGGCAGGGCCGGCCTGATCGAGGCCGTCCGCGGGGTGGACCTGCGGATCGAGCGGGGCGAGGTGTTCGGCTTCCTCGGACCGAACGGCGCCGGCAAGTCGACCACCGTCAAGATGCTCACGACGTTGCTCTCGATCACCGAGGGCACCGCGCGTGTCGCGGGCATCGACGTCGCACAGGACCCGGACGCGGCGCGGCGCCGGATGGGCGTCGCGTTGCAGGAGGCGGGCCTCGATCCGCGCCAGACGGGGCGTGAGCTGCTGGTCCTGCAAGGCCGTCTGTTCGGCATGTCGGCGCGCGACGCGGCGGCGCGCGCGGGCCGGCTGCTGGAGCTGGTCGAGCTCGAGGACGCCGCCGACCGGCGCATCAAGGGCTACTCCGGCGGCATGAAGCGCCGGCTGGACCTCGCGTCGGCACTCGTGCACGAGCCCGAGGTGCTGTTCCTCGACGAGCCGACGACCGGGCTGGATCCCGCAAGTCGCCTGACCGTGTGGGAGGAGGTGCGCCGGATCAACCGCGAGGGCACGACCGTCTTCCTCACCACGCAGTACCTCGAGGAGGCCGACCAGCTCTGCGACCGCCTGGCGATCATCGACGGCGGGCTGATCGTTCGCGCCGGGACGCCTGACGAGCTCAAGGCCGAGCTGCGCGATCGTCTCGGCCTCGACGCCGATCCGACACTCGACGACGTCTTCCTCGACGCGACCGGCCGCACGCGCCGCCGCGTCGCCGGCGACGTGCAGGAGGTGGGGGCATGAGCCAGTCCTGGGTGCTCGGGCAGCGCGCACTGCGCGAGTCGTGGCGCACGCCGGAGGCGATCGCGCCGACGCTGTTCATCCCGCTCTTCTTCCTCGTCGTCAACGTCGGCCAGGCGGCGAAGATCTTCCCGTCGGCGTCGACCGAGTTCCTCAAGGGCCAGGGCTACGGCGCGTTCCAGCTCCCGAGCTCGCTGCTGCTCGCGGCGTCGTTCGGCACCGCCGCGCTGTTTCTCGTCGAGGACATCGAGGGCGGCTACTTCGACAAGCTGCGTGCCGCGCCGGTGTCGCGGACCGCACTCGTGCTCGGGCGCCTGGTCGCCGAGTTCCTCAAGGCCCTGATGATCTCGACGGCCATCGTCCTGCTCGGCCTCGCGTTCGGCATCTCGATCGCCAGCGGCCCGCTCGGCTTCGTGCTGCTGATCCTGCTGACCGCGCTGTGGGCGTGCGTGTTCGTCGGCTTCATGCAGCTGATCGCGCTCAAGACGCGCAGCGCCGCCGCGACGAACTCGGGCGGGCTGATCTTCTTCCCGCTGCTGTTCCTCACGCCGAACTTCGTCCCGCGCGACATGCTCACGCGCCCGATGGAGATCGCCGCCTCGGTCAACCCGGTGACCTACCTGATGGAGGCGCTGCGCTCGCTGATCCTCGACGATCTCGACTGGGGCAAGATCGGTCCCGGCTACGGCGTCGTGATCGCGCTCGGCCTCGTGATGCTGGCCCTCAACGTCCGCCTCATCAACAACTACGACTGACGCGCGCTTCACGCCACTGCACCGCGGCGGCTCCGGGCCGCCGCTGGTGTGCCTGCACGGCTTCCTGGACACGTGGCGGGTGTGGGATCTGGTGCGGCCTGCGCTCGAGCGACGGCACGACGTCCTGGCCCTCACGCTCGCCGGCCACGCCGGCGGCCCGCCGCTGGGGGAGGTCTCCGCGCACGCGCTGACGGACGCCGTCGAGCGCGCGATGGACGAGGCCGGCTTCGAGCTCGCGCACCTCGTCGGGAACTCGCTCGGCGGGTTCGTCGCGCTGCAGATCGCCGCCCGCGGGCGGGCACGCTCGGTCGCGGCGTTCGCGCCCGCGGGCGGCTGGGCGCGCGGCGACGACTCCTACAAGCGGCTGCTGGCCGAGCAGCTCGAGCTGTACGAGCAGACGCGGCCGCTGGCGGCTCATGCCGAGGCCGTGGTCGCGACGCCGGAGGGACGCCGCCGCGCGACGCGGCTGCTGACCGAGCGCTCCGAGCACATCCCGGCCGAGCTGCTCGCCCACCAGCTGCGCGGCGTCGCCGCGTGCGACGCCGCGGCGCGGCTGATCGAGCACGGCATGGCCTCCGCGTGGACGCTCGAGCCGGAACGGATCCAATGCCCGGTGCGGATCGCGTGGGGGATGTCGGACCGCCTGCTCCCGTGGCCGCGGGCCGCCGAGCGGTTCCGCACCGACTGGCTCCCGCACGCCGACTGGGTCGAGCTCGACGGCGTCGGTCACTGCCCGCAGCTCGACGTCCCGCTCGAGGCCTCCCAGCTGATCCTCGGGCTCACGTCGCCGGCATGACGACCCCCTAAGCCTGGATCCAGGCTCAGCGGGCCCTGCGTGGGCGCGGCGCGCGGCGAGCGCGCCGCGCCCGTGGGGCTCAGCAGCGCCCGGGCTTGCCGCCCGGCGGCAGGCAGAGCGTCTGCGTGCGCGGCGTATGGCCGCGCCGGATCGTGAAGCGCACGACCCCCATACGGCCAGGTTTGCAGGGCGCCGAGCGCGAATCTTGAAGAAGGGTTTACGTCCGCCGCTAGTCTGGCGCGAACCCGTGGCTCAAGGGCTTCGGGCGGGGAACCGATGTAGAGGAGGACTCGCCGGGGTGGTCGGCCGACAGGCGGGCAGGCGAGCACTCTTCAACGAGCTGACGTTAGGACACTTGTGTCGCTGAACCTGGGCATCCTGCTCGCACTGGCGTGCGCCGTTGCGACGCAGCTTGGCTTTCTCTACAAGCACAAGGGCGCGAACGACGCCCCGCAGGTCGACATCTGTCATCCGTTGCGGTCCGCGAAGCAGCTGTACAGCTGCAAGTGGTTCGCGATCGGCATGGCCGTCGCCTCGGGCGCCTGGTTCTTCCATGTCGCCGCGCTGGCCTTCGCGCCGCTGTCGGTCGTCCAGGCCGTCCTCTCCACCGGCGTCGTGATCCTCGCGGTGCTCGCCGAGCGGATCTTCGGCTTCCAGGTCGGCATGCGGCAGTGGATCGGCGTCGGGATGACCGCGCTGGGCCTGATCCTGCTCGTGATCACCCTCCCGGCCACGCACGGCGCGCACTCGACCTACTCGCTCGTGGGCATGATCACGTTCGAGGGCGGGATGCTCGCGATCGGCGCGCTGCTGATCAGCGGCCCGCACATCGGCGCGCCCGACCATCACCACGGCGTGATGCTCGGCGCGGCGGCGGGCGTCCTCTTCGGCGTCTCCGACGTCGCGATCAAGGCCCTCACGGGACTCGGCGGCGCGTTGGAGATCCTCGGCTCGCCGTGGCTCGCCGTCACCGTGCTCGCCTCCGTCGTCGCGTTCTACGCTTCAGCCCGCGGGCTCCAGGACGGCGAGGCCGTCCCGGTGATCGCGGCGACCTCCACGGCCGCCAACGTCTCCTGCATCCTCGGCGGCATCGTCGTCTTCGGCGATCCGATGCCCGGCGACACGCTCGGCATCGCGATCCAGGCCTTCGCCTTCATCCTCGTGGTCTCCGCCGCGCTGGTCACGCCGCCGCCGGTCCGCGCGGCGCAGGCGAACGCGGTCTAAAGCCCCAGCAGCTTCTTCAGCAGCGCGTTGAGCTCGGCCTCGCCTGCCGGGCCGATCGGCTGCGACAGCGTGCGCGTGGCCTCCTCGAGCCGGCCCGTCGCCCGCTCGAGCGCAGCGCGCCCGGCGTCCGTGACCACCAGCGCGTTCGAGCGCCGGTCGGCGGGGTCGCGCCGGCGCTCCACCAGGCCGAGCGCCTCGAGCGCATCGACCATCTCGACCACGACCGGGCCGCTGATCCGCAGCCGGTCGGCGAGCTCGCGCTGCGACGGCACGCCGCCGGCGAGGGCGGTCAGCGCGCCGAAGTGGCGCACCTCGATGCCCAACGGCCCGAGGACCTCGTCCGCGCGTGTGCGGAAGCGGTGGTGCGCCTGCGCGACGAGGAACCCGAGCCGGTGCGAGACCGCCGACTCGGGCGGTGCCACGAGCGTGCGCAGCAGCTCGATCAGGCGCGCGCGCTCGGCGGCGGTCAGGTTGGCGGTCAGCGCGTCCTCGGCGCGTTCCATGTCCGGCGTCATCGCCGCCAGCGCCGTGCGGCCCTCGTCGGTTGGGTAGAGCGCGTAGGAGCGGCGGTCGTCGGGGTTGCGGCGGCGCTCGACCAGCCCGCGCGCCTCGAGCCCGTCGATCAGCTTGACCATCATGGTGCGATTGACGTGCAGGCTGTCGGAGAGCTCCTGCTGCGAGCAGGGCCCCATCGCCTGCAGCATCGACAGCACGCCGGCGTCGCGCGGGTGCGTCCCCGCCGGGAAGGTCTCCGCCGCCAGGCCGCTGGCGCGCAGGAAGGCGGTCCGGAGGAGGTAGCCCGTGTGGTCCGTCAGCTGTGCCATTGCCGTACGCGACTATATGTCGTCAGCATCATCATTAGGGTAGTTGACGATTAGGCGAATCGACAGTAAGGTGGTTTGCATGGAACGCAAGTGGTGGACATTGATCGCCGTCGTGACCGGCGTCTTCATGCTCTTGCTGGACGTCACGATCGTGAACGTGGCGCTGCCCGACATCGAGCGCTCGCTCGATGCGTCGCTGGCCGACCTGCAGTGGGTGATCGACGCCTACGCGCTCACGCTCGCCGCCCTGCTGCTGACCGCCGGCTCGCTCGCCGACCTCTACGGCCGCCGCCGCACGTTCGCGGTCGGCATCGTCGTCTTCACGCTCGGCTCGGCGCTCTGCGGCGCGGCCCAGAGCCCGCTGTTCCTCACGCTCTCGCGGGCGTTCCAGGGGGTCGGCGGCGCGATCATGTTCTCCACCAGCCTGGCGCTGCTCTCGAGCGCGTTCCGCGCGGGTGACCGCGGGACCGCGTTCGGGGTCTTCGGCGCGGTCACCGGCGTCGCCGTTGCGGTCGGCCCGGTGATCGGCGGCGCGCTGGTGAGCTGGCTCTCCTGGCGCTGGATCTTCTTCGTCAACATCCCGGTCGGCGTCGGCGCCCTGTTCCTGACGCTCACCAAGGTCGACGAGTCGCGCAACCCGCACGCCCGCCATGTCGACATCGTCGGGCTGGTCACCTTCAGCGCCGGGCTCGCCGGGCTCGTCTACGGGCTGATCCGCTCCAACGAGGTCGGCTGGGGCTCGGGCGAGGTCGTGTTCTCGTTCGTCGCGTCCGCCGTCCTGCTGGTCGCCTTCGTGATCGCCGAGACCCGCGTGCGCGAGCCGATGCTCGACCTCTCGCTACTGCGCAAGCCGACGTTCGTCGGCGGCCTGATCGCCGCGTTCGCGATCTCCGCCTCGCTGTTCGCCGCGTTCCCGTATCTGGTCCTGTACCTCCAGGGCATGCTCGGGTTGAGCGCGATCGAGGTCGGCGTGCGCTTCCTCGTCCTCAGCGGCCCGATCTTCGTCACGGCGGCGGTCGCCGGCCGGCTGTCCGACAAGGTCCCCACGAGCCTGCTGATCGGCCCCGGTTTCGCCTTCATCGGCGTCGCGCTGCTGCTGATGCGCGGGATCACGGTCACCGACGACTTCTCGCACCTCGTGCCGGGATTCATCCTGGCCGGCGTCGGCGCCGGCCTGGTCAACGTCCCGCTCGCCTCGACCGCCGTCGGCGTCGTCGAGCCCGCGCGCGCCGGCATGGCGTCGGGCATCAACTCGACGCTGCGGCAGGTCGGCATCGCGACCGGCGTCGCGGCGCTCGGTGCGATCTTCTCCCACCACGCCGATCCGTCCTCGCGCAACCCCCAGGGCTTCGTCGACGGGCTCAACGCGATCCTGCTGGTGGGGGCGACGCTCGCGCTCGTCGCGGCCGTGACCTCGCTCGTCCTCATCCGCCGCAGCGATTTCCACGTCGCGACCGCCGACGAGGGCGCCCCTGCCGGTACAGTTGTACGGAGCGGCGCATGAGCGTCGCCGGTATGGAGCAACGGAGGGGCTGGCACACCACGTGCTGCTGCTGCGCGAACTGCTGCGGGAGCTGGATGTCAAGGTCGTCGCCGGAGAGACCGGCCTCGGCCGTGCCGTGCGCTGGGTGCACATCTCCGAGCTCCCGGACCCGACGCCGTGGCTCTCGGGCGGCGAGCTGCTGCTCACGACGGGCCTGCAGCTCGGCGACGCCGATCAGCAGCGCGAGTACGTCGCACGGCTCTCCACGCATGGCCTGAGCGGCCTCGGCTTCGGCGCCGGCTTCTCGCACGAGCACGTGCCGCCGGCGCTCGAGGAGGCCGCCGCCGAGCACGGGTTCCCGCTCTTCGAGGTGCCGTACCACCTGCCGTTCATCGCGATCACCGAGAAGGCGTTCACGCAGCTGGTCAACGAGCAGTACGCCGTGCTGCAGCGCGCGCTCTCCGCGCACGAGCGGCTCGAGCGGATCGTGCTCTCCGAGCGCGGCCTGGACGGCGTGGCGAGCGCGCTCGCGGCGATGGTGGGCGGCCCCGCCCTGATCTTCGACGCGCGCGGGCACGTGCTCGCGCGGCGCGCCGGCCGGACGGCGCTCGCCGACGGCGTGACGGAGGCGCTGGCCGCCGAGCTGCGCGAGCGCACGCGCGCCGGCGCCCGGCGCGGCTACGCGCCCTCGATGGAGGCGCTCCCGCGCGCGCTCGCGCTGCCGGTGGCGCGCACCGGCGTCCGCGAGGGCGGCGGGGAAGGGCCGGTGCCCGAGGCGTGGCTGATCGCCGCCAAGGACGCGGGCCCGCTGACCGAGCTGGACCGGCTGACGCTGCACCAGGCGGTCACGATCGTCGCGCTGGAGCTGCTGCGCCGGCGCGTCGCCGACGACACCGAGCGCCGGCTCGCGGGCGACGTGCTGACGGCGCTCGTCGCGGGCGAGCTGGGCGGCCACGACCTGGCGCGGCGGCTCGAGCCGTTCGGGCTGCACGAGCGGGCCGGGGCGCTCGTGATCGACCCGCCGCGCAGCGTCCGCTCGACCGTCGAGGACGCGCTGGCGCGGGCCGTGCGCGAGGAGGCGGGCGGCGGGCTCGTCGCCCCGGCTGGGCGCTTCCTGTGCGCGCTGCTGCCCGCGGGCGCCGACGACGAGCTGTTCGACCTGGCCGAGCGCCTGCGCGCCCGCGTCTCGCGCGAAGCGGGCGTCGAGCTCTCGGCCGGCGCCGGGCGCAGCGTCGCGCCGTCGGAGCTGCGCCGCGGGTTCCACGAGGCGCGCTGCGCGCTCGAGGCGCGCGAGCTCGCGCTCAACGGCGACGTCGACGGGCGCGGCGCACTGGCCACGTACCGCGACCTCGGCTCCTTCCAGCTGCTGCTGTCACTCCAGGATGACGACGCGCTGCGGCTCTTCTGCGATTCCATCCTGGCACCGATCGAGGATTCCGAAGGCACGTACGGCGGCGAGCTGATGCGCTCGCTCGAAGCCTTCATAGAGTGCAACGGGCAATGGGAGCGTGCGGCGCGGGCGCTCTACTGTCACCGTCACACGCTGCGGTATCGCATCCGCCGCGTCGAGGAGCTCACGGGACGTTCCCTGGACTCCGCACGCGATCGCATCGACTTCTGGCTCGCCCTCAGGGGCAGAGAGATTGTAAAACCATTTCGCCCTCCGTCCTCTCAAGTTCGGACCTCGGGCGACGTTACAGAGAGGAACTTCCAGTGAAGGTCGGCGTCCCAACCGAGATCAAGACGGACGAGTACCGGGTCGCACTCACGCCCGCGGGCGTCCGCGAGCTGGTCGAGCACGGCCATGAGGTCGTGATCCAGTCGGGCGCCGGCGATGGCTCCGCGATCGCCGACGAGGAGTACACGTCGCAGGGCGCGAGCATCCTGCCCGACTCCGACGCGGTGTTCGCCGAGGCGGACATGATCGTCAAGGTCAAGGAGCCCCAGCCCTCGGAGGTGGCGCTGCTGCAGCCGCGCCACACGCTCTTCACCTACCTGCACCTCGCGCCGGACGCCGAGCTCACGCGCGGGCTCGTGGACTCGGGCGCCACGTGCGTCGCCTACGAGACCGTCGAGGACACGCGCGGGCGCCTGCCGCTGCTGGCGCCGATGAGCGAGGTCGCGGGCAAGATCGCGACGCAGGCCGGCGCGTTCATGCTCGAGAAGCCGCTCGGCGGCCGCGGGATCCTGCTCGGCGGCGTGCCGGGCGTGGCGGCCGCGAAGGTGATGATCATCGGCGGCGGCGTGGTCGGCATGAACGCGGCCTTCATCGCGCTCGGGATGGAGGCGACCGTCTACGTCTACGACCGCAACATCGACCGCCTTCGCGAGCTCGACATCGCGTTCAGCGGGCGCGCCGACACGTGCTACGCGTCGACGCTGGACATCGAGCAGCGGCTGCCCGAGGTCGACCTCGTGATCGGCGCCGTGCTCGTCCACGGCGCCAAGGCACCGTACGTCATCAAGCGCGAGCAGCTGTCGTTGATGAAGCGCAACGCCGTGCTCGTGGACGTCTCGATCGACCAGGGCGGCTGCTTCGAGACCTCGCGGCCGACGACGCACACCGACCCGGTCTACGAGGTCGACGGCATCACGCACTACTGCGTCGCGAACATGCCCGGCGCCGTGCCGATCACGTCGACGCGCGCGCTGACCAACGCCACGCTGCCGTACGTCCTGCACGTCGCCGACAAGGGCGTCGCGGCCGCCGCGCGCGAGAACCCAGGCCTGGCGAAGGGCGTCAACGTGGTCGACGGCAAGGTCACGTACCAGCCGGTGGCCGAGGCGACCGGCCTCCCCTACGCCGACCTCTTCGAGGCATTGTCATCTCCTACGACGCCGTGATCGTCGGCGGCGGCCACAACGGGCTCGTGGCCGCCGCCTACCTCGCCCGTGCCGGGCGATCCGTGCTGCTGCTCGAGCGGCGCGAGCACATCGGCGGCGCCGCCGTGTCCGAGCGCCCGTGGGCGGGCGTCGACGCGCGCCTGTCGCGCTACTCCTACCTGGTCTCGCTGCTGCCGCACGCGATCGTCGAGGAGCTCGGGCTGCCGATCGAGCTGCGCCGCCGCAGCGTCTCGTCCTACACTCCGCGGCCGGACGGCAGCGGCCTGCTCGTGCACTCCCACAGCGCGCCGCACCGGCGCTGGCGCGACTTCTACGCGATGACCTCGCGCGTCGGGCAGGCGGTGTTCCCGACGCTCACCGAGCCGCTGCTCTCGCGCGAGCAGCTGCGCGCGCGGGTGGGCGACGACGAGGCGTGGGAGGCGCTGATCGAGCGGCCGCTGGGCGAGACGGTCGAGCAGTGGTTCGACGACGACCTCGAGCGCGGGATCGTGCTCACCGACGGGCTGATCGGCACCTTCGCCCGCGCGGACGAGGCGACGCTGCGGCAGAACCGCTGCTTCCTCTACCACGTGATCGGCAACGGCACGGGCATGTGGGACGTGCCGGTCGGCGGGATGGGCGCCGTCACCGATGCGTTGGCCGCGACCGCGTGGGCCGCGGGCGCCGAGCAGCGCACGGGCGTCGAGGTGACGGGGATCGAGACCGACGGCGAGCGCGCGCTGGTGACCTGGGACGGCGGCTTCGCCGAGGCCGACCACGTGCTCGCAAACGTCGCGCCGGCGGTGCTGGCCCGGCTGCTCGGCGAGTCGCCGCCGCGGCCCGAGCCGGAGGGCGCGCAGCTGAAGCTGAACTTCCTCCTGTCACGGCTGCCGCGGCTGCGCGACGCGGCCGTTGACCCGCGCGAGGCGTTCGCGGGCACGTTCCACGTCAACGAGTCCTACGCGCAGCTGGCGGCGGCGTACGAGCAGGCCGAGTCCGGGCGCGTGCCCGAGCTCGCGCCGTGCGAGATCTACTGCCACTCGCTGACCGACCCGTCGATCCTCGGGCCCGAGCTGCGCCAGGCGGGCGCCCAGACGCTGACCTGCTTCTCGCTGCACATGCCGGCGCGCCTGTTCCGCGCGAACCCGGAGGCGGCCAAGGCCGAGGCGATCGGCTCCACCCTGCGCTCGCTCGACAGCGTGCTGGCCGAGCCGATCGAGGACTGCCTCTGGATCTCGCCGTCCGGCGAGCCCTGCATCGAGGCCCGCACGCCGGTCGAGCTCGAGGCCGAGCTGAGGATGCCCGGAGGGAACATCTTCCACCGCGACCTCGCCTGGCCGTTCACGGACGACGAGGCCGAGGTGGGGACGTGGGGCGTCGAGACCGCCCATCCGAACGTGCTCCTCTGCGGCGCGGGCGCCCGCCGCGGTGGCGGCGTCTCCGGCATCCCGGGGCACAACGCCGCGATGGCGGTGCTCAACCGCGTCCCGAGCTAGCGGCGGCGCGGTCAGGCCTTATGGGCGACCACGAAGGTGCGTAGGAATCCGAACACGGTGCCGTAGGGCCGCGCCGGGTACGCGGCGCGCAGGAGCGCGGCGTACTCGGCGTTGAACTCGGCGGCCTCGTCTTCGCCGAGCACCTCCAGGACCGGGCGCAGCCCCGTCCCGCGGACCCATTCGAGCACAGGATCCGGGCCCTGGAGCACGTGCTGGTACTCGGTCTGCCATGCGTCGACCGCGAGCCCCTCGCGCGTGAGCAGGTCGAGGTAGTCCGCGGGCCTGTCGACGGTCTCGGCGCCGCGCAGTACGCCGCGCAGCCGCTCGCGCCAGCGCGGGGAGGCGGCCAGCTCGCGCATCAGGCGGTGCGACGGCGCGTCGAAGTTCGACGGGACCTGGAACGCGAGCCAGCCGTCGTGGTTGAGCCGGCGCGCCCACTGCGGCAGCAGCCGGCGGTGATCCGGGACCCACTGCAGCGTCGCGTTGCTGATCAGGACGTCGACCCCGGTGGCGTCGAACTCCTCCGCCGTGCCGACGGAGAACGCCACGCGCGTGCCGGCCGGCGCGGCGCCGATCATCTCCCGCGACGCGTCGATGCCGCGGACCGCCGCCTGCGGCCAGCGCTCCACGAGCGTCAGCGTGAGATCGCCGGGGCCGCAGCCGAGATCGACGACCGTCGCCGGCGCGACGGCGCCGACCTGCGTCACGAGATCGAAGAACGGGCGCCCGCGCTGGGCCGAGAAGCGTCCGTATTGCGCTGGGTCCCAGCGCATCGGCGGCTACGCGCGCACGTCGGGGGCCGCGAGGCGCTCGAGGTCCGCCGCGCGGTCGTCGGCCTGCTCCTGCGAGCGCCGCTCGGCGGCGACGCGGCCGTGGTAGCGCTCGACCTCCCGGGCCACGTCGGCCTCGCTCCAGCCGAGCACGTCGGCCATCAGCCGGGCGGCCGGCTCCGCGGCGGCCAGCCCGCGGTCGAACGTCTCGATCGAGATGCGCGTGCGGCGGGTGAGCACGTCCTCGAGGTGCAGCGCTCCCTCGTGCGAGGCGGCGTAGCGGACCTCGACGGCGAGGTAGTCGTCGGCGCCCGGGAGCGGACGGCCGAGCTCCGGATCGGCCTCCACGAGCTCCAGCAGGTCGTGGATGCGCGAGCCGAAGCGGCCCAGCAGGTGCTCGATCCGCGCCACGTGCAGGCCGCTCGCGGCGGCGAGCCGCTCGCGCCCGTTCCACAGCGCGCGGAAGCCCTCCGCGCCGACCAGCTCGGTCACGTGCGTCGCGCTCGGCGGCACCGAGCGGTCCAGCCCGCGCGCGACGGCGTCGATCGCGTCACGCGCCATCACGCGGTAGGTCGTGTACTTGCCGCCCGCGACGGCGACCAGACCGGGCACCGGGGCGGCGACCGTGTGCTCGCGGCTCAGCTTGCTGGTGTTCTCGGACTCGCCGGTCAGCAGCGGCCGCAGCCCGGCGTAGACGCCCTCGACGTCCTCGCGCGTCAGCGGCTGCTCGAGCACCGCGTTGACGTGCTCGAGCACGTAGCCGATGTCGCGCGCGCTGGCCGCGGGATGCGCCTTGTCGAGGTTCCAATCGGTGTCGGTCGTGCCGACGATCCAGTGCCGCCCCCATGGGATCACGAACAGCACGCTCTTCTCGGTGCGCAGGATCAGCCCCGTGTCGAGCTGGATCCGGTCGCGCGGGACGACGAGGTGGATGCCCTTGGAGGCGCGGACCTGGAACTTCCCTCGCTCGCCGACGAGGTGCTGCAGGTCGTCGGTCCAGACGCCGGTCGCGTTGACGACCATGCGCGCCCGCACCGCGATCTCCTCGCCGGACTGCTCGTCGCGCACGCGCACGCCGGCGACGCGCGCGCCCTCGCGCAGGAACCCGACCACGCGCGCGGCGGACGCCACCGCGGCGCCGTAGTTGGCCGCCGTCCGCGCGACGGTGAGCGTGTGGCGCGCGTCGTCGACCTTCCCGTCGTAGTACTGGATCGCTCCCACCAGCACGTCCGGCTTGAGCGCGGGCGCGAGCCGGAGCGCTCCGCGCTTGGTGAGGTGGCGGTGGCGCGGCAGGCCCTGGTGGCCGCCGAGCGAGTCGTAGAGCATCATGCCGGCGCCGATGTAGGCGCGTTCCCAGTGCTCGTGAAGCGGAAACAGGAACGGCACCGGGCGCACGAGGTGCGGCGCCAGCGTGTTGAGCAGCAGCGAGCGCTCGCGCAGCGCCTCGCGCACGAGCGCGAAGTCCTTCTGCTCGAGATAGCGCAGGCCGCCGTGGATCAGCTTGCTGGAGCGGCTCGACGTGCCGGCCGCGAAGTCGCGCGCCTCCACGAGCGCCGTCGAGAGCCCGCGCGTGACGGCGTCCAGCGCGCTTCCCGAGCCCGTCGCGCCGGCGCCGATGACGACCACGTCGAAGACCTCGGACGCCATGCGCTCCAGAGCGGCGGTGCGCTGCTGAAGACCTAGACGCGACGGATCCGTCATGTCAGTGGAGAGTACCCGCGTCGAACCGGGTATGAGCATGGCCATGAGACGCTGGGCTTGGCAGCGGACGACCTGGGGGGAGCTCGTCTCGGAGTTCCTCGGAACCTCGATCATCATCGCGTTCGGCGACGGGGTGGTGGCGATGACGGTCGCTGCGCTCAATCAATCGGGACGCGGCTCGACTGGCCTCGCGTCGGCCGGCGACTGGCTGCTGATCGCGTGGGGCTGGGGCTTCGCGGTCTGCTTCGCGGTCTACGTCGCAGGCGGCGTCAGCGGGGCGCACCTGAATCCTGCGGTCACGCTGGCGCTGGCGCTGCGGCGCGGATTCGAGTGGCGCAAGGTCCCGTCCTACTGGGCCGCGCAGGTGCTTGGCGCGTTCGCCGGCGCCGCGCTGGTGTACTTCAACTACCGCTACGCGATCGCCGGCTTCGAGCACGCGCAGAAGATCGTCCGCGGAACGCCGGACTCGGTACCGACATTCAGCATCTTCGCCACCTTCCCGGCGGGCTACTTCGACTCGTGGTTCGGCCCGTTCGCCGACCAGGTGATCGGTACCGGCTTCCTGGTCATGTTCATCTTCGCGGTCACCGACGAGTACAACCAGCCGGTGAAGTCCAACCTTGCGCCGCTGATCGTCGGGTTCATCGTCGTGGCGATCGGCATCTCCTACGGCGCCAACGCCGGCTACGCGATCAACCCGGCGCGCGACTTCGGCCCGCGCATGCTCGCCTGGCTGGAGGGCTGGAAGAAGATCGCGATGCCCGGCGACTACGGGAACGTCAACACCTACTTCTGGATACCGATCATCGGGCCCATGCTCGGCGCGGCGATCGGCGCACTGCTGTATGACGGTCTGATCCGCAACGTCCTGCAGGCCCGTGGCGTGACGCCGGAGGTGGACGTCGCCGAGAAGGGCCGCACCGCCGTCGACTGAGGGGGAGAGCACGTTGGCCGACTACATCGGCGCCATCGACCAGGGGACCACGAGCACGCGCTTCATGGTGTTCGACCGCGACGGCCGGATCGTCACGTCCGACCAGCGCGAGCACGAGCAGATCAACCCGAGGGCGGGCTGGGTCGAGCACGACGCGAACGAGATCTGGACGCGCACGCGCGAGGTCATCGGCGGCGCGCTCGCCAACTCGAACCTGGAGGCCGGCGACCTCGCGGCGATCGGCATCACCAACCAGCGCGAGACGACGGTCGTCTGGGATCGCGAGACCGGCGATCCGGTCTACAACGCGATCGTCTGGCAGGACACGCGCACCGACGAGATCGTGCGCGAGCTGGCCGGCGACGGGGGCGTCGATCGCCTGCGCGAGCGCGTCGGCCTGCCGCTGTCGACCTACTTCGCCGGGCCCAAGGTCAAGTGGATCCTCGACAATGTCGAGGGGACGCGGGAGCGCGCGGAGGCGGGAGAGCTGGCGTTCGGGACGATCGACAGCTGGCTGCTGTGGAACCTCACGGGCCAGCACCTGACCGACGTGACCAACGCGAGCCGCACGCTGCTGATGGACCTCGAGACGCTCGACTGGCACGAGCCGGCGCTCGAGCTGATGGGCATCCCGCGCTCGATGCTGCCGGAGATCCGCTCTTCGAGCGAGCCGTACGGCGAGGCGAGCGGGACCGCGATCGGCGGGCGCCCGGTGGCCGGCGTGCTCGGCGACCAGCAGGCCGCCCTGTTCGGGCAGACGTGCTTCGACCGCGGCGACGCCAAGAACACCTACGGCACGGGCAGCTTCCTGCTCGTCAACACCGGCGCGGAGGTCGTGCACTCCGGCGCGCTGCTCACCAGCGTGGGCTACAAGCTCGGCGACGGCAAGGCCACGTACGTGCTCGAGGGCTCGATCGCGGTCACCGGCGCGCTCATCCAATGGCTGCGCGACCGGCTGCAGATCATCGGCACGGCGCCCGAGGTGGAGGAGCTCGCGCGCACCGTCGACGACAACGGCGGCGTCTACTTCGTCCCGGCGTTCTCCGGCCTGTTCGCGCCGCACTGGCGCGACGACGCGCGCGGCGTGCTCATCGGCCTGACCGCGTACGCCGGCCGCGGGCACATCGCGCGCGCTGCGCTGGAGGCGACGGCGTGGCAGAGCCGCGAGGTCGTCGACGCCGCCAACGCGGTGGCCGACGTCCCGTTCACCGACCTGCGCGTCGACGGCGGCATGACCGGCAACGAGCTGCTGATGCAGTTCCAGGCCGACGTGCTCGGCGTGCCGGTCATCCGGCCCGAGATCACCGAGACGACCGCGCTCGGCGCCGCCTACGCGGCGGGCCTCGCGGTCGGCTTCTGGGAGAACCAGGACGAGCTCCGCGAGCGCTGGTCGGAGGACAAGCGCTGGGAGCCGAACATGGACGAGGACGTGCGCGAGCGCGAGTACGCCCGCTGGAAGAAGGCGGTCGAGCGGTCGCTCGGCTGGCTGTAGCGCGGTCAGGCGCGGCGTCGGGCCGCTCTCATCGAGAACCTGACGCTGACGTTAGAATCCGATTCCATGGCCGTCGAACAAACCGCGGCCCCGCGTCGCCGCCTCGGCGTCGAAGCGGGGCACGCGCACTACAAGTGGTGGGCGCTGTCGTGCACGAGCCTCGGCATGCTGCTCGCCACGATCAACTCGGGAACGCTGATCATCGCGCTGCCGGATCTGGCGCGTGAGCTGCACACG
Organism: Candidatus Solirubrobacter pratensis; assembly: GCF_000425945.1. Lineage (GTDB taxonomy): Bacteria > Actinomycetota > Thermoleophilia > Solirubrobacterales > Solirubrobacteraceae > Solirubrobacter > Solirubrobacter pratensis. The sequence goes on from NZ_AUEK01000010.1 coordinate 211,375, forward strand.
AGCATCCTCTCGCTCGTCTGGGTGATCCTCAGCTACATGATCTCCTCGACCGTGCTCGTCCTGTTCGCGGGCCGGCTGAGCGACCTGTTCGGGCGCAAGCAGGCCTACGTCGGCGGCTTCGTGCTCTTCGGCCTCGCGTCGCTCGGCGCCGGCTTCTCGCCCGACGGGACGGTGCTGATCCTGTGGCGCATCCTGCAGGGCATCGGCGGCGCGTTCCTGTTCGCCAACTCGGCGGCGGTGGTGACCGACGCGTTCCCGCGCGAGCAGCTCGGGCTGGCGATGGGCACGAACACGATGGTCGCCGCGGTCGGCCTGGTGATCGGCCCGGTTCTCGGCGGCGCGCTGGTGTCGATCTCGTGGCACTGGGTGTTCTGGTTCAACGTGCCGGTGGCGCTGATCGGCTCCCTGTGGGCGGGGTCGATCCTGCGCGAGCTGGCCAGGCCGGACCGCATCCGCGGGTTCGACATGCCCGGCGTGACGGTGTTCGTGGCGGGGCTGACGGGGCTCGTGTACGGGCTCTCGCGCGGCGGGCTGGATGGCTGGAGCGACACGATGACGATCGCCGGCCTGGCGGTCGGCGTCGTGCTGCTGCCGATCTTCGTCGTGATCGAGCGCCACCACCGGGCGCCGATGCTGGACCTCTCGATCTTCGAGAACCGCCTGTTCGCCGCCGCGACCGCCGCCGCGTTCATCAACGGCCTGTCGCGCTTCGCGCTGATGTTCCTGTTCGTCTTCTACTTCCAGGGCGTCAAGGGCGACGACCCGATCAAGGCGGGCATCGAGCTCGCGCCGATGGCGGTCGGCATGCTGATCGCCTCCCCGCTCGCCGGCATCTGGGCCGACCGCCGCGGCTCGCGCACGCTCGCCGCGCTCGGGATGGTCGTCGGCGGCCTCGCTCTGGCCGGGATGACGACGCTCGGCGTCAACACGCCGTACGTCTGGTCCGCCGTCTGGCTGTTCGTCGTCGGCGTCGGCTCGGGCATGTTCAACAGCCCGAACACGGCGGCCATGATGGGCACCGTTCCCACGTTCCGGCGCGGGATCGCCGCGGGCGCGCGCACGATGCTGCAGAACACGGGCGCCGTCGTCTCGATCGCGTTCGTGCTCGCGATCGTCACGTCCGCGGTGCCGAAGGACACGCTGTTCGCGATCTTCTCCGGCGTCGCGACCGGCCTGTCGGACAAGGCGCTGGACCCGTTCGTCTCCAACATGCACACCGCACTGTGGGTGCTCGCGGCGACGTCGATGGCAGGCGCGGTCGTCTCGCTGATGCGTCCGAAGGAAACATGAGCGCGCCGGTCGAGTCCCGCCCGCTGCGGATCGGCGAGCTCGCCCGGCTCGCCGGCACGACGCCGCGCACGGTCCGCTACTACGAGGAGCTGGGACTGCTCGCGGCGGAGAAGGAGCGCGGCGCGGGCGAGCACCGCACCTACGGCGAGGACACGCTCGCGCGCCTGCGCGAGCTGCTGCGGCTGAAGTCCCTGCTCGGCCTGTCGCTCGACGAGCTGCGCGAGGTGATGGCCGGCGAGGACGCCCGCACCGCCCGCCGGCACGCGTGGGCCGTGACCGACGACCCGGACGAGCGCCGCCGCATGCTCGCGGACGCCACCGCGCACGTGGAGTCGCTGCTCGAGCACGTGCGCCGTCACAAGCGTGACGTCGAGGAGTACGAGGCCGAGCTGCTCGTCCGCCGCGACCGCCTGAAGGAGGTGGCGCCGTGAACGCCGTCGAGGCCGAGGGCCTCGTCGTCCGCTTCGGGGCGCTGACCGCCGTCGACGGCGTCTCGCTCTCAGTCGCGCCCGCCGAGGTGTTCGGGCTCCTCGGCCCCAACGGCGCGGGCAAGACGACGACGCTGCGGGTCCTCACGACGCTGCTGGCGCCGACCGCCGGCAGCGCGCGCGTCGCCGGCTACGACGTCGGCACCCAGAGCCTCTACGTGCGCGCCTCGATCGGCTACGTGCCGCAGGCGCTGTCGGCCGACGGCGCGCTGACGGCGAAGGAGAACCTCGAGTTCTACGCCCACGTCACCGGCGTGCCGCGGCGCGAGCGGCGCGCCCGCATCGCCGCCGCCGTCGAGGCGATGGGGCTGGAGCCGATGCTCGACCGGCTCGCCAAGACGTTCTCCGGCGGGATGCTGCGGCGGCTGGAGATCGCCACCGCGCTGCTCAACCGCCCGCAGGTGCTCTTCCTCGACGAGCCGACCGTCGGCCTGGACCCGACGGCGCGCACGCTCGTGTGGCTGCCTGTCGATGACATCGCCTCGCTCGTCGAGGAGCGCGAGCGCTTCATGGGCATCGGCCAGCTCGTGATGATGCCGCTGTTCTTCGCCTCCAGCGCGCTCTACCCGCTGTCGGTCATGCCGGGCTGGCTGCACGTGATCGCGCGCGTGAACCCGCTGACCTACGAGGTCGGAGGGCCTGCGCGGCTTCCTGCTCGGCGGCGGGCACCCGGGCGTCGACCTCCTGGTCACGCTCGGCTGGCTCATCGTCCTCGCCGCGGCGGCGACGCGCGCGTATCCGAAGGCGATCCTCTAAGCGCTGCTAGCATCTCGCGCCGTATGCCGACGACGTCCCAGCTGGTCCGCAAGGGCCGCAACCCGAAGACGAAGAAGCTGGCCACTCCGGGCCTCAAGTCCGGCAAGGGCCGCAAGAAGAAGGTTGCCGCTCCGCAGCGCCGCGGCGTGTGCACGCGCGTCTACACCACCACGCCCAAGAAGCCGAACTCGGCTCTGCGCAAGGTGGCCCGCGTGCGGCTGACGAACTCGATGGAGGTCACGGTGTACATCCCCGGCGAGGGCCACAACCTGCAGGAGCACTCGGTCGTGCTCGTGCGCGGTGGCCGCGTCAAGGACCTTCCGGGCGTGCGCTACAAGGTCGTCCGCGGCACCCTGGATGCCGCCGGCGTCTCGGATCGCAAGAAGGCCCGTTCCCAGTACGGAGTCAAGGCCAAGTAATGCCGCGTAGAGCTGCCGCCACCATCCGGCCGATCGAGCCGGATCCCGTCCACCGCTCCAAGCTCGTCCAGCAGGTCATCAACAAGGTGATGCTGGACGGCAAGAAGTCGACCGCCGAGGCGATCGTCTATGACGCGCTGGCGATCCTCTCCGAGCGCACGGGAAAGGATGCCGTGGAGGCGCTCGAGACGTCGATCAAGTCGCTTACGCCGGTCCTCGAGGTCCGCTCCCGCCGCGTCGGCGGCGCCACCTACCAGGTGCCCGTCGAGGTGCCGGCCCGCCGCGCCCGCACGCTCGCCGTCCGCTGGCTGGTCGAGTTCGCGCGTAACCGGCGCGAGAAGACGATGGCGCAGCGGCTCGCCAACGAGCTGCTGGACGCGCAGTCCCAGCAGGGCGGCGCGTACAAGCGCAAGGACGACATCTTCCGCATGGCGCAGGCCAACAAGGCCTTCGCCCACTATCGCTGGTAGCGCCGACCGCGCGCCATCGCCGTGCACGCGCCGCCCCTCGGGCGGCGCTTTGCGTTTCCGGACCGTTCCCCGCGGATAATCGAGGCACGATGCGGGCCATCGCGGTCAACGAGTGGGGCGGCAGGGACAAGCTCGAGCTGATGGAGCTCGACCCGCCCCCGCTGGCGCCGGACGGCGTCCTGCTGCGCGTCAAGGCGGCGGCGCTGAACCCGGTCGACGTCGGGATCCGCGAAGGGCGGATGGCGAACGCGTTCCCGCACCACTTCCCCGTCATCCTCGGGTGGGACGCGGCCGGCGTGGTGGAGGCGGTCGGCGCCGCCGTCACGTGGTTCAAGCCGGGCGACCGCGCCTACGGCTACTGCCGCCGGCACGAGCTCGAGTACGGCACCTTCGCGGACTTCACCACCGTGCCCGAGGGCTACCTCGCGCACATGCCCGAGGACCTCACGTTCGAGCAGGCGGCGGCGCTCCCGCTCGCGGGGCTGACCGCGCACCAGGGCCTGGAGATCGTCGGCCTGCGCGGCGGCGAGTACCTGTTCGTCACCGGCGGCGCCGGCGGCGTCGGCCACATGGTGGTGCAGCTCGGCGTCGCCCGCGGCGCGCGCGTCGCGGCCACCGCCTCACCGGCCAACCACGCATTCCTGCGCGAGCTCGGCGCCGAGCCGTTCGACTACCACGACCCGGACCTGCTGGAGCGCTGGCGTGAGTGGACAGGGGGCGCGGGCGCGGACGCCGCGTTCGACGCCTACGGCGGCGAGAGCCAGGAGCAGGCCTTCTCGGTCATGCGAAAGGGCGGCAGGCTGGTCTCGATCCGCACGCCGCCCGAGCCGCGCGCGGGCGTCGAGACCCGCTACGAGTTCGTGCGTCCCAGCGGCTACGACCTCGGCGAGCACATCACGCCGCTGATCGCCGAGGGCGGCCTGGCGCCGCACATCCAGCAGACCTGGCCGCTGGAGGCCGCGGCCGAGGCGATGGAGGTCCTCGAGGGCGGCCACGTGCGCGGCAAGCTGGTCCTCACGCTCTGAGGGCGGCGGGCGCCGCGTCGATCGGCAGGCGCGTGTGCTCGCGCGCGCCGCCGCCGCCGTCGGCGCGGTCTCGTCCGGCGGCCCGTGTGTCCCGGCGAACGTCAACTGCACGGTAAGGGCGTGAGTCCGATCGCGCCCGGTCACCGTGAGGCCGGCTCCTCGATCGCGATCGATCGTCGCGCGCGGTGGTACCCGGGGGTGACCTGCAAACCTTCGAATCGTTCGAAGGAACGTCGCGCACCCCCTCGCACGCCGTGATCGTTTGCGCACGGGCTCGCCCCTGCCTCCCCGTCACTCGTGGCCGTTGACGCTCGCCCGCGCAATCGGGCGCAACGGGGTCCCTCGCCGTCGTAGAGCACCACGACGCGGTCATCGCTGAACAGCCTGGTTGGATTCAACGAGCACTGAATCGCTGAATCTCGTCGTAGCTCGGGCCTCCTGGTGGGAAGGTGCCGCCGTCGCGGATCCGCGCGGCGGCGTCGACCGCGGCGCCGAGCGCGTGGCGGAAGAGGGCGCTGCCGGTCGAGACGCGGGCGACGCCGAGCTCGGCCAGGCGGGGGAGGGTGTGGGCGAAGAGGACGTTCAGCGGCGCGCCGGCGGCCTGCGCGAGCTCCGCGATCCGGCGCTCGTCCGCCAGGCCGGGCGCGAAGACGCCGTCGGCGCCCGCGGCGACGTAGGTCTGGAGGCGCTCGAGCGTGGTGTCCTGCTCGCGCCCGAGCCAGTGCGTGTCGGTGCGCGCGTTGACGAAGAGGTCCGCGACGCGCGCCTTGACCGCCGCGACCTTGCGCGCGTGCAGGCTCGCGTCGCGGGCCTGGTCCTCGAGGTTGATGCCGGCGGCGCCGAGCTCGTGCAGCCGCGCGGCCAGCTCCGCCACGGCGGCGGCATCGTCGCTGTAGCCGTCCTCCAGGTCGACGGTGATGTAGGCGTCGACGTGGGCGATGAGGCGGACGAGCTCGATCGTCTCGCCCAGCGTCTCGCCCTCGCCGTCCGGCTTCCCGGCCGCGGCGGCCACGCCGAGGCTCGTCGTCCCGATCGCGGGAAAGCCGGCGTCGGCGAGCGCGGCCGCGGAGGCATGGTCCCAGGCGTTCGGGAGCAGCAGCGGGTCGCCCGGGCGGTGGAGGTCCTTGAACGTCATCGAGACTCCAGTACCCCCTGCGCCAGCGCCAGCGCATGCTCGGCGCCTGGACAGGCGCGCGGGCCGGCGCCGAAGGGGTGCGGCGCGAGGTCGACGGTCACGACGCTGCCGTCAGGAGCGATCCGCCGCGTCGCGGGGACCGGCGGCGGGTCGAGCGCACCGCCGTTGGCGATCAGCGCCGCCGTCGCGGCACACGCCTGAACGAGGATCGCGATGTCCTGCGCCACGCGCTCGGGCTCGGCCGGGGGGAGAAGCGTGAGCAGCGCGGCGACGGCCGCGTCGGGCGCCCCGGCCGCGGGCGGGCCGGCGGCCGTCGCGTCGGCGGCCGTCCCATGCGCGTCGGCGGCCATCCCATGCGCGTCGGCGGCCATCCCCTGCGGGTCGGCGGACGTCCCCTGCGCGTCGGCGGCCGTCCCCTGCGGGTCGGCGAGCACCCCGGCCGCGGGAGGCTCGGCCGGCTTCCCCGGCCGGTCGCCGCCGGGCGCCGGGTTGTAGTGCGGGGCGATCTCGGCGACAGCCGCGGCGGCCGCGGCGGCATCGCTCGCGCCGAGCGCCTCGGCGAGCGCGACGACGTGGTCGCCCGTCTCCCGCGCGCGCTCCGACAGCCACGCCGGCTCGATCGCCGCCAGCCGCTCGAGGATCAGTGCGCGGCGGCGGGCGTGGTCAGCGCCCGCCGAGAACCGCGACACCGTGGCGCGAAGCCACGTCAGCGTGCCCACGGGTCCCGCCGGCGGGGGCGGCGGGACCACGTAGGCGGGGTCACAGAGCATCGTCACGGCCCAACGGTAGGGCCACGACGCTTCGCTCCCGGCCGAAACGAAGTCGCGGGCGGCTACTGCTCGACGGTCACCGTCGGGGTCCGGTCCGGGGTCTTCGTCGCCTCGGGCGCCGGACGTGTCTCGGGCTTGCCGGCGGAGGCGCCCCCGTCGCCGCAGCCCGGCTTGTCCGGGGCGCCGGCGCACGTCTTGACCGCGTCGGAGCCGAGGTGCGCGCCGATCCACTGCTTGAGCCCGAACGCGTCGAGGTTCGCGGGGACGTCGGCCCCGTTGGAGCGCAGGCACTTCGCGAGATCCTCGGGCGCAGGCCCCGTGTCCCGCGGGTTCGGGTTGAAGTTGCACGCCTTGAACGCGTCCTGGGCGTTCGCGTCGTCGCGGTGCTGCGACATCCACTGCTTGAGCGCGCCGTTCTCGGTCGGGACGTCGAGGCCGTGCGAGCGCAGGCAGGACACGAGCTCCTCGGGGGCGGCCTGGTCGGTCTTGGCGTTGCACGCGTCGAGCGCGGCGTTGACGGCGTTGTCCTGCTCGTGCGCGATCAGCCACTGCTTGATCGCCACGCCGCGGGTGTCGGCGGGGATGTCGGCGCCGTGGGTGCGCAGGCAGTCGACGAACGCCGCGTCGGCACTCGATTCGCCGGTCTGGTCGGCGCCGGCCGGGATGGTCATGGCAGCGGCGACCGCCGCAGCGGCGGCGGTCGCGGCGATGACGGCAAGAAAGCGGTTCATGGATGCCAGTGGACCGCGCCGCTCTGACGCGGCTGGGAACCGCTGATGAACAAACGTGGAAAACGCGTCGCGTCGGCCCCGTCTCGCGAGAGACTTAGGCGGCGTGTCCACCGTGCTGCTGGTCGAGGACGACCCTGAGATCGTCGGGCTGCTCACCGACTTCCTGGCCGACGAAGGCTTCGGCATCACGTCGGCGGCTGATCCCGCCGGCGCGCTCGACGCGCTCGGGACGCACGAGATCGCGTGCGTGGTACTGGACGTGATGCTCCCCGGAGGCTCCGGATTCGACGTGTGCCGTCGCATCCGCGAGCATTCCGACGTGCCGCTGCTGTTCCTCAGCGCGCGCGGCGAGGACGAGGACAAGCTGCGCGGGCTCGCGCTCGGGGCCGACGACTACATCGTCAAGTCCGCCACGCCCGCCGAGGTCGTCGCCCGCGTGAAGGCGGTGCTGCGGCGCAGCGAGCCGCGCGGCCGCCGCGTCTACGGCCGCTTCACGCTCGACCGCGCAGCCCACGAGGTGACCGCCGACGGCGAGCCCGTCGCGCTGACGGCGCGCGAGTTCGAGCTGCTGGCGCTGTTCGCCGACCACCCGCGCCAAGTGCTCACGCGCGAGCAGATCTTCGAGCGCGTGTGGGGCGACTGGGGCGATCGCAGCGCGGTCGCGGTCTACGTCCGCCGCCTGCGCGAGAAGCTCGACCCCGCGCTGTTCGCGACGGTGTGGGGCGTCGGCTACCGCTTCGACCCGCCCGCGCCATGACGCTCTCGCTGCGCACCTGGCTCGCGCTCGGCCTCGCCCTCGCCCTCGCCGTGCCGGCCGCCGCGAGCGCCGGCGCGTGGCTGGCCGCGGGCAACTGGCAGGCCGGGCGCGAGCACGCGCGGCGCGACGAGGCCGTGTCGGTGATCGCCGCGGGCTCGCTCGCCACCGAGCCGGATGCCCGCGCGCTGCTGCGCCGGCTCAGCGGGCTCGGCGTCGAGGCACAGCTGAAGCCCACCGGCAGCGAGACCGCGTTCCCGGTCGACAAGGCGAAGGCGATGGCCGACAAGAAAGCCGCCATGGCACGCGACCAGCTGAAGGTGGATGCGATAAGAGGTGACCTCGCGACGCCGGGCGCCGACCCCATGCTCATGACCGCGGAAGGCAAGGCGCGGCTGAACAGCGACTACACGGCCACGGAGGTGAGCGTCCCGGGCATCGCGGGGCAGCTGTTCCTGCCCAAGCAGAGCGCCGCGCCGCGCTGGGCGATCACGATCGGCGCCGCCGCGCTCGGGCTCGCGGCGGCGATCGCGCTCGCGGTCGCGCTCCTGAGCCGCTGGGTCCTGCGTCCGCTCGCGCGGCTCGCCGGCGACGCGGACCGGATCGCGGGGGGAGAGCTGCCGGACGGCACCGGCGTGCGCTCGCCGGCGCGCGAGGTGGCGCAGGTCGGCGAGGCGCTGCACGGCATGGCGGGAGCGCTCGGCTCGGCGCTCGGCGCCTCGGCGGCGGCCGAGCGCGAGCGGCGCTTCCTGATCAGCGCGATCGCCCACGACCTGCGCACGCCGCTGTTCACGCTGCGCGGCTCGCTGGAGGCGATCGAGCGCGGCATCGGCGACGGCGACGCGCTCGGCCGCGCGCAGCGCAAGGCCGATCACCTGGACCGGCTCGTCGGCGAGCTGTTCGCCTTCGCGCGCGCGGAGTACGCCGAGCACGCGCCCGAGCCGGTCGACCTCGGCGCGATCGCCCGGCGGGCGGTCGAGACCGTCGAGCCCGGCGCGATCCGCGTCGAGGTCAGCGGGGACGGGCGGATCCACGGCGATCCCGTCGCACTCCAGCGGGTGCTGACCAACCTGCTGGACAACGCGGTCCGTCACGCCCGCTCGCGCGTGGACGTGACCGTGTCGCCGGGGCGCGTCGACGTCGCCGACGACGGCCCGGGCTTCGCCGACGCGGACCTCCCGTACGTCTTCGAGCCGCTCTTCCGCGGCGACCGCGCGCGCGGGGGAGGCGGTGCCGGCCTGGGGCTGGCGATCGCCCGGCGGCTCGTCCGTGCTCACGGCGGGGAGGTCGGCGCCGCCAACGCCGCGGCCGGCGGCGCCTGCGTCACCGTGACGCTGCCCTGACCGCCCGCGCCTGGCCGGCGTCCATCCACATCTCCCAGCGGCCGGACGCCGACCGCCGCTCGTCGAGGAAGCGGTACGGGCGGCGGCCGCCGAACTCGGTCATGCGCAGGTGCGCGGCGCCGCCGAGCACCGAGGCGATCCGCCGCCGCGGCCAGCCGATCGAATCCTCGATCTGGGGGAAGGTGCGCAGCTGGTCGGGCGCCTCCGACAGCCCGTTCAGCAGCTCCCGCATCAGGTCGCTGCAGCGGTCGTGGAAGCGCGCGATCTCGCCGGGGTCCTCCATCGCGTTGTGCGGCGCGTGCTGCTGGATCACGCGAGCGCCTCGCGCAACCGCTCCAGCCTCCCCCGCCGCTGCGCCCGGGCGTCCAGCGCCTCCTCCAGGGTGACCGGCACGAAGCGCGTCTTCGCGCCCGGCGCCGACTGCGCGACGGTGTCCATGTCGGCGCTGATCACCGTCGCGATCATGGCGTACCCGCCGCCGGACACCGCGTCGCGGTGAAGCACGATCGGCTCCACGCCGCCCGGGATCTGGATCGACCCGATCGGGTACGGCGCGTCGACGATGTTCGACGGGTCGCTGCCGGCGCCGAACGGCTGCTCGCGCTCGCGCAGCTCGAGCTTCGGCCCCTTGTAGCGGAAGCCGACGCGGTCGGCGACCGGCGTGAGGACCCACGTGGCCTCGGTGAACGTCCCGTCCGCGAGCAGGTGGTCGTAGAGGCCCATGACGACGCGGATCTCGAGCTCGGTGCCGAACGCCGGCCGCAGCGCCTGCGGCACGGCGGCGCCCGCCGCCCGCCCGGTCTCGCCGCCGACCGCGAGCGTGTCGCCCGCGGCGAGCGCCCGCCCCTCGAGCCCGCCGAGCGAGCCCAGCGTGTAGGTCGAGCGGGAGCCGAGCACCTCCGGCACGTCGATCCCACCGGCGACCGCCAGATACGCCCGCGCGCCGCCGCGCAGGTGCGCGAACGAGAGCAGCGCGCCGGCGGGGACCTCGAACGCCTCCCACAGCGGCATCTCGGCGCCGTCCACGCGCGGCGCGAGCTCCGCGCCGGCCACCGCGACCACGGCGGCGTCCCCGAACCGCAGCTCGGGTCCCATGTAGGCGCATTCCAGCGCAGACGCGCCCTCGGGGTTGCCGACGAGCAGGTTCGCGGCGGCGAGCGAGAACTGGTCGAGCGCGCCCGACGGCGGGATGCCGACGTGGTAGTGGCCTTCGCGGCCCGCGTCCTGCACCGTCGTCGAAAGCCCCGGCTTGACGACCTCGATCATCCGAGCACCTCCAGCAGGCGGCGGTTGTAGGCGTCCGGATCGGCCTCGAACTCGTCGAGGTCGAAGCTCACCGGCGCCGACCGCAGCGAACCGTCCTCGCGCAGGGCGTCATAGCGCTCGCGGTCGATCGGCGTGAACTTCACGATGTCCCCGGCGCCGAAGTACACCTCGCCGTGCGACGGGTCGTAGATCGACAGCGGCGTGATCCCGAACATCTGGTAGCCGCCCGCGCCGCGCACCGAGTAGATGCACCCGAAGCAGCCGCCGTGGCCGATCGTCAGCGCCGGCGTGTCGGTGCGCGGGCGCACGTACTTGGGCACCTCCAGCTGCCGCTCGCGCGGGACCATCTGGTACAGGAACGGCAGCCCCGCGACGAAGCCGACCATCGAGGCGAACCACGGCGCGCCCGCGTGCGCCGCGATGAACTCGTCCTTGCCGGCGAACCCGTTGATCCGGGCCGCGTACTCGAGGTCGGTCGCCTCCGGATCCTGATGACGGTCGCGGAAGCGGCCCTGCGTCTCGTTCGTCCACGGGTCGTCGTAGAGCACCGGCACCTCGACGATCCGGGTGTCCAGCGTGAAGCCGTGCGCTTCGCCCACCTCCTCGTCGACCTCGCGCAGCAGCGCCTCCATGTCCCGCGGCGCGAGCCGGTCGGGGTCGAAGCGCACCTGATAGGACGCGTTGGCGGGGCAGATGTCGAGCAGCCCGTCGGGCCGCCGCTCGCGCAGCACGGTCGCGATCGCCATCGCGCGGAAGTTCGCGCGCAGGCTCATCTCCTCGGCGAGCTCGACGAACAGGTGCTCGTCGGCGCCCCAGCTGTACCGGCTCATGTAAGCCACGCCTCCAAGGTCGTGGTGTGGAAGTCGCCGCGGGCGAACCACTCCTCGCCGAGCAGCTCGGCCAGCATCGGCGCGGTCGTCGCGACGCCGTCGACCGACAGCTCGCGCAAGGCGCGGCGGGCCCGCGCCAGGCACGCCGGCCGGTCGGGACCCCAGACGATCAGCTTCGCGAGCAGCGCGTCGTAGAACGGCGGGACCTCGACGCCGGGCTCGAGCCAGGTGTCGACGCGCACCCACGGTCCGGCCGGCCACCTCACGGCCGACACCGTGCCCGGCGACGGCATGAACCCGCGCGCGGGATCCTCGGCCGTCAGCCGCAGCTCGAGCGCGTGCCCGCGGCGCTCGAACGGCGGCAGCTCGCCCGTCAGCTGCGCCGCGATCAGGTCGACGCCGGTGACCAGCTCGGTCACGGGGTGCTCGACCTGGATGCGCGTGTTCATCTCGATGAAGAAGTACTCGCCGGACTCGTCGTCGACGAGGAACTCGATCGTCCCGGCGCCTCTGTACCCGATCTCGCGCGCGAGCGACGCGGCGGCCTCGCACAGTGCGGTCGCGTCGTAGGTCGCCGCCGGCGACTCCTCGACGACCTTCTGGCGCCGCCGCTGCAGCGAGCACTCGCGCTCGCCGAGGTGGACGTCGCCGAACACCTGGACCTCGATGTGCCGCGCCCGCTCGACGAACCGCTCCACGTACAGCCGGCCGTCGCCGAAGGCGCCGTGCGCCTCGCGCGCCGCGGCGCCGAACTCCTTGCGCAGCGACGGCTCGTCGCGGGCGATCCGGATCCCGCGGCCGCCGCCGCCCGCCGCGGCCTTGATCGCCGCCGGGTACTCGGCGGCCGTCACGGCCGCCTCCACATCGGCGACCGCGCCGGAGGACCCCGGCAGCACGGGCACGCCGGCGCGCTCGGCGGCGGCGCGCGCCGCCGCCTTGTCGCCCATCAGCTCGATCTGCTCGGGGCGCGGGCCGAGGAAGCGGAGCCCGCGCGCCTCGACGGCGCGCGCGAACGCGGCGTTCTCGGCGAGGAACCCGTACCCGGGGTGGACGGCGTCGACGTCGCCCGCGGCGTCCAGCAGCGCTTCGCCGTCGAGGTAGGCCTTCGGCTTGCCCAGCGCGACGGCGCGATCGGCCATCGCGACCCAGGGGGCATCCGCGTCCGCGTCCGTGTACACGGCCACGGACTCGAATCCGAGGTCCCGGCACGCCCGGATGATCCGAACCGCGATCTCGCCGCGGTTCGCGACGAGGACCCTCATGCCCCGGCGCGGGCCTCCCGGATCGCCGCCGCGTAGAACGCGGTGCCGGTCGCGCACGCCGCGCAGATCGCCTCATGGCCCGCGCTGGGATCGCGATCCATCTCGCGCGCCACGTAGGACTTGCGGCAGTGGTGGCACTCCACGCGCGCCTCCCACGCGTCGTCGACCTCGAGGGCGGGGTCGTACGGCCGCGCCATGGCGAACCACTCAGGCCGGGCCGCCCGCAGCGAGAGCGAATAGACGCCGAACGCGATGGCGAACGTCAGCAGCAGGCCCCAAGTGTCCCAGAACTGGCTCGTCGCGCTGTCGGAGACCTTCAGGATCACGCCCACGGCCGTCGCGGCGAACCAGGCGGCGATCCCGCCCGGGTTGAACGCCGGGATGCGTCCCGGCCGGAACTCGAGACGGTCCAGCGAGCGCTTGTGCGCGCGCAGGTACGCCACGTGCGCCAGCGCCACGCCGACCCACGCGACGATCGCGATGCCCTGGTAGTTGAGCGCGTCGACGACGTAGGAGAAGACGTTGGTGAGCATCAGCAGGTAGCCGATCGCGCACGCCACCACGACCCACGCCGTGCGCGGCAGGTTGAGGCGGAACAGGCGCGAGAAGAAGCTCTGCAGGTTCGTCGACGCCAGGTACAGGTTGACCGTGTTGATGCGGGTCTGCGTGATGTAGATCAGCAGCAGGCCGAGGATGCCGGTCAGGTTCACAATCTGCACGGGGAGCGCGCTCTCCTGGCCGGCGAGCTGCTCCAACGTGATGCCGAAGGTCGAGACGAGCAGGATGCCGACGAGCCCGTTGACGAGGAACGTGAGCACGTAGTACAGCCATCCGAACGTGATCGCGACGTGGTAGCGCTCGTCCTCGCGGCGTCCCAGGCGCGCGAAGTCCATCGTGAACATCATCAGGATCCAGACGCCCATGTAGGCGGTGAACGCCTGCAGCCACGGCAGCGTCGTGCCCGGCGCGGCCTTGGCGTCGGGCAGGAAGCCGTGGTAGCCCTTGTCGGCGAGCGCCCAGATCACCACCGCCGCCAGCGCGATCGCGTAGAACGGCAGCAGCGCGCCGTTGAGCCGGTCCAGCCACGTACGCACGCCGCGCCACACGAGCGGCGCCGTCGACGCGATCACGATCGCGTACCAGAGCTTGATCGGGCCGCCGAAGAACGTCTGGGCCGCGACGGACACGACCGAGCCCTCGAACACGAGGTAGTAGATCGCCGTGGCGGCGAAGATCAGCGTCGCGATCGCCGCGCCGACGAAGCCGAACATGCTGCGTGAGAACAGCGCCACGGTCAGGCCGCTGGTGGCCGCCACGCGGGTGATCACGGTGTTGATCAGCGCGTAGGCGATGACCGTCAGCACGATGCCGATCAGCGCGTTGACCGTGCCGTACGCGAGCGCGATGAATGCCGCGAAGTACATGTAGAAGAACGCCGTCATGACGGCGTACCACGCCATCGTCAGCTTGCCTCGGTCCATCCGCCACGTCTGCGGTACGACGTGCAGCGAGTAGTCCTCGGTGGCCGCCTCCGCGAGCACGCGTGGATCGTCGTGATGCGTGACGCGCAGCGCGGGGATCTCCGCGCTCGCCTGACTGGTCGTCGCCATGTCTCTCCTCCTCAGGGGCGTCAGCCTTTGTACGGATCGGCATTTCGAATGTCAAGCCTTTGCAAGGCGCTAGCATCCGCCCGTGCCGTCCCGGTTCGTCCCCCACCCGATCACGACGATGGGCGCGGCGCAGCAGATCGCCGAGCAGATCCGCCTCGGAATCATGCGCGGAGAGCTGGCGCCCGGCGAGCGGCTGCCGCGCGAGCTCGAGCTGGCTGCCGAGTACTCCGTCAGCCGCGGCACGATCCGCGAGACGATGAAGCTGCTGGCGGCCCAGCACCTGGTGGAGTCCACGCGCGGCGCCTCCGGCGGCACGTTCGTACGGCTGCCCGAGCCCGAGAACGTCGCGGCGACGATGGGCGACTCGATCTCCCTGTGGTTCAACGCCGGCGCGACGTCGGTGGCGGAGCTCAACGCCGCGCGCGCCTGGATCGAGCGCGGCTGCGTCGTGATCGCGGCGCGCAGCTGCCAGCTCGCCGACCTCGAGCAGATCCGCGTCGCCGTCGAGGCGATGGAGGCGCCCGGCATCGCGATGGACGACATGCTGGCGCTCGACATCGACTTCCACGTCGCCGTCTGCCGCGCCGCGCGCAACGCGATCCTCGAGCTCGCGATGACCGCGATCCACATCGTCCGGCCCTACACGAACACGATGCTCGTGCCGCTGCTGGATATCGCGTCGATCGCGCGCCAGCATCGCGCCATCTACGAGGCGATCGCGAGCGGCGACGAGCAGGCCGCGGTGCAGGCGTTCGACGCGCACATCGCCTACCTCGACCAGGCGCGCGAGCGGGCGCTCGCGGACCAGCGGCCAGAGGACCTCCGGGTGGCCGCGCTCACGCACGAGGCGCACCCGCAGTTCGAGCGCATCCGCGCCCGCGTCCTCGACCGCGACCGCTAGCTCCCCCAGTGCGCCGCGGAGCGGCGCCGCAGCATCTCGCGGAACTTGCGCGTGGTCTCCGGGAACAGCGTCCCGTCGCCCCAGTCGACGATGACGCCGTAACGGCGGATCAGGTCGAGCACGCCGAGCTCGCCGGCGCGATAGCGCGCGGCGACCGCCTCCGCGTCCTCCTCGAGCCAGCCCACGCGTGCCGCCGCGATGCGCGCGCGCTCGGCCGCCGTCGCGTCCTGGTCGACCTCGTAGGCGTCGGTCTCGGCGTCGACGACGCGCAGCACGACCCCGTAGTCGGTCCGCGCCCGCTCGAGGCTCACGTAGCCGTCCGCCACGTCCTCGCGCACGGCCGCCGGGTCGCGCGCGAGCGGGTCGCCGAGCCCGCCGCCGCCCGCCGAGGGCCGCGTGAAGACGTCGCCTTCGCCGACCGGCACGTTGGAGAACACCGCGCCGAGGAAGCGCTCGTCCTCGGAGCCTCGGTTGAGCCAGACGCCGTGCGGGTTGGACGGCAGGCCGCCGTCGAGGCCCCAGGTGATCGAGCGCGCGCGATCGCAGCAGTAGCTCATGACCGTCCCGGTCGCCTTCGTCAGCCGGCCGCCCTTCTCGACGCCGCAGCCGCCGCGGTACCGGCCCGGGCCGCCGGAGTCGGTGACGATCTCGTGGCCCGTCGTCACGACGGGGGAGAGGCGCTCCTGGCCCTCGAGCGGCTGGACCGCCAGCCCGACGCCGAACACCGGCGCCGTGCAGTTGGAGCCGTCCTTGCCGTTGCGGGCACCCCAGCCGCCGACCATCCAGTCGTACCACATGAAGAACGGCTCGCTCTCGGCGCGGGCGTCACGGCCGCCGACGAGCAGGTACTCGAGGTTGAACGAGCACGCCATCGCGCGCTCGGGCATCACGCGCGACCACAGCTCGAAGATCGCGTTCATGATCTTCTCGTAGGGCCCGGAGCAGAAGCCCGTCACCGCGATCGGCCAGGGCGCGTTGACGACGCTGCCGGCGGGCCCGAGATCCACCTGCACCGCGCGATAGAAGCCCGAGTTGAGCGGGATCTCCGGGAAGAACGTCTTGGTCCCGGCCATCACGCCCGAGATCGCCGAGCCGAAGCCGGCGTTGAGGAACGTGCCGACGGCGGGGTGCGAGCCGCTGAGGTCGTAGTGCAGGCGGTCGCCGGCGATCGTCAGCTTGACCTTGATCGGGACCAGGCCCTCGCCCTCGTTGGGGTCGTAGTCGATGTGGTCCTCGGTCTCCCACTCGCCGTCGGGCAGCTCGGCGATGCGCCGCCGCGTGAGCGTCTCGACGTAGTCCTGGACCGCCTCGAAGGCCTCGAGGACCGTCTCGCGGCCGTACTTGCCGACGAGCCGCAGGATCTCGCGCTCGCACACGCGCGTGGCCTCTGCCTGGGCGTGGAGGTCGCCCTCGGTGTCGGCCGGCGCTCGGCCGTTGGAGAGGATCAGGCGCGCCACGTCGGCCAGGTAGCGGCCGCGGTCCCAGATCCGCACCGGCGGGATCCGCAGGCCCTCGCCGAAGTGGTCCTTGGCGGTGATGTCGAACGAGCCCGGGACGCTGCCGCCCACGTCGGCCCAGTGGCCGTTGGACTGCGCCCAGGCGATCAGCTCGCCGCCGGCGAAGATCGGGCGCAGGATCCGCACGTCGTTGAAGTGGGTGCCGCCGAGGTACGGGTCGTTGACGGCGAAGACGTCGCCCTCGTGGACGTCGTCGCGGAACGCCTCGATCACCGCCTTGGCCGTGAAGTGCAGCGTCCCGACGTGTACCGCGATGTCCTGCGAGCCCTGCATGATCGTGTTCCCCTCGCGATCGCAGAGGGCCGACGAGAAGTCGCGCGCGTAGATCACGAACGAGTGGCAGGTGCGCAGGATCTGCTCCGCCATCAGGTCGACCGTGGTGGCGAACGAGTTCTTGAGCACCTCGAAGGTGACGGGGTCCAGCCGATGTGCAGCTCGCTCGATGGTCATACGGGGATCTCCATCCGGATCATGAGCCACTCGTCCACCCGCGCCTGGACGTCGGGCGGCACGAGCACGGTCGAGTCGAGCTGCTCGATCACCGCGGGCCCAGTGATGCGCGCGCCGGCCCGCAGGTCCTCGCGCCGGAACAGCGCCGTGTCGACGGCGTCGCCGGCGTCGAAGGTGACCGGGCGGCGCGCGTGCGGCTCGGGCACGTGGTCGCGCGGCTCCGAGCGGGGCAGCTCCGGCTTCGGCGTGACGCCGATCGCCTGCACCTGCAGCTGATAGAGCTCGACCGGCGCATCGTCGCGGCGGTAGGTGTACTCGCGCTCGTGCTCTTCGTGGAAGCGCGCGAGCGCCGCGTCGAGCGACGCGATCGGGCCGTCGACGGCGACCGTCAGCGAGCGCCACTGCCCCAGGTAGCGCATCGAGATCAGCCGCTGCAGCGTCATGTCGCGCTCCTCGACGCCCTCCGCCGCCAGCCGCTCGCGCGCCTCGGTCTCGAGCTCCGCGAACGCGGCCTCGACCTCGTCGGTGTCGGCCTCGTCGGCGCGGCGCAGGTACATCGTCGAGAGGTCGTGGCGCACGTCGACGAGCAGGCACCCGAGCGCGCTCGTGATGCCCGGGTTGGGCGGCACGATCACGTTCGGGATTCCGAGCTCGGCGGCCAGCGCCGCCCCGTGCAGCGGGCCGGCGCCGCCGAAGACGACGAGCGCGAACTCGCGCGGGTCATAGCCGCGCCGGATCGAGATCAGCCGCACGGCGTCGGCCATGTTCGCGTTGGCGACGCGCAGCGCCGCCTGCGCGGCGGCGGCGACGTCCATGCCGAGCGGCCGGGCCACGCCGCCCTCGACCGCCGCGCGCGCGGCCCCCGCATCGAGCGTCATCCCGCCGCCGAGCAACTGCGCGCCGAGCCGTCCGAGCACCAGGTTGGCGTCCGTGTTGGTCGGCTCGGTGCCGCCGCGCCCGTAACAGGCGGGGCCGGGGTCGGCGCCCGCCGACTGCGGGCCGTTGCGGAGCGCTCCCGCCGGGTCGATCCACGACAGCGAGCCGCCGCCGGCGCCGATCGTGAGGATCTCGATCGACGGGAACGAGATCGGATAGCCGTACTCGACCGACCACTCGCCGGTCACGCGCATCTCGCCGTCGTAGACGAGCGAGATGTCGGTGCTCGTGCCGCCCATGTCGAGCCCGATCGCGTTGCGGTGCCCGCACAGCATCGCCACGTGGCGGGCCGCGATCGCGCCGGCCGCGATCCCGGAGGCCGCCAGCCGCACCGCGTAGCGGTCGACCAGCGCCGGGGTCATCACGCCGCCGCCGGAGTGCAGCAGCAGCAGGTCGCCGCGGTAGCCGCCGCCGGCCAGCGCATCCTCCAGCCTGCGCACGTAGCCCGACACGAGCGGCGTCAGCACGGCGTTGGCCACGGTGGTCGAGAAGCGCTCGAACTCGAAGATCTCCGGCAGCACGTCCGAGGACGTCGTCACGTGCACGCCCGGCAGCTCGCGCGCGAGAATCTCCGCCATCCGCCGCTCGTTCTCCGGGTTGGCGTACGCGTTGATGAAGCACACGGCGACCGTCTCGACGCCCTTGCGGGCCAGCTTCGCCGCGACCGCGAGCGCCTCGCCTTCGTCGAGCGGCTCGAGCACGCGGCCCTCGAAGTCGACCCGCTCGCTCACCTCGAGCCGGTCGCGCCGGCGGATGTACGGCGGCGCGACGTCCTTGTAGGCGTCCCAGAGGTCGTCGCGCGTGCCGCGGCGGATCTCGATCACGTCGCGGAAGCCCTTGGTCGTGACCATCGCCGCCGGCGGCAGCCGGCGGGTGATCAGCGCGTTGGTCGCGACGGTGGTCCCGTGCGACAGCAGCGTGGTCTCGGCCAGGTCCACGCGCGCGGCGGCGATGCCGTCGAGGATCGCGCGCATCGGATCCTCCGGCGTCGAGGCGACCTTGGCGACCGTCACCGCGGCGGTGTCCTCGTCGAGCACGAGGACGTCGGTGAACGTCCCCCCGACGTCGACGGCGACTCTCAGGCGGGCCACCGCGTCACGCGCCGTCTTCGACGATGGCGACGGCCTGACCGGCCTGCACCGCGTCCTCGTTGTCGACGAGGAACTCGA
Organism: Candidatus Solirubrobacter pratensis; assembly: GCF_000425945.1. Classification (GTDB taxonomy): domain Bacteria; phylum Actinomycetota; class Thermoleophilia; order Solirubrobacterales; family Solirubrobacteraceae; genus Solirubrobacter; species Solirubrobacter pratensis. Next base: position 230,497 of record NZ_AUEK01000010.1, read on the forward strand.
CCAGCGTGCCGGCGACCTCCGCCTCCACGTTCTGGAAGTTCTTCATGATCTCGACGAGCCCGACCGTGTCGCCACTCGCGACCTCGCCGCCGGGCTCGACGAACGGGTCGCTGTCGGGATCGGGGCGCCGGTAGAACGTGCCCGGCACCGGGGTCAGCACCTCATGCCTCACGTGAGCTCCTTCACTTTCGCCGCCACCGCCCGCGCGAGCTCGGCCGCCCCCGGCGTGTCGGAGTGCACGCACACGGTGTCGGCCCGCATCGGGATCTCCTTGCCGCCGGCCGATACTGCCACGCCTTCGCGCAGGACGCGTTCCACGCGCGCGGCGGCCTCGGCCGGGTCGTACGCCACGTGCTTGCGCGTGATCAGCAGCCCGCCGTCGTCGTCGTAGTCCAGGTCGGCGTAGTACTCGGCCCAGAACTCGAGCCCGCGCCCCGAGTACACCCGTTCGTGCTCGGTTGCGGCCATGCCCATCACGGGCACGCCGAAGACGGCGGCGGCGTCCGCGATCGCGCCCGCGACGTCCGCGTCGCGCGCCGCGGCGCCGTACAGCGCGCCGTGCGGCTTGATGTGCGAGAGCGCCATGCCCTCGGCGTCGAGGAACCCCTTCAGCGCCGCCACCTGGTAGACGAGCGCCGCCGCGAGCTCCTCACGGTCCATCGCCATCGTCCGCCTCCCGAATCCCTGGAGGTCCGGGTAGGACGGGTGCGCGCCGACGCCGACCCCGTGGCGGCTCGCCAACCGCACGGTCCGTTGCATCACGACGGGGTCGCCGGCATGGAACCCGCACGCCACGTTGGCCAGCGAGACGTGCGGCATCAGGGCCTCGTCGGCCCCCAGGTCGTAGATCCCGAACGCCTCGCCCATGTCGCAATTGAGCCGCATCCGACCATGTTCGCAATGCGCCGCTGCGGGCGCTACGCCCCTGCTATTCTCAGACGCCGTCGCACAGCGGCATCCGTCGCTGCGCGGACCCTGGTCCTTCACATGGAGTCAAGCGAGACATAGCCCATTTGCGAACAGGGCCTCGCAGCATGTGAAGAGACACGGGCCCAGCAGGGCCCGTTTCTTTGCCCGCTGCAAGGGCACCCCTTACGCAGGAAGACCGTAGACAGAGAAGAGAATCCTCCATGCCGCGCAAGTTCACGCTCGAGAAGACCCGGAACATCGGGATCATGGCCCACATCGACGCGGGCAAGACGACGACGACCGAGCGCATCCTCTACTACACGGGCCGCTCCCACAAGATGGGCGAGGTCCACGAGGGCGCCGCGACGATGGACTGGATGGAGCAGGAGCAGGAGCGCGGGATCACCATCACCTCTGCTGCGACCACGTGCGAGTGGGCCGGTCATCGGATCAACATCATCGATACGCCGGGCCACGTGGACTTCACCGTCGAGGTCGAGCGCTCGCTGCGCGTACTCGATGGTGCGGTCGCGCTCTTCGACTCCGTCGCCGGTGTAGAGCCGCAGTCTGAGACGGTCTGGCGCCAGGCGGACAAGTACCACGTCCCGCGCATCGCCTACATCAACAAGATGGACCGCATCGGCGCCGACTTCGAGCGCGGCGTCCAGACGATGATCGACCGGCTGGGCGCGCATCCCGTGCCGATCCAGCTCCCCATCGGGGCCGAGGGCGACTTCAAGGGCATCATCGACCTCATTAACATGAAGGCGATCGTCTACAACGACGAGCTGGGCAAGGACGTCTCGATCGAGGACATCCCGGGTGAGCTGCTGGACGCGGCGATCGCCGCGCGCGAGCACCTGCTCGACGAGGTCTCCCATTACGACGACGAGCTCGTCGAGATGATCCTCGAGGAGCAGGAGATCCCGAGGGAGCGCCTCGTCGCGGCGATCCGCGCGGCCACGCTCTCGAGCCAGATGACGCCGGTCCTGTGCGGCTCCTCGTTCAAGAACAAGGGCGTGCAGCCGCTGCTGGACGCCGTGATCGACTTCCTGCCGTCGCCGCTCGACGTCCCCGCCGTCACCGGCCTGGAGCCCGTCAAGGGCCACGACGACCGCGAGGCCGAGCGCCACGCGGACGACTCCGAGCCGTTCAGCGCGCTGGCGTTCAAGATCATGGCCGACCCCTACGTCGGCAAGCTCACGTACTTCCGCGTCTACTCGGGCAAGCTCGAGGCGGGCTCGCGCGTGCTCAACGTGTCCTCCGGGCGCACCGAGCGCATCGGCCGCATCCTGATGATGCACGCCAATGATCGCGAGGATGTGTCCGAGGTCTACGCGGGCGACATCGCGGCCGCGGTCGGCATCAAGCAGGTCGTCACCGGCGACACGCTGGCGGCGCCGGACAAGCCGATCAAGCTCGAGTCGATCACGTTCGACGACCCCGTCATCTCGGTCGCGATCGAGCCCAAGACGAAGTCCGACCAGGAGAAGATGTCGGTCGCGCTCGGCCGCCTCGCCGAGGAGGACCCGACGTTCCAGGTCCGCACCAATGAGGAGACCGGCCAGACCGAGATCTCCGGCATGGGCGAGCTGCACCTCGAGGTGCTGGTGGACCGGATGTTCCGCGAGTTCAAGGTCGACGCCAACGTCGGCCGCCCGCAGGTCTCCTATCGCGAGACGGTGCGCGGCACCGCGGAGAAGGTCGAGGGCCGGCACGTCCGCCAGACCGGCGGCTCGGGCCAGTACGGCATCGTGTACATCAACATCGAGCCGGCGCCGGGCGAAGGGTTCGACTTCGTCAACAAGATCAAGGGCGGCGCCATCCCGACCGAGTTCATCCCGGCGATCGAGAAGGGCGTCGAAGAGGCGCTCGAGACCGGCGTGCGCGCCGGTTACCCGATGGTGGATGTCCGCGTCACGCTCGTGGACGGCAAGTTCCACGACACGGACTCCTCGGAGATCGCGTTCAAGATCGCCGGCTCGCTGGCGCTCAAGGACGCGGCCAGGCGGGCGAAGCCGGTTCTGCTGGAGCCGGTGTTCGCGGTCGAGGTCGTCACGCCCGAGGAGTACATGGGCGACGTCATCGGCGACCTCAACAAGCGCCGCGGGCGGGTCAACGGCATGGAGCCGCGCGGCAACGCCCAGGTGGTCAACGCCCACGTCCCGCTGAGCGAGATGTTCGGCTACGCGACCGACGTGCGGTCGATGACGCAGGGCCGCGCGACCTACACGATGCAGTTCGACAGGTACGAGGAGGTGCCGCCCAACATCGCCGAGAAGGTGGTCGAGGGTCGCACCGGGGAGCCCGTCCTCGCCTAGACGCGGTAGTCTGGACGGGTTCGCCTCTAAACGAGACTTAAGGAAAGAGGAGCAGCAGAAAGTGGCGAAGGAGAAGTTCACGCGGGACAAGCCGCACGTCAACGTCGGCACGATCGGTCATATCGACCACGGCAAGACGACGCTGACCGCGGCCATCACCAAGGTCCTGTCGGAGAAGTTCGGCGGACAGGCCCGTTCCTTCGAGGAGATCGACAACGCTCCCGAGGAGAAGGCGCGCGGCATCACCATCGCCACTTCGCACGTGGAGTACGAGACGGAGAACCGTCACTACGCCCACGTCGACTGCCCGGGTCACGCCGACTACGTCAAGAACATGATCACGGGCGCGGCGCAGATGGACGGCGCGATCCTCGTGGTCTCGGCGGCCGACGGCCCGATGCCGCAGACGCGCGAGCACATCCTGCTCGCCCGTCAGGTGGGCGTGCCGTACATCGTCGTCTTCCTCAACAAGGCCGACATGGTCGACGACGAGGAGCTGCTGGAGCTCGTCGAGGTGGAGGTCCGCGACCTCCTCAACGAGTACGAGTTCCCGGGCGACGACATCCCGTTCGTCATCGGCTCGGCGCTGAAGGCGCTGGACGGCGACGAGGAGTACGTCAACAAGATCCTCGAGCTCGCCGAGCAGCTCGACACGTACATCCCGGAGCCCGAGCGCGACCTGGACAAGCCGTTCCTGATGCCGGTCGAGGACGTCTTCTCGATCACCGGCCGCGGCACGGTGGCCACGGGCCGCATCGAGCAGGGCATCGTCAACACCGGCGACACGGTCCAGATCGTGGGCATCCACCCGGAGGTCTCCTCCACGGTGGTCACCGGCGTCGAGATGTTCCGCAAGATCCTCGACCAGGGCCAGGCCGGCGACAACGTCGGCTGCCTGCTGCGAGGCGTCAAGCGCGAGGAGATCGAGCGCGGGCAGGTCCTCTGCAAGCCGAACTCGATCACGCCGCACACCAAGTTCAAGGCCGAGGTGTACGTCCTCAAGAAGGAAGAGGGCGGCCGCCATACCCCGTTCTTCAACGGGTACCGGCCCCAGTTCTACTTCCGCACGACGGATGTGACCGGCGTCGCCAACCTGCCCGAGGGCACGGAGATGGTCATGCCGGGCGACAACATCCAGATGGAAGTGGAGCTGATCCAGCCCATCGCCATGGACGCCGGGCTGCGTTTCGCCATCCGGGAGGGCGGCCGCACGGTCGGCTCCGGGGTGGTCACCGAGATCATCAAGTAGTTCTTCCGCGGCGGGGCCCACGCCCCGTCGCGGCGCGAAGTCGACCGATACGACCCTTGAGGGCGGGCCCCAGAAGCCCGGGGCTCGCCCTCATTGCGCGCGAAGAACCCCCAGTCAACAGCCTTAGTCAAACTCCACCTCAAGCACCGGACAGAAAGTGGCCATAGCCCAGAACAAGATCCGCATCCGTCTCAAGGCGTACGACTCGTCGGCCATCGAGACTGCGGCCAAGGAGATCGTCGAGACGGCGACGCGGACCGGGGCAACCGTCTCAGGCCCGGTGCCTCTCCCGACCGAGAAGAACGTCTACGCCGTCGTGAAGTCCCCCTTCAAGGACAAGGACTCGCAGGAGCACTTCGAGATCCGGACGCACAAGCGCCTGATCGACATCCATCAGCCCACGCCCAAGACCGTCGACTCGCTCCAGCGGCTCGACCATCTGCCCGCCGGCGTGGACATCGAGATCCGACTCGCCTTCGGTTGATATGCCCGCCATTCTCGCCAAGAAGCTCGGTATGACGCAGCGGTTCCTCGACGACGGTCGCGTCGAGCGAGTGACCGTGCTCGAGGCCGGCCCCTGTCCCGTGACCGCGATCCGCACCCCGGAGCTGGACGGCTATGAGGCTGTACAGCTCGGCTTCGGCGCCGTGCGTGAGAAAGCGCTCAACAAGCCGCTGCTCGGTCACCTCAAGAAGGTCAACGCGCCGCCCGTGCGCACGCTCGCGGAGTTCCGCGACGAGGCGGGCGAGCTGCAGGTCGGCGACACCGTGACCGTGGAGGCCTTCGAGGTCGGCCAGAAGGTCAAGGTCGCCGGCACCAGCAAGGGCAAGGGCTTCCAGGGCACGATCAAGCGGCACAACTTCGCCTCAGGCCCGAAGGCGCACGGCTCGCACAACGTGCGCGCCCCGGGCTCGATCGGCGCGTCCGCCACGCCTTCGCGCGTGTTCAAGGGCATCCGCGGGCCCGGCCGCATGGGCGGCAAGCGCGCGACCCAGAAGGGCCTGACGATCGTCGAGCTCATGCCCGACCGCAATCTGATGCTCGTCCGCGGCTCCGTGCCGGGCCCGAAGGGCGGCACCGTGGAGGTGCGCACCGATGCCTAGCGCTCCGACGCTCGGGGGCGGCGCGTCCGTGACCCTGGACGCCGACGTCTTCGAGACGCCGTTCAACGGCCCGCTCGTGCACGAGGTCGTGGTGGCCGAGCTGGCCGCCCGCCGGCGCGGCACGCATGCGACCAAGACGCGCGGCATGGTCTCCGGCGGCACGCAGAAGCCGTGGCGCCAGAAGGGCACGGGCCGCGCCCGCGCCGGCACCACGCGCTCGCCGATCTGGACCGGCGGCGGCACCGTCTTCGGCCCCAGCCCGCGCAGGTACGTCGTCAAGGTCAACCGCAAGGCGCGCCGCGCGGCGCTCCGCGCGGCCCTCTCGGTGCACGCCGAGCGCGCGACGGTGCACATCATCGACGCCGCGGCCTTCGACGCGCCGTCGACCAAGCAGGCCGCCGAGCTGCTGCACCCCCACCGCGGCGGGTCGGTGCTCGTCGCGCTGCACGACGACGAGTTCGCGGCGGCCAAGTCGTTCCGCAACCTCTCGCGGGTCAATGTCCTGCACGTCGACGACGTCGGCGTGGCCGACCTCATCGGCGCCGCGACGCTGGTGCTCTCACAGGGCGCGCTCGACGCGCTGACCACGCGCGCGAAGAAGGAGGCCTCCTGATGGATGCGTCGCAGGTGATCATCCGCCCGGTCGTCTCAGAGAAGTCCTACGTGCTGGCGACCGCCAACAAGTACACGTTCCGCGTCCACCCCGACGCGCACAAGACGCAGATCAAGCAGGCCGTCGAGGCGCTGTTCGACGACGTCAAGGTGCTCGAGGTGCGCACCTCCAAGGTCCCCTCCAAGCCCAAGCGCCGCGGCATCACTGCGGGTCGCACGCGGGCCTGGAAGAAGGCCGTGGTCCAGGTGCGCGAGGGCGACACGATCCCGATCTTCCAGGGTTTGGAAGCCGACCTCTAAGCCATGCCGATCCGCAAGCCCAAGCCAACTTCCCCGGGACGCCGCTTCGTCACGTACCCGGACTTCGCCGAGATCACGAAGACCGAGCCCGAGCGCTCGCTCGTCGAGGGTCTGAAGAAGTCCGGCGGGCGCAACGCGCTCGGCCGCAAGACCTCCCGCCATCGCGGAGGCGGCGCCAAGCGCCTGTACCGCAAGGTCGACTTCAAGCGCACCAAGGACGGCATCCCGGCCAAGGTCGCCTCGATCGAGTACGACCCCAACCGGTCGTCCTACATCGCGCTGCTGCACTACGTCGACGGCGTCAAGTCCTACATCCTCGCCCCGAACCGCCTGCGGGTCGGGATGACGGTGCTGTCGGGCCCCGGCGCCGACATCACGGTCGGCAACGCGATGCCGCTGGCCGCGATGCCGGTCGGCACGCTCGTCCACAACGTCGAGCTCCAGCCGGGGCGCGGCGGCCAGCTCGCGCGCTCGGCCGGCACCGGCATCCAGCTGATGGCCAAGGAGGGCGACATGGCGACGCTGCGCCTGCCCTCCGGCGAGATGCGGATGGTCCGCTCGGAATGCCGCGCGACCGTCGGCGTGGTCGGCAACTCCGACCACCAGAACGTCACCATCGGCAAGGCCGGCCGCAAGCGCCACATGGGCGTGCGCCCGCAGACGCGCGGCAAGGCCATGAACCCGGTCGACCACCCGCACGGCGGCGGCGAGGGCGGCGGGTCGCTGGGCAACCATCCCAAGACGCCCTGGGGCGTGCCGACTCTCGGCTACCGCACCCGCAAGAAGGGCAAGACGTCTGACCGTTACATCGTCCGCGGCCGCCGCCGCGGCAAGAAGGGTGGCCGCTGATGAGCCGTTCCTCAAAGAAGGGGCCGTGGGTCGAGGACCGTCTCTTCGAGCGCATCGAGAAGATGAACGACGCGAACCAGCGCACCATGATCCGCACCTGGTCGCGGGCGTCGACGATCTTCCCCGAGTTCGTCGGCCACACGATCGCCGTCCACGACGGGCGCAAGCACGTGCCCGTGTTCGTCAGCGAGTCGATGGTGGGCCACAAGCTGGGCGAGTTCGCCCCCACGCGCACGTACCGTGGGCATGACTCGAAGGGCAGGGTGCGATGAGCGAAGAGCCGAAGAACGACGACGTCGAGGAGACCGCGGCCGGCGAGACCCCCGAGGAGACCTCGGAGGAGACGGTCGCGGAGACCACGACTGAGGAGACCCCGGCCGCCGAGGCCGAGCAGGAGGTCTCGTCCGAGGCCGCCGAGGATCCCGGCGTCGCCGCGCCCGTGGCCGAGGACGACGACAAGGTCGTCCCGGACAAGCCGAAGCGGCGTGCGCGCGCCAAGAAGGCGACCGAGGAGGCCGCCGAGGAGGCGACCGAGCCGGCCAAGCCCTCGCGCACCCGGAAGAAGAAGACCGACGACGAGCCGCCCGCCGACGAGGCCAAGCCCGCGCGCCGCCGGCGCGACGAGCGTCGCCCCGTGCCGGTCGGCCTCGAGGTCCGCGCCCAGGCCAAGTACGTCCGCACGTCCGCCCGCAAGGCGCGGCTCGTGTGCGACCACATCCGCGGCAAGGACGTCGTGGAGGCCCGCGCGATCCTCGCGTTCACCCCGCGGCGCGCCGCCGAGGCGTGGATCAAGCTGCTCGAGTCGGCGGTCGCCAACGCCGAGCACAACCACGAGCTCGTGGGGGAGGACCTGAAGATCCTCTCCGTGCACGCCGACGAGGGTCCGACGCTCAAGCGCTTCCGCCCGCGGGCCATGGGCCGCGCGACGCGAATCCGCAAGCGCACCTCGCACCTGACCATCACGCTCACCCCGAAGGAGTCCTAGCCCGCCATGGGTCAGAAGGTTCATCCCGAGGCCATGCGCGTGGGCTACATCCACGACTGGAAGTCGAACTGGTTCTCCGAGAAGCAGTTCTCCGACTTCCTGATCGAGGACGTCCGGATCCGGGATCACATCCAGAACAAGCTCGCGCACGCCGGCCTCTCCGACATCACGATCCGCAAGGACGCGGCGGAGGTGGAGGTCAACATCCACACCGCGCGCCCCGGCATCGTGATCGGCAAGTCGGGTTCGGAGGTCGACGCCCTACGGCGCGACCTGCACCGGATCACCGGCAAGTCGATCAAGGTCAACATCCTCGAGATCAAGCGCCCCGAGCTCGACGCGAAGCTCGTCGCGCAGTCGATCGCCGAGCAGCTGCAGAACCGCGTCGCCTTCCGGCGCGCGATGAAGCGCGCGCTCACGAGCGCCATGCGCTCGGGCGCCAAGGGCTGCAAGATCCAGGTCGGCGGCCGCCTCGGCGGCGCCGAGATGGCCCGCTCGGAGTCCTACTCCGACGGCCGCGTCCCGCTGCACACGCTGCGCGCCGACATCGACTACGGCTTCTACGAGGCCCGCACGACGTTCGGCCGCATCGGCGTCAAGTGCTGGATCAACAAGGGCGAGATCATGCCCGCCGGCTACGCCGGCCAGGATCTCACCTCGCTCGACGAGCCCAGCCAGGGCGGAAACGACCGTGACGACGACCGTCGCGGCGGTCGCGGCCGCGGCGATGGCCGTGGGCGCGGCGGTGGCGGCGACGGGCGCGGCGGCGGCGGAGGCGGCGGCCGTGGGCGCGGCGGCGGAGGCCGTGGCGGCCAGGGCGGCGGTCCCGGCGGTCGCGGCGGCGGCCCGGGCGGTCGCGGCGGCGGTGGCGGCTTCGGCGGCGGCGGTGGCCGCGGCGGAGGCGGCGGCGGAGGCGGCGGCCGTGGCGGCGGCGGCTTCGGCGGCGGCGGCGGTGGCCGCGGCGGCGGAGGCGGCGGCCGCGGTGGCGGACGTCCCGACCTCAGCGGAGGGATCAGTCGCTGATGCTCTCTCCCAAGCGAGTCAAGTTCCGCAAGGTGCATCGCGGCCGGCGCGCGGGTCTCTCCCGCGGCCAGCAGACGGTCGCGTTCGGCGAGTACGGCCTGAAGTCGCTCGAGGCCGGTTGGCTCACCAACCGCCAGATCGAGGCCGCCCGAATCGCGATGACGCGCAAGATCAAGCGTGGCGGCAAGGTGTGGATCAACGTCTTCCCGGACAAGGCCTACACCAAGAAGCCGGCCGAGACCCGGATGGGCTCCGGCAAGGGCTCGCCCGAGGGCTGGGTCGCCGTCGTCAAGCCGGGCCGCGTGATGTTCGAGCTCTCCGGCGTGCCGGAGCCGCTCGCCCGCGAGGCCATGCGCCTGGCCGGCCACAAGCTGCCCGTGAAGACCAAGTTCGTGCTGCGCGAGGACGGCCAGTGATGAAGTCGTCCGAGCTCCGCGATCTCAACGACAAGGCCCTGCGTGAGCACATCGCCACGCAGCGGCGTGACCTGTTCGGCCTGCGTCTCCAGCACGCCACCGGCGAGCTGGAGAACACGGCCGGCCTGCGCAGCGGCAAGCGCGCCCTCGCGCGCGCCATCACCGTGGCCCGCCAGCGCGGCATCGATCCGAACCAGAAGACTGCAGACAATGGCTGAGAACCCGGAAGAGACCCCAGAGAACATCGTGGAGGAGGTCGAAGCCACGGCGACCCCCGATGAGGGGACCGCCGAGGCCGCCGCTCCTGGACCGACCGAGACGCGCCGCGAGCGCAACGCCGCCTCGCGCGCCGCCAAGGCGAAGGCCGCGTCGGGCCCGCGCACGCTCGAGGAGCGCATCGCGGAGCGCAAGGCGCACCGCGAGCGCAACGCTCGTCAGCGCACGGCCTACCGCGCCAAGCAGAAGGAGAAGCGCGCGGCCGCTCGCGCCGCGGCTCCGGTCGTGGAGGAGCAGCACGCTCCCGAGCACGGCCCCGGGCGCCCGAAGGTCCGCCAGGGCATCGTCGTGTCCGACAAGGGCGACAAGACCCTGGTCGTGCGCATCGACGTGGCCCGGCGACACAAGCGCTACCAGAAGATCCTGCGGTCGTCGACGACGCTGCACGTCCATGACGAGCGCAACGAGGCGAACGCGGGTGACACCGTGCGCGTCCAGGAGTGCCGGCCGATGTCGCGCAGCAAGCGCTGGCGGCTCGTGGAGATCCTGGAGCGGGCTCGATGATCCAGAACGAGACGCGACTGCGCGTGGCCGACAACACCGGCGCGCGCGAGATCCTCACGATCCGCGTGATGGGCGGCTCGCGCCGCCGCTACGCGAGCGTGGGGGACATCATCGTCGCCACCGTCAAGCAGGCCAACCCGAACGGGACGGTCAAGAAGGGCGACGTCGTCAAGGCGGTCGTCGTGCGCACGAAGAAGGAGTTCGGGCGCGAGGACGGCACCTACATCGCCTTCGACGAGAACGCCGCGGTGATCATCGACGCGCAGAACAACCCGCGCGGGACGCGCATCTTCGGGCCGGTGGCCCGCGAGCTGCGCGACGGCGGGTTCATGAAGATCGTCTCGCTCGCGCCGGAGGTGCTGTGATGAAGATCCGCACCGACGACAACGTGATCGTGATCGCGGGCAAGGACCGCGGGAAGACCGGCAAGGTCATCCGCGTGGATCCGCAGAAGGAGCGCGTCTACGTCGAGGGGCTGAACATGGTCAAGCGCCATCAGCGCCCCGTCCAGGGCCGCCCCAACCTCGAGATCGGCGTGATCGAGAAGGAGGGCCCGATCCACGTGTCCAACGTGGCGATCGTGGACCCGAAGACGAACAAGCCGACGCGCGTGGGCGTGACCCGCGGCGAGCAGGGCCGGCGTGTCCGCGTGACCCGCCGATCCGGCGTGGAGATCGACTGATGGCACGTATCAAGGACCGCTACAACGACGAGATCAGGCCCAAGCTGGTCGAGAAGTTCGGCTACTCGACGCCGATGCAGGCGCCGAAGCTGGTCAAGGTGACCCTCAACATGGGCGTCGGCGAGGCCAAGCAGGACTCGAAGATGCTCGAGGCCGCGCTGGGCCAGCTCGCCGACATCGCCGGCCAGAAGCCGAACATCCGCCGCGCCCGCAAGTCGGTCGCCGCGTTCAAGCTGCGCGAGGGCATGCCCGTCGGCCTGACGGTCACGCTGCGCCAGGAGCGCGCGTACGAGTTCATCGACCGCCTGGTCTCCGTCGCGCTGCCGCGGCTGCGCGACTTCCGCGGCCTGAACCCGCGCTCGTTCGACGGTCGCGGCAACTACAACATGGGCATCCGCGAGCAGGTCATCTTCCCGGAGATCGACTACGACGCCGTCGACCAGGTCCGCGGCCTCGACGTGGCGATCACGACGACGGCCAAGACCGACGCCGAGGCGTTCGCGCTGCTCGACGCGCTGGGCCTGCCGTTCGCCCGCGAGGGTCGCCCCGGGGCCTACGAGTCCCTCACCCCTGAGCCAGTAGCCGCATAAGGAACTTCCTGAACATGGCCAAGACATCCAAGATCGTTCGCGCGAACCGCCCGCCCAAGTACAAGACGCGGGCGCACTCGCGCTGCCGTCGCTGCGGGCGCCCGCGCGCGGTCTACCGCAAGTTCGGCCTGTGCCGGGTGTGCCTGCGCGAGCTCGCGCACCAGGGCTACATCCCCGGCATGACGAAGTCGAGCTGGTGATCGCATGTCGATGACCGATCCCATCGCCGACTTCCTGACCCGCATCCGCAACGGCATCATGGCCGCCAAGGAAGAGGTCGAGATCCCGTCGAGCAAGCTCAAGCGCGAGATGGCCCGCATCCTCACCGAGCAGGGCTACATCCTCGGCTACGACGAGACGCCGGGCGTTCCGGGCTCCGCGGCGGACAAGATCCTCGTGAAGCTCAAGTACACTGAGAACCGCACCTCGGTGATCTCCGGCCTGCGCCGAGTGTCGCGCCCGGGCCAGCGGATGTACGTGGACTCCAAGCACATCCCGAAGGTCCTCGGCGGCATGGGCACGACGATCGTGTCCACTTCGCACGGTGTCATGACCGGTCACGAGGCCCGCGCTGCGGGCGTCGGCGGCGAGGTCGTGGCGGAGGTCTGGTAACCGTCATGTCCCGCATCGGCAAGAAGCCCATCCCCGTTCCCGCGAGCGTCACCGTCACGGTGGAGCCCGAGGTCGTGCGGGTCTCGGGCCCTCGCGGCAACCTCGAGGAGCGCAAGCACCGCGTGATCGAGGTCGTGCTCCAGGACGGCCAGCTGCTGGTCAAGCGCCCGACCGACCGCGCCGAGCACCGCGCCCTGCACGGGCTCACGCGCTCGCTCGTCGCGAACATGGTCGAGGGCGTGACGACCGGCTTCACCAAGACGCTCGAGATCCAGGGCGTCGGCTACCGCGCGCAGCTGAAGGGCCGCGACCTGGAGCTGGCGCTCGGCTACTCGCACCCCGTGCCGATCAAGGCGCCGGAGGGCATCGAGTTCGAGGTGCCCCAGCCGACCCGCATCATCGTCAAGGGCAATGCCAAGCAGGTCGTCGGCGAGATCGCCGCGATCATCCGCAAGCAGCGCCCGCCGGAGCCGTACAAGGGCAAGGGCATCCGCTATCAGGGCGAGTACGTGGCCCGGAAGGTGGGCAAGAGGGCATGACGGTTCTCACCGCTCCCGCGCGGCGCCTCAAGCGCCGCCGCCGCGTCCGCGCGAAGGTGCACGGCACCGCGGAGACCCCGCGGATCTCCGTGTTCCGCTCCAACCGCGGCGTGTTCGCCCAGCTCATCGACGACGACGCCGGCCGCACGCTGGCCGCGGTCCAGTGGACCGAGGCCGAGCTGCGCTCGCTCAAGCCGATGGAGCAGGCCAAGAAGGCCGGCGAGCTGCTCGCGCAGCGCGCGCAGGCTGCAGGGGTCTCGTCGGCGGTCTTCGACCGCGGCGGGTACCAGTACCACGGTCGTGTTGCGGCCCTGGCCGAGGGCGCCCGTGAGGGCGGCCTGAACTTCTAGACTCGATAGGACCTATGGCAGCTCCCGACCGATCCATCTCCGCCTCCGGCATCGACCTGCAGGAGCGTGTCGTCGAGATCAACCGCGTCGCCAAGGTGGTCAAGGGCGGCCGGCGGTTCTCGTTCACGGCCCTGGTCGTCGTCGGCGACGAGAACGGCATCGTCGGCGTCGGCTACGGCAAGGCGAACGAGGTGCCGTTGGCGATCCAGAAGGGCGTCGAGCGCGCGAAGAAGAACCTCTTCCGCGTGCCGCGCCACGGCTCGACGATCACCCATCAGACGACGGGCGTCTTCGGCTCCGGCCGCGTGTTCCTCAAGCCCGCCTCGCCCGGTACCGGCGTCATCGCCGGCGGCGGCGTGCGCGCGGTGCTCGAGCTCGCGGGGATCCACGACATCCTCTCGAAGTCGCTGGGCTCGCAGAACCCGATCAACCTCGTCAAGGCCACGATCGCGGGCCTGCAGGACCTTCGCAAGCCGGAGGAGATCGCGCAGCTGCGCGGCCTCTCGGTCGACAAGGTCCTCGGGCTCTCCAAGCCGGCTGAGCCGGTCGCCGAGACGATCGAGGCCGGCGCCGCCGTGGAGGAGGAGGTCGCACCCGCATGAGCACGTACGTGATCAAGCAGGTCCGCTCCGCCAACGGCGCCAACGGCCGCCAGCGCGACACGCTGCGCTCGCTCGGCCTGCGCGGCATCGGCAAGTCCGTCGAGCATGAGGACACCCCGCAGCTGCGGGGCATGGTCCATGCCGTCCGCCACCTTGTAGTTGTCGAGGAGAAGTCGTGAGCGAGCAGCAGACCGTCGACGAGGAGCTGAAGGCCGAGAACATCGGCCTTCACAGCCTCAAGCCCGCGCCGGGCTCCAAGCGCGACCGCAAGCGCGTCGGGCGCGGCCACGGCTCCGGCCACGGCAAGACGTCGGGCCGCGGGCACAAGGGCTACGGCTCGCGCGCCGGTGCCAAGGACCGGGCCCGCTTCGAGGGTGGCCAGAACCCGATCCACATGCGGATGCGCAAGCTGCGCGGCCCGAACAAGAAGATGTCGATGCCGTTCGAGCCGTTCCGGACGCACACGCAGCACGTCAACCTCGACGACCTCGACGCGCGGTTCGACGACGGCGCGACGATCGACCTCGAGGCGCTGCGCGCGGCCGGCCTGGCGAAGAAGCGCGACATCCCGGTGAAGGTGCTCGGGCGCGGCGAGCTGACGAAGAAGTTCACCCTCATCGTCCACAAGGTCTCCAAGAGCGCCGGCGAGCGCATCGAGGCCGCAGGCGGCACCGTCCAACTCATCGAGGAGTAGCCGGGCGTGGTCTCCACGATCCTGAATTCGTTCCGCGTCGCGGAGATCCGCAAGAAGCTGCTCTTCACGGCGGCGATCCTCGCGCTGTACCGGCTGGGGTCGTTCATCCCCGTGCCGGGCGTCGACACGAGCGCCGTCGACGCGATCAAGAACAACTACTCCGGCAGCGGCGTCCTGAACCTGCTCAACACGTTCAGCGGCGGCGGCCTGTCGCGGATCTCGCTGTTCGCGCTCGGGATCATGCCCTACATCACGGCATCGATCATCCTGCAGCTGCTGACCGTCGTCTCGCCGGCGATGGAGAAGCTGCAGAAGGAGGGCGAGGTCGGGCAGGCGCGCATCACCCAGTACACGCGCTACCTGACCGTCGGCCTGGCCGGCGCGCAGGCGATCGGCTACACGTTCCTGTTCCGCTCGCAGGGATCCTCGGCCGGCACGCCGATCTTCACGAGCTTCAACGCCGGCACCGTGATCCTCGTGGTGCTGTGCCTGACGGCCGGCTCGATCCTCGTCATGTGGATGGGCGAGCTGATCACGCAGCGCGGCATCGGCAACGGCATCTCGCTGATGATCTTCGCCTCGATCGTCGCCGGCCTGCCCCACGGCGTGCAGCAGTGGTGGACGAACCCCGATCCGGTCTTCAAGATCATCATGCCGTTCCTCGCCATCGGCGTGGTCGCGGCGGTCGTCTTCATCCAAGAGGGCCAGCGGCGGATCCCGATCCAGTACGCCAAGCGCGTGATCGGGCGCCGGATGAGCTCCGGCGGGCAGACCTACCTGCCGCTGCGCGTGAACATGGCCGGCGTCATCCCGGTCATCTTCGCCGCGTCGATCATGGCGTTCCCGCCGACCGTCGGCCAGCTGGTCCCGGCGCTCAACGGGCTCGCGACGTTCCTCGCTCCTGGCCGCTGGGCCTACGTCGTCGGCGAGACGCTGATGATCGTCATCTTCACGTACTTCTACACCGCGGTCACCTTCAACCCGGTCGATCAGGCGGACAACCTGAAGAAGTACGGCGGTTTCATCCCGGGCGTGCGCCCGGGCCGGCCGACGGCCGAGTTCCTCGATCGCATCCTCGCCCGGCTGACGTTCCCGGGCGCGTTGTACCTTGCGGCGGTCGCCGCGTTGCCTACCATCATCATCGCCTCCACGGGGGCCACCCGGAACTTCTACTTCGGCGGCACGTCGCTGCTGATCGTCGTCGGCGTGGCGCTCGACACCATGAAGCAGCTGGAGGCACAGCTGATGATGCGCAACTACGAAGGCTTCCTGAAGTAGGCTGCTCGGCTTGAGCGAGCTGAATCTCATCCTCCTCGGTCCGCCCGGGGCCGGAAAGGGCACCCAGGCCGCTCGGCTGCGCGAGGACTTCGGGCTGCCCTACATCGGCACCGGCGATCTCCTGCGCGAGCACAAGCAGAGTGAGACGGAGCTCGGGCTCGCGGCGAAGTCGTACATGGACAACGGCGACCTCGTCCCCGACGACCTCGTGATCGCGATGATCCTCGACAAGGTCGAGGAGGAGGGACAGGACGGCTTCCTGCTGGACGGCTTCCCGCGCACGATCGGCCAGTCCGAGGCGCTGGCGCGGGAGCTCGAGGGCATGGGGCGCCGGCTGACCGCCGCGCTGCTGATCGAGGCGCCCGACGAGGTCGTCATCGCGCGGTTGAGCGGGCGTCGCGTCTGCTCGGCCGGGCATGTCTACCACGTCGAGGACGATCCGCCCAAGCACGAGGGCGTCTGCGATCAGGACGGCAAGCCGCTGACGCGGCGCAAGGACGACGAGCCGGAGACGATCCGCAAGCGGCTCGCGACCTACCACGCGCAGACCGAGCCCCTGAAGGACTACTACGAGGAGCGCGGCCTGCTCCGTCGTTTCGACGGAACGCGCGACGTGACCGAGGTGCACGACCACATCCGTGCCACCCTGGCCACCTTGCGGCTCGAGGAACGGCTGTGATCATCAAGAAGTCCCCCGCCGAGGTCGACGCGATGGCGGCGGCGGGGGAGATCCTGGTGCAGACGATGGATCTGCTCGCGGGCAAGATCCGCCCCGGCGTGACGACCGCCGAGCTGGACGCCGCGGCGGAGAAGTTCATCCGCTCGCAGGGCGCGACGCCGGCGTTCAAGGGCTACCGCGGCTTCCCGGGCTCGATCTGCGCGTCCCCGAACGACATGGTCGTGCACGGGATCCCGGGGAGGTTCAAGCTCAAGCGCGGCGACATCCTCTCGGTGGACATCGGCGTGGTGAAGGACGGCTGGGTCGCCGACGCGGCGCGCACCTTCGGAGTCGGCGACGTCTCCCCGGTCGCTGCGAAGCTGATGGAGGTCACCTCCGGCGCGCTGTTCGCGGCGGTCGAGCAGTGCCGGGCGGGGAACCGGCTGGGCGACGTGAGCCACGCGGTGCAGGAGCACGTCGAGGCCGAGGGCTTCTCGATCGTGCGGTCCCTGGTGGGACACGGCGTCGGCCGCGACATGCACGAGGAGCCGCAGGTCCCGAACTACGGGCCGGCGGGCAAGGGCGTGCCGCTCGAGGAGGGCATGGTCCTCGCCGTCGAGCCGATGGTCACCGCCGGGCGCCACATGGTCCGCATGGGCGACGACGGCTGGGCGATCTACTCCCAGGACGGCTCACTGGCCGCCCACTTCGAGTTCACGATCGCGATCACCGCCTCCGGACCCAGGGTCCTCACGCCCTGGCACCACCCGGACCGCGCCGCCGCCGCGGCGGCCTGATCCGTCGCCCGACTGGGCTAGTCCGGATGACGCTTCGGACACATCGAACCGCTGCCCGGGCGCCAAGACGAGCGCAAAAGCGCCAAATTGCGGATTCGGTCAGAACGCCGCGAGAACGCCGGTACCGCGCGGTTTCGTAGAGTGTGAGGGACTGCCGCGGAAGGGTCTAGCACGCGGCTCGGTCGGCAAGAAGGCTTTGCTATCCTGCGCTGTCGCGCTCGGAGCCGGGAGGCTTCTGCGTGTGACCGCTCCGGGGGCATGGTAGCGGCGGCCGGCACGGCCGCCAGAGCCACCCCGTCTGGATCATCAGCCGAAAGGGATCATGAAGGTACGACCGTCGGTCAAGCCGATGTGTGAAAAGTGCAAGATCATCCGACGCCACGGTCGGGTGCTCGTGATCTGCCAGAACCCCCGGCACAAGCAGCGGCAGGGGTAAGGCAGAACGATGGCTCGCATCGCCGGGATCAACATCCCGCTCAACAAGCGTGTCGAGATCGGCCTGACCTACATCTACGGCATCGGCCGGCCGACGTCGAACGAGATCCTCGCCGCCATCGGGATCGAGCCGGACCGCAAGGTCCGCGACCTCACCGATGACGAGGTCTCCAAGCTGCGCGACATCATCGACCGCGACTACGTGGTCGAGGGTGACCTGCGCCGTGAGCGCAGCCAGAACATCAAGCGCCTGATGGAGATCGGCTGCTATCGCGGCCTGCGTCACCGCCGCGGTCTCCCGGTCCGCGGGCAGAACACGAAGACCAACGCTCGTACGCGCAAGGGCCCCAAGCGCATGCAGGTGGCGGGCAAGAAGAAGGCAGGTAAGAAGTAGTGCCCGCACCCCGTCGCCCCCAGCGCGGCCGCCGCAAGGTCAAGAAGAACGTCCCGATCGGCCAGGCGCACATCAAGACGTCCTTCAACAACACGATCGTCGCGCTGACCGACCGCGAAGGCAACGTGATCGCGTGGGAGTCCGCCGGCGGCGCCGGCTTCAAGGGCTCGCGCAAGTCGACCCCCTTCGCTGCGCAGGTCACGGCCGACGCCGCCGCGCGCAAGGGCATCGAGCAGGGCATGCAGAAGGTCGAGGTCTTCGTCAAGGGACCCGGCTCGGGCCGTGAGACCGCGATCCGCTCGCTCCAGGCCGCCGGGCTCGAGGTCACGGGCGTCAAGGACGTCACTCCGCAGGCACACAACGGCTGCCGCCCCCGCAAGCGGCGCAGGGTGTAGCCATGATCAACCAGCCCCACCGCTCCCACCCGGACATGACCAACGAGCCCCGCCGCTCCCACCCGGACAGACTTTGACATGGCACGCGATACGTCACCCCAGTGCAAGCAGTGCCGCCGCGAGGGCCAGAAGCTGTTCCTCAAGGGCGAGCGCTGCCTCACCGACAAGTGCGGCGTCGAGCGTCGCTCCTACCCGCCGGGCGATCATGGCCGTGGGCGCCAGAAGCAGTCCGAGTACCGCGTCCAGCTGCGTGAGAAGCAGAAGGCCCGCCGCTACTACGGCGTGCTGGAGAAGCAGTTCCGCAACTATTACGAGAAGGCCTCGCGCCAGAGCGGCATCACGGGCGAGAACCTCCTGCGAATCCTCGAGTGCCGCTTCGACAACGTGCTCGTGCGCCTCGGATTCGCCGCGTCGCGCCGCCAGGCGCGCCAGCTCATCCGCCACGGCCACTGGGCCGTCAACGGGCGCCGGGTGGACATCCCGTCCTACCAGGTGCGCGAGAACGACGTGATCACGTTCAAGCCCGGCTCCGATGCCGAGACCGTGATCCGCGACGCGACCGAGCTCGTCGCTCAGGTCCCCGCCTGGCTGCAGGCCGACCACGACCAGCTCACCGCGAAGGTGCTGCGCCGGCCCGAGCGCGCGGAGATCGCCGCGCCGGTGCAGGAGCAGCTCATCGTCGAGCTCTATTCGAAGTAACCAGCTCCCCTGAACCCCCGGCTGCGCACACGGCGCGCCGGGGTCCCGCTCCCCACACAGAGAACGACGTTAGGACCCTGATGCTCGACTTCCAGATCCCCCGAATCACGTCCGAATCGGTTGAAGAGAACCGCGGGCAGTTCGTGGTGGAGCCGCTCGACCGCGGCTTCGGCTACACGTTCGGGAACTCGCTGCGGCGCGTGCTGCTCGCCAGCCTCGCGGGCGCCGCCGTGACCTCGGTTCGGATCGAGGGGGTGGCGCACGAGTTCTCGACGATCAAGGGCGTGACGGAGGACGTGACCGACATCGTCCTCAACCTCAAGGGCATCGTCTGCCGGATGCACTCCGACGCGACCGAGGTCGAGGCGCCGCTGGTGGTCACCGGTCCCGGTGAGATCACCGCGCGCGACATCGACTTGCCCTCGGGCGTCGAGATCCTCAACCCGGACGCTCACATCGCCACGCTCGACAAGAAGACCAAGCTCGAGCTGTACCTGACGATCGGGCGCGGCCGCGGCTACCGGCCGGCCGAGGAGAACAAGTCGCCCGATCAGCCGATCGGCGTGATCCCGATCGACTCGATCTTCAGCCCGGTCCGCCGCGTCGCCTACTCGGTCGAGCAGGCCCGCGTCGGGCAGCGCACCGACTTCGACAAGCTGACGCTGGACATCGAGACCGACGGCTCGATCGATCCCCAGGCCGCGCTGCGCGAGGCCGCCGAGATCCTGATCTCCAGCCTGTCGATCTTCACCGACGAGGACCGGATCGAGGACCTGCGCGCGGGTCCCGGCGGCCCCCTCGGCACGCTCGAGAACGGCGCCGGCGGCGGCGTCCTCTCTCCCGGCGGCCGCTCGGGTGGTGGCGGCCCCATGGACGACATCCTGATCGAGGAGCTCGAGCTGGGCGTCCGTTCGTACAACTGCCTCAAGCGCGCTGGAATCCAAACGGTCGGCGACCTCGTGTCGAAGTCGGAGGGCGAGCTCGCCGCCATCCCGAACTTCGGCAAGAAGTCGATCGACGAGGTGATCGAGACCCTCTCGCAGCGGGGCCTGACGCTGCGCACGGATTAGTGAAGGCAGGGCATCCCCTTCGCCCCACCCCGATCATCCGACCTTAACTTCATGAGACATCAGAAGACCCGCCACAAGCTCTCCCGCGACAGCGCGCACCGCAAGGCGCTGCTCGCGAACCTCTGCATCGAGGTCATCGACCACGAGCGGATCAAGACCTCCGAGGCCAAGGCCAAGGCGGTCAAGCCGGAGATCGAGAAGCTGATCACGCTCGCCCGCAAGGGCGACCTGCACGCTCGCCGGCAGGCGACCTCGATCCTCCAGCACCCCGACAAGGGCGTCATCTACAAGCTCTTCGAGGAGATCGCCCCGCGCTACAAGGAGCGTCCGGGCGGCTACACCCGGATCCTCAAGCTCGGCCCGCGCCCGTCGGACGCGACCGAGATGGTCTACCTCGAGCTCGTGTAAGGCAAGCAGCCCCTCCGCCCCACCCCGATCATCCGGCCTTAGGCACTGGGCACGAAGCTCACTCTGGAGTACGACGGCGGCCCCTTCGCGGGCTGGGCTGCGCAGCCCGGCGAGCGGACGGTGGCCGCCGAGGTCGTTAAGGCGCTCGAGACCGTCCTGCGGCAGCCCGTGCGCATCACGGTGGCCGGCCGCACCGACCGCGGCGTCCACGCGCTCGGCCAGGTCGTCTCCTACGACGGCCCGCTGCCGAGCCTGCGCGGCGTCAACGCGGTCCTGCCGCCCGAGATCAAGGTGACCGCAGCCGAGGAGGCCGGGCCGGGCTTCAGCGCCCGTCACGACGCCGTCGCGCGCACCTACGTCTACCGCGTCCTGCACCGCGCCCAGCCGTCGCCGTTCGAGCGCGGCCGCGCGCTCTGGTGGCCGCACGCGGCGGACCTCGACGCGCTGGACGCATGCGCGCGCGCCCTGCGCGGCAGGCACGACTTCACCGCCTTCACGCCCACTGAGACCTACCACCAGCGCTTCGAGCGCGACGTCGTCGACGCCCGTTGGGAGCGCCGCGGCGACGTGCTGGAGTTCTGGATCGAGGCCGACGCGTTCATGCGCAACATGAACCGCGTGCTCGTCGGCACGATGCTCGAGGTCGCTCAGGGACGCCGCAGCCCGCAGTCCTTCGCAACCCTGCTGGAGGGCCGCCCGCGCGCCGAGGCCGGAACGACGGCGCCGCCGCACGGCCTCTACCTCGCGTCGGTCAGATACTGAGCGCCCGGTTCTTGCCCGTGCGCTTGGCGCGCAGCAGCGCGCCGTCGGCGGCGGCGAGCAGCGCGTCGGCATCCGGCTCGCCGAGCGCCCACCCCGCGCTCACGCGCAGGACGAAGCCCGGCAGCCCGAGCGAGTCGTCGCTCGCCCGGACCGTCTCCAGGATCCGCTGCGCCAGCGCGTCCATGCCGTCGGGCGTCGCCCCGTGCACGAGCAGCGCGAACTCGTCGCCGCCCAGCCGCGCCGGCAGGTCGCTCTCCCGCGCGAGCGACCGCAGCGACAGCGCGACGAAGCGCAGCGCGCGATCGCCGCCGGGGTGACCGTGGAGCGTGTTGGCGAGCTTGAAGTCGTCGACGTCGAGCAGCAGCAGGCCGAGCTGGTCGCCCGCGCGCCGCGCCGGACCGGCGCCGATCGACTCCAGCAGCGCGCGCCGGTTGGCGAGCCCGGTGAGCGGGTCGCGCCGCGCGAGGTCGTCGGCCCGCGCCCGCAGCTCGACCATCCCGCGCTTGCCGGAGACGAGCAGGAACATCAGCAGGCAGTAGCAGGGCGTGACCACGAGCAGCTCGCCGAGCAGGCCGCCGTCGACCGCGTGGCGGTCGTAGACGAGCGGCAGCGCGTGCAGGAACAGCACGAGCCCGAGATACGGCCATGCCTCGCTCCCGGGGAAGAAGTAGCCGCTGAAGACGAGCACGAGCATCAGCAGGAAGCGCGCCGGCGAGTTCGCGCCGCCGTTGTCGGACGTCGCGATCGCGATCCCCAGCGCCCCGGCGAGGACGGCGCCGTGGATCACGCCGCCGGCAACGTTGGCCCAGCGGATGCGCCGCAACGCGACCACGCCGAAGACCAGCGCGACGCCGGCGATCGGCGTCGTCGGCGTGATCGCCTTGCCCTCGACGCCGGGGATGAGCGGCAGCACGAGGGCGACGATCGTGCTCATGACGAACATCCAGCCGACGACCTTGCCGGCCAGCTCCCGCTCGTCGGCGACGTCGACGCCGACGAGCCGGCTCCCACGATCCATATCTTCAGTAATCGGCAGATCGCCGCGCAGGTCGCAGGCGCGCGACCTCCGCGGCGGCGGTGAAGACCAACAGGCCCGCAAGGCCGACGATTCCGAGGTTCACGGGCACCTCGGGGGCGGTCAGCAGCAGGATCGCGACGAGCAGCAGCGCGCCGGCGCGAGCCAGCCGCGCTCCGGGCCGCTCGGGATGGGCGACCCGCGCGAGCACCCGGCGCCAGGCGCCTGGCGTTCCCGGCTCGGCGGTCGCCGCGAGGATCAACCCGATCGCGCCGACGGCGACCGCCCACAGCCGCAGGTCGCCGAGATACGCGCTCCAGATCGTGCCCACGACGGCATCGCCGTGGCTCGTGTCGAAGGTCGCGAGCAGCAGCGACCGGGCGATCGTCACCGCCGCGAGCGTCGCGCCGCCGATCGCCGCGACCGCCATCGCGGCGCCGCGCAGGCCGCGTCGCCGCGTCGGGGCGCGCCGCACGGCCAGGCCCAGCAGGACGATTCCGGCGGCGAGCGCCGGCAGCGCCAGGCCCGCGAGGCTGCGCGCGGCCGGAGCGATCCGGCGCAGCGTCGTCTCGAGCCGGCCGCCGCCGATCGCGAGCAGGTCGGGATCGCCGTCCGGCACCGTCCGCGCCGCCGATTCCGAGTGGTTCTCGACCGCCGCCGACAGCTCCTCGCCTGCCCCGGGCAGCACGAACTGGACCGTGCTGTGCGAGTCGGCGAACAGGGTGTGGTGCATCCGCGCCGCGCCGCGCCGGAACTCCTGCGCGAAGCGCGGTGTCGCCACGATGTCCGCCGCGGCCGCATCGAGCACGGGCCGCAGCTCCGCGAGCCCCGGATGCGCCTCGACGAGCCGCCCCGCGATGCGAGCGGCGATCTCGTCGCGGACCTCGTCCTGCGCCAGAGTGCCCGTGGCGCGCGCGGCGAACGCCTGCTCGTCGAGCACCGTGTGGCGGCCGTAGAACGTGAAGCCCGCCGCCAGCAGGCAGAGGGCGCCGGCGACGAGCAGCAGGGCGTACGCGCGCGACGGCATCCGGTCAACCGTAGGCGCGGCGTCTGCTCGCGCCCCTGGCCGTCCGTCGAGGCTCGCCCGCGCCGCCTATCCTCCCGACCGATGCCGCGCGTGCTGCTGACCAATGATGACGGGATCGACGCCGAGGGGCTGCAGGCGCTCAGGCGCGCGCTCGCGCGACTGGAGGACGTCGAGCTCGCGGTGGTCGCGCCCGACGGCAACCGCTCGGCGACGGCGCGCTCGATCACGTTCCGGCGGCCGCTGTGGGTCGCCGAGGTGCCGTTCGAGGACGGCACCGTCGGGTACGCGTGCGACGGCACGCCGGTCGACTGCGTGCGGCTCGCGAGCCTCGGCCTGATCGAGGGCTTCGAGCCGGACGTGATCGTGTCGGGCATCAACCACGGCGCCAACCTCGGCGACGACATCACCTACTCCGGTACCGTCGCGGCGGCGCTCGAGGGCGTCGTGCTGGGCATCCCGGGCATCGCCGTCTCCCAGCAGTCGACGAGGCGCGAGATGGACTTCCGCCTCGGCCACCTGTTCGACTTCGAGAACGCCGCCGCGTTCGCCGCCCAGGTCGTCGACCGGCTCGACGACGTCCCGCTGCCCGAGGGCACGCTGCTCAACGTCAACGTGCCCGCCGGCGAGATCGGCGGCGTCGAGGTGGCGCGGCTCGGCAAGCGCATCTACCGCGACAGCCTCGACCTGATCGAGGAGGACACCGGCCGCCGCCTGTACCGCATCTACGGCGACTCCCCGGTCCATGACGACGAGGCGGGGACCGATCTCGCGGCCGTCTCGGCGGGGCGCATCGCCGTCACGCCGCTGCACTTCGACCTGACCGCCGAGCACGGGATGGAGGAGCTCAGGGCGTACGACCTCGCGCGCTTACTCGCCCCCACCCCTCCGGCATGAGCCGGGCCGAGCGCGCCGCCGAGCTGCGCAAGGAGCTCGTCTACCACGGGCACCGTTACTACGTCCTCGACGACCCGGTCATCGGCGACGAGGAGTACGACAAGCTGCTCGACGAGCTGCGCGCGATCGAGGCCGAGCACCCCGAGCTCGTCACGCCCGACTCGCCCACCCAGCGGGTCGGCGGCACGCCGGTCGGCCGGCTCGAGAAGGTCGCGCACCTGCAGCCGATGCTCTCGCTGGCCAACGCCCGCTCGGAGGGCGAGCTGCGCGCATGGGTCGAGCGGATGCGCAACCACCTTGCGCGCGAGGGGATCGAGGACCCGGCGTTCGAGTTCGTCGCCGAGCCGAAGATCGACGGCCTGGCGATCTCGCTGCTCTACCGCGACGGCGTGCTGGAGCGGGGCGCCACGCGCGGCGACGGCGAGATCGGCGAGGACGTCACGCACAATCTGCGCACGATCCCGTCGATCCCGCTGGGCATCGAGGACGCGCCGCCGCTGCTCGAGGTGCGCGGCGAGGTCTACATGTCGCTGCCGGACTTCGCCGCGCTCAATGAGCGGCGGGCGGAGGCCGGCCTGTCCACCTTCATGAACCCGCGCAACTCGGCGGCGGGAACGATCCGCCAGCTCGATCCGGCGCTCGCCGCCGAGCGGCCGCTGTCGATGTGGTGCTACGGCATCGGCGCCACCGAGGGGCTCTCGCTCTCCTCGCACTGGGAGGCGCTCGAGTGGCTGCGCGCGCACGGCTTCCGCGTCAACGGCGACGTCAAGAGGCTCGCGACCGAGGACGAGGTCGTCGCGCAGTGCCTGCAGTGGCAGGAGCGCCGCGGCGCGCTGGACTTCGAGATCGACGGCGTCGTGGTGAAGGTGGACGACTTCGAGCTGCAGCGGCGGCTGGGCGTGGTCGGGCGCGATCCGCGCTGGGCGATCGCGTGGAAGTTCCCGCCCACGACGGCGGTGACGCGGCTGAACGCGATCAACTGGAACGTCGGCAAGTTCGGCGACTTCCACCCGTTCGCCGCGCTCGAGCCCGTGCACGTCGGCGGCGTGACGGTGAAGGCGGCGACGCTGCACAACGAGGAGGACCTGGCCCGCAAGGACGTGCGCGAGGGCGACCGCGTGATCGTCCTGCGCGCCGGCGACGTGATCCCGCAGGTGATCTCGCCCGCCCCGCACGAGGCCGAGCGGCCGGATCGCTCACCGCCGCCGAAGGTCCCCGAGCACTGCCCGTTCTGCGGCACGCCGACCCTCAAGGCCGAGGCCTCGGTGTTCACGCGGTGCCCGAACCGCGACTGCCCCGAGCGGCGCTGGCAGCTGCTGACCGCGTTCGCCGGCATCCTCGACATCGACGGCCTCGGCGAGAAGCAGATCGCCACGTTCCTGCGGCTCGGGCTCATCAACACCGCGGCCGATCTCTACCGGCTCGATTCCGACCGGCTGCTCGAGCTCGACGGCTACGGCGAGGTCAGCGTCAACAAGCTGCTCGACTCGCTCGAGCACTCCAAGCGGCGCCCCTTCGGCATGGTCCTGTGGGCGATCGGCATCGAGGGCATCGGCGGCGTGACCGGGCGCGCGCTGGCGCAGCGGTTCCGCACGATCGACGCCCTGCTCGCCGCGACGCCGGAGCAGATAGCCGAGACGCCCGGCATCGGCCCGATCGTCGCCAACCTGATCCACCAGCAGTTGCAGGACCCCAAGACGCGCGCCCTGATCGAGGACCTGCGCGCCGTGGGGCTGACGATGGAGGAGGCCGGTCCGCCGCCCGGGGAGGGGCCGCTGGCCGGCAAGACGTTCGTCCTCACCGGCACGCTGCCGGACCTCACGCGCGAGCAGGCGCAGGAGCGCATCGTCGCGGCGGGCGGCCGCGTCACCTCGTCGGTCTCGAAGAAGACCGACTACGTCGTCGCCGGCGCGTCGCCCGGCTCCAAGCTCGAGAAGGCCGAGCGCCTGGGCGTCACGGTGCTCGACGAAGCCGGGCTGCTGGCATTGCTGCCGTGACGGCGACCGCCGCGACGGTCACGATCGCGGCCGCCACGGCCGGCGTGAGCGAGGCGAGCACGGCGGCGGCGAACACCGCCAGGCCCGCGGCGAGTGCGGTCTCCAGGCTGCGCCGGCGGCTCCGGCGGCCGCCCTCGGCGCGCGCGTAGGCGTAGTCGACCAGCCAGGCGAGCGGGACGCCGACCACCACCCCGGCCGTGAAGGCGAACCCGAAGCCGCCGACGAGGCCGAGGGCGCCGACCGCGGCGAGCGCCGCCGTGGTCGCCGCCGCCAGCCGCGCCGGCGCGCTCCGGCGCCGCAGCGCCCAGGCGCCGACCGCCAGCTCGGCGCCGAGCGCGATCAGGAACCACGGGACCGAGCCGGCGTCGACGACGGCGCGGCGCGCGCCCGGCCCGTCGTAGACGCAGCGCCAGCCGGGCGGCCACAGCGTCGTCTCGCTCGCCGCGCCGGTGGTCCCGGCCGGATACGCGTTGCAGAAGTCGTCGTCCTGGAGCGACGACAGGCCGGCGGCGCCGAGCAGCGCAAGGATCGCGAGCAGCGCGACGGCGAGCTTCACGCGCCCAACGGTAGCCGCGCCGTCACGCGGACATCCAGCCGTCGCCTCCGAACTCCCCGCCGCCGATCGCGACGACGTGTCCGCTCACCGCTTGGCCGCGCAGGTGCGGTACGTGCGCGTGTCGCGCAGCGTCTTCCCGCGCGTCGTGCGCGCCACGACGCGGACCTTGACCGTCGAGCGGGCGCGTCCGCGCAGGTCGACCGTCGCCCGCAGCCGGCCGCCCTTGCGGACCGTGCGCACGCGCTTGCCGGCGACGTAGACGCGCGCGGAACGCAGCTTCCCATGCAGGCGGATCTCGAACCGGCGGCGCGAGACGCACGTACGCGCCGCGCTGAGCAGCGGGGTGGCGGCCGGGCCGACGGTCGGGAGCGAGAGGCCGATCGCGCTGAAGGTGATCGCGGCGACGCCGCGGACCGGGCCGTAGAGCATCGTCCCGCCCGTGACCTGGAGGGTGTAGCGCGCGCCCGCGGCCGCCGACGCGGCGATCGCCTCGAGCGGGCGGGTGATCGTGTGCTGCTGTCCGTCGAGGGTGACCGGGATCGGCGTCGCCTGGTTGCCGACGACGACGCCGCGCGCCTCGTCGACGAGCTGGGCGAACACGTGCGTGCCGGCGCCGGTGCCGCGGTAGGTCAGCGTCAGCCGCGGCTCGCCGACGATCTGGGCCGCCGCGGGCGCCTTGACCGCGACGTCGACGGCGTTGAGCGCGCGGCCCGCGGTCACCGGCGTTCCCGAGACGGCGTCGGACGGGTTCAGCGCGAGCGTGCCCGAGCCGGAGGCGGTGACCGGGGCGCCCTGGGGGAGCGGATAGTCGGCGCCCGAGCGCCACTTGGCGTCGTCGGCAAGCCACTCGAAGCGGGGGCCGGTGTCGACGGAGGCATCGCCCGCGAGGTAGCGCTTCAGCCACGCCACCACGACGGATTCGACGTGGCCGGCCGGCCCGGCGCGTTCCGTCAGGGAATCCCTCGGCGCGACGGAGGGCCCGGCGCCGGTGAGGCAGACGCCGTGGCCGCCGCAGAACCAGACCATCTTTGCCGGCACGCCGTTCGCGCGCAGGATGCCGTAGTTCTCGATCGCCTCGCGAAGCGTGAACAGGGTGTCGGCCGTGCCCTCGACGAGCAGCGTCGGGATCCGGATCCGCCCGACCGCGTCGCCGGGGCCGCGTGAGGCGAACCAGGCGGCGTCCTCGGCCGAGAGCGTGCCGGTGCTCAGCCCGGTCGTGAACGCCGACGTGATGTGCGGGTCCAGCCGGTTCTTCGAGCTCGGAACGCCGGACGAGTAGAGGAGGCTCGCCCAGCCGCCCTTGACCGTCTGCTCCTTGTAGAGCGAAGTGGTCAGCGAGTGCCAGGCGATGATCGGCGCGATCGCGTCGATGCGCTTGTCCTCGGCCGCGCTCACCAGCTCGATCCCGCCCGCGTAGGAGACGCCGGTCATGCCGACGCGCGGGTCGCCCGCGGCGTCCAGCTTCGCCTCCGGCTGCTGCGCCAGCCAGTCGATCAGCGCGCTCACGTCGCGTCCCTCGAAGTCCTTGGAGTCGGCCTCCACGGTGCCGCCCGAGTTGCCGAACCCGCGTGCGTCCCACGTCAGCACGTTGAAGCCCGCGCGCCGCAGCGCGCCGACGCCGACGTTCCCGGTGACCTCGCTGCTCGCGCTGTTGGGGTCGGTGTCGCGCGAGCCGCCCCACCCGTGGCCTTCGAGCACCGTCGGCGCCTTGCCGCCTCCCTCGGCGGGGAAGAAGGAGAGCTGGATCGGCGTGCCGTCGAACGACGTCACGGTGGCGTCTCGGGCCTGAGCGGCCGGCGCGAGGAGCAGGAAGAGGGAGACGGCGATCAAGGCGCGCATGGCGCTGCTTAGTACCCGTTTCCGGAGTGCTCAGTCGAGCCGTGCGAGCGCGACGGTCATCGCGTCCTGCAGCGGGTGCGCGCGCCACGTGGAGGTCGCGTTCATCAGGAACGCGAACGCGACCCGGCGGCCGCCGAGGGTCGTGCAGTAGCCCGCGAGCGTCGAGACGTCGTGCAGCGTCCCGGTCTTCGCGTGGCAGCGGTCCTGCGCCGCCGTCCCGCGCATGCGGCGGTAGAGCGTGCCGTTGCGCCCGACCACCGGCAGCGAGGCGTCGAACGCCGAAGCCTGCTCGGTCCCCGCCATGCCCGAGAGCAGCTGCACGACCTGGCGCGGCGTCGTGCGGTCGTTGCGCGAGAGCCCGGACCCGTCCTGGATCTGCGGCGCGATCTTGAAGCGCGCGACGGTGTTCTCGATCGCGTCCGCGCCCGCCACGGTGCTGCCGGCCGTCCCGTGGTCGGCGCCGATCGCCTTGATCAGCGTCTCGGCCATGTAGTTGTCCGACGGCTGGTTCATCGCCTTCACGATGTCCGCCACCGTCGGCGAGTCCCAATGGCGGAGCGGCGTCATGCCCGTGGGCGCGAGGCCGGAGCGGGCGGCGCCGGTGATCTTCACGCCGCGCTTCTCGAGCGCCTTGGCGAACTCCTGCGCGGCGAAGCGGGCGGGGCTCGACTGCCAGTAGGGCCGGCGCTTGCCGGTGCGCCCGTGGTCGTAGGAGAGCGCGCTCAGCGGCCCGACGTCGCTCGAGAGCCGGAACGCGGAGGACGGCGGGCCGCGGAACGCGTCGAAGGCGGACTCGTCGCCGATCACGCGGCCGTCGATCCGGTCCAGGCCCGCGCGGGTGAGCTGTCCGGCCAGCGCGCTCAGGTCCTTCGTATCGAAGGTCGGGTCGCCGCCGCCGCGCAGCACGACGTCGCCATGGATGTCGCCGGCGTCGTCGGGCAGCGACGCGGACAGGACGGTCGTCGAGAGCCGCCCGGACGCGCCGTACAGCAGCAGCGCCGCCGACGACGTGTACAGCTTCTCCACCGACGCCGGCATGCGCGCCACGTCCGCGTTGCTCGAGTACAGCTCCTCGCCGGTCCCGGCGTCCAGCACGTAGGCGCCCGAGGCGCCGCCGGCCTTCGCCATCTCGCGCGCGAGCACGCGCTGGGTCGTGGCAAGCGTCGCCGCGTCCGCGGATGGGGCGAGCAGGAGCAGGATCGTGAGGGCGAGGACCAGGCGCTTCATCGGCGTTCGAGCCTAGGGAACCCGGCTGACGATCGAAAGTTGCCCATACACTGGCTCAGAGATGACCAACGTCGTCGAGATGGGAGCGCCGGCACGGCGCCGGCGCCGGCAGTCCAAGACCGCGCTCGTGCTCGGCGGCGGCGGCTTCACCGGCGGCGTCTACCAGATCGGCGCCCTGCGGGCGCTCGACCTGCTCTCGGTCAACCGCTCCGTCAACCAGTTCGACGTCTTCGTCGGAACCAGCGCGGGGTCGATGATCGCCGCGCTCGCCGCCAACGGCGTGACGCCGGAGCAGATGATGCGGGTGGTCAACGACCAGGTGCCGATGCCGTTCCCGAACATGCAGCTCGGCAACCTGCTGCGGCCCAACTACGGCGAGATGGCCGCCAAGGCCGTGCGGCTGCCGCTGCACGTGGTCGGCGTCGCCCGGACCCTGGCGCGCACGCTCGGCTCGTTCTCCGCGATGGACCTGCTGCTCGCCCTGGGTGACGCGCTGCCGTCGGGCATCTACACCGGCAAGGGCGTCGAGGAGTACCTCAAGAGCGTGCTGGGCGAGGACGGGCGGACCGACGACTTCCGCCTGCTCGAGCGCGAGCTCTACCTGGCCGCGACCGACCTCGACACCTGCGAGCGGATCGTGCTCGGCGCCGAGGGCTGGGATGACATCCCGATCTCCGCGGCCGTGCGCGCCTCGACGGCGCTCCCGATGGTCTACGCCCCGTATCGCGTGCGCGAGCGCGAGCTGGTGGACGGCGGCATCGTCTCGACCACCAACCTCGACATCGCCGTCGAGGCCGGCGCGAAGTTCATCGTCGTCGTCAACCCGCTCGTGCCCTACGTCAACGACTTCTCGAAGTCGATCCCGACGCTGTTCGGCACGCGCGCGCGGCGGATCTCCGACATGGGCTTCCCGAAGATCGGCTACCAGACGTTCAAGCTGCTCGCCTACCAGCGCCTGCACGAGATGGCCGGCCAGTGGAAGGCGCGCTATCCGGGCGTCGACATCGTGCTGATCGAGCCCGACGCCGACGACGAGCTGATGTTCCAGACGAGCATCCTCAACTACGCGAGCCGCGTCGAGGTCGCCCGGCACGGCTTCCAGTCGGTCACCGTCAAGCTCGCCAAGGACTACGAGGACCTGCGCGAGGTCTGCCGCCGCCACGGGATCGAGATCTCGGCCACGCGCGTGCGCAAGGTCGTGCGCCACTTCTCCTCTGAGAAACAGGAGTCGCGCGCCTGGCGCCGCATCCTCGAGCAGACGACAGGCGCGTTGCTGCGTCAGTCGGCCGACGAGTAGAGCCGCTCGAAGTCGCCGGCGTACTTGTCGTTGACGACGTTGCGCTTGACCTTCAGCGTCGGCGTCAGCTCGCCGGTCTCCTGCGAGAGGTCGTGGTCGAGGATGAAGAACCTCTTGATCTGCTCCACGCGCGCGTAGTTGGCGTTGACCCCGTCGAGCACGCCCTGCACGAGCTCGATCACCTTCGGCTCGCGCGCGAGCGAGGCGACGTCCTCGGGCAGCGAGTGCTCGCGCGCGAAGTGGACGATCTCCTCCGGGTCGAGCGTGATGAGCGCGACGGGATACGGCCGGCGGTCGCCGTACATCACGGCCTGCGAGATCCAGCGCGAGCGCTTGAGGTCGTTCTCGAGGTTGGCCGGCGTGAGGTTCTTGCCGCCGGCGGTGATGATGATGTCCTTCTTGCGGCCGGTGATCGTGAGGTAGCCGTCCTCGTCGAGCGAGCCCAGGTCGCCGGTGTGCAGCCAGCCGTCGGTCACGCCGCCGAACGCGACGGTGTCGCCCGCGCCGTAGTAGCCGCGGAACACGTGCGGGCCGCGGACGAGCACCTCGCCGTCGTCGGCGATCCGCAGCTCGGCGCCGGGGATCGCCCGTCCGACGGTGCCGAGCCGGTAGTCCTGGACGACCGACGTGGTCGTCACGGTCGACGTCTCGGTCATCCCGTAGCCCTCGAGCACCGGCGCGCCGCACGCGTAGAAGAACTCGAGGATCTCGCGCGCGATCGGGGCGGCGCCGGACGTCGCCTGCACGAGGTTGCCGCCGAAGATGCCGCGGACGTTGGCGAACAGCTCCGCGTCGGCCTGGTCGAACGCGGCCTGCAGGTCGGCCGGGACCTCCTCGCCGGCCTCGCGCATCTGGCGCACCGTCAGCCCGAGCTTCGTCGCGGCGGCGATCTTCTCGGGGTCGTTGTTGCCCGTGACGAGCGTGTAGATCTTCTCGAAGATGCGCGGCACCGACGGCAGGTAGGCCGGCTTGACCGCCATCAGGTCCGGCACGATCTGCTGCGGGTCGCCGCTCCAGTAGGCCAGCGGGGCGCCGAGGTCGACGGCCAGCAGCTGGATCAGCAGGGCGTAGGAGTGCGCGAGCGGCAGGTAGAGGTAGACGACCTCGCCGGCCTCGATGACGTCGATCTCCTCGCACATGCGGGTGACCGAGCGGTAGTTGCCGTGCGTGAGCACGCAGCCCTTGGGCGGCCCCGTCGTGCCGGACGTGTAGATGATCGTGTACGTGTCCTCAGGCGTGACGGCGGCGACGCGCGCGGCCAGCTCGGCGGCGTCGCGCGAGCGCCCGCGCTCGCGCAGCTCATCCAGCCCGATCGTGCCCTCGGCGGGCTCGATCGAGATCACGTCCTCGAGCAGCAGCAGCCGGTCGCGGACGGCCGCGATCTTCGCCGCCTGGCCGGCGTCCTCGACCACGACGAAGCGCGACTCGGAGTTGCCGACCACCCATTGGCACTCGTCCGGCGAGTTGGTCGGATAGATCGGGACGACGACGGCGCCGGTGCTGGTGATCGCGAAGTCCACCCACGACCACTCGGGGCGCGTCGTGCACAGGAGGGCGACGCGGTCCCCGGGCTGAACGCCCAGATCGATCAGCCCGCGGCCGATCTCGGAGACGATGTCCGCGAGCCGGCGGTAGCTGATGTCATGCCAGTCGCCGTCGCGCTTGAACCGAGCCGCCGGCCGCTCGCCGTAGCGCTCGGCGGCCAGGCCCACGATGTCCGCGATCGTCGCCGAGCCCGTCCCGTGGCTCGGGGCTGACGTGCCTTCCTGCATGCTGATCCGCTCCTCCTCAGGACTCCCTAGGAGGGCGATGCTACCCGGGGGCGCGCGCTACGCGCGGCAGCTCAGGCAGTTGCTACTGGGCTGGCAGCTTCCAGCTGCGTCACGTTCGCCAGAAATAGCGTCTTGTCAATGCGGCCTTGGAAGATCGGCACGCCCAGCTCCATGCACTTCTCGATGACCTCGCGACGCTCCATGCCGGCTTCGCGAGCGAGCTCCGTGGGCGTGAGATGGATTGCCATCAGTGCGATTCCTCCTGATGAGGTTTGCCACGTGGCAGCCACGGTAGCGTGTTCACCGGATGGCGACAACGCCTACCTGCTCAATCTGAGCTAAACAATCCGCTCACACGGGATTCGGGATGTCTACGAAGATGTGCTCGACCGCAAAGCGTTCCTGAAGCAGGTCGCCGATCGCCCGCACGCCGAAGGTCTCCGTCGCGTAGTGGCCTGCCGCGATGAAGTGGATTCCGGACTCTCGGGCGTCGTAGAGGACATGCTCGCGGGGCTCCCCGGTGAGGAAGGCGTCGAGGCCCGCGGCGACGGCCTGCGGCAGCATGTCCGCGGCCGAACCCGAAACGATGCCGATGGTGCGGATGCGCTCGGGCCCCTCGCCCAGGAAGAGCGGGTCGCGATGGGTGACCGCGCGCACGCGGTCGCGCAGCTCGGACGGCGTGAGACCGTCTCCCGGGAAGGTTCCGCGGCGGCCGATCGGCGTGCCGTGGTAGTCGCCGAACGCCTCGTGCGCGCCGCAACCGAGCTCCTGGGCGAGCAGCGCGTTGTTGCCGAGCTCCGCGTGGGCGTCGAGGGGGATGTGGTACGCGGCGAGGTTGATGTCGTGCTTGAACAGCGGGCGCAGGCGCTCGGCGAGCACGGGTGTCAGGCCCGCGCCGTTGAAGCTCCAGAAGAGCCCGTGGTGGACGAGCACCAGCTGGGCACCCAGCTCCGCGGCCCGTTCACTCAGTTGTCGTTGAGCGGACACTCCGCTCACGACGCGCGTGACCTCGCGCGCGCCAGGAACCTGGAGCCCGTTCGGGCCGAGATCCTTGTAGGCCGCGGGCTCGAGCAGGTCGTCGAGCGCGGCGATCAGTGCAGTTATGTCGGCCATTGAGTTTGAGAACGGACACTTTGGGCGATTTGCAACTACAGTGTCCGCGCGTCCGCCAGCAGGGGGCAGGCGCAGCAGACGTAATCGTTAGCGCACCGGAGGGCCTCGAGGTTGAGTAGGGGATCGAGCGGCGCCGTGCTCGCGCCAGTCGTCCACGATGCAGACGGAGATTCCCCGGCCGACTCCGATCAGCGCCTGGTCGCAGCCGTCCGAGCGGGAGACGATCGCGCGTTCGAGGCGCTGTACGAGCGCTACCAGCGGCGCATCCACGCGTACGCGCTCGGGATGGTCAAGGACCACGGGCGCGCGGAGGACGTGACGCAGGAGGTCTTCGTCTCGGCGCTGCGGCGCATGCGGGCGACGGAGCGGCCGATCGCGTTCAAGCCATGGGTGTATGAGATCGCGAAGAACGCGTGCATCGACGCGTTCCGGCGCTCGAGGCGGGCGGAGGAGGTCTCCTACGACGCCGAGGAGGGCCTGGCGCCGGGGGACCACTCGCGCCTGGCATCCAACGGGCCCTCGCCCGAGGCGGCGGTCGCCGCCAAGCACGACCTCCAGACCCTGTGCGGCGCGTTCGGCGGGCTCTCCGAATCGCATCATCAGATCCTTGTGCTGCGTGAGCTCGAGGGGCTCACGTACGACCAGATCGGCGCGCGCATGGGGATGACGCGCCCGGCGGTCGAGTCGACGCTCTTCCGCGCGCGCCGGCGGCTCACGGAGGAGTACGACGAGCTGGTCTCCGGCGCCCGCTGCCAGCGCGTGCAGTCGATCATCGCGGCGGCGGCCTCCGGCGCGCTCGGCGTGCGCGACTCGCGGCGGCTCAGCCGCCATCTCTCGCATTGCCAGTCGTGCCGGCGCGAGGCCCTCGCCGCCGGGCTGGACCGCGGGCTGCTGGTGCGCCGCCCCGCGCTCGAGCGCGCCGCCGAGAAGGTCGCCGGGCTGCTGCCGTTCCCCGCGTTCCTGCGGCTGCGTCGCGGCGCCGGCTCCGCGCCTTCGGCGTCCGAGCCGACGGGGGCGCGCCTGGCCGCCCACCTGCCCGCGCTCTCGGACCAGCTGAGCGGCCCGTGGGCCAAGGCCGTCACCGGCGCGGCCCTGCTGGTCACCGGCGTCGGCACCGGCATGGGCGTGCACGAGGTCGCGAGCCGGCCCGATCGCGCCGCCGCCCGTCCCGCGGCCGTCGCGCCGGTCTCGCACAAGCCCCCGGGCTCGCATGCGGCCACGACCGCGGATTCCCGCGCGACCGTCACCGTGCGGGAAGCGAGCTCGCGGAGCGGCGGCGACCGGGGGAAGGACAGCCGCCGCTCCGCGCACCGGTCCCACGACTCGGGCTCCGCCCCCGACCGTGCCACGTCGGTCGGCGGCGGGGCTCCGGCCGGCTCGGCGCCTCCGCCGGCGCCGGCGCCGGCGTCGGCCGCGCCCGCGGGACGCGCGAGCGACTCCACGTCGGGGGCGTCCAAGAACGCGGCCTCCCCGACGCCTGCCGTCAAGACGCCGTCCGTGCCGGCGTCGACGCCCGATGCGGTCAAGCAGGCCGCAGACGGCGTCCAGCAGACCTCCGGCGCGGTGGCCAAGACGGTCGACCAGACCGCGGACACCGTGGACAAGACGGTGCAGAGCACGACCGGCGCCCTGACCGACGCGAGCAAGGACGCGACCGGCGCCCTCGACGGTGCCGTCGTCGGCGCGACGGGAGGCGGTCCGGTGCCCGCCACGGTGAAGGGCGCGACGGACACGGTCGGCGGCGCCGTGGACGGCGTGAAGAAGACGGTGGACGGCGCGACGGGCGCCGTCACGGACACCCTGAAGCAGGGGGCGAGAGGGCTGCTCGGCGGCCACTGAGCCACTCGCTCGAGAGCGGCTAGACTGCACGCTCTCGGGGCGTGGCGCAGCCTGGTAGCGCGCGCCGTTCGGGTCGGCGAGGTCCCCGGTTCAAATCCGGGCGCCCCGATGGACAGAAGCCCCCGCCGCCGGCGGGGGCTTCGTCGTTCTCAGCCCGCTCCCGCGCTGAGCGTCGCGACGGACTCCTCGGTCCACGGGCCGTCGGTGATCGCGACCACGTGGTCGAGCCCCAGTTGGCCCAAGGCGATGCAGCGCGCGGTGAAGGAATCGGCGGACTCGCCCGCCTGCAACCGCGTGCTCACCGTCTTCTCGATCGCCTCGTAGGGACGTCCGGCCGCCTCGCAGTGGCGCGCCAGCACGTCCAGCTTGTGGCGGATCGTGCGGCCGCCGTCGGGGATGTCGAACAGGTTGCACGCGTCGCCGTGCTCGGCGACGTAGCGCAGCGTCCTGCGCTCGCCCATCCCGCCGATCAGCACGGGGATCCGCGACAGCGGCGGCGGGCTTGAGACCGGGCGCTCGAGCCGCAGGTAGGTCCCTTCGAAGGGCGAGGCGTCGCCGGCCCACATCCGCCGGGTGAGCCTCAGCGTCTCCTCCAGGCGCGCGAAGCGCTCGGCGACCGGCGGCAGGAACAGCCCCATGGCGCGCGCCTCGTCCTCCTGGTAGCCGGCGCCCACGCCGAGCCACGCCCGCCCGCCGGAGAGGACGTCGAGCGTCGTGACCGCCTTGACGAGCAGGCTCGCGGGGCGGAACGTGACCCCGGTGACCATCGTGCCGAGACGGACGCGCTCCGACTGCCCGGCGAGGTAGCCGAGCGTCGTGTAGGCCTCGAGCATCGGGTCGTCGTCGGCGGTTCCCGGGGCGGCCTGCAGCAAATGGTCGGCGACCCACACCGTGTCGATCGCGCCGGCGTCGGCGGCGCGCACGATGCGCGCGAGGTGCCCGCGGATGTCGTGCTCGGGATAGGCGGTGACGTTGAGGCTCACACGCACGCGGTCGCCGACACGGAGATCTGATGGCATGTGATAAACCTTAGACTTCGAATCCTTTGACTTCAATCCCTCATTGCTACGATTATCGGTGTGACCCGCCCAGCGATGCTTCCGCCCATCGGCCTGCGCCTTGCGCGCACGGCCCGCGTCGTCTCCCAGGCGTTCGAACGTGCGATGGCGGATGCCGGCGGCTCGGCGTCGACGTGGCAGGTGCTGGTGCTCATCCGCTCGCAGAAGTGGGGCAACCAGGCCGAGATGGCCGAGGCGCTCGGGATCACCGGCGCCACGCTCACCCATCACCTCAACGCGATGGAGTCCCAAGGACTGGTGCGGCGCTGGCGCGAGGCGAGCAACCGGCGCGTGCAGCAGGTCGAGCTGACCGAGGAGGGCACGGCGATGTTCGACCGCCTGCGAGGCGCCGCGGTGGCCTTCGACGACCAGCTTCGGTCGGGGCTGGGCGACGATGAGACCGCCCAGCTGGCGGAGTTGCTCGAGAAGCTGCAGGCCGGCGTTCAGGCGCCGTAGGCGCTGAAGAAGCGCGCGGCCAGCGGCGCCGCGACCGAGCCGCCGCTGCGGCCCTTCTCCACCAGCACCGCGAGCGCGAGATCGCCGCGGTAGGCGATGAACCACGCGTGCGTCTCAGGCGGGTCCGCGCCGCCGAACTCCGCCGTCCCGGTCTTGCCCGCGACCTCGCCGGGAACGCTCGCGAGCGCCGTGCCGGTGCCGCTGGTGACGACCTGTCGCATCAGTGAGCGCAGCGTCGCGAGCTCGCTCTGGGGAAGTGCCGGGCCGGCCGTGGACGGATCGGACGAAACCAGCCGCGGCCGGCGCCAGCGGCCGTCCTGGACCGCGGCGGCGACGCCCGCCATCGCCAGTGGCGTCGCCGTGATCTTGTCCTGCCCGATCATGGCCGCGGCGCGGCTGACCTTGTCGGTCCCCGGCGGCACGTGCGAGCGCGCCGTGCCGAGCGGGAGGTCGTAGGTGCGCCCGAGGCCGTAATCCTTCGCGACCGTGCCGAGAGCGGCGGCGGGCAGCCGCGAAGCGAGCGAGACGAACGCGGTGTTGCACGAGATCGCGAAGTCGCCGGCGAACGTCGCGGCGCCGCTCTCCTCGCCCTCGAAGTTCTTGAACGTCTTGCCGTCGACCACCAGCGTCTTCGGGCAGGCGACCGACGAGGCCGGATCGAAGCCGTCGCGCAGCAGCGCCGCCGTCGTGATGACCTTCAACGTCGAGCCCGGGGCATAGGCGCCGGCCAGCGCGCGGTCGAACGTCGAGTCCTCCGGGCGGTTGGCGACCGCGAGCAGGTCGCCGGTCGAGGGCTGGACGACGACCATCGCGGCCTCGGCCTTCTGCTCGGAGAGCGCCTGCTCGGCGGCGGTCTGGGCGCGCGTCGAGAGCGTGGTGCGCAGCGCCTTCGGCGCCTTCCCGGGGAGCTTCTCGAGCGTGCGCACCGGCGCGCCGCTGTCCGTGGTGCGGATGAGGATGCGGCGCGCCGGGGCGCCGGCGAGCCGGTCGTCGAAGGCTTTCTCCAGGCCCCACTGGCCCACCTGCTTGCCGGGCGCGATCTTGCCACCGGACGCCTTGACCTGCTCGGCGGTCGCCGGGCCGACGCCGCCGAGCAGCGCGCGTCCGAACGTCCGCGTGGGAGCCAGCGGCGCCGTGCCCTCGACGGCGAGCACGCCGGGAATCTCGTCGAGTTGCGCCTGCTTGTCCTGGTAGTCGGCCTTGCGCAGCGTCTGCGCCTCGACGAACTGCTTCGGGCCGGCGCCGCGCACCGCCTTCGCGAGCGCCTTGGCGTCGATGTCCAGCGCCTTGCCGAGCGCGCTCGCGCTCGCTGCGACGTCGGTCACCTTGTCGTGCTGCAGGCCGACGCGCACGACCGCGCGCTCCTGCACGAGCGGCTTGCCGTCGCGGTCCAGGATGTCGGCCCGCGAGCCCCTCGAGCTGTCGGTGCCCAGCCGCGTCGCGGCCGTCAGCCGCGGATGGATCGTGCGCGGGCTGTAGTGCACGACCCACTCGTCCTTCGCCTTGATCAGCGTGACCGTCGACGTGTAGCTGTAGGCGCCGATCGCCGGGACCTGCCAGGTCACGCGCAGCCGCCCGGTGGCGCGGTCGTCCTTGACGGTGAGCGGGCCCGGCTTGACGCTGACCTTCGCGCCGTCGAGCCCGGCGCGGTTGGCCTTCAGCGCCTTCGCCGCGGCGGGGTCGTCGGTCAGGGTGCCGGCGCGCGCGTCGTCGCCGCGGCTCCATGCGGCGGCGAACGCGCGCTCCGCGGCGGTGGCCTTCGCCGCGCTGTCATCGCCCCCGCGCACCAGGAAGAAGGCCGCGACCGCGAGGAGCGGGACGAGCACCGCCGCGAGCGCCGCCGCGCGTCCTCCTGAGGACGGCGAGCGCCGTGGCGACGGGGGAGGAGGCGGCAGGCGGCGGGGTGCGGGGCGGGGGCGGGTCACGTCACAACAGTGTCGCCTGGCCCGGATGTGTGTCTCGCTCCCGTTCGCCGGCTGACTCAGGGTGCTCCCAGGCGGCTCGCAGCCGGGTCGCAGCGAGCGGGCCGAAGCTGGGCACATGCCAGCCCGACGAACCCTCCGCAAGCAGATCCTCCCGAACCGCCGCTTCGCGCGCCTGCTGCCGGCGGCGATGGCCTCTGTCGCGCTCGCCGGCGCGTCCTTCGCCGGGCCGGCCGCCGCGCGCGCCGACACGCAGCGCGCCGCGCATGCCAGCCCGCCGCCGAAGCTCTCGAGCGCGACGCTGCGGCGCGACGCGACGCGCCGGCCGAGCTAGGCCTCGAGCGTCCGCCGGCGGCTCGAGCTCGAACACCTCGAGCCGGTTCTCGGCCGGGCCGGCTCGGCTATCGCGTCGCTGCGCCGCCGATCGGGAGCGCGACGCTGACGGCGGTGCCGCGTCCCGGCGGGCTCGCGACGGTGATCGAGCCGCCTGCGGCGGCGACGCGGTCGGCGAGCCCGACGAGTCCGGTTCCCCGCGTCGGATCGGCACCGCCCGCGCCGTCGTCGCGCACCTCGAGACGCAGCGCGTCGCGATCGTCGACGGCAAGGACCTCGACGCTCGTCGCGCCGGCGTGCTTGACCGCGTTGGTGAGCGCCTCGGCGATGACGAAGTAGGCCGTCGTCTCGACGCCTGCCGGCAGGCGGTTCGCGGTGACCTCCACGCCTACCGGCAGGTTCACGTGCGCGACGAGCGACTCGACCGCCGCTCGCAGGCCGCCCCGCGTGAGCGCGGCGGGCATGATGCCGTGGA
This sequence comes from Candidatus Solirubrobacter pratensis, assembly GCF_000425945.1. Lineage (GTDB taxonomy): Bacteria > Actinomycetota > Thermoleophilia > Solirubrobacterales > Solirubrobacteraceae > Solirubrobacter > Solirubrobacter pratensis. The sequence goes on from NZ_AUEK01000010.1 coordinate 270,829, forward strand.
CGAGCTCGCCGAGCTCCGCGGTCGCCCGCTGGGCCAGCTGCAGCGCGTCGTCGATCAGTTCGGTTGCCGCCGCCGCGTCCGTGGCCACCGCGGCCTTGGCGAGCTTGAGCTGGATGACCGTGTGCACGAGCCGCTGCTGCGCGCCGTCGTGCAGGTCGCGCTGGATCCGCCGCCGGGTGTCGTCGGACGCGGCGACGACGCGAGCGCGCGAGGCGGTCAGCTCCGCCCGGCTCTCGGTGTTCGCGATCGCCGTGGCCGCGAGCTCCGCGAACTGGGCGAGCCGGTCCTCCGTTCGCGGCGGCAGCGGGTAGTCGAACGACATCGCGAGCAGGAGTCCCCAGACCTCGCCGCCGACGACGATGGGGGCGCCGACCGCCGCCCGGACTCCGAACGCATGCGCCACGACGGACGCCGGTCCCATGGCGTTCGCGTAACAGTCGACGCGCGCCGGCCGCGCCGTGCGGAGCACACGGCCGGCGACGCTTTCGCCGCCTGCCGCGATGTAGGCGCCCTGGCCGCCCGGGACGCCGTGCTCCGCGACGACCGTCACGCCGCCCTGGCGGTCATATCGCTGCAGCGCCATCGGGCGCCAACCCAGCAGGCGGGATGCCTCCTCCGTGACCGCGGCGAAGATCTGCGGCTGGGAGCCGCCGCGCGCGACCAGCGTGGCCACGTGCCGCAGCGCCTCCTGCTCCTCGGCCAGGGATCGCAGCTCGGCGCGCGCCTGGGCGTTGGAGATCGACGTGGCGACGAGCTCGGTGAAGGCCGCGATCCGCGCCTCGGTGTCAGGCGGGAACGGATCCGCCCCCGTGGTGGACACGAAGCTCGCGCCCCACACGCGACCGTCGACCACGACCGGTACGCCGACCCACGACCGCACGCCCCTTCTCCGCGCCTCCTCCACGAACGCTCCCGTCGCCGGGAGCTCGGCGGGACCGAAGCGCACCGGGCGGGCCTCGTCGCGAATCGTTCGAAGCGCCGCGTCCAGGCGCCGGTTCGCGCCGACGGTCGTCGTCGCCGGGGCGACGACGCTCCACGCGGCCACGACGGTGACGGTCTCGTCGGGCTCGAAGCGCATCATCGCCGTCTGCTCGGCGCCGACGAGCCGCGCGATCCAGTCGTTGACGGCCGCGAAGAGCTCTTCCTGCGCGACGCCGCGGGCCACGAGCGTCGCCACGTGCCGCAGCGCGACCTGCCGGTCGGCGATCCGGGCCGCCTCGGTGCGCGACGGCAGGAGCGCGACATCGGTCTTGTCGGCACCGTCGGTCAGGTAGTAGCTGTGGCACGACACGATCCGGCCGTCGCGAACCCGGTAGATGTCGCAGACCGAGCCGGCGAGGTGCCAGCCGGACTCGTCCTGGTCCGGGTTCACGAGGCGGTACTCGACGACGATCGTGTCGGCGGTCTCCGCCACGACGTTCTCGAGCTCGGCGCGCAGGCCGGGGAACGCCCGGACCGTGCCGGCCGCGAAGGCGAGGGCGGCGGCTCTGCCCCGCATAAGGCCGGCATCGGCCCTGACCTCGACGTCCTCGCACAAGAGGTCGGCCCACGTCGCGAAGTCACGCTCGTTGTAGGCGTGGAGATAGCGCTCGACCAGGGAGCGGAGCGCGGTCACTGCATAACCATGGCGACGGCGCCGACCGTGACTCCGGGATCCCGCGCGAAGTCAGCACATTGGAGCCGCGGCGACTGACTATTCGGTGCGCCTCCGGACCGGACGGTTCGAGTGGCGGCGCGGCGGCGCCGAGCCGGGGAGTGCGGGGCTCCCCTACGTGAGCCCGGGCGCCGTGTCGACCACGGTGCGGGCCGGCGCGGCAGCCGGGACCGGCGCGGGCTCTTCGCGGGGTGCGCGGGCGAGCAGCACCGGGATCGGGCTCGCGTGCAGGACCTTCTGCGAGACGCAGCCCATCAGCGAGGTGTGCAGGCGGCCATGGCCGTGCGAGCCCATCACGATCAGGTCGTAGTCGCCCGACTCGGCGCGCTGGATCAGCGCCCGGGCCGCCGTCCCCTCGACGAGCAGCGTGGTGACGCTGATGTCATCAGGCAGCGAGTCGGTCGCGTGGCGCAGGGTCTCCGCGTAATGGCGGATGACCTCGCTGCGCGGCGGCGCGGCGCCGGAGGCCAGCAGCGCGGTCGCCGGCAGCGGCGGGATCGCCGTCAGCAGGGTGAGGCGGGCGTTCTGGTCGCGTGCCAGCGCCGCGGCGTGCTTGAGAGCCGCTTCGGCGTCGGGCGAGCCATCGACCGCGACGAGGATGCTGCGGTAAACGCTGCTCATCGTGCGTGTGAGCACAATGATACCCGTACATCTGGACGTGTACGTCCATTTGTCCAGGTCCGCGCGGTCCAAACGGCACGTTCGAGCCGGCAGCATTCCGAAACCGATGGGCGCCGCGGCGCTGATCGTGCTGCGCCTACCCGGCCCGGACGCTGTAGACCGGCGGCAGGTGAGCGGCGGCGGTGAACCAGGTGCCGCCGGCGTCCCCTGAGCCGAACACCTCGCCCGAGGTCGCGCCGAAGTAGAGCTCGAGCGAGGCGCCCTCGCCGGTGCGGTCGAACGCCTGGCGCAGCACGGTCAAGTACGCGTGCTCGCTCGGCAGGCCATCGCCGCGCGGGGTCCAGGTCGCACCTGCGTCGCGCGTCTCGAACACCCGCACGCGGCCGTCCGGCGTGACGCGGTCGACGTCCGCGGTCAGCGGGATCACGTACGCGCTGTCGGGGTCGGCCGGGTCGACGGCGAGCGGGAATCCGAAGTCCGACGGCAGGCCGTCGCCGATCGCCGTCCACGACGCGCCCGCGTCGTCGGAGCGGTACACGCCGCCGTGGAACTGCATGAACATGCGCTCGGGCCGCCGCGGTGCGCGGTGGAGGTCGTGGACGCAGAACGTCAGCGACGGCGGCGCGTCCTCCGGCAGGTACCCGGCGTTCAGGCCCTCGTTGCCGTGCGACCACGTCCGCCCGCCGTCCGACGTCAGCCACACGCCGACGGCCGACATCGCCAGCGCCAGCCGGTCCGGATCACCCGGCCACGGGACGATCGAGTGCAGGCACAGCCCGCCGCCGCCGGGCTTCCACTCTGGCCGCGTCGGGTGCTCCCACAGCGCCTGGTTGAGCGCCCACGTCGCGCCGCCGTCGCGGCTCTCGAACAGCACGCCCGGGTCGCCGCCGGCGTACAGCGTGCCGTCCTCGCCGGCGACGATCACCCAGATGCGCTCCAGCGCAGCGTCGTCCCCCTCGGGCAGCGCGACGCCTTCGGCCTGCGTCCACTCGCCGGCCGGGTCGTCGGCGTAGAAGACCTTCGGGCCGTAGAACGGGGACGTCAACGCCGCCAGCACGCGACCGGAGTGCGGGTCGCGCACCGCGTACTCGACCGGCTCGCCGGCGAACGCGCGCGCCGTCACGTCGAACGGCGCGCCGGGCTCTCCGGCCAAGGTGAACAGGCCCTTCTTGGTCCCGACCAGCAGCTCGGTCATGCAGCGCCTCCTGAGATCGCGGGGAGCACGTCGATGCTGTCCCCGGCGGCGAGCGCGGTTCCCTCTCCACCCGCCTCGCCGTTGACGAACACGTTGATGTGGCGGCGGACGAGCCCGCGCTCGTCGAGGATCCAGCCGCGCAGCTCCGGTTGCTCGGACTCCAGCGCGCGCAGCGCAGCGCGCACCGTCGCCGCCTCGACCGTGTGCTCGGCGCGGCCGCCGGCGCGTTGCTTGAGCATGCCGCGAAGCCGGATCAGCGCCATCACGGCGATCCTACGCCAGCTCCGCCGGCAGGGCGAAGCGCGCGAGCAGCTCCGGCTTCACGAAGCCGGTCGCGACCGTGATCCGGTCGCCCCGCAGCGCGATGACGTTGATGCCGATCGCGGCGAAGCGGCCGTCCTCGTACCCGTAGCTCGCGAACGCGAGCTGCCCGTTCGCATGCACGGGGATCCCGCGCACCGCCTCGAAGCACGGCTTCTCCGGCGTGCCGAGCATCGCCTCGACGGTGTCGCGCCCGCGCCACCACGCGGCCCACGGCGGCATCTCGACGACGATGTCCTCGGCGAGCAGCGCGACGATCGCCGGCACGTCGTGGCGCTCCCACGCGTCGATGTAGTGGTGCAGCAGGTCGCGGGCGCGCTCGTCCCCGAGCGCCCGCAGGGTCTCCTGCTGGCTGCGCTCGGGCAGCCGCTCGTCCACCGTGCGCCGGGCGCGCTGCAGCGCGCTGTTGACCGAGGCCACCGTCGTGCCGAGCGACTCGGACGTCTCGCGCGCGGAGAAGCCGAGCACCTCGCGCAGGATCAGCACCGCGCGCTGCTGTGCGGGCAGGTGCTGGAGCGCCGCGACGAACGCCAGCTCGACCGCCTCGCGCTGCTCGTAGCGAGCCTCGGGCGCCGCGTAGCCGCTCTCGAGCTCCTCGCCGGGATACGGCTCGAGCCACAGCAGCTCGCTCTCGGGCGCGCCGACCTCGTGGGTCGCGGACCAGGACGGGCCGTAGTCGGCCGGCAGCACGCGCTTCGGGCGCCGCGCGATCGCGCTCAAACAGACGTTCGTCGCGATCCGGTACAGCCACGCGCGCAGCGCCGCGTCCTCGCGCAGGCGCGGCAGCGCGCGCCAGGCGCGCAGCAGCGCCTCCTGATAGGCGTCCTCGGCGTCGTGCAGCGACCCGAGCATGCGGTAGCAGTGGGCGTGCAGGCCGCGCTTGTGCGGCTCGACGAGGCGCTCGAAGGTGAGCTCGTCGCGCTCGGTGGTGATGGCCATCTCAGCTACAGACCGGGGCGCGCGCGGAAACTCATCGCCCCGGCGATGAATTCGCCGGGCGGCGGCAGTCGAACAGAGCATGACCCATCCCGTCGTGCACCTCGAGCTGCACACCGGCAACCTCTCGCGGGCGTGCGCGTTCTACACGCAGCTCTTCGGCTGGCGCGCCGAGCGGGTCGCCGTCGGCGAGTCGTCGTATCTCGCGCTCGGCCTCGGCCGCGAGTTCGAGGGCGGCGTGGTGGAGTCCGACACCGAGCGGTCGCTGTGGCTGCCCTACGTCGAGGTCGACGACATCGAGCGCGCCACCGCGCAGGCGCGCGAGCTGGGCGGCGGGGTCGCGCTCGAGCCGCGCGAGGGGCCGGCCGGCTGGCGTGCCGTGATCGCCGCTCCGGCCGGCGCCGGCGTCGCGCTGTGGCAGCCGAAGTCGCGCTAAGGGTGTATGACGACGACCAGGACCTTCGAGGTGCGGCACGTTACCGTCCCGCCCATGCTTCCGCACGATGAAGCGGGCTCGGGGCCCGCGGTGATCCTGCTGCACGCCGGCGTGGCCGACCGCTCGATGTGGTCGGAGACGCTTCCCGCGCTGGCCGAGGCGGGGTACCGCGCGATCGCGGTCGACCTCCCGGGCTTCGGCGACGCTGCGGTCCAGGCCGGGCCGCAGGCGCCGTGGAACGACGTCCTGCAGACCATGAACGAGCTCGGGATCGAGCGCGCAGCGATCGTCGGCAACTCGTTCGGCGCCGCCGTCGCGCTGCGGGTGGCGGTGATCGCGCCCGCGCGGGTCAGCGCGCTCATGCTGGTCTCGACGCCGATGCCCGGCGAGCCGTCCGAGCAGCTCGCCGCGGCGTGGGAGGCCGAGGAGGAGGCGATGGAGCGCGGCGACGTCGAGGCCGCGGTCGAGGCGGTCGTCGAGGCGTGGACCGATCCGGGGCCGGTGCGCGAGCGCGTCGCCGCGATGCAGCGGCGCGCGTTCGAGCTGCAGCTCGCGGCGGGCGACGTCGAGGACGCGCCCGATCCGGTGGACGAGGACCCGGCCTCGCTGACCCGCATCGACATGCCGGTGCTGGTCGCCGCCGGCGCGGGCGAGATGCCGGACTTCCTCGCGGCCGCCGAGACGCTCGCGCGCGTCGTTCCGGGCGCGCGCTCCGTGCTGATCGGCGGCGCCCGCCACCTCGCGCCGCTCGAGGCGCCGGAGGCGTTCCACGGGCTGGTCACGGAGCTCTTGACCCTCCAGTAGGTGGAGGCTGTTCCATGGCCGCATGACCGCCCTGCTGGGCATGCCCGACGACGAGCGCAAGCGGATCGTCGGCGACTTCCTCGACCACGTCTTCGATGGCCTCGACGTCGACCCCGCGTTCGTCGCGCGCATGCGGTGCGCCGCGCCGGAGCTGCCCGACGACCCGTCACCGGAGCAGCTCGACGCGTGGATCGAGCTCGCCGAGCTCGTCCACGACGCCGGCTTCCGCGCCCGGATCCGGCGGATGTCGGAGGAGAGCGCGGCGGCGGGGCCGGCCAGCGTCGAGATGCAGGCGGCGGCGACGCTCGTGGCCGAGCGCGCGGGCGCGGCGCTGAGCGACGGCGTCGCCCCGGGCTCGCCCGAGGCGGAGGCGGTCGTGGCCGAGATCCTCGCCGCGTTCGGGGACACGGATCGGCGCGCGCTGGCGGAGCGCCTCGCCGCGGGGACCGACGCGCGCGCCGAGCGCTACTGGCAGCTGCTGGCGACGATCAACGGCTGGCCGCCGGTGCCGGCGACCGTCCCCGCGTGGGAGTGGTCGATCGCCGCTCTGCGATATCGAACGTGAGTCCAGCGGCGCGGGGGCGGCGTGCCGCCGAGCCGGACGTCATAGCGTCTTGATCAGGCCGCCGTCGATCACGAAGTTCGAGCCGTTCACGTTCGCCGTCCGCGGCGACGCGAGCACCGTGACGAGCGCGGCGACCTCGCGCGGCGTCGTGAAGCGGCCGGTCGGGATCCCGGCGGTGACCTGCTCGCGGATGGCCTCCGCCCCGGCTCCGGTCGCCTCGCCGATCGTCGCCGCGACGCCGTCGTCGGCGAGCCACAGGTCGGTGGAGACCTGGCCGGGGGAGACGCTGGCGATCCGGATGCCGTGCGGCGCGAGCTCCTGCGAGAGCGCCTTGGAGACGTTCACCAGCGCCGCCTTCGCCGCGCCGTAGTCGATCACCGCGCCGTCCGGGTGGTAGAACGCGTTGACCGACGCGACGTTGACGATCGTGCCGCCGTCGCCCTGCTCGAGCATGGCCTTGACCGCGGCGCGGGTCGCGCGCAGGGCGGAGAAGAAGTTGAGCTCGAGCGAGGCCTGGAAGTCGGCGTCGGTCAGGCTCGTGAAGCCGTCGAGGCGGACCTTGACGCCGCCGACGTTGTTGACGAGCACGTCGATGCGTCCGTGCTGCTCGATCGCCGCGGCGACCAGCCGGCCGGGACCGTCAGGATCGACCAGGTCGACGGCGAACGCCGTGACGTTGCGGAGGTCCTGCAGCGCACCGGCCGTGCGCGCGCCCGCCACCACGAGGGCGCCCTCGGCGGCGAGCTCCTCGGCCACGGCCAGGCCGATGCCCTTGCTCGCGCCGGTGACGACGGCGACCCTGCCGGTGAGTTCGAGGTCCATGGTCCGAGGCTACGTGACGATCGCCGCCCGGGCGAGTTCGCGCGAGCGCTCAGCCGGAGAGCCTCGAGCGCGTGGCGCCGTGCGGCTCGGCCGACGCGACGCCGAACGCCGTTCGCAGCGTGAGACGGTAGAGGTACCAGGGCGGCGGCCCGGCGCTCGGGGCGCTGTAGGGCGCGGTGAACGCGTCCGAGGTTCTTGGGGGCGGTCGGCTGGGTCATGCTCGTTGAGACCGCGGGCGGCCCGCCGGCTCATCGCCGGTGGCGGCGGGGCGCGAGCTGTGGCTCCACTGCGACCAGGAGCCGGGGTACAGGCGCCCGGTGCCGAGTCCGGCGTGCTCGAGCACGAGCAGGTTGTGACATGCCGTCACGCCGGAGCCGCAGTACGAGACGACGGGCGTGTCCTCCTCGATCCCGGCGGCCTGCAGGGTGGCCCGCAGCCGCTCGAGCGACAGCAGGCGGCCGCGCTCGTCGAGGTGCTCGCGGCACGGCAGGCTGCGGGCGCCGGGGATGTGGCCGGCGCGCGGGTCGACGGGCTCCGTGTCGCCGCGGAAGCGCTCGCGCTGGCGGGCGTCGATCACGACGTTGGCGGGGTCGGCCGCGTCGTCGGGCGAAGCGATCCGGTCGGCCGGCCACGGCGCGGGCGTGAAGTGGGCGGGGGCGATCCGCGGCGCCGCGGTCTCGAGCGGCCCGTCGTAGGCGAGCAGCCCGCCGTCGAGCAGCGCGGCGTCGCGGCCGAGGGCGCGAAGCATCCACACGAGCCGCGCGGCGATCGCGCCGCCCGCGTCGTCGTAGGCGACGACGGTCGTGTCGTCGCCGATGCCGTGCTCGCCCATGCCGGCGGCGAAGTGCTCCGGACCGGGAAGTGGGTGGCGGCCGTCCTGCGGCGTTGCCGGGGCCGCGAGCCAGTCCTCGAGCTCGATGTACACGGCGCCCGGGATGTGGCCGGCGTCGTAGGCGGCGCGGCCCGAGCGGCCGTCGAGGTAGTGGCGGACGTCGGCGAGCACGGCGTCGTGCCCGGCGAGCCAATCGAAGTCGACGACGGGAGCGATCACCGCGTCCACCCTAATACGCTGCTTCCCCCATGGAAGCGACCAACTGGGCGGGCAACTACGCGTACCGGGCGTCGCGGCTCCACCGGCCTTCGACGCTCGACGAGCTGCGTGCGATCGTGGCGGCCGCGCCGCATGTGCGGGTCGTCGGCTCGCGGCACTGCTTCACCGGGATCGGCGACTCCCACGAGCTGATCTCGCTCGCCGCCCTTCCCCCGGACGTCGTGGTGGAGGACGGCACGGCGACGTTCGGCGCGGGGCTGACCTACGCCGAGGTCGCGCGGGCTCTGGAGCCCGAGGGCGTCGCGCTGCACAACCTCGCGTCGCTGCCGCACATCTCGGTGGGCGGCTCGATCGCCACCGCGACGCATGGCTCGGGCGACCGCAACGGCAACCTCGCGACCGCGGTCGCGGCGCTGGAGCTCGTGACCTCGGACGGCGACGTGGTGCGGCTCGCGCGCGGCGACGCGGACTTCGACGGGGCCGTCGTCGGGCTCGGCGCGCTGGGCGTGGTGACCCGCGTCACCGTCGACGTCGAGCCGTTCTATGACGTGCGCCAGCGCGTGTTCGAGGGGCTGAGCTGGGAGGCGCTGCTCGGCCACTTCGACGCGGTGACGTCGAGCGCGTACAGCGTGAGCGTGTTCACGCGCTGGGGCGACGCGACCGACATGGTCTGGCTCAAGGACCGCGGCGAGCCGGCCGGCGAGCTCTTCGACGCTCGGCCCGCGACCGTCGAGCGGCACCCGATCATGGGCGTGGACCCGATCCGCGCGACCGCGCAGCAGGGCGTGGCGGGCCCGTGGTACGACCGCCTCCCGCACTTCAAGATCGAGTTCACGCCGAGCAACGGCGAGGAGATCCAGTCGGAGTACTTCGTCGCTCGCGGCGACGCGGTCGCCGCGATCCGCGCCCTGCGCGAGATCGGCGACGCGATCCGGCCCGTCCTGCAGGTGTCCGAGATCCGCACGATGGCGGCCGACGAGCTGTGGCTCAGCCCGCAGTACCGGCAGGACATGGTCGGGGTGCACTTCACCTGGATCCGCGACCAGGCGGCGGTCGAGCGCGCGCTGGCCGAGGTCGAGGCCGCGCTCGAGCCCTTCGCGGCCCGTCCGCACTGGGGCAAGCTCTTCCTCGCCTCGCCGGCGGCGCTCTACGAGCGCCTGGACGACTTCGCCGCGCTGGCCGCGAGGCTCGACCTGCGCGGGGCGTTCCGCAACGACTGGCTCGAGCGCCTGCTCGGCTCGCGGTAGGCGGCCGCGCGGCCCGGGGCCGCCGCGCGACCGCTCCGCCTCACGCGCGCGTGCCGACCGCGATCAGGTACTCCATCTCGAATCGCGCGCGGCCGGGCGCGCCGCGGTCCCACTCGTCGCAGAACGCGTCCAGCGCGGCGACGAGCTCCTCCTCGCGGCCGTCCTTGCGGGCGTTCGCCTGCGCGGCGATCGTAGGCCCGTAGCGGGCGCGGAAGAACGCGCCGTAGTCGCGGGCGTGCTCGAACGCGGTGACGTCCAGCACCTGGCGGCGGACCGTGTGCAGCTCGACGCGCGCGCCGAGCAGCTCGCGCACGTGCGCCTCGCTGCCCCACAGCGGCGGCGACTGGGCGCCGGGCGGAGGCGGCGGGGCGAACGGGCCCATCGTCCGGAACAGCGCGCCCAGCATGCCCTCGGGCGTCCAGCTCAGCAGGCCGATCGTGCCGCCGGGCCGGCAGGTGCGCACGAGCTCGTCGGCGGCCGCCTGGTGGTGGGGCGCGAACATCACGCCGATCGCGGACATCACGACGTCGAACGACGCGTCCTCGAACGGCAGCCGCTCGGCGTCGCTGGCGACCCAGTCGAGCTCGACGCCGGTCTCCTGCGCGCGCCCGCGGCCGGCCTCGAGCAGCTCGGGCGTGAGGTCGCTCGCCGTCACGTCGGCCCCCTGCCGGGCGGCGGGGATGCTCGCGTTGCCGGTCCCGGCCGCGACGTCCAGCACCCGCTGCCCGGCGCGGATCTCGCACGCCCGCACCAGCTCGGGGCCGAGCGGCGTGAGGAACGTCTCGACCATCGAGGGATAGTCGCCCGATGCCCACATCGCGCGGTGCCGGGCCTTCAGCTCAGAATCGAAGGTCCCCGTCGATACGGTCGCCATCGTGACTCCTTCGGTCGGTTGGCGCGACGCTACGGGTGCGCCGCGCGCGCGACATCGGGAGGTCCTCCCTATCTTTGGCTCAGGCCATGAAGTGCGTCTGGAGCACGCGCACCGGCGCCTCGGGAGTCACGTCGCGGTAGGGCCCCTCGGCCGGCTCGGCATCCGGGTAGCGCTCGGCCGCGTGGCGCTCGAGCGCCGTGGGGACCAGCGCGTGGAGCTCGTCGTCGCACAGGTCGAGGCGCTCGCGCTCGTCCGCGGGGAGCTCGACGGCGACCGGCTCGGACCGGCCGTGCAGGTGCACGTGCCAGCGGTGCGGATGGCCCGGCACGCGCTCGTGGTGGGAGATCGACAGCTTCGCCATGGCCCGACGCTACCGCGGCGAGGCGGCGGCGGCGATGCCGAGGCGCTCGGGCGTGTCGTCGTCGGCCGAGGCGAAGAAGCCGCCGGCGACGTCCTCGAGCTCGCCGAGCGAGCGCGCCGCGAAGAGGACCGGCTGATACGAGGTGATGTCGTAGTCGGCGGTCGCCATTGCGGCGATGTCGAGCGGCCGGATCTCCATCGAGCGGAACTCCTCGATCTCGCCGTAGGAGGAGAGGATGCCGGCACCGTAGGCGCGCAGCTCGCCTCGCTCGTACATCACGCCGAACTCGAGCGTGAACCAGAAGACGTCGGCGATGACCTGCAGCGCGGCCTCGCTCTGCACCCGCAGCGCGGCCTCGCCCGCGGCGCGCTTGAGCGCCGCGAAGCGAGGCGAGCCGAGCATGTTCCCGTGCCCGATCACCTCGTGGATGACGTCGGGCTCGGGTGTGTACAGCGGCTGCGATGGATGCCGCACGTACTGCGTCGAATGGAACACGCTGCGCGCGAGCGACCCATAGAACTCGCGCAGTGGCACCAGCCCGGGCGCCGGGTGATACGAGAAGCCCGTCAGCGGCGCCAGGCGCGCCGTGACCTCGGCGAGCTGGGGGACGCGATCGGTCGGGAGACCGACCGCCGCCTTCGCCGACAGGAACTCGCTCACCGCGTAGCGCTGGTGCTTGGAGTCGAGCTCGGAGCTGACCAATGCCCAGATCTCGTTCTCCGTGTCCGTGTAGGCGACAGGCGCCGGCGTGGCCGCGGGATCCCACGCGAGCGCGGACGCCGCGATCTCGTTCCGCCGCTCGCGATACACGGGGTCGTTGAACCCCGGATGGCCGGCGCCCAGGTGCACGACCACGGCACCTGAGTCCGACTGCGTGACCGGCGAGTAGAGCTGCCCCTCCTCGAACATGGCGCCAAGATCAGCAAACCGCCCGGCTCTATGCAAGTCTTTGCATCACGCCTGGTACGACTGCACAGTCTGCGTACCGAAAACGCCGAAAGGGTGGTCAAAGTGCCCGAAGAGATCGACCAGCTGGATGCGCGCCTGCTGCTGACGCTGCGCGCGCAGCCGCGGATCGGGCTGCTCGAGGTCTCGCGCCGGCTCGGCGTCGCGCGCGGCACCGTGCAGGCGCGGCTGGACAAGCTCCAGCGGCGCGGAGTGATCACCGGCTTCGGGCCCGAGCTCGAGCCCGCGCACATGGGCTATCCGGTGCTCGCGTTCGTCTCGCTGGAGATCGTGCAGGGGCGCCTGGACGAGGCGGTGGCCGGGCTGCGGCGCGTGCCGGAGGTGCTCGAGGCGCACGGCGTGACGGGCGACCGCGACCTGCTGTGCCGCGTCGTCGCGCGCGACAACGGCCACCTGCAGGACGTCATCAACGGCATGCTGCAGAAGGGCGCCGTCCAGCGCTCGATCAGCGCGATCTCGATGACGCGCCAGATCCCCTACAGGGTGGAGCCGCTGATCTCGGCCGCGGTGGTCTGATCGACGCGGCGGTACCACAGGATCACCATCGGGTCCTTGTCGGTCAGCCGCCAGCCGGGATCGCCGAGCAGCGCCGCCATCTCCTCGCGGCACGCGTCGTATGCGAGGCGGCGGCCGCCGTGCCAGTCGTCGACGCCGGGCTCCGGATCGATCGTCGCCGGATCGACGTCGCCGAACGGCACGAGCGCGACCCGCTCGACCTCCACGACCGCGTGGCGGCGGCCCATGTGGTCGAACACCGGCAGGCGCTGGCCGATCCGCGGCGGGCCTCCCTCGAGCTCCCACTCGCGCGCGAGCGAGACGGCGGTCGTGCGCTTGCCGGCGAGCAGCTCCTCGATCTTCTTGCGCCCGCGCCCGCCGTCGTCGGCGTGGCCGAACTCCAGGAACGGATCGCGCGCCGTCCGCCACGGGGCGAGCGGGATGGTGGCCGCCAGTCGCGTGCCCTCGCCGGGCGGGCTGTCGACCATCAGCCGCCCGCCGAGCGACTCCACGCGCGCGGCCAGGGCCTGGAGGCCGGTGCCGTGGTCGCCGCGCGCGCCTCCCACGCCGTCGTCGACGATCTCGGCGACGAGCGTGCGGCCGTGCTGGACGACCTCGACGCGCACGTCGGTCGCCTGCGCATGCTTGATCGCGTTCGAGAGCGACTCTCTCACCAACAACCAGACGGTCGCCTCCACGACCGGCGGGAGCCGGCGCGCCGGCAGCGAGACGATTCGCAGCGGCACGGGCGACTGGACCGCGAGCGCGGCGAGCGCTCCGCCGAGCCCGCGCTCGAGCCCGACCAGCCGCTGCTGCGCGCCGTCGTGCAGCTCGCGGCCGATGCGGCGGCGCTCCTCGTCGGCGGCCTGCAGCGCGCCGGCGCGGGATCCGGCGACCTCGTCGGTCTGCGCGCGCAGCGCCGCCTCGTGGCGCCGGCGCTCGACCTCGGCGCCGGCGCGGGCGGCGAAGATCTGCAGCGCCGCGAGCTCCTCGTCGGTCAGCTCGAGCCGGCGCGTCGAGACGATCGCGATGTGGCCGATCGCGCGGCCGTCGGCGCCGCGCAGGGCGAGCGCGATGTAGCCGTTGAGCTTGTGGGCGGCGAGGAACGCGTCGCGCGGATAGCGCTCGCGCGCGTTCTCGGGGACGCGCAGCAGCTCGCACGCGTCGGCGTGCTCGCACGGCGTGCCCTCGAGCGCGAGCTCGCAGCCCTCGCGCAGCTCGATCCCGGGCGCGCAGGCGCCGGCGATCGTGCGCGCGTAGCCGGGGCGCTCATCCACCAGCTCGGCGACGAACGCGACCTCGGCGTCGAGCGCGGCGCCCAGCTCGGCGACGAGGCGGCGGAGGAACGGCGCGCCGACCACGCCGGCCGTGCCGGCGGCGAGCCGGCTCAGGAGGTCGCGCTGTACTGGGACCTTCGCCGCCGCCATGGATCAGGGAAGGCTAACCGCCGCGAAACGGGCCGCGCAGTACGGCTGCCACGCGGCGGGGTACGGTTACCTCCCTCATGCCGATCGCACTGATCACGGGAGCGACCGACGGCCTCGGCCGCCATGTCGCACGCGACCTCGCCGGCGAAGGGTGGACGGTCCTGGTCCATGGCCGCTCGCGCTCGCGCGCCGAGGACGTCGTGCCGGGCGCTCGGGTCTACGTCGCGGACCTGTCCTCGCTGGCCGAGGTGCGGCGACTGGCGGACGAGGTGCTCGCGAACGAGCCGCGGCTGGACGTGCTCGTCAACAACGCGGGGGTCGGCAGCGCCGGCGAGCGCGAGGAGAGCGCCGACGGCCTCGAGCTGCGCTTCGCCGTCAACTACCTCGCGCACTTCGTGCTGACGCTGCGGCTGCTCGAGCTGCTGCGGCGCTCGGCGCCGTCGCGGATCGTCAACGTCGCCTCCGCGGGCCAGGCGGCGATCGACTTCGGCGACGTCCAGCTCGAGCGCGGCTGGAGCGGCGGCCGGGCGTACGCGCAGAGCAAGCTGGCGCAGATCATGTTCACGTTCTCGCTGGCGGAGCGGCTGGAGGGCACGGGCGTGACGGTCAACGCGCTGCATCCGGCGACCTACATGCACACGAAGATGGTGCTCGCGGCGCGCGGGTCCTCGCTCTCGACCGTCGAGGAGGGCGCCGAGGCGACGGAGCGGCTGATCACGACGGACGCCGGGACCGGCCGGTACTTCAACGGGCTGCGGGAGGCGCGCGCCGACCCGCAGGCCTACGACGCGGACGCGCGGGAGCGGCTATGGGCGCTGAGCGAGCGGCTGGCGGGCTGACACCCCCGTTCCTGCGCGGGCACGACCACGCGCTCGGCGCCGGCGGTCCGGTCGTGCTCGTGTTCGGCGACTACGAGGACCCTGAGAGCGCCGACGCGTGGCGCGGGATCGCGGCCCTGCGGGAGCGCTGGGACGGCTTCACGGCGGCATGGCGGCACCTGCCGATCGGCGAGCTGCATCCGCGCGCCAACGGCGCGGCGCTGGCCGCCGAGGGCGCCGCGGCGCAGGATCGCTTCTGGGACTACCACGATGTCCTGCTCGCGCGTCAGGAATCGCTGTCGGTGCCCGACCTGTTGACGTATGCGGGAGAGATCGGGCTCGACGTGGCGATGCTGATGGACGACATGCGGGAAGGGCGGCACGCCGAGCGCGTGCTGGACGACGTGCGCAGCGCGGTGAGCTCCGGCGTGCGCGCGACGCCGGGGGTGTTCGTGGAGGGCATCGCGCTCGGCGGCTGGGACGCGGAGCTGGTGGAGGGCGCGTTGCGCGCGGCCGCCTAGTGTGGCCCGGGGAGGTGCTCGAGGACCGCGCGGGCGACATCGCGGTCGGCTTCGCGTCGCTGCTGACGCGCCAGGCGGCGTGGCGGCACCGGCGCGTGGAGACGATCACGGTGCTCTCGCACGAGCTGGTGCGGCGCTCGGTCTCGGTGGACTTCACGGTGCCGGCGGAGCACCGCGACGATCTGCGGCTGTCCGAGCGCGAATGGGTCGTGCCGCTGGCGCTGCTGGCCAAGCGGCCGCTGGCGCACTTCGACCTGCGCATGGAGGACATGGCGAGCGTGCCGCTGCTGCGCTCGGAGGAGACGCAGCTGATCGGGCGCGAGCTGCTGTACCTGATGCTCGACCTCGATCTCGAGGAGGGCGTCGAGGCGGACGCCGGCGGGCTGATCGAGCGCGTGCTGGCGACCAACGGGGACGACCTGGCCGCGATCGACGCCGGGCTGGCCGCGCTGGAGGAGCGCGTCGGGCCGGTGCCGGGCTTCGCGGCGCTGGCGGAGCGGCTCGCGCGCGGGTTCCTGCTGTGCGCGGTCGTCGGGGACGTCGATCGCCGGCGGGTCCTGAAGTTCGCCTACGACGAGCCGCTGGATCGCCCGGACCGCGTCGCGCACTTCTACGACGCCCCCGGATGCACCGAGGCCGCGAGCTATCACGCCGAGGTCGACGTCCCGGACGAGATGCGCGCGCGCACGAGCGAGCTGGTGGACAACCGGACCGGCGCGGTGCTCGCCTCCGGCCCGCGCGACGCCGATCGGCCCGCGGTGTACTACGTGGCCGACACGGGGCGGCAGGTCCAGCCGGGGCTGAGCGTGAAGTACGGCACCGAGCGCGGGCGCTTCCTCGTGCCGGCGGCGCTCGTGGCGTGGGTGATCGCGCTCGAGCTCGCGCTCCCCTGGCTGTTCGCCGACCTCTCGCACCTGGCGGCCTCCGCCGGGCCGGCGATCTCGGTGCTGCTGTCGAGCTCGGCGATCTTCTCGGGCCTGGTCCTGCGCAGCGGCGAGCACCCGCTCGTGCGGATCGTCCTCGCGCCGTACCGATTGTGCCTCGCCGCCGCGACGCTCTGCGCGATCGTGGCGGGCGCGGTGCTGGCCTTCCGCGCCACTTCCGGTGCATTGGAGCTGGCCTGGGGTCTCGGCGCGCTGGTGGCTGCCGCCGCGGCGGGTATCCTGACCATGGAGGCCGCCCGTGCACCATCGGCCCGGGCCGCCGAACGAGTTCGCTGAAATGGCCAGCCTGCCCCGCCTCTTCCACCGCCGCCGGCCCGCGGATCGCAAGGGCATCCGCGAGCGCTCCGCGGTCGTCCGAAGCGCCGAGCTGGCGCTCCCGGCGTTCGCCGCGCCGGTGAACCGCGAAGAGGCGCGCGCCGCGCTCGAGCGCTCCCGCGCGCGCCGCGCCTCGACCGGCGACTGAGGCGCCCGCGCGGCGCGATCTCCACGGCCGCCTGCCCGCGCTCCGCGCCGCCGGCCGTTGGGGCCCATCACCGGGCGGCCGATTTCGGGGGGTGTGCCACGAACCTCAACTCATGCTTGAGGAACGTGGCGCACCCCTACCCGGCGCCACGCCGCGAGCGGGCGGCGGACATGGGATCGCCGCCCGGACCGTCGTCCCGCGCCCCGGCGGCGAGTCGACGGACAAGCTGCCGTCGAGCACGGCGACGCGGTCCGCGAGCCCTCGCAGGCCCGAGCCGCCTCCCGGATCGGCGCCGCCGATCCCGTCGTCGGACACGGCGACGGTCAGCTCGTCGCCGCAGTGCTCGACGCTGACGCGGGCGCCGTTCGCGTGCGCGTAGCGGGCGACGTTGGTGATCGCCTCGGCGACGACGAAGTACGCCGTCGCCTCCACCGCGTCCGGCAGCCGCTCTTCGGGCACCGAGACGACCTCGACCGGGAACGGGAAGCGCGCCGCCAGCGCCTCGAGCGCGGCGCCGAGCCCGTGATCCGAGAGCACCGCCGGGTGGATGCCCCGCGCCAGCTCGCGCAGGGACTGCAGCGCCGCCTGCAGCTCGCGGGTCGCCGCGTCGAGCATGCGTCCCGCCTCGGCCGGGTCGCGCTCCACCCGCGTCCGCGCCAGCCGCAGCGAGAGCGCCAGCGCCACCAGCTGCTGCTGCGCGCCGTCGTGCAGGTCGCGCTCGATCGCGCGCCGCGCCGCGTCGGCCGTCTTGACGATCCTCGCGCGCGACGCGCGCAGCTCCTTCACGCTCGCGCGCAGCTCCGCCGCCAGCCGCTCGTTCTCCAGCGCCAGCGCCGCCGCGCCGACCACCGCCGAGACGAGCTCGCGCTCGTCCGCCACCGACGCGTCGTGCACGAGCAGGGCGACGTTCTCGACCGGGGTGCTCGCCCGCCCCTCGGCGACGATGAACGGCGCGCCCGAGGCGTCCACCCAGCCCGTCGGCGTCCAGTACGCGAGCTCCAGCGACGGATCGCCCAGCGCCTCGGCCAGCTCGTCGCGCAAGGAGCCGTGCCGCGAGCCGCCGAGCCGCACGACGAGCTCGCTGACCGCGGCCGCACCCGCGACCTTGGAACGCAGCAGCCCCGCGAGGAACGCGAACGGCACCAGCGCCAGCGCCACCACGCGCGCCCGCTCGAGCCCGTCCTGCAGGGACGTCGACGCGCCCAGCACGCCGAGCACGGCCCAGACCGCGTACAGCGCCAGCACGAGCCCGCCCGACAGGTACACCCACATGCTCCCACGCCGCCGGCGCCGCGCGAGCACGACGAAGAGCGCCGCGATCAGCGCGGCCACGATCGCGAGCCGCGTGTTGGCGAGGACCTTGAAGAGGTCCGGCTGGTCGGAGATCAGCAGCGGATTGGCGGGCACGCCGAGCCGCGTCGTGTCCTCGAAGACCATGCACAGCCACCAGCCGGCGGTCGCGACGAAGTACGCGGCCGCGGCGAGCGCCCGCGCGCCACGCGACTCGATCCGCCCGGTCGGGAACGCGAGCAGGATGTGGAACAGCAGCGCGTACGGCACCGCGATCAGCGCCAGACCCGCGATGAACGGCCACGGCTGCGTCGTCACGATCAACCCGGACAGGCAGTACGCGAACCCGAGCGCCACCATCAGCGCCCCGAAGCGGTTCTCCGGCCGCCGCATCCACGCCAGCAGTCCCGTCCCGATGAACGCGCCGCCGATCAGCGGCCCGAAGATCGCGATCAGGTCGCGGTGATGCCCGCCGACGCTGTCGATCGCCAGCGCCAGCAGGATCGCGCACGCGAGTGCGCCGGCGATCGCGATCGCCGCAAGCGCGCGCCGGAGACTGGGCGAGGGGTCCGACACTACGGACCCACGGTAGCTACGCCCGTGAGCGCGCGAAGTCCACGAACGCGTCCAGCGCGTGCGGATTGGCGAGCGAGTCGCGCGCCGCCGCCTTCTCCACCGGGGTGCCCATCAGGATCCGCTTGACCGGCAACTCGAGCAGCTTGCCGGACAGCGTCTTCGGGACCTCGTTCACCGCGATGATGTCGTTGGGCACGTGCCGCGGCGAGCAGTCCTCGCGGATCCGCCGCCGGATCCGGGCCGCGATGTCGTCGCTCAGCTCCGCGCCTTCGCGCATGACGACGAAGAGCGGCATCCACGCGTCGCCCTCGTCCTGGGGAACGTCGACGACCAGCGCGTCCACGACGTCCTCGACCGCCAGCACCGCCCGGTAGATCTCGGCGGTGCCCATGCGGATGCCCCCGCGGTTGATCGTCGCGTCCGAGCGCCCGCTGATGATCGCCGTGTCGCGCTCGGTGATCTCGATCCAGTCGCCATGGCGCCACACGCCCGGATAGACCGAGAAGTACGCCTCGCGGTAGCGCGAGCCGTCCTCGTCGCCCCAGAAGTAGATCGGCATCGAGGGCATCGGCTGGACGACCACCAGCTCGCCGACCTCGCCGATCAGCGGCTTGCCCTCAGGGTCCCAGGCCTGGATGTCGGCGCCCAGCGCCCGCGCCTGCAGTTCTCCCTCGTACACGGGCAGCAGCGGCGTGCCGCCGACGAACGCCGTGCACATGTCCGTGCCGCCCGAGGTGGAGAACAGCCACGTGTCCTTCCCCAGGTGCTCGTAGATCCAGCGGAAGCCCTCGGGGGAGAGCGGCGAGCCGGTCGAGCCGACCGAGCGCAGCGCCGACAGGTCGCGCTCCGCGCCGGGCTCGATCCCCGCCTTCATGCACGCGCCGATGTAGCTCGCGCTGGTGCCGAACGTCGTCATCCCGGTGCGGTCGGCGAAGTCCCACAGCACGCCCATGTCGGGATGCCCAGGCGAGCCGTCCCAGAGCAGGATCGCCGCGTCGGTCAGGAGCCCCGAGATGATGAAGTTCCACATCATCCAGCCGGTCGTGGTGAACCAGAACAGCCGGTCGCCGGCCTGCGCGTCGAGGTGGAGATGGAGCTTCTTGAGGTGTTCGAGCAGGATGCCGCCCTGGCTGTGGACGATCGCCTTCGGCAGCCCCGTCGTGCCCGACGAGTACAGGACCCACAGCGGGTGGTCGAACGCGACGCGCTCGAACGTCAGCTCGTCGTCGCCGCCGGGGAGATCGTCCCAATCGAGTGCGCCCTCGAGCGACGCGTCCTCGTTGCCGTAGGGCAGCAGCACGGTCGCGGCGAGGCGCGGAATCGCCTCGCGCACCTCGCGCACGACGTCGAGGCGGTCGAAGTCGCGGCCGTTGTACCGGTAGCCGTCGACGGCGAGCAGCACCTTCGGCTCGATCTGCGCGAAGCGGTCGATCACGCTGCGGGCGCCGAAGTCCGGCGAGCAGCTCGACCAGACCGCGCCCAGCGAGGCGGTCGCAAGGAAGGCCGCGGCGGTCTCGGGGATGTTCGGCATGTAGGCGGCCACGCGATCCCCCCGACCGACGCCCAGCGCGCGCAACCCGGCGGCGATGCGCCGCGTCTGCTCGCGCAGCGCGCCCCACGTCCACTCCTCGTCGTCGCGCCGCTCGCCGCCGGCGATGATCGCGAGCGCGTCGTTGTCCTTGCCGCGGAACGCGTGCTCGGCGTAGTTGACCCGCGTGCCGGGAAACCACCGGGCGCCGGGCATCTCTCGCGACGCGAGCACGGTGTCGCCGCGCTCGCCGACGTCGTAGCGGTCCCAGATCGCGGCCCAGAAGCCGTCCAGGTCGTCGGTCGACCAGCGCCACAGCTCGCCGTAGCTCTCGAACCCGCGCTCGCGCATGAAGCGCCCCATCTCGGCGCGCTCGAGCAGCGAGGCGGGCGGGGTCCAGAGAATCGGAGGAGTCACCGTCAGCCATCATGCCAACCGTGCTCCGGACCGTCACGGCCACGCGCTACGTCACACCCCTTCGGGAGGGGGGATCGCTGCCGGCGATCGTGGAGGCCGACGACGACGGGTTGTACGTGTGCAAGTTCCGCGGCGCGGGCCAGGGGCCGAAGGCGCTGGCGGCGGAGATCGTTGCCGGGGAGCTGGCGCGGGGACTCGGGCTGCCGGTGCCTGAGCTGGTGCTGGTCGAGCTCGATCCGGCGCTCGCGGCGGCCGAGCCGGACCCGGAGATCCAGGAGCTGATCGTGGCGTCGGCGGGGTTGAACCTGGGCGTGGACTTCCTCCCCGGCGCGCTGCCGTACATGCCGACCGAGCCGCCAGACGCCGAGCTCGCCGCCGATGTCGTCTGGTTCGACGCGCTGGTGACGAACGTCGACCGCACGCCGCGCAATCCCAACCTGCTCCGCTGGCACCGCAACCTGTGGCTGATCGACCACGGCGCGGCGCTCTACGCGTTCCACGCCGGCGAGCCGCTCGAGCGGGCGCGCGGCGGCTTCCCCGCGATCCGCGACCACGTGCTGCTGCCGGCCGCGGGCTCGATCGTGGATGCGGACGCCCGCCTGACGGAGCGCGCGGACCCCGGCGCCGCGGCGGCGCTCGTGCCGGAGGAGTGGGCCGACGGGGCGCCCTACGCCGAGTTCCTGGCCCAGCGGCTGCAGGCGCCGCGCGAGTTCGCCGAGGAGGCCGAGCGTGCCCGGGCGTGAGCCGTTCCAGTACGCGGCGCTGCGCATCGTCCCGCGCGTCGAGCGCGGCGAGGCGTTCAACGCGGGCGTCGTGCTCTTCTGCCGCCCGCTGCGCTTCCTCGGCGCGCGTACGCGGCTCGACGACGCGCTCCTGCGCGCGCTCGCCCCCGGTTGCGATCCCGCCGCGGTCAAGCCTCATCTGGACGCCGTCGAGCGGATCGCCGCCGGCGACCCCGCGGGGGGGCCGATCGCTCGCATGCCGGCATCCGAGCGCTTTCACTGGCTCGTCGCGCCGGCGAGCACGATCGTCCAGCCGGGGCCCGTCCACACCGGGCTGACCGACGACCCCGGCGACGAGCTCGAGAGGCTCTTCGGGTCGCTGGTCGAGCGCTGATGCGCTGACGTACGCAGCGCCACGGCGGTCAGGATCCCGACAGATCGTGCGGAAGGGAACTTCACGCCCGGCTCCAACGTAGACACCATGGGATGCTCTCGTGGTCGAAGGTCGGCTTAGGGCTGGAACGCCCGGACCGGATGTACTCACTCGTCCGCGCCGTCCACGCTTGTCGATTGGTGACCGACCCTCTCCCTGGACTCGAAAGCGCCGCATGCCTTACTTGACGTGCCCGAGCTGCACCCTTCCCACGTACGTCGTCAGCGAAGGCCTCTGCCCCGCATGCGGGACGCGGCTGAAGGCGCGGCGGGCGGGCGCCGGGCCGCTGCCGGGGCGCTTCGGGAGCGGTGACGCCGTACGTGCCGAGCTGGCGATGGTGTGCCGCGAGCTCGACATGGACACCGCGCTCGTCGCGGAGGTCACGGGTGGGCGCGAGGTCGTGCGCTGGGCGGCCGGCGAAGGCGAGTACGCATCCGTCTCGGCCCCAATGGACGAGACGATCTGCCAGCGGCTCCTGGACGGGCGGATCGGCGCGCTGGTGCCGGACACGGCGGCGGAGCCGTCGCTGCGCACGATCGAGCGCGTCCGGGACGGCTCGATCGCGGCCTACATCGGCGTGCCGTTCACGACCGCCGACGCGCGGCTGTACGTGCTCTGCTGCCTGGCGCGTGAGGCGCGGCCGGACCTCGGGGAGGCGGACGTCCGCTTCCTGCGCGGGCTGGCCGAGAGCATCCGCTCGCTGCTCGAGCCCGCCGCGCCGCTCACCTGGGTGTAGCTGTAGCGTCTCGCGCACGTGACGCTCGACGAGCTCGGCATTGCCCGCGTGCGGGCGGAGAACCCGTCCCCGCTGACGCTGACGGGCACCAACACGTGGGTCGTGGGGCGCGATCCCGCATGGGTCGTCGACCCGGGACCCGCGCTGCCGGCGCACGTCGACGCGGTGGCGGCCGAGGTCGCCGCGCGCGGGGGTGCGGGCGGGATCGTGACCACGCACTCGCACGCCGACCACGTCGAGGCCGCGCCGGCGCTGAGCGAGCGCCTCGGCGTGCCGGTGACCCGCGGCGGCGGGCCGTTCGAGGTCTACGAGGTGCCGGGGCACGCGGACGACCACGTCGTCTACATCGCGGGCCGGGCGGCGTTCACCGGCGACGCCGTGCTCGGCCAGGGCAGCGTGTTCGTCAGCGGGCGGCTGAACGAGTACCTCGCCGGCCTGCGCCGCCTGCGCGAGCTCGACCTGGCGGTGCTCTGCCCCGGTCACGGCGACGAGGTCTGGGACGCGGTCGCGAAGCTCGACGAGTACCTCGCGCACCGCGCCGACCGCGAGCGGATGCTGACCGCCGCCCTCGATGCCGGGATCCGCGGGGAGGAGGCGCTGCTCGACGCGGCGTGGGCCGACGCGCCCGCCGCGGTGCGGCCGTTCGCCGCCGTCTCGCTGCGCGCGCATCTCGAGAAGCTGCGCGAGGACGGCTACGCGATCGACTGACGTCCGTTAGCGGACGAAGCGCAGTTTGCGCGGATCGATACGAAGGGCACCCTTCGAGCAGTCGCGCCGTAGGGCAGAAAGGAGAGGAGCGTGACGACCTCCGACCTTCGCACGATTGAGACCGACATCCCTGCGCGGATGGACCGGCTTCCGTGGTCGCGCTGGCATTGGATGGTGATCGTCGGCCTGGGGACGGTGTGGATCCTCGACGGGCTCGCGGTCACGATCGTCGGCGCGATCGGCGGCCGCCTGAGCGAGAAGGGCGCAGGGCTGGAGCTGACGCCCTCCCAGGTCGGCCTGGCCGGCTCCGCCTACATCCTCGGGGCGTGCGCCGGCGCGTTGTACTTCGGCCAGCTCGCCGACCGGCTCGGCCGCAAGAAGCTCTTCATGCTCACCTTGGCGATCTTCCTGGCGGGGAGCGTGCTGACCGCCTTCTCGATGAACCCCGCGTGGTTCATCGCCTGCCGTGTGATCACCGGCGCCGGCGTGGGCGGCGAGTACTCGGCGATCCACTCCGCGGTCGACGAGCTGATCCCGGCGCGCGTGCGCGGCGCCGTGGACCTCGTCATCGGCGGCTCCTACTGGATCGGCACGATCCTCGGCTCGCTGGCGTCGCTCGTGCTGCTCGACGAGTCGATCTTCGCCAAGGACGTCGGCTGGCGCCTGGCATTCGGCCTGGCGGCGGCGATGGGCTTCGCAATCCTGCTCGTGCGGCGCAACGTGCCGGAGAGCCCGCGCTGGCTGTTCCTGCACGGCCGTGAGGAGGAGGCCGAGGCCGTCACGCGCGGCATCGAGCGCCAGATCGTGGCCTCCACCGGCCAGACCCTGATCGAGCCGCGGCGCAGGATCCGCATCAAGCAGCGCCCGCCGATGAACATCGGCGAGATCGCCGGCGTGGTGTTCAAGCTCTACCCGAAGCGCACGTGCGTCGGGCTGGCGCTGTTCACCGGCCAGGCGTTCCTCTACAACGCCATCTTCTTCACGTACGCGCTGGTGCTGACGAACGTCTACCACGTCGGCTCCGGCAGCGTGGGCCTCTACCTGCTGCCGTTCGCGGTCGGCAACTTCCTGGGGCCGCTCCTGCTGGGGCGGCTGTTCGACTCGGTCGGCCGCAAGCCGATGATCGCGGGCACCTACATCCTGTCGGGCGTCCTGCTGATCATCACCGGCCTGCTGTTCCGCGCCGGCACGCTGAACGCGACTACGCAGACCGTGGCGTGGTGCGTGATCTTCTTCTTCGCCTCGGCGGGCGCGAGCGCCGCGTACCTGACCGTGAGCGAGATCTTCCCGATGGAGACGCGCGCGATGGCGATCGCGTTCTTCTACGCGACCGGCACGATCGTCGGCGGCTTCGGCGGTCCGCTGCTGTTCGGCGCGCTGATCCAGAGCGGCGACCCAGGCCAGATCTTCATCGGCTACGTCGTCGGTGCGGTGGTGATGATCGCCGGCGGCGTCATCCAGGCGCTGATGGGCGTCGAGGCCGCGGGGCGCGACCTCGAGGACATCGCCCCGCCGCTGTCGGCGACCGACGAGGAGCTCGACGAGCCGGGCGAGGAAGCCGATGTGTATACCGTCGGGCGCGGCGAAGGCCGTGGGACCTCCCACGCCCCGCGCTTCGAGCGCGACCAGGACGTGCCGACCCAGACCCCGGGAGGCGAGCGATGAGCAGCTACACCCCCTTCCCCAGTACGTCGTCCCGCGACGAGGAGGAGAACGAGTGGTGGCTCCGGCGCGAGCTGTCGCTGATCGAGAACCTCCTGCGCGAGGAGGGCGAGCTCGACCGTGACACGATCGGCGAGCGGCTCGGCTGCAAGTACTGGGGTCCGTTGCGCTTCCGCCACGCGCTCAAGGAGGGCGTCAAGCGCGGCGTGTTCGAGAAGCGGGGCCGCAACCGGTACGCGATCGCGTCGGATTCGTTCAAGACATAGGACCTCGTGCCCTCGATCCTCGAGGGCATGAACCTCCCCGAGATCGAAGGCCGCGCGGTCCTGCCCGGCGACGCCGCGTGGGACGAGGCGCGGCGCTCCTGGAACCTTGCCGTCGACCAGCGGCCGGCGGCGGTCGTCGAGGCCGCCGGCCCCGCCGACGTGCAGGCGCTGCTGCGCGCCGGGGTGCGCGTGGCGCCGCAGGCGACCGGCCACGGGTCCGAGCTGCTCGGGCCGCTGGACGACGTGGTGCTGCTGAAGACGTCTCGGCTGCGCGAGGTGTCGATGAGCGGCGCCGTGCTGCGAGCGGGCGCTGGCGCGCTCGCGGGCGCGGCGGCGGACGCGGCCTCCGCGCACGGCCGCGCGCCGGTGCTCGGCCTGGCCGCGGGCGTGGGCGTCGCCGGGCTCGCCCTCGGCGGCGGCACCGGCTGGCTGAGCCGGGCGTACGGGCTCGCGTGCAACAACGTGCGCGCGTTCGACGCCGTGCTGGCCTCCGGCGAGGCGGTGCGGGTCGACGCCGCGCACGAGCCGGAGCTGTTCTGGGCGCTGCGCGGCGGCGGCGGGCGCGGCGCCGTCGTGACGGCGATCGAGCTCGAGACGCACCCGGTCGACGTCTCGGCCGGGATGCTCACGTGGCCGGCCGAGCGCGCCGCCGAGGTGCTCGAGCAGTTCCGCCGCTGGACGTCGGACGCGCCCGAGGCGCTCGGCGCGGTGTTCCGCCGGATCGCGCTCCCGGACGGGCCGATCGTCGCCGTGGTCGCGGCTCACCTCGGGACCGAGGCGGACGGGCGGCGCGCGCTCGAGCCGCTGCGCGGTGCCATGGTGAGCGACTCGTTCGGCCCCGTCGCGCCCGCGGACCTCGTGCGCGTCGCCGGCGATCCGGAGCAGCCGATCCCGACGCGCGGCGACGGCTTCCTCCTGCGCGAGCTGGACGTCGAGGCGCTCGCCGCCGTGCTCGAGGATCCGGAGCCGATCGGCGTGGTCGAGGTGCGGCTGCTCGGCGGCGCGCTGCGCCGCGCGCCCGACGGCCACGGCGCGCTCGGCTCGCTCGACGCCGCGTACTCGATCTTCTGCGGCGGGATGGCGGTCGACGGGCTGCCCGAGCGGCTGGCGGAGGTGCGCGAGCGCCTGGCGCCGTGGGCCTCGCCGCAGGAGCTGCTCACGGCGGCGGCGCGCGGCGCCGACCCGGCGCGCGCGTTCGGCGCGGACTGGGAGCGGCTCGAGCGGGTCCGGCGCGAGTACGACCCCGACGCGCGGATCGTCACGACCCATGACCTCGCGCCGGTCGGGTGACGCCTCGGAGGCGGGGCGCGGGCGGGATCTTCGTGGCGTCGCGCGTGGGTCCGGCCCGGCGATCTCCGCGGCCGTCGTCCGTGAGCCCGGCCCGCGATCTCCGCGCCCGCTGGGGCGATTCCTTGCGGGCGCGCGCTGGGCGCCCGTCGCGGGGCGAGCGCGGCCGGTGATCTCTGCGTCCTCTCGCGGTCGTCCGATCGCCTCGGTCTTCCTACGCTGACGTTCATGGGCGGATACGTCGAGATCCCGCCGCCTCCGGCGCTCAGCGCGTTCCTGGACTGCCTGTGGGTCCACGTGATCGACGACCCGCCGCCGCCCGAGGGGCGGCGGCTGCTGCCGAGCGGGCAGGTCGACTTCGTCTGGCTCGCGGGGATGGGCGTGCGCGTCTCAGGCCCGCAGTCGCGCTACACGCGGCCGCCCGACCTGCGGCGCATGACCGCGGTCGGGGCGCGCTTCCACGCCGGCACGGCGCCGATGCTGCTGCGCGCGCCGGCGTCCTCGATGGTCGACGCACACGTCGCGCTCGACGCCTTCGACGCGCAGCTCGCGGCGCGGCTGGACGACCGCCTGCTGCACGCGTCCGGCGCCGCCGGCGCGATGGCCGCGTTCGCCGAGGAGCTCGGCCGCGGGCTGCGGCACGTCGCGGAGCCCGACGCCGCGCTCCTGGAGGCGGTGAGGCTGCTGGACCGTGGCGAGCCGGTCGCGCGCGTCGCCGACCGCACGTTCGTGAGCGAGCGCGCGCTGCAGCGGCGTTTCGGCGAGCACATCGGCTACGGGCCGAAGACGCTCCAGCGCGTCCTGCGCTTCCAGCGCTTCCTGCGGGCGGCGCCGCGCGTGCCGCTCGCCCGTGCGGCTTCACTCGCGGGTTACGCGGATCAGTCGCACCTCTCCCGCGAGGCGCGGCGCCTGGCCGGGCTGACGCCGCGGCGGCTGCTGACCTGGCAGCACTGAGAGAACTGCGCAAGTAAGGGAAGCGCCGGCGCGACGCGGTCGCGCCGAGACGGCGGTGGCGAGGCGTCGCCGTGC
The DNA here is from genome assembly GCF_000425945.1 of Candidatus Solirubrobacter pratensis. Taxonomy (GTDB): domain Bacteria; phylum Actinomycetota; class Thermoleophilia; order Solirubrobacterales; family Solirubrobacteraceae; genus Solirubrobacter; species Solirubrobacter pratensis. Next base: position 298,004 of record NZ_AUEK01000010.1, read on the forward strand.
GGAGATCGCGGCGGCGAGACGCTTCCCCGCGGGCACCGCTACGCGTCTGCGCCGCTCGCCAGCTCTTCGCCCGCGACCCGGCGCTCACCGAGCGCGAGCGCCGCGTGGAGGGGCGTGACGCCCTCGCTCTCGGCCGCGTCGAAGATCTGGCGCAGCGTGTCGCCGACCGCGCGCACCGCGGGCTCGGCGCGCTCGGGCGAGTAGCCCTCGGGCTCGAGCTCGACGGCGATGTTGATGATCCCGCCGGCGTTGCAGACGAAGTCCGGCGCCCACAGGATCCCGCGGGCGGCGAGCTCGTCGGCGAGCTCCTCGGCGGCCAGCTGGTTGTTGGCGGCGCCGGCGATCGCGCGGCAGCGCAGCTCCGGGACGGTGTCGTGGTTGAGCACGCCGCCGAGCGCGCACGGCGCGACGATGTCGACGTCCGCGGTCAGCGCGCTCGCCGGGTCGGTCCAGCGCGCGCCCAGGCGCTCGGCCAGCTCGCGCTTGCGCGGATCGATGTCGGCTATGACCAGCTCCGCGCCGCCCTTGGCGAGCAGCTCGGCGAGCGGCCCGCCGACGTGCCCCGCACCGATCACCGCGATGCTGCGCCCGCTCAGGTCTTCGGTGCCGAACGCGCGCTCGGCGGTGACGCGGATCGCGGCCTCGCAGCCCAGTGCGGTCCACGGGCTCGGGTCGCCCGAGCCGGATGAGAGTCCGGTGACGTGCGCCGTCCGGCGGGCGATCGTCTCCATGTCGGGCTCCGACGTCCCGACGTCCTCGGCCGTCAGGTACGCGCCGCCGAGTGCGTCGACCGTGTCGCCGAAGTCGAGCAGGACGGCCTCGCGGCGCTCCGGCGAGAGCGTGGACTCCTCAGGGCGCAGCATGATCACGCCCTTGCCGCCGCCGAGAGGGAGTCCGGCGACCGCCGCCTTGAAGGTCATCGCCCGCGAGAGGCGCAGCACGTCGCGCACGGCCGCGCGCGCGTCGTCGTAGGTCCACATCCGGCATCCGCCCAGGGCGGGGCCGCGCGCCGTCGAGTGGACGGCGGCCATGGTGAACAGCCCGGACCGGCGGCCGCGCCGGACGAGCAGCGTCTCGTGAGCGAGAGGTTCGAGGTAGCGGTCGATGATGGCGCCCGAGCCTAGCGGAGCGCCGCCGACCGGACTGTGCGCGTGCGGACGGCGACGCGCGCGGGGGCGCGGCGAACGGCGCTTCGCGAGGGCGCTACTGGGTGTCCGGCGCCGGTGTCGCCGACGGTGCCGGGGCGGCGCCGGTCGGGGCGACGGGATCCTGCGGGACGCCGCTGTCCGCGCTCGCGGGCGGGGGCGTCGCCTGCGGGCCGTCCGTGAGCGGCTCCGGCGTGGCCTCCGCAGGCGTGGTCGGCGACGGCGTCGCGGTGGGCGCATCGGGAGCGCGGGCGCCGCCGGTGGCGAGGGACGGGTCGTCGGCCGGGCGCTGGAACTTGGCCGGGGCGTTCGCGCCGCCCTGCGGCACCGGGGTGGCGGCCGTGGGCACGGTCGCCTTCTGCTTCGCCGCCTTCTTCTTCGGGTGCGCCGCCGCGGAGGGACCGAGCGCTCTGTCGCGAACGGCCGCCGAGCCGTGGTCCGGCACGAGCGGGCGCGCCGCGCGATGCGGCGCGACCGTCGCGGCTGAGGTCGCGGGAGCGGCGTGCGTCTTCTTGGCCGCGGACGCCGAGGAGGAGTGCGCGTGGGCCGTTGTCTTGTGCGTCATCTCCCGGTTGACCTCGACGGCGCCGCCCGCGAGCGCCGCGGTGCAGACCACCGCCGCGACCTTGCACGCCGTCGCCGTCGCGATCCCGCCGCTGGTGACCGCGACCGAGGCGCCGCCGCCCGCCGCCGCGGCCCCGCCGCCGGCGGCCGCGCCGCCGCCGCCCAGGCCCACCAGCTTGGCGGCGAACGCCAGCGGTCCGAAGCCGACCGGCGCGAGCGCCGCGAACGAGCGCTTGACGCCGCGCAGCGCCACACGGTACTCGCGGCAGCCGTCGCAGGAGCGCATGTGCTTGCGCGCGCGGCCCGAGGCCTTCACGCCGCGGTCGTACGCGCTCAACAGGTCCGCGCGGATATCGGCACAGTCGGCGTCGCGCGCCTCCTGCGCCTCGACGAGGCCGATGCGAGCGCGCACCAGCAGCGACTTGACCGCGGGGACGGTGACGTCCAGCGCCTCGGCGAGGTTCGCGTACGACATGCCGTCGATCTCGCGCATGAGCAGCGCCGAGCGCTGCTGGTCGGGCAGGCGGCCGACGTCCTCCACGAGCCGGCGCAGATCGTCGCGCCGCTGCGCCTCCTCGATCGGATCGTGCAGCGGCTTGCGCGAGACCTCGAAGACCTCGGCGGCCGGCGGCACCGGCCGGCGCAGGTGGTCGATGCAGCGATTATGAGCGACGCGGTAGAGCCACGCGCGGACGTTCATTTCGCGCGCGTCGTTGCGCAGCGCGCCGTACGCGCGCACGAAGACGTCCTGCAGCACGTCCTCGGCGTCCTGGCGCGACGCGCTCGAGAGCATCTGGCGCACGTACGCGAACAGCCGCTGGCGGTAGCGGTCGTGGAGCACGCGGAACGCCTCGTCGTTGCCCGCGCGGAAGTGCGCGAGCAGCTGCTCGTCCGACCGCAGCCGCAGGAGCGGGGTCCCGAGCGGAAGTCGGCCGACTGATGCGGGTGCGTGGATCGCTGAGGCTTCCATTGCTAGGGCTCCTGACGGCTGCCGTCCCGGCGACTGTAACTGTAAGGGGTGGCGGAAGTTCCGCACCAACGGTGTGATCCTTCATCCCCCTATGACGGAGTTCCTGCCGATCCGCGACGGAATCGCCGTCCCGATGAGCGAGATCGCCGTCCGCGCCTCGCGCTCCTCAGGCCCCGGCGGGCAGCACGCGAACGTCACCGCATCGCGGATCGAGGCGTCCCTCGACATCGCCGCAACCACCGCCCTGAGCGAAACGCAGAAGCAGCGGGCGATGGCCAAGCTCGGCCCGCGGGTGACCGCCGTCGCGCAGGACGCGCGCTCGCAGGCGCGCAACCGCGAGCTCGCATTGCAGCGGCTCGCGAGCCGGCTGGCGCACGCGCTCGAGGTCCCGCGCGTACGAACGAAGACCCGTCCGACGGCCGCGAGCCGCCGGCGCCGGCTCGACGAGAAGCGACGCCGCGGCGACACCAAGCGCGGCCGCGGGCGGCCCTTCGACGACGCGTCGTAGCCGAGCCGACCGGCGGTCGGTTGACCGCTGCCGGCCCCCACCGCGAGGATTCGGCCACAAGAGAGGGGGACGGGGATGAGGGGAGTACGCGTACTCGTGGTCGACGACCACGAGCGGATCCGGTCGGGCATCCGCTGGCTGCTGCGGCGCGCGCCGTGGGTCGAGTCCTGCGCCGGCGCGGCAGGCGAGGACGCGCTGGCGCACGAGGTCGACGTGGCGCTCGTCGACGTCCACCTCGGCGGCTACGGCGGGCTCTGCCGCGCGCTGCCCTCGCACGTCCGCGTCGCGCTGACGACCTCGCGCTTCGACCTCGTCCCGCTGCGCTTCGCGGACGAGGCCGGCGCGCTCGGCGTCGTCGCCAAGGACGCCGGCGCGGGTGACCTGCGCGCCGCCGTGCGCAGGCTCGCGGACGGCGCCGAGGTCGAGGTCCCGTGCCCGCGCCCGGCGACCCTGCGCTTCCTCCCGCTCGACCGCGAGATCCTCCGGCTCGCCGGCGAGGGCTTCACCAACGCCGAGATCGGGGCGCGGGTGCACCTCTCGCCCGGGACCGTCAAGCAGCACACGCGCTCGATCTACGCACGGCTCGCGGTCGAGAGCCGCGCCGGCGCCGTGCACGTCGCGCGCGAGCTGGGCGTGATCCCGCGGCCGCACGCGCCGGAGGCCGCGGTCTCCCCGCGCGAGCGCGACGTCCTGCGCGTGCTCGCCACCGGCGCCACCAACGCCGAGATCGCCGGCCGCCTCGGCCTGTCCCCTCACACGGTCAAGCAGCACACCCGCTCGATCTACCGCAAGCTCGGGGTGCGCAACCGCGCCGAGGCGGCCATGAGGCTCTGACATCCCCCGAATGGGAGGCGCGTGCGATCTCGTGCGCGGCCCGGACATAGGATCGCCGCCGGGATCAGGGACGAACGAGGGGGTTGCCTTGAAGAAGTGGAGGCTGTGCGCCGGCGTGCTCGCGCTGGGCGCCTGCTTGTCGACGGCCGAGGCCGCGCACGCGCAGACGTCACCGCTGCCGACCGGCCGGACGACGTATCGCGATCTGCCGGAGACCGTCGCCGAGCTGCACGCGCTCGCGGCGCAGTACCCGGACAAGGTCAAGCTGATCAAGCTCAGCCATAAGTCGCTGCTCGGGCGCGACATCGAGGGCATCGAGATCGCGCATCGCGTCAACGAGGACGACGGCCGGCCGGTGTTCTACGTCGGCGGCGTGCTGCACTCGCGCGAGTGGCCGTCGAACGACTTCGCGATGGAGTTCGCGCACGACCTGCTCATGAACGACGGGAGCGATCCGAAGATCACGCGGTTCCTCGAGAACGGCCGCGTGACCGTCGTGCCGATGCAGAACCCGGACGGCTACGACGTCTCGCGCCGCAACGTCAACGGCAACCAGCAGAAGCGCGGCAACTGCCGCTTCTCGCCGGGCGTGATCCCGACGCAGGAGGAGTGCGACGCGGCCGGGTCCTCGGGCAAGGGCATCAACAACAACCGCAACTTCCTGCCGTTCTGGGGCGGCGACGGCTCCAGCGCCGATCCGAGCAACACCAACTTCCGCGGCGAGGCGCCGCTGTCGGAGCCTGAGAACGCCGCCTACGCCGACTACCTCGCCACGCATCCGGTCACGGTCGGGATCGACATGCACACGCCGGACAAGCGCCTGCTGTCGGTCCAGTCCTCGCTCAACGAGCCGAGCGTGATCGCCGACCAGGCGACCTACACGGACCTGACCACCTCGATCGCCGAGAAGAACCTCGCCGGCTGGCCCCACGGCCCGTGGCCGAAGGTCTACTACGAGGCGACGTCGACCGAAGAGGAGCAGACCTACTACGCCTACGGCGCGTTCGGGTTCACGACCGAGGCGACGCCGGGCTACAGCGGCAACAACACCTACCACCCGCCGTACCAGGCCGTGATCGACAACTACTACGGCATCGGCCAGTACCCGGGCGCGACGATCCGCGGGACGCTGCTGGACATGCTGGAGGCGTCGCAGAACCCGGCGCTGCACTCGCGCCTGACGGGCACGGCGCCGCCCGGCGCGACGATCACGGCGAGCAAGGACTTCACGCTCGACTCGGCCCCGACGACGTGGGGGACCGGCGGCGCGCCTGAGGTCCGCTCGTTCCCGACGCACCTGCGGTACACGCTGAAGGTGCCGGCGAGCGGCAGGTTCGAGTGGAACCTGAACCCGTCGCTGCGCCCGAGCCAGTACACGAGCGAGTTCCTGCAGGAGTCCTACACGGTGACGTGCACCGCGCCGGACGGGACCGTGCTCGAGACGACGACGGTCAAGCTCGCGCGCGGGGAGACGGTGAACCGCTCGCTGTGCACGCAGGGGAGCGCGGGTGGGACGGTGCCGGCGACGCTGTCGCTGAACCTCGGCCCGGCCGCGAGCTTCGGCGCGTTCGTGCCCGGCGTGAAGCAGTCCTACGACGCGGGCACGACCGCGACGGTCACCAGCACGGCGGGCGACGCGACGCTGAGCGTCACGGATCCCGCCGGCACCGGCCGGCTCGTGAACGGCTCCTACTCGCTGGCGGAACCGGTCCAGGTCGCGGCTTCGCACCTCGGCTCGCCCGCGGGCGCGTTCGCGGCGGCGCCCGCGACGCTGCTCACCTACACGGCGCCGGTCTCCAACGACGCGCTGACGCTCTCGTTCCGGCAGGCCATCGGCGCGAACGAGCCGCTGCGGACCGGCACGTACGGCAAGACGCTCACGTTCACGCTCGCGACGGCCAATCCGTAGCGACCGACACCCCGCTCCTGCTCGCCGGTGGATGCCGGCGGCAGTGGGTCGCCGGCGGCGCCGAACCCCGCCGCCGGCGGCCTCAGGTCCGTCAGGGCCTGGCCGGCGAGCTCTCCGGCGACGAGCCGGCGTTCCTACAGGGCGTGCTCGACCACGGCGTCCACGTCGCCGGGACGGACCGGGGCCGCCGCCCGTCTACTGCTCGGCGCGCCTGAAGTGCAGCACGGCGAGCTCGGTGGGGAAGACCGTGGTGCTCTTCTCGCCTTGGCGTTGGGCGCTTTCGGCGGCGATCGCGAGTGCTTGTTCGTGGGTGCGGGCGAGCAGGCGGTTGAGCTTCTTGAAGGCGCGGTCGTCGAGCTCGAGCGGGGTGCGTTGGACGATCACTTCGGGGTCGTCGAGCTTGCCGGCTTCCGAGGCGGCGCGCATGTCCTCGACGATCTCGGCGAGGCTCTCGCCGGAGAGCTCCTTGCGCAGGCTGGAGGGCAGCGTCTTCCACTGGTCCTCGTCGAGCGTGGGGCGCGCGGTTGCGCGGTAGAAGTGCTGCAGGGCGCCGCGGCGTGGCTCGGTGCGTACGAGCTCGACGCAGTCGTAGTCGCGCAACATTCGGACGTG
>NZ_AUEK01000011.1 GCF_000425945.1 Candidatus Solirubrobacter pratensis
GACCGCGCCTTGACGATCATCAACCGCACGAACCTGTCCATCGGCACCGTCGGGCGCCCGAACCACACGGCGTCCTCGGCCCACGACGCCTCGATCGGCGCCAACACCCCCGGCTCGGCCAGCAACTCGTCCAGCGCCGCGAGATCCGCGGGCAACTCGGCCACTTGCACCGGCAGCCCGAGATCAAACAACGACTCCACCTGTCCGCCCGACAAGCGCAGCACAGCCAACCTCCAAAATCGCCCGATTTGCAGGCAAATGATCCCTACCGCGTCGGACGGAACCGCGTCAACGACCGCGACTATTTCCGGGGCAAGTAGCTAGCCGACGGGAGCACCGGCAGCAGCGCTGGCCCGGTATCGTCGGCGTTGCATGCTCACCGAGGGGCCGGCGTAGGTGTTGCACGGTCGGCGCGTCGAGCTCGAGGCGCTGGAGCGGCTGCTCGATGAGGTGCGTCGCGGGCAGAGTCGGGTGTTGGTAGTCAGCGGCGAGCCAGGGGTTGGCAAGACGGCGCTGTTGGAGTCTGCGATCGGGTCGGCTTCGGGGTTTCGGGTTGCGCGGGCGGTTGGTGTGGAGTCGGAGATGGAGCTTGCGTTCGCGGCCTTGCAGCAGTTGTGCGCGCCGCTGCTGGATCGGCTGGACCGGCTTCCTGCGCCTCAGCGGGATGCGCTGGAGGTTGCGTTCGGGTTGCGGGCGGGGGACGCTCCGGATCGGTTTCTCGTGGGGTTGGCGGTGCTGAGCCTGTTGGCGGAGGTGGCCGAGGAGCAGCCGTTTCTGTGTGTGGTTGATGATGCGCAGTGGCTTGATCGGGCCTCGGGGCAGGCGTTTGTGTTCGTTGCGCGGCGGCTGTTGGCGGAGTCGGTCGCGCTGGTATTGGTGACGCGCGACCCGGGCGATGAGCTCCAGGGATTTCAGGAGCTGGTGGTCGAAGGGCTGCGGGATGGTGACGCGCGGGCGCTGTTGAGCTCGGCGGTCCGGGTTCCGTTGGATGAGCGGGTGAGGGACCGGCTCGTCGCCGAGACGCGCGGCAATCCGCTGGCGTTGCTGGAGTTGCCGCGGGGGTTGACGCCGGCTGAGCTGGCGGGCGGGTTCGGCTTGCTGGACGCGCCGGGGCTGTCGGGGCGGATCGAGGACAGCTTCCGCCGCAGGCTCGCGGGGCTCCCGGCGGATACTCAGCGGTTGTTGTTGGTGGCGGCGGCAGAGCCTGTCGGCGACCCGGTGCTGGTGTGGCGGGCGGCCGGCCGGCTCGGGATCGGCGTCAAGGCAGCATCGGAGACCGATGGGTTGCTCGCGATCGGCGCGAGCGTGACCTTTCGTCACCCGCTGGTCCGCTCGTCGGTGTACCGCGCCGCGTCGACCGAGGACAGGCAGGCCGTACATCGCGCGCTCGCCGACGCGACCGACCCTGAGGTCGATCCCGATCGCCTCGCCTGGCATCTCGCCCAAGCGACGCCGGGATTCGACGAGGACGTCGCGTCTGAGCTCGAGCGCTCAGCCGGCCGCGCTCAGGCGCGCGGAGGATTGGCGGCAGCAGCCGCGTTCCTAGAACGAGCAGCCGTCCTCACACCCGAGCCCTCGCGCCGCGCAGCACGCGCGCTCGCGGCAGCACAGGCCAAACACCAAGCCGGCGCGTTTGACTCCGCGCTCCGACTCGTCAACATCGCCGAATCCGGACCGCTCAACGAACTCCAGCGCCCCCAAGTCGACCTGCTTCGCGGTCAGATCGCATTCTCGCTGGGCCGCGGTAGCGATGCTCCACCTCTGCTGCTGAAGGCCGCCAAGCGGCTCGAACCACTCGATCAGCAGCTCGCCCGTGACACCTATCTAGAAGCGCTCACCGCCGTGTTCTTCCCCGGTATCCTCGCGAGCGACGAGAGTGTGTTGGAGACCGCGCGGGCCGCCAGAGCGGCGCCTACATCGTCGCAGCCTCCGCGCGCGTCTGACCTGTTGCTGGATGGACTGGGGCTGCTGGTCGCAGAGGGATACGCCGCGGGAACACCGACGTTGCGGACGGCGGTCAACGCCTTCCGAGACGAGGACATCTCGCGAGGCGAAGGGCGTCGGTGGCTGTCGCTCGCATCCCGTGTCGCGGCATTTTTGTGGGACGACGAGACGTGGGATGTGCTGTCGGCGCGCTTCGTCCAGCTAGCGCGTGATGCCGGTGCGCTGAGCGGGCTCCCCTTGGCACTGGCGACACGCTCGGCGGTGCATCTGTTCGCGGGGGAGTTCGCCACGGCCTCTTCACTGCTCGAGGAGGCGGCGGCGGTCAACGAGGTGACGGGCGCGAGCCTCGCGCCGTACGTGGGGCTGGCCCATGTCGCCTTCCACGGCCGCGAAGCCGAGGCCGCCCAGGTGATCGAGGCCACGACACGGGAGGTCGTGCGTCGCGGCGAGGGACAAGGGGGGCTGACATTCGTTCACTGGGTGACCGCTGTGCTCCACAACGGCCTGGGCCGCTACGAGGAGGCGCTCGCCGCGGCGCAGCAGGCCGCCGAGGACACACACGCCTCGTGGTGGCGTAACTGGGGATCGGTCGAGCTGATCGAGGCAGCCGCCCGGAGCGGGGCGGCCGGGCTCGCGGTCGATGCCCTCGCCCAGCTTTCCGAGACAACCGGCGCCAGTGGCACCGACTGGGCGCTCGGCGTCGAAGCCCGCTCGCGGGCGCTGTTGACCGACGGCGAAGCCGCCGAGCCGCTCTATCGCGAGGCGATCCAGCGGCTCGAGCGGACCCGCGTCCGCGTGGAACTCGCCCGCGCCCACCTCGTCTATGGCGAATGGCTGCGCCGCGAGCGCCGCCGGCTGGACGCGCGTGAGCAGCTACGCACCGCCCACGAGCTGTTCGCGGAGTTCGGCATGGAAGCGTTCGCCGAGCGCGCCCGGGTGGAGCTCGAGGCGACCGGCGAGCACGCGCGGAAACGGTCCGTCGAGACGCGCGATGAACTGACCCCCCAGGAAGCACAGATCTCCCGCCTCGCAGCAGGGGGGGCCACGAACCAGGAAATCGCGGCGCAGCTGTTCATCAGCCCCAGCACCGTCGACTACCACCTCCGCAAAGCGTTCCGCAAGCTCGGAATCAAATCCCGCCACCAACTCAAACAGCACCTGCTCCAGCCAGGCGCACACACCAACACCGCGGCTCGGGAGTCCTGATAGGCCCGGATAGATCGGCTCGCGCAGTCGATCGCACTGATCACCGACCGGTCTACCGTGCCACTGCCGACCGCCAAGTGGAGTTCCCAACGCCTTCGCCCAGACGCGTGCCTATGCAGCGGCTCCGTGGCCCGACGGCACAGGGGCGGTCGGCTCGTCAGGCGCGGGCGCCGGTTTCCGACGCCTCTCGAGCGGCCACCGTCTCCACGCTGAGCCGGCCGTCACGCAGGTCGACCCGCACGCGCTGGCGGGCCCGATCTCGCCCGCGAGCAGCCGTTCCGAGAGCTCATCCTCCAACAGCCGCTGGATCGCCCTCCGCAGTGGGCGCGCCCCGTACTGGGGATCGAAGCCGGCGTTCGCCAGGTACTGGACTGCGTCGTCGGACACCTCTAGCTCCACGCCCTGGGCACGCATTCGCCGGGCGACCCGGTCGAGCAGCAGCCGCGTGATCTGCACAAGCTGATCTCGGTCAAGCGAGCGGAACACGATGATGATCTCGTCGATCCGGTTGAGCAGCTCGGGCCTGAAGCTCTGCCGCAGCATGTCCATCAGCTCGTCCTTCAGCTCCTCGAACGGCTCGTTGCGCCGCGCGTGCGCCTGGATGCGGTCGGCCCCCAGGTTCGAGGTCATGATCACGAGCGTGTGCCGGAAGTCGACGGTGCGGCCCTGGCCGTCCGTGAGACGTCCGTCATCGAGCAGCTGCAGGAGGATGTTGAAGACGTCGGCGTGCGCCTTCTCGATCTCGTCGAGCAGCAGCACCGAGTAGGGACGCCGGCGCACGGTCTCGGTGAGCTGACCGGCATCCTCGTAGCCGACGTAGCCCGGCGGCGCGCCGACCAGGCGCGACACGGTGTGGCGAGACTCGGCCCATCCCTGCCCTACCCCGAACCTACGCCGCGAAGTCCTCTCTGCTGGACTCGCCCGACGCGGACTCGATGCTCCGGCTGTCGCGCTCGCTGGCTCGCTCGACGCGGTAGCCGTAAGCGGCCTCCCGCACGGCTTCGTCGGTCTCAAGGCCGGCCCCCAGCCCACCCGCGATCGTCGCGAGCGAGCTTGCCATCCAGGCCAGGGCCGCGTAGTCGCCGACGTCGGCGTCGTGACCGAGTGCCTCCCCCAGAACCCCGGCGTCTATCACCACTGCGGCCGCCCCGATGGTGAGCGCAAACAGCGCCGCATACAGCGACGCGGCTCCGAGTAGCAGGGTCAGCGTCGTAGCCACGTTGAAAAGGACTGTCTGCTGACGGCTCCCTCTCCCCTGCCGCGCCTCCCACAGGCGGTGCGAGACGATCAGCCAGACGACGGTCGCCCCGACCGACAGCACGGTGAGGACAAGGAGGCGAAGCCAATTCAGAGCATCCGCCAGCACCCAAAGGTCCGAGGTGACGAGCGCGAAGACGACCGCCGCTGCGGCGGCCGCCAGCGCCCGCGAGAGCCGAACGATCAGGCGCCAGGGCCTGTTGGCGCGGACCATGCCGGCTAAGAGCCGCACGTTCCCGCGCACCACCGCAGCGACGAAGCGGAGATCGACGTCGTCGTCCGGCGGTTCGACCGCGCGGATCGGTGCCGCCAAAGAGGCGATCCGATGGCTGACCCGCGCGCGACGCCTCGGGCCACGCTCGCCGAGCTCGAGGCTCTCGCCGACCAGTCCGTCGACGAGCCGGATGACCGCGTCGCGCGCGCGACGGCGAGTCTGTACCGCTCCGAGCGCGGGCAGCGAGATCAGTGCCACCCCATGCGTGGCACTGGCGTCCGCGACGACAGGACGTGTTCCGATGCGCAACGGGGCATCAGTGATGCAGACAGCCATATCCCAGCACTCGCGGAGCAAGCGCGCACGCGCGAAGTCGATGGCCTCGACACCCTGACCGATGTCGGCCACCGCGGGGTCGGTCCGGACAGGGACGCGCCACGAGACCACGCCGGACACGCGGTCCGCGAGCAGCCCGGGCAGGTCTTCAGCCAGCGCTTCGGCGACCTCCGTAGGCAGCCCGGGAGCGGCCAGCAGGCCCAACACCAGCTCGTCGCGATCAGACAACCCCACGGTCCGCGACGTTACCCGTCCCGTGCCCTACCACGATGCTGCGCCGCGACCTCGGGGACGTACCCTCGGCCGCGTCCGCGGATGGGGCATGCCGCTGGGAGCGCGACGCCGCTCGTCGATCGGGCCTTTCTTGCGGATCAGCGACTCGTAAAAACATGAGAATGACCCACGGGATTTGGTCGTTCAAGCCCCGATCGCACCATTGGGCAACGAGGACGGGCCCAGCTTCGGTAGCTGGCGAAACCTAAATTTGCGCTCATCTCTGCTCTCCGCTTAGACTTTCGCCGTGCGGACTGACATAAGTCGGTCCGTCGAGAGGAGAGGGATTTGATGCTGGGATACCGGAAGGTGCGGATGGCCATGGCCGCTGCGCTGACGGCGGGCGCGCTTCTCGCGACCGCCGGCGCTGCGCAGGCACAGCGGCCGGCGTCGATGGGCGAGGGTGCGCCCGTGGGCCAGAGCGGCATTCAGCTGTACAACTTCAGGGACTACCTGAGCGGAGGTTCGGGGGAGATCCTCTGCCCGGCCTCGCCGGCGCCGGCGACGCCCTACTGCGTGCCCACGATGCCGGCCAACAACGTGACGGCGCGCATGGAGCGGCTGTTCGCATTCCTGCAAGCGCAGGGCATCAAGAACGTCGAGCTCTACGGCTATCCGGGCAATCCGTTCCCGAGCAGCTCGAATCCGCAGGGCAACCGGCAGGGCATGCTGGACCTGCGAGCGCTGGGCGACAAGTACGGCCTCCGCTTCCCGGCTCGTCACGGGAGCCTGAGCGAGACCACGTGGGACGGCGAGATCGCGGCCGCGAAGATCCTCGGCCAGGACATGGTCGGCGAGGGCGGCGCGGACGGCGCCGGTGGTCTCGGGAGCTATCAGCAGACCTTGCAGACCGCGCTGCAGCTGAACAAGCTCGGCAAGCGCTCGGTCGAGGCCGGCGTCGGTCCCGCGTACTTCCACAACCACAACAGCGAGTTCAGCACGCGGTTCACGGACAACGGGGTGCTCAAGAGCGCCTGGGAGATCGTGATGGAGCACACCGACCCGCGCTACGTCGTCGGCCAGATCGACATCGGCTGGGCGGTCTGCGGCGCATCGGGCCACGCGAGTCCCGCCGATCCGGGCGTGGGTGCCGCGTACGTCAACAGCATGATCCAGAAGTTCGGCAGCCGCGTCATCTCCTTCCATGTCAAGGACATGGCCGCGAGCGGCATCCGCCCGGACTGCGGCGACGCGGACCAGCGCACGGCCGGCCAGGGGGGCATCAACTTCGCGCCACTGTTCGCGTCGGCCAAGAACAAGACCAAGTACTACTTCGTCGAACGCGACCCGGTCGGGATCGGCGGGCCGACGAACTTCAACCCGTTCCGCAACAGCGCCGAGAGCGCGATCGCGACGAAGGGCGACCCCGCCCCGTCGCTGAAGGCCAGTCCGAAGTTCTTCCCTTCGGTGCCCTTGGGCACGCCCGCGGCCGACAACCAGGCGCCGATCCAGGTCACCAACGACGGTGACGCCCCGCTCGTGATCTCGAGCGCCGGCAACGCGATCCGGATCCAGGCCGACGCCGAGGACGGCGGCGACACGACGGCCGGCGACTTCGCCATCGTCAGCGAGAACTGCCGCGGCAAGACGCTGGCGCCGAACGCGAGCTGCACGATCAACGCCGGCTTCAAGCCGACACGCCCGAACTACACCTCGGTCGCCCGTGTCGTGATCGACTCCAACAGCGACGACGCCGTGGAGCGGATCCTGATCGCCGGCGCGCAGACGCCGCCGAAGGTGCTCGTGTTCCATGGGACCGCCGACGCGACCATAGCCGCCGGTGTCGACGCCCTAGAGGCGCTCGGGGACGCCAACGACTTCAAGGTCGATGAGACCTCTGATGCGACTGCCTTCACGGCCGGGAACCTCGCCGGCTACCGCGCCGTCGTCTTCCTCGACAACAAGGGCGACCTCCTCAACCCGGCCCAGGAGACCGCCCTGCAGGGCTACATCCAGGGCGGCGGCGGCTTCGTGGGGATCGGTGAAGCCGCGGAGGCCGAACCCGGCAACGCCTTCGTCACCGGGCTGATCGGCGCCCGCCCCGACGCCGCGAGCCCGACAACGGCTTCTGACCAGGTCGTGGTGTTCGGCGACCGCGTGCATCCGTCCACGAGGAGCCTGCCGCTCGAGTGGACCCGCAACGACATCTATTACCGGTGGAACCCGCGGCCCACGGGCACGGTCCACACCGTCGCGCGCTACCACGCGACCAACGCCCCGGCGGGCGACGGCACCGCCACGGGCGGCACCGACTGGCCGATCTCCTGGTGCCGCGACTACCAGGGCGGCCGCTCCTTCTACACCGGCATGGGCCGGACGGCCGCCGCCTTCGGCCAGGCTGATCTCAAGAAGCACCTGCTGGGCGCGATCCAGTGGTCCGCCGGTCTCGTGCGCGGTGGCTGCAAGGCCACGATCATGTCCAACTACTCGACCGAGCGCGTGGTCAGCGCCGCTTCCGGCGACCTGGCCAACTCGGGCGAGTCGCACGGCGTGTCGCTGGCCAACAACGGGTGGGCGATCTACATCGGCCGCGCCGACTGTCGCACCAACGCCGAGCGCGGCAAGATGATCGGCCAGGCCTCCTCGCCGATCATCCTCGACTTCGCCAACCGCAACGTCGGCGTCGGCTGCGGCCCGATCCACATCTACGACCCGAAGGCCGACAACGGCACCGTCAACTCCGGCGTGACGCAGGCGGCAGTGCTGCCCGTCTATGGCGACCGTGGGGGCGGAAACGAGGTCAACGGCAAGATCGAGACCGGACTGCTCGGCGTTGCCGCCGCGCCCGACTTCGGCACGACCGGCCACGTCTACCTGCAGTACGTCCCGACGTTCAACCCGGACAACCCGGTCCACCCGGGCATGGCCGACGGCGACCAGCGCCGCATCACCAAGATGGCCCAGGCGCGCATCTCGCGCTTCACCATCAATCTGCAGACCAAGAAGCTCGATCTCGACTCCGAGGTCGTGATCTTCAACTACGACCTGCAGATCTGGAGCTGCTGCCACCAGGGCGGCGGCATGGCGTTCGACTCCGAGGGCAACCTCTACGTCACCGTCGGCGACGACAACTCGTCGCAGAGCACGAACGGCTACTCGGGCAACTACCAGCCCCAGCGCTGCCCGACCGGTGACCCGACGCAGGCGACCAACACGCACTGCGGCAGCAACAACGTCGCGTTCAACGACGCACGCAGAACCGCCGGCAACACCAACAACTACAACGGCAAGATGCTGCGCTTCAACCCGATCGACAACCTTGCGGACGGGGCGAAGCCGGTAGTCGGGGTGGGAACCACCTACTCGCTGCCGACCGCGAGCTCGCCCAACGGGCCGAACCTGTTCGACGGCACCGAGGGCGGCGGCGGCAAGGCCAAGCCCGAGATCTACGCCATGGGCCTGCGCAACCCGTCGCGCATGACGATCGATCCCGAGACCGACGTCCCGTTCGCCGCGTGGGTCGGCCCGGACGCCGGCTCGCCGTCGGCGACCCAGGGTCCGTCGACGTACGAGACCGCCACGCAGCTGCCGACGGCGGGCAACTACGGCTGGCCGTACTGCATGGGCAACAAGCAGGCGTATCGCGACCGCGTCGCCGACGGCTCGCTGCGGACCACCAACGGCGCTGGTTTCGTCAACGGCGGTCCGGCGTCCAACCCGACCGCGGGCTGGTACGACTGCAACAACCTCGTCAACGACTCGACGAACAACACGGGTCTCGTGACCCTGCCGCACGAGACCGGCACCGGCAAGGACGCGGGCACCGCGCACTCCAACAACGTGTGGTACTCGCGCGGCAACCCGAACAACGGCAACGGCTGCCCGCAGTTCCCGCGTGAGCTGGGCGCCGACAACGCCCCGAACTACGGCGCGACGCCGACCCAGCTGTGCCCGTACCTGACCGCCTCCGGCGCGACGGTGTTCACGGGCCCGATCTACCGCTACAAGGAGGGCGCGGACAACTCCGCGCGCTGGCCGAAGTACTGGGACGGCCGCTGGTTCCTGAACGACTTCGGCAACACCAGCGCCAAGCACGCGCTGCTGTTGGATCCGGCGACCGATCAGGACGGCTCGCAGCCGATCTACGCGGACAGCTTCCGCGGCTCGCTGCCCTGGGCTGCGAACTACATGGACTCGAAGTTCGGTCCGGACGGCGCGCTTTACGTGCAGGTCTACGAGGGCTTCTTCACCACCGGTTCCAACGCCGGCCTGTACCGCTTCAAGTACACCGGCGGCGCCGACACCCCGGGCCCCGACCCGCAATGGCAGAAGACCGCCTCGGCACGTCAGATCCAGTTCTCGATCGGCGCCTCCGGCGGCGTCTCCTACCAGTGGGACTTCGGAGACGGCCAGACCGCGGCGGGCACCGATCCGACGCATGTCTACGCCGAGCCCGGCACCTACAGCGCCAAGCTGACGGTGACCTACGCCGACGACGAGAAGGCGACCAAGACCACGGCCGTGCCGGTCAGCGACGACACCGTCGCGCCGACGACGACGGTCCAGCTCAACGACCAGACTCCGGCCGGCAGCTACACCGCGGCGGTGAAGGTCGCGCTGCGCGCCAACGACGGCGCCGGCGGTGCCGGCGTCGAGTGGACCGAGTACCGGATCGACGGCGGCGCCTACACGCGTCGCGAGAACTCCGGCAACGCCTCCCCGTTCGTGACCGAGTTCACGATCGGCGACGAGGGCTACCACACAGTCGAGTTCCGCTCGCGTGACCGCGCGGGCAATGTCGAGACACCGAACGGGTCGGTCACGTTCGCGATCGACCTCCCAGGCGGCGGAAACGGCTCCTGCTCGCCGCAGTCGGATCAGTTCAGCGGCTCGGCCCTCGATCCGAAGTGGCAGATCGTCAACCCGGCCGCGGGTAACCCGCCGACCGTGGGCGGCGGGCGTCTCACGATGCCGATGCTGCAGGGCGACCTCTACACCGATCAGGGCAACGCGCAGGCGCTGATGCAGAACGCGCCGACCGGCTCGTGGGTGGCGACCGCGAAGGTCGCCCACGCGAGCATCGACCGTGACGGCGAGGCGGCCGGACTGGCGCTGATCAACCAGCTCAACCCGAACCACCTGCTCAAGACGACGGTGCAATACAAGGCCGACACCGATCCGAACACCTCCGGCAACCAGCCCGGCAAGTGGGCGGAGCGCGTGCTGACGGTCAACAACCAGTCGGTCGTCCTGCCGCCGGCGACGGTCCCGTGGCCCAACTCCGGTGGACTCAGCACCTCCGGTGACTTCATCTGGGTGCGGTTCGTCTACGACGACACCACCAAGACGATCACGACCTGGTCGTCGACCAACGGAACGACGTTCACCTCGTTCGGCGCGCCGATCTCGGTCACGCAGTACCTGTCCCAGCCCGGCGGGCTCCGAGTCGGCGTGTTCGCCAAGCACGACGCCGGGGGGACCGACGACGTCGCCCAGTTCGACGCGTTCAACGTCGTCGCTTCCGCCGACCCGCAGATCTCCGGTGAGGACTGCGGCGGCAACGGGCAGTGCCCGGAGACCGACGAGTTCACCGGTTCGACCATCGACCCGAAGTGGCAGCTGGTGAACCCGATCGCGGGTGCGGACCTGACGGTGGCCAACGGCCGCCTGGTGGTCCCGCTGCGCCAGGCCGACCTGTACGCGGCGACGGGCAACGCCCAGCTGCTGCTGCAGCAGGCCCCGGCGGGCTCGTGGACCGCGACCGCGAAGGTCGTGCATGCCGGCCTGTCCGCGGATGGCGAGGCGCTCGGACTGGGGCTGGTGAACAGCTTCAGCCCGAACTACTTCGTCAAGGCGACGGTGCAGTACAAGAACGACACCGATCCGAACACGTCCGGCAGCCAGCCGGGCAAGTGGGCGGAGCGGGTGCTGACGTCCAACGGGGCGGCGATCACGCTGCCGCCGGCTACCGTGCCCTACCCGAACTCGGGTGCGCTCGCGGTCAGCGGCGACTACGTCTGGGTCCGGCTCGCCTACGACGACGTGGCCAAGACGCTGACCACGGCGACGTCGCTGGACGGGGTCACGTTCACGACGTTCGGCGCGCCGATCTCGACGACGCAGTACCTCAACCAGCCGGGCGGCTACCGCATCGGCGTGTTCGGCAAGCGCGACGCCAACACGGCGAACAAGAACGTCGAGCTCGAGTCGTTCACGGTCGCCTCGGACGGCTGCAGCACCGGTGGCGACTCGACGGCGCCGAACACGACGAGCGTGCTCGACCCGACGACGCCCAACGGTGACGGCGGCTGGTACGACTCCGACGTCAAGGTCACGCTCAACGCCACCGACAACAACGGCGGGTCGGGCCTCGACAAGACCGAGTACCGCGAGCAGGGCACCGCGACCTGGACCGCCTACACGGCGCCGTTCACGGTCAGCTCGGCCGGCTCGCACACGATCGAGTACCGCTCGACCGACAAGAAGGGCAACGTCGAGTCGACGCGGACGGTGACGTTCAAGATCGACAAGACCGCCCCGACGACCTCGGCCAAGCTCAACGGCGAGGCGCCGAAGGCCACCTACGACGGCGACGTCGCGGTCGATCTCGACGCGACCGACGCGACCTCGGGCGTGAAGGCGACCGAGATCCGCGTCGACGGCGGCGCGTGGAAGCCCTATGTCGAGGAGGAGACGATCCTCAACTCCGCGGCCGACCTCGCCAAGTGGGCGCAGGCCGGTCCGGGCGGCCTGACCTGGAACACCGCGGACGGCGGCTTCGCCCGCCCGAACGGTGGCCTGGGCATGCCGTGGTACCCGGTCAAGGACTACGGCGACTTCTCGCTGAAGTTCCAGTGGCGCGACTCGGGCACCGGCTCGACGGGCAACGGCGGCGCGTTCGTGCGCTTCCCGAACCCGGCCGAGGCCGTGACCCGCACGGCGGCCAACCGGTACCCGTGCCAGGTGGGCTCGGCCCAGAGCGATCAGGCGTGGGTCGCGATCTACTGCGGCCACGAGATCCAGGTCAACGACAACCAGGCGAGCGAGCCGCAGAAGACCGGTTCGGTCTACAACTTCTCGCCGCTGGACACCACGCAGGCGAAGGTCCAGCCGCGGGGCACGTGGGTCGACTACGAGATCAAGGTCGTCGGCCAGACGTACACGATCATCCGAAACGGCGAGGTCCTGCAGACGTTCCAGAACACCCCGGACAAGCCCTCCTCGCGGGCGGGCGATCCGTCGACGAGCGCGCGCCAGTTCACGCGCGGCTACATCGGCCTGCAGAACCACAGCAACAGCGACGTCATCGACTACCGCAACGTCCGCGTGCTCCCGCTCGACGCGGGCTCGGCGCGCGGTCCGGTGACGGTCTCCGGCAACGGTGCCCACACGGTCGAGTACCGCTCGACCGACGTCGCGGGCAACGTGGAGGCGACCAAGAAGGTCGACTTCACGATCGGCGCCGCCGGTGGCGACACCACCGCGCCGGTGACCACGAGCTCGCTGACGCCGGCGACCCCGGGCGCGGGCGGGACCTACAACGGTCCGGTCAACGTCCAGCTGTCGGCCACCGATCCGGCTCAGGCCGGCGGGGGCGGCGGCGCGCCGAAGACGGTCGACGCCAACGCGTTCCCGGATCACTGGGAGCCGAACGCGCTGACCGCGACGGTCGGCGACACCGTGCGCTGGAACTTCCCGGCGGCCACGGCGGGCACGGTCCACGACCTGTGGATCATCAAGCCCGGCGAGTCTCCGACCAGCGACGGCACCAAGCTCAACCCGGGCGCGATCGTCCTGCCGGGCGACCCGCCGGTCACGAGCCTGGTCGACACCGCCGGCACCTACACGTTCCTGTGCAAGATCCACTCGCACAAGGGCGCGGAAGGCTGGCAGGGCATGGTCGGGACCGCCACCGTCACGCAGGGCGGCGGCTCGACCGCGGGCTCCGGCGTGGACTACACGGAGTACCGCGTCAACACCGGCGGGGCGACCGGCGAGTGGGTCCGCAAGGACAACACGAGCTCGGCGAGCCCGTTCGTGACGACGCTCCAGGTCTCGGCGGCCGGTTCGCACGTGGTTGAGTACCGCTCCAAGGACAAGGCCGGCAACACCGAGGCCGCCAAGTCCATGGCGTTCTCGATCCAGGCGGCGTCGGGGTCTGACTCCGAGGACGCCGACGTCAGCGCGGACGTCCCGCTGGTGATGTCGCTCGAGATCTCCGGGACAGCGACCCTCGGCTCGCTGATCCCGGGCGTGGCGAAGGACTACACCACGTCGCTGACGGCGAAGGTGACGTCCAGCTCCCCGACCACGTCGCTGACCGCGGTGGACTCGAGCACGAACGCTCCGGGCCATCTGGTCAACGGCGCCACGGCGCTCCCGCAGGCGCTGCAGGTCGCCGCCGGCGGCCCGTTCGGGCCGATCGGCGGCACTCCCAGGCTCGTGAAGTCCTGGGCCGAGCCGCTGGCCAACGACCCCGTCGGCCTCGAGTTCAAGCAGCCTGTCGGCGCCACCGACAAGCTGGTCGTGGGTCGCTACAGCAAGCGGATCACGTTCACCCTGTCGGCGACCACGCCGTAGGCAGCAGTCCGCAAGTCCCGGTCCCCGCGGCGCGCCGTGGGGACCGGGACTGCCGTCACCGCGGCTCGTTCTCCGCCGGCAGACCGCGGGCGCGCGTCGGCACACAAATCTCGTGACTGCGCTTCCCGAGGTGTACACATCCCCGGCCCGGGCGCTTCATAGCGTGGCGCGGATGAAGCGCCTATTGCTCGTCGCGGCCTCGGCCGCCGCGCTCGCCGCGGTGCCAGCCGCGGCCGCCGAAGGACACCATGACCACGGGCCGAAGCCGGGCCGCGAGTCGACGATCGCGGTCATCGGCGACATCCCCTACGGCCCCGCCCTGATCTCGGAATTCCCCCAGGACGTCCAGGAGCTCAACGCCGATCCCGACGTCTCGCGCGTGATCCACCTCGGCGACATCAAGGACGGCTCGAGCCGCTGCGACACGACGTACTTCCAGGCTCGCCTCGCCGATTTCGAGGCGTTCGATGACCCGTTCGTCTACACGCCCGGCGACAACGAGTGGACCGACTGCCATCGCGCGAACAACGGCGGCTACGTGCCGACCGAGCGGCTGGACACGCTGCGCAAGCTGTTCTTCTCGCGCCCGGGCCGCACGCTCGGCCGCCATGCGGCCAAGGTCGGCTACCAGTCGAGGGCATACCCCGAGAACGTCAGCTGGACCGACGACGACGTCGTGTTCGGCACCGTGCACGTGGTCGGCTCCAACGACGACCAGGACGCATGGTTCGGCGACCGCAAGGACGCCGCCGGCAACCCGGCGCCTGAGACGCGCGCGGAGTCCGCGCTGCGCGCACGGGAGTACACGCGTCGCGAGGCGGCGACGCTGGACTGGGTCGACGCGATCTTCGACCAGGCCGAGCGCACCCATGCGCCCGGCGTCGTGATCGGGATGCAGGCCGACATGTGGTCCGGGTCGGCGGCGTCGTCCCCGGCGTTCGCCGCCGTCAAGGCGGTGCTCGCCGAGCGGACGGAGCACTTCGGCAAGCCCGTCCTGCTGCTCGAGGGCGACTCGCACCTGCTCACGATCGACAAGCCGGCCGGCCAGCCGGCGAACCTGACGCGCATCGTCGTGCAGGGCTCGACCAACGTCCCGCACGAGTGGACGAAGCTCACGGTCAACCCGTCGCGCCCCGGCGTGTTCTCCTGCCAGACGGTCGAGTTCGTGACCAAGAAGGTCACGGCCTGCCCCGCGCCGCTCGCGCCGTAGCCGCACCCAGGGTCGGCGCCCGCCCGAGCGTGGGCGCCGGTCCGGTCGGACATGCGATCGCGGTCGCGAAGCGCGGCACGGCGTCAACCGATGCCTCTGGCCGTTCACGGAAGCTCGCGGTTGGGAGCGCCGCCGCGAAGAACCCGCGGGCTTGTTCGCTCCATGACGATCGGTCAGCCGGTGACCCCGGCGGCCCTCGGCGCGGAGCAGTACCGTGCCGCCATGTCCGGTCGCAGAGCAGTCCTCGGATCCTTGGCCGCCATCGCCGCGCTCACGCTGCCGAGCGCCGCGGCGGCCGCCCCTAGGGCGGTGTTCGGGAAGTGCGGCGCGGGCGCCGCGGCCAACGCGAAGTGCGGCACGGTGAGCGTGCCGCTCGACCGCGCGAACCCATCCGGTCCGGCGATTCCGATCGCTTTCCAGCTCACCCCTCACTCCGAGTCCGGCCCCGCGGTCAGCGCGATCGTGACCTCGAACGGCGGGCCTGGCGTCTCGAACATCCTGTCTGACGCCCTGTGGCGGGCTAGGCTCGCGCCGTTGCTCAAGAATCACGACCTGCTCGCGATCGACCACCGCGGGATCGGGCAGTCGGCGGCGATCGACTGCCCGGCGCTCCAGCACGTGCAGGGCAATCAGCTCGACGCGGCGCGCGCATGCGGCGCCTCACTGGGCGCTGCGTCAGACCGCTACGGCTCAGGGGACGTCGCTGACGACGTCGACGACGTCCGCTCCGCGCTTGGCTACGCGAAGATCGACTACGTCGGCGTCTCATATGGCGGCGTCGACGTCCGGGCGTACGCGTACCGCCACGCCGATCACCTGCACGCGGCAGTGCTCGACTCGCCGGACTTCTCCAGCGACGACGCGTTCTTCCGCACGCTGCCGGGCGCGATGGCGAAGATCACCGTGCGCGTATGCCGGCGGTCGCCCGCGTGCTCGGCGGGCGAGAAGCACCCGCTCGCGACGCTC
Organism: Candidatus Solirubrobacter pratensis; assembly: GCF_000425945.1. Lineage (GTDB taxonomy): Bacteria > Actinomycetota > Thermoleophilia > Solirubrobacterales > Solirubrobacteraceae > Solirubrobacter > Solirubrobacter pratensis. The sequence goes on from NZ_AUEK01000011.1 coordinate 15,927, forward strand.
GCGGCACTCGTGAAGCGGCTGCGCGCGCATCCGGTCTCCGGCACCGGCTTCGACGCGTCCGGCAAGCCGCACAAGCTGCGCGTCGGCGAGCGCGAGGTGCTCGGCATCCTCTATGACGACTACTTCGCGGACCCGGCGTTCCTCAATCAGGGCGAGATCTTCGCCGCCGCGCACGCGTTGGATGCCGGTGACAAGGCGCCGCTGTTGCGGCTGGCGGCCCAGAGCAGCGCGCCGACGGACTTCGGGCCGCCGACCGGGCAGTCAGTGGGCGCTGACTACGCCGTGTTCTGCGCCGACAGCGTGTTCCCGTGGGACAAGTCTGCGCCCGAGGCGACGCGCCGCGCGCAGTACCTGACCGCCGCCCAGGCGATCCCGAATTCCGCGACCGCGCCGTTCACCGTCGCTGCATGGACCGGCTTCATCGCCTCGCAACCCGTGCTGCTGATCCCCGGCGCCGACGCATGCACGCCGTGGCCCGCGCCGACGCGTCCCGAGCCGCCGTTCCCGCCCGGCCAGCCGTTCCCCGCGAACGTGCCGGCACTGCTGCTCGGCGGCGGGCTCGACTACCTCGACGCGGCAGCCGAGCGGACGCTGCTGCCGCTGTTCGCTGCCGGCACGCGGTTCGTGACGGTCCAGAACGCGGGCCATGTGACGACGCTGTGGAGCGACTGCGCGGGCGGCATCGCCGTGCACTTCCTGAACGCTCTGAAGGTGGGCGGCACAGCATGTGCGGCTAGGACGAACTCGCAGGTCGGCATGCCCTTCGGCGGCGCAACCGGCGTGGAGCAGATCCAGGGCGTGTCCGGGTTCCCCCTCCGGGCGCGGGAGTCGCGGCCGGCCTCGGGGACCGGTCCCCCCTTGGCGCGCCGCGTGGCCGCCGTCGCGTGGGCTGCGGTGGAGGACGCGGTCTATCAGACGCCGCGGCTCGCAGGCGCGCGCGGGCGCGGGCTGCGCGGCGGCTCGTTCAAGGTCCAGCGCCGCAAAGCCGCAACGAGGTACACATACCGCGGCGCACGCTTCAGCGGTGACGTGGCGGTGTCCGGCGACGTCCTGCTCGACTCGGCGTCGCGCATCGGCGGGACGGTCTCCGTGAGCGGACCCGTGTCCGGCACCCTGACCGTGAAGGCGACGATGTGGAGCCCGTCGCGACCGGACGCGGAGTTGCGGGGGGTTCTCGGTGGAAAGAGGGTTGCCCTGCGCGCTCCAGCGCGCTGAGGGCGCGCGCGCTCGCCGGGGAGGTCGATCTCAGCGCCGCCGACGCGCGTGAAGCGCAGCGGCGGGAACGCGTCGCCGGGTGCAAGCCGAGTCATCGAGCCGCCTCCGGGTGCGCCGGCGCGTCTCATCTGCGCCGTCTCGTGACCGGCCAGGTGGCCGGGCAGCACCTCCGCGGAGCGCTCCGGCGTAATCAGGGCGCCCTCCGCGTGCGAGCGCACGAACCGCTCGTGAAGCGCCGCGCCGATGACGTCTGGGTTCTGCTCGCGGATCCACGACTGCATCGCCGTGTCGACCATCCTCGCTTTCGCTCGGGACGGAAGCCTGCTCGTGCTGGAGATGGTCAGGAACCCCCTGGCGTCGGGCGACCCGGCCGGCGCTCTCGTTGACGGCCTGGTCTCGCCATCGGCCGTGGTGGTCGGGCGCGGCGGCGTGCCAAGCCGTCAGCCAGACGCGACCGCGGTCCAGCCGAATTCGAGCTTGGCGTCGCGCCCGCGCGAGCGGCGCGCCGTGATCTCAAACCGCGTCCTGCGAGCGCGGACCAATTCGCGCCACTCGTCGAGCAGCTCCGTCAGCTCGGGCACCTCGCCAGCGTCACCGTAGCGTTCGAGCCGCCAACGCCGGCGCCGCGAACGCAACATCGCCTCACTCGGGGTCTGGCCGCGCTCGAGGCTATCGACGGGGAAGACGGCGATCGTCGCGCCACCCCCGTCGCGCGCGACGACACCGACGCCGCGCAGGCGCGGTTCGTGGATCACGATCAGCCGAGCCTTCGGGACGCGCAACGCGAGGAAGAGCAGCAGGTCGGGCGGCGCGGGCCAATGCACCGCGACCGCGCCGCCGTGCTCGCGCGCAAGCGGCTCGCCGAGCAACGACGCGAGCAGCCGCCGCCGCGCGTGTACCGACAATCGCGCGAGCCCGGGACCGCTCGCCTGCGTCAGCAGCGCGTGCCGCCCGCGCACGGACACGCTCGCGCTCACCGCGTCCTCCGGCGGACCGTTCGGGCCGCCGTCGCCGCCCTCGCCGCCGTGCAGCGGCATGAACCCGCCCCAGGTCATCGCGGTCGAACGCAGGCTGACGCCGTGGCGCGTGTATGCGGCAATCGTCTGCGGGAGCACGTCGACCCCGAAGCGCAGCGGGAGCACGATGCGGCCGCCGGGACGCAGCTGGTCTAGCCACGCGTTGGGGATCGCGTCGGTGCTGGCGGTCACGATGATCCGGTCGAACGGTGCGGCTTCCTGATACCCGGCGTGGCCGTCGCCCGTGAGCACCCGGGCGTCGTAGCCGGCCGTTGCGAGGGCGTCGCCGGCGCGGTCCGCGAGCTCGGCGTCGATCTCGATCGAGCTCACCTCGCCGTCGGCGCCGACGAGGTGGCGCAGCAGCGCGGCGTTGTAGCCGCTGCCGGCACCGATCTCGAGCACTCGCTGCCCTGGCTCCGGATCGAGCTGCTCGAGCATCGCGGCCATGATCAGCGGCTGCGAGGACGAGCTCAGCCAGCGCCCGAAGCGATCGGCCTTGACCGCGATCGCCTCGTCGCGATAGACGGCCACGAGCCCGTCGCGCGAGGCGACCTCGCGAAGGAACGCTTCGCGGGGCACGGCCGCGAACGCGTCCGCGACCGCCTCGCTGCGCAGGCCGCGCGCACGCAGCTGCTCGACCAGACCGCGACGCAGCGCCGCGGCCTCCGACTCGTGCGCTCGATGCATTCGGGTGACGCTACCGTTCCGCGCGCGACGCTTTTGAAGGCCGGTTAGACGGCCCTCACCAGGCGATGCCTCGTGCTGACGGGCAACGCGGATGGCCTCACCAGGGCGCCTCCTCTCACGGGAGTAGAGGGCCAGGTGTCCTCCCTCCTCCTAGGGAAAGCAGTAGGTAGAGCAAGGGCTGGCAGGACTGAGCGCCCAAGGCCCACGCCGATAGCCTCGACGGCATGGACACGCCGGAGGCCAGACCGTGAACCGCGAGCGCATCATCGAGGAATCCACGGTCGTATCGCGCACTCACCTGGCTCTATGTACCTGTGCGTTGTGTCGGGCCTCCGAGGGGGACGAGGACGCCATCGCCGAAGTGAGGGCGATGCTCCTGCTGGCCATGCTGCGGCATAGCGACTCGAACTAGGCCGCTCGCCTGCGCGCAGCTGGGCGAACCTCAGAAGGGCGCGGTCACGCGATCGCCGACCGCCTCGCCCTTCTTCGAGAGGATCGCCGCCTTGAGGGTCACGTCATCGCGGATGATCGTCCGCCGGAAGGTCGCCGCTCGATCACGCTCCGGAGCGCCGAATCAGCCCCTCGCGCGCTGCCATCTCCGCCACCCCTCGGCGCGCGAGGGTGACGCTGCTGCGCAGAAGCAGCACGCTCGTGACATCGGGCACGATGACGTCGCTCGGGCGGACGCCGCGCTGCCGCGCGCGCTGCTCATCCGCTGCGGCCGAGACCAGGTTATGTAGCGCGGTGGCAGGTCCTGCGCGGTGCCATAGGATTTCCGCCGTGCCGTTCACGCTCAGGAACATCAAGGAGGATCTGGAGGACCTCGGCTCTAGGTTCGACGGCGCGCCGGACCTGGAGTTCCGCTTGGCGACCAAGGCGCTCGAGCTGGAGAAATCCGGCCTGAGCTACCAGCGCGTCCCGCCCGGCTATCGCTTTCCGTACGGCCACACGCACAAGAAGCAAGAGGAGGTGTACGTGGTCCTGCGCGGGAGCGGGCGGATGAAGGTCGACGACGAGATCGTCGAGCTCAAGGAATGGGACGCGGTGCGCGTCCCGCCCGGTACGTGGCGAGGCTACGAAGCCGGGCCGGAGGGCCTCGAGATCCTCGTCATCGGCGCGCCCAATCTCGGCGAGGCTCCGCGCGAAGACGTCGACGGCCGGCGCGACTGGTGGGCTGACTAGCACATCAGCCGCGCTGTGGGTAGGCGTCGGCGCCGCTTGAGGCAGCGACTGACGGTCGCGTGCGCCATCCCGAGCTCCGAGGCGATCAACGGTGAGCCCCACCCGGTCCGCCGGCGAACCGCGCAGACCCGGTCACGCATCGCCTCAGAGACCCGGGCCGGCTGACGATGCGGCGTCGCCGGGCGATCCTGCGCCCACGTCCCGGGACTTGACTCCTCCGAAACCGTGGATGCACGGAGCCGTCTGCGCCGGGCGAGCCGCCCGCCCAGCTCGGCGCGAGCGACCTCGCGCCTGGTCAGCGCGCGTCGCTCGCGCCCGCCAGGCGCCTCAGTGGGCGCCGCGCTTGATCGTCAGCGTCGTGTGCGCCGAGACGCTCTTGCCCGTCGAGGACTTGAACGTGATCGTCTCCGTCACCTTCACAGAGGCATGCTTGATCCTCGATCGGGCCGACGCGCTGAGCTTCACGGACGTCGAGAGCGTGTCGGCCTTCTCGACCGTCACCTTGCGCGTCCCGAGCGTGATCGTCTTCTTGCCCGACTTCATCGTGATCTTGACGGTGACCGAGCCCTTGCCGGACACGCGAAGCTTGAGCCTGACGGCGCCGCCCTTGTAGCTGCTCGAGGAGACCTTCGGCGCGGCGACCCTTGTCGTGGCCGGGGGCGTCGACCCACCGGACAGCGGCGGCGTGGGGTTGCCAGGAGCGGGCGATCCGCCCGGGCCGAGGTCGCCGGCGAGGGCAGCGACCGTGACGTCAGCGGCAATGGCCGAGACCGGCACGTACCAGTCCGGAGCCTCGGAGACCTCCACCGCGAGGTGCTGCCCGGCGTCGCCCGGCGCGACGGTGTAGGTCGCCGAGGTCGCGCCCGGGATCGGGAGGCCGTTCCGCAGCCACTGATACTTCGGAGCCACCAGGCCGGCCCAGCCCGTGAGCTTCGCCGTGAGCGTCTCGCCGACCGCGGCGGTGCCGGCGATCGACACGGTCCCGGCCCGCTGCGGGGAGAGGTAGAGCAGCACGGTCACCTTCACCGGCGCCGCGTGGAAGCCGTACTCGTCGACACCGGTGATCGTCGCCGAGTACGTCCCCGCCACGGTCCCGTCCACGGCCGAGGTATCCGCGGAGAGCGTCCCGGCGACCGCGTTGCCGTGACCATCGGTCAGGCTCGCGCCGGAGTTCGCGAGCAGCGTCGCGGCCGGGAGCGGGTCGTTCGCGTTGACCGGCAGATACACCGTCGTCACCGGGAGCGTGACGACGGGCACCGGCACGACGCGGATCGAGGCCTTCACGGTGTCGGCCGCGTCATGCGCGTCGTCGTCGCCGACGATGACGCTGTAGCGCCCGGGGATGCTCCAGTCCACGCTCGAGGTATCCACCACAGGCCGGCCGCCGCGCGTGCTGCCCGAGACGGTCGCACCGAGCGCGCTGACCAGCGCGGCCTGCGACGGCGCCGACCCCGTGTCGGTGAACGTCGCGGTGTCGTTCGCCACCGAGACCACGGCCGCCGACACGTCGACCGTCACCGTGACCGGCGCGGTCGTGAAGCCGTACATGTCGACGCCGCTGATCGTCGCCGTATAGGTTCCGGCGGTGGAGCCGTCGACCTGCGAGACGTCCGCGCTCAGCGAGCCGGCGACGGTGTTTCCGCTTCCGTCGGTGATCTTCGCACCGGCCTGGCTCAGCACATTGGCCGCGGTCGGCGGCTTGGTCGTGTTGAAGTACACCGTCCCGTCCGGCACCGTGGTGACCGACACAGGCACGACCTCGATCGTCGCGGTCACCGGCGGAACGCCCTCCGACGTGTCGCTGTCGGACACGGTCACCAAATACTGACCGGGCGTCTGGAAGTCGCCGGCCGTGTAACCGCTGACGGTCGCCGTCCCGGTCGTGCCGGCCGGCATCACCACGCCAAGCGCGCTCAGGATCGCCTGTTCGCTGGGCTCAGTGGTCGTCACCTGGAACACCGGCGTGGAATCACCGAGCAGGATGTTGCCCTTGGAGATCGCCACTGTGATCGTCACGGGCGCACTGGTAAAGCCGTACCGGTCGGTCGCGGTGATCGTCGCCGTGTACTGACCGACGGCCGAGCCGACGCTCGAGATATCTGCCGTCACGGTGCCCGAGTCCCCCGGCGAGTACGTCGCCGTCGGGCTCACCGCGTCGAGCACGTCCTGCGCGGTCACCGTCGTGCCGGAACGGAAGCTGACCGTGGAGTTGGCGACCGTCACCGTCGGCGGAGCGACCACACGGATCGTCGCCGTCGCCGGCTTCAAGCCGTCCGCGCCACCGGTGTCGGTCACCTTGACCGTGTAGCTGCCCGGCGTGTCCCAATCCGGCTCGCCACCCGGATACTCGACGCCCAGCGTCCCGCCGTCGTCGTGCGGCAGCACGGCGCCAAGTGCCGTGAGCAGCTCCGCCGCGCTCGGCGCCGTGGCCGACGTCTCCAGCCCGCCGGTGGTCCTGGCGAGCGGCACGGTGTCCGAGGCGATCACGATCGTCAGCGACTTCGACGCCGAGAACCCGCCGTTGGTCGCCGTGACCGTCGCGCTGTAGGTACCCGGCGTCGACCAGTCGACGCCGCCGGTGTCGACTGACAGCGTCCCGCGATTCGTCTTGGCGCCGGCATCGACGAGGACGGTCGACGCTGACGGAGCGGTCCCCGCGAGGAACGCCACCACGCCGCTGTCCAGCGCGACCCTCGGCGCGACCGCCGGAGCCGGCGACCCGTCGGTCGCGGTTCCGGTCCAGCCCCAGCCGGTCGTCCCGCCGGTGCCGAAGTCCCAGCCGAGATCGTCGTACGTCGCGCTCGTCGTCGGATCGGTCAAGCCCGTGTCCGTACCCGAGTACGTCGACTCGGTCTTGAGCGTCGCGGGTGAGACCGAGGTGCCGTCGGCGTTCGGGAGCCCCGATCCGGTCTCGTTCGTGTACTGGATATCGGAGCTGACGAGGTTGTTCGTCGACGTCCAGTTGCTCGCCGTGGGGCTTGTGGCAGTCCCTACGTGCCCCGCCACGGTGGCGTATCCGACCGTGGCGGAGGCGAAGTTCACGCCATTGTTCGATCGGTGGCCTGTCGACGAGCCCTTGATGGTCCCCCCGATCACGTTGCCGGACATCGAGACCCCAGCCGCCTGTGCCCCGTCGGAGGTCGTGTAGGTCGTGCCCACCTCACCGGCCAGGCCGCCGATGACGTAGTAGTACGTATTGACCTGGCCACCGGTGCCGTCGACCGGGTGGGAGGGGTTGCTCAGCGTCGTGTTGACGAAGTTGTCGGCGACCGTCGTCGGCCCCGTGGCCATGCCGACGATCCCTCCGGTGCGGTTGGCGTCGGCGATCGATCCGCCGGACACCAGGTTGTTGCTCAGGCTGGTGCTTCCGCCGTCGGACACGGTCGAGGCGGAGTTGGCGTAGCCGTTGGCGTACGCGAGGGCGACGAGCCCGCCGACGTAGCTGCTTCCCCCGCCCGGTGAATCGAGGATGGTCGGACTGGTCAGCGCGACCCCGGCGACGGTCGAGGCGAAGCTCCACACCGAGACGCCGCCGATCGAGAGATTGGAGACGGCGGAGTTGCTCGCCCGCACGTTCTGCAGCGTCAGGTTCTCGACGGTGGCGCCGTTCAGGACGCGGAAGAAGCCCAGGTGCAGGCCGGTCGTCCCGGGGCTGGCCGGGAGGGTGGTGGAGAAGGTATCGCTCGTGTAGTTCAGGTTGCTGATCGTGTGCCCGTCGCCGTTGAACGTCCCCGAGAACCAGTCGATTCCGCTCCAGTTCTCAGTCGCTCCGTACGAGGTGGCCGGGCCGGCGGTTCCCGTCGAGTACGTCGTGGCGTCGATGTCCGCCGTCAGCTCGTAATCGTCGGTCGCGGCCCCGTGATGGGTGGTGTCGGCGTTGATCGCGCTCATCGCCTCATACAGGTCGGCGGCGCTGCCGATCAGACACGGCGATGCAGCAGTGCCTAGGCCGCTGAGCCCAGACGCGCAATCGGCTGAGGCAGGCGCCGCCGCAGCGACGCTTGAGCCGACGCTCAAGACAGCGAGCGCGCCGACGACGACGAGCGCAGCCGCGCGTGAGCCCAAAAGGGCAACGGTTCTCATGTGCGGTTCTCCTGCGGAGTGGGAAGTTGTCAGGCCCGGACCGGGGCGGTCGCGGCGGAGGTCTTCACGACGGTCTCGTAGCCGGGCGCGCGACCGGTCACCTGCACGGTGATGCGCTTGCCACGGTCCTGCCGGCGGACCTTGTAGGCGACGCCGGTCACGCCGCGCTCCTGCCGGCGGAGCTTGGAGGAATCGGTCTCGGGCTTCGCGGGACGGCCGCCGACATACCAGCGGTAGCTGAACCCCGGCCTCGGCTCCCATGCGCCGTGCACGACGTGCAGCAACTCTCCGACCCGCGCCTGGCCCGTGATTCGCGGAGCCGATACCTTCAACGCGCCCTTGCGAACGACGACGGCCTCCGAGGTCGTCTCGCGGGTCACGTACCCGGTCCGCTTCGCGGTGACGCGAACGCTGATCGACTTCCCGGCATGCGCCCGAGCGACGACGAGGGTCGTGCGGGTCTTCCCTCTGATCGGCTTGCCGTCGAGCAGCCACTGATACGTGAACGCCGGGTTGGGTGACCACCGCCCCGCGATCGCCGTGAGCGTCTTGCCGACCGCGGGCGTCCCGTGGATCTCCGGGTGCATGGCGCGAAACTCCGCCGCCTGCACGGTCACCGCCTCGGAGACGACCGAGACGGCCGGCGACGTGAGATGGACCTGCAACTGCCGGCCGGCATCGGCGGCCACCGGCGTGTACGACGCGGCCGTGGCGCGGTCGATCGGCGATCCGTCGAGCAGCCACCGGTACGCGACGCCGGCCGTCGGCGTGCCTGACGCCGTCAAGCGGGTCCCGACGACCGCCGTCCCGGAGATCGCCGGGACGGCCGCCGCGAAACCGGACGAGCCGACGCCCTTGGCGACGGTCACCGGCACGGATGTCGCCGACGCCGGCTCATACCCGGTCGCGGTCCCCGTCACCTGCATCTCCAGCACCTGGCCCGCGTCCGAGGCGACCGGCTGGTACGAGGTTGCGGTCGCCCCGCGGATCGGCGACCCGTTCAGCAGCCACTCATACGTCAAGGTCGCGGTCGGCGTCCACGGCGTCGCGACGGCCATGACCGTCCCGCCGACCTGGAAGCTCCCGCTGAGCGTCACCACGTCCGGGCTCAGCGTCCCGCCGGCGACGACGGCCTCGGCCGACGTCACCGCAGTCGTCTTGTACCCGTCCCCCTTCCCGGTGACCTGCACCTGCAGCCTCTTGCCGATGTCAGCGGGCTCGATCGTGTAGGTCTCGGACGTCGCACCGTCGATCGCGGCGCCGTCGAGCAGCCACTGATAGCTCAAGCTCACCGACGGCAGCGACCACGTACCGGGATCGGCCGTGACGGTGCGCCCGACGCTCACGGTGCCGTCGATCGCCGCGACGCCGGCCGTCATCTCCCCCGACCTGCGTGCGAACACGAGCTTCTCCAGCGGCGTGGTCGGCGTCGGCGAACCGGTGCTCGGCATCGAGAACCACTGGAACGTGATCGACGTCTGACCCGGACCCTCACCCGGATCGACGTCGAAGACCGCGTAGCCGTAGGCGTTCGCCGTGTCATAGAACGCCAGCCAAGGGGCGTCCTCCACAGCCTGTGCGTTGCTCGAGACGTCTGCGAACGGGTGCGCCTGCACCAGCCCCGTCGCAGGGTCGATGGTCTCGCCGATGGTGGAGCCGGCGCCGCCGCCACCGACGACGAGATGCACCGTTCCCAGCGATGTGTCCCACGTCTGCTCGCCGTTGAGCATGAGCGGCTCGGTTTGGGTCACGGTCGGGCGACGTGTGTCGATCGTCGCGCCCGCCGCGTACGTGCCGAACGGGTTGGTGAGCGCCTTGGTCGTCACCCCGGACGGCGGGTCATAGCCGCGGACCGGAAGGCTCCGGCAGTAGTTGTGGTTGTGCCCCGCCAGGACCAGGTCGACCTCATACTTGTCGAACAACGGTCCCCACGCGGTGCGGGCCCCCATGTCGCAGCTGTTGCCCGTGTCCACGCTCGCCGCGGGGAAGTGCATCTGGACCACGATCATCTCGATCCCGGAGCCCTCCCCCCTGGCTGCCCGGAGCTGGTGCTCGAGCCATTGCGTCTGGAGGTTCGGCGTCCCGTTCGAGTCGTCCGGCACGAGCTGCATGTTGGACGGGTCCGCCTTCAACGCACCCGTGTACTGAGCCGGCTTCGTCTGGCTGAAATCCGAGGTCTGCCAGATGACGTCGTTACCGGCCAGGCCGATGAACAGGACGGTGCCGACATGGAAGCTGTAGAAGCTGCCCTGCAGGCTGTTTCCGTCCCAGTTGGTCAGACCGTTGTCCGGCAGCAGGAAGCGCGAGAAATAGCCGCCACTGCCGTACGGGCCGTTGTAGTAGCTGCCTGATGTGCCGGTCGTCTGTGGTGTTCCGCTGAGGCTCGTGACGCCACGCTCGACCTCATGGTTGCCGGGAACCGGCATCCAGGGGAAGCTCTTGGAGGCCGCGGAGACCATCGTCAGCCACTTACGCCACACCGGCGGCGGGTTGCTGCCGTCCGCATACGCGAGATCGCCCACCATCAGGTGAAACAGCGGCGCACCGTTGCCATCACCCGGGTTCGCCACGCCGGCCGTCGTGTAAGGCGACGGAGGATTGTTCCCGTGATCGCCAAACGCCGTGAACCGGAAGGAGGCACGACCGGTCGGAGCCGTCTGGAAGGACGCAGAGGCGGTCGTCGGGTCTTGACCGCCGTCCGTCACCGCGTAGTGGTAGGTCGTATCCGGCTTCAGACCGGTCAACGGAACGTGGTAGTGGTACGTCGTCTGCCCGGTCTGACCGTCGGTGAAGCGCGTCACACAGGGCCTGGTGCGCGGCTCCTTGAGATCCAGTGGCTCCGGGTCCGGCAAGAACACCTCCGAACCCGGATTCGCAGCCGTGATCGGCGACGTCGAATAGGCCAACATCGGCGCCGCCATCGGCACCGTGTCAGGGACGCTCCAGGAGACCGTCACCTCGGTCGCGGGATCCGCGCCCCACTCCAGGTGCAGCTGCTCCGGCGCGGTCGCCGACGGCGTAGCGGCGAGCGCGGCGGCGGCATCCAAGCCCCGCCCCGCGCCCATCAGGCCACCGACCCCGAGCGCCCCGCTGATCAGCGCGCTGCGACGCGTGACGCGCAGGCCCCGCGAATCGGACTCGTCCACGACATCGGCGCCGTCGACAGACGCCATGCCGTCACCACCAGCACCGCCGGCGAGATCAACGAGATCGTCACGGACGTCATCATCGTCCGATCGCTCGTGCGTACCGCGCTTGAACAACTGGCTGACCCCTTCGGTCCGTATTCAGCTAGCGACGCTGCAGGACAGCCGTGCGAGGCTCACGGGCGAGCCCGCCCGTGAATAGGTGCTCGGACCAGACCCCCGATCCGCGCCAGAGCGAATCGGCCCCGGCGCTGGGGACGATCCTCGGGCAGATGAGCCCCACGTGCGGCCGCTAGTAAGAGAGAGCATCTTCAATCCGCGTCGCGAGGACGACGAACGACCGGCGCGACAGCGAGCCATTCAATCCACCAGCCCCGCACGGAATGTGACTGCGGCGTTACCGCGATTGTTACCGTCCTGTTTCTCCACGAGATTCTGAGCAGAGCCGGGCACTGAACATGAGCGCCCTGCCGGCCGCGCCGACCGCACGCGCATCGGTCCGCGGCGCGTCACGAGAGCCAGCGCGGCGGGGCGCTTCTGCATCTGCCTTCGAAGCGGCAGCCTGCTAGCTGGAGCTCGTGGGTCTGTCGGCGTTGACCGGGACCTCGGCGATGACGCGTGTGCCCCGGCCGGGGCGGCTTTGGACCGTTAGTGTTCCGCCAAGGGCCTCGACGCGGTCTGTGAGGCCGATCAGGCCGGAGCCGCGCGCCGGGTCTACGCCGCCGACGCCGTCGTCGCTGATCGAGAGCCGCAGGTTGCCGTCGGTGGTGTCGAGCGTGACTTGCACGGCGGAGGCGTTGGAGTGCTTGGCCGCGTTGGTGAGCGCTTCGGAGACGACGTAGTAGGCGGTCACCTCGACGTGCTCGGGCAGGCGGGCGTCGGTCCGTAGGTCAAGCGTCACGGGGATCGCGGAATGGCCGGCGATCGTCTTGAGCGCCGGGCCGAGACCGCCTGACGACAGGTTCCTCGGATGGATGCCGCGCGCCAGCTCGCGCGTCTCGTCGATGGCGCGCTGGGCGTTCCCGAGCGCCTCGTCGACGAGCTCGGCGACCTGCCCGCCCTGGTCGCCGAGCGCCTGCCGGGCGAGCTTGAGCGTGATGATCGTATGGACGAGCCGCTGTTGGGCGCCGTCGTGCAGGTCCCGGCCGATGCGCCGGCGCGCCTGGTCGGCGGCGGTGACGATGCGCGCGCGCGACGCCGCGAGCTCGGCGTAGAGCTGGGCGTTGTCGAGCGAGACGGCGAGTTGGCCGGCGATCAGCTTGACCGCGTCGAGCCGCTCGGCGGAGAACGCGCCGCGGATGAGGCGGTTCTCCAGCACCAGCGCCGCCCGCAGCGTGCCGCGACTGAAGACGGGTACGGCCAGCAGCGAGCAGGAGCCGACGTCCGTGAAGTACGGATCGCGGGCGAAGCGGTCGTCGCGGCCGGCGTCCCCCACGACCAGCGGCTCACCAACCCGCTGCATGTATCGCAGCACCGACATCGGGACCGCGGCTTCGTGGGCGGTGCCGTCGACTGCGATGACGCCGCCGCCGTCGGGTGCGGGCAGCAGCCAGTCTCGCCGCTCGTCGCTCCACAGCAGCAGGTGGACGCCGGTCGCGCCGGTCAGCGCGCCGAGCACCTCGACCACGCGCGCGCGCAGCCGTTCGATGCTGGTCTCCGAGCTGAGCGCCTGCGACGCGGACACGATCCCCAGCAGGTCGATCGTCCCGCTGCTGACCGCGCCGCGGCGTCGGGCGAGATCCCCCGGCTCCTCGCCCCCACGGCCGGTGATCGCGTCTGCCCGCGGCCGCAGGGTCGGGTAAGCCCAGTCCAGCCGGGCGACCTTCGCGGTTGCGCCCCACGCGAGGTAGTCCCGGCGGGCCTGGGCGAGAAGGTCGTAGCCGACCTGTTCGACGCCGTGGGCCAGGTAGAAGCGGGCCGCGCGTTCGGCGATCAGGGCGCGATGCCACGGCCGCTGACGGTCAGCCACCTCGCGCCGCGCGGCGTCGAAGGCGAGCACGGCGGCGCGGAAGTCGCCGACCGCCCAGGCCCGCTCCGCCTCCAGCAGCCGCAGCAGGTGCAGGAAGTTCGCCGGCGCATTCGCGGCGCGATCGGCCAGCCAGCGCGTCACCTCGTCCAGCTCGGACACCAGATCGCCGCGCTCGTCGCCGTCCGTGGCGCGGGCCTGCGCGGCGAGGACCAGCCCACGCAGCAAGTGGGCCACAGCGGTGGCGTAGGAGCCGGCGGCAGCGGGGAGCAGCGGCATCGCCGCCGCACTGTGCTGTGCCAGGCCGACCGGGTCATCGAAGATGGCGCCGGCGAGGGCGTGGCAGAGATGCGCGTAGAGCAGCGGAAGCGGGTTGCCGGCATACCGTTCGATGGGGATGGCCTCGGTCGCCGCGGCGGAGCTTTCGCCCTGCAGCACGCGGGCCAGCCATTCGTAGCCCTCGAGCCACTGCCCGGTCTGCTCGTTGCCGGTCCGGCGCAAGAAGCCCATCCCCCCGTCGACCTCGGCGACGAAGCTCTCCAGCGATGGCGCGCAGTCCGCCAGGTAAGGCACGGCGAGTTGGTAGGTGTAGCCGGCGTAGGCCAGATCGTCCCCCGCGATCAGCCCTTCCCGGGCCCGCTGAGCCGCGTGGACACCGTTCTCGATCGGCTCGAACCAGCAGGTGATGGCGGCGAGCATGTGGCGCGCCTGCGAGGTGCCCGGCTCGTAGCCGCGGGCCTCGCCCAGCGCCACGATCCGCCGCAACCCTCGGTACCCGGCGGCGTACTCGCCGCGCTGCGGCCCAGCGTGGTAGGCGGCGTGGCCGGCCGGGCCGACCAGGGTGGGGCCCGGGCCGTGCTCGATCCAGATCCGCAGCGCCTCCAGGGCCAGCCAGGCGATCAAGGCGGGGTCGGCGACGAAGTAGGCGACCGGGAGGACGGCATCGATCAGACGGGTCCTGGCCAGCAGCGTCGGCTCGGTGAGCTCGGGGCGGGTCAGATCGCCGGCAGCGTCGGTGCGGTCCAGCCACCGGTGCAGGCGGTCGAACCCGCGATCGAGCTCGCGGGGGAACCCATCGGCGGCCGGGACGGTGATGCCGCACTCGCGCAGCGACTCGAGGCCCAGCGCGAGCGCCTCCGCGAAACGGGTCCGGTGGCTCAGGCTGCGCACCTGCACCGCCGTCGCGTCCGCGCGGCCCACCGCGGTGGGACATAGCCCCTCGATGGCGCGGTACTCCTCGTCCGCCTCCTCCAGGCGCGCAAGGCTGAACAGGGCGGCGTGGCGGCCGGTGCGCAGGTCGACCACCGTGGCAGCCTCGGCCGGCTCGACCAGCCGGAGTGCGGCCGCCAGCAGCGTGTTCACCAACGCGTGGTCGCCGATCAGCGCCGCCGGGTCGGCGGCGCGCCGCAGCAGCCCCACCACCACCCGCCGCTCGTCCGGGTCGCCGACCGCGCCGGCCACCGGCAGGTACTGCTCGGCCGCGACCGCGAACAGCTCCGGCACCCGGGCCAGCCGCCGCGCCAGCGTCAGCTGCAACCGGCGTCGACCCGGCTCGTCCAGCCGGCCCAGGATCGCCTCGCGGATCCGGTCGTGGCGGAACCGCACCGCCGGATGCGCCCCGGGCTCTGCCACCAGCAGGCCCTCGTCGAGGGCGGGCGCCAGCCGCTGCTCCACCACGTCCGCGGGCTCGCCGGTCGCGGCCAGCAGCAGCCCAAGCTCGGCTCGCCCGCCCAGACACGCCATCGCCTCCATCATCTGCCGCGACGCCACCGGCATCACCTCGAGCCGCCCGGCCGCCGGCCCGGGGACCTCGGACTGGCCCAGATGCGCGCGCACTGCCGCCGCCTCCCACCGCCACCCGTCCGTGGTCGCCGCCAACACGCCGTCGCGGCGCAGCCCGTCGAGCAGCTCCACCGTCTCGTACGGATTGCCGCGCGTACGCGGTTCGATCACCTCGACCAAGCCCGCCGTCGTGGCCCGGTCCGCGTGCAGCATCTCGGCCACCATCGCGACGAGACTCGGCGCCGGCAGGTTGGGCAGCCGGAGGTGCCGCACTCCGGCCTGATCACGCCAGCGCGACAGCCGGGCCGCCAGCTGATCGTCCACGTCGCCGTCACGGTACGCGCCCACCAGCA
Organism: Candidatus Solirubrobacter pratensis; assembly: GCF_000425945.1. Taxonomy (GTDB): domain Bacteria; phylum Actinomycetota; class Thermoleophilia; order Solirubrobacterales; family Solirubrobacteraceae; genus Solirubrobacter; species Solirubrobacter pratensis. The sequence goes on from NZ_AUEK01000011.1 coordinate 31,357, forward strand.
GCAGCCCGTCGACCGGCCCCTCGCTCAGGACCAGGTCGACGGCACCGAGCGGCGTACGCCCCGCCCACTGCAGGTCATCGACGAACACGATCAGCGGCCGTTTCCGCGACGCGACCGCCCGCAGCACCTGCAAAGCCGCTCGCTGCGTCCGAGCCTGTGCAGTCAGCGGATCGCCCGCATCAGGCGGCACGCCCAGCAGCACCGCGAGCTCGGGCACCGTCGCGGTCAGCAGCGCCGCGTTCGCGCCGACCGCCGCCAAGATCCGCTCGCGGACCTCGGCCAGCTCAGCCTCCGGCTCAGCCAGCAACAGCCGGCCCAGCGCGCGCAACGCCTGACGTAGCGCGTCGAACTCCAGATCCCGCCGGTACTGGTCGAACTTGCCGGCCACGAACCAGCCATCAGCGCTCGTCACCACCGGCCGCAGCTCATCGACCAACGCCGTCTTGCCCACCCCCGCCGCGCCACCGACCAGCACCCCACGGCACGTCCCCGACAAAGCCGCCGCAAACGCCGCCTCCAGCGCCGCCACCTCGGCGTCACGGCCCACCAACCGCGACGGCGGCGGCAACCGCAGTGGAACATCATGCTCGCCGACCCGCAGCGCAGCGGCCGCACGCACGTCGGCGTCCCGCAACCGCTCCAGGTCGTAGACCAGGCCGTCGGCCGTCTGGTAGCGGTTGTCCGGTTCCTTCTCCAGCAGATGCATGACGATCTCGGACAGCGCCGCCGGTATCGCCGGGTCGGCCTCGGCCGGCGGCACCGGCACGCGAGCCAGGTGGTCATGCGTGAGCCGCAACGCATCGCCGGAACCGAACGGCGGCGCGCCCATCGCCAGCTCGTACAACGTCGCGCCCACCGCGTACAGATCGGCACGCTGATCGACCGAGCGGCCGGTCCGCCCCGTCTGCTCGGGCGCCACGTACGCCAACGTCCCCATGATCTCGCTGTGGTGCGTGAACTCGGGGCGGATCTCGCCCAAGGACGTCGCCAACCCGAACCCGACCAGGCACGGCGCGCCGTCGCGGGCGAGCACGATGTTCGCCGGAGTGATGTCCCGGTGCATCACACCCCGGCGGTGCATCCCCGCCACCGCCTGAGCCAGCGCCACCGCCAGCCCGATCAGCTCATCGACCGCCAACGGCTTCGCCACCCCCGCCAGGGTCGTATCACTGGCGTCCGCCATCACGATCGACCCCGGGTACCGCGGCGCCTCCACCAGCTGCGCGACCCCCACCACACCGCGCAGCCGCTCCAGCATCGCCACCTCATGCCGCAACCCGCGTTGGGCGCCCGGCCCCAGCGGCTCCTTGCGGATCACCGTGCGCCCGGCAAGGAACACCCGAGTCACACGCGTGCGTTCGCTCTCGTACACCACTTCAGCCCGAACGGGCGGATCCCGGCCCGGCGGCACCTCACCCATCTCCACCGGACACCTCCACACCCGCCCGGACCGAGCTCATACGCCTGCTCGCCGACAAGCTCACCACCAGCTGGTCAAAGCAGGACACGGCTCTCCGCTGTCCGCACCGGCGATCGACCTTAACACCGGCCGCACCAGCCTGCCAGCGGTCGCCCCCGGCCCTTGGCGCGCTTGCGCTTCGCCTGCAGGCGAGCGTCTCGCAAGTCGCGCCGGGGGTGTCCTGCGCGACGAAGCCGACCTTTGCGAGCTGCCGGGCCGGCGCTGCCCGCGACGTACGATGGAAGGTGTAACATTTTACTGTGCGACAGCTAACTCCAACCAGCCTGCGCGAGCAGGCGCAGCAGGTGATCCGCGCCAGCATCCTCGCCGGCGAGCTGGAGTCCGGGCAGATCTACTCGTCCGCGACACTGGCCGAGCGGCTCGGCGTCTCGCCCACTCCCGTTCGCGAGGCGATGCTGGAGCTCGCCAACGGCGGCCTGGTCGAGCCGGTCCGGAACCGCGGGTTCCGCATCCTGACGCCCGATGAGGGTGACCTTGACGAGATCAGCGCGCTGCGCATCATGCTCGAGGCGCCGTCGATGCGCACCGTCGTGGAACGCGCCACCGATGCGCAGCTGCGCGACCTGCGAGAGCTCGTGACGCGCATCGAGGCTGCCGCGGCGGACGCGGACGTCGCGGGGTTCCTGCTCGCCGATCGCGCGTTTCACCTCGGGATGCTCGAGCTCACCGGGAACGGGCGGCTGGTCCGGCTCGTCGCGCAGTTACGCGACCAGACCCGCATCGCCGGCATCAGCGAGCTCGCGCGCGAGGGGAACCTGATGAGGTCCGCGGCCGAGCACCGCGAGATCCTCGACGCGCTCGAGGCGCGCGACGCCGACCAGGCGGAGGCACTGATGCGACGGCACCTGATCCACACGCGCGGGATCTGGGCCGGACGTGCCGAAGCTGACGCGACCACCGTGCCCTGAGTCAACCGACCGGCGCGGGCCGCCCAGCGGGCGCGACCCCGAGCCGGCGCGCCGCAGCCGCCGCGACCGCCAGGTCCTCGAGCGCGAGCCCGACCGACTTGAACACCGTCACCTGGTCGGGTCCGGCGCGGCCGACCGTGCCGCGCACGACCCCGGCGAGCTCGTGGCGCACGGCGTCCTCGGTCAGCGCGCCGTCGGCGATCGCCAGCAGGACGTCACCCGCCTCCAGCAGCGCGGACTCGCGCGTCTCCACGACGAGCAGCCCGCGCAGGAGCGCCTCCGGCGGCAGCTCGCGCATGTCGGGCCGGTAGGCGCCGATCGCGTTGACGTGCACCCCGGCCGGTAGCCGCGAGGCGGCAAAGAGCGGCTCGCGGCTGGTCGTGCAGGTGCAGACGACGTCGGCTGCGGCGACCGCCTCCGGGCCGGCCGCGACCGCGTCGAGGCCGTCGCCGGCCAGCTCCGCGACGAGCGCCGCGGCGCGGGCGGGGTCGCGTCCGACGATCGCGACGTGCTCGATCGGCCGCACGGACCGCATCGCGGCGACGTGGGCGCGAGCCTGCGTCCCGGCGCCGAAGACGACGAGCCGGCGCGCGTCGGCGCGGGCGAGCCGGCGGGTCGCGAGCGCCGACACGGCGGCGGTCCGCACGGCGGTCAGCGCGGCGCCGTCGATGACGGCCGCCGCCGCGAGCGTGCCAGGCGCGAAGAGCACGTAGACCCCGTGGATGAACGGCAGCCCGAGCTCGGCGTTGCCGGGCGCGAGGGTGACGAGCTTGACGCCTACCCCCTCGCCCCCGGCGGCGGGCATCAGCAGCAGCTCACCGCCGGGCACCGCGAGGTGCGCGCGCGCGGGCCCAGGGGCCGACTCGGCGAGGAAGGCCTCCTCCAGCGCATCGACGGCCTCGATCCACGACAGCGCCGCGGACAGCTGCTCAGCGCCGATGAAGCGGGGGACGCCGCCCTGATCCGCGCCCCTCACTCGCCGCCCGCCGGCGGGACGACCAGATGGGGCGAGCGCTTCGACCCCGTGTCGCTAGCAGACAACATCATGGGTAATATGGTACACCTTACGCCGTCAATGCGGCGACGGTCATCGCCGCGACGAGCACGGGGCGTCAGCCCGCGAGCGACGGAGGATGGGAATGCGGTTGTCGAATCGAGCGAGCCTGGCGGCTGCCACGGCCGCTGTCGGGTTGGGCCTCGCAGCCTGCGGAGGCTCCTACAACGGTGGCTCCGGGGCGAGCGGCTCGGGTTCCGGCAGCTCGTCGGCCCAGGGCGGCGACGGCTCGCCGCTGAAGGTCAACATGGCGGTCGCGCCCGGGACGCTCGATCCCGCGTCCGGGTGCGGTGTGAACGATCTCTCGATCATCGGCAACCTTTACAGCCGGCTGACGCAGTACGGCAGCAAGCCAGGCCCGGACGGGACGACCGAGGTCGACCCCGCCGCGATCAAGCCCTACGCCGCGGAGTCGTGGACGATCGGCGACGCCGGCAAGACGTATACGTTCAAGCTGCGCCCCGGCGCGAAGTTCCCCAGCGGCAAGCCGGTTGACGCCAATGCCGTCAAGTACTCGTTCGAGCGCACGCTGACGATGAACGGCTGCGGCGGCTACTTCCTGCACGACGGACTGCTCGATCCGCCGCTGATCAAGTCGATCGAGGCCAAGGACCCGACGACGGTCGTGTTCAAGCTCAGCCAGGCCGATCACAACGCCCTGCAGGCGTGGGCGCAGCCAGCCGCGTCGATCGTCGATCCCTCGGTCGTCGAGGCCCACGGCGGCGTCAAGAAGGACAGCGTCAACCAGTACATGGCGGGCCACGCCGCGGGCGCGGGCGCGTACGTGGTCGAGTCCTACGAGCCGAACAAGAGCATCGTGCTGACGGCCAACCCCGATTACGTGGGGCCGGGGAAGCCGGCGTCCAAGACGATCCGGATCGACTTCGTCAACTCGGACCCGACGCTTCTGCTGCAGGCGAAGTCGGGCGACGCGGACATCACGATCGGGCTCTCGAAGCAGAGCGCCAAGAGCCTCGAGGGCGCCGGCAATGTGCGCGTGGTCGCCAACGACACGCCGCTGTCGGAGCAGATCGGCCTGCCGAACACCAAGGCACCGTTCAACAACCGCGACTTCCGCGAGGCGCTCACGCTCGCGCTTCCTTACCAGCAGATCGTCGACAAGGCCGCGTTCGGCTACGGACGCCTGTTCTCGGGTCCGCTGCAGCCGGTCTTCCCCGACTACGACCCGTCGATCGGCGGCCCGCCGCAGACCGATCCGGCGAAGGCGAAGCAGCTGATCGCCCAGTCGGGCGTCAAGACGCCGGTGACGATCCAGATGGTCGTGCAGGAAGGCAACAGCGCCGATCAGCAGATCGCGACCATCGCGCAGGGCGAGTGGCGCAAGCTCGGCGTCGACGTGAAGATCCGCAACCTGCCGGCCAGCGAGTACATCAGCGGCCTGCAGCAGCACAAGTACCAGTCCTACGTCCGCCTCGACGGCCCCGGTGTGATCGACGCCGGCTACTACCTCGGCTACGACATGCTGTGCAAGGTCGGCTTCAACCTCTCCGAGGTCTGCATCCCCGAAGCCGACAAGCTCGCGGCGCGGGCGCGCAACGAGACTGACGCGGCCAAGCGCAAGCAGCTCTACGACCAGATCAGCAAGCTCTGGCTGGCCGACTTCCCGAAGATCCAGGTCTACGCCGACAAGAACGTCACCGTGCTCTCGAAGCGAGTGAAGTCCTTCTTCTACTCGCACGAGCCGGACTTCCGGACCTGGTCGAAGTAAGCAAGCGACGACCCGGAGATTCGATGACCACACGACTCGGCGTGGACGTGGGCGGCACGTTCACGGACCTGATCTTCTATGACGAGGCGTCCGGCGAGACGCGCGTGGCGAAGGCGCCGACCACCCCCGCCTCGCCGGAGCAGGGCATCCTGCACGCGATCGCGGCGGGCGTGCCCGCGGAGCGCCTGTCACAGGCGGAGTTCTTCCTGCACGGCACCACGGTCGGTCTCAACGCGCTGCTCGAGCGGCGCGGGGCCGTCGTCGGGCTGCTCGCCACCGAGGGCTTCCGCGACGTACTGGAGATCCGCCGCGGCGATCGCGCGGAGATGTACGACCTGTTCTGGCGCCAGCCGGAGCCGCTGGTCCCGCGACGGCTGCGCGTCCCGGTGCGCGAGCGCCTGTATGCGACCGGAGCGGTGCACACGCCGATCGTGCTCGACGACGTGCGCGCCGCGGCCGCGACCTTCAAGGCCGAGGGCTGCACCGCCGTGGCGATCGCGTTCCTGCACGCGTACGCCAACGATGAGCATGAGCTGGCGGCCGCGCAGGCGCTGCGCGAGGCCGGCTTCGAGGGCGAGATCTCGCTCTCGCACCAGGTCAGCGGCGAGTACCGCGAGTACGAGCGCACGACCACGACGGTGATCGACGCGTTCGTGCGCGGGCGGATGGCGAACTACCTCGGCCGGCTCGGCGACGCCCTCGCCGACCGCGGCTTCGGCGGCGCGTCGCTGGTGACCCGCTCAGGCGGCGGCGCGTTCACGTTCGCAGAGGCCGCCGAGCGGCCGTTCGAGACGATCATGTCCGGGCCCGTGGCCGGTGCCGAGGGCGCCTCGGAGGTCGCGACCGCGTTCGGCTACAAATACGTGATCACTGCCGATGTCGGCGGCACGAGCTTCGACACGTGCCTGATAACCGACGGCCGCCCGACGACGCTCTACGAAGGCGAGGTCGTCGGTCTCCCGGTGCAGACGCCGTGGGTGGACGTGCGCTCGATCGGCGCCGGCGGCGGCTCGATCGCGTACGTCGACCAGGGCGGCCTGCTGCGCGTCGGCCCGCGGAGCGCGGGCGCTGTGCCCGGTCCCGCCTGCTACGGCCGCGGCGGCACGGAGCCGACGGTGACCGACGCCGCGCTGCTGCTCGGGATGCTCGGGGACGGCGAGCTGGCCGGCGAGGTCCGGCTCGACCGCGAGGCCGCCGAGCGCGCCGTCGCGCCGCTCGCCGCGGCGCTCGGCTTCAGCGCCGAGGAGGTCGCGCGCGGGATCCTCACGATCGCGAACGCGAACATGGCCGGCGCGATCCGCGAGATCACGGTCGAGCAGGGCACCGATCCGCGCAGCGCCGTCCTGATGCCGTTCGGCGGCGCGGGTCCGCTGTTCCTCTCGCTGCTGGCAAGCGAGCTGGAGATCGGCGAGATCCTGCTGCCGCCGTACGCCGGCAACTTCTCGGCCTGGGGCCTGCTCGGGGCCGACCTGACCCAGACCGTCGCGCGCACGCGGATCACGCCGCTGACCGCCGACGGGCTCGCGGATGCCAACGCGCTGCTGGCCGAGCTCTACGCCGAGGTCGAGCGGCGCGCGGCGCACGCCGGCTCCGCGGGCTCGCAGCGCGAGACGGCATTGGACATGCGCTACGTCGGCCAGGAGCACACGTTGACCGTGCTTGCCGGCGACGAGCGCGGCGCCGTCGCGGCGACGCCCGAGGAGGTGCGCGAGCGCTTCCGGGCCGAATACGAGCAGACGTTCGGCCTGCGGATGGACGAGGCGGTGGAGATCGTCTCGCTGCGGGCGACGATCCGCACGCCGCTGCCGCGCCGCTCCGCGCCGACCGTCGTGTCCTCCAACGGCGCGGGCCACGACGCCGAGCCGGCCGGCACCACGCGCGCGTACTCGTTCGCCGCCGGCGAGTGGACCGACTTCGCAGTCATCCAGCGCGACGGCCTCGAGGCCGGCGCGCGCATCGCCGGCCCGGCGATCCTGCTCGAGGAGACCGCCACGGCCTACATCGACGGCGGCTTCAGCGGCCGCGTGCACGAGTCCGGAGCCATCGTCCTGAAGGCGGAGGCGCAGGCATGACCGCGATCGAGACCGTCGTCCACCGCGCCGGAGCCAGCGCGAGCAGCGGCGTCGCCGACGCCGACCCGGTGACCACGGAGGTCATCCGGCACGGCCTGAACTCGGCCGCCAACCAGATGAAGCGCGCCCTCGTGCGCACCGCGTTCTCGCCGGTGATCTACGAGGTGCTCGACTTCGCCGTCGCGATCTACGACGACCAGGTTCGCCTGCTCGCCCAGGCGCCGAGCCTGCCGCTGTTCATGGGCACGATGAACTTCTGCGTCGAGGCGGCCGTGCGCGGCGTGGGCGGCACGGACAAGCTGCTGCCCGGCGACATCATCCTGTTCAACGAGCCCTACGGCACCGGCTCGCATCCGCAGGATGCGGCGGTCGTGATGCCGGTGTTCCTCGGCGGCGAGCTCGTCGCTTACACCGCGATCAAGGGCCACTGGCTCGACATCGGCGGCAAGGAGCCCTATTCGACCGACACGGTGGACGTCTTCCAGGAGGGCACGATCTTCCCGGGCGTCAAGCTCTACCGCGGCGGCGAGCTGGTCGACGACATCTACCGGATGGCGCTCGCGAACTCGCGCGTGCCGAAGATGGTCGCGGGCGACCTCAATGCCGAAGTGGTGGGCGTCCGCACCGGCGCCGCGGCGCTCCTCGCGCTGATCGAGCGGCACGGGCTCGAGACGTTCCGGGCCTCGGTCGAGCGCATGTACGACCACGGCGAGGCGGTCGTGCGCGCGTACCTCGACAAGATGCCCGACGGCCGCTACGTCGGCCATGGCGAGATGGACTCCAACGGCATCACCGACGAGCGGATCCCGTTCGAGGTCGTGCTGGAGATCGACGGCTCCTCGGCGCGCGTGGACTTCTCTCGCGCCCCAGATGCGCAGGAGGGGCCGGTCAATTGCCCGATTCCGTCGACCGTGTCGGCCAGCCGGATCGCGATGTCGATGCTCGCCGGCAACGGCGAGCCGCCGAACGAGGGCCACTTCCGCGCGATCGAGGTCGTCACCCGCCCGGGCTCGATGTTCCATCCCGTCTCCCCCTCGCCCTGCTTCCTCTACGGCTGGCCGGCGATGCAGGCGATGGAGGTGATCTACAACGCCGTCGCGCAGGCAATGCCCGACGCGGTCACGGCCTGCAGCGGCGGCGACATCTGCTCGCTGGTCTGGTGGGGCAACCGCGAGGAGACCGGCGAGCCCTGGGCCGACGGCTCGCCGCATCCGGTCGGCCAGGGCGCGCACGTCCGCGGCGACGGCGCCAACAGCCTCCTGCACGTCGCGGAGTCGGCGACTCGGTTCTCGCCGACCGAGGTGTGGGAGACCAAGAACCCCTGGCTATTGGAGCGCGTCGAGTTGCTGCCGGACTCGGGCGGCGCCGGCCGCCACCGCGGCGGGCTCGGGCTGCAGATGGACTTCCAGATGCTCGAGGACGCCTACGTCACCGCGGTCGTCGAGCGCACCAAGAACCCGGGCTGGGGCCTCGAGGGTGGCGAGCCGGCCGGGATCGCCAACTCCTGCGCCCTGCGCGAGGCCGACGGGACGCGCACCGTCTTCGGCAAGGCGACCCGGCTCAAGGTGCCGAAGGGCGCGACGCTGGAGCTCACGTGCGGAGGCGGCGGAGGCTACGGCGCTCCCGCCGAGCGCGATCCCGAGGCGGTTCGCGCGGACGTCCGCGAGGGCTACGTGAGCGAGACGCGCGCGCGGGAGCAGTACCCGCACGCATATCGAACCCCGCCCACCCGGTGACCGCGGCACCCTCCACCCCGGTCCCCACGGCGCTGGAGGCCGAGCCCGCCTCCGCCGCCGCGCGCCCCGGCGCGCGCCTGCGGGCGCTGCTGTTCGGCGAGCCTGCGGCCGCCGTCGCGACGGTGTGCCTGCTCGTGCTGATCGCGCTCGCGGTGCTCGGTCCACTGGTGTGGAGCAAGGACCCGGCGGCCGTCGACGTCGGCTCGGCGCTGCAGGCGCCGTCGGCGGCGCACCCGATGGGCACCGACTCGAGCGGGCGCGACATCTTCACGCGCTTCAACCACGGCGCGCGGCTGTCGCTCCTGGTCGCGCCGCTCGTCGTCGTGGTGGGTGCCGCGATCGGCGGCCTGATCGGCCTCGTGGCCGGCGTGCTCGGGGGATGGGCCGACTCCGGGCTGATGCGTGTGATGGACGCGGTGCTCGCGTTCCCGCCGCTGATCCTCGCGATGGCGGTGACGGTCGGCCTCGGCGTGGGGGTCACGTCGGCGGGCGTCGGGATCATGCTCACGTCCATCCCGTGGTACGCGCGGCTGCTGCGCAGCGACGCGATGAGCATCCGCTCGCGCCCGTTCATCGAGGCGGCGCTCGCGCTTGGCGCGGACCGCCGCCGGATCGTTCGTCGCCATGTGCTGCCGCACGTCGTGCCGACGCTGCTGGTGCAGGGCGCGAGCGTGTTCGGCTACTCGATCCTCACGCTCGCCGCGCTCGGCTTCGTCGGGCTCGGCGCGCAATCTCCGACCGCGGAGTGGGGCACGATGATCACCGAAGGGCTGCAGTACGCGATCACCGGGCAGTGGTGGATCGTCGCGTTCCCCGGCCTCGGCGTCCTCGTCGCCGTGACCGCCGCGAACGTCCTGGCGGACCGCATCCAGGCCGTGCTCGACCCGCGCGCCGGGGACCGAGCATGAGGCTGCTGCGGTTCATCGGCTCGCGCGTGGGCGGCGGCGCCGTCTCGATCTTCGGCGCCTCGATCCTCGCGTTCGTGTTCCTGCGCAAGCTGCCCGGTGACCCGGCGCGGCTCGTGCTCGGCCCCCTGGCCTCCGACGACGCGGTCGCCGGACTGCGCCGCCAGATGGGGCTCGACGACCCGATCTGGGTTCAGTACTGGCATTACGTGCGTGACTTCTTCACCGGCGACTGGGGGTTCTCGTACACCGCCGGCCAGCCCGTCGCGACGCAGATCTCCAGCCGCCTGCCGGCCAGCATCGAGCTGGGCCTGTGGGCGTTCGGGTTCGCGTTCGTGGCGGCCGTGCTGCTGGCGCTCGCATCGACCTACCGCCGCCGCCCCGTCGTCGACGGCATCGTCCGCGGCGCCGCCTTCATCGGCCTCGGCACGCCGCCGTTCTGGCTCGGTCTGATGCTGCTGGTGATCTTCTTCTCGTGGCTCGGCTGGCTGCCCGGGCCGGAGGGGCGGATCGCCGACGGGATACCGCTGCCGCCCAAGATCACCGGCATGATCACGGTCGACGCCCTGCTGGCCGGCAACCTGCGGGCGTTTTGGGACGGGTTCCTGCACCTGTTGCTGCCCGCCATCAGCCTCGGCCTGGGCGCGTTCGCGCTGCTCGTCCGGCTGCTGCGCGCCAACCTGCAGGAGGTCGGTCGCGAGCCGTTTCTGATTGTCGCGCGCAGCAAGGGCCTGAGCCGCTGGAGCGCCTACTGGCGGCATGCGCTGCCCAACGCCTTCCTGCCGACGCTGACCGCCGCCGGCCTGCTGCTGGCGCAGATGATCGGCGGCAGCGTGCTGGTCGAGAAGGTCTACAACTGGCCAGGCATCGGCTCGCTGGTGGTGGACTCGATCCTGCGCCAGGACTTCAGCGTCGTGCAGGCGTTCATCCTGCTGAGCGCCTGCGCCTATGTCGTGGTCAACCTGCTGGTCGACGTGCTCTACGGCGTGCTCGACCCGCGCGTACGGGAGGCACGATGAGCGAGGCATCGGTCCTGTCGGTCGACGGCCTGGAGACCGTCTTCCACACCGCCGCGGGCATCGTGCGCGCGGTCCGCGGCGTGTCGTTCGACGTGCGCCGCGGGGAGAAACTCGGGATCGTCGGCGAGTCGGGCTCCGGCAAGTCCGCGATGGCGCTCTCGATCCTCGGGCTGATCGAGCCGCCCGGCGAGGTCGTCGCGGGCTCGGTGAAGCTCAACGGGCGCGAGCTCGCCGGCCGGCCGGACCGCGAGCTGCGTGCGGTCCGCGGCAAGGAGATCTCGCTGGTCTATCAGGACCCTATGAGCGCGCTCGACCCGGTCAAGACGGTCGGCGCCCAGCTCGTCGAGACGATTCGCCGCCATGACCGGTCCGTGTCGCGCGGCGCGGCGCGGCGCGCCGCCGTCGAGCTGCTGCGCGACGTAGAGGTGCCGCAGCCCGAGCGCCGGCTCGACGACTACCCGCACCAGTACTCCGGCGGCATGCGCCAGCGCGTCATGATCGCGAGCGCGCTCGCCAACCGGCCGGACCTCGTGATCGCCGACGAGCCGACCACCGCTCTCGACGTCACGACCCAGGCGCAGGTGCTCGAGCTGCTCGACCGGCTCGTGTCCGAGCGCGGTGCGGCGATCGTCCTGATCACGCACAACCTCGGGATCGTCGCCGAGTTCTGCGACACCGTGCGCGTGATGTACGCGGGCCGGCTCGTCGAGGGCTCGGATACACGCACGCTGTTCCGCGCCCCCGCCCACCCTTATGCCGACGCCCTGCTGCGCGCGGTGCCGCGCCCGGACCGGCTCGAGCGCGGTCCGCTGCCGGCGATCGAGGGCGCGCCGCCGAACCTGGCGCAGCTGCCGCCGGGCTGCGCGTTCGAGCCGCGCTGCCCGCTCGGCGCAGGACGACCGGAGTGCATCGGCGAGCCCCCCGCGATTCGGACGTTCGACGGTGGCCGCAGCGCCGAGTGCCACTTCGCCGAAGAACAGCTCGCGCGCTCGGAGGTGGCCTCGTGAAGGACGCATTGCTGGTTGTCGACGACCTGGTCAAGGAGTTCCCGGCCGGGCGCCGCAGCGACGCGCCGGTGCGCGCGGTCGACGGCGTCTCCTTCACCGTCCGCCGCGGCGAGACGTTCGGCGTTGTCGGCGAGTCCGGCTGCGGCAAGTCGACGCTCACTCGGGCGATCCTGCGGCTGCTCGAGCCGACCGCGGGGACGGTCGCGTTCGACGGCATCGACGTGCGAGGCCTCGGCACGCAGGAGCTGCGGCGCCTGCGCCGGCGCGTGCAGATCGTCTTCCAGGACCCGCTCGGGTCGCTTGACCCGCGTATGACCGCACGCGCGATCGTGGAGGAGCCGCTCGAGATCCACGGGATCGGCGACCGCGTCGAGCGCGCGCGGCGGGCGTCGGCGATGCTCGAGCTGGTGGGCATTCCGCCGGCCCAGCACGGCCGCAAGCCGTATGCGTTCTCGGGCGGCCAGCGGCAGCGCATCGGCGTCGCCCGCGCGCTCGTGCTCGAGCCCGACCTCGTGTTCCTCGACGAGCCGATCTCGGCGCTGGACGTATCGATCCAGGCACAGGTGCTCAACCTGCTGCGCGAGTTGCAGCAGCGGCTGGGCCTGACCTACGTGTTCATCGTCCACGACCTCGCCGTCGCGGAGTACTTCTGCGACCGCGTCGCCGTGCTCTACCGCGGCGCGGTGATGGAGCTTGCCTCGAGCGAGGCGATCTTCCGCGAGCCGCTGCACCCGTACACCTCGTCGCTGCTCTCGGCGGTGCCGATCCCGGACCCCGAGATCGAGCGCCGGCGCGACCGCGTCGTGCTGCGCGGCGACGTGACGCCGCTCGCTCCGCAGGCCGGCGGCTGCCGCTTCCGCGACCGCTGCCCCGTTGGGCGCGATCGCGCGATCTGCGCCGAGCAGGAGCCGCCGCTGGCCGAGCATCGCCCGGGCCAGCTGGCGGCGTGCCACTTCCCGGGCGAGCTCCAGGGGGTCTTGCCGCATGTCTGAGCTGTTCGCCGCTGCCGAACTCGCCGTCGAGCGTCTCGGCGTCCGCGCGGGCGAGCGCGTCGCCGTCCTCCACAACGCCGCGCAGGCGCCGATCGCCGCGGCGCTCGCGGCGGCCGCGAGCGAGCGCGGAGCCGAGCTGGAGATCATGCCGTTCCCGACGCTCGCACGGCATGGCGAGGAGCCGCCCGCCGAGATCGCGGAGGCGATCCTATGGGCCGACGCCTGCTTCGCGGCGACCGACACGTCGCTCAGTCACACACGCGCGCGCCAGGCGGGCACCGCCCGCGGCGGGCGCTTCGCGTCGCTGCCGACCGTGACGCGCGAGATCTTCGAGCGCGCGATCGCTGTCGACTACGCCGAGATGACGCGGCGGGGCGCGGCGATCGCGGAGCTGATCACGGCGGCTGACAGCGTCCATATCAGCAGCCCGCAGGGCACGGATGTGACGCTCAGCATCCGCGGCCGCGACGGCCGCAACGACGACGGCGACCTGGGCGCGGCGGGCGCATTCGGCAACCTCCCGGCCGGCGAGGCGTACGTCGCGCCCGTGGAGGTGGAGGGCGACGGCGTGATCGTGTTCGACGGATCGGTCGCGGGCTACGGCCTGTTGTCCGAGCCGCTCGAGGTCCGCATCGCAGGCGGCCGGCTCGTGAGCGCGTCGGGCCCCGCGGGCGCGTGGCTGGAGGCGACGCTCGACGCGGGCGGTGACGGCGCTCGCAGCGTCGCCGAGCTCGGGATCGGCACCAACCCGGCCGCCGCGCTGGGCGGCGTGGTCCTCGAGGACGAGAAGATCATCGGGACCGCCCACGTCGCGTTCGGATCGAGCGCCGGGATCGGCGGCGTCGTCCAATCCGCCGTGCACATCGACGCGATCCTGCGGGAGCCGACGATCGAGATCGCAGGCGTGACGGTCGCGATGGGCGGGCGCCTGCTGATCGGCGACCGATGATCGGCGAGGCGATCGTCCACCGCGGCGGAGCGCCCGCGCAGGACGCCTCCGCGGCCGCCGTCGATCCAGTCGTCGCCGAAGTCATCCGCCACGGCCTCAACTCGGCGGCCGGGCAGATGAAGCGAGCGCTCGTGCGGACCGCATTCTCGCCGATCATCTACGAGGTCCTGGACTTCGCCGTCGCGCTCTATGACGACCAGGTCCGCCTGCTCGCCCAGGCGCCGAGCTTGCCGATGTTCATGGGGCGGCTCAGCTTCTGCGTCGAGGCGGCGGTCGCGGCGGTCGGCGGGGCCGCCGCGCTGGAGCCCGGGGACGTCGTGCTCTACAACGACCCGTATGGCACGGGCTCGCATCCGCAGGACGCCGCCGTCGTGGCGCCCGCGTTCCTCGACGGCGAGCTGGTCGGGTACGCCGCCATCAAGGCACATTGGCTCGATGTGGGGGGCAAGGAGCCCTACTCGACCGACACCGTCGACCTGTTCCAGGAGGGGACGATCTTCCCTGGCGTCAAGCTGGTGCGGCGCGGCGAGCTGGTCGACGACGTCTACCGGATGATCCTCAGCAACAGCCGCGTGCCGCAGCTGGTGGCCGGTGACGTGAACGCCGAGCTCGTCGGCGTCGCGACCGGCGTCAAGGCGCTGCTCGCGGTCGTGCGGCAGCATGCGCTGCCCACGTTCCGGGCCGCCGTCGAGCGGATCTTCGACCACGGCGAGGCGGTGGTACGCAGCTACTTCGAGCGGCTGCCGGACGGTGTCTACCGCGCCTGCGGGCAGCTCGACGACGACGGCGTCTCGGCCGACCCGGTCACGTTCGAGATCGCCGTCACGGTCGACGGATCCGACCTGACGGTCGACTTCTCCAACGCTCCCGAGCAGCGTCCGGGTCCTGTCAACTGCACGCTCCCGAAGACCGTCGCGATCAGCCGCGTCGCCGTCGGGATGCTGGCGGGCGCCGGCGAGCCGCCGAACGAAGGACATCAGCGCCCGATCCAGGTCATCACCCGCCCCGGGACGCTGTTCCACCCACAGCGGCCCGCGCCCTCGTTCATCGGCGGCTGGGCGTCGTTCCAAGCGCTCGAGACGGTGCTGCTCGCGGTCGGGCGCGCGCTCCCGGATGCCGTCCCGGCCGGCAGCGGCGGCGACATCTGCTCGCTCGTATGGTGGGGCGAGCGCGCGGACGGCCGCCCCTGGGCTGACGGCTCTCCGCACCCAGTCGGCCAGGGTGCGCACGCCGGCGGCGACGGCGCGAGCGCCCTCATGCACATCTCCGAGTCGGCCACCCGGGTGACGCCGGCCGAGGTGTGGGAGACGAAGAACCCGTGGCTGCTGGAGCGCACCGAGTTGATCCCCGACTCCGGCGGCGCGGGCCGGCGGCGCGGCGGGCTCGGCGTCCACTACCGCGTCCGCGCGCTGGAGGACATGTGGCTGACCGCGGTGATCGAGCGCACGCGCTCGGCGCCGTCGGCGCTCGCCGGGGGCGGCGAAGGCCGGTCCAATCGCGCCCGGCTCGAGTTGCCGGACGGCATGAGACGACCGCTCGCCAAGGCGACGCGCGTCCGCGTGCCCGCGGGCGCCGTGCTCGACCTCCAGACCGGCGGCGGCGGCGGTCACGGCCCGGCCGCCGAGCGGCCGCCGGCCGCGGTGCGCGCCGACCTGCGCGAGGGCTATGTGACCGAGCGGCGGGCGCGGGAGGACTACCCGCACGCGTTCTGAGCAGGCGAGGCCGGGCCGAGGGCCTCGGCCGTGAGCCTGGCGCTGCGGCCCGGCGGCGCCTGCGCCATCACCACTCCGGGCTTGTCCGCCGCGGCAAGGGCGGCCGCCGCCGCGAAGTCGGCATGGACCACGCGGCGGTCGCGGAGCTGGCCGGCCGCGGCGTCGAGTTCGAGCGCTACGACCGGTTCGAGCAGGAGGGTTGCGTTCCCTTAGGGAACTGAATACGCTGCCGGACATGAGCCGTTCGACCTCAATGGACAGCCATCGCCCCGGCGTCACCAACTTCGTCCACATCGGACTCGTCGTCGAGGACCTCGACGAGACAGTCCGGTTCCTTGCGCTGCTCGGCTTCGACTGCGGCGAGCCCGGGGTGTTCAGCGGCGAGTGGATCGATCGGATCATCGGTCTGCGGGACGCGAGGGTCGAGATCGTGATGGCTCGCGCCCCCGACGGCAGCGACATGTTCGAGGTCGTGCGCTTCCACTCGCCTTCCGCCCGCGCTCAAGAGCCGGCGCCGGCCGCGAACCGTCCTGGGCTCCGGCACATTGCCTTCACCGTCGACGACGTGCGTGGCGTCGTCGACCGCGTCCGAGAGGCCGGCTGGGAAACGGTCGGGGAGATCGTCGACTTCGAGAACACCTTCCTCCTCTGCTACGTCCGCGGACCCGAAGGGCTGATCGTCGAACTCGCCGAGCGGCTCGACGGCGCGCCGGCTTAACGGCCAGACCGAACCGCCCCGGGTTTGAGGGAGGCGGCGGTCAGCGGCGGGGCGCGCCCGATCGCATCTCTCCCCCGGATCGCACCCCGGCGAAGAAGCTGTCGGCGACGACTGCGGCGAGCGGCGTCAGTAGCTCTGCGGCGACGTCTGCGCAGCGCCCTTGACCACGCGCGAGCCGCTCGGTGCCACGACGAACCAGACCCCGTCGTAGCCCTGCCCCGTGACCTGGCCCGGCCGCTTGTCGCTCACCACCCGGTACAGCGGGTGGCCGTGGTAGACGAGTTGCAGCCGGTGGTCCTTGCGCCGCGTCGTGCCGAGCTCCGCCGCGCTGACGCCCGGCGCGGCGCGGGGGCGGCCCTGGACGAGCGCGGGAGGCCAGATACGCGAGCAGCCGTCGTAGCAGACGCTCCTGCGGCGCTTGTCCGGGGTGTAGAGGTACAGCGTCCGCGCGCGACCGTCGACGAGGATCGGGCCTAGCCGGGTCTGCGCCACGCGCACCAGCGATGCGTCCCCCAGGGGCGCGGGCCCCGAGGCGGCGCCGTTGCCCGATCGCATGAGCACGACGGCCAGGACGACACCGGCGACGATCGCGGCGGCGGCCGCAGCCGCGAGCGTCCTCTCGCGCCTCGTCCGCATGAGCACGGTCGGTCTCACTGAAGCTTCTGCGGCTCGCCGGGCACGTCGCAGAACAACGACGCGATCGACGAGGAGATGCCGTCGTGAGCGGGCGCGAGCGTGGCCGCGTAGACCGTGGTGCCGCCGGCCTTGGCGGACTGGGCGTTCGACCCCTTGGACTTGAGCGGTCCGCAGAGCGCCGGCGCCGTGGATTCGACATTGCGCCCCTCGCCGGTCCCCAGGACAGCGTCGTACCGGCGGTTGCGGTTGTAGTCGATGCCGTGGACCACGATGACGGCCTGGTTCGCGCGCACCTGGGCGGCCGTGACCGGCCCGAGGTTCACGGTGCGGTTGTAGTTGATCGCGCCGGCCGTCGGGAAGCGCGCGAAGTCGTGAAGGCCCTTCGCCGTCGTGGGGCCGTGCGTCGTCAGCGACGTCTGGACCGGGCCGTAGTACGGAGCCCCATCCTCCGTCGTGATCACGAGATGCCCGTTATGGCGCGCGGCCGCCGAGCCGGGAGGGCACTCGCCGAGCTTGCCCGCGTGGATGTGCATCAGGTGGGGCTTGCCGTCGAGCAGGCCCTTGGACGTCAGCGTGACCTTCGCCGTGTCGCCGTTGAGGTGCAGCACCACCTTCCCGAAGCCGTCCGACACTCGGCTGAACGGCACGGAGGCGAGCGAGGCGTTCGCCTGGTCGCCGGACGAGTTGCCGCCGAGGAGGATGAAGATCGCCGCGACGGCCACGATGAGCGCGGCAAGGCCTCCGGCCAGCAGCGCGCGGCGGCGGCCCGGGCGTCTCGCGGGCGGAGCGCCGCCGGCGCCGGGGCCGTCGGGCGGCGGCGCATACGCGGGCGCACGCACGTGTGGGGGCGGAGGTGGGGCGGCGGGAGGCGAGCTCTCGCCACGCGTCGGCAGGGGACCCGCCGTGTCCGCTGCCACCGTCGCATCCGCGCTCGGGGCGTTCCCGGTGCCCGCGAGGCGGCTCTGCGGCTGAGCGCTGCGTTCCTGCTCGGCGACCGCCGCCCGCACCCCGGCGGCCAGATCGCCGGCGGTGGCGTAGCGCTCGTCGCGATTCTTCGCCGTCGCGCGGGCGATGACGTCGTCCCAGCCGGACACCAGATCCGCCCGCCGCGTCCGCGGGAGCGGCGGAGGGTCCGTGACGTGCGCCCACAGCTTGGCCATGTTGCTGTCCTTGGGGTAGGCGACCTCCCCGGTGAGCATCTCGTAGACGACGCATCCCAGCGAGTAGACATCGGCGCGCCGGTCGATCGTCAGACCCTGGATCTGCTCTGGGGCGACGTAGTCGGGCGTGCCGACCCAGCTGCCGCTGTGCGTGAGATCGCCGACGGACCCGAGGTGCTTGGTGAGGCCGAAATCCGTCAGGTACACGTGCTCGGAGCCGCCCTCGACGCAGACCAGGATGTTCGCCGGCTTGACGTCGCGATGCACGAGGCCACGGTCGTGGGCGGCGTCGAGCGCATCCGCGACCTTGCTGACGATGTGCCCGAGGCGAGGGAGCTCGACCGGCCCGGCGTCGATCACGTGGCGCAGGTTCGAGCCCTGCACGTAGCGCATGGCGAGGTACAGCACGCCATCGTGCTCGCCGCCCCGGTGGACCGGCACGATGTTCGGGTGCTCGAGCGAGGCGGCGAGCCGAGCTTCGGACCTGAAGCGCGCCACCGCGGTGGCGTCTTGCGTGTACTCCGGCGCGATGATCTTCAGCGCCACCGTCCGGTCGAGGTCCGGGTCGCGGGCCTTGTAGACGATCCCCATCCCGCCCCGGTCGAGCAGCCCCTCGATCCGGTAGCCGGCGAACATCGAGCCGGGCTCAAGGCGGGGCAGCATGCCCGCCGCGCCGCTTCGGTTAGCCATGGTTCACCGCTTCCAGTCGACGGCGAAACGCTGTCACGGCGACCCTAATGGCGGCGGAGAAGCCAAGCAAGATCCGACGACGGAGCAGAGCAGGTGGTCGACGGCACGCCGCGAGGCCGATACGGCCGTGAACCAGGCCGCGACGGCGACCGCAATTCGGCGCCGAGCCGCTCAGCATCGCGATCGAGGCCGTAAACGAACTGACCGCGAGACAGACCGAGGGGTGCGTGCCGGCGCCTGGACACGCCGGCGCGGTTCGGGTAGTAGTGGGACCAGCGATCACCGCCGGCGCATGACTCATCCTGGAAGCGCACACCAGTGGTCGCCCGCCGAGCTGAGAGCGCAGATCGAGGCCGAGCGTGCGGGGCTTCCCTTCCTGCTCTATCGCGATGGACAGGGGACGCAGCGCCTCGTCACGCTCGACGCCGCCGGCTCGCCGCTGAGTGTGGGTCGCCAGCAGGGGTTGGACGTGCCGCTCGAATGGGACGCCGAGGTCTCGCGTGTGCATGCCGACCTGCGTCGTGTGGGGGATCACTGGGTGCTGGCCGACGACGGGCTCTCGCGCAACGGCACCTACGTCAACGGCGAGCGCGTGAGCGGCCGGCGCCGGCTCCACGACGGGGACGTGTTGCGGTTCGGCAGCACTTTGGCGCTGTTCCGCCAGCCGCTGCCGGTGCCCGCCGACCGCAGCACGATGGCGTCCACGGCACCGTTGTCGCGCTCCGACGTCTCGGAGGCCCAGCGCCGCGTCCTGCTCGCGCTCTGCCGGCCGTTCGCGGCCGCGCCCGCCTTCGCGACCCCTCCGGGCAATCAGGAGATCGCCGACGAGCTCGTCCTGAGCGTGGACGCGGTCAAGACGCATATGCGGACGCTGTACGCCAAGTTCGGCCTCGACGACCTCCCGCAGCAGCGAAAGCGCACGCGCCTGGTCGAGCTCGCGCTGCTGACCGGCATCGTCACCCGCCGAGAGCTCGAGCCCTGAGCCAATCCCGCGGGGTGGCGCCTGCCACCCCGGGGGCGGCCCCACCCCATCCCGCGGGTCCCTGGCCGCCTCGAGGGTCCGGGCAGACACTGCGGGCATGCCTTCCACCGCGACCCATAGGAGCTCGGAGATGACCGCGGTTCTCGATCGCCCCGCCGACGCGACTGCCACTCCCCGCGCCGGGGGGCACCGTACGCGCCGCGCGCTCCTCTGCACAGCGGCGGCGGCGGCTGCTCTGCTCGGGGCCCTGCAGCTTGTCCTGCCCGCGGTCGCCGAGCAGCGCGTGCGCAGCCGCCTGGAGCACTTCGGGACCGTTTCGCAGGTCGAGGTCGGAGCCCTTCCGGCCGTCAAGCTGCTGTGGGGGCAGGCCGACGACGCGAAGGTCCGCATGACGAAGCTTGATGCCGGGCCGCTTAGCCTGGAGGACGTCAGCGTCGTCAAGCACGGCGACTCACTCGACGTGCGCGGCGCCCTGCCGGTCTCGGCGCTCCCCCCGGGCCTCCATCTGCGCCCCTCCGATCTTCCCGGCGCGCACCTGCTGCTCGATGCCGCCGCCGGCTCGCTGGACGTCCCCGGCGGCAAGCTCGAAGTCCGCACGGTCGAGCTCGAGTCGCTCCCGCACCGCCTGATCCTGCACACGACGGCGACGCTCGGCTAACAGGCGGCTCGTCCGGCTTCTAACGCTCGCGGTCGTGGATCGCTTGCCGCGAGTCGGACCTACCTGGTAGGTGTCGCACAGGCACCATTCGGCTTTCTCACGCCCCATGGGCATTCGAACCGCACACCCCGAGTCCGTCGCCGGCCGTGCTCCGCCGGCGCTGGTCCTCCACGCGGGACGGCGCATCCCGCTCGCCCACGAGCTGCGGATCGGCCGGCTCGCGGACAACGACGTCGTCCTCGACCACGAGTCGGTGTCGCGCCACCACGCGCGCATCCAAGCCGCTCCCGGCGGCTATGCGATCACCGATCTGCGGTCGCGCAACGGGACGCGGCTCAACGGCGAGCGCTTGCACGGCGAGACGCGAATGCTGGCCAACGGCGACACGCTGCTGATCGGCGGCGAAGCCCTGCGCTTCCTCACCGGCGCGGAGACGCACTACGCCGGCCGGCAGCCCGCCGCGCTACGCACGCATCACATCCAGTTCCCCGGCGAGCGCCTCACCCTCGGGCGCGACGCGGCCAACGACGTCGTCCTCGACGACCCCAACGTCTCGCGCTTCCACGCCGAGATCGTGCGGGACGGCGACCGCGTCGAGCTGCGCGATCTCGCGTCGCGCAACGGCACGCGCGTCAATGGCATCCAGGTGCGCGCGGCGGTCCTCGTCCCCGGGTCGGAGATCGGGATCGGCAGCTACCGGCTCATCTTCGACGGGTCCGCCTTCGTCGCCCGCGCCGAGCGGGGCGCCCTGCGGCTCGATGCCGAGGACGTCGTCGTGCGGGTCAAGGGCAAGCAGATCCTCTCCTCCACGACCGTCAGCGTCGCGCCGGGCGACTTCGTGGCGATCATCGGGGAGAGCGGCGCGGGCAAATCCACGCTGATCCGCGCCCTGGCCGGCGTGACCGAGGTGACCGAAGGCTCGATCACCGTCAACGCCGAGCCCGTCAGCAGCCGGTCGACCGACATCGGCTACCTGCCGCAGGACGAGATCGTGCACGGCAAGCTCACGGTGCGCGAGGCGCTGCGCTACTCGGCCCGGCTGCGCCTGCCCAACGACACGAGCGACGAGGAGGTCGAGGCGACGCTCGCGCGCGTGCTCGACGAGCTTCAGCTCGGCGAGCAGGCCGACACGCGGATCGAGTCGCTCTCCGGTGGTCAGCGCAAGCGCGTCGGCCTCGCCGCCGAGCTGCTGAGCCGGCCGAGCCTGCTCTTCCTCGACGAGCCGACCACGGGTCTGGATCCCGGCCTCGAGACGCGCATGATGCTGCTGCTGCGGGAGCTCGCCGATCACTCCCGGGCGGTCGTGCTCGTCACCCACGCGACCAAGAACCTCGCCCTCTGCGGTCGCCTGATCGTGATGGGGCGCGGCGGGCTGCTGTGCTTCGAGGGCTCGCCGGAGGAGGCGCGGACGTTCTTCGGTGCGGCGAGCTACGACGACATCTACGTCGAGCTGGACCGCCGTCCGGCGCTCGAGTGGCGACAGCGGTTCGTGGAACGCCAGGCTCGCGCGGCGGCCGACCAGCGCCGGGCGCGCGCGCCGGAGCCCGCCCCGCCCGCGCCCGCCCGCCGTCGGCGCGGCTCGGGCGCGGTCATCCCGCAGGCGCGGGTCCTGACCGCCCGCTACACGCGCCTGTTCCTGCGCGATCGCCGCAACGTGAGCATCCTGCTGGCGCAGGTGCCGATCCTCGCGCTCGCCGTCATCGGGCTGTTCGGCGCTGAGGTGTTCGGACGCGGCGCGCAGGCCGGGGACACGGTCAAGCTGCTGTTCCTCGTGGTCACCGTGGCCGTATGGCTCGGGACGATCGACTCGGCGCGCGAGATCGTCAAGGAGCGCAGCGTGTTCGCTCGCGAGCACGCCGTGGGGGTCCGCCTGAGCGCCTACCTGTTCTCGAAGCTGGCGGTCCTGTTCACGCTGGTCGCGATCCAGATCCTGCTGTTGCTGGCGATCGTGTTCGCGTTCAAGCCCCTGCACGACAAGATCGGGACGTACGGTCTGATCGCCGGAATCCTGGTCTTCACGGGGTTCGCGGCAGTGGCGATGGGCCTCGTGATGTCGGCGCTGGTGCGCACGCAGGACCAGGCGACGAGCTTCATCCCGCTGCTGCTGATCCCGCAGATGTTCTTCGGGGGGTCGATCGTGCCCGTGGCGACCATGAGCGCCGGCCTGGCCGGCGTCTCGAAGGTCGTCATCGCGCAGTGGTCCTACGCGGGGGTCGGCAGTGCGGTCGGGCTGGACAAGCGAATCGCCGCCGACAAGGCCTACGCGAAGGTCAGCCAGTTCGGCACGGACTACTTCGCCATCTCCCAACGAACCGTGTTCCTGGTCCTCGCCGCGCTGCTCGCGGCCTTGCTCGCGGCGACGACGGTCCTCCTCCACCGGCGCGCCTCGGTCCAGTGAGCGGGGACCGCTGGACCCGGCAGGAGTTCCTCCGGCGAGCCGCGGCCGCCGGGCTGACGGCAGCCGGCGCCGGGCAGATCACGGGCGCCCAGGCGGCGGCCCTCCCTCCGCCTCGGCGCTCGGGCATCGAGCACGTCGTCGTCGTGATGATGGAGAACCGCTCCTTCGACCACCTCCTCGGCTGGCTGCCGGGCGCGGACGGCCGGCAGGCCGGCCTGACCTACGCGGACGCGGCGGGCGCAGCCCACCCGACCTTCGCGCTCGCCCCCGACTACCAGGGGTGCGCATACGCGGACCCGAACCACAGCTACGAGGGCGGGCGGATCGCCCTCAACGGCGGCGCGTGCGACGGCTGGCTGCGGATCCCCGGCAACGACCCCTTCGCGATCGGCTACTACGGCGAGGCGGACGTGCCCTTCCTGGGCGCCGCCGCCCGCTACTGGACCGCCTGCGACCGCTACTTCGCATCGACCATGGCGGAAACCTTCCCCAACCGGTTCTACCTGCACGCCGCGCAGACCGACCGCCTCCACAACTCCCTCGCCATCAGCCGCCTGCCGACGATCTGGGACCGGCTCGCCAAGGCCGGGATAAGCCATCGCTACTACTTCAGCGACGTGCCCTTCCTGGCGCTGTGGGGCGCCCGCTACGTGCCCATCAGCCGCTCGTTCCAGGGCTTCCTCAGCGACTGCCGCCGCGGCCGGCTGCCGAACGTCTCCGTCGTCGAGCCGCGGCTGCTCGGCGAGAACCCGGGGCTGTCGAACGACGACCATCCGCATGCCGACGTACGCGCGGGCCAGCTCTTCCTGCGACGCGTCTACCGCGCCGTGACCACGAGCCCGAACTGGCGCCGCACCGTCCTCGTGATCACCTACGACGAGTGGGGCGGCTTCTTCGACCACGTCCCCCCCGCCCCGGCGGCAATCCCGTCCGCCGACAAGGCGGCCGGCAACGCCGACGGCCTGCGCGGCTTCCGCGTTCCCTCCCTCGTCATCTCGCCCTTCGCGCAACGCGGCGCCGTCTCGCACGAGACCCTCGATCACACCTCCATCCTGCGCATGATCGAGTGGCGCTGGGGTCTCGACCCGCTGACGGAGCGCGACGCGACCGCCACCAACCTCGCGCGCGTCCTGAACCTCTCCTCGCCGACGGCCACCACCGCCCCCCTCTTCCCCGCGCCCAGCCGCCCGAGCGTCGGCTGCGCGAACAGGGCGCCGAGCGAGCCGGACAAGTGGGCTCGCCTGCTGGCGAAGGCGCGAAGACGCGGCTGGAACCACGCCCACCTGCCGGCGTAGCCGCGGCGCGGCGCTAGGCGGGGATCGGTGAGATCCAGGCTTAGCCGACCACCGATGAGTTTCGCCGGCCGGGCCGGTCTACCAGGACGTACGCCATCGAGCCACCGATTGGAGACCCATCATGCCCACTCCCGCACACCCCGGCCGCATGCTGTTCGTGAACATCCCCGTAGCGGACATCGAGCGCAGCAAGGCGTTCTTCGCCAAGCTCGGGTTCAGCTACAACCCGAAGTTCACCGACGAGACCGCCGCCTGCATGCTGGTCGGCGAGCACGCCTTCGTCATGCTGCTCAGCCGCGAGAAGTTCGCGGAGTTCGCGAAGCTGCCGATCGCCGATCCCACCACGCACATGCTGGCGCTGTACTGCTTCAGCGTGGCATCCCGCGATGAGGTCGATTCGGTCAGCGCCGCTGCGCTCGCGGCGGGCGGCACCGAGGCGGATGACGCCGAGGACTACGGCTTCATGTACTCACGCAGCTTCTTCGACCTCGACGGCCACGGCTGGCAGGTCATGTGGATGGACCCGGCGGCGGCAGAGCAGGGCCCCGAGGCGTTCGCGGCCTCCATGCAGGACGCCGACGCCCCGGCCTGACCCACCACCACGTTTCGCACGTGCGCCGTCGTCGTGCGGTACGGGCAGCAGCGAGAGATCATCCGGCAGGTAGTCGTGGTCGTAGGCCTCATCTGCGACCACGACTAGGTGGCCGCCAGAGAGCTCGATCCCCGGTCGTCAACGCCGACCGCCGTTGTCGCGCTCGCACCCGCCTCAGGGCCGCTGGGTTGCCAGTCGGCACCGAGCCGCCGGGGCGAACCCGCGGCCGCGCTGCTGCCCGCGCTCGTCGCCGACGAGGCCAACGCGACGGCCACCACCACGGCCAGGCCGAGCCACGGCAGCGCCGCGTCGCATCACAAGATGCCGGCGAGCCCCGCAGCGGCGACGCTCGGGAAGCCCCGGGCGTCCGCGTCTGGCGTGATCGACCGCGCCGTCAACTTCCGCAACAGCTATGGCAAGACGGTCTGGGTCGCGATCATGCGCAACGACCCGGATCGCTGCGGCGGCTACGGCGACTGGCAGACCAAGGGCTGGTGGCGGCTCGCTCCGGGTGAGGTCAAGCAGGCCTTCACCACGTCGAACCGGTACGCCGCCTACTACGCGAGGGCCGAAGACGGCACCCAGTGGACTGGGGATCGCGGGCCCGTCTACGTCTACCACGACACGTTCGACTCATGCCTCAACATCGGGTCGACGGCCGCGTATGGAACGGTGAACATGCGGCTGATCGACCTCAACGGAGCTGGGCTCTCCCACACCATCGACCTCATCCCTTGACTCTGCCCCTTCCGCCGCGGCCCTGAACGAGCCGCGGACGGCCGGCCCGCCACGACGGCCTCGGTATCACCGGGGCCGTCGCCGCGCGTACGGCCGGCACCTTTTCCATCACCGGGCAGGCCTGACGGTGGCACGCCCACAGACACCGCTGGCTCCCGAACCGCAACTCTGGCTGCCGAGATCCGCAGGGATCGGTGCCCTCACGCTCCGGGATCGTGTCGACACCGGCACACAACCCGGCGCGAGTTTCACACTGACTCGACGCTAGTCGCGAAGGGGGAGCTCCGCGGCGACGAGCGTTCCGCCGCCGGCTGGGCTCTCGAGGGCGAGCCTGCCGTCGAGAACGGCGAGCCGGTCGGCAAGCCCGAGCAAACCGGCCCCATCAGGCCGAGCGCCTCCCACGCCGTCGTCGCGCACGCGGATCCGCAGAGTGCCGTCCTGCACCCACGCCGTGACCGTCACGCGGCGGGCACCAGAGTGCTTGGCGACGTTCGTCAGCGCCTCGGCAATGACGAAGTACGCGGTTGCCTCAATCGCAGGCGGAAGCCGGTCGACCGACACTTCGTTCCCGACCGGCACCGGCATCCGTGAGGCCAGCGCGTGCACTCCGGCGCGAAGGCCACCGTGAGTGAGCTGGGATGGCAGGATCCCGTGGGCGAGCTCGCGCAGCTCGCTCGTCGCCTCGTCTGCGTGGTGAAGCGCCTCGGTCACGAGCGCCGGAGCATCACCCTGGACGTCTTCAAGCGCCTGCCGCGCCAACTTCAGGGTTATGACCGTGTGGACCAGGCGCTGCTGAGCGCCGTCGTGCAAGTCGCGAACCACCCGCCGACGCTCTGCGTCTGCCGCCGCCACGATGCGCGCCCGCGACGCCGCAAGATCCAACCGTGCCTGGGTGTTCGAGATCGCGGTGGCGACGAGCTCAGTGAACTCGGCGAGGTGCTCCTCGACCCGGTCCGGCAGGATCTCACGGTCCGTCGCGGCGCCCATGAAGCCCCACGGCGCGCCGTCGACGACGATCGGCGCGGCAGCGGCTGAGCGCATCCCGCTGGCTCGCACGATCTCCGCGACCGGGCCGCTCAGCTCCGCGAGACTCTCGACCGTTGCCGGACGACCGGCCTGCGTCGCCCTCAGAAATGGAGCTGACGCGGGGTCGTCGAGCGCCCAGTTGGTGCCCGCCCGGAACGGCTGCGGTCGCTCACTCCAGGCGCCGCGCACGGTGAACGTACCGTCGGGCTCCGAGCGCCAGATCTGGACCATCGTCACGCGTAGTACCTCGGCTACTTCGCGCGCGATCGCGGCGAAGATGTCAGCCGAGGCCGCCCCGCCGGTCACGAGGCCGGCGATCCGCCGCAGCGACGCCTGTTGCGCCGCGAGGACCGCGTCGTGCTCTCGGAGCACCCGCTCGGCGCGAAGGCGGTCCTCGATGTCCGTGAACGCCACGACCGCGCCGCGGCCCTGCGGTATCGCGAGCGGCACGGAGACATAGGAGACCGGGAACATCGATCCGTCGCGCCGGAAGAACCAGTCCAGATCGCTCGCGACCGTCTCGCCTGTGGTCCGCGGACGGAGCATGGGGCACTCCGTAGCCGGATACACGGTCCCGTCTGGGTGCTGGTAGTGGATCGTCTCGTGGCTGCGTCGCCCGAGCAGTTCATCCGCGCGGTCATAGCCGAGCGCACCGAGCGCGGCGGGGTTCGCGAACCGGATCACGCCGTCAGAATCCACGACCCAGATCGGCTGCCCGGCCGCCTCCAGCACGGCGGCGAGAAAGTCCTCAGCGCTGACGTTCAGGCCGGCGAGATCGGTGAGCGAGCGTGCCACGCGAAGCCTCCGAAGGCCGTGCAGTCTACCCCTGGGTCCTGCGCGGCCGAAGGCAAGCAGCGTGAAAGTTCACCCGAGCGTGGAACCGCGACGGCGCGCTGGTTCGCAGCCGGCTTCGACGTCCCTGATCGGCTGGACGTCCGGGTGCTTCTTCGATTGGGCGATGGGCGTCCGGGACGATTTCCCTTGACCGCGCTGTCCGCCGACGTTGCCCGGCTGCGCCAGGTGCTCGGCCGCCAGGCCTTGGGCACCGATGGGTGATCGACCGTGATCGACGGCCGCGAGTCCGCGGCTCGCCCGCCTCGTGCAGGCGGACCGATCCGCTCTTCCAGTGCCGTGGCGAACGCCGCCGGATCGTGCCAGCGGATCGCCTTGGTGCGCGGGGCGCCGTCGCCGCTCATGTCCCTGCGACCGTGGCCTCGGCCGTCACTTCGCCGCCGCCGTCGCGCTCGACCGCGTCGCCGCGGGCGCGACGGAGATCCTCGCCGACAAGCTCGCTCAGCGCGCCGGGCAGCAGCTCCTCGTGTCCGCGCCGGCAGCCTGAACCCCGGTCGTGATGGAAGCCGGGCGCGCCGAGCTCGGCGGTCTTCACCTACCCGCCGCGCGTATCCATTCGCTCGAGCAGGACCACGCGTCGGCCGGCGTCGAGCAGGTAGGCCGCCGCGACGAGGGCGTTGTGACCGGCACCGATGAGGACGGCTTGCAGTGGGAAGTCGTTCATGCCGGCGACCGTAGGGTCGGGGTCGTGCGCGCCGGCGGCGTATGGACCGCTGAACGGACTCCGGGCCCCGTGTTCCGACACCCGGCGTCGAGACCAGGGACGCTCCCGGGTGTGACAGGAATCGTTCTGCGCGACGGTCCCCGACCATGCCTCGCCTCAAAGAACCCGTGACGTGCGCCGTCTGCCGCCGCGCGCGCCGCCGATCACCCGAGCATCCACGTGCACTGCTTGACCGTCCACCTCGTCCGCTCCGCGTATCGGCAAGGACGCACCCGGGACGGAACCAGTGATCACTGGGGCGCGACGACGCGCGCGCGAGCTGTTCCTGGCGCACCCGCGGCTCTTCCGATTTCACATCACGCCGTTCAGCGAACCGCTTGATCAGCCGACGGACGCGGCGAGCCGGGAAGCGGATCCGGACCCGGACATGGCCGCACCGCCGCGCCGCTCTCGTGAGAACTAGGCTTCCGGCGGTTTCTGAGTCAAGGGAGGGAGTCTCATGAGGCGGGTACTGATGGGAATCGCCGTCGCGGGCGCCGCGTTCGGTGGGGCCACCGCGGTGATGGCCAAGACCGAGCGCGAGCAGGGGCCGGGCCACATGGTGCCCGGCCTGAAGCCGCACACGGCGTTCGACCGGGGCGACCACGACGATCACGGCGATTCGCGCGACGGTCCGCGGTTCGAGATCTCGCTGTCGGGGCGCGCATCGGGGACGTCGCTCGACGGGCGCGTCTACGTGATCGTCTCGCTCGACGCGTCGAGCGAACCGCGTGATCAGATCTCGGTGCCGGACGGGACGCCGTTCTGGGGCCTCGACGTGGACGGGTTACGGCCCGGGCGCAGCGTGGAGCTCTCAGGCGACATCGCCGCGTGTTCGGCTATCCGCTTCGCTCGATGGACGACCTGCCACCGGGCGACTACCGCGTACAGGCGTTCATGAACGTGTATACGACGTTTCGGCGCTCGGACGGCTCGGTGGTGAAGCTGCACATGCCCTGCGGCGACGGCCACGACGTGTTCAACGGGACCGGCAACCTGTACAGCTCGGTCCAGACGGTCCGCGTGCGGCCCGGAGATCGGCGTCCGGTGCAGCTCTCACTCACCGAGGTCATCCCGCCGAGCGATCCGGTGCCGCCCGGCGGCACCTGCCAGCAGGGCAATCCCCCGGACAGCCCGCACGTGAAGCACGTGAAGATCAAGAGCGAGCTGCTGAGCCGCTACTGGGGCCAGCCGATGTACATCGCGGCGAACGTCCTGCTTCCCGCCGGCTATGACGAGCATCCCGACGCCCGTTATCCGGTCGTCTACCAGCACGGCCACTACCCCGGGCCGAGTCCGTTCAGCTTCCGGGAGGACGGCGGCAACGCCTTCTCGCAGTGGTGGCTCAGCAAGGAGCCGCGCGACCGCGTGATCGCGGTGACGTTCCGGCACGAGAACCCCTTCTACGACGACTCGTACGCGGTCAACTCGGCAAACCTCGGCCCGTACGGCGACGCCATCACCAAGGAGCTCATGGTCGAGCTCGACCGGCGCTTTCGCACCATGGGCGCTTCGTGGGCACGCTCGCTGACCGGCGGATCCACCGGCGGCTGGGAGTCGCTCGCGCAGCAGGTCTTCTACCCGGACCTGTACGCCGGGACGTTCTCCACCTGCCCCGACCCGGTGGACTTCCGCTACCACCAGATCGTCAACGTGTACAGCGACCCGAACGCCTACTACACCGAGCTCGACTGGAACCGCGTGCCGCGCCCGGGTGCGCGCAGCGTCGACGGGAACGTCCGCTACACGATGGAGGACGAGAACCACTACGAGCTTGCGATCGGCGGCCGGGGTCGCTCCGGCGGCCAGTGGGACATCTGGGAGGCGGTCTACGGTCCGCAGGGCGGCGACGGCTATCCGGCGCGCGTGTGGGACAAGCTGACCGGCGAGATCGACCACACGGTGGCCGAACGCTGGCGGCCGATGGACATCCGCGACCACCTTGTGACGAACTGGTCAACGCTCGCCCCGAAGCTCACGGGCAAGCTCCACATCTACGTCGGCGACGATGACACGTACTACCTCGAAACGCCGTCAAGCTGCTCGAGAAGTCGTTGGCAACGCTGCAGCCGTCCCCCGACGCGACGATCAAGTACGGCTACGAGCAGCCGCACTGCTACACCCCGTTCGCGACCTCGCAGGACTTGATCGGCACGATGGCGACGTTCATGCGCGATCGGGCGCCGGCGGGCAGCGACACGACGAGCTGGCGCTACTGAGCCGCGGCTGCCGGGCCGGCCCACGCCGGCCCGGCGCCAGTGATCGCCTCGGCGCCGGCCAAGAGGCGACGAGTTCGTCGTTCAGGCCGGCAGCCCCGCGCCGTTGGCGCCGTCGACGAGCAGGACGGCCCCTGACATGAAGCTCGCCTCGTCGCCGGCGAGGAACGCCACCGCCGCGGCGATGTCCTCCGCGCGCCCGATCCGCCCCAGCGGAGGGATCGGCCATGCCGACGGGTCGTCGCCGCGCTCCGGATCGTCGGCTGGGCCGATGTGGAGCATCCCCGGCGCCGTCGCGCCGGGACACACGCAGTTGGACCGCACGCCGGCGGATGCGCCGTCCAGCGCGAGCATCTTGGACATCATCACCACCGCCGCCTTCGTGACGGAGTAGGCGCCGATCGCCTGCTCGCCACGGAGCCCCGCGTCAGATGCGACGTGGACCATGGAACCCTCGCTCTCGGCCAGGAGCGGCATGCAGGCCCGCGCGTAGAGGAAGGCGCTCCGGACGTTCGCCGCCATGAGCCGGTCGAACTCGCTCACGGGTGTGTCGAGGAGCCGCTCGGTGAGCGCGATCCCGGCGTTGTTGACGAGCACGTCGAGCCGCCCCATCGCCTCCAGAGCGAACCGGACCGAGTGGTCGACCGCCGTCTCGTCCCCGGCGTCCGCGGCCACGAAGCGTGCGCGGTCACCGAGCCGCTGCTCGGCGGCGCGTCCCCGCGGCTCGTCACGTCCCGTGACGACGACGCGGGCGCCCTCGCGGCACAGTCGCTCGGCGATCGCCAGGCCGATGCCGGCGGTCCCCCCGGTCACCAGGGCCGCCTTGCCGTCGAACGCGGGCAAGGTCAGTCGGGCGGCAGCTCGCGGTAGACGAGGTCGATGTCGACCCCCTGACTGCGTCGCACCGCGCGGGCCACGTAATAGATGAGCAGCCCGACGACGACGATGCCGAGCATGAAGGCCGGGACGTACCACCGGTGCCCCGCGTTGCCGCTCAGCGCCAGCGCCGGGTAGTGGAGCGTCTCCCACGTGAGGAAGGCGACGACGAGGAACGAGAGGACCGCCGTGATCTGCAGGACGGGGATCCCGCCGAGGCTCACGTTGGCCGGGGAGCCCACGTACAGCTCCCGGCGCCTTCGCGGGAACACGAAGGCGGCCACGCAGACGATCGCGATGCAGACGATGCCGGCGAGGACGCCGAGGGCGAGCAGGGTCTGGAACGTGGTCGCCACGACGCTCCAGGCCAGCATCGCGGTCACGAGCGTCATGACGAGGAGGATCGCGGGAACCGGCGAGTGGAATCGCTCGGAGACGTTCGCGAAGCGTTCCGGGAGCAGGCGGTCGAAGGACCACGCGAACACGGTCCGGACCGGCATGAACGTGTTGCCCACCATCGCGGGAAGCGACCAGAACAAGAACGACGCGACGATGATCGTGGTCAGCACGTTGCTGTTGACGGCCAGGCCGGCGAAGAAGTGGAAGAACGGGCCTGTCGGCAGCACGTACGCCGCGTTCGGCGCAGTGTTGGCGGCGACCATGAACTGGTAGCCGGCGACCTTGTAGATCAGCAGGACGCCCGCGATCAGCCCGATGACGTTCCAGCCGAGCGCCCCGAACATGATCCCCATCTGGCGGTTGCGGTTGGAGGCGCTCTTGAGCTCACCCGAGAGGTAGACGCTCCACCAGTTCCAGATCATGAAGGTCATGATCACGAAGATCGCCGGCGTCGTCGCGGACCCGAACGCCTTGGGATGGGCGTCCTGCGCCTTCGCCGTCGAGATCACGCTGTTGTAGGAGTCGCCCTTGCCGCCGAACTTCGCCGACAGCTCGTTGAAGTGGCTGATGAAGCTGCCCTTGGAGCTGAAGAGCAGGACGACAAGGGCGAGCAGGGTCCCGAGCGAGGCGATGATCCAGAAGGTGTTCTGCCAGCGGAACGTCGCGCGCGTGCCGGCGATCAGGATCCCCGTCATCAGCACGATCATCCCCAGGCCTCCGACGAAGATCCAGCCCTTGTCGGTCTGCAGATGCGTCCCGGCGCTGATCAGGCTGTGGCTGTCGAAGATCGTGCCGAGCGTGACCAGCACCGGCCCGAGCGCGAAGACGGGGAAGTAGCGCGCCCAGAACGTCGCACCGATGATCGCCGAGAAGGCCGCGCCGAAGTTCGACACCAGCGCGGCGGGCGGCGAGAGGATCCTGCTGACCCACACGTAGTCGCCGCCCGTCTTGGGCATCGACGACGCGAGCAGCGACATCATCACCAGGATCGGGACGTTCAGCACGAGCGCCCACAGCGTCGCCGCGACCAGGTCGGCGCCCGGGAACGCCGTCAGCGCGAAGAAGACGCCCCAGGCGAGGGTCGCGCCGACCGGCGCCGAGAAGACCGCGTTGAAGATCGTCGCGTCGAGCGCGGACGCCTCGCGGACGAGGCCCGTGCTGCGGCGGACGAACAGCTGCCCGGTCTTGTCTGCGCTTGGTTCGGTGGCACTGGACATCACAACCCCCTCGTCGGCGTCGGACGGCTTATAACAGGATCTAACACCATGGGCAACAAACAGTTGTGAGAACGGCGTTCAGACCGGCGGTTCGTGTCCGAGTCACAGCATCGAACATCGCCTGTGATAGACATGGAGCCGTGCACGCAGTCGATCGGCGCCACCGGATCCTCGAGCGCGTCGCCGAGGAGCAGACCATCCACATCGCGGAGCTGGCCGCTGAGCTCGGCGTCTCGGAGATGACGGTCCGCCGGGACATCGGGCGGCTCGAGCGCGACGGCTTCCTGCGCCGCACCTACGGCGGCGCGACCGCGCACATCACCCGCTCGATGGAGCTCCTGTTCAACGCGCGCGCGCTCGCCAACGCGCCCCTGAAGCGGTTGATCGGCATGCGCGTCGCCGAGACGGTCGAGGCCGCCTCGACGATCTTCATCGGGATCGGCAGCACGGCCGAGCAGTTCGCCATGTTCCTGCCCGCCGGCACCGAGCGGACGGTCATCACCGGCTCGCTGCCCGTCGCCAGCCTGCTCGGCACGCGACGCGGGCGCGTCGTCGTCCTCGGCGGCTCCGTGCTCAACGACGACCTGGCCTGCGTCGGGCCGGTCGCCGCCGCGACGGTGCGCCGCTACCACGCCGACGTGGCCGTCCTCGGCGCCGCGGGCGTGTCCGCCGCGAACGGCGTCACCGAGCTCGACGACGCCGCCGCGGAGATCCAGCGGCTGATGATCGAGCAGAGCGCACGGCTGACGATCGTCGCCGACGGCTCGAAGATCGGCGCAACGGCGATGGCGGCGGTCGCGCCGGCGAGCGCGATCCACACGCTGGTGACCGACTCGGGCGCTCCCGCGGAGGAGTTGCGCGCGCTCGAGGAGCTGGGCATCGATGTCGTCGTCGTCGACCGGAGCGCGGCCCAACCGCCGGAAGCCGAGGATGCGAGTGCCGCGTGATGCGGTCCAGAGCACGAGAAGGAGAGCCATGCCTGCCCTGAGCGCCATCTTCGGCGTCGAGAAGCCGTTGATCGCGATGTGCCATCTCGACGGCCTGCCGGGCCGCCCGCGCTACGACCGGCACGCCGGCATGGACCGCGTCGTCGAGTCCGCGGGCCGCGACCTGCAGGCGCTGCAGGACGGCGGCGTGGACGCGATCCTCTTCTGCAACGAGAACGACCTCCCCTACTCCACGTCGGTCGGCATCGAGGCGGCCGCCGCCATGGCGGCCGTGATCGGGCAGCTGCGGAGCGACATCCGCGTGCCGTTCGGCGTCAACCTCCTCTGGGACGCCAAGGCCAGCATCGCGGTCGCCGTGGCGACGGGCGCGTCGTTCGTGCGCGAGGTCTTCACTGGCGTCTACGACAGCGACATGGGGCTCTTCGCGCCCGACTTCGGCGACGTCGCCGGCTACCAGCACGCCATCGGAGGCCCCGGCGTCAAGATCTTCGCCAACATCACGCCCGAGTTCAGCCGCTCGGTCGGCGGGCGCAGCGTGGCCGAGCGCGCGGCCAGCGCCGCCTATCTCGGCGTCGACGCTCTCCTCATCTCCGGCCCCGCGGCCGGGGTGGATGCGAGCCTCTCGGACCTGATCGAGGCGAAGTCGGCCGTCACCGACACGCCCGTCCTCGCGAACACGGGGGTCAAGCCCGAGACGGCTGAGCGCGTCCTCGAAATCGCCGACGGCGCCATCGTCGGCACGAGCATGAAGCAGGACGGGAACACCTGGAAGCCGGTCGATCCCGACCGGGTCGCGGCGATGGTCGAGAAGGTCGCCGCCGCGCGCAAGGCCGGCGCGAGAGCCTGACGGATGGCGTCGAAGACCAAGCTCTACTTCGCCACCGACATCCACGGCTCGGAGCAGTGCTTCCGCAAGTTCCTCAACGCGGGAGCGGCGTACGGGCCTGACGTCATGATCCTCGGCGGCGACGTGGCCGGCAAGGCGATCCAGGCGATCGACGACCTCGGCGGCGGGCGCTTCCGAACCGTGTTCCGCGGGACCACCCACACGATCGAGGACGGCGAGGAGCTCGCCCGCGTGGAGCGCATGATCTCCGACCTCGGCTACTACCCGTGGCGCTGCCAGCCGGGTGAGCTCGACGCCCGGGTGGCCGACGGGACCGTGGACGAGATCCTCGACGCGCTGATGCGCCGGCGGCTCGAGGAGTGGATGGAGCTGGCCGACGAGCGGCTGCGCCCGCGCGGCATCCCGGCCTACTGGATGCTCGGCAACGACGACCCCCCGGCGCTGGCCGAAGTCTTCGAGCGCGCACCCTGGGGCACGCACGCCGAGGGTCGCGTCCTGGACCTCGGCGAGTACGTGCTCGTCTCCTACGGGTACTCGAACCACACGCCCTGGGACAGCTTCCGCGAGCTGACCGAGGAGGAGCTCGCGAGTCACTACGACGAGCTCTTCGCCGGGGCCGCCGATCCCGGCCGCGCCGTGTTCAACGCGCATCCACCTCCCTACGGCACCGGGCTCGACGACGCCCCGATGCTCGACGAGCAGTTCACCGTGCGCCAGCAGGCGGGTCAGGTCAAGCTCGGCCCGGTCGGCAGCACCGCCGTACGCGACGCGATCGAGCGCTATCAGCCGATCGCCAGCCTGCACGGCCACGTGCACGAGTCGGCGGGATTCCGCCGACTCGGCCGCACCATGGCCGTGAACCCCGGCAGCGACTACGGGACCGGCGCGCTCAACGGCGTCCTGATGACGCTCTCGAAGGACAAGCTCAAGTCCCACCAACTGGTCCGCGGCTGATGGATCCCGACGGCGCCGTGTTCGTCGCCATCGACGCGGGCACGACGGGCGCGCGCGCCTGCGCCGTCTCCCTGGACGGCCGTCTGGTGCACGAAGTCCGCCGTCCCTACCCGCTTGCGGCGCCGCGCCCCGGTTGGGCGGAGCAGAACCCCGTCGACTGGCGCGAGCGCGCGCTCGAGAGCCTTGCCGAGCTGGCGCGTGCCCTCGGCCCGGGCGTGCGGATCGAGGCGATCGGCCTGACGGGTCAGTGCCCGACGGTGGCGCCGATGAATGGCAGAGGCGAGCCCGTCGGACCGGGGATGCTCTACCGCGACAACCGCGCGACCGCGGAGGCCGCGGAGATGCGCACGAGGATCGGCGAAGCTGAGATGCACGCGCGCACGGGGCACGTGGCCGAGGCGTTCCACGTCGGGCCGAAGGTACTCTGGCTCCGCGCGCACGAGCCGGCGGTCTTCGCCGCCACGGAGCGCTTCATGCAGCCGCGCGACATCGTGCTGCACGCCCTGACCGGGACCATCGCGACCGACGAGACCCACGCGAACGCGACGGTCTTCTTCGACCTTCGCGCGCGTGACTGGGCCGGCGCGCTGCTCGACGCGTGCTCGCTGGAGGCCTCCGTCTTCCCCGGCGTGCTCGCCCCGTGGGCGCAGCCCGGCGAGGTGACTCCGGCCGTCGCCCGGCGAACCGGCGTCCCGGCCGGATGCCCGGTGGTGATCGGGGCGGCCGACAGCCAGTGTGCGGCCTTCGGGAGCGGGGTGACGGCACCGGGTCCCGTCAGCGAGATGGCCGGCTCGTCGTCATGCCTGAACTCGGTCGTCGCGGCGCCGCTCGCCGACCGGCGCGTGACCCATTACAGCCATGTCATCCCCGACGTCTTCTCGACGGAGCTGGGCCTCAACACCACGGGTCGCGCCGTGCAGTGGGCCCTCGGCCGGTTCGGGTTCGACGACTACGCGGCCCTGGAGCGGGCCGCGCGATCCGTCCACGACCGGCTGCGCGACGGCTCGGCCGGCGACCCGCTCGACGCAGCGCCTGTCTTCCTGCCCTATCTCGGCGACGGTGAACGCGATGACGTCCGCCTGCGCGCCGCGGTCGTCGGGCTCTCCGACCGGCACGGCCGCGAGGAGCTCGCCTACGCGGTGCTCGAGGGTGTGGCTTTCGGCGTCGCCGAGACGATCGCGATCCTCGTCGCCGCCGGCTCGCCGTGCGAGGAGCTGCGCGTGGCCGGCGGCGGGGCGCGGCTGCCGTCGCTCGGCGCCATCAAGGCCGACGCCCTTGGGGTGCCGGTGGCCCATCTCGATGACGACACGTCGCCGATCGGCGTGGCGCTCCTCGCCGCGTCCACGGCGGGATGGCGGCGCGAGGCCGAGACGGCGATCGCAGCGGGACTGGCACGCGCGGCTCGCTTCGAGCCGGCTCCGCGAGGCCGCGAGGCGCTGCTCGCCCGCTTCGCATGGTGGAGCGAGGTCCGCGGCTCCGACACCGTGCGCACCCCGATCCGGGCCGATGCGCGATGACGTCCTACCGGCTCGGGATCAACACCTGCTTCGCGGTCAAGCGGTGGCCGCGGCCGGAGGAATGGGCGCGCATCGCCGCCGACGAGCTCGGGCTCGACCTGGTGCAGCACTCGCTCGACCTGGTCGACCTCGATGCCGGCGAGGCGGCCGTGGCGGCGCAGGCCGCCGACGTGCGCGGCGCCTGTGGAGCCGCCGGCCTCGAGCTGTCGTCCACGTTCACCGGTCTGATCGCCTATTCGACCTCGCTGCTGCTCCATCCGGACCCGGCGGCGCGGCGCCGGGCGGTCGACTGGTACGAGCGCGTGATCGCGTTCAGCGCGCTCGCGGGCGCCCGCCGGGCCGGCGGGCATGTCGGCAGCCTGTCGACGGCCGACCACGGCGACCCTGTGCGGCGTGAAGCGCTCTGGGAGGAGCTCGCCGACACGCTGCACGCGCTCGCGACGACGGCCCGCGCCGCGGGACTCGATGCGCTTCTCGTCGAGAACATGGCG
The DNA here is from genome assembly GCF_000425945.1 of Candidatus Solirubrobacter pratensis. Taxonomy (GTDB): domain Bacteria; phylum Actinomycetota; class Thermoleophilia; order Solirubrobacterales; family Solirubrobacteraceae; genus Solirubrobacter; species Solirubrobacter pratensis. Next base: position 68,832 of record NZ_AUEK01000011.1, read on the forward strand.
TCCGCGCGGGAGCCCTCGACGATCGGCGAGATCGAGCGCCTCCTCAGCACGGGCGGGCGGGCCCATGTCCCGATCGAGCTGTGCCTCGACGTCGGCCATCACTGCGTTCCCGGCACGAGCGGGGATGAGCGCGACCCCTACGCGTGGCTGCGCCGGCTCGGGACGCGGGCGCCCGTCGTCCATCTGCAGCAGAGCGACGCCGAGGGCGACCACCACTGGCCGTTCACGCCGGAGTACAACGCGCGGGGCCGCATCGAGGCGGCTCGCGTCCTGGACGCGATCGAGGCGTCCGGCGCCGCCGAGGTGGAGCTGATCCTCGAGGTCATCCCGCCGTTCGAGCAGGACGACCGCGCGCTCCTCACCGACCTCCGGGCCAGCGTCGCCCATTGGCGTGATGCGCTCCGCAGCATAGGCTCGGACGCATGACCGTGGACGTCCCCGAGCTGGGTCGGTCGATCGCGGAGGAGGCTGCCGCGGCCAACATCGCGCTGCGGCTGATCGGCGGCGTCGCGGTCTGGGTCCGCTGCCCGAGCGCGCGCACGGTGCCGCTCGCGCGCGCCTACGGCGACATCGACCTGATCGGCCGCGCACGTGACCGTAAGGCGATCGTGGCGTTCCTCGAGGCGCGGGGATACGAGCCCGACCGGATGTTCAACGCGCTCCACGGCGCCTCGCGCCTGAATTTCCGCGACCCGCGGCGCGATCTTCCGGTCGACGTGCTCCTGGACCGCTTCGCGATGGCGCACGCGCTCGACCTCCGCGACCGGCTGACCCTCGACGCGCCCACGCTCCCGCTCGCCGACCTGTTGCTCACGAAGCTGCAGGTCGTGAGCATCAACGCGAAGGACCTGCGCGACATCTGCGCCCTCCTGCTCGACCACGACCTCGACGCCTCGGGCATCGACCTGGCGCGGATCCTCGAGGTGACCCGCGCGGACTGGGGCTTCGAGCACACGATCCACCGCACGATCGCGACGCTGACCGAGCGGATCGGCGACTTCGATCTCGAGCGCGCCGCGGCGGAGCGGATCGTCACCCGGGCGGAGGCGATCTCCGCCGCGCTCCACGCCGCGCCGAAGAGCGCGAAGTGGAAGATGCGCGCCCGCGTCGGCGAGCGCGCCCGCTGGTACGAGGAGCCGGAGGAGGCGCGCGGGTGAATTCACCCGTGCCGAGCGGTCAGTCCCCGCCGTCGCGCTCGCGCAGCAGCTTCGGCCGGCTCGGCGGGGCCGGTGTGCCGGGCAGATGGAGCAGGTTCTCCACGCCGCGGACGCCGTTGAGATGCCGCGCGGCCGTCACGACGCGCGTGATGTCCTCCTCGCGCTCGATGACGCCGCGTAGGAACACCACGCCGTCCTCGGCGTTGATCGCGATCTTGCCCTTCGGCATCTCCGCCCGGCGGAACAGCTCGCTCTCGACCTTGTGAGCGAGCGTGATGTCGTCGAGCGGCTCGTCATGCCCGCGGCACGCGTTGAGCGCGCGCTTGACCACACCGACGGCATTCGATTCCGCGTGTCGGGCGCGCCGCGCGGTGCGCCGCTCGGTGCGACGCAGCCGTGACACCGCCCGGTCGCGCACCGTGTGGCGGCGGCGACGGCCTCCATTCGGGTCGAGGAAGTACTCGAGCAGCGCTCCGAGCGCGACGCCGCCCGCGGTCGCGACGGCGAGCACCCACGGCATGCTCGGCGAGTCGGCGCGCCTGCGGGCGCGCCGCCGGGCGAGCGGCACTCGCGCAGCATTGACGGTCATCCGGCTACCTCCTCGTCGTCTGCTCCGACAAACGGTACGCCCCGCGGGCCTGGCGCGCCATCGCCCCTCTGCGTTGGTGTCCCCGGGCGGATGGCCATACGCATAGACGAGCAGCTCCTCGTCGCCGTGGTTCGCCGTCTGAAGCGGCGTCCCGGCCGGAACGCCGACCACGCGACCGACCGGGACGCCCACCGCTCCCCCACGTCAGTAGGAGCGCTGCAGCACCGCGCGCACCTCCTCGGCGACGACGGCGTACATCATCGCGGCCGACTGCTCCTGGTCCAGCGCCGCGTTGTAGCCGACGAAGCAGCGATCGCGTTCGGCGATGGGCGCGGCGCACCAGTACCGGTACATCTCGTCGACGGCCGCCGCTTCCTGGCGCCACTCGGCGTAGTAGTCGAGCATCTCCTCGATCAGCTCATCGATCGCCAAGGGCAGCGGAGCGAGGACCGGAGAGCCCGGGAACATGTCTCGAATAGCCATGCGGGCATGGTCGGCTCTGTGAGGGTGAGCGGTCATCACACACGCGTGTGATCCGAGTTGGTGATTGGCGGCGGCCAGAGGGGTGTGCTGCCTCGGCTGGGTCAACGCGGTACGAGGAGCCCGCGTTCCCGTGCGCGTGCGACGGCTTGGCTGCGAGTGTGCGCGTCCAGCTTTGCGTAGATGTGGCGGAGGTGGGTCCGGACCGTATTGGCCGAGAGGTACAGCTCGGAGGCGATTTCGCCGGCTGTGAGGTCGCTGGGCAGATAGGTGAGCACGCGTCGTTCGGCGGGGCTGAGCTCGTCCGGAAGACGCTCCGCCTGGCCGCGGGGTGGCGGCGAGGATCTGGCGAGCACGTCGAGCACCGGTGCAAGCAACTCGGGGTGGGCGGTGCGATGCCGAACGTGGTCGTTCAGCAGCTCTCGCGCGAGCGGGAGCACGAAGGGCAGGATGATCCGCCCCGGACCCGCAAGCTCGAGCGCCCGATCGAACGCGGCCTCCGCGGCGCGCGAGTCGCCGAGCCGCTTGCGCGCGACGGCCTCGTACAGCTGCGCCTGAATCCGTGCCCATCCGAGGCGATTCGGCTCCTCCGGGCGCTGGAATGCCGGTGCGAGGACGTCGACGGCAGCGTCAGGACTGCCCTCCGCCAGGAAGATCGCTGCCTCGGCGACCCGGATTGCCGTCCGGTCGCGAAACCGTGGAGCTACGCCCGCGAGAGCGGCGCGCGCGGCCACGGTGTCCCCAAGCCGAGCGTGCGTCTGCACCAGCCGGCTCCTCAGTTCTTCACTGAGCGCATGCTCGCCCGCGAGCAGCCTCTGTGTTCTCTCAGCGGCGGTGAACGCCGCCATGGCGTCCTCGACGCGGCCCTGCCCGAGGCGCAGCAGCCCCCGGCCGTAGTCGAGGGCGAACGCGAGACCTGGCTCGCCGTCCGCTGGGAGTGTGCACTGCCGGCGGGCCAGCGACCGCTCGGCCTCCTCGAAGCGACCCATCCACACGAGTGCGGCGGCACGTGCGACAAAAGCGGCGCAGAGGACCGGATCATCGCCCCATCCGTGCGCCTCCGCTGTGGTCACCGCCTCATCGGCGAGCTCGATCACGACGGAGAGCCGTGACCCGGAAAGCAGAGATGCGATGCCGAGGCGACCGAGACAGCCGATCTGCAGATACGGTCGTCGGATCCGGCGCGCCAGTGCGAGCGCTCGCTCGAGGTGGCAGCGCGAATCGTCCAAGCGCGACAACCACAGCTCGGCCGTGCCGAGATGCATCAGCGCCGTAGCGTGGAGATCCTTGTCGCGGGCAAGCTCGCCCGGCGTCGGCGCGGTCAATGCCGCCTCGAGCGATCGCCTCCCCTCCAACACGGCTTCCATGTCACCTTGCGAGGAAGCGAGCCACAGTCGCAGGCTGGCCAGGAGAAGGTCGAAGCGCCGCCTGCGCTTGGCGGGCACCGTCGTAGCGAGCCGGAGCGCCTGGCCGATGTAGACATGCCCGTCCTCGAACAGGCCATCTGATATCGCGCCCGCGGCGGACGCGATGGCGAGCACCGGATCGGTCGCGTGCGTGTCGGCCGGAAAGGCGGCAAGCAGCACGCGCATCGTCGCCAGGCGACCGTCCAGGATGAGATCGAACGTGTGCTCGGCGAGCAGGCGGCTGGCATGCGGCCAGTCGCCGGCCGCCTGCGCGTGGCGAATCGCCTCGACGACGTACCCGCGCTGCTCGAACCACCGCGCCGCCGCGCGGTGCAGCGAGCTGATGATCGTCGGAGCGGTTCGCCGGAGCTCGAACTGCAGCAGCTCGGCGAACAAGTGGCAGTAGCGGAACCAGGTCCGGCCGGTGTCGACTGAGATGATGAACGCGTTGGCGTCCTCGAGGCTTTGCAGGATCTGCTCAGAGCGCGAGCCGCCGGTGAGGAAGTCAGCCAATGGGCCGCTGACGCGCTCCAGCAGCGAGGTCCGCAACAGCAGGTCGCGCACCTCTGGGGGCTGCTGCTCGAGCACTTCCGCCATCAGGTATCCGGCGACGGTGCGCTCGCTCCCGCAGAATTCAGCGACGAACCGCTCAGGGTCCGGATGCTCGGCGAGTGCGATCACCGCGAGCCGCACTCCGGCGGCCCACCCCTCAGTTCGATGGTGCAGCGACTCCGCGGCGGCGTCTGAGAGGGTGAGCCCAGCCGCCTCGAGCAGGTCGCGCGTCTCGTCGGCCGAGAAGGCCAGATCCGCACGCCGAATCTCCGTCAGCCCACCTGCCACACGCAGACGGTGCAACCCGAGCCGCGGCTCGACGCGCGTGGCCAGCACCACCCGCAGCTTGGGCGGAAGGCGCTCCAGGAGCAGCTCCAGGCACTCGAGGGCGTCGGCCGAGTCGAGCTGGTGCAGGTTGTCGATGATCAGCAGGATCGGGTCCTCGAGCGCATCGAGCTCGGCCAGCAGTCGCTCGACGACCGCGCGGCCGCGGAAGCTCGGCGCCGGGCTGAGGGGCTCCACCAAGCGATCTCCGCCGACCGTACGCGCCAACGCCTCGATCAGGGCCAGCCAGAAGTGCTGCCCATCGCGTTCGCCGCGCTCGACCGACACCCACGCCACTCGATCGCCGAGCTCCTCCGCCTCGACCCACGTGCGCAACAGCGTCGACTTGCCGCTGCCCGGGTGGCCGCAGACCAGCACGACCCCGGTCACGGGCGGCCCTGACAGCCGTTTGAACAGCCGCCGGCGGTAGACCAGCGCCTGCCTCGGAGACGACTGGTCCGAAGCGTGCGGTCGGCCGCGCGCCGGTGTCACCGCTCCATCCGCTCGTGTCATCTCGCGCCTTGACGCTGGCGGCGGCACGCGCGCAGCACACCTGCTCGTGAGCCGGGCGAAAGCTGCTCTACGACCCGGTGGACGTGCGGCACGCAGCGCCTCCTCGGCGCCATCGGGTGGCGAGCTCTGCGGCCACATCGCCTCTGCGGCCGCGGACCGCCGCTCCACTGGTCACCAAGCCGACGCGACGCTGGGCGGCGGCAGCGGCGCCGAGGCGAGCGGGATACGCTCGGGCGGATCCATGCGCCGGCGCCGGGCCGGCGCTGATCAGCCCGCAGACGCATCTCGAGATGTTGCTTCCCGAGGCGACGTGGCGTGGTGAATTCCGGATCGTGAGGCCGTGATGGCGCTACAGCACGAGATCTTCGATGCGACGACGGTGGAGCTCGCCCACCGGATCAGGACTCGCGACGTCTCGCCGGTGGAGGTGATGGATGCCACGATCGCCGCGATCGAGGCCGACAACGAGCGCCTGAACGCGTTCGTGCACCTCGCCTTCGAGGAGGCGCGGGAACGGGCGCAGGCGGCGGAGCGGGAGGTGTCGTCCGGGGCGAAGCTCGGGCCGCTTCACGGGGTGCCGACGGCGATGAAGGACCTCTTCGACTTCAAGCCCGGCTGGCCGAGCACCTTCGGCGGCGTGCGCGCGCTCAAGGACTATGTCCCGGACTTCTACTGTGCCTGGGCCGAGCGGATGGAGCAGGCCGGGGCGATTATCCTCGGCAAGACCAATAGCCCGGTGATGGGCTTCCGCGGCACTTGCGACAACCCCCTGTTCGGCCCCACCCGCAACCCATTCGACCCCGTGCGCAACACCGGCGGATCGTCGGGCGGCAGCGCTGCGGCGGTTGCCGCCGGCCTCCTCACCGTCGCCGAGGGCACGGACGGCGGCGGATCGGTGCGCATCCCCGCCGCGTGGTGCGGCGTGTACGGCTACAAGCAGTCGTTCGGGCGCGTGCCGTACATCGCACGACCGAACGCGTTCACGGGGCTGCACCCGTTCCTGTTCGAAGGAGCGATCACACGCACCGTGGAGGATGCCGCCCTCGTGATCGACGCGATCTCCGGCTACGACCCGCGCGATCCCTTTTCACTCGATGAGCGCGCCGACCTCCTGCCGGCCGTGAGGCAGCCGATCAGCGGCTGGAGGATTGCGTACAGCCCGGCCTTCGACGTCTTCCCGGTCGATCCCGCGGTCGCCGGCGTCGTCGCCGAAGCCGTGCGCGCGTTCGAACTGGCAGGCGCGCACGTCGAGGAGGTCCGGCTCGGGATCACGCACGACCAGCGCGAGCTCAGCGACCTCTGGTGCCGCCTGATCACCCCGATCAACGTGGCGACCTTCGAGACCTTCAAGCGCAACGGGCTCGACCTTCTGGCCGACCATCGCGACGACTTTCCGCCCGAGTACCTGCGCTGGATCGACGCCGGCTACGAGCTGCGAACCCCGCAGCTGATGCGCGACGAGGAGATCAGGACCGAGATCTACGACGCCATCCAGGGGGTGCTCGCCGATCACGACCTCCTCGTCACACCGACCCTGGCGTGTCTGCCCGTGGAGAACGCCGCCGACGGCAACACGAAGGGACCCAGCCGCATCGGCGACGTCGCGGTCGACCCGCTGATCGGGTGGTGTCTCACGTACCCCGTCAACTTCTCCGGCCACCCCGCCGCCTCCATCCCTGCCGGCATGATCGACGGACTCCCGGTCGGCATGCAGCTGATCGGCCGCCGCTACGCCGACGCCGACGTCCTCGCCGCCAGCGCCGCCATCGAGCGGATCAGACCGTGGCGCGACACCTACCGATCAGCACGGGCGGTGACCGCTTCCCTCCAGCAGCCGGCGACGCATTGATCGCGGGCCGCGCGGTCAGATGAGTCGAGCGGCGGCTGGGGCGTCGCGATCTCCACCGACACCGCGCTTGCGGTGGGCGCATTGGCCATCGCCGCCCCGCGTGCCGCGCGGCTGCGCGTGTACATGCTCACGCTCCTGGTCGTCGACGACGTTGTCGCCCTGCTCGTCGTGAGCCTCGTCTACCCGGGTAATCTCGACGCCGCGGCAGTGATCGTCGCGGCCGGCTCGCTTACGCTCCTGCTGTCCATGCGTGCGATCGCGGCCCGCCAGTCCCCCGCCCGCGGCGACTCCACCGCCGCGCTGACACCCCTGTCGGTCCTCACGGGCGTCGCGCTGCTCGCACCGGCGCTGGCGGTCGCGGCTCTCGCACCGCGTCGTACCGCCCGCGTCAGGCGCGGCGCCCGCCGTGTCGTCACGTCGCCCTGCCCGGCGCGATGAGCGGGCGGCTGCTGTCGGTCAATGTCGGGCACCCGCGCGAGGTGACCTGGCAGGGCAAGACGGTCCGCACGGCGATCTGGAAGGAGCCGGTGAACGGTCCGCAGATGGTGCGGCGGATCAACATCGACGGCGACGACCAGGCCGACCGGCTCGCGCACGGTGGCGAGCACCGCGCCGTCTTCATCTATCAGATCGATTCCTACGCCTACTGGAAGCGCGAGCTCGGTCGCGACGACTTCACCTACGGGCAGTTCGGCGAGAACTTCACCGTCGACGGCCTCGCCGATGACGAGGTCTGCATCGGCGACCGCTACCGCATCGGCGGCGCGCTGTTCGAGGTCACCCAGCCGCGCGTGACCTGCTACCGCGTCGGCATCCGCATGGAGAACCCGGCGATGCCGACGCTGCTGGTCGCCCACCACCGCCCGGGCTTCTACTTCCGCGTGCTCGAAGAGGGATCGGTGGAGGCCGGCGACGCGATCGTGAAAGCCGCCGACGGGCGGGAACGTCTGACGGTCGCGCAGATCGACGCGCTGCTCTACCTGCCCGGCAAGTCGCGTACGCAGCTCGAACGCGCGCTGCGCGTGCCGGCGCTGAGCGAGGGCTGGAAGGGCAGCTTCCGCGAGCTGCTCGCCAAGGGCTCCGAGGCACCCGCGCCCGCCTGGCCCGGGTTCCGGCCGCTCCGTGTCGCGGAGATCCGTCGCGAGAGCACCACGGTCACCTCGTTCCGGCTCGTACCGGCCGGCGACGCGGCGCCCAGTCCGAAGGCGAATGCCGGGCAGTACCTCACGCTTCGCCTGCGACCGGACGCCGGCGCGCCGCCGCTGATCCGCAGCTACTCGCTGTCCGGCCTCCCGGATGAGCACGGCTACCGGATCAGCGTCAAGCGCGAAGGGGCCGGCAGCCGCTACCTCCATGACCACGTCGTGGTCGGCGACCTGCTCGACGGCGCCGCCCCGCGCGGCAGCTTCGTCCTGCGCGACGGGAGCCGCCCGGTCGTGCTGATCAGCGCCGGCGTCGGCGCCACCCCGGTCCTCGCGATGCTCCACGCGCTCGCCCGCAGGCACACGACGCGCACGGTCTGGTGGCTGCACGGCGCGCGCAACCACGACGAGCACGCCTTCGGCGGCGAGACCGACGCGCTCCTCGCCGCGCTCCCCGACAGCCACCGCGTCGTCGCCTACAGCCGTCCCGGCGCCGGGGAGACCGACTGCGACCTCGTCGGGCGACTCGACCTCGCCGTGCTCGAGCACGCCGGCGTCCCGAAGGACGCCGACTACTACCTCTGTGGCCCCGACGCCTTCATGCGCGCCATCGGCGCCGCGCTCACCGCCCGCGGTGTCCCGCCCGAGCGCGTGGCCACCGAGACCTTCGGCTCAGTCCCCATCCACGCCTCCGGCATCGTCAAAGCCGGCGACCGCCCGCCGCATCCACCCGACGGCCCACCCGGCACAGGCCCGGTCATCACCTTCGTACGCAGCAACGTCACCGCCGCCTGGGACCACCGCTACTCCAGCCTGCTCGACTTCGCCGAGGCCTGCGACGTCCCCGTCGGGTTCGGCTGCCGCAACGGCGTCTGCCACAACTGCGAAAGCGGCCTGCTCGCGGGCGAGGTCGACTACAGCCCCGACCCGCTGGAGGCGCCTCCCGACGGCCGGATCCTCGTCTGCTGCAGCCGGCCCTCGTCCGAGCTTACGCTCGACCTCTAAGACCTCTCCCGGTCATGGTCGCATCGCCGCAAGAGCGCACCGAACGACTTGCGTGACCACCCAGCGCGGCATTCCTTCCCGGGGTCATGATCCCCCGGAACCGGTCGCGGATGCGTCATGGGCGCCGGCTTGCGCCGCGCGCGCGGTTCTGAGAGGTTCGGATCGCCAGCAGCAGGAAGGAGCGTCGTGGCTGATCGGGCGTTGTTCATCGGGTTCGGAGCCCCCGTCCGCGGTCGCGAGGAGCGCGCGGTGGAGGTCTTCAACGAGGTCGTCGACATGTTCGGGCGCATGCGGTCCGACGGGCGGATCGAGGGGATGGAGGTGGCGCTGCTCGATCCGCATGGCGGTGACCTCGGCGGGTTCTTCATGGTCCACGGCAGCGCGGACCAGTGCGCTGCGCTGCAGAACGACGAGGAGTTCCGCCGCGCGACCATCGACGCGAGCCTGATCGTCGAGAACTTCGGCGTCGTGCCCGCGGTGGTCGGCGAAGGGGTCGGCCGCCAGATGGCGATGTACAGCGAGGCGGTGAAGAAGGTCGGCGTCGGCGCGCACGCGCTCGCGGGCGCGCACAACGGCGGCTGATCGCGATCGCCCGGGGCGCCCTGACCGTGATGCCCGGCGGTCGGGGCGCCGCGCGCACCTCGCGGGTGCGTTGCCGGATCGGCGAAGACCCGCATCCCTTCCCGCGCAGTTCGCCGATCTCGCACTCGAACGATCACACGGCCTCGCGAACCGCGCAGGCAAACGGACCGACTCCCGAACCAGCGCAGTTCGGCGGCCCCGAGGAGCCGCCGCACGCGAAGACCGCGCCGGCGCGCGGAGAGCGGCGCCGGACGCCGGCGCGGCCCCGGAGATCAAGGCCCGCCGGCCGGGCTCGCCATCCGCAGCTGGAGCTCGGTGATCAGCCGCTCGTCGGGGTCGTCGAGGTCCAGCCGGGAGAGCTCGAGGACGCGCCGCACGCGGTAGCGGAGCGTGTTGGGATGGACGCCCAGACGGTCGGCCGCCTTCGCGACGTTGCCCGAGCAGTCGAGGTAGGCCCGCAGCGTCTCGCGATGCTGGGCCGCGTGGTCGGGATCGGCCGCGAGCAGGTCGCCGAGCCTGCCCTCGCGCAGGCCGGGGTGCTCGGACGCGAGATCGAGCAGGTCGAGCAGCACGGCGTGCGCGCGCACGTGGCCGATGTGGACGACCCGCGCATGGCCGCCGCGCTGTGCGCGCACGCGCAAGGCCTGCTCGGCCGCCCGGCGCGAGCGCGGCACCTCGGCGACCGTGGCGACTGAGACGCCGATGCCTGCGCTGAGCCGGACCGGCGTGACGCTCTCGACGCCGCGGATGATCTTCTCGGCCAGCTCGATGCTGCGCTCGTCCTCGTTCCCGCCCGGCAGCGGCACGAGCGCCCAGAAGCGGTCGTCGATCAGCGCGCACATCGCGTCCGGGTGCGCGTTCTCGCTGTAGAGGCTGACGATGCTGAGGATCCGCTCGGGGTTCGCGAGCCGCGGGTCGGCGGATTGCGGCTCCGGCTGGAAGGCCAGGACCGTCAGCGGGCCGCGGGCGCTGACGACGTCGCGCTCGGCCTGCGGACCGAGCCGGCCCTCGAGCACCTCGCGGACGAACGTGCCCCGCATCCGCCGCTTGATGTCGTCCGAGGCGCGGTGGCTGAGGAGGTGGACGGTGGCGCGCTCGGCGATCCGGGCCAGCTCGTCCTCGGCCGTGGCGCCGAGCTCCTCGTGCCCCTGCGCGACCCAGATCGAGCCGAGCAGCTCGCCGCCGGCGCGCACCGGCGCCGCCAGCCGCGGCGCCAGCCCGCCCTCGAGCCGCGCCACGCCGGTGCCGAAGCGCAGCGCGCGGCCGACGCCCGTCTCCTCGATCCGCCGCTGCCATGGGACTGGCGGCATCCGCCCGAGGATCGTGTCTCGGCGCGCGTCGTCGATCGGGTGGCCGAGGTTGGAGTACGCCAGCACCCGCCACTGCGGGTCCTCGATCGTCACGGCGCCGCCGACCGCGGCGGCGATCGCGTCGGCCAGCGCGAACAGGTCGCCGACCGGCACGCCCGCGACCTCGGCGCGACCCGCCGTCCCGGCGCTCGCCAGCGCGGTGCGCAGGAACGAGTACAGCTGGCCCCAGCTCGTCTCCGGCGAGATCGCCAGCAGCCCCAGCTCGAGCGCCTCCGCCACGGCGACGAGCCGCTCCGGGAGCTCGCCGTCCATCCGCAGGACCACGGCCGCGGCACCCTGGCGGGCCGCGCTGTCGACGAGCGCGAACGCGTCGCCCGCGGTGGCGCTCAACCCGAGCGCGAGCACGATCGCGTCGGCGCGCACCGACTGGGGGTCGGTCGCGTCGAACAGCAGGACGTCGCTCACGCCGGCCGCCCGCCCGCGCGGGAGGTGCACCGTGCGCAGCACCTCGGGGCCGAGGCTGGCGATCACATCGCCGAGCGCCGGCCGGCCCGTCGCTGGACGTCCGTCCGCCATCGCCCCAACCCTAGCGCCGGTTCGTAGATCCCGACAATTCTCGCGCGACAGTTTCGTCCCACTTGACATTGCATCGCTGCAACGGCGATTTCACACTTGCCAGGAGGTCACTGGGGTCGAGTGAGGCGCGCTCGCCGCGCCGAGGGAGTTGAGCATGGCCGTTCACGAGGAGTCGAGCGAGCTGTTCGGCGCGCCGCCGTCCGGCGTTCCGCTGCGCGCCGCCTTTGACGCCGCCGCCTCCGTGGAGGAGGACGCGCCGCACGTGCTCGAGGCCGGGATCCCGATGCGCGACGGCATCCACCTCGCTGCCGACGTCTACCTGCCGGCCGGCGCCCGGCGGCCGGCTCCCGCGGTCGTGTTCGGCACGCCGTACGACAAGTCCAATCGCGCGCTGAACGCGCTGGAGGGCGAGATCTACCAGCGCAACGGATACGTCGCGGTCGTCTACGACGTCCGCGGGCGCGGGAAGTCCGAGGGCGAGTTCCGCGCCTTCGTCCACGACGCCGAGGACGGCCACGACGTCGTCGAGTGGGTCGCCGCGCAGCCCTGGTGCACGGGCGCGATCGGCGTCAGCGGCCTCAGCTACGGCGGCTGGATCACGTGGGCGACCGCGTCGCAGCGGCCGCCGCACCTGAAGGCGATCGTCTCGACGTCCGCCGCCGGCCGCTGGATGCAGGAGATCCCGTACACGTACGGCTGCTTCCAGCTCTACTTCGCCAACTGGGTGGCGGCCGTCGAGCGCCGGCTGCTCGGCAACGCGAGCTTCGACGTGCACGCGGCGCTGCGCACGCTGCCCGTCGACGACATCGAGCGGCTGATCGAGCCCGCGGGAAGGACCTGGCGCGACATGCTCGACCACGACACGCTCGACGAGCTCTGGCAGGGCCTGCGCTGGGACGACCGCTACGACGAGCTCGACGTGCCGGTCCTGCACGTCACCGGATGGCACGACCGGGAGGACCTCCAGGGCGCCTTCCACCACTACGAGCACATGATCGCCGCGTCGCCCGCGGCCGACCGCCAGTGGCTGCTGGTCGGGCCCTGGAGCCACACGTCGTGCCGCTGGCCGAGCAACGAGTACGGCGGCGAGACCTACGACCGCCAGGCGAGCGTCGACATGCACACGGTCCACCTGCGCTTCTTCGACCGCTTCCTGCGCGGCGACGACAACGGCGTGGATGCCGAGCCGCGGCTGCGGCTGTTCAACACCGGCGCCGACGGCTGGGAGGCTCCGGCGCGCTGGCGCGCCGGGACGGCCGAGCACGCGCTCTACCCCGCCGCCGGCGGCGAGCTGCTCGACGCGCCGCCCGCCGGCGGGCAGCGCGACTACCGATACGACCCCGAGGATCCGCCGACGTACGACTTCGACGTCGAGGCGATCTGGGAGCCGCCGCTCGACCTCGACCCGCTGGTGCGCCGCGACGACGTCCTGAGCTTCACCGGCGCGCCGCTCGAGCAGCCGCTGACGATCTACGGCTGGTCGTTCCTCGAGCTGCTGGCGAGCACCGACGGCGACGACACCGACTGGTTCGCGAACCTTGCCGACGTCACGCCCGACGGACGCTCGCTGCGCGTCGCGGGCGGCTGCCTGCGGGCGTCCTACCGGGACTCGCTCCAGACGCCGGCGCCCGTGCCGGCCGGCGAGCCCGTCCGCTACCGCGTCGAGCTCACGCCGGTCCTGCACACGTTCAAGCCGGGCCACCGGCTGCGGTTGACCGTCACCTCGGCGGAGTTCCCGTGGTTCGCCCGCAGCATGAACCGCTTCGGCCCGATCCGGGACCAGGCCGAGCCGCGCGTCGCGCGCAACGTCGTCCACCTCGGGCCGGACGCGACGCGCCTGCTGGTGGCCCGCCGATGACCGACGTCATCGTCATCGGCGGCGGCGCCGTCGGACTGTGCGTCGCTGAGGCGCTCGTACGCCGGGGCGCGAGCGCGCTGGTGCTCGAGTCCGGCGCCGCCGGCGCGCAGGCCTCGGCCGGCAACGCCGGCTGGATCACGCCCGGCATCTCCAACCCGGTGCCCGCGCCCGGGACCGTCCCGCAGGCGCTGCGCTGGATGCTCGACCCTGCGAGCCCGCTGCTCGTGCGGCCGACCCTGCGGCCGAGCTTCCTGCGCTGGTCCTATGACTTCTGGCGCAGCACCTCGCCGCGGCGCTACAGCGCCGGCATGGCCGCGCTGGTCGCGCTCGGCGCCCGCGCGCTCGGGGCCTACGACGCGCTCCGCGACGAGGGCGTCGAGTTCGAGATGCACGCCGACGGGCTGCTGTTCGTCGCGCACACGGAGGAGGAGCTCGCCGCCGAGCTCGCGGCGCTGCGCGACCAGCAGGCGCTCGGATACGGCGGGCGCGTCGAGCCGCTCGATGCCGCCGCGACGCTCGCCCTGGAGCCGGCGCTCGCGGCCGGCGTGGCCGGCGGGATACTCGTCGCCGACGAGCGCCACGTCCGGCCCGAGACGGTTACCTCCGGGCTGGCAGCGCACCTGCGCGCCCGCGGCGCCGCCGTCCGCGAGCACGCGCACGTGGACCGCGTCGAGCGCGACGGCGAGGGCTGGGCGGTGCGGCTCGCCGGCGAGACCCTGCGCTGCGAGCGCGTCGTCATCGCGACGGGGGCCGCGACCGGCCGGCTGCTCGCCCCGCTCGGCATCACGCTCCCGCTCGAGGGCGCGAAGGGCTATAGCTTCACCGATCCCGCGCCGCCCGTCCGCCCGCTGCGACCGCTGTACCTGCTCGAGGCGAAGGTCGGCGTGAGCCCCTACGACGGCGGGCTGCGCTTCGCCGGCACGCTCGAGCTGGGCAGCCGCGACGTGCACGTCGACGACCGCCGCCTGCGCGCGCTCGACGACGCCGGCATGCGTTACCTCGAGGGCTGGAGGTCCAACCCCGGCCGCGCCGGCTGGGCGGGCATGCGGCCGCTGCTCCCCGACGGGCTTCCCGCGATCGGCCCGGTGCCGGGTCACGACGGCCTGCACGTCGCGACCGGGCACGCGATGCTCGGCATCACGCTCGCCCCCGCGACGGCGGAGATCCTCGCCCCGGCCGTGCTGAGCGGACGCGCCGGGCTGGATCTCACGCCTTTCTCGGTCGCGCGATTCGACAATCGTGCGCTGCACGGCCGCCGTACGACGACCACGAGGAGGGCCCAATGGCTCGAGAGCACGTCATAGACCCCGACCGGATGGCGCGGGAGCACGTCATCGATCCCGACCGGATCCATCACGCCTGGGACGCGGCGCTGGAGCCGACCTTGCGGATCGAGCCGGGCGACATCGTCCACTTCGACATCAAGATGGCCGGCCATGGCCAGGTCGGGTACGGCTGGCCCTACGAGCAGGCCGCGTTCGACTTCGACACGCTCTACAACCTGCTCGGGCCGATCCACGTCGAGGGCGCGCGGCCCGGCGACGCGCTCGAGGTCGAGATCCTCGAGCTCCAGACGGGCTCGTGGGGCTGGTGCTCGGTGCTGCCGGACCTCGGCCTGCTGCCGGAGGACTTCCCCGACCCGTACATGCGCTACTTCGACCTCACGCAGGGCGACACGACCGAGCTCGTCCCCGGCGTCAGGATCCCGGTCGAGCCGTTCCTCGGCACGATGGGCGTGCTGCCCGACGACATCGAGCAGGCGACGCCGTTCCCGCCGCACAAGGGCGGAGGGAACGTCGACACGCGCCACCTCAAGGAGGGCACCACGCTGCTGCTGCCCGTGTTCTGCGACGGCGCGCTGTTCTCGTGCGGCGATCCGCACGCGGCGCAGGGCGACGGCGAGGTGTGCGTGGCCGCGATCGAGACCGACATGCGCGCCACCCTGCGCATCGGCGTGCGCCGCCAGGCGATCTCGACGCCGCGCTTCATCCTCGACGGCCCGCTCACGCCGCGGACCGACGCCGGGGGCTACTACGGCACGATGGGCATCCACGGCGAGTTGATGCAGGGCGCCAAGGAGGCGGTCCGCGGCATGATCGAGCTCGTCAACCAGGAGCACGGGCTCGCCCGCGAGGACGCCTACGTGCTCTGCAGCCTCGCCGGCGACCTGAAGATCCTCGAGATCGTCGACGCCGGCGTCTGGAACGTCGGCTTCACCCTCCCCCGATCGGTGTTCGGAGACCGCGCATGACCGAGCCACATCCCCACATCGACCACTCCGCCGACACGCAGGTGGAGGGCGAGTCGCTGCTGCACTCGATGGGCTACGACCAGCAGCTCAACCGCGGCCTGAACTTCCTCGGCAACATCGCGCTGACCGTCTCGGACATCACGCCGACCGCTTCGCTGCTGGTGGTCGGGCCGGTGGTGATCGCGACGGCCGGCACGGGCTCGATCTGGGCCTACCTGATCGGCTGCTTCCTGGCCTTCAACGTCGCGCTGTGCATGGGCGAGCTCGGCTCGATGTTCCCGAGCGCGGGCGGCCTGTACTCGATCGTCACGCGCGTGATCGGCAAGCCGGTCGGCTTCGTCGGCATGCTGCTCTACGTCGGGCAGGCGATCTTCCTCCCGGCCAGCATCGCGATCGGCGTCGGCGTCTACGTCAACTCGCTCGTCTCGGGCGTGAGCACGACGCTGGCGGCGGTGGTGGTGATGGTCTCGGTCACGCTGCTCGCGCTGCTGAAGATCAACTTCAACGCCGTGCTCACCGGCTTCTTCCTCGCGCTCGAGCTGTCGGTGATGGTGATCCTGCTGCTCGCCGGCGTGCTGCATCTCGACCAGCCGCTCTCGATCCTCACCCACCCGGTGATCGCCGACGGCGGCGCGCTCAGGGGCGTCGCGACCGGCGCCATCGTGACGGCGCTGGCGACGGCGTTGTTCTCGGTCAACGGCTACGACAGCGCGATCAACTTCTCCGAGGAGACCGAGGGGTCCGCGGCGCAGATCGGCAAGGCGGTCGTGACGGCGGCCACGATCGGCATCGTGTGCGAGATCGTGCCGTTCATCGCCGGCATCTTCGGCGCGCAGGACCTGCACGCGATCATCTCCTCCGAGACGCCGCTGACCGACGTGATCGACGCGGCGTTCGGCAAGACCGTGGTCGACATCGTGACCGTCGGGGCGATCATCGCGATCTTCAACGCGTCGCTGGCGATCACGCTGCAGTTCTCGCGCATCATGTTCTCGACGGCGCGCGACCAGGCGTGGCCGGGGCCGATCGCGCGCGGCCTCTCGCGCCTGAACGCCAACGGCGCGCCGTGGGTGGCGACGCTGTTCATCGGCGCCTGCGCGACGATCCTCTGCCTGAGGTCGAGCCTGCAGTCGGTGGTCTCCTCGACGGCGGTGATGATCATCGTGCTGTACGCGCTGATCGCGATCTCGGCGATCGTGAGCCGGGTGCGCCAGCGCGAGCTGCCGCGACCGTTCCGGATGCCGCTGTGGCCGGCGTCGCCGCTGATCGCGCTGGCCGGCGTGGCGATCGCGCTCAGCAAGCAGACGCATCGCGACCTGCTGATCGTGCTCGGCATCTTCGTGTTCGGCGCGCTCTACTACGGGCTCTATCTGCGCCACCACAGCCGCTTCGCGCAGCTGGACACGAGCCCCGAGCACGAGCTGGCGGTCCTGCAGGCCGAGGGAGCCGTGACGATCCGCAAGTGACGGGCCGCGCGCGAGACGACGGCGTCGTGGCGGGCCGGCTGGCGCCCGGCCCGCTGAATGCCATCACCGACGTCGCGGGCGTGCTGGTGGGCCACGCCACGGTGATCCGCGACGACCCGGTCGTGCGCAGCGGCGTGACGGCGATCTGGCCGCACGCCGGCAACCCGTTCCGCGAGCGCCTCTATGCCGCGGTCGAGTCGCTCAACGGCTACGGCGAGCTCACCGGGAGCCGCGTGATCGACGAGTGGGGGCTGCTCGGCTCGCCGATCGTGCTGACCGACACGGCCCACGTCGGGATCGCCTACACGGCGACGGTCCGCCATCTCGGCGAGGCCGATCCCGGCGTGGGCGACGTCGACGTGCTGATCCCGGTGATCGGTGAGTGCGATGCCGGGTTCCTGAGCGACAACCGCGCCTTCGGGGTCGTCGAGGCCGACGTTCGCGACGCGCTCGCGAGCGCGACCGCCGGGCCGGTGCGGGAGGGCAACACCGGCGCGGGCACCGGCATGCAGCTGTTCGACTTCAAGGGCGGGATCGGCACCGCGTCGCGCGTCATCGAGCTGGGCGGCGAGCCGTTCACCGTCGGCGTGCTGCTGCTCTGCAACCACGGCACGCGCGAGCAGCTGCACGTGCTCGGGGTGCCGGTCGGGCGCGAGCTGGGCGACCTGCTGCCCGAGCACCATCGCGAGGGCTCGTGCATCGGCGTCCTGGCCACCGATCTGCCGCTGCATCCCGCGCAGCTGCGCCGTCTTGCCAAGCGGATCGGGCTCGGGCTCGCGCGCGGCGGCGCGGTGGCCAACGACGGCAGCGGCGAGCTGTTCGTCGCGTTCTCGACCGCGAGGCGTATCCCGCGCTCGACCGAGCGGCTGCGCTTCCCCGTCGAGACGATCGTCGAGGGCCAGTTCTGGCGCGAGGGCTCGCCGCTGGACCTCGTGTTCGAGGCCGTCGCCGAGGCGACCGAGGAAGCCGTGCTCAACGCCCTATGGGCGGCCGAGACGCTGAGCGGGCGCGACGGCCGCGTGCTGCACGCGCTACCGGTCGACCGGACGCTTGCCCTCCTGCGGCGCCCTAGGATCGGGCTCTGATCGCTCGTGCACAGCGCCGGCTCGCCGAGGTGGGGGAGCACCGGCTCGCCGCCGGGTCCGCGCTGCAGGCGTGAGCCCGGCCGGGCGGGCGGCGAGCGGTGCTCGGCGGCTGGTCAGTCCTTGTTGACGACGTCCTTGACCTTGTCGCCCGCGTCCCCGACCTTGTCCTTCACGGTGCCGGTGGCCTCGTCGACCTTCCCTTCGCGCTTGAGGCCCTTGTTGCCCGTGAGGTCTCCCCCAGCCTTCTTGACCTTGCCCTTCATGTCGTCGACGTTTCCGTCGCCCATGATCTGCTCCTTTCTTCGTCGGTGCAGACCTGCTCTACCCAAAGCCGGCACGGACCAGTGGTTGCGTCAACGAACGGACGCGTTCGGGGACCGCTGGGAGCCCGGTCACCGTCGAGGACGCGGCGCGGCCGTGACTCAGCCGCCGACGGGCTCGATCCGCGCCGGCACGTGCTTGTGCCACGGCGCAGTTGCACTCGCAGAGGATGCAGGCCGTCGGCGCCCAGGGCGACTCGTCGCCCAGTCATCGCATAGTCCTTCCAAGCAACTCACTGAAGGCATGACCGATCGAGGGCCCGATGTGCGACCTGGCAGGCACGATCGTCGCTAGCGCGTGACGCGCATCAGGTAGTCCTCGCGGTCGAGCGCGTCGGGCCGGGTGCGCGCGCGAAGCGGGAACGGGCCCTGGACGGGCGTGTGATGGGAGAACCCCGACTCGAGCACGCCCTCGCCTCGCGTCAGCCCCGGAAGCTCCTGCTGGAGCCGGTGGACCTGCGCGGCCGGGATCGTTCCCTCCAGCACGCCCGAGGCGCCGGTGAGCTGAGGCACCGCGCGCAGCCGCGCGAGCGCGGGCAGGACGGCCCCGAGCGTGTCCGCGGGCAGCTCGAGCCGGAACCGGTGCAGCGGCTCGTGGACGGTTGTCCCGGCCCGCGCGAGCGCGCGCATCAATACCAGCGGCGTGAGGCCGCGGAAGTCGCCGGCCGTGCTCGACATGCTCTTGTCGAAGGTGGCGTGCGAATGGCTCTGGCGCGGCCAGTAGCCGGAGTGGGTCATGGTGACGAGGCAGTCGGTGACCTGCCATCCGTAGAGTCCCTGGCCCAGCGTCTGCGCGACCGTCTCCTCGACGGCGCGAAAGAACGCGGACGGCATCGAGCCCAGCTCGACCTCCAGGCGGAAGGCGACGCCGCTGCCGGCGGGAGCCGGGTCCACGCGCAGGCCGACGGTCGCGAGGAACGGGTTGCCCTGCTGCTCCCCCACCTCGACCGCCTCGCCGCTGCCCGCGGGACGCTCGATGCAGAGCGTGGTGGTCTCGCGGAACCGCACATCGACGCCGAAGCCGGTCGCGAGCGTGGCCTGGATCACCTCCTTCTGGACCTCGCCGTAGAGCGAGACGTGGATCTCCTCGCCGAACCGCAGGTCGATCAGCGGGTCCTGCTCGGCCAGCTGCGTCAGCGCTCCGTGGAGCGCGCCGCGGTCCTCCGGGCGGACCGGCTCGACGACCGTCTCGAGCGTCGGCGGGGCGAAGTGATGGGCGTCATCAGCGATGCCCTCGCCGATCGCGTCGCCGATCCGGACGTCGTTCAGGCCCCACAGCTGCGCGATCCGGCCCGCGGCGACGCGGTCGCTCGACACGGCCGCGCCGCGGTCGAAGACCCTGATCGCCGTGAGCTTGCCCTGCGGCAGCCGGTCGCGCGTATGCAACGTGCCCGAGCGCAGGCGGACGTAGGCGATCCGTTCCCCCGCCGCACCGCGCTCGACCTTGAACACGGTGCCCGAGACGGGCCCGTTCGCGTCGCCCTCGGCGGCGGGCAGCAGGTCGCGCACGCCGGCGATCAGCTCGTCCACTCCGGCGCCCGTGATCGCGGAGCCGAAGAAGATGGGATGCACGAGCCCGGCCTTGGTCTGGACCGCCAGCTCGCCGTGCAGGCGCAGGTGCGAGATCTCGTCCTCGAGGTAGGCGGCGAGGAGCTCGTCGTCGTGGTCGGCGAGCACGTCGACCGCCTCGGCCATGACGCCGGGCACGTACGCGGCGGCGCGCGTCCCTGGCGTGCGCACCGAGCCCATCGGGACGATCGCCGGCGTCAGCTTGGCGGAGATGTCGCGCAGGACCGCGCCGTCGCGCGCCCCGCGCCGGTCGATCTTGTTCACGAACACGAGCGTGGGGATCCCGAGGCGCTGGAGCGTCCGCATCAGCACGCGGGTCTGCGACTGCACGCCCTCGACGGCCGAGATCACCAGCACCGCGCCGTCGAGCACGTTCAGCACGCGCTCGACCTCCGCGATGAAGTCGGGATGGCCAGGCGTGTCGATCAGGTTGACCACGACGTCGCCGACGACGAACGACACGACGGCGGACTTGATCGTGATCCCGCGCCGGCGCTCCAGCGCGAGCGAATCGGTCTGCGTGCTCCCGTCATCGACGCTTCCGATCTCGTCGATGACGCCGGCGGCGTGGAGCAGCCGCTCGGTCAGGCTGGTCTTACCGGCGTCGACATGCGCCAGGATTCCCAGGTTCAGCGTACGCACTCATTTCCTCCGAACACCTTTCGCTGTTGATGGACATGAGTGCTGCGGCCATGAGGGTCTCCTTCGCGGCTCCGGGACGACGGTGTCCAGCGTAGGCGGGGATCCCGGTTGTGGAGAAGCCGCGACGGGTTCGAATCCGCGGTTCTCGGCCGGCGCCGTCATTTCGTCGCGCGGTCTCCGCTTCGCGCCGGGAACTGCGCTGGTGAGAGAGTGGATCAGTTCGCCTGCCCGGTTCGCGAGGCCGCGTGATCGATTGGGGCGGCCGCAGCGAGGGGGGCGCGCGACCCTACACGGTGACTTGACAGGCAAGTGTTCACTTGCCTATGGTCTTCCTCGTTGGGCGATCTCTTCAAGGCCCTGGCCGACCACACGCGCAGGACGATCCTGGACGAGCTGTGCGAGCGGGACGGGCAGACGCTGTTCGAGATCTGCTCGCGGCTGGCGATGAAGCACGGGCTCGGCTCGTCGCGCCAGGCGATCTCCCAGCACCTCGACGTGCTGGAGTCCGCCGGGCTCGTCGAGGCGCGCCGGCAAGGACGGTTCAAGTACCACCACGTCAACACGGCCCCGCTCGCGCAGATCGCCGAGCGGTGGCCCCAGCGGGAGGCGAGATGAGGATCAATCTGGCGAGCGTGCTGGTCGACGACCAGGACAAGGCGCTGCGCTTCTACACCGAGGTGCTGGGCTTCGAGAAGAAGACGGAGATCCCGCTCGGGGAGCACCGCTGGCTGACCGTCGTCTCGCCCGAGGACCCGGACGGCACCGAGCTCCTGCTCGAGCCGGACGAGCACCCCGCCGCGAGGCCGTTCAAGGCCGCGCTGGTGAGCGACGGCATCCCGTTCACCTCCTTCGCCGTCGAGGACGTGCGGGCCGAGTTCGAGCGCCTGCGCGCGCTCGGCGTCGCCTTCACGCAGGAGCCGACCGCCATGGGCCCCGTCACCACGGCGGTGCTCGACGACACGTGCGGGAACCTGATCCAGATCGCGGCCCAGGCGGGCTGAAAGGCGGGGCGCCGGCCCGCAGGCCGGCGCCCGACCTCGGCTACGGCGTCGTCGTCGACAGCGTGAAGGTCAGCGTCTTCGAGTAGCTGCCGGTCCGCAGCGCGTCGTTGGCGTTGATGTGCTGCTTGAACGCGACGTCGACGACGGCGTTGGACACCGGCGCCGTCCAGGAGGACTTCGACAGCGTCACCTGGAGCGGATCCGGCAGCGAGAACGCGCCGTTGGTCAGGTGGCCCGGATCCGAGACGCTCAGCGTCGCGTCACCCGCGGTCGAGACGACCGTGGCCGTCGTCGCCGCGCCGTAGTCGCCCGCCGTGCCCGGCGCGAACGCGCCGAACGATGCGGGCGCGCCGAGCGTCAGCGCCAGCGTGGCCGGCACGGCACCGCCGACCGCCGCCGTCACCGGCACGAGGTGGCTCACCCCCGCGCTCTCGCTGCGCGCATAGGCGCCCTCGCCCACATACGCGGCCGTGATCAGGTGCGAGCCGCCGCCCAGCGGCGGCGTCGGGAGCGTCGCGACGCCGCCCACCAGCGGCACCGGAGCGCCGAGCGGGCGGCCGCCGTCCTTGAACTGCACCGCGCCGGTCGGCACGCCGAGCTTCGTGAAGCCGGCGAAGTCGGCGCTGCGCAGCGCCTCGCCCATCAGGTCCGCCGGGAGCGGCTGCGCGGCCAGCGCCGCGCTCGTCCCCGCGACCGTCGCCGTCAGCGTGTCGCCGCCGTCGGCCAGTGTCGTGGTCGTCGGCTCGCCGCCCGCGACTCCCGCCGCCGCGACGGCCGCGCCGCCGCCGACGATCGGCAGCACGATGCGGCTGTTCTGCAGCGACAGCGTGATGTTCGCCGCGGTGGTGGACGCGGTCGTGCCGTAGTCGCGGTAGCTGCCGACGATCACGACGCCGATCCGGTGCCCGGCCGGGAACGTGTAGTCGTCCGGCAGCAGCGGGAAGCTGAACGGGTAGCGCCGGCCGGCGACGATCGGCGTCGTCTCCAGGCGCGACGTGCGGTGGCCCGCGTCGAGCACGCCCTTGGTCACCCGCCAGGCGGTCGACGTGATGTCGATCCGCTCGCCGACGTCCTTGTAGCACGCGTTGTCGGCCGGGCTGCTCTCACCCCAGCAGTCGGAGGTCGCGAGCGTCTGCACGCCGTCGGAGGTGCGCGAGACGCGCGGGAACGCCGCGCCGTAGTCGACCAGGATCGCGCCGAGGTGCGTCGAGGTCTTGTCGGCCGAGGCGTCCAGCTGCACGACCGGCGTGCCCGAGATCCGCAGCGGTGCCGTCAGCGGCGGCGTCAGGAACACGCGCCGGTTCGGCGTCACCGTCGTCTCGTTGGCCAGCATCGCCGTCTCGCGCTGCGCGGCGCTGTCCTGGAAGGTCGTCGTCTGCTCGGCGCCGGCGGCCGGAGCGAGCCCGAGCGCGGCGCCCGGCTGGAGGAACAGCTGCGTGGGCGTCGACCCCGGAACCGGCCAGCTCGCGGCGTCGTCGAAGTGGCCCGGGGCCGTCTCGACGCTCACCTGCGGCTCGTCCATGATCCCGTTCTGCACGCCCTGCAGCCAGTAGTCGAACCAGTGGTGCACCGTGCGCACCCACGCGGCGCGGTTGTTGTCGAACGGGTCGACGTGGCCGGTCTGCATCAGCCAGGCCTTGCGCGGCACTCCGAGGTCCGACAGCGCGTACCAGAAGCGGCTGAAGTGGTCGAAGCGCACGTTCTCGTCGCCCATGCCGTGGGTGAGGAAGACGCTCGCGCGGACCTTGGACGCCTCGTCGACGTAGTTGCGGTCGGTCCAGAACGGCGACGTGAAGTCGGCGGTGGCATCGCCGTCGGCGGCGTCGATCGCGTCGCGCACCGGCTTGCAGTAGTCGCGCCGATCGGCGTCGGTCACGGTGCTCGCAAGGCTCGAGACGTAGTGGTTGGCGCGCTGGATGACGCCGTTGGAGCGCGTGTAGTCGTAGTAGTCGTACGGGCCTGACTCGGCCACGATCGTCGTCAGCCCGGCGACCCCGGTGACGGCTGTGGCCGCGGCCAGCGCGCCGTCGTAGGACTTGCCGATCATGCCGGTCTTGCCGTTGAACCACGCGGGCGCGGGAACGAGGTTGCCGTTCTTGTCGTGCGCCGTGCGGCGGCCCTTGAACCAGTCGATCACCTCGGCGGCCGCGGCGTTGTCCGTCGGTCCCTGGACCGTCGGGCAGCCGGTCGAGTGGTTGGTGCCGGTCATGTCGACCAGAGCGATCGCGTACCCGCGCGGGACGAAGTAGTTGTCCAGGAAGAGCGGCCACTGCGAGAGCAGGCCGTTCGCATCGTCCTTCTTGAGCTGCGACTCGTTGCCGCGCCCGAGCGTCGAGTAGTACGGGCTGGCGTCCATGATCACCGGCGCCTTGAGCCCGTCGGCGGTCGCCGCCGGCCGGATGATGTCGACGGCGATCTTGTCGAGCGCGCCGTCGGAGTCGCTGTCGTAGTCGGTGTCGACCCACACGCGGTCGCGGATGGCATCCGCGTAGCCGAAGGCCGGTTGCGTCTCGCCGTTCGAGACCACGATCTGCGCGTGCGCGCTCGGCGCGCATGCCAGTACGGTCGCGGCGGCGGCGGCCGCGACCAGGAGCCTGCGTCCCTGCATCTGAGTCCCCCCTCAGTAGACCGGCCCCGACGCTACTCCTCGCCACCGGGAAATCCGTCCGACCGTCGAGTGAAATCCACGCGTCCGCTTTCGACACCTGGCGCCCCCAAGCTTCCGCCAGGGTTGTCGCAAGGTGCGTCCGGCATCGTCAGACGGCGGGATGAGGTTCACCCTGCGCCCTGCCCGATCCGACGACGCTCCCGCGACCAGCCGCCTGCTCGCCGAGCTGGGCTACCGCGTCGACCCGTCCGCGCTGCGCGTCGGGCTCGAGCGCGCGAGCCGCGCCGACGACGCGCAGGTGATCGCGATGACCGCGGGCGACGAGCTCGTGGGGCTCGCCGCGTTGGCGCTGGAGCCGGGCACGACCGGACGGCTCGAGGCGCTGATCGTCAGCGAGCCGCGGCGCCGCCAGGGCGCCGGGCGCATCCTGCTCGCCGCCGCCGAGGCGGTCGCGAGCGGCCGCGGATGCTCGGAGCTCGAGGCCGGCGCGGCGCTGCCGGGCGGCCGCCGCTTCCTGCGCTCGGCGGGCTTCGCGCACTGCTCCGGGCGGCTGGTCAAGCCCCTCCCGCACTAGCCTGCCCGGCATGGCCGAGGAACGCGTTGGGCTGTTGCTGCTGCACTACGGACAGGGATCGCGCGACGAGCAGGCGCGCGAGGAGCTCGCCAGAGCGCTCGCGGGCGCGCAGGTGACCGAGCCCGACGACGTCGGGGAGTTCGAGGTCGTGCTCGACGCGCGCGACCGCGAGCAGGCGCTGACGCGCGTCTTCGACGCGATCGCCGCATCCGGAACCGACGACCACATCGTGTTCGTCGAGCACCCCGACATCCCGGGGCACTGGCGCACCTCGCCGAGCCCCGGCCGCTGAGCGTCCCAGCGTTTCGCCAAGGAGGCTCCAAGGCGCGCGCGCTTGGCTACGCGGCATGAGCCGCAACCTCGCACGCAACTGGGACTACGCCGTGACCTCAGGAGCCCTGCTCCTGATCGTCGGCGGCCTCGCGCTTCCGCGCCTTCGCCGGCTGATGGTGCCGGACGACGACGGCCGCTGATCGGTGCGTCGCCTGGGGGCGTAGCCCGGCCATCAGCAGGCCGAGCATCCGCCCGGCCTGCTCGCGCTGCTCGAGGGCTGGAGCTGCAGTTCGCCGCGGGCTCGGCGAAGTGCACGGGTAACGGATGTGGTCTCTCTGCCGATCACGCTCGATCACCGACACGACAACGTCGCGCGCAAGCGATCATCGCCGCGCGCGAGCCCAGGGGGTGGCCTACGAACCTTCGAACTATTCGAAGGTTCGTCGTGCACCCCCTCCCCCCGCCCGCCCCGATCGGTCACGCGGCCTCGCGACCGCGCAGGCAAACCGACCCATTCCCTTACCCGCTCGTCGCCGGGTCGGCGGCCGCTACTTCGAGGACGTCAACGAGCGCGAGCCGCACGTCGACGGCATGGACGGCGGCGTCGCCCCCCACGCGCGCGATCCCGAGGCCGCCGAACGGCTGTGGCAGGCGTCCCTGGAGATGCTCGCGCGCACGGAGTAGGTTGGATCCATGCCCCGGGGACTGCTGATCATCGACATCCAGCGCGACTACTTCCCCGGGGGCGCGTATCCGCTCGTCGCCCCCGAGGCGGCGGCGGAGGCCGCACGCCGTGTGCTCGACGCGTTCCGCGCGAGCGGCGAGCCGGTCGTCCACCTCAAGCACGTCTGGGACGCGCCGGACGCGGCGTTCATGCGCCCGGGAACCGACGGCATCGAGATCCACCCGCTCGTCGCACCCGCCGACGGCGAGCGCGTGATCGAGAAGGCCGAGCCGAACGGGTTCATCGGCACGGGGCTGGAGGCGACGCTGCGCGAGTCGGGCATCGACTCGCTCGTCGTCGCGGGGATGATGAGCAGCATGTGCGTCGACGCGACCGTCCGGGCCGCCGTCGACCTCGGCTTCACGGCCACCGTCGTCCACGACGCCTGCGCCGCGCCCGACCTCTCCTACGAGGGCATGGACATCCCCGGCCTCTCGGTCCACGGCGCGTTCATGGCCGCGCTCGCCGACGGTTACGCGACGCTGGCCGGCAGCCGCGATCTAGCGTGAGGCCAGGCCGCTGAGCACGCCGTCGAGCGTCGCCTGGTCGACGTCGACGCTCCAGCCGCGCAGCAGGCGGCCGCCCTTGCCGATCACGGCGAGTGTCGGCGGCTCGGTGACGGCGTAGTTGCGCCAAGAGGCGCCGGTCGTGTCGATCCCGGTCGCGTACGGGACCTCGTGCTCGGCGGTGTAGCGCTTCAGGTCGGCCGGCTTGTCCTCCTGCGCGACGCCGACGAACACGACGAGGCCGCCGTACTTCTTCGCGAGCGCGTTGAGCATCGGCTGCTGCGCCGGGCAGCGCGCGCACCACGACGCGGTGAATGCCACGACGACGGGGCGCGTGGCCCACAGCTGCGCGCCCGAGACGCGCGTGCCGTCGAGCAGCGTCGCCGAGAACGCGGGGGCGCGCGGCGCCGACGTGTCCTCCGGCGCGATCCGCGCGCCCGCGGGAACCGGACCGGGCAGACCCGGCGAGGAGCCCGTGACGGGCGAGGACGCCGGCGCCGCGACCGCCGGCCCGCCGGTCGCCCCCGTCGCGCGCAGCCGCACGCTCGCGCCGCGCCCGAACGACAGCTGCGCGCCGCGGTCCAGCCGCAGCGTGTAGCGATCGCGCTCCGGCAGCCGGGCCGAGAACGTGACGGCGCACGTCGTCGGCTCGACCGCCGCGCCCTGGATCGCCTTCGCGCCGCGCCGCTCCGCCACGCCGGGCGGGAGCACGCCGCGAGCGAGCACCTGGCCGCCCGCGACGATCTCATAGGCCGCCCCCGGGCGGACGTAGACGTATCCGCCCGACCCTGAGCAGGCGCTCCCCGGCTTGCGCAGCGACGCGTCCTCCACGGCCAGCGTGATCTTCACCGGCGGTGGCGCCGCCGCGGACCCACAGCCCGCGAGCAGCGCCGCCGCGCAGAGGAGGACCGCCGGCCGCACTCCTACGGGCTCGTCGTCGAGAGCGTGAACGTCACGGTCTTCGAGTACGTCCCCGTCCGTAGCGCGTCGTTGGCGCCGATGTGCTGCTTGAACGTGATGTCGACCGGCCCGTTGGAGATCGGCCCCGTCCACGAGGACGGCGTCGTCTGCACCTGCAGCGGCTCGGGCAGCGAGAACGACCCGTTGCTCAGGTGACCGGGATCGCCGACGGTCAGCGTCGCGTCGCCCGCGGTCGAGACCACGTTCGCGCTCGTCTGAGCCGTGTAGTCGCCCGCCACGCCGGGCGTGAACGCGCCGAACGAGGCCGGGGCGCCCAGCGTGAGCGACAGCGTCGGCGGCACCGTGCCGGAGACCGGCGTCGACGGCGCGGCCAGCGAGCACGTCGCCGTCGCCGTCTTGGTCTCGTCGGAGACCGACTTGGCCGTCAGCGTGACCGTTGCGTTCGGCGCGGCGGCGGCGTCACGCGTCACGTACACGGGCACCGTGACCGACTCGCCGAACTTCGCGGTGGCGAGCTCGTTCTGCAGCGCCGCCGTCCAGCCCGACCCGGAGGCCGAGGCGGAGAGGCGGTAGATGTCGCTGTCGAACGACGCGGTCTCGTCCTGCGGGTGCAGCGCCGGGTCGGTCGGCGTGTCGGCGCCGGTGTTGGTCAGCGAGAACTCGCAGTTGGTGTACGTGCTCGAGAGCGTCTGGGCGGGCGCGTCGGCGACCGCCACGCCGCGCGTCTGCGGGCCGGCGCCGGCCGGGTTCTGTATGCCGAGCTTGTAGTGCAACAGGCCCTTGGCGTCCTTGTAGGTGTCGATCACGTAGAAGTGCAGCCCGTTGGCCTCGTCGACGTACTCGTCCTTGGAGCCCGAGTTGGTGCCCGCGTGGAACAGCGCGTCGTTGAGCTGGCGGTAGTCGGCGATCGTCCGCATGACGGGCGTGCCGTCAGGCTTCAGGTAGTCGACCATGTTCATGTCCTCCGGGTGCGCGTCGATCACCCAGGTGAAGCAGTTGTAGCCGCACTGGGAGCCCTCGGTGCCGCGCACGCCCGGATCCCACTTCTTGTTCTTGGCGATCAGCACGCCGTTGTCGGGCTCGAACGAGCCGTAGCCGATGCGCTGCACCGTCTCGAGCGTGTAGTTCGTCCACGCTCCGTTCGGGCCGCCGCCGTCGCATGTCGGGTTGGTGTTGACGTCGCACGCCGGCTCGTGGTCGACCGGCGCCGCCCCGTCGAGGTTGACCTGCACGCCCGCCCGCACCGAGGAGTTGACGTCCTTGGGATCGGTGTTGACCGCGCGGGCGATCACGTCGGTCACCGCCAGGCCGGACTGCGCCAGGCCGTTGCGGTTGAGCCGCAACACGTTCTTGGGATCGACGAATCCCATCCCGATCTTCGAGCGCAACGTGTGCTCAGCACCCATCGACGCGCCGTACTGCGCCGGCACCTCCCAGCGATTGTGCGGACCACCCGGGCCGTTGAACGACCCGCGGTCCATCATGTCCCACGTCCCCGAACCGACGCGGTGATACGGCGTCACGTACGGGTTGTTGTTGTTGTCGCCGACCGAGAAGATGTTGTGGCTGATCTCGTGCGTGATCGTGCCCGAGCTCTCGCCCTGGCGGATCGAGGACTCGCCCCACTGCTGCTCGCCGGCGAACCACGACGTCCAGTCGACGTAGCGGCTGATGACCCAGTTCGGCTTGGCCGGGTTGGGGTTGCCCCACGTCTCGCGCGGGATGTCCTCCTTGTTCTGGAACATCATCTCGCCGAACTCCTGCCACACCGACGTCTCGTCGTAGCCGGCGTAGACGAACAGGTGGATCGTCTGACCGCAGTTGGTCGACGGGTTGCAGCCCGACTCGTTCTGCCAGACGGTCTGCGCGTCGCGGTTGAAGTTCGTGTTGAGGCAGTCCTGGACGGCGCTGCCGTCGGCGGCCGTGACCGCGCCGGAGATCACGACGTGCGTGGCATCCGGGATCGCCGTGATCGTGCGCGTCGTGGTGCCGGTGCCGAACGTGATCACGTCGCCGACGTAGAAGACGCTCGAGTCGGCGACCGCGACCGTCGTGGCGTTCGTGTTCGCGCCCGCGACCGTCGTCGCGCCCGGGCAGCCGTTGCCGGTCGTGCCGTGGTTCTGGCCGATGTCATTGAGCCCGTACTGCGAGAGCTTCTTCGGCATCCGGTACGGCCCGTAGGTCTTGACGTCGGTGATGCCGATCTTGCCGCCGCTCTGCTCCATCCAGTAGCCGTTGATGGTCTGGTAGTGGTTGAGCGGGCTCGGGGTGTTGAAGAAGTCCTTGTAGAAGTTCGGCACGTCGGCCCGCGCGATCGGGTTGATCTGCGGGTTGCCGAACGGGTCCGACCCCTTCGGCTCCGTGATCACGAACGGCTGATCCGGGAAGTCGAACGCGACGAGCGCGATCGTGACCTTGCGCGCGGACGGCTGATCGCCGTCCGTCGCCCAGTTGTGCCCCGGAATCGGCTTGTAGTCGTTCCAGGTCATCGTCTGCTGGTCCTGCCAGTGCTGGGGATCCAGCGGTGCCGGCGTCGGCACCGGCGTCACGTCGGCCGCCGCCGCGGCGGGTAGCAGCATGGCTGCGGCGCCGAGCGCGGCGAGCGCAGTACGAAGGCGAATCAAGACACCCCTCTCCGTGGAGTACAGACCCTCGCGGCAACCCTACGTCGGGCCACGGGGGGTCTCATCCGCCAGCTGTCGAGATCGTGCGCGGCGCTATGCGACAGTCAGGACGGCGACGGCTCGCCGGCGACCGGGGTCTCGGCCTCCGCCAGGCGGCTGCGGAGCTTGTCGCGCAGCTCCTCCGGCGTGTACTCCTCGCTCTCGCGGCGCTGGCGCGCCACGATCGCGCCGGTGGCGGCCACGCCGGCGGCGCCGGCCAGTCCGAGGAGCTTCCAACGCGCCTTCATGAGCGCCGCGTACCTTATCCGTCCGTGAACCAGACCGCGCTCGCCCTCTACGAAGCCGTCGCCACCGCCGCGACCGGCGACATCTGGC
The DNA here is from genome assembly GCF_000425945.1 of Candidatus Solirubrobacter pratensis. Taxonomy (GTDB): domain Bacteria; phylum Actinomycetota; class Thermoleophilia; order Solirubrobacterales; family Solirubrobacteraceae; genus Solirubrobacter; species Solirubrobacter pratensis. Next base: position 99,114 of record NZ_AUEK01000011.1, read on the forward strand.
TGTTCCGCGGGCGCACGCTCGCCGACCGGGCGATCCAGACCATGACCAACAGCCCGGTCAATCACGTCGGGATGGTCGTCGCACTCGACGACATGCAGCCGCTGCTGTGGCACGCGGAGCTCGGGCGCTCGCTGCCCGACGTCTGGACCGGCGAGCGCCAGCGGGGCGTCCAGCTGCACGTGCTGCGCGACGCGGTCCGGACGTGGGACGAGCGCTACGGCCAGCGTGCCTGGGTGCGGCGGCTCGAGGGCGCGGCTGTCACGCGCGCCCACGAGGACCGGCTGATGGAGGTCATCAACCGCTTCGACGGCAAGCCGTTCCCCACCACGCCGGGACTGATCGGCCAGTGGGTCAACGGGCGCTTCCGCCGCTCCTCCTCGAAGGAGACGATCTACTGCGCGGAGCTCGTCGCCGCCACCTACCAGCAGATGGGACTGCTGCCGGGCCGCCGGCCGCCGAGCTGGTACGACCCCGGCAAGTTCTGGAGCGGGGACGAGATCGAGCTCGCCGATCCGTTCGTGCTCGGCGGGGAGATCCCGGTCCGATGACGCACGAGGCGGCCCGCGGCTTCGACACCTCCGGCGAGCGCTACGAGCGCGGCCGGCCCGACTACCCCGACGCCGCTATCGACCGGCTGCTGGAGGAGCTCGGCCGCCCGGCCCGCGTGCTCGACGTGGGCGCCGGGACCGGCAAGCTCACGCGCCCGCTGCTCGCCCGCGGGGTCTCGGTCGTCGCGGTGGAGCCGGCGGCGGCGATGCGCGAGACGCTGCGGCGCTTGGCGCCGGACGCCGAGATCCACGGCGCCAGCGCCGACGCGCTACCCCTCCAGGACGGCTCGGTCGACGCCGTCGTCGCCGGCCAGGCCTTCCACTGGTTCTCGACGGCGGCCGCGCTGGACGAGTTCGCCCGCGTGCTGGCGCCGGAGGGACGGCTCGGGCTGATCTGGAACCGGCGCGACAAGCGCCAGCCGATCCAGCGGGCGCTCGAGGCGATCATGGCCCCGCACCGCAAGGACTCGCCCGAGCACGGCCGCGAGGAGTGGCGCGCGGTGTTCACCGCCGAGGCGCCGTTCGTGCCCGTCGCCGAGCACGAGCTCGAGAACGTCCAGCGCCTCGACGCCGACGGCGTCGCCGACCGCGTGCTCTCGGTCAGCTTCATGGCGGCGCTGCCGCAACCCGAGCGCGACGCGGCCGGCGCGCGCGTGCGCGCGCTGGCGCGGGAGCCCGTCGAGCTGCGCTACGTCACCGAGCTGTTCGTCTACGCCCGCCGATGAGGCGCCTGCCGATCGTCGCGATGGCCCTGCTGCTGGCCGCATGCGGCTCCTCGCCCTCGCCGTCGCCCGCCAAGCGTGCGTCCGCTCCCGCCCCTGCCCGGTTCGACGAGGCGGCGGCGTGGAAGCTGATCGAGCTCCAGGTCGCCGCCGGCCAGCGGCCCGCCGGCTCGCCGCAGCTGCGCCGCGTCGCCGCCGAGCTGCGCAGGCGCATGCCGGGCGGCCGCTTCGAGCCGGTCCCGGGCCAGCGCGGGCTGCGCAACGTCGTCGCGCGGCTCCCCGGCCGGCGGCCGGGGATCGTCGTCGGTGCGCACTACGACACGCTCGTCAAGCCGAAGGGCTTCGTCGGCGCCAACAACGGCGCGGCGGGGAGCGCGATCGTCGTCGAGCTGGCCCGCGCACTCGCGAAGCTCAAGCGGCCGGCGAGCGCGCGCGAGGTCACCTTCGTGCTCTTCGACGGCGAGGAGCCGCCGAGCGGCCTGCCGGAGGACGACCCCGACTTCGCCCACAGCGGCCTGCGCGGCTCGCGCGCATACGTGAAGGCCAACCCCGGCCGGACCGCGCAGATGATCCTGCTCGACTACGTCGGCAACCGCGGGCTCCGGCTCCCGCGTGAGGGCACGTCGGACGTCGAGCTGTGGAACGAGCTCCGGGCCGCCGCCGGCGCCGCCGGCAAGCTGCGCGTGTTCCCCGACGAGACGGGCACGGCGATCGTCGACGACCACACGCCGTTCCTCCAGGCGGGGGTGCCGGCGATCGACCTGATCGACTGGAGCTACCCAGGCCACACGCTCGAAGACGGGCTCGGGATGCTCTCCCGCGACGCGATCGACGCGGTCGGCGAGAGCGTCCTGGAGCTCGTCACACGGCTCGAGCGGTCCCAGGCGGCGGTCAGCGCGCCTTGACACGTCGGGAGGGCGGCGGCTAGCGTCCCCGCGTGACGCAAGCTAGCGTCCAGTTGGGCGGTCTGCCGGTCTGGGAGCTGCACTTCGACGCCGACGGCCGACGGCGCGGCCACGACGGCGCGACCGCGCTGGCCCGGGCGGCGGCGCGCGGAGAGATCGCCGACCTGCTGGTCTTCTCGCATTGCCGCAACAACGACCGCGCCATGGCGCGAGCGTTCGAGAACCGCTTCATCGAGCAGTTCGCCGCGGTCGCCAGTTGCGCCGGCGTCTCGCGACCGGTCGGCGTCGCCGTGGTGTCCTGGCCGTCGATGCAGTGGCCCGGCGACCAGCCGGAGCGGGACGACCGCGCCTCCGCGCCCGTGGCCATGCAACAGGCGTTGCACGCGCTCTTCGCCGATCCCGTGCAGCAGGGCGCGGCCGACACCGCGCTGGCGCTGCTGCGGCTGCAGCCCGAGGATCACATCGCGCTGGAGCGCTTCCAAGGTCTGCTCTCGCTGCTGGCCGAGGGCCCGCCGCTCGAGCCCGAGGACGACGGCAAGGCGGCGCTCCTCGAGCGTCCCGCCCACGAGGCCTTCGACGCGGTCGCGGCGCTCGATTCCCGGGGGCACGGCAACGGTTTCAAGCGTCTGTGGGCGGGAGCAGAGCACGCGCTGCGGCTGACGTCGTACTACCAGATGAAGAAGCGGGCGCGCGTGATCGCCGTGGAGGGCCTGGCGCCGGCGCTCACGCGCCTGCTCGAGCAGCCCGGCGCCCCGCGCGTGCACCTGGTCGGCCACTCCGCGGGCGCCCAGGTGATCGCGTTCGCGCTGCGCGGCCTGGAGCGCCGGCCGGTGCAGTCCATGACGCTGATGCAGGCCACGTTCTCGCACTTCGCGTTCGCCGAGTCGCTGCCGTTCGCCCCCGACCGCGCCGGCGGGCTCGCCGGGCTCCGGCAGCGCGTCGACGGGCCGATCCTCGTGACGCACTCCGTCCACGACCTCGCGGTCGGCCACGACTACGCGCGGGCGTCGATGCTCGGGCATGACGGCGGCCGGCCCCTCGACGCGCGCTACCGCTGGGCGCCGATGGGCTTCGACGGCGCTCAGTGCTGCGAGGCGGTCGGCCTCCGCCTGGAGCCCGCCGGACACGACTACCCGTTCGCGCCCGGCAAGGTGTTCAACCTCGACGGCGACGACGTGATCCGGTGCCGCCGGGGCCGGGGCGGGGCGCACAACGACATCCACCATCCGGAGCTGGCCTGGGCCGTGCTGCGGGCGGCACAGCTCGCATGAGGCTCAGCGCCGGAGCACGCGCGCCTCCCACGCACGCAGGGTGCCGTCCTGCGGATCGTCGTCGTAGTTGGAGAGCAGCGGCTCGCCGCGGGCGTCGAGCTCGACGATCACCGTCTCGCTCGAGCAGTTCGCGAGCACGAGGAGTTCCGTGCCGTCGAGCGCGCGCGTGTACGCGTACACGTGCGGGTCGTCGGCGAGCAGCGGCGTGAAGTCGCCGTCGGCGACGACCGGGAGCGAGTGCCGCAGCCCGATCAGCGCGCGGAAGTGGTGGAAGACCGAGCCGGGGTCCGCGACGGCGGCCTGCGCGTTGATCTCGGCGTGGTTCGGGTTGACCGCCAGCCACGGCTCGCCGGTCGTGAAGCCCGCGTGCTCGGACGCGTCCCACTGCATCGGGGTGCGCGCGTTGTCGCGGCCCTTGGTGCGCAGTGCGGTGAGGACGCGGCCGGGATCCTCACCCGCGGCGATCGCCTCGGCGTAGTGGTTGAGGGACTCGATGTCGCGGAAGTCCTCGATCGAGGCGAACGGCGCGTTCGTCATCCCGAGCTCCTCGCCCTGGTAGACGTACGGCGTTCCGCGCTGCAGGTGCAGGACGGTGGCAAGCGCCTTGGCCGAGCGAACACGGTGCTCAGGCGAGTCGTCGCCGAAGCGTGAGACGGCGCGCGGCTGGTCGTGGTTGTTCCAGTACAGGCTGTTCCAGCCGCGCTCGGCGAGCCCGAGCTGCCAGCGGTTCATGACCGCCTTCAACTCGCGCAGGTCGAGCGCGCGCAGGTCCCACTTGCGGCCGTTCTGGTCGAGCTGGACGTGCTCGAACTGGAACACCATGTCGATCTCGGCACGCGCCGGATCGGTGAACAGCGTCGCCTCCTCGACGGTCACGCCCGGCATCTCCCCCACCGTGAGCAGCTGCGCGTCGCGGCCGGCGAACACCTCGCGGTGCATCTCCTGCAGGAACTCGTGGATGCGCGGGCCGCAGTTGTTGAGCGCCGCGGAGTCGCCGTCGGGCAGCCCGGGCGGCTTGGAGATGAGGTTGATGACGTCCATGCGGAAGCCATCGACCCCGCGGTCGAGCCACAAGCGCATCATCGCGTAGATGGCTTCGCGGACCGCCGGATTCTCCCAGTTGAGGTCCGGCTGCTTGACCGAGAACAGGTGCAGGTAGAACTCGCGCGTCGCCTGGTCGGCCTCCCAGGCGGAGCCGGAGAAGAACGAGCGCCAGTCGTTCGGCTCCGCGCGCCACCAGTACCAGTCGCGCTTCGGGCTGTCCTTGGACGCGCGCGACTCCTCGAACCAGGGGTGCTCGTCGGAGGTGTGGTTGACCACGAGGTCCATCACGAGCTTCATCCCGCGCTCGTGCACGCCGGCGAGCAGCGCGTCGAAGTCGTTCAGCGACCCGAACGTCGGATCGACGTCCTGGTAGTCGCTGATGTCGTAGCCGTTGTCGTCCTGCGGCGAGGGGTAGATCGGCGAGAGCCACAGCACGTCGACGCCGAGCTGCTGCAGGTAGTCGAGCCGCTGCACGATGCCGCCGAGGTCCCCGATCCCGTCGCCGTCCGAGTCCGCGAAGCTGCGTGGATAGATCTGATAGACGACTGCGGGCTTCCACCACTGGCTCGACATTCGCTCAGTATGCGACACGGGCGTGGTGTCAGGGTCCGGGCACCGGTCGCCCGCGATGGCGCGGGGAGGCGCGAGCGCCCCGGCGGGATCGGCGAATTGCGCGGGTAAGGGATGCGGGTCCATCTCGCGTGCCGGCCTGACGGTCGCGAACGACCAATCGCTCGGCCCGATCGCGCACGAACGACCACGCCGCACACGAGCGCGAGGGGGTGCCCTACGAACCTTATATTCGAAGCTTCGTCGCCCTCCCCCGCCGCCCGCGAAACGATCACCGCTGCCGATCGCGCGCAGGCGACCTGACCCACTCCCTTCGGCGCGTCGACCGCGGGCGGCGTTCGCGCCTGGCACGCGGCTCGGGTCGACCGGCGACCCCGGTCCCATGAGGACAGGACCGCGGGCCGCGCGAACGGGCCCTGAGATGTGGACACCGGCGCGGCAGGACCGGTCGCCGGACCGCGGCTCGGGGGCGGCCGGCCGCGGCCCCCGCGCTCAGCGCGAGAGCATCCACCCCACGCTCAGGCCGTAGGCCGCGTGATCGGCCCACTGGCGGCCCTGCGGGAGCTCGCGGATCGCGGGGATGCGGCGGCCGATCACGCCGAGGTCCAGGGCGGCGATGCCGAGTCCTGCCAGCAGCCCCCAGCCCGGACCGCGGCGCGGGAGCGTGGCGAGTACCGCGGCCCAGCCGAACGAGAGCGCCACATGGACGGGCGCCGCCGCGGCGAGCAGGACGAGCGTGCGCTTTTCGTGCGGGAGCGCGATCGCGCCTGCGGCTCGGGCGCCGTCGAGCGGCGACTCGCCGCGCGCGAGCGTCCACGCAGTCGACGGGACGCCGGACACAACGGCGCCGAGCGCACCCGCCTTGAGCAGTTTCGACGTCATCCGGAGGCTTAACCGGCGCCTTACCGATCCCTATCCACCATTGCTGAAGCTTTCCATCGTGAGTACCGGCGGCACCAAGGAGAAGGGCCTCAGGGCAGTGTGGCGCAGCGAGCGCCGGGCGCGCTGGTTCTTCGCCGCCAACCTGCAGAACGCGCTCGGCACGGGCGCGGGCTACGTGGCGCTGCTGGTGCTCGCCTACGACCGGCTCGGCTCCGCGTGGGGCGCGACCGCCGTCCTGCTCGCCGACCTGATCCCGGCGATGCTGCTCGGCCCGGCGCTCGGGCGCCTGATCGACCGGCACGGCCGGCTGCGGTCCGCGATCGCCGCCGACCTGCTCGGCGCGCTCGCCTTCGCGGGCATCGTCTTCGCACACGGCGCGACCCCTTTATCGCGCTTGCGCTGGTCGCGGGCGTCGGAAGCGACCTCTTCCGCCCCGCGACCTGCGCATTGCTCCCCGCGATCGTGGACGAGTGCCGGCTCGGCGCCGCCAACGGGCTCTTCGGCGCACTGCGCGAGACCGGCCAGCTGCTCGGCCCCGCGCTCGCCGCCGGCCTGCTGCTGCTCGCCGGGCCGGAGCTGATCATCGCCTTCAACGCCGTCACGTTCGCGGCCTCCGCGCTCCTGCTCAGCCGCCTGCGCGGCGGCATCCGCCCGGTGGCTCCTGCTCCCGGGGAGGCGGTCGCCGCGGGCAGCGCGCGCTCGCTGCTGCGCGAGCGCACCGTCCGCTCGCTCGTCGGCACCTCCGGTGCCGTGATGCTGGTCGCCGGCGCCACCAACGTCGCCGAGCTGGTGATCGCGCAGCGCGACCTCGGCGCCGGCAGCACTGGCTTCGCTCTGCTCGTCAGCGCGTTCGGCTGCGGGATGCTGGCCGGCTCGCTGCTCGGCGGCCGCGCCGGCGACGCGCCCTCCAGCGCGCCAAGGGATTCCCTGACGGCACACGAGCGCGTGACCGCCCGCCACCTGACCGCGATCGCGCTGCTCGGCCTCGGCCTGGTGGGCACCGGCGCCGCCCCCACGCTGCCGCTCGCGATGCTTGCCTTCGCGCTGGCGGGCGTCGGCAACGGCCTCTTCCTGGTCACCGTCCGCGTGCTGATGCAGCGCCTGATCCCCGCGCACCTCCACGGCCGCGCGTTCGGCCTCCAGGGTGAGCAGCCCTAGAGGGAACTGATTGACCCCGCCCGCCGCGAGTCAACTCGCGGCAGCGGCGGTTCAAGGGTCCTACGCGACAGCCGCGAGCGCGCCGTGCGCGAGCCGGTGCGCCGCGTTGCGCAGCGCCTCGACCATGTGGTCGACGAGCGGCTCGTCCTCCCCCGCGCGCACGGCGGCGACGATCTCGCGCGCCGGGGCGCGGCCGCGCAGCGGCAGCACGACGATGTCCGGGCGCGAGCTGATGAGCGCGATCGTCGGGATCAGCGCGACGCCGATCCCGGAGGCCGCCATCCCCTGCAGAGCCTGGTAGTCGTCGGACTCGAAGCTCACGTTGGGCTCGTAGCCGGCGTCGCGGAAGGCGTGCAGGACGACGTTGGAGTCGGCGCAGGTGCCGGCGACCTCGGTGATCAGGAACGCCTCGGCCTGCAGCTCTTCGAGCGAGACCGACGTGCGCGTCGCGAGCGGATGGTCCGCCGAGACGGCGAGCCGCAGCTCGTCGCTGCAGACGGGCAGGTACTCGACGCCCGGACGCGGGTTGGACGGCGACAGGGCCGACTCGACGATCAGCGCCACGTCGACGCGGCCGGCCAGCAGCGCGTCGAGCGCCGGCTCGTTCTCGAGCACCTGCAGCACGAGCTCGCCGTCGGGCCGCCGCGCGCGCAGCTCGCGCGTCGCGCCCGGGACCAGGCCCGCGGCCGCGGTCGGGAACGCGGCGACGCGTACGCGCGCACGCCCGATGCCGGCGGCGAGGCGCACCTCTTCCTCGGCGCGGCGGGCGGCGTCGAGCAGCAGCGAAGCCTGTCGCAGCATGACCTCGCCCGCGGGCGTGAGCGAGACGCCGCGGGCGCCGCGCTCGAGCAGGCGCGCGCCGACCGCCTCCTCGAGCCGCCCGATGTGCTGCGAGACCGCGGGCTGCGTGAACGACAGCGCGGCGGCCGCGTCGGAGAACGAGCGCCGGACCGCAACCTCGCGGAACGTGGTGAGGAGCTTCAGGTCGAGCATCACGCTCCATTATGCATACGGAGTCAATTCATCATTGGACATGATCGTGTCGAGGCCTCACGATCTCCCCATGGACTCCCTCGTCATCCGTTCCGCCACCACCGCCGACGCCGCCGCGCTGCAGCGGCTGGCCGCCCTCGACAGCCGCCGCCTCCCGGCCGGCCCCCACCTGCTCGCCGAGCTCGACGGCCGCGCCGTCGCCGCGCTCGCCCTCCCCGCCGGCGGCGTCGTCGCCGATCCTTTCACCCGCACCGACGGGATCGTCGCGCTGCTCGAGCGGCGCGCCGATCAGCTCGAGCGCTCGATCGCCGGGCGCAGCCCGAGGGTCGAGGTCGGCCCAAGGTGGCCGAGCTTGTCCGGGTTGAGCATCGAGTAGACGCGCGCGATCCGGCCCTCCGCGATCTCGAGCCCGACGACGTTGACCAGCAGGCCGTCGGCGTCGAGCGTGCGGAAGCCTGGGGCGCCGTTGACCCACACGGGCTCGAGCGTCACCCCGCGGCGCTCGACCTGGCCGTAGAAGCTCGACAGCGCCCGCGCGACCGCGGCCGCGCCGACCATCGGCCGCGCGATCGAGCGCGCCTTCCCGCCGCCGTCGCCCACGAGCGCGACGTCGGCCGCCAGCACGCTGACGAGGCCGTCGAGGTCGCCCTCGCGGGCGGCGGCGAGGAAGCGCTCGGCGAGCGCCCGGCCTTCGGCGGGATCGACGTCGAAGCGCGGGCGCGCGTCCTCCTCGAGCCGCCGCCGCGCGCGGCTGAGGATCTGGCGGCAGTTGTCCTCGCCGCGATCCACGATCCCCGCGATCGCGCCGTAGTCGAGGTCGAACGACTCGCGCAGCACGAACACCGCCCGCTCGACCGGCGTGAGCCGCTCGAGCAGGACCAGCATCGCGATCGAGACCGATTCCTCCTCCTCGACGCGGCGCGGCGCCTCGGCCTCGACGAGCGGCTCGGGCAGCCACGAGCCGACGTAGGCCTCGCGGCGGACGCGCGCGGAGCGAAGCACGTCGATCGCGATCCGGATCGTGACGGCGATCATGAACGCGCGCTCGTTGTCAGGCGCCTCGACGGTCGTCCGGCGCAGGAACGCCTCCTGCACGACGTCCTCGGCCTCGGCGACGCTGCCGAGCATGCGGTAGGCGATCGAGAAGAGCAGGGGCCGCAGCTCGGGCACCGTCACAGGATTCCATGCCGCCCCGTCCGGGGGGCATGCGCCGAGTGCGCGGGCGGCTGCCGGCGCTCGCAGCTCGGGTGGGTGCCGAGCCGGCCGAGCCGGCGTGACGGCTTCCTGGAGGCGGTCGCTAGTTGAAGTCGCCCTCGTCCGGATCCCAGCTCGGGCGCCCCTGCTGCTGCGGCGGCTCTGCCTCGCGCACGGGGCGCTCGGCCTGGAGGATCTCGATCTCGGCGATCTGGGACGTGGGCGGATGTATCGGTTGAGGCTGATGCGGAGTCATGTAGTTCCAACCATGCAGCAACCGGTGACGGAAATCCTAGGCCCGGGGGGTGGGACCCCGCGTTCGGGGGGTCGCTCACCCGTTCGGGCTATACCGCGGTGGGAAGCGGCTCCGGCGCGTCCGTGCTCGTCGCACCGAGGCCCTGTGCGAGCTCGCTGAGCGTGCCGACGGCGCGCTCGAGATCCTCCGGCGGCGCGCAGTAGGGCAGCCGGATGTGGTGCTCGAACGTCCCGTCGACGCTGAAGGACGGGCCGGGCGTGATCAGGATCCGCTCGCGCGCAGCCGCGGCGGCGAGGCGCGTCGCGACCGGAGCCGGGAGCCGCACCCAGGCGCTCAGCCCGCCGTGCGGGCGGCGCGCCTTCCAGCTCTGCGGCAGCGCCTTGAGGAGGGCGTCGCGGCGCGGCGCGATCAGCGCGCGGCGGTTCGCGAGCGTCTCCTCCCAGTGCGCGAGCAACTCGGTCGCGATCAACTGCTCGAGCACGGGGCTCGCGATGTCGTGGTCGGCGCGGGCGGCCGCGAGCTCGCGCACGAGCCGTGGCGCGGCGCGCACCCAGCCGATGCGCAGGCCTCCCCAGGCGGACTTGCTCATCGAGCCGACCGTCACCACCGCGGAGTCGTGAGATGCGAGCGGGGCCGGCGCATGCGGTCCGTCGAGGCGCAGCTCGGCCGTCGTCTCGTCGGCGATCAGCGTCACGCCCGCGCGGGCGCACACATGCGCGAGCGCGGCGCGCTGCGCCGCGGCCATCGTGATCCCGGTGGGGTTGTGGTGATCGGGGATGGTGATCGCCAGCCGCGGCGCGGCGGCGGTGACGGCCTGCGTCCACGCGTCGACGTCCCAGCCGGCGGGCGTGAGCGGGACGGGGACGGCGCGGGCTCGCGCGCCGCGGATCGCGGACAGCGTGCGCGGGTAGGCGGGCGCGTCGACGAGCACGCGGTCGCCGGGCGCCACCAGCAGGGTGAGCAGGAGATGCAACGCCTGCTGGGCGCCGTTGGTGATCAGGATCTGGTCCGCGCCGGTCGGCACGCCCCGCTCGGTGAAGCGGGCGGCGACGGCCTCGCGCAGCGCGGCGATGCCGGCGGCGGCGAAGCCGAACCCGGGCGCATGGCGCGGGAGCTGGGCGGCGGCACGGGCCGCCGCTTCGGAGAGCAGCGGCTCGGGCGCGGGCAGCGCGGCGATGCTGAGATCGAGGCCGCGCGCGCCGGCGAACGTGCTCGGCGGCGGCGCCGGGCCGGCGCCGGCGGGCAGCGTGAGCCAGCTGCCGGCGCCGCGCGCGCTCGTCAGGTAGCCGTCCTCGCGCAGGCGGTCATAGGCCCGCGAGACGGTGCCGCGGCTGAGGCCGAGCTCGGGCGCCAGCGCCCGCTCGGACGGAATCCGCGTGCGGACGGCGAGGCGGCCGTCGACGACGAGCGCGCGCAGCGCATCGGCAAGGCCCTGCGCGGCGTTGCGCGGGCGCTGCCAGCCGTCGCCCAGCGTCTTGGCCAGCGTGGCCGGCGCCACCGTCGTGCTCATGGAGCCATGATCGCGCGATTGGCATTACAAGTCCAGAGCCATTTGCGCTTTGATGGACCCATGCTCCTCCGTCGCCTCGCGCAGCTCTACGGCGGTCTCGTGCTCTATGGGGTCAGCGCATCGCTGATCCTCCTGGCCGGGCTCGGCAACGATCCGTGGGACGTGCTCCACCAGGGCCTCTCGCGCCAGACCGGCATCGGCACGGGCTGGTGGGTCTGCATCGTCGGCGCGCTCGTGCTGCTGCTGTGGGTCCCGCTGCGGCAGAAGCCGGGACTCGGGACGTTCAGCAACGTCGTGGTGATAGGCGTCGCCGTCGAGGTGATGCTCGCGCTGTTCGATCAGGCCTCCGATCCGGCGGTACGGGTGATCCTGCTCGTGGCCGGCGTGGTGCTGAACGGGCTCGCGACCGGGCTCTACATCGGCGCTCGCTTCGGACCGGGCCCGCGCGACGGACTGATGACCGGGCTCGCCGCGCGCGGTCACTCGATCCGCGTCGTACGCACCGGCATCGAGGTCACGGTGCTCGTGCTCGGCGCGCTGCTGGGCGGGACCGTGGGCATCGGCACGCTCGTCTACGCCGTCTCGATCGGCCCGCTCGCGCACGTCTTCGTACCGGCGTTTACGATCCGCGCGCCGGTCGCGCAGCCGGCCTGACGGCGGCGACGTGGTCGCGTAGGCCGCAAGGCACGCCGCGACGGCGAGCGGGGCGGCGACGAGCCGATCTCCGGCGCGGCGGAGGCGAGCGCGACGCAGAACGCGAGGTAGCCGGTGAGGCCCTGGACCACGCCGCGCAGGAGGCTCGCCGCGGCGAGCGGGCCGCGCGCGCTCGCGCTGCTGCCCGCGCTGATCGGGACCGCGACGCCGGAGGTCGCGGTCCGCCCGATCGCCGAGGGCCGCCTGCGCCGCACGATCTTCACCGCCGTCCGCGCGGCGACGGCCGACGCGCCCGCGGTGATCGCCGTGCGCAACGCGCTGCGCGCCGCCGCGCGCGGCGCGACGGCCCGGCGCGGCGATGCGGCACTCGTGCGTCGTTAGCCGAAGCGGCCGGGGTCGGTCGGCGAAGTGCTGGGCGCGGGGCGCGTCGTGCGCCCGACGTCGTGCAGCGCGACCTCAGACGGCCGGGCGAGCAGCTCGCCGACGGCGAGCTGGTAGGCGGCGTGCTCGGGCGAGCCGAAGTGCGCGCGCATCGCGTCCGTCGACGCCCACGTCTCGACGACCAGGAACGTCACGGGCTCGTCCAGCAGCTCGGCGACGTCATAGCCGACGCAGCCGGGCTCGCCGCGGGAGACCTGCGCGCGGTCCGTGAGCAGCGTCCGCAGCTCCGCCGCGCGTCCTGCCAGCCCCGCCATCCGGGCGACGACGACGTGGGTGCTCATGCCTGCACCCTATACAGGCACATGGAACGCGCGATCAGGCGGGAAGCGCAGCAGCCGGAACCCGAGGCGCCCGTAGAACGGGACGGTCGCCGGCGTCGGGCCGAGCAGCGTGAGCCCGTGCGCAGCGTGGCCGACGAGCGCGCGGCCGATGCCCTGGCGGCGACGGCCCGGCGCGACCGCGAGGTGCGTGATCGTCAGCGTTCCCGCGGCCGAGAAGGTGCTCACGAGGCCCACCGGCTCCCCGTCGCGGACGGCGGCGAAGTGGCGCATGGGACCGGAGAAGCCCAGCGACGCGAGCAGCGCGGCCTCGCCGTCGCCGGGCTCCAGCTCGTCGACCGCGGCCAACGCCGCCCGCAGCGCGTCCGCGTCGGTGATCTCGACGACCCCCTCGCCCGGCTCGCGCCGCGTGTCCGCGGCCATGAACACCGCGGTCCGGTCCGGTCGCCAGCCCGCGCGCTCGAGCCGCGGCCCGAGGTCGCTCCGCGGGCCGATGAGCCACTGCGCCGGCGCGCCGAGCCAGTCGCGCACCGCGTGGACGTCGCCGGCGCGCGAGCACACGACGCCGTTGCGCGTGTTGTCGAACGAACCGGTGCGGAACGCGAAGCCGTCGCCGTGCGCGCGCCGCTCCGCCAACGGCGAGCTCGACAGCAGCTCGAACAGCGCCGCCTCGGCCGCCCACGCGGCCTCGCCGAGCGCGTGGTCCTCGGCGGGCGGCGTCGGCGTCCAGTCGAGTTGGGCGTCCGCCGGCGCGGACACGCCGCCGGCGAGCAGCATCCGCGCGACCACGGGATCCTCGCTCCACGCGGTGCGGCCCTCGGCGTCGGTCGCGCCGGGGTCGACGGGCACCCAGCCGACGAGCACGCTCACGACGTCCGCCCGGCCGTGCGACGCGGCCACGTGCAGCGCCGTCCCGTCCGGTCCCCCGTAGTTCGCGGGCGCGCCCTCCATCAGCAGCCGGTGGACATCGTCGGCGCGACCGTCGCGCGCGGCCGCGAGCAGGCGCTCGCCGGCGACCGCGCGGACCATCGCGGGCCAGCTGGGGAAGCCGAGCTCCTTCGCGACCGCCCGCTGGGCGTCCGCGAGCACCGGCTCGCGATCGGCGCGCAACCGCGCCTCGCCGGCCCGCGCCGCTCGCAGCAGCGCCTTCGCGTCGCGCCGGGCGCGCTCGAGATCGATCCGGCCGTCCATACGATCACCTCGTTGACTGCCCGCGGTCCGCATGCGCCGGGCGGAGGTCGATCGTGAACGTCAGCACCACCTGGACGAGGTGGGTCCGAGACCCTTCCCGCGGACCGGGAGCGCCCTCGCGGCGCTGCCGCAGCGTACCCTAATCGCCCGCATGGCCTCGCCCGATCAGCCCACCGCCCCGTATCTCGACGCCGTCGTGGCGTACGGCTTCCGCGGCTCCACCCGTTTCCACGTCCCCGGCCACAAGGCCGGGACGGGGGCCGACCTCGGCGTCCGCACCGCCATCGGCTGGCAGACGCTCAAGCTCGACATCCCGCAGGACATCCACGGCGTCGACCTCGGCCCCGAGCCGACGCCGTTCCAGCGCGCCGAGCAGCTCGCCGCCGAGGCGTACGGCGCGGCGCGCAGCTGGTTCCTCACCAACGGCGCCTCCCAGGGCAACCACGCGCTCTGCCTCGCGCTCGCCCCGCTCGGCACCCCGGTGGTCGCCCAGCGCAACGCGCACGCGTCGGTGGTCGACGGCCTCGTGCTCTCCGGCGGGCTGCCGACCTGGGTCGCGCCCGAATACGAGCCGGAGCTGGGCATGGCGCACGGAATCACGCCGGAGTCGCTGGACCGGGCGCTGGGGAAGACGCCCGGGGCGCGCGCCGCGTTCATGGTCTCCCCCACCTACTACGGCATGGCCGCCGACGTGGCGGGCTGCGCCGAGGTCGCGCACGCGCACGGCGTCGCGCTCGTGGTCGACCAGGCCTGGGGCCCGCACTTCGGCTTCCACGACGCGCTGCCGCCGGACGGGCTCTCGCAGGGCGCCGACGCGGTGCTCACCTCGACGCACAAGATCGCCGGCTCGCTGACGCAGTCCGCCCTGCTGCACGTGAGCGGCTCCGGGCGCGTCGATCCCGACGCGGTCGCGCGCACGCTGCGGCTGATGCGCACCACCTCCCCCTCGAGCCTGCTGATGCTCTCGCTCGACGGCGCCCGCCGCCAGCTCGTCCTGCACGGCGAGGCGCTGCTCGAGAACACGATCAAGGTCTCGCGCAGGACCGCCGAGGCGATCGAAGCGATCCCCGGCTGCCGCATCGTCGGCGACGAGGAGATGGGCCGCGCGGGCGTCGCCCACCGCGATCCGCTGCGGCTGGTGATCGACGTGCGCGGCACCGGCGCGACCGGCTACGAGGTCGCCGCCGCGCTGCGCTCGAACTTCGACACGCAGGTCGAGCTCGCGACGCAGGCGACGATCGTGCTCGTCCTGGGCATCGACGAGCTCCCGCGCGAGCTCGAGCGCTTCGTCCACGACCTCACGAGCATCGTGCGCCGGATGGAGCGCCCGGGCAAGACCGAGGAGGTCACGCTCTCGACCGGCACGTTCGAGAACGAGGTCGTCTGCCCGCCGCGCGACGCGTTCCTCGGCGAGAACGAGAAGGTCGCCGTCGACGACGCGTCCGGGCGCGTGAGCGCCGAGGCGATCGCCGGCTACCCGCCCGGCATTCCCGTCCTGCTGCCGGGCGAGCGCATCACGGACGAGGTCATCGCCTACCTGCGCGAGCTCAAGAGCGTGGGCGCCCGGCTCCACGGAGCAAGCGACCCGGCGTTCCGAACCATCTGCGTGATGCGGTAGCGCGCGGAAGCGCGTCGGCCGGCGGGCCGCCGTCCTTCTCGTTCATGTCGTCCGGGCCGCGTTCGGGCGACAGGGGCGCCTCGGGCTCGGCCCGCGGTCCGACCCTGGCGCGCGGATTCAGTCGCCGGGGTCGCGCCGGGTCCGGAACCGCGCATTCGAAGGGCGAGCCCGCGGCTGACGCACCGGGTTCACGTGTCCTCATATGCCGAGCGAGCGCCTCGGTCACCTAGACGGTCACGCTCGATCAAGGGGCGAGGCGGCTTCTCGCGCGAGACCGATCATCGCTGCGCCCCCCGCGCAGTTCGCCGATCCCGGCACGCGCGCCGCGACATGGCGCGCGCGCCGCGACATGGCGGACGCGCCGCGACACGGCGGACGCGCCGCGACATGGACAGCTGAGACGCCGCAGGGCCGGCAACGAAATCCGGCACCCCGCCACGGCGTGCCGCGCCGCGGCCACGCGCCCCGCCAGGGCGTGCCGCGCCGCGGCCGCGCGACCCGTCACGGCGTGCCGCGCCGCGGGCCGCCGGGCGGGCATCCGGCGTGGCAGCCCGCCCGCCCGACCTTCACCCTCTACGCCCCCACCGCGGCGCGCCGGCGCACCGCGACGCCGGTGAGCGCCTCGCGCACGACGCGGTCGGCGACGAGCGACGTGATGTCGGCGCTCCCCACGAGCGTCGGCAGCACCTCGACGACGTCGGCGCCCACGAGCTCCACGCGCGAGGCCAGCGTGCGCACCGCCCACAGCAGCTCGCGCGAGGTGAGGCCGCCCGGCTCGGGCGTCCCCGTGCCGGGTGCGAACGCGGGATCGAGCACGTCGACGTCGACGCTCATGTACACCGGGCCGTCGCCGACCGCCGCGAGCGCCTCCTCGACCACCGCGCCGATCCCGCGATGCATCACGTCGTGCGCGAACAGGCTGGTGATCCCCTGCTCGGCCTGCCAGCCGAACTCCTTCTCCCCGGGCCAATATCCGCGCAGCCCGATCTGGACGTAGCGGCGCGGGGCGACGTTGCCGGCCTCCACGACCCGCCGCATCAGCGTGCCGTGCGAGAGCGTCGCGCCGAACACCTCCTCGCCGGTGTCGGTGTGGGTGTCGAAGTGCAGCAGCCCGACCGGGCCGTGGACGGCGGAGACGGCGCGCAGGCACGGCTCGGTGATCGAGTGGTCGCCACCGAGGATCACCGGCAGCGCGCCGGCGCGCAGGACCTCGCCGACCGTCGCCTCGATCGCCGCGTGCGCGACCTCTGGTTGCGCGGGGACGACCGGCGCGTCGCCGTAGTCGACCACGCGCAGGTCGGCGAACGCGTCGACGCCGGCCTCGAGGTGCGGGCCGGGCGGGCAGCTGGCGGCGCGGATCGAGCGCGGGGCGAAGCGGGTGCCCGGGCGGTCGGAGACGAGGTCGTCGAACGGCGCGCCCACGATCGCCGCGTCCGCCCCCGCGAGCTCGGCGGGATCCTGCGTGTACGGGACGCCGGAGAACGTCAGCAGTCCCAGGTAGTCCGGCTTCTCGCCGTACGCGCGCCAGCGCTCCTGCGGATCGATCATGCCCGCAGCTTCCCACGGCGCGCCGATCGCATCCGGCTCTCACGTGCTGCACAGCGATAACCCGTTCCTGACCGGGCGGCCGGCGACGGCCGTCCCCGGCGCTCCCGGGACCGCGGGCGCCCCCGCGGTCTACGACGTCTTCGCCCCGAACGCGACCAACACCGGCGCGGGCGCCGCCCCCGTCACCGACAAGCCGGCCGACACGGTGCCGCCGCCCAGCTCCGTGGCGGGCGCGACGACGTCGGCGATCGAGGACTCTACGGGCAACTCAGGCTCCCCGGCTTCGACGGGATGGAGGCCAACAACGCGCTCGGCTACACGGCCGCGATGCAGGAGGCGGCGTCCCGGTCACCTACACGTACCTGTCCGACGTCCACGACGACCACTACAAGACCAACCACGGCAACGCGTTCGGGTCCGGCGAGGCCGGCATGCAGGCGCAGCTGCGCCAGTACGACGCCGCCTTCCAGGCGTTCTTCACATCACCACCGCCGGCGCGCCCGCCGGCGTCACGGCGCTCGCCGCCGCCTACAAGCAGATCGACGCGCCGTTCGGGCGCTTCGGCGTCGCCACGCTGCACTACGACACGCGGGCGATCGCGACCGACACGTCCGGCGACGCCGCCTACCAGGGCGCCGTCGACAAGCTGGCGGCCCTGCTCGCGCGCCGCGACGCGCTGCTCCCGCAGATCCAGGCCGCGCTGGACGCCGGCCACGGCGACCCGGCGCTGCTGGCGCAGACGAACCAGCTCGCGGCCGACGCCGAGACGCTGGCGGACTCGACGCCGCCGATGCCTGGCGACGTCAGCGGGACCGTCCCGGCGACACTGTCGCTGACGCTCGGCGCGCCCGCCGCCTTCGGCGCCTTCGCGCCGGGCCTCGCGCACGACTACACAGCTTCGACGACGGCCGACGTGGTCTCGACGGCGGGCGACGCGACGCTGTCGGCGTCGGATCCGGGGCACCTGACCAACGGGTCGTTCTCGCTGCCCGACCCGCTGCAGGTGACGCTGACGCCGTCCTCCTGGAGCGCGCCGGTCTCGCACGGGGCGGTCGCGATCGGCTTCACCCAGCACATCGGGGCCACCGACGCCCTGCGGACCGGCAGCTACTCCAAGACGCTGACGTTCACGCTGTCGACGACTGCGCCGTAGCGCATCGGCGGGGGCGGGACGTCAGTCCTCTGTACGGGTCGAACCTATCCGCCCCCGCCATCGCATCGTCGGCGGCGCCGCCGCGCAACTCGGCCCGCGGCGGATGCTCGCCCGGTGCCGTGGTTCGAGCTTCGAGGCAAACCTCGCGGTCAAGCCTCGCAAAGCGCTCGCAAGATTTCGCCCGAGATGGCGCGCGAAGACCGGTTCTCAGGCGATCTTCGCGTTCGAGCGGGCAGAATGTTCCCCGTGCGGAGGGCAATCTGGATTCCCGCGGCCGCGATCGTGGTGCTGGCCGCCGCTGCTTTTGCGGCGATCAACGTCTATGACCACAAGCAGCGCGACAAGATCGCGCCGGGCATCTCGATCGGCAGCGTACCGGTCGGCAAGCTGACGGCCGCCGAGGCGCAGGCCAAGGTCCAGGCCTCGCTCACCGAGCACCTCAACCAGGACGTCCACGTCCGCGCCGGAGACCACTCCTTCAAGCTGGAGGGGGCGAAGCTCGAGCGCCACGTCGACGTGAGGGCGCTCGTGGACCGGGCCGTCGGGATGAGCCACCGCGGCGGGATCCTCACCCGCACGCTGCACAGCCTCAAGGACAAGCCCGTGCACGCCGCCCTTCCCATCACGGTCGACTTCTCGAAGGCCGCCGTGAAGTCGTTCGCCGCCCACGTCGGGGCGAAGGTCGACGAGGATCCGGTCGACGCGAGCGTCACGCCGCGCCCGTCCGGCCTCGAGCAGAAGCCGAGCCGCGACGGCGTCAAGGTCGCCCAGGGCACGCTGCGCTCCCGCCTCTACAAGGCGCTCGCCACGCCGGCGGGCATCACGAGCCTGCGCGCGCACCTCCAGACCGTCAAGCCGAAGGTCTCCACCACCGACCTCGCCAAGAAGTACCCGAGCTACATCATCGTCGACCGCTCGCACTTCAAGCTGCGCCTGTACGAAGGCCTCAAGCTCGAGCACACCTACGACGTGGCGATCGGGCAGCAGGGGCTGGAGACGCCCGCCGGCCTCTACGACGTCCAGTGGCGCGAGACCAACCCCTCATGGCACGTGCCGAACTCCGACTGGGCGGGCGACCTCGCCGGCAAGACGATCCCGCCGGGCCCCGACGACCCGATCAAGGCGCGCTGGATGGCGTTCGACGGCGCCGCGGGCATCCACGGCGTGGACCCCTCCGAGTACGGCAGCATCGGCCACCAGGCGTCTCACGGCTGCGTGCGCATGCGCATCCCCGACGTGATCGACGTCTACGACAAGACCCAGGTCGGCACGCCCGTCTACATCGCCTAGAGCCAGCGGGCGCGTTTGAAGGACGCGAACAGCACGACCGCGGAGAGCAGCATCAGCACGACGACCGCCGGATACCCCCAGCCCTGGCGCAACTCGGGCATCTGGTGGAAGTTCATCCCGTAGAAGGACGCGATGAACGTCGGGACGGTGATGATCGCCGCCCAAGCCGAGATCTTGCGCACGACGTCGTTCTGCGCGACCGACAGGACCGCCATGTTGGCCTGCAGGATCGTGCTGAGCAGGTCGCGCTGCGCCATCACCTCCTCGTTGACGAGCTTGAGGTGGTCGTCGACGTCGCGGAAGTAGTTGCGCAGGCCGTCGCCGATCGGCAGGACGCCGCCCTGCGTGATCGCCGCCGCCGGGCCGAGCAGCGGGTGCACGGCGCGGTAGAAGTCGCTCACCTCGCGGCGCAGCAGGTAGATCCGCCGCGTCGGCGCGTGGGCGCCCGAGAAGACGAGCTGCTCGACCTCCTCGATGTCGCGCTCCAGTCCCTCCACCACCGGCGCGTAGTCGTCGACGATCTGGTCGGCGATCGCCCACAGCACCGAGGCCGGGCCCTCCTCGAGCAGCTCGGGGCGCTTCTCCAGCCGCAGGCGCGCCGGGTGCAGCTCCGAGCCGGCGCCCTGGCGCACGGTGATGACGAAGCCGGGCCCGACGAAGATCGAGATCTCGCCGAACTCGACCTCCTCGGTAGCGTCCACGTAGCGCGCCGTGCGCAGCACGACGAACGTGACGCCGCCCTCGTACTGCTCGACCTTCGGGCGCAGGTGGAAGCTCTGGGCGTCCTCGACCGCCAGCTCGTGCAGCCCGAAGATCGTCTGAACGCCGGCCAGCTCCTCCGGCGTCGGCTCGACCATCCCGAGCCACACGAAGCCCGGGTCGTCATGGCAGATCGCCGCGGCCTCGCGCGGATCCATCCTGCCCTCATGCTGGCGGCGACCGTCGCGGTAATGCGCGCAGTCCACGATCATGCGCGCATTCTCCCGCGGCCGTGAAGCGGTGGGTACCGGTGGCCATCTCAGGTAGAACCTGTGGATGGCCACCGTCACCGAACGTGAAGCTCGCCAGGTCGCGGAAGCCGCCCGCGAGCAGGAATGGACGCTTCCGAGCTTCGGCAAGGAGCTCTTCCTCGGGAACTTCCGCCTCGACCTGATCCACCCGCAGCCGCGGCTCGACGCCGAGGCCATCCGGAAAGGCGAGCGTTTTCTCGCCACGTTGCGGGAGTTCCTCGTCAGCGAGGTCGACCCGCTGCGGATCGAGCGCGAGGCGAAGATCCCCGATGAGGTGGTCGAAGGCCTCAAGCGCATCGGCGCCATGGGGATGAAGGTGAGCGAGGAGTACGGCGGCCTCGGCCTCTCGCAGGTCTACTACAACCGCGCGCTGGCGATGGCCGGCGTCTGGCACGCCTCGATCTCGACGCTGCTGTCGGCCCACCAGTCGATCGGCGTCGCCGAGCCGCTGCGGATGTTCGGCACCGAGGAGCAGAAGCGCGAATGGCTGCCGCGCGTGGCGCGCACCGACATCTCGGCGTTCCTGCTGACCGAGCCGGACGTCGGCTCAGACCCCGCGCGCGTCGCCACCATCGCCGAGCCGGTCGAGGGCGGCTACCGCCTCACCGGCACCAAGCTGTGGGCGACCAACGGCGCAGTCGCCGACGTCGTCGTGGTGATGGCCAAGGTGCCGAAGTCCGAGGACCACCGGGGCGGCATCAGCGCGTTCATCCTCCCCTACCGGACCGAGGGCGTGACCGTCCTGCACCGCAACGCGTTCATGGGCCTGAGGGGCATCGAGAACTCGGTCACCAGACTGGAGAACGTCTTCGTGCCGCAGGAGAACCTGATCGGGCGCGAGGGCATGGGGCTCAAGATCGCGCTCTCGACGCTCAACACCGGCCGGCTCGCGCTGCCGGCGATCTGCGTCGGGCAGTCCAAGTGGGCGACCAAGGTCGCGCGCGAGTGGTCGTGCGAGCGCGTCCAGTGGGGCCGGCCGGTCGGCAAGCACGACGCCGTCGCGCAGAAGGTCGCGTTCATCGCCGGGAGCGCGTTCGGGCTGGAGGCGATGCTCGACGTCGCGAGCCGGCTGGCCGACGACAAGTCCAACGACATCCGGATCGAGGCGGCGATCGCGAAGCTCTACGGCTCAGAGCTCGGCTGGCAGGTGCTGGACGAGCTCGTGCAGGTGCGCGGCGGGCGCGGCTACGAGACGGCCGAGTCGCTGAAGGCGCGCGGCGAGAAGCCCGTGCCGGCCGAGCAGGCGCTGCGCGACATGCGCATCAACCGCATCTTCGAGGGCTCCACGGAGATCATGCACCTGCTGATCGCGCGCGAGGCGGTCGACCAGCACCTACAGGTCGCCGGCGACGTGCTGGAGGCCGACACGCCGCTGCAGGCCAAGGCCAAGGGCGCGGTCGGCGCCGGGGCGTTCTACGCGAAGTGGCTGCCCAAGCTCGCCGTCGGCGAGGGCCACAAGCCCGGCTCGTTCGCCGAGTTCGGCGAGCTCGCGGGCCAACTGCGCTACGTCGAGCGCAGCTCGCGCCGGCTCGCGCGCTCGACGTTCTACGCGATGGCGCGCTGGCAGGCCAAGCTCGAGCAGCGCCAGGCGTTCCTGGGCCGCATCGTGGACATCGGCGCCGAGCTGTTCGCGATCTCGGCAGCGGTCGTCTACGCGCAGACGGTCGCCGCCGAGGAGCCGTCGCGGGCGGGCTCCGCGCGCGAGCTGGCGCAGCTCTTCTGCCACCAGGCGCGGCGCCGCGCGGACCGGCTGTTCCACGAGCTGTGGGCCAACGACGACACCGAGGGCTACGAGGCCGCGCAGGCCGTGCTCGCGGGCAGCCACCGCTGGATCGAGGAGGGCGTGGCGGACCCGGCCGGCGACGGCCCGATGCTCAGCGAACGCTGAAGGGGGCGGACTTGGCGCTGCCCGGCGCCGCGACCGTGAGCGTGTGGCGGCCGCGCTTGAGCGTGCGGCCGCGCACACGGCGCGCGATCCGCAGCGTGTTCGCGCCCGCGCGGGCGGTCAGCGACCACGTCGGACCGCCCGCGATGGTGATCCGCACCGGCGCCCCGCGCGTGACGGTGAAGGTCGCCTGCAGGCGCCCCGAGCCGCCGCGCAGGCGGCCCGAGAGCTTGAGGGCGCTGACCTGGGCGGCCGCGACCGGCGTGGGCGTGGGCGCGGGCGGATCGGTCCGCGGTACAGGCGTCGGGGTGGGCGCCGGGGGCTCGGGCGTCGGGGTCGGTGTGGGCGTGGCCTGCGGCGTGGGCGTCGGGGTGGGCTCCGGCACGCGGCCGATCTCCTCGACCGCGGCCGCCGCGTTCACGCGCCCGCCGGTGACCGCGAGGCCAGTGAGCCCGGGGCGGGCGTCGGCCGACGCGAGCACCGCCGCCTTCAGCTCCCCCGTGGTCGCCGCGGGATCGGCGGCCAGCGCCAGCGCCGCGATCCCGGCGACCTGCGGGCTCGCCATCGACGTGCCGTCCAGGAACCCGTACCCGCCGCCCATGAGGGTCGAGTCGATCAGCGTGCCGGGCGCGAACACGTCCACCGTCGTCGCGCCGTAGTTGGAGAACCAGGCGCGCGCGTCGCGGTTGTCGGAGGCGCCGACGCACAGCACGTTCGCCAGCGCCGACGTGCACGGGAAGACCGGCGCGGCGTCGTCGTCGGCATGGCTGTTGCCGGCGGCGACGACGTAGAGCGTGTCCGGGTGGGCTGCGATCGCGTCGTCGATCAGGCGCGAGGTCCCCGCGCCGCCGAGCGAGGCGTTGACGATCCGCGCGCCGGCGTCGCCGGCGTAGTCGAACGCCTCCGCGATCGTGCTGTCCGTGCCGTCGCCGGCGGCGTCGAGCGCGCGTACCGGGAGCACGTGCGCTCCAGGCGCGACGCCCGCGACGCCGACCCCGTTGCCCGCGAGCGCCGCGATCGTGCCGGTCACGTGGGTGCCGTGCCCGTTCTCGTCGGCCGGATCGTCGTCGTCGCCGATGAAGTCCCAGCCGCGAGCGTCGATCTGGCCCGCGAGGTCCGTGACGTCCGCGTCGACGCCCGTGTCGACCACCGCGACCGTCACGCCCGCGCCGGTGGAGCGCGTCCAGGCGTCGGGGACATCCATGTCGGCGCCCGCCAGCCCGCCGAACTGACCGGTGTTCTGGAGCGCCCACTGCTGGGTGAAGAGCGCGTCGTCGGAGAAGAGGTGGACCTGGCCGTCGAGCTCGGCGTAGTGCACGTCCGGATCGGCGTTGAGCGCCGCCAGCGCGGCCCGCGGGTCGCCCGCGCGGACGACCTCGGTGTCCGGGAGCGTGAGCGTGTCGACGAGCTTCACGCCCGCGTCGCGGCGGATGTCCGCGCGCTCGCTCCGGTCCAGGCCGGCGTCGCGCCTGACGATGATGTCCGCGGCGCTCGCCTGCGCCGGCAGCGAGGCGAGGGCGAGGACGACGAGGGCGAGGAACCGCACACTCTTCCCTCGGCACCGCGTGGGCGGACTTGAGGCGGGATGTCAGCGCGACAACAACTCGGCCAGGATCAGCGCCAGGCCCTTGGTCCCCAGTACGAGGTCGTCGACCGAGATGCGCTCGTCGGAGACGTGGCTGAGCGCGGTGGTGCCGGGGCCGTAGATGATCGAGTTGCTGATGCCGGCACGGTGCACGACGAAGCGCTGGTCGTCGCTGCCGGCCGAGATCAGCAGGCGCGGCTCGAGCCCGAGCGCGCGGACCGCGCGGCACGCCGCCTGCACGACGGGCTCGTCCTCGCCCACGAGCGTCGGCTCGGTCGCGTACAGCTCGCGGTACTCGTAGCGCTGGCCCTCGAGCGGCGCGAGCAGCTCGGCGCGCGCGGTCTCGAGGTCCTCGCCCGGCAGCAGCCGGCGGTTGAAGGTGACCGTGCAGCGGTCGGGGACGATGTTCGTCGCGGCGCCGCCGGCGATCGTGTCGAACGAGAGCGTCGAGCGCGGCTCGGGCGGCGTGACGCCGAGCTCGGTCACGCGGGTCTCGAGCCGCGGGCGCAGATCGGCGTCGATCCGCGCGAGGTAGCGCGCCATGTGCTCGACCGCGTTGACGCCCAGCCGCGGCGAGGAGCCGTGCGCCTGCTTGCCGTGCAGCGTGATCTCGCCCCAGATGGCGCCCTTGTGCCCGATGCCGACGCCATCGGGCCCGAACGGCTCGGTGATGATCACCGCGTCCGCGCGCAGCCGGCCCTGATCGACCAGGTAGCCCGTGCCGGCGTTGTCGACGCCGACGGTCTCCTCGTCGGGCACCGCGCTGTGGACGATGCGCCCCGCCCAGCCGGCCCGCCGCAGCGCCTCGACCGCGATCACCTGCGCGGCGAGGCCGCTCTTCATGTCCGCGGCTCCGCGCCCGTAGATCCAGCCGTCCTCGAGCACGCCGCCGAACGGGTCGCGCGTCCAGTCGTTGCCGACCGGCACGACGTCGTAGTGGCCGTTGAGATGGACGGTGGGGCCTGGCGCCTGGCCGTCGAGCGTGGCCAGCAGGCTCGGGCGCGGGCGGCCGCCGCCGAACGGCGCGAGCTCCGCCAGCCGCTCCACCGGCACGCGCACGATCTCCGTCGCGTATCCCAGCCCGTCGAACGTCGCCTTCAGGGCGGCGCAGAAGTCCTCGTAGCCGTCGCCGGGCGGGTTGACGGTCGGGATCCGGATCAGCTCCTGCAGCAGCTCGACGAGCCGCGGAGCCAGCTCGTCGACCGCCGCCAGGATCGTGTCCACGCTCAGAAGCGTCGCATGCTCACGCGCACGGTGCCCGCCCGCGCCCAGGCCGCGATCGCGTACCAGCCCGCGCTCGCGAAGTCGCGGTTGGTCGCATTGGTGTGGAACGGGCTCGGTGGCGGCCCGGGCGGCCCGGCCACGCGATGGAAGCGCCCGCCGGCGGCGCTCGCCTTGGCGGCGCCGAAGCCGGTCCTCGTCGCCCACAGGACCAGCGTGTTGGCGAGCAGCTTCAGCGCGTAGGGCTCCGTCGACGGCTCGCGCGTGAGCCGCTGGACCGCGCCGCCGCCGAAGGCGGACACGCCGGCCTCGCGGGAGAACGGCTTCGGGGCGTCCTTGAGCAGGAACGCGAGCGTCCCGGGACCGGCCGCCGGCTCGAACGCGCGGTTGGGGTGCGCGAGCGCGGGGCCGGCTGGAGCGTTCGCCGTGCCGTCGGGGGCGATCGTGCTCACGACCGGCGCGCCGGCGCAGCCCGCATCGCCGCACGAGGCCGCCTGCACGGCGGCGACGAAGGCGTGGTTGCCGCTCGCGGTCACGGCGGGGTCGGCCAGCTCGCCGGCGATCTCGGCCGGCGGGCTGAACGTCCCCCCGCGCGGGCGGGTGGAGAGCAGGACGGCATTGCGGCCCTCGGCCTGGTAGGCCAGCACCGCGCGCCCGTTGCGGAGCACGACGAGCTGCTTCGCCGCACGCGCCTGGATGCCGAAGTGGCCCTCGCCGAGGTCCTGCACCGGGCCGGTGGGACGGCCGCCGTCGCCGAGCGTGACGACCCGCACCCGGTAGGGCACGCCGCTGCCCTCGCGCGGGAACTGCCGCTCGGCCACGACCCAGCCGGTGGAGGGGTCCGCCGCGATCTGCACGCCGTTGATCTCCGATCCGGTGGACGCGATCGCGTGGTCGCTGAAGCCGCGGCCCTGGCGGACGGCCACGTGCAGGCCGTCGCGCGCCTCGTATGCGACCGCCGCGCGCTCATGCGTGTCCGCCGCGACGGCGAACGACGACGTGACGCGGCGCGTCACGACGAGCGGCGCCGCAAGCCGTCCGTGCCGCTCGCCGGCGGCGGCGACGAGCGCCCCGTCGTCGCGCCGCCAGACCGTCATGCTCGTCCCGTCGGCGGCGATCGCGGTGCGCGGCGCGGGCTCGGAGGCGCCGCCGGAGAAGCGGGCGGGGCCGCTCCAGCCGGCGGCGTGGGCGGCGGGGGCGACCGCGACGAGGGCGGCGGCGGTCGCGAGGGCGATGCGGCGCATGCCGCAAGCTTCGCGCGCGCCCGCCCGGGCGCAAGCCACCAACGGGGGACGCCGGCCTACCCCTAGGGCCGCTAGCTAAGCTAGAGCGCGACGCAGACGTTCTTGACCTGCGAGTACGCGAGCAGCGCCTCGATCCCCTTGCCGCGGCCGTAGCCGGAGCGCTTCATGCCGCCGAACGGCAGCTCGACGCCGCCGCCGACGCCGTAGGTGTTGACGAACACCTGGCCGGCCTGGATCGCGCCGGCGACGCGGTGGGCGCGGCCGAGGTCGCGCGTCCAGACGCCGGCGACGAGCCCGTAGGCGGTCGCGTTGGCCAACTCGATCGCCTCGCGTTCGTCGCCGAACGGCACGGCACAGAGGACCGGTCCGAAGACCTCCTCGCGGAAGAGCTCGGATGCCGGGTCGACGTTCGTCACCAGCGTCGGCTGCAGGAACAGCCCCTCCACGTGCTCGCCGCCGGTGACGACGCCGGCACCCTGCTCGCGCGCGCCGGCCAGCATCCGCTTGGCGTTCTCGAGCTGGCGCTCGGAGATCAGCGGGCCGAGGTCGGGATCCTCGATGCCCGGACCGATGGTCAGCGCCTCGAACGCGGCGGCGACGAGGTGTACGACGTCGACGTGGATCGAGCGCTCGATCAGCAGGCGCGAGCCGGCCGAGCAGCTCTGACCCGCGTTCTGGATCAGCGCGCGCACGATCGCCGGCACCGCCTTGTCGAGGTCGGCGTCGGCGAACACGAGGTTGGGCGACTTGCCGCCGAGCTCGAGCTCGAGCGGCGCCAGGCGGCGCGCACAGGCCTCGGCGACGCGCGCGCCGTTGGCCGCCGAGCCCACGAAGGTGACGTGCGCGACGCGCTCGTGGGCCACCAGCGCGGCGCCCACGGCGCCATCGCCGGTCGCGACCTGCAGCAGCCCGCGCGGGACGCCCGCGCCGAGCGCGAGGTCGGCGAGGCGCAGCGGCGTCAGCGACGCGAGCTCGGACGGCTTGAGGATGACCGCGTTGCCGGCCGCGAGCGCGGGCGCGGCGGTGCGGGTCGCCACCTGGAGCGGATAGTTCCACGGGATGATCTGGGCGCACACGCCCCACGGCTCGCGCACCGTGTAGTCGAGTACGCCCGGGCCGAGCGGGATCTGGCGTCCCTCCAGGCGCTCGAGCGAGCCGGCGTAGTACTCGAGGTAACGGACCGTGGCGGCGACGTCGGCGCGCGCCTGCGACAACGGCTTGCCGGTGTCGCGGCACTCCAGCTCGGCAAGCGGCTCGGCCTCGTCCTCGACCGCGCGGGCGAGCCGCATCAGCGCCCGCGCGCGCGTCTCCGGGACGCGCCACTCCTGCTCGACCGCGAGCGCGCGCTGCGCGTCCGCGACCATCGCCGCGATCTCCTCCTCGGTCGTGTCCGGCACCTCGGCGAACGGCTTCAGCGTCGACGGATCGACTGCGTAAAAGGTGGCCATTACGTCAAATCCCTCCCGGCATCGACGTTCAGGACGGTTCCGGTCACCGCCGCGGCCGCGTCGGAGGCGAGGTACGTGGCGGCCTGCGCGATGTCATGGGGCTCGACCAGGCGCCCCAGGGGGAGCCGTTCGCCGATCGCGTCGTCCTCCGCCCCGAGCCCGAACGCGCGAAGCATCGGCGTGCGCGACGGGCCGGGGTTGATCACGTTCACGCGAATGCGCTCCGGCGCGAGCTCGAGCGCGAGCGCGCGGGCGAGGCCGGTGACGCCGGTCTTCGCCGCGATGTACGCGGACAGCCCGGGTCGCGGACGGCGGGCGATGATCGACGCGGTCACGAGGATGCTCCCGCCGCCGCGCTCGCGCATGGGCGGGACGACCGCCTGGGCGGCGAGGAAGAACGCGGTGAGGTTGACCGCGAGCACCCGGTCCCACTCGTCGCGCGTGATCTCCGCGAGCGGCTTGACCGACTCCGGGATCCCGGCGTTGTTGTGGAAGACGTCGAGCCCGCCGTAGGCCTCGACCGCCGTGCGGACCATGCGCGCGACGTCGCCGGGATCGCACACGTCGGCGGCGACGGGCGTCGCCTCGATGCCGTCGCAGGTCTCGGCGGCGCGCGCGAGGTCGAGGTCGGCGGCGACGACCTTCGCGCCGGCGCTCGCGAACGCGCGGGCGGTCGCCCGGCCGATGCCCGAGCCGGCGCCCGTGACGAGCGCGACCTTTCCCTCGAGGCTCATAGCGTGAAGTCGCTCCAGCCCTTTCCGGCCCGCGGCACGATCTCGACCCACGGCGAGGCGGGGCACCGCGGGCAGATCGACTGCTCGGCGACGAGGTCGGCGTGCACCTCGATCAGCGGCCCGACGTCGTCGAGCGCAAGCGTCCCGGTCAGGTCGCGCCAGTCCGCCCCGATCGCGCCCAGCTCCGCGTCGCAGCGCCCGCAGTGCGCGATCCCGCCGCGGATCGCGAGCGCGTCGCCCCAGTGGCCGTCGGGGACGTGCGCGCGAGCGCCGCGCGTTCCGGCGGGCGGCCGCATGGCGTCCAGGCGCGCGCGGCGCATCGCGTCGCGGCGCGCGGAGGTGGCCGCCTCGTCGCCGGCCACCACTCCGTAGACGCGCTCCGCCTCGCCGCGCGAGACCGCGCCGTTCGCCACGTCCGCCGCCACCGCCGCCGGGTCGCGCTCGATCGGGTCGCCGTAACCGCCGCCGTTCTGCAGCCGCACGTTGACGACCTCGCCGGCGTTGATCGCCGCGCCCGCGCTGACGCTCGGCAGCAGCGCGTACTCGCCCTCGACGTCGCGCAGCGAGGAGATCGCGGCGCCGCGGCCCATCTGCGCGAGCACGTCTCCCCCGCGCACGAGCTCGAACGACGCGCACGAGCCCGGCATGCCGCCGAAGATCCCCGTCCGGTTCGGCAGCGCGACGCCGTGCGTGGCGATCACGCCGGAGACCTCATCGGTGTCGATCGGCGTCATCGCGAACTCGATCCCGACGCCGCCGCGGTGGCGGCCCGCGCCACCGGAGTCCGGGACCTCGCGCCGCCGCAGGTACAGCAGCGGCTGGCCGACCTCCTGCTGCTCGACGTCCTCGGTGCCGCCGCCGAGGATCACCATCGCCCCGCCGGAGTCCACGCCGTCGCGATCGATGAACGCCGGGCCGCCCCACAGCAGCGAGTCCAGGTACATCGCGGCGAACGGCTCGCCGTACTGGTTCAGCCCGCCGAACTGGGCGAGCTGCCACGAGCCGTCGCCCGGCCCGAACGCGAGGTCGCGGTGCTCGTCCGAGAACGAGACCATCTTCTCGATGCACCCGGCCGCCGCGTTCATCGCCACCCAGTTCGCGCCCGCGGCGCCGCCCGAGACCGGCGTCGGCGGGATCGCCGTGACGCACAGGCCGTCCTCCATCACGACCTCGACGGGCCGCATCAGCCCATGGTTCCACGGCAGCTTGGAGCCGAACAGGCACAGCATCAGCGTCGCGACCGCGCCGACCGTTCCCGCGCGCGTCGCCATCCCGTAGGCCGGCGACTGCTCGTCCGAGCCGTTGTAGTCGAACACGAGCCGGTCGCCGCTCTTGGTCATCCGGCAATGCACGCGGACGAGCTCCGAGCCGCCTCCCTCGGCCGGCCGGTCGAGGTAGCTCTCGCGCTCGAACTCGCCGTCCGGCAGGCCGGTCAGCAGGTCGCGCAGGCCGGCCTCGGAGGTCTCGATCGACTGCCCCATCACCGCGCGCACTGTGTCCGCGCCGTAGCGGTCGCACAGCTCGCCCATCCGCTCGCCCGCGACCTTCGGGCCCGCGAGGAACGCGGTGAAGTCGTTGGAGACCGGGAACGGCATGCGCGAGTTCGCGATCACGATGTCCCACAGCTCGCGATTGACCTCGCGGCGCCGCACGATCCGCCCGGGCGGGATCCGCAGGCCCTTCTGGTAGACGTCGGTCGCCGTCGGGCACCACGAGCCGGCGTCCTGGCCGCCGAGGTCGACCTGGTGGGCCATGCAGCCGATCCACGCGATCAGCTCGCCGGCGTGGAAGAACGGCGCGCAGAACTGGACGTCGTTCTGGTGCTCGGCCGCCAGGTACGGGTCGTTGATGATGAAGACGTCGCCGGCGGGATCGTCGGGGACCGTCGGCGCCTTGTAGCGGCCCACCGCGCCGTCGCCGCCGATGGTGACCGTGTCCGTGAACGTGCCGCCGATGTCGCCGGCGACGAGCAGTGACGTCATCGCTCTCCCCCCTGGAGCCGCGTGATCGTGGATCGGATGTGCGCGCGCGCCCGACGCTCCGCCTCGGGCCCGTCGGCGGCGGCGATCGCCTGGACGATCTCCGCGTGCTGGTCGACCGCGAAGCGCGCATGACGCTCGCCGATCAGGTCGACCGGCGTGAACACCTGCGAGGTCAGCCGCATCAGCGGCAGCTCGCCCTTGAGGAACGCGTTGCCGGCGACCTCGGTCACCGCCGCGTGGAACTCGACGTTGCTGAGCGTGTAGGCGCCGGCGTCGAACGGCTCGAGCGTCGCGCGCTGGCGCTCGACCAGCTCGCGCAGCCGCGCGATGTCGCGCTCGCCCGCGTTCTCGGCCGCCAGCCGGGCGGCGAGCCCGTCGACGACCTCGCGCAGCGCGTAGGCGTCGAGCAGCGTGACCAGGTCGGCGGTGACCACCCGCACCCCGCGTCCCGGCTCGGAGTGCAGCAGGCCTTCGCGCTCGAGCACGCGGATCGCCTCGCGCAGCGGCGTGCGGCTGACGCGCAGGTCCGCCGCCAGATGCTCCTGACGCAGCGGCTCGCCGGCGGTGTAGCGGCCGGCGTAGATGCGCTCGCGCAGAACTTGCGCGACCTCGTCGACCAGCCGCGTGCGGCTGCGGTACTCGAGCGTCTCCTCCTCGCTCCGCATCCTGGATACAGAGCATGCCAAACGCGGATGGGAGAATGCGGAGGTGACGCTTGCAGCGCTTCAGCAGGTCCAGCAGGAGTACCTGCTCGAGGCGCGGCAGATGCAGGCGCTCTCCTTCGCCGTGCACATCCCGCTCGTGTGCTTCGGCATCGCGTTCCCGGCGATGGTCCTGTTCGTCGAGTGGCTCTACCGGCGCACCGGCGACCAGGTCTACCTGACGATCGCGCGGCGCTGGACGCGCGTGATGGTCGCCCTGTTCGCCGTCGGCGTCATCACCGGCACGATCCTCTCGTTCGAGATGGGCCTGCTGTGGCCGCAGTTCACCGCGACCTTCGGGAGCGTGTTCGGCCTCGGCTTCGCGATCGAGGGCTTCTCGTTCTTCATGGAGGCGATCTTCATCGGGATCTATGTCTACGGCTGGGACCGCCTCTCGCCGCGGGCGCACTTCCTGAGCGGGATCCCGATCCTGATCACCGGGTTCACGGGCTCGTGGATGGTGATCTCCGTCAACTCGTGGATGAACCATCCCGGCGGCTTCGGGCTGGCCGGCGGGCGGGTCGTCGAGGTGCATCCGTGGAAGGCGCTGTTCGGCAACTCCTACCTGTGGCACGAGCTGATCCACATGTACCTGGCGGGCTACATCGTCATGGGCTTCGTGGTCGCCGCCGCGTACGCGGTCGGGCGGCTGCGCGGACGCTGGAGTCGCTACGAGCGCGTCGCGCTGGCGATCCCGCTCACGATCGCGGCGCTCGCCGCGCCGGTGCAGGTGCTGGTCGGCGACTGGGCGGCGCGCGAGGTGGCCGACAAGCAGCCGGTCAAGCTCGCGGCGCTCGAGGGCCTGCCGCGGACCCAGCGCGGCGCGCCGATCCACGTCCTCGGCTGGTACACGAACGACGAGATCAAGTACGGGATCCGGATCCCGAAGGCGCTGTCGTTCCTCGCGTTCCACGACTTCAACGCCCGCGTGCAGGGGCTGGACTCCGTCGCGCCGGGCGACCGCCCGCCCGTGAACGTCGTGCGCGTCGCGTTCCAGACGATGGTGGGCATCGGGACGCTGCTGGCACTGCTCGGCGTCGTGTTCCTGCTCGTGCGCTGGCGGCGCGGGCGATTGCCGGAGTCGCCGTGGTTCTATCGCGCGGTCGCGCTCGCCGGGCCGCTGTCGCTGGTCGCGCTGATCGCCGGCTGGGTGACGACCGAGGTCGGCCGCCAGCCGTGGGTCGTCTACCGCGTGATGCGGACCGATGAGGCGGTCACCGGCGCGAGCGGCATCCCGGTCGGCTACGGCGTGCTCGCGCTCGTCTACCTGTTCGTCGCCGCCGGCGTGGTCTGGATCCTCCGGCGCCTTGCCGCGATGCCGCTGAAGGCCCACTGATGCTGCAGACGATCCCGCTCGTGTTCGTGCTGATCGGCCTCACGCTGTACGTCGTCCTCGGCGGCGCGGACTTCGGCGCCGCCGCCTGGCAGGCGACCACGCGCGACGAGCGGCTGCGCGCGCACGCCCACGACTCGATGGCGCCGGTGTGGGAGGCCAACCACGTCTGGCTGATCTTCGTGCTGACCGTGCTGTGGACGGCGTATCCGGAGGTGTTCGGCTCGATCGCCTCGACGCTCAGCGTCGCGCTGTTCCTGGCCGGGATCGGGATCATCGTGCGCGGGTTCGCGTACGCCGTGCGCTCGGGCGCGAGCACGCCGCGGCAGGTGCGGGGCGTCGACACCGCGTCTGCGATCTCGTCGGTGCTGACGCCGTTCGCGCTGGGCGCCGCCGCCGGCGGGATCGCCTCCGGACGGGTACCGGTCGGCAACGCCGCGGGCGACCTGTGGTCGAGTTGGCTGAACCCGACCTCGATCGTCGTCGGCGCCCTCGCGGTGGCGTTCTCGGTCTATCTGGCCGCGGTGTTCCTGGCCGCCGACGCGGCGCGGGCGGACGAGCCGGAGCTGGTCGCCGCCTGCCGCACGCGGGCGCTCGCCGCCGGGTCGGTGGCCGGCGTGCTGGCCGTCGTGGGCCTGGTCGTGCTGCGCGGGGACGCGCGGCCGCTGTTCGACGACCTGGTCTCCGGCGGCGGGCTGGCGGCGATCATCGTGTCCGCGCTGTTCGGCGTGGGCGCGCTGGCGCTGGTGGCCCGCGGCCGCTACGAGCCTTCGCGCTACGTCGCGGCGGTCGCCGTCGCGGCGACGATCGCCGGCTGGGCGCTCGCGCAGCAGCCCGACATCCTGCCGGGACTGACGATCCAGCGGGCCGCCGCGCCCGACGACACGCTCGTCGCGGTGATCGTCGCGGTCCTGGGCGGCGGCGCGATCCTCTTCCCGTCGCTGGTGCTGCTGTTCCGGCTCACGCTCGGCGGGATGCTCGGCCACGGCGAGCCGGCCGACCTCGCGCCGGGCCGCGGAGTCGCCGTCGCGTTTCGCGAGGGCCTGCTGGCGCGCGCGGCCGTCGCGCTGCTGATCGCCGGCTTCGGCCTGCTGACCGTCGCCGGCGGCGCCGTCCCACACGCGCTCGGCGTGGCCTCGCTGCTCGCGTTCGTGGTCACGGGCTTCCTCGCCGCCGCTCCGGCGCTGGCCCGCTAGCGTTCGCGCGCGATGCGGGTCGCCAAGGTCATCCACTGCGTCGACGCCCATGCGGAGGGCGAGCCGAGCCGGATCGTCGTCGGCGGCGTGCTCGACGTCCCCGGGCGGACGATGCTCGAGAAGATGCGCCACCTGGAGCGCGAGGGCGACTGGCTGCGCCGGCTGATCCTGCACGAGCCGCGCGGGATGGCGCCGCTCTCGGGCGACCTCGTCCTGCCCTCCGCGCACCCGGAGGCCGACGCCGGCTTCATCATCATGGAGTCCTCGTCCTACGAGGGGATGTCAGGGACGAACACGATCAACACGGCCGCCGTGCTGCTCGAGACGGGGCTGGTGGAGGCGGTCGAGCCGGTCACCGAGCTCGTGCTCGAGGCGCCGGCGGGGCTCGTGCGCGTACGCGCGGAGGTGAGCGACGGGCGCGTCGGCATGATCACGTTCGAGAACGTCGCCTCCTTCGCCACGCACCTCGGCGCCGCGGTCGAGGTGCCCGGACTCGGCTCGCTGGAGGTCGACATCTCCTACGGCGGCGCGTTCTGCGCGTTCGTCGACGCCACGGCGCTCGGGTTCTCGATCGTCCCCGACGAGGCGCGCGAGCTGGGTGAGCTCGGCGAGCGGATCCGCCCGCACGTCGTCGAGCAGCTCGAGATCGCGCATCCGGTCGAGCCCGCCCTGGCACATCTCTCGTTCGTCGTCTTCGTCGCGCCGCCGCTGTCGGGCGGCGACGCGCGCCACGCGACGATCGTCTCCCCCGGCCGCCTGGACCGCTCGCCGACCGGCACCGCGACGTCGGCGAGAATGGCCGCCCTGGCCGCGCGCGGGCGGCTCGGCGAGAAGGACGCCTACGTGGCCGAGAGCGTGCTCGGCACGCGCTTCAGCGGCCGGATCGCGCGCCGCACGGTCGTGGGCGGCAAGCCCGCGATCGTCCCCGCGATCTCGGGCCGCGCCTGGATCACCGGGTTCCACCAGCTCGTCGTCGACCCGTCCGATCCGCTCGCCGGCGGGTTCACCCTGCCCGACACGTGGGGCAGCGGGCAGCGCGAGGGGACGCTCAACGCGTCAGCCGGCGCGCAGGGCGCCTGACCGCTTCGGGCGCCGCTACCCGGAGCGGCCGTACGCGGCGAGGATGATCGTCTCGATCACGGTCTCGAGCGGCAGCGCGGTGGTGTCGATCGTCAGGTGGTAGAGGGCGCAGTCGCGCGGGTCGGCGCGGTAGAAGTGGCGCACGTAGGCCTCGCGCGCGCGGTCGGTCTCGGCCTGTTCTCGCTCGGCGGTCTCCCGGTCGATCTCGCGCACGAGCATCGCCTGCTCGACGCGCGCCTTGCGGGCGCCGTGGAGGCGGACGTGCAGCGCGCGCGGGTCGCCGGCGAGCACCAGCGCGGCGGCGCGGCCGAGGATCACGCCGTCGCCGGTCGCCGCCTGCTCGCGGATGATCGTCTCCGTGGCGCGGCGGTAGGCGTCCTCGTCCAAGGGCTCGCCGGGATCGGCGCCGAACGCCTGTCCGAGCGGCGCGAGCCGCAGGGCGACGCGCGCGAGCAGCGACCCGACCGACTGGTCATGCGCCTGCACGTCCTCGAGCGGGACGGCCAGGCGCTGGGCCACCGCGGTAGGGATCGCACGGTCCAAGAACGGCACGCCGAGCCGCTCGGCCAGCTCCGGGCCGATCCGGCTCCCGCCCGCGCCGTACGCCGCCGAGAGGGTGACCAAGGGCATGCTCGGGTTCTTCCCCGTCTCGGCGGAGTGCCCTGCAATCGGGCCAGTTGCCTAGAGGCCGCCGCCGCGCACGTACTCCGCCTCGAGGAGGTGCTGGCCGCGCTGTCGTCCGGCGGCCCGGCGTCGCAGCGCGAGCTGGGCGAGCGGCTGCGGAAGGATCCGGCGGACATGGTCCGCCTGCTCGACGCAGCGTCGGCGCGCGGGCTGGTCCGCCGCGACGCCGATCCCGCGGACCGGCGCCGGCGCCGCGTCGTCTTGACGCGCGCCGGCGAGGCGGAGCTGGAGGCCGCCATGACGGCCGCACGCGAGGTCGAGCGCGAGTTGCTGGCCGGGCTCGAGGAATCCGAGCGGCGGACGCTGCACGAGCTGCTCTCCCGGCTCCCGCGGTGACCGGGTGGACGGGCGCCGCGTCATGCCTCCCGGCTTCGGAGGTGCTCCGCGAGCGCGTCGTGGCCGGCGTACGCGGCCCAGCCCGCCACGTCAGGCAGTCCTCCGCGTTCTCCCGCGGACTCGCATGCGCGGGAGCGAGGCGCGCGTCCCAGGGACCGCCGTCGCCGCGGCCGTACCCGAACGCGAGCAGCAGCTCGAGCCACTCGTCCCCGGGCGTCCAGCTCAGGTTGTAGGTGGCCTGCGTGTCGTTCGGGTCCGCGCCGGCGTCGAGCAGCAGCCGCGCGAGCGCGAGGCCGTCGCGGTGCGGCGGCGGGTCGCCCTCGCCGCGGCCGAACGCGCCGGTGAGGGCGGTGAACGGGGATGGCAGCCCTTCCCAGAGGTAGCCGGCGTTCGGGTCCGCACCGGCCGCGAGCAGCAGGCGCGCGACTTCCAGCGAGCGGTCGCCGGCCGCCCGCGAGTAGGCGAGATAGAGCAGCGGCTCCCAGCGGTGCGGACCGCCGTGCGCGTTCGCGCGCCCCGGTGCCGCGCCGAGCAGCTCACGCGCCGCTTCGGCGTCCCCGGCGGCAGCGGCGGCGTGCAGCGAGGAGCGGCCGAGCTCCGGCCGCTCGGCGAGCATCGCCGCCGCGGCGGCCCAGCGCGACGGGTCGTCGCTCGAGTACGTCAGGGACGCGAGCCGCATGAGCTCCTCGGCGGGATCGGCTGTCGCGGCCGCCCGGTGCGGCGAGCGGGTGTACGCGCCGACCACGTCCAGGTGAGCCCGGAGCTTCGGCCAGCTCGGGAAGCCGTAGGCCCGTGCGACCGTGAGCTGGGCGTCCGCGAGCCGCAGCGCGGCTTGGGCCGGCGGCGGGTCCGGGTGGTACTCCCGCAGCCACCCGAGCGCCTGCTCGTCCCGCGCCCTGGCTCGCTCGAGCAGCGTCTTGGCCTGGCCCTTGAGGTGCTCGAGGCTGGGATTCTCGGGAAGCCGAGGCACTGGTCTCCTCTCCATCCGCGCCTGCCGTCCGCTGACCAGGCCGAGAGAGTCGACCGGAAGATAGGTGTACTGCGTCAGGCGGGCTGCGCCCTTCCCGCGGACCGGAGGCGCCCTGAGCGCCTGCGCGGAAGGTAGCCGAAGCCGCCGCTGCGCGCGAGCGGGACATGGGGCGGCGCCAGGCCGCGCCGATCAGCGAGCCGTCCCCGACCCAGCTCCGCCGGCGCGGGCGTCACTCGGCCCTGAACCTCGACGACCCGGACCGGGCGGACCGGCTGAGGCCTCCGCTCGCGGCGGGCTCGGAGACGTCGCGCGCCGAAGCGGGATGCGCGGGGGCGTCCGCGACCGCGACGCGCCCGCGCCAGCCGGGCTTCGCCAGCACGATCTGGACGTCGGCGATCCGCCGCTCCGAGAACCCGGCCTCGCAGAAGCTCAGGTACATGCGCCACATCCGCTGGAACCGCTCGTCGTAGCCGAGCTCGCGCAGCCGCCCCGCGGCCGTGTCGAAGTTCGCGCGCCAGCGCCGCAGCGTCTCCGCGTAGTGGGGCGTGATGTCCTCCAGATCCACCATCCGCAGATCGGAGCGCCGGGCGATCGACCGCGCGATCACCTCCAGCGAGGGCAGGCACCCGTTGGGGAAGATGTAGGTGCGGATGAACGTCCGCGACGTCTTCTCGACCTCGTACAGCCGGTCGTCGATCGTGATCGCCTGCAGCGCCATCGCGCCGTGCGGTCGCAGCAGCTCGCCGCAGCGCTCGAAGAAGGTCCCGAAGTCCTTCCACCCCACGGCCTCGATCATCTCGATCGAGACGAGCTTGTCGTAGCTGCCGCGCAGCTCGCGGTAGTCGTCGCCGAGCACGGTCACGCGGTCGTGGAGGCCGGCGGCGCGCACGCGGGCGCGGGCGTACTCTCCCTGCTCGCGCGAGATCGTCGTCGTCGTGACGCGGCAGCCGCGCGTCGCCGCGGCGTGCAGCGCGAACCCGCCCCACCCCGTGCCGATCTCGAGTACGTGATCCGAC
Source organism: Candidatus Solirubrobacter pratensis (assembly GCF_000425945.1). Lineage (GTDB taxonomy): Bacteria > Actinomycetota > Thermoleophilia > Solirubrobacterales > Solirubrobacteraceae > Solirubrobacter > Solirubrobacter pratensis. The sequence goes on from NZ_AUEK01000011.1 coordinate 136,765, forward strand.
GTCCGCAGGTCGAGCTTCGCGCACAGCCGCTCGAGCTTCGCCCGCGACGCCTGCTCCAGCGACATCTCGCGCCGAGAGAAGATCGCGCTCGAGTACATCATCGTCTCGTCGAGCATCAGCTCGAAGAGCTCGTTGCCGAGGTCGTAGTGGCGGGAGATGTCGTCCCGGCTGCGCGCCGGGGTGTTGCGCACCCACAGCGCGCGCCCGCGCTGGTAGGGCTCGAGCAGCGGCGACAGGCGCCGGCGCCACTCGTCGATCCCCGCGAGGTTGCGCACCCCCACCTCGAAGACCGCGGTCAGGTCCGGTGAGTCCCACCAGCCCGCGACGTAGCCCTCGGCGAGCCCCCGGCCTCCGCGCGCGAGCGTGGACCACAGCCGTGGGGACCGTACGACCACCGTCGCCTGCGGGCAGCCGCGCCCGAACACGTGCCGGCGCCCTTCGTCGACCACCGTCAGCTGCCCGGACTCGATCCGGCGCAGCAGCGCGAAAACGATCGAGCGGGCGATCAAGGCGCCGGGCTGGGATGAAGGCGCGTATCGACGTCGCCGCACAGCACCCGGCCACTACCCGGGCTGCGCTTGACGTACGCGTGCCGCTGACCCTACGGCGTGTCGGTCGCCTCGGCGACGCTCCGAAGCCGCCCGCTCGAGTCATGGCGATCGGGGTCTACGAGTGCGCCGAGGTGGGAAGCTGCCCTTCATGCGGCAGCTGAGCTCCCTCGACGCGCAGTTCCTCGCGGTCGAGTCGGCGCGCGTGTATGGGCACGTCGCCTTCCTCGGCATCTACGACCCGTCGACCGCGCCCGGCGGCCGGCTCGACATGGAGGCGGTGACGGACCTCCTGCGCGAGCGGCTGCACCTGCTGCCGCCGCTACGCTGGCGGCTCATCGAGGTCCCGCTGGGCATCGACCTCCCGTACTGGGCCGAGGACCCCGACTTCGACCTCGACTTCCACGTGCGCGAGACCGCGCTGCCGGCGCCGGGCGACGACCGCCAGCTCGCCGAGACGGTGGCGCGGGTGTTCGGCCGCCCGCTCGATCGCAGCCGGCCGCTGTGGGAGCTGTACGTGATCCACGGCCTGCCCGAGGGACGGGTGGCGCTGCTGACGAAGATCCATCACTCGGTCGTCGACGGGATCTCCGGCAACGAGATCATGACGACGTTGCTGGACCCCGAGCCGGCGGGCCGCCTCGTGCCGCCGCCGGCGCAGGACGGGACGACCGCGGCGCCGATCCCGCACGACGGCGCGATGCTCGTGCGCGGCCTGCGCGGCCTCCCCCGCCAGCCGCTGCGCGCCCTGCGCTCGCTGCCGACGACGGTCGCCGGCTTCACCGACCTGCCGGGCGCGAACGCGCTGCCCGGGGTGCCGACGCTCTCGCACGTGTACGCGCGGGCCCGCCGGATCCTGGGCTCCGACGAGGGCGCGGGCGTGCTCGAGGTCACCACCGCCCGGCCGCCGCGCACGATCTTCAACGGCCCGGTCTCGGCCCACCGCCGCTTCGCCTTCGGCTCGCTCTCGCTGGACTCGGTGCGCGCGATCCGGCGCGAGTTCGGGACCACGGTCAACGACGTCGTCGTCTCGATCTGCGCCGGCGCCGTTCGCGACTGGCTGATCGACCGCAACGCGCTGCCGGACGACCCGCTCGTCGCGATGATCCCCATGTCGGTCCGCAAGCGCGACGAGCGCGGCACGTGGGGCAACCGGATCTCGATGATGATCGTCCCGATCCCGACCGACGAGCCCGATCCGCGCCGCCGCCTGCAGCGCACGCACGAGTTGCTGCGCAGCGCCAAGGAGCGCCACTCGGCGTTGCCCGCCAATCTGCTCACGGACGCGACGGCGTTCATCCCGCCGTCCGTCGCCGCCCTCGCCGCGCGCAACACGGTCGACATCCTGAGCCGCACGCGGCCGCCGCTGAACCTCGTGATCTCCAACGTCCCCGGGCCGCGTACGTCGCTCTACTGCGCGGGCGCCGAGTTGCAGGCGAACTTCCCCGTGTCGGTGATCGTCGACGGCGTGGGGCTCAACATCACCGTCGTCAGCTACAAGAACCGCGTCGACTTCGGCATCGTCGGCGACCGCGAGCAGATCGACGACGCCTGGGCGTTCCTCGACGGTGCCGCGCACGCGCTCAAGGAGCTCGAGGACAGCCGCGCTCCCGCCTGACCACTCGCGGTCAGGGTTCCATGGGACACGCTTGACTGGGTGTGAATGTGATCGCTAACATCGCGCCCGTCGAGCTTTGGAGGAGGAGAATCCATGTCGGACCTCGACCCTGTCCACGATGCGCTCGAGCGCCTCGAATGGGCTGACGGCAAGGCAGGCGACGATTCGCCTGCGACGCGCTGGCGAGCGGTCACCCGCCGCACCGCGCTGACAGGGGGTGCCGCCGGCATCGCGGCGGCGATGCTCTCCGCCTGCGGGTCGAGCAAGTCCAACGGCACGCCGACGGCGACGGCGGCCGCAGGCGGCGGCAGCGGCGTGTTCGCGCAGGAGGGCAGGCCGAAGTTCGTGCTGGTCAATCACGTGACGACCAACCCGTTCTTCGTGCCGACCAAGTACGGCGCCGAGGACGCCTGCAAGCTGCTCGGCTGCTCCTACCAGTGGACCGGCTCCGAGAACTCCAACGTCTCGGAGATGGTCAACGCGATGAACACGGCGATCACGGGCGGCGCGGACGGCATCGGCGTCTGCCTGGTCGACAAGAAGGCCTTCAACGCGCCGACCGACGCCGCGATGAAGGCCAGGATCCCGGTGGTCGCCTACAACGCCGATGAGCCGTCGAACCACCGCCTCGCCTACATCGGCCAGGACCTGTTCCTGTCCGGCCAGGAGATGGGCCGGCGGATCGTCGACCTCGTGCCGTCCGGCGACGTCGCGCTGTTCATCGCCACCCCGGGCTCGGCGAACATCCAGCCGCGCATCGACGGCGCGCGGGACACGATCAAGAAGTCGGGCAAGGGCATCACGGCGCATGTGATCGCGACCGGCGCCGCCGTCCCGGCCGAGCTGTCGGTGATCGACTCCTACGCGACGGGCCATCCCGGCACCAAGGGCTACTTCGCGGTCGACGCCGGTAGCACGCAGGGCCTCGCGCAGACGATCCAGAAGCACGGCCTGCGCCAGAAGGGCGTCAAGGGCGGCGGGTACGACCTCACGCCGGTCACCCAGAAGCTGCTCGCGGGCGATCAGATCGATTTCACGATCGACCAGCAGCCGTACCTGCAGGGGTTCCTGCCGATCCTGCAGCTGTTCATGTACAAGGCGTCCGGCGGCCTGAGCGGCATCGCCGACACCAACACCGGCCTGAAGTTCCTCGACAAGACGACCGTCCGCACCTACAACACCACCAAGAGCCGGTACGAGGGGACGTCGTCCTCGGCGGGCGTCGCGAAGGCCTAGTCGGATGAGCGCGCCCGCCCCGGCGACCGCGCCGCCAGATCGCAGGAGCGCGGAGCTCCGGGCCGCGAGGCCCGGAGCGCGCGAGCTCGCACGCCGCTTCCTGACGCTGCGCGAAGGCAGCATCATCGTCGTCACGATCCTCGCGGCGCTGTACTTCACGCTGAAGACGGATCGCTTCGCGACGCACGCCAACTTCGTCACGCTCCTCCCCTACTTCGCCCCGTTCGCGATCCTGGCGGTGGGCGAGGTCCTGCTGATGGTCGCGGGCGAGATCGACCTCTCGATCGGATCGGTCTACCTGTTCTGCCCGTTCATGTTCTACGAGTTCAACCAGGCCGGGTTCGGACTGCTCCTGTGCCTGATCCTCTCGCTCGCGTGCTGTGCCGTCGTCGGCCTGATCAACGGCGTGGTGACCGAGGTGTTCGGCGTCTCGTCGTTCATCACCACGCTCGGCATGCTGCTCGGCCTCGGCGGCCTGACCCTGATCATCTCCCACGCCGCGCCGGTCGCGATGCCGGGGGCCGAGGTGACCTCGCACACCGTCAACGTCACGCACGTGGTCAACGGGCAGACGATCACGCTGCCCGAGCAGGTCAACGAGGTCGGCACGTTCGCGAGGATCTTCGGGGCCGGCACGTACTCGGAGCTGATCTGGGCGCTGCTGGTCGTCGCGCTCGTTCAGGTCATGCTCACGCGCACCCGCTGGGGCATGTACACGATCGCCGTCGGCGGGAACAAGCTCGGCGCGGCCGAGGCGGGCGTGAAGGTCCGCGCCGTCGTGATCCGCAACTTCATCGTCTGCAGCCTGTTCGCGGGGCTCGTCGGGATCCTCGAGGCGATGCGGTCGAGCTCGGTCACGCCGGACACGGCGGGAGCGTCGGAGACGATGTTCCGCGCGGTCTCGGCGGCGGTGATCGGCGGCACGCTGCTCGCCGGCGGCGAGGGGACCGCGATCGGCGCGCTGATCGGCGCGCTGTTCCTCGGCATCCTGCGCGACGGCCTGACGCTCGAGGGCGTCAACGCCGACTACCTCGACTTCATCCTCGGCGTGGCGATCCTCGTCGCGATGATGATCAACGTCTACGTCGGCCGCGTGCGAAGGGGAAGCGGTGTCTGAGTCCGAGGACGTCCTGCGTGTCGAGCACGTCGGCAAGCGCTTCGGCCCCGTCACGGCGCTGCGCGACGTCAACCTGCACCTGCGCAAGGGCGAGGTGCTGGGCCTGCTCGGTGACAACGGCGCCGGCAAGTCGACGCTGATCAAGATCATCTCGGGCTTCCAGAAGCCCGACGAGGGCCGGCTGTTCATCAAGGGCGACGAGACCGAGCTGCGCTCGGTCGACCACGCCCGCTCGCTCGGGATCGACTGCGTCTACCAGGACCTCGCCCTGGTCAACCAGCTCGACGTCGTGCAGAACATGTTCCTGCGGCGCGAGCGGCTCCACAGCCCGATGCCGTTCCTGGCGCGCAGCCGTATGCGCCAGGAGACCCGCGCGGCGCTCGACGAGATCGGCGTCAACGTGCCGCGCCTGAACGTGCCCGTCGCACGCCTCTCGGGCGGTCAGCGGCAGGCGATCGCCGTGGCCCGGACGGTCCACTCGGACGCCGAGATCATCCTGCTCGACGAGCCGCTGGCGGCGATGGGAGCCAAGGAGGGCGCGATGATCCTGGATCTGGTCGCGCGCCTGCGGGCGGAGGGACGCGTATCGATCGTGATGATCGCGCATAACTACGTGCACGTGCTGGAGTCCTGCGACCGCGTCAACCTGATCCAGGACGGCGAGATCACGTTCGACAAGCCGACCGCGGACACGTCGGTCGAGGAGCTCAACGAGATCGTCGTCGAGGAGTATCGCCGCGCTCGCGCGCAGGCCACGCAGTAGCGAAGGGAGGACGTATGCGAGTACTCAGATGGTGCCTGGCCCTGTCGTCGATCGCGGGGGTGCTCGCGTTACCGGCGGCGGCGTCGGCCCAAGGTGGGCTCAGCATCAAGAAGACCGGCTTCGGGGCGGTCAACGACCAGGCGGTCGCAAAGTACACGCTCTCGAACCGCCATCACGTCTCCGCCTCGATCATCACGTACGGCGGGATCCTGCAGTCGGTGCGCGTCCCGGACCGGCGCGGCAAGCTCGCCAACGTGACGCTCGGCTTCTCCGACATCCGCGGCTACACGAGTCCCGCCTACGTCAAGAGCAACCCGTACTTCGGCGCGATCATCGGCCGCTACGGCAACCGCATCGCCAAGGGGCGGTTCGCGCTCGACGGCAACCAGTACTCGCTCGACATCAACAACGATCCGAACAGCCTGCACGGCGGGTACGGCGGGTTCAACACCAAGCTCTGGGCCGCGACGCAGGTCCGGACCAGCAAGACCGTCGGGCTCAAGCTGACGTACACGAGTCCGGCCGGCGAGGGCTGCATGACGAACCTGGCGAGCACGCCCCCGTGCACGACCGGCTTCCCGGGCACGGTGCCCGTCACGGTCGTCTACACGCTGGACAACAACGACAACCTGCGCATCGGGTACACGGCGACGACCAACGCGCCCACGGTGCTCAACCTCACCAACCACGCGTACTGGAACCTCGCGGGCGAGGGCTCGGGGACGATCTACGACCAGCAGCTCAAGCTCAACGCCGACCGCTACACGCCGGTCGACAGCACGCTGATCCCCACCGGGACGCTGGCTCGCGTGTCGGGCACGCCGATGGACTTCCGCAAGTTCCACTCGATCGGCGCGCGCATCCGCGACAACTTCCAGCAGCTCGTCTTCGGCCGCGGCTATGACCACAACTGGGTGCTCAACCGCAAGGGCAACTCGACCGGCCTCGTCCAGGCCGCGGTCCTCCGCGACCCGGGCAGCGGGCGCGTCCTGACGATGTCGACCGACCAGCCGGGAATCCAGTTCTACTCCGGCAACTTCCTCGACGGCACGCTGTACGGCGCCCGCGGGCGCCAGTACCGGGAGGGCGACGGGCTCGCGCTCGAGACCCAGCACTTCCCCGACTCGCCGAACCATTCCAACTTCCCGTCGACGGTTCTCCGTCCCGGGCAGATCTACCGCACGGCGACGGTCCTGAAGTTCTCCGTCGAGCACGGCCACTGAGCGAGCCGGCCGGGCGCCCGGGGTGAGCCCGGGCGCCCGCCGCAACGCGGTGAGCGGCGGCAAGGACCAGCGTCGACGCTAGGCGCTCCCGACGCCCGCGAGGTCGCGACCGCGTAGCGCCTCCCAGACCCGCATCGGCGTCATCGGGAGCTCGCGCATGCGGACTCCCGACGCCGCCGCGATCGCGTTCGCCACGGCGGGCGGGACGGCCACGACCGGCGGCTCGCCGACGCCCTTGGCGCCGAACGGCCCGTCGGGCGCCGGCACCTCGACGATCAGCGTGTCGATCGGCGGGACGAGCTCGGCGGACGGCAGCGTGTACTCGGCGAAGGAGCCCGAGCGCAGCTGGCCGTTCTCGTCGTAGGCGAGCTCCTCGAGCAGCGCCCAGCCGAGGCCCTGCGCCGTGCCGCCGTGCATCTGGCCCTCGACCAGCGCCGGATTCAGCGCGCGGCCGACGTCCTGCGCGATCGCGTGCGCGAGCACCGTCACGCCGCCGGTCTCCGGGTCCACGCGGACGTGGCTCAGGTGCGCCGCGGCGCCCGGAGCGCGGCTGATCTGAGCGGTCGATCCGTAGCCCTCGATCGGCTCATGCGGGCTGCCGAAGCTGAGCGTCCTGGACGCCAGCTCCGAGATCCGGATCGCCCGCTGGGGCGCGCCGACCGGCCGCACCTCGCCGCCGGCCACCTCGAGGTCCTCCGGCGCGATCTCGAGCTCGGCCGAGGCGACGTTCAGGAGCCGCTCGCGCGCTTCGCGGGCCGCACGCTCGACGGCGCGGCCGAACGTGTAGGTGACCTTCGAGCCGCCGCTGACCCCGCCGAACGGCGCACTCGCCGTGTCGCCCGTCGTCACGCGCACCGCGTCCTCCCCCACGCCGAACGTCTCGGCGGCGATCGTCGCGAACGCGTTGTCGATCCCGCTCATGTCGGCCGCCGCGGTGACGATCGTGAGCTTGCCGTCGGCGTCCAGCCGGCAGATCGCGGCCGCGGGCTCGAGCCCGCCCGGCCAGAAGCCGAGCGCGAGGCCGACGCCCTCACCCTCCGGCAGCGACCCGCGCCGCTGCCACAGCGGGTGCTCCCGCACCGCCTCCAGGCACTCGCGCGCGCCGAAGCTCTTGAACTCCTGCCCGTCGAGGCTCCTGTCGCCCGCCTCGGCGACGTTCGCGAGGCGCAGCTCGAGCGGGTCGAGCCCGAGGCGATCCGCCAGCTGGTCGAGCAGCGACTCGAGCGCGAACGCCGCCGGCGGCGCGCCGGGCGCGCGGTAGGCGCCGCAGCCGACGCGGTTGGTGAACACGCCGATCGCCGTCAGGTCGTGCGCCTGCCAGTTGTACGGGCCCGCGCACAGCATCGCCGAGATCGTCTCGACGCCCATGTCGGTCATCGCGCCGCGGTCGGCGACGATCGTGCCGCGCACCGCGGTGAGCTTGCCGTCGCGCGTGGCGCCGACCTCGAGGTCGATGATCTGCCCGGGCGCCGGGTTCGCCGCCGCGAAGTCCTCCGAGCGCCCGTAGGCGAGCCGCACCGGGCGGCGCAGCTTGAGCGCGGCGGCGGCGGCCAGCGGCTCGGGGACCATCAGCTTGCCGCCGAACGCGCCGCCGATCGGCGCCGGGCGGACGCGGATCCGGTCCAGCGGGAGCCCGAGGATGCCTGCGAGGCTCTGGCGCGCGCTGAACGCGCCCTGCGTGCTGGACGTGACGACGAGCTCGCCGTCGGGCTCGGTCCAGGCGAGCGCCGCCTGCGTCTCCAGGTAGCCCTGGTGCACCCAGCTCGTGCGGAAGCGGCCCGAGACGACGACGTCGGCGGCGTCCAGCCCGGCAGCCGCATCGCCTTGCGCCATCCGCTGGCGCGCGGCGACGTTCGGCGACGCGGGCGAGTCCGCCTCCTGCACGCCCGCCGCGCCGCCGTGGGCGCCGGCCTCGCTCTCGCCCTCGGCGATCGTGGTCAGCCGCGCGGCGGGGGCGTCGTCGGCCATCGCCGCCTCGAGGTCGAGCACGGCCTCGAGCGGCTCGGTCTCGACGTCGACGAGGTCGGCGCCGTCCTCGGCGGCCGCCTCGGTCTCGGCGAGGACCAGCGCGACCGGCTGACCCGACCAGAGGATCTCGCCGCGCGCGAGCGGCGTGCCCGCGCGGCCGGCGGCGCCGGGCGCCAGGGGGAGGTCGTCCGCCGTCAGGACGGCCACCACGCCCGGGACGTCCAGCGCGGCGCCGGCGTCGACGCCGGTCAATCGCGCATGTGCCTCGGCCGCAAGCACGAGCCGCGCGTGGAGGAGGCCGTGCATCGGCATGTCGCCCGTGTAGCGGGTCGCCCCGCGGACCTTGGGATCACCGTCGCGCCTACGGCGCGTCTGCCCGATTGCGCTCATCGCCGAGGCACGTTACTCCGGCGCCCTCGCGGTGAACGGGACCTGACGGCGCGGTGAGGATGCCCCGCGCGTGCTGCCGGCCCGGGCCGGGCTGCGGCAGACCAGGCGCGCCGGGCTCGGCCGCGCACCGGAAGTTCGCCTCCGGCGGTCGGGCGAGCGGCGAGGTCGCGAGGGCGAGCCGCAGCGCCTCATGGATCTCGGCGGATGTGAAGACTGGCCAGCGGAGCGCGCTCATCGGGTGTCCTTCCTTGGCATCTGTGCGGTGCGCTCCGGCGGTTTCCGCGCCGGATGGCATGAGCCGGAACGTCGAGCGGCGCAGGAACTTGCGCATCCCGTCCTGCCTCGGTGTCAGGCAGGACACATCTCACAGTTCCGGAGACGCGATTTGCACCGCACGGCTGGGAGACGCCCCGAGAGCGCCGATGCGGAGGCCGAGGCGCTTGCTAGCTTCGGAATCAGACGCATGAGCCCGCTTCGCCGCCACACCGCCATCGCCCGCCACCGCCTGCGCAGCCGGGCGCTCGCGATCGTGCAGACCGCGATCGCCGCGCTCGCCGCGTGGGAGCTCGCCACGCTGCTGGTCCCCGACACCCGCCCGGCGTTCGCCTCGATCGCGGCGATCATCTCGCTCGGCGCGACGCACGGCCACCACCGCCAGCGCGCGCTGCAGCTCGCCGGCGGCGTCGTGCTCGGCCTGTCGCTCTCGGCGCTGATCATCGGCGTGATCGGCCAGGGCGCGCCGCAGATCGCCGTGATGGTGGCGCTGGCGATGTCGGTCGCGGTCCTGCTCGGCGGCGGTGAGATCCTGATCGGCGAGGCTGCCGTGTCCGCGGTCCTGCTGCTGGCGCTGGACCCGCTGTCGGGTGCCGGCTTCTCCCCCAACCGCGTCTTCGAGGCGCTGATCGGCGGCGGCGTCGCCTTCGTCGTCGGCGCGCTGCTGTTCCCGCCCGACCCATTGCTGCACGTCGGGCGCGCCGCGCAGGCCGTGTTCGGCGAGCTCGGCCGCTCGCTCGAGAGCCTCGCCGGCGCGCTGCGCGCCGGCGACGCCGGCGCCGCCGAGCGCTCGCTGGCCCAGGCTCGCGCGATCGACGAGCTGATCGACCAGCTCGAGGACGCGCTCGCGACGGGGCAGGAGACCGCCCGGACCGCGCCGCAGCGCTTCGCGGCGCGCGCCGCGCTCGAGCGCTACGACCGCAGCGCCGCGCAGCTGGATCTCGCCGTCCGCAACACGCGCGTGCTCGCGCGCCATGCGCTGCGCGCCGTGCGCGCCGGCCGCGAGGTCCCGCCGCGCCTGCCCGAGGCGGTCAGCGAGCTCGCGCAGTCGGTGTGGGAGCTGGCCGCGGCCTACGACGAGCCGCAGCGCGCCGAGCGCGCGCGCGCGCTGGCGCAGGACGCGGCGGCCCGCGCCGCCGGCGTCGACGGCCTCCCGGACGTGACCGTCCAGGTCCGCTCGACGGCGGTCGACCTGATGCGGGCCGCCGAGCAGGTCCAGGGCTCGCCCGGCGACCTCCCGCCCACCGAAGAGCTGCTCACCGTCCCGGCGTAGCGGCCGGGCGGCCGGGCGGCCCGCAGGCCGCCCGGAGCACGGTTACGGCTGCGTCGTGGACAGCGTGAACGTGAGCGTCTTGCTGTACGTGCCCGTCCGCAGCGCGTCGTTCCGGCCGATCCGCTGCGAGAACCTGATCAGCACCGGATCGTTGGTGATCGGGCCCGTCCAGCTCGCCAGCGAGGTCGGCGCCGCCGTGCCGCCGACGTCCGTCAGCGCGCCGGCCGCGCCGGCCGCCGGGCTCGACGCCTGCGCCTGCAGCGCGCTCGGCAGGGCGAACGCGCCGTTGACGAGACGGCCCGTCGCCGTCGACGACGGGTCGCTGACCGTCAGCGCGGCATTGCCGGCGGTGCTGATGACGTTGGCGCTCGTCTCGGCCGTGTAAGTGCTCAGGACGCCGGCCTGGAAGGCGCCGAAGCTCGCCGCCGGGCCGAGCGAGAGCGTCAACGTGGCCGGGACGGTGCCGCCGGCCGTGCCGTCCGCGTACGCCACCGGGAACGGATCCTGGCTCTGCACGTTCAGCCGCCCGGTCTTGACCGCCTTGGCCTGCGCGATCTCGTTCGCCGTCAGCTTGTCGGTCGGCGTGAGCGCCAAGCCGTCGAGGCCGCGGGCGATCTCCGAGCCCCAGATCGTGCCGTTGTACCAGTAGGTCGACCAGAAGCCGCCCGTGACGAGCGACGTGGCGCTGATCGGGCCGCGATCGAAGTAGCCGATCTCGACGGGATTCGTCGAGTCGGTGAAGTCGACCAGCGAAGCGCCGCCCTGATACCAGGCCTGGACGAACACGTCACGCCCGCGGACCGGGACGATCGACGGGATATGGCTGACGCAGTTCTCCGTGGTCGTCTGGGCCGCCGGGAGCTTGTAGTAGCTGCGGAACACGAGCTTGCGGTCGACGATGTCGTAGATCGCGTCGCCGCCCCAGCTCCTCTGATCGGTCGCTCGGCAGCGCGCGCCGGTGCCCCCGCCCCACTCGTCGGTGAAGACCACCGTCTTGCCGTCGTTGGCGAAGGTCGCGCCGTGCCAGTACGCCCACAGCGGGTCCGACACCGCGTGGATGCGCTTCGGGTTGGCCGGATCGGAGATGTCGATCAGCAACCCGTTGCCGGCGCACGCGCCCGCCGCGAGGTCGAGCTCCTCGTAGACGGTGATGTCGTGGCAGTGGTTGGTGTTCGGGTTGGGACTCCAGTTAGTCCCCGACGGGTGCTGCGGCGTCTGCGGGCCGTTCTGGAGCCCGTTGACCGCGCCCGTGTCGTCGTTCTTGAACAGCCTCGGCTCATTGACGACCGCCGCGTGCTCGGGATCCGCGAGCGGCACCTTGATGACCTCGATCCGCCACATCGACGGGTTCGGGTTCGTCTCGGACGGGTTGCCGGATGCGCATCCGGCGAGCTCGGTCGCCGATCGCACGCCGGCCGTGCCCTGGACGTAGATGTAGACCGAGTCGGGACTGTCCTTGCCCTTCACCAGCGTGTGGGTGTGCGAGCCCCGGCACGTCTGCACGCCGCCCACCTGGACCGGCGCGGAGATGGTGCTGATGTCGAAGATGCGGACGCCGCGGAACCGCGTCGTGGCGTCGGCCGCCGGCGTGAGCGTGCAGTCCTTCTTGGCGCGCGTCTCCTCCACCGACATGAACAGCAGGTTCCCGTAGACCGAGAGGTCGCCCTGGCCCCCGGGGCAGACCACCGACGTCTTCAGCGCCGGCGCCGCCGGGTCGGAGATGTCGTAGATGTTGAAGCCGTTGAAGTTGCCGACGAACGCGTAGTTGCCCTGGAAGGCCATGTCCGAGTTCGCGTAGGACAGGTTCCCGAGGTTTCCGCCCGGGTCCGTGAAGCCGGTCGGCTTGCCCAGGTGCGACAGCAGATCCAGCCCCTTCTGCGCGACGCCGGCGTTGTCGAACCCCGCCGCGAGACCGGCGCGCGGGTCATCGGTCGCCGGCAGTTGCGCGGACGCCGTCGCAGCACCTGCGCCGGCCAGCGCGGCAGCACCGATCGACGCGACGACGAATCGTCGCGACAGCAGAGATCGCCACATTCCCAACCCCTCCGATATGACGCGGCCGAGCCCGGTCTGCGAGACCGGCGCCCAGCTTCATTGGACTCCTCAGTTCCTAACTATATTCTCATGAGATGCGAATGAGCAAGCCTGTCTCGTGGCTCGCGGTCGCGCTGACCGCCTGCGTACTCGCGGGCTGCGGCTCGGGCGACAAGCAGGAGGCCTCGCCGGAGCAGGCCGTGCACATCGTGCAGCCCGGCGCGCCCGGGAAGCCGGCTCGCGAGCTCACGCGCGCCGAGGCGAAGGAGGCCGAGACGGTCAAGCCGATCGCCCAGGACGTCGGCTTCATGCGCGACATGATCCATCACCACCGGCAGGCGATCCTGATGACCGGCTGGGTGCCCGATCGCACGCAGAGCCGCGACGTCGCGCTGATGGCGCAGCGGATGGCGAGCTCGCAGGAGAGCGAGATCGAGCAGAGCGAGCGCTGGCTCGGCGACCGCGGCTTCGACGCCGGGCACGACCACCACGCGGCGAGCGACTCGATGCCGGGCATGCTGTCGCCGGCACAGCTGGAGCGGCTGAAGGCCGCCAAGGGCCGCGCGTTCGACCGCCTGTTCCTGCGCTACATGACGATCCACCACCAGGGCGCGCTGACGATGGCCCGCGAGCTGGTCGACGCCGGCGGCGGCGCGGAGACCGAGATCGGCAATTTCGTGCGCCACGTCGAGGCCGACCAGCAGATCGAGATCGAGCGCATGCAGCAGGTGCTCGCGAAGCTCCACTAGCCTCGGGGCGCCCGGCCTGCAGCTGCTCGACACCTTCGCGGATCTCGGCCTGGCCGAGCTGTTCGCCTCCGGCGCCGGTCGCGACGCGGCCCTGCTGGAGGTGCGACTGCACGCGTGCCGCGAGATGGGCGTGCGCGAGGCCGCCGTCCCGGCGGGCTTCCCGCTCGCGACCGCGGACCACCTGCGCGCCGGAGGCGTCGAGGTGCGCGCCGACCGCGAGCGTTTCGCCCAGCGCCGGCGGGCGAAGTCGCCTGCCGAGCTGGCCGGCATCCGGCGCGCCGCCGCCGCCGCCGAGGCGGGGCTCGCCGCGGCCGCGGAGGTGCTCGGTGCCCCCGCGTCCTGCGAGGACGTGGCCGCCGCGGTGCGCGCGGCGGTGGAGGCGCGCGGCGCCGTGCTCGGCGAGTTCATCGTCTCCGCCGGGCCCGACAGAGGGCTTCCCCGTCGCGCTCGGCCACGGCGTCGGGCTCGAGGTGCACGAGGATCCTGGGCTGGGGCGCACGGGCGGCGAGCTGCGCGCGGGCGACGTGATCACGGTCGAGCCGTTCCTCTGCCGCCCCGGCTTCGGCGGCGTGCAGGTGGAGGACATGGTGCTCGTGACCGAGGACGGCTGCGAGCGGCTCAGCCACGCTCCCTGACGACCCGCACGTCGACGTGCGGGAGCGCGTGCAGGATGCGCATCACCAGCGGCTCGCGGAACCGGCGGCGCTCCGGCTCCGCGAGCAGGACGTAGGTCGTGCCGCGCTCGCGCGCGATCCGCTCGAGCACCGGCAGCGGGTCGCCGCCCTCCTCGACGATCAGGTGCGCGCCGAGCACCGACGTGAGCCTCCGCAGCGCCTCCAGCCGCGTGCGCTCGGACGCCGACGGCATGCCCGATCGCACGACGAGCACGTCGAGCTCGCCGCCGAGCCGCTGCGCGCTGCGCCACGCGCGGCGCACGACGCGCTCGTCATCGAGTCCCACCAGCGCGAGCAGGCGCTCCCCGATCGCCGGCTCCGTACCCTCGCGCACGAGCCGGCGCGACTCGACGTTCTCCGCCACCTGGCGCAGCGCCACCTCGCGCAGCGCGCGCAGGTTCTCGACCCGGAAGAAGCCCTCCAGCGCGGCCGGGACGCGGTTGAGCGGATAGACCTTGCCGTCGCGCAGGCGCGCAATCAAATCGGCGGGCGGGAGGTCCACGAGCACGACCTCGTCGGCGCGCGAGAGCACGTCGTCGGGGACGGTCTCGCGCACGCGCACGCCCGTGAGCTCGGCGACCTGGTCGTTGAGCGACTCGAGATGCTGGACGTTGACGGTCGAGAAGACGTCGATGCCCGCCGCGAGCACGTCGGCGATGTCCTCGTAGCGCTTCGGGTGCTCGAGGCCGGGCACGTTGGTGTGCGCCAGCTCGTCGATCAGGCACAGCTCGGGCGCGCGGCGCAGGATGGCCGGGAGGTCGAGCTCCTCGAGCGTCACGCCGCGATAGGCGACGCGCCGGCGCGGCACGATCTCGAGCCCCGCGGCCAGCGCCTCGGTCTCGGCGCGCGCGTGCGTCTCCAGCAGGCCGGCCACGACGTCGCGGCCGGCCTCGGCCTCGGCCTGCGCCTCGGCCAGCATGCGGTACGTCTTGCCGACGCCCGCCGCCATGCCGAGGAAGACCTTGTACACGCGCCAGAGCCTTTCACGCGGCCCAAGCGGCCGACCCGTGAGCTCGTAGTCTCACCCGGGTGACCGAGCAGACGCGTGTCCTGGTCGTCGACGACGAGCCGCAGATCCTGCGCGCGCTTCGGATCATCCTGCGCGACGCCGGCTTCGAGGTGCTGCAGGCCGGCAGCGTCGAGGAGGCGCTCGACGCCGCCGCGCTGCGCCCTCCGGCGGCCGCGATCGTCGACCTGGTGCTCCCCGACGGCGACGGGATCGAGGTCACGCGCTCGCTGCGGACATGGTCGAAGATGCCGATCATCGTCCTCTCGGCGGTCGGCGAGGAGGAGGAGAAGGTGCGCGCGCTGGAGGCGGGCGCCGACGACTACGTGACCAAGCCGTTCGGGCCGCGCGAGCTGGTCGCCCGCCTGCAGGCGGCGCTGCGGCGGGCCGACCCGGGCGCGTCGGAGCCGGTCATCGCCGCCGACGGGCTCGCGATCGACCTCGCCGCCCACACCGTGACCGTGGACGGCGAGGAGGTGCACCTCACGCCGATCGAGTACAACCTGCTGCGCGCGCTGGCGCTCAACCGCGGCCGGCTGCTGACCCACCGCTCGCTGCTGATCGACGTGTGGGGGCCCGAGTACGCCGACGACGTGCAGGTGCTGCGCGTCCATATCGCCAACCTGCGCCGCAAGATCGGGCCGAGCTACATCCGCACCGACCCGGGCGTCGGCTACCGGTTCGCCGCCTAGAGTCCGGCTCGAGCCGCCGGACTCTCGAGTCGGGCTCCTGGCTCCAAGGCGGCGCGGACCGCCGGCGCGACCTCGGTTCCCAGCAGCTCGATCGATCGCATCACGTCGGCGTGCGGGAGCGTGCCGACGCTCATCTGCAGCAGGAAGCGGTCGTGATCGAAGAGCTCGTGCTGGAAGAGGATCTTCTCGACGACCTCCTGCGGGCTGCCGACGAAGTTCGCGCCGCGGATCGTGCGCGCGGCCTCGAACTGCTCGTGCGTCATCGGCGGCCAGCCGCGCTCGCGGCCGATCCGGTCCATCATCGCCTTGAAGGCGGGGAACGCGACCTTGGAGGCCCGCTGCGAGCTGTCGCCGACGAAGCCGTGCGAGTTGATCGAGAGCGGGAGCCGCTCATGGCCGGCGCGGCGCGCTGCCTCTCGGTGGATCTCGGCGAACGGCGCGAAGCGCTCCGGCAGGCCCCCGATGATCGCGAGCGCCATCGGCAGCCCGAGCAGGCCCGCGCGGGCCGCCGACTGCGGGTTGCCGCCGACCGCGATCCACACCGGCAGCGGCTCCTGCACCGGCCGCGGGTAGACGCCGAGCGCCTCGGACGAGCGCACCTCCAGCAGCCGCTCGAGCTTCGTCGCGAACAGCTCGTCGTACTGGTCGAGGTCGTAGCCGAAGAGCGCGAAGGACTCGGTGAACGAGCCGCGGCCGGCCATGACCTCCGCGCGGCCGTTCGAGATCAAGTCGAGCGTCGCGAAGTCCTGGAAGACGCGGATCGGATCGTCGGAGCTGATCACCGACACCGCGCTCGTGAGGCGGATGCGCTCGGTCCGCGAGGCGGCGGCGGCGAGCACGACGGCGGGCGCGCTGACCACGAAGTCCGGGCGGTGGTGCTCGCCGACGCCGAAGACGTCGAGCCCCACCTGGTCGGCCAGCTCGATCTCCTCGAGCAGGTCGCGGACGCGCTCGCGCGGGCTGCCGGCGGTCAGCTCGCCGAAGGTGTAGATGCCGATCTCCATCAGACCGCCACCGGCGTCCGCAGCGGCCGCAGCGCACTTTCGACGCGCTCGAGCTCGTCGAGCATCGCGTCGGCGGCCTGCTCGAGCACCTCGTTGGGCCGGAACTGCTCGTCGTCGTCGATGAATTGCCGCACGAACGGGACGTTCACCGCCTCCACCACGGGCGTCATCTTCAGCGCCACCAGGACCGGCTTGAGCATCTGCATCGCCCGCGTCCCGGCCGCGATGCCGCCGTAGGAGACGAAGCCGACCGGCTTGTACTGCCACTCGTGGTGCAGGTAGTCGAGGGCGTTCTTGAGCGGCGCCGTGAAGCCGTGGTTGTACTCGGGCGTGACGAGCACGAATGCGTCGGCGGCGCCCACCTGCGCGCTCCAGGCCTTCGTGTGCTCGTTGGTGTACCGGCGCAGGCGCGGGTGGTTGGGCTCGTCCATCAGCGGAAGCCGGAGCTGCGCGAGGTCCACGACCTCGGTCTCGAAGCCGCCGTGCGCGCGGGCGCGCTCGGCGAACCACTCCCCGACGGGGAGCCCTACCCGACCTGGGCGCGTGCTGGCGATGACGATGATGAGCTTCGGCATTCGGTGTCCTCGATGTCTTCCGGAACCCAGGCGTGCGCCCAGGCTTTCAGGGCCTCCACCACCGGCGCCAGCGCGGCGCCCTTCGGTGTGAGGCGGTACTCGACGCGAACGGGTGAGCTGTCCACCACGCTGCGTTCCAGGACTCCTTCCGCCTGCAGCCAGCGCAGGCGCTGGCTGAGCATCGTGTCGCTGACGCCGGGAATCGCCGCCTTGATCTCCGCGTACCGGCGGCAGCCGTCCATGACGGCCCGCAGGATCGCCCCGCACCAGCGCGCGCCGATCAGCTCCACGGCGTAGTGGTAGCGCGGGCAGATGCTCGCTACGGAATCCATAGTTGCTCAGATTACCGCAGGGTCTTCACGGAATCTGTATACGGCGCTTGTGGATCTGTACGAGCGCTTGACGGCGGCAGGCGCAGCATGCCAACCATGGATCTCGTCGCCGTCGCACTGGCCGTCCTGGCCTTCCTCGCGCTCTACGGCCTGATCGAGCTGGTGGACCGCATATGAGCGCCTCCGACTTGATCGGCCTGATCGTCTCCTGCCTGCTGGTCGTCTACCTGCTCTACGCGCTCGTACGCGGGGAGCGGTTCTAGCGCCATGCAGGGCTGGCTGCAGATCATCGTCTTCTGCCTCGTCTTCACGGCGATCGTGCCGCTGCTCGGCGGCTACATGGCGCGCGTGTTCACCGGCGAGCGCGTGTTCCTCTCCCCCGTCGTCGGACCGCTCGAGCGGCTCACGTACCGCGTGCTGCGAGTCGACACCACGGTGTCGCAGGGCTGGAAGGCCTACGCGGGCTCCCTGCTGGTCTTCAGTGGTCTTTTCTGGTTGTTCCTCTACCTCGTCCTGCGAACACAGACGCTGCATCCCTGGAACCACCAGGACTTCCACTCGGGCACCTGGGATGTCACGTTCAACACCGTCTCGTCGTTCATCACGAACACGAACTGGCAGTACTACGGCGGCGAGACGACGATGTCGTTCTTCAGCCAGATGGCCGGACTGGCGGTGCAGAACTTCGTCTCGGCGGCCGTCGGCATCGTCGTGGCGATCGCGCTGATCCGCGGCATCGCCAACCGCCGCCAGGGCGCGGCGGGGCTCGGCAACTTCTGGCAGGACCTCACGCGCGCGCTGCTCTACGTGCTGCTGCCGATCTCGATCGTCGGCTCGATCGTCCTCGTGTCACAGGGCGTCGTGCAGGACCTCGGCGGCTGGGGCCCCGTCGCCTCGCAGGAGATCATCAAGGAGCTCGGCACCAACGGCGGCGGCTTCTTCAACGTCAACTCCGCGATGCCGTTCGAGAACGGCAGCGGGCTATCGAACTTCGTCGAGATGCTGGCGATCATCTGCATCCCGGCGTCGCTGACGTACACGTACGGCCGCATGGTCGGCAGCCGCCGCCAGGGCTGGACCATCTTCGGCGCGATGTTCGCGCTGTTCGCCGTCTCGACGATCGTCGTGTACCTCGGCGAGATGCACGGAACCGCCGCGCAGCACGCCGCCGGCGTCGCCGGCGCGAACCTCGAGGGCAAGGAGGTGCGGTTCGGCACCGCCGGCTCGGCGCTCTGGACCGCGGTCACGACGGTCACCTCGACCGGCGCCGTCAACGCCGCGTTCGAGTCGCTGACGTCGGTCGGCAGCATCGTCCCGTTCGCGAACCTCGCCTACGGCGAGAGCGTGTTCGGCGGCGTCGGCACCGGCCTGTACACGATGCTGCTCTATGTCCTGCTCGCCGTGTTCATCGGCGGCCTGATGGTCGGGCGCACGCCGGAGTACCTGGGCAAGAAGCTCGAGGCGCGCGAAGTCAAGCTCATCGTGCTCGGGTTGCTCGCCACGCCGCTGACGGTGTTGATAGCCGGCGCCTTGGCGACCGGAACCAAGTACGGCGCGCCGTCGGTCTACGCGAGCGGCCCGCAGGGCTTCTCCGAATCGCTGTACGCGTACCTCTCGCAGGCCAACAACAACGGCTCGGCGTTCGCCGGCTACACGGGCTACTTCCAGCCCACCGCCGGCAACCTCGGGGCGCACGGCATCACGTTCGCCGACCTGCTCGGCGGCCTCAGCATGATGTTCGCCCGCTTCACGCCGATGGTCTTCACGCTCGCCGTCGCCGGCGTGATGTTGAAGAAGCGGGTCGCACCCGCCGGCCTGGGGACGATGCGGACCGATACGCCGACGTTCGGCGGCCTGCTGGTCGGCACGGTCGTGCTGATCGGCGCCCTGACGTTCTTCCCCGCCATCCTGCTCGGCCCCGCGGTCCAGAGCCTGACCTCCCATCTGTTCTGATGAAGAAGAACCTGATCACCTCCGCCATCGCCGTGATCGCGTTCACGGTGCTGCTCGGTCTCGCCTATCCGCTCGCGATGACAGGAATCGCGCAGGTCGCGTTCCCGAACCGCGCCGACGGGTCGCCGATCACGGTCGACGGCAAGGTCGTCGGCTCGCGGCTGCTCGCGCAGGCCTACCAGCTGCCCGTGCTCGACGCCGACGGCAAGCCTAAGAAGGACGCCGACGGCAACGCGGTCACCGAGCCGGACCCGAAGTACTTCCAGCCGCGGCCGTCGCAGACGGACTACAACCCGAACGGGACGTTCTTCTCCAACCGCGGGCCCAACCAGGCCAGCGCGAAGTTCTTCTACCGCGACCAGCTCAAGGCGTACCTGGACCTCAACGGGCCGTATGACCGCGGGCTCACCAACGCGCAGGTGCCGCAGGACGCCGTGACGACGTCCGGCTCGGGCGTGGACCCGCACATCTCCAAGGACAACGCGGCCATCCAGGCCAAGCGCATCGCCGCCGTCCGCAAGCTCCCGCTCGCGACCGTCGCGAGGCTGATCAAGGCCAACACCGACGGGCGCTCGCTCGGGTTGCTCGGCGAGCCCGGCATCAACGTGACCGAACTCAACCTCGCCCTCGATCGAGAGGCCCGATGACAGCCATCGCAACTCCGCCGGCGCCGCCGCGGACCCCGCAGCGCGACTCGAAGTCGCTCTTCACCCCGGACATCCTCTGGCCCTCGGTGTGGGGCGCGGTGAAGAAGCTCGACCCGCGCGTGCAGGTCCGCAACCCGGTGATGTTCGTGGTCGAGATCGGCGCCGTGATCAGCACGATCGCGTGGATCCTCGGCGGCTCGGACCCTGGATGGTTCACGTTCACGATCGCGATCTGGCTGTGGCTGACCGTGATCTTCGCGAACCTCGCGGAGGCGCTGGCCGAGGGCCGCGGGCGCGCGCAGGCCGCCACGCTGCGGGCGATGCGCTCCGAGACCACCGCGCGGCTGCAGGACGGCGGCGCGCGCGCCGCCTCCGAGCTGCGGCGCGGCGACGTCGTGGAGGTCGAGGCGGGCGAGGTGATCCCGGGCGACGGCACCGTGATCGACGGCATCGCCTCGGTCGACGAGTCGGCCATCACCGGCGAGTCGGCGCCCGTCATCCGCGAGTCCGGCGGCGACCGCAGCGCGGTCACCGGCGGCACGCGCGTGCTCTCGGACCGCATCGTGGTCGAGATCACGCAGGAGCCCGGCAAGTCCTTCCTGGACCGCATGATCGCGCTCGTGGAGGGCGCCGCGCGGCGCAAGACGCCGAACGAGATCGCGCTGAACATCCTGCTCGCCGGCCTGACGTTGATCTTCGTGATCGTGATCGTCTCGCTGCGGCCGTTCGCGGAGTTCTCCAACACGACGATCTCGATCACGACGCTGATCGCGCTGCTCGTCGCGCTGATCCCGACGACGATCGGCGCGCTGCTGAGCGCGATCGGCATCGCCGGGATGGATCGTCTCGTGCGCCGCAACGTGCTCGCCCTGTCGGGCCGCGCGGTCGAGGCGTCCGGCGACGTCGACGTGCTGCTGCTCGACAAGACCGGCACGATCACGCTCGGCAACCGCCAGGCGGCCGAGTTCGTCCCGATGCCCGGCGTCGAGGAGCTCGAGCTCGCCGAGGCGGCGCAGCTCGCCTCGCTCGCCGACGAGACGCCCGAGGGGCGCTCGATCGTCGTGCTGGCCAAGGGCTACGGCATCCGGGAGCGCGAGATCGCGGCGCACGAGGCGGAGTTCGTCTCGTTCACGGCGCAGACGCGCATGAGCGGCATCGACTACGACGGCACGCGCCTGCGCAAGGGCGCCGGCGACGCGATCATCCGCTGGGTCGAGGACGAGGGCGGCCAGGCGCCGTCCGAGCTGACGCCTGTGCTCGATCGCATCGCCCGCGAGGGCGGCACACCGCTGGCCGTCGCCCGCGACGCCCAGGTACTCGGCGTCGTCTATCTCAAGGACACCGTCAAAGACGGCATGCGCCACCGCTTCGAGCAGCTGCGCGCGATGGGCATCCGGACGGTCATGGTCACGGGCGACAACCGGCTGACGGCGGCGAAGATCGCCGAGGAGGCGGGCGTCGACGACTTCCTCGCGGAGGCGACGCCTGAGCGCAAGCTCGAGCTGATCCGCGAAGAGCAGGCCAACGGCCGGCTCGTGGCGATGACCGGCGACGGCACCAACGACGCGCCCGCGCTCGCGCAAGCCGACGTCGGCGTGGCGATGAACACCGGCACCCAGGCCGCCCGCGAGGCGGGCAACATGGTCGACCTCGACTCCAACCCGACCAAGCTGATCGAGATCGTCGAGGTCGGCAAGCAGCTCCTGATCACGCGCGGGGCGCTGACGACGTTCTCGATCGCCAACGACGTCGCCAAGTACTTCGCGATCCTGCCCGCGATCTTCGTCGCGACATACGCGAGCGGCGGCTCCGCCGAAGGCCCGCTCTCCAAGCTCAACGTGATGAGCCTGGGAACGCCGCAGTCGGCGATCATCTCGGCGATCGTCTTCAACGCGATCGTGATCCCGCTGCTGGTCCCGATCGCGCTGCGCGGCGTCCGCTACCGCGCGGTCGGCGCCACCGCGCTGCTGCGGCGCAACCTGCTGATCTACGGCGTCGGCGGCCTGATCGCCCCGTTCATCGGGATCAAGCTGATCGACCTGATCGTCCACAACCTGCTGGGGGCGTAACGTGGTCGCGCACGCGTTCGAGCCGGTGCCCCGTCTGGGGCTGCTGCGCCTGCGTGTCGCGCTGATCGCGCCGCGGCTGGACTCCGCTCTGGCGGCCGGGATCGACCCGGTCGCCAGCTCGGAGCTCGCGCTTCGCGCCGGGCAGCTGGTCTCACCGCGGCGACGCGCGGGCTTCGCGCGCTCCCTCGTCCGAGCGGTGCAGAGCGCGCAGACGCCGCGCCTCCCTATGCGCGGTGCGTCCGTCCCGGTCAACCGGGCCGCCGTGCGGGAGGCGCGGCCCGCGCTGCTCGCGCTGGCCGACGACCTCGTGGAGGTCCTGCACCCGTGCCCCCGCGGCGTCGCGCTGGCGGTCGAGCTGCTGCGCGACGGCGCCGGCCCGCTCTACCGGCCGCACGCGCCCGCCGAGCTGCACACCGCCGCCGAGCGCGCACGCCACGCGCTCTGATGCCCCGTGGACGGCACAAGGTCTTTCTCGGAATGGCCGCCGGCGTCGGCAAGACCTACCGGATGCTCCAGGAGGGGCGCACCGACGGGCGCGACGTCGCGATCGGGCTGCTGGAGACCCACGGCCGCGCCGAGACCGAGGAGCAGGCGCGGGGCCTGGAGGTCATCCCGCGGCGGGTCGTGATGTACCGCGGCGCGGCGCTGCTGGAGATGGACCTGCCGGCGATCATCGCCCGGACGCCCGATCTGTGCCTGATCGACGAGCTCGCGCACACCAACGCGCCCGGGCTCGAGCACGTCAAGCGCTACGAGGACGTCGAGGACGTGCTCGCGGCCGGCATCGACGTCTACTCGACGTTGAACGTCCAGCATCTGGACTCGCTCAACGACCAGCTAGCCGAGAACAGCGGCGTGCGCGTGCGCGAGACGGTGCCCGACACGGCGCTGCAGCGGGCCGACGAGATCGTCGTGGTCGACGTCACGCCGGAGACGCTGCTCGACCGCCTGCGCGCCGGCAAGGTCTATCCGGCGCCGCGCATCGACGCCGCCCTGAACGGCTTCTTCCGGATCGAGAACCTCGTCGCGCTGCGCGAGACCGCGCTGCGGCAGGTCGCCGAGGAGACGGTCACGCCGCAGCGCGTGACGGTCGGAGAGCGGCTGCTGGCGCTCGTTCGTCCGCAGCCGAGCGCGCAGCGGCTCGTGCGCCGGGCGTGGCGCTCGGCGCAGCGGCTCGGCGCGGACCTCGACGTCCTCTGGGTGCAGCCGCCGGGACACGCCCCGAGCGACGAGCAGGCGCGCGCGCTCTCGGCGCTGAGGCAGCTCACGTCGGTGCTCGGCGCGCATCTGATCGTCGTCGAGTCCGACGACATCGTGGCCGCGGCCGCCGAGCAGATCCGCGAGCGCGGCACGACGTACGTGCTGGTCGGCGAGTCGGGCCCGCGGCGGTGGCTCGGGCGCCTGCGCGAGCCGCTCCCGCAACGGATCA
Organism: Candidatus Solirubrobacter pratensis; assembly: GCF_000425945.1. GTDB lineage: Bacteria > Actinomycetota > Thermoleophilia > Solirubrobacterales > Solirubrobacteraceae > Solirubrobacter > Solirubrobacter pratensis. Next base: position 160,338 of record NZ_AUEK01000011.1, read on the forward strand.
TGGCCGCGGCGCCGCGAGGCGTCGACGTCCGCATCGTGGCCTCGCGGCGCCTGCGCGAGACCGAGGGCAAGGAGGCACCCGCATGAGCGCCGATCTCCTGATCGCCGTCCTCGCGCTCGCCGTCGGCGCCGGCGGCGGCTGGGCGCTGGCGCGCCGGCGGCGGGCGCGCTCGCGCCACGGCGCGGGGCGCGTCCGCCGGATCATGCTCCCGTTCACGGGCGCGACGATCCCCCGCCGCGCGCTCGACGCCGCGCTGCGGCTCGCGCGCGCGGAGAACGCGGTGCTCGTGCCCGCGTTCCTCGCCACCGTCCCGCGCCACCTGCCGCTCGACGCGGCGATCCCCGCGCAGTGCAGCCTCGGCATGCCGGTGCTCGAGGCGATCGAGCAGGTCGCCGCGGGATCGGACGTGGAGGTCGATGCGCGCGTCGCCCGCGGGCGCACCTACCGGCACGCGCTCGAGCAGCTGCTCGCCGAGGAGCCGGTCGATCGGGTGATCGTCCCCACCTCCGGCAACCTACGCGGCGGCCTCACCGGCGACGACCTCGTCTGGCTCCTGCAGCGCGTGCCGGCCGAGATCCTGATCCTGCGGCCGAACGCCGCGGACGGCAAGCGCGTCACGGAGGCGGCCGTCCATGGGCACTTCTGACAACTGAACTTGCTGAAATGTCTGAGATCTGTGTAATCTCAGAGATCAGATGCCAAGCAGCGGCGAGCTCTCCTTCGTCGACCAGGTCGGTCGGCACTACCAGCGCCACTACGCCGTGCCGCCGATGGTCGGTCGCGTCATCGGCTGGCTCTCGATCTGCGACCCGCCGGAGCAGACGATCGCCGAGATCGCCGACGCCCTCCAGGCGAGCCGCAGCGCGGTCGGCACCGCGTTGTCCATGCTCGAGACATGGGGGTCGGTGCAGCGCATGCGCGTCCCGGGCGAGCGCGCGGACCACGTGAAGCTGAACCTGGTCGCGACGCAGAGCCTCGATTCGCCGGCGGAGTACGGCGCCCTCGCGGCGCTGGCGCGCCACGGGCTCGACGTCCTGCGCGACGCACCGGCCGCACGCCGCGCCCGGCTGCTCGAGCTGGCCGCGTTCTCGGAGTTCCTGCTCGAGCGTCTCCCCACCCTTGCCGACGAATGGCGCGCACGCCGGGACGAGCTGCGCACCTCAGGAGAACTGCCATGACACATGAACCCGCGATCCGCGCCGAGGGCGTACGCCACAGCTTCGGCGACGTCGTCGCGCTCGACGGCCTCGATCTGGCGGTCGAGGCCGGCACCGTCTTCGGCCTGCTGGGCCCGAACGGAGCCGGCAAGACGACGCTCGTCCGCGTGCTGTCGACGCTGTTGCGCCCGACCGCGGGCCGCGCCAGCGTGCTCGGGCACGACGTCGTCACCGAGCCGCTCGCCGTCCGCCGCCGGATCGGACTGGCCGGGCAGTTCGCCGCCGTCGACGCGGAGCTGACCGGCCGCGAGAACGTCGAGATGGTCGGGCGGCTCTACCGCCTCACCGCCGCGGAGGCGCGCGCCCGCGCCGCCGAGGTGCTCGAGCGCTTTGGCCTGACCGACGCCGCCGACCGCCGCGTGGCGACCTACTCGGGCGGCATGCGCCGCCGGCTGGACCTGGGCGCGAGCCTGATCGGCCGCCCGCCGGTGATCCTGCTCGACGAGCCGACGACCGGCCTGGACCCGCGCACGCGGCAGGAGCTGTGGAACACGGTCGACGAGCTGCGCCGCGAGGGCACGACGGTCCTGCTTACGACGCAGTACCTCGAGGAGGCCGACCGGCTCGCGCAGCGGATCGCCGTCGTCGACCACGGGCGCATCGCGGCCGAGGGCACCGCCGGCGAGCTCAAGGCGACCGTCGGGACCGAGATGCTGGTCGTGCGGGTCGACCCGCCGAACGCGGCGGACGCCGCGGCGGCCCTGGCCGGCCTGGCCACGCGCGACGAGCCGATCGTCGAGGCCGCCGCGGGCGAGATCCGGCTCGCGGTCGCCGACTCGAGCGCGTCGGTCGAGGCGATCCGCCGCTTGGACGCGATGCGGCTGCCGATCGCCTCGCTCGAGCTCGTCCAGCCGAGCCTCGACGACGTCTTCCTCACCCTGACCGGACACCCCGCGGAGACCAAGCCCGCCGAGCTCGAGGAGCAGCCCGTATGAGCGCCGCCACCCAGGTACCCGAGCGCTCGCACCTGACGCTCGCGGAGGCGTTCGCCGACAGCCGCGTGATGGCCGGCCGGCAGCTGCGCAAGACGATCCGCCGGCCGGTCTACGTCATCTTCGCGTTCGTGCAGCCCGTGATGTTCGTGCTGCTGTTCCGCTACGTCTTCGGCGGCGCGATCAACACCGGCGACGTCGATTACGTCGACTTCCTGATGCCGGGGATCATCGTCCAGACCGCGATCTTCGGCGCGCTGCTGACCGGCATCGGTCTCACCGAGGATCTCAAGGCGGGCGTCGTGGACCGGTTCCGCTCGCTCCCGATCGCCCGCTCGGCGGTGCTCGTCGGGCGCACGGCGGCGGACGTCGTGATGAACGTGATGACGCTGATCGTGATGGTGCTCGTCGGCGTCATCGTCGGCTTCCGCCCGAGCGAGCCGGTGTACGAGCTCCTGCTCGCGTTCGTCCTGGTGCTCGCGTTCGCCTACGTGTTCTCGTGGATCAGCGCGTTCGTCGGGCTGTCGGTGAAGGACCCCGAGACGGCCCAGTCGGCCGGGTTCATCTGGGTCTTCCCGCTCACGTTCGTCTCCTCCGCGTTCGTGCCCACCGACTCGATGCCCGGCGCGCTGCAGGCGTTCGCCGAGGTCAATCCCGTCACGCTCGCCGTCGACGCCGCCCGCGCTCTGACGATCGGCGTCGGAGACGTGAAGGGACCGCTGCTCGGCACGCTCGCCTGGCTCGTGGGGCTGCTGATCGTGTTCGTCCCGCTCGCCGTCCGCGCGTTCCGCCGGGCATAGGCGCCGCCGCCCGCATGTAGATTCCGTCGACTTCGCCGTGGGACGATGTCGCCATGGCCGACCAGGTGCTCGAGCGAGAGGCGGCGCTCGAGGCCCTTGGCGCGGCGGTCGCGGACGCCGGCGCCGGCCGCGGCTCGGTCGTGCTCGTGAGCGGCGAGGCGGGGATCGGCAAGACGAGCCTGATGCGCGCGTTCGCCGCCGGCATCCCGGACGGAGTGCGGCTGCTCGCCGCGGCGTGCGACGACCTCGCGACCCCACGCGCGCTCGGGCCGCTGCGCGACGCGGCGGCCGGCGGCGACGGGCCGCTCGCCCGGGCGCTGAGCGGCGACCGGCCGGGCGACGACGTGTTCGCCGCCGCGCTCGACGAGCTCGCCTGCGGCGCGACCGTGCTGCTGATCGAGGACGCGCACTGGGCCGACGACGCCACCGTCGACGTGCTCGGCTACCTGGCGCGCCGCATCGAGGCGCTCGGCGCCGTGCTCGTCGTGACCTTCCGCGACGACGAGCTCGGCCCGGGCCACGCGCTGCTGCGGATGCTCGGCGCGCTCGCCGGCGCTCCGGTCGAGCGCGTGCGCCTGCAGCCGCTCTCGCTCGCGGCGGTGCGGCGGCTCGCCGCCGGCCTGGGGGCCGACCCCGTGGCGGTGCACCGGAGCACCGGCGGCAACCCGTTCTTCGTCACCGAGGTGCTCGCCTCGCCTGACGCCGGCGTGCCGGCGAGCGTCGTGGACGCGGTCCTGGCCCGCGCCGGCCGGCTCGGGCCTGCGTGCCGCGACGCGCTGGAGCGGATCTCGGTCGTGCCTTCGCACGTGAGCACGGATCTGGCGGAGCGGTTGCTCGGCGACGGCGTCGCGGCGCTCGCCGAGGCGGAGGCGGCGGGCGTGCTCGAGGCAGGCCCGCGCGGCGTCGCGTTCCGCCATGAGCTCGCACGGCGCGCGGTCGAGCTGAGCCTGCCGGCCCTGCGCCGCGCGGCGCTGCACGGCGACGTGGTCGCCGCGCTGCTCGAGCGGCGCCCGCTCGACCGCGACCACGTCATGCACCACGCCGTCGCGGCCGCCGACGCGGGCACGATCGTCGCCGTGGGGCCTGCGGCGGCGCGCGATGCGGCGAGGGCCGGGTCGCACCGGCAGGCGCTCGCGCACCTCGAGGCGGTGCGGCCGCACCTCGACCGCCTGCCGGAGGCCGAGCGCGCGGACGTGCTCGACGACCTCGGATGGGAGCGCTACAACGCGCACCGCTTCCACGCCGCGGTCGAGGCCGGGCGCGACGCGGTCGAGCTCTACCGGCGGCTCGGCGACCAGGTCGCGGCGGCGTGCGGGCTCGTCCGGCTCTCGCGCCACCTGTTCATGGCCGGCGAGACCGGCGAGGCGCAGGAGAGCGTCTCGGTCGCGGTGGCCATGCTCGAGCGCGACGGGCCGAAGGCCGACCTCGCGCACGCGATGATCTACCGCGGCGCGATCATGGCGCTCACCGACGCGCCGGAGCAGGCGAGGGAGGTGCTCGCGCACGCGCGCCGGCTCGCGCACGCCGCGGGGCGCGAGGACCTCGCGGCGCTGACCTCCAACTACGAGGGGATGGCGCGGGCCGAGCTGGGCGATCCGGGCGCGGTGGCGCTCGTGCGCGGGAGCATCGAGGCGGCGATCGCGGCGCGCCAGTACGAGTACGCGGCGCGCGGCTACACCAACGTCGCCGAGCTGCTGCTGCGCGAGGAGCGGCTCGGCGAGCTCGAGGCGTTCGTCGACGAGGGACTGGCGTTCACGCAGGAGCGCGGGTTCTGGTCGCACGCGTACAACCTGTGGGTGCACCGCTGCGTGGCGCTGCTGCGGCGCGGCGACTGGGAGCGTGCGATCGAGGGGCTGCGAGGCACGCTCACCGGCGAGGACGATCCGGGCATGCTCCATGCGTACAGCGCGCCGTGGCTCGGGCGCCTGCTCGCGCGGCGCGGCGAGGAGTCGGCCGGCCCGCTGCTGGCGCAGGCATGGGAGCGCGCGCGGCGGCAGGGGCTGCAGCTCGGGCTCGCCTACACCGGCATCGCGTACGCGGAATGGGCGTGGCTGAGCTCGCGCCCTGACGCGGCGCGCGAGGTCGCGGCGGTGCTGCTGCCGCGGTTGCAGCGCGCCGGCGCGGACCGCTTCCGCGCCGAGCTGCTGCGCCAGCTCGCGCGCGCCGGCGTGGCGGCGGGACCGTTCGAGCGCGTGCCGGAGCCGTTCGCGTCCGGGCTGCGGGGCGACTGGCGGGCGGCGGCGGACGGCTGGGGCGCCGATCCCTACGAGCGGGCGCTGGAGCTGCTCGAGTCGGGCGAGGAGGCGCCGACGCTCGAGGCGCTGGGTCTGCTCGACCGGCTCGGCGCCGCGCCGGCCGCAGCGCTCGCCCGCGAGCGGCTGCGGGCGCTCGGCGCTCGCGTGCCGCGCGGGCCGCGGGCCGGCACGCGCGCGAACCCGCTCGGGCTCACGCCGCGCCAGCTCGCCGTGCTCGAGCTGGTGCGCGAGGGGCGCACCAACACGGAGATCGCGGAGCGGCTGGTCGTCTCGGTCCGCACCGTCGACCACCACGTCGCGGCGGTGCTGAGCAAGCTGGGCGTGCACTCTCGCCACGACGCCGGCGCGGCCGCCGAGGCCGCCGGCATAGGTAGCGCCGCCGGCAAAGATAGGTAGACCCCTGCCGATGCGCGCGACGGCAGGCGCCGGGAGAGTCGGCGGATGCCGTTCGCTCCCCCAGGATACCGAGCGCTCGATCCCCAGAGCGCCGCCCGTCACCTCCCCCAGCTGCACCGCTTCGCCCGCTCCCTGTGCGGTTGCAGCCAGCTCGCCGAGGACCTCACGCAGGAGACCTACGTGCGTGTGCTCGCGCGACCGCGCCGCGTGCGCGGCGAGAGCGACTACCCCTACCTCGCGCGCACCCTGCGCAACGTCTTCCTCGACCACTGGCGCAGCGAGCAGCGCCGGCCGGCGCCGGAGGGCCTCGACCACGACGTGCCGAGCGCGCACGGCGACCCCGAGCTCGCCGCCTACGCCGGCGAGCTCTACGACGCGGTCGCGGACCTGCCCGACGACTTCCGCCGCGTGATCGTCGCGGTCGACGTCGCGGGCCTGTCGTACCTGGAGGCCTCCGGCACGCTGCGGATCCCGATCGGGACGGTCATGAGCCGGCTCCACCGCGGCCGGGCCCGGCTGGCGGGCTCGCTGGCTCCGACTCCGGGCTAGCCGGTTCGATCGGCAGCTCGACCACGAAGGACGTCGCCTGATTGGGCAGTGACTCGACCCACACCCGGCCGCCGTTGGCCTCGACGAAGCCCCGCACGATGGCGAGGCCGAGTCCCGAGCCGCGGTGGCCGGTGCGGTCGGTGCCCGAGCGGTAGAACGGCTCGAAGATCCGGTCCCGCTGCGCCTGCGGGATGCCCGGGCCGCGGTCGACGACGCGGATGAGGATGCGGCCGCCGACGTCGCGCGCGCGGACCGACACCGGATGGCCGCCGGAGTGACGATGCGCGTTGTCGAGCAGGTTCGCGAACGCCCGCTCGAGCTGGGCGGCGTCGGCGCGGACCGGCGGCAGGCGGCCGTCGACGGCGAGCCGGAACGTGCCCTCGGGCAGGGCGAGATCGTCGATCGCGGCGCCGATCACCTCCTCAAGCGACGACCACTCCGGCCGCGGCTCGGCGGCGTCGGCCTCGAGGCGCGAGAGGTCGAGCAGGTTGTCGATCAGGCGCGAGAGGCGCGTCGCCTCCTCGATCACGGCCTGCGCGAGCTCGCGCCGCTCGTCCTCGGTGATGCTCGGGGAGCGCAGCGCCTCGGCCGCGGTGAGGACGGCGGTCAGCGGCGAGCGGAGGTCGTGCGAGACGGCCCGCAGCAACGCGGTCTTGATGACGTCCGAGCGCCGCAGCGCCGCGGTCTCGACGACCTCGGCCTGGAGCGCGTCGCGCTCGAGCGCGGCGGCGAGCAGCGCCTCCAGCGCGGGCGCGACGCGCAGCTGCACGCGCTTGAGTACGGCCTCCTCCTCGCCGGCCGAGAGCACGAGCGTGCCGATCTGGCGGCTGCCCTCCCGCAGCGGGAACACGACGGTGCGTCCCCCGGCGTCGACCGGGTTGAGCTCGATCGCCGCGCTGGAGAGGCCCAGCGCCGCCGCGAGCCGCTGCCCGACCGGCGGCAGCGCCTCCTCGAGGCGCCCGCCGCGTAGCAGCAGCCGCGCCATCTCCGCGGACAGGTCGGCCTCTTGGCGGCGCTGGTTGGCCTCGGCGGCGAGTGAGCGGGCGACCTGCGCGAGCCAGCTCGAGCTGACGGCGGCGAAGAAGAAGACCGCCAGGCCGACCCAGTCCTCCCCGGTCGCGATCGTGAGGCGCCCCGTCGGCGGAATGTGGAAGAAGTTGAACGCCAGCGCACTGGCGAGCGCCGTCGCGATGCCCAGCCACGCGCCCCACACGATCGCCACGAGCAGCACCGCGAGCAGATAGACGACGCCGAGCGAGAGCACAGGCGCCACGTCGTCGAGCGCGAACACCAGCAGCGTCGTGAGCGCGACGGCGACTGCGGCGACCGCGATCCCCGCGGCCAGCGGGGGCTTGCGCCCGGGGAGCATCATCAAAACGCTAGCTTGGCGAGGGTAACCTCGGGACATGTTCGCGCACGTCGCGTTCTCGTTCGCGCCGCTGCAGCTCTCGCCCACCATGGTGCTGGGGATCATGTACGGCGTCCGGGCGCGCACGCTGCGCGAGCGCGGGGCACCCGTGCCGGCGTGGCGGCAGTGGTGCTGGTACTCGGGCCTGGCCTTGATCGCCGCGACGCTGGTGTCACCGCTGGCGCACATCAGCGACGAGCTGTTCCTCGCGCACATGACCGAGCACCTGCTGATCGCGGACCTCGGGGCGCTGCTGCTCGTGGTCGGCCTGACGGGACCGCTGCTGCAGCCGATCCTGCACGTGCGCGAGCTGGCGTGGCTGAGGTGGCTCGCGCATCCCGTCGTCGCGCTGATCCTGTGGGCGGTCGACTTCTACGTGTGGCACCTGCCGGCGCTCTACCAGGGCGCGGTGCAGAACGATGCCGTGCACGCGCTCGAGCACCTGTTGTTCGTGGGCTGCGGGATGGCGATGTGGATGGCGCTGCTCGGACCGCTGCCGAAGCCGGCGTGGTTCGGGAACCTCGCGCGGCTGATCTACATCATCATCGTCCGCTTCACGGAGACGGTGCTGGCCAACGCGCTGCTGTGGTCGGGGACGGTGTTCTATCCGCGCTACGGGCCGACCGAGCGCGACTGGGGCATCTCCCCCATCAACGACCAGAGCGCCGCGGGCGCGATCATGATGATCGAGGGCTCGATCGTCACGATCTGCCTGTTCTGCTGGCTGTTCCTGCGCGCGGCGCGGGAGAGCGAGGAGCGCCAGGAGCTCGTCGAGCTGGCCGCCGCGCGCGGCGTCGAGCTCGACGAGCGGCGCGCGGCGCGCGCGGTGTCGGCCGGGCGCGGCGAGGCGCTCCGGCAGCGGATCAAGCAGTCAGCGCCGCCGCCAGCGCCTCCGGCGCAGTGAACATCGGCCAGTGGCCGGCGTCGAGCTCGGCGACGTCGTCCCACGCGGGCGCGGGACTCGGGCAGCGCGTGCAGTTCAGGTAGCGGCGGGGGACCTTCGGCGCGCCGATCGCGATCGCCTGCTCGAAGGTGCCGATCGGGTGGCCGGCGTCGTGCGCGCGGATCCAGGCGCGCTGCGCGGGCGTGAGGTCGTGGCGGCCGTAGTAGGCGTCGAGCTGCTCGTCGGTCATGAACGGGATCCGCCGACCTCCGTTCGCCGCCGCCTCCATCGCGGCGCGGTACTCGGGCCCGCCGGCGTCGAACAGCGAGACGCCGTCCTGCGGGACCAGGGCGTCGAGGTAGATCACGCGCGAGAGGCGCTCGGGCGCGCGGTCGGCGACGCCGCCGACGACGGCTCCCGCGTACGAGTGGCCGACGAGGACGACGTCGGTCAGGTCGTGGGCGGCGAGCGTCGCGATGACGTCGGTGATGTGGGTGTCCAGGTTCGTCTCGGGCGTCGCGAGGTGCGCGCGCTCGCCGAGCCCGGTGAGCGTGAGGGCGTGCACGTCGTGGCCGCCGGCGCGCAGGAGGGCGGCGACCCGGGACCAGGCGGCGCCGCCGAGGCAGGCGCCGGGGACGAGGGCGAAAGTGGTCATGCGGTTCAAGGTATGCGAGAATGCGGGCGGTTTCGGTCCGCATTCATGTCTCGTCCCGCCACACGCGTCTTCGCCCTGCTCGAGCTGTTGCAGGACCGCGCCGAGGTCTCCGGGGCGGAGCTGGCGGAGCGCCTGGAGGTCGACCCGCGGACGGTCCGCCGCTACGCGACCAAGCTGCAGGAGCTCGGCATCCCGGTCGAGGCGAGGCGCGGCCGCCACGGCGGCTATCGGCTGCGGCCCGGCTACAAGCTCCCGCCCTTGATGCTCACGGACGACGAGGCGACCGCGGTGGTGCTCGGCCTCGTGGCGGCCGAGCGCTTCGGGCTCCCGACCGCCGACGCGGCGCTTGCGAAGATCCGCCGCGTCCTGCCGGTCGCGCTGCGCGACCGCGTCGCCGCGCTCCAGCAGACGCTCGGGTTCACCCGCGCGGAGACGCCGGCGGCGTCACCGGCCACGCCCACGCTGCTCACCCTCGCCGCGGCGGCGCGGAAGCGGCGGCGCGCGCGGATGACGTACACGACGCACGAGGGCTTGGTGAGCGAGCGCGATGTCGACCCGTACGGGATCGTGTTCCACAACGGGCGCTGGTACCTGGCCGCCCTGGCGGGCGAGGACATCCGCACGTTCCGCGTCGACCGGGTCGCGGCCGTGGCGGTGCTCGAGGACCCGGCCGCGCCGGCACCGCCAGGGTTCGACGCGGCCGCGCACGTCGCGCGGTCACTCGCGCGCGTGCCGTGGCGATGGGAGGTCGAGGTCCTGCTCTCGACGACCCTGGACGAGGCGCGCGCCCGGGTGCCGGCGACGATGGCGGAGCTGTCCGGCGAGGACGGCGCGGTCGTGATGGTGTGCCGCGCCGAGCAGCTGGACGGGATGGCGCAGATGCTCGCGGGGCTCGGGTGGCCGTTCGTGATCCGGCGACCGGACGAGCTGCGCGACGCCGTCTCGGCCCTGGCGCGGCAGCTTGATGCGGCGAGCCGGGCGTAGCGGGTCGCGAGCGAGCATCGCCGGGCACGACGCGCCGCGCATACGCCGAAGCTTCGGCGCACACCCCTTCGCCCGGCGCTCGGGCCCCGCGGCCGCCGAGGGCGACCGCGCGGGATCTCGCGGGCCGGCGAACTGCGCGGGGTGAGGGATGCGGGACGATTTGGCCCGCCGGCCGCGATCGACCACTCGCTCGTCGAGCCCGAGGGGCCCGCGCGACCACTCGGCCGCGCGCACCGCGTTCGGCAGCGCAGGCCTCGCGGGCCCGGCAGGACCGGCGAACTGCGCGGGCGAGGGATGCGGGACGAGTTGGCCCGGCGGCGCGGCGGCCACGATCGACCACTCGCTCGACGAGCCCGAGGGCCCGCGCGACCACTCGGCCGCGCGCACCGCGTTCGGCAGCGCAGGCCTCGCGGGCCCGGCAGGACCGGCGAACTGCGCGGGTAAGGGATGCGGGTCTACGTCGCTGGCCGGGAACGCCGCCCACGAACGACCAGTCGGACGGGCCCAATCGCGCACGAGTGATCACCACCGGCACGAGCCGAGGGGTGCCCTACGAACCTTCGAACTATTCGAAGCTTCGTCGTGCACCCCCTGGCCCGGCGCTCCAAACGACCACCCGGCCTCGCAGACCCCGAAGCCAAATGGACGCCCTCCCTTACCAGCGCAGTTCGCCCGAACCCGGCGGAGAGACCCCACGGAGACCCGCGCCGCCCTCGGCGAACTGCGGCTCGGTCAGCTCGGCGAGCGCGCGAAGGCGAGCGCCTCGTGCGCCAACGGGAGCCAGGCGTCGCTCTCCCGGACCACCACCCACTCGCGCAGAGGCTTCCCCTGCCCGCGATCGAACGGCACCGCGCTCGTCTCCGAGACCAGCGCGGCGCACCGGTCCGCCGGCAGCTTGAAGACGACCGCGCCCTCGTAGTCGATCGCGAAGATCTTCCCCTCGCGCTTGAGGACCTCGCGCGCGAACCCGCGGCCGCGCGTCACGTCGGGCTCGCCCTCGAACGCCCGCGCTACGTCCGCGAAAGTCATGCCAGGGCCTCCAGGGCCGAGCGCAGCCGCCCATCGATCGCCACCGGCCGGCGGCTCGCGCGATCGACGAAGACGTGGACGAACCAGCCCTCGGCCGCGGGATCGTCGGAGCCCTCGCGATACAGGGCGAGCTCATAGCGGACGCTCGAGCGTCCCAGCTCGCCGACGCGCAGCGCGCCCTCGACCGCCTCGGGGAACGCGAGCGCGGCGTGGTAGGTGCAGTGCGATTCCGCGCACACGCCGATCACCTGCCCCGCGTGGATGTCGAGCGCGCCCTGCTCGATCAGGTACGCGTTGATGATGGTGTCGAAGAACGCGTAGTACTCGACGTTGTTGACGTGCCCGTAGACGTCGTTGTCGGCCCAGCGTGTCGAGATCAGGCGGCGGTGGGGATAGCTCACCGGGAGCAGTATCGCTCCCAGGTCTCCCACAGGGGTTCGTCGCGACCGCGCGCCGGAGGCGTCCAGCAGCCGTTCAGCCGCCGGCGAGAACGACGTCGTAGCCCTCGGCGCGAAGCAGCTCGACGACGAGGGTCCGGTGATCCCCCTGCAGCTCGATCATCCCGTCCTTGGCGGATCCGCCCACGCCGCAGCGCTTCTTCAGCCGGCCCGCGAGCGCGCGAAGGCCGGCGTCGTCGAGCGGCACGTTGGAGATCGTCGTGACGGGCTTGCCCTTGCGCCCCGCGACCTCGCGCCGGACCTTCACGCGACCGCCGGACGGAGCCTGCCGCGCGGGCTCCTCCGGGCGCCGCTTGCGCTGGTCGCCGCCCGAGCTCGACCAGACGAGATCGCTCACCGCACGCCGATGAGGTCGACGACGAACACGAGCGTCTCGTCGGGCTTGATCACGGGCGGCGCGCCGCGCTTGCCGTAGCCGAGGTTCGGCGGGATCGTGATCCGCCGCCGGCCGCCGACCTTCATGCCGGCGACGCCCTGGTCCCAGCCCTGGATGACCTGGCCCTTGCCGAGGCCGAACTTGAACGTGTCGCCGCGGTCCCACGACGCGTCGAACTGGTCGCCCGTCGACCACGAGTGACCGACGTAGTGGACTTCGACGATCCTCCCAGAGACCGCCTCGTCGCCCTCGCCGACGACGATGTCCTCGAGCTCGAGCTGGTAGGACGGCGGTCCGTCCGGGATCTCGACAGCGGGCTTGTCCATGCCGCTCACCTTAGTTCCAGGGCAGCGCGGATCGGCGCGCCCAGTACTCGCCGCCGTCCTCGCGCAGCTCGGCAAGGTCAGGCACCTCGCCGACCTCCAGCGCGCGCAGGTTGGACCCCAGCGTGTCGATCGTCGCCGCGCCGGAGAGCACGACGCCCGCCCACGGGCGCGTGAGGATCGCGGCCAGCGCGAGCGCGTCCGGCGTCGTGCCCAGCTCCGCCGCGGCGGCGTCCAGGGCGGGCGCGCGGCCGACCGTCGCGAGCCGCCCGTTCGCGAGCCCCTCCTTCACATACACGGTGAGCCCGGCCGCCGCGGCGCGCTCGAGCGCCGGCTCGGCGCTGCGCTCGTGCAGGTTCCACGTGGCCTGCACGGCGCTGAAGATGCCCAGCTCGCGGGCGCGATCGAGCGTCTCCTCCTGGCTCACGCCGCTGACGCTGACGCCGAGCGGCACGCCCGCCTCGACCATCGCCGACAGCACCGCGTCGTTCTCGAGCACGCCGCTATCCGGGGTCGCCGAGTGGATCTGGTAGAGGTCGAGCCGATCGCCGAGCAGCTCGCGCGACTCCGCGAGCTGGCGGCGGAACGTGTCGGCGTCGTGGTGCTTGACCTCCGGTGGATCGGCCGCGACCTCCCAGCCGGCGGTGTACACGTAGCCCCACTTGGAGCTGATCCGCACGCCGGCCGGGTCGCGCGAGCGCAGCCACTCGCCCAGGAACTCCTCCGCGCGCCCGTACGAGCGCGCGGCGTCGAAGTCGCGCACGCCGGCCGCATAGGCCGCGTCCAGCACCGCGTGGGAGCGGGCGCGCAGGGCGGCGACGGAGCGGTCGGCGCCGAGATCGGCGCCGTGGCCGAGGTTCAGGTAGCCGGGGCGGCCGAGGGCGGCGAGCCCGAGTCCGATGCGAGCGCTCATCGCACCGCAAGCTAGCGGCGGTGCGTGCGTTCACGTATCCATGCGCACCCTGCTCGCCCTCGCCGTGGCGCTCTGCTTCCCGGCCGCTGCCTTCGCCGACGCCCCGCCGCCCGGGGCGACGTGGACCCAGGCCACGATCAAGGAGGCCGACGGCACCAGACTGCACGCCGACGTGCTGCGTCCCGCCGGCCTGCCCGCGGACGCCAGGACGCCCGTGATCCTCTCGATCGGCCCGTACTTCAACCACTCGGGCCAGACGGGTCCCGCCGGGCCCGTCGAGGGCACCCCGTACACGCCCACGGGTGAGGCCGGACCGTCCGCGCGGTTCTACGACTTCATCGAAGGCGCGAAGCTGATGGAGCGCGGCTACACGTGGGTGCAGGTCGACCTGCGCGGCTTCGGCGGCTCGACGGGCTGCCTCGACTGGGGCGGCCCGGGCGAGCAGGCGGACGCGAAGGCGGCGGTCGAGTGGGCGGCGGCGCAGCCGTGGTCGACCGGCAAGGTCGGCATGTACGGCAAGTCCTACGACGGCGCGACCGGGCTGATGGGCATCGCGCAGCAGCCCGCGGGACTGGCCGCCGTCGTCTCGCAGGAGCCGGTGTATGACCTCTACCGCTACCTCTACACCAACCGGGTCCGCTTCACGAACTCGCTCGCGACGCCGCTGCTGTACGACGCGATCGCCGGCACGCCGGGCACGACCGGCGACACGCTCGCCTACAACGCCGACTCGCTGAATGACGTCGCGCGTCCCGGCTGCCCGGCGCTGAACTGGCTCGACCAGCAGAGCTCCGACCACGGCTCGGCGTATTGGAGGGCGCGCGACTACATCGCCGCCACCAAGGGCAAGACGACGCCGCTGTTCCTCACGCAGGGCTTCATCGAGGACAACACCAAGCCCGACGGGACGTGGGACCTCTATAACGGCCTCGCCGGCCCGAAGCGGGCGTGGTTCGGCATGTGGGACCACGTGCGCGGCAACGACGCCGACGCGTCCGGCCGGCTGCTGATGGGCCGCCACGGCTGGTTCGACGAGGTGATGCGCTTCTTCGACCGCTATGTGAAGGGCGCGCAGGTCGCCGACGACCCGCCCGTCGCGGTCGAGAGCAGCGACGGCACGTGGCGCGCGGAGGACGCGTGGCCGCCCGCCGACTCCGCCCCCGCCGGCATCACGCTGAACCGTGGCTCCTACACCGACGACGGCCAGAACGACGGCACCGGGTCAGGCGCCGGCACCGGCATCTGGACGATCTCCAAGCCGCTCGCCGCCGGCGCGCATCTGGCCGGCGTCCCGAAGCTCTCCGTCGACGTGGCGAGCGCGCCGAGCCGCGCCAACCTCGTCGCCGACGTGTACGACATCGACGCCGGCAACCAGGCGACGCTGATCTCGCGCGGCGCGGACCTGCTCAATGGCGCCGGCAGCACCACGTTCGACCTCTACGGGGACGACTGGAAGCTGCCCGCGGGGCACCGCGTCGGCGTACTGCTCACCAGCGCCAACGCCGAGTGGTGGCTGCATGTCCCGACGCTCGGGACGGTGGACGTCGCCGCCGCGCGCATCGAGCTGCCGTTCCTGCGCTGCACCCGCACGGCGACGATCGAGGGCGGCCCGTCGGTGAAGCTCGACTCCTACCGCGCCGAGGCCCCGTTCGCGGTCGGAGCGGACACGGTGGCGGCGGCCGAGCGAGCGGACTTCGAGGTGCCCGCAACGAGCGCCTGCTGACGCGCGCCATACTGGGCGTGTGCCCTCACCGGACGATCTGCTGGCCGAGGCCCCGCTCGGGGCCGCGGTCGCCGCGCTCGCCGAGCGCAACCGCCACCACCTAGCCCAGATGACCGACGAGGAGCGAGCCGACGCTCTGCACCACTGGCACGACCTTGCGGTGGCCGTGCTCACGGCCGCCGGCGCCGCGCTCGGCGGTGAGGAGGAGTCCGAGCGCGAGAACGGCGGCCGCGCCGTCATCGTCCTCGAGGACGCCGGCCAGGACGAGGTCGCGGTGCACGCGAGCTTCTTCCCGCAGCTCGAGGACGTCGGCGGCGAGGTCCTCGTCACGCCCGCCCAGGCCGCCGCGCTCGAGCTGCTCGAGGCGATGACCGGCGCCGACGGCGAAGAGGGCTGAAGACGCGGCGTAACGGAACCGTGCCTGCCCGTACTGTGTAGGCATGTTCCTCCTAGGCTCGAAGTCCCGCATGGTGGCGCCGGAGGACGCACTCCCCGGCCGCCGTGACCCGATCCCCGTGCCCGACCGGCATTTCGTGCTGGGGACGCCCATCAAGCCGCCGTTCCCCGAGAACCTCCAGACGGCCGTCGTCGGCATGGGCTGCTTCTGGGGTGCCGAGCGCGTGTTCTGGCAGGCGCCCGGCGTCTACACCACGGCGGTCGGCTACGCCGGCGGCTACACGCCCAACCCCACCTATGAAGAGGTCTGCAGCGGCCGCACCGGGCACACGGAGGCCGTCCTCGTCGTCTTCGACCCCGAGCAGACCGGTTACGAGGAGATCCTCAGGCTCTTCTGGGAGAACCACGACCCGACCCAGGGCATGCGCCAGGGCAACGACGCGGGGACGCAGTACCGCTCGGCGATCTACCTGACCGACGAGTCCCAGCGCGCCGCGGTCGAGGCGTCGCAGGCGCTGTTCGGCGAGCGCCTGAAGTCCGCCGGCTACGGCGAGATCACCACCGAGGTCGCCCCGCTCGGCGAGTTCTACTACGCCGAGGACTACCACCAGCAGTATCTGGCCAAGGTGCCCAACGGCTACTGCGGCCTGGGCGGCACGGGCGTCTCCTGCCCGATCGGCCTGAACGCCTAGAAGCGCTCGCGCAGGAACGCGTGGACCTCCCCCACGCGCCGCTCGGGGAGCGTGAGGTGCCCGTCGTCGGGCGAGAGGCGGACGTCGACGCGCGGCAGCCGGCGCGCGAGCCAGACGCCGTGCTCGTACGGGACCATGCGGTCCTGGCGGCCCTGCCACACCTGCACCGGCACGGCGATCGCGCCGGGATCGAAGCCCCACGGGCCTACGAACGCGAGGTCGTCGTCGACCCAGCCGTCGACCCCGCCGGCAAGGCCGGCGCGGAAGCTCTCCTGCAGGAAGACCCCGAGCGGGCGGGCGAGCACGGCGGCGTCGGCCGGGCTGAAGACCGATTCGAGATCGCCCTCCGTCAGCTCCTCGGCCTCGTCGCCGAGCATCCCGGCGCCGAGCCGCTCGAGCAGCGGCCGCAGCTCGGCTTCACCGGCGATCGCCGCCTCGAACTCGCGCACGTTGCCCTCGCCCATCCCGGCGAGGAAGTCGAAGCCGTCGACGCGCGGGGCGACCGACGCGATCGTCGCGCATGCGACCACGCGGCTCCCCAGCAGCGCCGCGCAGGCCAGCGCGTGCGGGCCGCCGCCCGACGCGCCCCAGGTCGCGAAGCGCTCGAAGCCGAGCGCATCCGCGATCGCTGCGGCGTCCGCCGCCGCCGACGCGACCGTCCGGCCCGCGTCGCGCGTCGACTCGCCGTAGCCCGGACGGTGATACGAGAGCAGCCGGATCCCGCGCGCGGCGGCGTCGTCCGCCCACGGCGCGTGGAGCAATCCGGCCCCCGGCGTGCCGTGGTGCACGAGCACCGGCACACCGCGTGGGTCACCGTCGTCCACCACGCGCAGGCGCCGCCCGTCCGGCCCCGCGATCGTCTGCCACGTCCCCGCCATGGCGCAGACACTACGCTCGGAGGATGAGTGAGCAGTTCGCACGCGTCGGGGACGTCGACATCTGCTTCGAGACGTTCGGCGACGCCGGCGACCCCGCGATCCTGCTGATCATGGGTCTCGGCACCCAGATGGTCGCCTGGCACGACGACTTCTGCACCGAGCTCGCGGGCCGCGGCTTCTTCGTGATCCGCCACGACAACCGCGACATCGGGCGCTCCACGCATCTGCGGCAGCTCGAGCCGCCGCCGTTGTGGAAGCTCGCGATCCGCAACCGCAACGCGCCCTACACGCTCGCCGACATGGCGGGCGACAGCATCGGCGTGCTCGATCATCTGGGCATCGAGAAGGCGCACCTCGTCGGCGCCTCGATGGGCGGCATGATCGCCCAGACGATCGCGATCCGCCATCCGGAGCGGGCACTCTCGCTTGTCTCGATCTTCTCCAACACCGGCAGCTTCTGGAGCGGCCAGCCAGCGTTGAGCATGTACGCCGTGCTCCTGCGGCCGGCGCCGCGCGATCGCGAGGGCTTCATCGAGCACGGCGTGAAGATGTTCACCAAGATCGGCGGCAGCGGCTACGAGCCGGGCATCGAGGACCTGCGCACGATCGCCGAGCGCAGCTTCGATCGTGGCGGCGATCCCGCCGGCCCCGGGCGCCAGCTGGCCGCGATCGTCGCCGACCGCGACCGCAGTCCGCAGCTGCGCAGGCTCACGCTTCCCACGACCGTCATCCACGGCACCGAGGACAAGCTGATCCGGCGGTCCGGCGGCCGCGCCACGGCGAAGGCGATCCCGGGCGCGCGGCTGATCGAGATCGAGGGCATGGGCCACGGCCTGCCGCGCGGCGCCTGGCCGCAGATCCTCGACGCGATCGAGGCGACGGCGCTGCGCGCCCAGGCGCCGGTCAGCTCAGCACGAGGATGAGCACGATCACGATCAGCACGAGCACGACCGCGCCGGTGATGGCGCGGCCCTGCCACTGACGACCCCAGAACTCGGGCTTGGCGCGGTCGCGGTTGTAGCGGCCCTCGGGCGGCTCGCCGACCCAGTCGTCGTCGTCGTCGGCCATCACGTCACCGCCGGGACGAGCTCGCGCCCGATCAGGTCGATCATGTCGAGGTCGCGATGCAGCAGGCACTGCAGGAACGCGCGCTCGGCGCCCGCCTCCTCGTAGGCGCGCAGCCTCGCCACCGCCTCCTCCACGGTCCCGCCGACGCCCGTCCGCCCGAGCTCGCCGAAGTCGACCTGGGATCCCGACCACGCCGACAGCTCCTGCGCCCGGCGCTCGGCCTCCGCGCGGTCGTGCCCGATCACCGTCATCACCATCACGCTGAACGGGATCGGCTCACGGCCGGCCTTCTCGCACGCCGCGGCGATCGCCGCGCGCCGCTCTCGCACCTCGTCGAGCGTCGGATAGACGGTGTTGTACTCGTCGGCGTAGGCGGCCGCGAGCCGCGCCGCCCGGGGTCCGGCGCCGCCGCCCATGACCAGCGGCGGATGCGGGCGCTGGACCGGCTTGGGCAGCGCGTCGAGGTCGTCGACGGCGTAGCGCTCGCCGCTGAAGCTGAAGCGACCCTCCCGCCAGTGGCCGTGGACGATCCGCAACTGCTCCTCGAGCACGTCCATGCGCTCCTTCATCGGGAGGAACCGGAAGCCGTAGGCGCGGTGCTCGACTTCCGACCAGCCGGTCCCGAGGCCGAGCTCGATGCGGCCGCCGGAGATGTGATCGGCGGTCGTGGCGAGCTTGGCGAGGATCGACGGATGGCGAAAGCTCGCCGGCGACACGAGCGTCCCGAGCCGCAGCGACTGCGTGCGGGCCGCCAGTCCGCAGATCGTCCCCCAGGCGTCGAGCGCGCCGCGCCCGTGCTCGCCCGAGACGGACAAGTAGTGGTCGGAGCGGAAGAGCGCCTCGATCCCCGAGCGCTCGCAGGCATCGGCCAGCGCGACCCAGTCCTCCCAGGTCACGTCCTCCTGGCCTTCGATCATCACGGAGATCCGCACGGGCGGAGTCATACCCTCTCCCACCCGTGCCGCGCTCGCTCGTCTGGATCCTCTACGCCGCGCTCGTGCTCGTGTGGTCGAGCACGTGGGTGGTCATCGCCGTCGGGCTGGAGGATGTCGCGCCGTTCTTCGGCGCCGGGATCCGCTTCACGCTGGCGGGCGCCGGCGTGCTGACGGCGGCGGTCGCCGTGCGCCGGCCGCTGCGCACGGACGCCGCGCTCGCCGCGCTGATCGGCCTCCTGCCCTTCGCCACGACCTACGGCCTGATCTACTGGGCGGAGCAGTACGTCCCGTCCGGCCTGACCGCCGTCCTCTTCGGCGTGCTCCCGCTCTACGTCGCGCTGTTGTCGGTCGCGTTCCTGCCGCAGGAGCGGCTGAGCCCGCGCCTGCTCGCCGGCGTCGCCGTCGCGCTGGGCGGCCTCGTGCTCGCGTTCGGGGAGAGCCTGCAACTCGGCAGCGGGACGCGGACGGCGCTCGCCGCCACCGCGGTCGTCGCCTCGCCGCTCGCGAGCGCGATCGGCAACGTCGCGATCAAGCGCCGCGGCGCCGGCGCCGACCCGCTCGTGCTCAACGGCTGGGCGATGCTCGGCGGCGGGCTGGTGCTGGCGGCGATCTCGGCGCTGACCGAGGACTGGGGCGCGACATCGTGGTCGGCCGCGTCGGTCGGCTCGATCCTCTACCTCGCCGTGTTCGGCACCGCGTTCACGTTCGTGACGCTGACGGTCCTGCTGCACGAGCTGCCGGCGATGACGACGAGCTTCATCTCGCTGATCATCCCGTTCGGCGCGCTCGCGCTCGGCGCGGTCGTGCGCGACGAGGCGATCACCGCCGCGGCGGTGGGAGGCGCGGCGCTCGTCGCCGGCGGGATCGCCGTCGCCCAGGTGCGCCCGAGGCCGAGAGTGCGCGCCTGACACGATCAAGGGCATGAGCTTGACGATCGGAACCGGACCGCTGGCGGGGACTCCCGGCGGCTCGTTCAATTTTGATTTCGCCCTGCGGTCACCGCAAGCGGGGACCTCCGGGCGACGATACACCGACGCACCGAAGCACCGGATCTTCTACGCCGACTTCCCCCGCCGCCTGCGCGCGGTGATCGGCGGGCGCGTGCTGTTCGACACCGAGGGCGCGAAGCTGCTGTATGAGACCGGCATCAAGCCGGTCCCCTACATCCCGCTCGCCGACTTCGACCACTCGCTGCTGCGGCGCACCGACCACTCGACGCACTGCCCGTTCAAGGGCGACGCGTCCTACTACTCCGTCGGCGACGCCGAGAACGTGGTGTGGGAGTACAACGAGCCCAATCCGGAGGCGTCGTGGCTGAAAGGGTACGCGGCGCCCTACTGGAACAGGATGGACGCGTGGTTCGTCGAGGAGGAGCCCGTCTACGGGCACCTTCGCGACCCCTACCACCGCGTCGACGTCCACGAGACCTCGCGCCCCGTCGTGGTGAGGGCCGGCGGCAAGGTGATCGCGCGCTCGGAGCGGCCGAAGCTGCTGTTCGAGACCGGTCTGAAGCCGCGCGTGTACGTCCCCCGCGCGGACGTCGCGGCGGGCGTGTTGAGGCCGGCCGAGAAGCGCACGATCTGCCCGTACAAGGGCCAGGCCACGTACTGGTCCCTGGACGGCATCGCGGACGCGGCGTGGAGCTACGAGGCGCCGCTGGCGGAGGCCGCCAAGGTCCAGGGCCACGTCAGCTTCGACGCCGACGGCGTGGAGGTCGAGCTCGGGCGGCCGAGCGCCGACGTGCCTACCGCGTGAGGGCGACCGGCAGGTCGTTGACCATCTCGAACGCCTCGTCGACCGCCGTCATGGCGAACAGGCGCTGAACCGCGGCCGAGCCGCGGACGAGTACCAGCCGGTGCCCGAGGCGGCGCGCACGCCGGCGCGCCGCCAGCAGCCGCGCGAGGCCGCACGAGTCCAGGAACGTCAGCTGGCGCAGATCGATCACGACGCAGGCCGGGCGCGTCGTCTCGACCGCGCGCAGCTCCTCGTCGAACGTGTACGCGTGAGCGAGATCGAGCTCTCCCCGCAGCGCGAAGCGCACCGCGCCTGGCTCGAGCTCCTCGATGGTCAGTCCGAAGCCGCTCATCCACTCTTCCTCTCTCCCCGAGGCGGGTTTCCGTTCTGACACTTCCCCCATTTCGTCAGGCGTAATCGGTTTGCGTAGCATCCGGGCATGGCCAAGCGCTATGTCCACACCTGCGTCCGCGTGCTCGAGGAGGAGCGGTCGGTGCGCTTCTACGAGCGGCTCGGCTACGAGCGCCGCGGCAAGCTGCAGTTCGAGACGGCCTACAACGTCTACATGGGGCTCCCGGGCGACGGCGACACGCTCGAGCTGACGGTCAACATGGGGCGCGAGGAGCCATACGACGTCGGCGACGGGTACAACCACATCGCGCTCACGGTCGACGACCTCGATGCGCTGCTCACGGAGCTGGCCGGCGCCGGCGTCGAGCCGGAGAAGCCGCCGTTCCATCCCGGCGGGCGCCCCGAGGTCGGGCGCATCTGCTTCGTCCAGGATCCGGACGGCTACCGCATCGAGCTGATCGACGGCGGCGGGTTCCGGACGCCCCAGGACGCGTAGGCCGCGGCGGCGGGTTCCGGACGCCCCAGGACGCGTAGGCCGCGGCGGCGGGTTCCGGACGCCCCAGGACGCGTAGGCCGCGGCGGCGAGTAGCGGTGACCGGAGGGCGAGGCCCATCTACACGCTGCTAGGGACCGACGGGGTCGCGTACGAGAGCGCGGCCAAGGGACGGCTCGGCGGCCACGCGCGCACTCGCGTCTACGGCCGGCTCGACTGCCCGGTCGCGCTCAGCCTGCTGCGGCGCGGCTTGCAGCCGCGCCACCGCGTGTTCTTCGCCGACGAGGCGACGGCCGTCGCCGCCGGCTTCCGCCCGTGCGGCGCGTGCATGCGCGAGGAGTACCGCACCTGGAAGGCGCGCGCGGGGTGACGCCTATGCTGCGCGCGTGCCGCCCGCGAGAGACTCCGCAAGGCGAGTCGCGCGGGCGTCGCGCTCGCGCGCCGTCCGCCGGCGGCGCCTTGTCCTGCTGGCCGGCGCTGCGCTCGCGTTGATCGCCGGCGCGGCGCTCGGCGCGCGGCACGACGACGAGCAGCGGTTCACGGCGTTCATCCACCCGCAGCCGGCGCCGCGCTCGCGGCCGGTGCCGTCGCCCACGCCCGCCGCCGTCGACCGGCTCTCGCTGGCGCAGCAGGTCGGCAAGCTGATCGTGCTGCGCTTCGACGGGACCGAGGCGCCACCGTACGTGCGCCGGGCGCTCAACCGCGGCTGGGCCGCGGGCGCGATCCTGTTCCGCGACAACGTCGCCGCGCCGTCCCAGCTGCGTCAGCTCACGGGCGCGCTGCGCGCGTCGGGCCGCCACGCCGGCGCGACGCCGATCGTGTGCGTCGACCAGGAGGGCGGCCCGATCCGGATCGTCTCCTGGGCGCCACCGGTCAGCGCCGCGGCGGGGCAGCGTCCGGGACCCGACGCGCGGGCCGCGGGGAGCGCGCTGCGCGCGCTCGGCATCAACGTCGCGCTGGCGCCGGTCGGCGACGTCCCGTCGGTCGCCGGCGCCGCGCTCGAGACGCGCGCGTTCTCGCACGACCCGCGGCGTGCGGCGAGCGCGGTCGCGGCCGCCGTGAAGGGCTGGCTCGGGGCGGGCGTCGCCCCGACCGCCAAGCACTTCCCCGGCCTCGGCGGCACGACGGTCAACACCGACCGCGGCTCGACGGTGATCGCCGGCGGCGCCCCGACCGGCCGCGACCTCGCGCCGTTCAAGGCCGCGATCTCCGCCGGCGTCCCGCTGGTGATGAGCGCGCACGCCGTCTACCCCGCGCTCGACCGCGCGCACATCGCTTCGCAGTCGCCCGCCGTCCTGGAGGACCTGCTGCGCGCCAAGCTCGGCTTCAAGGGGGTGGTGATGACCGACTCGATCGAGGCCGTCGCGGTGCGTGCGACCGGCACCACCGAGCAGGTCGCGGTGCGTTCGATCGCCGCCGGCAACGACATCGTGCTCACGACCGGCCAGGGCTCCTGGATCCGGGCGTACCGGGCGCTGCTGGCGCGAGCGCGTGCGTCGAAGTCCTTTCGCGCGCGCGTCCGCGCCTCCGCGGCGCGCGTGCTGGCGCTTCAGGCGCGGCTGCGCTGACCGGCGCCACCGCTCCGTAGGGGACGGTTCGTCATGCCTAAGAGGCGTCTAAAGCCCGACATCCGGGCCAATCCCGGCTGCGTACACTGACGATGTGTCGAGGGAAGAGCCGCCCCGCCTGGTTCAGCGGAGGGTCAACGATCAGGCGATCTCGCTAGCGCGTGAGTGGCGCGCGCTCGGTCGCGCCGCGACGATCGTCGCGATCATCACGTCGCCGGCGCTGTTCGTGCTGCTGCACACGTCGTACGACTGGTCGGTCTTCTGGTCGGTCGTCGGCGCGTTCGCCGGCGTGGTCATCTTCCGCGGGCTGATCGACGTGATCGCCCACAAGCTGATCCCGTCGCCGTCGCTGTACGGCGCCGAGGACGCCCTGAAGAAGCAGGACGTGCTCTCCCGCCGACGCGTCTGGTACTGGCGCCACAAGTTCAAGGTCTGGCTCTGGCTCGGCGGCATCGCGCTGGTGGTCCTCGGGGTGATCGCGCTGATCAAGGGCGAGTCGATCGGCGACGCCGTCACGTCGATCGGCGACAGCTTCCAGGGCTTCAAGGTCTCGAGCATCTTCGGGCTGGCGTTCCAGCTCGTCTTCCTGTTCTTCATCAACTTCGCGATCCTCTTCGGCCCCATGGTCGCCATGGGGATCCAGCAGATCAAGGCCTACGAGCCGGGCGAGGCCGACTGGGGCGTCAAGATGGAAGACGTCCGCGGGCAGGCCGAGGCCAAGCTGGAGATCACGCGCGTCGTGTCGCTGTGGCAGTCCGGCGAGGAGTTCGAGAAGGCCGGCGGCAAGCGCGAGCGCGGCGTCCTCTTCCTCGGCGCCCCGGGCACCGGCAAGACGATGCTCTCCAAGGGCATCGCGACGTCCTTCAACTGCCCGTTCGTGACGATCCCCGGCTCGGGGTTCGCGCAGACGTTCATCGGCATGGACGCGATCATCGTCCGCTTCCTGGCGCGCAAGGCCAAGAAGCTCGCCAACAAGTGGGGCGGCCAGTGCATCGTCTTCATCGACGAGATCGACGCCGTCGGCATGCGCCGCTCCTCGCTCGGCACCGGCTTCCAGCCGCTCAACACGGGCACGATCCACGACACGCACTTCTTCGGCCCGCTCGGCGCGTTCACCAACTCGGGCGACCTCGTGCTGGAGACCGAGGCCTGGCGTGAGAAGCTGTTCGCGATGCGCGCCGACCCGCCGCGGCAGCATTACCCCGCCTTCATCACGCGCGCCGCCGACGCGATCCGCAACGTGATCATGCCCGGCGGCATGGGGATGGGCGGCGGCATGGCGCTCAACCAGCTGCTCGTCGTGATGGACGGCATCGACGACCCGCCGCTGCTCAAGCGCGTGTTCACCCGCCGCTTCAACAGCTTCCTCGACGCGATGTACGTCGTTCCACAGGCCATCGGCCCGCTGAAGCTGCGGCTCAGGCCGCCGCGACCGCGCAAGGACGAGGTCTACTTCATCGGCGCGTGCAACGCGCCGCTGGCGTCGCTGGACCCGGCGCTCACCCGCCCGGGACGGATGGGCCGCCACATCTACTTCCGCACGCCGACGTGGGAGGACCGGCGCGACATCTTCGATCTCTACCTCGCGAAGGTCTCCCACGAGGCGGATCTCGACACCGAGAAGGCGCGCGACGAGCTCGCGCGGATCACCAACGGCTACTCCCCCGCGATGATCGACCAGGCGTGCTCGCTGGCGCTGACCTACGCGCACTCGGACGGGCGGATGGCGTTCAGCCGCCATGACCTCGTGGCGGCGATGACGACGGTCGAGTCCGGCGTCGCGGTCGGCCAGGCGTACCCCAAGCACGAGGCGCGCTCGATCGCGATCCACGAGGCGGGCCACGCGGTCTGCGGCCACCTCTACGCGGAGAACGTGCTCTCGACCCGGCTGTCGATCCGCCGGCGCGGCTCCAGCGGCGGCCATCACCAAGCGATGGCGATCGAGGACCGGCTGGTGTCGTGGCGCTCGGAGGAAGTCGGCACGCTGATCTGGGTGCTCGGCGCGATGGCCGCGGAGCACGTCTTCTACGGGCAGACCACCACCGGCGTCGGCGGCGACATCGGCTCGGTGACCGCCAGCGCGGCGGGCATGGTCGGCTATGCCGCGATGGCGCCGGCCCCGATCGATCTGTCGGACCGCATCGCCGACAAGGAGGAGCGCGAGAAGGAGGAGCAGCGCGTCACCGAGCGCTTCGAGAAGCTCGGCGTGCAGCTCATGCAGCGTGCCAGCACCGACGGCAACCCGTACGCCGCGACGCTCGGCGACGCGGGCAAGCGCAAGCTCGTCGCCGGCCTGCTCGGACAGGCGTTCGTGCTCGCCCACATGACGATCCGCGCGAACAAGCAGGGCGTCGACTACATCGCCGGCCGTCTGGTCGCAGCCGGCGAGCTCTACGGCGACGAAGTGACCGACCTGCTCGACGAGGCCAGGCTCGTCAAGCCCGAGATCGACGTACTGGACGAGGCGACATGGCCCGTGATCTGATCCCACCGCCGTCTCCCGCGGGCCGGCCCGCGCCGGACGGGACCCCGAATCTGATCGAGCTTCCGCCGGAGACGGCGCCCGAGGTCGCCTCGGCGGCGACGAGCGACGCCACGCCGTCGCAGTACCGCAACCGCTTCGGCTTCCTGATGGGCGGGCTCGGCGGCGTCGTGCTCGCGGCCGCCGCCGTCGCCGCGATCCTGATCGCCAACGGCGGCACGCCGAACGAGGGCTTTGCGAGCAACTGGTCGCGCTGGAAGCCGAAGGAGACCTCGCTCACGGGCGGCTCGGCGGAGATCGCGACGCACGTCGGCTCGGAGTATCACGGCGACGACGGGCGCCAGCTCGTCAACGTCACCGGCGGCCCGCTGGAGATCCAGGGCATCCCGCTCGGCGTCCTGCTGCGCAGCGGCCAGGGGAACATCTACGAGTTCAGCGGCAAGCGCGCCGTGCTCTACACGCTCAACGGCCTGGGCGAGGGCGGATCGATCAAGGACGGCACGCCCTCGACCTCGCGTCACCGGCTGCTGCGGCGCGAGGCGCTGGAGCTCTCGCTCTACACGTTCCGCTACATGCACGACGTCGACATGGTCGTGACGCTGCTGCCCCCGCCGCCGCCCAGCGCCGCGCAGGACGGCACCTCCTCGTCCTCGTCCTCGTCCTCGTCTTCCTCCTCGTCATCGTCGACCTCCTCCGACCAGCCGCCGACGCAGGCCGTCTTCTACCGGCCCGGCGACCTCAAGGGCCAGCTGCAGGTGCCGCTCGGCGCGACCGTGCCGGCGAAGGCGCCGACGCCGGACACGATCCCCAGCACCGAAGGCCGCGCGATCGACGCGCTGACGCTGCCCAACCTGTTCCAGGCCGCCCCGCAGCAGACGCCTGACTACAAGGTCAACCTGGTGCTCGATCGCCCCAAGTCGGGTTGATCGCCGCCGGGCTCTGCGACCGCTGCGCTCACCAGCGCCTGATCTCCAACACCCGCGGGTCCAGGTTCTCCATGTGCGAGCGCGGGCTCGCGGACGAGCCGGGCTATGCCAAGTACCCGCGGCTGCCGGTGCTGGAATGCGCCGGGTTCGAGGCCGCCGCCGGGTTCGAGGCCGCTAGATGCGGCGATGCCCCAGACGCGCCAGATCCTCGTGATGACGGGTGACCCGGATCTTCACGGCGTCGTCGTCGGGCCGCGCGTGGACGATGCTCCACATCGCGTCGGCGACCTGCTCGGCCGTCTCCGGCGTGGCGCGCGCCCGCATCTCGTCGACCAGCGCGAGCTCGAGCCGCTCGATCTTCTGCTCGGCGGTGCCTTCGCCGAGGCTCGGGAACGGAGTCCCGCGGAGGTGCTCGTCCCAGGCGCCCTTGACCATGGCGAAGCGGTTGCGGAGCTGGATGGGATCCGTCATGAAGGGCGCGAGTGTACACCTGAGGTCCTAGGGCCAATGACCGTCGAAGGAACCGGCGAGTCTCCCTATCGTGTAGTTGCGTGGACACCTTTGGACGCCTCCTCGGATTCCTGCGCCCGTACAAGCGGGGAGTCGTCTGGTCGCTCCTCCTGGCGGCGCTGGCGATGGTCTGCACCGTCGCCATCCCGTGGCTGACCGGCCGCGCCGTCGACCGCATCTCGGCGCATGACGAGCCGGGGCTGCGCGTGCTCGCCATGGTCGTCGTCGGCGTCGCCGCGGCGCGGCTCGGGCTGTCGGTCCTGCGCCGATTAGTTGCGGGCCAGGTCTCGCTGGCCATCGAATACGACCTGCGCAACCTCCTCTACGCGCATCTGCAGCGGCTGGAGCTGGGCTTCTTCGCGCGCCAGCAGACCGGGCAGCTGATGTCGCGCGCGACCGTCGACCTGTCCTCGGTGCGCTTCTTCCTCGGCTACGGCCTCGTCTTCATCCTCCAGAGCGGGCTGACGATCCTGCTCGCGGCGGTCGCGATGATCGTGCTGCAGCCGTGGCTGGCCGTGCTCGCGCTGCTGCCGGTGCCGCTCGTGGTGCTCGTCGCCTTCCGCTACGGGTACCGCTCGCGGCCGGCGCTGCAGGAGGTCCAGCAGCGCATTGGCGAGGTCACCGCCGAGGTCGAGGAGAACATCTCCGGCGTCCGCGTCGTGAAGTCCTTCGCCGCCGAGGGACGCCAGCTCGAGCGCTTCCGGGGCAAGGTCGCGCGCGTGTTCTCACAGTCGATGTACACGACGAAGCTGGCGGCGTTCTACAACCCGTTCCTCGCGTTCCTGCCCAACATCGGCCTCGCGGTGATCCTGCTGCTGGGCGGGCGCCAGGTCGTCCACGGCACGCTCTCGCTCGGCGACTTCACCGCGTTCTACACGTACCTACTGATGCTGATCGGGCCGATGCGGATGCTCGGCGTCGCGCTCGGCCTGGCGCAGCGCGCCACGGCGTCGGGCGCGCGGCTGCTGGAGATCCTCGACACCGAGCCGCGGATCGCCTCCCCGCAGGACGCGAGCGAGCTGCCGGACGGGAGCGGACGCGTCGAGCTGCGCGACGTCACGTTCGCCTATGGCGACGGCGCGCCTTCGCTGCGCGACGTCTCGCTCGTCGTCGAGCCGGGGAGCACGGTGGCGCTCGTCGGCGCCACGGGGTCCGGCAAGACCACGCTCGTCCAGTTGCTCCCGCGCCTCTATGACCCGCAGCGGGGCTCGGTGCTGATCGACGGCGCCGACGTGCGCGAGCTCGACCTCGTGTCGCTGCGCTCGCAGATCGCGATCGTCGACGATGACCCGTTCCTCTTCTCGGACACCGTCGCGGGCAACATCGCCTACGGGCGCCCGGACGCGACGCGAGAGGAGATCGAGCTGGCGGGCGAGCGCGCGCAGGCGGCGGAGTTCATCGCCGAGCTGCCCGACGGCTACGACACGCCCGTGGGCGAGCGCGGGCTGACGCTGTCCGGCGGGCAGCGCCAGCGGATCGCGATCGCGCGCGCCTTCCTCGCCGATCCCCGCATCCTCGTGCTCGACGACGCGACATCGTCGGTCGACGCCACGACCGAGCGCGAGATCAAGGCGGCGCTGCGCGAGGTGATGGAGGGACGCACGACGTTCGTGATCGCGCACCGGCTCTCGACGATCGCGCTCGCCGACGACATCGTCGTGCTCGAGCACGGCGAGATCGCGGCGCGCGGGACGCACGAGGAGCTGCTCGAGGAGTCCGAGCTCTACGCGGAGATCGCGACCAAGGGGCTGCCGGACCAGGTGTTCCTGCAGCGCGATCCGCAGGAGCGCGTGGCGGGCCTGTGAGCGCTCCGACCACCTCCCGCCGCGACGAGATCGTCCGCCGCTGGCGCGCGACCTCCGGCCGCGGCCGCAAGCTGCGCGGCCTGATCGAGCTGCTGCGCCCGTATCGCGGACGCGTGCTGCTGATGTTCGTCGCCCTCGTGCTCGGGACCGCGGCGCAGCTCGCGCCGCCGCCGCTGGCCAAGCTGGCGATCGACCAGGGCATCACGCCAGGTGACCTGACGACGCTGACGTGGGTCGTCGTCGCCTTCCTCGCCACCGCGTGCGTGTACTGGGGAGCGACCTACGTGCAGACCTACCTCGTCGGCTGGGTCGGCCAGCGCGCGTTGCAGGACCTGCGGATCCAGCTGTTTGCTCACCTGCAGACCATGTCGGTCGGTTTCTACTCGCGCCGGCGTGCCGGCGTGCTGATCTCGCGCCTCTCCAACGACGTCGAGGCGCTCGACACGCTCGTCTCGGACGGCGTCGTGACGCTGTTCGGCTCCTCGCTGATGCTGGTCGGCACGGCGGTGATCCTGTTCGTGCTCGACACCCAGCTCGCGCTGCTGACCTACCTCGTCTTCCCGTTGCTCGGCATCGGCTCGCTCGCGTTCCGGATCATCTCGGCCGACGCGTACCGCGCTACGCGCGAGAAGGTCGCGCAGATCACGGCGTACCTGCAGGAGTCGCTGTCGGGCATCCGGGTCGTGCGCGCGTTCGCGCAGGAGCCGCGCCACCTGGAGCGGTTCGCGCAGCTCAACGAGGAGAACCGCGGCGCGAACATGAAGACGGTCCACCTCAACGCGGCGTACTTCCCCGGCGTCGAGCTCCTGAGCGCGCTGATGAGCGCCGGGATCCTGCTCTACGGCGGCATCCAAGCGCTCCACGGCGACATCACGATCGGCGTCCTGGTCGCCTTCCTCGCCGCGCTGAACAACTTCTTCGACCCGATCCAGCAGCTCTCGCAGCTCTACACGACCTACCAGGCGGGGATGGCGGCGCTCGACAAGATCTTCGACCTGCTCGACGAGGAGCCCGAACTGGTCGACAAGCCCGGCGCGATCGAGCTGCCGCGGCTGCGCGGCGACATCGTGCTCGACGACGTCACGTTCGGCTACGGCACCGGCGCCAACGCGCTCGAGGACGTGACGCTGAAGGTCCCGCCCGGGCAGACGGTCGCGCTCGTCGGCACGACCGGCGCGGGGAAGTCGACGCTCGCCAAGCTCGTCGCGCGCTTCTACGACCCGACCGCCGGCCGCGTCCTGGTCGACGGGCATGACCTGCGCGACGTGACCGCCGAGTCGCTGCGCTCGCAGATGGGGATCGTGCCGCAGGAGGCGTTCCTGTTCAGCGGCACGGTCGGCGAGAACATCGCGTTCGGTCGCCCCGACGCGACGCAGGAGGAGGTCGCCGCCGCCGCCCACGCGGTCGGCGCCGACGAGTTCATCGCCGGGCTGGAGAAGGGCTACGACACCCCGGTCGGCGAGCGCGGCGTCCAGCTCTCCGCCGGGCAGCGCCAGCTCGTCGCGTTCGCCCGCGCGCTGGTCGCCGACCCGCGCATCCTCGTGCTCGACGAGGCGACGTCCAACGTCGACGTCCACACCGAGGGCCGGATCGAGAACGGCCTGCGGCGGCTGCTCGCCGGCCGCACCGCGATCGTGATCGCGCACCGGCTCTCCACGATCGAGCGCGCGGGCCAGATCGTCGTGCTCGAGCACGGCCGGATCGTCGAGCAGGGCACGCACGAGGAGCTGCTCGCGGCCGGCGGTCACTACTGGCGCCTGCACCAGGACTGGCGCGAGCAGGCCGCCGCCTAGGAGTCTGTGGATCTTTGATCCGTCGATGCGAGGTGGTGCGCCCGCGGCGGGGAAAGATCAACGGGCTCCTAGTCTGAGTGGAGTGAGTGACACCTTCTCCGACCTCGGGCTGCGCCCGGAGCTGCTCGACGCCGTTGCCGCGCTCGGCTACGAGGAGCCGACGCCGATCCAGCGCGAGGCGATCCCGCCGCTGCTGACCGGGCGCGACCTGCTCGGGCAGGCCGCGACCGGCACCGGCAAGACGGCGGCGTTCGCGTTGCCGGTGCTCGAGCGGATCCCGCATGGCGGGTCGGGGCCCGAGCCGGCGGCGCTCGTCCTCGTGCCCACGCGCGAGCTCGCCGTGCAGGTCTCCGAGGCGATGCACAAGTACGGCCGCAAGCTCGGCACGCGCGTGCTGCCCATCTATGGCGGCCAGCCGATCGTGCGCCAGCTGCGCGCGCTCGCGCACGGCGTCGACGTCGTGGTCGCGACGCCCGGCCGCGCGCTGGACCACATCGGCCGCGGGACGCTGAAGCTCGACAAGCTGCGGATCGCCGTGCTCGACGAGGCCGACGAGATGCTCGACATGGGCTTCGCCGAGGACATCGAGGCGATCCTCGACGCGACGCCGGACGAGCGCCAGGCGGTGCTCTTCTCGGCCACGATGCCGCCACGGATCGAGCAGATGGTGCGGCGGTACCTGCGCGATCCCGTCCGGATCCAGATCGAGCGCGCGCCGGCCGGAGCCGGGGAGGCGCCGCTCGTGCGCCAGAGCGCGTACGTCGTCGCCCGTGCCCACAAGCCGGCGGCGCTCGGCCGCATCCTCGACGTCGAGGCGCCGTCGGCGGCGATCGTGTTCTGCCGCACGCGCGCCGAGGTCGACCAGCTCACGGAGACGCTCAACGGCCGCGGCTACCGCGCCGAGCCGCTGCACGGCGGCATGAGCCAGGAGCAGCGCGACCGAGTGATGGCGCGCCTGCGCGGCGAGACCGCCGATCTGATCGTCGCGACCGACGTCGCGGCGCGCGGGCTCGACATCGAGCAGCTCACCCATGTCGTCAACTACGACGTCCCATCGGCTCCCGACGCGTACGTGCACCGGATCGGACGCGTCGGCCGGGCGGGGCGCGAGGGCGTCGCCATCACGCTCGCCGAGCCGCGCGAGCACCGGATGCTCAAGACGATCGAGCGCGTGACCGGGCACAAGATCGCGATCGAGCGCGTGCCGACCGTCGCCGACCTGCGCGCGCGGCGGCTGGAGATGACGCGCGCGGCGCTGGAGGAGACGCTGCTGGACGGCGACCTGGAGCGCTACCGCGTCGTGCTCGACGCGCTGTCGGACGAGTTCGACGTCGTCGAGATCGCGCTCGCCGCGGTCAAGCTGACCCACGAGGCGACCACCGGCAACGATGCCGACGACGACGAGGAGATCCCGGAGATCGCGGCGCGACCGGACAGCCCGCAACGTCCGCGGCGCGGCGCCTCGCGCGAGCGCGTCGCGCGCATGTTCATCGGCGCGGGGCGCAGCGCGAAGATGCGCCCGGCCGACCTCGTCGGCGCGATCACCGGCGAGACGCGGCTGAGCGGGCGCGAGATCGGCGCGATCGAGATCTCGGACCGCTTCTCGCTGGTCGAGGTCCCCGAGTCGGCGATCGACGAGGTGATCGTCGCGCTGCGCCGCGGGACGATCAAGGGCAAGAAGCCGACGATCCGGCGCGATAAGGGCCGCTAGTCAACCATCTAGCCGCGCCGGAGGACCAGCAGCGCGAAGCCGAGCGTGTTCCTGCCGTCCGGGTGGTTCCAGCGGGCGCTCGAAGCGTCCAGCCAGGCGCGCAGCTGCGGGTCGGGGCGCTCGGCGTACGCGCGTTCGCCGTTGGCGGCCAGCGTCTCCTCGTATTCGGCCCAGTCCTCGCGTGAGGAGATCGCGTGCCGGACGAGCGCCCAGCCGGCGTCGATCGCGCCCGCCTCGAGATGGTCCCAGTCGGGCAGCTCGTCCGCGGTGGCGCCGAGCGCCGCGAGGTAGCCGCGGCTCGGCGGGCGCGCCCAGAACCCCTCGCCGACGAGCGCGTAGGCGAGCGGCCGTGCGAGGTCCGCGAGCACGCGCAGGGCGTCGTTCCAGCGCCCGATCGCGTGCGAGGAGCCGACGCAGCAGACGAGGTCGAAGGAGCCGGGCTCGAGCGTGACCTCCTCGAAGCGCGCCTCGTGGACCTCGTCGAGGCGCTCGCGCGCCTTCGCCGCGCGCTCCGGGTCCGGCTCGATGCCCACGCGATGGACGCCCGGCACGCGCGCGAGCAACTCGCCCGTCCCGCAGCCGATGTCGAGCGCGCGGGCGTGCAGCGGGAGCTCGAGCGCGGCGATGGCCTCGGCGATCGCCGCCTCCGAGAGCGGGTTGGCGAACGGGCGGTCGCCGTGGGTGATGACGCTGGGATTCATGGCCTCACAGGCGCGGGTCGACGGGCTCTGACTCGAGCGCGAGCACGGCGAACACGCATTCGTGCACACGGTACAGCGGCTCACGGCGGACGAAGCGCTCGAGCGCCTCGATGCCGAGGGCGAACTCGCGCGCGGCCAGCGAGCGCTTGCGGCCCAGCGAGCGGGCGCGCAGGCGGTCGAGCTGAGCCGGGTACTCGGGGCCGTAGATGATGCGCAGGTACTCGGGGCCGCGGCACTTGATGCCGGGTTGAGCGAGGCCTTTGCGACCGGTCGCGACGAACGAGGCCGGCTTGACGACCATCCCCTCGCCGCCGGCCGCGGTCAGCTCCTCCCACCACGCCGTGGCCTCGGCCTCCTGCGCGGGATCGGTGACGTCGACGAAGCGGCGCTCGGTCCGGCGGATCCACTCGGGGTCGGCCGCGACGAGCGCATCGGCGTGCTTCAGGTGCCACGCGTGCTCGCGGCCGGCGAACGCGCCGGACTCGGCGGCGAGCACGTGGAACGGAGCCACGCGCAGGTCCTCGAGGCCGGCGACGGGCCACGTGTAGCGACGGTACGCGTCGCTGTAGCGCTCCACGTGCTCGGCCCGGGTGCGCTGCCGGTCCAGGAGACCGCCCGCGTCCATCCCGCGCGCGACCGCCAGCTCGAGCGCCTGCGCGGCGGCGCCAAGGCTCGCGCGCGCGGCCGCGCCGACGGCGGCGTACTGGCGGCGGATCAGGTCCATTGCCTTCGCCGACCAGGGCAGCAGCTCGCAGTCGAGCACCACCCAGTCGGTCTGCAGGTCCTCCCACAGGCCGGCGGCGCCGATGGCCGCGCGCAGGCGCGCGAGCGCAGGCTCGGCGTCGTCGAGGAACGGCCGCCCGGTGCGGGTGTAGATCGCGCCGCTGCCGGCCGGCATGCCGAAGCGCTCGAGCGCGGCGCTCTCGTCGCGGCAGACGACCGCGATCGCCCGCGACCCCATGTGCTTCTCCTCGCACACGACGTGCGGGACGCCGGCCGCGCGGTACTCGGCGAAGACCTCGGCGGGGTGCTCGAGCAGGCCGGGGCGCGAGGAGGTGGCGGGCGGTGCCATCGTCGGCGGCAGGTACACGAGCCAGCGCGGATCGGTCGCGAAGCGGCTCATGGCCTCCAGGGCGCCCGCGGCATGCTCCTCACGCACCGTCACCTGGCGGCCGAGGCGCGTCTGCACGATCCGCTTGCCCGCGACGTCCTCGACGTCGAGCAGGAACGCGGGGCGCTCTGCCGGCGCGAGCGGCTTCGCCGGCTCGTAGTACATGCGCCGTGCGGGCACCGAGACGAGCTCGCGCTCAGGCCAGCGCAGCGCCGTGAGCGCGCCGCCGAACACGCAGCCGGTGTCGATGTTGATCGTGTTGTTGAGCCACTGCGGCTCCGCGACCGGCGTGTGGCCGTAGACGACCGCCGCGGGACCGCGGTAGTCGGCCGCCCAGGCCCCGCGGACCGGCAGGCCGTACTCATCCGTCTCGCCGGTGGTCTCGCCGTAGAGCGCGAAGTCGCGCACGCG
Organism: Candidatus Solirubrobacter pratensis; assembly: GCF_000425945.1. Taxonomy (GTDB): domain Bacteria; phylum Actinomycetota; class Thermoleophilia; order Solirubrobacterales; family Solirubrobacteraceae; genus Solirubrobacter; species Solirubrobacter pratensis. Next base: position 194,804 of record NZ_AUEK01000011.1, read on the forward strand.
GCCGGAGGCGCGGCCTTGGTAGGCCTGCTTCATGCCGGCGTGGGCGACGACGAGCCGTCCGCCGTCGAGCACCGCGTGGCTGACGAGGCCGTCCAGGAAGTCGCGCGCCTGGTCGCGGAAGGCGTCCGGCTCGCGCTCCAGCTGGGCGAGCGTCTCGGCGAGGCCGTGCGTGATCTGCACGTTGCGGCCCTTGAGCTTGCGCACGAGCTTGGCGTCGTGGTTGCCGGGCAGGCAGATCGCGTCCGGCATGCCCATGACGAGCTTGAGCACGTCCGGGGTCGCGGGCCCGCGGTCGACGTAGTCGCCGACGAACACCGGCCGGCGGCCGTCCGGGTGGCGCCCGTCGACGTAGCCGAGCTTGGTCAACAGCGCCTGGAGCTCCGCGTGGCAGCCGTGGACGTCGCCGATGACGTCGAACGGCCCGTGCTCCGCGCTGCGGTCGGTCCACAGCGGGCTGCGCGAGATCACGGCGTCGTCTGTGTCCGTGAGCACCCACGTGCGGCGGAAGCCCTCGCGCTGGAGGTTGCGCAGCGAGCGCTCGAGCTCGGCGCGCTTGCGGCGCACGACGTGCGGGCCAAAGACGCGGTCGGGACGAGCGGCGTTGCGCTCGTGGCACAGGCGCTCCGGCGCGTCGAGCGCGATCGCGACCGCGAACAGGTCGTGCTCGCGCGCGAGCTCCAGCAGCGGCTTGCGCGACTCACGTTGCACGTTCGTCGCGTCTATCACCGTCAGGCGGCCGTTGCGCAGCCGCCGGCGCGCGATCTCGTGGACCGCGAAGGCGTCCTTGGTCGCGCTCTGGTCGTTCTCGTCGTCGGCGACGAGGCCGCGGCAGGAGTCCGACGAGATGACCTCGGTCGGCTTGAAGTGGCGCTTGGTGAAGGTGCTCTTGCCCGAGCCGCTGGCGCCCATCAGGACGACAAGGCTCGGGCTGGGAAGGTCGATCCTCATCGCTCGAACACCGCCATCTGGGTCGGAGGGCCGGCCTCGGGGTCCTCCGGGCCGACGGGGAGGTGACGCACGCGGTAGCCGTGCCGGCCGGCGACGCCGTCCGCCCACGCGGCGAACTCCGCGCGCGTCCACTCGAAGCGGTGGTCGGCGTGGCGGAACCGCCCGGCCGGCAGCGTCTCCCACATGCGGTTGTACTCCGCGTTGGGCGTCGTCACGACGACCGTGGCGGGCATGGCGGACGCGAAGACGTTCAGCTCGGCGGCCTCCAGGCGCGGCGGATCGAGGTGCTCGATCACCTCCACCAGGGCGGCGGCGTCGAAGCCCTGCAGGCGCCGGTCGCGGTACGTGAGCGGGCTCTGGATCAGGCGCACGCGGTCGTCGTGGCGCAGGTCGAGCTTGAGCCGCCGCGCGGCGATCTCCAGTGCCCGCGCGGACACGTCGACGCCGACGATCTCGTCATAGCCGTCGCGCAGCAGGCGCTCGAGCAGGGCGCCGGCGCCGCAGCCGAGGTCCAGGACGCGGCGGGCCCCGGAGGCCTTGAGCACCGCCTGCACGCTGCCGAGCCGCTGGTCGCGCAGCGAGACGCGCTCCTCGAGTTGCTCCTCGCGCGGATCCTCGGTGACCGGCGCCGCCTCGTCGAGCGCGGCGAGCGCCGAGTGGTACAGCCGCCGCTCGTGCTTGAGATAGCGGCGCGCGATCAGATCGCGCTCGGGGTGCGCGGGCAGCCAGCCCTCGCCGCGACGCAGCAGCTTCCCGATCTCGCTCTCGTCGACCCAGTAGTGCTTCTCGTCGTCGAGCACGGGAAGCAGCACGTGGAGGTGGGTGAGGAGATCGGCGAGGCGGACGGTCGCGGTGAGGCGCAGCGCGACGTGGCGGCTCACGCCCCAGTCGAGCTCGAGCGCGAGCGGGGTGACCTCGACGCCGTAGCCGAGCGGCTCGAACAGCCGGCGCACGAGGCTTTCGCCGCCGCGGGCGGGGACGGCGGGCAGCTCGGCGACGAGCGGGATGGCGGTGCGCGCCAGCTCCTCCCGGCCCTTGCACGTGCCGTCCAGCGCGCTCTTGTACACGTGCGTGAGCGCGACGCTCAGCAGCGACGACGCGACGTACGGGCGATCATTGACGTACTGCGCGAGCGCGAACGAGCTCCTGCCTCTGCGCACCAGGCCGACCGGGTCGACCTCGAGCAGCAGCGCGGCGGTGCACCGCTCCTCGGACGCCTCGGGGTAGAAGACGTGGGCGGCGCCGAACGGCACCGTGAATCGCTGGACGCGGTCCGGGTGCTTGTGCAGCAGGTACCCGAGGTCGGTCGCGGGCCGATGCGTAGTGGTGAGCGAGAGCAGCACGGCCCGGGACCGTAGCGGGCGTTTTGCCCTGGGACCGGGTTCGAGCCATGATTGCCGTCATGGCGGACCATCGCGAGACGACGCGGCGGCAGTTCGCGCTTCAGGCGGCGACCTTCGAGAGCCCGACGTACCTCTTCACCGACGAGCGCATCCTCGAGTGGATCTCGAGCCATGTGGACGTGCGCTCCGGCGACCGGGTGCTGGACGTCGCCGGCGGCACCGGTGCGCTCGGGCGGCATCTGGTCGGTCGTGCGTCCTCCTGCGTGGTGCTCGACCTCGTCCCGGAGATGCTCGCCGCGGCGCCGAAGCGGCCCGACGTCCTCTACGTGCTCGGCGACGCCTCGGCGATGCCGTTCGCAGACGCGCAGTTCGACCTGGTCGTCTCGCGCTTCGCGGTCCACCACCTCGACGATCCGGTCGCGGCGTTCCGCGAGATGGCGCGGGTCGGGGTGGCGCGAGCGCGGGTCGCGATCGTCGACATGGTCGACGGCGGGTTCGCACACAACGAGCTCGAGCGCCTGCGGGACCCGAGCCACGTCGCGGCGCTGAGCCGGGAGCGGCTGCTGGAGCTGGTGGGCGACGCGGGCTTCGACGCGGCGGTGGTCTCCGAGCACGAGCACCGGATCGACGCCGAGCGCTGGCTCGCGCAGGCACACGGCGCTCCGGAGCCTGTCCGCGAGGCGCTGCGGGCCGAGGCGTCGGGCGGCGCCGAGACGGGGTTGCGCGCACGGTTCGCCGGCGACGCGCTCGAGATCACGCAGACGTGGTCGTGGCGGGCGGGGTCAAGGCCGCGCGGTAGGTGGGTGGTGCGTCGCTTCGACCTCGGGCGCGCGTTCCGGGTCGGCCGGCTCGGCGGGCTCGCGGCCACGGTCGGCCCACGCGCGGATCGTCCGCTCGTGCGCGGACCTCGGGCGCGGGGCGTTCCGGGATCGGCGAACGGCGCGGGTAAGGGATGCGGGTCGATCCGGCTCGGCGGGCCGACGGTCGCGGACGGTCCGCTCGTGCGGGAACCTCGGGCGCGCGCGTTCCGGGATCGGCGAACGGTGCGGGTAAGGGATGGGGGCGGGCTGACGATCACGATCGATCATCGCGGTGGTGGGTTCGCGCATGTTCGATCATCCTCGCGCGGGTTCTCCGAGGGGTGCCTCACGAACCTTCGAACTATTCGAAGGTTTGTGAGGCACCCCCTCGCCTCGCGCCCCCGAACGATCATGAACCGATCACGCGGCCCCGCGAACCCCGCCGGCAACCTGACCCGCTCCCTTACCAGCGCAGTTCGCCGGACCTGCCGGGCCGCGGGGAGAAGAGGCGCCGCACGCCGGGGGGTCGCGACGTGGCGAGCCGCGGCCGCGCGTGCGTCCGGCCACGGCCAGGCGGCGCGAGCGCAGCGAGGCGAGACGAGCGCGGCCGAGGCGCCACCCCGGCGCAGCGGACGAGACGAGGCGCGGCGCGCCCGGAGATCGGGACGCCGCGAGATCACCGCGCGCGAGGAGCGCGCGACCCGCGGCGCAGCGGACGAGACAAGGCGCGGCGCGCCCGGACATCGGGGCGCGGCGAGATCACCGCGCGCGCGGAGCGCGCGACTCGGACGCAGCGGACGAGACGAGGCGCGTTGCGCCCCGACATCGGGACGCGGCGGGAATCACGCGCGCGCGAGGAGCCGCCCGCGGAGCGCGACGGACCGCGCCGCCTCCCGGGTCAAGGTCGGCGTCTTCGCCGGGTCCGCGTCGGAGCACCGCCACCGCCCCGGCACCTGGCCGACCGCGGCTCTCGCTGCCGTCGCCGCTCGGCCTGGACATCGCGCCGGCACACCGGCGCGAACGACGCGCTGCGGGCTGGCGAACTGCACGCTGTCACCCACGAACCGCTCGGTACTGCATAGCGCCCCCGGTCGAGTCGGCGGCGGCTCCTCACCACTCGAGAAAGGCGAACGGCCCCGGAGACGGGGCCGTTTCTCTGTCTGCATGGGAGCTGCCGGGCAGGGACTCGAACCCCAACTACCAGAGCCAGAATCTGGCGTGCTGCCAATTACACCACCCGGCAACGTGTCGGCCGAGCAGTATAGGACCCAGGTACCCGGACGGTGCGGTCCGAAGTGCTTCCTGGAAGGTATGCTCAGCGCTACATTGGTGGAGGGAAGTGCCTTGGACGGTGAACAGGGCGCCTACACCTTCCGACAACGAGGGACGGCTCGAATGGCGGACGCCGGAAACGGCTCAGTACAGCTCTTGGAGGCAGACCCTGAGCTCGCGCGTGGGCTGGATCCACGGCGCGTGCGCGAGGTCAGCCAGCGCTTGTTCGCGCGCGCGATCGACGTGCCACGTGGAACGTGGTCACCAGGCAGGGCACTCAGCGGCGGAAGCCAGCCGATAGGCCTGCTCGTGCTCGACGGACTGCTCGTGCGCGAAGCGATCGTCGGCGACCATCCGTGCGCGGAGCTGCTGGGTCCGGGCGACCTGCTCCGCGCCTGGGACGACCGCGACGCGGAGGTCCTGCTCCCGCGCACCGTCGAGTGGGCCGCGCTCAGCGCCGTCCGCCTCGCCGTGATCGACCAGGCCCTCGCGGTGCGGGCCGCGCAGTGGCCTGAGATCTTCGCCTCGCTCGTGGAGCGCGCCGCCCGGCGCGCGGAGCGGCTGGTGGTGATGCAGGCGATCGCGCATCTCACGCGCGTGGACGACCGCCTGCTGGCGCTCCTGTGGTGCCTGGCGGAGCGCTGGGGCCGCGTGGCGCCAGGCGGCGTGGTCGTCTCGCTCCGGCTCCCCCACCGCACGCTCGCGGGCATGGTCGGCGCACGCCGGCCCTCCGTGACGACCGCGCTGGGCCAGCTGATCAGCCGCGGGGAGATCGAGCGCCGGCCCGACGGTGGCTGGCTGCTGCGCGGCGAGCCGCCCGAGGCGCGCCAGCGCCCGACGCACGACGCGCCGGGCACCACGTTCCACCCTCACTCCGCCTCCGCCTAGCTCGCGGAGTCAGAGAGACGCGCGAGTTCGCAACGGCGTTGCGAGCTCGCGCGGCGCCGGCCGAACTCGCCGCCGCATCGCCCCCTGGACGATGCGGCGGTGGCGACCCGCTCCCGGAAGGAGCGGGCCGCCGGCCGCTCGCGTCGCCAATGCCCACTGGGCCCAGGGCGGAGGGGTGCCCTTGTTTGCAGGCCGGACGCCTTGCGTCCGGGCGACGGCGAGATCGTCTCGTAGCGAATGGTACGGGACGGACGCCTTATCCGCGTCCGTTTCCGCCCACAAATTGCGCCGTAATGTCTTGCTCGATCCCCGGATCGAGCACGACGAGGACCTCATCACCCGCCTCGACGACCGTATCGGCCTTCGGAACGAAGCCGGATCCGTTGCGCAGGACCGAGATCACGAGCGCTCCCTCGGGCAGTCCCATCTCGGCCACCGCGCGGCCCGCGGCGGGCGCGTCCTCGCTCACCACCAGCTCGATGATCTCGAGCCGCTCCTCGGGCAGGTCGAGCAGGTGGACGAGGCCGTAGCGCGGCACCTCGTGCTCGATCAGGCGCAGGATCAGGTCGGTGGCGCTGACCGCCGGCTGGATCCCGAGCAGCTTGAAGTGGTCCAGGTTCCGCGGGTTGTTGACGCGGGCGATGATCCGCTCGCACAGGTACTTCTCCTTCGCGACCTGGCAGATCAGCAGGTTGTCCTCGTCGTCGCCGGTCACGGCGACCACCAGGTCGGCGCGCTGGATGCCGGCGCGCTCGAGCACCCACAGCTCGGTCGCGTCGCCGTACTGCACCGCGTGCTCGAGCTCCTGCTCGACGGTGAGGTAGCGGCGCCGGTCCTGCTCGATGCAGGTGACCTCGTGGCCCTTCTCGAGCAGCTCGCGCGCGAGGTTCCAGCCGACCTTGCCGGCGCCGGCGATGATCACGTAGAGACCGGCCATCAGCGGTCCGCGAGCGCCGCCTGTTGAAGCTGCTCGATCGCGATCTGCGTCGGGCAGATGGTCTGCAGCCCCTGCTCGGAGTACCAGGCGGCGCGACGCGGGTCGAGCACGCGCGCGATCACGCGGTCGACGCGGAAGCGCCGCTGCGCGATCTGCGCGACCACGAGGTTCGTATTGTCGCCGTTGGTCGAGGCGATGAAGACCTCGGCGTCCTCGATCCCGGCCTCGAGCAGCGCGTCGACCTCGAGCGCCGTCCCGATCGTGAAGCGGCCACCGGCCTCCTCCCAGGAGCGCCCGAGCTCCACGTCCAGGCGCTCATGCGACAGCGGATCCTCGTCGAGGACCGAGACGGTATGACCTTGTTGCAGCGCAGAGGTTGCGAGCGCCGACCCCACGCGGCCCGCTCCGACGACCAGCACGAACACGAGCGAGAGCCTAGCGTCCCGCCGCCGGATCGGACACGCCGTCGCTCTCAGGCGCCGCGAGCGGGTGGCCGAGCGGCGTGGGGAGCTGCTGGGGCACCGGCCCCATCGGATCGATCTGGATCGGCCTGCCGTCCGTGCGCGCGGGCGGGGCGGTCAGGATCACGCGGCAGGGCGCCTTGTTGACGACGTAGCGCGTCGTCTCCCCCACGACCGTGTCGTGCAGCCCCGGCTTGCCGCCGAGCCGCAGGCCGCCGCCCACGCGCGTCGGCTCCTCGGCGGCCAGGACGACCGCCTCCACGCCGCGCCGCTTGGCCTCGTGGACGATCGCCTCGCCCGCGCGCCGGGCGCGCACGACCGCCGTCGCGACCTCCACGCCCTCGTACTCCTCGCCCACCGCCTTCGCCCGCTTGAGCGCGCCACGGGCGCGCTTGAGCTCCTCGTCGGGCACGCGGGCGTCGAGCGGGAGCGCCATCGGCACCTCGAAGATCCACAGCGCCTCGATCACCGCGCCGCCCTCCCCCTCGCCGGCGTCGTCGGCGGCGAGCCGGCCGGCGGTCTGCATGATGTCGTCGTCGAGCGGCGTGCCGAGGATCGGGACGAGCATCGAGCCGTACTCGGCCTCGGCGGAGCGCCGCGTCAGCGCCGTCTCGGGGACGGTCACGCGCTTGAGCACCGGCTTGCCCTGCGAGGTGCGGTAGCCGACGTAGAGGGCGATCCCGGACCCCATCCACACCAGGCCGACCCAGCGGGCGCCGCCGTGCTCGGCCAGCAGCGCGACGAACGCGAGCGCCGACAGCACCACGCAGAGCGCGCCGAGGACGGGCAGGTCGCCCCCCATGAAGCGCACGTTGAGCGGCATCCGATACGGGCGGTCGCGGTCCGGCTCCTTGTAACGCAGCCGCACGACCGACAGCCCGACGATGAAGAACGCGAGCGTCGCGCCGAACGCGCAGATCGCGGCGAGGAACTCGAGGTCGGCCGGGATCAGCAGCCCGATCGCGGCGATCGCGCCGAAGCAGATGATCACCACGGGCGTCGCGCGGCTCGACTGCAGGTAGCCGATCCGCGAGGGGATCTGGCGGTTGACGGCGAGCGAGTAGCCCAGGCGCGAGAGCCCGAGCATCGCCGACTGGGCGGCGGCGGTGAGGATCGCCACGGCCGAGATGGCGACGACGTAGCGCAGCACGTCGCGCAGCCACGCCTGCTCGAACGCGTCGGCGATGCCGACCATCGGCGCCTCGACCCAGCGCCCGCCGGTCTGCGGCAGCACCGAGGAGGCGACGAGCGCGATCCCGACGTAGGGCACGACCGCGGCGATCAGCCGTACGCCGATCAGCCGCCGCAGGCCCTTACGGCCGATCGCCACCTGGCCGGCGAGGCCGGACGACGCATCGATGCCGCTGAACGCGACCAGCACGAGCGGGAAGGTGAACACGACGTCCTGAAGGTCGGGCGAGCCGGCCACCTGGGCGGGGTGGGTGAGGACCTGCGGCTCGAACAGCAGCGCGAGCCCGAGCACGACGAACAGCAGCTGCACCAGCAGGTCGGCGAGCACGATCACGGCGACGCGGTCATAGCGGCGCGGCCCGGCGCCCCGGATCGCCACGAGCGCGACGTACAGGACCACCACGGCGGCGGTGCCGAACTCCACCAGGCCCGAGTCGAAGCCGTGCCAGAACGTGCCGAGGTAGTCGGTCGTTGCGAACGCGCACAGCGCGACCAGGATCAGGTAGTCGAGGCAGATCGCCCAGCCGGCGATGAAGCTCGCCAGCTCGTTGAACGCGTAGCGTGCGAGCACCGTCACGCCGCCGCGCTCCTGGTGCAGCGACGCGCCTTCGACGTAGCAGGGCACGATCACGGCGAACATCAGCGCGCCGACCAGGAACACGACCCAGGTCAGCCCGAGCGCGCGCTCGGCGACGAGCCCGACCGAGAAGTAGATCGAGGCGGCGATGAAGCCCTGGACGATCCCGAACAGCGCCGGGCTCCCGAGCTGCCGGCGCAGGCCGGGCGGCTCGAGCGCGTGGTCGAGCTTGGTGAAGTGCTCCCTCACCGCCGCAGCTCCATGAACAGCCGCGCGGCCCCGGCGGCCATGAAGAGGACGCCGAAGATGATCCCGACGGCGAGCGCGCCGCCGCCGAGGGAGACCGTGCGCACGATCAGGACCACGCCGATCAGGATCATCAGGCTCGAGAGTGCGCGCGTCATGCATGCACCTGCTGCAGCGCCGCCCGGTGCTTGTAGTCGCTCGAGTCCGGCTGGCTCTCGATGATCACGCGGCACGGGCGCTCGGCCAGCACCGTCTCGAGCGTCTTGCCGAACAGCGATGCGCCGTTGATTCGCCGCGGCAGCGGCATCACGATCGCCGCCGCGCGCATGTCGACGGCCTCCTCGATGATGCGCCGGCCCGCCTGTCCAGAGCGGATCTTCTCCATGTGCCCGGACACGCGCGCGCCCGCCTGCACCCTGGCCTGCTCGATCAGCGACTCGGCGGCCGCCTCCGCCTCCGGCATCCGCGCGCTGATCGGCAGCGTCGCCGGCACGGTGACGAGCGCGAGCACGTGGATCCCGCGCCGCCGGCGCGCCGCGAGCTTGGACGCCGTCGCCATCACCGACCCGTCGTAGACGCCGTCGGCGAGCGGGACCAGCACGGAGTCGTACTCCGCCTCGTGATCGACCACCGGCTGCGGGATCGCGACCTTGTGCGTCGAGGTCAGGTCGAGCCCGTGGCGACGGCGGAAGAGGTAGTAGACGATGACCCCGAGGATCAGCCAGCCGGTGCCGAAGGCCGCGACCGGCAGGTTCAGCACGACGACCACCACGAAGGAGATCGCGGTGAAGGCGCCGCCGACGATCGCGAACAGCGGCAGCTCCACCCCGTGCCACGTCACGTTCCCGGGACCCTTGTAGGAGCGTGGGAAGTCGGGCTTGGAGAAGCGCAGCCTGATGACCGAGACGTGCGCCATCGTGAACGACAGCAGCGCGCCGAACGAGTACACGCTGCCGAGGAACCTCGCCTGACCGGGCAGCGTGACGAGGATCGCGAACCCCGAGAAGACGACGATCCCGATCCATGGGGTGCGGAAGCGCGGGTGCAATCGGCGCAGGGCGTCCGGCATCTGGCGATGGATGCCCATCGAGTAGACGAGCCGGCTGATGCCGATCAGGCCCGCGTTGGTCGCGAGGAAGAGGATCGTCGCGGCCAGCAGGCCGACGTAGATCTCGAGCGGGTGCTGGAGCGCGCCGAGGTCCAGCTGGCGCACGACGCCGAGCACCGGGTCGCCCGCGAAGCCGCCCTTGTCGTCCGGCAGGCCGAGCAGCGTCTGGTACTCGCCGTCGACCAGCTTGACCGGCAGCGCCGAGAGCGCGACGGCCGGAAGCGTGAAGTAGATCGCGAAGACGGCCAGCCGCACGCGCGCGATCGCGCTCGGGATCGTGTGCGCGTAGTCCTTGGCCTCCTCGGACATGTTGGAGACCGTCTCGATCCCGGTGTAGGCGAGCATCCCGATCGGGATCGCGAGGATGAAGTTCGTCCACGTCGGCGCGCTGCCCCAGTGGATGTTGTCGACCAGCGTCGACGGCGAGAACACCAGGATCACGCCGAGGATCACCAGCAGCACCTGCGTCAGGAAGTCGATCACCGCGAGCAGGACGTTGACCCCGGTGGACTCCTTGACGCCGACGATGTTGATCAGCCCCAGCACGGCGATCATCGCGCAGGCGAAGACCGTGTCGCCGGGGCCGTGGCGCAGCGCCTCCCAGAACAGTCCGCCGAGGTAATGCGGGACGAAGAACGCCGAGGTGGCGATCGTCGCCACGTAGGTCAGCATCTGCGCCCACGCGGCGAAGAACGACCAGAACTCGTTGAAGGCGCGCCGCGCGAAGCTCGAGGAGCCGCCCGCCTCCGGGTACATCGTCGTCGCCTCGGCGTAGCTCGCGGCCGTGCAGAGGAAGAAGAACCCGGTGATGATGAAGACGATCGGGGTCAGGCCCAGCGCGTAGGAGGCGACCAGGCCCAACGCGTAATAGATCGACGAGCCCACGTTCCCGTAGGCGGTCGAGAAGAGGGCGTTGACCCCCAGGACCCGTTCGAGGCCTTCCAGCCGGCGTCTAGCCATCCGTGCCGGCGATTCTAGGATCAGGACCGGCTGCGCGGGCGCGCGGGGCGCAACCGGCCGCGGAGCCTAAGGTTCGTAGGAGCCCGGCACCCACGCCCGCGACGCCACTGCGAGTGCGTTCCAGGCGTTGATCGTGACGATCAGGCTCAGCAGCGCGGCGACCTCGCCCTCGCCGTACTCCGCCGCCACGGCGTCGTAGGCCTCCGGCGGGACGTGGCCGTCCGCCACCAGCGTCACGGCCTCGGTGAACGCCAGCGCGGCGCGCTCGCGGGCACTGAAGAACGGCGTCTCCCGCCACGCCGGCAGGGCGTAGATGCGCTGCTCGGTCTCGCCGATCGCGCGCGCGTTCTTGGTGTGCATGTCGATGCAGTACGCGCAGCCGTTGATCTGCGAGGCGCGGATGCGCACCAGGTCGCGCAGCTTCGGGTCGAAGTCGACCTTGTCGAGCTGCTTCGTGGCGGCGTTGTCCAGGTGCGACATCGCGCGATAGAAGTCGTGCGCGTGCGCGTCGAAGTCGAGCCGGACCGGAACTTCCGTCGTCGTGGTCATGGCCTCCACGTTAGGCCTCCGGCGGCCCAGCGTTAAGGTCCATTCACGTGACGAGATCGTGGGCCATTTCCGGCGTCGACGTGCACCTCGCGGTCTCCGGCCCCGGCGTGCGCGCAGGGCTGGAAGCGGCGCTGCGCGAGGCCGTGCGGACGGGCCGGCTGACGCCCGGCACGCGCCTGCCGTCCTCGCGCGCGCTCGCGCACGACCTCGGGGTCGCCCGCAACACCGTCGCCGACGCCTACGGCCAGCTGGTCGCGGAGGGCTGGCTGATCGCCCGCCAGGGCTCCGGGACCCGCGTCGGCTCGCGCGCCGCGGACGCGCGCGGCGAGAAGACGGGCGCGCCCGAGGCCGCCTCCCCCGCCCCGCGCTTGGACCTGCGCCCCGGCACGCCCGACCTCGCCGCGTTCCCGCGCGCAGCCTGGGTCGCCGCCACCCGCCGGGCGCTGGCGACCGCGCCGTACGACGCGCTCGGGTACGGCGACCCGCGCGGGCGGCCGGAGCTGCGCGGCGCGCTCGCCGCCTATCTGGCCCGCGCCCGCGGCGTCGACGCCTCCGCCGACCGGATCGTGATCGTCTCCGGCTTCACGCAGGGCCTGGCGTTGCTGTGCGACGTGCTGCGCGCCCGCGGCGCCCGCACGCTGGGGCTCGAGGCGTACACCCTTCCCGACCACCGCGATGCCGCCGCCGCGCACGGCTTCGGGATCGCGCCGCTGACGATCGACGACGGCGGTGCCGTCCTGCAGGACGCCGACGCGGCCGTGCTGACGCCCGCGCACCAGTTCCCGCTCGGTCCGCCGCTCGCGCCGGAGCGGCGCGCCGCCGCGGCCGCGTGGGCGCGCGACCGGCTGGTGATCGAGGACGACTACGACGGCGAGTTCCGCTACGACCGCCAGCCGCTCGGGGCGATGCAGGCGCTCGCGCCCGAGCACATCGTCTACGCGGGCACGGCGAGCAAGACGCTCGCGCCGGGCCTGCGGCTGGCGTGGCTGGTCCTCCCCGCGCGGCTCGTTGACGACGTGGTGGGCGCGAAGCTGCGCGCGGACCGCAACTCGAGCGCGCTCGACCAGCTCGTGCTCGCGGAGCTGATCGCCTCCGGCGGCTACGACCGTCACGTCCGCCGCGCCCGGCTCGCCTACCGGCGCCGCCGCGACCGGCTCGTGGCGGCGCTGCGGCGCGACGCCCCGCGGGTACGGATCGCGGGCGTCGCCGCCGGGCTGCACGCGCTGCTCGAGCTCCCGCCCGGCGAGCACGAGCAGGAGGCCGTCGCGCGCGCCGCGGCGCACGGCGTCGCGGTGATGGGGCTCGACACCTTCCGGATCGGCGGCCCGCGGCACGGGCCCGCGCTCGTCGTCGGCTACGCGACGCCGCCCGAGCACGCGTTCACGTCCGCGCTCGCCCGGCTCACGGCGGCCGTCAGCTAATCGACACGCGGCGATCGCCGCCGCCAGGCTCGCGCCGCCGGCGGACTCGAGGATCAGGTCGTAGGGACCGCCTCCGGCCTCGGCGATCACCTCCGCCGCCCCGCGCTCGCGCAGCCGCTCGGCCTCGGCGGCGCGCGCGACGGCGGTCACGCGCGCGCCCGACAGCTTCGCGAGCTGGACGGCGAACGTGCCGACGCCGCCCGAGGCGCCCGTCACGAGCACGCGGCGGCCGAGCAGCGAGCCGCCGCGGCGGATCGCGTTGACCGCGGTCGTCGCCACCATCGGGATCGCCGCGGCGGCCGTGAACCGGACGCCGTCGGGCAGCGGCGCGATCCGGTGCGCAGGCACGGCGGCGTACTGCGCCCAGCCGTGCCAGTCGGCCAGCGCGGCCACGCGCGTGCCGGCGGGCGGGCCGCTGCCCTCGGCGGCCGGGCGCTCGACCACGCCCGCGATGTCCTGGCCGGGGATCCAGTCCTCGCGCGCGGCCAGCAGCCGCAGCTCGCCGCGGTTGAGCGCGAAGGCGCGGACGGCGATCAGCGCCTCGTCGGGCGCGGGCTCGGGGACGGGCACGTCCTGGAACTCGATCCACCCGGGACCGTTGGGCGTGGAGACGGCGGCTTGCATGCTCATGCCCCACAGGAGACCAAGCCCGCGCCGCGCGACCAAGAGCCGCGCCGGCTCGACCTCGCGGACGAGGTCGAGCCGTTGCCGCGCTGCGCAGCCTGCGCAGGGCTACGCGATGAGCGGGATGATTAGGAGGGCGACGATGTTCGCCACCTTGATCATCGGGTTGATGGCAGGCCCGGCGGTGTCCTTGAAGGGATCGCCCACCGTGTCACCGGTGACCGACGCGGCGTGTGCCTCAGAGCCCTTGCCGCCGTGCGCGCCGTCCTCGATCAGCTTCTTCGCGTTGTCCCACGCGCCGCCGCCCGAGGTCATCAGCACGGCGAAGAAGAGCCCGACGACGATGACGCCGATCAGCAGGCCGCCGAGCATGGTGTCCGAGAGGAGGCCGACGATCAGCGTGATCACGATCGGGATCAGCGACGGGATGATCATCTCGCGCTGCGCCGCGCGGGTCACGATGTCCACGCACGTGCCGTACTCCGGCTGCTCGGTGCCGTCCATGATGCCCGGCTTCTCGCGGAACTGGCGGCGGACCTCCTCCACGACCGCGCCGCCGGCGCGGCCGACCGCCTCCATCGAGAGCGAGGCGAACAGGCAGACCATCATGCCGCCGATCAGCAGGCCCATGAGGACGTGCGGGTCGTCGAGCAGGAACTGGATCGGCCTGCCGAGCTCGTCCTGAAGCTCGATCTTGAAGGCGGCGAAGAGCACCAGAGCGGCGAGCGCCGCGGAGCCGATCGCGTAGCCCTTGGTGACGGCCTTGGTGGTGTTGCCCACCGCGTCCAGCGGGTCCGTCACGTTGCGGACGTCCTCGGGCATCTCCGCCATCTCGGCGATGCCGCCGGCGTTGTCGGTGATCGGGCCGAAGGCGTCGAGCGCGACGATCAGGCCGCAGAGCGACAGCTGCGCCATCACGGCGACGGCGATGCCGTAGATGCCGGCGAGCTCGTTGGAGCCCCAGATCGCGAGGACGATCACGATCGCCGGCGCGGCGGTCGCCTGCAGGCCCTGCGCGAGGCCCTGGATGATGTTCGTCGCGTGGCCGGTCTCGGACGCGCGCGCCGTCGACCGCACCGGAGCGAAGCGCGTCGAGGTGTAGTAGTCGGTGATGACGAACAGCGCGCCGGTCACGGCGAGGCCGATCAGCGCGCAGAAGTAGATGTCGGTCCACGCCGGCGCGCCGGCGCCGGGCAGGTCGTCCATCATCCAGTTGGTCACCGGGATGAACAGCAGCGCCGAGATGACGCCGGCCAGGATCACGCCCTGATAGAGCGCGCGCTCGACATTGCCCGAGGCGGACTTGACCGCGAACGTGCCGATGATCGACGCGATGATCGAGACGGCGCCGAGGATCAGCGGGAACATCACGACCGTCGAGGCGCCCGGGAACGTCAGGACGCCGAGCAGCATGACGGCGACCGCCGTCACGGCGTAGGTCTCGAACAGGTCGGCCGCCATGCCGGCGCAGTCGCCGACGTTGTCGCCCACGTTGTCGGCGATCACGGCCGGGTTGCGCGGGTCGTCCTCGGGGATGCCGGCCTCGATCTTGCCGACGATGTCGGCGCCGACGTCGGCGCCCTTGGTGAAGATGCCGCCGCCCAGACGGGCGAACACCGAGATCAGCGAGCCGCCGAAGCCGAGGCCGATCAGCGCGTCGACGGCCTTCTTGGTCTCGACGTCGAAGATCCAGGTGAGGATCCCGTAGTAGCCGGCGACGCCGAGCAGCGCGAGCCCGACGACGAGCATGCCGGTCACCGCGCCGCCGCGGAACGCGACGTCGAGCGCCTTGCCGATGCCGCCGCGCGCCGCCTCGGCGACGCGCGCGTTGGAGCGCACCGACACGTTCATGCCGATGAAGCCCGCCGCCGCGGACGAGAGCCCGCCGATCGCGAACCCGATCGCGACCTCGATGTTCTGCAGCGGGATGAGCGCGATGAACAGGATCACGCCGACGATGCCGATCGTCGTGTACTGGCGCCGCAGGTAGGCCTGCGCGCCTTCCTGAACGGCGGCGGACAGCCGCTGCATGGTCTCGTTCCCTGGCGACAGGGCGAGCAGCGAGCGCGTCGTCAGCACGCCGTACGCCACGGCGAGCAACGCGCAGACGACGGCGATCAAGGCGCCGTGGTCGGACAGGAAATCTGACAAAGGAACCCCTCTGGACTCAGACAAAGCAGAAACGGCAGCCCGGGGAGGGCCGCCGTGGAGCGCGGGGAGTCTACCGTGGAGGCCGGACTACTGCCCCGGAACCCAGAGGCGGCCGGACGACTGGGCCGGCCCCGGACCTCCGGGATCTGCAGGCTTTTCCGGCTCCGGCTCCGCTCCGGGCGCATCGCCCGAAAGTTGCACATAGGCCATCTGCAGGCGCGACAGCGCGTCCTTGAACGGGCCCAACTCCGCCCCGTGCGTGTCCTCGACGAGCGGCAGCAGCGCGCGGGCGCCGTCGATCGCCTTCTTCGTCTGCGCGAGGTCGCGCCTGGGCTCCTCGTCGCCCGGCGGCGAGGCCAGGCCGGCCTTGCGGGCGCCGAGGTTGATCAGCGTCACGAGGGTCTGGAGCAGCACGTCTTCGACGCTGAGCTTCTCCATCTCGGCCTCGAGGGCGCGGATCTCGTCTTCGGAGAACTGGCGTTGGCTCATGGGATCGCTCTCTCCTGTGCCGGGTACGTCGCGCGGGTCTCCTCCACGCACTGCTTGAACACTTCGTAGGGTGACGCGCCGGCGTCGATCATTCGACGCTGCCGCTGCGCCCCGTTGAGCTCCGGCAGCGCGATGTCGGCGCCCGTCCAGGCCCTGAGGCGGTCCACCGCCTCGGTGGCCGGGTACTCCTCGATGCGCTCCGCCTCGAGGTCGAGCAGCTTGCCGTCCTGCCCGTAGCGGATGGCGCGCCACATGTTCTCCTCGATCAGGCGGCCGGGGACATCGGGCGGCGTCTCGCCCGCGTCGACCTCGCGCAGCGCCTGGGCAACGCACGCGACGACCAGCTCCGCGATGGCGTCGGCTTCCGGGCCCGTCGTCTGGGCGTCGCAGATCCGGACCTCGATCGTGCCGTAGCTGTGATGCGGGCGGACCGACCACCACAGCTGGGTGAACTCGACGATCGAGTTCGTGCGCAGCAGCAGCTCGACGTACTCCTGCCAGCTCGGCCACGAGCCGTAGACGTCCGGGATGCCGCAGCGGGGGAAGGATTTCGTGAACGTCTGCGTACGAGCGGAGTGTAGGCCGGAGTCGCGGCCGTCCAGAAACGGCGAGTTCGCGCTGATCGCGAGCAGCAGCGGCAGGACGGGGCGCAGGCGGTCGCACGCCTTGACGGCGCGGTCGGCGCCCTGGACGCCGACGTGGACTTGCAGCGCGAACGTGTTGTTGCGCCACGCGACGTACTTCAGGCCCTCCTCGACGCGGTGGTAGTGCTCCGTGTCGATGATCTTCTGGTCGCGGTAGTCGCTCAGCGGGTGCGTGCCGGTCGCGGCCAGCCCGACGCCGTTGGCCTCGGCGATCGCGAACAGGCGCCGGCGCGCCTCGTGTTGCAGCTCGCGGGCGTGGGCGAGCGTCTCGCCGCGGCCCGAGCGGATCTCGATCTCGGAGGAGATCAGCTCGCCGGAGATCGCATCGGCGAGCACCGGGTCGCCGGCGCCCGCGGCGCGCAGGTCCTCGAAGCGCGGCGTCAGCAGGAGCGTGTGGGGATCGATGATCGCCCACTCCTCCTCGATGCCCACCGTCAAGTCCTGCGAGCTCTCGAAGATCTCGCGCGCCGCAACCAGATCCATGCGTCCTCAGGTCAGGTAGAAGTACAGCGCGTACAGCAGGTCGACGGCGGGGCTGGAGGTGTGCACCGTCACCTCTGGTGGGACCTGCAGGAGCGCCTCGGAGTAGTTGAAGATGATCTTCACGCCCGCGTCGACCAGCAGGTCGGCGAGCCCTTGGGCGGCGGCCGTCGGGACAGCGAGGACGCCGACCACGATGTCCTCCTCCTCGACGATCTGCTTGAGGTCGTCGGTGTGGCGGACCGTCGTGGAGCCGACCTTCTCGCCGATCTTCTCCTGCGCCGTGTCGAAGATCGCCACGACGCGGAAGCCGTGGTCGGCGAAGATGTCCGACGAGGCGATCGCGCGGCCGAGGTGGCCGGCGCCGAACAGCGCGATGTTGTGCTGGCCGCTGGTGCGCAGGATCTTGCGGATCTGGCTGACCAGCGAGTCGACGTTGTAGCCCACCCCGCGCTTGCCGAACTTCCCGAAGCCCGACAGGTCGCGACGGATCTGGGTCGAGTTGACGTGGGTGTACTCCGAGAGCTCCTGGGAGGAGATCGTCTCCTTGCCCATCTTGCGTGCCTGGGTGAGCACCTGCAGGTAGCGCGAGAGACGGGCGGCCACGCCGAGCGACAGGCGGTCCGAGAGAGGACCCAGCCCGCCATCGCCCTGCTGTGCGCCGCCGCCGCCAGCCTTAGTCGCGACGTCGCCGAAGCTCATCTGTGCCCACGATAGAGAATGCGCCGCTGGAGGGCGTCCTCATCGACGACGTAGTCGAAGAGCTCTTCGCCGTCGACCGCGATCACGGGGATCCTCTCCAGGTAGCGGGCGTGCAGGACGTCGTCCGCCGTGATGTCGATCTCCTCGATCCGGAACGGCGCGCGCAGCCGGACGCGATCGAGGGCTTCGCGCGCGTCGTCGCAGAGATGGCAGCCGGGGCGGCCGTAGAGGGTCACGGTCGTCATCGGGCGAAGGACTTCGAGCGCCCGGTGACCGGCTGGTTGCGGTTCGGCGCCCAGGCTCTCGCGCGGTAGGCGTAGCGGCCCGCGGGAAGCGCGTCGAAGTCCGCCTTCGGCAGCGTGTAGCCGTATTCGGCGGGCATCAGCTCCGTCGCGCCGCCGGGGACGGTGAGCGTGCGGACGGTCTCGCCCTGGGCGTTGACGAGGTCGAGCTCGAGCTTGTCGGCGAAGCGGATGCTGCTTCCGTCGCCGAGCGGGTCGCCGCGGCTGAACGAGCCGAGGGTGAAGCGGACGCCGCGGCCCGCGGCGGTGAGGCTGAGGCGGCCGAGCGGGACCGCGGGCGGGCTCTGGGGGCGGATCAGGTACGGAACCGAGGCGACGGTGCGGTTGCGCGAGTCGAGCGCGACGAGCCGTCCGGCGCCCTGGGTCGGTGTGCGCACGGAGACCTCGGCGGGCGCGCCGGGCGTCAGCGTGAGCGTCGGGGGGTCGATCTGCGCGTTCCCGCTCCCGCGGAGCCGGAGCGCGGTCGACGCGGTGGCGCTCAGGGTGAGCTCGAGCGGGTCGAGCGGGCCGGAGGCGGGCGACGTGGGGTCGGCGGTGATCCCCGCGGCACTTTCGGGGGGTCGCAGCGCGCCGCCGCCGGTCCGCTCCGGTGGCAGGTTCGCCGGATCGGCGGCGGCGATGATCTGCGCGCGCAGCTGCGCGGGCGAGAGCTCGGGGTGGGCGCGGAACAGCCGCGCGGCCGCGGCGGCGACGCGCGCGGCGGCGATCGCGCTGCCGCCCGCCACGGCGGTCGCGCCGCCGGCCGTGACCGTCAGCGCGCTCCCCGCCGCGGCGACGTCGGGCTTCGCGAGGCCGCCCGCGGACGGGCCTTCGGACGTGTACGGCGACGCGTGCAGCGACGGCTCCTCGCCGCGCGGCGAGCGCTCGACGTGGCCGAAGGCGATGCTTGTGCCCGGCTTGACGCTCAGGAGCCTCTTCGCGGCATCCCCGGTGACGCCGACGACCGGCGCGGCGGCGCGGCCGGCGGCCATCGCCGGCAGCGGGCGGTCGGCGCGGGGGTCGGCGAGCAGCACGACGCGCGCGCCGATGGCGGCGGCCGCCGCGGCCTGCGCGGCCGGGTTGGCGCCCGCCTTGACGATCAGCGCGGTGCCGCGCAGCTTCGGCGCCTGGTCGCCGAAGGCCGCGGGGTCGGCCGCCGTGACGGGTCCGGCGCTCTTGGCGGCCGCCGGCGAGCCGCCGAGCACGGCGGCTTCGGCGATCGTCTCGCCGTCCGCCTCGAGCTCGACGCGCGGCGCGGGCTCAGGGCCGGCGAGCGCGCCGACCGCCAGCGCGTCCGCCGCGGCCGCGGGCGAGCCGATCGTCCCGCTGCCCTCGCGCGCCGCGCCCTCGTTGCCGGCGGGCGCGACGACGAGCGTCCCGAGCCCCGCCGCGCCGCGCACGGCCTGCGCCTCGGGCGAGCGCTCGAAGCCCGCGTAGGGCGAGTTCACGCCGACCAGCGCGATCGCGGCGTGGTCGGAGCTGTCGAGGTCGCCGTTGGGGTCCACGGCCCGCTCGAGCCCCGCGAGCAGCTCGTCCGTGGTCCCGACCGCCTCCACCGAGGGCGACGCGCGCAGGCTCGCGACGCGGATCGGCATCACGCGCTCCCCGAGCTGGGCGAGGACCCCCGCCAGCGCCGTCCCGCTGGTCTCGCGCCGGCCGGTCCCCGCCGGGTCGCGGCCCGGCGAGGGGTCGGTGTCGCGGTCGACGGCGTCGTAGCCGGGATCGGCGTGGGCCTTGAGCGCGGTGAGGTCGACGCCGGTGTCGAGCAGCGCGACCGGCGGCTGGCCCTGGGCCGCCTCCTTCTCCTTGGGCCGGGAGTCCTCGACCGGCACCGGCTCGCCGCTGGCCGGGTAGGTGCGCCGCACCGTCCGCACGCGGGCGCCGCGCGAGTTCAGGCGCCCGACGTCCTGCGTGCGCACGGTCGCGGCGAAGCCGTCGTAGACGCGGTAGTAGGAGACGACGTCGCGCAGCACGATCCCGTTGGCCTGCAGCGCGGACCGCAGCGTGATCTGCTCGCGCTTGAGCGACTTGATGTAGACCGCCTGCGCCTCGGCGCCCATCGCGCGGGCGTCCTTGAGCTCGCCCAGCGGCCTGCGCGGGAGCTGGACGAGGACGCGTGTCTCGTCGCCCGCCGGCTGGCCCGGGCTGCGCCCGTCGTAGGGCACCGGGTCCGCGAGCGTGCCGGGCGGGGCCGCGGCGCCGGGGAGCGACGCCTTCCCGCCGGAGAGGACCACGACGGCGACGGCGATCGCGGCGAGCACGAGCGCGCCGAGCGCGATCCGGCCCCACGGCGGCCGCCGCGGCGGCGCCTCGGCCGGCGGAGGCTCGGTGATGACGCGCTCGCCCGCGGCGGGCGCGGCGCTCTCGTCGCCGCCGGGCACCTCAGGCCGCGCGCCGGGTCGCGTAGGCGTCCAGGGCGAGGTAGTGCGGGAACGCCGCGGGCTGCACCCAGCGGGCGGCCGACGCGATCATCGCGGCGTTGTCGGTGCAGAGCTCGGGCGGCGGGATGTGCACCGGGACGCCGAGCGCGGCGGCCCGCTCGCGCAGCAGCCGGTTCGCGGCGACGCCGCCGCCGATCGCCAGCCGCGGCTCGCGTTCGGTCTCCAGCGCGCGGGTCACGCGGGCGATCAGCGCCTCGACGATCGCGTGCTCGTAGCTTGCGGCGAGGTCGGCGGCGCGGCGGGCGGTCTCCTCCTCCCCCAGCTCGCGCACCTTGTACAGCAGCGCGGTCTTGAGGCCGGCGAACGAGAAGTCCAGCCCGGCGACGCGCGCGCCGGTCGGGAACGCGAACGCCTCGCGGTCGCCCGAGAGCGCGAGCTTGGACAGCGCCGGGCCGCCCGGATAGCCGAGCCCGAGCAGCCGCGCGCCCTTGTCGAACGCCTCGCCGGCGGCGTCGTCGAGCGTCTGCCCGAGGGTCGTGTAGCCCTCGTGGTCCTGCACGCGCGCCAGCAGCGTGTGGCCGCCCGACGCCAGCAGGCACACGAACGGCGGTCCGAAGGGGTCCGGGGCGAGGAAGTTGGCGGCGACGTGGCCCTGCAGGTGATCGACCGCGGCGAGCGGCAGGCGCCGGGCGCCCGCGATCCCCTTGGCGGTCGCGACGCCGATGAGCAGCGCGCCGACCAGTCCGGGGCCTTGCGTCACGGCGACGGTCTCGACGTCGGCGAGCGTCGCGCCGGCCGTCGCGAGGGCGTCGTCCACGACGTCGTTGGCCAGCTCGAGGTGGTGCCGCGACGCCCATTCGGGCACCACGCCGCCGAAGCGCGCGTGCACGCCCTGCGAGGACACGACGTTCGAGCGGATCTCGCCGTCGCGCGTCACGACCGCCGCGCACGTGTCGTCGCACGACGTCTCGATCGCCAGGATCACGGCATCCCGGGGACGTCGTCGAGCGAGCCCCGCTGCGTGGCCGGCGTGCGCCACATGATCAGGGCGTCCTCGCCGTTGTCCTGGTAGTAGCGTCGGCGGACGCCCGCGGCGCGGAAGCCGAAGCGCTCGTACAGCGCGATCGCGCCGTCGTTGGACTTGCGTACCTCGAGCGTCAGCTGGGAGTCGGGCGCGACCCGCTCCAGCAGCCGCTCGAGCAGAGCGGTCGCGATCCCGCGGCGGCGCGTCTCCGGGTCCACGGCGACGTTCATGATGTGCCAGACGGTGTCGTAGCGCGAGCAGATCGTGTAGCCGACCAGCTCGCCCTCGATCTCGGCCGCGAGGCAGATCCCTGACGCCTTGGAGAGCTCGAGCACGAACATCGCGAGCGACCACGGGCTCGTGAACGCGCGGCGCTCGATCGCGACGACCTGCGGGAGGTCGGCGTACGTCAGGCGACGGACCTGGATGGCGGCGGCGGGGGGAGCGGTCACTGTGGCTTGGCGTCCGGCTCGCGGCGATAGTCCGGGAGCAGGGCGTCGCGGTCCACGGGCTCCTTCGCCCGACCCAGGCGGCACACCATCAGGGCACTCACACGGTGGGCGTCGGAACCGTCGGCCGGGACGTCCGCTCCGGCCCGCTCGAGCTCCATCCGAAAGCGTACCGCCCCGTCGCCGACGGCCAGCGTGCCGCGTGAGAGCCGCCCGGCGAGCGTCTCGGGCGCCAGCGCGACCGGCTCCAGCGTGCGCTCCCCGTCCTCGTAGAGCGCGGCGAACACCTCGCCGCGGCGGGCGTCGATGACGGCGGCGACGCGGCCGTGGTGGGGCGCGGCGAGGGCGTCGAGGCTGGAGACCGGCGCGAGCGGGATCTGGCGCGCCTGCGCGATCGCGCGGGCGGTCGCGACTCCCAGCCGCAGTCCGGTGAAGCCGCCCGGGCCGACGCCGACGCACAGTCGCTCGATCTCGTCCCAGCTCGCTCCGGCCTGCTCGAGCACCCGCTCGAGCAGCGGCTGGAGCGTCTGGGCGTGGCGCGGCTTCTCGCCGTCGTCGTGCAGCTCGAGCTCCCGCGGCCCGAGGACCGCGACGGTCGTGACCGGCGTCGAGGTGTCCAGCCCGGCGATCACGCGATCTCGATCCTGCGATCGTCGCCGCCGGCGTGCGCGAGCCGGACGCGGTGCGCGATCCGCTCCGGCGGGACCGCGTCCTCGGCGTGCTCGGGCCACTCGACGAACACGATCGCCTCGGGCGCGAAGAACGGGTCGAGGATGCCGGGGTCCTCCCCGCCCATGCCCGCGAGCCGGTAGAGGTCAAGGTGCGCGAGCGGGCCGTCGTAGAGATGGCCGACGACGAACGTCGGCGACGTGATCGGGCCTTCGACGCCGAGCGCGCGCAGCGCCCCGCGCACGAACGTCGTCTTGCCGGAGCCGAGCTCGCCCGAGACGAGCACGACGTCGCCCGGCTTCAAGGTCTGCGCGAGCACGGCCCCTGCGCGCTCGGTCGCGCCCGGCCCGTCGCTGATCTCAGTCACGGACGCGCGCGCGCAGCGCGAGGCCGGCGCCGAGCAGGAGCGCGCCCCCGGCAGCCAGGGGCCACGCGTCGATGCCGGTGTAGGGCAGCTGCGGCTGCGACGACGGTGCGGGCGTGGTGGTCGCGGTCGCCGCTGCCTGGGCGGGCGCCGGAGGCGCGGCGGGCTGGGCCGGCGGCGGCGTCGCGGTCGCCTTCGGGCGCGGCGTGGCGGTCGGCGTGGCGTCGCCGCCGAACGGGTCCGAGTACTGGTCGTCGCCCGCGCCCTGGGCGCGGGCGCCGGCGGGCAGGACGGCGAGCGACACGAGGGCGACGGCGAGACCCTGCCGGATTCGCGAGGCATACGGCATCGGCGGGCCAGTCTAGTGCCGCGAGTCTCGCCTCGCCGCGGCCGGGCGGGCGGCGGATCCGGCACCGGCGACATTTAGAGTGCCGCGCGATGGGCCACATCCTGCTGTTGACCGACCGCGATTGGACGCATCCGCAGGGCGGCGGCACGGGCGCGAACTTGTATGGGCAGGTCGCCCACTGGCTCGAGTGGGGCCATCAGGTCACGGTCGTCGCGGGCGCGTACGCAGGGGCGGCGCCGGTGGAGCGGCCGGCGCCGGGCCTTGAGCTGCACCGGATGGGGAACCGGCTGACGGTCTTCCCGCGCGCCGCGTGGGCGGTCCGGCGCGGCCTGGGGCGGGACGCGGACGTGGCACTGGAGGTCATCAACGGGATCGCGTTCTGCTCGCCGCTGTGGCTGTGCAAGCCGCGCGTCGCGCTCGTTCACCATGTGCACCAGGACCACTACGTGACCGAGATGGGCGCGCTCGGGCGCGTCGCGGGGCTGCTCGCCGAGGCGCTGCCGCTGAAGCTCCTCTACCGCGGGACGCCGTTCGTGACGATCTCCGACTCCGCGCGCCGGGACCTCGCCAGGCTCGGGGTCCCCGGCGCGTCGGTCGTGTACCTCGGGGTCGAGGACGTGGTGGGCGCGGGCGCTCGCTCGGCCGAGCCGCGGCTGCTCTACCTCGGCCGCCTGAAGCGATATAAGCGGATCGAGCTGCTGCTCGACGTCGTGGAGGCGCTCCCCGAGGTGGTGCTCGACGTCGCGGGCGACGGCGATCACCGAGGCGAGCTCGAGGCCGAGATCGCGCGCCGCCGCCTCCGCGAGCGGGTGGTCCTGCACGGACATGTGAGCGAGCAGGAGAAGGCGCGGCTGTACGGGAGCGCGTGGGTCAACCTGACCGCCTCCTCGGCCGAGGGCTGGTGCCTGACCGTGATGGAGGCGGCGACCTGCGGGACGCCGAGCGCGGCGCTGCGCGTCGGCGGGTTGCCGGAGTCGATCGAGGACGGCGTCACGGGGCTCGTGGCCGACGATGGCCCGGGGCTGGTGGAGGCGGTCCGGCGGCTCGTGCGCGACGACGCGCTGCGCGAGCGCATGGGGTCGGCGGCGCGCGAGCGGGCGCGGGAGTTCACGTGGGAGCGGACGGCGCGCGGGACGCTGCGGCAGCTCGAGGCGGCTGCCGCGGCGCCGGTGATGGGCGCGCGGGCGGCGCTGGCGGGGTCGGAGACGATCAAGGCGGCGGGGATGGCGGCGGCGACGCTCGCCGCCAACGCGTTCGGGCTGTTGTTCACCGTGCTGTTCGCACGGATCCTCGGCGCGACCGACTACGGCTCGCTCGCCGCCCTCGTGTCGACGTTCCTGATCCTCGCGGTGCCGGGGTCGGCGCTGCAGGTCGCGGTGGCGCGCGAGACGGCGCTGGGACGGCTCGGGTCGGGCGCGGAGCTCGCGGCGACGATGTCGGCCTGGCGGCGGCGGCTGTGGCTGGGCGGGCTGGCGCTGACCGCGGTCGCGGTGCTGCTTCGCGACCCGATCGCCGACCTCGTGTCGGTGCCGGAGGCGTGGGCGGCGGCGGCGACCGCGCCGACGGGATTCCTCTGGCTGCTGCTCTCGGTCGAGCGGGGTGCGCTCCAGGGACTGCACGCGTACCGGCCGGTCGCCTGGTCGGTCGTCGCCGAGAACGCCGGCCGGGTGGTCTTCGGCCTCGTGCTCGTGGGCGCCGGTCTCGGCGTCACCGGCGCGTACCTGGGGACGCCGCTCACGATGCTCGCGGTCGCGCTCGGGCTGCGGTGGCTCACGGCGCGCAGGCTCGCGGCGGAGGCGCCCGCGGGCGATCGTGCCGTCGCCCTCGCGGCGCGCGGCTTCGGCGACCTGATCGGCCGTGCGTGGCCCGCGGTGCTCGGCCTCTTCCTCGTCGCCGTCCTCCAGAACGTGGACGTGATCATGGTCAAGCGGCAGATCGGCGGCGACGCCGCCGGCGCGTACGCCGCGGCGGCCGTCGCGGCCAAGGCGGTCGTCTGGGTGGCGATCGGGATCGGCCTCTATCTGCTGCCGGAGGCGGCCCGCGCCTCGCGCACCGGCGGCGACCCGCGGCGCGTGCTCGTGCGGGCGCTCGCCGTGGTCGGCGCGGTGGCGGTGCCGATGCTGGTCGTCTACGCGGCGGTCCCGGAGACCGTCCTGCGCCTCGCGTTCGGGGAGGACACCGTCCAGGCGGCCGGCGCGCTGCTCGTGCTCGGGCTCGCGATGACGCTGCTCGCGGTCGGCTACCTCGGCGTCCAGTACATGCTCGCGCTCGGCCGGCTCTCGTTCCTGTGGGCGCTCGGACTCGTCGCGGGGGCCGAGGTCGTGCTGCTCGGCGGCGCCGACCTGCGCTCGCTCGTCGGCTTCGCGGGCGTGGTCCTCGCGCTGCAGGCGGTCGCGGCCGCCTGCGTGCTCACGCTCGGGCTCGCCCGCCGCGCCGCCGTGCCGTGAGCAGCCGCGCGAGCGCGACGATCAGCAGCGCCACGGCCGCCGCCGCGATCCAGTGCACCGCCACCCGCTCATCCGCGTAGTCGGAGTCATAGCCGCCGCGGTCGTCGACGGCGATGACGAGCGTGAGGACGGGGACGCCGACGACGAGCAGCGCGCCGGCGAGCGCGAGCAGCGGCGCGGCGGGGATGCCGCGCCAGAGGATCAGGAACAGCCCGAGCGCGAACAGCGGCGTCGCGCGCGCGGCGAAGACGAACCCGAACGCGAGCGACAGCGGCAGGGCGACGAGCGCGGCACGCGTGGCCCGCATCCGCGCGGCCTCGCCGCCCGACAGCGCGGCGGCGCCGCCGCCGTCCACGATCGCGGCCTCGCCGCGCGCCGCCACCGCGGCCTCGCCGCGCGCCGCCACCTCGGCCTCGCCGCCCGCCACCGCCGCGTCTCCCCGCGCCGGCGCGGTCTCCGCGCCCGCTCGCCCTCGCGCGCCTCTCCGCCGCCCCACGAGCACGAGCGCGGCGAGCGCGAGTGCGGCGGCCAACGAGGTGATCCCCGCGGCGGTCACCAGCCGGTCGGGGCCGAACGAGAACGCGACGTCGCGGCACGTCTTTGACACGTGCCAAGCCATCGCGTAGCCGTCGACCGGGCGGGCCGCGCCGAGGTCGTGCCCGTCGCATTCCGCCGTCCAGCCCCGGTTGAACGCTTCGGCGAACACGAGCTCCGCGGGCGCGTCGAGGTCGAGCCGCGCGCCCCGCCGGTCTTGGGAGACCACCCGCCCCGGAGGCTGCGCCGCGAGCCGCGGGGCCGGCGCCGCGCTGCGCAGGCGGAGCAGGTACGGCGCGAACGTCCCGGCCGGCAGCGACAGCCGCGTCTCCCCCGCGCCGAGCGCGACGCTCCCGCAGCCGGCCGCGCGCAGCGGGCGCCCCGCGTCGAGGTCGGCGATGTCGCCGTCGACGCGCAGGCGCAGCGGGCGCCCGCCCGCGGTCCCGGCGAGGTCGCACGACGCGTGGATCGGCCCCGAGCGCGGCACATGGATCCGCGGGATCCCCGGCCCGGCCAGCTCGGCGATCCCGACCGCGCGCGCCTGCCGGTCCTGCCCCGGCGCGCCCGGCGCGAACGCGGCCCGCAGCACCTCGAGCCTGAACGCGCGGCCGCGCACCGCGCGCGGGAGCGCTACCCGCCCGCCGGCGCCGACCGTCGCGACCACGCTCGCGCCGCCGTCCGCGGACACGCGCACTTCGGTCGGCGCCCGCACCCGCGGCGCCGACGCGATCGTGAGCTCGCGCACCGTCGCGGAGCGGGGCGCCGTCCACTCCAGCCACGTCCGGCGTCCCTGCATCCACGATCCGATCCATGGTTCCGGCGTCCCGTCGAACGCACTGGACGCCCGCCAGCCCGCCCGGCCCTGGAAGCGCGCCGACGAAGCGAAGACCCCCTTCACGCCCGCCAGGCGGTCGAGCGCGGGGTCCCGTGCGTCGGGGGCGACGCTCGCCCACCCGTCGGCCGTCCATTCGCGCGCCGCCGGCGGCGAGAACACGCGCTCGAGGCCGGACTCGGCGTCGCCGCGGTCGCGCGCGAGGCCCGCGGTGCCGGGACCGTGCCAGGGGTCGCGGCGGAACGGGTCGTCGCCGGTCGTGCGCTGGAACAGGTAGGTCAGCGCCGTGTGCGACACGTCGCGCCCGGCGAGCGCCCGCTCGGCCACGACCGGCGGCCGCAGCGCCTCGCTCACGCGCACGCCGGGGATCGCCAGCTCGCGGATGCCGCCCGCCCGCTGGCGCACGCCGGGCGCTTGCCGCACCGCGGCGATGCTCACGCGCAGCGAGCGCACGCCGTGCAGGTCCAGTGGCAGCCGGTTGACGCCGCCGCGCACCGCGAACCGGCGTCCCGCGATCTCGACCGCGAGCACCTTCATGAGGTGGTCCGAGTACGGCGTCAGGTCCACGTACGGGACGTCTCGCGGGGCCGTGAAGCGGACCTCGAGCCAATGGCGGTCGGGCTCCAGCGCGCGGTCGGACTGCCAGTAGGTCGCCGGGTCGCCGTCCAGCGCCGCGGAGGGCCGGTGCTCTGGGAACTGCGTGAAGCCCGGTGAGAACGGCGCGCGGATCGACGCGACGCCGCGGAGCACGGCGACCGTCTGCGTCTCCGCCCCGCCGAACGGGTCCAGGACCGCGGCGTCCTCGGAGATCGGGTCGTCGGCCGCGAGCGTCGCCCCGGCGTTCTGCACCAGCCGCGAGACGACGAGCACGCGGCGCCGGTTCCCGTCGGCGATCACGACCTCCGGCGCCCGGCGGATCGCCGCGACGCCGGCGTCAGGGGCGAAGACGAACGATGTCGAGTGCTCACTCAGCTCAGCCTCCGAGACGCCGAAGTCCGTGGCGACGCCCGAGGCCGCCACCGGCGTCGTCGTCCCGGGCAGCGCGCCCAACGCGGCGAGGCCCGCGACCGCGTCGGCGCCGCCGTCCACCACCGCCGGCGGCGTGTCGGGCACGACCCGCACCAGCGGAGCGGCGGGCACGTCCCAGGCACGGACCTGCGGCAGCGCGCGGGCGGCGCCGAGCGTTCCGGCCGCCCGCGGGCGTGTCTTCACGGCGCCCCACTCGTGCTGCGGCGGCCCCAGCTGGTCGAGCGAGTCGGCCGCATCGGCGGCCGGAGCGGCGCCGCTCAGCGCGCGGTCGTCGTCGGCGCCGGCGACCACCGTGCGCGCGCCCATCAGGTCCAGCAGAGGCGCGAGCTGGCCCGGGAGCGCGCGCCGCTGCTGCACGAGCGCGTCGGTCGTCCACAGCAGGTCCGTCGCGCGCAGATCCGCGTACGGCACCGCGAACCGCGTGGCGACCGGCGCCTTCGCGATCGCGGGCAGGAGCGCGTCGACGGTCCCGCCCCAGTCGTAGTTCGCATACAGCTGACCGGGAAGGACCACCGCCCGCCCGCCGTTGGCGTCGACCTGCCGCGCGGCGGCGTCCCACGCCGCGGGGACGCGCTCGAACGTCAGCTGGTCCTCGACCGCCCGGCCGCGGACGAGCGGCCAGACGGTGAGCGCGACGAGCGCGGCGCCCGCGACGAGCGCCGGAATCCGCCACGGCTTCAGCCGCCGCGCCGCCTCCCCCGCCGCCATCCCGGCGAGCAGCGCGACCGCGAGCGCCACGAGCGGCCCCGCCTTGTGCGTCGTGCGCAGGAACTGGAGCGCGGCGACGTGGTTGTAGGCGAACGTCACGCCGCGCCGCAGCGGCGTGCCCTCCGGGAACCCCGCCGACATCACCAGCAGGCCGGTCAGCAGCAGCCCGAGGCAGAACGGCGCGTAGCTGCGGCGGCGCGTCCACACGAGGCCGGCGACCGCCAGCGCCGGCACGAGCAGCTGCGCCAGCACGACCGGGAGCGAGAACAGCATCACGCCGGCGTCGCCGAAGTACGGCCGCAGCGTGCCCGAGTAGCCGACGCCCAGGTAGGAGACCCAGTAGCCCATCAGCCGCAGCGACTCGGACAGGCTCGTCGTCGACCAGATCGTGCCCGGCTGCTCGGTGAAGGCGAGGAAGTCGACGCCGTAGCGCGACTGCACCAGCAGCGGCGCGATCCACCACGCGCTGACCAGCGCCGCGAGCGCGGCCGTGCGCCAGCCGAAGCTCCACAGCGCCCGCCACGGCACCGCGCGGACCCACGCCTCGTACACCCCGAGCAGCACCGGCCCGAGCAGCACCCACGCCGTGACGGCCGCGTTCACGCCGCCTCCCGAAGACGTCACCACCAGCGCGAACGCCGCCGGCCAGAGCCATCGCCGCGGCTCGCGCAGGCCGCGCCAGGCGCACAGCATCAGCCACGGCAGCGCGGCGTAGGCGAGCAGCGTGATCGACGTCCGGTTCGTGAAGATCACGACGTAGGGGTTGAGCAGGTACAGCGTCCCGGCCACCGCGCGCTCCCACGTCCCGCCGCCGCACAGCACGCCTGCCAGGCGGACCGCGCCCCAGGCCGCGAGCGCCAGCACGAGCCCGAGCCACAGCCGCTGCACCAGCCAAGGGGCGCCGAGCGCGTGCCCGAGCGCGAAGAACGGCGCCATCGGGAACGCGTAGCCGCCGTACTGGCCGCCCTGCACGTGCCCGAGGTCGCCGGTGTCCGACCAGGCCGAGAGCACGTCGCCGAGGAAGCCGGCCGGGTCGACGTGCAGATCGATCTTCGTGTCCGTGACCGCGAGCCCCGGCCGCTGCGCCAGGGCGAGCAGGAACGCGAGGGCGGCGAGCGCGGCCTCGACGGCGCGCCCGCGTATCGGGCGCGGGACCGGCACGCGCGGGCAGGATATGCCCGCCGCTCCGAATAGGCTCCCGCCGCTCATGCGCCGCCGCGTCTCAGCCGTCGCCGCCGGCGGGCTGCTCCTGCTGCCCGTCGTCCTCGCCTTCAGCCGCGGCGGCTACTTCGACGCGGCCCGGATCCGCGCGGCGATCGCCGCCTGCGTACTCGCGGCGGTCGCGGCCGCGCTGGCGCCGCTCCCGCGCTCCGGCCGGGTCGCGATCGGCGGCATGGCCGCGCTGACGGCCTGGACCGCGCTGTCGCTCACCTGGGCGCCGATGGGCGGACCGGCGCTCGACGACCTCGAGCGGCTCGTGCTCTACCTCGCGGCGCTCGTCGCGGCAGCGCTGCTGCTCAGGACCCGCTGGACCGAGCCCGCGCTGCTCGCCGGCATCACCGCGGCGGCGGCCTACGGCGTGTCGGAGCGGCTGCTGCCCGGGCTGGTGCACCTGACCCGCTCGGCGGCGGCGGGAGACCGGCTGTCGCAGCCGCTGACCTACTGGAACGCCCAGGGCGCGCTCGCGGCGGTGGGCCTCGTCCTGGCGGCGGGGCTCGTGGCGCGCGGCCCGGAGCGCGGCGTGCGGGCCGCGGCGGCGGCCACCGCCCCGCTGCTCGGGCTGGACCTCTACCTGACTCTCTCGCGCGGCGCCCTCGGCGCCTTCGCCGCCGGCCTGCTCGTCCTGCTCGCGCTGCGCCCCACGCGCGTGTCCCTGCACGGCGTCATGCTCGTGCTCGTCGCCGCGGCGCTTCCCGCGATCGCGGCGGAGACGGCGTTGCACCCCGTCCTGCACGCGGACTCGAGCGCCGGGGACGGGGCGGGGATGCTCGCCCTGCTCGCCGTCCTCGCGCTCGGCGCCGCGCGCATCGCGGCGCCGCCGGCCGATGACCCCTTCCCGCGCATGCGCCCGCTCGCCGCCGCCGCGCTCGTCGCCGCGCTCGCGATCACCGTCGTCGCCGCCGCCCACGGCGGCCGCGCGGCGGTGCCGCAGGGCGCCTCCCGGCTCGCCTCGGTCGAGAGCAACCGCTACGCCTACTGGCGCGCGGGGCTCGGCACGTTCGCCGACCATCCGCTGAAGGGCGTCGGCAGCGGCGGCTACCGCGTCGAGTGGCTGCAGCGGCGCGACTTCGCCGAGACGGTCCGGGACGCGCACTCGCTCTACGTCGAGACGGCGGCCGAGCTCGGCATCGTCGGGCTGCTCGCGCTGGCCGCGCTATTCGGCGGCGTCGCGGCCGCCGTCCGGCACGAGGCCGTCGCCGGCGCCGCCCTCGCCGCCTGGGCCGTCCACGCCGGCGTGGACTGGGACTGGGAGATGCCCGCGCTCACGCTCGTCGCCGTGCTGCTCGCCGGCGCCGCGATCTCGCGCCGGGCGTGAGGCCCGGCGCAGCAGCGGGCGCTCGGCGAGGTACCAGCTCGCCGCCGCGACCGCGCAGCTGAGCACCAGCGCGAGCGCGGTCACGACGAGGAACGGGTGGAAGTGCAGCGAGCGCTGGAAGCCGAGCTCCTCGCCGATCTGCAGCACCGTCACGTGCCACAGGTAGATGCCGTAGGAGATCAGGCCGAGCCACAGCGCCAGGCGATTGCCGAGGACGCGGCCCACCACGCCCTCGCCCGGCGTCGCGAGCACGGCGGCCGCCACCAGGGACCCGCCGACGACCGCGTAGAGCACATGCTTGGCCATGTACTGCCAGCGTGTGTACGGCTCGAACAGGGCGTGGCCGATGCCGATCCGCACGCTCACGAGCCAGAACGCGAGCGCCGCGAGCACCCACAACAGGACCGGGTAGCGCGCCCTGACCGGCTTCAGGCTCGCGATCGCCAGCCCCATCCCGAGGGCGAACTGGTCCAGGTAGGCGGGCAGCGAGTGCAACCACGGCGAGTCGACGACCTGGCGCGGCGATCCGGTCCACACGAACGCCGCCTTCCAGGCGAGCGAGGCCGCCGCGAGCGCGGCGAGCGCCCACGCCTGCCGGCGCAGCGAGGCGCGCCGCAGCAGCCACGCCCAGACCGGCACGAAGACGTAGAACGTGACCTCGATGTCGAGCGTCCAGGCCTGGATCAGCCCGCCCACGAGCGTGTCCTGCGAGTAGATCTGGCCGAAGCCGTAGAACGCCAGGGGGCGGTCGAAGACGCCGTGGCCGAGGACGACCGCGGTCACGGTGAGCGCGATCCAGTAGGCCGGGACGATGCGCAGCGCGCGCCGCCAGGCGTAGCGCGCCGTGTCGACCCGCGCGAGCAGGAACGGGCGGTAGAGGACGAAGCCGGAGATGACGAAGAAGATCGTCACGCCGACCTCGAGCCGCTGCGCGTAGCGGAACCCGGTGGCGCCCGTGGTCACGAGTCCCGACGAGATCGCGGAGTGCGTCAGCAGCACGCCGATGGCGGCCACCGCGCGCAGGCCGTCGATCAGCGGGAAGCGCTCTCTCCTCATCCGCCCCGGCATACTGCCAGCCGATGGAGCGCTTCCCGGCCCGGCTCGGCACCCTCCGGCGCTCTCAGGGATTCCCTGTCGGCACGCTCGGCACCCTCCGGCGCTCTGAGGGATTCCCTGTCGGCACGCTCCGCATCCTCCGGCGCTCTGAGGGATTCCCTGTCGGCACCCTCGGCACCATCGTCGCGGCCGGCGTGGCGCTCCGCGCGCTCTACCTCTTCACCGTGGCGCGCCATGTCTCGGGGGTCGGCGACTGGTGGTTCTACCACTGGCAGGCCAACGACCTGGCCTCCGGGCACTTCTTCGTCGAGCCGTTCCGGCTGCGCTTCAACCACCAGGAGTTCCCGTCGGCCGGGCATCCGCCGCTGTACCCGGCGCTGCTGTCGGTCGTGTCGTGGCTCGGCGGGACGAGCGTGATGTGGCATCGCGCGTTCGGACTCGTCTGCGGCGCGGCGTCGATCGCGCTGATGGGCGTCCTCGGCCGCCGCGTCGGCGGCGACCGGCTCGGCCTGGCCGCGGCGGGCGTGTGCGCCGCCTACCCGCTGATGGTGGTCGTCGACGGCGCGCTGATGAGCGAGACCGCCTACACGCCGCTCGTGATCCTGGTGCTGCTGGCGGCGCTCGCACGGCGGACGTTCTGGCTCGGCGCGGCGATCGGGCTGGCGGCGCTGTGCCGCTCGGAGGCGCTGCTCCTGCTCCCGGTGCTCGCGTGGCCCGTGCTGTGGCGGCAGGGGATCGCGAAGCCGGCGCTCGCGACGCTCGGCTGCGTCGTCGTGATCGCGCCGTGGACGATCCGCAACGCGGTCGCGCTCGGCCACGTGGTGCCGATCTCGACCAACGACTCGACGGTCCTGACGGGCGCCAACTGCCCCAAGACCTACTCGGGCCCGGACATCGGCTTCTGGCGCTTCGACTGCCTGGCGCCGCGCAAGGCCGACAACGAGGCCGAGCAGTCGGACATCTGGCGCGCCGACGGGCTGCGCTACGCCCGCGAGCACGCCTCCCGGCTGCTGGTCGTGATCCCGGTGCGGATCCTGCGGACGGTGTCGCTCTACCAGCCGCGACGCCAGGTCCTGTTCGCCGAGGGGCGCTGGATCCACGGCGAGCAGATGGCGGTCGCGGCCTTCTACCTGCTCGCGCTCCTCTCGTTCGCCGGGGCGGTGATGCTGCGGCGCGGCGGGACGCCGTTGTGGGTGCTGCTGGCGCCGGCCGTCGTCGTGCTGATCACCGTCGTGATCGGCTACGGGCACCCGCGGCTGCGACACGTGTTCGAGCCGTCGCTGATGCTCATGGGCGCCTCCGGCGGGCTGTGGGCGTGGGATCAGTTGAGGGCCCGCACGGGCGGCGCGAGCGCGCGGGCGCGCGAGCGGGCCCGGGTCGCGAGCGCGTCGTCGTAGCCCTGCGCCGCCTGGGCGAGCGCGGCCCACAGCTCGGCGTTGCGCGGCTCCTCGCGCGTGAGGCGGGCGAAGGTCGCGGTCGCGCCGGCGCGGTCGCCGGTCCGCAGCTGCAGGACGCCGACCGACTCGTCGACGCGCACGTCGGGATTCAGGCGGCGGGCGCGCGGCGCGAGCCGCTGCGCCTCCACGAGATCGGCGTTCGACGGCGTCCGGTTCGTGAACGCGAGCGCGACCATGCGGTCCTGCGCGTCGCTGCTGCGCAGCTCGACGGCGAGCCACGCGGCGCCGGTCAGCGCGAGGACGACGATGGCGACGCGGATGGCCACGGCTGGAGTATCGCCGCCAGGGCCGGTCAGCGCGGGGCGAGCACGAGGTAGTCGCCGAAGCGCGCGGCGGGGCGGTAGGCGCGGGCCAGGTACGCGTCGAGCGCGCGGTCGCCGGTCGGGCGGCCGCGCCGGTTGGGCTCGCGGACCGGCGGCTCCAGCCAGCGGATCACGACCTTCGGCCTGGCCCGCCGCAGCGCCGCGACGATCCTGCGCTGCTCCTCCGGCTTGGCCTGGAGGAGGAAGTCGCGGTGCAGGACGTTGGGGCGGCGCGTGAGGAAGTGCAGCAGCGGGTCGTTGAACGGCACGAGGTCCGAGCGCGCGGGCGCGACGTAGATCGGCTCGCCCGGAGGCACCATGCGCTGCGTGTAGGCGACGAGCCTCGGCAGGTCGCGCGCGTCGGCGGGCGGGACGCGGGCGCCGCCGGCGCCCTCCACGTGCAGCGGCGCCAGGTCCGGCGGGCGCAGCAGCGCGGAGGCGCGGCTCCCGGCGCCCGTGACGAGCAGGAGCGCCAGGACCGCCGCGAACAGCGGCTTCGGCTTGGTCGCGAGCGCGGCGATCGCGGCGGCGATCACGAGCAGCGTCTGCGCATGCTCCTCGTCGGCGCGGGACAGGAGGTAGGCGGTCGCGCCGAGCGCGAGGACCAGGAGGCCGACGAGCTTCGGCCGGCGCGCCGTGATGGCCGCGGCGATGACGGCGGCGAGCGCGGCATATGGCAGCAGCCAGCGGAGGAAGTCCAGCGGGTCCGATCCGTCGAAGCCGGCGGGGAACGGCAGCCGCCACCACTCGCCGTCGCGGGTGCCCTGGACGACGAGCGCGTCCCAGACCCGGGCGGGCCCCGAGGCGATCGCGAACGGCGCATACAGGACGGCGCCGGCGAGCACCGCCGCGGCGAGGGCGACGAGCCCCGCCCGGGCGGCACGACGGGGCGCCCCGCCTCCTCCCGCCGCCAGCGCGGCCGTCGCCGCCGCGGCGAGTCCGGCGGCGGCTCCCATGTCCGGGCGCCAGAAGGCAGCGGCGGCCGCGGCGGCGCCGGCCCACGCGGCCTGGCGACGCGATGCGAGCAGGACGGCGGCGAGCGCGAAGGCGAGCGCCGGGCCGGCCGGGTTCGCGCTGGTTGGCTGCGCGGCGGTGACGGCGGCGGCGGCCCATGCCGCGAGCGCCCAGCGCGGCCGCTCGCCGCGGACCAGCGCCCAGATCAGCAGCGCCGCGGTCGCGTCGGCGGCGACGCGGAGCAGGCGCCACCACAGCAGCGACGGCCCCAGCAGCTTGCCGGCGGCCATCACGACGAGCGGCTCGCCCGGCCCGTAGGCCCAGCTGAAGTCGCGCCACGGCCATTGGCCGCCGCCCATCCGCGTCGCGGCCTGCATCAGGATGCCCTCGTCCAGCGGTCCCAGATAGCGGCGCAGGGTGAAGCCCGAGATCAGCGCGCCGGCGAGCCACAGGACGGCCGGAAGCGCGAGGCGCCGGCCGCGGGACGGGGCGCCGGCGACGACCGGCCCGCCCGCGGGCTCCGCGGCGACGGCCGCGCCCGTCCTCACCGCGCGACCTCGCCGGCGGCGCCCGGGTTCGCCGGCCGCAGGTACCCCTGGAGCTCCGCCAGCAGCCCGCGCTCGAGGCGGCGGGTGGCGAGGGCGAGGGTGGCGAGCCAGAGCGTGAGCTCCAGCGCGGCCTGGGCGAGCGGCCGGTGCCCTCCCCACAGCGCGAGCCGGAGCGCCAGCACCGGCGCCGAGGCCAGCGCGACCGGCGCCGCCGCGCGGAGCGCGACCGGCAGCATCCGCACGCCGGGAAGCAGCCGCTGCACGTACACGTGCCGGACCGCGAGCACGCAGGCCGTGCAGCCGAGCCGGCCGGCGACGAACCACCAGGCGCCGCCGAGCAGCGCGCCCGGGACCGCGAGGGCGGCGAAGGAGGCCGCGAACGCTCCCGCCTCGACCGCTTGCGGCCAGGACTCGCCGCGCGCCCGGTAGAACGCGAACCAGTTGTACCCGACCTGCTGGATCGCTCCGGCCACCGCGAGCCCGCCGAGCAGGACGATCGCGCCGTCCCACTCGTCGCCCAGCACGAACCGCACGAGATCGGCGCCGAAGAGCGCGAAGCCGGCGCCGAACGGGAACGCCCACATCAGCGTCAGCCGGTTCGCCTTGGCGAACAGCTCCTCGAGCACGTCCACGCGCTCGCGGACGCGGACGATCGCCGGGTAGATCGTCGTCGCGAGGATCTGGTCAGCGCGGTCGACGTAGCGCGTGAGCGTCGTCGCCAGCGTGATGTAGCCCGCGGCGGCGAGCCCGTCGGAGACGCCGAAGACGGCGATCTGGCCCTGCGCGACGAGCAGCGCCGTCGCGGCGGTCACGAAGACCGGCCACGAGAAGCGCAGGTAGCGCCGCGCGGCATCGCGCTCGGGCCGCAGCCGCAGCCGGTACGGCGACACCCGCCACGCCGCCGCCACCGCGGCGGCGTTCCCGCACAGCGGCCCGATCACGAGCGCCCAGACGCCGACGCCGGCCAGCAGGAGAGGCACCGCGACCAGCACCGTCCCGAGCGGCACGATCGCCTGCAGCGACCGCAGCCGGACGTAGTCCATGCGCTTGAAGAAGACCCATTGCGGGGCCTGCAGCGCGAACGCGACGGGCAGGTACGCCACCGCGAGCGTGAGCCCGAGCAGCCGGTCGTCGTCGTAGAGCGCCGCCAGCAGCGGCGCCAGCGCAGCGATCAGCAGCGCGCAAACCAGCCCCAGCGCCAGCTCGACCGTGAACGCCCGCTCGAACTCCGCGCGCTCGTCGGCCGCCTGCTCCTGGACGAAGGCCTCGTCGATCCCGACCCGGCGCAGCGCCACGATCGTCATCGCGGTCGTGCTCACCACGCCATAGAGGCCGATCGCGTCCGGGCCGAGCAGCGCGGTGGCGAGCAGCCCCTGCACGAGCACGAGGCCTTCGGCGCCGGACAGGAACGCCGCGTTGACGACCCCGCCGCGAGCTGTCGCGACGCGCAGGCCATCGCCGGGACTGCGTCGCGTCGTCATGGGGCGCGATGCTAATGCCGCCCTTGCACGGAACCGTCGTCATCGCTTCCTACTCCGGTGTGCTCGGAGGCGCCGAGCGCGTCCTCGTGGACTGCGCGACCCGTCTCCCCCGCCCGGCGGTCGTCGCGTGTCCGGACGGTCCGCTGGCGGAGGCGGTGAGAGCGGCGGGACTGGCGCACGAGGAGATCGCCGGCGGGACGCTGCGGCTGCGCGGCAACGGCGCGCTCCATGGCGCCGCGCTGGCGCGGATGGCCTGGGAGGTCGGCGGCCTCGTCCATCGCCGCCGCCCCGCGGCGCTCGTCGCCTGGAGCTCGCGGGCGGCGCTGGCTCTGGCGGCGATCCCGCGGCGCCCGCCGCTCGTGAGCGTGCTGCACGACCTCCACGACGGCGCGGTCGCCGCCGCCGTCGGGGCCGCGCTGCGCCGGGCGGACGCGGTCGTCGCGACCTCCCGGGCCGTCGCCGCGAGCCTGGCGCCCGGCGCGGTGATCCTCCACCCCGGCGTCGACCTCGCGGCCTTCACTCCCACGCCCTTGCCGGAGGGGCCGCCGCGCGCGCTGTACCTCGGCGCGCTCGTCCCGTGGAAGCGCCCCGACCTGGCGATCGAGATCGCCCGGCGGATGCCCGAGCTGCACCTGACGCTCGCCGGCGAGCCGCTGCCCGGCGAGGAGATCGCGCTCGATCCCCCGGGCAACGTCACGCTCGCGGGCCGCGTCGAGGCCGCAGAGGCCCTCGCCCAGGCCCACGTGCTCCTGCACTGCGCCGGCGCCGAGCCGTTCGGCCTCGCGCTCGTCGAGGCGCTCGCCTGCGGCCGGCCCGTGGTCGCGCCCGCCGCCGCCGGACCGCTCGAGATCGTCGCCGCCGGCTGCGGGCGGCTCTACCCGCCGGGCGACGCCGATGCGGCGGTGGCCGCGCTGCGAGCGGTGATCGCGGATCCGGAGGCGCCCGCCGCCGCCCGCCGCCGCGCGGAGGCCTTCGGCGTCGACGCATCCGCCGCGCGGATGGCCGCCGCGATCGAGGCGGCGATCGCGCGATGACGCGCCCGTACGCGGCCGTCGTCGTGCTCCACGAGTCGCGCGACGAGCTCTCGGCGCTGCTGCGCTCGCTGGAGCCCATCGCCGGCCCGCGCCTGATCGTCGTCGACACCGGGGCCGACGACGGCGGCGCGCAGCTCGCTCGCGAGCACGGCGCCGAGGTGATCGAGCGCCGCGACAACCCCGGCTTCGGGGCGGCGACCAACCTCGGCCTCGAGCGCGTCAGCGAGGACGTGGCGGTCCTGCTGAACCCCGACGTCGAGGCGATCGGCGACTCGCTGCCGCGACTCGCCGCGATCGCGGCCGAGCACGACGGGCTGCACGCGCCGCGGCTGCTGAACCGGGACGGCTCGGTGCAGCGCAGCGCGCATCCGCTCCCCGGCACGCTCGGCGCCCTCCTCCCGGCGGTGATCCACCCGCCGCTGCTCCCCGCGGCGATAAGAGACCGCGCGGAGCCGTACCGGAGCACACGAGCGCGCAGCGTGGGCTGGGCGATCGCCGCGTGCCTGGCGGCGCGCACGGACACGCTGCGCCGGTTCCCGTTCGACCCCGCCACCCACCTCTACGCGGAGGACATGGAGCTGTGCCTGCGGGCGCGCGACGCCGGTGTCCCGACCGTCTACCACCCGCAGCTGATCCTCCGCCACGCCGGCGGCCACAGCCTCTATCGCCAGGGCGAGCCGCACGAGCGGCTCGCAGCGCGGCGCCGCGAGGCGATCGAAGCGACCCGCGGAGGGCGCGCGCGACGGCTCGACGACGCCGCGCAACTGCTGACGTTCGCCATCCGCGCGGCCGTCAAGCGCCCGAACCAGCGCGAGCGCGCTCAGCTGAACGCGCTCCTTAAACAGCGCGACCCGGGAGGTCCCGGGTCGAACTGATGAACTGCTTCGCCTTCGGCGACGTTCCCTAGGCGGCCTCGCGCAGAGCGATCAGCTCCGGCCGCTGCGAGAGGCGCTTGAGGGCGCGCTCCTCGATCTGGCGGGCCCGCTCGGTGGATACACCGAGCTTCCGGCCGGCCTGCGAGAGCGTCTGCGGCTCCTTGTCGCCGGCGCCGAAGCGCATCTCGATCACGTCACGCTCGGGCTCGGGGAGCTCGGCGATCGCGGTCAGCAGCGTCTCGGACTTGAGCGCCTCGTGGACCTCCTCGTCCACCGCCGGCGTCTCGATCGCCAGCAGGTCGCCGAAGGCGGTGTCGCCATCGTCCCCCACCGGCTTGTCGAGGCTGACCACGGCGCGATCGGCCTTGCGGATCTCGATCACGTCCTCGAGCGGGAGGTCGGCGGCCGAGGCGATCTCCTCGTCCGACGGCTCATGCCCGAGCTTCGTCGTCAGCTCGCGCTCGATGCGCCCGACCTTGCGGGAACGCTGCGCCACGTGGACGGGAAGGCGGATCGTGCGGCTCGTGTTCTCGAGACCGCGCTGGATCGCCTGCCGGATCCACAGCGTCGCGTACGTGGAGAAGCGGAAGCCCTTGCGCCAATCGAACTTCTCGACCGCTCGGATCAGCCCCAGCATGCCCTCCTGGATCAGGTCGCCGAGGGCGAGGCCCTGGCCCTGGTAGCGGCGCGCGTTGGCGACCACCAGGCGGAGGTTGGAGTTGATCATCCGCTCCTTGGCGGCAAGGTCTCCCCGCTCGATGCGCTTAGCGAGCTCGATCTCCTCGCTCGGCTTGAGCAGCGGGTACCGACCAGCCTCGCGCAGGAGCAGCTGGAGCGAGTCGAGCGTGGGATCGGCGGCGTGCTCGGCCTCGGTCTTGCGGCGCGGGGTATCGGTGATAGTGGGCGTTTTGGGGTCCTTCCGTATCAAATTCCAACTCGTGTAGTAGGAATTTTAGCTCGATATCGTTGATCTTGCAACTACAACCAGCAAGCCCTGCGTCACTCGCCGGCGCCGGCAGGCTGTGCGTTGCGTGGTGGGCGACCAGTCCACGATCGGACGACCGTCCCCCCGAGGGGTCCCGGTAGGCCGCTAAGCTTGTGACCGAAGCGACACACCAGGGGCGCAGGGCGGCGCCCGCGCACAACAGACAACCCGAATCATGCCACGGGGTTACGCTGATTGTGCCCGCGGCCAGTGTGTTTTAACGAATCCTCATGAGATGTGCGTCGCGACGTGCAACTCGCCGGGGCAAAAGGCCCCCGATCGGGCGCTCCGGATCCCGCGGCCCACGGTCCTCCGCGACGGTCTCCGCGACGATGGCGCGAAGCCGCTCCTGGAAGCGCGCGACGCTGAATCGGCGGGCCGAGGCGACGCACTCCGCGGGGTCCACGAGCGCAGGTTCGAACCGCGCGACGACCTCGGCCAGCGCCCGCGGATCGTCCCCGTCGTCGTAGAACGCGCCGGTCACCCCTTCGCGCACCGTCTCCAGCACTCCGCCGCGGCGCAGCGCGATCACGGGGCGTCCTGAGGCCAGCGACTCGACCGCGGCGATCCCGAACTCCTCCTCCGCCGTGACCACCAGCGCGCGGGCGCTGCGCAGCAGGTCGGCCACGTCCTCGTCGCCTAGCCGGCCGGTCAGCCGGACCGTCGGTCCGGCGAGCCTGCGAAGCGACCGCCACTCCGGTCCGTCCCCCACGACCACCAGCGGAGCGCCCAGCGCGTTGAACGCCCGGATCGCGACGTCGATGCGCTTGTGGGACATCAGCTCCGCGAGCACCAGGTAGTGCGCTCCCACCGGGCCCGGGGCGAAGCGCCCGAGCTCCACGGGCGGGTGGAGCACCTGCGCCTCGCGCCCGAAGTAGCGACGCACCCGCGCCGCGGTGATCGCCGAGTTGGCGATGTAGGCGTCGACGCGCCGCGCGGCGACCGAGTCCCACTGGCGCCAGCGCGAGAGCAGCACACGCAGCGCCGGGCGCGTGAGCGGGCCGCGCGCGGCGAGCGTCGCCTCGCGCTCGGACCACGCGTACCGGAACGGGTTGTGGCAGTAACAGACGTGGACGGCTCCAGGATCGACGAGCACGCCGTGCGCCCAGGCGCTCGAGGACGAGACGATGACGTCGTAGCCGCGCAGGTCCAGCGACTCGATCGCGTGCGGATACAGCGGCAACAGCGGCCGGAACGTCCGTGACGTGGGACGCACGCGTTGCAGGAACGACGTCCGCGGCGAGCGCGCCGCGAAGCGCCCCTCGGTGCCGCGCTCGTCATAGACCGCCGTGAAGACGTCGGCGTCCGGCCAGGCGTCGCAGATCGCGGCGAACACGCGCTCGGCGCCGCGGACGTCGAGGAGAAAGTCATGAACGAGCGCGACGCGCATGGCGCGGCATCCTAAGGTCCCGCGCTGGCAGACTCCGCCGATGCCTCGCGCCGCGCTTCTCGCAGCGATCGTCTGCCTGCTCGTTCCCGCGCCCGCGTCAGCCGCCGCGCGGAAGGTCCCGCAGGGGTGGCTGGGGGTCGTCGCCGACGGCCCGCTGACCGCTCCGGGATTCGCCGCGAGCGAATGGGACCTGCTCGCGACGAGCGGCGCGGAGTCGGTGCGGACCGCCTTCTACTGGCGCGACATCCAGCCGGCGGGGCCTGCCGGCGCCGACTTCTCGCGCACGGATCCCGTCGTGCTCGCCGCCGCGCAGCGCGGCCTGAGCGTGCTGCCGGTCGTTCAGGGGACCCCTGTATGGGCCGCTCAGAACCCCGGTGACCTTGCCTCGCCCCCGAAGGATCCCAAGCATCTTGCGCAAATACTGACCGCACTGGTCACGCGCTATGGACCGAAAGGGTCATTCTGGTCGTTGCATCCGGAGCTGCCGCCTCGTCCGGTCAGGGACTGGCAGATCTGGAACGAGCCGAACCT
The DNA here is from genome assembly GCF_000425945.1 of Candidatus Solirubrobacter pratensis. GTDB lineage: Bacteria > Actinomycetota > Thermoleophilia > Solirubrobacterales > Solirubrobacteraceae > Solirubrobacter > Solirubrobacter pratensis. The sequence goes on from NZ_AUEK01000011.1 coordinate 236,811, forward strand.
CACGCGTTACTGGAACGTCGCTCCATGGGCCCCTCCCTACGTGACACTGCTGAAAGCTGCGCACGCGGCGCTCAAAGCGGCGGATCCCGGGTCGCGGACGGTGCTCGCCGGCCTGCCCAACGAGAGCTGGCTCGCGCTGCGCGAGCTCTACGAGCAGGGCGCCGGCGGCGCGTTCGACGTCGTCGCTCTGCACCCGTACACGGGCCGGCCCGCCAACGTGATCAGGCTGATCCGCTACGCGCGGCGCGAGATGCGTCCGCGCGGGGACGCGCGCATGCCCGTGTGGGTCACGGAACTGTCCTGGCCCGCCGCGGTCGGCAAGACCAGGACCACGGCGGGCTTCGAGACGACCGACCGCGGTCAGGCGAAGCGGCTGACGTCCGGGCTCGCGCTGCTGGCCAAGGAGCGCCGGGCGCTGCGGATCGGGCGCGTGTACTGGTACACGTGGCTCTCCGCCGAGGCATCGACGCCCAGCTCGTTCGACTATTCCGGCCTGCGCCGGCTGCGCGCCGGCCGGGTCGTGACGGCGCCCGCACTGGCCGCGTTCCGGCATGCCGCGCGGCGCCTGGAAGGGTGCGCCAAGCGCCGCGGGAACGCCGCGCGCTGCCGATGATCCCCGAGCGCCTACGCGCCTCGTAGGCTTCGCGTCGTGGCGGTCCTCGGGGGGTATGGAACGGTGTGGGCGGAGCGGCCGGTCCGCCGGCTGCTGGTCGCCTCCCTCGGCGGCCGCGTCGCCTTCTCGATGCTGCCGCTGGGCGTCGTCCTGTTCGCGACCGACGCGACCGGGTCGAGCGCCACGACGGGCGCGCTCGTCGCCGCCTTCCTGCTGGCCAGCACGCTGGCGCCCGTGCGCGGGCGGATCGTCGATCGCCGCGGCCCCCCGGCGCTCGTGGCCTTCGCCGCCGCGTGCTCCACGGGCCTGATCGCACTCTGGGCCGCGGGAGCCGGCGGCGCGCCTCCGGCGCTGCTGCTGGTGCTCGCCGCGGTCACCGGCGCGGTCGTACCGCCGCTGGGCCCGTTCACGCGCGCGGTCTGGGGCGCGTCGCTGCGGGGGCGCGGCGAGCGGCTCCAGCACGTGTACGCGCTCGACTCCGCCGGGGAGGAGGCGGCGCTGATCGTCGCGCCGCTGATCGTCGCCGCGATCTTCGCGGCGGGCTCCGCCGGCGGCGCGCTGCTGGTCGCCGCGCTCGGCCTGCTCGCGGGCACCGCCGCCGCGGCCCGGAGCTCGCTGACCGGCGCGCTCGCACCCGCGCGCGACTCGTCGCAGGAGGAATCGGCCTCGGGCCTTCCTCCCGCGCTATGGCTGGTGATCGCCTCGCTGCTCGGGCCGGGAGCGGCGCTGGGAGCGCTCAACATGGCGGTTCCCGCATTGACGCGTGCGGCCGGCGTACCGGCAAGCGCCGGGCTGCTGCTCGCGGCGCTCGCGATCGGCACGGCGACCGCGAGCCTGATCGCGGGCAGGCGCGCCTGGCGGCGCCCGCCGATGCAGCGACTCGGGTTGCTGCAGCTCGTCCTCGCCGCCGCGCTGGCCGGCGCGGCGGTTGCCGTACATCGGCCTGAGATCGTCGCGCTTGTGCTCGTGATCGCCGGCGGCGCCGTCGGCGCGCTGTTCGTGACGGTGTACGTGCTCGTCGATGAGCTCACGCCCCCAGGGACGGGAACGAGCACCTTCGCGTGGCTTGCGGCGGCGAACAACGCGGGCGTGGCCGCCGGAGCGGCCGGTGCCGGAGCGCTGATCGGGGGATCCAGCGGGGGCGCAGGGCTGTGGCTGGCGGCCGGATGCGCACTCGCGGGCGTGGGACTCGCGGGTATTGCGGGGGCGACGCGGTGAGGGCATGTGGCTTCGCGAACCGCTCGACTTTCGTTACCTTCCCGCAACACACCGTCTGTTGGTCGCAGGCGGCTGCGGAAAGTCGTCGACCACGAAGGGCATTCCAGCGCGGACCCGATCGTGGATCTTCCGCCATTCAACGACAAACGGTCGTATGAGCCGACGCGAAGGGGGTGCATGATGCAGAACTGGCGTTGCTAAACGGGTTCTTCCCGACAGACGGTCGTTTTCAGACCCTCTGGCCAATTGATCTATGAGCATTCCCTGCGGACGGTATGTACGCTGCCCGACGTGCAGTCGTTGACGACATCGGCTCGTCGCCGTTTCTCGCTTGCCTTACACGGCTCAGCCGTCGTCGCGCTGATCCCTGCGTTCCTATGGATTGCGCCTCCCTCGCGGTGGGACCGCCCGGAGCTCCTGCTGGCGCTGCTCGCGCTGGCCGTCATCGCGCGCTTCCACGACGTCCCACTCTCCGCGGGCATCCACTTCGACGCCGGCATGGCCCTGGCGCTGATCGCGCTCGCCGTCGCAGGCCCCTTGCCCGCATTGCTCGTCGACCTCTTCCCGATGGTCGTCGGCGCTGTCGTGCTGCGCGAGCCGCTGGTGCGCGCCGGCAACCTGGCGAACGTCGCCGCCTATGGCTGGAAGGCCATCGCCGCCGCGCTTGTACTTTCGCTCGGCGCGGTCGACGGGCTCGCCGCCACGGCTGCCCCCTGGCTGCTGCTTGCGGCTGCGACGCAGATGCTCGTCAACGTCGCGGTCGGCCCCGCGATCTACATCCCCCTGTGGCTTGGACGCCCATTTGCGGCGTTCCTCGAGATGTTCGCCGCCACCGTCCCGGCGGCGGCCGTGATGATGTCCCTCGGGACGCTCACGGCGGTGCTCACGGGGTGGATCGGCGTGCTCGCCCTGGCGGTCTTCGCGCTGATCGCCGTGCTGCCGCAGAGCGCCCTGACCTACGCGGCGCGCACGAAGCCCGCCGGCCGGCTCGAGCCGCTGGTGGCGACGCAGCGCTACGCGTACGCGCTCGCCCTGCACCTCGGGCTGGACCGGCACGAGCGCCGGCACCTCGCGCGGGTCGCGAACGTGGCCTTCCTGCGCCGCGCCGAGGCGGGCGACCCGATCGCCTACGCCTGCGCCACGCTGCGCGACCCCAGCCGCGCGAGCTGGGAGGCGGGGCACGTGAACGAGTGGTGGAACGGCGCCGGCGGACCCGCCGGTCTACGCGGCGCTGTCACACCTCTGACATCTCGGATCGTCGCGGTGGCGGATACCTGGAGCGCGTTGACCGCCCGCGGCGGCCCGCAGCTCTCGCACGCCGAGGCGCTCGAGGAGCTCGAGAACGCGAGCGGCGCCCGGTTCGACCCGCAGATCGTGCTCGCGGCTCATTCCGTGGTCGCCGAGGAGCGCGTCTCGGAGACCGAGCCGGCTCCGGAGCCGCGGCTGCACACACTCCGCCTCCCCGCACAGCTGCGCCGCGCGCTGGCGTCGGTCTGAGCGCCGCTCAGCGCACGAGCGCGTCGATCGCCCGCGCCGTCGCGTCCCAGGTGAACCCCGCCGCGCGACCAAGCCCGGCGTCGCGCAGGCGGGCGAGCTCCTCGGCGTCGCCGAGCAGGGCGGGGAGCGCCGTCGCCCACTCCCCCGGCTCCACCAGCCGCGCGGCGCCGCCGCACGCCTCCGGCAGGGCGGTGGCCGCGGCGGCGAGGACCGGCGTGCCGGATGCCATCGCCTCCAGCACTGGCAGCCCGAAGCCCTCGTAGCGCGACGGGAGCGCGAACGCGAGCGCGCCGGTGTAGAGCCCGGGCAGCCGCGCGTCGTCGACCGGGCCGAGGAGCCGGAGGCCGTCGAGGCCGCCCTCGGCGGCGAACTGCGGGCGATGGCCGCCGGCGACGACGACGTCGATCCCCTCGCGCGCGAGGACCCGCGCCGCCGGCACGAGCGCCGCGAGGTTCTTGCGCGCCGTGTGGGAGGCGACGCAGAGGACGTACGGGCGGCCGAGGTCCGCGGGGGCGGCGTCGGGCGTGAAGCGGGCATCGACGCCGCCGTAGACCACGTCGGCGTCAACGCCGAGCAGCTCTTGCAGCTCACCGCGCGAGAACTCGCTGACGGTGACGACGCGGCGGGCGCGGCGCGCGATCAGCGGAAGGACGCGGCGCTGGAACGCCGCGTAGGCCGGCGAGTACCAGCCGGGATGCCGCAGCGGTGCGGCGTCGTGGATGACGACGACGGCGTGGCGCGCGGCCAGCGGCGCGAGGTTGGCGGGACAGAGCAGGGCGGCGGCGTGCTTGGCGCGGACCGGCAGGACGAGCTGCTCCCACACGTGGCCCGCGCGGTGGACCAGCCGAGAGCGCGGACGGATGACGTCGTAGTCGCCGAGCGCCGGAAGCCGCGCGCACAGCTCGCGCGCCCAGCGCTCGACCCCGCCCAGCTCCGGGCGGGCGGCGGCGCGCGCGTCGATCGCCACGGGCGGCATCGGCGCGCGAGCCTAGTGCACGGGCAGAAGCTCGCGCGCCACCGCCACCTCGCCGAGCCGGCTGTCGGTCCGCGGCGTGCGGGAGCTGGCGGACGCGCCGGACCGGGCCACCGCCCAGGGTCGCCGTCGCCCGCCGCGTGCGCCGCCGAACGCGGGCCCCGTCCCCGCTCGCCCGCGCTGCGTGCGGTTCCGGCCGCGGTGCGCTTTGATCTGTACGGCCATGAAACGTCCCGCGCTCCGTCGTCGCCTCCCGGAGGGCGTGCTCCGGCCGTCTGACCTGCAGCCCGCCGAGGCGCCGCCGAACATGCGAGTCGGGCTGCGGGTGCTGGCGCGCGAGGACCGGCAGGAGTTCCTCGCGCTGGCGCGCAAGAGCCACCGGCTGCACCGGCCGTGGACGTACCCGCCCGAGCGGACGGACCAGTTCGACGAGCTCTATCGCCGCTCGCGCCGCGAGGACTTCCTCTGCCTGGTGTCCTGCCGCCTCGACACGGGCGCGATCGCCGGCGTCTTCACGATCTCGCAGATCGTCCGCGGCGCCTTCCAGTCCGCCTATCTGGGCTACTACGCGCACGAGGCCCACTCCGGCCAGGGCCTGATGCGTGAGGCGATCGAGCAGGTCCTCGACCACGCGTTCGGCGCGCTCGGGCTGCACCGCATCGAGGCGAACATCCAGCCCGGCAACGCCCCCTCGATCGCGCTCGCCCGCGGCGCCGGCTTCCGGCTCGAGGGCTTCTCGCCGCGCTACCTGCTGATCGGCGGCCAGTGGCGCGACCACGAGCGCTACGCGATCACCGCCGACGAGTGGGCGGCGATGCGGGCCTCCGAAGCGGCGTGAGCCACGCCCGGCTGCCTCGCGGCGGGATGCTCCGGCTCGCTAGAAGAGGCCGAGCTGCCGCGGCTGCTCGGGCTCCGGCTGCGGTTCCGCCGCTGGTTCCGGCTCCGGCTCCGCGGGCACCAGCGCAAGCTCGGGCTCGAGCTCAGGCTCGGGCTCGACCTGCGCGGGCGCCGGCAGCGCGAGCAGCTCCGGGATGCGGCTGAAGTCCTCGCGCAGCGTCGCCAGCATCGACGGTGTGTAGAGCGCGGCCGCCGGGTGGAACAGCGGGTACAGCCGCACCGTCCGCGGCCCGATCTGCCGCACCTCCGAACGCCCATGCAGGCGCGTGATCCCCAGCGGATCCCCGCGCAGGAGCTTCGTCGAGAAGTTCCCGAGCGTGCACACGACCCGCGGCTGGATCAGCTCGAGCTGCCGGAACAGGTACTCCTGGCAGCTCTCGATCTCCTGCGGCAGCGGGTCCCGGTTCCCGGGCGGACGGCAGTTGTGCACCACGCCGCCCGCCGTGACGAAGTTGTGCGTCTCCTCGACATCGATGCAGAAGAACGCGGTGTCCTCCCCCGGACGGTCGCTGACGTCCGAGATCTCGACCTCGTCGAAGAGCACCTCGGGCGCGCCCACCTCCCAGCCCGACGGATCGAAGGGCACCTGCGCCTCGATGTCCGGATGCAGCTTGTGGCGCATCGACGGCGGCACGAACGGGGCGATCAGGCGCGACAGATCGCGCGTGCCCGCGACGTCGAAGTACAGCCGCCGCCGGCTCGCCTTCGCGGAAAGCCCGAGCCTCCGGAGACCGGCGAGAAGCACCTGCAGATCGTCGTCATCGAAGCCTACGGTCGCGATCTCGGCGACGGGCGGGCGCGCCGGACGAACGCGCGTGCATCCGTCGTCCATGAACCAGATCGCGAGCCGGCGCGCGTTCAACGTCGTCGCGACGTGCTGCGGCACGCCCTTGCGCGGCCGGTAGAAGTCGCGCCGTACGACGTCCAGCGCACGATTGGCGGCGGTGCGCACGTTGACGGCGTCATCCTGCGGAGGGCCGCCGGCCACAGCGGCGACCCGCCGCTGATCGAGCACGGTCCCGAGCTCACCGACGAGCGCCGCCTTGAAGCACGCGTACTCCAGCTCCTCCGGCGGATGGCCCAGCTCGAGCGTCGGTCGCCCGGGCGCGATCGAGCCGGCGCCGAGCAGCGTGCCGTAGATCGCGTCCCTCGCCGTGGCGCTGAGGCCCTGGCCCGTCGCCACGCGGTCGCCCGCGCGCAGCTCCGCGGCGGGCACGTAACCGCGCTCGGTCAGCACGGGATGATCGCCCGTGAGCCGGATGCCGGCGCCCCGGGCGGAGCGATACGTGAGCTCGAGCACACGCCGCCCCCCGAGCGGCGTCGCATGCCATCCGGTGACGCGGCGGGGCACGAGCTTCCCGCCTTCACCGACGGACATCACCGTGCCGGAGTAGCGGTCGCGCGCGAGGCGCCCGATCGGCGCCCACGTGCCGTCCCCGAGCTGGACCTCGGCATCGTGGCTCAGGCACTTCAGGACGTTCGCGATGAAGACGTCGGCGCGCGCCAGGCCGATCTCACCGAGCAGCTGCTCCAGCAGCCTTCCCGCCTGGCCGACGAACGGCAGCCCCTGCTTGTCCTCGTTGGCGCCCGGCGCCTCGCCGACGAACATCAGCTCGGCGTCCGCGTTGCCGGAGCCGAACACGACCGTGGTGCGGCTGGATGCGAGCTGAGCGCAGCGCGTGCACGCCGCGGCCTGTTGGAAGACGCCCTTGAGCTCCTCGCGCCGTTCCGCTGCGGAGGCCATGTGCGTGACGCTAGCGAGCGGTTCGGCGCATGTCCCGGAGATGGCCGCAATCTCCGCAGGTATCCTGGGTCCCTGAGCCGGTATCTCGATGCGAGAACTGGACCCGCCACCCACCGATTCCCCTGTCTGCGCCGTCGTCGGCGCGGGTCGAATGGGCACGGTCATGGCGGCGGGGCTGCAGGCCGCAGGCCCGTTGAAGCGAGGCGAATCCGTGCCCGCCGACGTCGACGTCGTGCTGCTGTGCGTGCCGGACTCCCAGATCGAGGCAGCCGCGGCGACCGTGCCGGCGGGCCCGCTGATCGGCCACTGCAGCGGCGCGACCGGCCTCGACGTCCTCGGCGACCGCGAGGGGTTCTCGCTGCACCCGCTGATGTCGGTGCCGGCCGGCAGCGCGCCGGACGTGCTCGAGGGCGCGGGCTGTGCGATCGACGGGACGACCCCCCGAGCGCTGGTCACCGCGACGCACCTCGCGCACCGCCTTGGCATGAAGCCAGCCCGCGTCCCGCCCGAGGACCGCGTCGCCTACCATGCCGCGGCCGCGATGGCGTCGAACTTCCTCGTCGCGCTCGAGGGCGTTGCCGAACGGCTCGCCGCGACCGCAGGTGTGACGCGCGACCAACTGGCGCCGCTCGTGCTCGCCACCGCGCGCCAATGGGCCGAGAGCGGCCCGCAGCGCGCCTTGACCGGGCCCATCGCCCGCGGCGACGAGGCCACCGTCGAGCGCCACCGCGAGGTCGTCGCGGAGCGGATGCCCGAGCTGCTGCCGCTGTGGGAGGCGCTCGCCGAGGCAACACGGGCCCTGGCGGGTACGACGGTGTCGGGATGAGGACGATCCGGACCATCGCGGAGCTGCGCGGGTACCTGAAGCGCGCCCGCGGCCAGGAGATGACCGTCGGGCTGGTCCCGACGATGGGCGCGTTCCACGCCGGCCACCACTCGCTGATGCGGGCCGCCCGCGCCGAGCACGACGAGGTCATCGTGTCGCTGTTCGTCAACCCCGCGCAGTTCAACGACGCGGGCGACCTCGCCGCCTATCCCCGCAACGAGTCCCAGGACGCCGCCGAGGCCGCGGAGCTCGGCGTCGACGTCCTGTTCGCCCCGCCGGTCGCGGAGATCTACCCGCCGGGCTTCTCCACCAGCGTCCAGGTCGCGGGCCTGTCGGAGATCCTCGAGGGCGCCGAGCGCGGCCCCGGCCACTTCGCCGGCGTCTGCACGATCGTGACCAAGCTGCTGAACATCGTCGGGCCCGACGTCGCCTACTTCGGCCAGAAGGACGCGCAGCAGGTCGCCGTCGTCAAGCGCATGGTGCGCGACCTCGACATCCCGGTCCGCCTCGAGGCGCTGCCGACGGTCCGCGAGCCGGACGGCCTCGCGCTGTCCAGCCGCAACGTCCACCTCGGCCCGGACGACCGCATCCGCGCCCTCGCCCTCTCGCGCGCGCTCAAGGCGGCGGAGGATGCCGTCGCGGGAGGCGAGCGCGACGCTCGCCGCGTGCACGAGATCGCCGCCGCCCAGCTTCGCGACGTCGACGCCGAGTACCTGGCGATCGTCGACCCCGCCAACTTCGATGCGCTCACGACGATCGACGGCCGCGCCCTCGTCGCGGTCGCGGCGCACGTGGGCCCCGTCCGACTGATCGACAACGTCGTCCTGCAACCCGTTCCGGTGGCGACCTGATCGCAGGCGCCAACCAGTAAGGAGCACCACGTGTCCACCCCGCCCCGTCAGGACCAGCGCAAGCGCGTCACCCTCACCAAGCTCGCCGAGATGCGCGCCCTCGGCGAGCCGATCGTGATGATCACCGCTTACGACCACCCGAGCGCGCTCGTCGTGGAGCAGGCCGGCGTCGACATCGTGCTGGTCGGCGACTCCGCCGCCAACAACGTGCTCGGCTACCCGGACACCGTGCCCGTCACGGTCGAGGAGCTGCTGATGCTCACGCGCGCCGTCCGGCGCGGGCTCAAGGCGCCGCTGCTGATCGGCGACCTGCCGTTCGGCTCCTATGAGGCCTCCGACTCGCTCGCGATCGAGACCGCGCAGCGCTTCGTCAAGGAGGCCGGCTGCGACGCCGTCAAGCTCGAGGGCGGCGGCGCGTCCGCCGAGCGGGCCCAAGCCATCGTGCGCGCCGGCGTCCCGGTGATGGGCCACGTCGGACTCACGCCGCAGACCGCGACGATGCTCGGCGGCTACCGCGCCCAGGGCCGCACGGCGGCGCGCGCCCAGCAGGTGCTCGACGACGCGCTGGCGCTGCAGGAGGCGGGCTGCTTCTCGCTCGTCTTCGAGGCGATCCCCGCCGAGGTGACCGACGCGATCATGACCCGGATGGAGATTCCGGTGATCGGAATCGGGGCAGGATCGAGCACCGACGGCCAGGTGCTCGTGCTCCACGACCTGCTCGCCATCCACGATGACTTCCAGCCGAAGTTCGCCAAGCGCTTCGCCGCCGTCAAGGAGGAGATGCTGCGCGGCGTCACGGCCTATGCCGACGAGGTCCGCGGCCGCCGGTTCCCGGCGCCCGAGCACACCTACGGGATCGCGCCCGAGGAGCTCGAGCGCTTCCGCGCCGCGCTGGCGCCGATCCGGCGATAACAGGGCGTTCACATACACTGGCGGCCGATGAGCCGGCTGTCAGCGATATTCGCCCCGAAGGAACGCGAGTTCTTCGACCTGTTCGAGGAGGCGGGCAACAACTGCGTGCTCGCCGCCGAGCTGCTCGAGCGCATGCTCGAGCAGTGGCCCGACCACGGTGAGCTGAGCCGTGACGTGGTCGTCTGCGAGCAGGAGGGCGACCGCATCACGCACGACATCATCCAGCGGCTCAACCAGACGTTCGTCACGCCGTTCGACCGCGAGGACATCCTCGCCCTCGCGTCCGGCCTGGACGACATCGTCGACTACGTCGAGGAGGTCTCGGACTTCCTCTCGCTGTACCGGATCGAGGCGCCGATGCTCCAGGCGCAGGAGATGGCGCGCGTGCTGCGCGACGCCACGCGCCAGATCGCGCAGGCGATCCCGCGCCTGCGCTCGCTGCGCGACATCCACCACTACACCGTCGAGGTCAACCGGCTCGAGAACGAGGGCGACCGGATGCTGCGATCCGCGCTGGCGTCGCTGTTCGAGCAGGGCATCGACCCGATGATGGTGATCCGCTGGAAGGACATCTTCGAGCGGCTGGAGGATGCGATCGACTCGACCGAGACGGCCGTGAACATCATCGAGGGCATCATCATCAAGAACCGCTAGTGCACTCCGACGCGGTCCTGATCATCGTCGTCGCGACGGCGCTCGCGTTCGACTTCACCAACGGCTTCCACGACACCGCCAACGCGATCGCGACATCGGTCTCCACGCGGGCGATGTCGCCGCGCGTGGCGGTGGCGATGTCCGCCACGCTGAACTTCGTGGGCGCCTTCCTGTCTCTGGAGGTCGCCGCGACGATCGCCAAGGGCATCGTCCAAGCCGGCGACGTCACGCCGCTGGTCGTCTTCGCGGGGCTGATCGGCGCGATCGCCTGGAACCTCGCGACCTGGTGGCTCGGCCTCCCGTCGTCCTCCTCGCATGCGCTGATCGGCGGCGTCGTCGGCGCGATGATCGCCGCGGCCGGCCCGGACGCGGTGATCTGGAGCGGCCTGGTGCAGAAGGTGGCGATCCCGGGCCTGGTCGCGCCCGTGCTCGCGCTGGTCGCCGCCGGGCTGTCGATCCTCGTGGCCTACAGGATCGTCGGGCGCCAGTCGCCGGGCGTGGTCTCGCGCGGCTTCCGGCTCGGGCAGCTCGCGTCGGGCGCGCTCTTCTCGCTCTCGCACGGCACCAACGACGCGCAGAAGACGATGGGGATCATCTTCCTCGCGTTGGTCGCCAACGGGAACCTGGCGAGCGACGCCGGCGTCCCGGCGTGGGTGGTCGTGGCCTCGGCGAGCGCGATCGCGGCCGGCACCTACGCCGGCGGCTGGCGCATCATCCGCACGATGGGCTCGCGGATCATCAAGATGGATCCGGCCCAGGGCTTCGCCTCCCAGACGGTCGGCGCGGCCGTGATCCTCTCGGCCTCGCACGTCGGCTTCCCCCTCTCCACGACGCACGTGATGTCGGGCGCGATCATGGGCGCGGGCGCCGCCAAGCGGATCTCCGCGGTCCGCTGGGGCGTCGCCGGGAACATCGTCGTCGCATGGATCCTCACGCTGCCGTGCTCGGCCGCCGTGGGCGCGCTGACCTACGGCGTCGTGCGGATCTTCGGCACCGGCTCGGCCGGGCCGGTGGTGGTGATCGTGGTCTTCGCCGCGGGGCTGGTCGCGTTCGCGCGCCGCGCCGCCGTGGCGCGTGAGGCGGGCGAGGCGACCTGATGCAGTTCGCCGTCGAGCTCTCGCAGCTGCTGGAGGTCGTCTGGGTCTCGCTTGCCGCCGGCGTCGGGATCACGACCGCATACTCGCTCGTCGTCTACGGGTCAGGCCGCTCCATGGAGGCGCAGCGCCACGGGCGGCGCACGGCCGCGGCCGGCTACGCCGCGCTCGCGGGGCTCTCCCTGGTGCTCTTCGCGGTGACCGTCGTGTTCGGCGTGCACATCATGCTGGCGAAGTAGCGCCGTAGTCGATCGTCCGCAGCACGCGCGCGGGCGCGCCGGCGGCGATCGAGAACGGCGGCAGGTCGGTCGTCACGACCGAGTTGGCGCCGATCACGCAGCGCTCGCCGACGGTCACGCCGCTCGTGATCACGACGTTGGCCCCGCACCACACGTTGTCGCCGACGCGGGTCGGGCCCTTCGTCGTGAAGCCCTGCCAGGTCACGGGCTTGTCGGGATCGTCGAAGCGGTGGTTGCCGTCGGTGACGAAGCAGCCGTTGGCGAACATGCAGTGCGCGCCGATCTCGACCAGCTCGACCGCGGCGACCATCACGTTGAGGTTCAGGAACGTGCCGGCGCCGATGCGGATCCGCCCGGGCGCGGGCGCCGTGAGCCAGACGTTCGGCTCCAGCAGCGCGTGCTCGCCGATCTCCAAGCGCCCTTCGCGCAGCATCTCGAGCACGTTGCCGTGGATCGGCCAGCGCGAGTAGGCGCGCCGGCGCGCGAGCTCGTAGTGCAGGCGCGCGCGGTTCCACGGGAACGAGGAACGCTCGTACCAGCGCCATTTCTGGAAGTAGAGGCGGAGGTCGCCGTAACGTCGCCCGGAGGTCACCGTGGGGCGATCACTGTCGCAGAGTCGGCCGAATCCGGGCGCGCGGAGGACGAAACTTCCATTGCAGGGTCACGTAAGCCCGCTCGCGGCGCTTGGCAACCGCCCCGTGCTGGGCAAGTGTCGGTGGCGACAGACCCTACGCACGGAGGCTTTGCCTTGCGTCTCACCCAGCTTTGCGCCGTCTTGTTCGCCGTCCTCGCCCTGATTCCTTCCACCGCGGGGGCCGCCGTCCCCCACGTCGTCCAACCGGGCGAGAGCCTCTGGTCGATCGCGGCGGCGAACAACCTGACCACGCGCACCGTCGCCGCCTACAACGGCTTGTCCGAGAGCTCGCCGGTCGTGCTCGGCAGCACGATCCAGATCCCGTCGACGGCGGAGGGCTACGCCTCGCTGCAGAAGGCCGGCCTCGTCGCCGCCGCGCCGCTGCAATCCGCCGCGGCGCCCGCGCCCGCGGCCGCGAGCAGCACGAGCGCGGCGCCCGCGGCCCAGGGCGCCTACACGGTCCGGCCGGGGGACACGCTCTCCGGCCTCGCCGCCGGCGCGCGCGTTCCGGTCAGCGCGATGGCCGCGATCAACGGGCTCGACCCGAACGGCGTCCTGCTCGCCGGCACGGTCATCAAGCTCCCGGCGGGCGCGCCCGCCCCGGCGCGCGCGTCGCAGCCGACGCCGGTCGCGACGGTGGTCCCGAGCGCCGCCCCCGAGCCCACCCCCTCGCGCGTCGACGCGAGCTCGATCCAGAGCGCCGCGGCCGCCGGCGGCGTCTCCCCCTCGCTCGCTGCCGCGATCGGCTGGCAGGAGAGCGGGTTCAACAACGCGATGGTGTCCGGCGCCAACGCCCGCGGCGTGATGCAGATCACCCCGGGCACGTGGGCCTTCGTCCAGAACAACCTCGCCGGCCGCAGGCTCGACCCGAACTCGGCGGCCGACAACGTCAGCGCCGGAGTGCTCTACCTCAAGCACCTGATCCAGCAGACCGGCGACGAATCGACGGCGATCGCGTGCTACTACCAGGGCTGCGGCTCGGTCCGCTCGCGCGGGCTCTTCGACGACACCAAGCGCTACGTCGCCAACGTGCAGGCGCTGCGCGCGCGCTTCGGCGGCTCGTAGGTTCTTCGTCTCATGGGCCGGCGCCGCACGGCGCCGGCCCTCAGCGGTCGACGTACGCGATCGTCTGCGGGCCCTCCGGGAGCACGCAGACGGTCGCGTCGGGGCCTTCGGCGGCGACCGTCGCCGCGATGTCGCGCGTCTGGCGCAGGTGGACCGCGCCGAGCTCCTCGTCGGTCAGGCGCTCCGTGTGCATCACAAGGCGCGCGTGGTCCTGGACGTTCGCCTGGATCTGGACCTGCCACTGGTCCGGCGTGACGTGGTCGGACTGGGCGATCGTGCGCAGGAACTCGCGCGGCGAGGGGTGCGCGTGCAGCAGCTCGCGGTATGAGCCGTGGCCCGGGAAGCCGTCGCGGCACTCGGCGGCGCAGACGATCAGCCCGCCGGGCTTGACGACCTTCGCGGCCGCCGACATCCCCTTCACCGCCTGGTAGAGGTTCTGGTCGAGCGGATAGCCGGAGTTGCTCGTGACGACGACGTCGAACGGCGCCTGCACCGGCCGCATCGCGAGCTCGCGCGCGGCGTCGCAGGCGACGGCGTGCATCGCCGCCAGCTCGCCGGCGAAGGCGGCGATCACGCGCTGCTCGCGGTTGAGGACCACGTCGAAGGAGAAGTGCGGCGGCGCGGCGGCCGCGGCGGCGCGGATGTCGGCGTGGACCGGGTTGTCCTCGAGCACGCCCCAGGTCGCGCGCGGGTCGCCGATGCGCTTGGCGTCGTGCAGCACGAGCACGGTCTCCAGCCCTGCCAGGCCGGGCGCGACGAGCTTCGGGCCGCCGCTGAAGCCCGCGAAGAAGTGCGGCTCGACGAAGCCGGTGGTGATGCGGACGTCGGCCTCGACCCAGCGGCGGTTGAGCCAGACCGGGACGCCTTGCCCGTGCTCGCCGAGGAAGACGAGGCTGTCGCGGTCGCGCGCGTCGTGGTTGACGACGCCGATCCCGCCGGCGCGGCCGCCGCCCACGCGGATGCGGCCGGCCAGCGCCTCCCCGAGCATGGCGCGGATCTCCTCCTCGGTGTTGCCGCGGTGCGTGCCGGTGGCGACGAGGATCGTGATGTCCTCGTCGCCGACGATGCCGGCGAGCTCGTCGAGCACTGCCGGGATCATGCTGTGGCGCGGCTGCGCGCGGGTGCCGTCGCAGATCGAGATCGCGACGCTCTGGCCCGGTGCGACGAGCTCGCGCAGCCTCGGGCCGGCGACGGGGCTCTGGAGCGCGGTCCGCAGGACCGCCGCCTCGTCGGCCGCCGCCGGCTGGTAGGCGGGCTCGACCACCGTCGTGCGGTCGTCGGGGAGCTCCACCTCCAGACCACCTGTGCCGTACGCGAGCCGGACGCGCATGCCTCGCAGGCTACTGTCTTCCGGATGTCGTTCGGCATCGAAAGGACCAGTTGGAGCGCGGCTTCCGGCTGTTCCTGATCCTCGGGGCGCTCTCCGCCCTGGGACCGGCGTCGATGGACATCTACCTTCCCGGCCTCCCGACCCTGACGCGGGAGTTCGGCACGACCGAGTCGACCGCGCAGCTGACCGTGTCGCTGTACCTCGTGGGCCTCGGCGTCGGCCAGCTGATCGCCGGGCCGATGAGCGACGTGCGCGGTCGGCGCAGCCCGCTGATGGCCGCGCTGGCGGTCTACCTCGTCGCGACCGTGCTGTGCGCCGTCGCGCCCGGCATCGAGGTGCTGGTCGTGAGCCGGCTGCTGCAGGGCGCGACCGCCGCCGCCGGGGTCGTCATCGGCCGCGCGATGGTCCGCGACCTGTTCGCCGGCAAGGCTGCGGCGCGCTACCTCTCGCGCCTCGTGTTGATCTACGGGCTGGCGCCGATGCTGGCGCCCTTGGTCGGGAGCCAGATCCTGCGGTTCACGTCCTGGCAGGGCGTCTTCGTCGTGCTGGGCGCCGCGGGCGGCGCGCTGCTGCTCGTGACGGCGTTCGCGCTGCCCGAGACGCTGCCGCCGGAGCGCCGGCAGCCGGCATCGGTGCGCCGGACGGTGACGTCGCTCGGCGACCTGCTGGGGCACCGGCGCTTCCTCGGCTACGCGCTGGCGCTCGGCTTCGGGACGGCGGGCGTCGCGGCGTACGTGTCCGGCTCGCCGTTCGTCGTCCAGGATCACTTCGGCAAGTCGCCGCAGGTGTTCGGGTTGCTGTTCGCGCTCAACGCGACCGCGATGGTGGTGGGCAGCCAGCTCAACGCGCAGCTGCTCGGGCGCTACGAGCCGCGGCGGCTGCTGGCCGGGGCGCTGGCGGTGATGATCGCGGCCGCGTTCGCGCTCACGCTGGCGGCCGTCAAGGATCTCGGGCTGCTCCCGTACGCGGGCAGCCTCGTGCTCTTCATGGCGACGTGGGGCTTCGTGCCGGCCAACGCGATCGCGCTCGCAAGCGCCGATCACCCCGACGTCGCCGGCTCGGCGTCGGCGCTGCTCGGGCTCGCGCAGTACGGCATCGCGGCGGTGGCGGCGCCAGTGGTGGGCGTCGGCGGGTCCTCCCCCACGCCGATGGCGCTCGTGATCCTCGTGCTCGCGATGCTCTGCACGGTGTCGGCGCTCGCCATCGCGCGCCCCGCGCGGCGCCCGCCGATCAGCGTCCTGCGCTGAGCTACTCGTCCATGCGATGCAGCGCGCCCTCGCGCTGCTCCTCGGGGATCGGGAGCAGCGGGAAGCCCTGCGTGCGGGCGACGAGCATGCGGCACATCAGCTCGAGCGCCTCGGCGACGTTGACCGCCGCGGCGAGGTCCCGGCCGACGACGACGGAGCCGTGGTTGCCGAGCAGGATCGCGTCGTGCTCGCGCGCCGCCTCGGCGACCGCACGCGCCAGCTCAGGCGAGCCGGGGACGAGGAACGGCAGGCGCGCGATCCGGCGCAGGTAGTAGAGCGTGTCCGTGCTCGCCGCGGTCTCGAGCTCGATCGCCGAGCACGCCACGAGCGTCGTGTGGAACGCCGAGGAGTGCAGGACCGCGCCGGCGTCGGGCCGCGCCGCATAGATCCCGCGGTGCATCGCGGTCTCCACCGATGGGCGGCACGAGCCCTCCCACGCCTCGGATGCGATGTCGCACGCGACGATCGACGCGGATTCCAGCTCGTCGAGGCGGTGGCCCGAGCCCGAGATCGCGAACCGGCCGTCGGCGAGCCGCACGGACACGTTCCCGGCGGTGCCCCACGTGAGCTGCTTTGCGCCGACCCGGCGGCCGGCCGCGATGAGCGCGGAGATGTGCTCGCCGGCCGGGGGCGCCGAGGCGCCGGGGTCGCCGGCGGCGCCGTTCGCCGTCGCGGCGCGGTCGCCGGCGGCGCTCACGCGGCCGCCGCGACCTTGGCCCGCCTGGCGCGCGGCTTCTTCGCCGGCGGCGTCCCCTGCAGCCCGATCTGGCGCAGGAAGCGGCCCGTGTAGGACTCCTCGACCGCGGCGACCTCCTCGGGCGTGCCCCAGGCCATCAGCGTTCCGCCCTCCTCGCCGCCCTCGGGGCCCATGTCGATCACGCGGTCCGCCGTCTTGATCACGTCGAGGTTGTGCTCGATCACGACGACCGAGTTGCCCTGCTCGACCAATGCCTGCAGGACCTCGAGCAGCTTCTCGATGTCCGCGAAGTGCAGGCCCGTCGTCGGCTCGTCGAGGATGTAGAGCGTGCGCCCGGTCGCGATCTTCGACAGCTCGCTCGCGAGCTTGACGCGCTGCGCCTCGCCGCCGGACAGGGTCGTCGCCGGCTGGCCGAGCCGCATGTAGTCCAGCCCGACGTCGTGCAGCGACTGCAGCCGCCGCTTGATCTTCGGGATGTGGGCGAAGAACTCCAGCGCCTCCTCGACCGGCATGTCGAGCACCTCGGCGATGTTCTTGCCCTTGAAGCGGATGTCCAGCGTCTCGCGGTTGTAGCGCTTGCCGTGGCACTGCTCGCAGGGGACATAGACGTCCGGCAGGAAGTGCATCTCGATCTTGATCTGCCCGTCGCCGCGGCAGACCTCGCAGCGCCCGCCCTTGACGTTGAACGAGAAGCGGCCCGGCTTGTAGCCGCGGGCGCGCGCCTCCTGCGTCTTGGAGAACAGGTCGCGAATCTGATCGAAGAGCCCGATGTACGTCGCCGGGTTCGACCGCGGCGTGCGGCCGATCGGCGACTGGTCGACCGAGATGATCTTGTCCAGGTGCTCCAGCCCGCGGATGCGCTTGTGCGCGCCCGGCCGCAGCTTCGCGCGGTGCAGCTTGTTCGCGACCGCCTTGTAGAGGATCTCGTTGACCAGCGTCGACTTGCCCGAGCCCGACACGCCGGTCACAGCGGCGAAGACGCCGAGCGGGATCTTGACGTCCACGTCCTTGAGGTTGTGCTGGGCGGCGCCGACGATCTCCACGTAATCGGACGGCTTGCGGCGCTGCTTGGGCACCTCGATCCTGCGCCGCCCCGACAGGAACGCGCCGGTCGGCGACTCCTCGACGCGCATGATCTCCTCGGCCGTCCCCTGCGCCACGACGTGCCCGCCGTGCTCGCCGGCGCCCGGCCCCATGTCGAGCATGTAGTCGGCCGCGCGCATCGTGCCCTCGTCGTGCTCGACCACGAGCACGGTGTTGCCGAGGTCGCGCAGCCGCTCCAGCGTCCCGATCAGCCGCTCGTTGTCGCGCTGGTGCAGGCCGATCGACGGCTCGTCGAGGATGTAGAGCACGCCGACCAGCGAGCTGCCGATCTGCGTCGCGAGCCGGATCCGCTGCGCCTCGCCGCCCGACAGCGTCGCCGACGCGCGCTCCATCGACAGGTAGCCGACGCCGACGTTGTCCAGGAACCGCAGCCGCTCGTCGATCTCGCGCAGGATCAGCCGCGCGATCGCCCGGTCCTGCGCCGAGAGCTCCAGCCCCTCCAGCCACTCCAGCGCCCGCCGCGCGCTCATCGCCGTGAACTCGTGGATCGGCAGCTCGCCGACCGTGACCGCGCGCGACTCCGGGCGCAGGCGCGCGCCGTTGCACTCCGGGCACGGCCGCACCGACATGTACTCCTCGATCTTCTCGCGCGACCAGTCGGAGTCGGTCTCCTTGTAGCGGCGCTCGAGGTTGGGGACGATCCCCTCGAAGGTCGTCATGTACGACCGCTTGCGCCCCATCCGGTTGCGATAGGTGACGTACAGCTTGTCGCCGTTGGTGCCGTACAGGAACAGGTTCTGCTGCTCCTCGGGCAGCTCCTCCCACGGCGCGTCGACGTCGACCTCGTAGCGATCCGCGATCGCCTGTGTGATCTGCTCGTAGTAGCCCGTCGCGCCGCTCGACCACGGCAGGATCGCGCCCTCGTTGAGCGACAGCGACGGATCCGGCACGACCAGCTCGGGATCGATCTCCATCTGGGAGCCCAGGCCGGTGCAGCGCGGGCACGCGCCGTGCGGGGCGTTGAAGGAGAACGAGCGCGGCTCCAGCTCCGGCATCGAGATGCCGCAGTAGAGACACGCGAAGCGTTCGCTGTACGTCAAGATCGACGGCTCCGCCCCATCCCTGGGGACCGTCTCGATCTCGATGATGCCGTCGGCCAGCGCCACCGCCGTCTCCACGGAGTCGGCCAGGCGCTTGCGCAGGTCGGGCCGCATGACCAGGCGGTCGACCACGACCGAGATGTTGTGCTTGTAGCGCTTGTCGAGGACGATCTCCTCCTCGAGCTGGCGCAGCTCGCCGTCCACCTTCACGCGCGTGAAGCCCTCGCCGCGCAGCTCCTGCAGCTGCTTGCCGTACTCGCCCTTGCGCCCGCGCACGATCGGCGCCATGACCATGAACCGGGTGCCCTCCTCCAGGCCCATGATCTGATCGATGATCTGCTCCGCCGACTGCGCCGCGATCGGCCGCCCGCAGTTGAAGCAGTGCGGCTTGCCGACCCGCGCCCACAGCAGGCGCAGGTAGTCGTAGATCTCCGTGACGGTCCCGACCGTCGACCGCGGGTTGCGCGACGTCGTCTTCTGGTCGATCGAGATCGCCGGCGAGAGCCCCTCGATCGAATCCACGTCGGGCTTGTCCATCTGTCCCAGGAACTGGCGCGCGTAGGCGCTCAGCGACTCGACGTAGCGGCGCTGGCCCTCCGCGTAGATGGTGTCGAACGCGAGCGACGACTTGCCCGAGCCCGAGAGGCCGGTGATGACCGTCAGCGAATCGCGCGGCAGCGCGACCGTGACGTCCTTGAGGTTGTGCTCGCGGGCGCCGGTGA
The DNA here is from genome assembly GCF_000425945.1 of Candidatus Solirubrobacter pratensis. Taxonomy (GTDB): domain Bacteria; phylum Actinomycetota; class Thermoleophilia; order Solirubrobacterales; family Solirubrobacteraceae; genus Solirubrobacter; species Solirubrobacter pratensis. The sequence continues at coordinate 256,168 of NZ_AUEK01000011.1, forward strand.
CGACGATGGAGTTCTGACGAGAGGACATAAGACCGCCACTGATTCTACGGAGGCGGCGGACGCCTTCGTCGAACCTATGTTCGCCCGAGCGGCTCGGCCAGCTGGCCCGTGTCGACGAGCTTGGCGCGCAGGTAGTCGAGGAACGGCTCGACGCGCAGCTCCTCCCCCGTCGCGCGGCGCAGGAGCTCGCGCGAGTCGTACTTGCGGCCGTGACGGTGGATGTTGTCCCGCAGCCATTCGCGCAGCGGCGCGAAGTCGCCCGCGGCGAAGTCGGACTCGATCGCCGGCAGCTGGGCCGAGAGCGCGCCCCACAGCTGCGCCGCCATCAGGTTGCCCAGCGTGTAGGTCGGGAAGTAGCCGATCATCCCGGAGCCCCAGTGGATGTCCTGCAGCACCCCGTGGACGACGTCGGGCACCTCGAGGCCGAGCAGCCGCTGCGTCGCCTCGTCCCACGCTTCAGGAAGATCCTTTACGTTCAAACGACCCTCTATCAAGGCAAGCTCGAGCTCGAAGCGGAGCGCGATGTGGAGGTTGTAGGTCGTCTCGTCGGCCTCGATCCGGATCAGCGAGAGCTCGACGCGGTTGACGGAGCGGTAGAGCCGGTCGGCGTCGAAGCCCTCGAACGGCTCGCCGAGATGCGCGCGCAGCCGCGGCAGCGCCCACTCGGCGAACGGGCGCGAGCGGCCCACGACGTTCTCCCACAGCCGGCTCTGGGACTCGTGCACGCCGAGCCCGGCCGCCTCGGCGAGGGTCGTGCGGTAGTGGCGGGGATCCATCTGCGCCTCGTAGAGCCCGTGGCCGAACTCGTGCAGGCAGGAGTAGAACGCCATCGCCAGGTCGTCCTCCTCCCAGCGCGTCGTCAGCCGGATGTCGGTGTGGGCCATGCTGCGCGCGAACGGGTGGACGGTGGAGTCGAGACGCCAGTGCTCGCGGTCGAAGCCGACGGCGGGAAGGATCTCGTCGATCAGCGCCTTCTGGGCGGCGGCCGGGTGATGGCCGGGCAGCACGCGCTCGCCGTCGGGGGGCCGCGCGGACGCCGCCACCAGCGGCACGAGCTCGCGCTGCAGGCGCTCGAACAGCGTCCGCAGCTCGGCCGTCGTGAGCCCGGGCTCGAAGTCGTCGAGCAGGACGTCGTAGGGATGCGCGAACTCGCCGGTGCCGTCGAAACAGGCGGCGTAGCGGTGGCTGAGCTCGATCACGCGCTCCAGCGCCGGCCGGAAGCGCGCGAAGTCCTTCGCCTCGCGCGCGTGGTGCCAGGCCTCCTGGGCGTGCGAGGCGGCGCTCGACTGCTCGGCGGCCAGCTCGGTCGGCACGCGGACCGCCTTGCGATGGTCGCGGCGCAGCGCGGCGACCATCCGGACCTCGTCGGAGTCGGGGTCCGCCGACTGCGCCCACGGCTCCAGCGCGTCGAGCAGCCGGCCCAGCTCAGGATCGGTCAGGCGGTCGTGCACGATGCGTTCCAGCGCCTCCAGCTGGTCGGCGCGCGCGCCGGCGCCGCCGCGCGGCATCAGCGTGTTCTGATCCCACAGCAGCAGGCCGGCGACGCCGTTGATGTCGGCGATCTCCCCGGCACGCTCGCGCAGGTTCGCGAGCTCCTTCGGCGCTTCGCTCACTGGCCCGCCCTCGTGTAGACGTCGTCGAGAAGCGCTTCGAGGTCGCCGAGCGCGAAGTGCTCCGCCAGATAGCGGGCCGTCTCCTCGCGCGGCGTGCCGCCGAGCGCCATGTTGAGCGCGATCAGCCGCGCGCCGGCCTCGTCGGCGCCGGAGTCGACGAGCGGGGCGTCGAGGACGGAAGGCTCCGCGGGCCCCGGCGGCGGCGCGGAATCGCCCTGGTCCGCGACGCGCTCCTGCAGCTCCGCGAGCCCGGCGCTCAAGCGCTCGCCGCTCGTGCGCAGCGCGTCGAGCAGGCCGCCCAGCTCGCGCTCGAGCTCGTCCAGGCGCCCGAGCAGCCCGTCGGCGGCGCCGCGCACGCGCGCGACGTGGTCGCCGGCCTCCTCCCCCGCCTTCGCGCGCAGCTCGGCGGCGCTGCGCTCGGCGGCCTCGAGGATCACGCGCACCTGCTCGGACGTGCCGCTGGAGAGCGGCCGCGCGGCCGCCGGCGCGACGGAGCGCTCGAACTCGTCCGCGACCCGGCGCAGGTGCTCGTCGACCGCGGCAGGGTCGTACCCCTTGCGTCCGGTCGGGAAGTCGCGACGCTGGATGGAGTCACGGTCCACGGCTGCGCAGGATAGGACGCAGAGCGCACATGCGCGCCGCGCGCTCAGGGCAGGCGGACGCTTCCGTCCGTCCCGCGCACGACGAGCCCGTCCCGCTCGAGCCCGGCGAGCGCCCGCTCGCGCCGGTCGCCGGCGACGGGGAGCGGCTCGCCGGCCAGCAGCGCCGCGACGATCCGGCCGCGCGCCCAGCGGTCGGTCTGCTCGAACGGCGTCGTGGCCGCGCGGCGGGCCGCCGGGCCTGGGTGGCCGCCACAGCCGGGCGCGACCGGGCACGCGTCGCAACGCGGGGCGCGCGGGCGGCAGACGGTCGCGCCGAGCTCCATCATCGCCTGGTTGAACGTCGCCGCGCGCCCGGCCGGCACGAGCTGCTGCGCGCGGGTGCGCAGGGCCGCCTCCGGACGCGGCCCCTCGCGCCGCGCGAGCACGCGGCGGACGTTCGTGTCGACTGCCGCGACCTGGCGATCCCAAGCGAACGACGCGACGGCGGCCGCGGTGTAGGGACCGACTCCCGGCAGCCGCGTGAGATCCTCCGGCCAGCCGCGCTCGGCCACCTCATGCGCCGCCGCCTGCAGCGCGAGCGCACGCCGGTTGTAGCCCAGCCCGCTCCAGTGGGCGAGGACGTCGCGCACCGGCGCGGCGGCGAGCGCGCCGGGGTCCGGGAAGCGCGCGAGCCAGCGCTCGTAGTACGGGACGACGCGCAACGCCTGCGTCTGCTGGAGCATGACCTCGGAGACGAGCAGCGCGTAGGGATCGCGCGTCTCGCGCCACGGCAGGGGCCGGCGGACGCGGTCGTACCACGCGAGGAGCGCGTCCGTGTCCATGAGAGCGGACGCTAGCGGTGGCGGCGGCGGCCGGCGCTCGTGGCCGGCGTCGCGCGGGCGGCGCACCACTCGGCGAGCTCGCCGGCGGGCACCGGGCGGCTGAGGTGGTAGCCCTGCGCGTACGTGCAGCCCAGGGCGGCGAGGCGGTCCCAGACCGCCTGCGTCTCCACGCCCTCGGCCACGACGTCGAGCCCGAGGCTGCGCCCGAGCTCGATCGTGGAGCGCACGATCGTCGCGTCGTCCTCGTCGCGGTCCATCCCACTCACGAACGAGCGGTCGACCTTGATCTCGTCCACGGGCAGCCGGCGCAGGTGCGCAAGCGACGAGTAGCCGGTGCCGAAGTCGTCGATCGAGACGCGGATGCCGAGCGCGGCCAGGCGCTCGAGCACCTGCCGGGTGCGCGCCGGGTCGGCCAGCACGGCCGACTCTGTGATCTCGATCTCGAGCAGCTCGCCCCCGACGCCGTGCCGCGCGAGCAGCGTCTCCACCTGGGGCGGGAAGTCGGCGTCCATCAGGTTGCGCGTGGAGAGGTTGACGGCGACCGCCAGCCGCAGCCCGCCGTCGAGCCACGCGCGGCACTGGCGCAGCGCCTCGTCGACCACGTACAGCGCGAGCGGCATGATCAGGCCCGTCTGCTGCACGATCGGGATGAACTGGTCGGGCGGCACGAGCCCTCGTTCCGGGTGCTGCCAGCGCAGCAACGCCTCGACCGAGCTGACCGAGCCGTCCGCGAGGCTCGCCTTGGGCTGGTAGTGCAGCGTCAGCTCGTGGTCCTCGAGCGCGCGCCGCAGCTCCCCCACGAGCGTGAGGCGGACCGGGTCGTCGTCGTGGCGGCTGGCCTCGTAGAACGCGACGCCGACGTTCTCCTGCTTGGCGTGGTACATGGCGCCGTCGGCGTGCTTGAGCAGCGTCTCGACCTCGAGCCCGTCGCGCGGGAACAGCGCGATCCCGATCGAGGCGTCGACCGACAGCGGGAGCCCCTGCACGATCACCGGCTCCTGGATCGCCGCGCGCACGCGGCGGGCGGCCGTGATCACGTCGCCGACCGACGTCGGGTCGGGCAGCAGGACGCCGAACTCGTCGCCGCCGAGGCGCGCGACGGTGTCGGAGGCGCGCAGCATGCCGTCGAGGCGGCGGCCGATCTCGACCAGCAGCGCGTCGCCCGCCGCGTGCCCCAGCGAGTCGTTGACGTCCTTGAAGCGGTCGAGGTCGAGCATCAGGACGGCGAGGGTCCCGTCCGCGCGACGCGCGCGGTGCAGCGACTGCTCGATGCGGTCGCGGAACAGCGTGCGGTTCGGCAGGCCGGTCAGGCCGTCGTGCAGCGCCTGGTGGTGGTTGAGCTCGGCCTGCGCGCGCAGCGCCGCCTCCGCCGCCTTGCGCCGCGTCAGGTCCTGCAGGACGCCGATGATGAAGCCGTCGCCGCCGTCGGTCGCACGGACGACCGACAGCGAGACATCCACCCACACGTCGCCGCCGTCGGGGCGCACGTAACGGTGCTCGAGCGTGGACCTCAGATCGCCGGCGAGCACGCGATGCGCCCGGTCGGTCGCGGCCTGACGGTCGTCGGCATGGACGAACACGTCCGCCTTGACGCCGACGAGCTCCTCCTCCGGGCGGCCGAGGAGCTCCTGCAGCGCGCGGTTGGCGCCGAGGATCGTGCCGTCGAGCGCCATCACCATCATGCCGGTGAGCGCGTTGGCGAAGACGGCCTCGAAGCGCGCCTTCGCGCGGAACTCCGACGCGCGGCTGACGGCGGCCGAGAGGCCGACGGCGAGCAGCTCGAGCGCGCGGCGGTCGTCCTCGCCGAGCCGCTCTGTCTCCGAGGCGCTCATCACGTCGAGCGTGGCGACGGGCTCGTCGCCGGTGAAGAGCGGGACGCAGATGTGCGACCGGTCGCCGATCTCGGCCTGCCAGCGGCGGTTGATGCGCTCGTCGGCCGCGGCGTCCTCGATCAGCAGCGTGTCGCGCGCGGCGAATGCGAACCGCGCGACGGACTCCGCGATCGCGCGGCGCTCGCCGATCCTCGTCGCGATCCCGCGCGCCGCGGCGACGGCCAGCTCGTCGCCGTCGATCAGGCTCACCATCGCGCCGTCGGCGTTGGTGAGGTCCATCGCGCGCTCGACGATCAGGTTCATCACGCGATCCAGGTCGAGCCCGGCGGCATCGATGTCGCGCTGGGTCTCGACCACGCGCGCCAGCCGCTCGTTGTGCATGCGCGCCTCGAGTGCCGAGGACAGCACGCCGGCGAGCAGCTCGAGCACGGCGACGTCGCGCTCGCCGAACACGCCGGGGTCGCGGGAGGAGACGATCAGCAGGCCGGCCGGATGCGAGCCGGCGCTCACGGGGACGATCACGACCGAGCGCATGCCGTACTCGCGGCCGCCCGGGAGGTACGCGCGCGGGTCGGTCTCGACGTCGCGCGAGAGCACGGGCCGGCCCGTGGAGAGCGCCACGCCGCAGAGCCCGCGGTCGCGCGGGGTGCGGGCGATGCGCTCTTGGATGCCGCACGCGGCGCGCTGCACGAGCTCGCCGTCCTCGAGCATCAGGACGTGCGCGGCGGTGGCGCCGGTCAGCGCGCGCATGCGCTCGACGAGCAGGTCGAGCTCGGCCTTCATCCGCGGGTCCACGTGACCGCGATGATCGGCCGCTCGGACGCTCGGTTGAGGAGTCGGGCGCGATGGACGTGTCGCGGGGCGCGGCGCCCCTTGGGCGGCGCCGCGCTCCCGCTGTGCATGAGGCCGACCACGCGGCGGAGGAGAGAGGACCGAGCCGAGGGCCTCGTGCCCGACGCACTCAAGCAAGTCCGGCCGCCGGTCCTGTTACCGGATTGTTCTTCTGATCAACGTCGACACAGGACCTTCACCGTGCGGATCGGGCTCGGCGGGCACTCTCGGAGGGCGGCGATCGCGCCGGGCGCCGCGCCGGGGCGCGAACGGCGGCGCGCCCTCGCGCGCTCATGCGTCAGCTGACCGGGATCGTGCGGCGCACGGTCCCGCGGCCGAGCACGTCGACGGTCTCGCCCGGCGCGCAGGTGGCGATGTCGTGGGCCTCGTCGCGGAGCCGCCTGCGCAGCACCGCGAGCGCCGGGAGGCCGAGGATGGCCGGGATCGCGAGCAGGAGGCCGCGGTAGGCGAGCACGGCCACGGCGGCGTCGGTGGCGCCGACGCCGTAGAGCACCAGCGTGCCGATCAGGCCGCCGTCGACGCCGCCGATCCCGCCCGGGATCGGGATCAGGCTCCCGAGCTGGCCGATCAGGTACGCGACGAGGAGCACGCCGACGGCCGGGACGTCGTTCCCGAACGCCTTGAAGCATGCGCCCAGCATCGCGACGTCGAACAGCAGATACGCCGAGGCGCCCGCGAGGATCGCCCAGTCGCGCGAGCGCAGGAGCGCGAGTGCTTCGTCGACGCCGTTGCCGACTGCCTCGGCCGCGGCGACGATGCTCGTGCGCATCGAGCGCCGGGCGAGCGCGGCGGCCAGGTGTCCCGCGGCGAGCGCGAGCGCGATCGCCGCGACCGCGGCGACGGCGGGAATCAGGCCGAGCAGGAAGCTCGGCGAGTGACCCAGCAGACCGGTCGCGAGCCCGATGCCGCCGAGAGCGAGAAAGCCCACGTTGGCCAGGCTGGTCAGGAGGAAGAAGGCGACCGTCCGGCGGGCGATGTACCGGGCCGGCAGTCCCCCGCGGCGGAGGATCCACGCGCCGAGCGCGAGGCCGCCGGCGCCACCCACCGAGAGGACCGAGTTGGCGGCGAGCTCGGACAACCCGATCTCGGTGCTCGTCCGCCAGCTCATGCGGCGGCAGAAGACGCCGCGGAACGCCAGCACGTACCCGGCGCAGGACCCGAGCTGGAGCACCGCCGCGACCGCGAGCCAGCCGGGCCGGGCGCCGCTGAAGCGATCCCGCAGCGACGCGAGCCCCGGCACGAGCACGACCACCGCCACGACGACGATGACGATCGCCCCGAGGATGAGCAGCGAGCGCCGCAGTGTGGACGGCGAGAACTCCTCGGGCAGCGGCTCGGCTTCGACGTCGGGCTCGAGATACTCCACGGTCAGGGCCCGATTGCCGGTCATGAGGCGGCCACCGACTGTAACGCGACGCGCCGCGCCGGCCGGCGGCAACGCCCGAGCGGGCGATGACTCGCGGGCCGGCGGCAAACGCCCGGGCGGGCGGTGACCCGCGGACGGGAGCCGCGCGGCGGGCTACTCGGCCGCCGGCGCCGTCGCCAGGTCGAGCTCGCGGCGGAGGTCGCGGATCTCGTCGCGGAGCTTGGCGGCGTACTCGAACCGGAGCTCCTCGGCGGCCGCGAGCATCTCCTCCTCGAGCTCGCGCATCGTCTGCTCGATCTCGGCGGGCGCCATGTCGGTGCGCTTCTCGCGCCTGCGGCGGCCCTTCGTGGGCACCTTGGAGTCCGACATCAGGAACTCCGTGATGTCGGAGATCCCCTTGACGATCGTCTCCGGCGTGATGCCGTGCTCCTCGTTGTACGCCCTCTGGATCGCGCGGCGGCGGTCGGTCTCCGTGATCGCCTTGCGCATCGCGTCGGTCTCCTTGTCGGCGTACATCAAGACCTTGCCGTCGACGTTGCGGGCGGCGCGCCCGATCGTCTGGATCAGCGAGGTCTCGCCGCGCAGGAAGCCCTCCTTGTCGGCGTCGAGGATGGCGACAAGGGAGACCTCCGGCAGATCCAGCCCCTCGCGCAGCAGGTTGACGCCGACCAGCACGTCGTACTCGCCGAGCCGCAGCTCGCGGATGATCTGGATCCGCTCCAGCGTGTCGATCTCCGAGTGCAGGTAGCGCACGCGGAAGCCCATCTCGAGCAGGTAGTCCGTCAGGTCCTCGGACATCTTCTTGGTGAGCGTCGTCACCAGCACGCGCTCGTTGCGGTCCACGCGCTGGCGGACCTCGCCCATCAGGTCGTCGATCTGGTTCCGGGTCTCGCGGACGTCGATCTCGGGATCCACGATCCCCGTCGGGCGCACGATCTGCTCGACGATGCGCGACGAGCGCTCGCGCTCATACGCCCCCGGCGTCGCCGACACGAACACCATTTGCGGCGTGATCGAGAGGTACTCCTCGAACGTCTGCGGCCGGTTGTCCAGCGCGCTCGGCAGGCGGAAGCCGTAGTCCACGAGCGTCTGCTTGCGCGAGCGGTCGCCCTCGTGCATGCCGCCGATCTGCGGCACCGTCTGGTGCGACTCGTCGATGAAGCAGACGAAGTCCTTCGGGAAGTAGTCCAGCAGGCAGTACGGCCGCGCGCCCGGCTCACGCCCGTCGAGGATGCGCGAGTAGTTCTCGATGCCCGAGCAGAAGCCGACCTCCTTGAGCATCTCCATGTCGTACTGCGTGCGCTGGCGCAGGCGGTGCGACTCCAGCAGCTTGCCCTCGGCCTCGAGCTGCGCGCAGCGCTCGTTGAGCTCACGCCCGATCTCCGCGACCGCGCGGTCCAACGTGCCTTCCTTGACGTTGTAGTGCGTCGCGGGCCACACGGCGACGTGCTCGAGGTCGTCCTTGATCAGCTCGCCCGTCAGCGGGTCGAAGTTCTGCAGCCGCTCGACCTCGTCGCCGAACAGCAGGGCCCGGAACGCGGTCTCCTCATAGGCCGGGAAGACCTCCAGGGTGTCCCCGCGCACACGGAACGTGCCCCGCCCCAGCGCCGTGTCGTTGCGGTTGTACTGCAGCGAGACGAGCTTGCGCAGCAGCTCGTCGCGGTCCACGTCGCCGCCCTTGACCAGCACCTGGCAGTTCGCGTTGTAGGTCTCCGGCGAGCCGAGGCCGAAGATGCACGAGACCGAGGCGACGATGATCACGTCGCGGCGCGCGAACAGCGACGCCGTGGCGGCGTGGCGCAGCCGGTCGATCTCCTGGTTGATCGCCGAGTCCTTCTCGATGTAGAGGTCCTTCGACGGGACGTAGGCCTCGGGCTGGTAGTAGTCGTAGTAGGAGACGAAGTACTCGACCGAGTTGCTCGGGAAGTAGGTCCGGAACTCGTTGCAGAGCTGCGCCGCGAGCGTCTTGTTGTGGGCGATGATCAGCGCGGGCCGCTGCACCGCCTCGATCGTCGCCGCCATCGTCATCGTCTTGCCCGTGCCGGTGGCGCCGAGCAGCGTCAGCGCGCGCTCACCCGCCTCTATCCCCTCGGCGAGCGACGTGATCGCGGCCGGCTGATCCGCCGCGGGCGAATACACGGAATCGAGCTTGAAGGGCGGCACCCCGGAAACGATAGACCGCCCAGCCGACGGAACGTATGTTCGTGCGCTTCGGCACGCGAACGCGGGTATAGACGGCACATGCAGACGATCGTGGTCGCGGCCAAGGCGGGCGCGAGCCAGCCGTGGTTGGCCGACGCCGCCGCCGAGCTGGCGCTGCAGACGGGTGCGCAGGCCGAGGTGGTCAGCGTCGACGGCGTCGAGATGGAGGCGCTGTCGCCGCTGCCGCGCAGCGAGTACCAGCAGGAGGCGCGCCGCAGCGCGCAGGAGGTCGCCGAGCGGCTCGCCGGCCAGGGTGTCGAGGCGACCGCCGACGTCCGCCCCGGCAAGGTCGTGCCCGGCATCCTGCTCTACGCCGAGGAGCAGGACGCCGACCTGATCGTCGTCGGCGCCTCGACTCGCGGCCGGGTTGCGCGCCGGATGCTCGGGGATGTGCCGCTCGAGCTCGTGCAACGCTCGCGCCGGCCCGTGCTGGTCGTGTCGGCTCCGGTCACCAAGGGGTAGGAGGAGGCACCTAATGGCAGGCGCTCTGTTCGCCACGAAGCCCGTCGACCGGCTCGTCGCCGACACCGAGGTCGAGGCGGGCCAGCTGCGACGGGCCGTCGGGCTGCTCGACCTCACCGCGCTCGGCATCGGCGCGATCATCGGCACCGGCATCTTCGTGATCCTCGGCGAGGCGATCGGGGACTCGGGGCCCGCGATCATCCTCAGCTTCGTCCTGGCCGGCGTCACCTGCGCGTTCTCCGCGCTCTCCTACGCCGAGCTGGCGAGCACCATCCCGGTCTCCGGCAGCGCGTACACGTACGGCTACGCGACGATGGGCGAGCTGCTCGCGTGGATCATCGGCTGGGACCTGATCCTCGAGTACGCGGTCTCCGTCGCCGCGATCGCGGTCGGCTGGGGTCAGTATTTCAACGACCTGATCGACGACCTGTTCGGCTGGAAGCTCCCCGCCGCGATCGCGAGCGCGCCGGGGGAGGGCGGCTCGTTCAACGTCCCGGCCGTCGTCATCGTGCTCGCGGTAGCGACGCTGCTGATCGTCGGCGTCCGCGAGAGCGCGCGCACGAACACGATCATGGTCTTCACGAAGCTCGTCGTGATCGCGCTGTTCATCGTGCTGGCGTTCACCGGCTTCCACTCCGGCAACCTCACGCCGTTCGCGCCACACGGGTTCGACGGCGTGGTGACGGCGGCGTCGCTGATCTTCTTCGCCTACATCGGCTTCGACGCGATCTCGACATCCGGCGAGGAGACGAAGAATCCCAAGCGCGACCTGCCGATCGCGATCATCGGCTCGCTCGCGGTCTGCACCGTGCTCTACATCCTCGTCGCGCTGACCGCGTCGGCCGCGGTGCCGTACAAGGACATCGCCGGCCAGCAGGCTCCGCTTGCGTACGTGCTGCGGACGCTGAACTTCGATTGGGCGGCGACGCTGATCTCGTTCGGCGCGCTGGTGGCGATCACCAGCGTCGTGCTCACGATCCTCTACGGCCAGACGCGAATCACGTTCGCGATGTGCCGGGACGGACTGCTTCCAGCGTCATGGGCGAAGCTGAGCCCGCGCCAGACGCCCGCCCGGATCACCGCCGTGTTCGCGGTCCTGATCGCGATCGTCGCCGCGTTCTTCCCCCTCTCGGAGATCGCCAAGCTGGTCAACATCGGGACGCTGTTCGCGTTCGTCATCACCAACATCGGGGTGATCGTGCTGCGGCGCACGCGGCCGGACCTGGACCGCTCGTTCAAGGTGCCGTTCGTGCCGTGGTTCCCGCTGATCGGCGCCGCGCTCGCGATCTTCCTGATGAAGTACCTCGAGCGCGCCACATGGTTCCGGTTCGTCGGCTGGCTCGTGCTCGGCCTGATCGTCTACTTCCTCTACGGGCGCCGCCATTCGCGCCTGCAGCGCGGTCAGGTGCTCAACCCGGAGGCCGAGATCTAGTGTCGCGGGTCGTAAGTTCGCACGCGCGTTGCGGGATGCATCGTCGTGGCTGGCGTTCGCCGGCGACCTGGCTCGTACCGGGCGTACTTGCGAGGTCGCCGGCGGGCGTCAGGCGCGGCGAGGCGCCCGCAAGGCGCCTGCGACCTTCCGAATCGCGGCACTAGCCGAAGCCGCGCTCGAGCCTGTCATACGCCCGCGCGGCCTCGATCCGCAGCGCGGCCGCGACGTCGACCTGGTCCTCGCCCGCGAGCAGCCGGGTGAAGGCCGCGCGGAAGATGAGCCGGTGCGTCCAGGACAGGACGCGCGCCATCATCGCCCCGACGAAGTCGTCCGGCTCCAGCCCCGCCCGCTCGGCGATCACCGGCGCCAGCGCGGCGGCCTCCTCCTCCCAGCCGAGGTACAGCCGCTGGCGCAGGGTCTGGGAGCCCATGACCAGCCGCGGGACGGCGACGATCGACTCGACCGGCTCGCGCTCGACCGCGTCGAGCAGCGCCTCCGTCATCTGCCGGAACGGCACGATCACCGACACGCCGGGCGGCTGCTCGCGCACGGCGTCGATCAGCGCCTTCGTCAGCTCCGCGCCGCGGTGGGCGACGAGGTCCTCCTTGGCCGGGAAGTAGTTGAACACCGTCTTCTCCGACACCTCGGCGGCGCGCGCGATCTCCGCGACCGTGACGGCGTCGAACCCGCGCTCGCGGAACAGCGCCATCGCCGCGGCCGAGATCTCCTCGCGCGTCTTCTGCTTCTTGCGCTCGCGCAGCCCGCCTTCCATGAGACGGCAGTTTACATACGGTTGCTAGAAACTTACCGTCGCTGTACATTTTGCCCCCACATGACGATTCCTGCCATCGAAGTCCGGGACCTGAAGAAGTCCTTCGGTGACGTAGAGGCGGTGCGCGGCGTCAGCTTCGAGGTCGCGACGGGCGAGGTCTTCGGCTTCCTCGGCCCCAACGGCGCCGGCAAGACGACCACCATCAACATGCTCTGCACGCTCGCGCGGCCGACCTCGGGCGCCGCGTACGTGGCGGGCCACGACTCCGTCAGCGAGCGCGACGACGTCCGCCGCAACATCGGCCTGGTCTTCCAGGATCAGACGCTCGACGGCTACATGACGGCCGAGCAGAACCTGCGCCTGCACGCCGAGCTCTACGGCGTCGAGTCCGCGCTCGTGCCCGCGCGGATGGAGCAGGTGCTGCGGATGGTCGGGCTGTGGGAGCGCAAGGACGGCGGCGTGATGACGTTCTCCGGCGGCATGCGCCGGCGCCTGGAGATCGCGCGCGGGCTGATGCACTCGCCGCGCGTGCTGTTCCTCGACGAGCCGACGATCGGCCTGGATCCGCAGACGCGCAGCTCGATCTGGCGCTATATCCGCGAGCTCAAGGAGCGCGAGGAGATCACGATCTTCATGACCACGCACTACATGGACGAGGCGGAGTTCTGCGACCGCATCGCGATCATGGACAACGGCCTGATCGTCGCGCTGGACACCCCCGAGGCGCTCAAGGCCGAGGTCGGCGCCGACCGCGTGCGGATCCAGACCGAGGACGACGACGCGGCGATCGCCGCGCTCGCGGAGCGCTTCGAGCTCGAGGCGACGCTGTCCGAGGGCGCCGTGACGTTCTTCGTGCCCTCCGGCGAGGAGTTCGTGCCGCGCCTGTTCGCCGAGCTCGGCGTCGGCATCCGCTCGGTCAGCGTCTCGCGCCCGACGCTCGACGACGTCTTCATGAGCTACACCGGCAGCACGATCCGCGACGCCGAGGAGAACACCGCGACGGCCCGCAACCGGCGCGTGATGCAGGTGATGGCGGGAGGCCGCCGATGAGCGGCGAAGCCTCGCGCTGCGCGACCGTTTCGCTCGGAGCGTTCGCCCAGGGGGCGAAGCTCCCGGAGGTCTTGCGATGAGCGCCGTTTCGGAGGTCGTACGGGTCCGCGTCCCGCCGCGCAGCTGGCGCAGCGAGGTCCGCGCGGTCAAGATCGTCTGGCAGCGGGAGCTGATCCGGTTCAAGAGCGACCGGATGCGGATCGTCACCTCGCTGATCCAGCCGCTGCTGTTCCTGTTCGTCCTCGGCTCCGGACTGCAGCAGCTGTCGGCCGCGAGCACCGGCGGCGTGGACCTCAAGACGTTCATGTACCCCGGCATCCTCTGCATCGCCGTCATGTTCACGGCGATGTTCAGCGCGGCGTCGATCGTCTGGGACCGCGAGTTCGGGTTCCTGCGCGAGATGATGGTCGCGCCGGTGCGGCGCAGCTCGATCGTGATCGGCAAGTGCCTCGGCGGCGCGACGGTGGCGAGCTTCCAGGGCGTGATCCTGATCGCCCTCGCCGGCGCGGTGCACGTGCCCTACGACCCGCTGCTGATCCTCGGCATCTTCGGGCTGCAGCTCATCCTCGCGTTCAGCATCACCGCGTTCGGCGTGATGGTCGCCGCCCGGATCAAGCAGATGCAGTCGTTCATGGGCGTGATGCAGATGATCGTCACGCCGATGTTCTTCATCTCCGGCGCGTTCTATCCGGTGGCCAACCTGCCGGCGTGGCTGAACTTCCTCAACCGGATCGACCCGCTGACCTACGCGGTGGACCCGATGCGCCGGCTCGTCTTCAATCACCTCGACATGAGCGAGGAGGCGCGGCGGACGCTGGACCCGGGCGTGACCTGGTTCGGCTGGCGCGTGCCGAGCCTGCTCGAGGTCGCCGTCGTGCTCGTCCTCGGGCTCGCGATGCTCGGCATCGCGATCCTCGAGTTCAACTCCACTGAATAGCGAGCCGGAGGAGGCTCCCGTCCACGCCGCGGCCGTGCCGGCGGCCGCGCTCCGGCTTCTCGGTCCCCGCGGCCTGCGGCGCCTCGGCCGCGGGCAGCGCGAGCTCGAACCACATCACCACGTTCGGCTCGTGCTCGACGCCCCAGCGCTCGGAGATCCGCGAGACGAGCACCATCCCGAAGCCGCCGCCGCCGGTGAAGTCGGGCGTTCGCAGCCGCGGGTCGGCCTGGATGCCGGTGTCGCGCAGCTCGACGCGCACGTGCCGGTCGCCGACGCTCACGCGCAGGTCGAGCTTCCCGTCCTCCCCCACGCCGCCGTGGCGGACGCTGTTCGCGACGATCTCCGTCACCAGCAGCTGCAGATCGCCCAGGAGGCCGGCCGGGAGGTGCGACGCGAGGTGGTCTGCGAGCACGCGGCGCGCGTGCCCCGGAGCCGCTTCGCCGCCGTCGAGCACGACGCGCAGGTCCTTGGGGCGGGTCATCAGGCGGGCGGAAGCTACACGATCTTCGTCTTCAGCCGGTACTCCGGCAACCACGCCACGACGAGCAGGGCGAGCGCGGCGAGCGGCGCCGCGCACAGGAAGACGATCCGGACGCCGCCGGCGACGTCGCCGTCGTGGGCCGCGAAGACCGCACCGAGCACCGCCGCGCCCGCCGCGCCGCCGAGCGCGCGGAAGAAGCCGGTGGCGGCCGTCGCGGTGCCGAGGCGGGTGCGCTCGACGCTGTTCTGGACGGCGACGACGAGCACCTGGGTGACCAGGCCGAAGCCGGAGCCGAAGACGAGCAGGCAGACGTCGGTCAGCGCTCGCGAGCCGCTTCCCGATGCCGCGGCGAGGCCGAGCAGCGCCGCCGTCATGAGCCCGAGGCCGGCGAGTGGGTAGCGCTTGTAGCGACCGCTGCGCGCGATCTCGCGGCCGGAGAGCACGGTCGCGACGGTGGTCCCGAGCATCATCGGGACCAGCAGCAGACCGGCCTCGGTCGGCGTCGCGCCGGTCGCGACCTGCAGGAACACCGGGACGAAGACGGTCACGGAGAACAGCGAGGCGGTCGCCAGGAACAGCGCCAGGCTCGCGATCCCCACCGCGGGCGCGGCGAGCATGTCGAGCGGGACGATCGGGTCGGCCGCGCGGCGCTCGCGGGCGACGAAGGCGGCCGCCAGTACGGCCGCCGCGGCGGCGAGCGGGACGCCCGGATCCAGGCAGAAGAGCATGAACGCGGTCGTCGCGCCGGCGAGCAGCGCGGCGCCGGCGGCGTCCAGCCGCGAGCCGGTCCCCGCGGGCGCGGCGGGAAGCGCGGCGCCGAGCGCGACCAGGGCGGCGGCGCCGAGCGGAAGGTTGACGTAGAAGACCCAGCGCCAGCCCGCGTGCTCGACGAGCAGCCCGCCGGCGAGCGGGCCGGCGACGGTGGCGGCCGAGAACGCGGCGGCGATGTAGCCCTGGTAGCGACCGCGCTCGCGCGGCGCCACGAGGTCGCCGACCGAGGCCATCGCGAGCGTCATCAGGCCGCCGGCCGCGACGCCCTGGAGCGCGCGCAGCAGGATCAGCTGGGTGATGTCGCCGGCGAGGCCGCACAGCGCCGAGCCGAGCACGAACCAGGCGAGCGCGATCTCCAGCAGGCGCTTGCGGCCGTGGCGGTCGCCGAGCTTGCCCCACAGCGGCGTCGCCGCGGTCGCGGCGACGACATAGGCGGAGACGACCCACGAGACGTCCTGCAACCGGCCCAGATCACGCGCGACGGTCGGCAGCGCGGTCGCGAGGATCGTCTGATCCAGCACGGCCGGGAGCATGGCGAGGACGAGCGCGGCGAAAGGGAGGCGTGTCGCGTGCATGCGACAAAATTAGACCTCTAATCGTTAGATGTCTAGCTCTGACGGACCCAGCGGAACCTCCGCACCGCGACGACCAGTCCGGCGAGGCCCCACGCGACCACCACGGCGAGGTGGCCCAGCTGCAGCGATCCGTCCGGCGCGAACAGGTCGACCATCGCGACCGCGAGATGCCGGATCGGAAAGGCGTCGGCGACGCCCAGCAGCCAGCCCGGGATCTGGTCCGACGGGACGAAGACGCCGGAGATGAAGTACAGCGGCAGCACGATCGCCTGCACGACCGGCGTCGCGCTGTCGGCCGAGCGGATCACCGCCGCCAGCGCGAAGCCGAGGCAGCAGAACGAGAGCGAGCCGACGGCGACCACGAGGATCAGCGCGGGGACCCGCGACGCGGGCAGGTCCACGCCGTAGAGGATCAGCCCCACGGCGATCAGGATCGCCACCGTCGCCAGCGCGATCGCGACGCAGCTCAGCGCGCGGCCGGCGATCAGCGCCCAGGCGCCGACCGGCGTCGCGCGGCGGCGCTTGAGCACGCCGGTGTCGCGCTGGGTGGTGACCGTGATGACGAGGTTCACGAGCGAGGCGGAGACGATGCCGAGGGTCGCGAGGCCCGGCACGTAGTACTGCTTCGGATCCACCTCGCCGCCGGGCACCTCGATCGTGCTGTCGCCGAACACGGCGGCGAAGATCACGAGGAAGATCAGCGGCATCAGCACGGTGAAGAACCGCGCCTGGCCGTTGCGCCAGAAGACGAGCAGGTCGTAGCGGAACTGGTGCAAAGCCCGGCTCTGGGCTCTCCAGCGCGCTGAGGGACTCCCTGACGGCACGTTCATGCGACGAGCTGGAGGTAGACGTCCTCGAGCGTCGGGCGGCGCACCTCGAGGTCGCCGAGCTCGGCGCCCGACTCCTCGGCCCAGTCCGCGAGCGCGCGCAGGACGGGCAGTGGCCGCTCGGCGCGGATGACGGCGCGGCCGTCGCGCTCGGCCGCGCCGAAGCGGGCCGGCAGCGGCGTACCGGACGGCGACGTGAACGCGATCACCGCGGCCTCGCGGTCGCGCCCGCCGAGCGAGCCCGGCGTCCCCTCGGCGACCACCAGCCCGCGCGCCAGCACGACGATCCGGTCCGCGAGGCGCTCCGCCTCGTCCATGTAGTGCGTGGTGAGGACGATCGTCGTGCCGAGGTCGCGCAGCCCGGCGATCATCTGCCAGGCGGCGCGGCGCGCCGAGGGGTCGAAGCCCGTGGTCGGCTCGTCGAGGAAGATCAGCTCGGGGTCGCCGACGAGCGCGAGGCCGACGTCGATCCGGCGCTGCTGACCGCCCGAGAGCGCGCCGCAGCGGCGGTCGCCGAGGTCGCTCAGGCCGACGAGCTCCATCACCTCCTCGACCGGGCGCGGGCGCGCGTAGTAGCCGGCGTACTGGGCCAGGCACTCGCGTACGGTCAGCTGCGGCTCGACGACCGGCTCCTGCAGCACGATCCCGACCCGCTCGCGCCAGCCCTTGGGCGGGTCGCCCGGGTCCGCTCCGAGCACGGTCACCTCGCCGCCGGTGCGCGTGCGGAAGCCCTCGAGGATCTCGACCGTCGTCGTCTTCCCGGCGCCGTTGGGGCCGAGCAGCGCCACGACCTCGCCCGTGGCGACCTGGAGGTCCACGCCGCGCACCGCCTCCACGTCGCCGTAGGTCATCCGCAGGCCCCGGACGTCGATCATGCGCGGCCGTCCCACTCGTGCTCGAGCGCCCAGCGGGCGCCGACCGTCCACGCCTGGACGCGGTTGGCGATCGGCAGCGGCTCCAGGTCGTCGGTCACCGCGTACAGCTCGGGGTGGTGCCCGAGGCGATCCAGCGCGGCGAGCACGCCGGTGCGCACGCGCTCGGCGGCGTCGTGGCGTCCTGCGGCGCGCAGTCCGCCCCAGCCGAGCCACGAGTCGAAGGGCCAGACCGACCCGCGGTGATACGCGTGCGGGGAGAACTGCGGCGCGTCCGAGGACAGCGTGCGCAGGCCGTACGCGGTCAGGATGTCGGCCCGGCAGAGGCGGTCGGCGACCGCGTCGACGGCGGCGGGCTCGAGCGCATCCGCCCACAGCAGCCAGCCGAGCTGCGAGCCCGCGCCGGGCACGGGGGTGCCGGCCGAGCTGACGACCTGCCCCGGCGGCGGCGCCGCGGGCGTGCCCTCGATCGCCATCACCTCCGGGCCGAAGGCCGCGGTCACCGCGGCGCGCAGCTCCTCGGCGCGCCACGCCCACGCGTCGTCGCCGCTAAGCCTGGCGGCCGCGCGCAGCGCCGCGACCGTGACCGCCTGCGTGTCGGCGTCCGCGAGCGGCGGCTCCGCCGGCGTCCCGTCCGGGCGCGCGATGCCGCCGCCGTTGCCGCCGTCGATCGTGTCGCGCCAGCCCTGCTGCGTGAGGCCGCCCTCGAAGGCGCCCGGCGAATGGCGCAGGAGCCCTCCCCCGCGCTCCAGCTCGCCGGTGAGCCACCCGGCGGCCTCGCGCCAGCCGGGGACCGACGGGTCGCCGAGCGCGCCGGCGACGACGAGGAACCACGACGTGGCGTCGGCCGTGCCGTAGTAGGAGAACTCGCCGCGGCCGGGCCAGCCCGACGCGAGAAACGACTCCGGCGGCGCGTCGCGGAACTCGTGCCCGATCTTCCCCGGCGCCTCCTGCGTGCCCGGGTCCTCGCGTCTTCCCTGCCGGCGCGCCAGCGCGCCGAGGGTCGCGCGGGCGACGTCGGGACGCACCGGCAGCAGCTGCAGCGACGTGATCAGCGAGTCGCGCCCGAACAGCGCGTGGAAGCGGCCAGGATCGCCGGGCTCGACCGAGTCCGACGACGCGTACGGCCATCCCTCGCGCGAGAGAACAGACCGCAGACCCGGCACGTCGTCGTCCATCGGCCCGAGGATGGCAGTCGCGGTCTGGACGTGTCGCGAGGCGCCCCAGCCGCGCGATCAGGTAGCGCCGGGGCGCCCAGCACGGTTGGGCGTTGACGTCCGTCCACGCCATGTGAAACGATGGAAGCGGTTCCAAGGCCCATTCGGGCTATGGAGGAGAGACCGCTTGAAGGTGACGATCGCAGAGGTTGCGAGCCGTGCGGGCGTAGGCGTCGCGACGGTGTCGCGGGTCCTGAACGGTTCACCGGCCGTGTCCGAGACGACCCGCCGCAGGGTGCGCGCGGTGATCGACGAGCTCGGATACGAGCCCAGCGCGGCGGCCCGGGCGCTTTCGACCGGCCGCACCCGCACCGTCGGGGTCGTCACTCCCTTCTTCACCCAGCCCTCGGCCGTCGAGCGCCTGCGTGGCGTCTCGCGCGCGATCTCCGAGGGCGGCTACCAGCTCATCCTGTTCGACCTCGCCCAGCCCGACCGCTTCGCCCGGCTGCCGGTCGGCGGCAGGATCGACGGCCTGCTGTGCGTCTCGATGTGCCCGTCGGAGTCCGACCTCGCGCGCCTGCGCACGGCGGGCATCGCCGTCGCGCTGGTCGACTTCGAGCACCCTGAGCTGCCGAGCGTCGCGATCGACGACACGGCCGGCGGCCGGCTCGCCGTCGAGCACCTGCTCGAGCTCGGCCACCGCCGGATCGCGTTCGTCGGCGACGACGAGGAGAGCCCGTGGGCCTTCCAGTCGAGTGCCCGCCGCCGCGTCGGCGCGGCCGCCGCGGTCGCCGAGGCGGGCGGGCGGCTGATCGTCCGCCGCGGCCCGCACGACCGCGAGCACGCCCGCTCGCTGGCCGCGCGCCTGCTGGCGCTCGACGATCCGCCGACGGCGATCTTCGCCGGGTCCGACCTGCAGGCCGTCGGCGTGCTCGAGGCCGCCGACGCGGCCTCGGTGGACGTCCCAGGAGATCTTTCGGTGATCGGCTTCGACGACGTCGACCTCGCACGGTACGTGGGCTTGACGACCGTCGCACAGCCGTTGGAGAGCAGCGGCGCGCAAGGCGCACGGCTGCTCATGGAGGCGATGGGCGGCGCACCGCGCCGCACCTGCCGCCTCGATCTACGCCTTGTAAGGCGTTCAACCACCGCGTCCCGGGGTAAGAGTCCGGGCACGCGTAACCAGATGGCGGCGGCAGGAAGCCGCCGCGGTTTCATAGCCAGGATGGCATCGGCGTAAACGGACGAGGGGGAGCTCGTGTCCAGACGTCTTGCAGCAGTTCTCGCCGCAGCCCTGATGGGCGGCGGCATCGTCGCCGCATGTGGCAGCGACAACAACTCAACTGGAGGAGGAGGAGGCGGCGGCGGCGGAGGCGGCGGCGGTGGCCAAACCGCCAAGATCGAGGGCGCGAAGGCGATCGACGTCAACTCGATGAACGGCGCCAAGGGCAACGTGACCCTCTGCATGGGCAAGGACACGTCCGGCGACAAGACCGCCCTCGTGAAGCAGTTCAACGCCCAGAACCCGGGCATCACCGCCAAGCTGCTCGAGTTCTCGACCTCGGCCGACGAGCAACGGGCGCAGTTCGTGCAGCGCCAGGAGGCCAAGTCGGGCGAATGCGACGTCTTCTACTCGGACGTCATCTGGACGGCGGAGTTCGCGTCGCAGAAGTGGCTGTACGACATGACGCCGTACCTGCAGAGCAAGAAGTCGGAGCTGATCCCGGCGACGCTGAAGACCGTCGACTACGCCGGCAAGCTGTGGGGCGTCCCGCAGCAGACCGACGCCGCGTTCCTCTACTACCGCGACGATCAGGTCAAGACGCCGCCGACGACCTGGCAGCAGGTCTACCAGGAGGCCAAGGCCAACGACGGCATCGTCTATCAGGGCGCGCCGTATGAGGGCCTGACCTGCGACTTCCTCGAGCTCGCGTTCGCGGCGGGCGGCAAGGTGCTCTCCGACGACGGCAAGAAGTCCGAGATCAACTCGCCGGCCAACGTCAAGGCGCTGCAGTTCATGGTCGACGGCGTCAAGGGCGGAATCGCCGCCAACGGCGTCACGACCTACATGGAGGAGGAGTCGCGCCGCTACTTCGAGAGCGGCAAGGCGACGTTCATGCGCAACTGGCCCTACGCCTACAGCCTCGGGGAGAAGAAGGGCACCAAGGTCGCGGGCAAGTTCAAGGTCATGCCGTTCCCGCAGTTCGAGGGCGCCGGCAAGGCGGCCATCCTCGGTGGCCACAACTTCGTCATCTCGGCGTACTCCAAGAACCCTGGCGCGGCGCTGAAGCTGACCGACTTCTTCATCTCCCCCAAGGTGCAGAAGACCGAGTTCACGGACTACTCGCTCGCACCGACGCTGGCGTCGGTCTACGACGACCCGGCCGTCCAGAAGAAGTACGCGTTCGCGTCCGAGCTCAAGCAGTCGGTGGCGCAGGCGCAGGCCCGGCCGGTCTCGCCGGTGTATCCGCAGATCTCGCAGGCGATCTACAACAACGTCAACGCGGCGCTGTCCGGCAAGGTCTCGCCCGCTGACGCGATGAAGGCCGCCGACGGGCAGATCAACAAGGCGTTGGCGACCTTCTAACGCTATGGCCGCGGCCCCTGCAACAGCCGGTTCCGTACCGGCGCGGCGGCGCTCCCGGGGCATCCCGGAGCGCCGCCTGGCCACGCTGATGGTGGCGCCCAGCATGGCGCTGATCGCCCTGGTGGCGCTCTACCCGGTCATCTACGGCGTCTGGGTGTCCCTGCATCAGTACAGCCTCATCACGGCCGGTCTGTCGCGCTGGGCGTCGCCGGCCGGCCTCGGCAACTACAAGGAAGCGCTCACGAGCTCGGAGTTCTGGGACGCCACGCGCGTGACGGTGATCTTCACCGTCGCGTCCGTGTTCCTGGAGACGATCATCGGGCTCGGGATGGCGATGGCCATGAAGGAGGCCTTCAAGGGCCAGGGGGTGCTGCGCACGGTCGTCCTCGTGCCGTGGGCGGTCCTGACGGTCGTCACCGCGATCATGTGGAAGACGATCTTCGACCCCAACCTGGGCTTCGTGAACACGCTGCTGGGCGGCAGCACCGTCTGGCTCGGGCAGGAGCCGCAGGCGCTGATCGTCATGATCCTCGCCGACACGTGGAAGACGGCGCCGTTCATGGCGCTGCTGCTGCTCGCGGGATTGCAGGTGATCCCGTCGGACATCTACGAGGCGGCAAAGGTCGACGGGGCGACGGCGTGGCAGCGCTTCGTGCGCATCACGCTGCCGCTGCTGACCCCGGCGCTGCTCGTGGCCCTGATCTTCCGCACGATGGACGCGCTCAGGGCGTTCGACCTACCGAAGGTGCTGACCAACGGCGCCAACGGCACCACCACGCTGTCG
Organism: Candidatus Solirubrobacter pratensis; assembly: GCF_000425945.1. Classification (GTDB taxonomy): domain Bacteria; phylum Actinomycetota; class Thermoleophilia; order Solirubrobacterales; family Solirubrobacteraceae; genus Solirubrobacter; species Solirubrobacter pratensis. The sequence goes on from NZ_AUEK01000011.1 coordinate 278,163, forward strand.
CTGCTCGCACAGCGAACATTCCAGGAGAACCGGCTCTACGGACCCGGTTCGGCGATAGCCATCTTGACCTTCATCCTGGTCATGATCGTCGCCTTCCTGTACATCCGCCTCGTCGGCGGCAACCTGCGCGGGATGACGGAGGAGTAGGAGATGGCTGCCACCACCGTCCCGCAGGCCACCACGGCGGACACGACCGCCACGCGCAAGCAGGCCGTGAAGGGCCCCAGCACACCCTGGTGGCTGTGGGTATGCGTGTTCGGGATCGTCGTGTTCTGCCTGCTGCCGTTCTACTGGCTGGTCAACATCAGCCTCAAGACGGGCCCGGACCTGTCCTCGTCGGACCTCATCCCGCCGCACCCGTCGCTCGACAACTACACGTCGATCTTCCAGAACTCGAGCTTCACACGCGCGCTGGCAAACAGCGCGATCGTGAGCCTCACGACCACGTTCATCGGCGTGATCGTGGGCTCGTTCGCCGCCTACGCGCTCGCGCGGCTGCGGATGAACGGGAAGTTCCTGCTGCTCGGCATCGTGCTCTCGATCACGACGTTCCCGCAGATCGCGATCGCCGCGCCGCTGTTCCGGCTGTGGTCGAACATCGGCCTCTACAACACGCTGATCGGCCTGATCATCCCGTATCTGACGTTCGCGCTGCCGCTCTCGATCTACATCCTCGTCAGCTTCTTCCGCGAGATCCCGAAGGACCTCGAGGAGGCGGCGCTCGTCGACGGCGCGACGAACTTCGAGGCGTTCCGCAAGGTCGTGGTGCCGCTCGCGGCGCCCGGCCTGGCGACGACCGCGATCCTGACGTTCATCGCGGCGTGGAACGAGTTCCTGCTCGCCACCACGCTGACGTCGTCGACGACGGCGCGCACCGTGCCGGTCGCGATCTCGCAGTTCACCGGCTCCTCGGAGTTCGAGGTGCCGCTGGGCACGCAGTCCGCGGCGTCGGTCGTGATCTCGATCCCGCTGATCATCCTGGTCCTGCTCTTCCAGAAGCGGATCGTCGCCGGCCTCACCGCCGGCGCGGTCAAGGGCTGAGCAGGACGCCCTCGCCGGGCGCAGGACGAGGCCTGGGGCCTCGTCCTCCGCCCGGCCGTCGGCGTCGGCGAACGAGCGCGGGTGGAACCGCGAGATGGCGCGCCGCCGCCACCATGCCGGTCCTGACATCGGCGGCGTTCTCACATAGGGTCTTGGGGGATGATGCGCCAGGCAGCAGCTCCGCTCGCCCTGCTCGTGGCGGGGATCGTGGTCCTGATCGCGGGCGGCGGGTCGACGGCCACGCAGGCGGCCGCGTTCGCGCTGATCGGGGTGGCGTGCGTCGTCGCGGTCTCGCTGACGTTCCTGGCGATCGGCCGCGCCGAGGACCGCGAGCGCGAAGAGGCGATGCGCGCGCGTCACAGCGAGCCCGAGCCGCCCCCTCCCCCGCCCGAGCCGCCGGACCACGACCAGGCGCGGCGCCGCCGGCGGCCGCTTCCGCCGCGGCGGCCGGGCTAGCCCAGGATCAGGCAGCTCGTCGACGCGTGCGCGAACAGCGTGCCGTCGGCCTCGCCGAACAGGCGTCCCTCGGCCGTCGCGAGCCGGCGCCCCGAATGCACGACGCGGCTCTCGGCGAGCACGCGGCCGGACGTCGACGACAGCGCGCGCACGTAGCGGACCTGGAGATCGGAGGTCGCGTAGCCGACGCCCGCGTCGAGCGTCGTGTGCACGGCGCAGCCCAGCGACGAGTCGAGGATCGTCGCCGCCACGCCTCCGTGGACGGAACCGATCGGGTTGTACATCCACTCCGCCGGCTCGAGCGCGAACACGACGTGCCCGCGGTCCACGTGGGTGATCGACATGCCGAGCAGCTCCGCGATCGGCGGCGGCGGGAGCTCGCCCGCGGCGACCATGCGGATCGCATCGAGTCCGGGAAGGTCGCGGACGGCGGTCGCGGTGGCGAGCGGGTCCGACCAAGTGAAGGTTCGGGTCCGCTCCCCCGCGTCAGTAATCGGTTGCGTCACGCAACCGATCTTACGGCGACTACGGCGCGTCGTGTCGTCTCCGGCAGCGTCAGCGCGAGCGCGATGCCAGCACCAGCAGCGGCAGCTGGAGTGCCATCGAGCCGACGAGCACGCGGCGGCGGCCGATCCGGTCGACCATCCGGCCGCCGACGAGCGTGCCGAGGGCGCCGGCCACGAGCATCGCCGTCAACGCGCCGTTGCCGGCCGCGTCCGACGTGCCGAAGTGGTGGATGAACCACACCGGCACGAACGACTGCAGCCCGAAGTAGACGCCGGAGCGGACCGACACGGCGGCGGTCAGACGGCCGAACGCGCCCCATTCGTCGCGACCCTGCGCGAGCTGCTCACGGCCGCGGCGCGCGACCTCGGCCGTGCGGCTGCGCAGGTGGGGCACCTCGAGCGCGAGGATCAGCGCGGCGAGCGCCGGGAGGATGGCGACGACCAGCGTCCCGTGCAGGCCGAGCGCGAGGACGGCCGGCGTGACCAGGATCGGAGCGAGCGCGAAGCCGGCGTTGCCGCCGACCGAGAACAGGCTCATGCCCGTGCCGCGCCGGGGGCCCGACGCGTAGTTCGCGTAGCGCGCGCCCTCCGGGTGGAACGCCGCGACGCCGAGGCCGCCGACGCCGACCGCGACGGTCGTGAGCGCGAAGCTCGTCGCGAGGCCCGTGCCCGCGATGCCGGCCGCGGCGAGCGCGACGCCCACCGGCATCAGCCACCACAGCGAAAGGCGGTCGCTGACCGCGCCGAACAGCGGCTGGACGATCGATGAGCCGACGGTGACCGCCAGCAGCAGGACGCCGGCCGCGCCGTAGGAGTAGCCGCGCTCGGAGATCAGGAACGGGATCAGCGCCGGGATCGAGCCCTGGCAGAGGTCCGCGGCCGCGTGCCCGGACGCCAGCGCGGCGAGCCCGCGGCGATCGAGCGCGGAGCTCACGGGCGGCGACCGCCGCCTGCGGTCGCTTCGAGCATCGCTTCCGGGATGCTCACGTCGTGATCCCGTCCAGCGCGAGCTGCAGGACTCCGCGGCGGGCGCGCTCCGGCGGCCAGCCGTGCCCGCGGCGCAGGTGGCGGTACGTGTGGCTGACGAGGTTGAAGAGGATCGTGGCGGTCTCGCCGGGGTCCTGGACCCCGCGCAGCGTCCCGTCGGCGGCGCCGTCGCGCAGGATCCGCTCGACCGGCTCGGTGAAGACGCTGCGGGTCAGCACCGCGTCGCCTTCGTCGTGGAAGATGCCCCGGCGGGTGGACTCCCCGAGCGCGGCGAGCAGCTCGACGTTCGCGTCGCAGACGTCGCAGAGCGCGTCGAGCGCCTGCTCGAGGCGCTCGCGGGCCGTGCCGGGGCCGGTGAGGGCGGGCCACATGGCGCGTCGGTAGTCGGTCTCGAGCGCATGCGCGAGGCCCGCAAGGACCGCCTCGCGGGTGACGCCGCGGCGGTGCAGCGTCATCCGCGAGAGCCCGGCCTCGCCGGCGATCCGCTCGAGCGTCGCCTCGCGCCAGCCGTGGCGCTCGATCGCTTGGCGGGCGGCGGCGAGGATGTGCGGGTCGGTGGCCATAACTGTTACACGAGCGTAACAGCCGGGGAACAACGGCGGCGGCCGCGACGTCGAGAAGGGCATGTTCCGATTTCGCCCCACCGTCCGGCAGCTCCCGTCGCCGAAGTCACCGAAGAAGCCCAACCCGGATCAGGTCACGGTCCCCCGCCCGCTGACGTGATCACTTGACCGGTCACCCACGCGGCGTCCTCCGAGCACAGGAAGGCGATCAGGCGCGCGGCGTCCTCCGGTTGACCCCAGCGGCCGAACGGCTGGCGCTCGAGCACCCACTCGCGGATCTCCCGCGTCGGCCAGCCCGTGTCCGTGGCGCCCGGGTCGACGGTGTTGACCGTGATGCGCTTCGGCGCAACGGCGGCCGCGAGGCTCGGCGTGAGCTGGTGCAGGGCGCCCTTGCCCGCGATGTAGGGCAGCTCGCCGGGCATCGGCCCGCGGTGCTGACCGGAGGTCATCATCACGATCCGCCCGCCCGGGCGGCCGTCGTGGCGCTTCTCGAAGGCCTCCACGAGCAGCAGCGACGCGCGCACGTTGACCGCCAGCGCGGCGTCGATCTCGGCGGCGTCGAGCTCGCCGAGGCCCTGGTTGACCGAGCGCGCGTGGTTGACGACCAGCACGTCGAGGTGCCCGAGCGCGTCGGCGGCCTCGGCCACGACCCGCTCCGGCGCCGCGGGGTCGATGAAGTCCGCGCGGATGTGGACCGCGCCTTCGAGCCGCGGGGCGTCCTCCTCGTGCGCGTGCAGGGCGAGCCGGTGGCCGCCGGCGGCCAGGCGAAGGGCGACGGCGTAGCCGATCCCGTTCGGGCGCCCGACGCCTGTGATCAGGGCATTTCGCATCTTCGACCGGCGGGAGACTCGCCCCCCTGCGCGATCCGCCTCAGAGTCCGAGCTCCGGCGCGTAGGTGCGCCGGTACTCGGTGCGGGCGGAGAGGACGCGATGCACGTAGTTGCGCGTCTCCGGGAACGGGATGTGCTCGGCGACGTTGAAGGTCTCCCCCTTGTCGGACGCCTTGCGCCACCACTCGTCCACCTTGCCCTCGCCGGCGTTGTAGGCCGCGAGGGTCAGCACGGTGTTGCCGTGGTACTTGGTCAGCAGGTAGCGCAGGTACCACGTGCCGTAGGAGATGTTGATCTGCGGCGTGGCGAGATCCTCTCGCTCGAAGCGCGTGCCGCCGGACTTGCGCGCGATGTAGTCGGCCGTGTCCGGCATCAGCTGCATCAGGCCCTTGGCGCCGGCGTTGGACGTCTGGTCGCGGAAGTGCGACTCGGTGTAGATGACGGCCGCGATCAACGACGGATCGACGTTCTTCTCCAGCGCCTGCTGGCGGATGATGTCCTCATGGCGCAGCGGGAGCTGGATCTCCTGCACCGCCTTGTCCACCGGGTGGACGAGGCTGAGCACGGCGACGACCGTGAGCGCGAACCCGGCGACGAGCGTCAGCCTGCGGCGCAGCACCTGGCGCCTGCGCGCTCGCGACGGCCGACGGCGGGAACGGCCGGTCGTCGTGCGTGCGGTGGCGGTGCGCGCGCTCATCTCGTCAGCTTCGCAAGGACCCCCGACAGCTCCTGCTCCAGTTGCTCGAGCGTGCCGGAGTTCTCAATAGCGTAGGTCGCCCGGCGGGCTTTCTCATCTTGACTGAGCTGGCGGGCGGTCCGCTCGTCCAGCGACGCATGCCCACGAGCCGCAGCCCGCTCCTTGCGGACACTTTCCTCGGCGACGATCGCGATCGTCGCGTCGTAGTTGCCCTCGAGTCCGGCTTCGAACAACAACGGCGTCTCGACGACGAGCGCGCGTCCGCCGGCGGTCTCGCGCCATTCCTGGACCTTCTGGCCGACCCGCGGCCACAGCAACTGCTCGAGCCACGCGCGGTCCTCGGGCGTCGCGAAGGCCGCCTTGGCGACCGCCGAGCGGTCGACCTTGCCGTCCGGGGCGACCTCCGGGCCCCAGCGCTCCACGACGGCGTCGCGCACCTCCGGCTCCTCGTAGAGCGCGTGCACGACGGCGTCGGTGGAGATCGTCGCCGCGCCCAGGCGGGCGAGCGCGGCGAGCGCTTCGGACTTCCCCGCGCCGATACCGCCCGTCAGGCCGACGAACGGCGGCGCGGTCACTCCTCTTCGGGAGCCTCCGGCTCCGGGGCCACCTCGGGCTCCGGCGCCTCGGCGGCAGCCTCGGGCTCCTCAGCGGGCGCCTCGGGCTCCTCAGCGGGCGCCTCGGGCTCCTCAGCGGGCGCCTCGGGCTCCTCGGCGGTCGCCTCGAGCTCCTCGGCCGGCGGCGCGGCGGTCGCGCCCTCGGCGAAGACGTCCTCCGACAGGCCAAGCTCAGGCATGTCCTCGAGGTCGCCCGCGTCGGACAGACCCTCGACGCTGCGGCGCGGCAGGATCTGGCCCTCCACCCGCTTGATCGAGAGCGAGAGCCGGCGGCGCTCGGAGTCGATCTCGAGGATCTTGACCTTCACCTCGTCGCCCGGCTGGACGATCTCGCGCGGGTTCTCGACGTGCTGCTGGGCGAGCTCGGAGATGTGCACGAGGCCTTCGACGCCCTCGAGGATCTCGACGAACGCGCCGAACGCGACGACCTTGGTGACCGTGCCCTCGAGCTCGTCACCGACGTGGTAGGTGTCGACGACACGCTGCCACGGGTCTTCCTGGGTCTGCTTGAGGCCCAGGGAGATGCGCTGGCGGTCGCGGTCGATGTCGAGCACCTTGACCTCGACGGTCTCGCCGATCGTCAGCACCTCGCTCGGGTGGTTGACGTGCGACCAGCTGAGCTCGGAGATGTGGATCAGGCCGTCGATGCCGTCGAGGTCGACGAACGCGCCGAAGTCGACGATGTTGGAGATCTGGCCCTCGATGATCAGGCCCGGCTGCAGGCGCTCCAGGATGGCCTGGCGCTGCTCCTTGCGCTCCTCCTCCAGCACCGCGCGGCGGCTGAGGACCACGTTGTTGCGGCTGCGGTTGAGCTCTATGACCTTCGTCTGGATGGTCTGGCCCAGGTACTCGTCCAGGTTCGGGACGCGGCGGATGTCGACCAGCGAGGCGGGCAGGAAGCCGCGCACCCCGAGATCGACGATCAGGCCGCCCTTGACGACCTCGATGACCGCGCCGTTGACCGGCTCGCCGGAGTCGGCGGCGGCCTCGATCTTGCGCCAGGCGCGCTCGAAGCGGGCGCGCTTCTTGGACAGGATCAGCCGGCCGTCCTGGTCCTCCTTGGTGAGGACGAGAGCGTCGACCTCCTCGCCGAGCTCCACCTCCTCATTCGGATCGACCGACTTCCGGATCGAAAGCTCGTTGTTGGGGATTACCCCTTCGCTCTTGTAGCCGATGTCGACGAGGACCTCGTCCTTGTCGATGCGCACCACCTTGCCGGTGACGACGTCTCCTTCTTCGAAGGGGACGATCGTGGCGTCGTAGTTGGGGACAATGCGGCCGTCGATCTCGAGGAGCATCCCATCGGAGCCCTCGACGACTCGGGCGTCGGGGATGGCAGGGGGGGTGAGCGTGGCTTCCATTAGCGGCGGATACTCTAGCGATCCATGCCGGTCCGAGCGACGAAACGCGGCGCCGCCCGCCCTCCCTTCCTACCCGGAGCCGACGCCGACGTGCTGATCTGCGGCGCTTCCTTCGCCGGCCTGACGGTCGCGCGCGAGCTGCGCGCGACGGGCGCGCGCGTGTTGGTGCTGGACCGCTACGAGATCGGCGAGCGGCAGACCTCGGCCTGCGCGGCGCCGACCGAGTGGCTGCGCAACATGGGCGTGGAGGCGTCGATCCGGCAGACGTTCGGGTCGCTTCTCGTGCACACGCCGCAGGTCGCTAAGGCGCGCTGGACCTTGCCCTGGACGTTCTCGACGTTCGATTACCCATCGCTGTGCGAGGGGCTGTTCGAGCAGTCCGGCGATGCCGTGTTCGACACGGCGAAGGTCGAGGGACGCACCGGGACCACCGTGCACACGGATCGCGGCGACGTCACGGCCGGGCTGATCGTGGACGCGCTCGGCTGGCGGCGCGTGCTGGGTCCGGGGGCGAACGTCCAGCCGCCGGAGGCGGCGCTCTCGCGGGGATTGGAAGTTCACCCGAATGGGCTAGGCGCGGACCTCGAGCTGTGGATCGATCCCCGCTACGTCGACGCGGGGTACGGCTGGTCGTTTCCGGCTCTGGATGAGCTGCGGATCGGCGTCGGCTCGTTCGATCCGCACGACCCGGTCAAGCAGCCGACGCTGCGGCTGGTCGACGACGTGGATGCATCGCCCGACGGCTACCAGGGCAACTGGATCCCGCACCGGCTGCGGCCGGCCGCCGAGGACGGCGTCTTCTTCGCGGGCGACTCGGCGGGCCATTGCCTGCCGTTGACCGCCGAGGGGATCCGGATGGCGTTCTACTTCGGGATCGCCTGCGGGCGCGAGCTGCGCGCCGTGCTCGACGGGCGCTCGACGCGCGACGAGGCGCTGGCCTCCTACGGCGCGTTCTCCGCCTCGCACAGGTTCGCGTTCGAGTGCATGTACGCGGCGCAGCAGTCGATCCGGCACCTGCACGGGCGGCCGCTGGACGGCGTGACGCGGTTCTTCACGCGCCGGCGGGTGAGCGAGTGGGCGTTCAGGCACTACCTCGACATCGCCCCGCCGTCGTACGCCGTGCCGTCGCCGCCGGCGGCGCGGGCTGTCGCCGCGGTCGCGGCGTAGGGGTGGCGCCGCCGGCGCGGATCTCCGCGGATGCCGTTACAGCGCGTCGAGGCCCGTGCGCACCGCGGTGGCGATCTCGTCGATGTGCTCCTGCTCGATCACGAGCGGCGGGGAGATGGCCACGGCGCCGAGCAGCGGCCGCACGATCACGCCCGCCTCGCGTGCGCCCGCGACCAGCTTCGCCACGGCGCCCGCGTCGTTCGCGATCGCCTCGTCGGACAGCGCGACGGCCGCGAGCAGGCCGGTGCCGGAGCGGATCTCGCCCACCGCCGGGTGATCGGCGAGCGGCGCCAGCGCGTCGCGAAGCGGACCCTCGAGCAGCCGCCCGCGCGGGATGACGTCCTCGCGCTCGTACAGCTCGATCGTCGCGAGACCGGCGGCGCAGCACGTCGGGTGGCCGGCGTAGGTCGCGCCGTGGCGGAGGATCGGGCCGCCGGGCTCCGTGAAGAACGGCGCCGCGACCTCGTTGGAGGCGATCACGCCGCCCAGCGGCAGGTAGCCGGACGTCACGCCCTTGGCGAACGTGATCATGTCCGGCTTGACGTCCTCCCAGCGCTCGATCCCGAACCACGTGCCGAGGCGGCCGAAGGCGCAGATCACGGCGTCGATCACGAGCAGGATGCCGTGCTCGGCGCATAGGTCGGCGACGCCCTCGATGTAGCCGTCGGGCGGCGGCAGCACGCCGCCGGCGCCGATCACCGGCTCGCAGAAGAAGGCCGCCACGCGATCTGGGCCGACGCGCCGGATCTCCTCCTCGAGCGCCGGCAGCGAGTCGTACGGCACCGAGGAGGTGCCGGGGACCAGCGGGCCCCAGTTGCTCGTGTTGGCCTCGATCCCGCCGATCGACGTGCCGAAGCCGTGCGTCCCGTGATAGCCCTGCGTCCGCGAGATCAGGTGCACGCGCTCGGGCTGGCCGCGCAGGACGAAGTGGCGCCGGGCGATCTTCGCCGCGGTGTCGATCGCGTCGCCGCCGCCGGAGCCGAGGAACACGCGCGCGTCCTCCATCGGCGCACGCGCCGCCAGCGCGGCGCAGAGCTCGTTGGCCGGCCGGTTGGAGAACTCGCCGAACGTCGAATAGGCCTCCAGGCGCTTCATCTGCGCCGCCACGGCGTCGGCGATCTCAGCCCGGCCGTGGCCGAGGTTCGCGTACCAGAGCGAGGCGGTGCCGTCGAGGTAGCGGCGTCCTTCGGCATCGAAGACGTAGACGCCCTCCCCACGCTCGATCAGGAGCTCCTGCCGGCTTACCGCGGCCATGTCGGCGAAGGGGTGCCAGAACGCGGTCGTGGTCGTGTGGGTGGCCATGCCGTGACGGTACTCCACCGCCGGCGTCCGGATGTCCAACCTCGACCGGCTCAAGCCTCCAAGGCGGCGCGCACCGCTGCGCCGGCCTCCTGGGCGGCGGAGCGGGCGGCCGCGGAGGCGCGCTGCCAGCGCCAGAAGCCGTGGATCGTCCCTGCGGCGTCGACGAGCGTGACGGGCACGCCCGCGCGCTCGAGCGCCTTCGCGTACGCCTTGCCCTCGTCGCGCAGCACGTCGCTCTCTGCGAGCACGATGTAGGCGGGCGCGACGCCCGCGAGATCGTCCTGGCGCAGCGGCGAAGCGTCGGGGAGCGTGCCGTCGGCGCCGTCGAGGTAGAGCTCCCAGAAGCGCTTCATGCCCGCCGCGGTCAGGCCGTAGCCCTCGGCGAACTCGCGGTAGCTCGGCGTGTTCACGCCCGCGTCGGTGACCGGGTAGATCAGCACCTGCAGCTTCAGCTCGCCGCGGAGCTTCTGCGCCACGACCGCGGCGAGGTTGCCGCCGGCCGAATCGCCGGCGACGACGTCGGCCCTGAGCGCACGCGTCGCGGCGAGCGCGTCTTCGAGCGCTGCGGGGAACGGGTGCTCGGGCGCGAGCCGGTAGTCGACGTTCGCCACCACCGCGCCCGACGCGAGCGCGAGCGTGCGGCAGACCGCCTCCGTCGACGCCGCGTTGCCCACGACCCAGCCGCCGCCGTGGAAGTACGCGACCGTTCCGCGCGCGTTCTCGGGGCGATAGATCCGGGCGCGCACGCCGGCGAGCTCGGCGTCCTCGGTCGCGACCTCGGGCCCCTCCCCCGCGAGCTGCGCCGTCTCACTGTCGTGCGCCGCCCGCGCCTGCTCGACGGGGACGTTCTCGGGGGCCGGGCCGCGCAGCCCGTTGATGGCGTCGAGGATCGCCTGGATCTCGGCGTCGAGCACGCTCAGCGGCGCCGGATCAACCGCAGGACGACGAACACGGCGACCAGGCCGGCGGCCAGCGGGAGCGCGCGCTTGAGGATCGCTCCGCGGCTCGCCTCGCCGAGGTCCAGCACGTTCGGCGTCGGCCGCTCGGGCTCGGGCTGCGGCACCGCACCGGCGTTCGCCGGCTCCGCGGCCGGGGCCGGATGCGGCTCGGGGGCGGGGGCGGCGGCGCCGGTGGGCGCGGGGGCCGCGCTCATCTCCGAGGCCAGGCAGTCGGCGAACTGACGCATCAGCTTCGCCGAGACGTCCTGCATCACGCCGCGGCCGAACTGCGCCGCCGGGCCCGTGACGCGCATGTCGGTCTCAACCTTCACGCGCGTGCCCTCGGGCGTCTCCTCCATCGACGACGTGATCGTGGCGGCGGCGGTGCCCTGCCCGCGCGCGTCCTTGGCCTGCGCGCGCATGACCGCGACGCGGCCGGTCTCGTCGACCTGCTCGATCTTGACCGTGCCCTTGTAGCGCGACGTGATCGGGCCGATCTTGATCGTCATCATGCCGGTGTACTCGCCGCCTTCGCCGCCGGGCTCGACCTGCGCGCCGGGCAGGCACGGTGCGACGCGCTCGATGTCGAGCAGCACCGCCCACGCCTGCTCGAGCGGGGCGGGGACCGTGAACTCGTTCGCCAGCTTCATATTGCCCTGAAAGCTACTCCGCGACGACGAGGTAGGTCCCTGCGGCGAGCAGCGCGACGCCGGCGAGCTTGGCGGGCGTGACGGGGGAGCGGTCGACGCCGAACCAGCCCAGATGGTCGATCAGCATCGCGGCGCCGAGCTGGCCCGCGACGGTCGCGGCGGTCAGCCCACCGGCGCCGAGCGCGCGCACGGTCCAGACGATCGAGCCGACGTACAGCGCGCCGATCAGCCCGCCGCCGATGACCGCCCAGGCGGGGGCCGTGCCGACGTCGGCGACCCCTTCGACCTTGCCGCTCACCAGGGTCAGGATGAGCAGCGCCGCGAACGAGACGCCGAGCGCGACGCAGGTCGCCGGCAGGCCGCCGACGGCGTGCCCGAGGCGCGAGTTCAGCGGCGCCTGCGCGGCGACGGCGGCACCGATCGACACCGCGACGACGACGGCGACGTTGCGGTCCATCAAGGTCGGATGATCGGGGTGGGGCGGAGGGGCTGCACGCCTTATCCTCTACTTCGCCGCGAGCCAGTTCTCGCCGACGCCCGCGTCGACCGCGAGCGGCGGATCCATCTCTGCCGCGCCGACCATCTCGCGCGTCACGATCTCCTTCGCCTGCTCGACCTCCTCCGGCGGGCCCTCGAACAGCAGCTCGTCGTGGATCTGCAGGATCACGTGGGTGTCGAGGTTCGCGGCGGCCAGCGCGTCGCTCGCGCGCACCATCGCGACCTTGATGATGTCGGCGGCCGTGCCCTGGATGACGGTGTTGACCGCGAGCCGCTCGCCGAGCTTGCGCGTCTGCCAGTTGCGCGCGCGGATCTCCGGGATCTGGCGGCGGCGGCCGAAGAGCGTGCTCACGTAGCCGGTCTCCTCCGCCTGCGTCACCGCGTCCTTCATGAACTGCGCGACCGCCGGGAAGCGCTCGAGATAGCGGTCGATGAACTCCTGCGCCTCCTCCTGGGCGATGCGCAGGCGGTCCGCGAGCCCGTAGGCCGAGAGGCCGTAGACGATCCCGTAGTTGACCATCTTGGCCTTGGAGCGCATGCCGACGTCCAACTGCTCGGGCGGCAGCTCGAACACCGCCGACGCGGTCTCGGTGTGGACGTCCTCGCCGCGCAGGAAGATGTCGCGCAGCACCTGCTCGTTGGCGATGTGGGCGAGCACCCGCAGCTCGACCTGCGAGTAGTCGACGGACAGGAGCACGTTGCCGGGCTCGGCGATGAAGCAGGCGCGGATCTCGCGGCCCGTCTCGGTGCGGATCGGGATGTTCTGGAGGTTCGGGTTGACGCTCGAGAGGCGCCCCGTGGCGGCCGTGACCTGCTCGAAGGTGGTGTGCAGGCGCCCGTCCTCGCCGACCCAGTTCGGCAGCGCGTCGAGGTAGGTCTGCGCGAGCTTGGAGAGCTCGCGGTGGCGCTCGATCTTGGGGATGATCTCGTGCTCGTCGCGGATCGCCTGCAGCACGCGCGCGTCGGTGCTGTAGCCGGTCTTGCCGCGGCGCTTGCGCGAGAGGCCGAGCTTCTCGAACAGGATCACCCCGAGCTGCTGCGGCGACCCGAGCACGAACTCCTCGCCCGCGAGATCCCAGATCTCGCGCTCGAGCGTCGCGACGTCGGCCTTGATGCGCGTCGAGACGGTCTCGAGCTTGGGCGTGTCGAGCTTGATGCCGCGCTTCTCGGTCTCGCGCAGGACGCGCACGAGCGGGAGCTCGATGTCGTTGAGCAGGCCGGTCAGGCCGCGCTCGGCGATCTGCGGGCGCTGGCGGTCCGCGACCAGCTTGACGAGCACGGCCGTAGTGGCCAGCGGATCGTCGGTCTCGACCGCGATGCCGCGCTCCTCGGCGATCTCGTCGAGCGGGTAGCCGCGGCGCGCGGGGTCGAGCAGGTAGGCGGCGACCTCGGTGTCGAAGATGAGGTTGTCGGGGACCTCGGTCAGCGCCTTGGCATCGTGCGCGATCACCGGGCGGTCGCCGGCGGCCTCGACGATCTCCTTCGGGTCCTGCATCTCGCCCTTGAGGACGTAGCCGCCGCCGGCATAGGCGGCGAAATGCCACTTCGGCTCGCGCGGCAGCAGCTCGCCCTCGGGGACCTCGGGCGGGGTGGCGACCAGGACGAGCTCCTCGCCGTGCAGGCGCGCGACGTCGGCGGGCCTGCCCTCCTTGGTCGGGAGCGTGAGCGTGTCCTGCGCCTCCGGGCGAGGGATCGCCTCCAGCTCGGCGGCCTCGAGCGCCTCCTCGAGGCGGCGGAGCGGATCGCGCAGTTCCCAGTCGCGGAAGACCGCGCGCAGGTTCGCGCGGTCGGGCCGGGCGTTGAGCTCGACCTCGAGGTCGATGTCGATCGGGACGTCGCGCACCATCGTCGCGAGCTGCTTTGACAGGCGCGCGGCGTCGGCGTGCTCGATCAGGTTCTGCTTGCGCTTGGCGCCCGAGATCTGCTCGACGTTGGCGAGCACGCCCTCGAGGTCGCCGAACTTCTGCAGCAGCTCGGCGGCGGTCTTGTCGCCGATGCCCGGGACGCCGGGGATGTTGTCGCTCGTGTCGCCCTTGAGGCCGATGAAGTCCGGGACCTTGTCGGGCGCGATGCCGTAGCGGTCGATCACGCCCTGCGTGTCGTAGACCTTCGTGTCGGTGATGCCGCGGCTCGTCGTCATGATGCGCACGCCGTCGGTGACCAGCTGGTACGCGTCGCGGTCACCCGTTACGACCATCACCGGGATGCCGCGCTCCTTGGCCTGCTCCGTGAGCGCGGCGATCACGTCGTCGGCCTCGAAGCCCTCGACGCTGATGTTGCGGTAGCCGAACGCCTCGACCAGGGGGCGCAGGTGCGGCCACTGGAGCTTCAGGAGGTCGGGGCGGCTGGAGCGCTGGGCCTTGTAGTCGGCGGAGATCTCCTTGCGGCCGGACATGCCCGCGTCCCATACGACGATCGTCGGAACCTGTCCGTAATCCGCGAGGATCTTGACCAGCATCGAAGCGAACCCGAAGATCGCGTTCGTGGGCCTGCCGTCGGACGTCGAAATCGACTCGGGCAGCGCGAAGAACGCCCTGTACGCGAGCGAGTTCCCGTCGATGAGGAAGAGCTCACGCGGTACGTCTCCGTTGCCTTGCGCCATGGCGTGAACGTTAGTAGCCGGACCCCCCTGAACGAGCGGCAGTGGGCGGTGCCGGGACCGCTATGCTGGCCACGCGGCTTCCCGGTGCATCTCCGCGCCCGGACGCCTTTCATGCGCGCACCGCCGCGTGAGCCCTCAAAGCGCTACGCCGCGCGCCAACGAGCCAGCAGCCAGAGGTCCCCACTCATGACCGACACGCCATCCCCCGAGGACCGCGACACCAACCCGACGACGCCCGAGCCTGAAGCTCCCGCCGTCACGGCATCCGAAGGGGACGGCGATACGGCGCCTGCTCCGACGCCCGAGGAGGCGACCGCCGAGGCCGCGGTCGCGGCCGACGCGCCCGCGCTCGACGCCGCGGAGACCGCCGAGGAGACGCCGAAGGTCGACGCGCCGTCCGTGGACCCGAGCGCCGGCGAGGCGCCGGTCGCCGACGGCCCGGTCGCCGAGGACACGGGGACCGCCGTGTCGGGCGAGACCGCCGAGGCGCCCGCGCCGCAGCCCGCCGCGGAGACGCCGGCCCCGGAGCCCGCGCAGGCCCCGGAGTCGGAGACGCCGGCCGCTGAGACGCCCGTGCCCGCGGCGGAGACCGCGCCTGCGGCGGCCGCTGAGACGCCCGCGCCGGCGGAGACGCCCGCCGCGGAGACCGCGCCTGCGGCGGCCGCTGAGACGCCCGCGCCCGCGGAGACGCCCGCCGCGGAGACCGCGCC
>NZ_AUEK01000012.1 GCF_000425945.1 Candidatus Solirubrobacter pratensis
CACGTCCGAATGTTGCGCGACTACGACTGCGTCGAGCTCGTACGCACCGAGCCACGCCGCGGCGCCCTGCAGCACTTCTACCGCGCAACCGCGCGCCCCACGCTCGACGAGGACCAGTGGAAGACGCTGCCCTCCAGCCTGCGCAAGGAGCTCTCCGGCGAAACCCTCGCCGAGATCGTCGAGGACATGCGCGCCGCCTCGGAAGCCGGCAAGCTCGACGACCCCGAAGTGATCGTCCAACGCACCCCGCTCGAACTCGACGACCGCGCCTTCAAGAAGCTCAACCGCCTGCTCGCCCGCACCCACGAACAAGCACTCGCGATCGCCGCCGAAAGCGCCCAACGCCAAGGCGAGAAGAGCACCACGGTCTTCCCCACCGAGCTCGCCGTGCTGCACTTCAGGCGCGCCGAGCAGTAGACGTCACATGCAGCCGAGCCGGCGCGGCATGCGCATGGCGCGGCGGCGATGGCGCACCGAGTGCACTCCGTGGTGCACCCGCGCGCGCGGCAGGGCCCAGACCTGCCGTGTGCGCGGCCGGCGCGACGCGCGATCACCAGGCTGTTCCGGACGCGGCGGTCCCACTCGGCGCACGCTACCCCCGTGCGGACGGGAATGCAACAACTTCGCTTGACCCCTTGCAACGCGCACAATGCGGTCGGCGCACCACCTCCTCCAGCCGGGTGGACAACGTTGCCATGTCGAACAGCAGGACGCGCCCGCGGGTGGCGGGCGTGAGCGCCCCCGACAGGTGGTGCAGCGCCTCCATCGCGATGATCGCGCCGATCGCCGCCGACGCGGGCGCGAGCGTCGCCGCCACAGGCGCGCCCGCGCGCATGCGGTGGCGCGCGAGCTCTTCGTAGAGCGGATGACGGCGCCGGACGGCGGCCTCCTGGCACGCCAGGCACGCGGTCTCCCCCGGCACCACGAGCGGGCCGACGCGCACGAGCGGCGGCGCCTGGCCGGCCGAGATGTACGGCGTCCCGGTGCGCGCGCAGGCTTCGTCGACCCAGCGCGGCAGCTGGTGCGGCGGCCAGTCCGCCGTCTCGATCACGAGGTCGGCGCGCGCGGCGAGCGCGGCGATCTCCCCCACATCGCTCACGCGACACGCGCGCGCGACGACGGTGAGATCCGGCGCGAGCCGCAGCAGCGCGTCGCGCGCCGCGTCGACCTTCAGGCGCCCGGCGTCGGCGCGGGCGAAGAGCACCTGGCGCGCGAGGTTGCTCAACTCGACGACGTCGTCGTCGACCAGCTCCAGCGCCCCGACGCCTGCACCGGCCAGGGTCGCGGCGGCCTGGCTGCCGAGGCCGCCGACCCCGAGCACCAGCACGCGCGCCCGGCGCAGCCGCGCCAGCGCCGCGTGCGCGTCGACGCCCAGGCCCTCGAGGTAGATCAGCTGGCGGTCGAAGCGCTCGCGCTCCTCGGCGCTCAGCGGCGACGAGAGCGGCTCGGGCGCAAGCATCCCGGCGGCGTCGAGGTCGGCGAGCCGCCGCTCGCACGCGGCGACCGGCTCGCCGACGGCGGCGCTCAGCGACGCCGCGTCGTGCGGCGCGCGGGCGAGCGCGTAGAGCACCGCGACGTCGGTCCGCGAGGCGCCGCGCAGCACGCGGTCGCCGCCGGCGCCGAGCAGGAACACGTCGCCGGCGGCGCTCGGGAACAGCTCGATCGCACGCCGGAGCCGGCGGCGCGCGCCGGCCCCGGCGGCCGAACCGGTCAATTGCCCTTCTGCGTCATCGCCTCGGGGGCCACGGGCTGCTCGAGCGGCTGGATGTTCATGGTCACCTCCTCTCATCGGTCGTGAGCGGTCAAGCGGCGGCCAGGACCCAGACCGCCTTCGTGTGGACGTCCTCGTCGAGCGCCTCGTCCAGGCGGCCGTCGAGGTGCAGGCCGTGCCCGGCGAGGACGCGCAGGCCGGCGTCGCGCGCGCAGGCGGCGATCGTGCCCGGCGGGAAGTGGCGCTGGACGTGCTCGGAGCGCTCGCGCTCCCAGCTCGCGTCCGCGGCTCGGATGAAGGCGTCCAGCGTCGCCAGGGCGCTGGCGCCCGCGGCGAACGAGGAGTCCTCGCGCCCGTTCCAGACGAGCACGCGGTCGTCCTCCTCGACCACCGTCGCCGTCGCGAAGAAGCTGCGGTAGGTGGCCAGCGTGTTGGTGTCGAACAGCAGCGGCGCGCCCGGCGCGAGGTTGGCCGCCATGCCGGCGAGCGCCTCGCGCAGGTCGCCGGCGTCGCCGAGGTAGTTGACCGCGTCGTCGAGGCACGCGACGAGGGCGAACTCGCCGATCCTCCCGAGCGCGCGCATGTCGCGCCGCAGCAGCTCGACGTCAGGCCCCAGCCGCGCGCGAGCGCCGGCGAGCATCCCGTCGGAGACGTCGCAGCCGGTCACCCGCAGGCCGCGTGCCAGCCACGGCGCGCTGCTCCTTCCGGTGCCGCAGGCGACGTCGAGCACCGCGCCGGGCCGCCACCCGTGGCGGAGCAGCAGGGCCTCGAGCGTCCGCAGCCACGCGTCGTAGTCGTGGTGGGCGGTGAAGCGGTCGTAGTGCGGTGCGAAGGCGTCGAACGAGGCCTGCGCCGGTGTGCGGGTGAGCGTCTCCATGCCGCGATAGACCCGCCCACCCCATTTAACGGTTACATGGGGGATAGAACCGTAAAAGCATGATCGCTCAGCATCTCTTTGGGATTGGGCGGAGGCGCGCCGGTGCTGCCTGCCCGTCGCCCGCCGCTACGCGCGTGACGCCTTCGAGGCCGAGGACATCGTCCAGGAGGCGATGATGCGCGCCTGGCGCATGGCCGATCGCTGCCACTCGCCGGGCTCCCCGTGGGCGTGGCTGCGGCGCATCACCGCCAACGAGGCGCTGCGTGCGCGGGCGCGGGCGCGGCCGGAGGTGCCGCCGCCCGAGGAGCTCGGGCGCGAGGACCCCGAGCTGCAGCGCGTGCTCGACGCCGACCTGGCGCGTACCGCGCTCGCGGCGCTCGGCAGCGGCGAACGTGCCGTCGTGCAGGCGTTCTACCTCGAGGATCGCAGCGTGCCAGAACTGGCCGAACGGCTGGGCCTGTCGGTGACAGCCGCTAAGGTGAGGTTGCACAGAGCACGCGGACGCATGCTCGAAGCACTGAAGGAAGAGTGACCAGCCGCCCAGCCACCGCCCGCCGCCTCGACGAGGACTTGGCGCGAGCGCTCGCCCATCCGCTCCGCCAACGGATCCTGATGCTGTTGGAGCGCGAGGTGCAGTCGCCGCTGGACCTCGCCCGCGCGATGGGCGAGCCGCTGAACAAGATCGGCTACCACGTGCACGCACTGCGCGAGGCGGGCTGCATCGAGCTGGTGCGCACCGAGCACCGGCGCGGCGCGGTGGCCCATTTCTACCGGCCGACGTCGCGCGCGTTCCTGACCGACGAGCAGTGGGCCGGGCTGCCGCTGGGCATCCGCCGCAGACTCGTCGCGCAGACGCTGTCGGACCTGGTGGGCGACGCGCGCGGCGCCGCCGAGGGCAAGGGCTTCGACCATGAGCAGGTGCACGTCACGCGCACCGAGCTCGAGGTCGACGAGGAGGGCTTCGAGGCGCTCGTGGACCTGATGAACCAGACGCTGGACCGCGCGCTGGAGATCCAGGCCGAGAGCATCAACCGCCGGGCGACGGGCGAGACCGAGCCGGACGCGCCATCGCATCGCACGCTGCTCGGGCTGCTGCACTTCCACCGCCGCTAGCGGTTCACAGCGGCTTCTCCAGCCACGCGTCGCGGCGCCCGTCGCGCGTGAACACCTCGACCTCGCGATAGTCCGCGGCGCGGTAGAGCTGCAGCGCCTCGGCCAGTGCGCCGGTCGTGAGCAGCCGCACGCGCCGCGCACCCGCCGCGGCGGCGATCGCCTCCAGCTCGCCCAGCAGCCGGCGGCCGTGGCCGCGCCGGCGCGCCCCGGCGGTCACGAACATCCGCTTGACCTCGGCGATCTCGGGCGAGAGCAGGCGCACGCCGCCGCAGCCGACGGCGCGGTCGTCCTCGTAGAGCACGAGGAACGCGGCGCCGGGCTCCTCGAACGCGCCCTCGGTCGCGAAGATCGCCTCGCTCGGCGCGAACCCGTTCCCGAGCCGCTCGCGCACGAAGCGCATGTACTCCTCGAACAGCTCCCGCGCGGGGCCGGCGTGGGCGGGCTCGCGGCGCAGATCCGCGCCGACCGCGCGGCGGACGACGAGCACCGCGACGTCGTCGTGGCGCCCGGAGCCCCAGCGCTCGGCCTCGGCCTGCGCGAGCTCGGCGAGCGCCTGGGCCCCCAGCTCGCGCCCGTGCTCGCCAAGCAGCCCTGGCAGCGCCGCGTCGCTGAAGAAGCGCCGGTCGCGGCGCGCCTCGAGCAGGCCGTCGGTCGCGGCGAACAGCGTGTCGCCGGGGTCGAACGGCAGCTCGCGCTCGGTGAAGCGGCTGTCGGGCTCGACGCCCAGCGGGACGCCGCCGCCCGCGAGCTCGTCCTCTCCCCCGCCGGCCCGCAGCAGTCGCGGCGCCGGATGGCCGGCGTTGCAGTAGCGCATGCGGCCGCCGTCGAGCACGGCGAGGAAGACGGTCGCGAAGCCGCTCGCCGGCAGGCGCCCGCGCATCAGGCGGTTCGCCTGGCTGATCACCTCGGCCGGGCTGTCGGTGTCCAGCGTGCGCGCCTCGACGAAGAAGCGCACCATCGCGCTCATCGCGGCGACCTCGAGCCCCTTGCCGCTGACGTCGCCGAGCAGCACCGCGAGCGCGCCGCGCCGCAGCCGCCAGACGCCGAACAGGTCGCCGCCGCCGAGATCGCGGCCCGCCGGCTCGTAGACGATGCCGACCTCGAAGCCTGTCAGCGCCGCAGGCGGCTCGGGCACGAAGCCGCGCGTCAGCGCGCGGGCGACGCGCCGCTCGCGCTGGAAGTCGAGCGCGTTGGCGATCGCGCCGGCGGCGCCGAGGGAGAGCGCGCTCAGACGCCGCAGCTGGTCCTCGCCGAAGCGGTCGGGCGCCTCGTGCGCGACGGTGACGACGCCGAACAGGCGCACGCCGAGCGCGACCGGGACGTGTACGAACGAGCGGATCCCCTCCGCCTCGATCGTCCGCTGGAGGAACCGGTCGCGATCCTCCTCGCGGCTGACGTACGGCTCGCCGGTCTGGGCGACGCGGCCGAGCATCCCCTCGCCCGGGCGCACGCGCGTCGCCGCGACGCGCTCGGAGAACCCGCGGTTGGCGACGCTGCGCAGCTCGTCCGTCGTCGGGTCGAAGCGGCGCAGCAGCACCTTGCTCGCGCCGGTCAGCTCGGCCGCCTGCTCCACGATCGCGCGGTAGACGGCGTCCGGATCCAGCGACGCGGCGACGGCCTGCCAGGCGCGGTTGAGCCGCTGCTCCTCGCGCGAGCGCTCCTCGCGCTCGAGCGCGAGCGCCGCGAGCCGCGCGAAGACCTCGACGGCGCGCAGGTGCTCCTCCCGGAGCGGGGCGCGCGGCGGGTGCGCGGAGATCACGAGCACGCCGAGCGTGCGCCCAGCCGCGGTCCGCACGGGGCAGGAGATGAACGACGAGTTGACGTACCACTCCCACGCGTCGCCCGCGCCGCCGGCCTCGAGCCTGCGCTTGAGCGCGGCCGCGCCGGGCCACTCGGCGATGCTGGGGATCAGCAGCGCGCTGCCGCGCTCGATCGCCGCCTCGGTCACGCCCGGGTGCTCGGGGTCGTACGGGCGCGAGAGCACGGGCGTGAACGCGCGCGCGGCCGCAGCCGTCACGAACCACGAGGCCGCCGGGCGGATCTCGCCGCGCTCGATGTCCACGACCTCGAACGCGACGCCGCTGACGTCGATCAGCGCGCGGAGCTGCCCGACGATCTCGTCGAGCGTGTCCTCGAGCCGGCTCTCCGGCGCCTGGCTCATTCAGCGGCGCAGCCGGCGCAGCGCCCATGGATCGGGAAATGCGTGAAGCGCGCCTCATGCCCGAACGCCGTGCGGACGAGCTCGCGCACGCGGTCGAGTTGCGCCGGCTCGACGGTCGTGATCCGCCCGCAGCGCTCGCACACGAGGTACTCGCGCTCGCCGCCGCGCGCGAGCACGTAACGGCCAGGTCCGTGCCCGACGTGGACGTGCGTGACGACGCCGAGCTGCTGCAGGCGCTCGAGGTTGCGGTACACCGACGCCGGTTCCAGGCTCGGCGCGATCTGCTCCGCCGCGAGCGGTCCCGGCGCCGCGAACAGCGCCTCCAGCACCGTGCGGGCGGGAAGGGTCACGCGATGGCCGGCGCGCCGCAGAGCCGCCAGCACGTCGTCGATCGTCTGGAACTCGAGCGGCTCGCGTTCGGGAGCGAGCGTCATGGGGAAAGCCTACGTACGCAGCACGCGCCTCGCGACCGCCGGCACGAGGCCGCCCTGGCCGAACACGGAGAACAGCACGGCGACGAAGACGATGCCGTAGACGGTTTCAGCGCCTTCGACGCCGTCGAGCACCGCGAACGCCGCGAGCAGGATCGGGACCGCACCCTTGAGCCCGCTCCAGGCGACGAACGCGCGGTCGCCCGGCTCCAGGCGCGCCTGCGCGAGCGTGATCGCGACGACGATCGGGCGGATCGCGAACACGAGCGCGAGCGTGAGGATCGCGCCGTCGCGCCAGGCGCTGGCGGGCAGGCCGGTGAGGTCGATCGTGAGGCCGAGGGTGACGAACACGACGATCTCCGCCAGGCCGGCGAGCGGCTGCGTGAACCCCTGCACCCGCAGGTCGTCGTCACCGAGCACGAGTCCGGCGACGAAGACGGCGAGGAAGCCCGAGCCGTGGGCCAGCGACGTGACGGCGTAGAGCACGACGGCGAGCGCGAGCAGCAGCACCGGCCGCATCTGCTCGCTGCCGAGCCGGACGAACGGCGCCAGCACGCGTGCGCCGAGGAACCCGAGCGCGACGCCGACCGCCATCTCGATGCCGAAGTCCGAGACCACGTTCAGCAGCGTCGCGTCGTCGTGCGTCGCGAGCTCGATCATCCCCAGCATCAAGGCGATGCCGGCGGGGTCGTTGACGCCCGCCTCGCCTTCCAGGATCGTCCCGGCGCGCCCGCGGATCCGGGTGCCGCCGAGCACGGAGAACACGACCGCCGGGTCCGTCGGCGCGAGCGCCGCGCCGACGATCCCGGCGAGCGTCCACGAGAACCCGAGCACGGCGTGCGCGACGACGGCGATCAGGCCCGCCGTCAGGAACGTGCCGAGCACGCCGAGCGACATGACGGGGTTGACGGAGCGCCGCATCCGGGCCCAGCCGATGTCCATGCCGCCGTTGAGCAGGATCACGACGAGCGCGACGACGGCGATCCGCTCGACGGCCTGCGTCCCCAGCGGGTCGCCCGGTACCAGCGCCGCCGCGAGCAGGAACAGGCCCGGCGCGGGCAGCGGCAGCCGCATCGAGAGGATCGCGAGCGCAAGGCCGGCGGCGACCGGCAACAACAGGAGGGCGAAGTCGGAGATCTCGGACATGGCAAGGCCACGCCGACCAGTCTTCCCGGCACACCCATCGCGGATCCTATCCGTCACCCCGGGCGGGCGCTGCGCCCTGACCCGCGCGCGGGAGGGCGGCGCCGATGTCCCTATGACTCAGCGCGGCCCGCCCGCCGATCGAACGTGTCAGCGCTCCTCGGCCCAGTTGACCGTGAGCTGGTAGATGATGATCACGTCGAGCGTGATCATCAGCAGCGACCACAGCGGGAACGCCGTGATCACCGCCATCTGCAGCAGCGAGTTGACGACCGCGAAGAAGATCGCGGTCCAGCGCGCCCAGCCCTGCAGGGCGAACAGGCCCCAACAGGTGAGCAGCATCAAGGCGCCGACGACCATGTGGACCCAGCCCCAGACGGTGAAGTCCCAGACGATGACGCCCCGCCCGCCGACGGTCACGACTTGGTCGTTGAGCACCGCCGCGAGGCCGTAGACGATCGAGAAGCCGCCGGCGACGAGCAGCATGATGCCGGCGAAGACGATCCAGCCGCTCAGTTGCGGCTCGGCGCGCGCGCCGGCCTGCGCGCCGTAGTGGGGAGAGGAAGCAGCAGCCATGGGCGCAGTGTCAGCGCCGAGCGGGTGATGCGGCCTCGCTCGGGCGGGATGATTCGCCGTGGGTTCATGCGAGGCGGGTGACCCACCGTCGTCGCGCTTGCGACATGATCCTCGCGTGGATCGGGCGCGCTCCGAGTCGCTCGGCGACCGGCTCGAACAGGCGATCGAACGGCATGCCGACACGGCAGGCGAGATCGAGCGCGCGCAGGCGGCCGAGCCGCCGCGCGGACGCCTGCGCCGGACCGTCATGTGGCTCGCGATCACGGGAGTGTCGCTGTACCTCGTCCTCCCCAGCGTGATCGAGGTGTTCGGCTCGTGGCGGCGGATCACCGAGTTCTCGCTGCTCGCGCTGGCCGCGATGGCGGGACTCCAGGCCGCGTCGCTGGCATGTCTGTGGGCGCTGCAGCATGTGGCGCTGCGCGCGCGGCGCTGGCGCCCGGTGATCGCCTCCCAGCTCGCCGGCAACGCGCTGTCGAAGATCGCCCCCGGCGGCGGCGCGCTAGGCGCCGCGCTGCAGTACCGCATGCTCGTCCAGGCCGGGCTCCCCGCGGGCTCGACCGTCGCGGCGCTGACGGCGGTCAACCTGCTCGTGTTCGCCGTCGTACTGGCGCTGCCCGTCCTGGCTATCCCGGCGCTGCTGCGCGGCGCGGTCGACCGCAGCCTGCTCGAGACCGCGATCGCCGGCCTGGTGATCTTCGCCGTCGCCGCCGGCGCCGGCGCCGTGCTGCTGTCGACCGACCGCCCGCTCGCGTGGATCGGGCGCACCGTGCAGCGCGTCCGCAACCGGCTCAGGCGCCGGCGCGCCCAGCCGCTCGACGCGCTGCCGGACCGGCTCCTGCGCGAGCGCGACCGCATCCTGCAGACGCTCGGCCCGCGCTGGAAGCGAGCGCTGGCGGCGACCGTCGGGCGCTGGCTGTTCGACTACGGCACGCTGCTCGCCGCGCTCGCGGCGATCGGCTCGCATCCGCGCCCGGGCCTGGTCCTGCTGGCGTTCTCCGGCGCGCAGGTGCTCGCCCAGATCCCGGTCACGCCCGGCGGGCTCGGCTTCGTCGAGGCCGGGCTGACGGCGATGCTGGCGCTCGCCGGCGTCTCGGCCGGCGATGCCGTGCTCGCCACGTTCGCCTACCGGCTGTTCTCCTACTGGCTGCCGCTGCCGTTCGGCCTGCTGGGGCTCGCACTAGCTCCGCGCGCCGCCGCTCAGCAGGCGTAGGTCGCGCGCCCGCTCGACGGCCTCGCGCCGGCGCGCCACGTCGAGCTTGCGGTAGATCGAGCGCAGGTGCGTCTTGACCGTGTTGGTCGTGACGAACAGCTCGGCGGCGATCTCGCGGTTGGACAGCGTCGTCGGCAGGTAGCGCAGGATCGCGTGCTCGCGGTCGCTGAGCGGCTCCAGCAGCGGGGCGACCGAACGCGGCGCCGGCGCGCGGTCGGCGAACGCGTCCAGCAGCTCGCCGACGACCGCGCGATGCGCGGTGCCCGCGCGGATCTGCTGCCGCAGCAGCGCCTCGATCCGGCGTCCACCGTCGATGAACGGCCACCGGTGCCCGGTCCGCTCGGCGATCTCGAGCGCCTCGCCGAGCGCGCGCGAGGCGGCCGCGGGCTCGCCGGCCTCATCGTTGGCGACGGCGCTCAGCACCGCCCGCTCGACGCCGGTGACGGCGTGCGCCTCCCGGTCGACGGCGACGGCGGCGGCCGTGAGCCGCTCCACCGCACCGGCGGCGTCGCCAGTCGCGAGCAAGAGCCGCGCCTCGGTCACGCCGACGACGAGCCACGGCTCCTCGGCCACCTCGGCGAGCACGGCGCGGGCCGCATCGAGCTCGCCGAGCGTGGCGAGCAGCCGCGCCCGCAGCGCGGCGAGCGTGGCGCGCTCGTACGGCGGCGGCGTGCCGGCGCGGAACTCGGCCTCGAAGCGGTCGAGCTTGCGCAGGCCGTCCTGCGCAAGCCCGCGCGCGCCGTCCATGCGCGCGTCGAGGTGGACGAGGACGAAGTGCAGCTGGCGCGACCGCGAGCCGGAGGCGGCGGCGCGTGCTGCCTCCAGCTGCTCGGCGGCCTCCCGAGGGCGCAACTCGTAGAACGCCGCGATCGCCAGCGAGAGGTGCGCGCACGCGAGCTGCGGGATCGCCGACCACCCGCGGCGCGCCGCAAGCTCGATCGCCGCGCGCGCGTGCTGACCTGGCGTGGCGGGACCGTCGGCCATCACGTCCACCAGAGCGAGGTGGCTGAGCGCGGACACGAGGATGTACTCCAGCCCCGCCGGCTGCGCGACCGCCACCGCCTCGCGCAGCTCCTCGGCGGCGCGGTCGAGGCGCTGCGC
Organism: Candidatus Solirubrobacter pratensis; assembly: GCF_000425945.1. Taxonomy (GTDB): domain Bacteria; phylum Actinomycetota; class Thermoleophilia; order Solirubrobacterales; family Solirubrobacteraceae; genus Solirubrobacter; species Solirubrobacter pratensis. The sequence goes on from NZ_AUEK01000012.1 coordinate 10,324, forward strand.
CCACAGGGCGGTCTCCCCGAGCGCGGCGTGCACGAGCGCGCGGCGGGCCTGGTCGGGGATGCCGCCGTGCCCGGCCGCCTCGGCCAGGAGGTCGTCAGCGGCGGCCAGCGCGGCGTCGAAGTCGCCCTCGAGGCGAGCCGCGTAGAGGCGTGCGAGCACCAGCGTCTCGAGGTAGCGCCGGCGCCGCGCGTCCGGGACGCGCGCCGCCCCGAGCTCGGCATGCGCGAGATGGATCTCCGCAGCGTCCACGTCACCGATGTCGAGCGCCGTGCAGGCGAGCGCCGCAGCCAGCTCCGCGTCGTCGCGCAGGCGCTCCGGCGGCAACGCGCCAACCAGCGACCGGATCGCGCCGCCTTGTCCGCGCACGAACAACTCGAGCCAGTGCTCCGCGACGATCTCGACGGCGAGGTCCCACTCCCCCGCCTCGACGGCGTGCCGCAGCGCGTGCGAGTCGGCGCCGCGCTCGGCGTACCAGCGAGCGGCGCGGGCGTGCAGCTCCGGCAGCTCACCGGCCAGCTCGCGCGCGGCCCGCGTGCGCAGCAGCCGGGCGAAGAGGCGGTGATATCGGAACCACTCGCGGTGCTGATCGATGCCGATCACGAACCCGTTGGTGCGCTCGAGCGCCATCAGGGTGTCCGCGCCCGCCCACCCACCGTCCAGGGCGTTCGCGAGGTCCCCGCACACGCGGTCGACGATCGACGTGCGCAGCAGGAACGAGCGCAGCTCGGGCGACTGGCGGTCGAGCACCTCCGCGAGCAGGTAGTCGCCGACCGCGCGGTCGTCGCCGGCGAACTGCGAGACGAAGCGCTCCGGGTCCTGGCGGCCCTGGAGGCTGAGCGCCGCCAGCCGCAGGCCCGCGCCCCAGCCCTCGGTCCGCGCCGTCAGCGCACGCACGAGCCGCTCGGGCAGCGCCAGGCCGTGCGCCTCGAGCAGCTCGGCCGCCTCCTCCTCGTCGAACGCGAGGTCGGCCGCGCGGATGTCCACGAGCCGCCCCCGCACACGCAGCACGTGGAGCGGGAGCGCGGGATCCGCGCGCGCGCTGAGCACGAGCCGCAGCGTGGGCGGCGTGTGCAGCACCAGGAAGCCCAACTGCTCCAGGCAGTCGAGCGAGCGCACGACGTGGAGGTCGTCGAGGACGAGCACGACGGGCCGCGGCAGGCCGGCGAGCGCGTTCACGAGCAGCGGCACGAACACCGACCGGGACTCGCGCACCGGCGGTGCGAGCGCGTCGAGCGGCGAATCCGGCGGCACGGCGGCGACGGTCTGCAGCGCGGTCAGCACGGCGGCCCAGAAGCGGCCGGGCTCGTCGTCGCCGGGCTCGAGCGACACCCACGCGGCCCGCGCCCCGATCGCCGAGGCGAGCAGCGTCGACTTGCCGCTGCCGGCCGGCCCGCTCACGAGCGTGACCGGCTCCCGCAGTCCCTCCTCCAGGAGGGCGCGCAGCCGCGGCCGCTCGACGAAGCCGTACGGAGGCGCGGGCGGCGAGAACTGCGTCACGAGCGGAGGCCCCCCGGCGAACGATCCCGCCGGGCGCTCGTCGCGCGGAGGACCTTCCGCCTTCCCCACCGCCGGCATGTCCTTTAGAACGTACCCCTCCCGTGCAGGGATTGTCGAGCGCTGGCGTGACCCATTCGGGCCGACGGCGCGCACCGCTGCTGCACTTCCCCCTATCCGCGCTCGGGCGGCAGCCGGCGGATCTCCAGCAGCTCGAGGCCCATCTCCTGGAGCTCCGCGAGGATCTGGTGCAGGTCCTCCTGACCCTGCACCGGGCCGCGAAGCACGGTCTCGACCGGCTCCACCTCGGCCGCGAGGCCGAGCGAGTCGGCGAGGTGATCGCCCACGCGTCCGCGTACCCGGATCTCATAGTTGAGCGGCATGCGTGCCCTCATGCTGCCGTCGCTCCGGATTGGCGGCCATCACCCCGGTGGGATGAGCCGGTCTCATGCTGCCGGCACGTACGGTCCAGAGCGGGATGGAGCCGACCGTCGTCTGCGCGTTCGACCCCGACGCCGGCGATCGCGCGCCGGTCGAGCTCGCCCGCCTGGCCGCACGCCTGCTCGGCAGCAACCTGCTGATCGTGGTCGTGCGCCCGGGGGGAACCGCGCCGGAGCGGCTCGCGCGGGTGGAGGAGCGAGGTCCGCGGCGGCCGCTGGAGGCGCTCGCCGCCGAGCTGCGCTGGGAGCCCGCGGCCGTGCGGGTCGTCACCGCCCCCTCGGCCGCCTGCGGCCTGTATGACGTACTCGCCTCCGTGCGGCCGGCGCTCGCCGTCGCCGGCTCCGCCGAGGAAGCGCCGCACGGGCGCGTGCGGCCGGGCACGACCACGCAGCGGCTGCTCGACGGGGCGCCATGCCCGGTGGCGATCGCGCCGCGCGGCTGGACGGATCGCCCGCTGCGAGCGATCGCGGTCGCGGTCCTCCCGTCGCCGGAGGGGCGCGCCGCCCTGCGCGCCGGCGCGGCGCTCGCGCACGCCGCGCGCCTCCCGCTGCGGATCGTGCTCGTGCTCGCCGGCTCCCCGGACACGACCGAGGCGAACGCGATCGCCCGCGAGCTGGCGGACGATGGTCCGCACCCGGCGATCCCGGGCGGGCTTGACCACCCCGCCCGGGATCGCGCACCGGCCGCCGGCGGCGCCGCCGCGGTCCTCGTCCCGGCGCTCGCCGGCGCCGCCATCGCCGCCGAGCCGGCGGCGCCGCGCCTGGACGTCGCCTCGGAGGTCTACGTCGGCGACCCCGCCGACACGATCGTGCGCGCGTCGGCGCAGACGGACCTGCTCGTGCTCGGGTCGCGCGCCTACGGTCGCGCCGGCGAGGTCCACACGGGAGGCGTGTCGCGGCGCGTGCTCAACGGCGCGCACTGCCCGGTCGTGCTCGTCCCGCGGGAAGCGGCCCTCGCCTGACGTCGCCTCTGCGCGCGGCGCGCCGCGGGAAGCGGCGAGACGTCGACGAGCGACCTGGGCTTCAGGTGCGTCGTCCGGCCTTGACGGCCGGACTCACGGGCAGGCGGCGGACCTCTATCAGCTCGAGCCCGTTCGTGCGCAGCCGGTCGAGCACGCCGTGCAGCGCGGGGCGGTCGGCGACCGCCCCGCGCAGGACGGTTCCCGCGGGTGCCACGGAGGCGTGGAGGCCGAGCCGGTCGGCCACCTCGATCCGCACTGGGCCGAGGACGCGGATCTCCACGCGGGGCGTCATGGCCTTCAGACCGTCGCGGCCGCCCGCTCGTTGGAGATCGCGGCGGCCAGCTGCGCCTCGGCTTCGTCGCTGAGGGAGCTCTGGATGATCTGGCCTTCGTACTTCGAGATCTCGGGGAGGACCTTGTCCGGCGTCGAGCGGCTGACGAGCACGATCAGCGCCGCGCCGCCCGGCTCCAGCCGGCTGCCGAGGTCCTTCATGAAGCGGTCGTCGACGCCGACGTCGCTCATCGCGCCCGCCGCGCCGCCGGCCGCCGCTCCGACCGCCATGCCGAGCAGCGGCGCGAGGAAGATCAGGCCGATCAGGCCGCCCCAGAGCGCGCCGCCGGTGGCTCCCATGGCCGCCGTCTTGGTCGTCTGGTGCAGCTTGACCTTGCCGCCTTCGTCGCGGGTGACGACCACGGCGTCCTCGAGGTCGATGGCGTGCTCGACCTGCAGGCGCGACAGGACGCCGAGGACCTCCTTGGCGGTGGCCTCGTCCTTGTAGGCGACGGCGATGAGATTGCTCATTGACGAACTCCTTCGCTCGGGTCGCCACACTGTCGGCGGTCGCGGTGTGATGGTGCATCGCCCGATCGGGATGATGCGGCGTCATCCTGGCGCCGCATAGCGTGGCGGCATGTTCAGTGAAGTCCCGCAGATCGCCCGTGACTGGTGGGTGCTCGCCCTGCTGGGGCTCATCTGCGTCGTCACGGGGATCGTCGCGATCGTGTGGCCGGGCATCACGCTGCTCGCGCTCGGCCTGATCTTCGGCATCTACCTCGTCATCGCCGCGAGCATGGAGATCGTCGACGCCATCACAGGGCCGCCCGGCGGCCGCGCCATCAGCGCGATCCTCGGCGCGATCGCGCTGATCGCCGGCCTCATCTGCATCCGCCGCCCGGGCGCGAGCCTGCTGGCAATCGTGATCGCGGTCGGCATCTACCTGGTCGCCTCCGGCGTGATCCGGATCGTGCTCTCGTTCGAGACCAGCGAAGGGCGCGGCTGGGCGATCGCGCTCGGTGCGCTCGACACGGTCATCGGCATCCTGATCCTCGCGTGGCCGGGACTCGGGCTCGCGACGCTCGCGTTGCTCTTCGCGGTGTCGATGCTGATCCGCGGCATCTTCGCGATCGTGATCGGCTTCAAGCTGCGCGGGATGCGCCACGGGGAGCCCCCGCCGGTGCATACCGCGAACCTGGCCACGTAAGTGCCCCCTCAGCGCGTCGAAGTCGTCATCGGCGTGCGCACGCTGCTCACGCTGCTGGCGTTCGGCGCGCTCGTGGCGCTGGCGATCCTGTCGCTCGGCACCCTGATCTCGATCTTGGTGGCGGCGACCATCGCGCTCGGCCTCGACCCGGTCGTCGGGGCGCTCGTGCGGCGCGGCTGGAAGCGCGGGCGCGCCGCGCTGACCGTGTTCGCGGGGCTGTTCGTCGCAGTCTTCGCGCTCGTCCTCGTCACCGCCGGCCCGGTCTGGAACGAGGTCGCCGACTTCGTCCACGCGCTGCCGGCCTACTGGGACGAGCTCCAGCAGAAGGACTGGTTCCAGCAGCTGACCGCGACGGCAGGCGCGGACGACAAGATCCGAAGCGCGCTCAAGGACCTCGCCGCAGGGCTGCCGGAGGCGGCGACCGCGGTGCTGGGGATCGCCGGCGGCGTCTTCGGCTCGGCCCTCTCGCTGGTGACGCTGTCGTTCCTGTCGCTGTTCCTGCTGATGGAGCGCCCGGCGATCACCGACTGGCTGTTCGGGTTCGCGCGCCCCGAGACCGACGCGCGCTGGCGGCCGGTGCTGGAGGACTCGATCGGCGCGGTGTCGTCGTCGCTGATCGGCAACGTCGCGATCTCGGTCGTGGCGGCGACCGTGGCCGGGCTGTCGGCGTGGGCGTTCGGGCTGCCGTTCCCGATCGTCCTGGCCCTGATCACCGGGCTGCTGGACCTGATCCCGCAGGTGGGCGCGACCGTCGCGGCCGTGATCCTCGTGGGCGTGGCGCTCACCGTCAGCACGCCGGCGGCGATCGCGATGCTGGTGATCCAGCTCGTCTACCAGCAGGTCGAGAACTACATCGTGTACCCGATCGTCTACCGCCGCGCGGTGGAGCTGTCGGGCTTCACCACGATCGTCGCGGTGCTGATCGCGAGCTCGATCCTCGGTGTCCCGGGCGCGATCCTCGCCGTCCCGTTCGCCGCCGTGATCAAGATCGTGCTGCGCGAGGCGGGCGCGCCGCGGCGCGCGCGGATGGCGGCCCTGCGGCAGGCCGACGAGCGCGAGCAGGTACCGGTGTGACGTCCCGGCGCATGCCGCGAGACAGGCCGATGTGGCCGATCGACGCGCTGATGGAGATCGGGCGCGACTGGATCGGGCGCTTCATCGCCGTCCAGGGCATCGACCGCGCGATGGCGATCGGCGCGCAGGCCTACACGGCCCTGATCCCGCTGCTGATCGTCTACGCGGCGCTGCTGCCGAACAGCACGAGCTTCGCCGACGCGCTGATCGACCGCTTCGGGCTCACGGGATCCTCCGCCGAGAGCGTGCGGCAGGCGTTCGCGGCATCGGGGACGGTGGAATCGAGCGTGACGGCGCTCGGCGCCGTCCTGCTGATCATCTCCGCGCTCTCCTTCACGCGGGGGATGCAGCGGCTCTATGAAGGCGCGTACGGGCTGCCGACGCGCGGGATGCGCAACACGAAGTGGGGCCTCGCGTGGCTCGCGGTCATCAGCGTCGTCTCGGCCGTCCGGCCGCACCTGCTCGGTGCGCTGGGCGGGCAGGCCGAGATCGTGGGGTCGCTCGCGCTCTCAGGGGTCCTGTGGCTCGTCACGCCGTACCTGCTGCTCGGGCGGCGCATGCGCTGGCAGCGCCTCGCTCCGGTCGCCGTGCTGTCCGCGATCGGGATGACCGGCGTGGGCATCTGGTCGGTGATCTGGATGCCGCACACGATCAGCTCGTCGGCGCAGCAATTCGGCATGATCGGGATCGGCTTCGCGCTGCTGGCCTGGCTGGTCTCGATCGCCGGCGTGCTCGTCGTCGCCACGACCGGCGGCGCGATGGTCGCCGATCGCCTGGATGCGCGCAAGGCTACGGCCGCGTGACGCCGGGGCCGGCGAGATGTCCTCGAGGATCACCTGGCTGGGCCATGCCACGGTCCTGCTCGAGATCGGGGGCGCCCGGCTGCTGACCGACCCGGTGCTGAGAGCGCGGATCGCGCATCTGCGGCGATCCGTGCCGGTGCCCTCAGACCCGGCGCCGGTCGACGCGGTGCTGATCTCGCACGTGCACCACGACCATCTCGACCGCCCGTCGCTGCGGCGCTTCGCGGGTGCCGAGGCGCTGGCGCCGGCCGGCTCGCGCGGGCTGCTCGCGGGGCTGCGGGTGCGCGAGGTTCGCGCCGGCGAGCGGGTCTCCGTCGCGGGAGTCGCGATCGACGTCGTCGCGGCCCGGCACGAGGCGCGCCGGCGCCCGGGCGCGCCGGTGCTCGACGCGCTGGGCTTCGTGGCCGGACGCGTGTGGTTCGCCGGCGACACGGACCTGCACGACGGCATGAGCGCGCTGCGAGGCGCCGTGGACGTCGCGTTGGTGCCCGTCTGGGGCTGGGGGCCGTCGCTCGGTCCCGGGCACCTCGATCCCGAGCGCGCCGCGCGCGCGGTCGCGCTGATCGAGCCCGCGGTCGCGATCCCGATCCACTGGGGCACCTACCTCCCCTACGGCAGCCGCCGGCGCGACCTGCTGGTCGTGCCGCCGCGCGAGTTCGCCGCCTACGCCGCCGAGCTGGCGCCGGCCACGCGCGTGGTCGTGCTCTCGCCCGGCGAGTCGCTGTCGCGGTAGGCGTCCTGCCCGAGGCCGGCGAGCCAGCCGCGGAGGATGCGGTGCACCGCGGGCGCGCCGATCACCGGCGGGTCCGGCCACGGCAGGTCAGGCGGGTGCAGGACGAACGGGTGCGACTGCGAGCCGCCGAGCCCGCCGTGCGAGCCGACGAGCTCCTCGAAGGCGGCGACCTCGTCGAGCTCGGGCCAGTAGGTGCCGTTGACGACGAGGTCGGGGCAGTGCGGATAGGCGTCGGTGCGGCGGACGTGGTCGGCGGCGGTGGGGCCGAACGGCGCCAGCGGGTCCTCGCCCTTCGTGCTGCCGTCGGCGAGGCGATGGATGCCGCCGTGCCCGAGCACGATCGGGCCGTCGGCCTCCGAGCGCACGAGCACGAACGCGACGCCGGGGTGCGTCCGCAGCGCCTGGACGAGCCCCGCGCGGGTCGCCTGGATCTGCTCGAGCGTGACCCGGCCCGGCTCGCGCGGGAAGCTGATCAGGCCGAGGTTCCCCGACGCCATCACCGACACCTCGGGGATGCCGGACGGCTCCGGGTCCCTCAGGCGCTCGCGGGCCGCCGTGCGGACCATGTGGCCGGCCGCCGTGTCGCGGGCGGCGAGCTCGGCGACGCCGGCGTTGAACGAGGACAGCCCCTCGTCGCTGTGCGCGTCCTCGGCGCGGACGTCTCCCCCGCCGTGGCGCGCGACGACGTCGGCGAGCTCCTCGCCGTAGCGCTGCCGGAACGTCGCGCCCTGGCTCTGGCCGTGATCGGACAGCACGACGAGGCGATACGGGCGCGGCGCGTGCTCGACCGCGTCCGCGATGCGCGCGATGGCGAGGTCGACGCGGCGCAGCACCGCGAGCGTGTCGGGCCGCTCGAGCCCGGAGTGGTGCGCGACCTCGTCGTAGGCGAGGAAGGTCGTGTAGACGACGGGGCGCCCGGCGAGCACGTCGGCGGTGACCGCGGCGACCTGCAGGTCGAGCTGGATCACCGTCGCGTACGCGCGCACGAGCGCGTACTTGAAGCCGCGCTTGATGCGGGGGCGGACGTCGCGCCGCGCCTGCCCGACCGCGGCGAAGCGCTCCACCACGATCTCCCCGACCACGCGCAGCAGGGTGCGCGCGACGCCATACGGGCTCGCGAAGTACGCGAAGTAGTCCTGGCCGAGCCGGCCGGGCCTGTCGCGGTCGAGCACCGTGCTCATCGTCAGCATGCTGTGCGGCGCGTCGCCGGAGAGGATGTTCGCGCGGCTGGCGCCGTCGGCGTACAGCAGGCCGCGGCCGTCCGAGCGGCGGCGCTCGATCTCCGCCGCGTCCTTCGGGTGGTTGGTCACGATCGCGCGCCCGGCGTCCTTCTCCCACCACCGGAACGCGGGCATGTCGCCGTCGTCGCCGTGCAGCAGGCCGGCCTGGCAGGCGCCCGTCTGCGAGGACCAGCCGGTCTCCCAGGACTCGAGCCGGTAGCCCCGCTCGTGCACCCAGCGCGCGAGCGCGGGCGCGTTGCCGTCGCGCATCGCGCGCTTGAGGACGTCGTGGGCAAGCCCGTCGATCTCGAGCAGGAGCAGGCCGGGGACGTCCGCGCCGACCGCGAGCTTGGAGCGCTTGAGCTGGCGGCGGACGACGTGGCGGTACCAGAGGTCGCCGCGGTCGAGGGCGAGCACGCCGCCGACCACGGTCGTGATCGCCGTCAGGCCGAGGATCACGCCGAGCGCCGACCACAGGTCGCCGACGTGGACGTCGTCCAGCGCGGCGGAGCCGAGCAGCAGCAGCGCGCCGTTGAGCACGAGCGCGCCGAGGCCGAGCGTGGCGACGGTGAACGGCAGCGCGAAGCGCAGCAGCACCGGCCACACGATCGCGTTCGCGAGGCCGAGCACGGCCGCCAGGCTCAGCGCGGCGGTGAAGCCGTCGAGCGTGAAGCCCGGAAGGAGCGCGCTGAGCCCGAGCAGCGCCGCGGCGTTGAGCAGCAGGACCACCGCGAGGCGGCCGAGCAGGTGAACGGGCACGTTCGGCCGGCTTTCCTCAGAGCGCCGCCGCCGGCGGCTGCTGGACGGACTCGGCTTGCCTCGCGGTCCGGGCCCGGATCGCGGCTCCCTGCTCGCCGGCGGTGGCGTCCGTGAGGCGGTGCATGGCGGCAGCCTCGATGAGCATGGGGTGCGCGGCATCACCCGGTTCGGACGAGGAGGACGTCATCCCGGGGCCGTAGCATCCACGATGTGGACCGGCCCTGGTTCAAGGGCGGCACGATCACGGCGCGTCGCGCCGCCTGGGCGATCGCACTCTCGACGGTGTTGGTCACGATCCTCGGCGCGGTGATGATCTGGCTGCTGGACCGCAAGGAATTCCCTTCGCTGGGCAGCGGCATGTGGTGGGCGCTGCAGACGATCACCACGGTCGGCTACGGCGACCACGTGCCGACCACCGCCGAGGGGCAGGTGGTGGGCGGCGTGATCATGGTCTCGGGGATCGGGGTGGTGACGGTCGTGACGGCGACCATCACGGCGGCGTTCGTCGAGGGCATGCGCACGCGGCTGGGAAGGGGCCGCGACGAGGCGATCCTCGCGCGGCTGGAGCGGATCGAGCGGCAGCTCGAGCGGCTCGAGCGGCTCGAGCGCTGAGCGCTCTTCGGTTTCGCTTACACGAGCGCCGGTGCTGACGTGGTGGGAGGGCAAGACCAACACGCGCGGCTACGGTCAGGGCTCGTGGGTGACCACGCGGTCCGCGCCGACCTCTCGGCGGTGGGCGCCTCGCGCACGCGGCACGCGGTCGACTCGATCGTCCAGGAGATCGACGTCGCCACGGGAAAGGTCCTCTTCGCGTGGCACAGCATGGATCACGTCGCGCTGACCGAGTCGCACGCCGGGCCGCCCGCGCCGGGGCACGACTTCCCGTACGACTACTTCCACGTCAACTCGGTGGCCGTGGACAGCGACGGAAATTTGCTGATCTCGGCCCGCAACACCTGGACGATCTACAAGGTCGACCGCCGCACCGGCCGGATCCTGTGGCGGCTCGGCGGCAAGCGGAGCGACTTCCCGCTCGGCCCTGACGCGCGGTTCGCGTGGCAGCACGACGCGCGGCGCCAGCCCGACGGGACGATCACGATGTTCGACAACGAGTCGACGCCGAAGGTGCGGGATCGGTCGCGGCTGCTCACGCTGCGCGTCGACGAGCCGGCGCGAACGGTGTCGGTCGCCGCGGCGCTCACCCATCCGGCGGGCGTCCTGGCCGACGCCGAGGGCAGCGCGCAGCACCTGCCCGGCGGGGACGTCTTCGCCGGCTGGGGGCTCGGGCGGCGGGCGTCGGAGCAGGACGTGAGCGGCAAGCTGCTGTTCGACGCGCAGTTGCCCGCGGGCTACGACAGCTACCGGGCGTTCACGTTCGCCTGGGACGGGCGGCCCTCGGATCCGCCGGCGGCGTCGATCGAGCGCAACGGCGGCGCGCTGACCGCGCGGGCGTCGTGGAACGGCGCGACCGGCGTGACACAGTGGGAGCTGCTGGCGGGTGCCTCGGCCGGCTCGCTGCGGGTGGTGGCGAGCGCGCCGCGGACAGGCTTCGAGACGACGCTCACCTCGGGTGCCCGCGGGCCCTTCTTCGCCGTGCGCGCGCTGGCGGGCAACCGCCTGCTGGGCAGCTCGGCTTCGGTCGACACATCGACCTGACGCGCCGCGAGGTGTGTGACACACACCCTTCGTCAGGCGCGCGGCGGCGCGCCATGTGCAGCGTCTTTACGTAAAGGCCGGTCGTTGCGTCGGAAGGAGAGGCTTCTGAGCGTGCGAACATCAACTCTGTGTCGTCGCGTGGAGAATCGCTCTCACTGTTCGTCGTCCAGCGCACGTTCACGCTGGTGCGGCGGGGTTATGACCCGCAGGAGGTGGATCGGCATCTCCAGCGGGTGAATCGCATGTTCATGAGCACCGACGCCGGTCAGGCGTTCTCACATGAGCGCGCGGCGTTGCAGGAGCGCGAGCGTGAGGTGGAGCGGCGTCAGGCCGAAGCGGAGCGAGCGCTGGAAGGCGCCCGGCTCGAGGCGGAGGCGACCCTCGAAGGCGCCCGCAAGCGGGCGGACGCCGACGCGGCAGCCGGGGCCCGCGCGCTCGAGGAGGCCCGCTCGGAGGCGGCCGCGCTCCTGGCCCGCGCCGCCGCGGAGCGCGAGCAGATGCTCGCCGCCTACCGCGAGGAGGCGCTCGCCCAGGCGCGCGCCGAGGCATCCGAGACGCGCGAGAGGCTGATGAAGGAGGCCGAGGAGGAAGTACGCGTCTACGCGGAGCGCCGCAAGCGCGAGGCCGACCGTCACGTCGAAGCCGCCCGCCGCCGCCGCGGGGGCTGAGCCCGCCCCTACTTCAGCTTCACGTAGCGCCTCCAGTCGCGCCGCCGTCGCCGGAGGACCGCACCTCTCCACCCGCGACCGACGCGTAGAGCGTGCCGTCGCGGCCCACGGCGAGCTCGTTCGGGGCGCTTGCGATCGCTCCGTGGCGTGACCACGTCGCTCCGCCGTCGGCGCTGACGGTCACCTCGCCGCGGCGGTCGGCGCGGTAGAGGCGGTCCGGGGCGGCCCAGGCGAGCAGGCCTCCGGGCGTCGCGTCGCGCGGGCGCCACGAGCGGCCCTCGTTGCTCGACGTGAAGCCGCCCTGCTCGGTCGTCACGACCAGACGGGAGCCGTCGCGCGGGTCGGCGGCGAGGTCGACCGGGGGCGCCGGCGGCGTGCGCCTCTCGAACGCCTTCCCGCCGTCGCTGCTCACCAGGACGTCGGGCTCGTCGGCGCGAACGGCCACGATCCGGCCGCCGGCGAGCTCGAGCAGGTGGTAGTCGGCCTGGCCCAGCTGCGCGACCGCCGTCCACGAACGGCCGCCGTCGGTCGAGCGGATCAGCCCGAGGTTCTCCGGCAGCGTGCCCTCTTCGGGATGCCCCGACGCGAGCAGCACGCCCGGGCGCGCGGCGCGCACGACGAGGTTCGAGGAGACCGAGCCCGCGCCGTCGGACGTCTCGAGCCGCCCGGCGATCCGCACGGCCTCGCCTCCGCGCCGCTGCACGCGGAAGAGGCCGACGCCGGTGCCGAGGTACAGCGTGCCGTCCTTCGGGTCGACCGCGATCGAGCCGATGAACGCGTTCGCGGCGCTCGGCGCCGCGCCGGTGCACGGCGCATCGCCCGCACGGCAAGCGCGTGTGAGCGGGGTATGAGGGGACGCTGCATGGGTAGCACGGCGGCGTGCCTGCACTTCCTGAGCCCCGTGGCGCGGCGAGCGAAGCCCTGCTCGCCGCGCTGCGCACGCCCCCGCACCCGGATCTCGCGCTTCCCGAGCCGGACGACGACGAGGACCTGCAGCTGTCGCTCTACTGCTGCTACGAGCTGCACTACCGCGGCTTCGACGACGTCGCCGAGGCATGGGAGTGGGATCCGTCGCTGCTCGCGTTCCGTGCGGGGCTGGAGCGGCGCTTCGAGGCGGACATGCTCGCGCTCGCGGGATCGCCCGAGGCGCCCGCCGACGAGATGGACGTCGCGCTGCGCGAGCTCGAGGCGTCCGACGAGGCGCCGTCGCTCTCGAAGTACGTCGAGCGCGAGGCGACGGCCGCCCAGGTCGAGGAGCTCCTGATCCATCGCTCCGCCTATCAGCTCAAGGAGGCCGACCCGCACTCCTGGGTGCTCCCGCGGCTGTGGGGCGGCCCGAAGGCGGCGATGGTGGAGATCCAGGCCGACGAGTACGGTGGCGGCCGCGCGGACCGGATCCACGCCGAGCTGTTCGCGGGCTCGATGCGCGCGCTCGGGCTCGACTCCGCCTACGGCGCCTACCTCGACCGCATCCCCGGCGTCACGCTGTCGACGGTCAACCTGATGTCGCTGCTCGGGCTCCACCGGAGCCGCCGCGGCGCCATCGCCGGTCACCTCGCGATGTTCGAGATGACGTCGTCGATCCCCAACCGCCGCTACGCCGCCGGCCTGCGCCGCCTCGGACACGGCGAGGACGCGACCGCCTTCTTCGACGTCCACGTGGTCGCCGACGCGGTGCACGAGAGCGTCGCCGCGGTCGATCTCGCGGGCGGCCTGGCGCGCCAGGAGCCGGCGCTGGCGCCCGACATCCTGTGGGGCGCGCGGGCGCTGCTCGCCGTCGAGGGCCGCTGGGCGACGCATCTGCTGACCGCCTGGGAGCAGGGCAGGTCCTCCCTGCTCGCCGGTGCGCGATCGCCGGCCGCGGCATGAACGCGACCGAGCTGCGCGAGGCGTTCGACGCGCCGGAGCCGATGACGATCGGCCTGGAGGAGGAGGCGATGCTGCTCGACCCCGCGACGGCGGATCTCGCGCCGGTCGCCGCCGAGGTGATCGCACGAGCGACCGAGCTGCGCGGCGCCGACTCGCGCGAGGGCGCGGCGGACGACCGGGCGGCGCGCGCACTCGCCACCGTCGCGGCGCCGCGCGCGATCCTCCCCAAGCGCGAGTTGCCCGCCTCCCAGATCGAGCTGACCACAGCGCCGGCCGCGACCGTCGCCGAGGCGATCGCACAACTCGGGCGGGGCCGCCGCGCCCTTGCCGCCGCCGCCGAGGGCCTCGCGCTCCCCGCCGCCGCGGGCATGCACCCGTTCGCGGCGCCGCTCGGGGAGCTCAGCGAGGGCGACCGCTACGACGCGATCCTGGCCGAGTACGGCGACGTCGCCCGCAGCCAGCTCGTGTGCTCCCTGCAGGTGCATGTCGCCGTCGGCGGAGCCGACCGTACGCTGGCGGTCTACAACGCGCTCCGCGGGCATGTGCCCGAGCTCGCCGCGCTCGCCGCCAACGCGCCGTTCCTCGGCGGCCGTGACTCGGGGCTCGCGTCGGTGCGCCCGCTCGTCTCTGGCCTGCTGCCGCGCCAGGGCGTGCCGCCCGCGCTCGAGTCATGGGAGGCGTTCGCGGACGCCCTCAGCTGGGGACGCGCCGCCGGCGCCGTTCCCGAGCCGCGCCGCTGGTGGTGGGAGCTGCGTCCGCACGTGGCCTACGGCACGCTGGAGCTGCGCGTGCCGGACGCGCAGACGACGCTCTCCGACGCCGCGGCGGTGGCCGCGTTCGCCCACGCGCTGATCGCCTGGCTGGCCGAGCGCCACGACGCGGGCGAGCCGCTTCCCGCGCCGGCCTCGTGGCGGATCGCCGAGAACCGCTGGACGGCATGCCGCTTCGGGCTCGACGGCGAGCTCGCCGATCTGCGCACCGGTGAGCGGACGCCCGTGCGCCGGGTGCTGCTGGAGCGCCTCGCGCAGCTCGCGTCCTCGGCGGAGCGCCTGGGATGCGCGGCCGAGCTCGCGAGCGCCGGCGCGCTGATCGAGGCCAACGGCGCGCAGCGCCAGCGTGAGCTCGGGCCGGTCCTCGCCGCGCGCCGGCTCGCCGAGCTGTATCTGGAGTAGCGCGACGGGCGCCGGCTTCAGGCGGCGCGTCCCTGCTCGGCGCCGCTCGGCGCCTTGAACCGGATCAGGTTGTGCGTGCCGTCGCAGAACGGGCGCAGCCGCGACTTGCCGCAGCGGCACAGCGCGACGGTCTCCCGGCCGGTGTCGATCTCGTTGCCGTCCTGGTCGACCAGGCGGAACGGGCCGCGGACGAGCAGCGGGCCGTCGCGATAGGGCGTGATCAGGGTCTCGCTCATGTCCCGCCGTCCTTCCCCGCCCGGCCCGGCGCCATGCCGCGCAGTACGAGAACCTCCTCCTCCGCCTGCCCGGACGCGAGCAGGCCGCGGTCCTCCAGCTCGGCGCGCCGATCGCGCAGGATCGGGCCGAGCGGGCCGCGCTCGCGCGCGGCGACGTCCGCTTCGAGCCCCGCGGCGGCGTAGGCGGCGAGCGTCGCCTCAGGCCCGCAGACCTCCGAGTGGACCAGCAGCAGCACGCCGCCCGGCGCGAGATGCGCGGGCGCGTCGGCGCAGATGCGGTCCAGCACCGCGCGGCCGTCGGCCCCGGCCTCCCACGCGCGCCCGGGACCGCGGGCGGGCGGCTCGTCCCCCGGGATGTACGGCGGATTGGCGACTATCAGGTCGAAGCGCTGGCCCGCGACCGGCGCGAGCAGGTCGCCGCGGTGGGCGCGGATGCGGATGCGGCTCAGACGCGCGTTGAGGCTCGCGTTGAGCGCGGCGCGGCGTGAGACGTCGACGGTCGTCAGCGCGCCCTTGAACGCGCGCGCCGCCGCGAGCCCCGCGTACGCCGGCCCCGCGCACAGCTCGAGCACGCGCGCGCCGGCGGGAAGCGGCTGCGTGCACGCGGTGCGCGCGAGCAGCCGCGTGTCCGAGCGCGGGTGGAAGACCCCGGGGAGGACGATGAACACGGCGCAGGCATCGCCGCACGGCGCTCCGCGGAAACGGCGATGGTACGCGCGGTGACGCCCCCACCCGCGGCCGGCGCTCGTAGACTCGCGCCGATGACAGGGGCGACCATGGTCGGGGCCGGCGGCGGAGAGGTCATCGGGGACTCGCCCGAGCGCCGCGTCGAGATCCTGTGCGAGCACGATCCGCTGCACGCGACGGTGTCGCGGTTCGGGCCTGGGCGCGACGGGGCCGATCTGCACGTCCACCGGTCCCACTCCGACGTCTTCTACGTCCTCGAGGGCGAGCTTACCGTCCGGCTCGGCGCGCAGGACCGGCAGGTCGCGCTGCCGGCGGGGACGCTCGCGCTCGTTCCGCCGCCCGTGGTCCACGGCTTCCGCAACGCGAGCGACGCCGACGTGCGCTACCTCAACTTCCACGCGCCCGGGAGCGGGTTCGCCGCCTACATGCGCGGGCTGCGCGAAGGGCGCAGCGTCGGGTTCGACCAGCATGACCCGCCGCAGGATGGCGGCCGGCCCGTGTCGGAGGCGTCGATCGGCGCCGCTGAAGAGCTCGCCGGCGGCCGGCGGCTGCTCGCGGACACCGAGGAGATCGCGATCGCCGAGCTGTCGGCGACCCAGGCCGAGCACGTGCACGCCCGGCACGTCGAGGCGTTCTACGTGCTCGAGGGAACGCTCGAGCTGATGCTCGCCGGCGAGGCGGTCCGCGCGGAGCAGGGCGCGTGGGTCACGGTCCCGGCAGGCGTGCGGCACGCGGTCGGCGGCGAAGCGCGCTATCTCGACGTGCACGCGCCGAACGCGGGCTTCGCGGCGCACCTGCGCGGGGACGCGACCGCGTTCGATCAGGAGTAGCCGCGCGGCGATGCGCGGGCGTCACGGCGCGCGGTCGAGCCCGAGCGCCCGCGCGCGCTCGCGCGCCGGCCGCGGGTCGAACGGCGCGCGGCGCCACGTCGCCGTGCGGGCCTCGAGGTCGAGCTCGAGCCAGAGCGCCGCGGCCTGGGCGTCGAGTCCCGCCCACCATCCAAGCGGCGACGGCGCCGGCGCGCCGACGGCGCCCGGGTTGAGCAGCCATTTGCCGTCCCCGAGCTCGAGCGGCTCGTCGACCCGCACCGCAACCGCCCGAGCGCGCCCGCCGGCCGAGGCCGCCCAGGCGCTCGCGACGTGCGTGTGACCGACGAGCCCGATCGGCGCGCGCTGCGCCGCCAGGCACGCGCCCGCGTTGGACGGCCCGACGAACTCCCAGACCGGGTTGCGAGGGCTCCCATGCCAGCACTGCACGCCTTCCCGCCGCGCCGCCGGCCGGCGCCGCCGCAGCCAGCCGAGCTCCTCCTCGGTGAGCTGCTCGCGCGCCAGCTCCACCGAGCGCGCGCCGAGCTCGCCCAGCCGCGACGGGTCGACCGACCCGGTCGCCCCGTAGTCGTGGTTGCCCACCAGGGCGACGCGGCACCGCGACCGCGTCAGCCGCAGCGCGCGCGCCGGGTCCGGGCCGCCACCGAGCATGTCGCCGAGCGACCACAGCTCGTCCGCGTCCGCCGCCGCGCCGAGCACGGCCTCGAGCGCTTCGGCGTGCGCGTGCGCGTCCCCGAAGACGGCGACCCTCATGGCCACCCGGCGCCGGGCTCGGGGGCCTGCACCGCCAGCACCTGCCCGGTCGGCTCGCCCGCGCCCACGTTCCCGATCCCGCCCCACTCGGCCGCCATGATGAACAGCGTCCGCCCGTCCTCGCCGCCGAGCATGCAGGCGAAGCCGCCGCGGTCGAGCTCGACGACGTCGAGCACCTCGCCGCCCTCGCGCACCCGCACGCAGCGCCGGTTCGGCACGTCCGCGTACCAGACGGCGCCCGAGGCGTCGATGCAGATCCCGTCCGGCGCGCTGCCGTCGACCGCCGCCCACACGCGCCGCTCGGACAACGAGCCGTCCTCGCCGATGGCGAACGCGGTCAGCCGCCCGGCGTAGGACTCGGCCACGATCAGGGTCGATCCGTCGGCCGTGACGGCCATCCCGTTGGGGAACGCGAGCCCGTCCGCCACCCGCTCTCCCGACCCGTCGGGCCGGACGATGGCGACGCCGCCCGGAGCGAATTCGCCGCCCGGGAACTCGAAGCCGGCGTAGTTGACGTACGCGTTCCCGCGCCCGTCGACCACGAGCTCGTTCCACGGCGGGGCGGCGATCGCGCCAAGCTCGGCGTACGGCTCGCCGCCGGCCAGCAGCACCGCTTCGCGCCCCGACACCACGAGCAGGCGCCCGTCCGGCAGCCAGTCGAAGGAGAACGGGAACGAGGACAGCCGCATCACGACGTCGTCGCCCGCGCGCAGCTCGCCCGCCACCCAGTCGGAGAACCACAGCCGCCTGTCGTGCCAGCGCGGGGACTCGCCAAGGGCGATCCCCGTCCACAGAACCTCAGCCATCCGGACCTCCTCGAGGGGACAAACTGACGCTTAGACCGTCTCCCGAAACGAAAATGATCGCGGGCCGCCGGGTATGCCGGTGCCCATGCCCAACGCCGCCGCGGTGCCGCAGAACCCGACCGACCTGTCCGGTCGCACCTGGCCACAGGTGCTCAAGCGCACGGTGAGCCAGTTCTCCGAGGACAAGCTGACCACCTGGGCCGCGGCGCTCACGTACTACGCCGTCCTCTCGATCTTCCCCGCCCTGCTGGCCCTGGTCAGCATCCTCGGCGTGATCGGCCCGTCGGCCACCCAGCCGCTGATCGACAACCTCTCCACCGTCGCTCCGGGCCCCGCCAAGCAGATCCTCACCAGCTCGCTCAAGAGCCTGGGCGCCGCGCAGGGCGCATCGACGCTGGCGTTCGTCATCGGCCTCGTCGCGGCGATCTGGTCGGCCTCGGGATACATCGGCGCCTTCATGGACGCCGCCAACGCCGTCTGGGACGCGCCCGAGGGGCGCCCGATCTGGAAGCGCATCCCGCTCCGCGTCGGCGCCACGATCGTGCTGCTGCTGCTGCTGGCGGCGAGCGCGCTGGCGGTCGTCCTCACCGGCCCCGTCGCCCGCTCGGTGGGGAACCTGATCGGCCTGGGCGACACGTTCGTGACCGTGTGGGGCATCGCCAAGTGGCCGGTGCTCGTGCTCGTCGTCTCGTTCATGATCTCGCTGCTGTTCTGGGCCGGCCCGAACGTCAAGCAGCCCGGCTTCCCGTGGGTCACCCCCGGCGGCCTGCTGGCCGTGATCCTGTGGATCGTCGCCTCGCTGCTGTTCGCGGTCTACGTCGCGAACTTCGCCTCCTACAACAAGACCTACGGCAGCCTCGGCGGCGTGATCGTGTTCCTGATCTGGCTGTGGATCACGAACCTGATCATCCTGCTGGGCGCCGAGTTCAACTCCGAGATGGAGCGCAGCCGCCAGATCGCGGCCGGCCATCCGCCCGACGAGGAGCCGTACCTGCCGCTGCGCGACGAGCCGAAGGCGTGACGGCTCCGCGCACCGTGGGTAGCCCCATCGCGTGACAGCCACGAGCGAGCGAACCGACCTGCCCGGACGCTTCGGCGCCGAGTACGCGGGCGACGACGAGCACCGGCCGCTGGCCGGCTACAGCATCCTCAGCACGGCCTTCGCGGGCGCGTTCGCCGGCGCCCTGATCGTCGCGCTCCGGCGCGGCAGGCCGCTGCCGGACCGCATCAGCACCCGGGACCTGGTCCTCGCCGGCATCGCCACCCACAAGGTCAGCCGCCTCGTCGCCAAGGACAAGGTGACGGGCTTCCTGCGCGCGCCGTTCACGCGCTTCCAGGAGCGCTCCGGCCACGGCGAGGTCGAGGAGGAGGCGCGCGGGCGCGGCCTGCGCCGCGCGGTCGGCGAGCTGCTGATCTGCCCGTACTGCGTCGGGCAGTGGGTCGCGGGCGGCTTCACCGTCGGCTACGTCTACGCGCCCCGGCTCACCCGTCTGCTCGCCGGCATGTGGACGATGCACGCGATCGCGGACGGCCTCCAGCTCGCGTACGTCGCCGCCGAGGACCGCGTCTAGCGCTCCACCGACCGCCGCTCACGGTCGGATCTCTGACCGCGTTCAGGCTCGTGGTCAGGTGCAGGCTCGCCGCCACCACCTTGGACGGCCGCGGCGCGGTATGACGATCCGGATGGACGAAAGTCTGCCGCTCGGCCTCGACCGTGACGGCTCGCCGCCGCTGACGGTGCTCGAGTCGCGCGCCGGCCCACGGGTGGTGCTGACCGTGAAGGGCGAGGTCGACCTGGCGTCGTGCGACGGCCTGCGTGCCGCGCTCGAGGGCGTCGCCGACTCCGGCGTCAGCGAGATCTGGCTGGACCTCACGCACGTCGGGTTCATGGACTCGACCGGCCTCAACGTGCTGGTGGAGGCGCACCGGGAGCTCAACGGGCGCAGCTTCGCGCTGATCTGCCCCGAGGGCCCGGTCCGCCGCGTCATCGCGGTCTCGGGCATCGACAAGGTGATCCCGGTCCATGTGAACCGCTCCGCGGCCGACGGCGCGACTTAGCCTCGATCCAGGCTCAGCGACGGCGCCGGGCCGCGGACCGAAGGCGCTCCAGGCGCTCGGCGCGCTCGCGCCGGAGCGCGTCCGTGCGAGCGCGCAGCGCGGTCGTCTCGACCTGTAAGACCTCGAGGTCCCTGCCGCGCCGCGCGGCCGTCTCGTGCGCGGCTTCGAACGACGCGCGCAACTCCTCCCCGCGCCCGGACGCCATCGGCGCCGGCGCGGACTCATGCGGGGGCTCTTCGGCGGCGCGCGGCTCGGGCATCAGCCGCCGCCGCTGGCGCACCACCTCGCCCTCCTCGCCCTCCGCGGGCGACGGAGCCTCGCCGGTGAGCAGCCACGTCCCGTCCTCACGGCGCACGACGCGCCCCGTGCGCGCAAGCTCGGCGAGCGCCGAGGACACCGTGGGGCGGCGCGCGCCGACGATCTCGCCGAGCAGCCGGTGCGGCAACGCGAGCGGGAGCGCGATGCCCTCGGGCGCCACGCGCCCCCAGCGTTCCGCGAGGTGCCAGAACAGCGCGACGAGCCGGTCCTCCACGCGGTTGAGCTGCGAGATCGCCTGCGTGACCGCCAAGCGCTGCGCACGGCCCGCCAGGCGGTCCACGAGGACCGCGCCGATCTCCGGATACGCGCCCAGCTGCGTCGCCACACGGCGGTCGAGCAGCGCCACACGCACCGGCGAGAGCGCGTTCCAGCGGACGGTGACCGAGAGCAGCAGCGGCTCCCCCTCGATCCGCCACGGCCGCACGATGTCGCCTGGACCCAGCAGCTCGGTGCTGACCATCATGCTGAGCACGACCTCGCGCGCCAGCACTCCGTCGACGACGAGCAGTCCGTAATGCGCGGGATCGGCCTCGCCGAGCCGCCCCACATCCCATTCCCCGGTCGCCAGCGCGCTCACGCGGACGCGCAGCTCCCGCGCCGCCGCAGAGCGCCGCTCGGGCGTCAGGAGGCAGCCCAGCTCCGGGTCGAGCTCGAGCAGCGAGCCGGCGGCGTCCCGGTGGGCGCGGTGTGCCGTCGACGCGGCCATCTGGGTCATCGTACGTGCCCTGACACCGGCGCGGATGCCGTCGCGGTCCGGCTTGTGACCGGTGCGTAGCACATTCAGGCAGTGTAAATACGCTCGGCCCATGAACGACCTCGCCGAATCTGCGCGCGCAGCGTCGCTCCTCGACATCGATCCCACGCTCGCCCATGTGCTCGGCGCGCGAGTGGCGGTGACGACGGGCCGGCTGCCGCTGCTGGAGGTCGTCGCACCGGCGCCTGGCTCCTGGACGCCCCGCGCCTCCCGCTTCGCCGTGCTCGACGGGCTGCTGCTGTGCGGCGATCCCGGAGGCGAGATCAGCGGCGCCTTCGGCCCGGGCGACCTGATCGGCACCGGCGACCTCGCGGCGGGTACGTGGACCGCGGGCCCGCGCGTCCGCCTCGCGGTGATCGACGAGTCGTTCACGACGCTGATCCGCCCTTGGCCCCAGGTCGAGGCGCGCATGGCCGCCCGTGCCGCCCGCCAGGAAGCGGCGCGCACCGCGCTGCGCGCCGCGGCCCGGCAGACGAATCCGCAGGAGCGGCTGCTGGCCGTCGTGTGGTCGCTCGTCGCGCGCTGGGGAGAGCAGTCGCAGAAGGGCTTCAGGCTGCGGATCGGGCTCGACGCCGCCGCGCTGACGCGGCTCACCGGCCTGGGTCCCGAGCTGCTTGAGCGGACGCTGCGAGCGCTCGAGGGCGAGCACGTCATGCGGACGACGGGGGACGCGTGGTTGCTGACCCGCGGCGCGGGGCACGCCGACACCCTCCGCCGCCGCCGCGACGAGCTGCGCCACCGGGTCGCCGAGCAGCTCGCCTTCGCGCGCACGGCCCAGCAGGATGCGCTCGCGGTCTTCGAGCGCATCGAGCTGACCTTTGCCGACGGGTTGGAGGAGGCACGCGCGCGCGGCGGATAGGGGTAGATTCCCTTTGAGTGGATGAGGCGTCTCAGGCCCAGTCGCCGCGCGCTGCGCCCGCGCGCGTCATCGGCATGGCCGCTTCGGCCGGCGGCGTGGAGGCATTGCGGACCCTGGCCGCCGGCTTGGCGGCCGATCTGCCGGCGGCGATCTTCGTCGTGCTGCACATCCCGGCGACCGGCCGCAGCCTGCTCGGGCCGATCCTCGACCGCGAGAGCGCGTTCACCGCCGTGGTCGCGGAGGATGCGATGGCGATCCAGCCCGGCCTGATCTACGTCGCGCCCGCGGATCGCCACCTGCTCGTGCGCCGCGACCGGATCGAGCTCAGCCGCGGCCCGAAGGAGAACGGCGTCCGCCCCGCCGCCGACCCGATGTTCCGGTCGCTGGCGCGGGCATGGGGTCCGGCGGCGATCGGCGTCGTGCTGTCGGGCGCGCTCGACGACGGCTCCGCCGGCACCGTCTCGATGTCGGAGGCCGGCGGCACCGTGATCGTGCAGGACCCGGCGGACGCGCTGGTCCCGGGGATGCCGGCGAGCGCGATCGCCGCCAATCCCCCGGACTACACGCTCCCGCTGGCGGAGATCGGCGGCGTGCTCGAGCGCCTTGTGAGAGCCGCCGCCCCGGCGCCTCGAGAGGAGGAAGCGATGCCGTCGGTCCCCGATCCCGATGATCATCTGCGCGCGGAGCAGCGCCCTGCCGGTCCCGCGAGCGGCTTCACCTGCCCTGAGTGCAGCGGCGCGCTGTGGGAGGTCAAGGACGGCGCGCTCGCGCGCTACCGCTGCCGGGTCGGCCACACCTACTCCGAGGACGCGATGGTCGAGGCCCAGGGTCAGGCCGTCGAGGCCGCGCTGTGGACGGCGCTCGAGGTGCTCGAGGAGCGCGGCGAGCTGCTGCGCCGGATCGCCGGCCGCATGGAGGGCAAGCCGCGCAGCGCCCGGCGCTTCGAGGAGTCCGCGCGCGAGGCGCTCGACCGCGCGGCGCTGATCCGGCGCGCGCTCAGCATGGGCGTGGGCAGCTACGCCCTGACGGTTGACCAGATGCTCGAGGAGACCGCCGGATGAGCGAGGCCGACGCGGCATTCGAGGCGCTGCTGGAGTTCCTCAAGCGCACGCGCGGCCTGGACTTCACCGGCTACAAGCGCACGAGCCTCGAGCGGCGGTTCCGCCGCCGCATGGAATCGGTCGGCTGCCCCGGCTACAGCGACTATCTCGACTACCTCGAGGTCCATCCGGACGAGTACGAGCAGCTCTTCGAGACGCTGCTCATCAACGTCACCGAGTTCTTCCGCGACCCGCCGGCCTGGCAGGACATGCAGGAGCGGGTGCTGCCGGAGCTGATCGCCGCCAAGGCCGAGGACGAGCCGATCCGCATCTGGAGCGCGGGCTGCGCCAGCGGGCAGGAGGCCTACACGATGGCGATGGTGCTGGCCGAGCTGCTCGGGGTCGACGACTATCGCGAGCGCGTGAAGATCTACGCGACAGACATCGACGAGGACGCGCTCGCCCAGGCGCGGCTGGCGGTGTACGCACCGAAGGAGCTCGAGAGCCTGCCCGACGGGCTGCGTGAGCGCTACTTCGAACGCTCCGACAAGAACTGGGCGTTCCGCAAGGACCTGCGCCGCGCCGTCATCTTCGGCCGCAACAACCTGATCCAGGACGCGCCGATCTCGCGCCTGGACGTGCTCATCTGCCGCAACACGCTGATGTACTTCAACGCCGAGACGCAGGCGCGGATCCTGCGTCACTTCCATTTCGCCCTGCACGAGCACGGCGTGCTGATGCTCGGGAAGTCGGAGATGATGATCTCCCACCGCGACCTGTTCGCGCCGCTCGACCTCAAGAAGCGCATCTTCACCAAGCAGCCGCGCGACTCGCTGGCCGCGCGCGCGCTCGGGTTCACGAACGGCGACATCGCCGAGCTGCCGACCCCCGATGACGACCGCGGCACGCGCGACGCCGCGCTCGAGCTCGGCCCGCATCCGCTGCTGATCGTCTCGCGCACCGGGCGGCTCTCGTTCGCCAACCTGCCGGCACGGGCGCTGTTCCAGCTCGCGCTCGACGACTTCGGGCGCGCCTTCGACGAGCTTCCGATCGCGCACCGCCCGTCCGAGCTGCGGCCGGCGATCGAGCAGGCGCTGCGCGAGCGCCGGCGCGTCCCGGTCGGCGAGGTCGCCTTCACGCCCGACCGCGGCGACGAGCGGCGGCTCGGCATCGCCGTGTCGCCGCTGCTCTCGAGCGCCAACACGGTGCTCGGCGTCAGCGTCGTGTTCGAGGATGTCACGCGCTACTTCGCGCTGCAGAGCGAGCTCGAGGGCAACCGCCGCGACCTCGAGCTCGCCTACGAGGAGCTGCAGTCGACGATCGACGAGCTCGAGACGACCAACGAGGAGCTCCAGTCCGCGAACGAGGAGCTGCAGACGACCAACGAGGAGCTCCAGTCGACCAACGAGGAGCTCGAGACGATGAACGAGGAGCTCCAGTCGACCAACGAGGAGCTCGAGACGATCAACGACGAGCTCCGCGACCGGACCGGCGAGCTCAACCAGGTCAATGAGTTCCTCGAGGCGATCCTCACGTCGCTCGGGTTCGGCGTCGCGGTGCTCGACACGCACCAGCGCGTGCAGATCTGGAACCACCGCGCCGAGGATCTCTGGGGCCTGCGACGCGACGAGGCGCTCGACCACCACTTCCTCAGCCTGGACATCGGGCTGCCCGCGGAGCAGCTCGCCGCCGCCTTGCGGTCGGTGCTCACCGGCACGCACCCGCGCGAGAGTCGCGAACTGCAGGCGGTCAACCGGCGCGGGCGGCCGATCGTCGTCAGCGCGACGGTGCTGCCGCTGGTCAGCCGGTCGATGGGGGACGGGGCCAAGGTCCAGGGCGCGATCGTGCTGATGGAGGATCAGCCCGCCGAAGACGCGGCCGAGTAGCGCTCGCCGTCAGCGCGCCGACCGCGACCGGTGCGACGCGACGCCGCCGGGGAAGTCCCGGCCCACGATGAACGAGGACGAGATGGCCAAGCGGATCCGGATCGCCAGCCGGCGCGCCGCGGAAGCCGCGAAGCGCACCGCCGAGGCGCATGAGCAGGCGGCTGACGCGCACGAACGGCATGCGAACATCGCCGATGAGATCGGCGAGACCATCGAGGACGCGCAGCGCTCTCGCGAGCTCGCGC
Source organism: Candidatus Solirubrobacter pratensis (assembly GCF_000425945.1). Taxonomy (GTDB): domain Bacteria; phylum Actinomycetota; class Thermoleophilia; order Solirubrobacterales; family Solirubrobacteraceae; genus Solirubrobacter; species Solirubrobacter pratensis. The sequence goes on from NZ_AUEK01000012.1 coordinate 35,123, forward strand.
AGCGGCTCCGCGCGAATGCGCGACGCGATCGCGAGATCGCCAAGCGCGAGCACGAGCTCGGCCGCAAGGACTAGTAGCGCGCGATGCAGGGACGCGGCGGGGTCAGCAAACGGTCTCGTCGCGTTGCCGCTCCCGCCGGGGTGGAGATCCAAGGGGGATGGACACGACGACACCTCGCCGGCTCGCCCTTGTGACCGGCGCCTCCAGCGGCATCGGCCATGAGCTCGCCAAGCAGTTCGCCTCGCACGACTTCGACCTTGTCATCGCCGCCGAGGACGAGGACCTCACGGCGGTCGCCGCCGAGCTCCAGGGCCTCGGAGCCGGCGTAAAGGCCGTGCAGGTGGACCTCGCCACAGAAGAGGGCGTCGAGCACCTGTATCGAAGCCTCGAGGGCAGGACGCCCGACGCGGCGGCGCTGAACGCCGGCATCGGCGCCGGCGGCGCGTTCGCGAGCGACACGGACCTGCGACAGGAGCTCCGGCTCGTCGACCTCAACGTGCGCTCGACCGTGCACCTCGCCAAGTACCTGGTCCGCGACATGGCGGCCCGCGGCGAAGGGCGCCTGCTGTTCACGTCCTCGATCGCCTCGACGATGCCCGGCGCCTTCCAGGCCGTCTACAACGCCTCGAAGGCGTTCGTGCAGTCATTCGCGCTCGCGCTGCGCAACGAGCTCCGGGACACCGGCGTGACCGTCACGGCGCTGATGCCCGGGCCGACCGAGACCGAGTTCTTCGAGCGCGCCGGCATGCTCGACACCCAGGTCGGCGCCGGCGACAAGGACAGCGCCGAGGACGTCGCGCGCGACGGCTTCGACGCGCTGATGGCCGGCAAGGAGCGCGTCGTCTCGCACTCGCTCTCGACCAAGCTGCAAGGTCGCGGCAGCCGCCTCATCCCCGACAAGGTCAAGGCCGAGCTGCACCGCAAGATGGCCGAGCCGGGCTCGCGCCCCCGCGACTGACCGCCGCGGAGATGCCCCGGCGCGGCGCTGCTCATCGTCGACCGCGAGCAGGCCGCGACGGCGAGCTAGAGGTCGGTTTCGGCGTGCTGCTGGAGCGTCGCGATCGACTTGCTGAGCATGCGCGAGACCTGCATCTGCGAGACGCCGAGCAGATCGGCGATCTCGCGCTGCAGCAGGTCCTCGCGGAAGCGCAGCTTCACGACCAGGCGCTCGCGGTCGGGCAGGTGGTCCAGCAGCGAGTCCACGGCGACCGCGTCTTCGACCGTCGCGAAGCCGTGCTCCTCGACCGCGGCCAGCGCGCGCTGGGGCTCGTCGTCGCCGTCGCGCGCCGGGCGGTCGAGCGCCACCGGGCGGTGCGCGGTGTCGGAGGACAGCGCCTCGAGCACCTGCTCGACCTCGACGTCAAGCCGCTCGGCCAGCTCCGCCGGCGTCGGTGCCCGGCCGAGCCGGCCGGTCAGCTCACCGCTGACCCGCTCGATCCGCAGCGAGAGGTCCTGCAGCTCGCGCGGCACGCGGACCGACCAGCCGTAGTCGCGGAAGTAGCGCTTGATCTCGCCGAGGATCGTCGGCGTGGCGAAGGAGGTGAACGCGCTGCCGCGGTCGGGGTCGAAGCGGTCGACCGCCTTCACGAGCGCGAGCGACGCGACCTGCACGACGTCCTCGCGCTCGGCACCGCTCGGATAGCGACGCGCGAGGTGTCGGGCGAGCGGCATGTAGCGCTCGACCAGGGCGTTTCTGACCGCCGGCTCGCGATCCCGGCGGTACCGGCGGAAGAGCGCGTGCTCTTCGCCGCGCCGGACGAGCAGCGCAGGTGAGTCAAGAACGACGGGGGCCATAGCGTTGGCTTCACCGCCAAGGCATGCAAATCACGCCTCATGAGAGGGTGCTGGGTCCGCCGTCTGACGGCGAGACGCGCGGCTAAGCGCCCGAATGTGTCGAAGTGGTTCTCCGGTTCGTCGCGACGGCCGCCGCGGCACCGGCCGCGAGGGCGATGATCAGGACCCTCCCGCGCCGTTTCGGCGGCCGGCGATCGCGGCCCGTCATCCGCCGGACCGCGAGCGTTCCCTCGCTCGCGGCGCGCCGCAGGTGCGCGTGGACCTCGTCGTCGCTCAGCAGCCGGTCGATCACGGCGCTCGCGTTGTGAGCCATCTGCGATCGAGCTCCTCTCACTCAGGTCCCGGTCCGGCGGCGGGAGACGAGGCGGCTCGCGAGCAGCGTGAGGACGAACGCGCCGGCGGCCGCGGCGATCGGCGCGGGGTTCTCCCGCGCGCGCTGCTTGAGCTCCTCGGCCTTGTCGCTCGCCCGCGCCTTGACGTCGGTCTTGGCGGCGAGCTCGGCGGCCGTGTCGCCGAGCTCGCGGCGGACCTCTTCGATCTCGCCGCGCAGCTCGGCCGCGGTCTTCGGCTCCCCGTCGGCGGTCAACTGCTGCGCCCGCTCTTGGCCCGGGTCTTGACCCATGCCAGATCCTCCTTCGTCGAATCCACGGCCTGCTCGGGCAGCGGCGGCGTCGCCCGGCGCACCTGCTTGCGACCGGCGAGCGCCAGCACGCCGGCGATCGCGGCGTAGACGACCCCGACGATCAGCGCGGCGAGCCACGCCGCCATGGCGGTGGCCAGTGCGAGGATCACGCATGCGGTCAGCGCGCCGAGCGCGAACACGGCGAGCAGCCCGGCACCCCCGAACATGCCGGCTCCGGCCCCCGCGCGCTTGCCCTTCTCCGAGAGCTCGACCTTGGCGAGCTCGATCTCCTTGCGCACCAGCGTCGTCGTCTGATCCGACAGCTCGCGCAGCAGGTCGGCGGTCGGGCGCTCGCGCCCTTCTGTGTGCTCGCGCATACAGAACGGCCTCGCCACGAGCACGGCCCGCGTAACCCCTCGCGGTCGACCTTCTGACCGGTGCGGTTAGAAGAGAAGCGCTTCTCGGCAGTTCGGGACCGATGACCGCCGTACTCGGGATCAACGCAGTGTTTCACGACCCTGCCGCCGCTCTCGTGGTGGACGGGAAGATCGTCGCGGCCGCCGAGGAGGAGCGCTTCTCGCGCCGCAAGCACGGCAAGACGCCGGTCGCCTTCTCGACCTGGGAGCTGCCGGAGCAGGCGATCGCGTACTGCCTGCAGGCGGGCGGTCTCGCCCCCGGCGACCTCGACGCGGTCGCCTACTCGTACGACCCCGATCTGGCGTTCCAGCCCAATGGGGACATCACCGCGGCCGAGTGGGAGGGCCTGCGCACGCTCTACGCGCGCCGCGCGCCGCTGTTCCTGCGCGCGGCGCTCGGGGGATGGGAGGGCGACTTCCGCTGGATACCGCATCACGTCGCGCACGCGGCCTCGGCGACGTTCGCGTCGGGGTACGACCCGTGCAGCGTGCTCGTGCTGGACGGCCGCGGCGAGTCGGCCTCGCATCTGGCGGCGCGCTCGGCCGGCGGCGAGCTCGAGCCGCTGGCCGCGCAGGCGCTGCCGCACTCGCTCGGGCTGCTCTACGAGGAGCTGACCGCGCACCTCGGCTTCCGCCGCTCCTCCGACGAGTACAAGGTGATGGCGATGGCCTCCTACGGAGAGCCGTCGTTCCTTGGCGAGCTGCGCTCGCTCGTGCGCGCCGACGGTGCGGGCGGCTACGTGGTGGACGACGTCGACCTGCCCGGCTACGTGCCGGCGCTGGGGCCGGGCCAGGAGTTCACTGCGGCGCATGCGGCGCTGGCGGCGTCGGTGCAGCGGCGCCTGGAGGAGGTGCTGCTGGACCTCGCGGGCTGGCTGCACGAGCAGACCGGCGACCGCGACCTCGTGATGGCGGGAGGCGTGGCGCTGAACTGCGTGGCGAACTCCCGCCTGTGGCGGGAAGGACCGTTCGAGCGGGTCTGGGTCCAGCCGGCCTCAGGCGACTCCGGCACCGCCCTGGGCGCGGCGATGCACGTCGCGCACGCGCTCGGCGATCGCGTCGCGCCGATGCGGACCGCGGCGCTGGGCCGCTCGTGGGACGACGACGCCCTGGCCGCGCGGCTGCGGGTCGCCGGCGTGCGCTTCTCGCGGCCGCCCGACATCGCCGATGCCGCGGCCGAGGTGCTCGCCGGCGACGGCGTGGTCGCGTGGTTCCAGGGACGCTCGGAGTACGGGCCGCGCGCGCTGGGGCACCGCTCGCTGCTGGCGGACCCGCGGCGCGCGGAGAACCTCGAGAAGCTCAACGACATCAAGGGCCGCGAGCAGTTCCGGCCGGTAGCGCCGATGGTGCTCGCCGAGCGCGCGGCGGAGATCTTCGACGGCCCGCTGCCGTCGCCGTACATGCTCTTCACGCACGGCGTGCGGGACGGCTGGCGGGAGCGGATCCCGGCGGTCGTGCACGTCGACGGGACCGCGCGGATCCAGACGGTGGACCGTGCGCAGGAGCCGCTCGTCGCCCGCATGATCGAGCGCTTCGAAGCCCGCACCGACGTGCCGGTCGTCGTCAACACATCGCTCAACACGGCGGGGCGGCCGATGGTCGACGACCCGCGCGACGCGCTGGAGTGCTTCGGCTCGAGCCCCGTCGACGCGCTGGCGATCGGGCCGTTCCTGGTGACGCGATGAGCACGCGCGCGATCGTGATCCCTAGCGTCGGACGGCCGTCGCTGCCGCGCCTGCTGGAGGCGCTGGAGGGTGAGGAGGTCCATGTCGTCCAGGGGCTGGCGCCGGCGGCGGCGCGCAACGCCGGCTGGCGCGCGGTCACTGCCGAGTGGGTCGTGTTCCTCGACGACGATGTGGTGCCCGAGCCCGGCTGGCGCGAGGCGCTCGACCGCGACCTGCGCCCGGGACTCGACGGCAGCCAGGGCCGGATCGTCGTGCCGGTGCCCGACCGGCCGACCGACTGGGAGCGCAACGTCGCCGGCCTGCAGGACGCCCGCTGGGCGACCGCCGACATGGCCTACCGGCGTGAGGCGCTGGCGGCGGTCGGCGGCTTCGACGAGCGCTTCCCGCGCGCGTTCCGCGAGGACGCCGACATCGCCCTGCGCATGCTCGACGCGGGCTTGCGGCTCGAGCGCGGGACGCGGCGCGTCGTGCACCCCGTCGGCGCGGCGGGGCCCGCGGTCTCGCTGCGCAAGCAGGCGGGCAACGCGGACGACGTGCTGATGCGCGCCCTGCACGGCCGCGACTGGCGCGAGCGCGCGGGCGCACCGCCGGGAAGGCGCCCGCGGCACCTCGCGATCGCGGCGGCCGGGGCCGCCGCGCTCGGCGCGGCGATCGCGCGCCGGCCGCGCGCCGCCGCCCTCGCGGGCGCCGCCTGGGCCGCCGGGACCGCCGAGCTGGCGTGGGCGCGGATCGCTCCCGGCCCGCGAACGCCGCGCGAGGTCATGACGATGGCGTGGACGAGCGCGGCGCTGCCGTTCGCCGCCTGCGCCTGGTGGCTGCGCGGCCTCGCCGGGCTGCGCGGCGCGCTCGCCGCGCCCGGTCCGCGCCCGTGGCCGAAGGCGGTGCTGCTCGACCGCGACGGGACGCTGATCGAGGACGTGCCGTACAACGGCGACGCCGGGCTCGTCGAGCCGATGCCGGGCGCCGCGGACGCGCTCGCGCGGCTGCGCGAGGCGGGCATCCCGACGGCCGTCGTCAGCAACCAGAGCGGGATCGCGCGCGGGCTGGTCCGCCACCGCGACGTGCAGGCGATCCACCGTCGCATGGAGGAGCTGCTCGGCCCGCTCGGGCCGCTCGAGTACTGCCCGCACGGCCCGTCCGACGGCTGCGAGTGCCGCAAGCCCGCCCCCGGCCTGATCCTCCGCGCAGCCGAGCGCCTCGGCGTGGGGCCGGAGGACTGCGCCGTGATCGGGGACATCGGCGCCGACGTCGACGCCGCCTGCGCGGCCGGCGCGCGGGCGGTGCTGGTCCCTACCGCGCGCACGCGCGCGGGCGAGGTGGCGGCGGCGCCGGAGGTCGCCCCGGACCTGGCCGCCGCCGTCGCGCAGTTGCTGGAGGACCCCGTCGCGGTGCTGGAGGCGGCATGACCCACGTGCTCGCGGTCCGCCTCGACAACGAGGGCGACGTCCTGCTCGCCGGGCCGGCGATCCGCGCGCTCGCCCACGGCGCCTCGCGCGTCACGCTGCTGTGCGGTCCGCGCGGCCGCCAGGCCGCCGCGCTGCTGCCCGGCGTCGACGAGGTCGTGTGCTGGCGCGCGCCGTGGATCGACCCCGAGCCCGAGCCCGTCGACCGCCCGGACGTCGACGCGATCGTGCGCCGGATCGCGGAGCTGCGCGTGGACGCGGCCGTGATCTTCGGCTCCTTCCACCAGAGCCCGCTCCCCACCGCGCTCGTGCTGCGGCTGGCGGGCGTACCGTGGATCGCCGCGACGTCGGTCGACTACCCGGGCTCGCTGCTCGACGTGCGCCACCGGGTCCCGGACGACGTCCACGAGGTCGAGCGAGCGCTCGACCTCGCGCGTGCCGCCGGGTACGCCCTTCCGCCGGGCGACGAGGGCGAGCTGTTCGTCACCGCCGGCTCGGCCCCGGCCCCCACGCAGCCGTATGTCGTCGTGCACCCCGGCGCCTCGGTCCCCGCGCGCGCGTGGGCGCCTGACCGTCATGCCGAGCTGGTCGCCGCACTCGCCGAAGAGGGACGGCGCGTCGTCGTCACGGGCTCGCCGGACGAGCGCGACCTGACCGCGTATGTCGCGCGCGATGCCGGCGTCGACCTCGGCGGCGCGACGACGTTCGCCGGGCTCGCGCGCGTGCTGGCGGCGGCCGACGCGGTGGTCGTCGGCAACACCGGCCCTGCCCATCTCGCGGCGGCGGTCGGCACGCCGGTGGTCTCGCTCTTCGCGCCGACGGTCCCCGCCGTGCGCTGGCGCCCGTGGCTGGTGGCGCACGAGCTGCTCTACGTCGACGTCCCGTGCGCCGGCTGCCGCGCGCGCACGTGCCCGGTGGCCGGGCACCCGTGCCTCGCGGGCGTGACGGTCGAGGAGGTCGTCGAGGCGGTGGACCGGCTCGCGCCGCTGGCGGTGGCGGCATGAGGATCCTGCTGTGGCACGTCCACGGCGCGTGGACGACCGCGTTCGTGCAGGGCCGGCACGAGTACGTCGTGCCCGTCGTCCCCGACCGCTCGGCCGACGGCGTCGGCATCGCGCGTACCTATGCGTGGCCGCGGAGCGTGAGCGAGCTGTCGCCCGAGGGGCTGCGCGGCGAGCATTTCGACGCCGTTCTGCTCCAGCGCCCGCGTGACGAGGCGCTCGTGCGCGAGTGGCTCGGGTACCGCCCGCCGGCGGTCTATGTCGAGCACAACGCGCCGCAGGGCCGGATCGCCGAGATGCGCCATCCGGTCGCCGACCGCGAGGACCTCACGCTCGTGCACGTCACGCACTTCAACGCGCTGTTCTGGGACGCGGGCGCGACGCCGGTGCGGGTGATCGAGCACGGCGTCGTCGATCCCGGCGAGCGCTACACCGGCGAGCTGGCGCGCGCCGCGGTCGTGATCAACGAGGCCCGGCGGCGCGGGCGCGTGACCGGGACCGACCTGCTGCCGCGCTTCGAGCCGCTGGACCTGTTCGGAATGGGCTCCGCGCGCGACCTGCCGCAGGCGGCGCTGCACCATGAGATGGCGCGCCGGCGCGCGTACCTGCATCCGATCCGCTGGACGTCGCTCGGCCTCTCGCTGCTTGAGGCGATGCATCTCGGGATGCCGGTCGTCGCCCTCGGCACCACCGAGGTCCATGAGGCTGTGCCGCCGCCGGCAGGCATCGTCTCGACCGACCCGAGCGTGCTCGAGCGCGGCCTGCGCCGCCTCCTCGGCGACCCGGACGAGGCGCGTGAGCGGGGCCGCGCGGCTCGCGCCGCCGCGCTCGCCCGCTACGGACTTGCGCGCTTCCTCGCGGACTGGGACGCGCTGCTGGCACAGGTCGTCCGCGAGGAGGTGACGGTCTGATGCGAATCGCGATGGTGTCCGAGCACGCGAGTCCGCTGGCCGTGCTCGGCGGCGTGGACGCCGGGGGCCAGAACGTGCACGTCGCGGCGCTGGCCACGGCGCTCGGGCGGCTCGGCGACGAGGTCGTGGTGCACACGCGCCGCGACGATCCGGCGCTGCCGCGGCGCGTCGAGCTCGCGCCGGGCGTGGAGGTCGACCATGTCGACGCGGGGCCTGCGTCCGAGCTGCCGAAGGACCAGCTGCTGCCGCACATGGGGGCGTTCGCCGAGAAGCTGCGCCGGCAGTGGGCCGCCGAGCCGCCTGACGTGATCCACAGCCACTTCTGGATGTCGGCGCTCGCCGCGCTGCACGCGGCCGACGACATCCCCGTGGTGCACACCTTCCACGCGCTCGGGACGGTCAAGCGCCGCCACCAGGGCGTCAAGGACACGAGCCCGTCCGGGCGGTTGGCGACCGAGCGCTGGATCGCCGCCTCGGTGGACCGGCTCGTGGCGACGTGCACCGACGAGGTCTTCGAGCTGTTGCGCATGGACGCGGACCGGCGCCGTATCACGGTCGTGCCGTGCGGCGTCGACCTCGAGCGCTTCGGACCAGGGCGGGCCGAGCCGCGGACCGCAGGTCGCCACCGGCTGGTGGCGGCCTGCCGGCTCGTGGAGCGCAAGGGCGTCGGGAACGCGATCAGCGCGCTGGCGGACGTGCCGGACACGGAGCTGCACGTGGCCGGCGGCCCGGCGCTCGAGGACCTCGACCGCGATCCGGAGGTGCGCCGGCTGCGTGCGCTCGCGGAGGCCTCGGGCGTCGCTGATCGCGTCGTATTCCGCGGGCGCGTCGCGCGCGACATGATGCCCGCGCTGCTGCGCTCCGCCGACGCGGTCGTGTGCGTGCCGTGGTACGAGCCGTTCGGGATCGTGCCGCTGGAGGCGATGGCGTGCGGCGTGCCGGTCGTCGCGTCGGCGGTCGGCGGCCAGACGGACTCGGTCGTGCACGGCGTCACGGGCGTGCACGTGCCGCCGCGCGACCCGGACACGCTCGCGACGACGCTGCGGGCGCTGCTCGCGGACCCGGAGCGGCGCGCGAAGCTGGGCGCGGCGGGAGCCGAGCGCGCGCGAACGCGCTACGGATTCGACCGCATCGCGCGCGCCACGCGCGACGTGTATGCCGAGGTCGCGCGGACCCGCACGCGGTTCATCCGGCGCGGGCGCGGGCGGGAGGCGGCGCGGTGACGCGGTTCGCGAGCCGCCCGCCGTTCCCGCGCGACGGCGCGGCGTCCGTCGCCGCGCCGCCGGCGGCGCGCGGCTTCACCGCCCGCGACCACGTCGACGCGCTGTCCTCGGCGCTCGCCGACCTCGACGTCGCGCGGCTCGAGCGCTGGGGCGTGCGGCTGGCGGCGGTGCTCGGCGGCGGCGGGCGGCTGCTCGCGCTCGGCAACGGCGGCTCGGCGGCGCAGGCGCAGCATCTGACGGCGGAGCTGGTCGGGCGCTATCGCGATGACCGCCCGCCGTTCTCCGCGCTCGCGCTCTGCAGCGAAGGCCCCGCGCTGACCGCGATCGGCAACGACTACGGCGCCGAGCAGGTGTTCGCGCGCCAGGTGGCCGGACACGGCCGCCCCGGCGACGTCGTGATCGCGCTCTCCACCTCAGGCGCGTCGCCGAACGTCATCGCCGCGGCCGAGGTCGCGCGCGAGGGCGGCATGACCGTGCTCGGCCTCACCGGGCCGTCGCCGAACCCGCTCTTCGACCGCTGCGACGACGCGCTCTGCGTCGACTCCCCGCACACCCCGACCATCCAGGAGATCCACCTGATCGCCATCCACCTGCTGTGCGCGGCCTTCGATGCCGCGGTGATGAAGGCGGTGCTGCCGCGATGAGCCGCTTGACGATCGTCGGCGACGCCCTGCTCGACCGCGACCTCGAGGGCCGCGCGGACCGGCTCGCCCCCGACGCGCCCGTTCCCGTCATCGACGCCATCGAAGCCGTGCCGCGCGCCGGCGGCGCGGGCCTCGCCGCGACGCTCGCCGCCCGCGCCGGGCACGCCGTGACGCTCGTCTGCGCGCTCGGCCGCGACGCCGCGGGCGAGGAGCTGCGGCACCTGCTGGAGTCCGCCGGCGTCGAGGTCCTCGATCTCGGGCTGCGCGGGCCCACGCCGGAGAAGGTCCGCGTCCGCGCGGGCGGCCAGTCGCTGCTGCGGCTCGACCACGGCGGCCCGGCGACGGGCTGCGGCCCGCTCGACCGGCTGCCCGAGGCCGACGCCGTGCTCGTCTCGGACTACGGCCGCGGCATCACGTCCGAGCCGACCGTCCGCGACGCCCTCTGCGGCGAGGTCCCGCTCGTCTGGGACCCCCATCCGCACGGCGCCGCGCCGGTCGCGGGCGCGACGCTGGCGACGCCGAACCTGAAGGAGGCGCTGGCCGCGGCGGGCGACGGCGAGAGCGGCGCGTCGCCGCCCGGCGGCTCCCTCGTCGCGACCGCCGCATCGTCGCCCGGCGGCGCCCTCGGCGCCCCGGCCGCATCGCCGCCCGGCGCCACCGCCGGGTCGCCGCCCGGCGGCGCCACCCACCTCGTCGCCGGCGAGACCGCCGCCCGGGCGCTTCTGCGCCGCTGGCGGGCCGTCGCCGTGTGCGTGACGCTCGGCAGCCGGGGCGCCGTGCTCGTCGACGGCGACGGACCTGCGCTGGCCGTGCCCGCACCGCGTGTGCAGGGCGATCCGTGCGGCGCCGGTGACTGCTTCGCGATGACCGCGGCAGCCCGCATCGCCGCCGGCGCGCTTCCCTCGGAGGCGGTGCGCGCCGCGGTCGAAGCGGCTTCGGCGTACGTCGGGCGCGAGAGCGCGGCTGTGCCGTCGGGCGACGCCGTCGAGCTCGCCGCGCGCGTGCGCCGCTCCGGCGGCACCGTCGTGGCGACCGGCGGCTGCTTCGATCTCCTGCACGCCGGGCACGTCCACATGCTCGAGCGCGCCCGCGCGCTCGGCGACTGCTTGATCGTGTGCCTGAACTCCGACGCGTCGGTCGCGCGCCTGAAGGGCCCGGACCGCCCGCTGGTCGACGAGCAGGACCGCGCCGCCGTGCTCGCCGCGCTGGCCTGCGTCGACGCGGTGGTGGTGTTCGGCGAGGACGACCCGTCGCGCGTGCTGGCCGAGCTGCGGCCGCACGTGTGGGTCAAGGGCGGCGACTACGCGTTGTCCGACCTGCCCGAGGCCGAGGTGCTTGCGAGCTGGGGCGGTCGCGCCGTGCTCGTCCCGTACGTCGCCGGGCGCTCGACCAGCGGGCTGATCGACAAGGCGGCGGCGCATGTCGGCTGAGCTCGGGACGGTGCTCGTCACCGGCGGCGCGTCGGGACTCGGGGCGGCGGTCGCCGACGCCGTCGCGCGGGAAGGCGGGACGCCGGTCGTGCTCGACCGCGCCCAGCCGGACGACGGCCTCGCGTGGGAGCGCGTCGACCTCGCCGACCCACGAGCGGCGGAGGCCGCGGTCGCACGCGTCGCGGAGCGCCACGGCGGCCTCGACGCTGTGGTCACGGCCGCCGGCATCGACGCCTGCGGCGAGCTCCCGGACATCGAGCCTGAGGCATGGGACCAGGTGATCATGGTCAACCTGCTCGGCACCGTCTCGGTGGTCCGCGCCGCGCTCCCCCACCTCGAGCGCTCGCACGGCCGCGTGGTGACCGTCGCGTCCACGCTCGGCCTGCGCGCACTGCCCGCCGCGACCGCGTACTGCGCGAGCAAATTCGGCGTCGTCGGCTTCACCCGCGCACTCGCGCTCGAGCTCGGCGATCGCGTAGGCGTGACGATGCTCGTCCCGGGCGGGATGCGCACGCGCTTCTTCGATGACCGCCCGGAGGAGTTCAAGCCCGCCCCTGACCAGCGGCTCAACGACCCGAGCGAGGTCGCCGACGCCGTCGTGTTCGCGCTCCGGCGCCCGCCGGGAGTCGAACTGCGCGAGCTCGTGATCACGCCGTCGGCGGAGCCGTCGTGGCCGTGACCCGGGATGCCGGGGGCTGCTGAGACACGCGCAGGGCGGGCGGGAGACCGCGCGCGACGGCCCGCGGCGTGGGGAGATGACGCGCGGCGGGCAGCCGGCGGCGACGGTGCGCCGCCGGCGGCCGGCGGCGACCGCGGGCGGCGCTCCGGCCCCATCCTCGTCGCCCTGCGCGACCTCGGACTCGGCGACTTCCTCACCGGCATCCCCGCGCTGCGGGCGCTGGCGCGCGCCTTCCCGGAGCACCGGCGCGTGCTCGTCGCCCCGGCGGTGCTGGCGCCGCTGGTCGCCCTGTCGCGCACGGGCTTCGAGCTGTGGCCGGACCCGCCGCCGGGCGCCGACGTCGCGGTGAACCTCCATGGCCGCGGGCCGCAGAGCCACGTCCGGCTGCTCGCGGCGCGCCCGCGCCGGCTGATCGCGTTCGCGTGCGGGGACCACGCGGGGCCCGAGTGGCGCGCGGGCGAGCACGAGGTGCACCGGTGGTGCCGGCTGCTCGCCGAGAGCGGGATCGAGGCCGACCCCGGCGACCTCGACCTCGAGCTCCCCGTCACGCCGACGGGCGCGACCGTCATCCACCCAGGCGCCGCGAGCGAGGCGCGGCGCTGGCCGGCCGAGCGCTGGGCCGCGATCGCGCGGGTCGAGGCCGAGGCGGGGCACGACGTGGTCGTCACCGGCGACGCGCGCGAGCGCGAGCTGGCCGCGCGCATCGCCGACGGCGTCCCGCGCGCCACCGTGGTCGCCGGTCAGACGGACCTGTCCGGGCTCGCGGCGACGGTCGCGGGCGCGGGGCGGGTCCTGTGCGGCGATACCGGCGTCGGGCATCTCGCGACCGCCTTCCGCGTCCCCTCGGTCGTCCTCTTCGGCCCGACGCCGCCGGCGGAATGGGGCCCGCCGCCCGACCGCTCGCGCCACACCGCCCTATGGGCCGGCCGGCGCGGCGACCCGCACGCCGACGCGCCTGATCCGGGGCTGCTGGAGATCAGCGTCGACGACGTGCTCGCCGCGCTGTGTCGGCCGGGGCGGACGCGGAGACCGCGGGTTCCGGCGAACGTCAACGGCGGCAGGTGAGGGAAGCGCGGGGCCGGCCGCGCGGCCAACCGATCACCGTCTCGACGGGGTGCCCTACAAACCTTCGAACCATTCGAAGGTTCGTAGGGCACCCCCGGGACCGTCTGGGCGCAGGCGATCGATCGCGATCGGTGAGCGCCCCGCGGTGATCGGGCGCGATCGGAATCACGCCCTTACCGCGCAGTCGCGGCGATTCGCCGCGGGGCGTCGCGGCGATCGTCGGCCCGGCGGCGATGACAAGCGTGAAGCGGCGATCTCGACTTCAATGTCACGCCCCGCGAGCGAGGCGCACCGCTGGCCGACCGAGCGTTGGGCGCGATCGCGTGGGTCGAGCCCGGGGCGGGGCACGACGTGGTCGTCACCGGCGACGCGGGCGAGCGCGAGCTGGTCCGCGCATCGCCGACGGGCTCGCCGGGCAGACGGACCTGGCCGCAAGCCGGCGCCGCTGCTGAAGCGCAGCGTCGAGGACGTGCTGGCCGCGCTGTCGGCCGGGGCGCGCGCGGAGACCCGGGCTGCGGCGAAGCGAGGAGGCCAGCCGCTCGCCAAACGATCACCGTGCTCGACGGGGTGCCCTACAAACCTTCGAACTATTCGGGGCGGCGCCGCCCGGCGCGGCGGGCAGAGCGAGGGCCGCCCGCGTGACTGCTGGAGCCGCGCGGCGCGGCGATTGCGCGGTGCAAGCCGTCGTTGCCGCCACGGGATCGGCGAACGGCGGGCAGTAAGGAGGTGGGGACGGGTCGCGTCCCCGGCTCGCGAGGCCGCGTGATCGTTTTTTCGCGGGCCGCCGAGGGGTGCGTCACGTTTATCGATACATAGCTTGAGAAACGTGACGCACCCCCCACACGGCGCGAGCGAGCGTGATCGAACATGCGCGTTCACCCGGACTCAGTGACAGAACGTGGTCGATCATCGCGGCGCGGTCTGACCCTCGCGGAGATCGAGCGGGGCGGCCGCACACCGCGCGTCCGCGTCACCGCTCCGCGCGGACAGGCGGGCCCGGCGGAGACGGCGCGGTCGTCCTCCTGAGCGGCCGGAGGCAAGACAGCCGCCTCTCCTTAGTGCGCAGTTCCCAGCCCGGGGAGCCCCGGCGCGACGGTCTCGACGAATGGCCGGTTCAAGGTTCGTGGGGCACCCCCGGGACCCCCCAGGCGAGGACAATTGAATCGTTATCGATGAGGCGGAAATAGTGGTCGGACGCGATCGAACTCACGCCCTTACCGCGCAGTTGACGTTCGCCGGGGAGGCGCGGCGATTCGCGGGCGCGCGCGGCGTCGCGGGCATCGCGGCGCGGCGACCGCCGTGGCGTCGCGGCGATTCGCGGGCGCGCGGGGCGTCGCGGGCATCGCGGCGCGGCGAACGCGCGAACGCGCGGCGATTCACGGGACCGCCGCGGCGATCGCCGACCCGAGCCGCAAATCACCGCCCCCCGCGGCCGGGCCCCAACCGCGCGGATGCGGCGGGACGCCCGTGGGTACGCCCCCGGGGTGCCCGTCGTCGTCATCACCGGCGCCTCCAGCGGCATCGGCCGCGCCGCGGCGCAACTCTTCGCGCGACGGGGCGCGAGCGTGGTGCTGGCGGCGCGCGCCGCGGCTCCGCTGCGCGAGGCTGCGCGCGAGTGCGGCAACGCGCTCGCGGTTCCGACCGACGTGAGAGACGAGGCCGCCGTCGCGCGGCTGGCGGAGGAGGCGATCGCGCGCTTCGGGCGGATCGACACGTGGGTCAACAGCGCGGGCGTGATCGCGTACGGCCGCTTCGACGAGGTCCCGTCGGACGTCTTCCGCGCGGTGATCGAGACGAACCTGATGGGCCAGGTCCACGGCGCGCGCGCCGCGATCCCGCAGTTCCGCCGCCAGGGCAGCGGTGTGCTGGTCAACCTCTCCTCCGTGTGGGGGCGCGTCACCTCGCCCGACGTCAGCGCCTACGTGACGAGCAAGTTCGCCGTGCGGGCGTTCAGCGAGTGCCTGCGCCACGAGCTGCGCGACGAGCCGGGCATCGGCGTCGCGACGATCCTCCCCTCCCCCGTCGACACGCCGATCTTCCGCCAGGCCGCCAACTTCACCGGGCGCGCGACCCGCCCGATCCCGCCCGTGACCGATCCTTGGCGTGTCGCCGAGGGCATCGTGCAGTGCGCGCAGGACCCCAAGCGCGAGGTGACCTACGGACCCGCCGGGCGCCTGCTCGAGTACCTGCACAGCCTCGCGCCCGGCCTGTATCACCGCTTCGCGCCGGGCGCGTTCTCCGGCGGCAACTTCTGCGTCCGCCCAGCCGCCCCCACCGCCGGCAACGTGCTGGAGCCCGTGCCCGAGCTCGAGGGCGTCGACGGCGAGTGGCGCACCCGCCACCGCCGCACGCTCGCCCAGGCGCTGCTGGACGCGGCGGGCGGCGCGCTGCGCGGCCTCGCGGGACGCGAGCGATAGCTGCGCGCCGCCACGAGGTAGGACACCGCCGTGCCAGCGGTCACCATCGTCGTCGCTTCCCGCAACCGCCGGCCGCAGCTGCTCGAGAGCGTGCCGCGCCACCTCGCGCTGCCGGAGCGCCCGCCGGTGATCGTGGTCGACGACGCGTCGGCGGACGGGACGGCGGAGGCGCTGGCCGTGCTGCCGGTGCGGGTCATCCGCCTCCCCGCGAACCTCGGCGGCGCGGCGCGAAACGCCGGCGTGCGCGCCGCCGAGACCCCGTACGTCGCGTTCAGCGACGACGACGCGTGGTGGACGCCCGGCGCGCTCACGCGCGCCGCCGCGGTGCTCGACGCCCATCCCCGTCTCGCCGTCGTCCAGGCGCACGTGCTCGTCGGGGCGGACGAACGCGACGACGCGACCTGCGTCGCGATGGCGGCGTCGCCGCTGCCGGCGGCCGCCGGCCAGCCCGGTCACCCGATCCTCGGCTTCGTCGCGTGCGCCGCCGTCGTCCGCCGCAGCGCGTTCCTCGAGGTCGGAGGCTTCTCCGAGCGGCTGGCCGTCGGCGGCGAGGAGGAGCTGCTGGGCCTCGATCTCGCGGCCGCCGGCTGGCAGCTCTCCTACGTGCCGGAGATCATCGCCCACCACCATCCGCCGCCCGCGGCCGGCGGGCGCCCGAAGCGGCGCGAGATCATGCTGCGCAACGCGCTCTGGACGGCCTGGCTGCGCCGCCCGCTCGGCGCCGCCGCGCGCGCGTCGGCCGGCGCCATCGCCCGCGCCCCCGCGGACCCGACGACGCTTTGCGCGATCCGGGGCGCCCTCGCCGGCGCCGTCTGGGTGCTGCGCGAGCGCCGCGTCAACCCGCCGCACGTCGAGGCGATGCGCCGCCGGCTCGAAGACGCCTGACCCGCGCCGCCGGGACCTGGCCGCTAGACCTCGGCGCGCCGCGTCTCGATCTCGATGCCCCGCTCCAGCCGCCCGCCGGCGCGCCGCGCGACGCGCTCGATCACGCTCGTCCACATGTGCAGCTGCACCTCCTTGGCCATCCGCAGGCGGTCGTGCAGGACGTACGAGAGGCGGTCGCCGCCGCGCGCCCACGACTCGATCTCGAAGACCAGCGCGCCGTCCTCGTCGCGCCCCCGCCACTCGATCTGGCCCGCCTCGATGTGGCCGTCGAGCGTCACCAGCCGGAACGACGACGGCGTCGCCTCGACGACGCGGATCGGCCCGTTCCACGGGCCGGGCATGTGCACGACGTACTCGTCGCCCACGCGCACCTCGCCCTCGTCGCCCGCGATCTTGCGAAAGTGCGCGAGAGCGCCCGGCGCGACCCGGTTCGGATCGGTCTTGATCTGGTCGAAGAGCCCCTCCGCGGTCAGCTCCGCGCCCGAGATGCGCCCCCTGTAGCGGCGGCGGAACAGCGGCCCGCTTCCGTCCTCCGGCAGCTGCACGCCCTCGCGGGTGATCCCCTCCGCGACCGGCGGCGGGCCATCCTGCGGCCATGCGCCGTCGAGCTCGCGCCGGAACAGCGGCGTCGTCCGCCACATGTAGGCCCACGAGGTCATGGCGATGCCGAGCGGCCACCGCGCCGCGATCATGAGTCGGTTCACGCGTTCGGGCTACCCGGATTCGCGTGCGCGGACCGGCCCGCGGGTAGCCCGCTCCAGATGCGCCCTTCAACAGGGATCCACGCGGCGTCGATGGGCGCCGTGGTCCTGTGCATCGGCCTCTGGATCCGCGCCAAGACGCTCACGCAGGAGGAGCGCGGCAACGCCGAGCGCCGCGCCCTGTTCGTCGGTCTGTGGCCCGCGCAGCTGTGGCTGGCCGGCGACGCGGCCGAGCGGCGCGGCTACTAGCCGCGGCGCAGGTCGGCGATCAGCGCCGAGTGGTCGCTGAGGCCGCTGCGGCGCCATTCGTGCGCGTACTCCGCGGCCACCGGCTCGAATCCCCGCGCGAGGATGTGATCCAGGCGCCAGCCGCCGCGGTCCTGCGCGAACGTCCAGCTCGCCGACCGGTGGCCGTAGCCGTGCAGCGCGCGGTAGGCGTCGACCCAGCCGCGCTGCCGCAGCCCGAATACGAGCGCGCGCTCGGCCTCATTCCAGCGCTCGCCGCGCTCCTCGCGCAGCCGCCCCGCGGAGTCGTGGGCGAACGTCAGCACCTCGCCGTCGTCGAGCTCGCGCCGCGGCGTATTCAGGTCGCCGCACAGGATCGCCGGGCCTTCGGCGTCCGCCAGGTACGCCGCAAGCGCCTCGTGCGCGCGCACCTTGGCCAGCTCCGGCGCGGGCGAGATCGGCGAGTGGAAGTTGACGATCTCGACGTCGCCCGCCTCGCAGCAGAGCACGCGCTCCGGCCACGGCACGCCGTCCGGGAGCGGGAGCCGGCGCACCGGCTCGCGGGCCGCCACGAGCACGCCGAGCAGCCGCTTGCGCTGCACCCGCAGCCCGTCGAGCGCCAGCTCGCAGGCGGTGAAGCCGGCGTCCGCGAGCGCCGCACGCCACAGCGGCGCCGTCCTGGCCGTCACCTCCTGGAGCGCCACGACGTCGGCCGCCGTGCTCGCCAGCGCCGCGGCCTGCTGCGCCTGCTTGGTCACCCGCCCGGCGACGTTCCACGTGATCACCCGCACGGCAGGAACCATGCCCCAAGGCTGGAACTGACGAAACCGTGGCCGGTCTATTCGCGGAGGTGCCCGACAACGTGCGCGGGGAACGCGTCGGCCTCGCGGTGCGCCGGGCCTTCCTCACCCTCTTCGCGCTGTTCGCGCTGCTCGCGCTGCTCGGCCTCTTCGGCCAGCGCAGCTCGACCGCGACCGCGACCGGCCCCGCCGGCGCGCTGCGGCTCGACGCGCCCGGCGCCGTGCGCGGCGGACTCTTCTTCGAGGCGCGTGTGGATGTCACAGCGACGAAGCCGGTCCAGCATCCACGGCTCGTGCTCGACGAGGGCTGGCTCGAAGGGATGCAGGTCAACTCGATCGAGCCGGCGCCCGAGAGCGAGGCGAGCCGCGACGGCCGCCTCGTGCTCAGCTACGGGCAGCTCAACCCCGGCGACCGCCTGCGCGTCTACCTGCAGTTCGAGGTCAACCCGACGAACAACGGCCGCCGCCCGGCCGGCATCGAGCTCGACGACGCCGAGACGCGCATCGCCCGGATCGACCGCGACATCACGGTGATGTTCTGATGGATCTCGTCCTGCGCACGATCTTCGTCTTCTTCCTGATCCTGCTGGTGACGCGTGTGGTGGGCCGGCGCGAGCTGAGCTCGATGGAGCCGTTCGACCTGATCCTGCTCGTGGTGATCGGCGACCTCGTCCAGCAGGGCGTGACCCAGAGCGACTACTCGCTCACGGGCACCACGACGGTGATCGTGACGATGGCCTCGCTGGTCGTCTTCACCGCCTACCTCAGCTTCCGGTTCAAGCGCCTGCGCCCGCTGCTGGAGGGCGAGCCGACGCTGCTCGTGTCCGAGGGCCGGCTGCTGGAGCGCAACCTGCACCGCCAGCGGATGAGCGTCGAGGAGCTGCGTGCGGAGGCGCGGCAGCAGTCGATCGGCTCCTTCGACGACATCCGCTACGCCGTGCTCGAGACCAACGGCAAGGTCAGCTTCGTCACCAAGGGCTGAGCGGGTAGCCCCCGGCCATGAGCTCGGTCATCGACCACATCGCGATCGCCGTCTCCGACCTGGAGCGCAGCCGCCACTTCTACTCGGTCGCGCTCGCGCCGCTCGGGTTCGAGGAGCGCGGGCCGTGGAGCGACGAGAAGCGCGAGATCGCGTTCGGCGGCGACGGCGCGGACGACTTCGCGATCTCAGACCGCTACCGCACCGGCGGCACCGTCCACGTCGCGTTCCGCGCCGCCTCGCCCGACGCGGTCGACGCCTTCCACGCCGCCGCGCTGGCCGCCGGCGGCGAGGACAACGGCGCGCCCGGGTTCCGCCCGGAGTACGCGCGCGACTACTACGGGGCGTTCGCGCTGGACCCTGACGGCAACAACGTCGAGGCCGTCTGGCACGCGCCTACGGAGCGGTGACCGCGAGCGACCTTGGTGTCGCGCAGCTCCAGGTGGATCGCGACCATGCCCGGATCGTCGAGCGCGCGGCCGGGTAGGCCGGGCGCGTGATCCACCCGAACGGAGACGCCCATGGCTGAATCGACCCCGCAGGACCCGAACGAGCGCCCGCGCGAGGACCGCGGGGAGCCCGGCGCGGAGGGCGGCGAGTCCGACGCGACGCGCAAGCCCCCGCCGGTACCCGCCGAGGATGACTCGCCCGTCGGCGACACCGACCAGCACAGCGACTCGGATGCCTAGTTGACGACCGTGCTGATGACGCCCGGCATGGCGGCCGAGCACGTCACGCTCACGGCAAGAGCCCGAAGCTCGGCTAGCTGCCGCGACGGCTACGCCGCGAGCGCGTCGAGGTGCGCGGCGATCGCGATCGCCGCGCGCTCCTGCGCCGCGTAGAGCTCGCGCAGGTGCGCCGGCGACCCCGCGTCGCCCTCGCTGACGAGGCCGCGGACCTCGTCCTCGAGCGCCGCGCCGCCCACGTCGCCCGCCAGCCGGACGAGCATGCCGGCGCGCACGCGCGCGCCGTCGGCGAACGCGGCCAGGACGGTCTCCGGCGCGAGCGGCGCGCGGCCGAACACGCGCCCGTGCAGCACCGCCGAGTTGGTGCGGTGTGCCTGGACCTGGGCGCCATGCGCCTCCTCGGGCGACATCCCGGCGGCGCCGGCCAGGTGGTCGATCGCCTGCGTGATGCCGGTCGCGTCCACCGGCAGGGACGCCCGTAGCGCCGGCGAGACCGCCTCCAGCAGCGCGCGGTGCTCGGCTCGGGCGCCCGCGAGGATCGCCTCGACCTCCTGGCGATGCGTCATGCCCTCAACAGTACGCCGGCGCTCACGGTGAGCTCCATCGGCCTCCATCGGCGTGCAGCGAGAGCGCCGCCTCGATGTGGGAGAGATGCGTGAACGCCTGCGGGAAGTTGCCGAGCGCCTCGCCGGTCGCGGCATCGGCCTCCTCGGAGAAGAGGCCGAGGTCGGTCGCCGTCTGCAGCGCGCGGTCGAACGTCTCCTGCGCCTCCTCGGCGCGCCCCTGGCCGGCGAGCACCTGGGCGAGCCAGAACGTGCACGGGATGAACGCGCCCTCGCGCGGCATCCCGTCGTCGGCGTCGTAGCGGCGCAGCAGCCCGTCCTCCCCGAGCGCCTCGCGCAGCACGCCCACGGTCGAGACCATCCGCTCGTCGTCGCACGCGATGAAGCCGTACGCCGGCAGGCGGAGCACCGCGGCGTCGAGATCGCCCGAGCCGAACGCCTGCACGAACGTGCCGCGTCCGGCGTCGTACCCCTTGGACAGGACGGCGTCGCGGACCTCGTCGCGCGCGGCCTTCCAGCGCCGCAGCGGCGCCCTGCGCAGCGAGCGCTCGGCGAGCGCGATCCCCCGGTCCAGCGCGACCCAGCACATCGCCTTGGAATGGACGAAGTGACGCGGCGCTCCGCGCCACTCCCAGATGCCGCAGTCGGGCTCCTGCCAGCGCTCGGCCGCGGCGTCGACGAGGTCGAGCAGGAAGCGCCAGTAGTCGTCGTCGGGCGAGTGGCCGAGCTCGAACCAATTCCAGCTCTGCTGCAGCAGGTGCCCGTACGCGTCGAGCTGCAGCTGATCAGCGGCCGCGTTGCCGACCCGCACCGGCCGTGCCCCGTGCCAGCCCTTCAACGGCAGCTCCTGCTCGTTCAGCCGCCGCTCGCCGCCGATGCCGTAGAAGACGCGCAGGTCCGCGGCCGTGCCGGCGGCCGAGCGCTCGACGAAGCGGCGGAACGCGTCGGCCTCGTCGTCGTGGCCGAGCTCGGTGAGGCAGTGGGTGGCGAGCACGGCGTCGCGGATCCACGAGTAGCGGTAGTCCCAGGTGCGCCGCTCGCCGCCCTGGAGCGTCTCGGGCAGCGAGGTCGTCGCGGCCGCCACCATGGCGCCGGTCGGCTCGTAGGTGAGCGCCTTCAGGACGATCGCCGAGCGGCGCACGTCCTCGCGCGTGTCCTTGGCCCACTCGCGCCAGCGCCGGACGGTGTCCTCGAGCGCCGCGTCCAGCCGCTCGGCGCCGGGCGGCCCGTGGTGGCGCTCGAGCTCGTCGGGGCGCCGGAACGCGATCAGGACCCGTACGCGCTCGCCCTCGCGCACCATCGCCTCGGCGACGAGGTCGCCGTCGTCGGGCTCGAAGCCGGGGTCGCACGCGCACAAAAGCCCGTCGTCGCCGCCGATCGCCGCGTACACGCCGCGCCCCTGGTGGCGCAGCCACGGCCGCACCTCGCCGTAGTCGAAGCGCGCGGCGACGCGAAAGCGCACCGTCACCGTCCCGCGCACCCCCTCGACGATGCGCAGCAGCGCGCGGTGCTCGCGCGCCGGATCGAGCGGATCCTCGAACGGCATCGCGTCCAGCAGCCGCGCCTCGCCGCCCCCGCCGCGCAGCGTGCTCTCGAGCACGAGCGTGTCCTGGAGATAGCGACGGTCGGAGAGCCCGCCGCCCTCGACCTCGATCGTGCACGCCCCGCCGTCGGGGTCGAGCACGCGGGCGAACAGCGCGCCGTCGTCGAAGCGGGGCATGCAGCACCACTCGATGGCGCCGTCGCGCGCCACCAGCGCGGCCCCGTGACAGTCGGCGAGCAGCGCGTAGTCGGAGATCTCCACAGCGCCCTCTTACCCGCTTGGTCCGGCATGTGACGGCTCTCATCGAGTGTCACGGCGGCGGGGTACTCGGGACACATGGCACAGCCGACGGTCGGACAGTTCATCCTCGAGCGCCTCGCCGCATGGGGCGTCAAGCGCGTCTACGGGTACCCGGGCGATGGCATCAACGGCATCCTCGGCGCCTTCCACGAGGTCGGCGATCGCGTCCGCTTCGTCCAGACCCGCCACGAGGAGCTCGCCTCGTTCGCGGCCTGCGCGCACGCGAAGTTCACCGGCGAGGCCGGTGTCTGCCTGGCGACCTCCGGGCCGGGCGCGATCCACCTCCTCAACGGGCTCTACGACGCCAAGCTCGACCACCAGCCGGTCGTCGCGATCATCGGCCAGCAGGCGCGCGTCTCGCTCGGGGCCAGCTACCAGCAGGAGGTCGACCTCGACGCGCTCTACAAGGACGTCGCGGGCGAGTTCGTGCAGACGCTGATGGTGCCCTCGCAGGCCGCGCACCTCGTCGACCGCGCGCTGCGCGTGGCGCTGGCGAGCCGCACGGTGACGGCGATCATCGTCCCCAACGACGTCCAGGAGGAGCCCTACGAGGAGCCCCCGCGCGCACACGGCTCGGTCTTCTCGTCGCCCGGATACGACCGCCCCCGCGTCGTGCCGGCCCATGACGCGCTGCAGCGCGCCGCCGAGGTGCTCAACGCCGGCGAGCGGGTCGCGATGCTGATCGGCCAGGGCGCCAAGGACGCCGAGCGCGAGGTGATGGAGACCGCCGAGGTGCTCGGCGCCGGCGTCGCCAAGGCGCTCAACGGCCGCGCGGTCCTGCCGGACACGCTCCCGTACGTGACCGGCTCGATCGGGCTGCTGGGCACCAAGCCCTCCTACGACATGATGGAAGGCTGCGACACGCTGCTGATGGTCGGCACGAGCTTCCCGTACTCGGAGTGGCTGCCCAAGCCCGGCCAGGCACGCGCCGTCCAGATCGACATCGACGCCCGCATGGTCGGCATCCGCTACCCGACCGACGTCGACCTCGTCGGCGATGCCGCCGAGACGCTGCGCGCGCTGCTCGGGCTGCTCGAGCGCAAGCAGGACCGGTCGTGGCGCGAGGAGATCGAGGCCGGCGTCGCGCGCTGGTGGGAGATCCTCGACGAGCGCGCGCACCAGTCGGCCGATCCCATCAACCCGCAGCTCGTCTTCCAGGAGCTCTCGCCGCGGCTGCCCGACCGGGTGATCCTCACGGCCGACTCCGGCTCGGGGACGAACTGGTGGGCTCGTCACCTCAAGCTGCGCGACGGCATGCAGGCCGCGCTCTCGGGCACGCTGGCGACGATGTGCCCGGCGATCCCCTACGCGCTCGCCGCCAAGTTCGCCTACCCGGACCGCCCCGTGATCGCCGCGATCGGCGACGGCGCGATGCAGATGAGCGGGATCAACGCGCTGATCGACATCGCCCGCTACCACGGCGAGTGGGCCGACCAGCGGCTCGTGGTCTGCGTGCTCCACAACGACGACCTCAACCAGGTCACGTGGGAGCAGCGCGTGATGTCGGGCGATCCGAAGCTCGACGCGTCGCAGGTCCTGCCGGACTTCCCCTACGCCGACTACGCCCGGCTGCTCGGGCTGCACGCCGTCCGCGTCGAGCGGCCGGAGGAGCTCGGCGCGGCCTGGGACGAGTGCCTCGCCGCCGGGCGCCCCGCGGTGCTCGAGGCGATCACCGACCCGGAGGTCCCGCCGCTGCCGCCGCACATCCGCTTCGAGCAGGCGACCGGGATGGCGCATGCCCTGGCGGGCCGCGATCCCAGCGCGCGCGAGATGATCACCCAGTCGGTCAAGGGCAAGCTGACCGAGTTCGTCAACCGATGAAGACCCTGCGCGACTTCCGCCGCGGCCGGATGCAGCGCCTGCTGTCGGCCGCCACCGCGGCGAGCGCGCTGCCGCTCGGGTTCGAGATCTTCGTCAACCACTACGGCGGCTCGTTCGGCAACAAGTGGATGTGGACGCCGGTCGTGCTGAGTCCCGCCCTGTCGGCCGCCGGCGTGGCCGGCGTGGTGTCGGAGCGGGCCGCGAAGACCGTCCTGCCCGCGCTCTCGGCCGTCTTCTTCCTCGACGGCGCCGCGGGCGTCTTCTTCCACCTGCGCGGTGCCGCGCGCAAGCCGGGCGGCTTCAAAGAGGCGACGTACAACCTCGTGATGGGACCGCCGGCGCTCGCGCCGGGTGCGCTGACGATGGTCGGCGGGATCGGGCTGGCGGCGTCGCTGGCACGGCGGGAGCGCTGATGTTCCGCGACGCGGGGCATCTCCCCAAGCTGCGCGACACGCCGCCCGACCCGACGCAGCTGCCGCGCCAGCGCCGCGGCAGGACGCCGCAGATGCACGGGCGCTACCCGGACTACGACGTGCTCGAGAACGCCCGCCACTGGGACGAGACGACGCGCGAGGTCGTGCTCGCCCGCGTGAACGAGGTGCCGCCGGTCCGCTTCTTCGCGCCCGAGGAGGCGGAGGTGCTCCGGCTCTTCCTCGACGTCGCGCTCGCGCAGGATGCCGAGCCGCGCATCCCCGTGCTCGAGATGGTCGACGCGCGCCTCTTCACCGGCGAGACCGACGGCTACCGCTACGACGACATGCCCGAGGACGGCGAGACGTGGCGGCGGCTGGCGCGGCAGCTGCGCGCCGACGGCTTCGATCGCCTCGCCGACCGCGAGGAGTATGTGCGCGCGCTGCACGACGGCGAGCACGCGTGGGAGGGCCTCAACGCCGAGCGCGCGTGGTCGGTCGTGATGCGCTACGCCCTCTCGGCCTTCTACTCGCACCCGTGGGCCTGGAACGAGATCGGCTTCGGCGGTCCCGCCTATCCGCGCGGCTACATGCGCATGGGCGTCGGCGACCATCGCGGACGCGAGCCGCACGAGGGCGCGGAGGCCTTCGAACGCGACCCCGTGCAGGACTCGTGAAGGGCTCGCGGCCGCCGCGCGACAACCGCTCCGCGTTCCTGCTCGACGTCCACCGGCGCGGCATCCCCGGCGCCGCGCGCATGCGCCGCTACGAGGATGGCGACGAGGTGGACCTCGTGATCGTCGGCGCGGGGGCCGGCGGCGGGACGCTGGCGCAGCGGCTCGCGCGCAAGGGCTGGCGGATCGTGATCCTCGAGTCCGGGCCGTTCTGGGACCCCGACCGCGACTGGGTCTCCGACGAGGCGGGCCAGCACAAGCTGTACTGGACCGCGCCGCGCGTGATCGGCGGCGGCGACCCCGTCGAGCTCGGCAAGAACAACTCCGGCCACGGCGTCGGCGGG
The DNA here is from genome assembly GCF_000425945.1 of Candidatus Solirubrobacter pratensis. Lineage (GTDB taxonomy): Bacteria > Actinomycetota > Thermoleophilia > Solirubrobacterales > Solirubrobacteraceae > Solirubrobacter > Solirubrobacter pratensis. The sequence goes on from NZ_AUEK01000012.1 coordinate 60,344, forward strand.
TCGATGATCCACTACGCCGGCTACGCGCCGCGCTTCCATCCCTCCGACTTCGAGACGAACAACCGCGACGGCGTGGGCGCCGACTGGCCGGTCTCCTACGAGGAGCTGCGGCCGCACTACGAGCGCGTCGAGCGCGAGCTGCCGGTCGCCGGGCAGGACTGGCCGTGGGGCGATCCGCACGCCTACCCCCACGCGGCGCACCCGATCTCCGGCGCCGCCGAGCAGGCGCGGCGCGGCGCCCTTGCCGCCGGCGTCGACATGCGGATCGGGCCGGTGGCGATCCCGAACGGCACATTCGGCAACCGCCCGCACTGCATCTACCGGGGCTTCTGCCTGCAGGCCTGCAAGGTCAACGCGAAGGCGTCGCCGTTCGTCACCCACCTGCCCGACGCGATCGAGCACGGCGTCGAGGTGCGGGCCGACTCGCACGCCGTGCGGATCGGGTTCGCGGGCGGCCGCTGCACGGGCGTGACGTACGTGCGCGACGGCCGCGAGCGCTTCCAGCGCGCCGCCGCGGTGTGCGTGTCCGGCTATTCGATCGAGTCGCCGCGGCTGCTGCTGAACTCCGATGGCCTCGCCAACGCCGCCGACCAGGTCGGGCGCTACCTGATGGTGCAGGGCGCGACGCAGGTCGCCGCGCGCTTCCCCGACGCGCTGCGCCAGTACAAGGGACCGCCGCCGGAGATCAGCTCCGAGCAGTTCTACGAGACCGACGAGTCGCGTGGGTTCGCGCGCGGCTTCTCGATCCAGACGGTCGGCCCGCTGCCGATCGACTGGGCCCAGCACGTGCTCGCCGACGGCCACTGGGGCCACGCCCTGCGCGAGTACATGCGCGACTACAACCACTGGACGACGCTCGGTCTGCTGTGCGAGCTGCTGCCGCTGGCGGAGAACCGCGTGACCCTGGCGGAGGAGAAGGACGCCCACGGCATGCCGGTCGCCCGCTTCGACTACACGCAGTGCGACAACGACCGCGCGAACATCGCCTACGGCACGAAGGTGCTCGAGCGCATCTGGGAGGCCGCCGGCGCCCAGGACACGCTCACGATCGGCCGCTACGCCCACCTCGTCGGCGGCTGCCGCATGGGCTTCTCTCCCGAGGACAGCGTCGTCGACCGCGATCACCGCGCGTGGGGCATCCCGAACCTGTTCGTGTGCGACGGGAGCGTGATGCCGACGCAGGGCGCGGCGAATCCCGCCCTGACGATCATGGCGCTCGCCTCGCGGCTCGCGGAGCGGCTCAGCGCCGGGCGATGACGCCGGCGGCCAGCGCGGCCGACGCGGCGGTCACGGCCGCGAGGGGGCGCTTGTGCAGCGTCAGCCAGGTCTGGGGGCTGCGCGCCTTCGCCTGGCCGTCGAAGATGCCGTGCGGTCCGGGATCGCCGGGCGGCGGCCCGAAGAGGTTGTCGGGTCGTGTGGAGGGATCGATCTCGCGGTCGGTCTCCTGGGCCTGCTCGTTCGTGCGGCCGAGGTAGCGGTCCATCAGCCCGGACGCCACCTTCTCGCCCACGATCGTGTACATCGTGGGCAAGCCGACCCAGATCTCGCGCCGCGGATGCGCGGCGGCGTGGGCGATCGCGCGCGCGGCGATCTCCGGCTGGTAGATCGGCGGCACGGGCTGTGGGTGCTTGCGCAGCCGCGTGCGGACCCAGTCGAACTGCGGCGTGTTGAGACCGGGAAGCTGGACGAGCGCGACCTGCACGTGCGAGCCGTGGTGGATCAGCTCGGCGCGCAGCGAGTCGAGGAAGCCCTTGATCGCATGCTTGGCGCCGCAGTACGTCGCCTGGAGTGGGATCCCGCGCCGTGACAGCGCCGAGCCGACCTGCACGATCACGCCGCGGTCGCGCGGGAGCATCCGGCGCAGCGCCGCCTGGGTGCCGTGAACGGACCCGAGGTAGGTCACCTGCGTCACGCGCAGGAACTCCTCCGGCGTGGTGTCCATCACCTCCGCGAGCACCGCGGTCATGGCGACGTTGATCCATACATCGATCGGCCCGAGCTCGGCTTCGATGCGCTCGGCGGCGCGCTCGACCTGCTCGGCGTCCGCGACGTCCGCGCGAGCGACGCACGCCCGCCGTCCGTGGCCGCGGACCTCCTCGGCGGCCGCCGCGAGGCGGTCCTCGCCGCGGGCGATCAACCCGACGTCGGCGCCCTGGCGCGCCAGCTCGCGCACCGTCGCCCGTCCCACACCGGCCGAGGCGCCGGTGACCACCACGACCTTCCCCGTGAGCTTGCCCATCCCGCCGTCATACCCGCGATCGTCCGCGTCATCCGCCGATCGGGCGAAGCGAGGGCTGCGTGCGGTCGGCGAGGTCAGTCGCCGCGCGCCGGCGCGAGGCGCGCGACGGCGGCGCCGGCCTCGCGCCGGGAGGAGACGTTGAGCTTGGAGAGCACCGAGGAGACGTGGTGGTCGACGGTCTTGGGGGCGATCACGAGGGCGCGGGCGATCTCGGTGTTGGTCGCGCCTTCGACGATCAGCTCGAGCACCTCGGTCTCGCGCGGGGTGAGCCCGGCCGGGGCGGCGCGGGACGCTCCGCGCGGGCCGCGCGGAATCCTCCGCACGCCGGCGGCGCGGAGGCGGCGGCGCAGGTGCGCGGCCGAGCGGACGGCGCCGAGCCGGTCGAAGACGGCGAGCGCCTCCAGCCGCGCGGGCTCGCCGGCGGCGTCGGAGAGCGCGTCGGCGCGCTCGTACGGGAAGCCGATCCGCGCCCAGGCGGTCGCGGCGCCGAGGTGGTCGCCGGCGGCGGCGCGGGCGTACGGCTCGGGGTCGTCGGCGTGGACCGGCACGTGCTCCCCGGCGCGCCGCATCCAGTGGGCCAGCTCCGCCCGCGGCCAGGGGTCGGCGCGCGAGACGGCGAGCTCGTAGGCCTCGCCCACGAGCGCGGCGACGGCCGTGACGTCGCCGTCCAGCCAGGCGTGCTCGGCACGCGCCGCCGCCACCGGCCCGAGCCGTTGCAGCTCCTGCGTCTTGACCGCCACGCGCCATGCCTCCTCGAGCGTCTCCCCCGCCTCGGGATCGCCCCGGCGCGCCTGCAGGCGGCCGAGCACGATCAGCGCGGGACAGAGGCTCACGCCCTGGTGCTCGCCGAGCGCGAGCGAGGCACGCGCGTCGGCCTCGGCGGCGTCCCACCGGCCGAGCAGCAGACGCAGGTTCGCGCGCACCCCGAGCATGTACTGCTCGTAGCCGTCCAGCTCGCGCTCGCGGGCGAAGCGAAGCGCGCGCTCGACGTCGCCCGCGCCGCGCGGATCCTCGCGCCGGCGGATCAGCGTCGCGGTGGCGAGGTTGACGAGCGCGCGCGCGGCGTGGTCCTCGGCGCCGCGCGCGGCCGCGAGCGCGTGCGCCTCCTCGAGCAGCGCCCGGCCGCGCTCGTTCTCCGCGCCGCCGACGAGCACGGTGCCGACGTTCGTCAGCGCGTGCGCGACGGTCTCGTCGTCGCCGAGGCGCCGCGCGAGCTCGACGGCGCGCGTGCCGAGCGCGACCGCCTCCTCCCCGCGCTCGGCGAGCATCGCCAGCTGCGAGCGCGCGCTCAGCGCCATCGAGAGCTCGTGGCTGTCGGGGAACGCCTCCAGCAGCGCGATCGCGCGGTCGAGCGCCGCCTCGGCCTCCGCGCCGCGGCCCGACCACCACAGCAGGCGCGAGATCCAGCGCAGGCCGTCGCCGGCGCGCAGCGTGTCGCCGGCGGCCTCATGCAGCTCGAGCAGCGCGCTCCGGGCCTCGAGGGCGCGGTCCATGCGGCCGCACAGATACGCCTCATAGGCCACGCCCTCGAGCGCCTCGGCGCCCGCGCCGGCGTCGAGCGCGGCGTCCCAGTGCTCGAGCGCCTGCCGGTGCCCGCGGGCGGCGCTCGCCGCTCGCGCCGCGGCCGGCGCCAGCCGGCGGATCGCCGCGGCGTCTCCCGCCCGCCGCGCGTGATGCACGAGCCGCGCGGGATCGGCGCCGCCGCGCGCCTCCAGCGCCTCCAGCACGAACCGGTCGAGCCGCCGGCGGCGGACCGGCGAGATCGACTCCTCGACGGCGCGCCGCGCCAGGTCGTGCCGGAACGCGAGCGCGTCGCCGTCGAGGCTCAGCAGTCCAGCGGCGATGCACTCGTCGATCGCCGCGGCGTCCTCGTCGGCGAGCCAGAGCTCGGCGGGGCCCGGCACGACCGCGGCCAGCTCGACGACCGCGCGCGCCGCCGGCCCGATCCCCGAGAGCCGCGCGGCCAGCGCGTCGCGGACGCTCGCCGGCACCGTCTCCCCCGCCGGCGCGGCAAGCGCCTCGGTGACGAAGAACGGGTTGCCGCCTGACACCGCGTGCAGGTCGTCGGCCGTGCGCCCGGCGCGCCGCGCGAGCAGCGCGACGGCCTCCGCGGACAGCGCCGGCGGCTCGATCCGCCGCACGCAGTCGCGCGGCAGCGCCCCGAGCACGCGCCGCACCTCGGGCCGGTCGCTCAGCGCGTCGCTGCGGCACGTCAGCACCAGGCAGCCGGGCGAGCGAACGAGCCGGCGGCCGAGCAGCGCCACCTCGAGCCCAGCGTAACCGGACGCGGTACTCGCGTGGGGCGTGTTCCCGCTGCACCCAGCGGCCCGCGAGTGGCTCCCCGGCCGCGCCGACGTCGCGCGAGCCCCGTGACGGTCGAGCACATCGAGGATCGCGGTGCGGTAGGCTGAACGTTGCTTGCAGCTCGTGTCACTGCTGACCACTCGCGTCCGAGCACCTGTAAGCACGTTGACCCACTTCAAGAATTGGAGGATGACTCGATGAGTCAGCCCGAACGCCTGCCCGATCACTCCCGGCAGGATGGAGCCACATCGCGCGGACGTGGATCGGCCACGACCGCCGAGGGGATCGCCGGAGAGCGAGCCCTGCTTGCCGCCCGCCTGCGCGGCCACAAGACCGAGCGGGTGACGCGCGCCGCGCGGCGACTCGAGGACGCTGCGCGCGCCGACGCACGCGCCGGCTAACGGTCGGCCCACGCGGCGAACGAGGCGGTGCACCCGAACAGCGAGCCGCCCGGAACCGCGGACCGCCGCGTGCTCCACCTCTCAGCGACCCCCCGACGCGCGCCGCGCCCGTCCCTGAACGGGTGATATCGTTTGACGTGTCCGGGGAGACCAGCTTTCCCCGCTCGCTGACGCAAAGCCGGATGCCGTACGCGCACCGCGCCAGCGCCCTTTTGTATATGCGGCCACTGCTCGGCCCAGCCGAGCGGCGAGGTGGCGCACGGAGCGCCACTGGAAAGGGACGCATCATGCCCCGAGCCGATTCCGCCACGCTGAACGTCCAGCCGCGCCAGCGACGAGACGTGTACGAAGGCCTTGCGAAGCTGCCCGCGGGCCGCTCGGTGAAGGACCTGCTGGGCGACTTCGAGATGCCCGAGAGCGAGCTCCGGGAGACCCTGCGCAAACTCGATCAAGCCGGTCTGGTGCGACGTGTGAAGGGGACCTGGTGGGCGATCCCGCTCGAGCCGACGAACGGGGATCCGAGAGCCGAAGCGGTCGCCTGATCCGGGGCGCGGACATGCCGAGCGAGCCACCGCACGACGCGCCCGTTCCCGAACCGGTGCGCGTCAATCAAGACCCGGACCGAGGCCGCGGCTCAGCTGGGGCCGCGACCGATCCGTCCGAGGAGCGCGAGGCGCGGCGGAGGGCGCGCGAGGATCGCCGCGGGCCGCGCGCGGAGCGCCCGGAGGAGAGGACTTCCTCTCATCGCAGGCGGCTGCCGCTCGAGGCGCCGCTGATGCGGGGTGTGGTCAGCGCCGGGATCGTCGGGATCGCGGTGTTCATCGCCGCGATCATGGGCTCACAAGGCGCCCAGGCGTGGCTGATCGGCTTGGTGGTGTCGGTCACGTCGCTCCTTCTGGCCGCGGTAGCGCGGCTCTCGCGACGGGCGTGATCTCGAGCGGCGGTCCACGCCGACGCGGGCGGAGTCCCAGCAGCCGGTGCTCCCGGCGGCCGGCACGAGCGCGATCGCGGGCGCTGTGGCCGGCGATCGTCGGCAGGGCTTAGGACGCTTGCGCACCGCGCGCGACGATCGTCGCCGGGTGGTGTCCGACGGCAGGTGGCCGTCCTTCGTTGTCCCAGCCGTCCAGCTCGGGTCCCGAGGAACCCGTGCGGAGAAGCGTGGGAGCGCTGGTGTAGCGTTGCCGGGAGCGGAACACTCACGCGCGCTCGACGTCGATGCGCCGCCGGCGCTCCGCGTCGTTGCGCGCGATCGTCTCGCGGATCTGGGCCGAGATCCGCGCGGAGAGGTCCGGAGGTCTGTTGTACGCCAGGCCGCGCGGCCGTGCGCGCAGGGATCGCAGGCCCACGAGCTCGGACAGGTCGCCGACGATTTCGAGCGGCCCCCCGCAACCGGGGCAGAGGTCATCGAGATGATCTGCCGGGGGCCCATCACGCCATACGCGCGCCCTGCAGGCCAGGCATTTGGAATGCGCCATGGTCACGTCTCCTTCGGCGCGGTCGCCGCACCCGCACGGGTCGTCGGCGCGCGGTGGCGGCGCTCGGCATGGTCGTGCCTGCGCGCTCGAACTTCTTGCACATGGGTGGCACTCTCGCGCAGGGACCGGCGCGTGCCGGCGGCGCGGGGCTTGGGCGCCCAGGCCTGGCCGCACTTCCAGCAGCGGTCGGTCTGGCCCGCCATCGGTGCCTGGCAGCCGTGGCACAGGCCCGGCTCGTGGCGGTTGCGCATGATGCTCATCTCCAGCTTTGGAGGGGGCGGTCTTCGCGTCAGCTCGCCCCGCGCGTTCGGGATCGTCGGCAGCGCCGACTCGACGGGATCCATGCGGACCCCCTTTCAGGCGAGCGCGGGAGAACCGGTTCCGAGGCTTCAGACTGGTGCGCGTCCGCACCGGTCACGTTAGCGGACAGGGCGATCGGCTCTGCGCCGAGAGCTCGTACGCAGCGACCGTCCTGACACCGCACCGCCGAACCAGGAGAATCACCGATGGTGCCCGTGTACGTGTACCGGCGCGAGGACGGCTCGACCTTCGAGCTCCAGCAGCGCATGACCGAGGACAGCCTGGTCAGATGTCCGACGACGGGTCAGCGGGTCGAGCGTGTCCTGCAGCCGTTCGCTCCGCGTTTCAAGGGCACGGGGTTCTACTCGACCGACCACCGCAAGCCTAAGCCAGAGGAGCAGCCGAAGCGCGCGGGCGGGGAATGACGGCGGGTGTATCGTGAATTGAGTCGTCATGCCGTGGCTCGTCGACAGCGACGTGGAAGCCGCGTACGGGTTCGCCCGCTCGATCGGGGCGCCCCGTACGGAGGAGGAGTTGGCGTGCCGCGTGCTGCAGGCGCTCGCCGAGCTCGTTCCCGCAGACGTCCTGACGTGGGATCGCGTCGAGCTCGCCACCGGCGCAGTCCGGCACACGGCGCTCCCGGAAGGAGCGGAGCCCGACGGAGCGTTCGAGGCCGTCGTCGGGGACGCGGCCGGTCACCCGCTCCTCGCGGCGCACGCGGCGGGTCGCCGCCCGGCCCTGCGGCTGTCGGACGTCGTGGAGCGCGGCGTCCTCACCCATGACGAGCTCTATGGCGAATTCCTGCACGCGTCCGGAGTGGAGTACGAGATCGCGATCGGCGTTCGGACCGGGCGCGGCGAGGCGGTCGTCGCCGGACTCGGGCGCAGCGAGCGCGCGTTCTCCGAGCGCGACCGCGATGTGCTCGACATTGTCCGCGCGAGGCTCGAGGGCGCGCTGCGGACCACGGAGGCGCGCAGGCGTCTCGCTCGCGCGCTCGCCGGCGAGCCGCGGCCCGACACGGCGGTGGTCGTGCTCGATCGCGACGGCGAGATCCAGCTCTCGAGTCCTGGTGCGGCGCGCTGGCTGATCGAGCACTTCGGCGTGGGCGAGCATCCCGGCTGGCTGCCGGCAGCGGTGGCCGAGTGGCTCGCGCTGCCGCCGCGCCCGCCGCTGGTGAGCGAGCGCGAAGGCCGGCGCCTCACGGTCCGGTTGCTGCCCGGCGATCCGCACGTCCTGCTGCTCGAGGAGACGGTGGCGTGCTTCCGCATGGACGTGCTCGGGCGTCTCGGGCTGACCGCGCGCGAGAGCGAGGTCCTGAGCGCGGCCGCCGCTGTCGCCGACGAAGCAGAGCTCGCGTGCGAGCTGTTCCTGAGCCTTCACGCGGTACGCGAGCGGCTCGCGCGCCTCGAGGCCAAGCTGGGCGTGCAGACGGCGCGCGACGCCGTCGCCCTGGCGCTCCGCGAGAGCGTCTGACGGCCGAATCCCCCGGCCGGCCGGGGTTGTATGGAACCGCGATCGCCGCCTCAGAGCCCTCGCCGATCTCCGCGCCGCGCCGCCGTGAAGACCCACCGGAGGAAGCCGAGCCGCCCCTGGTCACGCGGCCTGCGCGGCCAAGGAGTACAGTTGATCGTAGCTGGCCCTGTGGCCAACATTTCCAGCCTGAGAGCGGGACTACGCCGACTCGCGAACGACGCGCCAAGGCAACGCACCCTCAGGCGATGGGATCGACTGCGGGGCCAGTCCCGCGCTCGCTCTACCTGCGCGCGGCGAACGCCGCCTGGCAGCCCTCACAACAGAAGTACACGCGCCCGTCGCCCTCGCCCAGGGACGGCGTCGACTCGCTCACGACGACCTCCATCCCGCACACGGGATCGACGGCGGTCACGGGGGCCGCCGGCGCGTGCGCCGTGCGCTCGGCGACGATCTCCGCGAGGATCGAGATCGCGATCTCGGCCGGCCCGCGCGCCCCGATGTCCAGACCCGCCGGGGTGTGGACCTGGGCGCGCAGCGCGTCCGGCACGTCGAGCGAGGCGACCACCGCGGCGCCTCGCCGCGGCGACGCGACCAGGCCGACGTAGCCGACGCCGGCGTGCAGGGCGCGTGCGAGCAGCGGCTCCTCGCCCTCGCCGTGCGAGGCGACGACCAGCGCGGCGTCGGACGCGTCGGGCTCGGCGCCGCGCGCGACGTCGTAGCCCGCGGTCGCCGCGAGCTCGGCCACCGCGCGCGCGATCGGCGTGTCGCCCGCGACGACCACGCGCGCCGCCACCGGCTGCGGCTCGAGGAAGATCTCCAGCGACCCGCCGCTCAGGCACGGGTTGTGTGCGACGACGACGCCCTCCGCCGTCGCGGGCTCGTCCGCGGGCGCCGCGCCGGGGATCAGCCGCAGCAGGAGCGCCTCGCCGGTCTCAAGCGCCCGCGCCGCGTGCAGGCGGACCGAGGACTGCGCGCAGACGCCGCCGACGAAGCCCTCGATCGTCCCGTCGGCCAGCACGAGGGCGGAGTCCCCGGGCCGCACCGACGTCGGCTTCGCGGCGCGGACGACGGTCGCGATCACGAACGGCACGCGGCCGCCCCGCAGCCGCTCCATCTCCTTCACGAGCTCACCCTTGATCATCGCGCTCCTTGCATCGCCTCCCACACGCGCGACGGCGTGCAGGGCATGTCCACGTGCCGGACACCGAACGGCTCCAGCGCGTCGCAGATCGCGTTCACGATCGCCGGCGGCGAGCCGACGGTGGCCGACTCGCCGATCCCCTTGGCCCCGATCGGGTGATGCGGGGACGGCGTGACGGTCTCGCCCGTCTCCCAGTCCGGGACCTCGACGGCGGTGGGGATCAGGTAGTCCATCAAGGAGGCGCTGAGGCAGTTGCCGTCCTCGTCGAAGGCGATCTGCTCCATCAGTGCCATGCCGACGCCGTCGGTCAGCCCGCCGTGGATCTGCCCCTCGACGATCATCGGGTTGATGCGCACGCCGCAGTCGTCGACCGCGACGAAGCGCCGGACCTTCACGTGCGCCGTCCCGGGGTCGACGTCGACCACGCACACGTACGCGCCGAACGGGAACGTCAGGTTCGGCGGGTCGTAGACCGCCTCGGCGTCGAGCCCGGCCTCGACGCCCTCGGGCAGCTCGATCGGCCCGCGCGCGGCCAGCGCGATCTCGCGGATCGAGGCGCCCTGCTCGGGATCGCCCTTGACCGCCCAGCGTCCGCGCACCCACTCGAGGTCCTCGGGCGCGACCTCGAGCATCGCGCCGGCGACGATCCGCGCGCGGTCGCGCACCTTGCGCGCGACCAGCGCCGCGGCGGCCCCGCTCACCGGCGTCGAGCGGCTGCCGTAGGTGCCGAGCCCGTACGGCGTCGTGTCCGTGTCGCCGTGCACGACGTCGACGTCCTCCGGCGGGATGCCCAGCTCCTCGGAGACGATCTGCGCGAACGTCGTCTCGTGCCCCTGGCCCTGCGTCTGCACGCTGATCGCCAGCTGCGCGGTGCCGGAGGGGGAGATGCGGATCGCGGCGCCGTCGTTCATCCCCAGTCCCATCATGTCCATGTGCCGGCGCGGGCCGGCGCCGACCGCCTCGGTGAAGAACGACACCCCGATCCCCATCAGCTCGCCCCGCGCCCGCTTGGACGCCTGCTCGCGCCGCAGCTCCTCGTAGCCCGCGAGCCCCAGCGCCTTGCGCAGGGCGCGCTCGTAGTCGCCGGAGTCGTACACCCAGCCGGTCCGGCTCTCGTACGGGAACTGCTCCGGCCGCAGGAGGTTCTTCAGCCGCAGCTCGACCGGGTCCATGCCCAGCTCGCGCGCGAGGCAGTCCACGACGCGCTCGACGAGGTAGACCGCCTCGGCGATCCGGAACGAGCACGCGTACGCGACCCCTCCCGGCGCCTTGTTCGTATACACGCCGGTGACGCGGCAGTGCGCGGCGGCGACGTCGTATGAGCCGGTGAAGACGCTGAAGAAGCCGGCCGGGTAGCGGCTCGGCTGCGCGGTCGCGTTGAACGCGCCGTGGTCGGCGATCACGTCGACCGCCACGGCGAGCAGCCTGCCCTCGCGCGACGCCGCGATCCGCCCGCGCATCGCGTAGTCGCGCGCGAATCCGGTCGACATCAGGTTCTCGGAGCGGTCCTCGACCCACTTGACGGGCTTGCCGGTGAGCATCGAGCCGACCATCGCGCAGACGTAGCCGGGGTAGATCGGGACCTTGTTGCCGAAGCCGCCGCCGACGTCGGGCGAGATGACCCGGATGCGGTGCTCCGGCAGGCCCGTGATGAGCGAGTACAGCGTGCGGTGCGCGTGCGGCGCCTGCGTCGTGCACCAGATCGTCAGCCTCTCGCCGACGCGATCGAAGTCGGCGACCGCCCCGCACGTCTCCATCGGCGCGGGATGCGAGCGCGGAAACAGCATGTCCTGCTCGACCACGACGTCGGCCGCGGCGAACGCCGCCTCGGTCGCCGCCGCGTCGCCGGCCTCCCAGTCGAAGACGTGGTTGTCGATCCGCCCGGCCTGGTCGTCGCGGATCACCGGCGCGTCGGGATCGAGCGCGCGGCGCGAGTCGACGACGGCCGGCAGCACGTCGTACTCGACGTCGATCAGCTCGCGGGCATCGCGCGCCGAGTAGCGGTCGTCGGCGATCACGAACGCGACCTCCTGCCCCTGGAAGCGGACCTTGTCGGTCGCCAGCACGGCCTGGACGTCGGCCGACAGCGTCGGCATCCACGCCATCCCGCGCTCCGCGAGGTCCGCGCCGGTGATCACGGCGTGCACCTTCGGATGCTGCAGCGCCGCGGAGACGTCGATCGAGAGGATGCGCGCGTGGGCGACCGGCGCGCGCAGCACCGCACCATGGAGCATCCGCGGCAACTGGACGTCGTCGACGTAGCGCCCCTGCCCGCGGATGAAGCGCGCGTCCTCCTTGCGCTTCATGCGCCCGAACCCCATCACGGCTCGTCCTTCAGATCGCCGGCGGACGAGCCCTCCGGGGCCGGTGAAGTCGCATGGGCGAGCGTCGGCCCCTTCCAGTCGACGACCGCGACGTTGATCGTGCGGCAGCGCCCGCACTTCACGCGCACGCGCTTGGTCATCTGCTCGAGGTCCATCGCGTGCGCGAGCACGTTGCCGCACTCGACGCAGACGTAGTCGTACCGGCCGTTGCCGCGGAACACCGGGCGGTCGGGGTCCTCCTGGAGCGCGGTGGCGCCGTCGGGCGGCACCTCGCCCTCCTGGATCCGCCGCATGACCATCCGCTCCACGGCAAGCCTCAGATCTTCGCGAGCTTGCCCGTGAAGTCGTTGATCAGCGCGTCGAGCACGCTGTAGACGACGCCCTCGCCCATCGACGCGGGCTTGCCGTTGACCTGCGCCGAGGTGTGGATCCGCCCCCCGCCGTCGGACAGCGTGAACGCCACATCGGCGTTCGCGTAGCCCTGGCCGCCGACGTCCTTGGAGGAGACCTTGAGCACGGCGCGATGCGCGTCCTCGTCGCGCTCGGTGACCTCGACGGTCCCGCGGAACGTCATCGACATCGCGCCCATCTTGACCTTGATCTCCGCCTTGGCTCGATCGGGGCTCTCGCGCTCGAGCACCTTGCCGCCCTCGACGCAGGGGATGATCCGGTCGAGGTCGAGGATCGCGTCCCAGTTGTACTCGGTGGGCTTGCCCGTGGAGAAGGTGTGGTCGAGCTCAACCATCGCGTTCGCTCCTTGTCGCTGCGACCGTCGCGGACACCCGCGCGTCGATCTGGACCTCGACGACGTCGGCGACCTTCAGCGTGCCGAACAGCGCCGAATACGGCTTCATCTTCCAGTCGGTCTGCCTGATCATCGCGCTGCCGGTGAGGCGGCCGTCGCCCGAGAGGTTCAGGGCGAACTCGATCGGGGCCCGGAAGCGCATCAACTCGAGCTCCCCGTGCACCTCGAGCCGGCTGCCCGAGACCTCGACCCGGCTCGAGCGGAAGCGGATCGGCAGGCCCTTGAGGACCTCCTCGTCGATCGTCTGCGCGATGCCGGCGCGCTCCTCTTCGCCCAGCGGGGAGATGCCGCCGCTGGCATCGACGACGCGCAGCGAGCGCGGGTCGGCCATCAGCGCCATCGAGATCGTGTCGCCGGCCTCGATCTTCGCGCTCCAGCGGGTGACTTCGATGATGAGGTTGTGCCCCGCCTTGGCGGCGGCGCCCCCCTTCCCGGTGAGGACGGTGAGCGTGCCGTCAGCCGGGCCGAGGGTGTGGATTCCAGGTTCGAGCGTCATGGTCAGTCCCGGTATACGGTCTGCGCGTCCAGGCCACCCTCGACTCCCGGGGGGAGTGCGCCCGAGCCATGGGCATAGAGCGCGACGTCGGCGATCGTCCGGGTCTCGCCGCCGCCCGCGAACGCGCCGTCGGCCCACTGCAGGTGGTCGGCCTCGGTTCCGAGGTCGGCGCCGGCGAGCAGCCGCGCCTTGGCGAGGATCTTCCCCGTCGCGCTGACGACGGCCGCGCCCGTGCCGCCGGACGGGCTCGTGTTGTAGCCGTGCCCTGCGCCGAAGCGGTTCTCGTCGGCCGGGACGACCTTGACGTCGAGCGCCGGCACGCCGAGCTCGGCGGCGACGAGCTGCGCGTAGCGGGCCTCGTTGCCGTCGGGCTCGGTCGTGAGGCTCAGGACCATCTTGCCGGTCGGATGCACGCGCAGGAACACCGCGCGGTATGCCTCGTCAGCCACGCTGCCTCCTCATTCGCTCCAGGTGCGCCGTCAAGGCGTTGTGGTCGTCGCGGTCGCAGAACGCCGGCTGGGGTCCGCCGGCAGGGTGCGCGGGCACCGCGGGCCGGTCGCAGCCGGGGTAGATGCACGTGCGGACAGGGAATCCTGCCGCGCCAGAGTTACCCTCGTGCCGGTTCACCATCCTGGCGTCGTCCTCCCGCGGCTCGGGCCGTATCCGCTCGGCATCGCGACCGAGCTGCCCGCGACCGGCGTCGCGCTCGCCCATGGCTCGTCCTCCTCCTGCTCCTCCGGCGCGTCAAGCTTGCGGGTGCGCTCCGCCGCGATCGCCTCCGCCACCTCGCCGAGCGCCTCCAGGCTGTGGCCCGAGACGAGCGCGTCGATGTGCGGCAGCGCCGCCGCCATGCCGCCGACGCGCGGCGCGAACCCGCTCGCGCTCGCGCGCGGGTTGACCCACACGATCCGGTAGGCCAGGCGGGAGAGCCGCTGCATCTCGCGCGCCACGAGCTCCGGCTCGCCGCGCTCCCAGCCGTCCGAGATGATCACGATCACCGCGCCGCGCGCCATCCCGCGCCGGCCGTGGCGGTCGTTGAACGCGCGCAGCGCCTCGCCGATGCGGGTCCCGCTGGACCAGTCGGGCGCCGCCGCGGCGGCGCGCTGGATCGCGCGCTCGGGCGAGCGCGTCGCGAGCGCGCGGGTGATGCGCGTGAGGCGGGTGGCGAACACGAACGCCTCCGCCTGGCGGGCGCACGCGAGGAACTGGAGGTACGCGCGGGCGTACGGCTCCATCGAGCCGGAGATGTCGCACAGCAGGACGATCCGGCGCGGGACGACGCGGCGGCGGCGGCGCGCGAGCCGGCTCGGGTCGCCGCCCGTGCGCAGAGCGCCGCGCAGCGTCCGGCGCAGATCGACGTGCTCGCCGCGCCGCGCGCGGTCGGCGCGCCGCGTGCGGCGCTTCGGCGTCGCGATCTCCAGCCGCGCCATCAGCTTGTAGAGCTGCGCGAGCTCGCCCGGCTCGAGCGCGTCGAAGCGCTTGCCGCGCAGCCGCTCCTCGTCGCTCGCGGCGACGGGCACGGGGACCTCGCGCTCGGGCTCGCGGCCGCGGGCGCCCGTGCCGTGGACCGGCGACGGCGGCCCGGCGGCGACGCCCTCGGCGCCCGCTTCGCGCCGCGGCGCGGCCTCGCGCTCGTCCGGCGGCGCCGGCGCCCAGGGCGCGTCCTCCGGCGGCGGGGCGGGCCGCTCGGTGAGCCCGCCGAAGACCGTGAAGAACACGGCGTCGAACGCCTTGACCTGCGACGGGTCGGAGACCAGCACGGCGCGCGCCGTCCAGTACAGGCGCGTGCGCGCGACGGGCCGCGCGAGCGCCAGCGCGGAGGCGAAGCGCGCGGTGCGCTCGGGCGTCATCGGCAGCCCCGCCTCGTGCAGGCGGCGCGCGAAGGCGGCGACGAGCGGCGGCAGGTCGAGCTCGAGCGCCGCGGCCGCCACGGCGACGTGCCGCGGCCCGCTCACACGAGGCTCCCGAGCCCGGCGGCGCGCACCACGTCCTGGTCCTCGCCGTACTTGAGCACCGCGCCGAGCGTGCGGTCGATCGTGGTCTCGTCCAGCTCGATCACGCCGAGCAGCTGCAGCGCGGCCAGCCAGTCGATCGCCTCGGCGATGCCCGGCGGCTTCTGGACGTCGCTCTCGCGCATCTTCGCCACCGCGGTCACGACGGCCACCGCGAGCGACTCCGCCGCGGCCGGCACGCGCCGGCGGACGATCTCCAGCTCGCGCTCGGCCGTCGGGTACTCGATCCACTGGTACAGGCAGCGGCGCTTGACCGCGTCGTGCAGGTCGCGTGTGCGGTTGGAGGTCAGGACGATCGCCGGCGGATGCGTCGCGCGGATCGTCCCGAGCTCAGGGATCGTCACCGCCGCGTCGGCGAGCAGCTCGAGCAGGAACGCCTCGAAGTCGTCGTCGGCGCGATCGATCTCATCGATCAGGAGCACGGCAGGTCTAGGTCCAGGGTGCTCCAGCGCGCGCAGGAGCGGTCGCCGCACGAGGTACTGCGGCCCGAACAGGTCATCCTCCCCCAGCCGCGCATCGTTGGCCTCCGCGAGCCGGATCGCGAGCAGCTGGCGCGGGTAGTTCCACTCGTACAGCGCCTCCGACGCGTCGATGCCGTCGTAGCACTGCAGCCGGATCAGCGGGGTGTCCAGCGCGCTCGCGAGCGCCTTGGCCGCCTCGGTCTTGCCCACGCCCGCCTCCCCCTCCAGCAGCAGGGGCTGCGGGAGGCGGAGGCTGAGGAAGAGGGCGGTGGCAAGCCCTTCGTCGACGAGGTAGTCGACGGCGGCCAGCCGCCGCGCAAGCGTCTCGGCGTCGGGGGCGAGATGTTCCAGCTCGTCGCTCACTGCGGCGGCTCGGGCCTTCCCTGCATCGCCGCCCACACGCGCGCCGGGGTGCACGGCATGTCGATGTGGTCGACGCCGTGGGTGTCGTGCAGCGCGTCGATCACGGCGTTGACGATCGCCGGCGGTGAGCCGACGTTGGGCGATTCCCCGACGCCCTTGGCGCCGAGCGGATGGTGCGGGCACGGCGTGACGGTCTCGCCGAGCTCGAAGTCCGGGCACTCGAGCGCGGTGGGGATCAGGTAGTCCATGAACGAGCCGTTGAGGCAGTTGCCCGCCTCGTCGAACGAGATCACCTCCATCAGCGCGATGCCGACGCCCTCGGCGAGGCCGCCGTGGATCTGCCCCTCGACGACCATCGGGTTGATGCGCACGCCGCAGTCGTCGACGGCGATGAAGCGGCGGACCTTCACGTGCGCCGTCTCGGGATCGATGTCCACCACCGCGATGTAGGCGCCGTAGGGATACGTGAGGTTCGGCGGGTCGTAGATCACCTGCGCGTCGAGGCCGCCCTCCATGCCCTCCGGCAGCACCTCGCCGGAGTAGGCGCGCCTGGTGATCTCGAAGATCGTCGCGCCCTGCTCCGGGTCGCCCTTGACGTACCAGCGGCCCTTCTCCCAGGCGAGATCCTCAGGGCGGGTCTCGAGCATCGTCGCGGCGATCCGGCGCGCCTTGTCGCGGACCTTGCGCGACACCACCGCGACCGCCGCCCCGGACACCGGCGTCGAGCGCGAGCCGTACGTGCCGAGCCCGTAGGGCGACTTGTCGGTGTCGCCGTGGCGGACGTCCACGTCCTCAGGCGGGATGCCGAGCTCCTCGGCGACGATCTGGGCGAACGTCGTCTCGTGGCCCTGGCCCTGGGTCTGGGCCGAGAGCGAGACGACCGCCTTCCCCGACGGGTGCACGCGCAGGTCCGCGCCGTCGTTCATCGACAGACCGAGGATGTCCATGTGCTTGCGCGGGCCGGCGCCGACGCCCTCGGTGAAGAACGAGACGCCGATGCCCATCAGCTCGCCGCGCGCCCGCTTGGACGCCTGCTCGCGCCGCAGGTCCTCGTAGCCGGCGATGTCCATCGCGACCCGCATCGCCTTCGCGTAGTTGCCCGAGTCGTAGGTCCAGCCGGTCGTCGTCTCGTACGGGAACTGCTCCGGCTTGATGAAGCTGCGCATGCGCAGCTCGATCGGGTCGGTCCGCATCTCCATCGCGAGCGCGTCGACCATCCGCTCGACGAGGTAGACGGCCTCGGTGATGCGGAACGAGCAGCGGTACGCCACGCCGCCCGGCGCCTTGTTGGTGTAGACCGCCTTGACCTTGACGTGGCTCGCGGTGAGGTCATAGGAGCCGCAGACGATGTGGAAGAAGCCGGCGGGGAACTTCGTCGGCTGCGCGGTCGAGTCGAACGCGCCGTGGTCGGCGATCACGTCGACCCGCAGGCCGGTGATGCGCCCGTCCCTGGCGCACATCTCGGCCTTCATCACGTAGTCGCGCGCGAAGCCGGTCGACATCAGGTTCTCCGAGCGGTCCTCGATCCACTTGACCGGCGCGCCGGCGACGATCGAGCCGGCGATCGCGCACACGTAGCCCGGATAGACGGGGACCTTGTTGCCGAAGCCGCCGCCGATGTCGTTGCAGCGGATCCGGATCATGTGCTCGGCCAGGCCGGCCACGTGCGCGTAGACCGTGCGGTGAGCGTGCGGCGCCTGGTTGCCGTTGTAGATGTCGAGCTGGCCGGTCTGCGGGTTGAAGTCGGCGATCATCCCGCACGTCTCGAGCGGCGCCGGGTGGCAGCGCGGGTAGATGATGTCGCGGCTGACGATCGTGTCGGCCTCGGCGAACGCGCGGTCGGTCGCCTCCTCGTCGCCCGCCTCCCAGGTCGGGCTGGCGAGGTTGTCGAGCTGCCCCTCCTTGTCGTCGCGGATCAGCGGCGCGTCGGGGTCCAGCGCCTTGCGCGCGTTGACGACGGCGTCAAGCGGCTCGTAGTCGACGTCGATCAGCCCCAGCGCGTCGCGCGCCGAGTACTCGTCGGTCGCGATCACGAACGCGACCTCCTGGCCCTGGAAGCGGACCTTGTCGCCCGCGAGCACGGCCTGGGTGTCGTAGGAGATCGTCGGCATCCACGCCAATCCGAGCGTCTCCAGGTCCTTCGCCGTGACAACCGCCGCGACGTTCGGGTGCGCGAGCGCGGCGCTCGTATCGATCGAGTTGATCTTCGCGTGCGCGAACGGGGAGCGCAGTATCGCGCCGTGCAGCATGCCCGGCAGGCGGATGTCGTCCAGGTAGGTGCCCTTGCCGCGGATGAAGCGGGCGTCCTCCTTGCGCTTCAGGCGGCCGAAGCCGATCGGCCGCTCCTCGATCGCGCTCATCGTGGTGCCTCCTGGTGCTCGGCGGCCCAGCGGACCGCCGCGACGATGTTCTTGTAGCCCGTGCAGCGGCAGATCGCGCCCGAGATCGCGGTGCGGATCTCCTGCTCGGTCGGGTCGGGGTTGGCGTCCAGCAGCGCGCGCGTGGTCATCAACATCCCCGGCGTGCAGAAGCCGCAGTGCAGCGCGTGGCACTCGTGGAAGCCCTGCTGGAGCGGGTCCAGCACGCCGTCGACCTCGAGCGACTCGACCGTCCGGATCTCGTGCCCCATGCACATCGCCGCCAGCGCCGTGCAGGACTTCAGCGGCTGCCCGTCCATGAGGACGACGCAAGCGCCGCAGTTGGAGGTGTCGCAGCCCCAGTGCGTCCCGGTCAGTCCCGGCGTGTCGCGGATGAAGTGCACGAGCAGGGTCCGCGGCTCGACGTCGCGCGAGACGACCTCGCCGTTGATCGTGATCGTCACCAGCATCTCGTTCAGACCTCCTGCTGCAGGGCGCGGGCGGTCGCGCGCCGCAGCGCGCGCTTGGTCAGCACCCCGGCGAGGTGGCGTTTGTAGTCGACCGGGCCGCGGCCGTCCGGGACCGGCATGCAGTCCTCGCTCGCGATCGCGCCGGCCTGCTCGAGCAGCTCCTCCGACAGCGTCGCCTCGCGCAGCAGCTCCTCGGCGCGGGTGAGGCCGATCGTCATCGGGCCGACGGCGCTGAGGCCGATCCCCACGTCGGCGATCGTGTCGCCGTCGAGCCAGACGGCGACCGACGCGGCGGCGATCGCCCAGTCGCCCGCGCGGCGCTCGACCTTCTCGTGCGCGGAGCCCGCGCCCGGTGTCACCGGCAGCCTGATCTCGGTCAGGATCTCCCCTTCGCCGACCGCGGTCATCCACGGGCCGCGGTGGAAGTCGTGCATGCCGATCACGCGCGAGCTGCCCTGGCCGCGGATGACGACGCGCGCCTTCACCGCGGTGCAGACCGCCGACAGGTCCTCGGCGGCGTCGGCCTGGCAGAGCGAGCCACCGATCGTGCCGCGATTGCGCACGACCGGGTCGGCGATCACCTGCTCGGCGTCGCGGAAGGCCGGGAAGCGATCGTGCAGCAGCTCGGACTCGAGCAGCTCCACGTGGCGGGTGAGCGCGCCGATGGCGATCTCGTCGCCCTCCTCGCGGATGTACGCGAGCTCGTCCAGGTCGTTGATGTCGATCAGCCGCTCGGGCGTCGCGAGCCGCAGCTTCATCATCGGCAGCAGGCTGTGGCCGCCGGCGATGATGCGCGCGCCCTCGTGCGCCTTCAGAGACGCGATCGCGCCGTCGAGCGACGTCGCCCGCTCGTAGTCAAACGGCGCTGGGGTCTGCATCTGGCTCCTCGTATTGGACGGGCGCGTCGGTGCCGATGACGGGAGATCTCGACGGCCGCGCGGCGGGATACAGGGCGCGCGCGGCGAGGCTCCCGCGCGTGATGTCGCGCAGCACCGGGCCGCCGGCCGGGCTGGCGACCGCGATCGGCGCCTCGCGGCCGAGGCGCGCCAGGGTGAGCGTGCCGCGCGTGTAGACCTCGCCGATCCGCGGCGCCTTCGCCGTGCCGAGCTCGCGGAAGCCCTCGGCCGCGGCGCCGGGATACAGGCCGTCGACGAGCCCGACGGCATCCTGCATGCCCGCCTTCTTGACGAGCAGGCCCTCGAGCGCCTGCACGGCCGCGTCCAGGTGCGTGTTGATGCCGGTCACGACGCCGTTGACGGGGGCGCTCTTCTCGACGATCTCTCCCACTGCGGAGATGGTGTCGTCTAGACCAACGGAGATCTGACGCAGCGCGAAGATCGTGGCCACGAGGTAGTAGACGAGCGCGAGCACGATCAGGACGACCGTGGCGATCAGGACGACTCCGGCGGCGGGCATCAGGCGTCGTCCAGGATCGTGTCGAGCGAGCCGCCGTAGGCGGCGACGAGCTCGACGGTCTCGACGACCTGCTGCTGGGTCGTCAGCAGCAGCGGCGCGGCGTTGAGGTCGCTCGACCCCGCGGTGGCGACGGTGGCGATGCCGCGGACCGCCGGGACGATGCTCCGGGCCTCCTTCAGCACGCCGTGGAGCAGGTAGACCACGACCGGCAGGACCACCAGCAGGAGCACGAGGTCGCCGATCCACCAGAGCGTCATGACGGCCTCCTCTCGGCGACCACCGCGGCCTTGCGGGCGATGCCCGGGAGCGCGGACAGGATCGTCTCGAACTGGGCGTTGATCGCCTTCACGGCCGGCTCGAGCGGCCGCAGGTGCTCGGCCTCGACCGTCTTGAGCGCGGCCGACAGCGTGGCGAGGCCTTCGGAGATGCTGTGCAGGCCGCGCCGGATCTCGATCAGCGCCACGGCGAGCACGGCGATCACGACGGCGGCGAGGATGACGGAGAGCGCGACCATCACGCCACCGCCTCGGCGCCGTAGCCGTCGGTGAGCGCGTTCATGTAGCCGTCCTGCACCACGGCTTCCTCCACGATCAGCCCGAGCACGGGGGCGGTCGCCTCGAGCTGCGGGATGCCGGCGGTGTTGGCGGCGACGGCGCCGGCGACGTCCAGCAGGCTGCCGACCGAGCTCTCGATGTCGCGCACGGCGCGGATGAGCGCGGCGAGCAGGCCGGCCACGATCAGCGCCGCGACGAGGCCGATGATCAGCGAGACGACCCAGGCGGTGTGCGCGCTCATTTGCCGACCGCCACCTTCCTCAGCGCCCGCGCGGAGCGCAGGATGCGCACGCCGGAGTCGTTGATGCGCGCGACGCCGCCGAGCTCGGACGTCTGCCGGCGCACGGTCTCGAGGCCGGCGACCGAGGTCCGCGCCTGGGCCGCGATCCGCTGAGCGAGCGCGACGATCGTGACGACGATCGCCGCGGCCACGAGGATCACGACGATCCCGAGCGCCATCCCGACGTACCAACCGCTGCTTGCCGCTAGCGGCATCTCACACCTCCTCCTGCACTTGGAGCGCCCGTGCGGCGGCGCGCTGGAGAACGCGCTGCGTCAGGACGCCGGCGACGTGCCGCTTGTACTCCGCCGACCCGCGTTGGTCGCTGACGGGCTCGCACGCTGCGGCGGCGAGCGCGGCGGCGCGGGCGAACAGCTCCGGCGAAGGCGGCTCGCCCACGAGCGCCGCCTCGGCTTCGCTGGACGTGATGTCCCCGCCGGCCGCGGCCAGCGCGACGCCCGCGCCCGCGATCACGCCGTCCTCGAGGGCGAGCGCGGCTCCGGCGGCGACGACGGCCCAGTCGCCGACGCGGCGGTCGACCTTCGCGTACGCGCTGCCGGAGCCGCGCGGCGCGGGGACGCGGATCTCGACGAGCATCTCGGCGGGCCCGACGGCGGTCTCGTACGGGCCGCGGTGGAACTCCCGCATGCCGACGACGCGCTCGCCGCCGGTGGCGCGGATCACCATCTGGGCCTTGAGCGCCGCGCAGACGGCGGACAGGTCCTCGGACGGGTCGGCCTGGCAGAGCGCGCCGCCGATCGTGCCGCGGTTGCGGACCACCGGGTCGGCGATCACGCGCTCGGCGTCCTTGACGATCGCCAGGCGGCGATCGAGCGCCGTGGACTGCAGGAGCGCGTTGTGGCGCGTCATCGCGCCGATCCGCACCTCGCCGTCCTCCTCGGTGACGTAGCCGAGCTCGTCGGCCAGCGGATCGATGTCGACCACGTACGACGGCGACGCCAGCCGCAGCTTCATCATCGGCAGCAGGCTGTGGCCGCCCGCGAGCAGCCGCGCCTCGGGGCCGAGTTGCTCCAGCAGCATGAGCGCGTGATCGACCGACGTGGCTCGCTCATAGCCGAACGGTGCTGGGACCTGCAGGACTCCTCCTTGGTCTCTCTCCGGATCCAGCTTCCCGGTGTTACGGTCGAGGTGTCAACCCGAGTTAAGTGATCGCTTATGACCCTCGCGCAGCTGCAGTCGTTCGTGCTGGTCGCCCGGCACGGGTCGGTGAAGGGGGCCGCCGCGGAGCTGTCGGTCACCGAGCCCGCCGTGTCGGTCGCGGTATCGGCGCTGAGGAAGGAGCTCGGGGATGAGCTGTTCGTGCGCAACGGGCGCGGGATCGCACTGACCGAGGGCGGGCGCAGGTTGGCGGCGCTGGCGACCGAGATCCTGGGGCTGGCCGAGCAGGCCCGGCGGTCGGTGGCCTCGGGCGAGTCGCGGCGGGTGTCGGTCGTGGCCACGAGCCTGGTGGCCGAGCACATCGCACCGCTGATCGAGCTGTTCACCGCGCGCGAGGAGAGCGTCGAGGTCGCCGTCGAGGCGGTGCCCGGCGGCGAGTTCGCCGACGCCCTGGAGCACCGGCGGGCGGACATCGCCCTCGGTCCAAGCCCGGGGGCCGAGCGGATCGCGTCGGCGCCGTTCCTGCGCTGCAGGCTGATCCTCCTGGCCGCGCCGTCGCACCGGCTGGCGGGCGCGCGGTCGATCGCGCCCTCCGAGCTCGCGGGGGAGCGCTGGCTGGTCGGGCAGCCGGACCTCGATCCCTCGACCGGCGCGGGCCTCTTCCTCGCGCGCAACGGCCTCGCGCCCGAGGTCGCCTCCTACAGCTCCCAGGCCGCCGCGATCGCCGCCGCCGCGGCGGGCGAGGGCGTCGTGCTCGCGCTCGCGCACTCGGTCGTTGACGAGGTGCGCCGGCGCGCGCTCGTACGGCTCGACGTGCGAGGCACGCCCGTGCTCGAGCTGTGGCACGCGAGCACGCTGGGGCTGGGGCGCGCGGTGCCCGCAGCGCTGGAGCTGCAGCGGTTCGCGACGACGGCGGAGGCGACGCAGGCGATCTCCTCGGGACGCGCGGGCGCCGTGTCCTCGCATGCGCGGCCGCAGGTGCATGTGACGCTGTGGCAGTCGGTGGCGGCTCGGCGGGGCTGAGCGGCCGCGGCCGACCCGGCGCTCACCGGGCTCGCAACCACTCGACGAGCAGCCGGTTCACCTCGTCCGGCCGCTCCTGCTGCACCCAGTGCCCGGCTCCCGCGATCGTGTGCGAGCCCGTGAGCCCCGGCATCGTCGCCGCCTGCTCCTCGATCACACGCGCGAGCCAGCCGCGCGTCGCGTCGTGCTCTCCGCCGAGGAACAGCGACGGCTGGCGGATCGGCGCGCCGTCCCAGGCCGCGAGGTCCTCCCAGTCGCGGTCGACGTTGCGGTAGCGCGCGAGCGCCCCGAAGAACCCCGTCCGCTCGAACTCGCCCGCGTAGACGTCGAGGTCGTCCTCGGGCAACCATGCCGCGTCCGGGAAGCGGTCGCGCATCCTCCCGCCGGCCGGCACCGTGAAGACGTTCACGTGGTGCTCGCCCGAGAGTGCGGCGTACAACCCGCGCAGCCACCCGCGCACATCGGGCTCGATCTCCGCCTCGGCGCGCCCGACGGCCTGGAAGTAGCTGACGTAGAACTCCTCCTCGCCGCCCGCGCGCGCGAAGATCGACGTCGGCCGCGGCCCGCCGCGCGGCGTGTACGGGACGCTCAGCAGCGCGACGCGCTCGAAGACGTCGGGCCGCAGCAGCGCCGAGTTGGCCGCGATCGGGGAACCCCAGTCGTGGCCGGCGATCGCCGCGCGCTCCTCGCCGAGCGCGCGCACCACGCCCACATTGTCGGACACGTGGGCGAGCATCCGGTAGGCCTCGACCTCGGGCGGCTTCGACGAGCGGCCGTAGCCGCGGACGTCGATCGCCACGGCGCGGAAGCCGGCGGCGGCCAGCGCCGGAAGCTGATGCCGCCACGAGTACCAGGACTCGGGGAAGCCGTGGACGAGCAGCACGAGCGGGCCGGAGCCCTCCTCGGCCAGGTGGATGCGGCCACCCTCGACCTCGACTAGACGGTGATTCACGTGCTCCGTTCGTGCTCGGCGGCCCAGCGGATCGAGCGGACGATCATCGCGTACCCCGTGCAGCGGCAGATCTGGCCGGAGATCGCCTCGCGGATCTCGGCGTCGGTCGGATCGGGATTGCGGTTCAGCAGCGCCCGCGCCGTCAGGAGCATCCCCGGCGTGCAGAACCCGCACTGCAGCCCGTGCTCCTCGTGGAAGCCGCGCTGCACCGGGTCCAGCTCCCCGTCGCGCTCGAGCCCCTCCACCGTCGTGATCTCGTAGCGCTCGGCGGTCGCCGCGAGAACCGTGCAGGACTTGACCGGCTCGCCGTCCATCAGCACCACGCACGTTCCGCAGTTCGACGTGTCGCAGCCCCAGTGGGTGCCGGTCAGCCCGAGCGTGTCGCGGAGGAAGTGGACGAGCAGCAGGCGGGGCTCGACGTCGCGCGAGTGCTCCTCGCCGTTTACCGAAACCGTGATCCGCATCCCGCGGTCAGCAGGCTACTGCTCCGCCACCCCCACGACCCCGACGACGTTCATCAGCCACGCCCCGAGCTGGCTGCCCGCGCGCATGGGCGACTCGACGCAGAGGTCGAGCCGCGCCGGCGCATGACGGTCGCTCGCGCGGAACTCGCAGGCACGCACGGCGAAGCCCCGCCGGCGCAGGAGCACGAGGACGCGCAGGAGCACGTCGGCGTCGCCGGTGGTCTCGAGGGACAGGCGGCGCTCACGGCCGATCGGGGCGAATGAGGGGGACTGGACGATGGCGGTCACGAGGGAACCTCCTGTCCCCTGTTCTCCGCCGCGTCACCGCGCCGGTCCCGAGGGGACCGTCGTGGCCTGGGCGCGAACGACGCTCAGGCCTAGGTGGCGATAATGGAGATGCACGGCGTGCCCGAGGCGATGGAGATCGCAATGGCGCGCCGGCGGAGCATCGCGACCAAGCTTACAGGCGCCGGCCGAGCCCCGTGAACAGCTCGCGCACCCGCAGCGGCCCGCCCGCGTGCGGCTCCAGCGGCGGGGTCGACAGGCCGGCCGGCTCGCGCATCCCCGCGAGCAGCTCCTCGAGGGCCTCGACGGCGGTGTGCCGCGGCGTCCAGCCGAGCTGCTCGCGCGCTTTGCTCGTGTCCATCACCGGCACCTCGAGGCCGAGGTCGAACCAGCCGGGCGGCGCGGGCTGCAGGCGCGCGTGCCACGTCGCGGAGGCGAGCGCGCGCAACGGCCGCTCCGGGACGCGCAGCCGGCGGGCGCGCAGCACGCGCGCCAGCGTGCCCGGGTCGAGCACCGGGTCGGCGGCGATGTTGTAGGCGCCGGACGCCTCGGGCGAGAGCGCGGCGAGCCGGTACGCCTCGGCAACGTCGGCGGCGTGCACGCACTGCACGACGAGCCGGTCCGGCAGCGGCAGCACGGGCAGGACGCCCGGCTTGAGCAGCCGCGCCGGCAGCAGCGGCCCCGCGAACAGGCGGCGAATCTCCGGCCCCGCCTCGCGCTTGAAGATCAGCCCCGGCCGCAGCCGCACGACACGCAGCGCGGGGAACCCCGCCTCGACCGCGTCGAGCATGCGCTCCGCGGCCGCCTTATGGCGCGAGTAGAAGAGCGACTGGATGCCGCCGACCGGCCACGACTCGTCGACCGGCCGATCCTTCGGCCCGGGCGAGTAGGCGCCGATCGAGGACGCGTACACGAGCGCCGGCACGCCCGCTTGCCCCGCGGCCTCGAACACGCGCCGCGAGCCCTCCACGTTGACGCGCTCCAACTCGGCGTCGTCGCGGCTCGGCTGGATCAGCCAGGCGAGATGGATCACCGCGTCGGCGCCTTCGAACAGCGCGCGCATGTCGTCGCGCGCCACGTCGGCGGTCACCCAGCGCGTGCGCACCGCCTGCCAATCCGGCCGCCGGCGCGCGATCCCCACGATCTCGCGCACGCGCGGGTCGTCCCCGAGCGCGCGGACGACGCTCGTGCCGACGTTGCCGGTGGCGCCCGTGACGACGATCCTCATGCGCGGAGGGCTACCCAGGGTGCGGCGATCGCACCGTGTGGGTAGGGACCGGCCGATGAGAGCTCTCACCTTCCACGGCAAGCGCGACGTGCGGATCGACAACGTCCCCGATCCCACGATCGAGCAGCCGACCGACGCGATCGTCCGCATCACCTCGACCGGTCTGTGCGGCTCCGATCTGCACCTGTACGAGGTCCTCGGACCCTTCATCGGCGAAGGCGACGTGCTGGGACATGAGCCGATGGGCATCGTCGAGGAGGTCGGCGCCGAGGTCACGGGCATCGCGCCGGGCGACCGCGTCGTGATCCCGTTCAACATCTCCTGCGGCCGCTGCTTCATGTGCGAGCACGGGCTCCAGTCGCAGTGCGAGACCACCCAGGTGCGCGAACAGGGCATGGGCGCGGCGCTGTTCGGCTACACCAAGCTCTACGGCGAGGTGCCGGGCGGGCAGGCCGAGTTGCTGCGCGTGCCGCAGGCGCAGTACGGCCCGATCAAGGTGCCCGAGGGGCCGCCGGACGACCGCTTCCTGTATCTGTCGGACGTCCTCCCCACCGCCTGGCAGGCGGTCGAGTACGCGCAGATCCCGGACGGCGGCAGCCTCGCGGTGATCGGCCTTGGGCCGATCGGCGAGATGTCCACGCGCATCGCCCAGCATCTCGGCGCCGGCCAGGTGATCGGGATCGACCTCGTGCCGGAGCGCCTGGCGCGCTCGCGGAGCCACGGCGTGCAGACGATCGACGTCGGGGCCGTCGGGAAGAACGTGCCGGAGGCCGTGCGCGAGCTGACCGGCGGGCGCGGCCCGGACTCGGTGATCGACGCCGTCGGCATGGAGGCGCACGGCGCCCCCGGCGCCAAGCTCGCCCACACGCTGGCGGGCCTGATGCCCGACGCCGTCGCGCGCAAGGTGATGCAGACGGCCGGCATCGACCGGCTGAGCGTGCTGAACCTCGCGATCGAGATGGTGCGGCGCGGCGGGACGATCTCGCTGTCGGGCGTCTACGGCGGCACCGCCGACCCGCTCAACATGCTGCAGCTCTTCGACAAGCAGGTGACGCTGAAGATGGGTCAGGCGAACGTGCGGCGCTGGGTCGACGAGATCCTGCCGCTGCTGTCCGACGGCGACGACCCGCTCGGCGTCGACACGTTCGCCACGCACCACCTGCCGCTGACCGAGGCGCCCGCCGCCTACGAGATGTTCCAGAAGAAGCAGGACGGCGCGTTCAAGGTCGTCTTCAGGCCCTGACGTGACGCGCGTCCTCGTGGTCGGCGCCGGCCACAACGGCCTGGTCGCCGCGATCCATCTCGCGGCGGGCGGCTGCGACGTGACGCTGCTCGAGCATGCGCCGCGTCCCGGCGGCGCGACCACTTCGGTGCAGTCGACGCTGCCCGGCTTCGTGCACGATCACTGTGCGGGCTTCGTCCCGATGACCGCGGCGT
This sequence comes from Candidatus Solirubrobacter pratensis, assembly GCF_000425945.1. GTDB lineage: Bacteria > Actinomycetota > Thermoleophilia > Solirubrobacterales > Solirubrobacteraceae > Solirubrobacter > Solirubrobacter pratensis. The sequence goes on from NZ_AUEK01000012.1 coordinate 87,723, forward strand.
CTCCCGCGATGCGCGAGCTGGAGCTGGACGTCGAGTGGATCGTCCCGCCGGTCGTCCTCGCACACCCGTTCCCCGACGGCTCGGCGATCGCGCTGCACCGCGACGTCGGCGCGACGGTCGCGTCACTCGGCGCCGCCGGGGGCGGCTGGGCGGCGGCGATGGAGCGGCTGCTGCCGCTCGCGCAGCCGCTGACCGACGCCGTGCTGACGCGCCTCCCGCCGCTGCGCGCGCCGGCGCGGCTGGCGCTGTCGCTGCGGCGCGACGGCATCGAGTGGGCGCGGCGGCTGGCGGCCTCGGTCGAGGCGCTCGGCCTCGACCTCTTCGAGGGCGACCGGCGCGCGACCGCGTGGCTCGCGGGCTCGGCCCAGCACACCGGCCTGCCGCCGACGACCGCCGCGAGCGGCGCGTTCGGGCTGCTGCTGCAGCTGCTCGGCCACAGCCACGGGTGGCCGCTGGCGCGCGGCGGGATCCAGACCCTGACCGACGCGCTCGTGCGACGCGCGCAGGCCGCCGGAGCGCGGCTGCGCTGCGACGCGACCGCCGAGGAGATCCTCGTCCGCGGCGGGCGCGCCGCGGGCGTGCGCCTGCGCGGCGGCGAGGAGCTCGCCGCGGATGCGGTCCTCACCACGGTCAGCGCCGGAGTGCTCGCGCGCCTGGTCCCCGCGGGCGCCCTCCCCGGCCGCCTGCACCGGCGGCTGGGCATCTGGCGCTACGGCACGGCGCCGTTCAAGCTCGACTACGCCCTCTCCGGCCCGGTGCCATGGACGGCAGTAGAGCCGCGCGCGGCGGCCGTCGTGCACGTCGCGGGCGAGCTGGAGGAGCTCACGCGCGCCGCAGACGACGCCCGCCGCGGGCAGGTGCCCGAGCGGCCGGCGCTCGTCGTCGGCCAGCAATCGCTGCACGACCCGGCGCGCGCGCCCGCCGGCCGGCACACGCTCTACGTCTACGGCCACGTCCCCTCCCGCTACGAGCTCTCCGACGAGGCGGTGGCGGAGCGCATCGAGGCGCAGCTCGAGCGCTTCGCGCCCGGCTTCTCCTCGCTCGTGCTGGGCCGCGCCCTGCGCTCGCCGCGACAGTCCGAGCAGGAGAACCCGAGCCAGGTCGGCGGCGACCTCGCAGGCGGCTCCTACGAGCTCGACCAGCAGCTGATCTTCCGCCCGGCGCCTGCGCTCTGCCGCTACCGCAGCCCGCTGCGCGGCCTCTACGTCGCCGGCGCGTCGACCCACCCCGGCGGCGCGGTGCACGGCATGAGCGGCCGCGGCGCCGCGCGCGCGCTGCTGCGAGACCGGCGCGTCCGGAGGCTCGCCTGATGCCGGCCTACGGCGACTGCCGGACCGCCGAGATCGACGCGACGCCGCAGGCGTGCTTCGACGCGCTGACCGCCTACGAGCGGCTGCCGGAGTGGCAGGGCGCGGTCTGCGCGGCGCGCGTGCTCGAGCGCGACGAGCAGGGCCGCGGCATCGTGGTCGAATACGAGATCGACGCGCGCGTCAAGCGCGTCCGCTACCGGCTGCGACAGGTCTACGACGAGCCGCGGCGGCTCGGCAGCGAGTACCTCGGCGGCGACTTCCGGGACTTCGCCGGAGAATGGCGCTTCGAGCCGCTCGCCGGCGGGCGCACGCGCGCCGAGCTCGACCTGCGCATCGACCCCGGCCGCTTCGTGCCCGGGCCGGTGCGCGCCGTGATCGCCGACGCGGTGATGCGCCGCGCGCTCTCAGACCTCAAGCGGCACGTCGAGCGACCCGGCGCAGCGCGCGCCGCTCGAGGCGCCTGAGCGACTCCGCGTTGCGGAGCTTGATCACGAGGTGGACGAACGGGTTGAGCGCGAGCGGCGCGAACACGCCGTCGGGGCGCTCGCTCATGCGCACCGTCGTGCCCCCGTCGGCCGGCTCGAGCTCGAGCCGGACCGCCGCGGTGCCGACGGGGCGCGCCTTCGCGCGCAGGCGCAGGAGGCGCGCCGGCTCCACGGCGACGACCTCGGTGTGGTCGCGCACGGTCAGCGGCCCGATGCCGACCGCGTGGTGGAACCGCGTGCCGGGCGCCGGGAAGCCGTCGTCGGCGTCGCGCACCGTCTTGGAGCCCACGACCCACTCGCCGTACTCCGCCGGATCGGCGAGCACGTCCCAGATCGCCTCGGGCATGACCGGAATGAACCGCTCGATGGTCGCCATCGCGGGGGTCTACCCCGGGCGGCCGGCCGCCAACGTCAGCAATCGTCTTCGAGCAGGTGCTCCGACGCCCACAGCGAGATCTGCTCGAGCGCGGGCATCAGCGCCTTGCCGCGGTCGGTCAGCGCGTAGGAGACCGAGACCGGCGGCCCCGGGTCGACGGTACGGGCGATCGGCCCCGCGGCGGTGAGGTCCGACAGCCGGTCCGACAGCACCGAGTCCGAGATCTTGCCGATCGCGCGCGAGAGCTCGCGGAAGCCGGCCGGCGACGTGCGCAGGTTGCCGAGCACGACGGCGTTCCAGCGCTTGCCCAGGAAGACGAACGCGCGCGCGAGCGCTTGGTCTCCGCGCTCGCACGCCTCGGCGGCGTACTCCTGCCGCTGCTTGCGCGCCGTCGCCATGCGACGCATGGCAAGCTACCCGCTCGCCCTTTCGTAGCCGCTCGGTATCGGGATATCGGCCGACACCAGCGTGCCGCCGTCCGGCGGCGTCACGATCGCCAGCCGCCCGTCGAGCACGGCGACCCGGTCCTTGAGCCCCTGCAGGCCGCTCCCCTCGGCGCGCGCGCCGCCGACGCCGTCGTCACGGACCTGGATGCGCAGCGAGCCGTCGCGGATCTGCGCCGCGACCTCGGCGCACGACGCCTGGGCGTGCTTGGCGACGTTCGTGAGCGCCTCGGCGACGACGAAGTAGGCGGTCGCCTCGACGGCCGCCGGCAGGCGCCCGGACGCCACGTCGAGCTCGACGGGAACGATCATCCGCGAGGCCAGCGCCTCGACGCTCGCGCGCAGCCCCTCGCGCGTCAGGACCGACGGGAGGATGCCCTGCGCGAGCTCGTGCAGCTCGGCCATCGCCCGGTTGGTCTGCTCGATCGCGTCGTTGACGAGCGCAGGCGCGCCCTGCTCCTTGCGATGGAGCGCGCGCAGCGCGAGCTTGAGCGTGATCACGGTATGGACGAGGCGCTGCTGCGCGCCGTCGTGCAGGTCGCGCACCACCTTGCGGCGCTCGGCGTCGGTCGCCTCCATCAGACGGGCCCGCGACGCCGCCAGATCCGCCCGCGCCTGCACGTTGGAGATCGAGGTCGCCACGAGCTCGGTGAACTCGCCGATGCGCGCCTCGGTGCTCGCCGGCAGCGGGTCACGCCGGCACGAGGACGCGATCATCGCACCCCACAACTGTCCCTGGACGACGATCGGACCGCCGACTGCCGACCGCACGCCGCTGCGGGTCAGGCGCTCGGCGAGCGGCCCGGTGGCGGTCGCGTAGTCGTCGATCCGGGACGGCGCGGCGGTGCGCCATACCAGGCTTGAAACGTTTTCGCCGCCGAGTGGCTCGCTCGATCCGACCGGCAGCACGTCTTCGTGGTGGCCCCAGCTCCCGACGACGGTCGCGATGCCCTCCTGGAAGCGCGTCACCCGCATGTCGTCGACGTCGAGCAGCTGCGCGAGCTCCTCCGCGACGGCCATGAAGATCTCGCCCGGCGGCAGCTCCCGCGCGACGAGCGTCGCGACCCGCCGCAGCGCGGCCTGCTCCTCGGTGAGCCGCTCGCTCTCGGCACGCGCCTCGGCGTTCGAGATCGCGGTCGCGATCAGCTCAGTGAAGCTCGCGATCCGCGCCTCGGCGCTCTCGGGCAGCGGATCCGAGCGCATGACCCAGGCGAGCATCGCGCCCCACAGCCGCCCGTCGACGATGATCGGCGCCCCGATCGCGGAGCGGACGTTCAGGTGCCGCACCACCTCGGGAATGCCCCTGCCGCCGGACTCGTAGTCGGCGACGCGCGCCACCCGGCCGGTGTGCCGGATCTCGGCGGCGATCATGGTGTCGGCGAGCTTCATGCGGTCGCTCGGCAGCGGCCCGTACCCCGGCGCGGTCCAGCCCGCGAGCGGCTCGATCTCCTCGTCGCCGTAGACGTAGCGGATCGCTCGCGCGCCGTCGACGCCGAGCAGCATCCCGACCTCGCGCCCGACGGCGGCGAAGATCTCGTCGGGCGAGACCCCGCGCGCGACGAGCTCGGCCACGCGGCGCAGCGCCGCCTGCTCCTGGGCGAGCCGGCTGCGGGCCGCGTCGGCGTCGCGCGCGCGCCGGCCGCCATACGCTCCGAGCTCGCCGGCGAGGACCGCGACGGCGAGATAGGCGAGCAGCGTCGCGACGTCGCCGGAGTCCGGCAGCGTGTGCGGATGGGTCGGCGGGAACTTGAACCAGTCGTACGCAACGAGGCCCGCGATAGCGACCGGTGCTGCGTATGCGGCGCCTAGCGTACGCGCGATCATGACCACGGTCGCGGCGCACACGACTGCCAGCAGCGCGGCGACGAGGTCGGAGTCTGCTGCGGCCAGGATGACCGCGACGACCGCGAACGTTCCAAGTCCGGCACCGAAGCCCAGCGCTGTCTCAGCGCCCGCAGGGACCCGCCGCGCACGCGTCGGTGCGGTCATGGCTGCGAGGCTAAACGAGCGTGCTCTCCGCCGCCACGGAATTCGGGCGCGTTTACGCAGCCCTCGTGCGCTCTTTGACGTCTAGCGACGCCTCGTCGCAAGCCCTCGCCGATCGACCATCTTTCGGCGCAAAATGGCGGCTCGCGGGCAGTGCGCGGCGGCGGTCGGACCGGATGCGCCGGCGCCGGGAGCGCGCGCCGTCTGAGAAGCTGCGCTGCGTGAACGACATCTGGGTGGCCCTGCTCCACGTGCGCCGGCTGGACGGGACGGGCGGCGCCTTCGTCTACGGCGCCGCACGGGCGGAGGGCGTGGTCGGCGCCGTTGCCGCGCTTGCGCTGCACGCCGGGGAGCAGGACCTCGAGTTGCTGGCGATCGAATGGCTGCAGTCGTACGACTCGCTGCCGCAGCGCGGGCAGGAGAGCGAGCCGGTGCGCGCGGTCGTCGCCGCGGCGGAGGAGGCCGACGCCGTGCTCGACTTCGCCTTCGCGTATCCCGAGGACACGGAGCCCGACCCCGCGGAGGTGCTCAAGGAGCATGTCGACGGGTTCGTCGAGCACTGGATCGACGACGCGGTCGAGCGCTTCGGCGCGTTCGAGCTCGGCGACTACGCGTTCATCGCCGAGATGCGGCTCGATCCGGGCGCCGCCGAGCCGGAGATCGGCTGGGCCTACCAGGGCTCGCTCACGCGCGCCTCGCAGCTGTTCGCGCGCGCCGCGCGCGAGGCTGCGGACGGGTAGCGCAGCTGCCCGGGACGCGGCCGCCGTCGCCGCGGTACGGTCGTGCCGTGCGGATCACGCTGTTCGAGGTCGCCCGCGGCGACGACGAGCGGTTCCTCGCGCGGCGCCCGGACGCCGGCGTGCTGTTCCGCGCGCTGCGCGACGATGTCGCGTTCCGCTTCGCGGCGTTGACGGACGCTCCCGTGGCGAGCGCGTTCCCGGCCCACTCCGGCGAGTACGAGGTCGTGCACGCCGACGGCTCGCCGGACGGCCGCGAGGGTGTGACGCTGATCAACCCGTTCGACGTCCCGGCCGGGGGCGACGATGCGTTCCTCGCCGGCTGGCACGCGATCCGCGAGGCGCTCTCAACCCAGCGCGGCTACCTCGGCACGCGGCTGCACCGCGACGACGCGGCCGAGCTGCGCTTCGTCAACGTCGCCCGCTGGTCGAGCCCGCTGATGTTCGCCCGCGCGCTGCGGACGGTCGAAGCGAACATCCCGTTTGACTCGCATCCCGCGCTCTACCTGGTCGTCTGAACCCTCGCGTCATCAACCGGCGAGGCCCGACTACCCTAAAGAGGAGCGGGTCCGCCCGTGACCCGCAAGACGTTAGTGAGGAGTGTGTCCTATGGGCGGCATCTCGCTTGGCGGGATCATCGTGATCATCGGCATCGTCCTGATGATCTTCTGGAGCTTCTGGATCGGCCTGATCGTCACGCTGATCGGCCTGGTCGCGTTCGGGGGCTTCGCACGCGGGAAGTGGTACTGACCCGCGCGACGTAGGCGAGCGGCCGGGGGGCGCCTCTAGGCTGCGCAGGTGTCTCCGGCGGTCCACGCAGCCGACGCGTTTCTCGCCGCCGCCGATCGCCATCCCGCCGACGGCGTCCCGCTGCGCTGGTCGGCGGGAGCGCGCGAGCTCGCGCGATCGGGGTCGAGGGGTACGGGGATCGCGACGCGGCGATGGCCGCCGCGGTCGCCGAGGCCGGGCTAGGCTCGGGAGCATGTCAATTCCCACCGCGCCGATCGCCGCCGGCTCGCTGATCGGCGGCTACCTCGTGGCGCGCGAGACCGGCGTCCGGCCGCTCGGCGGCGCGGTGCTCGCCGCGGGCGGCGCCGTCTGCGCGCGCGAGTGGCGGCGCGTGGCCGGCACGCCAACCGCCGCCGCGCTGCTCGCGCTCTATCTCGGCGGCTTCGGCGCCTCGCACCCGCTCGCGAAGCGGATCGGCGCCTGGCCGTCCGTCCTCGCCGTCTCCGGCGCGAGCGCGGCCGCCGCCTTCGCGCTCTCGGACCGCCGCTAGCCGACCTCGATCCCGAGCCGCTCGGCCAGCAGCGGCGCGAGGCCGGCGAGCTGGACGGAGTCGATGATCGCGCCGCGCAGCGCGCGCAGGTCGCCGCGCGGGTCGTCGAGGTCCGAGCCGCGGAGGTCGACGCTCGCGAGCCGCGCCTGGTCGACGTCGACGCGGTGCAGGCGGCAGTCGGTGAACCGGACCTGCTGAAGCGCGGCGGCGTACAGGTCCGCCTCGTCGAGCCGGCAGCGCTCGAACACGGCGCGCACGATCCGGGCGGCGCGGAAGGTCGCGAGATCGAGGCGGCAGTCGCGGAAGACGACCTCCTCGGCCTCGACCTCCGTGAGCGCCGCGCCGGTGAGCCGGCAGCGCTCGAAGACGACCCGCTTCAGACGTCCGCCGGTCCAGTCCGCGTTCGACGCGTCGCAGTCGCCGACCACGACGTCGACGAGCGACAGCGAGCGCAGCCGCGAGGACGCGAGGCTCACCGAGCTCACGCGCGAGCGCGCGATCGAGCCGCCCGCCGCCCGCGCTCCCGCCAGGTCGGCGTGCGCGACGTGCGCGTCGGCGATCGCGAAGCCGGTCGCGAGCGGCTCGGCGACCCACGCGTCGAGCTCCTCGTCCACGACGTCCGGCGCCGCCGGCGTGCCCGCCCAGGCCTTCACGGCGGGCAGCCTAGCTCCCGCCGCCCCGGCGCGTTCGGGCCCATCCCCCGCCCACAGCTACCGCGGCACGGCCGCCCGCCCGTAGCGTTCAGGGCATGCCGACCACCGTCGCCGATCAGGTCGCCGGCGTGCTCAAGGCATCGGGCGTCCGGCGCGTCTACGGCTTGCCCGGCGACTCGCTCAACGGCCTCACCGACGCGATCCGCCGCGACGGCGGCCTCACGTGGGAGCACGTCCGCCACGAGGAGGCGGCGGCGTTCGCGGCCGGCGGAGAGGCCGCCGCGACCGGCGAGCTCGCCGTCTGCGCCGCCAGCTGCGGCCCGGGCAACCTGCACCTGATCAACGGCCTCTACGACGCCAACCGCAGCCGCGTCCCGGTCCTCGCGATCGCGGCGCACATCCCGCGCGAGGAGATCGGCGGCGGCTACTTCCAGGAGACGCACCCACAGGAGCTGTTCCGGGAGTGCAGCCTGTTCAGCGAGCTGGTGAGCGTCCCCGCGCAGCTCCCGCGCCTGCTCGAGATCGCGATCCGGACGGCGATCGAGCGCCGCGGCGTCGCCGTGCTCGTCATCCCCGGCGAGGTCTTCCTGGCCCAGGCGACGAGCAACTCCAGGCCGCCGCAGCCGATCATGCGCACGCAGACCGTCGCCCGGCCCGCCGACGGCGATCTCGCGAAGGCCGCCGCGCTGCTCGACCGCGCCGAGCGCCCGACGATCCTCGCCGGCGCGGGCTGCCAGGGCGCGCACGCGGAGCTGATCGGGCTCGCCCGCGCGCTCAAGGCGCCGATCGTGCACACGCTGCGCGGCAAGGAGGTCGTCGAGTACGACAACCCCTACGACGTCGGGATGACGGGGCTGCTCGGCTTCGCCTCGGGCTACCGCGCGATGGAGCACTGCGACGCGCTGCTGATCCTCGGCGCCGACCTGCCCTACCGCGAGTTCTATCCCGACAACGTCCCGATCGTCCAGGTCGACGTCCGCGGCGAGCAGATCGGCCGCCGCGCGCATGTCGACGTCCCGCTCGTCGGCACCGTCAGGGACACCGCCTCGGCGCTCGTCTCGCTCCTGCGCCCCGATCGCGACGACGCTCACCTGCAGCGGATGCTCGCCCACTACCGCCGGACCCGCAGGCGCCTCGGAGCGCTGGCCGAGGAGAGCGCGAGCGGCGCCCGCATCCACCCGCAGTCCGTCGCGGCGGCGATCGACCGGCTCGCGACCGAGGACGCCGCGTTCCTCGCCGACGTCGGGACGCCGGTCGTGTGGGCCGCGCGCCACCTGCGCATGAACGGCAGGCGGCGGCTGATCGGCTCCTTCGCCCACGGCACCATGGCCAATGCGCTGCCGCAGGCGATCGGCGTGCAGGCGAGCCACCCCGGCCGCCAGGTGATCACGCTCTCCGGCGACGGCGGGCTCGCGATGCTGCTCGGCGAGCTGATCACGCTCCGCCAGCTGCGGCTGCCGGTCAAGGTCGTCGTCTTCGACAACTCCGCGCTCGCCTTCGTCGAGCTCGAGATGAAGGCGGCGGGGATCGTGAACTTCGGCACCGGGCTCGAGAACCCCGACTTCTCCTCGGTGGCCCGCTCGCTCGGCCTCTACGGCGTGCGCGTCGAGCGCCCGGAGGAGCTCGAGGACGGGCTGCGCGCCGCGCTCGACCACCAGGGACCCGCCGTCGTCGACGTCCTCACCGCCCGCCACGAGCTCTCGCTGCCCCCGAAGATCACGTTCAAGCAGGCCGGCGGCTTCGCGCTGTGGGCGACGCGCAGCGTCCTCTCCGGCCGCGGCGACCAGCTCGTCGAGCTCGCCAGGACCAACGTCCGCCAGCTCGAGCTGGAGGGGCTGTGAGCGGTCGACACGATGGACGACCCTCGCCGCGACCTCGCCCCGCCCTGTTGCCTTTGCCGTCTCCGCCCGCGTGGACCGAGAAGCCGGTTCGCGGCGATCGCGCGCGATCGGTCTCGCCCCCTGACGCGCAGTTGACGTTCGCCGGGAGAGACGGGCCGCGCGCGGAGATCGCGTCGCGGCTGGGATCACGGCGTGCTCGCGGCCGTCGCGCCGTGCTGGCGCCGGTGAACGTCAACGGCGGCAGGTAAGGGGAGCGAGGGCGAGCCGCGTGCCCCCGACGATCACCGCGTGCCGGGGGTGCGCGACGTTCCTTAGGTCACCCCCTGGCACCACCGCGCGGAGGCGGTCGATCGCGACGGAGGCGGCGGGAGGACTCAGGGTTCCGAGGGCGAGGACGCCGGCGACGACGGCCACGTCCAGGTGGACGTTTCGATCTTCGTCGCGGGCACGAGCACGTGCAGCGGCTGGGAGACCACCTGGCCGTTGATGATCGTGGCGCCGATGTCCACGCTGAGCGGCCCGACGGCCGGCGGAGTGAAGGACATCAGGACCGGGGCGGCGTTCGGCGGGGGCGGCGCGGTCGCCGCGCTCGCAGCCGCGGGGGCGGCCAGCGCGAGCAGGCCGGCGGCCGCCGTCAGGGTGAGCGTGCGACGCATCAGCCGTTCCCTCCCGCCGCGCCGGAGACCTGGCCGCCGGAGAGCGCGCCGCCCGCGGAGACCTGGTTGTTGGTGTTGATGAACGTCGACGGCGCGGTGGTGATGATGGTCGGGCCGATCACGGCGGCCACCTGGCCGACGGTCGGACCCGTGAAGCCCAGCGAGGCCGCAGGCGTGCCCGCCCAGCCGGCGGCGCTCAGGCCCGGCGCCCAGCCGGCGGGCAGGGTCGCGGCAGGAAGCTTCCAGCCGGCCGTGGGTGTGGGCGTCGGGGGAAAGGTCGCGGCGTGCGCACCGGCGGCCGGGACGGCGATCGCCGCCGTCGTCAGCACGGCGGCTATGGCCGCACCGCGCTTGCAGGACAGGTTCATCTGCATGGCTCCTTCGCAGGCGGCCGATCCCGGCCGCTGGGTCATGTAGTTGACCAAGACACTAAGAACGGCGGCGTGCCCGGCCCCCTGTTCCGCGGAACGGTTGGATCTGACCTGACGGGGTGCCGGTGGCGCGCTTGACCGCGAGCTCAGGCACCACGACCGGAGTCGAGAGGCTGGATTCCGGCACACAGCCGGGCACGCGCGCGAGCCGCAGCGCGATCGCGACGAACTCCGCGACGAACGGCGTGCAGGCGTCGCGCCGCCACGCGACCGAGACCGACGCCGGCGGAATGTCGGCGACAGGCACGAACGCCAGGCCCGGACGGGCATAGAAGCGCCGCGACGACGCCTGCGTGAACGCCATCCCCTGGCCGCGCATGATCGCCTCGAAGCACTCGTCGACGGTCGTCGCCTCCGCCCCCACGTTGACCGGATGCCCGTCCCGCTGGTCGACCGCGAGCCAGTAGTCGCGCCAGTAGCCCGGGGCGCGCCGCGCGACGAACGGCTCGTCCACGAGCATCTCGGTCACCACCTCGCTGCGGGCCGCGACCGGGAAGCGGTCGGCGACGACGAGCACGCGCGGCTCGATGAACAGCGGCTCGGAGGCCAGCCACTCCGATGCCGGCAGCGGTGGCCGCACGAACGCGACGTCGACCTTGCCGTCGGCAAGCCCGCACGAAGGATCGGCGAACCCGAACTGGCGCATCTCGACGTGCACCTGAGGGTGAAGCGTCTCGAATGCCTCGAGGATCGACGGCGTCAGCTCGGCCGCGGCGTTGGCGACGAAGCCGACGAGGAAGCGCCCGCGCTCGCCGCGGGCCGCTTCGCGCGTCGCTTGGAGCGCGCGCTCGGCGCTGACCAGCACGCGGCGGGCCTCCTCCAGCAGCACGGCGCCCGCCGGGGTGAGCTCGACGTGCCGGCTCGTGCGCTCCAGCAGCTGCGCGCCGACGAGCTGCTCGAGCTTGTGGATCTGGGTGCTCAGCGCGGGCTGGCTGAGGTGCAGGCGCATCGCGGCATGGCCGAAGTGCAGCTCCTCCGCCACCGCCACGAAGTACCGGAGCAGCCTGAGGTCGATGTCGCACCCCATGTAGCACTACCGTAGTCACGGACGATGAGTGCATCGATAGGCACTGCCTATCGATTCCTCCTGCATCTGCATTGGTTTCGCACGCTCCTGCTGCCTAGCGTCGGTACTAGGCCAGTATCACTCGACCAGGAGGTGAGATGCCGACTCCACAAGCGTGGGCAGAGTCGTTCAGGCAGGCCACGAACGAGGACGCCCTGATCGGCGCGCACGGCAGGCAGTACTCGTGCACCTACATGCTCGACATGCAAGAGCAGCGAGTCATCGTCGAGATGCACAAGGGCCGCGTCGAGAGGATCAACCTCGACCCGCAGCCGCTCGACGACTATCAGTTCGCGCTGCGCGCTCCGGCGAAGACGTGGCGTGGCATGGGCGAGCGCGTACCCAAGCCGATGTACCACGGCATCTGGGCCGCCTCCTTCCGCGAAGGCCTCAGCATGGAGGGCGAGCTCCTCGTGCTGATGCAGAACCTGAACTGCTTCACGCGCCAGGTCGAGCTCCTGCGCGAGACCGGAGTCCCCGTATGAGCGCTCAGATCTCCCCCGTCACGGGGCACTACGTCACGTTCTCGGTCGAGGATCCCGACCTCGGCGGCGAGTACAAGGTCTTCTATCTCGAGAACGGGCAGGGCCGGCCGCTGGTGTGTCAGCACACGGCCGGCTGCCACAACCACCAGTGGCGCGACCTGCTCGAGGACCCGGAGATCACGGCCGACCACCGCGTGATCGCGTACGACCTGCCGCGCCATGGCAAGTCCGACCCGCCGAACGACCGCCGCTGGTGGGAGGAGGAGTACCGGCTGACGGCGGACTTCTACACGAAGTTCATCGTCGCGCTGTGCGACGCGCTGGAGCTCGAGGACCCGATCTTCATGGGCTCCTCGTTCGGCGGCAACGTCGCGCTGCAGCTGGCCTACCGCTACCCGGACCGCTTCGCCGCCGTGATCCCGGTCGAGGCCGCCGCGTACTCGCCCGGCTTCTTCCTCGACTGGTGGCACCGCCCGGACGCCAACGCGGCTCAGGTCTGCGCTTCGGGCACCTGGGACCTGATGGCGCCGATGTCGCCGGACCGCGACCGCTGGAAGACGTGGTTCTACTACACGCAGGGCTCGGAGGCCTTCCGCGGCGACCTGTACTTCTACTCCGTCGACCACGACCTGCGCGAGCACCTGTCGGAGATCGACGGCGAGCGCTGCCCGGTCGTGATGATGACGGGCACCTACGACTACCTGACGACGCCGGAGATGACCGCGGAGACCGCGAGCCGGATCCGGGGCGCGGAGTTCATCGTCATGGAGGACATCGGGCACTTCCCGATGAGCGAGAACTATCCGGTGTTCAAGCGTTACCTCGAGCAGGCACTCGAGCAGATCGAGTCGCGGCTCCCCGCACCTCACGCCGGCAACGGGCGGACTCCTGAGATCCACCGCCAGGCGGCGTGAGCACGCGCCGCGCCGGCGTCCTTCCCCGCCGGCGCGGCGCCCCTGCCCTCAGCGGCGGGCACGACGTCCTGCCCGCGCGCGAACCATGTGATCCTGCAGGGAGTGAACTGGCTCCGGCGGCACGACCCGATGCTCTCCGCGCTGCGGCGGGCCACGCGGACGGCGATCGTGATGCCGGCGATGTTCGCGCTCGGCAAGCAGGTGATCGGCAACCCGACCGTCGCGACGTTCGCCGCGTTCGGCTCGTTCGCGATGCTGCTGCTCGTCGACTTCGCCGGGCCGATGCGCTCGCGCCTGCAGGCGCAGGCCGCGCTGGCGCTGACCGGGGCCGTGTTCGTGTGCTTCGGCACGCTCGCGTCGCAGACGACGTGGCTCGCCGCGCTCGCGATGGCGGTCGTCGCGTTCGGCGTGCTGTTCGCCGGCGTCGTGAGCTCGGTGCTGGCGGCGGCGACGACCTCGCTGCTGGTCGCCTTCACGCTGCCCGTCACGCTGCCGGGGCCGGCTTCGTCGATCCCCGACCGGCTGGCCGGCTGGGGCCTCGCTTCGGGCGGCGCGCTGCTCGCCGTCGCTCTGCTGTGGCCGGCGCCGGCGCGGGACCCGGTGCGCAGCGCGGCGATCCGGGCCTGCCGCGCGCTGGCGACGCGCCTGCGCGGCGCCGCGAGCGAGGCCGGCGAGGCGGTGAAGGCGCTGCACGACGTGTTCTTCGCGACGCCGTACCGGCCGACCGGGCTGAGCACCGCCGCGCGCTCCGTCGTGCGGCTGGTCGACGAGCTGAAGTGGCTCGACTCGATCGTCCCCGCGGATGTGCCGGCGGCGCGCGGCGCCGGGACCGTCTGCGGCGCCGCGGCCGCGGTGCTCGAGCGCGGCGCCGACCTGCTCGACGCGCCGGCGCTCCCGCCCGACGGGCTCCACCGGGCGCTGGAGGAGCTGCGCGCCCGGCTCGCCGAGCTCGAGCGCGAGGCGATGCGGATGCTGCCGGCGCCGTCGTCGCTGGACCCGACCTTCCGGGCGCACGAGCTCAGCTACGTCGTCTCGCAGATCGCCGGCAACATCGATCTCGCGGCGGCCGCCGAGCGCCGCAGCTGGCTGGAGCAGCTGCTCGGCCGCCGGCCGTCCGGGCTGACGAGCCCGCTGTCGGCGGCACACGAGCGCGCGGGCGCACACGTCGAGCGCAGCTCGCTGTGGCTGCAGAACAGCGTCCGCGGCGCGGTGGCGCTCGGGCTCGCGGTGCTGGTGGCCGACCTCTCCAACGTGCAGCACGCGTTCTGGGTCGTGCTCGGCACGCTCTCCGTGCTGCGCTCGAACGCGCTCAGCACCGGCCAGGGCGTGCTCCAGGGCGTGCTCGGCACGCTCGCCGGGTTCGTCGTGGGCGCCGTGCTCGTCTCGCTGATCGGGACGAACACCGCGCTGCTGTGGGTGCTGCTGCCGCCGGCGGTGCTGTTCGCCGGGCTGGCGCCCGCGACGATCTCCTTCGCCGCCGGCCAGGCCGCGTTCACGCTGGTGCTGCTGATCCTCTTCAACCTGCTCGCCCTACAGGGCTGGGAGGTCGGGCTGGTGCGGATCGAGGACGTCCTGCTCGGCTGCGCCGTGAGCCTGCTCGTGGGCCTGCTGTTCTGGCCGCGCGGCGCCTCGACGGCGCTCGGCAGGGCGCTCTCGGCGGCATACGTCGACAGCGCCGCCTACCTCGCCGCCGCGGTGCGCTTCGGCGCGCTGCGCGGCGCGCCGCCGTCCGCCGAGGCGGCGCGCGCCGCGGCCGCCTCGCGCCGCCTCGACGACACGTTCCGCAGCTACCTCGCGGAGCGCGGTGCCAAGCCCCTCCCCCTCGCCGACGTCACGAGCCTCGTCACCGGCGTCGTCGGCCTGCGGCTCGCGGGCGACGCGGTGCTCGACCTGTGGCGCGAACGCGGCTCTGACGGCGCCGCCGATCCGGCGGGCCGCGAGCTGGCGGCGAGCGGCGAGCGCATGGCCGTCTGGTACGACGGCTTCGCGGCGAGCCTCGACGGCGACCGGCCGGTTCCCGAGCCGGTGACGCGCGACGAGCTCGCCGAGCGGCGTCTCGTGGACGCGCTCGACGGCGAGGCAGGCGACACCGCCGTGCGGCTGATCTGGACCGGCGACCACCTCGACGCGGCGCGCCGGCTGCAGGCGACGCTCGCCGGCCCGGCGCGGACGCTGTCCGGGGCCTAGACCGGGTTCGCGAGTGGGCTGACCGGCGAGGGTCGCGCACGATCGGCAGCTCGTGCAGCGAGCGCTATCGGCGCCAGAACGCCAAGCGCTGAACGGACGCCTTCAGGATCGCGCTCGAAGGGATGTGCAGATCGCGGCGGTCTTGCAACGCGTCGAACGGGCTGAGCCGGATCTCGCCGCCCGTGCCGAGCACGACGTGGCCGTCGTCCGCGCGCGTGCCGTCGACGATGATCCAGCCGCGCTCGACTCGCATGTTGTCGCCCATCCACCGAGCCTAGCCACGACCCAACGCGGCGAGACCCGTCCGCGCTGCTGATCTTCACGCGGCTTCTCCGGCGTCGTGGGCGAGCAGCGCGATCTGGACGCGGTTGTTGAACTCGAGCTTTTCCAGCATGCGTGAGACGTGCGCCTTGACGGTCGCCACGCTCATATAGAGGTCGCGGCTGATCTCGGCGTTGGACTTGCCGAGGCCGACGGCGACGGCGACCTCGCGCTCGCGGTCGGTGAGGCGGTCGAGTTGCTCGCGGGCCCGGCGCCGGCGGTCGCCGAGGCCGTCGCCGGTGACGTGGCCGATGAGGCGGCGCGTGACGGCCGGCGAGAGCATCGGCTCGCCGGCGGCGACCGCGACGACGGCGCGGACGAGGTCCGCGGGTGGGGTGTCCTTGAGGAGGAATCCGCTCGCGCCGGCGCGGAGGGCGCGCACGACGTCGTCGCCGGCCTCGAAGGTGGTGAGGACGATGACCTCGGGGGCGTCGTCCTGGGTGCGCAGCAGCTCGGTGGCGGTGAGGCCGTCCATCCCGGGCATCCGGATGTCCATCAAGACGACATCGGGCTCCTGCTTGGCCACCGCGTGGCCGACCTCGGTGCCGTCGGCGACCTCGCCGACGATCGTGATCTCCGGGGCGCCTGCGAGCAGCATCGACAGGCCGGCGCGGACGAGCGCGTCGTCGTCGACGACCAGCACCCACGTCATCGCCCGGCACCGCTGGCCGGTGATCTGCGCCTGGCTCGTCCTCACCTTGTTCGGCGGGTTCGCCGCCGGAAAGGTGTCGCACCGCTGGATCCAGTCCTTCTCGATCCCCGGCCATTCGGCCTATGAGGCGAATCAGCGCACGCTCGAGCAGTTCGGCACGGGCATGCGCCCGCCGGTGGTCGTCGTCTTCCGCGCGACCGGCGATGCGACCCGCAGCTCGGCGATCCGTGACGCGATGACGCGGGCGGCGAAGGCGAACCCGGGCGCGCGGACGAGCTCGTTCTTCACCACGGGCAGCCTCGCCTACGTCTCGAAGGACCGCCACACCGCGTTCATGGAGATCCACCCGCCGGGCGAGGCAGTCTTCGACCTGCCGAGCGGCGCCGAGGCGACACGACGCGCGGCGGCCGACGGACTGCCGGCCGGGACAAGCGTGCACGTGACAGGCCGCGACCCGCTGGCGGAGGCGAGCAAGCACGGAGACACCGGCGGCACGAGCGTGCTGCTCGAGTCCGTGATCGGCGCGGTCGGCGCGCTCGTGATCCTGCTCTTCGTCTTCGGCACCCTGCCCGCCGTGCTGATCCCGCTCGCGGTCGCGATCGCCGCGATCCTGAACACGTTCACGCTCGTGTGGGGGCTGACGTACGCGACGTGTCGATCATCGTCCAGTTCCTGATCGCGCTCGTGGGGCTCGGCATCGCGATCGACTACGCGCTGCTGATGATCTTCCGCTTCCGCGCCGAACTGTGCCAGGGCGAGGACGTCGAGACCGCGCTCGTCGAGACGATGACCCACGCCGGCCGCGCGGTGATCGTCTCGGGGTCGACCGTCGCGATCTCGCTGCTGTCGCTCGTGCTCCTGCCGCTGCCGTTCATCCGCTCGATCGGCATCGCCGGGATGCTGATCCCGACCGTCTCGGTGCTGGCGTCGATCACGCTGCTCCCGGCCATGCTGGCCGTGCTCGGCGAGCGCATCAACCGCGTCCGTGTGCTCCCGCGAAGCTGGGTGAGCTCTCGGGGATCGCGGGAGCGGCGGCGCCGACCGCCTGGCGCAGCGGCGACGACTCGATCGTCGAGGCGTTCCCGGCTGCCGACGGGGCGGCGGACGGCATCCAGCGCACCGTCGACACCGTCAACCGCGCGCTCGAGGGCACGCACGGGACGCTCGGCGGGACCGCCGCCGCCGACCGCGACTTCATCCACGCGGTCTACGGCAACGCCCCGTACCTGCTCGCCTTCGTGATCGGGCTGACGCTGATCCTGCTCGCTCGCGCCTTCCGCTCGATCGTGCTCGCGGTCAAGGGGGCGCTGCTGAACCTCGTCTCGCTCGCGGCGGCGTTCGGGGTCGTCGTGCTCGTCTTCCAGCACGGCCACGGCGCGTCGCTCCTGGACATCGAGGCCACGCACTCGATCAACGCCTGGATCCCGCTGCTGATCTTCGCGTTCCTGTACGGCCTCTCGATGGACTACGAGGTCTTCATGCTCAGCCACATGCGCGAGGCCTACGACGAGACCGGCTCCACCGAACGCGCGATCGAGCTCGGCCTGGCCCGCACCGGCAAGCTGGTCACCAGCGCCGCGCTGATCCTGATGTTCGCGTTCCTCGTCCTCTCCACGGGCCCCGGCGTCGAGAACAAGGAGCTCGCGATCGGGCTCGCGGCCGGGATCATCCTCGACGCGACCGTGATCCGCGCCCTGCTCGTGCCGGCACTCATGCGCGTGCTCGGCCGGGTGAACTGGTGGATGCCGCGCTGGACGGCCTCCGCGCTCCTGATCCGCCCCGCAAGACGCAGCCAGACGTCGCCTAGCCACCACCCCGCTAGGCTTGGCGGCCGCGCCTAGGGACGCTGCTCAAAGGCGTCCTCCAGATGAGATCGGAGGAGCGTGTCGTCATCACCCGAGCGAGTCGCCCGCGTGTCCGAACTGTGCCGGTACCCGGTCAAGTCGATGGCGGCGGAGCGCCTCGAATCGGTCGCGCTCGGCTGGCACGGGTTCGAGGGCGACCGGCGATGGGCGTTCGTGCGCCCCGGCCTGGAGCGGAGCGACTTCCCGTGGCTGACGATTCGCGAGCGAGCCGATATGGGCCAGTTCCGTCCGCGCTTGGCCGATCCCTCGCGGCCGGATGACTCACGCACCATCGTCGAGACCCCGGAAGGCGATGACTTCGACGTCGTCGACCCGAGGCTGGCCGCCGCGCTCGGCGATGGAGTGCGGGTCATCAAGCAGAACCGCGGCGTGTTCGACACCGCGCCGGTGTCGTTGATCTCGGCGGCAACCGTGCGGGCGATCTCACATGCGGCCGAGGTCGCGCCCGACGTGCGGCGGTTTCGTCCGAACGTGGTCGTCGACGCCGGGGACGAGCCGTACGAAGAGGATGCCTGGATCGGCCGCGTGCTGCGCCTGGGCGAGGCCGAGATGCGTGTCGACCAGCGCGACAAGCGTTGCGTGATGGTCGACGTCGATCCGGAGTCGTCCCAGCGTCGGCCTGGCCTGCTGCGAACCATCGCGCAGCGGCGCTCGACGTGCCTCGGCGTCTACGGCACGACCGTCACGCCGGGCCGGATCAGCATCGGCGACCCGGTGTACCTCGCCTGACCTGGCCTCGCGAGGAACTCGGCATCGGACGACTCGCCGCGCTCACGCGGGCGGCGCCGCCAGCGCCTCGCCCAGGCTGTCGAGCATCCGCTGCTCGCCTTCACTCACCCGCTCGGCGTGGAAGCCCATGAAGCCGCCCTCTTTCGCGGCGTCCGCTGCCGCTTGGGCGGTGTCGAGCAGCCACACGCGGACGGCCGCGGCGTCCTCGGGCGACGCCTTCTCTGAGACGATGCGGTTGACGTCGCGCAATTCGTCCAGGATCTCGACGCCCGCCGTGGCGCCCTTCGACGGCTTGAAGCCCCCGAGTGGGTTCTTGTGCTGCCGCGCATCGCCCGCGGCCTCGCGCGCAATGCTGCTCACCAGCTCGCCGTGGTTCCCACCCTCGGCGGCCGCGAGCACCGTCTTCAGCGTCGCCGATGTCTCTTTGAGGGCCTCGATCGGGCCACCCGGATCGGCGAGCGAAATGGCCATGCCCGCGACGAACGGCGCTCGCTTGAGCCGCGTCCACTCCTCGTCGGTGAAGTTCGCCTTCGACGTCATGCGCGCCTCCTCGCTTCTCGAATCGCGACATTTTCGCCGATCGCGTGCGCGGGGGCCGAAAATGACACGGTGACGTCGTCAGGAGCACCCGACGTTTGCATCGGGCGGACCCGTGGGTTCGCGCCACTGGCGCGTCCGGACTCGCATGCGAGCATTGCCGAGCGCCAGCCCAGCGCGTTATCGCGCGCGCCGGCGGGTAACGCCTATCCGGCCGTCAACTGGGATCGCGCCGTGCTCGCGGCCGTGCGCCGTCCTGGCGCCGGTGAACGTCAACGGCGGCGGGTAAGGTGAGCGGAGGGGCGAGCGGCGGGGATCGCGTCGCGGCGATCCGCTGGCTGGCCGCGAATGGCGAGCGCGAGCTCGGAGCGGGGCGGCTGATCGTCGGCGGTCAGTCCGCGGGCGCGCACCTCGCGGCCCTCGTGCTGCTCGTGCTCCGCGACCGCGGGGAGCTCGAGCCGGTGATCGCGGCGAACCTCGCCTACGGCGTCTACGACGTCTCGATGACCCCGAATGCGCGACGGTGGGGCGACCAGCGCATCGTGATCGGTACCTCGGATCTCGCGTTCTTCGCCGCGCAATACGCCCCGAAGGAGCGCCATCGCGATCCCGACGTCTCGCCGCTGTATGCCGACCTCACCGGCCTGCCCCCTGCGCTGTTCAGCTGCGGCACGCTCGATCCACTGCTCGACGACACGCTGTTCATGGCCGCCCGCCGGCAGGCCTCCGGAAGCCCGGCCCAGTTGGCGATCCACCCGGGAGCCCGGACGCGCGCGAGCGGATGGTCGAGTTCGTTCGGACGCGCACGTAGATCCAGGAGTCCCTCGTCCCTGGAGCTCGTATGACTCATCTCCGCCGTACCGCCATGCTCGTCGCGATCCTCGCCGTCGCGGGCGTTGTGGCAAGCCCCGCCCGCGCCGAGGCTCGGCTTGGCGATCGTCGCGCCAGACGCGCGGGCTCCCGCCGCCGAACGCGGAGATCGCGCTCGTCGCCGAGGACGTGGACGCGGCGTACCGGATCGCGGTCGACGCCGGGGGCGAGCCGCTGGCCGCGCCGGCCGCTCCCGGCTGGTCAGCCGAGGACGGAGGTCAGCGCGCTTCGCGCGTCGATGCCGGCCGGCGACGCCTCGACGTCGTGCCCGAGCCACTCGCACACGCCCGGCAGCACGGCGGCGAGCATCGCCACGGACGTGCCGTCGCCGCTGACCCCGGCGGGCATCCGGCACCAGTTCCAGTGCAGCGCGTCGGCGGCGCGGTTGCGCGGGTCCGCCGCGGCCCAGAACGCGTCGGCGGCACGGCGCAGCTCGCCAGGGCGCAGCTCGGCGACGACCAGGTCGTAGTCGAGCGCGGCGAACAGCCGCACGACGTCGAGCTCGGTCACCGGGCCGGGTCCGAGCGCGGCGATCGCGCCGTCGAAGGGGGCTTGGATCCCGTGGTGGTTCGGAGGCGCGAAGCCCGCCTCGGCGCCGCTCGCGGCGGCGAAGGCGCGCGCCAGCAGATCGGGCAGGTAGTGCTCGGCCGCCGTGCGGGTGAGCCAGCCCGCGTCCGTCTGACCCACGACGCGCGCGGCCGCCGCGTCGATCGCCTTCGTGGCGGTGGTGGCCGCGCCGCGCACCGGCGGGACGCGGAACACGCCTCGCACGACGGGCTGCGGCGCGAGGTCGACGACGGCGACCGAACTGGCGAACAGGTGCGGCTCGGCCGCGGGCGTGCCCGCGAGCCGGCCGCTCCAGGCACCGAAGTCGTGACCACCGAGGATCAGATCGACCGCTTGCGCCCACGGCCGCGCGATGGCTTCCAGGCGACCGGTGCGCGTCGCGATGCCCTCGCCGTCGGGCCACCACGTCGCTCCCTCGTGCACGAGCGCGACGACCCAGCGGGCGCCGTCGCGGCGCAGCGCGCGAGCATGCTCGACGACGCGATCCTGCCAGTCCGGATACGGCTCCGGGGCCTGCGCCAAGCAGTGGACCTGGGAGTGCGTGAGCCCGATCACCCCGAGATCGCCGACCATGGCGGTCGCGTCGAGGCCGACGTCGGCGTTCGCGCACAAGTGCGGGAACGGCAGCCGCGGCAGCGCCTCACGCCCGTCGTCGAAGTCGTGGTTGCCGGCAGCGGCGGCCGCGATCGGCAGCCGCTCGACGTCGGCCCACGGCCGCTCGCGCAGCAGCGGATACGACGGGTTGCCGACCACCAGGTCGCCGAGGTCGAGCCAGATGGTGTCGTCGTCGAGGAGCGACTCGATGCCGGCGACCGTGCCGCTCTCGCCATACGAGGTCCGCAACGGGACGCTCGTCGCGCCGAGGTCCGACGTCCCGAGGATCCGCAGGACCGTCCCCGGAAGCTTGGGCGGGAGCTCAGCGTTCACGCGCGTCCTCCACGGCCGAGCGCGACGGTCACGAGCGCCGGCGCAGCAGCGCCACGGCGCCGATGTAGGTCACGCCCGCGATCGCCCCGAGCGCTCCGTAGGGGCTGCCATCGCGTCCGCTGGCGATCTCGTAGAGCCAGGCACCGATCACGACGAGGATCAGCACCAGCCCGGCAAGCGCAGTGGCGTGGATGTCGATCAGCGTCCAGCGCTCGTCTCGTGCTGGACCACCGAGGCCCTGCAGCGTCTCCGACCGCCGCCCCAACAGGAACAACGCGCCCACCAGCGCCATGACCCCGAATGAGATCACGCCGTCGCCGGCGTTGTCGCCGATCGCGAACGCGGCAAGCATCAGCGCGCCTAGGAACACCCAGAAGGCGGGCATGAACCAGCGGTTACGCATGATCCGGATCGGCATGGAACACCTCTTCCACGGTCTTCTCGAAGTAGCGCGCAAGGGCCATGGCCAGCGGGAGCGAGGGGGTGTAGCGCTCCTTCTCGATCGAGTTGATCGTCTGGCGCGAGACGTCCATCGCCTCCGCGAGCTGCAGCTGTGAGAGCTGGCTGGCGGTGCGGAGGACGCGGATCTCGTTGCGCATCGTGATGTAAAGCTAACTTGTCAGGAGCGGAGATGTCAAGCAAGCTATCCATCGGCTGTCGCGGACATCGGCCGCTCGGTCTCTCACTTCGACGTTCGCCGGCCGCAGTGGACGGGGGCCGGGGCCACGCGGTTCGCGTTGCGGCGCATCGCCGCGCCTCGGCAGGTCCGGCGAACTGCGCTGGCAAGGGAGTGACTCAGGTTGCCTGCGCGGTTCGCGGGGCCGGTGATCGGTTTGAGCCCCGGCGCTGGGGGTGCCTCACAAACCTTCGAACTATTCGAAGGTTCGTGAGGCACCCCTCCAATCCCCCGCGCGGACATGATCGATCGTGCGCGAAAACGCCACCGCGATGATCGATCGTGACCGTCAGCCGCCGAGCCGCGACAGACACCGGCGCGCACGGCTCAAACACCTCGCGAACCACGCAGCCAACGTGACCCGCTCCCTTACCAGCGCAGGTCCGAGAAGCGAAGCGACGCCCGCACCCGTCACACGCTTGCAACGCGACGGCGGCCCTGACGATCGCCGCGGCGGCACTCGCCGGGCTAGACGCCACGCGCGAGCGTGGCGAAGTGATCGCCGCGCTCCTCGAAGTCGCGGTACGCGGTGAAGCTGGGCGCCGCGGGCGAGAGCAGGATGACCGTCCCGGACTGCGCCCGCCGCGCCGCCTCGGCCACCGCGGACTCCATCCCGGGCACCTCGAAGGCGAGCTCGGCCGGCGCCCCCGCCGCTCTCGCCGCCGCCACCAACCGGGCGCCCGTCGCGGGCAATCCCAGCACCGTCGCGCCGCGCCCGGCCGCCACCTCCCCCAGCACCGCGTAGTCCTGCCCGCGGTCGGAGCCGCCGGCGATCAGGATCACGTCGCGCCCCGCGAACGCGGCGAGCGCCGCGAGCGCGGATTCCGGCGTGGTCGAGATGCTGTCGTCGATCCAGTCGACGCCGTCCGCGCTGGCCACCGTCTGCAGCCGGTGCGGCAGGGCCTCGAGGCCCTCCAGCGCACCGGGGAGCGGCGGCACCGCGATCTGCGCGGCGTCCAGCGCCGCCAGCGCCGCGCACACGTTGAGCGCGTTGTGCTCGCCTCGCAGCGGCAGCTCGCCCGCGGCCGCGCGGACGAGGCCCGAGCCGTCGGCCACCGCGCCGTCGACGACATGCCAACCGCCGGGCGCTCCGAAGCTCGCGCACCCATCCAGCGCAAGGCCCGCGAGCGCCGCGCACGCCTTCACGCCTGGGAGCCCGAGCAGCCGCAGCTTGTCGCGCCGGTAGGCCTCCTCGGAGCCGTGCCAGTCGGCGTGCTCCCGATAGAGGTTCGTGAGCACGGCGACCTCGGGCCCTGCCACGAGATCGGCGATCTGGTAGCTGGAGAGCTCGACGACCGCCCACTGGGACGGCGGGGCGTCGATCAGGTCGAGCGCCGGCCGGCCGATGTTGCCGGCCAGCTCCACCGCCTCCCCCGCGGCGCGCGCGAGGTGCGCGATCAGCGTCGCGGTCGTGCTCTTGCCCTTGGTGCCGGTGACGCCGACCACCCGCGCGCCGCCGCGCTCGGCCAGCCACAGCCCGGTCGCCGTCGTCACCGGCACGCCCAGACCGAGCAGCTCCTGCAGCTCCGGCCGGTACACCGACACGCCCGGCGAGCGCACGACCGCGTCGCAGCCGCGCAGCGCCTCGACCGCGTCGCGCGCGCCGACCACCGGCGCGCCGAGGTCCGCATCCCCTGCCCCGTCCATCACCACGACGGCCAGCCGCGCCGCCGGCAGGCGCTCGCGCAGATGGCGGGCGAACGAGCGGATCTCGCGCCCGGCGCCCCAGACGCCGACGGTCCGCCCGTCAAGCTCCGAGAAGCGCATCCACCTGGCCGAGGAGCTCGCGCGGCACTTCATGATCGTCCGAGAGCGCCAGCACGGGCGCGGGGAGCCCGTCCGCGTCGCCGAACAGCGGCAGCACCTCGTCCACGAGCCGGCGCACGACGCGCTGCGAGCGCCAGCGCGGATCGGCCGCCAGCATCCGGATCGCCGCGACGCTCTCCTCCACCTCACCCACGCACTCGAACGGCTTGTGCCCGCCGGTCGCCGTCAGCAGCGCGAAGCCCGTGTATTGCGCCTCGTCCTCGAGCATCGCCTTGCCGAAGATGCGCTCCAGTGCCGCCGGCTCCATGAACGGCGCGAGGATGAGGAAGACGAAGCGGCACTTGTCGCAGTCGCAGCACCACGACGAGGCTCGCAGCGCGGGATCGAGCCGGAAGATGCGGTTGCAGCTCGTGAACGCCGGGTGGTACTCGGGCAGCCGCGCGAACGCGCGCGCGATCGCGAGCTCCGCCGCCGGCCGCAGCACGGAGAAGATCCGCACGCCCGCCGCCTCGGCCGCCGCCGCGCGCAGCAGCCGCTCGGCCCGCAGCCCCTTGCTGAACTGGTGGTTGACCTCGACGCCGTCCCATGTCGTGTTGCCGGCGGAGGCCGAGCGCTCGTTGGCCAGCGCGACGGCGTCATAGCCGTGCAGCGCGGCCGTGAGCAATGCGACCGACGAGACGATCGCCGTCACGGGCACGTGCCCGTTCAGCGCACCGCGGGCGTTGAGCGCGCCGATCCCCGGGTCCAGGTGCCGCCGGACGAGCAGCCGCGGCAGGCCCGCGACCTCGACGGTCCGCTCGATCGGCTTGGCGTTCCCCACCGAGACCAGCGCCGTGTCGAGTCCCGAGCGCCGCACGATCTCCAGCGCCACCGCCGAGTCCTTGCCGCCACCGACCGGCACGAGCACGCGCCGCAGCGCGGACTCCCCCGCCTCCGCCCGCTGCGCGTCCCCAGCCGCAAACGCCGGCCGCGGCAGCGGAATCCGGTTCGTCGCGGCGAACTCGCCGAGCCCTTCGGAGTACAGCGCCTCCAGCAGCGCGCTCGTCGCCGGGCCCGGCGCCCCGGTCTCCAGCGCGACCCGCGCGGGCGCGGCCGTCTTGTAGTAGCTCACCCCAGCCGTCCAGTGCAGCAGCGCGAGCAGCGGCTCGACGGCGTCGAGGTCGGCCCCCGGAACCGGCGGCAGCTCGAAGCGCTCCTCGAACTCGATCTCGTCGTCGAGGGCGTAGCGCAGGCTCACCGCGCCCGACGGGTCCAGCGAGCGCCCGGTGAAGCGGAACACCGAGTACGCCGCGGGATCGAAGCGCGCGCCGTCGAGGACCTGTGCCGGTTCGGCCACGCGCTGAGGGTAGACGTCCCCGTGAGCGCGAGCGCCGCCCAGTCGAGGACGTCCACCTATGCCGCGATGCGGGCGCGCCGGCGGCTGCGGCCGGTCGCCGCGACGGTGCCGGCGAGCAGGGAGCGCACGCCGGAGCCGCGCGCCGGAGACATCGTTCGGGCTCTGTCGGAATGCGCACGCGCATGTCGGAACGCGAACATGTCGCGAATGTGTCAGTGTGCGCGCCGATGTTGGTCGTTGCAGTGCCCGCCATGGCGGCGGTGAGTACCCCTGCCCGCCATGAAGCGATCGTGCTGTCTTCGCGTCGTGCCGCCGTTCGGAAGGTGCACGCCCGCGAGGGCTCCACGCTCACAATCACCGTCCGGGGCCGCTCGTGCTCCGGCGCACCGCGCCTCGTCGCCACGGTCGACGGCAGGCGCGCGATGGCGATTTCCGTCAAGGGCCGTCGGTGGAGGACCGTCTCGCTCCCACACGGCGTCGCCGCCGGCGCGCACACCGTCCGGCTGCGCCTCGCCAATCCGCACCGCACCTCGCATTGCCGCCGCAGCCTGCACGTGCGCGGCGTCTCCCTCACCGCGAGCGGCGGAGCCGGCGCGCCGCAGGGCGGCGCTCCCGCCTCGCCCAGGGCGCCGGGCGGCGCAACCGGGGCGGCCGCGCCGCGCTGGATCGCCGCGCAGCGGACGACGTGGCAGTGGCAGCTGTCGGGCACGCTCGACCAGAGCGTCGCGGCGGACATGTACGACATCGACCTCTTCGACACGCCCGCCTCCACGGTCGCGGCCCTGCACGCCCAGGGACGGCGCGCCACCTGCTACGTCGATGCCGGCTCCTACGAGCCGGGACGTCCCGACTCCGGGACCTTGCCCGCGGCCGTGCTCGGCGCCGGAGTCGACGGCTGGCCAGGCGAGAAGTGGCTCGACATCCGCCGGATCGACGCCCTCGGACCGATCATGCGCTCGCGGCTCGACCTCTGCAAGAGCAAGGGCTTCGACGCCGTCGAGGCCGACAACGTCGACGGCTACTCCAACTCGTCCGGCTTCCCGCTGACGGCGGACGACCAGCTGCGCTACAACCGCTTCCTCGCCTCCGAGGCGCACGCCCGCGGGCTGTCGATCGCGCTCAAGAACGACTTCGACCAGGTCGCGCAGCTGCAGCCGGACTTCGACTTCGCGATCAGCGAGCAGTGCTTCGAGTACAACGAGTGCGGCTCGCTCAAGCCGTTCACCGCGGCGGGGAAGCCCGTCTTCGAGGTCGAGTACGGCGGCGACCCGGCGAGCTATTGCGCGCAGGCGAACGCCGCCGGCTTCATGGCGATGGCGAAGCGGATGAGCCTCGACGCGTGGCGCCAGCAGTGCTGGTGAGCTGACCGCCGGCCGGAGCCGACTCGCTAGCGTGATCGGGCAGTGACGCGGATCCGCCACGCGGCCTTCGATGCCGACGCCTTCGAGTGGGAGGGGGTGACGGCGCGCGCCTACAAGGACGATCCCGGCAGCGCGCGCGGGATGGCGTGGCAGGGCCTGACCCGCCACACGCTCGTGCGCGCGCCCGAGGCGGGCGTGAGCTTCGAGGTGCGCTACTTCGAGATCGCGCCCGGCGGCTTCTCGAGCCTGGAGAAGCACGAGCACGTCCATGTCGTCGTCGCCGCCCGCGGCAGCGGCCGCGCGCTCGTCGGCGACACGGTCGTCGAGCTCGCGGCGATGGACATCGTCGAGACGCCGCCGTGGGCGCCGCACCGCTGGATCAACACGGGCGACGAGCCGTTCGGGTTCCTCTGCACCGTCGAGGGCGAGCGCGACAAGCCCCAGCCCGTCAGCGACGCCGAGTGGGAGGCGCTGCTCAGCGACCCGCGCACGGCGCCGTTCGTGCATTAGGGCACCACGGCGTACTTCGCCGGCACCGGCGCGTGGAGCCGGCCGGCGAGCGCGTCGGGGAGCTGCTCGAGCGTGATGCGGGGGCCGGCGAGCTCGGCCCACGGGTACTCGCGGGCGGCGAGCACGTCGAGCGCCTGCGCGAGGTAGCGCGGCGTGTGGTGGTAGGTCCCGAGCAGCGTGACCTCCTCGTAGTGCACACGCGCCGTCGGGACGTTGAAGGACGTGTCGCGGGCACAGCCGCCGAACAGGTTCACGGTGCCGCCCGCCGCGGCCATGGCGACCGCGAGCTCCCACGCCTCGGGCCGGCCGACGGCCTCGATCACGAGCTCGGCGCCGCGGCCGCCCGTGAGCTGGCGCACGCGCGCGACGTCCTCGGGCCCGCGCGTGGCCGCCACTGTCGCGGCGGCTCCGAACCGCGCCGCCTGCGCGAGCCGCTCCTCGTGCGGGTCGAGCACGACCGGCGCGCCGCCCGCGCGCGCCACGAGCGCGCAGAGCATCAGCCCGAGCGAGCCGGCGCCGAGGATCGCGACCGGGTCGCCGGGCCGCACCTCGACCGCGTCGAGCGCGTGCACCGCGCACGCGAGCGGCTCCGCCAGCGGCGCCAGCGCCAGCGGCAGGCCGGGCGGCGGCGGATGCAGGTTCCGGCGCACGACGCGCTCGGGCACGAGCAGCTTCTCCGCGAAGCCGCCGAGCAGGTAGAGGAGGTCCTCGCACAGGCTCTCGCGCCCGCGCAGGCACTGATGGCACTCCCCGCAGGGCGCCGAGTTGCCGCAGAACACCGCGTCGCCAGGCGCGACGCCCTCGACGCCCGGGCCGGCCGACTCCACCACGCCGGCGAACTCGTGCCCGAGCCGGGCGGGATAGCGCGTGATCGACGGATGCCCGCGCAGGACGCTCTTGACGTCGGTCCCGCAGCTGGCGGCGGCGGCGATCGCGAGCACGACCTCACCCGGCCCGGCGACGGGGTCCGCGACCTCCTCGACGCGCAGGTCGCCGGGGCCATGCAGCAGCGCCGCCCTCACGCGTTGGTCACGATCACCTTCACGCCCTCGCGGCTGCGCGCCATGGCGAGCGCCGCGCCCGTGTCCTCCAGCCCGAAGCGGTGCGTGATCAGCTTCTCGGGCGTCACCGCGCCCGACTCGATCAGCGCCAGCGCGGCCCGCGTGTCGCGCGGGCCCGCGCTGTAGCTGGCCTGGATCTCGAGCTCCTTGAAGAAGACCTCGTCGACGACGAACGAACGCTCCTGCCCGGGCCCGGACGGCGCGAACAGCTGGATCACCGCGCCGCGGTCCGCGCACGCCAGCGCGAGCTCCCAGGCGGCCGCGGCGCCGGTCGCGAGCATGATCACGTTCGGCGTCCCGACCTGCTCCGCGCGCGGCTCGACGCCGCGTGCGCCCAGCTCCCGCGCCAGCTCACGGCGCGCCTGCAGCGGCTCGGCGAGCGTCACCGACGCGCCGCGCGCGACCGCCGCCTGCGCCGTGAGCAGCCCCATCTGCCCGCCGCCGATCACGAGCAGCCGCGTGCCGTCGCCCACCCGCGCGCGCTCCAGGCCGCGCACGCAGCAGGCGAGCGGCTCGACCAGCGTCGCCGCCTCGTCGCTGACCGAGTCCGGCAGCGGCAGGAGGTCGACGGCGACGTTGCGCGCCGGCACGAGGATCAGCTCCGAGAAGCCGCCCGGCTCGATCCGCGTCGCCTTGAAGGTGTCGCACAGCGTCTCGTGCCCGCGACGGCAGTGCTCGCACTCGCCGCACGGCACGTGGTGGTGGACGAACACGCGCTCCCCGACCGCCGCCGGCGCGCCCTCCCCCACCGCGACCACCACGCCCGCCGGCTCGTGCCCGAGCACGAGCGGGACGCGCGAGGCGAGGTACCACTCCATCAGGTCGCTGCCGCAGATGCCGCACGCGCGCATCTCGACGAGCACCTCGCCGCGACCCGGCACCGGCGCGGCGCGCTCTTCCAGCCGGACCTCGCCGCCGCCGTGGTAGACCGCGGTCCTCACGACGTGAGGGCGTTCGCGATCGCCGGGCCGAGCGGCGCCCGCAGCACGCCCACGTCGGTGATCAAGGCGGTGATCAGCTCGGCCGGGGTGACGTCGAACGCGGGGTTCCAGACGCGCGCGCCGGCCGCCGTCGCCACCTCGTCGGCGCTGCGCTGCTCGATCTCGATCTCCGCGCCGGACGCGGTCGCGAGATCGAGCGTCGAGCGCGGTCCGGCGACGTAGAACGGCACGCCGTGATGATGGGCGGCGATCGCGAGCGCGTACGTGCCGATCTTGTTGGCGATGTCGCCGTTGGCCGCCACCCGGTCGCACCCGGCGATGACGACGTCGATGTCGCCGCGCGCGAGCAGCGCGGGCGCGGCGCCGTCGGCCAGCACCGTCACCGGGATGCCGGCGTCCTGGAGCTCCCACGCCGTCAGCCGCGCGCCCTGCAGCAGCGGCCGCGTCTCGCAGGCGAAGACCTCCACGGGCTCGCCCGCCTCGGCCTTGGCGTAGACGACGCCGAGCGCCGTCCCGCGCCCCGCCGTCGCCAGGCGGCCGGTGTTGCAGACGGTCAGCACGCGCCGGGCGTGCTCGAGCTCGGCGCGCCCGTGCTCGCCGATCGCGCGGCATGCCTCGACGTCCTCCTCGAGGATGCGCAGCGCCTCGGCGCGCCGGTCGGCGGCGCCCAGCACGCGCTCGACCGCCCAGCGCAGATTCACGGCGGTCGGCCGCGCCGAGGCGATCCGCTCGATCGCCGCGGCGTCGTCGCCCGCGAGGACGACCCCCAGCGCGCCCGCGACGCCGATCGCCGGCGCGCCCCGCACTGCCAGCCGCCGGATCGCGTCGACGACCTCGTCGGGCGTCCGCAGCGTCAGGATGCGCTCCTCGCCGGGCAGCAGCGTCTGGTCGATGATCTCGATCGCGTCGCCGGTCCAGGCGACGGCGGCCCTGAAGTCCTTCATCCCCGGGAAGTCTCCTCCCGCGCGATCGCGGCCACCTCGGCGGCGGACGCGGGGCGCTCGAGCAGCAGCCGCCGCACGGTGCCGATGACGCCGCGGCCCGCGGCGGCGCGCGCGTCCTCCTCGAGCGTCTCCAGGTCCGGGACGTGCGCCAGCCCGACGACGCGCCGCGCCGCCTCGGTCGCGGCGAAGCCGGCGGCGTCGCGCCGCACCTGCTCGAGCCGCCGCTCCAGGTAGAGCTCGTTGAACACACGCGGGTCGACGACCGACGGCCAGAGCGAGCGCAGCTCGGCCTCGAAGCCGTTCCACGCCTCCTCGAACAGCGTCGCGACCCACGCGCCGTGCTCGTCGCGGCCCAGCACCGCGTCGCGCGCCAGCGTCACGACGAAGTTCGCCCACAGCAGCGCGAGGTCGAACCCCACCGGCCCGTAGAAGCAGAACTCGCCGTCGAACGCGCGCGTCGAGCCGCCCGGGTGCACCATCACGCTGCCGGTGTGCAGGTCGCCGTGGATGAGCGCCTCCGCGCGCGTCATGAACGCGTGCTTGAGCTCTCCGGCGGCCGCGATCAGCTCCGGCGCCTGCAGCGACTTGGCGGCGTCCTCGAGCTCCGGCTGGTACCAGTTGCGCTCGGCGCCGGAGAACGGCTCGGTGAGCACGAGGTCCTCGGTGATCTCGCACAGCTCAGGCGAGATCGCGGCCGCGACACGCCGCTTGAGCTCCTTCGCCTCGACGCCGAACGGCGACGTCCGGAACCCGACCCGGCCGACGTAGCGGCCCATCTTGCCCGCCGCGCCGTCGTGGCGCTCACCGTCGGTCAGCGCGCCGCGCCAGACGCGGTGGTCGGACAGGTCCTCGACGGCGAGGATGTAGCGCTCCGGATCGAACGCGTGCAGCTTGGGGATGGACTCCGGCGCCCACTTGCCGTGCTCGGCGTACGCGCGCGCCTCCGCCACCGCGCGACGCGGCGTGAACGGCCAGCTCGGCCCGACCAGCCGCACGTAGGGCAGCGCCTGCTTGAGCACCACGCCGCGCCCGGCGGCGTCGCGGCAGAGGAAGACGAGGTTGAGGTTGCCGTCGCCGATCTCCTGCACGTCGAGCGTCGCCGTGTCGACGAGCCCGGCGAGCTCGTCGCGCGCGTCGATATAGCGCCCGACGGTCTCCGGCTCGAGCAGCTCGTAGGTCTCATCGACCGCGGTCATCGCAGCCTCCGCACGCCGAAGGTCAGCAGCAGCGCGACCATGAGCACGACCCCCTTGACGAAGTCCTGCGTGTAGTACGGGAAGTTCTTGATCGTCAGGCCGTTGAGCATGATCCCGAGGAAGACCGCGCCGATCGTCGTCCCGAGGATGTTCGGCCGGTTGACCGCCAGCACGGCGTAGCCGACGAGCGCCGCGGCGACCGCGTCGAGCAGGAACGGGCTGCCGGCGCCGACGTCGCCTTCGCCGATGCGCGCGGCGAGGATGATCCCGCCGAGCGCGGCCAGCGCGCCGGACACGACGTAGGCGGCGATGCGCAGGCGGTCCACGCGCACGCCGGCCAGCCGCGCCGCCTCCGCATTGCCGCCGATCGCGTACAGCTGGCGGCCCCAGCGCGTGCGGTCCAGAACGATCCACAGCACGAGCGCGACGAGCGCGAACAGCACGATCGGGAACGGGATCTCGCCGAACAGCTTGCCGCGCCCGATGTAGAGGAACGCCGAGGTGAAGATGCCGTCGTATTCCTTGTCGCCGAGCACGACGCCGGTGGAGACCGACTGCCCGCGCGAGGGCAGCAGCTGCGCGCCCTGGAGCACGAACAGCATGCCGAGCGTGGCGAGCAGGTCGGGGACCTTCAGCCGCACGATCAGCAGGCCGTTGAGCGCCCCGATCAGGATCCCCGCGGCGAGCGCGACCGGCACGACCGCCACGGTCGGCCAGCCGAACAGGACCAGGCCGATCGCGCACAGCATCACCGTGAAGCCGGCGTTGGCGCCGATCGAGAGGTCGAAGCCGCCGACCACCATCGAGACCGTCACACCGAGCGCGATGATGCCGACGGTCGAGACCGACTGCAGGATCGAGATGATGTTGTCGACCGAGCGGAACGACGGCTCCGACAGCGCGAAGTAGATCGTCACGCCGGCGAACAGCGCCAGTAGGCCGAAGCGCAGGATCAGGCGCTCCGCGCCCGGCGCGGCGC
Organism: Candidatus Solirubrobacter pratensis; assembly: GCF_000425945.1. Taxonomy (GTDB): domain Bacteria; phylum Actinomycetota; class Thermoleophilia; order Solirubrobacterales; family Solirubrobacteraceae; genus Solirubrobacter; species Solirubrobacter pratensis. The sequence goes on from NZ_AUEK01000012.1 coordinate 119,811, forward strand.
CGACCTGGATCGGCGCGGCGGGCTGCTCGGTGGTGCTCATGCGTTCATCGCCAGGGTCAGCTCCTCGCGGTCGGCCTCGGCCGCCGCCACGTCGCGCACGACCCCGCCGTGCGCGAGCACGACGATACGGTCGGCGACCTCCAACACCTCGTCGACGTCGGCCGACGCGACGACCACGGCGCTCTGCGCCGCCAGCTCGCGCACCTCGGCGGCGATGTCGCGCCGCGCGCCGAGGTCGACGCCGCGAAACGGCTCGTCGAGCAGCAGCACGCGAGCCGGCGCGAGCAGCCAGCGGCCGACGACGACCTTCTGCTGGTTGCCGCCCGAGAGCGACTCGATCGGCGCCTCGGCGCCTGCCGTCGCGATCCCGAGCCGGCGGATCAGCCCGGCCGTGCTCTTGCGCTCGTCGCGCACGCGCGTGAAGAACCGCCGCACGAGCGCCAGCGTGGCGTTCGCGCGCACCGACCAGCCGGGGATCAGCGCCTGCGCGGCGCGATCCTCGGGCACGAGGTGCACGCCGAGCCCGATCGCGTCGGCCGGGTCGCGCGGGCGGATCTCGCGGCCGTCGAGCAGGATCCGCCCGGCGGGCAGACGGCGCAGGCCGAACAGCGCGCCGAGCAATTCGGACTTGCCCGCGCCGATCAGCCCGGTGAGGCCGAGCACCTCGCCCTCGCGCAGCTCGAGGTCGAACGGCTCGCTCCCGGGCAGCACCCGCGCGCCCTCGAAGCGCACGACCGCCGCGCCGCCCTCCCGAGCCTTGGGTCGCGCCACGCCGGCGGCGAGCTCGCCGAGCATCGCCTCGACGATCCGCCCCGCCTGCAGCGGGCGCTCGAAGACCGCCTCCAGGCGGCCGTCGCGCAGCACCGCGACACGGTCCGCGAGCGCCTCGACCTCGCCGAGCCGGTGCGACACATAGAGGATCGCGACGCCCTGCTCGCGCAGCCGCCGCACGATCTCGAAGAGGCGCTCGGACTCGGCGGTCGAGAGCGCCGACGTCGGCTCGTCGAGGATCAGCAGCCGCGGCGCGCGCGAGAGCGAGCGCGCGAGCGCGATCAGCTGGCGCTCGGACACCCCGAGCCGCGTGACGTCGTCCAGGAGCGCGCTGCGCGACAGCTCCAGGCCAAGTCCTTCGGCGACCTCGCGGGCGCGCGGCAGCAGCCGCCGCGGCGAGGCCCACGGTCCGTCCTCCCCGCTCGCGAGCCGGTCGAGCACGAGGTTCTCGGCCGTGCTGAGCCCTGGAACCGTCCACTCCGACGCGTGCTGGTGGACGGTCTCGACGCCCGCCCGCCGCGCGTCGAGCGGCGTCGCGAAGCGCACCTTCGCGCCGTCGAGGACCACGTCGCCGCGGTCCGGCGCGAGCGCGCCGGAGAGGATCTTGTTCAGCGTCGACTTGCCGGCGCCGTTGGCGCCCACGACGGCCAGGACCTCGCCCTCGGGGAGGTCGAGGCTCACGCCGCGCAGCGCCTGGGTGGAGCCGAAGGCCTTGGCGACCTCGTGCAGTGCGACCACTAGCTCTTTGGGATCCAGTCCGCGGTCGCGGTGTCCCGCGTGTCGAGCTGCGGGAGCTTGGCCCGCAGCTGCTCGAGCGTCGCGATCTTGTTCTGGCGCAGGAACTCCTGCGTGATGACCGAGGGCTTGATCAGCACGTCGCGATCGACCGGGTCGCCGTTGACCTTCAGCGCCGCCGCCCGCACCGCCACGCGGCCGACGTTGGCGGGATCGGTGGCGATCGTCGCCACCCACGGGCTGTCGGCCTTCGTCATGACGGCGATGTCGGGCGTCGAGATGTCGGCGCCGTAGACCTTCACGCCGGTCTTGTTGGCCTGGCCGAGCGCGAGCACGACGCCCTTGGCGAACTCGTCGTAGGGCGCGAGCACGGCCTTGAGGTCCGGGTGTGCGGTGATGACGGCGTTGGCCTGCTCCTGCGTGTCGTTGGCGGTCGCGTCGGAGACCTTGCCGAACTGGGCGACCTGCTGAAGCCCCGGGTTGGCCTTCTTGACCTCCTTCCAGCCGCTGTCACGGCGGTCCAGCGGCGCGAAGCCCGCGACGTAGACGTAGCCGACCTTGCCCTGGCCGCCGATGCCCTTCGCCATCTCTTCGGAGATCGCCTTGCCGGCGTCGACGTCGCTCTGCTGGATCGACACGACGTCCTTGTTGGAGGTCTCGACATCGAACGCGACGACCGGGATGCCGGCCTTCACCGCCTTGTCGATCAGCGGGTTGACCGTCGAGGCGAGCCCGTGGTCGACGATGATCGCGTCGGGCTTCTGGTCGATCGCGCGCTGCAGGTCGGTCGCCTGCTGGTCGTTGTTGTTGCGCGCGTCGGAGATCCGCAGGTCGATGTTGAGCGCCTTCGCCTGCTCGCGCGCGCCGAGCAGCCACTGCTGGAAGAAGTCGCCGGACCCGAGCTGGCGCACGAGCGCGATCTTGACGCCCTGCTCGAACTTCGGCGGGAGCTTCGCCGCCGCAGCCGTCGGCGTGCTCGAGGCCGCTTCGGAGTCCGATCCGCCGCCGGTGTTGTCGCCGCAGCCGGCCAGCACGGCCAGCGTCGCGACGAGCGGAAGCATGCGCAGGAGTGTTCTGGGCACCTGGGGACCTCGATACAGTGGGACGGGGTCGGCAAACATACATTTGCCGATCGGGATTCGGGAACTTAACACACGTGACTCCGGCAAGTCGAGGATTCAGCCCGCGCCGCGTGAGCGCCGAGCGCGCCCGCCGGCTCCCGCCCGGGCAGTACGAGACGCGCGACTTCCCCGTGCTCAGCGTCGGCCCGACGCCGCGCGGCGCGGAGCGCGACTGGTCGCTCGCCGTGACCGGCGCGGCCGAGCCGCGACGGCTGGACTGGGACGCGCTGCTGGCGCTCCCGAGCGAGACGATCGCCGCCGACATCCACTGCGTCACGCACTGGTCGAAGCTCGACACGACCTGGACCGGCGTGCCGCTCGACGCGCTGGTCGAGCCGCTGCCCGGCGCGACGCACCTGCTGGCGCACTGCGAGGGCGGCTACACGACGAACCTGGCGCTCTCGGACGCACTCGGTGGCCGCGCGTGGATCGCCTACGCCTACGAGGGCGAGCCGCTCGCGCCGGCGCACGGCGGCCCCGCCCGCCTGCTCGTCCCGCACCTCTACTTCTGGAAGAGCGCGAAGTGGGTCCGGCGGCTCGAGCTGCTGCGCGCCCACGCGCCCGGCTACTGGGAGGCCAACGGCTACCACGACCGCGGGGACCCATGGCGCGAGCAGCGCTACCAGGGCGACGCGTAGCGCCGTACCGCACCGCCACGGTCCTGGCTGTGCGCGACGAGACGCCGCGCGTGCGCACGCTCGCGCTCGACGTCCCGGGCTGGCCTGGCCACCGCGCCGGCCAGCACGCCGATGTGCGGCTCACGTCGGACGACGGCGCGGTGGCGCAGCGGCCGTACTCGATCGCGTCGGCGCCGGAGGACCCGCGGCTGGAGCTCACGGTCTCGCTGCTCGATGACGGCGAGGTGTCGCCATGGCTGGCGCGCGAGGCACGGCCGGGCGACCAGCTCGAGCTGCGCGGGCCGGTCGGCTCGGCGTTCAGCTGGCACGTCGGCGACGGCGGGCCGCTGCTGCTGGTCGGCGGCGGCGCGGGACTCGTGCCGCTGCGCGCGATGGTGCGCCACCGGATCGCGCAGGGCGCCGCGACCGAGACGCGCCTGGTGGTCTCCGCACGCACGCGCGACGACCTGCTCTACGCGGCCGAGCACGGCGACTGGATCGCGGCGGGCGTCTCGCTGGAGGTGACGCTCACGCGCGCGGCCCCGCGCCGGCGCGTCGACGCCGCCCTGCTGTCGGCCCCGTCCGCGGGCGCTCGCCCGCACGTCTTCGTGTGCGGGCCGACCGCGTTCGCCGAGGCCGCGGCCGAGCATCTGCTCGACCTCGGCCACGCGCCCGAGCGGGTGCGCGTCGAGCGCTTCGGCGGCGCCTTGAAGTCCACAAATTCGATCGGGTTTGCCAAAAGCCGCTAGGCTCGCCAAGATCAGGGTGATGACCGGGCTCGTGCTGCAGACTCAGGCCGACGCGCCCCCGGGGCTGCTCGAGCCGTGGGCGGCCGCGCACCGGCTCGAGCTCGAGGTCGTACGCGTCGACCGCGGGGGGCCGCTGCCCGACCCGCAGGACGTCGAGCTCGCCGTCGCGCTCGGCTCATCCGCGTCGGTCGCCGACGGCGGCGCCGCGTGGATCGCCGAGGAGATCGAGTGGCTGCGCGCCGCCGACAGCGCCGAGCTGCCGGTGCTCGGCATCTGCTTCGGCGCCCAGGCGCTCGCGGCCGCGCTTGGCGCGCGGGTGTACCGGCTGCCGGAGCCCGAGAGGGGCTGGATCGAGGTCGACACGCTCGACCCCGAACGCGTCCCCGCCGGCCCGTGGATCGCTTGGCACCAGGACGGGTTCGAGCTGCCGCCGCTCGCCTACGAGCTCGCCCGCAACGCGTTCGGCGTGCAGGCGTTCTGCCACCGGCGGCACCTCGCGGTGCAGTTCCATCCCGAGGCGACGCCCGCGATCGTCGCCGGCTGGGACCGGGACGGCCGCGGGCTCGGCGGTGCTGCCGCCTCGGCGGCCGCGGCAGCCGCGCGCAGGCTCTTCGACGGCTTCGCCGCCCGGGCGGGCCTTCAGCCGCTGCGCGTCTGACGCTCGCGGTCAGATCAAGGCGGCGGGCGCCGGCCTCGCCGTCCGCCCACTGACGGCCCGGCGGCGATCCCACGTCCACTTGCTGCGCAGGCGACAGTGTTGATGCGATGGATGCGCTCATCCGCACGAGCCCATCGCGACCGCTGCGGCGCGCCGATGAGCAAGTGCTGTTCCGGCGCTATCGCGAGACGCGCGACCGCGCCGCGCGCGCCGCTCTGGTCGAGCGCTTCCTCCCGCTCGCACGGCATCTCGCCCGCCGCTACCCGAGCGCCGGCGAGCGCGACGACGTCACGCAGGTCGCCTGCCTGGGTCTCGTCAAGGCCGTCGATCGCTTCGACCCCGAGCGCGGCATCGCGTTCTCGTCGTTCGCGACGCCGACGATCCTCGGGGAGATCAAGCGCTACTTCCGCGACTGCGGCTGGTCCGTCCACGTCCCCCGCGAGCTGCAGGATCGCAAGCACCGCGCCGATGCCGCCGCGGAAAGCCTCACAGCCGCGCTCGGCCGCGCGCCGACGGCGAACGAGCTCGCCGAGGACCTCGACCTCAGCGTCGAGGACGTCATGGAGGCGCTTGCGACGGCCACCGCCCACCGCCCCGTCCCGCTGGACAAGCCGAGCAGCGAGCGCGAGACCGCTGCGGTGCCGTTCGCCGCGAGCGAGGACGAGGGCTACGCGCGCGCCGACGACGCGGCGGTCGTCGACTCCCTGCTGCGCCTGCTCGGGGAGCGCGAGCGGGCGGTCGTGGTCCTTCGTTTCCGCTATGACCTGCTGCAGCGCGAGATCGCCGCCCTGCTCGGCATCTCGCAGATGCAGGTCTCGCGCATACTGACGGCCGCGATCGCCCAGCTCGCGCGCCACGTCGAAGAGTCGCCGGCTTGACGGCGGGCGTCAGCAGACCGACGCGCTCGGGCCGGACGCGCGCAGCCGGGTAGCCCCACGCGCATGATCACGCGCGATGTCGCCGCCGGCGTCCACCGCATCGAGGACGCGTTCACGAACTGGTACCTGGTCGAGGGCGACGGCGGCCTGACGATCGTGGACAGCGGCGTCCCCGCGTCCTGGCAGTCGCTGCTCGAGGCGCTGGCGCAGGTGGGACGCTCGCGCGAGGACGTGCGGGCGGTCGTGCTCACGCACGCGCACTTCGATCACGTCGGCTTCGCCGAGCGCGCCCGCACCGAGCTCGGCGTCCCCGTCTACGTCCACGAGGACGACGTGCCGCTGACGCGTCACCCCTGGCGCTACGACCACGAGCGCTCCCGCGTGCGCTACCTGGCGACGCAGCCGAAGGCGCTCCCGATCGTGGCGACGTTCCTGCGCGAGCGCGCGTTCTGGCCCGCGCCGATCGGCGCGGTCGTCCGCTACGGCGACGACGGCGTCCTCCCCGTCCCCGGCCGCCCGGCGATCGTGCGCACGCCCGGCCACACGCTCGGCCACTGCGCGCTGCACCTCCCCGAGCGCGACACCGTGCTCGCCGGCGACGCGCTGGTCACGCTCGACCCCTACACCGGCCGCACCGGCCCCCGGCTCGTCGCGCGCGCGGCGACGGTCGACACCGAGCGAAACCGCGCCAGCCTGGCCGCCGTCAAGGACACGGGCGCGAGAATCGTGCTGACCGGCCACGGCGAGCCCTGGATGCAGGGAGCCGAGGCCGCGGTCAAGCAGGCGCTGGCCGCAAGAGTCGCGTAGCCGACTGTCAGAGCGCCGACCTTCCGGCAGGCATGACCGGTGCGATCGGGAGAATCATGGCCGAATGCCGGACGATCGAACGCACCAGGTCGCCCTCACCGAGGCGGCGTTCCGGATCGCGAACGAGCGCATGTCGGACTGGAGCGAGCGCCACGCCGGCGGGGAGCGTGAGCTCTACCTGTGCGAGTGCGGGGTGCAGCCGTGTCGCAAGCGCGTCCCGCTCACGCGCGAGGAGTACGAGTCCGTGCGCTCCGACGCGCGCCACTTCTTGACCGTGCCCGGTCACGCGATCCCCGACCTCGAGACCGTGGTCCAGGTCTTCCCCGAGTACGAGGTGATCGAGAAGCCGACCGCGCTGCTGGATCTGCTCACCGAGACCGACCCGCGCGACGCGCGCTCCGGCGAGGCGACCGGCCGCGCGCAGGAGCTCGCCGACGACCTGGGCGAGGCGGCCACCGGAGGCTGATCCGCGTAGCCTGGACCGCGTGTCGGTCGACTGGGGGCTCGGGCGCTACGAGCGGACCGCCGCGCAGCTGCTGCCGGCCGCGCGCGCGGTGATCGAGCGGGCGGCGCCCGCGCCCGGTGAGCAGGTCGTGGACGTCGGCTGCGGGACGGGCAACGCGGCGCTGCTCGCCGCCGAGCGCGGCGCTCGCGTGACGGGCGTCGATCCCGCGGCGCGGCTGCTGGAGGTCGCCGCGGGCCGGGCCGCGGCGCAGGGACTCGACGCGACGTTCTCGCGCGGCGACGCGGCATCGCTGCCGGTGGCGGACGGCACGGCCGGCCTGACCGTGTCCGTGTTCGGCGCGATCTTCGCCCCCGACCCGACCGCCGCGGCGGCGGAGATGGCGCGCGTCACCGCCCCCGGCGGCCGCATCGCGCTGAGCGCATGGCTACCCGACGGCGCCGTCGCCAGGGCCGTCCGCGCCGCGCGCGAGGCGGCCGGGGCCGCCGGCGGCCCGCCGCCGTTCCCGTGGCACGAGCAGGAGGCGCTGAGCGCGCTCTTCGCCCCGCACGGCTTCGACGTCACCGTGGAGCACGCGAAGATCGGCTTCACCGCCGGCTCCGCGCGCGAGCTCGTCGAGCAGGAGCTGGCCAACCACCCGATCGCCGTCGCGACCCGCCCGGCGCTCGAGCGGCGCGGCGAGGCCGAAGCGCTCCCCGGCCGCATGGTTGCGATCTACGAGGCGGCCAACGAGGACCCGGACGCGTTCCGGGTCACCAGCCGCTACGTGATCGCGCTCGCCCGCCGGAGAGGGTGACCGTCGCGATCGGCCCGCGCCGTCGCGCGGCGCGATCGCCGACGTACCGTCGTGGAGCGCCGCGATGCGGTAGCGGGAGCTCGCCGCCGAGCCCGGCGGCACATGCCCGGCGCCGCTCGCCGACGCCTCGGCCGGATGAGGACGTGCGAGGCTTTGCCGATGCCCAAGCGCCGCGACGTCCGCCGGTTCGGCCCGGGCCCGTACATCCTCGGGCTCGAGCCCGGCGCCGCGGACTGGGGTGAAGGCTTTCCGTTCGACGTGCCGGCCGTGGCGGACGTCGCCAAGCTGCGGCTCGACGCGTCCGTGACGCTGCTCGCGGGCAACAACGGCAGCGGGAAGTCGACGCTGATCGAAGCGATCGCGGAGGCGATCGGCTTCGCCCCGGAGGGCGGCGAGCTCGAGCGCGCGGGCGAGCTGCCCGCCGTCCCGCGCGCGGTGTTCGGCGGCGCGCTCGAGCCCGTCCTCGCGCCGTGGTCGAAGCCGCGCACCGGGTACTTCCTGCGCGCCGAGAGCTTCTTCAACATCGCCGCCTTCATCGACGGCGGGAGCACGTTCGCGCCCGACCTCTCGCTGTACGGCGAGGTCCCGCTGCACCAGCAGTCGCACGGCGAGTCGTTCCTCGCCCTCGCCGCCAACCGCTTCGGCGGCGAGGGCCTCTACATCCTCGACGAGCCCGAGGCCGCCCTCTCGGTCTCCGGCGCGCTCGCGCTGCTCACCGCCGTCGTGCCCGCGGCCCGCGCCGGCGCCCAGTTCGTCATCGCGACGCACTCGCCGGTCTTGCTCGCATGCCCGGACGCCGTCATCTACGAGCTCGGCGAGGCCGGCATCGCGCGCTGCGAGTACGACGACCTCGACGCCGTCCGCTTCACGCGCGGCTTCCTCGATGCGCCCGAGCGCTACCTGCGCGCCGCGCTCGGGGAGCTCGACTGACGCGCCGAGCTAGGGCGTCGCCGTCGAGAGCGTGAACGTCAGCGTCTTGGTGTAGCTGCCGCTGCGCAGCACGTCGTTGCCGCCGATGTGCTGCTTGAAGCCGATCGGCACCTGATCGTTGGTGACCGGGCCGGTGTAGGTCAGCAGCGCGGCCGGGCTCCCGGAGACGGCCGCAAAGGCGCCGCCACGGGTTGGCCTCGAGCGCCTGCGGGAGCGAGAACGTCCCGTTGACGAGGTGGCCGGGCGCCGTGGCGCTCGCGTCGGCCACGCTCAGCACCGCATCGCCGGCGGTCGACGTCACGGTCGCCGTCAGCCCGGCCGTGTAGTCCTTGTCGACGCCGGCGATGAACGCGCCGAGCGACGCCCGCGAACCCAGCGCCGGCGCGAGCGCTTGCCCGCCGCGTCGAACAGGTTCACCGCGTCGCCGTCGGTACTGAGCCCGACGCCCGAGCCGCTGTAGCTGCCGATCTGCAAGCCCGTGGGCACGTTCTCGCCGAACCAGGCCGCCTTGAAGGCGGCGGCCGCGTTGCCCTCGGTGAAGATGACCGACTCGCCGGGGGCGATGCCGCTCACGCCCGTCAGCGCGACCGCGCTCCCGAACGCGTTGGAGCTGTCGTCCATCTTCCAGCCGGTCAGGTCGACGCCTGCGCCCCGGTGTTGGTCAGCTCGAACCAGTCGGCGGCGTACGGGCTGTTGCCGCTGCTCCATGGCGAGACCTCGGAGACGATCACCGACGCCGGCGCGGCCGCCGCGGTGACGGCGAGCGCGAACGGCGCGCTGGTCGCGTCCGGCGTGGCGCCGACGCTCGGGTCATCGACGGCGACGGACACGCCGTAGCTCGGCTTCGCGGTGCGGTTGAGCACGGTCCCGGCCTTCAGATACAGGCCGGTGCCGTCGACCTCGAAGGCGCTCGCGTCAGCCCCCGTGACCGTCAGGGCGTTCGTCCCGATGCCGTCGTCGGCGACGGCGACGTCCGCGACCTTGACGCGCGACGCGGTGCTCGCGCTCTCGGGATCGAGTGGACCTGGTTGGCCAGCGTCACCGCCGTCGGCGCCTGGTGCTGTGCCGCGGACGGCGCGTAGACCCACAGCTGCGGGTGAGCGGCGTCGCCGCCGCCTTCCTCGCTGACCGTGTAGATCCGGCCGTCGTCGCCCATCGTGACGCCCTCGTGGGTCTGGTCGGGCACCGACAGCGGGTTGCCCGGGTCCGCCGGGATCGTCAGCGAGCTCGAGACGTGCCCGGAGCGGTCGACATCGACGATGCGGCCCGACTCCTGGCTGATGATCAGCAGGTGGCTCGCATCCGGCCCGCTCACCGCCGCCGGCAGATTCGACAGGGCGAACACGTCGGAGAAGTCGGCGACGCCGGCGAGCGCCGGGTCGAACAGGTTGACCGATTCGCCGGTGGCGGGGAGCCGTTCGTCGCGGCGCCCGCGGCGAAGTCGATGCCGGTCTGGAAGACGCCCGGCGGCTGCGTCTCCTTGACGACGACGAAGCCGCCCGTCTGCGGGTCGTTCGTGAGGCCTTCGAGCCAGACGTTGCCGACCGTCGTGCCGAGCTTGACCGTCCGGGCGGCCGCGCGCGTCAGCGTCCCATTCGGGACGTACGTGAACTTGACGACCTGCCGGTCGCGCTCCTCGGTGAAGACGAACTGCCCGCCGCCGACGTACGCGATGCCCTCGGTGTCGTAGAACTCCGTGCCCTGGGGGCTGCTGCCCGAGGGCAGCGTCATCGAGTCGATCAGATGCCCGGTCTTGTCGACCTGCGTGACCGACGTGCCACCGTCGCCGACGATGAACAGCGTGCCGGTGTCCCAGTCGTAGGCCACGCCCGAGGCCTCCTGGGCGAGCAGGCTGCCGGGGGGCGCCAGGGTCCTGGTCGGCTCGGGAAGGTCGTAACGCCCGACGCGCTGGTAGGTCGAGAGATCGACGCCCGGTCGCGAAGCAGTCCATTGCTGCGCGACCTAGGGCGCCGCCGCGACGCCTTGTGACGGGGTTGTTCCCGCCGCGCAGGTGAGCCGCGACGCCGGATTGGGCAATGATGGAGGCGTGTCCACCACCTCCACGACCTTCGACACCATGTACCGCCACGGCATCGTGCGCGTGGCGGCGGCAGTGCCGCGGCTGCGCGTGGCGGACCCGGCCTTCAACGCCGAGCGCACGCTGGCGCTCGCGCGGCGGGCGTCGGACGAGCGCGCCGCGGTCGTCGCGTTCCCCGAGCTCGGGCTCTCGGCCTACTCGATCGACGACCTGTTCCATCAGGACGCGCTCAACGACGCGGTCGAGGGCGCGCTCGCGACGATCGTGGCGGCGAGCGCCGACCTCTTCCCGGTCTTGATGGTCGGCGCGCCGCTGCGCGCGCAGGGCGGGCTGTTCAACTGCGCCGTGATCGTGCACCGCGGGCGCGTGCTCGGCGTGGTGCCCAAGAGCTACCTGCCGGAATATCGCGAGTACTACGAGGAGCGGCAGTTCCGCGCCACGCGCGAGCTGATCGGCGGCGAGGCCGAGGTGCTCGGGGAGCGGGTGCCGTGGGGCTCGGAGCTGATCTTCGAGGCCGCCGACCTGCCCGGCCTCGCGCTGCACGCCGAGGTCTGCGAGGACCTGTGGGTGCCGATCCCGCCGAGCCGGTACGGCGCGCTGGCCGGCGCGACGGTGCTCGTGAACCTGTCGGCGAGCAACATCACCGTCGGCAAGGCGGACTTCCGGCGCCTGCTGTGCGCCTCGCAGTCCGCGCAGACGTTCTCGGCCTACATCTACACGGCCGCGGGCGAGGGCGAGTCGACGACCGACCTCGCGTGGGACGGGCAGGCGCTGATCTGCGAGAACGGCGACCTGCTCGTCGAGGCCGAGCGCTTCGCCGTCGACGAGCAGGTGATCTTCGCCGACGTCGACCTCGGCCGCATCGCCTCCGACCGCTCGAGCACGAACAGCTTCGGCGACTCGATCCACGACCACCGCGAGCGGCTGGAGCGGTTCCGCCGGATCGGCTTCACGCTCGGCGCCGGCGCCGAGCGGGTGCCGCTGCGGCGCGAGATCGAGCGCTTCCCATACGTCCCCTCGGACCCCGCGAGCCGCAACGAGCGCTGCGAGGAGGTCTACAACATCCAGGTCCGCGGGCTCGAGTCGCGCCTGCGCGCGACCGGGATCGAGAAGGTCGTGATCGGCGTCTCCGGCGGCCTGGACTCGACGCACGCACTGATCGTCGTCGCGCGCGCGATGGACCGGCTCGGCCTTCCCCGCTCGAACGTCCTCGCCTACACGCTGCCCGGGTTCGCGACCAGCGAGCACACGCGCGGCAACGCGTGGCGGCTGATGGAGGCGCTCGGCGTCAGCGCGACCGAGATCGACATCCGGCCGTCCGCGACCCAGATGCTGCGCGACCTGGGCCATCCCGCGGCGGACGGCGAGGCGCAGTACGACGTGACCTACGAGAACGTCCAGGCCGGCGAGCGCACCTCGCACCTGTTCCGGCTCGCGAACTACCACCGCGCGCTGGTGGTCGGCACCGGCGACCTGTCCGAGCTGGCGCTCGGGTGGAGCACGTACGGCGTCGGCGACCAGATGTCGCACTACTCCGTCAACGCCTCGGTCCCCAAGACGCTGATCGGCTTCATGCTGCGCTGGGCGATCGACACGAACCAGTTCGGGCCCGAGGAGAACGCCGTGCTCGAGTCGGTGCTAAACACCGAGATCTCACCCGAGCTGATCCCGGGCGACGGCGACAAGCCGACCAGCGACAGCGAGAGCGTCGTCGGCCCGTACGAGCTGCAGGACTTCTTCCTCTTCCACATCCTCCGCTACGGCTACCGGCCGTCGAAGGTCGCGTACCTCGCGCTGAAGGCGTGGGGCGATCGCGAGCTCGGGAGCTGGCCGGACCTGATCCCGCCCGAGCGCCGCAACGAGTACTCGCTGGGCGAGATCAAGCACTGGCTCGGGGTCTTCCTCGAGCGCTTCTTCCACATCAGCCAGTTCAAGCGCTCGGCGATGCCCAACGCGCCGAAGGTCGGCTCGGGCGGCTCGCTCTCGCCGCGCGGCGACTGGCGCGCGCCGAGCGACTCGACGGCGACCGCCTGGCTCGACGAGCTGCGCGCGAACGTGCCGGACGGTCAGTCGTAGTAGCGGCGCACGCTCGAGCCGACGCGGTCGACGTCGGTGCCGTAGATGTGGATCGAGATCGCGGTCGTGTCGCCGATGTTGCGGACCCGATGGATGTCGCCGGGCGGCGCGAAGCCGTTGACCTCGCCGGGAGAGGCGGCGCTCTCCCCCACGCGCGTGCCGTGCGCGTCGAAGAGCTCCTCGTACTCGATGCCCTGCACGACGCCGAAGACGACCACGTCAGGTGGTCGTGGATCCGGGTCGCCTGCCCCGGCCGCCAGACGAGCGCGATGATCGAGAACGAGCCGTCGGGCTCGACGTGCAGGGTGTGGCTCCGGTGGCGGTCGGGATCGCCGAGCCGCTCCTCGGGCGTGAGGACGTCAGGGCCTGGGAGGTGACGGCGCAGCGCCGCGGCGACGAGCTGCGCGGTGGCCTCCCAGTCGGCTTGGACGCCGACCGCGCCGCGCACGGCGGCGACCAGGTCGGCGATCTGGCGGGTGTCGGTGCTGATGGCGGGGGCGGTGGACATCGGGACGGCTCTCTTTCCAGGGTGTACCGATCAGGACGACCGGACGTGCCGATCTGTTCCTCCCAGCGCGCAGGACTTGCCACAGCTCCCGGGAAGATGGTCCGCATGCAGAGCGAGGGTGCGCTCGCCGGGCTCAAGGTGCTCGAGCTCACGCAGATCATGGCCGGGCCCTTCTGCGGCCAGGTGCTGGCCGACCTGGGGGCGGACGTCGTGAAGATCGAGCCGCCCGAGGGCGGCGATCAGGCGCGCCGCTCGCTCGGCTTCCCGCTGCGCGAGGGCGGGGACACGGCGGCGTTCCTCGCGGTCAACCGCAACAAGCGCAGCGCGGCGCTGGATCTCAAGGATCCGGGGCAGCGCGAGCAGTTCTACGGGCTCGTGCGCGGCGCCGACGTGCTGATCGAGAACTTCCGCCCCGGCGTGGCGGCCCGGCTCGGGGTCGACTACGAGACGCTCGAGCCGATCAATCCACGGCTGATCTACGCGAGCATCTCCGGCTTCGGGCAGACCGGTCCGTACGCGCAGCGCCCGGGCTTCGACCTGATCGCGCAGGGCCTGGCCGGCGTCATGAGCGTGACCGGCGAGCCAGGCGGCGAGCCCGTCAAGTGCGGCGTCCCGATCGGCGACCTGTCGGCCGGGCTGTTCTGCGCGGTGGCGATCCTCGCCGCGCGCATCGCGCGCGAGCGCACCGGTCGCGGCCAGCACATCGACACGTCGCTGTTCGAGGGCGCGCTGGCGCTCTCGATCTGGGAGTCCGCGGAGCTGTGGGCGACGGGCCGGACGCCGCAGCCGCTCGGCTCGGCCCATCGCCTCACGGCGCCGTATCAGGCGCTGCGCACGGGCGACGGCCACATCACGGTCGGCGCCAACAGCGAGCGCTTCTGGCGGCGGTTGTGCGCGGCAGTCGGGCGCGAGGAACTGGCCGAGGACCCGCGGTTCGCGACCAACGCCGCGCGCATGGAGCACCGGCCGGAGCTGGTCGCCGAGCTGGAGTCCGCGCTGGCGGTGCGCGGGACCGGCGAGTGGGTCGAGATCCTGCTCGAGGCCGGCGTCCCCGCCGGGGCGATCCACGACTACCGCGAGGTCTTCGACGATCCGCACACGCTGGCGCGCGAGATGGTGGTCGAGGTCGACCATCCCGTCGAGGGGCGGGTGAAGGCGCTGGGGATCCCGGTCAAGCTGAGTGCGACGCCCGGGTCGGTGCGGCGCGCGGCGCCGCTGCTGGGCGAGCACACGGGCGAGGTGCTGCGCGAGGCCGGCAGCGCGCGTTGAGTGCGACCAGTTCCGCGCCCTGCGGCAGTCTGCACCGTATGACCCACATCACCCAGCTGTCGACCGTGCTCGTCCGCGTCGCCGACCAGGACCGGGCGCTCGAGTTCTACACCGGCACACTCGGGTTCGAGAAGCTCGTGGACTTCGGCTACGCCGGCGGCGCGCGCTGGATCGAGGTGGCGCCGCCGGGCGCCGCGACCTCGCTCTCGCTCGCGCGCGGCACCGGTGGCGAGGAGACCGGCGTGGCGTTCGACAGCGCGGACGTCGAGGCCGATCACGCCGCGCTGCGCGCCCGCGGCGTCGACGTGGACGAGTCGATCCTGCGCGAAGGCGATTCCGTCCTGCACTGGGCCGGCGCCGTGCTCGCGGGCATCCCGCCGATGTTCCGGCTCCGCGACCCCGACGGCAACTCGCTGCTCGTCGTCCAGCAGCCCTGAGGGCGTCAGGCGGCCATCCATGGCCGGTCGGCGACGTCGCACGTCTGGACGACGCGGGTGTCGAGCCGCGGCAGGATGCGGTCCACGACGAGCGCCTTGAAATGCTGCGACTCCCGGTGGGCCGCGAACGCCTCGGGCGACGTGTAGCGCTCGAGCACGACGACGTTGCGAACGTCGCGCTCCTCGCGGTAGGCCGCGAAGAAGACGTTCCCCGGCTCGGTGCGGGTGGCCGCGGCCAGCCTGGGCAGCAGTGAGAGGACCTCGTCCTCGCTGCCGGCGGAGATCCGGTAATAGGCGATCACTTGAAGCTCTCTCAAGACGGCATCCTCGGTCCGAGGGCGGCGGCCGAGCCGGGTGCTCCGAATTCACCCGGCCCGGAAGCCCGGGTCCTGCTTTGAAGGGCGTTGTCTCACGAGCCGGACCCTCCCGGGCAGGCGCGGCACCCGCTCTTGCCCCGAAGGTGCCATGCCCGCAGATGGACTTCAGGGTCCAATTGCTTGGACCGGTTCCGCCGGGTACGCTGTCCCCGTGGGCACTCGGCGGCCTTCACGCTTGACGGCGCGCGGAGCGGCGACGCGCGCGCGGATCGTCGAGTCCGCCGCCGATCTGATGCACCTCAACGGCGTGTCCGCGACGACGCTGGACGACGTCCGGGCGGCCAGCGGCACCAGCAAATCGCAGCTCTACCAGCACTTCGCCGACAAGGACGCGCTCGTTGACGCGGTGATCGCGTTCCAGGCCGGCGAGCTGATCGCGCGCCAGACGCAGCGGCTGCAGCGGCTGGACTCGCTGCGCGGGCTCGAGCTGTGGAGGGACGCGGCAGTCCGCCGGAGCGCACTCCGCCGCGGCGCGCATGGCTGCGAGCTCGGATCGCTGGCGAGCGAGCTCGCCGACCGCGACGAGGACGCGCGCGCCGCCCTCGCGGCGCACTTCAGGAACTGGGAGGCGCTGCTGACGGCCGGCCTCGAGCGGATGCGGGCGAACGGCGCGCTCAGGCCCGAGGCGGACCCGGTCAAGCTCGCGACCGGCATCCTCGCAGCGCTCCAGGGCGGCTACCTGCTGGCCCAGACGGCGCGCGACACGGCGCCGCTGGAGGTCGCGCTCGACATGGCCCTCGACCGGGTGCGGGCGGCTGCAGCAGCGGAGTGAATTGGACCTTGAGGACCAATTTCCCTCACGCGACGGGCGGCGCGGGCGTTATACCGGCATGACCACGTCCTGGACCATCTACGAGAGCCCGCTCGGGCCGCTGACGGTGATCGCGGGCGCCTCCGGCATGAGCCGCATCCGCTTCCCCGGCTCGGACGAGCGACTCGACGAGGCCGGGCGCCGCCCCGCCGCCTTCGCGGTGGCGACCGAGCAGCTCGACGAGTACTTCGCGGGCGACCGGCAGGCGTTCGAGCTGGACCTGGACCTCAGCGCCGGAACCGCGTTCCAGCGCAAGGTCTGGGTGCAGCTGCGCGTGATCCCCTACGGCACGACGGTGAGCTACGGCGACCTGGCCCGTGCGATCGGGCGCCCCGACCGGCTCCGCGCCGTCGCCGCCACCGTCGGGCGGACGCCCGTGCCGATCGTCATCCCCTGTCACCGCGTCATCGGCGCCGACGGCTCGCTAACGGGTTACGGCGGCGGCCTGCACCGCAAGCAGGCGCTGCTCGAGCTCGAGGCGCGCGGCGCCGCCGGGCAGGCGCCCGAGCCCGCCTGGGCATTCCGCCAGCTCACGCTCAGCTAGGCCACCTCCCCCGGACCGGGGATGAAGACCGGCGCCGAGCGTCCGATGACACGGATGTGCAGCGACTTCCCCCTGAGCCGGTGCAGCGCCACGTGCAGCGCCTGGCTCCGTTCGCCGCGGTGACGGCCGTCGGGCTGGTCCTCGCGCTGCCCTGGTCGGCATCGGCGGAGAGCTACGCGGGCTACGGCATCTGCTGGCTGCTGATGCTGGCGGTCGGCGCGATGTCCGTGTTCGCGCGCTCCTCAGGCCCGGCCTGGCTGCGCCTCGGGCGCCCGCTGACGTACCTCGCCGCCGTCGGCGTCCTGCGCGAAGTCACCGGCGGCGCGAGCGGCGGCGTCGGGATCCTCGTGCTCGTGCCCGTGATGTGGGTCGCCCTCTACGGCTCGCGCTGGATGCTCCGCGGGACGCTCCTCGGCGTCGCCCTGGTGTGGGTGCTGCCGCTCGTGGCGATCGGCGGGGCGCGCTATCCGGCGACAGGTTGGCGCAGCTGCGTCCTGACGGTCGCGCTCGCGGCGATCATCGGCACGACGGTGCAGCACCTCGTCGCCCAGGCGCGCGAGCAGGCCGGGAGCGCGCGGCGTCACGCGCGCGAGCGCGAGCGGCTGCTGGCTCAGGTCAGCGAGCTCGCGCGCACCGACTCGCTCACCGGGCTGGCCAACCGGCGCTCATGGGAGGAGCACGTCGCCGCGACGCTGGAAAGCGGCGAGCACGCGGTCAGCGTCGCGGTGCTCGACCTCGATCGCTTCAAGGCCCTCAACGACGAGTCCGGGCACGCCGCCGGCGACCGCTGCCTGCGCGAGAGCGCCGCGGCGTGGACCGCGCAGCTGCGCCCGAGCGACCTGCTCGCGCGCATCGGCGGCGACGAGTTCGCGATCCTGCTGCCCGGCTGCACACTCGACGAGGCGCGCGTCATCGCGACCCGTGTCGCCGAGGCGACCGCGGGCACCGGGTGCTCGATCGGGGTCGCGGAGTGGGACGGCAAGGAGACGCCCGAGGAGCTGCAGCGGCGCGCCGACCTGTCGCTCTACGCGGCGAAGCGCGAGCGCGCGGGTAGCTCGGTGTGGGCGCCGAGCAGGGCCGCGTAACCCTCCGTCCTCCACCGGTGAGCGACAACCACGGTTGACGATCGCGCCAGGATCCGGACCATCCGTCCTGCCAGCAACCGGACCACTGGACGCCACGGACGGTCCGCATCCCCGTAGCGTTGGGCCATGCCAGACCTCGCGCACCGGCCGCAGCGCCCGGCACGCGCCGCGGGGACGACCTGGACGCGCGCCGGCGAGCCGGATCCGGACTTCGGGGACGAGGAGCGGCGCAGGAACCACCTCGGCCTCACCGACGCCTGCCTCGCCGCGCGCTTCCTCCAGCGCCGCCCCTACCGTGCGCACGCGGGCTACGACGAGATGATCCGCGCGCTCGGGTACGTATGGGAGTGCCGGAACGACGGCACGCTCAACGTGACCGGATACCGCTGCGCCGCATGCGGCGAGCGGCGCGGCCTCGCGCTCGACGAGTAGCGAGCCGCGCCGCGGAACGCCGTCAGGCGGCTCGCGGAGAGAGCGCGAGCAGCGCGTCGAGGACCTGCGCCGGCTGCGCCGGCGGCGTGCCGCCCAGCGTCGACGGATTGAGGATGCCCGTGATGCCACGCGCGCCGGACCGGTCTGCGCACCCGCGACGCCGGCGCCGCACGCGATCGTGGCCGCCACCGGCGTTCAGGTGCCGTTCAGGCGCCACGCGGCACGCTGAGGGCATGGCACCATCGGCGGGGTGAGAGTGACCCAGATCGGGATCTGCGAGGACGACACCGGATTGCGCTCGGTGCTCACCCGCGCGCTCACCGACGAGGGCTTCGACGTGCGGGCGGTGGCCGGCGGCCGGCTGGCCGTGCAGGAGTTCTCGGCGCTGCCGCCGGATCTGCTGGTGCTCGACATCGGCTTGCCCGACGCGGACGGGCGCGACGTCTGCCAGGCGCTGCGGGCCCACGGCGTCGAGGCGCCCGTGATCTTCCTCACCGCGCACGGGCAACTGACGGACCGGCTCGCCGGCTTCCACGCCGGCGGCGACGACTTCCTCACCAAGCCGTTCGCGCTCGCCGAGCTGCTCGTCCGCATCCATGCGCTGCTGCGGCGCCGCGCGGCGGAGCCGGAGGCCGCGGACCGGGGCGGCCTCCAGCTCGACCCGGCCGCCCACGGCGTCCGCGCCGGCGACCGCACGGCCGCCCTCACGCCGACGGAGTTCCGGCTGCTCGGGGCGCTGGCCGCGCGCCGCGGCGAGGTGGTCCGGCGGCGCGAGCTCGTCTCGGCCGCGTGGCCGGACGGCGCGATCGTGCACGCAAACACGCTCGACGCATACATCGGCCGCCTGCGGCGCAAGCTGCGCACCGTCGAGGCCGACGCGGAGATCGCCACGGCGCGCGGGGTCGGGTACGTGCTGCGGTGAGCCTGCGCACGCGCGTCACGCTCGGCACCGTCGCCGTGCTCGGCGCCGGGCTGGCAATCCTCTCGGTGGCGCTCAATCTGCTGCTCGTCAGCCGCCTCAGCGCCGACGCCTCCGCGGTGCTCGCCAACCGCGCCGACGCGCAGCTCGCGACGCTGGACGCGCGCCACGGCACGCTGCGGGTCCGGGAGACGGCCGACGACGCGGCGCTCGACGAGCACGCGTGGATCTTCGACCGCCAGGGCCGCGCGATCGAGCGTTCGCCGGCCGAAGCTCGGCTCGCCGCGGCGGTCGAGGCGCTCGCCCGCGTCGACCGGCCGACGGTGCGCAACCCGACCGAGCACGTCCGCCTGCTCGCCCGCCCCATCGACCGGGCCGGCGTCGTCGTCGTCGGCGTCTCGATGGACCCATACCGCCACACCGAGCGGATCGCCGTCGGCTTCACGGTCGTCCTCGACGTCTTCGTGCTGCTCGCCGGCGCGCTCGTCGCCCGCCGCGCCGTCGGCGCCGCCCTGCGCCCGGTCGCCGACATGACCCAGCGCGCGGCCGAGTGGAGCGAGCACGACCTGCACCGCCGCTTCGGACTTGGCCCGCCGCGCGACGAGCTCACCGCCCTCGCCGCGACGCTCGACGGACTGCTCGGCCGCATCGACGCCGCGCTGCGCCACGAGCAGCGCTTCTCGGCCGAGATGGCACACGAGCTGCGGACCCCGCTGAGCGGCGTCCGCGCCGAGGCCGAGCTCGCGCTCCACGCCGGCCGGTCCGACGCCGAGCTGCGCGCCGCGTTGGAGACCGTGCTCGCCGGCACCGACCGGATGGCGGCGGTGATCGACACGCTGCTGGCGGCCGCGCGCAGCGACACGGTCCGCGGCTCGTCGGACGCCCTCGCCGCCGCGTACACCGTCCAGCAGCTCGTCCGCCCCGTCGCCGAGGCGCACGACCGGCGCGTGAGCGTCCACGCGGACGGCGCACCACTGACCGTCGGCGCCGCGGAGGACGTCGTCGCCGGCGCGCTGCACCCGCTGCTCGAGAACGCCGTGCGCCACGCGCAGCATGCCGTCGAGGTCAGCCTGCTGCGCGAGAACGGCAGCGTCGTCATCGCCGTCGCCGACGACGGCGCGGGCGTCACGCCGAACGATACGGAGCGGATCTTCGAGCCCGGGGTGAGCGACACGGGCGGCGCCGGCCTCGGACTGCCGCTGGCTCGACGGCTCGCCCGCTCGGCGGGAGGCGACGTCGTCGCCGTGCCGCAGGAGGGCGGCCGCTTCGAGCTGCGGCTGCCCGCCTGAGCGCTGAACTGGCGGGTGACGGCGCGGGGCATACGGCCCGGCTTGCTCGCGCCCTGCCGGCTCCGGCGAACGTCAACGGCGGCGGGTGAGGGAAGCGAGGGGCGAGCCGCGCGGCTTGCTTCGCGCCCCGCCGGCGCCGGCGAGCGTCAACGGCGGCAGGTACGGGAAGCGAGGGGCGAGCCGCCCGCCCAAACGATCACGGCGCGCGATGGGTGCACGACGTTCCTTCGAACTATTCGAAGGGTTTGTAGGTCACCCCCGGGACCTGCCGGGCGGAGACGATCGTTTGTGACGAATATCCACCAATCGCGATCGGGCGCGATCGGACTCACGCCCTTACCGCGCAGTTGACGTCCGCCGGCCGAGATCCGCGGGCCGCAGAGACCGCGCGGGGGGGCAGGGATTCGTCACGGCGGCGGAGACGAACGATCGCGATCGCCGAGCCGGCCCACGGTGACCGGGCGCGATCGGACTCACGCCCTTACCGCGCAGTTGACGTCCGCCGGCAGAGACGGACCGCCCGCCGAACCTGGGCCCGCGGCGGAACGCGGCGCTGCCCGGGTATCGCGCCCCGGGTCTCGCCCGCTGCAACGGCCCTGTAACAGCCGGTGCGTTAGGGTGACCTAACGATGTCCGCCGCCGACGCCACCGACCGCCGCGCCCAGACCCGCCGCCGCCTCCTGCTCTGGACCACCGCCGCCGCCATCGTGACCGGCCTCGTCTACCTCATGGCCACCGCCAGCACCGGCCCCATCGACCCGACCGAGATCCACCACTCCCAAAGCCACGCGACGATCGTCTTCAACGCCGGCATGATCGTCTTCCGCGAAGGCCTGGAAGCCGTGCTGATCTTCGCCGCCGTCACCGCCAGCTTCCGCGGCGCCAACACCGCCCGCCGGCGCCCCGTCACCCTCGGCGCCCTCACCGCCTTCGCCGCCGCCGTCGCGACCTGGTTCATCGCCCAAGCGATCCTCGACGCCGCCTCCGGCCTCGGCCCGCGCCTTGAGGCGATCACCGGCTTTCTCGCGATCATCGTCCTGCTGGTCGTCCTCAACTGGTTCGTGCACAAGGTCTATTGGTCGCAGTGGATCGCCCGCCACCACCGCCAGCGCCGCAAACTGCTCACGCGCACCGGCCACACCGCGACCCTCGGCCTGATCGCCCTCGGCTTCACCAGCGTCTACCGCGAAGGCTTCGAAGTCGTCCTCTTCCTCCAGAACCTCCAACTCCAAGACGGGTCGGGCACCGTCCTCGAAGGCGTCGCCTTCGGCCTCATCGCCACCGCCATCGTCGGCGCCCTGACCTTCTGGCTGCACGCCAAGCTGCCCTACCGCCGCATGCTCATCCTCACCGGCGTCCTCGTCGGCGTCGTCCTGGTCGTCATGACGGGCGGCACCGCCCTGAGCTTCGTCGAGCTCGGCTGGCTCCCCAACGACCCCACCCCCTTCACCCTCCCCACCTGGCTCGGCGCCTGGTTCGAGATCTACTCCACGTGGGAGACCCTCGCCGCCCAGTTGCTCGCCGCCGCGTTCGTCATCGGCTCCTACTACGCAGCCGAATACCTCAAGGTCACCCGCCCCCAACGCCGCGGTCAACCCATCACCGCCACCCGCGCCACCGCCGCACCCGCCGAGGTCCCCTTCTAGGCGCGGCGTCGGAGACCCCGTCGCCGGCGTGGGCGACGAGGTGCTCGCGGTCGATCGGGCTCATGACCGCATCCACGCCTGCGCGTGGGCAACGTCCGGTGCGTGCCGTCGCGCAGGCCCCCGCGACGCGGCGGCGACTCGGCCGTAAGAGCGGGCTGACCTCGCGCGCCCCGGGCGGTCAGGGGGTCACCCTGACCTTTGCCCTCCGCTCCCCTCGAACCGGCGGCGCGCTGAACCGGGAGCTCGGAGGCCGCGTACCCCGCCGCGACTCCGCTCCACAACGAAGGAAGTCCGATGCGTCGTCTGTTGATCGCGGTCGCGGTCATCGCGGCGGCCGGTCTCGCCGTCGGCGCGACCGGGCACGCCGCCGGCAGCGCCACCGCGCTGAAGACCCGGCACGGCGAGCTCGGCACGTTCCTCGTGGACGGCCACGGCCGCACGCTGTACCTGTTCGAGAAGGACAAGACGTCGAAGAGCACGTGCTCCGGCGCGTGCGCGGCGGAGTGGCCGCCGCTGCGCACCAGCGGCAGGCCGACGGCGTCCGGGGTCGGCGAGGAAGTCGCTGCTCGGGAAGACCAAGCGCGGCGACGGGACCACGCAGGTGACGTACAAGGGTCATCCGCTCTACGCCTTCAGCCGGGACCAGAAGCGAAGGGGCAGGGCGTCAAGGCGTTCGGCGCCAAGTGGTACGCGGAGTCGGCCGCGGGCACGAGGATCGGCGGCGGCTACTGACGCCGCGTATACGCGGCCGGGCATGCGTACGTGCCCGGCTCCGGCGTCACCGCGGCAAGCGGGGGCTCTCTCCCGCCGGCTCCTCGGCGGCGCCTGCGGGAAGGGTGACGGCGCCGAGAAGGCGCACGTCCAGGCGCTCGAGCGCGCGGCGCGCCTCGTCCGCCTCCTCGGGCGAGCACTCCTCGGGACAGGCGAGGATCGCGGCGTCGGCAGCGCGCGCGACCAGGCACCCCTCCGGCGCGACGAGGAGCCCCGGCGCGTCGACGACGATGTAGTCGTAGCCGGCGTCCCTCAGCGCGCCGAACAGCGCGTCCACCACCCCCGGCCGCACGAGCCCGATGCCGTCGTCAGGGCGGCCGCCGCCCGGGACGACGTGCAGCGAGTCCAGCCCCGGGACGCGCGTGGCGCGCAGGCGCACCGCGGTGCCGGTGCGGGCCTGCTCGAGCGCCTGTACCAGCCCGGGACCGGCGGGCACGCCGAGGGCGTCGGCGAGCTGCGGCGACGCTACATCGCTCGACAGCACGAGCGTCTCCTCGCCCGCCCGGGCCAGCCCCTGCGCGAGGCCGGCGGCAACCTGCGCCGAGTGCCGCCCGCGTCCCGGACTGGTGACCAGGATCACGTGGCGAGCTCCTGGCGGCAACGTGAGCAGCGTCGCGGCGAGCAGCGACCGCAGCCCGTCCTCGGCGACCGCCCGCACCTGCTCGCGGCGGGCGGCCTGCGCACCACGGCGGCGCGCGGCCACGCCGGCCATCAGCTCCCGCAGCCGCGACGGCGCGCGGGCCTCCAGGGCCTCCAGGCCGCGGTCCCAGGGCGACACCGGCGGGTACGCCGGCAGCGCCGCAAGCAGCGGCACGCCGGCGAGGCGGGCGACCTCGCGCCTGGACGCGGCGAGACGCCGGTACTCGCGCAACGCGACGATCAGCACGGCGGCGACGAGGGCGGCGAGGAACGCTCCGGCGGCCGCGCGCAGCGGGCGCGGCGCGTACGGCCGCGCCGGCGCCTGCGCGGGCTGGACGAGCTGCAGGTCGGTGCCGGCGCCGGCCGCGGCGACCACCAGTTCGTCGACGCGGGCTCGCAGCGCCGCGACCTCGGGGGCGCGGTCGGGCATCGCGACGAGCGGGGCGATCTGGGCCTCCAGCGCGCCTTGGGACTGCGCGATCGCCGCTCGCCGGTTCTCCGCGCGCCGGCTGAGGAAGGCGGCGGCGACGGCGTTCGCGATCGCAGCGGCGCCACGGGCGTCGTGGTCGTGAGCCGTGATCTCGATCAGGTCGGCGTCCGGCGCGATCGCCGTCGTCACCTTGCCGGCCAGCGAGGAGCGGCTCTCACCCGGGAGCTTCGCCGCGGCGGCGGCGAGCACGGGCGCACCCTTCACGAGCGCGACCTGCGTCCGCAACCACCGCACCTCGTCCTGCGGGCTCGTATGGGGCGCCGCCGAGGCGGCGATGCGGGCGGTCGCGCGGTAGCGCTTGGCCGCCGACGAGGCGATCGCGTAGGTGCAGAGCGTCAATCCTGTGACCACCAGCGCGATCGCGAGCGCGTTGTCGCGCAGCGCCTGGGCGAGGCGGCCTGGATCGATCCGGTGCTCCTGCTGGGGCCCTGCTCCCATCTGCCCGACAGCGCGGTCCAACGCGGCCACCTGGGATTTGTACCGCCTCGGCGCCCGGGCGACCAAGCGCTCACAGGTGGAACGCTGAGCGTATGCTCTTTGCTGAGGCGGCGTTGCCCAGCAGCGGCGTGACGCCCAGCATCTCCTCGGTCGTGCGCAGCATGGAGTAGTGGTCGAACCGCACCCCGGACCGTGTCCCCGCCCTCACCGAGGGCGCGACGACGAGCGTCGGGATGTGGTTGCCGCTGGCGTCGTCGTCCTCGTCCCAGGTCAGGAACATCGCGGTTCTCCCCGCTCGGTACTGGCGGCTGGCGAGGACCTTCGACACGAAGCGCTCGAGCCACGCATCTCCGGTCGAGACGCTGCAGTCATGCATGTTGTGGCAGTTGTTCGGCGTGACGAACGTGAACCTCGCGCTGAGATCCGGCCTGGCGCCGAGCGGGACGACGTTGGTCTGACAGGCGCCGCGCAGGTTCGTGTAATACGCCGCGGGGTTGTGGTGGACCGCATACGCGCCGGCGTCGCTGCGACGACAGGCCGAGGGCATCGACTCCTGCAGCGAGCGCCAACCGCGCGGCCCGAGTTGGGAGAAGATGCTCGGCGCGGTCAGCTGGTGCGCGTCCGGTCCGTCGTCGTCGGTGACCCCCTGCGTCGAACCGGACGTCATGGCGATGTAGTTCGGCAGGCTCGGATGCCGCTCCGCGAAGAAGCGCGTGGCCACGCCGCAGCGCGCGGCCAGGCGGTTGATGTACGGCGCCCTCCGCGACCCGATGACCTGCGAGTACGCGTGGTTCTCCATCACCACCCAGACCACGTGGTCGTAGGTGGCGGGCGGGCGCTTCGCCCGCCCGCAGACCGGCCCGATCGTGGCTGCCGTGTCGCGCGTGCCGGACGTGCCGGGCACGACCGACAGCAGCGCGGCGACCGCCACTGCGAGCACGGCTGTGCCGGCCATGAACCACATCCTTCCGACGGGGAGTCCGAACATCGAAGGCCCTCGCTTGCTCATGCCGCCTCCACGTACTCGAAGACCTGCGCCGCGCCGCGGCGGAATACGAGCCGGAAGTCCGGGGACGCCGCCAGTGCGCGCCCGAGGCGAGCGAAGGAGTCCCCCGGCGCCAACCCGTAGAAGCGCGCGTAGCGCTCGCCGCTCGGCGTCAGCGCGAGGTAGCGGGCGCGCGTTCCGCCCTTGCGCAGCAGGCGCTCCAGGACCGGGACGTCCTGCGGCCCGAGGCGGTGCGGCCGGAAGCCGGGCGTCTCGACCAGGCTCAGCGGCGAGTCGAGGCGCTCGGCGTAGCGCCCGTTCAGCCGGGCCGGCAGGTTCGGGGCCACGAGCATCAGGCTGGCGTCGGGCGGCGTGTGGTCCAGGAACCAGCGGCTCGCCGCCACGTCGTCGCGCCCGATCCGGTTCACCATCTCCTGGCCGAAGTAGCCGAACAGCGTGCCGATGCCGAGGAGGACCGTCACGCCCACAAGCCGCCAGGACCCGCGCAGGGACGTCGCGTCGCACGCCGCGGCGGCGAAGAAGGCGAGCCACGGCAGGGCGAACAGGTAGGCCCGCAGGGGCGCCTCGCCGCCGTAGGCCTGAATGCCCACGACCAGCACCGGCGCCGCGGCGAGCGCAAGCGGCGCGACGTCCGTGTGACCGGCGCGCAGCCGGCGTACGACTCCCGCCGCGGCCACCAGCAGCAGCACGAGCATCGCGGCGCGCGACACGTCGACGCCCAGGTGGGCTCCGGGCAGGCCGGGGCCCGCGGGCCGGGCGCTCGCGGCGACGTCGACGCTGAAGACGGCGAAGTGCTCCAGCAGGAAGGCGTGGCTGAGGTACAGCCACCAGGCCTCCAGCGCGATCAGCCCGCAGACGATCCAGAGCGGCGGCCGGCCGGTCATGAGGGTGAGTGCGCCGACGCTCACGATCAGCATGACCGGCGACAGCTGGTGGGCGACGACCACCGCCAGCGAGCACAGCGCCCCGACGACCACGGCCGCGGCGGGACTCATGGGCGGCGCCGCCCGTGCGGGCCGGCGGGCCAGGCGCCCGCGCCGCGCCGTGGAGGCGATCCGGTCGACGCGGCGGTCCACCCACCGCCCCAGCGCCGTCTGTCGCGCGGACGCCGGCGTGCAGCGCAGGATCAGGCCGAGGATGACCTCCACGACCAGGAACCCGAACGCCTGCGGCGCGAGGTAGTCCTGCCCGATCCAGTTCGCGACCACGAAGATCCACACGGCGGTCCACTGCAGGCGCGGATCGCGCGTGACGCCGCGCAACGCGAACAGGATCGCGGCGACGTTCGCGAGCTCGAAGGCGGGCTGCGCCCACGCCGCGTAGTCGATCGGCGCGACCCCCGTGGCCCGGCTGAACCAGGCGTTGAGCGCGAAGAACCCAGGCCAGTTCTGGTAGACGTCGATCCAGCGATCGACCGAGCCGTGCCCGGCGATGTAGTCGATCACGCCGAGGTGCTTGTACGTCCATGCGTACCGCGGCTCGGAGTACAGCAGCGCGGTCGTCGCGTGCAGCACGACCACGAGCGCGACGACGTACAGGCCGAGGACCGCCGGCTGCACGCGGCGGCGCGTCGCCGCGACCGCGAAGCCGCCGGCGAGCAGCGCCAGGGCGGCGTAATAGGCGGGCGGCAGCGCCGCGAGCAGCCCGTAGCCCGAGATCCGGCCCAGGTCGGTGCCGGTCAGCGCGACCGCCCAGCACAAGAGCGCGGCGCCGGCGACGCCCGCGTGGGCGGCGGCCGGCGTCGCGAGCCGCGTCCAGGGCAGCGGCACCGGCGCGGTGGCGATCGCGCCGTCGGCCGTCCCCGGCCGCAGGCCTTCGGGCAGCACCGGGGGCGAGTCCCAGTGCGCCGCGTTCGGCGCAGCGACGCGCCGCTGATCCTCGTAGGCGGTCATCCGGCTCGCGGTGCGGCCTCGCGCAGAACGTCCCCGCCGTACGCCCACCGGCGCGGATGCAACGTCATGCTTCGAACGCTCAACCGCAAACTGTCCGTCAGTCCTTCTCCTCGCGCCAGGCGTAGTGTTGCACGCATGTTCGAGGCCACGGCCGCGGTCGCCGTCTCCGTCGTGATCTGCGCCTATGCCGATCGCCGCTGGCCGGAGCTCCAGGAGGCCGTCGAGTCCGTGCGCGCCCAGTCCCTGCCGCCGCTCGAGACGATCGTGGTCATCGACCACAACCCCGCCCTGCTCGAGCTCGCCCGCCGCGGGCTGCCGGGCGCGATCGTGATCGAGAACGAGGAGCCGCGCGGGCTGTCGGGCGCCCGCAACAGCGGCCTGCGCAGAGCGCGCGGCGCCGTCGTGGCGTTCCTGGACGACGACGCGATCGCCGAGCCGGACTGGCTGCAGTGGCTCGCCGCTCCATACGCCGAGCCGGAGGTGCTCGGGGTGGGCGGAGCGATCGAGCCGCGCTGGGCCGGCGAGCGTCCGGCCGCGTTCCCGCCGGAGTTCCAGTGGGTCGTCGGCTGCAGCTACGAGGGCCTGCCGACCCGGCGCGCTCCCGTCCGCAATGTGATCGGCGCGAGCATGTCGATGCGGCGGGACGTGTTCGAGCTCGCCGGCGGTTTCCAGACGGGCATCGGGCGCGTGGGACCGATCCCGCTCGGCTGCGAGGAGACCGAGTTGTGCATCCGCGCGCGCCGGCGGCGCGGTGACGGCGTGTTCCTCTACGAGCCGCGCTCCAGGGTCGCCCATCGCGTCCCGGAGGGCCGCACGACCTGGAGCTACTTCTGCTCGCGCTGCTTCGCCGAGGGCATCTCCAAGGCGCGCGTGTCGTCGGCGGCGGGCCCCGGCGACGCGCTCGCCTCCGAGCGCGAGTACGTCCGGCGCACCCTCCCGGCCGGCGTGTTGAGGGGCATCGGCGACGCCCGCCGCGGCGATCCGTGGGGGCTCGCCCGGGCGACCGCGATCGTCATGGGCCTGGCGCTCACCACGCTCGGCTACGTCGCGGGCAGCGTCGCGGAGGTGACCGCGCGAGCGCGGAAACGCGACGAGCGCCGCAGCCCGCCTTGACATGGCGGCGCGTTTCTGGCCCCCTAGCGGGATGGCGTCGCCCGTCACGGCCGGAGCCGCCCGCCGGTTCATCGAGCACGTCCGGATACCCCTGCACCGCGATGCGTACGCACTGGCCCTCAGCTCCGGGCTGACCGCGGCGACCGGGCTGGTCTATTGGATCGTCGCGGCGTACGTCTACAGCCCGCACGCCGTCGGGGTCAATTCGGCCCTGATCGCGAGCATGATGTTCCTCGCCGGCATCTCGAGCCTGAACCTGCCCAACATCATCGTCCGCTTCCTGCCGGAGGCCGGGAGCCGCACGCTGCGGCTCGTGGCATCGTCGTACGCGGCCGCGGCGCTCCTCGCGGCCGTCGCCGCGACGGTCTTCCTGGTCGGCGTGAGCGCGTTCGCGCCGAAGCTGGGCTTCCTGCGCGGACACGGGTCGATGCAGCTGTGGTTCGCCGTCTCCTCGCTGGCCTGGTGCATCTTCACGATCCAGGACGGCGTCCTCACCGCGCTCGGGCGCGCGGTCTGGGTCCCCGTCGAGAACGCGGGCTTCTCGCTGCTCAAGCTCGGGCTGCTCGTGGGCACGGCCGCGCTCGCGCCGGTCTACGGCATCTTCGTCTCGTGGACGATCGCGACGCTCGTCGCGGTGATCTGCGTGAACCTGCTGATCTTCCAGCGGCTCGCCAAGACGGCGCCGCGAGCGCGGGCCGGCGGGTTGATCGTGCTCCGCGACCGGGCCTTCGCGCGCTACTTCGCCGCCGACTACGTGTGCTCGGTCGCCTGGGTCTCGGCCTGCAACCTGATGCCGGTGGTCGTCACGGCCGTGGCGGGAGCCACGACGAACGCCTACTACGCCCTCGCGTGGGCCGTCTCGCTGCCCGTATACGCGATCGCGGCGAACATCGGGACGTCGCTGGTGCTGCACGGGACCATGGACCCCCCATCGCTCGGCGTCCTCAGGCGCCAAGCCGCCGTGCAGGGCGCGCGCGTCCTGGTCCCCATCGTCCTCGTGCTCATCGTGGGCGCGCCCTACATCCTGGCCCTGTTCGGAGGCGACTACGCGGAACGCAGCGCGACGCTGCTCCGGCTGCTCGCGATCGGGACGCTGCCCTACCTCGTGCTGGTGCTCGCGGTCAGCGCCGCGCGCGTGCGGCGGCGCCTGCGTACGGCGGTGATCGCGATGAGCTCCCAGGCGGTGCTGGCCCTCGCCCTCGTGGCCCCGCTGCTGGACCGGTTCGGCGTGACCGGCGCCGGCGTCGCCTGGCTCGCCAGCCAGTGCGTGGTGGCGGCTGGGCTGCTGCTCGTGGGATCGCGCCGGCGCGAGGGGCGGCGCCGTGCGTAACGGGCTGCCGATCCTGCTCTATCACGGCGTCGGGCCGCCCAGCGGGCGCTTCAGCGTCAGCGAGGCCGAGTTCGCGCGCCAGATGGACGCGGTCGTCGCCAGCGGGCGCTCCGCGCAGACCGTCGGCCGGCTCGCCGAGCCGCGCGTCCGCGGCGAGCCGATGGCGGCCTCGGCCGTCGCGATCACGTTCGACGACGGCACGGCGGACTTCTACGATCGCGCGTGGCCGGTGCTGCGCGAGCGCGGGCTCCCGGCCACGCTCTACGTCACCAGCGGCCTTGTCGGCGGCCGCCACGAAGGCACGCCGATGCTCAGCTGGCAGCGGCTCGAGGAGCTGCGCGACTCCGGGCTGGAGATCGGCGCGCACAGCCACGAGCACATCGCCCTGGACCTCGTGCCGCTCGAACGGGCGGCGCGCGAGCTGGTCAACAGCAAGCTCGTGCTCGAGGATCGGCTGCAGGTGGAGATCAGCGGCTTCGCGTACCCGTTCGGCTACCACACGGCCGCGGTCAAGGCGCTC
The DNA here is from genome assembly GCF_000425945.1 of Candidatus Solirubrobacter pratensis. Lineage (GTDB taxonomy): Bacteria > Actinomycetota > Thermoleophilia > Solirubrobacterales > Solirubrobacteraceae > Solirubrobacter > Solirubrobacter pratensis. The sequence goes on from NZ_AUEK01000012.1 coordinate 149,966, forward strand.
GCGGCGCGCGCGGGATACCGGTCGGCCTGCGCGGTCAAGAACGCGCTCAGCCACCCGTATGACGACCGCTTCGCGCTGGCGCGCTTCATGGTGACGGCCGTCACGCCGACGGCTCGCATCGACCGGCTCCTGGCCGGCCGCGGCGCGCGCGTCGCGCCCCGGCGCGAGCTCGTGCGGACGCGTGTGTGGCGGCTCTACCGGCGCGCGCGGGCGATCTCTGTTCCGACCGCCTAGTAGTCCCGGAACCGGAGCACGCGCTTCACCTGCCGCCGCAGCTGCGCGTCCATCGCCGTCAGCGGCAGCCGTTCGAAGCGGTAGCCGGCATGCGGCTGCTCCACGGCGCCGAAGCCGCGCTTGAAGCGGGCCAGCGAGGAGCCGGGCGCCGTCTCGCCCATGTGGTACCAGCGCCGGCCCGAGGCGCAGGCGTCCTCGATCGCGAGCCGGTGGAGCAGCTCGTTCGCCCCGGTGCCGGATATCAGCTCGCGGTCCATCGCCCCGCGCCAGTACGTGCTGTGCTCGCCGTGCGTGAGCACGATGATGGCCGCCGCCGGCTCGCCCGAGCGCCGCGCGAGCCACACCCTGCAGCCGCGCCCCACCCGCTCGGCCACGACGGAGAACTTGCGCCTGGGGTCGCGGCGCTGCCCTCGCCACTGCGCGAGCCGCTCGGGCTCGTGCTGCTGGCCGGCCCAACGGGCGATCGAACGGCGATACAGCTCGTCGAAGGCGCCGATGAGCCGCCCGGCGTCATCGCACTCCACCGTCAGTCCCAGCCGCTCCGCCCTCCTGCACGCCCGTCGCACGTTGGAGGAGAACCGGCGCGACCACACCTGGTCGAAGCCGCCCGAGAGATCGAGTGCCTGGCTCGTGTGCATCGTCCGCACGACGCCGGAGGGCACGGCATCCTCCCAGACCGGATAGGCGGATGGACTCGGCCGGACCGCGACGCGCAGGCGGCGCTGGGCCTCCAGGTCTGCCACCACGGCGGCGACGTCCTCGCGCAGGACACGGCCGCCGGAGGACACGAGCCCTCCGGTGCTCCATCCGAACGGCATCGAGCTCTCCACGCCGGCCGCATCGGGCAGGCGGCGAACCCGGGCCAGCGGCAGGACGAGCTCGCGGCCGTCGGACGTGCGGTACGCGCGCGTGGCGTCGGCGTAGCGGCCCACGACGCAGACGCAATCCAGCCATGCGGGCGTCTGCGACACCAGCGCCGTGGGATCGCTCGCCAGCGCGCGGGTCCACGCCGGACGCGCCGCGGGACCGACGGCCGTCAGCGTCACCGTCATAGCGCCGCCAGGACGACGTGGACGTTGCGCGCCTCCCACAGCCGGTAGCGGAGGCCGCCGATGCGGCTGCGCTGGCGCGCTTCCATGGCGACCTGGCGCAGCCAGTACAGCAGAAGGGCGTGACGGTCCGACAGCGAGCCGTCATGCCGCCAGGTCGCGTAGCGCTCGAGCAGGCGGCGCTCGCGCAGCGGCCAGCTCCAGTGCCTCAGCTGCTCGCGGACGATCGTTCCCATCTGCTCTCCGCTCGCCTCCCTCCGGGTGGACACCAGCAGATGCAGCACGTCATGGACCGCAAGCTCCGGCGCCGCGGCCGCCTCCCAGTCCACGATGCCGGCCGGCCGCTCGCGCGCTTCCTCGAACAGCAGGTTGCCGATCCAGTAGTCGCCGTGGATCCAGCCGGCGGAGAAGTCGCGGCCGGCGACCGCTTCGTGGAGCTCCTCGCGCAGCCGCCGCATGCGCGTGGCGATGAACGGCGGCGGCGGCCCGTGGCGCGCCAGGTCGCGCACCGGCGCGTCGATCCAGCGCTCGACGTCGCCCGCGACGCGGGTGGCCGTGGCTTGGTGCAGCAGGTGGATCGTCTCGGCGGCGCCGTCCTGGAGGCCTCGCCGGCCGGCCTCGCCGGCGTCCACCGAGCGGCCGGACAGGGCCGAGTCCACGCGGTAGGCCTGCCCGAGGACGGAGCCCGACGCGAGCGGCCGGGCCAGCAGCGCGCGCCATCCGTCGAGCCGCGCATCGGCGTGCAGCGCGGTCATCGCGGCGCCCTCGCGTGCGAGGCCGCGCGCCGCCGCTGCGGTCACGGGCAGCTTGACCACGGACGACGGCCGCCCGCCATCCGCGGTCAGCATCACGATCCCCATGCCCGTGGATGTCAGCCGGGCGTCGGCGACGAGCGAGCGCCGGACGGCCGCGGGGAGCGTCCCGGCGGCGTGGGCGTCGGCGAGGATCCGCGGCACCAGCGCGGCGGCCTCCGCCAGCCGGCGGCGCCGCTCGATCACCCGTGAAACGGGGTCGGCGAGGCGGAGCGGTGCGGGGGCGGCGGCGCCCCGCGCCGGCGGACCCCGGCCCACCGGTCGGCGACCCGGCGCCAGACGATCGCCGTCACCTCGGCGCGGACCGCGGCGAGCTCGCGCGACGCGTCGACGATCTCTGCGCCGGGCACGCGGCTCGCGACCTGGCGATAGACCCGCCGGTCCGCGTCGATCTGGGCGGGCGGGTTCTCGTTCTTGCGCCCGTAGGCCACCGCGGCGGGAGCGTCGAGCACGACGGTGGCGGCGGGCCGCGGGACCGCGTGCGCGAGCAGCCAGAAGTACGGCCGCTTCAGCGCCGTGAGCGGGGGCTGCGGCGGCAGCTGCGCTTCGTAGACGTAGCGGTCGTAGATCACGAGGCGCCCGCGCAGCTGGTGGTACTGCGCGAGCAGGTAGCGGCGCCAGATGCGAAGCGGCCGCACGGCCGCCGCGGCAAGCCCCGGCGGGCGGTTCCCGGTCATCTTCCACAGCCCCATGTAGATGATCCGCGACTCCAGCGGGAAGCCGCCGGCGATGGCGGCGGCGACCGTCGACTTGCCGACCCCGTCGGGCCCGAGCAGCGCGACGCTGATCCCGCGCCGCCGTCGCAGCAGCAGCGGCTTGCGCGCCAGTGCGGCGAGCCGCCCGCGTGCCGCGTGGAGCCGCTGTGCGACGGGCCTCTGGCGCCGCAGATCCGCGAGCAGGCGCTCGCCCAGCGCCTCGACGCCTTCCCAGTCGCCGCGCAGGACGGCGGCGGTGAAGGCGTCGGGGCCGGAGGTCGCTCCCGCCGCCTCGAGCAGCTGCCGTCCAAGCTCCGAGTCGTCGTTCGCACGCGCCAACTCGCGCAGCGGGGCGCGATGGCGCTCGGCCACGCTGCCACGGTCGAGCAGGCAATGCAGGAGCAGCAGCCAGAACTGGTCCGCGTCCGCCGGCACGGCCATGGCGTCGCTGAGCCGGCGGCGGCGGATCACCTCGCGGGCGACGTCCGGAGGCCGCCAGCCGGGCGCGCGGCGGAACGCCACGGTGGTCACGATGTCGAGCATCAGCCAGCGGTCCGACGGCAGGTCGAAGCTGAGCAGGAGAAGGTTCGGCGGGGACTCCCATCCGGGCAGCGACGCGAACCCCAGCCGGTGCGCCGCCGCCCGCAGCTCCGTCGCGTCCCCGGGCGCGACGAGGATGTCCACGTCACCGCTGGGCGCGGCGGGGTTCGAGGGCGTCCGCAGCAGGGTCCAGGCGACGTGTCGCTGCTCGAGGTCCTCGAACAGCCGCCGCAGGACCGGGTGAAGGTCGGCTCCGATTATCATCGGATCAGAGCAATAGCGGGAGGTGGGTCAGAAGATGCCCAGGACGTCTGGATCTCGACCTCGGCACCGACGCGGCCGGCCGACGGGCAGGCAAAGGGTACTGTCTCGTGGCCCGCTCGTGCTCGTGTTCGCAGCGCTCGCCGTGGTAGCTGGCGCGCTCGCCGCGGTCGGACTTGGACAGCCGCAGCGCGGCTGGAAGCTGGTCTTCTTCGATGACTTCTCGGAGGGGCTGAAGGAGGCCAACTGGGGCAGGTACTCCGGCCAGCCCGGCGGCGATCCGGGTGGCTGGTGGGCCCCGTCGCACGCGGTGGCGACGAACGGGATCCTGCGCCTGCAGACGTACCGCGACCCAAGGGTCGGCAACCGCTGGGTGTCGGGCGGCCTCTCGAGCGCGCGCGCGCTGCGGCAGACCTACGGCAAGTACGAGGTCCGCTTCCGCATGGACGCCGGCCGCGGCGTCGCGGGCGTCGTGCTCCTGTGGCCGGCGCGCGACCGCTGGCCGCCGGAGATCGACTTCGCGGAGAGCGGCGGCCGGCAGACCACCCGCCGCGCCATGACGGCGACGCTGCACTACGGCCCCGACAACCGCCAGATCCAGCGCTCGGTCCGCGCCGACTTCACCCGCTGGCACACGATGGGCGTCCAGTGGACGCGGGGGCGGCTCGTCTACACGCTCGACGGCCGCGCGTGGGGAACGGTCAGGAGCCCCCACGTGCCGAACGAGCCGATGGAGCTCGACATCCAGAGCCAGGCCGGCACCTGCGGAGACCACTACGTCCCCTGCCCGGACGGCTCGACGCCCGAGCGCGTCGACCTCGAGGTGGACTGGGTACGCGCATACGCATACCGCTAGCCGAGCGGCATTCTGGAGCCCAAGAGAACGCAATATGGGAACCAGATGAGACTCCTGGCGGACGGTCGGCTCATTGCTGACGTCGGCAACGCGTATACGTCGAGTTGGCACGAGCATCCCTGACCGGGGCATTGACGCCATGGGCAACGGCGCCGAGACTTTGTTGCCGAATCGTTAAGGAGAACCGCGACGCCAGTGGGGATGGATGTAAAGGCGTCGTGCGGCCGTAGCGAAGGACATTGGATGCCCGTGGAACCGGAAGAACTGGATCGTCCGGGGCCCGGCCCCGGTGGTGCTCGGGGACGGAGCGGCTCGCCCGTGAGCGCGATTACGTGGCTTACCGAGGCACCGCCTGTGACCGGCCCTGGTCTTGAGCGGTCGCCGTCGGCGGCCCCGCGCGTAAGCGTCGTCATACCGACCCTCAATGAGGAACGAAACCTGCCGTTCGTGTTCGAGCGGCTGCCGTCGAGCCTGCATGAGGTGATCGTCGTCGACGGTCACTCGACCGACGGGACCGTCGAGGCGGCCCGGCGGCTGCGGCCGGACGTGCGCGTGCTGCATCAACGCGGCCGCGGCAAGGGGAACGCCCTGCAGGAAGGCTTCGCCGCCTGCACGGGGGAGATCATCGTGATGCTGGACGCCGACGGGTCCACCGACGCGGCTGAGATCCCGCGCTTCGTCGCCGCGCTCAAGAACGGCGCCGACTTCGCGAAGGGCTCGCGCTTCGTGCAGGGCGGAGGCAGCTCGGACATCACCGCGTTGCGCCGGATCGGCAACCGGGTCCTCAACGCCTTCGTCAACTCGCTCTACGGAACGCGCTACAGCGACCTGTGCTACGGCTACAACGCCTTCTGGTGGCGGTGCCTGCCGTACATGCGGGTCGACTGCGACGGGTTCGAGGTCGAGACCCTGATCAACATCCGCATCGCCCAGGCCGGCCTCGTGATCCACGAGGTTCCGAGCCACGAGTACTACCGCATCTACGGGACGAGCAACCTCCGCGCGGTCCGCGACGGCATCCGCGTCCTGCGGACGATCGCCCTCGAGCGCCTGCCGACGCTGCGGAGGGCGTGGGCCGTCGTCGGGGCGACCCGCACGGCGGTGTCATGAGGATCGCCGCGGTGGTCCCTCATGCCGCTGCGGGCGGGCGAAGCGCGGAGCGCCGCCTCGTCAACGGCGCGCTGGCCCTGGGGGCGGCGGGCGTGAGCGTGGACATCTTCTCCGACCGCGCCGCGCCCGGAGCGCCGCGACGGCTCGGCGCGGGCGTGGCCATCCGGCGGCTCGCCCCCCATCGCGTGCAGCGCGACCTGATCGCGCGGCATGAGGCCTATGACGTGATCCACGCGTTCGGCCTGCCCGCGATGCGCATGATCGCGGCGCCGGGCACGGCGCCGCGCCGCGTCTTCAGCCCATACGGCGACCGCTGGTCGCAGCCCGCTCCGGTCCATGCGATGCACCGGGCGTGGCCGCGTGCCGCGGCCATGCTGGTGGGCGCCGTCGACACGATCGTCTGCGGCTCCGACCGGGAGGCCGCCCGCGTGAGGCGCGACGCACCCGAGCTCGCCGATCGGGTGCGCGTAGTACGGCCCGGCGTCGACGCCGAGGCGCTCGCGCGCGCCGAGCCGCTGCCGATCAACCGCGCGGTCGTCCTGGCGGTGGGCCCGCTGATCCGGAGCCCGCGGCTGGTCCGCGTGGTCGGCGCGCTCGCCAGCCTCGACGAGCGGTTCATCCTGGTCGTGCTCGGAGACGGTCCGGCGCGACGGCGGCTGCGCGGCGTCGTGGCCGACCTCGGCCTGGCGGATCGCGTCCGCTTCCTCGGCGACGTGACGCTCGAGCAGCGCCGGCGCTGGATGCGCACCGCATCCGTGCTGCTGCCGATCACGGAGTACGAGGACGTCGAGATGCTGGCGCTCGAGGCGGCGGCGATCGGCAAGCCGCTGATCATCCCCGACTCCGCCGACCATGCGGGAGGCTGGGAATACCACAGCGGCGGCGTCGTGCGCGTCATCTCGGGTCCCTCCTCCCCACTCGCGATCGCCGATGCGATCCGCGAGACGGCGGTGCTCCACGGACCCTCGGAGTCGCGCACGGGCGTACGGTCCTGGGCGGCCTACGCGCACGAGATGCTGAGCGTGTACCGGCTCACGATCCACGGACTGCGCGAGATCGAGGCGCCGCCGGACGAGGAGCCGCACGGCGAGCCGGCAGTCGGGTCGACGCCGGTCGAGCGGCAGGGCCGCGTCTTATGACCGGCACGGTGCCGATGGCGGTGCGAATCCTCGATCTCGACCGGCCGCTGCGCGAGATCGTGCCGGCACCGGCTCCCCCCTACCGCTCAGCGCTGTTGATCGTGCGATTGCACGGCGCTCCGCTCGGCATCGCGACCATCTCACTCGAGCCCGGCGGCGACGGCCTCGCACCGGCGCGGCTGGCGGAGGCCGTCCGGGAGCAGCTCGGGCGGGAGCTCGAAGAGGCGGGGATCGACCTCCGGTCCGGGCTCCCCGCGGACGGCGTGCCCGTTGCGGAGCCACCCGCCCTGAGCCGCGTCCCTGAGCCGGCGGTGACGGTGGTCGTCCCGACGTGCCGGCGCCCTGAGGCGCTCCGGCGCTGCCTGGAGTCGATCCTCGCCTGCGACTACCCGCGCTTCGACGTCATCGTGGTGGAGAACCGCCCGGGTTCGGCGGAGACCGCGCGCGTGCTGGCCGAGCGCTTCGCGCGCGAGGGCCGCCTGCAGTATCTGGAGGAGCTGCGGCGAGGCTCGTCGCATGCCCGCAACGCCGGGCTCCGGCGAGCGTCGGGCGAGATCGTGGCGTTCGTCGACGACGACGTGGTGGTCGACGAACGCTGGCTGCGCGCCGCGGTGGCGGGCTTCTTGCGCGCCCCGGACATCGGCTGCGTGACGGGGATGATCGCGCCGCTGCGCCTCGATACGCGCGCCCAAGCCCTGCTCGAGCAGCTGGCCTCGTTCGGCAAGGGGTTCCGGCCACTGCGGTTCGGGCTACCGGAGTCGCGCGTCGCGAATCCGCTCTTCCCGTACACCGCCGGGCACATCGGCTCCGGAGCGAACATGCTCGTCCGTGCGGGGCTCGCGCGCGACCTCGGTGGGTTCGATCCGCGGCTCGGACCCGGCACGCCCGCCCATGGCGGCGAGGAGCTGGACTTCTACATCCGCACGATCCGGAGCGGCGCGTCGATCGCCTACGAGCCCGCCGCGATCGTCTGGCACGAGCACCCGGCCTGCTGGGAGCAGCTGCAGCGCCATGCCTTCCGGTACGGCATCGGGCTGACCGCGATGCTGACCAAGCAGCTCGTCGCAGGCCCGGAGCGGCTGCGCATGCTCAGTCTCGTCCCCGCAGGCGTGCGCTACGCCTTCGATCCGCGTTCGCGCAAGAACGCGAGCAAGACGCCGGCCTTCCCGCGCCGCCTCAACGCCCTTGAACGCGCGGGGATGCTCCTCGGGCCCGCCGCCTTCGTGCGCAGCGCCGCCGTCGCGACCGGGCGCCGGGAAGCTCGATGAGGGTGCCGCCGCAGCGGCTGCTCGCGCTGGCCGGCGCAGTCGTGCTGTTCGCCGCCGCGGGGACGGTCGTCATCGACGCGTTCGCGCGCGACGGCACCGACCGCGCCGTCGCCACGGTGCTGATCGTCGCGCTGCTCGCGGTGGCGGCCGCCGCCGCGCGCGTGTTCGTCGGGACGCTGGCCGCCCGCTCGCGCGGGCCGCGGTGGTCGGACGCGCCCCCCACCCGCGACGGAGCGCGTCCGCCGCCGCCGCCTCCGCCGCGCTCGCCGGCCGCCGCGCCCGCGCGGATCGTCGAGGCGCAGTTGCCGAGGGGGCGCAGCGATCTCGTGCTCAAGGTCGCCGCGGCGGCGTGCGTGACGGCGCCGCTGCTCGTCCTCGTCGACGCGCCGGCCTGGGCGCGCTTCCCCGCCGTTCTGCTGCTCCTTGCGCTGGCTCCAGGCGCGGCGCTGCTGCGCGTGCTCGGGCGGCCCGGACGGCGGATCGAGATCGGGGCCGCCGTCGGCATCAGCCTCGCCGTCGCGGTCGTGATCGCACAGTGCATGCTCTGGATCGGCCTCTGGCACCCCGATCTGCTCGTCTGCCTTCTCGCCGCGACCTGCCTCGCCGCCCTGGTCGGGCGGCCGTCCGGCCTGACGTGGCGGCGGCGGATCCGCGCCCGGGCGCCGATCAGCCGGCCGGGCCCGTGGAGCGCCCGCAGACGCGCGCGGCCGCGGCCCCGGCGCCGTGAGCGGACCGCCGGGCTCAGCGCGCTGCTGCTCTCCGAGGCGCTCGGTCCGGACGCGGTAGACGAGCCCGAGCGCGGCACGAGCATCGTGGTCCGCGCCCGCGGCGATCCGGCGCCGCCCGGGCTCGCGCTCGAGGCGCTGCCGGCGCTCGAGGCGCCCGGCGAGCGAGGGGCGCTGGAGATGACGCGGCGAGACGCAGACATGCAGGAAGACGGCTCGGTCGTTCCGGACGAGCCGCTCGAGTCCAGGGACCCCACCGAACCTTGACGAGAGAGAGGGAAGGCCATGGTAAGGAAGCTCGCAGTGCTTTTACCGGCGGTCGCCTGCTGCACCGCGGCGGCCGCGGCGGTCCCGCGGACGGCGGCCGCCGATCCGGTCGTCTATGTCGGGGGCGACATCGCGTGCGACCCCGCCGACCCCGGCTACAACGGCGGCGACGGCACGCCGACGTCATGCCGCCAGAAGGCGACCTCGGACATCATCGGCGGCGGAGGCTTCGATGCGGTGATCCCGCTGGGCGATCTCCAGTACGAGGACGCCACGCTGAGCAAATTCCAGCAGTCCTATGACCCCACCTGGGGCCGGTTCAAGGCACAGACCTATCCCGTGATCGGCAATCACGAGGGGACCACCGCGGCGAGCGGCGACGGATACTGCGCGTACTTCGGCGCTGCGGCGCACTGCAACGCGAGCGGGGTACAGGGCGGTGCCGGGTACTACTCGGTCAATATCGGCGCCTGGCACGTGGTGGTGCTCAACTCCAACTGCGACGCGGCGGGAGGCTGCGACGTCGGCTCCCCCCAGTACCAGTGGCTGGCGGCCGATCTCGCCGCGAACCCGCGGGCGTGCACGCTGGCGGCATGGCACCATCCGCGCTGGAGCTCGGGCGAAGGCGGCAACAACGCGTTCATGCAGCCGATCTGGCAGCTCTTCTATGCCGACGGCGGCGACCTCGTCCTGGCGGGGCACGCTCACGTCTACGAGCGCTTCGCGCCGATGGACGGCAGCGGCGCCGTCAACTGGTCGGATGGGATGCGCTCGTTCGTCGTGGGCACCGGCGGGGTCAACTTCTTTCCCTTCGTCGGGCCGCCCGGGACGGGCAGCGAGGTGCGCGAGAACACGGTGTTCGGCGCAATGCGCCTCGTGCTGCACCCGACCAGCTACGAGTGGAGCTTCTCCCCCGCGGCCGGCGGGGCGTTCACGGATTCGGGCGTCCAGTCATGCCGCGCCTTGCCCGACACCGTGGCGCCGAGCGCGCCCGCCAGACTGAGCGCGACGGCGAAGGCCCCGAAGCGGGTCAATCTCACATGGGCCGGCTCGGCGGACAACGTGGGCGTGGCCGGATATGAGATCTGGCGTGGCGCGCCGAATGGCCCGATGGCGCCGATCGCGACCGCGGCCGCGCCGGGCTTCGCCGACACCAGCGTGGCCGCCGGGAAGCGCTACGCCTACCAGGTCCGGGCGCGCGACGCCGCCGGGAACGTGTCGGCGATGTCCAACGCCGACTCCGTGACGACGCCCACTTCGTCCAAGCGCCGCCGTGGAACGCTGCTCGCGCGCTGGCGCCTGAAGCGCGCGGTCGCGCGCCGCGCGCTCGCGCGCGGGCGCGCCCGCATCCGCGCACGGCGCTGGGCCCCGACCGTGATCACCGTGAGCGTGGGGGGCCGGGTCGCCGCGACCCGGAAGACGCGAGTCAAGCACGCGCTCACGCTGCGGCTGGCCTCGTGGTCGAAGCGGCACCGCTACCGCCACCGCACGGTGGTCGTGACGATCCGCCGGCCGGTCTGAGCCGCCGCCGCGCCGAACGCCCGCCGGCCCGTCTGCGGCCGGCGGGTCGGCTGCGGCGTGTAACGAAACTTGCGCGGAGTCGTGGGGCTGACCCGCGCCTTGCGGCGGGCGGAGAGCCGGTGGGAGGCTGGCCCCCATCCGAGCCCCAGGAGCCTTTCAGATGCCCACATCCCAGGCTGTCCGCGCAGTGCTCGGTGCTCTCGTAGCCCTCTTGGTCTGGACCGGCGGCGCGTCCGCTGCGACCGACCATGTGGTGATCACCGGCGGCGCAGTCGTTCCGCCCGGCCAGACCGCCGGCGACGTCGTCGTGCTCGACGGCCCCGTGACGATCGCCGGACACGCCACGGGCGACGTCGTGGCGGTGAGCGGACCCGTCCGCGTCAGCGGACGCGTCGACGGCGATCTGATCGCCGTGTCCGGCCAGGCCTTGCTCGGGCCGACGGCGCGCGTCGGCGGCGACCTGCGCTACGGCGACGAGCGCCCCGTGCTGGCGCGCGGCGCGAGGGTCGCCGGCACGATAAGCAACGAGGACTGGACCGACACGGCGAACGGATGGGGTTGGATCAGCGCGATCGCGTGGTGGCTGGCGGTGTCCGTGTCGACGCTGATCGTCGGCGCCCTGCTCGTCTGGCTGGCGCCGGCCGCGCTGTCCGCAACCGAGCGGGCGGTGCGCGAGCGCCTCGGCGCGACCATCGGGTGGGGTGTCGCGATCGCGATCGGCGTGCCGCTGCTCGCGGTGCTGGCGCTCGTCACGCTCGTCGGCATCCCGTTCGGCATCGCGCTGTTGCTGGCCGCGATCCCCGTCCTGCTGGTCGCCTACGCGACGAGCGCCTGGGTCGTCGGGCGGCGGGTGCTGCGCAACCGGTCGGCGTCGCGGTGGGTGGCGCTGCTGATCGGCTGGGCGATCCTGCGCGTGCTGGCCCTCATCCCCGTCGTGGGCGGCCTCGTGTGGGTCGTGGCGACGGTCCTCGGGCTCGGAGCGCTGGCCGTCGCGCTGTGGCGAGGCGGCAGGACCGGCGCAGTGGCGGCGACGCCCGAGGCGCCGGCTCCCGGTCGTCCCGCGCCGGCCGCCTGACCTCGCAGACCCGCTGCCCGGCAGGCGAAGGCCGCGCTGCGGCTGCACGCGCTCCAGGCGCCGACCAAGGCGTCGAGCACGTCACCGTCCTGTCCGAGCGTGTCAGGAAGTAGCCATAGTCCGCGGGATACGGCGCGGCGCTCATGAGCAGCCGGTCGAAATCGATCCTTCCATGAGAAGCGGGGCCTACCCGCGATTGCGGTTCGTCCCGCGCGGGGTAGCCCAGCAGCGCACCCGCTTCACTCTCTGGAGGAGTTACATGTCGCGCTTCATGACCGGGATCGCGCTCGGCACGAGCGTCGCCGCCCTGAGCCTCGGTGTGAGCACCGCCCATGCGAGGGTGGCGCCCACCGCCTCAGGCCTCGACAAGCAGTACCTCACGACGTCGATCCAAGGCGATCGCTTCGAGGTGCTCGGCGGCCAGCAGGCACTCAGCCGATCCCAGAACCCGGCCGTGCGGGCCCTGGCCACGCGCCTGGTCAAGGACCACGCCAAGTCGCTCAAGGAGAGCATCGCGCTCGCCAAGCGGCTCGGCGTCTCGGTCCCCAAGGCTCCCGCGCCCTCCATGCGATGGGAGCTGCAGATGGTCGGCGCGCTCTCGGGTCCGCAGTACGACCACTGGTACGCCGACCTCGAGGCGAAGGACCACGTCCAGGACATCTCCGAGGCCTCCGACGAGGTCAAGATGGGATCCAACGCCGCGGTGCGGCAGTCGGCGCGCAAGGAGCTGCCGACGCTGCGCGCGCACCTGAAGCTCTCCCGCGCGGCCCTGAAGGCCAGCCCGGGCACCTGATCCGCCTCGGAACGCGGTCGCCGGCCGGTGCTCGGGCCGGCCGGCGCCGCGTCTGCGGGTAGCGCGGCTCAGCCGAGCAGCGCCGCGAGGTCGGCCGTCGCAAGCTCCGTCTTGGGGAGGAAGGAGATGCCCCCGGTGGGGCGGATCACGGCATCGGAGGACGTGAGCAGCACCCGCAGCTCCGGGAACGTGCCCATCAGCTCCGCGGCCAGTGCCGGGCCGTAGCCGTCCGGCAGATTGACGTCGATCAGGGCGGCATCGGGGCGAAGGCGCGCGCACGTGAGCTGCGCCGCGGCGGCGTCGCCCGCCTCACCGGCGACGCAGAGGCCGGAGCGGCGCAGCAGTATCGCGGCGAGCCGTCGGAACTGCTCGTCGTCGTCCACGATCACGACGGTGGCCGTCACCGGTGAAGAACATAGCTGCGCGCAGAAGCGAATGGATTACAACGTTGGTCTCCAGGCTTACCGTGGGGTCAAGGGCCGCGACGCCCTGCGTCACATTCCGTGGCCTCCCTGGCGCCGATGTTCGCCAGGGTCATCTCCCTGGCATCGGATGGCGCATGAAGAACCCGTACATCGCGCCGGCCGCTCCCGGGCCGCCGGGGTCGGCGTATGCGGCGCAGCTGCAGCCGCCTGACCACGCGTGACCCATCCCGCGCACGAGCCAGCGCTGCACGAGCTCCTGGCCACGACGATCCGTATAGCCGGCGACGCTGGCGGTCTGGCGGCCGGACCGCCGATCGAACGAGGTCTTGCGTGGGACGCGCGGGATCGAGCGGTTGGCGGCGCCGTCATCCGCCCAGTCGGCGGTGACCTGCCACTGCCGCACGAGCTGCTCGGCGTTGACCGGTGGCACCGTCGTGTCCCGGTCGCCCTGGAAGACCACGACGGGCAGCGGGCGGGCGAAGGGTCCCATGGCGCGCTGGGCGAGCAGCCCCGCCTGCTCGGGATCGGCGCCGCGATAGCCGGCGCAGGGCACGCCGGCCGCGTACTCGCACCCCGAGGCGACGCCGATCGCCGCGTAGAGGTCCGGATACGTCGCGCCCATCACCGAAGCCATCGCCCCGCCTGCGGAGAAGCCGGTCACGTAGATCCTCCGCGGGTCGATCGCGTAGTGCCGCCGCACCCAGGCGGTGATGCCGGCGATGATCGACGGCTCACCGGCCGACCGGCGCATGTTCGAGTCGAGGAACCAGTTCCAGCAGCCGAAGAAGTTGGCCTTCTTGCTCTGCTGCGGGTAGACGACGACGAACCGCTTCGCCTTGGCGAGCTTGTCGAACCCCGTCAGCTTCCGGAACTGCGCCGCGGTCTGGGTGCAGCCGTGAAGTGCCACGACCAGCGGCAGCGGCGTCGCCCTGTTGTACGCCGGCGGCACGTATCCGAGGAACGACCGGGCGCCCGCCGCCTCGCTCTGCCGGCCGGCGAAGGTCGCCGCCTCCCCGGCGGCCGACCCCGGGCCCATCAGCACGCCGAGTGCGATCAGCGCCGTCGCGAAGCACCCTCTCATCCCGTCGCTCCCCAGTCCGGTGACGATCGGCGGCACGCTAAGCGCAAAGCCGCCCGGCGTCGATGCAGGAAACCGAGAACCCGGCCGCCCAGCTGTTGTGGAGCGTCACGCTTCCCGGCGCTCGAGCGGGTCGACCGCGGGTCCCTCCAGCACGCTGCCGTCGACGTCGAAGCGCGAGCCGTGGCAGGGACAGTCCCAGCTGCGCTCGGCGCGATTGAACCGCACCAGGCAGCCGAGGTGGGTGCAGCGCAGCGAGACCGCGTGAAGCTCGCCGTCCTCGTCGCGATAGACGCCGGTCTTGCCGAGCCCGTCGCGCACCTCACGCGCCTCGCCGGGTGGGATGTCGTCGGTCGCGCCGATCCCTGGACGCAGTCGGTCGCCGACGAAGTGGATGCCGGCCTTGGCGTTGAGCCGTGCGAGCTGCGGCGTGGATCGTGGCGAGAGCCGGTTGGGACTGAAACGAGCCGCCCAAGGGTTGTCGCGGCCGGCGATCACGTCCGCGAGCACCATGCCGGCGAGCGTCCCGCCGGTCAGACCCCACTTCATGAATCCGGTCGCGACGTGGATCCGGGAGGGCAGCGGCGTGTATGGCCCGATCAGCGGCAGATGGTCGTGCGGGATCGGGTCCTGGGCCGACCAGCGGTGCGTGACGGCCTCGACGTCCCACTGCGCGCGGGCGAACGCCTCGAGCCGGCGGAACCGCTCCTCGTCGGCCGCGCCGCTCCCCGCGGCGTGACCTTCGCCGCCCACGATCACCAGGTCCCCGTACGAGCGGATCGACCGTGTCGGGCTGCCGGCGCTGATCGACATCCCGCTCGGCAGCGGACCGCGGACCCGCACCGCGACGCAATACGAGCGCTGCACCTCGAGCCGGGTGAAGAACAGGCCGCGGTCCAAGAACGGATAGTGCGACGCCACGACGACGCGGTCGGCGGTCACCGTGCCGTTGGTCGTGCGGATACGGCATGGCGCGGCGTCGCTCACGCTCAGTGCGCGCACGCCTTCGGCGACCAGCGAGCCGTCGCCCGCGACGGCCTCGGCGAGACCTTGCACGTAGCGGACCGGATGGAACGCGATCTGTCCCCGCAGTCGTACCGCGCCGGCGACCGGGAACGGCAGATCCACCGCGTCCGTCAACTCGACCGGCAGCCCGGCGGTGCGAGCGGCATCGAACTCCTCCTCGACGGCGCCGAGCTCGCCTGCGTCGGCCGCGTAGGTGAACGCGTCGCGCCGTTCGAGGTCGCAGTCGATGTCCTGCTCGCGGGCAAGCCCGGCGACCCGATCGACGGCCGCGGCGCTCGCCTGCGCGTACACGGCCGCCGCTTCGGGTCCGTGCGCGCGGCGGATCGTCGTGTACACCGTGCCCTGCAGCGCGGTGACCTTGGCGGTGTTGCAACCGGTCACCCCGTGACCTACTCGTCCGGCCTCGATCACCAGCACGCGAGCGCCGTCACGCTTGAGCAGCACGGCCGTGGTGAGGCCGGCGATCCCGCCGCCGATGATCGCGACGTCGACGTGGACGTCGACCGGCGGTGACAACGCCGCTCGGGCGCGCCCATCCAGCCACAGCGAGCCCGCGGCGGAGGTCGTCATGAAGTCATGAGTGGGTGGCGCTGACGCACAGTGGCGGTATCTACCCACTGCACCTTCGCAACCATCGACTCGATGACGGCCGCCACGGGCCTCGCCGCGGCGCGGATCGGGCGCGTGCCGGTCTGCTGACATCGGGTCACCCCGCGGACGCCCGGTTTTCGGGCGGGATCGAGCGGGGGTAGCGCGCAGGTCTGCGCCGGAGCCATGGGTCCGGTCGCTCCTTCTCCCTGGGAGGTGACCGTTGGTCATGGTCGACGCTTCGGACATTCCGTGGGAGACGCACGATCAGTCGATGTCCTTCAGGAGACTCTCATGAGCACACAGACCGGAACCCGCGACGACGGAATCACCGGCGCCCGCACCGCCCCGGCGCGTACCCGCCGCCAGACCACGGAGACGAAGGCGGCCTTCAAGACCACGGAGTTCTTCGCCTTCGTCGCGGTGCTCGTCGGCATCCTCGTCGCCGCGATGGTGGTCGACGAGACCAACGCCGGCGGCTTCGGCGCTCGCCAGGCCTGGCTGTACGTCACCATCCTCACCGTCGGCTACATGGTCAGCCGCGGCCTGGCCAAGTCCGGAAGTCGCGACCCGTACGACGCGGACGACCGCTGAGGGCGTGAGCCCGATCCTCGGACGGCGCGAGGGCGCGGCCGCTACGGCCGCGCCCCGCGGCGCCCCGGGAGCTGACCGGGTATGGCCGGCGACGGTCGACGCGTGCGGTCAGCCGGAGACGATCGCGGTGCGGTAGCGACGGTAGTTGACGTATCCGCCGCGCATCCAGAGCGGCCCGCCGCCGCGCGCGACGACGGGACGGACGTTCTTCTCGCCCGACCCGCTCGTGATGGCGGTGCGCTGCCACGTGGCGCCGGCGTCGCCCGTGTGCCATCGCTCGATCTCCCACTGCTCGCCGACCCGCCGGGAGAGATACACGACCGCGGGATCGGCGTGGTCGAACACGATGCCGCCGGAGTACTGCTGCTCGGCCCCGTCGTCGTCGAAGAAGCCGCCGGCGGGCGTGAGCTGGCGATCCGCCCAGGCGCTCCCGGTCCAGCACGCGTGGCGGTAGCGATGATCCGTGGCGGAGCGGAACACGGCATAGACGACCCGCGGCCGACCGCTGCCGTCGAACGCGACGTCGTGGACCCAGGCGTGATCGCGCCGGCGCGTCACGTCCCAGATCAGGTCGGCGTCGGCGGGGCTGAACGGTGGCCCGGGGATTCGCCGTCCACCGGCTCGGTACCACGCCCCGCCCGTGTAGCGGGCGTAGTAGAGGCTCGTCGCGGTCTCGCGTGGATGTCCGTCGGTGAACGCCACGTGGATCGTCTCGCCCCCATCGGAGGCGATCTTGACGTAGGGCCGCTGCCCCGGGACGCGGACGAGCGTCGCCGCCGGCGCCCAGCTGAGCCCGTCGACGGACGTCGAGAACGCGGGATTCCAGTCGCCGCCGCGCCAGAACAGGTGGATGCGCCCATCCTCGCCGGCGAGTTGGACCGGGTTGGGATACGTATATCCGCGCGACCCCGGCGTGTTGACCCCGACTCGCTGCTCGACGTCCCACTCGATTCCGTCCGAGCTGAGCCGGGAGTACATCTGCGGACCGCCGTGCGCCGAGTAGAACGCCTGCACGCGCCCGTCCGCGCGCAGCAGCAGCGCCGGATTGTTGTGGTCGTCCACACCCAGACCGGCATGCAGCGTCGCCGTCGTGACCACCGATCCGGCGTCGCTGACCGTCGCGACGCGGATGTCGCCGGCCCCGTCGACCCATCCCACGTGCAGCACGTCGCCCGCGACGATCGCCCGCGGCTCGGCGAACCAGCACCAAGCGCCCGAGCCGAGCTCCACGGCACGATCCTAACGGGGCGCCACTCGGGCGCGCCCACGTTGTCGGGTCAGCGGCGTGCCGGTGCGGCACCGTCAGCCGCTCGTTCTGGGGCATAATCCGGAACGAAGGAGCGCGTCGACGTGGGCAGGCCGCATCCGCCGCAGTCCGGGATCGAGCTGGAGGAGTTCTTCGACCTCTCGATCGACCTCCTGTGCATCGTCGGCTTCGACGGCTACTTCAAGCGCGTGAACGCGTCGCTCGAGCGCACGCTCGGGTATCCGAAGCCGGAGCTCTACTCGCTGTCGGTCTTCGACATCACTCATCCGGACGACGTGGAGCCATCGCGCGAGGCGCTGGGGCGTCTTGCGGAGGGACACGATCTGGTCGGGTTCGAGGCCCGCGTCATCTGCGGCGACGGCTCGGTGCGGTGGCTCGAGTGGAACACGCGGACGATGCCGGAGCGGGGCGTCGTGTACGGCGTCGCCAGGGACACGACCGAGCGCCGGCGCGCCGAGGCCGAGCTGGGCGAGGCGCACCGCATGCTCGAGGCACGTCGCGACGAGCTGCGCATGCTCGCCGAGGAGCAGGCCGCGCTGCGGCGGGTGGCCACGCTGGTCGCTCGCGAGACCCCGCCCGACGAGGTGTTCGCCGCCGTGGCGAGGGAGGTCGGCGAGATCCTGGGCGTGGACGCCACGCACCTGGGACGCTACGACCCGGACGGCACGGTCGTCAGCGTGGCGCAGTGGGGCCGCTATCCGGGCGTCCCGGTCGGGGCACGATTTCCGCTCGAGGGCGACAATGTGTCCACGCGGGTGCTGCGGACCGGGCGACCGGCACGCATGGACGGCTACGCGGACGCCCCCGGCGTCATCGCGGCCACGGTGCGGCAGATCGGCATCCGCGTCTCCATCGCCGCCCCGATCTCCGTCGAGGGGCGGACCTGGGGCGTGATGATCGCCACGTCGAAGGGTGAGACCCCGTTTCCTGCCGAGACCGAGTCGCGCCTGCAGAACTTCACAGAGCTCTTGGCGACGGCGATCTCCAATGCCAGCGCCCACGACAAGGTCCGCGTCCTGGCGGACGAGCAGGCGGCGCTGCGCCGAGTCGCCACCCTCGTCGCGCAGCAGACGCCCCAGGCGGATGTCTTCCGGGCGGTCGCCGAGGAGATCGGCCGGCTGCTCGCCGTCGGCTCGATCGAGATGCTCCGCTACGAGGAGGACCGCTTCGGGGTCGTCGTCGCGAGCGCGGGCCCGGTCACCGAGGTGATCCCGATCGGGACGCGGGCACCGCTCGAGGGCCGGAACGTCGCATCGCTGGTGTTCCAGACCGGTCGCGCGGCGCGTCTCGACCACCACCGGGAGGAGGCGACCGGACCGTTCGCCGAGCGCCTGGCGGCGGCGGGGGTGCGCTCGATGGTGGGCACGCCGATCATGGTCGAGCGGCGGCTCTGGGGCGCGATGCTGGCCGTCACGCACGATGCCCCGCTGCCCCCTGACACCGAGTCGCGCATCGGCCAGTTCACCGACTTGATGGCCACGGCGGTCGCGAACGCCGAAGCGCGGGCCGAGGTGGCGCGCCTGGCCGACGAGCAGGCGGCGCTTCGGCGCGTGGCCACGCTGGTCGCGCAGGGCGCCCCGCCCAGTGCGGTCTTCGACGCCGTCACGGGCGAGGTGGCGGAGCTCTTGGACGTCTCGGCGGTGTCGCTCGCCCGGTACGAGGACGACGTGCTCACCGTGGTCGCCCAGCGCGGGGTCTCCTATGTGCAGATCGGCGAGCGCTTCCCGGTCGGAGGCGCGAACGTCACGTCGACCGTGCTGCGCACGAGACGGACCGCGCGACTCGATGACTTCGCGCAGGCGACCGGCCCGATCGGCGATCTCGCGCGCCGGGCCGGCGTCCGGTCGGTGGTCGCGGCACCCGTCGTCGTGGACGGCCGCATCTGGGGCATGCTGGCCGCGATCTGGACGGACCACGGGCCGCCGCCCGACGACACCGAGGAGCGGATGGCCACGTTCGCCGAGCTGCTCGATACCGCGATCGCCAACGCCGACAGCCGGGTCCAGCTCACCGCGTCGCGCGCCCGCGTGCTCGCCGCAGGCGACGACGCGCGCAGGCGCGTGGTGCGAGATCTTCACGACGGCGCACAGCAGAGGCTCGTGCACACGGTCGTGACTCTGCAGCTCGCGCAGCAGGCGTTCAACGAGGACCCGGGCGACGCAGAGGCGTTCGTGGCGCAAGCGCTCAGCAACGCGGAGCAGGCGACGGCCGAGCTGCGCGAGCTGGCGCGCGGAATCCTGCCGTTCGTGCTGACCCACGGAGGGCTGCGCGCCGGCGTCGACGCGGTCGTGGCGCGCCTCGATCTCCCGGTCGATGTCGACGTCTTGAACGAGCGGCTGCCTCCGGACATCGAGGCCAGCGCGTACTTCATCGTCGCCGAGGCGCTCACCAACGTCGTCAAGCACGCCCGGGCGACGCGGGCGACGGTGACGGCAGCGGTCGATGACGGCGTCCTCACCCTCCAGGTGCGCGACGATGGAGTCGGCGGCGCGAATCCCGAGGGGCACGGCCTCGTGGGCATCGCCGACCGGGTCGACGCGCTGGGCGGCCGGCTGCGGATCGAAAGCACGCACGGCGAGGGCACGGTCCTGGCCGCCTGGCTGCCGTCGTCGACCGGGTGGCCGCGCGGGTCGGAACGTCGTTGAACGCGACGCGAAAGGGGCTTCATGGAGGTTGGGATCGGGCTGCCGGCGACCATTCCCGGGGTCGAGCGCGCGCAGTTGCTCGAGTGGGCCGCTCGAGCCGAGCGCCGCGGCTTTTCGAGTCTCGGGACGATCGACCGCATCGTGTACGGCAACTGCGAGCCGCTGATCGCGTTGGCCGCGGCCGCGGCGGTGACCGAGCGAATTCGCCTCGCGACGACGATCTTGATCGCGCCGTACCGCGGCAACGCCGCGCTGGTCGCCAAGCAAGCCGCAACGCTGGACGTGCTCTCGGGCGGCCGGCTTGTGCTGGGCGTCGCGGTCGGGGGGGCGCGAGGACGACTACAGCGCGTCAGAGGTCCACTTCCGGACCCGGGGGCGTCGCTTCGAGCAGATGCTCGAGAGATGGCAGCGGATCTGGACGGGGGAGCGGTTCGGGAGCGCCGGGGCGATCGGCCCTCGCCCGCCGAAGGGCCGCCCGACGTTGCTCATGGGCGGCTCGGCCGCCGTCGTCTTCGAGCGGGCGGCGAGGTACGCGGACGGCTGGGTCATGGGCGGCGGCAGCCCCGAGAACCTCAAGGACGGCATCGAGCGGCTCAATACCGCCTGGGCGGCCGCCGGGCGCGACGGGACGTGCAACGGCGGCGTCCGAGGTCGTCCGCCGTCTTGCCGTACCGGGACCTGGGATCGTCCGCGCGCTCCCGCGACCACGCGCCTGAAGCGCCGCGGCGCGCGTGTAGCGTCTCGACACATGGACCGCTTCAACGGGTTGGACGTGCCGGAGACGCTCGACGACGCCCTGCGGCCGCAGACGCTCGCGTTGCTCGTCTACGACATGCAGGTCGGCGTGCTGGGACAGATCTCGGGCGCCGAGGAGGTGCTGGCCAACGTGCTCCGCGTGCTCGACGCCGCGCGCGAGCGCAAGGTCCGCACGATCTTCCTGCGCCATTACTTCATGCCGACGCGGCTCGCGGGAGCGTACGCGCTGCGCCAGGCGAAGCTGTGGCAGGCCCAGGCGCGGGCAGCGGATACGCGTCCGCTGATCCCCTATGGATCGCCGGAGTTCGAGCTCGTCCCCGAGGTCGTGCCGGAGCCGCACGAGGCGGTCGTCGACAAGGTCACGATGTCGGCCTTCGAGGGCACGCCGCTCGACATCGTCCTGCGCGACTGCGGCGTGCGCAGCTACCTGATCGTGGGCGTGGCGCTCGAGGTGGGCATCGAGCCGACCGTTCGCCACTCGGCCGATCTCGGATACGTCCCGGTCGTCGTGCGCGACGCATGCGGTGCCGGGAACGCGGAGGCCGCCGAGCGCTCGCTTCGCGCCCTCGACTTCGCGGGCGACGCCCTCATCGCCGACACGGCGGAGGTATGCGCGGCCCTGGCTCGCTCTCCTGTGGCCGAATTGGGCTGAGGCGCGTTTGCCCACGCCTCGGCACGCCGCTCAGGCGATGAGCTCGACGCGTCCCGTCGTGAGGCTGTACCGGCCGCCGACGATCATCAGCCGGCCGGCCTTGATCTTCTCCGCGAGACCCGGCTCGTTCTTGCGCTGTGCGACCGTCAGCTTGGTCTGTGCTCGGACCATGTTGTCGACCATGTCGCCGCTCTGGCCCACGGCGATGTCGTAGGCGGGGCGCAGCGCGTCGACCACCGCTTGGACGTGGCCGGGAGCGGGCGTGTTCGTCCGGATCGACTCGATCGCCGCCGTCACCGCGCCACAGGCCTCGTGGCCGAGGACGAAGATCAGCGGGGTTCCCGTCTCGTCGGGCCCGAACTCCACGCTGCCGAGCGCGACGGCGTCGGCGGTCTGGGCGCCCGTGCGGGTGGCGAAGAGGTCGCCGAGCCCGCGGTCGAAGACGATCTCGGGCGGTACCCGGGAGTCGATGCAGGAGAAGACGACGGCGAACGGCATCTGGCCCTTGGCCAGGCGCCGGCGTCGCTGGACCGTCTGGTTGGGGTGCACGGCAAGGCCGCGCGGGCGCCGCGTCGGCGCGCGGTCGGGAGCCGGACCTACTGCAGCTTCTCGACCTACACTCGCCGCGGTGTCGATGCATCTCTTCGCGGGTCTGCGCGTGCGGGATTTCCAAGCGGCCCGACAGTGGTATGAGCGGCTGCTCGGCGAGCCGACGTTCTTCCCCCACGCCACGGAGGCGGTGTGGACGCTTGCCGAAGCCCGGTCGGTCTACGTGGTGGAGCACGCCGAAGGCGCGGGCAACTCCGTCGTGACGATCTTCATCGACGATCTGGATGCACGCGTGGCCGCGATCGCTGCCCGCGGGCTCGAGCCCGACGAGCGCCTGACGTACTCCAACGGCGTACGCAAGGCGCTCTACCGCGACCCCGACGGCAACGAGCTGGGATTCGGCGGCGCGCCGCTCGGCACCGGTTCGTAGCGGCGCCTGTACGGCTAGCGCGGCAAGGCGGCTGCGATCTGCTCGGCGGACCGCTTGACCTCCTCGAGCGTGTGCTGCTCCTGCGCGAGGTTCTGCTGCAACAGCGAGACGACGTCGTCGCGCCCCATCGCACGCGCGTTGGTGATCAACGACTCATAGACCGCGATCTCGTGGTGCTCGGTCTCCGCCGCGCCCGACACGATGATCGAGTCCACGATCGAGTCGTCGGTCTTCTTGACGTTCGTCTTGCCTTCCTTGTGGATCGCCTCGATCGCCGGGCACGGCGAGTCGTCAACCTCCCAGCCAAAGGCCGAGAACGCCTGCTCGAGGTTGTCGATCTGCTGCCGGGTCTCGTCCATATGGTGGCGGAACAGCTCCTTCAGCTTGGCGTCCTGGGCCTCCTCCATGTTGTCGGCGAGGATCTTGTCCAGGACGGTGTGCTCCATCTTCAGCGCCGCGCCGAGCTGGTAGTTGAACGCCTCCTCCGGCGTGTTCAGTCGCTCGAACATGTGACCCCTTCGGTCGTGATTGCCAGATGCCTTGCGACTACCCATCGGGCACCACCGGCGTGCGTCCGTATGAGCGAGAGCGGATCTGCGCGCGCCATCTGGGCCCCGCACTCATGGTCGTTCACCGGCGTCGTCGTCGGTGATCGGCTCCGGCGATCGGGTAGGCCGATCGCATGGATGAGGAACAGCAGCGCCGCTTCAAGCAGGCCGTCGAACGCAAGGCGCAGCAGAGCGAGGACGCGTCGCATGCGACCGATCAGGGCCGAGCTGCCGAACGCACCGGCGTCCGAGGCGACCAGGAAAGCCTGCGCAGCGCGGCCCAGGTGCAGGACGAGATGAGCCCGCGCGAGAAGAACACGCGGCACAAGAAGGTCACCGCGGACAAGTGGAATCAGTGAGCTGAACATGCCGAGCGACGGCACGCGCGACAATGCTCGTCCCTTACCGCGGCGCGCCGGTGACGCGGCCTGCAGGCGGCGCCCGTTGATCACCGGGCCTTCGCTGGGTAGCACCCGACGATGACCCGGCTCGCACCGCCGCTGTCTGAACGCAATGAGACCGAGCTCGAGCGCGCCGACCGCCACCTGGCCGAGCTCATGCAGGAGGTGCGGGTCGCCCAGACCGGCGTGCAGGTCCTGTTCGGCTTCCTCCTCACCGTCCCATTCAGCGCGCGCTTTGCATCGCTCGCCGGCGTCGAGCGAATCCTCTACTTCGCGACGCTCGCGCTCGCCGGCGCGGCCGCGATGCTGCTGATCGCCCCGAGCTCACAGCACCGCGTCCTCTTCCGCTGCGGCGATAAGCCCTACATCGTGCGGATGGCCAACCGCTACGCGATCGCGGGCTTCGCCTGCGTCGCCCTGGCGATGGCCGGCGCGCTGCTGTTGGTCGCCGAGGTCGTCTTCGGCAGCGGGCTCGCCGGACTCGTGGGCGCCGCAGCCGGCGCCGGTGCCCTCTGGTGCTGGTACCTGCAACCGCTGCGCCGCCGGCTGCTCCTCCACCGTCGAAGCCGGCCGCCGGCCGGCCACACGGCAGCGGCGGCTCCACGGTGATCGGCCAGAGGCGGCGCCTGAGCGCGAGAGCGGTCTCAGAACGCGGGCCCTACACCCGGCGCGGCGACTCATAGAGCGGGACTAGACGAAGCCCTTCAGCCGTCGGCCGAGCGCAGGGCGCCGCGCGGAGCTCGCCGGCGTCGGTGCGACCAGCACGTCGCTGAGCGCTCCCGTGACGAACGCGTACAGCGCCTTGTGAGAGAGGTCGATCATCAGCTCGTCGCGCGGCCACGTCCACGGCGGCGCGCCTGCGCCCGTGAGGTTCTCGAGCGTCTGATCGAAGCTGAGCCGCAGGTTGGTGTGCATCAGCGACGCGAACGGGCCGCGGAGGTTCGCGGCCGACATGACGCCTCGCAGCGCGCCGCCGGCGGCACCCGCCGCATAGTGCATCGCCCAGTTGCGCACCAGGCGGTCGGCATCCGGGTCCGGGAGGCCGAGCAGCCGCGCGAGCGTGTGCGCGGGTACGTAGGAGTCGGGGCGATGAGTGACGAGCTGCTCAGCTTTCGACGCCGCCGCCATGGCCGCGGCGCCGCCGAGGCCGGAGAGCGCGCCGAGCGCAGCGCCCTTGCCGACCGCGGAGAGGTGTCGGGAGGGGGACATGGACCTGCGCTACCCCGATCGCGCGCGCCGGCAGCGGGACCTACGCGTGCCGGCGGAGCCGGGGCATGGACTCCACGGGCGCGATCCAGGTCGGTGGCGGCCGCCGAGGCCTCGCTCCTCACGTTCGATCGGCCGGCGCCCGGTGTGGGTAGGAGCCCGGTATGGAGCCCACGCCAGTGAAGAAGGCGGTCAACCGCGTCAAGGCATCGATCGAGCAGCGCCGCGGACCCGTGGAGAAGGACCAGAGAGCGGCGCCGATCGCGGACGCGGTCGGCGCGTACTGGGAGCGCGACACGCTGACGTTCGGCATCCCCGCGCACAACGGCGGCCGCGGGCCGCTGCCCGAGGTGGCCAAGTGGGCGGGGCTGGACGCCGTCCGCACCGACGTGTCGATGAGCCATGGCGTGGACACGCGCGACCGCGCGTGGCAGGTGCAGTCGACGGCGCAGCAGCTGTTCGCGGAGGCCGTGGGAGCCAAGCAGGTGCTGTTCTCGACCAACGGCTCCTCGATGAACGTGCACGTGGCGGTCATGACGGTCGCCGGACCAGGCGACACGCTCGTGCTCGCCCGCAACGGCCACAAGTCCGCGTTCGCCTCACTCGTCCTCTCCGGCGCGCGGCCGATCTATGTCGACCCGTACTACGACGAGCAGCTCGAGATCGCGCTCGGGCCGCTGCCCGCCGACTTCGCCGCGATCCTCGACGCGCACCCGGAGGCGCGGGCCGGGCTCGTGTTCACCCCGAGCTACTACGGCACCAGCGCCGACGTCCGCGCGCTCGCGGACGCCTGCCACGAGCGCGGCATCCCGCTGGTGACCGACGACGCGTGGGCGCTCGACTACGCCTTCGCCGACCACCCCGCCCTGCCGGAGGGCGCGCTCGCCCAAGGCTCCGACCTGGCGATCGGCTCGGTCCACAAGACGCTCAGCGGCCTGGCGCAGACGTCCGTGCTGTCGATCGGCTCGGATCGCATCGACAGCGAGCGGCTGCAGCTCTGCTTCGAGCTGGAGGAGTCCACCAGCGCCTCGACGCTGCTGCTGTCGAGCATCGATGGCGCGCGGCGCCAGTTCGTGCGCGAGGGGCGCGAACTGCTCGACCGCGCGGTGAAGGCGGCGCGACTGCTGCGCGAGCGGCTCGCCGCCGAGGTGCCCGAGCTGCGCGTGATCGGCGTCGACGAGCTCGCCTCGCGGCCCGGGGTGACCGGCGTCGACCCCACGCACGTCCTGATCGAGACCGCCCCGGTCGGGCTGACCGGCTACCAGGCCGACGACTGGCTGCGCGACGAGCGCCACGTCGACGTCGAGCTCGTCGACCACCGCCGCATCATGCCGCTCGTCTCGTTCGCCCACGGCGAGCAGGAGATCGACCGGCTCGTGAGCGCGCTGCGCGACCTCGTCGATGAGCACGGCGAGCCCGGCTCGGACACCGACGTCGCGCGGCTGCCCAGCCGGCGCGAGCTGCGAACCGAGCAGGCGATGCTCCCGCGCGACGCGGTCTTCGCCGCCACCGAGGCCGTCAAGCCGCGCCAGGCGGCGGGGCGGATCAGCGCCGAGCTGATCACGCCGTACCCACCGGGCATCCCGGCGATCGCGCCGGGCGAGCTGATCGACGAGCCGCTGATCGCCTACCTCGAGGAGATCGTCGCCAACGGCGCCTTCCTCGAGGGCGCGGCCGATGCGAGCCTCGGCAGCTTCCGCGTCGTGACGGAGTAGCGCCTGGCCGCGTTCGGTCGCTAGCCGCGCCTGCCGTCGAGCCAGAGCGACAGCGCCATCAGCCCCCAGAGCTGGCGGGACATGTCCTCCCTCCCGGCGGCGTGGCGCTCGAGCACCTGGCCGGCGGCCGTGGCGTCGAGAACGCTCTGGGCGCGCAGTCGCGCCGGGGAGAGCACCTCGCGCGCGAACGGCAGCAGCGGGCCGCGCAGCCAGGCTGCGGCGGGGATCGAGAAGCCGCGCTTGCGGCCGTGGACTACCTGTCGCGGGAGCAGCGGCGCGACGGCGCGGCGCAGCAGACGCTTCTTGGCGAGGCCGCGGACCTTGTCGCGCGTGCGCAGCGCGAGCGCGAGCTCAGCCACGTGCGCGTCGAGGAACGGAACGCGCGCCTCGAGCGAGTGCGCCATGCTCATGCGGTCCGTCTTGAGCAGCAGGTCGTCGACGAGGTAGATCCCGAGGTCGAGGTCCTGCAGCCGCGCGAGCGGCGCTGCCCCCTCGGTCTCGGCCCAGCGCGCTCGGTGCGCGGCCAAGGGGTCGCCGCCTGCGGCGCCGAGCAGCGCGCGCCGCTGCTCGGCGCCGAAGATCTCCTTGAACCCCTGGTGCGCCTCGAGCGGCGGAAGGTGGGCGGCGCGCGTGAAGCGCTTGAGCTTGTAGTCGAGTGGCACGCGGCCGTTGCCGGACGGCAGCCGCTCGACGACCGGTGAGAGCGCCCGGGCGGCGCGGCCGAAGCGCGCCGCGAGCAGCCCGGCGGCGTAGGTCTCGTAGCCGCCGAAGAGCTCGTCGCCCCCCTCCCCTGACAGGACCACCTTGACGTGGCCGGCGGCCAGCCGGGAGACGAGGTACGTAGGGAGCGCCGACGAGTCGCCGAGCGGCTCGTCACAGGCGGCGGCGATCACGGGCAGCAGCTCGGCGGCATCCGGCCCGACCACGAGCTCGTGGTGGTCGGTGCCGTAGCTGCGCGCGACCAGGCGCGCACGCTCGAGCTCGTCGAAGGAGCGCTCCCGGAAGCCGATCGAGAACGTCTGCACCGGCTGCCCGCTCTCCTGGGCGGCGAGCGCGGTGAGCGCCGAGGAGTCGATCCCGCCCGAGAGCAGGACGCCGAC
This sequence comes from Candidatus Solirubrobacter pratensis, assembly GCF_000425945.1. Lineage (GTDB taxonomy): Bacteria > Actinomycetota > Thermoleophilia > Solirubrobacterales > Solirubrobacteraceae > Solirubrobacter > Solirubrobacter pratensis. The sequence continues at coordinate 177,291 of NZ_AUEK01000012.1, forward strand.
CGGGACGTCGGCCACCAGGTGCGCCCGAACGCTGTCGCGCAACCGGGCGCGCAGCTCGGCCGCGAGGACGTCGCCCGGCTCGGACCGCACCATGCTCACCGGACGCGGCCGGCACCAGCGCGCGATCTCGACCCGCCCATCCTCCGCGTCCCACGTCAGCCAGTGGCCGGCCGGCAGCTTGCGCGCCGCCGCGTAGGCGGTCATCGGCGCGGGAATCGAGTTGAAGGCGAGGTAGGCCTCGAGCGCGACCGGGTCCAGCTCGCGCGGGAAGCCGGGAGCGAGCGCCAGCGCCGAGAGCTCGGACGCGAACGCGAGGCCGCCGTCGCGCAGGCGGGCGTGGAACAGCGGCTTGATCCCGAAGCGGTCGCGGGCCAGCACCAGGCGGCGGGCGCGGGCGTCCCACAGCGCGATCGCGAACATGCCGCGCAGCTGCTCGAACGCGGCGAGGCCGTCCTGCTCATAGAGGTGGCCGATGACCTCGGTGTCGCAGCGCGTCCGGAAGCGGTGCCCGCGCGCCTCGAGAACGCGGCGCAGCGCGGCGTGGTTGTAGATCTCGCCGTTCTGCACGACGGTGACGGCGCCGTCTTCTGTGGCGATCGGCTGGTCGCCGTGCTCGAGGTCGATGATCGCCAGCCGGCGCGCGTCGAGCGCGACCGGCCCGAGGGCCGCCTCGCCGTGCGCATCGGGTCCCCGGTGCGCAAGCGCCGCGCTCATCGCGCGCAGTGCGCCCGCGTCGACCGCCCCGGTCGCGGCGATGCCGCAGATCCCGCACATCGCGCTAGACGTACGGGCGGGGACGGGCCAGCCGGCCGAGTACGAGCCCGAGCGTCTGCGCGAGGATCGTCAGGTACAGCCGGACGGAGCGGTCGGCGATGAACTCGAGGTCGTGCACCAGCTTCTCGGCCCATGTCATCTCGCGCGAGAGGCGCAGCTGCGCGAGGCCGGTGATCCCCGGCCGCACCACCAGCCGCTGCCAGTAGGCCGGGATGCCGTAGCAGAGGTCCAGGAAGAACGCCGGCCGAATCGGACGCGGACCGACGAGGCTCATGTCGCCGCGCAGCACGTTGTAGAGCTGCGGCAGCTCGTCGAGCTTGGCCGCCCGCAGGCGTCGCCCGACGCGCGTCATCTCGCTCGCGGTCAGCTGGTCGAGCTCCCCGCCGAGGCGGCGACCGAGGCGCTGCTCAGCTCCAGGGCGCAGCGTGCGGAACTTGTACATCATGAAGATCCGCCCGGCGCGGCCCACCCGCTCGCCGCGGTAGAGCACCGGGCGGCCCGAGGCGCGCACCGCCAGCGCGCAGAGCGCCAGCAGCGGCGCCGCCACGGCCAGGGCGACCGCCGAGATGACGAGATCGAGGGCGCGCAGCGCGCGATCGACCGGGCGCTTCTCGAACTCGTGCGCCATCCGCGCATACCGGCTGACGATCGAGTCCTCGGCCGCCAGCCGGCGATCGGCCGCCTCCGTGGCGGGATCGGCGCCGATCAGGTTCATGCGGCCGCCCCGAGGATGAGATCGGCGAGCACGCCCGGATCGCGCCGATGCAGCTGCGGAGCCCCGGGCGGCCGCTTGACGAGCTCCAGCGCGCGCGGATCGCTCAGCGGCCGCAGCCGCCCCTGCCTGACCAGCGCCTCGTCGACGCCGCCGAGCCGGCCGCCGTACGTCGTGTAGACGGGCGTGCCGAGCGCGACCGCCTCGCGGTTCATCGTGCCGCCCGCCGACACCACGAGATCGGCGAACGCGATCAGGCTCTGCGCGTCGACCGCGCCGTCTGGGACCACGAGCGACGGCAGGCGCAGCGCCCGCACCGTCAGCCGCTGCAGCTCCGTGCGCGGGATGACGACCGCCTGCACGTCCTCACGCCGGCCGAGCGACTCCAGCAACGCCGGAAACAGCTTGTTGGACCGCCGGTGATACAGCGACACATCCGGCGGCGGGCGCAGCACCACAAGAACCCGCTCGCGCTCGACGCCCAGCTGGTCGAGCACACCGACATCGGGCTCGAAGTCGGCGAGGTAGTACTCCTCCTTGAGACCCGGATACTGGCGCAACTTCGCCGGCTCCACGCCGTAGCGCCGCAGCCGGGCCGCAGGGATCATGTCGGGCGTCAGCACTCGCCGCGCGAGCCGGCAGCCGATCTGGTGCTGGGTCGTCGCCCACTCGTAGTCGAACGCGTTGACCTCCGGCACGCGCAGCGCCTTCGCCGCCAGCGCGAGATCGTTGGAGCCGTGCGCCACCGCGAGATCGAACCGGCCCCGCCGCCCATACGCGATCATCGCGCTCGTCCGGCTCGCGAGCGCACCGAGCTTGCGCACACGCGAGGCGCCGCCGTGTTGCCCGATCGCCGTGTGGGCGATGCCGAACCGCTCCAGCAGCGGCAACGTCTGCGCGTAGTCGCGTGCAGTCACTCGCACCTCGTGTCCTGCGCGCCGCATCTGCGCGATCACCGGCCGGAACACGACCGGATGCGCCGGCGCGGTCATGTCGAACCACACCCTCATCCGTGCGCCCTACCCTCCGGAGGGGCCGCGCCAAGCGTCCTGCGACCACGGTGCACCCGCACACCGCCGCAGCTGCTGCGCGCCCGATGGCGCCGCGGCGTTTCCGCGCGGTGGACGGCCGCAACGACACGCGCTTAGAGTCGATCGCCAGCTGAGGATGTTCCCTCGGGCGCGCGTAGCCCGCAAGGGCGAGGGAGGGACACGATGAGTGACCATGGCCGGCGCAGCGACGAGGAGCGCGCCGCGAGGCGGGAGCTCGACCGCCGGGAGTTTCTGAAGTCCATCGGGATCGCAGCCGCCGGCGGCGTGATCGCCGATCTACGCATCTTCGACAGCATGGGCGCGGCGAGCATGGCCGGGGCCCGAGCGGGCCGGACGAGGCCGAACATCCTCGTGGTGCTCGTCGACGAGATGCGCTTCCCCACCGTCTTCCCGCAAGGCATCACCACACCGGCGGCATTCCTGCGCAAGTTCATGCCGAACGTGTACGAGCTCTGGCGCCACGGCGTGAAGTTCACGAACCACCACACGGCCGGCAACGCCTGCAGCCCGGCTCGGGCGGCGATCGCGACCGGCCTGTACCCGCATCAGGAATGGCTGCTGGCGACGCGCACCGCGGCCGGTCCTTCGCTGCAGACCGCCTTCCCGACGTACGGCAAGCTGCTGCGCCGCCTCGGCTATCGGACGCCGTACGTCGGCAAGTGGCACCTGTCGAACGCGCCGAGCGACGGGAGCACGGCGGGCTATCTGGAGGATTACGGCTTCGACGGGATGACCAACCCCGATCCGCTCGGACAGAACGGCGAAGGACAGGCGAAGGACGCCGGCATCGCCGGGCAGGCGGCGGCGTGGCTGCAGAACCAGAGTCCGGCCCGGCAGCCGTACTGCCTCACCGTCAGCTTCGTCAATCCGCATGACCGGCAGTTCTTCTGGGCCGGTACCGAGGGCACCGGCTACGAGCGCCTGTTCGCCGGGCAGGCGCTCAAGCCGTACATCACCAGCTTCTCGTCCGTCCCGGGCCAGGACGCTCCGCCGGCGCTCGGATACCCCGACGTGCCGCCCAACTGGGAGTCGGCCGCGACGCTTGAGGCGAACAAGCCGCCGAGCCAGATGCTCTTCCGCGCGTTCCAGCAACTCGTGTGGGGAGCGGCCAGCGATGACAGAGCGGCGAACGGCTTCGCCCTCGCTCCGTCCTCGAACCAGCCGATGCGCCTCGGCGTCGGCGTCGCACCCTTCAGCTATTGGAGCCGCGGACTCGACGAGTACACCTACGTGCTGACGATGGTCGACGAGCAGGTCGGTCGAGTGATCGCGAGCGTGCCGAAGCAGCAACTGCGCAACACGGTGATCGTGTTCGCGTCCGATCACGGGGAGTACGACGGAGCTCATGGCTTCCTCGCCGGCAAGCTCGGCACCGCGTACGACGAGGCCTGGCACATCCCGATGATCGTGGCCGATCCGAGCGGCCGGGTCACGGAGGCGATCGACAGGCCGCGAACGCAGCTGACGTCGAGCGTCGACTTCATGCCGATGCTCGTGACCCTGGGCAACGGCGGCAGCCGCTCGTGGATGAAGGGAAGCCTCCGTCAGATCTACTCCGAACGCCTCAACCTCGTGCGATTGCTGCGCGACCCGCGCGCCGCGGGGCGCGATCACGTGCTGTTCGCCACCGACGAGATCGTCCCGGTCGCGCTGAACGACATGCGTGCCCCCCTGCACCTCCTCGGGGTGCGGACTCGTGAGGCCAAGTTGTCCACGTACAGCCACTGGCACCGCGGCACGGCGGTTCCGGCTGCCGACGGCATGGCGCTCGAGTACTACGACTACAGCACCGAGGCGGGACGGGCGGAGATGCGCAGCACGCCGGAGGACCCGCAGGCCAAAGCGCTCGCAAGGAAGCTGTTCGACGAGTTCGTGCCGCGCGCAATGCAGGCACCGCTTCCCACAAGCTCGCTGCGTCAAGCGTCGCGACGGGGCCGCGAGAGCTATCTCGCCTTCGGCGCCCTGGCGAACGCCTACAGCGTCAAGCAGCTCATCGACGGCGAGAAGCTCAAGACGGTCCTGGGCTATGGCCTGCACATGTGATGCAGCGAGCGGGACGGGACGCTGTCAAGCTCGATGGTGAACGTCATCACGATCATCGCCCCGTCGCTCCGGTGCGACGATCTGAACACCGAAGACGTCCCGCTGGGCCTGATCGAGACCAGGACGTTCGGCTCGCGCGTGATCTACGAGCGCTACGGACGCGCCCGCGACGAGTCGGACCGACACCGCCGGCCTCCGTCCTTGCACACCTGCGGCGGGCTGTGCAGTTTGCCCGCCGGAACCGGCGTCTGGTCACCGTGTCGGCGCCCAGAGTTGCCGATACCGTGCCGCGCTGGGACGATTCGGCGAGGTGTGCGACCGTGCCGGCACGGCGGCGATCCATGACTTGGAAGGCGGCTCTCTGACCTGTCGCGATTCTGGTGGCCGCTGAGACTTCCCCAGACGACATCCTCACCAAGATCGCGGAGGAGGTCGGGCTGCTCCTGCGCGTCGAGGTCGTGGTCATCCACCGCTTCGAGTCCGACGGGGACGGCACCGTCGTGGCGCGCTGGGGCGAGCAGGTCGGCGACGCCTTCCCGGTCGGGCGGCGCGCGCGGCCGGATGGCAGGAGCGCGACCGCCGCGGTCTACCGGACGCAGCAGCCCGCTCGCTTCGAGCACTACGAGGCCGCCTCGGGCTCGATCGGCCTCGGCGCCCGCTCCTTGGGCGTCAGGACGGGGATCGCCAGTCCGATCCTCGTCGAGGGGCGCCTCTGGGGCGCGATCGCGGCGGGCACGACGCGGCTCGACCCGCTGCCCGCCGACGCGGAATCGCGCCTCGCCGGGTTCGCCGACCTGGCGGCGACGGCGATCGCGAGCGTCGAGGCGCGGGCGGAGATCCAGCGGCTGGCCGACGAGCAGGCGGCGCTTCGGCGGGTCGCGACCATGGTCGCCCAGGGACGTCCGCCGGATGAGGTCTTCGCGACCGTCGCCACCGAGGTGGGCCGGGTCGGCGGCGCCGAGACCGCGGTGATCCACCGCTTCGACCCGGACGGCCTGAGCACGATCGTCGCCAGCTACGGCCGGCTGCAGGATTCGTTCTGGGTCGGCAGCCGCTGGAGCATGGAGGGCCAGAGCGTCGCGGCAGGCGTCTATCGCACGGGCAAGCCCGCGCGCTTCGATCACTACGAGACCGCGGCCGGCTCGATCGGCGTGAGCGCTCACGACCTCGGCATCCGCTCGGGGGTCGCGAGCCCGATCGTGGTCAACGGGCGCCTGTGGGGCGCGATCGCGGCCGGGACGACCCGGCCGCGGCCCTTGCCGCCCGATGCCGAGCCGCGGATGGCCGCCTTCACGGAGCTGGCGGCGACGGCGATCGCCAACGTTCAGGCGCGCGCGGACCTCGCCGCCTCGCGCGCGCGGATCGTGCTCACCGCGGACGAGGAGCGCACCCGCGTGGCGCGCGATCTCCACGACGGCGCGCAGCAGCGCCTCGTGCACACCATCCTCGTGCTCAAGCTGGCCTCGAACACGCTGGAGCGCGACCCGCACGAGTCCGCCCCGCTCGTCGAGGAGGCCCTCCAACAGGCGCAGATCGCCATGGACGAGCTGCGCGAGCTCGCCCACGGCATCCTGCCGTCCGTCCTCACACGCGGCGGGCTGCGCGCTGCGGTCGACTCGATCGTCTCGCGGATGTCGATCCCGGTCGACGTCGACATCTCCGTCGGCCGGTGCGCTCGCGCGGTCGAGGCGACCGCGTACTTCGTGGTGGCCGAGGCGCTCACCAACGTCGCCAAGCATTCGCGAGCCAAGCGCGCCACGGTCAGCGCCCACCTGGACAACGGCATCCTGCAGCTCGAGGTGCGCGACGACGGGATCGGCGGCGCTCGCCGCGACGGCACCGGACTGGTCGGGCTCAGCGACCGGGTGGCGGCGTTCGAGGGCAGCCTCCGGGTCGTGAACCCGGCGCAGGGCGGCACCGTGGTCGAGGCGTCGATCCCGGTCCGCTGACGCTCACTCCAGCTCCGTAAGACGGAAGTCGACCGTCAGCGGCGCCTCGAGGTGCTGGAAGTCCAGCCACAGCGACCGCCCCGTGAGCGGGTCGATGTACTGGCGGAACTCGAGCCGCTCGTCGAGCACCAGCTGCGGCCCGAGCTCCGCGGCGGCCGGCACGCGGTAGGGCGCCGTCTCGCGCCAGTTGGAGCCGAGCGGGCCGAGCACCGCGCCCGACCCCGCGGCCTGCACGACGATCTCCTCGCCGTCGCGGCAGACGTTGAGCACGTCCCCCCACCGGTGCAGGATCTCGAGGTCGCGGACCTCGTAGTGGTCGCGGCGGTTGCGCAGATCGGCCAGCCGCGCTCGGCGTAGCTCGTCGCGGCGGGCCTCGGTCGCGGCGGCGTCATAGCCACCGTCGCCGGTCACGACCACGCCGTAGACGTCACGTGCCACGGCGGCGTCGGAGCTGCCCTCGTGCACGTTGGCGGCCACCAGCGCGGCATCCCGCTCGAGCGGGTCGCCGAAGCCGCCGCCGTTCTGCGTGACGTTGTTGATCACGTCGCCGCGCGTCATCGGGACGGTCTCCTTCGCCGACGGGATGCGGTGGGCACCCTGGAGATCGCGCATCTGCTCGTGCACGGCGCCGGCCGCCATGTCCGCCTGCCAGTCGGCGCCGGAGACGAGCTCGTAACGCGACGTGCCGCCGGGGTAGCCCCCGAAGAGCCCAACGCCCGTCGGGATCACCACTCCCTGCGCGATGCAGGTCGCGGTGACGGTGTCCGAGTCGTGCACGGCCAGCGCGAACTCGATGCCGTTGCCGCCGCGGTGCGCGCCCGCGCCGCCGGAGTCCTTGACCTCGCGCCGCCACAGGTAGAGCAGCGGCTGGTGGTTCTCATGCAGCTCGACGTCGTTGGAGCCGCCGCCGAGGATGATCAGCGAGCCGCCGGCCGAGACACCGTCGCGGTGCCGGAAGGCCGGCCCGCCCCAGCCCAGCGAGTCCATGATCATCGTCGCGAACGGCTCGCCGTACTGGTTGAGGCCGCCGAACTGGCTGAGCACCCACGACCCGTCGGGCGGCCCGAACGCGAAGTCCGCGTACTCGCTGGAGAACGCCAGCAGCTTCGCAAGGCAGCCGGCCGCCAGCGAGAGCGCGACCCACGAGCCCGACACCGAGCCCGCCGAGATCGGCGCCGGCTCCTCTGCGCTCACGCAGGTGTTCGGCGGGATCTCGAGCGAGACCGGCCGCATCAACCCCGCGTTCCACTGCAGCGCCGAGCCGAACACGCCGAGGATCGCGCACCCGACAGCGCCGTAGGTCGCCGAGCGCGAGGCGTTGCCGGTGCCGACGATCGAGGGGCTCGAGCCCGCGAAGTCGAACACCAGCTCCTGGCCGCGCTTGCGCAGCGTGCAGTCGACGCGGTAGAGGTTGTTGGCGTGGCCGTCGTGGTCGATGTACCCGGCGGTCTGGAAATCGCCATCCGGCAGGCGGCCCAGCGCGTAGCGCATGCCGTCCTCGGTCAGAGCGATCGTCCGCTCGATCGTGTCGAGCACCGCGTCGCCGCCGTATTGCCTGCACGTCTCTTCCAGCCGCGCCTGGGCCACCCGGTGCGACGAGAGGAAGGCCGAGAAGTCGTTGGCCACCATCGAGGGCATACGGGAGTTGGCGAGGATCGTGTCCCACAGCGCGCGGTTGACCTTGCCGGCATCGACGATCCGGTTGATCGGGACGCGGATGCCCTCCTGGTAGACCTCGGTCGCGGTCGGGCACCACGAGCCTGGATTCATGCCCCCGAGATCCATCACGTGGGCCATGCAGCCCGTCCACGCCCGGACCTCGCCCTCATGGAAGAACGGCGAGACGAACTGCACGTCGGACTGATGGATGCCGGCGACGAACGGGTCGTTGGTGATGAACACGTCGCCGGCGCGGATGTCGTCGCCGAAGCGGCTGATGACCTCCTTGACGAATAGCTGCATCGTGTAGATCGGCAGCATGTAGAACACGCCCGACACGGCGAGATCGCCGTTGCGCGCGTAGATCGCGAAGTTGTAGTCCGTGGCGTGGACCACGGGCGACCCGGACGCGTGCACGATCGTCGTCGAGCCCTCGTCGTTGATGGACCACAACCGGTGCCTGATCACCTCGTAGGTGATGGAGTCGAGCGTGCGCGCGTCGGTGATGCTCATCGCGATCCCTCCGCCTCGAGGAAGACGTTGCGGTTGGCGTCCACCGACGCGACCTGATCGACCCCGACGACGATCGTCGTGTCGGGGAGCTCGACGATCGCCGGGCCGGAGAACGTGCTGTCGAGCCGCAGCGCGGTCTCGTCGTAGATTGCGGCGTCGTGCCAGCCGCCGCCCAGGTACACCGGCCGCCGCCGCGGCTCGTGTACGCCGGCGCCGTCGTGCGGGGCGCCGGCCGCCAGGCTGGGCTTCGCGAGCCGGCCGGTCATCACCACCCGCCAGGTGACCATCTCGACCCCGGCGGCGGTGAAGGCCGAGCCCTCGCCGAAGCGCAGCTCGTAGTTCTCGATGAAGCGCGCGACCAGCGCGTCGAGGCCGTCCGCGGTGATCGGCCGCGCCGGGATCTCGACGGTCAGCTCGTGGATCTGGAAGCGGAAGCGCATGTCCACGAACGCCGTCGTCTCGATCTCGCCCGGCGGCACGGATTGCGCGCTCATCGTCTCGCGTGCGTCGCGCTCGAGCGCATCGAGCACGGAGTTCACCGCGCCCGCGTCCACGTACCCGGAGGCGCCTTCGCTGCCGGGCGGCGTGAAGAAGGACCGCGTCTGTGCGCGCGTGATGACGAGGTCGGAGGCCAGGATGCCGTAGGCCGAGTGCACCGAGGCCGTGACGGGGACGATCAGGCGTTTGACGCCGAGCTCGGCGCCGTAGGCGTGCGCGTGCACGGGCCCGGCGCCGCCGAAGGCGAGCAGCACGAACTCGCGCGGGTCGAAGCCCTTGTGGATCGTGACGCTGCGGACGAGGTCGGCCATCTTGGAGTCCACGATCCGCTTGATCCCGGCCGCCGCGTCCTCGACCGACAGGCCGAGCGGCCCGGCGATCCGCTCCCGGATGGCGTGGCGGGCGCGCTCGGGATCGAGCCGGATGCGGCCGCCGAGGAAGTTCTCGGGGTTGATCAGGCCGAGGACGACGTCGGCGTCGGTGACCGTGGGCTCGGTCCCGCCCTCTCCGTAGCAGGCGGGGCCGGGAACCGCCCCGGCGCTCTCCGGCCCGACCGTCAGCAGCCCGTTGCCGGCGCGGGCGATGCTGCCGCCGCCGGCGCCGATCGTCGCGATCGCGACCGAAGGCGTGGCGATGGGCTGGTTCGCCATCACGGTCGAGGCTTGGATCAGCGGCCGGCCGTCGACGACCATCCCGACGTCGAAGCTCGTCCCCCCCATGTCGGTCGTGATGACGTTGCGCTCGCCGAGCTGCTCGCCGACGAACCGTGAGCCGACGACGCCGCCGACCGGTCCCGAGAGCAGGATGCTGACCGGCTCGTCCGCCACCTGCGCGACGGCGCCGACGCCGCCGTTGGAGAGCATCAGCAGCGGCGGGGACGACAGGCCGGCGTCCTGCAGCTCGCGATGCATGGCGCGGGTCGAGCGCGCGACGTCGGGGCCGAGGAAGGCGTTGACCACCGCGGTCACCGTGCGCTCGTACTCGTTGATCCTGGGCAGCAGGTCGCTGGAGGCGGTGACGAACGCGTCCGGCGCCTCCTCGAGCACGATCTGCTTGACCCGCTGCTCGTGCTCGGGATGCTTGAACGACCACAGCAGGGAGACGACGAACGCCTCGGCGCCCTCGTCGAGCAGCTCCCGGACGGCCGTGCGGGCGGCGTCCTCGTCGAGCGGCCGCAGCACCTGCCCCTTGTAATCCACCCGCTCGGAGACCTCGCGCGTGAGCCGGCGCTCGACGAACGGTCGCGGCTTGACGAGGTGGCGGAAGTTCTTCAGCGCCGCCTCGTCCATCCCGAACGCCTTCCACGCGCGCGAGACGAACAGGGTGTCGCCGAAGCCCGCGGTGTGCAGCGTCCCGACCGTCGCTCCCCGGCGCTGCAGCAGTCCGTTGGTGGCCACGGTGGTGCCCTGGCTGAACAGCTTGACGGCGCGCATGAACTCCGAGAGGCCGAGTCCTCGCTCCTGGCCGGCCAGCTCGCACGTGGCCAGGACGCCGCCGACGAGGTTGCCCGGGGTGCTCGCCGCCTTGTAGCGATGCAGCACTCCGGACGCGTCGCTGACGACGGTGTCGGTGAACGTGCCACCGACGTCCGAGGCGACGTAGAAACCGTCCGCTACGAGCTCGCCCATGGCCTCTCCTCCTCATCCCTTGCCCGTCGCACAACGGGCCGGTCCGCGACTCTAGGTCATCGGCGAGCGCATCTCTCGAGGGGTTAACACGTTCGGGCCACCAACGTCGGGATCAGCCCCCGCGATCGGAGTCCTATAGCTCCCATGCTTGATGTAGACGGCGCCCGCGACACGATTCAACTCCTGGGGTGCGTCGACCACGTAGCGATTGCCGTGCTCCTATTGCACAGAAGCACCACAGTTCCTGGCCTGGATGTGCACCGCAGGTCAGTACGGTGGCCGCGCATTATGAGAACGGTGCGGTTGCTGATCCAGCTTGTCCTGCAGCCGCGGCCATCCCGCCCGCTGGGTGCGCGGCCGGCCCGAGCGGCACGACTGCCGATTCGGTGACGATCGGGGGGCGGCGCGCGGTCCTGCTCGACGCCGACCCGTGCATGTGGAATGGCGACAGCGGCTGCACGGACCACAGCCTCGGCGGCCGCGACGGTTCTCTGTGCCTCGACGGCAAGCGCTTGCTCAGCCTGGACGCGGGAGCCGGCGCGCGGCGTGTCAGCGCCAGCGCGGGCGAACGCGGCGATCACCAGTGGATCACCCGGGCCGTCGCAAAGGGACGCATCGAACCCGCTGTGAGACCGCCCACCGCACGCCGATTCTCGATCGCGCTCCCGCGATCGCTCCCCGCCGGCCTGCGCGTGCTGCATGTCGACATCCGCTACGGCGACGACGTCATCACGCCCTACACGCCGTTCAATGACCGATGGGAGACCGGCGACACCCCGCAACGCTTCAAGCGCGGCATCTACGCGATCCGGATCCGCACGGCTCCGGTCGGCGAGTGCCGACCGGAGCGCTGACGCACGATTCGACCGTCCATGCCCGGCGCGCCACGACGCCGCCCCACACGCGATCGTCGCATCCGTGGTGCGTCAAGACGGACGCGCCACGCCCCGTGAACCCGGCACCGTCGTCACTGGCCCGAGCTCGCGGTTTCGTGACCTCACGGCTCGCCGGGCGCAGGCGACCGGATGCGGAGCCGCACCGTGAATCTCCACCGGCGCTTCGTGCGGCGGTAGGCTCGCCACATGTCCGGTCAACTGTCTACTGTGCGGCCGGTCGGGAGCGCCGAGCTCGTGCACGCATTCCCGGTCCAGATGCCGACCGGCGTGACCGTCGCCGACGACGGGCGGCTGTTCGTGTGTTATCCGCGCTGGGGCGACCCGGTCGACTTCACCGTCGCCGAGCTTCGCGACGGCGGGGAGCGCGCCTACCCGAGCGCGGAGTTGAACGGCTTGGACAAGGAGCGTCCTGGTGACTGCTTGGTCTCAGTCCAGAGCGTCGTCGTCGATCCGAGCGGTCGGCTCTGGCTGCTCGACACTGGCGCGACCGAGTTCGGCCCCGCAATCCCGCACGGGCCGAAGCTGGTGTGCGTCGATCCGGCGTCAGACGAGGTCGTGCAGACGATTCGGTTCTCCTCCGACGTCGCGCTCGAAACGACCTACCTCAATGACATCCGGTTCGACCTGCGGCGCGGCGATGCCGGTATGGCGTTCATCACGGATTCCGGTGTGGGCCTGGGACCCACGGGACTGATCGTCGTCGATCTGGCCTCCGGGCGGAGCTGGCGCAAGCTCACCGGCCATCCGGCGATGCTGCCCGTGGACGGCTTCTTGGCGATCATCGAGGGCCGCCCGCTGCCGCTCGGCATAGGGGTCGACGGGATCGCGATATCCGCCGACGGCGACCGTCTCTTCGTTTGTCCGCTGGCGAGCCGTCGCCTGCTCAGTGTGTCCGTCGATGCGCTCGCGAACGAGGACGCCGATGACGATGAGGTCGCGGCGACGCTCGAAGACCACGGAGAGAAGGGCGCGTCCGACGGCCTCGAGTCCGACGCGGACGGGCGGGTCTACGCGAGCAACTACGAGCACGGAGCCATCCTCGTCCGCCAGCCCGGCGGCGAGTGGGAGACGCTCGTCCACCGCGAAGATCTCCTGTTCGTCGACACGCTTGCCGTCGCTGCCGACGGGCACATCTACTACACCGTCAACCAGGTTCATCGCCAACCCGCGTTCCAAGGCGGCAACGACTTGCGCGAACGGCCCTACGCTCTCATGCGAACGCCGATCCAGGGCGCGCCGGTGCGGCTGCGTCGCTGATCGAGACGACCTCGGGAGGGATCATCAGAAACCAGGCGGTTCTGCGCCTCGCCTCCGTGCAACGCGACCACTGCCCGGAATCGCGACCAGGCCGTCGGTGTGGTGCTCTAGGACGGTTGCGGCACGCCGATCTACCGCGTCGCACGCCGGCCGTTGTCGGAGACGCCGCCGCTCCTTCAAGGCGAGCAGCGCGCTAGTGCTGGAGTTACACGGCAAGCCGAGTGTCGAGTTGCATCGAAGTGGAGACGCTGTTTCAGCGCGATGGCCCAATGGGCCGCAGACGCTCGAGGCGCTCAGCGAGCGCCGGATCGTCGATCACTGCGCGAGAGATCCAATACTTGAATGCCGCGTCACGGCCGCTGCGTGCTACCTCGACGGCAACACGGAAGAGCGACCAGTCTCCTGCGAGTTCGCGGTCGCGCAGTTGCTGCAAGGCACCGACGTAGTGGCCGACGACTGCCTCGGCGTCCGCCGACCGGCTCCAGTGGTCCGGTGGACACCGAAGGCCATGGGTTGTCAGCATCGAGTCCATCATGACGCGAGGGCCCCGGAGGAAATCGATCGGGGCCCCTGGGTTGTTCTGTTTCGGCGGCGCCAGCCAGATGTCGATGTCCCCGCGACCACCGTCGACACTCACGGCGACGCGGCCACGGCCGCTGCTGTAGTCCAGGCGAATACGCATCCCTTGCGGGTCCCGTCCAACCGGCGCGTACCCATCGTGTTCGAGCCAGACAAGCCGGTCGATGATGAGGTTGAGGAGCCGCTCGCTCCGTTCCGGACCCATGCCCGCTTCAGGCTAGGGGACCGCGCTCTTCCTGTCGCGTTGAGGCATGAGGAGTAGCGCGCGCCGCGCCCGTGAGCCACTCCTCCCAGGCGATAGCGAAAGCGAGGGTCGAGCGTTGTGGGCCTGCTCGTCGCGGGGTAGCGTAGGCACTACCCGACCGAGAGAGGAGCGGCAATGGCGGTCACGGGCTCGCAGAAGGAAGAGATCACCCGCACGGTCGATCTCTACGTCGAAGGCGTGCGCAACGGCGACGCCGCGAAGCTGCGCGAGGCGTTCCACCCACAAGCATGGATGTTCGGCAGCGTCGCGGGGACGCGCTATGACGAGCCGATCGGCGAGCTGATCGCGCTGGTCGAGGAGCACCCCGCCGACGTCGACGGCAGCTTCCAGGGACGCGTTGTCTCCGTCGAGCAGGTCGGCGACGCGGCCTTCGCCGTACTGGAGGAGCAGGGCTTCTGGGGCACCTTGTCCATGACGGACTTCTTCACCCTCGCGCAGATCGATGGCAGATGGACGATCGTCAACAAGACGTTTGCCCACACCGGAGGTGAGCCGCCGGAGATGTAACGAGCCCCAGGACGCGGCTGGCGCACAAGAACGCCTGACTCGGCATATCACCCGCCGACCGTTTCAGTGGGGCAGGAGTTCAGCTCCGGGCTCAGCCGCGCGCACTCCCGAGTGTACGAACCTCGGGAAGCGGCGGATGAGCCGCCCGATAGCAAGCAGCGCTGCCGCTTCGAGGCGTAGGCAATAGCAGCAGCGCGCAATCTCCGTCTACGCGCCATCGCTTGCGCGAGAAGCGATAGGCGCGCGTGTGGTGCTTCAGGACGGAAGCGCTACGCCCGGGAGGGCGAGCTAGCGAGGACCTGCGCGCGCACGTCGCCGGCGTAGGTAAAGGCGATGTGGTGGCGCACGCGGATCCGCTCGCGGTCCGGCGTCAGCGTCCACGTCTCCCACCATTCGAGCTCGAACGGCGGGTGATGGCGCGGGTTCGCGCGCTCGACGCCGGAGACCCAGAATGTGTGAGGCCGGCCCGGGTCGGCGCGCATCTCGAGGAATCCGATCAGTTCGAGGCCGAGTAGCTTCTGCACCGCGCGAGCGCGAACGAAGTAGCGGTCCAGCGACAATGGGTTCTTGTCGTTGCGCGGGAATGTCGCGTCGTCGGTGTAGAGCGCGCGATAGGCGTCCCAATCACGGGCCGCCGTCATCCGCTCCGCGACCGCCAGCTCAACCGGCTCGGCGCCGGGCGGCGGTCCGGCGGTCGGATCGACCTCTCGCGTCGCCGCGCGCAGCAGCTTCCGGGGAGCAGTTCGCGGCACGTAGACCTTGCAGAACCCCAGCCAGGGCAACACGATGGCGACGAGGTAGGCCAGCCAGACGCTGACGCCGAGCACGATCGAACCGGCGACAACCGCGCCGCAATACGCGAACGGAATGATCCACCTCAACATTGAGGCGCGGAAGTATCCCAAGTCGGAGAGCGTCTCGGTAGCAACCCGACCTACGGACAGGTTCAGGCAGTCGACTCGTACTCGGAAGCCCCAAGGCCGCATCAGACGCGTCGGCGCGCGGCCTTGCTGCAAGACGGCGACATCCGGCGACGCTCCCTGCGTGGTGCTTCGGTTGAGTCACACCGCACGTGCATTCCGGACCAACGGTCGCCGATGGGTCAACGGAAGCGATAGTCCGCTCCGACACCGACGACGCGACGGAGCTGTGGAAGACTCACCTTGATGGCGATCACCGGCGTTCACACGATCCTGTACACCGATGACGAGCCGCCGACCGGGCCTTCTTCGCCGACGTCCTGGGACTGACGTCGGTCGACGCCGGCGACGGTTGGCTCATCTTCGCGCTCCCCCCGGCGGAGCTGGCCACGCACCCGGCGTCGGCGGATGGCGGCGGCTATGAGCTCTATCTGATGTGCGACAACATCAAGGCCACCGTACGCGAGCTCGAAGCCAAGGGCGTCGAGCTCAGCGGCGGCGTGACGCAGCAGCGCTGGGGGCTCATCACCACCATCGACCTGCCCGGCGGCGGCCGACTCGGGCTCTATGAGCCGCTGCACGCGAGCCCGCTGGTACCCCCGAGCTGAGCAAGCCTTCTGCGCCATGTCGGGCGAGCCCGACATGGCGTTCCGCGCGCGGTGCTTGACCAGGTTCGATCCGCTTCGAGACGACACGCAGCAGTCGCCGTGCGTCCTCGGCCCCCTGTCGGAATTCAAGAGATGCCACGCCAGTCGCAAGCGTGGTGCTTCAGGACGAACGGATGACGACCTGGCGCAGCGACGAGATCAACGCCGCTCGCTTCAGGCGAAGGCGGAAGTGACGGCGGAGGTCCCTGCCGGCAATACGCGACGGACGATCACTGACCGCGAACGCTTCGAGTGCGGCGATACTGCGTCGTGTGATCGACATAGTGCCCGTCGAGCTGCTGGGAGGGTTCAACGCGTTCCGGCGGGCGGCCGAGCGTGACGACGGCGCTCCGCCGACGGTGGTGCGCTCAGTGGCGTTGGCCGAGCCGTCTTGGGGGCTCAACGCAACCCAGCGCTAAGCCGCGCGGTGCGCACCGCCTGTCCGGCACGGCGGTTCTTCTTGGTGCCGGGTGACGGTGTGCTCGGCTTCTACGAGCAAGCAGGCGCTGGCGCCGTCCTAAGCATCGACAGGGCCGTCAGCGGCGAGAGCGTCGGTTCGGCCTTTCGAGGGACCGGGCGGCTTGAGGTCTGGGGTCTGCTACCCGACGGCGCCGATCGGGTGACCATCACCCGCCGCAACGGCCAGACCATCGAGGCCTCGGTATCTGACCACGTCTACGCGGTGATCATCGAGGCTCGCACCGCCGACACGCTGCCAGCGAACGTCCGGTATCTCCTCAATGACGGCGCGCGGATCAACCCGGTGCCAGGCGCCGACGAGGAGTTCCTGACGCTATGGAGCCCGCTCCAGCGCTGAGTCGCCCGTTCCGACGTACGACCGCTTCCGAGGTACGAGCGGCACTGCCGGTGCCAGGCGGAAGCAGCAGCGCGATCGACATCGACGGGGCGACATTGGTCACTGGACGAGTTCGAGGTCGAGCCGCTCCGGCGGCTCGCCGTTCCCCTCCACCGTTACCGAGAAGGTGCCGCACTCAGCGACGGCCGCCTAGACTCGGTCCTGCGCCGCGAGCTCGAAGCCATGCCGGTGCCCGAGCACGGTTCCGGCGATCGGCCGCACCGCAACTGTCGCCTCGTCGACGCCGAGCTCATGTGCGACCTCCCCCGCAGCGGGCGCGAACGGACCCCAGTCGGTGATCACCACGCGCCACCCGCCGGCCTCGAACACCAAGGTCCCACCGCCCCACTGCGTTAGCCGTGGACCGGACCGGGCCTGAGTTGGCCACAACCGCGGCACGCCGTCGTACGGCACGACGTGTTGAAAAACGTCGCCGTCGATATCTCGATAGGCGATCTCAGGCTCTTGGCGCAGCGTGCGCAGAGTCGTCTTGCAGATCCAGTAGCCGTTCGCGGCTACCAGCTCCCCGTCGACGCCTACCACCCCGACCGCGCCGGGTGGGAGTCGTCCGGCCAGCACGACCGGGTCGGCTGCGAGGTCCGTGCAGAGAGCCACCGACCAGACCTCGTCGCTGTACCCGACGCTGCCGCAAGCCTCGACCGCGCCCTCGGCGCCGCGCCACACCGCCGCGACGCGGTACTCGTCAATGCGCACCGAGACGAGCACATCGAGCCCGGCCAGCGGGTCCGCCGGCGTATCACCGGGCCGACCGCCCTGGCGCGCGAGCTGCTCCTCCAAAGGCATCAGCATCGACTCGTACACGAGCACGGGCTGCTCGATCAGCTCGTGCGTCCGACGCGCCAACGCGAGATAGAAGCGCTCCACAGGCTCCCACTCCGCGCCATCCGCGACACGGGCCCGCAAGACCCTGATCGCCTCGCCGTCGCCATCGAGCATGCCAAGCTCGTCCATCGTGTCGCCGTTGATCCCGAGCGGCGGCTCAAGGTCGGGCAGTCCCCAGGCCACGGCCGACAGGGACTCTCCGTCCGGATAGAGCATCAGGCCCACGCACCCACGGCGATCCAGCGCGGTGACACTCGCGGCGACTTCGGCGACCGCCGCCTCGATCAGCGCGTCCTCGTCCACTCCGCCAGTGTCTCAACCCGTTCCCACGGAACGCCGCAGCAACCGTCTGCCCGCTCAGAGTCTCGAAGTCCCCGTTTCGTACCACCAGGTATCTCGTCCGGTTTCGCTCAGGATCGGGCTTGTGCCGCTCGTTCCGCAGCCTCATCGAGCGTCTGGCTAACGGTCGACCACGACGCGCTGCCTTGTGCCGCTGACCTCCGAAGCCACATCGCCCGGCTATATGGGCGCGTCCCGCCACGCTTCAGCCTGCCACTCCGAGCGCACCAGCGGGCGGTGCGATGACGTCGCGCTCACAAGGAGGGGGGCGCACTATCTCGGTCCGGTGTCGGTCCGGGCCTGCGCGCAGCCTCGATCTGGGATCGCGCGCGCCAAGGCTTGCGGGCACGGGATCGATGACGCCCCGTCAAGGACGACCGCCGGGACCACAACCTGTAGAATCGCAATTCCGTCCTCGCGGATTTGGCTCTGTAGAGCCAAATCTCGTCGGGTTGGATCGAGTTTGTTCGGCTCAGCGAGCGATGGCTTACCGCCTGCCACGCTGAGTCGCGTGGTCGAGCTCATAGGCGATTTCGCGCGGCATCGCCGCGGCTTCCCTCTGCCGTCCGTCCGACCACTCCTCCAGGAGCGATCGCAGCTGGCCCTCGAGCGCCGCGATGAAGCGACGCGCCAGCTGATCGCCCTCAGGCGTCAGGGCGATCACGGACGAACGCCGATCGCGTTTGTCGCTACGTCGCTCGACCCACCCGCGCGAGACTGCCCGGTCGACGTGATGGGTCACGTTGGTCCGGTCGCAGCGCAAAATCTGTGCAAGACGGCCTACGGCCGTCGGCTGCATCGCGGCACAGCGGTCGGCAGGCGGTGCCAACGCTCGCGAGATCCACCCGGACGCGCCCCGGCGCAGCACGCTTCCAGCTGCCGGACTGGCTCTTGCCCTGGCTGAGCGTCCTCGCGGTGCTGGTGCTCTTCGACGTGCTGCCGCGCATCGGCGTCCTCCCCAGCCGGCACTTCCCGCCGATCTCGAGGACGCTGGGCACGGTCGGCGACCAACTGTCCCAGTCGAGCTTCTGGGGAGCCGTCGGCAGCACCCTCGAAGGCTGGGCGCTGGGCCTCGCGGTCGCCGCGGCGCTTCCGCTCGGGATCATCATCGGCTCGAGCAGGCTGCTCTACCGGTCGGTGCGTGCCGTCGTCGAGTTCCTGAGGCCCATACCATCGGTCGCGCTGATCCCGCTTGCGATCCTCGTCTACGGGAGCGGCCTCGAGAGCACCGTCTTCCTCGCCGCGTTCGCCTCCTTCTGGCAGCTCATCGTGCAGGTGCTCTACGGGGTCCAGGACGTGGATCCCGTGGCGACCGACACCGCCCGCTCGTTCGGGTTCTCGCGGGCGCAGCGCCTTCTGCGCGTGACGCTTCCCAGCTCCGTGCCCTACATCGCCACCGGCCTGCGCATCGCCTCCGCCGTGTCGCTGATACTCACCGTCACGGCCGAGCTCGTGATCGGCTCGTCGGGGCTCGGCAGGGCGATCACCGAGGCGCGCTCGGGCGGTGACGTGCAGCTCATGTACGCGCTCATCATCACCACAGGGGTGCTCGGGCTGATCCTCAACATGACCTTCGTCAAGGCCGAGTGGCGCGCGCTCCACTGGCATCACTCGCAACGCGAGTCACGGGGCGCCGCAGGATGAGCGCTCGTCGCGAGCGACTGTTGGCGACCGGGCTCGAGATCGCGGTGCCGCTGGCCCTCCTTGTCCTGTGGGGCCTGCTGTCGGCCGGCAGCAAGATCTATTACTTCCCGCCCCTCACGGACATCTTCGCAGCGTTCAAGGACAACTGGCTGTTCAGCCGGGTGCACAGCGACGTCGTGCCGAGCCTGACGCGCATGTTCGCCGGCTTCCGGATCGCCGTCGTGGCCGGCGTCGGGGCACACGGCAATCGGCGTCAACCGGCGACGGGGTCGAGCCGGCGACCGGTGCCGTGCGGATGTGGTCGGCCATGACTTCGGGGCCGTCGTCGCGTGAGTGCTCGCCGCGCTGCACCCGGCGCGGGTCGGCCGCCTGGTCGCGATGCCCTGTCGGTCATCCCGGCACCGCACAACGCATGACCAACTCGGCCGAGTTCGTCACCGGGCCGTGACGCTTCCAGCGGTGGACGGCGCCAGCCATTGGATGCAGCTCGACCAGCCGGATCGCATCAACGACGCTGCTGCTCGACTTCCTCGCGAACTGCCGCTGACGCACGGCACAACCGGTCCGTGCGGTGACCGCGGATCGCATGAGCGCGTCCAGGTTGCCACACCGATAAGCAAGACCATAACATTTCGCGCGAGTATGTTGCGGCGGGCAGGGGACACTCAGGGCTGGGGCGGGAGCTACGTCGTCGCAGTTCTTGCGGTCGTGTTCGCGTGCGGCAGCTGTGTCGTGCCGGCCGCAGCGACCGCACGGCACGCGCACGGTCGCACCACTAAGCATCTGCACCGCCATCGGCTGCGAGTGTGGGCCACCGATCGTGGGCCCCGAGGTCGGCTACGGCTCGTGGATCCTCAGGCGCGCAGCGAGGCCGTTCCGCGTGACGTGCCGGCGGTCCGCCGGCCGCCGCTCTCGCCCGTCCAGATGCGATCCCCGGTCGCAGACCGCGCGCTCGCCTCGAGCGAGCGCCGCGCACGGCCGCGGGCTCCGCCGCACTCGAGCCAGCGCGAGGCCGCCGCGTGACGGCGAGCGCGCGACCGCTCATCCCGCTCGATGGGAGCGCCGCGGCGTACCGCGGCCTCGTCCGGATCTTCGAAAGCGATCCAGACCTCCTGCAGGGCGTCGACGCCTCCGTCGCCGCCCGCCTGCGACGCCGCGTCGTCGTCGAGAGCTGGGGCCTCGAGCTCGCCGGTCGGCCGCCGGGCGGCCGCGAGCTCGACGGCATCGTCGCCGTGATGCTCCTGGAGGGAGTCCTTGCGCGGCGGGTCAGCCTCGCCGACCGCAACAGCCTCGAGCTCTTCGGCGCCGGGGACCCGCTGCCGCTGCTGGCGTCGCCGGACCCGGATCCGTGGCGACGCACCTGGACGGTGCTCGAACCCGCCCGGCTCGCAATGCTCGGCGACGAGTTCTACGCCGTCGCGGCGCGCGTCCCATCGGTGCTGCGGGTCCTCGAACTGCGCGCCCAGCAGCGGGCCGACGCGCTTGCGCAGCGCTTGGCGATCGCGCAGATGCCCCGGCTGCATGACCGGCTGCTCGCGGTGTTCGGACAACTCGCGGACCGCTGGGGCCACGTGGTGAGCGACGGCACGCGAATCGACCTGCGCCTTTCGCACTCGATGCTTGCCGAGCTCGTCTGCGCGCAGCGCCCCTCGGTGTCGCTCGCCCTCCGCGAGCTATGCCGCGACGGCTCGCTGCACCGCAGCCCGAACGGGTGCTGGTGCCTCCCCCATGCGGCCACGGTCGTGGACGCACGTCAGACGACCGCCGGCCGGGCGCCATCGATGACGTTGGCGCCGCTGCCCTCGAGCGCGTCCTCGAGCGCGGCAGTTCCCTCCTTGCGCGCGAATGCCGCCTCGGCTGAAGTGATCGGTACGAGCCAGAGGAACCGGACGAGGCCGTCCGCGGTCTCGAGCCATTCGAAGTTGGGGCCGTACGGCAGCGGCTTGGAGACCAGCAAGTGATCGGCGGCCGAGCCTTCGAGCCACGGCCGCCCGATGTCGACGATCGCAGCCTCGGTCAGCCCGTAGCGCGGGTCGGCGTGGAAGTACGTCACCATCGCGAGCGTCTCGACATGCCGCGGCGTCTCCTCCGGTGACAGGATCAGGAACTCCACGCGCTCGCCATCGCGTTCGACCTCCGAGGCCCCGAGCGACACGTACGCCCACGGCTCGTCCGGCGTGGCCGCGGAGTAGCGGGCGACGCGAAATTGCGGCAGTTCGCTCCCGATGGGTCCCAGCGTCCACGAGAACTCCTCGCGCGCGCTCGCGGGGAACCACGCATCGACGTGCGCGCGCAGCTGCGATGGGGTCCCGGCCATCAGGGCAATCTAACCGCCGAACAGGTACGCGAGCAG
Organism: Candidatus Solirubrobacter pratensis; assembly: GCF_000425945.1. Taxonomy (GTDB): domain Bacteria; phylum Actinomycetota; class Thermoleophilia; order Solirubrobacterales; family Solirubrobacteraceae; genus Solirubrobacter; species Solirubrobacter pratensis. The sequence goes on from NZ_AUEK01000012.1 coordinate 199,225, forward strand.
CCTCGAAAGGCGGCTGAGCTCCGCTCCCTGGCTTCGCTGGCAGCTCAGGCACATCGCGCCGTCGAACGCCTCCTCGCTGCGAGCGTAGGCCCTCCGCTGGGCGTCGGTCATGGCGTGCCCGGCGCGCAGGTAGTAGTGCAGTAGCAGCGGGGGCGAATGCTCGGGCACCGGCTGCGTCGCCGTGCCGCTTCGCATCGTGCGCCCGCAGCCCGGGCAGTTCTGGCCCTCGGCCTTGCCGCGGATCGCACGGCCGGCTGAGCTGTTGGTCTGGGCACCGCCGTACTGCGCCCGGCGGTCATAGCGGACGATCGGTCCGGTCGCCTGACGGACCGCCGTCGCCTCCTTGCCCACCGCGCCTTCCAGCCCCCGCGCGGCGGACTTCAGCCCCTTGCCGGCGGCGGCCGACTCCGGACCGACGTCCGGCACACCCTCGAGGCCGATGGCGACGTCCCCGAGCGTGTTGAGCATCGAGATCGCCACACCGGCGGCCGCGTCGACGAGCGCATTGCCCCGTTCGCGCTCGGACGTCATCGGGGTGTCGATCTCGGGCAGCGTGAACGGCTTGCCGTTCGCCGCCCGCGCGTAGTGGCCCGCGGCGTCGTAGATCGGGGTCCGCGGCCGCCCGTTGTTCGGATCGGTGGTCGCCGTCGTCCAGCCGCCGTAGTAGGGACGCGCCGCCTTGGCGAGGCCCCGGACCCGAGCCCGCGCATACGCGCGCGCGGCCTTGACGTCGCCGTCGAAGATCGGCATGTGGCCGTCGTCCTCGACGAACGAGATCGGGTTTCCGCCGGCGAGGCTGTACGGGTTGGCGGTCAGGGGATCGCTCGTCAGGTCGAGCTGGCCGAGCGGGTCCTCGTACATGTCCCGCTGGGCGAACTGGCGGAGGTCGGGCGAGAACTGCCGAGCGCCCATGTCGAGCAGGCCGCTGCCCGGGTCCTGCCGCTTGGCCTCGTAGCGGTACGGGTTGGTCGGCTTGTTGGGCGCCGCCGGCTGCGCGGGATTGTCGGCGTCGCGCTCGCTGGTCAGGTCCTTGTCGTCGTCGCCATAGGCCTGGTAGCCGTAGGCGGCGCGAGCGGAGCCGGCCCCGTCCAGCAAGAGCGAGACGCTGCCGTGGACGTCGTAGCCGTAGCTGAAGACCTGCGGTGACGACGCGCCGTTCTGGGTGGTGAGCTCGACGCGGTCCCCGTTGGCGTCGTAGGAGTAGTCCTTCGTCCGCGGGTCGCCGCCGCCCGCGTCCGCGGCGTCCTCGCGCGTGACCTCGTCGGCGAGGCCGAGGTAGGTGTAGGAAGTCGTGCGACTCGGGCCGGTCCCGTGCCGCTCGACCTTCTGCGCAGGCCGGTCGAGCGGGTCGTACGTCCACGTCGTCTCGCCGTTCTTGATGTCGTCCAGCGTGTCGGCGGGATCCCACTTCGCCGCCCTGAGCAGGCGGTTGAGCCGGTCGTAGCGGTAGTGCTCGAGGACGTTCGGCGAGCGGCTGTCCCCGTCCCAGCTGTCGCAGTCGGACTGCGTGCCCGCGCCCGTGGTGGCGCACGTGAGGTTGCCGTCGGCGTCGTGGTAATAGCGACGCTGGACGTTCCCATCCTTGTCACTGACCGTCGTGAGCTGGTTGGCGTCGTAGTCGTAGGTCGCGGCCAGCGGCGGCGGATCGGTGTCGCCCTGGTAGAACCGGACCACGTTGCCGGGAGCATCGAGGTCGTACTTCGTGTATCGGCTGCCGGTTCCGTAATCCTTGGTCTCGCCGGTGAGGCGGTCGCGCCCGTCGTACGCGTACGTGCGGGTGCAGTCGCTGGTGCGGCACGGCTTGCTCGAGTCGGGCCCGTCGAGCCGGAAGACGTCCTTCGTACGGTTCCCGTCGATGTAACGCCCGTCCGTGTCCAGGTAGGAGACCGTGTGCTGCTCCTTGACGGCCCCGGAGCCGTTCTTCGTGATCAGCGACTCGACGTCGCCGTTCTGGAAGTAGGTCCACGCCGTGCTCTGCGTCGTTGTCCAGTCCCCGGACGAGAGCTTCTGCAGCGTGCGCGACTTGGGCCATCCCGGCGCGAACGACTCGTAGAGGATCTGCCGGTCGTCACCGGTGGCCGAGGCGGAGGAGTCCTTGCCGTGGTCGAGCTGGAGGGTGAGGCGGTCGGCGCCGTCGTAGGTGAACTCGTTCGAGCGGCCGCCCGACAGTCCGCCGGCGGCGTCCTCGTGCCCGTTCTCCAGGCGCGACAGGAGGTTGTCGTTGTCGTCGTAGGCAAGCGTCGTGACCTTCCAGGTGGACTGGTCATCGCGCCGCTCGCGCGTCCGTGTGAGCCGGTCGAAGCCGTCGTAGCCCGCCGTCACGTGCAGCGGTTGCTGGCCCGCGTCCCCGATGCCGTGGTCGGAGTCGGCGCTCTGGAGCTGGTTGTCGGCATCGTATGTGTACGTGGTCCGAGTGCCGTCGCGCGCGGTCTCGGACTGGAGCATCCCGTCCGGGAAGTACGCCCAGCTCGAGTGCCGCTCAGCGCCGTCGCCGAGACGCGCGACGCGCGTCTGCTGCCAGCCCTGCGGCGAGTACCCGTAGGTCACGTTCTGACGCCCAGGCTCGTTGTCGAGGTGCAGCCAGCCGGCGTCCCAGTAGTCGTACGTGCTGCTGTCGTCGGCGGTCAGCGCTGAGGCGCTCGTCTTCGTCGTGGGCAGCGAGAGCAGTGCCAGCCGGCCGTTGCGGTCGTAGTCGCGGTGGACGTACGTGGGCGTCTCCTGCGCGCTGTGCGGGAGGTCGACACGCGTGAGCTGGTCGTTCTCGTCGTACTCGTAGGTCGTGAGGTAGTCGTTCGGCGTGCCACCGCCGGCGGCGTCGAACGCCCGCGGGCTGATCTCCTGGTGGAGGTTGCCCGCGGGGTCGTAGACGTACTGCGTGGTCAGGACGCGGCCGGTCTGGAACGGCTGCTCGTCCTTGACGAGCTGGTCGCGCTGGTTGTAGGTGAGCCGCGCGGGCGTCGCGAGTTGCTGCTCGTCCGTGTACGCCGAGACATTGTCGTCGGTGTCGTAGCGCCACGTGCGCACGTTGCCGCCGCCGTCGGTCCGCTTCAGCAGACGGTGGGCGAGGTCGTAGTCGAACTTGGTCGTGTACTGCGCGTCCGCGTACGGCGAGCACGTGACGTCGGCCGGGCCTGCCTTCGGCCGCGTGACCGAGCGCAGATCGCCGGCGATGTCGTAGCAGTACTGCGTCCTCAAGGTCCGGCTGATCGAGCCCGATCCGTCGTAGTCGTACCGCTTCTCGCTGACGACGCGGTCGAGCGCGTCGTAGCCGAGGATCGTCGAGAAGTCCTTGTCCGGCGACGCCGTGGCGACGCCCTTCGGATCGGTGACCTGGATGAGCCGGCCGGCGTCGTCGTAGTCGTACTTCGTGCGCTCGCCTGCCGGGTCCGCGCTCGTGTCCGGCCCCGTGTCGAGCGTGACACGGTCCATCGCGTCGTACATGTGCGTGGTCGTGTCGCCCCGGCCGGTGTCCTGGCGGCCCTCGTGCGGGGCGACCTCGCTGAGGACGTTGTCGTTCGCGTCGAAGTCGGCGTCGGACCACAGCAGGATCCCACGTTCGAGGCGCGTCGACTTCGGGGCGCTCTGGCGCCCGAGGCGGTGGAAGGCGTCGTAGTAGAAGTAGCTGCGGTACTCGTGCGGGTCGACGCCGCTCTCGTTCGAGTGCTCGGCATCCTGCACCCACTGGAGCAGGCCGTCGGCGTCGTATCCGAGCCGAGTGACGTAGTCGAAGCCGGGAGTCGCGCGCCGGGCGACGCTGCGCGGATCGCGGACCACGGTCGGCAGGCCGTTCGCGTCGTAGGCCTCGAACGCCGTCGCGTGCCCGTTGGGGTCGGTCACGCGCGCGACCGTGCCGTCCGGGTTGTAGTCGTAGGTCGTGACCTTGCCCGACGCGCGGTTCTCGGGGTCGAGGACGGTGTGCAGATTGCCCTTGGCGTCGTACGTGAAGTCGTACTGGTAGTCGTCGGCCGGCGAGGCGGTGGCCATCCCGGCGGGGCTCGTCGTCGTGGCCAGCCGGCTGATGTGCGCGACCTGCCGTCCGGTCTGCCAGCGGCCCGGCGCATCTCCGCCGTCGACGGCGGGATGGTCGTAGGTGAGATGCGTCCAGCTCTGCTCCAGCGCAGGCTGGATCTGGTTGACGCGCTTGACGTCGGTGATGTACCCGTTGTCGTCGTAGTCGTAGGTGGTGTACGCGCCGCTCGGCTCGGTGAGTTGGTGCACCATCCGGTCGGCGGTCCAGCTGACGGCGACGACATCGTTGTTCGGGTTGGTCAGTGACGTCAACTTCCCGTCGGCGTCGTATGCGTACTTGCTGACGCGCGCGAGCGGCGCGGTCTGCGTCGTCACGCGGTTGGTCGTGTCGTATGCCCACGTGGTCCGGGTGCCATCGCGCGCGGTCCGCGCGGCGAGCTTCCAGCGGTCCTGTCCCGTCGTCGGGCCGTTGTAGTCGAACGTGGTCTCGTGGCCGCGCGGGTCGGCGACGCTGAAGAGCCGCGTCGACTCGTTCGGCGTCTTCGGGTCCGGGTCGACGCGCTGCGCGGCGACGGCGATCGCCGGCCCGCTACCCGCCGAGTCGGTGTAGGTGAAGACGAACGACCGGTCCGGCAGGGGCGAGCCGTCCGCCTTCGTCCCGCCGGCCTGAGTCAGCCGCAGCAGGTTGCCGTCGTCGTAGTAGCTGAAGCGCAGCGCCTGATCGCCGCCGTGATCGGTGATGCGCTTGATCTGCCCGCGGACGTGAGGTGCCTTGGCGTCCGCCTTCGAGTAGTACTCGATCGTGAAGGCGCGATCGGGCGCAGCGCTCGATCCAGTGCCTGCCGCATCGGTCACCGCGACGATGCGCTTCTTCGGGCCGCCCGGATCCTCACCCGGAGGCGTGTCCTGCAGCGTGAACGTGATCCGGTTGCCGTTGTTGTCCTCGACCGATGTCGGATAGCCGTCCTGGTCGTAGAAGAACGTGGTCTCGTCGGGACGGGTGAACGCCCAGGCGCGCGCCGGGTCGGTGTCCGAGTAGTGGCGGAGGTAGAGGTGGACGCCGGCCGGTTCGGTCCAGTAGACGGTGCCGTCGGCGGCCTGGTGGCCCGTGAAGCGATGCGTGGTGCCGTCGCCGTCGACGATGTCGATGAAGCGGTTGGCGCGGCCGGCGATGTCGTCGGCCTTGTTCGGGTGGATGTCGATCGGAGCGCCGAACCGCGTGAGCGTGGAGATCGAAAGCGAGAAGTTGTTGCCGACGGGCGACCCGCTGCCCTTCTCGAGGCTGTTGTACGTGAGGTCGAGGACCGTCGACAGCCCCCGGCCGGGCTCATCCCACGGCGTCCAGCGCAGGATGCTGTTGCCGTTGGCCACGTTCAGCAGATGCTGCAGCCCTGCGCCGAGCTCGCTGCCCGTGTAGTGGTAGTAGCGCTCGAGCCCGAGCCCGGTCGCGAGGGCCTTGTCGACGATCACGGGGTTCTGCAGCGGCGGCGAGCCCTTGTCCGCGAACCAGGTCCCCGTCGACTGCTCGTAGAGGTCGAGGCGCAGCCGGAACTGCGCGCGGTTGACCCCGTCGGCGAGCGCCGGCGGATCGACCAGCGCACGCACGGTCCGCGCCGCCCCGGGTGCCACGTCGCCGCCGAGCGCGATCGCCGGGCCGTCGGTGGGTGCCGGCGCGCTGCCGGTCGCGTCGAGCGGGTACCAGCGGGCGCGGAGCACGACGTCGTTGCCGCTCAGCGTCGCGGAGGAGCGGTTGGTCACGGTGACGTCGATGCCGGCCTGGTCCTGCGAGCCGGTCGCAGGGTCGTAGACCATCGCGGCAGGGAACGGCGTCGACGTGAGGTCCTGCTGGTAGCGGGTCCCGGTCGCGTTGGCCACCTGAACCGTGGCCGTGGCGGAGGTCGTGACCTGCCCGTCGCCGTCGTAGGCGCGCGTGGTGAGCGCGTGCTGTCCGTCGAAGGCCGGGTTGGCAGGGTCGAGTGTCTTGAGCGTGCCGGCGTACGGGGCGGTGGTGTCCTCGTCGTAGCGGACGCCGTCGACGAGGAACTCGACGCGGCTGACCGACTTGTCGTCGTTCGCGTCGGCGCTCACGGCGACATTGCCGGCGACCGTCGGCGTGCGCCCGCGGCCTACATCGTCGTGGAGCTTGATGGCGGTGGCGCCGAGCGCCTTGTCGTAGACCGCGACGTCGTCGACGGTGATGTCGGTGTCGAGCGTCGCGCCGAGCGCGATCGCCGCGCTCGTGTTGAGCGCGGCGGCACTCCGTGTAGCGGTCGCGGCCTCGACGCCGTTGACGTAGAGCCGCAGCGTCGTGCCGTCGTACGTCCCGGCGAGCGACATCCTCCCCGGCGTGACGGCCGCGCCGGCGGTCACGACGGTCCCCGCCGCATTGATGCTCCACTGGACCCGCTGCGTGCCGACCGCGTCCTTCGTCGCCGCGAGCATCCAACCACCGGCGGACCCCCAGTTGCGCGCGACGATGCGGTCGAACGCGCCCGCCGTCGCGACGCCGGTGTAGGAGACCCACGCCTCGGCGGTCAGCTGGGATCCCAACAGCCCGCTGAGGCCCGAGCTGGCGACTTGACCGTCCTTGTTGCTGTTGCGCAGCAGCACGGCCTTGTCGGCGTCGGACGTGATCAGCCCGGGCTGCGCGAGCGTGTAGCTGTTGCCGTACGCGGCCGTGCGCCCGTTGCCGGAGCTGTCGGCGGCGGTGGTTCCGCCGGCCTCGCCGAGGCGCCAGAACGCCGCGGGGCCGTCGGCGCGGACGACGTCCGCGTACGCGTTCCCTGGCGAGGTCACCTTTGTCGTCGGCGGCGCGGAGTTCGCGACGGTCACGGCGACGCCGCGCGAGGTCGTGACGTTCCCGACGTCGTCGGTGGCGCGCGCGGTCAGGGTGTGCTGGCCGTTCGCCGTGCCGGTCGTGCTCCACGCGGCCGCGAACGGCGCGGTCGTGTCGCTGCCGATCGAGGCGCCGTCCACCAGGAATTCCACCTGGTCGACGCGCCGGTCGTCGGCGGCGGCCGTCGTCACAGTGACGGTCCCTCGTGCAACGTCGCCGTTCTGCGGGGAGGACATGGTCACGGCCGGTGACTCGCTCCGGCTGCCGTCGGCGTAGGTGACGGTGAGCTTCGGACGGTCCGCCGGGTCCCAGGTGTCGTCCGCGGCGACGTAGCCGATCCACCGGCCGAGGACGTCCGGCTCGCTCTCCGCCTTGAGGAGCACGCCGAGGTTGGGCGCGCTGCCGTCGGTCCACTTCTGCACCATCGACGTGACCGAGAACCTGTCGGTCGTAGCGGGAGCCCCCGAGGCGTGCGAGACGGTCGACGCGGCCGACGGATCGAAGTCCGCGCCGTCCGCCGCCCATGGGATCCCGCCGTGCCGGCTGGTCCAGGTGGCGCCGTCGGCGGCGCACGTCCCGACGCCCGTGCCGGCGGCCCAGTCGCCGGTGATCCGGTGCGCCCCGATGGTGATCGCCGCGTCGGCCGTTCCGGTCATCGTCAGCGAGAGCGACGCGCTGCTGACGGTGGCGCCGGCCGGGATCAGGGAGGTGTCGAACTCGAGCAGTGCCCGCTCGAGGATGCCGTCGGAGCCGACGTCGAGCGTGCTCATGGCGCCGAAGGAGCGGCACGCCTCCGACGCAGTCTCGTCCATGTACGGGTTGTGCCGGATATAGGTGTCGATGCCGGAATCCGGACCCGGCTGCAATACGGTCCGCGCCTGACCGCTCGCGGGCAGCGCGACCGTCTGAGCGCTGGAGGCGGCTCCGTTGACGACGACCTTGTACGTGTATGTCGTCGACGGCGCGGCCGTGGTGTCCCTGAAGCTCGTGACCGCGGGGTCCGCGATGCGGGTCAGGAGCGTGCTGCTCGACGGCGTGAAGCCCGTCGAGGTCGAGCGATGCACCTCGTAGCCGCCGAACACGCCGCCGCTCGAGCCGTCCCACCGGGTCCAGGTCAGCTCGGCTCCGTTGGAGTGGACGGTCTGCGGTGCGTCCAACGTGACGGCGTCGGTGCCGTACGTCACGACGATCTGAGGCGTCAGCGACGGGTCGGCGTCCTCGATGTAGGGGCCGCCCGCACCCAGGGGCTCAGTCGAGCGCTTGATGACGAGGCCGTCGTTGGGCTGGGTCCCGGCCAGCCACGCCTTCAGGGTCTCCGTGATGTTCCACGTCAGCCAGTGGTCCTGCTGGTCCGCCGGGAGCGTGGCGGTGCCGAGGGCCGTCGAGTCATAGACGAAAGAGCTCGTCGTGCTGCCCCACGGCTGCGTGAGGCGGTGGACGTCGAACGTGTGGCTGTGCGCGCCGCAGGGCTCGGTCGTGTCGACGCAGACGCCGCCGACGCTGTAGATCTGCAACTGGGCGCCGCTGACCGTCGCGTTGGCCGGGAAGCCACTGAGGTCGAATTGCGTCCCGATCCGGTATGCCTTGGTCGAGCTCGTGCCGAGGTACAGCCACCCGGGGGCCGACGTGGCGCAACGCGAGCAGGCCGCGTCGTAGTTGACGGACGCCCATTCGCCGATCGTGTACGTCGGGTCGATGGTCACCGGGAAGTGGCGGGACGGGCTCCCGAGCCAGCGGCGGTCGACGGCTATGGCGACGTCGTAGCCGTCGCCGGCGCGCTTGACGGTCGTCCGCACGTGGGCGGGGTCGTGCGTGACGCCGCGGTCGGTGGTGCGGGCGTCGCCGACGGTCGCCGGCAGCAGGCGCAGTGCGACCGCGCTGCTCGACGGGGCCTTGAACAGCCACCCGCCGTCGTGCGTCGCAATCGCGCGGAGGTCCGCCGCCCCGCCGAGGTGGAAGACGTAGTTCGAGGGCGCGCGCCGGTCGTGCAGCACAAGCGTCTGCTCGATCCCGGTGGCGGTCGTGCGGTCCACGAGGGTGGCGCCAGGGCGGACGCCGGGGTAGGCGATCGTCGAGCCGCTCACGGTTCCGGCGACGGGCGTGGCACCTCGCAGGATCAGCCCGTACCGCCGCCCCGCGACCGAGAAGGCGGCATGCTCGCCGCTCGCCGCGGCTGCGAACGACGCGTCGAAGCTGGTCCCGCGCGCGCGGAACTGCTTGCCCGGCGGGGCGAACGGATCCGCCGGGAGCGTGGCGAGCTCCGGGCGCAGCCGGGTGTCGATCGCGTGCCAGCCGCGCGCGTCGCGGTAGCGAACCGGTGCCGCGGCGATCTCCTTGCGGAAGCGGCCGCCGCCGAGCGCGAACGTGCGCGACGTCGGCGTACGGAGGGACAGCACCTCGGCGCCCGCCTGGGCGGGGCGCGGGCGTGCCGGCACTCCGTCCGGCGCGCCGGCCGCCACGCACAGCGCGGCGACCGCCGCGGTGACGAGAACGCCGTGGCGCTGCCTGAATCGTCCGGCTGCCGCACCCCTGCGTTCGACGTCACCCATGACCTGCTCCCTCCCCTAGTCCGCCGCCGGGCGCGGAGCTTCCACGAGGACGGGGCGAGCGCGCACGCGCCGGGAAGGCGGCTGACCGCCGGGTGGGTGGGGATGTAAGGCGCCTGCCCGCCGCCCAGGGCCTCCCACTCGGTCGAAGCGCACTTGGCGGCCGCGGCTCACAGGACGGTGCGTTGTATGCATCGACGTCTCGCTCCGTGCTCCGACGATCAGCGATAGCGCCTCGACGGCCCGACAGCGTGCTGCCGCGCCCTCGCACCGAGCCGATCGCTGCCGCCGCGCGGTGAGACGCGACGCTCTATGCGCGACAGCCTTCGCGTGACCGCAGCACTCGACGAGCGGGCGCGGGTCGCTGTCGCTCGTTGCGCGATGCGAAAGCGGTGCGGTGGAGGCAGTCGCCGCTGCTGGCCTGCGAAAGCAGGAGTCGCCTCGCGAACCGAAGCTGCGGGCCGGCGACTCAAGGGCCTAACTCAAAGAGCTGCCGCCTTCGCTGCGAGCGCTGGGCGAGGTCCGTTTGACTGCTCGCTCCGGGCGCTGCCAGGGGGCGCTTTTGAGCGCGCGCTGCAGCGCGGCCTTGCCGTCGCCGATGGCAGGCCGGCCGTGTGTTACGAGGACGTGGTCGATATCCAGCTCGACCAGACGCTGAAGAGTCGGCAGGTAGCGCGCGTGCCACCACTGCCGGCGGCCTTCGCTGTCCAACGGGGCCGCCCAAACGCGCAGTTGGCCACCGTCTGTGTCGACGACTGCGTCGCCGAAGACCAGGGCGCGGACGACAGGGATCTCGATCGACTGCTGCGAGCTGGGCGGCCTGCCGATCGAGTGGAAGCGAGCGATCCCGGCGACGTGGCCTCCGCCGGTGACGGCCTCGAAGCCGGAGACGTCGCTGAGTCGTGTCGCGACAGCGGGATGCCCGTAGATGCGTGCCTTCGCGCCGCGGTAGCGGCGCCACAGGGATTCGGAGCTGCGGGTGTGGTAGGGCATGGTGACGAGGATCCGAACGCGGTCGCGGACGAGGTCGTCCAGCACGTCCAGGGCCGGGTCGTCGTCGCCATCCACCAGCGGGTCGAGCAGCAGCACGTCGCTCTTGAGAGCGATGGCGTAACTCGTCCTGCCGCCGAACTCGCCCGGATGCAACCCTCGCGGGCGGCGCTCCCAGCGCCAGAGCCCGGTCACGATTTCCTCGATATCGCCGATCGCCATCATCCCCTCCGTCCGGGCCGCTGGAACCTGCGCAGCGAGATCCCTGTCGGACGTCGGCGGGCGCGGGAATCCGCCGCGACCCTATCGCGGGCTATCGCATGGAGGCTCAAGGAACAGTGGCCCTGCGGTAGACCCTCGCCGCGAGGCGAGCGCCTGCACCGGCGCGCGGGGCGGGTCCAACCGTGGTGCTTTAGGACGCGAGCGACACGCGCTACGGCAAGCCGCGGAGTCCAACGATCGCGGGGATCATCGGCGGCCGGCGGCGATGGACGATGTCGATGATTTCGGCGGCGTCGATGCCTTGCAGGTGACCGAGGTCACGCCGAGGTCGCTGTGGCCGAGCTGGCGCTGGATGATGTTGATCGGCACGCCCTCGCGTGCGAGCTCGATCGCATGCGCGTGCCGGAGCTGGTGGGGAGCGAAGCGTCGGCGCACAGCGGCACGCGCGGCAGCACGATGCAGCGCCGCGCGCGCCGCGCCGGTCGGCCACGGCCCTCCCGCGCGTGAGCCCTCGATCACGCAGAACAACGGCCCGTACGGAAGCGTCTTGCGCGCCTCTAGCCAGGGTGTTACGTGTTCCCAGCCCCAGTCGTCCATGCCGATCTCTCGCCGGCGTCCGCCTTTGCCGCGGCGCACGACGATCGAGCCTCGGCGCGGATCGAGATCGTGCTCAGTCAACAGCAGCGCCTCGTGAATGCGCAGACCAGCACGCCACAACACGACGATCAACCCACGCAGCCGCTCACCGCGCAGCCCGACCCCGGCCGAGCGCATGACCGCGACGATCTCCTCGACCCGCGGCGGATCGGCCGGATATCGCCGGCCTTTGTTTGCGTGGCGCTCTGCCGGCGTTGTAGCCCGGCAGCGTCGCCGGCGAGCGCCGCTGTGGCGACGGAATTAGCGCGGTCATCGAGACCTCCCGACCCTTGCAGAACACCACGCGCACAACGCGCGTGGCCTCGTTCAATCATCCGCCTGCACAGAATCACCGCAGTCCCCATGCGAGTTGCCCACGTCACTAGAGCTATCTTCAGTGCGTGATCGCACTCCTTGCAATCTTCGCCGCCGTGGCGCTTCCGGCCAAGCCCCATACCTGCGGGACCAAGGCGCTCTACGGCCGGACGCTGGCGATCCGCGTGACCGGCAAGTCGCTGCCCTGCTCCGACGTCCGCTCGATCGTCAAGGGCAGCTGTGACACGAACGGCAAGACGTGGTCGTGCTTCTCCGGCCGCGAGTCGGATCCGGCGCTGGTCTGGTTTCGCTCAAAGGAACGCTTCAAAGAGCACTGGTCAACGACGATCGAGGCCATCCGGCCCAGCTGCAAGCGCACGCCGGCCATCACGCACGCCGATTGGGTCAAGCCCGACGGCGGCGCGTTCCCATCGAGAGAGCAGATCCTCGGCGACGACCTGCTCCGCTGTCATCGCCTCGACGGCATGACCCACGCCCAAGTGCTCGCGCTGCTCGGCCAGCCCGACGACGACAACGGCAAGACGGCCGACTGGGAGGTCGGCCTCGAACGCGACTCGTTCTTCCAGGTTGACAGCGAGTACCTCGCCGCGAGGTTCGTCGGCGGGAAGTTCAACAATGCGTCGTTCGAGCAAGGCTAACGCGCGTTACCGCTCCTCGGCCGACTCGAGCCGACACGCGCAGAGCTGCGCGTGGCGCTTGAGGACGGATGGGTCACGCCGCAGGAGCATCGCGGGGCTGCGCCGCTCCGTTCAGGCGAAAGCAGCAGCGCGTGGTCGGTGCGGCCTATCGACGCGGGAGTGCCGAGGTGCATGAAAGGCGGCTGCGAGATGCGTCGCTGCTGCTTGCGGGCTCGGAGCAGCAGTCGACGCGCGAGCGCTCGACTGACGCGGGAGCTAGCCGGGGAGGGGGATGGCGGCCGCGACGAGGGTGCCGCTGTCGGCCGGGCTGTCGACCCGGAGCTCGCCGTCGAGAGCGGCGAGCCGGTCCGCCAGCCCGATGAGGCCACTGCCGCCGCCGCGCCGGGCGCCTCCGACGCCGTCGTCGCGCACGTGGACCGCGAGCGTGCCGTCCTCGATCCGCGCCATCACCTCGGCGCGTCCGGCGCAAGCGTGCTTGGCCACGTTGGTCAGCGCCTCGGCGACGACGAAGTAGGCGGTCGCCTCGACCGCGGCAGGCAGCCGACCCACCGCCACATCGATCTCGACCGGCACCGGCATCCGCGAAGCCAGCGCGTCCACTCCCGCGCGCAGCCCGCCCTGGGTGAGGACGCCCGGGAGGATGCCGTGCGCGAGCTCGCGCAGCTCGACGTTCGCGCGCTCCGCGTGGTCGAGCGCCTCGCCGACGAGCGCCGGGGCGGCCTCCTGCTCGCGCTCAAGCGCCCGGCGCGCCAGCTTCAACGTGATGATCGTCTGGACGAGCCGCTGCTGCGCGCCGTCGTGCAGATCGCGAACGACGCGCCGGCGCTCCTGGTCGGTCGCCACCACGATCCGCGCCCGCGACGCCGCAAGCTCCGTCCGCGCTTCGGCGTTCGCGATCGCCGTCGCCACGAGCTCCGTGAACGAGGCGAGGCGCGCCTCGGTGTCGGCCGGCAGCGGCTGCTCAGGGCCCGAGCTCGCGGTCATCACACCCCACAGGCGGCCCTCGACGACGATCGGCGCCCCGACCGATGAGTGCAGGCCCTGCTCGCGAATGGCGACGGCGAGCGGGCCGGAGGCATCGGCATAGCTGTCGATGCGGGCGGGACAGCCGGTCTGGAAGACCACCGTGCTGACGGTCTTTCCCCCGAGCGGCCACCGACCGCCGACGGGGAAGCGGTCGCGCACCGCATCCGAGGCCGCGACAACGGTCATCGTGCCGTCGGGCTCGTAGCGGGCCATGGCGGCGGATTCGACCGGGAGCACGCGCCCGACCTCCTCGGTGACCGCCGCGAACACCTCATCCGGCGGCACCGCCCGCGCCACTAGCGTCGCGACGCGCCGCAACGCCGCTTGCTCCTCGGCCAGCCGGGCGAGATCAGCCCGGCTCTCGGTGTTCGCGATGGCCGTGGCGACGAGCTCGGTAAAGGCGGCGATCCTCGCCTCGGCGTCCTTTGGGAGCGGCCGGTCACTCCTCGAGGAGGCGATCATCACACCCCAGGGGCGCTGGTCGACGACGATCGGGGCGCCCACCGACGAGCGCAGGCGCAGCTTCCGGCCCAGCGCGGCCCCCGCGCCGGAAGCCTGCTCGTAGCCGAGCATCCGCGCAGGCCGGCCGGTCCGCAACACCGACCCTGCGACGCTCTCGCCTTCGAGCTCGACGCGGGTGCCGACCGGAACTTGATCTCCGGCGGAGCTCCACGCGGCGACTCCCGTCGCTGTCCCGTCGCCCTCGTAGCGCCCCATGTGCGTCGCGTCGACACCAAGGAGCAGGCCGACCTCACGCGCGACCGCCGCAAACACCTCCGGCGGCGCGACCCCTTCAGCGACCAGCGTCGCAACCCGTCGCAGCGCGGCCTGCTGGTCGGCAAGGCGCGCCGATCGGCGCGCCTCGCGCCGGGAACGCGCGGCGAGCTGGCTGACCACCAATGACGCCACCAGGAACGCCACAACTACTGACCAGCGGTCCGACGTGCCGGGATCCAAGCTGTACCGGGGAGGCAGGAAGAAGTAGCTGAACGCCGCCATGCTCGCCACCGACACCGCGCCCGCGACCGCGGCGCCATACACGAGCGCAATCGGGACGACTGCCAACAGGTAGAGCACGCCCAGACCCAGAGCCGGCACACGCGGCTCCAGAAGCGCGATCACCGCGGTGATCGCGGCGACAAGCACCACACTCGCGAGCACTGCCTGCAGCCAGCGAGGGATCGGTGATGTCATGGCATGATCATCCTCGCACCGGCGCGCGTCTTGCAGAGCTTTCCGGCTCCCTCCCGCCCGCGGCCGCCAAGCGGCACCGACGTTCAAGCCATCGTTGGCGATCCTCGGGCGGGCCAAGGGGAACGGCCGCTGCTGCTCGTCGACGAAACCAGTGCTCTGCGGCGACCGACTCAAGCCCGAGTTCGCTGCTCCCGCGGACGATCACGGCAACCGCGACGAGAGTTCGGGCAACATACCGCCGCGCTGCCGGTCTGAGTGAGGCAAAGGGGATAGCCGTTATGAACGAGGCCGGCCTGCTGTATTCCGCCGCAACGGTGCTGCGGTCGTCGACATGCTGCGGGAACGGGTAGAGAGGGACCATGTCTCGGCGGATCATGCTGATGACCGGTCTTGGCGCGGTCTTTCTCGCGGGCGCGTTCTTGTTCCTTCATACGGGTGGGCGCGCTGACGATGTCTGCGAGCGGGAGCGTTTCGTGCCGGCGGACGGGCTCTCGCTCTGGCCGCCAGGCGCGCGCTGCAGCTTCGGCGAGCCTCAGCGGACCGACGTCCTCGTCAATCCGTGGCTTGGCCTGGCGCTGGTCGCGATACTCGCCGCAATGGCCACGACCTACGGTCACCGCTCCACGCGAGCGTGACGACGGGGCACGCGAGTCCTCGATTCCACCGGCCGCGCTCGCGGCGTCAGGCGAAAGGAGCAGCGCGCCGGACGATGGCCCCGCGCAAGCGGCTTGAGCGGTTGGCGGGTCCGGCTCCAAGCCATGGTCGGCGTTTCCGGCTGAGATGCCGGCCAACCCGCCCAGACGGGCCTTATCGTCGGATGCTGCCTCGGCCGATACGAACAGCGTCGTGCTGTCTCGCATCCTTTTCAGCGGCATGTTCGCCGCAATACTCGCCGCTCTCGTCCACAGCGGGGCGCTCGACGACGTCGAGGCCGTGACGTCTTGGAACGTCGCGATACTCGCATTTGCAGGTATCTTTGGAGCCGCGGGCTTCGTCGCAGGTCGCTGGTGGGCATTGTGGCTCGTACCACTCGGGTGGCTGACCTTCGTTCCCGGAGGGTCGGACGAACAGCTCGCGCTTGCCCTCGTCATCTGCGTGCCCGCGGCCATCCTGGGTGTGAGCGTGGGCGTGGCGCTTCGCCGCATGCTCGGATACCGGTCGTCGGACGAATAGCGGCAGCGCCGCGATGAGCCAGACCATGTGCAGCGTCGCTGTCGCAAACGAGTCAAAACCGCTAGCGGACAGGACCGCCGCATAGCTCGAGAGACGACAGCCGGCGCGCGTGGTGCTTCAGGACGGAAGGACCTCGGCCTTGTCAACATTCGCTTGCTCGCGAGCGGCGGGGGTGCGGCTTTAAGAGTTGTGTGGCCGAACGATCCCGGAGAGGTGCCGTCGCGGTGTCGGCGGGAGGCGGCATCATCGTGGGTGTGTGCTGGCCCGGGCTGGATTGTGACGCTGCTGGGGGCGTTCTGGGGGGCGTTCGCCGCGTCAGGTCCAGTCTCTTGGGGTCGGTTCGTACCGGTCAGTCCTCTCCGGCCGCTTTGACCCCTTCACGGCGGCGACGGCGGGCGTAACGCCGCGTGTCCAGGACGGGCGTCGGGAACCCCGCGCGATCGCGGCTGTCGGCCGCGATCGCCCGGTAGGCCCTAGGAGAGCGTGGGGAAGTTCGTGACGGGGAACGTCTCGATCTCGGGGGAGCGCTGCTGGAACAGCACGCCGCCGTCGACGACCACGAAGCTGCCGGTCACGTAAGCGGCATCGTCGGAGGCGAGGAAGACGGCCGGGCCGGCGAGATCTTCCGACTTGCCGGCGCGCTGGAGCGGGACAGTCGCCGCGGTCTTGCCGAGCGCCTCTGGAGGCGCGTCGTCGGGCGCGATCAGGCCGGGGACGAGGCCGACGACGCGGATGTTGTACGGCGCGAGGTCGAGCGCGAGGGCGCGGGTCAGCGCCTCGATGCCGCCCTTGGAGGCGTCGTAGGCCGTCATGCCGCGATGGGCGCGGGTGGCGCCGCCTGAGGAGGTGGTGATGATCACGCCGCCGCCGTTGCGCGCCATGTGATGCGCGGCCGCGACGGAGCACATGTAGTGGCCGCGGAGATTCGCGGCGATCACGCTGTCGAAGAACTCGACGTCGGCCTCGAGCACGTGCTTGACGGCGTCGCGGACCTTGCCCGCGTTGCAGACCATCACGTTAATCGCGCCGAAGGCATCCAGGGTGGCTTGGATGAGGGCGTCGACCTGGTCCTTTCGGGAGACGTCGGTCGTGACGGCGATCGCCTCGCCGCCGTGGGCCTTGATCCGTTCGGCGACCGCGTTCGCGTTGTCGCCGTCGATGTCGGTGACGACGACCTTGGCGCCTTCCTGGGCGTAGCGGGTCGCGATCGCGGCGCCGATTCCGCGTCCCGAGCCCGTCACGACCGCGACCTTGCCGGCCAGCTTGCTCATGCTTCCTCCTGGATGTCGAAGTCCTCGGGCAGCAGCACGCGGCCCTGTCGCTGTTGCCGGATGCGCACGCCGTAGAGTCGTTCGGCGGCCTCGATGCTCACGTAGCCGTCGACGACGTCACGCAGAACGGCCTTGTGGTCGCGTTCGCGCGGGTCGCCCACGCCGCCGCCGCCGGGCAGGGCGAGGCGAACCTCTGCTGTCGGAGCAAGGCTGGTGAGGCGCTTCGTCGGGATCGGCCGACCGTCGACGGTGACCTCGCCGACAGCGCCTTCATGGCCGCCGTCGGTGCCCGGAGCCGGGACCGTCGTGCGGTCGGCGAGCGCGGACACGCGCCACTCCGGCTCGCCGTCGCGCAGCGTCATCACCGACGTCTGGCCGAGCCCGCCACGCCAGCGCCCGGCGCCGCCGGAGTCCATCCGCAGCGACCGTTCCCGCTGCACCAGCGGCGCCGACAGCTCGAGCACCTCGGTCGGCACCGATGCCACCGCCGACGGAAAGCCCGTCGCATTGCGGCCGTCGCGACCATGCCAAGCACCGGATCCGCCGGACTGAAACAGCGTCAGGTTCAGTGGGCTCCACACGCTGATCCACACGGCATCGGCGCTGCCCGCGGGGTGACGCTCGAGCACCGGCGTCAAGGCGGCGAGCACGAGCCCAGGGACGAAGTGGCCGACGACGTGCCGCGACGCGACCGGCGCCGGCGGGCGGCAGTTGAGGATGCTGCCCTCCGGGACCGTCACGTGCACCGGCGTGAACGAGCCGTCGTTGTGCGGGACAGCGGGCGCGACCGCCGCCTTCAGCGCAAAGGACGCGTACGCGTGCGTGTAGTTGAGGACGACATTGATGCCGTGCTCGCTCTGCGGCGAGGAGCCCGCGAAGTCGAGCGTGATCTCGTCGCCGTCGATGATCGCGGCGAGCCGCAGCTCGATCCGCTCGCCGTGGCCGTCGCTGTAGCCGACCGCCTCATACCGACCGTCGGGCAGCGCCGCGATCGCCGCGCGCATGGCCGTCTCCGAGCGGCGGCGGATCTCAGCGCCGACCTCCTCGAGGTCCTCGAGCTTCAGGTCGTCGACGCAGCGCAGCAGGCTGCGGGCGCCGACGTCGTTCGCCGCGGCCTGCGCGTAGAGATCTCCAACGGTCTCACGCGGTGTGCGGACGTTGGCGCGGATGACAGCCAGCAGGTCCTCGTTCATCTCGCCGCGGCGGGCGAGCTTCATGATCGGCAGCCGTAGGCCTTCCTCGTAGACGTCGCTCGCTTCGGCGGAGAGCAGGCGGCCGCCGATGTCGGGCGCGTGGCAGGTCGACGCGAACAGGCCGATCATGCGCTCGCCGCGGAAGACCGGCGTGACGACGGTGAGGTCGTTGATCTGGCCGGCGGTCATCCACGGGTCGTTGGTGACCAGGACGTCGCCGGGCTGCAGCGTCTCGGGCGGATACGCGTCGACGATGTACTTCAGGCCCGTGGCCATCGCGTTGATGTGGCCCGGAGTGCCGCTGTGCGACTGGCCGAGCATCCGGCCCTCGCGGTCGAACACACCACACGCCAAGTCCTCCGACTCGCGGACGATCGTGGAGAACGCGGTGCGGACGAGCGTCGCCTGCTGCTCATCGAGAATCGAGGCCAGCCGGCCGGCGGCGATCCCCACAGTCACCGGGTCGAGCGTCATCACGTCACCTCCACGACCAGGCTGCCGTCCGTCGCCACGCGGGCCGACGCGCCTGGTCCGACGACGGTCGTCGACTCGCGCTCCTCCACGATCGCCGGGCCCTCGACCTGCGTGTCCGGCCCCATCCGATACCGGTCGTAGATCGGCGTCTCCACGTAGCCGCCGCCGAAATAGACGCTGCGCGTGCCCTTCCTCGCGTTTCCGCCTCGTGTCGAATCCGCAACGAGGAGCAGCTCTGGATCCGGCCCCCGAGTCATGACTCGCCAGCTGATCGCCTCGATCGGAACGTCAGGACCTGTGCGCCCATGCGCCCGCACGTAGGCCGCCTCAAAGGCCTGCTTGAGATCCTCGCCCGGCTTCACGGGGACCGTCACCTCGAAGCCCTGGCCGACATAGCGCATGTCGATCGAGCGCTCATGCGTGATCTGCGACTCGCCGACCCCCGACAGAGCGAGGACCTGAGCGCCCTGCCGCTCGAGTTCGACGAAGAGCGGCTCCGCGCGCGAGAGGGTCTCTCCGTCGACCGGCTCGAGCCGGCTACGCACAGAGTCCGTGGCCAGCGGGGCGGCGAGTACGCCGATGCTGCTCATCACGCCGGCCGCGGCCGGCACGATGACGGTCGTCGTACCGAGCGCCGCGCCGACGCCGAACGCGTGCACCGGCCCGGCCCCGCCGAACGCGAACAGCGGGAGCCCGGTCGCGTCGTGACCGCGCTCGGCCGCGTGCACGCGCGCGGCGCTCGCCATGTCCTCGTTGACGAGCCGGTGGATGCCCCACGCCGCCTCCTCCACGGTCAGGCCCAGCGGCTCGGCGATGTGCTCGGAGATCGCGGTGCGCGCCGCGTCGACGTCGAGCGTCATCTCGCCACCGAGAAAGAACCCGGGGTCGAGGTAACCGAGGACCAGGTCGGCGTCCGTGACCGTCGGCCGTGTGCCACCACCGCCGTAGCAGGCCGGGCCCGGATCGGCGCCCGCCGACTCGGGCCCGCAGGCCAGCAGCCCGAGTGCGTCCACCCCCGCCAACGAGCCACCGCCGACGCCGATCTCGATCATGTCGATCGTCGGCGTCTTGATCGGCAGGCCTGACCCGCGCGTGAAGCGATCCGTACGGGCCGCCTCGAACTCGTGCGTGACGAGTGGCCGCCCGTCCTCGATCAGGCACAGCTTCGCCGTCGTCCCGCCCATGTCGAACGACATCAGGTCCTTGAAGCCGTTCAGGCCGGCGAAGCGGGCGGCCGCGAGCGCGCCGGCGGCCGGGCCGGACTCGAGCATGCGGATCGGCCGCTCCGCGGCGTCCCGCGCGATGGCAATGCCGCCGTTGGAGAGCATCACGCGTAGACGGCCGCCCGCGCCGAGCCCCGCGAGGCGATCCTCGAGATCGGCGAGATAGCGCACCACGCGGTCCTGGACGTAGACGCTTGCCGCTGTCGTCTGCGTTCGCTCGTACTCGCGGATCTCGGGCGCGACGTCGCTCGACAGTGCGACACGCAGGCCCGGCGCCGCGTGCTCCACGGCAGCGCGCGCGGCCCGCTCGTTGGCGGGGTTCGCGAAGCTGTGCAGAAAGCAGACGGCGATCGCCTCGATCCCGCGCTCGGCCAGCTCGCGCGCCAGCGCCTCGACCTCCTGGGAGTCGAGCGGCTGCTCGATCGTCCCGTCGGCCAGGGTGCGCTCGCGCACGTCAAAGCGCAGATGACGCGGCACGAGTGGCTCCGGCCGCCACACGTCGAGCCGATAGATGTCAGGCCGCCGTTCCCGTGCGAGCTCCATCACGTCGCGGAAGCCGGCCGTCGCCAGCAGCGCGACCTTCGCGCCCTTGCGCTCGATCAGCGCGTTGGTGACGAGCGTGGTCGCGTGCACCACCTGGGTCAGATCGTCGCCGCCGAAACGCTGGCGCTCGAGCGCGTCGCGCAGAACCGTCTCGACGCTGTCCGCCGGCGCGGACGGCGTGCCGAGCGCCTTGCCGATCGCCACGATCCCGTCCGGCCCGGCGATGCACAGGTCCGTGAACGTCCCGCCGATGTCTACGCCGGCCCTCACAGCGCCTGGTCCAGATCGCCCCACAGATCCTCCACGCGCGCGGCGCGTCGGGCGTGGATCGCGACGGTTTCCGACCGGAGCTCTGGCATGCGGCGGACGATACAGATATTGCAGACAATCTACAAAATCGCTAGGCTCGGCGGCATGCCCCGCCTTCCGCTGCCCTCGGGTGCAGACGTCGTGATCATCGGAGGCGGCGTCGTCGGCGCGAGCGCCGCGTTCCATCTCGCCGAGGCCGGTGCAGACGTTGTCCTGCTCGAGCGCGACCAACTCGCGAGCGGCTCCACTTCCAAAGCGGCGGGCGGTCTACGCGCGCAGTTCTCGGACTCGCTCAACATCGAGCTCGGTAAGCGCAGCCTGGAGGCCTACAAGCGCTTCGCGGAGCGGCCCGGGTGGGAGATCGACTACGAGGAGATCGGCTACCTCTTCGTGCTCACCACCGAGGCGGAGCTCGATGTCTTCCGGCGCAGTGTCGCGCTGCAGAACCAGCTCGGGGTGCCATCACGGATCGTCACTCCCGAAGAAGCGCTCAAGCTCTGCCCACTGCTCGCGGGCGACGACATCCTCGCCGCGAGCTACTGCCCTACCGACGCGCACGCCACGCCCGAATCCGTCGTCCAGGGCTACGCATACGGCGCACGACAGCACGGCGCACACATCGCTGTGTCGACCCGGGCTGACGGGATCGACGTCGTCGATGGCGTCATCACCGGCGTGCGTACCCCTCGCGGGACCGTCGCCACCGGCACGGTCATCAGCGCGGCCGGCGCATGGTCCCGGGCATGCGGGGAGATGGCGGGCGTGCGACTCGATGTCACCCCGATGCGCCGTCAGGTGCTGTTCACCGCACCGATGGGCGACCTGCCGGCCAAGCTGCCGCTGACGATCGACTTCACGAGCGGCTTCTACTTCCACCGCGAAGGCCGCGGATTGCTGATGAGCGTGAGCGACCCGGACGAGCAGCCAGGCTTCTCAACCGAGACGACCGATGACTGGATCCCCCGCCTGCTCGAGGTCGCCGAGCACCGGGCGCCGCGAATTGCCTCGGCGCCGATCCAGGGCGGCTGGGCCGGCCTGTACGACATGAGCCCCGACGGCAACGCGATGATCGGCGAGTTCGAGCAGATCTCGCGCTTCCTCTACGCCACCGGATTCTCCGGCCACGGCTTCCTTCAGGGACCCGCAACTGGCGAGATACTGCGCGACCTCGTGCTTGGCCGCGAGCTATTCGTCGACGTCACACCAATGAGCGCCGAGCGCTTCGACAGCGGAGCACTGGCACCCGAGTTCAATGTCGTCTGAACCACGCCCTCGCGGACCCGCGCCGTCCAACGTCGACCTCGCCGTCGAGGGCATCCGCGACGCAATCGTCTCCGGCCGCCTTCGTCCCGGCGAGCGCATCAAAGAGATCCCGCTGGCCGAGGGCCTCGGCTTCTCGCGCGCGCCGGTACGCGACGCACTCCGGCTGCTCGAGCGTGACGGGCTCGTCATGCTCGTCCCCAACCGTGGTGCCATCGTCCCCGAACTGCGCGCCGTCGACGTGCTTGAGGTCTACGCGCTGCGGGCCTCGCTCGGCACACTCGCGCTGCATAAGCTCATGCTCGAGCCGGAACCGCTGGCGCTCGGCCCGCTCGAACGCGAATTGACGCGGCTCGTCCGCGCGGGCGAACGGCAGCGCGCTGACGATGCGATCGAGGCCGACCTGGCCTACCAAGCAGCGGTCATCGCCGCCGCCGGTCTGCCGCGCGTGGCGGGCGAGTTCGGGCGCCTCACCTGGCAGGTACGCATGTTCCTCGGCGCGCTCAACATCGGCCTACTGGATTCCCTGCCGCGCGTGGTCGGCGAGGTCCAGGCGCTGCATGAGGCGATCGCCGCCCACGATGCCGAGGCGGCAGGCCGGCTCTGGCAGGAAAAGTTCGAGCGCTGGATCGCCGACCTCATCGGCCGGCTCGACGAGGAGTTCGACCACGAGCTATGGCTTGCGCTCACTCGCGGCGCCGGCGAACTCGCGCGGCGCGACTGACATAGAACCTCGTCCGCCTCCCTCGATACACGTGGTGCATTAGGACGGTTGGGTCACGCGGACTCGGGCATCGCGGACCCGACGCTCGTCACTCCGTTCAGGCGATTGCGCAAGCGGAGACCGTGAGCGGCAGCGAGGCTGGGTCGGAGCGTCGACCTGTGCCTATGCAAGACGCCGGGACAGGACCGGCTGGCGGCGCTGCTGCTCCTCGTCCGAGGCAGCGGCGACATCGGCCACTACGCCAGCTCCTGCTCCCCCGGGCGAAAGCAGGCGCCGCGTCCTGGTTCTGGCGACGAGCAGAGAACTCGTCCGCTGCCGGGAGACACCTGCATTGCCCCGGGTGCGGTGCATCTCGGCGACGGCGGGCCCGCGCTCACGTGCTGGGCCGCTCGGAGGTGTCACAGCCGAGGCTGCCGTCTTGTCTTGAGGGGTGTAGGTGATCCTCGGTCAAGGAGTTGATGATGAAGGTGTTTGTGGCTGGTGCGACGGGAGCGATCGGCAAGCAGCTGGTGCCGCGTTTGGTTGCGGCGGGTCATGAGGTTCATGGTATGACGCGGAGCGCGTCGAAGCGGGCGATGCTCGAGGCGGCGGGCGCGGTGCCGGTGGTTGCGGACGCGCTCGATGCCGATCAGGTCGCCGAGGCGGTGGCGAGGGCGCGGCCGAACGTGATCGTCCATCAGCTGACCGCGATTCCCGCCGAGTTGGACATGCGCAATCTCGATCGTGAGTTCGCTCTGACCAACCGCTTGCGGACCGAGGGCACCGATCACCTGCTCTCGGCCGGGCAGGCGGTGGGGGTGCGGCGATTCGTCGCGCAGAGCAACATCGCGGTCTACGCGCGCACCGGCGGCGCTGTCAAGAGCGAAGATGACGCGTTGGACCAGTCGCCGGCGCGCGAGATGCGCCGGGGACTCGAGGCGATCCGTCACCTCGAGGATGCCGTCCTCGGTGCGCGGTGGACGGAGGGGATCGTGCTGCGCTATGGCTGGTTCTACGGTCCGGGCACCTCGATGGCGCCGGGCCAGGAGTCCTACGAGTTGGTCCGCCGCCGCAAGTTCCCGCTGGTCGGCGACGGTGGCGGCGTGTGGTCGTTCATCCATGTCGACGATGCCGCGGAGGCGACGGTGGCGGCGGTCGAGCACGGCGGCCGCGGGATCTACAACGTTGTCGACGACGACCCCGCGGCCGTCGCGGAGTGGCTGCCGGCGTTGGCTGTGCAGCTCGGCGCGAAGAAGCCGATGCGCGTACCGCGATTCATCGGGCGGCTGTTCGCGGGTGAGTGGGGCGCGGTGATGATGACCCAGATCCGCGGCGCCTCGAACGCCAAGGCCAAGCGCGAGCTGGCGTGGCGCCCGGGGCACCCGAGCTGGCGGCAGGGGATCTTGGTGGCATGACCGATCGCGAGCGCCTGCTCGACGAGCTGCGGCCGCACGCGTTCGCGATCGCCTACCGGATGCTCGGCAGCGTCTCCGAAGCCGAGGACGTGATGCAGGAAGCGCTGCTGCGGGTGCATCAGGCGCTCGACGGCGGCGACGAGATCGCATCGCCGCGCGCGTTCGTCGCCACGGTCACGACCCGGCTGGCGATCAATGACCTGCGCTCGGCGCGCGCCCGTCGCGAGCAGTACTTCGGCGAATGGCTGCCGGAGCCGATCATCACCGACCGCGACGATGATCCGGCCCGGCACGCAGAGACGGCCGACTCCGTGTCGCTCGCGATGCTGGTGCTGCTCGAGAGCCTCTCGCCCGAGCAGCGCGCCGTGCTGCTGCTGCACGACGTCTTCGACTACGGGTATCCCGAGATCGCGGCGATCATCGGCAAGAGCGAGGACAACGCGCGCCAGCTCGCGACCCGCGCCAGGCGTCACGTCAAGCAGCGCCGGCCGCGCTTCCAGACCACGCGCGAGCAGCGCGACGAGCTGACACGACGGTTCTTCGCGGCCGCCGAGCACGGCGATCTCGCCGAGCTCGAGACGCTGCTCGCGCATGACGTGGAGCTGACCGGCGACGGCGGCGGGAGGGTCCCCGCGCTCGCGCGGTCGCTGCACGGCCGCAGCCATGTCGCGCGCGCAGTCATCGCCTGGTTCGGCCGGGTCGCGCGCCTACCGGGCGTGTCCTCGCGCCTCGTCGAGATCAACGGCGGCCCGGGAGCGCTCCTGCTCGACGGCCAACAGCGACTCATCGGCGTGTGCGCGCTCGACACCACCGGCGATCAGATCACGAGCATCCGGGGAATCGTCAACCCCGACAAGCTGCGCCACCTCGGCCCGGTCGGCGACTTCAAGTCGCTGCTGAAGTCGGCGACATGAGCCCGCAGCGCTCCCCGAGTGGCCGCCCACGCGCGATCGCGATCCTCGCGACCTCGGGCGACGAGGGGCCACACGCGATCCCGGTCTGCGCGCCCGGTGCGAGCCAGTGACCGCGAGATCCTGCTGGCCCTGCATCAGACGCGCCGATCGCTGCGCCGCGCTGTGGGAGCATCCTCAGGTTGCCCTCGCGTTGCTCACGAGCGGGAACGTCGCGTTGACCGCGCGCCGGTGTGCCCGCACCGTGCAGGAGCCGATGACCGCGGCGCCCGAGTACGTGGCCGAGGCAATCGAGGTGGACCTGATCGAGGATCACCGCAAGCCTGCATTCCGCGTCGAGGCCCGCGTCGATCGCCGCTGGATCGACGAGAGCGAGCGAGACGCCCTCGGACGACGCATCACGGCACTGACGCAACTCGCCGCCGGATAAGCCTCCGAGAGAGCGCCCCGGCTTCTGCGAGACAACACGCATCGCGGCGGCGTGATCGTCTTCCCTGAATTGCGCGGCAAGCAGGTCTCGGCGCCTGCTCGCCTGCGCGACCGGTAGCCGACGCCGTCGTCGATCTCGTCGCCGCTCAGGACGACGAACGGAAGCCCCACTCCGGCCCGACGCATGGCACCCGGTGCATAGGCACGACGTCGCAGTCTGCGAGCCCGCCATCGGTGGGAGCTCAAGCACCGTCGCTGTCGCAACGAGGCATGAGCGGCACTCCCGGTGCCAGGCGAACGACGCAGCGCGTCGGAACTCGGCGTCGCGTCGCATGGAATCCACGAGCCGGCGGCCTGTAGTCTGCGGCGGTGGCTGGTCGTGGGCGGACGCAGTGCCCTGGATGTCAGGGGGCAGGTGGACGGGAAGGCTGGGTGCGAGGCGTGGAGGCGGGCGCATCGGGCGAATGGCGGCGAGGCTGGCGGTCGTGTCGTCTCTGCGGCGGCTCGGGCGAAGTTGACTCGGTGGTCGCGGTGGAGGAGGTTCGCTCGCGCGCCCGCCGCGAGGCAGGCCGCCGCGCGGAGGCTGAGGCGCACTACTCCCGAAAGCGGCAGACGATGAACTGCGCTGGCTGGTCGACGATTTCGGATACGCCGTCCTGGAGGACGGCCGCTCGCCAGGGCCAGTCGAGCGGTGGCTGTTCCGCAGCGAGTGGACGAGCATCAGGATCGCGGTCGCCTTGCAGCGCGATCCGGAGTTCCGCGTCAGTCTCCTCGCGCTCCACCCGAGACGCCTGACTCGCGGCCGCCAGCACTCAGTCTCGCCGACTACCCCGGCTCGCACACCGAGCAGAGGGGGTCAGTTTTCAGCGGAGTAGCGGGCGCCAGTGTTCGCCCGTTGACACGCATCGGCGCGCCTCGCACGTGGCCCAGGTGATGCGATCCGGATGAGATCGCTTGAAGGCAAGCATGCATGACGGAGTACGAGGCGCCCGTCGCCGAGCAGCCGGCAGATCTAAGGGTGCGCGGACACCTCAGACCACTGGCTGGTGGCGAAGTGGACGCGCTCGCGGCGCAGCTCGACTACAGGCGTGCCGCGCCGCGAGGGTGGGACGGGCTAGCCCTTCTGCGGCGGCGGCGCGTCGTCGGTGATGACCTGCGCGCCTGGGTGCGCACCTTGGAGCGTCAGCAGCGCGTCGCGATCGCGGACGTCGCGCAGCACTTCGTAGACCGGCCAGCGGATCGTCTGCGGAGCCTCGCTCGCGTCGCGGCCGGGGTCGCGCAGTTCGAGGGGGCGTCCGTCGGCGGCGACGTAGAGCGTCCACACCGGGCGCCCGGCGTCGGCCTTGAGCGAGATCGCCCACGCGTCTTGCCCGTCGATCGTCGCGTGCCCCGAGACCTCCATCTGCCCCGCCTGCAGCAGCGCGCGGGTCTTGTCGACGACCGGGTCGGCCGCCGGCAGGCCCGCCAGCGGGTCGACCTTGCCCGGCGCCTTCGCGGTGTCGGCCGGCTTCGCGGGAGCGGGCTTCGCTGACGACTCGTGAATCGTGTTGGTTGCCGTGTCATAGAACGCGTTGCCGGACGTCTCTTGCGCCTGGGTGCCGCTCCGGCGCAGCTCGCGCGCCTGCTCCGGATGGTCGGCCGACTCCCACAGCTCACGCGTCGTCGTGACGCCGCCCTGCGTCTCGACGCTGCGCACGTGCAGGATCGTGCCGGGCGGTGGAGCGAACCAGTGCAGTGCCGCCTGCGTGAGGGCCGACGCCGAGGGCGGCCCGCTCGGCCCGCCCGTGAGCACCACCACCGCTGCCGCGATCACGACTGCGAGCGCCGCCACCGGCGCGAGCCGTGGCGCGATGCGCCGGCGCTCGGTCGGCAGACGGCGCACGCGCTCGAGCAGCGCGGCATCGATGGCCTCGTCGTCCACGACCGGACGCGACGCGCGCAGCCGGCGCTCTATCTCGCTGTTCACAGGGTGTTCCATTGCGCTCGTTCCTTCGTTGGAGTGGATGAGAGGGCGGCGCGCAGCCGCCGCCGTGCGCGGGCGCTGCGCATCCGGAACGCGGCTGGCGTGATGCCGAGCGCCCCGGCGGCGTCCGCCGCGGAGAGGTCGAACCAGGACGTCAGCACGACGGCCTCGCGATCGAGCGGCGAGAGCGTCAGCAGCGCGGCACGCAACTCGCCGTCCTCGATCCGGTCCGCGGGATCGGGGCCCGCGACGCGCGGCTGCATGTCGAGCAGCGCGTGCACCGCTCCCGCCCGCCGCCGGCTCCGTCGCGCGTTGGCCAGCACGCGACGTGCGACGCCGATCAGCCAGCCGAGCTCGGCGCCGCGCGGGATGTCCCGCTGGCGCCGCCACGCGATCGCGAACGTCTCCGCGACCGCATCGTCAGCGTCCTCGCGCGACGCGACGGAGCGCGCATAGGCGAGCACCCGTGGATACGTCGCGCGATACAGGTCTTCGAAGTCCACGCGGGGCAAGTGTCCGGCACCGGCCGCAACGCAACCAGTCAGATCAACTCAGAGATCCGGTTCTCGCTTCAAGCTCATGGCGAAGCCGCGCTGCTTCATCACCTCGTGCGCCGCGGACGCGCCTCTGCTCATGGTCCGCGTGATCTCTGCGGAGCCAACCGGCCGCCGCGCTGCCGTCGCGTTGCGACGCGACGATCTGCCTCGTCGACGCCGCGGTGACCGCGTGCCGCAGCGCCGATCGCCGTCGACGCGAGCGGGCGACCTCCGGCCAGAGCGGCGAGCCGTGACATGCCCGGAGTCCGGGCACCACGAGCACGCCGGCTCCGCGATCATCTGCGCCCGCGCCGCCTGACGGACAGGCCGGGCGAAACGCCGATCGCGCGGCCTTCGGCGTCATCAGCCCTCATCGGGCGCGCGAGCTCCCGATCGGAGCGAGCTCGAGCACCGGCGCTATCGCAATCAGGCATAGCGAACGCGGAGACCGTGAGAGGCAACGCAGCGAGGCTGGGTCGGAGCGTCCACGCTGTGCCTAGGCAAGACGCCGGCGCCCCCGACCGGGCTCTTCACCGGGCGGGTGCTTCAGGACACGCGACAACGAGCGGCCGTGAGAGGCGACGATCTGCAGGCACAACGCCCCCAAGGGGTCCCGCTAGGCGATGGTCAGCTAGATGAGTGCTTCCATGTCGAGAAGCTCTGACCGGCTCCGCTCACCAGGTGAAGGGCCACGATAGGCGCTGGCCCACGACACCAGGAGACCACGATATGACGCTTCAGCGGATGGACAACGTTCTCATCGTTGTCGACGACCTCCAGGCTGCCAAAGCGTTCTTCGCCGAGCTCGGTATGGAGCTGGAAGGCGAGACGCAGGTCGAGGGGCCTTGGGTGGACAGCACCGTCGGGCTCAACGACGTCCGTGCCGACATCACCATGATGCGGACCCCGGACGGCCACGGCCGGATTGAGCTGACGAAGTTCCACACGCCGCCGGCGGTCAGAGCGGAGCCGGAAAGCGCGCCGGCGAACGCGCTGGGCATACGCCGCATCATGTTCGCTGTCGAGGACATCGACGACGTCGTTGCCCGCCTGCGCAGCCACGGTGGCGAACTCGTCGGCGAGATCGCGCAGTACGAGGACATCCACCGGCTCTGCTTCCTGCGTGGCCCTGAGGGCATCATCATCGGACTGGCCGAGCAGCTCAGCTGAAACCTCCTGCGGCTTCCGACGCGACGCGTCCCGCCACGGCAAGCACCTGGAATGGGCGGAGTTCGTGGTCGCCGGCAGCCGTTCGATCGATCCGATCCCGCACCCCGCCCTGCTGGGGCCGTGTTTGCAAGAAGCGCTCTACTCCGAGGCTCCGCGCAGCGACCACATGCCCACCCGCGCGGGCGCACGGGTGCGGGTCTTCACGTCCCAGTGCCCCGACACGTCCGTGGGCGAGATTCGACCGTGGTCCGCCTGAGCCCGCCCGCCCGCCCGCTACGCCTCACGGATAGCGCTGGACGCCGCCGGTTGCTGACCCGCCGCCGCGACTGACGCGGGTGCTTGCCGGCGCCCGCGATGCGTTGGACCAGCAGGGGCGACGACCGGCGAGCCGCGGACGACGAATGGCTCGCGCTGCTGGTTGCGCGACGGGCGTCAATGAGCAGGTCGCTGACGGATCGCTCGGGCGTGTCCCTCCAGCCGAGACGCGACGAGCGTCGCGACGGCGCAAGGGCCTATATGCCCTCCTCACCCCACCTCCTCACCCGAGCCGTACGGAGGCCGGCAATACTCGCGACCGTAGTGCTGGACGCGCTCGTAGTGAAATGAGACGGTTCCGCGCTGGTAGCTGTTCCACACGACGTTGAATGCTCTGCCGAGGTTCTTCAACCGCCACCCCTGCACCAGGCGTGAGCGGCCACAGACCATGGGTACGGTGTGGGCGCGTCTGTTGCCTTTCAGCTGCCGCAGGACTCGCTTGGCTTGGGCGCAGCTGACGTGGTGGCGTTGGGTGATGCCAAATATGGCGATCACAGCCGACTGCCGCAGCATCCCGGACATCGTTCAGTCCTTCGCCGCCTCTCCTCAGGCGATTCAGACACGTGTCCTTCTTGCCCGATTGAACGCACACTGCCCGCCACCGCTTCGAGGTAAAGCGCGACTTCGACGCCTGACTCCATCGTCGGGATGCTGTTCCAGGGCCGCGCCCTGCTTCTGGCGACGAGCGGTGGGTTGCGATTCGCTGCTCGACACCCACTTCTGTTTGCGCGAGCAGGGATCGTGGCCCAGCTCGGTTCCGCCGCGGTGAAGATCGCCGAAGCGCTTGTCAGATCTTCATCAGAACTTCCTGCAGATCGACGTTGCACAGGCGGTGAGCTACGCCGCAGTAGGCGGCCCGAACCAGGTGGCCAGCGCGTCAGGAAGCCCATGGTGGGTGCCGTCTCCTACCCACGCGACGTAGCCGTCCGGGCGGATCAGCACGGCGGTGGGGGCGCTGACCACGCCGACCACGGGGAGCTCCCACTCGCCCTGGTAGCTCGCGTCGACCATCTGGACCCGGTCAGCCCATGGAGTGATGTCGAAGTCGCCGGGCTGACCGAGGTCCAGCAGCAGCGGCCGTGCGTCGTGCAGCAGCTCGAAGACTCGGAGCCGGCCGTCGGCGGTGATCAGGTCGAGATCGGGCATGCGGCGTCCGAGCAGCGGATGTCCCTCGCCGAGGTCGTACCGGATGTCCAGCCCGGAGATGAGCCCGGCGAGCCGTTTGCGAGGCTCGTCCATGCTCGCCACCTCCGACACCACATCGACCACGGCCTTGATGCGCTCGTCGTGGCGCTGGAGCGCCGTCTGAGCCATCGTGTACCTGAGCGCGCGGGCAGCGACCGGGTGGCGCTCGGCGTGGTAGGTGTCCAGGAGGCTCTCCTGACAGGTTCCTTCGACGACCTGCGCGAGCTTCCACCCCAGATTCACCGCATCCTGCACACCGAGGCTGAGGCCCTGCCCACCCGCCGGGTAATGCACGTGCGCCGCGTCGCCGGCCAGTAGGACTCGCCCCACGCGATACGCCGCGGCCTGCCGAGTCATGTCGGTGAACCTGGAGATCCACGTGGGGTTGTGGATCCCGAAATCGGTGCCGTACACGGCGATGAGCGCTTCGCTCAGATCGCGCAGGGTGGGCTCGCCGGCGGGCCCGAGCTGCTGCTCGGTCGTGACCACCCGGAACGTCTTCCCATCCTGCATCCTGTGGAAGCCGTGGACGCCGGCGGCGTCGTGACGGACGCCCGGCGGCGGCTCCTCGGTCAGCTCGACCTCGGCGATCAGGTTGCTCCTCGTCGGATCCCAGCCCGGGAACTCGATGCCGGCCGCCTTGCGGATCAGGCTGCGTCCTCCATCGCACCCGACGAGATACCGCGCGCGCAGCGGCTCGCCGTCGGACAGCCGGACATCGACCCCGGCGTCGTCCTGCGCGAAGCCCGCCACCTCACACCCGTAGTAGATGCGCACCGGCAACTCGGCGATCCAGGCGGCCATGATCCGTTCGATCTGGTTCTGGAAGATCCCGAGCGAATACGGATGACGCGTCGGGAAATCGCTCATGTCCATCACGGTCGTGCCGAACGTCGCGGCCTGAGCCACCTGACCCTCCGCGAGGAACCGATCGGCGACCCCGCGCTGATCGAGCACCTCGATCGTGCGCGAGTGAATTCCGCCGGCCCGCGCGTCGGCGAGCACGTGATCGGGACGCCGCTCGACGACCGCGACGTCGACCTTCGCCAACGCCAGCTCGGCCGCCAGCATCATCCCCGCGGGACCGCCTCCGGCGATGACCACGGCATGCTCGGTCATCGCCACGATTCCGTCGGATACGTCGAGAATGACACGCTCCTCCATCCCTCGATTCTGCTTGCGGCGGCCGATTATGCGGCAAGACTCAAGGCCTCATGAGCGTCTTCAGTGCGGTATAAGATGGGAAGTGGAGAGCAGCCGGTAACGGTCTCCCCCAGTCGTCCGCTGCGGACGGATGACCTCTTGGCGAAGCAGCAGCGCGCCGCCAAACGCGATCCCGGCGGCCTAGGAGATCTCCGACGGGCCTGAAGACACCGACCCCGCGCAAGTCTCCGCGACGTGACGACCTGCTTTCGTTCGACGACAAGCGTCTCGCTCGGCTGGACACACAGGCGTTGGTCAGCACGGCATGCACGGCACCACGCGGCCGCTTTCGGCGGTGTGCGAGCCCCGAGTCCCGGTCCTTCTGCGGACGAGAGGCGAGCGTCAGCGTAGGCGAGGTGCTCGCTGTTGCATCGAGGCATCGGCAGCAGCGCGCCATCTCCGTCCACGCGTCCGCCGGCGAGGTCGCGGATCGCGTCCGTGACCTGATGCAGCGCGGCGATCCTGTCGGTCGGGGCCTCGATGGCGCGCGCCTCGATCAATGACCCGAGCGCGTCGAGGGCGTCCCGAGGCGCGGGTGCACCAACGGCGACGACCCAGTTCGTGCGCACCCCCGAGGGCTGGCGGATCAGCTCGATGCCGTGGGACGACAAGCGCCCGGGCCTGCAGTTGCCCGAGCGCTACGCCGCCTAGCTCAGACCGCCCAAGGCGGCACGATCCGCTCACCGTCCAGCAACGCCGTGCCGCCGACGGGCAGCATGCAGACGGCCTCCGCGGGGCCGTCCTCGGCGATCAGGCTGAACTCGGCGCCGGGCTTGACGATCAGCGCGCCGCCCGCGCCGACGCGCTCGTCGTGCGTCGCATAGCGCGCCGTCAGCTCGCCCTCGAGCACGACGAAGACCTCCTCGCGGTCGAGCGAGTGCAGCGGGGACGCGTGCCCGGGCGCGAGGCGGACGCGCCAGGCCGACGTGTCGGCGCTGCCGCGCGAGGGCGAGGCGAGCCCGGTGATCGTCGCGCCGGGCGCGTCGAATGTCGGGGCCTCTTCGGGGGTGATGACCGGCATGCTCGCTATCCTTTCGTTCGCCGTGGCGAACAGTACACCACAGGGAACTATCGGACCCGACTTCGCGCTGCTCGTGGTCGGCGCCTCGCGGCCGGTCGCCGACCGGCTCGACGCCGCGGTCCGGCGCGCCGGCATCGACGACATGCGCTCGTCGTTCGGGTTCGTGATCCGCGCCCTGGCGGACTCGCCCCAGGGACTGACCGAGCTGGCGGAGCGGCTCGGCGTGACCAAGCAGGCGGCTATCAAGGTCATCGACGAGATGGAGGCGCGCGGCTTCCTCGCGCGCGAGCCGCACCCGGCCGACCGGCGGGCCAAGATCCTCGCGCTGACCGACAAGGGCCGGCGCGTGCGCGAGGCGGCGCTCGCCGAGAGCCGCAGGATGGAGCGCGAGCTGCGGTGCGCGCTCGGCGACGCGGACGTCGACGCGCTGCGCCGCGTGCTCGTGCGCTTCAGCGGCGAAGGCGACGGCGCCCGCCCGGTCTGGTGAGCCGGTCCTCCTTGTGGGCGCCGAACCAGGCGGCCTGTCGCTCCATCCGCTCGCGCGCGCTCGCGTCGCGCGGCAGCCCGTAGACGGTCCCTGGGAAGTCGAGCCTCTCCTGCACCGCCCAGATGTCGTCATGGCGATCGGGCGGGAGGATCTGCGCCGGGTCGCCGACCGCAACCCAGCCGATCGGCACCGTCGCGCCGTCCTCGAGCGCCGTTTTGACGTGCACGACGCCGTTGATGCGCACCTCGACGCGGTTGCCGAGCCGCGCGCCCAGAAACAGCGAGGCGCCGGTCGCGATGAACGACCCCTCGCCGATCGTGCAGCCGTTGATGTGCGCGTGCGGCCCGATCAGCACGTCGTCGCCGAGGACGACGGGGTGCGCCGCGCGGGCGCGCACGAGCGCCAACTCCATCACGACGCAGCGCGCGCCGATCTCCACGCGCCCGTCCTCGGCGCTCACGACCGCGCCGAACAGTACGCGCGCGTCCTCGCCGACGCGAACGTCGCCGCACAGGACCGCGTTCGGCGCGACGTACGCGCTCGGGTGGACCTCGGGAACGCTTCCGCGATGCTCGATCTCCATGCGGCGGGACGCTACGACACGACGGTCGCCGTCGGTGAGCGCGTCGACGATCGCCGCAGCGCCGGGGTAGCCGTCGCGGCGCCCTGATCGCGAGCGGGGCGCGGAAGCTCACACGGATCTTCAGTCGGCGGGCGCCGTGCATGTGGACGTGCCCGAGGCGGACGTCGAGCTTGCGGGCGGCCTGGGCGTCGGCCGGCGGGCGGGCGTAGCCGACGAGCGGGCACGTCACGATCGCGGGGCCGGTGCGCGGCGAGTGAGCGGGGCACTGGCTGCCGTCGCGATAGGTGACGCGTTCGAGCGGGTAGTCGCGCCGCCCGAGCGCAGTGACTCCCACGATCTGGGCGACGCCGCGAGCGACGTCGTGGTACGTGATCGAGCTCGCCTGCGGGCCGAGCCGACCATACGCGAGCGCACGCTGTTCGGCGGCGGGGCAGCGAACCTGGATCGGGTCACCCGATGACACAAACCATCGTCACGATTCAGGCGCACGGCGAAATCACGGACGGGGTGCGACGCCACCGCTCCTGTCAGGCGAAAGCGCAAGCGCTGTTCGTCCCTGCCGCTACCGACGCCGCCGTCTCAATCGCATCGGAGCCGAGTGCTGGGCGGCGTCTGCGCACCGGGAGCTAATCCCGCGGTGAGCCTCGGTCTCTGCTAACTGCGGCAGCGAACGTCGGAGCCGCTGAACAGACGGCGGCAGGGCGGAAGGCGCGTGTGGCTGCGGGCGGCGCCGGCGACGGCCTGCACCGCGCGGATGACGGCGGACGGCTGGCCGCTGCGTGATGAGGGAACGTCGTGATTGCTGGCAAGCGCGACGACGTGCACGCTGTTGTCGGACAGCGCGGCGAGCTCGTCCTGCATCCTGTTCCAAAGCTGTTTCAGGGCGCGGCCGAGCCGTGCCGGCGTGTGCGGGAAGTTGTCCTGTCGGCCGGCCGTGATGACGGCCAGCGGCATGTCACCAAGGGTTGTGACCCGGCTGGCGAGCGCCTCGCCGGCGGCGAGGTCGATGCTCCCCATCACGGCGGTCGCCAGCCCACGACGGATTTCCGGCGCCTGCGACGCGGGCCAGATGGCGAGCTGGCGTCGTCGTCCGTCGCGGCCCATCGTGTCGATGAGGACGAGCCCCGCCGTCTCCGTTGGATAGAGGTGCGCGAACACGCGCGCCAGGACCCCGCCGTAGGAGTGGCCCACCAGCACGTACGGCGGTTCGACGCGGGCGCGGCCGAGCAGCCGCCGAAGGTCGGCGATCTCGTCGCGTGCGTCACGCACGCCCGGCGGCGCGACGCTGTTGCCCGTGCCCGCGCGGTCGTAGGCACAGGCCCGAGTGCTGCGGCCGACCTCGGGCTGCACGTCTCGCCAGGAAAACGTGTCCGCGCCGAAGCCGGCCTCCAGCACGACGGTTGGGCTGCCCGAACCCACGCACTCCAGGTAGAGGCTGCGCCTGCCCCCGATCGCGACGA
>NZ_AUEK01000013.1 GCF_000425945.1 Candidatus Solirubrobacter pratensis
GGTCGGTAGGCGGCGGCGCGTGTGCGCCGCCGCCTACGTGTGCACGCTCCTACGGTGTCGTGGTGGACAGCGTGAACGTCAGCGTCTTGCTGTAGCTGCCGGTGCGCAGCGCGTCGTTGGCACCGATCCTCTGGCGCAGCGCGATCGTCACCGGGTCGTGGCTGACCGGGGCGCTCCAGCTCAGCAGCGCGAGCGGGTCGCCCGAGACCGGGGCCAACGCGCTGCCCGAGCCCGCGGCGGGGCTGCCGGCCTGGGCCCGCAGCGGTTGCGGCAGAGAGAACGAGCCGTTGACCAGGTGACCAGCCGCGACGCCGCTCGTGTCGGCCACCGACAGTGCCGCGGCTCCGGCGGTGCTGAGGACATCGGCCGTCGTGGACGCGTCGTAGTCCTGCCCGGCGCCCGGGGTGAACGCGCCGAAGCTCGCCGGCGCCCCCAGCGACAGCGCCAACGTCGCCGGCACCGCCCCGCCGACCCCGCCACTGCCGTCACCGCCGGCGCTCTCGGTCAGCGGCAGCTCGTACACGCCGCGGCCGTAATTGGCCACGAACAGCGCGGAGTGGTCGGCGCTGAACCCCATATCGAGGATCGGCGCGTTCGGCAGGCCCGCGCTGAGGTCATACCAGTGCGCGCCGTCGTCGGTGCTCTCGAACACACCCAGGTTCTCACCGGCATAGAGCACGCCGTTCGCCTGATCGTAGGTGACGTGCCACACCGGCGCGTTGGGCAGGTCGGAGCTGATGTTCTTCCACGTCGTGCCGCCGTCGGTGGTCTCCCACACGTTGGCCGCCCGGTCGCCCTCCTTGTAGCTGGAGAAGCTCGCGTAGACGTGCTCGGCGTTCGTCGGGTCCACGACGATCGAGGTCACCCAGGTCCCGGGCAGCACGCCCTTACCCAGCTGCGTCCACTTGACGTCGCTCCCGTTCGCGGCGTCGGCGTTGGTCGTCTTCCACAGCAGGCCCGTGTCGGTGCCGGCGTAGATCGTGCTGGCCGGTGTGGTGCTCGTGCCGGTCGTCTTGGCCGGCCCGATCGCCGTCACCGCGCCGAACTCGTTCGCGTAATACGTGTCGCGGTTGATCTCCGGATCCGGCACCACACCCGGCAGGCTCGCCGGGTCATCCGGCGTCGGCGGGCTGATGATCGTCCACGAGTTCACGACACCCGCGCCCGAGCGGGCGATCGACGTGCCGGCGACGTAGACGTAGTCGGGATCGGCCGGGTCGAGCAGCATCGGCATCGCCACCTCCACGCGCGTGTTCGAAGGCCACGGCGGCGTCGAGAAGTTCGACGTCGCACTGCTCGTCGAACCCGTCGCCGCCGCGTCGACGCGGCGGCCGCAGCTGATCCGCGGCGGGGTCGGCTGCAGACACTCGTAGTAGCGAAGCTGGTTGGTCGGATCGACCTGGACTGAGAACCCGTCTCCGCCGCCGTACTGGTTCCACTTGGTGAGGTCGCCCGGCTCGGTGCCCGGCGTCCAGGTACGGCTGGAGCCGTTGTCCTGGAGGCCGATCACCATCCGCCGCGCGTCCTGCTGGGACACGGAGATGTGGTACGGCTGCGTCCACGGCTCGACCGTGCCGTGCAGCCAGTTCTTCTTGGTCGAGAGGCTGTTCGTCGGCAGCTGCCCGTTCGGCTGGTCGCCGTTGCTGTCGGAGCGGTAGACGCCGCCGTCGTTCCCGGCGTACACGCGCTTGGGCTGGTTCGGGTCCCAGGCCATCGCGTGCTGGTCGGCGTGCAGGGTGTCGAGCGCGAACGTCTTGGGCTGGACGACCGCCGACGACCAGGCGGTGTTATTGATCCACGTCTTGCCGCCGTCGCCGGACTCGCGCATATCGACGTTCCCGGCGAATAGGTGGTTCTCGTCGGCCGGGTCGACCCACAGGCGCGAGAACACCCACTCATAGCCGCCACTGATCGTGCCCGACTCGCCGCCGCACGTCCAGGTCTGGCCACCGTCGTTCGAGTAGTAGAAGCCCTTGTCGGGACCGTTGGACGTGGCGAACTGAATGTAGGCGCGGTTCGGGTCGCTCGGCGCGAAGCCGACGCCGATGTGCCCGAGGTCGTCGCTCTGGTTGAGGCCGGTCTTCGTCGCGTCCCAACCGCACACGGAGCCGTTGATGTCCGAGTTGTCCAGCCGCGTCCAGGTCTTGCCGTCGTCGGTCGAGCGGTACAGGCCGGAGCCCTTGCCGCCGTAGTAGAAGCTGCCGTTGTTGCGGTAGTGATCCCACATCGAGGCGAGGATCACGTGCGGGTTGCCCGGCATCAGTGCCACGTCGGCGGCGCCGACATGATCGCCGGTCGGCGCGAGCGCGAGCTGCCACGTCTCACCGCCGTCGGTCGAGTGATAGAGGCCGCGCTCGCTGGAGACCCAGGTGAGTGAGCCGGCGGACGCCGCCCACACCTCCTTCGGGTTGTCGGGGTTGACGACGATGCGGGCGAACGCGCCGCTGTCCGGGAGGCCCGAGAGCGTCCAGGACGCGCCCCCGTCGCTCGACTTGTAGAGACCGTCGCCCATGAACGTCGAGCCGCCGCCGGACGGATTCGATCCCTCGCCGGTGCCGGCGTACAGCGTGCCGTCGGAGCCGCGTGCGAGCGCGCCCACCGCCTGGGTGGTGCGCTCCGGCCATGCCGGCGTCCAGGTGTCGCCGGCATCGGTCGACTTGAACACGCCGCCGCTGCCCACGGACGCGTAGACCGTGCTCGGGCTCGTCGTCGGATCGATCGCCAGATCGGTCACGCGCCCGCCGACGTTCGATGGGCCGACGAACTGCCAGCGTGAGCTGTCGGACGCCTCAGGCAGCGCGGCCGCCTGCGCGACCGCGCGCTTGACCTGCGCCTGCGTGACGGGCTTGCCCGCCGACGCTGACAGATCGAGGAACGACTGCGGCCCCTCCGATTCCTTGGCGGCGCCGTTCCACGGGAGCGGCTCTTCGGCTCGGACCGGGCGACTCCTCGGCGTTACCGACGTCGCCGTGGCGATGGCGACCACGAGCAGCGTGCCGGCGAACAGCAGCACCAAACGTTTCATGAACTCTCCCGACCTCCAGGGTTTGCGCAAGCTTCCCCTCGATTGGGCCGGCTGTCTCCCGTCATCCGTCGGAGTACGGCGGCCGCGTACATGACACATTTCGCAACTTCGTCCGCTTGCGCCGTTTCGGTGTCACATTCCGCGCCCTTGTGCAACCGATAGTGGATGTGCACGGTAAGCACGCGCGGCGCGGGCGCGCCGCCACCGGCATGGGGCACACTCCTACGCGTCGTCGTGGACAGGTGAACGTCAGCGCCTTGCCGTAGCTGCGGGTACGCAGCGCGTCGCTGGGCGCTCGAGCTCAGCAGCGACATCGGGGCGCGGGAGACCGGGGCGAACGCGCCGCGGGAGCCCGCGGCCGGGCTGTCGGCCTGGGCCTGTGAGAGCGAGAACGAGCCGTTGACCACGTGACGCGGCGAGCGCCGCTCGAAGGCCTCGAAGGGGATCGAGTAGCGGGAGATGTCCAGGCCGAGGCCGCCGACGACGGTCAGGGCGATGATTCGACGACGTCGGTCACGCCGGCTCGGGAGCGCCGGCGCAAACGCCTTGCGTGCGTTGTCAGTCGCGAAGGCGTGAGCGGAACATGCGCCCGCCGATGAGGTCGCGTGATGCTCCTAACAACCGGTGCGTCGTGAACAGAGAGCGCGTTGCGTCTCCATGTGAGTGGCTCCGCATATCGAGGTGCTCTCCCTCGGCTTGCTGCGGCGCGTTTCTCCCGAGAGCCGCGGAGGCGTGCGGCCCGGACGCCGAACGCTACGACCCAGCCCGGCCCCGTATCCACGCCCGACCCCTTGCGTACGCCGCCTAAGTAACGCGACCCGCCAGCGTACCCCCACAGCGCGTAGGCGTTGCGACGCCGCCCAACCGATTGCTCGGTTCAGCGATGCGGCCGCAACACCCACGTCCGATAGGAGCTGGCGAGCAGAGGGGCGCCGCCCGATCGGGCCGCGCCCCGCAGCTTCACGGCGTCGTCGTCGACAGCGTGAACGTCAGCGTCTTCGAGTAGGCGCCCGTCCGGAGCGCGTCGTTGGCGTCGATCGTCTGCGTGAACGTGATCGTCGACACGCCGTTGGAGACGGGCGACGGCCACGAGCCGGGGGCGATGTCGACGCGCAGCGGCAGCGGCAGCGAGAAGGCGCCGTTCGTGAGGTGACCCGGATCGCTCACGCTCAGCGTCGCGTCACCGGCCGTGGAGGTCACCTTCGCGGTCGTGGACGTGGTGTAGCCCTTCCCGACGCCGGGCGTGAAGACACCGAAGCTGGCCGCCGGACCGAGCGAGAGCGAGAGCGTTGCCGGGACGTTGCCGCCCACGTCGCCGGGCGTGAACGTCTGCGAGCCCGTCGAGGTCTGACCCTTGACGTCGGTCGCGATCCACCGCACGGTCGCGTTCGCCGGCACGTGGAACGGGCGCAGCCGCGCGCGCGGGCTCGAAGGCCCGTATGCCGGCGAGTCCGCCGTCGGCGTCGAGCCGTCGGTCGTGTAGTGGATCGTGGCGGGCTCGTTCTGGTTGAACAGCACGTCCATGCCGCCTCCCGCCGGCGTCGCCATCGGGCTCACGACCGGCGCCGAGTGGTCGCGCTCGTAGGCGAGCGCCGACTCGAGGATCCCGTAGTTGCCGTTGGCGAACTCCATCGCCTCGTCGTGACCCTCGGTGGCGTAGGCCGGGAAGAAGCCGACGGGCGACTGGGCGGTGCTCGTGGGCGAGGTGAAGCGGTCAGCGCCGACTTCGAAGTCGTAGCCGATGATGCCGCGGTTGTACCAGGCCTCGTCGGAGCTGTTGCCGGCGGCCGAGTACAGGACGTCGGCCACTGGGCCGGTGCGGGCCGGCAGGATCGCGGTCCCGCGGTAGCTCTTGATGCGATCCAGCGTCGTGGCCGCCGTCTGCTCGAAGTACTGATTGACGCCGTAGGAGGCGTACGGCAGCGTCTGGCGGCCGGCCGTCTTATACGCGCCCGGCGCCCACATGAAGTAGCCGCCGTAGGAGTGCACGTTGTTGGACAGCTTGATGTTCGGGTGCTGGTCGGTCAGCCAGGTCTCGTTGCGCACCTCGGGCTCGGAAAGCTCGAACGGCCCGGAGTAGACCTCGTTGGTGCAGCTCGAGGACGAGCCGCTGTAGCCGTCGAAGATCGACCCGACCGAGAAGTTGCGGTTGAGGTCGACGCCCCACGTGTTGCGGTCCGTCGGCGCGTCGTTGGCCGCCGGGCAGTAGTTGACCATGTTCTTGCGCTGGCTGCCGTAGTCGTAGAGCGTGTAGTCGGCGCCGTCCGCGTTGACCGACGGGAGGATGAAGATGTCGAGGTTGTCGACGAGTTCCTTGGTCTCGGGGTCGGTCGCGTAGTTGCGCACGAGCCGCTCCGCGGTCTCGAGGCACACCAGCGGCACGACCCATTCGCGCGCGTGCTCCTGGCAGTACAGGAAGACGCCGGTCTTGGAGCCGTCGCGATGCGCGCCGATGCGGATCGCCTGCACCGTCTGCGGCCCGCGCGGGATTGAGGCGGGCGCCTTGAGGAAGTCGCTCAGCTGCGACGGCGCCGCACCGGGCGCGACGACCGACGTCGGGTCTCCCACGGTGTTGCCGTGGTAGCGCTCGGCGACGACCAGCGCGGACGCCGCCGCGTCGCTGTTGACGGCCGCCATGACTTCACCGGACGTGCTGGTGACCTTGCCGGCGGCGTCGGTGGCGAGATTGACCGTGATGGCCTTGCCGGCGACCGAGACGCCGAGCGCCTGGCCGGGCGCTCCCGGATCCTTTAGCTGGATGCTGATGTCGTTGCCGCCGTCCTGGCCCCAAGCCTTCGAGGTGAGCTGGACCGCCTGCGCGCGCTGTGTCGTGGCGATCTGACTCGTCGCGCCGGTGTAGGGCGTCGCGGTGCCGACGATCATCTGCGCCTTGCGCTGATAGCCGTTGGTCTTGTAGGGCAGGTCGATGACCTGGGCGATGTCCGGGAACTCGGCCGCGAGCGAGCGGATCTTGGCGAAGCTCTCGCTGGAGTCGGTGTAGTGCGTCGTGAAGTCCTGCAGGAAGCCGACCGGCGGCGCGCCGTGGCCGTTGGTGGTGACCCACTCCTTGACCGCGATCGTGTCGCTGCCGCCGTTGGCGCTCGCGACCCGCACGGTCGACGGCATCGGCTTGCCGTCGCCGTTGTCGCCCACGCGGAAGAGGTTGCGGTGATAGAGGTAGGCGCCGCCGTCGATGAAAGGCGACAGGTTGCCGCTGCCCGAGTCCCAGCTCGCGGTCATGATCGGGTTCTGCGCGGCCACCGGCTTGCCGTCGCTCGTGACCGCCTCGATCGAGATGAAGCGCCCGGCGTAGTTGGTGAAGTAGTCGGCGCGCTGCGCTGTGACCGTGTCGGTCGCGGCCAGGCTCCTGGCCTTGCCGCGGCCGGCCGTGAGGTTGCTCGCGGCTGCCCGCTCGGCGCGGATCGCCGCCTCGCGCTCGGCGCGGCCGGCCTCGATCGCCGCCTGCGTGTCGACGACGCCGGTAGCGGGAAAGCCCATCGCCTCGTACTGCGCCTCCTGATCGCCGGTCACCCAGGCGTCGACCGTGATCGTGCCGTCGTCGTTGTCGCGCACGTACTCGGCGAGGTCGGCGCCCACCGCCGTCAGGCGCGGGATGTCCTCCCGGCTTGGGAGCTTGAACTCGACCAGGCTGAGCTCGTCGGCCGTGCCAGGGTCGTCCTCGACCACCGATCCATGCGCGGTCGCCGGGAGACCCACCCCGATGGCCAGGGCCAGCGCGCTTAAGAGCGCGCCGCTGCGTCGCTTCATCGCGAAACCTCCGTGTTAGACGTAGGACGGGTCCTCCAGACCCGGGGACCCCCCGCTCATGCAAGCCCGTCCCACGGTGCGGCCGACAGATGCACAGAGCGTGGATTTGCCTCCACGACACCCGCCTACATGGCGTAGGAATGTCGAGTTCCGGCTGGCATACTCGCGCTGTGGACGAACTGACTCCGATCCAGGGCGACCTGCAGACGCAGGTCATGTCGGCCCTCTGGCGGCTCGG
This sequence comes from Candidatus Solirubrobacter pratensis, assembly GCF_000425945.1. Lineage (GTDB taxonomy): Bacteria > Actinomycetota > Thermoleophilia > Solirubrobacterales > Solirubrobacteraceae > Solirubrobacter > Solirubrobacter pratensis. Next base: position 7,032 of record NZ_AUEK01000013.1, read on the forward strand.
CGCCGGAACGGTCGAGCAGGTGCGCTCAGAGCTGCCTTCGCGCTATCGCGGTGCGTACAACACGGTGCAGACCGTGCTCAACCGGCTGGCCGAGCGCGGGCTGCTGGAGCGCGAGCGCGAGGGCCGCGGCTACGTGTACAAGCCGCGCTTGTCAGAAGCCGACTACCTGTCGGGGACGATCCGGCACACGCTGGCCGGGGCGTCGATCGATGCGCGCCGCGCCGCGCTGGCGAGCATCATCGGCGGACTGGGGCCGGGAGAGCTCGGCCGGATCGCCGATCTGGCGCAGAACGCTTCAGCGAAGCGCGGAGCGTGAGCGCGCACCCCGTATGACCTGGCTGCTCGCAGCCGCCGTACTCGCCGTGGCGATTGGCTTGCCGCACTTCCTGCGGCTCGACGCCGCGCCGCCGGCGTTCGCCGCCGGCGTCTGGTTGTGCGCGCTGCTGCTGCGGGCCGTCGGGTCGCTGCTGGCGGTCGTCTCGCTCGAGGTCTTCATCCCGGCGACCCGCGCCTACGAGCCGCTGTCGAGCGTATGCGCGCTGGGGGTCAGCGGACACTCGATCGGGGACGCGGTCCTGGCGATCCCAACCTTCCTCCTCGCGGGTGCGCTGATCGTCGCGCTGCTGCAGTTGTGGCGGGCGGCGCGCGCGGTGGCGCGGCTGACGAGCGACGGCCTCGTCGGCGCGGGGCCCTGTGGGAGCGTGATCGTCGCCGACGGCGACCTGCTGGTCGCGGCCGCCGGCCTGCGCAAGCCGCGGATACTCGTTTCGGCCGGCGCCCTGTTGGCGCTCGACGACGAGGAGCTGTTCGCCTCCTTGGAGCACGAGCGGGGCCACATCGCGCGCGGTCACCGCTACGTACTCGTCCTCGCCGAGCTGGCGCGCGCGCTGGGGCGGCTGGTTCCCGGTACGCGCGCCGCCGCCCGCGAGCTCCTGTTCCATCTCGAGCGCGACGCCGACCGCTTCGCCCTCGCCCGCCGACACAGCCCCGTGGTACTCGCCAGCGCGATCTGCAAGGCCGCGCTGCACGAGCCGCCCAAGGGCATCACGCTGGCGCTCGGCGGGCGCGGAGTCGTCTCGCGCCGCGTGCGCCAGCTGCTCGACAATGCGCCGCTGCGACGGCCGTCGATCGGCCTGCTGACGCTGGTGCCGGTGATGATCGTGCTGCTGGCCGTCGCCGCGGGAGCGCTGCCGTTCGTCGCGCACGCGACCATGCACCATCCGCACCGCGGCGCCGCCGCCGAGCACTGCTGACTCCCACGCGGCGTCGGTTAGGCGGAGCGGCCCCGTGGACCGGTCTCAGCGTCTATTTGATGGCTAGATCCTAAGAGTTGTAGGAGAATTTCCCTATGACGCTTGTGAGGGAGATCTCGGAGACCCAGGTCGTGCGCCGCCTGGCTGCCGGGCGCATCGTGGCGAGCGCCGTGTTCGACACGCCGAGCAGGCCGAGGACGCAGGAGCGGCGCTCGCGCGCGGCGGAGTGCGCTGCCTCGAGGTCGTCTGCGGTCGGCCTGGAACGGCCGGCGCGAGCGCGATCCGCGCGGCACGCGCCGTCGACGGTCTGCTGGTCGGCGCGGGCAACGTCATCGAGCCCGAGCAGGTCGCGAGCGTCGCGCGCGCGGGAGCGCAGTTCGCGACGGCGCCCGGCACGAACATGGCCGTCGTTCACGTGTGCCGGGAGCTCGGCCTGCCGTTCTTTCCCGGCGTCGCGACGCCGAGCGAGATCGAGCGGCTGCAGACGCTCGGCGTCAGGGCCATGGGCGTCTTCCCGGTCGTCGCCCTGGGTGGGACACCGTTCCTCGAAGCGGTCGCCGGCGCGTATCCGACGGTGGCGTTCCCGCCGAGCGGCGGAGTCCGCTCCGAGACGCTGCGTGCCTATGCAGCGCTCCCGTCGGTGCTCGCGGTCTCGTGTACGTGGATCGTTCGCCAGGAGCATGTGCGCACGCGCAACTTCGATCGCGTCGAGCGCATCGCGCGTGAGGCACAGGCGACCGTCGGTCGCCTGTAGACATCCTACATCTCGTAGGGCTATAGTGCGCGGGGCCGGGCCCGCAACCCCGCCCGGCAAAGACCCTCTGTGGGCCGCGCCTCCGCATATACCCTCCGGCTCGCGGGCCGGTGCGGAGGTGCGGCTCCAGAACCGTTGAGGCTCCTCCACACGTGAGGACGCTTGCGCCGCCAGTATCGCTCTCCTACGGTTCGTCGGCATGACGTCTGTGGCACGGATCGCTGCACCGGCGCAAGCGCGCCACTTCGCCACCACGGCGATCCTCGCGCTCGGCATCGTGATCGTGCTGTCGCCGTACGCCTGGCTCGAAGAGTGGCGGCTGGTCGGCTTCTCGGGCGCCTATCTCCCGTACCACCTCTGGGGCTTGTCGCCGTTCGCGCTGCTCGCGGCGCTGATCGGTCGCTCCTACGGCATCTCGTGGCTCGCGGCATGGGTGCTCGTCGTGCCAGTCGTGCTCGGCACGGTGATCTCCCTCGCGCTCACGCAGTCCACGGGAACGGGGCGGACGGTGTCGGTCGGGATGCCCGCCGTGCTGTTGCTGACGCTGATCGGCGCGTGGCAGCTGCAGGCGCATCGGCGTCGAGGCCTCCAGCTGCCGTCGCTGTCGTTGGTGGCGGGCGTGGCCGCGCTGGTCGCGGCCGCGGTGGTGTTCGGGCGCCTCGCGGCGGTGGGCGAGTACGGCCGGCTGCAGACCTTCCTGGTCATCGGCACCTCGATCGTGGTCGAGGCGCTCCCGTTCGTGCTGCTCGGGGCCGCGGTGTCGGCCGCGATCGAGGTCTTCGCCCCCGACCGCTGGTTCGCCGCGATCGCGCGCCTGCCGCTGCGGCTGCAAGTGCCGTGCGTGGCGCTGGCCGGCATCGCGATGCCGGTCTGCGAATGCGGCTCGGTGCCGGTCGCGCGGCGCTTGATCGTGCGCGGAGTCCATCCCGCGGCGGGCGTCGCGTTCATGCTCGCCGCGCCGGTGATCAACCCGGTCGTCCTGTTCTCGACGGCGGTCGCCTACCACGGGCGCAACCAGCTGGAGATGGTGCTGGGTCGTGCTGGCCTAGGCCTGCTCGTGGCGATCGTCGTGGGCACGATCGTCGCCCGCAAGGGCGTGCCGCTGCGCGGCGAGGAGCACCACGCGCATCACCAACACGAGGGCGCGCGCGTGCGCGGGTTCGTCGACCATCTCGCGGCCGACCTGCTGCTGATGGGCAAGTTCATCGTGCTCGGCGCCGCGCTCGCCGCGGCGATGCAGACGGCGGTACCGCAGAGCGTCTTCACCGGCGCGCTCACGTCGCCCTTCTTCGGCGCGCTGATCATGATCGTCCTGGCGTTCGTGCTCTCTCTGTGCTCGGAGGCCGACGCGTTCGTCGCGGTCTCGTTCATCCAGTTCCCGCTCTCCTCGCAGCTCGCGTTCCTGGCCGCCGGGCCGGTGCTCGACACCAAGCTCGCGATGCTCTACGGCGGAACGTTCGGCCGCGCCTTCGTGCTGCGGCTCGCGGCCGTGATCGTGCCGGTCGTCCTGGCCGGCTCCCTGCTCTTCGGACTGGCGGTGTGAATGTCGCTCGACTGGTCGCGTGTGGCCCGCGCGCTCGCTCTCGGCGCCTGGGGCGCATTCTTCGTCTTCCTCGAGCTGAGCGGGCGCTCGACGACTTACATCGGGCCGAAGACCGCGTGGGTGGTGACGATCGGCGCGCTGCTGCTGCCGCTGATCGCGCTCGCGTATCTCGCGGGCGCGCGCGGGCGCGCGAAGACGCCCTCGCACCGTGAGCTCGGCGGCCTCGGCCTGCTCGTCGCTCCGCTGGTCTTGGCCATCATGGTGCCCGCTCCGAGTCTCGGAGCGTTGGCCGTCGCGAACAAGCGCGGCAAGAACGCCCCGGCGCCGCAGGCTGCGCCGGCCGACGGCAACGTGCGCCTGTACGAGATCGCGTGGGCCGGCGAGTCGGCGAAGTACGCCTCCAACAACGGCATCAAGATCGGCCGCGACGTCGACTTCGTCGGCTTTGTCTCCAAGCCGTCCAAGGACGGCGGGCCGGTGGAGCTCTCGCGCTTCTTCGTCACGTGCTGCGCCGCGGACGCGGTCGCATACTCCGTGCGCGTGAAGCTGCCGCCGAACGCGCAGGAGTTCACCGACGACACTTGGGTGCGCGTGCGCGGGACGCTCGCAGGCACGCCCGGGCGCAATCTCACGGTGTCGGCGACGCAGGCCGACGAGATCGAGCAGCCGAGGAACCCATATAGCTGAGCAGGAACGCGGTCACGAGCAGGCCGGCGATCGCCGCGCCGGCCGCGACGTCGGCGTAGTAGGAGAGGTACAGCCCGCCGATTCCGCAGGTGATCCCGATCGCGACGGCGACCGCGATCATCGGACCAAGCCGGCGCGCGAGCGCGCGAGCGGCTGCGGCGGGCGCGATCAGCGCCGCGACGACGAGCAGGTTGCCGAGCCCCTGGACGCCGACCAGCACCGCGACGGCCAGCAGCATCAACAGCGTCAGCTCCGCGCGCAGCGGCGACACGCCGAGCGCTCGCGCGCCGCCGCGGTCGAACCCGGTCGCCAGCAGCCGCCAGCGGGCCAGCCACATGCCGGCGAGCACGACTGCGGCGAGCACTCCGCCGAGCGCGACGTCCCCGCCGCTCGCCCCCAGCACGTCGCCGAACAGCAGCCCGTTCAGCCCCGGCGGGCTCGCGGGAGAGAGCGCGAGCAACACGCCGGCACCGAACAGGGTCGTGATCACCACCGCCACCGCGTTGTCGGCGCCGACGTTCCTGATGCGCGCGGCCAGCGCGACCGACACGCCGGCGATCGCGAGCCCTGCCGCGCCCCCCAGGACCAGCGGCGCGCCCGCGAGCGCCGCGACGGCGAGACCGGGGAACATCCCGTGCGCGAGCGACTCGGCGCTGTACGACAGCGAGTAGAGCACGACCCACACGCCGAGGGCACCGCACGCGGTGCCGGCGAACAGGACCTCGAGCGCCGCGTGGCGCATGATCGGCTCGCTCCAGGGAGCGGCGAGCGCGTGCCAGAGGTCAGCCATGGTCGTGCGCGACGACCGCGTATCCGGCGCCGTTGCCGGGGAGGCGGATCAGCGCTCGCCCGTAGGTCGCCTCGAGCACGGCCGGTGTGAGCGCCGTCACCGGCGGACCGAAGGCGACCTGGCGGCGGTTGAGGCAGAGCACCGCATCCCACGCGAGCGTCTGGGAGACGTCGTGCGTCGAGACGAGGACGGCGCGGCCCTCGCCGGCGAGCGCGTCGATCAGGTCGGTGAGCGCGGCCGCGCTCGGCGCGTCCAGGCCGGTGAACGGCTCGTCGAACAGGACGATGGCGGCGTCCTGCACCAATGCGCGGGCGACGAGCACGCGCTGGCGCTGGCCGCCCGAGAGCTCGCCGAACGTGTGATGGGCGCGCTCGGCGAGCCCGACGCGGCCGAGCGCGGCGAGCGCGTCGCCCCGCTCCGCTCGGCCCGGCCGGCGCCACCACGGCAGGCGCCCGAGCGCGCCCATGACCACGACGTCGAGGGCCGAGACCGGATAGTCCAGCCGCGAGCGCTCGGTCTGCGGAACCGTTCCGCAACGACCGGCAACCTCGAGCGTGCCGGACAGCGCGCGCAGCTCACCGAGCAGCGCGCGCATGAGCGTGGTCTTGCCGCCGCCGTTCGGTCCAAGCACGCCGATCCGTTCACCGGGCCGCATCGCGACCGTCACGTCGGTGAGGACGGGCGCGCCGCCGTATCCGACGGCGAGACCTTCGGCGACGACGACGTGCTCGCCCGTCACAGCCCCGCGATCGTGCATCCCCGCGCTCCGCCGGTGAAGCCCCGCACCATCGCGTCGGCATTGGCCTGCTCCATGTGCAGGTAGGTGTCGCCGCTCGAGCCCGCCGGCCCGAGCGTGTCGCCGTAGAGCGTGTAGTCGGCGCGCGCACCCGTCTGCTTGGCGATCGCGTCGGCGAGCTTCGGGTTGAGCGAGCTCTCCGGGTAGACGGCCTTCACGCCCTCCTGCTCCACGAGCTTTGCGAGCTTGGAGATCTGGCCCGCCGACGGCTGCGCCTGCGTCGACTGCGACGGGATCACGGCGCCGACGACCGTGATGCCGTAGCGCTTGGCGAAGTAGTTGAACGCGTCGTGGCTCGTGACCAGCTTGCGCTGCCCGGCCGGCACGGCGGCAAAGCACGACGCGATGCCCGCGTCGAGCGCCTTGACCTTGGCCAGATAGCCATCCGCACTCCTGCGGAGCGCCCGCGCGTTGCCCGGCTCCGCCTGCACCAGCGCGTCGCGCACCGCGGCGACCGCGGCCTCGACGTTGCGTGGGTCGTGCCACCAATGCGGGTCGAACTTGGAGGCCTCCGGGCCCGACGACTCGCCCGGCACCGTATACGGCGTCTGCTCCGGCGCGATCGCGAGGACCGCAGGATGCCCGCCCGCCTCGCTTACGACCTCGCCCATCCACTTGTCGAGGTTGTTGCCCGACTCCACCACCAGCTTCGCGCCCGCCGCCGCCTGCACGTCGGCCGGCCGCGGCTCGTAGTCGTGCGGATCCGAGTTGGGTTGCAGGATCTGATGGACGTCGACGCTTGGGCCGCCGACCTCGCGGACGATGTCCCCGAGCTGCGTCGTGGTCGCCACGACCGCGATCGGCTTGGACGACGAGCTCGCCCCCGCCGACGCCGCGGACTCGGAGTCCTGGTCGGAGCCGCCGCAGCCGGAGACGGCGACCGCCAAGGCGGCGGCGATGAGGGCAGGGCGAACGGGCACGGTGACGACCTCCAGTCGAAGAATCGGCCTAACGTTATCGAGATCGAATCTTGTTTTCTACCGCGTCGATGAGCGCCGTCACTGCGAACACGCCGCCGCCGAGCACGGCGATCGCCGCCCCGGGCGGCGCGTTGGTCTTGATCGAGAGCCAGACCCCGGCGACGCCCTCAGCCGCGGTCAACGCGACGGTGGCGAGCTGCCACGCGAGCATCCGCCCCGTCCACATGCGCGCCGTCACGGCCGGCACGACGAGCATCGCGGTCGCAAGCAGCGAGCCGACGGCGGCCAGGGCGGCGACGGCAACCAGCGCCACCAGCGCGAGCAGCGCCAGGTCAGGCCGCCGCGGGTCGGCGCCGACGGCTCGCGCGGCGCCGGCGTCGAAGCCCGCGGACAGCCACCGCGGCCCCAGCGCGTACGTCGCGAGCAGCGCGACGACGGAGACGCCCAGACTCAACAGCAGATCCGGCGTGTGCAGCGCGAACAGGCTCCCGAACAGCAGCGTGTCGACCTCGGACCCCGAGTGGAAGACGTTCGAGGCCAGGATCACGCCGGCCGCCAGCGCCGCGACGAGCGCGAGCGCGGTCAGCACGTCATAGGTCGCGGAGCGGCTCGTCGAGAGGCGACCCACGCCGAGCGCGAAGAGCGCTCCGGCGGCCAGCGCGCCGGCCATCGGCGCAAAGCCGACGCCGGCCGCCAGCACGAGCCCGGGGAACGCCGCGGCGGCGACCGCGTGCGAGTAGAAGGCGAGCCCGCGAGCCACCACCCACGTGCCCAGAAGGCCCGCGGCGACGCTAAGCAGCAGGACCTCGGCGAGGCCCCGTTGGGCGAAGGCGTAGCCGAAGGGCTCGAACATCGCCGCTGAGACTAGTACCCGTTATCTGGAAACGCTACTGCGCTGCACCGCAGTTCGCGCACATCCCGTGCAGAGTCACGTCGTGCTCGTCCACGGCGAAGCTCTCACGCCGCGCAACGCGGCGGATCGCCTTCTCGAGCGCGTCGTCGGTGACCGGCGTGAGCGTTCCGCATCGGCCGCACACCAGATGGTGGTGATGCTCCGTGCCGCCGGGGAAGACCGACTCATAGCGCGTGATCCCGTCCCCGATCTCGATCCGCGTGACGAGCCCGAGCCGATCGAGCTCGTCGAGGACGCGGTAGATCGTCGCGCGGCCGACCCGCCGGCCGCCGGCACGGAGCATGTCCTCGATCTCGCCGGCCGAGCGCCCGCACTCCTCGGCGTCGAGGAGCTCGATCACCGCAGCCCGCGCTCCGCCGCGCCGGAACCCCCTGCTCGTGAGCCGCTGGTGCGCGTACTCCGCCCGACGCGGACCCCGAGCTCCGCGATCGCTGGGCTGGCGCGCGCCCACGCACGTCTCGCCGGAGCACGACGGCGGGCCGGCGCCGCGCGCACGGCAGTGCTCGAGCTGCTCGCGCGGGAGGGCCAGTGCCTCGTCGCCGCGCAGGAGATCGTCGGCCTGCGCGGACGTTGACGCACGGCCTTCTGGAGCGTCCGCTCCCGTCCCTACGATCTGTCGGAGTTCCATGGATGAGGGGACGATCGACAGAGACCAGGCCGAGCGCCTCGCCCGCTACGAGCAGCGCAGGCTCGCCCGGACGCACGAGCACGCCGCGCCGCGGCTGTTCGCCAGCCGGGTGGGCAAAGCGCTCAGCGCCGCCGTCGCCGTGCTCGCCGCACTGACCCTTGCCGGCATCGTCGTGCTGTGGCCGGGAGGCGGACATGCGAAGCGGACGAGCGAGGCGATGGGCGGCCAGACCGTGGGCGCGACCGTCGAGGCGACTTCGGAGGTTCGCTGCGACGGCCCGGTACCCCAGGCGTGCCGCCGCGCCGTCGTCAAGCTCGGCGGCGGAGGCCGGACGGCACTGACGCTCGGCCCGGTCCGTGCGACGCCTTCGCTTGAGCGCGGCGCACACATTCGCGTCCAACGCGTCGCCGTGCCGCAGGGCGCCCACGGTGTTGAGCCCTACGTACTCGCCGGCTACGACCGGCGGCGCCCGCTGCTGCTCGCGGGCCTGATCTTCGTCGGCCTCGTCGTGGCCGTCACGCGCCTGCGCGGCCTGCTTGCGCTCGGCGGTCTCGCGCTTTCGCTGCTGCTCGTGACGAAGTTCGTCGTGCCCGCCATCCTGGCCGGCTCGCCCGGCCTGCTGGTCGCCCTGGTCGGCTCGCTGGCGGTGATGTTCGTCACCGTCGTCCTGACCTACGGCGTCAGCGGCCCGAGCCTCGCGGCGTGCATCAGCATCGGGCTCACACTCGGGCTCGCCGCGCTCGCCGCCGCCGCGTTCGCCCACGCCGCCCACCTCGACGGGCGCTCGAGCGAGCTGTCGAGCTTCCTCGCCGGCGCCGACGCGCAGCTGTCCCTGTCAGGCGTCGTGCTCGCGGGGATCGTGCTCGCCACCCTTGGCGTCCTCGCCGACATGGGAGTCACGCAGGCGTCCGCGGTCATGGCACTGCGACAAGCGGCACCGGATGCCTCCGCTCGCGAGCTGTACCGGCGCGCCTTCGCCGTCGGCCGCGACCACCTCGTGGCGACGACGCACACGCTCGTGCTCGTATACGCCGGGGCCACTCTGCCGCTGCTGCTCGTCATGCACGCCGCGGGCGTCAGCACCACCGACGCACTGAACACCCAAGATCTCGCCGAGCCGGTCCTCGGCACGCTGATCGGCGCGACCGCCCTGCTCGTCTCGGTGCCGCTGACGACCGCCCTGACCGCGATCGTGTCGGTACGCGCGGCGCCCGAGGCGCTGGGCGAGATCCACGCGCACGCACACGGTTGAGCCGCGTGCCTGGCCGGCCTGAGGTCAGGTCACCTCAGCGATCGCCAGGGTGTCGTTTGCGCCCCCCGACCGCGAGGTGGCCGCCGGCCGACGACCATGCAGCCGTGGTGATCCGATCGTCCACCGCGACGGTCGTGAGCGGGAGGTCGTCGGTGCCGGCTTCCAGAGCGCGGCGCTGCCGTCCTCCCCGGCCGAGGCGAGCAACGGCGAGCCGGGTTCGAAGCGTCGCTGATCGTCGGCGCGGTCGCACCGCTCGTCGGCACCTGGATCGTGTTGCGCCGTCTCGCCTACCTGGGCGACGCGATGAGCCACGCCACCGTCGGCGGCGTCGCCGTCGCCTACCTCGGGGGCTGGAGCATCACGGTCAGTGCGATCGGCGCGGGCCTCGCCATGGCTGCGCTGATGAGCCTGCTCGCCGGCCACCCTCGCCTGCGCGAGGACGCCATCATCGGCAGCGTCGAAGCCGCCCTGTTCGCCGCCGGCGTCGTGATCATCAGCCACAACCACGACATCGGCATCGACCTCACCCACGTCCTCTCGGCTCGATCACCACCGTCAACGCGGGTGACCTGCGCCTCGACGCGATCCTCGGCGGCGCCTGTGTCACGCGGCGCACGCACCGCACCCTACGTGCACACGAACCAGCTCACCGCCTCGCACGGCCCGTTCCAGACGCCGATCGACGGCGCAGCGATCCTGCGCGCGGCGTGCGTCTCGGCGGCGTTCGCGATCCCGCCGCTGATCGCCGCGTTCGCGATCTTCGGCCGGCGCGACCTGACGAGCTAGCCGCGCCGGCCTTCGTCAGGAGCGCCTCACTCGGCTCCGCCGCCCGTGAACACGCGCCCGTGCGAGTGCCGCCCGTTGCCCGCGGCGCCGGCCCGTTGCACCGCCGCGAACTCCTCCGCGGGCTCGGTGAACCGGAATGTCGCCGCCGCGGCCGCGCCGCCCACGAGCTCGGCGACCAGGTAGATCCAGATGTGGCTCCACTGGAACAGGCCTATCACCGTCGCGCCGAGCGCGACCGCCGGGTTGAAGGCGCCGCCGGACACCGAGCCCACCGCGAGCCCGCCGGCGGCGACCGTGAACCCGATCGCCAGGCCGTAGAACGAGTTCCCCGCGGTGCCCGTCGCCGTCGCGACGTTCAGGACGACGTACGCGAGCGCGAACGTGAACAGGAACTCGGCCACGAGGATCTTGCCGGTCCCGGCGACCGCGACGGCGTGCGCCGGGTTGTAGCCGAGCGCGATCACCACGCCGGCCGCCGCAAGCGCCGCGAGCGCCTGCGCCGCCACGTAGCCCGCGTACTCGATCGGCCGCAGCTTGCCGCGCAGCAGCACCGCCGTGCTGACCGCCGGGTTGAAGTGTCCACCGGAAACGTGGCCGCCGGCGAACACCATGACCATCAGCACGCCGCCCGCCGCCAGCGGAGCGAGCGCGCCCGCGGTCGCGGACGCCATGCCGACGGTGAAGACGAGGAAGAACGTCCCGACGAACTCCATCTCGAACTTGCGCCTGAGCTCCATCACGCTTCCTCGTGTATGTCAATGATCCGCATCGTGCACCTCTTGAGGGGTAGGTGGCCTCGATGCTGGAAGCCGTCCCCGCCGGGATCACCTGGACCGACGATCCGTCGCCTCCGTCCTCGCGATCGATCGATGTCCGGGGCTCATGCGAGCGGGATGGGCAGCGTGGCCGTGACTACGGTGCCGGCGCCCGGCGGGCTGTCCACGCGCAGCTCGCCGTTCGCCGCGGCGGCGCGGTCGCGCAGCCCGAGCAGCCCGGTGCTGGCGTCGAAGCGGGCGCCGCCGACGCCGTCGTCGCGGACCTCGACGCGCAGCGTGTCGCCGTCGATCGCGGCGGCGATCCAGGCGCGGTTGGCGTGCGCGTGCTTGACGGTGTTCGTCAGCGCCTCGGCGACGATGAAGTAGGCGGTCGCCTCGAGCGCCGCCGGCAGCCGCTCGGCGGCGATGTCAACCGACACGGCCAGCCCCACGCGCGAGACCAGCGCCTCGACGCCGGCGCGCAGCCCGCCGTAGCTGAGCGCCGCCGGCAGGATCCCCTGCGCGAGGTCGCGCAGCTCGGCGGCCGCGCGCTCGCCGTGCTCGAGCGCCTCCTCCAGGAGCGCGACCGCCGGCCCGTCGGCATCGCCGAGCGCCCGTCGCGCCAGCTTGAGCGTGATCACCGACCACGTGAGGCGCTGCTGCGCGCCGTCGTGCAGGTCGCGCTCGATGCGCCGGCGCGTCTCGTCGGCGGTCGCGACGACGCGGGCGCGCGAGGCAGCGAGCTCCGCGCGGCTCTCGGCGTTGGCGATCGCGGTGCCGACGAGCTCGGTGAAGCTCGCCATCCGCTCCTCGGTGTCCGGCGGCAGCAGCGCACGCGCGCCGACGACCAGCGTGCCCCACAGGCAGCCCTCGACGACGATCGGGCTGGCGACCGCGGACTGGACTCCTAGCCGCCGGACGACATCGGCGGTCGGCCCCGTCCTACCCCTCCAGTGGTCCGCATCGACGCGCGCCGGCCGACCGGTGCAGCGGACCATGGTCGTGGGCGACACCTCGCCCGGCGCCCAGCGCAGCCCGACCGGCAGCACGTCCGGATGCCCCCGCTGGGCGGCGACGGTCTCCGTGCCGTCGGACTCGAAGCGGGACACGACGGCGAAATCGGTGCCGAGCAGGCAGCCGACCTCCTGCGCGACCGCAGCGAAGATCTCGTCAGGCGGCAACCCCCGCGCGACGAGCGTCGCCATGCGCCGCAGTGCCGCCTGCTCCTGCGCGAGCACCCGCAACTCATGCCGGCTCGCCTCCAAGGAGCACGCCATCGTGTTCAACGAGCTCTCGAGCGCGCCGATCTCCGCCGGCCCCGTCTCCGGCATCCGCGCCTCAAGATCGCCGCCCGCGAGCCGCCCGGCCATCGCGGCCGCGCGCCGCACCGGCAGCACGATCGCGCGCGTCAGAAACGCGCCCGAGAGCGCGATCAGCAGCACCGAGCCCGCAAGACCTGTGGTCGTCGCGACGATCGCCCGCCGCGTATCCGCCTCGGCATGCGCGTTGCGCGCGTTGAACAGCGCGCGCTCGGCGGCGACGAAGCGGTCGAACTGGCCGCGGAGCGCATCCACGCGCCGCCGCCCCTCGTTCAACCCGGCGACGCTCCGCGCCGCCGCGTCTCCTCGCGTCGCTTGCTCCACGAGCGGGACCGAGTAGTCGTGCACGTACGACTCGACGGCCGCCCCGATCCGCTGCGCACGGAGCCGTTGCGCGGGCACCGTCCCGGCCGCGTCCAGCCGCCTGACGGCCTGCGGGATCGCGGCGCGACCGGCGGTCCACGGCGCCAGGAAGCGCTCATCGCGCGAGATGAGGTACCCGCGCTCGCCGGTCTCCAGGTCCAGCACGAGCCGCTCGAGCGTGTTCGAGGTCACGAGCGCCCCCTGCGACTCGATCGCCAGCGCCACCGAGTCGCGCTCCTCGGAGATCGCGTGCACCAGGAGGGCGAAGGCCGCCCCGATGAGCAGCGCGAGGATTCCGCTGACGACGATCGTCCGGCCGATGAGCCCGGTCACGACTTTCGACAGATCACCCACCCGCTCCTCGCGAACCGGGTTCGCTGCCCCCTGGACAGGACAGGGTCTTCGTGCCGGCGGTCAGAGCGGAAGCTCGAGGCCGGGCGGCGGCTCGAGGTGCAGGGCGGGAGGCCCGAAGCCCGGCGCAGCGTAGGGGTTGTCGCGCGGCGCGATCACGTCGCCGGGCGATCTTCCCTCGATCTGGATCGAGCTCTCGGACAGCGCGGTCATTGCGGTGGCTCTCCCCCGATCGTTCCTCGCTTCGAGCGTAGGTAGAGCTGGACGCCTGGGCCAATGCTCGCCGCGCGCCGGCGTCGTCGCGGCTCGGGGGCACACCCCGGGAGGTCGGCCTGACCCAGAACGCGGTGTTGCGGATCGGACCTAGACCGCCGACCAGATCCTCGACTCGATCGCCCGCGACTGCAACCGAATCATCAATCACGACACTAGTAGCCCGTCAGAGGGAAGTCGGCGGCGATCAGCGTGCCGCCGCCGGCCGGGCTCTCGATTCGGAGCTGCCCCCCGAGGGCCGCCAGCCGGTCCGCCATCCCGAGCAGCCCGCTGCCGTCGGGTCGAGCGCCGCCGATGCCGTCATCACGCACCTGGACTCGGAGCGTGCCGTCCTCAACATGCGCGGCGACCGTGGCGCGACGGGCGCGAGCGTGTTTGGCGACGTTGGTGAGCGCCTCGGCGACGACGAAGTATGCGGTCGCCTCGACCGCCGCGGGGAGCCGGCCCACGGACACGCATTTCTCGACCGGCACCGGCATCCGCGAAGCCAGCCCGTCCACTCCCATCCGGAGCCCACCGTGGGTGAGGCTCGCCGGCAGGATGCCGTGCGCGAGCTCACGCAGCTCGACGTTTGCCTGCTCCGCTTGGTCGAGCGCCTCGGTCAGGAGGGCGGGGAGGTCCTCCTCCTCGCTCTGCCAGGCGCGGCGCGCCAGCTTCAGTGTGATGATCGTGTGGACCAGCCGCTGCTGCGCTCCGTCGTGCAGATCGCGCACCACGCGCCGGCGTTCCTCGTCGGTTGCCTCCGCGATCCGGGCCCGGGACGCCGTCAGCGCGGCTCGCGCCTCGATATTCGAGATCGCCGTGGCGACCAGCTCGGTGAAGTTCTCCAGGCGCGACTCGGTGTCCGGGGGGAACGGGTGCGGACGCTTCGTGTGGACGGCGAGGGCGCCCCACAGTCGCCCATCGACAACGATCGGGCTTCCGACCGACGACCTGATCCCGACGCCGCGCAGCAACGTGGCGTTCGTCCCGGTGACGCCGCTCCAGTCGATCCGCTCGGCTCGGCGCGTCTTCGCGATCATCGTCGCCGGATCGACCTCGTCGGTAGGCCACGGATCCGGCCAGACTGGGTGCTCGCCCGCTGCGCCCCAGGCGGCGACCGGGGTCACCGCGAGATCGGGCCCGTAGCGGATCATGCCCGCGAGGTCCGCGCCGAACAGGCTGCCGACCTCCCCGATGACGGCACCGAAGAGATCACCCTCGGGCACCCCACGCGCGACCAGCGTCGCGACACGCCGGAGCGCCGCCTGCTCGTCCGCGAGCCAAGCGAGCTCCTCGCGGCTAGTGCTGCTGGAGATCGCGGTGGCGACCAGCTCCGTGATCCCCGCCAGCCGATTCTCGATCTGGTCGGGCAAGCGCGCAGGATCAGTCGAGAGGACCGAAATCGCGCCCCAGACCTCGCCGTCGACGATGATCGGAGCGCCGGCGCACGAGCGTAGCCCGGCCTCGCGCTGGGCGTCGGCGATCGTGCCGGGGACGCCCTCCAAGTCGTCGACTCTCCGGGCGCGGCCGACCCGTCGGAGCATCGCGCACACTGCCCCTCCGTCCAGCGACCAGCGACTGCCCGGCTGGAACTGATGCCGAAGCTCGCCCCACGCGCCGATCACGACGCCGACCCCCTCGGACTCGTAGCGCCACACCACCACCAGCGGGAGCCCTATCACGTCCCCAACCTGCTCGGCGATCGCCGCGAACACCTCCTCCGGCGGCGCGCCACCGGCCACGAGCGTCGCGATCCGCCGTTGCGCCACGAGGATCGTCTCCTGCTCCCGCCGCAGCCCTTCCTCCCGTAGGCGATCCTCGGCGTCGGTGAAGGTCACGACGGCAAGCCGACCCGTCGGCGTGTCGATCGGGACCGAGACGTAGGAAACGGGGAACTTCGACCCGTCGCGCCGAACGAACCAGTCCAGGTCGCTCGTGACGGTCCGGCCCGTGGCCGGCGGGAGGCGCATCGGCGCGTCGTCGACCGTGTCATACCCGAGCGCCGCAAGCGCGGCCGCGTTGGCGAACCGAATCCTGCCGTCGGTATCCCCGACGCAGATTGGCTGCGCAGCCCTCTGCAGGACCGTGCCGAGGAAATCCTCGGTAGCGACCTTCAGGCTGGCCACTCGGCGCCTGCTTGGCGGCACGGCGCTATCTGGTTCGCAGGACCCATGGATCGAGCGTGCATGAGATCCTTCGCGGTTTCATACGGCAAGAGACCAGTCGGCGCTGGCCTTGGGCCGTGGGCGTCGGAAGCCAGCTCGAGGTGCTCTCGACCGGCGTTCGGTGTGACCTGCTTCGACGACGCGACGAGCATCCGGGCCGCGCCGAGCACGCACCCCGAACGCGCGGACACAGAGAGCGCCCGCCGCGTCCTCGGCGAGCAGCAGGCCCTCGGAAAGGCGAGCAGCTGCACCGCGAGGCTGATCTTGAGGGAGGAGCGGTGCCCGAGCACGTCGAGGTCGCGGCCTGCTACGTCGTCGCCGAGGCGCTCGCCAACGCGCGGCGTCGAGCGTGTCGGTGGACGTGGACCTGGATGACGCGGCGGTGCGGGTATGGGTCGCGACGACGGGGTGGGCGGCGCGGACCCGGTCCGCGGCGCGGGCCTGATCGGCCTCGGCCACCGCGTCGAGGCGCTCGCCGTCGAGAACCCGCCGGGGAGCGGGACGTCGCTGGAAGCGACGTTTCCGCTGCCGCGTGATGGGGGCTAACCGGCACGACGGATCGGGGCTGGCGGGAGACGCCGCGTGAGATCGCCGAGGCGGCGGACGTGGTCCTCATGTCCCTGCCCGACGACGACGTCATCGAGTCGGTCGCCGTTACGCGGCACGCGTGTCACGCGCCACGGACACATCGCGACCATTCACCTCACGGCGACCGATCGGTCCGGCATCGCGACCACCGTCGCGGCGCTCGGGTCCCACCCCGTGCGCCTGCGCCGCGGCAGCTTGCGCATCCCCGCGACCTCGCTTCGCCGCGCGCGCTTCTTCAGCATCGACGTCTTCGGCAACCGCGAGGCGCCGCGGCGCCTCGCCGGGCGCTAGCCGAACTCCGTGCACAGCCCAGCGGAACAGGCTTCGACGAAGGCCAGTTCGCGCCGCCGCAGACATCGGCTCATCGCGCCTCCGTGCGACGGACGGCAATGAAGTCCTGAGCGCGGCCTACGGCGCGATCGCGGCGATCGTGCGTCCGTCCGCCTTCCTCACCCAGTTGCGCGGCCCCTTCTCGCAGGTGGCGGCCCAGGCGCTGTGGCCGGGGCGCGGCCGTTCTCGTCGAAGTCGCGGCGAGAGCGACGGCAGATGCATCAAAGGCCGCCGCGAGTTGCATCGCTCATCTTGCTCCCACTATTCTCCGCTCATCATTTGCGGCTTCGGCCGCCCGCTGGAGGAGGGTTCATTGCGCAGTCTCAAACGTGCGGCCGTCGCGGCCGCGCTCGCGACGTTGGCCATCGCGGCACCGGCACAAGCCGCTCCGGGCAAGCAGGATCGCCTGGACATGTATCGCGCGACGGTCGGCCCTGCGAAGGTCGTCGATCTGCTCCGGCGCGGCATCGACGTCAGCGCCCGGCAGGACCTTGCCGGCGGTCAGGTCCAGCTCGACCTCGTGCTCACCCCGAGCCAGCGCGCGACGCTCGCATCCGAGGGCGTCGACGCGACACTGATCCGCCTGAAGGACGGCAAGACCGTCAAGCAGTTCGCGGCGGCCCAGGCGGCCGCCGGTTACAACGTGTGGCGCGACTACGACGGGCCGGACGGCTTCGCCGCCTACATACAGCGGATGGCCCGCGAGAATCCGCAGCTGCTCAAGCTCGAGAAGCTCGGCACGACCTATCAGGGTCGCGACATCCTCGCCCTCAAGCTCACGCAAGGGGCGCGCGACGTGCCCGACGGCACGCGGCCCGCGGTGCTCTACAGCTCGCTGCAGCACGCGCGCGAGTGG
Organism: Candidatus Solirubrobacter pratensis; assembly: GCF_000425945.1. Taxonomy (GTDB): domain Bacteria; phylum Actinomycetota; class Thermoleophilia; order Solirubrobacterales; family Solirubrobacteraceae; genus Solirubrobacter; species Solirubrobacter pratensis. The sequence continues at coordinate 24,336 of NZ_AUEK01000013.1, forward strand.
ATCGCCTCCGAGACCAACCGCCGCCTGCTCGACTGGTACGTCGGCAAGTGGCGCGCCAACGACAAGGAGATCAAGAACCTGCTCAAGGCGAACGAGCTGTGGTTCGTGCTGATCGCCAACCCGGACGGCTACCAGTACACGTTCGACACCGAGCGGCTGTGGCGCAAGAACCTGCGCGACAACGACAACAACGGCGAGATCACGATCGCCGACGGCGTCGACCCAAACCGCAACTACCCCGAGCACTTCAACTACGACCGCGAGGGCTCCTCGGCCGACTTCTCGAGCCAGACCTATCACGGCCCGTACGGGGGCTCCGAGCCCGAGACCCAGGCGATGGTCGGCCTGATGCAGCGCGTCAACTTCGCGTTCCAGGTCAACTACCACTCCTACGGTCCGTACCTGCTCTACCCGGCCGGCTGGCAGATCGGCACGCCGACGGCGGACGACCCGATCTACTACGCGCTGTCAGGCAACATCGACCACCCGGCGATCCCGGGCTCGAAGGCCGGCCTGAGCTCGGACGTCCTCTACTCCACCAACGGCGAGATGAACGACTGGGCGCAGACCGTCGGCACGCTCGCGTGGACGCCGGAGCTCGACCCGGGCTGCCCGAGCTGCGGGTTCGTCTTCCCCGACGACGAGGCATTGGTCCAGCAGGAGTTCGAGGACAACCTGCCGTTCGCGCTTTCCGTGGCGCGCTCGGCCGCCAAGCCGTCGGACCCGCAGTCGTCGGTCGGCATCTCGAGCAAGCCGTTCTACCTCAAGAGCGACGACCCGTTCAAGGACGGGACCCCGGGCGCGAACTTCGTGTTCACGAAGTCCTACGGCGACCCACAGGTCGTCGCCACGGTCGCCAAGAAGTCGCTCGGCGCCGTGACGCTCAACTGGCGCGTCAACGGCGGCGCGGTCCGGACGGCGCCGACCAGCGAATGGAAGACCGGTGAGGTCTTCGGCACCGAAGGCCAGCTGTACTACCACCAGGTGCGAGGGCAGGTCTCCGGGACGAGTCCGGGCGACTCGGTCGAGGTCTGGTTCACGGGCGGCGGCCAGAAGAGCGAATCGTTCACGTACACGGCCGTCTCCGAGAGCGGTCGCAAGGTACTGGTGATCGCGGCTGAGGACTACACGGGCGCGTCCCCGGCGCAGCCCGGCGTGACGGCTCCGAAGTACGCGGACACCTACGTCGCCGCGCTCGCCGCGAACGGCATCGCCGCGGACGTCTACGACGTCGACGCCAACGGCCGCAGGGCGCCCGACGCGCTCGGCGTCCTCAGCCACTACGACGCCGTCGTGTGGGAGACGGGCGACGACACCGTAACCCGCAACGCCGGATGGGCTGCGGGCAACGTGTCGCGGCTCGCGCAGGACCTGGCCTTCGAGACGCGCGCCTACATGAACGAGGGCGGACGCGTCCTGTGGGCGGGCAAGCGGGCCACCTACCAGTACTCCGCCACCGGCGGCACCGGCAACCAGCGCTACGACCCGCAGGGCAGCTCGCTGCCGTGCACGGATCCGGCGATCGCCTACCGGTGCCTGCTCCTGCGCGGCTCCGGCGACGGCGTCAACGACGTGCTGCAGTACTGGTACGGCGCATTTCTCGTCAACGCCAACGCGGGCTCGAATCCTGCCGGGGGGATCTTCGCCGCCAACGGCATCGGCGATCCGTTCGCGGGCCTGAGCTGGGGCTTCGGCGCCGGGGCGACCGACAACGCGTCGTTCATCACGACGAGTGGGATCCTGCCGCCGTCGGAGTACCCGCAGTTCACCTCCACGCCCGCCGCGCGCTACGCGCGTCCCGGCGGCCCGTTCGAGCCGCACACGGGGAGCAGCTACCTGTACTCGGGTATCGCCGACGTGAGCTTCAAGCGGCTCACGAAGACGATCACCGTTCCCGCCGGCGGCCACCTGAAGTTCTGGGCGTCCTATGACACCGAGCAGGACTGGGACTACCTGACCGTGGAGGCGCGCCACCCCGGCCAGGACGACTGGACCACGCTGCCCGACCTCAACGGGCAGACGAGCGGCGGCACCGGCGAGTCCTGCGCCTCCGGCTGGCGCGAGCTGCACCCCCAACTCGACCACTACCAGACGCTCGCCGGCGACGCCTGCACACCGTCCGGCACGACGGGTGCCTGGAACGCGGCCACCGGCAACTCCGGCGGCTGGAAGGAGTGGGACGTCGACCTGAGCGCCTACCAGGGCGGCCAGGTCGAGCTCTCGATCTCCTACATCAGCGACTGGGGCACCCAGGGCCTGGGCGTCTTCCTCGACGACATCACCGAGCCCGACGGGTCGACGACGTCGTTCGAGGACGGACTCGGCGGCTGGTCGATCACCGGGCCGCCGCCCGGCTCAGGTCCCAACAGCAACAACTGGACGCGCACGGGGGCCGCCGGCTTCCCCGAGGGCGCGGCCATCCGGACCGACCGCTCGATCCTGCTGGGCTTCGGCCTCGAGCAGGTCGACACGGACGCCAACCGCGCGGCGATCATGAGCCGCGCGATGCAGGATCTGCTCGGCTAGCTGAAGGGCCGGCCGCGGAACGCCCGCGGCCGGCCCGTCCACGCGAGTACCCGCAAAGGGCGCTCGACGGCCCGCAGCCGCCAACGCCGGTGCGCGGCGGCGTCGACGAGCTCGGTCGCGGTGCGCTCGAAGGCGGGATAGGTCTGCGCGGTCCGTGTGGCCCTCGCGCGCGGGGTCGGCACGCTCCAGTGGATCCGCTCGCCCCGGCCGGGGAACTCGGGGCACACCTCGCGTACGCGGTCGCACAGGGTGACGACGTGGTCGAAGCGCTGCTGCGCGAGCTCGTCGAGGTGCTTGGAGCCGCGGCCGGCGATGTCGACGTCGCGCGCGCGCATCGCGCGCACGGCGTTCCGGTGCAGCGGCTTGGGGTGGCTGCCGGCGCTGAACACCTCGATCGCGCCGCCCGCGAGGTGCTGCACCAGCGCCTCGGCCATCTGCGAGCGGGCGCTGTTGCCGGTGCAGAGGAACAGCAACCGCGGGCGCGCTTCACTGGTGCGCTGCTCCCGCCTGCTCGACGAGGCCAGGGCCGGCCGCAGCCCCGGATGAAGGTCGCCGCCGCCGGCCGCCAGCAGCTCGCCGCAGCGCGGCAGGTCGAGGCTGTAGTAGGCGTCGCGCCGATCGGCCGAACTGCGCCGCATGGACACCAGCCGCTCGGATCGCAGTCGACCGAGGTGGTAGGAGACCAGGCTCTGAGGCCGGCCGACCAGAGCGCACAGCTCGCGCACCTGACGATCGCTGCGCCCGAGCTCGCTCAGCAGGCGCCAGCGCAGCGGGTGCCCGGCAAGCCGCACGAAGCTCGGCGGCGAGAAGTCCGGGTCGAGATGGTCGCGGGAATGCGACGACGATGCATCAATCCAGATTGATCGATCGTCGATCGCCGGCGGCAGGGAGCAGCAGGGTGATCGTCGTGCCCGTCTCGGGATGCCGGCATGCGAGCCGCGCCAGCTCGGGATCGGCGGCGGGCTGGTGGTGGTGGTGGCCGGCGGAGCAGATCCGCAGTTGGCCGCCGTGGGCGGTGGCGATCGCGTCGACGAGGGAGAGCCCGAGGCCGGCTCCCGCGCCGGTGCGCGAGGATTTGTCCTGACGGAATCGCTCGGCGGCATGGCGGAGGAAGCCGGGCCGCATGCCGGCGCCTTCGTCGTGGACAGAAAGTACAGCCGCGGGGGTGATGTCCGCTCGGGCCGCGGTCAGGGTGATCGTGCCTGTGCCGTAGCGGACGGCGTTGTCGACGAGGTTGCCGAGGGCGCGTTCCAGGAGTGCAGCGTCGGCGTGGATCACGAGATCGTGCGGGGACTGCACGTCGACCGTGCGCGCCGCGTGCGTGTCGAGCTGGCTGCGAGCGCGCCGAGCCGCGGCGTCCAACACGTCTCGCGCGTCGATGTCCCGCGCGTTCGGCGTGGCGCTTCCGAGCGCGCCGAGCGTAAGGAGCGCCTCGGCCAGCTCGACGAGCTGCGCGGTGCCGGTGCGGAGCCGGCGCAGCGTCGCCGCGTACTCCGCGGCGGTGCGTGGCTTGCGCAGGGCGAGGTCGATCTCGGCGGAGAGGGTGCTCAGTGGTGTGCGCAGCTCGTGGCTGGCGTCGTCGATGAACTGTCGCTGGCGCTCGGCCGCTCGCTCCTGCGCATCGAGCATCGCGTTCAGCGTCGACCCCAGGCGGCTGATCTCGTCGTGCGGTCCCGCGGGGACGTCGAGGCGGACGCCGGTCGCGCCCTGGGCGATCTCCTCCGCCTGCGCGCGATAGTGCTCGACCGGGTCGAGCGCCGCGCGCGCGAGGCGATAGCCCACGAGCGAAGCCAGCGCGAGCGCGAGCGCGTTGGCGATCGTGAGCTGTGCGAGCAGCTCCCGCAGCGCCTCGTCGCGCTGGTCCAGGCGCACCGCGCCGGCCGCCACGGCCGCGGGTCCGCTCCCTCCGACGGGGACCGCCAGGATCCGCAGGTGCCGTCCGCGCTTGGAGAACAGGTATCCGCGTCCGGTCTGGAGCTCACCCCGTGCGGCGCGCCGGGCCTGCTCGGGCGCGAGCAAAGGGCGACCGCCGGCGATCCCCGGCCCGGAGGCCAGGACCGTCCCACCGGCGGTCAGCAGCTGCGCTTCGCGTCCCTGATCGCGCAGAGACGCCAACGCCGCCGCCGGGGCCTGGCGCGCCGCGGCCTCGCGAAGATCACTCGTCTGACTGAGCAGGTCCTGGTCGAGGCGATGGTCGAGCGCGAACTGCACGCGCCAGAAGACGAACGCGCCGGCGGCCACCAGCACGACGATCATCGCGACGACGAACCCCACGACCAGGCGAACGCGCAGCGGAAGGCGCCTCACCCGCACGGGCATCACTCGGAAGCCGTGTCGTCGAGCCGGAAGCCGATGCCGCGGACGGTTCGGATGCTCTTGCGGCCGAATGGGCGGTCGACCTTGGCGCGCAGATTGCCGACGTGGACGTCGATCGCGTTGCTGCGCAGATCGGTCTCCCCGTCCCACACGTCGTCGAGGATCTGCAGTCGCGTGACGACGCGACCCGCGCGCTCGGCCAGCAGAGCGAGCAGGTCGAACTCGCGGGCGGTCACGTCGACGAGCACACCACCCCGCGTCACGGTGCGCCGCTCGCGATCGACCACGAGGTCGTCGACGATCAGCAGCTCATGGCGGCCGCTGCGCCGGGCGAAGACGCGCAGCCGCGCGAGCAGCTCGTCGAATGAGAACGGCTTGGTGAGGTAGTCATCCGCGCCAGCGTCCAGGCCGCCGACGCGATCGGGGATCGCCTGCCGCGCCGTGAGCATCAGCACCGGCGTGTCGTTCCCGCGTGCACGCAGCTCCCGGCAGACCGCCGGCCCGTCCTGCCCGGGAAGCATCCAGTCGAGGACCACCGCGTCGAAGGAATCGGCCATCGCGGCGGCAACTCCATCGGGCCCGGTGTGGCGCACGGACACGTCGTGACCCGCATCCTCCAGGCCGCGCCCGAGGACGTCCGCCAGGCCTTCGTCGTCCTCGATGACCAGCACGCGCATCGCCGCATTCTGCCCGACGGCACGGGCCGGACAGCGCTTCACGATTGCTTCAAAGACCCTGCCTACGGTGCCGGGCATGACCGAAGTCCTTGCCGTCGACGCCGTCGACGTGACCAAACGCTACGGCGATCTGACCGCCGTGGACGCGATCACCCTGCAAGTCGCGCAAGGCGAGGTGTACGGCGTCCTTGGACCCAACGGCGCGGGGAAGACCACGTTCTTGCGCATGCTGTTCGGCCTCATCCGTCCCGACGCCGGAACGATCAAGCTCTTCGGACAGACGTGGGAGCACACCGGGCCGCGCACGCTCGACGGCGTCTCCGGGTTCATCGAGAGCCCGAAGTTCTACCCCTACCTCAGCGGACGCAAGAACCTCGCCGGCCTCGCGCGACTCGACGGCGGCGCCACGCCGAGGCGGCTGGACGAGGTCCTCGAGATCGTCGATCTGATCGACCGCGCCGACCACAAGGTCGGCGGGTACTCGTTCGGCATGCGCCAGCGCCTCGGCGTCGCCGCCAGCCTGCTGCGCGACCCTCAACTGCTCGTCCTCGACGAGCCCGCCAACGGCCTGGACCCCGCCGGCATGCGCGACATGCGCTCTCTGATCAAGCGACTCGCCGCCGGCGGCTTGACCGTGCTCCTGAGCTCCCACGACATGTCCGAGGTCGAGGAGATCTGCGACAACGTCACGATCATGCGCACGGGGTCGGTCGTGTACCACGGCGAGATCTCCGCGCTGCGCGACCAGGCGCCCGAGCAGGGCCACCGCATCCACACCGACGACGACCAGCGCGCGAGAGAGCGCGCCGCACGGCACCCCGGCCTCCAGGTCACCCTCGCACCTGACGGCGGGCTCGTCGTCGAGGGGTCGCAACACGACGTCGACGCCTACGTCACGACCCTCGTCACGTCCGGGATCGCGATGCGCGGACTCGAGCTGACCGAGACGCCGCTGGAGACGCTGTTCTTCATGCTCACCGAGTCCGCCCCCGGCGGCGTGCCCAACGAGCTCGATCGCCGCCCGATCGGAGCCGTCCGATGAGCAGCCCCGCCGCCGTCGCACCGCTCGCGCCGCCCCAGCGGGCCGCACGCCGCCGGCCGACCCTGTTCGACGCGATCGCTTGGGAGATGACCAAGCTCACCGCCCAAGCCCGAGCCCGCCTCACGCTGCTGATCTGCTTGATCGCGCCGGTGTTGATCGTGATCGTGATCAACGGCCAGCAGCGCCCGCCCAAGGACAGCCTCTTCGGGCGCTACATCCATCAGAGCGGCTACGCCGTCCCGCTGCTGGTGCTCGGCTTCGCGGCCCAGTGGGTCCTCCCGCTGCTCACCGCGCTGGTCGCCGGCGACATCTTCGCGAGCGAGGACCAGCACGGTACCTGGAAGACCGTCCTCACCCGCTCGGCAAGCCGCGCGCAGCTGTTCTGGGCCAAGACCATCACCGCCCTCGCCTTCGCGACCGCCGTCCTGGCCATCCTCGCCGCCAGCACGATCGTCGCCGGCATCCTGATCGTCGGCCACCAAGACCTCACCGGCCTCTCCGGCCAGCTCATCCCGTCCAGCACCGCCGCGCGCCTGGTGATCGCCAGCTGGGCCACCGCGCTCGCCCCGATGCTCGGCTTCACGTGCCTGGCGATCCTGCTGTCCGTCCGCTCCCGCAACCCCGCCTTCGGGATCGCCGCCCCCGTCGTCATCGGCATGGTCATGCAGCTCGCCGGCACGCTCGGCGGCGTCGAGGGCATCCGCCCGCTGCTGCTCACCACCCCCTTCGAGTCCTGGCACGGCCTGCTCGCCCAGCACCAGTTCTACGCACCCCTGATCTGGGGCTTCGTCGCCTCGGCCGGCTGGTGCGTGGTCTGCCTGACCACGGCATTCATCTCCCTGCGACGCCGCGACATCGCCGGAGGCTGAGACCATGAACCTTCACACCATCCGGCGCCTCGCCGTCCTCTCCGCCACGGGAGCCGTCGTGCTCGGGCTCAGCGGCTGCGGCGGCAGCGACGTCACCAAGGCCCGCCTGGAGCGCAACCTGCCCCAGACGTTCGCCAACCTCTACGTCCAGCAGGCCAAGCTCCTCGGGCACAAGGACATCACCGTGCGGTCACTGCATGCGCGCGCGCAGTGCGACAAGGGCGGCGCGAAGGTCGCCGACCGCGGACCCGGCGCCGACTGGATCTGCCTGATGAGCTGGAAGGACCCGAACGTGCCGCTCCCCGACGGATACGGCAAGTTCGAGGTCAACGCCCACAGCAACGACTGCTACACGGCCGGCGGCCCGTCGAAGCTCGTCGGCCTGCAGACGATCAGCGACACACACGGCAACGACGTCGACAACCCCGTCTTCGAGTTCGACAGCTGCTTCGATCCGCACGGCTCGAACGCCCCCACCGGCGTCGCCTTCCCGACCGCCACGCCGACCGCCACCGCGACCCCGCCACCATCGACGCCCGCCGCGCTGACACTCCCGGCAGCCAAGCTCGCGCTCGACAGCCACGGCCGCATCGCCCCAACGCTCAGCTGCTCGACCGGCGCCGGCGGCTGCGCCGGCACCCTCACCGCTAAGAGTGGCAAGCGCACACTCGGAACGGCGACCTACGCGCTCCCCCCCGACGGGAACGCCGCCATCCCGCTCCGCCTCACCGGCCGACAAGAGACGAGCGGCGGCACGATCGTCCTCACCGTCAAGCCCGTCATCGGCACCGCCCCGCGCACGTCCACGACAACGACCGTGTCCAAGCGCTGACGCGAGACCGCAATGCAAGGAAGCTGCCGCTCACAGCACGATCACGCCGCGACTGTTGGGATGGGACATCCATCACAACGACGAGAGCAACCGCTCGACCCGTTCGCCGCACTGCTCCGTCGCCGGCGCCGTCTCCTTCGCGCGCTTCCTCGCCAACCTGACTCGGAGGTCCGGCCGTGACCAAGCGTCCTGCATCGATCGTCCCGGCCGTCATCGTCGGCCTCGCGCTGCTCGCGCTCGCGGGCCTGTACTTCCTCGACTCGGCGGGATCGCTGCCGAGCTTCATCCCCGGTCACGAGGCCGGCTCGACGCACCACCACGTCAAACACGGCATCGCCGCCGGGCTCCTTGGCCTCGGCTGCCTGGTGGTCGCGTGGTTCCAGACCGGCCCGACCGCCCGCGAGCGGACCGATGTCTCACGGGCACACTGACCCGCGCCCGTACTGCAACGCGCACCAGGTCGACGGCGTGGCCGGCGATACCCGTGGGCGACAGCCCCGCGACTACGCGGCGGAACGCGCGCACGGCCAGCGGCACGAACACGAGCAGCAGGCCGGCGAGCCAAGCGAGCGTGCCGAGAAGCGGCCCGGTCACGTCCTCTTCGCCGATCGTCTGCGCTCGGGCGGCATCGACGCACAGCGTGACGGGATTGGCGCTCCCAAACGCCTCCAGCGTGCCCGGCATCGAGGGCCGAGGACACGAACGTGAGCAGCAAGACCCAGATGAACCCCGCCGACTGTGGTGGCTCCGGATTGCGCACGGACAGCGCGACGAACGCGCTCATCCACGAGAAGACGTAGGAGAACGCAACCGACCGGGCGGCCCGCGGCCTCGAGCTCGGCAGTGAGATCGGTTTCGAGCAGAGGCGGCGTGCCTCGGCCATGCGGCGCTCGGCGATCCATTCCTGCACCGTTCCGGCCGGTCTTGCGCCTGACGACCGTCGTGAGATGGGCCCGGCGACAGGCTCACCGCGGCTGCGACGTCGCGGAGCGAGATGCGCTCGTGGTAGCGCGCCCCGATGAGGCCGAAGACGTCGGCGAGCAGGGGCTCATCCTTGAGCGTGAGATCCCGACCACGTCGGCCGCCAGGCGAGCGACGCCCACGAGCAGGAGCGTCAGGTGGGCGACGACCGCCTCTCCGTAGCCGTCGTGCCGTGCGCGGAGCTCGAGGTCCAGGGCCCGCACGCGCTCCGACCAGGCGCGCCTCTCAGCCGCGGGGACGATCAGCCGCTGAGCGCCGGTCGCCGCGCCTCGCGCGAACGGGAAGAGCAGTGGGTGCGCGCGCCAGCCGAGCAGGGCGTCGGGCGGCTGCGGTCCGAGCCCTTCGGGCGGGAAGTAGACGGCCCAGCCCTCGGCCAGGCCGCCTCACGCCGCACTCGCGTTGGTCGGCGAGATCGCGGAACGCGCGCAGCGGCCGGCGTATGTCGCGATCCCCTGCTACGCCGACGTGCTGTGCATCGCAAGCAGCGTTCCTTCCCCCGCGCGCCGCGACGACCTCATGGGCGTCGCGACATCGCCCCCAGGTCGGCTGCCGCTCGCGCACCGCCGTCGATGGCGGTACACGTTGGTCGAACGCCTCGCGTTGGACGAACGGCAGCACAGCGCCTTGGACGACGTGCTCAGCCTCGGGTATGCGCGGGTTGAGGATCAGGTCGCGATTGCGGTCCCATGGCGACCTGATGGCGCGCTCGGCGCGCTCACCGTGGCCGATGTCGAGTGCGGGCAGCTGAGCGTAATCGTGCGGCTCGAGCGCTCGCTCGTGGTGAGCTATGACCCCGGAACCTCCGCAACGAGCGCTCGCATGATCGACGGCGAGGGGGCCTCGCGGGCGGCAGTCAGCGCGCATGGTCGAGCCGACCCGGGTCGCGCAGCCACGCTACGTCGCAAACGAGGCTGTAGGACCGGATCGGCGCGGACGATGCTCTGAAGCCGCAGGTCCGCGAGGACAGTCTCAGCGCGCAGGGCACGCGGACCGCTGTGCCGTGCCTCCTGCGGATCATGCCGCTGATGTCAGCCCCGCGCGTCAGCCGCTCCCCGACGTGCGGCTCAGCCAGATGCCGCCTCCGACACGCAAATTCGGGGCCAGCGCCACACGGGTCCCGGCGCGCGCCATGAAGCTAGTGCGCGTGGTGGTACTGGTGCACCACGGCGTGACCCTTGCCGCGGACGAGCAGCCAGCGGTTGACCGGGAAGGCGAAGGCGCCGGCGATCAGCAGGGCGATGGCGAGACTGCCCCAGAAAAGCGGGTCGCCGAGGCCGGCGGCCATCGCGCCGGGGATGAGCACGACGATCAGCGTGTCGACGATCTCCATCGTGGTGATCGAGAGCGTGTCGGAGGCGAACGCCAGCGGCGCGGCGCGGCGCACCCCGAGCCCGGCGCGCAGCAGCGGCAGGCTGGTGAGGCTGTAGCCGAAGAAGAATGCGAGCACGATCGACGCGGCGATCGTGGCGCCGTTGGACCAGCCGAGTGCGGTGCCGATGATCATGCCGAGGACCTCGCCGATCGCGCAGCCGGTGAGGCAGTGCACAGTGGCGCTCAAGGCCAGGCGGTTCACGGTTTGGCCGGTATCGTGGCCGGCCTGAGCGTGCGTGCTCATGTCGGGGCCTCCTTCGCTGTCGTGAGTGGGCCGGGTCAGCCGCGGCGCATGAGCCGGGCGACGGCGGCCATCAGCTCGTCGGTCTTGTCGGCCTGCTCGGCCTCGTCGGCGCCCATGACGCAATGGCGGGCGTGGTCGTCGAGCAGCCCGAGCGCGACCTTGTCCAGCGCAGCCTGGATCGCGCTGATCTGCGTGATGACGTCGATGCAGTAGCGGTCATCTTCGACCATGCCATGCACGCCGCGGACCTGGCCCTCGATGCGCTTGAGCCGTTTCTGGAGCTGGTCCTTGGTCGCGGTGTAGCCGCGGGCCGGCGTGGCGGTGGCGGTGGCGGTGGTCGGCATGGCGCGAGGCTCCTGGGTCGGCGTACGCTGACAGTAGCATACCCCTAGAGGGTATAGTCAAAGCTTCTCGCTTCCGCGCTCCCGCCGCCGCGGGAGTGGTCCCCGAGTTGGCGGGACTCGTGGGGTGTGGGACCTTGATGCCAACGTCGATCGTGGCAGGAGCATCCGCATGCCACCGATCCGCCGAGTCCTGATCCTCGCCCTCGACGGCGTCCAGTCGCTCGACGTGCTGGGCCCGGTCGAGACCTTCTTTCTACGCCAACCAGCAGGCGCCGGGTCCTATCGCGTCGACGTCCTCGCGCCGACCGCCGACGGAGAGATCGCGCTCTCCAACGGCGCGCGTCCAGCGCCGCGTCGGGGTCACTCCCGCCGCCTAATCGCGAGCGCTTCGGGCTCGGCGCCTGAAACCTTCCTTGGTTACCCCCCAGGGGTATGCTAGGCTACGGCAACCGCGATACCCCCTCCCCGTATCACACACGAAGGAATCCGCATGTCGAATCAGTCCCCTCCTCCCCAGATCCCGTCCTCCGAGCCGCAGCTCACCTACCTGGTGGCGGGCATGACCTGCGACCACTGCACGCTCGCGGTGACCGAGGAGGTCACCAAGGTCGCCGGCGTCACCGCGATCGACATCGATCTCGCCACCAACCGCGTCCAGGTCCACGGCAGCGACGTCGACCCCGCGGCCGTCGTCGCCGCGATCGACGAGGCCGGCTACGACGCGGTGGCGGCATGAGCCCCTCCACGAAGCACTTCATCCGCCACTACGCCGAGATGGTCGTGGCGATGTTCCTTGGAATGGCCGTCCTCGGCGTCCCCGCCGGTTGGGCTATGAGCGCCGTGGGCACGAGCTGGCACGAGCTCCACACCGAGGCGCCCGCGCTGATGTTCCTGGGCATGGCCACGACGATGACCATCCCGATGGTCGGCTGGATGATGTACCGCGGCCACGGCTGGCGCGCCAACGCCGAGATGTCGGCCTCGATGTTCGTCCCGACCTTCGCCGTGATCGGCCTGCTGTGGGGCGAGCTGATGACCGACCTCGGCGCGCTGATGCTCATCGAGCACGTCGCGATGCTGCTGGCCATGGCCGGCGTGATGCTGCTGCGCCCGGCCGAGTACATCCCCCACCGCCGCGGACGCGACGTCGAGGCGACGGTGGCCGAGGGGGTGACCGCATGAACGCGCTGGCCAAGCTCGCCGGCTTCGCCGTCGTCGCTGCGCTGATCTTCGCCGGCGCGGCATTCGCGGGCAGCCAGCTCGACGTCCATCCGGGCAAGCCCGCGGCCGAGAAGGCCTTCAAGGCCGGCATGGGTGCGATGGCCGCCGACGGCGAAGGCCACGGCGCCGAGAAGATGGCGCCGCAGCCGGTGCGCGGCCTGGCGGTCAGCGACAAGGGCCTGACGCTCGAGCTCGCGCGGACCACCGCGCCGCGGGGCGAGCGCGTCGAGTTGGCGTTCCGGATCGTCGACCTCCGCGGGCAGACCGTGCGCGACTTCGGCGTCGAGCACACCAAGCGCATGCACTTGATCGTCGTGCGTCGCGACATGACCGGCTTCCAGCACCTGCACCCGACCGAGCAGCCCGACGGCACCTGGACGGTTCCCGTGGCCCTCGCCGACGCGGGCTCCTACCGCGTGTTCGCCGACTTCTCGGTCGACGACAGGCCGTACACCCTCGCCGGCGACCTCGTCGTCGACGGGACGCTGCGCTCCCAGAAGCTGCCGGCGCCGGTCCGAAGCGTCAACGTCGACGGCCTGCGCGTCTCCCTCACTGAGGGCGCGACCAAGGCGGGCGCCGAGTCCGAGCTCGCGTTCACCGTCACCCGCAACGGCAAGCCCGTCGCCATCCAGAACTACCTGGGCGCCAAGGGCCACCTCGTGGCGCTGCGCCAGGGCGACCTAGCGTTCCTGCACGTGCACCCCGACGAGAACCGCCTGAAATTCATGGCCACGTTCCCGACGGTCGGCTACCACCGCTTGTTCCTGCAGTTCAAGACCGCCGACGGCCGCCTGCACACCGCCGCGTTCACCCAGGAGGTGACCCGATGAGCACCACCGCGATCGAGCGCGTCGAGCTGCCCATCACCGGCATGACCTGCGCGTCGTGCGCCAACCGCATCGAGCGCAAGCTCAACAAGCTCGAGGGCGTCACCGCCACCGTCAACTACGCCACCGAGAAGGCCCGGGTCGAGTTCGACCCGGGCACCGTCGCCCCCGAGCGGCTCGTCGAGGCCGTCGAGGCGGCCGGCTACCAGGCCGCGCTGCCATCAACCGAGCCGGCCAGCGCCGGGGCGGCGGTGGAGCAGGACGACACCGTGGTGCTGCGCAACCGGCTGATCCTCGCCGCGGTGCTCTCCGTGCCGGCGCTGCTGATGGCGATGATCCCGGCGCTGCAGTTCGACAACTTCCAGTGGCTGTCGCTGAACCTCGTCACCCCGGTGGTGCTGTGGGCGGCGTGGCCCTTCCACAAGGCGGCCTGGGCCAACCTCAAGCACGGCGCGGCGACCATGGACACCCTCATCAGCGTCGGGACGCTGGCCGCATGGTTGTGGTCGCTGTACGCGCTGTTCCTCGGCGACGCCGGCATGAACGACATGCGCATGGCGTTCGACGTCATCCCCAACCCGGGCGAGGGCGCCGACCAGATCTACCTGGAGACCGCGGGCATCGTCACCACGTTCCTGCTCGCCGGCCGCTACTTCGAGGCCAAGGCCAAGCGCCGTGCCGGCGCCGCCCTGACCGCGCTGCTGGAGCTCGGCGCCAAGGACGTCGCCATCCTCGACGCCGACGGCAGCGAGCGCAGCGTACCCGTCGAGGAGCTCACCATCGGCGACCGCTTCGTCGTCCGTCCCGGCGAGAAGGTGGCCAGCGACGGCATCGTCGAGCAGGGCACCAGCGCCGTGGACATGAGCATGCTCACCGGCGAGTCGGTCCCCGTCGAGGTGGCACCGGGATCGGAGATCGCCGGCGCCACCGTCAACGCCGGCGGCCGCCTGATCGTCCGCGCCACCAAGGTCGGCGCCGACACCGCCCTGGCGCAGATCGCGCGGCTGGTCGAGGACGCCCAGACCGGCAAGGCGCCGGTCCAACGGCTCGCCGACCGCATCTCGGGCGTCTTCGTGCCGGTCGTCATCGTCCTGTCGCTCGCGACGCTCGGCTTCTGGTTGGGCACCGGCGAGAGCGCGAGCTTCGCGTTCACCGCCGCCGTCGCCGTGCTCATCATCGCCTGCCCGTGCGCGCTCGGGCTGGCCACCCCGACGGCGCTGATGGTCGGCACTGGCCGCGGCGCCCAGCTCGGCCTGCTGATCAAGGGCCCCGAGGTCCTCGAATCCACGCGCCGCGTCGACACCGTCGTGCTCGACAAGACCGGCACCGTGACCACCGGCAAGATGTCGCTGGTCGAGGTCACCGTCGCCGACGGCGTCGACCGCGACAAGGCGCTGCGCCTCGTCGGTGCGCTGGAGCACGCCTCCGAGCACCCGATCGCCCGGGCGATCGCCGCGGCGGCGGCGGCCGAGGGCGCGCTGCCGGCGGTCGAGGGCTTCACCAACCGCGGCGGCCTCGGCGTCGAGGGCGTCGTCGACGGCCACGCGCTGATCGTGGGACGCCCGGCGCTGCTGGCCGACTGGGCGATGCACCTCAGCCCCGAGCTCGACGCCGCCCGCAGGGCCGCCGAGGCCCGCGGGCAGCCCGCGATCGCCGCCGGCTGGGACGGCCACGCCACCGCCGTCTTCGTCGTCGCCGACACCGTCAAGGACAGCTCGGCCGAGGCCGTCGCGTCGCTCAAGGCGCTCGGCCTGCGCCCGGTGCTGCTCACCGGCGACAACGAGACCAGCGCCCGCGCCGTCGCCGCCGAGGTCGGCATCGACGAAGTCATCGCCGAGGTCCTCCCGGCCGACAAGGCCGACGTCATCCGCGGCCTGCAGGCCGAGGGCCGCGTCCTCGCGATGGTCGGCGACGGCGTCAACGACGCCCCCGCCCTGGCGCAAGCCGACCTCGGCCTGAGCATCGGCACCGGCACCGACGTCGCCATCGAAGCCTCCGACCTCACGCTCGTCTCCGGCGACCTGCGCGCCGCCGCCGACGCCATCCGCCTGTCGCGCGCGACGCTGCGCACGATCAAGCAGAACCTCGCCTGGGCGTTCGGCTACAACGTCGCCGCCATCCCACTCGCCGCGATCGGCCTGCTCAACCCGGTCATCGCCAGCCTCGCGATGGTGTTCTCCAGCATCTCCGTCGTCTCCAACGCGCTGCGCCTGCGCCGCTTCAAGGCGCAGCGCGACGCGGCGGGCGCCACGGCGGCCCCGGCACGCTCGAGCGCTCACCACACCGCGGCGATCGCGCAGCCCGGACGCTGACCTGCCCGGCGGGCGCGCCGACCCCCGCGCCCGCCGCCGGTCACTTCACCAACCCGACGAGGACTCGATTCCATGAACCGCGAGCACTACAAGAGGGCGTCGTCAACGGCGGCAGCCAGGCGGGCCCGGCGGTCGCCTATCGCGTTGCGCGAACGGGAGCAGTCCGGTTGAGCCCAGCCGACGAGAGTGCGGCCACGAACGGCGGCACAAACGACCTCCGGGATCCGACCCCGAAGAGACCCGGCGCCGCGACGCGGGATTTGGCTCTGCGCCGTGCCGCCGAGCCGCCGCAAAGCCCTCGCGCGCTGACACGCGCGAAGAGTTCGAGACGCTCGACGAAGCCCGCGCCACGATCGGCGCCTACGTCGAGCGCTACCACCACCGACCCCACTCACGGCTGGCCTACCGCACCCCACGCGAGGTCGCCGCCACCTGGCAGGATCACGACGACCAGCTAACCCCAGGGGCCTGACCTGACAACGCCGACCGGGTCCACGCCACTGACCGCGACCGGGGGAGCGTCCGCAGCTAAGCGTTTATCGCCGCGAAGTCGCGATCGGTGACCACGTCGGGAGGGAACAGCCAGTGACCTTGGACGCGGCGGAAGTCGGCGAGCTCGATGCCACCGGCGAGCCGCGGGCCGCGCATTCCCTGCGCATGGTGCCGGTGGCAGGACGCGCAGCCCACGCCGCGGAGCAAGAACGCCTGCTGCCCCGCGGCGGCGGGGTCGGTCCCTCGCGCCGGCGCCACCTCGAGCCGCGCGACTCCGCGCGGCATCGCCGCAGCGTCGCGAGTCGGGGGTAATGGTTCGGCAAGGCCGCACTCAGGCCGCCCGGTGGGCGAGCCGGGCGCGGCCAGCCGGCATCCGCGCCGGGTGCAGCGCAGCGAGGGCGTAGCCCGCGACGGCGATGACGGCGATCTCGACGAACAGCGCGGCGAGGCCCAGCGGCTCGCTCCAGTTACCGACGTCGCCGTGGGCCTGCGGCAGCCCGGTGGTGCGGGTCAGCGTGAAGCCTGCGATGGCCGACGCGGGCAGGACGATCGCCGCCAGCCAGGCCTCGCGGACGTTGGCCCGCAGCAGCGTCGCGGCGACGACCAGGCACGAGATCATCAAGCCGACGTACATCCACCCCATGTACGGGGTCTCGTGGAACTTCGAGATCGAGTCCAGCAGGTGGATCAGTGCGATCCCGGCGAGTCCGACGGCCGCGGCGGTGCGCGCAGCGATCTCGCGCGCCAGCCGGCCGAGCTCGGCGGCGGAGGATTCGTTGGACGGGTTCATGGTCCCAGTGTCGGTGTCGAGCGTCAACGGAGAGGCATCGCTTCGGCAAAGCCTTGGTCAAGGTTTGCCGAGGGCCTCCTACGATCGATCCGTGGCTCGTGTGCTGCTCGTCGAGGACGACCATGACATCGCGGAGCCGCTCGCCCAGGCGCTGCAGCGGGAAGGCTACGACGTGGTGACCGCGGGAGACGGCGAGGTGGCGCTCAGCGCTTTGGTCGACGCGCCGCCCGACCTGCTCATCCTCGACATCGGCCTGCCGGGCATCGACGGCCTTCAAGTCTGCCGCCGCGTGCGCGAACTGCGCCCGCTGGTGCCGATCCTGATGCTGACCGCGCGCGACGGCGAGCTGGAGACGATCGCGGGTCTCGACGCGGGCGCCGACGACTACGTGGCCAAGCCATTCGGACTCTCGGTGCTTCTGGCGCGCGTGCGCGCCATGCTGCGACGCGGCGCGCCCGCGGAGCTGACCGCTGCCGACGTCCGCGTCGACGAATCCTCGCGGCGGGCCTGGCGCGGCGAGCGCGAGCTCGATCTCTCGCCCAAGGAGTTCGACCTGCTCGCACTGCTGGTCCGCGAGGCCGGCAACGCGGTCGCACGCGAGCGGATCATGGACGAGGTCTGGGACGTCAACTGGTTCGGCTCCACCAAGACGCTCGACATGCACATGTCCTGGCTGCGGCGCAAGCTCGGCGAGCCGCCGTTGATCTCGACCGTTCGCCGCATCGGGTTCCGCTTCGAGCGCTGATGCGGCGACGCCTGATCGCGACGACCGCCCTGATCGCGCTGGCGGCGATCCTCGTGCTCGGCATCCCGCTCGGCCTCGTCGAGAGCGCGCGCGCCCGCAGTGACGCTCTGGGACGCCTGGAGCGCGAGGCCGATGCGATCGCCGCGGCGATCGACGATCGCCCAGGAAGCATCCGCGGCGTCGACGCGACGGTGCTCTCGCCCTGGTTGCGATCCGGGCACGCGGCGGTCATCACGGCCGGCGGGGCGCGGTTGCGCGTCGGGCAGGTGTCGAAGGGCGGTGTGCTGTCCGCGCGCTCCGGCGCCACGCAGGGCGTCCGCGTGACGGTCTTCGCGTCGGCCGGCGAGGTCACCCACCGGCAGCGGCAGGTGTGGCTGCTGGTCGGCGGCCTGGCCGTCGTCGGCACGGCGGCGGCCGCCGGCCTCGCGGTCCTGCAGGCCCGGCGGTTCACGCGGCCGCTCCGTCAGCTGGTCGCGACGTCCGCGCGGCTCGGTGCCGGTGACTTCTCGGCGCGCACCGGGCGGCTCGACCTGCCCGAGCTCGACCACGTCGCGGCGACGCTCGACGCCGCCGCCGTGCAGATCGCGCAGCTCGTCGGACGCCAGCGCGAGTTCGCGGCGAACGTCTCGCATCAGCTGCGCACGCCACTGACCGCCATGCGCCTGCGGCTCGACTCGCTCTCGGCGCTCGACCATCCGCTCGCCGTCCGCGCGCAGCTCGAGGCCGCCCTGCGCGTCGCCGACCGGCTTGAGCGCACCGTGACCGACCTGCTCGAGCTCGCGCGCGCGGGCGACATCGGACGGCCGCGCGACATCGACCTCGCCGACCTCGCCCGCCGGCACGCGACCGCCTGGCAGCCGGTCTACGCCCACGCCGCGCGGAGGCTCAGCGTCCAGGTCGAGGCGTCGCTGCCCGCGCGGGTCAGCCCGGGCGGCGTCGCCCAGGCACTCGACGTCCTGCTCGAGAACGCGATCGCCCACGGGGCCGGCACGACTCACCTGCATGCCGCGGTCGCAAGCGGCCGCACCGTCCTCGCCGTGGAGGACCAGGGCGCCGGCGTCGCGGAGGGGCTCGAGGAGTCGATCTTCGACCGCCACGTCTCGACTGCCGGCTCGACCGGCCTGGGGCTCCCGCTCGCGCGCGCGCTCGTCGAGGCCGACGGCGGCCGGCTGATTCTCGCGCGCGCCCGCCCCGCCCGGTTCGAGATCGTCATCCCGCGACCGCGGACATCTCCGTCGAAGGATGTGGGAAACCCGCACTGAGTCCGCGCCGGAACCCGGACGGAGCCGCCCCTGATTGCCCGTGGAATGGCTGCGTGTTCCAAGCCACCGCAGTCAAGGAGAAGACGGAGATGTGCAAGCTGCTCCGTTACGGCGGCGTCGGCGCCAGACGACACGCTCGAGCCGCGGTCGACCCGCGCGCCGGCGAGCGCGAGGTAGTAGTCGGCCTGGCCGCTCGGCGAGCTTCCCGATCGACAGCATCGGCTATCTGAACAGCCATCAAGACGCGCGCCATGGCCACCGGCATCCGGAGGATGCAACTGTGTGCCCGCTCTTGATACCGGAGGACGCGTCAAGAAGATAAGCTTCGGCCCGCGATCTCAGCGGCTCCGTCGCGGGCGTCAAGCCCATGCGTTGACGCGGATCCCGCGCGGCGCATACTCCAGCGCGGCGCTTCTTGTCAGGCCGAGCACGCCGTGCTTGGTGGCGTGATAGGCAGCGCGGCCGGCGCCGCCGACGAGGCCGCCGAGCGACGAGCAGTTGACGATGGCGCCGCTGCCTTGCGCGCGCATTTGGCGCAGCTCGTGCTTCATGCACGCCCAGACGCCGCGCAGGTTGATTGCCGTAACGCGGTCGAAGCTCTCCGCCGGCTCATCGGCGGCGTCGGCGAGCGGGAGCATGATCCCGGCGTTGTTGAAGGCCATGTCCAGCCGACCGAACTCAGCGACGGTGCGGTCCACCAGCGCGGCCACCTGATCCTCGTCGGCGACGTCGCAGTTCACGGCGAGCGCTCGGTGCCCAGCGGTGGTCAGTTCGTCCGTCGCGGCATGCAGCCCCTGCACGTTGACGTCGGCAAGCACGACCGCGGCGCCGGCTGCGGCGAACGCGCGGGCGGTGTCGAGGCCCATGCCGGCGCCGGCGCCGGTGACGACTGCGACTTGGCCGGTGAAGTCATAGGTCGGCTTCATGCGGACCGCCCGCCGCTGTACTGCTCGTCGCTGACGTGCTCGCCCCACGTGACCGGGCTGCCCGACTGGTCGTTCTGCTGCATGGCGAGGTGGACCATGAAGCGGTTCGCCGTCGCGCCGTGCCAGTGGTTTTCGCCCGGCTCGAAGAAGACCCGGTCGCCGGGTCGGATCTCTTCGATCGGACCGCCTTCGCGTTGGCAGAGGCCGACGCCCTCGGTGACGAAGATGGTCTGGCCGTGCGGGTGGGTGTGCCAGGCGGTGCGGGCGCCGGGCGTGAAATGGACGCTCGCGGCCGCGAACGTGGAGGTCGCCTCAGGGGCGGCGACGGCGTCGATGTAGACGTCGCCGGTGAACCAGTCGGCGGGGCCCTTCTGCGTCTGGACTGCGCTGCGAGTGATCTGCATATCGCTGTATTCCTTGTGAATTGGGGTGTCTAAGCGGACGCGCGCACAGGCCTGCCGGCGTCTGACGCGGTGAAATCTGCTGTAGGCGGGACATCGTCAACGCTCGGTGTGGCCGCGGCGCGCCGCGGGCGGCCCATCAGCGTCACCAGGAGCGCCAGCACGAGGAAGGCGGCCGCGGCGGTCAACGCCGCCGAGACGCGATCGGCCAACAGCTCGCGCGGTCCGTCGCCCGCGGCGCCTGCTGCGTCGAAGACGGTGACGAGGATGCCGAGCCCGAGAGCGCCGCCGAGGTGATGCGCCACGTTGACCAGGCCGGTGACGAAGAGCGCGATGAGCAGCGTGCCGAGCGTCAGAGCGAGGACGGTGGTGTGGTCCCCCCAGCCGGCGTCGGCGGAGTGGACGATGCCGAGCACCAGCGCCGCGGCTCCGAAGGTCGAGCTCAGCGCTCCCGGGACGTCGAGTCGGCCGGCGCGCTGAACGGACTCGTCCAGGTAGCGGGGCGCAGCAACGATCGCCGCCAGGCCGATCGGCACGTTGAGCAAGAAGCCGTAGCGCCACGACAGCGTCTGGGTCAGCGCGCCACCGATGAGGAGGCCGGCAGCGGTGCCGATGCCGGCCAGCGCGCCGTAGGCGGCCATCGCGCGCGAGCGCTGCTCGCCCTCGGGGAAGCTCGTCGACAGCAGTGCGAGCGTCGATGGCGCCAGGGTGGCGGCGCCGATGCCCTGCACGGCGCGGGCGGCGATCATCCAGGCCGGCGACTGCGCCAGGCCCACGGACAGCGAGGCGGCAGTGAACACGGCGATGCCGAGCATGAAGGTGCGCCGGCGCCCGAGCAGGTCACCGGCGCGGGCGCCGAGCAGCAGCAGGCCGCCGAACGTCAGGGTGTAGGCGTTCTGCGCCCACGAAAGGCTGGTATCGCTGAAGCCCAGGTCGGCGCGGATACTTGGAAGCGCTGCCATCAGGATCGAGACGTCGATCAGGACCAGCAGGTAGCCGGCGAGGATGATCGCCAGCACCACGCCCCGCCGTTGGCGGCGCTCGCTCACGCGCCGGCCTGGCAGCGGGGCACAAGTCGCAGCGCCGGCGCGCGCGCCTGCGGCGCGACCATCGGCTCGACGTAGCCCTGTGTAGCGGCCGTACTTCTCACGGAACGCGGCATCTACGGCGTCATTGACCCCGTCATCGGCGTCTCGGAGAGCAACGTCGTGGCTGACGCCACCGGCAGTGATGTGTCCTTCGCCGCTGACCCGCGCGGCGCGATACCAGCGGCCGCCGTTCCCGCGCCAGGAGCGCACGTAGAGCTCGTCGCCGACGCGCACGGCCCAGATGGGCACCGCGCGGCGCAGCGCGCCGTCCTTGCCGCGCGGCGCGACGTAGAGCTCGTCGGCGTTGCCGATCCGGTCGAGCTCGTTGGTCGTCCAGCTAGGTTCGGTCATCGCGTTCGGTCCTCGCTCAGGCGGTCTGGCCGCCGTCGACGACCATCGCATGACCGACCGTGAACGCGGCTTCCTCAGAGCACAGCCACAGCACGGCGGCGGCGATCTCCTCGGGGCGGCCCATGCGGCCGATCGGCTCCTGGGCAATGACGGCGGCGCGGCCTTCATCGCTGTCGCCGGTGAAGCGGCGCATCATCTCGGTGTCGATGATCCCGGGGCAGATCGCGTTGAGATGCGGATGCCCTGGTCGGCGTAGTCGAGCGCGGCCGACTTGGTGAGGCCGATGACGCCGTGCTTGGTCGCCGCGTAGGCGGCATTGCCGGCAAAGCCCTTCACGCCGGCGCCTGAGGAGGTGTTGACGATCGCGCCGCCGCCGCGGTCGAGCATCAGCTCGACCTCGTACTTCATGGCGATGAACACGCCACGGAGGTTGATCGCGACCAGGCGGTCCCATTCGTCGTCGGTGATCTCGTGAGTCGGCTTGATCGCCTGCTCGATACCGGCGTTGTTGAAGGCGATGTCGAGACGGCCGAAGCGCTCGACCGCGGCGTCGAGCGCCGCCCTGATGTCCTCGGCGCGCGTGACGTCGCAGGTCACGGCGAGCGCCTGCCCGCCGGCCTGCTCGATCAGCCGCGCCGTCTCGCAGTTGCCGTCAGCGGCGACGTCGGCGACGACGACGCTCGCGCCTTCGCGGGCGAACGCACGCGCCGTGGCGCGGCCGATGCCGCTCGTCGCCCCGGTGATGAGGGCGACTTTCCCGTCGAAGCGGCTCATGGACGCAACAGCACCTTGATCGCCTCGCGCTGGTCCATCGCGCGGTAGCCGTCGGCCGCCTCTTCGAGCGGAAGCTCCACGTCGAAGACCTTGCCCGGGTCGATCTCGCGCTTCCAGATGAGGTCGATCAGGTCGGGCAGAAAGCGACGCACCGGGGCGGGGCCTCCGTGGACGTGTGCGAGGCTCCAGAACAGGTCCATGCCGTCGATCGCGACCCCGTGGGCGACGCCGACGAAGCCGACGTGGCCGCCCGGACGCACGGCGTGCAGCGCCTGGTTCATCGACTCCTGCGTGCCGACGGCCTCTACGACGGAGTGGGCGCCGAGGCCGTCGGTGAGCTCCTTGATCGCCGCGACGCCCTCGTCGCCGCGGGCTTCGACGATGTCGGTCGCGCCGAACTCGCGGGCGAGGCGCTGGCGGCTCTCGTGGCGGCTCATGGCGATGATCCGCTCGGCGCCGAGCTGCTTGGCCGCCAGGACTGAGAGCAGGCCGACCGCTCCATCGCCGACCACCGCGACGGTCTTTCCCGGGCCGGCCTCGGCCGCCACCGCTCCGAACCAGCCGGTGCCGAGCACGTCGGAGGCCGACAGCAGGCTCGGGACGAGGTCGTCGGACGGCATGTCGGGCGTGGCGATCAGCGTGCCGTCTGCCAATGGGACCCGCAGCAGGTCGGCCTGGGCGCCCAGCGCGCCCATCGGTACCCGGTTCACGCACGCGCTCTGATAGCCGGCAAGACAGATCGGGCACGTGTTGTCGGTGGCCCAGAACGAGCCGACGACGAACTGGCCCGGCTTGACAGTCGTGACGGCGTCGCCGACTTCTTCGACGATGCCGGCGTACTCGTGGCCCATCGGCATCGGCCACATCGAGTCCTCGATGCCGATGCCGCGGTAGGGCCACAGGTCCGAGCCGCACACGCAGGCGGCCGACACGCGGATGATCGCGTCGCTCGGCTCGACGATCTGCGGTGCTTCGCGTTCCTCGACCCGGACCTCGCCCGGGCCGTGCATCACTGCGCCGCGCATCAGGCGGGCACCTTCGCGTCCTCGTGGGCCAGGCTGGTCGACAGTTCGCGGTGCGCGTCGACCTGCGCCAGCAGCAGACGCGCCTTCTGCTCGACACCGCCGACGACGTCCTTGCCGGCCGCCCAGCGCAGCGGCGGCTCACTGGAGTCGGCGAGCTGGACGAGCGCCCGGGCGAGCTTGGCCGGGTCGCCGGCCTGCGTGCCGTTCATCGAGGCCCAGAAGGCGTTGATCTCGGCTCGTGCCTGGTCGTAGTCGTCGATCGACAGCTCGCCGAAGGTGGTCGACTCGGGCGTCAGCAGCTCGGTGCGGAAGAAGCCGGGCTCCACGATCATGGAGCGGATCCCGAACGGCTCGATCTCGCCGGCCAGGCTCTCCATCCAGCCCTCCAGGGCGAACTTCGACGCCGCGTAGGCCGAGCCGGAGGGGCTGCCGATCACGCCGGCGCCGGAGGAGATCGAAATCACCATGCCGGAGTGCCGGCGGCGCATCACCGGCAGCACCGCCCGGGTCAACGTCATCGGGCCGAAGAGGTTGGTCTCGATCTGCGAGCGCACCTGCTCGGTGGTGAGCTCCTCGAAGAAGCCGGTGAGGAAGCTGCCGGCGTTGTTGAGCAGCACGTCGATACGGCCGAAGCGCTCCACGGCAGCGCTCACGGCGCCCTCGGCCTTGTGGACATCCGTCACATCAAGCGTGGTCACGAGCAGGTTCTCGTGCACGCCGACGGCCGAGCGCACGGTGTCGGGGTTGCGGCCGGTAGCCACGACGTTATGGCCGGCGGCCAGGGCCGCGCGGGCGAACTCGACGCCCATGCCGCGACCGGCGCCGGTGATAAGCCAAGTCTTCGTCATGGCCTGGACGGTAGATCCGCACATCGCTCGCAAAGAGGTGCTGTGAGCCCCCCTCAGCGCCGCCGCGGCCCGCGCTCGGCAACGCCCGCGAGCTAGGCTCGGCGCGTGGATCGCCGGCACGAGATCCGTGAGTTCCTCATGTCGCGCCGGGCGCGGGTAACGCCCGAGCAGGCGGGCCTATACGTGCTCGACGGTGACGTTCGACGGGTACCGGGGCTGCGCCGCGAGGAGGTGGCCGATCTCGCCGGCGTGAGCGCGGACTACTACACCCAGCTTGAGCGCGGGAACGTCGACGGAGCGTCTGACAGCGTGCTCAACGCCATCGCGCGCGCCCTGCGCCTCGACGACGCCGAACGGCTGCATCTCTTCGATCTCGCCAGGCCGGACGCGGCCACACGCCTGACGTCGTCGCGCGGCCTGATCCGCCCAAGCGTGCAGCGAACCCTCGACGCGTTCACCGGCGGCATGGCGCTCGTGCGCAACCGGCGATGGGACTACCTCGCGACCAATGCGCTGGGCCGCGCGGTGTATGCCGAGATCTTCGACGGCCAGACCGGACCGCCGAACCACGTCCGCTACGTGTTTCTCGACGACCGCGCCCGCACGTTCTTCGTCGACTGGCCGGCCGTGGCACACGACACGGCTCGCATCCTGCGCTCCGAAACAGGACGAGACCCGCACGACCCCGGACCCGCGGACCTCATCGAGGAGCTCTCCCAGACCAGCGCCGAGTTCCGGGCCATCTGGGCACAGCACGATGTGCGACTCCCGGCAGCGGGCCTGCACCGGTTCCAGCACCCGCTCGTGGGCATGCTCGACCTCGTCTTCGAGGCCGCCGAACTGCGGGCAGACCCCGGCCTGACGCTCCTGCTAGCCACCGCGAATCACGGGTCGCCGACCGAAACGGCGCTGCGCCGACTCGCGGCGATGACCGCACGCGTCAAGTGACGAGGCTGACCGGTGCCTGGCCCTGGGACGAACCGCCCGACTGCTCCTTTGAGGCAGACATATCGGCCCGTTCTGGCGCCCGCGCATAGCGCGGCGGCTCCGACGACGCCGCCAACCGCGCCACCGTTCGCCGATTGATCCCCAACCGCGCCGCGATCTCCCGCTGCGAGACACCGTCCGCGGCCAACGCCCGCACCTGAGCCCACTCCATCGCGCTGCGCACCTCCTCGCCGCCCTCCCCGAACTCGTCGACAGACGACCCCAAGGCTCACGGCCAGACCGGCGCCACCCCACCGCGCGGTGGCGCACTATTGGCTTCCCAGAAGTGGCGCACTATTGGGCTCCCGGCGTCACTTGTCGGCGAAGAACGGCACGAGATGCACGCGCAAATGTGCCTCGACGGTCTCGACGTGCGACTTCGCGCGCCCGCGTGCCTCCAACTGCTCGACAAACGCTTGCCCGGCGCGCGCGATCGTGATCCCGGGGTCCGGCACCATCGGCGCTGCCGCCATGGCCGTCATCAGCTCGCGGAGGCGTCTCTCCGCCTGGCTGCGCGTGAGGCCGTCGCTTGATCCTGGACGGCGGACCGGGCCGAGGCGTCGATTGGTATGCGCCCCGGCCGACGTGGGCCGGCGCCCGTAGTAGCTGCCGTGCTTGATGTAGACCCTGCCGGCGCCGTTGGCTCGACGAGTTCGGGACATGCCTGACGGCTAGGCAGGGTTGCCGAAAGCTCGCCCCCGGCGCAACACGAAACTTTCCCCGCGCTTGCCCCACGGCTACCGCAAGCAGGACGAGCGAAACGCGAAAGGCCCCGCGATGCAGGGCCTTTCGAGGGGTGAGCGACGGGATTCGAACCCGCGACCGCCGGGACCACAACCCGGAGCTCTACCAACTGAGCTACGCCCACCAAGCGCTGCCCGGAGTCTAGCGGCGGGTGCGCTCCCGGGGCGGTCGCGTGATGTCCGACGCGGCCCGGCGCCAGGACTGGAGCCCGCGCGCCCACATGGGCCGTTGCCGGTTGGGAACCCCGACTTCGGGTAGCAGGACCCGGGTGACGTCACTCGCCGGCACCACGCCCTCCGAGGCGCTCGATGCGATCGCGGGGGCCGCGGCGGAGGGCTTGGTCCTCCAGCACCGGCTCGATCCGCCGCTCGTGCGGCTGTGGAGCGGGGCATGAAGAATGAGCGCCTCTCCCCCGCCTGGAGCTTCGAGGGCAGCGACGACGAGGTGGCCAAGCACGACGCCACGATCGCCGCGCTGGAGCCGCCGTACGCGTCCGCGCTGGAGGTCGGCTGCTCGAGCGGCCCGCTGACCGAGCGGCTCGCCGAGCGCTGCGAGCGCCTGCTGGCGATCGACGTCGCGGACACCGCACTCGCCCGTGCCCGCGCGCGTGTGCCGCACGTGACCTTCGAGCGCCGCGAGATCCCCGAGGAGTGGCCGGACGGCGCGTTCGACCTGATCGTCTGCTGCGAGATCCTCTGCGGCCTCGACGAGCCCGCGCTCGAGCGGACGCTCGAGCAGATCGAGCGCACGCTCGTCCCCACGGGCAGCCTGCTCGCGGTCCACCGGCGCCACCAGGCCCATCGCCACCCGCTGCTCGGCGACGACGTGCATGAGCACCTCGGTCGCCTCGGCTGGCCCGCCACCGTCGAGCTGCGCACGCCGGAATACCTCCTCCACCGCTTCGATCGCCCGTGAGGCTCGTGAACGCCGGAGGCGGACCGCCTAGCGGGCTGAGCACGCCTGGCAACGCGCCAGAACGCCGCTCGCCGCCACCCGCCGAGGCAGGATCGCGTTGTCAGAGCGCGAACCGTTTTTCGGGTGAAGCGATGGATCGCGACAGCCCTGCTGATCGCCGCGTGGACGGCGCCGCCCGCGGTCGCGAGTGAGCGGATCGCCGCCCTGCAGACCGGCCTGCGCGCCCGCGGCGCCTACGCGGGGAACGTCGACGGCGTGCCCGGCCCCGGGACCGCGCAGGGCGTGCGCGTGCTGCAGCGGCGCGCGGGAATCGCGGTCGACGGCATCGCCGGCCCGGCGACGCGCCGCGCGCTCGGCGCACTCGGCCGCCATCCGGTCGGCAGCCGGCCGCTCGCTCCCGGCGACCGCGGGTTCGACGTCGCCGCGCTGCAGTTCGCGCTCGAGAGCCACGGCTTCCCGCTCGGCACGGTCGACGGCTTCTACGGCGCCCACACCCAGGCGGCGGTGATCCGCGCGCAGGCCTACGGCGGGCTCCCCCAGGACGGGATCGCCGGCCCGGCCACGCAGGCGCTGCTCCGGCGCGCGCCCGCGCTCGCGCCGCCGCTGCGGCGCCCGATCCTCGTCGCCCCGGCCGACCGCTACGGACCGCGCGGCGCCGGCTGGCACGCCGGCATCGACTTCCCCGCCGCGACCGGCACGCCCGTGAGCGCCGCCGCAAGCGGCCGGGTCGTCTTCAGCGGCTACGACGACGGCTATGGGCTGACGGTCGTGC
Organism: Candidatus Solirubrobacter pratensis; assembly: GCF_000425945.1. Lineage (GTDB taxonomy): Bacteria > Actinomycetota > Thermoleophilia > Solirubrobacterales > Solirubrobacteraceae > Solirubrobacter > Solirubrobacter pratensis. The sequence goes on from NZ_AUEK01000013.1 coordinate 52,018, forward strand.
TCGACCACGGCGACGGCGTGCGAACGCGCTACGCGCACCTCTCCGTCGCGGCCGTTGCGCCGGGAGCGGCGGTGGCCGCCGGCCGGCTCGTCGGGCGCGTCGGCGCGACCGGCCACGCGACTGGGCCGCACCTGCACTTCGAGGTGACCGTCCGGGGCGCGGCGACCGATCCGGCCCGCGCCCTCGGCCTCTGAGCCTACGTCGACCCGGACAGCGCGCCCAGCTCTTCGCCCGCCGCTGCCTTGCGCATCCCGCGCTCGATCGCGTCCACGAGGTAGGGACGCAGCGAGCCCGCCGCGACGATCGACTTCACCGAGCCGACCTCGACGGCGCGCTCGATCGAGTGGATCGAGTCGAACTTCGCGGCCAACTCGCCCATCTTCTCGTTGCGCACGGTGTCGAGCAGGACCGCGCGCTCGGTCCGCAGCTTCTGGCGCTCGGCGCCGTCGGCCGCCTCGATCCGCTCGTCGAGCTCGGCGATCCGCGGGTCGCCCAGCGTCGCGTTCATCACGTCGCGCGTGAAGACGACGCCGGCCGCGGCCGAGCCGCCGATCACCGACGCGCGGGCGCCCTCGACGGCGATCGCCTCGAAGCCCTCGTTCAACCGCTGCGAGAAGACGACGAACGCGCCGCCGTGGTAGCGGGAGATGACGCAGAAGACGATCGGGCCGTCGAAGTTGACGATCGCGCGGCCGATCTCGGCGCCGTACTCGAGCTGCCACTGGCGCATCGACTCCGGCGAGCCGTCGAAGCCCGCGAGGTTCGCGAGCACGACGACCGGCCGGCGCCCTCCCACGCTGTTGATCGCGCGCGCCACTTTCTTGGACGAGCGCGGGAACAGGGTGCCCGACGTCCACTGGCCGGGCCCGTCGGCGGGGACGGGGCCGAAGCGGTCGATCGGGTGCGACTCGATGCCGATCAGCGACACCGGCCAGCCGCCCAGGTGCGCGTCCCAGACGACGGCGGCCTCGGCGTCGCGCATGTTGGCCCAACGCTCCAGCGGCGCGTGATCGGTGTCCGAGACCGCGCGCATGACCGAGCGGATGTCGAAGGGCTGCTTGCGGTCCGGGTTGCTGGTGTCGGAGAAGATGTCGCCGACGGTCGCCAGCGCCGAGCCGACGGCGCGGTGCGGGGCGCTGCAGACGTCGCGGTCGACCGGGTCGCTCGTCTCCGCGCGGCGCGGGAAGCGCTCGCCCGGCGCGACGTAGGAGTGGTCGTAGTAGCGCAGCAGCGTCGCGCATGCGCCCGCGAGGTCCGGCGCCCAGTACTGCGCCTGGCCGTTCGGTCCCATGATGCGGTCGTAGCCGCCGATGCCGAAGTTGTCCTCGGCCGAGACGCCGCCGGCGAAGTCGAGCGCCGTCTTGCCGGTGAGCACCATCGCGCTCTCCGGAGTCATCACCAGGATGCCCCTCGTATGCATCAACATCGTCGCTTCCGCGTTCCAATACGGCTGCGCGCCCACATTTATGCCGGTGACGATGACATTGATCTCGCCACCATGTTGCGTGAACTCGATGATCCGCCGCAGCGCCGCGGCGACCCAGTCCATGTTCTCCGTCCCGGAGTCCATCGCGATCTTCGCGCCCGAGGAGAGCGCGAACCACTCCACCGGCACGCCGAGCTCCTGGGCCATGTCGAGCGCGGCGATGATGCGCCGGCACTCCGGCTCGGCGACCGAGCCGAGCGCCTTCGTCGGGTCGCCCATGAGCACGACGCGCTGCATCCCCTCGGGATGGCGCTTGGTGAACGAGCGCACCAGCCCGACGACGATCGCGGCGTCGTTGGTCGCCGGCGCGCGGTCGACCGGAACGAGCCGGCCGTCGTCGTCGAGGTCGTGCTCGACGAACTCGCCGGCGGGCAGGCCGCGGCCGCGGTCCTCGCGCTCCGGCGCGAGGATCTTGACCAGCTCGGCCGGATGCACGGAGCCGCGCCGGCGCGCCTGCACGATCCGGCGCGCGCCCTCGTCGAGCGGCTGCAGCGGTCGTCTGGCCGGCTCGTCGAGCTCCACCAGCACGCCGCGGCCGGCGGGCGCGAACAGGCGCAGCTCGCGGTCGTGGATCTCCCCGTCGCGCGGGTCGCGCATGCGCCCGCGGATGATCACCATCTCGATCCCGAGGCCCTCTGTCTCGCGCGCGTAGCGGTCGATCAGCGCGCCGGCCGCCTCGGGCGCGAGCTCGACCACCGGCCACACGTTCAACCGCACCCGGTTCCACAGCAGCCGCTCGCGCGGCGGCAGCTTGCCCTGGTAGCGGCGCAGCGCCTCGAGCGCCTCGGTCAGCATGTGCTCGAGCTCGGGCAGCGAGACGACGCGCCCGTTCTCGTCGTGCACGACGCTCAGCGCGCGCACCTCGGCGAGCGCGAACAGGCGCTCGTCCTTCGGGTTCGAGCGGCCGGTGCCGCGGAACAGGTAGACGTCGGCCGGCGACGGGATGCGCTCGAGCGCGAACTCCGACATGCGCCAGAGGCCGAGCCGCTCGCCCATCTCCGGGTGGACGCCCTGCAGGTCGCGGTCGATCGCGAAACGCCCGTCCGGCGTGCGCCGCAGCGTGATGGCGTCGGCCGCCGAGACGCCGCGCTCGGGCGCCGGCACGTCGAGCACCACGCGCTCCACGGAGGGGCGCAGGTCGGCGCGCTCGAGCGCGGCCTTGAGGCCGGCGATCAGCGTCTCGGCGTCGCCGTTCTGATGCGCGTAGAGATCGACGACGACGTGCTCATGGCCTTCGGCGACGCGGGCGATCGCGCGCGCCGCGTCGTCGAAGCGATGGTTCTCCACGAAGCCGGCGATCAGGTGGCGCCGGCGGCCGTCGTTCTCGTAGTCGGTGATCGCGAACGCCGTGTCGCCGACGATCGCCTCGCTGAAGTCCCCCAGCTCGCGGATGCGGTAGTAGCGCCGCGTCATCAGCTCCAACAGCGTCGGGCGCTGCTCCGGCGGGGCGTCGGTCATGTGCCCGATCAGCAGCGGAGCGAGCAGCTGCGGGGCGGAGACGATCGCCTCCACGTGGCCGTCGCGCTCGCCCGCGGCCAGGGCCCGCAGGTGCCGCTCGACGTCCGCGTAGAGGACCTCACGGCGCTCGGCGATCAGCGGCTGGTCGAAGTAGCGGTTGCGCAGCTGGCGCGCGAGGTCGGCGATCACCGGGTCGCGCCGCTCGGCGGAGGCCTCGATCCGGTCGAGCACCTCGCGGAAGCCGTCGCCGGCCCTGCCGATCAGCTCGTCGGCGCGCTGCAGGCGGCGGTCGAGGATCGCCAGCACCGCGGTGTTGGCCAACTCGGCGCGCTGCTGGGAGACGAACAGGCGATAGCACGCGTCCTCGAGCGCCGGGGTGCGGTCGAGGCCCTCGACGCCGTAGTGCGCGAGCGCGCGCTGGAGGTAGCTGGTGAAGCGCTCCGGCAGCCGCTCCGCCTTGACGTCGAGCGAGCGAAGGTAGGCGTGCAGGTACTCCTGCGGGCTGTGCAGCAGCTCGCGCTCGATGTCGTGCCGCGCGCGCGTGAGCGCGCGCACGTCCGCGTAGACGTGCAGCAGCCGGTGCTCGCCTTCGAGATCCGGCTCGCGGTTGTCCAGCTCGTCGAGCACGCGGCGGACCTCCGCGGCGCTGACGTCGTAGCCGAGCAGCAGCCAGCGCAGCCGGCCGAGGCCGTCCTCCTCGACGGTCTCCTCGGCGGTGAAGGTGACCCGCTCCGCGCCGGCGTCCTCGTCGTCGTCGTCGATCGCCTCGAGCTGAAGCAACGGCGTCTGAGCGCCGACCTGGACATTGGTGCCGGTGAGGACGCGGCGCACGCGGCCGGCGAAGGGCGCGGTCAGCGACGTCTCCATCTTCATCGACTCGACGATCGCGATCACCTCCCCCTCGGCGACCTCGTCGCCCTCGGAAACGGGGATCGCGACGACGACCGCCGGCGCGTGGCTGCGCACGAGGCCGCCGTCGTCGCGCGTGACGCGATGCGGGACGCCGTGAACCTCGACGAGCAGGTCGGCGCCCTGGCGGCTGATCAGCGTGCGGTGCGTGAGCCCGCCGATCGTGATCCGGCGCTCGTGTGCGCTGAGGCGCTCGATCGTGCACTCGACGGCGACGCCGTCGACCTCGGTGCGGTAACGGTCGGGGCTCAGCTGCGAGACGAGGATGCGGTACGGCTGGCCGCGGTGGCGGACCTCGATGCTGCGCGCGTGGGCCGCGGATGCGTGCGGGCGGCCGCGGCGCGCGTAGGCGTAGAAGCTCGCGCGGTCGGTCGCGGTCTCGTCGTCGGCGAGCTCGATCGCCGCCTGCAGCAACGCGACGTCGGCGCCGTGGACGGACTCCATGTCGCCGGAGACGCCGAGCCGGTCCAGCCAGTTGATGTCGACCTCGCCGTTGCGGAACTCGGGGCGGTCGAGCAGCGTCAGCAGGAACGCGCGATTGGTCGTGCCGTCCTCGATGATCGCGGTGCTCTCGCGCAGCGCGCGGCGCAGGCGGGCGATCGCCTCCTCGCGCGTGCGCCCGTGCGCGATCACCTTGGCGACCATCGAGTCGAAGTCGGGCGGGATCACGTCGCCGGTGGCGATGCCGCGGTCGACGCGGATGCCCGGGCCGGAGCTGAGGTCGAGCAGCTGGACGCGGCCGGGCGTGGGCGCGAAGCCCATCGCGGGATCCTCGGCGTTCAGGCGCGCCTCGATCGCGTGGCCCATCGGCGCGGGCGGCTCACCCTCCAGCCGCTCCCCCGCCGCGATGCGCAGCTGCAGCTTGACCAGGTCCAGGCCCGTGACGGCCTCGGTCACCGGGTGCTCGACCTGCAGGCGCGCGTTGACCTCCATGAACGAGAAGCGCCGGTGCTCGGGCTCGTAGAGGAACTCGACGGTGCCCGCGTTGCGGTAGCCGGCCTCGAGCGCGAGCCGCACGGAGGCGGACTTGACCTCCTCCTCCTGCTCGGGCTCGAGCACCGGGCTGGCGGACTCCTCCACGACCTTCTGGTGGCGACGCTGGCACGAGCAGTCGCGCACGCCGGCGGCCCAGGCCGTGCCTTGGCCGTCGGCGATCAGCTGCACCTCGATGTGGTGCGCGCCCTCGACCATCGCCTCCATGAAGACGGTGCCGTCGCCGAACGCGTCCTGCGCCTCGCGGCGCGACGTCTCAAGTGCGCTCGCGAGCCCGTCCATGTCGTTGACGCGGCGGATGCCGCGCCCGCCGCCGCCGGCCGCCGCCTTGATCATCAAGGGGAAGCCGATCCGCTCCGCGTGCGCCCGCGCCTCCTCGATCGTGGCGACCGGCCCGTTGCTCCACGGCGCGACCGGCACGCCGGCCTTCTCGGCCATCAGCTTGGACTGGATCTTGTCGCCGAGCGCGCGCATCACGTCGCCGCTCGGGCCGACGAAGACGATGCCGAGGCGCTCGCAGAGATCCGAGAACTCCGGGTGCTCGGCGACGAACCCCCAACCAGGCCATACCGCGTCGGCGCGCACCGCCTTCAGGGCACGCTCGAGCCCCTCGTAGTCCAGGTACGCGCCGGTCCGCTTGCCGTCGGCGTCGACGGTCGCGGTCGGACCGAGCGAGAAAGCCTCGTCCGCGTGGCGGACGAACATCGCCGAGCGCTCCGGCTCCGTGTAGAGCGCGATCACGGTGATGGGTCGCTCGAGCTCCTCGTTGAGCTCGCGTACGGCGTGGATCAGCCGCATCGCCGGCTCGCCGCGGTTGACCACGGCGAGACGCGTGAACGTGCGCTGCGTCACAGTAGGCAAGGTTGGCACGTTAGGGCCTCGCGGTGTATTCCTGCCCGGATGGAGTTCCTCCAACCCGCCGATTGGCGGGGTGCACTCGAGGCGAAGGCCGCCCACCCCGGCGCAACGCCCGTCTGGGGCGGCACCGACGTGATGGTGGACATGAACTTCGGCCGCTCCCGGCCCGACGTCCTGCTCGACCTCACGCGTGTCGGCGAGCTGACGGAATGGCGGCGCGCCGATGGGCGTGTACGCGTCGGAGCCGGCGTGTCGTACTCGCGCGCGATCGACGAGCTGGGCGAGTTGGCGCCCGGATTGGCGCTGGCCTCGCGCACCGTCGGCTCGCCGCAGATCCGCAACCGCGGGACGATCGGGGGCAACCTCGGCTCCTCCTCGCCCGCGGGCGACGCGCTGCCGCCGCTGTACGCGAGCGGCGCCACCGTCGAGCTGGCGTCGGTGCGCGGCGTGCGCGAGCTGGCGGTCGAGGAGTTCATCGTCGGGCCCAAGCGCAACGTGCTCGCCGAGGACGAGCTGATCGCGGCGTTCTCGTTCCCGGCCGCCGGCGGGCCGCAGCAGTTCTCCAAGGTCGGGACGCGCAACGCGATGGTGATCGCGGTCTGCTCGTTCGCGCTGGACCTGCGCGAGCGCAGCCTCGGCACCTGCATCGGGAGCGCCGCGCCGACGCCCCGGCGCGCGGTCGAGGCCGAGGCCTTCGCGCTGGACGCGCTGGACTGGGACGGCGGCCGGCCGGCCGGCGAGGATGTGCTCGTGCGTTTCGGGGAGCTTGTGGCGGAGGCGGCGTCGCCGATCGACGACGTGCGCGGGACGGCCGCGTACCGCCGCCACGCGTTGTCGGTGCTCGCGCGGCGGGCATTGAAGTGGGCGTGGGAGGCGCGATGCGCCTGAGCTGCACGGTCAACGGCGTCGCGCGCGAGGTCGACGGCCTATGGGAGGGCGAGTCGCTGCTGTACGTGCTGCGCGAGCGCCTCCAGCTGCCGGGCTCCAAGAACGCCTGCGAGCAGGGCGAGTGCGGGTCCTGCTCGGTCTACCTCGACGGCGTCTTGGTGTGCTCGTGCCTGGTCGCCGCCGGACAGGCGGAGGGCTGCTCGGTCGTGACGGTCGAGGGGCTCGCGGGCGAGGAGCAGCTGAACCCGGTGCAGGAGGCGTTCCTCGAGGCGGGCGCGGTGCAGTGCGGGTTCTGCACGCCGGGGCTGATCGTGGCGACGCACGACCTGCTCTCGCGCGTGCCGTCGCCATCCGACGAGCAGATCCGCGAGGCGCTGGCCGGGAACCTGTGCCGCTGCACCGGCTACGAGAAGATCCTCGACGCGGTGCGGCTGGCGGCCGCGCGGGCATGATCGTCCTCGATGGGTGCGTCATCGCCGGCGGCGACATCGGGCACGTCGCGTTCGAGGGCGACCGCATCGTGTCCGTGGGCGCCGGCGATGGGCCGGACGGCGAGCGCATCGACGCGTCGGGCCGCCTCGCCACCGCGGGCCTCGTCAACTGCCACCACCACCTCTATCAGTCGGCGACGCGCGGGCAGTCGCAGCAGGCGACGCTGTTCGAGTGGCTCGTCGAGCTGTACCCGAAGTGGGCGCGGATCGACGCCGGCGTCGAGCGGGCCGCCGCGCGGGCCGGCCTCGCCGCGCTGCTGCTGTCAGGTTGCACGACGGCGAGCGACCATCACTACGTGTTTCCCCGTGGCGCAGGCGATCTGCTGGAGGTCGAGATCGAGGTCGCGCGCGAGCTCGGGATCCGCTTCCACCCGTGCCGCGGCTCGATGGACCTCGGCAAGTCGGCGGGCGGGCTGCCGCCGGACGAGATCACCGAGGATCGCGACGAGATCCTCGCGGCGTGCGCGGCGGCGATCGATCGCTGGCACGACCCGTCGCCGGGCGCGATGCTGCGGATCGCGCTCGCGCCGTGCTCGCCGTTCAGCGTGACCCGCGAGCTGATGCGCGAGACGGCCGAGCTCGCGCGGGCGCGCGGGGTGCGGCTGCACACCCACATGGCCGAGACCGTCGAGGAGGAGGAGTTCTGCAAGGAGCTCTTCGGCATGCGGCCGGTCGAGTATCTGGAGGAGCTCGGCTGGCTCGGCGACGACGTCTGGCTCGCGCACTGCGTGCACCTCAACGAGCACGAGGTCGCCCGGTTCGGGGCGACGGGCACGGGCGTCGCCCACTGCCCTTCGTCCAACGCGCGGCTCGGGGCCGGGATCGCGCCGGTCGTGCCGCTGGTGCGCGCGGGCGCGCCGGTCGGCCTGGGCGTCGACGGCGCCGCCTCCAACGAGGCCGGCGAGCTCGGCGGCGAGCTGCGCCAGGCGCTGCTGTTCGCCCGGTTGGCCGGCGGCCCGGCGGCGCTGAGCGCGCACGAGGCGCTGGAGCTGGGCACGGTCCACGGGGCCCGCTGCCTCGGCCGCGAGGACGAGCTCGGCACGCTCGAGGCGGGCATGCTGGCCGACGTCGTGCTGTGGCGCCTCGACGATCTCGACCACGCCGGCATCGAGGACCCGGTCGCCGCGCTCGTGCTCGGGCCCCGGCCGCTTGCGGACCGCGTGTTCGTCGGCGGCCGCGAGGTCGTGCGCGGCGGCGAGCTGCTGACCGGCGACGCCGAGCGGATCGCGCACGACCTGGCGGCTGCGAGCGCCCGGCTCGCGGCAGGGGTGCGCGCGTGACGACGATCACCGGCGTCGGCCAGGGCATCGGCGAGTCGGTCCGCCGCCCCGACGGGATCCCGAAGGTCAAGGGCGAGTTCGCGTACTCGTCGGACCTGTGGGCCGACGGGATGCTGTGGGGCGCGACGCTGCGCAGCCCTCACCCGCGCGCCCGCATCCGCTCGATCGAGCTCGGCGCGGCGCTCGCCGTCCCCGGCGTGTATGCGGTTCTCACGCATCACGACGTCCCCGGCCGCAAGGTCTACGGGCTCGAGATCCACGACCAGCCGGTGCTGGCGTTCGGCGAGGTCCGCTACCAGGGCGAGGCGGTGGCGATCGTCGCGGCGGACCATCCGGAGACCGCCCGGCGCGCGGCAGACCGGATCGAGGTCGATTACGAGGAGCTCGAGCCGCTGACCGACTCTCGGCGTGCACTTGACCCCGAGACTCCGCCGCTGCACCCGCGCGGGAACGTGCTGCGGCACGTCCGGATCGAGCACGGGCCCGAGCCGGGCGAGGCCGACGTGGTCGTCACCGGCGAGTACGAGATGGGCATGCAGGACCAGGCGTTCATGGGTCCCGAGTCGGGCCTCGCGGTGCCCGCCGAGGACGGCGGCGTCGACATCTACATCGCCACGCAATGGCTGCACGTCGATCGCGACCAGGTCGCGGCGTCGCTCGACCTGCCGCCGGAGAAGGTCCGCTTCACGCTGGCCGGCGTGGGCGGCGCGTTCGGCGGTCGCGAGGACGTCTCGATGCAGATCCACGCGTGCATGCTCGCCCTGCACACGGGCCGGCCGGTGAAGATGGTCTACGGGCGCGAGGAGTCCTTCTTCGGCCACGTCCACCGCCACCCGGCGAAGATGCGCTACGAGCACGGGGCGACGCGCGACGGCAGGCTCGCCTACGTGCGCGCGGAGATCCTGCTCGACGGCGGCGCCTACGCGTCGTCCTCGACCGCGGTGTGCAGCAACGCCGCCTCGTTCGCGCTCGGGCCCTACGTCGTGCCGAGCGCACGGATCGACTCCTACGTCGTCTACACCGACAACCCGCCGTGCGGCGCGATGCGCGGGTTCGGCGCGGTGCAGACCTGCTTCGCGTACGAGGCGCAGATGGACAAGCTCGCCCGGGCGCTGGAGGTCGACCCCGTCGAGCTGCGGCGGATCAACGCGATGCAGACCGGCTCGAGCATGCCGACCGGCGCGCCGATCGACTGCCCCGCGCCGGTCGCCGAGTTGCTGCGGCTCGTGTCCGAGCGGCCGCTCCCGGCGCCCGGCGGCCCGCCGCCCGGCGGCGTCGCGAACGTCACCCGCGGCGAGGGCGTCGTGCGCGGCGTGGGCTATGCCGTGGGCTTCAAGAACGTCGGCTTCTCTGAGGGGTTCGACGACTACTCGACCGCGCGGGTGCGCGTGTCGGCCGCGCACGGCGAGCCGATCGTCGAGGTGCACACGGCGGCGGCGGAGGTCGGGCAGGGGCTCGTGACCGTCCAGGGCCAGATCGCGCGGACGGAGCTCGGGATCGAGAACGTGCTCGTCCTGCCGGCCGACACCGCGGTCGGCTCCGCCGGCTCCTCCTCGGCGTCGCGCCAGACGCACATGACCGGCGGCGCCGTACAGGCGGCGTGCCGTGCCGTGCGGGACCGGCTGCGTGAGCGCGCGGGCGGCCGCGAGCTCGACCCGGAGCTGATCGCCGCGCTGGTCGAGGACGATCCGGTCGAGGAGACGCGCGAGTATCACCACCGGCCGACCGTCCCGCTCGACGAGCGCGGGCAGGGCGACGCCCACGTCACGTTCGCGTTCGCCGCCCACCGCGCGGTGGTCGACGTCGACGTCGAGCTGGGGCTCGTGCGGGTCGTCGAGATCGCCACCGCGCAGGACGTCGGCAAGGCGATCAACCCGCAGGCGGTCGAGGGGCAGATCGAGGGCGGTATCGCGCAGGGGCTCGGGCTGGCGCTGATGGAGGAGATCCAGGTCGTGGACGGGCTCGTGCGCAACGCGTCCTTCACCGACTACCTGATCCCGACGGTGCTCGACATGCCGCCCGTGGAGCTCGACGTCCTGGAGCTCGGCGACCCCGACTCGCCGTACGGGCTGCGCGGGATCGGCGAGCCGCCGACGATCTCCTCGACCCCCGCGGTGGTTGCCGCCCTGCGCGACGCGACGGGGCGCGAGCTCGTACGCGTGCCTGTGCGTCCGGATGACATCGTGGGGCTATGAGACTGATCGCCGTCGCCCGCGGAGACGCGCCGCCCGACACCGTGATCGAGGGCGCGCGGGTGTTCTCCGCCTTCACGCGCGAGTGGCTCCAGGGCGACGTGGCGATCGCCGGCGGGCGGATCGCCGGCGTCGGCGCCTATGAGGGCGGCGAGCGCATCGACGGCCGCGGGAAGTGGCTCGTGCCCGGGTTCATCGACGCCCACGTGCACCTGGAGTCCTCGAAGCTGACGCCGCGCGAGTTCGCCCGCGCCGTCGTCCCGCGCGGCACGACGACGGTCGTCACGGACCCGCACGAGATCGCCAACGTGGCGGGCGTCGCCGGCGTGCGCTGGCTGCTCGACGCGGCCGAGGGCCTGCCGCTCGACGTGTTCGTGATGGCGCCCTCGTGCGTCCCCGCCTCGGGCTTCGAGTCCCCGTGCGGGCCGCTCGGGCCGGACGAGATGCGCGAGATCCTGCGCCACCCGCGGGCGATCGGCGTGGCCGAGATGATGAACTTCCCGGGCGTCATCGCGGGCGACCCGGACGTGCTCGCGCGGATGGTCGCGGCGCATGTCGACGGTCACGCGCCGGGCGTGACGGGCGCGCGGCTGGACGCGTACGTCGCGGCCGGCATCGGCTCCGACCACGAGGCGACGACGCCGGAGGAGGCGCTCGAGAAGCGCCGGCGCGGCATGTGGGTGCTGATCCGCGAGGCCTCCAATGCCCGCAACCTCGTCGACCTGCTCGCCCTCGTCCGCGAGCATGGCCCGGACTACTGCGCGTTCTGCACCGACGACCGCGAGCCCGACTTCCTCTTCCGCGAGGGTCACATCGACCAGATGTGCCGGATCGCCGTCGGCGAGGGCATCGCGCCCGAGGACGTGCTCGTGATGGCGACGCTGCACGGCGCGCGGGCGCACGGGCTGCTCGATCGCGGGGCGATCGCGCCCGGGATGGTCGCCGACGTGGTGCTGCTCGACGACGTCGTGGACTTCCGGGCGTCGCTGGTGCTCAAGCAGGGCCGCCGGCCCGAGTTCGGCGGTGCGACGGCCCGCGGGCTGGAGGGGACGATGCGCTCGATCCCCGTCCGGTTCGAGATCCCGGGCGCGCCGGAGCGCGTGCGCGTGATCGAGATCCAGCCGGGGCAGTTGATCACGGGGGCGGGCGTCGAGGCGCCGCGGGTGGTTGACGGCCACGTCGTCGCCGACCCGGAGCGCGACCTGGCGAAGATCGCCGTGATCGAGCGCCACCACGCAACCGGCCGCGTCGGGCTCGGGCTCGTGCGCGGCTTCGGGCTGCGCGCGGGCGCGTTCGCCTCGACCGTGGCGCACGACGCACACAATCTGGTGGTCGTCGGCGTCGCCGACGATGACATGCGGGTCTGCGCCGAGCGCGCCCAGGCGCTCGGCGGCGGCCTTGTCGTCGCGCGCGGCGGTGCCGTGCGCGGCGAGCTTCCGCTGCCGGTCGCCGGGCTGCTCTCCGACGAGCCAGTCGAGGTCGTCGCCGCGCGGCTCGAGGGTCTGCAGGAGCTGCTGGCCGAGCAGGGCGTGGCGATCGGCGCGCCGTTCATGACGCTCTCGTTCCTCGCCCTCTCGGTGATCCCGTCGCTGAAGATCACCGACCGCGGGCTGGTCGACGTCGACGCGTTCGAGCTCGTGCCGCTCGCGCTGGGCGAGGACGCCGCCTCAGGCGGCAACGGCCGCATCTCCCTCTCCCGTGATGCCTTCGTCGCCCGCTTCGGCGCGCTCTACGAGGCCTCGCCGTGGGTCGCCGAGGACGCCTGGCGCCCGGAGGGCTTCGCCGACGCCGAGGAGCTCCACGCCGCCCTTGCCGCGGCGATGTACTCGGCCTCCGAGGAGCGCCGGATCGGGCTGATCCGCGCACATCCGGACCTCGGCGAGCGCGTGGCGGTGCTGACCGGCGCCTCCCGTTCCGAGCAGTCGGGCGCGGGGCTGGACCACCTCTCGCCGGAGCAGTACGAGCGCTTCACCGCGCTCAACGCCGCCTACCGCGAGCGCTTCGGCTTCCCGTTCGTCATCTGCGTCCGCGAGCACACCCGCGAGTCGATCCTCGCCAGCGCGGGCGTGCGCCTGGCCCATTCGCGCGAGCACGAGGTCGAGACGGCGCTGGCGGAGATCGCGAAGATCGCGCGGCTGCGGCTGGACGACGCGCTATGACCGGGTTCCTCACGACCCACGTCCTGGACACCGCGCGGGGACGCCCCGCGGCCGGCGTCGGGATCGCGCTCGCGCGTTACGCGGGGCCGCGGCGCAAGCTGCTCGGGGACTTCGTCACCAACGCGGAAGGGCGCACCGACGAGCCGCTGATCGCCCACGGGGACCTGCGCGCGGGCGAGTACGAGCTCGTGTTCGCGATCGGCGACTACTTCCGCGGCGACGAGCACGATCCGCCGTTCCTCGACCTCGTGCCGATCCGCTTCGGCGTCGCGCATCCGTCGGCGCACTACCACGTGCCGCTGCTCGTCTCCCCCTGGTCCTACAGCACCTACCGCGGCAGCTGACCGGTCGCCCGCGTCGGGAGGGCGGGCGAGGCCGGCCGGCCGCACGCTCATGGGGCGGTCGGCACCGTGCACAACGCGCCCGTGGTCGTCGTGGGAGGCATGCGGGATGACCCGCGTGCGAGGGGGGCGCTGGCGCGGCGTGCCTTCATCGCGCGCGGCGGCGCTCCTGATCGTGGAGGCGCTCACGTCGTAGCGATCGCGCGCGTCCGCGCCGGGCCCGGGGGCCGGCACCACGCGGTTCGCCTTGGCGCGCATCGCCCCCGCCCCGCCCCGCCGCGGTCGCCGCGCCGTGCCGAGGCCGCGAGCCGCGCCGTCGCCGGGAGCCGCGCCGTCGCCGCGCCTCGGCAGGTCCGACGAGCTGCGCCGGTGAGGGGGTGGCGCGGGTTGCCGCGCCACTCCGCGGGCGGCTCGTCGCCCGACATGAACTCGCCGCGACCCGGTGCCCAACGAGACGCCCGGGGCCGCACCCGGCGGCGCCTCGCCGCGTCACGTCTCGCCGCGCCTCGCCTCACGCGGCCTCGGCTCGTCCCGTCGCGCCTCACCGCGCTTCGCGGGCCGCGCGTGCGGCGCCTCTTCTCGCCGCGGTCCGGCAGGTCCGGCGAACTGCGCTGGTAAGGGAGCGGGTCAGGTTGTCTGCGCGGTTCGCGGGGCCGCGTGATCGTTTTGGGGCCGCGATGCGAGGGGTGCCTCACGAACCTTCGAATAGTTCGAAGGTTCGTGAGGCACCCCCCGGAGACACCGCGCGAAGATGATCGAACGTGCGCGAACGCGCGACCACGATGATCGATCGTGACCGTCAGCCCGCCAAGCCGGACAGACCCGCATCCCCCACCCGGCGCAGTTCGCCGAACCCGGAACCCGCGCCCGAGGTTCGCGCACCAGCCGACCATCGTGACCGTCAGCCCGCCAAGCCATGGACGACACCGCTCGCGCATGGACGGCGCCACCCATAGCCCGGATACCCCCGGGCGCGCCGGCTCGCCGCCACCCGCTGAGCGCGATTTATCCCGGCGCGCCAGGATGCGGGGCATGAGCGCAGCCACCACGCCCGGCGCCCGCTACGGCGTCACCTCGATGGTCGCGCCGCTGCGGCGCGTCCTCATCCGCCGTCCGGCCACGTCCGGGGACTGGGACGCCGCCGGCTGGCGCGTCCCGGATTCCGGCTCGCTGGAGCGCCAGCACGAAGCCTTCGCGCAGCTCCTGAGCGACCTCGGCGTGGAGGTCGAGCTGGCCGGCTCGATCGACGGCCTGGTCGACGCCGTCTACATGCACGACCCGCTGATCATGACGGCGCGCGGCGGCATCCCCCTCAACATGGCCAAGCCGATCCGGTCGAGCGAGCCGCGGCACGCCGCCGAGGAGCTCGAGCGGCTCGGCATCCCGGTCGTCGGCACGCTCGAGGGTGACGCCTACGCCGACGGCGGCGACCGCTTCTGGCTTGACGACCACACGATCGCGCTCGGCCTCGGGTACCGCACCAACCGCGCCGGCGCACAGGCGCTCCAGGCGCTGCTGACCCCCGAGGGCGTCCACGTCGAGACCTACGACATGCCGCACGACCAGGGCCCCGCCTACGTCCTGCATCTGCAGTCGTTCCTCTCCGCCGTCACCGAGGACCTGTTCGTCGTCTACGAGCCGCTCGCCCCGGTGCGGCTGCTGCAGGACCTCAAGGAGCGAGGGATCGGCTGGATTGCGATCGATCCCGACAGCTACGCCGCCATGGGCTGCAACATCCTTGCGGTCCGCCCCGGGGTCGTCGTGATGGTCGACGCCGCGCCCATGGTCCGCGACGAGCTCGCCAAGCGCGGGATCGAGGTCCATACCTACGACGGCTCCGACCTCTCGCTCAAGGGCGACGGCGGCCCCACCTGCCTGACCGCGCCGCTGCTGCGCCGCTGAGCTCAGCGCCTCCGGAAGGTGCGGAACGCCTCGAGCAGCGCCGCCCCGTCGGGGTGCTGCTCGAGCGCAGCCGCCGAGGCGAGCCGGACCGTCGTGCGGATCTGGTGGACGTACTCGGTGCACCCCGCGCACGCCCGCAGGTGGACCTCGAGCCGCTCGCGCGTCTTTGGCTCCAGCGAGCCGTCGACGTAGTCGCTGACGAGCTCGACGAGCTCGCGGCACGTGATGCCGCCCGGCGCCGTCACGCCGCCATCTCCACGCCGCCCAGGTAGCGCTCGAGCTCGCCGCGGACCTTGGACCGCGCGCGGTGCAGCAGCACGCGCTGGTTGCCGTCGGTGAGGCCCAGCGCCTCGCTCACCTCGGCGGGGTCCCAGCCTTCGACGTCGCGCAGGACGATCACCTCCTGCTGGCGCGGCGGCAGCTGCGAGATCGCCATCCGGACCTGCTCGAGCGTCTCCTCCGCGAGCAGCGCGTCCTCCGGCCACGGCTCCGGCGGGACCGACCACGCGCCGGGATGGCGAGCCTGATCGGCACCGAAGAAGCGGTCCGGGTCGACGGCCGCGTCGCCGTCGCCGTCCAGCGCGGAAAGCGGCACGCTGCGCCCCTCGCGCTGCCCGCGCGTACGGGCCTGGTTGGCGACGATGCGGAGGATCCAGGTCTTCAGCGACGAGCGGCCCTCGAAGCGGTCGATCCCGTTCAGCACGCCGAGCCACGCCTCCTGCACGACGTCCTCCGCGACGGCGCGCGAGCGCACGTAGGTCTGCGCGATCCTCAGCATCAGCGGGCCGTAGCGCTCGACGAGCTCCATGAAGGCGTCCTCGTCGCCCGCGCGCAGTCGCGCGATCAGCTCGCGTTCGTCGTCGCTCACGAGCGGAGCGTAACGCCCGGGCGATCGGCCACTACCCTCGGTGCGAGCATGACCGTCGCGTTCTCGATCCTGTTCGCCGCCGTCGTAGGCGGCGTGATGTTCGCCCTGATCGACAACGTCGGCCGCCGCGAGCGCCGGCCTGCCGACAACGTCTGGATCCCGCCCGAGCCTCCCCCGCCCCCGCGCGAGCCGCGCGTACCGAACCCGCCGCCCGTGCCCGACCGCCTGTGGTCCGGGTGGCAGGGCGACTGAGCGAGTAGCGCGCGCTCCTGCGCGAGTCCGACGACTGGGAGCCGCCGCTGCGCGCGCCCGCCCCACGCGCCGATCTCGAGCTCGCCCGCGTCGCCGCCGGCGAGGCGCCGCCGGAACGCCTGCGCGAGTGGGCGCGCGGCACCGCGATGGAGCGCCGCGCCGTCGTCGGCGGCCTGTGCGAGCCGGCGCTGCTGGACACCGAGGCCCGCACCGTCGCCGTGCTCGACCTGCTCGACGAGATCACGGGCCGGCATCGAGCACGAGGACGACCGCCGCTCGGACGAGTTCAAGGCGCTGCGCAAGGCGCTCGGCTACGGCTGCCGGTGCCGCCGGCGCCTACGCCGCGGTGATGAAGAAGTCGCGCCGGCCGAGCAGCTTGCCGTAGTGGTGCAGGCGCTTGTCGCCGTAGCCCGGCCAGACGTACCAGCGGTAATGCGCCTCGTCCAGCGTCCATCGCCGTCCGCCATAGGTCCAGCTGCTGCGCAGCCGCAGGTGGTTCTTCCGCGGCCAGCTGCTCATGACCTTGTGCCAGCGGCCGCCCATGCGGCGGAACAGC
This sequence comes from Candidatus Solirubrobacter pratensis, assembly GCF_000425945.1. Taxonomy (GTDB): domain Bacteria; phylum Actinomycetota; class Thermoleophilia; order Solirubrobacterales; family Solirubrobacteraceae; genus Solirubrobacter; species Solirubrobacter pratensis. Next base: position 68,651 of record NZ_AUEK01000013.1, read on the forward strand.
TGGACGTTGTAGTAGGCCGCCCCGGCCCGCGCCTTCCAGGTCAGGTTCGGCGGCTTCGAGCGCGCCCGGGCCTTCTCGATCTGCGCTCCCGGGAGCGGTGAGACGAGCTTGGAGTCGGGCGTCGCCGCGGCCGTCTGGGACGCGGTGTTCCCCGCCGCATCGAACGCGGTGACCGTGTAGGTGTAAGGGAGGCCGTTGGTCAGCCCGGTGTCCAGGACCGAAGTGCCCGGCCCCTGGTAGACCGTTCGCGCGGGCGCCCCCGGAGCGGTCGCGATGACGGAGACCGCCTGTGTGTCGGCCGACGGCTTCCAGGCGAGCGCTGCGGTCGTGTCGCCCGGCGTGGCGGTGACGTTGCTGAGCGCGGGTGGCGTCGCGTCGTAGGCGAGCGAGAGCGTGAACGGGGCGCTCGTGTTGCCCGCGGCGTCGCGGCACGTGCCGCTTACTCCCGCGCTCGGCGAGTCCGGCCCGGAGTAGGTCGCCGTCGTGCAGGACGCGATGCCCGACATGGCATCCGTTCCCGACCACGTGATCGCGACCGGCCCGTTGAACCAGCGCACGTGATCCGGCGCCCGGCTGGTCGTCGCCGTGATCCCGCTGGGCGGCGTGCGGTCGATCCGGATCCGCCGCGTCGTGACCGTCGAGGTCCCGCCCGCGCTGCTGGCCGTGCACGACTGCGTCACCGACGGGGTGTCACTGCGGAATGTCGTGGCGAGACAGCTGTTCGACTGCGAGGTGATCGGAGCACCGCTCGGATCCGTAACGCTCCAGTTGACGGTTACGTCGCTCGTGTACCAGTCGTTGGTGCCGAGCGTCCCGTAGATGGACGGGGTGATCACCGGCGCGGCGCTCGCGGGCGCGGCCGCCGCGAGCGTGAGCAGCACGGTCACGACACCGAAGCGCGCGCTCACGTCCGTGGGCTCCTGTGCTGATCGCGCATGGTGAGGATGAGGAACCCGGCGCTGGTGAGCGCCAGCCCCAGCAGCGTCAGCCCGGCGACGGCCATGCGGCGGCCGTCGCCGTCATCGCCGGAGGCGTGCACGGCCGGCCGCGGAGCGGCCGTGACGACGCGCGACGATTTGACGGCCGCGGTGGGCGCCGGCGTCGCGCGATGCGCGGCCCTGTGGCGCGTCGCACGATGGCGAACGGGCGCTGAGCTCGCGACGGGCGGCGTCGCGCGCACGACCGGGGCCGCCGCGGTCGCCCGGGGCACGGCCGTCGCCCGGGGCGCGGCGGTCACGCGCGGCTTCGCGGTGGCATGCGGTACCGCGACGGTGGGTCGAGGCGTCGCGGTCGCGGCCGGGCGCGGCGTCGCGACCACGTGCGGCTTCACCGGCGCGGGCGCCGGCCGCGGCGTCGCGCGAGGCGCGGGCGCCTGTTCCGGGGCCGGCCCTGTGGCCGCACCGGGTGCAGGTTCTGGGTGCGGCGTCTGCGCCGCGGCGTTCGTGCCGAAGCCCGTCACGGCCACGAGGCCGAGTAGGACAACGGCGACGCGTGGGGGGATCGCTCGCACGCCTTGGTAGTCCTTCGTAGCCGTCAGGGCGACCGTACGGCAGCAGGCGCGCAGCGTCGCGGCCACATTACGCGTGTACGCACGATCGCGTCAGGAAACGCATACAAAGTGACCTCGGATGCGTTTCAGGGGATGCGCTGCGAGGCGCGCGGTACGATCGCCGCCGATGGCCGGCGAACTCCAGGCGCACCGGATCTAGACCACGGTGTTCGCCGCCTACGCCGCCCGCATCGCGCCGGACGACCCCCTCTCAGCACTCGAGCTGGGCGATCGCCCCGAGCCGGAGGTGCCGGAGGGCTGGACGACCGTGACCGTCAAGGCCGCCTCGCTCAACCACCACGACCTGTGGTCGCTCAAGGGCGTCGGGCTGCCCGCGGAGCGCCTGCCGATGATCCTCGGCTGCGACGCCGCGGGCCTGGACGAGGACGGCAACGAGGTGCTCGTGCACTCGGTCATCTCGAGCCCCGACTGGCGCGGGGACGAGACCATCGACCCGCGCCGCTCGATCTTCTCCGAGCGCCACCAGGGCACGTTCGCCGAGCGCGTCGCCGTCCCGCGCCGCAACCTCGTGCCGCTGCCGGCCGGGCTGACCTTCGAGCAGGCCGCGTGCCTGCCGACCGCCTGGCTGACGGCCTACCGGATGCTGTTCACGCGCGGCGCCGTGACGCCCGGGCAGACGCTGCTGGTGCAGGGCGCCGGCGGCGGCGTGGCGACCGCGCTGATCGTGCTCGCGAGCGTGGCCGGGATCCGCGTGTGGGCGACGAGCCGCAGCGAGGACAAGCGCGCCAAGGCCGTCGAGCTCGGCGCGGCCGATGCGTTCGAGTCCGGCGCGCGGCTGCCGGAGCGCGTCGACGCGGTGATGGAGACCGTCGGCGCGGCGACGTGGAGCCACTCCCTCAAGGCGCTCAAGCCGGGCGGGACGGTCGTCATCTCCGGCGCGACCAGCGGATACGACCCACCGGCCGAGCTCAACCGCGTGTTCTTCCTGCAGCTGTCCGTGATCGGCTCGACGATGGGCACGCGCGACGAGCTGGATCGGCTCGCGCGCTTCTGCGCCGAGAAGGGCATCCACCCCGTGATCGGGGCGACGATGCCGCTGCGCGACGCCCGCGCCGCCCTCGAGGCGCTGCACGCGGGCGACGTGTTCGGGAAGCTCGTCCTTACGGGTTGAGCGCCTTCACCAGCGCCTTGTAGGCCGGCTGCGGCGACCCGTGTCGGCTGAGCAGCGCCGAGTGCCAGAGCGCATCGGTGGGCGGATCGATCAGCTGGTACTGCAGCAGCTCGCGCACGCGCGGGTTGCGCTGCGCGATCTTGAGCGCGGTGATCATCCAGGAGGCGATCCGGGCGGGCTTCTGCCGCCGCGAGCCCGCGGTCAGGTAGCCGAACTCGGTCAGGTAGAGGTCGAGCTTGCGGCCCTTGGAGGTCTTCAGCGCGCCGCGCCGGTAGAGGGCGTCGAGCGCGGTCGTGAGCCGGCCGAGCGTGCCGATCGTGACGTCGTCGGGCTTGCCCGCGGCGAGCGTCGGGGCGCTGGTCAGCTGGTAGGGATGCAGCGCGAAGCCGTCGGCCTTCAGCGGCGCGCTCCCGCGCGGGGTGAGCGCCCGCAGGAACTGCAGCGGCGCGATCGCGCGCCCGCCGCCGACCGGCGCCAGCTCGCCGATCAGCACCTGGGCGCCGGGGTCCACGCCCTTGATCGCGGCGTAGCCGGCGCGGTACAGGCGGCGATACAGCGACGGCGCCTCCCTGGCCGGAGCCAGCCACGTGCTCCAGTTCGGCTCGTTCCAGATCGAGTAGCGGTCCACGCGTCCCTTGAAGTGCAGCGCCACCGTGCGCACGAAGCGGCCGAACTCGGCCGCGTCCGGCGCGTAGTTGCCGGCCCTGTGGTTGCGCGTCGCCCACGAGGGCGCGGGTCCCGCGATCGTCAGCTGCAGCTTGATGCCGCGCTCGGCGGCGGCCTCCTGGAGCGCGTCGATCGCCGAGAAGTCGTACACCGGGTGGGCGGAGCCGCCGGACACCAGCGCGCGCGACCACAGGACGTTGACGCGGATGCGCGAGACGCCGAGATCGACCGCGTGATCGAGCCCGCGGTCACGGTCGAACCCGCGCTGGTGGACGAACACGTCGTCGTCCTGGAGCGCGAACTCCATCGACGCGGACGCCTTCGCGGGGACGGCGAGGAGGAGGAGCAGGAGCAATGGGAGCAGAGGGCGCACGGCAAGCATCTCAGACACACGTCGGCATCCGAAGTCGCGGCCTCGAGCCGATCACCCCCGTCGGATGAGGCGGGATCATCTCGTTGCGGGCAAGTCTGTGCACCGATTGGCGGTCGACTCGAGCACGCGTCAGCTGACCGCGGCGCGAAGGACCGCCGCGGCCGTGCTGATCGTGGTGTCGCCTCCCGCGCCCCGCTTCTCGGGGTGATCAGGCGGCGCTGATCGCCTCCCAGACGCGCTGCGGCGTGGCGGGCATGTCGATGTTCCTCACGCCCAGGTGCGAGAGCGCGTCGACGACCGCGTTCCAGACGGCGGGCGTGGCGCCGATCGCGCCCGCCTCGCCGATGCCCTTGGCGCCGAGCGGGTTGCGCGGCGTGGGCGTCTGGGTGCGCTCGGTCTCGTACATCGGCAGGTCGCCTGCGCTCGGCATCGCGTAGGACGCGAGCGAGCCGGTGACGTTGTTGCCGTCCTCGTCGAAGGCGATCTCCTCGTAGAGCGCCTGCGCGACGCCCTGTGCGATCCCGCCGTGGACCTGGCCCTCGACCATCAGCGGGTTGAGCATCGTGCCCGCGTCGTCGACCGTGACGTGGCGGATCAGCTTCGTCGAGCCGGTCTCGACGTCGACCTCGACGACCGCGAGGTGCGTGCCGAACGGGTACGTCGCGTCCGGGGTCTCGAAGTCGTTCTCCGCGGTCAGCCCGGGCATCATGCCGTCCGGGCGGCGGCCGTCGTCGGAGGCCGCGGCGGCGAGCTGGGCCCACGAGAGCGCCGACCCCGGCGCGCCCGTCACGCCCAGGCCCTCGCCCGGGAAGACGGCGATGTCGCCGACGTCGGCCTCGAGCAGGTGCGCGGCGAGCCGGCGACCCTTCTCGAGCACCTCGTTGGACGCGTTGAGCACGGCGGTGCCGCCGACCTGGAGCGAGCGCGAGCCGGCCGTGCCCATGCCGCGCGCCACCTTCGCGGTGTCAGACTGGATCACGCGCACGTCCTCGAACGGCACGCCGAGCGTGCCGGACACGAGCTGCGCATAGGCGGTCTCGTGGCCCTGCCCGTGGGCGGACGCGCCCGAGCGGACGGTCACGATGCCGTCCTCGCCGACCTCGCACGTGCCGAGCTCTGAGCCGAAGCCGGTCCACTCGACGTAGCTGCACAGGCCGATGCCGAGCTGCAGCGGGCTGCCGTTCTCGCGCCGCTCCCGCTGCTGATCGAGCAGCTGCTGGTAGCCGGCGGTCTCGAGCACGCGGTTCAGCGCCGCCTCGTACTCGCCCGAGTCGTAGTTGGCGCCCGTGACCGTCTGGTGCGGGAAGTCGCGGATGAAGTTGATCCGCCGCACCTCGGCGGGGTCCATGCCGATCTCGTCGGCGAACATGTCGATCGCGCGCTCGATCAGCGCGGTCGCCTCCGGCCGGCCGGCGCCGCGGTAGGCGCCGATCGGCGTCGTGTTCGTGACCACGCAGGTGAACTGGAAGTCGACCTTCGGGATGTCGTAGACGCCGCACGACATCAGGCCGGTGAGCATCGGCATCAGCGACGCGTCCGCCGGATACGCGCCGCAGTCGGCGATCACGCGCGCCTTGAGGCCGGTGACCTTGCCCTCGCGCGTGCCGGCGAGGTCGAAGCGCTGCACCTGCGCGCGGCCGTGCTGCATCGCCAGCATCGTCTCGGACCGCGTCTCGATGTAGCGCACCGCCCGGTTGAGCTCGCGGGCGAGCGCCACGAGCGTGATCGTCTCCGGGTAGCAGGCGATGCGCGCGCCGAACCCGCCGCCGGTGGCCGGAGTGACGACGCGCAGCTGCTCCTTCTCGAGCCCGAGCGACTCGCAGACCGCGGACTGGTACGCGTGCGGGCCCTGGCTCGGCGTCCACAGGATGAACGCGCCCGGCGTGTCCGGATCGGGCGCGGCGACGCCGGCGCCCGGCTCCATCGGGACCGCGGCGAGGCGCTGGTTGACCAGGCGCGCGCTGACGATCACCTGGGCGTCGCCGAGCGCGTCCTCGCCGGCGGGGCCCTGCGCCGCGACGTTGCCGTTGGGCGCGTCCTCGAACAGCAGCGGCGCGCCCGGCTCGAGCGCCTTCTCCATGTCGACGACCACATCCAGCGCGTCGTAGTCGACGTAGACCAGCTCGGAGGCGTCGACCGCCTGCGCGCGGGTCTCGGCGACCACGACGGCGACCGGCTCGCCGATGAAGCGGACCCTCTCACTGGCGAGGATCGGGCGGCGCATCTCCCCCGGCGTCGCGACCGGCGGCCCCGCAGGCGGCTGCGGCTGCATCTCCAGGTCGGCGGCGGTGTACACGCCGACGACGCCGGGTGCGCTCGCCGCCTCGGAGACGTCGATCGAGGTGATCGTGGCATGGGCGAAGCCCGAGCGCACGAAGACGGCGTACAACGCTCCGGGCTCTCTCAGGTCGTCCGTATACGGCCGCGTACCTCGAAGCAGCGGCGGATCCTCGACGCGCCGCACTGCGGCGCCTCGGCCTGTGGACGACCCGTTCGATCCCGTCATTTGGCTCCCTTCGTCACCTTCTTGGCGCACCCCGAACACTATCGGCGCGGATCGCCCAGCGCTCGTGATCGCGCCAGCGGCCCCCGACCTTGAGATAGCGCGGGGAGAAGCCTTCCTTCTCGAAGCCGCAGCGGCGGGCCAGCGCGATCGAGGCCACGTTGCCCGGCTGGATGTTGGCCTCCAGCCGGTGCAGTCGGAGCGCGCCGAAGGCGTGGCGCACGACGAGCCCGAGCACCTCGGTCATGTAGCCCTGCCCGGCGTAGGCCGCGACGCCGCCGTAGCCGAGGAACGCGCTCTGCAGCGAGCCGCGGACGATCTCCGAGACGTTCGCCCAGCCGACGACCGCGCCGTCCTCGCGGCGGCGCGCCAGGAAACCGTGCTTTCGCTCGCCGAGCGTGGCGAGGTAGTCGCGGTAGGCGGCGGCATCCTGCGGGGGGTACAGCCATGGGCGGTGCGCCTCGCGGCTCGCGCGCATGGCGGCGAGGAAGTCCTCTTCGTCGTCGAGGGTCGGGGCTCGGATGATCACGCGCGCCATCGGCGGATAGTCTCGCGCCGATGCGCGAGCGAACGGTGGAGACCGACCGGATCCGGATGCACCTGCTGGAGTCCGGCCCCGAGGACGGCGTCCCGGTGGTGCTGCTGCACGGCAACCTCTCGAGCGGGCGCTTCTTCGCGCACCTGTTCGAGCGCGCGCCGATCCGCTACCGCCTGATCGCGCCCGACATGCGCGGCTTCGGCGACTCCGAGCCGGCGCCGATCGACGCGACCCGCGGCCTGCGCGACTGGGCCGACGACACCGCCGCGCTCCTGCGCGCGCTCGGAGTCGAGCAGCCGCCGCACCTCGCCGGGTGGTCGACTGGCGGTGCCGCGATCGCCGCCTACGCGCTCGAGCGCCCCGTCGCGTCGCTGACGTTCATCGATCCCGTGTCGCCGTACGGCTACGGCGGCACGTTCGCCGACGGGACGCCGTGCTTCCCGGACTACGCGGGGTCGGGCGGCGGGACGACGAACGCCGACTTCGTCGCCCGGCTGGCCGCCGGCGACCGCACCGCGCAGGCCGACACGTCGCCGCGCAGCGTCATGAACTCGGCGTATTGGCGGGCAGGCCACCGCGAGGAGCGCGAGGAGGAGCTGCTGGAGGAGATCCTCAAGTCCTACGTCGGCGACGACGGCTATCCGGGCGATTCGGCGCCCTCGGAGCACTGGCCGGGCGTCGCGCCGGGCACGCGCGGGCTCCTCAACGCCCTCTCCCCCCGCTACTGCAACTGGAGCGAGATCGTGGACCTGCCGCGTAAGCCGCCGGTCCTCTGGACGCACGGCGCGCGCGACGTCGTCGTCGCGGACGGCTCGCCGTGGGAGATGGGGCACCTCGGCAGCCTCGGCGCGGTCCCGGACTGGCCCGGGGCCGAGGCGTTCCCGCCGCAGACGATGATCGCGCAGATCCGCGCGGTGCTGGAGCGCTACCGCGACGCCGGCGGGCGCGTCGAGATCGAGATCTTCGAGGACTCAGGGCATGCCCCGTTCCTCGACGCCGCGGCGCGCTGGAGCGCCGTCTTCTTCGGCTTCCTGGAGTCGACGCGGTGATCCGCATCCCCGGCCTGGTGCTGACCGAGCACGAGCTCGAGGTCCCGCTCGACCATTCCAAGCCGGACGGCGAGCGGATCACCGTCTTCGCGCGCGAGGTCGCCGAGCCGGACGGCCTCGACAAGCCGTTCCTCCTCTATCTCGAGGGCGGCCCGGGCTTCCAGGCCCCGCGGCCCACGCGGCATCCGAGCTCCCCGGCCTGGCTCGACCGCGCGCTGCAGGACTTCCGCGTCCTGATGCTCGACCAGCGCGGCACCGGACGCTCGACGCCGGTCGGCTCGCTGGATGGCATGACGGCCGAGCAGCAGGCGGCGTATCTGACGCACTTCCGCGCCGACTCGATCGTGCGTGACTGCGAGCTGCTGCGCGAGGCGCTCGGGGTGGATCGCTGGAGCGTGCTCGGCCAGAGCTTCGGCGGCTTCTGCGCCACGAGCTACCTCTCGATCGCGCCCGAGGGCCTGCGCGAGGCGCTCATCACCGGCGGCCTGCCGCCGCTCGGGCGGCCGGTCGACGAGATCTACGGCGCGACGTTCGCGCGCATGCTCGAGCGCAACCGGCGCTACTACGAGCGCTACCCGGACGATCGCGAGCGGGTGCGCTCGCTCGTGGCGCGGCTGGACGCGGAGGACTTCCGGCTGCCGTCCGGGGACCGGCTGACGTCGCGGCGGCTGCGCACCCTGGGCAACGCGCTGGGGATGAGCGACGGCTTCGAGAAGCTCCACTACATCCTCGAGCTGCCGCCCGACTCGCCGGCGTTCCGCCATGACGTCGAGCCGGGAATGGGCTTCGCGCGCAATCCGATCTACGCGATCATCCACGAGGTCTGCTACGCCGACGGCGGCGCGACGCGCTGGTCTGCCGCGCGCGTGCTGCCGGCCGAGTATGCCGAGACGCCGGAGCTGCTGACCGGCGAGCACGTGTTCCCATGGCTGTTCGAGGACTACTCGGCGCTGGCGCCGCTGCGCGACGCCGCCGAGCTGCTCGCCGCGCATGAGTGGCCGCGTCTGCACGATCCGTCGGTGCTGGCGGCGAACGAGGTCCCGGCCGCGGCGGCGATCTACGCCGAGGACCTGTACGTCGAGCGCAGCTTCTCCGAGGAGACGGCGGCGGCGATCCGCGGGCTGCGCCCGTGGTTGACGAGCGAATACGAGCACAACGGGATCCGCGCCGACGGCGCGCGCGTGCTCGGCAGGCTGCTCGACCTGGCCCGCGGCCGGGCGTGAGCGGCGACGCCTCGCCCAGAGGGCTCGCGTCGCTGGGAGCAATCGCCCAGAGGGCGATTCTCCCGGGCAAGGTGGCGTCGTGACGGGGCTGCGCGACCGGCTCGCCGATCTGGAGGCCGAGCACGCGACGCTGCGGGCCGAGCTGGCCGCGTTCGAGTCCGACTACCTTCGTGTCGCCGGTATCGCGGTCGCCGAGTTGCATGAGCTCGAGGCGCGCATCCTGGCGCTGGTCGCGGCGCGCACGGGCGCCGCGGAGGACGTCGCGGCCGCGGGGGCCGCGCGCGACCGTGCGCGGGAGACGACGACGGCGCTGCGCTCGGTCCCCACGCCCGCCGCCCCGCCGCCGGGCGACGATCTCAAGGCGCTCTTCCGCGAGGCGGCGAAGCGGATGCATCCCGATCTGGTCCAGGACCCTGACGGGCGGATGCACGCGGAGGCGTTCATGAAGCGGCTCAATGACGCCTACCGCGCAGGCGGCGCCGACGCGATCGCGAACCTGGTGCGGCAATGGGAGACCTCGCCCTACGCGCGCGGCGGGAACGACTCCGACCGGATGCTGCGAGCCGCGGTGGCGGAGGCCCAGCGGCGGCTCGACGACGTGCGCGCGACCGAGCTCGCGCGGCTGATGGAGCGGTCGCTGGCAGCGTCGATCGAGGGGCGCGACCTGCTGGCCGAGCTCAACGCCGAGGCGGAGGCTGCGCTCGTCGCCGCGCGGGCTCGCCTCGCGGCGCTCGAAGCCTGACCTCCCCCGGCCGCTCTCACGAACCCGTGGCACACTGGATCCATGACTCGGCGCAAGCTGCTGCCCGCCGATCGCGGGCTCGTCGCACGCATGGTCGTCGCGGCCGTGGCAACCCCGCTGATCGTCCTGGCGCTGCTGACCGTCGTCTTCCTCGCGGCGCCCACGAAGATCATCATCGTCACGGGGATCGCGTCGGTGCTCGGCGTCGGCGCGATGCGCAAGGAGCGGGCGGGCGGGCGCCGCACGAGCACCGTCTCGGAGGGCGAGGCCCCCGAGCTGCACGCGATCGTGGAGCGCCTGTGCCTGCTGGCTGATCTGCCCAAGCCGGCGATCGTCGTCGAGCCGCAGCGCGTCCCCAACAGCTGGGTCGTCGGGACCGGCGCCGGGGGCTACCGCCTGCATCTGACCGAGGGCCTGATCGACCGCCTGGACCGGCATGAGCTCGAGGCGGTGATCGGTCATGAGCTGGCGCACGTCGCCAACCACGACGCGGCCGTGATGACCGTCGTCGGCGGCCCCGGCGCGGCGCTGCTCGGCGGTGGCGTGCAGCTGATGCGCGGCGGCTGGTGGCTGGCCATCTCCGGCGGCGCCGTCGCCGCGGCGATCGGCTGGGTCGCAAGCCTCGGCACGCGCGCGCTGTCGCGCTACCGCGAGTTCGCGGCCGACGCCGGCTCGGTGGCGCTGACCGGCAGCGCCGCGGCGCTCGCCTCCGCGCTGATGAAGGTCTCCGACGGGATCAGCGCGATCCCGGCGCGCGATCTGCGCGCCGCGGCGGCCCAGGACGCGTTCCACCTGCTGCCCGTCGCCCGCCGCGGCGAGGACCGGATGCGGCTCCCGGCGACCCATCCGTCGCTCGAGGCCCGGATCGCGCGGCTCGAGCGGCTCGAGCAGGCGCTGCAGCAGCGCCGGTGAGGGCGCCGGCCGTGGCCGGCGCCCCCGCATGACCTACGGCTGGGTCGTGCTCAGCGTGAACGTGAGCGTCCTGCTGTACGTCCCCGTCCGCAGCGGGTCCGTGGCGTTGATGTGCTGCTTGAACGCGACGTCGACGACGTCGTTGGACACCGGCCCCGTCCAGGAGGACTTCGACAGCGTCACCTGCAGCGGATCCGGCAGCGAGAACGCGCCGTTCGCGAGATGGCCGGGATCGGAGACGCTCAGCGTCGCGTCACCCGCGGTGGAGACGACCTTGGCCGTCGTCGCCGCGCTGTAGTCGTTCGCGACCCCGGGCGTGAACGCGCCGAAGCTCGCCGGGGCGCCGAGCGTGAGCGACAGCGTCGCCGGCACCGTGCCGGACGCGCCGCCGTTCTCGATGTCGGTGCCCGTCGCGGTCGCGAGCGCGCTCGTGCCGCCGACGACCGGGATCGTGATCGAGCTGCCCGCCAGGTCCAGCGTCAGCTGCGTGCCGGCGGCCGGGCGGATCGTGTACTGGCGGTCGCTGGAGAACACCATCAGCCCCAGCCGGCGGCCGGCCGGGACGATCGCGTCCTTGGCCTGCATGTCGAACTCGAGCGTGTAGAACGTGCCCGGCGCGATCGGGTCGCTGACGTAGTCCGAGTTGCGGTTCTCGGGATCGAGCCAGCCGCGCGTCAGGACCGTGCCGCTGCCGCCCGTCGCCGGGTAGCTGATCAGCGCCGCCGACAGGTTCGCCTTCGGCTTGCTGAACGCCATCCGCAGCGTGACCGACGGCGTGCCGCTGATGCGGACGTCCTTGGTCAGCGGATTGCTCTGGTAGACGAGGCGGTTGCCGGAGCTCGGGGCGTCCAGCAGCGCCTGGTCCTCCTTGGACGCGTCGTCGGTCAGCGTCTCCTGCGCCGTGCCGCCGGCCCCGAGCGTCAGGTTGCCGCGTGTGCCGCCACCCGGCAGCAGGCGCTGCACGACCGGGGCGGACGCGGGGTCGGGCCACTCGGAGTACGCCGTCGGGTTGGTGTAGGTCGGCTGCGTGCCGGACGGGTTCTGGCAGAGCATGAAGACCGTCGCGCCCGCGGCGACCTTCTGGCCGGCGCCCGTGGCCACGGCCGAGGCGAGCGTCAGGTGCGTCGCGTCCGGCACGTCGGTGATCTGGCGCACGACGTTCGTCACGGTTCCGTCGGCGTTCTGCTGCGGGATCGTGAGGTAGTAGCCGAGCGGCAGCGCGCTCGTGTCGGCCACGGTCAGCGTCGCCGTGTTCGACTGGTCGCCGGTCACCGTGCTCTGCCGCGTCGGGCAGGTCGCCGGCTCGCGCACGACGTAGGACTTCGGCATGTTCTCGACGCCGTTCTGGACGCCGTAGAGGTAGCGCGTGAACCAGCGGTTGACGAGCACGTCCGGCGGGGCGCCGCCATGGCCGCCCTGGTGGAAGTAGAACTCGTGCGGCACGCCCTGGTTCTTGAGCGCGTCGAGGAACTGCGCCGCGTTCTTGGTCATGACGTTGAAGTCGTTGTTGCCGTGCGCGATCAGCGCCGCGGCATGGACGTTCTGGACGTCCTTCATGTAGTCGCGCTCGTCCCAGAAGGCGTTGCGGTTGCCCGTGAGACGGTCTTCCTGCACCCTGATGTCATCGATGACGGGGACGCAGATCGTGCGCGCGCCCGCCGCGTTCTCGTCCTGGCGCGAGTACACGTCGTCGACGAGCACGTCGAGGTCCTCGCCGAGGTAGGAGTTGGTGCCGGTGCCGCCGGTGCGCGAGTGCGGCGCGCGCACCATGCCGTTGGCGCGGTAGTAGTCGTACCAGTCCGAGATCGCCGAGATCGGGACGATCGCGTCCAGGCCCTGGACGCCGGTCGTGGCGGCCGCGATCGGCAGCGTGCCGTTGTAGGACGTGCCCATCATGCCGACCTTGCCGGTCGTCCAGGACGCGACCAGCGGCGTGCTCCCCGCGCGCGTCGTGTACGCGGGCGCGCGCCCGTTGAGCCAGTCGATGACGGCCTTCGCGCCCAGCGTCTCGTTGCGGCCGCCGGACGTCGGACAGCCGTCCGAGTTGCCCGTGCCCGGCGAGTCGGCGTGGACGACCGCGAACCCGCGCGGCACCCACTGCGCTGCGTAGATGTCGCTCGAGCTCACCTTGGGGCTCGTATTGCGGCCAGGCCAGAACGGCGCGAGCGGACGCTCGGGCGGCTGCGCGCCCAGCTCGTGGTCGACGACCCAGTTGCTGTACTTCGCCGCCGTGTTCGCGTAGTACGGGCTGTCCTCGAAGATCACGGGGACCTTCAGCCCGTCGGTCTCGGTCTCCGGCGGCCGGATCACGTCGAAGTGGACGCGGTCGAGCTTGCCGTCGTTGTCGCTGTCGAAGGTGGTCTGGACCCAGCCTTCGTTGCGGACCCACTTCGTCTGGTCGGTCGTGAACACCGCCTGCGCGAGGCCGTTGACGAACGTCGGGACCGCCCCCGCGGGGGCCGGCGCCGGCGGGGCCAGGGCGGCGGGCTTCTCGGCGGTGGTCAGGAGCGGCAGCGCGGATGCGGAGCTCGTGCCCACGACCGCGGCCATGGCGGTCGCCGTGGCGGCGACCCCCAGGAATCGGAACCTCAAGTTGTCTGCTCCCCTCTCGAGCATGAATGCCAGCAGTGAGCCTCCATCCTGCCCCTCCAACTGCCGATCGGCAATGTTCCGGAGTCGCTCAGCGCGCTGAGATGTCTCCACGCCGTAACCTGTGGCCGCCGAAAGGCGTCTGACGGGTATGAGCCTGGTCCTGCTGCGCACCCAGTCCGACGAGCGGCTGATCGCGCTCGCGCGCGACGGCCACGAGCGGGCATTCGAGGCGATCGTGAAGCGCTATCGCCGGCAGCTGCTGGCTGCGTGCCGCAGGATGGTCCCCGAGGCGCGCGCCGAGGACGTGTTGCAGCAGGCGCTCGTCTCGGCGTGGGGAGCGCTGCGGCGCGGCGACGACGTGCACGATCTGCGCGCGTGGCTGTTCCGCATCGCCCGCAACACGGCGATCAGCGCCCTGCGCGGACCCGGCCACCCCGAGCCGCCTGCGCTGCTCGGCACGCTGGTCGCGGCTCCCAGCCCGCAGGAGGAGGCCGAACGGCGCGCGGTGGTGCGGGAGACGTTAGAGGCCGTCGCCGGACTGCCCGAGCGCCAGCGGGAGGCGCTGCTGCGGATCGCCGTCCAGGGACACAGCCAGGACGAGGTGGCGGAGGAGCTCGGCCTCTCGCGCGTGGCCGTGCGCCAGCTCGTGCACCGCGCACGCACCTCGCTGCGGGCGGCCGCGTCGGCCGTCGTGCCGTTCCCGGTCGTCGCATGGCTCGCGTCAGCCGGCGCGGGCGCGGAGCCGATGAGCCTGCGGATCGGGCAGCTGATCGCCGGCGCCGGAGGCGCGGGCGCCGGGGCGACGCTGCTGAAGGCCGGCGCCGTGGCGGGCGTGGCGGGAGCGGTCTCGGCCCCGATCCTGGCGGAGCACCACGCGTCGCGGGCGGCGCCGGCCCGGGCGGCTCCGGCGCTGACCGCGACGCCGCGGGCCGTCCCGGCGGCATCGGTCGCGCCCGTGGCGACCGCGAGGCCGCCGGTCGTTCCGGTCGCGTCGGTCGTTCCCGCGCCGCGGCATGAAGGAGCGGGCGACGACCGGGCGCCGGCGAGCGGCGGCGGCGGGGCCGCGCGCCATCGCGCCCGCAGCCAGGACGACGACCGCGGCGAATCGCGCGATGAGAGCGAGCGGAGCGTCCGCCGGGCCGCGGGCGGCGTGCCTGGGCGCGAGCGGGACGGCGGCGACGACGCGGGGCGCGAGCGCGATGAGGGCTCCGGCGCGGAGCACGACGGCGGGGCCTCGGGACGTGACTCGGTGCTGCGCGACGGCAGCACCTCGGGCCGCGACTCGACGCTGCGCGACGGCAGCACCTCGGGCCGCGACTCGACGCTGCGCGACGGCAGCACCTCGGGCCGCGATTCGGCGCTGCGCGACGGCGACACGTCTGGCCGCGACGCGGCGTCGTCCGGCGACGGCGACTCGGCACTGCGCGATGGCGGCGCCGAGGGCACCGACGCGGCGACGTCCGACGCCGGCGTCGCGGGACGCGACTCGGCGAACGCGGCGCAGGGCGACCGCGACGGCCGGTCCGGAGACTCCGGCGAGTCAGGAAATTGACCGTCACCTCGGACCGGCCGGCGGCGTCTCCCTTGCAGTGGACCGCAATCGGACCCAAGGAGGACCTGTGACCCGCATGCTCTGCACGCTCGCGGCAGTCACCGTGGCTGCATCGCTGCTCTTCACCGCCACGGCGGGCGCACACGGCACCGATCGCAACCGCGATCGCATCCCGGACCGCTGGGAGAAGCAGCACCATCTGTCGCTCAAGGTCAAGGAGACGCGCCGCGACCAGGACCGCGACGGGCTCAACAACCTGGGCGAGTACCGCTCCCACACCGACCCGCGCGACGGCGACAGCGACGACGACGGCATCGGGGACGACGCCGAGAACGCGGGCAAGGTCGCCTCGTTCACGGGTGGCGTGCTCACGATCACCCTGGCCAAGGGCGGCACGCTCACCGGCCAGGTCACCGACGAGACGGAGATCGAGTGCGAGGGCGACGCCACCGCCACATCGTCAGGCGACGATCCCGGCGATGACGATCAGGGCGACGACGACAACGGCGGCCGCGACCATGGCGGCGACGACGACGACCATGGCGACGGCGGCCACGGCAGCTGCGGCGCCGAGGCGCTGGCCGCCGGCCGCCAGGTCGGGGAGGCCGAGCTCAAGGCGAGCCACGGCGTGGCCGTCTTCGAGCAGCTCGAGCTCGGCGCGTAGCGCCGACCGCGCCCGGGCCGCCGTCGCCGGCCCGGGCGCGCCTACGCTTGCCGGGTGGAGATCGACGTCGTCCTGCAGGAGCGGTACTGGTACCCGGACGACGGCGGCGAGGTATGGGTCGCCGGCTATCAGCTGGTCGACGCCGAGGGCCGCTATCTCCCCCGCGACGCCGCCGAGCTCGCGGACGCCGGGCTGCACGTCGCCGGCGTGGCCGGAGCGGGGCGCCACCATGCGGACGCGCTGCAGTCCGAGCACGCGGCGCCCGGCCGCCCGCTGCGGCTCCGCCGCGACCCTGCCAACGAGTTCGACGTCAACGCGATCGCGGTCGACACCGAGGCCGGCGAGCCGCTCGGCTTCGTCCCGCGCGAGCTGGCCGCCGAGCTCGCGCCGCGACTCGACGACGGCGAGCCGTGGTCGGCGCTCGTCCTGCGCGAGCAGCGCGCGAGCCCGCGCGACCCGCGCACCGGACTGACGATGCTGCTCGCGCCCGCGGACGTGCTGACACTCCGTCAGCGCTAGTGCTGCCCGTACCGCGGGACTAGAGATCTCCGACGTGCGCGCGTCGCGTTCGCGACGGATGATCAACGCATCGACGGACAGCGCAACCCAAGGATGAAGATGGCCCCGCTCTACGCAGACCCGATCCCCCAGACCCGTGCCGCCGCGGGCAGCGCGCGCCACGGCGCCGTTCTGACGTTCGAGACGATCGAGGCGTTCGTGAGCCGCCCGGCGCCGGTGCGCATGCGCCGCTGGGAGGACACGCTGCTGCGCGTGGTCGACGGGATCGTGCGTCTCACCACCGACGGCGAGGAGCGCAAGCTGGGCATCGGCGAGGAGGCGATCCTCCCCGCGGGCACCCCGCACCAGCTCGCGGGCGTCAACGGCGCCGCGCGCGTCGTGATCGGCTTCCGGGCGCTCTAGGGGTCTGTTGAAGAATGGTCGGTGCGTATCGGAATTCTTCAACAGGCCCCTCTAGCCTTCGACCGGCGCGCCGACCTCGCGGACGAGGTCGCCGACCACGTCGCGCAGGCGGGCGGTCAGCTCGGGATCCACGAGCGCGCCGTCCTCGGTGAAGGCGGCGTCGGCGAGGCCGACGGGCAGCTCGGACTCGAGCACGTGGGCGCCCGAGGCCTTGAGCGCCTTGCGCACCTCGGCCTGCGCCCAGACCGCGCCGAACAGGCCCGTGCTCGCGCCGATGACCGCGCACGGCTTGTGGCGCAGCACGTTCTCCGGGAACGGGCGTGACGCCCAGTCGAGCGCGTTCTTCAGCGCGCCGGGCAGCGACGCGTTGTACTCCGGCGTCGCGATCAGCAGCGCGTCGGCGGACTCGATCTCGGCCAGGAAGTCGCTCACGACCTCCGGCGGATCGAGCTCCTCATCCTCGTTGAACGCCGGGATGGCGGCCAGCGCGTCCCACTCCACGAGGTCCACTCCGGACGGGAGCTGTGCGCCCGCCGCCCGGAGCAGCCTGCGGTTGTGGGATCCTCGGCGCAGGCTGCCGGCGATGCCGAGGATCCGCATCCTGCTAGGCCGCCTGCTCGAGGAGGGAGAGCTCGACGGTCAGCGCCACCTCGTTGGCGAGCACCTTGCCGCCCGCCGGGAGGTCCATGTTCCAGTTGATGTCCCACTCGGTGCGGTCGATCACGGCCTCGAGGTTGAGGTGACCGCGCGTGTTGCCGAAGGCGTCGGCGGCCGGGGCGATCCAGGTGCCGGCCGCGGTGACCGGCTTGGTGATGCCCTTGATCGTCAGCTCGCCGGCGACCTTGGCGGTCCCGTCCTCGCCCAGCTCGAGCGAGTTGGAGACGAACTTGACCTCAGGATGGTTCTCGGCGTCGAAGAACTCCGCGGAGAGGACGTGGGCGCGGAACTGCTCCGGCGTGCGGATCGAGATCGACTCGACCTTGGCGGTGCCCTCGAGGCGACCATCGACCAGCGTCGCGGCGACCTCGTTCAGCGTGCCCTTGAACAGCGAGACGCCCTGGTAGCGGACCGCGAAGCCGAAGCTCGAGTGGACCGGGTCGGCGTTGTAGGTTCCGCTGAGAGCGGTCGCGGCGGTGGTCATGGGTGAGTGCCTCCTCGAAGGGGTTGACGATCTGTAAACGGATCACGGTCCGTTTTCGATGGTCCCCAAGATAGCGCAACCGATTTCCGGCGCAACTACTTCCCTGTAGAGCGGCTCCCCAGCCGGCCGGAGCGGTCGATGCCCGGCTTCGTGGCGGCCGGCGATCGCGCTGCCGTGCGCGTCGCCGGTGTCGATGCACGTCACGCCGAGATCGAGCGGCCGCCGGATCGTCCGCGATCCCGCGGTCGGTGGCGCCGCATCCCTCGCTGAGGCCCGTGCAGCACGAGCCCTGCGCCGAGACGATCAGCCCGTCGAGTCGGATCGTGTCCACAGCGGGAGCGTCTCGCGGCATTGCGGTGTCGAACCGCCGCCGCGTCCCGGGCCCGCGCCTCCACGAACCGGCCACGCTCGCGCGGCTTGGCGGGATCGGGGGTGAGGGATGCGGTCTACCTCGCGCGCCGGCCCGACGGTCATGATCGACCAGCCGCTCGCGCCCAATCGCGCACGAACGATCACGGCCGCCCACGAGCCCAATGGTGCCCTACGAACCTTCGAACTATTCGAAGCTTCGTAGCACACCCCCTCGCCCACGCTGCCAAAACGATCATCGGCCCCGCGAACCGCCGAGCCGAGCTGAGACTCCTGTCGCGCGCTCAACAGGGCCCGGCGCTGCCGCCCGGCGGGCGGCACAGGGTGTCGGGGTCGTCGGAGCAGGCGACGACGATGCGGGCGCCGGCCGGCGCGTTGCGGACCACGCATCGCGCCCGCGGCCGGCGGTCGCCGTCCTACGCGAGCTGATCGAGCAGCGCGGGCGGCAGCACCGAGGCCGCCGAGTCCGTCACCTCGATCGCGGCCAGGCGGCCGTAGAAGTCGAAGTGCAGTACCAGCGACTCCAGCGCCGGCACCTTCTCGACCATCTCGTGCTCGCTCAACGCGACCGAGTCGCGGACCTCGCCCGCCGCGCCGAGATCGATGTACGCGCTCCCTGCCTCGCCCACCGTCGTGCGGATTTCGCTCATGGCGAAACGGTAACCGACTCCGGCTCCGCTCCCGGGGAGGGGAGCGGAGCCGGCCCGAGCTCCGCTACGGCGCGGTGGTCGAGAGGGTGAACGTGAGCGTCTTGGAGTACGTCCCGGTGCGCAGCGCGTCGTTGGCGTCGATGTGCTGCTTGAACGCGATCGCGACGGGGTCGTTGGAGACCGGACCCGTCCACGAGGACTTCGACAGCGAGACCTGCAGCGGCTGCGGCAGCGAGAACGCGCCGTTGGTCAGGTGGCCGGGGTCCGAGACGCTGAGCGTCGCGTCGGCCGCGGTCGACACCACGGTCGCGGACGTGGCCGCGCTGTAGTCGCCGGTGACCCCCGCCGCGAACGCGCCGAAGGAGGCGGGCGCGCCGAGCACGAGCGCCAGCTGGGCCGGCACGCCCGCGCCGACCGAGGTGTCCGCCGACGTCCACGCCTGGATCCCTGGCGCCTGGGCGGTCTTGAAGACCGTCGCGCCGCCGTTGTCGGCGCTGACCGCGCAGTGGATCGTCTTCCCGATGTCGTCCGACGTCGGCGTGTAGGCGTCCTCCGTGCCGACGATCTGCGAGTCCATCCACGGCAGCGGCGCGGTGCCCATCTCAGGCTCGGCCGGCGTCGTGTAGTTCGCGTAGTCGAGCTGGCTCGGCGCGTGGTAGCGCGGGTTGGTGGGCAGCAGCGGGTTCGAGCGGTACCAGCGGACCCAGTACTGGCCGCCGGCGTTGTTCTGCCACTCGCCGTGCGCGCACGTCAGCGGCTTGCCGATGAACCCGGTCCCCTCGACCTTCGGCGCGACCGTGTTGACCGGGATGTCGGACGGCGCGAAGTCCTTGACCTGGATCTGCCGGTAGGAGATCCGGTCGTTGCCACCGTGCGTCTGGAGCCCCATGTAGCCGCTCGGGTTCTGGCGCGCCATCGTCGGCGGGTCGCCGGCGCGCGACGCGATCTTCGGGATCGAGTTGTCGAACTGGTTGATGACCTCGCCGTCGATCAGGACCGTGTACTGCTGCCCGATCGTGCGGATCTCCATGTTGTGCCAGACGCCCTTGACGAGCCGCTTGTAGGTCCCGGACTGCTTGGAGTTGAGGTTGCGGAAGCCGTACACCGAGCCGGTCTTGATCGGATCCGTCGACGGGTCGGGCCCGCCGCCGTTGAGCGACTCGTTGATCTGGATCTCATGTCCGCAGTAGACCTGCGTCCAGTGCTGGTGGTTGTTGGCATTGCCGTTGACCGTCAGCGGCGTCGCGCCGTTGAGGCCGGCGACGTTGTCCGTGCCCTGGCGCGCGCAGTAGGAGCCTGAGTACGTGAACGGCGGGTTCGACGCGTTGGAGGCCGGCGGGAACGGCCCGGAGGCGCCCGCCCACGTGTACGTCGTCGAGGCCGCCGGCTGGAGCCGGCCGCACACGGGCAGGGCGCCCGGGCAGAGCTCGTAGCTGTAGCCGGTCGGCTTCTGCGCGAGCACGGCGTTGTTGTCGGCGCCCGTGTAGCGGACCTCGGGCGTGCGGATCATGATCCCGCCGTTGCGCGTCGAGGTCGGCGTGTTCTGGACCGTGTACTGCAGCTTGATCACGACGTCGCCCAGCGGCCGCACCGGGTACCAGTACGAGCCGAACGGCGACGCGCCCACGAGGAACGAGCCCTCGACGGGATCGAGCGTGGCACGCCCCTGCGTCGCCGACTGGGACGCCGTACCGCTGGCGAACACCCACTTGTCGAACGACGCGTCCGAGCCGGTCGGGGTGCCGTCGAAGATGTAGTGGAACCCGGGATCGGGCGGCGGCGCCACGTATTGCGCTCCCGCCTGGGCGGGCACCAGCGCGATCAGCGCCGCGGCCGCGCACCCGGCTCGACGGGCGATGCGCCCGCCGATCTTGACGCGATGCATCCAGATCTCTCCTCTCCCTCCTGACCCATCGCCCCTTCTGACGGGACTCAGACGGACTTATATCGGATGAGACGGCGATTTGGGCCGGTCTTTGGTGCGTCGGTAAGCCGGAAGACTCGCACCCTGCGGGCGCTTGGAGCCGTGGCTCACTGCCCTGAGAAGGTGTCGCAGCTCGCCGGGAGCCCCGATCGGAGTCCCGTCAGCACCCAGTGCACGCGCTGCTCGGATGAGCCGTGCGTCCACGTCTCGGGCGCGAGCTCGGCGGTCGGCTTCGAGCAGCCGGAGCGGCTCGACCGCCGGTGCGCGGCCACCGGCCACCCCGAGGCGATCGTCGGCGGCTTCTTCGTGCGCGACCCCTACCGGCCGGCTCGGCGAAGTGCGGATCGGCGGCGCGGCGGTCGAGCACGAGCCCGTCCCGGAGCCCTGGGCGACGCGCCGCGCCTGCATCCACGTCGACGGCGCGGTGCGCCTCGCGGCTCGGGGTGAGCTCCCACCCCAGCCGTCCGGCGACCTGGTCCAGGCCGGCCCCCTGCTGGTGCGCGACGGACGCTCGCTCGCCGACGGCGAGGACCGCGAGGGATTCTCCGCCGGCGCGGCGCAGTTCGACTCCGACATCACCGCCGAGCGTCATCCCCGCTGCGCGCTCGGCATCGGCGAGGACGAGCTGCTCGCGGTCTGCTGCGACGGCCGTCGCACGGGCGTCGACGCCGGGCTGGACCTCGCAGAGCTGGCGCGGCTGCTGATCTCCTGCGGCGCGCGCGACGCGATCAACCTCGACGGCGGCGGCTCGGCGACGCTCGTTCGCGCCCTGCTCAACCGGCCATACTCCGATCGCGACCAGCCCGCGCCGGAGTCGCGGCCGGTCGTGACCGCGCTGCTGTTCGCCTAGAGCCTCGGTACGCCACCATTTGAGGGGTGAGCGCAGCCGTCGCGACCTCCAGCTCCGGGCGGACCGCCTGGGCGCGCAACCTCGCCGCGCCGATCCGCAGCTACCTGCACGCCGAGACCGGCGGCGCGGTCGTGCTCGCCGCCGCGGCCCTTGCCGCGCTGGCGTGGGCGAACGTGTCGCCCAGCTCCTACGAGTCGGTCTGGGGCACGCGGCTCGCGGTCCAGCTCGGCGATCACGCCCTCGCGACCGACCTGCGCGGGTGGATCAACGAAGGCCTGATGACGCTGTTCTTCCTCGTCGTCGGGCTCGAGGCCAAGCGCGAGCTCGACCTCGGCGAGCTGCGCGAGCGGACGCGGCTCGCCATCCCGGTCCTCGCGTCGTTCGGCGGCATGCTCGGCGCGGGCGGGATCTACCTGGCGATCAACGCCGGCGGCGACGGAGCGGCGGGCTGGGGCGCCGCCGTCTCGACCGACACGGCGCTCGCGCTCGGCGTCCTCTCGCTGCTCACGCGCGGGCGCGCGATCCGGCTGCGCGTGTTCCTGCTCACCGTCGTGGTGATCGACGACCTCGCCGCGCTGTTGATCATCGCGCTCGGCTACAGCGAGCACATCGACGTCACGGCGCTGCTGATCGCGGTGGCGCTGTTCGCCGCGCTGTTCCTCGTCCGCTGGGCCGGGTCGTGGCGGGGCCCGGCGGCGGTGCTGCTCGGCGTGGGCATCTGGTTCGCGCTGTTCGAGTCGGGGGTCGACGCCGTCATCGCGGGCCTCGCGATCGGCCTGGTCACCAGCGCCTATCCGCCCGCGCGCGACGACCTGGAGCGCAGCACGGAGCTGGCGCGCTCGTTCCGCGAGCAGCCGACGCCCGAGCTCGCGTACTCGGCGGTCGCGAGCCTGACCAGCGCGATCTCGCCGAACGAGCGCATGCAGTACCGGCTGCACCCGTGGACGAGCCGCGTGATCGTGCCGCTGTTCGCCCTCGCCAACGCCGGCATCCACATCGACGGCACGCTGCTCTCGGACGCGATCACGTCCCCGATCACGCTCGGCATCGTGGCGGCGTACGCGATCGGCAAGCCCGCTGGCATCCTCGCGGCGTCCTGGCTCGCGACCCGCCGCGGGGCGCGGCTCACGGTGACGTTCCCGGCGCTGGCGGTCGGCGCCGCCTCGGCCGGCATCGGCTTCACCGTCTCGCTGCTCGTGGCCACGCTCGCGTTCGAAGGCGAGCCGCTGGACGAGGCGAAGATCGGCGTGCTCGCGACCGCCATCATCTCCCCCGCGCTCGCCTGGCTTGCGATCCAGGTCATGCGCCGCCTGCCCGCCGAGGTCCGTGCCCGCCAGCTCGGCGAGGTGGCGGAGACGATCGTCGACCTCGCCGAGGACGTCGACCCAGGGCGCGACCACATCCGCGGGCGCGTCGACGCGCCGGTCACGCTGCTCGAGTACGGCGACTACGAGTGCCCGTACTGCGGCCACGCCGCCCCGGTGATCGGGAAGCTGCTGGACCACCTCGGCGACGAGCTGCGCTACGTCTTCCGCCACCTCCCGCTCACGGACGTCCACCCGAACGCGCAGCTCGCGTCCGAGGCGGCGGAGGCGGCCGGCGCGCAGGGCGCCTACTGGGAGATGCACGATCGCCTGCTCGATCACCAGGACGCGCTGGCGCCGGTGGACCTCTACCGCCACGCGAGCGAGCTCGGCCTCGACGTCGACCGCTTCTCCGACGACCTCCGCCGCCGCCGGTTCGCCCATCGCGTCGCCGCCGACGTCCAGAGCGCCGACGCGAGCGGCGTGTCGGGAACGCCGACGTTCTTCATCAACGGACGCCGCCACCAGGGCGTCTACGACATCGACACGCTCACGCGCTCGGTGAAGACGGCCGCGCGCGCCGCCGCCGCCTAGTGTGGAGAGGATGACTTCGCTACGAATCGGCGTTCAGATCCAGCCGCAGCACGCAGATTTCGATCAGATGCGGCGCGCCTGGCGCGAGGCCGAGGAGATCGGCGCCGACGCGATCTTCTGCTGGGACCACTTCTTTCCGCTCAGCGGCGAGCCCGACGGCAAGCACTTCGAGGCGATCTCGACGCTGTCGGCGATGGCGCAGGTCACCGAGCGTGCGCAGGTGGGCGCGCTGGTGATGTGCAACTCCTACCGCAACCCGGAGCTGCTGGCCGACGCGCACCGCACGATCGACCACATCTCCGGCGGACGGGCGATCCTCGGCATCGGCGCCGGCTGGTTCGAGCGCGACTACGACGAGTACGGCTACGAGTTCGGCACCGCGCCTGACCGGCTGCGCGACCTGCGCGCGGCGCTGCCGCGCATCACGGAGCGGCTCGGCAAGCTCAACCCGCCGCCGCTCGGCAAGCTGCCGATCCTGATCGGCGGCAGCGGCGAGAAGGTCACGCTCAAGCTCGTCGCGCGCTACGCGGACATGTGGCACGGCTTCGGCGACGCCGACACCTACCGGCGCAAGAACGAGATCCTGCTCGGCCACTGCGCCGACGTGGGCCGCGACCCGTCGGAGATCGAGCGGACGTGGGCGGTGCAGGCGGACGACCCGCTCGCGGGAGCCGACGACCTGGTCGCCGAAGGCGTGTCGCTGCTGATCGTCGGCATCACCGGCAGCAGCTCGGGCTACGACCTCGGCGCGCTGCGCGAGCTCGTGGACTGGCGCGGCGGGCTCGCCCGCGCCGCTTGACACATTCCCATATAGGCATATGATGGTCGTCGTGGCACGAGCAGCGACGACGGCGGATGCGTTCAACGCGGTGGCCGAGCCGCGGCGCCGGCAGATCATCGACGTGCTCGCCGGCGGCGAGCGCCCGGTGAACGACCTGGTCCGGGAGCTCGGCCTCGCACAGCCGCAGGTGTCCAAGCACCTGCGCGTGCTGCGGGAAGTGGGGGCTGTGGAGGTGCGTGACGACGGACGGCGGCGGCTGTACCGGCTCAACGGCCATGCGCTCAAGCCCATCCACGACTGGGTCAAGCCCTTCGAGCGCTTGTGGAGCGAGCGCTTCGAGGCGCTGGATGTCGTGCTCGACGACCTCAAGCGGAAGGAGCAGGAAGATGGCCGAGACCACGAGTAGCGGCAGCGCGAGGCTGACGCTCCCGACCGACGAGCAGATCCTCATCACGCGCGAGTTCGACGCGCCCAAGCACCTCGTCTACCGCGCCTACACCGAGCCGGAGCTCGTCAGCCGCTGGTGGCCGGGGCGGCGGGGTGCGATGAAGAGCGCCGAGATCGACCTGCGCCCGGGCGGCGCCTGGCGCTACGTCATGATCGCCCACGGCGGCTTCGAGGTCGCCTTCCACGGCGAGTTCCGCGAGATCGTCCCGGACGAGCGGATCGTCAACACCGAGGTCTACGAAGGCGCTCCGGATCCGGACGCCGGCGCCGCGCTCGTCACCGTGACCTTCGCCCAGCACGGCGAGAGGACGACGCTGACGCTGCTCACCGAGGTCTCCGGCAAGGACGTCCGCGACATGATCGTCGAGAGCGGCATGGAGGGCGGCATGCAGGAGGGCATGGACCTGCTCGAGGAGCTCGCGCGCTCGCTTCGCTAGCCGTCCCCGTCGGGATCCGTGGCGGAGCCGCCCAGCGTGACGGTGTCGCGAGCGCCGCCCTGCGGCCGAGCCCCTGCGGAGCTCGGGCACGACCCCTCCTGGCGGTTCGGCGACAGCGGACGCCGGGTCGGGCCCGCCGGGCCGTGGCGAGGGGGTGCGCCCGCGCTCCGTCCGGCTGCGAGGGGGGTCAGGCCTCGTAAGGAGTTCGCGCTCCAGGGGCCGCCGCGAAAGGTCAGGCGACGACGGGCTTGAGCTCAGAGCGCGGGCGCAGGAGTGACCGTACCCCGGCCCGCTCGTTGCGCGGATCCCCGAAAGGTCAAGGTATGGTGCGTAGTTGCGCAGCGCCGCTCGACGCAATCAGGGGCTCGAGCCGCCGGTGAGTGCCTCGAGCGCAGCGGGCCGGTTCGGTGACCGAACTCCCGTGGTATAGGTCATCGAACCGCGCCAGGAGGCACCATGAGCACGCTCACGCCGCACGCGATCCAGACCGTCCCGCACGAGGTGCACCGGCTGGCGATCCCCGTCAACGCCTCGTTCGACGACTTCCGCGCCCGCTACGAGGCGGCTGTCCCGCGGCTGGACGCGGAGCGCTTCAAGGCGCTGATGGCCGAGGGCGCCGGCTGGGACGCGGTCCTGCGCGCGACGGCCGAGAACGCGCCGCACGACTTCATCGTCTACTGGAGCTTCGACGACGGGCTCCTCCGCCTCGCCGGCGACCGCTGGCGCTGCGTCGAGTACCTGATGGGCAACCACACGATCGCCGAGCGGATGTACCGCCACGACCCCGCGATCCTGCTCTATGCGCCGCTGCGCACCGCGATCTACGTCGACGCCGGCGGCACGACGCGGTTCACGATCGACCAGCCGAGCACGCGCTTCGGCAGCTTCGGCACGCCGGAGATCGCTGAGGTCGGCCTCGAGCTCGACCGCAAGGTCGCCACGCTGCTCGAGCTCCTCGGCGCCCCGGTCCCGCCCGGGCTCACGCGGCCCCGGCATCCTTGAGGCGCTCGTCACGCCTCGTGGCCGGCGTCGATGCGCTTGGCCCGGTGGAACGTGAACTCGCCCTCGCCGGTCCCGGCATGCGCGGCGACGGGCTCGAGCAGGAAGACGTCGTGATCGCCGGCGTCCGCGCGCCAGATCACGCGCCCCACGAACCAGTTCTCGCACTCGTCGAGGATCGGCACCCCGCCGGGGCCCTCGTGCCACGCACAGCGCGCGAACTTGTCGACCTCGTCGGTGGTCTCACCGCCGAACAGCTCGGCCAGCTCGCCGGCATCGGCCGGGACGCAATGGACGCCGAGCGCGCCGGCGTCGCGCCCGCGCCGGAACGTGCGGTTGCGATGCGACAGGCAGACCGCGAAGCGCGGCGGGTCGATGCTCGTCTGCGTCGCGAAGCCGACCAGGCAGCCGAGCGGCTCCCGGCCCGCCCGCGCGGTGACGATGAACATCGGGTACTCGAGGTCGCCGACCAGGGAGTGGAACGCGCGCTCGGCCTCCATAGCGCGACGGTACCCGCAGATCGCGGCGGCTAGCGGCGCACGCGGATCGTCATCCGCATCTCCTCGTGGAGCGTGCACACGATCCGGTAGATACCGGCGACGGTGAGCTTGCGCTTGAACGAGTAGTCCGTCGACGCCGGCTCCGAACGGAAGCGCTTGACGCCCTTGGGGCCCGACTTGAGCTTCACGTCGTGCACGTCGCCGGCCTCGTCGAAGCCGGGCCAGCGCCACGTGATCGTGGTGCCGCGATCGACGGTCACGGTCTTGGGCGAGTAGTAGGTGTCGCCGAGCTCGATCGTCCTGCCCTTGGTCGCGGCCGTCGCCGGCGCCGCGCTCAAGAGCACGGCGCCGGCGACGAGGACCCCCCTCATCCGAAGACCTCCAGCGGCGTGAAGCCGGGCTTGGCCGGGTGCGGGTGCTTGTGCCAGGCCTTCAGGGCGTTCTCGCCGATCCAGCTGACCATCGTGTCCTGGACCGGCTTGCTGAAGGCGTTCGCGCCGCCGCAGCCGCCCGCGAACGTCGACTGATCGGCCGGGAACGTCGACGTGACGCCGGCGAGCGGGAAGCAGTTGCCGCTGCCATTGCCGTCGTAGCTGATGTCGACGCCGTTGACGTCGGTGCCGCCGAGCCCGAACTGGTTGTTCTGGACCACGTTGCGTTCGAGGCTCTTGGCCTGCGGGTTCTTCTGGAGCAGGATCCCCTCGATCGCCCCGACGCCGGTCAGGAAGTTGCCGTAGATGCGGTTGTTCTCGACCCGGTTGCCGCGCCCCCGAGCAGCAGCACGCCGGTGCCGACGGGCGCCAGCGCGGCGGTGCCCTCCTTGCGCACGGCGAACGGCGGCTTGCCCTGGTGGAAGTCGAAGTTGTTCCAGAAGATGTCGTTGTCGATGATCTCGTTGTCCTCGGGCGGCGGGTACTTCTCGGAGTCCAGCGCGTTCGGGACGATGCCGAGGGCGTTGTTGTAGAAGCGGCTCTTGGTGATCGTCACGTAGCGCATGTTCGTCGCGCTGAAGCCGATCGGGCTCCCCCACCCGTCGACGTTGGAGACGATCGTGCGCACCGGCTTGGCCTGCGGCGGCGTCTGCCCGATGTAGAACGCGCCGTCGTTGACGTAGTACGCCTCTGAGTTGACCATCCGCCCGCCGATGGTGTTGAACGCGTACAGGCCATAGACGCCGGTGTGACGCGCCACCAGGTGGTTCATGGTGTAGCCGTGGAGGTTGGTGAAGAAGAACCCGTTGGCGACGTAGTCGCGCGCCATGAAGCCGTTGACCGTGACCTCGTCGGCGTCGTTGACGAAGATTGCCGTTCTGCATCTTCCCCGCGCCCGCAGCACGACCTTCTCCGGATGCGCTGGGTTGCCCACGAGCGTGAGGGCCCCATCGCCGGGTTGTCGATGAACGCTCCCGCCGGATCCATCCAGCGGTGACCGTGGATGTGGAACGTGTGGAAGTTGGAGTCCATGCCGAACGCGTTGATCTCCACGTCCTCGCCCGCGCGGGCGCGCAGCGTCGGCGTGTTGCCGGCGTAGGCGCGGCCGTTGAAGCAGTGGAAGTTGCCGTCCAGGCGCGTGATCGGCGGCGGCAGCTGGTGCGCGAACAGCGTGTAGGTGCGATCCGGCCACCGCACACCCTTGGGTCGCACGATGATCGCGCCGAAGAGCCCGCGGAAGGTGTTGACCGTGTGATTGGGCCCGTGGTCGTGGTACGGCCACGCTCCGGCCGACTCCGGCACGCACTCCCACTGGTAGGTGAACGACTCGCCGGGCGCGATGAACCCGCCGGCGCGCGTGAACTCCCCCATGTAGGCGCCGTCGTACTCCGGGTTGTACTTGACGCCGTGCGGGTGCATGGTGACCGCCTGCGTGAGCCTGCGGTCGGCATTGCGGAAGTGCACCACCAGCACGTCGCCGACCTCGGCGACCAGCCGCGGACCGGGGATGGCCGCCGGTCCGGCGTAGCCGGCGAAGCCGGGCGTCATCTCGCGGTAGACGTAGGCGGTGAAGGCGTTGCGGCTGCTGAACGTGCGGTTGTGCCACTCGTCGCGGCGCCTCGGCGTGATCGCCCAGTCGACCGTCTCGGCCTGGATCCAGTACTCGCG
Source organism: Candidatus Solirubrobacter pratensis (assembly GCF_000425945.1). Classification (GTDB taxonomy): domain Bacteria; phylum Actinomycetota; class Thermoleophilia; order Solirubrobacterales; family Solirubrobacteraceae; genus Solirubrobacter; species Solirubrobacter pratensis. The sequence continues at coordinate 97,162 of NZ_AUEK01000013.1, forward strand.
CCGGATGCCGCCGGGAGCGGACTGCAGCTGCGGGATCTGCTGCGCCGCCGCGGCGCGCGGTCGAGGCACCCTGGCGGCGGCCGCATCGGCGCGGTCGAGCCCGCCGGGGCTCGAGACCTCGACGTCCTCGCCGCCGATCGTGCACAGCAGCGCGGCGCCGCCGGCCAATCCGAAGAAGGATCGGCGCGTGGTGAGTGTGCCGATCATGAGCGGCGCGGAGCGTAGTACGCACGTACTTCCCTCGCAAGTACGTACGTACTGGTTACGATGACGCCGTGTCGAGGGCCGAGGCCTCGAAGCGCGTCCGCGAGGCGATCGTCGCGGCGACCGTCAGGATCGTCGCGCGCGAGGGCGTCGCCGCCGTGACGCACCGCCGGCTGGCGATGGAGGCGCACGTCTCGCTGTCGTCGACCACGTGGCACTTCGCGGCCAAGGCCGACATCCTCGAGGCGGCGCTGCGCTGGACCGCCGCGCACGAGATCGCGCGGCTCGGGCAGATCGCCGACCTCCTCGGCGGCTCGGCGTTCGATCCCGCCGCCTGGGCCGGCGAGCTCGCCGACTGGCTCGTCGAGCAGGTCACGGCCGAGCGCGAGACGACGATCGCGCTCTACCGCCTGCAGATCGAGCTGCTCGGCTCCCCAGGCGCGCGGGAGGTGCACCGCGAGTGGGGACGCGGCCTTCACGCACTGGCCGATCGCGTCCTGGAGGGAGCGCCGGAGGTCGACGTCCGGCTCGTCGTCGCCGCGCTCGACGGCCTGCGCATGAGCGTGCTCAACTCGGGCGAGGGCGATGCCGAGTGGCTCCGCGCGGCGGTGCGCCGGCAGCTCCAGGCCCTCCTCGGCTGACCGCCGTCAAGCGCCGTCGACGGGGATGTCGAGCCGCAGCGACGTCCCGCTCCCGGGCGGGCTCTCGACCTCCATGCTGCCGCCGAGCGTCTCGACGCGGTCCCTGAGGCCGACGAGCCCCGATCCACGGCCGGGCCGCGCGCCGCCGCTCCCGTCGTCGCGCACCTCGATCCGCAGCACGCCATCGTCGAGGTGCGCGCGCACGTACGCGTTGCGCGCGCCCGAGTGCTTGATCACGTTGGTCAGCGCCTCGCTGATCGCGAAGTAGGCGTTGGCCTCGATCGCCGGCGGCAGCCGCTGCGGGTCCACGTCGACGATGACCGGGAGCGAGAGCTGCGAGACGAGCAGGTCGATCGCCGCGCGCAGACCGCCGTGGGTGAGCGAGACGGGATGGATGCCCTGCGCCAGCTCGCGCAGCTGGGCGTTGGCCTGCTCGGCCTGCTCGAGCGCATCCTCCACGAACGGCTCAACGCCGTCGTGGCCCCGGTCGAGCGCCCGGCGGGCCATCTTCAGCGCCACCACGGTGTGCACGAGGCGCTGCTGCGCGCCGTCGTGCAGGTCGCGCACCACGCGCCGGCGCTCGTCGTCGGCGGCATCCACGATGCGCGCCCGCGAGGCGGCGAGCTGGGCGCGGCTGTCGGCGTTGGCGACGGTGGTCGCGACCAGCTCGGTGAACTGCGCGATGCGGGTCTCCGCATCGGGCGTCGGCCGGCCCCCGTGGGTCCAGGCGGCGAGCATGGCGCCCCACACGCGGCCCTCGACGACGATCGGCGCGGCGACCGCCGAGCCGAAGTCGAGCTCACTCGCGTGCGAGGCGACGGAGATCGGAGCGTCGTCGTAGCTGTCCTGCCGGGAGGCGCGCCGCGTGCGCAGCACGGCGGCCGTGACGCTATCGGCCTCATGCGGGGCGCGCGTGCCGATCTCAGGCCCGACGCCCTCCTCGTCCTTGGCGACGATCCTCGCCGTGCCGTCGGGCTCGTAGCGGACGAGCGACGTCGCGTCCGCGCCCAGCAGCCTGCCCACTTCGTCGCAGACCGCGGCGAACACGTCCTCCGGCGACACGCCGCGCGCGACGAGCGTGGCGACGCGCCGTAGCGCGGCCTGCTCCTCGGCCAGCACGCGCAGCTCGTCGCGGCTGCGCTCGACCGCCCGCTGCGCCGCGCGCAGGTCCGCCTCGGCGCGCTTGCGATCGGTGATGTCCTTGGCCACGCCGTAGCTCACCCCCTCGCGCAGCATCGGCCGCGAGCTCCACTGCAGCCAGCGCACCGTGCCGTCGGCGGTCACGTAGCGGTTCTCGAACTCCAGCAGCTGGTCGCCGCGGGCGAGCTTGCGCGCCACCTCGCGGGTGGCGGCCCGGTCGTCCGGGTGCACGAACTCCACGTAGGGCCGCGACAGCAGCTCGCGGCTGGAATATCCGAGCGCGCGCTCGAAGGCGGGGTTCACGCGCTTGAAGTAGCCGTCGACGCCGGAGATGCTGAGCAGGTCGAGCGAGAGGTTGAAGACGCGCTCGAAGTCGCGCTCGGCCCGGCGCCGCCGCATGCTGGCGCGCCCGACGAGGACCATCAGCAGCGCCGCCGCGATCGGCCAGGCGAGCGCGACCCAGGGAACGAGCGTCTGGAACCCCGAGGGCGGCTCGCTTCCCACGTCCACCCGCCAGCGGCGGGCGAGCGCCGCGAAGGTCTGGCTGGACGCGGGGGCCGTGTCGAGCCCGCCCTCGAGCCGCTGACCGTCGAGGCTGATCGCCACGCGCCGCGGGTCGTCCGCGAGCGCCGCCGTGAGCCAGCCGCGCGGCACGAACAGCGCTAGAACCCCGTTGTCGCCGGGATCGCGGCCGAAGCGGGCGGCCTGCAGCAGGTAGAAGCCAGGCTCGCTTCCGAGCGACCCGGGACCGCTCGCGGTGACGGCGAAGACGTTCGCCCGGTCGCGGATCGCCGCGGCCAGCGCCGGCCACTCCGACACGTCCACCCCCTGCCGCAGCTCCGGACGGGTCCGGCTCGTGTAGGTCGCCGGCAGGTAAGTGGGCGCGGCGGGAGCCGGCTCGGCATGGCCCGTTCGGGTAAGTCGCGTGATCGGCGCGCCGAGCCGGCGCTCGTACGCCGCCCGCTCCGCATGCGGCACCGTCTCCACCCACAGGGCGTCGACCAGGCCGACGCTTCCGGCCGTGCTCCCCGCCAGCCGGGCGAAGGCCTCCTCGCTCGGCGCCTGCTCGCCTCCGAGCACGCTCGCGAGGCCCGCGAGATAGGCCCTGGCGCGGCCCAGCACGCCGTCGATCTGCACGCTCTCGACCTGCGCGCGGCGCGCCGCGGCGGCCGCTCGATCCTGGCGGATCACGGCGGCCGAGATCACATATCCGGCGACGCCCAGTAGTACGATCAGAGCCGGGAGCGCAAGCCGGGCCGGGCTGGCGGAGCGAAACCACGAGCGTAGGAACACTCGCGGTCCATCGTGACGCAGAACGTAGCCGATTACCACATCCGCCCCCGTCGCAGGATGCCCCGAGCAACCGCCCTTGTCGTCGGCCTGCTCGCGCTCGTCGCGACCGGCTGCGGCCACGCCAACATGACCCGCGGCGACAGCGTCGCGGCGGTCATCAAGGGGGTGGAGAACCCGTTCTTCGCGGCGATGAGCGACGGCTTGTCCGATGCCGCCAGGCGCTATCGCACGCCGCTGAGGCTCGAGGCCGCCGCGAGCCTCCAGGACACGGCGGGCCAGGCCGCCAAGCTCGAGGCGCTGGCGGCCGATCGCGCGGCCTGCTACGTCGTCAACCCGATCACCCAGACGAACCTCATCCCCGCGCTCTCACACGTCGCCAAGGGCGCGCCGATCGTCAACATCGACTCGCCGATCGGCTTGGGGCCGGCCGCGGCGGTGGGCGTCAAGATCACCAGCTACATCGGGACCGACAACATCGCCGCCGGGCGCCTCGGGGCCGACGCGATGGCGGCGCTCGTCCGTGCCGGCGGCAAGGTCGACGTGATCGCGGGCATCCCGGGCGACGCCACCAGCGCCGCCCGCATCGAGGGGTTCGACCGCGGCGCCCGCGAGCGCTTCGTCGTCGGCGAGACCGTCGCGGCGGACTTCAGCCGCGAGAAGGCGATGCTCGCGGCCGCGGACCTGCTGCGCTCGGAGCGGTCGATCAAGGGCTTCTTCGCGGTCAACGACGAGATGGCGCTCGGCGTCGCCGATGCCGTCCGCGACGCCGGCCGCAGGGGCCGGGTGGCGGTCGTCGGGGTCGACGGCATCAGCAAGGCGCTCGAGGCGGTCAAGTCCGGTGAGCTGTCGGCGACGGTCGCCCAGTACCCCTACACGATCGGGCAGCTCGGCGTGGAGGCGTGCCTCGCCGCGGTCGAGGGCAAGCGGGTTCCCGCCAAGCTGGACGCGCCGATCGAGCTCGTGACCCCGGAGAACGTCGCGAAGGCGCAGGCGCACTTCCCCAAGCCGCCGGAGCCGTACCGCAGCCCGCTCGCCCAGGCGTCTCAGTAGCGGGCACCGGCGACCTGCCGGCCGGCGGACCGAGCGCGGCGCCCGGCGAGCCAAATGATCACGCACGAGCCCGAGGGGGTGCCGGACCCGCGGCAGCCGGCCGGCGCCGACGGGTGCTCAGGCCACTGCCAGCAGGTCGGCGCGTTGGGCGACGAGCACGTCGCGCAGCGACACCGGCGCTCGTCCGGTGAGCCGCTCGAACGCGGGATCGACCACGTCGAAGTATCCCAGCCGGACGGCGCGGCCGTACGCCGTGAGCCGCCACGCGAACGGCATCGGCGTGCCGATGCCCATGAGGACCCAGTTGAGCATCGCGTCGTTGAGCTGGAGGACCTTCACCGGCTTGCGGCTCAGGTCGGAGTAGAGCTCGGCCAGGTCGCTCGCCGACAGCGCCTGTGGGCCGGTGATCTCGTAGGTCCTGCCGGCGTGGCCGCCGGTCGTGAGCGTGACGGCGGCCGCCTCGGCGCAGTCCCTGCGCGAGATGGGGACGAGCCGCCCGCGGCCGTTGTTCGTGACCAGCTGGCCGTTCTGGACCGCCGTCGCGGCGGGCGGCAGCACCAGCTCGGCGAAGCTCCCGAACCGCAGCAGCGTCCACGCCAGCCCGCTCTGCTGCAGCAAGGTCTCGGTCTTGCCCGGCTCCCAGGCGTTCGCGCCGGTCGGGTTGTCGGCCACCGGGTTGACGATCGACGTGAACACCACGTGGCCGACCCCGGCCGCGGCCGCCGCGTCGATGGCGGCCCCGTGCTGGCGAACTCGGCGACCGATGGCGTCGGTGCTGATCAGGAGCATCCGGTCGCCGCCCGCGAAGGCGTCGCGCAGCGAAGCCGGATCGTCGAAGTCGCCGTAGCGGACGTCGACGCCGGTGGCGCGCAACCGGCGCAATGCCTCCGGACGGCGGGTGACGAGGATGAGCTGCTCCGGCGCGAGGCGCTCCAGCAGTTGTTCTGCGACGAGGCGGCCGAGATGGCCCGCCGCTCCTGTGACGATGACGTTCATGGGCTCCCGTTGGAACCTAGGGAGCCCGCGAGCGCAACAAGACCGACCCGAAGCGATGGGCCTACCGTACGAGAGGCCAGCCGAATCCAGGGGGTATGGGCCGTTAGATCTGGACCGTGCCCTTCGCGAGGAACGGATCCATCACCCTTCACTGGGAGAGCTTCGGCGCCGGCCCGGCCCTGCTGCTGCTGGCTGGCCAGGGAATGACGATCGACGGATGGTGGGCGACGATCCCCGTCCTGGCCCGCTCGTTCCGGGTGATCGCCTTTGACAACCGCGACACCGGCCGCAGCAGCCGCGTGCGCTGGCGCTACTCCGCGGCGCAGATGGCCGAGGACGCCGCCGCGGTCCTCGACGCCGCCGGCGAGCGGCGCGCCCACGTGTACGGAATCTCGATGGGCAGCCTGGTGGCGCAGGAACTGGCCCTCCGGCATCCCGACCGCGTCGAGGCCCTCGTCCTCGGCGCCAGCTCCGCCGGCGGGTACGCCGCCTACAAGCCCTCACCGTCCTCGCTTGCGCAGACCTTCCTGGTCCGCGCGGGTGCCATGGGCGCGGAAGAGGCGGAGTGGGCGGCCGTCCCCTACACCTACGCCGAGCGCACCCGCCGGCACCACCTGGACCGCATCGGCGCCGACATCGCCCACCGCGTGAGCTCACCCCCCGAGCCGCTCGTCTACCTGCGCCAGGCGGCCGCCGTGGCGGCGCACGACGCCTATCAGCGGCTCAACCGCCTCTCCGCCCCGACGCTCGTCGTCCACGGCGAGCAGGATGTCTTCGTGCCGCCCGTCAACGCGCTGGTGCTGGCGGAGAAGATCCCCGCCGCCCAGCTGCAGCTGTGGCCGAACGCCGCGCACATGTACACGATCGACGAGCCCAAGGCCGATCAGGAGATCGCACAGTTCCTCCTGGGCCAGTCCGTCGTCGAGCCCATGCGCAACCTCGCCGCCGCCTGATCGACGGCTCCGGCACGACCACGATCGGCGAGCGGCTCGCCCGAGGGCGCCCCGGCGCCCTGCTCCATGCACCGGGAGATGCCGCTCTCCGCTGGCTGCACGTGCTCGCGATGGCGTTCTCTCCCCCTCGCCTCCCCGGTCGGCATGGCGCTGCAGGGACGCTCGCTGACGGTGCTCGAGGCGGTTCACGACGCCTCCGCGGGAGCGAGCGCGCCGAGCGGAAGGTCGGGATCGGCGAGCCGGCGGTCGTCGACGGCGACGCGCTCGCGGATCAGGCGCTGGATCGGGTCGACCACGTCCCAGACATTCACGTTCATGCCCGCCAGGATGCGGTCGCCGGCGAGCCAGAACGCGATGAACTCGCGCGTCGCCGGATCGCCTCGGAAGACGACGCGGTCCCATGTCCGCGCGTAGCCGGTGTACTCCATCCCGACGTCGTACTGGTCGGAGAAGAAGTACGGCAGGCGCTCGTAGGCGAGCCCGCGGCCGAGCATGTTCCGCGCCGCCACCGGGCCCTGCTCGAGCGCGTTCGCCCAGTGCTCGACGCGGATCCGCTCGTCATAGAACGGATGCTGGGCACCGGCCACGTCGCCGGCGGCGAACACGCCCGGCGCGCTGGTCTCGAGCCGCTGATCGGCGTGGATCCCGTCGCCGACGGCGATCCCTGCCCGCTCCGCCAGCTCGATGCGCGGGCGCACGCCGACACCAACGGCGACGACGTCGCAGTCGATCGCATCGCCGTCGCTCGTCCGGACGCGCTCGACCGCGCCCGTGCCCTCGAACGCCGCGACGCCGCACCCCAGCCGCATCCGCACGCCATGGTCGACATGGACGTCGCGGTAGACGGCGCCCACATCACGGCCCAGGACGCGCTCCAACGGGACCGCCTGCGGTTCGAGCACGGTCACGTCCAGGCCCCGCGTACGGGCCGACGCCGCCACCTCGCAGCCGATCCACCCGGCACCGACGACGACGAGAGAGCCGGCATGGTCGAGCCGCTCACGCAGCGCGTCGCAGTCGGACACGCTGCGCAGGTAGCGCACGCCGTCGAGGTCGCTCCCCGGTATCCCGAGCCGGTGCGGCTCGGCGCCGGTGGCGAGCAGCAGCCGGTCGTAGCGCAGCCACTCGCCGTCGTCGAGCACGAGCGTTCGCTCCCGTACGTCCAGCTCGACCGCGCGGCGGCCGAGCCGCAGCTCGACGTCGTGATCCGCGTAGAACCGCTCGGGGTGGACGTAGATCGTCTCGCGCCGGGAGTCGCCGCGGAGGTAGTCCTTCGACAGCGGGGGACGCTCATAGGGGCGTTCGAGCTCGTCGCCGATGAGCGCGACGCGTCCGTCGAAGCCCTCCTCGCGAAGCGTCTCGACGGCCTTGGCGCCGGCCATTCCGGCACCGGCGACGATGAAGGTGTCGGTCATGGATCCGCTCATCGCCCAGCGCGCGGGCGGTCGTACGCGAGCGTGAGCCGCGTCAGCGTCAGCGCGGCCAGCAAGAGCCCGAAGTCGCGCAGCGCGACGTCGTAGTAGCCGGGGCCGGTGACGAGGTTGACGATGATCCCGGCGAGCCACAGCACGACGACCGGCGCGCCGTAGCGCGGGCGCAGCGCGACCAGGATGCCGGCGAGGATCTCGATCGCCCCGACGGCGTACATGAAGTCCTGCGCGCTTCCCGGCATGAGGTCGTCCACCCATCCGGCCAGGTACCTGGGCCAGTCGGTCAGCACGTTGAGGAACTTGTCCAGGCCGAACGCGATCGGCGCGACCGCGAAGGCGACCCGAAGCATCAGATACGCCTGGTGGCCGGCCTCGTCCTGCGCGGCGTGGTCGGCTTCCGCGGCCCGCGACGGAGCCGAGACGGTCGGATCGTGAAGCACGGACATGTGAGGTCCTCCCTCTTCTAAAACCAATCCTGGTTGTCGAACCTACGCCTCGCGTCCGGTTTTGTCAATTCTCGTTAGCGATAGACTCCCGGTAATGGATCCGCTGGCGGCACTCAGCGCGCTCGGGGACGCGACGCGACGTCGCGTCTACGAGTACGTCGCGAGCCGACCCGGCCCCGTGAGCCGCGACGAAGCGGCCGCCGCCGCCGGCATCGGCCGCACGCTCGCCGCCTACCACCTCGACCGCCTGGCCGCCGAAGGCCTTCTGACCATCGCCTACGAGCGCCGCTCCGGCCGCACGGGCCCCGGCGCCGGCAGGCCGGCGAAGCTCTACGCCCGCAGCGAGCGCGAGGTCGCGGTGAGCATCCCCCCGCGCGACTACCACCTCGCCGCGCGCCTGCTCGCGGACGCCGCGGCCTCCGACACCGACGGCGCCACCCGCCGCGCGCTGTCCACCGCCGCCGAGCGCCTCGGCCGCGAAATCGCCGAAGAAGCCGGCGACACCGACATCGAGCCGCTCCTGCGCGAGCGCGGCTATGAGCCCTTCCACGACGACGACGGCACCGTCCGCCTCTGCAACTGCCCGTTCCACGCCGTCGCCCAACGCCACCCCGAGGTCGTCTGCGAGATGAATCTCGCGCTTCTTCGAGGATTGCTGAACGGACTCCACAGGCCCGGACTCACCGCCACGCTCGAACCCGCCCCCGGACGCTGCTGCGTCGCCCTCACGGCCGCGGCGCAGGCACCGTCAGCATCGTCCTGAGCGCCGGCCCGCTCCGGATGGCCGGGGCCGGCTGCTACGGTCAGCGCTTGATGTCAACGCCTGCTGACAAGCCGCTTCGGCGCCGCCACGACGCGCCGGCCAGCCGCCAGGCGCTGCTCGAAGCGGCGATCGAACTGTTCAACGCGCGCGGCTACGACGCCACGACGGTCCGCGAGATCGGCGAGCGCGCCGCCGTCGACCCCGCGCTCATCGCCCGCTACTTCGGCAGCAAGGAAGGCCTGTACCTGGCGGCGCTCGCGGCGCAAGAGCCGCCGGCGGACGCCGGCGACCCGGTGGAGTTCGTCCGGCGCACCCTCAGCCGGCACGAGGCGCAGGGCGTCGGGCCCGTCGGCCTGGCGATGGTCTCGCCGACGATCGGCGACGCCATGCGCGAGCAGGTCCGCGCGCGGCTCGCCACGCGCACCGGGCCGTTGGCCGAGACGCTGCGCGCCCGCGGAGCCGACGACCCCGAGTTGCGCGCCGCGCTGATCGTCGCCACGACGGTCGGCGTCTCGATCGCGCGCCGCGTCGGCACGCTGCCGGCGCTCAGCGACACGCCGGCCGAGGACGTCGTCGGGCACCTGGCCCCCGCGATCGCGGCGCTTGCGCGACCGTGACCGCTGAGCCGCAGGGGATGCCTGCCACGGTCCAGGCCCGCACGCGCGTGCGCGAGCGCGCCTTCGTCCCCACCCTGCTGGCGATCGGCATGGTCGTCTCGGTCATCAGCTCGCTCGGCGCGCCGCTCATCCCGACGATCGCGCACGACATGCACGCGAGCCTGAGCGCGACGCAGTGGTCGCTGACCGCGACCCTGCTGGTCGGGGCGGTCGCCTCGCCGCTCGTCGGGCGCCTCGGCGACGGCCCGCACCGGCGCCGCGTGCTGCTCTGCTGCCTCGCGCTCGTGACGCTCGGCGGCGCGGTGGCCGCGCTGGCGGGCTCGCTGTCCGTCCTCGTCCTCGGCCGCGCGCTCCAAGGTGTGGGACTTGCCCTCATGCCGCTGACGATGGCCTCGGCGCGCGACCACCTGCCGCCCGAGCGCGCCGGCGGCGTCATCGCGCTGCTCTCGGTGATCGCAGCGGTCGGCGTGGGGCTCGGGTACCCGATCACCGGCTTCATCGCCGAGCACGCCGACGCGTCGGCGGCGTTCTGGTTCGGCGCGTTCGCCGGCGCAGCGGCGTTCGTCGTGGCGGCCGCGTTCGTCCCGGGGCCCTCGAGCACGGACCATCGCGCGGGGCTCGACGTCCGCGGCGCCGCGCTCGTGGGCGGCGGCGTGCTCGCGCTGCTGCTGGCGCTGGAGAAGGGCTCCGACTGGGGCTGGAGCGCGGCCTCCACGCTCGGCCTGCTCGTGCTCGCGGTCGTGCTGCTCGCGCTGTGGACGCTCAACGAGCTGCGCGTCGAGCACCCGCTCGTCGAGCTGCGGCTGGTCCGCCGGCGCGCGGTGTTGACCGCCAACGTCACCGGCCTGGTGCTCGGCATATCCATGTACTTGGGCATCTCACTGGTCACGCAGATCGTGCAGCTGCCGTCGGGCATGCACGAGACGGTCTTCGTCGCGGGACTGACGCTGCTGCCGCTCTCGGCGCTGTCGACGGCCTCCAGCCGCCTGCTGCCGCGCGTGCGCGCGCACACCGGCGCGCGCGCCACCATCCCGATCGGCGCCACGGTCATCGCGGTGGCGATGCTGTTCTTCGCGCTGACCGGCGACGCGCTGTGGCAGGCGTTCGTGATGATGGGCCTCGTCGGCCTCGGCCTGGGCTTCACGTTCGCCGCGATGCCCGGCCTCATCGTCGGATCGGTGCCGCGGCACGAGACCAGCAGCGCGATGAGCTTCTACCAGGTCACGCGCTACGTCGGGTTCTCTGTCGGCAGCGGGCTGGCGGTGACGCTGCTGCGCGCGTTCGACGGCGATGCCGCGGTGCCGACCACCAGCGCCTATGACAAGACGTTCGCGGTCGGCGGCGCGCTCTGCCTCGCGGCGGCGGCGGTGGCGTGGATGCTGCCCGGCGGCGCGCTGCCAAGCGCCCCCGCAGGCGCGGGCGACGAGCGCGCGGTCGAGGAGGGCGAGCTCGCCGCCGCGGGCCTGCCGCTGCTCGAAGACGACTGACGATCGGCCCCTCGGCGGCCCGGACGCCGACGCGCGGCGCCCGGGGCCGTGCGCGATCAGATCGCGCAGTCCGAGCCGTGGCCCTCCCCGGCCACCCACCGAACCGCGCCGACGAGCTGCCGCACGAGCTCGTTGTCGCCGCCGTTCTCCGTGTACGAGCCGCCGAAGTGACCCATGCCGGTCACCCAGGTCCGGCCGTCGCGGTAGCGCCTCGCCACCCCGGTGCCGTCCAGCACCAGGCCGTCATAGCGCTTGCACCAGGTGATCGGATGGTCCGCGCCCATCGCGTTCGCGCCGGGGTCGTAGGACGACTCGTCGAGCGTGAGCAGCACGTGGTGGCTGTCGCGCACGCTGCGGGCGAAGTTGTAGTGCTCGTCTCCGAAGCCGTAGACGGGCGGCAGCGTGAACGTGGAGAGGTGGTCGGCATCTTCGACGTGGACGTCGGCGACGTTGTTGCGGTCCGTGCGCGCGTGGCCGCGCATGAGGGTGCCGACGACCGACTGCTCGCCGCCGTCCCACCAATCCCAGCTGACGACGCCCGCGCCCATGTCGGTCGCGTTGTGGTTGGCGGCGATGCCACCGCCCTTCTGGACGAAGCGGATGATCGCGGCGCGCTCCGGCTCATCCCACAGCGGACCGACCTTGCCGCCGCCCGCCCAGGAGGAGGAGGCATTGAAGAACAGCAGCGCGTCGTAGCGCTTCAGGTTGCGGTCGGTGAACACCCGCGGATTCGCCGTCGGATGGTCGCAATTGCCGGGGTTGCCGCCGTTGTCGGTGCAGTCCTCCCAGTCGACCGCGTAGCCCGCCTCCTCGAGGGCGGCCTGCACCACCGGCCGGCCATTGTCGATCGCGTCCGCGTGCCGGTACCCGGTCGTGCCGGTGTAGAGCAGGACACGCGGCGGCTTCTCCTTCGCGGCGGCTGGGACTACGCCGATCGCCAGGCCCGTCCCCAATGCGGCCGTCGCGGCGCCCGTGAGCAAGCGCTTCCTCATGGTCGTTGCCTCCCGTGGGTGTTTGCGTCGACACGGCGGCGACGTCGCGATTCGGCCCTTGCCGTATTCGCTCGGAACGCAAAAGTCCGCCAGATCAGCCGCGTGTCGTTGCACGCTTATACCACGAGATCGACAGAAGTCCGGGTACCAGCTCAGACAACCGACCCGACCGGCCGAGCGCCGGCCGACCGCTGAGGTAGGGTGCCCGGCTGAACCATCCGCGGGGGGAGGGGAGAGCTGTGATTTCCGTCAAGGCGGGGCTTGTCGCGGCGTCGACGGCGATGGCGTGCGTCGTCGCCGCGCAACCGGCGAGCGCGCAACTGTCGGCGCCGCCGGCGCCGATCCAGTCCTATGCCGGCGATCCCGGCCGGCCGGGCGATCCGGCGAGCTGGCGCACGCCGGAGTTCCTACGGGACAACGGCATGCTGTCGATCGGAGCGGAGTTCGCCTACGCCGCCGGTTACTCCGGCAGCGGGATGAACATCGGCATCGTCGACTCCGGCGTCTTCGCCGGGCACGTGCGCGAGCACGGCAGCCTGGCGACGGACTACGCCGTCGGGGACCGGTACTTCTCGGTCGAGGCCCAAGGCGGTGAGACGGGCCCGACGCCGGGGTTCTACGACCCGGCGTTCAATGACCTGCACGGGACCCACGTGAGCGGGACCGTGGGCGCCAGCCGCGACGGCGTCGGCGAGACGACGCCCGCGGGGCCGGAGGCCAACATGCACGGCGTCGCCTTCAACAGCGACGTCTTCGTCGGCAACACCCACAAGACCGACGGCGTGTTCTACGGCCTGCTGCCGGCGACCGCGACGCTCGCCCAGACGCCGGACAACGCGTACCTGGAGAACGTCTATCGCGCCGTCAACGCGGCGAAGACGGAGAACGGCAGGCCGATCCGGCTCATCACGAGCAGCTGGGGCAGCCAGCCGGCGACGGAGAACTACAACACCTACGATCCGCCGCCCGGCGCTCCGGACGGCTTCGGCTTGAACACGGCGTGGCGCTTCCTGTCCACGCCCGACGGCGTCGCCGATCCGAACGGCAAGACCGAGCATTGGCTCAACGGCGCGATCGAGGTCGCGCGCACCGGCACCATCCTCCAGTTCACGGCCGGCAACAGCGGCTACGCGAATCCGACGCCGCGCGGCGCCGCGCCGTACTTCCTGCCCGACCTCGAAGGCCGCTGGTACACGACGTCGGGCATCAACCCCAACATCGGGCGGACGTTCAACCCCGACGGATCGGTCCTCGTCCCGGGGACACAGGAGTTCAATCAGTGTGGCGTCGCGAAGTGGTCGTGCGTGACCGCGCCGAGCCGGGGGATCAACAGCACCACGGTGCAGCTCGTCGGCGGCTTGCCGCAGCCGCGCTACGGGAGCGCGTCCGGCACGTCGATGGCCGGCCCGCACTCGGCGGCCGCGCTGACGCTGGTCATGCAGCGCTTCCCGTACATGACCAACGAGCAGGCGCTCTACACGATGTTCACCACCGGCCGGCAGAACGCCACGGTCAGCGACGCGTCCGGCGCCGCCGTCCCGAATCCCACGGCCGGCCAGATCGTGCAGGTGCCCGACCGGCGCAACGGCTGGCACACGCCCAGCCTGCGCGAGGCCGTCAGGGGCCCGGGGCAGCTGCTCGGGCCGTTCGACGTCGACACGCGCGGCTACAGCGACGTGTGGTCGAACGACATCTCCGACGTCGCGATCCGCGGGCGGCGTCAGGAGGACGCCGGCGAAGCGGCCGCCTGGCTGGAGACCGAGCGCGCGAAGGGCTGGACGCAGGGGCTGCCGCCGGACGCGAGCGACGTCGACAAGTCCGACTACGCCATCGGTACACGCCGGGCGAAGGCGCGCGACGCGCGCGTGTACGAGGGCAGCCTCACCAAGCGAGGCGAGGGAACGCTGTTCCTCACCGGCAAGGACGGCTGGCACGGTGAGACCCGCGTGCTCGGCGGCAAGCTCTCGGTCGTGGGCACCCACGCCAGCCCGATCGAGGTGTCGGGCGGGACGCTGGGCGGCAGCGGCGAGGTGGGCGACGACATCGTCGTCGCGGGCGGCGTGCTGCAGCCCGGGCTCGCGCCCGGGGAAGCGGCGCGCATCACCGACGTCCAGGTCGCCCCGGGCAACGTCCTGACGACCGGCGGGAAGGTGGTCGTCGCCAAGCGTGGCCGCGTTGCCGTGACGATCAGAGGCGACCGCGACTACACCAGCGTGCAGGCCGCCGGCGATCTGGCGCTCGACGGCGACCTCACGCTGGACGTGCGGGGGCCGGTGCAGCCGGGCGCCGTGCTGACGATCATGCGCGGCGGCGCGATCTCGGGTCGCTTCGAGGGGATGCCCGAAGGGCGCGTGGTGCGCGCGGGCGGCCACCTGCTCAGGGTCTCCTACCGGAACCGGAGCGTGAGCCTGACCGTGATGCGGTGACCGCGCCCGCGGCCGGCATCGTGCTGCGCCACGCTACGCCGGTCGTTCAATACATGTAAATGCAGATCCGCTTTATGAGAACGCGCGCCCTGCCTCATTGAATCTCCGCCCGCGCCCTGCCAGGGTGCCGCCCGTTTGGGTCAAGGGCTGCATGCCCGCGAGGGTCTTACGGAGGGGTCTATGGAGGGTTTGAAGGTGCGCGCCGGAGGCGTCGCACTCGTTTCGGTCGCACTGGCGGGGCTGGCCGCGAGTTCCGCGCTGGCCTCGCCGGAAGTGACCGTCGGGTCGCTCAGCTCGCTCGAGGCGGGCGCGAAGGCCGGGACGCTGCGCGGCGAGGTCGTCAACCGCACCGGCCACGCGGTCCATGCCGGGGTCACGGTTCGGATCCAGCGCTACGGCGGCTCCGCGAAGCTCGTCGGCAACACCGCGGTGCGGGTGCCCGCCAACGCCTCGGCGCCGTACAACGTCGCGGTCGAGCTCCCGCGGAGCCTGAGCCGCGGCAACTACTACCTGGCGGCGTGCACGCCGTCCGGGACCGGCGCCGGCGACCTCGGCTGCGCGACCTCTGAGAAGGACATCCGGATCAAGGGCGGCACGCCGGTCCGCGGCACGGCCGTTCAGCTGCCCAAGGCGGTCCCGCACACGAGCGCCAAGGCCGCGCAGGCCGACTCCTGCAGCTCCGGCGCGCACACGCTCGCCCCGCCCGGCGACCGCGTCTACCCCGATATCGGCAACGGCGGCTACGCCAGTACCCACAGCGACGTCTACATCGACTACGACGCGATCGCCAACCAGTTCTTGCCGGGCACGCACGTCGACCTCCAGCAGCGCTCGACGCAGTGCCTGACCGACTTCAGCCTCGACTTCGATCGCCACAACTCGGTCACCAGCACCACGGTCCCCGGTCCCGACTTCACCGTGCAGTCGGTCACGGTCGACGGCGGGCCGGCGACGTTCAAGTTCGTGCAGCCGACGTATCCGGGCGATCCCAACGGCCAGGACGATCCCGACCCGCTCGCGCACCGCACGGGCCTGACGACCCCGATCAACGCCGACAACCCGAACCCGCCGGCCTGCCCGCCGACGTCCACGGCGGCCGCGGCGCAGAACCTGCCGTGCGGGGACACCAAGCTCGTGATCACGCCCGCCGCGCCGATCCCGGCCGGCGCCGACTTCACCGTGACGGTCAACTACACCGGCCGCCCGGGCGTGCGCCCCTCGCCCACCGGCACCGAGGGCTGGTTCCGCAACGCCACGCCCGGCGCCGAGGGCGCCATGGTCACCTCCGAGCCGACGGGCACCGAGGCCTGGATCCCGCTCAACAACCACCCGTCGGTCAAGCCCACCTACGACATCTACGACACGGTCACGAAGGGCAAGGTGGCGATCGGCCCCGGCCGGTTGGTCGGCTCCGGCGACAACGCGCCGGACGCGAACTTCCCTGACGGCTCGACGAGCTATCACTGGAAGTCCTCGGAGCCGATCGCGAACTACCTGGTCGAGAACAGCGTCGGCAACTTCGACTACTCGTTCCGCGACGGCGCCAACGACGTCGTCTACTTCGAGGCCCAGGACTCGGCCATCGACCCCGCGCGCAAAGCGCTCAACAAGGTCGCGATGGACCAGCAGGAAGCCATCACCCACTTCCAGGAGCAGTTCAGCGGGCCGTTCCCGTTCAACTCCAACGGCATCGTCGTCGCCCTGCCGCGCGCGAGCTTCGAGGAGGAGATGCAGACCAAGATCGTGTTCGTGGGCGGCACCATCGGTGGCGCCCAGGGCACGAACGTGAGCACGTTCGCGCACGAGAACATGCACCAGTGGTGGGGCGACAACGTGGCCGAGGGCGCGCCCAAGCTCATGTGGTTCAAGGAGGGCCAGGCGACGACCGCCGAGTACTACAACACCGCGCTCGCGGCGGCGAACGCGGCCGGCGGCCAGGGCACCGCGGCCGGCGACGCCGCGTTCGAGGCCAGCCTCGTGAGCCGCTTCAACACCAACTACAACTCGACGTCGACGACGTTCTGGAACACCGCCCCGTCGAACCCGACGTCGGCGAGCATGAACGGCAACTCGAACGCCTACGTGCGCCCGGGCACGGCGTACCTCGCCTTGCGCGCGATCCTCGGCAAGGACCACTACAACGCCGCGCTGCATCACATCCAGGACGCCTACCGCGGCGGCTCGATCACCGAGGCGCAACTGGAGTCCGAGTTCCACAAGTACCTGCCGAACCAGTCGCCCGCCTGCCACAACAAGCTCGACGAGTTCTTCAAGCAGTGGTGGGACACGCCGTACACGGGCTCGCCGGCGGCCGGCAACCGGCCGCAGATCACCGGCCCGGGCCTGGCCGGCGGCGGCTTCTATGACGCCAACGGCGGCTGCGCGCCCTACGGCGTCGACGTCCCGGCCGCGGTGGGCGGGAACGTGCCCGCCCAGCTGAGCCTGACGCTCGGCACCGCGGCCTCGTTCGGCGCGTTCACGCCGGGCGCGGCCAAGGACTACATCGGCTCGACGACCGCCGGCGTCGTCTCCACCGCCGGCGACGCGGCCCTCTCGGTCACGGACGCCGGCAGCACGGCGCCGGGCCACCTGGTGAACGGCGCCTTCTCGCTCCCGACGGCGCTGAAGGCCTCGGCCGCCAGCCCCGCCGGCACGAGCAACGGCGGCGGCTCGGTCAGCGGCTCGCCGCTGAGCCTGGTGACGTGGGCGGCCCCGGTGTCCAACGACGCGGTGGCGATCGACTTCACCCAGTCGATCGGATCCACCGACCCGCTGCGCACCGGCAGCTACAGCACGACGCTCACCTTCACGCTGTCCACGACGACGCCCTAGGCGCATCCCCGGGGCCTGCCGCGCTGGCGGGCCCCGGCGATATCGCGTCTCTGGTCGCGCCGGCTCGACGTCGCGCGAGGCGGTACCTTCCGACCGCGGTGTTCGTCCTGGTGCTCACGTACGTCAAGCCCCTCCCAGAGGTCGACGCGCTGATGCGCGAGCACGTCGCGTGGCTGGACGAGCACTACGAGGCCGGCCGCTTCCTCGTCTCCGGGCGTCGGATTCCGCGCACGGGCGGCGTCATCCTGGCGCGCGGCGACGATCGGGAGGAGATCGAGGCGCTCGCGGCGAGCGACCCGTTCGTCAGCGGCGGCGTGGCGACGTGCGAGGTCATCCAGTTCCGCGCATCGCAGACCGCCGCGGGACTCGACCCGCTGCTCTGAAGTTGCGGGCCGTGATGCAGGCGCTCGCCGCGAATCAGCCTCCGGGCGGCTGAGTCGAGCTCGCCGCCGCCCCGTCCCGCGTACGGCCGTCGAGGCGGCGGCCGGTGGGCCGGATCTCGCCGGATCCGCGGGCGACGAGGGTCGCCGGGAGGATCACCTGGCGGGAAGGGCTGCGCTCGCCGTCGAGGCGGGCGAAGAGGAGCTCGGCGGCGGCGCGGCCGACGGCGGCCGGGTCCTGCGCGACGACGGACAGTGCGGGGCTCACGACGTCGGCGAGCGCGACGTCGTCGAAGCCGACGACCGCGATCGAATCCTGCACCCCGAGGGCGTGCAGCGCGCGCACCGCTTCGATCGTGATCAGGTTCTGACTCGTGAACAGCGCCGTCGGAGGGGCGGGCCCCAGGACGAGCTCGCGCGTCGCTTCGAACGCCTCGTCGGCGCGGACCAGCGGCTGGCGGATCAGGGCCGGATCGCCGCCGATCCCGTGGCGCGAGAGCGCTTCGCGGTAGCCGCGCAGCCGTTCGACGGCGGTGTGGATCTCCGGCCGGTCGCCGAGGAACCCGATCCTGACGTGGCCGCCGGCGACCAGATGCGAGACGGCCGCGTCGGCGCCGCCGGCGTTGTCGGTCACGACCGCGTCGGCGTCGATGAACCGCGGCGGGCGGTCGACGAAGACGAGCGCGACGCCCGCTCGCTGATCGCGGGCGAGGTAACTCTGGTCGCCGCCGGTCGGCGCGATGATCAACCCGTCGACGCCGCGGGCCAGGAACGCTTGGGCGAGCTTTCGCTCACGCGTGGGATCCTCGTCCGAGCTGCCGGCGAACACGAGCATGCCGCGACGCTCCGCGACGTCCTCGACGCTCCGGAGCAGCGCGGAGAAGAACGGGTTGGCGACGTCCTCGAGCAGCAGGGCGATCGTCGCCGACGCGCGGTCGGAACGGCGAAGCGTGCTGGCCGTCAGATCGCGGCGATAGTCGAGCAGCCGGACCGCCTCGCGCACCCGGCGGGCCAGCTCGGCTTGCACCTCGACTCCGTTGACGACGCGGGAGACCGTGCTGAGGCTGACGCCGGCGACCGCGGCGACCTCGCGCATCGTCGAGCGGCGCGCGGGCCCGCGCTCGCGGACGGTCATCGAACGTTCCCTGTGAACGTTCTCACGTCGGGAACGTTACGGCGAGCGTCAAGCGGCGTAAGCCGAGGCGTGGTGCGATGCGCTTGCCAAATCCCAGAGGCAGCGATAGCCTCGAAACGTTCGCTTAGGGACGTTCCTGAGTGAAGCCTTCTGGGAGGAGGGATCGATGATCCATGTTGAGCGCCTTCGGCACGTCGCGACTCGGGCGGTCGCGCTCGCGGTAGCCGTCGGGCTGGTCGTCGCCGGAGTCTCGGCCTGCGGGAGCAGCAGCGAATCGTCCGGCAACGGCGGTGGCGGCGGCGGCGGCGACATCACCGTCGGCCTGATCACGAAGACCGACACCAATCCCTTCTTCGTGAAGATGAAGGCCGGGGCCCAGAAGGCCGCCACGAAGGCGCGCGTCAAGTTGATGACCGCGGCCGGCAAGTACGACGGCGACAACGCGAGCCAGGTCACCGCGATCAACAACATGATCGCCGCCGGCGCAAAGGGCATCCTGCTGGTCCCGAGCGACACCAAGGCAATCGTGCCGACCGTGGAGAAGGCGCGCAAGCAGGGCGTCAAGGTCATCACCCTCGACACGCCGCTCGAGCCGCAGACCGCGGCCGACGCGCTGTTCGCGACCAACAACTTCACCGCCGGCAAGCTGATCGGCCAGTACGCCAAGGCGGCCATGAAGGGCAAGAAGCCGACGATCGCGATGATGGACCTCAACCCGGGGATCACGGTCGGCGACCTGCGCCACAACGGCTTCCTCTCGGGTCTGGGGATCCCGAAGAACTCGCCCGACATCGTCTGCAGCCAGTACACGCAGGGCGACCAGGCCAAGGGGCAGGCGGCGATGGAGAACTGCCTGCAGAAGGACCCGAACATCAACCTCGTGTACTCGATCAACGAGCCGTCGGGGCTCGGCGCGTACAACGCGCTGCAGAAGGCGGGCAAGGCGAACGGCGTCCTGCTCGTCTCGGTCGACGGCGGATGCACCGGGGTGAAGGGCGTCAAGGACGGCAAGATCGCCGCCACCTCGCAGCAGTATCCGCTGAAGATGGCGAGCGAGGGCGTGCAGGCGATCGTCGACTCGGTGCGCAACAGCGCGAAGGTCTCGGGGTATCACGACACCGGCGTGAACCTGATCACGGCGAAGCCGATGGCGGGAGTCCCCAGCAAGGACGTGCAGTTCGGCATCGCGAACTGCTGGGGCTGATCGGTCGAGCGCAATGACCCTCCCCTTCCCCTTCCAGGCCGGATGACCGGCGTCGTCACGGACGCGCAGGAGTCCCGGGCGCAGGAGCGTCGCCCGGGACTCCTGGTCCGAGCCCGCGCGGTGTCGGTCGCGGGGCCGCTGCTCGCGCTGGCGATCGCGATCGCGTTCTTCTCGATCAAGTCCGACCGCTTCCTGTCCGGCGCGAACCTCTCCCTGATCGCCCAGCAGGTGATGGTGGTCGGCACCTTGGCGATCGGCCAGACGCTGATCATCCTGACCGCGGGCATCGACCTGTCATGCGGCGCGGTCATGGCGCTCTCGTCGATCTTCATGACCAAGCTGGCGGTCGACGGCGGCGTGGCGCCGCTGCTGGCGATCGCCATCGGCCTGCTGGTCGCCACCGGGTTCGGCGTCCTCAACGGCGGGCTGGTGACCCGGCTGCAACTGCCGCCGTTCATCGTCACCCTCGGCACGCTGAACATCGCGTTCGCGCTGACGCACATCTACTCGAAGGATCAGACCATCAGCAACGTGCCGAGCGCGATCACGTGGATGGGCACGACGTTCGACGTCGGCAACACCGCCGTCGCTTATGGCTCGGTGCTCATGCTCGTGCTGTTCGCCGTCGTCTTCTTCATCCTGCGCCAGACCGCGGGCGGCCGGCACGTGTACGCGATCGGCGACAACGCCGAGGCGGCGCGCCTCACCGGCATCCACACGAACCGGGTGCTGCTCGCGGTCTACGCGTCCGCCGGGCTGCTGTACGGCATCGCGGCGCTGCTGTTGATCGGGTACACGAACGTCGGCGACCCGCAGGCCGGACAGACCGACAACCTGGACTCCATCACCGCCGTGGTGATCGGTGGCACGAGCCTCTTCGGGGGCCGCGGCAGCGTGGTCGGGACGCTGATCGGCGCGCTGATCGTCGGCGTGATCCGCAACGGACTCCAGCTCATCGGCGTCGCGTCCATCTACCAGGTGCTGATCACCGGCGTCCTGGTGATCGTGGCCGTCGCCGTCGACCAGCTCGCGCGCAGGAGGCAGCGATGACGGCGGCACCGGTCACGACTCTCGTCCTCGAGGCCAGCGGGCTCGTGAAGCGCTACGGGCACGTCACCGCCCTGGACGGCGCCGACTTCGAGCTGCGGCCCAACGAGGTGCTGGCCGTCATCGGCGACAACGGCGCCGGCAAGTCGACGCTGATCAAGGCGCTCTCCGGCGCGATCGTGCCCGACGGCGGCGAGATCCGGCTCGACGGTCAGCGGGTGCACTTCCACTCGCCGCTGGACGCCCGGCGGCACGGAGTCGAGACCGTCTACCAGGACCTCGCCGTGGCCCCCGCCATGGACATCGCCGAGAACGTCTTCCTGGGACGCGAGATCCGCCGCCGTGGAGTCCTTGGGTCGGTCCTGCGCATGGTCGACAAGCGCGCCATGGCCGAGACCGCCCGATCGGCGATGGCAGAGCTCAACATCGGCGTCGGCTCGATGCGCCAGCCCGTCGAGACGCTGTCGGGCGGCCAGCGCCAAGGCGTCGCCGTCGCACGCAGCGCGGCCTTCGCACGCCACGTCATCATCCTGGACGAGCCGACCGCGGCCCTGGGCGTCAAGGAGTCGCGACAGGTGCTCGACCTCATCCGCCGCGTGCGCGACCGTGGACTGCCCGTGATCCTGATCAGCCACGACATGCCGCAGGTGTGGGAGGTCGCCGATCGCATCCACGTCCAGCGGCTGGGCAGGCGGATCGCCGTGATCGACCCCCGGCAGGTCAGCTCCTCCGACGGCGTGGCGATCATGACCGGCGCGCTCGACCCGGCGAAGGTGCCCTCGGCGGTGACCTGAACGCTGTGCGCTCCCGCGGGGCCGCGGTCACGCCCGGCACCCGGTCCTGCTGGGCGATAGGAGGTGGATGTCGTTTCACCCCGTTGGGGTCCGGGGGGCCTCGCGGGGCCCGCCATCGTGGACGGCATGACATGGAGATGCGTGCTCGCCGTGGCGGTCGCGATGCCGGCCCTGCCGGCCGTCGCGGCGGCCTCCGATACGACCATCGCGACGACCGCGCGCGCGACGCCCCTCGCCGCGGACGCCGGCCGTCTGCTCTACAGCGCCTGGGACGGCTCCGCCTACCGTCTCACGCTGCTCGCCGGCGGCGGCACCAGCCGGACCCTGCCGGTCGCCGGTCAGGCGCAGCCGTTCCGGGCCGACATCGGCCCAGGCCCTGACGGGCACGAGCTGGCGGTCTACCCGCGCTGCGAGTCCGCGAGCACGGGCTGCGATCTGTACGCGTTCGACTTCACGACCGGGATCGAGCGCCGGCTCGCGAACGCCGACAGCCCGAGCGACGACGAGATCGCCGGCGCCGTCTGGCGCGGGACGCTGGTGTTCTCGCGCGTGTACCGCTCGCGGCACCGCGGGTTCATCTACCAGCGCCCGCTGGCCGGCGGCGGCAGGTCGCGCCGCGTGTCGGCGTTGACCGCGCTCACGCTCGATCTGCGCGGGACGCGCGTGCCGTTCTCGCGCTCGCTGGAATGGAGCAACGAGCCGTGGCTGGCCGGCAGCGCCGGCGCGCCGTCGCGGCGCCTGGCGACCGTGCCGGGCAGCGGCGCGGCCGTCGACTTCTTGACCGACGTCAACCCGACCGCCTACGGCAGCTCGATCTACTGGCTGCTGGTGAGCTCGGGCGACGACGACTACAGCGAGATCCACCGCTTCAACCGCACCCGGGGGCGAGACGAGCGGGTCCCGACGCGGATCCCCGCCGTGGCGGGCGGTTTCGCGTACGACGCCGGCGTGGCCTACTACGCGGCTCCCGTCCAGGGCACGGCCTGTCCCCCCGATCGCGACTGCACGACGACGATCCACCGCGTCGACGGACTCACGTTCGAGCCCGCGCCGCCGATCCGCCTGCGCTAGACGCACCAAGTCGCCGCGCCCGCCCGGCACGGCAGGCGGTTGTCCGCTTGACCGGAGGCGTCCCGATCGCTTTGCCTCTCAGGGCCGGCGACGCCTAGCTCGCGTCGTCGGCCGTTTGTTCACAGCGGCGCGGCTCGACGGAGCTGCCGGATCCTCGTGACGGTGAAGACGAGGACGAGCGGGGCGGCGGCGATGACGAGCAGGACGACGCCGTCGCCCGCACCCGGGGCGCCGAGCCCGACGGCGCTGAGCGGCACGGCGCCCGCGATCGCGACGCGCGGGTCCGTGGGCAGCATCGCGACGGCGTAGACGACGACGAGGATCGCCGCGACCGCCACGACCGCCAGCAGCAGCGGCGACTGCTCGTACTTCGGAGGACCCAGGGTCGCGACGAGCGTCGCGGGGATCACGAGCCACGCGAGCCCGCGCAGGTCGAGCTCACGCTTCCGCGGGGCGATCACAAGCGCCGCGAAGCAGACGATGGAGGGCAGCGACACGGCCAGCACCGCGAGCTTCAGCGTCGGGTGATGGTCGAACAGCGCGGGAAGCCGGGCCGCGGTCCAGACCAGCGCCGCGGCGCCGGCGACACGATCGTGCCCGACCAGCGCAAGCGCGAGCGCGATGCCGAGCAGCACGAGCGAGGCCGGCGCCAGCAGCGGATCCTGCATGCCGCGCACGGTCTGCGAGAGCAGCGTGCTCAGGTCGAGCGTCATCAGCCACACGCCGGCCAGGCAGAGCCCGTCGGCGATCACGCGCCGGCTGCCCGTCCTCGCCGTGCGCGTCGCGCGCGCCCGCAGGCCCAGCCGCACGAGATCGGCGAGCTCGCGGCCGAACCGCCGCCGCGAGCCCTCGGCGACTTCGAGCGCCGTCGCGGTCATCTCGGCGCCCAACTCATGTCGCAGCTGCGGCGGATAGGTCAGCAGCGCCACCTGTACGACGCGGTCGCGGCTCATTGCGCCACCGCCGTCGCGCGCAGCCGGCGCGACACGGTGCGCGCCGCTCGCTCCAGCCGCCGGGTCTCGGCCTCGAGCTCGCGGCGTCCTTCCGGCGTGAGGGAGTAGTCGCGACGCTCGCGGCCGCCTTCCCGGTAGGGGTCGCCGGCGACGACCAGCCCCTCGGCGATCGCCCGCTCGAGCAGCGCATACAGCGTGCCGGTGGAGGGACGGACCTCCCCGTTCGAGAGCTCTGCGGCGCGTTGCACGATCGCATAGCCGTGCAATGGTCCGTCGATCAGCGTCGCCAGCGCGATGTAGCTCGGCATTCGGAACTCCATGACCGCCACCATATATCGATCATCGACATGTCGGTACTCGACATACGGCTAGACCGCACCCGCCCGCCCGGCGGCTAGCGATACTGCCCCGGCATGGAGGACCGCCGCAAGCGAAGCCGGTCGGGGCAGGTGCGCGACTCACTCGTGTGGGGCGCGCTGCTCGGCGCCGCGGCGGGCGCGGTGCTCGGGCATGACGTCCATGGCGTCGGCGCGGCGGCCGGCGCCGCGGCGGGAGCCGTCGTCTACGCGCCTGCCGAGGCGATCATGCGCTTGCGACTCGGGCCGGCCGACGCGCCGCCGCTGCCGCAGCGCATCCTCGGGAGCGCGCTCGCCATGTCGCTGGTCGGCGCGCTCCTCGGCTTGCTGTTCGATTCACCGCCGGTCGTCGGGATCCTGTCCGGCGCGCTGCTCGGTCTGATCGGGCTGCGGCCTTTGAAGGTGGCGCTCGGCGTCGCGGTCGGCGCGATGGTCGGCGCCGTCCTGCACGACGCGGGGCCGGCGCTGGTGGCAGCCGCGGTGACGATCGTCTACCGCGCGATCGCCGCAGTCGCGTACCGCAACCGGCCGTTGGTGCGGGTGATGGCGCAGGAGGTCCCGGCGGCGGAGCTGCGTTACGTGGTGCCATTCGAGGCGCGCTCGAAGTACGTCGGCGCCGACTACGTGGAGCAGCTCGCCGAGGTGCGCGGTGGGACTTTCCGCCGCAATCCGCCCGACGTCGGGATCCTCGCTTCGCTGGACGCTCTGGATGGGCCGCAGTTCGATGCGCGGCTCGTACACCCTCTGATCCGCGAGTTCTACGAGCACACGAGCCGGTTCAAGCTGACGATCGTCCCCGAGTGGCGGCCGTGGATGAAGCCCGTCTACGAGCTGTTCAAGCGCTTCGTCGCGCAGCCGCTCGGGCAGGCGGCGATCCCGTCCAACATCGAGGAGGCGCAGCGCGGGATGGTGAGCACGATCGACACGATCGACCTCGACGATGACGACGAGATCGACATCCGCGGCTGGATCCGGACGTTCGCGGACTCAGGCCGACCGATCTATGTCGGCATTTACACCAGCTTCCGGCACGAGGGCCGCGGCTACGTGAGCGTCGGCTTCCCGATCCCGAGCTCGAACTTCACCGCCACGTTGGAGCCGCACAACGCCGACGGGGACGGCCTGGTGCTGGGGTCGCGCTCTGCGCTCCCGTTCCCGGGCCACTACCTCAGCTCGATCGACTCCGAGCGTGACGCCCTGACCGTGCTCAAGCTGCTCGCGTTCCACGAGCGGATCGAGGTTTTCGTCGTCGACGGAGAGCTCAGGACCGACCACAGCTTCTCGCTCGCCGGCCGGCGCTTCCTGACGCTGCACTACTTCATCGAGCGCCTCGCGCCACCGGCTCCGACGAGCGTCCCGAGGCATTGAAGCGGTTCACGATCGGCGGGTGCGACGAGGAGCCGCTTCCAGGCCGGCGACGTCGGCATCCGGAGACACCGGGTCGTCCGGCCGCACGGAAGCGCTCGCGCGCCGCGCGGACCGCCGCATCATCGGCCACGCGAAATCCGAAGTGATTCGTGCGCCGAAGGACCGATCGGCTAATGATCAGGGATCGTGGCGACTGCCTCGATCTCGACGAGAGCGCCGGGTCGTGCCGGTGTGACAGCAAGGACGGTGACGGCGGTGCGGCGGTCGCCCCATACCGAACGGGTTGCGGCATAGGCCGATCCGGGGTCCACTCCGGCGGCGAGATAGATCGTCAGCTTGGCAACATGCTCGGGGCCAGTCCCGGCCT
This sequence comes from Candidatus Solirubrobacter pratensis, assembly GCF_000425945.1. Taxonomy (GTDB): domain Bacteria; phylum Actinomycetota; class Thermoleophilia; order Solirubrobacterales; family Solirubrobacteraceae; genus Solirubrobacter; species Solirubrobacter pratensis. The sequence continues at coordinate 123,107 of NZ_AUEK01000013.1, forward strand.
CAGCGAGCACGGCGAGCACGTTGCGCATGGCCTGCTCGGTCTGCGCTTCGAGTCCGTCGAGCAGAGCGCCGGTGTTGTCCGTTCCGTTCTGCCCGCCGACGTATAGCGTCGGCCCGGCGGGAATGATCATGCCTTGCGCGAAGGCGGGGCTGCGATACAGCTGTGGGGGGTCGACCGGCGTGGGGTGAGTGGTCACGGTGGTGTCCCTTCCTGAGGATGTCCCGCTCGCCGTGGAACGTCGTGGTGGCGGTCTGGTGATCAGTGAGCGGCCGCGAGGCTAGCGGCCGGCTCGGTCGTGGTGGTCCTGGCTGCGGCTCGTTCGGCGGCGACGTGGCGCTCGAGATGACGGCTTGCTTCTCCGCTGTTGACGGAAGCGACGGCGGGGTACTGCCTACACGAGTGGACTGCGTTCGTGCGAGCGGTCGGCGAAGGGAAGACGCCTGCGTCATCGGGCGGGACGCCCGCGCGCCGCTCATGATCGGCCTGGCGGCTTGGCGCTCGTTGCGCGAGGGGCGCGCCGTGCCCACCGAGGAGATCGTCACGGCATGAGGGTGCTGGTCACCGGTGGCTCGGGCTTCGTCGGCTCCAACATCGTCGAGGTCCTCGATCACCACGACGCCGAGGTGCTCGCGCCCGGCCGCGCCGAGCTCGACGTCACCGACGCGGTGGCCGTCAACCGCTACGTCGAGGCCACGCGCCCGGATGCCATCGTCCACGCCGCGATCTGGAACGACCCGGCCGGCCTCCTCACCGACCGCCGACGAGCGTGGGAAGCGTACGTCGGCGCCACGCGCGCAGTCGTGGACGCGGCCAACCGCGCGGGCGCGCACGTCGTCCTGGTGTCCACCGACTGGGTCTTCGACGGCACCCAAGGCCCCGCTCCCGAGAACGAGTCCCCCAACCCGGTCAACACCTACGGCTTCCTGAAGGCGGCGTCGGAGCTCGTCGTCGCCGAGCGCGCGGAGCGCGGAACGATCGCCCGCATCGCCGCCGTCCAAGGCATCCATCGCGCGCACCCATCGACGCCGCGCGCACAGGACGCAGGCTTCGGCTATCTCGCCGCGTCCGTCGCCGACGCGCTGGCCGCCGGCCGTCGCTTCAAGGTCTGGGACGGCCCGGGCCTCAACCGCCTCGCCACCCCCGTGCTGGCCACGGACGCGGCCGAGTTCATCTTCCGAGCGCTCGAACAGGCCGCGACGGGCACGCTGCACTGTGTCGGCGGCGAGCACGTCGATCGCGTGACGCTCGCGCGTCGCAGCGCACAGGCATTCGGCTTTGACCCCGAGCGGATCGACGTCGTCGATCCCGACCCTGCGATCGTCGGTACGCAACCCGTGCCCGTCGACACGCGACTCGACGCGACGGCGACAGCGACGCAGCTCGGCCTCGAGCTCCCAGACCTCGGCACCACGCTGCAGCGTCTGCGTCTCCAGCTGCAGGCGATCCAGTCATAGACGCCGCGCCGCACTCGTGGCGGCAGCGGGTGCTTGTCGCGCGGGCGATCCTGCAGGACGCCGATGCGATTTCGAACAGGCGACCTGCCCGTCGGCGCCGCCGCCGCCGTCTTCGGCGTACTAGCCGCCGTCTCGCCGCGCGTTCTCGAGCATCGCCGTCAAACCGCTCACCGGCCCCAGGTGCGCGAGCTTGTCGGGGTTGACCACCGAGCGGATGGACTGAATCCGGTCCTCGGCGATCCCGAGCGACCAGACGCCGATCAGCCCGCCGTCCGCGCCGGTGATCACCGCGCCGGGGTGGCCGTTGACCTTGGCCCGCCGGAACTCGATGCCTCCCGCGCGACCGCCCAGCGCGATCCAGCCGGCAAGCGTGTGGGCCACTCGGCGCCTGCCGTATAGGGCGCGGGCGAGCGCGGGCACTCGACCGCCGCCGTCGCCGTGCAGCTCGACGTCCTCTGCGAGCAGGGACTCGAGCCTCTCCAGATCGCCGTCCCCGGCGGCGGCGAAGAAGCGCTCGGCCAGCTCCTCACGGCGCCGGCGGGAAGGCTCGTAGCGCGGCCTGCGGTCGGCCAAGTGAAGGCGCGCGCGTGTGGCGATCTGGCGCGTGGCCGCCTCGCTCTTGCCGACGATCGCCGCGATCCGGTCGTATGGGTAGTCGAACACGTCGCGCAGCAGGAACACTGCCCGCTGCTCCGGCGAGAGGCTCTCCAGCAGCACCAGGAAAGCCAGCGACAGCGAGTCGGCCATCTCCGCGTGGCGAGACGGGTCATCCTCATCCGAGGTGATGAGCGGCTCGGGCAGCCACTCCCCGACGTAGGTCTCGCGGCGCACGCGCGCCGAGCGCAGGTGGTCGATCGCCAGGCGGGTGACGATCGTGGACAGGTAGGCCTTCGGCGATCCGAGCGGCTCACCGTCTTCGAGCGCTCGGTGAAGGCGCAGGAGCCCCTCCTGGACGAGATCCTCGGCCTCGCTCACGCTGCCGAGCATGCGGTAGGCGATCCCGAAGGCGCCGGGCCTCAGCTCCTGGTAGAGCTCCTGCGCCGCCACGGTCACTTCATCCCCGTCGCGAAGCCCTCGCGCCAGCTCGCGTAGCGCGGCGCCCAGCCCAGCTCCCGCTTGGCCTTGGCGTTCGACGCGCCGCGGGCCTCGGTCATCATCACCGTCGCGAACTCGCCGGCGAACAGGCGGCCCAGCCAGCGGGGAACGCGCCGCGGGGCGGACCCGCCCCACGCCGCCGCGGCGGCGGGCAGCCACTCCGCGACGGCCGCCGGCTCGTCATCCACGACGTTGTAGACGCCGCGTCCGCGGCCCTCGATTGCGCTTACCGTCGCCTCGGCGGCGTCCTCGATGTGGATGAAGGACCAGACCCCGCCGGCGTCCCCGACGAGCGGGAGCTTGCGCTTGCGGACGGCCTCCACCATCGTGCCCTCCGGCCCGAAGCTGACGTTGGTGCCGGGTCCGTAGAAGCCACCGTAGCGGAGCACGACGCCCTCGGTCCAGGTCGCCCCGGTCACCGCCCGCTCGAGATGCACGATGGCCTCGAGCGTCGTGCGGATCGCACTCGGAGGGTTCGCATCCACGGGGTCCTGCTCGGTCTTCACCGGGCCGCCGACGCGGGCGAACACCGCCGGGGCGTAGCTCTGCGCCACGAAGCGGCGCACGCCCACGGCGCGGGCGGCGGCCAGCAGGTGATCGGTGCCTTCGGTGCGCAACCGGTTGGTCTGGGCGAAGTCACGCGCGAAGTGACGCATGTCGAGCGCGTGCGGGATCGCCGTCAGCTGGTGCACGATCACCTCGGGCTCGGCCCGAGCCACGGCGTCGGCCACCGACTCGGGGTCGAGCGCGTCGGCGACCACCGGCCGCCCGCCCAGCTCCTGAACCAGCTGCCGCTTGGACTCGCTGCGGGTCATCCCGGTCACCTCGTGCCCGCGTTCGACGAGCCGGGGAACCAGCTGGCGGCCAAGTGCGCCTGTTGCTCCTGCGAGGAAGATCTTCATCGTCGTGTCCTTTCGGGTCTCTTGCGAGGACAGACGAGATGGCCCACCGCGCTGTGACAGCCGCCGTGCGACGAAGGAAACCACCGAGCAGCGTGCCGCCGCCGGCCGGACTCTCGATCTCGAGCCCCCCGAGCGCCATCAGCCGGTCGGCGACCCCCACCAGGCCGTGCCCGCCCGGATCGGCGCGTCCGATCCCGTCGTCGCGAACGGTGGCGTAGAGCATCCCGTCCTCCACGGTTGCCGTGACCTCGGCGTGGCCGGCATGGGCGTGCTTGACCACGTTGGTGAGCGCCTCGGCCACGAAGAAGTACGCGCTCGCCTCGATCTCGTCCCCGAACCGCACGCTCGGAATATCGACGTGAACCGGCAGGTCGAGCCGGCTGCCGGGCACCCGAAGCGATCGCCGTGATCGAGCGGGCCGCCGCAGAGCGCCAGCTCAGACCCGGCCGGCTCACGCTCGCGACCGACAACGGCTAGAGCAGTTGCGCGATGTGGCCGGACTCGATGTGGACGATCGGGTTGGCCGTCGGCCTGCGCGAAGCGATCGAGCCGGTGATTGACGGCGTCAGGCTGGTCGACCACCTGAAAATGGGCAATGGCGAGATCGAACACCGCGGCCTGACCTCGATCACCGGCGCGCGCTGGATCACTTGCACGCCATCGCCGCGATAGGTCGGAAAGGCAGCCGTCCAAGTTGGGGGGTGCACCTGCGGCGATGACGGGTGCGGTGGTGTGACGGTCACCAGCTCGGCGGACGACGACAGTCCTCATCTGCACCGCAGGTCGAGGGTGAACGTCATCCGTGGATGCGCTCGCCGCGGCGCAGCATGTCGAGGTACTTGGCGACTCGTCTGGCGCGGGTCTCGAGTCGCTTGGCGTCGTTGATCCGCCAGACGATCGAGTAGCGGTTCTGCGCGTCGAGCTCGGCGAACGCGGCGGCAGCCTTCGGGTCGCGGTCGAGCTCCTGCGCCAGGTCGTCAGGGATCGCGGCGCTCCGTTGCCCTTCGTAGGCGGCGGCCCAGCGGCCGTCCGTGCGTGCGCGGTCGACCTCGGTGAGCCCGGCAGGACGCATCCGGCCGGCAGCGATGAGCTGCTCGGCCTTGTCGCGGTTGATCTTCGACCACCGGCTGCGCGTTGAGCGCGGCGTGAAGCCCTGCAGCCAGCGATCGTCGTCGCCGCGCCGCTTCTGCCCGTCGATCCACCCAAAGCAGAGCGCGACCTCGATCGCCTCGGCGTAGGTGACCGAGCGATCGCGCGAGCCCTTCTTGGCGATCTCAAGCCAGATGCCAGGGCTGCCGTCGTGGTTGGCGTCGAGCCACGCCTCGAGATCGGGTGCGCTACCGAATCGGAGCACCGGCTCCGGGGCGCTGCGCGGAGTCGTCACGTGATCCACCAGTCCGCGACCATCTCGCCGTCGCCGGGTGAGTGCGACCCGAAGGCGAGGACCTCGAGCCCGTCCGGGCCCGCCTCGAGTTCGCGGGCTGAGGCCGGCGCGACCCGCACCGCGTCCAGCGGCCGCAGCTCGAACAGCTCGTCGTCGACCTTGAGGCGGCCGCTGCCGGACACGGCGACGTAGATCTCTTCGGCCACCGTGTGGCGGTGCGCCCATCCCTGCCGGCGGCCGGAACGCAGCCGGTAGTGCGTCAGCCCCGTCTGCACCGCGCCGAGGTGCTCGCGGATGTAGCGCGCCTCGCCGACGTCGTCGAGGTCGTAGCGCTCGAGAAGCTGGGTGTCCTTGGAGAGGTCGGGCGCGTCGAGAATCGAGAACCCGGTCGCGCCCGTCGACCCCCGCAGCATGCGCGCGCCGCCGAGCGGCTCGCCGTCGGCAACCTCGGGAGGTCCGTCTAGGAGACCCATGACCTGCGCGGCGTTCCTCTCCACGCCAGGCAGGTTGAACGCCGCGTCGTAGTGCTCGCGGCTCGCCCACATCTCGGTGACGCGGATCATGTCGGCGTCGTCCAGGTCGCGCTGCACGAGCCACAGCTCGCACCCGGGCACATCGGCCATCAGTGACGCGGCGTGCAGGAGCCGCTCGGCGAGTTGCGCGCCCCGCCCGTCCCGGGCACGAAACGTTGCGGTGCGTGTCATCGGCGTCATCGAAGTCATTGGCCGCACCGTAAGCGCGGCCGCCGGCCGCGTCTTGGAAAAATCCGCCCGTGCCCACAACCTCCACGGACAACCACGGGCTCCTGCGGCCATGGGAGCACGGTCGCTCATTTCATCTCGAGGGCCTCCCGCCGTCGCCACAGCTCGAGCGCGTCGTCGACCGACACTGGATCGTCCGCTGGGACCTCCGCGGCCGTGAGCCCTTCCAGCAGGAGGTCCTCCCCCATCCCTCCGTGAACCTCGTGATCGAACCCCACGGCTCGTGGGTGTGGGGCGTGCCGACCACGCGCGACGTCCGCCTGCTACGGGGCGAGGGCTGGGCAATTGGCACGAAGTTCAAGCCCGGCGCCTTCACCGCCTTGACCGGCATCGAGGCCTCCAGCATCACCGATGGCCGCGTCTCGCTCAAAGCCGCCTTCGGGAATGACCTGAACCAGTGCGAATTCGACGCCGCCCCCGGCGCGCTGTACGCGGTCGTCGCCGAGATCGAAGCGCGCCTAGCACCGCGCGCCCACGTCGACGACCCGTACGCAGCGCTCGTCGCCGATGTCATCCAAAGCATGCGTCACGTCGGGCCCGACGCTCGCGTCGAGCACCTCGCCGCCATGCACCACGTCGCGTCGCGCACCCTGCAGCGCCTCTTCCGGCGCTACGTCGGCGTGGGGCCCAAGTGGGTCCTCAAGCGCCTCCGTATCCACCAGGCGGCCGAACAGCTCACCGCAACGAGTCCCCCGCGATGGACCGAGCTCGCACTCGACCTCGGCTACTACGACCACGCGCACTTCATCCGCGACTTCCGGCTCGTCGTCGGACGCTCACCGGCCGAATACGCCGCCGAGGCGGCCCGGGCACGCGAGGACCAGAACGCGGCTTCTGGGTACGGAAGCGCGTCGCGCTCCGCGTAGCCGTCCGGTCCGGTCGTACGCGATGGCCCGCGCAGGATGCGGGCGGGAAGCACGGAAGATCAGGCGTCGGTGCGGTGCTGGTCGCCGCGCTCAGCGAGATCGGCCGGCCGCGGGACCGCCGCGTCTCGTCCGGCGCGAAGGCCGTTCAGGGGGCTGGTGCCGACGCCCGTACGCAAACGCGACAAGCCACTCCGTGCGCGCGCCGCCTGGGATCACGTCGTCGGCGTCGGCCCGTGCCATGTCTGCGGAACGCGCGCAGATCGAGCGGGATATCCGGTCGATCGTCGCCAATCCGGTCCGTCCGAGTCGGCCTGCGCGACCGGCTCCGCCCGCGTTTCGCCCGCTGGAGAATAGAGGTCCGGGCAATGGACGCAAACGGACCCAAACCGCACACATGGCAATGTGCAGGGATTTCAGCGCCCCCGGCAGGATTCGAACCTGCGACCTGCGGATTAGAAGAACGACGAAAACTCGTCCCGTACGGCCAGTTGCGGCTTGCTGGGCTCAGTAAGCCGGGACGAGCCCGTCGAATCCAGCCGGTTGGGAGTAGCTGGAGAGTAGAAACGCACCGTCGCGGCGCCGGCGGCTGCGTTGGGCGGCGATCTTTTCGGGTTTCGACTAATCCGCTGTGGCGCGACCTGCCGGGCGATTGCCGATCCGACACGGCGCGGGATCGCCGACCTGCTCGCCGGCGGTCCCGCGCACGGCCGGGAGCTCGCCACTTCGTTTGCGAGCTGCGAATCGACGGTTCCAGCATTTCCGCAACCTGCACGAGGCTTGGGTTTCGGCGGCAAGCCAGCATGTCGGCACCATGGTCGTCAGTCGTTCCGAGGATGAGAGCCGGCGAATTCCTTCGATTCGCATGTTGCGGCGCCGGCGCCACGGGCAGGCTGCTTCCTGTGGGCTTGCGCTTCGGGTTGCGGCCGCCGGACCGTTAGGAGGAGTGATATCGATGGCATCGAACGACAGCAGCCGCGTCTGGTTCATCACCGGCGCGGCCTCGGGCATTGGTCGAACGCTCGCGGAGCGCGCGCTGAGCGGCGGCGACCGGGTCGTCGCGACCTGTCGGGACGTGCGGGCCGTGCGGGGGCTCGAACATCGTCATCCGGGGCGCGTGGTCGTGCGCCCGCTGGACGTCACCGACGCGGCCCAGGCGCAGCACGCGGTCCGGCGCGCCGTCGCGAGCTTCGGGCGCATCGACGTCGTCGTCAGCAACGCCGGAGTGGGCCTGTTCGGTGCGTTAGAGGACTTGAGCGACGATCAGCTTCATCAGGGCTTCGAGACCAACGTGTTCGGCGCCATGAACACGATTCGCGCCGCGCTGCCTCAGCTGCGTGCGCAGCGTTCGGGCTTGATCGTTCAGATCTCCTCGCTCGAGGGTGTTGCGCCTGCGGTCGCCGGCGAGTCGGCGTACGCGGCGACCAAGTTCGCCGTCGAGGGACTGTGCGAAGGACTCCGTCATGACGTCGAACATCTGGGGATCAGGGTCACGCTCGTCGAGCCCGGGCCGACCCGCACGGAGTTCGGCGAGCGGGCGGTGATCACGCCGCCGACGGGTGACCACTACCAGGAGAGCGTGGGCCGGGCGCTTACGTGGTTCGCCGAGCTGGCGGGCAGCCAGCCGAACGACCCGGAGCGTGTCGCGGCGGCGATCGTGGCGATCGCCGATGACCCGACGCCGCCGCTTCGGCTTGCGCTGGGCGTCGAAGCGGTCAACGCGATCCACGACAAGCTCGCCGCCCAAGCACGCGAGCTCGACCGATGGGACGATCTGAGCCGGTCCACGGCCGTGGTCGCCTGAGCCACGCGTCGCCGCTCGTCGCTCGCATCGTGAAGAACGCCAGCCGACGCCTGCCGTGAACGGCTCTGATGCTTGCCCGCCCGCCGATCCTGTGCGCCTCGGTCGCCGGGTGCGCAGCCGTTACTCCGAGCCGTTCGCGACCTGTCAGCACTGGTAGGGTCGGCCGATCCGAGCCGAGAGTTGCGCGTCGGCCCGCATAGCTCGCGCGACGTTTCCTGGGGATCGCTCAAGTCGCTGCGTGGTGCCAGGTCGGACGCGCGACCTGGGTGCCGGCCGCAGGTCGGCGGCCATTGAGCGCATGTGGCCAACGGTCGAGCTCCGTGAGATCCACGTGTTCCTCACGCTGTGCGAGGAGCTGCACTTCGGCCGGACCGCCGAACGGCCGCATGTGACGTCGGCGCGCGTCAGCCGGATCATCCGCGAGCTCGGCGCGCAGTTGGTGCACGGGCGTCTGTGAACCGCTACGAGCACGTCGTGCCCGGCAGCGGCTGCGCGCTCACGGCTCAGGAGCCGCCCGAGCTCCGGATCGAACTCGAGCAGCGAGCCGATCCGCGTTCGCCGGCGAAGGTCGATGGCAGGACCGCGCGCGTTCGACGCCGAGGTGGGTCGGGCAGCGGTCATGCGCGCCCGGCGATCAGCTCCAGCCGGTGCGAGTCGGCTGGGCAGCGGAGTTCAGCTCCAGCAGGAGTCGTAGCCCGGTCGAGTCGACGAAATCGAGCGCCCGAAGATCCACGATCACGTGGTCGAAGCCCGCGTCGCGGAACTCGGCGATCCGGTGCGGACGCCATGTCGAGCTCGGCCGCCGCCGCGACGCGCACATGGTTGCGCTCGGGAATGACGTCGCACTCGAACTCCGGAGGCTCGAACGGGAGCCTTCATGAGGGGCTGCCGGAGCGGGCGCGAAGTCGAGAATCGATAGATGACCGTACGTGCAGGTACCTTCGCTCGACAACGAGATCGTTAGCGAGGAAGCCAAATGTCAACGGCTCAGACGACAGCCAACAAGGCCACGTTTAGACGCTTCGACGACGCCATCAACAGCGGCGATATCGAGTTGATCTCGAGGATGATCGACGAGCTCGTCGAGCCCGACGCACGGATCCACACGCCGTTGCCGCTTGAAGCGACGGGCGCGCAATTGCTCAAGCAGGTGTGGGCAGCCCTCCTTCAGGCCTACCCCGACCTCCACGTCGCGGTGGAGGACGTGATCGCAGAGGGCGACAAGGTCGTCTGCAGGAACGTCGTTACCGGAACCCACCAAGGCGAGTACATGGGCATCCCACCAACTGGCAAAACCGTTACCTACGACGAGATCTTCATCTTCCGCTTCGCAGACGGCCGAATCGCCGAGACCTGGGGGGTCGTCGACGTCCTCTCGCAAATGCGCCAGCTCGGCGCGGTCCCGGCGTAGGGAACGTCGATGAGACACTTCGTGATCGGAGCGACCGGCAAGGTCGGCCGTCATGTCGTCTCGGCGCTTGTCGAGCGCGGCGAGTCGGTGCGGGCGCTGGTTCGAGACCCGGACACAGCCGGCCTGCCGCCCCAGGTCGAGCTCGTGCCCGGCGAGCTCCCACACGCGGCTGGGTTTGCCAACCGAGTCAGCGGCAGCGACAGCGTCTTCTTGGTCTGGCCGTTCCTCACGCGCCGCGGTGCCGAGGAGCTCGTGCAGGCGATCAGCGGCCACGCGTCCCGCGTCGTATACCTGTCTGCCGAGGCGGCGAGCCGAAGACCCGAGTCCTCTTGGGCGGCGGTCGAGCACGCCGTGGAGCACTCCTTCGACGAGTGGACGTTCTTGCGACCGACCGGGTTCGCCGCCAACACGCTGATGTGGGCCGACCAGATCCGCCGCGATAATGCCGTGCGCTGGGTCTACGGGGAGGCGGCACGGTCGCTGATCGACCAGCGCGACATCGCCGACATCGCTGTGCGGGCGCTGACCGAGCCCGGCCACGCCGGCCAGCGGCACGTCCTGACGGGGCCGGAAGCCATCACCCAGATCGAGCAGGTCCGAGCGATCGGAACGGCCCTAGGACGCGAGCTGCGCTGGGAAGAGATCCAACCGGACCAGCTACGCGACGAACTCACCGGAATCCCCTCCAGCGCATTAGAAACGTGGGCCTCGTTCGTACATGACCCCGAAATCGTCACGCAAACGGTCCGAGAGATCACCGACAGGCCGGCACGCCCCTTCGCTCAATGGGCGCACGACCACGCCGACAAGTTCCGCTAGCCACCACAACGCTCGGCCCTCCATCGGCGCGATGAGGGCGGCGTAGAACACCGACCGCAGGCGCTTATCCGTGACGCGGCCACCGAGCGCGGTGGAGAAGACGTAGTCGTCGGCGCTGGTGAACCTCGCCCGCGTGCTGAGCGCGGCGAGGCGCTGAGCCAGCAGCGGCACGAGCGGCGCCGATCGGGCCCGCTTGCCCTTCGGAGTCGACCGCTCGCCCTCGACGAACCCCGACTCGATCCGCAGCACCGACCACGCAGCGCCACTGCACGTCGCGCGTCTCCCCCATCCGCGGACCCGCGTAGAACATCGTCGCCAGCGCGCCGGCGAACATGTCGCGCTGGGCATCCGACAACTCATCGATCGCGTCCCCCTCGCGCGAGCTCCGCGGGCGCTCGTCGAGCTGCCCGAGCGTCGCTCGGTAGACGCTCTCGAACTCGGCAGGCTCGAGAATGCTGAACCTGCCGCTGTCAACGAGCGAGACCCGCTCGGCGTCGGCCGACGGATTCGACTCGATCAGCTTCCGCCGCTTCGCGAGCCGGAACACACCGTGAAGCAACACGAGGATCTTCTGCACGGTCCGCGGCGACAGATGCGAATCGAGCAGCTCGCGCCGGAACTCGTCCACGTCCTCGGTCGTGAACGTGTCACGCCGCTCCTCACGGACTTCCCAACGGTTGCGACCGCCCACTCGCACCGAGACCTCGAAGCGCTCGATCTCGTACAGCGGCGTCTCAGCGCCGAACCTCGGCAGCAAATACGTATTCGCGGCGTTCGTCGCGTCGCGCAACGTGCTCTTCTTGCGCTGCTTCTCGACGCGCAAGTAGGACAGCCACAGCTCGACCGCGGCCCCGAACGTCGGAATCGCACCCGTGTCCACACGCGGAGGCTCGGCGCGTGGCGTGCGCGCGTCGTCGAGAATCTGGTCGAGCACGTCCTCGCCCATCTTGGGCGTGAGCGCGCCCGGCGGGCAGTCGCCGTTTCCGGCGCGCCAAACGACCGCACCGCGAGCGGTGCGCCGACCCGTGTCCCTGACGTGAGCCTTGCCGAGCGTCCTCGCGTGCTTCGCGCCGCCGGCATCCACCCACAACGCGAAGTACTTGCGCGCCCGCTCCGTGCCCCTGACCTGCAAGTGCCCGGAGACCGCCCCCGGCAGTGCACCGGACCGTCGCTGCGCCCCCGTTACGCCCTCGTTTCGCCCCATGGAGAGTAGAGGCGGCCTTGTCGAGCCTTGCACAGATCTGGCTCTGTGCAAGGCCTTGCAACCAGCGCCCCCGGGAGGATTTGAACCTCCGACCGTCGGCTTAGAAGGCCGCTGCTCTGTCCACTGAGCTACGGGGGCGTGGCCGCCTGTCGCGGACTTAGAAGTCCGCTGCTCTATCCAGCTGAGCTACAGGGGCTCGGCCCGGGAGCTTAACCCGGGTCGGGCGGGACGCCAGCGGTCAGGTGCGCCGGTAGAGGCGTCCAGGGCGCCCTGGACCTTCCGAGCGCTGCTCGCCCGTGTCCGAGAGCAGACCCGTCGCGAGGACGTCGCGGCGGAAGTTCGCCGCGTCGACCCGCTCGCCGCGCAGCGCCTCGTACAGGCGCTGCGCCTGCCGCAGCGTGAACGGCTCGGGGAGCAGGCCCGCTCCCTTGCTCACGAACCAGGACTTGTCGGCGACCCGTGCGCGCAGGCGCCAAAGGCCGTCGTCGACGATCCCGGCGTGGTCGAGCGCCAGGGGCGGGAGTGCGGCGAGCGGGTGCCAGGAGGCGTCGCGGTGGGCCGGCGGGGACGCGGGCAGGATCTCCGGCCTGACCAGCGCCATGTAGGCGATCGAGGGCAGCCACCCGCGCGGGTCGCGGGACGGGTCGGCATAGGTGCGCAGCTGCTCGAGATGCACCGAGCCGACGCCGGTCTTCTCACGCAGCTTGCGCTCCGCGGTCTGCTCGGGCGACTCGGAGGTTCCGACGAAGCCGCCCGGGAGCGCGAACATCCCCCGCTGCGGCTCCTCGAGCCGGCGGGCCAGCAGGACGCAGAGCGCTCCGTCGAGCAGAGTGAAGACGACCGGGTCGGCGGTCAGGCCGATCGGGGCGTCATAGCCGGCATCGTTGGTCGCTCGCATCCGGCCCCAGCATGACGGAGCCGGTCATTGCGTGGCCGGCACGATCGTGACGCTGGTGGCGGGGTTCTCGTTGTTCTGGCCCGTGCCGGCGACCGTCACTGTGGCACCCGGCTTGATGTCTCCGACCGAGCCCGTGGCGCTCTTGCGAACCGTCGTGCTAGAGCTCAACTTGACCTTTACGGTTCCCTGACGGCCCTGGAGCGTCAGCGTGTCGCCGCTGATCGACTGGACCTGGCCGGCCACGCCGCCGAACCCGCCCGCGAACCCGCCGCGGCCGCCGAAGCCGCCACCGCCGTTCTGACCGCCGGTGCCGCCGTTCTGACCGCCCGTGCCGCCGTTCTGGCGGCCCTGGCAGATCGCGCGCACGAGGAACTGGCTGCCACCCCCGCGCGGAGGCGCACCCGCCTGGCCCGTGCCCGCCGCGCCCGCGCCGGCGCCGCCCCCGGTCGGAGCCGCGGCCACGCCCGTGTCGCCGCACGCGAGCTTGCCGTCCTGCGCCTGCTGGACGGCCTCGGCGAACGTCGACGGGCCGCCGCCGGCGCCGGCGTGACCGGCGAAGTAGCCGATCGCGCCCAGCGCGATCGCGACGACGGCGGCGATGGCGATCGTGCGCCCCGGCCCGCGGTAGTCGTCGTCGTACTCCTCGTCCTGGTCGTGCGGCTCCTCGAGCACCGTCGTCTTGTCCTCGCTCATCCGCCGTTTCCTTCCTGATTCGCTGGTGCTCCGCCGCGAGCGCCGAACAGCCCGGCGAGCCCGCTCGTCGCGTTCTTGGCGGTCGCGGTGATCGACGTCGCCGTCACCGTGCCGCTGCTGGACTTCGTCCCCTGGACGATCACCGTGTCGCCCGGGTGCACGTCCGTGGCCTTGCTGGTCGCGGTCCGCGTGACCTTCGAGCTGCCGGTCGTCTTGACGCGGATCGTGTTGCCGCTCGAGTCGGTCACGTAGAGCGTCTTGCCGTCGACGTTGGCGACCGAGCCGGTCGTCGCGTCGGCGCCGCCCGCACCGCCCCCGCCGAAGCCCGCGCCACCGCCGGCGCGACCGCCCGCCGCGCCGCCGCCACCCGCGCCGCCCCCGCGAGCGAACCCGCCCGCCGCCGCGCCGCCCGTGGACGGTGTGCTCCCGGAGGACTTCTGCATCTGCACGCCGCCGATGAACCCGAGCGCCGCGAGCAGCACGGCGGTCAGCGAGGCGGTCAAGGGCGTCACGAGCTTGCGGCGCGGCCGCCGGGGAAGCTCCAGCTCTGCTGTGGTCATTCGAACCTCAATGCGTCGATCGGGCGCATGCGCGCCGCGCGGCCTGCGGGATACGTGCCGAAGAACAGCCCGGCGAGGACGGAGGCGCCGAACGCGAGGAAGACCGAGTACAGGGCGATCGAGGGCTCGACGCCGGCGATCTTGAAGTGGCTGCCGATGATTCCCACCGCCACTCCGGTGAGCCCGCCGATCATCGAGACGAGCACCGCCTCGGCGAGGAACTGGGCGAGGATGTCCGACCGCCGCGCGCCGATCGCCTTCCTGATCCCGATCTCGCGCGTTCGCTCGGTGACCGAGACGAGCATGATGTTCATCACTCCGATTCCGCCGACCAGCAGCGAGATCGCCGCGACCGCGCCGAGCAGCGTCGTGAACACGTTCGTGGTCGCGTCGGACGCCTCGAGCACCGACCCCTGGTTGATCACGGAGAACCCGGGGTTCGTCGGGTCGGTGACGTTCTTGCGCTCATAGAGGATCGACTCGACCTCGGCCTGCGCGGCGTTGAGCGCGGAGGCCGACTTCGCCTGCACGGTGATCGAGCTCAGCCCGCCGTACCCGGTCAGCGAGTCCTGCACGGCGGTGAGCGGCGCGAACGCGACGTCGTCCTGGTCCTGCGCTCCGTTGGAGCCCTTGGGCGCGGTGACGCCGATGACCTGGAAGCCCGTGCCGTTCACGCGAACGGTCTGGCCCACCGGATCGGCGCCCGAGAACAGGTTCTGCACGACCGTCGGCCCGAGCACGACGACGCGCTTGTGCGCCTTCACGTCGGCCGAGGAGAACATCTGGCCCGTCGCGACGGTGTAGGAGCGCGTGTCGAGGTACGACGGCACGGTTCCGGTGAACGTGCTCGGTTGGTAGCTCACCGATCCGCTCACCAGCGTGGTGCCGGTCGCGTTCTCGACCGCCGACACCGCCTTGATGTCAGGCGCGTTGAAGCTGTCGCTCAGCGCGTCCACGTCGCGCTGGTCGAAGGTGACCGACGCGCCGCCTCCGCCTCCCGGGCCGAAGCGGCCGCCCTGCGCCTGCACGAGCAGGACGTTGGATCCGAGGGCGTTGATGCGTGCCTGGACCGCCTGCTTGGAGCCGTTGCCGACGGCGACGAGGATGATCACGGCCGCGACGCCGATCGTCATGCCGAGGATCGTCAGGCCGGAGCGCAGCTTGTTCGCCGCGATCCCGGCCAGCGCGATGCGCAGCGTCTCGCGCGCGTTCATGTCCGGCGGTCCTCGACGACCTCGCCGTCGGCCAGCCGGATCACGCGCCGCGCGCGCGCAGCGACGTCCTCCTCGTGCGTGATCAGCACGACCGTCCGGCCCTCGGCGTTCAGGGACGCGAACAGCTCCAGCACCTCGTGCGTGGAGTGCGAGTCAAGGTTGCCGGTCGGCTCGTCGGCGAGCACCAGCGCGGGGTTGGTGACGATGGCGCGCGCGACGGCGACGCGCTGCTGCTGGCCGCCGGAGAGCTCGGACGGCAGGTGGTGGAGCCGCTGGCCCATCCCGACGGCGAGCAGCGCGTCGGTCGCGCGGCGCCGCCGCTGCGCCCGGCTCAGCCCCGCGTAGGTGAGCGGCAGCTCGACGTTGGCGAGCGCACTCGTGCGCGGGACGAGGTTGAAGGCCTGGAAGACGAACCCGATCTTGCGGTTGCGCAGGTCCGACAGGTCGTCCTCGTCGATGTCGCGCACGTCGACGCCGTCGAGCAGATAGGTCCCCGCCGTCGGCGAGTCGAGACAGCCCGCGATGTGCATCAGCGTGCTCTTGCCGGAGCCGGAGCTGCCCATGATCGCGACGTGCTCGCCGCGCTCGATCAGCAGTGAGACGCTCTGCAGCGCGTGCACCATGACGTCCTCGGTCACCTGGTAGGTGCGCGAGACGTCGCGCAGCTCGATGACCGCCGTGCTCATCCGCCGCCGCGGAACCCGCCGCCGCCGCCGAAGCCGCCGCCGCCGCCGCGGAACCCTCCGCCGCCGGCGCCGCCGAAGCCGCCGCCGCCCCCGAGTCCGCCGCCGAAGCCGCCCGCGCCGCCGGCGCCCTGCGTCCGTCCGCCGGCCGTGCTGCCGGCGAGCGCGCTGGTGGACGTGATCACGACCTTGTCGCCGGTGTTCAGCCCGCTCACGACCTGGGTCGTGCTGTCCCCCACGACGCCGGTCTGGACGCGCTGGGTGGTGCGCTCGCCGTTGCGCTCGACGGTGACGGTGGAGCCGCGAAGCGCCTGGTTGGGAACGGTGACGCCCGAGGCCTGGCCGGTGATGATGTCGGCCGTCGCGCTCATCCCGGCGCGGACGCCGTCGGCGTTCTGGTCGAGCGTCACCGTGACCGGGTAGCTGACTGCGCTGCTGGTGCCCGAGCCGCTGGAGCTCGAGAGCACGCCGATCGCCGTGACGTGCGCGCCGACCTGCTCGCCCGAGACGGCGTTGATCGTCACCGTCGCCTTCTGGCCGGTCTCGACCTTGCCGATGTCGGACTCGCTCAGCGCGACCTCCATCTTCAGCCGCGAGAGCTGCGCGAGGACGATGAAGCCCGAGCTGCTCGTGCTGCTCGCGCCCGAGCTCGCGGCCCCGCCGCCGCCTCCGGCCGAGCCCGAGCCCGAGCCCGAGCCCGACGAGGAGGACGACGACGACGAGCCGCTGCCGACGGTGTCGCCGACGTCGTCGGAGATCGACGCGATCGTGCCCGCGGCGGGCGCGCGCAGGGTGGTCGCGTCGAGCGCGCCCTGGGCCTCCTTGACCGCGAGCTCGGCGCTCTCGACGCCGGCCTGGGCAGACTGGAGGCTCATCGTCGAGCCGCCGCCCGCCGAGCCCCCGGAGCTCAAGGACGAGCCTCCGCCGGAGGAGGACGACGAGCCGCCGCCGCGCGAGCCGCCGCCCGATTGCACCGGCGCCGGCGTCGCCGAGGCGCGCGGCTTGGGAGTGGCCGAGGCGCGCGGCTTGGGCGTGGCCGTGGCGCGGGGCGTCGGCGTCGCGCGCGGATCGGGCGTGGCGGTCGCGCCCGGCTTGGGCGTTGCCGTCGGCGTCGCCGAGGGCGACGGCGTCGGCGGCGGACTCACCTGCGCCGCGACGGCGACCATGGTCCCGCCGTCCGACGCAGTCGCCACCGCCTCCGTCGCCGTCGCCGTCCCGCCGCGCGACGCCGTCTGCGCGGTCGTGCCGCCCGACTCGACCTGGTCGAGCGCGTCCTGGGCGTCCACGAGCTGCGCCTGCGCCTGCGCCAGGTCGACGCGCTGACTCGCGTCGTCGAGCTTGGCCAGCAGGTCGCCCTGCGAGACGTGCTCGCCCTCCTTGACGTAGATCTTCTTGATCCGGCCGGTGGTGCCGAAGTTCACGTCCAGCTGGTTCGCCGGCGCGAGGTTCCCGCTGCCGGAGACGACCGTCTGCACGACGCCCCGGGAGACCGTGACGACGCGCTCGGAGACCGTGGCCTGGGAGGAGGAGCCGACCGACAGCACCGCGACGACGACCGTGGCGGCCGTGCCGAGCCCCAGCAGGACCGGAACGGCCGGAAGCCCGCGGCGCGCCGAAGGCTGCTTCGGCTTCGCGGGACGGCGCCGTCGTGGCGGCTTCTTACGTGGCGGCTTCCGTGGCGGCATCCGTGACCGCCAGAAGGAAGCCAGACCTATGTAAGGGCGCCGAGGGAGAAGCTGAAGAAGTGTTTAAATCAGGCGCGTTCCCCCGCCTATGCGAGGGACCCGACGAGCTGCGAGATCGCCGCCGCGAACGCGTCGACGTCCTCCTCGCGCGTATCCCACGCGCACATCCAGCGCACCTCGCGGGTGTGCTCCTCCCAGAAGTAGAAGTGGAAGTCCTCCTGCAGGCGCTCGGCGGCACCTTCGGGCAGGATCGCGAAGACGCCGTTGGCCTGGACGGCCTGCGTGAGCCGGATGCCGTCGAGCCCTTCGACCGCCTCCCCCAGCCGCCGCGCCATCGCGTTCGCGTGGCCCGCCGCGCGGCGCCACAGGTCGCCGGTCAGCAGCGCCTCCAGCTGCGCGGAGATGAAGCGCATCTTCGACGCGAGCTGCACGGTCTGCTTGCGCAGATAGCGCACCGGATCAGTCAGATCGTCGCGCAGCACGATCACCGCCTCGCCGGCCACGAGCCCGACCTTGGTCCCGCCGAAGGACACGACGTCGGCGCCGACGTCGGTCGCGATCGCGCGCAGCGGCACGTCGAGCGACGCCGCCGCGTTGGCCAGGCGCGACCCGTCGACGTGGAAGAGCATCCCGTGCGCGTGCGCGTGCTCGCCGATCGCCGCCATCTCCGCCGGCGTGTAGACGGTGCCGAGCTCGGTCGACTGCGTGATCGATACGACGCCGGGCTGCGAAGCGTGCTCGTCGCCGATGCGGACCATCCGGCGATCGACCAGCTCCGGGGTGAGCTTGCCGTCAGGCGTCGGGACGGTCAGCAGCTTGATGCCGCCGAGCACCTCCGGGGCGCCGCCCTCGTCGACGTTCAGGTGCGCGGTCGCGGCGCAGATGACGCCCTGCCACGGCTTGAGCATCGAGCGCAGGCCGACGATGTTGGCGCCGGTGCCGTTGAAGACCGGGAACGCGACGGCGGCGGCGCCGAAGTGCTCGCGCACGCGCTCCTGCAACCGCGCGGTCCAGTCGTCGGCGCCGTAGGAGACGGCCGGGCCGTGGTTGGCCGCGGCGATGGCTTCGAGCGCCTCGGGCAGGGCCGTGGCGTAGTTGTCGCTGGCGAAGTTGCGCACGGGCCACGACGATATCCGCATCGATCCGTATCGCATGTACCTCGTCGTCCGGCGCGGCGCGTTCTCCGATCTGTCCACCGGCGGCGAGCTTGCGGGCGCCGCCGCGGTCGCGTGCGTGCGCGGCTTCGAGGTCCCCGAGCAGTGGCGCGAGCGGCCAGGGAAGGTGACGCTGCGGGCGCGCACCGGCGGGCAGTGGGACCAGGTGCTCGAGCTCCCGCACGCGCTGGCCGGCGACGCGGTCGCCGCGCTCCCGCCGGTGCGCCGCTCCGAGCGCGCGCCGCTGCTCGCCAAGCTGCAGGCGATGAGCACAGAGCTCGAGCCGCCGCCGGCGGGTGCCGCGCCCGACGGGCGCCTCACCTACGCGCTGAACCCGCGCATCGCCATGAGCTCGGGCAAGACGCTCGCCCAGATCGCCCACGCGGCGGTCATGGCCGCCGACGCGCTGCCGGCGTGGACCGACGCGGGCTGCCCGGCGCGCGTCGTCCTCCCCACACCGGCCGAGTTCGACGCGCTGCCGCGCTGCATCGCCGAGGTCGTCGACGCCGGGCTCACCGAAGTCGCACCGGGAACCGTAACCGTCCGGGCCCTCGCTCCTGCGATACTCGCCGGCTGACGGGGCGTGGCGCAGCCTGGTAGCGCGCGTGCTTTGGGAGCACGAGGTCCCGGGTTCAAATCCCGGCGCCCCGATTCACTGGGAAGGCCTGCGGATGCGGGGCGTCGCGCATCCGCTGCAGTCCGAATCGCCGGAGTAGCGCCGGGGAGCTGCCGGCTTCTTGTCGGTGCCGGCCCGGTGTCGGCCCGGACGCGCGTGTGGTTGCCGGCGACGCCGTGCCGGCGAGCCCGGGCTCCGCGGGTGGGAAGTCAGGCACGGCGGTGAGGTACCTGTGGTGGCCCGCCGTGACCCCGGTCGTCCGCGTGGGCCGCGACGGTCAGGCGGCGTTCACGGAGGCTCACCGGAGTGTTCACCACGCGCGCGGCCAGCGGCGTCGCGCCGATGTCCTCGGCGGTGCGGATCGGCGAGTCGTAGAAGACGCGCTCGATGTGATCGCCGAGCCGCTGCGCGATCTCGGGCAGGTCGTGCGGGTCCTCCAGGCAGGCGTCCGGGAACGCGGCGAGCACGTGGTCGTACAGCGCACCCAGCGCCCCGGTCCTCGACCTCGAAGCCGTGATGGCCTTTGAAGTCGATCGTGTCGACCGCGCCGGTCGCTGCGACCTCGTCAACGAGCGCCGGCGCCCAGGTCGCCTCCGCGTCGAGCTTGAAGCGCACACCGGGCGAGCGGGCGAGCCGCCGGCGCACCGGCTCGATCGAAGGCTGCTTGCCGAGGCCGAGCGAGGTCACGAAGCGCACCGGCTGCGGCTCGCGTCCGAGCGCGTCGTGCAGGGAGCGGCCGGCCTGGCGCAGCGCGAGGTCGAGCGCCGCCGACTCGAACGCCCAGTTGGGCAAGCGCAGTGCCCCGCAGCGGTGCGGAGCTACTCGTTGCGCAGGGCGGTTGCTCGCCCGCGACGGCCGCGCGACCGGGCTCCACGACGTGTTCGCGGACGGCCGCTACACCTTCGCCCACCCGCAGCTCAATGGTGCGCTGCGACCACTGCGCGACCCGCACGCCACCGACGACGAGGCCGACCTGGCGGCGTGATCGAGCACGGCCCGGGAGGCGCGTTGTCAGCGGTCGAGCGCCTCGAGCGCCGCGCGGCGATCCTCAATCCCGGAGCGCGCGTAACGGCGCGTGGTCCTGACATCGGCGCGACCGAGCACGTCGGCAACCAGCGCCAAGTCGCGGCCGTGCTCCCGGACCAGCCGTGTCGCGAGCGTGTGCCGCAGCCCGTGCGCGGTCTCCTGCACGCCGGCCGCCGCCATCACCTTCGTGACCAGCTTGGTGATCGAGCGCACCGACAGCTGCTCGCCGGTCCGGGAGATCCACAGCGGCCCGCGATCGCGCTCCGGCCCGGTTGGATGGTTCTGGCGGTCGGTGAGCCACGGTCGCAGCGCGGCTCGGGCGCCACGGTTGAGGGGCACGACGCGGCGGCGGTCACCCTTGGCGTGGCGAATGACGAGCTCGCCGGTGCGCTGCGTCAGGCGCACATCACCGACGTCCAGGTCGGCGAGCTCGCCGATCCGCAGGCGCGTGCGCAATAGCAGCTCCATGATCGCCCGGTCGCGGGTCGACCGGAGACGGTCGGTCTCGAGCTGAACCTCGCGTAGTTGCTCCGGCGTGAGGGCCCGCGGCGGCACGGGGTCGACTTCGACGCGCGGCACGCGCGGTGCGGGCAGCGCGAGCGAGTCCAGCAGCGACGTCGCCGCGGCCAGTGCGAGGTTGACCGTCGAGGGCGCGAGGGCGCGGTCGACGAGGCGCCTGCGCCAGTCCCCCAGGAGGGCGCGGCGGTCGTGCTCCCCGTCGCGGGCGAGGAACCTGCGCAGTTCGTCGCCGGCCTGCAGGTGGGCGACGAGCTCGCTGACCCAGCGGCGGTAGCCGGCGCGGGTGCGAGCGGCGAGCGCTTGGCGCTGCACCCAGCGGTCGTAGTCGGCGAGGATCTGGTCAGCGGACACCCGCGGATCTTGTCGGAACCGCCGGACGGCCGGCTCGGATCCGCCGCGGGCGCGTTGTGCGCCGCCCAGCGGACCGGCGCAACGTTGTGGCCGTCACCCGGGCGCGCAGCATGTAGCCCGCCGACGACGACACCGGCATCGCCGGCTTTCAGCAACAGCCCGCGTTGACGCGCTCGTCGTCTGGCTGCGAGCGCGTTCCAAAGGTGTTGGCTGGCGCGGCTTCATCGGCGCCGCCGAGGCTCGTGCGCGAGTCCGCTGACCGTTCTACGCGGCGCGTAGCGCAGGCGCCACCTCGCGCGCGAAGAGCGTGATCGTCCGCTCGTCCAGCGGTGGGCGGGCGAGCACCAGGAAGTCGCCGACGCCGAGCTCGCGGTACGGGCGCAGCAGCTCGACGCACTGCTCGGGCGTGCCGATGACGCGGCTGTCGTTGGGCCCCTCGTCGCGGGCGCGTGCGTGCGCCTCGGCCTCGGTGGCGCCGAGCACCGCGACCATCACGATCTGCTTGCGGATCTCGGCCGGGTCGCGGCCGACGTCGCCGCAGTGGCGCTCGAGCACGTCGAGCTTGTGCCGGAACTGGGCCGGGTCGCCGAAGAACGTGTTCCAGCCGGTGGCGTGCTCGGCGACGATCCGCAACGTGCGCTTCTCACCCGAGCCGCCGATCCACAGCGGCATCGGGTGCTGCAGCGGCTTGGGCTCGCAGAGCGCGTCGTGCACGCTCAGGCGGCGGCCGTCGACGGTGGCGCGCGGCTCGGTCCAGAGCGCGCGCAGGATCCGGCAGGCGTCGTCGAGCATGTCCAGGCGCACGCCGATGCGCGGGAACGGGATGTCGTACTGGTCGTGCTCGGCCTGGTTCCAGGCCGCGCCGACGCCGAGCTCCATCCGGCCGCCGGAGACGTGGTCGATCGTGGCCGCGATCTTGGCCAGCACGCCCGGGTTGCGGTAGGTGACGCCGCTCACGATGATCCCGCAGCGCAGGCGGGTGGTGTGGGCGGCCATCGCCGACAGCAGGGTCAGCCCTTCGAAGCACGGGCCGGTGGGGTCGGACTGGATCGGCTGGAAGTGGTCGAAGACCGAGGCCCACTCGAACCCCACCTCCTCGGCCAACCGCCAGATCGCCAGGTACTCGTCAAAGCTCGCGTTCTGCTGCCCGGAATGGATGCCGAAGCGCAGCTGGTTGCCGTCGATCCGCATTTCCTCAGGCTAGGTTCGTTGCTCAGGGCCGCCGGCGCAGCCGCACGAAGGAGAACCCGATCAGGGCCGCGGCGAGGCCGTCCGCCGTGGGGCCGTCGACCGCGTTCGCGGCCTGGGCCGTCCCGCGTGCCGTCGATCTCGTCGTTCACGGCCACCGTTGCGCGTCCTTGTCACAGCCGCGCCGTTTGAGCGGGCGTACGGTCCCGTCAACGCCGAACCCGGGCTGCCAGCCCGAAAGTCTCATTCTGTATTCGTGGCAGGCAGAGTCTCGCTCGATTCCTGCTACCGAACGAGCACATGACGACTCGAGCATGCATCACCGCGCTACCGCACGAACCTCGAAGGCGCGATTGTACACAATTGCGCGCGTAACATGCAAGACCTTCGGGTGCACATGGCGCAAGAGCTTTGCCAGTCCTGCCGCGTTTGCGAGGTAAAGGTGCCGCCCGTGTTATCCAGTGTGCTGGTGGCCCTCAAGACGATGGGTTGATGTGAGTGCGGATGGGCCGTGCGCTCGAATCCCGAGACTCCGCACCACATACGGATACTTGCCATGCATGCCATACCGTTCGAGACCGCACCGCCGGTGTCGGTCGGCTCTCCTTGACGGAGGTCCCATATCCCCGCGCCGCCGAGAACGACGTCATCGTGCGGGTGGATGCCGCGGGGTTCACCCCGGCGAGCTTGACTGGCCGGGAACCTGGTGCGATCGCGCCGGCCGCGACCGGACTCGGAGCGTGCCCGGACACGAGCTGTCGGG
Source organism: Candidatus Solirubrobacter pratensis (assembly GCF_000425945.1). Taxonomy (GTDB): domain Bacteria; phylum Actinomycetota; class Thermoleophilia; order Solirubrobacterales; family Solirubrobacteraceae; genus Solirubrobacter; species Solirubrobacter pratensis. The sequence continues at coordinate 146,154 of NZ_AUEK01000013.1, forward strand.
TGTCGTAGCCGAGCTCGGTTACGGAACCACCGGCCTTACCGTGGGTCAGCAGGTGTTCGGAGTGAGCGACTGGACCCGCAACGGCTCACTGGCCGAGTACGTGGCGGTGGAGGCGCGCAACCTCGCCCCACTCCCGGCCGACGGTGTCGGATCGATCGCGGTGCAACTCGCGCGCGAAGTAGGAGCCCGAGTGATGGGCACCGGCAGGGCCGCCGATCGGGAGACCGCACTCGGTCTCGGCGTCGATGACTTCGTGGACACTCAGGCCGATCAACTGGACGATGTCGGCGAGGTCGACCTCGTGTTCGACGTCATCGGCGGCGATATCCGCGATCGCTCGGCCGGCCTGGTGCGCCCCGGCGGCACGCTCGTCAGCATCGTCTCGCCGGTCGAGGTGCGGCCCGATGACGGGCGGGCGATCTTCTTTGTCGTCGAACCCGATCGCGGTCGGCTCACCGACCTTGCACAGCGGGTGCGGGACGGCCGGCTCAAGCCGATCGTCGGAGCCGTGCGCACGCTCCCCGAGGCGCCCGCCGCGTTCGTCCCCGACCGACGCACCCACGGCAAGACGATCATCCGAATCACCGACACCGGCTAAGAGAGCAGCATGGTCAGAAGATGGCTCACCTGCGGCCTTATAGCTGCCGGCATCATGGCCACGGCCACCGCATGCGGGAACTCGGCAGAGCGCGCGACCGGCAAGGAGCCAGTTGTTGCCAGCGGGCGAGCGCCGTCCGAGACGCTGTCCTCGCTGTTCCAAACGGCGCTTCCGAATGTCGAGGGCAAGACGTTCACCTCGGCGATCGTAGACTTCCCTCCAGGGGCACGTGCGGCGCCGCATCGTCACGGCGCAGCTTTCGTTTATGCCTACGTGCTCGAGGGAACTGTCGCCAGCAGACTCGAGGGCGAGCCGACGCGTACCTACCACCAAGGCGAAAACTGGGTCGAACAGCCCGGCGCCCACCACGTGCTCACCGCAAATACCAACCGGACGAAACCAGCGAAGCTGCTCGTCGTCTTCATCTCACGCACGGGAGAAGCTCAAAGTCGACGATCCGGCAAAATAGGGGCATTCCAAGGGCATTCACTACCGATGTGTTCAGCATCGGAAGGTGACTCCGGCGGGCGAGGGCGAGGTCGTGCAGCGGCAATCTTTCAGCGGCGTCGACCTCACCGAAGTGTCGGTACACCTGAGCGAGTGTGCGAGCGCTACCCACGGGCACGGCGCTCCCCGCGGTCGGCGCCGGCATCCCGACGATCCTTCGCCGGCTACAGCCGCTCGCTCAACTAACAGCGAGCGCTCCACCTGACAGGACACCAGGTCTCGACGACCGAAGGCTCGAAGGCGTCGAATATGGGCACTCTGGGCCGCTCCAGCGCTGCTGGGTCTCGCCCTCATTGCGAGAGCGACGATCTTCGAGCTCCTGCACCGTCGGCGCTTCGCGCTCGCCGACGTGGTGCCCATGCGGGCCCTCAGCGGACGCTTCATAGGGCGGAGCTTGCGGGACACCCGGACCCCACGGGCGGCATACATGTGGCCGCCGGCGGTGTGGCCCCTCTGGGGGTTCGGGTAGCGAAACGCCGGCCATGAATCCGTCTATTGCGCCTGGAGGAAGTCGAGTACCCGGTTCGTGAGCAGGCGTGCCGTTTCGTCGTCGTGCTCGGCGAAGTAGTGCTCGGTCCCGGCGTAGACGAAGAGCTGGGCGTCGGGCACGGTCTCGGAGAGCCCTTGCGCGAACGCGAAGTCCTCGTCGCCCTCGAGAATGTGCAGCTGTAGCTCGACGCCGTTCGGCCAGGTCGCCGGCCAGTTGTCGCCCCACTCGCCGAGCGGCAGCGCCGCGTAGCAGAGCACGGCTCCCCGTGCGCCCGGGCGCGTCTGGGCAAGGGACTGCGCCGCCAGCACGCCGAGCGAGAACCCCACATACGTGACCTGCTGGGGAAGTGACGCGACGGCAGCACGGGCGCGTTCGACGACCGCCATCGGCCCCCCGAGCTGCTCTGAGTAGGCGACGCCGTCCTCAAGTTCGGAGAACGTTCGGCCGTCCAAGAGATCGGGCGTGTGCACTACGTGGCCGGCGGCCCGCAGCTCCTCGGCAAACCGGCGTAGCGGATGGGTCAACCCGAGCGCGTGATGAAAGACAACGACCTCGGCCATGCGGCGAAAGCGTAATCGCATCGCACGCCGTCGCGCCTCATCTCCGTCCCCCCTGACCGATCCTCTAACGGGACAGCCACATCTCGCGCTTTCGGACGAACGCGGGCGTCCCCCGCGTCCGCGCGCGCTGCGAGTCAATTGCGCCGTGATGTGTGACTCGCGTTTCGCGCGCGTAAGCACCAGCCGCGGCGGGACGGTCGGGTCCGATGTGGCCGCCTTGCGATCGCCCGGACGAGAGTTCGCGCCGTACCCGGCCCGACGACGGCGCGACCTCGCCCGCGAATGGCTGTCACCGCCGCTCTGCGACCGCCGCGTGCGTCACGGCCTGCGGCGCTTCACCGCCTCGCTCGCGCCCGAGACGACGCTGCGCGCGGCCGAACGACTGCCCAGTTCGAGCGCCCCGCACTGATCGCCTGGTCGGCGGACGACCAGATCTTCCCGCTCGTGGACGCGAGGCGGCTCGCGGTAACGCTGCCCAGCAGCCGAGCTCATGGACGACGAGGCGCCGGCCTGCGCTCGACCTAGCCGCGGACAACCGCGGCATAACCGCTCTCGTTGCTGGACGAGACCGTCGCGACCGGGAGCCAACGGCGGGAACTTTGTGGCATTCGCCGTCCAGACGGGGGCGCGACACGACGACCGCAAGGGCAACCCCTCGCTGTTCACTGACGGCCGGCGCCACGGTGTGCCTCGTGACCGGCCCGACCAGCGCGGCGGCGGGCAGCTCGCTCATGGTGAACACCGAGCGCAGGGTCGTTCACGAGCGGCCAAGTTCTCGACACCGCCGCCTCGCGGTCGATGACGCACACCCCGGGCGCGGCGACCTGCTCGCCCACGTTGGCGTCAAAGATCGGCGATCTCGCGCGTTTCGGGTCGCCACGCAAGCTGATCGGCTACGCCGCCTGGCCCCGTCGGCACACCGACCACAACCACGGCCTCCGGTCCAACCGCGCCGTTGACACCAAGGCGACGCTCGACGAGAAAGCGGGAGCCCGCTGGCGGGCGTGTCTGTAGGCCGGGCCGGGTGGGCGCGCTGCTCTCGCGAGGGCTGGTGTTAGGTCCCTGCGGCGGAGTAGGCTCGCCAAGCAGACGACGAGGAGGAGCCATGTCAGTCATCGTCACCCTGCGCGTGAGCGGCGATCCAGCGAGGTTCGAGCAGGCGACCGCCGCGCACGCCGACGCGATCGGTCGCATTATGGACGTCGCTAAGCGTCACGGGCTCATCGCCCATCGCTGGTACGGCGCCGATGGCCAATACATGGCCGTCGACGAATGGCCCGACGCGGACAGCTTCCACGCCTTCTTCAATGAGGCCCGACCCGACATCGGCCCGGTCATGCAGGCCGCCGGCGTGACCTCTCCACCGGAAACGACGTTCTGGCGCGCGCTCGACACCGGCGACGCCGTCGGCTGGGGGGCCTGACGAGCGAGGGTGCGCGCTCGACGATCCGCTCGCCGGGAGTAGGAGTTCTCGGTGGTCCGCCTGCACGCCGGTGGTCGCCGTCACAGCGCGAGGATCAGGTCGCGGACGGCGGCGGGCTGGGAGAGGAAGGGGTGGTGGCCGGCGTCGAGTTCCACGACGCTGCCCGCCCGACCGGCGAACTGGCGCTGCAACTCGGCGGGGGTGCCGTGGTCCTCGGCGCAGACGAGGTACGTCGAGGGCACCTGCTGCCAGGCCGCCGACTGCACCGGCTGCTCGAGCACCGCCAGGCTCTGGCGGGCCGTCTTGTCCATGGCCCCTCGCTGGATCTCCGGGTCGCAGTCCTGTAAGAACGTCTCAGCCAAGGCGTCCGGTCGCACGCTGAAGGTGCCGCCCTCGGGGTCGAAGTCGAGGAACGGGGCGGGCTCCTCCCCGCCGAAGGAGGAGAGGCTCTGCCCGACCTCGGGCAGGTAGCTGGACACGAGCAGCAGATGGCGCACGGGCTCGACGCCCGCCGCTGCCTCCGCGGTGACGATCCCGCCGTAGCTGTGGGCGACCACCACGGTCGGCTCGTCGCTCGCGATCAAGACGCGCCGGACCGCGGCGACATCCTCGGCCAGCCCGGGCCCTCCCGCATCCATCCACACACCCGTCTCGCCGCAACTCGGCAGGGCGGGCGCCTCGCTGGCGAGGCCCTGCTCGGCCAGCAGCTCACCGGTTCGGTGCCACCACCACGATCCGTCCTTCACGCATGCCCCGTGCACGAAAACGATCCGCATCATGACCTCCTCGTGGTGTGTCGATCTACCGTCGAGCAACGATAGACGTACCGATCGTTACGTGAAAACATGAGGCGATGGGCAGGCAGCGCCAACCCCAAATCAGACAGCGGCTCCTCGACGCGTGCACCGACCACGCGCTCGAGCACGGGCTCCCGGACCGGCTTGGGCCGCTGGCCGCCGCCGCAGGCACGTCGAACCGGATGCTGATCTACCACTTCGGGACCCGTGACGGACTGTTCCGCGAGGTCCTCGGACAGGCCCGCCGGCGCCAGGTCGAGGCCTTCACCGACGTCATACGCCTGCGACCCGACGAGCCCTATCCGACCACCCTGGCCCGCGCCTGGTCCGTGATCTCCGGGCCGCAGGGCGAGCCCTACCTCCGTATGTTCGGCCGGCTCCACGACACCGCGGGAGAACCGCTCTGGCCCGGCTTCCGGCGGGCCGCGACGACCGACTGGCTCGCACCACTCGAGGAAGGCATGCGCAGTCTCGGCCGACCCGAGCTGGCGACCGTCGTGCTCGCCGTCATCCGCGGCCTGCTCACGGACCTCGACGCCACCGGCGACACCGCACGCACCGACCGGGCCTTCCACGACTTCCTCGCCACCATCGATAGCGCCTGACGACCCGGAAGGACGCTGCCGCGGCGCAGCCTCCTCATCGGCACAGGCGCCGCCAACTTCGCCGACGTGGGACCCGGCTCGATCACAAAGGTCCACGGCGGCTATCGAGTCACGGCCTTCGTTCCCGACGGCACTCCCAACGCGCGGGTCCGCTTCGGCTCCACCACGCGCCATGGCTCTCATGGGCTTGGCGCGGGCATCGGGCGATGCGACCGCCTCCATGGCGACCGGCCGGGTGCTCGCTGGTGGTGACGGCGAGCGTGTCGATGCCGGACTGGTAGCGAACGTACGCGATGCGGTCGCCGTCGCGCGACGCCGTCAACGCGTCGCCGATCGGCACGTCCGCGGGCGACGCGCCGCCGTCCAGCCGCGCGGAGCGGAAGACGGAGTTGGCGCGAGAACGCGACCGCCCAGAAGCGCGCTCGTCGGGATAGCCGCGGAACCGTCGGGATCGCTGTGCGGAGCGGGGAGCGTGTGTTGAACATGCATCGGGGGCCTCTTTCTCTCGTGTGCTGACGAGGCATGGCCTGCGCTCCGGGCGTCGCGGTCGCACCCGGGCACGCCCTAGTCGTCACCCGGGAGGCGCCACTCGGCCAGCCTCGCGCCCAGCGCCAACTCCGCGTCCCGAGTCTGCAAGCCGCGCTGCATCGCGGCTTGGATCCGGTGCTGCGCCGCCCGGTCGCGCACACCCTCGCCGAAGAGATCGCTGTCGCGACGGAACTCATCGGCGGGCGCGAGCGCGATGGCGTTCACGCGCTCCTTGACGATCGCCTGGCCCGCCGCCGGGAACGCCGCGATCCGGTGCGCGAGCGAGGAGACGAACTCGCCGAGCCGATCGGCGGGCAACGCCCGATTGACCCAGCCATAGCGCTCCGCAAGCTCCGCGTCGTAGTCGTCGGCGCTCAGCATGACCTCGAGCGCGCGAGCACGACCCATGAGGCGCGTGAGGTGCTGCGCGGCCCCACCGCCCGGCAGCAGACCGAACGCCGGCTCGAACTGCCCGAAGACCGCCGACTCGCGCGCGGCGAAACGCATGTCGCACGCCAGCACGAACTCGCTGCCGGCACCGCGGACCCGACCCTCGATCTGCGCGATGCTGACCAGGCGGCTGGCGCCGAGATGATGAAACAGCGCCGCGATCGACGGCTCGCCGGTGAGCTTCGCCGCCTCCGCGCGGTACTCGCCGATCCGCGTCACGTCGACGTGGGCGACGAAGTAGTCGGGATCGCCACTCGTGAACACGAGCACCTGAACGGCATCATCGGCCTCGGCCCGCAGAATGAGCGAGACCAGGTCGCGGACCAACTCCGGCCCGAGCAGGTTCATGGGCGGCGCCGCGATGTCCGCGAACAGCACGGACCCTTCGCTGCGCACCGCGATGGTCGGGGAGGCAGCGTTCGATGCGGTCATCGTCGTGGTCCTTTCACTCGCCGCCGAACACATCGGGGCGATGGCTGCTGCACCGAATGGTGATCGTTGCGGGCACCTCAGGCGGTTGCGAAGGCAGAGGCCGTGCGAGCAACGCGGCCGGTCGGAACCCCCACGCTCTGTCGCTCCTGCTCGCCCAGGCAAAGGAGGGCCTCGGCCGCCTCTAACGATCTGCGAGACCGTGACGCCCTCCCGATCGACGCCCGCTTTCGTCTTCCCGTGACGTGCACCAGCGCCTTGCCTGAACTCGGCGTCGCGCGCTCTGCTCGTCGATCCGTGCGGCCTTGGCTGTCACGTTTCCAGCCCGCGGCGTGTCATGGGAGCAGTGACCACGACCACCGGAGGAACAGCGATGCTGGACAAGGTCTTCTACACGAGCGTGCTCGTCAGCGACCAGGACAAGGCGCTCGACTTCTATACGAACGTCCTTGGCCTGGAAAAGCGGGTTGAGAACCCGACACCCGACGGGCCGCGGTTTCTGACCGTCGGCGTCGAGGGGGACGACTTCCAGCTGGTTCTCTGGCCCGGGACACCGGGGCAGGCCGAGCCGGCGATGGGACGCCCCCCGGCGTCGATCACGATCGAGACCCACGATTGCCGGAAGACGGTCGAGGAGCTGAAGTCGCGCGGCGTCGAGTTCGTCTCGGACGTGCTCGAGTTTCCCTGGGGCTACGTCGCGCAGTTCCAGGACCCGGACGGCAACCGGCTACAGATACGACAGGGCCGCTAGTCCGCAGAGCGGCAACGGCTCAGCGCCGCGGTCGCCCGGCGCTACCCGAGATCGAGCACCTCGGGTAGCCGCCGGCGCGGTCGGCGCCGCCCGTGCTCCTTTGCGCACCGGGTATCTCGCGATCTGCGGTGGGCACACGCTTTGCGCGTACGGGGCGCCTGCTCTGCCTCGGCGCGCCGGAGGTCAGCCGGACGGCTGATCTGGTGCCTGCAATGGACGACCACAGAAGCGCCACCCGGCGGACCCGTTGTACCGGTGTATAGGCACGACGTCGGCCCGGCGCGAGCTCCCGATCGGGGTCGATCTCGAGCACAGTCGCCATAGCGATGAGGCACACGCGATGGCAAGCGGGCTCAACCGCCGCGTGGTGGGCGACGAGCGTGCTCCTGGGTCTCGTGCGCGAAGATGATCGCTCGCGCGCGAACCGCCCGTGTCGGTGATCGAGCGTGACCGGCGCCGTCACCGCTCGCGGGGTCTCCGCGTCGATCGCGACCGCCATGCGAGATAGGCCCGCATCCCTTACCCGCGCAGTTCGCCGATCCCACAGCCCGGCTGCGGTCCGCGATTCGCGGCTCGCGCGGTCTCCGCATCGCGCTTGAACAGCCGACGTAGCGCGTCCCCTTCAAGAGCAAGGAAGCGGTGACGATCCGGCGGCGACGGTGGACACTTCGCCGTGCAACCCGTCAAGCCGCGAGCGAGCTGACGTCCCCGCCGGTCGCGCTCGGCGCGGTTGCCCGGAACAGCCGGTCGAGCGTCCGTGCGCGCACCGGCCCGATGCCGCGTACCTCGAGCAACTCCTCACGCCGGGCAGCGAAGACGTGCTCGAGCGAGCCGAAGTGCGCGAGCAGCCGGCCGGCACCGACCGTGGAGATCCCCGGCAGCGAGCGCAGGACGTCCTCGGCGGTCTGGAGGTCGTCTTCGGTCGCGCGGCGCACACGCGGCGTGCCGCGCGGCTCGGACGCAGGCTTGCCTTCCAGCCGGTACAGCCGCGCGATCCACTCGGCCGTGTCCTGCGCGCCCCCGGTGCGCAGCACGCTCGCGCCGAGCGTGAGCGCACGGCCGAGCGCGCCCTGCCACGCCGCCTCGTGCATGTGCACCGGCGCGCCCTCGACGATCAGCACCACCGACGGATACGCATCGGCGAGCCGCGCAAGCTGCTCGAACAGCCGCCGATCCTTGATCGACGCGGCAAGGTCCGCCGGACCCTTACGTTCAACGACCAGCCGATCCGACACCACGTAGTCACCCGCCGGCAGCCGGGTGCCGTGCACGTCGACCCCAAGCCGCTCCAACTCGCCGGGAACGCCGGACCGCCGTTCGCCGTGGTCGAAGAGCAGCATGCTCCGTGACTACCCGCAACGAAGAGCACCACGCTGCCGCTTAGCCGTGCCGGGCACCGGCACGCGCGCGCGGCCCTTCAGGTCCCCGGTGACCTGCGGAGCGTGGGCGCCCCCTCCCCCGCGCGACAGGTTTCTGAGAAACTGCGCCCTGCTCCGGCGAGCAGTCGATCACGAGGAGGTCGCGATGGAGGGCGCAAGCACCGGGTCTCGCGGGTTCAACCACCTGCGCGAGCACTCGATCGGCCTGCCGCAGGTGCTTTTCCAGTCGATCACGCACATGGCGCCCGCCGCGGCCGTCGCATACTCGATCTTCATCTCGGTGCCGGACGCGCGGCAGGCGCTGCCGCTCTCGGTCGGCCTCGCGCTGATCGCCTGCATCTGCGCCGCCACCGCAATCGGCCAGTTGGCCAAGCTGTTCCCGTCGGCCGGGGGTATGTACACGTACGCGGCGCGGACGCTCGGCCCGTGGGCGGGCTTCCTCGTCGCCTGGCTGTTCATCCTGTTCGAGCCGTTGGTGGCGCCGTTCCTCTACCTCGAGTTCGGCTGGGCGATGAGCGACGTGTTCGAGAACCACGTCGGCTTCCACTACAGCGGCCAATGGTGGATCTGGGTGGCGCTGATGACGGTGATCGTGTTCCTGCTGACGTACCGCGACATCCGCATCTCGACCACGGCCGGCGTGATCCTCGGCGCGTTCGAAATCGGCGTCTTCGCCGCGCTCTCGCTGTGGATGCTGCTCTCGAACGCCGGCGACCTCAACGCGCAGCCGTTCAACCCCAGCCACGCCGCCGGCGACTGGGGCGGCGTGTTCAAGGGGATGGTGTTCGCGATCCTCGCCTTCATCGGCTTCGAGGCGGCGGCGCCGCTCGGCGAGGAGGCCAAGCATCCACGCCGCACCATCCCGCGCGCGGTCGTCGGCTCTGCGATCGCGATCGGCCTGTTCTACATCCTGTGCTCGTACGCGTGGGTGTTCGGCGCCGGCTTCGACAACTTCGTCGAGCAGGCGACGGGCGCCGACCCGTGGCGCAATCTCGGCGAGGTCTTCTGGAGCTCAGGCTGGATCCTCATCTTCCTGGCGATCTGCAACTCGATCGCGGCGAACTCGAACGCGGCGGTCAACGCCGCCACGCGCGTGTTCTACGCGCTCGCCCGCAACGGCCTCGCGCCGCGCCAGCTCGGGAACACGCACCCCGAGTTCAAGACGCCGAACGTCGCGATCATCTGGCTGTCGATCTTCGCGTTCGTGGTCGCGCTGTTCTTCGGCTGGCGGTGGGGACCGCTGACCGGCTTCTCGATGATCGCGACCATGGCCGTGCCGCTCGTCATCGTCGTCTACATGCTGGTCTCGGTCGGCAGCATCGTGCACTACCGGACGGTGCGGCGCGCCGAGTTCAATCCGCTCCTGCACCTGCTGCTGCCGGTCGCCGGGATCGTGCTGTTCTTCTTCCCGCTCTACTACCAGTTCTACAAGGCACCGCCGGACTATCCGGTCAGGGCCGCGAACTGGGTCGTGCTCGTGTGGACGATCGCGGGCATCGCCCTTACCGTGTGGCTCGTGCGCAAGCGGCCCGAGAAGCTGGGCGACATGGAGCGCGTGTACGTCGAGGACGAGACGGTCCCGCCGGAGGGGCGGTCGGCGGTCGAGGTGGGATAGTCCGATTTCATCAGGGAGGCATCGATGGCGGTCACGACGGCGCACCGGCTCTCGCGCGACCAGGTGATCTGGTCGTTCGGACCGGAGCTCGAGCCGGTGCTCGAGGTCGAGGCCGGCGCCACGGTCACGTTCGAGACGAACGACTGCTTCACCGGACAGATCACGAGCGAGGACGACCTCGTCACCGGGATCGACATGAGCCGGATCAACAGCGCGACTGGCCCGGTCGCCGTGAAGGGCGCGGAGCCGGGTGACTCGCTGATCGCCGAGATCCTGGACATCCGGCCCGCCGAGTGGGGCGTCGCGACGCTGATCCCCGGCTTCGGCCAGCTGATCGACCTGGTGCAGTCGCCGTTGACGCGGCGGTTCCAGGTGCGCGACGGGGAGGTCCGGATGAACGAGCGCGTCGCGTTCCCCGCGCGGCCGATGGTCGGCGTCGTCGGCGTCGCGACCGACGTGGACACGCTCTCGAACGGCCTCGCCGGCCGCCACGGCGGCAACCTCGACGACCGCCTGCACGGCAAGGGCGCGCGCATCTACTTCCCGGTCCGCCAGCCGGGCGGGATGTTCGCGGTCGGCGACATGCACGCGTCGATGGGCGACGGCGAGATCTGCTTCACCGGCGTCGAGATCGCCGGCGAGGTCGATGTCCGCTTCGATCTGCTCAAGGGCAAGCAGGCGACCTGGCCGGTGACGGAACTGGCCGACCGCTGGGTGCCACACGCGACGGCGGACGACTACGACGAGGCGCTCAAGCGCGTGTCGGAGGAGGCGGCGCGGCTTCTCGTCGACGAGCACGGCTTCTCGATGGAGGACGCGTTCATCTTCCTCTCGGTCGCGTGCGACGCCGGCGTCGCCCAGGCGTGCAAGCCGGCGCCGCAGTTCGGGACGATCGGCCGCTTCTCGATCCCGAAGCTCGGGGCCTGTCCGCGGCCGTTCGCGTAGCGTCGCGGCCTGACGCCGCCGACCGTCGCCCCGCTCCAGCTGCCCGGCGTCCACCGGCGACACTCGGCGAACCCGAAGCCATGCGCGAGCGGATGGAGCAGACCTCCGACTTCAGGTCATCGGCGTTGCAAGCACGCGCGCGGGCGTGATCGGCAGCGTGCGGATCCGCTTGCCGGTGGCTGCGTAGACGGCGTTGGCGACGGCCGCGCCGACCGTCCCGATCGCCGGCTCCCCGGCGCCCCAGGCGGGCTCGCGAGGCCGGTCGATCAGGATGATCTCGATCGGGGGCACCTCGTTGAAGCGGATCGGCGTGTACTGGGGAAGCGGGTTGAACGTGTTGGACTCCCACACCGTCGTGGTGATGCGGTCGGCCGTGTAGTTGACCTCTTCCTTCAGCGCGCGTGAGATGCCCTGGATGACGTTGCCCTCGATCTGGTTGCGCAGGCCGTCCGGGTTGATGATCAGGCCGCAATCATGCGCGACGACCGCCCGCGTGACCCGGACGGCGCCGGTGGCGGCGTCGACGGCGACCTCGACGTAGGTGGCCACGTGCGCCTCGGTCGTCTCGTACTGGTGGTAGGCCACGCCGGCGCCCCGGCCGTTCCCGCCCGGGCGCGACGCCCACGCCGGCTGCAGCGCCTCGCAGACCGCCTTCGCCCGCGGGTCGGGCAGCGACGCGATGCGCAGGGCCAGCGGATCGTGCGTGCCGGCGTGCGCGAGCTCGTCGAAGAACGACTCGTTGGCGAACGAGTTCGAGTAGCCGCCGAGCGAGCGCAGCGCGGTCGTGCGCGGGAAGCGGTGGCGCAGTGGCGACGCCGGCCGCCCGCCGGTCGACGTGTCGAAGCTCTTGACGAGCTTGCCCTCGACGCGCTGGCGCGGGAAGCCGTACGTGACGGGCGCGTTGCGGCCGGACGAGTTGCGCACGTTGGCCGGCAGGATGGCGGGCGGCGAACCGATCAGCTCGCCCGCCAGCAGCGAGCCCGCCGCCGAGGCCGTCGGGCGGCTGTTCGCCGTCAGCGCGTAGATCCGGTGCAACCAAGCCGTGATGCCGCTCGCGTCCACGACGCCCTCGACGTCGTGCGACATCGCCGCGCCGAGCGGCTCCCAGGCGTGCTCGTCCTGGCGCCGCCACTGCACGCGCACCGGCTTGCGGACGGCGTCGGAGAGCACGGCGGCATCGGCCGCGCAGTCGTCGGCGCCGTTGTGCCCGTAGCAGCCCGACGCCTCCTCGTAGAGGACGAGGACGCGCGCGGCCTCGATCCCGAGCAGCACGGCGACCGTGTCGCGCAGCCCGGTCACGTTCTGCGTTCCGGAGTACAGCGTCAGCTGGATGCCGGTCTCCGGATCCGGCTGTGGCCGGAAGTCGGCCACCGCGGCGGACGCGCCCACTCCCGCGTGCATGTAGAACGGCGTGAAGTAACGGCGTTTGACCGCCGCGTCGCCGGCGGCGGCGATCGCCGCGTCGGCGGCGCCGGGGTCGCTTGCCGGCACCGCCATGTCCGTGACCGTCCCGTAGTGGTTGTCGGGGTCGCGCAGCGCGGCGTCGAGCGTGGCCTGGGGCATCAGCGCGGCGCCCGCGGTCCACGTCACCAGGCCCTGGGTGGCGGCGGCGCGCGATGCCAGCCACTCCGTCGGCGCGACGACGCCGACGAAGTTGCCGCGCTGGACGACGGTCACGCCGTCGGCCGCGAGCTGCGCCACCTTCGCGCCGTCGAGCGAGGCGAAGCGGGCGTTGCGGCCCGGCGGGCGGATGACGCGGCCGTGCAGCGTCCCCGGCAGGTAGATGTCGCCGGTGTACGGGAACGTCGCGTCGAGCTTCGCCGGCAGCTCCACGCGCGGCTCGCTGGTGCCGACGACGCGGTAGTCGTCCGGATCGACCAGCGGCACGTTCGGATCGAGCTGGACGAACGCCACGCCGCGCTTGAGGAGCTCCGCGTAGGCGACGCTGCGGTTCAGGTTCTTGTCGGCGACGCGGAAGCGGCCGCCCTCGGCGACAAGCCGATCAGCGGGCGCATCGAGATACTCGGCCGCGCGCTCGAGCAGCGCCTGGTAGGCGGTGGCCGCCGCCTGCCGCAGCTCCACGCCGCCGATCTGAATCGACTTGCTGCCGGCGGTGATGCCCTGGCTGACGCTCAGCCGCGTGTCGCCCTGCACGTACTGGATGTCGGCGACGCCGAGCCGCAGCTCCTCGACCACGACCTGGGACAGCGCGGTCTGGATGCCGGTCCCGAGCTCGACCTTGCCCGAGTAGACGGTGATCGCGTCCTCTGTGAGCACGAGCCAGGACTCGGTCGCCGAGGGCTGCGCGCCCTCGGCGAGCACGCGGATCAGGCCGTCGGGCTTGGCGGCGAGCGCGGCGCCGGTGCGGCCGAGGAACGTGAAGCCGACGACGAGCGCGCCGGCGCCGGTGAGGAAGTCGCGGCGCGTGGTGTTGAGGCCCGGCGCGCTCACTTGACCATCTCCTCCGCCGCCTGGCGGATCGCGGCCACGATGCGATTGTGCGCTCCGCAGCGGCACAGGTAGTTCAGCGGCTGGTCGCCCGGTTTGGCAGCGGTCTCGCCCGAGAGGAAGTCGCGCACCTCGGCGTCGGACGGCACGCGGCGGTCGCCGGCGGCGAACCGGCTCTCCAGCCAGCCGAGCGAGCCCATCACCATTCCGTTGATGCAGAACGCGCACTGCGCCGCCTGCTGGTCGACGAACGCGGCCTGCAGCGGATGCGGCTTGCCCGACGCAAGGCCGTCAAGCGTCCGGACCTCCGCGCCGTCGGCGACGGTGTGCACCTGGCGCGTGCACGAGCGTACCGGCGTGCCGTCGACGAGCACGGTACAAGCGCCGCACTGCGTCACTCCGCAGCCGAACCTCGGGCCGCGCTCGCCGTGCCGCTCGCGCAGCCAGTACAGCAACGGCTCCGAGGCCTCGGCCGCACCGCCCTGCGCGGGCACATCGCCATATTCCGCCGACACCTTCTTACCATTGAGCCGGACAGTGCGCTGAGGCATCCGTCCCTCCTTCCGGCATCGAACACCAAGCCCCCGGGACCCACCGGAGACACCCGGAGGGACTTACGCCGGCGCCGTCACGGCCGTTCGGACGCGGAGCGAGTTGGCGCTGCGCCGCTCGTCAGCCGGATCTCGTAAGGCCTGCGGATGCGAGGCCTGGTCCCGGGGTCGCCGGCTTCTTGGACGCGGCGACGATCGCGGTGTCGGCGAGGTGACGCTCGATCGCGTGAACCATGACGTCCCGCCGGTTCCGGCCCGCAGCGAGATCTGGCTCTGCGCGCCACCCGCGGCCGGCCCGTCGAGGCATGCGGTCGTCTGATCCATCGCGGACGGGCGTTTGGAGGTCGACAGGCCGCTGTGCTCTCATGCGTCCATGGCCGGCGCGGACCCGATCCTCGCCTCCGTCCTGCAGCGCCGGGTGCAGGCGATCTCCCACGAGATGGCGACGGTGCTGATGCGCGCCTCGCGGTCGCCGATCTTCAACGAGATCGGCGATCTCGTGACCGTGATCTTCGATCGCGGCGGCCGCACGCTGGCCCAGACCGAGTACGCATCCATCATCGCCAACGGCGCTCAGCCGCCCCTGCAACGGATCATCGAGTACTTCGGCGACGACCTCCACGACGGCGACGTCATCCTCCACAACGACGTCTACAGCGGCGGCAACCAGAACGCGGACGTCGGCGTCTTCCTGCCCATCTTCTACGAGGGCGGGCTCGTCGCGTGGAGTGCGAGCAAGGGGCACGTCGCGGACATCGGCGGCATGACGGCCGGGGGCTACGACCCGCGCGCGCGAGAGATCTGGCAGGAGGCGTTCCGCATCCCGCCGCTGAAGATCCACGACCGCGGGCAACTGCGCCGCGATGTGTGGGACCTCGTGCGGGCGAACATCCGGTTCGAGATCGTCGCCGAGGACATCAAGGCGATGATCGGCGCATGCGCGATCGGCAGGCGCCGCCTCGTCGACGTGCTCGGACGCTATGGCGTCGAGCGCTTCAACGCGCACATGGAGTACGTCATCGACGCCTCCGAGCGCCGGGTACGCGCCGAACTCCTGCGCTGGCCTGACGGCACGTACCACGGCGAGAGCTGGATGGTCTCCGACGGCCTCGATCCGGCCAGGCGTTACCGGATCGCGGTCGCCGTGACGATCGCCGGGTCGGAGATCACCTTCGACTTCTCTGAGACCGACGACCAGGCGCCCGGGTTCACGAACATGCCCGCCGCGTCGGCGATCGGCGCGATCCGGATCGCCTTCCTCATGCTCCTGGCCGCCGGTGGGCTGACGATCCCCACGAACCATGGCCTGTTCGCGCCGGTCCACACCGTCTTCCGCAAGGGATCGCTGCTCGACCCGCATTTCCCGGCCTCGACGATCTTCGGCAACCAGATGTGCGACGAGGTGCTCGAGGCGATCATGCGGGCGCTCGCCGACGTGCTGCCCGATCGCGTCACCGCGGGCTGGAACCAGTACCTGTGCACCGCGCTCAGCGCGATCGACCCGCGGACGAACCAGCCCTCGGTGTCGCTGACGATCTTCCAGCGCGGCGGTCCGGGCGCGATGCGCGGCGCCGACGGCTACGACGCGCTCGGCTTCACGGGCACGCCGGGCAGCATGCGCTCGCCCGACATGGAGATGTTCGAGCTCTCGACGCCCCACCTCATGCATTACTGCGAGTACCTGCCGGACTCCGCCGGCCACGGCGAGTGGCGCGGCGGCTACGGCACCACTTCGAGCTGGACCTTCTACGGCGAGGGCGAAACGGGCACGACGATCGGCGACGACGTCGCGGCCGAGGGTGCCGACCCGCCCGAGGGCCTGTTCGGCGGCGGCCCCGGCAGTCTCAACGAGCTGCGCTTGAGCTTTCCGGACGGCAGCACGCGCGACTGGGGCTCCAAGGAGATCATCGAGCAGATCCCGCCGGGAACCGTGTGCGAGGCGGTCAACGGCGGCGGCGGGGGGTACGGGGACGCCCGCCGGCGCGACCCCGAGCTCGTGCTCGCCGAGGTGCGCGACGGCCTGCTCTCACCCGGGGCCGCGACGCGGGAGTACGGCGTCGCGCTGGCCGCCGACGGGCGTTCGGTCGACGCGCAGGCGACGGCGCGCCTGCGGGGCGCGGCGTGAGCTACCGAGTCGGGATCGACGTCGGGGGGACGTTCACCGACTTCCTCCTCGTCGGTGGGGACGTGCGGCTCGTCCACAAGACGAGCAGCACCCCCGACGATCCCTCGCGTGCGCTCGTGACCGGCCTCGCCGAGCTCGCCGCGCGGCTGGACCTCACGCTGGAGGGGCTCGTCGCCCGGCTCGATCTGATCGTGCACGGCACCACGGTCACGACGAACGCCGTGCTCACCCACAGCGGGGCGCGCACCGGACTGCTCGTGACCGAGGGCTTCCGCGACACGCTCGCGCTGCGCGACGGCACCCGCGAGGACCCCTACGACAACCGGCTCGCGCCGCCCAGGCCGCTCGTGCCGCGCTACCTGAGGCTGCCCGTCCGGGGCCGGATCGACTACAAGGGCGACGAGCTCGCGGAGCTCGAGAGCTCAGACGTGCGCGCCGCGGTCGCGACGTTCGCGGCCGAGGGAGTAGAGGCGGTCGCGATCGCGTTCATGCACTCGCCGACCGAGCCCGCGCACGAGCGCCGTGCACACGACCTGGTCGCGGAGCTGATGCCCGACGCATACGTCACCGCATCGAGCGACCTGCTGCCGCAGGTCCGCTACTACGACCGCACCTCGACGACGGTGCTCAACGCCTACGTCGGGCCGATCATCTCCCGCTATCTGAACGCCCTGACGAGGCGCCTCGAGGAACTCGCATTCGCCGGCACGCTGCTCATGATGCAGTCCAACGGCGGCGTCGCGACGCCGGCCGAGATCTCGCGGCGCGCCGCCCTGTCGTTGCACTCGGGTCCCGCGTCCGGGCCGACGGCCGCGCTGCGCCAGGTCGCGCCGTACGGCCTGCGGGACTGCATCACCGTGGACATGGGCGGGACGAGCTTCGACGCGGCGCTGGTGAGCGGCGGCGAGCCGCTCGTGAGAGTCGACGGCATCGTCGACCGCTGGCGGCTCGCGCTGCCGATGATCGACATCCACACGATCGGTGCCGGCGGCGGCTCGATCGCCTGGCTCGACGACGGGGGCATGTTGCACGTCGGTCCGCAGAGCGCGGGCGCGCAGCCCGGCCCGGCCTGTTACGGGCGCGGCGGCACGCAGCCGACCGTGACGGACGCCGATCTGGTCCTCGGGTATCTCGGCGAGGAGTCCTTCGAGCACGGCGGGATGCGACTCGACCGCGACGCCGCCGTGCGGGCGCTCGAACCGCTCGCAGCGGCGCTCGAGCTCAGCGTCGAGGAGGCTGCGGCGGGCGTGTACGACCTCGTCAACGTGACGATGGCGACCGGGGTCCGTCACGTGAGCTTGCTCCGCGGCCTCGATCCGCGCGACTTCCCGCTGGTCGTCGCCGGCGGTGCTGGGCCGCTGCATGCGGCGGCGATCGCGCGCGAGCTCGGCGTCGACGCGCTCCTCGTGCCCCGTGAGTCGTCGATCTTCTGCGCGGAGGGCATGCTCCTCTCCGACTTCAAGCACGACTACGTGCGCGCCTACAAGGCTCCCCTCGCCGCCGCTGACCCGGCCCACCTGCGCGCCCTGGCCGACGAGATGAGCGCCGCCGGGCGCCACACCCTCGCCCGCGAGGGCGTGACCGGCGAGGCCGTGGAGCTGCGTGCCTCGCTCGACCTGCGCTACATCGGGCAGTGGCACGAGCTGACCGTCGCAGCCGACCTGCCGCTCGACGTGGACGCCGCGGAGGCCGCCTTCCACGCCGAACACGACCGGCTCTTCGGCCACGCGTCGCCCGGCGCACCTGTCGAGGTTCTCGCCGTCCGTCTCAGCGCGTTGGGGCGAACGGAGAAGCCGGAGCTCGTCCGCGGCCCCGACGGCCCCCACGCCGACGCGCGGCGCGGAGAGCGCCCGGTGTGGGATCCCGTCGAGCGCGCGCTCGAGCCGACGCCCGTCTGGGACGGCCGGACGCTGGCGGTCTCCTCGACGCTCGCCGGCGCGGCGATCGTCGAGCTCGCAAGCACCACGATCGTCGTACCGCGCGGCTTCACGCTCGACGTCGACGCCCACGGGGCGTTCGCGATCCACAGCCGCGAGCGCGGCGCCGAGACCGCGCGCCGGCTGGAAGGCGTGGGATTCCTGTGACCGCCGGCGAGCGCTGCGGAGTGCTGGGCGTCGGCGCGCTGGGGAGCGCGATCGCCGCGCGGCTCGCGGCCGTCGGCGTCGAGGTTGCCGCCTACGACGTCGACGCCGATCGTGTGGCCGCGCTCGCCGAGCTCGGCGTGGACGCGGCCGACTCGCCGGGCGGCCTCGCGGACCGCAGCGACATCGTGCTCGTGGTGCTTCCCGACACGCCGGAGATCGAGACGGCGCTCGGCGGGGAGACCGGGCTGGAGGCGGGCCTGCGCGACGGCGCCGCGCTGCTGGTCGTCAGCACGGTGAAGCCGTCCACGGCTCAGGACCTGGCACGTCGGCTCGGGCCGCGCGGGGTCGACATCCTCGACACGCCCGTCAGCGGCGGCCCGGTCGCGGCACGCGCCGGCGCCCTGGCGATCATGGCCGGAGGCTCCGACGCGGCGTACGCACGCTGCCTGCCGCTGCTCGAGACACTCGGCCGCCCCGTCCACGTCGGGCCGATCGGGCATGGCGAGATCGCGAAGCTCGCGAACAACCTGATGGGCTCGGTGATCGCGCTCGGGATCGCCGAGGGCCTCGCGCTCGCCGCGAAGGCCGGCGCCGACCTCGACAAGGTGCGCGAGGCGATCGCCGCCGGCAGCGGCGCGAGCTGGATCCTGAACGACTGGCTCCCGCGGACCGTCCTCGCCGGGCGAACCGACGCCGACTTCGCCGTGGACCTGATGGTCAAGGACATGGACGTGCTCGAGGCCTATGCGCGCGAGCTGGGGGTGCCCCTGCGCGCGGGCGAGCTCGCGCGTGAGACGTTCACCGGGCTGCGCGACACCGGCCACGGCGCGCAGGACTTCTCGGTGCTCGTCGCGATGTCCGCCGCGGAGGCCGGCGCACCGCTTCCCATCGACGTCGAGCCACGTTGACGAGCGTCGGCGATCCCACGAGCGGGCCGGTCGCTCCGCCGGTGCTGCGTCTCACCGGGATCACGAAGCGCTTCCCCGGGGTGGTGGCCCTCGACGGCGTGGATCTCACGCTCCACGCCGGTGTGGTGCATGCGCTCACAGGCGAGAACGGCTCGGGGAAGTCGACGCTTGCGCGTATCGCCGCCGGAGCGCTCGCCCCCGACGCCGGCCGGATCGAGGTGGACGGGGTGGCGCGCACCCTCGGCTCGCCGAAGCAGGCGCTCGCTCTCGGCATCGTGACGATCACGCAGGAGCCCATGCTGGCCCCGACCCTCAGCGTCGCGGAGAACCTCTTCATCGGCCGCCTGCCGCGCCGGCGCATGCGTGGCATCCACTGGACCAAGCTGCGCGCCGACGCGCGCGAGGTCCTCGACCGTCTCCGCGTTCACGTCGACGAGCGCCGCGCCGTCGGCCAGCTGAGCCTCGAGCTCCAGCAGCAGGTCGAGATCGCGCGCGCGGTCTCCTCGCCATCGCGCCTGCTGATCCTCGACGAGGCCACCAGCTCGCTCTCGCAGGCCACCACTTCGCGGCTGCTCGAGGTCGTGGAGCACCTGCGCTCGCGCGGCGTCGCGGTGCTGATGATCTCGCACCGGCTGCACGAGCTCTACGGCACGGCCAGTACGGCGACGGTGCTCCGCGACGGGCGCCGCGTCGCCGACGTGCCGCTGCCGTCCACACCTGAGAGCGAGCTGGTGCGGCTGATGGTCGGGCGCGAATTGCGCGACTACTACCGCAAGCGCGCGTTCGAGCCCGGCGAAACGGTCCTCGCGGTCGAGGGACTGCGCTCGCGCGACGGCATGCTGCGGCCCACGACGCTACGCGTCCGCCGCGGCGAGATCGTCGGGGTCGCCGGCCTCGCCGGGTCGGGCAAGGCCGAGCTCGGCCTGGCGCTGGGCGGGGCGATCCCGAGCGAGGGCAGCGTGCGCGTCCACGGCCGGCCCGCGGACCTCTCGCAACCGCGCGCGGCGCTGGCCAGCGGGATCGGCTTCGTCCCCGACGATCGCAAGCGCGCCGCGCTGCTGCCCACGCGCAGCGTGGCCGAGAACTTCTCCGTCGCGTGGACCGGCGAGCTCACGCGCGCCGGACTGCTCGATCTGCGCTCGGAGCGCCGGCGCGTGGCCGCGGCGATCGAGCGCTACGACGTGCTGACGGCGTCCCCCCAGCGCCGCATCACGGCGCTGTCGGGCGGCAATCAGCAGAAGGTCGTGCTCGGGCGGGTGTTCGAGCGCGATCTGGACGTGCTCGTGCTCTCGGAGCCGACGCGCGGCATCGACATCGGCGCCAAGAGCGAGATCTACCGCCTGATGCAGGAGCGTGCCGAGCGGGGCGCCGCGATCATCGTCATCTCGTCCGAGGTCGCCGAGCTGCTCGGCATCGCCGACCGGATCCTCGTCTTCTTCCGAGGCGAGGTCCGCGGCGAGTTCCCCGCCGCGGGATTGGAGGAGGAGCAGGTCGCCCACGTGGCGGTCTCCGGCGTGCCCCGGGAGCGCGCAGCTTGACGGTGGGCCGCTATGCCGGCGTCCTCGTGGCGCTCGTCCTGGTCTGCGTCTACCTCTCGATCGCGCAGGACGTGTTCCTGACATGGGACAACTTCACGAACATCGCCAAGTCGAACACCGTCGTCCTCCTGCTCGCGATCGGTCAGACGTTCGTCGTGATCTCGGCCGGCATCGACCTCTCGACCGCGTCAGCGGCGACCGCCGCCGGCATGATCCTCGGGCTCACGATGGACGCCGGCTGCAGCATCGCCGTGGTGCTCGCGGCAACGCTGGTCTTCGGCGTCCTGCTCGGCCTCCTCAACGGATTCCTCGTCACGAAGCTCAGGATCTCCTTCCTGATCGTGACGCTGGGCACGCTCTCGATCTATCAAAGCTTCGCGCTTGTCGTCAACGACGGCCAGACGATCACGGTCTTCGGCAAGCCCGGCTTCTCGTTCGTCAGCGACCTCGTCAACAACGAGATCGGCCCGTTCCCGATCCTGCTCGTCCTCGATCTCGTGCTTGCGCTCATCGCCGGCGGCGTCCTGCGCTACACGGGCTTCGGGCGCGCGTTGTTCGCCGTCGGCTCGAACCCGGAGGCGGCGCGCCTCAACGGCATCGACGTCGGGCGCATCGTCCTCGTCGCGTATGGCATCGCCGGGCTCGCGGCCGCACTTGCCTCGGTCGTGCAGGTCGGCCGCCTCACCAGCGCATCCCCCCAGGCCGACCCCACCCTGCTCCTGACGGTGGTCGCCGCGGTGCTCATCGGCGGCACCGCCTACACGGGGGGTGAGGGCGGCGTGCTCGGCACCATCATCGGCGTCCTGTTCCTCGGTGTCGTCCAGAACGGGCTCACCCTCTCCGACGTGTCCTCGTTCTGGCACGGCATCGTCAGTGGCGTGGTCCTGATCGCCGCGGTCGCGCTCGGCGTCCGGCGCGACGGCGGATGGGCCCTGCGCACAGGACGAATGGCGCCCACGCTTTCGCGTGAGCGATCACAATAGGAGGGCATGGCGAAGCTGTCCGCGAAGGCCGCAGCGGTGATCGCCGCGTTGGTCGTCGCCGCGTGCGGGGGCAACCACCGGCACGCGTCGAGTGGTCACGCGACGAAGGTGGCGTACTCGGATCCGGTCGGCGCGCAACCGGGCCAGCAGGACATCGTGTTCGGGTTCAAGGCCGGGGCCTCCGAGCTCGGCTGGACGGCGGAGTCCATCGACGCCAACTTGTCGCCCGACAAGCAGGTCGCCGACATCGCCACGATGGTGACCCAGGGCGAGGCCGGCATCGCGAGCTGGACACTTGACCCCGGCGCGGCCGCAGGCGCATACCGACAGGCCGGGGCAGCACACATTCCCGTCGTCGGCGTCAACTCCGCGGGCGCGGGCATCGACGCGACGGTGTGGTGGGAGATCAACCTCTGCGGCGCCGGCTCGCCCGTTGCGAAGCTCACGAAGTACATCGCCGCGGAGAAGCCGGGCGCACACGTGCTCGAGATCGGCGGCCCGCCGGTCCCGTCGATCCAGGCGTACGAGAGATGCTTCGCGGAGAACGCCGAGAAGAACGGGCTCACGATCGTCGGCACTGCGCACAACACGAAGGACACGGCCGCCTCGGCGCAGCCGATCGTCGCGGACCTCTTGACCAAGAACCGCGACGTCGACGCCATCTGGGCCTACAACGACGCCACCGCGCTCGGCGCGTCGGCAGCGCAAATGTCCGAAGGAGGCAAGGTCTACGACGGCTCGGGCGACGGCGTCATCGTGTTCGGTCAGAACGGCGACGTCGACGCGATCACGGCGATCAGGGAGCATCGCCTCACCGGGACGCTCGATCCCAACCCGGTCGCGACCGGCTGGGCCCTGATCAAGGCGCTCTCCGGGTTCGTCGGGAAGCACAGGGTCGACGATCCGCCCAGGGAGCTCGTGGTCAAGAGCGACAGGTGGACGCTGGACAACATCGACCTCTACAAGCCCCCGCGTGAGCGCCATTACACGTTGGCCACGGTGCCGCTCGTGCGCCCTCCCTCCGGCTGAGCCCGCGTCATACACTGGCGCCAGTAGGCGTCGGATGCCCGCGTCCGTGATTGATCTCGCCAGCCTAGGGGTCGGAGCCGAGGAGTTCCTCGCGACGGTGCTCCAGACGACCGGGCAGCCCCTGTGGGTCATCGATCACGACGGCCGCATCCGGTTCGCCAATCCGGCGGCGATCAGGGCGCTCGGCTACGAACGGGCGGACGAGCTCTCGGGGCACAACAGCCACGCGACGATCCACTACCGGCACAAGGACGGAACGCCGTATCCCGCCGACGAGTGCCCGCTCCTCCGGCCACTGGCGACCGGCCGCATCAGCACGAGCGAGCTGGATTGGTTCGTCCGCCGCGACGGCTCGATGTTCCCCGTCTCCTACCTCTCGGTCCCGCTCGATCTGCGGGACGGTCGCGGGGCCGTCGTGTCCTTCACGGATATCGAGGACCGGCTCCGCCTCCAGGAGGCGGTGGGCGACCCCGACGCGACCCTGGCGGCCCAGCACGCGGCGCTGCGGGACGAGCTCACGCGGCTCGCGGACGAACAGGCCGCGCTGCGGCGCGTCGCGACGCTGGTCGCGCGCGGCGTCGCGCCGCGCGACCTCTTCTTCGCAGCGGTGGCGCGTGAGGTCGGCCTGCTCGCCGGTGGCGACGTCACGCACGTCGGGCGCTACGAGGCCGACGGCAGGGCGACGCTGATCGCGAGCTGGACCCGCACCGGCGACCAGGTGCCCATCGGCACGGTGGCTCCCATCGATGGCCAGAACGTGTGCTCGTTGGTGCTCCGGACCGGACGGCCTGCGCGCATGGACAGCTACCACGACGCCTCCGGCCCGATCGCTGCGATGCTTCGCGAGCTGGGTGTTCGCTCGTCGGTCGGCGCTCCGATCGTCGTCGACGGCCGGCGGTGGGGAGTCGCGATCGTGTCGTCGAAAGGCGACCAGCCGCTCTCGGCCGACACGGAGGAGATGATCGGCGCCTTCGCGGAGCTCGTCGCCACGGCGATCGCGAATACCGAGACCCAGAGGGAGAGGGCGCGGCTCGCAGACGAGCAGGCGGCATTGCGGCGCGTGGCCACGCTCGTCGCGCAAGGCGTGCCGGCGCCTGAGCTGTTCGGCGCCGTCACGAAGGAGGTCGGACAGCTGCTCGGCACCGATGCCGCCGCGATGATCCGCTACGGGCCGGACGTGATGACCGCCGTCGGCAGCTGGACGGCGGAGGGCGTGGAGGCTGAGACCGAGGTCGGGCGGCAGTGGCCGCTCGAGGGCGACAGCCTGGCACCACGGATCGTGAAGACCGGGAAGTCCGCGCGCATCGACGATTGGCGCGACGTGGCCGGTCCCGTCGGCGACTACGTCCGGAACCAGCTCGGGCTGAGCTCATCGGTCGGCAGCCCGATCCTCGTCGGTGGCCGCGTGTGGGGCAATCTGGTGGTCCACTCGACGACCGGGCGGCTCCCCGGCGACACCGAGGAGCGTCTCGCGGGCTTCACGGAGCTCGTCGCGACGGCGATCGCGAACAGCGAAGCGCAGGGCGAGGTGCGACGGCTTGCGGAGGATCAGGCGGCCCTCCGCCGCGTGGCGACGCTCGTCGCACGGGCGGTGCCGCCAAGCGAGCTCTTCGATGCAGTGGCCAAGGAGGTCGGCTGCCTGCTCGGTGCCGACTTCGCGAGGATGATTCGCTACGAGGACGACGGTACCGTGAGCGCGGCGGCCGCGTGGGCGGCCGTGGGCCGGCACCCGCCGGTCCCAGCCCGCTGGACGACCGAGGCCGGCGACGTGCCGGGTCGGCTCATGGAGACTCGCCGGCCGGCCCGGATAGACGACTGGTCCGGCGTTCCGGGACCCATCGCGGCCTTCGTTCGTGAGCAGCTCGGGACGGGCTCCTCAGTCGGGAGCCCGATCATCGTAGGGGGGCGCTTGTGGGGAGGTCTGGTCGTTCACCTGAAGGGGAACGACCCGCTTCCTGCGGACACCGAGTCGCGCCTCCTGAACTTCACGGAGCTGGTGGCGACCGCGATCGCCAACGGTGAGGCGCGGGCCGAGGTGGAGCGCTTGGCGGATGAGCAGGCGGGCCTGCGGCGTGTGGCGACGCTGGTCGCGCGCAAGTCGCCCCCGGCCGAGGTGTTCGCGGCGGTCGGCGAGGAGGTGGGGCGGCTGCTCCGGGTGGGGAGCACGTCGATCCTGCGCTACGAGGGAGATGGAACGGCCACCGTCGTGGCGCGTTCGCGCGAGTCGGAGCTCCAGGTCGGCGACCGCCTGCCGCTCGACGGGGAGAGCGTCACCGCGAGTGTGTTCAGAACCGGGCGTCCCGCGCGTCTCGACGACTATTCGGTAGCCAGCGGCGGCCTTGGGACCCAGATGCGCGAGGCGGGGATTCGCTCGGCGGTCGGCGCTCCGATCGTGGTCGCGGGAAGGCTCTGGGGCGTGATCGCCGCCTCCACGCGACGGGATGAGCCGTTGCCGGCCGAGCTCGAGTCGCGCATCGGTGAGTTCACGGAGCTGGTCGCCACGGCGATCTCGAACGTCCAAGCGTGGTCGGATCTCGCCGCGTCCCGGGCGCGCATCGTCGCCGCCGTCGACGAGGAGCGGCAGCGGGTGGTCCGCGACCTGCACGACGGCGCGCAGCAGCGCCTGGTTCACACGGTCATCACGCTCAAGCTCGCTCGCCGGGCGCTTCAGACCGACGACACGGCGGTCCCTGAGTTCGTGACCGAAGCGCTCGAGCAGGCCGAGCGCGCGACGGCCGAGCTGCGCGAGCTCGCGCAGGGCATCCTTCCGGGGGTCCTCACCCACGGCGGCCTGCGCGCAGGGGTCGCGGAGCTGGCCTCCCGGACGCCGGTGCCGGTCGAGGTCGACATCACCATCGACCGGCTGCCCGCCACGATCGAGGCGACCGCGTACTTCGTCGTCGCCGAGGCGTTGACCAACGTCGCGAAGCATGCTCGCGCGAGCAGCGCCGGCGTCAGCGCGCGCATCGACGATGGCGCGCTCGTGGTGCGCGTACGCGATGACGGCGCCGGAGGTGCCCGTCGCGGGGGAACCGGTCTCTTAGGGCTCGCGGACCGGCTCGCCGCCCTCGACGGCACGCTCGACGTCGAGACCCCAGCCGGCGGCGGGACACTGATCGTGGCCACGATTCCCATCCCGCCGAGCTCTGCACAGTCACGCGACGAACGCCCACCGTGATGACCTCGCGCGACTGAGCCGCTCTCGGCTGCCTATGCGGGCTGCCGGCCGACCGACTCGTCGGACGCGGCATCGTCGAGGCGGCCGTTGCGCAGGCGGATGACCGCATCCGCCCGCCGCGCGACGCTCTCGTCGTGCGTGGCGCACAGGATCGTGACGCCGTGCTCGTGCGCCAGCTCGGCGAGCAGGCCGGCGACCATCACCGAGCCCTTCTCGTCGAGGTTGGCGGTCGGCTCGTCGGCGAGAAGCAGCTTCGGCTCGGCGGCGACCGCGCGCGCCACGGCGACGCGCTGGCGCTGACCGGCCGAGAGGTCGGCCGCCGGTCGTCGCGCGGCCTCCGCCAGGCCGATCAGCGCGAGCGCCTCATGGCTGCGCGTACGCGCCTCGTGCGATCCGACGCCCCGGACCGTCAGCGCCAGCTCGACGTTTTCGAGCGCACCGAGGAACGGGACCAGAGCCGTCGTCTGGGGAACGATCGCGACGTGCTCGCGGCGCCACGCCGCGAGCTGCGCGCGGGTCATCCCGTCGAGGGCGTGACCGAGCACCTCGATCGTCCCCGCGTCGGGCCGGTCCAGTCCTCCGATCAAGTGGATGAGCGTCGTCTTGCCGCACCCCGACGGCCCGGACAGGACGTGCAGCCTGCCTGGGAGCAGGTCGAACGAGACGCCGTCCAGCGCCGGGCGCCGGCGCGACTCGAAGCGCCGGACGACGTCGCGCGCGCGCGTCACGGGAGGAGGGGCGGGCCCGACCCTTGCCGGTTGCACACCACGCCGCCTGACCGGCGCCGGTGCGGGCCGCTCGCCGAGCCGGCGCAGCACCACCGCGCCGTCGGTGACGCCCAGCCCGGCCTCGCCTTCGAGGCCGGCGGCCGCGAGGTCGTCGGGATCGATGCGCAGCACGCCGCCGTCGTCGATCATCACCACGCGCCGGTCTGTCGCGCCGCGCCGCAGCTCGCCGGTGACCCGGCCGTCGCGGACGGTGACAGTGCGGTCGGCGACGCGCGTTGCCTTCGGGTCGTGTGTGACCAGGACGACGGTCGTGCCCTCGACGGCGGCGAGCTCGCGCAGCGCGGCGAGCACGCGCGTCCCGGCGTCGTCGTCGAGCTCTCCCGTCACCTCGTCGGCGAGCAGCAGCCGCGGGTTTGCGGCCAGCGCGGCGCACAATGCCACCCGCTGCTGCTCGCCGCCGGACAGCTCGGTCCGCAGCGCGTCCGCCCGGTCTCCGAGGCCGACGCGCTCGAGCAGCTCGAGCGCGCGGGCGCGGGCGTGGCGTCGTGGCCAGCCGAGGACCCTGGGGCGCATGGCGATCATCTCCCACGCCTTCAGGTCGGGCGAGAGGCTGCGGGCGTAGTGCTGCTGCACGAACGCCACCGTCGCGGCGCGGTAGGCGGCGAGCTCGCGGTCGCGGAGCTCGTGCAGCGCGGCGCCGAAGACGTCCAGCTCGCCCGAGAGCGGGCGCAGGCGCCCGGCGAGGCAGCGCAGCAGCGTGCTCTTGCCGGAGCCGCTCGGCCCAATCACGGCCAGCAGCTCGCCGGCTTCGACGGTGAGGCTGAGGCTCTGCAGCGCGACGACCGTCCCGCCGCGCGCGGGATGCGCGGCGAACAGCCGGTGCGCTCGGATCGCCTCAGCCATGCAGCCGCCCGAGTCGATGGCCGCGCAGCGCGTGTGTCGTCGCTGCGCCGACGACCGCAGCCGCGACCACCGCGGCGAGGAGCAGCATCGCCGAGACCGACGGCCAGGTCATGGCGGCGCGCAGCGGCGGCACCGGCGTCCGGCCCTCCGCGCCGACGCGCGCGATGGCGACCACGAGGTGCACGAGCGCGTACGCGGTCGCGACGGACAGGACGGCGCCGACGACGGCGACCGTCGCCGTGTGCCCGTAGACCAGGCGCCGCAGCCGGCGCGGCTCGATCCCCAGCGCCTCGAGCTCGCCGAGCTCGCCCGCGTCGTCGCGCAGCGTGGCGAGCACGGAGAGGACCAGCGCGAGCACGGCGAGCGCCATGGCGATGGCAGCGGTGGCGGCGAGCACGGAGCGCGTCACGCGCGCGAGGGCGTCGTCGCGGAGCGCCTGAGCCCTCCCGTCTCGCTCGGCGACTGCGGCCAGCCGGAACGGCGGCCGTCGCAGCCGCTCCACGACGGCGCCCCGGGACGCTCCCGGACGCAGCTGCAGCCACGCCTCGCTCGGCAGTGCCGCGCCCGGCGCGGCGGCGTTGACGGCGGCGAACAGCCGCCCGGCGTCGACCACCGCGAAGCTGATCCCGGCGGCGATCGTCGGGAACCGCGAGGCGGTGCCGATCGGCCTGAGCCGGACTTGCTGGCCGTCCGCGACGCCGACCGTCACCACGCCGTTGACGGCCGAGCGAGCGAGCGCGGGATCGACGAGCGCCGGCAGCGGCTCGGCGGCGTGCTCCTGCGCGTAGCCCATCGCGTACGTCGGCTTGGCGCTGAAGGTCGGGTAGCTCAGTACGGCGCGCCCGCGGCGGCGCTCGACGCGGGCCTGGCCGCCGGCGCTGTAGCCGACGCGCGCCTGATCCGTCGGCGCCCACCCGTCGAGGAAGCGCGTGACCGGCCTGCCGTCGACGCGCAGGGTGCCGAGGGTCGTGCTGCCGATGTCGCTTGTGAACGAGCCGCCCTGCTGGAGCGTCGTCCGGATGCCGACGACACGTCCTCCCCTGGCCTCGCGCGGCACCGTCGTCTCGACGTCGAAGCGCCCGGAGGTGAGCGATCCCACCAGCTTCAGGGCCAGCAGGCGGCCATCGGACGCCTGCACGACGAGCGTGACCGTCGCGCCCCCGCCGGTCAGCTCGACGGGCACCGAGAGTGTCTTCGCGTCGTCCGGGAGCCGCGGGCCCTGCAGCGCCAGCGGCGCCGGTGGGCCGAGCGCATG
Source organism: Candidatus Solirubrobacter pratensis (assembly GCF_000425945.1). GTDB lineage: Bacteria > Actinomycetota > Thermoleophilia > Solirubrobacterales > Solirubrobacteraceae > Solirubrobacter > Solirubrobacter pratensis. Next base: position 174,961 of record NZ_AUEK01000013.1, read on the forward strand.
GGAGACGGCGCCCGGCGTGAGCGAGGAGAAGTCTGCGCGCCAACCCGGCAGCGTCGCCACCAGCGACGACGGCATACCGACCAGCGCGACACGACCGGCCGCCTGTCCGCCGGCCGCGACCTCGCCGGCGTCCAAGCGGATCACGGGCGCCGCCGTGGCCTGGCGCGCGAGCGCGCCGTAGCGCGCGAACGGCAGCACGTCCGGCTCCGGCTGCCCCGACTCCGAACGCTCGCTCACACGCAGGTCGGCGCCGGTCGCGAACGCCGCCTGCTCGCCCGCGCCGACCGCGAGGTCGTGGCGGTACGCGAGCGCGAACAAGCCGCCGGCCGCGCACAGCGTGACGACCGCCACGGTCGCGCTGGCCGCACTGGCGTCGCGCGCGAGCCCGAGCGCGTACAGGCGCAGGCCCGCGCCCGCCTGGCGCGTCGAGCGCTCGAGCAGGTGCAGCACCAGCGGCAGGACGCGCAACGCGACCAGCGCCCCGCCGACGCACACGAGCGTAGGGAGGACGAGGATCGCCGGATCGAGCCCCGAGCTGGCCGCCAGCTCCCCGGCATCGAGCCCGCCGCGCGACAGCGTCTGCCACACGATGACCGCCAGAAGCAGCCCGATCGCCGCCTCCACCGTGACGCGCGCCCGCCGCGGCGGCCGCTCGCGCAGCACCGCGAGCTGCCCGACGATCGCGGCGACGAGCGCGACGGCGGCGAGCTCCGCCCCGCCCGCCGACAGCAGCGCATGGCGCAGCGGCCCGCCCGCGCCGAGCGCGAGCGCGCACGCGACGAGCGCCGCCACGGCGACCGCGATCCCCGCGAGCGCCACCGCGGCCACCTCGAGCACGACGAACCCGACCAGCTGCGGCCGCGTCGCGCCGACGTCGCGCAGACGGTCCAGCTCCCCGCCCACGTCGCGCCGGCGCTGCGCCGCGGCGAAGGCGGCGAAGCAGATCAGCAGCCCGGCCGTCTGACCCACGATCAGCAGCAACAGTGCCGACGTCGAGCGCCCGCGCTGCCGCAGCGCGTCGATCAGCACTTCGGGTCCGCGAACGGTCACCCCAGGATCGCCGGTCAGGCGATTGCGAGCCGCACGCACGCCATCGAGCACGGCCCGCTCGTTCCACGGGTGCACGGCTCCCGGCGCGAGCTCACGGAACCAGCCGTAAGTGCGCGAGCGCTTGACGAATCGCTCCATCTCAGCCAGCTCGCGGACGCCCGACACCAGGTAGAACGCGGCCCCGGCGCCGATGTCGGTCGCGCTGGTCGGTGGGATCCTCCCCGCCGGCGCCGGATCGATCCGTCCCCGGCCGACGACGTCCAGGGCGACGTCCGCGCGCCGCGCGTCCGCGCCCGTCTCCTTGCCGCCGCCGAGGTAGACCGCCTCACAGCGGCGGGGATCGCACGGTCCGCTCGGCATCCGGCCTGCGTCCAGGCGAACCCAGGCGCGGGCGCCGTCGACCGCCACTAGGCGCACCGGCGCCCCGCCGGCGGCCGCCGGAAGCGAGACCACGACGCTGCGGACCACGCGCCGGCCAAAGCCGGCGCGCGGAAGCGCGCGCACGATCCCGGGGTCGATGCGGTCCCGATAGCGCGCGAGGATGCGCGCGTCGCGCTCGCCGGAAGCGCCCGACCGGGCGAGGTCGTTCCCGCCCGCCCACGTCTCGAACACGGACACCCGGGCGCCGCGCTGCGCGTGGGTGGCGGCCGCGATGCCGTCGTCCAACGCGGTGTCGCGCGCGGCATCCGCCGCGACGCGCGCGCCGAGCAGCGCGAACGCGGCGAGCGCCGCGGCGGCGGCGACGACCGAGGTGACGCGCTTGCGACGTCCGAGCCGTCGTACGACAAGCGAACCAAGGGTCACGGCGGCTCGTGGCGACCTCCCCGCAAGCATGAAGCCGAAGCGTACGGCGTTGTTCAAGCGGGGTCACACCATGCGAGCAATGAGAGATCGACGAGCGCTGCGACCGTCTCGGCGCGCATCTGCAGCTCGCCCGGCTCGGCTCGTTCGGAAGCGCTTGCGGACGTGTCCCTCCCCCGGTTGGGGGAGCCCTGCTCAAGGGGCTCCCACCTAGGGGGGAGCCGCCGTTGGAACCGGCTGCCGCGCCGTTGATGCTGGAGCTCGTCCGGCGCGGCGTGCCCGCTGCGCTCGCGACCTCCTCAGCCCTCCCTCGTCCTTCGCGACCCCCAGGTGCCAATGACCGCTGTCTTCAGTGACTTGAACACGCTTGCCCAAGTACCTCGAATCCCGGACGTCCCCACCGTGGCCGTGCTCGGGATGGGGTACGTCGGGCTCCCGACCAGCCTTGCGCTGCGCGAGGCCGGCTTCCGGGTGCTCGGAGTCGACATCTCTGAGCGGCGCCTGCGCCACATCGAGGCCGGCTCGGTCGACCTGCTCGACCGCGACCGCCCGCGCCTGACGCGCGCGCTCGAGTCCGGCCAGTTCGGCCTCACGACCGACCTCCGCGCGCTGGAGGCGGTCGACGCGGTGCTCATCGCGGTGCCGACCCCGGTCGACCACGACCTCAACCCCGACCTGCGCGCCGTGCGCTCCGCGTGCGCCTCCGCCGTCGAGCATGCACGCGCCGGCCAGACGCTGATCCTCACCTCGACGACCTACGTCGGCACCACGCGCGACCTGCTCGTCGAGCCGCTGCGCGAGCGCGGCTTCACGATCGGCGAGGACATCCACGTCGCCTTCGCGCCCGAGCGGATCAACCCGGGCGACGCGCTGTGGGAGCAGGCCGCCGTGCCGCGCGTCATCGGGGGCGTCACGAGCGCCTGCACCGACGCCGCCGCGGCGGTGCTGGCCGCCACGGCGTCCAAGCTGCACGTCGTCTCCTCGGTCGAGGCCGCGGAGTTCACGAAGCTGCAGGAGAACACGTTCCGCGCCGTCAACCTCGCCTTCGCGAACGAGATGGCCGCGGCCGCCGGCTTCTATGGCGTCGACCCCGTCGAGGTCATCGACGCGGCCGCCACCAAGCCCTACGGATACCTGCCGCACTATCCGGGCCCCGGCGTCGGCGGCCACTGCATCCCGGTCGACCCGTACTACCTGCTGACGCCGCTGCGCGACGCGGGCGTCGCGTCGCCGGTCGTCGAGAACGCGATGGCGAGCGTCGCCGGCCGTCCCCGCAGCGTCGCGGACCGCGCCCTCGATATCACCGGCTCGCGCGGGATCGCCGACGCAAACGCGCGCGTGCTGCTCGTCGGCGTCGCGTACAAGCCGGGGGTCGAGGACTTCCGCGAGTCGCCCGCCTTGCAGATCGCAGGCCGCCTCGCCGCGCGCGGCGCCCAGGTCTCCTACCACGATCCGCTGATCGCCGAGGTCGAGGTCGAGGGCGCCGGCGTGCTGCACAACGTCGCCGCTCCGGACCCTTCGCAGTACGACCTCGTGCTGGTCGCCGTGGTGCACCCGGGCCACTCCTACGAGTACCTGGCCGACGCCGAGCACCTGCTGGATGCGACCTACAAGACCTCGGGCGGCAAGGTCCGCCACGCCCTGTGAGCCCCGCCACGCTCACACCCCCGCCTCTCACCCCCGAGCGGGAGCCGGCCGCTCCGGTGGCGCCGAAGCGCTCGCGCAGCACGGTCGTCGACCGCATCGCGCGCGGCCTGTCGGTCGTCTACCTGCTGATCGTGCTGGCCGCGGTCGTCGCCTACAAGGGCGCGTTCCTGCAGGCCCTCGTGGTCGACCCGCTGTTCGCGGCGTACGGGCTCGTGGTCTGCGCCTACATCGTCAGCCGCTTCGTGTTCAGCCTCTTCTACCGGCCGGCGAAGGACGCCGGCCTGGAGCCGCGCGTCGCGATCGTGATGCCGGGCTTCAACGAGCAGGAGGCGATCGGCAACTCCCTGCACAGCCTGCTGGCGCTCGACTATCCGGCCGCGAAGCTGGAGATCGTCGCCGTCAACGACGGCTCGACCGACGGCACGCTGCGCGAGATGAACACCGTCGCGGCGCATGCCGACGGCCGCGTTAACGTCATCGACCTCGGCACCAACCAGGGCAAGCGCGCGGCGATGGCGGCGGGCATCCGCGCCACCGACGCGGAGATCATCGCCTTCGTCGACTCCGACTCCGTGCTCGAGCCTGACGCGCTGCGCATCCTCGTGCAGGGCTTCGCGAACGAGAAGGTCGGCGCCATCTGCGGCCACGCCGACGTGCTCAACCTGCACGAGACGTGGCTGACGAAGATGCAGGCCGTCCGCTATTTCGTGGCGTTCAAGGTCGTCAAGGCGGCCGAGTCGGTCTTCAACGCCGTGACGTGCTGCTCGGGCTGCTTCTCCGCCTACCGGCGCGAGGCGATCCTGCCGCACCTCGACTGGTGGGAGCACCAGAGCTTCCTCGGCCGGCCGTCGACGTTCGGCGACGACCGCTCGCTGACCAACTGCGTACTGCGCACGTGGCAGGTCCGCTACGAGTCCCGCGCGGTCTCGCACACGCTCGTCCCCGGGCGGTTCAAGCAGTTCATGACGCAGCAGCTGCGCTGGAAGCGCTCCTGGACGCGCGAGTCGCTGATCGTCGGCACGTTCATCTGGCGCAAGCACCCGATCGCGGCCGTCTCGGCCTACATCGGGATGGTCCTGCCGCTGATCGCGCCGCTGATCGCCGTCCGCGCGACGCTGTTCGGACCGATCGTTCACGGCTCAGGGGCGCCGCTGGTCTACCTGCTCGGCGTCTACTCGATGGCGATCGCCTACGGCCTCTACTACGCGGCGAAGAGGCCGCGGTACGACTCGCTGTGGATCTTCGGCGTCGTCTTCTGCTTCTTCTACCTGTTCTTCCTGCTCTGGCAGACGTACTGGGCGATCCTCACCGCGCGCTCGGCGTCGTGGGGCACGCGGCCGTCGACGGCAGGGATCGAAGGGAGCTCATGAAGCGCTTCTTCTCGCTGATGCTGATCCCGCTCTCGATGGTCCCGTTCGTCGGAATCGTGCCGACCATCGTGCACTCGCACGAGCGCTTCCAGCGCGAGCACGACATGGGCCCGCTGGCTGCGCCGCACGTCGCCCTGACCGCCGCTGAGCGCGCGCGCTACGCGCCGCTGCATACGCGCAAGGGCGCGATTCCCGTGCTCGCGTGGCACGGCATCGGCCCGGCGCGCGACGGCTACTCGACCAGCCGGCGCGCGTTCGCCCGACAGCTCGCGCTGCTCGAGCACCTCGGATATACGACGATCTCCACGCGCGAGTGGGCCGCCTTCCGCGCCGGCAAGACGGCCGGGCTCCCCGCCAAGCCGATCCTGCTGACCTTCGACGACGGCCGGCTGGACTCCTATCGCGGCGCGGACGCCGTCCTGCAGCGCATGGGAATGCGCGCGGCGATGTTCGTCATCACCGGCGAGATCGAGAAGCGCAGCCCGTTCTACCTGACCTGGGCGGAGCTGCATCGCATGCAGGACTCGGGCCGCTGGGATATCGAGCCGCACGCCCACGAGGGCCACGTCGAGGTCGCCGTCTCCGCGACCGGGGCGAAGGCGCCGTTCTACGCGGCGCGCCGCTTCACCCGCTCGCAGGGGCGCGAGTCGCTCCAGGGCTGGAAGGCGCGCGTGAGCGCCGACCTGTCGGCGCTGCGTAAGCGCCTCGCCGCGCAGGGAATGCAGCCGCACGCCTTCGCCGTGCCGTTCGGCGACTACGGCCGGCGGGCCGCGAACGATCCCCGGATCCCGCGACTCCTCAGCGGGCTGCTGACCCGGCAGTTCGGCAACTTCTTCCTCCAGGCCGACGACAACGACCCGGGCTTCACCACGCCGCGGAGGGGCGCCGCGTGGCGCTACGAGCTGCGCACCGGTACGAGCCTCGACGACCTGTACGGCTGGCTGAGCCGGCACTCCAAGACCGACGACAAGAGGAACTAGACATGTGCGGAATCGTGGGCTATACGGGCGCTCGCCCGGCGCGGCCGCTGCTGCTCGACGGGCTTTCTGCGCTCGAATACCGAGGCTATGACTCGGCCGGCATAGCCGCCGGCCACGCCGACGGGACCGTCGACACGGTCCGGTCGGTCGGCAACCTCGCCGCCTTGCGCGCCGCGGTCGCGGAGCGCGTCCCGGCGGGCGCCGGCGGCCTCTCCGTCGAGGACGAGCCGACGGCCGGGCTGGGCCACACGCGCTGGGCGACGCACGGCGCCGTGACCGAGGAGAACGCGCACCCGCACACCGACGACGCGGGGCGCGTCCACATCGTCCTGAACGGCATCGTCGAGAACTGGCTCGACCTGCGCCTGCAGCTGGAGGCCGGCGGGGCCGAGTTCACGAGCGACACCGACGCCGAGGTCGTGGCGCACCTGATCGCGTCGTTCTACCGCGGCGATCTCGAGCTGGCCGTCGACCGCGCCAGGCGCAAGCTCCGCGGCCACTGGGCCGTCGCGGCGATGGCCGCCGGCCGGCCAGGCACGATCGTCGGCGTCCGCAAGGAGGCCCCGCTCGTCGTCGGCCTCGGCGACGGCGAGAACTTCATCGCTTCCGCGGTCCCCGCGTTCGCGTCGCAGACGCGCCGCGTGCTGGAGATCGCCGACCGCGAGCTGGTGACCATGACCGCCCGCGGCGTCGAGGTCGCGGGCCGCCCGGGCGCGGCCGCGCAGGCAGTGACGGCCTCCGCGGGCCACCGCGCGCCGGACAAGGACGGCTTCGACACGTACATGCGCAAGGAGATCTCCGAGCAGCCGGACGCGGTCGCCGCGACCATGTTCGAGCACCTCGCCGACGGCGACGGCCCCGAGCTGGGCATCCCCGCCGAGGCGCTCGCGGCACTGCGCGCCGTGCGGATCGTCGCCTGCGGCACCTCCTACCACGCCGGCCTGGCCGCGCGTGAGATCATCGAGACGTGGGCGGATCTGCCCGTCGAGGTCGACGTCGCCTCCGAGCATCGCCACCGCGCCGCTCCCGGCGCCGAGGGCGAGCTGCTGATCGGCATCACGCAGTCCGGCGAGACCGCCGACACGCTCGCCGCCATGCGCGAGGCGCAGGCGCGCGGCAACCGCGTGCTGGCGCTCACCAACAACGCCGACTCGCAGGCCGCGCGCGACGCCGACGCGGTGCTGCTGACCCGTGCCGGCACCGAGATCGGCGTGGCCGCGACGAAGACGTTCACCGCGCAGGTCGCCGCCCTCGCCGCGCTCGGGCTGCGGCTCTCGAACGCCCGCGGCGTGCTCGACGCCGCTCGCCGGCGCGAGCTGGCGGGCGAGCTCGCCACGCTGCCGGACCTGATCGAGCGCGCCGTCGGCGAGGCCGACCGCTGGGCCGCCCGCGTCGCACCGTCCTTCGCGGACGCGCCGATGGTGATGTTCCTCGGCCGCCAGGGCGGCGCGGCGATCGCGATGGAGGGCGCCCTGAAGCTGAAGGAGGTGTCCTACATCCCCTCCGACGCCTATCCCGCGGGGGAGATGAAGCACGGCCCGATCGCCCTGCTGTCGGCCGAGACGCCCGTCGTCTGCGTGGCCACGTCCGGGCCGCTGCAGGACAAGCTGCACTCGAACATGGCCGAGGTGCGGGCGCGCGGCGCGCGCGTGCACGCCGTCGCCTGCGAGGCCGACGCCGCCGCCGCCGCGCACGCCGACGACGTCGTGCGGGTGCCGGCGGCGTCGCCGGAGCTGCAGGCGCTGCTGGCGGTCGTGCCGCTGCAGCTGCTCGCCTACCACGTCGCCGTCGCCCGCGGGCTGAACGTCGACCAGCCCCGCAATCTCGCCAAGACCGTGACCGTCGAGTAGGAGGCCGCGTGATCCGCAGAACCCTCGCTCTCTCCGCGCTCGCGCTCGCCGCGCTGCCCCCCGCCGCTCAGGCGGCGCCGTCGTCGCCGGCGCCGGTCAAGGGCCTGTCCGCCCGCCCCGCCGGCAAGCTGTCGGCGACGCTCGCCTGGGACGCGGCCGCGGGCGCCGCCCGCTACCGCGTGCTGCGCCACGGCAAGAAGGTCCGCGACGTCAAGGCGCGAACGCTGAAGGTCCGGCTGACCAGGGCAAAGGCGCGCTACCAGGTCGCCGCCGTCAACGGCAAGGGCCGGCTCGGGCACCGCTCGCGCACCGTCATCGTCGTGCGCGGCCACTCGGCGCCGCGAGCGCCGGTCGCGGCCGCCGCGACGAACGTCACCTCCGGCGCCGCCACGCTCTCGTGGGGCAGGTCGAAGGCGGTCATCGCGCTCGACTCGTTCGGCTGGGCGTCCAAGCGCTCCGGCCCGATCAAGGTCGTCACCGGCCACGACCCTCCGGCCGCGCCGGGCACGCCGCGCGCCACGTCGGTGACCGACACCACGCTGTCACTGGCATGGACCGCGTCCGGCCTCCCGGCCGGCTCCCGCCTGCGCGGCTACCGCGTGATGCGCGACGGCGTCGTGGTCAGGCAGGTCCCGGCCGCCGGTGCCGACCTGACGAACCTCGCGCCGAAGTCGAGCCACGACTGGAGCGTCGCCGCGGTCGACACGCGCGGCTACGTGTCCGCGCCCTCGCGGGTCACCCGCGTCGTGCAGAAGGACCCGCCGCCGTCGACCGGTGAGGCGCACGCGTTCCTGCTCGCGTCCACCGACTCGTCGCTCCAGGCGTTCGAGAAGCACTATCGCCAGATCGGCGTGGTCTATCCGACGTTCTTCGACTGCAACCTGCAGACGGGCGCCATCGAGGGCGCCGACAACCGCCTGATCGTCAGCTACGCGCAGGACCGCAAGGTCAAGGTGCTGCCGCGCTTCAACTGCCAGTCCACGACGATGCTGCACACGATCCTCACCGATCCGGCGACCCGCGCGCGCTGGCTGGACACGATCGCCGCGTTGGTGGACCAGTACGGCTACGACGGCGTCAACGTCGACTTCGAGGCGATCGCCGCCTCCGACCGCGACGCGCTGACGTCCTTCATCGCCGACCTGTCAAGGCGCCTGCACGCCAAGGGCAAGCTCCTCTCGCAGTCGGTCTCGGGCAAGTTCAGGGACGTCCCGAACCACCCGCGCTCGACGGCGTTCGACTACCAGGCGCTGTCGCAGTACGACGACTACGTCTTCGTGATGGCGTGGGGGATCCACTACGCGACCAGCGCGCCGGGCGCGCAGGACGACCTCAGCTGGGTGCGGCAGGTCGCCGACTACGTCGCGTCGATGCCGAACAAGCAGAAGTTCGTCATGGGCACGATGCTCTACGGCTCCGACTGGCCCTCCGGCGGCGGACCCGGCCACCGGGCGACCGCGCTCCATTACGACGAGATCCAGGCGCTGGCCGCGCAGTACGGCGTCCAGCCCGTCTACGACGCCGGCAAGGACTCATGGCACCTCGCCTACACCGACGCGTCCGGCGTGCCGCACGACGTCTGGTACAGCGATGCGCCGGTGGTCGCGCGCCGCGTCGCGCTCGCCCGCGAGCGCGGTCTGGGCATCGGCTTCTGGCGCATCGGCCAGGAGGACGAGCGCATCTGGACCGACCCGGAGGTGACGCGATGAGCCGCTCGCTGTTCGGCACCGACGGCGTGCGCGGTCCGGCCGGCGAGGTCCTCACCGCCGAGCCGGCCCTGCGCCTCGCGGGACACTCGCCGCGGCCGTGACCGCGTGCGGCTGATGCTCGCACCCATGACCGCCGTCGTCGCGGCCGCCGCCCTCGTCGCGGCGGTCGCCGTCGTCGCCGGAGGCGGCGGGCACCGCAAGCCGGGGCCGCCGCCGAAGGTGTTCGCGTTCGTCTCGGGCCTCGGCGGCGCCGAGCTCGCGCGCCTCGAGCAGATCGGGTCGCGGATCGACGTGATAGCCCCGAACTGGTACACGGTCGACGTCGGCTCGGGTGAGCTGACGACGCCGCTGCGCGGCGACGCCGACGCGCTGCTGGCGGCGGCGCGCGAGCGCCGCGTGCGCGTGTGGCCGACCGTCAATGCGCTGACCGGGAGCTCGCGCGCGTGGGAGTCGCCGGTGGTGCGCGCGCGGATCGCCGCGTCGCTGCGCGCCGCCGCGCTGAGCCCCGGCGTGAGCGGCGTGACGCTCGACATGGAGGAGCTGCGGCCCGGTCAGCGCGCGACGTTCAGCGCGCTGGTGCGCGAGACCGCGGCCGGCCTGCACGCGGTCCACCGCAAGCTCGCCGTCTACGTGCCGCGGCCGGGCCCGGTGGCGGGCGCCGCCTACGATTGGCGCGGGCTGTCGCGTCACGCCGACCTGCTGCTGGCATCCGGCTACAACGAGCACTGGGCGGGAGGCCGCCCGGGTCCGGTGACCACAGCGCGCGGGTTCGGCGACGTCGTCGATCGCGCCCTCACCGCCGCCGGGCGCCGCAAGGCCGTGCCGGTCCTCGGCGCGTTCGGCTACCGCTGGCCGGCCTCCGGCCGCGGGCAGATGATCTCGACCGTCGACGCGGAGAACGTGCGCCGCGGCGGGCGCTTCAACACCGACGGCGAGACGGTCGTCTACAACACCACGGCCGAGCTCCGCGCCGGCGCCCGCGCCGCGCGCGCCGCCGGTGCTCGCTGGATCGGGCTGTTCTCGCTCGGCCGCGAGCCGGAGCGCTTCTGGCGGCGGTTGGAGACGGCGCGGACGCACGCCCGCGCCCGCGCTCAAGCGCGCTGAGCGATGAGCGACGCGAGCCGCTCGGCGAGGCGAGAGTAGCCGTCGGCGTCGACCGGCTTGCTGAGGTGCAGGTCCGCGCCGAGGGCGAGCGAGCGATCCCGATCCGTGGCAGCCTCGGAGGACGTCACGACCACCGCCGGCACGGCGGCGAGGCGCGCGTCGCGGGCGCGGTCGCCGAGCAGATCATGCCCGGAGCGTCCCGGAACGGTGAGGTCGAGCACGAGCAGGTCGGGCGGAGCGCCCCCGCGATCGGCCAGCCGCCGCGAGGCTTCGAGGCCGTCGGCGAACAGCTCGAAGGTGCAGTCGGGCAGGCGAGCGCTGAGCGCACGACGCAGCAGCCGCGCCTGGAGAGGCTGATCCTCGACCATCAGCACGTGCGTCATGTCTCACGCATTCTTCCCATTTTCCGCCGCGGAGGACAATCGATCTCATGTCCAAGCGCGTGCTGGTGGTGGACGATCACCCGGCCGTGGCTCTCGCCCTCAAGCTCAGGTTCAGGGTCGACGGGCGCTTCGAGCTCGCGGGCAGCGCCGCGACCGCCGCGGCGGGCCTCGAGCAGGCGCCCGGCCAGGACGCGATCCTGCTCGACCTCCGTCTTCCGGACCTGAGCGGGCCGGAGCTCGTCGTCGCGTTCCGCGAGCGGGCGCCGGGGGTCCCGCTCGTCCTGCACTCGGCCGACGACGACACGCCCGCGGTCGCGGCGGTGCGGGATCTGGTGGACGCGGTCGCGCTCAAGGGCGACGCCGACGGCGTGCTCGCCGCGCTGGCGCGGGTCACCGGCGGCTGACGACTCCGTCCGTTCGAGGATCGCCACCGGTCCGGCTTCTAACCTTTTCGCGGTCCTGTCCGCGGAGCCCACAGCCGTCCCCCTGCCCGTCGCCGAGCAGGTCTTCGACACGTTCGCGGACTCGCCCTCCGGCGTCGCCCTGATCGCCCGCACCGGACGCTTCCTGCGCGCGAACGACGCGCTCGGGCGGATGGCCGGCCGCTCGCCGTCGCAGCTCGCGCGGTCGCGCTGGCAGGACGTGTTCGGCGGCGATCCCACCACCGCCGACCAGGAGCTCGCGGTGCGCGGGCGCGGCGGTACCCAGCGCTACCTGCGCTGCCGCGTCCGCCCGCTCGACGACGCGACGCTGCTGGCGCACTTCGAGGACGTCACCGCCGAGCGCGAGACCCGCGACGCCGCCGTGACCGTGCTCGACGTCTCCGACCGCCGGCGCGGCGACCGTGCCCGGCTCGCCGCGCTCGTGCAGGCTGCGCCCGACGCCATCATCACGCAGGATCGCGACGGCCGGATCACGACCTGGAACCCGGGCGCCCAGCGAATGTTCGGGCTGACCGCCGAGGAGGCGATCGGCCGCGACTACCGCGAGACGCTCATCCCGCCCGAGGACCGCGCGCGCTACGCCGCGCTGCGCGAGGAGATCCGCGCCGGGCGCATGCTGACGCTGCGCGACGTGCGCATGCGCGCCGACGGGTCGCGCTTCCCGGCACAGATCTCGGCGGCGCCGCTCGGGTCCGGCGGCGGGGCGCTCGCGATCGTGCGCGACATCAGCGATCTGGAAGCCGCGGAGAAGGCGCTGGAAGAGCGCGCCGCGCAGCTCGAGCGCTCCAATGCCGACCTCGAGCGCTTCGCGTACTCTGCCAGCCACGACCTGCAGGAGCCGCTGCGGTCGATGAAGCTCGGGGCCGCGACCGTGATCGCCACCGCCGCCGACCGGCTCGACGACGAAGAGCGCGAGCTGCTCGAGCACATCGAGTCGACCGCCGCCCGGCTCAGCGCGCAGGTGCGCGGGCTGATGGAGGTGGCGCCGGTGGCGCTCGGCGCCTGGCCCGAGGAGCTCGTACCGGTGCAGGTCGCCCTGCAGGACGCGGTCGACGCGCTGCGCGCCGCCGCCGACGCGTCGGCGGCGGTGATCGACGTGCACCCGCTGCCGGCTGCAAGGGTACCGCGCGCCGAGGTGTCGCTGGTCATGCAGAACCTGATCGCCAACGCGATCAAGTACCACCGGCGCGACGTCGCGCCGCGCATCACGATCACCGGGTCCAAGAGCGACGGGAAGCTGGAGGTGCGCGTCGCCGACAACGGCGTCGGGCTCTCCGAGGCCGACCGGTCGCGGATCTTCGGCGTCTTCGAGCGCGCCCAGCCGGGCGTCCCCGGCACCGGCATGGGGCTCGCCGTCGCGCGGCGGATGCTCGAGCGCCACGGCGGCTCGCTCTCGGCCGTCTCGGCGGGTCCGGGGCAGGGCTCGCAGTTCATGGTCCGCCTGCCGGCCTGAGCGCGAGCGCCTCCGCGGCGCCGGCGACGAGCTCCGGAGGAGTGCTCTGCTACCACCCGTGGATGGTCTTCGACGACGCGGCCGCCGCGCTCGCGCCGCTGTTCGGCGCGACCCCGTTCGAGCTGCGCTACGGGCTCGACGGCCGCGCCGCGGTGCGCATCCACGGCGGTCCACTCGCGCCGCGCCACGCCGAGGCCGTGCCGCCCGCCGCGCCGTGGATCGCCGACGCGCACTGCGGCGACTCGGCGGGCTGGCTGCTCGCCGCCGCACGGCCGGCCGACCCGGAGCGCGCTTGGGCCGTGCTCGAACGCGCGGTCGAGCGCCACAGCGCGCTGCGGCTGCAGCGGCTGGCGGCCCAGCGCGCCGCGCTAGGCGCCGACCTGCTGGAACGCCTCACGCATCGCCTGCGGACCGACGTGAGCACGCTGCAAGCGGTCGCCGAGGGCGCGGCCGCGGACCTGTTCGCGCCCGACGAGCTCGCCGAGCTGCCGGCCGAGATCGCCGCCGTCGGCAGCGCCGCCCAGCGCGAGCTGTCCGCCGCGCGGGAGGTCATGACGGCGCTCGCCCCGGACGTTCCCGCCGGCCCGGAGCCGCTGCTGGAGACGCTGCGCGCGGAGCTGGAGGCGGCCGGCGCGGGGGCCGCGGTCGCCGGCGTGGACGGCGAGCGCCCCTATGTGCTCGTGCCCGGCGCCGGCTGGAGCGCCGCGGCGCGGCTGCTGGCCGAGGCGCTCGCGCACGACGAGCGGCTCGCGGGCGCGGCGCTCGAGGTCGCCGCGCATCCGGACGGCTGGAGGGTCCGCGCCGGGCGAGCGGGCGGCGGGGAGCCGCAGGCGTGGACCGGGCGCGGGCTCGGCGCCGTCGCCGCCGCCGGCCACATCGCCGCGGCCGCGGGCGGCGCCGCGCACGCCGAGTGCGTCGAGGACGGCGGCCTGCGGATCGAGCTCACGCTGCCCGCGGCGCCGTCGCGCTGAGGCTCAGCCCCTCGACATCGCGGGCAGCTAGCCTGGCCCGGCCATGTTGGCGCTCGCCATCCCCGTCGCTCTCGTGGACGACCACAAGATGGTCGTCCTCGGCCTGCGCACGCTGTTCCACAACCGTCCCGAGGTAGAGGTCGTCGCGTTCGCGCATGACGCCGGGGAGGCGCTCGCCGCGTGCCGCAGCAAGCACCCGCGCGTCGCGGTGCTCGACGTCGCGCTCGAGGGCTCCGAGCTCGACGGCTTCGAGCTCTGCCGCCGGCTGCGCTCCGAGCTGCCCGACGTCGAGGTCGTCTTCTACACCGGCATGGACGAGCTGGGGCTCGCGCAGAAGGCGATCGACGCCGGCGCCAAGGGCGTCGTCTCCAAGGGCGAGTCCGCCGGCAACCTCCTGCGCGCGGTCCTGCTCGCCTCCAGCGGCGAGTCCTACATCTCCCCGGTGTTCGTCGCGCGCGCCGACCAGCGCGACTTCGACGACCTCTCGCCGAAGCAGCTGGCGGCGCTGCGGCTGCTCGCACAAGGGAACGAGCGCAAGCGGATCGCGGAGCAGATGGGGATCGGCGAGGAGACCGTCAAGTCGCATCTGTCCGAGGTCCGGCGCAAGCTGGGCGCGCGGACCTCGGCGCAGGCGGTCGCGATCGGCCTGATCAACTCGCTCTTCGACTACGAAGGCGAGCAGGCGAGCTAGCGCCCAGGACGTTCGCCTCCCCGCCGTCAAAGCATGCCGGAGATGCAGGCTCTTTCGGGGCATCTGCAGATGGCGCGTTTCCGCTCACACGACGACGGTGTTGGACAATCGGATGAGGTGCACGGAGACTCACGATTCCTCGCAGAAGAGCAGGGCGCGCTGCGAAGGGTCGCAACGTCGGTCGCGCATGGCTCTGCGCCGGGAGAGGTGTTCGCGGTGCTCGCGCGCGAGTTCGCGCAGCTGCTCCACGTGCCGCTGATCGTGATGGTGCGCTTCGGCCCTGACAGGACCGGTTACGTGGTCGGCGCGTACGGCGACCCCCCGTTCCCGGTCGGCAGCAGCTGGCCGCTGGATCCCCGGAGCGTGATGGCGCAGGTGTACGCGACGGGCCGGCCGGCGCGGGTCGACGACTACTCGCAGCTCGACGGCGTCGTCGGGAAGGTCGCGCGCGCCGCCCGGTTCCACTCCACGGTCGGCGTCCCGATCGTCGTGGCCGGCAAGACGTGGGGCGCGACGATCGCGATCACCATCGGCGACGACTCGCTGCCCGCGGACACGGCCCGCCGGCTGGCCGACTTCACCGACCTCGTCGCCGCCGCGATCTCGAACACGGAGGCGCGCGACGAGCTGCGCGTGCTGGCCGACGAGCAAGCCGCCCTGCGCCGGCTCGCAACGCTCGTGGCGGAGGGCTCCAGGCCCGCGGCGGTGTTCGCCGCCGCCGCCGAGGAGGTCGCGAAGGTGCTCGACGTGCGGATCGTCGACCTGCTGCGCTACGAGCCCGACGACGCGGTCACGGTCGTAGCGGGCTGGGGCGAGGTGCCGTTCCCGATCGGCAGCCGCTTCCCGCTCGACGGACCCTCGATCGCCTCCAAGATCAAGGCGACCCGCGAGGCGCAGCGCATCGACGACTACTCCGGCAACCCCAGCGCGCTCGGCTCCAGCGTCGACCGGGCGGGGATCCGCACGGGCGTCGGCGTTCCCGTCAGCGTCGACGGCAAGCTGTGGGGCGTGATGGCGATCGGCTCGCGCGCGCCCGACCCGCTCCCGAGCACCACGGAGGAGCGGCTGCGCGACTTCGTCGAGCTGCTCGCGGTGGCGATCGCCAACAGCGAGGCACGCCATGGCCTGCGCAAGCTCGCCGACGAGCAGGACGCGCTGCGGCGCCTCGCGACGCTCGTCGCGCAGGGCGCGCCCTCCCACGCCGTGTTCGACGCCGTCTGCGAGGAGGCGGCGCGGATCATCGGCAGCTCGACGGTCAACCTCGCCCGCTTCGCTCCGGCCGGGTGCACCACGACGGTGGCCGGCTGGAGCCGCGACGGCTCGCACGTCCCCGCCGGCGTGTGCCTGCCGATGGAGGGCGAGGTGATCAACGTGATCGTCCAGCGCGAGCGCGCGCCCGGCCGGGTGGAGGACTACGCGGACGTCGAGGGCGAGCTGGCCGCCCTGCTGCGCCGGCTCGGAGTGCGAACGGAGATCGGCGCGCCGGTGATCGTCGACGGCGAGGTCTGGGGCGCGCTGATCGCGGGCCTGCGCGAGGGGACCTTCCCGCGCCGCAGCGAGCAGCGCGTGGCCGGCTTCGCGGAGCTGATCGCCACCGCCGTGTCCAACGCCGACACCCGCGCCGAGCTGCTCGCCTCGCGCGCCCGGCTCGTGACCGCCGCCGACGAGGGGCGGCGCAAGCTCGCACGCGACATCCATGACGGCGCGCAGCAGCGCCTGGTCACCGCGATCGTGTCGCTCCAGCTCGCCGACCGCCAGCTCGACACCGATCCCGAGGGCGCGCGCACGCTCCTGCGCGACGCGCTCTCCCAGTCGCGGGCGGGGCTGGACGAGCTGCGCGAGCTGGCGACCGGCATGCACCCCGCGATCCTCACCAACAGCGGGCTGCGCGCCGCGATCGAGGCGCTCGCCCAGCGCAGCCGCGTGCCGGTCAACGTGCGGGCGACGTCGCAGCGCCTCCCGTCACACATCGAGGCCGGAGCCTACTTCTTGATCGCCGAGGCGCTCACCAACGCGTCCAAGCACGCGCGCGCCTCGCGCGTCGAGGTGGTGATCCGCGCGCGCGAAGGCGTGCTGGAGATCGAGGTGTTCGACGACGGCGTCGGCGGCGCCGATCCGCACGGCAGCGGCGTCCGCGGGCTCGAGGACCGGGTCGAGGCGCTCGGCGGGACCTTCCGGATCGAGAGCCCCGAGGGCCGCGGCACCGCGATCCACGCGACGCTGCCGCTGCTCTCCGACTAAGCCCGCGCCCCGGGCGCGGCTCGAAAGCGCTGCTCGGCTCAGGATTCTCCGCCACAGGCTCCCCCGATCGGTGGAGGAGCATCTCCTCCCCGGCGGAACGCGATCGGCGGATGGGAGTCCGCTCCCGATCCGACGACCATCGCCGTCGATGTCACGGAGGACCGATCGCCGCAGCGCGCCGCTGCCCTTCCGCGCATGACCCGCGTCCGCGTCACCGGAGGCGCCCGCTTCGTCGGCTCGCACCAGGAGCCCCGCGTCCGCCACTCGGTGGATGACCCGGCCGGGCGCCAGACGCGCGGCCTCGTCCACGCCGGCGAGGTGCGCCGCACGTGCCTGGACCCGCTGGGACAGGGCCTCGAGCGCACGCTCGGCGCCGTGACCGTTCCCGAGGAGGAGGCATCGCATTGAGAGGACATCGCGCAGCGCTGCTCGTGTTGCTCACCTGTCTGGTCGCGGCCCCGGTGGCCGCGTCCGCGTCACAAGCCGCCGGCCCTGCGCCCGGGCAGCGCATCGACCTCAAGGTGCTGCTCGCGACGCCGTCCTCTACCGATGCGGTCGCCGCGTCGTGGAAGGCGGCGTTGCAGCGCGAGGGCGTGCCGTTCGACACCTACGTGGAGAGCGCGTCCGCGCCGCTGACCGACGCGATGCTCGCCGACTACGCCGCGGGTGAGGCGAAGTACGGCGCGGTGATCCTCGCCTACGGCGACATGCTGACCCCCACCGAGCAGGCCGCGCTGACGAAGCTCGAGCAGACCTTCGGCGTGCGCCAGATCAGCGACAACGTCGCGTCCGCCGCGCACGGGCTGACGCTCGTCTCCTCCGGCGAGCAGGGCGGCCAGACCGGCACGCTGACCGCCGGCGGCAAGGTGGTGTTCCCGTACCTCACCGGCACGGTGCCGATCGCCACGCCCTCGTTCGGCTACCAGGCCAAGCCGGCCGCCGGCGCGAGCTTCGACACGCTCGTGTCGGGGCCCGACGGCTCCGCCTACGTCGGCGTCTACACGCGCCCCGACGGCACGCAGGACCTGGTCGACACGGTGCCCGGCAGCGCCACGGAGACGCAGAGCCAGCTGCTGCGCCACGGGATGATCGACTGGGTCACGCGCGGCGTGCACTTCGGCACGCAGCGCAACTACCTCGAGCTCCAGATCGACGACACGTTCCTCGGCGACGACGCGTGGATCCCGCAGGGCGGCGTCACGAACACCGCGGGCCGCACGTGCACGCCGCAGCCTGAGACGACGAGCCCGTGCCCGGAGGACCAGATCCAGCTCCAGCCCGCCGACGTCGACACCGCCGCCAACTGGATGAGGACCAGCGGCCTGCGCCTCGACATGGTGTTCAACGGCGGCGGCACGGACCCCGCGGGCGTACTCGCCGGGTTCCAGAGGCACGCGAGCGAGTTCGGGTGGATCAACCACACGTGGGATCACCCCAACCTCGACTGCTCGACCGCGCCGTTCATCACCAACGAGATCGCCTCCAACACCGCGTGGGCCAAGGCCAACGGCCTGCCGGCGGCGAGCACCGAGCTGGTCACCGGCGAGCACTCCGGCCTGGCCAACACCCGGCCGGGCAACCCGGGGACGATCGACCCGCCGTCGCTGTCGGACGCGACGGCGGGCGCGGCGGCCGGAGCGACGCTCGCCGCGGGCTCCTACGACTACGGCGTCACCGGCACGACCTCGCTGGGCGAGACGATCCCGTCGGAGACCACCGTCTCGGTCGCGGCCGGGGAGTCCGTCGCGCTCTCCTGGCAGGCGGTCTGCCACGCCGGCACCTACAAGGTCTACCGCCGCACCTCCGCGGCCGGTACGACCGCAGCGGGGGCGTGGTCGCTGATCGGCATCGTCAATCAGCCGGCGACGGCGTTCACGGACGCCGGGCCCGTCGACGTGACCTTCACCGACACCGGCGCCGCCGGCGCGGCCGGCACCCCGCCGGCGGCCAACGCCGCGGCCGAGAGCCCGTACGCGCAGAACCCCAACTTCGTCGCCGCGCTCGACGCGGCCGGCGTCAAGTACACCGCCACGGACGCCTCGAAGGCCTATCCGAACCCGCCGACCGCGGCCGTTCCCGCGGCCACGACGTTCGCCGCGGGCTCGAGCTTCCTCGACGGGGACATCCGCGCCTTCCCGCGCTATCCGACGAACATCTACTACAACACCCAGACCCAGGCGCAGGAGCTCGACGAATACAACTACCTGTACAACGCCTCGCGCGGGTGCAAGCCGATCGCCGGCGTGACGACGTGCAACACCGGCGACGTCACCTGGCAGCAGCTGCTCGACAACGAGAGCGCGGTGATGCTGCGGCACGTCATGGGCGACGACCCGCGGCCGCACTACTTCCACGAGTCCAACCTCGCGAGCTCGACGGTCAGCGGCGGCGCCCCGTTCTACGCGCTGGCCGATCAGGTGCTCACCCAGTACAAGGGCCTGTTCAACACGCCGCTGGTGCAGCTCACGCCGACGCAGATCGGCGATGAGCTGGCGCGCCAGGACGCGTGGAGCGCGGCGGTCGCCGCCGGGCACGTGAGCGCGTACCTGCAGGACGGCCAGGTGCACGTGACCACGACCCAGCCGCTCGACGTGCCGCTGACCGGGACGACCGTCGGGGACGTCTACGGCGGGACGCGGTCCGGCTGGACGAACGTCAACGGCAGCGCCGTGTTCTCCACCGCCGCGACGGCCGCGCAGCCGCCGGCGGCGGCCGGCAACGTGTCCCGTGGCTCGCGCGGGGGCCGCGGCTCGGGCAAGGCGGCGCTGCGCCTGACGAAGCTCTCGCTCTCCCCCGCGCGCTTCAGCACGACCGGCCGTCGCGCCGGGACGACGATCACCTGGACGGCGAGCGGCAAGGGCACGATCAGCGCGAAGATCCGCCGCTTGAAGGCCGGCCGGCGCGTCGGCAAGACGTGTCGTGCGCCCGCGAGGGCCAACCGCCGCCGCGCCGCGTGCACGCGGGCGGTCCACGCCGGCACGCTCGGGCTCTCCGTCACCGCCGGCAAGGGCCGGACGCACTTCAGCGGACGGCTGCGCGGCCGGTCGCTGCCTCCGGGCAGCTACGAGCTGGTCGCCGGCTCCCGCAAGGCGAAGTTCACGGTCACGACGAGGAAGGTCAAGCAGGCATGAGCACCCAGACGCTTCGCCGGAGCCGCTTCAAGCGCGGGCGGGGACGTGCGCGGCAGGACACGACCAGCGATCTGCAGGCGGAGCTGGCCCTGCTGCAGGAGGAGAACCGGCAGCTGAAGACGCGCGGGGCGCCCGACCTGGCGACGATGATGGACCGCATCCGCCGGGCGCCGGAGGCCGTCGAGGACCCGCTCGACGAGGCCGCGGCGATGCTCGCCGAGAACCTCGTCATCCGCGAGTCGCTGGTGGAGCTGTGCCGCGAGCTGCGGCGGGCCTCGGCCGAGCTGGAGGCACGCTTGCTTGCCGTGGGCGGCGATGCCTGAGCGACGCACGCGCGTGCTCCTACTGACCGAGGGCACCTATCCGTATGAGCTGGGCGGCGTCAGCTCGTGGTGCGACCTGCTCGTGCGCGAGCTGACGGACTTCGACTGGCAGGTCCTGCCGATCGTCGCGCCGCACGGCAGGCCGCCGCTGTACGAGCTGCCGCCCCACGCGCGGGCGCTGCCGCCGATCGAGGTGTGGTCCGAGCGGCGCCCCCGCGGGCGCCGCGGCGCTCGGGGGGACAGCGAGCTCCCCGCCGTGCTGGTGCGTGAGCTGATCGGCTGGGAGGGCGACACCGACGCGGTCGTCGCCGCCTGGCTACGCTGCCGCCGCGCGCCGGCCGGCGTGCGGGCGGCGTTCCGTTCCGACCAGGCATGGCAGGCGTACCTGGACGAGCTCGCCGCGGTGCTCGCCGAGCGCGTCCCCGAGGCCGGGACGCCGCCGGAGCTGGACCTGGTCGAGGCGGCCGAGCTCTACCAGACGCTGTACTGGATCGCCCGCACGGCGGCGGCGCCGACGCCGGAGGTCGACGTGCTGCACGCGACCGCCGCCGGCTGGTCGTCGGTCCCGGCGGCGGTCCACCGCGCGCTGCACGGCACGCCGATGATCCTCACCGAGCACGGCGTGTACCTGCGCGAGGCCTATCTCGCCGCCGTCCGGCGCGCCGAGAGCCCGGGCCGGCGCTTCGCCGCCACGCGGCTCGCGCGCGGGCTGACGCGCGTCGCGTACGCCTGCGCGGACGCCGTCGCCCCGGTCACCGACGTCCACGCGCACTGGGAGACCGGCCTCGGGCTGGACGCCGAGCGCATCTGCGTGATCCGCAACGGGCTGCAGAACGCGCCGCAGCCGGCGCCGCCGCCCGGGAACTCCACGATCGTCTCCGTCGGCCGGATCGACCCGCTCAAGGACATCCACACGATGCTGCGCGCCGCCGCCACCACGCTCGAGCTGGTGCCGGAGGCGCGCTTCCGGCACTACGGGCTGGTGACGCCGGGCGAGGAGGCGTATGGGCGCTCGTGCGAGATCCTGCACGAGCGGCTCGGGCTCGGCGACCGCTTCCAGTTCATGGGCCGGACCACCGATCCCGCCGGCGTGGTGCGCGACGCCGACATCGTGCTGATGACCAGCATCTCCGAGGGGCTGCCGATGGCGATCCTGGAGGCGATGGGCGAAGGCCGCCCCGTCGTCGCCACCGGCGTCGGCGGCGTGCCCGACGTCGTGCGCGGCTGCGGGCTGATCGCGCGACCGGTCAAGGACCGCGAGATCGCGCTGGCGATCGTGACGCTGCTGCGCTATCCGCAGCTGGCGGCGCGACTGGGACGGCTCGGGTACCGGCGGCTCGGGCGCCTGTTCGACCAGGACGGCTGCGTCGAGGGCTACCGGCGGCTCCTTCACGCGGCCGCCGCCGGGCAGCGCGAGCAGCCCGCCGCGGTGCCCGTGCGGCTGGCGGTGGCGGCGTGAGCGGCGGTGACGCGACCTCGGCCCTCGGCGCGAGCGGCGGTGGTTGCCGGTGAGCCAGGAGGTCGTCGAGGCGCGGCTCGGGCGCCCGCCGCAGGACATGCTCGAGGCCGCCGTGGTGCTGGAGGCGTGGGCGGGCGTCCCGCCTTCGCGCGCCCTGGAGGCTGGACGGGCGCTGATGCCGGCGGCGCCGGCGGCGCCGCGGCGGAGCACCGGCCGGCTCGCGGATCCCGAGCCGCGGCGGCGGATCGCCTTCGAGGCGGTCGCGTTCGGCGCCTCCGTGGTCGCGATCGCCCTCTGGGCCTCGCCGCTGCGCCAGGCGATCGGCGCCGGCGGCCTGGGACTGGCCCTGACCGTCGCGCTGCCGCTCACGCTCGCGCTGCAGTGGGGCCTGAGCAGCCGCTACCTCAGCCGGCCCGGCGGCGCGGCGGCGCTGACCCGCAACCGCGCCGCGCTCGCAGCCGGCATCGCCGTCGTCGTTGCGGCGCCGAGCGCGGCGCTGGGCGCCGCCGGCCTCGTCGCGGGGTTGCTGACCGTGGTCTGGGTGGGCGGAGCGATCCTGATCCGCCGCGGCAGCGCGCTGGGCTACACCGCGCTCGTCGCGGCGGCCACACCGGCGATGCTCGGCGCCTCCGCGCCTCGCTTCGTCCTCGCCTGGTTGGCCGGGACGATCGCGCTCGCAGCGCTGATCGCGCCCCGCGCCCCCGTCGGCGCGCACGCGCCGCTCGGCCG
The DNA here is from genome assembly GCF_000425945.1 of Candidatus Solirubrobacter pratensis. GTDB lineage: Bacteria > Actinomycetota > Thermoleophilia > Solirubrobacterales > Solirubrobacteraceae > Solirubrobacter > Solirubrobacter pratensis. The sequence continues at coordinate 197,296 of NZ_AUEK01000013.1, forward strand.
CTGGGAGCGGGCGCTCAGCTCCGCGCTGATCGGCGCCGCGCTGGGGCTGCTGCTCGTCGGCGACCGCAGCCTCGGCTGGACCGCGGGGCCGGCGGCCGCGTTCCTGCTCGTCCCCTCGATCATGGCGGGCTGCTGGGGCAGCGCGCACGTGTGGCGGCTGGCCCACGCGCTGCCCTCCTCGCTCGCGGGCGTCGGCATCGGCGAGCGGCCGCGCACGACCGCCTTGCGGGTGCTCGCGGGCGCGCTGGCGCGTACCGTTCTAGCGTGCACGGCGCTCTCGCTGATCGCGGCGCTGGCGCTCCCGCTGCGGGAGTCCGGCACGGCGCGGGCGTGCACCCTGCTCGGCTTCGGCCTGCTGGCGCTGGTGACGCTCCTGGCCGGCCTGCTCGAGTCGCTCGCCCGCGGGCGCTGGGCGCTGGCCGCCGTCAGCGCGGGAGCGCTGGTGGAGGCGCTCGTCGCTTCGCCGGTCTCGGGCGGCGCCCTGATCGCCGGGGCCGCAGTGGCCGTGGCGGTCCTGCTCCCGGCGGCCGTCGCGCCGCTGCGGCGCCCGGCGACCACGGTCGCCACCACCGTCTGGATCGCGTGAGCGGCAGGGCGCGCCTGGTCATCGCCGGGTGCGCGGGCGTCGCGGCGGTGGTCGCGGCGATCCTGCTCGTGAGCGGGGGTCGTGCCGACCAGGAGCATCACCGCGCGCTGATCCCGGCCTACCTGCCGCCCGCCGGCATCGAGCGGCTCGCGGCGCATCGCGGCAACGGCTCGGTGCTGATCGTCAACCCGGCAAGCGGGCCCGGTGCGGCGCCTGATCCCGCCTATGCGCGCGCCGTGCGCGCCGCCCAGTCGGCGGGGTGGAAGGTGATCGGCTACGTCCCCACGGGCTACGGCGCCCGGCCGGCCGCCGACGTGGAGGCCGACGCGGAGCGCTACGCCGCCTGGTACCACGTCGACGGGATCTTCCTCGACGAGGCCGCGCACACCCGCGAGCACCTCGCGTACTACCGCTCGCTGCGCGCGCACATCCCCGGGCTGCTGGCGATCAACCCCGGCGTGCCGCCGGATCGGGGGTACGAGGCCGCCGCGGACGTGATCGTCACCTACGAAGGCTCGCTCGCTGATGCCCGAGCGCGGCTGCGGCCGCCATCCTGGCTGCCTGCGGACCGCGCCGCATACCTCGTCCATGGCGCGCCGGAGCGCGAAGCGCGGGCGCTCGTGGAGGCGCATCGCGCCGGCTACCTCTACGTCACCTCCGGCACGCTGCCGGACCCGTGGTCGGCGCTTCCGCGCTATCTCGACGCGGAACTGCGCTGACCCGTTCGGGGAAGAGGCGGCCTTTCTCTCTGCCCTCATTCATCGGGAGCGGTCAAAATCTGCCCGCGCCCATGCCGGCTTTACGGAGCAATTGACCGTGGGACGGCGCCTGAGAGTCCTGGTCTCAGACGACCACCCCCTCTACCGCGACGGCATCGCGCGGGCCGTGCGCGACCGGCTCGAGCTCGAGCTCGTCGCGGAGCCAGGCGACGGCCGTGCCGCGCTGGAGGCGATCCGCGAGCTGAGCCCCGACGTCGCCGTGATCGACCTGCGTCTTCCCGGGCTCGGAGGGATCGAGATCCTCAACGCCGTCCGGCGCGAGAACCTGCCCACGCGCGTGCTCGTGCTGTCGGCCGCCACCGACGGCTCGGTCGTCCACGAGGCGATGTCGGCCGGCGCGTCCGGATATCTCGCCAAGAGCGCCGACCGCGTCGAGGTGTGCGACGCCGTCGCGGCCGTCGCCCGCGGTCAGGCGGTGCTCGACCGGGAGCTGCAGGCGGGGCTGCTCGAGGAGGTCCGCACGCGCGGGACGGCCGTCGAGCGCCCGACGCTGACCCGCCGCGAGGCCGAGGTGCTGCGACTGATCGCCGACGGCCTGTCGGCGCCCGCGATCGGCCGCGAGCTGTTCCTCGCGCCCGCGACCGTGAAGACGCACATGGCGCATCTCTACGAGAAGCTCGGCGTCGGGGACCGGGCGGCATGCGTCGCGCAGGCGATGCGCGTAGGCCTGCTGGAGTGACGGCGGCGGATCCCGGCGCCGTGCCGGATCCCCGGTCCACCGCTCGCGGCATCGCGCTGCTGCGCCTCGCGTTCGTCCCGGTCGCCGTCGTGCAGACGCTCGACGCGGACGTCGACGCGCGCGCGTTCCCCGCCGTCCTGACGGTGTTCGCCGCCTACGCGATCGCCACGCTGGGGGTGACGCTCGCGCGCGGGCGCCGCGAGCCGCTGCCGCTCGCCGCGGCGCTCGCCGACCTCGTGCTGATCGCGGCGCTCGTGTACACCTCAGGCGGCGCCCGCTCCCCGCTGTGCTTCGCGTTCTTCGCGATGCCGATCGCCGCCGCGCTGCGGCTGACGCCGCGGCTCACGGTCGCGTGGGCGGCGCTCGCCGTCGGCGCGTACCTCGCCGTCGCGCTCCCCCACTCCGGCACGCATCTGCCCGGCGACCTCGACGTGGTCGCCGGCGAAGCCCTCGCGCTGGCCTGGGTCGGCGCCGCCGCGGCGATGCTGTCGGGGCTGGTGGAGCGGCGCGAGCGCAACCTGCAGGGACTCGCGGCGGCGGGGCGCCGGCTCGTCAGGGAGGCGCTCGACGCCGAGGCGCGCGAGCGGCGCCGGCTCGCGCAGGCGCTGCACGACGACGCGATCCAGAACGTGCTCGTCGCCCGCCAGGAGGTGTCCGACGTCGCGCGCGGCGTCCCGCAGTCCGCCGAGCGCGCGCGGCACGCGCTCGACGAGGTCCATCGCCAGCTGCGCGAGGAGATGTTCGCCATGCATCCCGTCGGGCTCGAGCGCGCGGGGCTGGCCGCCGTGCTGCGCAGCTTCGCCGAGGACGCCGGCCGGCGCGGGCGCTTCGACGCGCGCGTGGACGTCGATCCGGCGGCCGCCGGGATGCACGACGAGCTGCTGATGTCGACCGCGCGGGAGCTGCTCGCCAACGCCGCGCGCCACGCCGGCGCCACGCGCGTCGACGTGTCCGTGCGCGTCGGCGAAGGCCGCGTGCGGCTGACCGTCGCCGACGACGGCGGCGGCTTTCCCGCGGCGCGGCTGGAGCAGGCGCTGGCCGCCGGGCACATCGGCCTGGCGTCGATCGCCGAGCGCATCCGCGCCGTCGGCGGGCAGGTCGCGATCGACAGCCGGCTCGGCGGCGGGACCGTCGTCGACGCCAGCGTTCCCACACGTGGCTGACGTCACGTATCCCCCGATCGGGTGATCCCGCGCCCCTCCCGCTTTGGCTGCGCCCGGCCGATGTTCAGACGCGCCGCGAGTGAGCATCGTGCCCGCCATGGTCACCGTCGTCGTCGCCGACGACCACCCCGTCTACCGCGACGGGATCGTCAGGGCGCTGCTGGACACCGGCCGTTACCGGATCGAGGCCGAGGCGAGCGACGGCAGCACCGCCGCCGAGCTGATCGAGGCGCGGCGGCCGGACGTCGCGCTGCTCGACCTCGGGATGCCCGGGCTCGACGGCCTGGCGGTGCTGCACCGGCTGCGCCGCGGCGGCGTCGGCGTGCCGGTCGTCATGCTCACCGCCTTCCCGCACGCCGAGCTCGCCGACCAGGCGCTGGCCGGCGGCGCGGCCGTGCTGATCGGCAAGGACTGCTCGCGCGAGGAGATCGTCGCGGCGCTCGACGCCGCCTACGGGCTCGTCGTCGACAGCGTGAACGTCACCGTCCGCGAGTAGGTCCCGGTGCGCAGCGCGTCGGTCTGGCCGATGTGCTGCCTGAACCGGATCGCCACCGGCGCGTTGGCGACCGGGCCGGTCCACGACGCTGGCGCGATGTCCACGCGCAGCGGCTCGGGCAGGATGAACGCGCCGTTGGCGAGATGGCCGGGGTCGGAGACGCTCAGCATCGCGTCGCCGGCCGTGGAGATCACCTTGGCGGCCGTGTCGGCGCTGTACTCCGCGTCGAGGCCCGGCGTGAAGGCGCCGAACGTCGCCGGGGCACCGAGCGTGAGCGCGAGCGTGGCGGGCACGGCTCCGCCGGCGGTGCCGGTGGCGGAGGATTCGTACGGCAGCGCCGGAACGGTCGTGGGCGCGACGTGGCCCTTGCCGTCCTTGCCGGCGAGCCGCTCGTACGCGTAGGCCATGCCGACGAGCTCGCCGTCGTCCCACGCGCGGCCCAGCAGCTGGAGGTTGATCGGCTGCCCGTGGTCGTTGTAACCGGCCGGGAACACGACGGTCGGGATTCCGGACGCCGCGCCCGGCGTGTCGCGGCGGCCGAAGCTCGCCTTCCCGCCGCCGCCGTCGTTGAGGCTGATGTCGCTCAGCAGGCCCGGGTAGACGACGGCGTCGACGCCCTTGTCGTCGGCGCCGAGGGTGTCGAACCACGCCTTCGCGTTGGCTTTGTAGTCGGTGCGCCATGCGCGGCGGGCGGCGATCTCGTCCGCCGTCATGCGCGGCGCGGGCGCCACCGCGCAGGCGCTCGGGTCGGCGCGCACGTACCAGACCTTCTTCTGCGAGCAGCTGACGTCGACGGCGTTGCGGATCTGGAAGCCCTGCTCGGCCAGCTCCGGATGCGCGTCGATGTACTGCATCCAGCCTTCCTGCGACGTGTTGCCGGTCGGGTTGGTCGCGGGCGCGACGGGCGCGTTGGTCGCGTCGCCGACGGTCGTCCCGACCTCCACGATCGTGGCGCCGGCGTCGGTCAGGTATTTCAGCGCGGCCTTCGAGGCCGCCACCGTCCCGGTCGTCCCGAACGGGTCCTCCCACGTCGACGGGATGTAGCCGATGCGCTTGCCCTCCAGCGCGTCGGGCTCGAGGACCGAGCGCCAGTCGGCCGGGCGCTCGGCGTCGGCGGGCGCGGTGGCCGGGTCCTCGGGGTCGGTGCCGGTGACGGCGTTGAGGATGTCGGCGAGGTCGGGCACCGAGCGCGCCATCGCGCCGCCGAAGTCGGTCAGCCACGACAGCGGCATGATGCCGGTGCCGCTCTCCAGCCCGTCGGTGCCGCGCAGCGTGACGAGGCTCGCGCCGGACGCCGGCCCGTAGAGCGAGTCGCCGGTCTGCGAGCCGAGCGCGGCGGCCGCGAAGCTCGCGGCGGTCGCCGTCGCCGAGCCGCCGGAGGACGCGATCGCCGACTTCGACGGCTGGAAGGCGTTCCACACCTGGCCCCACGGGTCGTTGGAGTAGTTGCCGCTCGTCGCGTACTCCTCGAGCGCCGCCTTGCCGATGATCACGGCGCCGGCGTCCCGCAGCCGCGCCACCTGGAACGCGTCCTTCTTTGGCCGGAAGCCCGCGAACGTCAGGCTGCCGTTGGTCGTCGGCATGTCCTTGGTGTCGTAGAGGTTCTTGATCGCGATCGGGATGCCGAGCAGCGGGCTGCGGTCGCTGGCCTTGCGCTTGGCGTCGGCCGCCTTGGCCTGCTCGAGCGCATCGCTCGCGACGACCTCGTAGGAGTTGAGGCCGAACTGGCCCTGGTCGTAGACGCGGATGCGGTCCAGGTAGGCCTGCGTGATCGCCTGCGAGGTCGTGAGGCCCGACTCCATGTCGGCGCGCAGCTGCTGGATCGTCTTGTCGACGACGTCGTAGCCGGAGCTCGACACCGGCTTCGGCTTGGCCGGAGCCGCGATGCGCGGGATCGACCCGGCGCTCGCGCAGCCGGCGGCGATCGAGAAGTTGTCGATCGAGCAGACCTCGGCGGGCATCAGGCCGGTCAGATCCGGCCTGGCCGCGAGCGTGCCCGCCGTCGTCTCGACCTTCAGGCGCTCGGCGTCCGAGCCGGCCGCCGTCACGCGCTGCCCGAGCACGATGAAGTGCAGCACCGACTTCGAGGCGCCCGCCGGGATCGTGACCGTGTTCACGTAGGCCTGGAAGTTGCCCTCGTGCCCGCTCGTCGCCAGCGGGTTGTCGAACGTGTCGTAGAGCCAGTTGCCGGTGAACGTCATCGCGCCGCCGAACGGCGCCGGCGTGCCGATCACCGTCGCCTGCGGACCGCCCACGAGCGTCGTGCCCGACAGCGGCGTCGCGACCTCCGCCCACGTGTCCGCGGCCGACACGGCCGCGTCGCCGCTGGAGGTGTTCACCAGCGCGCTCGAGTTGCTCCCGGACGCGCTGTAGCCGGACTGGCCGCCGAAGGCGACCTTGATCGTCACCGGCGCGGCGGTCGTGTTGGTGAACGTGTCCAGCCAGCGGCCCCAGCTCGCCACACCGGCCGCCGGGGCACGCTCGATCCGCACGGCGCGGGCGATCTCGATCCCGCCGAGGTCGACCGCCTGCGTCGTCTTGAAGCCCGCGTCGCCGTCGTAGGTGAGCCCGAAGCCGCGCATCAGCTCCCCGTTGAAGCGCGGGCTCGACGGCACCTTCACCTTGATGCCGCCGTAGCCGTTGATGGTCGTGCTGTAGGCCGGGCTCTGCCCCGGCCCGACCTGCGTGGCGCGGATGCTGCCGGTGTCGACGCGCGGCGGCGCGACGTCCTGGACGCCCCACCAGGTGCCGTTGGAGTCCGAGACGTAGTTGAAGGCGGCGGCGGGCGGCGCGAGCGCGAGGGCGGCGAGCAGCGCGCCGGCGGCGATGGCAGGCGATCTCATGGGGCGCGGATCATTCACGTCACAGCGGGTCCTCAGATATCGCCCGGCGGTCCGATCCCGCTCGACCGCCGGTCGAGCGCTTCAGCGCTTGGCTTCCTGGACCAGCAGCGCGATCTGGACGCGGTTGTCGGCTTCGAGCTCGGCGAGCAGGCGCGAGACGTGCGCCTTGACGGTCGCGACGCTCATGTGCAGCTCGGGCGCGGGGGAGTGGGTACGCGCCGGGTCGACGCTGCTCGTCTGGCTCGGGATCCCGCTCGCCATCGGGGGGTGGCGGCTCGCCCGCGGAGAGATTCGGTGACCCGGGCTCAAGTCAGGGGTCGAACGGTCGTCCACAGGGGTCTCAGCCCGATGCGGCGGCTGCCGATTATGTGAGGGACAAGGTTCTTCCCTCCCGAAAGGGCAAACCGTCCGCGAGGGCGGGGCGCAAAGCCACGGGGCTCTCCGAGCTAGCCGGGCTACCGAAGGAAACTCGTGCCAGGCGGCACGTCGGGTCGGTGGGAACCGCTTGACCCGCTCACAGACCACGGAGGTCGTCCGCCGTGCCCGCCGCCCGCCACTTGATCACCGCAGCACTCGCCGCCGCGATGCTGGTGGTGCCCGCCGCCGCCCACGCCAAGGCGACGCCGAAGAAGCACAAAGGCCCTACGGCGACTGTCGCGCTCGGCGACAAGCGCCCGCCGCGCGCCCGCGCCGCGCAGGAGTGCGCCAACGCGAACCTGATGCCGACGGCCGACAACCTCGACGCCGTCCGCGCCGCCGTCCTCTGCCTGCACAACCAGATCCGCGTGTCCAAGGGCCTGCCCGCGCTCCACGACAACGCCAAGCTCCGCAAGGCCGCGGCCGGCCACTCCGACGACATGGTCACCGAGGGCTACTTCGACCACACCGCGCCCGACGGCGACACGTTCGTGGACCGGATCCTCTCGGCGCGCTACGCGAAGCAGACCGACGGCTGGTCGCTCGGCGAGAACCTCGCCTGGGGCACCGGCGACCTCTCCACGCCCGCCGGCGTCATGAACGCCTGGATGAACTCCGCCGGCCACAAGGCCAACATCCTCAAGCGCAACTACCGCGAGATCGGCATCGGCATCCACCTCGGCGTCCCCTCCGACGCGGGCGTCGGCGCGACCTTCACCGCCGACTTCGGCGTGAAGAGCTAGCCGCCTTCTCCTCCAGGTAGCGCCGCTCGGGCAGACTGGTCGTGCGGCGCGCCGCCTCGCGGTAGGCGGCCTCGGCCGCCGCGTCTTCGCCCGCCTGCTCGAGCAGGTGGGCGCGGACCGCGAAGAAGCGATGATGACGGCCGACGCGGTCGTCGGCCTCCAGCGTCCCGAGCAGGTCGAGGCCCGCGCGCGGGCCGCGTGCCATCCCCAGCGCGACCGCACGGTTGAGCGTCACGACAGGGTTTGCCGCGACCCGCTCGAGCAACTCGTAGAGCGCGAGGATCTCGCGCCAGTCGGTCTCCTCCGCGCTCGCCGCCTCGGCGTGGACGGCGGTGATCGCGGCCTGCAGGCGGTAAGGGCCGAGCGGCCCTTCCGCGAGCGCCGCCTCGACGAGCGCGACGCCTTCGCGGATGGCGGCGTCGTCCCACAGCGAGCGGTCCTGCTCGGCCAGCGGGACGAGCCCGCCGTCTGGCGCCGAGCGCGCGGCGCGGCGCGCGTCGGTGAGCAGCATCAGCGCCAGCAGCGCCGTGACCTCCCCGTCGCGGGGCAGCAGCGCGTGCACGATGCGCGTGAGCCGGATCGCCTCGGCGGTCAGGTCGGTCCGCAGCAGCACCGGGCCGGAGGTCGCCGTGTAGCCCTCGTTGAAGATCAGGTACAGCACCTGCAGCACCGCGCGCAGGCGGTCGTCGCGGTCCTCTGGCGCCGGCGCGGCGAAGGGGACGCCGGACTTCTTCAGGGTCGCCTTGGCGCGACTGATGCGCTGCGCCATCGTCGCTTCGGGCACGAGGAAGGCCTGCGCGATCTCGGCGGTCGTGAGCCCGCCGACGGCGCGCAGCGTGAGCGCGACCTGAGACGGCCCCGAGAGCGCCGGGTGGCAGCAGAGGAACAGCAGCGTCAGCGTGTCGTCGTTGTCGGGCCCGGGGTCGGTCGCGAGGTCGAGCGCGAACACCGTCTCCTCGCGCCGCACGCGCGCCGCCTCGGCGCGCAGCTCGTCCGTCAGCCGCCGCGAGGCGACGGTGATCAGCCAGCCGTACGGGTTCTCGGGGACGCCCTGCTCCGGCCATTGGAGCGCGGCGGCCAGCAGCGCCTCCTGGACGGCGTCCTCGCACGCGTCGAAGCGCCCGTGGCGGCGCACGAGCACGCCGAGGACCTGCGGCGCCAGACGGCGCAGCAGGCCCTCGAACTCGGTGCTCACACCTCGCCGCCGGACGTGTGCATGACGGCGCGCACCTCCATCGCGCAGTAGCGCGCGTCAGGCCAGCGCGCGGCGATCTCGATCGCCCGCTCCTCGCTCTCCACGTCGACGGCGAGGTAGCCCGCGAACTGCTCCTTGGCCTCGACGAACGGCCCGTCGGTCGTCGCCGGCGCGCCGTTGCGGACGCGCACGGTGCGCGTCTGGGAGGGATGTGCGAGCGCCTCGCCGCCCACGAGCTCGCCGGACTCCTTCAGTTCGGCCATGATCGTGCCGACCTCGTCGAAGATCCCGTCCAGCTGCTCGCGCGGCAGCGACTGCAGCGCGTCGGGGTTGTTGTAGATCAGCAGCATGTACTTCATGGCGTCCTCCTAGCGGTCGGTTCACCCGGAGGTCGGAGCCGCGCCCCAGTTCTCTACAAGCTAGACGCGAGGCGAGGGATGGCGCACGAAGCGGCGCTCGCCCTCGCGCACCCAGCCGCCGCGGGCCGTGCGATTCTTGCCGCTCCGCTTGGCCTGGTAGAGCGCGACGTCGGCCGCCTCGATCAGCGAAGCGGGATCCGTGACGCCGCCGTCGGTCGCGCTGACGCCGATCGAGACGGTCACGTGCAGCGTGCCGCCGTCCGGCAGCTCGACCTCCAGCCGCTCGACCGCCTTGCGGATCGCCTCGGCCGCGGTGTAGGCGCCGTCGAGGTCGGTGCCCGGCAGCACGACCGCCAACTCCTCCCCGCCGTAGCGGGCCGGCTCGTCGGTGACGCGGGCGAAGCGGCGCAGGATCTCGGCCACGTGCTGGAGCACGAGGTCGCCCTGGAGGTGGCCGTAGGTGTCGTTGACGGCCTTGAAGTCGTCGAGGTCGATCATCGCGAGGCCGAGCAGGCCGCCGGTGCGGTCGGCGACCGCGCACTCGTGCGCAAGCGCCTGCTGGAAGCGGCGGTGGTTCGACAGCCCGGTGAGGTCGTCGCGCGTCGCCTGATCACGCAGCGCGTCGTGCAGTGAGAGGTTCTCCATCGCGACCGCGGTCTGCCGCGCCAGGTAGCCGAGCAGCGCGCGCTCCTCGGCCCCGAACTCGCGCCCGCGGCGCGCGACCGCGAGCATGCGATCGCCGTCGAGCGGATGCGCGATCGCCACGTGGGAGCCCGCGCGCACCGCGCCGAGCGTCCGGCCCGCGCGCGCGGCGTCCTCGGCCGCCGTCAGCACGTCGACCGGCTCGCGCAGCGAAGGCTGCGCCGACCATGCGATGTCGCCGACGCGGCCATGGTCGGCGTCGAGCGCCTCGACGGCGGTCTGGACCATCAGGTCGAGCAGCGCGGCACGGTCGAGCTGGAATGCGAACGCCTCGCCGATGCGCCGGATCGCGCGGTCCAGGCGCGCGTGCTCGCGGCCGAGCGCTTCGACGTGCGAGACGGCCTGCTCGATGCGGCTCCGGCGGTCGCGCGCCAGCGCCGCGAGCAGCGCCACCAGCGGCAGCGAGAGGAGGAAGCCGAGGTGCCCGGAAGCCGCGAAGGCGAGGCCGACGGCCGTCAGGCACGCGTCGACGCCCCAGACCACGGCGAGCACGCGGGTCTGCAGCGACGGCGGGATGCCGCGGCCGAGCCACTCGCGCGCGGTCGCGACCGTCAGGTCGGTGACGCATTGGGCCACGAGGGCGAGCGCGAGCGTCGGCCATGTGTCCAGCCGCGCGGCCGGCTCGCCGGCCGCGAGGAAGACCAGCGCGGGCCCGGCGGCGTGCCAGGCGTTGCTCACGCTCACCACGAGCCGCTCCGGATGCGGACGCCCGATCGCGCTCCCGGCGACGAGGCCGACCGCGACGCACAGCGGCACGAGCGGCGCCGGCAGCAGGTAGAGCATGGGGACGAGCACGAGCTGCGTCGGCATCGCGTAGCCGGCGCCCAGGTACAGGCGCACGCGCGAGGCGAGCGCCAGCGCGGCGACCAGTCCGGCGGCGACCCACGGGTCGGCCGAGCGCTGCGACGGCACGGCCAGCGCGAGCACGAGCGCGACGACGGCGAAGCCGGCCGCGCACACGGCCTCGACACGCACCTCGCGCCGCGTCAGGCGACGCGGGCGGTACGGGCGCCAGTGCTCCAGCAGCCGCTCGACCTTGGACCGCTGGCTGTCTGCGGAGTCCCCCACGCGTCCGCTATCGGCCGACCGATCCCGAACCTTTATGGACGCATGTGCGAGGAGCCCAGCCTGGCGCCCTCCCCCGCGCTAGCCTGGCCGTCAGATGGCAGACGTCCAACCTCTCCACGCGCTCCACTACGACCTCGGTCGGGTGGGTGGCCTGCAGCCGGTGGCCGCCCCGCCGTACGACGTGATCGACGCGCGGCAGCGCGCCGAGCTCGTCGCGCGCTCGCCGTACAACGTCGTCGAGATCGACCTGCCGCAGAACGGCGGGGATCCGTACGCCCACGCGGCGGATGTGCTGCGCGGCTGGACGACGGACGGGATCGTCGTGCGCGACCCGCGGCCGGCCCTGTGGGCGCTCGCGCAGGACTACACGGGACCCGACGGCCGTGCCCGCACGCGCCACGGCGTCTTCGCGCGCGTGCGCGTCGAGGACTACGGACCCGGGCGAATCCGCCCGCACGAGCGCACTCATCCAGGTCCGAAGGAGGACCGGCTGCGGCTGACGCGCGCCACGCGCGCCAACCTATCCCCCATCTTCAGCCTCTACGACGATCCCGCCGGTGCCGCGTGGCGCGCGCTCGCGCCCCATCTCCAGGGCGAGCCCTGGGGCGAGGTCACCGACTCCGACGACACACGCCACCGCGTCTGGCGCGTCGAGGACGTCGCCGCGATCGCCGCGGTGCGCGAGGCCCTGGCCGGCGTCGAGCTGCTGATCGCCGACGGCCACCACCGTTACGAGACCGCACGCGTGTACGCGCAGGAGCCGGGCGCCGCGCCGGGCTCCGATCATGTGCTGATGTGCCTGGTGGCGCTGCAGGATCCCGGGCTGACCGTCTTCCCCACCCACCGGCTGGTGCTCGGCCTCGACGAGGCGCGCAAGGCCGCCCTGCGCGAGGCGCTCGAGCGCGACTGGGACAGCGAGCCGGCGGACGAGCTCGAGCCGGCCTCGAGCGACGCCGTGCGGATCGGCTACTACGACGGCGGCGGGGCGCGGATGCTGACGCTGAAGGACCCGGCGATCGCCGCGGCCGCGCTGCCCGGCAAGCCCGAGCCCTACCGGCGGCTCGACACCGCCGTGCTCGAGGCGCTGCTGCTGAAGGGCGCCCTCGGCATGACCGAGGACGACATCTCGCATCTCGACGGCCTCGACTACGCGCGCACGGCCGCGCAGGCGCGCGAGCGCGTGGACGCGGGCGATGCCGACGCCGCCTTCTTCATGGCCCCCACCCCCGTATCGCAGGTGCGCGACGTCGCGGCGGCCGGCGAGAACATGCCTCCCAAGTCGACCTACTTCTTCCCGAAGGTCCTCACCGGGATGGTGTTCAATCCTCTGGAGGAGTCCTAGATGGCCCTGATCAACCGTTCTTCCGGCTCGAGCACGCGCGCGATGCGCGCCACCGCCCAGCAGCGCGAGGGCTACACGCACGACATCACGGTGGGCAACCACCAGATCACCGCCGACGAGCCGGCGGACCAAGGCGGGCACGACATGGGCCCGAGTCCGCAGGAGCTCCTATCCGCCGCGCTCGCGTCGTGCACCGCGGTCACGATGGAGATGTACGCCAAGCGCAAGGGGTGGAGCGTGGAGGGCCTGGAGGTCGAGGCCCGCTACTCCCCCGCCGAGCGCGGCTGCCCGACGCGCTTCGAGCTCGTCATGCGGATGCCGCCCCACTTGAGCGAGGAGCAGGTCGAGCGGCTGCAGGTGATCGCGGCGAAGTGCCCCGTGCACCGCACGCTCGAGGGCGAAGTGGCCTTCGACGAGCGGGTCGAGCTGAGCTGAGCGCGCTCGCGGAGCAGCTGGACGGCGTCCTGCTCGCGCCCGAGGAGGCGCTCGCGATGCAGGTCCAGGGCGGGCGCGAGGAGTCGGCCGTGCTCGTCCCGCTGTTCGCCGACGCGGGCGGCGCGACCCACGCCGTCTTCACCGAGCGCCGCCACGACCTGCGCCGCCATGCGGGAGAGATCTCGTTTCCCGGCGGGCGGCGCGACCCGGGCGAGGAGCTGATCGAGACGGCGCTGCGAGAGGCGCACGAGGAGATCGGCCTGCCGTCGGGCGTGGTGCAGGTCGTCGGCGCGCTCGAGCCCGTGGGCACCTACGTGACCAACTACGCGATCTACCCCTTCGTGGGCGTGATCGAGCCGGGGTTCGAGTGGGTGATCGGCGAGGCGGAGGTCGCCCAGGTGCTGGAGCTGCCGCTGGCCGCGCTCGTCGCGGGCGCCGGCGAGCGTCAGATGAAGCGCCGCGGGATCACGTTCCGCACGCACACCTACGAGGTCGGCTCACACGTGATCTGGGGCGCGACGGCACGGATCGTCGCCGACCTCCTCGAACGCCTCAGAGGTCTTTAGGTTCCCAGCAGGCGGTCGACGGCGGTGGCGGCCGCCGCGCCGTCGCCGGCCGCGACGACCTCGAGCGGGATCCTCCACGTGTCCGCGCACGCGCGCGCGAGCGCCTCGCCGTGCGGCGTGCCTTCGTAGACGAAGCCGCGGACGGGCGTGTCGACGAGCTTCTCGAACATCATCCGCAGGCGGCCGTCGTGCAGAGCGGGAGCGGGCGCGGTGCCGAGCAGCCAGATCACGATCGTGACGCCGGTGAGCGCGTCCATCAGCGTCGCGATCCGGTCCGGGTCGCCGACGTAGGGCTCGGCGCCGGCGGCCGCGATCGCCTCGGCCTTGGCGGGATCGCGCGTGGTGCCGCGCACGGCGTGCCCGGCGGCTCGCAGCTCGCGCGCCAGCGCCTGGCCGCGGCAGCCGCAGCCGACGATCAGGACGCGCGCCACTCGCGCTCGACGTCTTCCCGCGTGCGCGGGGGCTTGCCGCGGCGGGCGCGGATCTCGTTCTGCGCCTCGATCATCTGCGCGACGTCGTCGATCTCGCTCTCCGCCTCGGCCTCGGGCGAGCGCGTCGGCCGCCAGTCGAGGATCTCCACGGCCGAGCGCTTGGAGAAGAGTCCCAGCAGCACCGTGGTGACGACGAAGAAGGCGAGCAAGCCGCCGCACACGACCGTGAACACGTCCACGGGGGCGAGTGTATGCGCCCGCACGGGCGAGTGGGCGCGAGTCAGGGGGCGGCCACGAGCGGGTCGGCACCGCCGCCACGAGGTTCAGCGGCGCCCGCTAGCCTCGTGTCTGCGCTCCGATCGGCTCGCGGGCGTGTTGCCTTCCTTCGTGACCCGACGCCCCGCCATTCTCGCCGCGCTGATCGCGCTCGTCGCCGCACCGGTCGCGCAGGCGGACGAGCTGCCGATGAAGCTGCCCGGCGACGCTGACGCCGCTTCGGTGCGCGCGGACGCAGACACGTGGATGGTCGGCGCGCGCCCGGACGCGGCCTCGGCCGCGATCGCCCGCCGCTACGGCGCGCGCCTGGCCGGCGCGCGCGGGACCGGCAGCTACGTCGTGGCGAAGTCGCGCGCCCGCGCGTTCGCCCGCGCGCTCCGCGAGCGGCTCGTCTACGCCGAGCCGAACGCGCTGACGCGGCTGGACGCCGTGCCCGACGACCCGCTCTCGGTGCCGCCCAACGACTGGCGCCGGACGGTCGCCGACCCGTCGATCGACCCGCCGGCCGTCACGCCGCAGAGCCCGCTGATCGCCCTCGTCGACGCCGCCGCGGACACGACGCACCCGGAGTGGGCGAACGACCCGAACTTCACCACGATCCCCGGGACCCCGGTGACCAACCTGCACGGGACGGCGACGGCCGCGGTGGCCGCCGCGCCGGCCAACGGCACCGGCATCCTCGGCGTATGGCCCGGCGCCCGCGCGCTCAACGTGCCGCTGAAGACCGTGCCGGGCACCGACGGAGAGATCAGCTGCGCCGCGTCCGCCGCGGCGATCGGCCAGGCCGTCCAGGCCGGAGCCGCCGTGATCAACATGAGCTACGGCTCGACGTCGGAGTGCACGGCGGAGAAGATCCAGATCTACTACGGCATCGCCAAGGGCGCGATCCCCGTCGCCGCCGCCGGCAACGAGTTCGAGCAGGGCAACCCGCTCGAGTTCCCCGCTTCGCTCCCGCACGTCGTGACCGTCGCCGCGACCGACGCCGGCGGCAAGAGCGCCGCGTTCTCGAACGCCAACGACGCGGTCGACCTGAGCGCGCCCGGCGTCGCCATCCTGACTGCCGTGCCGATCGCGCTGGACGACGACGGAACACAGGACGGCTACCAGGCCCTCTCGGGCACGAGCTTCGCCGCGCCGATGGTCTCGGCCGCGATGGCCTGGATCCGCCAGGCTCGGCCGGATCTCAGTCCCGACCAGGCAGTCCAGGCCGTGCGCCTCTCCGCCCACGACCTCGGTCGCAAGGGCTGGGACGCGCTGACCGGCTTCGGCCTGCTCGACGTCCGCGCCGCGCTCTCGGTGGCGAAGAGCAAGCTCCCGATCCACGACCCGGCGGAGCCCAACGACAACCTCGTCTGGGTCGACGGCCGCGCGTTCGGCGGCAAGCCCGCCGCCGCGATCTGGTCAGGCGGCCACGCCGTGCGGCTCAACGCGCTGCTCGACAAGGAGGAGGATCCCGTCGACGTCTACCGCGTCGTGCTCGGCGGCCGGCGCTCGGCGCGCATCTCGGCGATCCCGCGCTTCGGCGACGTGTCGCTGTCGATCTTCCGCTCCTCGGCGGTGTCGATCAACGACACGCGCGGCCGCGCCGCCCGCTCGAGCCGCTCGGGCTCCAAGACCACCGAGCGGGTCACGATCGTCAACCGCGGCAAGAAGGCGCACTCCTTCTACGTCGAGGTCGAGCCGCAGGGCCGGTCGGTCTATCAGGACCGCGCGTACACGTTGCGGATCGGCTGAGGCCTCGCAGGGTCGCTGGTCGGCCTGGAGCTCGCCGGGCGGGCAGTTCGCCGGCGACGCGCTGATCAGCACCGACGGCGGCCCTCGGGCGCGCGTTCCGGGATCGGCGAACCACGCGGGTGAGGGAATGCGGGTCTATCCGGCCCCGCGGACTGACGATCACGATCGATCATCGCGGTGGCACGTTCGCGCACGTTCGATCATCTTCGCGCGAAGTCTCCGAGGGGTGCCTCACAAACCTTCGAACTATTCGAAGGTTCGTGAGGCACCCCTCGCGTCGCGGCCCCGAACAGATCACCCGGCCCCGCGAACCGCACAAACAATCTGACCCGCTCCCTTACCAGCGCAGTTCGCCGGACCTGCCGGACCGCGGCGAGAAGAGGCGCCGCGTGGCGAGGCGAGGGGAGGCGGCGAAGCGCGACGGGGCGAGCCGCGGCCGCGCGCGCCGCCGGGCGGCGCGGCTGCAGCAAGACGAGACGAACGGGGCCGAGCGCGACTCTGGTCAGCTGGCGTGACGAGGCGCGTTGCGCCCGGAGATCGGGGCGTGGCGAGATCACCGCGTGCGGGAGCGGTTCGGCGGCCTCACGGCCGCCACGCCCCCGCCGGCCGCAGAAGGGCCTAGCGCTGCTCCACCGCGGCAGGCGCCCACTGCGCCTCCGCGAGGTCGCCGTCGCCCTCGAGCGCGGCCGGCGTCGGCACCGCCGGGTTGTCGCGCAGGTACCACTCCGCGTCCAGCGCCGCCATACAGCCCGAGCCCGCGGCGGTCACGGCCTGGCGATAGGTGTGGTCGACGAGGTCGCCCGCGGCGAAGATGCCGGCGACGTCGGTGCGCGTCGACTTGCCCTGGGTGAGGACGTAGCCTCCGTCGTCGGTCGGCACTATGCCGCGCACGATCTCCGACTGCGGCTCATGGCCGATCGCGATGAAGGCGCCGGACATCGGCAGCTCGCGCGTCTCGCCGGTCTCGAGATGACGCACGCGCGCGAAGTCGAGCACGCCCGAGTCGCCCGCGACGAACTCGTCCACGACGTACGGCGTCAGGAACTCGATGTTCTCGGTCGCCCGCGCGCGGTCGAGCATGATCTTCGACGCGCGGAACTCGTCGCGACGGTTGACGATCGTGACCTTGGAGGAGAACTTGGCGAGAAAGATCGCCTCCTCCATCGCGCTGTCGCCACCGCCGACGATGATCGTCGTGCGGTCCTTGTAGAACGCGGCGTCGCAGGTGGCGCAGTAGGACACGCCGCGGCCGCCGAGCTCCTCCTCGCCGGGCACGCCGAGCTTCTTGTGCTCGGCCCCCATCGAGAGGATCACCGCCCGGGCCTCGTAGACCTCGTCCTCGATGTAGACCTTGTGCGGAGCGCCGTCCTTGCCGGGCTCGAGCTTCGTCGCGTTGTCGGTGATGAACCGCGTGCCGAAGCGCTCGGCCTGGTCGCGCAGCTGCTGCATCATCTCCGGGCCCGTGACCCCCTCGGGGTAGCCCGGGAAGTTCTCGACGTCGGTGGTCTGCTGGAGCAGGCCGCCCCACATGAAGCCCTCGATCACGAGCGGCTCGAGATTGGCGCGCGCCGTGTAGAGCGCGGCCGTGTAGCCGGCGGGACCGCTGCCGATGATGATCACGTTCTCGACGTTCGCCATGCTCTTCAGTCTCTCTCCGCCTGTGGGCGTTACGCTTTACTTTGTATAGTAGCGCCGCGTTCCCGGCGCCATCGGTCCACCGTGCCGCGGAGCCGGAAGAACGCGATCACTCCTGGGATCAGTGGTAGCCAGAAGGTGAACGCGCGGAACACGAGCACGGCGACGACGGCCAGGCCGGCATCCACGCCGAACGCCGCATAGGCGCCGATCATGCCGCCCTCCACGCCCCCGACGCCGCCCGGGATCGGCAGCAGGTTGCCGAGCATGCCGACGAAGAAGCCCTGGATCAGCACCGCGAGCGGCGGCGGGTCGCCGAACGCGTGGAACGCGGCCCAGACGACGGCGAGCTGGAACGCCCAGTAGAGGGTCGCCCCGAGCAGCGCCGGGTCGCGCGAGCGCAGGTGGCGGAGGGCGTCGCGCACGCCCGCCGAGCTGGAGGCGGGGACGTGCGCGAGCTTGCGCGTGAGCCGGCCCGTCGGGAGGCGGTGGTGCAGGTCGGGCGGGACGAGCACCACCGCGAGCGTGAGCGCGACCATCACGAGCGCGATGATCGCCGGCACCAGCGTCATCGAGAGCGGCGCCTCTCCGGGGAACACCCCCAAGCGCAGCCCGAAGCCGCAGACGATCACCGCGAACGCGTACGGCGCGTAGGTGAGCACGAGGAACGAGATCGTCTTGTCGGCCACGACGCGGCGCGTGAGCCCGGCCTGGCGCAGCGCCCAGGCCTGCAGCACGAGGCCGCCGGCGCCGCCGGCGGCGAAGATCCGCGACGCGGCCAGGCCCGCCAGCGTGATCTGGAAGCTCGCGCGCCAGCCGATCCGGTCGTCCTTGAAGACACCGCGGAACATCGCGCCGTAGCCGGCGAACATGCCGATCGTGAACGCGAGCGCGGCGGCCATCCACCACGGCGAGCCGTCCTCGATCCGCCTCCACGTGTCGTGCAGGCCTGCCAGCTTGGGAAGCAGGAAGTACAGCGCCGCGAGCGCAGCCGCGAGGAAGCCGCACAGCGTCAGGACAGTGCGGCCGCTGAAGTCGAGCCCATGGTCGTCCTCCTCCAGGGCGTCCGGCGAGGGCGGGCTGGCCGTCTCGACCGGAGCGTCGCTCATACGTGCGCCTGTGCCTCGATCGCCTGTACGGCGCGCGAGAGGCGCCTCGCGAACGGCGCGGTCACCGGCGTCCCCCGGCGCACCGTCTCGGCCAGTGCGAGCCCCGCCGCCAGGTCCATGACGTAGTGCTCGCCCAGGTAGACGAGCGCTAGGCCGAGCGTGGCGGCGTAGCTCCAGCCGAGCACTCCCGCGACCCTTCCGGTGTCGCTGAGGACGTGCGCGGCCGTCACGGACGTTGCGAAGTGCAGCGAAGGCATGGCGGCCAAAGGGTTGCCCCCCAGGAAACCGTACAGAGGAGCCCACCCGGACTTCCAGAACTGCTCACCGTATTCGACCATCATGCGGCGCAGCTCGGGCGTCCGGCCGTCCTCCATCAGACCCTGCTCGGCCGCGTACCACGGCGGCGCCGTGGGGATCGCCCAGTAGCCGATCACGCCGAGGTCGAAGGTCGCGTAGACCTGGGCGGCGGCGCGGCCGAAGCCCTCGCGGCGCCGGAGCAGGACGTAGGCGACGGTGCCGTGGGGGAACGCGAACCACAGCCAGTGTGACCACACGAGCAGCTTCTCCCAGCGGGCGAAGCGGCCCGGCGTGCCGAACGCGCGTTGCAGGCGCATCGTCGGCGTCGTGCCGGCGCCGATGAAGCGGTCGAAGCGGACCGGGTACTCGACGCGGACGCGCCGCCGCAGCGCCTCGGGGTCGTCGTTGGGCATCTGGTAGGTCGCCAGATAGGCCCACATCTGCAGCGCGCACACCGCGACGTCGCGCTTGCGCGAGCGCGGGACGACGGCGGTCACGGCGAACGGGGTGGCGGCTGCGGCGGCGATCACCACCTGCGGCTTGAGCTTCAGGCGGCGGCGGAGAAGCGGCGCGGCCAGGCCGGCGGCGAGCACCGTGGAGGCGGCCGCGCGGATGGCGGTCGAACGGCGCACGGGGGCCGCGAGAATAGCGACCCGCGCGGCGCGACGACGCCGGCGGGCGCTCGCGGCGTGCCACCGCGCTCCGGCGGCCCCCTGGGGGACGGGCGCTTAGGCGCCGATCAGCGTGTCCGCCGCCTCGCCCGCGAAGGTCTTCACCACGCGCGAGCGCGGGTCGACCTCCGGGTGCCACTGGACGCCGAGCGCCCAGCGCGCCTCGGGCAGCTCGATCGCCTCCACGAGGCCGTCGAGCGTGCTCCAGCCGCTGGCCACGACGCCTTCCCCGAGCGCGTCGACGGCCTGGTGGTGATGCGACTTGGTCTGGTGGAGCAGCTCGCCGCACGCGTGCGCGGCCAGCGAGCCCGGCTCGAGCCGCACGTCGTGATCGGCGTCGTCGAAGGAGCCCAGCGCCCGCCGGTGGTCGCCGTGGCCGACGTCGTCGGGCAGGTGCTGCACCAGGGTCCCGCCGCGCGCGACGTTGAGCAGCTGCATCCCGCGGCAGATCCCGAGCACCGGTATGTCGCGCTCCAGCGCCTCCAGCGCCAGCGCGATCTCCGCGCGGTCGCGCTCCGGCCGCGTATTGGTGGTGCAGTGATGGCGGCGCTCGCCGTAGGAGCCGGGGTCGATGTCGGCGCCGCCGGCCAGCATCAGGGCGTCGAGCCCGTCGAGCACGTCGGCGGGATGCTGCTCGACCCACCCGTCGGGCGGGATCATCAGCGCCACCGCTCCGGCACCCTGCACCGCGTCGATGTAGGCCCGCGACAGCAGCAAGGCCTCGCGGTCCCAGACGGTCCAGCGCGCCCGCTCGAGGGCCGCGCAGACGCCGATCCGCGGTCTTCGCTCGTCTGGCATCGCAGACGAACCTACCCCGGTTCTGGACAGAATCCACGTCCATGACCGTCTCCCTGCACCGTCGCGGCGCCGTCGCCACCATCGAGCTGAACCGCCCGCAGGCCATGAACGCATGGGACCGTGAGCTGGGCGAGGCCCTGCGCGGCGCCGTCGAGGAGTGCGCCGCCGACGACGCGATCCGCGCCGTCACGATCACCGGTGCGGGCCGGGCGTTCTCCTCCGGGGCGGACCTCAAGGCGGGCTTCGACCCGACGCCGGAGGGCTTCCCGGACGTCGGTGCGGCGCTGCGCGAGCGGTATCACCCGATCATCACCGGGATCCGCGAGATGCCCAAGCCGGTGCTCGCCGCCGTCAACGGCCCGGCCGCCGGCATCGGGTGCTCGCTCGCGCTCGCCTGCGACCTGGTGCTCGCCGCCGAGTCGTCCTACTTCCTGCTGGCGTTCGTGAACATCGGGCTCGTACCGGACGGCGGCAGCTCGTTCCTGATCGCGGCCCGGGTGGGCTTCGCGCGCGCCGCCGAGATGGCGATGCTGGGCGAGCGGATCCCCGCCCCCAAGGCGCTGGAGTGGGGAATGATCAACCGCGTCGTGGCCGACGACGCCCTGCTCGCCGAGGCCGGCGCGCTCGCCGACCGGCTCGCCGCGGGCCCCACGCGCTCCTACGCCGGGACCAAGCGCCAGCTCAACTCGTGGCTGTACCAGCGGATGCGCGAGCAGCTCGAGCTCGAGGCCACGATCCAGCACGAACTGGCCGCTTCGGGCGACTTCGTGGAGGGCGTCGCGGCCTTCGTGGGCAAGCGCCCGGCGCGCTTCTCGGGGCGTTGAGCCCCGCGGTCAGGCGCCCGACCACGGCGCGTGGGCGTCCGGTCCGTCCATATACTGCCGGGCCCGTGCTTGGTCTGAGTTCACGCCGTTCCCTGCTGCTGGCGCTCTGCGCCGCCATCGCCGGAGCGCTCTTCGCCGCGCCTGCCGCACACGCCGGCCTGCTGTTCCCAGAGTCCGGCGGGTCGCCGAACGCGGACAGCATTCACACGCTGTACATCATGATCTTCATCCTCGCGCTGATCATCTTCATCGGCGTCGAAGGCCTGCTGCTCTACTCGATGATCAGATACCGCGCCCGCAAGGGGCGCGTGGCCGCGCAGATCCACGGCAACACGCCGCTGGAGATCGGCTGGACGGTCGGCGCCGCGGCGATCCTGATCTTCATCACCGCCTTCACGTTCATCAAGCTCGCGGCGATCAAGGACCCGAAGCCCTCGGTGACGACCGGCGGCCCCCAGATCGCGATGGTCGACGGCGAGCTCGTCGCCTCGACCGATCAGTCGGCCCCCAAGGGCCCGGTCCTGCGCATGCGCGTCGACGGGCAGCAGTACGTCTGGGCCTACCAGTACCCGCAGGCCCAGAAGGGCGTCCGCTCCTACGCGGACATGGTGGTCCCTGTCGGGATGACCGTGCTGCTCGACATCACGTCAGACGACGTCGCGCACTCATGGTGGATTCCCAAGCTGGGCGGCAAGATGGACGCCATCCCGGGCTACCACAACAAGTCCTGGTTCCAGATCCCGCCTGAGAACCTCGACAAAGGCCCCGGCAAGGGCACCTTCCAGGGCTTCAAGGCCGTCATCTACACCGGGCAGTGCGCAGAGCTCTGCGGCCGCAACCACGCGAACATGCTCGCCCGCGTGATCGGCCTCAGCCCGGACGACTTCAACACGTGGGTCGACCGCAAGGCGCAGGAGCTCCAGGCGGCGCACACAGCCGTCGCCAAGCAGCAGAAGGCGCTGCAGGCCCAGCAGGAAGCGAACAGCCAGACCGGCGCGCAGTAAGGACCTCCCTTGGCAGCTACGACACAAACTCCGCCGCCCAGCACGATCGCGACGCGGGCGCGGCCTGAGATCATCGCCCACGAGGTCGAGCCGCAGAAGCTCGGCTGGACCTCGTGGTTCACCACGACCGACCACAAGAAGATCGGCCTGATGTACCTGGGCACGGTCATGGTCTTCTTCGTGCTCGGCGGCGTCGAGGCGCTGCTGATCCGCACGCAGCTCGCCGTCCCGGACAACACGCTCCTGACGCCTGAGAAGTACAACCAGGTGCTCACGATGCACGGGACGACGATGATCTTCCTCGTCATCGTGCCGGTCTGGGCAGGGTTCGCGAACTACCTGGTCCCGCTGATGATCGGAGCGCGCGACGTCGCGTTCCCGCGCGTGAACGCGTGGTCCTACTGGATGTACCTGTTCGGCGGCCTGGCGCTCTACGCGTCGGTGTTCTTCTCGCCGCCCGAGGCCGGCTGGTTCTCGTACGTGCCGCTCTCGCTGAAGCAGTACTCCGGCACCAACGGCCAGGAGGCATGGATCTACATGATCCACCTCACCGGCCTGTCGTCGATCCTGGGCGCGATCAACTTCATCGCCACGATCCACAACATGCGCGCGCCCGGCATGGGCTGGGGCCGCATGCCGCTGTTCGTGTGGACGATCCTGATCTACGCGTACCTGATCATCCTGGCGCTGACGTCGCTGGCCGCCACGGTCACGATGCTGCTGCTGGACCGCAACTTCGGCACCGCGTTCTTCGACCCCAAGCAGGGCGGGTCGGCGCTCTTGTGGCAGCACTTGTTCTGGTTCTTCGGGCACCCAGAGGTCTACATCCTCGTGTTGCCTGCCTTCGGGGTCTTCTCCGAGGTGCTGCCGGTCTTCGCGCGCAAGCCGATCTTCGGCTACAAGGCGATCGCCGCGGCCACCGCGGGCATCGCCTTCCTCGGCCTGCTCGTGTGGGCGCACCACATGTTCGCTACGCCGATGTCGACCGTCGTGCTCGCGTTCTTCATGCTCTCGAGCTTCATCATCGCCGTGCCGACGGGCGTGAAGATCTTCAACTGGATCGCCACGCTGTGGCGCGGCACGGTCGAGTGGACGGTGCCGCTGATGTACTGCGTCGGCGGCATCTTCACCTTCACGATGGGCGGCATCACGGGCATCTTCCTGGCCGTGTTCCCCATCGACTGGCAGCTGACGGACACCTACTTCGTGGTGGCGCACTTCCACTACACGGCGTTCGGCGCCTCCGCCTTCGCGATGCTCGCCGCGCTCTACTACTGGTTCCCGAAGATGACGGGCCGGATGCTCAGCGAGCGGATGGGCAAGGTCGGCTTCTGGCTGACGTTCATCGGCTTCCACCTGACGTTCCTGATCCAGCACTCGGCAGGCCTCTCGGGCATGCCGCGGCGCATCTATGAGTACTCCGACACGAGCTGGACGGCGTACAACTTCATCTCCACCGTCGGCGCGTTCACGATCGCCCTCGGCGTCCTGCTCACGATCGGCAACATCGCCTGGGCGTTCAAGAAGGGCGCGATCGCGGGCCCCGACCCGTGGAAGGCCAACACGCTCGAGTGGTTCACGCCCTCGCCGCCGCCGGAGAACAACTTCGACGCGGTGCCGCGCGTGCGCTCGGTCGAGCCGATGAAGGACATCCGGCGCGAGATCGAGCAGCGGACGGGCACCGAGCAGCGCTACCGCTCCGGACAGCCGTTGTTCGTCAAGAGGTAGCGGCTGTGGAGGCCTCACGCGTGACGACGTCCCAAGCCGTTCCGGCGCCGCTTGGGCAGGTCCTGTCGGACTACGTCACGCTGACCAAGCCGAAGGTGCAGCTGCTGCTGCTCCTGACCACGATCACGACGATGTACGTGGCGGGCGACCCGTCGGTCGCGCTCGTCGCCGTGACGGTCCTCGGCGGCTTCCTCTCGGCCGGCGGCGCCGGCGCGTTCAACCACTGGTACGACCGCGACATCGACGCGGCGATGGGGCGGACGTCCGGCCGCCCCGTGCCGTCCGGGCGCATCTCCCCGCGTGCGGCGCTGATCTACGCGTTCGCGCTGCAGATCGCGTCGTTCGCCATCCTGTGGGCGGCGGTGAACCTGCTCGCGGCCGTCCTCGCGCTGCTCGGGTTCATCTGGTACGCGCTCGTCTACACCGTCTGGCTCAAGCGCCGCTCGCCGCAGAACATCGTCATCGGCGGCGCCGCGGGCGCCGTCCCGCCGCTCGTCGGCTGGGCGGCCGTCACCGGCTCGGTCGCGCCGAACGCGCTGTATCTGTTCGCGATCGTCTTCTACTGGACGCCGCCGCACTTCTGGGCGCTGTCGCTGCTCATGAAGGACGAGTACGCCCGCGTCGGCGTGCCGATGATGCCCGTCGTCCATGGCGAGTCCGAGACGCGGCGCCAGATCGTCCTGTACACGCTGCTGCTGACGTTCCTGACGCTGCTGCCCGTCGTGTTCGGCTTCTTCGGCGCGATCTACGCCGTGATCGCCGCCGGCCTCGGCGCCGCGTTCATCGTCCTCGCCTTCCGCCTGCAGCGCCGCGCGGACCGCGCGAGCGCGCTGCGCACGTACCTGTTCTCGCTCGCCTACCTCGCCGTGCTCTTCGCGGCGATGGTCCTCGACGCCCGTCTATAGAGGGTGCAGCCCCTCCGCCCCACCCCGATCATCCAGCCTTCTCGACCTCTAGACTCCCGCCTCGTATGGATCGCCGTCTCGCCCGCCGCAATCTCCGCACCGCCTACATCGCCTCCATCGTCGGAGTGCTGATGTTCGGTCTGACCTTCCTCGCGGCCTACCTCTACATCCAATGAGCTCTGAGCCGCTACAGACCCAGTCCGGCGCGCCGCCCGTGGGCGAGCGCGTCCACATGCCGGCGCACAGCATCCTCCCGCTGGTCAACGCCGCCTCGCTCGCCGTGGCGATCGTCTCGCTCACCCTCAGCTGGTGGCTCGTCGGCTTGGGCGGCGCGATCTTCCTCCTCTCCGCCATTCGCTGGATCCTGGATGTTCGGCGGGACATCGCCGATCTTCCCTTGGATCACGGCCAGCATTAGGCGCGAGGTCTAGGCTTCCCGCTGGACGTGGGAACCACGGAGAACGGAGCGCCGGCCCTGGCCGCGCGCTACACCGCCGCATTCGCCGCATATCTGTCGAACCGAGGCGAGCAGGCGCTCGGTGCCGCCTACGATCTCGGCCGCGAAGCGGTCGCCGCGCACCTCAGCATCCTGGATCTCGCCGAGGCGCACCACCAAGCGCTGCGCGCTGCCCTCGCGGGCGCCACGCCGTCCGAGGCGACACTGCAGGCGTCGGCGGACTTCCTGCGCGAGAGCCTGTCCACGTTCGAGAGCGTCCACCGCGGCTACCTCGAGGTGCAGGAGGCCGCGCGCCTCGAGCACGCGCACGTGGAGCAGCTGCGGGCCCTGTCGGACGCCTCGGTGGCGATCAACTCCTCGCTGACGGTCGAGGAGATCCTGCAGCTCACCGCCGACGCCGCGCGCTCGATCACGGCGGCCTCCCGCGCCACGGTCGGGATCGTCGCGCCCGACCCGCGCCTGCGCCCGCTCACCGCCACCTCTCCCCCGCGCGTGGACTCCGGCGAGCCCGCGCCCGCGCGGCTGTCCGCGCGGCTGCGGGCGCGCGAGCGCGAGCTCGGGATGCTCGACGTCGTCGACCGTGCCGGGCGCGAGTTCACGCCGCGCGACGAGGCGATCGTGACCCAGCTGGCCCAGCTGGCGTCCGTCGCGATCTCCAACGCGCAGCTCTATGAGCGCGAGCGCACGATCGCCCACACGCTCCAGCGCTCGCTGCGCCCGGGCGCGCTCCCGACCGTCCCGGGGCTCTCGGCCGCCGTCCGCTTCCACCCCGCCGGCGAGGGCATCGAGCTCGGCGGCGACTTCTACGACCTCTTCGGGTCCTCCGACGGCGGCTGGACGGCGCTGATCGGCGACGTCCAGGGCAAGGGCCCGGACGCCGCCGCGGTGACGGCGCTGGCGCGTCACACGATGCGCGCCGCCGCCGTCTACGAGCACCGCCCCAGCGGCGTGCTGACGACGATGCACCGCGCCCTGCGCGACCAGCAGACCGAGCGCTTCTGCACCGTCGCCTACGCGCACCTGCGCGTCGGGCGCCGGCACCTGGGCGTCGAGCTCGCCTGCGGCGGGCACCCGCTGCCGCTGGTCGTCCACCGCGACGGCCGCGTCGATCCCGTCGGGCGGCTCGGGACGCTGCTGGGCTCCGACATCGAGCCGCTGTTGACCGACGTCGCCGTCGAGCTGACCGAGGGCGACGTGCTGGTGCTGTATACCGACGGCGTGACGGAGGTCCGCCGCCGCCGGCGCGAGGTGTTCGGCCACCGCGAGCTCGTCGCCCTGCTCGAGCGCTGCGGCGGGCTGCCGCCGGACGCCGTCGCCGACCGCATCGAGAGCGCCGTGATCACCGCTTCTGAGGGCCGGCTGCGCGACGACGTCGCGATCCTCGCCTTCGGCCCCACCCCACAACCCCAAGGAGACTGATGGCTGACCCCACTGAAGCCGCCGCATCGGCGGCGGACGGCCACCAGGACGCGAGTGCCGACCTCCTCCGCGAGCTCGTCGCGCACCTCCGCAACAACCGCACCCAACTGCGCCAGGAGTGGGCCCGCCGGATCGGCGAGGCGCGACTGCTGACCGCGCTCACGCAGGACGAGATCTTCTCGGAGGCCACATCGGTCTACGACAACTACGTCGAGGTGCTGGAGACCGGTTCCGTGGAGGCGCTGCAGGACTACGCGCGCAACCTCTCCGAGCGCATCATCCCCCGCGGGGTCGAGACCGACGAGGTGCTCGGCATCGTGCTGCTGCTGCGCGACGTGCTCGCGCGCTCGCTGTTCGAGAAGTACCAGGCGGACTTCCAGGTCCTCAACGAGGTGCTCGACGCCTACGAGCCGGCCGCCAACCGCATCGCCAACACCGTGGGCGTGAACTTCGTCCAGGAGCGCGAGCGCATCATCCGCCAGCAGCAGGAGGCGATCCGCGAGCTCTCCACGCCGGTCCTCCAGGTGCGCGAGCGGCTGCTGATCCTCCCGATCATCGGCGTGCTCGACGGGCAGCGCGCCCGGCAGCTGACCGAGCAGCTGCTGCGCGGCATCCGCACCAACCGCGCGCGCGTGGTCGTGATCGACATCACCGGCGTGCCGACGATCGACTCCACGGTGGCCAACCACCTCGTCCAGACCGTCGACGCGTCGCGGCTGATGGGCGCGTCGGTGATCATCACGGGCCTCTCGCCCGAGATCGCGCAGACGCTCGTCACGCTCGGCGTCGACCTCTCCAAGGTCAACGCGGTCGGCGACCTCCAGGGC
This sequence comes from Candidatus Solirubrobacter pratensis, assembly GCF_000425945.1. Lineage (GTDB taxonomy): Bacteria > Actinomycetota > Thermoleophilia > Solirubrobacterales > Solirubrobacteraceae > Solirubrobacter > Solirubrobacter pratensis. The sequence goes on from NZ_AUEK01000013.1 coordinate 224,784, forward strand.
GGCATCGAGGAGGCCGAGCGGCTGCTCGGCTACACCGTCATCGGCGGCGGTGTCGAGATGCCCGCCGACGACCGGGGGTAGGCGTTGGCCGTCCCGATCCTCAAGCAGGGGCCGTTCCTGATCGCGTCCATCCAGTCGGCGCTGACCGACACCGACGTGCTCCAGCTGCGCGACGACGTGATGGCGCAGGTCACGAAGAACCGCTCGCGCGGGATCATCGTCGACGTCACGGCGCTCGACGTGATGGACTCGTTCGTCTCTCGCTCGCTGCGCGGGATCGCGCAGATGACGCGCCTGCGCGGGGCCGAGACGGTGATCGTCGGCATCCAGCCGGAGGTCGCCTTCGCGATGGTCCAGCTCGGGATGAGCTTCGAGGACGTGCAGACCGCGCTCGATCTCGAGGAGGGATTGGCGCTGCTGCAGGCCCGGAAGGAGCCGGGCGAGAGTGGTGGGTGAGGCCCAGGAGCGGATCGCGATCGAGTCCGACGCCGACGTGGTGACCGCGCGCCAGCGTGCGCGCCAGCTTGCGATCGGGCTGGAGATGCCGAGCACCGATCAGACGCTGTTGGCGACCGCGATCTCCGAGGTGGCGCGCAACATCACCGCCTATGCGGAGCGCGGCGAGGTGCTGCTGGAGCTGATCCGCGACGGCCGCGGGCGGCGCGGGATCCGCGTGATCGCGCATGACGAGGGGCCGGGCATCGCCGATGTCGAGCGCGCGATGACGGACGGCTACACCACGGGGGGCGGGCTCGGGCTGGGGCTCCCGGGCGCGCGCCGGCTGGTGGACGAGTTCGAGATCGAGACGGCGCCCGGCGCCGGGACCACCGTGACGCTGGTGAAATGGACCCGCTAGACGGCTGGCCCGAGGCGCTCGAACGCGGGATCGCCGGGGCCGCGCTCGAAGGCGAGGACCGCTCCGGCGATCTCGCCGTGTTCGCCCCGACCGGGCGCGGCGGGCTCGTCTGCTTGATCGACGGGCTCGGCCACGGCGGCCCGGCCGCCGACGCGTCGGCGCTCGCGGCGGAGGTGATCTGCGACCACGCCGAGGCGCCGCCGCAGGAGCTGCTCGACCGCTGCCACACGGTGCTGAAAGGCTCGCGCGGCGCCGTGATGACGCTGGCGTGGCTCGACGTGACCGACGCGAAGCTCGTGTGGACGGGCGTCGGCAACGTCGACGCGCGGCTGTGGCATCCCAGCGAGGGCGGCCGCCACGACGTGGCGCTCGTCTTCGGCGGCGTCGTCGGACACCAGGTGCCGCGCGTGCGCCCGTCCACGCTCGCGCTCACCCCGGGCGACCTGCTGGTGATGGTCACCGACGGCGTCGACGCGGGCTTCGCCGCGGCGCTCGACGGCGGCGGGACGGCGCAGGCGATCGCCGAGCGGATCTTCGACGATCACGCGAAGGGCTCAGACGACGCGCTGTGCGTCGTCGTCAGGTTCCGCGGATGACGCCGCCCGGCTTCGCCGGGCTCCGGCGGGTCGTCAACCTGCGTTGAAAACGGGTTTTGCCCTCCGGTTGCCGACCGCGGCGCCACCGTCTCGCCGGGCTCGGCGGGTCGTCAACCTGCGTTGAAAACGGGTTTCGCCCTCCGGTTGCCGACCGCGGCGCCACCGTCTCGCCGGGCTCGGCGGGTCGTCAACCTGCGTGCGACGTTACGACGGGGACGTCGCAGATCGCGCCGTCGTCGGTCCAGCAGCGCACGATGTCGCGCATCGAGATGATCCCGCTCGGCTCGCCGTGCTCGACCACGACGAGGTGGCGGAACCCGCCGCGCACCATCGCCGCCGCGGCCTGCTCCAGCGACCATTCGGGCGTTGCCAGCATCAGGTCGCCGGACTGGTGGTCGCCAACGGCTTCGCAATCCGCGTCCTGTCCCCGGGCGATCGAGTGCAGGATGTCGCGCTCCGTGAGGATCCCCGGGCCCATGCCGTCGGGGTCGAGCACCACGGCGGCGCCCACGTTGCGCTTCGCCATCTGCTCCGCGGCGCGGCGCAGCGTGTGCCCCGGCCCGACCGTGAGGACCACCTTGGTCATCGCCTCACGTACCTGCATGCTCGCATCACCCGACCTGACCGGATAGCTTGCAACGATCGTCTCAAGCGTACCGAAACGCACGGCGCGGCCCGAGGCTTCGCCCCGAGACCTCGCGCCGGCGAGTTTCGCC
>NZ_AUEK01000014.1 GCF_000425945.1 Candidatus Solirubrobacter pratensis
GTCTACTGCTCGGCGCGCCTGAAGTGCAGCACGGCGAGCTCGGTGGGGAAGACCGTGGTGCTCTTCTCGCCTTGGCGTTGGGCGCTTTCGGCGGCGATCGCGAGTGCTTGTTCGTGGGTGCGGGCGAGCAGGCGGTTGAGCTTCTTGAAGGCGCGGTCGTCGAGCTCGAGCGGGGTGCGTTGGACGATCACTTCGGGGTCGTCGAGCTTGCCGGCTTCCGAGGCGGCGCGCATGTCCTCGACGATCTCGGCGAGGCTCTCGCCGGAGAGCTCCTTGCGCAGGCTGGAGGGCAGCGTCTTCCACTGGTCCTCGTCGAGCGTGGGGCGCGCGGTTGCGCGGTAGAAGTGCTGCAGGGCGCCGCGGCGTGGCTCGGTGCGTACGAGCTCGACGCAGTCGTAGTCGCGCAACATTCGGACGTGGTAGCTCACGACGCCCAGTGGGGCGCCGAGCTCCAGGGCGAGATCACCGGGGCTGGCGACGCGCTCGCCCAGTCGCTGCAGGATGCGGGCCCGCAGCGGATGGGCCAGTGCTTTCGCGATTCGTGCCTCCGATGTCTCCCCCGGCGGTCGAGTCCGGTCTTCGCCGGATGAGGACTGCGCAGCGGTGAGCATGGTCATACGTAAGCGTACTCCCCGCACGTGATGGCGTTCCACCGATTCACGTCGGTGGCGCGCTCGGCCTCATGAGAGTGTCGTCGACCAGCCCGCGCGCGGGTCCGGCAGCGGCGTCAGGCGGGCCTCGATCCGTTCGCGCTCGGACTCCAGGAACGGCGGCAGGATCACGCGCCTGCCGAGCTCTTCGACCGGACCGTCGATGAGGAAGCCGGGCTCTTCGGTGGCGAGCTCGTAGAGCACCCCGCCCGGCTCGCGGAAGTACAGCGAGTGGAAGTAGTAGCGGTCCACGAGCCCGCTGTTGGGGATGCCCGCGCGCGTGACGGCATCGATCCACGCGCTCATCTCGGCGTCGGTCGTCCCCCACGCGATGTGATGCACGGTGCCGGCGCTCTGACGGGCCCGCTCGGCGGGGGCGGGATCGAACGCGATCCAGCCGCCGCGGCGCTCGCCGCGCAGCTCGAAGGACGCATCGTCGCGCCGCTCGGCGTTCATGAGACGTTCGAGCACCGTGGCGCTCGCCCGCGGGTTCGCGCTGTAGGCGCGGACGCCCTCGAAGCCCTGCAGCGCGACGGCGGCGGGGATCTCGGGATGGTCGGCGATCAGCGCCGGATCGCTCGCCGAGGTGACGACGAGCTCGTGGCCGAGGCCCTCGGGATCCGCGAAGCGCAGCGAAGTCGCGTCGCGCTCGTGCGACACGCCCTCGGCGGTCAGCCGCGCGTCCCAGAAGCCGATCGCCTCAGGCGAGCCGACGCGCCAGACGATGCGGTGGACCATCCCGGCGCCGGCTCGGCCGGGGATCGCATGCGGGTACTCGAAGAACGTCATGTCGGCGCCGGGGTGCGCGACCTCGTCGCCGTAGAAGAGGTGGTAGACGCTCGGGTCGTCCTGGTTGACCGACTTGGCGACCAGACGGAGGCCGAGGACGCGCGTATAGAAGTCGACGTTGCGCTGGGCGTCGCCGGTGATCGCGCTGATGTGGTGGATGCCGTCGAGCTTCATGTCGAGTCCCTCGGGTAGTTGTGTGAGCAATCATATCTCACGCTCGGGCACTTGACAACCTAATATCATTAGGCAAGGACCTAATGCGAGTAGGAGCGACCATGCGCACGACCCAGATCACCGAGAACCTGATCCAGCTCACCCGCACCGGCTTCGTGAACGCGTACCTCGTCCGCGAGGACGACGGCTTCACGCTCGTGGACACGACGCTCAAGGGCGGCGCCGGCGAGCTGATCGCGGCGGCGCGGCTGGCGGGGGGCGACATCCGCCGGATCGCGCTGACGCACGGACACGGCGATCACGTCGGCTCGCTGGATGCGCTCGAGGACGCGCTCGGCGTCGAGGTCCTCATGCCCGAGACCGACGCCCGCATCCACGCCGGCGAGACGCCCTACGAGGGCAGGCTCAAGGGCAGCTGGCCGAAGATCGCCACGGTCCCGGACGTGCGGCTGCGCCCGGGGGACATGATCGGGAGCCTCGAGGTCCTCGCGTCGCGCGGCCACACCCCCGGCCACGTCTCGTTCCTCGACACGCGCGACCGGGCGCTGATCGCCGGCGACGCCTTCTCGACGCTGGGCGGCGTCAGCTCGGCGGGCAAGATGAACTGGCGCTTCCCGCTCGTCGCCTTCGCCACCTGGGACCGCGCCAAAGCGCACGAGTCGGCCCGCTCGCTGCTCGCCCGCAACCCGTCGCTGCTCGCCGCCGGACACGGGAAGGTCGTCAAGGACCCGGGCGCGGCGATGGGCAAGGCGCTGCGCTGATGGTACGGGCCGGGCTCGATCCCGACGCGGTCGTCTCCGCCGCGGCGCGGATCGCCGATGCCGAAGGGCTCGAGGCCGTCACGCTGGCGCGGCTGGCCGGCGAGCTCGGCGTGCGCACGCCTTCGCTGTACTCGCACGTCGCGGGGCTCGACGATCTCCGGCGCCGGCTGTCGGTCCGCGGCGCGCGGGAGCTGGCGGACGCGATGCAGGAGGCGGCCGCGGGGCGCTCGCGCCGGGACGCGCTGCACGCCGTCGCGAGCGCGTATCGCGAGTACGCGCGTACGCATCCCGGGACCTACCAGGCGCTGCAGCGGTCGGCCGACCTTCGCGACGACGACGCCGCCGCCCGTGCGGTGCGGGTCGTCACGGCGATCCTCGCCGGGTACGGCCTCGAGGGCGACGACGCGATCCACGCCACGCGCGCCGTTCGCGCCGCCCTGCACGGGTTCGCCGCGCTCGCGGCCGGCGGAGGCTTCGGCATCGCGCTCTCGGTCGACGAGACGTTCGAGCGCCTCGTCGACCTGCTCGACCGCGGGCTTCAGGGCGCGAGCTCGGCGTCCTCAGGCGTCGGCGGCGTGCCGTAGTAGTGGAAGCTCGGGACGGTCCGCACGCCCCAGAACTGGCCTCGCGCCCGCTCGGCCTCGCTCCAGATGACCGGCTGCTGCTCGGGGTCGTACACCATGTAGCCGCCGGTCGTGACCTCGATCCGGTTGCCGCCCGGCTCGAAGCCGTACAGGAAGAACCCCTGCGCGACGCCGTGCTTGGACGGCGCCGCCTCGATCGGTACGCCGGCGTCCACGAACAGATCGGCGGCGCGCAGGCACTCCTCGCGCGTGTCGACCCAGAACGCGAGGTGGTGCAGGCGCCCGCCGGCCTCGCGCGCGTCGTGCACGTAGATCAGCTCGTGCGCGGCGGTCGTCAGGCTCAACCAGGCGCCGGTCTCGCGCCCGTCGTCGAGGACGATGCCCTCGTAGTGGCGATAGCCGAGCACGTCGCACGCGAACTCGCGGCACGCGCGCACGTCGCAGGCCAGCAGGTTCACGTGGTCCAGGCGCTTCACGCACGCGCCGCGGCCCGTATAGCGCTGCGGCTGATTGCGCCAGGACGGCTTCAGGTGCTCGGGCGCGACGTAGCGCTCGGTCTCGTGGTAGAGCCGGAACTCGTGGCCGTCGGGATCGGCGAAGCGGTACATGCCGTCCTCCCAGCGCCCGCCGGGGATCGCCAGCGCGTGGCGCTCGAGCGACTCCTGGTCCCACGCGCGCAGGCCCATCCACGCGAGACCGGGCGCGGGCGCCTCGGTGAGGATCAGCGAGTAGCGCTGGTAGTCGCCCCAGCCGCGCAGGAAGGCCGACTGCCCGGCCTGGCTCTCGATCTCCATCCCGAGGACGTCGTGGAAGAACGCCAGGCTCGCCTCGGGCTTCGGCGTGAGCAGCTCGACGGGGCCGAGGTGCGCGATCATCGCCCGAGCCCGTCCAGGTCGTACGAGAACGCGCCGGCCTGCAGCCGCTCGCGCTTCACACGCTCCTTCTGTAGCCGCGCCAGCGCCGCCTCGCGCACCGCGTCCGCGCGCTCGGCGGCCACCACGCACGCGCCGTCGCGATCGAGCACGACGACGTCGCCGGGCCGGATCAGCGCGCCGCCGACCTCCACCGGGACGTCCAGCTCCCCGGGCTCGTCCTTCCCCGCCCCGCGCACGCGCGCCCAGCGCGCCCACACGGGCATGCCGAGCTCCTCGACGTCGCGCACCGCCGCGTCGACCAGGACGGCGACGGCGCCGTGCACGCGGGCCTGCGTGGCGAGCAGGTCGCCGAGCAGCGCCACCGGCTCAGGCAGCGGCATCGTGAGGACCAGCACCTCGCCCGGCCGCAGCCGCTTCATCGCCGCGTGCACGGCGAGGTTGTCGCCCTGCCCGCAGCGCACCGTCCGCGCGGGGCCGGCGACCGGGGCCTCGCCGCGCACCTCGAAGGAGACGTCGATCAGCCCTTCGCGTCCTGCGGCCTCGTACACCGTGGCCACGCCCAGCTCGGCGAACGTCACAGCCGGTCCACCACCTGCGGGAGCACGCGCTGGAACGCCTCCGCGTAGCGCACCTCGCTGCGCCCCGACGCCCGCCGCGCGTGGTTGCCGCGCTGCTCGGCGCGTTGCGCGTAGTAGGTCTGGAGGTACTTCTGCGCCTCCATCGCGGCCATCGCCTCGACCTTCGCGTCGAACACCGACGTGATGTCGACGAACGTCGTGGGGGTGAAGTTGCACAGCTCGGGCTGGTGCGGCTCGAACAGGAACAGCTGCGGCGGCGTGATCGACGGGAACGCGCTCGCCACGCCGGCGCCGGCGGCGAGCGAGCGTGCCCGCTGCACCACCGCGTAGGCGACAGGGTGGTCCGGGTTGAACGGGTCGGTGTCGGTGTGCGTGATCAGCACGGCGGGCGCGTATTCGCGGATCTCGTCCACGACCTGCACCAGCCGCTCGGGACCGACCTCGAGCGGGTAGTCGCCGAAATCGAGCGCACGGAACTCGGCGCCGAGCGCCGACGCCGCCTTCTCGGCCTCCGCGTGCCGGACCTGCTTGACGTTCTCGATCGTCTGCCCCTCGGCCTTCCACAGCTCGCCGGACTCGCCGCGCTCGCCGTAGGACAGGGCGATCACGCGCGCCTCGTCGGCCAGCGCGACCGCGCCGCCGGCGCGCCAGACGAAGTCGGCCGAGTGCGCGCCGATCACGAGCACGCGGCTCATCCGGCCAGCCTCGTGCTGTTGACCACCGTCATCGTGCGGATCTCCTGTTCGCTGAAGCCGCCCTCGAGCAGCCGGTCGGCGAACAGTGCGAGGCCGTCCTCGACCGGCGGGTTCGCAGGCTGGCCGAGATCGGTCGAGAGCAGGTTGCGCTTCGCGCCCGTGGCGCGGATCCCGTCGTAGACGACCTCCCACGGGCACTTCCCGGTATGGGGCGTCGTGAAGCAGCGCTCGAGCCAGGCGCCGCGCTCGGCCAGCGCCACCTGGTCGCCGATCGAGAGCGACTGCGACGGGAACTCGGGGTGGGTGATGACGACGTCGTGCACTCCGGCGCCGAGCGCCGCGTCGACCACCGCGAAGATCTCGTCGCGACCGAGGTGGCCGGTGGCGAGCACGAGGCCGTGCCTGGCCACGACGCCGAGCACGTCCAGCAGCGCGGGCAGCGGAGCGCCCCGCTCGTCGAGCACCGGCACCTTCGGCACCGGCAGTCCGGCCTCGCGCAGGTCCTCCTGGATCCGCACCCACATCGGCACGTGGGGCCCGTCGTGGCGGCCGGTCTCGTTGACCGCGTCGACCGTGGGCAGCCACACGATACGCGCGCCTTCGCGGGCGGCGATCTCGACGGCGAGCGGGTTCAGGCCGCCGACCGCCGCGTTCAGGGTGAGCGCGCCGACCGCGCGCACCTCGGGGACGACGCGTGAGACCACCCGCGCGCGCTCGGCGGTCGACGTGTAGTGCGACTTCAAGCCGAAGCCGGCGAGGCCGAGCGCGCGGAAGCGCTCCGCCAGCGTGACGTCGTCGACGATCCGGCCGACCACGTCCGGATCGACGTGGATGTGCAGGTCATACGCGCCGCGGACGAGCTCTCTCGCCAGCGCCGAGGGAGTCTGGAGAGGCGACAAGGTTGTCGACGATACGCGAGCTTCGCGGTCCTCGATGCGTCCGATCAGGGGTCGAAGGTCTCGTCCTGAGCGACCTCGACGGCGAGCAGCAGCGGCGCGCGGCGGTCGGCGAGCCGCGGCAGATGCGCGTCGAGCTGCTCGAGCAGCGCGTCGTGGCCGGCGACCATGACCGCTTCGCATCCCTGGGCGCGCGCCATCGCGGGGATGTCGACGTCGACGCCCGGCCATGGGCCGGGCGCGCCGCTGCGCTCGGCCAGGCGATCCATGATCGCGTAGCCGCCGTTGACGAGCACGACGAACAGCGCGCCGACGTCGTAGCGCGCGGCGGTCCAGAGTCCGAGGATCTGGTACAGCGAGGCGCCGTCGCCGAGGACGGCGAGCACCGGCCGGTCGGGGCGCGCCATCCGCAGCCCGACCGCCGCCGGCAGGCCGAAGCCGAGCAGGCCCATCGCGCTGATGAAGCCCAGCGGCGCGGTCGCGGGGATGCGCGCGTTCAGCTCGGGGCGGCTCGACGGCGTCTCCTCGACCAGGATCGCGTCGCGCGGGAGCCGGTCGGCGAGCGCCTGCAGGACGTGGCCGGCGCGCAGCGGCTCCCCCGGGGCCGGCGGCTCGGGGCGCTGGATCGGGGCCGCGGCGAGCTCGCGCGGCTCGACCGCGCCGGCAAGCGCCGCGCACGTCGCCGCCGGGTCGCCGAGCACGGAGAGCTCCGCCGGGCTGCGATGCGCCTCGCCGGCGTCCTGCGTGATCACGGCGATGCGCGTGCCCTCGCGGACGAGCGGGCCGGCGTCGTACGGGTACTGGCGCAGTGCGCCGGTCCCGACCACCAGCACGAGGTCGTGCGCGGCGAGCGCCGCGCGCAGCCGGGCGCGGCGGGACGGGAGGTGGCCGGCGAACTGCGGGTGATCCTGCGGGAAGCCGGCGAAGCCACCGAACGGCTCCTGCCACACCGGGCAGCCCAGGCGCTCGGCCAGCGCGACGAGCGAGGTCCACTCGGCGCCGGCGCCGGCGACGATCGCCGGCGACTCGGCCTCGTCGATCAGCGCGGACAGCTCGTCCACGGCGCGCGGATCGGCGGCGGCGGAGCGCAGGACGCGCTGCGGCCCGAACGTCTCGTGCGGCTCGCCGGCGGGCTCGAGCCAGTCGTCCATCGGCACGATCACGACGGCCGGTCCGCGCGCGGTGACCGCCTCGTGGTAGGCGCGCACGATCGTCCCCGGCACGTCCTGCGCGCGCACCGGCTGGTCGACCCACACGGGGTAGTCGCCCGCGAGCCGCTCGAGCCGGCCGGCGAGGAACGGGTCCAGCGCGAGGTGGCGGCGGTCCTGCTGGCCGACCACGACGACCAGCGGCGCGCGGTTCGCGCGTGCGTTGGCGAGCGCCGCGACCGCGTTGCCCAGGCCGGGCGTCGAGTGCAGCAGCACCAGCGCGGGCTCGCCGCGGCCGAGCGCGTGGCCGGCCGCGACGCCGACCACCGAGCCCTCGTGCAGCGCGAGCACGAAGCGGAGGTCCTCGGGGAGCCCGGACAGGAACGGCACCTCGGTCGAGCCGGGGTTGGAGAAGATCGTCGTCATCCCCAGCCGCCGGAGTACGTCGAACGTCGCCTCGCGCACGGTCGCGAACCTGCGCGCGGGCCGGGCGGTCGTGTCTTCGAGGGTCACGCGGGTAGCCTACCCAGCAAACGTCAGGTCTTTTCCCGCTCAGCGCGGACGCCTGGACGCGCGGATCATTCCCCCCGGCGCAGCTGCTCGCGCTCGGCGAGCCGGTTCGAGCGCCGCGTCTGGGCCTCGCGCTGCCGCCGCGCCTCGACCTCGTCCTCGACCAGCAGCGGCGGCACGGGCGCGGGGCGCCCGTGCTCGTCGACGGCGACCATCGTCAGGTACGCGCTGCTCGTGTGGCGCACCTCGCCGGTCCCCGGGCGCTCCGCCTCGACGCGCACGCCGACCTCCATCGACGTCGTCCAGGCGGCGTTGACCGAGGCGCGGAACGTCACGAGGTCGCCGATGTTGACGGGCTCGTTGAACGTCATCCGGTCCACGCCCGCCGTCACCACGCGGCTGTGCGAGTGGCGGATCGCGGCGAGACCGGCGGCCTCGTCGCACAGCTTCATGACGGTGCCGCCGTGCACGAAGCCGACGGTGTTGGCGTCCTCGAGGCCCATCCAGCGGACGAGGACAGAGCGCGAGGCGGACGCGGGAACCGGATCCATCCGCGGCAAGCTATCGGGCGGCGACGGCGCCGCACCGGCGGTCAGAATGTCTCCTCGGTGCCATACCTGCAGATCGACCTCGACCGCGAGCTCGAGGGGCGCGTGGAGCTCGCCTCGGCGCTCGCGCGCGCGTACGCGACCGTGATGGAGGCCGACGAGCAGCGCATCAGCGTCGCGTTCCGGCGCGCCGAGGTGCTGCGCTGCTTCCCGTCCGGCCCGCGTCCGGTGATCGTCGTCACGTGCGAGATCCGCTCGGGGCGCGAGCCGGAGCGGTTGCCGCGGCTGGCGGGCGAGATCGCGCGGCTCGTGTCCGTCGCCGCGGGCGTGTCGCCGGACGAGGTCGTCGTCTACTTCACGCAGCACCGGGGGATCGAGATCTACCGCGACGGCGCGCCGAGCGCCGACTGGGCGCCGCCGCCCGCCGCGTAGGCGCCGGCCGCTCCCCCGCGACGATCAGGTCAGGCACGGTCGTGGAGTGCGACGCCGTGCGAGACCTCAGGGTGGGCGGCGAACTCGCGGTGATCGGGCAGCGAGGCGATCATCTCTGGAATCGACATGGTCTCGCTCACGTTCGACAACGGCCCGGATCCCGCCGTCACCCCGCGCGTCCTCGACCTCCTCGCCGAGCGAGGCCTGAAGGCCACGTTCTTCGTGGTCGGGGAGAAGCTCGCGCGCCACCGCCACCTCGCCGAGCGCGCGCACGCCGAGGGACACTGGATCGGCAACCACACCTACACCCACGCCGCCCCGCTCGGCACGCAGGACGCCGCGACGGCCCGCGCCGAGATCGAGCGCACGCAAGAGCTGCTCGACGGCCTCGCGCACCCGGACCGCCTCTTCCGCCCCATGGGCGGGGGCGGCCGCCTGGACCGCCGCCTCTTCAGCCGCGACGCGGTCGATCTGCTGACCGCGGGCGGCTACTCGGTGGTGCTGTGGGACCGCCTCCCGCGCGACTGGGAGGACCCCGACGGCTGGGTCGAGCGCGCGCTCGCCCAGGACGGGAACGTGCTCGTCCTGCACGACGTCGCGACCGGCGCGATGGACCACCTCCAGACGTTCCTGGATCGCGCGCAGGCGGCGGGGATCGAGTTCGGGCGCGACCTCGGCGCGTGCATGCCGATCCGGCGGGGCGAGGTCGTGGCGCCGCTCGACGGCCTCGTCACCCCGTGAGTGACCCTGCATGGGCGTACCGTAGGTCGTGTGCTGACACTCGTCCGGATCTGGCTCCCGGTCGCGATCGCCGTCGCCGGGGTGATCCTGATCGCGACCGGCGCCGACGCCGCGGTCGGCGCCGGCATCGTCCTGCTCGGCGTCGCGCTGCTCGTCGTGCTCGCGAACCTGTTCATCCGGCTGGCGATCCAGAGTCAGGACGACCGCGAGCGCGAGGCCGAGCGGCGCCGCCGCCGCTAGGCCGTGTCTTGAAAGCGAGGCGATCAAGAAGACGCTCAACGGGCAACGCTGAGCAACCGATTCCTTTCTGTGGCGACCGAGGTCTACACGTGGAGAGCCCGACCCGCCGGACGGGCCGCTTCGATTACACGTGCCGAGAAGAGAAGGCTGATCGCCATGAGCATCCCCGCCACCATGTGCGCCCTGCAGCAGACCTCCCTGAACGGTCCGCAGGACATGCGCCTGATCACCGATGCCCCGGTGCCGAGCCCTGGCCAGGGCGAGGTCCTGATCCGCGTCACGGCCGCCGGCGTCAACTTCGCCGACATCTCGAAGTCCTACGGCACGTTTCTGGGCGGCCCGCGGCCGCCGTACTTGGCGGGTTTCGAGGCCGCCGGCGAAGTGGTCGCGGTGGGCGACGCGGTGGCCGGCCTGCGACCGGGGACTCGCGTCATCGGCGTCGGCGACGGCGCGTTCGCCGAGTACATGCTCCTGCCGGCGGCTGCGGCGGTGCCGGTGCCGGTGGGCTGGACCGCACGGCAGGCGCTGGGCCTGGTCGTCAACTGGCCCACCGCGTTGGCCGCGCTCAAGCCGCTGGGCGGCATCGCCGCAGGGCAGACCGTGCTGGTCCACGCCGCCGCGGGCGGGACCGGACAGGCAGCGGTGAAAATGGCCAAGCACTACGGCGCGACGGTCATCGCCACCGCCTCGCCGGGCAAGCACGAGACGGTGCTGGCACTCGGCGCCGACCACGTCCTGGACTCCCTCGAAGGCGACCTCGCGCCCGAGGTGCTGCGGCTGACCGGTGGCGCCGGCGCCGATTTGGTGCTGGAGTCGGCGGGGGGCGCCACCTTCAACGCCAGCCTGACCGCGGCCAAGCGGGTCACCGGCCGGGTCGTCGTCTACGGCGTGGCAGGTGGCGAAGTCGCAATCACCAACTGGGAGCTGGTGTACAAGCACCAGGTCCACATCATCGGTCTCAACATCGGCGTGCTGATCCAGGCCGTACCGCAGATCTTCGGCGAGCTCATGGGTGAGCTGTCCGCGCTGATCTCCGCCGGCGTGCTCACCCCCGGCCGGACCACCGGGTACGAACTGGCCGACGGCCCGAACGCGCTCGCGGAACTGGAAGCCCGGGCGACCGTCGGCAAACTGGCCCTCGTACCTTGACGACCGGCGGGACCGGTCGCGCGCAGGTGCGAGAGGCGGCGAACCAGGACCGGTTCGCCGCCGAGACCGCGCGGTTCCGCCGGGAGTTGTTGGCGCACTGTTACCGCATGGTCGGCTCGGCGCACGACGCCGAGGACCTGGTGCAGGAGACGTATCTTCGGGCCTGGCGTTCCTACGCCGGCTTCGAGGGCCGCGCGTCGATTCGGTCCTGGCTCTACAAGATCGCCACCAATGTCTGCCTGACGGCGTTGGAGCCGCGCCGGATCCGGGTACTGCCCTCTGGCCTGGCGGGTCCGTACGATGGACCGAATCGCCCGGCGAGTCCCGTTGCACCGGGCGAGGTCTCGTGGCTGGAGCCATTGCCGGACAGGTGGATCGCCCCGGCCGCCGACGATCCGGCGGCGGTGGTGGTCGCACGCGAGTCGCTGAGGTTGGCGCTGATCGCGAGTTTGCAGCACCTGCCCGCGCGCCAGCGCGCGATCCTCATCCTGCGCGACGTGCTGGCGTTCTCCGCGGCCGAAGCCGCGGAGGTCCTCGGTACGAGCGTGGCGGCGGTCAAGAGCGGTCTGCAGCGCGCCCGCGCCCGGCTGGACGAACTGGAGCCGGAGCCCGAGGAACTGCTCGAACCGACTGACCAGCGGTCGCGTGCGCTGCTCGACGGCTACATCACTGCCTTCCAACGCTCCGACGCCGGCGTGCTGGAACAGGTGCTGCGCACGGACGCCACGCTGGAGGCGACGCCGTTCCGCGAATGGCAGGCAGGCCGAATGAAGTGCATCCACATGCTCGACGCGTACGTGCTGGGCACGCCGGGCGACTGGCGGATGATCGCGACCACGGCCAACGGCCAGCCCGCCGCTGTCGTGTACCACCGCGACGCCGACGGCGCGCTCCTGGCGAACGGCGTGGTGGTGCTGGCTCCGACCGCCACCGGCGTCTCGCGCGTGATCGCGTTCCACGACCCGGCGCTGGTCGCGATGTTCGGCTTCCCGGACGTGCTCGCAGAGTGACTGACCGCGACCGGGTGGGCCGCCGCATCGTCAGCAGGGGCGACGGCCGCGGCGCGGAGACCTCGATATCCGACGCGCCAAGCCGTCTGTGAACCGTGCCGCCGTTCTATACGATCGGCCCGTCGACTGAGGAGGAGAGACCTCGTGAAGACCAAGGCCGCGGTTCTGTGGGAGAGCGGGAAGGACTGGGATGTGGTCGAGCTCGAGCTCGACGAGCCCAAGGCCGGCGAGGTGCTGATCCGATGGGAGGCGGCAGGCTTCTGCCACTCCGACGAGCACCTGCGCCACGGTGACATCGTCCCCCGCTTCCCGATCGTCGGAGGCCACGAAGGCGCGGGCGTGATCGAGAAGTGCGGGCCCGGCGTCAGCCGCGTGTCCGAGGGCGACCACGTCGTCACGTCGTTCCTGCCGGTCTGCGGGCATTGCCGCTTCTGCGCCACCGGGCACTCGAACATCTGCGACCTCGGGGCGACGATCCTCGAGGGCTGCATGCCCGACGGCACGTTCCGCTTCCACGGCGACGGCGACGACATCGGCGGGATGTGCATGCTCGGCACGTTCAGCCAGTACGCGACGATCTCGGAGACCTCGTGCGTGCGCGTCGACGAGGACCTGCCGCTCGACGTGGTGGTCCTGGTCGGCTGCGGCGTCCCGACCGGCTGGGGCTCGGCCGTCTACGCGGCCGACGTGATGCCGGGGGAGACGGTGATCGTCTACGGCATCGGCGGGATCGGCGCCAACGCGATCCAGGGCGCCGCGCACGCCGGCGCGATGAACCTGATCGCCGTCGACCCGCTGGCCAACAAGCGCGAGGCGGCCGAGGACCTCGGCGCCACGCACAGCGTCGCGAGCGCCGGCGAGGCGCACGAGCTCGCGAAGGAGCTCACCCGCGGCGTGGGCGCCGACAAGGCGATCATCACCGTCGACGTCGTCAGCGAGGAGGTCGTCGGCGCGGCCGTCAACGCGATCCGCAAGGGCGGGACGGCGGTCATCACCGGCCTCGCCGACCCGAACAAGCTGACCGTGCAGCTCTCGGGCGCGGGGCTCACGCTCTACGACAAGACGGTCAAGGGCACGCTGTTCGGGTCCGGGAACCCGATGCACGACATCCCCAACCTGATCCGCATGTACCAGGCCGGCAAGCTCAAGCTCGACGAGCTGATCACCACGCGCTACACCCTCGATCAGATCAACGACGGCTACAACGACCTGCTGGCCGGCAAGAACATCAGGGGCGTGATGATCCACGAGCACTGATCCGCGTGCACTGCTCGCCGCGATCGACGGCAGGATCGTCGGCCTTCGGCGGGAGGCGGAGGTCCTCGCGGCCGCGCTGGCCGGCGGCTGCCACGTCGTCCTCGAGGGACCGCCGGGAACCGGGAAGTCGACGCTCCTGCGCGCTGTGGCCGCCGGCGCCGGCCGCGGCGTGGAGTTCGTGGAGGGCAACGCCGAGCTGACCCCCGCACGGCTCATCGGCCACCACGACCCCGCGCTGGTGCTCGAGGCCGGCTACCGGCCCGACACCTTCGTCGACGGCCCGCTGCTGACCGCCGTGCGCGAAGGCGCGCTGCTGTACATCGAGGAGCTCAACCGCGTCCCGGAGGAGACGCTGAACGTGCTCGTCGGCGTGCTGGCGGAAGGCGAGATCCACGTCCCGCGCCTCGGCCGCGTCCCCGCCGGCGCGCAGTTCCGCCTGATCGCGGCGATGAACCCATTCGACGCCGTCGGGACCGCGCGCGTGAGCCAGGCGATCTCCGATCGCATGTGCCGGATCGCGATCGGCTACCAGGACGCGGCGGCCGAGCGGGCGATCGTGGAGCGCCTGACCGGCCTCGACGACGCGCGCGCGGTCGAGCTCGCGCGCGCATCCCGCGAGCACCCGCAGGTGTGGATGGGCGCCTCGGTGCGCGGCGCGATCGACCTCGTGCGGCTCGAGCGCGAGCTCGCCGCCCTGCGCGGGGGCGCCGACGACGGCACGTTCGCCGACGCCGCGATCGCCGCGCTGTCCGGCCGCCTGCGGCTCGAGGAGGGCTGCGAGAAGACGCCCGAGGCGATCGTCATGGAGCTGATCGCCGGCCTGGGAAAAGCGAGCGCCCCGCGGAGGGGCGCCCCGAGCCGGCCCGCGGCACCGGGCAATCGCTGAGCGGCGCCGCCGCCCGCGAACGGGTGCGCGAGCGCGGCCGCCGGACGCTCGCACGGGCGCAGCTCGCGGCCGCCCATGAGAGCCTCGCCCGCGTCTCGCCCGGCGTCGGCGAGCTCGACGAGTCCGCCATCCAGGACCTGCTGCGCAGCGATCCCGATGCGGCCGTCGCGCTGCTCGCCGACCTGTCCGCCGCCACCGACCCGGCGCTGCGGGCGCAGGCCCGCCGGCTGGCGGCACGCCTGTTCGTCCGCGCCGGCCGGCTCGGCGCCGGGACGGCCCGCGGCTACCGGCGGCTCGAGCCGGGCGCGGCCGACGAGGGCGACCTCGACGTCGAGCGCACGCTGCAGCGCGCCGAGGGGCGCCCGCGCCGCGCCGAGGACCTCGTCGCGCGCCGCTGGACGGCGCCGCGGCGCGCCGTCTGCCTGCTCGTCGACCACAGCGGCTCGATGCGCGGGCACGCCGTCGGCCTGGCCGCGATGGCGGCCGCCGCGGTCGTGCTCGCCCGCGAGGAGGGCGCGAGCGCGAGCGTCAGCGTGATCGCGTTCGCCGCCGATGCGCTTGTGCTGCAGCCGCAGACCGCCGCGCGCGCGCCGGCGCGGCTCGTCGACGACCTGCTCTCGTTGCGCGGCACGGGCCGCACCGATCTCGCGCTCGCCCTGCGGACCGGCGCGCGCGAGCTCGCCAAGGTGCCCTCCGCCGAGCGGCTCGCGATCATGCTCGGCGACTGCCGCGCGACGGCCGGCGCCGATCCGCTGACGGCACTCGCGGGGCTCGACCGCGTCGACGTGCTGGGGACGAGCCCCGACGAGGACGCGGTCCGCGCGGGCCGCGCGCTGGCCGCCCGCGGACGCGGTCGCTTCCTCGCAGCCACGCGGTACGCCGAATTGCGGAGTGCGTTGGCAACCATCCTCCATTGATGAGAGGATGGGCGGTTGATGGGAAGTGCCGTCCTCGAGGAGGTGCTCCAACTCGCGGGCATCCCGTACGAGCTGGTCGGGCGTCAGCCCACCGCCCGGACGGTCGTGCTCGTCGACGGCGACCTCGTGCGGCTCGTCGTGATCCCCGCCGGCGACCGCCTGGACATCGCCCGCGCGCGCCGCGCCCTGCGCGCCGGTCCGCGCCTGCGCGCCGCGACGCCCGCCGAGGTCGCGCAGGACTTCCCGGGCTTCGACCCGCAGGCGCTGCCGCCGCTCGGCCATGAGGCGGTGCCCGAGGTCGTCTGCCTCAGCCTGCTCTACCTCGACGAGATCGTGCTCGAGGGCGGCGTGCTGATCGACCCGCGCGACCTGCTGCGGCTGTGCGAGCCGCGTGTCGCCGACCTGTGCTTCAGTCGCCGTACAGGCGGTCGATCGCCGTGGAGTAGCGGTCGTACACGACCGAGCGCTTGACCTTCAGCGTCGGGGTCAGCTCGCCGTCGGCCTGCGAGAGGTCACGCGGCAGGATCGCGAAGCGCTTGATCTGCTCGATCGTCGCGAAGCGCTGGTTGACGGCGGCGATCTCCTTCTCGATCACCGCTCGTACGCGCTCGTCCTGCGCCATCGCCGCCGCGTCCGCCGGCGCGCCGATCTCGGCCGCCAGCCGCGGCGCCTCGTCGGGGTCGAGCGTGATCAGCGCGACCAGGTAGGAGCGCCGGTCGCCGGCCACGACGGCCTGCGAGATCCACGGGATCTCGCGCAGCGCGCTCTCGATCTGCTCCGGCGAGACGTTCTTGCCCGAGGACGTGATCACCAGGTCCTTCTTGCGGCCCGTGATGTGCACGTAGCCGTCGGCGTCGACGTACCCGAGATCGCCTGACGCGAGCCAGCCGCCCTCGCGCACGACCGCCGCGGTGGCCTCCTCGTCGCGGTGGTAGCCGGCGAACACGTGCGGGCCGCGCATCAGGATCTCGCCGTCCTGGGCGGTCGCGACCTCGGTGCCTGGCAGCGCGCGCCCGACGCTGCCGACCCGCCACTCCGACGGCGTGTTGAGCGTCGCCGCGGCGCATGTCTCGGTCATCCCGTAGCCCTCGAGCACGGTCACGCCGCAGGCGGCGAAGAACTCGATCACCTCGGTGCCGATCGGCGCCGCGCCGGTGACGACGATCGGCGTGTTGGGCCCGAGCACGGCGCGCACCTTCGACAGCGCCAGGCGGTCGCCGATCGCGTGCCGGACGCGGTCCAGCGGCGAGGGCGAGCGGCCGGCGCGGCGCGCCTTGGCCACCCGCTCGCCGGTCTTGAGCGCGCGCGCGAAGACCTGTCCCTTCGTGCCCGTCGCCTGGCTGAGCGCGCGCGTCTGGATCTTCTCGAGCAGGCGCGGGACGGTCGGCACGTGCGTCGGCGCCGCCTCCGCGATGTCCTCGACGATGCGCTTGGCGTCGCCGCTCCAGAACGCGAGCGTCCCGCCGGTGTCGATCCCGACGATGGCGACCATGCGCGCGAGCACGTGCGCGAGCGGGAGGTACTGGAAGTAGACGTACGGCTCGTCGCGCAGCCCCAGGCGGTCGATGTACGCGCCGGCCATCGAGAGCAGGTTCGCGTGCGTGAGGACGCAGCCCTTGGGCGGGCCGGTCGTCCCCGACGTGTAGACGATCGTCGCCGGGTCGCCCGGGGAGACGGCCGCGACGCGCTCATCCGCGAGCGCTTCGCCGCCCGCCCCCTTGGCGCGCAGCTCCGCCAGGGTCAGCGCGCCCTCGGCGCCGCCCGTCATCACGATGATCTGCTCGAGCTCGGGCAGGTTCTCGCGCACCTTGGCGATCTTCGCCGCCTGCTTGGCGTCTTCGAGGATCAGCAGCTTCACGCCGGCGTGCGCGAGCACGTACTCGCACTCCTCGGGCGAGTTCGTGTGGTAGACGGGCACGACCGTCGCGCCCGAGCACAGGGCGCCGAAGTCCGACAGCGTCCACTCCGGCACGGTGCCGCCGAGGATGCCGACGCGGTCGCCGCTCTCGACGCCGAGCGCCGCGAGCCCGGCCGCGATCTCGCGTACCGCCCGGCCCAGCTCGCCGTAGGCGACGGGCGCGCGCCCGGGAGCGCGCAGCGCGTCGCCCGTGTGCCGGCGGGCCGCGCCGAGCGCGACCTCGCCCAGCGTGCGGGCGGTCGTGATGTCTGAGAGGACGGCTGGGGTGCTCACGCGCGCACCGTACTACGGCTGACGCCGGAAGCCGATCCTCTTCCTTTGGACGGACGGAGACTTGACCTGCGCTTGCGCCGACAAGTACCGTCGATGGCCGATTACGGGGCGTCTGCGCCCTCGCCGGGGTCGTCTTGGGTCGAACGGAATTGCAGGAGGGAGAAGGGCAATGATGCCTTCACGCGGAGGGCTGCGGCTCTCTGTTTTCGCTATGACGTGCGCGGCGGGCCTGGCGGCGGCGAGCTCTGCTTCCGCCAACGACGTCGTGCTCTGGGCCTGTCACGGGCCGACGGGCAAGGCGCTCGGCGCCGGGCCGTTCGGCGGCGCGGCCGAGTACGGCACGGGCTGCGGGGTGGACGGGACGGCGCTCGCAGCCGGCGGCGTCTTCTCGCAGAGCTTCGGCCTGGTCGTGCGTCCCGGCGTCGTGCTCAAGCGCGTGTCGCTGCTGCGCGGCGCGTCCGGCCTCGACACCGAGAACCGCTACTCCGCGACGTACGAGGGCGCCGAGTTCGACGGCTCCTCCACCGACGTCAGCGGTGCAGTGTCCGCGCCGATCGCGGACACCGGCAACCTCAAGGGCGGCTTCGTCAAGTTCGCCACCACCCGCGCCGGCACCGGCGTCTCGGTCCAGCGCGTCGGACTCACGGTCGCCGACACCACGCCGCCCGCCGGGACGGGCGGCATCGCGAACCACACGAACGGCAGCGTCGCCGTGGCCGTGTGGATCAACGACACCGGCGTCGGGCTCGACCACGCCGACCTGTACGTCGACGACGCGTATTACGACGGCATCCGGTTCAGCGACAACTGCGCCGACATGACGCCCGGCGACGGCGTCGTCGACCTGCCGATCGAGAACTCCTGCCCCGCCCACGTCGAGAGGTCCATCGATCTCGACACGAGCCGGTTCGCCGACGGCGAGCATCGGGTGACGGTCAAGGTCTACGACGCCGCCGGCAACGCGACCGACTACATCAGGAACGCCGTGACCGAGATCGGCAACCACCCGAACCTCGGGAGCAACACGGCGACCCTGAGCATCGGCAGCGGCAACGCCGCTGGGCAGAACGGCTCGGCCGGCTCCGGCGGCGGCACCGGTGGCGTGGCCGGAGCTTCGGCGACGTCGTGCGCCTCTCCGAAGCTCTCGATGGAGCTCTCGCAGAAGCCGTTGAAGATCTCCAAGGGCGTGCCGGTGCTCAAGTACGGCAAGCGCTACCGCTTCCGCGGCCACCTGACCTGCGTGGTCAAGGGCAAGCGGCACTCGGCGCCCGTCAAGACGCCGATCGAGTTGTTCAACACGATCGGCAAGAAGACCTACCGCAAGAGCGGCGCGACCGTCCGCAGCAAGGGCGCGATCACGCTGGTGCTGGCGTACAAGTCCTCGCGGACGCTCGTGTTCCGCTACACGAACGCGGACGGCAGGCGCTCGCAGGTCAAGCTCAAGGTCAAGGTCACCAGGAGGTCGCGATGAGACGATGGGTCGCCGCCGCGGCCGTGCCGGCGGCGCTGCTCGCCGGCGGCGCCGCGCTCGCCTCCGGCCACACGGCGCGGGCCACGCAGACGGGCGGTCTCGCGCTCTCGCCCACGGTGCTGCAGGCGGCGCCGGTGCCCGGCCGGCTCGGCACGCTGACGATCGCCAACCGCTCCGCCGCGGCGCTCGCCGTCACGGTCACGCCGCGTCCGTGGACCGAGTCGGCGGCCGGGGCGTTCGCGCCCGACCGCCGGTCGGCGCTCTCGCAGGTGAAGGTCGACGCCGGCTCCTTCACGCTCGCGGCGGGCGCCGAGCAGACGGTGGCGGTCACGCTGACCGGCGCGCCCGCGGGTGGCTCGCTCTACGGTGCGCTCGACGTGACCGGCCTGCCGGTCGACGCCGCCAAGCGCCGCGGCGTGGTGCTCGGCTACCGGCTCGTGGGCACGCTCCGCCTCCCGCCGGCGCAGAAGCGGTACGGACTGACCGCCGGGCAGGTCAAGCGCTCGGGCAAGGCCGTCGTATTGCCGCTGACCAGTACAGGGAACACGATCGACGCGATCTCCGGCCATGTGTCGGTCAAGGGCGCCCGCGGCACGCTCAACGACAACGTCGCGGGCCTGCGGGTCCTTCCGGGCAGGAAGGTGAACCTCGTGTTGGCGACATCGGTCCGGAAGGGCTCCTACAGCGCTACGGTGACGTTGAAGCAGGGTGGGGCCAAGCTCCTGACGGCGAAGCGGAAGTTCAGTGTGCGATGACTGGCTTCGCTCGCGTCGGATTCAGGAGACGGTCGACTAGGATCGGCGGGGTGCGTGGAGCAATGCCCATGGTCAAGGGCGCTCCGATCGCGTGGCCCGCGTGTTAGCCGCGGTGGGGTGGTCATGAAGCGAGTCCTTCTTAGAGGAACAACGGCCCTTGTCGGGGCATTTGCGATCGCGGTCGGCGCGGCATCCGTCGCGGCCGCCGACGAGCCGGTGTCCGGAGCCGTAGGCGGCTATCGCAGCCCCGCGGCGGGCACGCTGCAGCTCGACGTCACCGGTCGCGCCACGCAGGACCCGTTGCTCGACGCCTCGGCGGCGGTTGACGGTGCGCAGGTCGCGAGCGCGACCTACTGCACGGGCTGCAGCTTCGCGACGGTGACGCTCAAGGTCGACACGACGGCGTATCCCGACGGCCCCCATCACCTCACGGTCACGATCCGCGACACGGCCCACCGGTCGTACGCGATCGAGAAGGACCTCGAGGTCTGGAACCATCCGCCGACGGGCTCGCCGACCGCGATCATGAACATCGGCAGCGACTCTGGGGGCGCCGTGCCGCAGGGCGGGGGCAACGCGCCCGGCGGCGGGCGGGGCGGCGCGCCGGGCGGCGGCGTGGAGGGCGCGTCCGCGACGTCGTGCATGTCGCCGCGCCTCTCGATGTTCCTCGCCCAGAAGCCGCTGCGCGTGTCCAAGGGCGTGCCGGTGCTGCTCAAGAACAAGCGCTACCGCTTCACCGGGCGGCTCACGTGCCTGGTCAGCGGCAAGCGCAAGTCGGCGGCCGAGGGCACGAAGATCTCGCTGCGCAACACGGTCGGCCGTAAGACGGTCACCAAGCCGGGGACGAAGGTGGGCACCTCGGGCAAGATCACGCTGCTCCTGAAGTACCCCAGCTCGCGCACGATCGAGTTCCGCTTCACCGCCGGCGACGGCAAGACGTCCAAGGTCCGCATCAAGGTGCGCATCGCACAGAGGAAGGGTTAGACAAAGAAAATGCGCGCGATCCGTGCAGGGATCCTCACGCTCGGTGTGCTCGCGGTCGCGGCCGTGCCGGCACGCGCCCAGGTGGCGCCGGTCGACGGCGGGACGAACGTCGGCGGCTTCGTCGACAGCTACATGGAGCTGAGCCTCACGCAACCGTCGGGCCTGTCGAAGTTCAAGAAGGCCGGCACGTACTCGACCTCGTTCACCGCGTCGGCGACCGCCACGCTGGAGGGCACGCAGCTGAGCCTCGCCGACGGCGAGGTCGCCTCGGGCTCGAAGGTCGGGTTCATGGCCGCCGGCTCCAAGCGCCTCAAGGACCCGCTCGAGGCCCGGGTGGGAAGCGCCGCCTTCCAGCCGCTCGACGCGTCCGTCGATCCGCTGCTGATGCGCTGGAACAAGATCCTCGCGCACGAGGACGCGAAGGTGACGCTGCGCCAGAAGGTCCGCGGCAAGCCGTCGACGAAGCCCTACCGCAAGGTGCTGTGGGCCACGTTGTCCTCTGAGATGCCCTGATCCCGGCATCTCGCACCGAATCACCAGTAACCGAAAAGGAGTCACGGAGTGAAGCTCGGAAGGAGTCGGCACCTGGCCGGCGCTGTCGCCCTCGCGGCCGCAGGGCTGGCGTCGGGTGGTGTGATCGCGCAGGCCGATGAAGCTGCGCCCCAGGCGAAGGCGGCCGCGGGCGGAGTGTCGCTGACGCCTGAGACGGTCGAGCACACCGCCCGCAAGGGCAAGCTGGGGTCGGTCACGGTCAAGAACACGACGAGCGACACGCTGAAGGTCACCGTGCGCGTCCGCCCGTGGGCCCAGAACCGCACCACCGGCGTCGTCCAGGCGAACCTGAAGGTCTCGCTGAGCAAGTACGTCGCGGCGACGTCGTCGTCGTTCAATCTCGCGGCCGGCGCCAGCCGCGCCGTCACGCTCAACCAGCGCCGCACGCCGCCCGGCGGCTCGCTGTACGGCGCGATCGAGGTCTTCGGCAAGCCGCGCAACGCGAAGGCGCGCAACGGGATCATCCCGAACTACCGCGTCGTCGGGCGTCTGCGCGCGAACCCGTCGAAGAAGCGGGTCGCGCTGCGCGCGGGCACGATCGGCTTCGTCGGCAAGGGCGCCGGCCGCCAGCTGGTGCTGCCGATCCGCAACACCGGCAACACGCTGGACCCGATCGGGGGCAGCGTCACGTTCACCGGCCCGACCGGCAAGACGAACCCGCTGAAGGCGATCACGCCGATCCCCGGCCAGGTCGTCAACCTCGTCGGCGGCCACGTCTCGGGCTTCAAGAAGGGCCGCTACACCGCGACCTTCTCGATCACGCAGGGCACCAAGCGCTACACGGCCAAGCGGACGTTCAGCCTCTGAACAGGCTTGCGGGCGCTGTCGTCTGACAGCGTCCGCCGCCCTCACAGTACGATCTCGGCGTGAGCAACTCCGCGCCACCTCCGCTGCACGAGCTGGAGAGCGAGGTCATGGACGAGGTCTGGGCGCGTGGCGAGGCGACCGTCCGCGACGTGCAGGAGGCGCTCAACCGCCGCAGCGAGAAGTCGCGCGCGTACACGACGCTGCTGACCGTGATGACGCGGCTCGACGGCAAGGGCATGCTCGTGCGCCGGCGCGCGGGGCGGCTGGACGTCTACGCGCCGGCGCTCTCGCGCGAGGACTACCTCGAGCGGCGGGCCGAGGCGGAGGTCTCGGCCGTGGTGGAGGACTTCGGCGATCTCGCGCTGGCGCACTTCGCCCGCCATGTGGGCAGGCTGGACCCAGAGCGGCGCGCGCGGCTCAGGCGGCTGGCCGAGGGTGACTAGGACCGAAGCGGGGCGTTTGCGCCGGGCCGAGTTCGCGGTCGCCGCGTTCGGCTCGACCGCGTTCCTGTTGTCGCTCGTCTTCGTCCTGGACGCGGTCCGCTTCCACCACGACGTGCTGCTCGACGGCGTCGAGGGACTCGGGCGCGGTGAGCCGCACACGGTCCCCGTGCTGCTGGTCCTCCTGGCGCTGTTCGACGTGATCGCGCTCGTGCGCGTGGCGTTCTCGCTCTCGCGCGGGCTCACGGCCCACCGCCGCTTCGCCGCGCGGCTGCCGCTGCGGGGCGAGCGCGACGTCGCCGGCCGGCGCGTGACGGTCGTCGCCGGGGCGCGCGCGATGGCGTTCTGCGGCGGGCTGCTGCGCCCGCGCATCTACATGTCCGAGGGCGCGCTGACGCGGCTGGCGGCGCCGGAGCTGGAGGCGATCGTCGCGCACGAGGCGCACCATGCCGCGCGCCGCGACCCGCTGCGCATCCTCGTCGCGCGGGCGATCGGCAGCGCGTTCGGGCGGCGCGAGCAGACGCTGGCCGAGCTCTCGGCCGACGCCGCCGCCGCGCGGCGCGTCGGCGACGCGCCGCTCGCCTCGGCGCTGCTGGCGTTCGACGCCGACGCGGCCGGCATCGCCGCCGTGCGCGTCGATCACCTGACGGGCTGCGCGCCGGGTGCCGAGGTGTCGCGCACGATGGCGATCGCCGCCGGCGTGGTCGTCTGCGCGCTCGTCGCCGAGCTCGTGTGGACGCTGGCGGTTCCGGGGCATCCGAGGATCTGCGTGCCACTGTCGTCCGCGCCCGCCGTCGCGCTGCTCGCCCGCCTGCTGGTCATGATGCCGGCGTGGCTGGGGCTGCGCCGCGCGACGGCGCTCCTGTCCGCCTAGCCTCTCTTGCGGGTTTCGCAGTCCGCCGCGATCTTCGTGCGCCTGCGGTTGCCGGCGAAGCGCGAGACGACGACGGTGTCGTTGCCGGGGCCGCACGAGATGCGCGCGCTGCCCTTGCCGATGATCGCGGTGATCGAGTCGGCGCCGGCGCCCGCGACGACGCGCGTGGCGCCGCCCGCGGTGACGCGGATCGTGTCGTTGCCGCCGCCGCCGAAGATCGTGCTCGAGACGCCGTTGCCCTGCAGGAAGTCGTCGCCGTCGCCGCCCATCAGCGTGTTGCGGCCGCGGCCGCCGTAGATCGTGTCGGCGCCGAAGCCGCCGCTGATGAAGTCCCGCTGGCCGCCGCCCTTCGCGCCTGTGTGGCGCGCGTCGCCCCACAGGACGTCGTCGCCGCCCTCGCCATAGAGCTTGTTGGAGCCGCCCTGCCCGTTGAGCCGGTCGTTGCGCGTGCCGCCGTGCTTGGTCCCGTCGCCCGACCAGGTGATGCCGCGCGTCGGGTCCGCCTCCGGCGCCTGCTCGACCACCGTCTCGCAGTTGACGATCCTGCCCTCGCGTAGGGCCTGCTGGTTGGAGACGCCGCCCGGCCGTTTGCGCGGGTTGATGAAGAGGGTGTCGGCGCCGTCGCCGCAGTCGACGCTCGTCACGGCGCTGCCGGAGTTGACGAAGACCTGGTCGTTCCCCGGGCCGGCATCGATCCGGTCCGGGCCGGTGCCGGAGTGGATCGTGTCGTCGCCGTTGCCGCCGAACAGGTCGTCGCCGCCCGAGCCGCCGTCGATCGCGTCGTTGCCGTCGCCGCCGATGATGCGGTCGGGGGCCTCGTTGCCGCTCAGCGAGTCGTCGCCCGTGCCGCCCGCGAGCGTGTCGTGGCCGACGCCGCCGAGCAGGATGTCGTTGCCGTTCCCGCCGTCGGCGTCGTCGTCGCCAGAGCCGCCGTTGATCGTGTCGTTGCCGTCGCCGCCGTCGAGCTCGTCGGGGCCGGTGTCGCCCGTCAGGGTGTCGTCGCCGCCGAGACCGCGGATCATGTCGTGGCCGCCGAGGCCTGAGATGTTGTCGGTGGCGGCCGTTCCCGTCAGCGTCTGTGCGGCGTTGGAGCCCACGATCGTCTTGGCGGTGGCGGTGGCGGTGGCGGTGTACGTCGAAGCCGCGGCAAGAGTGAGCAGCAGCGCGGAGCGGATGTGTTGATTGGACACCCCCGGTACTTTGGCGAACGCCCTCAGGCGGGCGTCGGGGCACCGAGCCCCGCGTCGCGCGCGATCGCGCCGGCCTCGCCGCGTGAGCCCGCGCCGAGCTTGGAGAGCACGTTGGCGACGTGGAACTTGACGGTGTTCTCGGAGATCGAGAGCTCCCCGGCGATCTGCCGGTTGCGGCGCCCGCGGGCGAGGTGCTCGAGCACCTCGAGCTCGCGCGGGTTGAGCGCCGCGAGCGGACCCGCCGGGCGCCCCGGCAGCGCCGGGCCGAGCGGCAGCCGCGCCTGCACGTGCGTCCCCCAGCCGGGCACGCTGTCGATCTCCAGGTCGCCGTCGAGCGCGCGGGCGCGGTCGGCCAGGCCATGCATCGCGAGGCCCTGGCGCGCGAGCTCGCCCGGCCCGTCGTCGCGGACGCTGACGCGGAGCTCCTCGCCGAGCTCCCAGCCGACGCGGATGCGGCGGACGCCCTCCTGCTCGAGCATCGTCAGCACGGCCCCGCGCACGATCGCGCGGCCGGCCTGGGCGACGGTGCTCGGCAGCCGGCCGTCCGAGCCGGGTCCGGCAAGCTCGATCTCGGTCGAGCCGTAGCGGACGAGCGGGCGCAGCTCGTCGCGCAGCAGCGCGAACGCCTGCTCGGCCGGCTCGTCCGACAGCTCGCGTTCGCGCTCGCCCGTGGCGCGCAGCTCGACGAGCGCGGAGGCCGCGAGGTCGGTCGCCGCGCGGCGGGCCGCGCCGTCGTCGAGGTCGCGCGCCCGCAGCGTGCCGAGCAGGGCGGAGAGGGCGGCGCCGTGGGCGTCGGCAAGCTCGGCGGTCACGCGGGCGCGCTCGCTCGCCGCGTGGCGCGAGGCGGCGAGGTCGACCGGCTCGGCGTCCTCGAGCCGCTGGTCCAGCGTCGCGGCGACGAGCGCCCAGACGCCCTTGAGGATGCGCAGCGCCGTGTCATCGAGTGGCGCGGCGCTTTCGCGCACGAGCACGAGAAGCGAGCCGTTGCCGCCCGCGACGGCCGCGATGGCGATCACCGGCCGGCGCTCGCCTCCGACCGGCGCGCTGCCCTGCCACACGTCGCCGACCGGGATGGTGGCGGCGAGCTGCGCCAGCTCGCCGGTCGTGATCCGGCCCGCGACGTCCGCGTCGCCGTGCGCGAGCATCGGCGAGCGCGCGCAGGCGCCGGCGAGCACGGCGGCGGCACGGTGGGGGACCACGGGGGCCAGGGCGGCCGAGAGCTGCGGTGTAAGGTCGTCCACATCAGAAAGGATAGCTCGAACCACCCGAAGTGATGGCTGTAAGTCGGCGCCACCTACCCGAGTATGTTGTGCAAGCAACTACTTCACGGGGAGCATCCAATGACCGCCATCAACACCACGACCAGCGTTCCGACCGGTACCTGGACCGTCGATCCGGCGCATTCGCGCGTCGAGTTCGCCGTCAAGCACATGGGCATCGCCACCGTGCGCGGGAACTTCGGCGCCTTCGACGGCAAGCTCGTGATCGGCGAGGACGGCGCGCACGCGTCCGGCACGGTCGAGACCGCGTCGATCAACACCGACGAGCCGCAGCGCGACGACCACCTGCGTTCGGCCGACTTCTTCGACGCCGAGGCCAACCCGCAGATCACGTTCGCGTCGACCAGCATCACGCCCGTCGACGACGAGACGTTCCGCATCACGGGCGACCTGATCATGCACGGGATCACGCGCCCGATCACGCTGCACGCGGAGGTCCAAGGCACCGACATCGACCCGTGGGGCAACGAGCGCGTCGGCCTCGAGATCACCGGCCAGCTGAGCCGCGGCGACTGGGAGATGAAGTTCAACCAGGCGCTCGGCAGTGGCAACATGCTGGTCTCCGACAAGGTCAAGCTCGCGCTCGACATCTCCGCGATCAAGCAGGCCGCCTAAGCCATGACCAGTCCCGCCACCACGCCCGCGCTGGCCGCCACGACGCGGCTCCGCGCCACCCACCTCACGGTCTCCGACCTCGATCGCTCGCTGGGCTTCTACCAGGACGCCATCGGGCTCCGGGTCCACGCGCACGAGGACGGCGTCGCGAGGCTCGGGGCGGGTGGCGAGGACGTGCTGGCGCTGCACGAGGACGTGGCGGCCCGGCCTGCGGGCCGCCACGCAGGCCTCTACCACGTCGCGCTGCTGTATCCCTCGCGCGAGGAGCTCGCGTTCGCCGTCGACCGGCTGGTGCGCACGCGCACGCCGGTCGAGGGCATGTCCGACCACCAGACGCACGAGGCGATCTACCTCCCGGATCCCGACGGCAACGGGCTCGAGCTGGCGGCCGACCGGCCGCGGTCGGCGTGGCCGGCTGGGCTCGGCTACTCCGGCGGTCCGGCGCCGCTGGACGTCGAGGGCCTGTATTCGCTGGCGCGCGGCGCCGAGGTGCCGCGGTTCGTCGGGCCGGGCTTCAAGACCGGGCACCTGCACCTGCACGTCTCGGACCTCGCGGCCGCGCGCGACTTCTATCGCGACGTGATCGGCTTCGAGGTCCAGTTCGAGATGCCGACCGCGGCGTTCCTGTCTGCCGGCGGCTATCACCATCACATCGCCGTCAACACCTGGCGCGGCCCCGGCGTCCCGCCGGTGCCCGGCGGGGGCGTCGCCGGCATGCGCCACTGGACCGTCGTCGTCACGCCTGAGGACCTGGCGGCGGTCGCCGAGCGCGCCGGAGCCGCGCCGGCCGGTGGCGCACTCGAGCTGCCCGATCCGTCCGGCAACGTCATCCGCCTGGAGGCCTCGTGAGCATCACGCCGAGCGCGCCCGCGCCGAACCCGATCGATCCGCGCACGACGATCGGCCACGTTCACCTGCGCACGTCGGACATCGACCGCGTGCGCGGGTTCTACGTCGACGTGCTCGGCTTCGACGTCGTCTTCGAGGCCCGCGACGTGCCGGGGTGGGGGACGACCGGCGACGTCCTGTTCCTGTCGGCCGGCGGCTACCACCACCACCTCGGCTTCAACACCTGGAAGTCGGCCGGCGGTCCGCCGCAGCCGGACGGCGTCGCCGGGTTGCACCACGTCGCGATCCTGTACCCGTCGCGGGCGGCGCTCGCCGACGCGGTGCGGCGGCTGCAGGCGGTCGACTGGCCGCTGCGTCAGCTCGCCGACCACGGCACGCACGAGGCGGTCTATGTGACCGATCCCGACGGCAACGACGTCGAGCTCTACTGGGATCGCCCGGCCGACCAGTGGCCGGTCGACGCCGAGGGCAGGCTCGCGTTCGCGGGCGGCCAGCTGGATCTGGAGGACCTGCTCCGCTGAAGGGGTCACAAACGGCGGCCGTTCCTGTAGTAGAGGGGCGGTGAGGTCGTATGCGGACGCGAGCGATGACGCGCTGCTTGGTTGGACGCCCGGGGACCCCGATGCGTTCGGCGCGTTCTATCGCCGCCACGAGGACTCGGTGCTGCGCTACATGGTCGCGCGCGTCCGCGACGGCGAGCTGGCCGCCGACCTGACGGCGGAGACCTTCGCCGCGGCGCTGATCAGCGCGCCGCGCTTCCGCCCGCGCCCCGAGCCTGCGACGGCGTGGCTGTTCGGGATCGCCCGCAACGTGCTCCGCTCCAGCCTCGAGCGCCGCCGCGTCGACGACCGCGCGCGGCGCCGGCTGGGGATGCCGCCGCTCGAGTTGAGCGACGAGGACGTCTCGGGGATCGAGGCGCTGCTGGCGGACGTGACGGCGCGCCAGATGCTCGAGGGGCTGCCGGTCGATCAGGCGGGGGCGATCCAGGCGCGCTTCCTCGAGGACGCCTCCTACGAGGACATCGCCCGCCGGCTGAGCTGCTCGGAGGCGGTCGTGCGCAAGCGCGTCAGCCGCGGGCTCGCGACGCTGCGGGCGCGCTACAAGGGGAGCGGCGCGTGAGCCGGCTGCCGATGCTCGAGGCGCAGCTGGTGGCCGCGGCAGCCCGGCAGCGGCCGCGGGCTCGGGCTCGGGCGCGCGGACCGCGGCGGATCGCCATCGGGCTCGTCGCCGTCGCGGCGGCCGCGGCGGCGCTGCTGCTGTTCGTCCCGCGGCGCGAGCAGGTCCCGGCGACGCCGCCCGTGAAGGGCGTCCCCGCGGCGACGCTCGTCCTGTCGCATGCGCTGACGACGGCGCCGAAGCCTCCCCGCGCCCCGTACGGCCGCGTCCGCCACGAAGCGCTGCCCGCCGTCGCGGCGGGCATCGAGGCGCGGACGCCGTATCCGCCCGGGATGCGCGACCACTTCGACTGGGCCGCCAGGCCTGCAGACCCCAGCGCCATGTCCTCGATCAACTTCCGCGCGGACGTGCAGGCGCTCGTCGAGTACCGCGCGTACTGCCTCTGGTTGAAGTACTGGCTGAGGGGCGCCGACATGGCCGGCGCGGCGTCCGTGATCGCCGACATCCCGAGCTGGCCGACACGGCGCCAGACCGACGCCTACGAGCTGCGCGTCCAGGGAGCGATCCAGACGGCGGTCCGCAGCGGCGACGCCGCGCCCGTGCGGCGCGAGGTCGAGCTGAACTGCCGCGGGGTCTAGGCGCGGGCGCGGGGCTCCGCGGTTCGAGGCGATTCGCGCGGCGTGGCCGCGCGGCGGGCTCGCGCCGCCTGCGGCCCTTCGACGTCGCGGTCGCGCGGCGGGCTCGCCGCCTGCGGCCGTTCGACGTCGCGGTCGCGCGGCGGGCTCTCGCCGCCCGCGGCCGTTCGACGTCGCGGTCGCGCGGCAGGCTCGCCGCCTGCGGCCGTTCGACGTCGCGGTCGCGCGGCGGGCTCTCGCCGCCCGCGGCCCTTCGCCGCGCGTTCGCGTCGCACTCGCGCGCCTTTACGCGCGGGCTCTGACCGCCGGCGGTTTGCGCAGCGCGGTCGCGCGGTCAGCCTCCGCCGCCCGCGAGCGAGTCGAAGTGGGCCTGCGCGGCGGGCGCCCAGCTGTCGTGGCGGGCGCGGAACAGCTCGTAGGCGCGCGGGCGCGGCCAGTCGGCGGGGAGCAGGTCGTCCGGCAGGTCCGGGTCGATGAATGGGAACCGCCGCCACGCGTGCACGAGCGCGGTCTGGGCGGCGAAGATCGCGGGCGCCTCGCCGGGCGAGGGTTCGGCGAAGTCGGCCAGGAACTGGTCGTAGTGCTCGCGCAGCTCCGGCAGGTCCCATGCCTCCTCGATCACCTTGGCGGTGTCGCCCAGCCCGCCCATCTCGGCTCGGAACGAGAGCAGCTGGGCGGGCGGCTCCGGCTTGATGAGCGTCTCGCGGTCCACGTGCGGGGTGATCCAGAGGCCGCCGCCGAGCGAGCCGAACCCCGCCCACGCCAGCTGGGTCGTGAGGCGGTGCCGGAGCTCCCGCCGCTGCTCGGGCACCCGCAGGACCAGCAGCAGCCAGCGTCCGTCCCAGCTGACGGGGCGCCCGAACCCGTAGATGCGCCGGGCGCCGTCGCGGAGCAGCTCGGCGGACGCCGGCGTGAGCTTCATCCGCGACCGCCGCCCGATCCGCTCACCCTCCAACCACCCCTCGCGAGTGCTGCGCACGACCGCCTGCCGAGCGGCGGAGGGCGTGAACCCGAGCAGCCGCAACGAGCTGATCAGCGCCTCCTGCCACACCCCTTCAGGCCGGGGAAGCAGGTACTCGCCGAGCACCGTCAGCAACGTCGACCGAGCCGCGGGGGCCCCGACCGAGCGGCGGCGCAACACGTCGTTCACGAGCTGGGAAGCTATTCGCCGGACCGGTCGGAGCGACGAGTCGCGTCCCGAGCGCTGCCGACGGCGGGCAGAGCGAGGGCCGCGCGCGTTGACTGCTGGAGCGGGGGCGATGCCGGCGATGACGCGGTGCGCGGCGCGGTGATCGTCGTGGCGCGGCGGTTGCGCGGTGCGAGCCGTCGTTGCCGCGGCGGGATCGGCAAACGGCGGGCAGTAACGAGGTGGGGCGGGTCGCCATGCCGGCGCGCGAGGCCGCGTGATCGTTTTTTCGCGGGCCGCCGAAGGGGTGCGTCACGTTTATCGATACATAGCTTGAGAAACGTGACGCACCCCCCACACGGCGCGAGCGAGAGTGATCGAACATGCGCGTTCACCGGGTCCCAGTGAGAGAACGTGGTCGATCGTCACGGCGCGGTCCGACACTCGCGGAGATCGAGCGGGGCGGCCGCACCGCGCGTCCGCGTCACCGCCCCGGCGCGGGTCGGCCGCGCTCATGTCGCCGGCCGGCGGATACGGCGCGGTCGTCCTCCTGAGCGGCCAAAGGCGGGACAGACGCTCTCCTTAGTGCGCAGTTGCGAGCCCGGGGAGCCCCGACGCGGCGGTCTCGACGCATGGCCGGTTCTCGCGGCGGTCGTCCTCCTAAGCGGCCGGAGGCAAGACAGCCGCTCGCCGTCGTGTGCAGTTCCGAGCCCGGGGAGCCCCGACGCGGCGGTCTCGACGCATGGCCGGTTCTCGCTGCGGTCGTCCTCCCCGAGCGGCCGGAGGCAAGACAGCCGCCTCTCCTCATTGCGCAGTTTCGAGCCCGGCGGGCGGCCGCGCGGGCAAGCCTTGCGCACCGGGCAGGAGGCGCGCGGAGATCGCCGGTGGATTGCGGCGCAGGCCGCGGAGGGTCATGCGGGCCGCGGGGCGCCGGCCGCCGAGGGAGGGCGCGCGGCGATCGCCGGTCGGGTCCCCGCGCGGGCCGGCCCGCTGACACGGCCCGAGTCGCCGGCCGCCGAGGGACGGCGCGCGGCGACCGCCGGTGGGGTCGCCGCGCGGGCCGGCCCGCTGAACACGGCGCGAGTCGCCGGCCGCCGCGCGACGGCGCGCGGCGACCGCCGGTGGGGTCGCCGCGCGGGCCGGCCCGCTGAACACGGCGCGCGTCGCCGGCCGCCGAGGGACGAGCGCGGCGATCGCCGGTGGGGTCCACGCGCGGGCCGGCCCGCTGGCACGGCGCGAGTCGCCGGCCGCCGCGCGACGGCGCGCGGCGATCGCCGGTCGGGTCGCCGCGCGGGCCGGCCCGCTGACACGGCGCGAGTCGCCAGCGGCCGCAGGGACGAGCGCGGCGATCGCCGGTGGGATCGCCGCGCGGACTGGCCCGCGGAGCTCGCGCCCCGCCGGCCGCCCGCGGAGATCGCGCCCCGCCGGCCGCCCGCGGAGATCGCGCCCCGCCGGCCGCTCGCGGAGATCGCGCCCCGCTGCCCGCTCGCGGCGACGCGCGGCCCGGACCTCGCCGCGCGCCAAGCGCCAGTCCCGAACCAGGACTATCCTCCTGCGCCATGAAGCACCGTGCGCTGGACGAGGTCTACTGCTCGGTCGCGCGGACGTGGTCGGTGCTCGGCGACCGCTGGACGATGCTCATCCTGCGCGAGGCGTTCCGCGGCACGTCGCGGTTCGATGCGTTCCAGGCGCGGCTGGACGTCGGGCGCACGCTGCTGTCGGACCGGCTCGCCCGGCTCGTGGAGGAGGGCGTCTTCGAGCGTGCGCTCTACCGCTCAAAGCCCGAGCGCTACGAGTACAGGCTCACGCAGAAGGGCCTGGACCTCTATCCCGTCCTGCTCTCACTGATGGAGTGGGGCGACCGCTACAAGGTCGACGACCCGCCCGTCAGGCTGATCCACAAGGCGTGCGGTGAGGAGGCCGAGCCGCAGCTGGTCTGCCGTCATTGCTCGGAGCCGGTCGGCTACTTCGACCTGCGCGCCGAGTACGCCCCGGGCGCCTGGTGACGGATCTCGTCATCCCCGGTGGGACGGTCGCCGACGTCTACACGGGCGAGTGGATCGAGGCCAACGTCGAGATCGCCGGCGGCCGCATCGCATACGTCGGCCCGCGCGCGCCCGACCCCGAAGCCGAGACGATCGACGCCCGCGGCAAGCTCGTAGTGCCCGGCTACATCGAGCCGCACGCGCATCCGTGGTGCCTGTACTCGCCCGCGACCCTGCTCGAGGTGGCGGTGCCCGACGGGACGACGACGATCGTCTACGACAACCTCTTCTTCTTCATGGCGCACGGTGCGCCCGGACTGCGCCGGATCGTCGACGCGATGAACGACGCGCCGGCGCACGTGCACTGGGTCGCCCGGATCGCGCCGCAGTCGGCCTACGAGCACGACGCCTTCCCGCCCGAGGCGGTCGCGGAGATGCTGCGCTGGCCGGAGGTCGTAGCCAGCGGCGAGATCACCAACTGGTTCGCCGTCACGCAGGGCCACCCGGACCTGCTCGCCGGCATCGCCGCCGCCAAGGCCGCCGGCCGCCGCGTCGAAGGCCACAACGCGGGCGCGTCGTACGAGCGCCTGAACGCGCTCTCCGCCGCCGGGATCTCGGCCGACCACGAGGCCATCACCGGGGAGGAGGCGCTGAGCCGGCTGCGGCTCGGGATGTGGACGATGCTGCGCCAGTCCTCGCTGCGGCCTGACCTGCACGCGATGCTCGAGGCCCTCGCGCCGGTCGTCGGGGCCGCCCGCCGCCTGATGCTCACCACCGACGGCGCGACGCCGGGCTTCTACGCCGAGCGCGGCATGATCGGCGGTGCGCTGCGCGTCGCGCTCGACGCCGGGCTCGAGCCGATGCGCGCACTGCAGATGGCGACGATCGATCCCGCGACGTTCCTCGGCCTCGACGAGGAGCTCGGCGGGATCGCGCCCGGCCGCCGCGCGACGCTGAACATCCTGCCCGGCGAGGGACTGCCCGCCCCGGAGACCGTCCTCGTGGACGGCAACGTCGCCGCCCGCGACGGCCGGCTCGTCGCCCCGCTCCCGCACATCGACTGGCCGGCCGGCCCGCGCTTCGCCGCGCCCTCCTACTTCGCCGACCGCTCGCTCTACGGCCAGACCGGCTCGATCCCGGTGATGCGCCACGAGAGCGCGGTGATCAACCGCCGCGCCGACACCCACATCGGCGACCTGCTCCCGCCTGGCCACGTCCACGCGGCACTGCTCGGGCGTGACGGCACCTGGATCACGCGCGGCGTCATCGCCGGCCTGTTCGACGACCTGCCCGGCTTCGCCACCACGCTGACGACCTCGCTCGAGCTGCTCGTGCTCGGGCGCGACCCCGCGGCGATGGGCCGCGCCGCCGCGACCGTGGCCGAGATGAACGGCGGGATCGCGTTCGACGGCGGCTGGTCCGCGCCGCTGGCGATCGACGGCCTGATCCACGCCGGCACGTTCGCCGAGACGGTGCGGCTCGAGCAGGAGCTCGAGCGCCACGCGCGCGCCGCCGGCTACCCGTTCCACGACATCGTGTACAGCCTCCTGTTCGCCTCCGGCGACTTCCTGCCCGAGCTCCGGCTCACCCCCAGGGGTCTGTTGGAGGTCAAGTCGCGCGCGGTGCTCGAGCCCGCGCAGCGACTGGCTTAGCGAGTAAGTCCCGTTTTGGTACGATCGCGCCGCTGTCGAGCCGGAGGAGCGATGTTCGAGGTCCCGGAGCGGTTCAACGCGGGCACCCTGGTTGACCGCAACCTGGAGGCCGGGCGCGGAGCCAAGGTCGCGATCCGCTGTGCCGGCGAGGAGCTGACCTACGCCCAGTTGCACGAGCGCGTCTGCGCCGCGGGCAGCGCGCTCCGGCAACGAGGCGTCGGCCGCGAGGACCGCGTGCTGATGATCCTCGACGACTCGCCGACCTTCGTCGCCACCTTCCTCGGCGCGATGCGGATCGGCGCCGTCCCCGCGCCGGTCTCCTTCCTCGACACGACCGAGAACTTCCATCACTACGCGCGCGACAGCTACGCGAAGGTGGTGATCGTCGAGGACGCGCTGGTCGAGCGCGTACCGGACGCGATCGCGCGCAGCGACTTCGAGGCGAGCTTCGTG
Source organism: Candidatus Solirubrobacter pratensis (assembly GCF_000425945.1). GTDB lineage: Bacteria > Actinomycetota > Thermoleophilia > Solirubrobacterales > Solirubrobacteraceae > Solirubrobacter > Solirubrobacter pratensis. The sequence continues at coordinate 33,816 of NZ_AUEK01000014.1, forward strand.
GCAGGGGAGACCGACCCCGTCGACACGCATCGCGACGACATGGCCTTCTGGCTCTTCAGCGGCGGCTCGACCGGGTTCCCGAAGGGCGTCGTGCACCTGCACCACGACATCCCCTACACGTGCGAGACGTTCGCCCGCGAGATCCTCCGGATCGCCGAGGAGGACGTCACGCTCTCCTCGACCAAGCTCTACCACGCGTACGGATTGGGCAACAACCTCACGTTCCCGTACTGGGTCGGCGCGACCACCGTCCTGCGCCCGGGAAGGCCCGACCCGCGCGGCCTGCTCGAGACCGCCGAACTCCACAGGCCGAGCCTCTTCTTCAGCGTCCCCACGCTCTACGGCGCGATGGTCAACCTTCCCGACGCCGGCGGGCACGACCTGTCGAGCGTGCGCATGTGCGTCTCCGCCGCCGAGCCGCTCGCGCCCGAGGTGCTCAGACGCTGGCAGTCCACGTTCGGGCTGGACATCGTCGACGGCATCGGCTCGACGGAGATGCTCCACATCTATTGCTCCAACCGCCCCGGCGACGTCCGCCCCGGCAGCTCCGGCAGGCCCGTCCCGGGCTACGAGCTGCACCTGCTCGACGAGCACCGCCAGCCGGTCGCGAAGGGCGAGGTCGGCAATCTCTACGTCAAGGGCGACAGCGCGCTCGCGTACTACTGGCACCAGCACGAGAAGACCAAGCGCGCTGTCCACGGCGACCTGTTCTTCACCGGCGACCGCTACCGGGAGACCGACGACGGCTACTTCGTCTACGAAGGCCGCGCCGACGACATGATCAAGGTCGGGGGCCTGTGGGCGAGCCCGATCGAGATCGAGAACGTGCTCGTCGAGCACCCGCGCGTGCTCGAGGCGGCCGCGATCGGCGTCGACGCCGACTACACGACGCGCGTGAAGGCGTTCGTCGTCTGCCGCGGCGACGCCGGCGACGACACGCTCGCCGCCGACCTGCAGGAGTGGTGCAAGAGCCGCCTGCGGCGCTACGAGTACCCGCACTTCATCGCGTTCGTCGAGGAGCTGCCGAAGACGCCGACCGGCAAGATCCAGCGCTACAAGCTGCGGGAGCCCGTGTGATCCTCCATCAACCGGAGGCGCCGGCCGGCTTCGCGGCCGTCGAAGCCGCGCTGCTCGACGCCTTCCATCGCAGCCAGCAGGCGGCGCGCGACGGCGAGCCGATCGTCTACGTGCTCCGGCAGCGCGACCTGCTCGGCCAGGACACCGTGCTCGGCGCCATCCTCGCCAACGCGCTGCTGAGCGCCGTCCGCACGCTCGCCGCCGAGGGCAACGTGGCCAACGCGATCGCCGTCGGCGACGACCCGCGGCACACCGATCACTGGATCGCGATCCTGCACGACCAGTCCGACATCAGCGGCGAGCTGATCCGCCTCGGCCCAGGCCACGTCGGGAAGGCACTCACGTGACGGCGATCGTCACGGGCGCCGCCCGCGGCATCGGCAGGGCGATCGCCGAGCGGCTCGAGCGCGACCACGACGTCCTGCGCGTCGACCTCGACCCGTCCGTCGACGGGATCGTCGCCGACATCACCAAGCCCGAGGACCGTGCGAGGATCCTCGACGCGGTGGACCGCGTCGACGTGCTCGTCAACAACGCCGGCATCACGCGCGACGCCCGCGCGGTGAAGATGACCGAGGACGACTTCCTGGCGGTGATCCGCGTCAACCTGGGCGCCGCCTACGAGCTCACGACGGCGCTGACCGACCGCTTCGGCGACGGCGCGTCGATCGTCAGCCTCGCGAGCCGCGCGTATCTCGGCAACTTCGGCCAGCTCAACTACTCCGCCTCCAAGGGCGGGCTCGTCGGCATGACCCGCGCGCTCGCGCTCCAGCTCGCCCCGCGCGTGCGCGTCAACGCGATCGCGCCGAGCCTGACCGCGAGCGAGATGACGATGGCGATGCCGGAGAAGGTGCTGGCGAAGATGGTCGCGAGCATCCCGATGGGCAGGATGGGGGAGCCGAGCGAGATCGCCGAGACGGTCGCCGCGCTCGCCTCTCCCGCGATGGCGTATGTGACGGGCCAGGTGGTGGTCGCCTGCGGCGGCCGGAGCCTGGCGCCTTGAAAAGGAGAGCAAGATGGTTGAGATGCTGATCGCAGGCGAGCGCACCGCCGGTGAGGCGGGCGAGGCGATCCCGGTCGTCGATCCCGCGACCGGACAGACGCTGGCCGAGGTCCCGCGCGGCACGGTGCAGGACGTCGACCGCGCGGTGAACTCCGCCCACGAGGCGTTCGCCGACTGGCAGCGGACCGACGCCGAGGACCGCGCGAACCTGCTGCGCAAGGCGATCGCGCTGATCGAGCGCGACCGCAAGGCGCTGACCGAGTCGCTCGTGCACGAGCAGGGCAAGCCGGTGACCGAAGCCGCAGGCGAGATCCACCACCTGCTCCACGGCCTCAACTACTACGCCGACCTCGCGACCAAGGTCCGCGGCACGCACCAGGCGCTCCCGTCGGCGCTCTCAAAGGCCTACGGCATGGTGCTGCGCCGCCCGATGGGCGTCGTCGCCGCGATCGTCCCGAACAACTTCCCGCTCACCCTGCTCGGCACCAAGCTCGGGCCGGCGCTGATGGCGGGCAACACGGTCGTCGTCAAGCCGGCCGCCACGACGCCGCTGACGACGCTCAAGATCGCCGAGCTGCTGCTCGAGGCCGAGATCCCGCCGGGCGTCGTTAACGTCGTCACCGGCCGCGGCTCGGAGGTCGGCGACGCGCTCGTGACCCACGACAAGGTCCGCCGCGTCGCGTTCACCGGCTCGACCGCCGTCGGCCGCCACATCATGGGCCTGGCCGCGCCGAAGCTCAAGCGCATGACGATGGAGCTCGGCGGCTCGGATCCGGTGATCGTCGCTCCCGACGCGAACATCAAGGCGGCGGCCCGCGGCATCGCGATCGGCCGCTTTTGGAACTGCGGTCAGATGTGCCTCGGCGGAAAGCGCCTGTACGTCTTCGAGGAGGTCTACGACGAGCTGATGGAGCAACTCGTCAGGACCGTCGGCAAGTACGAGCCGGGCCTCGGCTGGGAGAAGGCGGAGAAGCCGGCGATCCGCGTCGGGCCGCTGCACACGTCCTCGGGCCGCGACGAGATCCTCGAGCAGCTCCAGGACGCGCTCGACACCGGCGGCGAGCTGCTGCTCGGCGGCGAGGCGCCGGACGGCGACGGCTACTTCATGCAGCCGACGATCGTCGCCGACCCGGCGACCGACTCGCGCGTCGCGCGCGAGGAGACCTTCGGCCCGGTCCTGCCGGTGTGGAAGGTATCCGACCTCGACGAGGCGATCCAGCTCTCCAACGACTCCGAGTACGGGCTCGGCGCGTCGGTGTGGACGAACGACATCCGCGTCATCAACCGCGTCGCCAACGAGGTCGAGGCCGGGATGAAGTGGGTCAACCAGTTCCACTACGGCTACGACGAGCTGCCGTTCGGCGGCGTCAAGCAGTCCGGCTACGGCAAGGAGCACGGGCAGGAGGGGCTGGACTACTACCTCGAGGACATCTCGGTCGTCATCGGAGGGCTGGAGTAGTGGCCGTCGCGTACGCCGCCGAGGGCGCGGTCGGCTACATCACGCTCGACAAGCCGCCCGCGAACTCGTACGACAAGGCGTTCATGGAGGAGCTGTCGGACGCGGTCGACGCCGCGGCCTCCGATGCCGAGGCCAAGGCCGTGATCGTCCGCAGCGCCTCTAAGCGGTTCTTCTGCGCGGGCGCCGACATCAAGGCGTTCCTCGCCAACGACACTGCCGGCAACATGGCGATGATCGAGCTCGGGCACGAGGTGCTCGCGCGCATCGCGACGATCCCGAAGGTCTTCATCGCGCAGATCGAAGGCCACGCGCTCGGCGGCGGGCTGGAGATCTCGCTCGCCTGCGACCTGCGCTTCGGCGCGCGCGGGAGCTACCGGCTCGGCGTCCCCGAGGTCACCCTCGGCCTGCTGCCCGGGAACGGCGGGACGCAGCGCCTGCCGCGCCTGATCGGCACGGCGAAGGCGCTCGACCTGATGGTCACCGGCCGTCAGGTCAGTCCCGGCGAGGCGCACGGCCTCGGCATCCTCAACCGCCTGTTCGCCGCCGGCGAGACGGCCGACCGCACGCGCGCGTACGCCGAGAGCCTCGCCGCCGGCGCGACCGCCGCGATCGGCGAGATCAAGCTCGCCACCTACCAAGGCGTCGACGCGCCGCTCGCCGACGCGCTGGCGCGCGAGCGCGCGGGGATCAAGCGGCTGTTCGAGACGGCCGACGCGCACGAGGGCCTCGGGGCGTTCGCCGAGAAACGGAAGGCGGAGTTCACGGGTGCCTGAGTACGTGATCGTCGGCGGCGGTCCTGCGGGCCACAGCGCCGCCAAGACGCTCGTCGAGGAGGGGGCGCACGACATCCTCCTGCTCTCGCGCGACCCCGACCCGCCGTACGACCGCACCGCGGTCACGAAGAGCTACCTGCACGGCGACATCACGCACGAGCAGGCGCTGCTCGACGCGCCCGAGTGGTACGCCCAGAACGGGGTCGAGCTGCGCGTGCGCACGAGCGCGACCAAGCTCGACACGGCCGCCAGGACGCTCACGCTCGCCGACCGAAGCACGGTCGACTACGGCAGGCTGCTGCTCGCCACCGGCGCCAACGTGCACCGGCTGCGGATCGACGGCGCGGCGCTGTCGGGCATCCACTACCTGCGCACGCTGCGCACGGCCGACGAGGTCCGCGAGGACGTCGAGGACGCCGGCCACGTCGTGCTCGTGGGCGGCTCCTACATCGCGACCGAGGTCGCGGCGACCCTGACCTCGCTCGGCAAGCGCTGCACGATCGTGATGCAGGAGGACGTCACGCTCGAGCGCGCCTTCGGCAAGCGGGCCGGGGGCTTCTTCCAGCGCGTGCTCGAGGAGCACCAGGTGCAGGTCCACGGCGGCCAGGACGTCGCGCGCTTCGAGGGCGAGGGGCGCGTGAGCACGGTCGTGACGAAGGCCGGCGACCGCTACGAGGCCGACGCGGTGGTCGTCGGCGCTGGCGTGCACCCGGACGTGACGCTGGCGCGCGCCGCCGGCCTGGAGCTCGGCGAGCGCGGCGGCGTCCTGGTGGACTCGCGCCTGCGCGCCTCCGCGCCCGGCATCTGGGCCGCCGGCGACGTCGCCGAGTACGAGAGCGTGGTCCACGGCGGCGCGCGGATGCGGATCGAGCACTGGGACGTCGCCGAGCAGCAGGGCCGCAGCGCGGCGCTGTCGATGCTCGGCCGCGACCACGTCCACGACGCGGTCCCGTACTTCTTCTCCGACCTCGCCGACTGGGTCTCGATGGAGTACGTCGGCCCGGCGTACTCGTGGACCGAGGAGCTCGTGCGCGGCTCGCTCGACGACGGCGAGTTCACCGTGTACTACCTCGACGGCGACCGGCTCGCGGCGGCGCTGACCGTCGGGCGCTCCGGCGACCTCGATCGCGCGCGCGAGCTGATCGCGTCGGGCGAGCCGGTGGATCGCGCGGCCCTCTAGTCCTGGGACTCCACGTTGAAGCCGCGGCCGCCGTCGAGGCGGTCGCTGCCGGCGTCGCCGTAGAGCGTGTCGTCGCCCTCGCCGCCGCTGAGCCGGTCGTCGCCCGCGTCGCCGAAGATCACGTCGTCGCCGCCGCGGCCGTCGACCGTGTCGTCGCCGGCACCCGCGCAGATCACGTCGTCCCCCGGCGTGCCCTTGATGCGATCGTCGCCCGGCGTGCCGGTGATCGTGCAGCCGCGCGGGTCGGCGCCGAACTCCTCGACGCCGATCACGGGGCGCAGCGCGCGCTCCATGTCCGGCGTCGCGAACGCGCGCCGCAGGACGTCGCGGTCGAGCGCGTTGCCGAGCGCGGCCATGATCATGCCCTGGTCGAGCGAGAGATAGGCGCCCGAGACGTGCCCGGTCCCGACGTTGACGCTGTCGCGGAAGCCCCACTTGCCGTAGATGTCCGGGAAGTCGCGCTGGAGCTTGGCCAGGTCGGCCTGGGCGGCGTCCGGCGCGTAGCGCAGCGCGAGGAAGGCCGCGTGCGGAGTGACGACGCCGTCCGGATAGGACGCCGCGTCCGGCTTGCCGTCGCGGCAGCCGGCGAAGCCGTGGTCGACGCCCGTGTGCGCCTCGTTGGAGTACCCGCCGTCCGGGTTCATCCCGATCCCGTCGACGCCGTACGCGTCGTAGCCGCCTTCGGGGATGTTCGCCGGCGAGAAGCCCCAGTAGCCGTAGCCCGCCTCCTGGAGCCCGTGGTGGATCTGCGCCTTGACCGTGAGCGGGTGGTTCACGCCCCAGCTGCCCGGAGCCCAGCGCTCCTCGGGCACGAACAGCGACGGCATCAGCGCCTCGAACATGCTGCCGCCCCATGACGGCGTGACCTTGAACCCGTCGTAGGGATACGCGCCCTCGAACACGTCCACGCCGAAGTACGAGCGCGAGACGCCGAGCGGCTTGGTCTCCTGCCAGCTCCAGTCGCACGTGTCCGGGAAGCTGCGCCAGCGCCCGTAGTACTCCTTCTGCGGCAGCTCGCCCTTCGCGATGCCGATGTAGTCGGCGATCCGGCTCTCGCTGACGACGGTGTCGTAGCAGCACGGCCCCGTGCCGGTGTCGGGCACGTAATGGAACAGGATCCGGTTGACGTCGGGCTGGTAGTAGAAGCCGAAGTCCATGCTCTGGTAGAGCGCGTCGGCGCGGCTCGACAGCTCCGGGACGCTGCTCGCGACGATCTTCAGCCCCGTCGCGAGCCACGCGTTGTCGACGGACGAGAGGATCGGCGTCAGCGGCTCGCCCGTCGGCGGCCAGGCCGTGAGCTTCGCCCCCGTGTGGTGGTCGTACCAGTTGTAGAACTGGCCGCTGGGCGCGTGGCGCTCCATATGCTCGAGCGTGCCGAGCGTCGTCTGCAGGCGCGAGACGAGCTCGCCGCGCGGGATGAACCCCAGCCGCTGCGCGACGACCGCGCTCCACATGTACGCGCCGATGTTCGTCGTCGACGTCTGCACGCTCGTCGTGCCGTCCGCGTTGAGGATGTCGGCCGGCAGCCCGGAGGCGGGATCGGTCATCGCCGCGAACGACGCCCAGGTATCGCGCGCGTAGCGCTGCAGGGTGCCGTCGCGCGCCTCGGCAGGCGGCACGGCAAGGGCGAACGACAACGTCGCGACGAGCGCGATGAGACGGATGCGCATGACAGGTTCCTCCCGCTGGACCGCTTGCTCGCCTACCCGGCACTCGCGAGTTTGAACCCGACGCGTTCATGGAAGGGAGTGAAGCGGCGGAATTCCAGTCGGGGGGAGTACTAATGAGACGTAGGGCACGTGTGGTCGCGCTGGCAGCGGGGGTGGCCGCCTTGGGGTCGGCAGGCGGGGTTGTCGCCGCGACGCGCGCGGGAGACGACGGGGCGCTGAAGCCCACGCGAGGTCCCGCGGACCGCAACATCGAGCGGCGAGTCGACGCGCTCTTGAGCAAGATGACCGTCGACGAGAAGCTCCAGCAGGTGCAGCTGCTGTCGGACGGGCAGATCACCGACGCGGACGCGAAGGCGGGCGTCGGCGGCGTGTTCAGCCTCGTCGACCCGGACAAGATCAACCACTTCCAGCACATCGCCGTCGAGCAGTCGCGACTGCATATCCCGATCCTCTTCGCCTACGACACGATCCACGGCTACCGGACGATCTTCCCGATCCCGCTCGGCGCCGCCAGCGCGTTCGACCCGGGCGTCGCGACCGCCGACGACACGATCGGCGCGCGCGAGTCGGCGACCGTCGGCATCAAGCAGATCTACAGCCCGATGGTCGACGTCTCGCACGAGCCGCGCTGGGGCCGCATCTCCGAAGGCGGGGGAGAGGACCCGTATCTCGGCTCGGTCCTGGCCGCCGCGCGCGTCCATGCCGCGCAGGGCGCCGACTACAGCGCGCCGGACAAGGTCGTGACGAGCGTCAAGCACTTCGCCGCCTACGGCCAGCCGGAGGGCGGGCGCGAGTACAACGCGACCGACGTCTCCGAGGCTCGGCTGCGCAACGAGTTCCTGCCGCCGTTCAAGGCGGCGATCGACGCCGGCTCGGACACCGTGATGTGCTCGTTCAACGCGATCAGCGGCGTGCCCGGCTGCGCGAACGAGGAGACCGAGACGGAGATCCTCAAGAAGGAGTGGGGCTTCGACGGGTTCGTCGAGAGCGACTACACGGCGGTCGCCGAGCTGCGCGCCTGCCCGCCCAAGAACCCGGACACCGGCCCCTGCGGCCATGGCGTCGCCGCCGACGGCCCTGACGCGGCGCAGCTGGCGCTCAACGCCGGCACGGACTCCGAGATGGTCTCGACCAACATCCGCGACTACGGCAAGCAGCTGCTGCAGCAGCACCGCATCTCGATGAGCCGGCTCGACGACGCGGTGCGCCGCATCCTGCGGATCAAGTTCCGCGCCGGGCTGTTCGAGCACCCGTACGTCGACGTCGCCAAGGCCAAGGACCCCGCGAGCTTCGTCACGGCGTCCGACCGCGCCGCCGCGCGCAACGCGGCTTCGCGCTCGATGGTCCTGCTCAAGAACGACGGCAACGTGCTGCCGCTGGACCCGAAGAAGTCGACCGTCGTGATCGGCCCGCTGGGCGACGACCAGCACGACATGCTCGGCCCGTGGTGGGGGCAGGGGCAGGATGCCGACGCCGTCTCGGTGCTGACCGGGATGAAGGCGCAGGACCCGGACACCACGTTCGTGAAGGCCTGCGATCTGCCGAACACCGAGCCGCCCCAGTACGACCCGGCACAGGACTGCCCGGACACGGGCTTCGCCGACGCGGTGGCGGCGGCCAAGTCGGCCGATCAGATCGTCCTCGCGCTCGGCGAGACGCGGGAGATGAGCGGCGAGGCGACGTCGCGCTCGGACATCACGCTCCCCGGCAAGCAGCAGGAGCTGATCGACCAGATCAAGGCGCTCGGCAAGCCGTTCGCGGTCGTGCTGTTCAACGGCCGCCCGTTGGACCTCTCGGACGTCGCGGCGAGCTCGCCCGCGATCCTCGAGGCGTGGTTCGGAGGTGTCGAGGCCGGGAACGCCGTCGCCGACGTGCTGTTCGGCAAGGTCAACCCCGGCGGCAAGCTGCCCGCGACGTTCCCGCGCTCGGTCGGGCAGGTGCCGATCTACTACAACCACGAGCCCACCGGGCGGCCGTGCGACGCCAGCTCGAAGTACAACTCGCGCTACCGCGACATCCCGACCTGCGACCCGCTGTTCCCGTTCGGCTACGGCCTCAGCTACACGTCGTTCTCGGTCTCCAACCTGCGCCTGAGCTCGGCGCAGGTCCCGCGCAACGGGCGCGTGACGGCGACCGTCGACGTCCAGAACACCGGCAGCCGGGCGGGCGACGAGGTCGTCCAGCTCTACCTGCACGACCCGGTCGCGAGCATCTCGCAGCCGGTCCGCAGGCTGCGCGGCTTCGAGCGGGTGACGCTGCAGCCGGGCGAGAAGACGCAGGTCAGCTTCACGCTCGACGCGAGCGACTGGGGCTTCTACGACAACCGGGGCAAGTTCCGCGTCGAGCCGGGGCAGATCGACCTCTACGCGGGTGACAGCTCCACGGCCGACCTGACCAGGTCGTTCACCGTGCACTAGGCGCAGTGATGGACGCCCGGCGCGCGCGGCTCACGCAGCGCGCGCCGGGCGCGCGCCGGCGCGATGCGCCAGATCGTCGCCGACGATCACGGCGTCGACCTGCTGTCGCTGCGCACCGTCATGCGCGCGAGTTCGACGGCTCGAGCTGCTCAGCTGCGAGCCGGCCGGCCGGCCGGCCTGACCGCGATCACCACGGTCGCCTGCGCGGCGAGCGTCTCTCCCGCGCGGATCTCGACATCCCAGAGCCACTCGCCCTCGCCGCGCGCGCGGCACGTGGCCGCCGCCTCCAGCACGCCCTCGGCGACCTGCGCGAGCACGTACGTGGCGTTCGAGAGGCCGGAGACGATGAAGCCCTGCGACAGCATCTCGACCGCCGTGCCGGTCGACGCGATCGTCTCGGCGATCGCGGCGTAGACCCCGCTGTGCACGGCGCCGTGGGCGCCCAGGAGGTGCGGGGCGACCGGCACGCGGGCATGCGTGGCGTCGACGTACTCGTGGCCGTAGACGGCGTTGAAGCTGCGCTCGAGCGGGACGACGAACAGGTCTTCGAGGCTCACGGCAGGCTCCGGATGAAGCCGGAGGCGGCGGTCAGCGTCTCCTCCGGCGCCTCCAGGTGCGGCGAGTGGCGGGCGTCGAGCACGACGCGCTCGAACGGTCCGCTCACGCCGGCCTCGATCGCGTCGATCTGGGCCAGCGTGCCGTACTGGTCGTGCGCGCCCTGGATCGCGAGCACGGGCGCGGCGATGCCCGCCAGGACGTCCTCGATGTTCCAGTCGCGGAACTCCGGCGCGAGCCAGATGTCGTTCCAGAGCCGGAACGTCGCCTCGGCGTCGCGGTGGTGGCGCCCCATGCGCTCGCGCAGGTCGGTCGCCTCGAACGTGTCGCGCGCCTCGGCGATGCTCGCGACCGACACGTCCTCCACAAACACGTGCGGCGCGAGCACGACGAGCGCCGTGACCGGGTGCCGCGCAGCATGGATCAGCGCGATCGAGCCGCCGTCGCTGTGGCCGACCAGGATCGGGCGCTCGATGCCGTGCTGCGCCAGCAGGTCGGGCAGCACCTCGAGCGCCTCCTCGTGCATGAAGCGCGGCGTGCGGGGCGCGTCGGGGACGTCGGAGTCGCCGTGGCCGGCGCGCGAGTACAGCAGAGCGCGGCGGCCCGTGGCGGCCGTGAGCCGCTCCGGGAACTCGCGCCACAGCCGCACCGATCCGAGGCCCTCATGCAGGAACACGAGGGCCGGCTCCTCGCCGGGCAGCTCCTTGGTCTCCAGGTTCATCGCAGTGCGGAGAGGACCTCGCGCTCCGGCACGCCCAGGTCCGACAGCACTCGCACGCCGAACCCGATGTGCCAGCGCTCGTCGCGCAGCACCAGCTCGGCGCCCGCGACGCCGGCGGCGACGAGCGTGTGCAGCGCGCGCTTGAGCACGACCGCCTCGAGCACCATGTGGTAGAGGCCGACGGCCTCACGCAGCGAGCCCGAGCGCGCCGCCGCCGGCAGGCGCTCCTCGAAGAGCTCGCGCCACTCCTCGTCCGGCTCGCCGGTGCCGACCTCGGCCGCGTAGCGGGCGAAGAAGCGGGCATGGCGCTCCTCGTCGCGCTGCTGGGCGGCGAAGCACGCCTGCGCCTGCGGGGGTGCCAGCGCGATGATCGGATCGAGCTCCGCCGCGACCGCGGTCTCCGCGAGCAGGAAGCTCGCGACGAGCGTTCCCAGGCGCTCGCGCTCGCCCGGCGCGAGCCCGCCGCCGGTGACCGGCGCCCGCCAGCGGCGTGCATCCTCGCGCAGGTCCACGTCCTCCTCGTCCCACTGCGCCCGCTCCGCGAGCGCGAGGAAGTGTGCGTAGCCGGCGACCCCCACGGCTTCGACCGTACCATCGTTGCCTTCCCATGCCCGTCACCCGCACCCTCGCCGAAGACGGCGTGCTCACCCTCGCCCTCGCCCGCCCGGAGCGCCGTAACGCGATCGACGCGGAGCTCGCCGGCGCGCTGCGCGACGCCTTCGAGGCCGCGGCGGACGACTCCGCCGTGCGCGCCGTGATCCTCACGGGCGAGGGCAGGGCGTTCAGCGCCGGCGGCGACCTGTCGCGCTTCGAGCGCGACTGGGACCCGCGCGAGTTCCGCCACGACTCGCACCGCCTCACCCAGCTGGTCACGCTCGTCGAGCGGCTCGAGAAGCCGACGGTCGCCGCGATCAACGGCGTCTCCACCGGCGCCGGCACGCAGCTCGCGCTCGCGTGCGACGTGCGCCTCATCGCCGCCGGCGCGCGGCTCGTCTACCGCGAAGGGCGGCTCGGGATCATCCCGAGCCACGGCGGCGTCACGCGGCTGGTGAAGCTGATCGGGCTCGGCCGCGCGCGCGACGTGCTGCTCGGCGGCGAGGGGGTCTCCGCGCGCGAGGCGCACGCGCTCGGGCTCGTCACCGCCGTGGTCGAGGACGAGCGCCTGCTGGAGGCCGCCCGCGAGCGGGTCGCGCTGATGCTCGCGCGCTCGCCGCAGGCCTACGCGGCGGCCAAGCGGCTGCTGTGGCTGGCCGCGAACGTGGATCTGGAGAGCGGGATGGTCGCCGAGGGGCTGGTCCAGAGCCAGCTGATCGGCACCGAGGAGCACAAGCGAGCGGTCGAGGAGGCCCGATGGCGACGGTGATCGAGCTGGAGGGCGTCGCGCCGCGGATCGCGGACGACGCGTACGTCGCGCCCACGGCGGTGCTGATCGGCGACGTGGTGGTCGAGGCCGGCGCCTCGATCTGGTTCGGCGCCGTCCTGCGCGGCGACAATTCCCGCATCCGCGTCGGCGCCGGCTCCTGCGTGCAGGACAACTGCGTGATCCACTGCGCCAAGGATCTGCCGACGGTGATCGGGGAGAACGTGACCGTCGGGCACATGGCGATGCTCGAAGGCTGCGAGATCGGCGACGGCGCGCTGATCGGCATGGGCGCGATCGTGCTCCAGCGCGCGAAGGTCGGCATCCGCTCGCTGATCGCCGCCGGCGCGGTCGTCGGCGAGCGGATGGAGATCCCGCCCGGCGTGCTCGCCGCCGGCGCCCCGGCCGTCGTCAAGAAGGAGCTCGCCGGCTCCTCGCAGCGCTGGGTCGAGACCGCGGCGGTCGAGTACCAGGCGCAGCGGCTGCGCTACATGCACGGCGCGGTCGCGCGTTAGCGCTTCTGCGCGGCGTGCGGGGACGCCTCCCAGAAGTCGTCGAGCTTGACCGCGTCGCCCCGTCCCAGCCGGCGTGAGACGGCCCAGATCTCGACCGGCTCGTCGCCCTCGTTGCGATGCGACCGCGCCGTGTTCGGCGCCACGCGCACGACCGACCCGGCGCCGACCCGGTGGACGTCGTCGCCGAGGCGCATCGTCAGCGTCCCGGTCGCCACGACGTAGAGCTCCTCGATCTCCTCGTGATAGTGGCCGGTGCCCTGCTCGAAGTCCGAGTGCGGCGGCACGCGGATCAGCGTCAGCGCGACCTGCTCGGCGCCGAGCGCCTGCGTGAAGCTGCGGAACTCCCCTGGAACGTCGCTGCCCGCGTAGACGTCCTCGACGTCGTCCGCGGCCACGATCTCGTAGTCGCTCATGCGGCCCGATGCTGGCAGACCCCCGCGATCCCGGTGATCGCCCTGACGATGCCGTCCGCCATAGAGTCCCCTTCCATGTTGCTGGTGCGCGGCGAGCCCGCGGAGTCCGCCGCTCACGAGATCTCGCTCTCCCACGCCCTCATGCTGCGCGTCGCCGCGGGCGAGCTGCCCTCGTCGCTGCGGCTCTACCGGCCGGCGCCGACGGTGGCCTTCGGCAAGCTCGACACACTGAGGGCGGGGTACGCGGAGGCGGCGGAGGCGGCGCGCCGCCACGGCTACGAGCCGGTTCTGCGCATGCCGGGCGGCCACGCCGCCGCCTACCACCACCAGTCGCTCGGGATCGACATCGTCTACGCCGCCGCCGATCCCATCCCGGGCACGCACGAGCGCTTCCGTGACGCCGGCGAGCGGCTCGCCGGCGCGCTCGCCGACCTGGGGGTCGACGCGCGCCTGGGGGAGGTCCCCGGCGAGTACTGCCCGGGCGCCTACAGCGTCAACGCGCGCGGGAAGGTCAAGCTGATCGGCACGGCGCAGCGGCTCGTGCGCGGCGCCGCGCTGCTCGGCGCGACGATCGTCGTGCGCGACGGCGCGGGCGTGCGCGACGTGCTGCGCGACGTCTACGAGAAGCTCGAGATCGGCTTCGACGACAGCACCGCGGGGTCGGTCGCCGAGGAGGTCCCCGGCGTCGGCGTCAACGACGTCGAGCGCGCGGTGCTCGCGGCGTACGCGGACCTCGAGTACGGGCGCGTCGACGGCGACACGCTCGCGCTGGCGCGGACGCTGGTGCCCGAGCACCGGCTGTGAGCCCGGGCACCGCGCCGCTCATCGGGAGGCCGCCTCCTGCGCCTGCTCCTTGGCGGTCTCGCGCAGCTGCTCGCCGTGGCCCTGGGCGCTCTGCTTGGCCGTCTCTGCCGCGTCCTGCGCGACCTGCTTGCCGCGCTCCAGCGCCTCCTGGCCGGTCTGCTTGGCGCGATCCTTGACGTCGTCCGCGATCGGGCCGAGGCGCTCGTCCTCGACGCGCGTCGACGGGACCAGCATGCCGGCGAGGAAGCCGGCGGCGAGCGCCCCGATCGCGAGCCCGAGCGGATTCTCCTCGGCGACGCTCTTCGCCTGGCGCGCCTGGCGCTTGACCTGCTCGGCGTCCGGCGTCGCGTCCTGGCCGGCTCCGACGACGCGGTCCTTGAGGCCCACGACCGCCTCCTTCCTCTCCCGCAGGGAGTCCTTGGCGCGGCTCTTGACGTCCGCCTTGTAGCTGAGCGCGTCGACGGTCTCGCCCATCTCCTCGCGCGTGTGCTCTATCTCGAGCCGGATCCGGTCCGGGTCTTCGCCCACTGGATGTCCTCCTTCACGGTTTCGACGGTCTGGGGTGCAGGTCGTGCCGAGGCCTGCAGCGAGTCGCGGCCCCTCTGGGCCAGGACGGCGGCGACGATGCCCCACAGCACCGTCACGATCAGGATCGCCAGCCACAGCGCGAGCGCCGAGTCGAGCGCGACGACGATCAGCGCCGTCAGCGCACCGAGCATCAGCAGCGTGGCGGCGCCCGCGCCGGCCATCATGCCGGCGCCGCGGCCGGCGACCCTGCCCTTCTCGGTCATCTCGGCCTGCGCGAGCTTGATCTCCTGCCGCACGAGCGTGGACGTCTGGCCGGCGAGCTCCTTGACGAGCTCGGCGATGCCCTTCTCGCGCGGGTCGTGATCGACGCTCATCGGTCCAGCGGGGAGCCGCCGAGGTTCCCCGCCGAGAGCTCGCCGCCCGCGAGCGGAGCGGGGCCGGCAGGCGGGGGCGGGGTCACGTCCTGGCGCCGGGCCGGAAGGCGATCCGAGCTCTCCCAGCGGGACTCGTAGCGGCGGCTGCTCGACGCCTTCAGGAAGCGCGAGGCGGCGAACCCGAGCGCGAGGCCGCCCGCGATCACGGCCCACGGCCGCCGGCGGCCGAAGTCCTCGACGTCGCGCAGGATCGTGTCGCCGTCTGAGCGCTGGAGGTAGTCGCCGAGCGACTCCGCGCGCTGCGCCGCCTGCTCGGCGAGCCTCGCCGGCTGGTCCTTGCCCTGCCCGCGCAGGTGGCCCGCGACGTCGCGGATGTCGTGCGCCATGCCGCCGACGCGCTCGCCGGCCTGCGTGGAACGCTGGTCGACCTGGTCGCGGACGCCGCGGCGGGCCTGGCCGGCCGCCTCCTGCGCCTTGTCCTTGGCCTGCTGCGCCGTCGAGTCGGGGGGCGCATTGGTGGTCGCCGACGGCCCTGTGGGCGTCGCGGTCTGGTACGTGCTCAAGAGAGTTCCTCCGAGGGTGGGGAGCGGCAGTGGCGAGGGGACTCGCCACACTCACGGGTCGCCCATCCCGGAGCCGGTGCGGGTTGTGACCTCGGCCGCTAGATCCCTGACCGGCACGTGACCGCGCCGCTCGGGTCAGGCAATTGACGGGGCCCGTCTGGCGCGCGACGACGCGGGGAAGCGCCGCCAACATGATCCTCCGGATAGACCGGCTCCAGACGGAGCTGCCCCCTCCCTCGGACCCCGATCCCAACGGGGCCTCAGCCGTCCAGGAGCTCATGGGCGGCAAGTTCGGCGAGATGTCGACGCTGATGAACTACACGTTCCAGTCGTTCAACTTCCGCAACCGCCAGGGCGCTCGTCCCTTCTATGACCTGATCGCGAACATCGCGGCCGAGGAGTACGGGCACATCGAGCTGGTCGCGGCGACGATCAACACGATGCTGACCGGCGCTTCAGGCAGCGGGAACGGCGGGCCGCCGGCGGCGCCGCTCGAGGGCGTCAAGGACGCGCGCTACCACTACCACTTCCTCGCGGGCGGCAAGGGCGCGATCCCCGCGGACTCGCACGGCGCGCCGTGGAACGGCACCTACGTGTTCTCCTCGGGCGACCTGATCGAGGACCTCACGCACAACTACTTCCTCGAGACCGGCGCACGCAGCGGCAAGCTGCGCGTGTACGAGATGTGCGACCACCCCGCGGCGCGCGCGCTCACCGGCTACCTGCTCGTGCGCGGCGGCGTCCACCAGCTCGCCTATGCGCGGGCGCTCGAGAACCTGACCGGGGCGGACATGTCCAAGCTGTTCCCCTCGCCGCGGATCCCGACTTCCAAGATCCCCGAGTGCCAGCCGCACCTCGAGCGCGGCGAGCACCTCAAGCTCTACCGCTTCTCGCCGGAGGACTACAAGGAGATCGTCGCCGTCTTCAACGGGACGCATCCGGAGACGGGCGAGGATCTGACGGTCGTCGACAACGCGCCGGAGGGCTTCCCGCCGAACGACCTGCCGGCGCAGACGGACGTCTTCGCGCCGGACTACGCGCCAGAGGAGATCAAGGAGATCGCGCAGAAGCTGCGCAAGAAGGCCGGCCTGCCCGACGAGCCGCTCGGGGTCGTCGCGAACCCGGGCAACGGCGGCAGCATGATGGACAAGGTCAAGGACAAGCTCACCTAGAGTGGAGCGCCGAGCGGGCCGAACCGCTGCTGCAGCGATTCGGCCCAGTAGGCCTCGAAGTCAGGCCGTGTGCCGTCGGCGTCGGTGAAGCCGTACTCGCGCGCGAGCGGCGCCGTCGCGAGCGCCCGGCCGGACTTCTCCAGCACGTCCGGATCGGTGGCCAGCGCCACGACCGCCCGGCCGAGGTAGGCGGGGCTCTCCGAGCGCGCGAAGTGCGGGTCGGCGGCGCTCCGCCACGTCGCCTCGGTGACGCCGAAGTGCTCCAGCACCGCCTCCGAGCGCAGAAAGCCGGGGGTGAGCGCGACGGCGGCGATGCCGTGCGGGTCCAGCTCCGCCGCCTGCGCCTGCGCGAGCCGGATGACCGAGTGCTTGGCGAGGTCGTAGAAGAACGAGCCGCGGTAGCGGGCGGTGTTGCCGTCGGTGACCTCGACCACGAGCCCGCTGCCCTGGGCGACCATGCGCGGCAGCAGCGCGTGGCTCGTGATGACGTGGGTCTCGACGGCGTTGCGCACGAGCGCGAGCCCGGTCTGCAGGTCCTGCTCCCACAGCGGGTGCTCCCAGTCGGTGGACGGATCGCCGCCCCAGACGCCGTTGACGAGCAGGTCCAGGCGGTCGAGCCGTGCGGCCAGCCCGGCGACCTGCTCCGGATCGTTGTGGTCGACGCGCACCGGGATGCCCGTGCCCCCGGCCGCCGTCACGAGCTCCGCGGTCTCGTCGATCGTCTCCGGGCGGTCCAGCGGCGAGCGCCCCGTCGCCCGGCTGCTGCGGCCGGTGACGTAGACGGTGGCGCCGGCGGCGCCCAGCTCGACGGCGATCCCGCGTCCGCCCCCGCGGGTCGCTCCGGTCACGACGGCGATCATGCGCGATACATTACCGAATGGACATTCGGAAATGGCGAGGCCGAGAAGCAAGAGCGACGAGGAGGTGCTGGCGGCGGCGCTGCGGGCGGTCGGCGAGCACGGCGTGGCCAAGCTCACGCTCGCCGACGTCGCCCGCGAGGCCGGACTGGCCCCGTCGACGCTCGCCGAGCGCTACGGGTCCAAGCGCGCGCTGCTGCTGGCGGCCGCGAAGAGCGCCGCGGGCGGCGTCGAGCGCGCGTTCGCGGCGGCCGGCGGTGACGCCGCGCGGTCGCCGCGCGGGGCCGCGGTCGAGTTCCTCGTCGCGCTCGCCGCGCCCGTCTCGGACCGCCGGGCCTTCGCGCATCACCTCGCGTTGCTCGAGCTCGACGTCGCCGACCCCGAGTTCCGCGCCGCGGCCGCCGCGCACGTCGCCGCCGTGCTCGAACGACTCGGCGCGCTCGGCCTCACGCCCGCCGAGGCGCGCCGCCTCTACGTCGCCTACAACGGCGCGCTCGTGCTCTGGGCGCTCACCGGCGAGGGGTCGCCTGCCGACGCCCTGCGCGCCGATCTATCAGGAGTCGAAGCCGAGGCCGAGCCGGTCGAGCAGTCCTAGCCAGAGCCCGCGGCGCCCCTCGCGCTCGTCGGCCGCCGCAAGACGGTTGCGGGTCAGCTGTGAAGAAGTGCTGCGAGAGCGTGGCGAACGTCGCGTCGTGCTCGTCCCAGCGCGGTCCGACCGGCCCCCCGGAAGCGGTAGACGGCGTCGTAGCCGCCGAAGAGGATGCGGCCGTCCGCGGTCAGGCGGTAGTAGTGGAAGCGGTTGCCGCCGTCTCCGATGCCCTGGCGCCGCTCCCAGCCGATCGAGGCGCGGTAAGTGGGGGAGTGGACCTCCGCGCGCATCGCGACCGCGTCGAGCAGCTCGACGTCGTGGCCCCAGCGGCGCAGCAGCTCGCCGCTCTCCTCGAGCCACGCGTCCTGGTAGGGCTCGAGCAGGACCGTCAGCTCGCCGGTCGGCTCGAAGTCGCAGTCGATCCTGCCGCCGACGATGCACAGGTCGGCCTCGACCGTTCCGCTCAGCGCCGGCGAGACGTCGCGCGCGCCGGCCACCCAGAACGGCCACCGCTCCGCGTCCGCGTACGCGGCGCGGTGCGCGCGCTCGGGGGGGTCGGCGGGCCAGACCGTCACAGCTGCGGCCGTCGCCGGCCGAGCCCCGTTGCCGCCTCGAGCGCCGCCGCCATCCGCAGCAGCCCGAGCTCGCCGCGATAGCGGCCGACGAGCTGCAGCCCGACCGGCAGCCCGCGCCCGGTGAACCCGGCCGGGACCGAGACCGCGGGGTGCGCGGTGACCGTGATGCGCGAGCAGGAACGGAACCAGTCGGTATAGGTGGTCATCTCGACGCCGGCGACCGTGCGTGGCCACGGCGTCTCGACCTCGAACGGCGCGACCTGCGTCACCGGGCCGGCGAGGAAGTCGTAGCGCTCCAGCAGCCCCCGCATCCGCGTGAACAGCTCGCCGCGCAGCGCCAGCGCCCGCGCGATCTGGGCGGCGCTGAGCGCGAGCCCCCGGCGCGCGTTCTCCGCGATGTCCGGCTTGACGCGGTCGGCGATCTCCCCGAACGCGCCCGCGAAGGCGAGCGCCCGCAGGGTGTCGAACGCCTCGTCGGCAGCGGCGAGGTCGGGCTCCACGTCCTCCACGACGCAGCCGAGTTCCTCGAAGGTCGCGCGCTGCGCGTCGAGCACCGCCGTGATCTCCGGCTCGACCGGCAGCCCGCCGAGCGTGCGGCTCCACGCGATCCGCAGTCCGCGCACGTCGCCGTCCAGGGTCCCGCCGAACGCTTCCGGCAGCGCCAGCGGATCGCGCGGGTCTGGGCCGGCGAGCACCGAGAGCGCCAGCAGCGCGTCCTCGGCGGTGAGCGCCAGCGCGCCCAGCACGCCGAACGGGTTCCACGCGTCGCCCGGGCCGGCGTCCGCCACGCGGCCGGGCGAAGGCCGCAGCCCGACGAGGTTGCAGAACGCCGACGGGTTGCGGATGCTCGCGCCCAGGTCGGAGCCGTCGGCCAGCGGCACCATCCCCGACGCCACCGCGACGGCCGCGCCGCCGCTCGAGCCGCCCGGCGTGTACGCCGTGCCGTACGGGTTGCGCGTGACGCCGAAGACCTCGTTGAACGTCTGCGAGCCGGCCCCGAACTCGGGCGTGTTGGTCTTGCCGATGACGATCGCCCCCGCGCGCCGCCAGCGCTCGACCAGCACCGAGTCGGCGGCGGGCACGTGCGACGCGAACAGGCGCGAGCCGTACGTCGTCCGCATGCCCGCGGTGTCCTCGAGGTCCTTGACCGCCACCGGGACGCCGTGCAGCGGTCCCGCGGCCGGCCGCCGGTCGGCGGCGCCGGCGGCCGCCAGCGCGCCCTCGGCGTCGAGCGTCACGATCGCGTTCAGGCGCGGGTTCACCGCCTCAATGCGGCCCAGGTGCGACTCCATCACCTCACGCGCCGAGAACCGGCGCGCCCGGATACCCGCAGCAAGCTCGGACGCGCTCAGACCCCACATGCAGCCCGATCGTATTAGCGTCCGCGCCCGTGACCGACGCCAAGCTCCTGCTCGAGCGCCATAAGCCGCGGCTGGTCTACGACTCGCTGGAGGCGTACTTCGCGGGCTCGGCGGCGATCTGGACCGACTTCCCGTACACGCGGCTGCGCCGCGCCGACGGCACGGTGCTGGCCGCCGCGCCGCAGCTCTCGCTCGCGTTCCTCGGCCCGCACGCCTACGGCGACGGCCGGCCGGTGCGCGCCGGCGACGTGATCGGCGAGACGTCGCGCGACTACAAGCAGCACGCGGCCGAGGCGCACGCGAATGTCCGCTACCGCAACCGCGTCCACGGGCGCGCGCGGCGCGACGACCAGCAGCGCCTGTGGCTGCAGTACTGGTGCTTCTACTACTACAACGACTTCCAGCTCGCCGGGCCGCTGCTGAGCGGCGGCAAGCACGAGGGCGACTGGGAGATGGTCCAGCTCCGGCTCGATGCCGCCGAGCGCCCCGTGGTCGCCGTCTACACGCAGCACAAGGCCGCCGAGTCGCGGCCATGGAGCGCGGTCGAGAAGGCGCCGGGCTCACAGGACACGCCGCTGGTCTACGTCGCGCGCGGCTCGCACGCGAACTACTTCACGCCGGGCGCGCACTGGACCGGCGTGTGGTTCGACAATGCCGACGGCCGCGGCCCGCGGATCGATCCCGCCGTCGTGGTGCTCGGCGACAACTCGCCGGCCTGGGCGGTGTGGCCGGGCTGGTGGGGTGACACGAAGGCGACCTCGTCGCCGATCGACGCCAACAGCCCGCGCGGGCCCGGCGGCCACAGGCAATGGGGCAACCCGGCGTTGCTCGCGGGCGTCGCCGCGCGCACCGCCGCGGCCGCCGCAGCACGGCCTGCCGCGCCTGCCTCGCCGCCGCCGCCCGTGATCGCGGTCCGGCGCGATGGCGACCGCGCCGTGGTCGCATTCGACGCGCCGGACGCCAAGGGGCTCGTCGTCGCGGTCCGCCCGGCGGGCTCCGACGAGCCCGCGCGCACGATCTCGGTCCCGGTGTCGGGGACGAAGGGTGAGGTCGAGGTAGAGCTCGGCGACGACCGGGCCTTCGAGCTGCACGCCAGCGCCGCGGATGGCAATGGCGCGGCGTCCGCGGGCGCCGCCGCCGTCGTGCCCGAGCGGTAGCAGAATATGGGCGTGCCTGAGCCCGGCTCTCTTCCCGGCGGCGAGATGGGGCGCCTGACGCGGTCGCTGGACTGGTCGCGCACGCCCGCCGGCCCGGTCGAGGGCTGGCCGGAGAGCCTGCGCACGTCGGTGTCGATCTGCCTCGGCTCGCGCCTCCCCGTGGTCGTGCTCTGGGGACCGGAGCTGGTGCTCTTCTACAACGACGCGTACCGGCCGATGCTCGGCGGCGGCCATCCGGAGGCGCTCGGGCGCCCGGCGCGCGACGTGTGGCGCGAGATCTGGGACGTGATCGGCCCGATGCTGCAGGGCGTGCTGGAGCGCGGCGAGGCGGCGAGGGCGGAGGATCAGCCGCTGCCGCTGGACCGCGAGGAGGCCTACTTCACGCACTCCTTCAGCCCGATCCACGACGATGCCGGCGCCGTCATCGGCATCTTCACGGCCGTGACCGAGACGACGGAGCGCGTGCTGAGCGAGCGCCGGCTGCGCACGATCGCGACGCTGGCCGAGCGCACCGCCGGTGCGCGCACGGTCGCCGAGGTCGTCGAGCGCGCGCGGGCCGCCCTCGCCACCAATCCCGACGACCTGCCGTTCGCCGAGATCCGCGTCGGCGAGCGCGCTCCGGCCGCGCCCGCCGGCGCCGTCGTGCTGCCGGCCGGCGCCGAGGCGGCGCTGATCGCCGGCGTCAACCCGCGCCACGCGCTCGACGAGCGCTACCGCGAGTTCCTCGACCTGCTCGCCGAGCAGCTGGCCGGCGCGATCGCCACCGCGCGCGGCTTGGAGGTGCCGGCCGAGCTCGACCGCGCCAAGTCCGAGCTCTTCTCCAACGTCTCGCACGAGTTCCGCACGCCGCTGACGCTGCTGCTCGGACCGCTCGCCGACGCGCTGGCGGACGCCGAGGAGCCGCTCGGCGACGCGCAGCGCGAGCGCGTGGAGACCGCGCAGCGCGCGGCGCTGCGCCTGCTGCGGCTCGTCAATGCGCTGCTGGACGTCTCGCGCCTGGAGGCCGGGAGCTTCGAGCCTGCGCTCGAGCCGGTGGATCTCGGCGGCCTGGCGACGGATGCCGCCGACGCGTTCCGCTCGCTCGTCGAGGGCGCCGGGCTGAGCCTCGCCGTCGAGCTGCCGCCCGAGCCGGTGATCGTCGAGGCCGACCCGGAGCTGCTCGGGAACGTGCTGCTCAACCTGCTCTCGAACGCGTTCAGGTTCACGTTCGAGGGCGGCATCCGCATCGCGGTGTGGCCGGACGGCAGCTGCGAGATCGCCGACAGCGGGGTGGGCGTCGCCGAGGAGGACGCGGCGCACCTCTTCGAGCGCTTCCACCGCGTGCGCGGGGCGCGTGCGCGCAGCCACGAGGGGACCGGCATCGGGCTCGCGCTCGTGCGCGAGCTGGTGCAGGCGCAGGGCGGCCGGGTCGACGTGCAGAGCCGGCTCGGCGAGGGCTCGGCGTTCACCGTCACGCTCGCGCTCGCGGAGCCGGGGGCCAAGCCGCGCCGCCGCGATCCGCGCGCCGACGACGGCCTGCTGGCCGACGCGGCCCGCTGGGGCGCGCCGGCAGTGACAGGCTCCGGCGGTGCGGGCGCGCGCGTGCTGGTGGCCGACGACAACGCCGACATGCGCGACTACCTCGTCCGCCTGCTCGGCCGCCATTTCGACGTCACAGCGGCCGCCGACGGAGTGCAGGCGCTCGAGCTCGCGCGCGGCGGCGGCTTCGACCTCGTGCTCGCCGACGTGATGATGCCGGGCCTCGACGGCCTCGAGCTCCTGCGCACGCTGCGCGAGGAGCCCGGCACCGAGCGGCTTCCGCTGATCATGCTCTCGGCCCGCGCGGGCGAGGAGATGGCGATCGAAGGGCTCGAGGCCGGCGCCGACGACTACCTCGTGAAGCCGTTCTCGGCCAACGAGCTCGTCGCCCGCGTACGCTCCGCGCTCGAACTGGCGCGCCTGCGCGAGGAGCGCGCCCGCGAGGCCGAACGCGTCGCCGAGACCCTCCAGCGCAGCCTGCTGCCGGCCCAGCTCCCCGAACTGCCCGAGCTCGCGCTCGCGGGCCGCTACGTGCCGGCTGGGCACGGGCTCAAGGTCGGCGGCGACTGGTACGACGCCGTGCCGCTGATGGACGGGAGCGTGGTGCTGGCGATCGGCGACGTGGCCGGCCACGGCCTGCGCGCCGCCGCGACCATGGGGCAGGTGAGCCATGCGCTGCGCGCCTACGCGCGCGAGGACCTCGCGCCTGCGGAGCTGATGCGGCGGCTCGACGCGCTCGTGCAGGCCGGCGACCTCGGCATGACGACCTGCGTGTGCGCGCAGCTCGCGCCGGCCACCGGCGAGCTGCGCTGGGCCAACGCCGGGCACCTGCCGCCGCTGGTGCTCTCCGGCGACGGCTCGGTGCGGCCGCTCGCCGGGCCGCTGGCGAACCCGCTCGGCGTCGTGCCGGGCACGGTGTTCCGCGAGGGCGCGGACGTGCTCGGCGACGGCGAGTCGCTCGTGCTCTACACCGACGGGCTCGTCGAGCGCCGCGGCCCGCTGATCGACGAGGGCATCGCGCGGCTGGAACGCGCGCTGGCGACCGACCCCGATCCCGATGCGCTGCTCGCGGCGCTGCTGGGCGGGGAGGAGCCGGCGGACGACGTCGCGCTGCTGATCGCCCGCCGCGCGACGATCGCGGAGCCGGAGGCGGAGCTCTCGCTGCCCGCCCGTCCGACGCGCCTGCGCGACGTGCGCCGCTGGGCGGAGGCGTGGCTGCGCGGCAACGGACTTGCCGGCCCGCGCGGGCCCGATCTCGTGCTCGCGATCCACGAGGCGGCCATGAACGCGGTCGAGCACGCCTACGGGCTCGCGGAAGGCACGGTCGAGGTGCGGCTGCGGCGCGAGGGGCGCCGCGTCGAGGCGCGCGTGGCCGACCACGGCCGCTGGCGCGAGCGCGGCGACCGGCGCGGCGACCGCGGGCGCGGCCAGACGCTGATGCGTAACCTTGTGGACGAGGTGGAGATCGAGCGCCGTGAAGGCGGGACGGTCGTCACGCTGCGGGTGGAGCTGTGAACGAGCTGGCGAATCTCTTCGTCTGGCGCCGGGAGGACGTCGTCGTGGTGGCGCTCACCGGCGAGCTCGACGTCTCCAACGCGGAGCGGCTCGAGCAGGCGATCGTGCTCGAGGTCGGCAACGACGCGGCCGGGCTCGTGCTCGACCTCGCGGGCCTGGAGTTCATGGACAGCTCGGGGGTCCACCTGCTCTTCCACCTTGCGGACCGGCTGACGATGACCGGGCGGCGGCTGGCGGTGATCGCGCCCGAGGGCGGCTCGCCGCGGCGGGTGCTCGAGCTGAGCGGCCCTGAGACGCGGGGCTGGATCCACGGGGGCGAGGACGCGGCGCTCGCGGCCGTCCTGACCTGACCGGGCACGCGTCACAATGGGGGCGATGCCCACCGCGGTGCCCACCGAGGTCGACCTCCCGGCCGGCGATACCAGCTCCGTGCCCGACCGGCCGTGGGTGGTGATCGTCTGGAACGACCCGATCAACCTCATGAGCTACGTGGTGCTCGTGCTCCAGAAGCTGTTCGGCTACAACCGCGCCAAGGCGACCGAGCTGATGCTCGACGTCCACCACAAGGGCCGCGCGGTGGTCTCCAACGGCACGCGCGAGAAGGCCGAGCTGGACGTGTTCCGGCTGCATGAGCACGGCCTGTGGGCGACCATGCAGCGGGACTAGGCCGATGGCGTTCGGACGTGATCGCCGGCGCGTGGTCGAGCGCCGAGGGCGGTACCTGCTGCGGCTGCCGGCCGGAGAGCGCGACCTCGTCCGCGGCCTGCTCAACGAGCTCCGCACGCTGCTCGCCCTCGGCCCCGACGACCCGCGCCTACGGCGGCTCTATCCCGCCGCGTACGGCGAGGATCGGGAGTCCAACGAGGAGTACCGGCGCATGACGCACGAGGATCTCGCGACGGGGCGGCTGGCGGCGGTCGAGACGGTCGAGACGACGCTGACCGCCGACGAGCTCACCCCGGAGCAGCTGACCGCGTGGATGCAGGCCCTCAACTCGCTCCGGCTCGTCCTCGGGACGATGCTCGACGTCGACGAGGGCGATCCGTTCGACGTCGACCCCGATGACCCCGACGCCCAGCAGTACATGCTCTACGGCTACCTCGGGATGCTGCTCGAGGAGATCGTCCAGGCCCAGCTCGGCGGCTACTAGCCGCGGGCGCGAGGGCCGCGGGCGAGCACTGCTCCTCGCGTGCGTTCTCCGCGCACCCGTTTGCGCGGGCCGTGCGAACCGGTGGATTTCCCCGCGCGGCTCGCGGTCGTTCGTGAGCGTGGCGCCGCGGCGTTGATCGCTCGGGGCCGCGGTCGAGAGGATCAGCGGGGCGCGGGCGCGCGGGATCGCCGGCAGCTCGGCGTAACGCCGGGCGCCCCGGGCGCCGTCAGCCCGTGTTGCGCATGCCGGCGGCGATCCCCGTGATCGTCGCCAGCAGCGGCGTGCGGGCGTCGTCGCGCCCGGCGCGCAGGCGGCCGAGCAGCTCGACCTGCAGGTGCGAAAGCGGGTCGACCCACGGGTTGCGGTGCTCCAGGCGCCGCTGCAGCGCGGGCGTCTCGTCAAGCAGCCCGCTCTGCCCGGTGATCGCCAGCACGCGCTCGACGACGAGGTCGTACTCCTCGCGCATGCCGGGCCAGAACCGCTCCACGAGGTCGTCGTCGACGAGCCGCAGGTAGCGCTCGGCGACGCCGAGGTCGGTCTTGAACAGCGCCATCTCGAGCGTGCCGATGAGGCCGCGGAAGAACGGCCAGTCGCGCCACATCTCCCGCTGGCAGTCGAGGTCGCCGTCGTCCAGCGCGGCGCCCGCGCCGTACCAGGACGGCAGCAGCAGCCGGTTCTGCGTCCACGCGAACACCCACGGGATCGCGCGCAGCGCCTCGACGCCGCGGCGCCTGTTGCGCGACGGTGGCCGGGAGCCGATGTTGAGCTCGCTCAGCTCGGCGATCGGCGCGATCTGGGCGAAGAAGCGCTCGAAGTCCGGATCGTCGTAGACCAGGCCGCGGTAGCGCTCGCGCGAGCGCTCGGAGAGGCGGTCCATCTCGGCGCGCCATTCCGGCCGGATCGGCGGGTTGGGCAGCGCCGTGGCCAGCAGCACGGCGGAGACGGTCTGCTCGAGCGAGCGCACGGCGAGCTCCGGGTCGCTGTAGCGCGCCGACACGGTCTCGCCCTGCTCGGTGATGCGGATGCGGCCCTGCACCGAGCCCTCCGGCTGGGCGAGGATCGCCCGGTAGGTGCGCCCGCCGCCGCGCGACGGGGAGCCGCCGCGGCCGTGGAAGAGCTCGAGCACGACGCCCGCGTCGCCGGCCTGCGCCGACAGCCGCTCCTGCGCGACGTAGAGCGAGTACTGGCTGGCGACGTAGCCGGAGTCCTTGCCGGAGTCCGAGTAGCCGACCATCACCGTCTGGCGGTTGGCGTGCGCGCGCAGGTGGTTGCGGTAGGCCTCGTTGTCGTACAGCACGCCCATCGTGCCGGGCGCGGCGTCGAGGTCCCCGCGCGTCTCGAACAGCGGGACCATGCGCAGCGACGTGGCCCCGGCGCGCGCCGCGAGCCAGCAGGCGGCGAGCACGTCCGACGGCTGCTCGGTCATCGAGATCACCATCGCCGGGACGGCCTGCGGCCCGTACGCCTCGCCGGCCAGCGCGACCGTGTCGAGCACGCGCAGCAGCTCCCCGGCCTCGCCGCCCGGGTCGTGTTCGATGCCGCGGCGGCCGGAGGCCAGCGCCTCGGTCAGCAGCGCCATCCGGCGCGGCTCGTCGGCGTCGGCGAAGCCGGGCAGCAGGGACGAGGCCGCCTGGCGGACGACCGTCGCGCCCTGACGGATGTCGATCCCCGCCAGGTGGAAGCCGAACACGTCGACCTGCCACAGCAGGCGCCGGATCGAGCCGAGCGCGACGTGGCGCGAGCCGAGGTGCGCGAGCACCATCTCGAGGTCGCGCCGCAGCTGCTGGGCGTCGGCGTAGCCGGGCTCGCGCCCGCGCGGGCGGCCGGTGTTGACGAGCCGGTGGCGGATGAAGCCGAGCTTGGTCCGCAGGGGCTCCCACTCGCGGTGCGCGCGGCGCAGCACCTCGGCCGACGGCAGCTCGCGCTCGTCGTTCTCCAGCGACGCGGCCAGCTCCTCCGACAGCGGGATCCGCAGCGAGGAGTGCGAGAACGCGCGCGCCAGCCGGTCGACGCGCTCGCGCAGCAGCCGCAGCGCGCTCGCGCGGTGCAGGGCGAGCGCGCCGGCGAGCGTGTCGGCGCCGACCTCCGGATGACCGTCCATGTCGCCGCCGGTCCAGCTGCCGTAGGAGAGCACCGGCTGCACGAGCCGCGTGTCGAGCGCGCGCTCCATCTCCTCCAGCGCCGCCGGGACGGCGTCGAACAGCACCGCCTCGATGAAGAACAGGTTCCGCCGCACCTCGTCCTCGACGCGCGGGCGCACGCGGCGGACCTCGTCGGTCTGCCACCAGATCGTCAGCGTCTCGCGCAGCTGATCCAGCAGCCGTCGGCGGCTCGAGACGCCCGTCCGCGGGTCGTCGAGCTTGTCGAGCAGCGCGGCGACGTCCCACTGGTGGTCGAGCACCGATCGCCGCGTCGCCTCGGTCGGGTGCGCCGTGAGCACGTGCTCGATCTGCAGCTGGGCGACGAGCGCGGGGATGTCGGCCTCGTTGGAGCGCAGGATGCGCGCCGTCTCGGCCAGCGACTCGCGCTGGATCGCGCCGGTCGCGTCGTACTGGCGGCGCCGGCGCACGCGCTCGCGCTCCTCGGCGATGTTCGCGAGCTGCAGCTCGAGCGAGCACGCGCGGATGATCGGCTCGACCGAGTCGTCGGGGACGCCTTCGAGGTAGGCGACGAGCCGCGCGGCGGCCGCCGCGTCGCCGCCGCGCACGACCTCGGCGGTGCGGAACAGCCACTGCAGGCGGCTGGCGAACACGCGCCCGGCCTGCTCCTCGAGCACGTCGTTGAGGGCCGCCGAGAGCAGCTCGGTGTCACGGCCGAGGCCGTGGGTGGCCGTCTCCGCGGCGGGGATGGGGGGAGCGTCGAGTCGCGTCATGTGAGCGCCAGACATGATGACGGGCCCGCGTGAGGTTGGACTTGCTGTCCAAGCGCCCGAACGTGCCGCGCGCCGGCGGCGCCCGCGCCGGACGCATTAAGGTCGGGTCATGACGACCACGGTGCGCCCGGGCTGGGACGGGCGGTATTTCGAGGACTTCGCGGCCGGCGACGTGTACGAGCACCCGCTCGGCCGGACGGTCCTGTCGACCGACAACGCCTGGTTCACGCTGCTGACGCAGAACACCGCGCCGCTGCACTTCGACCACCACTACGCGAGCCAGACGAGCTGGGGCAGGCCGCTCGTGGACTCGACGTTCACGCTCGCGCTCGTCACCGGCCAGAGCGTCACGGACGTCTCGCAGCACGTGTTCGCCAACCTCGGCTGGGACAAGGTCACGCTTCCGCACCCCGTGTTCGAGGGCGACACGCTGTACAGCCGCTCGACCGTCCTGACGGCGCGCCCGTCCGGCTCGCGGCCCGACGTCGGGATCGTCACGGTGCGGACCGAGGGCTACAACCAGGACGGCGACGTCGTGATCCGCTTCGAGCGCACGCTGATGGTGTACCGCCGCGGCCACGGCCCCGTGCACGCCAAGCCGGTGGTGAAGGGATGACCAGCAGGCGGGCACGCTGCATCAGGGGGTGGTGGTCGAGAGCGTGAACGTGAGCGTGCGCGAGTAGCTGCCCGTCCGCAGTGCGTCGTTGGCGCCGATGGCCTGCTTGAACGAGATCGCGACGGCGTCGTTGGAGACCGGCGCCGTCCACGCGGCCTTCGAGAGCGAGACCTGGAGCGGCTCAGGCAGCGCGAACGACCCGTTGGAGAGGTGCCCGGGGTCGGAGACGCTCAGCGCCGCCTCGCCCGCGGTGGAGGTCACGGTCGCGGTCGTCGAGGCGGCGTACTCGTTCGCGACGCCCGGCGTGAACACGCCGAAGCGCGCCGGCGCGCCCAGCGTCAGCGAGAGCGTCGCCGGCACCGTGCCGCCGACATCTGCCAGCTGCGGCGTGACGGCGATCGGGGCGCTCGCGGCGAAGTAGTAGAACGCCTTCGTCGCCAGCTCGAGCCCCTGCGCCGACGCGGCGGTCGGGAACGTGCCGGCCGGGATCGCGATGTCGAGCGAGTCCGGATTGATCGTCACGCCGGAGACCGGGACGGCCGAGCCGTCGGCGCGCGTGAGCGCGATGTCGGACGGCTTGACCGGCGACTCCTCGCGCACGTAGACGTAGTGGCCGTTGTTGATCGAGTTGGAGTCGGCGATCCGGCGCTGCAGCTCGACGCTCGTGTCGACGTGCAGCGTCGTCGGGCTCGTGAGCTTCGCGCCGCTGAGCGCGACCGGCACGCTCAGCGCCGAGGCGCCGGCCTTCGTGACGCTGATCGTCGCGGTGTCGTCGGCCGTGTAGGGCGAGTTGGCCGGGTTGGCCGCGTCGTAGTGCGAGATCGCGCCGAAGTCGATCTTCACGCCCGTCGCCGGGTCCTCGAACGTGTCGCCCGGGCCCCACAGCGCGCCCTGCGTGTCGAGACCGGTGAGCGAGTTGTTGACCGGGCGCCAGACGCCGGTCTTGTTCAGCGGGCCGCCGACCGCCGGGTCGTCGTAGTACTGCTTGGAGATGATCTGCAGGTCGCTGTTCGTGCCGATCTGCTCCCACTGCGACGCGTCGATCTTGTAGAGCAGCACGCCCTGGTACTTGGCCCGCCCATCGAGCCCGTCGACCCCGAGCTTGGTGCGGAACTCGGCCACGTAGGCGGTCGAGACGCCGGTGCGGACGACGACGAGCTTGCTGGCGCCGGGCGTCTCCAGCGGTGTGATCGCGTGCGTCGTCGTGCCCGGCTGGGAGACGACGTCGACCTGGTCGTCGCGCAGCCAGCGCAGCTTGTACTTCTCGTAGCCCGAGTAGTCGTTGGCGTGGCCGCCGATGTTGCCCATGATGTTCCAGCCGCCGGCCCAGAAGAACTGGTTCACGCGCGTGCCGTTGACCGTCAGCGGCGAGTAGATGTAGAGGTCGGGCAGGCCGACGGTGTGGCCGAACTCGTGGTTGATCCAGCGGTAGCCCCACGAGAACATGTCGTTGCCGGCGGTGATGACGGTGCTCACGTAGTGCGGCTTGCCGTCGTGGTCGACGTAGGCGACCTGGTTGGTGTTGGTCTGCTCGCCGTCGGTGGGGTCGCGGTTGATGTTGCCCGGGCCGTTGGCGAGGCCTGAGGTGCCGCGCGCGGGCATGATCAGGACCTCGTCGTAGTCGTCGGCCTTGATGCCGAGCTGGTCGTAGGCCTTCTGGAACGCTTCGCGCGAGTAGGCGAACATGTTGTGCGTCTGCGCGTCCCAGGTGTACTCGTTGGCGTTGTTGCCCATCGTGATCCAGCCCAGGTTCCCGCTCGCCTGCGGGGAGACGAAGCTCACGTTCAGCTGCCCGTAGGACGCGGTCTTCCAGAACGCCGACGCGGGCTGAAGGAAGTCCATGTACGGCTGCATCGTCTGCCAGCCCGCCGGCGAGCCGGCCGCCGGCCGGTTGGGGAACTGGACGAACAGCACGAGCATGCGCAGGTCGCGGTGGGCGGGCTTGGCGACCTCGCCGTTGCTCCAGAGCATGGGGTTGCCGGCGTCGTCGGCGTTCGGCGTGAGGTCCTGGAAGCGGTAGAGGTCCTGCGACGGGTCGGTCAGGCTCGTGCTCCAGCCGTTGTCGGTCCACTGCGAGGAGCCGAGGATGTGCGCGTTGGCGGCCGGCTCGCCCGGCCGCGCGACGGCCGCGGGCGCCGAGCCGCGGGCGGCGATCATCGTCCCGGTCGAGGTCGTCCGCGCGAACGCCGACGCCGGAAGGTCGACGGTCAGCGTCCCCGCGGTCGCGTGGACGGCGCTCGGGGTCACGGCGCCGCCGGGCGCGCTGATCGCCACGTCGGCGGGGGAGATGCCGGTCAGGTCCTCGCTGCTGGTCGCGACGATCCGCGTCAGGCCTTCGAAGTGCGCCCCCGTGAGCGTGGGCGCCGCCTGCGCGGCGGCAGGCGTGATCAACAGCGCGGCGAGCGCGACCAGGATTCCCCTCATGCCCTGCATCCTCCGCCCGCGGCGGGACGGAGGCATCCGGCAACTGCCGGAAAAGGGAGTTAGCGAATCATCCCGGCGGCGACCGTGTCGTTCGTCGCCTCGTCGATCAGGATGAACGCGCCGGTGCCGTGCGACTGCGCGTAGGGGTCGGGCGCGATCTCGCCGCCCAGCCGCAGCCGCACGTGCGCGATGTCGTTGAGGCGCAGCTCGTCTGCGTCCGGCCAGCCGAGCGTCGCGAAGTCGATCCGGCCGTCCACGCCCTCCAGCCGTGCGGGCACGGTCCGGGTGCCGTGCTTGAGCAGGAAGCGGTCGCGCTCGCGCGCCGGGCGGTCGCCGAGCCAGCAGACCGTCGCGGACAGCTCGCGCACCGGCGGCGGTGCGTCGCCCACCGCGGCGATCAGCTCTCCGCGTGCGAGATCGACCTCGTCCTCGAGCCGGACCGACACCGACAGCGGCGCCTCGACCTCCTCCGCCGGGCCATCGGCGTCGCGTACCTCCGCCACGCGTGTGCGCACGCCGCTCGGCAGCACGACGACGTCGTCGCCGGCGCGCAGCGTGCCCGCGGCGAGCCGGCCCGCGGCCCAGCGCGCGCCGCCCTCGCCGCGGATCACGAGCTGCACCGGCAGCCGCGCGCCGTGGACGGCGGGCGGCTCGACCGGGACGGTCTCCAGCCGCTCCAGCAGCGGCGGGCCGTCGTACCAGGCCATGCGCCCGGAGCGCTCGACGACGTTGTCGCCGTGGAGCGCGCTGATCGGGATGAACTCGACGCCCTCGAGCGCGATGCCGGCCGCCAGCTCGAGCACCTGGCGCACGGCGTCGTCGAACGCCTCCTCGGCATAGCCGACGAGGTCCATCTTGTTGACGGCGACGATCACGTGCTTGATCCGCAGCAGCGCCGCGATCGTCGCGTGCCGGCGGCTCTGCTCGGTCAGCCCCGCGCGGGCGTCGACCAGCAGCAGCGCGAGATCGGCGGTGCTGGCGCCCGTGACCATGTTGCGCGTGTACTGCGCATGGCCGGGGCAGTCGGCGAGGATGAAGCGCCGCCGCGGCGTCGCGAACGAGCGGTAGGCGACGTCGATCGTGATGCCCTGCTCGCGCTCGGCGCGCAGGCCGTCGGTCAGCAGCGCGAGGTCGAGCCCCTCGACGCTGCGCTCCTCGACATGCGCGAGCTGGTCGGCGAGCACGGCCTTGGCGTCATACAGCAGGCGCCCGATCAGCGTCGACTTGCCGTCGTCGACGCTGCCGGCGGTGGCAAGGCGGAGGAGGTCCATCAGTGGCCCCTTTCGTGCGCCCGCGGTCGCCTGGCGGTGCGGGGGTGCGCGGAGGGGGCCACTAGAAGTAGCCCTCGCGCTTGCGGTCCTCCATCGCGGCCTCCGACGCGCGGTCGTCCGCGCGCGTCTGCCCGCGCTCGGTCACGTCGGTCGCGGCGATCTCGGCGACGACCTCCGGCAGCGTGCGGGCCGTCGAGCGGACCGCGCCGGTGCAGCTCATGTCGCCGACCGTGCGGTAGCGGACCGACGCCGTGAACGGCGCCTCGCCGTCCATCAGCGTGATGAAGGGAGACACGGCGTAGAGCATCCCGTCGCGCTCGAACACCTCGCGCTCGTGCGCCATGTAGATGCCTGGCAGTTCGAGCTCCTCCTGCGCGATGTACTGCCACACGTCGAGCTCGGTCCAGTTGGAGATCGGGAACGCGCGGATGTTCTCGCCGCGGCGCACGCGCGCGTTGTAGAGGTCCCACAGCTCCGGCCGCTGGCGGCGCGGGTCCCACTGGCCGAAGTCGTCGCGGAAGCTCAGGACGCGCTCCTTCGCGCGCGAGCGCTCCTCGTCGCGCCGGGCGCCGCCGAAGCAGGCGTCGAGCCCGTGCTCCTCGATCGCGTCGAGCAGGGTCACCGTCTGGAGCCGGTTGCGCGAGGCGCGCGGGCCGGTCTCCTCCTGCACGCGGCCGGCGTCGATCGACGCCTGCACGCTGCCGACCAGCAGCTTCAGCTCCGCCTCGGCGATCAGGCGGTCGCGGAACTCGATCACCTCGGGGAAGTTGTGGCCCGTGTCCACGTGCAGCAGCGGGAAGGGAATCGGCCCAGGGGCGAACGCCTTCTGCGCGAGCCGGACGAGGACGAGCGAATCCTTGCCGCCGGAGAACAGCAGCGCGGGCCGCTCGCGCTCGGCCGCGACCTCGCGGATGACGTGGATCGCCTCGGCCTCGAGCGCGCGCAGGTGCGACAGCGCGGGCATGCTGACCGCGGTCATACGTGCAGCCCGCACTCGGTCTTGCCGGAGTCCGCCCAGCGGCCCTCGCGGCCGGCGCCGGGCGCGGTGCAGGGCGCGCAGCCGATCGAGGCGTACCCCTGGTCGTGCAGCGGGTTGTACGGCAGGTCGCGCTCGGAGATCCGGCGCCACAGGTCCTTCTCGGTCCAGTCCACGAGCGGGTTGAACTTCCACAGCCCCCGGCGCTCGTCGAACTCGATCTCCTGCGCGTCCGCCCGCGTCGGCGACTGCTCGCGGCGGATGCCGGTGATCCATGCGTCGGCGCCCACCAGCGCGCGCTCGAGCGCCTCGACCTTCGCGGCGCCGCAGCAGTTGGCCGCGGTCCAGTCGCCGGTCGCGTCCTGCACCTCGATGTCGACGCCGAAGCGCTGCTCGAACGCGCGCCAGGTCGCGAGCGTCTCGGGGAAGAGCACGCCGGTGTCGATCGTGACGATGCGCGCGCCGGGCGCGATCCGCACCAGCTCGTCGACGAGCACGCTCTCCTCCTTCTGGAAGGAGCAGAGCATCACCAGCCGCGGATGATGGCGCTCGACGGCCTGCGCCAGGACCTCGGTGATGTTCATCTAGGCGTGTTCCTCGACGGGCTCGAGCTCGTGCGTCCACCACTCGGGCTCGGTGCGGCCGGCGAAGTCGCGGAAGGTCTCGTCGGAGTCGTGATGCTGCTCGTAGAGGTCGAAGATCCGCAGCAGCGTCTCGTTGAGCTCCCAGTGCGGCACCTTCTTGGCGACGACCTCGCCGAACTTCGGGTGCTCGCCGAGACGCCCGCCGATGCGGATGTCCATCGCCTCGACGAACTCCCCGTCGACCTTCTTGAGCACGCCCTCGATGCCGACGTCGGCGATCTGGTGCTGCGCGCAGCTGGACGAGCAGCCGGCGAAATGCACGCGCAGGTCCTCGCCGTGGCCGTTGGGGCGCACGTGCTCGTCGAGGAACTTGCCGATCTCGACGGCGCGGTTCTTCGTGAAGACCTTCGCCAGGCCGCAGAACTCCTTGCCGGTGCAGGTCTGCAGGCCGCGCGCGAACAGGCTCGGGAAGGGGGAGAGGTCCTGCAGAAGCGGCTCGGCGAGCAGCGCGTCGAGCCTTTCCTCGGGGATCCACGGCAGCAGCACGTTCTGCTGGTGCGTCAGGCGCAGCGCGTCGTCCGGGTTGTCGCCGTACTCGCGCGCCAGCCGGACCAGCTCGAACAGTTGCTCCGCCTTCAGCCGGCCGACGGGAACGACGGCGCCGACGGTGTGGTGCGCGCCGTCGCGCTGCGGGTGGACGCCGATGTGGTCCTCTCCGCTCAGACCCGGGGCCTTCGGGACGCCGCGGCGCAGCTCGCGCCCGACGCGGCGCTCGAGCTCGGCGCGAAGCTCCTCCGGGCCGACGCGGTCGACGAGGAACTTCAGCCGCGCCTTGCCGCGCGCCCTACGGTTCTCCTCGGAGTCGCGGAAGATCCCGGTCATCCCCGCGATCACCTCCGGGGCCTCCTCGGGCGTGACGAAGACGTCCATCCAGCGCGCGAAGCGCGGGTGGCTGGAGAGGCCGCCGCCGACGCGCAGGTTGAACCCGCGCGTGCCGTCCTCGGCGATCGCGCCGGAGAGCGCGATGTCGTTGATCAGGCCGCGGGCGCAGTCCTCCGCGCAGCCGGTGACCGAGACCTTGTACTTGCGCGGGAGGTTCGAGTAGAGCTTGTTGTCGAGGAAGTAGGTGTGGATCGCCTCGGCCGTCGCGTAGCCGTCGACGATCTCCTCATGCCCGAGCCCGGCGAGCGTGCACCCGACGACGTTGCGCGTGATGTCGCCGCAGGCGCCGCTGGACGTCATGCCGACGCGCTCCAGGCGCGCGAAGATCTCGGGGACCTTGTCGAGCGTGATCCAGTGGATCTGGAAGCACTGGCGCGTCGTGCAGTCGATCACGCCGCGCCCGAAGTCGCGCGCGATCGAGGCCATGACCTCGGCCTGATCGGCGCTGAGCACGCCCTGGATCACCTTCACGCGCAGCATGAAGTGACCGTCGTGGGTGTTGTGCGCGTACAGGCCGTACCACTTGAGGAGGCCGACGTGGTCGGGGTCGAGCGTCTCCCAGCCCTCGCGTGCGGCACGGAGGAGCTCAGGAAGCACGTCGAGACCGTCCGTCGCCGCCTTGATGCGTTCGATCTTGCTCATGGCGTGACCAGGACGGTACCCAGGGCGGTGCCACATCACAAGTATTCGGATCGGGATTAAGAATTATCTATCCGGATCGGAATTTGCAGCCAATTCCCGATCGGATTGGTCGAGAATGGCCGGTGCGTCAGACTGGCGCGCCGTGCCAAGCCTCCTCTGCCTGCGCGGAGAGCTCGTCGTCGTGGGCAAGAGCCCCGACGGCGACTCGATCCGCTTCCGCCCCCGGCAGCCCGAGCTTATCCGCGGGCTGGTCAACGGCGACCGGGCGCGCCCGTCGTCCGACGGGACCTTCCAGCTGCGCCTCGACGGGATCGACACGCCGGAGACGCACTACAACGGGCTCGCCCAGCCGCTCGGAGCGGCGGCGCGCGACGAGCTGCTCGCATGGGTCGGGTTCAGCGACCTGCGCTGGGCGGGCGGAGAGGTGTCGGCATCGACGCCGGCGTCGATCCCGGCCGCGATCCTGACCGGCCTGGTCGACGTCAACGGCCGCCCGGTCGCGTTCCTCGCCGTCGGCGGCGGGCTGCCGGACGACGGCGTCCAGGCCGAGGTCGACCTGAGCGCCACCGCCAACGCGGCGCTCCTGCGCTCCGGCGCGGCGTACGGCACGTTCTACGCCTCCACGGCGCCGGAGCTGCGCGACGCGATGCGCGGGCTGGCGCGCGAGGCGCGAACCGCCGGGCTGGGCGTGTGGCCCGACGACGCGAGCCGCGGCTTCACGCTGTCCTCGCAGGCGTCGATCGGACCCGAGGGCAGTCTCATCCTGCCGAAGCTCTTCCGGCGCTGCACCGACTACCTGCGGTCGCGCAACTCGCGCGAGACGCTGTCGGAGTGGATGGGGCGGATGGGCGATCAGCAGGACGACGAGGTCAGCGTGGGCGGCGCCGCGCCGGTGCGCTTCCGCACCCTGATCTCGCAGGCCGGCGACAAGATCGCGCTCGACGCCGATCCGCTCGACCTCGTCTTCGACGAGAAGTAGCCGAATCGCCCAGAGGGCGATTCTTCGGGGATTTCGACCCGCGGCTCGCAGGGTGCCGGTGCCGGGTGAGCTCCCTCTCAGTCGAACAGGCTGTCGGGCGACACCGTGATCCGGCGCGACGTCCTGACCTCGCCGTAGGGCGACAGCGGATCGTCGGGGAGCCGCTTGACGTCGCACGCGGCGAGCACGTCGTCGGTGAGGAAGCGCGACGGCTTGCCGTACCCGTGCGCGTCGTCGGTCCCCTTCGGGCGATGGTGGTAGCGCACCGGGACGTACAGGTGCAGCGTCCGGCGTGCGCGGGTCATGCCGACGTACAGCAGCCGGCGCTCCTCGTCGATCGACTCGCTGGTGCCGGCCGACATGCACGCCGGGAAGTTGCCGTCGTAGACCGCGAGGACGTGGACGGAGTCCCACTCGAGCCCCTTCGCCGAGTGGATCGTCGAGAGCGTCAGGTAGTCCTCGTCGAGATGCGGCGGCTGCGCGATGTCGGCGCTCGAGTTGGGCGGGTCCAGCACCAGCTCGGCGACGAAGTGCCGCGCATCGCGCGCCTCGTGGGCGGCGGCGACGAGCTGGTCGAGGTCCTGGACGCGCAGCGCGCCGTCGGGATAGCGCTGCTTGACCAGCGGCGCCAGCACCTCGCGCAGTCCCTCGGCCCTCGGCCCTGGCCGCCGCTCGGCGCGGGCGGCGATCAGCGCGTTGATGAGCGCGTCCGCCGACGCCCTCGCGGCAGCCGGGATCGCCTCGCGCGCCTCCGGCCACGCGGCGAGGCGGTCGCCGTGGGCCATGATCCCGATGGCCTTGTTCGCCGAGACCGGCCCGACCCCCTCGATCAGCTGGAGGATGCGGAACCACGCGATCTCGTCGGCACCGTTGTCCGCCAGCCGCAGCAGGGCGACGAAGTCCTTCACGTGCGCCGCCTCCAGGTACCGCAGCCCGCCGTACTTCACGAACGGGATCCGCCGGCGCGTCAGCTCCAGCTCCAGCAGGTCGGAGTCGTGCGACGTGCGCGTGAGCACCGCCTGCGCGCGCAGCTCGGCGCCCTGCTCGCGCGCCTCGAGCACGCGGTCGCAGACCTCGGCGGCCTGCGCGCCCTCGTCGCGCACGAACACGACCCGCGGGCGGACGCCGCCGTCGCGCTCGGCGCGCAGCCGCTTCGGGAACGCACGGACCGCCTGCGCCGCCACCGCGTTGGCGGCGTCGAGCAGCGGCTGCGTCGAGCGGTAGTTGCGCTCCAGCGTCACCACGCGCGTGCCGGGGAAGTGCTCCGGGAAGTCGAGGATGTGCGCGGCCGAGGCCGAGCGGAAGCCGTAGATCGCCTGGAAGTCGTCGCCGACCGCCGTGACCGCCGGCCCATGCTCGGCCAGCCCGCGCACGAGGTCGGCCTGGAGCCCGTTGACGTCCTGGTACTCGTCCACCAGCACGTGATCGAAGGACGCCGCCAGCTTCGGGCCGACGACTTCGTCACGTGTCAAGGCCCGCCAGTAGAGCAGCAGGTCGTCGAGGTCGATCACGCCGAGCGCGCGCTTGCGCGCCGTGTAGGCCTTGAACAGCGCCGAGATCGCCTCGCGGTGCTCCGAGCACCACGGGAAGTGCTCCTCGATCACGCCCGAGAGCGGCTGCTGCGCGTTGACGGTGCGCGAGTAGATGTCCAGCAGGGTCGCCTTGCGCGGGAAGCGCGTCCGCGACTGCGCGTGGCCGGCCTCCTCGCGCAGGATGTCCAGCACGTCGGCGGCGTCGCCGGCGTCCAGCACGCCGAAGCCGCCGGGCAGTCCGAGCGCCGTCGCGTGCCGGCGCACGAGCCGGTGCGCCACCGAGTGGAACGTGCCCCCGAGGATGCGAGAGCTGGCGGGTACGAGCCCGCGGGAGCGCTGCAGCATCTCGCGCGCGGCCCGCCGCGTGAACGTCACGAGCAGGATGCGCTCCGACGGCACGCCCTCGGCGACGAGGTGCGCGACCCGCGCGCACAGCGTCGTGGTCTTGCCGGTCCCCGCGCCGGCGAGGATCAGCAGCGGCCCGCCGGAATGCGTCGCCGCCTCCCGCTGCTCGGGATTGAGCTGCTCCAGCCAGGGATGGTCGGCGGTGACTGACACGTCCGCAGGACGCTACGAGCGCTCCCGGACGCATCGGCTACGTTCAGCCGCTCATGTCGCGAACGTTCCCCACCTCCGCCCCGAGCGCCTGATGCGCTACGTCAAGCTCGGCTCCACCGGCCTCGACGTCTCGGTCATCTGCCTCGGCTGCATGAGCTTCGGCGCCGCCGGCCGCGGCACCCACGCCTGGACGCTCGACTACGACGCCTCCAAGGCGATGATCCGGCAGGCCCTCGACGGCGGGATCAACTTCTTCGACACCGCGAACGCGTACTCGGACGGGACGAGCGAGGAGTTCGTCGGCCGCGCGCTCAGCGAGGTCGCGCGCGAGGAGGTCGTCGTCGCGACCAAGGTCTTCACCCGCATGCGGCCCGGGCCCAACGGCGCCGGCCTCTCGCGCAAGGCGGTCCTCGGCGAGCTCGACGACAGCCTGCGCCGGCTCGGCACCGACTACGTCGACCTCTACCAGATCCACCGCTGGGACTACGACACGCCGATCGAGGAGACGCTCGAGGCGCTCCACGACGTCGTCAAGGCCGGAAAGGTCCGCTACATCGGCGCCTCCTCGATGTTCGCGTGGCAGTTCGCGCAGGCGCTCTACACGGCCGACCTCAACGGCTGGACCCGCTTCGTCTCGATGCAGAACCACCTCAACCTCCTCTACCGCGAGGAGGAGCGCGAGATGCTGCCGCTGTGCGACGACCAGGGGATCGGCGTGATCCCGTGGAGCCCGCTCGCCCGCGGACGGCTCACGCGCGACTGGGACGCCGGGACGGCGCGCTCGGAGACCGACGAGTTCGGCCGCACGCTCTATCTCGACTCCGACCGCGCGATCGTCGAGCGCGTCGCCGAGGTCGCCGCCGCCCGCGGGGTCTCACGCGCCCAGGTGGCGCTCGCGTGGATGCTGCGGCACCCGAGCGTCACCGCGCCGATCGTCGGTGCGACCAAGACCGGCCATCTGGCCGACGCGCTCGCAGCGGTCGACCTGGAACTGTCGGACGAGGAGGCCCTGCGCCTCGAGGAGCCCTACGCGCCGCACGGCGTCGCCGGGCACCGCTGACAACGGAAGGAACGACGGATGACCACCACACTCGCCGCGCAGTCCGGCACGTACGACCTCGGCGGCGACCTCACCGTGAACCGTCTCGGCTACGGCGCCATGCAGCTGACCGGGCCCGGTGTCTGGGGACCCCCGAAGGACCGCGACGAGGCGCTGCGCGTGCTCCGCCGCGCCGTCGAGCTCGGCGTCAACTTCATCGACACCGCCGACTCCTACGGCCCCGCCGTCGCGGAGCCGCTGATCAAGGAGGCGCTGCACCCGTATCCCGAGGGGCTCGTGATCGCCACCAAGGCCGGGTTCACCCGCCAGGGCCCAGGGGCGTGGACGCCGCTCGGCCGGCCCGAGTACCTCGAGCAGCAGGTCGAGCTGAGCCTGCGCTTCCTCGGGCTCGAGACGATCGACCTGCTCCAGCTGCACCGGATCGACCCGAAGGTGCCGGTCGCGGAGTCGCTCGGCGCGCTCGTCGAGCTCCAGCAGGAGGGCAAGATCCGCCACATCGGGCTCTCCGAGGTGAGCGTCGAGGAGCTGCAGGAGGCGCAGAAGACCGCCGAGATCGTGTCCGTCCAGAACCTGTACAACCTTGCGAACCGCGAGTCCGAGCCGCTGCTCGACCACGCCCAGGCGCACGGCATCGCGTTCATCCCGTGGTTCCCGCTCGCCACCGGCAGGCTCGCCGATGCCGGCGGCCCGCTGGCGGAGCTGGCCACGGAGCTCGACGCGTCGCCGTCCCAGCTCGCGCTCGCGTGGCTGCTGCGCCGCTCGCCGGTGATGCTGCCGATCCCGGGCACCTCGTCGGTGGCGCACCTCGAGGACAACCTCGCCGCCGCCTCGATCGAGCTGACCGACGAGCAGTTCGACAGGCTGACGGCCGCCGTGGGCTGATGCGCGCGCCGGACCTGAGCCGGTGGCGACGACGGACGCGATCAGCAGGCGCTCGGGCGTCACGCTCCGGATTCTCGGACGTGCGCGTCCGGAACAGATAGGCTGCGTGGACATGGGGGAGCCCATCGCCCCGCTCCGTCCGCTCCGAGCGGACGCCGCGCGCAATCGCGCGAGGATCCTGGACGCCGCGCGCACGGCGTTCGCCGCGTCCGGGCTCGACGTCGGCGTCGAGGAGATCGCGCGGCGCGCCGGCGTGGGAAAGGGGACGCTGTACCGTCGCTTCCCGACCAAGGAGGCGCTCGTCCGGGCGATCTTCGACGACTTGCTCGATGACATCGAGACGCTCGTGGAGACGGTCGCCGGGCGGCCCGACGCGGGGGAGGCGTTCGTGTTCTTCCTCGGCGAGTCGGCGCGCCGGCAGGCGACCAACCAGGGCTTCCTCGACGTCGTGGCCCAGCGGCTCGGCGCCGCCGCGCTGACGTCCGAGCAGCGCCGCCGCTTCCTGGCCGCGATGGGCAGGCCGCTGCGGCGCGCGCAGGAGGCCGGGAGCGTGCGCGGCGACCTCGTGGCCGAGGACGTGCAGATGATCTTCCGCATGCTCGGCGCGACCACCCGGCCCGCCGCGGACGGCTCGCCGATGGACGATCACTGGCCGCGCTACATCGGCCTGGTGTGCGACGCGCTGCGGCCGGAGGCGGCGACGCCGCTCCCGGCCGGCCCCTGGCGTTCCCGCTAAGCCTGGACCCACCGATCCCCACGACGCCGAGGCATCCACGGATCCTCGGTCGATCCAGGCTAAGCCGAGATCTTGAAGCGCGCGACCAGCGCGTCGAGCGACTCGGCGGTGCGCGCGAGGTCGGCGGCGCTGGAGGCGATCTCCTCCGTCGAGGCGCTCGTCTGCTGCGTCGAGGCCGAGACCTGCTGCGCGGACGCCGAGGACTGCTCGGCGACCGCGGCCACCTCGGTGACGTCGCTCTCGGCGCGCTGCGCCTCGGCGGTGATCTGCCCGACCGACGCCGCGATCTCCGCGATCCGGGCGCTGACCGCCTCCACGGCGCCGTCGATCGCCTCGAACGCCGCGCGCGTCTGCTCGACGGTCGCGACGCCGTCGGACGTCCGCTGCGCCCCGTTGGCGACGACGCCGACGACCTCCCGCGTCTGCGCCTGGATCTCGGCCACCAGCGCGGCGATCTGCGCCGCCGCGTTCTGGGACCCCTCGGCGAGCTTGCGCACCTCGTCGGCGACGACGGCGAAGCCGCGGCCCTGCTCGCCCGCGCGGGCGGCCTCGATCGCGGCGTTGAGGGCGAGCAGGTTGGTCTGCTCGGCGATGCCGGTGATGGTGGTGACGATCCCGCCGATGCGCTCCGAGCGCGCGGAGAGGTCCTCGATCGCGGCGCCGACCTGCGCGGAGGAGTCCGCCACCTGGCGGATCGCGGAGGTCGCCTGCCGCGCCGCCTGGACGCCTTCGCGGGCGACGCGGCGCGCCTCCTCGGCGGCCTCGGCCGTCGCCGTCGCGGCGTCGGCCGACGCGCCGGCGGCGCGGGCGGCCTCCTGCACGGCGGCGCGCGTGGACTCCACCATCCGCACCTGGCGCTCCGCGCCCTGCGCGACGTCGGTCACCGCCGACGCGATCTCGCCGACCGCCCGGCCGGCCTCCTCGGAGGTCGATGCGACCTGCTGCGACGTCGTGGTGACGCTGCTCGCCGTCCTGGCCACCTCCCCGATCAGCTCGCCCAGCTCGTCGCGCATGCCGCCGTAGGCGGCGATGCTGCGCTGCACCTTGACGAGCATCCCGTTGAACGCCGTCGAGAGGCGGCCCAGCTCGTCGCCGGCACCGACCACCAGCGGCTCGGTGCCGGGCCGCGCCTCGCGTGTGAAGTCCCCGGCGGCCGCCGCCTCCAGGCCGTCCGTGAGCTCCTGCAGGCAATGGTCGTTGAGGGTGCGCAGGCGTTCCATCAGCTCGCGCACCGGGGCGACGACGCTGCGGATGATCAAGACCGCGATCGTGCCTGAGATCGCCAGCGCGGCCAGCAGCACGACGATCAGCAGGCGCGACGTCGAATCGGCCTGCCCCTTGAACCGCGTCGCGTCGGCCGCCGTGTCGCGGCTGACGGAGGCCTGCAGCGCGCCGATCGCCTGGGCCATCGACGTCATCGCCGGCGAGAGCTTCCGCGTGTAGATCGTGCGCGAGCCGTCGCGCTCCGGCGCGCGGCCGATGGTCTCCTTGCGCGAGAGCGCGATCGCCTTGGCGACCGCGTCCCCCCACGCGCCGGCGGTCGCGT
Source organism: Candidatus Solirubrobacter pratensis (assembly GCF_000425945.1). GTDB lineage: Bacteria > Actinomycetota > Thermoleophilia > Solirubrobacterales > Solirubrobacteraceae > Solirubrobacter > Solirubrobacter pratensis. The sequence goes on from NZ_AUEK01000014.1 coordinate 76,742, forward strand.
TGAACCGGTCCAGCACGCGCTGCGCGGCGGTGCCCCTGACGAGCGGCGCGAGCTTCTCGCCGTCGGCGATCGCGCCCTTGCCGAGCGAGTCGACGGCCGCCGCGACGCGATCCTGGCTCTTCAGGTCGCCGTCGTAGACGTACAGGTGCTCGGCGGTGAGCCGGCCGACCGCCTGCACCCGCCGGCCGAGGTCGCCGGCGAGCACGGTCGCGCGCATGCCGGTGCCGGTGAGCCGGTCGACGTCGCCGCCGAACGAGCGGAACACGTTGACGGAGATCGCCGTGATCGCGACCAGCGCCACGGCCAGCAGGCCGAACGCGGTGCCGAGCCGCACGGCGAGCGGCAGGTTGGCGAAGCGGGACATGGGTGCGGGCTCCTGGCGGGTGTGGGTCGCCCGGGTGATCGGCACACCGGATCCAGGATTGAGCCGGCGGTCACGTTCGCGTCCGCCGCGCATGGCGCCACAGGGCCTCGGCCCAGTCCGCGATGCCGGCCGCGAGATGGCCCAAAGGGCCGGTCACGACCCATGCGGCGATACGCTGGCGCATGGCCGCTTTGTATCGTTGACCGCCGCTCTATGGCCCAGACCGTCAACACCACCGTCACCGAGCTGCCCGAGTCGCGCGTGCGCGTCGAGGCCGAGATCGGCACCGACGAGCTCGACCGCCGCGTCACGCAGGCCGCTCGCCAGCTCGCCCGCAACCTCCGCGTCCCCGGCTTCCGCGCCGGCAAGGCGCCGCCGCCGGTCGTGATCCGGCGCGTCGGCCGCGCAGCGGTGCTCGACGAGGCGGTGCGCGAGTCGCTCGCCACGTGGTACCGGGCGGCGATCGACGAGGCGGGGATCGTCCCGGTCGGCGAGCCGGAGATCGACATCGACTTCGAGAAGCTGCCGGGGGCGGGCGAGCCGCTGCACTTCTCGATCGAGATCGGCGTGCGGCCGAAGGCGACGCTCGGCGACTACAAGGGCCTTGAGGTCCCCAAGCGCGAGCCCGACGTCTCCGACGAGACCGTCGGCGAGGAGATCGAGCGCCTGCGCGAGCGCTCCGCCAAGCTCGAGACGGTCGACCGCCAGGCCCAGCGCGGCGACTTCGTCGTGATGGACTTCGCCGGCACGGTCGGCGGCGAGGCGTTCGCCGGCGGCGAGGGCCGCGACCAGATGGTCGAGCTCGGCTCCGGCCGGCTGGTGCCCGGCTTCGAGGAGCAGCTCGAGGGCGCCGTCGGTGGTGAGTCACGCACCGTGAAGGTGACCTTCCCGGACGACTATCCCGCGACCGAGCTCGCCGGGCAGGAGGCCGAGTTCGCCGTCACCGTCCGCGACGTAAAGGCCAAGCAGCTGCCGGACATCGACGACGCGCTCGCCGAGGAGGCGGGGTTCGACTCGCTGGACGAGCTGCGCGAGGACATCCGCTCGCGCCTGTCGGAGGTCGAGACGCAGCGCATCGACGCCGAGTTCCGCGAGGCGGCGCTGGACGCCGCCGTGGAGGCCGCGACGATCGAGGTGCCCGACAGCCTCGTCGAGGCGCGCGCCCGCGAGCTGTGGGACTCGATGCTGCACTCGCTCGCGCACCAGGGCATCTCGCGCGACGCGTACCTGCGCATCTCCGGCCGCTCGGAGGAGGAGACGGTCGAGCAGGCCAAGCCGGACGCCGAGCAGGCGCTCAAGCGCGAGGCGGTGCTCGCCGCGATCGCCGAGGCCGAGAGCCTGGATCCGTCCGAGGAGGAGATGCTCGAGGCCGTCAAGGAGGCCGCGCCGCCCGGCGACCGGACGTCGCCGAGCAAGCTGCTCGAGCGGCTGCGCGCCAACGGGCGCGTCGACGCGCTCAAGGACGACCTGTCACAGCGCAAGGCCCTGGACCTGGTCGCCGAGTCGGCCAAGCCGGTCGCCGCGCCCAACTAGCGGTTAAGAACTGATCGAACGACCCGGGTTGGACCGGATGGGGCCGTTGCTAGTCTTCGGCCGAGTGAGCGGTCCCCGGGCCGATCCGGTGTGCACCTGAAGGATTCGAGCGACCGAAGCGAAACGAAGCGAGGACCGTGAGCCCACTCGTACCGATGGTCGTCGAGCAAACCTCCCGTGGGGAGCGTGCGTTCGACATCTATTCCCGCCTGTTGAACGAGCGGATCATCTTCCTGGGGACCCCCGTGGACGATCAGATCGCCAACCTGATCGTCGCCCAGCTCCTGCATCTGGAGTCCGAGGATCCCGACAAGGACATCTCGCTCTACATCAACTCGCCGGGCGGCTCGGTGTACGCGGGGCTGGCGATCTACGACACGATGAACTTCATCAAGCCCGACGTGTCGACGATCTGCGTCGGCATCGCGATGTCGATGGGCGCCCTGCTGCTCGGGGGCGGCGCGCCGGGCAAGCGGATGGCCCTGCCGAACGCGAAGATCCTGATCCACCAGGTCAGCTCCGGCTTCCAGGGTCAGGCGACGGACATCGAGATCCATGCTCGCGAGGTCATCGAGCTGCGTCGCCGCCTGGATGAGATCATCGCCCAGCACTCGGGCAAGGACGTGGAGAAGGTCCGGTCAGATACGGAACGCGACTACTTCATGTCCTCCGAAGAAGCGCGGGAGTACGGCATCATCGACAGGGTGATCCGAGAGCACTAGCTGCATGGCGCGCCCGACGGACTCAAACGAGCAGCTCCTCTGTTCCTTCTGCGGGAAGTCGCAGCGGCAGGTCAAGAAGCTGATCGCCGGACCGGGCGTCTACATCTGCGACGAGTGCATCGACCTCTGCAACGAGATCATCGATGAGGAGCTCACCGCTCCGCCGACCTTCGACATCGACAACCTGCCGAAGCCGAAGGAGATCTACGGCGTCCTGAACGAGTACGTCGTCGGCCAGGAGCAGGCCAAGCGCACGCTCTCCGTAGCGGTCTACAACCACTACAAGCGCGTGCAGATGATGCAGGCCGACGACTCGGACATCGAGCTGCAGAAGTCGAACATCCTGCTGCTCGGGCCGACGGGCTGCGGCAAGACGCTGCTCGCGCAGACGCTGGCGCGGATCCTCAACGTGCCGTTCGCGATCGCCGACGCCACGGCGCTGACCGAGGCCGGCTACGTCGGCGAGGACGTCGAGAACATCCTCCTGAAGCTGATCCAGGCCGCCGACTACGACGTCAAGAAGGCCGAGACCGGGATCATCTACATCGACGAGGTCGACAAGATCGCCCGCAAGGCCGACAACCCGTCGATCACGCGCGACGTGTCGGGCGAGGGCGTCCAGCAGGCGCTGCTGAAGATCCTCGAGGGGACGACGGCCTCGGTGCCGCCGCAGGGCGGGCGCAAGCACCCGCACCAGGAGTTCCTCACGATCGACACGACGAACATCCTGTTCATCTGCGGCGGGGCGTTCGCGAACCTCGACAAGGTGATCGAGCGGCGCATCGGCCACAAGGGCGTCGGCTTCGGGGCCAACATCGAGTCCAAGGCCGACCGCGACCTCGGCGAGCTGTTCGAGCGCACGCTGCCGGAGGACCTGATGCAGTACGGGCTGATCCCGGAGTTCATCGGGCGCCTGCCGGTCGCCTCCGCGGTGCATCAGCTCTCGCGCGACGACCTGATCACGATCCTCACCGAGCCGCGCAACGCGATCGTCAAGCAGTTCCACCGCTTCTTCGCGTTCGACGGCATCGAGCTGGTCTTCTCGGCCGACGCGCTGCGCGCCGTCGCCGACAAGGCGCTCGAGCGCGAGACGGGCGCGCGCGGCCTGCGCTCGATCATCGAGGAGATCCTCCTGGAGGTGCAGTTCGAGCTGCCCTCGCGGCGCGACGTCAAGAAGTGCGTCGTGACCAAGGAGACGGTGGAGCGCGGCGTCAAGCCGACGCTCGTCACCGAGGCGCCGGGCGAGGAGCCGCCCGGCCGCGAAGCCAAGTCCGCGTAGCTCGTCCTTCGGGTTCGAGTCCGGTCGTCTCCTAGACTCCCGGCGCGATGGGGCACCCGCTGGAGGACCGCAAGCGCTACGACCCGGCCGAGACGGAGGCGCGCATCTTCGCGCGCTGGCTCGAGTCCGGGCGCTTCCACCCGGAGCCCGCGGGCACGGCGGCGGAGAACTACTCGATCGCGATCCCGCCGCCGAACGTCACCGGCGCGCTGCACATGGGCCACGCGCTCAACGGCTCGGTGCAGGACACGCTGATCCGCTACGCCCGCATGCGCGGCCTGCGCACGAAGTGGATCCTCGGCACCGACCACGCCGGCATCGCCACGCAGACCCAGGTCGAGCGGCTGCTCAAGAGCGAGGGGACGAGCCGCGAGCAGATCGGCCGCGAGGCGTTCATCGAGCGCGTGTGGCGCTGGCGCGAGCAGTACGGCAGCACGATCATCGACCAGTTCAAGCGCCTGGGCGCCTCCTGCGACTACGCGGAGGAGCGCTTCACGCTCGACGAGGGCTACGCCCGCGCGGTCCTGAAGGTCTTCGTGACGCTCTACCGCAAGGGCCTGATCTACCGCGACAACTACATGGTCAACTGGGATCCGGGCTCCGGCTCGGCGATCTCCGACCTCGAGGTCGAGGACCGCGAGGTCACCGACACGCTCTACTACGTCGACTACCCGCTGGCCTCCGGCCACGGCTCCGTGACGGTCGCGACCGTGCGCCCGGAGACGATGCTCGGCGACACCGCGATCGCCGTGCACCCGGACGACGACCGCTACACGCGACTCGTGGGCGAGACGGCGATCCTGCCGCTCATCGGGCGGCGGCTGAAGATCATCGCCGACCCCTACGTGAAGCCCGAGTTCGGCACCGGCGCGCTGAAGATCACGCCGGGGCACGACCCCAACGACTTCGAGATCGGGCGCGCGCACGGGCTCGAGGAGATCACCGTGATCGGCGAGGACGGCCGCATGACGGCCGCCGCCGGCGAGCGCTTCGCGGGCATGACGGCGCTGGAGGCGCGCGAGGCGGTCGTGGCCGCGCTGCGCGAGGAGAAGCGCATCAACCGCACCCAGCCCTACACCCACGAGGTCCCGTACTCGCAGCGCTCGGGCGAGCGGATCGAGCCGCTGATCTCGTTGCAGTGGTTCATGCGCATGGACGAGCTCGCGCAGCCCGCGATCGCGGCGGTCGAGGACGGCCGCGTCACGATCCACCCCGAAGGTCAGCGGCGCCGCTACCTCGAGTGGATGCGCAACATCCGCCCGTGGTGCATCTCACGCCAGCTCTGGTGGGGCCACCGGCTCCCCGTCTGGTACCGCGGGGACGAGACCTACGTCGGCATGGACCCGCCGGATGGCCCCGGCTGGAAGCGCGACCCCGACGTCCTGGACACGTGGTTCTCGAGCGGGCTGTTCCCGTTCGCGACGCTCGGCTGGCCGGACGACACGCAAGAGCGCCGGGCGTTCTACCCGACCGACGTGCTCTCGACGGCCCGCGACATCCTCTTCCTCTGGGTCGCCCGGATGATCATGTTCGGGCTCGAGTTCGCGGGCGACGTCCCGTTCAGCGACGTCTACGTGCACTCGATCATCCAGGCGCCGGACGGGCGCCGGATGAGCAAGTCGCTCGGCACGGGCATCGACCCGCTGGCGCTGATCGACGGCGGTGAGCGCCCGCCCGTCTTCAGCGAAGGCGGCGAGTTTCCCGCGTACGGCGCCGACGCCGTGCGCTACGGCCTGCTCGCGATGTCCTCGACGCAGGACGTCCGCTTCAACGAGACGAGGATCGCCGAGGGGCGCCAGCTCGCCAACAAGCTCTTCAACGCGTCCCGGCTCGTGCTGCTGCGCGTGCGCGACGGCGTCAGCGCGCCGAGCATCGCGCCGGAGGCCAGGACGGTCGAGGATCGCTGGATCCTCTCGCGCCTGCAGGCGGCCGAGCAGGAGCTCGCCGACGCCTTCGGCGCCTTCGAGTTCCACCGCGCGACGCAGCGGCTGTACGGGTTCGTCTACGACGAGCTGTGCGACTGGTACCTCGAGATGCTCAAGCCGCGCCTGTATCTCGAGGACAACGACGAGGCCACGGAGTTCGCGCTCTACGTGCTCTCCCAGACGCTCGCGATCGCGCACCCCGTGATCCCGTTCGTGACCGAGGAGATCTGGTCCTACATTCCCGGCGCCGACGGACTGCTGATGGCACACCGCTGGCCGGAGGCCGACGAGGCGCTGCGCGACCCGGAGGTCGAGGCCGAGGTGGCGCGCGCGATCGAGGCGACCGAGCGGCTGCGCGGCTGGCGCGACCAGGTCGGCGCCACGCCGGGCACCGCCGTCCCGGCGCGGCTGGAGGCCGAGGGCTACGAGCGTGTCGCCGCCCACATCGCGCGCATGGCGCGGTTCGAGTTCTCCGAGAACGGAGACCCCACCCACCCGCCCGTCGCGACCGTCGGCGTGCCCGGCGGCAACGTCGCGGTGCTCGAGAACAGCGCGGTCGACGTCGAGGCCGAGCGGCGCCGGGCGGCCGAGCGCGCGGACGTGCTGCGCAAGGAGATCGCGCGCGCCGAGGGCAAGCTCGCCAACCAGGGGTTCGTCGCCAAGGCGCCGGAGGCGGTCGTGACCGCCGAGCGCGAGAAGCTCGAGCGCCTCAAGCGCGAGCTGGAGGAGCTCTCAGGGTGACGTGGGACCTCGGCCGGGCGGAGGAGCATCTCCTCTCGCTCGAGCTGTTCGGCATGCGCTTCGGCCTGGAGCGCATGCGCCGGCTGCTGACCGCGCTCGGCTCCCCGCAGGAGCGCTTCGGCGCCGTGCACGTGGTCGGGACCAACGGCAAGTCGTCGACGGTGCGGATGACGGCCGCGCTGCTGGAGGCCCACGGCGTGCGATCGGGCGCGTACCTCTCGCCGCATCTGACGACGTTCGCGGAGCGGATCCGGATCGGCGACGCCGACGTGTCGCCGGACGCGTTCGGCGCGGCGATCGAGCGCGCGGCGGCGGCGGCCGCGAAGGTCGACCGCACGCTGTCGGGCGGCGAGCGCGTGACGCAGTTCGAGCTGCTGACCGCCGCCGCGTTCGACGAGCTCGCGCGCCGCGAGGTCGAGGTCGCGGTCGTCGAGGCCGGCCTCGGCGGGCGCTGGGACGCGACCAACGTGCTCGGCGCGCCCGTCGTGGTGCTCACCAACGTGGGGCTCGAGCACACGCGCTGGCTCGGGCCGACGATCCCGGACATCGCGCGCGAGAAGCTCGCGGTGGTCCGCGAAGGCGCGGTCCTCGTGCTCGGCGACGCCCAGCCCGAGGTCGAGGCGCTGGCGCGCGAGACCGGCGCGAGGATCGTCGGGCCGGAGCCGGAGCGCGCGGCGCTGCCGGGCTACCAGCGCGCGAACTTCGCCGCGGCCGTCGCCGCCGCCGGCGCCTACCTGCGCGCGCCGCTGGATCCGGCGGTCGTCGCCGTGGTCGCCGGGCGCGTCCGGGTGCCGGGACGGCTGCAGGTGGTGTCCGAGTCCCCGCGGACGATCCTCGACGGCGCCCACAATCCCTCCGGCATCGCCGCGCTCGCGGCCGCGCTGCCCGAGGCGGCCGGCGAGCGGCCCGTCGTCGCGGTCGTCGGCATCCTCGACGACAAGGACGCCGGCGCGATGCTCAAGGCGCTGATCCCGGCGACGTCCCGGCTCGTGCTGACTGCGTCCTCCAACCGCCGCTCGCTGCCGCCGGCGACGCTCGCATCGCTGGCCGCGCAACTCGGCGCGCCGGCAGTCGAGGTCGAGCCCGACGCGCGCGCCGCGCTCGCCCGCGCGCAGGCGCTGGCGGGGCCGGACGGCGCCGTCGTCGCGACCGGCTCGATCTACCTCGTGGCCGATCTGGCAAGCCCTCCGGGCGCCCGGAGGGCAAGCGCGCTGTGAACGATCGCGGACCCAGCCTCCTGGCCATGGTTGCGCTCGTCGCGATCGTGGTAGCCCTCGTCATCCTGGTCTTCTTCGGGATCGGCTACGCCTTCGGCCGCGCTTTCCTGTAGTCCCTGCCACTACGATTCAGCCCCACCATGCACGCTCTCGCGATCTTCTCGATCAAGAACAGCAGCCTCAACACGGCTGTCAGCGTCGCGCTGCTGATCCTCGGCGTGCTCTACCTGGCGCTGATCTTCTGGACGTTCGCCGACGCCCGGCGGCGCATCGACGACCCGCTGCTCGTCATCTGCGCGACGCTCGCTTCGTTCTTCCCGTTCGTTGGGACGATCGTCTACCTGATCGTCCGCCCGCCGGAGTTCCTGGACGACGTCCGTCTGCGTGAGTTGGAGATGACGGCGGCCGAGGCCCGGCTGGCCAACCTCGATTACCAGCTCTGCCCGCACTGCGACTACGAGGTCAAGGCGGACTACCTGCGCTGCCCGAGTTGCATGCGCAAGCTCAAAGAGCGCTGCTACTCCTGCAGCAAGCCGATCGATCCGGCGTGGCGCATCTGCCCGTTCTGCGAGGCGGAGACCAACGCGCCGTCGCCGTCCACGGCCCGCCGCCGGCGCCGCCAGACGACCGACCAGGCGACCGTCGCCGCGGAGCCGGCCGAGCTGGCGGAGGCGACGGAGACCGCCTCGGGCGGCGAGCCGTCACGCCGCAGGCGCTAGGCAACGTCGCACGGAGGTCGGCGGGCCCGCGTCGATAAGGTCGCGCGGGCAGCGCCCTCGTCGGGTCCGACGACCGGAGGGCGAAACCGCCAATTCCCGAACCCAAGGAACCTCAATTGGAACGCACGCTCATCCTGGTCAAGCCGGACGCGTTCGCGCGCGGCCTGACGGGCGAGATCATCTCCCGCTTCGAGCGCAAGGGGCTCAAGATCGTGGCGGCGCGCCACATGACGGTCAGCGAGGACCTCGCGGGCCGGCATTATGCCGAGCACAAGGAGCGCCCGTTCTTCGGGGAGCTCGTCGAGTTCATCACCTCGGGGCCGATCATGGCGCTCGTGCTCGAGGGTGAGAGCGCGATCAAGGCCGCGCGCCAGGTGATCGGCGCGACGAACCCGCTCGAGGCGACGACGGGCTCGATCCGCGGCGACCTCGCGATCGCCGTCGGCCAGAACATGGTCCACGGGTCCGACTCGCCGGAGTCCGGAGAGCGCGAGGCCAAGCTGTTCTTCCCGGAGATTTGAGAACAGGCAGCAGCCCCTCCGCCCCACCCCGATCATCCGACCTGTGGCGGGGCTGATCCTGGCGTCCGCGTCGCCGCAGCGGCGCGCCATCCTCGAGCAGGCCGGCATCCGGTTCACCGTCCGCCCCGCGGACGTGGAGGAGGAGACCGCGGGCGATCCGCTCGCGGTCGCCGAGGAGAACGCGCGCCGCAAGGCCGCGACGGTCGCCGGGTGGCTGGCCGCGGAGGCGGCCGGCGACGCGGGGGCGGCGTCGGCCGGCTCGCTGGTCCTCGGCGCCGACACGCTCGTCGCGATCGGCGGCGACATCCTCGGCAAGCCCCGTGACGAGGCCCAGGCGCGCGAGTACGTCGCGCGCCTGGCCGGCGCCACGCACGAGGTCGTGGGCGGGATCGCGCTCGCCGAGGCCGGCCGCGGCGGCGGCCCGGTCACGGCGGTCGTGGTGACCACCGTCCGCTTCCGTGCCGCGCACGCCGCCCTGCTCGACTGGTACGTCGGCACGGGGGAGTGGCGCGGGCGCGCCGGCGGCTACGCGATCCAGGGCGCCGGCGCCGTCCTCGTCGACGGCATCGAGGGCGACTACCTCAACATCGTCGGGCTGCCGCTCGCCCGTCTGCTGACGCTGCGGCCGGACCTGCTCCCGGCCTAGTGGACCGCCGGAAAGCCGACGCCGGCGGAGAGCTCGTCCAGCTCCGCGACGAGGCGCTGTGAGGGGTCGTGCGGCCGCTCGGTCCGGGGCCCGTATGCCACGTTACGTGCAGCCATTTAGGCGCGACACCGCTTCGGTAGACTCCCCGCCGGCTCGGTCTCCCTTTCCTAAAGGAGGTCCAGCCCGCTGACGCATGGGCTTCTTCTCGTATCTAACCGGATTCGGTGGCCGTGACATGGCGGTCGATCTCGGGACCGCCAACACGCTCGTGTACGTACGCGGGCGCGGCATCGTGCTGTCCGAGCCGAGCGTGGTCGCGATCGACAGCCGCACCGGCGAGGTGCACGCCGTCGGCATCGAGGCCAAGCGCATGCTCGGCCGCACGCCCGGCACGATCTCCGCGATCCGCCCGCTCAAGGACGGCGTGATCGCCGACTTCGACGTCACCGAGGAGATGCTGCGCCACTTCATCCAGAAGGTGCACCAGAACCGCTGGGCGCATCCCCGCGTCGTCGTGTGCGTTCCGAGCGGCGTGACCGGTGTCGAGAAGCGAGCGGTCGAGGAGGCGTGCCTGAGCGCCGGCGCGCGCCAGGCGTACCTGATCGAGGAGCCGATGGCGGCCGCGATCGGCGCGGGCCTGCCGGTCGGCGAGCCGACCGGCAACATGGTCGTCGACATCGGCGGCGGCACGTCCGAGGTCGCGGTCATCAGCCTCGGCGGCATCGTCGTCAGCCAGTCGATCCGCGTCGGCGGCGACGAGCTCGACGAGTCGATCATCAACTACGTCAAGAAGGAGTACAAGCTCCTCATCGGCCAGCAGACGGCCGAGGAGGTCAAGCTCGAGATCGGGTCGGCGTACCCTCTCGAGGAGGAGGTGCAGGCCGAGATCCGCGGCCGCGACCTGGTCTCCGGGCTCCCGAAGACGGTCGTGCTGACCTCCGAGGAGGTGCGCGCAGCGCTCGAGGAGCCGCTGGTGCAGATCATCGACGCGATCAAGGAGACGCTCGACCGGACGCCGCCCGAGCTGGCTTCCGACATCATGGATCGCGGCATCATGCTGGCCGGCGGCGGCTCGCTGCTGCAGGGCCTTGACGAGCGTCTCAGGGAGGAGACCCAGATGCCCGCCCACCGGGCCGAGTCGCCGCTCACGTGCGTCGCGGTCGGAAGCGGCAGGAGCCTCGAGGAATTCGAGGCGATCCACCGCTCGAACCGATCGAACAACCGCAATAGGCGGCCTCGCCGCTAGCTTGGTCTTGACCTTCCCCCCGAACCCCGCCTTCATTCTCGTATGCACGACAGAGCGGTACGCCGTCGCCGTGCAGTGCTGGTCGTCCTCGTAGCGGCCTCGCTGTTCCTGCTGACCGCCTACTTCGGCGAATCCTCCAATGGCAGTCTGCACGCGGTGCAGCGCGGCGTGGTGGGGGTCCTGTCGCCGATCCAGGACGGCGCGAGCCGCGTCCTGAAGCCGGTCCGGGACCTCTTCGGCTGGTTCGGGGACACGCTGGACGCGAAAGGTCAGCGCGACGACTACAAGCGCCAGGCCGACGACTACCGCACCCAGCTCGGGCAGGCGATGGCCCAGATCAACCAGCTCAAGCAGCAGAGCCAGCTCAAGAGCCTCGACGACCGCGGCCTGGACCAGTACCAGCCGGTCGAGGCGCGGGTGATCGTGCGCTCCCCGAACGCCTTCTACCAGCGGATGGAGATCAACAAGGGCACCGGCGACGGGATCCACGGGGGCGACCCGGTCGTGGCGGGCGGCGGCCTGGTGGGCAAGGTCGAGACCGCGCTGGGCTCGAGCTCGGTCGTGACGCTGATCACCGATCAGGACTTCGCGGTCGGCGCGCTGGCCGGGCCGTCCGCCGAGCCCGGCAGCATCCAGCCTGCGATCGGCGCGCCCGGCGACCTGCTGCTGAAGATGGTCCAGGACACGAACAAGATCCGAACCGGCAACCTCGTCTACACCGCGGGCACGGTCTCGTCGCGCGCGGACCTCGCGTCGCGCTACCCGCCGGGGATCGTGATCGGCAAGATCAAGCGCATCGACCCCGGGTCGGGCGACCTGGACCGCCGCATCCACGTCAAGCCCGACGCGGACATCACCCACGCCGACATCGTCCAGGTGCTGACAGAGCCGCACGCGGACCTGCGGGCGTCGACGAAGTGACGCTGACCGGCGCATCGATCTTCCGCCTGGCCCTGATCGGCCTGCTCGGCGGCATCGTCCAGCTGGGCGCGGTGTCGCAGTTCACGATCTTCGGCGTCCCGGCCGACCTCTCGCCGCTGCTGGTCGCGGCGGCCGGCTTCTACTCGGGCTCGGTCGCCGGCGCGACGTTCGGCTTCTCGCTGGGGCTGTTCGTCGACATCTCGCTGTTCCAGACGCTCGGGGTGACCTCGCTCGTGTTCACCGCCGTCGGTTACGGCGCCGGCCGGATCCGCGAGCTGCGCGACCCAGCGCACGGTCTCGCGCCCGTGGCAGTCGGCGCGGCGGGGACCGCGATCGCGCTGATCGGCTTCGCGCTGCTGCAGTTCCTGCTCGGCGTCGAGGCGCCGGTCTCGCTGCTGCTGCTGCGGCAGATCCTGTTGACGATCCTGCTCGACACGCTGCTCGCGCTGCCGGTGTTCGCGCTCGTGCGCCGGATCCTGCTGCCGTATCTGCCCGAGGACCCGCGCCGGCGCCGCCGCCGGGCCTACACGACCGGCGGGCTCAGCCCGATCTCGCGGGCCTGAGCGATGCCGCAGCGCGTCAAGGAACGTGTCCCGCCGATCACGCCGCAGCTCGCGTGGCGCGTCGCCGTGCTCGGCGGCACGTCGTTCGTGCTGTTCGGGATCGTGTTCTTCCGCCTGTGGTTCCTGCAGGTCCTGTCAGGCGAGGAGCTCGTGGCGAAGGCGCGCCAGAACCGCGTGCGCAAGATCCCGATCGAGGCGCCGCGCGGGAACATCGTCGACCGCAACAACGAGACCCTGGTCAAGAGCAAGGTCGCGGCGGTGGTGCAGCTGCTCCCGAACGACCTGCCGGACACCGTCAGGACGGACGCCGACAAGTACCGGCAGGCGCTTGCTGCGGCCGAGGCCGACCGCCAGAAGGCCCAGGATCAGGCCGACGCGTTCTGGCGGCAGCTCAAGGACGACGGCGTGAAGTCCACGAAGGCGCAGCTGAAGGCGCTGAAGGACCTGCGCCGCCAGGGCAAGACGGCGCGCAAGGTCGCTGTCCCGCCGCTGCCGGCCTCCGAGACGGCGCTCGCGAAGGTCTACGGGCGCATCTCGCGCACGCTGGCCGACGTCAGTCCGCGCCAGATCCAGGATCGCGTGATCCGCGGCCTGGCCGACGCGCCCTACTCCAACGTGACGATCAAGACCGACATCACCACGGCGGAGTTCAACTACATCAAGGAGAACCCGGAGCTGTTCCCGGGCGTGGTCGTCGAGACGCAGTTCCTGCGCGAGTTCCCGCACGACGATCTCGCGGCGCAGCTGTTCGGGACGGTCAACGAGATCAGCGAGACGCAGCGCAAGGAGAAGAAGTACGCCGGCGTCGCGCAGGGCACGCGGATCGGCCAGAGCGGGCTGGAGGAGCGCTACGACCGCTACCTGCGCGGCAAGGACGGCTACTCGCGCGTCGTGGTCAACGCGATGGGCACGCGCGACGACCAGGCGCGGACCTCGGTCAAGGAGGCCGTCCAAGGCCAGCGGCTGAAGCTCACCCTCGACTTCAACCTTCAGCAGGCGGGCGACAGGGCGCTCAAGCAGGCGATCTCGAAGTCGCAGTACGGCGCGACGGCGGGCGCGTACGTGGCGGTGGATCCCACCGACGGCGCGATCCTCGCGATGGGCTCGCAGCCCAGCTTCGACGCCAACGTGTTCGCGCGGCCGTTCTCCCAGAAGACGTACAAGAGCCTGACGTCGGACTCCAACAGCGCCCCGCTGCTCAACCGCGCGACCGAGTCCGCCTATCCGACCGGCTCGGTGTTCAAGCCCGTCACCGCGCTCGCGGCGCTCAGCCAGGGCCTGATCACGCCGGACGAGACCTACGACGACACCGGGCACTTCGAGTACGGCACGCAGAAGTACCAGAACGCCAAGGCAGCGGCCAACGGTCCCGTGAACATGGTCAGCGCGATCAAGAAGTCGTCGGACACGTACTTCTTCCGGCTCGGCTCGCTGGCGCGCGGGCGCGTGATCCAGCAGTGGGCGGCGCGGCTCGGCTTCGGCCGCAAGACCGGGCTCGACCTCCCCGGCGAGCATGCCGGCCTGGTGCCCGACAAGGCGTGGCGCGACCAGGGCTTCGACGCCTACACGAAGTGCCGCGAGAAGCGGCACTTCGCGCAGGACTCGCTCGACGCGCTATACGCGTGCGGCGGTATCGACCGCCCGTGGACGGGCGGCGACAACGTCAACCTCGCCGTCGGCCAGGGCGACCTGCAGGCGACGCCGCTGCAGGTCGCCGTCGCGTACTCCGCGCTCGCCAACGGCGGGACGATCGTGCGCCCGCATGTCGGCTCGGCGATCGAGGACGGCCTCGGGCGCACGGTGCAGGAGCTGCACTTCAAGTCGCGCCGCAAGGTCAAGTTCGACCCGACCGCGCTCGGCGTGATCCGCACCGGCCTGCACGAGGCGGTCGCGAGCCAGGGCGGCACGTCCTACGACGTCTTCAAGGGCTGGGACCAGAAGCGCTATCCCGTCTTCGGCAAGACCGGCACGGCGGAGCGCGGCGCCAACCCCGACCAGGCCTGGTACGCGTGCTGGGTGATGGACAAGAACCACCCGATCGTCGTCGTGGTCACGATCGAGAAGGGCGGCTTCGGCGCCGAGACCGCCGCACCCGCGGCGCGCCTCATCCTGTCGCAGTGGTTCGATACCGGTGATCGGCAGTTCCATGCCGGGGCGAGTCAGAGCAATTGAGCGCGCAGACCATCCAGCCAGCCTCCGAGCCGCCGCCTCCGCTCGTCCCGCGCGAGTGGCGTCTGCGGCTGGACCCGCTGCTGCTGCTCGCCAGCCTCGGGCTCATCGCCTGCTCGCTGGTCACGCTCAAGGGCGCGACCGCGAACGACATCCCGAGCGACCCGCTGTACTACGTCAAGCGCCAGGCGATCTACGCGGGCCTCGGGCTCGTCGTGATGTACGGCATGTCGCGCTTCGACTACTCGCGCCTGCGCGAGCTGCGCTACCCGATCTACGGCGTGCTGATCGCGTCGCTGATCGGGGTGCTCGGCCTCGCTCAGGCAACCCGCGGCGCCAAGAGCTGGATCCCGCTGCCGGGCTTCAACCTGCAGCCGTCCGAGCTCGGCAAGGTGCTCCTCGTCGTCGCCTTGGCGGGCTTCGTGGTCGAGCGGATGCGCACGATGGGCCGCGACACGACGGCGCGCGTGATGCTGCTCGGGCTGTTCCCGACGCTCGTCGTCATGGCCGAGCCGGACCTGGGCTCGGCGAGCGTGTACGTCGCGGGGACGCTCGCGCTGCTGTTCGTGGCGGGCGCGCCGTGGCGGCACTTCCTCGCGCTGCTCGGGCTGTTCGCCGTCAGCCTGACCCTCGTGCTGGCCGTCGCGCCGCGGCTCGGCGTCGAGGTGCTCAAGCCGTATCAGGTGGATCGCCTGACGGCGTTCATGCATCCGTCCGAGGATCCCGCCGACGCGGGCTACCAGCAGGAGCAGGCCAAGACGGCGATCGGCTCGGGGGAGAAGACCGGCCGCGGCGTGCAGAACGCCACCCAGACCTCGCTCGGGTTCCTGCCCGAGCACCACACCGACTTCATCTACGCCGTGATCGGCGAGACCTATGGGTTCGCCGGCTGCGCGCTCATACTCTCGTTGTACGCGCTATTGATATGGCGCGGGTTGCATATCCTGACAATCGCGAAGAACCTCTTCGGAGCGCTGATCGCCGGCGGCGTCACCGTGATGCTGCTGTTCCAGCTTTTCGTGAACATCGGGATGAACGTGGGAATCATGCCCATCACAGGCGTGACGGCCCCGCTCTTGAGCTTCGGCGGCTCGTCGATGCTCTCCACTTTCCTGGCCCTCGGCCTCCTGCACTCCGTCAACGCGCAGGCGCGCGAGACGACGGACCGCAAGGGGAGGGCCACCATCTTCCAATGAGGTTGTCCTTTGAGAAAGCAAGTGCTCGTCACCGTCGACCGCGGCGAGACTCGCGTCGCGATGCTGGAGGCGTCCGGCGAACCGGGCGCACCCGCGAAATCCCATTCCCGCTCGCGCTCCGGTCGTAAGCGCCACGGCGTCCCCGAGGGATACCGGGTCGCCGAGATCTACTTCGAGCGCCGCGGCGGCCGCTCGATCGTCGGGAACATCTACAAGGGCCGCGTCGACAACGTCCTGCCCGGCCTCGAGGCCGCGTTCGTCGACATCGGGCTCGACAAGAACGGCTTCCTGCACGTCGACGAGATCGTGCTGCCGGGCGTCGAGCAGGTCAAGCGAGGCCGCGGCGGCGGGGGCGGTGGGCACCGAATCACGGACCTGCTCAAGCCCGGGCAGGAGATCGTCGTCCAGGTCGTCAAGGACCCGCTGAAGACCAAGGGCGCCCGCCTGTCGATGGAGCTGACCATCGCCGGCCGCTACATGGTCTACGCCCCCACGGGCGAAGGCGTCGGCGTCTCGCGCCGGCTGGAGGACAAGGAGCGCGACCGCCTGCGCAAGGAGGCTCGCCAGCTCGACCTGGGCGGCGGCGGCGCGATCATCCGCACGGCGGCGCACGGCGCGGCCCGCGCCGACTTCGAGCGCGAGCTCCAGTACCTCTTCAAGCTCAACGAGGTGCTCCAGAAGCGCGTGGCCGAGACGCCGGCGCCCGCGCTGGTCTTCCAGGAGGCCGATCTCTCGGTGCGCGTCGTGCGCGACATCTTCTCCGCGCACTTCGAGCGCGCGGTCGTCGACGATCCGAAGCAGCATCACCGGCTGGTGAGCTTCTTCTCGCGCACCGCGCCCGAGCTTGTCGACCGCGTCGAGCTCTACGAGGGCGACGACCCGCTGTTCGAGGCCTTCGGCGTCGACCCGGTCATCAACGGGATGCTCGAGCGCCGTGTGGACCTGCCGAGCGGCGGCTACCTGATCATCGACTACGCCGAGGCGCTGACGGTCATCGACGTCAACACCGGCTCGTTCACCGGCAAGGGCAAGTCCGCCCGGCTGGAGGACACGATCACCAAGACGAACCTCGAGGCCGCCGAGGAGGTGGTGCGCCAGCTGCGCCTGCGCGACATCGGCGGCATCATCGTCATCGACTTCATCGACATGGCCCGCTCGCGCAACCGCGACGCCGTGCTGAAGGTCCTCCGCAAGGCACTCGACGAGGACCGCACGAAGACCTTCGTGGTCGAGATCTCGCCGCTCGGCCTGGTCGAGATGACGCGCCAGAACGTCACCGACGGCGTGCGCGAGATCATGACCAAGCCGTGCCCGGTGTGCCACGGCGAGGGCGTGATCAAGTCCGAGGAGACGATCGCGATCGAGTTCGCGCGCCACATCCGCCACATGGTCAAGGACGCCGGGCCGGACGGCCCCGACGCCTACCTGCTGCGGATCAACCCGCGCGTGACGGCCTGGTTCATCGCCGACGGCGCGCGCGAGCTGCACGCGCTCGAGCAGGAGACCGGGCGCTACTTCCACTTCGAGGGCTCCGAGGGTCTGCCGCTCGACCACTTCGCGGTCACGATGGAGGGCACGCGGGCGGAGATCGAGGAGCGCTCGGTGCCGTTCCGCGCGGGCGAGGAGGTCCACGTCGACCTCGTCGAGCCGCACATGTACAACGAGGACGACGCGGTCGCCAAGGTCGACGGCTATCTGATCGACGTGGTCAACGGCGTCGCGTTCGTGGGCGAGAAGAAGCTCGTCCGGATCGAGGAGGCGGGCCGCACGATCGCCACCGCCGTGCTCGTCGGCGCCGACGCCGAAGTGGCCGCCGAGGCCGCCCGCGAGCGCGCCGGGGCGCGCGAGCAGGCGGCGGTGCGGGCGCGCCGCTCGGCCGCGGCCAAGAAGGGCGCGGCCAAGCGCCGCGAGCGCGTGGCCGAGGCGGCCGCGACGCTCACCGACGAGACGCCGGTGGAGGCCGGGACCGGCCCGGGCGCGGCGGAGGAGGTCGAAGAGCCCAAGAAGGCCCGCCGCGGCGGGCGCCGACGCAAGCGCACCGACGACGCCGACGAAGGCGGCGCCGTGGCGGTCGCCACGGAGGAGGAGGCGCCCGCGGAGGAGGAGGCGCCCAAGCCGAAGGGCCGCCCGCGCCGCCGCAAGGCCGCCGACGCGGAGGCCGACGCCCCGGCCCCCGAGGAGCAGGAGCCCGACGCCGCCGGCGACGACGAGGCCGAGGACGGCGACGCGCTATCCTCTCGCCCTCGGCGCCGTGGCCGCAGAGGCGGACGGCGCCGTTCGCGCGCCAAGTCGCAAGCCGACGCCGAAGTCACCGAATGAAAGCTGAAGGCGGCAGCACCCTCCGCCCCACCACGAGCATCCGAGCCTTAGGGCGAGCAGCCCCTCCGCCCCACCCCGATCATCCGACCTTAAGACGACATGTCCTACGCAGTCATCAAGACCGGCGGTAAGCAGTACCGCGTCATCGAGGGCCAGACCCTCCTCGTCGAGCGCCTGCCCGACGACGTCGGCGCGACCGTCAAGCTGGAGCCGCTGCTGCTGGCCGGCGACGGCGACCCCGTCTTCGAGGCCGACGGCCTCGGCCAGGCGAGCGTGTCCGCCGAGATCGTCGCGCACGAGCGCGGGCCGAAGCTGCGCGTGTTCAAGTTCAAGCCCAAGCGGGGCTACAAGCGCCGCACCGGCCACCGCCAGGAGCTGACGCGCATCCGCATTACCGAGATCGGCGGGAAGGGCTGACATGGCACATAAGAAGGGACTCGGCTCCAGCCGCAACGGCCGTGACTCGAACGCCAAGCGCCTCGGCGTGAAGGTGTTCGCCGGCCAGGCCGTCACCGGCGGCGAGATCATCGTGCGCCAGCGCGGCACGCGCTTCCATCCCGGCAACGGTGTCGGGATCGGCCGCGACGACACGATCTACGCGAAGTCAGCGGGCGTGGTGGCCTTCACCGAAGGCCGCAAGGGACGCGTCATCAGCGTCCAGCCGCCCGAGTAGCGAAGCGACCTTCAGCCCGATCACCGCGGCCGGCACGTTCGTGTTGGCCCGCGGTATCGCCGGCATGATGCTGCAGTCGGCGACGTAGAGGGCCTCGAGCCCGTGCACGGCGGCGTCCGCGCCGACGACGGGCCCCATCGCGCAGGTGCCGCCCGGGTGGTAGTAGTGCACGACGCCGCGGCGGATCGCCTTGCGCAGCCCGGCGCCGCTCGCGCGCGGACCCAGCTCCTCGCCGAGCAGCGGCATCCGCGCGGCGATCTCGCGCATCAGCTCGACGCCGTCGGCCAGCACGTCGAGGTCGTGCTCGTCGCTCAGGTACGCGTGGTCGATCCGCGGCCGAGCCGCCGGGTCGGCGCTCGCGACCGCCACCGTGCCGCGCGAGCGCGGCGTCATGCACGCGACCGGCAGCTCCCAGCGCCACGCGTCGCGGCGCCGCGGATGCGGTCCGCCCAGCGGGTACAGGTGCAGGTCGAACGCCTCCGTGCAGTGGCTGCTGCGCAGCTTGGCGATCGACTGCTCCTCGGGCGTCCAGCCGGTCCGCTCGGCGTGGCGGCGCTCGAGCTCCGGACCGCCCGCGAAGCCCACGACGAACGCGGGGTGGTCGTGCAGGTTCGCCCCGACGCCCGGGCGATCGTGCACGCAGGCGATGCCGGCCGCCGCCAGCAGGTCCGCCGGCCCGATCCCGGAGCGCTGAAGGATCGCCGGCGACTCGTAGGTCCCGGCGGCCAGCACGACGCGCGCGGCGCGCAGCTCGCGCCCGTCGGCCAGCGCCACTCCCACGGCGCGGGATCCCTCCAGCAGGACGCGGCCGACGGCCGCGTCGCCGATCACGCGCAGCGACGCGTAGTCGCGATCCAGGAACGCGAACGCGGCGTTGAAGCGCACGCCGCCGTCGATGTTGACCGGCGCGATGCCGATCGCCTCGTGCTCGTCGAGGTCGTTGAGATCGGCCGTCAGCGGGATCCCGGCGGCCTGCGCGGCCTCCAGGCATGCCGCGTGGAACGGCGTGACCTCCTCCGCCGTGTAGCGGTGGACGCGGAACGCGCGCTCGGCCTGCTCGAACAGCGGGACGAGGTCCTCGGTCGCCCAGCCGGGCTGTCGCCACCCGTCGTAGTCGGCGCGCGCGCCGCGGATCGCCGCGCACCCGTTGTGCGACGAGCAGCCGCCGAGCACCCGTGCACGCTCGAAGGCCACGACGCGATCGGGGTAGGTCGCCTCGCTCGAGTAGCCCCAGTCGTAGCTGGTGCTCAGGGCACTGGCGTCGAGCAGGCCGGCGTCCCAGCGCCCCGAGTCGCGTGGGCCGAGGTCGGGCCCGGCCTCCAGCAGCACGACGTCGGCGCCGGCGGCCGCCAGCCGGCCGGCGAGCGCGCAGCCCGCCGGGCCCGAGCCGACGACGACCGTGTCGGTCTCGGCGGGCAGCGTCACGCCCGCACCTCGCGCGGCGCCGCGCCCTGCGGCTCCTCGGCCCCGCCGATGTCCAGCTCCGGCAGCTCGTCGAGCGCGTGCGGCGCGAACACGCGGAAGCACGCGAAGGTGACCGCGCCGATCGCGATCAGCACCGCGACGAGCTTGACCGCGTCCCAGAACTGGCTCGGGAAGACGAGCACGCTCAGCTCGAACACGAGCCACAGCAGGGCGCCGGCGACGACGACCGGCTCCCAGCGGCCGAGCCGGAACGACGACGGGATCCGGGCGAGCCGGCCGCGCACGCGCAGATACAGGAGGACGGTGGCGAGGTAGATCAGCGCGGGCAGGATCGAGCCCGCGGTGAACAGCTTCACGAGCGTGTCGGTGCTGAAGACGAGCGTGAAGACGACGCCGCCGGCGAGGATCAGGCCGACCGCCCACGCGGGCGTCGCGGTGCTCGGCAGCACGCGGCCGAACAGCTGATAGCCGGGGAAGCGCTTGTCGCGCGACATCGCGAACACGAGCCGCGAGCCCGACATCATGATGATCAGGCCGTTGGCGAAGATGGCGACGTTGACGAACACCAGGAAGAGGTCCTTGACCGTCCCGCCGAGCCGCGCGTCCATGATCGCCGACACCGGCGCCGCCGACGCGGTCGTGCCCTTGACGTCGCTCATCGCGATCGTCAGCGCGATCAGGAACACGAGCCCGACGACGACCGACACGACGACCGCGCGCAGCATCGCCATCGGCACCACGCGCGTCGGCTCCTCGGTCTCCTCGGCCAGGTTCGCGGCGGCCTCGAATCCGACGATCGTGTAGGCGCCGATCAGGATCGCGAGCATGAAGGGGCCGTTGTAGGCCCAATAGCCGGAGCCGTCGTCGATCGTGCCGGAGGAGGTGAGGTTCGAGACCGAGCCGTCGCCGGTGATCGCGACCGCGATCAGCAGCACGACGGTGAGCCCGAGCATGCCGATGATCTCCGCGCCGACCGCCGAGCCGTTGATCAGCGCCGTGGCGCGCGTGGAGAGGACGATCAGCGCGGCCTGGGCGACCAGCGTCAGGATCGTCACGAGCTGGGCGTGCCCGGTCGTCGGGGAGATGCCGAACAGCGGCATGAACGCCTGCGTCGCGAAGCCGTAGTCGACGGCGACCACGACCACGGCGAGGAACGCGTAGGACAACCAGCCGAAGCCCCAGCCGACGCGCGGGTTGGTCAATCGCGAGGCCCACTGGTAGGAGTAGCCGGCGATCGGGATGCGCGCGGCGAACTGCATGAAGATCAGCGCGACGAGGATCTGGCCGATGCCGGCGACGAGCCACAGCCAGATGCCGCGGGGCCCCGAGTTGTTGAGCACGAACCCGTACGCGGCGAAGATGCCCGACGTGATCGAGATGAACGAGAAGCCGACGGCGAACGACGTGAAGCCGCTGAGCGTGCGCCCCAGCTGCTGGTGGTACCCGTAGCGCTCCATGTTGTGGTCGGCGGACATCGGTCAACCTCCGTTCGGTTCTGCGGCCTCGATCACGGCGCGCAACTGGTCCAGCAGCGGGGCGTCGGGCACGAACCGCCCCTCGAACGCGGCGCTGCCGACGGTGAACCCCCACGCGCCGGCGGCGGCGATCGCCCCGATCCGGTCCGTGTCGGCCACGCTGCCCGCCACGATCACGGGCACGTCGACGGCGGCGATCGCCTCGCGCATCAACGTGTCGGCATCGCCGGCGAAGCGGTAGGCGAGCAGGTCGAGCCCCCAGACGCCGTCCGTGGTCGCGAGCGCGCCTGCGCTGGCCACGATCGACTCGCGCGTACCCTCGAGCACGCTCGGATGGCCGACCACCCTGCCGGGAAACGGGCAGTAGCGCACGCCGGCGCCGTCGATCAGCCGCAGCGCGTCCTCGACGTGCGTGCCGCCGAGCAGGAGGTCGACGCCGAGCTCGAGTCCCGCCTCGATCGCGCGCAGCTCCTCGTCGCGCGTGACGCTGACGACCTCGAGCGCGACCTCGCGCCCCTGGTCGCGCAGGATCGCGGCGACCTCGGCCAGCTCGGCGTGGGGGAGCCCGACGTCCTTGAAGCCCACGACGCCGATGTCGAGCGGCGCGATCTCGCGGCAGATCCGCGCCGCGTCGGGGACCGTCGCGTCGCCGCGGGTGAGCATGAAGACGAACCGCGTCACGCGCTCCTCCGTGCGCGCGCCGTGAAGGCGCGGGCCAGCTCGTAGGCGGCGGCGAGGCTCTCCGCCGAGGCGGCGCCCGTGCCGGCGAGATCGAAGGCGGTGCCGTGATCGACGCTCGTGCGCACGAACGGAAGCCCGAGCGTCACGTTCACGCCGCGCTCGAAGCCGACCATCTTGAGCGGGATCAGCCCCTGGTCGTGGTACATCGCGATCACGACGTCGAACTCGCCGTGGTAGGCGCGGCGGAAGATCGTGTCGGGCGCGAACGGGCCGCTCGCGTTCGCGCCGGCCGCGACGGCGCGCTCGATCGCGGGCGCGATCATCGTCGCCTCCTCGTCACCGAACAGGCCGCCTTCGCCGGCGTGCGGGTTCAACCCGGCCACGGCGATCCGCGGGCGGTCGAGCTGGAGGCGGCGCAGCTCGCGGTCCACGACGGCGATCGTGCGCACGATCGCGTCCTCGTCGAGCCGCTCGAGCGCCTCACGCAGCGAGACGTGGACCGTGACCAGCGCGACCCTGAAGTCGCCGTCGGCGAGCATCATCACCGCGTCGGGCGTGCCGGTGAGGTCCGCCAGCGCGCTCGTGTGGTCGTGGTGGCGCGCGCCGCCGAGCACGAGCGACTCCTTGTTGATCGGTGCGGTGACGATGGCGTCGATCTCGCCGGCGAGCGCGAGCTCGATCGCGCAGGTGAGGTAGCCGTAGGCGGCGGCGCCCGCCCGGGCGTCGACGCGCCCGGGGACCGGCGGCGGGTCGAGCGCTCCGACCTGCACCACCTCGGCGGTCCCCGGGCGCGGGCGCGCGTCGCCGGGCGCGGCGATGGTGCGCACGTCGAGCGCGACGCCCGCGAGCTCCGCGGCGCGGGCGAGCGCGTGGGCGTCGCCGATGACGAACGGCCGCGCGCCGGCGTGGACGGCGTCGCCGGCGAGCAGCTTGGCGACGATCTCGGGGCCGACGCCGGCGGGATCGCCCATCGTGACGGCGATGATCGGAGTGCTCATGGCGCGGACCCTAGGAGCACATTCACGCTCGCGGTCAGCGCCTCGTCGCTGCCGAAGCCGCCGGCCTTCGTCACCGCGAGCAGATCCCGGCCGCCGCGCAGCACGCCGAGCGGGATGCCGGGCTCGACCTCGCCGAGCACCGAGAACGCGGTCGCATCGAGCGCGCGGATCGCCGCCGCCGCGGTGTCGCCGCCGGTCAGCACGACGCCGTCCGCGCCGGCGTCGACCTCGGCGCGCACCGCGGCGCCGAGCTCGCGCGCGACGCCGGCGGGGTCGGCGTGGAAGTCCGGCGAGGCGAGGATCGTGACGCGCGGGTCGCCCGCCTCGCGCAGGCGCGCCAGCTGGCGGCGGGCGAGCGGGTTGAGGCTGCCGACGGCGACCACGACGCGGTGCGCCTCGCGCGCCGGACCGCGGCGGGCGCCGGGACCGCGCAGCACGCGCCCGAACGCCTGCGTGAGACCGGTCGAGCCGGCCCACAGCACGTCCTCGGGCGCGGCGCGCACGAGCGCGTCGAGGTCGTCGTCGGTGCTCGCATCCGCGACGACGACGCCGGCGAGCCGCTCCGGGTCGAGGCGCTCGCCGGCCGCCAGCAGGGTCGCGGGGGAGAGCAGCGCGAGCAGGTCGCTGGTACGGGCCGGGGAGACGGGATCCTCGCCGGCGAAGCCCTCGTGCACCGGCACGCCGTCGAGCCGCTGCACGCCGCCGGCGGTCGTGCGCCCGTAGCGCGGGAAGGCGGGCGCGACGATCGCGGCGCGGCGGCCGCTGGCGGCCAGCGCCGCCGTGAGCTCGGCGGCCACGTTGCCGCGCAGGGTCGAGTCGAGCTTCTTGATCAGCAGCGGCGCGTCGCGCAGCGCGCGGACGCGGGCGCCGACCAGGCGGCCCGCCTCGCCGGGATCGCGGTGGCGCGTGCCGGCGTCGACCGCGATCACGTCGGTCTCGAGCGCCGGGTCGGGGTCGCCCGCGAGCACGACGTGGGCGCTGAAGCCCGCGCGGACGAAGCCGACGGCGGCGTCGCATGCGCCGGTGAGATCGTCGGCGACGATGGCGACCGCTGGGCGCGCGCGTCCCGGCATGGCGCAAGTACACTGCCGGGGGCTCCGTGACGCCAGAGCCACTCGTGGGCGAAAGCCGCCAGCCACTTGCGCGCCTCGACCGCGCGGGCTCGCCGCTGAACGCCCTGCGCGCCGCGGGCGTGGCGCTCGACGGGGCCGGGCTCGAGGAGCGCCTGCGCGCCGCGATCGTCGGAGGGCGGCTCGCGCACGGCGCGAAGCTGCCGTCCGCGCGCGTGCTGGCGAGCGCGCTGGGGCTCTCGCGCAACGCGATCGCGGCGTGCTACGCGCGGCTGGCTGACGAGCACCTCATCCGGGCGCGCCACGGCTCAGGTACCTACGTCGCGCAGCCGGCCGAGGCCCGCGCCCGCGGCCGCCCGCGCGTGCGCGGCGACGTCGAGTGGCTGCGCGGCGGACCGCCGGGCGCGCCGGCCCCGGTGGCCGCGGGCGACATCGACCTGCGGCTTCGCGCGGGGACGATCGCGCCGATCGCCACCGACGCGTGGCGGCGCGCATGGCGCCACGCCACGGCCACCGTCGCGCAGACCTACGGCGACCCGCAGGGTCCGCGCGAGGTGCGCGCGGCGATCGCCGAGCACGTCCGCGAGACGCGTGGCGTGGCGTGCGTCGCGGCCGACGTCGTCGTCACCTCGGGCGCGAGCGACGCGCTGGCGCTGCTGCTGCGCGCGACGATGTCCTCCGCCGACGTGCTGGCCGCCGAGAACCCCGGCTACCGCGGCGTCACGCGGCTCGCCGCGGTCCAGGGCATCGGCCTGCTGGCGCTCCCGGTCGACGCGCACGGCGCGCGCGTGGACGTGCTCGCGAGCGCCGACCCGCAGCCGCTCGTCGTCCACGTGACGCCGTCGCACCAGTTCCCGACCGGCGTCGAGTTGTCGGCCGGGCGCCGGACCGAGCTGCTGGCGTGGGCGGACCGGCGCGGGGCACTGGTGATCGAGAACGACTACGACGGAGAGTTCCGCTTCGACGGCGAGGTCGCGCCGCCGCTGTCGGCCGTCGACACGAGCGGCGGCGTCTGCCTGGTCGGGACCTTCTCGCGCCTGCTCACGCCGTCGCTGCGCGTGGGCTACGCCGTCGCCACGCCCGCCCTGGTGGAGCGCGTCGCGGCGCTCAAGCGGATGCTCGACGAGCACGCGTCGCTGCCCGCGCAGCACGCGGTCGCGCAGCTGATCCGCTCAGGCGAGCTCGGCCGCCACCTACGCCGCGTGCGGCGGCTGGCGACCTACAAGCGCGCGCTCGTCCGCGACGCGCTCGGCGAGATCGAGGGCGTGACGCTGCACGGCATCGCCGGCGGCCTGCACGTGCTGGTCGAGGGCCCGGCGCAGCCGGCGGAGATCGCCGCGCGGCTGCGGGCGCGCGGCGTGCACCTCGATGTGCTCGCCGACCACTGCTGGGCGCCGGTGGCCGGCGACGGGCTGCTGCTCGACTACGGCCGGGTGCCGCCGAGCGCGCTCGAGCGCGGGCTGGCAATGATCGCCTCCGAGCTGGCATAGGGCTTCGCCGTCCGCCCGCCCGCTCGCGGCGTCAACCTCCCGGCGACGTCACAAACCCGAGCTTGGCGCTGACCGCCTCGCTGTGCTCGCGCAGCAGCGCGCCGAGGTCGGCGGTGTCGGCGTTGAGGATGCGCGGCGTCGGGCCCGAGACGCTGAGCGCCGCGACCGAGATGCCGCGGTGGTCGAAGACGGGCGTCCCGACGCAGGCGACGCCCTCCTCGTGCTCCTCGTTGTCGGTGGCGAAGCCGCGCCGGCGGATGCGCCGCAGGTCGTCATCGAGCGCGTCGAGCGTCGTGATCGTGCGCGGCGTCGAGCGCGTCAGCGGCTCGCCGCCGAGCAGCCCGGCGACGTCGTCGGCGCCGCGCCACGCGAGGATCGCCTTGCCGGCGCCGGACGTGTGCGCGGGGATCGCGCTGCCCACCTCGAGGAACAGGCGCACGCTGCGGGTCCCGTCGACCTTGTCGACGTAGACGACGTCGCGGCCCTCGAGCACGACGAGGTTGGTCGTCTCGCCGGTCTCGCGCTGGATCGCCTCCAGGTGCTCGCGCGCGGCGAGCTTCAGGCTCTCGACGCGGTCCTGCAGGCCGCTGGCCAGCTCGAGCAGCTTGTACCCGATCAGGTAGCGCCCGCCGGCCGCGCTCTGCGCGGCATAGCCGCGCTCGACGAGCGTCGCGAGCAGGCGGTGCGCCGTGCTCGGCACCAGCCCGGTGCGCGCCGCGAGGTCGGACACGCCCAGCTCGCCGGCGCTCGCGAGCGCTTCGAGGAGGTCAAGCGCACGATCCAGCGACTGCACACGAGGCTGCGGCATTGCGGCCGATGGTACCGCCTTTCAGAACACCTGTTCCGTCATGCGGATTCGAAAACGATGTCGAGCGCGCCTTTCCACAATACGTGCTCGCCCAGCGGCCGGAGCCGGTCGGTTCCCTCGACCACCGTGAGGAAGTGGTTGCCGGCGAGCTGGCCGACGATGCTCGCGAACAGCGCGCCCCCATAGGGAAACAGGATCTCGGTCTCGCTCAAGCCGCCGGGGTACCAGAGCACCTGTCCGGGCGCCGGATGGCTGGTCGCGTTCTCCGGTCCGCTGATCCCGATGTCGAGGTCGCCGAGCGGGATCCAGGCCGCCTCGCCGCTCCAGCGCGCGTGGATGATCTGGCTGTGGAACGGCAGCAGCGCCTCGAAGGCGGCGACGGTCTCGGGCGCGCGCTCGCGCTCGAGCTCCGCGGTGTAGCTGAACTCGCCGGCGGTGATCGTGATGCTCATGGCCGCAGGAGCTTGCCGTATGCCGGCTCCGCGCCGCGCAGCAGCGTGCGCACGACGCGCGGCAGCCGGCGGCCGAGGAACGGCGAGAGCTTGTGGCGGTACCTGAGGTCCTCGGCCCGCAGCTCGTCGAGCGTGCCGAGCTCGACGAGCGCGAGATCGGCGTCGTAGCCGGTCTTCAGCGCGCCCTTGCGCGCGATCCCGAAGCGCTCGGCCGGGCCGTGCGCGGTCAGGCGGGCGACGGTCGCCGGGTCGGCGCGCGTGAGCAGCAGCGGCAGCGTCGTCTGCGCGCCCGCGATCCCGCCCCAGGCGAAGAAGTAGTCGTCGGGGTCCTTGAGCTCCGGCGGGCAGGGCGAGTGGTCGGACGCGACGAGCGCGATCTGCGCGAGCCGCTCCCACAGCGGCTCCGGCGCGCGCAGCGGCGGCGCGCACTTGGCGACGACGCCGAGCGTCTCCATGTCCTGCTCGCGCAGGAACAGGTAGTGCGGGCAGGTCTCGCAGGTGGCGTCGACGCCGCGGGCGCGCGCCTCGGCGACGAGCTCGACGCCGCGGCCGGTCGAGACGTGCACGACGTGCAGCGCGCAGCCGGTGTCCTCGGCGAACGCGAGCGCGCGGGCTATCGCCTCGGTCTCGGCGACCGGCGGCCGCGAGGCGGCGTAGTCGCGCCAGCTCGTCCCCGCATGCGGGCGCGAGATCAGCGCGTCGTTCTCGGCGTGCACGGCGACGATCGCGCCGAGCCGGGCGGCGATCGCCATGCCGGCGTGCAGCGTGGCGTCGTCGGCGTTGGGGAAGTCGTCGGTGCCGCTCGCCGACATGAACGCCTTCAAGCCGATCACGCCGCGCTCGTGCAGCTCCTCCAGGCGGTCGGCGTTGCCGGGCACGATCCCGCCCCAGAGCGCGAAGTCCACGCACGCGGAGGCCTGCGCCGCGGCGAGCTTGGCGTCGAACGCGGGCCCGTCGATCGTCGGCGGGTGCGCGTTGAGCGGCATCTCGAAGCACGCCGTCATGCCGCCGGCCGCGAGCGCGGCGGTGCCGGTCGCCCAGCCCTCCCAGTGCGTGCGGCCGGGCTCGTTGAAGTGCACGTGCGCGTCGATGCCGCCGGGCAGGACGTGCAGGCCGGTCGCGTCGATCTCCTCGCGGCCGCCGGGCAGCTCCTCGGCGATCTCGGCGATCGCGCCGTCGCCGACGCCGAGGTCGGCGCGGCGGGGCCCCTCCGGCAGGACCAGCGTGCCGCCGCGGACGACTAGGTCGTGCACGCCTTCTCCGCCGCGACGCGGACGAACTCGCGCGCGGCGTCGATCGCGGCCGCCACGTCCTCCTCGGTCACCGACTCGGCCGGGTTGTGGCTGATGCCGCCCTTGCAGCGGACGAACAGCATCGCGGCGTCGGTCACGCCGCTCAATATCACCGCGTCGTGACCGGCGCCGCTCGGCAGCCGCGGCGCGTCCGGGAGCACCTCCGCCAGGCCGTCGGCGAGCGTCAGCGGCGTCGTGCCGTGCTCGGTGACGGGAGACCAGCGCACGCGCACGCCGCGGCGGCGGCGCAGCGCCTCGCCGATCATGCGCAGTCCGGCGATCACGCGCCCGCGAGCCGGGTCCTCGGCGTGGCGGACGTCGAGCGTCGCCTCGGCGCGGCCGGGGATCACGTTGACGGCGCCGCCAGGGACGCTGACGCGGCCGACCGTCGCGACGAGTCCGGGCTCGTCGAGCGCGATCCGCTCCGTGGCGAGCACGAACTCGGCGGCCGCGGCGATCGCGTCGCGGCGCAGCGCCATCGGGGTCGTGCCGGCGTGGCCGGCCTCGCCCTCGAAGACGAGGGTGGCGTGGCTCTGCCCTGCGATCGCGGTGACGACGCCGAGCGGCTCGCCCGCCGCCTCGAGCACCGGCCCCTGTTCGATGTGGACCTCGAAGTAGGCGCGCAGATCATCCGGGGCGAGCCTGGCCGACGGCTCGCCGATCGCCTCGCGCAGCGTGATCCCGCTCGCGTCGCGCAGCGCCAGGTCGGCCTCGTCGAGCTGCCCGAGGTAGGCGCGGCTGCCGAGGTAGCTCGAGCCGAAGCGCATCCCCTCCTCGTCGGCGAACGCGACGAGCTCCAGCGCGAGCGGCAGCTCCTGCACGCATTCGAGCGCGATCAGCACGCCGAGCACGCCGTCGTAGCGGCCGGCGTCGGCCACCGAGTCCAGGTGCGAGCCGATCAGCAGCGTGCCGGGGCCCTCGCCGGTCCGGCCGGCGAGGTTGCCGAGCGCGTCGCGGCGGGTGGCGAGGCCGGCCTCCTCCATCCACTCGCGTACGCGCTCCATCGCGCCGTCGAGCGCGGGCGAGGCGAGCGGGCGGGTGATCCGGCCCGGCTCCTCGGTGAACGCGGCGAGCTCATCGGCCCGCTCCAGGACACGTCGCGCGCTCATAGCAACGGGTACGGATCCCAGGCGGGGCCGGGGGCGGGCGCTCCTTCGCGGTCGACGACGCCCTCGATCAGCCCGTACGGCCGGTCGTCGGCGTGGAAGACCTCGTTCTCGTTGCCCAGCCCGAACGGCGACAGGTCGACCACGAAGTGATGCCTGTTCGGCAGCGACAGCCGCACCTCCACCACCTCCGGACGGGCCTCCAGCACCGCCGAGCCCATCGCGTACAGCGACTGCTGGAGCGAGAGGCTGTGGGTGGTCGCGAACGCCTCGATCAGCGCGCGCCGCGCGCCTGAGAAGGAGTCGTCCCAGCCGGTGTCCGCGCGTGCGTGCCGCCAGCGCGCGGTCACCGCCGTGGCCAGCACCCGGTCGCGCGTCTCGGCCAGCGTCGTGTAGCGGTCGCGCTCGAAGCCAGTGAACTCCGAACCGGTCGACTTGAGCAGGACGAGGTCGGCGATCCCGGACAGCACCCACTCGTCGCGCTCCTCGCAGATCGCGGCGGCGATCCGCCGCTCCGCGCTCGCCTGCATGAACGCGTGAGGGTGGTCGCCGATGCGCGCCCACGCCACCTCGGCGACCTCGACGCGCGCGCGCCGGATCGGCCCGGTCACGAAATGACGCGCCAGCCGCAGCGCGAACGCCTCCGGCGCCCCGACCGGCGCCTCCTTGGCGAACGCGTAGACGGTGTTCTTCTGCGTGTCGGTGGGAAGGACGTTGGTGTTGTCTCCGGTCATGTGCACGCCGCCGAGATCCCCGGCGAGCGCGACCGACACCGTCAGGTCGCGCAGCGAGTGCGCGTCGCCGTCGCGGTACACGCGCACGACGTGCGTCTGGGCCTTGCCGTACTGGTTGCGCCCGAGCCGCGGTGCCATCGGCGGATCATCGCCCGTTTGGGCCATCGGTGTCGTGCCTGCCTTGGACGGCATCCCGTATCATGAAAATGTAGTTCCGAAATATGGCTCGAGACGTCGAGGGGCGGGTCCCATGAGCCACAATGGCGGCCGGTTCGAAGGAGGAGCGCACGCATGGCATCCCAGGTCGAGGTAGATCCCCAGGAGACACGCGAATGGCTGGAGGCGCTGGACGCGGTCGTCGCCAGCGACGGTCCGCAGCGCGCGCAGTTCCTGCTCGAGCGCGTCGTCGGTCATGCGCAGCTCACGGGCGCCGCGCCCGCGCCGGCCGGCACCACGCCGTATCTGAACACGATCCCGCCGGAGAAGGAGCCGCCTCATCCCGTCGACGCGGCGCTCGAGCGGCGAGTACGGTCGATCGTCCGCTGGAACGCGATCGCGACGGTCCTGAACGCGAACAAGACGTCGTCCGAGCTCGGCGGCCACATCGCGAGCTACCAGAGCGCCGCGGTGCTCTACGAGACCGGCTTCAACCACTTCTGGCACGCCCCGACCGAGCGCCACGGCGGCGACCTCGTGTACATGCAGGGTCATTCCAGCCCCGGCGTCTACGCCCGCGCGTTCCTCGAGGGACGCTTCAGCGAGGCGCAGATGAAGAACTTCCGGATGGAGGTCGGCGGCAGCGGCCTCTCCTCCTATCCGCATCCGTGGCTGATGCCGGACTTCTGGCAGTTCCCGACGGTCTCGATGGGCCTCGGGCCGCTGATGGCGATCTACCAGGCCCGCTTCATGAAGTATCTCCAGGGCCGCGGCCTGGCCGAGACCGCCGGCCGCAAGGTCTGGGCCTTCATGGGCGACGGCGAGATGGACGAGCCGGAGTCGATGGGCTCGATCGCCCTCGCCGGCCGCGAGCGCCTCGACAACCTGATCTTCGTCGTCAACTGCAACCTGCAGCGCCTCGACGGCCCGGTGCGCGGCAACGGCAAGATCATCCAGGAGCTGGAGACGAACTTCCGCGGCGCCGGCTGGAACGTCATCAAGGTCATCTGGGGCTCGCGCTGGGATCCGCTCCTCGCCGCCGACCACGAGGGCCACCTGCTGGCGCGCATGAACGAGGCGCTCGACGGCGACTACCAGACCTACAAGTCGCGCAACGGCGCCTATGTGCGCGAGCACTTCTTCGGCACCAAGCCGGAGCTGCGCGCGATGGTCAAGGAGATGTCCGACGACCAGATCTGGGCGCTCAACCGCGGCGGGCTGGATCAGCGCAAGGTCTACGCCGCCTACAAGGCGGCGGTCGAGCATCACGGCGCTCCGACGGTCATCCTCGCCAAGACCATCAAGGGCTACGGGATGGGCGTGGCCGGCGAGGGCCAGAACATCACCCACCAGCAGAAGAAGATGAACGAGGAGGCGCTGCTCGCCTTCCGCGACCGCTTCGAGCTCGAGCTGACCGACCAGCAGGTCAAGGACATCTCCTTCTACAAGCCGCCGGAGCACTCGCCCGAGGCGGAGTTCATCCGCGAGCGCCGCGCGGCGCTGGGCGGCTCGCTGCCGGCGCGCCGGCGCAAGTCGGACGCGCTGCCGGTCCCCGAGCTGAGCGCGTTCCAGTCCCAGCTGGAGGGCACGGGGGAGCGCGAGGTCTCGACCACGATGAGCTTCGTGCGGATCCTCAGCACGATCCTGCGCGACAAGCAGATCGGCCGCCACGTCGTGCCGATCGTCCCCGACGAGTCGCGCAC
Source organism: Candidatus Solirubrobacter pratensis (assembly GCF_000425945.1). Lineage (GTDB taxonomy): Bacteria > Actinomycetota > Thermoleophilia > Solirubrobacterales > Solirubrobacteraceae > Solirubrobacter > Solirubrobacter pratensis. Next base: position 108,886 of record NZ_AUEK01000014.1, read on the forward strand.
GTTCGGCATGGAGGGGCTGTTCCGCCAGCTCGGCATCTTCAGCCAGCTCGGCCAGCTCTACACGCCCGAGGACCGCGAGCAGCTGATGTTCTACCGCGAGGACAAGCACGGCCAGGTGCTCCAGGAGGGCATCAACGAGGCCGGTGCGATGTCCTCCTGGATCGCCGCGGGGACGTCGTACTCCAACCACGGCATCCCGACGATCCCGTTCTACATCTACTACTCGATGTTCGGCTTCCAGCGCGTGGGCGACCTCGCGTGGGCGGCCGGGGACAGCCGGACGCGCGGCTTCCTGCTCGGCGGCACCGCCGGGCGCACCACGCTCAACGGCGAGGGCCTGCAGCACGAGGACGGCCACTCGCACATCCTCAGCTCGACGATCCCGAACGCGATCTCCTACGACCCGGCCTACGGGTACGAGCTGGCGGTGATCATCCGCGAGGGCCTGCGCCGCATGATCGGCGAGCAGGAGGACGTCTTCTACTACCTCACGCTGATGAACGAGAACTATCAGCACCCGGCGATGCCGGAGGGCGCCGAGGAGGGCATCCTGCGCGGCATCTACCGGCTGCGGGAGGGCAAGGACGCGCAGGTCCAGCTGCTCGGCTCCGGGACGATCCTGCGCGAGGTGATCGCGGGCGCCGACCTGCTGCGCGACGACTTCGGCGTCGAGGCCGACATCTACAGCGTCACGAGCTTCACCGAGCTGCGCCGCGACGGGATCGAGGTCGAGCGCTGGAACATGCTGAATCCGGGCGAGCAGGAGCGCGTGCCGTTCCTGGCCGCCACGCTCGACGACCGCCCGGTGGTCGCGGCGACCGACTACATGCGGTCGTTCGCGGACCAGATCCGGCCGTGGGTGTCGGCGCCGTACCGGGTGCTCGGCACCGACGGCTTCGGCCGCTCGGACTACCGCAAGACGCTGCGCAGCTTCTTCGAGGTGGACCGCCACCACGTCGCGCTGGCCGCGCTGACGGAGCTGGCGAAGGCCGGGAAGGTGGACAAGGGCGCGCCCGCGAAGGCGATCGAGGACTACGGCATCGATACCGAGCGGCCCGCGCCGTGGACGGTGTAGGGGAGGCGACGGTGGCGACTGAGCAGGTACTCGTCCCCGACATCGGGGACTTCGACGAGGTCCCGATCATCGAGGTCCTCGTGTCGGTCGGCGACACCGTGGCGGAGGAGGATCCGCTCGTCACGCTGGAGTCCGACAAGGCCACGATGGAGGTCCCGTCGCCGGTGGCCGGCAAGGTCGCCGAGCTGAAGGTCTCCGTCGGGGACAAGGTGTCCGAGGGATCGGCGCTGCTGACGGTCGAGGTCGACGGCGCCGGCCCGGCGGCGGATGCGAAGGCCCCGCCGCCTGACGTGCAGGAGTCCAAGGAGGCCGGCGAGGCCGAGGTCGTGGACTCGGCCGCCGAGGCGGAGGCCGAGGATGCCGCCGGACAGGCCGAGACGGCGCCGCCGGCGCCCGAGCCGAGCGCGGCGCCGACGTCGCCCCAGGCGGGCGGCCGCACCGGCGCGCCGCTGTACGCATCGCCCGGCGTGCGCCGGCTCGCGCGCGAGCTGGGCGTCGACCTGGCGCAGGTCCAGGGGACGGGCCGCAAGGGCCGGATCACCAAGGAGGACGTGCGCAAGGGGCCCGAGCAGCCGGCTCCGCAGGCCGCGCCGTCCGCGGGCATCGCCGGGCTCGAGCTCGCGCCGTGGCCGAAGCCGAACTTCGAGAAGCAGGGCGAGATCGAGCGGCAGCCGCTGTCGCGGATCCAGAAGATCAGCGGCCCGAACCTCGCCCGCAACTGGGTGATGATCCCGCACGTCACGCATCACGACGAGGCGGACATCACCGAGCTCGAGGCGTTCCGCAAGCGCACCAACAGCGAGCAGAGCGACGTCAAGGTCACGATGGTCGCGCTGCTGGTGAAGGCGGTGGTCGGCTCGCTGAAGGCCTTCCCGATCGTCAACTCCTCGCTCGACGGCGACGACCTGGTCCTCAAGCGCTACTACAACATCGGCTTCGCGGCCGACACGCCGAACGGCCTCGTCGTGCCCGTGATCAAGCAGGCCGACCGCAAGGGCATCCTGGACATCGCGTCCGACCTGACCGAGCTCTCCGGCAAGGCGCGCTCGGGCAAGCTCTCCAGCGCCGAGATGTCGGGCTCGACGTTCACGATCTCGAGCCTCGGCGGCATCGGCGGCACGGCGTTCACGCCGATCGTCAACGCGCCCGAGGTCGCGATCCTCGGCGTCACGCGCTCGGCCATGAAGCCGGTCTGGAACGGGTCGGAGTTCGTGCCGCGGCTGATGGTGCCGCTGTCGCTCTCCTACGACCACCGCGTGATCGACGGCGCGCTGGCCGCGCGCTTCGTCGCGCACCTCGTGAACCAGCTCTCCGACCTTCGAAGGGTGTTGCTGTGATGGAGGTCAAGGTCCCGGACATCGGCGACTTCCAGGACGTCCCCGTCATCGAGGTGCTCGTCTCGGCGGGCGACGAGGTGGCGGAGGAGGACCCGCTGATCACGCTCGAGTCCGACAAGGCCACGATGGAGGTCCCGTCGCCCTCGGCGGGCAAGGTGACCGAGTTGAAGGTCTCCGTCGGCGACCGCGTCTCCGAGGGCGCGGTGATCCTGCTGCTGGACTCGGTCGACGGCCACAAGCCGTCGGGTGGCGGCGGCGCGGAGGCGCCGCCGAAGCAGGAGGAGCCCGAGGCACCCGCGGAGCCGGCCGAGCCGGCCCCGCACGCAGACGTCAGCGTGCAGGTCGCCGTGCTCGGCGCCGGCCCCGGCGGGTACACCGCCGCCTTCCGCGCCGCCGATCTCGGCCTCTCCGTCGCGCTGATCGACCGCGGCGAGGTGCTCGGCGGCGTCTGCCTGAACGTCGGCTGCATCCCCTCCAAGGCACTGCTGCACGTCGCGCGCGTGCTCGCGGAGGCCGAGGAGCTCGAGGAGTCGGGCGTGTCGTTCGGCAAGCCCGAGGTCGACATCGACAAGGTGCGCTCCTGGAAGGAGTCGGTCGTCGGCAAGCTCACCGGCGGCCTGGAGTCGCTGGCCAAGCAGCGCAAGGTCCAGGTCGTGCGCGGCACGGGCGAGTTCACGAGCCCGAACACCATTCAGGTGGGCGACACCGTCGTCGGCTTCGAGCACTGCATCATCGCCGCCGGCTCGGAGGCCGCGATGCTGCCCGACCTGCCCGACGACGAGCGCATCATGGACTCGACGGACGCGCTCGAGATCACCGACGTCCCCGAGCGCCTGCTCGTGATCGGCGGCGGGATCATCGGCCTCGAGATGGCGACCGTCTACGACGCGCTGGGCTCCAAGGTCACGGTGGTCGAGCTCCTCGACCAGCTCATCCCGGGCGCCGACAAGGACCTCGTGCGCGTGCTCGAGAAGCGCATCAAGGCCCGCTACGAGCACATCCACCTCGGGACCAAGGTCGAGTCGGTCACGGCGTCCGACGACGGGATCACCGTCAAGTACGGCGACGGCGAGGAGACGTTCGACCGCGTGCTCGTGGCCGTCGGGCGGCGCCCGAACGGCAAGGCCATCGGCGCCGGCAAGGCGGGCGTGAACGTGACCGACCGCGGCTTCATCGAGGTCGACGAGCAGATGCGGACCAACGTGCCCCACATCTACGCGATCGGCGACGTCGCGGGCGAGCCGATGCTCGCCCACAAGGCGACCCACGAGGGCGCGCTGGCCGCCGAGGTCATCAACGGCGAGAACGTGTCCTGGGACGCGCGCTCGATTCCGTCGGTGGCCTACACCGATCCGGAGATCGCCTGGACCGGGCTGACGGAGACGCAGGCCAAGGAGCAGGGGATCGAGTTCGAGATCTCCACGTTCCCGTGGGCGGCGTCCGGCCGCGCGCTGTCGATGGGGCGCAGCGAGGGCATGACCAAGGTGATCGCCGAGCCAGAGACGCATCGCATCCTCGGCGCGGGCATCGTCGGCATCAACGCCGGCGAGCTGATCGCGGAGATGGTGCTGGCGATCGAGGCGGGCGCGGACGCCGAGGACGTCTCGCTGACGATCCACCCGCACCCGACGCTGTCGGAGACCGTCGCGTTCTCGGCCGAGCTGGCCAACGGGACGATCACCGACATCATGCCCAAGCGGGCCCGGACGAAGTAGATCCGCCCCGGAAAGTGCTGAGCCCCGGCCGGAGGGATGGCCGAGGCTCAGCGGAACTCCGGAAGGGGGTCAGGCTCCCGGTGCGGCGGAGCCTAGAGGTCAAGATCAGGGATACCTGAGCGGAAGGTCACTCCGCTGACATCTAGGCCCGTGTGCCGTGTCCGGATCATGATCACGGAGCGAGGGGGATGCGCCGGTCGCTCAGCTCGTCTGCGCCGTCGGCCGGATCATGATCTCGTTCACGTCGACGTGGGCCGGCTGCGAGACGGCGTACATCACGGCCCGCGCGATGTCGTCGGCGGTGAGCGTCTCGTCGAGCTCGTGGCTGAAGCCCGGCGTCTCGACCATCCCGGGCTCGATCAGGGTGACGCGCGCGCCCGTGCCGTTGAGCTCGAGCCGCGCCGCCTCGCCCATGGCGGTGACGGAGAACTTCGTCGCCGAGTAGAGCGAGCCCTTGAGCGCGCGGCGCCCGGCGATGCTCGACGTGAGCACGAGGTGCCCGTGCGTCTCGCGCAGGGCTCCAAGCGCGGAGCGGATCGTCAGATAGACGCCGTAGACGTTGGTCAGGATCGTCTCGCGCGCCTCCTCCGGCGTGCCCTCGGTGAAGCCGCGCGGGCTGCCGGTGCCGGCGTTGGCGAACGCGACGTCGAGGCGGCCGAAGGCGTCACGCGCGCGCTGGACGGCGCGCTCCTGGTCGCCCGCGTCGGTGACGTCGCACTCGACCGCGACGGCGCGCTCCTCGCCGAGCTCCTGCACGAGATCCTGCAGCTTGTCCTTCGAGCGGGCGGCGAGCACGAGCCGGTACCCGGCGTCCGCGGCGCGGCGGGCGGTCGCAGCGCCGATCCCGCTCGAGGCGCCGGTGATCAGGAACACAGGGTCATTCGAAGCCATGCTTCTACCGTTACCCGGACAGTGCTGGCGGATCGCGCGCGCATAGAGGTCAGGGCCGGGCGGGGCGGCGACGGATCGGTCTCGTTCCGCCGCGAGGCCCACGTGCCCAAGGGCGGCCCCGACGGCGGCGACGGCGGCCGCGGGGGCGACGTCGTCCTGCGCTGCGACGACTCGCTGCGCGACCTGCAGTCGTTCCGGCGCCGCGGGCACTACCGCGCCGAGCGCGGCGGGCACGGGATGGGCGCGCTGCGCCACGGCGCCGACGGCGAGCCGCTGATCGTGCGCGTCCCGCCGGGAACGCAGGTCGAGCGCTGGGACGGCCGCCGCTACGACCTCGTGCGGCCCGGCCAGGAGGTGACGCTGGCGCGCGGCGGCATCGGCGGGCGCGGGAACAAGCGCTTCACGAACGCGGTCAGGCAGGCGCCGCGGCTGGCCGAGAAAGGGCTCGACGGCGAGGAAGGACCGGTCGAGCTGCACCTGAAGCTGCTCGCCGACGTCGGGCTCGTCGGGCTGCCGAACGCGGGCAAGTCCTCCCTGCTGTCGCGCATGACGCGGGCGCAGCCGAAGGTCGCGGCGTACCCGTTCACCACGCTGGAGCCGGTGCTCGGCACGATCGACGCCGGCGACCGGCAGCTCGTCATCGCCGACATCCCGGGCCTGATCGAAGGCGCCAGCGACGGCGCGGGGCTCGGCCACGACTTCCTCGCGCACGTCGAGCGCACCCGGCTGCTCGTGCACGTGCTCGATCTCGCGCCGCTGGACGGCTCCGATCCGGGCGAGAACTTCGCGGTGATCGAGCGCGAGCTGGCCGAACATGACCCGCGGCTGGCGTCGCTGCCGCGGCTGCTGGCGCTCTCGAAGGCGGATCTGGTGCCGCCAGAGGTCGCTTCGGACGCGGCCGCCGAGTGGTCGGCGCGGGTCGGCTTCCCGGTGCTCGTGACCTCATCGGCCACCGGTGCCGGCCTGGTGGAGCTGCGCAACGAGCTGCTCGCGCGCGTCCCGGTCGAGGAGCCGGCGCCCGAGGGGGCGGGGGAGGACGAGGTCGCCGAGTTCGCCGTCCTGCGCCCGGCGGCGTCGAAGGCGTTCGAGGTCTCGCGCGCCGACTCTGGCGATTGGGTCGTCTCCGGCGAGGCGGTCGAGCGCCTGATCGCGCGCCACGACATGGAGAACGAGGAGGCGCTGGCGCTCGTCGAGCGGCGGCTGCAGCGGATGGGCGTGATCGCGGCGCTGGAGCGGGCAGGATTCGAACCTGGCGACGACGTCGAGATCGGCGGCACGGTCTTCGAGCTGGACCCGGGCGCTCCTCTCTAGGCGGGCCGTCGCGGCAGCCGGCCTGCGCCGGCGCCATCCGGGATCGCTTCGCGGGATTCTCCTAAGGTTTCGGCGGCATGTCCGTCGCCGTCGTCAAGCTCGGCTCCTCCGTCGTCGCCGACGACGCCGGCGCGCTGCGCCTGAGCGCGGTCGCGCGCGTGTGCGAGGAGGTGGCGTTGCTGCACGGCTCGGGGGTCGACGTGATCGTCGTCACGTCCGGCGCGATCGCCCGCGGTATGCACCTCCTGGGGCTGCCGGTGCGCCCGCGCGCGATCGAGGAGCTGCAGGCGGCCAGCGCGGTCGGCCAGGGGCGGCTGTACCGCACCTACGACGAGCACCTGCGCGAGCGCGGGATCCAGTCGGCGCAGGTCCTGCTGACGTTCTTCGACATGAGCGCGCGCACGCACTACCTCAACGCGCGCCGCACGCTGCGCAAGCTGCTCGAGTGGCGGATCGTGCCCGTCATCAACGAGAACGACACGACCACGACCGACGAGATCTCCTTCGGCGACAACGACTTCCTGGCCGCGCAGGTCGCCGTGCTGGTGGACGCGTCGCTGCTGTTGCTGCTGACCAGCACCGAGGGCGTGTTCACCGCCGACCCGCGGGTCGATCCGGGCGCGCGGCTCGTGGATACGGTCGAGGACGTCTCGGAGCTGGCCGCGCTCGACATCGGCGCGGCGACGACGGCGCTGGGGTCAGGCGGCATGCGCTCGAAGGTCGTCGCCGCCGAGATGGCGACCGCCGCGGGCACCCCGACCGTGATCGGGAGCGGGTTCGAGCCCGGCCTGCTGGCGCGCGCGTGGGCCGGTGAGCCGGGCGGCACGCGCTTCGCGCCGCAGACCGTGCGCCAGTCCTCGTTCAAGCTCTGGCTGAAGTACGCCAAGCCCTCGCAGGGTGTCGTGGTGGTGGACGCCGGGGCCGCGCGGGCGCTGCGCGAGGGCGGGACGTCGCTGCTGCCGGTCGGGATCGTCGGTGTGGAGGGCGCGTTCGACGCGGGCGACGCCGTCGAGGTCAGCGCGAGCGGCACGACGGTGGGGAAGGGGATCGCGTCCTACTCGGCGGACGAGCTGCGCCAGGTGATGGGGCGCAAGTCGGCCGAGATCCGCGAGATCCTCCCGCGGGCGACCGAGGAGGCCGTGCACCGCGACTATTTCGTGCTGGCGTAGCGGCCGCGCGGCGCTCCCGCTGCGGGGGTCGTCGCGCCGGCGTTTCGCGCTGCGGCCGAGCGAGTGCGCGAGTGGCGCCGGGACGTCGCGCGAGTGCCGCCGGGACGTCGCGCGAGGCGCCGCCCGGCGCCGTGACCGGCGCGCGCTCCCTCCGGGTTCGTCGTGCCGCTGCATCGGATCCCTCGGTTCGAACCCCCTGCGGCGGGCAGCTCCGGGGCGCCGCACGGGGGTGCGGGTCACGCGGGCGTGAACCGCCTCGGACGCCTAGACTTGGCGACATGGCGGCGACCGCGACATCGGTGACGGACCTCTGCCTTGCGGCCAAGCGCGCCGCGCGCAAGCTCGCGGCTGTCGACTCGAATACCAAGGACGCCGCGCTGCTGGCGGTCGCCGACGCGCTGGTGGCGCGGACCGGCGAGATCGTGGAGGCGAACGCGCGCGACCTCGAGGCCGGCCGCGCGGCCGGGCTCTCCGCCGCGCTGATGGACCGCCTGCGCCTGGACGCGTCTCGCGTGCTCGGGATCGCCGAGGGCACCCGCGCGATCGCGGCGCTGCCCGACCCGGTCGGCGAGGTGGTCGACGGCGGGCGCCTTGCGAACGGGCTGGATGTGCGCAAGGTGCGGGTGCCGCTGGGCGTGATCGCCGTCGTCTACGAGGCCCGGCCGAACGTCACGATCGACGCGGCCGCGCTGTGCCTGAAGTCCGGCAACGCGGTGGTGCTGCGTGGGTCCTCCTCGGCGGCGCACTCGAACGCGGTGCTGGCCGGGATCGCCCGCTCGGCCGCCGAAGGCGCAGGGCTGCCCGAGGGCTCGCTCTCACTCGTCGCCGGCGGCGGCCGCGAGGAGCTCGCCGAGCTCGCGACCCAGGAGGGCGTCGTCGACCTGATCATCCCGCGCGGCGGCGAGGGGCTCAAGAAGGCGCTCAGCGAGGTCGCGCGCGTGCCGGTCATCTACGCGGCCTCGGGCAACTGCCACGTCTACGTGGACGCGTCGGCCGACCTCGAGATGGCCGGCGAGATCATCTTCAACGCCAAGACGCAGCGGCCGGGCGTGTGCAACGCGGCCGAGACGCTGCTCGTGCACTCCTCGGTCGCCGCCCGGTTCTTGCCGGCCGCACTCACGCAGCTGCGCGAGGCGGGCGTGGAGTTGCGGGGCGATGCCCGTGCGCGCGACATCTTCGACATGGCCGACGCGGTCGAGTCCGACTGGGCCGAGGAGTTCCTGGCGCTGGTGCTCGCCGTGGGCGTGGTCGACTCCGTGGAGGAGGCGATCGAGCACATCGGCCGCTACTCCTCCGGCCATTCCGAGGCGATCGTCACGCGCGACCGCGACGCCGCGCGGGCGTTCCAGCTCGGCGTGGACAGCGCGTGCGTCTACGTCAATGCCTCGACGCGCTTCACCGACGGCGGCGAGTTCGGCATGGGCGCCGAGATCGGCAATTCGACGCAGAAGCTGCACGCGCGCGGGCCGATCGGGCTGCGCGAGCTGTGCTCGACGCGCTACCTGATCGACGGCGACGGCCAAGTCCGGCGGTAGGTGGCGCGGCTCGGCCTCCTCGGCGGGACGTTCAACCCGCCGCATATCGCGCATCTCGTCTGCGCGCAGGAGGCCTGGACCCAGTTGTCGCTGGACCGCGTGCTGCTCGTGCCGGTGTTCGAGCCGCCGCACAAGGAGGTCGAGGACGACCCGGGCGTCGAGCACCGGATCGAGCTCTGCCGCCGCGCGGTGGGCCGGGATCCGCGCTTCGAGGTGTCACGAATCGAAGCCGACGTCCCGGGGCGGTCCTACACGGTCGATACCCTGCGGAGGCTGCATGAGTCCAGTCCAGAGGACGACCTGACCTTCATCGTGGGAGGCGACATGGCGCAAGCGCTTCCGACATGGCATGAGCCGGAGGCCGTCCTGAGCCTTGCCACCCTCGGCGTCGCCGAACGCGAGGGCGTTCGCCGCACCGACATCAGCGAACGCCTGTCGAGCCTCGCCGGCGCCGACTGCATCCGCTTCTTCGACATGCCCCGCCTCGACATCTCCTCTTCCATGATCCGACGCCGCATCGCCCTCGGGCGCCCCATCCGGTACCTCGTCCCCGAGGGGGTCGCGGCCTACATCGCCGACGAAGGGCTTTACGCATGAGCGCATCGCCGCAGCCGGAATCGCTCGACCCGTCGCGCCTCGCGGAGCTCGTCTCGGGCTACGCCTCGGACGTAAAGGCGCAGGACATAGTCGAGCTCGACCTCCGCGGCGTGCTCGGCTACACGGACTACTTCGTGATCGCCTCCGGCGGCACGGACCGCCAGACCAAGGCGATCCACGACCGCATCCACGAGAACATGAAGAAGCGGCACGGCCTGCTCCCGCGGCGCGTCGAGGGCCTGACCGAGTCCCGCTGGATCCTCATGGACTATCTGGACGTCATCGTCCACATCTTCACGCCCGAGGCGCGCGATTACTACCGCCTCGAGCAACTCTGGGGCGAAGCCCCGAAGCGGCACGTCGAGTAGCCGGCGCGGACTGCCCGGGCTCCCCGCGCCGGTTCGCGCGGGCCGCGGCTCCGACGGGCCCGGGTCGCGCGTTCGGCGCCGCTCCTCGGCCCCGAACGCGAAAGGCCGCCCGGAGGCGGCCTTTCATCCGATGGAGCCAGGGGGGCTCGAACCCCCGACCTTCTGGCTGCCAGCCAGACGCTCTCCCAGCTGAGCTATGGCCCCGTTGAGTCGGTCCTGCTCTGCGTACTTTATCGCGAGCTGCTGCCCGTTGACGGCAGGTGCCGGCCGTAGGTGAAGGGTAGCCTGGCCGTTCAGGTCCGATATGGGCGCCCTTCTGGCCGGGCTTCATGAGGCGACTCGAACTCCGGTTCGCCTCGGCGCCGGGAAGCCGCACCACTCCGGGGAACGCACGGTCTCGGGCGCTAACCTCCGCGCCCAATGTCCGAGCACCGCTACGACCCGCGCCAGATCGAGCCGAAGTGGCAGAGGATCTGGGAAGAGGAGCGCACCTGGGAGGTGCCCAACGACCTGGACGACGACGTCCCGCGGTCGTACGTGCTCGAGATGCTGCCGTATCCGTCCGGCGAGCCCCACATGGGGCACCTCAAGAACTACTCGGTCGGTGACGCGGTGGCGCATTTCCGCCGCCGTAACGGCATGCGCGTGCTGCATCCGATGGGGTATGACGCGTTCGGCCTGCCGGCCGAGAACAACGCGATCAAGACCGGCGTGCCGCCGCGACAGGCGACCGAGGAGTCGATCGCCTCGTTCCAGCGCCAGTTCCGCGAGTGGGGCATCTCGATCGACTGGTCGCGCGAGTTCGCCACGCATGAGCCGCGTTACTACCGCTGGACCCAGTGGATCTTCCTGCAGCTCTTCAAGCGTGGGCTGGCCTACCGCAAGGAGGCCGCGGTCAACTGGTGCCCCAAGGACGCCACCGTGCTCGCCAACGAGCAGGTGATCGACGGGCACTGCGAGCGCTGCGGCACGGCGGTCGAGCTGCGCCAGCTGGAGCAGTGGTTCTTCCGCATCACCGACTACGCCGACCGTCTGCTCGACGACCTCGACACGATCGACTGGCCGCACAACGTCGTCACCATGCAGCGCAACTGGATCGGCCGCTCCGAGGGCGCGGAGGTCACGTTCGCCTGCCCTGAGGTCGGCGTCGACTACTCCGTCTTCACCACCCGCCCGGACACGCTGTTCGGCGCCACCTTCTTCGTGATGGCGCCGGAGCACCCGGACATCATGCGCCTCGCCGCCGGCACCGAGCACGAGCAGGCCGTACGCGAGTACGTGAACAACGTGCTGACGGAGACCAAGGAGGAGCGCAGCGACACGGAGCGCAAGAAGACCGGGGTCCCGCTGGGGCGCAGCGTCGTCAACCCCGTCAACGGCGAGCGCATCCCGATGTTCGTCTCCGACTACGTCCTGATGGAGTACGGCACGGGCGCCCTGATGGCGGTGCCCGCGCACGACGAGCGCGACTTCGACTTCGCCCACGTCTTCAACCTGCCGATCCGCCGCGTCGTCGGCGGCCACCACGACGAGCTGCCGTACACGGGCGACGGCACGCTGGTCAACTCCGCGCCGGAGTTCGACGGGCTGCACAACCGCGACGCGCTGGACAAGATCGTCGACTGGCTTGACCGCGAGGGCAAGGGCCACCGCTCGGTCAACTACCGCCTGCGCGACTGGCTGCTCTCGCGCCAGCGCTACTGGGGCTGCCCGATCCCGATCGTGTACTGCGAGGAGCACGGCATGGTCCCGGTGCCGGAGGTGGACCTGCCGGTCGTCCTGCCGGAGATCGAGGACTACGCGCCGCAGGGCCGCTCGCCGCTGGCGGCCGCGGAGGACTGGGTCGCGACCACATGCCCGACCTGTGGCGGCCCCGCGCGGCGCGAGACGGACACGATGGACACGTTCGTCGACTCCTCCTGGTACTACCTGCGCTACTGCGACGCGCTCAACGACGACGCGGCGTGGGATCCGGCGGTGCTGAACCGCTGGATGCCGGTCGACCAGTACATCGGCGGCGTCGAGCACGCGATCCTCCACCTGATGTACGCGCGCTTCTTCGTCAAGGCGCTCGCGGACATGGACCTGCTGGACGCCCAGGAGCCGTTCAAGGCGCTGTTCACCCAGGGCATGATCACCCGCGACGGGGCGAAGATGTCCAAGTCGAAGGGCAACATGGTCAGCCCGGACTCCTACATCGAGCGCTACGGGGCCGACACCGCCCGCTGCTACGTGCTGTTCATCGGCGCTCCGGACCAGGACGCGGACTGGACCGACGAGGGCGTCGAGGGCGTCCACCGCTTCCTCAGCCGGCTCTGGCGCCTCGGCGCGGATGTCGCCGACGCCACCGGCGTCCAGCCCCTGCTCGGACCCCTGGACGAGCCCGAGAGCGACGACCTCGAGCTGATGCGCAAGGCGCATTGGGCGATCGACAAGGTCACCAACGACATGGCGGGCCGCTTCGCATTCAACACCGCGATCGCGGCGGTCATGGAACTGGTCAACGAGGCGTACCGCCGGCGCGATGCGGTCGGTCACGCCACGCTGCACTACGCCACGGCGACCGCCGCGTCCCTGATCTTCCCGTTCGCCCCGCACACGGGCGCGGACGTGTACGAGCGCCTGACGGGCGACCGCGTGTGGGAGCAGCCGTGGCCGGATGCGGACCTCTCGCTGCTCGAGCGCGACGTGATCGAGATCGTCGTGCAGGTCAACGGCAAGTTGCGCGACCGCATCCAGGCGGCGGCGAGCGCCTCGCGCGAGGAGCTCGAGGAGCTTGCGCGCGAGCGGCCGAACGTGCGGGCGCACATCGACGGCAAGCGGGTGATGAAGGTCGTCGTAGTGCCGTCGAAGCTCGTGAACTTCGTCGTGCGCTGAGCGCGCGCGGCTCGCCCGGCCGCTTGTGCGCGACCAGCGGGTTCGCGCGCTCTGGAGGACGCCACCGCCGAACCGGAGCCGGCCAAGAACCTGAACCGGCCGGCCGGCGCTGCCGCCGGCGAGCGGGGCTTGCCCGCGCCACGAAGCGAACGCACGGTGATCCGCGCTCGCCGTCGCCGCCGCCTTGCCGTCCTGCCCTGTCGTCGCCGTGATCGCCATCGGTCGCGACACCCCATCACGGCAGGACCCGTCCGCGGCAGGGTGTCGCACTTTCGGCACACATTCGGTGCTGTTGCGTCACAAACGCGTGTAGATCGGTCACGGAGACCGGCCATACGGTCTGCCCATGCCCGATCGCGACCCCCGCAAGCTCGCCGCCTGGGGCGTGGCGGCACTCGCTCTCGTCCTGCTCACGGCGTGGTACCTCTCGCGCTCGAGCGCGGGGGAGTCGGCGGCGGCGGTCGAGCCGGTGGCCACGATCGCGGCGGCGCCGGAGGAGCAAGGTGTCGGCGGCCGCCTGGTCATCGACGTCGCGGGCGCCGTGCGCAAGCCGGGCGTCTACCGAATGGCGCAGGGGGACCGGGTCGAGGACGCGCTCAAGGAGGCCGGGGGCGCGACCGCGCATGCCGACCTGAGCCAGCTCAATCGCGCTGCCAAGCTCGAGGACGGCCGCCAGATCCTCGTGCCCCGCCGCGCCCCGCGCGGTCGACCGGCGGCGGCTGCGGCGACGGCCGCGGCACCGTCGACGCCCGCGCAACCGGTGAACCTGAACACGGCGACGCTCGAGCAGCTCGACACGCTCGACGGCGTCGGTCCGGCGACGGCTCAGAAGATCATCGACTTCCGCACCGCCCACGGCGGCTTCGGCAGCATCGACGAGCTGGACCAGATCCCCGGGATCGGGGAGAAGAAGCTCGCGGCCCTCCGTGAACAGGTGACTGTGTGACCGCGATCGAGCGGCGTCTCAGAGCGGGCCAGATGCACGCCGCACGGGCGCTCGCGGTGATGCGGGCACATCCCCGGCACCTGGTGCTCACCGGCTTCGTCGCAGGCATGCTGCTCGTCTTCGCCGGACCGCCCGCGGTCATCGCGGCGGCGCTCGCGGCCACTGCCGTCGCAGGCCGGAGCCGGTTCGCGCTCGTCGCCGGCGCCGCCGTCATCGCCGGCGCGGCGCTGGCCCAGGCGCGGGTCGATGCGCTCGACGCGGGCGTCCTCGCCCATATGCATGACCGGACCGTGCAGACACGCGTGACGCTGCTGGAGCCTGTGCGCGAGCGCGTCAACGGGCCCGCCTCGGCTCGCGTGCGGCTCCTGGACAGCGCAGCCGCCGGCGAGCAGGCGGTGCTGCGGCTGCACTCGTACGCGTACCACGGCGCGTGGCCCGACGTCGGAGAGGTGCTGAAGGTCACCGCGCGCGTGAAGCCGCTCGGGCCGTTCGACGCGTACCAGCGAAGGCGCAACGCGCACGCCGCGCTGGAGGCCTCCCGTGCCGCCGGCACCGGCGAGCGGCGCGGCGGCCTCGCAGGCGTGCTCGACTCGGTGCGCCGGCGCGCCGAGCGCGGGCTCGAGGTCCACCTGGCGCCGAAGGAACGGGCGCTGCTGCGTGGCATGGTGCTCGGGGAGGACGAGCGGCTGAGCGAGACGACGAGGGACGAGTTCCAGGCCTCGGGTCTGGCCCACATCCTCGCGGTGAGCGGCCAGAACGTGATGCTGCTCGCGGCGCTCGTGCTGTTCGCGGGGTCGCTGACCGGCATGGGGTTGCGGCTGCGGCTGCTCCTCGCGATCGGGCTGATCGCCGTCTACGTCCCGCTCGCGGGCGGCGGCCCGTCGATCCAGCGCGCCGGCGTGATGGGGATCGCCGGGCTGGTCGCCGCGCTCGCGGGGCACCCGGCGCGACGCTGGTACGCACTGCTGCTCGCCGCGGCGGTCACGCTCGTCCTGAACCCGCGGGCCGCCGCGGAGCCCGGCTGGCAACTCTCATTCGCCGCCGTCGCCTCGCTGCTCGCCGCCGCGCCCGCCCTCGCCGGCGCGCTCGGCCGCCGGATGCCGGCCGCGGTCGCCGAGGTCGCCGCCATCACGCTCGCCGCGACGGTCGGAACAGCGCCGTTGATGGCGCTGCACTTCGGACAGCTCTCGCTCGCCTCGCTCCCGGCCAACCTGATCGCGGCTCCCGCGATCGCCCCCGTCATGTGGCTCGGCATGCTGGCGGCGGCGGCCGCCCAGGCGGCCCCGGCGCTCGCGGCGCCGTTCACGGCGCTCACCGGGCCGCTGCTGGTCTTCATCCAGTGGGTGGCGCACGAGAGCGCGGGGGCGCCGCTCGCGGCGGTTCCCGTTCACGCGCCGCCCGCCGCCGTGCTGGCGATCTGGGCCGGCGCGATCGGTCTGTTCGCGGCGTGGATGCGCCGCCGCCGGCACCGGCCGGCGCTCGGCGGCCGGACCCGCCGCCGCCGGCTTGCCATCCCGGCCCTCGCCGCCGTGGCCGTCGCCGGCGTCACGCAGGCGCGCGCCGGCGCGCCGCGCCTCGCCCGCGGCGAGATGCTCGTGTCGTTCCTCGACGTGGGGCAGGGGGACGCGACGCTGATCCAGCTCGACGGCAGCGCCGTGCTGGTCGACACCGGACCGCCGGAGGGGCCGGTCCTCGAGCGCCTCCGCCAAGCGCACGTCAAGCGGCTCGACGCGCTGGTCCTCACGCATGCGCAGGCCGACCACGAGGGAGCCGCGCCCGCGGTCATCCGCGAGCACGACCCGCGCCTGGTCATCGACGGCGGCGCGGGCTGGTCGACGCGCGTGCAGCGGGTCCTCGCCGCCGATCGCCGGTTCCGGAGGCCGCAGCCGCGCGACTCTCGGGCCGGCTCGGCGGCCCGCCGGATCGTCGCCCCCGCCGCCGGCGAGACGCTCGCGCTCGGCGCGCTGCAGCTGCGCATCCTCTGGCCTCCCGCGCCGCCGCCGGGCTGGAGGCCGGAGGGCGATCCCAATCAGCGGGCGATCGTGGCGCGCGTCGAGGCCGGTCGCTTCTCGCTCCTGCTCACCGCGGATGCGGAGAGCGACGTCACCGGCCCGCTCGCTCTCGCCCCCGTCGACGTCCTCAAGGTCGCCCATCACGGCAGCGAGGACGCCGGCCTGCCCGCGCTGCTCGAACGCCTGCGCCCGCGCTTCGCCGCGATCGAGGTCGGCCGCCACAACACCTATGGCCATCCGGCGCCCTCCACCATCGCGGCGCTCCGCAGGGTCGTTCCCACGGTCGTCCGCACCGACCGCGACGGCACGGTACGGCTGCACGCGATCGGCGACCGCATGTGGGTGGAGCGATGAGGGGACGGCCCAGCACGTCCCCCGGGGGGCCGGTCGGTCCGTGCGCGGACACGCCCCGGGGACCGAAAAGATGAGCACGGCGGGCATTGGTCACGGAACCGTCACTCCTGGCTCCGGACCACCGATACGGTGGCGCGCGTCGTTGTTCGCGCGCGAAAGGAATCCGTCCCCGTGAAACTCCGTCTCCCCGTGGCTGCGGCCGCGGCATTGATCGCCGCAGCCCTGCTCGCACCGAGCGCCATGGCCGCGTCGTCGACCGTCGTGATCTCCCAGTTCGCCCTGCGAGGGCCGACAGGAGGCAGCGACGAGCTGGTCCAGATCAAGAACGTGTCCGCGACGGCGCAGGACATCGGCGGCTGGCAGATCTGGGGCTCGAGCCAGACGGGGTCGGCCACGAGCGCGCGGGCGACGGTCCCGAGCGGCGTCTCGCTCCCGGCCGGCAGGTCGTTCCTGTTCACCAACGTCCAGACCGGAGGCACCGGCGGGTCGTACTCCGGCACCGTTCCGGGCGACGTCGCGTACACGACGGGCGTCTCCGACAACGGCGGGCTGCAGCTGCGCAACGCCTCCGGCGCGGTGATCGACGCCGTCGGCAGCACCCTCCTGTCGGGCGCCGGCACCGCGTTCCGCGAGGGCGCGGGGCTCGCCATCCCGACCACCAACGGCAACGACGCGTTCCTCCGCAAGGCCACGGCCGACTCGGACGACAACGCCGCCGACTTCACGGGTCCGCAGGCGATGGCCCCCGAGAGCTGCGGCGCCCAGTGCGCCGTCGCCGAGACGTGCCCCAGCAGCGGGACCGTCGAGATCAGCCAGATCCAGACGCTCGGCGCGAACTCCGCGTGCGACGGCAAGACCGTGACCGTCCGGGGGATCGTCACCGGCGTCGACGACCTGTACGGCTCCAGCTACGACGCCATCTACAAGGGCGACTCCGGTCTGTGGGTGCAGGAGGCCACGCACGATCCGGCGTCCACCACCTCGGAGGCGCTGTTCGTCGCGGGCATCCGCCGCAACGCGGCCGACCCCGCCGGCGTGATCGGGTCCGACATCACGATCACGGGCCGCATCGTCACCCAGTTCGGCCTCGTCGAGCTGGTCCCGAACGGCGTCGGCTCGGTCTCGAGCCCCGCGGCGACCGAGGTCAACCTCACCGACGTCGCGACCGTCAACTCGACCGGCAACCCGCTGCCGGCGCCGATCGACATCGACCCGGCCAAGGCCGCCGCGCAGGATCCGGCGACGCGCCCGTACTACCGCAGCCTCCAGGGCATGCGCGTCCGCCTCGCCGAGGGCATCGCAACCGGCGGCGGCACGACGAAGTTCCGTGACGTCTACCTGCGTCCCGGCACCCAGGCCACCCGCCTGTTCCGCAAGAACAGCCCCGCGGCGATCACCACGCCGTGGTCGGACGCGCCCGACGAGCTCGGCGTCGCCGCCGACGGCGGCGCGCACAACCCGGCCGACCCGCGTCTGCCTTGGCGCAGCGACACCGAACTGGACATGGACCTGTTCGACACAGCTCGCAACGTCGTCGGTCCGCTGACGTACACGTTCAGCTTCTACGAGGTCATGCCGCAGCTCGGCGGTCCCGCGCCGGTGATCGAGCGCGGGCCGATCAACGCCGCCTATCCGCCGTCCGCCCCGGCGCAGGCGCCCAACACGCTGCGTTTCGCATCCTTCAACGTCGAGAACTACTTCCCGGCCGGCAAGGAGAACGACGGCCACGTCATCACGGCGCAGGAGTACGCGGACCGGACCGACGCGATCGTCAAGGCGATCCGCGGCTTCCTCAAGGAGCCCGACGTGATCGCCGTGCAGGAGGTGGCGGTCTTCGCCGACGGCGCCAACGCCCTCACCGGGCTCGCTCAGGCGCTCGGCGACTACACGCCCTACAACGCCGTCAACAACGACGGTCGCGGGATCGCGCCGGGGTTCCTGATCAAGAACGGCGTCAGCGCGTCCAACCCGCGGCTGCTCGGCCAGACCGAGCAGTACAACGCGCACAGCGAGGGGACGTGCGACCTCGCCGGCGGCCCGCTGTACGACCGTGCGCCGTTCGCCCTGGACATCTCCAAGGGCGACGTCCGGGCGACCGTGATCAGCAACCACTTCGCCTCGCAGTCGCACGAGAACGCGTGCCGCATCGCCGAGGCCGAGTACCAGCGCCAGCAGGCGGCGGCGATGGTCGCCGCGGGCAAGAACGTGATCGTCGGCGGCGACCTGAACGACTTCGAGTTCTCGGATTCGCTCGGCCGCCTGACGCAGGGCGGGACGCTGACGAACCTGTGGAGCAAGGCGCCCGAGGGCCTCGCGTACTCGTACAAGTACCAGGGCCACCTGCAGACGCTCGACCACGTGCTCGTCAGCGCCGGCCTCGTGTCGCGCGTGACCGACATGCGCTACATGCACTTCGACAACGACTACTACGAGCGCAACTCCGCCGACGGCACCGGGATCTCCGATCACGACCCGCCGCTGGCGACGTTCCAGCTGAGCGGCACGGGAGTCGACGGGGACGTGCACGGCACCGTGCCGGCGACGCTCTCGCTCAGCCTCGGCGGCCCGGCGAACCTCGGCGCGTTCGCGCCGGGCGTGACGAGCGACTACGACGCCACGATCACCGCGACTGTGACGTCGACGGCCACGAATGCCGACCTGAGCGTGATCGACTCGAGCAGCAATGCAACGGGCCGGCTCGTCAACGGCGCCTACGCGCTCGCGTCGCCGCTCCAGCTGCAGGCGGGGGGCGCGTTCGCCCCGATCCACGCGGACGGCACGCCGCTGCTGCTCAAGAGCTACGCCGATCCGGTGTCCAACGGCGTGGCGACGGTCGGCGTGCGCCAGCACGTCGACTCGACCGAGGGCCTGCGAACCGGCAGCTACAGCAAGACGCTCACGTTCACGCTGAGCTCGACCACGCCGTAAGGCGCTCGACCACGCCGTAAGGCTCCGAGGGCGCTCGCGCACGCGGGCGCCGGACCGCGGGGGCGCCGGGACAACCGGCGCCCCCTCTAATCTCAGCGGGGTGCCCAGCTTTCGCGCCGCCTACCTGATCCACGGCGACGACCACGGCCGCATCTCCGAGCGCCGCGCGCGTCTGCGCGCGATGGCCGAGGACGCGGCGGGAACGGCGGGCGTCGAGGTCTACGAGGCCGATGCGTGCACGCCTGACGCGATCGCCGGCGCCCTCTCGACGATGACGTTCGCGATGGGGCGCCGCTTCGTGATCGCCGACGGCGTGGAGCGCTGGAAGGAGGGCGACGTCGACGCGGTGGCGGCCGCGCTGAAGTCCGCGGACCCCGAGTTGCTCACCGTGGCGTTCTTCGCGCGCGAGGAGGCCCGCGCCAAGGCTCCTGCCAAGCTGCACAAGGCGGTCGAGGCCGTCGGCGGGCAGATCGCCGAGGAGGCGACGGTCAAGCCGTGGGAGCTGCCCAAGTGGCTCGTCAAGCAGGCGGCGCAGCTCGAGCTCGAGCTCGACCCCGAGGCCGCGAAGGCGCTGATCGCCCAGGCCGGCGACCGCCAGCAGCGGCTGCTGCGCGAGCTCGAGAAGCTCGCGCTCGAGCATGGGCCGCACACGCACGTCGGCGTCGAGGAGGTCCAGGAGGCGTGCGCGAGCTCGGCGGAGCGCAAGGTCTGGACGCTCACCGACGCGCTGGTGGCCGGCGATCGCCGGACGGCTACCCGCGTCCTGCTCGAGTTGCGCACCCAGGGCGAGCGCCTGCCCGCGATGACGTACACGATCGCACGCAAGCTCCGCGAGGCGCTCGCGATCGCCGAGGGGCTCGCCGCCGGCCAGTCGCAGGCCCAGGTCAAGAAGTCGCTGCGCATGAGCCCGCGGCAGGCGTCCAAGCTCGTCGCCGACGTCGAGCGCCGCGACCCCGAGGCGTTCCGCCGCGCACTGGCCGCGCTGGCCGACTTCGAGCTGGAGAGCCGCGGCGGCGTGGGCGGCCGCGGGGGCCTGGGCGAGGAGACCGCCGCCCTGCGCACCGTGCTGACCGCGACGCGCTGACCGCCGGCTTGCGGACGGTGCTGACCGCGACGCGTTGACCGCGGCCGAGACGCAGCGCCCGAACCAGGCGCCGCCACAGCGGCGGCCGAGATCACCGCGGCGTGCAGGCCCGCCGCATCCCCCGCGCCACCGAGCCGCAGGCGCTCAGCACGCCCGCAACGCGGCGCCCAGTCCTCACCGATTTTTCGCGACGTGCGAGGATCGGAGTACCCATGCCGCTTGAACATCCGGATCCGCCGCTCGTCTCCCCGTTCCCGCCGATCGCCGAGTACGCCTTCCTCTCCGATTGCGAGACGTGTGCCCTCGTCGCGCCCAGCGGTGCGGTGGAGTGGATGTGCCTGCCCCGCTTCGACGGCCCGAGCGTGTTCGGCGCCCTGCTGGATCGCGACGCCGGCACGTTCCGCCTCGGCCCGGCGGACACGATGGTGCCCGCCGCCCGCCGCTACCTGCCGGGGACGAACGTGCTGGAGACGAGCTGGGGCACGCGCCAGGGCTGGCTGATCGTCCGCGACGTCCTGCTCGTCGGCCCGTGGCACGACACCGACGAGCGCTCCTCGACCCACCGCCGCGCGCCGACCGACCACGACGCCGAGCACGTCCTCCTGCGCACGATGCGATGCGTCAACGGCTCGGTCGAGATGCAGCTCGAGTGCGATCCCATCTTCGACTACGGCCGCCGCTACGCGAAGTGGGAGTACGTCGGCAGCGGCTACAACGAGGCGGTCGCGTCGGTCGACGGCTGGCCGGCCAAGCTCACGCTGACGACCGACCTCAGGGTCGGGTTCGAGGGCTCGCGCGTCCGTGCCGTCTCGACCCTGAAGGCCGGTGAGACCGCGTTCGTCGCGCTCGCCTTCTCCGAGCACCCCGGCCCGAAGACCTACGACGAGGCGTACAAGCGGCTTGTGCGCACCGCCGACTTCTGGCACGCCTGGCTCGCGCACGGGACGTTCCCCGACCATCCCTGGCGCCAGTACCTGCAGCGCTCCGCGTTGACGCTGAAGGGCCTCTCCTACGCGCCCACCGGCGCGATGATCGCGGCGGCCACCACGAGCCTGCCCGAGGCGCCCGGCGGCGTCCGCAACTGGGACTACCGCTATTCCTGGGTCCGCGACTCGACCTTCATGCTGTGGGGCCTGCACTCGCTCGGCTTCGAGTGGGAGGCCAACGACTACTTCTACTTCATGCAGGACGCCGCCCAGGCGGACGACCTGCAGGTGATGTACGGCATCCAGGGCGAGCGCGAGCTGCCCGAGGAGACGCTCGACCACCTCTCCGGCTACGACAACGCGCGCCCGGTGCGGATCGGCAACGGCGCCTACAATCAGCACCAGCACGACGTCTGGGGCACGATGCTGGACTCGATCTTCCTCCACGCCAAGTCGCGCGACCACCTGCCGGAGCGGCGCTGGCCGCTGATCGAGCGGCTCGTGGGGGCCGCGATCGCCCACTGGCAGGAGCCCGACCGCGGCATCTGGGAGGTCCGCGGCGAGCCGCGGCACTTCCTCTCCTCGAAGGTCATGTGCTGGGTCGCATGCGACCGCGGCGCCCGCCTCGCGCGCCTGCGCGAGCAGCACGAGCGCGCCGACGCGTGGCAGCTGAAGGCCGACGAGATCAAGGCCGACATACTCGAGCGCGGCTGCCGCGACGGCGTCTTCACGCAGCACTACGACACGGACGCGCTGGATGCGTCGGCGCTGCTGATCCCGCTCGTGCGCTTCCTGCCGGCCGACGACGATCGCGTCCGCAAGACGGTCATGGCGATCGCCGACACGCTGACCGTGGACGGCCTCGTGATGCGCTACAAGGTCGAGGAGACCGACGACGGCTTCAGCGACGACGAGGGCACGTTCACGATCTGCTCGTTCTGGCTCGTCAGCGCGCTGTCGGAGATCGGCGAGCACTCGCTGGCGCGCGACCTGTGCCAGAAGTTGCTCGGCTACGCGTCGCCGCTGCACCTGTACGCGGAGGAGATCGACCCGCGCAGCGGGCGCCACCTCGGCAACTTCCCGCAGGCGTTCACGCATCTGGCGCTGATCAACGCCGTCATGCACGTGATCCGGGCGGACGAGCGGATCGCCGCCGGGATGCAGCCGCTGGCGGCGACGGAGGGGCCGAAGGGCGACTTGATCGGCGAGATCTAGCCGCCCGACCCGGGCGGGAGGAGGCGCTAGGACGCGGCCGGGCGGCGGAGCCGCTCGGCGCGGGCCTTCTTACGAGCGCCCGTGTTCTTGTGCAGCGCCCCGCGCTTGACGGCCTTGTCGATCAGCGAGACGAGCTTGCGGTGCTCGGCGGCGATCTGGTCGTCGTCGGCGGCGGTCACGGCAACCTCGAGGCGCCGGAAGTACGTCTTGATCTGCGACGTGTAGTGGCGGTTCTCGAAGCGCTCGCGCTGAGAGCGGTCGTTGCGCTTGATCTGTGACTTGATATTGGCCATACGAAAGGGCCGCGGGGACTGCCGCAGCGGCCGCGTACTATAGCGCGCCGGTTGGAAGCTCAGACGTCACCAAGGCGGCGCCGGACGGCCGTCAACACGGCGATCTTCTCCGCTGCCACCGGGCTGTCTCGCATCGCCGGGCTGGTCCGGGAGGTCATCGCCGCGAGCTACTTCGGCACGACCGGCCCCGCGTCGGCGTTCACGCTCGCCTTCCAGATCCCGAACCTGATCCGCGCGCTGGTCGCCGACGCCGCCCTGTCGAGCGCCTTCGTGCCCGTGTTCAGCGACCTGCTGGAGCACAAGCGGCGCAAGGAGGCCTACCAGCTCGCGAGCGCACTGGCCGGTCTGCTCCTGGTCGCGCTGGGCGCCATCTCGCTGCTGTTCATCCTGCTCGCGCCGAAGATCATCCCGATCTTCACGGGCAGCGACTTCACGCCCGCGCTCGACGACCTGTGCGTCGGGCTGTCCCAGGTGCTGTTCCCGATCGTGGTGCTGCTCGGGCTCAACGGGCTCGCGGTCGGCATCCTCAACGCGCACGACCACTTCACGATCCCCGCGATCGCTCCGCTCGTCTGGAACGTGGTGATCGTGATCGGGATGGTCGGTCTGGCGCCGCTGTTCCAAGGCCCCAACCGCATCTACGCGTATGCGATCGGCGTCGTCGCCGGCACGCTCGTGCAGTTGTTGATGATGCTTCCGCAGCTGCGGAAGATCGGCTTTCCGGTCTGGCGGATCAGCTTCCCGAAGCGCGGCGATCCGCGCGTCCGCAACGTGCTCGTGCTGATGCTGCCGGTCTCGATCGGCCTCGGCTTGATCAACATCGACCTCGTCCTGAACTCGACGATCGGCTCGCTGATCTCCGACGAGGCTCCGGCCGCGATCGACAAGGCGTTCCGCATCTACATGCTCCCGCAGGGGATGTTCTCGGTCGCGGTGGCAACGGTGCTGTTCCCGCAGCTCAGCCGGCTCGCCTCGCGCAGCGACTTCGCAGGCCTGCGAGCGCTGACGGGCGTCGGCGCGCGCCAGATCGCGCTGCTGCTGATCCCCTCGGCGGCCGCGATCATCGTGCTGGCGACGCCGATGGTGCGGCTCGTCTACCAGCGCGGCGAGTTCGATGCGCTGTCGACCAAGCAGACCGCCGACGCGCTGCTCGTGTTCGCCTTCAGCCTCCCGTTCAGCGGCTGGAACCTGCTGCTGACGCGCACGTTCTTCTCGCTCCAGCGCCCGTGGCTGCCGACCGCCCTGGCCGGCATCTCGCTCGTCGTCAACACGGTGATCTCGCTCGCGCTGTACAAGCCGCTCGGGATCACGGGCGTGGTGCTCGGGACGGTCATCTCCAACGCGCTGCTGACGGTGCTGGAGGCGATCTACCTGCGGCGCGAGCTGGGCGGGCTCGAGATCGGCCGGACGCTGCTGTACGTGTTCGGGATGCTCGTCGCGGCGGGGATGCTGGCCGAGCTCTGCTACGGCACCTGGTGGGTGCTCGACGGCATCTTCGGGCGCTCGCTGCTCGGCCAGCTCATCAGCGTGGGCGGCGCGCTGGGCGGCGGCGGCGCGATCTACCTCTGGTTCGTGCTGTGGCTCGGAATCCCCGAGGCGCGGCAGGTCGTCGACCTCTTCGCGCGGCGAATCAGACCGCGCTCGTAATCTAAGTGTGCTTTGGCCGACCAGCAGCACATCCGCAACTTCTCGATCATCGCCCACATCGACCATGGGAAGTCGACGCTGGCCGATCGCATCCTGGAGCTGACCCACACCGTCGACCCGCGCTCGATGCGGGCGCAGCTGCTGGACTCGATGGATCTCGAGCGCGAGCGCGGGATCACGATCAAGGCCCAGGCCGTGCGCGTCTTCTATGAGGCGCAGGACGGCGAGACCTACCAGCTGCACCTGATCGACACCCCGGGCCATGTCGACTTCACGTACGAGGTCTCGCGCTCGCTCGCCGCGTGCGAGGGCGCGCTGCTCGTCGTCGACGCCTCCCAGGGCGTGGAGGCGCAGACCGTCGCCAACACCTACCTCGCGATCGACTCCGGGCTGGAGCTGATCCCGTGCATGAACAAGGTCGACCTCCCGGGCGCCGAGCCCGAGCGGGTGGGGGAGGAGATCGCCGAGCTGATCGGCGAGCCGGCCGAGGAGGTCCGCCGCATTTCAGCGAAGACGGGCCAAGGCGTCGACGACCTGCTCGAGCAGCTCGTCCGGCGCGTCCCGCCGCCGTCGGGTGACCCCGACGCGCCGCCGCGCGCGCTGATCTTCGACTCCGAGTACGACCAGTACCGCGGCGTGATCGCCTACGTCCGCGTGGTCGACGGCACGTTCAAGAGGGGCGAGGCGATCCGCGCGATGGCGGCCGGCACCGAGGTCGAGATCGACGACATCGGCTTCTTCACGCCCGCGCAGCTCCCGGCCGAGCAGCTCACGGCCGGCGAGGTCGGCTACATCATCACCGGCATCAAGGACGTCACGAGCCTGCGCGTCGGCGACACGCTGACGACCAAGGCTCGCAACGCCGCCGAGCAGCCGCTGCCCGGCTACCGCGATGTCAAGCCGATGGTGTTCTGCGGCCTGTTCCCGATGAACAACGACGACTACCCCGAGCTGCGCGACGCGCTGGAGAAGCTGACGCTCAACGACGCGGCGCTCTCGTGGGAGCCGGAGACCTCGGACGCGCTCGGCTTCGGCTTCCGCTGCGGCTTCCTCGGCCTGCTGCACATGGACATCGTGCGCGAGCGCCTGGAGCGCGAGTACGACCTCGAGCTGATGGCGACGATGCCGTCGGTGGAGTTCGAGATCACGCTCACCGACGGCGCGATCATCCCGGTCCACAACCCGACCGACATGCCCGACCCCGCGCGCATCGCCGAGGTCCGCGAGCCCTACATCCGCGCCTCGATCCTGACGCCGAAGGAGTACATCGGCCAGATCATGGAGCTCTGCCAGGAGCGCCGCGGCAACCACGCGGGCATGCACTACCTGAGCTCCGAGCGCGTCCAGTTGACGTACGATCTGCCGCTGGCGGAGATCGTGCTCGACTTCTTCGACCAGCTGAAGACCCGGACGCGCGGGTACGCGTCGCTCGACTACGAGCCGATCGGCCTGCGCCCGTCGAACCTCGTCAAGCTCGACGTGCTGCTCGGCGGCGACCCGGTCGACGCGCTGTCGATGGTCGTCCATCGCGACAAGGCCTACGACCGCGGCAAGGAGCTGACCGAGCGGCTGCGCAAGCGGATCCCGCGCCAGCAGTACGACGTGCCGATCCAGGCCGCCGTCGGCGCGAAGATCATCGCCCGCGAGACGGTCAAGGCGTTCCGCAAGGACGTCACGGCCAAGTGCTACGGCGGCGACATCTCGCGCAAGCGCAAGCTGCTGGAGAAGCAGAAGGAGGGCAAGCGGCGGATGAAGCAGGTCGGCCGCATCGAGGTGCCGCAGGAGGCGTTTTTGGCCGTGCTCGAGCTCGGGGACGACCGGTGAGCCACTCCGACACCTACCTCGTCGGGCGCGAGAAGGTCCGCGAGTACGCGGCGGCGATCGGCGAGACCTCGCCGCTATGCCACGACGTCGAGGCGGCGCGGGCCGCCGGCTACGCCGACGTCGTCGCGCCGCCGATGTTCGCCGCGGTCTATGCGTGGCGCGCCCTGGGGCCGGTCGTGCTCGATCCCCAGATCGGCGTCGACTTCGAGCGCCTTGTGCACGGCGGGCAGGAGTTCGCGTGGCACGAGCCGGTCGTGGCCGGCGACGAGATCACGACCGAGGCCGCGTTCGTCGAGAAGGCCAGGCGCGCCGACATCATGGTCTACACGTTCAGCTCGCGCTCGACCAATCAGCGCGGGGAGCTCGTCTGCGAGGGGACATGGACGAACTTCGTGAGGTGAAGGTCACGCCGGACCGGTACCTGACGTACCGCTACGCGGGCGCTTCGGGGGACTTCAACCCGATCCATCTCGACGACGAGTTCGCCCGCTCCGTCGATCTCCCGAGCCGGATCCTGCACGGCCTGTGGACGATGGCGCAGGTCGCGCGGGCGCACGGCGAGGCGGCCGGCGATCCGCTGGCGCTGAAGTCGCTCTCGGTGCAGTTCCGCGGCCTGGGCGTGCCGGAGAAGGAGATCACGATCACCTCCAAGCTCAAGTCGAAGGGCGATGGAGAGGCCGTCTTCGCCTGCGAGGCGGTTCAGGATGGCAACAAGCTCGTCCGGCGGGGAACCGCAGTTCTTAGAATCTGACGGGTGCTGACTCCCCGCCAGGCGCTCCTCCTCGGAAAGGTGGTGGACGGCTTCTCGGCGACCGGGCAGCCCGTGGGCTCAAAGCGGCTCGCGGAGGACCCCGAAGTCAAGGCCGGGCCGTCGACCGTCCGCAACGAGCTCGCCGTGCTCGAAGAGCGCGGGCTGCTCGCGCATCCGCACACGAGCGCGGGTCGGGTGCCGACCGACGCGGGCTACCGCTACTACGTGGACGAGCTGCTGCCGGCGGCGACGCCGGCGCACGAGCTGCGGCTGGAGCTCGTCCGGCGCGAGGTCGTGGAGGCGATGCGGGTCACGACCGAGACGCTCTCGCAGGTCACCAACCTGCTCGCGATCGTCTCCGCGCCGCCGATCGGGACGACGACGATCCGCCACATCGAGGTGCTCGCGCTGCAGCCGCAGGTACTGATGGTGGTGGTGATCACGTCGACCGGCGGCGTCTCGAAGAAGCTCTTCACGTTCGACCGGCCGGTGGACCCGGGCCTCGCGGACTGGGCGGGCTCCTATCTCAACGAGAAGCTGGTCGGCACGGGGCTGGGCGCGCGGATGCTGCACTCGCGGCTGGCCGACCCGGCGCTGGCGGCGAGCGAGCGCGCGTTCGTCGAGGAGCTCTCGCCGGCGTTCACCGAGCTGGCCGAGACGGCGGAGGACACGCTGTACGTCGACGGCGCGCACCGGCTGCTGTCGGAGTACCGCTTCCAGGACGTGTCGCAGCTCAACGCGCTGATGGAGATGCTCGAGCGGCGCGTGTCGCTGCTCGGCGTGCTGACCGCCGCGCTGGACTCGCGCGACGCGTACGTGCGCATCGGCCGGGAGAACAGCGAGCCCGCGCTGCGCTCGCTCTCGCTCGTGGCGGCCAACTACGGCCTGCCGCAGCGCAACCTCGGGACGGTCTCGGTGATCGGCCCGACGCGGATGGATTACGCCCGCGCGATCCGCTCGGTGCGTGATGCCGCGTTCCAGCTGTCGCGCTTCATGGAGGAGCTTTACTAGTGGTCCCCTCCGCGAACCCGCACACCACCAGACGGCCGCTGATCACCGCCTGCCGGCGTCCTCGCCGGCTCACGTGGCAGAACCACGCATCACCGACCGCGTCCTTGCCAGGCGGCGCCCGCGACCGCCTGGACGGCGCGCGGATTCACGAAGGGAACCACTGTGCCGCGTGACTACTACGAGGTGCTCGGCGTCCCGCGGGATGCCGACGAGGCGACGATCAAGAAGTCGTTCCGGCGGCTCGCGCGCGAGCTGCACCCGGACGTCAACGCGCACGACCCCGACGCCGAGGAGAAGTTCAAGGAGGCGGCGGAGGCCTACGAGGTCCTCTCCGACGCCGAGCGGCGCCAGACGTACGACGCGTACGGCCACGACGGCCTGCGGACCGGCGGCTTCTCGCCGAACTTCGAGGGCTTCGGCTCGATCTCGGATCTGTTCTCGGCGTTCTTCGGGCAGGGCGGCTTCGACGCGGCGTTCGGCGGGACGCGCGTGCGCGGCGGGCCCGTGCAGGGCGGCGACGTCGCGCTGGCGGCGGCGATCGACCTCGTGGAGGCGGCGCGCGGGACCAAGGTCGAGGTGTCCTACGACGCGACGACGACGTGCGAGACGTGCCGCGGCAACGGCGCGGAGCCTGGCACGCCGATCGTCACGTGCCCGAAGTGCCGCGGCGCGGGGCAGATGCAGGCGGTCCAGCGCACGCGCTTCGGCCAGATGGTCCGTACGGCGCTGTGCGACCAGTGCGGCGGCGACGGCAGGGTCGCCGAGCAGCCGTGCCACACGTGCGACGGCCGCGGGATGACGGTCGCGCAGCGGCGCGTCGAGGTCAGCGTCCCGGCCGGGATCGCCGACGGGCAGCGGATCCGCGTCACCGGACGCGGGCACGCAGGCGAGGGCGGCGGGCCCCCCGGCGACCTGTACGTCGTGGTCCGCGTGCGCGAGGACGAGCGCTTCCTGCGCGACGGCGACGACCTCGTGACCGTGGTCGACGTCGCGGCGCCGCTGGCCGCGCTGGGCGGGACGATCCCCGTGCCGACGCTCGACGGCGAGATCCCGGTGGAGATCCCCGCGGGGACGCAGCCGGGCGAGACGATCACGCTGCACGGACGCGGGATGCCCCCGCTGGGCCGCGGTCGCACCGGCGACATCCGCGTGGTCGTCTCGGTCGCGATCCCGCGCCGGCTCACCAAGCGCCAGCGCGAGCTGCTGCAAGAGCTGAACGAGTCGCTCACCGAGGACAACCTCCGCGAGGAGGAGGGCATGCTCGCCAAGCTCAAGCGGGCGCTCGCGGGGTGAGCGCCGCCGTGGCGGCGGGCGAAGGCGCGGCGCTGAAGCGCTACGTCGTACGCGTCGAGCCGGATCTCGCCGAGGCGGCGCTCGCCCGGCTGCTCGACGCGTTCCCCGCCGGGCTCGAGGAGCACGGCGACGGCGAATTCGCGGTCTACGGCGAGCCGCCGGAGCTGCCCGGGCTGATCTCGGTGCGCGAGGAGGTCGTCCCGGCCGGCTGGGCGACCGCGTACCACGCCCACCTCACGCGGGTCGTCGCCGGCCGCTTCGCCGTCCGCCCCCCGTGGGTCGAGGGCGAGCCGGACGACCTCGTGATCGACCCGGGCACCGCGTTCGGCGCGGGCACCCATCCCACGACGCGGATGTGCCTCGAGCTGCTGCCCGAGGGGTCCGGCGGGTTCGCCGACTGGGGTGCCGGCACCGGCGTGCTCGCACTCGCCGCGACGCGGCTCGGGTTCGCCCCGGTGCTGGCGATCGACCTCGACGCGGCGGCGATCACCGCCGCACCGGGCGTCGAGCGCCTCGCCCTCGACCTCACGCGCGAACGGGCTCCCTATGCGCCCGTCGTCGTCGCCAACCTGACGCTGCCGCTGCTGGAGGCGGCGGCGCGGGTCCAGGAGCGTCCCGACCTGCTGATCGCGTCGGGGCTGCTCGCCGGCCAGGCGCTCGAGGCGTGGGACCTGCGCGAGCGCGAGCGCCGCGAGCTCGACGGCTGGGCGGCCGTGGTGCTCGCTTGATCCGCGTCGCCGTTCGCGTCGCGCGCGAGCACGCCGAGCCGGTGCTGGCCGAACTGCTCGAGCTCGTGCCGGGCGGACTCGAGGAGCGCGAGGTCGATCCCGCCACCGTCGAGTACGTGCTCTACGGCGCCGAGGGCGAGCTGCCGGCGCTGGGCAGCATCCGCGCCGCCGCGGGCCCCGCGCTGGTGGACGTCAGCACGAGCCAGGTGCCGGACGACTGGGACGAGCGCTGGCGCTCCTTCCACACGGCGCTCGACGTCGGGCCGGTCCGCGTCCGCCCGCCGTGGGAGCCGCCCCGCGCGGGCGCGCTCGACGTCGTGATCGATCCGGGGCAGGCGTTCGGGACCGGCTCGCATCCGACGACGCGGCTCGTGCTCGAGCTGCTGACGACGCTCGAGCCCGCGGGCGCGCTCGCCGACTGGGGCTGCGGCAGCGGCATCCTCGCGATCGCGGCGGCGAAGCTCGGATGGGCGCCGGTGCTCGGCTGCGACCACGACCCGGCCGCGGTCGAGGCGACGATCGCGGGTGCCGCGGCGAACGAGGTCGAGATCGCGGTGTCGCGCTGCGACCTGCGCCGCGAGGAAGGCCCGCACGCGCCAACCGTGCTCGCCAATCTCGTCCGCCCGCTGCTGCTCGACGTCGCGGCCACCCTCACCCGCCCGCCGGAGCGCCTGATCGCATCCGGTCTGCATCCGGGCGAAGTCGGCGAGGTCGCGGCGGCGTTCGCGGGCCTGCGCGAGGCGCGGCGCGTCGAGCGCGGCGGCTGGGCCGCCGTCGAGCTCGTGCGGGTCTAGCGCTCTACCTACACTTCCTGACGTTGCCGTCCATTTCGCTCGCCGATGTCATCGCGGCCTCCGAGCGCCTCGAGGGCGTCGCGAACCGCACCCCTGTGCTGACCGCGCGCTCGCTCGACGAGGCGACCGGTGCCGACCGGGTGCTGCTAAAGGCAGAGAACCTCCAGCGCGTCGGCGCGTTCAAGTTCCGCGGCGCCTACAACGCGGTCGCCTGCCTGCGGCCCGACGAGCGTGCCCGGGGCGTCGCGACGGTCTCCTCCGGCAATCACGCGCAGGCGGTGGCGCTCGCCGCGCGCCTGCACGAGATCCCCGCGGTGATCCTGATGCCCGAGGACGCGCCCACGGGCAAGCTCGCGGCGACGCGCGGATACGGCGCCGAGGTCGTGCTGTTCGACCGCTACGCCGAGGACCGCGAGGCGCTGCTGGCCGCGCTGGCGCAGGAGCGCGGGGTCGTGCCGATCCACCCCTATGACGACCTGAACGTGATGGCGGGGCAGGGGACCGTCGCGCTCGAGCTGATCCGGGACGCCGGGCCGATCGACGTCCTGCTCGTGTGCCTGGGCGGCGGCGGCCTGCTCTCCGGCTGCGCGACCGCGGTCGCCGGGCTCTCGCCCACGACGCGCGTGATCGGGGTCGAGCCGGAGGCGGGCGACGACTTCGTGCGCTCGCTGGCGGCGGGTGAGCGCGTGCGCATCCCGGTGCCGCGGACGATCGCCGACGGCCAGCAGCTGCCGATCCCCGGCGAGCTGACGTTCCCGATCGTGCAGGAGCTCGTCAGCGAGGTCGTGACCGTGAGCGACGAGGAGATCATCGCCGCGATGCGGTTCCTGTTCGAGCGCGTCAAGACGGTGGCGGAGCCGAGCGGCGCGTGCGCGCTGGCGGCGCTGCTGTCCGGGAAGGTCGACGTGGCCGGCGCGCGCGTGGGGGTGACGATCTCGGGCGGCAACGTCACCGCTGAGCGGTTCGCGGAGCTGGTCGGGTGAGGTTCGCCCTCTTCCAGCACGGCTGGCACTGGCCCGTCGTCGTCGTGGCGGTCGTCGCCGTGCTCGGCGTCGTGTGCGTGATCGCGGCGGGGAAGTCCGAGCGCGAGTGGCTCGGCGATCGCCGCGAGCGGCTCAAGCGCGTCGCATGGATCGCTGTCGGGCTGATCGTGGTGGCGCTGCTCGCGACGCAGCTGAACAAGGTCGGCGGGATGCTCAGGCGCATCCAGGACGGCGATCCGCTGTGGCTCGCGCTCGGCGTCGGGATCGAGGCGTTCTCGTTCCTCGGGTACGTCGCGCTCGTCAAGGAGGTGTTCGGGCCGCACGCGCCGCGGCTGAACTGGCCGGCGGCGGTCGAGATCACGTTCGGCGGCGTCGTCGCGACGCGGCTGTTCTCGGCGGCCGGGGCGGGCGGGATCGCGTTCACGACCTGGGCGCTGCGCGCGGCCGGGATGGCGACGCGGACCGCCGCGGAGATGATCGCCGCGTTCCTGGCGATCATGTACCTGCCGTACGTGCTCGCCTGCATCTTCGGCGGCCTGGGCGGCGGTGCGCCGGCGGCCGTCGTGTGGGTCGGCGTCGGGCTCGGCGTCGTCGCCCTGGGCGCGGCCGCCGCGATCACGCTGGTGCCCGGCGACCTCGAGCGCCGGACGCGGCGGATGGCCACCGGTCACGGACGCGGCGCCCGGCTGGCGGCGCGCGCGGCGTCGATTCCGGAGGTCGCGGGCAAGGCCGCGCGCACCGCGGCGGGGCTGGTGCGCGAGCGGCCGTCGCTGCTCGGCTGGGCACTGCTCTGGTGGGCGGCGGACGTCGCCGTGCTCGACGTCTGCTTCCGCGCGTTCGGCGACGCGCCCGCGCTCGGCGTCCTGATCCTCGGCTACTTCCTCGGGCACATCGGCAACCTCGTGCCGGTGCCCGGCGGGATCGGCGGCGTGGAGGGCGGGATGGTCGGCGTCTTCGTCGCCTGCGGGATGCCGATCTCGCTCGCGATCGTCGGCACGATCGCCTACCAGCTGATCTCGACGTGGCTGCCGGTGGCGCCGGGGCTCGCGGCGTACTGGAGCCTGCGGCGCCGGATCGCCCGCTGGCGGGAGGCGGACGGCGTCGCGGACGAGGACGCGTCCGTCGCGCGGGCGCCCCGCCCTTCGGGCGAGCCCGCCCTGGACCGCTAGCAGCGCCGATCCTCCCGCGCGTCTACTGTCGCGGGGCCATGAGCACGACCGCGCTCATCCTCGTGCTCTCCTCGGCCGCGCTGCACGCCGCCTGGAACGCCCTCGTCGCCGGCGCGCGCGACACCTATACGACGACCGCCGTCGCGCTCGCCGCCGGCGTGCTCGTGTTCGCCGTCCCCGCCGCGATCAGCTGGGACGTCGATGCCGCGGCGTGGCCGTACATCGCCGCATCGGCCGCGCTCGAGCTCACCTACTTCGCGCTCCTCGCCGCCGTCTACGGGCGCGCCGACTACACGTTCGCCTACCCCGTCGCCCGCGGGACGGCGCCCGTCCTGGTGCTCGCGGTCTCGGTCGCGTTCCTGGGTGCGCCGGTCGGGCTCCTCGCCGCGCTGGGCGTGCTCGCGGTCACGGCCGGCGTCATGCTCGTCCGGGGGATCGGCCCGAGCTCCGCGGACGCCGCGGCGCTGCTGCTCGCGCTTGGCGTCGGCGCGTGCATCGCGGGCTACACGCTCGTCGACGACCACGGCGTCCGCCACGCCGAGCCGATCCCGTACTTCGAGGCCGTCCTCGTCCTCAGCGCGCTGCCGTACATCGCGGCGGTCGCGCTCGCCCGCGGGGGCGCGGCGCTGCGCGCGGCCGCCGATCGCCGCGCCATCCCCGCCGGGGCGGCGATGGTCGCCGCCTACCTGCTCGTGCTCGCCGCGCTGGAGCGGGCCGAGGCCGCGCCGGTCGCGGCGCTGCGGGAGACGAGCGTCGTGATGGCCGCCGCAGGCGCCGCGATCGCCGGTCGCGAGCGGGTCCCCGCCTCGCGCGTGGCCGGCGCCGCGCTCGTGATGGCGGGCGTCGCCGCCGTCGCGCTCGGCTGAGCTCAGCCGGCGTCGCGAGGCCTCAGCGCGCGGTCTCCGCGCGGCCGCGTCGTCGCGCCGGCGAACTGCTCGCGGTGACGAGGCGGGTCAGATCGGCGCGCGATCCGCGAGGCCGCACGGGGGCCTAGCGCGGGGTCTCCGCGCGGCCGCGTCGTCGCGCCGGCGAACTGCTCGCGGTAACGGAGGCGGGTCAGATCGGCGCGCGATTCGCGAGGCCGCGCGGGGAGACGCGCGATCGGGGCGCCCGCGCGGGGAGACCCGCGCGATCGGGGCGCCCGCGCGGGGAGACCCGCGCGATCGGGGCGCCCGCGCGGGTCGTCCGCGCGATCCGGGCGCCCGCCCCGGGGAGCCGCACGACCGGCGCGTCCGCCCACGCAGACCGCGCGCGGGCCGTCGCGCCCCATGACCCGCCTCCCTCGAAGCTCGACCCGCCGCCGTGACCCCGCGGACGGTCCTCGTCGCGGGCGGGCGGGCGATGAAGCGGCCGGAGGGGTGCGGATGGAGACGCGGTTGACGAGCGTTCCGGCATGAGGTGCGGGACCCGACCGGGACGCGGGTCCTCTGCTAGGCCCCGAGGCCCGCGGCGAGGAAGGCGTCGCCGGTGCCGGCGCCGGCCTCGACGACCGAGCGCGCGCGCAGGCAGGACCTCATCCGTCCCGGCGGCACGCCGCGGTCCACGCGCACCACGCGGCCGTCGCGGTCGAGCCAGATCAGGTCGAGCGCGAACCGCATCGTGACGGTGTGGACGGAGCGGCAGCGCGGGATGTGGAGCGCCAGCGTCGGCGGGAGCGCGTCGAGCATCGCGAGCCCCTTCATCCGCGACCGGCGCGTCGTCGCCTCAGCCACCCGCAGGCCGCCCCGCAGATCGCGCGCGGGAAGGCCGTCGAGGCGCGGGCACGAGTCAGCCGGTGCAGGACTCACAGGTTCTGCCGCCCCCGCTCGGGCGGCGGCGGGGTGTAGGGGGCCGCGAGCTGCCACCGCCGCTCGCACGGGGAGCGATCGTCACGGCCGTGCGGGCGCAACCCCCGCGCGGGACCACGATCGCTGCGATGGCCGTGATGGCGACAAGCAGGAGTACCACTTCCGTTTCGTCCTTCATATCGTGCCAGCTGGATCGGCCCTGGCGGCCTGCTCGCCGGGCGTGCCCTCCGCCGCCGCACGTGCCCGCTTCGATCTCTGGGCGCTCGTCACGCCGCCGCGAGACGGCGGTGCTCCTGGGGGCTGACCCCGCGCAGGCGCTTGAACGCGGTGCTGAGCGCGAACGGGCTTCCGTAGCCGACCTGCGCGGCGACCGAGCCGACGGTCGCGCCCGGCTCGCGCAGGAGGTCGGCGGCGAGGGCGATGCGCCAGCCGGTGAGGAACGCCATCGGCGGCTCTCCCACGAGCTCGTTGAAGCGGCGGGCGAGCGCGGCGCGGGACACGCCGGCCGCGCCGGCCAGCTCGGCGATCGTCCACGGGTGCGCCGGGTCGTGGTGCAGCATCCGCAGCGCGCGGCCGACGATCGGGTCGCCGTAGGCGCGGTACCAGCCCGGCGCCTGCGCCTCGGGGCGCGCGAACCAGGCGCGCAGGACCGCGATCAGCAGCAGGTCCAGCAGGCGGTCGAGCACCGCCTCCTGCCCGGGTTCGTCCTTGACGATCTCGTCGGCCAGCAGCGGCACGAGCGGGCAGTCCCAGTCGTCGTCGCGCAGCACGAGCATTCGCGGGAGCGCGCGCAGCAGGCGCCCGCTCACCTCGCCCTCGAACAGGTAGGTGCCGGTCAGCAGCTCGGTCTCGCCCGTAACGGCGTTGCCCCAGGTGCGCACGCCGAGGTCGCTCATCGGGCTCACGTCGGCGCCGTCAGGCGTCACGCAGCGCTCGCCGGGAATGATGTGCATCTGCGGCTCGGTCGCCGGGTCGTCGCTGACGACGTAGTGGTCCGGCCCGAGGATGACCGCGACGTCGCCCTGTTCCAGCCGCTCCGGCCGCGCGTCCGTGAACGCGATCCATGCGTGGCCGCGCACGACGGCGACCAGCGTGAGCGGTGCCTCGTCGCGGATCAGCAGCGACCACGGCGGGTTCATGCTCGAGCGCAGCAGGAAGGCGCCCCGGGCGCGCGGCCCGTCGAGAAGCCCGGCGACGGCATCCATGTCGCAACTGTAGACGATCGCGTATGGATCCGCGCAATCGAGCCATGGACAGTCTCGGAATGCGGCGATTGACTGGTGGCCATGACGAACTTGACCCTGGTCCTCGGCGCGGGCGGCAAGACCGGTCGCCGCGTGGCCCGGCGCCTGCGCGACGGCGGCGTCGCCGTCCGCGCCGGCTCGCGCTCCGGGACGCCGCGCTTCGACTGGACCGACCGCGCGACCTGGGCGCCCGCGCTCGACGGCGCCGGCGCCGTCTACATCTCCTACTTCCCCGACCTCGCGGCGCCCGGCGCGGCCGAGACGGTCGGCGCGTTCGCCGGCCTCGCCGCGCCCCGCCGGCTCGTGCTGCTGTCCGGCCGCGGCGAGCCCGAGGCCCAGCGCGCGGAGCGCCTCGTCCGCGACGCGAGCCCGGACGCGACGATCGTGCGCTGCAGCTGGTTCGCCCAGAACTTCAGCGAGAGCTTCCTCGCCGAGCCGGTCGCCGCCGGCGCGGTGTACTTCGCGGCGGACGCGGTCCGCGAGCCGTTCGTCGACGTCGAGGACGTCGCCGACGTCGCCGCCGCGGCGCTCCCGGAGCCCGGTCACGAGGGCCGCCTGTATGAGCTGACCGGCCCGCGGCTGCTCACGTTCGCCGAGGCGGTGCGGGAGATCGCCCGCGCGACGGGCCGCGAGATCGGCTACACCCCCGTCTCCGTCGAGGACTTCACGGCGGCGATGGACGGCGAGCCCGAGGATGTCGTCGCGCTCGTGACCTACCTCGTGACCGAGGTGCTGGACGGCCGCAACGAACGGCTCGCGGACGGCGTCCGAGAGGCGCTCGGCCGCGAGCCGCGCGACTTCGCCGAGTACGCGGTGACGCTCCGATGATCCGTCCGGGCGACACGCTGGAGAACCCCGTCACGGGGGAGCGCTTCACGTTCACCCACACGGCCGCCTCCACCGGTGGCGAGCTGCTCGCGTTCGACTTCGCGCTGCGGCGTGGCGGCGCGGTCCCGATCGCGCACGTCCACCCGATCCAGACCGAGCGCTTCGAGGTCACGTCCGGGCGGATGCGCTTCCGCGTCGGCCGGAGAACGGTCATCGCCGGCCCGGGCGACGTGGTCGACATCGAACCCGGCGTCGTGCACTCGTTCGCCAATGCGGGCGACACCGAGGCGACGCTGCGGGTCGAGGTCCGCCCGGCGCTGCGGATGGAGGAGATGTTCGCCGAGGTGGTCGCGCTCGCCAAAGCGGGCCGGATGACCAGGCGCGGCCTGCCGCGCAACCCGCTCGAGCTCGCCGTGCTCGCGCGCACCTACGACCAGGAGGCTCACGCGCCGCTGCTCGGCGCCGGCGTCCAGCGCGCGCTGCTCGCGCCGCTCGTGCTGTGGGCCCGCCATCCTCGCGCCGGAACCGCGCTCGCGGCGCTCATGGGTGTCGCAACGCTCACCGGATGAAACGCCACTGAGACTCCGCGGTCTCGTCGCCGGGCTTTCGGTCACGCTCGGCCTCGGATCAGGGGGTGCCTTACGAACCTTCGAACCATTCGAAGGTTCGTCGCACACCCCTGCCGCCGGGCCCGAGAAGGCGCGGCGCGAAGACGCGCGGCGGGGAGCAAGCTGACTTCGAACTACTCGGCCAGCCGGTTGATCGACAGGCGGCGTGCGACGATGCTGGAGGTATCGAACAGAAAGCAGGTCGGTTGTGCGAAGGGCGATTCCTGCAGCAGAGTTCGTCGGGAGGTCCCGCGAGCTGGCGGTGTTGCACGAGGCGCTCGAAGCCGCCCGGGCAGGCGCGCCGCCCATGCTCGTGGTCCACGGCGAGGCAGGCATCGGCAAGACGCGCACGATCGCCGAGTTCGCCCGCGCCGCCGAGGACGACGGCGCCGCCGTGCTGTGGGGGACGTGCTACCAGGGCTGCCTCACGTATCCGTACGGGCCGTGGGCGCAGGCGCTCGGCGCGTACCTGGACGGCGTGCCCGGCGACCGCGTCGCGAGCGTGCTGGGCGTTGACGCCGCCGCGCTCGCGCAGCTGCTGCCGCCGCCGGCGCGGCTCGCCGCCCTTCCCGCGCTCCCGCCCGGCCAGGGGCGGCTGCGGCTCTACGAGGCGGTCGTGCGCTGCCTGCAGGCGATCGAGCGCACGCCAGTGCTCGTGCTCGACGACATCCAGTGGGCCGACGCCGACTCGCTCGACCTGCTCGTCCACGTCGCGCGCTTCGCGACCCGCCCGCTGATCGTGCTCGCCCATCGCGGCGGCGACCTCGACCCAGCCGATCCCGTCACCCAGCGGCTCGCCGAGATCTCGCGCCACCGCGAGAGCGATCACGTGCCGCTCGAGAGCCTCCCGCGCGACGAGGCCGGCGTGCTGCTCGAGCACGTCGCCCAGCGCCGCGTCGGCAACGACACGCTGACGGCGATCTACGACGAGAGCGGCGGGAATCCGTTCTTCCTCGGCGAGCTCGGCCGTCACCTGCAGCGCCGCGGGCAGGACCCCGGGGCGCCGGGCTGGCGGCCGCCGGCGACCGTGCGCCAAGCGGTCGGCCTGCGGCTCGCCGGGCTCTCGAAGGCGACGCGCGAGATGCTGCAGCTGGCCGCGGTGTTCACGTCGGGCTTCGGCTTCGTCGAGCTGTCGGCGCTCACCGGCCTCGACGAGGCGGCGCTGCTCGACTGCCTGGACGAGGCGCTCGCGGCCGAGGTGCTCGAGCCCGCCGGCCCCGAGCGCTACGACTTCGCGCACGCGCTCGTGCGGCACACGCTCTACGACCGCTTCAGCCCCAGCCGGCGTGCGCGCATCCACCGGCGCCTCGCGGAGGCGCTCGAGCGCACGCACGGCGCTCAGCTGGGGGCCGAGATCGCGCGCCAGTACCGCGCGTCGGCCACGTTCCCGGGCGCCGAGGCCGGCGTGCCGTACGCGATCGCGGCCGCCGCCGCGGCGAGCGCGGTCCCGGCGCCGGCCGAGGCGGAGGAGCTCCTCGAGATCGCGCTCGCGCTCGACACGGGCGCGCAGCGCGCCGGCATCCTCGGCCGGCTCGCGCTCGCGCGCGCCGAGGCGGGCCGGCACGCGGAGGCGGTCGCGACGCTCACCGCCGCGCTGGACCTGATGAGCAAGGGCGAGGAGATCGCCACGCTGATCCAGCGGGTGCTGACCGTGCTGCAGGACGGGCTGGCCGACCAGGCGAGCCTGGACCCGCTGATCGCGCGCGGGCTCGCCGCGCTCGGCGATCGCCATGGGCTCGCGTGGGCGCGCCTGAAGCTGCTCGAGCGCCCGACCGAGGCGATCCTCGCCGGCGACGTGCACGCGACGCGCTTCCTCGGCTTCGATCCCGAGGCCGTGCGGATCGCGCGCGTGGAGGGGACCGAGGCCGACGCGGCGCGCACGATCGACCAGTTCGCGCAATGGCCGCTGCCCGAGCTGGAGTCCTTCATGACGCGCGTCGCCGGCTGGCACGATCCGCTCGCGCGGCTGCGCGGGCTGCTGCTGCTCGGCATGAGCGCCACGGTCACGCGCTGGTCCGGCGCGTCGCTGCCCGCCGAGCAGCTGTGCGCCGAGATCGAGCTGCTCGGGGAGCGCACCGGCTCGCTTCCTGCGCGCGCGATGGCGGCCGTCTTCCGCGCCGCGATCCACGGCGCGCGCGGGGAGTTCGGCGAGTCGGTGGCTGCGCTGGACCGCGCCGCGTCGCTGATGGAGCGGCTTCCGTCCGGCCACGCCGTCACGAACATCGCGCTGCTCGTGCGCGAGCTCACGCTCCAGCACGTTGAGGCGGACTGGCCGGCGATGGGGGAGCGGATGTACGCGCTCGCGCGCCGGCGCGACCCGGGGCCGTGGTTCGGGCTGATGTGGGCGGCGATCGCGGCGCACGCGTTCGCGCGCGCCGGCCTGGAGGACCGCTCGCGCTTCGTGCTCGGCCGGATCACGCCCGCCATCTCCGCCTGCGACCCGTGGGATAACGCCCAGAGCGGCGCCGTCAACTTCGCCGCCGAGGCGATCTGGGACCTGCGCGCCACCGATCTCGCCGCGCCGCTGCTGACCTGCGCCCAGGCGCTCGTCGACGCGGGCGCGGGCGACTACTACATGGCGAGCTCGGAGCTCACGGTCGCCCGCCTGCAGGCGCTGCTCGGCCACGGCGGCGGCGAGTCCTTCGACCGCGCGCGGTGCGCGACCGAGCGGCGTGACCAGCGCCCGCTGCGCGCGATCGTCGACCACGACGACGCGATCGCGCGCCAGTGGACGCGCCAGGCCGGCGCGGAGCCGCTCCTCAGATCAGCCGCGGCCCGCTTCGAGGAGCTCGGCATGAACGAGTGGGCGGGCCGCGCGCCGCCGCGGTCCGGGCTGCCCGACGGGCTGACGGCGCGCGAGGTCGAGGTGCTCCGCCTGCTCGCCGCGGGCCGGACGAACAAGGAGATCGCCTCCGAGCTCGTGCTCAGCGTCCACACCGTCGAGCGGCATCTCGCGAACGCCTATCGCAAGATCTCGGTGCGCAACCGCGCGGACGCGACCGCCTACGTGCTGCGGTCGGGGCTGTGAGCGCACCGGGCGAGCTCGTCCTGGGCCCAGTCGGCGAGGTCCTGAGCCGCGCGGTAGGCGACATAGCCCGCCGCGTCGCGATCGCGTCGCCACTGCTCGTAGGCCTCGCGGGCGTGCGCCTGGGCGCGCCGCCACATCAGCATCGGCTCGTCTTCGACGAGCGCTGGAGTCTCGGCGAGATGCATCAGCCGGTCTCCTTCGGACAGATCAGGAGCGAGAGCTCCACCAGCCGCCGCTGCGAGGGCGATCCGCCCGGAGACACAAGGACGTGCCGCTGACCGTGCGGCTGCGTCTCCGGACGTGAGCGATCGCCGAACCCCCCGGCGGGCCGTATAGGTACGGACGCCATGCGAAGGGTTGTACGCCTTGCGCACAGCGATGCCATCACGGGAACCCACCATCTTCGCCGGCGGGACCATGTAGATGCGCTACGCGAGCGGCAGCACGGCGCGCACGAGCGTCCCCTCGCCGGCCGGGCTGACGACGCTCAGCTCCCCGTCCGCCGCGCCGACCCGGTCCGCCAGCCCGGACAGCCCTGACCCCGCGCCCGGGTCGGCCCCGCCCACGCCGTCGTCCTGCACCTCGACCACGAGCGCGCCATCCTCGCATCCCAGGCGCACCGTCGCGTGCGTCGCCTGCGCGTACTTGGCCACGTTGGTCAGCGCCTCGGCCACGGTGAAGTAGGCCGTCGTCTCGGCCCGTGAGGACAGCCGCTCGTCCGGCACCTCGACGATCTCGACCGGCAGCGGCGCGCGCGAGGCCAGCGCGGCGACGGCCGGCGCCAGCCCGCGCTCGGTCAGGACCGCCGGGTGGATCCCGCGCGCGAGCTCGCGCAGCTCCCCGGACGCGTCCTGCAACTCGCGCCCCATGCGGTCGAGGAACGGCAACGCCTGAGAAGGGTCCTTGGCGATCCGCCCGCGGGCCACGCGCACGTCGAGCGCGAGCGAGACGAGCCGCTGCTGCGCGCCGTCGTGCAGGTCGCGCTCGATCTTGCGCCGCGCGGCGTCGGCCGCCTCGACGATGCGGGCGCGCGAGGCGCGCAGCTCCTCGGTGCGCGCCGCCTCGATCTTGCGCCGCAGCAGCGCCTCCTGCGCCGCCCGCCGCTCGGTGATGTCGAACAGCGCGCCGTCGAGCCACAGCCTCCCGCCAGGGCCGGGGACGAGCTGGCCGCGGTCGAGGACCCAGCGGACCTCGCCGTCGGCGCACACGATCCGGTACTCGAGCGAGAAAGAGCCGAACCCCTCGCGCGCGCGGTCGATCGCCTCGAGCACGAGCGCGCGGTCGTCGCGGTGGACGAGGCTGAGCAGCGTGCGCTTCTGACTGGCGAGGAAGTTGCCCGCGGGATAGCCGGAGATGCGCTCGATCTCGTCGCTGATCAGCTCCAGCGCGTGGCCCGCGTGCCACGCCGAGCGGTAGATCGCGCCGGGAACGTTGACCATCAGCGCGCGCAGCAGCGCGTCGTCTGATCGGTTGCGCGCGGCGCGCAGGCCGGCGCGGGCGCGGACGATCAGCTCGGCGCGCGAGAACGGGCGCTGCAGGTAGTCGTCGGCTCCCGCGTCCAGCGCGGCGTCCGCGGCGCGGCCGCGCGCCGCCACCGTGATCACGAGCAGCCACGCGTCGCCGAGGCGCGGGTCGGCGCGCAGCTTGCGGCACGCGGCGGGCGCGTCGAGGCCGCCGGGCTCGCGGTCGACGACGACGAGGTCGGCCGCCTCCTCGTCGAGCGCGGCGAGCGCGTCCTCCAGCCGCCGGGCGCCGCGCGGGAGGTGTCCGGCGGAGCGCAGCCACGGGTGGACCTCCGGCTCGATCGCGCCGACGAGCAGGACGCTGGAGCGGCGGCGGCGGACGGGCTCCGAGGTCGTCACTCCCCGATTATGCCGCCGAGGAGTAGTCTCTGACTTGAGTCAGTGATCTCCGAGCAAGATATCGCCCGCGTCCGCAGCTTCAATCGGCTCGTCACCCGCCAGGTCGGCGCGCTCAACGACCGCTATCTCGGCCACCGGCCGCTCGGCGAGTGCCGCGTGCTGTTCGAGATCGGCGCCGCCGGCGCGACGCCGCGCGAGATCCGGATCCGCCTGGGACTGGACTCCGGCTACCTCTCGCGCATGCTGCGCGCGCTCCAGCGCGACGGCCTGGTCGAGGCCGAGCCCGATCCCGCGGACCGCCGCACCAAGCGCCTGCGCCTCACGGCCACCGGCGAGGCCGAGGCGAAGGAGCTCGACCGCATCTCCGACGAGCTCGCGGCGTCCGCGCTCGCGCCGCTCAGCGAGGCGCAGCGCGAGCGGCTGCTGCGCGCGCAGTCCGAGGTGCGGCGACTGCTCGCGCTCTCGATGGTGACGATCGAGCGCGAGGACCCGGAGGCGCCCGGCGCGCGCTGGTGCCTGCAGCACTACTTCGCGGAGCTCGGCGAGCGCTTCGGGCTCGATCCCGCGCGCACGCTGCCCGCCGAGGGCGAGGACCTCACGTTCCTGCTCGCGCGCCTCAGCGGCCAGCCCGCCGGCTGCGGCGTACTCAAGACGCTCGCGCCCGGCACGGGGGAGATCATGCGCATGTGGGTGGACCGCCCGCACCGGGGCCTCGGCATCGCCGCGCGGCTGCTCGACGCGCTCGAGGCGCGCGCCGCCGAGCTCGGCCACGCCGCCGTCCGGCTCTACACCAACGGCGCGCTGGAGGAGGCGCAGGCGCTCTACCGCGCGCGCGGGTACGCGGAGATCGGCCGCTACAACGACGATCCCTACGCCGAGCGCTGGTTCGAGAAGCGCCTCTAGGTGCCGCGGCTCCGGGCGCCATGCGCGAGGCCGCGAAGCTCCGACGCGACCTTCGCCCGGGACGGGTCCTAGGACTCAAACCGGGACCGGTCCCAAGGTCCAGTAGGACCTGTCCGGACCCTCCGTACACTGGACGTGGGTGCAGATCGCCGATCGCATCAAGGCGGACGTGACCACTGCCATGAAGGCGGGGGAGCGCGAACGCGTGACGGCGCTCCGGCTCGTGCTCTCCGAGCTGCAGAAGGCGGCGAAGGAGGGCGACGCGGACGAGCTGGCGGTGCTGCGGCGCGAGCGCAAGCGCCGCCGTGAGGCCGAGACCGCCTACCGCGAAGCCGGCCGCGAGGATCTCGCGACCGGCGAGGCGTTCGAGGCGCGGGCGATCGAGGCCTACCTGCCGGCCGAGCTGTCCGACGAGGAGCTCTCGGCGCTCGTGGCGACCGCGATCGCGGAGACCGGCGCGTCGTCGCCGCGTGACATGGGCCAGGTGATCAAGCACGTGATGGGAGCCGCCGGCGGCCGCGCCGACGGGAA
The DNA here is from genome assembly GCF_000425945.1 of Candidatus Solirubrobacter pratensis. GTDB lineage: Bacteria > Actinomycetota > Thermoleophilia > Solirubrobacterales > Solirubrobacteraceae > Solirubrobacter > Solirubrobacter pratensis. Next base: position 152,510 of record NZ_AUEK01000014.1, read on the forward strand.
GCGGGTCTCGACAAAGGTGAAGGAAGCGCTCAACTAGATGGCAAGAAGGCAGCTCGAGGTATCCAATGAAGTGGCGGCGGAGCTGGCGGGGTCGCGCGACGCGGCGCTGCGCACGCTCCAGGAGCACCTGGACTGCGAGGTGTACCTGCGCGGGAACGTCCTCACGCTCGACGGCGACGCGGAAGCGGTCCAGGCCGGCGCGACGGTGGTCCGCGAGCTGTCGAACCTCGTCGAGCGGGGGCACGACATCGGGCCCGCGACGATCGAGTCGGTCGCGCACGTGCTGGAGTCCGCGGAGTCGCCGACCAGCGTGCTGGAGGATGTCGTGTGGCGCCATCGCAACCTGCGCGTGGCGCCCAAGTCGGTCAATCAGAAGCGCTATGTCGACGCGATCCGCCGCTCGACGGTCACGTTCGGCGTCGGCCCGGCCGGCACCGGCAAGACGTTCCTCGCGATGGCGATGGCCACGGCCGCGCTCTCGCGGCGCGAGGTCAACCGGATCATCCTCACGCGCCCGGCCGTCGAGGCCGGCGAGCGCCTCGGCTTCCTGCCCGGCGACCTGATGGCCAAGGTGGACCCGTACCTGCGCCCGCTGTTCGACGCGCTCAACGACATGATGGACCCCGAGCGCGTGGCCTCGCACCTCGAGAAAGGCGTCATCGAGGTCGCCCCGCTGGCGTTCATGCGCGGGCGGACCCTCAACGACTCCTTCGTGATCCTGGACGAGGCGCAGAACACCACGCCCGAGCAGATGAAGATGTTCCTCACCCGGCTCGGGTTCGGCTCCAGGATGGTCGTGACCGGCGACGTGACGCAGGTCGACCTCCCGCGCGACCAGAAGTCCGGCCTGATCGTGGTCGGCGAGGTGCTGGAGGGCATCGAAGGCGTCGAGTTCGTGCGGTTCGGCGGCGAGGACGTGGTGCGTCACAAGCTCGTGCAGCGGATCGTCGAGGCCTACGATCAGCACGCCTCGGCCCAGGCCTCCGGGCTGCGGCCGGCGCAGCCGGACCACCGCCGGCGAAGCGCGTAGGAGGTGCTCGACGTGGAGGTGATCGGGACCGCGCTCGCGGAGGATCGGGTGAGCGAGGCGGTCGCCTACGCCGCCGCTTCGGCGGGCATCGCCGACGGGCATGTGGCGGTCGAGTTCGTCGACGCGGACCGGATCGCCGAGCTCAACGAGCAGTGGCGCGGGAAGACGGGGCCGACGGACGTCCTGTCGTTCCCGGTCGATGAAGAGGGCCCGGTGTTCGGCGCGCGGGAGCTCGGGGACGTCGTGATCTGCCCCGAGCACACGGTCGACCTGCTCGAGGCGGTCGTGCACGGCGTGCTGCATCTGACGGGCATGGACCACGAGACCGACGAGGGCGAGATGCTCGTGTTACAGGCGGAGATACGCTCATGGCTGTGACCGTCACGAGGTCAGGCTTCGTGGCGCTTGCGGGGCGCCCGAACGTCGGCAAGTCGACGCTCGTGAACGCGATGGTCGGCCAGAAGGTGGCGATCGTCTCGGACAAGCCGCAGACGACGCGGCGGGCGATTCGCGGAGTCGTGACCGTCCCGGACCAGTTCCAGCTCGTGCTGACCGACCTGCCGGGCGTGCAGCGCCCGCGCGACGAGCTGACGACGCGCATGCAGCGGCGCGTGGAGTCCGAGGTGGGGGAGGCCGACGCGGCGCTGTTCGTCGTCAACGGCGACCAGGGGGTCGGCGGCGCGGGTGACCGCTTCATCGTGGAGGCGCTGATCGCCGCCCGTGTGCCCGTCGTGATCGCCGTCAACAAGGTCGACCGGCTCAACCAGCCGCGCACGGTCCAGGCGCTGCAGGTGGCGTCCGAGCTCGGCCTGCCGGACGCCGAGGTCTTCCCGGTGTCGGCGCGCACGGGGCGCGGCGTCGCGCCGCTGCTCGACCACCTGGCCACGCTGCTGCCGGAGGGCCCGTTCTACTTCCCGCCCGACGAGGTCTCCGACCAGTCCGAGCAGGTGATGCTGGCCGAGCTCGTGCGCGAGCAGGTGCTCCTGCGCACGCGCCAGGAGGTCCCGCACGCCGTCGAGGTGCAGATCGACGAGATCGAGGAGCGCGAGGGCCTGATCGCCGTGCGCGCGCTGCTGTGGGTCGAGACGGAGTCCCAGAAGGGCATCCTCATCGGCTCGCGCGGGCGCATGATCAAGTCGATCGGGATGGCGGCGCGCAAGGAGCTCGAGCGCGAGCTCGGCGGCCACGTGCACCTGGACCTGTCGGTGCGGGTGCGCCGGTCCTGGCGCGGCGACGACGCGCTGCTGGACCGGCTCGGGATCACCTGACGGCGCGGAGCCGGAGGCGTTCGTCAGGGCTGCACGGCGGGCTCGGGCACCGGCGAAGCGGCTCGATCGTCGTCCGTGACGCGGCGGATGTCCGGCACCGCGAACATCGCCAGGATCACCGTCGTCCACACCGCGAATGCGATCCACAGCGCCGTGTCGATCCCGATCCAGCCCGCGATGGGTCCCCACAGCGCGAGGCCGAGCGGCTGGAACACCAGGGAGCCGAACCAGTCGTAGGCGCTGACGCGCGACAGCGACTCGGGCGGGATGTGCCGTTGCAGCGTCGACTCCCAGATGCTGTTGCCGTACATCAGCGAGACGCCGGCGAGGAACGTCGAGCACGCCAGCAGCGGGACCGACGCGTGCGACGCGAGCAGGGCGAGCGGCAGCGCGAACACCATCGCGGTCGGGACGACGACCATGAGTGGCCGGCGAGGACGCGCGCGGATCGCCGCCATGCCGCCCACGACGCCGCCCGCGCCCATGGCGGCCAGCACGGAGCCCCAGGCCGCGGCGCCGCCGAGGTGGCGCTCGGCGATCACGGGCCCGAGCGCCGACCACGCGCCCCAGGCGGCGTTGGTGATCGAGAACGCGAGCACGGAGCTCCACACCCACGTGCGCTCCGTGAATGCGCTCCAGCCGCCGCGAAGGTCGGCCAGGAACCGGTTCTTCGGCATGCTCTCGCCCGGCGGCACGTGGATCCCGGAGAGGAACGCGGCGCTGATGGCGAACGTGGCGGCGTCGATCGCGAGCGCCCAGCCGGGGCTTGCGGCGACGACCAGCAGGCCGGCGATGGCAGGCCCGAGGATCTCGCCGACCGCCTGGGTGGTCGAGCGCAGGCCGTTGGCCTGCTGGAGCTGCTCCGGCTTGACGACGAGCGGCAGCAGACCGGTCGACGCGGGGTTGAAGAAGCCGGTGGCGGCACCGGTGATGGCGGTCAGCACGGCGATCATCCAGATGTGTGCCTCGCCGGTGACCAGGAGCAGCGCGAGGACGCCCTGGCTGAACAGGCGCGCGAGGTCGGCGGCGACCATCACCGAGCGCCGCGACACGCGGTCGGCGACGACGCCGCCCGCGAGCAGGCACGCGACCAGCGCGAGCGTGCGGGCGGCGAACACGAGCCCGACCTCCGATGCCGAGCCGCCGAGGTGCAGCACCGCGAAGGCGAGCGCCACGCTGACCATCCCGTCGCCCAGCAGGGACGCCGCGTAGCCGCTGAACAGCAGCCGGTAGTCGCGCTCCCGTAGGACCGCGAGGCTATCTGGCAGACCCCGCACCCGGCGGTTCAGATTAGTGAAGCGAGAGGTCCGGACGGGCGCCCGCCCGCGAGCCGTCGGGGTCGACCTTGCGCCGTCAGCCCTCGCGCCGCCGCACGCCTTTGACCTGCTCCAGCCGCCGCCGGTCGCGCTTGGTCGGGCGCCCGCCCTCGCCGCCCTCCTGCCGCGCGAGCCGGCGCTCCTCGGCGTGCCGGATCCGGGCCTCCGCGCTCTCCGGCGTCTCCTCGTAGAGCCGTTGCGCCTCGCTCGCCGGCCCGCGGCGCGGGGCGGTGCCGCGGATCACGACGCTGACGCGGACGGGGCCGGTGCGGAGCTCGAGCCGGTCACCGGGCTTGACGTCCTTGCTCGGCTTCGCCGCCACGCCGTTGACCTGCACCCGGCCGGCCTTGACCGCCTCGGCGGCCAGGGCGCGCGTCTTGGAGAGCCGTGACGCCCAGAGCCACTTGTCGATCCGCATCGGCTCGTCCATACGGTCATGCTGTCACGCCGTGACGCCACTCGATCTCGACACGCCCCACGGCCCCGCCCGCGCGCATCTGCATCCCGCGGAGGCGCCGCACGGCGCGCTCGTGCTCGGCCACGGCGCCGGCGGCGGGGTCGGCGCGCCGGACCTCGCCGCGGCGACCGCGGTCGCCGTCGCGGAGGGGTTCACCGTCGCGCTGATCGAGCAGCCGTACCGCGTCGCGGGGCGAAAGAGCCCGGCGCCGGCGGCGCAGCTCGACGCCGCCTGGACGGCGGTGATCGAGCAGATCCCGCTCCCCGACGGCCCGCTGATCACCGGCGGGCGCTCCTCCGGGGCCCGCGTCGCGTGCCGCACGGCGCAGGCGACCGGCGCGGCGGGCGTGCTCTGCCTCGCGTTCCCGCTCCACCCGCCCGGCCGGCCGGACAAGACGCGCCTGCCGGAGCTCGAGCTCGTCACCGTCCCCGTCTTGATCGTGCAGGGGGAGAGCGACCCGTTCGGGATGCCACCCGCCGCCCCGGACCGCGCGGTCGCCGCGATCAAGGGCAACCACTCGCTGCGCTCGGACAAGCGCGCCCTGGAGGGTGCCGTCCGCGACTGGCTCGCAGCGCGCTGAGACGCGCGAGGGCCTCGCGCGCGTGCTGCGGCGAGGCCGCGCGCGGGCCGCGGCGATCACCGTGAGGCGCCGAGCGCCTCCCACGCGTCCGCCGCCGCGGCCTCCTCGACATGGCGGATGCGCGCCGCGGTCTGCTTGCCGAAGTCCACCCGCAGGTCCGCGAGCCGGGCGCGGCGCTGGAGCAGCGACTGGGCCAGCTCGTGCGACTCGCGGTTGTGCGCCGGCGCGAGCACGGTCACCCGGGCGAGCCGGAGCGAGCGGATCGCGAGGCGTCCCTCGCGCAGCCGCCAGCCCGCCGCACGCCAGCGCGCCTGCCCGTACGCCGCTCCGGCCGCGACCGCCAGCAGCGGCCATCCGCTCTCCACGACGACCGCCGCGATCGCGCCCGCCGCCAGCGTGGCGAGCGACGGGACGAGCAGGTAGCGCCGCCACGCGCGCGCCGGCGGGCGCTCGAGCGGCTCGACGTCGTCGGCCAGCTCGGGCAGCATCGCGTCCAGCGCCGCGCGCACTGCGCGCGCCCGCACGAGCGGGAACAGCGTCCGCGCGGCCGACGCCTCGTCCGCGTAGCCGGCCACCTCGACGTGCAGCGCCGCCAGTCCGAACGGGCGCCGGAACACGCCCTCGACGACACGCACCGCGCGCACGCGGCCGACCGGGATCGTCGCCTCGCGCCGCGCCAGCAGGCCGCGCCGGATCCGCAGCCGGTCGCCGTCGCGCATCGCGGTGAAGCCTGCGAACGCGACGATCGAGCCGAGCACCGAGAGCGCCCAGCCGGCGCCGAGCACGACCGCCGCGACGGCCGCCCAATCCCCCGCGCTGTCGGGCAGCGCTCGCACCGCCCGGCGACCGCCCTCGTCCTCGAGCACCTGCTGGAAGACCTGGAACGCCGCCGCCAGCACCGGCAGCACGATGCCGAGCTGCCCGGCAGTGAGCGCCGCCACGAGCAGCCCGCCCATGCCGAGCCGCAGGCGCGCGCCCGGGTCGGCCGGCGCCGGCGGCGCGACGCCGACGCGCTCCCGCAGCGCGCGCACGTCCGCCGCTCCCAGCGCCAGGAGGACGATCTCGCCGCCCTTCCCGCCGCCGCCGGTCTGCACGTGCACCGCCTGGACGCCGAACAGCCGCTGGAGCGGGCCCTGCTGGACGTCGAGCGCCTCCACCCGGGCCAGCGGGACGTCGGTGTCCCGGACCCTGACCAGCCCGGTCCGGTGATGGATCGCGCGCTCGTCCACGCGATAGGTCGTCGTCGACCACCTGACGTATCCGGCCACGATCGCGATCACGACGCCCACGGCGCCGTAGACGACCGACCGCGTGACGTCCTCGCCGCGGCTCCCCAGCAACGTCAGCCCGAGGATCACGAGCAGCGGGAACGCCGCGTTGCCGAGCGCCTGCATGCCGTAGATCGCGATCCCGGCGCGGTGCAGGCGGCGGTCAGGCATCGGTGCGGGCGAGCGCCGCGATGCGGTCGCGCAGCTCCGCGGCGTCGGCCGGGTCCAGGTAGGGGATCGTGTGGCTCCCGGCGGCGGTGTGGATGACGACCGTCGCGAGGCCGAGCAGCTGCTCGAGCACGCCGCGGCGCGTGTCGACGTGCTGCACGCGCATCAGCGGGACCAGCGTGCGGCGGATGGTGAACGTGCCGTGCTGGATGTCGATCGCGTCCGGGCGCAGGTCCCAGCGCCAGCGGCTGTAGCGCAGCAGGGGCACGATCGCGACGGCGGCGACGAGCAGCACCGCCGCGGCGACGAGGAGCAGCGCGCGCGGGACGCCGAGCGCGCCGCCGATCAGGTTGCCGGCGACGGCGACGACGAGCCAGATGCCCGCCTGCTGCAGGCGCCATGCCCAGCGCGCGCCGCGCGCGAGGCGCCGCCGCGGCAGCTCCCCGGCGCGCAGCGGCGCGACGCCGGCCTCCTCCGGCCGTTCAGGCGTCCCGGTCAGCGTCACAGCTCCAGCTCGCTCGCGAGCCGCTCGTAGCCGGGCAGGCCGACGTCGGCCTCGAACAGGAACGGCAGCGTCGACACGGCCGCGTCCGTCTTGCCGCGCAGGCGCCGGATCTGCGCCCGCTGCGCCTTGGCGCGCGCGTGGCCGGTGAGCGCGGCACGGACGACCCCGTTCGCGTTCGACGCCTCGCGCAGCCGGCGGACGTCGGCGGCGGAGAAGCGCTCCGGCCAGACGCCGTTGACGACGATCGCGTCGAGCCCCAGCCCGACGGCGTCCTCGAGCCGCGCCTCGAGCTCGATCGTCTCGTTGACCGGCATCTCCTCCGGCAGCGCGACCGCGACGTAGCCGGTGCGCGCGGGGTCGGACAGCATGTCCGCGACCTTGGTCGCCTGGCGGCGGATCGGCCCGACGCGCGCGATCTCGCCGAACGTGCGCGGCGCCGTCAGCATCGCGGTTCCGTGGCCGGACGCGGGCGCGTCGACGATCACGAGGTCATACGTGCGGTTGTGGCGGTCCCAGCGCTCGAGCTGCGCGAGCTCCCAGACCTTGGCGATCGTGATCAGCTCCTTCGCGCCCGGCGCGGCGGCGACGAAGTGATGGAAGGCGTGCGAATGGCCGACCAGGCGCCCGGCCGGACCGCCGCCGAGCTGCTTGGAGAGCCACTCGTGCAGCGCCGCCTCCGGGTCGATCGTGATCGCCCACAGATCGCGCGCGAGCTCGATCTCCTCGTCGCCCTTGACGCCGTGGCGGGCGAACGCGCGCGAGACGCGGTCCTGCTCGGCGACCTCGCAGACGATCGTGCGGCGCCCCTGCGCGGCGGCCGCCAGACCGAGCGTCGCGGCCACGGTCGTCCTGCCGACACCGCCCTTGCCGGTGACATAGAGCAGCGCCTTGTCGCGCAACAGGGCTTCCATCCGCTCGCTCACCCTATGACAATGCCCGCGATGGACCCGGCGCTGCACATCGGGTACGAGACCGGCCGGCGGATGCTGCGCCGGCACGACCCGACCTACTACATCGCGACGCGGCGCCTGCCGCGCGAGCTGCGTCCGGCCACACACGCGCTCTACGGCTTCGTCCGCACCGCGGACCAGATCGTCGACGGGCCCCGCCGCCCGCCGACCCCGGCCGCCCGCCGCGCCGCGCTGGACGCCTGGGAGGCCGAGCTGCTGGCCGGCGCGCGGTCGAGCCAGCCGGTGGTGCGGGCGCTCGCCGACGCGGCATCTCGGCACCGCCTGCCGCTCGGCGAGCTGGCGACCTACATGCGCTCGATGCGGATCGACTGCGCGCCGGTGCGGATCTCGAGCTGGGAGGAGCTGGTGGCCTACATGGAGGGATCCGCGGGGTCGGTCGGGCGCATCATGGCGTCGCTGCTCGGCGTCCCCGCGCGTCACCAGGCGGACTTCGGCAGGCTCGGCCTCGCGTTCCAGCTCGCGAACTTCATCCGCGACGTGCGCGAGGACCACCGGCTGGACCGGGTCTACCTGCCGGCGTCCGACCGCGCCTGCTTCGGCGTCGCCGAGGCGGACCTCGGGGAGCGGCGTGCGGGACCCCCGCTGCGGGCGCTGATCGCGCACGAGGTGGCGCGCACCCGTGAGCTGTTCGCCGGCGCCGCGCCGGCGGTCGCCGCCGCGCCGCGCTCGGTGCGCCCGGGCGTCCGCTTCGCCATCAGCCTGTACGGGCAGATGCTGGACCGCGTCGAGGCGGCGGACTTCGACGTCCTCGGGCGCGCCGGAGGCGTGCGCGTCTGGCACGTCCCCGGCGCCGCGCTGGAGGCGCTGCGCCGGTGAGGCGGCGGACGCTGCGCGGCGCCGAGCGCACGCCGCTCGACGAGCACCCCGACGTGCTGATCTGCGGCGCGAGCTTCGCGGGCCTGGCGGTCGCGCGCGAGCTCGCGGGCTCGGGCGCCGACGTGCTCGTCGTCGACCGCTACGAGATCGGCGAGCGCGCGACGTCGGCGTGCGCCGCGCCGACGCCGTGGCTGCACGCGATGGGCGTCGAGCGCGCGATCCGGCAGGAGATCCCGTACATGGCGTTCCACACGCCGCACGGCTCGGCGCGCTTCCGGCTTCCGTGGAGCTGGTCGAGCTTCGACTACCGCGAGCTGTGCCGGGCGCTGTGGGAGCAGACGGACGCGCGGTTCGAGATCGCGACCGTAACGTCGCCGGGAGCGGCGCCGGAGGCGCGGGACCCGGCGGGGCGGTTGCGCCCGGCGGGCCGCGCCGCAGGCGTTGCGGACGGCGAAACCCCTGTCTCCACAGATCGCGGCGCGTTGCGCGCGCCGCTGGTCGTCGACGCCCTCGGCTGGCGGCGCGTCCTCGCGCCCGGACCGAACGTGCAGCCGCCGGACGCGGCGATCTCGCGCGGCCTCGAGGTGCATCCGCACGGCGGCGGGACTGACCTCGACATCTGGATCGACCGCTCGCTCGTGCGCAGCGGCTACGCGTGGTCGGTGCCCGCGGACGGCGAGCAGCGCGTCGGCGTCGGCTCCTATGAGCCGCGCGACCACGTCAAGGAGCCCACGCGGGAGCTCGCCCGGCGGCTGGACGTCGACGCCGTCCGCTACCAGGGCAACTGGTTCCCGCACCGCCTGCGCGCGGCGACCGAGGACGGCGTGTTCTTCGCCGGCGACAGCGCGGGGCACTGCTTCCCGCTCTCCGGCGAGGGGATCCGCACGGCGTTCTACTTCGGGATCGCGTGCGGCCGCGAGCTCCGCGCCGTCGTCCGCGGCGAGGCGAGCCGCGACGACGCGCTCGCGCGCTACGACGCGTTCTCGGCCGCGCACGCCCCCGCCTTCGCGCGCGCGCTCGCGGTGCAGCGCGCGATCCCGCGGATCCCGCCGCGCGCGCTGACCGCGCTGCTCGGCCTGATGGGACGCGAGCGGCTCTGCCGCCGGGCGTTCTCGTGGTATCTCGAGCAGGCGCACCCGCGGTTCGCGTCCGCCGGTTGACGAGCGCGCCGCGGCGTCACGCAACCTCGTGGCCGGGCTCAGCACGTCGAACCGCTCGCCGGCCGCGCCGGCTCGGGCGATCCGTTCCGGTTGCGGGGCTCCTAAACTCCCGCCTCCGAATGGAGGCGACCCCGATCGAACCCGACCCGCCGGCCGGCGGGAGTCCTCGCCCCGAGGGCGATGACTCCCAGCGACCCGAGCCCGCAGGGCTAGCGGTCGCCTTCGACGAGCGTGGCCTCGTGCCATGCGTGATCCAGGATTGGCGCTCGGGCGAGGTGCTGACGCTCGCGTACATGAACCAGGAGGCGCTGCGCCTCACCCGCGAGACCGGGGAGCTTCATCTCTGGAGCCGCTCCCGCGACGAGCTGTGGCGCAAGGGCGCGACCTCCGGCAACACTCAGGCTGTGAAGGCGCTGCGCTACGACTGCGACGCCGACGCCGTGCTCGCGCTGGTCGAGCCGTCCGGCCCCGCGTGCCACACGGGCGAGCGCACGTGCTTCTTCACGGGCGAGCTGGCCGCCGCGCCGCATGAGGCGCTGCCGGGCCTCGAGCGCACCCTGGCCCAGCGCGCCGCCGAGATGCCCGAGGGCTCTTACGCGACCGAGCTGCTGCGCAACCCACCGCGGATCGGCGAGAAGGTCCGGGAGGAGGCCGAGGAGGTCGCGCGCGCCGCCCGCGAGGAGTCCGACGAGCGCGTGGCCGAGGAGGCCGCCGACGTGCTCTACCACCTCACCGTGCTGCTGCGCTCGCGCGGCCTGACGCTCGCCGACGCCGAGGAGGTGCTCCTTGGCCGCCGTCGCTGAGCATCTGAGCGTCACGCCGAGCCTCGAGGAGGCCAAGCGGCTCGCCGGCGAGCACAACCTGATCCCCGTCCGCCACAGCTTCATCGAGGACTGCGAGACGCCGGTCTCCGCGTTCCTCAAGCTGCGCGGCGACGGCCCCGCGTTCCTGCTCGAGTCCGCCGAGCAGGGCCAGCGCGTCGGCCGCTGGTCGTTCATCGGCTGGCGCCCGCGCCGCGTGCTGCGGTGGAGCCTGGCCGACGGCGGCGACCCCTACACGCTCGCGGGCGACGCCGTCTCCGAGAACCGCCAGGCGGAGATCGACGGCCTGCCGCCGTTCGCGGGCGGCGCGGTCGGCTTCTTCGGCTTCGACTGCGTGCGCGCCGTCGAACGCCTCCCGGAGCCCAACCCGGACGTCCTCGGCCTGCCCGACATGGCGCTGATGCTGTCCGACGTGGTCGTCGCGTTCGACCACCTCAAGCACACGGTCACGATCCTCGCCAACGCCTATCTCGACGACCACACGGACATCGAGGCGGCTCACGCCCGCGCGGTCGAGGCGATCCGCGACACCCGCGCCCGCCTGGCCGGCCCGCTGCCGGCGCCGGTCGTGCACGAGCCGCGCGAGGCGCCGCGGTTCGAGTCCAACATGCCGCGCGAGCAGTTCGAGTCGATGGTCTCGCGCATCGTCGAGTACATCCACGCCGGCGACGCCTACCAGGTGGTCCCGAGCCAGCGCTGGAGCGCCCCGGCGCCGGTCGAGCCGTTCTCGATCTACCGCGGCCTGCGCGCGGTCAACCCGTCGCCGTACATGTACTTCCTCGACTTCGAGGACTTCCAGATCGTCGGCGCCTCGCCCGAGCCGCTGCTGACGGTCTCCGGCAGCCACGTCTCGACGCGCCCGATCGCCGGCACGCGGCCGCGGGGAGACGACGACGCCGCGATCGCCGCCGACCTGCTCGCCGACGAGAAGGAGCGCGCCGAGCACGTGATGCTCGTCGACCTCGGGCGCAACGACCTCGGCCGCGTGTGCGAGCACGGCAGCGTGCACGTCGAGCGGCTGATGGAGGTCGAGACCTACTCGCACGTGGTCCACATCGTGTCCCAGGTCGCCGGGACCCTGCGCGAGGACGTCGGCGCGATCGACGCGCTGCGCAGCGTCCTTCCCGCCGGCACGCTCTCGGGCGCGCCGAAGATCCGCGCGCTGGAGATCATCGACGAGCTGGAGCCGGTCAAGCGCGGCGCGTACGGCGGCGCGGTCGGCTGGCTCTCCTACGGCGGCGAGCTGGACACGTGCATCTGCATCCGCACCGTCGTGGTCAAGGACGGGGTCGCGCACATCCAGGCGGGCGGCGGCACCGTCGCCGATGCCCAGCCTGAATATGAGTTCGAGGAATCGCGCGCGAAGGCGCGCGGCGTGGTGATGGCGATCGAGCTCGCGACCGACCAGGCGGGGTGGCCATGACACGCGTCCTGATGGTCGACAACTACGACTCGTTCACCTACAACCTCGTGCAGTACCTGGGCGAGCTGGGGGCCGAGCTCGACGTCGTGCGCAACGACGCGGCGACCGTCGACGAGCTGCTCGAGCGCGGCTATGACCGCGTCGTCGTCTCGCCCGGCCCGTGCACGCCGAACGAGGCCGGCATCAGCGTCGAGGTGATGCGCCGCTTCCCGGAGGCCGGCGTCAGGTCGCTCGGCGTCTGCCTCGGGCACCAGTCGATGGCGCAGGCGTTCGGCGGCAAGGTCGTGCGGCATCTGCCGGTGCACGGCAAGACGACCGAGATCGAGCACGACGGCGCGGGCATCTTCGCCGGCTTGCCGAGCCCGATGCCCGTCGCGCGCTATCACTCCCTCGTCGTGGATCCCGACCTTCCCGAAGGCCTCGAGCCCACCGCGCACGGCGGCGGCGTCGTGATGGCGATGCGCCACCGCGAGCTGCCGGCCGTCGGCGTCCAGTTCCATCCCGAGTCCGTGCTCACGCCCGATGGCAAGCGGCTCCTGGACAATTTCCTCCGCGGGGCATCCGGCCCCGCGTTCTGATGGCGAGCTTCGGCATCCGGCCTCAGGTGACCGTTGCCTAACGCGGTCATCACCCGTGCGCTCGACGCCCTCGCGTCGCGGCGCGACCTGGACGCCGACCAGACCGCCGCCGTGCTGGCGGAGATCATGGCCGGCAACGCCTCCGAGGTGGAGACCGCCGGCGTGCTCGTCGCGCTGCGCACGAAGGGGGAGACGGTCGACGAGCTCGTCGGCCTCGCCACGACCATGCGCGCGTTCGCCACGCCGGTCCAGACCGGCCGCGACGACCTGATCGACACGGCGGGCACCGGCGGCGGGCGGCCGACCTTCAACGTCTCCACGACGGCCGCGCTGATCGCGGCCGGAGCGGGCTGCGCGGTCGCCAAGCACGGCAACCGCTCCGCCACCGGCCTGTCCGGCTCGGCGGACGTGCTGGAGGCGCTCGGCGTCCGCATCGATCTCCAGCCGACCGCGGTCGCGCGCTGCATCTCCGAGGTCGGCTTCGGGTTCATGTTCGCTCCCGCGCACCACGGCGCGACGCGCTTCGTCATCCCGGTGCGCAAGGAGCTCGCCGTTCGGACGATCTTCAACTTCCTCGGGCCGCTCACCAATCCGGCGGGCGCGACGCGGCAGCTGATCGGCGTTTCCGATCCCGCCTTCCTGGAGACCATCGCCGGGGCGCTGGCGCGCCTGGGGGCACGCAAGGCGCTGGTAGTGTCCAGCGCCGACGGTCTGGACGAGATGAGTACGGCGGGGACAACGCGCGTCGTCGAAGTCGATGACGGAGAGCTGCGCGCCTATGACATCGCCCCCGAGGACGTGGGGCTCTCGCGCGCCGAGCCCGGCTCGATCGGCGGCGGCACCCCGGACGTCAACGCCGAGACCGCGCGGCGCATCTTCGCCGGTGAGCGCGGCCCTGCCCGCGATCTGGCGGCGCTCAACGCGGGTGCGGCGATCTACGTTTCCGGCCGGGTGGACAGCCTGGAGAAGGGCGTGCGCGCCGCCGAGGCGGCGCTCGACGACGGCCGCGCGGCGGCCGCCTTGGAGGCATTGAGCACCTTGACGAACGAGCTGGCGGCGGCCGTATGAGCGTTCTCGAGCGCATCGTGGAGGACACGCGAGGGGAGGTGAAGCGGCGGCGGAAACAGATTCCGCTCTCCGAGCTGGAGGCGCTGCTGGAGCGCCGCGCCGGCGCGGAGGGCTCGCGGCCGTTCTCGGAGGCGCTCACGCGCCCCGGCGTCTCTGTGATCGCCGAGCACAAGCGGCGGTCGCCTTCGGCCGGCACGATCCGCGAGGGCGCGACCGTCGCGGAGGTCGTGCGGGCCTACGAGCGCGGCGGTGCCGCGGCACTCTCGATCCTCACCGAGCCGTTCCACTTCGCCGGCTCGCTCGAGGACCTGCGCGAGGCGCGCGGCGCATCGTCGCTGCCGGTCCTGCGCAAGGACTTCATCGTCGACCCGTACCAGCTCTATGAGGCGGCGGCGGCGGGCGCCGACGCGATCCTGCTGATCGTCGCCGCGCTCGAGCTGCCGCAGCTCGACTCGCTCTTGCGCGAGGCGAGCGCGCTCGACCTCGACGCGCTCGTCGAGGTCCACGACGAGCGCGAGCTCGAGCAGGCGCTGGAGGTCGAGGCCGACGTGCTCGGACTCAACAACCGCGACCTGGCCGACTTCAGCGTCGACATCGAGCGCACGTACGAGCTGCTGTCCGACGTCCCGGCGGGCAAGACCGTGGTGTCGGAGTCGGGCTTCTCGTCGCGCGAGCAGCTGGACGAGCTCGAGCGCGTGGGCGTCGACGCGGTGCTGATCGGCGAGACGCTGATGCGCGCCCCCGACATCGAAGCCGCGACGCGCGAGCTGAGCGGCGGCGACACGGAGGCCTGATGCGCGTCAAGATCTGCGGCATCACGCGGCCCGAGGATGCGGAGGCGGCGGTGAGCCTGGGCGCGTGGGCGATCGGATTCCTGCTGTGGCCCGAGTCCAAGCGCTACGCCGACCCGGCGATCGCGGCCGGCATCTCGCGGGCGCTGCAGCGCAAGGTGGAGCGCGTCGGCGTGTTCGTCAACCAGCCGCTGGACGAGATCGAGCGGCTGGTCGACCAGCTCGGGCTCAGCTATGTCCAGCTGCACGGCGACGAGGGGCCTTCGTTCTGCGCGGCGGTCGGGCAGCGCACCGGCGCCAGGGTGATCAAGGCGCTGCGGATCTCGCACTCCGCCGACCTGCGCGACCTCGACCGCTACCACACCGATCTGCACCTGCTCGACACCGCCGTCAAGGGGCTGCGCGGCGGAAGCGGCGAGACGTGGGACTGGAGCCTGGTGGCGCAGCGGCGGTCCCGAATCCCGTTCGTCCTCAGTGGCGGGCTGACGCCCGCGAACGTCGCCGAAGGGATCTCGGCCACGCACCCGTGGGCCGTCGACGTGGCCTCCGGCGTCGAGTCGTCGCCGGGCGTGAAGGATCTCGCGAAGCTGCGCACATTCTTCGAGGCGGCCCAGGCCTCGGTCGCCGCATGAGCGCGATCGAGCACCGCTTCGGGCCCTACGGCGGCCAGTACGTCCCCGAGACGCTGATGCCGGCGCTCGAGCAGCTCGAGGCGGCCTGGGTGAGCGCCCGCGAGGACGCCGGCTTCAAGGCCGAGCTGCATGCGCTCCTGAACGACTACGTGGGCCGCCCCTCACCGCTCTACCGGGCGCGGCGGCTGTCCGAGCAGGTCGGCCACGACGTCTACCTCAAGCGCGAGGACCTCAACCACACCGGCGCGCACAAGATCAACAACGCGCTCGGCCAGTGCCTGCTGGCGCTGCGGATGGGCAAGACGCGGATCATCGCCGAGACCGGCGCGGGGCAGCACGGGGTCGCCACCGCCACGGCGTGCGCGCTGCTCGGCCTGCAGTGCGTGATCTACATGGGCACCGAGGACATGCGCCGGCAGAAGCCCAACGTGGACCGCATGGGGCTGCTGGGGGCGACCGTCTCGCCGGTCGACGCGGGGACGCGCACGCTCAAGGAGGCGACGTCGGCGGCGATCCGCGACTGGACCGCCTCGGTCGCCACGACGCACTACGTGATCGGCACCTGCGCCGGCCCGGCGCCGTTCCCCGCGCTCGTGCGCGAGCTGCAGCGCGTGATCGGCGACGAGGCGCGCGCGCAGATGCTCGACAAGGCCGGCGCGCTGCCTTCGCGGGTGATCGCGTGCGTGGGCGGCGGCTCGAACGCGATCGGGATCTTCACGGCATTCCTCGAGGACGACGTCGCGCTGATCGGCATCGAGGGCGCCGGCGACGGGATCGAGACGGGGCGCCACGGCGCGCCGCTCACGCTGGGCGGCCGCGGGGGCGTGCTCCACGGCGCGTTCTCGGCGGTGATGCAGGACGAGGACGGCCAGATCCTCGAGGCGCACTCCATCTCGGCCGGGCTCGACTACCCGGGCGTCGGCCCCGAGCACGCGTGGCTGCGCGACTCCGGGCGCGCCCGCTACGTCGGGATCACCGACGAGGAGGCGCTGGCCGCGTTCGCCCGCATCACGAGGCTCGAGGGCATCATCCCGGCGCTGGAGTCCTCGCACGCGGTCGCCTGGGCGCTCGGCGCCGGCGCGCAGGAGGCCGGTCCGGACACGGTCGACCTCGTGTGCCTGTCCGGCCGCGGCGACAAGGACCTCGCCGAGGCGCTCGCGAAGCTCGAGGCGCGCGGGAGCGGCGCGTGACCGCCGCGCCCGCCGACACCGGCGCGGCCCGGATCGCCGCCGCCTTCAAGGCCGCGCCGGGCTGCGCGGCCCTGATGCCGTACCTGATGGGCGGCTTCCCGGACGTCGAGGCGTCCGTCGAGGTCGGGCTCGCCTACGCCGACGCCGGCGCGGACCTGATCGAGCTCGGCGTACCGTTCAGCGACCCGCTCGCCGATGGCCCCGTGATCCACGCGGCGGCCACGCGCGCGCTGGCCGCGGGCGCGACCGTCAACGCAGTCCTGGACGCCGGCGCGCGGATCGCCGAGCGCGTCCCGGTGGTGCTCATGTGCTACGCCAACCCGATGCTGGCGCGCGGGCCTGAGCGCTTCGCGGGCGAGCTCGCCGTGCGCGGCATCAGCGGCCTGATCGTCCCGGACCTCCCGCTCGAGGAGTCCGGCGAGGTGCTCGCGGCCTGCGACCGGGCCGGCATCGCGCTCGTGCCGCTCGTCGCGCCGACCTCCAGCGACGGGCGATTGGGCGCGATCGGCGCAACCGCCCGTGGATTTGTCTACACGGTGAGCGTGACCGGAACCACTGGGGAGCGGGCTGCCGTCGGCTCGGACCTGGCGGGGCTGCTGGAGCGCGTCAAGTCCCACAGCAGCGTTCCCGTCGCGGCCGGCTTCGGCATCTCCTCGGGCGAGCAGGCGGCCGCCGCGGCCGCCGCCGGCGCCGACGGCGTGATCGTCGGCTCGCGCCTCGTCCGCGCCGTCACCGAGGCCGCCGACGGGGGCGAGAACCCCGCTGCGGCGGCCTCGGAGGCCGTGGCCGAGCTTGCCGCCGCCCTCGTCCGCTAGATTCTCGCGACGATGCTGCTGTTCCTCGCAACGATCCTCGGGCTCGTGATCTGGATCGTCCTCTTCTTCATCGGCGCCAAGGCGCTCGAGTCGTTCCTGATCACGCTCCTGGTCGTGCTCCTGGCGGCGACGTGGCAGGTCCTCTCGCCGTACTTACCGGGCAGCCGCCGCTCCCGCGGCGAGTAGATCCCGGTCTCCACGCGGGCGCATTCTCCCTACCCCTCGGTGCGGGTCGAGCCGTACTTCCGCTGACGGGACGTCTAGGCTATTGCACGCCTGAACCGGGCGCGCGTAGAATCGCCGCCCGAACACGAGCCTCATGAGGAGGGGTTCCTTGCAATCAAAGTGGATGGCGGCGAGCAGCTGCCTGGCGGCCGCGCTTGCCCTTGGGGTGGCAGCGTGCGGCGGCGATGACAACGGAGGCGGCAGCAGCGGAGGCGGTGGCGGCGGCTCGTCCGCGTCGAAGACCGTCACCGTCTACTCCTCGCTCCCGCTGCAGGGCGCTTCGCGCGTCCAGACGCAGGCGGTCAACAACGGCGCCAAGCTTGCGCTCGAGCAGGCCAACGGCAAGGCCGGCAACATCACGGTCAAGTTCGTGCCGTTGGACGACTCGACGGCGCAGGCCGGTTCATGGACGCCTGAGGCGGAGTCCGGCAACGCCCGCAAGGCGGCGCAGGACAAGTCGACCGCGTTCTACCTCGGCACGTTCAACTCCGGTGCCGCGGCGATCGCGATCCCGATCCTGAACGAGGCCGGCGTTCCGATGATCTCCCCGGCGAACACCGCCGTGGGCCTGACGACGAACCAGCCGGGCTCCAACCCCGGCGAGCCGGACAAGTACTACCCGACGGGCACGCGCAACTACACGCGCATCGTCCCCAAGGACACGATCCAGGGCGCGGCGCTCGCCACGCTCATGAAGCAGGACGGCTGCACCAAGGTGCAGATGACCAACGACAAGGAGGTCTACGGCGCCGGCCTCGGCAAGAACGTCGAGCTCGCCGCCAAGACCGCCGGACTGTCGATCATCTCCAACGAGGCGATCGACAAGAACGCCGCCAACTACCGCTCGCTGGCCCAGAAGGCCAAGGCGGCAGGTGCGGACTGCTTCATCTACACCGGCATCACCGCCAACAACGCGGTGCAGCTCTACAAGGACTTCGCGGCGGCCCTGCCGAATGCGAAGCTCTACGGCCCGGACGGCGTCGCCGAGTCCGGCTTCGCCACTCCGAAGGACGGCGGCATCCCGACGTCCCTCGATCCGCGCGTCAAGGTGACGGTCGCGACCCTGTCCCCGGACGAGTACCCGCCGGACGGCCAGGCGTTCTTCAAGGACTACAGCACCAAGTACGGCGAGAACAACCCGGATCCGTACGCGATCTACGGCTATGAGGCCATGAAGCTCGGCCTCGACGCCATCGCGCGCTCCAAGACGGGCGACAAGGCCGACATCCTGAAGGCGCTCTTCGCGACCAAGGACCGTCAGTCGGTGCTCGGCACGTACTCGATCGACGAGAACGGCGACACGACGCTGACCGATTACGGCGTCTACGGCATCAAGGACGGCGAGCTGACGTTCGACCAGACGATCAAGGCGAAGACGCAGTAGACATTCGCAGTAGCAACGGACGGCCGAGGGTGGGAGGATCTCATCCTCGGCCGCCGTTCTTCTACGTGAGACAGACAGACACGCAATGGAAGCCGCCAGCATCCCCGCACGCAAGCCCGTCGCCTCGCAGCGACTGCGCGGGCTGATCTCCAGCTACGGCCTGCTCGCCGTCCTGCTCGCCCTGCCGGTCTATTACGCCATCAAGGACCTGAGCGACGACGGCAATCTGGTCCGCCTGGGCGAGAACATCACCGCCGGCATCTCCAACGGCGCCATCTGGGCGCTCGTGGCGATCGGCTACACGCTCGTCTACGGCATCGTCGAGCTGATCAACTTCGCCCACGGCGAGGTGTTCATGCTCGGATCGTTCATCTCGGCCTCGTTCTTCGTGACGATCGGCCTGCACGAGGGGTCGAGTGCGGTCGTCCTCTTCTTCGGGTTGCTGCTGACGCTCATCGTGGCGATGGTGGGCTCGGGCTCGGTCAACGCATTGATCGAACGCGTGGCATACCGACCATTGAGAACGGCGCCGAAGCTGGCGCCGCTGATCACCGCGGTCGGATTCTCGTTCATCCTGCAGAACGTCGGCCTGCTCTGGAAGGGCGGCTCGCAGCAGGGCATCCCGGACCTCATCAACGCGCAGCACAACCTCGTCACGATCTTCGGGGTCACGATCGAGAACAGCGACGCCCTGTCGGTGGCGGTGACGATTCCGCTGTTGATGGTGATGACGAGCTTCATCGCCCGCTCGCGCCTCGGCAAGGCCATGCGCGCCACCGCGCAGGATCCCGAGGCCGCGCGCCTGATGGGCATCAACGTCGACACGACGATCTCTTTGACCTTCCTGCTCGGCGGCATGCTGGCCGGCGCGGCCGGTCTGATCTACGCCCTGTACCAAACGACGATCTGGTACTTCCAGGGCTTCACCGGCGGCCTGATCGCGTTCACCGCGGCCGTCATGGGCGGCATCGGCAACCTCCGCGGGGCCGTGCTGGGCGGCGTCATCATCGGCTGCATCCAGCAGATCTCCGACAACCGGATCGGCTCGGCGTGGACGCCCGCGGTCGTGTTCGCCTATCTGATCCTGATCATGGTCTTCAAGCCGTCGGGCCTGCTCGGCGAGCAGACGAGGGACGCAGGATGAGCGCCACCGCCTCCGCACCCGAGACGACCAAGAAGGGCAGCCGGCTGCCCAAGCTCAACCTCCCGCCGTGGACCGAGAAGGCGCTCGTACCGGTCGTCCTGATCGTCCTCGCGATCCTGCCGTTCGGCTGGCCGAACGGGTCGCCGTTCCTGCAGGACTGCACGACGGCGCTCGCCTACGTCGTGATGGCGCTGGGCCTCAACATCGTGGTCGGCTTCGCCGGCCTGCTGGACCTCGGGTACGTCGCGTTCTTCGCGATCGGCGCCTACACGGTCGGCTACTTCGGCTCGGGCTTCTTCTCGAACGTCAACGACCAGAAGGGCATCCACTTGCTGGTCAGCGGCGTCGCCGACAAGCTGCCCGGCCTGCACTTCAACTTCCTGATCATCCTCATCCTCGCCGCCATCGCGGCGGCGGTGGCGGGCATATTGATCGGGTTGCCGACGCTGCGACTGCGCGGCGACTACATCGCGATCGTGACGCTCGCGTTCGGCGAGATCATCGGGCGCATCGCCGTCAACGGCGACGACATCGTGATCCGCGGCCAGCCGTTGACGGCCGGCCGCCAGGGCATCTCGCCGGTCGACAAGATCGACCTGCCGGGCCTCCCGCCATTCGGCCTGCTGGACCTCAGACCCTGGTACTGGTTCGCGTTGGCGCTCGTGATCGTCGTGCTGTTCGTCAACTTCCGGCTGCGCGATTCGCGCCTCGGCCGCGCGTGGGTCGCTCTGCGTGAGGACGAGATCGCCGCCGTCGCGATGGGCGTGCCGTCGGTCAAGACCAAGCTGCTGGCCTACGCCACCGGCGCGGCCTTCGGCGGCATGGCCGGGGCGTTCCTGGGCTCGTTCCTGAACACCGTGAACGCCGACCAGTTCCAGTTCTACTTCTCGATCCTGGTGCTGGGCATGATCATCCTCGGCGGCCTCGGCTCCATCTGGGGCGTGGTCCTGGGCGCGATCGTGCTGTCGTTCATCAACAACTGGTTCATCCCGGACGTGCTCAACGACGTCCCGGGCAAGCTGGGGATCGACTTCGACGCGACGCAGATCACGTTCGCGATCTACGGCTTCCTGCTGGTGCTGATGATGATCCTCCGTCCGCAGGGCCTGTTGCCCGACCGGCGGCACAAGATGGAGCTGGCCGAGCACGCCGAGACCAGCGACGAGACCCTCTACACGGCACGGGCATGAGCGCAACCCAGGCACCCACGCCGCCTCCGTCGCTGGCGAACTCCGCCATCCTCGACGCGGTCGACATCACCAAGCAGTTCGGCGGCCTGACGGCGGTCAGCGACGTCTCGTTCAGCCTCCCGGAGCGCTCGATCGTCTCGATCATCGGGCCCAACGGGGCGGGGAAGACGACGTTCTTCAACATGCTGACCGGCTTCTACCGCCCGACGATCGGCACGATCACCTTCGGCGGCCGGGACATCACCGGGGCGCGGCCCGACCAGGTCATGAAGGCCGGGATGGCGCGGACGTTCCAGAACATCCGCCTCTTCTCGACGATGACGGCGATGGAGAACGTCATGATCGGCGAGCACTCGCGCATGAGCGCGGGCCTGTTCGGGTCGATCGTGCGGACGCCGAAGACGCGCCGCGAGGAGAAGGCGGTCCGCGAGAAGGCGCACGAGGAGCTCGCGTACGTCGGCATCGATCCTCGCTGGCACGACCATCTCGCCGTCAACCTGTCCTACGGCGACCAGCGCCGGGTGGAGATCGCCCGCGCGCTGGCTTCGGATCCGAAGGTCCTGCTGCTGGACGAGCCGACGGCGGGCATGAACCCGCAGGAGTCGGCGGCGCTGACGGACTTCATGCGTAAGCTCCGCGACGAGCGCGGCATGACGATCCTGCTGATCGAGCACGACATGAAGGTCGTCATGGGCGTCTCCGAGCGCCTGACGGTGCTCGATCACGGCGAGAAGATCGCCGAGGGGCTGCCGGCCGAGGTGCGGGCGAACCCGCGCGTCGTCGAGGCGTACCTCGGCAAGGCCGCATCGGTGGAGGGCTAGCGCGATGGCGTTCCTGGAAGTCGACAACATCGCCACCTACTACGGCAACATCCAGGCGCTCAAGGGCGTCTCGCTGGCGGTCGAGGAGGGCGAGTGCGTGACGCTGATCGGCTCCAACGGGGCCGGCAAGTCGACCACGCTGCGCTCGATCTCGGCGCTCACGCCGCCGCGCACCGGCACGATCAAGCTGGCGGGCGAGGAGATCCAGAACCTCCCGCCGCAAGAGATCGTCGGGCTCGGCATCTGCCAGTCTCCCGAGGGTCGCAAGTGCTTCCAGCGCATGACCGTGCGCGAGAACCTGGAGCTCGGGGCCTACCTGCGGCGCGACCACACGCAGATCCAGACGGATCTCAAGCGCGTGTTCGAGCTGTTCCCGCGCCTGGACGAGCGCCAGTCGCAGAAGGCGGGCACGATGTCGGGCGGTGAGCAGCAGATGCTGGCGATCGGGCGCGCGATGATGGGCTCTCCGAAGGTGCTGCTGCTCGACGAGCCGTCGATGGGCATCTCGCCCGTGCTCACCGAGCGCATCTACGAGACGATCGCGGAGATCAACAAGGAGGGCATGACGATCCTCCTCGTCGAGCAGAACGCGAACTTCGCCCTCGACGTGTCCAAGCGCGGCTACGTGCTGGAGACCGGCAAGGTCGTCATGTCCGACGAGTCGACCTCGCTGCGGACCAACCCCGAAGTGATGAAGGCCTACCTGGGAACATGATCCTCTTCGGACTCATCGGCGCGACCGCGCTGTGGCTGCTGTACCTGTGGCTGATCTCGGCGATCGTCGCCTCATACCTGTCCGAGCGCAAGGGCTACGGGGAGAAGCCGGGGCTGGCGTCCGGGCTCATCCTCACCTTCGTGGGCGCCCTCGTCTGGCTCGTCGTGCCGGCGCGCGAGAACTCGAAGTGGAAGACCCTCGGGCCGTTCGGCCGCGGTAAGAACGCGGCCAAGCGCCGCTCGGCCTCCTGATCGATCCGCTGCTGCCGGGCCGCCCGCTCAGCTAGCGGGCGGCCTGCGGCTGCACCTTGCCGACGTCGCAGCCCTGCGGCAGGTAGCCGCCGTCGCCGCGCGGGCGGTCGCAGCCGAAGCCGCTGGCCATCGCGGGCGCTGCGGCGAACTGCTGCAGGAACGGGACACGGTCGGCGCTCGAGAGCTGGCTCGGCGTCATCGCCGCGAACACGACCATGCCGGCCGCGACGCTTGCCGCCAAGCGGCGGCGCAGCGCGTTCCGGTGCTCGCGTACGGCAGCCGCTCGCGCCGTCGCTCGCGTCAATGCTTCCCCGAGGGCCTCGAGGTCGGGTGGCATCTCCGCCATGACACCCCATGATGGCTTCTTCGCCGCAGGGATGTCACGGCCCGCGAACGGAGAGGTGCGTTACGAGACCGCGTCTCCGAGGGCCTCGTCCAGGTCAGGGTGCGCGAACCGGTAGCCGCGTGCCTGGGCGGCCTGCGGAACCGCCCGCTGGCCCGTCGTCACGATCGTCGCCATCTCGCCGTAGAGCGCGCGGATCGCGAACGCGGGCACCGGCGCGACCGCGGGGCGGTGCAGCGCTCGGCCGAGCGCCTTGGAGAACTCGGCGTTGGTGACCGGCTCGGGCGCGGTCGCGTTCACCGGCCCGCTCCAGGCGGGATCGTCGAGCGCGGCGACATAGATCCCGACGACGTCGTCGAGGTGGATCCACGGCATGTACTGCCTGCCGCCGGCCACGGGGCCGCCCGCGCCGACCTTGAAGGGTGGCAGCATCTTGGCCAGCGCGCCGCCGTCCGCGCTCAGGACGATGCCGGTGCGAACGATGACCACGCGCACCCCGTGCTCGGCGGCGGCGTTCGCCTCGCGCTCCCACGCGACGCATACGCGCGCCGGGAAGTCGTCGCCCGCGGGGGTCTCCTCGGTGACGACCTCGTCGCCGTGCGGGCCGTAGTAGCCGACCGCGGACGAGCACACGAGCGTTTTGACACCTGTACCGGCGAGCGCGGCGACGAGGTTGCGCGTCCCGAGCTCGCGCGACTCGACGATGCGCCGCTTGGCGTCGGCGCTCCAGCGCTGCGCGAGGTTCTCGCCGGCGAGGTGGACGACGGCGTCACGGCCTTCGAGCGCGGCCTTGGGCGCCGGCCCCCGCGCCGGGTCCCAGCGCGGCTCGCGCCCGCGCGAGAGCACCGTCACCTCGTCGCCGCGGTCCTGCAGCCGCGCGACGAGCCGCGAGCCGATCAGCCCGCTGCCGCCCGTGATCGTGATCCGCATGCGTTCTCCTACGGCTCTCGCGCGTCGCCGGATCCAGCGCGGCTACGACGAGCGCGCGCTCGCGGAGTCCGGTCTGACGGCGCGGAACTCCTCCGTGTCGGCCGGCGCATAGCCGATCTCGTCGCCGTGCGCGTCGGCGGCGCCCTGCGCCTTCGCCTGGTCGGCGACGGCGGCCGCCACCGCGTCGGCGACGTCGCGGTTGAAGACCGACGGGACGATGTACTCCTCGCGCAGTTCGTCATCGGCGACGATCGACGCGATTCCGCGCGCCGCGGCCATCTTCATCTCCTCCGTGATCTCGCGCGCGCGGACGTCCAGCGCGCCGCGGAAGATGCCGGGGAAGCAGAGGACGTTGTTGATCTGGTTCGGGTAGTCCGAGCGGCCGGTGGCGATCACGCGCGCGTAGGGCTCGGCCTCCTCCGGCGTCACCTCGGGCGTCGGGTTGGCCATCGCGAAAACCATCGCGTCGCGGTTCATGCGCGCCAGCGCCTCCGGCGGCATCACACGCGCGCCCGACAGGCCGATGAAGAGGTCCGCGCCGTCGATCACGTCGCCCGGACCGCCGGAGCGCCGCTCGGGGTTCGTCGACTCCGCGAACCAGCGCTTCATGGGCGGCATCGAGCCGTCGAGGTAGTCCTCGCGCCCGCTGTGCAGCGCGCCGCGCGAGTCGCAGCCGATCACGCGGCTGACGCCCGCCTGCAGCAGGATCTTGGTCACGGCGATGCCGGCGGCGCCGAGGCCGACGACCAGCACGTCGAGGTCCTCGAGGCGCTTGCCGGTGAGCTTGACCGCGTTCAGCAGCGCGGCGAGCACGACGACGGCGGTGCCGTGCTGGTCGTCGTGGAACACCGGGATGTCGAGCGAGCGCTTGAGCCGCTCCTCGATCTCGAAGCAGCGCGGCGCCGAGATGTCCTCGAGGTTGACGCCGCCGAAGCCGGGGGCGATCAGCTCGACGGTGCGGACGATCTCGTCGGTGTCCTGCGTGTCCAGGCAGACCGGGAACGCGTCGACGCCGGCGAACTCCTTGAACAGGACGGCCTTGCCCTCCATCACCGGCATCGCCGCCTCGGGGCCGATGTCCCCGAGGCCCAGCACGGCGCTGCCGTCGGACACGACGGCGACCGTGTTGCGCTTGATCGTGTATTGGAACGCCTTGTCGCGATCCTGCGCGATCGCGCTGCAGACGCGCGCGACGCCGGGCGTGTAGGCCATCGAGAGGTCGTCGCGCGTGCGCACCGCCAGCTTGTTGCGCTGCTCGATCTTGCCGCCGACGTGCATCAGGAACGTGCGGTCGGTGGTGTCGATCAGGCGCGCGCCGTCGATGCTCTCGACGGCCGCGGCGATGCGCTTGGCGTGTTCCTCGCCCGCGGTGTCGACGGTGATGTCGCGGACCGTGTGGAGGCCGTCGATCGCGCTCAGGTCGACCGATCCGATGCTGCCTCCTGCGTCGCCGATGGCGGTGGCGACGCGCCCGAGCATGCCGGGCCGGTGGTCGATCTCCACTCGAAGGATGATCGAGTACTGCGCCGAGACGGACGGCATGCGGGAACAGGATGCCACGTGCCACCATCTCGAGGTGCCTTCGCCCGGTCTTGACCGCGCGCTGTTGCGCCTCGCGGCCGTCGTCGTGCTGGGGACGATCATGTCGATCCTCGACACGACGATCGTCAACGTCGCGATCGAGACGCTCGGGCGCGAGCTCGACGCGCCGCTGTCGAGCATCCAGTGGGTCGCGACCGGCTACCTGCTCGCGCTGGCGACGGTCATCCCCTTGACCGGCTGGGCGATGGAGCGCTTCGGCGGCAAGCGCGCGTGGATGACGTCGGTCGCGCTGTTCCTGCTCGGCAGCACACTCTGCGGGCTCGCGTGGAGCACGACGTCGCTGATCGCGTTCCGGGTGCTGCAGGGGTTCGGCGGCGGCATGATCATGCCGATCGGCCAGGCGATCCTCGCGCAGGCGGCGGGACCGGAGCGGATGGGGCGCGTGATGAGCGTGATCGGCGTCCCGACGCTGCTCGGGCCGATCCTCGGGCCGGTGATCGGCGGCCTGATCATCGACAACGCGTCGTGGCGCTGGATCTTCTTCGTCAACGTGCCGGTCGGCGCGGTCGCGCTCGTGCTCGCCGCCCGGGTGCTGCCGGGGGTGGAGGCGGCGAGCGCGCGGGCGCGGCTGGACGTGCGCGGGCTGTTGATGCTCTCGCCCGGGCTGGCAGCGCTCGTCTACGCGCTGTCGGAGGTCGGGATCCAGGGCGGGCTCGGGGAGACGCGGGTGCTGGTCGCGCTCGTGGCCGGCGTGGTCCTGCTGGGCCTCGTCGCGCGCCACGGGCTCCGCGGCAACGGGACGCTGATCGACCTCGGGCTCTTCCGCGACCGCGCGTTCGCCGCCGCCTCGGGGACCGTGTTCATCTTCGGCGTATCGCTGTTCGGCGCGATGCTGATCCTGCCGCTCTACTACCAGGTCGTGCGCGGCCAATCGGCGCTGGAGGCGGGCCTGCTGCTCGCGCCGCAGGGGCTGGGCGCGGCGATCGCGATGCCGATCGCCGGGCGGCTGACCGACAAGCTCGGCGCGGGGCGCATCGTCCCGTTCGGCGTGATCGTGGCGCTGGTCGGCACCGGCGCCTACACACAGCTCGCTGCCGACACGCCGTTCGGGTTGCTGGCCTTCGCGCTGTGGGTGCGCGGCGTCGGCCTCGGCGTGACGATGATGCCCTCGATGGCGGCGGCCTACCAGACGCTCTCGCGCGCCGCCGTGCCGCGGGCGACGACCGCTATCAACATCATCCGCACGATCGGCGGCTCGTTCGGCACGGCGGTGCTGTCGGTCGTGCTCGAGCGCCGGATCGCCGCGAACCTGCCCGGCGTCGGCGGCTCCCTCGCATCCGTGCGCGGGTCGGCGGAGGGCGCGGCTCCGCCGCCGCGGGTCGCGGACGCGCTCGCGCACGCTTTCGGGCAGACGTTCTGGTGGGCGGTGGGGCTGACCGCGCTCGCGCTGATCCCGGCGTACTTCCTCCCGCGCCGCCCGCCCGAGGCGGCCCCCGCCGGCGCCGCCGAGGCCGCGGCCGCGGAGGCTTAGCGCCTGGCCGCGCCTGCGGCGGTGCCCGAGGTCGGACACGTCCGCCGGGAGCAGGCGCACCTCGAGGTTCGGTTCGTCATCGCCCGCCACGAAGCGCGGGTCGAGGTCGGTCCGGGCACGGAGCGGCGCGCCGGGTCGGGTCGGGTGCCGCTTGCGAATCGGGGCTGACGGAGGGACGCTCTTGGTAGCTCACCGGGAGGTGACCATGCGCAACCCAGTTCGCTCGGAGGCCGACGCGTTCCACATCGTGTCCGGAAGCGCCGCAGTCATCGGCGCAGCAGTCGTCCTCGGCGCGCTCACCACGCCGGTCGCGGGCGTGGCCCTCTTGCTCGGCGCCGTCGCCGGCGTCTGCATCTGGGAATTCGGGACGAACGATCCCGACCGCCTCAGACCGCTCCGCGAGGCCGCGGCCCAGGGACGCGTCGCGCGCCTGGGGACGCGGCCGCGGGTCCTGGTCGTCGCGAACCGCACTCTCCCGGGCGCACGGCTGCGGGAGGAGCTGCTGCGCCGTGCGCAGGACGGCGCCGAGCTCCGCTTCATCGTGCCCATCGTCGCCTCGCGCGTCCACTACATCGCCTCCGATGTCGATCGCGAGCTGCGCGAGGCGCACCGCCGGCTTGCAGAGGCACTGGCGTGGGCGAGGGCGGCGGGCCTGGACGCGAGCGGCAAGGTCGGCGACCCGACCGTCGCGTTCGCCGCGATCGAGGACGAGCTGCGGATGTCCGGCGCCGACGAGGTGATCGTCTCGACGCACCCGCCCGGGCGGTCGAACTGGCTCGAGACGGGGATCGTGGCGCGGCTGCGGGACGAGCTCGACATCCCGGTCACGCACATCGTGGGCGAGCTGGAGCCGGGCGCGGCGCCGGGGCGGGCGCGGACGGCGGCGCACTGAGCGCTGGAGGGCGGCGCGGGTCGCGCCGCCCTGATTCACGCCTCGCCTACGAGGACGAGGAGCGGCTCAGGTCCTCGGAGCCGCTGCCGTTGCCGGAGTCCTCCGAGGGGGCGTCGGCCTGCTGTGCCTGCTCCTGGTTCTTGAGCGCGTCCTGGAGCTGCTCGAGGCCGATGATGCGCACGCTTGAGCGGAAGCTGCCGTCGCGGCCATGCTGCTCGACGTCACCGCGGCCGCCACCGCCGCCGCGGTCGTAGCGCCCGCCGCGGCCTCCGCCGCGCCCGCCGTAGCCGCCCTGGCCGCCGCCGTAGCCGCCCTGG
Source organism: Candidatus Solirubrobacter pratensis (assembly GCF_000425945.1). GTDB lineage: Bacteria > Actinomycetota > Thermoleophilia > Solirubrobacterales > Solirubrobacteraceae > Solirubrobacter > Solirubrobacter pratensis. The sequence goes on from NZ_AUEK01000014.1 coordinate 180,652, forward strand.
CCGCCGCCGCGCCGGCCGCGGCCGCCACGACCGCGCCGGTCGTCGTCGGGGCGGCGCGGGTTGACGATCGCCTTGACGTCGCGCACCGGGGTCGCCGCGAGGCGGACCCAGGCGGTGAAGGTCGGGTCGCCCGGCTTGACGCCCTGGGCCTGCTCGGCGCAGACCGAGGACCACTTCATCGTCTCGCCGTCGTCGCGGCGCTTGGGCTGCAGCGCCTCGAGGACCGCCTCGGGGCCGCCGACGCGCTCGATCGCCGCCGCGAGGCGCGCCTGCGCGCGGGCGGAGCGGGTGGGGGAGGTCGCGGGCGCCTGCGGGGCGGCGGGAGCCTGCTGCACCTCCTGGGCCTCGCCCTCGGCGACGGGGGTCGCGCCGTCCTCGCCGACCGGAGCCTCGCCGGGCTCGTCGACGACCTCGGGGCCGCCTTCGAGCGCCGCCTGCTCGGCCTTGCGCAGCTCGGTGAGCTTCGCGAAGAAGGTGCGCCGATGACGCTCGGCGGCCGTGAGGCGACGGCGACGGCGCGGCTGGTCGGGCCGGCCGGGCCGGTCCTGACGCGGCCGGCGCTCGCCCTGCTGCTGGCCGCCGCCTTGGGCGGGCGCGGGCGCGGCGTCTGCGGCCGGCGCGGCGGGTGTCTCCGTTGGCGCAGCGGCTGAAGCCTCCGCGGGCGCGGGCGTCTCAGCGGCCGCCGCAGGCG
>NZ_KE384482.1:0-113486 GCF_000425945.1 Candidatus Solirubrobacter pratensis
GGCTCGTTTCGCAGGGAGAGATCGCCCAGGGGGCGATTCTCCCGCGCAGCTGGCGCCCGTTGCGAATCTCGCCCTGCGGGCTCGTTTCGCAGGGATCGGCGTCAGTTCGGCAGCGACGAGCCGGCGAAGGCGAAGAACCAGATCCCGAACGCGACGATCGCGATCGCGACGGACGCGATCATCACGCGGTCGAGCACCCCGCCGCGGCGCGTGGACCCGCGTTCGGCCCGCATCGAGCGCATCCACGCGGGCGGGCGGCGCGTGTCGTCGGCGCGGCCGGTCAGGCGCGAGTGGGCGCGGTCGAGCATCCCGAGGCACCTTCCGACGATCGCCATCCCGATCGGGAGGCCGACCAGGACGAGCACGTACGGCCCGGCGCTCGGGTTCGAGGAGCCCGCGAGGCGCGAGGCCAGGTAGATCAGGCCGAGCGGGACGCCGATCCACATCACGACCGAGCCGAGCGCCATCAGCAGCACGAGCAGCAGCGCCGCCGGCGACCACGGAGAACGCAGCATCCGCTGCATGTTCCCGGATCCCGCTGCGACAATCGCCGGTATGTACCGCGAGCTCCCGCCGCCGCAGGATCTCGCGCCGCTGCTCGCCTGCGTCTGGACGAGCGTCGCCAGGGGCGGGCGGATCCTGCCCGACGGATGCGCGGACGTCGTCTGGGACGGAACTGAGCTCGTGGTCGCGGGGCCCGCGACGGTCGCGCTCGACTCGCCGCCGCGCGGGACGCCCGTGTTCGGCGTGCGCTTCCGGCTCGGCGCCGCGGGCACCGGGCTCGGGCTGCCGGCGGAGGAGCTCGCCGATCTGCGGGTCCCGGTCGCGGAGATCTGGCGCGACGGCGAGGCGATCGAGGAGGCCGCGGCGACGGATGGGCTGCCGGGGCTGATCGGCGCGATCCGCGCCCGGGCGGCCGGGCCGGCGGACCCGCTGACGCGCGCCGCGGCGGTCGGTCTCGCGGCGCCGGGCGCGCGCGTGGCGGACCTGGGCGCGCAGCTCGGCATCAGCGAGCGCCAGCTGCGCCGGCGCTTCGCCGACGCGGTCGGGTTCGGCCCGAAGACGCTCGCCCGCATCCTGCGCTTCCAGCGGTTCCTGCTGCTCGCGCGGGGAGATGACGACGGCGCGGCCGCAGATCCCGCGCGGGTGGACCCGCCAGGCCATCCCGCGCCGGCGGCGGGTCCCGCGTGGCGCGACGACCTCGCCGGCCTCGCCTTCGCCGCCGGCTACGCCGACCAGGCGCACCTCACGCGCGAGTGCCGGCGGCTCGCCGGCCGGACTCCCGCGGAGCTCGTCACGCTGGGCGTTCAGCCGGCCGGAGAGCGCCTGCCCTGGCGAGGGTGAGCGCGGCGACGCCGGACAGGGCGATCAGCCCCGCGCCGGAGAGCATGAAGCCGGTCCGCACGCCCACGTGGGCGATCAGGAACGCGGCGATCACCGGCGCCAGCGCGACGGCGCCCGCGATCCCGCCCTCCCACAGGCCGAACACCTTCGCCAGGTGCCGGTCCGGAATCCGGCGCTGAACCAGCGCGACGAGCGGGATGTCGGTCAGCGCCGACGAGAACCCCGTCACCGCGAGCAGCGCCCCGGCGGCCGCCGGCGTGGTCGTCAGCCCCAGCGGGAACCGGAAGGCGCCGAGCACGGCCCAGGCCAGCACGGCGGTCAGCGCCAGGTTGCGCAGCCTCAGCCGCGCGACCGCGAAGGCCCCGAAGACTTCGGCGACGCCCGCGATCCCGAGCAAGAGGCCGTACTCGCCGCCCTGCCCGTCGAGCCGTTCGCCCACCAGCGCGACGACGCCGACGGTCAGGAACCCGGAGGCGGCGACGAGCGCGAGCACGAACGTCCCGATCACGACCATCACGTCGGGCGCCTCCCGCAGGACCGCGAAGCCGGCCGCGAGATCCTCGCGCAGCCCGACCCGCTCGGCCGCCACATGCGGCACGCGCATCCGCGCGAGCGTCGCGGCGGAGGCGAGGAACGTCGCCGCGTCGAGCGCCAGCACGACCGGCATCGAGGCGAACGCGAGCAGCGGCGCGAGCAGCAGCGGCCCGACGAAGTACGCCGAGCGGAACGCCACCTGCAGCAGGCCGTTGGCCTCCACGAGCCGCTCGGCCGGCACGATCCGCGGGACGAGGGCGTTGCGGGCGGGCGCGAACGGCGCGCCGACCAGCGACAGCAGGGCGGCGCCCACGGTCAGGACCGTCAGGCTCAACGCGCCCGCGAGCAGCAGCGGCGGCGCGAGCGCCACGAGCGCGAAGCGGCCGAGATCGGTGGCGATCATCAGCCGGCGGCGGTCGTAGCGGTCGGCGTAGGAGGCGCCGACGACCGTGAAGAGGAACGTCGGCAGGTTGGCGGCGACGATCACGAACGCGACCGACCCCGGGTCGTGCGAGAGCGACCACGCGATCCACGAGACCGCGGCCGTGTAGAGGCCGTCGCCGAGCCTGGAGATGCCCTGGCCGGCGAAGAGGAGCAGGAAGTCGCGATTGCGCAGCACGGCCGCGCAGCATGCGCGTCCGGCGGGCCCGGATCAACTGATTTCGCAAAGAGCGAATCAGGCGTCGCGGAGGAACCCGTCAAGGCTCGGCGCGACCGCCTCGAGCTGCTCCTCCACGAGCCGGTAGAGCACGTAATAGCCCTCGCGCCGGCGCTCGAGCAGCCCGGCGTCGGCGAGCGCGCGCAGGTGCTTGGAAAGCGCCGCCTCCGAGACGCCCACGAGCGGCGCGAGCTCCTGCGTCGAGCGCGGCCGCTCGGCGATCAGCCGCAGGGCGCGCAGCCGCGTGTCGTCCGCCAGCGCCCGCAGGACGCCGACCAGCTGCGCCGGCGGGATCCGCGGCCGCGCCTCGCGCGTGATCGAGCTCGCGGGGAACACGAGCCCGAACGGCCACGGGGCGTCGCAGCTGACGCGCACGTGCGGCCAGACGTAGGCGCTCGGCGCGAGCACGAGCGTCTCCCCCGGCCCGACCGTCACCTCGTGGTCGTGGTCGCGCTCGAGCCAGAAGCGCCCGTCGGCGGGATCACTGCGGACCTCCGGGAAGAGCCCGCGCAGCAGCCCGTACACGCCGTTGGCCGCGATCTGGCGCCCGGCCTCGGCGACGCTCGCGGCGAGGTCCGGCTCGATCCGCTCCCATTCCTGCGCGAACGCCTCCTCCCAGTAGGCCTCGAGCAGCGCCAGGAAGCGCGCGTGCAGCGCCGCGGGATCGTCCAGGATCGCCGCCGGCACGCGCAGGGGATCGAGCGGCCCGTCGCCGACGAACGGGATCGCGTACTCCCGCTGCACCAGCGCCGGATCGAGCGGCCGCAGCCGCTCGAGCTCGTCGGCGAACCCGAGCAGCTCGCCCGCGGGCGACGGGAAGAAGACTCGGGGAAGTACGCGCGATAGACGAACGCGAGCGCGTCGATCTCGCGCTTGAGGGCGGCCGGCAGGCGCTGCATCGCCCGCACCCACCCGTGCTGCAGCGGATGGTGCTTGGGCTCGAGGCTGAGCACCGCCTCCAGCGAGGGCGAGTACGAGAACGCGACCCGCTCGGCGGCCGACGCGGGCAGGCGGAACGCGATCGTCACGTCCGATTCATTCAATCGCGCGGGGCGGCCGGGCCGTACGGTCCCGGGTGATGAACGAGACGATCTCCCGCGCGGCCGGCGCGATCTGGTCCAGCGCCCGCGTGCTCGAGCAGCGCCGCTTCGAGCACCGCTACCTCGGCGGCGGCGCCGACGCCGTGCTCGCCGCGCTCGCTCCCTACCGCACGGCGGACGGCGGCTACGGCTACGCGCTCGAGCCCGACGGCCGCGGGCCGGTCAGCCAGCCGCCGCACATCTGGGCCGCGCTGGAGGTGCTGGAGGAGCTCGACGCCGTCGCCCCCGCGCTCTGCGACCACCTCGAGACGCTGACCGCCCCGGACGGCGGGCTCCCGCTGGCGCTCCCTTCGCTCGAGCCGTATCCGCGCGCGCCGTGGTGGGGGATCGAGCCGGGCGGCTCGCTGATCGCGACCGCCCACGTCCTCGCGCGCCTGAACGGTGTGCGGCACCCGTGGGTCGAGCGCGCGACCGCGTTCTGCCGGGCGAAGATCGACGCGATGGACCGGACGCATCCGTACGAGGCCGAGGCGGCGATCGCGTTCCTCGATTCGGTGGGTGACGCCGCCGGCGCCGCGCGCGTCGGCGAGCTGGTCCGCGAGCAGGGCCTGATCGGCCACGCACCCGAGGGCTATGCCGCCGGCGAGGTGCATCACGCCTACGACTTCGCGCCGCGGCCGGACAGCTTCGCCCGCGCGTGGTTCAGCGACGCCGAGATCGACGCCGCGCTCGACCTGCTCGCCGCCGAGCAGGGCGAGGACGGCGGCTGGCATCCGAAGTGGCTGATCTGGACGCCCGCGATCGGCAGCGAGTGGATCGGCGTGCTGACCCTGCGGGCGCTGAAGATCCTCGAGTCGTACGGGCGTCTCGACTGAGCCCGTACCGCGAATTCAGCCCGCGACCCGCTCCATGATCTCGGCATCCACGTCGAAGTTCGCGTGCACCGTGTCGGTGTCGTCGAGCTCCTCGAGCGTGTCGATCAGCTTCATCACCTTCACGGCGCCGTCCTCGTCGAGCGGGACGGTCGTCTTCGGGCGCTGCATGACCGACGCCTCATGGACCTCGATCCCCGCCTCGACCAGCGCGGCGCGCACGGCGGCGAGGTCGGAGGGCTCGGTCAGCACCTCGAAGACGTCGTCGTCGGCCACGATGTCCTCCGCGCCCGCCTCGATCGCCGGCATGAGATCGTCCTCGGAGTACTGCTCGCCGTCGACGACCACGACGCCCTTCTTGTCGAAGAGATAGGCGACGGAGCCGGGCTCGCCGAGGTTGCCGCCGGCCTTGTTGAAGGCGTGGCGGATCTCGGACCCGGTGCGGTTGCGGTTGTCGGTCAGGGCCTCGACGAGGATCGCGACGCCGCCCGGGCCGTAGCCCTCGTACATCACGGCCTCGAGCGCGTCCGCGTCGGCGCCTTCGCCGGTGCCCTTCGCGATCGCGCGCTCGATGTTGTCCTTCGGCATCGAGGCGTCGCGCGCCTTCTGCACGGCCAGTGACAGCGCGGGATTGCCGTCGATGTCGCCCCCGCCCTCCTTGGCGGCGACGGTGATCGCTCGGGCGAGCTTGGTGAACAGCTTGCCGCGGCGCGAATCGACGATCGCCTTCTTGTGCTTGATCCCCGCCCATTTCGAGTGTCCGGCCATGGCCTAGCAGTCTAGGCGTTCGGCTACCGCCCGGAGATAGGCCGTCCGGTGGGCGCTCTCGTCGTGGATGCTGTGCCCCGCGCCGGTGATGCGGCGCACCTCGACCTGCGGGTGGGTGATCGCCAGGCGCTCCTGGTGTGCGGTCGGGAAGCCGGCGCCGAGGGCCTCGTCGGCGGCGATGACGAGGACCGGCGCCTCCACCGGCGCTTCGACATCTGTCAAAGCGAGGGCGGTGCCGTCGACGAGCGGGGAGATCACGCCGGGATCGAGGTGCAGCAGCGCGTAGGCCCGGGCGGCGATCGCGTCCTCGGCCGAGACGTCGGCGGTCGCGCGCGACGGGTCGGGGCCGTAAGGCTGTGCGGCGAGGTGGGCGGTGGCCTCGGCGTGGCCGGTGCCGTCCGCCTGCCAGCCGGCGGCGGTCGCGCGCAGGGCGACGAAGTGCGGCACGGCGGGGTTGCGCGCGTGCTCGTCGGGCTCGCCCATGTAGAGCGGCGGGTCCTCGAGCACGACCGAGGTCACCAGTCCGGGGTGGCGCTGCGCGATCGTCCACGCCACGACGCCGCCGAGCGAGTGCCCGACGACCGGCGCCGGGCCGACCTCCCGCAGCAGGGCGACGACGTCGTCCACGTAGTCGCCCAGCACGTAGGCGCCCGGGGCTCGCGGCGAGCGGCCGTGACCGCGGAGGTCGGGACGGATGACGGCCCGCCCCAGGTCCGGCAGCCAGCCGTAGGTGCGGCTGCTGCCGGCCGCGCCGTGGAGGAAGACGACGGGATCGCCGTCGCCGGAGCGTTCTGCGTGGAGCGTGGGCACGGCGAGAGGTTAGGACGGAGGCGGTCGGGGGGACCCTATCCTGCCCCGCGATGCCCGTGACTGAGCTCTCCAGGATCTTCAAGGCCTACGACGTTCGCGGCCTCTACGGCGACGAGATCGACGGCGACACGGCTGAGGCGATCGGCCGCGGACTCGCGCGCGTGCTGGCGCGCCTGGGCGGCAAGCCGGCGAGCGAGCTGCGGGTCGGCCTGGGCCGCGACATGCGCCTGTCCGCGCCCGAGCTGGCCGCGCGGTACCGCGACGGGCTCGTGGCCGAGGGCGCGCACGTCCTCGACGCGGGGATGGTCGGCACCGAGATGCTCTACTGGCTGGTCGGCTCGCGTGGCCTCGACGGCGGGCTGATGTGCACCGCGTCACACAACCCGAAGGCCTACACGGGCGCCAAGATGGTCGAGCGCGGGGCCGTCGCGCTGTCCGGCGACCGCGGGCTGCAGGACATCCGCAAGCTGATCGAGGACGGCCTGCCCGAGATCGGGTCCCACGCACCCCGCGGCTCCGTCGAAGCGGTCGACCTGTACGCCGACTTCCAGGCGACCGCGCTCGCGATGATCGACCCGGACGCCATCCGCCCGCTCACGGTGGTGCTCGACGGCGGCAACGGCATGGCAGGGCCGATGGTCGGCCCGATCCTCGAGCAGCTCCCGAACCTGACGCTGGTGCCGACCTACTGGCAGCCCGACGGCGAGTTCCCCGATCATGAGCCGAACCCGCTGCTGCCGGAGAACCGCGAGTTCATCATCGCCAAGGTGCGCGAGACCGGCGCCGACCTCGGGATCGCCTGGGACGGCGACGCCGACCGCTGCTTCTTCATCGATGGCGACGGCGAGTTCGTCGCCGGCGACTTCCTCACCGCGCTGCTCGCCGCCTCGGTGCTCGAGAAGGTGCCGGGCGCCGACATCCTCTACGACGTCCGCGCCTCTCGCGCCGTGCCGGACACCGTGGCGCGGCACGGCGGGCGCGCGGTCGTCAACCGCGTCGGCCACGCATTCTTCAAGACGCGCATGCGCGACGAGGGCGGCGAGTTCGGCGGCGAGGTCTCCGGCCACTACTACTTCAAGGCCTTCTACAACGCCGACTCCGGCACGATCCCCGCGCTGCTGATCCTCGAGCTGCTGTCCAAGCAGGAGAGGACGCTCTCTGAGCTGCTCGGCGAGCTGCGCTCGACGTACTTCATCTCGGGCGAGATCAACTCCGAGGTCGCCGACCCGCAGGCCAAGATCGAGGAGATCCGCGCGCGCTACGCCGACGCCGAGATCACCGGGCTCGACGGCATCTCCGTGGACTACGAGGACTGGCACTTCAACGTGCGCCCGTCCAACACCGAGCCGCTGCTGCGCCTGAACCTCGAGAGCCTCGTCTCCCAGGCCGACATGGAACGCCGCCGCGACGAGGTCCTGGACCTGATCCGCTCATGATCCACACCCTCCCGGTCCCGACGCCGTTCGCGGTCGGGCGGGTGAACTGCTACCTGATCGACGACGACCCGCTGACGCTGGTCGACACGGGGCCGAACTCCGGCAAGGCGCTGGTCGAGCTGTCGGACATGCTGCGCGAGCGCGGGCGCCGGATCGAGGACCTCGAGCGGATCGTCATCACGCACCAGCACAGCGACCACCTCGGGCTCGTCGGCGTCCTGGCCGACCGCTCGGGCGCCGAGGTCGCGGTGCTCGACCACCTCGCGCCGCTCGTGGAGCGCTTCGGCGAGCACGCGGACGCCAACGACGAGCTCGCGGTCGCGCTGATGCTGCGCCACGGGATCCCGCGCGACGTCGTGACCGCGCTGGCCGCGGTGTCTCGCGCCTACCGCGGCTGGGGCGGGAGCGCGAACGTCGCGTCGCTGCTGCGCGACGGCGAGGAGCTCGGGTTCGCCGGCCGCACGCTGCAGGTCCTCCACCGCCCAGGGCACTCCCCGTCGGACACGCTGCTGTACGACGCGGCGAGCGGCGAGCTGATCGGCGGCGATCACCTGATCAAGCACATCTCGTCCAACCCGCTGATCTCGCGCCCGCTCGGCGGGCGATCGGGCGAGCCGGGCGACGGGCGACCGCGGGCGCTGGTGATGTACATGGAGTCACTGCGCGAGACGCGCGCGATGCCGGTCTCGCGCGTCCTGCCCGGCCACGGCGAGGCGTTCGGCGACCACGCGGCGCTGATCGACGAGCGCTTCTCGATGCACGAGCGGCGCGCCCGCCGGATCGGCAGGCTGATCGCCGAGCAGCCGCGCACAGCGCACGAGCTCGCGCAGGCGATCTGGGGCAACGTCGCGGTCACCCAGGCCTACCTCACGCTCAGCGAGGTGCTCGGGCACGTGGACCTGCTGCTCGAGCGGGGCGAGGTCGTCGAGGTCGACCGCGGCGGCGTAGTGGTATTGAGTTCAGCCTGACGTCGGACGAAGTCGAGATCATCCTGATCGCGCTGCTCGTCTCGGTTGCGGTGCTCTCAGCCGCCGCACGGACGATCAACGTGCCGTATCCGATCGTGCTGGTGCTCGGCGGCGTGCTGCTCGGGCTCGTCCCCGGGCTGCCGGACGCGCAGCTGGACCCGGACCTGGTCCTGGTCGTCTTCCTCCCGCCGCTGCTGTACCTCGGCGCGTTCTTCGCGAACCTGCGCGACCTGCGCGAGGACCTGCGGGCGATCTCGCTGCTCTCGATCGGGCTCGTGCTGGCGACGATGGTCGTGGTCGCGGCGATCGCGCACGAATTCATCGACGCCCTCTCGTGGCCGGCGTGCTTCGCGCTCGGGGCGATCGTCGGCCCGACCGACCCGGTGGCGGCGACGGCGATCGCCCGCCGGCTCGGCGTGCCGCGGCGGATGGTCTCGGTCCTGGAAGGCGAGTCGCTCGTCAACGACGCCACCGCGCTGGTGGCGTACAGGATCGCCGTCGCGGCGGCCGCCGGCGCCGGGTTCTCGTTGCTCGACGCGGGCTGGGACTTCGTCTGGAAGGCGGCAGGAGGGATCGCCGTCGGCCTCGCGGTCGGCTATGTGATCGCCGAGATCCGGCGGCGGCTGGACGACCCGCTGGTGGAGAACACGATCAGCCTGCTGACCGCGTACGCCGCCTACGTCCCGGCCGAGCACATCGGCGTGTCCGCGGTGCTCGCGGCGGTGACGGTCGGCTGCTACGTCGGCTGGCGGGCGCCGGAGATCGCGTCGCCGGCGACGCGGCTGCAGGGCTTCGGCATGTGGGAGCTGCTGCAGTTCCTGCTCAACGCGTTCCTGTTCGTGCTCGTCGGGCTGCAGCTGCCGAACATCGTGGGCGCGCTCGACGCCTTCGCGGCCGGCACGCTGCTGGCATACGGCGCGGCGGTGAGCGCGGCCGTGATCGTGACGCGGCTCGTGTGGCAGCACACGATCGTGTACGTGATCCGGGCTATCGACCGGCGCGAGAGCGTCCGCGCGCGCCGGTCCACCTGGCAGGCGCGCACGGTCATCGGCTGGGCGGGCATGCGCGGGGCGGTGTCGCTCGCCGCGGCGCTCGCGCTCCCGAGCGGCTTCGAGCAGCGCGACCTGCTGATCTTCCTCACCTTCGCGGTGATCTTCACCACGCTCGTGCTCCAAGGGCTGACGCTGCCGTGGCTGATCGGCGCGCTCGCCGTCCACGACGACGGGCGCGAGGAGCGCGAGGAGCTCAAAGGGCGGCTGATGGCGGCCAAGGCCGCCCTGGCCCGGATCGACGAGCTCGAAGGAGAGACGTGGACCCGCGACGACACGATCGAGCGCATGCGCAACGCGTACCGCTACCGCAAGCGCCGCTTCGCCGCGCGGGCCGGCATGGCCGACGACGACGGCTACGAGGACCGCTCGGCGCAGTACCAGACGCTCGTCCGCGAGGTCCTCGAGGCGCAGCGGCGCGAGATCGTCCGCCTGCGCAACGCCGGCGACATCTCCAACGACGTGATGCACCGGCTCGAGCGCGAGCTCGACCTCGAGGACGAGCGGCTCGAGATCTAGTTCGCCGGAAGACGGCGTGCGCTCGCGTCGCTAGGAGAAGTCGGCCGCGTCGATCAGGTTGTGGCGCAGCGCCGCGATCATCGTGTTCGCCGAGGCGACCATCTGCTCGCGGTCGATCTTCTGCAGGGCACGGTGCATCACGTCGGCGCGGCGGTCGAGCTCGACGTCGAAGCGATCGGCGATGGCGTTCGGAACGGTGGCCTCGCGCCAGGTGTCGCACTCGGCGCAGCGCAGGAGCATCCACCAGCTCTCCTTGCTGACCGGCTCCCACTCGACCGGATACACGAAGTCCCGGTCGCAGTTCGGGCAGTGCTCGAGGTCCGTCTCGGCGTTCGGCCGCCGGCCGGACAGGGCTCGGGAAAGCCAGTTCTGGGGGCGGCGGGCGGGCATGTGAGGAGTATCGACAGCGAAGTCGGGGTACTTCAACGGTGCCAGCCTGTCTGGAGAGGTACGGTCGTCCGTACTCGGACTACGCACTGTCCCGACGTACGGCCGTCGAGACGCCCGGCAAAGCTAGCCCGGAAGCCACTCCAGCAGGGCGCGCGCCGCGTCGCCGCCGAGCCGAACCGCGTAGTTCGTCCCGCGGTCCTCGGGGAAGATCTGCGTCGTGTTCGCCAGCACGAGCCCGCGCACGGGCGTCTTGAGCGCCGGGATCTTGGCGCGGTAGCCGACCGTGACGATCGGCTGCGCCGCGGGCTCGCGATGCAGCCACAGGCGCTTGACCCAGTCGCGCGAGAACGCCGGGTTGACCGCGCGCAGCCCGGGCGTATAGCGCTCCAGGACCTCCTCGGCGTCCAGCCCGAGCAACTCGTGGTCGCGCGGCAGGTAGTTGGCCACGTAGAGGAAGCGCCGCCCGCCGTAGCGCTCGGCGCCCATCAGGTTCGTGTGCTCGATCAGGCCGACGAACGGCAGCGCGTCGTCGCCGATGTTCGTCCAGTAGTACGGCGAGAAGCGGCGGTCGAGCTCGATCAGCAGGCAGAGCGCCGTGAAGTACTCGATCCCGCGCAGCTGCGCGCGGTAGGCGTCCGGCAGCAGGCCGGGCGCCACGAGCCCGTCCATCACGTCGTTCGGGAGCGTGGACAGCACGGCGTCGTAGCGCTCGTCGGGCAGCGTCTCGAACGCGCGGGGATCGAGCCCGGCGCGGAACGATCCCGGAGCCCCCGGCGTGACGACGAACCCCGGCGCCAGCCGCGCGGCAGGGCGATCGATCAGCACGCGGCCGCCGCCGGCCTCGATCCGGCGGGCCAGCTCGGCGAACAGCGGCTCCCACGACCGCTTCGGGTAGCCGAGTTTCTCCTCGGAGGCGTCGTCGCCCCGCCGCAGCCGGAACTTGTTCTGCAGCCACACCATCGCGATCTCGTCCGCGCGCTCGCCGAACTTGCCGCGCAGCAGCGGCCCCCACAGCGCGCGCCAGGCGGCCTTGCCCATCCAGCGCTCGATCCAGGCGCGCGCGGTGACGTTCTCGAACGGCCCCGGGTCGCCGGGGCCGCGCTGGATGCCGAGCACGACCGCGCCGAGGCGGACCCGCGACAGCGGCGGCAGCGGCTTGAAGCGCAGCAGGTCCAGCGGCGTGACGAACGGCCACTGCCGGCCCTGCGCGAAGTACGCGACGCTGGAGGACAGCCACTCCAGCTCGTCCGGCATACCGAGCTCGTCGTAGAGCGCCGCGATGTGGCGGTCGGTCGAGAAGAGGTGGTGGTAGTAGCGCTCGAGCAGGTGGCCCTCGCCGACATCGAGCGTCGCGGCCTGGCCGCCCAGCCCTGGCCAGCGCTCGTAGACGTCGACCGCGTGGCCCGCCTGCGTGAGCCGGTACGCCGCGACCAGGCCGGCCACGCCGGCCCCGAGCACCGCGACCCTCACGACTCGTCGCGCTCGTCGAGGTTGATGCGCCGGCCGACGACGTACAGCGGCCGGTGCTTGACCTCGTCATAGATCCGGCCCACGTACTCGCCGATGATCCCGACCGTGATCAGCTGGATCCCGCCCAGCAGCAGGATGATCAGGATCGTCGACGGGACGCCGCGCTCGTAGATCTGCGTGTAGCGGGCGATGATCGTCAGCGGGATGCCCAGGAAGGCGAGGAACGAGAACGCGAAGCCCAGGAAGGTCGCCCACTGCAGCGGCGCGCTCGAGAACGAGGTGATCGCGTCGAACGAGAACCGCAGCATCTTGCGCAGCGGGTACTTCGTCACGCCGGCGCTGCGCTCCTCGCGCACGAACGGGACGGCGGTCTGCGTGAAGCCGACCCACACCGTCATGCCGCGCAGGAACCGGTTGCGCTCGGGCATCGAGAGGAGCGCGTCGAGGGCGCGCCGGTCCATCAGCCGGAAGTCGCCGGACTCGACCGCCAGGTCCATGCTGGTCAGGCGGCGGAAGGCGCGGTAGAACCAGCGCGCGGTCGTCTTCTTGAAGACCGTCTCGCCGAGCCGCTGCTCGCGCACGGCGTAGACGACGTCGACGCCCTCGCGCCAGCGCTCGAGCATGGTCGGGATCAGCTCCGGCGGATCTTGCAGGTCGCCGTCGAGCATCACCACGGCGTCGCCGCGCGCGTGCTCGAGCCCCGCCGTCAGCGCCGGCTGATGGCCGAAGTTGCGCGACAGCGCGACGACCTTCACGCGCGGGTCCGCGGCGGCCGCGGCGGCCATCGCGGCGGCGGTGCCGTCCTTGGAGCCGTCGTCGACGAGGACCACTTCGAACGGCACGCCCTCCAGCGCTGCGCGGACGCGCGCGAGGAAGGGCTCGACGGTGGCCTCCTCCTCGTACATGGGCGCGACCACGCTCAGCAGACGTTCTTCCCGTGCCATGGATCGCGCAGGCTACCGGTACGGTCGTAGAGTCTTGAACATGGTCGACGGTACGGCGCTGGAGCGCGAGTTGTTCGACGTCGGGAAGCGGCTGGCGGGCGCTCTGCCCACCACGCGCAACCCGCTGAAGGCGATCGACGACAAGGCGATGGACCTGGCCTCGTCGGACGCGGAGCTCAAGGCCGCGCTGTTTCGCTTCGTCGACGTCGTCCCGGCGACGCGCAACCTCGACGACCTGGCCCGCCACCTGACCGGCTTCCTGGGCGAGATCACCGAGCCGCCGCCGTCCGTGGGCGTCGCGATGCGGATGGGGAACTCGAAGGCCGGCCGCCGGGCGCTCGGGCTCGCGGCGGCCGCCGGCGTCAAGCACATGGCGCAGCGCTTCATCGTCGGCGAGTCGCCGAAGGCGGCGCTCGGCGACCTCAAGGACCTGTGGAAGGACGGCGTCGCCTCCTCCGTGGACCTGCTCGGCGAGGCGACCGTGACCCAGGCCGAGGCGCAGCGCTACGCGGAGCGCTGCGTGGACGCGCTGGACACGATCGCCGGCGCGGCGCGCTCGTGGCCGGAGCGCCCGCAGCTCGAGCGCGACAGCGTCGGCCCGCTCCCGCGCGCGAACCTGTCCGTGAAGGTGTCCGCCCTCACGCCGCTCCTGCGCCCCGACGCGCCCGAGCGCGGCAAGCGCGACGCCGCCGACCGGCTGCGCCCGCTCCTGCGGCGCGCGAAGGAGGCCGGCGCCCATCTGCACATCGACATGGAGTCGATGGACTCGCGCGACGCGGTGCTCGAGCTGATCCTCGAGCTGCTGGGCGAGGCCGAGTTCCGCGACGGCCCGTCGGCCGGGCTGGTGCTGCAGGGCTACCTGCGCGACTCGCCGCAGACGCTCGACACGATCCTCGGCTGGCTCGCGACGTCCGGGCGGACGCCGTCGCTGACGATCCGGCTCGTCAAGGGCGCCTACTGGGACCACGAGCTCGTCCAGGCCGCGCAGCACGGCTGGAGCGCGCCGGTGTTCGACGTCAAGGCCGACACCGACGCCAACTTCGAGCTGCTCACGCGCCGGCTGCTCGACGCGCGGCCGGCCGTCCGCGTCGCGATCGCCTCGCACAACCTGCGCTCTGTCTCGCATGCGATCGCCTACAACCGGCTCGCGGGCGGCGATGACTCCGACCTCGAGCTGCAGGTGCTGCGCGGGCTCGGCGACCCGCTGCAGGCCGCGATCGCCGCGCAGGGGCTGCGCGTGCGCACCTACTGCCCGGTCGGCGACCTCGTCGCCGGCATGGCGTACCTCGTGCGGCGGCTGCTGGAGAACACGAGCAACGAGTCGTTCCTGCACGAGCAGGCCCGGGGAGTACCGCTCGAGGTGCTGCTCGCACCGCCGGCAGGCACGGTCCATCACAGGGTGGGTGCCGCATGAAGCCCTTCGCCAACGAGCCCATCCTCGAACTGCGCCGCGCCCCCGTGCGCGCTCAGCTCGCGGGCGCGCTGCGGGAGTTCGACGCCCAGGGCACGCTCCAGGTGCCGGTGTGGGTGGGCGAGGACATGCGGCATGGATCGGAGCTCATCTCGACCGATCCCGGCGCCCCGGACCGCGTCGTCGCCGAGGCGGCGGTCGCGACGGAGGCCGACGTCGACGCCGCGCTGCAGGCCGCGCAGCGCGGGTTCACGACCTGGGGCCGGACCCCAGCCGCCGCGCGCGCCGAGGTCCTCGTCAAGGCCGCCGGGTGGCTGCGGGAGCGGCGCCTGGCGGTCACCGCGCTGGAGGTCCGCGAGGCGGCCAAGCCGTGGCGCGAGGCCGACGGTGACGTCTGCGAGGCGATCGACTTCCTCGAGTACTACGCCCGTGCCGCGATCGCGCTGGACGAGCAGCCCGACCTCGGCTTCGACCTGCTGCAGCCTCCGGGCGAGCGCAACCGGCTGCGCTGGGCGCCGCGCGGCGTGGTCGCCGTCATCTCGCCCTGGAACTTCCCGGCGGCGATCCCGCTGGGCATGGTCAGCGCCGGCCTCGCGACCGGCAACGCCGTAATCCTCAAGCCGGCCGAGCAGACGCCCGCGACGGCGTTCATGGTCGTCAAGGCGCTGCGCGAGTCCGGGCTCCCGGCGGACGCGCTGTCCTTCCTTCCCGGCGAAGGGCCCGTCGGCGCGCGGCTGGTCGAGGACCCGCGCGTCCACACGATCGCGTTCACCGGCTCCAACCAGGTCGGGCTCGAGATCTTCCGGCGCGCCGCCGACACCAAGCCCGGCCAGAGCCACCTCAAGCGCGTCGTCGCCGAGATGGGCGGCAAGAACTGCGTGATCGTCGACTCAGACGCCGACCTCGACGACGTCGTCCCCGCGCTGATCAAGTCGGCCTTCAACTACGCGGGCCAGAAGTGCTCCGCCGCCGCCCGCGTGCTCGCGCACGAGGCGATCCACGACTCGCTGGTGGAGCGCATGGCCGGCGCCGTGGAGGTGCTCGACGTCGGCCAGGCGAGCGACCCGGAGGTCGACCTCGGCCCGGTGATCGAGCGCGAGGCGCAGGAGCGCGTCGGCCGCTACCACGCCGAGGCCGAGCGCCACGGCAGGATCGCGGCGGTCGCGCGCGATGTGCCCAACCGCGGCTGGTTCGCGACGCCGACGCTCGCGACCGAGCTGCCGGAGGACTCCCCCGTCCTGACCGACGAGATCTTCGGCCCGCTGCTCGCGGTCGAGCGCGTGCGCTCGGTCGAGGAGGCGTGCGACCGCGTCGACGCGTCGCCGTTCGCGCTCACCGGCGGCCTGTTCTCGCGCAACCCCGGCACGGTCGAGTACGTCGCCGAGCGCACGCCGGTCGGCAACCTCTACGTCAACCGCGAGATCACGGGTGCGATGGTGGGGCGCCAGCCGTTCGGCGGCAACCGCCTCAGCGGCACCGGGACCAAGGCCGGCGGTCCCGGCTACCTGCTGCAGTTCGTCGAGCCGCGCGTCCTGACGGAGAACACGGTCCGCCACGGGCTCGTGGTCTAGAAGCTCTCCGCCCGCGTCTGCGCTCCGCCGTCGTCGCGGTAGCGCACGTCCACGCGCGCGCCCGCGAAGTCGAGCACGGCGAAGCCGAAGCGGTACCAGACGCCGTCGTGCTCGTCGAAGGTGCCCGTCTCCTCCCAGATGCCAGGCGGCGGGACGGCGCCCGTCCGCGCGGACGCCGGGATCGGGACGCCGCCGTGACCGATGCAGCGCATCACCGGGACGCCCTGCGTGTCGGCGAAGCCCATGCAGCGGTGCTCGTGGCCCCACAGCCACGCGCTGATGCGGCGCGCCTGCAGCAGCGGTGCGAGCTTGGCCGGGAGGACGGTGCCGAGGTCGCCGTGGTCGTAGGCGGAGACGAGCTGGTGATGGCTGAGCAGCATCAGCTTGCGGTCGGACTCGGCAGCCCAGCGCTGCAAGATCGCCGCCTGCGGGTCGTGCAGCTCGCCCGTCTGCCCCAGGCTGAGCACGTCCGGCGCCCACGAGGTGTCGAGCCCGGCGATGTCCCAGTGGCCGGTCTTGAGCCGGAAGAAGCTCGTCCCCTTGCCGTCGGGCGAGCGCTGGCGCGCGAAGCGCTCGTCGTCGCGCAGCATCGTGTCGAAGAAGCCGAATCCGCCCGAGTACATGTCGTGGTTGCCGTTCAGCGCCCACGAGGTCACGCCGGCGCGCGCCTGCTCGACCGTGACCGGCCAGCAGCGGGGAGCCAGCACCCGGTGCTTGTACTCGGCCGGATCGCCGGAGTAGTAGACGTCGCCGAGGTGGACGACGTGCGCCTCGCGGCCGTGGGCGAGCGCATCCGCGACCTCCTCGGCCATCAGGCGCGCCACCTCGAGCGCCCGCGGGAGGCCGGAGCCCCAGTCGCCGACCACGACGACCCGCGCGTCGTCGGCGATCGTGTGCTCGGCGGGAACCGGATTGAACGGGTGGTTGCCCTTGGCGAGGCGGTCGAGCATCGCGGCGCCGACGCCGGTGACCCAGTGGTCGTCATGCGGACCGAAGCGCTCGGGGTGCAGGATCGACTCGATCGTCGCGACGATGTGCGCGAACGGCCCGCCGTGCTTCTTCTCCCCCACCACGCCGGCCTTGCGCGCCTCGTCCTCGAGCGACGTCTGCAGCAGGCTGATCGTGGGGTCATGGCTGACGAACGGGTGCTCGGGCGCCTGCGCGTCGGTCGTCCGCGGCATCGCGTCGAGCACGTCGCGCCCGATCGTCTGCGCCGCCGGGCCCGCGTGCTCGTCCAGCGTCCCGTCGGCCACCTTGCCGCGCAGGGCCGTGAGATAGCGCTGGATCTCGCCCTCGTCGGTGAAGTCGGCGATCATCGGGCTAGAACTCGATCACGCTGCGGATGCCGTCCTGGGCATGCATCAGCGCGAAGCCGCGGTTGACCTCGCCGAGCGTGATGCGGTGCGAGATGAACGGGTCGACGTCGATCTCGCCGTCGAGGTAGCGCTGGACGAGCAGCGGCACCTGGTCGCGCCCCTTGACGCCGCCGAAGCTCGAGCCGCACACGCGCCGGCCGGTGATCAGCAAGCGCGGCACGATCTCGAGCGTCTCGCCCTTGCCGGCGACGCCCGCGATCGTGCACAGGCCCCAGCCCATGCGCGCGGACTCGACGGCCTGGCGCATGACGTGCACGAGCCCGGTCGCCTCGAACGTGTAGTCGGCGCCGAAGCCCCCGGTCTCATCGAGGATCCGCTGCACGACGTCCTCGCCGCCGGTCCAGGTGTCGGTCGCTCCCTGACCGCGCGCGAGGTCGAGCCGGTCCTGGGAGAGATCGACGCAGATGATCCGCTCAGCGCCCTGCAGCCGCGCGCCGGCGACGGCGCCGAGCCCGACCATCCCGGCGCCGAACACGACGCACGTGCTCCCAGGCTCGACCTTGGCGGTGTACATCGCGGCCCCGAGGCCGGTCGAGAGGCCGCAGGCGAAGAGGGCGGCACGGTCCAGCGGCGCCTCCTCGGGCACCTTGGCGAGCGCGATCTCCGGCATCACCGTGTACTCCGCGAACGTGCTGGTGCCCATGAAGTGCCGGATCGGCTCGCCGGCGCGGCTCAGACGCGCGGTCCCGTCGGGCAGGTAGCCGTTGTTCTGCTGCTCGCGGATCGCCATGCAGAGGTTCGTGCGCGGACTCAGGCAGTGCACGCATTCGCGGCACTGCGGCGAGAAGAGCGTCACCACATGATCGCCCGGCTTGACGTCCCTGACGCCTTCGCCGACCTTCTCGACCACGCCCGCGCCCTCGTGCCCCAGCACGGCCGGCGCATAGCCGGACGGGTCGGCGCCTGAGGCGGTGTACATGTCGGTGTGGCACACGCCGCACGCGACGAGGCGCACGAGCACCTCGCCGGCCTTGGGCTCTGCCAGGTCGATCTCCTGGACCGCCAGCGGCGCCCCGAACTCCTCAAGAACGGCAGCCCTCATTCGCATGGGGGCGCAGGCTATCCGGGCGCAGGCCGGTTGGCTCGGGAAGGCGTCAGCCCCCATGCCGCCGCGAGCACCCGCCGCCAGTTGCCGTGCGCGATCCGGGCGAGCTCGGCCTCGCTGTAGCCGTCGCGGCGGAGGGTCTCGATCAGCGCCGGGAGCTGCGCGGCGGTGCGGACGCCGTCGGGCATCGTCGCGCCGTCCCAGTCCGAGCCGAGGGCGACGTGCTCGGTGCCGACGAGCTCGGCGACATGGCGGACGTGCTCGGCGATGCGCGACAGCGGCGTGTCCGCGTCGCGGGCGCTGTCGGGCCGGACCATCGAGACCTCGAAGTTGATCCCGACGAGGCCGCCGGAGGACGCGATCGCGCGGATCTGGGCGTCGGTGAGGTTGCGGCTGGCGGGCACGAGCGCGTGGGCGCAGGAGTGGGAGGCGATCAGCGGGCCGTCGAGCTCGTGGGCGACGTCCCAGAAGCCGCCCTCGGTCAGGTGCGAGAGGTCGACCGCGATGCCCAGCTCGGCGCAGCGGCGCACGAGCCGGCGGCCCGCGGGCGTGAGGCCGGGCCCCGTGTCCGGCGAGGACGGGAACTTGAAGCGGACGCCGGAGCCGAAGCGGTTCGGCCGGCTCCAGACCGGCCCGAGCGAGCGCAGGCCGGCGGCGTACCAGAGCTCGAGCGCCTCGAGGTCCTCCCCGAGCGCCTCGGCGCCCTCCATGTGCAGGATCAGGCCGAGCGGGCCGCCGTCCGCCAGCGCCGCGTCGAGGTCCTCGACGTCGCGCACGAGCCGGGCGCCGCCGGCGCGGACGAGCTCGAACGCCAGCGCGGCGATCGCGGCCGCCGCCGGTGCCGCTCGGGCCCAGGGCAGCTCGGGGATGGGCGGGACCTCCCACGCGCCGTCTCCGCCCCCGACCTCCCAGTCCATGGGGCTGGGCGAGAAGACGGCGAACAGACCGGCCGCGAGATCGCCCGCGCGGGCCGCGGCCACGGTCACCGCCCCGTCGCCGTCCAGCAGCGACTTCAGGCCGCCGTCCTCCCACGCGCGCAGCAGCGCGTCGTTGTGCCCGTCGATGACCCGCACCGCGGCGTATGCTGGCAAACCGTGGCGGACTGGGTCTTCTTCGACCTCAACGGGACGCTGGTGGACCCCGGAGTCCTGATCGAGCCGCGCGAGCTCGCGCTCGACGCCCTCGACCACGCGAACGTGCTCGCGATGATCACCACGCTCGGCGGGCGCGACGCGCCGTTCCGGGACCTGCTCGAGGCGGCGCTGCGGCGGCTGCTGCAGCGCGACGGACGCGACCCCGGCGAGGCGGCCGAGGCGCTCGAGCGGCTGCCGCGGATGCCGGCCTTCCCCGAGGCCCAGGCCGCCCTGCGGGCGCTGCGCGACGCCGGGTTCCGGCTCGCCGTGCTCACCCAGTCCGCGGTGGAGTCCGCCGAGGCGGTGCTCGCCGGGGCCGGGCTGGAGCTCGATCGCGTGCTCTCCGCCAGCCCGTTCAAGCCGGATCCGCGCGCCTACGAGCCGGCGCGCGGCGGCTGGTTCGTCGCCGCGCACTGGTGGGACGTCGCCGGCGCCGCCGGCGCGGGCCTCGAGACGGCGTGGGTGAGCCGCGACGACCGCGTCTACCCGCGCGTGGTCCCGCAGCCGCGGATCAGCGCACCGGACCTGCTCAGCGCCGCCGAAGCGATAGTGAGCGCCGGGCCGGCGGCCGGCGGAAGCCCTCCTGGTTGAGCGCGGCGTTGACGGCGACGAGCCCGAGCTCGGCGCCGAGGTTGACCGTGCTGACCATGTTGACGCCCCGCTTGAGCCGCTTCGAGCGCTCTGTCGCCGACGGGGCGGCGTGGTCGCCGTCGCTCAGCGGCACGGCGCCACCCGGCGCGCTGCGCGCGAACCGCATCCCCAGCGCCGCGGTCACGATCCCCGTCGCCGCGACGATCCCGACCAGCGCGTCCTTGGCCCGCGCGAGCCGCCGCTCGGCGTCCGACAGGCGCGGGTCGCGCGCCTCCTCGGCCCGCGCGCCGGCCCAGCCGCTCGCGACCGCGGCCAGCGAGAGCGTGTTGATCGTGCCGTAGCGGCGCCAGGCGGCGTTGACGACGCGCCCGCGCTCACGTTCGTCGGAGATCTCCGTCACGCTCGGATGCAGCGCGAGCCGGCCGTAGAGGTTGCCGCCGAGCAGCCCTGCCAGGCCGATGTCGTGCGCGGCGCGGCCCACCTTGCTGAGCGGCACGGGAGGAGCGGGAAGCGAGGCCATGCCCCGAGCCTTCCCAGGCGGCGCGATCGGGAAGCTCAGAGGTGCGCCTGGTCGTTCCAGGTGACCAGCGCCCAGCCGTCGAACGGGATGCCCTCGATCCGGTAGTCGCGGCGCCGCTCGAACAGCGTGATGCCCGTGTTGGCGTGCGAGAAGCGGTAGAGCGCCGGCAGGTGGGCGGGCGAGAAGTCCTCGCGGAACATGGCGGCGCCGAGGAAGAAGTGCAGGAAGCCCCAGTGCGAGACGCACAGGACGCGTTCGCGTTCGACGCGCGTCTGGAGGCGCTCCTGCACGCGGGCGACGCGCGCGACGATCGCGCTGAAGGACTCCGCGCCGGCCTCGGCGTGGTCGGGCGCGGCGGCCGGCATCCAGGAGACGTGGCCGGTGCCCTCGTACCGTGGGGACGCGGCGCGATAGGCGTCCGACTGGCGGACCTCGTGCAGATCGGCGTCGGTCTCGTACGGCAGCCCCAGCACCTCGCCGATCGCCTGCGCGGTCTCCTGCGCGCGGCCGAACGGGCTCGCCAGGATCGCCTCGATGCCCTCGCCCTGCAGCCTCCTCCCCACGCCGCGCGCCTGCTCCCAGCCACGCTCCGAGAGCCGGTCGGCGTCCTCCGGCTCGGGCTGCATGCTGCGGTCGGCGACGTTGGCCACGGATTCGCCGTGGCGCGTGAAGTAGACGATCACGCCGTGACGCGGGCGCTGACGTCGCGCAGGAACAGCTCGTGGACGCGATCCTCGCCCGCGATCTCCGGGTGGAAGGAGATCACGAGCATGTTGTCCTGGCGCGCGGCGACGGGATGGCCGTCGACGGCGGCGAGGATCTCGACCGCGTCGCCGTGCTCGGCCAGCCACGGCGCGCGGATGAAGACGGCGCGGACCGGCGGGCCCTCGATCCCCGGGATCTCCAGGTCCTCCTCGAAGGAGCGGATCTGGCGGCCGAACGCGTTGCGCGCGCACAGCGTGTCCATCAGCCCCAGGTGCGCGCGGTCGAGCATGATCATCCCGGCGCAGGTGCCGAGCACCGGGACGCCCGCGCGCACCAGGTCGCGCAGCGGCTCCGCGAGCCCCTCGCGCTCGATCCCCAGCGTCATCGTGGTCGACTCGCCGCCGGGCATCACCAGCCCGTCGAGGCCGGCGAGATCGGCGGGCACGCGAACCTCGCGCACCTCGGCGCCGAGCGCGCGCAGCAGCTTCGCGTGGGCCTCGAAGTCGCCCTGGAGGGCGAGGACGCCGACCCGCAAGCGGCTACCAGCCCCGGTTGGCGAGCAGCTGGCCGTCTTCGAGCTTGCGCGTCTCGAGCGACTGCATCGCGGTGCCGAGGCCCTCGGAGGCGCGGGCGACGCGCTCCGGGTCCTGGTAGTGCGTGGTCGCCTCGACGATCGCGGCGGCGCGCGCGGCCGGATCCTCGGACTTGAAGATGCCCGAGCCGACGAACACGCCCTCGGCGCCCAGCTGCATGACCAGCGAGGCGTCGGCGGGGGTCGCGATGCCGCCGGCGCAGAAGAGCACGACGGGAAGCTTCTGGTCGGCCGCGACGCGGCGCACGAGGTCCAGCGGCGACTGCAGCTCCTTGGCGGCGGTGGCGAGCTCGGAGTCGTCGAGCGTGCCGAGGCGGCGGATCTCCGAGCGGATCGAGCGCAGGTGGCGCACGGCCTCGACGATGTCGCCGGTGCCCGCCTCGCCCTTGGAGCGGATCATCGCCGCGCCCTCGCCGATGCGGCGCAGCGCCTCGCCGAGGTTGGTCGCGCCGCACACGAACGGGACCTTGAAGCCCCACTTGTCGATGTGGTTGGCCTCGTCGGCGGGCGTGAGGACCTCGGACTCGTCGACGTAGTCGATCTCGAGCGCCTCGAGCACCTGGGCCTCGGCGAAGTGGCCGATTCGGGCCTTCGCCATGACCGGGATCGTCACGGCCTCCTGGATGCCCTTGACGAGGATCGGATCCGACATGCGTGCTACGCCGCCGTCGCGCCGGATGTCGGCCGGGACGCGCTCGAGGGCCATCACGGCCGCCGCGCCGGCGTCCTCGGCGATCTTCGCCTGCTCGGCGTTGACCACGTCCATGATCACGCCGCCCTTGAGCATCTCGGCCAGACCGGCCTTCACACGGAACGTCGCCTCGTCTCTCATCGCCCTGGATGTTAGCTGCGCACCGGCTGTACGCTTTGTAACGTGAGCACCGACCGCACTGACCTCATCGGCCCCGACGAGACGGCGTTCACGCTGGATCTCACGCCGGCGCAGCTGAAGATCACGCATGCGGCGCTGAAGGCGTTCCTGAACGACTTCGGACACAACGAGCGCTCGGTCCACGCCGTGCTCCACCAGATCCTCGCGAAACTGCCGGACGAGGCCTCGATCCGCGCGATCGACCTCGAGCTCGGGCGCTAGCCGGAGCGTCCAGAGGCCGATCCTCAGCGCTGCCTCCTGCGCGCCGGCGCGCGCCCCGGCGGCTGCACAGGCTCCGGCCCGGGCACGGGCGGCGTCCAGTGGCGCGTCTGCGGCGCGCCCTCCGCGAGCCGCACGCGCTCGTCGCCGTGGAAGATGTCGACCGGCTCGCCCTCGAGCAGCTCGTAGGTCACCTGCGGGTGGCGGACCTCGACGCGCAGCCGCCGCCCCCGCCACATGAAGCGGAAGCACAGCCGCGCCAGCGCGGCCGGCAGGCGTGGGCGGAACATCATCCCGCGGCGGGAGTCGCGCGCCCCGCCGAAGCCGACGACGGCCGCGATCCACGCCCCCGCCAGCGACGCCATGTGCAGGCCGTCGCGCGTGTTGTGCTCGAGGTCGGCGAGGTCCATCAGCGCCGCCTCGCCGAAGTAGTCGTAGGCGAGCTCGAGGTGCCCGACCTCGGCCGCCACCACCGCCTGCACGCACGCCGACAGCGACGAGTCGCGCACCGTGATCGCCTCGTAGTAGGCGAAGTCGCGCGCCTTCTGGTCCGCGGTGAAGCGGTCCCCGCGCGACATCAGCGCCATCACGAGATCGGGCTGCTTGACGACCTGCTGCTGGTAGAGCTGGAAGTACGGCATGTGCAGCAGCAGCGGGTACTCGAAGGTGCTGAAGTCGGGGACGGCGTGGTTGAGGAAGTCGGCGTCCTGCGGATGCACGCCCAGGCGCTCGTCGTAGGGCACGTGCATCGCGGCGGCGGCGTCGCGCCAGGCGGCGATCTCCTCGTCGTCGACGCCGAGCGCGGCCGCCTCCGCCGCGTGCCGCGACGCCAGCTCGGCCGCGTTGCGCAGGTTCCGCTCGGCCATCAGGTTCGTGTAGACGTTGTCGTCGACGAGCGCCGAGTACTCGTCGGGCCCCGTCACGCCGTCGATGTGGAAGACGCCGGCGGCGTCGTGGTGGCCGAGCGACCGCCACAGCCGCGCGGTCTCGACCAGCAGCTCGAGGCCCGCGCCGCGGCCGAACTCCTCGTCGCCGGTCGCGCGCAGGTAGCGCAGCACGGCGTCGGCGATGTCGGCGTTGATGTGGAACGCCGCCGTGCCCGCCGGCCAGTAGGCCGAGCACTCCTGCCCGCGGATCGTGCGCCACGGGAACGCCGAGCCCTCCAGCCCGAGCTGCTTCCCGCGCTCGCATGCGAGGCGGAGCGTCGAGTGGCGCCAGCGCAGCGCGTCCGCGGCCGCATGCGGCGCGGTGTAGGTGAGCACGGGCAGCACGAAGGACTCGGTGTCCCAGAACACGTGCCCGTCGTAGCCGGGGCCGGTGAGTCCCTTGGCCGGGATCGCCCGCTGCTCGGCGCGAGCGCCGGCCTGCAGCGTATGGAAGAGCCCGAAGCGGACCGCCTGCTGGAGCTCGCCGTCGCCGTCGATCTCGACGTCGGCGCGCTCCCAGAAGTCGTCCAGGTACTCGTGCTGGCGGCTGACGAGCTGGTCCCAGCCCGCGCGGTTGGCGGAGGCCAGCGCGGCGTCGACCTGGTCGCGCACCGACGGCAGCGAGCGCCGGCTCGACCAGCCGTAGGCCAGGTACTTCGTCAGCGTCAGCGAGCCGTCGGGCGGCAGCTCGCAGCTGACGAGCACGCGCGCGAGATCGGGGGCGATGTCGGAGACGGTGACGGTGCGGTCCGGGCCGTCGATCAGGTGGTCCATCCCGGCCGCCATCCGCAGCCCGCTCTGGCGCGTCCGGTGCACGAGCACGGCGCGGGCGTGGTGCAGCTCCTGCTCCTCGGCCATCAACGGCGCGGCGAGCACCTCGGCGGCGCGCGGGTCGGCGCTGCGCGGAGGTCCCGGCTCGTTGGCCGTCAGCGCCGACTGCGCGACCACGCGCAGCGGCGCGCCGTCATGGCCGCGCACCTCGTAGCGGATCGCCGCCACCGAGCGCTGCACGAACGAGACCAGCCGGATCGAGCGCACCTCGACCTCGCGGCCCGACGGCGAGCGCCAGCAGACCTGCCGCGTCAACAGCCCCGTGCGCAGGTCCAGCGTGCGCGTGTGGTGGAGCACCTCGCCGTAGCGGATGTCGAGCGGCTCGTCGTCGACGAGCAACCGGATCAGCTTGCCGTTGGTGACGTTGACGACGGTCTGGCCGTCCTCCGGGTAGCCGTAGCCCGCTTCGGCGTACGGCAGCGGGCGCGTCTCGTAGAACGCGTTCAGGTACGTCCCCGGCAGCCCGCTGGGCTCGCCCTCGTCGAGGTTGCCGCGCAGCCCGATGTGGCCGTTGGAGAGCGCGAACACCGACTCCGACTGCGCCAGCACCTCGAGGTGGACGCCCTCCTCCGTGATCGCCCACGGCTCGACCGAGAACGCCGGGTGCGTGATCACAGCAGCTCCTCCAGGTCCTCGACGACGACGTCGGCGCCGTGATCGCGGAGCTTGTCGCGCTGCCCGACGCGGTCGACGCCGACCACCTGGCCGAAGTCGCCCGCGCGGCCGGCCTCGACGCCGGCGAGGGCGTCCTCGAAGACCGCCGCCTGGGCGCGCGGCACGCCGAGCCGCCGCGCGCCTTCCAGGAACGTGTCCGGGTGCGGCTTGCCTGCGAGGTGCTGTGCGTCGGCGACAAGCCCGTCCACGCGCACCTCGAGCAGGTGGTCGATGCCGGCCGCCTTGAGCACGTCCTCGCAGTTGTGACTGGAGGAGACGACGGCCCGCCGCAGGCCCGCATCGCGCGCCGCCTCGAGGTAGCGGACCGAGCCGGGGTACGCCTCGACGCCGTCGGTCCTGATCAGCTCGAGGACGAGGGCGTTCTTGATGTTCCCGAGCCGCGCGATCTCGTCCTCGGCGGGATGCAGGCCGCGCGACGCGAGGAAGTCGCGGACGCCGGCGTCGCGCGGCTTGCCGTCGACATAGGTGTCGTAGTCGTCGTGCTCGTCGAACGGGCGCTCGTCGCCGTGCTCGCGCAGGTAGGCGTCGAACATCTGCTTCCACGCGCGCGCATGAACGGTGGCCGTCTTGGTCAGCACGCCGTCCAGGTCGAACAAGCAAGCCGTGATGCCGTCGGGGAGTCCGAGCATGGTCTCCTTGTACAGGTGCGCGTGACCGCGCGCACCGCTACTTCAGCTTGAAGGCGCGGATGCGGTCGTCGTATTGGGCCGCGTCGCGCGCGTATAGCCCGTAGGCGAGTGCCTGCAGGATCGAGAGCAGGCCTGTATGCGAGCGCACGAACGCCGGCGAGTTCGACGAGTAGTAGAGCGTGCGCTCCGCGAGCTTGGAGACGTCCGACAGCGTCGCGTCCACGATCGCCAGCGTGCCGGCCTTGCGGTGACGGGCGATCTTCATCGCGCGCACGACGAGCGGATGCGGGCGGCCGGCGGACAGCCCGATCACGAGCGTGCGCTCGTCGATCCGGCCGAGCCGGCTCAGCGCCTCCTGCGACGGCGACGCCGCGATCTCGGCGCGCACGTCGAGCAGCATCAGCAGATGGCGCAGGTAGGACGCGAAGAACGCCATCTGGTCGGTGCCGGCGATCAGGATCCGCTCGGCGACGGCGATCGCCTCGATCGCGCCGTCGACCTCCGAGCGCGAGACCCGCCGGGCCGTGTCCTCGACGTTGACGTGGTCGGCCGCGACGGCCTGCTCGAACGCCGACTGGTCGAGGCTGAACAAGGGCGCCGCGGTGTCGGGCGCCGGCCCGCTCGCGCGGTGGTGGTGGCGGTACTCGTCGCGCGCCGCCTCCTGCAGCTCAGGGAACCCCTCGAAGCCGAGCGCCTGGCTGAAGCGCACCACCGTCGAGGACGACGTGCTCGCGCGGCGAGCCAGCTCCTCGGCCGTGTGGAAGGCGACCTCGTCGAGGTGGTCGACGACGTACTGGGCGACGTCCTTCTGAGAGCGTGAGAACTCGTCGAAGCGTGCGGAGATGTACGCGGAAAGTGTCTGGTGGCCGCGGGCGGCCGGGGGCATGATGGCGGTCCTCGGCATGGCGGACCCGTCTTTCGACGGCCCCTCCCTAACCTCCTCCCCATCTATGCAACGGCTTGAGACGAGACTCGACGGGCTGGTACTGCTGGAGCCCAAGGTGCACGGCGACGCGCGTGGCTTCTTCGTGGAGACGTTTCGCGCGGACGTCGCCGCTCAGTACGGGATCCCTGTCGAATACGTTCAAGACAACCACTCCCGCTCGCGCAGGGGCACGCTGCGCGGGATCCACTTCCAGACGCATCCGGGGCAGGGCAAGCTCGTGCGCGTCGCCCGCGGCGTCGTCTGGGACGTGGTCGTGGACCTGCGGCGCTCCTCGCCGACGTTCGGGCAGTGGGAAGGCGTCCGGCTCGACGACGAGAGCGGGCGCATGCTGTGGATCCCGGTCGGGTTCGGGCACGGCTTCCTCGTGCTCTCCGAGGTCGCCGACTTCGTCTACAAGTGCACCAACTACTACGACCCGGCGACCGAGGCGGGCATCCGCTTCGACGATCCCGACGTGGGGATCGAATGGCCGGCCGACGTCGAGCTCCTGTACTCCGAGCGCGACCGCACCGCGCCCACGCTGTCGGACATGGCGGACTCGCTGCCGTTTTGAGAGGGCGCTTCGCCCCCAGCCCGACCGGCACGCTGCACCTCGGCAACCTGAGGACGGCGGTGCTCGCGTGGCTGTTCGCGCGCTCGGCGGGGTCGGAGTTCCTGATGCGGATCGAGGACCTCGACGCGGGCCGCGTGCGCTCGCGGTTCGTCGGCGCGCAGCTCGAGGACCTCGCGGCGATCGGGCTCGACTGGGATGGCGACGCCATCGCGCAGTCCGAGCGCGGCGCGCTGTACGCGGACGCGCTCGGGCGGCTCGACACCTACGAGTGCTTCTGCACGCGGGCCGAGATCCGCGAGGCCGCGTCGGCGGCGCACGGGCCGGTGGGGATGTACCCCGGGACCTGTCGCTCGCTCACCGTCGCGCAGCGCGCGCAGCTGCGGGCGGCGGGCCGCGTCCCGGCGCTGCGCGTGCGGACGGACGGCGAGGTGGTCGGCTTCGAGGATCGCGTCGCCGGCTTCTTCGAGGGCGCCGTCGACGACTTCGTCGTGCGTCGCAACGACGGGGCGCACGCCTACAACCTCGCGGTCGTGGTCGACGACGCGGCGCAGGGCGTCGAGGAGGTGGTGCGCGGCGCGGACCTGCTCGACTCGACCCCGCGCCAGCTCTGGCTGGCCCGCGCGCTCGGCGTGCCGGATCCGTCCTACGCGCACGTCCCGCTCGTGCTCGGCCCCGACGGCCGCCGGCTGGCCAAGCGCCATGGCGACGTCACGCTGCGCGAGGTCGCGCCGGCGGACGCGGTGGCGTGGATGGCGCGCTCGCTCGGGCTGCCGCCGGCGACGACGGCGCGCGAGCTGCTGCCCGCGTTCGATCCGCAGGCGCTGCCGCGCGAGCCGGCCGTGTACGTGGACTCCGCGGCGTGAGCGCGCTGGTTGGCCGCGAGGATGAGCGGTCAGGGGATGCGGGTCTTCCTCGCCGCGGCTGACGGGGCTGCGCTCGAGCATCTCGGCGAGATCCCGCGTGTGCACCCCGAGGCGCTGCGCGGCGCGCTCGCCGGCTCGACGTGATCGGCCGCGCGGTCACGCTGCGCGACCGCGAGCCGGCCGAGGCCGCGCGCATCGTCTCGCTCGGCGAGGGCGAGCTGGAGTCCCGCCACCCGCTCCTGCGCTCCGCCGCCGACCACGTCCGCGCCGGCCGGCGCGAGGAGGCCGGGGCGCTGGTACGCGAGCTCGCCGACGCGGCCGGCGCGACCGGCTCCGGCTGGGCGCGCGCGGCCGTCGCGCCGCGCGTCCGTGGGCGCAGCGCGCGCGGGCCGAGCTGCGCGCGACCGGCGAATACCACCTTGGCCAGATCTACCGGAAGCTGGACGTCCGCGGGCGGGCGCAGCTCGCGCGGCTGGTGGCGATGGAGCTGTCCGAGGGAGAGCGCGATCCGGCGGTGCCGGCCGACGCGCTCTCCTGGCAGGACTGCCCTGCTTGACGTACAAATAGGACCGCGCGATGCGAGATGTGCTCTACCTCGAACGGGTCGACCAGGCGGACGCGCTCTTCAAGCCGCGCCGCATCGAGGTGCTGCGGCGGCTCGTCGAGCCGAACACCTGCACCCAGATCGGGAAGGACCTCGGCGACTCCCCGCAGAAGGTCTATTACCACGTCAAGCGGCTTCAGTCCGCGGGGCTGGTGGAGCTCGTGGACGAGCGGCGCATCCGCGGGATCACCGAAGGCATCTACCAGGCGGCCGCGCACTCCTACTGGGTCTCGCCCGCGCTCGTCGGCCGGATCGGGCCGCCGCGCTCGGACAACCAGTACGGGCTCGGGTACCTGCTCAACCTGACCGAAGGTCTGCAGGCGGACCTCGCCGGACTCGCCGCACAGGAGGGCTCGCCGCCGACGCTCGGGATCTCGGGCGAGGTCCGGCTGCGCGGCGACCAGGGCGCCGCGTTCGTCGCCGATCTGCAGGCGGCGTTCGAGGGCGTGCTCGACCGCTACGGCGGCGACGAGGGCACCCGGTTCCGGCTCGCGCTGGCCTGCTACCCCAACGCGAACGGGGCCTGAGCTCAGTCGAGCCGCTCGCCGAGGCGCGCGACCTCGTCGCGCGTCGCGTCGACGGCCTCGCGCGCCTCGCCCAGCACCTTCTGCATCGCCTCGGCCTCCACACGGGCGTCCTCGGCCTCGGCGAGCGCGGCCTGGAGCCGGTGCTCCGCGCGGCGGACGTCCTTCTCCGCCGCCGCCAGCGCGCGCTCGCGCACCTTCAACGCGCCGCGCGCCTCGCGAAGCTCGCGCTCCAGCGCCTCGCGCTCGCGCTTGGCCGCCTCGTGCTCGGCCCGCTCGCGCTCCTTCGCCTCCGCGGCCTCGCGCTCGGCCGCCTCGTCGCGCGGCTTCGCCTTGCGCGTGGCGCGCACGGGCTCGCGGCCTTCGGCGCGCTTCGCCGGCCTGGCGGCCGCCTTGGCCTTCGCCCGGCGCGGCGCGGCGGCGACGTCGGCCTGGTCCGGCGGCGGCCAGGCGCCGCCCGCCTCCGCCTCCAGCGCCAGGCGGCCCTCGGCGAGGGCGTCGCTGAGCTCCTCGTTGCCGGCGGCCGCGAGCAGCGTCGTGCGCAGGCGGTCGCTCATCGCGCGCGAGAGCTTGCGGCCGGCGGGCTGCAGCGGCTGGGCGGCGGCCATGAACGCCTCGACCGCGGCCCGCTGGGCGCGCGTCGCCTCGCGCAGGCTCGAGGCGTCGCCGGCCAGCGCCGCCTCCTGCGCCTCGCGCAGCGCCGTGCCGGAGGCGAGGAAGGCGTCGAGGATCTCCGGCTCGGTCCGGGCGACCTGGTTGGCCGCCCACGCCGCGGGCGTCGGCTTCGGGAGCTTGGCGAGAGCGTCGGCGGTGTCGCGGTCGCCGGCGCGGCGGAGCGCCTTGGCGGCGGCGTCGCGCTCGGAGACGAAGTCCTCGAGCGGGAGGCCGTACAGCCGGTCGGCCTCGTCAGCCATCGCGGCCGACCGCGGTCAGGGTGGGCCCGTGCCCGAGCCTCCACGCGCGCGGCATCGCGGGCGTCGTGAACGGCGCGGCGACGTCGTCCGCGCAGACGGCGATCAGGCCCCCGGTGCCGGGGCGCAGCGCCAGCCCGGCGAGCGCGACCTCGCACGCCTCGGCGAGCGGCAGGCCGGCGTGGCGCATCAGCGCGTCGACCTCGTGCGCGAGCGCCGTGCGGATGATCGCCTCGCCGTCGCCGGTGCAGGACACCGCCGCGGTGGCGTCGTCGGCCCAGGTCCCCGCGGCCACCAGCGGCGAATCCCCGACACGCCCGGGATGCTTGCGCGCGCTGCCGCCCGTGGAGGTGGCGGCGGCGAGGCCGCCGCGGGCGTCGCGGGCGACGGCGCCGACCGTCCCGCCGCGCGAGGAGTCGCCGTTCTCGAACGCGCGCCGGCGCGCCTCGGTGCGGAACCACGACTCGGGCGCGGTCTCGAGCCCGGCGGTGCGCGCGAACAGGCTCGCCGACTCGCCCACGAGCATCAGGTGCCGGCCGTCCTCCATCACGGCGCGCGCGGCGCGGACCGGATTCCGGATGCCGCGCAGGGCGGCGACCGAGCCTGCCGCGCGGTCGGCGCCGCGCATCAGCGAGGCGTCGAGCAGGACGCCGCCGCGCTCGTCGAGCGCCGCGCCGCGGCCGGCGTTGAAGATCGGATCGTCCTCCAGCACGACGACCGCGGCCTCGACGGCCGCGAGCGCGTCCCCGCCGGCCGCCAGGATCGCGTGCCCCGCCTCCACCGCGGCCTCCATCCCGGCGCGCGCGGCGTCGTGCGCGTCCGCCGGCCACTCGCCCGCGCCGCCGTGCACCACGATCGCGACGTCCGTCATCCCGAGCACCCTAGTGACACGACCTGCCAGTGGAAGTCCTGCGCGAGCACGCGGTGGCCGTGGGCGAGCGCGGGCTCGAGCGCATTGCCGTAGAACGAGCGGGCGCGGATGACGACGCCCGGGCTCGACGGGCGCGCACCGAGGTCGCGCATGGGGACGTCGAGCTCCCACGCCACGAACGAGCGCGCGCCGACGCCCGAGCGCAGGGCGCCGCAGCGGACGATCGCCTCGCGGCCGCCCGCCGCCGCGACCACGTCGTGGAACGAGGCCGCCGCCTTCGGGCGGTCCGTGAGCTGATCGGCCTGGCCGCGCAGCGTCCCGAGCGAGGCGGCGACGACGGCGGCGAGCAGCACGGCGGCGCCGAGCGGGGCGCCGCCGGGCGCCGTCCGGCGCGCGAGCGACACCGCGCCGACGCCCGCCAGCGCGCAGGCGATCGCCGCCGCCGCGACGAGGTAGCGCGGGTTGCCGGCGTAGCCGGCCTGCGTCATGAGGGCCACGATCGCGACCCAGCCGGCGGCGCCGGCGGCGAGGAAGCGGATGGTGCGGCCGGCGGTGCGTGCGTCGCCGCCGCGACCGGTCGCCGCGCGCGGCCCCAGGATCGTCGCGAGCGCGGCCGCCACGAGCGCGGGCCAGGTGACCATGTCGACCGTGTCGCGCAGCAGCGCCAGCGCGGGCACCGACTCGAGCCCCGCGCTGCCCGGGCTCGGCGTGCCGCGCGCGGCCTTCGAGGCGCCGAGCGCGCCGCCGGCGCCGATCGCGTCGGGGCCGAACCAGAGCAGCGGCACCAGCACGCCGCAGCCGAGCAGGACCGGGCGGGCGGCGGGGTCGCGGAACCACAGCCACAGGCCGTAGAGGCCGAGGAACGGCCACACCTCCGGTCGCAGCAGCCCGGCCGCCGTGCCGAGGACGACCGCGGTGCGCGTGCGGCCCTCCAGGTGCGCGACGAGCGCCCAGACGACCGACGCGGCGAGCAGCCCCTCGGAGTTCCCGAGCGCGGTGTTGAACAGCCACCACGGCGAGAGCGCCATCGTCGCGGCGGCGGCGAAGCCGGCCCAGCGACCCGCGAGCCGCTCGGCGAGCGCCCACGCGCCGGCCAGCGCGAGCAGCCCCCCGGCCCGCGCGACGATCATCCACAGCGCCGGTGCGGCGCCGGGGAGCAGCGCGAACGGGGTCGTGAGCACGACCGGCAGCGGCTTCCACGACGGCCCGGGGCTCGTGTCGAGCGCGAGCCGCAGCGTGTCGCGCCCCCAGACCAGCCACGCCGACGGGTCGAACGCCAGCGCCCAAGGAAGCAGCAGCGAGAGCGCCGCCAGCGCCAGCGCCGCGAGAACGAGCAGCGGCGCGGTGCGGGGCGTCGAGACCGGTGGCGAGCTCGAGGGCGCCGCGATCGTCACGCGAGTGCCGAGAGCAGGAGCACGAGCGCGATCCCGAGAACGGCGACGAGCAGCGCGGCGCCGATCCGCACGGCCCAGAGGCCGAACGGGCTCGGCGGGACCGGCGGGACCCGGCGGCTGGACGCGACCCGGGCGGCGTCGACGCGGCGCCGCGTGCCCTCGGGCGTGCGGACGGCGCGATCGAGCGGCTCCTCCATCGTCGCGATCCCGTTCGCCACGGCGGCGGACTCGGAGCGACGGCGGCGCGCCGTCTCGGACCGCAGCTCCTCGATCTCGCGGCGCAGTTCGCGCGTCGTGCTGCGCTCACGCTCCAGGTCGCGGCCGATGCGCTCGAGCATCCGGCGCCTCGCCTCGTCCTCCTCGCCGTCGCGCGAGATCAGCTCCTCGCGCAGGCGCGCCACCTCGGCGCGCTCGGCGGCCAGCAATCGCTCGGCGTCCTCGCGCGTGGTCTCGAGCTCGGCGCGCAGGCGCTCGGTCTCCTCCGCCTCCGCGACCATCGTCTTCTGCGCCTCCTCGCGCGCGGTCGCCAGGCGCGAGTGGACCTCGGTCGTCGTCGCGCGCTCCGCGTCCAGGCGCTGCTCGGCGTCGGCGCGCGCCTCGGCGAGCGAGGTCTCGGCGGCGGAGAGGCGCTCCTTCAACGCGGCGATCTCGCGCCGCGCCTGCGTCAGCTCGTCCATCAGCTGGCGGCGCGCGGAGTCCGACTGCGAGGCGCGATCCTGCAGCTCGCGGATGACCTCCCCGAGGTCGGCCTTGGCGCGCTCCTCGTCGGCGCCCCGGGCGCGCAGCTGCTCCAGCTCGCCGGCGAGGCGGTCGCGCTCGTCGCGGACGCCGCGCAGCCCCTCCAGCTCGTCCTCGAGCCGCTCATGCGACGCGCGCAGGCTTCCGTGGGCCAGACGCAGGCCGGCGAGCTCGCTGTCGTCGCCGGACCGCTCGCGCAGCGCGGCGGCGTCGGCCTGCGCGGCGGCCAGCTCCGCTCGCAGGGTCTCGATCTCGTCGGCGTCGGACGGCGACTCGCGCAGCGCGGCGAGCTCGGCGCGCGCGCTCTCCGCGTCCGCCCGCGCGGCGGCGAGCTCGGCGCGGAGCGCTTCGGCCTCCGACGGCGTCACGCGCAGCGCGTTGAGCTCCACGGTGGCCGAGGCGGCCTCGCGCAGCTCGGTCAGCTCGGCGCGCATGGCGTCGACCTCGTCGGGATCTGGTGCGGCGGCCAGCTCGGCCCGAGCCGCCGCCAGCGCCGCGGCGTCCGGCGAGGCGTCGCGCAGCGCCGACAGCTCCGCGCGCGCGGCGGCCAGCTCGGTCCGGGCCGACTCGGCCTCGGCGCGCGCGACCGCGAGGTCGCGAGCGGCGGCGACGGTCGGGGTCTCGCTCGTCCCCGGCCGCCGGCGCCGGCGCCGCGGCGGGGGCAGGTCGACGACGAGGCTGCGGCCGATCTCGAGCTCCGCGCCCTTCACGGCCGCGGGATCTCCGTCGTAGGCGAACTCCGCACGCCAGGGCTCGTCCGCGGCCGGCGGCGAGCCGCCGGCGAGCGCCGGAAGGCGCCGGCCCGCGACCCTCAGCACCACGCGGCCGACGCGGCGCCCGCGCAGGCCGCTCCAGCGGCCGATCACCTCGAGCCGGCCGTCCTCGACCCAGCCGAAGCGCTCCAGGTCGAACGAGACCTCGCGCACGGGCGCCATCACGACCCCGACGGCGTCTCAGGCGGACGCAGCAGCGAGTCGCTCGAGCGCGGGACCGGCGCGCCGGCCTCCGTCGGCGGACCCTGGTGATCGACGGGCGCGACGCGCACGCGGCGGTCGCGGCCCTCGACGGCCACCGCGAACGAGACCCTCCCGAGGCTCAGGATCGTCCCGGCCACCATCGCGACCGCGGACGCCAGCGCCAGCCACGCCCCGGTACCGAGCGACTCGCCCCCGGCACCCGGCGGCGGGTCCAGCAGCTCGGCGGCGACCAGCACGAGCGCGGCGCCGGCGATCCAGGGGACGACGCGTTTCTCCAGGTACTCCAGCTCGGGCGCCAGCAATCCCACCGCGCCCACGAGCGCGGCAACCGCCAAGGCGGCGAGCACGATGTCCGTCAGCTCGAAGGCGTTCCATGCCGTGAGTGGGCCGTACCAGTCCAGGAACAGCGCCACCAGCAGCAGTACCGCTCCAATCGCCAGCAGGATCGGCCCGATGTCGAATCTGCGTGTCAACCGGGTCTCCTCTCGTGTCTGACAGGCCTGACCCAGGCCTGCAAATGGGGGAATCCCAGACACAGGATGCCAAGCCCACCCGAGGGAACGCGCTGAGTCCGTGCGCGAACCATCGCGCCGGGAGCGCGTTCCGGCGCTGACCATTGCGTTTTTCGCTCCCGGAACGCGGGCAGACGAAGAAGTGAGCGTCCATTCAGGCGCTCTCCTCTCCTCCCTCCCCCCGCCGGGCGGGCGTGCCATTCCCTCAACACCCGGAGCACGCCCGCCCGGCGTCCCACCTACCCGGCCGCGACGAGCGCGGCGGCCGACTCGCGCAGGTGCTCGCGCAGGACCGCAGGCCCTTCGCTCTCGAGTCCCGCGACCAGCGCGGCGTGGCCGGCGGCCATCCGCTCCCGTGACCACAGCGGCTCGAGCTGGTTCAGGAACAGCCGCAGCTCGCCGCTGAGCGCCATGTGCGCGGCCTCGATGCGCGGACTCTCGGCCGCCGCCACGATCGCGTGATGGAGCGCCGCGTGCGCTTCGTTCACCGGTCCCCACGCGAACGGCTCCGCCGCGCACGCGGCCTGGAGCGTCGCGAGCGCCGCGTGCACCGGCGGCGGCATCCGGCCATGGCGCTCGAGCGACAGCCTCGCGGCTTCGGTCTCCAGCGCGGTCCGTAGCTCGTACAGGGCGGTGATCTCCTCCGGCGACAGCTTGGCCACCCGCGCGCCGCGGTTCGGCTCCACGCGGATCAGCCCCTCGGCCGCCAGCGCGCGCAGCGCGGCGCGCAGCGAGTGCCGCGCGACGCCGTAGTACGCGCACAGCTCCTGCTCGACCAGCCGGGCGCCGGCCGCACGGCGGCCGTCGAGGATCTCCTGGCGGAGCGCGTCGGTGAGGGAGTCGACTACTGCCATGCGGGAGCGGGACGGCGCGCAGGCGCTGCCAGCGCCAGCATGCCGGCGAGCACGAGCCCCGCGCCGCAGGCGGCCGGGAGCGTGAGCCGCTCGCTCAGCACCACCACGCCGAGCAGTACCGCGGTCAGGGGCTCGGCGAGCGTGAGCGTCGCGGTCTCGGCGGCGGTCAGCCGCCTGAGGCCGTGGGCGAACAGCAGGTAGGCGAGCGCGGTGGGCACGATCCCGAGGAAGACTGCCAGGCCGATCCCGTCGGCCCGCGTGAGCCAGCCCGCCCCGGTGACGGCGAGGACGGGCGCCAGCGCGACGGCGCCGAGCCCGAAGGCGACCGCCATCACGGTCTCGGGCGCGTTGCCGGCGCCGAGCATCCGCTTGGCGGCGAGCGTGTACGCCGCGTAGGCGGCGCCGGCGACGAGCGCGAGCGCGACGCCGAGCGGCGAGATCGACGCGTCTGCACCGCCGGCGAGCGCGAGCATCGCGACGCCGGCGGACGCCAGCGCGGTCGCGAGCGCCCACGCGCGCGAGGGGACGCGGCGCTCCAGCGCCCACTCGAACGCGCCCGCCAGCGTGGGCGCGGAGCCGAGCGCGACGATCGTCCCCACCGCGACGCCGGTGTCGCGCACGGCCGCGAAGAACGCCAGCTGGTACACGGCGACGCCGGCCGCCGCGACGAGCGCGGGCCGGCCCTGGACGCGCGTCAGCGCGCGGACGCCGTGCAGCAGGATCGCGACGAGCACGAGCAGCGCGCCGCCGACGAGGATGCGGGCGGCACCGACACCGGCTGGAGCAAGTCCGTCCGGCCCGAGCGCCTGGGCGGTCCCGGTGGTGCCGAAGCAGACGGCGGCGAGCAGGACCTGGACGCGCGACATGGCCGCGATTGTTACACAATCTCAGTGATTGTTCAACAATCGCCGGACCCCGGCGGCGAGCACCGCGTCGAGCGCGCGATCCGGCAGCACGCGCGCCAGTGCCGCCTGGACCCGCGCCTCGCGGCCGATGACGTACCGCGCGCGCGGGCGGCGCGCATGCAGCGCCCGGACGATCAGCGCGGCCGCCGTCTCGGCCGGCACGCCTTCGGTCCCGAGCTTCCGGGCCTGGGCGCGCATGCCCGTGACGAGCGCGCCATAGCGCGCGTGCGCGTCGGGCGGCATCCCAGCCCAGAGCGAGTCCGCGGTGGCGATCCCGCGGTCCCAGATCGGGGTCGCGATCGCGCCCGGCTCGATCAGGATCACCTTGACCTCGCGCTGCTCGCGCCGCAGCGAGTCGCTGAGGGCCTCCAGCGCGTACTTCGACGCCGCATACGGGCCGTAGAGCGGGAGCGCCATCCGGCCGCCGATCGAGGACACGTTCACGACGCGCCCGCGAGCGGCGCGCAGCTGCGCGAACACGGCCTGGGTGATCGCGAGCTGGCCGATCACGTTCACCTCGAGCTGGCGCCGCAGCTCGTCCAGCGGCAGGTGCTCGAGCGGGCTCGTGACCGCTATCCCGGCGTTGTTGACGAGCGCGTCGAGCCGCGGGAGCGCGCGCAGCGCGGCGACCTGCTCCCGGTTCGTGACGTCGAGCTGCACGGGCGTCGTCCCCGGCGGCGCGTCCTCGAGCCGGCGGACCCCGGCGAGCACGGTGTGGGTGGGCGCGAGCGCGAGCGCGGTCGCCCGGCCGATGCCGGTCGAGGCGCCCGTGACCAGCACGGTCGGCATGGGCGCGAGCCTATCCGCCCGCTTGAATGTGCGGATGCTGTTCGCCGAGCTCGCCGCCGCCACGGAGGACGTCCGCGCCGAGCCCGGGCGCAAGGCGAAGGTCGAGCGCCTTGCGCTCGCGCTGCGCGGGCTCGCGCCGGAGGAGCGGCGGGCGGGCGCCGGCTACCTGGCGGGCGCGCCGCGCCAGCGGGTCCTCGGCGTCGGGTGGGCGGCGCTGCAAGAGCCGCCGCCACCCGCACCGGCGGCGTCGCTCACGGTCGCCGACGTCGACGCGGCGCTGGACCGCCTCGCGGCGATCTCCGGCGCGGGCTCGCAGGCGGCGCGGCGGGCGGAGCTGGCCGGGCTGCTCTCGCGCGCGACGGCGAGCGAGCAGGCGTTCCTCACCGCCGTCGTGCTCGGCGACCTGCGCCAGGGCGCGCTGGCGGGCGTCCTGGGCGATGCGGTCGCGCGCGCGGCCGAGGTCCCGCTCAAGGACGTGCGGCGGGCGCTGATGCTGCGCGGCGACCTCGGCGTGGTCGCCGAGACGGCGCTGCGCGAGGGCGCCGCCGGGCTCGCCGGGTTCCGGCTCGAGGTCGGCCGCCCGCTGCAGCCGATGCTCGCCTCCACCGCCCAGGACGTCGCGGCCGCGCTCGAGAAGACCGGGCCGGCGGCGGTCGAGTGGAAGCTCGACGGCGCGCGCATCCAGGTCCACCGCGACGGCGGCGACGTCGCGATCTTCACGCGGACGCTGGACGAGGTCACGCCGCGGCTGCCGGAGGTGGTCGAGGCGGCGCTGGCGCTGCCGGTGCGCTCGATCGTGCTCGACGGCGAGGCGATCGCGCTGCGCGAGGACGGCCGGCCGCATCCGTTCCAGGTCACCGGCAGCCGGTTCGGCACCCGCGCGCCCAACCACGCGATCCCGCTGACGCCGATGTTCTTCGACGTCCTGCACCTCGACGGCGAGGACCTGCTCGACCGCCCGGCGTCGGAGCGTTCCGACGCGCTGGCGGTTGTCCCGCAGCGGGTGCCGCGCGGCTCCGACGGCGAGGCCGTGCTGGCCGCCGCGCTGGCCATGGGCCACGAGGGCGTGGTGGTCAAGGCGCTCGGCGCGCCCTACGAGGCGGGCCGGCGCGGCTCCGCCTGGGTGAAGGTCAAGCCCGTGCACACGCTCGACCTCGTCGTGCTCGCCGCGGAGTGGGGCCACGGGCGCCGGCAGGGCCGGCTCTCGAACCTCCACCTCGGCGCCCGCGGGCCGGACGGCTGGGTGATGCTCGGCAAGACGTTCAAGGGCCTGACCGACGCGATGCTCGCGTGGCAGACGGAGAAGCTGCTGGAGCTGGAGGAGCGGCGCGAGCGCCACGTCGTGTACGTGCGGCCCGAGTTGGTCGTCGAGATCGCGTTCGACGGGGTCCAGACCAGCCCGCGCTACCCGGGCGGCGTGGCGCTGCGGTTCGCGCGCGTGCTGCGCCACCGGCCGGACAAGCCGGCGGCGCAGGCCGACACGCTCGAGGCGGTATTGGCTACGAGGAGCTGACCGCGGCGACGACGACGATCAGGCCGATCGCCAGCACGATGCCGGCGATGCCGCAGATCACGCCGGCCTTCGCCTGCCCGGTGTTCGTGTAGCCGAGCTTGCGGGCATCGGTGCGGGCCATCGTGCCGATCACGATCGCGAGCACGCCGAGCGTGATCGCGACGGGCCAGAAGAAGAACGTCGGGATGCTGATGATGCCGAGCACGAGCGAGGCCACCGCGCGCCCGGTCCGCCGCTCGGTGTCGGCGACGGGCGAGGTGTGACGATCGATCGGTGAGGCGGTGGCCGGCGTCTCGCGCACGGGTGCTTCGGGCTGGGCGGCCATGGTGGTCCCTTCCGTTGGGTTGGGTGGGTCAGGCGGTCTGAGGCGCCCGCTCGCGCGCGAACGGCGTGAGCAGGAGCAGGACGGCCGCGACGGCGCCGAGGACGCCGAGCGGCACCTGCCAGCTCCCTCCGAGCAGGACGCCGGCCGCGATCGCGTTGTTGATCGCGTGCAGGCAGATGCTCGGCAGCAGCGAGCCGGTGAACCAGAACAACAGGCACGCGCCGAAGCCGAAGAACGTCAGCGCGGGCAGGAACACGACTGGGTACACGAGGAAGTGCGCGGCCCCGAACAGCAGGCCGGTGAGGATCGCGCCGGTCCACGGGCCTCGCCAGCGCGTGAGCGCCGGGAAGAGGTAGCCGCGGAAGGCGATCTCCTCGCCGATCGGGGCGGCGACCGCGATCGCGAAGAAGATCGCGAGGGCGGTGGCGGTCGACGGGGCGCCGGGGGAGCCGGCGTCGTGGCGGCTGACGCCACCGTCCGCTCCGAGCGCGGCGAGCAGCAGCGCCCACAGGCCCTCGAGCGCGACGACGCCGAAGTAGATCGCGAGCATCCACCCGAGCGCGGGTCCGAAGCGCGTCCGGCGGATGCCGAGCGTGGCCGCGGAGAGCCGCTCGGCGCCGCGGCGGGCGAAGACGAGCACGATGCCGATCATCACCGCATCGGCCAGCACGAGCGAGATCGCGGTGACGCCGTCGACCGTGCCGCCCTCGCCTCCGGCGACGAGCTGGAAGACGAAGACGACGGCCTGGCTGACGACGAGCGCGATCACGACCGCGACGAGCGCCGCCTTTGGGCGCCAGCTCGCATAGCGGCGGCGCGTTCGATGTGGTGGCGCGGCGATCGGAGCAGTCCGGCTTGCCGGAGCGGTCATGGAGCGTGGGTACCCGATGAGCGTGCGGCGGATGCCGCTTTCCGCGCGATCAGAGCAAAAGCTGGAGGATCACGACCAGGACGACCACCAGGACGACGATCCAGACGAGCCCGATGATGCGCGCGGACCAGACGCGGTCGTGCTGCGGCGGGACGGCGCGCGAGGGGAGCACGGCGCCGGGGACCGGGCGCGGCGCTGACGCGAGCTCCTGGCGCGCGGCGTCCGCCTTGCGCTCCGCGGTGGCCGCGCGGTCGCCGGCCACGATGGCCTCCTGCTCCGCGGTGGCGGCGCGATCGCGGGCGGAGGCGAGCGCGACCTCGGCGGCGTCCGCGCGGCGGCGGATATCGCCGAGCGCGGCGTCGCGCGCGGCCTCGGCGGCCTCTGCGCGGCGGCGGAGGTCCGCGATCTCCTCGCGCGCGGCGGCGAGCTCGCGCTCCGTCGCTGAGGCGCGCTCGCGGGTCTCGGCGAGCTCGCGCTCGGGCGCCTCGGCGCGGCGGCGGAGATCCGCGTTCTCCTCGCGGGCGGCGGCGAGGTCGCCCTCGACGCGCACGAGCTCGTTGACGCGCTCGACGGCCGAGTCGTGGTGCTCGGCCAGCCCGGCGATGCGGGACTCGGCGTCGGCCAGCGCGGCGGCGAGGCGCTCGCGCTCGGCGCGCTCCTCGGCCAGCGCGGCCGCGATGCGCTCGCGCTCGGCGAACGCCGGGGCGGGCTCGCGCGGAGGCTCGGGGACGGGCGGCGGCGCGCGCCGCACGGGCGGCGGCGCGGGCGGCGGAGGGGCGGGCGAGCGCTCGGCGGGCGGCGCGGGCGAGGGCTCGGCCGCGGCCGGCCCGGGCGAAGGCTCGGCCGCGGGCGGCGCCGGCGAAGGCTCGGCCGTGGGCGGCGCGGATGAAGGCTCGGCCGCGGGCGGCGCGGGCGAGGGCTCGGCCGCGGCCGGCGCCGGCGAAGGCTCGGCCGTGGGCGGCGCCGACGTGGGCTCGGCGGCAGGCGGCGCGGGCGAAGGCTCGGCCGCGGGCGGCGGCGCCTCTGCCCGCCGCGCCGCCCGCTTGCGCGCGCGCGGGTGCAGGATCGCTCCCGCGGCATCCTCTCCCGGCGCCGGCAGGTCGAGCACGATGTCCGGCGCGACCTCGAGGCGGACGGCGGTGATCTGGTCGCGCTCGCCGCGCCACGCGAACGCCGCGGTCCATGCGCCCTCGCCGTCCGCCGGCCACGGCTTGTGGTCGAGCACCGCGACCAGGCGCTTCCGCCGGCCCTCGACGCGCAGATTCATGACCGGGCGTACGAAGCGCCGCCCGCGCACGCCGAACCAGCGGCCGCTGACCTCCAGCCGATCGTCCGGGGTCCACCCGAAGCGCTCGAGCTCGAATCCGAGCTCGCTCGAAACGTCCGTCGTCCGCGTCATCCGCAGGACCAGGATGGTAGGGCCGCTGCTTTAGTCATCGCCGCGATGGCGCGGGTCACGGTCGATCTCGGGCTCCTGAGGGAGAACCGCAGCCTGCGCCTGCTGATCCTCGGCGAGCTCTTCTCCGGGCTCGGCGCGCAGGCTGCGCTGGTCGCGATCCCGTTCCAGGTCTACCTGCTCACGCACTCGGCTGCGCTCGTCGGCCTGCTCGGCGTCGTCGAGCTGATCCCGATCGTCGTCGGCTCGCTGCTCGGCGGAGCGGTCGCCGACCGCGTCGACGACCGCCGCCGCCTGATGCTCACCGGCCAGGCGGTCGTGATGCTCTCCGCCGTCGCGCTCGCGGCCGGAGCGATCCACGGCAAGCCCCCGGTCTGGCTGATCTTCATCCTCGCCGCAACGGTCGCGACCGGCTCGACGATCGACAACATCACGCGCTCGGCCGTCCTCCCCGCGCTCGCCGGCAACCGCTTCCGCGCCGCGCTCTCGCTCAGCTACGGGCTGCACCAGACGGCAGCCGTCGTCGGGCCGGGCCTCGGCGGGCTGGTGATCGCCTGGCAGGGCGTCTCCGCCGCCTTCGTCGCGGATGCGATCGGCTTCATCCTGATGATCGTCGTCACGCTCGCGCTGCCGAAGCTGCCGCCCGCGCCCGTCGACGAGGAGCATCCGCCGATCCTGCGCTCGATCGGCGAAGGGCTGCGGTTCGTCCGGGGCAACCAGGCACTGATGGGCTCCTTCGCGATCGACCTCGTCGCGATGACGTTCGGCATGCCGCGCGCGCTGTTCGCCGTGTTGGCCCTGACCGTCTACGACGCGGGAGCGAGCGGCACCGGCCTGCTCTATGCCGCGGTGTCGGCGGGGGCGACCGTCGCCGCGCTCACGACGGGGTGGGTCGAGCACGCCCGCTGGCTCGGCCGGATCGTGATCGGGTGCGTGCTCGCCTGGGGCGCGGCGATCACGGCGGCCGGCCTGATGCCCACGCTGTGGCTCGCGGCGATCTGCCTCGCGATCGCCGGCGGCGCCGACAGCGTCAGCGCCGTGTGCCGCTCGATCATCAACCAGACCATCACGCCGGAGGCGCTGCGCGGCCGCATGTCGGCGACCTTCACGCTCGTGGTCACCAGCGGCCCGCGGCTGGGCGACCTCGAATCCGGCATCGCCGCCTCCCTCACCACCGCCGGCGTGGCGGTGGTGAGCGGCGGGCTCGCCTGCATCGCAGGCGTGTTCGTCGTGATGGCCGCGTTCCCGGCGCTCGCCGCGTTCGACGGGCGCCGGGAGCCGGTCGCGGCCGCTACGGGCTCGTCGTCGACAGCGTGAACGTCAGCGTCGCCGAGTAGCTGCCGGTGCGCAGCCCCTCGGTGGCGCCGATGTGCTGCTTGAAGCCGACGGTCACCGGATCGTTGGTCACCGGCGCGGTCCACGAGGACTTCGACAGCGCCACCTGCAGCGGCGACGCGAGCGAGAACGCGCCGTTGCGCAGGTGGTCGTCGCCGGAGACGCTCAGCGTCGCGTCGGCCGCCGTCGAGATCACGTTCGCCGTGGTCTGCGCCGTGTAGTCCCCGTCCACGCCCGGCTTGAACGCGCCGAACGACGCCGCCGGGCCGAGCGTGAGCGCGAGCGTGGCCGGAACCGTCCCGCCCGCGCCGCCGTCGGCCGACGTCGACGTCAGCGCCACCGCGGCGAGCTTCGCGATCGCGCCCTGCACGTCGCCGGTGTACAGCAGGTGCTCGGCATCGGCCGTCAGCGCCGACGCCGCCGCCGTGATGCCGTCGCGCAGCATCGCCGCCTGGGCGAGGTCACGCGCGACCGACACGACGAGGTCGTTGGCCTCGAAGCCGGCGGCGCCCGCAGAGCGCAGCCGCGCGAGCACG
Source organism: Candidatus Solirubrobacter pratensis (assembly GCF_000425945.1). Lineage (GTDB taxonomy): Bacteria > Actinomycetota > Thermoleophilia > Solirubrobacterales > Solirubrobacteraceae > Solirubrobacter > Solirubrobacter pratensis. The sequence continues at coordinate 43,315 of NZ_KE384482.1, forward strand.
TCCGCGCCGTGCTTGACGGAGCCGCCGGCGTTCCAGTCGTCCGCCGCCAGCACGCCGTCGAGCCCGGTGGCGCCGAGCGACTGCGCCTTCACCAGCCGGGCGCGGGCCGAGTCGGTCCGCAGGCCCCAGCCGTACGGGAACTGCGGGTCATACGACGCGTCGCCGACGTTGATCGGCAGCTGCGCCATCGTCTTGGCCCAGGTCAGGGGCAGCCGGCCCGTGAACGGCTTGTCGCCGAACAGCGTGTCCGCCACGCCTTCGCCCTCCGAGCCCGGCAGCCACGAGGCGACCAGGGCGTTGCCCGCGAGCAGCTTGGCGTCGACCATCGGCCGGCCGGAGACGACCAGCACGGCGCACTTCATCGCGCCGCACACGCGGTCGATCGCCGTCCGGTCCGCCGCCGACAGCGACAGGTCCGCGCGGCCGTTGCCGATGTCGCCCACGCCCTCCGCGTACGGCGTCTCGCCGACGACCACGACGCCCACGTCGTAGCCGCTCGTCGGCGCCGACGCGATCTTGGAGTACGTGATCGACGCGCCGGGCGCGACCTGCTTCATGCCGGCCAGGATCGACGTGGCGCCCTGGACGACGTTGCCCGAGCCGCCCTGCCACGAGATCGTCCAGCCGCCGGACTGGTTGCCCGTGTCGTCGGCGTTGGAGCCGGCGACGTAGACCTTCGCGGTCTTGGACAGCGGCAGTACGCCGTCGTTGGAGAGCAGCACCTGCGACTCCGACGCCGCCTGCCGCGCCGGGGCGCGGTGCGCGTCGGTCCCGAAGTTCGCCCGGTCGGCCGAGTCGGGGAACGGATGCTCGAACAGGCCGAGCCTGAACTTCTCGCGCAGGATCCGCGTCACGGCGTCGTCGATGCGCGACATCGGCACCGAGCTCGAGTTGACCGCGTTGGTCAGCGAGGTCTCGAACTGCTGGTACTCGTACGGGACCATGACCATGTCCATGCCGGCGTTGATGGACGTCGTGACGTCCGAGTCGTAGCCGCCGGGGATCTGGTCGATCGCCTGCCAGTCGGAGATCAGGAAGCCGTCGAAGCCCTGCTGATCCTTCAGCCAGTCGGTCATGAGCGACTTGTTCGCGCTCATCTTGACCGGGTTGCCGAGCCCGTCGTCGGTGTAGTCGACGCTCGAGTACGACGGCATGATCGAGCCGATGTGATGGTCCTTCACGGCCGGGACGTACGGCGCCAGCGCGAGCCGCTGGAAGTCGGCCTGCGAGACCTGGTCGACGCCCTGGTCGAGCTTGTAGGAGCCGGTCGCCGACGAGCCGTAGGCCGTCAGGCCGTCGCCCGCGAAGTGCTTCGCGGTCGCCAGCGTGCCGTTGTCCTGGAAGCCGTCGATGACGTCCTCGTTGGCGGCCACGAGCGCCGGGTCCTCGCCGAAGCTCTCATACGTCCGCCCCCAGCGCTCGTCGCGCCCGACGCAGATGCACGGCGCGAACGCCCACTGGACGCCCGTCGCCTTCATCTCCGCCGCCGAGACGGCGCCCTCCTGACGGCCGAGCGCCGGGTCGTGCGCGGCCCCCATGCCGATGTTGTGGGGGAAGATGGTCGCGCCCAGCACGTTGTTGTGCCCGTGCACCACGTCGGCGCCGTAGATCAGCGGGATCTGCAGGCGCGTCGTCATCGCCGTCGTCTGGAAGCCGTTGATCATGTCCTGCCAGCCGGCGGGCGTGTTCGGCGTCGGCGTCGAGCCGCCGCCGCTCAGGATCGAGCCGAGGTTGTACGTCGCGATGTCGCCCGGCGCGTCGAGCGCCAGCCGCTCCGCCTGCGTCATCTGGCCGACCTTCTCGGCCGTCGTCATGCGCCCGAGCAGGTCCTTGACGCGGTCCTCCACGCTGCGCGAGCTGTCCAGGTACGGCAGCCCGTGCGCGTCGATGACGATCACGGACGGCGTGTCTGCGCCTGCGAGCGTCAGCTTGATGCGCTTGGCCTCCGAGGCGCCGTCCGGGCTCAGCAGCGTGACGGGGAACGTCTTCGTCGTTCCTGACGCGGTGCCCGCCGGGAACGACAGCGTGCCGGACGCCGCCGTGTAGTCGGTGCCGGCCTTGGCCGTGTCGTCGCCGGTCGCGTAGGCGAGGAGCTGGGCATCCGCCAGCGGCTTGCCGTCGACGGTCTTCATCGTCACGCCGACGTTGACGGTGTCGCCCGGCTTGGCCAGGTAGGCCGCCTTGTCGGTGGCGAACGACATGTCCGGCACGCCGGAGTTGACGCCGTAGACCTGCACGTCGTCCCAGTCGAAGGAGCCGTGGTCGGCGGCGGGCGGCGTGACCGCGTAGCCCCACATCTTGTTGAGGTCGAGCACGTGGTTGATGCCGCCGACCGGCTGGTAGTCGGTCCGGTAGGTGAACTTCGAGAACGGGATCGAGACGAGCTTCCAGCCCTGCGAGTCGTCCAGGAACGACGTCGTCCACAGCTCCGACGCGCCCGGCCCGCTGCCGCCGTCCTTGATCTCGAAGCTGATCGTCGCCGGCGACGCCGACGTGCGGCGGCCGTAGAACCAGAACCGGATCCCCTTGAAGGCGCTCCAGTCCTGCGCGTCGGAGAGGTCCTGCTGGAAGCCGCCGTACTGCCCGGACGGTGTGTCGTAGTCGACCTTCAGCGCGTGGTTGTCGGTCACGCCGTCACGCGCCAGCGGCTCGATCGCGAGCGTCGGCGGCGTGTTGTTGCCGTTGAAGACGCCGAAGCCGCGGTCCGCCACCGACGCCGCACCCTCGAGCGTCTCGACGTTGCGGACCTGCTGGTAGACCTGCACGTCGTCGATCAGGTACGAGTTCGTCCCCGTCGTCAGGTTCATCGCGAAGCCCCACATCTTCGTGAGGTCGAGCTTGCCGTCGGTGGGCGCGCCGCCGGGCTGGAAGTCGGTCCGCTTGGCGAACGACGAGAACGGGACGTGGACGAACTTCCACGCCGTCGAGTCGTCGAGCACGTGCGAGTTGAACAGCTCGGCGTGCTCGCCGTCGGCGCCGCCGTCCTTGATCTCGAACTCGAGGTTGTGGCCCGTGCCGGTGCCCTTGAACCAGAACGAGAAGCCGTCGTAGCCGCTCCAGTCCTGCGCCGCCGGCAGGTTGTCGGAGAAGCCGCCGTAGCCGCCCGAGGCGATCGTCGAGACGACCTGCATCGCCTGCGTGCCGGAGCTGCCGGGCCGCGGGCTCGAGCTCGCGGTCAGCTTGGGCGTGTCCGCCGCCTTGTCGGAGAACGTGAAGAGGCCGCTGTTGTTCGGCGCCTGCGGCGCGGCGAGGACGTGCAGCGTCCCCTCGAAGCCGTCGACGGTCGACGTCGCGCCGTCGAACTGCGCCTCGTCGTCGTCGAGGATCGTCACCGTCGCCTTCGTCCGCGGGCCGATCGTGACGTTGGAGTCCGAGAAGCCCACGTCGAAGGTCTCGTTGGGCTCGTCGAGCCCGTCGTCGGTCGATTTGACGGTGATCGTCTTCTCCGTCTCGCCCGGCGCGAACGTGAGCGTGCCCGAGGCCGCCTCATAGTCCTTGCCGGCCGTCGCCGTGCCGTCGGCGGTCGCGTACTTGACCGTCACCGGATCGGTCGCGGCGCGGTTGAGCCGCACCGGGATCGAGACCGTGCCGTCCTTCTCGAGCATCGAGTAGCTCGAGGCGGCGGGCGACACGGCCGTGGCGAGGAACTCGCCGTTGACGGCGATCTCGTAGAGCGAGTAGCCGTACTGCAGGGCGCGCGCGGTACCGGTCAGCTTGACGTAGCGGCCGGTGGCGCTCAGGCCCGGATAGTCGTCCGTGCCGCCGTCGGAGCTGCTCGTCGCGGCCACCTGGGTCCAGGTCGAGCGATCGTCGGAGACCTCGATCTTGTACGCCTTGCCGTAGGAGGCCTCCCACAGCAGCGAGATGTCGCTGATCGACGCGCGCGCGCCGAGGTCCAACTCGAGCGTCTGCGGGTCCGAGAACGCGCTCGACCAGCGCGTCGTCGCATCGCCGTCGATGGCGTTGGAGCCGGGATACTGCGCGCTCTCGGAGGAGCTGGCGGTCGCCACGGCGCCGCGCGCCAGGTTCGTCGGCGGCGCTTGGGCACGCGACAGCGAGGGCACCGCGATCGCGAGCGCGATCGCGGCCGGCACGAACAACTTCCTTGTCATTGGATCACCACGGGCGAGATGGACACGGGCTGGTGCTGCGTGTAGTCGAGCTGCGCCGCATCGCCGATCACGTCCACGGCCTTCGGGACCGTGCCGGGATCGACGGTGCAATGCGCGTCGGCGCTCGGCGCCGGGCAGACGCCGAACTGATAGTCCTGCGGGGTCGGCTGGAAGCCGCGGGCCTGGTCGGAGCTGAACCCGTCCTGGCCCGCCAGCACGACCGCGAACCCCCACCCGGGACCGGGGGTCCCGAGGCTGGCCTTGGTCACGCTGAACGTGATGTAGCGGGAGATGTCGTTGGCGCCGATCGTCACCTGCCCGAGCGTGGCGCCGGAGGCGTCGACGTACTGCTGGCCGAAGCCCTGGACCTCGATGCGCTTGGTCCATGGCGTGGCCAGGACGTAGTTGCGCGTCGGGAACGCCGCGGCCGTCGAGGCCGGCGACGCTCCGGGGGCGCTGACGTAGACGTCGACCAGCTGTGCCCCCAGCGGGCTGCCGAAGGTCGGCGACAGGTCGCGCGTGCGGACGCGGAAGATGATCCGGTCGCCCGCGTCGTAGACCTCGAAGCGCTGCAGGTCATACGCGCCGGCGTGGAAGTCGCCGGCCCTCGGGTACGCGTAGTTGCCGGGACCGTGGTCGTCGCCGTCGGGATCGTCGGCGGCGAACACGAGGGTGCCGGGCGCGAGGTCATAGACGACCGTGCGCACGGCGCGGGCCGTCGCGCCGCCCGGCGCGGTGGCGACGACGTTGAGCACGGTCGTCCCGCCGGTCAGCGGCACGTCGACGCTGAAGCTCCCGGACGTCGCCTTCACGCGGCGCGTGATCGCGGTGTGGTCGTCCTGGTTGACGGCGCCGACGACGACCGTGTTGCCGGGCGCCGTGGTGCCGGTCACGGTCGTGCCGCCGCTCGCCGGCGAGCGGTCGGCGGGCGCGGTGACGGTCAGCGCCGTCTGCTTCTGGCTGTGCTTGACGTAGCGGTCGGTCGTGTAGTCCGGCCGGTCGAGGACCTTGCCGGCCGAGACGTCGAGCATCAGCCGCACGAACTGGCCGGCCGACCACGTCAGCGCGGCCGCCGAGCCGGCGGGCTTGCCGTTCTCGAAGCCGATCGAGGCGGTCGTCGGGTCGGTGCCGAACAGCGAGCGCGCGATGTCGGGGGCGTCCCACGCCTGCTCGGGGATCAGGCCCACACCCGAGGCCATCGCGCGCATCGCCTGCAGCCGCTTCACGGCGGCGGCGGTGTCGCCGTTGTCGAGCTCCCACTGGCCGCGCTCGCCCGCCAGCACCGGCCAGACGTGGCCCGTGCCTTGGTTGGACGGCGCCCACGGGTGGCCGTCGGCGCTGCCGTCGCCGTAGCCGTCGCCGTTGTAGCGCAGGAAGCCGTCGCCGCTGTCGGTCGTCTTCTTGATCGTCGCGTCCACGACCGCGAGCGAGCGGACGATGTCGGCGTCGTCCTTCGGCAGCAGCCCGAGCCGCGCGAACTCCAGGAAGCCCTGGTCGATGACCTCGCGCTGGTCGAGCGTCGGGCCGCCGTTGCCGACGTTGTAGGTGATCGCGGCGTTCGGGTCGCCGGTCTTGGAGAGGCGGATGAAGTACGGGTCCGGGCTCTTGGGGCCGTTCGTCGTGAGCGTCCAGGCCTTCAGGTTGCGCTGGAACTCGTCGGCGACGCCGCGCCAGAGCGCCGCGGAGTCGGCATCGCCGTTGATGTCGGCGATCCGCGCGGCCGCCAGCAGGCCCGCGATCTCGGCCGAGATCGTCGACGGCGAGTAGCCGCTCTGCTCCTCCCAGCGCTCCGGCCCGAACGCCGGGCCGTGCGTGGCGACGAAGTTCGCCGCGGGCTTGATGTGGTCGGCGTAGTAGCTCTTGGACGTCAGCCCGACGGCGAGCGCCATCACGAGCGGGTAGGCGCACTCGTCGAGCTGCGTGTTGAAGGAGTCCGGCGCCGGCTTGCCGTTGGTGAGGCTGTTGCGCGGCATCGAGCCGTCCGGCAGTTGCTGGCGCTCGAACAGGAATCGCGTCATGTCACGCGCGGTCGCGCGGTCGCCCGCGTAGAAGGCGGCGGTCCACGCCTCATAGAGGTCGCGCGCGAACACCTCGCGGTAGGAGCCGAAGTACGTGTTGGCGGGGTCGCCGGCGGAGATCGCCTGGCCCCACGGCGACGCCCACGCGGCGGCGGTCGCGCCAGGGAAGGTCTTGTCCTCGGCGCCCTTGACGTAGTCGGCGCTGAGGTAGTACTCGTCGAGCAGCGCGTCCCAGTCGCGCGGCGAGATCCCGTGCGGGCGATCGGGCCGCTGAAGGCGCGCGTTGTACGCGTGCCAGCCGCGGTCGTAGCCGGCCTGCGTGAGCCACTGCGGCTCACGCAGCGAGCCGCGCGTGGCGCTCAGCGCGGCGTCCTGGGTCGAGCCGAAGCCGAGCGCGACGGTGAACGCGCCGTCGCGGCCGAGGTCGACCTGCCCGGTCTGCACGAGATTGCCCTTGCTCGCGTCGGCGTAGGTGCTCGTGAGCGCGTGCGACGCTTTGAGCTGGGTGAGCCCGTCGCTGGGCGAGCCGGCGAAGCCGTTGGAGACCTGGGTGAAGCCGGCGTCGAGCGCCGAGAAGACCGGCTGGGCGTAGTCGCGATTGGCCGCGTTGGTGGCGGTGACCGTGTCCGAGCCGACGAGCACGTGGCCGGCGACGGTGCCGCTGTCGGCGCCCCCATTGCCGTCGCCGCCGCCCCCGTTGCCGTTCAGCGTCGGGTCGAAGCGGACGTAGAGCTTGTAGTCGCGCGTCGTGCCGCGCAGCGCCTCGAACTTCGAGCGCAGCAGCACCGTCGGACGGTCGGGATCGGTCAGGTAGTCGGTGACGATCCGGTAGCGGCCGCTCTTGGCGGTCGCGGTGACGCGACAGGACAGCGAGCGGTCGTCGGGCTGGGAGACCGTGTAGGTCATGTCCCGCGTCTGCAGGTCGGTGAACGACGTGCCGTCGGTCACGACGTACTGCAGCGTCTCGTTGTTCGTCGTGTCGTTGGTCGGGTAGTAGACGTCGCTGAGGACGCCGTCGGCGACCGTGAACCAGACCTTGGAGCGCGTGTTCTGCGCCGTCCCGACGCAGTCCTTGCGGGCCAGGTCGAAGTGCGAGAGCGCTCCGGGACCGCCCGGCGCGGTCTGCGCGAGCGCGCTCGGGACCCAACACGTGAGCGCGGCTGCCGCGATCGCGGCGCCCGCAAGCAGACGACCCTTCATCCCTCTCTCCTCTCCCCCTTGCTACTGGCGACGCGACGCTACCAGGACGGGAGAAAGTACGCCAGTTTGTGAGTGCGTTTTGACGAAGCTCGTTCGTTATGAGGAGACGCGAAGGGCGATGATGCGATCGTCGCCGGGACGCGGCGAGCCGCGGCCGTCCCGATTCGAGGTCGCCACCCAGAGCGTTCCGTCAGGCGCCGCGACCACGGTGCGGATGCGTCCGTAGCGCCCCGCGAGCAGCTTCGTGGGCTTCCCGACGCCCGTGCCGTGCAGTGGGATCCGCCAGACGCACTGGCCTTGGAGCGCCCCGACGTAGAGCGTCGAGCCGACGATCGCGGCACCGCTCGGGGAGGCCTGCGACGTCGGCCAGGTGACGAGCGGGTTGGTGAACGTGGCGCCCTGCGTGCTCCCCTTGCCCTCGACGACGGGCCAGCCGTAGTTGCGGCCCTTGCGGATCAGGTTGACCTCGTCGAACGTGTTCTGGCCGAACTCGCTCGCCCACAGCCGTCCCGAGCGGTCCCAGGCGAGGCCCTGGACGTTGCGGTGGCCCCAGCTCCAGACGAGCGAGCCGGGGAACGGGTTGCCGGGCGGGACGCTGCCGTCCGGGTTCATGCGCAGGATCTTGCCGTTCAGAGCGCCGCGGTCCTGGGCGAGCGCGCTGTCGCCGGTCTCCCCCACGCCCGCGTAGAGCTTGCCGTCGGGCCCGAAGGCGATCCTGCCCCCGTTGTGGATCGCGCCGAACTTCAGGCCCGTGAGGATCGGGTCCAGGCTGCCGCCGAGCTTGAAGCGGGCGATCCGGTTGTCCGAGCTTGTCGTGAAGTACGCGTAGACGAGCTTGTCGGTCGCGTAGGCGGGCGAGACGGCGAGGCCGAGCAGGCCGCCCTCGCCGGCGTTGACGTTCACGCCCGGGACGCGCATCGCGAGCCGCGGCTTGCCGCCGCCCTTGGGGATCCGCAGGATCTTCCCGGTCGTGCGCTCGGCCACGAGGGCGTCCCCATCCGGCAGGAACGCGATGCCCCACGGCACGTGCAGGCCGGTGGCGATCGTGCGCCGCGCGGGGGCGCGCGCGGACGTCGCCGCCGGGGTCGCGTCGGCGCTCGCGTGCGGCGATGGCGTGGCCGTCGCCGCCGGAGAGCTCGACCCGCCGCACGCGGCCAGCACCACGGCGAGCGTGAGCAGGAGGCTTCGGCGCATCACCCCAGGATGACCGGAACGGTCTCGCTCGTCACCAGTCCCCGCCGCCGTGTCAGTTCGCTCACGATCGCAAACGACCGCTCAACATGCTCGGGCGTGTCGACGATCACCGTCACGGCCGGCACGCCGCGCCGCAGCTGCAGGATGCGGTCGCCGTGCGGCTCGTGGTCGCCGTGGAAGCCGAACGCGCCGCGCAGCGTCGTCGCGCCGGCGGTCTGCGCGCCGCGCAGGCGCCGCACGAGCTCGTCGTGGGCGGCATGGTCGGAGCTGTGCAGCATCAGCTTGTGCCACTCGCCCGCGCGCGGCTCGGGCTCGGCGAGCGCGACGCCGTCGCGCCGGCACACGCGGATCCGCTCGAGCGTGATCGGCGCGTCCGGGAGCGACTCCAGCGCGCGCGCCACCGCGGCGCCCGCGCCGACCGCGATCACCATCACCGGCACGCCGCCGTTGGGGCCGAAGAAGCCCGCGCGACGGCGCTCGCCGTCCACCGTGCCGTCGACGCCGAGGAGCGCCGTGGCGCCGTCCAGCCCGCAGTCGCGCAGCCGCACGCACAGCTCGCGGTAGCCCTCGCCGCGGCCCAGGTAGACGGTCAGCTTGGCCGGCTCCCGCGGCCGCGCCAGCGCCCGCTCCAGCGTGACCAGGCCGCTCTGCTGCAGCGCGCGCACCTCGGTGGCCAGCGCGTCGATGCGCTCCGGCGCGTCGATCGCGACGGAGACGAGCGGGAGGTCCTCCGACGGCGTCAGCAGGTCGGCGCTGCGCAGCCGGTGGCGCGCGCCGAAGCCCGCGGAGCCGCGCAGCAGCACGCTCGCCTTCACGCCGTGGCGCCCGTACAGGTCCAGCAGCGCGTCCGAGAGCAGGCGCCCGCCGGCGCGCTCGCGCTCGCCGAAGTAGGTCGTCAGCTTCATCACAGCGCGCCGCCGATCGCCCGCCCGAGCGCGGCGGTGGCGAGGCCGAGCGCGGCGCTGAGGACGAGGTTGAGGATTGCGGCGCGCGAGCGCCCCTCCTCAGCCGCGCGCTGGGACTCGAACATCCACGTCGAGAACGTCGTGTACGCGCCGAGCGCCGCCGTGCCGGCGAGCAGGTAGGCGTCGCCGGTGACGTCGGCGCCGGCGAGCAGCCCGAGCAGGAACGCGCCCGAGAGGTTCACGGCGAGCGTGCCGTTCGGGAACGCGCCCGACGCGATCGCGCCGTCGAGCAGGAAGCGCGCGCAGGCGCCGGCACCGCCGAGCAGCGCGACCCCGATCCAGACGATCATCGCCGGACCAGCCCCGTGGCCACCTGCACGCCGAGGTAGCCGAACAGCACCGACACGCCGAGGTAGGCGGCCGCGGCGCCGTAGCGATCGGCGTCGAGCAGGTCCAGCAGCTCCAGTTGCAGCGTCGAGAACGTCGTCAGCGCGCCGCAGAAGCCGGTCCCGAGCAACGGGCGGCGATAGGGCGAGGGCGGCAGCCGCTCCTGCAGGCGCGTGGCGAAGACGCCGAGCGCGAACGCCCCGGCGACGTTGATCAGCAGCGTCGTCCACGGCCACGCGCCGGGATCCGCTCCGAACGCCCGCTCGAGGCCGGCGCGCGCGAGCGCTCCGACGCAGCCGCCGGCGAAGATCGCCGCCAGCTCCCGCGGGTCGGGCCTCGGCATCAGCCGCCGGGCGGCGCGATGTGCCCCGGGAGCTTGACGACGGTGACGAAGAACTCGTCGATCTGGCGCACGACCTCGATGAAGCGGCTGAAGTCCACCGGCTTGGTCACGTAGGCGTTCGCGTGCAGGTCGTAGCTGCGCAGGATGTCCTCCTCCGCCTTGGACGTCGTCAGCACGACCACGGGGATCGACCGCAGCGCGGTGTCTGACTTGACCTCTGCGAGCACCTCCCGGCCGTCCTTGCGGGGCAGGTTGAGGTCGAGCAGGATCAGGTCCGGGCGCACCTGGGAGGTGCGCAGGAAGTCCATCGCCTCGACGCCGTCGCCGACCACGTGCAGCGTGTTGCGGACCTTGTTGTGCTCGAACGCCTCCTGGATGAGCACCACGTCTCCCGGGTCGTCCTCGACGAGCAGGACGGTGATCGGCTGTGTGTCTGGCGACGTCATGGGTCCTCCGGTCGGGCGCGCAGAGTGAAGCAGAACGCGGAGCCGGACCGGTGCTCGGCGTCCAGCCACATGCGCCCGCCGTGGTACTCGACGATCTTCCGGCACATCGCGAGTCCGATGCCGGTGCCCTCGTAGGTCGCGCGCGAGTGCAGCCGCTGGAAGATCACGAAGATGCGGTCGGCGTACTCGGGATCGATGCCGATCCCGTTGTCCTCGCAGCGGAACGCCCACCATTCGCCGTCGCGCGTCGCGCCGACGCGCACCTCGGGCGGCGCCTCGCCGCGGAACTTGATCGCGTTGCCGATGAGGTTCTGGAACACGATCCGCAGCAGGCCGGCATCGCCGTGCACGGTCGGCAGCGGACCCGCCTCGATCGTCGCGCCGCTCTCCTCGATCGCCGTGGCGAGGTCGGCCCGCACGCGCTCGACCAGCTCCTTGCAGTCGACGTCGCCGTGCGGCTGCTCGAGCCGCCCGACGCGCGAGAACGCCAGCAGGTCGTTGATCAGCGTCTGCATCCGCCGCGCGCCGTCCACGGCGAAGGCGATGTACTGGTCCGCCCGCTCGTCCAGGCGGCCGCCGTAGCGCTGCTGCAGCAGCTGCGAGAAGCTCGCGACCTTGCGCAGCGGCTCCTGGAGGTCGTGCGAGGCGACGTAGGCGAACTGCTCGAGCTCCTGGTTGGAGCGCTGCAGGTCCTGCTCGACGACGCGCAGCGCGTCCAGCTCCGCGACGATCCGCCCGCGCATGGCGTCGACGTCCTGGCCGAGCTCGACGACCTCGCGCGCTCCGGAGCCGGCGACCGGCTCGGAGAAGCTGCCGGAGGCGACGCCGCGCACGCGCGCGGCGAGCCGCAGCAGCGGCTGGACCAGCACGTTGCGCAGGATCAGCGCGGCGGCGATCACGGTCAGCAGGATCACGATGCCGGTGCCGATCACCCAGCGCTGGACCGTCGCCGCGCTGTCGTCGAGCCGCGCGCGCGCCGCCAGCCGCGCGGAGTCGAGCGGTGTGGTGAAGGCCGTGAACGCGACGCGGAAGGCGTCGAAGCGGCGCTTGCCCGCCGCGATCGACTCGGGCCGGCGCGCGAGCACCGCCCCGGCGGCGAGCTGCCGCTTGGCCGGCTCCGCGTACCGCGTCTGCCAGTCGCGGGCGCGCGCGAGGACCTCCTCGAGCCGCCCGCGCAGCGGGCGCAGCGCCTCGCTTCCGGCCAGCGCCCGCAGCCGCCGCGCCGCGTCCGCCGCCTCGGCGCGGCCGCGGTCGTACGGAGCGAGGAACTGCGGCTGCGCGGCGAGCGCGTAGCCGCGGATGCCCGTCTCCTGATCGACCACCGCGCCCTTGAGGTCGGCCGCCGCGATCGCGCCCGGGTCCAGCCTGTCGGCGAGCTGGACGCGCGCGTTCGCGAGCCGCCCGAGCGCCACCACGCTCGCGATCGTGCCGACCACGGCGACAATCACCAGCAGGCCCACGCTGAGCGCGAACCACTGGCCTGCCCTCACCGGCGCTGCACCACGAACGCGGCGACGTCGTCCAGCAGCGGGCCGCCGTTGAGCTCCTCGGCGCCCTCGACGAGCGCCGCCGCGAGCGCCGCCGGATCCTCCGCGCCTGTCTCCAGCGCGCCGCGCACCATGGCACTCAGCCCCTCGTCGCCGAGCCGTTCCGGACCGACGCCGGTGCGGCCCTCGATCAGCCCGTCGGTGTAGAGCAGGAGCGACCAGCGCTCGGGCAGTGGATGCTCGCGCACGCGCCACGTGGAGTCCTCGACGACGCCGAGCGGCGGGTCGGCGGGCGTCCCGTCGAGGGAGCGGACCCCGTCCTCGCAGACGAGCAGGGGTGCCGGGTGGCCTGCGAGCCGGACCGAAAGCTTCGAGCGGTCCGGCGCGACGGTCGCCATGCAGAGCGTCGTGAAGACCCACGGCGAGTGGCGCTCGTAGTCGTGGACGACCTGCAGCGTCTCCAGCAGGTCGGCCGGGTCGCGCCCGCCGAGCACGAGCGTGCGCCAGGCGATGCGCAGGCAGACGCCGAGCGCCGCCTCGTCCGGGCCGTGGCCGGACACGTCGCCGATCACCGCGTGCACGGCGCCCGAGGAGTCCTGCACGGCGTCGTAGAAGTCGCCGCCCAGCAGCGCCCGCCGGCGGCCGGGACGGTAGAGCGCCGACAGCAGCAGCTGCGGGTCGGTGACCAGCGGCGCCGGCAGCAGCCCGCGCTCCAGGCGCGCGTTCTCGTCCGCCTGCACGCGCGCGACCTCGAGCTGCTGGCGCGCCTCGTCGGCGCGCCGGCGCTCGACGGCGTAGCGCACCGCCCGCAGCAGCCCGGAGCCGTCGACCTGGCCCTTGACGAGGTAGTCCTGCGCGCCGGCGCCCACCGCCTCGGTCCCGCGCAGCTCGTCGTCGAGCCCGGTCAGGACGAGCACGGCGACGTCGGGTGACGCCTGCTTGAGGCGGTGCAGCGCGGTCAGGCCCTGCGCGTCGGGCAAATCGAGGTCCAGCAGCACGCAGTCGACGTTCTCGAGCACCGCGCCGAGCGCGCCCGCCAGCGTCTCGGCGCGCACGATGTCCACCCAGGCGCCGGTGATCGCAAGGAGCTCCTGGACGAGCAGCGCGTCCCCGTCGTCGTCCTCGACCAGGATGATCCGCAACGGCGACGACGAGGCTCCGGCGGCGAGGGGAGCGGTGTTGGCGGTGTCAGGCGTACTCAAGGGTCGGGCAACCCTACCCCCGCGCCTCCGGGCGCAATCCGCGGTTTAGCCGCCGCCCCGGTGGGTAGGGTGCAGGACGCCGGCAGGGGCAGATTGCCGCATGCCTCCCATCCCTCCATTCACGATCGACCGAGTCGGCCAGCCCGGCGGACCGATCATGCTCGTCCTGTCAGGCGACCTCGACGTCCTGAGCGCCCCGATCCTGCGGGCGCGATTGCTGGATCTGCTGGCGCTGCGGCTCCCGCTCACGCTCGAGCTGCGCGGGCTGGACTTCATGGACTCCAGCGGGCTCGCGGCGCTGCTGGAGCTGCGCTCGCGCGCCCGCCAGGTCGGCTGGAGCGTGACGATCCGCGGCGCCCGTGGCCGCGTGCGCGAGCTGCTGGAGCGGACCGGGACGCTCGCGCTCGTCGAGGCGCCGGGCGGCGACCTCGATCACGCGAGCTAGCGCGCCGGTACGCCGCCGCGCAGCAGCGCGATCGTGCTCGCGGCGTCCATCGGGCGCGCGAAGAAGAAGCCCTGGCCGAGGTCGCAGCCGAGCTCGCGCAGGCGCTCCCACTGGCCCGCGTGCTCGACGCCCTCGGCGACGACGGTCAGGTCGAGCGTCGAGCCGAGCGCGACGACGGCGGTCGCGAGCCCGGAGGCCTGCGGCGACGCGCCGGCGCGCAGGAACGAGCGGTCCATCTTGAGGATGTCGACCGGCAGCCGGCTCAGGTAGCTCAGCGACGAGTAGCCGGTGCCGAAGTCGTCCATCGCGAGCCGCAGCCCGAGCGCCTTGAGCTCGTAGAGGCGCTCCACGACCATGTCGGGGTCGGTCATCATCACCGACTCGGTGATCTCGAGCGTCAGGCGCGCCGGATCGAGGCCCGAGTCCTTCAGCGCCGCCTGCACGTCCTGCACGATCCCCGCATCCTGCAGCTGCTTGACGGAGAGGTTGATCGCCATCGTCAGCGGCGCGCCGGCCTCGGCCTGGATCTGGACCGCACGGCGGCAGCCCTCGCGCAGCACCCAGCGGCCGATCTCGACGATCAGCCCCATCTCCTCGGCGAGCGGGATGAAGAGGTCCGGGCCGACCATGCCGCGGCGCGGGTGGTTCCAGCGCAGCAGCGCCTCGAGCCCTGAGACCTCGCCGTCGGCCAGCCGCACGACCGGCTGGTAGTAGAGCTCGAGCTGCTCGGCGGCGACGGCCTGCTGGAGGTCCGAGCGCAGCTCCAGGCGCGCGAGCACGCCCTCGTGCATGTCGGGCTCGAACAGCCGGTAGCCGCCGCGGCCGTCGCGCTTGGCGATGTGCATCGCGGCGTCGGCATCGCGCAGCAGCTCGTCGGCGTCGCCGCCCTCGGCGACGGAGATGCCCAGGCTCGCGCGCACCAGGATCTCCTTGCCGTCGATCGCCAGCGGCTCGGCGAGCGCGGCCAGCAGGCGCTCGGCGCCGTCGGCGGCCTCCTGCGCACCTGCCACGTCCTCCAGCAGGACCGCGAACTCGTCGCCGCCGAAGCGCGCCGCGGTGTCGCTCGCGCGGACGGTCGTGGCGAGCCGCTTGGCGACCTCGGTCAGCACGGCGTCACCGGCCGCATGGCCGAGGCCGTCGTTGATGGTCTTGAAGTCGTCGAGGTCGATCGAGAGCACCGCCAGCGCGCCGTGCTCGCGTCGCGCGCGGGCGACGGCGTGGCGCACCCGCTCGCCGAACAGCGCGCGGTTGGCGAGCCCGGTGAGCGGATCGTGGAACGCCTGGTGCTCGAGCTGGCGCTCGAACGCGCGCCGCTCGGACACGTCGCGGCCGTTGAGCACGACGCCGCGGACGCGCTCGTCCTCGAGCAGGTTGGTGAGCTGGACCTCGAACTCGTGCGGCGTGCCGTCGCGGTGGGTGAGCACGGTCTCGACGATCGCGGTCTCACCGGGGCGGGCGCTGTCGAGCAGCCGCGTCCCCGCGGGCAGGAGCCGCTCGACCGTCGTCTCGGCCGGCGCGTATCCCAGCACTCGCTCGATCGAGGGGCTCTGGTAGATGACGTCGCCGTCCGCGCCGAGCACCGCGATCAGGTCGCTGGAGTGCTGGACCAGCGCGCTCAGACGGCCCTCGCCGGCCCGCCGGTGGATCTCCTCGGTCAGCGCCGCGCTCTCCAGCGCAAGGCCGATCTGAGCCCCCAGGCCGTGCAGCGCGCGCCGCACCGGCGGCTGCTCGACCGCCGTGCCGGCGACGATCAGGAACGACTCGAGCTCGTCGCGCATGCCGAGCGAGCGCACGAGCGCGCGCCGGCGCCCCTCGGGCAGGCGCAGCGCCAGGCAGGTCGCCTCGCCGAGCGCGACGGCGTCCTGCTGCGCCGCCGCGCGCAACTCCGCGAGCACCGCGGCCGCGAGCGACCAGCGCGTTCCGGCGTTGTAGGCCACGCCGCCGCCGGCGCCGCCGCGGGCGAGCAGCGTGCTCGCGTCCTCGCCGGCGAGACGGCGCGCCGCCTCCTCCCCGGCCATGCCGATCTCCTGCCGCGTGGTGGCGGCCACCAGCGCCGAGCCGGCGCCGCCGAGCGTGCGCTCGCGGTCGGCCGAGCGCTGCTGCTGCAGCACCAGGCCGCTCATGCGGGCGACGACGAAGCCGAACAGCACGACCGACGCGAAGATCACGACGACGAGGTCGGGGTTGCCGCCGCCGAGCTCATAGCCGAGCTCGAGCACCGGCGCGATCAGCGTCGCCGCGGTCAGCAGCGCCAGCCTGAGCGAGGTGAGGCGCGACTCGTGCCCCGTCACCGGCTCCTGCAGCCCGCGCATCGAGGGATGCAGCGCCGCCGCGCCGAACAGCAGGTAGAAGGCGACCCAGCCGACGTCGTAGACGGGCTGGTGG
The DNA here is from genome assembly GCF_000425945.1 of Candidatus Solirubrobacter pratensis. Classification (GTDB taxonomy): domain Bacteria; phylum Actinomycetota; class Thermoleophilia; order Solirubrobacterales; family Solirubrobacteraceae; genus Solirubrobacter; species Solirubrobacter pratensis. The sequence goes on from NZ_KE384482.1 coordinate 59,439, forward strand.
TCGTAGGTGCCGTGGAGGATCGCGATGCCGTAGAGGAAGTCGGTGACCAGCAGCGCGACGATGCTCGCCGCGAGCAGGTAGAAGGCGGCCTGGCGGCGCCCGGCGTCGACGGCGAGGCGGATCGCGGCGGCCAGCAGCAGCACGTCGCCGAACGGATAGGCGACCGACGTCGCCTTCGCGACGAGCCCGAGCGAATCGTCGCGCAGGTAGGGGGCGATCAGCGCGACCCACGACAGCAGCGACAGGCCGAGCGTCATGATCACCGAGTCGATCACGCCGGCGCGGTCGGACTCCGGGTTGCGGCGTCGGACGAGCGCCACCAGGCCGGCCATCAGGACCGGGTAGACGCCGATGTAGGCGGCGTCGCCGAGCGACGGGAACGGGACCTCGCGGCCGAGCAGCTTCGGGTAGCTGTACGTGTAGAGATCCCCGAGCCAGAACAGCGCCATGCCGGCGGCGAAGCACCACCACGGCGCGCGGGTGGCCGGCCGGTGGATGCGGACGCCGGCGAGGATCGCGACCACCGGGGCCAGCCCGAGCAGGTTGAACAGCGGGCCGCTCCCCGCGAGCCCCGGCGCCCAGACGTACGCGGCGGTGAGGATCGCGCCGACCAGCAGGAAGGAGGACCAAGGGGCCGGGCGACGCATTAGCCGGGAGGATCGTCCCGGCGGGCGCGATCTTTAGGGAAGCTCGACCGCTGGGAGTCCGTCGATCGAGCGCAGGTTGTGCTCAGTCTGGTACTCGACGAAGGCCCCCGGACCGTGCGCGCGCAGCCGCTTGCCGCTCGAGAGGTCCGAATGCGGGCGCTCGCCCTCGTAGCGCAGCAGCGGCACGCCGTACCCGCACGAGTCGGCCACGCGCGTGACGTCGACGCGGATGATCGCCCGCTCGGACTCGGGGTGCTCGGGCCGGTGGAAGCCGTCCAGCAGTCCCGCGAAGCGCGTGTCGGCGGGGTAGACGATCTCGCCGCGGCCGTGCAGGCGGACGATCCGCGGCGGCCCGTCGAACGCGCACAGCATCACGACGATGCGGCCGTTCTCGCGCAGGTGCGCGATCGTCTCGGCGCCTGAGCCGACGATGTCCAGATAGGCGACGGTGTGCTCGTCGAGCACCCGCAGCGAGCGCATCGGACCCTTCGGGGAGACGTTGACGTGACCTCCGTCGCCGGACGGGGCGGTCCCGACGAAGAACATCGACTGAGCGGCGATCCAGCTCGCCAGGCGCTCGTCGATGCCGTCGTAGATCCGCCCCATCGGTGTTCCAGGCTACAGCGCGTGGTTCGCGTGGATCACGTTGCCGGGGTCGACGCGCGCCTTGACCGCCTGCAGCCGGCGGTACGTGAACGCGCCGTAGGAGGCCGAGGTGTCGACCGCGTGCTCGGCGAAGTTCAGATACTGGCCGGCGCCGCTCCACGGCTCCAGCGCGTCCTTCAGCCGCGCGGCGTGCCCGAGGATTGCGGCCTCGACGTCGGCGTCGATCGCCAGGCCGCCCATGAACAGGACGAACTGCGCGTCGAGCTTGGCCAGCGCTCCGTGGCCGGGCGTCACACGCCCGAGTGCGCCACCCACCTGACGCAGCTCGACCATCAGCAGCGGCGAGTCGGACCCGGGTCCGGCGAGCTCGACCAGCGCCTCGATCGCCGCCGGCGGGAGCTCCTCGACGAGCGCGCTGTCGCTCGTGAACGGCATCGGCTCCTCGGGGTCCTGGTGCAGCCGGACGAGCGACGGCGCGGGGACCATGGCGAACGTGTCGAGCTCGGGCTCCAGCGCGCGCAGCGGCGCGAGGATCGCCTCGGCCTCGTCGCCCTGGACGGCGCCGTCGATCATCACCAGCCGGCGGCCGCGGATGATCTCCGGGAGCTCGGGCAGCGGCGGCAGCTGCATGATCCGGAACGAGGTCGTGACCTCGTCGGGCGCGTCGACGGCCCACCGCGACCACGCCGTCAGCACGCGCTCGGCCTCGGTCCAGTCCCACATCATGAAGCCGGCGTAGATCTCGGCGATCGGGAAGAGCTTGAACTCGACCGCCGTGACGATGCCGAAGTTGCCTCCGCCGCCGCGCAGCGCCCAGAACAGCTCCGGGTCGTTCTCGCGGTCGGTGCGGACGAGCGTGGCGTCGGCCGTCACGAGCTCGATCGCGGTCAGGTTGTTCGTCTGGAAGCCGTGCGAGCGCGCCAGCCAGCCCATCCCGCCGCCGAGCGAGTAACCGACGACGCCGACGTCGGGCGCGGAGCCGTGCAGGGCCAGCAGTCCGTGCGGCGCCGCCGCATCGACGACGTCCTCCCACAGGACGCCGGCCTCGGCGCGGGCGATCCGGCGCTCGGGGTCGATCGTCACGCCGTGCATGCCCGAGGTCTTGAGCAGGATCGTGTGCTCCAGCCCGCCCAGCGGGCCGGCGTTGTGGCCGGTCGCCTGGGGGGCGACCCGGAGGCCACGCTCGCGGGCGAAGCGGACGACCGCGGCGACCTCCTGCGCGTTACAGGGGTAGGCGACCGCGGCCGGACGCTGGTCGACGGCGAGGTTGAACGCCTGCCGCGCCGCGTCGTAGCCGTCGTCGGAGGGGAGCGCGACGGCGCCGCCGCAGAGCGCGCGCAGGTCGCCGAGGTCGCGTGCCGGATCGATGATCGTCATGCCGATCACCGTCCCCCACCGGCATTGCCGAGTCCTTGCCGAACCCTTGCCGCCCGGAAGTCTTGCCCCCTGGGCGAGCACTTCCAGCGAAACGAGCCCGCAGGGCGAGGCTTCGCCGGTCAGCCGTTGTCCAGCGCGAGCGCGAGCTCCCGCCGGGAGCTCGCGCCGAGCTTGCGCAGCACGCTTCCGAGCTTGATCTCGATCGCCTTCGGCGTCACGAACAGCTCCTGCGCGATGTCGCGCTCGGCCCGGCCGGCGGCGGCGAGCGCGGCGACGCGCCGCTCGGTCTCCGTGAGCGCCCCCACGCCGCGCGGCGTGGCGGCGGACGGCTCGACGCCGACGATCGGCATCTCGGCGCGGATCTCGCGCAGCAGCCGCTCGGCGCCGCACACCTCCGCCAGCGCGTGCGCGCGTGTGAGCGGCTCCCGGGCGTAGTCGGGACGGCCCGCCTTGCGGCGCGCGACGGCGAGCGCGTGCAAGGACTTGGCCAGCTCCAGCCGCGCGGGCGCCCGCGAGACCAGCTCGACGGCCTCCTCGAGGCGCTCGATCCCCTCGACGCCCTCGAGCGTGCCGAGCACGCGCAGCGAGCGCGCGACGGTGCTCGGCGCACCCCAGTCGCGCGCACGGTCGAGCTCCTCCGCCGCCAGCTCGTGCGCCTTGCGGCGGACGCCCTGCGCATGCAGCGCGATCGCCTGCTGGGAGGCCCAGCGCGCCGCCGCCGGATTGCGGTGATGGGCGAAACGGCGCGCGTACTCGCCGGCCACCTCGACCGCCTGCTCCCAGCGCTGTTCGGCGATCAACAGCTCCAGCCGCGTGTTGCACCAGTAGCGCGCGCCGTCGGACAGGTCGCCCTGCTCGGGCCCGCGCGCCAGCGCCTCGCGCGCTCCGGCGAGATCGCCGCGCTCGATCAGCGTGGCGCCGAGGATCGCGGCGTTCCACTGCAGCGTGTCGGCGCCATAGCCCCAGCGCTCGGCCTGGTCGAACGCGGTCCGGGTGAGCTCCTCCGCGTCGATCAGGTCGCCGCGCCAGGAGAGCGTGAAGCCGCGCCAGAGGTAGACGCCGGTGACCTGGTAGAGCGAGCCGCGGCGGTGCGCGTCGGCCATCGCCGCGTCGAAGATCGCCAGCGCCTCGTCGCGGTCGCCGACGATCAGCGGATGCGCCGCGGCGAGCGTGAGCAGGTTGGCGTCGTCCTCCAGCAGCTCGCCGCCCGCGAGCGCCTGCATGCCGAGCCGCACGCACTCGTCGACGTGGCCCCCGCCGTAGGCCCAGAAGATCGCGGCCATCGCGCCCATCTTCCGCTGGCCCGGGGTGCGCAGGGGCATGTGCCGGTAGGGCACCGTGCGCTCGGCCTCGTCCCAGCCGAGCGCGCCGAACAGCACGCCGGTGAGTGCGAACGCCTCCAGGCCGAGGCGGTCGTCCTCGCGCTCGGGCGGAAGCGCCGCGGCGGCCTCGCGCGCGACGGCGGCGCCCTCCTTCGGCGAGGACGTGAACAGCAGCGCGCGGCCGAGCGAGTTCGCCGCGGAGACGCGCAGGTCCAGGTCGTCGCCCAGCGCGTCGTAGGCCTGGCGCAGGTGCTGCGCCGCCTCGGGGCCGCGCGTGAGCGTCTCCACGCGGCCGAGGTCGAGCAGCAGGCGCGGGCGCGCGTCGGGCAGGGGCGGCTCCTCCAGCGCGCGCTGCAGGTAGGCGCGCGCGCTGTCGACCGCGCCGCGCAGCATCGCGTCGTTGCCGGCCTCGCACAGCAGGCGCGCGACCTCGGGATCGCCGCGGCGCGGCGTCTGCAGCAGCTGCTGGGCGATCTGATCCTGCGAGGCGCCGGCGTCGCGCAGCACGGCCGCCGCCCTGGCGTGCAGCAGCTCGCGCTCGCCCGGCGGCAGCTCGTGGTAGATCGCGTCGCGCACCAGCGGGTGGACGAAGCCCGGGGGCGGCTCCCGGCGCAGGATCTCGATCCGCGCGAGCGCCGCCATCGCCTCCGCGACGTGCTGCTCCTCGAGCTTGGCCAGAGCCGCCACCAGCGGCAGCTCGGCGCCCTCCCCGAGCACCGCGATCGCCCGCGCCACCGCCGCGGCCTCCGTGGGCAGCCGCGCCAGGCGCAGCAGCACCGAGCTCGAGACCGCGCGCGAGCCGATCGCCCGCACCACGTCGGCGTGTGCGCCGTCGGGACGCACGCCGTCGGCCTCCAGCGCGCTCAGCAGCTGGCGCACGAGCAGCGGGTTGCCGCCTGTCGTGCCGTGGCAGGCCTCGACGAACGCGGCGTCGGGCTCGGCGCCGAGGCGCAGCTTCACCAGCTCGCCCACGGCGTCCGCGCTGAGCGGACCCGGGCGCACGTGCACGATCGCCGGATCGTTGACGATCTCGGCCAGGAGCGCCGGCGCCGTGGCCGGCTCGCCGGTGCGGACGGTCGCCGAGAAGAGGATCGGCTGACCCTCGAGCCGGCGGACGAGGTAGGCGAGGAAGCGCAGCGACGGCGGATCGCACCAGTGCAGGTCGTCGACCTCGATCGCCAGCACGCGCTCGGACGCCAGGTTCAGGGCGACCCAGTAGAGCCCGTGCATGGCGGCGAACGACGCGTCGCCGCCAGGCGGTCCCTCGCCGGGGGCGGCGAAGACGACCTGCGCGGAGGCGGCCGCGCCGCTCAGCGCCGAGGGGTCGCCGATCGCCGACTCGAAGAGCTGCCGCACGACGCCGTAGGGGAACTCCCGCTCCAGCTCGCCCGCGCGCGCGTTGAGCACGAGCGCGCCGGCGGCCAGCGCGTGCCGGCGCGCCTCGGCCAGCAGGCGCGTCTTGCCGATGCCCGGCGGCCCCTCGATCAGGACGGCGCGGCCCTCCCCCGCCTCCGCGTCGGCCAGCAGGGCGGCGAGCACCGCGACCTCTCGCTCGCGCTCGACGAACGACGGCGGCGGCGTGCCCGCGCGCGCCGGCACCGCCGCGGAGGCCGGAGCCGCCGTCGCGGGGTCGTCGCGCAGCAGCTGCTCGTGGAGGGTGGCCAGGGCCGCGCTCGGCGAGCTGCCGAGCTCCTCGCGCAGCAGCACGCGCACGTCCTCGTACACGCGCAGCGCTTCGGCGACGTTGCCGCGCGCCCGCAGCACCTCCATCAGGACGACGCGGGAGGACTCCCGGAACGGCTCGGCTTCGACGGCGGCGCGGGCGGCCGACTCGGCCTCCGGCCAGGCGGCGCCGCCGAGCCTCGCGCCGGCGGCCGCCAGCGCCTCCAGCGCCTCGACGCGCAGGTCCGCCAGCTCGCCGCGGCGCGCGTCGATCCACGGCGCCTCGAGGCCCGGCAGCAGGCCGCGGTCGGCGATCTCGATCGCTGCGCGCGCGGCGCCCCAGGCCGCCTGGACGTCTCCCGCCTCGAGCGCTCGGCGTGCCCCCGGGACGTTCTGGCGCACCTGCTCCCAGTCGATCTCGGCGCCCTCCGGCAGGTTGAGCGCCAGCTCGCTGCGGCCGTCCAGCACGCCAGGACCGAGCGCCTTGCGCAGGCGCGAGAGCGGCGGCGCGAGCAGCGACTCGTACGCCGGCGGCGTGCCGCGGCCCGACCACAGCGCCTCGGCGAGCTCGTCGCGGCGGACCGGGCGATCGCGGTTGAGCAGCAGAAACGCGAACAGCAGGCGCCCCTGACGCCCGCGCAGCTGATCCTCGAGCCTCCGTCCCTGGAGCTCCACCGTCAGTCGACCGCACACCTGGATGCGCGTCGCATCCCCCACGACCACGGCGGACACCCTACTTCTCGCTGCAACGTCGCGGCAAGGCCAGGGCAAGGCGACTCGACGACAGTCGGGAAATAGCGAGCCCCGCCTGCCCGTCCTCTGTGGGACTGAGGCGAACTTCCCCCGAAAGGACTTCCGAATGACAACCGTCCAGCGATGGACCTTGGCGGTCGTCTGCGCCGCGACCGCGATCCTGATGCTCGACATCGCGGTCGTCAACACGGCGCTGTCGAACATCGCCTCCGACCTCGACACCGGCCTGCACGGCCTCCAATGGGTCGTCGACGCCTACACGCTGGCGCTCGCGACGATCGTGCTCACGGCCGGCTCGCTCGCCGATCGCTACGGCCGCCGGCGCGTCTTCGGCATCGGCCTCGTCGTGTTCACGTCGATGTCCGCGGTCTGCGCGGCCGCGACCTCGATCGCGATGCTCGACGCCGCCCGCGCCGTGCAGGGGCTCGGCGCCGCCGCGATGTTCGCCACCTCGCTCGCCCTGCTCGCCGACGCGTTCCCCGACGCGCGGGCCCGCGCCGGCGCCCTCGCCGCCTACGGCGCCACCATCGGCGGCTCGTTCGCGATCGGCCCCGCGGTCGGCGGCGCGCTGACCTCGGGCCTCGGCTGGCGCTGGGTCTTCCTCGTGAACATCCCGATCGGCGTGCTCTGCCTGTACGCGACGATCGCCCGCGTGCGCGAGTCGCGCGAGTCGCACGCGCGCCCGGTCGACAAGGCCGGCCTGGTGACGCTGACCGGCGGCCTGTTCCTGCTCGTCCTCGGCCTGCTGCGCGGCAACGAGCTGGGCTGGGGCAGCGCGACGATCGTCGCCGAGCTGGCCGGCGCCGCCGTGCTGCTGACCGCGTTCGTGGCGATCCAGGCGCGCGGGCGCATGCCGATGCTGCCGCTGTCGCTGTTTCGCTCGGGCGCGTTCACGGGCGCGCAGGCGACCGCGTTCGCGATCTCGGCGTCGTACTTCGCGATCTTCCTCTACGCGACGATCTACCTGCAGCAGGTGCTCGGGCTCTCCGCGGTCGAGGCTGGACTGGTGTACCTGCCGAGCACCCTGATCATGCTCGTCGTCTCCGGCGCCACGGCGCAGCTGACCGAGAAGGGCGTCCACCCCGGCATGCTGATATCGGGCGGGCTGCTGCTGGTCGCGATCGGCATGGCGCTGCTGACGATGCTCGACGCCGACTCGTCCTGGACCGCCGTGCTGCCGGGCACGATCGTCGCGATGATCGGCACCGGCCTCTTCAACCCGGCCGTGACCGCCGTCGCGCTGGGCTCGGTCCCGCCGGAGCAGAGCGGGCTGGCGGCCGGCGTCAACGACACGTTCCGGCAGGCGGGCATCGCCGTCGGCGTGGCGGCGCTCGGCGCGATGATCCCGCAGGACGTGCTGTCCGGCGGCTCGGTCACGGCGTACGTGGACGGGCTCCGGACGGCGATGCTCGCCGGCGCGGCGCTCGCCGCGGCCGGCGCGATCGCCGGGGCACTGCTGATCCGGCGCGACGCGGTGGCGGCCGCGCACGAGCCGGCGGCCGAAGCGGCCTGACGGCCGGTCGCCTGCGCGGGGGGTGCCTCACGAACCTTCGAACTATTCGAAGTTTCGTAGGACACCCCCTTCCGCAACGATCACCGCGAGCGGCGGCCGGCGAGAACGACGCCCGCTCAGGCCGTCACACGCACGTCCTCCAGCACGGCCATCGCCGCGTTGCGCCCGTTGAGCGCGATCACGCTGCCGCCGGGGTGGGTGGCGGCGCCGCACAGGTAGACGCCCGGGATCGGCGTGCGCGGCGTGAGCCGGTCCTCCCACATCTGGTCCGGCGTGACCTCGCCCTGGAAGATGTTGCCGCCCGTGAGGCCGATGCGGGACTCGATGTCCGGCGGGCCGAGGACCTCGTAGGCCTCGAGGCGGTCCTCGAAGCCGGGCGCGAAGCGGTCGATCAGGTCGATGAACTGGCGCGCGACCTCGTCGCGGCGGGTGTCCCAGGTCCCGTCGGCGAGCTCGTAGGGCGCGTACTGGCCGAAGACGCTGAGCAGGTGGCGCCCCGCGGGTGCCGGGCTCGGGTCGTAGCCGGTCTGGATGTAGATCTCGCCAAAGCCGACGGCGGGCTCGCCGCGCTCGCACGCCTCGAAGGCGCGCTGGGCGTCCTCGAGGCCGCCCGTGACGTCGATCGTCGCGCGCGCCGGCCAGCCGGCGCCGGGCGCGGCGGTGAACTCGGGCAGCGCGTTGAGCGCGGCGTTGAACTTCACGACCGGGCTGCGGACCTTCCAGGCCCTGAGGCGCTCGCGGTAGGCCTCCGGCATCTCGGTCACGAGCCGGAGCGCGACCTTCGGGTCGGCGTTGCAGATCACGGTGCGGGCCCTGATGAAGGTGCCGTCCTCGAGCCGCACGCCCTGCTCGGGGACGATCTCGGCGACGGGCGTGCCGGTCGCGAGCTGGGCGCCGGCCTCGCGCGCGGCGTCGGCGATCGCGAAGCTGATCATCCCCATGCCGCCCTTGACGTAGCCCCACACCGGCCCCTGGCCTTCCAGGTCGCCCTGGTAGTGCATGAGCTTGATCGACGCGGTCCCGGGGTCCTTCGGGCCGCCGTAGGCGGCGATCACGCCCTGGCCGAAGAGCGCGTCCTTGAGGCGCTGGTCGCGCATGTACTCGTCGAGCACGTCGGCGATCGAGGCGGAGAAGACCACGTCGATCATCGTCCGCTCGCCGTGCAGGAGCTCCTCGATCTCGGCGCGGGTGGGCGTGCCGCCGAGCCACGCGTCGCGCTCGCCGGTGCGCAGGCGGCGGCGGATCTCGTCGAAGAGGTGCTCGTAGGCCCAGTAGCCCTCGATGTCCCGCTTGGCGACGTGCAGCGCCTCGAGGCCTTCCTGCGTCTTGCGGTCGTCGAGCCACTGGCCGAATGCGGTGCCGTCCTCGAACGGGACCCACAGGTTGGGATCGGCGACGTAGCACTCGAAGCCGCGCCGCCTGAGGTCCAGCTCGGAGATCACGAGCTCGTCGAGCAGGCCGACGACGTATGCGCACGGGCTGACCACGTAGCGGTCGTCCGCGAACGGGCGCTCGAGCGTGCAGGCGCCGCCGAGGCGCTCCCTGCGCTCGAGCACGAGCACCGACCGGCCGGCGCGGGCGAGGTAGGCCGCCGCGGTGAGGCCGTTGTGCCCGCCGCCGACCACGACGGCGTCCCAGTGCGTGCTCGCGAGCTCGCCGATGGGCGCCGGGAGCCCGACCTCGCCGAGCTTGGCCGCGATTTCGTTCATGCCTTCTCCCGAGTAGCGTTCAGCCTGTGGAGCAGTCGCGAGCGGCGGCGCGAGCGAGCGCACGGGCGCGCATCCTGGACGCCGCCGTGAAGCTGATCGCGCGCGAGGGCATCAACGACGTGCGGATCGCGCGCATCGCCATGGAGGCCGGCGTCTCCCCCTCGCTGCTGCACTACCACTTCGCCTCCCGCGACGCCCTGCTCGCGGAGGCGCTCGAGCACTCCTATGAGCTGGCGGCCAGCATCCGCATGGGCCCCGACGAGCCGGTCGCGAGCCGGCTGCGGGACATGATCGACCAGTGCCTGCCGCTCAACGGCGCGCTGAGGGACGACTGGCTGCTGTGGGTCGAGCTGTGGCTGCACACGGCCCGGCGGCCGGAGCTGCGCGAGACCGCCGCGCGCCTGTACGCGCGCATGCACGCGTGGTTCATGGAGGCGATCGCCGAGGGGATGGCGAGCGGCGAGCTCAGGGTCGCCGAGCCGGACCGCGTGACCGACCGGCTGCTCGCGCTGATCGACGGCTACGGCATCCGCGCGCTGTCCGAGGACCCGGCGATGCCGGTGCAGCGGGCGCGCGAGGAGATCTGGGCCGCGCTGGCGCGCGACCTCGGCGTCGGCTGAGCCGCGGCTCATGACACGAGCGCCGCCTCGAGGTAGCGGTCGGCGACCATCACGTCGAAGGCGTGCACGTCGGTCTCCTGCGTCGTGTAGCGGCCGGGCGTGAAGGCGCGCGAGCTCATGCCGGCCTGCGTGAGCTCGCACACGTGCCAGTCCTCGCGGTTGACCTGGTCCCAGAAGCCGACCGCGTCGCTCGGGTCGAAGTCCGCCGCCGCCATCGTCGGCGCCTCGAAGAACCACTCGCACACCACCTGCGTGCGATCCGGCGCGACCGGCCACAGCGTGTGCAGCATCACGTAGTCCGGGTGCAGCGAGACGAGCGCGTTCGGGAACAGCAGGAAGTAGAGGATCGAGCGCGGGTCGACGCCCTCGATCGCCGGGCGGTTGTGCGGCGTGCCCTCGACGGCCATCGTCTCGACGCCCTCGGCGAGCGTCATCGAGCCGCCGCACCACGCGCCGGCGCCCTCGTAGGTCACGCCCGAGAGGTAGTGCGACAGCCGGTTGAGCTCCGGATGCACGCCGGGGCAGTGCAGGCACTCGCTGTAGTTCTCGGCGATCGCCTTCCAGTTGGCGCCGACGTCGTAGACGATGCGCCGGGCGCGGCGCAGGTCCGCCGTGCGGTAGGCGGCGAGGTGGGTCGCGAGATCGCCGATGTGGTCCTGCGGCGGCGGCGCCTCGCCGGAGAGATCGAGCAGGATCAGGCCCTCGACGACCGCCAGCCGGACGGCGTGCAGGCCGAAGCAGCCCGGATCGAAGTCCTCCAGCCCGTCGGTGAACGGCGCGCTGCGCAGCGAGCCGTCGAGCCCGTAGGTCCACGCGTGATACGGGCACTGCAGCCTGCGCAACGTGCCCTCGGGCATGAACACGAGCCGCGCGCCGCGGTGGCGGCAGGTGTTCAGGAAGGCGCGCGGGAGGCCGTCGTCGTCGGCCACCACCAGCACGCTCTCGCCCGCGACGTCGAGCATCAGGTACTGCCCGCGCTCGCGCACCTGGTCCACGTGGCCCGCGCAGATCCAGCCGCCGCGGAACAGGTTGGCACGCTCCCAGTCGAGCACGCCGGGGTCGGTGAACGCCGCCCCGGGCAGCATCGTGGCCCGCTCGAGCGGGGCGCGGGTGCGCTCGATTTCGGCCGCTGAAAGCGGCAGCGGGACCGTCATGGGCATCAGCTCCTCAGCGACTGCTCGGAAATCAGGCTAGCATGGACTTTGTGCGACTGGCTACATGATCAGTCTCGCTGCGATCGAGACGCACCCGCCGCAGTGACCGGCGTAGGCTCACCTGCGCGATGCGGGTCGCGATCCTCGACGACTACCAGGGCGTCGCCCTCCAGTTCGCCGACTGGAGCGGGCTCGAGCTGACGGCGTTCACCGACCACGTGGCGTCCGACGATGCGCTCGCCGAGCGGCTGGCGGCCTATGAGGCGGTCGTCGCCATGCGCGAGCGGACGCCGTTCACCGCGGCGCGCCTCGCGCGGCTGCCGCAGCTGCGGCTGCTCGTGACGACCGGGATGGCGAACGCGTCGATCGACCTCGACGCGGCGCGCCGGCACGGCGTCACGGTCTGCGGCACCGGCGGGCTCGCCTCCCCCACCGCGGAGCTGACCTGGGGGCTGATCCTGGCGCTCGCCCGCCGGATCCCCGCCGAGGACGCCGCCGTGCGCGCCGGCGGCTGGCAGCACACGATCGGGCCCGAGCTGGCGGGCCGGACGCTCGGCGTGATCGGGCACGGGCGGCTCGGGAGCCGCGTCGCGGCGATCGGGCGGGCCTTCGAGATGCGGATCCTCACCTGGAGCCAGAACCTGCGCGAGGCGGAGGGCGCGACGGTGGTCTCCAAGGACGAGCTGCTCGAGCGCTCGGACGTGGTGAGCATCCACCTGAGGCTGTCCGAGCGCTCGCGCGGGCTGATCGGCGCGCCCGAGCTCGCGCGGATGAAGCCGACCGCGCTGCTGATCAACACCTCGCGCGGGCCGATCGTCGACGAGGCGGCGCTGTTGCAGGCGCTGCGCGCCGGGACGATCGGCGGCGCGGGGCTGGACGTCTACGACACCGAGCCCCTGCCCGCCGGCCATCCCCTGCGCAGTGCGCCGAACACGGTGCTGACGCCGCACATCGGCTACGTCAGCACCGGGACGTACGAGCGGTTCTACGCCGACGCCGCGGAGGACGTGCGGGCCTTCGCCGCCGGCGCCCCGGTGCGGGTCCTGAGCTAGGGCCGCGCCCCCATGAGATGGCCGCGACGGCTCACCACGAGGCCGGCTTCCCCGGCGAGCGTCGTGTTGTTGCACGGGTACCACGTGCCGGCGCCCTGCGGCGCTTCAGGTCCTGCGCGAGGTCAGGGCGTGACGACGGTCCACGGCTCGACGCGCCAGCGCTCCACGAGGCCCTGGCCCACGTACGGGTCCTCGCCGGCGAACGCCTCCGCCGCCTCCGCCGTGCTGTAGACGAGCAGGCCGCCCTGCGGCGGGTCGCCGTAGGCCCCCGCCATCACGAGCCGGCCGTCGGCGTGGTAGGCCTCGATCAGCTCGAGGTGCGCGGAGCGCAGCGGCGCGCGCCGCGCGATCACGTCGTCGCCGTATTCGTAGAACAGCACGTAGAGCGTCTGTGGCACCGGACGGAGGTTAGTCGGCGCGCGCGCGACGGGTACCAGAAAGGGGACCCCAGAGGAGGATCACCATGTCCGCACTGAAGAGCGGCGACGAGGGTCTACGCCGCAGCCAGGTCAAGCGCGCGCTCGTCGCGTCCACCGTCGGCACGTCGATCGAGTGGTACGACTTCTTCCTGTACGGGACGGCGGCGGCGCTCGTCTTCCCGCACCTGTTCTTCCCGGGCGCGAGCAACTACGCGGGGGTACTCGCGTCGTTCGCGACCTATGCGGTCGGGTTCGCCGCACGGCCCGTCGGCGCAGCGCTGTTCGGCCACTGGGGCGACCGCGTCGGCCGCAAGGCCACGCTGATCTCCACGTTGCTGGTGATGGGGCTCGCGAGCTTCGCGATCGGCGTCATGCCGACCTATGACACCATCGGCGTGTGGGCGCCGACGCTGCTGGTGCTGCTGCGGATCCTGCAGGGCATCGGCGTCGGCGGCGAATGGGGCGGCTCGATCACGCTGTCGATGGAGTGGGGCGACCAGCGCCGCCGCGGCCTGATCGCGAGCTGGCCGCAGGTCGGCGTGCCGATCGGCCTGCTGCTCTCGACGGGCGCCGTCTCGCTGTTCACCCACCTGACGGGCGACGGCTTCGACAGCTGGGGCTGGCGGATCCCGTTCCTGCTCAGCATCCTGCTCGTCGGCCTCGGCCTGTGGATCCGGCTCGGCGTGCTCGACTCGCCGATGTTCCAGCGCGAGGTCGAGAACGCCACCGTCGAGCGCCAGCCGGTGCTCGAGGTGATCAAGCGCAACCCGAAGGAGATCCTGCTGTCCGCGATGCTGCGGATGTCCGAGCAGATGCCGTTCTACATCTTCACGGTGTTCGTGCTCGAGTACGGCAAGGACGAGCTCGGCTTCGGCAAGACGTTCCTGACCAACTCGGTCGCGGGCGCGGCGGCGCTGGCGCTCTTCTTCGTCCCGTTCTTCGGCCACCTGTCGGACCGGATCGGGCGCAAGCGGATGTACATGATCGGCGCCGCGTGCACGTTCGCGTGGGCGATCCCGTACTTCCTGCTGCTCGACCACGGAACGGCGGCGCTCGTGTCGCTGACGATCGTCGTCTCGCTGATCCCGCACAACATGCAGTACGGGCCGCAGGCGGCGCTGATCGCCGAGACGTTCCCGACGCGGCTGCGCTACAGCGGCGCGGGCATCGGCTACCAGCTCGCGTCGGTGGTCGCCGGCGGGCCGGCGCCGCTGGTGGCGGCATGGCTGCTGCACACGTTCAACAGCTCGCTGCCGATCGCGCTCTACATCATGGCCGGCGCGGTCGTGACGCTGATCGCCACGGCGCTGCTGCCGCAGCCGGTGCCGGAGCTCGAGCGGGCCCCGACCGGCCGCTTCGCGCGGCCGGCCGAGGACCGGGAGCCGATCGCTACGGAGTCGTCGTCGAGAGCGTGAACGTCAGCGTCCTGGAGTAGCTGCCGGTGCGCAGCGCGTCGTTGGCGCCGATGTGCTGCTTGAACGCGATGTCCACATTGGCGTTCGAGACCGGCAGCGTCCAGGACGCCGGCGCGATCTCGACCTGCAGCGCCTCGGGCAGCGAGAACGCCCCGTTGGCCAGGTGGCCGGGATCGGAGACGGTCAGCGCGGCTTCGCCCGCGGTGCTGGTCACCTTGGCGGTGGTCGACACGCTGTAGGGCTTGTCCACCCCAGGCAGGAACGCGCCGAACGAGGCCGGAGCGCCGAGCGTGAGCGCAAGCGTCGCCGGCACCGTGCCGCCGACCGACCCGTCGGCCGCCGTCAACGAGACCGGAGTGTCGCCGGCGATCGCGACGGTCCTGCTCGAGCCGCCGACCTGGATCGTGCAGGTGACGTGCGGGAAGCGCAGGTCCGGCAGCGCGCCGGCGGCGTCGGTCGTGCCCATCCTGCGCACGCCGTCGCCGCAGTCCGCCTGGACGGGCGTGTTGGGCTTGTTGGACCTGATGTCGACGCGGTTCATCGCGTTGTGGGCGAGCGCGCCGCCGATCACGTCGAGCGTCGTCTGCAGCCGCTCAGGGCTGATGTTGTTCATGCCGTCGGCCGGCCGGTGGTACTCCGGCTCGGTCGTGTACTGGCCCTGACCGATGCTCACGCACGTCGCCGGGGCGACGGGCTTGTGGTAATCGAGCCAGATGAACAGCGCCGACGGGATGCCGACGTCGAAGAACGCCTGGTGATCCGACTGGCCGAGCTTGCAGTTGTCCAGGCCGGTGAAGCCGAAGCGCCCGGACGCCTTGTAGGCCTCGTCGACGACGAAGTTCGAGCGCCCGTCAGGCGTCAGCGCCCACAGCTTGGCCGGGGCGTACGGCGTGCCGACCATGTCCATCTGCCACTCGCCGACGAAGCGCGCGCGCTCCGCGGCAGGCAGCGTCGCGACGTACGCGCGCGAGCCGGTCAGGCCGTCCTCCTCGCCGCCGAAGCCGCCGATGCGGATCTCCTTGTCGAGCGGCAGCTTGGAGACGACGCGCGCGATCTCCATCGAGACGCCGTTGCCCGACGCGTCGTCGTGCGCGCCCGGCGCGCCGAGGACGGAGTCGATGTGCGCGCCGACCATGACGATCGGGGCCTTCGAGCCGTCCGGATCGCCGATCGCGAAGCGACGGCCGACGACGACCGCGCGCGTCGGGTTGACGTAGTTCATCGTCGTGAACGTCAGCGTCAGCGGGCCGTTCGCGAGGATCGCCTTCATCCAGTCCAGGTGCGAGCGGCCGGCGCCCATGATCGGGATGTCCGGGTAGCTCGGCGTGACGGTGACCGTCGGCGGCGCGGCAGCCACGCCGGCGGCGCTCAGGCTCGTGGCGGCGACGATCACGGCCTTGGCGCCCGCGGCGACCGCGTTCGCGACCTGCGTGTTGCGGGCCGCCGCGTTGGCGCCCTGGTCCATCAGGACGATCTTGCCGGCGCTGCCCGCCGGGAAGTCCGCGGCGGTCGCGCCGGCTCCGCCGTACACGACGTCACCCGTGACGGGGTTGTCGGTGCCGGTCATCTTGCCGCTCGTCGACGCGCTGAACTGCCAGTGCGGGCCGTTGGTCAGCGTCGCATTGGGGGACGAGACCTGGGCGACGGCGCGGTTTCCGGTGATCGGGAACGCGTAGATCTGCGTCTTGAACCCGTAGCCGTCGAGGATCCCCGCCAGGTACTGGGCGCCCTCGAGCTCCTGCGGCGTGCCGCTGCGGCGCGGTCCGATGTCGACCGCCAGATGGCGGATCGTCTCGACCGAGCTCGCCGAGTTGAACTGGGCGATCGTCTCCTGGTCGTAGTCCGGCGGCGGCGCGGCGCCCGCGGGACCCGCGAGCACGCCGGCGGCAGCGACGAGCGCCGCGGCTGCGGCCGCGCGCAATGCGTTGTGCATACACCCTCCTGTGACAACCCCTCCGGCGAGCGCCGGCCCTCAGCCGAGGCTAGAGCCGCACCGGAAGCCTGTCAACTACGCAGCGTGGGAGTTCCTCAACACCTGTTCACGCGGCCAGGCGGTAGCCGGCGCCGCGCACGGTCAGCAGGCGCTCCGGCCGCGCCGCGTCGCGCTCGATCTTCCGGCGCAGGTTGCGCACGTGGAAGTCGCACGAGCGCGTCGGCGGCACGGTCTCGCTGCGCCACAGGTGCTGCGTGATCTGGTCGCGCGTGAACGTCTCCCCCGGCCGGCTGGAGAGCAGCGCGAGCAGGTTGAACTCCGCGCGCGTGAGCTCCACCGCGCGCCCGTCGACCACGACCTCGTGACGGGCCAGGTCCAGCGTCACGGCGCCGACTCTCCGGACCTCGCCGCCGTTCGGCCGCGCCTGGCGGTCGATCGCGCGCCGGCGCAGGATCGCGCGAACGCGAGTGACGAGGATGGCGAGCGAGAACGGCTTGGTCACGTAGTCGTCGGCGCCGAGCTCGAGCGCCCGCACGACGTCGGACTCCTCCGTACGGCTCGTGAGCATCAGGATCGGGACGTCGGAGCGCTGGCGCAGCGCGCGGCAGACGTCGAGCCCCGTCATGCCGGGCAGCATCCAGTCGAGCGTGACCAGATCGAACCCTCCGCCGAGCGCGGACGCGAGCGCCGCGCGGCCGTCGGTGACGCTCGTGACCTCGAAGCCCTCGCCCTCGAGCGCCGAGACCACCATCGCGGCGGTGACGGGCTCATCCTCGGCGATCAGGACCCTTCCGGCCGTAATGACCTCCCTCTCTCCGGTGATCTCTTGTCGAATACGGTAGTTCCCTGGATCAGTCGCGTGGTGGCGGCCGACGTCATCTACAGGACGTGGAGGCACCGCCCCTATCCTTGGATCAATGGCCGCCACGCGGGATCCCGAGCTGCGGGCCCGCCTCGCGGGCCTGACACTGCGCGACGAGGAGCGGCTCGCCCGGCGAGCCCGCCACGGCGGCGATCCCGCGCGGCTGGAGGCCGAGATCGCGCGTGCCGAGCAGCGGATCGCACGCCGGCGCGCGGCCGTCCCCGCGATCACCTACCCGCCGCAGCTGCCGGTGTCCGAGCGCAAGGACGAGATCCTGGCCGCGATCCGCGACCACCAGGTCGTCGTCGTGGCCGGCGAGACCGGCTCGGGCAAGACGACGCAGCTCCCCAAGATCGCGCTGGAGCTGGGGCGCGGGGTGCGCGGCGGCATCGCGCACACGCAGCCGCGGCGGCTGGCGGCGCGCACGGTCGCCGAGCGGATCGCCGACGAGCTGGACGTGCCGCTCGGCGAGGCGGTCGGATACGCCGTCCGCTTCAACGACCGCTCCTCCGAGAACACGCTCGTGCGGCTGATGACCGACGGCCTGCTGCTCGCCGAGATCCAGCGCGACCGCCTGCTGCGCCGCTACGACACGATCATCGTCGACGAGGCGCACGAGCGCAGCCTGAACATCGACTTCCTGCTCGGCTGCATCAAGCGCATGCTCCCCCAGCGGCCGGAGCTCAAGCTGATCGTCACGTCGGCGACGATCGACCCGCAGCGCTTCAGCGAGTACTTCGGCGCCGCCCCGATCGTCGAGGTCTCGGGCCGCACGTATCCCGTGGACGTGCGCTACCGCGAGCCGGCCGGCGAGGACGACGACCAGGCCGACGCGATCGCCCACGCGGTCGAGGAGCTCCAGCGCGAAGGCCCGGGCGACGTGCTCGTGTTCCTCTCCGGCGAGCGCGAGATCCGTGACACGGCCGACGTCCTGCGGGGGCGGCTGCGGCCGGGCGTGGAGCTTCTGCCGCTGTACGCGCGGCTGGCGTCGGGCGAGCAGCAGCGCGTCTTCCAGCAGAGGGGACCCCACCCACCCCGCCGCGTCGTGCTCGCGACCAACGTCGCGGAGACGTCGCTGACGGTGCCGGGCATCCGCTACGTGGTGGATCCCGGGACCGCCCGGATCTCGCGCTATTCCGCGCGTTTGAAGGTACAAAGGCTTCCTATCGAGCCGATCTCGCAGGCGTCGGCGGACCAGCGCAAGGGCCGCTGCGGCCGCCTGTCTGACGGCATCTGCATCCGCCTCTACTCCGAGGAGGACTTCGCCGAGCGCCCGCGCTACACCGATCCCGAGATCCTGCGCACGAGCCTGGCGAGCGTGATCCTGCAGATGGCGGCGCTCGGGCTCGGGGACATCGAGCGCTTCCCGTTCCTCGATCCGCCCGACCGGCGCCAGGTCCGCGACGGCATCGCGTTGCTGCAGGAGCTGCGGGCACTCGACGCCGACCAGAAGCTCACGCGCCTCGGCCGCGACCTGGCGCAGCTCCCCGTCGACCCGCGCCTCGGCCGGATGGTGATCGAGGCCGGCGAGCTCGACTGCGCCAACGAGGTGGTCGTGATCGCCGCCGGCCTCTCGATCCAGGACCCGCGCGAGCGGCCGGCCGAGCAGCAGGCGCACGCCGACCAGCTGCACGCGCGCTTCGCCGACCCGGACAGCGACTTCCTGTCGCTGATGGCCGTGTATCGCTACGCCCGCGAGCTGCAACGCGACCTGTCGAGCAACCAGTTCCGCAAGCGGCTCAAGAGCGAGTACCTCCATCACCTGCGCATGCGCGAGTGGCAGGACCTGGTGGGCCAGCTGCGCCAGGCGGCCAAGCAGATCGGCATCAAGCTCAACCACGAGCCGGCCGAGAGCGAGACGATCCACCGGGCGCTGCTGAGCGGGCTGCTCTCGCACATCGGGCTGCGCGACGCCGCGCGGCGCGAGTACGCCGGCGCGCGCGGGGCGAGGTTCGCGATCTTCCCCGGCTCCGTGCTCGCCAAGCGCCAGCCGAGCTGGACGATGGTCGCCGAGCTGGTCGAGACGTCGCGGTTGTGGGGCCGGACCGCGGCCAAGATCGATCCGCGCTGGGTCGAGCCGCTGGCCGGGCACCTCGTCAAGCGCACCTACGAGGAGCCGCGCTGGGACCGCAAGCGCGCGTCGGTCGTCGCGACCGAGCGCGTGACGCTCTACGGCCTGCCCATCGTGGCCGGGCGCACGGTCGCCTATGGACGGATCGACGCCGAGGTCTCGCGCGACGTGTTCATCCGCCGCGGCCTGGTCGAGGGCGAGTGGGACACGCGCCACCGCTTCTTCGCCGCCAACCGCGAGCAGCTCGAGCAGGTCGAGGCGCTGGAGCACCGCGCGCGACGGCGCGACATCCTCGTCGACGACCAGGTCCTGTACGACTTCTACGCGGCGCGGATCCCCGAGACCGTCGTCTCGGGCGCGCACTTCGACCGCTGGTGGAAGGACGCGCGGCGCGCACAGCCCGACCTGCTCGACTTCACGCCCGAGCTGCTCGTGCGCGGCGACGCCGAGGAGGCGCTCTCCGGGCGTCCGGTGACGTGGAAGCAGGGCGAGCTGGAGCTGCCGCTGACCTACCACTTCGAGCCGGGCGCCTCGCACGACGGCGTGACGGTCCACGTGCCGCTTCACGTGCTCCCGCAGCTGCGGCCGGAGGGGTTCGACTGGCTCGTGCCCGCGTTCCGGCTGGAGCTCGTCACGACGCTGATCCGCTCGCTGCCCAAGGACGTGCGCCGGAGGCTCGTGCCGGTGCCCGAGACCGCCGAGCGCGTCGTCGCCGGGCTGCGGCCGCGGCGCGGGCGGCTGCTCGACGCGGTCGCGGCGGCGGTCGGCGCCCCGCCGGCGGACTTCGACGTCTCGCGGCTGCCGGCGCACCTGCAGATGCGCTTCGCGGTCGAGGACGCCGACGGGACCGAGCTGGCCGCCGGCCACGACCTGGCGGCGTTGAAGGCGAAGCTGACCCCACGGCTGCGCGAGGCGTTGTCGAGCTCGACGCGCGGGTTGGAGCGGAGCGGGCTGCGCGCGTGGACGATCGGAGAGCTGCCGCACGAGGTCACGCTGCCGGAGACCGGCGACACGGTGCGTGCGTACCCGGCGCTGGTCGACGAGGGCGACACCGTGGCGGTGCGGATGCTCGAGTCGCCGGGGGCGCAGCGCGCCGCCATGGCGGCCGGAACGCGGCGCCTGCTGCTGCTCACGCTCCCCTCCCCCGTGCCGTCCGTCGCCGGCAAGCTCTCCAGCGACGCCAAGCTCGCCTTGTACGGCGCGTCGCTCGGCGGCGTGCAGGCGGTGTTCGACGACTGCGCGGCCGCGGCGGTCGACGCGCTCGTCGCCGAAGCGGGCGGCCCGGCGTGGGACGAGGCCGGCTTCGCGAAGCTGCGCGCCCACGTCGCCGGGCGGCTGAACGCCGAGACGCTCGAGGTCGTCACCGCGGCCGTGCGGATCCTCGACGCCGAGCGTGAGGTCCGCCGCCGCGCCGACGCCATCACGGCGATCCCGCTCCAGGAGTCGCGCGCCGACGCGCTCGCCCAGGTCGGCCGGCTGGTGCGGCCCGGGTTCGTGGCCGCCACCGGCGTCGCCCGGCTCGCCGACGTCGAGCGCTACGTGCGCGCCGCCGCCCTCCGGCTCGAGCGGCTTCCCGCGGCCCCCGCCGTCGACCGTGACCGGATGAAGGCGGTCGGCGAGCTCGAGCGCGCGTACCGGCTGCGCCTGCAGGACTGGCCGCGCGGGCGGCCGGTGCCCGACGGGCTGCGCGAGGTTCCGTGGATGCTCGAGGAGCTGCGCGTCAGCCACTTCGCCCAGGGGCTGGGGACGCGCGGCGCGGTGTCGAGCAAGCGCATCCGCCAGGCGCTGGCGGGTTAGCCGGCGACCGGCTCGGTCGCGGCGAGCGCGACCGCGCCCGCGATCAGCCAGAGCGCCTCGAGGCGCCGCGGCTCCGGCGCCGAGAGGAGGGCCTCGGCGGCGGTGAGCACGCCGTCGATCCGCTCCAGCGCCGGTCCCGCGGGCCCGGGATCGGGATCGCGGCAGACGCTGCGTGCGAGCGCGAGCCGCGGCAGGGCGAGCGTGACGTCGCCGTTCATACCGCCGATCAGCCCGGCGGCGATGCCCATCATGAGATAGCTCGCGACGCGGGCGAGCGTCCCGTCGACGGGGCGGATGCGCGCGAGCCGGGGCGCCTGCGGCGCGGGCAGCTGCCGGCCATCCAGCGCCGCGGCCATGGTGCCCCCCGTCACGAGCGCCCGCTCCTCCATCGAGAGCCCGGCGAGCGCCGCCACGCGCAGCGTCTGGTACAGGCCGACCGTGGGCCGGCCGTACGGCACGTCGGAGGCGAAGACGACCCGCTCCGCGGGCACGCGCGCGAACAGCTCCATCACGTCGTACGGCGACAGGCACGCGGTGTCGTAGAGCACGCGGGGATGCCCGGCCAGGCGGGTCGCGAACATCCCCTGGTCGGCGAGGGCGGTGTGCGCGAGCACGAGCGTCACGTCCGGGAAGCGCAGCGCGAGATCGGCCAGCGCGTCCATCCGCGGCATCCCGCGCCCGGCGTGCACGAGCACCGGCACGCCGGCGTCGCGCGCCACGGCGAAGATCTCGCCGGCCACGGCCGTGTCGAACCCGAACGACTGTGCGCGCGGATGCAGCTTGATGCCTCGAGCCCCGCGGCGAGGCACCGCTGCGCCTCCGGGATCGGGCCGTCGGCCGGATCGAGCCGGCAATAGGGGACGATCCGGCCGCCGGCCTCCCGCGCCCACGCGAGCACGCGGTCGTTGGGCACGCGGTAGCCGGGCACGCGCTCGGGGTCGTGGAACGGGAACGCGACGGCGCGCGCTCCGGGGCCGACCTCGTCGAGGGCGCCGAGCAACGCGTCCGGCGTGAGCGACATCCCGTCCTCATCGGCGCCAAGGTGGACGTGGGCGTCGAGCACGGCGCCGGCCGGCGGGCTCAGCCGCGCGAGCTCGTCGAGAAACGGCGCGAACGCGCTCGGGGAGCCGTCGTGGACCATGCCCCGGAACCTAGTCGATGCGGCGACGCGCGCTACTCGACCAGAGCCGCGAGCCGCGCGAGTGCCTCCCGCCAGCCGAGCTCGTTGTCGGCGGGCGAGACGCCCTCGGGCAGGCCGTCGTGCACGGCGTCGAGCGCGGTTCCGCCCAGCACGTCCGAGAGCCCGATCGTGATCAGCATCTCGCCCCGCAACGCCGGGTCGTCGGTCTCGAACTCGTCGGCCTCCACGACCAGCTCGTTCGGGACCAGCCGGACGAACCGCCCGTGGTACGTGTCCGTACGGCCGTGCGTCTTGCCGGCGCGATCCGGTGCGTCATACGTCAGCGAGATCCTGATCGCCCCGCCCTCGGAGGCGTCGAACTCGTGCACCTCGCAGCGCATGCCGGCCGGGACCTTCCAGCGCACAACCGCCTCCGGGTCGAGCAGCGCGTCGTAGACGCGCTCCCGGGGCGCGGCGATGAACGCGCTCATCCGCATCGAGGCCACGCGCTGCACGCTACCGGAGCTCGCGGCGCTCCGGGCGCGTCGAGGATCAGGCGCCGGATGTGCGCATCGCGCAGCTCGACATCGCGCCGATACCCGAGCTTCCGAGCGAGCCCGTCGAGGCTGCACGGTGGCGCTCCAGGCCGGGTTTCGTGCGCTTGTTCGCCGACGTCTACGACGACCCATTCGACGTCGCCCCGATCACCGCGTTAGTCGTCGAGGACTCGGCGATGCGCACCCGCGCGCCCGCGCCGACGCGCCGACCGAGCCTCGCGGGCGCCATCGCGGCCTTCGCCGACACACCGTCGAGGCCGTCCCGTGCCGGCTGCTTGATCGCGCGCACCCCGCTGTCGAGCAGGCCATGACGATCGACCACGGCCGCATGCTCGAGAACCACCCGCTGCTCGAGCTCATGCACCATCTGCACGCCGGCCGTCACCTCCATCGCGGCTGGCACGTGCTCCCACAACTCCTCGGCGATCCGGAGCCCGTGCAGGACGACCCTCGCTCCGACGGCGCCTATCGCGAACGACCCGCCCTGCGCGACGAGAAGGCATGGACGTGCTGCTCCAGCTCGACGACTCCTTCGCCTCATACGGCGACGGCGGCGGCTTCTACGTAGTGATCCCGAAAGGCGATCTCGCGCCGGGACGCTACGACCGCGGCGTCGCCCTCAGTCAATGCCACTGACACGGGCGGAGTAAGACCTCACCGACCGCGTCGTGGCAGCGGTCATACCACGCCCGAAAGCCGAACGTCACTGATCCGTGCTCGTCTGGTGTCGCGCTAGACGAACCGCGGCGCGACCTCGGTGAGCGCTTGGTCGAGCATCTCCAGCCCCAGCCGCAGTTGTCGGTCAGTGGTCGTGAGCGCCGGCGCGATCCGGAACGTCCCGCCCATCTCGCGCAGCTGGACGATGTTCATGTGCAGGCCGAGCTCGAGGCAGCGGGCGGTCACCGCTGCGCCCAGCTCCGGCGAGCCCTCCTTGGTCCTGCGGTCGAGCACGAGCTCGAGGCCCTGCATGAGCCCGCGTCCGCGCACGTCGCCGATGACCGCATGGCGTTCCTGCAGTTGGCGCAGGCCGGCGTGCAGGAGCTCTCCCTTGGCGGCGACCGTGGCGCCGACGCCGTCCTCGAGCACGTCGAGCACGGCGTTGCCGACCGACGCGACGAGCGGGTCGCTGACGTGGGTGGTGTAGAAGAGGTAGCCGCGCTCGTGGGCGCGCGCCTCGATCTCGTCGCTGGTGACCAGTGCGGCCAGCGGGAGGCCGGCGCCGAGGGTCTTGGACATCGTGATGATGTCGGGGACAACGCCGTCGCGTTCGAATCCGTAGCGGTCGCCGGTGCGGTAGAGCGCGGTCTGCGCCTCGTCGAAGATGACCAGCATCCCGCGGGCGTGGCAGTGGTCGCGCAGCGCGGCGAGATAGCCGGGCGGCGGGACGACGACGCCGGCGCTGGAGAGGACGGGCTCGACGATGCAGGCCGCGAGGGCGCCGGTGGACTGCGCGTCGATCAGAGTGAAGCCCAGTTCGAGCTGGCGGCGCCAGTCGAGGTCACCGGCGGCGTCGGTCACGTCCGGCCGGTAGGGGTCAGGCGTGGGGAGCGCGAAGTTGCCCGGCGCTGCCGGCCCGTAGCCCTTGCGCCCGGCGCTGTACGTCGCGTTGGCGGCGCCGAGCGTCATGCCGTGCCACGATCGGCTGAACGCGACGATCTCGTGTCCGCCGCTGATGAGCTTGGCCATCCTCAGCGCCGCCTCGTTGGATTCCGCGGTCGTCAGCAGCAGCGTCTTGCTCAGCGGTTCCGGGAGCGACTCGGCGAGCCGGCGCGACAGCTCCACCACGGGCCGCGACAGCATGCCGCTGAAGAGGTGGTCGAGGGTTCCCGCTGCCTCGCGCAGCGCGGCGGTGATCGCCGGGTGCGAGTGGCCCAGGATCGAGCTCATCTGGCCCGACGTGAAGTCCAGCAGCTGCCGCCCATCGCTCGTGTGCAGCACGCTGCCCTCGGCCCGCTCGACGATCGCGGGCACCCAGGACGGGCTATAGCGGACGACATGACGGTCGACGTCGGCCCAGAACGCCGCGTCAAGCCCGGTCTCAGCCACAACGCTCATGGCGGCGACGGTACAAGCGCCCATCGTGAAGGTCCAGCCCGCGCATGCCGTACGGTCTCACTTCGACATCGCCGGGCTGGTGTGGCGTGCCGAAGTTCGGCCGCAGCGCCCATTGGCCTCTCCGGCGACGTCGCTCAAACGAATGACGACGTTCGACGCCCCCGCGTCGAAACGCGTCGAAAAGTGGAGATGAAGACGTTCAACCTCTACGGCGACGAGTGGGACGAACGCCGTGACCGGGACGGACGGCAGAGTTTGCCCGAACCACGCTGATCGCGTCGCGCGCGACGATGCTCGGCTTCAGGCCGACGGAACGCCCCGCCGCCTCAGCCGCGGCGGCGGGGCGCGAACCGCCTTACGGCTTCGTCGTCGACAGCGTGAAGGTCAGCGCCTTGCTGTAGCTGCCGGTACGGAGCGCGTCGTTGGCGCCGATCGACTGCTTGAAGCCGATCGCGACGGCGTCGTTGGAGACCGGGGCGCTCCAGGACCACAGCGTGGTCGGAGCCGAGGCGCCGCCGACCGGCGCGAACGCACCGGTGTTGGCCTGAGCCTGCACCGCTTGCGGCAGCGAGAACGTGCCGTTGACCAGGTGGCCCGGGGTGACCGCGGACGGATCGGCGACGGAGAGCGTCGCGTCACCCGCGGTGGAGATGACGTTCGCGGTCGTGGACGCCACGTAATCGTCCGCGACACCCGGCTTGAACGAGCCGAGCGAGGCGGCCGAGCCGACGGTCAGCGCCAACGTCGCCGGCACCGTGCCGCCGACGTCCGACGGGATCGCCGGGCACGAGTAGCGGCGCTGGGCCGTGGTGATCAGCGGCAGCGGCGCGTCCGCGTCGAGGATCGGGGCGATGAGCCCGCGCAGCGGCTGCTTCAGCCGCACCAGCACGCCACCCACCTGCGGCTCGACCTTGATGCCATGATCGGCGAGACGCTCGGCGACCGTGCCGAAGTCGTTGCGCGGGCCGATGCGCGGCGCCTCGTAGTCCGCCTGCGAGATGAAGTAGCCGCACGGCGTCGGATCGAGCAGGTTCTGCGGCTGCAGGGCGTCGACGTCCGGCTGGTCGTTCGGGTTGTCGCCGACGCTCGGCGTGAGCGGCCACGGGTAGGCGCCGCGCAGGACCGTGGACGTCGGGGCATCGGAGCTCTGGTAGGCCGCCGATGCCTTGTTGAGCGCCACGATCGTGTCCATGCGCGCGTAGAAGTAGCGCATGCCCTCCCAGTTCTCCCACATGTGCGCGTAGACCTTGCGGTTCTCGTTCGCACGCGCGTTGGCGGCGCCGGACTCGGCGGGCCGCGTGACGCCGCCCGATGCCCGCGACTCACCCAGCATCGAGATGCTGTTCTTGAGACCGCCGGTGTTGCGCAGGATGCCCTCGTGCGAATCGCCGCCCGTGCTGTACGGGCCCATCCACCAGCCGGACTGCGAGGCGTCGCCGTACATCCAGTCGATCACCATCGACTTGCCCTCCTGGAAGAGCGGCTCGTAGATGTTGAGGTGACGCGGGGCGAGGATCGGCAGGTCCTCGCTGTCGCCCTCGTGGTTGTCGATCGAGACGTCCGGCGTGTAGTCGCGCAGCGCCCGGGCGAGGCCCTTGGTCTCGTTCTGCTCGAGCGCGGCGTGATCGCGGTTGAGGTCCTGCCCTGTCGTGTTGCCGCGCGTGTTGTGGGCGCGGCCATCCGGATTCGTCGTCGGTACGATCAGCACCGTCATCTTGCTCAGCATCGCGAGGATCTGCGGGTCCTCGGTCGTCGCGAGCACGCGCGCGATCGTCATGCACGACTCACGACCCGAAGCCTCGTTGCCGTGGACGTTGCAGTTGAGCATGTAGGTCGGCATCGCCGAGATCTCGGCGGCCGTGTCGGGCGGCTTCGGGTAGCCGATGATGAACATGTTCATCGGCCGGTTCTCGAGCGTGCGCGCGAGCTCCACCACCCGCACGCGGTCGCTCGCGGCGTCGAGGCGGGCCGTGAAGTCGGCCTCCTCGGCATCGCTCGTGTACGTGCTGTTGCCGGTCGTCGCCGTGGCGCGCTGCTCCCAGGCGGTGAGCAGGTTGCTCGGGCCCGGGATCGGCAGCGTAGTGCCGCTCACCGGATCCGAATACGCCTGCGGGTTCGCCGTGCCCAGCCGCGCCCGTACGCGCCATTGATAGCGGCCGCCGAGCTGGTAACCCGACTCCGCGAACGCCGGCTTGTCCGGCGTGACCGTGCGCTGCGGCTGCCAGACGCCCACGATCGTCGCCGTGCCCGTCGGCTGACCGTTCGCGTCGAGCGGCGTGCGCTCGATCTGATAGTCCGTCGCGCCCGGAACCGGATCCCACTTGAGCGTGGTGAACCCGACATCCTGGGTCGCCGTAACGCCAGTGACCTGCTGCGCGGACGCAGCCGCCGGCCAGATCATCGCCGCACTGATCGCTGCGGCGACAAGCCCCTTCCCCGTCATAAGACCCCTCCCTGTTTAGGAGGATCGGACGTTACCGTCCATTTCACGGCCACTGACGAGGTGAACGTGGAGATCAGTCAACAGCCAGATAATGGTGCGGGCGCGACTTGCATGAGCGGCCGTCGGGGCGAGAGAATGAGCCCCGGCGAGCTCAGCGAGAAAAGAGAGGCCGACATGGCGGGCATACACGCACTGGATTTCGACTCTCCCGACGAGACGCGGACCCCGGAGAAGACGCGCGTCGACGTCGTGCGGTACGGCGACACGACCGTCGCGCGCATGACCTTCGAGCCCGGCTGGAAGTGGTCCGAGTGCGTGAAGCCGGTAGCCGGCACCGACAGCTGCCAGCTTCGCCACGTCGGGGTTGTCGGGTCCGGGCGCCTCGCCGTCACGCACGAGGACGGCACGGAGATGAAGTTCAGCGCCGGGGAGGCATACATCATCGAGCCCGGCCACGATGCGTGGGTGGACGGCGACGAGCCATTCGTGGGCTACGAGTTCGAGTCGCGCTCCGCCGACAGTTACGCGCACGATTGACAGCGATCAAGGACCGCAGCGTGCAGTTCTGGACCGACGCCGCCGGGACCGGTCGGCCATACCTCCTGGTCCCGGCGGCCTGCGCCGATGCCGCTACGGCGTCGTCGTCGACAACGTGAACGTGAGCGTCTTGCCGTAGGTGCCCGTGCGGAGCGCTTCGCCGGCATCCACGTGCTGGCGGAACTCGAGCCCGACGGCGTCGCCGCTGACCGGGCCCGTGTAGGACAGCAGCGACAACGGCGTCGCACCGACGGTGGCGAACGGCAGATCGGAGCCGCCCCGCGTCGCCCGGGCCTGCAGCGCATTCGCCAGCGCGAACGAGCCGTTGGACAGATGCCCGGCCGCGGACCCGCTGACATCGGTGACCGACAACGACGCGTCGCCCGCGGTCGACGTCACCGAGGCGGTCGTCGCCGCGGTGTAATCGCCAGACCTCCCCGGCGTCAGCGCGCCGAAGCTCGCCGGCTCGCCGATCGTCAGCGAGAGCGTCGCCGGGACCGTCGCGCCGGCGGTCACGGGCGCGGTGACCTCGCCGGGGAACAGGCGGGTGAGCATCCACTGGCCGCCGAGGTCGTAGACGTCGACGAGGTCGCGGAAGCGCATGTACATCTCGTGCTGCTCGTTCGGCACCACGTGCGTCTGGAGCTCCAGTTGCGGCTTTTGCGCCTTGATCGCGGTCACGACCTCGACGTTGTCGCTGAAGTCGACGTTGCGGTCGTCGTCGCCCTGCTCGAGCAGCGTCGGCGCCGTCCAGGAGGCGAGGTTGGCGACCGCCGCGCTCCCGGAGTTGCCGGCCATCTCCCACCCGACGTGGAAGACGTCGGAGTTGCGGGAGACGCCGAGGGTCGTCAGATAGCCGCCGTAGGAAAGGCCGTAGATGCCGACCTTGGCGGGATCGACCTGCGGCTGGGAGCGCAGGAACGCGGCGCCGCCCTGGATGTCCTGGTACTCGGCCGCGCTGGTGCCGCCACGGCCGGGGAACGTACGCCACGCGTTGCCGTACATGATGCCGCCGCGGTAGTCGACCGAGAGCACGACGCAGCCATGGCTCGCGAAGTACTGGTTCATCTCGTACAGGACGGTGTACGTGTCGTAGTAGTGGTAGCCCAGCAGCATCTGCCGCGACGGACCGCCGTGCGGGAAGATCAGCCCGCAGCCCGTCGGGTGCGCGGGGACGAAGAGCTGCCCGTGGACCGTCATGTGGTCGGTCGACGACGGGAACGTGACCGCCTGCGGCTCGACGAGCTTGTCCACCGGGTAGGTGTCGGGGAGGTCGGGTCCGCCCTTGGACAGCGAGCCCGCGGAATCGCGGATGTAGACCGTCGGCGGGACGTTGTAGCTGCCCTCGACGTACGCGAGCTCGCCGTCCGCGAGCGGCATCGGAGCCCACTGGCTCGGATGGCCGCCGGCGATCTGCAGCGGCGCGCCGCCGTGGAAGCCGACCGAATACAGATGCCGGCGGGCGATGTCGCCGATGTTGGTCGCGTAGACGATCGACTTGTGGTCGCGCGTGACCTGAGCCGTCTCGACCTCGCCGTCGCCCGGCGTCAGCAGCGTCGCCGTGCCGCCGGCGGCCGGGACCGAGTACAGGTGACGCCAGCCGTCGACCTCCCAGACGAACGCGAGCGTGCCGTCGTCGGACCAGAAGAGCTGGTCGCCCGGCGTGCTCTCGAACGTCGGGTTCTCGTCGAGCGAGTAGTAGCTCGAGCCGAGCCCCGTCGAAGCCTGCCACGCCTTGCGCGGCGTCAGCGTCGCCGCGTCGGCGACCCAGATCGCCCACGGCTGCCCCGACACGCTGCGCCGGAACGCGATCTGCGTGCCATCGGGGGACCACACGGGGTTCGCGTCGCTCGCGCCGGTGTGGTTGACCGCCGCCGTCGTGTGCGCGGTCATGTCGAACACCTCGACGCCGCTCGATCGCGAATACAGCAGCTTGGAGCCGTCCGGTGAGAAGCGCAGGTTCGACGGCGTGCCGCCGGCCACCGTGAACAACGGCGCCGGGGTGCCGGCACCGGTGAGGTGGCCCTCGTCGTCCCACGACAGCGTCACGCTCATCACGCTCGCGCCATTCACCCAGACGAGCATCTTGTCGTCGGGCGTGAACGCCGGCGAGAGCCCGTCGCCGAGCAGTCGCGGCACGCTGGAGCGCGAGGCGACGACGTAGACCAGACGATGCGGCGTGTCGACGTCCGAGGCCGGGTTGAGGATCTCCCCGTCGCTGTTCGGCGAGCTGTCGCGTACGTACGCGATCGCGCCGCCGGCACGCGAGACCGCGAGCTGCGAGAGCTCCCGGCCGTCGTCGTCCGGGTAGTTGACGACGCGACGCGACGGCGTGCCGGACCGCATGAAGTAGATCCCGCGGTCGTAGGCCTCGCGCGTGATGTACGCGATCGAGCGGCCGTCGCCGGAGGCCTCGGGCCCGTAGGAGATCGGCGCCTGCAGGATGTCCGCGACCGTGAACACGTCGTTGGTGCGCACCGGCGGCGGGCTCCACTTGCCGAACGACGGCACGGGCGCGGTCACGGGCTGGTCCGCCGAGCCCCGGTAGCTGCGCACGAACGAGATCTGCGTCCCGTCGGGCGACCACACCGGCCCCTTGTCGCTCCCGAACGACGGGTCGACGTAGCCGATCTTGTTCGCCGGCAGGTCGTAGACCGCGATGAACCCGTGGTCGCCGCGCGGGTTCTCGAACGCGAGCTGCTTGCCGTCGGGCGAGAACACGAGCTTGCCGACGGTGCCGCGGATCGACAGCAACCGCTCCGCATCGCGCCACTCCGCCGACGCGCTCGCGCGCGTCTCGTTCCACACGCTCTTGGCGTCGTCAGACGCCCACGCCGCCCGCTTGCCATCGGGCGACAGCACCGCCCCGGCCGGCGGCGGCGCGGCCGCACGTGCAGCCCCGGCGGCCGCGCCGAACGCCACCCCCGACATCAGCGCGATCGCGCACCACGATCGCGCACCCATCAGACCATTTCGCAAGGGCCCCTCCCTCTTCCGCCCGGCATCCCAAGCCGGGTTCCGCGGCGATGCTAAGAGTGCGGGCGCGCGCGCAGATCAGTGATGCCCGATCGGGGGATGTCGTCTACTGACATTCCACCCCGGGCGTCGAGGAGCCGGCTTGCTGCGCGTCACGCGGCCTGACGCGACGAATGGAGCTGCGCCAGCTCATAGGCGGCCGCTTCCTCGAGGTTCAGAGCCGTGCGGTAGTTGCGGTACGCGGCGCAGCGCGCTCCGGGCGTGGCGCGCGCCCACGCGTGCAGCGCTTCCCTGCAGCTGCTCTGCGCCAGGAACCACGCGGTGTAGGCGTCATCGAAGGAGAGACGTCGCGGGCACGTCGGCGAGTCGTCCACGGCATCACCGGTGCACATGGCGCTCCTGTAGCGAAGGTAGTCGCATCGTTGTGACACGATCGCGCGCGTCGCAGCACCCGTCGTTCAGGCGAGCCGCCATTTCGCATGTGGGCCACCGGGACCTCTGCACCCCTGCCAGCCGGAATGCGGTATCAGTCGCGCGACAGCATCCGCGCCACCTTCGCCGGCCCGCGCACCGGGAGCGCGCGGCCCTCGGCGGTGTGGCAACGGGGACGCGTGATCGGACGCGTATATTCCGGGCGGCCCTGATGGAGTTTGCGATCCTCGGTCCCCTGCGGGTTGTCGGCGCGGACGGCCCGATCGAACTCAAGGCCCCCAAGCAGCGGGCGCTGCTCGCGATGCTGCTGCTCACTCATGGCGAGGATGCCGTCTCCTCGGACCGCCTGATCGACGTCCTGTGGGGCGAGCGCCCGCCCGCCACGGCCGGCAAGGCGCTGCAGGTCTACATCTCGCAACTGCGGCGCGCGCTCGGCCCCGGCAACCCCATCGTGACGCACGGCAGCGGCTACGCCGTCGAGCTCGAGCCCGGCCAGCTCGACCTCGACCGCTTCGAGGCGCTCGTCGCCGGCGCGCGCCGGCAGCCGCCCGAGGAGGCGGCGAGGACGCTGCGCGAGGCGCTGGCGCTGTTCCGCGGCCCGGCGCTGGCCGACGCGCCGCTCGAGGGACCCGCCGCGACCGAGGCCGACCGGATCGACGGCCTGCGGCTCGCCGCGCTCGAGCAGCGGATCGAGCACGACCTCGCGCTCGGCCGCCACGCCGAGGTGATCGCCGAGCTGGAGGCGCTCGTCGCCGCCAACCCGTACCGCGAGCGGCTGCACGCGCAGCTGATGCTCGCGCTCTACCGCTCCGGCCGCCAGGCCGACGCGCTCGACGCGTTCCGGCGCGCGCGGCACACGCTGGTCGAGGACCTGGGACTCGACCCGGGCCGCGACCTCCAGCGCCTGGAGGCGGCGATCCTCTCGCAGGATCCCGAGCTCGAGCTCGATCGCGCCCCCGCGCCCATCCCGCTGCCGACCGCCTCCCGCCCGGCGCCGCCGCCGGTCGGGCTGCCGGTCCCGCCGAACCCGCTGCTCGGCCGCGACGAGGACCTCGACACGGCGGCGGATCTGCTCGCCGAGCCGCACGTGCGCCTCCTCACCCTCACGGGACCCGGCGGGATCGGCAAGACGCGGCTCGCGCTCGAGCTCGCGCAGCTCGCCGAGCCGCGCTTCGCCGACGGCGCGCGGTTCGTCGCGCTCGGCGCGGTCGAGGATCCGGAGCGCGTCGTCCCGGCGATCGCGCAGGCGCTCGGCGCCGCCGAGAGCGACGAGCCCGAGGCGCTGCTGGTGGGCCGCGAGCTGCTGCTCGTGCTCGACAACTTCGAGCAGGTGCTCGCCGCCGCGCCCGACCTCGGCCGCGTCCTCGCGTCCGCGCCCGCCTCCAAGCTGCTGGTCACGAGCCGCGCGGCGCTGCGCATCGCCGGCGAGCACGAGCTGGCGGTGCCCCCGCTCGGCGCCTCGCCCGGTGCCGACCTGTTCGTCGGCCGCGCCCGCGCGCTCAACCCCCGCCTCACGCTCGGCGACGGCGACATGGAGCGGATCGAGCGCATCTGCGAGCGGCTCGACGGCCTGCCGCTGGCGATCGAGCTCGCCGCCGCGCGCACCAAGGTCCTCTCCCCCGCCGCGATCCTGGACCGGCTGGAGGATCGGCTCGACCTGCTGAGCACGGGCCCGCGCGACGCGCCCGCGCGCCAGCAGACGCTGCGCGCGGCGATCGGCTGGAGCTACGACCTGCTCGAGCCCGGAGACCGCGAGCTGTTCGCGTCGCTGGGCGTGTTCATGGGCGGCTGGTCGCTGGAGCTGGCGGAGGCGGTGTGCGGGGTCACCGCGCTCGACGGCATCGCCAACCTGCTCGACCAGAGCCTGATCGCACGCGCCGGCTCGCGCTTCTGGATGCTCGAGAACGTGCGCGGGTACGCGCTTGAGCGGCTCGAGGCGTCAGGCCGCACGGAGGAGCTGCGGCGCGCCCACGCGCGCGCCTTCGCCGACGCGGTCTCGGGTGCCGAGCACGGGCTGCTGAGCGCCGAGGCGGTGGTCTGGCTGCGGCATCTCGACGCCGACCGCGAGAACATCCGCGCGGCCACGGCGTACGCGCTCTCCAACGGCGAGCCCGAGGTCGCGCTGCGGATCTGCGCCGGCGTCGGCCGCTACTGGCTCACGCGCGGCAACCTGACCGAGGGCCGCGCGTTCACGACCGCCGCGCTGGCGGCCGCCGAGGGCGACCCCGACGTCCGCATGGGCGCGCTCGCGGGCGACGGCGTGATGGCGGGCGAGCAGGGCGACTTCGCGGCCGCTCGCGACCGCTTCGAGGAACTGCACGCGCTGGCGCGCGAGACCGGCGCGCTGGACCGCGAGGCGCGCGCGGACAACAACCTGGCGGTGCTCGCGATCTACGAGGGCGATTCGGCCGAGGCGATCCGCCGCTACGAGCAGTCGGCGTCGATCCTGCGCGACCTGGGCGACGATCGCTGGCTCAGCCTCGTGCTGCAGAACCTCGGTCTCGCCTACGCCGGCGCCGGCGAGCGCGAGCGGGCGATCGGGTACCTCCGCGAGAGCGTCGAGATCGCCCGCCGCGCCGGCGATCCTGCGCACCTCGGCTCCGCGCTGCGCTCGCTCGGCCGGCTCCAGGTCGGCGACCCCGACGGGCTCGAGCTGCTGCGCGAGGGTCTCACGCTCGCGCGCGACCTCGGCGAGCACGCCGGCATCGTGGAGATCCTCGAGACGTTCTCGGCGGCCGCCGATCCCGAGACCGGCGCGATGCTTGTCGGCGCCGCCGGCGCGCTGCGCGCGCAGGCGGGGACGATCCGCCAGCCCGACGACGACGCCTGGTTCGCTCCGGTCGGCGCCGCGCTGCGCGAGTCGCTCGGCGACGACGCGTTCGCCGCCGCCGTCGACGCCGGCGCTGCGATGGGCACGGCGGCGGCGATCGAGCGCGCGCTCGCCGTCGGGCGATGATGGGCGCCGGCGACAGCCCGGACGTCGACTTCATCACGACGCCGCACAAGCCTCAGCGCGAGCCCCAGGGCCGGCGCTGGCAGGGTCACGCCCACCGTCTCGGGCGCCAGCCGCTCGCCGGTCGGCGCCCGCCTTCGCGGCGGGCGCGGCCGGCGTGCATTTGGCCAAGTCTTTGCCTGGATTTCGCGCGCCGTTGCAGCAGTGCCGGGGATGCTGATGCCATGAAGCTCATCACCAAGCTCGCCGTCAGCACCCTCGCCGCGCTCGCGGTCACCGCGCCGGCCGCCTCGGCGGCGACGCGTCAATACGAGGGCACCGTCGTCTCCGTCGACCGCGGCGACCGCAGCTTCCGCCTGCGCGACAGCGAGCGCGGGACCGTCCGCGTGCAGGTCGTCGCGAGTACGCGCTTCGAGCGCATCGCCGGCTTCGCCGGCCTGCGCGCGGGCCGGCGCAACGTCGAGGTGACCGTCAAGCGCGCCGACGGCCGCTGGGTCGCCGTCGCGGTCGAGCGCTCAGGCGGCGGCGGTCACCACGGCGGGCACGACGACTGAGCCGCCGGCCGGGGGCAGCGACGGCGCGTCGAGGGATCCTCAGGTGCCCACCGCCACGTTGCCCTCGGGGCCGCGCCGCCTCGCGCCGAGCTTGCCCAGCACGCCCGCGAGCTTGACGGACAGGACGCCGAGCAGCGCGCCGCACACGAGCGAGACGAACACGCTGATCGCGACCCAGATCCACGACATGGAGAGCAGGCCGCCGAACGCGCCCGTGCCCGCGGCCAGCGGCTTGTTGGTGATCGCCGCGACGATCGCCTCGGCCGTATGCGGCCCCTTGCCGCCGGGGACGAACCGGTCCAGCCCGGTGGCGATCCACCAGAAGAACACCGACGCGTAGCAGCAGAAGGCGGGTGCGGGCGCGAAGCGATCGTCCTCGACGACGGTCGAGAGCACGACGAGGCCCAGCGCGGTGATCCCGATCCACAGGGCGAGCCCCCAGAAGTGCGGGGACTCGGCGAACAGCGGGCCGAAGAACATCGCGATGCCGGCGAAGACCGCGCCGGTGAGGGCGGCGATCACCGTCTTGCCGAGCGCGGCGTTGTCGGCGCCGAGCATGAAGTAGAGCCCCCAGGCGACGAATAGCGCGGGCAGCACGAGGTGGATTCCCTCCGGCAGCCCGTACTTCCCGAACACACCGTCCTGGACCGTCACCCAGTGGAAGGTGAAGTTCAGCGCGATCTCCGAGGCGACGAACGCCAGCACGCCGATCGAGATGGTCAGCGGCGCGATCGCCCTCAGCCGAGTGGCCATGCGTCCCTCCTGGTCGCCGGCCCTCCGTGCGGGTCGGGCCGCGAACTCATCCCACGCGCGTCGCGAACGCACAAGAAGTTCCCGGATCCTGGGATTTCGGCAGTGTCTGAATCCGGCGGCGCGCGTTGCGGCACCGTGACCGTCAGGGCGCCGCGCGAGGAAGACCCGCATCCCTTACCCGCGCAGTTCGCCGGACGGCGCAGACGACGGCGCGCGTGACGTCCACCGCGGCGGACGCGACGCTGTCGGTGAGCGAGCCGGGCCACCTGGCCAACGGCGCGTACTCGCTCCCGCAGCCGCTGCGGGTCAGCGGCGCGCCGCGGCGCCCCGTCCCGCTCGTGGTGTCTGCGGCGGAGCCGGCGGGGGCGGAACGCGAACTGGCGGGTGTTCTTTGTCAGGATCGGGCGCCATGACCATGACGCGCATCGGACTCGCCGGCTACGGCTTCGGCGGGCGCATCTTCCACGCCCCGCTGATCGCGTCCGCCGCCGGCGCCGAGCTGGCCGGGGTGGTCACCCGCTCGCCGGAGCGACGCGCCGAGCTGGCCGCCGACCATCCCGGCGTGCCCGCCTTCGACAGCCTCGCCGGCCTCGCCGCCGCGGGCGCCGACGCGGTCGCGATCTCCACCCCGGCCGACACGCACATCCCGCTCGTGCTCGAGGCGATCGAGCTCGGCCTGGCGGTCGTGTGCGACAAGCCCTTCGCCCTCGACGCCGCGCAGGCGCGCGAGGCGGTCGAGGCCGCCGGGCGGGCCGGCATCGTCCTCAGCGTCTACCAGAACCGCCGCTGGGACTCTGACCTGCTGACCGTGCGGCGCCTGCTCGACGAAGGCGAGCTGGGCGACGTGACCGTTTTCGAGTCGGCCTTCGAGCGCTACTCGCTCGATCCGGTGCCCGCGTCCGGCGCCGGGATCCTGCGCGACTTCGGCAGCCACCTGGTCGATCAGGCGCTGCTGCTCTGGGGACCGGTCGCCTCGGTCTACGGCGAGGTCGGGGCGCACGACGAGCGCCTCTTCGCGGTCCTCAATCACGCGGGCGGGATGACGACGCACCTCAGCGGCGACTGGGTCCAGGGCTCCCCCGCGCCGCGCTTTCGCGTGCGCGGCAGCAAGGGCGCTTATGTCGTGTACGGGATGGACATCCAGGAGCCGGCGCTGATCGCGGGCCGCACGCCGGCGGCCGAGGGCGACGCCTGGGGCACGGAGCCCGAGGAGCGCTGGGGCCGCCTGCAGCGCGGCGACGACAGCGAGCCGGTGCGCAGTGAGCGCGGGCGCTGGGACACCTACTACCCGGCATTCGCGGCCGCCGTGCGCGGCGAGGGGCCAGTGCCCGTGGACCCGCGCGACGCGATCGCGGCCCTGACGGTGATCGACGCGATCCGCCGCAGCGCGAAGGAGGGGCGCTCCATCGAGCTCGCGGTCGCGGCGCCCGCGTAGGCGCGGGCGCTCATACGCCGGTCGTACGGAAGCGGTCGCGGTAGTCGGCGGGCGTCGTGACCGCCTCGCGCCGGAACGCGCGCCGCATCGTCTCCTCGGAGCCGAATCCCACGGCGCGCGCGACGGCGGCCAGCGACTCGTCGCCCTGCTGCAGCCGGGCCTTCGCCGCCTCGACGCGCACCCGCTCGACATAGCGGCCGGGCGTGAGGCCGACCTCGCGCCGGAACACCCGCGTGAGGTGGCGCACGCTGAAGCCCGCGCGCTCGCTCAGCGCCGGGAGCGAATGGTCGCCGGCGGGCTGCGCGGCGACGCCGTCGAGCACGCGCCGCAGCGTCGGGTTCGCCGTCAGGGGCGCCGCGAGCCGCGCCGAGAACTGGGCCTGCCCGCCGGGGCGCTGCATGAAGACGACGAGGTGGCGCGCCACCTCACGCGCCAGCTCCGCGCCGTGGTCGGCCTCGACGAGCGCGAGGCAGAGGTCGATGCCCGCCGTGATGCCCGCCGACGTGTACACGCCGCCGTCGGCGACGAAGATCGCGTCGGCGTCGACTTCGACGGCCGGGAACTCGCGCGCGAGGTCATCCGCCAGCTCCCAGTGCGTCGCCGCGCGGCGGCCGTCGAGCAGCCCGGCGGCGGCGAGCAGGAAGGCGCCCGCGCACACCGAGGCGACGCGCCGGCTGCGGCGCGCGGCGCCGGCGACCGCCTGCACGAGCGCGCGGTCGGCGATCACGTCGCGCCAGGCGGGCGCCCCCGGGACGATCAGCGTGTCCAGCCGCGCGGGGAGCCGGGAGAGCGACCCGTCGGCGCCGACCCGCGTGCGGCCCGCGCGCACGTCGCGGCCGCCGGGCGAGGCCAGGAGCAGCCGGTAGTCGCCGCCGCGCTCGGTGGCCGCGTCGAACACCTCGATCGGGCCGGCGAGGTCGAGCAGTTGCACCCCGTCGTAGGCGAGCAGGGCCACGGTGCGCATGCCGCGAGCGTAGTCGTCCGGATCCGAGGCCTACACGTCCTTGCGAGCCGCTCGGCCTGATCGGACACTCGGAGCATGTCCACACGCACCACGATCGCCGGCATCGCCATCCCCGACAGCGCCCTCGCGGGCGAGGTCACGCAGCTCGTCCGCGAGATCGAGCCCGATCTCCTCTTCGACCACTCCCTGCGCGTATTCGCGTTCGGCACGCTGCAGGGTGAGCGGCTCGGCCTGCGCTATGACCCCGAGCTGCTCTACATCGCCGCGATGTTCCACGACGTCGGCCTCGTCGAGGGCCATCGCAGCGCGCACGACCGCTTCGAAGTCGACGGCGCCAACGCCGCGCGCGAGTTCCTGCGCCGGCACGGCGTGCCGGAGGAGCCGATCCGCATCGTCTGGGACGCGATCGCACTGCACACGACCCCTGGCATCCCGCAGCACAAGGAGCCGGAGGTCGCGCTCGTCACCGCCGGCGTCGAGCTCGACGTGCTCGGCATCGGCTACGACGACATCCCCGGCGCGCAGCGCGAGGAGATCGTCGCCGCGCTGCCGCGCGTCGACTTCAAGCACCGCATCATCGAGGCCTTCGGCGCCGGTCTCGCGGACAAGCCGGAGACCGCGTTCGGCAACGTCAAGGCCGACGTGCTCGAGCGCACGCTGCCGGGCTACGTGCGCCCGAACTTCTGCGACATGATCCTCGGCTCGAAGTTCGCCGAGTGACGGACCCGCGCAGAACTACACCTTTCGGGGAGGCGCGCCGGGCCGCGGCGGGCTCACAATCGCCCTACGCCCGTACGCCGGCACTGCCATCCCCCCGGTATTCCCGCTCGGAGCCGGCGTACGGGCGCGACCGGCGCTCGGCCGCGCGACGCCGCCGGTGCCAGAGTGTGAGCGTGAGCTACCTGGTCAATCCGCTGCGCGATCCGGCGTGGCGGCCCGAGTCCGGCCTCGAGGCGCAGGCGCGCGAGCTGCACGAGTCGCTGCCGGGCTACGCGCCGACGCCGCTGCACGACCTCCCCTCGCTCGCGGCGGAGCTGGGCCTCGGGCGCGTCCTGCTCAAGGACGAGAGCTCGCGCTTCGGGTTGCCGGCGTTCAAGGCGCTCGGTGCGTTCTGGGCGGCGCACTGGGCGCTCGCGGGACGGGATCCCGCGACGCTCACGCTCGCCGCCGCGACCGAGGGCAACCACGGCCGCGCGGTCGCGCGTGCGGCCAAGCTCCTGGGCGCCCGCGCGCACATCGTCATCCCGGCCCACACCTCGCCCGCCCGCGCTGCCGCGATCGCGCAGGAGGGCGCCCACGTCGAGCGGATCGACGGCGGCTACGAGGACGCGGTCGCGCACGCGGCGAGGCTGGCGGCCGGCGACGTGCTCGTGATCTCCGACACGTCGTGGCCCGGCTACGAGGAGATCCCCGCGCGCGTCGTCGAGGGCTACGCGACGATGTTCGCCGAGATCGACGTCCCGGTCGACCTCGTCGTCGTGCCGATCGGCGTCGGCTCGCTGGCGGCGGCCGCCGCACGCCACTTCCGCGCCGGCCCCGGCGACGGGCCGTTCCTGCTCGGGCTCGAGCCGGCCGACGCGGCGTGCGCGCTCGAGTCCGCGCGGTCCGGCCGGCTGACGACGGTGCCGGGCCCGATGCGCTCGACGATGGCCGGACTCAACTGCGCCGAGCCCTCCCCCGCGGCCTGGCCGCTGCTCGCCGCCGCCTACGACGCGTTCTGCGCGATCGACGACGCGCACGTCGACTGGGGCATGCGGCGGCTGGCCTCCGAAGGCCTCGACCGCGGCGCCACCTCAGGTGGCGTGGTCGGCGGCCTGCGCGCGCATCGCGCGTCGCTTCCACTGCCCGAGGACGCGACCGCCCTGCTGATCCTGACCGAGGGCGTCACCGACCCCGCGGTCTTCCAAGCCGCCGTCGGGCGGCCTCACCGCACCGTGTAGGGCCCGGTCGGCTCCGCGTGGTAGCCCTTGGCGCCGACGGTCAGCGCCAGCTCGCTGCGCCACTCCTCGCCGGCGGCCAGCCGCTCGAGCGCGTAGCCGAAGTCGTAGCGCGGCGTCCACCCGAGCTCGAGCCGCGCGCGCTCGTTGACGTACACGCGCTCGATCGCGCCGAACATGCGCCACCCGCGCGCGGCGTAGACGTCCTCGAACGCCGGGACGCGGCGCCGCACCACGGCAGGGGCGTCGACGTGCAGCTCGGCGAGGTCAGCGCGCGTGAAGGGCGTCGTCGCGCTGACGATGTAGCGGCCGAACCCGAGGGCGGGCGCGCGCTCCAGCGCGAGCAGGTGCGCGCCGACCACGTCCTCGAGGTCGGCGCGGCGGTACAGCAGCTCGTTGACCTTCAGGTTCGCGTCCTCGTATGCCGCGCGCACGTCGTCGCGGTCGTCGGCCTCGGGGAAGAAGCGCGACGTCCGCAGGATTACGATCGGGAGGCCGTGGTCGTTGTGGAACAGCTCGCACAGCTGCTCCGCCGCCGTCTTGGTGACGCCGTAGATGTTGCGCGGGACGGGCGCGACGTGCTCGGTGATCCATGCGGCCGGCGCGCCCGGCGGCGGCGTCAGCGCGCGGCCGAACGCGCTCGTCGTGCTGGTGAACACGAAGCGCGACACGCCCGCCTCGACGGCGCCCTCGAGCAGCGCCAGCGTCCCGGTCACGTTGGTGTCGACGAACGCCTGGCGCGAGTGGCTGCCGACGTGCGGCTTGTGCAGCGTCGCCGCGTGGATCACGGCGTCGGCGCCCTCGAGCGCGCGGGCGACGACCGCGCGATCGGCGACCGACCCGACGACGTCCGTGTACGGCGACGGCAGCACGTCCAGGCCGACGGCATCGGGCAGCACGCGCCGCAGGGCCTCGCCGAGATGGCCCGAGCTTCCGGTCACGAGGATCCGCATGGCCGCAGACCTTAGACTCGCCGCGTGCCGGGTCCGAGCTCGCCGGAGACATGGGACGCGTTCTTCAGCGACTTCTACCTGCGCGCGTACGCCGACGACGAGCGCCGCGAGGAGGCCGAGGCGCAGGCGCTCGCGGCGGTGCGGCTGACCGGCGTCGACGAGACCGGCGACCTGCTCGACGTCCCGTGCGGCTTCGGGCGCCACTGCGTCCCGCTCGCCAAGGCCGGCTACCGCGTCACCGGGGTCGATCGCTCGGGGGTGCTGCTTGACGAGGCGCGCCGCCGCGCCGGCGCCGGGCGCTGGCCGAAGTTCACCAAGGCCGACTACCGCGAGCTGCCGTTCCGCGACGAGAGCTTCGACGGCGCCGTGAACCTCTTCACGTCGCTGGGTTACCTGGGCGACGAGCAGGACACCCGCGTGCTCGCCGAGATCCGCCGCGTCCTGCGCCCTGGAGGCCGGCTCGTGATCGAGACCCACCACCGCGATCTGCTGGTGCTGCGCTTCTCCGACAGCGACTGGCGGCTGATGGGCGAGGGCCGTCTGCTGCTCGAGCAGCGCACGTTCGACGCCGCCGCGGGCGTCTCGCAGACGACGCAGACGCTGATCGACGGCGCCGGCCGGCGCGAGTCGCGCACGTGGTCGGTGCGCGTCTATAGCGCGACCGAGCTGCTCGCGATGCTCGAGCGCGCCGGCTTCGCCGAGGCCAAGGCCTACGGCGGGTTCGACGCCCGTCCGTTCGAGCCCACCTCGCGGCTGGTCATCGCGGCGCGGCGCTGACCGACTCCGAGGCGATGCGCTGCGCGAAGTAGACCGGCAGGATCGAGAGCAGGATCACGACGACGCCGACGACGTTGACGACCGGCAGCTGGTTCGGGCGCGAGAGGTTGGTGAGGATCCAGATCGGCAGCGTCTCGCGGTCGCCGGCGGTGAACGTCGTCACGATCACCTCGTCGAAGCTGAGCGCGAACGCGAGCAGCGCGCCGGCGATCAGCGCCGAGCGCAGCTGCGGGAAGGTCACGAGCCGGAACGTCTGGGCCGGCCGCGCGCCGAGGTCGGCCGACGCCTCCTCCAGCGACGCGCCGAGCCGCCGCAGGCGCGCGATCACGTTGTTGTAGACGACGACGACGCAGAACGTCGCGTGCCCGACGACGATCGTGAACAGCGTCAGGTCAACGCCGAGCACCTGCGTGAAGGTCGAGTTGAGCGCCATGCCCGTGACGATGCCGGGCAGCGCGATCGGCAGCACGACGAGGAACGAGACGCTCTCGCGCCCGAAGAAGCGGTAGCGGGCGACGGCGAACGCCGCCAGCGTGCCGAGCACGAGCGCGATCGCGGTGGCGCCGAGGCCGGCCTGGATCGAGGTCCACAGCGCGTGCCGCACGCCGTCGTTGTGGAACGCGCGGTCCCACCAGGTCAGCGTGAAGCCGGGCGGCGGCCAGGTCGCGGTCCGGCGCGCGTTGAACGCGTACACCAGGATCACGAGCAGCGGCGCATAGAGGAACGCGAGCGTGAGCCCGGTGGCGACGCGCAGCGCCGAGCGCATCACAGCTCCTCGAACGCGCCGAGCCGCCGCGCGGCCAGGAGATAGAGCAGCATCACGACGACCGGCACGGTCGCGAACGCGGCGGCCAGCGGCAGGTTGTTGGCGACGCCGACGTTGGCATAGACGACGTTGCCGATGAACTGCTTGGAGCTCACGAGCTGCGGCGTGATGTAGTCGCCGAGCGTGAGCGAGAACGTGAAGATCGAGCCGGCGACGAGGGCCGGCAACGCGAGCGGGAGCACGACGCGCCGGAACGTCATGCCCGGCTTGCCGCCCAGGTCCTCGGACGCGTCCAGCAGCGATGCCGGGATCCGCTCCAGCCCGGCATAGAGCGGCAAGATCATGTACGGCAGCCAGAGGTAGCTGAACACGAGCCAGGTCGCGACCAGCCCGTAGCCCGGCCCGTGGATCCCGAGCGGCGCCAGCGCCCAGTTGAGGATCCCGTCCTCGTTGAGGATCGTCCGCCACGCGTACACCTTCACGAGATAGCTGGCCCACAGGGGCATCAGCACGGCCACCGCGAGCAGCGCGCGCGTGCGCGGCGTCGCGAACTTGGCCATGAAGAACGCGATCGGGAACGCGAGGATCGCGTCGGTCACCGTCACCGCCGCGGCCACGCCGACCGTGCGCAGCACGATCTCGCGGTAGACGCGGCCCTCGAAGATCGTGCGGAAGTTGTCGAGCCCGTAGGTGTGGACGACCTGGCCGCTGAAGTCGTCCAGCGACCAGAACGCCGCGATGAAGAGGACCGCGAGCGAGCCGAGGTAGGCGACGACGAGCCACGCCAGCGGGCCGGCGAGCAAGAGGCTCGCCTGCAGCCCGCGGTGGCGCGCGATCAGCCCTTGATCTCCGTCCAAGCCTGGACCCAGTCCGAGTAGTCCTTGCAGACCGCCCCGCGGTCGTCACCGCACGCCTTGCGCGGCGTCGTCCAGAACGAGACCTTGTCGAAGTAGGCCTGGTCGTCGGCGTGGAAGATCTTGCAGTGGTCCTTGTTCTGGGTCTCGGCGCAGGCCTTCGCGTTCGACGGCGCCTCGCCGAACCATTCCGCCACCTGGGCGTTGGCCTTCGGGGAGATGATCCAGTCCATCCACATGTACATGCAGTTCGGGTGCTTGGCCTTCGAGGAGATCATCCAGGTGTCCGACCACCCGGTCGCGCCCTCCTTGGGCAGCGTCGTCTTGACCGGCACCTTGTCGCCGTCGAGCAGGTTCGCGATTACCTGCCAGGTCGTGCCGACGGTCGAGTCGCCGTTGGCGAACGCCTGCTGCTCCTTCGTGTAGTCCGACCAGTACTCGCCGATGTTCGCGCGCTGCTGCTTGAGCAGCTGCACGGAGGCGTCGAACTGCTTCTGGTCGAGCTCGTACGGGTTGTCGATCTTGAGCTCCGGCCGGGTCGCCTTCAGGTACAGCGCGGCGTCCGCGATGTAGATCGGGCTGTCGTAGGCGGTCACCTTGCCCTTGTAGGGCAAGGCCTTGTCGAACACCGCGCTCCACGAGTCCAGCGGCGTCCTGACCTTGTCGGAGCGCCACATCAGGATGTTCGCGCCGCGGCCGTGCGGGATGCCGTACATCTGCCCGTCGACGGAGTTGAACGGCTGGTTCTTCAGGCCGGGATAGACGTCCTTGTAGTTCGGGACGAGCGCGGTGTTGACCGGCGCGACGTCGCCGCCGGCGATCAGCCGCAGCGTCGCGTCGCCCGAGGCCGAGACGCCGTCGTAGCGGCCGGTCCGCATCAGCGTGACCATCTCGTCGCTGGTGTTGCCGATCTTGACGTCGACCTGGCAGCCCGTCTTCTGCTCGAACGGGGTGACCCAGTCGACCTTCGGGTCGGTCGAGCCGTCCTCGGCGTAGCCCGCCCAGGCGATGATGTTCAGCTTCCCCTCGCCGGGGCCGAGCTTGGCGAGCGGCTTGATCTTGCTCGGTGGCTTCACCTGCCCCCCGCCGCCGGACGACTCGCCGCCGCCACCGCATCCGACGACCACCGCCGCGCTCACCACGAGCAGCGCCCAGATGAACCTCATGACAC
The DNA here is from genome assembly GCF_000425945.1 of Candidatus Solirubrobacter pratensis. Taxonomy (GTDB): domain Bacteria; phylum Actinomycetota; class Thermoleophilia; order Solirubrobacterales; family Solirubrobacteraceae; genus Solirubrobacter; species Solirubrobacter pratensis. The sequence goes on from NZ_KE384482.1 coordinate 103,588, forward strand.
TTCCTCCTTCCCGGCGATCGCGGAGGTGTGCTCCGGCCGCCATGCCACGCTGACTTCGCGCCCCCGGTCCTCGAGCGCCTCGGCCGAGGTCGTCTCGAGGTTCTGCGCCACGACCTGCAGCTCGCCGCCCGCGTCGAGCGCCACGACGTAGCGCGTGAGCGGGCCGGCGTAGCTGACGTCCTTGACCCGGCCGCGCTCCACGTGGAGCCCGTCCGCCGGCTCGCCGGCCAGGATGCGGATCTTCTCCGGGCGCACCGTGAAGCGGCGGCCGTCGCGCTCCAGCAGGTTCGACGTGCCGACGAAGCCGGCGACGAACGCGGTCGCCGGGTGCTCGTAGACCTCCGCGGGAGCCCCGACCTGCACGACCGCGCCCTGGTCGAACACGGCCAGGCGGTCGCTCATCGTCAGCGCCTCCTCCTGATCGTGCGTGACATAGACGAACGTGATCCCGACCTCGGTCTGGATGCGCTTGAGCTCGGACTGCATCTCGAGCCGCAGCTTGAGGTCGAGCGCGCCGAGCGGCTCGTCGAGCAGCAGCACGCGCGGGCGATTGACGATCGCGCGGGCGAGCGCGACGCGCTGGCGCTGGCCGCCCGAGAGCTGGGACGGCCTGCGCGCGCCGGCGCCGGGCAGCCGGACCATCTCGAGCGCCTCCTGGGCCCGCGCGCGCCGCTCGCCTTTCGCCACGCCCTTGATCCGCAGCCCGTACTCGACGTTCTGCTGGACCGTCATGTGCGGGAAGAGGGCGTAGTCCTGAAACACCGTGTTGACGTCGCGCGTGTACGCGGGCGCGCGGCTGACGTCGCGGCCGGCGAGCTCGACGCAGCCCGCGTCGGGCAGCTCGAAGCCGGCGATCAGGCGCAGCGTCGTCGTCTTGCCGGAGCCGCTCGGCCCCAGCAGCGTGAAGAACTCGCCCTGCGCGATCTCGAGGCTGACGCCGTCGACGGCGCGCACCTCGCCGTAGTGCTTCGCCAGGTCGATGAGCCGGATGTCATTCGGGGCGTCCACCTCGCGGGAACCTTTCATGCCGCGATTCGACGGTCTGGCACATCTTCCTACCTTTTCGTGGCCAGGTCGTTATGCGCAGCGATACCCGACCGATCAGGCCGCGCGGGTGCCGCGAGGTACAGCCCGCACCATACGGGCTGGGCGCTTACGAGAGCCGATCGTGCCAGCGCTGCTGCCTGGCCAGCCAGTCCGCGGCGTAGCGCTCCGCGGCGCGCCCGCCGCCGTTCCAGCGCCGCGCGCCCTCGTGCTTGCCGTAGCGGCGGATCAGGCCCTTGGCCTGCGCGAAGCCGACGCGCATGTTCAAGCGCGGCTTGTGGCAGCCGCCCATGTCGTCGGCCATGTCCTGCAGCGCGTACCAGGTGAGCTGGCACGGCCCCACGCCCTGCATGCCGCGGCCGAGCTTGCGGTTGCGCTTGTACTCGGCGTAGCGCGCGGGCGTCACCAAGCCGCCCTTGATCGGGTTCGGCACGGGGTCCGAGCCGAACTGGTTGAGCCCGAAGGCCGCACCGGCGGAGTCTCGTCCCGAGCTCTCCTTCTCGAGGAAGGCGAGCGCGTAGGACAGCGGAAGCCCGACGCGGCGCGCCTCCTCGACCGTCGTGCGGGGGTACTTCAGGCCCATGCGCCCGAGCCGGTCGATCAGCTCCTCGTCGCGCGGGCGGGTGATGGCGGCCATGGAGGGCTCTCCTACTCGTCGATGTCGTCCAGCGGTCCGGACGCGAGCTCGTCGGCGACGTCGGCCTCCGTGAGGCCCGTCCGGTTCACCTCGCCGTACGTGGAGAGCTCGTCGACCTCCGCATCGCCGAACGCGGTCACGGCCGCGGGAAGCGCGATCGTGGCGGTGCCGCCGTGGTCCCCGTTGGCGGTCGTCGCAGCCCAGTCGGGCAGCTCGAGAGCGGGCGTGGCGGTCGCGAGCTCGCTGCGCACGGCCGCGACCTCCGCGCTCGTCGGCGGATCGGGCACGTCGTCGCCCTCGTCGCCCTCGCCGGTCAACTCGGCCGGCGCGCTGCTGGGGACGAAGTACGCCGCGAGCAGCGCGGCGCCGACGTTGATCGCCTGCTCGGCCTCGGAGTCGATCGGGATCGCCAGCTTGGTCGCGGCGTAGGTGACGGCGCCGACGATCACGCCGGCGAGCACCTTGTTGTCGATGTCGAAGGCGGCGCGCTTCATGGCGTGGTCCTCGCTCGGTCGTAGGGCGGTCGCGCGTAGCCGCGGGCCGGGAATCCCGGCGCGTGCGGGTCGCGCCGGCGGTGGAAGCATCCCCCGCCGTTGCTCTGGCTCCCGGACGTGCCGGACGACGTGTTGCCCTCGTAGGTGACGAGCACCCCGCCGCTCATGCCCTCGACGAGGCCGACATGCTGGGCATTGCCGCTGCCGTAGAGCACGAGGTCGCCGGGCCTCGGCTCGCTGTGCCACGACCAGCCGCCGAAGCCCTTCTTGGCGTTGGACTCGATGTCCGGGCAGTACTTCAGCCACGGCTGGGCCGGGAACCCGGCCGCCATCAGGAACGCGTTGCACGCCGTCCCGCACCAGTACGCGGCCGGCCCCGGCGGCACGCCGCAGAGCCGGTTCCACTGGTCGATCGCCGGCCCGCGGTTGGAGCCGGGCGGGCTCTCGGTCATGCCCGCGTGCTTGCGCGCGTAGGCGATCGCGGCGGCGGATCCGTGGCCCTCGTGCAGGCGGCGCAGTCGCCTGCGCCAGTCCGCGCGGCCCGCGGCGCGCTTGAGCTCGGTCCGCGAGCGGCGCTGAGGGTTGCGGATCTTCAGCCGCAGCGCCGGCGTGACGCCGTGCTCGAGCTCGGCCTGCGCGATCCCGAGCCCGAACATGACCTCGCGCACCGCGTCGCGCGTGTGAGGGCCGTACTCGCCGTCGACGGTGACGCGGCGATCGACCTCCCACTGCTGGAAGCGGTGATTGAGCAACCGCTGGAAGCTCGCGATCCGCCCGCTGCGCATGTTCGGCGAGACCAGCCGGAACGTCGGGAAATCCGTCATGGTGGCGGTAAGAGCCGCAACCACCCCGTCTTGATACGCGAGTGGTACACATCGCCGATGTCAGTCAGCGTCCGCTACATCCTCGACGACGTCGACAGCGCGATCGCCTTCTACCGCGACCAGCTCGGCTTCGAGGTCGTGATGCGCCCGGCACCGCCGTTCGCCATGCTCGCGCGCGGCGATCTGCGGCTGCTTCTGAGCGCTCCCAATCCGCAGGGGGGCCGCGGGCAGACGCTGCCCGACGGGCGCGTGCCGGAGCCGGGCGGGTGGAGTCGCTTCCAGCTGGAGGTCGAGGACCTCGACGCCGAGGTCGACCGCCTGAGCGCCGCCGGCGTGACGCTGCGCAGCGACATCGTCCGCGGGCGCGGCGGCGACCAGGTGATCGCGGACGACCCGTCAGGCAACCCGGTCGAGCTGTTCCAGCCGCACTAGCTGCCAGGGCCGCGCGGGAGCCCGATCGCCGCGCGCGCCAGCCGGTTCGCCCGCTCGCGGATGCCCGGCCGCCGGTCGGCGCGGACGGCCGTGCTGACCATGGTCCAGACCAGGCGGACGTCGTCGGGCTCGAGGTCGGGCGCGACGAGACCCGCCTCCTGCGCGCGTCGCAGCGGCCCGGCGATGACGGCGTTGGATCGCTCGACCAGCGGCTCGCCCCCCGCTGGGATGTCGCCGGCCGAGCGCAGGAGGTCCACCAGCGAGGCGCGCTCGGCGAGCAGCGCGAGCGCGCCGTCGACCAGGGTCACGAAGGCATCGGGCTCGTCGGGAAGCCCGGCGGCGAGCTCCTCCAGCGCCTCGATCAGCTGCTCGAGCACCGCCAGCCGCAGCGCGTCACGGGTCGGAAAGCGGCGGGCGAGCGTCGTACGGCCGACGCCGGCGGCCTTGGCGATGTCGGCGAACGGCACGTCGGGCCCGTGTTCGGCGTACAGCCGGGCGGCGGCCGCGACGATCGCGTCGCGGTTCGCACGGGCGTCGGCGCGCAGGCGCGGGTGGCGGACTTCGACGGACATCGTCGCGCCAGCGTAGAGCACTCGCCGGCCGTAAATGGACGCCGATGTCCAGTCACCCGTGGACGGCAGGACGGTGTCAGGCGCCTGCCGTCCGCAGGCCGACGGATGCCGGGAACCGGTACACGTGGTCCGGCTTCGCTGGGTACACCCCTTCAGAGCAGGAGCAACAGCCGGACTTGTCGTGCCTCGCCATGCGCATCTGAGCAAGCGCTCGCTCGTGAGCGTGGTGGTCGCGGCGCTCGCCGTGATCGCGCTGGCGCTGGCGGCAGTCGTCGCGTACGGCGCCTCAGGCCGCGATCGCATCGCCGAGGACACGAGCGCGGCAGGTGCCGACCTGGGCGGCATGACCGCGGCTGAGGCACGCGCCGCGCTGCTGCGACGTCTCGGCCCCGCGCTGCAGCGACCGGTGCGGGTGCACTATGGACGCCGGACGTTCCTCCTCACTCCGCAGGTAAGCCGCGTGCGGGTCGACGTCGATGCAATGGTCGCCGGCGCGCTCGAGCGCAGCCGCCGCGGCGACGCGTTCACGCGCGGCATCCGGAAGCTGCTCGGCGGGCTCGCGCCGATCCACGAGCCGATGCGCGTCGCCTACTCGCCCGCGGCGGTCGCGACTTTTGCACGGCACATCGCGCACCGGATCGACCACCCCGCTCGGCAGGCCGACGTGGCCTTCACACGCCGCGGGCTACGGCGGACGCCCGCCCGCGACGGCGTCGCCGTACGCCAACAGGCACTGACACGGGCGATCGCGATCAAGCTCGGCTCCGCCGGTCCGCGCACCGCCGTCGAGGTCCCCACCATGATCACGCGCCGGCCGCGCGTGACCCTGCGCGACCTTCGTCACCGCTACGCATGGCTCGTCGGGGTCAACCGGCCGCGCAAGCAGCTTCGCCTGTACCGGCATCTGCACCTGGTCAAGACCTACCGGATCGCCGTGGGGCGAATCGGACTCGAGACCGCGGCGGGGCGCTACGAGATCCAGACCAAGGCCATCGACCCGCCATGGAACGTCCCGCGCGAGCCATGGGCCGGATCGCTCGCGGGTCGCATCATCCCTTCCGGCTCACCGGACAACCCGCTCAAGGCTCGCTGGATGGGCTTCCACGACGGCGAGGGCATCCACGGGACCGACGACGTCCAATCCCTGGGGACGGCCGCGTCGCACGGCTGCATCCGCATGTCGGTCGCCGACGTCAAGCAGCTCTATCGCCGCGTGCCGCTCCATGCGCCGGTCTTCATCGTCTGACCCGATGCGCGCGCGGCGCGGCTCCCGCGTGAAGCTCGGCGCGGCGAACCGTGGAGCGGCGCGACCTCGCGTGGATCGGCGCCGCCCCTCGACTCTTGCCTGCTATCGCGATCAGGCGTCGCCCAGCCCGCCGCCCGGCGCGTAACGGTGATGCAGGTCGAGCGCGTTGCCCGCGGGGTCGAGGAAGATCGCTTGGTGGCAGACGCCGCTGTCGAACGTCTCGGATACGAACTTCACGCCCTGCTCCTCCAGGCGCTCGCGCACAGCGGCGACGTCGTCGACGCGGAACGCCACGGGCAGCGCCAGCGGCCGGAACTCTTGGCCGAACGCGGTCGGCTCCATGATCGCGAGCGTGAGGTTGCCCGCCTGGTACTCGGTCGCCGGCATGTCCCCGTAGTTCTTGACGAACGGCAAGCCGAGGATGGTGCCGTAAAAGCGCCGTGACGCCTCGATGTCCTTCGCCGGCAGCGCGACGAAGTCGACGCCAGTGATCCCGGGAGCGGCGGTGGATGAACTCATGCCGGTAAGACTGCACGACCAGCGCGTTCTCATCGGAGCCGCTCAGGTCGCGACGACTGCGGGAGCCGCAGCGACCTCCCGCTTGGTCAGGTACGGCTCGAACTCACCCACCGCCGCCGCCAGCTCAGGCATACGGGCAGCCTCCATCGTCATGCGGCCCTCCATTCGACTTCGCTCAGTGCTTCGCGCGCGAGGATGCGCGCAGGCAGAGCTGCCGCCCACGACGGGCGAGGTCGAGGGGCGCGCGGTGCGTGACTCCTTCGCTGTGGCTCCCGGCCTGCTCAGTGACTCCCGTGCGACTCTCAGCCCGACCAACCCTGACGAAGAGCGGCGAATCGTGGCGATCCGCGACCGCACGCCATGCAGCGGAAAGCGCGGAGCGGCGCGGCCTGCCGGAGATCGGCGGCGCCGCTCATATCGATGGGCCGGGCAGGATTCGAACCTGCGCGCGACGGATTATGAGTCCGCTGCTCTAACCACTGAGCTACCGGCCCTAGATGAGAGCTACAGCATGGAATCTACGGCGTAGCGCCCGATCTTGGGGTCATGCGGGGACGCTCGACGACCGCGACGAACCGCCGTCAACGGCGTGGTCGACGGGGCGGACGACGGTAAGCACCGCCACCACGTCCTCGTCCTCACCAGCCGGCCCGGCCGGCTGCGCGCGCCACGTAGTCGTTGAGGCGATCGGCGCTCCTCGGGCTGCGGCAGCAGCTTGACGTAGCGCTCGGTCGCGGCGAGCGAGGAATGGCCGAGGTACTCCATGACCTCGCGCAGCGTATAGCCCGCCGCCATCAGGTACGACGCGTACGTGTGGCGGCACTCGTGCAGCGTGACCCGCTGACGCGACCGATCGTGCGCTGCCCAAGCGGTCGGCCCGCTCGGCCGGCCGCGAGCTGAGGATCCCAACGCGACCCCTCGCTCTTGGATGCCCGCACATGGATCAGCGGGCCCTCGAAGTCGATGGGCATAGGCGAGCGCATCGTCGAGATCGAGGGCGGCGCTCAGCTGCGCGGCCTCCGCGGGGTCGGCAATCCGCAACCGCCGCGTCTCGTCGCCCGGGGGGAGCTCGACGTCGCGGGCCGGGTTCCGGGACACCAGCCGCCATGTGGGACATGCAGCGCACCTGTAGATCGCATTGACCACGGCGAGATGGTTGTTGAGGTCGAGCGCTTCAGCCCGCGGGGAACTCGTCCGAGCGCCCGGGCAGCAGGGTGTAGTCGAGGGAATGGCCGTAGCGCCGCAGCTTGGCGCTCCTGTGCGGCTTCGATCGCCTTCTGGCCGCCCTCCAGCCAGCGGGATCAGCGACAAGCGAGCCGGAGCGTCGACCTGATCCCTGCATGAGCCGATGATGGCCGGAGTATCGTCAGCGCATGTACGCCCGGCTGCCGGTGCACGCACCGCCCGCGGCTGTTCTGGCCGCACTACGCGATGTGTTGCGCGAGCGCCGGATCACCGAATACGCCGTCGTCGACCACGGGCATGACATGGCGGCCGCCGGGCAACCCGCCTCCCGGCCTGGACGCTGATCTTCGGCAACCCGGCGGCGGGCGCCCGCCTGCTGGCCCGCGACCTGGCCGCGGCGGTCGACATCCCGCTGCGGCTTGCCGTGATCGGCCGCGGCGAAGCCGGCGAGATCGTCCTGCGCGACATGCGGACGCTGATCGACGCCGACATCGCCGACGACTTCACCGACGTCCTGCGTGGGATCGCCGCGGCGGCCCGCGAGCGCATCTAGCAGCGCGCTGACGAGCCGGGACGACGCAGCCGCGCTGCTCCTTCGAGGCACACGGATGGGTGGACCGCGCGTCGGCGGCTGCCGTTCTCAACCGGCGGAAGGCGAAGCAGCGCGGCCGGCACGTCGACGTGCGCGGTCGCGCAAGCGCATGAGGAGCCGCTTAGTGGGTGGGTGGAGGACGCGCCAGACCGAGACATCAGCAATATGAGCACGCCGCCCAGCCTGCGTAGGGACGCACGTAGGCGCGCAGGTGCAGGGGTGGGCTCCACGGCTCAGCCACGCCCGAGACGGTTCCCGCAACCGGCGCGGGCGATCGCCTGTTCTCCCGCGGTCCGCGCACTAACCGGAGCGCGCTGCCGCTGCGGGCGCCGCCCCGTGGGATGTGGGGTCGCCGGCAAACACCGTCGCCCAGTCGCGCTTGATGCTCGTCACGGTCCAGCCATGCGCCGCGGCCTGTTCGAGCGCCTGCTCGGCGCCGTCGGTGTAGGCGAACTCGCGGTCGTCGTCATCGTGCAGCACGAGCAGTCGCAGCGCGGGCCGAGACGGTCCCCCGGCGTAGCGCAGCATCGGGACGTCGCCGTTGGAGTTGCCGGCGGCGAGGATCGGGCGCCGTCCGATGCGGCTCCAGATCCGCGCCGGCTTGACCGGTCCGTCGTCGAAGACGTCGGGCGACGCCTGCTAGCGCACCGTCCCGCCGTCGTCGTCGTCGCTCCAGCGCAGGGCGTTCGAGCTGCCGATCACCCGCTCGCTGGGGATGCCGTAGACCTCGTCGGTGACCGGGCGCATGAAGTCTCGGTCGCCCCCGAGGCGATGTAGCTCGTGAACCCGTTGGACTGCAGGTAGGCGAGGAGGTCGATCATCGGCACGTACGCGCACTGCAGCAGCGCGCGCCCGGTCGTCGGATGCGCACCGGGTGCGTGGCGAATTCCGGAGATTCAGGATCCTCGGGGCTCTGATCGGACGCGACGCCAAAGCGCTCCGGTCCCCACGCCGAGCGCGATCACGGCCATCGGCACCGGAAGCGCGATCAACACAAAGGGCGTCTGAGGAATCGCCTCGTAATCCTCCGAGCGGTTGAAGGGCTCCCAGTCGATCTGCCACAGGACGTCCGCCGCGAAGGCGCTCGCCACGAGAATCGCGGCCCACGAGACCGCATACAAACGCCGCTCGACGATGCCGACGATCAAGAGCATCGCGACCGTCGCGACGAAGCCGGCCATTGCCAGGGCAGCAACGTCGGAGAAAGCGAGAACCCCGGCGACGAACAGCACACTGGCCCGTGCGCGCCGCGAAGAGAGCTCCACGCCGGGGTCCTACCCGACTCGCACTCCTTTCTGCACGCGCGGGTAGCGCTCAGCGCGAGCGTGGTGCTTTGCCAGAGGACACACTGAACTTTCGACGCGTTGGTCCGCGGTCTGACACTGGTTAGAGTCGCGCCAGCCCGGGCGAGCGCCGGGGGCCGCGAACGGAGGCGTCGCTGTGTCGCGCATACGGTTGGTCCGGCTGGCAAAAGTCGTGGGCGTCGCCGTCGTGCTGGCGGCGGTGGTGGCGCCGGGCTCGAGCGCCAGGCCGGAGCGCAGGCCGCGGCCGATCTCGCCGGCGGTGGCGTTCGTGCTCCCGCCGGCACAGCAGTGCGTGAGCAGGGCCAGGCTCATGCTGCGAGTGCGCAAGGTCGCGCGCGTGAAGTGGACCGGCGTGACGATCAAGATCGACGGGAAGCGCTTCAGGACGTTCGCGCGCACCGCGCTCCCCGGCCCGTTGAAGCTCACGGGCCTCCCCAGCAAGCGGTTCGGACTCTCGATCACCGCCAGGGCGAAGGACGGCCGCAGCGCGACCGCCTCCCGGGCCTACTCGCCGTGCCCGCCGTTCGGCGGGTTCCCGACGCCCACGCCGACACCGACACCCGCACCCCCAGCCACTCCGACACCCACCCCGACGCCCACGGGCGCCCACGCGCCCGGGAGCTACTCCGGCCGGACCCCGCAGCAGGCCGTCTTCTCGTTCTACGTCTCGAACGACGGCACCCGCCTGCAGGACGTCACCGTCCCCACCTACCTCGGCTGCACGCCGAGCAAGACGTTCTACGACCACATCGGCATCGCCGACATCGCAATCGCCCCCGACGGGTCGTTCACCGCGACCACGACGCAGACCGGCGTCTTGGCGGGGGCGCCGGCACACTTCACGTACACGTTCAGCGGGCACTTCCAGGGGACGCTGGTGTCCGGCACCTACCGCGAGGACGTCAGCTACGACGACGGGACCGCGTTCGCCTGCACGACGAACCCCACGACGTGGACGGCGTCCCGAGAGGCCCTGGGCACGCAGACAGCGGCGCTCCCGGCCGGCAGCTACTCCGGCCGGACCCCGGAGCAGTCGGTCTTCTCGTTCTA
>NZ_KE384482.1:114206-179081 GCF_000425945.1 Candidatus Solirubrobacter pratensis
GCAGGACGTCACCGTCCCCACCTACCTCGGCTGCGCGCCGAGCAAGACGTTCTACGACCACATCGGCATCGCCGACATCGCAATCGCCCCCGACGCGTCGTTCTCCGGAAGCGCCACGCAGGAAGGCATCCTCGCCGGTTACGCAGCGACGTTCACCTACACCTTCAGCGGCCACCTCCACGGCACTGTCACGGGCGGTGCCGCCCGCTTCGCCGGCACCTTCCGCGAAGACATCGCCTACGACGACGGCACGTCGCGCTCCTGCACGACCGACGACCAAGCGTGGTACGCGACCCGGGAAGCGCAGGGGACCCAGTCTGCTTCGGCGCCCGCCGGGACCTACTCCGGCCGGACCCCGGAGCAGGCCGTCTTCTCGTTCCAGGTCTCGAACGACGGCACCGACGTGCTGAGCGTGACGGTCCCGACCTACCTTGGCTGCACGCCGAGCAAGACGTTCTACGACCACATCACCATCGCCGACATCCCACTCGCGGCCGACGGTTCATTCGCCGGCACGGTGCCCGTGAGCGGCGTGTTCTCCGGCCACACGGCGACGTTCACCTACACGTTCAGCGGGCGCGTCCACGGCACCGCCTCGACGGGCGTGACCCGGATCGCGGGCACGTACCGGGAGGACATCGCCTACACCGACGGCGTCGCGTACAGTTGCACGACGAACGACCAGGCGTGGTCCGCGCTCCACTCCTGAAGCGCTGGGCGATGAATCCGGTGCAACCAGCGCCTCGGCGAGCTCGCGGCGATGTCGTCGAGGTCGGCGAGCAGGCGACGCATGACGGCCGCCCCTCGCGCATGGCGCAAGCGACGGTATTCGAGCTCGCCCTCTCGGAACGCCGCGCCGTGCCTATGCACCGCGTGCACCGGTTCGAGTTGCGTGGCACTTCTGCTGGTCGTCTCGAGCGGGGATGTGTGCCGGCGTCAGGCCTGCGCGGTCGCCCGCAAGTTCGTTCAGCCCTCGCTCGGGGGTTCGACCTCTGTTCTCGCATGACGTGCGCGGTGACGACGCACCTTGCTTCGGTTGCCGCAGGCGTCCATCGTGCACCATCGGCGCGTGCCGTTGCGCGAGGCGTCTAGAAACCAGAGGATGCAGTTCTCTTCGGCGCAGCGGCGGATGCGCTGTGGCCTGTGCCGAAGGAGTGCGACGAGGTCGTGGGCAGCCAGCCAGGCTATGCGCCAGCGCTCTTCATCGACCTGCACGACGGACTCGGGGCCGTCGGCTCCGAGGCGGTCGCGCAGGTGGCCTCGGGCCAGCAGGGCGTTCAGGGCGTCGTGGGCGGCTGGTTGATCCGGCGCCAGCAGGGCTTGGCGGATCGCCTCGCGTCCCTCGCGAAGGACCGGCCCAAGCTGTTCGGCCGAGCACGGGGAGCGCAGATCGCGCTCGTCCAGCCAGGCAGCGACGCCCGCGGGGTCGGCGAGTGCGTCGACGGTGCGCCCATCGTTCACCCACAGCGTGTTGAGCAGGTCGAGGGGCAACGGCTCGCCGATCAACGGGCGGTCCATGGCCACAGTGTAACCGACGTAGCGTCGGACGCCAGGAAGCGCTGATCGGCCAATGTCCGCAGATGGGCCTTGACGAAGAGCGCATGTTCCGGCTATAGTTGTTTTGCAGGTTACATCGATCGACAAGAGAGCGGGCATGGCCAAGACCACGCCATGCCCACCGGCCTCGACGTCAGAACCCTCGCGCCAAAGCGTGCATCGGCGGCCCTGCTTGCACCGATCGAAGTCATGAATGTTTGAGTATGTGAAAGCGCAGGTTCGACATGAAGCCGACACGAATGCGTCTTACGCGGGTCGCGGCCGCCCTCAGTACGATCGCCATCGCCGCCGTGATGTCCACTGTGCGCGCCGGCACCGCCGCCGCCGACCCCGGTGCCGGGCAGGGAACCGCAGTAAGTGGGCCGACGTACATCACCACCGCCCCGTCCACAATCATCAACACGAATATCCAGGTCTCCGACGGCGACATCTCAATGGGAGACCAAACCGCCTCGTGATGGTCCGCCGTTGCCGCGGGGGCGCAGGCACCGCTGCTTCATTTGACAAGCGGGCGTCGGGACGACCACCAGAAACGCCGCGCGGCTCGACCGCGTGAGCGCGGTGCATAGGTACGGCGCCGGCGGCCCCCGAGATCCCCATCGGCCGAAGCTCGAGCATCATCGCGATCGCCATCGCGTGAAGGCAGCGGCGTGCCCCTCGTCTCAAGTGCTCCAGGACGCAGGCACGCCTGAGCGCGACCGTGCATCGGCTCCGCGTTGGCGCAGGAGCCCCGCAGGCGCCCGCGCCATCTCGTGTAAGCCGGAGCCGGCTACGTAGACGTCGGCTCGGTACCCGAACGGGGCGTACCGTCCTGCTGCACCCCCATCTCGACTCCGCTTAATCCAGCCGGACGCCACGTGTCAGTGGCAACCGTGGCGCGTGGCCGGGCCACTACAGTCGCCCGCGTGGACGCCGAGGAGCATCACCGCTGGTGGAAGCAGACGGGCCGCCGTCACGTCAACCAGATCCTCCACGACGACTGGAACCCCATCGGGTTCGAGCTGCCCGACGACGAGTACTCGAGCTACGCCGCAACCGTCGGTCGTCTGCTCCGAGAAGGCGCCGGCGCCGATGAAGTCTCCGCGTTCCTCGCCAACGCCCGAGAGCACATGGGGCTTCAGCGAGAAGACGTCGACGACCGAACCGACAGACGCATCGCGACGTCATTGCGCGCGTGGTATCGAGATCGGATGCGCGAACGCGAATGATCTCGCGCCCATGCAGACGCGCAGCGGATCCTCGCCCGTCGTTTGCGCGACGGCCTCAGGCGCAAGCAGCGGTGTGCTCGGGGAGCGGCGGCGCACCACGGCAGGGTCGCATGGGAAGCGAGCAGCCCTCGATGCTCAGTTCGGCTCGGGTTTTGCGATCGCGTTGAGTGGCGGGAGGAATCCGGCGACGCCCTCGTGCGCACTCGCCTCGAGCATGGTCGGAGGGAGATCGTGGCCGCGCATCGCGTCGGAGATGTCGCTGGTGTCGTTGCGCCACAGCTCAGACAGGTGGCTGGCCATCTCAGACGAAGGTCGTGAGCGCTGTGTGCTCGGCCGCGGGCGGGCACCGCTGACCGGCGCATCGAGAATCGCGTGGCCGTTGGCTTCGGCGTGGCGGGCGAGCTCGACCGCCGCCTCGGGTCGCCGTACGCCACGCTCTCGCAGCGCTCATGGCAGGCGTCGCCGAGCGCCGGGCAGGAGCGCTCGTTTCGCGCCCAGACGCGCAACGGCCACCCGGCCTCGGCGATCGCCCTTGCCGTCGGGGCCCTTGCTCGCCCACCCGACGAAGCCGACTGTGATTCGTGGTCATGCGTCCGAGTCTGCGCCGGACGCGACCCGCTAGGCAGAGGCCCCCGGTTCCCTAGGAACGAGACGGCCAGGCTCGCCGTGCCCAGGCGAAGACGCGGCCATGCTCGCGAGCAGCTGCAGAGTATGTGCCGACGAGCTCGCGGGCTCGGCGTGGTAGATCACGAGCGTCACGCCCTCACCGCCGGCGATCGCCAGCTTCTCGTAGCGCAGCACGAGCTGCCCGACCTGCGGGTGCTCGATCGGCGTGATCCCGCCGGAGGCGCGTGGTTGCACGTCATGACGTGCCCACAAGCGCCGGAACTCCTCGCTGCGCACCGACAGCTCCCCGACAAGCTGCTCGAACGGCGGGTCCTCAGGCTGGGCGCCGACCTGCGTGCGCAAGTGGGCGACCACGCTCTGCGCGATCTTGAGCCAGCCGTTGCCGTACAGCTCGCGCACGCCCGGGTCAAGGAAGGTCGCCCGCACGAGGTTGACGCCGGGCGTGTAGATCGGCGAGAGCGCGTGAGCCAATGGATTGGCGGCCAGGACGTCCATCAGCCGCCCGTGGACGAACGCCGGCGTCGCCGGCCACGACGCAAGCAACTGCACGATTCCCTCCGGAGCACGCTCCGGCTTCGGCTTGCGCCGCGCTCGCGGTCGCGGTCGCGCGGGCTGACCGAGCGCATGCAGATGCTCGGTGGCGTGCTCGTCGAGCTGCAGAGCCCGCGCCAGCGCATCGAGGACCTGCGTCGACGGGTGGTGGTCGCGGCCCTGCTCGAGGCGGACGAGATAATCGGTGCTCACACCGGCCAGCAGCGCAAGCTCCTCGCGGCGAAGGCCCGGGACGCGCCGGCGGCCGAAACGCGGGAGGCCGACGTCTTCCGGCGCGAGCAGCTCGCGCCGTGCGCGCAGGAACTCGCCGAGATGCTGCGCGGGGTTCATCACCGTGCACGGTACCCCCGGCCGGTGCGCCGAGGGTGGCCCTGATATTCCCAGGAAGCGTGGGGATCTGGTTGCCGGTGACTCCCCGGCGAACACTGGCGGCCATGACCCTCATCAGCACCCCCTTCGGCTTCTCCTCCACCGCCGCCGAGGTGGCGGCGGGTATCGACCTGACCGGCAAGCGCGCGATCGTGACGGGCGCCTCTTCGGGCATCGGCATCGAGACCGCCCGCGCGCTCGCAGGCGCCGGCGCCCAGGTCACCCTCGCCGTCCGCGACACCGACGCCGGTGCCAAGACGGCCGCGGACATCGAGACGACGACCGGCCGCGACGACGTCGCCGTCGCCGCGCTCGAGCTGACCGACCCGGCCTCCGCGGCCGCGTTCACGGCGGCCTGGGACGGACCGCTCGACATCCTCATCAACAACGCGGGCGTCATGATGTCGCCTGAGCAGCGCACCCCCCAAGGATGGGAGCTGCAGCTCGCCACCAATCACCTTGGTCACTTCGCGCTCGCATGCGCGCTCCACGACGCGCTCGCCGCCGCCGGCTCCGCCCGAATCGTGGTCGTCAGCTCGATCGGGCACCTCTACTCCCCGGTCGTCCTCGACGACCTGCACTTCCGCTTCCGACCCTACGACCCGCTGCTCGCCTACGGTCAGTCCAAGACCGCGGCCATCCTGTTCGCCGTCGGCGCGACCGCCCGCTGGGCCGCGGACAAGATCACCGCCAACGCGCTGAATCCGGGTGCGATCGCCACCAACCTGCAGCGACATGTCGGCGGCAAGCTCGTCACTCCGCCCGAGCGACGGAAGACCCCCGAGCAGGGCGCCGCCACCTCGGTGCTGCTCGCAACGTCCCCGGATCTCGAGGGCATTGGCGGCCGCTACTTCGACAACTGCAACGAAGCCCCGACCGTCGACCATCGCGACGCCGCGGGGACCGGCGTCGCGTCCTACGCCCTCGACCCCGCCAACGCGCACCGGCTGTGGGACGCCTCGGAAGCTCTCCTGGACCACGCGTGAGCCGTCGCCTCACGCCCGAGAACGCGCGAAGGGAGTGCCGGGCCTGAGGCTGACGGCGATCGACACCTGCTCGCTATCGCGACGTGCGAAATCCGAGCGTCACTCGCCGCGCTCGATTCACGGCCGCTCGCCGACCCCCTTCATCTCACGCTCCTGTACTTGAGGTGGGTGACGCCGGGCGCCTCGACGGCCCGGACCTGCTCGAGCTGCACCTCCGCGTCCCCGAGGTTGTCGAAGAGGCGAGCACCGTCGCCGAGCACCACCGGAACGACGTGGAGCTCAAGTTCGTCCAGCAGTCCCGCTGCCAGGTACTGCTGCGCGACCTTGCCGCCGCCCCAAAGCATGACGTCTTTGCCGCCGGCGGCCTCCCTTGCCTGGTCGAGCGCGGACTTGATTCCGTCGGTGACGAAGTGGAACGTGGTCCCTCCCTCCATCACCACGGGATCACGCGGGTGATGGGTGAGAATGAACACGGGGCAGTGGTAGGGAGGCTCGTCGCCCCACCAGCCCGTCCACTGCTCGTCGCCCCAGGGACCACCGCCGATCGGGCCGAACATGTTTCGACCCATCAGGCCGGCCCCGACGTTCTCGAGCGATTCCTCGAATACCCGTGTGCTCTCGTTCACCTCGCCGCCTTGCTTGCCGTGGGATCGGCGCCAGGCGGCCAGCGGAACCACCCAATCGTGGAGCCGCTCGCCGCCCTCGCCGAGCGGGTTCTCCTCGCTCTGGTTCGGGCCGGCGACGAAACCGTCCAGCGATATCGAGATCTGACACCTCAGCTTGCTCATCGTGCCTCCTCGGTAGGCGGCCGCTGTGGCCGCAGGTTCTTTTTCCATGCCTATTGACCCGTCCGCGCCGGAAAACTCATCGCGCTCCGCCCGGCGGCCTGAGCATGGACGGAGGCGTGCTGCGGATCTGGCGCGACCACCCCGGCTTCTCGCAGCGCTTCACGGGCACGCTCGAGGACGGCGGCGACACGATCACGGGGCAGTGGGAGCTCTCGCGCGACGGCGAGACCTGGGCCGACGACCTCGAGATCACGTTCCGCCGCGCGCCTGCGTGACGCGCGCGGTTCCCCACCGCCTTTCCGGTCGACTTTCACTCTTGGGTCTGGCGAGACGCCGACGACGGTCTGCTCACCTGAACGGAGCCAACATGGCTGCGTCCGCTTCTCCTGTGCTCTGGCTGGTGTCGCTATCCAGGCGGTCCGGGAAGGCGGAGCAGCTGCATCACCGCGAATGCCAGCAGCAGTCCTCCGGCGCCGATCAGCGCCATCCGCGCTTGGCGAATCCGGAAGTGGCCGCTGATCCCCACCAGGAACAGCACGGTCGCAAGGAATACGGTCGCGCGGATGTACTTGTCCTCCGTCGCACCCGCCTTGGCCCCGCCGGCGAACTCGGCGTCGGCCCGCGCGTCGTAGGCCTTCGCGGCGGCCTGCTGGGAAATGACGTATTGCGGCATGTAGGCGGGCCCTGGAGGGGCGTTTGAATTGTGTTCAGGATCTGTCGCCAGCCAAGCGTTGAACGCCGGGCGATATCCAGGACGCATCCGCTTTTCGGCCAACCGCTCGTCGTTGGCGCTTCCGGCGGTGAAGGCGGTGAACCAGGCATTGAAGGAGGCGGAGTCCTGTGCGCGGGTCACGATTGCCTCGGTGTCGGCGCGGTTTGCCTTCGTGCGTGCCGCCGATGCGCCGGCGAGGGTCACCGACGACTCCGTGCCCCACTTCGCCGCGGCGTAGCCCGAGTACGCGGCGAGGACGGCCACCAGCGACAACAGCAGGGCTTCGACGATCGACAACCACCGATCGTGCCGATCATGTTCGGTGTCGGCGGCGACGGTGTGCTGCTTGTGCTCGGCGATCTCCTTGCCGACCTCGCCGGGTGAGAGACCCTCAGGCACGGCTCAGTCGTGTCACGCGCGGACCGGCACGGGGGTTGTCGGGGCCTTGGGCTCGAACGGCCGTATCTCAGCGCGGTCTGGGCCGACGATGCCGTAGGTGGATTCGGGTACCTCGTTCCAGACTCCGGCGACGTCGCCGAGGGGTTCGGAGACGATCAGCCGCGCGTTGTCGGAGACCTCTTGGAAGAGTTGCCGTGTGGGGTAGAGCGTCCGCAGGGTGGGAACGTCGGTGGTGTAGAACAGCGAGCGCGAGTTCTTCTCGCTGGAGTACCGGAACGCCCAGATGGTCTCGCCGTCGGTGGTCGCAATCGTGCCCTGGAACGGGTTTGGCACCCCGTGGTGAGCGGCGACCGCTTCGACGAGTCCGATCGCCCGCTCGACGGCGGCCGCCGGGTCGTCCTCGAGCCCGAGCGTGAGGGCGAGAAAGAAGAGCAGCTCGGTGTCGGCCTGACCCCGGATCTCTGGGTAGAGCGATGGGTCGACCGCGAGGACGAGGTCGCGCTTGATCGTGGCGAACCCGTTGATGTAGCCGTTGTGCATGAACAGCCAGCGGCCGTGGCGGAAGGGGTGACAGTTGGTCTGCTGCACGGCGCTGCCGATCGCGGCCCGGATATGCGTGAAGAACAACGGGGAGCTGATGTGGCCGGCGAGTTCGCGCAGGTTGCTGTCGTTCCAGGCCGGCTCGGTGCTGCGGAAGACCCCCGGCGTGTCCGGAGCGCCATACCAGCCGACGCCGAACCCGTCGCCGTTGGTCGGCTCGGCCCCGAGGTGCGAGTGCAGGCTTTGGCCGACGAGCGAGTTGGGCCCCTCGTAGAGCGCCTCTTGGATCAGGATCGGGGAGCCGGAGTATGCGAGCCAGCGGCACATTTGCCACGCCCTTTCGTCGGAGCGCCGGAGCCGTGTTCACGCGCGCGGTCGCGCCATCGCGGCGAGCCGACACCGCGCGTGGAGCAGGCCGAGCGCCTAGCGATCAGATGGTCGAGACTCCCGGCCGGACGCGAGTCATCCGAATCGGATGATCCCCCCGCCCCAGCATGCGCCCGCAGGTCGTGTGAAGGCGCCGCGCTCGTCGCGCGTAGTGGGATTCCAGACTTCGGCTCTTCGCCTGGTGTCGGCTCGGGTCGCGAACGAGCTCTTCGGTGGGAGTCACGAGACGATCGGGTTGGACAGGTCTCCGGTCCCGAACGTTCTTGCCGTCGTGGATTTCGTCCCGTTCGGGTGATGCCGGCGATCCGGCGGCGCGTTGGAATCGGGAGCTTCCCGGCCGATGGTGCCGAGACGGCTTCGCTGAGCTCATGCGCACGTGGCTGCTCGACCTGACGAGGAGCAAGACGCAGATGGCGATGCCGAACGCAGTGACACAGCCCGGGTTGCTCGCCCACCGCGTTGCTCGCGCCGGCCGGCCCGGCAAGCGAGGAGGAGCCTGATGAACACGGCCACTGCCACACACAACGGCCCCGCGGGCGACGGCGCGGATGCGCGGCGTACGCGCGTGGAGATGGGCCGCGTCGCGCATTTCACGAGGGCGGAGCGGGAAGCGCGAGGGAAGGCGGCGCGCGCCGAAGTGCCGCGCTCGTCGCACGCCGCGTGGGAGCCGGCGCCGGGCCGGCGCGATCCCGTCGACGTGCTCGAAGAGCAGGCGCAGACGCGCGTGCCGGAGTTGGTGCCGATCCGCTACGGGCGCATGCTCGTCTCGCCGTTCACGTTCTACCGCGGCGCCGCCGCCCTGATGGCGGCCGACCTCGCCGGCACGCCGCGCACGGGGCTGCACGTGCAGCTCTGCGGCGATGCGCATCTGTCGAACTTCGGCGCGTTCGCGGCTCCCGATCGGCGGCTGGTGTTCAGCGTCAACGATTTCGACGAGACGCTGCCCGGGCCGTTTGAGTGGGACGTCAAGCGGCTCGTGGCGAGCTTCGCGGTCGCCGGCCGCGATCGCGGATTCGACGCCAAGCCGCGCGAAGCGGTCGAGCTCGCGGCCGGGCGGTCATATCGCGAGGCGATGCGCGAGTTCGCCGAGATGCGGGCGCTCGAGCTCTGGTATGCCCGCATCGACGTCGAGGACCTGGCCAGGCAGTGGGCCGCGCAAGCGACCACCAAGCAGCGCAAGCGCTTCGATCGCAACGTCGCCAAGGCGCGTACGAAGGACAGCATGCGGGCGTTCGACCGGCTGACCCACCTCGTCGACGGCCATCCTCGGATCGTCAGCGACCCGCCGCTGATGGTGCCGATCGAGGAGCTGGTCTCCCCAGAGCAGCGCGTCGTGCTCGACGACGCGCAGCGGAAGCTGATCCGCGCCTACCGCGGCACGCTGCCCAGCGACCGTCGCCGCCTGCTCGAGCGCTTCCGCTACGTGCACACGGCGCGCAAGGTGGTCGGCGTCGGCAGCGTCGGCACGCGCGCGTGGATCGTGCTGATGCTCGGCCACGACGACGGCGACCCGCTGTTCCTGCAGTGCAAGGAGGCCGAGCGCTCCGTGCTCGAGCCGTTCCTCGGCAACAGCGAGTTCGCCAACCACGGACAACGAGTCGTCGAGGGGCAGCGGCTGATGCAGTCCGCCAGCGACATCATGCTCGGCTGGCTGCGCACGCCCGGCATCGACGGGGTCGAGCGCGACTTCTACATCCGCCAACTGTGGGACGGCAAGGGCTCCGCGATCATCGAGACGATGAACCCGGCCGCAATGGCCGAGTACGCGCGAGTCTGCGGCTGGACGCTCGCGCGCGCCCACGCACGCTCCGGCGACGCCGTGGCGATCGCCGGCTACCTCGGTTCAGGCGACGGATTCGACCGCGCGATGGCGTCGTTCGCCGAGACCTACGCCGACCAGAACGACGCCGACTACGCCGCGCTCCGGCACGCGGCCGACGCCGGCAGGATCGCCGTCGAAACGGGGCTGTAGCGCGCCCGGCGCCTGCGGCCCGCTCACCAGTACGCGCGGCGCCGCCGGGATCGAGATGCCACCGACCGGAACGCGACATCCGAAGCCGCGGGAACCATCCGGAAGCGGTTACTCATCGTAAGTGGAGTACCCCTTAGCGGGCGGTGGCCACTCCCACAGGTCGCTTTCCGACCCACTCGTCGAGCGTCCGCCACCAGTCGAAGAGCCAGTCGATTCGCGCCTGCTCGTCCACCGGGATCGCGGCGGCCGGAACCAGCCACAGCGCGACCGTGACGACCTTCGCGTCGGGCAACGTCCGCCACGTCTCGCGCAGCGACTGCGGGAAGCCTTGGTGGGCGACGAACACGACGTCGGCCTGCGGCGCGGCGGCGATCGCGGCGAGCGCGCCGCCCGGCCGCGGCGCGGCGACGTGGCGCATCGCGCGCGCCGAGGCCGCCTCCTCGAAGTGACCCCGCCGCTCCAGCCGCTCGATGCTCTCCCGCCGCCGCCGCGCCGAGAAGTTGCCGCCCTCCGGGAAGATCAGCACCGCGTCGCGCGGGCCGAGACCGCCGCTCATCGCAGCGATCTCCGTCTCGGTCTCGCCGCCGCGGGGGTCGACGAAGCGGTTGGGCAGACGGCGGCCTAGCACCGCGATCAGCGGATCCAGACGCAACGTCTCGTGCATGACGACCCGCGGGCGCCGGCCGTAGCGGCTGAGCAGGTGGTCGAGCACGAGCAGCGAGTCGCCCTCGCCCGAGTGCATGCTCAGCACGATCACCGGCCGCTCGCCCGCGCGCAGCGCCGCCTCGGCCTCCGGTCCGTGCACCTCGACGCGCGTGCGTCCGGCGCGCAGCGCCGCACGCGCGATCCCGCCGACGAACCAGCGAAGGACGCGATAGTGCGCGCCGAGCAGGCGACGCCCGCGTACGCGTCCGGCGGCCCACAGCCCACCGCACGCGGCGAGCCCGGCGAGATGCCGGCTGACGTAGACGAGCAGGAACGCCAGCAGCCGCAGGGGGCGCCGGCCGCCGAACAGCGGTGAGAGGATCGCGGCCACGGCGGCCAGCACCGGCGAAGCGGCGAGCGTGACCAGCTCGCCGACCAGCACGAGCGGCGCGATCACGCGCCGGCGGACGAGGCGCAGCGTCATCGGCCGAGCTCCTCGAGGTAGGCCAGCGACGCGCGATACGCCCGCTCGATGCTCTCCGCAACGCCGCTCGAAGGTCGGTAGCGCAGCTGCGAGAGGTCGTTGTACCGCGGCGCCTCGGGCTGCCCGGTCGGCATCACATGGATCGCGATCGAGCCGGGCAGCGACTCCAGGTCGCCGAGGAAGCGATGGCGACGGGCGATCTCGAATGCGACGAGCCCGACCTCCCACGGCCACCTCGGCGGCGTCAGCGCGCGATCCAGGCGGCCGACGTGCAGCACGTAGATCTCCATCGCGCCCAGCTGCGCCGCCCGCCCCACGGGAATGCTGTTGACGATCCCTCCGTCGAGGAAGTGCTCCGCACCGACCCGCACCGGCGGCAGGATCCCCGGCACCGCGGCCGACGCGAGCACCGCGTCGACCAACGGCCCCTCGGTGAACCAGTGCTCAGCTGAGCGCTCGATGCTGGCCGCCACGCACTGGAAGCGGACGGGCAGCGCCTCGATCGTGGCGACCGGGAGGCCCGCGGTCAGCAGGTCCCGCAAGCGATCGTTCCCGTGCAGGTGCGTACCCGTGCGCGCAAGCGTCCCGAGCCGGCGCAACAGCGAGCCCGCGAACAGGTCACCGCGCTCGATCGCCGACCAGATCTCGGTCAGCCGCGCCACCATCGCGACGCTCGGCTCCGCGGCCACCGCGGCGCCGTTGATCGCGCCGACGGACGTCCCGACCACGAGGTCGGGCACGATCGCGCGCTCGAGCAGCGCGCGCAACATCCCGACCTCATGTGCGCCCAGCTGACCGCCACCGCCCAACACGAACGCGACCGTTTCGCCCCCCACGCCACGGGGCCTACCCGCATCTCACCACGACAAGCCCGCGCGAACGCCACTGCCGCTCTGCCCGCGCTCGAGGCCCGCGGGCTGTGCGCGTGGGCGCCGCCCGAGGACCAGTTGCAACGCCCGGCTGATGGGGCGTCCGCGCGCCTCCGCTCACGAGGCTGGTCAGGCCCCCACCGGCTCCAGGTCCTCGTCGCGATCGGCGACGACGAGCTGGATGTCAGCGCGCGGACGCATTCTCGGGCTACCCGCCGGCCCGGCCCAGGAACCGAGCCGCGCCATCTCGTCGCGCGGGCACTCGGCCGCGGCGGTGAGCCGATCGCCGATCACGGCCCGCCGCCGCCGTGCACGCCGCGCACGCGGCTGGCTAAGAGCGCACCGACGGCTCGCGCTGCACGGCCTGTGCGTCGTGTGTACCGCGCGGGCCGTGTCCATCCTTTGGTCGTGTGCTGCCGCCGCGGTCCGGGGGTAGGTTCAGGCGCTTGATGGATCGCAACGACGTCAACGACCGCAACGGCGCATCCGCCCGCATCGCTGCGGACTCGCCATGGCACAAGCTGCGCGAGGCCGAGCGCCAGATCTCTCGGCTGTTCGCCGAGCGTCCACAAGCGACGGTGCGCGAGATCGCCCCCGACCTCGAGCGGCTTGCCCGAGCGATCGCCGATGTCCGCGAGGAACTCGGGACACCCGCAGACCGAGCGCGCCACGAGCGGCACCAGACGCGCCATGAACGGGTCGCGGACGCCCTCCTCCCTGCGGACGTCGCGCCGCCATCGTCGATGCCCGGCTGGCGACGATCCGCCGACGCGCGGCTCGCACTCGTGCGCGAGTGGGGCGCGTGGAGCGCCGACGAGCTTGCCGACCGGGCGGGGTCGGCAGCGGCCAACGGCTCGGCGCTCGCCGCTGCCTGGCGAAGCGTGGGACGCGTGATCGGCGTCGAGTGGAGAGGCCGCACGATCTACCCGGCCTTCCAGTTCGCCCCCGACGGCCAGCCGCGGGCGGTGATCGGCCGCGTGGTGTCGCACCTGCGGCGCGCCGGCCTGAGCGACTGGCAGATCGCGCTCTGGTTCACGAGCCCGACCCGCTGGCTCGACGACCGCCGTCCGGTTGACCTCCTCGAGGATGAGCCGGCGGCGGTCGAGGGCGCGGCAGCAGGGTTCGACGAGCGCCCGGTCTGAGCGGCAGCGATCCGGCGCCTCGGTGATCCACACGCAGGCCGGCGCCGAGCTCGTCGCCTCGCGCACGTTCCGCTAGCGCCGGCGCCCAACGACGAGAGCCTGGGCGTTGCGTTTCCCGCCGGCGGCGAGCACGAGGCGCAGCCGGACTGCTTTACGCCCGGCCCGGATCCGCGGCCTGAGTCCTCGCGCGCGCCGGTCAACGGAGAAGCGCTGCGGGCGCAGTCCCGGAGCCTGCACGATCAGAATCGCGGACGCCGAACTGGACACCGTGATGCGCAGTGAGCGCGCACCGCGCCTAACCGACCGTGGTGTCCGCAGCTTGAGGAACAGTGGCCGGGACGCGCCAAGCCTCACAACCGCCGACGCACGCCCCACCCGCCCGCCTCTGTCGCGGGCCAGGAGATCGATCCGGTCTCTGCCGGCCGGTAGCCCCGTGACGGTGATCTGAGCGCCGGTGCCGAGCAGTCGCCGCCCGAGCATCCAGCGCAGCCGCCGTCCCGTGAGCTGGCGGGAGCGATCATCGAACGCCTGTCCCGAGAGCAGGAGTGGGGCATCGTTTGCTTCATGAAATCGGCGCGCCGGCAGCGCGATCGACACCAAGGGCGCCTCCCCGGGCGAGCGGAAGCGGCGGGAGACGGCGATCGCCGTGCGGAACCCGTCATTCACCTCCACGCGGATGCGCGCTCTGCGCGCGCTGAACAGGTACTGCGCCGGCAGCCTCACCCGACCGCGATTCGGCCCCACCCACACCAGCTTCCAGGTACGGCCGTCGTCACCGGAGTAAGAGATCTTCGCCTCGACGTGATCGTTGTCGGCGTCGTGTGCACTCCACCGGACGACGGCGTTCTTGATGCCGAACGTCGGCCG
Organism: Candidatus Solirubrobacter pratensis; assembly: GCF_000425945.1. Lineage (GTDB taxonomy): Bacteria > Actinomycetota > Thermoleophilia > Solirubrobacterales > Solirubrobacteraceae > Solirubrobacter > Solirubrobacter pratensis. The sequence goes on from NZ_KE384482.1 coordinate 128,311, forward strand.
CGCGCCGAGCCTGACGGTCGGTGCGTGTGGGCTTTGACGACGACGGGCGAGCACCGTCGCACCCTTGACGATTTCCACCTCGGCGACTCCCGCAGCCGGCACGACACCTTCCAGGCGATGTTCGAGCGCCGGCCCATCGACGTGGGCGAAGGACTCGAACATCCGCAACGTCGCGTGTGTCGTACCTGTCGAACCGAGCCCAGAAAGTGCGTAGTCCGAACGGCCCGGCGGCGTCTGAAGACGCGCGGTCACCGGATGGACAGAGGTGATCGTGACGGCGCCATCGCCGCCCACGGACCCGGTGACGTAGAGCGACGAGGTCGATCGTCCAGGCGCCCTGACCCTCGGGACCACGACTCGAGAGGTGTTGGCGCTTGCAAGCGACGCGCCGTCATCGATGGCGGCGTTCCAGTTGTGCGTCGAGATCCACACATTGCTGATGAGAGGGGCGGTGCCGAAGCTGGTGGAGCCGCAGTAGGACATGAAGTCGAACCAGTCCGTCGTCGCCATGGTCGGGCACGGCTTGCCGCTCTTGCCCTCGCATCCCGACCGGGCCGGTGACGGGGGCATCCCGAAAATCACGTGGTAAGGCGAAGTCGCAAGGGGGCCGGAGCTCTCAGGCGCGAGTCCAACGCTCTGGATGAATCCGACATCATCCAGCGGCCAGGACTCGTGATTGTTGATCGCAAGGCCAAGGTTCAAGAACGTGTCGTTGTCGGCCCCGCCGCACGCTGCCGAGGCATGACCACGTCCGAGCAGATGGTGCAACTCGTGCGGAACGCTATATGCGGGGAACGAAGCATCCACGACCGCATAGCGATACGTCCCGCTGATCGGGAATCCCCAGCACCAGGTGGCTACCACATTCCCCATGCCCTGGAGGATGTTGCGGCTGACGCCGATGATCAACGCATCCGGAAGGCCACCGTGGTCGCAGACGTAGGTGCCGACCCGGTCGTTCATCGTGTTGAGCGCGTCCTTCCGAGGCTTCCCGGCGAGATCGCTCACGTCGATCGTCGTGTCGTACGGCTCGATCAACAGGTGGACCGGCGTGAGGTTTCGTGCCCACCCGAAGGCAGTGTTCGGAGCCGGGAACGTGCTGTCGCCGGTGACCGTCAGCGCGAGTGGACGGATCCGCACGCTTCCCACGTCCGCGAAGGGAATGTCGGTGATGCCCATCGTGTCGTTGAGATCGCATTCCTGGGTGGTGCATGGCACGTCCACCGGCAGCCCGCCCTGCCCGGGCGCCGCGGCCCGTGACGCCCCCTCGGTGGCCACCGGGATCGATTGCGCCGGCAGCAGCCTCGCACTGAGCTCGATCCTGCCGTGAGTCCACGAAGAAGGAACGGTGAACTCGTAGGCGGCTGTGTCGCTGCCCTCCTCGTCGGTGCTCGCCTGGTCGGGTCCCGGCGTCAAACGAGGCGGGCTGTACGTAGGCAGGATCGGATTCCCGGGCAGCGGCACACGGTGGCCTGGGCCGACGATCTTGAAGCCAAAGAGGACGGCGGGGACGGGAACGCCTTCGGGGGGACCGAAGCGCAGATCAGCGTAGACCCGCACCACGGTCCATCTGCCGGCCTCGAAGTGAGCCGCGGCCTGCTGGGTCCCGGGCTGCGCTGCCTGCTCGATCTGTGAGTACGGGACCGGCGAGTCGCTACGACTGGGCAGATACGGAATCTGTGTCCCTTGGGTGATCTGCATCGAGGTGATCCGGGGATCGAACTGCGCTGGGCCGCCGGAATCGGCGTATTGGTTCGTCAAGGCGGTCCCCGCGGCCGGATGCTCGAAGTCGATCGTGCTCGCGGCCAACGAACCTGGCAGCATTAACATCAGCCCGACGGCTGCCGCGAGGACTAAGCGCAGCGCTCTCCGTCCCACAGCCCTTGCCACCATACGCCCGCCAAGGGGTAAGGAGCAACTGGCCGTCGCGCTCAGAAGCTGGGCCGCTCCGGCGACCGCTTCGCCGTCGATGTTGGGGGCCCCGTCGTGCTGATCGGCGCGCACCGCGGAGAATGACGTGGACCGGGTGGCACTGAGGAGCGAGACGAGCTCCGGGATCGTGAGCCTGCCGTCGCCGTCGAGGTCGCGGTCGATTTAGGGTGAGATCTGCGGCTACCAGGTGGAGGAGCCGGCACCGGCGATGGGCGACGGCGGCAATTCGCGCACAACCGGCACGCAGTAGGCGTGCCTGGCGATGCGACGCGTCATGACCCTAGCCCGGAACACCTGTTGCACATTCACTGCGATCCTCCTCTTGGAAGACAATGGGGTTGCGGTGAGTAGGGTCGGGGACGACAGCGTCCCCCGGTAGGCCTCCTAGGGGTGGTCGTGACCACCTCGCGCGCGCCACGGTTGTCAGCTTTGGCTTGACAGACGTACAGCGCGGCTCTACGGCTTCCCGCACACCGGGTGTCGCGGCGCAAACCACTTCGCGTCGCTTCGGCTCCGGCCGGCCACCGGCAACACGGCGGCCAGCCGTCGCGACCTGGAGCCACGTTCGGCCCAGCGGCGGACAGCCCTGGGGCGGGCCGGGCGAGCGTTCAGCGCGCGGCGGGATGCGGTGATGGTGAGCCACGCGCGGTCGGTCTTGCGCCGGCCGTCGTCGGTCACGGCGGTGAGCACTATCCGGTAGCGGCCCGCGCCGCGTGGGGCGCGCAGGCGGATCGTGTTGCGTCCGCTGCGCCCGTTGCCCCGCACGCGGGCGACGCGGCGAGCGCCGCGCAGCGCGCGCAGCTCGACCGTCGCTGTGCGGGTGGCGACGTAGCGCAGCATCAGGCGCTGGAGCGGGCGGGCACGCAGGCGGTCGACGGCGAGAACGACCGCAAGCCGGTCAACCACCTGTCCCGGCCCGACGGGCCCCGTCGGACCGACGGGACCCGACGGGCCGGCCGCTCCGGCAGGCCCTGTTGCCCCGGTTGCCCCCTCGGGCCCTGCCCCGGTCGCGCCCTGGGGCCGTGTTGCCCCGGTCGTGCCCTGGAGGCCGGTGGGTCCGGTTGGGCCGCTGGCGGGGCCGCGCAGGTCGGCGTCGACGAATCGCACGCGATCGTTGTGCCGGTCGGTGATCAGCAGGCCGCCCTCGGCCGTCGCCGCCACCCCGTGCGGACCGAACAGTTGGGCGGCGGTCGCCGGCCCGCCGTCACCCGAGAGCCCGTGCGTGCTCCCGGCGACGGTGGTGATCGTCCCGCCCGGCGACACCCGCCGCACACGATCGTTGTTCGCGTCGGCGATCACAAACCCGCCGTCAGCCGTCGCCGCCACCGCGATCGGGCCGCTGAGTTGGGCGGCGGTCGCCGGCCCGTCGTCACCCGAGAGCCCCGGCGTGGTCCCTGCGACGGTTGTGATGGTCCCGTCCGGCCACACCCGCAGCACGCGATGGTTGCCGAAGTCGGCGATCACAAAGCCGCCGTCGGCCATCGCCGCCACCCCGACCATGCACGATCCGACATCGAACCCTCCGTGTCATGCGGGACAGCCAATAGCGCACGAGCCACGTCGATCCCGCCACGCCGAAGCTCTTCGCCGACCGTAGCCCAAGCGAGACCCAGCGCCACATTCACGCGCGCGCCGCGGCTCGACGGCGTGGCCTGCGACCGTCATGCCGAGTCGGCTCGCCGTGTCACGTCGGAGTAGAACGTGGCGAACGACGCGACCGGCTCACGGGTCGTGCGAAGCGTGCTGAGACGGTGGCTGTCGTCGGCGTATCCCAGCGCGACCCCGCATACGACGACGTAGTCGTCGGGAATCGTCACGTGCCGCCGCAGGATCGTGTGGTAGTCGGTCAGCGACGCCTGGGCGCACGTGTGCAACCCGCTCCCGCGGGCGGCCAGCATCAGCGCCTCCAGGAACAACCCGGCGTCCACCAGCGCGCCGAGCAACGGCGCGCGGCTGACGGTGAGGAGGATCCCGACCGGCGCGCCGAAGAAGTCGTAGTTGCGCCGACGGTGCGCGCGGCGGCCGGCGATGTCGTCCTTCGCCATCCCGAGCGTGTCCCGGTACAAGCTCTCCCCGAACCGGCGGCGACGTGAGCGAAACGGCTCGGGCCATTGGTCCGCGCGTGGCTGATAGTCGAACTCACCGACGTCGGCTTCGCGTCCGGCGTCGTACGCGCGCACGAGGTCGGCGGTCAGGGCGCGCTTCGCGGCGCCGGTCAGGACATGCACCTGCCATGGCTGGGAGTCGGAGTTGCTGGGTGACCGGGCCGCCAGCGCGAGCAGTCGCTCGACGTCCGCGCGCGGCACCGGCGTCGGCAGGAACGCGCGGCAGCTGCGCCGCGTGAGCAGAGCCTCCTCGATCGTCGTCACGGGGGCCACGACGCCGCCACCCGGTCCGGTGTCGTTCTCGCTCGAGGTCGCCTTCACGCCGGGCATCGGCGGCGGGATCTCCATGCCCATGTGGGGCACGGCGTCCATCAGGCGGCGGGCGGGGCGATGTCGTAGGAGATTCGGCCTGCCGGCAGGTAGAACAGCGCGATCAGCGCGCCCCCCTTGACCTCCGGGTAGTGGTGGCTGCCCGGTCCCGGCGCCGTCCAGCCCGGCCCGCTCCACCCACGCGGCCCCATCAACTTGGCGTCGGCATCCAGCGGCACGACGAGGTTGATCTCGCCGTACGGGTGCTGGTGGTATTGCCCGCGATACGGCTCGACGCTGTCCATGTAGACGGCCGTGATGCTGAAGTAGTTCAGGACGTCGCGCGGTTCGGCGATGCGGCCGCGCCGGTACTTGCGGCCATCCAGCTCCACGTTCGCCGCCCAGCCGTCGCTGACGCCGTCCGTGATCATGCGGGCCAGGTCGTCGTACAAGTCGCTCCCAGGTCCGTAGTTGGTGTTCAGCCAGGTCTCCAGCTCCCCGCCCGCAGTCCGGTGCTTGACCTCATCGAGGAACGGGATGCTCCGGTCGATCAGGTCCTTGGCGGTGGTCATCGTCGACGCCTTTCGGTTCAGCTGGGGCCTGCGCGGATCCCAAAGGTTACGTTACGAGTGATAGTCGTAACGTAACCCCGCCGACGACCTCGGACCCTGGATCCGGCACCTTCGGGGGTCAGGACGGCCGGAGCCAGTTCCGTTACGATGAATGACCGTAATTGTCCAGGTAGCGGCGGTGGTCGACATCGCGGACGAGGTGGGTTCATGGCCCGAGCACGCGAAGCGACGAACGAGCGAGCGGACATTGGTGCCACCCGCCTGCGTCGCGGCGGCCGGCCACGCGATGCCGCACTCGATGAGGCGATCATCCAGGCCACCCGCGACCGCCTCGTCCGGGACGGCTACTCGCGCATGACCATCGGCGACATCGTCGCCGATGCGAACGTCAGCCGACCGACGCTCTACCGGCGATGGAGCACCAAGTTCGATCTGGTCGTCGACGCGCTGGACTACGGCTTCCGCAGGCAGCAGGACCTGTACACCCTGGACCTGAGCGGGATCGAGCCACGGGACGCCCTCGTCGAGGCCGTCCGCCGCCTTGACCCCGCGTATTTCAATCCGGACGCCATGGTGCTGATGGGCAACTTCGCCGGGGAGGCGAGCCGCACCCCGGAACTGCTCGACACCCTTCGCAAGCACGCGGTGGAACCACGCGTCAGCCTGGTCGAGAACGTGCTGTCGCAGCTCCAGCAACGCGGCGCCGTGCGTGGCGACGTCGACAAGCACACCATCGCCATGATGTGCTTCGGCAGCTACTTCGCCGCCTTCTACCGGGGCGAGAGCAAGAAGGAGCTCCCGGAGGCGGTCGTCTCCGTGTTGTGGCCGGCGATCGCAAGGAAGACGCCCACTACCAAACGGCGCTCCACCGGTACGGCGAAGCTCGCACCGTGATCCGCCACCTCCTCGTGTACGTCTCGACGACGCCGTAGGCGCGAGCGGCTGCGGCTCAGTCGAGCAGCGCCAGCAGCCCGTCGATCATCTGCGCGATCTGCTCGGGCTCGCGACCCGCGCGCGCCTGGATGCGGACGCCGATCCAGCCGTTGTGCAGGGCGTTCGCCAAGGCCTCGGGCTCATGCCGGGCGGGGATCTCGCCGGCGCGCTGGCCCTCGAGCACGAGGTCGAGGATGAGCCGCTCGGAGGCGGCGAAGAAGTCGCCCACCCGGCGCGCGACCTCCGGGTCGTCGAGCGCAGTCTCCGATGCGCAGTTGACCGCGAAGCACCCGCGCGGGTTGCTGCCGTCGTTGATCGACGTCGAGAGCAGGGCGCGCAGCGCCGCGCGCGGGCTCTGCGCCCCGTCCAGGGTCGCGGCCAGATCGGCCCGCGCCGCACCGACATAGCGGTCGAGAGAGCGCAGATAGAGACTGTGCTTGTGACCGAAGGTGTCGTACATGCTGCGCTTGTGGACGCCCGTCCGCTCCACGAGGTCCTGCACCGACGTCCTCTCGTAGCCGCGCTCCCAGAAGAGCCGCATCGCCCGTTCGAGGGCTTGGTCGGGATCGAACTCCTTGTGTCGCGCCACGTTCACTGACTCCGTCTGTCTGCCTCTAGAACAGAGTTTAGCTATTTGAGAACGATCGGTGTAGTATCGGCTCGAGCTTCAACCCTCCCCAAGGAGATCCCCGTGAACATCGAGAACTCGGTCGCCTTCGTCACCGGCGCCAACCGCGGCCTCGGCCGCCATTTCGCCTCCCAGCTCCTCGAGCGCGGCGCGACCAGGGTTTACGCCGCGGCGCGCAACCCCGAGCGCGTGGACCTGCCCGGGGTCGTGCCCGTCCGGTTCGACCTCACCGACCCGGAATCGATCGTGCAGGCGGCCGCGCTCGCGTCAGACACGACGCTGCTCGTCAACAACGCCGGCATCTCGACGCACACGCGGCTGACCGACGGCGACTTCGACCAGATCCGGCTCGAGCTGCAGACGCACTTCTTCGGCACGCTCGCCACGACGCGCGCGCTGGCACCCGCGATCGCCGCCAACGGCGGCGGCGCGATCCTCAACGTGCTCTCCGTCCTCTCGTGGCGCCACCTGCCCGACTACGGCGCCTACAGCGCCGCCAAGGCCGCCGCATGGGCGATGACGAACGTGATCCGCCAGGAGCTCGCGCCCTCTGGCATCAGCGTGACGGCGCTGCACGTCGGCTACATGGACACCGACATGGCCTCCTACGTCGCGCCCGAGAACAAGACCGACCCGGCCGCGGTCGCCGCAGCCGCGCTCGACGGCATCGAGGCGGGCGACACCGAGGTGATAGGAGACGAGCTCACCCGGAACGTCAAGCGCGGCCTGGCGGAGGCGACGGCACTGGTCTAGGGCCCGAGACGGGCGCGGGGCGGTCAGGCGGCGGGGTCGCCGGCCCGGACTCGGCGCCGATCGCCCGCGCCGGCACTCCGGTCCGTCGGCGCCGGAGCGACGGGCGCAGCGGAAGAGTCTGGCGCTCGACTTCGACCCCGAACTGCTCTACGTCGGCGCGATGTTTCACGACGTGGGACTCATCGAGGGCCACCGCTCCGAGCGCGAGCGCTTCGAGATCGACGGTGCGAATGCGGCGCGCGCGTTCCTCGAGCGGCATGGGCCTTCGGAGGAGTCGGTGATGACCGTGATGGAAGTCGATTGCGGCGCAGCGCCCGCGCGAGATGCGATCGCTCGCACCCGCCGTCGGGCGCCCGTCACGCCGCGAGCGTCCGCCGCTGAAGGACGTGGTGTCCGGCCGCTGCGCCTCGGACCGAGCCGCGTGCCGCACCCGGTTTAGACCCGTTGGTCCGAACAGACCCGGCTCCGCCCCAGCGGGCGGGGCCGTCGCCTGTCCGGCCGTGATCAGAAGACGTAGGGGATGTCGTGGATGACGTCCAGGTGGCGGATGCGCCATCCGCCGTCGGTCCGACGGAAGGCGAAGCGGTAGTACCCGGACTCGATGGGCTTGATGGTGCCCTGGGCGCCGAAGGTGCCGACGGGCCACCCGGCCTCGGGCTTCGTGGTTCCGACGACGTCGAAGGTGATGAACTGGGTATCGATGCCGGCCTCGTCGCCGTCGACGGAGACCAGGTGGTCGTAGGTGGTGTGGTGGCTCCAGCCCAGGGGCGGGTGCGGCGCCATTGCCGTGGTCATGGCCGCTGCGATCTGCTCTCCTCCGGAGAGGGTTCCGAGCAACTCCATCCCATCGGGCCCGCGGTAGTAGATCTCGACGACTGCGTCGGCCTCGCAGAGCTTTGCCAGCGCCTCGCCGTCGCGCGAGTCCGCAGCCCGGGTGTATCGGGAAATGATCTCCCTGATCTCGCTCTCGGCGCTCATCACGTTTCCCGGTTCGCTTGTAATATGCATCCATGTAAAGTACATATCCCGGGCATAAATGCAACTATAAGAGTTGCTAATACTGGGGTCGGGAGCCACCCCGACCAAACGGCGGAAGAAAGAGGTACGAGCATGCTGGACGTGAGGTTCTCCAGCGCCTTGAAGGCCATGCTCCTGCTCGGCCATGCCGAGGAAGAGGGCAGTCCCGTCCTCAGCTCGACCCAACTCGCCAGGAGCCTGAACACGAACCCCAGTCTCGTGCGCAAGCTGATGGTCCCGCTGGTGCAGGACGCTCTCGTCGCGTCCATCAAGGGCCGCGGCGGCGGCGTCCGCCTCGGCCGGTCTGCGGACCAGATCACACTGCGAGAGATCTACTGCTCATCCATCGGCGACAAGCCGCTGTGGGCCCCCCGGCCCGAGGGACCCCGGGAGTGCCTGGTCACCAACCATTCCGCTGAGTACTTCGTCCAGCTCACCAACGAGACCGAAGCAGCCGTCCTCGCCGCATTGGCAGGCCGCACCCTCGCCGACAGCCTCGACGAGCTGCGTGCCATCGACCGGGCCGGCGGTGCCCCCGCTTCGGAACGGCCGTTCTCCGCGCCCCGTCAGTAGCCGGGCTGGTTGCCGTTGGGGCTTTCGCGCAGGGTGGCCCCCGCGTGGATGTTCCCGTCGGCGGCGCGCAGGCTGCCGAAGTCGATGCCTGGTACGCCGGCGCCTACATCGCCCGGCCGCTCACCCACGCGTTCCTGCGCTGGGCGACGCGCATCAAGCTGCTGGCCCGCGTGACGACCCCGCACCAGCACACCCGCAAACCGCACCCCGCTCAGCCAACACCATCGCCTCGCCCTGATCCGGCAGCTGCTCACTGACGAGGAAGGCGCAGCGCCTCGGCTGTGAGGTGGATCTGCACAGCCTCGTCCGGGGCCGGCGCGTCGTCTGGGGTGTCCGCGATCAGCGGCCCAGACGGATCCACCGAGACGAGCCGACGATGCCGCGACGAGTCCAGCGCGCGACGCCACGCGATCTTCTTCAGCAGCGCCTTGCGATTCTGCACCACCTCGCCGCGAGCCTCGAGCTCGAGCAGCTCGGTCCACGCCTCTTGGTAGAGCCCGTCGAAGTCCCGCAGCCACGGGAAGTCGGTCTGGACCATCGCGCGCAGGGGGCGGCGCAGCGCCTCGTAGTCGCGCTCGATCGCGGTATCGCGTGCCGCGCCTGCTGTTGCGTGGGGTCCCCGCACGACAACATCGAGCTGATAGCTGCCAGACGCTCTGTCGTCGAAGACCGCCACAACCCCCTCCCAAATGCCGAGAAAAGTCGCAGGGGGGATCCTACGCCCGAGAACGACTGAGCACAGGTGGGTTTCGACCGGGTCCAGCTGCTGACCGAACCGTCCTCCCGGCGGCCGCCGGGCCGTCGACACCCATCACTCCCCCCAACCCGCCGGCGCCCTTCGTGCGCCCTCCTCACGGCCCGCGAGCGTGCATGTCCTCGTCGGCGGGATCGCGCCCGTCGGGCGCCGGCGTGGTGTGCCGTTCTAGCCCGTCATAGCGCCGCGTCGAACCTCTGTCGGAGCCGGAAGGCTGCACATCACTCGATCGGGGTGACGCGCGGGGGCCGCGGGCGCTCGACGATGCCACGGATTGATCGAGAGAGCCCCGGGCCGCAGCCGAAAGGGTGGTGAGATGAGCAGAACCGCCGAGACCGCCCCGCGCGCCGCCGCCGAGCCTTCGAGCTCGCCGGCGCGCGCGGGGCTGATCCTCGCGTCGCTGATCGCGGTCGCGGCGGTGGCGAACCTCGGCCTCGCGGTCGCCAACGTCGCGTTGCCGGCGATCGGCAAGCACTTCGACGCGTCGCAGACGTCGCTGAACCTGATCGCGGTCGGCTACTCGCTCGGGCTCGCGGCCTCGGTGCTCTATCTGGGAGCGGTCGGCGACCGCTACGGCCGCAAGCTCCTGCTCGTTCTCGGCATGGCGCTGTCCGTGCCGGCGGCCTGCCTCGCGGCCTGGGCGCCGTCCCAGGGCGTCCTGATCGCCGCCCGGATCATCGGCGGCCTGGCCGCCGGCATGGCCTACCCGACGACGCTCGCGCTGATCACGGCGCTGTGGTCGGGGCCTGCTCGGACGCGCTCGATCGCGCTGTGGGCGGCCACGGGCGGCGCGATCAGCTCCCTGGGCCCGCTCTGCGCGGGGATCCTGCTCGAGCACCACTGGTGGGGGTCGGTGTTCCTGATCACGCTGCCGCTCGCGGTCGTGGCGCTCGTGATGGCAGTGCTGCTGGTGCCGAGTCACGTCAACGAGTCGACCGATCCCGTCGACAACCTCGGCGGCATCCTCTCGGTCGTGCTCGTCGCGGCGCTGCTCCTCGGGATCAACTTCGCGCCGGTTCCCGGCGAGACCGCGCTCGTGCTCGGGCTGTTCGCGATCGCCGCCGCCGCGCTGGTCGCGTTCTTCCTGCGCCAGCGACGGGCTCCGAATCCGCTGTATGACCTGAACTCCGCCTCCCGGCCCACGTTCTGGGTGGCGGCCTGCGCCGGACTGATCGTCTTCGGCTCACTCATGGGAGCCATGTTCATCGGTCAGCAGTTCCTCCAGAACGTGCTGGACTACTCGACCGTCGACGCCGGGCTCGCGATCCTGCCCGCGGCCGCCTGCATGGTCCTGGTGGCGCCGCGCTCCGCGAAGCTCGTCGAGCGCAACGGCGCGCGGCAGACGCTGCTGTCCGGCTACGTGTTCGTGCTGCTGGGCTTCCTCACGATGCTGCTGCTGTGGAAGGAGGGGATCGCGTACTGGAAGGTCGCGCTCGGCTACGCCTTCATCGGCATCGGCGTCGGCCTCGCCGGCACGCCGGCGTCGCACTCGCTCACCGGCTCGGTGCCGGTCAAGCGCGTCGGCATGGCGTCCGGCACCGCGGACCTCCAGCGCGACCTCGGCGGCGCGATCATGCAGTCGATCTTCGGTGCGCTGCTCACCGCGGGCTACGCAGCCGCCGGCGGCGCGGCGATCGCAGCCTCGGGCAAGAGCGTCAACGACACCGTCCAGACCGAGCTCACGAAGTCGTTCTCGAGCGCGGCGGACACCGCCCAGCGCTATCCCGAGTCGACGCAGGACGCGATCATCGCGGGCGCCAAGACGGCGTTCCTGCAGGGCGACCAGTGGGCCTACCTGGCCGGGATCGTCGCCGTGCTGCTCGGCGCCGCGCTCGTGTTCTTCAAGTTCCCGAAGGCCGAGGCGGAGAAGCGGCTGCTCGCCTCCTACCACGCCGAGGACACCGGCTCCGGGGAGTGACTCCGGCTGCGGGCGCACCGGCGATGACGCCCCTGGCCGCGCTCAGTATCCGGTTCCCGTCTTCACGCGCGTGCGGTCGAGCTCGTGCAGGCCGCCCTTGCGGTCGAGCGTCTTACACGCCTGCGCGATGTCGGACGCCAGCGTCGAGGCGAGGCCGTGGCCGAGCGTCAGCTTCACGAGCGCGCGCATGATGGTCACGTGATCGGCGTTGGGCGGCAGCGTGTAGGCGGGCACCATCCAGCCGCGCTCGGCGGCCAGCTGTCACGCGATGTCGAACTCGTCGTAGTCGCGCTCCTCCGCGAGCTGGAACGCCACGAGCGGCAGCTGCTCCGCGCCCGGGTCGCCACGCGGAGTCCGGGTACAGGAACGGCCACACGAACCCGCCGCTGGCGGCGTCGACGTGCAGCGGGACGTCGAGGCCCTTCTCATCGCGCATGCGGACGAGCAGGTCGTTGATCCCGCGGATGTCGTCGGCGTGGCCGGTGAAGGTCGTGCCGAGGACGGCCGCGACGCCGATCGTGTTCTGGTCGACGAACGGCTCCACGTCCTCCGGGCCGATCGTGTACTTGTCGGGTTTCAGCGGGATGATCCGCGGCTCCACGTCGAAGTAGCGGCAGAACTTCTCCCACACGACGTGCACGTCGCCGCCGAACACCAGGTTCGGGAATCGAGCGCGTCCTTCGCCGGCGGCGCGCCGGCGGCACGCACCTCGGCCCGCAGCTCTGCCAGCTCGCTCCGCATCTGCCTGACCTCGGCAAGAACGGCCTCGTCCGGGCGGGCGCCGCGCCGCCGCGCCGCCGCTTGAACGAACGCGTTCGTCACGGCGGCGGTCGTCACGGCCAGGAAGCTCAGTCCGACCAGCATCACGACCGCCGCGGCCACGCGCCCGGCCACGGAGCCGGGCACGACGTCGCCGTAACCCACGGTCGTGATCGTCTGCAACGACCACCAGAACCCGGCGGTCAGGCTCGAGATGTTCGCCCGGTCGGTGAGCCGCACGAGCACACCCCCGGCGATCGTCACGGCCACCGTCACGATCGCGATCCCGCGCCACGCCCGCTCGAACGGGTTTGCGGCGAGTTGCTCGATCCACCGGTCGATTCGCTTCCGCAGGCGCGGCAGCATGTGCTCACGCAGACAGGTCGCGGCCGAGCGCGGGGCTCAGTCGGGGCTCTGTGAATGAAGCGGGTGGACCTGGACGACCGTCGGCATCACGATCACGATGGCCGTCCGCTCCGGCGGGCGCCTCATCCAAAGCGGGTGATCAAGCCGGGCGAACCCGCCGCGGGTACGCAGCGAGGCGCTGACTCGTCCCCGGCTACCAGGCCGAGCCGGCCGAGACGCGCATCGACTGCGCGGGAAGCTCACGCACGACCGGGACGACGAAGGCGTGCGAGGCGGGGCGGCGAACGGTGGTGGCGAGGACGGGCAGGTGGACCAGCGAGGAGTTCATGACACCTACCAGTGTCCTCCCGCAGCGCCCGCGTTCCAGGGCGGCTGGCAGGCCTCTACGCGGCGCTCACCCCGCCTGTTGACTTCGGGATCTCGAACCCCGAACGGGGGCTGCCCGAACCCGCCCGGGAGGCTCCCTGCGTCCCGCACCGAGGTCGCCCGTCGAGGACCTCGAGGACGCCCTTCGTCAGCTCGCGAGTCGGCGGCCTCATCCCGACGGGCATCTCGGCGAACCGGATCGACACGCCGGCGTCCAGGGTCACCGTCGTGAAGGGTCCCCAGTCCTCGGGCTCGGGCAGGCCGAAGATCGAGGCAAGGAAGGTTGCGACTCGAGCCGGTCGCGCGCGGGCAGGATGCTGTGGGGTTGAACGTGACAGCCACGCCTCCCCTGATAGCAGCGGCCAAACTCGCTCAGGTGTACCGACACTTCGGTGAGGTCGACGCCGCCGAAAGATCGCCGCTGTACGAGCGCGTCGCCGTCGCCCTGAGTGAGTCCGGCGAGGCGCTGCGCGCGATCGAGGCGGCGCCGGCGCGCAAGCGGCACCCCACGGTGATCCTCGCCGCCCTGCACGACCTCGCCCTCGCCGGACGCGCCCCGGCGCTTGCCGCGGCCTATGCCGCTGCGGACGGCGACGCTGCCGCCGGCGCAGCGATCGACACGCTGCTGCGAATGACCGACTCGGTCGTGGCCATCGCCGTGCGCCGGCAGACCAAGACCAACGAGACCGGACACTGCGCCGTGCTCTATCCGGCCATCGCCGAGGCGGCGCGACGGGTAGGCGCGAATGCGGTCGGGCTGATCGACGTGGGCTGTTCGGCTGGGCTCAATCTCAATGTCGATCGCGTTGGCATCACGTACAGCAACGGACAATCGCTGGGCGACCCGTCATCTCCCGTGCAACTGTCGTGTTCGATCGTGGGAGACCGGCCCATCCCGACGCGGGCGATGCCCGAGCTCGTCGCCCGGGTCGGCGTCGACCTCGATCCGGTCGACGTGACCGACGCGGATGACGCCCGCTGGTTGCGCGCCTGCCTGTGGCCGGATCAGCCGGAGCGGGTCGCGAGGCTCGAAGCGGAGATGGCCTTGACAGCCACGGCCCCTGCGCTGCTGCTGCAAGGTGACGCCGTCGAGGTGCTGCCCGGCGCCTTTGCCCGTGTGCCCGCGGACGCCCTGCCTGTCGTCACCACGACGTGGGCGCTCTCGCACTTCCCGCTCGCGAGCCGCCTGCGCTTCCTGCAGCGCCTCGACGAAGCGGCGGCCGGCCGGACGGTGGCGTGGGTGTCAGCGGAGGGCGTCGGAGTCGCGCCGGCGATACCGACACTTGGCGATCGCCGCGCCTCTGGCCACAGCATCATCGGCCTGGCGGTGTTCGACCGGTCGGCTCGGCGCGCCGACGCCATTGGCCGCTGCTGGTCGCACGGCCGCTGGCTGGCATGGCTGGCAGACTCCTAGCGTCCTGTCAGGTTGATCGCTGCCGGAACCCCACCCGACCGCGTTGGCGGAGCGCCTGCGCCGTCGCGATCGCCGCGCCGGTGCCGGCGCTGCCGAGCGCACAATGTCCGCAGCCGTGCCCGCCCGCGCGGATGATGGCGAGACACCCGCTGTGATGCACTGATGGTTGTGCGTTCGCTGCCGTCGACGTCCGCCGGTTCCGATGCGCCCGAGATCCTCGAGCGATTCCATCCGGCGGTACGGGCGTGGTTCACGCGGCGGTTTCCCGATGGACCGACCGAGGCCCAGGCCGGCGGCTGGCCGGCGATCGTCGCCGGCCGGCACACGCTGGTCTGCGCGCCGACCGGCTCGGGCAAGACGCTCGCGGCCTTTCTCACCGCCATCGACGCTCTGTATCACGCCCACGATGCCGGCGAACGCATCAGGGGCGTCACTCGGGTCGTGTATCTGAGTCCGCTGAAGGCGCTGGCCGTCGACGTCCACACCAACCTCGAAGAGCCGCTCGCCGAGATCGCCGAGATGGCCCGGGAGATCGGCCACGAACCCGCACCGATCAGCGTCGGCGTGCGAACCGGTGATTCCACGTCATCGGAGCGCCAGATGATGATCCGGCGACCTCCGAACCTCCTCGTCACCACGCCGGAGTCCCTGTACCTGTACCTGACCGCCGAGCGGTCCCGCGCCACCCTCGCCACCGTGGAGAGCGTCATCGTCGACGAGATCCACGCCCTGGCCCGGGACAAGCGGGGCTCGCACCTCGCCCTCTCGCTCGAGCGGCTCCAGGCCGTCACCGAGCGTCCGCCCGTCCGTATCGGCCTCTCGGCGACGGTCAAGCCGGTGGAGACGGCGGCACGGCTGTTGGTGGGCGCGAGCGAGCCACTCCCCACCGTCGTCGACAGCGGAGACCGGCGGCGCCTCGACTTGTCGTTGGATCTGCCCGACGGGGAGCTCGAGGCGGCGGTCTCGGGCGATCAGTTCAACGAGATCCTCGACCTCATCGCCGCGCACGTCGCCAACCATCGAACCACCTTGGTGTTCGTCAACACCAGAAAGCTGTCGGAGCGGGTGGCCCATGAGCTGGGCGAGCGGCTGGGCGCCGACCAGGTGGCCGCCCACCACGGATCGCTGTCGCGGGAGCGTCGCCAGCGGGTCGAGCAGCGCCTGCGGGCCGGCGACCTGCGGGCCCTGGTGGCCACCGCCTCGCTGGAGCTCGGCATCGACGTCGGGCCCGTCGAGCTCGTGTGCCAGATCGGTTCGCCCCATGGCATCGCCACCTTCGTGCAGCGGGTGGGCCGCGCCAACCACCAGCGCAGCGGTGTTCCGCGGGGGATCATGTACCCGAGCACCAGGGACGATCTCGTCGAATGCGCCGCGCTGCTGGCCGCGGTCAGGCGGGGGCGCCTCGATTCCCTCCATCCGCCCGAGCAGCCGCTCGACATCCTCGCCCAGCAGATCGTGGCAGAGGCGGCGGCCAGGGGCGAGGACGGCGTGGCCGAGGACGAGCTGTTCGAGCTGGTCACGCGGGCCGCGCCATACGCGGGGCTCGCGCGCGAGGAGTTCGATGAGATCGTCGAGCTGGTCTCGGCCGGCATCGAGACCGGGCGCGGTCGGCGCATGGCGTACCTGCATCGCGACAGGGTCAACAGGCGGCTCCGCAGCCGCCGCGGCGCCCGGCTGGCGACCCTCACGTCGGGCGGCGCGATTCCCGAAACCGGCGATTACCGCGTGCTGATGGAACCGGGCGACGTGCTCGTCGGCACCGTGAACGAGGACTTCGCGATCGAGTCCTACCAGGGCGACGTGTTTCTCCTCGGCAGCCACCCGTGGCAGGTCGTGCAGGTCACCAACGGCGTCATGCGGGTGCGCGACGCCGCCGGCAAGCACCCCACCATCCCGTTCTGGTTGGGCGAGGCCCCCGGGCGCACCGACGAGCTGTCCGAGGAGGTCTCGCGGCTGCGGAGCGCAGTGGCAGGACGGCTCGACGCCGGCGGGCGGGAGGCGGCTATCGCCGTCGTACAGGACGCGTCGGGTGCCGACGTCGTCGCCGCCGCTCTGATCGTCGACTATCTGCGGACCGGCCGGACCGAGCTGGGCGGGGTGCTGCCGACCCACGACGACATCGTGTTCGAGCGGTGCTTCGACCAGACCGGTGGGATGCAACTCATCGTCCACGCCCCGCTGGGCGCCAGGATCAACCGGGCGCTCGGCCTCGGGCTGCGCAAGAAGTTCTGCCTGACGTTCGATGTCGAGCTCCAGGCGGCCGCCAGCAACGACGCCGTACTGCTGTCGCTCGGTCCCCAGCATTCGTTCCCGCTCGAGGACGTGCCCGTCTTCCTTCGCTCGCACAACGTGCAGGACGCCGTCTCCCAGGCCGTGCTGCGCAGCCCGATGTTCACCGCCCGCTGGCGCTGGAACCTCAACCGTTCGCTCGCCGTGCTGCGCCGCAAGGGCGGCCGGCTCAACCCGTTCAGCATCCAACGCATGGAGGCGGCCGACCTCATGGCCGCCGTCTTTCCGTCGCTCGCCGCCTGCCAGGACAACACCCCGGCCGGTCCCATCGAGATCCCGGATCACCCACTCGTGCGGGAGACCCTGGGCGACTGCCTCAACGAGGCGATGGACATCGACGGCCTGCAGGCGCTGGTGCGCCGGTTCGAGCAAGGGAGGATTCGCCTCCACTTCGTCGACACCGTCGAGCCCAGCGTGCTGGCCCACGAGATCCTCGGCGGCGCACCCTTCACCTACCTGGACGAGGACACCGAGATCGGCGAGCGCCGGTCGCGGGCGGTCCCGCTGCGCCGTGGACTGCCGGTGGAGCCCCGCGAGCTCGGCCGGCTCGACCCGGACGCCGTCGAGCGGGTGCGGGGTGAGGCGACCCCCGACGTGCGTGGGCCCGACGAGCTCCACGACGTGCTGCTGTCCCTCATCGCCGCCCGGCCGCGGCGCGAGTGGTCCGAGCACTTCGAAGTCCTGGCGAACGCGGGCCGGTGCTTCGAGATCCACAGGCCTGGGCGGCGCAGCGTCCTGTGGGCGGCCACCGAACGCCGGGGCCAGATCGAGGCCCTGTTCCCGGGCGCCAGGTCGGTACCCGATCACCGACTCCCGCCCGGGCCGGCCGACGAGCTCGACGCGCCCTTCGACGAGGCGGCTGTGACCCTCGTTCGCGGGCATCTCGACGTCTGTGGTCCCGTCACCGCCGATGAGCTCGCCGCCGCCACAAGCCTGTCGCGGTCCTCAGTGACCATCGCGCTCGAGGCCCTTCGGGCGCGCGGGTTCGCGGTCAGCGGACGGTTCGAGCCGGAGCGGGCCGAGCAATGGTGCGCCCGCCGACTGCTGGCCCGCATCCACGACTACACGCGGGAGCGCCGGCGGGCCGAGGCGCGTCCCGTCAGCCAAGAGGAGTGGCAGCGTTTCCTCCAGTCCTGGAGGCACGCCACCCCGGGCACCCGTCTTCAGGGCCGGACCGGTCTGGCCGAGGTCATCGAACAGCTCCAAGGATCCGAGTGGCCGGCCGGGGAATGGGAGCGGCTCCTCGCCGCGCGGGTCGAGTCCTACCGTCCCGAGTGGCTCGACGACCTGTGCCTGTCAGGCGAGGTGGCCTGGGGCCGCGTGTCCGTCCTCGAGCCTGCCGGCGAGCCCGCGGCCGGCGACGCTCGCCACTCGAGCAAGACGCCGTCGCGGCGGACGCCCATCACCTTCATGCTCCGGCAGGATCTGCCATGGCTCCTGCAGGCCCACCGCGGGACCGTGGCGCCCGCCGAACCCACCAGCGGTCCCGGGCGAGAGGTGCTCGACGCCCTGCGCGGGCGCGGCGCCCTGTTTCATTCCGACCTCCAGGCCATCACCGATCTCCTCCCCACCGAGGTCGAGGAAGGCCTATGGGACGGCGTCGCCCGCGGCCTCGTCAGCGCCGACGGATTCAACGCCATCCGGTCGCTTCTGCACGCCCGTACCCGGTTCGCCCGCCGGCGACCGTACGCGCGTCCCGGCGCCCGTGGGCGACGTGGCACATGGCGGCAGGGTGTAGAGGGCCGCTGGACGCTCCTGCCCCCTGCCGAGCCGATCGACGATGTCGAGGAGCTGGCCGAGACCGTCGCCTGGCAACTGCTGCTGCGATGGGGCGTGGTGTTCCGCGACATCCACCTCAAAGAGCGGCTGGCCGTTCCATGGCGAGAGATCCTCTGGGCCCTGCGCCGCCTCGAAGCCCGCGGCCTGATCCGGGGCGGGCGGTTCGTCACCGGCGTGAACGGCGAGCAGTTCGCCGGCGAAACGGCTGCGCCCCTCCTGCGCCACCGCCGCGCCGGCTGAGCCCCCAATACAGGCGACTCCCCTCTCCCGCACGAACGTGGCGACGGACCGCCGGCCCACCCGGAGTTCCCCCTTATGTTGTTCTCACACGCACATCAGGGGGCGTTCAGGGCCTGGTGGTTGGATCGCCACATGTCCAGTGCCAAGCGCAAGATCGCCGCGAGCGCTGCCGGACTCGCCGTGCTCGCGGGAGCCGGTGGGGCGTATGCGGCGACGCAGCAGTCCTCGACCGCGACGCCGCCGGACCGCGCGGCTGAGCAGAAGGCGTTCCTCGACGACCTCGCCAAGCGCCTGAATGTCACGCGCGACAAGCTCGACGCGGCGCTCAAGGGCGCGGCGAGCGACCGCATCGACGCGGCGGTCGCCGCCGGGCGGCTGACCAAGGAGCAGGGCGACGAAGCCAAGAAGCGGATCGCGTCCGGTGGCGGCCTGGCGCCGCTCGGGCTGCGCGGCGGTGGAGGCCCCGGCTTCGGACACGGCCATGGCGCGCCCGGCCGGCCCGGATTCGGCTTCGGCCCCGGGATGTCGCTCAGCGCGGCCGCGAAGTTCCTCGGCCTCAGCGACGACCAGCTGCGCACGCAGCTGCGCGCCGGCAAGTCGCTGGCCGATCTCGTGAAGGACAAGGGCAAGACCACCGCGGACCTCAAGGCCGCGATGAAGTCCGCGATCACAGCGGAGCTCGACCAGGCCGTCAAGGACAACAAGCTCACGGCCGACCAGCGCACGAAGATCCTCGCCGGCATCGACCAGCGGCTGGACAGCCTGATCGCGAACTCGCCGCCCGGGCCGCCGCGCCACCCCTAGTAGCCGGCGGGGAGGCGGGCAAAGCACGACGAGCCGGGCGAGCACGATCGCCATCGAGAGCCAGGCCGTGCGCATCCGCGCTCGAGATTAGGTTGGATACCGGTCATGTCCGCCCGTGCCGCGCTGGTCACCGGAGCGTCCTCCGGTATCGGCCTCGCCATCGCCCATGTCCTCGGCGAGGAGGGCTACGGCCTCACCGTCGCCGCCCGCCGTCCCGACAAGCTCGAGGCCGCCGCGGAGGAGCTCCGCGGAGCCGGCTTCACCGTCGAGGCCGTTGCGGGCAACATGGCCGACGCCGACGACGTCGCCCGCGTGGTCGCCGCGCATCGCGAGCGCTTCGGCCGCCTCGACGTGCTGGTCAACGGCGCCGGAGTCGGCGTCGGAGCCGCCGTCGGGGAGATGCTCGACAAGCGCGTGGACCTCCAGCTGGACGTCAACCTCCGCGCCCCGATCCTCTTCTACCGCGAGACCGCCGACCTGCTCCGCGCCGCGGGAGCCGAGCACCGCAACGCGCTCGTGGTCAACCTCGCCTCGATCAGCGGCAAGTCAGGCCAGGCGTGGCTCTCGGTCTACTCGGCGACCAAGGCGGGCCTGATCGGCTTCACCCAGGCCATGAACCGGGAGCTTGCCGGCGAGGGCGTCAAGTCGGTCGCGCTCGCCCCCGGCTTCGTCGACACGCCGATGGCGGACTTCGTCAAGGAGGCGATCCCGGCGGAGGAGATGATCCGCACCTCCGACATCGCCGAGGCCGTCCGCTTCCTGCTGCGCCTCTCGCCGAACTGCGTCATCCCGGAGATCGTCTTCCAGCGCCCGAACGAGGCGCTCTGAATCGCAGCAAGATCGGGGCATCGCGTCCGTTTGAGCCTCAGTAGGCTAATCCGCGCGTTGGAAGGCCCCGATGGTGACGACTTGAGCGCCGTTAACGAGGACACGGTCCCGACCCTGCGTGCACGCCTGCGGCAGACTGAGCAGGAGGCCGCTGCACGCCAGCGGCAGCTCGAGCGCTATGCCGCGGACCTGCGCGAGGTCTTCAAGCAGGAGCGCTCACGCGCGCAGGAGCTGCGCCGCTCCTACCGCGCGACTGTCCGCGCGCTGTCCAACGCCGTCGAGGCGCGCGACGCGTACACGGGCAAGCATGCGGAGCGCGTCACCGCGTACGGGATGGAGCTCGCCCGCGCCGTCGGGCTCTCGATCGAGGAGTCGCCGCAGATCGAGTTCGGCTTCCTCCTCCATGACATCGGCAAGGTCGCGGTGCCGGACGCGATCCTGTTCAAGACCAGCAAGCTCACCGAGAAGGAGTACGCGCTGATCGCGCAGCACCCGGTCGTGGGCGCCGAGATCCTGCGCGACGTCGATTTCATCGGCGAGGGCAAGCTCGTCGTGCGCCACCACCATGAGCGCTGGGACGGGACCGGCTACCCCGACGGGCTCGTCGGCGAGGAGATCCCGCTCGCCGCGCGCGTGTTCGCGGTCGCCGACACGCTCGATGCGCTGACGACGGACCGCCCGTACCGCCCGGCGTCGGACTGGACGCAGGCGCGCGTCGAGATCCGGCGCTTCTCCGGCATGCAGTTCGACCCGTCGGTGGTCAGCGCCTTCGAGGCGATCCCGGACGAGGTGTTCGCCGGCCTGAGGGGCGCGCTGTGACGCGGACGATCCTGATCGTCGACGACGATCCGATGATCCGCAAGCTCATCGCCACCACGCTCGAGGACATCTCCGGCTACCGGCTGCAGGAGGCGGGCGACGGGCTCGAGGCGGTCGAGCGCGCGGTCCACGCGCGCCCGGAGATCGTCTTCCTCGACATCGACATGCCGCGGCTGAACGGGATCGAGGCCTGCCGCCGTCTGCGCTCGGACCCCGCGACGGCCGAGGCGACGATCGTGATGCTGACCGGCGACTCCGGCGACATCGCCGAGCGCGGCGCGCAGGACGCCGGCGCCGACCTGTTCCTGACCAAGCCGTTCTCGCCGCTGCACCTTCTGCGGCTGGTGGACCGGATCGGCGCCGCGCGTTGAGGCTCGGCCTCCACGTGGGCTACTGGGGGCTCGGGCTGAGCGCCTCCGAGCAGCTCTCGCTGGTGCTCGAGGCGGAGCGGCTCGGCTACGACTCGGTCTGGACCGCGGAGGCCTACGGCTCCGACGCCGCGACGATCCTCGCCTGGCTCGCGCAGGCGACGACGAAGATCAAGCTCGGCAGCGCGATCTTCCAGATGCCGGGCCGCTCGGCGGCGATGACGGCGATGACCGCGGCGACGATCGACCAGCTCTCGGGCGGGCGGATGCTGCTCGGGATCGGAAGCTCCGGTCCGCAGGTCGCCGAAGGCTGGCACGGCCAGCGGTTCGCCCGCCAGCTGCAGCGCACGCGCGAGTATGTGGCGGTGGTGCGCATGGCCCTCGCGCGTGAGCGGGTCGAGTTCCACGGCGAGACGCTTCAGCTCCCGCTCCCGGACGGCCCGGGGAAGGCGCTCAAGCTCACGATCGCTCCCGCGCAGGAGCGGATGCCGATCTACGTCGCGGCGATCGGGCCGCGCAACACGGAGCTGACGGCGGAGATTGCCGACGGCTGGCTCCCGACGCTCTTCTCCCCCGAGCACGTGAGCGAGTTCCGGCCGCTGCTGGACGCCGGCTTCGCGCGCGGCGGCGTCGGGTACGACGCGTTCGACATCGCCCCGACCGTCAACGTGATGATCAGCGACGATCTCGACTCGGCGCGCGACGCCATGCGGCACTTCGTGGCGCTCTATGTGGGCGGCATGGGCTCGCGCAGGCAGAACTTCTACAACGCGCTCGTGCGGCGCTACGGGTTCGAGGCCGCCGCCGAGAAGGTCCAGGATCTCTACCTGGAGGGTCGCACGGACGAGGCGGCCGCGGCGCTGCCGGGCGAGCTGATCGACACCGTGTCGCTCGTAGGCCCGGCGGATCGCGTCCGCGAGCGGCTGGGCGTGTACCGGGACGCGGGCGTCGGGACGCTGATCGTCTCGCCGATGGCTTGGTCCTTCGAGGAGCGGCTCGAGCAGCTGCGGCTCGTCGCCGAGCTCGCCGCGTGATCGAGCGCCCGTTCCGCGCCGAGGACGCGGAGCCGCTCGCCGCGCTGGTGCGGGCGTGCGACGCGACATACCGCGACTGGCTTCCGGCCGGCTGGACGCCGCCTGAGGTCGGGGCGGACTGGGCCGCGCGGTTCGGCGACCCGGACCGCTGGTGCGTGGTCGTCGAGGACGCCGGCGAGGTCGTCGCGTTCGCGTCGTTCCGGCCGGCGCTCGACGAGCCGTCTCCCGGCGCCCCTGGGCCGTTGCTGCCCGGCGTCGCGCACGTCGGCGCGGTGTTCGTCGCGCCATCGCACTGGCGGCGCGGGATCGGTGCGCGGATGCTGGGGCTGGCCGAAGAGGAGATGCGCGCGCAGTCCTACGCGCGCGCGGTGCTGTGGACGCCGGACGGCGCTCCCGCCGAGCGGCTCTACACGGCGCTGGGCTGGGCCCGCGACGGGCGGCGGGCGTGGCATGACTGGGTCGGCGTGATGGTCGTGGGGTACGCGAAGGACCTATGAGGGTCTTCCTCGGGGCGTTCGGCGACCCGGGCCATGCGTTCCCGATGCTTGCGCTCGGCGAGGCGCTGGTCGCGGCCGGGCATGAGGTGGGAATCCAGACGTGGCGGCGCTGGGAGCCGTCGGCGGTCGCGGGTGGGATGACGTTCGCCGCGGCGCCGGAATATCAGGTGTTCCCGACGCGCGAGCGGCCGCTGAAGCCCTACGCGGCCGCGGTGCGGGCGGCGTCGGAGACGGTGCCGTTCGTCGTCTCGTTCGCTCCCGACATCGCGGTCTCCGACATCCTGACGCCCGCGCCGGCACTGGCCGCGGAGCTCTGCGGCGTCCCCGTGGCGACGCTCGTGCCGCACCTACACCCGTGGGTCCCGCCGGGATTCCCGCCGTTCTCGATCGGCGCGCGGCTGCCGCGGACGCGCGTGGGCTCGCGACTGTGGCGGTTGACCGACGGGCTGGTCGCGCGCGGGCTCCAACAGGGGCGGCGGGAGTTCAACGAGTCGCGCGCGCGGCTCGGGCTTGCTCCGCTGGATTGGGTCCACACCGGGCTGTCGCGGGAGCTGACGATGATCGCCACGTTCCCGCAGCTCGAGTACCCGCGCGACTGGGAGCCGTGGCTGCGGGTCGTGGGGCCGCTGATGTGGGAGCCGCCGGGGCCGGCGGTCTCTCCGCCGGAGGGCGAAGGCCCCGTCGTCCTGATCGCGCCATCGACGGCGCAGGACCCGAAGCGGCGGCTGCTCCAGGCGGCGCTCGAGGGCCTCGCGGACGAGCCCGTGCGGGTGCTCGCGAGCACGAACGGCGATGCCTCCCTCCCGGCGCCGGCCAACGCGCGGCTCGTGCCGTGGATGTCCTATGCGAAGACGATGCCGCAGTGCGACCTGGTGGTGTGCAGCGGCGGGCACGGGACGCTCGTGCGGGCGCTGGCGTCCGGCTGCCCGGTGGTGCTGTGTCCGGCGGGCGGCGACATGGCCGAGAACGGCGCGAGGATCGACTGGGCCGGCCTGGGCGTGCGGCTGCCGCTGCGGTTCTGCACGCCGGCCGGCGTGCGGCTCGCCGTCCGGCGCGCGCTGGCGCGGCGCGGCGCGCGGCGGCGGGCCGGGGCTCTCGCCGCCTGGGCGGCGTCGCACCCCG
The DNA here is from genome assembly GCF_000425945.1 of Candidatus Solirubrobacter pratensis. Classification (GTDB taxonomy): domain Bacteria; phylum Actinomycetota; class Thermoleophilia; order Solirubrobacterales; family Solirubrobacteraceae; genus Solirubrobacter; species Solirubrobacter pratensis. The sequence continues at coordinate 152,490 of NZ_KE384482.1, forward strand.
GCCCCGCACGCGCGGTCGCCGAGCTCGAGTCGTGGGCTAACCGGCGCGCTTGAGCTTCCCGGTCCGCTTGGCGTAGCGCTCGCCCGCCCGGAAGGTGGCGAGGCCGAGCGGGATCGACAGCGCGCCGATCGCGATCAGCGGGATCAGGTCGTCCGCCGTGACGCCCTGGCCGTCGAGCACCGCGCCGCGGATGCCCTCGAGCGCGTACGTCGCCGGGCTGATCGTCGAGATCCACTGCATCCACTGCGGCATCACGTCGACCGGGTAGTAGACGCCCGAGACGACCAGCAGCATGCCCTGGGCGACGAAGCCGAGCTGCGCGCCCTTCTCCGGCGAGATCAGCGGGAGGACCGCGGTGATCATGCCGACGCCGACGAAGCTGACCGACGCCGTCGCCAGCAGGATCAGCGCCGCCGCCCAGTTCGCGTCGGGGAATGCGAGCCCGAAGAACAGCGCGACGACGGCGAACAGCAGCGCCGTCCGGATCACGCCGTAGAGCACGGCGAAGGCGCCCATGCCCAGCAGGTGCACGGCGCGGCTGAGCGGCGCCATGAACGTGTACTCGATCGTCCCTTCCCAGCGCTCCCACGCGACGGTCTCGGTCAGGACCTCGAACACGATCCGAGGTAGGACCAGATCACTGCGCCGATCAGCAGGATCGTCGTCTGGCGCTCCACGTCCAGCGTGCCCCCGCCGGCCTGGACGCCGTCGGCGATGAACACCACCGTGAGCGTGTTCGCGATCGTCCAGACGAAGAACGCGAGCTCCCACCATCCGTAGCGCTTCACGAGGTACGCGTTGCGCTCGACGATCCCGAGCAGCGCGATGCTCTGCAGGCGTGCGGCCTGGAGCGCGCCGCCGCCGGTCATCGGGCCGCCTCGGGCGCCACCGGCACCGCCGCCCGGCGCGATCGCCGTCTGGCGCGCGTCTTCCTCGGCGCCCATGACGCGGCCTCCTGGTCTTCTTCGTCGTCCAACTCCCGGCCCGTGGCCGCCAGGAACGCCTCCTCCAGCGTCCGCGCGCCGTAGTGCCGTCGCAGCGCGGACGGCGTGTCCAGCGCGAGCAGCCGGCCGCGGTCGAGGATCCCGACCCGGTCCGCGAGCGCGTCCGCCTCGCCCATGTCGTGCGTGCACAGCAGCGTCGTGGTGTCGTGCTCGGATCGCATGCGCATGATGAACTCGCGCACCTCCAGCTTCGAGCGCGGGTCGAGCCCCGTCGTCGGCTCATCGAGCAGCAGCAGCGTCGGCGACGTCAGCAGCGCACGGGCGAGCGCGACCTTCTGCTGCATCCCGCGGCTGAGGTCCTCCATCGGGTTTTTCGCGCGCTTGGCCGGGAACCCGACCGCCTGCAGGATCTCCGGCACGCGCCTGCGCGTGTGCCCGGGCGTCAGGCCGTAGAAGCGGGCGGCGTAGCTCAGGTTCTCCGCCGCGGACATGCGCTTGAAGAACGACGCCTCGACCGAGACCCGGTTGACGAGCCGCCGCACGGCCCGCTCCTCGCGCACGACGTCATGGCCGAACACCCGCGCCTGCCCCTGCTCGTGCAGCAGCAGCGTGGCGAGCACCCGCACCAGCGTGGACTTCCCCGACCCGTTCTGGCCCAGCACGGCCACGCACTCGCCCCGGCCGACGGTCAGCGACACGCGATCCAGGGCCAGGCGGCCGCGGGAGAACGATTTGACGAGATCGACAATCTCTACTGCGAACACGGCGATGCTCCTTGACAAAGACGGAAAGGTGGGCAGGGTCGACCGTCCGGGGCGGAGCCCGGCTCTGTCCTGCGGGGACCTAACCGTGGAGGCGCATCGGTGCCGAACGTACCACGGCGCGGGCCGGGACGCGCGTTCCCGCCGTCGCCCCCAGGCGGCGGGGTTCGAACCCGGCGTGGTGAGCCGGTGGGACCGTCGCAGCCGCGGCGAGGCACGCCCGCGGTGTTCACCCCGGGCGTCGCGCCGTCGCACGCGCCGTGAGATGCCGGCGCGCGGGCATCTCCTCGGTCACGACGCGGCGGCGGCCTGGCCGGCTGGGCCGCGGCCCTCGACCACCGCTCGGTCCCCGTGGGCCCGGGATCGCTCGGGCTACCGGAAGCTGCCCGCCCGCGCGATCACGAGCCGATCGGGGCTACCGGCAGGGCGGTCCGGTAGAGGACTCCGCCGCCCGCGGGCAGCGCAGCGCCGACCGCCGTCGCGCTGCCGGCCGCGCTGACGGCCGACCACGTGCCGGAGGGGCCGAGGCGCTCGAGCGGCGAGGTCCCCGTGGCGACCTGGAGCGTCGCGGTGCGCGCCGTTTCGGCGTCGCGGTTGGTCACCAGCGTGTAGAGGTAGGTGCCGTCGTCGAAGACCCCGATCGTGAGCGGCGTCGAGCCGTCGACCCGGACCGGGGCGCCGACGGGCCGCGCGATCGCGCCCGCCACGGGCTTCCCATTCTGGAACGTGTAGCGGTTCGTCGCCCCGAGCAGCGCCTGCCCGATCGACTGCAACTGCGCGTTGACGTCGGTGATCTCCGAGTACTGCGAGGTCTGCGTCCCGGCGCCGTCGATGATCGCCTCGCCCCAGTTGTCGGGATCCTCGAGGCCGACCGTCCAGTAGGTGAAGAACATCACGCCCTTGCCACCGTAGGCCAGCGTCTGCATGCCCTCCCACAGCTTCTGCGCCTGCGTGGGCTGGTCGTAGGAGAGGTGTCGCGTCGAGAGCACGATCTGCCAGAACGGGACGCCGTGGGCGGCCGCCGCGTCACGCGCGGCGGCCAGGTTGGTGAAGAACCCGTCCGTCGGGTAGTGGTCGTAGCTCAGCAGCGATATGCCGGACGTGCCGAGGTACTGGTCGAGGTACGTCGCATAGTCGCTCACGCCCAGCTGGCCGGGCGTCGCGAAGTCGGGGATCACATTGACGTAGGCCGGGTGCTCGGGATCACGCGCGCGCAGGTACGAGACGACCGCGCCGACCCGGGAGAAGGCGTCCGTCGACGGCTCGTCTCCAAGGTAGTAGCCGCCGAGGGCGGGATACGAGGCGTAGTCGGCGAGCACCTGGTCGAGCTGCGCCGTGCTCCCGCCGGCAACGGCGTCCGTGAGGCGCTGGTCGGAGACGATCACCTTGATGCCGGCCTGCTGGGCGGCCGTCAGCACGCGCTGATTGGTAGCGGTGTCGTACGGCGGTTCGCAGGGCGGCGAGGCCATGTTGAAGCCGGCGGCCTTGATCTCGGCCATCCGCGCGGCGGCGGCGGCCGCGTCGGCGACGAACGCCCTGGGCGGGCCGCACCAGAAGCCGATCGGCAGCTGGCCCGGCGGCGCCAGGCCCGCGCGCGCCGGAGCCGCCGCCCACAGCGCTACGAGCGCGCACACGAGCGCGGCGAGGCGGACGGCGCGCACACCGCGGCGCCGAGGGCAGCAATCGAGTTCGGCCGGACCGGTCGCCGCAGCGCGCATCCATCCTCCCCGCGGATTCGTTGACATCGCCGCGCCGGTTGCGAGGCGTCGTCAGCGGGCGGATGACGACGTGTCCGGCGTTGTTCGCCGAGGCTAATGCCCGCCGCGGGATCGCGGGCGCAGACCCTGCCCAAGTGGGCGGGCGCCGCGCCGCCGGCCGTCCGGGACCTGACTTCACCGAGGAGCGGCGGCCCGCGGCAGAGTCTCCGAGCCCACCGCGACGCTGCTCGAACGCTCGCGGCGCCTCGCTACCAGCCAGGCCATCTCGCAGCTCACGAGCGTCGACCGCCGGCACGGGGCGCTGCTGAGGCACTTCGCCGAGCGGGTCTGGCGCGCGATGGCCGCTGCGACCTCAGCAAGGAGCAAGCCCCACATCCAGGCACCGGCAGGATGTGGGGCTCGACTCGGGGGGTGGGACTCGAACCCACAACCCTTCGGTTAACAGCCGAATGCTCTGCCGATTGAGCTACCCCCGACCGACGTCGCGCGCGGCGACGCGCTCATAGTAGTAGGCACGGCGGGAGCTCGAGGTCTCCGGCCTCGACTTCCGCGTGGCAGTTGGAGCACAGCAGCATGCACTTCTCCGCTTCGGTGCGTGCGGAGGCGAGCGAGCGGGTCACGCCCTGGCGCGAAAGCGCGAACGCCTTCTGCGACGGATCGCGGTGATGGAAGTGCAATCCACCGAGGGTGCGGTCGTAGCCGCAGAGCACGCACGCTCCGCCCGCCTCCGCGACCAGGATGCGCTTGATCTCCCGGCGGCGGCGCTGGACCGCCCCTGTGCGGCACAGCCGGCAGCGAAAGCCGTCGGTCCCGCGGCGCACGAACGTCGTGACCCCGTGGGTGGGGCATTCGGCCTGAGTGGTCTCCGCCCCAACCGCCCGGGCGGGCAGGGTCTCGGCAAGCCGCCGCGCCCGCGGCGTCACGAGCCCATGCCTGGCGAGCCAGTGGCGGACGGTGGTGTACGAGACGTCCAGCTCGGCCGCCATCGCCCGGATGGAGAGGCCTTGCTCGACGAGCTCTTGGAGCCGCTCTCGTTCGATCCCTCCGCGGGCCGCGTGCCGGGGCGCGTGGGACGACGTCAGGCCGTGCTTGTTGACCCAGTAGGCGACCGTGGACGCAGGCTTTCCGGCCTCGCGAGCGATGGACTCGATCGACCGCCCCTTGGCGAGCTGCGCTGCGCGTGTGGCGACGTCCATCACCACACGAACACTAGTTCGTGTGCCGGACGGAAAAGTCCTGCTCAGGTGAGCTTATGGCGAATCGCGTCAAGGACGCGCTGGCGCTCCGCGGCAAGGGCCTGGACGCCCGACCCGCCAGAAAGCCGCGCGGTCGACATCTGGCGCTCCAGGCGCTGGAGGTCCATCTGCAGCGCTTCGAGCTCGAGCTTCGCCGGAGTCGCCTCGAGGTTCCCCGACCGGATCACGAGCTCGGCGACCAGCCGCGCGAGTGCTTCATTGCCCGCGGGCAGCTCGGAGGCCGGCCTCCGCAGCCGGCCGCGCAGATACGCCGCGGCCTCGCGCGTCGCCGGCGCGAAGAAGTAGTCGTCCAGATCGGCCTCGGCGAGCCGGCGCTCGCCTTCCTCGGGCAGCGCCAGGCACAGGGCGAGGAACGCGCGCTCGCTCTGCTCGCGCCGGGCCAGTGCCGCGTGCGGGTCGACCGGCTCGGGAGGCGGCGGCGCGTCGAAGCCCCGGCCACGCCGCGCGTCCCAGCGCCCGCCGCGCCGCGGCCCGCCGGGCCGGAAGCGCTCGCCGCGCTGCGGCCATCCGCCACCCCTCTGGGACGGCCCGCCGTCGCGCTCCCACGCCCCTTCCCGCGGAGCGCCCGCGAGCGCGTCGCCCCGCAGCGCCGAGGCCAGCACCTCGTTGATCAGGTTCTCCCCCAGCTGCAGCCGGCTGGCCACGAGCTGCGTCAGGTCCGCGCGCAGCACGCTCGCCGGCAGCGGCGCGATGATGCCTGCGACCTGCCGCAGGACCGCGTCGCGCCCGTCGGGGCTCGCCAGATCGCCCAGCTCCAGCGCCCGCTCGACCTCGAACCGCTCGATCGGCACCGCCGCCTCGATCCGCTCGCGCATCGCGTCCGCACCCTCGCGCTGCACCACGTCGGCCGGATCCTGTCCCGGCGGCAGCCGCACGATCCGGAACTCGACCGAGGTCGTCGACCGCGACTGGTTGTGCTGGCGCAGCCCCGCGATCCCGCGCGCGACCGACTCCTGCCCCGCGGTGTCCGGGTCCTGGCAGAACAGCGCCCGCGGCGCCAGCCGCGCGATCGCGTCGACCTGAGCATCCGTCAGCGCGGTGCCCATCGACGCCACGGTCTCGGGCACCCCTGCCTGCCGCAGCGCGATCACGTCCGTGTAGCCCTCCACGAGCACCACGCGCCCCGCCTTCGCCGCCGCCGCCCGCGCGAGATCGGCGCCGTACACGAGCCGGCTCTTGTGGAAGAGCTCGCTCTCGGACGTGTTGAGGTACTTCGGCGTGTCCCCCGCCTTCATCGCCCGCGCTCCGAACCCGAGCACGTGCCCGCGTACGTCCGCGAGCGGGAACGTGATGCGGCCGCGGAAGCGATCAACCAGGCCGCTGCCGTCGCGGCGCCGCTGTGCGAGCCCCGCCGCGAGCAGCTCCGCGGCCGAGAAGCCCGCGCGCGAGGACGCGGCGACGACCCGGTCCCACGCGTCCGGCGCCCAGCCCACGCGGTACTCGCGCAGCGCCCCCTCTTCGAGCCCGCGCGAGCCAAGGTACTCGCGCGCGGGAGCCGCCTCGTCGCTCTCCCACAGCAGCCGCACGTACCAGGCCGCCGTCCGCTCCAGCAGGGCCAAGAGCCGCTCGCGAGCCTGGCGCTGCTCGGCCTCGCGCGGGTCCTCGGCCTCCCGTTCGAGCGGTACGCGATAGCGCTCGGCGAGCCACTCGAGCGCACTCGCGAAGTCGAGTCCCTCGGTCTCCATCACGAAGCTGAAGACGTCGCCGCCCGCGGAGCAGCCGAAGCAGTAGTAGAGCTTCTCGACGGGGTCGATGCCGAACGACGGCGTCCGCTCCTCGTGAAACGGGCATAGGCCCTGCAGCCGGTTCACGCCCGAGCGCTTGAGCTCCGTCCGTGCGCCGACGATCTCGGCGAAGTCGACGGCGTCCCGTACCCGTTCGCGCGACTCTCGCGTGTAGCGCGCCATTAGAGGGCGAGGCCCTGCGGCACGAAGCGATCCGTCCAGGCGCGGATGGCGAAGCGGTCGGTCATCCCCGCCAGGTAGTCCACCACGCGCTCGGCGTCCGTCGCGCCGTCGGCCCCTTCGGGCAGCTCCTCCAGATGCTCGCAGTAGTACTCGAACAGCCCGCGCAGCACCCGCTCGATCTTCGTGTGCTCCTGCCGCGCGCGCGGGCCGAGGTAGACGCGCTCGAACATGAACGAGCGCAGCGAGTACATCGCGCGGCCGACCTCCCCGCCCTGCGCGATGTCGCCCGCCCGCTCGGAGTGCTCGACCAGGTCGTGCACCAGCGTGTCGATGCGCTTGGAGCCCGTCGGGCCGAGGATCTCGATCTCCTCGCGCGGCAGGTCCGCGTCGGAAAGCACGCCGGCGCGCACGGCGTCGTCGATGTCGTGGTTGATGTAGGCGATGCGGTCCACGAGCCGCACGATCTTGCCCTCGAGCGTCGCCGGCTCGCCCGCCCCGCTGGAGTGGCGCAGGATGCCGTCGCGCACCGGCTCGGTCAGGTTGAGCGCTTCGAGGACGGAGACCACGCGCAGCGAGTGCTCGTTGTGCCGGAAGCCGCGGCCGAAGCGCTCGCGGCCGCAGCGGTCGAGCACGTCCTCGCCGGTGTGCCCGAACGGCGGATGCCCGACGTCGTGACCGAGCCCGATCGCCTCCGTCAGATCCTCGTTGAGCCGCAGCGCGCGGGCGACGGTCCGCGAGATGCCGGTGACCTCGAGCGTGTGGGTGAGCCGCGTGCGGTAGTGGTCGCCCTCGGGCGCGACGAACACCTGGGTCTTGTGCTTGAGCCGCCGGAACGCCTTGGAATGGACGATCCGGTCGCGATCGCGCTGGAACGGCGTGCGCACGCCGCAGTCGGGCTCCTCGCGCGCGCGGCGCGCGGGATACGACGGCGTCGCGAGCTCCGACAGCCACGCGGACTCCCACGCGCGCTGACGCTCGGCGAAGTCCTGGGGGCCGACGGCGGTCACACCGTCAATTGTGACCGCCCCGGCGGAGCGACCTGGCGAAAAGATGCACTTTCGTCACGCTTGCGTGTACGCCCAGTCACGATCGCCCGCATGGATGACGGCCGCCTGGGCCGCCGCGACACGCGCGATCGGGACGCGGAACGGGCTGCACGAGACGTAGTCGAGCCCGGCCATGTGGAAGAACTCGATCGAGTCCGGATCGCCGCCGTGCTCGCCGCAGATGCCGAGCTTGAGGTCCGGCTTGCGCTCGCGTCCGACCCACGCCGCCAGGCGCACCAGCCAGCCGACCCCCGGCTTGTCGATCGTCTCGAACGGACTCCGGTCGATGATCCGCCGCCTCATGTAGGTCGGCACGAACTTCGACTCGACGTCGTCGCGCGAGAACCCGAGCGCCGTCTGCGTGAGGTCATTCGTGCCGAAAGAGAAGAAGTCTGCGAATTCCGCGATCCGATCTGCAACAAAACACGCGCGGGGCAATTCGATCATGGTCCCGACGGTGTAGTCCTCACCCTCGTGCAGCCCTTCCCCGTCGCCGACCCGGACCACCAGATCGCGCATGATCTCGAGCTCCTGCTCGTAGTCCACGAGCGGGATCATGATCTCCGGGTGCGGAGGCTCGTCCATCGCCTTCGCCGCGCGCATGATCGCCTGCACCTGCATCTCGTAGATCTCGGGAAACAGGATCCCCAGCCGGCACCCGCGCGTGCCCAGCATCGGGTTCTCCTCCGAGATCGCCTCGGTGCGCGAAAGCAGCCGCTCCAGCTGCTCCAGGTCGTCCGTGCACTCGATCCGCGCGCGCTCCACCTGCGCGGAGAGGTCCACCAGGTTCGGGAGGAACTCGTGCAGCGGCGGGTCGAGCAGCCGGATCGTCACCGGCAGCCCCTTCATCGCCTCGAACAGGCCCTCGAAGTCCTCCTGCTGCAGCGGCAGCAGGTCCGCCAGCGCCTCGCGGCGGCCCTCCTCGTCGGCCGCCATGATCATCGCTCGCATCTTCGGCTGGCGGTCCTCGGCCATGAACATGTGCTCCGTCCGGCACAGCCCGATGCCTTCGGCGCCCAGCTCGCGCGCCTTCGCCGCATCGTCCGGCGTGTCCGCGTTCGTGCGCACGCCCAGGCGGCGGATCTCGTCCGCCCACTCCAGCACCTGCTCGAAGTGCTCGTTGACCTGCGCCTCCACGAGCGGCACGTCCTCGGTCGTCACCTGGCCCGTCGTGCCGTCGATCGCGATCCGGTCGCCCTCGTGGAGCTCGGTTCCGTTGACGGAGATCGTCCGCGCCTTGAGGTCGATCGCCAGCGCATCGGCGCCGACGACCGCCGGCCGGCCCATCCCGCGCGCCACCAGCGCCGCGTGCGACGCCTTGCCCCCCTCGGAGGTCAGGATGCCCTTCGCGGCATGGAAGCCGGCCACGTCGTCGGCCTCGGTGAACGGACGCACGAGGATGACGTCGCGGCCTTCGCCGGCCGCGTCGACGGCATCCTGTGCCGTGAAGACGACCTCGCCCTTGGCGGCGCCGGGCGAGGCGCTGACGCCCTTGGCGATGACGTCGTAGTCGGCCGTGGGGTCGAAGGTCGGGTGCAGGAGGGCGTCGAGCCGGCCGGCGTCGATGGTGGCGATCGCCTCCTCCTTCGTGAGCAGCCCCTCGCTGACGGCGTCGACCGCGAAGCGCACCGCGGCCTGCGCCGGCCGCTTGGCGTTGCGGGTCTGCAGCATGTAGAGCTGCCCCTCCTCCACCGTGAACTCGGTGTCCTGCATGTCCTTGTAGTGCGACTCGAGCGTGCGCAGGATCTCCATCAGCTGCTCGTGGGCCTCGGGCAGCCAGTCCTTCATTTCGGCGATGTCGCGCGGCGTGCGGACGCCGGAGACGACGTCCTCGCCCTGCGCGTTCGGGAGGAAGTCGCCGCTCGGCTCCGGCGCGCCGGTCACCTCGTCGCGGCTGAACGCGACGCCCGAGCCCGACGTGTCGCCCTTGTTGCCGAACACCATCTGCTGCACGTTGACGGCGGTGCCCCAACTGTCCGGGATGTGGTTGAGGCGGCGGTATTCGACGGCGCGCTTGCCCATCCAGGAGTCGAAGACCGCACGGATCGCGAGCCGCAGCTGCTCCTCGGGCTCCTGCGGGAAGTCCTCGCTGGTGTGCTCGCGGTAGATGCCCTTGAACGTGTCCGTGAGCTCCTTCAGCGCCTCGACGTCCAGCTCCGTGTCGTCCTTGACGTTCCGATCGCCTTTCGCGTTCTTGATCGCGTCCTCGAACGCCTCGCCCGGGATGCCGCGGGAGACGTTGCCGAACATCTGCACGAAGCGGCGGTAGGAGTCCCACGCAAAGCGCTCGTTCTCGGTCGCGCGCGCGATGCCCTGGACGGAGGTGTCGTTGAGGCCGAGGTTGAGGACGGTGTCGAGCATGCCGGGCATCGACTCGCGCGCGCCCGAGCGAACGGACACGAGCAGCGGATCCTCGTCGTCGCCGAGCCGCTTGCCGGCCTGCTCCTGCAGCCGTTCGAGCGCGCTCTCGACCTGCTCGGCCATCCCCTCCGGCTCCCGCTTGTCGGCGCGCATGTAGGCGACGCAGGCCTCCGTGGTGATCGTGAAGCCGGCGGGAACGCGGTCAGCGCCGAGTACGCGCGTCATCTCCGCGACGTTCGCGCCCTTGCCCCCGAGCAGCTCGCGCATGTCCTTCGAGCCCTCGGAGAAGTCATAGACCCACTGCTCGCCGGCCATGCCTCAGTACACCTCCTGCTTCTGGACGGACACGGTGAAGCCGTGGCCCGAACGCGTGCTCCGGCAACTGATGCCGGCCTCGCGCGACGTGCACCGCAGCTTCCGGAACGTCGTCGTCTTGCCGTACGCCAGCGCCCTCGCCTTCGAGTCCATGACCGTGTCTGTGATCTTCACGCGCTTGGCCTTCCCCGTCTCGGCGAGCGTGATTGCACGATCGTCACCGCCGCTCCACTCGCAGCGGACGGCGGGCGGGGTCTCCGCGTCCGAGTAGAACGCGCAGCCGAGCTTGCCGGTCGGCGAACGGAACGCCCGGTAGGCGGCCGAGGCGGTGGCGGGAACGGCCGCGAGGGCCACGGCGGCCGCGAGCGCGGCGGCGGTCGGGCGGATCATCTGGTCCGGGAGCCTACCCGCCGACGGAAGCCGCGGCGCGGTTCCAGGAAGCCGCGAAACGGCAAGCGGCCGATCGGCGTCACCGCCCGGCGCACGTGGTCTCCGCCCCGCCGCGGCCCCGCCCCGCGCATGCCTCCGCGCCCCGCCCGCGTGCGCGGGTCTGCGCCCCGCCGCGGCCCCACCCCGCGCGGGTCTCCGAGCGCCCGTTCGCGTGCGCGGGTCTCCGCCCCGCGCCGGATCTCCGCGCACCACCCCGCGTGCGCGCGTCGCCGGGCGACCGCTCCGCGGTTTGGGCGAAGTGCGCAGGTGAGGGAGTGGCTCCGTTTGGCCGCGCGGTTCGCGCGGTCCGTCGTTTGGGGCGCCGGGCAAGGAGATTTGCGACGAACCTTCAAATGGTTCGAAGCGTCGTCGCAACCCCGTGGGCTCGCTCGGCGGCGGTGATCGTTCGTGCGTGATCGGGCCGAGCGACGGGTCCATCGTGGCTGCCAGGGCCGGTGGGCGATGTAGACCCGCATCCCTTACCCGTGCAGTTCGCCGGTACCGGGGTCTTCACGCTGCCGCTTCGTAGGTTCCGGCGAGCTGCGCAGGTAGCGGAGTCGGTCCCGTTTGGCTGCGCGGTTTGCACGGCCGAGTGATCGCTTTCAGGGGACCGAGCGAGCGGTGTGCTACGAACCTTCGAATAGTTCGAAGCTTCGTCGGGCACCCCTTGGTCTCATGCGCGACGATGATCGTTCGTGAGCGATCGGGTCCTCGGACTGGTCGATTGTGGCCGACGGGCCGACAGGCGAGGTCGGTCCGCATCCCTTACCGCACAGAGCTGTCGACGATGGCGAATGCGGCGCCGGCGAGCAGCGTCGCGCCCGTGGGCGAGTCTTCCGACGCGGCGGCGAGCGGCGAGAGAGCCCTTCGCGGGCGCCCCCAGTCCTGCCGTCCTCGCGGGCAGGAGATCCGTCCCACCACGCGTCGACACGCCCGAGCCCGCAGGCCCGCCGCCGTCGTTCACCGCGCGCCGACACGCCCCCCAGGCCCGCCGCCCTGCTCTGCCGCGAGCCGACACGCTCCACCCCGCAGGCCCGCGCCGCCCCGCCCTCCGCGAGCCGACACGCCGCGGCCGCGCCGCCCGCGCCGCCCGCGCCGCCGCGCCACGCCCGCCCGCTGCCGCAGCCGCGCCGCCCGCCCTACCGCGCCCCGCCCGCCCGGCCGTTGCCGCAGCCGCGGCGCCCCGCCCTACTGCGCCCCGACGGGCCGCAGCCGCAGGTGCGCGTGGTGCTCGAGCGTGTCGAGGATCGCGCGCTCGGCCTGCGCCAGCGCGCGGGGCTCCGCGGCGGGAGCGCTCGCGAGCGGGTTGCCGAGGGCGGCGACCATGAACGCGTGGGCGTCCTCGTCGAGCCGGAAGGCGCTCGCCTCGCATGCGCCGCAGACGACGCCGCCGGCCGCGCCCGAGAAGCCCACGATGTGCTCGCGCTCGCCGCATGAGGCGCAGCCGGCGAGGTGCGGCGCGAATCCGGCCGCCAGCAGCAGCTTCAGGCGGAACGCAAGCGCATTCGCGCGCCCGGCGGTGTCCGGCGCCTGGTCGAGCAGCGCGAGCTCGTTCGCGAGCAGGTGGTAGACGCCGGCGTGCGGCTCGCCGTCGTCGAAGATGCGGGCCACCGCCTCGCACGCCCGGGCAGCGCCGTCAAGCGCGCCCGCGTGCTCGCGCAGGCGCCGATGGGCGGCCACGGTCTCGGCCGAGGTCACGGTCAGGAGATCGCTGCGCCCTTCATAGAGCACGAGATCGAGACGGAAGAACGGCTCCAGGCGGCCGCCGAAGCGCGACTTCGCCTTCCGCACGCCCTTCGCGATCGCGCTCAGCCGGCCGCGATGCGGGGTATACAGATGGAGGATCCGGTCCGCCTCGCCGTAGCGTATGGACCGCAACACGATCCCTTCGGTCTTTAGCGATCCGGATATCGCACTATACTTTCTGAAGTCATGAGCCAAGTCACCGTCTACACCACCGAGCCCTGCGGCTACTGCCGCGTTGCCAAGGCCCTCCTCAACAAGCGAGGCGTCCCGTTCGAGGAGATCAACCTCGCGAAGGACCCCGAGGGTCGTGCGGAGCTCGTGCGTCTGACGGGAATGATGACGTTCCCCCAGGTCGTCATCGACGGCGAGACGATCGGCGGCTACCAGGAGCTCGTCGCGTTCGACCGCGGCGGCAGCCTTGCGCCGCTCGCCGCCGCCGCATAGCGACTCGCCTCTGACTGGGCCGCCCTGCCGGGCGGCCCATTCGATTTCGGGGCGGCCGGAGGCGCAGCCGCGCGGTCAGGCCGCCGCTACGCGCTTCTTGCGCGGCGCCCGCGGACGCGTCTGGCAGGTCTCGCAGACGTAGGTGCCGCGCCCGGCAGCGCGGAGCTTGCGTACCGGCGTGCCGCAGTTCGGGCACGGCTCATGCTCGCGCAGGTGCACCAGGAACTGGTCCTGGAAGGTCCCGCTGACACCGTACGGGTCGCGGAAGTCGTCGATCGTCGCGCCCTTGGCGGCCAGCCCTGCCATCAGCGACGCCACCACGGCGTCGCGTAGTGCCTCGGCTTGTGCTCGGGTGATCCGGTTCGCCGGGCGCAGGGGGTGGATGCGGGCGCGGAAGAGCGCCTCGTCCGCGTAGATGTTGCCGACGCCGGCGATCTTCTTCTGGTCGAGCAGGAACGCCTTGATCGGCGCACGCGATGCACGCGCCAGCGCATACAGATGCTCGGCGGTGAACTCGCGCGCGAGCGGCTCGACGCCCAGCCGGGCGTCGAAGAACGCCTCCAGCGCCTCCGGCCCGAGCGCGAGCTCGCCGGTGCCGAATCGGCGCGGATCGTCGAAGACCAGCAGGTGCTCGCCGAGCGTCATCAGCACGCGGGCGTGCTTGGACGGCTCAGCGGGATCGAGCAGCAGCGCCCCGGTCATGCGCAGGTGCATGAGCAGGTAGACGTCGTCCTCGAGCTCCCAGATCAGGTACTTCCCGCGCCGCGAGAGGCGATCGACGCGGCGGCCGCGCAGCGCGTCCTCGAGCTCGGCGGGCGCGAGCGGCCGGCTCCAGCGCGGGTCGCGGATCTCGATCGCCTCGAGCGTGCGCCCCTCCACATGGGGCGCCAGATGGGAACGGATCGTCTCGACCTCGGGCAGCTCCGGCATCGCCCGCCCGAGGCTAGAGCACGCGACCGCGGGAAGCCGGCCCCGCGCCGGACGCGACCGACCCGCAAAGGCGCCTCGTGGCGGCGCTGGACCCCGCGGCACCGCGCCTCGCGCGACCCCCGACCCGGTCCCAGCGATCTTCCCGCCTACGGGATCTCCGCGTGCGCGCGGGCGAACGCGTCGACGTCCTTCTGCACCGACGCCAGCGACTGGTGGAGCGTCTTGCGCATGACGCGATCCATCAGCTTCCGCCCTGGGCGCCCCTTGATCTCCTCGCTGTCGAACCCCTCATAGAGCCGCAGCAGCCCTTTGCGTCCGTGCGTGGCCGCGATCGCGTATGCGGCCGCCGCGGAATACGAATACGCGAACGCGAGCGGGGTCGAGGCCAGGTTGACCATCGACGCCGGGCGCCCGAGCGCTGTGAGCGAGAGCACGCGCTTGGATGCCGCCTGCTGCGAGTGGTCGCGCAGCTGCGCGCCGCTCAGGAGCGCGCCGGCCTCGCCGTAGCGCGGATCGCCCGCGGTGTACATCGCCATGCCCTCCACGAGCCAGACCGGCATCCGCCCCGAAGTCTTCCTCACCAGCGACGCATGCGTCATCTCGTGCGCGATCGTCCGCCTCCGGCCCGCATGGTCCTGGCGCCCGAACGAGCGCCAGACGACGAGCAGCCGCTGCCCCGCGACCGAGGTCACGCGCCGCGCAGGCCCGTTCTCGTTCACCGACGCCTCCGCGATCGCGTTGAGCGTCCCGAGCGCGCGCACGTCGCGCGTGAGCGCCTTCGTGTCGGAGTTGGAGCGCGAGACGACGACGAGCATCCGCCCGGGTGCCTTCAGCCCCGGCAGCGCTTTCTTCATCCTTGCGCGCCCCGCCTCGAGGTCCCGCATGAACCCAGCGACTTTCAGGCCCTTCGGCGTCAGCGCGACGAAGTGCTCGCTGCGCCGCACCGTGTACGCACCGCGCTGCCACGGCGCCTCGATCCCCGCCGGGCGGTCGAGCTTCACCCGCCAGCCGGCCGGCGTCTTGATGAAGCGCATCGAGGAGCGGATCGCGAACGTGCTGTCCACGCCATCGAAGTCGTACCGCGTCAGCGTGTGCATCGTCGCCGAGCGCTTCCCGACGGTCGTCGAGGTCGCCTCGATCTCAACCGACGCGAGCGGGAGAGCGGCCGCGGACCTGGCCGCGCGGCGGTCGCGCACCTGCTGCGATCCGGTGCTCGTCGCCGCAAGCCGCTCCACGTCGCCGTCCTGGATCGCACGCGAGCGCTCGAGCAGCAGGTTCTGCATCTGCTCGGCGTCGCCCGGAGGCTTCGGCCTCTCCGCCGGCTTGCCCGCCGTCGCCGTCGGCTTGGAGACGGACGGCTTCTTGTCGCCGCAACCCGCGGCGAGCAGAGCGGCGCCGGCCACGGCCGCGAGGCACTTCGCTGCACCCGACGCGCATGTCACCCGATACAGATGCCCGGCCGTGGCGAAGTCCTCACCACTCTCACACGATGAACGGGGTCCCGGGCAGCGCGCCGGCGTCGCGGCCGGCGAGCCACCGCAGCACCGAAGCGCCGACGTCGGCGAAGGGACCGTCGTGACGGCGGTGGCCGTTGCCGTCGAAGCGGGCAAGCAGCGGCGCGTGCTCGCGCGTGTGGTCCGTGCCGGGCGTCGTCGGATCGCAGCCGTGATCGGCGGTGATGACCAGCAGATCGCGCGAGGGATCGAGGCGCTCCAGCCAGCCGGCGACCTCCGCGTCGATCTCCTGCAGCGCACGGTGGAAGCCGGGGACGTCGCCGCGGTGCCCGTACACCTGGTCGGTCTCGACGAGGTTGGTGAACACGAACCCGGACTCGAGCTCGTCGATCAGCCGCGTGGTCGCGTCCAGCGCAGCGCGGTTGGTCGCGCCCTTGTGCGAGTGGTCGACGCCGACACCCGCGAAGACCTGGCCGATCTTGCCGACGGTGTGGACCGCCATGCCGTCGGCCTGCAGCTCCTGCATGTAGGACCGCGATGGCGGGACGATCGCGAGGTCGCGCCGGCCGTCGGTGCGCACGAAGTCGCCGGGCTCACCGCGGAACGGCCGGGCGATCACACGCCCGACGGCATGCTCGCCGGACATGATCTCCCGCGCGGCGGCGCAGATCTCATACAGCTCGTCGGTCGGAACGACATCGACATGAGCGGCGATCTGCAGCACCGAGTCCGCCGAGGTGTAGAAGATCAGGTCCCCAGTGGCGAGATGCTGCTCACCGAAGTCGTCGATGACGGCGGTCCCGCTGTAGGGCCGGTTGCAGAGCACACCCCGGCCGCTCGCCTCGCGTAGCGCGTCGACGATCTCCGGCGGGAAGCCGTCTGGATAGGTGCGCAGCGCGACCGGCGTGACGACGCCCATCAGCTCCCAATGGCCCGTGATCGTGTCCTTGCCCGGGCCGAGCGGGTGCAGGCGCCCGTGCAGGACGCGCTCAGGTGAGGACGGAACTCCCTCCAGCGGGATCACGTCCCCGAGCCCGAGCCGCCCGAGGACCGGCAGGTCGAGACCTCCGGCGGCCTCCGCGACGTGCCCGAGCGTGTTCGTGCCGGTGTCACCGTAGTCGGCGGCGTCGGGCAGCTCCCCCGCGCCGCACGCGTCGATCACGATCACGAAAGCCCGTCTGTTCACGGGCCGGATTCTGGCAGCGGCGCCTAGGTCAGCGCGACTTTGCGCGCGGATGGGCGTCGAAGTAGACGTCCTTCAGTCGCTCGGCCGAGAGGTGCGTGTAGAGCTGGGTCGTCGCGATGTCGGCGTGGCCGAGCATCTCCTGCAGCGAGCGCAGGTCGCACCCGCCGGCGAGCAGGTGGGTCGCGAAGGTGTGGCGCAGGGTGTGCGGGCTCATCGCGTCCGCGAGACCGGCGCTGGCCGCGTGGCGCTGGACAATCTTGTACAACCCCTGACGGGTGAGGCCGGCGCCGCGGTGATTGACGAACAGGCGCGACTCCAGGCGGTCGCCGACGAGCTTCGGACGCCCGCGGGCGAGATAGATCGTGACCGCGCGGGCCGCGGCCGAACCGACCGGCACCAGGCGTTCCTTGGAGCCCTTGCCGCGCGTTCGCAGGACGCCCGCGTCGAGGTCGACGTCCGTCGTCTCGAGGTCGATCGCCTCTGACGCCCGCAGCCCGCACGCGTACATCAGCTCCAGCAGCGCACGATCGCGCAGCGCGGCCGGCTCGGTGCCCTTCGGCTGCTCGAGCAGCTTGCCGACCTCGTCGCGCGACAGCACGTGCGGCAGCCGGCGGCTTTGGCGCGGGGCGCGCAGGTTCGCGGTCGGGTCGGAGTCGAGGATGCCCTGGCGGCGCAGATGGCGATAGAAGGAGCGCAGGCACGCGACCTTGCGCTGCAGAGTGGCCGGCGCGACCGAGGGCCGGTCGCCGTCCCCCGAAGCGAGCGAGGCCACGAAGGCCGAAAGGTCGGAATGCGTGACCGCCAGTGGATCGCGACCCGCCAGGTGCGCGCCGTACTGCAGCAGGTCGGACCGGTAGGCCTCGAGCGTGTTGCGCGACAGCCCGCGCTCGAACTCGAGGTACGCCAGGAAGTCGAGCACGAGGTGCTCGATCGGCTGAGCTGCGGCAAACGGCGTTTCGACGGCGGCCATCGCCAGACCCGTTCGTCGGACCCTCGGGGTCCCCTTTGCGATGCAACGACCCGCCCGTGAGGCGCGGCGGCGGGCCCGCACGCCGACACGGCCATGCGTCGCCGGCGCGCGTAGACGCGTCGCCGGAGCGATCGCGGCGGCGGACGCGCGGCCCGAGCGATCGCCGCGGTCAGCCGGCCGCGAGGCGGACCTTGAGCTTCAGCAGTCCGATCAGGGTCTTGGAGTCCTTGGTTTCCTCCAGGATCGTGTCGAGGTCCGACAGCGGGCGGACATCGACGTCGATGCGCTCGTTCTCGTCCACCTCCGGGCGCTCTTCGGCGTCCGTGATCCCGGTGGCCAGGAAGAGGTGGACCTCTTCGTTGGCGAAGCCGGGCGACGTATAGAAGGAGCCCAGCGACTCCCAGTGCTCGGCGCGCTTGCCGATCTCCTCCGCGAGCTCCCGCTTGCCGGCCTCGAGCGGGCTCTCGCCGTCCTCGTCCAGCTTGCCCGCGGGGATCTCCAGCAGGTCCGGTACGCCGACCGCTTCGCGCGGCTGGCGGACGAACCACAGGTTCTCGTCGTCGTCGAGTACCACCACGCCCACGGCGCCCGGGTGCACAACCGCGTCGCGGACGACCTCCTCGCCGTCCTGATGGCGGAACTTGTCGCGCCGCAGCGTGATGAAGCCCCCCTCGTAGAGGACTTCGGAGTCGATCAGCTCGAATCGGGAGCTCATACGGTGGCGGCCTCCTCGAGAAGCGCGAACGTGACATCCAGCATCCCCTCGAGCGCGCTCACGGACACGCGCTCGGTCGGCTCATGATTGTGCTCGGTCCCGTTGGCGATGTTCACGCATGGGAGCCTGGCCGCCTCGAAGACGTTCGCGTCCGAGGCCCCGCCGGTCGCGATCCGGCGTGGCTCGTAGCCGCAAGCGCGCAGCGCCGCCTCAGCGGCGGCCACGGCCGGGGCCGACGGCTTCTGGCGGTACCCGATGACCTGCTTCTCGGTGATCACGTCGACGTCGCACTCGCCGTGGGAGGCGCCGTCGTGCAGGGCGTCGATCATCTTCGCCAGCACCTCGTCCGCGCGATCGGCGTCGACCGAGCGAACCTCGGCGAGCAGCCGCGCGCGCTCGGCGACCACGTTCGTGGACTCGACGCCGCCGCTGAAGTGGCCGAGGTTTGCCGTCGTCTGCTCGTCGATCCGGCCGTGCGGCATGTGCGCTGCGGCATACGCCGCCGCGAGGATGGCGGAGCGGCCCTCCTCCGGGCGCAGCCCCGCGTGCGCGGCCTTGCCGTGGAACTCGGCCTCGATGCGATAGAGCGTCGGGGAGGCGACCACGACCTCGCCGATCGGCGTCGCGTGGTCGAACACGTAGCCGAATTCCGAGCGCAGCCGCGAGACATCGAAGCGCTTGGCGCCCTGCAGCCCGATCTCCTCCGCCACCGTGAACACGAGCTCCAGGCCGACCGGCGCGCCTTCGACGGTGCAGCGGCGCGCGACCTCGAGGATCGTGGCGACGGCAGCCTTGTTGTCAGCGCCGAGGATGCCGGCGTTGGCGTTCTCCCAGCCGTCATCGACCAGCACCGGCTCGATGGCAGCCAGCGGCGGCACGGTGTCAAGGTGCGCGCACAGCATGATCGAGCGCTCGCCGCGGCCGGCGAGGCGCGCGACGACGTTCCCGGCCTCATCGCTCTCGACCTGTAGGCCCATGCCGCGCAGCTCGCGGCTGACGCGCTCGGCGCACTCCGCCTCCTCCCACGACGGGCTTTGGATGCGGCAGAGCGCGGCGAACGTGTCGGCCAGACGAGTCTTCTCGGCCTCGCTCGCCGGCCTCACCGGGTGGCCGCGGCCTCGGTGCCGATCTCCTCCGGGCGCTGATCGCGAGCGCGCGCCAGCGCGGCATCCACGAAGTCGCGGAACAGCGGCGCCGGGCGCTCAGGCCGAGACTTGAACTCGGGGTGGTACTGGGACGCGACGAAGAACGGGTGGTCGTTGATCTCGATGACCTCGACCAGCCGCTCATCCGGCGAGGTGCCGGAGCAGATCAGCCCCGCGGCCTCGAGCCGCTTGCGCAGGAAGTTGTTGACCTCGTAGCGATGGCGATGCCGCTCGTAGATGACGGCCTCGCCGTAGATCTCGCGCGCCCGCGTGTTCGGGTGCAGCTTGATCGGGTCCGCGCCGAGCCGCATGGTGCCGCCCATGTCGGCGACCTCCTTCTGCTCGGGCAGCAGATCGATCACGGGGTACGGCGTCTCGGGATCGAACTCGGTCGAGTTCGCGCCATCCATGCCGACGATGTGACGCGCGAAGTCGGCCACCGCCATCTGCATGCCGAGGCAGATGCCGAGGAACGGGATCCGCTGCTCGCGGGAGATCCGCGCCGCCGTGATCTTGCCCTCGATCCCGCGCACGCCGAAGCCGCCGGGGATCAGGATGCCGTCGGCGCGGGCGAGTCGCGCGCGCACCTCGCCGTCGTCCAGCGTCTCGGAGTCCACCCAGTCGATCTCGATCCCGCAGCCGTGCATGAAGCCCGAGTGGCGCAGGGCTTCGACGACGGAGAGGTAGGCGTCCTCGAGCTTGACGTACTTGCCGACCAGCGCGATCCGCACGGGTGACTGGCTCTCCGCCTCCGTCGCCTGGCGCACGAGGTGCTCCCATTGCCCCAGCTCCGGCTTGCCGGCGTCCAGCCCGAAGTGCTCGAGGACGAAGTCGTCGACGCCCTCCGCGTGGTAGTAGAGCGGGATCTTGTAGATGTTGTCGACGTCGCGGCCGGAGACGATCGCGTCCACGGGCAGCGAGGCGAAGAGCGCGATCTTCTTGCGGACGTCGAGCGGCAGGCCGCCCTCGGAGCGGCAAATCAGCATGTCCGGCGCGATGCCGATGCGCCGCAGCTCGTTGACCGAGTGCTGCGTCGGCTTGGTTTTGAGCTCGCCCGCATGGCCGATGTAGGGCACGAGCGTCAAGTGGATGAACATCGTCCGCCGGCGCCCGACGTCGACCGGGAACTGGCGGATCGCCTCCAGGAACGGCAGCGACTCGATGTCGCCCACCGTGCCGCCGATCTCCGTGATGACGACGTCGACGTCCTGCGTCTCGCCGATCAGCCGGATGCGGTGCTTGATCTCGTCGGTGATGTGCGGGACGACCTGCACCGTGCCGCCCAGGTAGTCGCCGCGGCGCTCCTTGCGGATGACGGAGTTGTAGACGGCGCCTGCGGTCACGTTCGATGCGCGCGACGTGTTCGCGTCGGTGAAGCGCTCGTAATGGCCGAGGTCCAGGTCGGTCTCCGCACCGTCCTCGGTGACGAACACCTCGCCGTGCTGGAACGGCGACATCGTCCCGGGATCGATGTTGATGTATGGATCGAACTTCTGGATCGCGACCTTGAGGCCGCGAGCGACGAGGAGGCGGCCGATGGAAGCGGCGGCAATCCCCTTCCCAAGAGAAGAGACCACTCCCCCGGTGACGAAGATGTATCGGGTTCGGGGCCTGGGATCGGGCATGCGTTCTCCTTGGGTCTCCTCCCAGTCTAGAGGGGGGATCGGCGGCCTCAGGCCGCCTTCAGAAGCTCCTGTGCGTGACGTCGGGCTGCCGCGTCCTCGCGGTCGGCCCCCAGCATCCGGACGAGCTCGCCCACGACGTCGCCCTTGTGCAGCTGGGTGACGGTCGTCCGGGCGGTGCCGGCCGAGGTGTCCTTGACGATCGTGAAGTGCCGGTCGGCCATCGAGGCGATCTGCGGCAGATGGGTGATGCAGATGACCTGGCGGCCCGCCGCGAGCGCGCGCAGCTGCTCGCCGACCGCGCGCGCCGTCTGCCCGCCGATGCCGGCGTCGACCTCGTCGAACACGAGCGTCGCGGGCCCGGCCTCCGCCGCCGCGCCCATCAGCGCGAGCATCACGCGCGAGAGCTCGCCGCCTGACGCCGTCTCCCGCAGCGGGCCGGCGGGCACGCCTGGGTTGGGGGCGATCAGGAACTCGACCTCGTCGCCGCCCGTCGGCCCGTAGGCGTCGCGCGGCGTGAGCGCGGCCGTGAACTCGCCGCCCTCCATCGCGAGCGCCTTCAGCCGGTCGCGCACCGCTTCCCCGAGCGCCTTGCCGGCCGCCGTCCGCGCCTTCGTCAGCGCCCGCGCCTGCTTGGCGAGGGCCGCGCGAGCGGACTCCAGCTCGCGCTCGGTCGCCTCGATCGCCTCCTCGGCGCCTGTCAGCTCGTCACGCCGCGCGCGGCATGACGTTGCGTACTCGAGTACCGCGGCGATCGTGCCGCCGTGCTTGCGCTTCAGCCGGTCCAGGAGGGCGAGCCGCTCCTCGACCTCGTCCAGCCGGCCCGGCGGCGCATCCACGCCCTCGCCGTAGCGGCGCAGCTCGTGCGCCAGATCGTCGGCCTCGAGTGCGAGCGCGCGAACGCGGCCGGCGAGCGAGTCCAGCTCGGCATCGACGCCGCCGACGGCCTCGAGCGCTTGCGCCGCCGCCGCGAGCGCCAACGCGGCTCCGCCCGTGTCCTCCTCGCCGTCGAGCGCGCCGACGCCCGCCGCCACGGCGCCGCGCAGCGCCTCCACATGACGCAGCCGCCCGCGCTCGGCCTCAAGCGCGGCCTCCTCGTCCTCGGACGGATCGGCGCGCTCGATCTCCGCGAGCTCCCACTCGAGCAGGTCCAGCTCGCGATCCCGAGCGCCCGCGCGCTCGCGCAGCACGGCGAGCCGCTCCTGCAACGCGCGCTCGCGCGCATAGGCGTCGCGGCATGCTTCCCGGCGTGCGGCCTGCTCGGGGCCGGCGAACCCGTCGAGGATCTCCAGCTGGGCCGACGCGAGCATCAGCTTGCGGTGCTCATGCTGGCCGTAGAACGAGAGCAGGACGGTGCCGACGTCGCGCAGATCCGCCGCCGTGGCGCTGCGGCCGCCCAGATACGCGCGCGTCCTGCCCTCCGCGCTCACGCGCCGCGCGAGGACGAGCTCCTCGGCGTCGTCGGGCAAGCGGTCGCCCAGCTCCGACCGCAGCTCCTCGGGCAGCGCGAACACGCCTTCGACGTAGGCCTCCGCGGCGCCGGGCCGGACGATGCCCGACCGGGGCTTGCCACCGAGCAGCAGATCCAGCGCGTGCGCGAGCACGGTCTTCCCCGCCCCGGTCTCACCCGTGAGCACATTCAGGCCGGTGCCGAGGCACAGTTCGGCCCGCTCGATCAGGAGGAGGTTCTCTACGCGCAGCTCGTGCAGCACCCCTGGGGGTCTACCAGCGGGTCCCGACGGATCGCTGCTCGAACACGCGTTTGTGCGTGTTTCGGCACAGCTTCGGCACACAGTTGTCACGAATCGCGTGTCACATGTGCGGCCCGAGCCCGGAAAATGGATCGCGATGAACGCCACCGCCCTCCTCCCCACCGTCGCCTTTGAGCCGAGCCGTGGCGCGCTAGCGGGCGAGCCGGCCGAAGCGCTCGCGCAGCCGGTGGTAGAAGGACGCGCCGGGGAGCTGAGCGAGCTCGGCGTGCATCAGACCGAACTCCACGTGGACGTCCTCGCCCGGCGAGAGCTCGAGCGTCGGGCGGCCGTCGACGTGGATCTCGACGGGTTCCTCGCGCGACGCGTTGTTGATCGTGAGCTCGTCGCTCGGCGCGACGACGAGCGCGCGTGCGGTGAGCGAATGCGGCGCTATGAACGAGACGACGAAGCCCTCCACGCCCCAGGCCAGCACCGGACCCCCGTTGGCGAGGTTGTAGCCGGTCGACCCCTGTGGCGTCGCGACGACCAGGCCGTCGCAGCGGACGCGTCCGATCTCCTCGCCCGCGAGCGCGTAGGCGAGGTCGGCGACGCGCAGGCCCGCCTTGCGGTGCACGGAGATGTCGTTGAGCGCGCTCCAGGTGCCCTCGGGGCGGCCGACGGAGATCGTCGGCAGCTGGATCGTCTCGAACTCGCCGGCGAAGGCGCGGTCGAAGTCGTCGCCGAGGCCGTCGGGATCGACGGTGGCGAGGAACCCCACTTCGCCGTAGTTGACACCGAAGACCGGCACGCCGGCGCCCGCGTAGTGGCGCAGAGCGGTCAGGATCGTGCCGTCGCCGCCGAGAGCGAAGCACAGCTCGACGTCGGCCGGCAGCTGCTGGACGATCTCCACCCCAGGCCCGAGCTCGAGCCCGTGCTTGGCGGCCTCGTGCTCGGTGAACATCAGGGTCCCGCGGGCACGCCGCGCCGCCTCGACGAGCTCCAGCACCGCCGGCGTCGTCTCGGCCGTCCGCCGGTGCGTCAGCACGCTCGCGCGCCTCACCATGTCGTCAGGGCCTCCGCCGCGCCTTCGCGGCCGGCCTCGGCGAGCCAGAGGAAGGTCTCGCGGTTGCCGGACGGGCCTTCGAGCGACGAGGGGGCGGAGCCCATCACGGTGGCGCCCGCGGCCTGGGCGCAGCCGGCGACGGAGATGACGGCCTCGCGGCGCAGCTCGGGGTCCCGCACGACCCCGCCCTTGCCGATCCGCTCGCGCCCGACCTCGAACTGCGGCTTGACCATCGCGAGGCAGTCGAACCGCGGGCCGGCGCATGCGAGCACGGCCGGAAGGACCTTGGTGAGCGAGATGAAGGAGACGTCGAGCGTGATCAGATCGGGCTGATACGGCAGCTGTCCCGGCTCGACCGCGCGGGCGTTGACGCGCTCGATCACCGTCACGCGAGGATCCTCGCGCAGGCGATAGTCGAGCTCGCCGTACGCGACGTCGAGGGCGATGACGTGGAGGGCGCCGCGCTGGAGCATGCAGTCGGTGAAGCCGCCCGTCGAGGCGCCGACGTCGAGCGCGCGCCGGCCGGCGACGGGGACCTCGAGCGCGTCGAGCGCGTTGGCCAGCTTCACGCCGCCACGGCTGACGTACGGCGGCGGAGCGTCGACCTCGAGCTCGATCGCGGGATCGACCATCTGGCCCGGCTTGTCCGCGCGGCGGCGGCCAGGGCCGAGGTGCACCGTCCCGGCGAGCACGGCGGCCGCGGCGCGCGTGCGGGACTCGAACAAGCCGCGCTCCGCCAGCAGGGAGTCCAGGCGCACGCGGGGCACGGGCCAACACGGTACCGGCAGCGTGCGTGCAGCCGACGCGTCCCTATCCGCGGCGTGCGCGGCCGGTCCAGGAACGTGCTCAAGCCGCGGCCGGATGGAGCCGATGCGGATGCGGATGCGTCACGGTCTCCCGTTCCTGCTCGTGCTCCTGCTGCTCGTGCCGGCGCGGGCGATCGCGCAGGACGACGGCTCGAGCGACCCCGAGGCGCCGCCCGGCGAGACCGACACCGGCTCCGGCGACCAGTCGCAGGACCCCGGGCTTGGCGAGCTCGACTACAACAGTCCGGCCGCGCGGATCTCGCGCGGCACGCCGCTCGTGTTCGCCGTCCGGACGGAGGCGCCGGCGGGCAGCGTGGTGATCCGCGTATCGAGCTCCGACGACACCGACGCCGACGGCCGACTGGCCGACGAGGACGGTGCCTGGGTCGACGAGACCGCCACCGCCGGCGGCGACGGACTCCAGACCTGGACGGCCCCGGCGTCCTCGCTCCTGCGCCGGCGGCCGGGACACTACTTCTGGCAGGCGTACCTCCAGGGCGAGGCCGCCGACGAGTCCGAGGACCCGATCGGCCCGGTCCGCGAGCTGGTCGTCACGCAGCCGATGGCGTTCCGTGGCCGCGGCAAGCTCTTCCCGAAGTTCGGCCGCGGCGGTGGCACGAGCTTCTATCTCTCCTCCGCCGGCTTCCCCGCGACGGTGACGGGCAAGCGGTTCCGGGCCCTCGCCAAGGAGACCGCCGCCCGTTGGGGGCTGCGCACGCTGCGCTGGACGTCGGCCGTCGCGGGGCGGCAGGACGGGTTCAACGTCGCCGGATTCTCCTCCGCGGTGCCCGACGACGTGCTCGGCGTGGAGACCGACTACACGGTCCGCGGGCGCGTGATCGAGCGCGATCTGGCGCTGAACCCGGACGAGAACTGGACTGCCGGGCCGGATTACCCGGCCCTCGACGAGGTCGACCTCGAGAGCGTGCTGCTGCACGAGCTCGGCCACATGGCGGGGAACAGGCGGCACCGCAAGCACTGCGCGAACTCGCCGATGATCGACGCGCTCGGCGAGGGCGAGTGGTGGCGCGGGTCGCGCGATCACTGGTTCGCCGACTGCTCGGGCTCGGCCCACATGTCGCGGGCCGGCGTGCTGGCGCATCGCGTCATTCGCATCGACTGAGCGGGCACGGCGGTGCGCTCCGGAGGCGAGACGACGCCCCGGTGCTCAGGGGGCGGGACGACATCCGGCGCCCCGGCAGCGTGCTCCCGGGCGGGCCGGAGAGCGCGGGGAGCCCGTGCGCCTGGAGGCGAGAGCCTTCCAGCCGGGGCCGCCGCGGTGCGGCGGCCCCGGCGGGAATGCCTACGGCGTCGTCGTGGACAGCGTGAACGTCAAGGTCTTGCTGTACGTCCCTGTGCGCAGCGCTTCCGCGGCGGCGATCGTCTGCTTGAGCCCGATCGTCACCTGGTCATTGCTCGCCGGACCCGCGTAGGTGAGCAGTGTGAGCGGCCCGGTTCCGAGCGGCGCGAACGCGGTGCTTTGCCCGGCCGTGCTCGCGGCCTTGACCTGAACCGGCTGTGCCAGCGCATAGGCGCCGTTGACCAGGTGCCCGGTGCTTGTCGCGCTGGGGTCGGAGACGGTCAGCGTCGCGTCGGCAGCCGAGCTCGACACCGTCGCCGCGACGGACGTCTGGTAGTCCTGGCCGACGCCGGCGGCGAATGCCCCGAGATTCGCGCTGCCGGAGAGCGAGAGCGACAGCATGCCGGGGACCGTGCCCGAGACCTGCGTGGGCGCGCTCACCGATGAAGCCGGCGGGATCGGGGTCGGCGTGGGCGTGGCGGTCGGCGTCGCCGTGGGCGTGGCGGTCGGCGTCGCCGTGGGCGTGGCGGTCGGCGTCGCCGTGGGCGTGGCGGTCGGCGTCGCCGTGGGCGTCGCCGTCGGCGTCGCCGTGGGCGTCGCCGTCGGCGTCGCGGTCGGCGTCGCCGTGGGCGTCGCGGTCGGCGTCGCCGTCGGCGTCGCGGTCGGCGTCGCCGTGGGCGTCGCCGTCGGCGTCGCGGTCGGCGTCGCCGTGGGCGTCGCGGTCGGCGTCGCCGTGGGCGTCGCGGTCGGCGTCGCCGTGGGCGTCGCGGTCGGCGTCGCCGT
>NZ_AUEK01000017.1 GCF_000425945.1 Candidatus Solirubrobacter pratensis
GGTCGGTAGGCGGCGGCGCGTGTGCGCCGCCGCCTACGTGTGCACGCTCCTACGGTGTCGTGGTGGACAGCGTGAACGTCAGCGTCTTGCTGTAGCTGCCGGTGCGCAGCGCGTCGTTGGCACCGATCCTCTGGCGCAGCGCGATCGTCACCGGGTCGTGGCTGACCGGGGCGCTCCAGCTCAGCAGCGCGAGCGGGTCGCCCGAGACCGGGGCCAACGCGCTGCCCGAGCCCGCGGCGGGGCTGCCGGCCTGGGCCCGCAGCGGTTGCGGCAGAGAGAACGAGCCGTTGACCAGGTGACCGGCCGCGACGCCGCTCGGGTCGGCCACCGACAGTGCCGCTTGCGCGACGCGTTTCGCAACTTGGTCACGTGCGCCGATTCCGTGTCACATACCGCGTCCTTGTGGAACTGAAGCTGGATGCCCGCGTGCGCCGTCGTGGACCATCCCTCCTCCGCGGGCCGTGCGCGGATCGTCGTCGACGGCCGCCTCTGGGGCACGATCGCCGGCGGCCGGCGGTGTTGCCGGCACGTATGCGATTTTCGATACGCCGACGATATGCGCCCGCTCGTAGCATCCGAGCATGCGCGTGCTGATCGTCGAGGACGAGCCCTACATGGCGGACGCCATCCGCGATGGTCTACGCCTGGAAGCGATCGCGGCAGACATCGCAGGCGACGGCGACACCGCCCTGGAGCTGCTGAGCCTCAACGCCTACGACATCGCCGTCCTCGACCGCGACATCCCCGGACCCTCCGGCGACGAGATCGCCAAGCACATCGTCGCCTGCGGCAGCGGCATGCCGATCCTCATGCTCACCGCCGCCGACCGCCTCGACGACAAGACCACCGGGTTCGGGCTCGGCGCCGACGACTACCTCACCAAGCCCTTCGAACTCCAAGAGCTCGTGCTCCGTCTCAGGGCGCTCGACCGCAGGCGTGCGCACCACCGGCCACCCGTGCGAGAGATCGCAGGCCTGCGACTGGACCCGTTCCGGCGCGAGGTCTACCGCGACGGCCGCTACGTCGCGCTCACCCGCAAGCAGTTCGCCGTGCTCGAAGTGCTCGTCGCCGCCGAAGGCGGAGTCGTCAGCGCCGAAGAGCTGTTGAAACGGGCGTGGGATCAGAACGCCGACCCGTTCACCAACGCCGTGCGCATCACCGTCTCGGCACTGCGCAAACGCCTCGGCGAACCCTGGATCATCGCCACCGTGGCCGGCGCCGGGTACCGCATCGGCCCCGCACCCGGCTCCGGGCGCGAGGGAGGAGACGGTGGATAGAGCCCTGGTTTGAAGCTGCAGATGGCTACGAACCTCGTGCACAACGCGATCGTCCACAACCTGCCCGACGAGGGCACCGTGTGGGTCACCACCAGCATTCACCCCAAGAGCGTCGTGCTCACCCATCACCCAAGCACACGACGGAACTCTCACCCTCACACCCCGCGCCGCCGGCGGACTGTGCGGTACGGTGCAACTCCCCGCCACCGCGCCGCACACTGACAGATGAGCTTCGGCGGCCGCGATCGTAGCCGCCGCCCCAGAACATCGCGGCGGCTTCGAAGGCGTCGATCTGAGGAAGTCGGGCGCGGAAATCTCGGCACGCGCCGGTTCAGGCCCACGCCGCGAACGTTGAGCGATATCCGAGGCCGCAGTGGTCGAGCTTGACGCCGTCGCGGTGTCGTGGGATGGTCGGACCACTGCACAGCGAGAGGAGGACCCCATGCAGCAGATCTGCCTGGTCCTGCCCGTGAGTTCAGGCCGCGGCACAAACGCGCGGGACTTCATGCAGGAGCTGGAGGAATCCCGCAAGCAGGACTACGCGCGCTCCGAGGAGCGCATCGGGATCACCAAGGAAGTCTGGTACCTCGCGCCGTTGCCCGCGGGCGAGGTCCTGGTCGCGTACATGGAGACAGAGGACTTCGGGAAGGCTTTGGGGCTCTTCTCAGAGTCCCGTGATGACTTCGACATGTGGTTCAAGCGTCGGTTGGCCGACGCGACCGGCGTGGACTTGAACGACCCACCCGAGATGACGCTCCCGGAGCTGCTGTCGAGCTACAGCGCGACGCCCGCACCGGTCCAGTAAACGCCCCCGTCCCGGCGCCGCAGGACGCTTGTGACCTGCATGGCGTCCGGCCGGACGCAGTGCCCACCGCGAGATTCTCCGTCGTGGGATCGGCGAGGCCGCGGCGCGCCCGCCGAGCACAGTCCTCGGCGTGCGTCGGCTAACGACCGTCGTCAGCCGCGTCCGGGGCCAACGGGACCGGCGTGAGCGCGCCGCCCAGCTCGCCGCGCGAGGTGATGCCGAGCTTCGGGAACACGCGGTACAGGTGCGTGCTGACCGTTCGATGCGAGAGGTAGAGCCGCCGCCCGATCTCGCGGTTGGAGAGTCCCTCCGCCGCGAGCTGCGCGATCTGCAGCTCCTGCGCCGTGAGTTGGTCGCGCGCCTCGGGCTCCCGCCGGCGGCTCCGCTCGCCCGAGGCGCGCAACTCGCGCCGCGTCTGGGAGCTCCACGAGGTGCATCCCAGCGCGTCGAAGGCGTCGCGGGCCGCCCGCAGGGCCGCCCGCGATTCAGTGATCTCACGGCGACGCCGGAGCCACCGGCCGTAGGCGAGGAGCAGGCGGGCCCGGTGGTAGGGCCACCGGGTCAGATCCGCGCCGAGGGCGGCCTCGAAGCGGCTCGCGGCGTCGTCCTCCGCGAGCACCGCGCAGGCGTGGCGCAGGTTCAGCGCGATCCACGGTGCGGGATGTGCGCCCACCGCGGTCTCGATCTGCGCAAGCCGTTTCCGGCCTTGCGCGACCCGGCCAGCCTGCAGCGCGGCCTCTGCGAGATCTCCGATGACCCAGCGGGCCAGCATCGGGTGGTGGGCGGGATCGAGCGGATCGAAGAGCCGTTCGGCGAACTCGTATGCCTCGATCGGCCGGCCGGCTCCGAGAGCCGCCGCGACGCGACCGAACTGGGCTTGGGCGACGATGGCGTTCACCCTTGCCGGGAGTCCGAATTCCTCAGCTCGGGCGGCCCCCGCCTCCGCCGCATCCTCGTCTCCGCGCATGCCGGCGATCAGCGAGGCGGCGAAGTCGCCGCCTGCCGCGTAGAGGGGCTCATTCAGCTCACTGGCCAGCCGCCGGAGCTCCTCCGCGGCCGGCCTTGCGGTTGCCCAATCGGCGAGGAATGCGGCCACGGTCGCCTGCAGCGAGAGCATGCGTGGCAGAAGCCCGAGACGGCCCTCGTCGCGGAGGCCGTCGACCGCGCCGGCGAGAAAGACGCCGGCGCTCTCGAACTCGCCGACCACAGCCGCAGCCGGTCCGAGGTGCAGCGCCGCATCGGTCGTGTAGCCGCCCTCCGCGGCGACCCTCCGAAGTCGTGCTGAGAGCGCCGCCGGCGGGTTGAGTGGATCGGCGGCGAGTCGAATGGCGAGCCCGCGACCATCATCGGCCGGAGGGCTGAGGCGCCGGACCGCCTCGACGAGGATCCGCCGGGTCGCGGGACTCGGGTCCGCATACCAGGCGCGCGAGACCACGAGCCAAAGCAGGTCAGCGTCATCCCCGGCCTCGGCGATCGCCAGCAGCGCGGTCACGCGCTGCTCGTCGAGCGGCTTCGGGTCGACCATCTCCTCGATCCAGGCGAGGCGTGCACGCTCCGGCGCGCTTGGACGCAGCGGCTCGATCTCTCGCAGGAGTCCGACCACGACGTCCGGCTGACCCGCTTCGAATGCGAGCTCGGCCGCGGCCAGCAGTCGCCGGCCGCGCTGCGCAGTCTCGCCGAGCTCGGCCGCGCGCCGCGTGGCGGTCACAGCCACCGCCGTCGCTCCGCGCCGCCTTGCGCGACGGCCCGCCTCCTCGAGCTCCACGGCGACATCCTCATGCGTCCCGCTGATGAGCGCCGCGCGGTGCCACGCACGCCGGTCTCGATCCTCCAGGACGTCCGCAAGCGCCTCGTGGACGCGCCGCCGGTCCGCGAGGCCCGCGCTCTGCGCGACGGCCGAGCGAATGAGCGGATGCCGGAAGCGGAACGTGTGCAGGTCGACGTCGGCGATACCCGCCTCAGCCGCAGGCTCGGCGGCGCCGAGATCCAGCCCCGTGCCGGCGACCGCGCCGGCGGCCCGGAGGATCTCGTCGATCGCGTCCTCTTCGCTCAGCGCGGCGACCAGCAGGACGACGCGAGTGTCGCCGGGCAGATCGGACACGCGATCCGCGAATGCGCGCTCGAGGCGCTCGCTCAACGGCAAGCCGCCTGGCAGCGCATCCTCTGGCCGGCCCGCGGCCGCGGGCAGCTCGAGGAGGGCGAGCGGATTCCCGGCGGCCTCACGCAGCACGCGGTTGCGCGTGGTCGGCGAAAGGTGCGCAGCCGAGGCGTCGAGCAGGGCCGTGGCCGTTGCGTCCTCGAGACCGGCGAGCCTGTGCTCCGGCAGCCCCGCATCGGCGAGTGCCGAGGGGTAGCCGTCGCGCACGGCAGCGAGCAGGAGCACCGGGTCGGACTCGATTCGCCGGGCGACGAAGGCCAGGACGTCCGCGGTGGGGAGGTCGAGCCAGTGCGCGTCCTCGACGACCAGCAGCAACGGGGCGTCGGCGGCGACCTCGGACACGAGGTCGAGCGAGGCCATCGCGATCCGGTAGGGCTCGGGTGCGACGTCGTGCTCCAGACCGAATGCTGCGTCGAGCGCGGCGCGCTGGACGGCCGGCAGCTCGACCACTCGCTCGCGTACGGGACGGAGCAGCTGATGCAGCCCGGCGAACGGCAGATGCGCTTCGGATTGCACCCCGCTGGTGGTGAGCACCGTCATTCCCCGGTCGCGCGCCGCTCCCGCGGCCACCGACAGCAGACGCGACTTGCCGATCCCCGGCTCGCCGCGAAGCACGAGCGCCTGGCCGCGCTCGGCCACCCCGTCCAACAGCGACGTCAGGAGCGCCTGCTCCTGGGCGCGACCGAGGAGCGGAGTGGCGACGTCGCGGCGCGTGCCGACCATGAAACGTCCATACTGGCACCCCCGCGCTCGTAGCGAGGGATCTAGTCCGCCAACTGCGACCGCAGCATCCAGAGCTGGTCTTCGAGCTTGCGCTGCACCCCCGTCAGCACGTGCTGGGAAACGGCGTCGAGCGTGCCGACCAGCGCTCCGCGCCTCCGGACCCGAAGCGCCACATCCCAGAGCTGTGAGCAGAGCCGCTCGACGGCGCATCCGACCTCGGTGAAACCCGGCTCCAACGGCCGATGATCGTCCAGTTCGATCACCGCGGCAGAGCTCCAGTCGAGCGCGATCCCGATCGCGGCCGCGCGCCCCGCGACGACATCCTCGAGCTCTCGCCATTCGCCGACGACCTGATCCAGGTGACGGTGGACGCTGACGAACTCACGGCCGTAGGAAGTCCATTGCGACTGCTTCCCGGCCAGTGACAATGCGATCAGCTCGACCAGCGTGAGCTGAAGCTGCTTCCCGATCTCCTCGGATACCTCATCGGGAAGCGGCGGGTTCGGCCTTTCGGGCTGTCTTGACACGGCGAGCTCCGATCCGGTGCATGGACCCGAAGTGCGGGCGGCCGGCAGGTCCAGCAGCGTCCTGCCGGCCTTCGCGGTCAGGCCGCCCCCGCCGCCTCGACGAGGGCTCCTTGCGCCGCGCGCTCGATCAGGTCGGCGGTCACGCGGGGCTGAGACACGTAGATCGAATGGCTGCCAGGCGCTTCGACGACGGTCGAGCCGGCCCGCTCGGACATCGCTCGCTGCGCGGGCGGCGGGATCATCCGGTCATCCGCGGCGACCAGATACCAGCTCGGCTTGCTGCGCCACGCCGGCTCACTGACCGCACCGCCGAGCGCATCGACGCCCCACGGGACCTGAGAGTCAGCCATGAACGCCGCATCGTCTGCCGGGAGGTCCGCGGCGAACGACCCCGCGAACTTGGCGCGGTCGAGGAACAGGAACCCGTCCTGCGGCGGCAGGATCGGCGGCACCGGCGCATCCGGAGGCGGATCGGCGATCAGCGTGTTGACCGACTCACCGGCATCGGGCGCAAACGCCGCGATGTACACGAGCCCCGCGACGCGCTCGTGGCGGCCGGCCTCGCTGATGACCGCTCCCCCGTAGGAGTGGCCGACGAGGATCGCCGGGCCGTCCTGCTGGTCGAGCACGTTGCGGGTGGTCTCGACGTCGCTCTCGAGCGAGAGCGTCTGGTTCTGCACGACGCTCACGGTGTACCCGTCCGCCTTCAGCAGGTCATAGACGCCCCGCCAGCCGGACCCGTCCACGAATCCGCCGTGGACGAGAACGACGTTCTTCACATCGGTCATGGATGACCTCCTTGGTCGGTGACCGGCCTCGAATGATGTGCAACTTGGTCATCCGGACTCTTGTCCGCACCCCCGCGGCATCGCATGCGTCAGGTGACGACATTCTCGGGCGGCCATGTACGTACGCGCTCGACGCCGTCGAGGACGAGGCCCTCGCAATGCCGGGAAGCGGGTGGTGCTGTTGGTCATCCGAGCTCCTTCTTTCTCGCGAACACTTGCCGCTCGGTGATCGTGCGCTGCCGGCGACCGTGGCCGAGGAACGCCACGGCCCAGTTGGCCGCCGCCGCGAACCGGTTCTTGAAGCCGGTCAGGAAGACGAGGTGCACGAGCAGCCACGTCAGCCATGCGGCCAGTCCCGTCAGGCGCACGCGGCCGATGGAGACGACCGCCCGGAAGCGGGAGATGGTGGCCATCGTGCCGAGGTCGCGGTAGCGGAACGGCCGCCCGCGCGTGTCGCCGCGCAGTCGGCGTGCGATGGTTCGTGCCGCGTGGGCGCCGGACTGCATCGCCACCTCGGCGACGCCCGGTAGTCCGTCGAGGCGCATCAGATCGCCGATCACGAACACCTCCGGGTGGCCGGGCAGCGTGCAGTCGGGTCGCACGGAAACCCGCCCGGCGCGGTCGACGGTAGCGCCTACCTGCCCGGCGATCATCGCGCCGAGCGGCGACGCCTGCACGCCGGCCGCCCAGATCTTCGTCCGCGCGTCGATGCGGCCGTCCACTCCGTCTCGCGTGACATCGAGCCCTTCCTCGTCGACACCTGTGACGAGCGTGTCCAGACGCACCTCGACGCCGAGCCGCTCGAGGTCGTGCCGCGCGCGGTGTTGCAGCGGTTCGGGGAACGGTGCCAGCACCTTGCCGGCGGCCTCGACGAGGATTACGCGCGCGTCCGCCGGATCGAACGTGCGGTAGTCGCGCTTGAGGGCCCGGCGCGACAGCTCGGCGATCTGCCCGGCCAGCTCGACGCCGGTCGGCCCCGCCCCCACGACCACGAAGGTCAGCCACGTGTCCCGCCGCTTCGCCTCGGCCTCCAGCTCGGCCAGCTCGAAGGCGCCGAAGATGCGCCCGCGGAGCTCGAGCGCGTCGTCGATCGTCTTCATCCCCGGCGCGTGGACGGCGAACTCGTCGTGGCCGAAGTACGACTGGGCCGCTCCGGCGGCCACGATCAGGCTGTCGTAGGCGATTCGCGACCGCTCGCCGACCGTGTCGACGACCAGCTCGCGCGCTTGCAGATCGACGTCGATGACCTCGCCCAGCAGCACGCGGGCATTGCGCTGGTTGCGCAGCACGTCGCGGATCGCCGGCGCGACGTCGCCCTCCGAGAGCACGCCGGTCGCCACCTGGTAGAGCAGCGGCTGGAAGAGATGGTGGTTCGTGCGATCGACGACCGTCACGTCGACCGGCGCCCGGCGCAGGGCACGCGCCGCGAACAGCCCACCGAACCCGGCGCCGACGATCGCGACACGGTGGCTCATGCCGCGAGCTCCGCGTAGGCGATGCCCGTGAGGTTGCCCTGTGCGACGCGGAGCACCCGGCGGCCGGAGCCGTCCATGCCGGCCTCGTACACGCTGCCCGCGAGGTCGGTGATGAACATCCGGCCGCCGCGGCGGTCGAGCGCGATCCCGATGCCCTCCATCAGGTGGTTGCAGAGGATCTCCGGCTCGCGGGAGCCGTCGACCGGCGCGCGGTTGACGGTGTTGCCGCGCGGCGGGTCGCCGCGGTCGGTCCAGTACAGCGTGCGGGTCGCGAGGTCCAGCTCCAGGTCGATCGGCTCGGGCAGCCCGTCGAAGAGGACCTCGACGTCGCGGCGTTCAGCCGCCGTCGCGCCGGCGGGCAGCTCGATCGCGGCGCGCAGGATCCTCCCGAGACCCCCATCGCTCGGGCCCTTCTGCGTCCAGTAGAGCTGCCCGCCGGCGGCATCGACGGCGACCCCGACGCACCAGCGCGTCTGATCGCGCCGGTCGTCGTCGCCTTCCCCTGTCTGCACGAGCGTCTCGACGTGCGAGCCGTCGAGGTCGCAGCGCATCACCCGCATCCCTTCGCGATCGGACCAGTACAGCTTGCGACCGACGGGCTCGAGCTGCAGCTGCTTGGGCGTGTATGTGACGCCGCTGGGAACGATCGTCACGCGGTTGGCGCCGTCCAAGTCGGCGCGCTCGATCGCGCCGTCGTCCGCCGGCGGGTTGCCCATGTCGGTCCAGTAGACGTACCCGTTCTCGACGTCGACCGCGACACCGTCGGGGATCCGGCAGCCGGTGACGAGGACGGCCTTGCCGGAGCCGTCCGGGTTCAGCGAGACCACGCGGCCGCCGCCGCTGATCTCGAGCATGAAGAGCCGCCCCGCGCTCATGGTTGGTACCTCGCGCGCACGCCCTCCAGCGCGATCAGCATCGCGTCGCGCTCCGCGGCGAGGTCGTCGATCGAGCGGCCGTTCGCCTCCGCCACCACGCCCTCGACGATCTTGTGCTCCAGCTCGGGCGTCACCTGCGGGTTGCCGAGCGCCGGCCACATCGCGGCCATCGGACCCATCAGCGTGTCCATGAAGTGCTGGATCCCGCCCTCGCCGCCGCCGAGGTGCCACAGCAGGCTCGGACCCATCACGCCCCAGCGCAGGCCGGGGCCCCAGGAGACGGCGTCGTCGGCATCGGCGACGCCCAGCACGCCTTGGTCGATCAGATGCACGACCTCGCGATACAGCGCCGCCTGCAGGCGGTTGGCGACGTGGCCCGGCAGCTCCTTGCGCAGGCGGACCGGCTTCTTGCCGATGGATGCGTAGAACACCATCGCACGCTCGATCGTCTCCGGGGCTGTCCGCTCGCCGCCGACCACCTCGACGAGCGGGATGACGTGCGGCGGGTTGAACGGGTGGCCGATGACCGTCCGCTCCGGACGCCGGCACTCGGCCTGCATCACGCTCATCGTGATCGCGGACGAGCTCGACGCGATGATCGACTCCACCGGTGCGGCGTCGTCGATCTCGGCGAGCAGCTTCACTTTGAGCTGGGGCCGCTCCGGCGCGTTCTCCTGCACGAAGACGGCGTCCGCCACGGCCTCCCGCAGGTCGGCCGTGAAGCGCAGGCGATCGCGTGATGCTCCGGGCACGACGCCGAGCGTGCTCGCCGCGTCCCAGGCCGCGTCGACATACGAGCGCAGCGCCGCCTCGGCGCCGGGCGCGGGATCGGTTGCCACGACGTCGAAGCCGCGAGCGAGATAGTGGGTCGCCCAGCTCGCGCCGATGGTGCCCGTCCCGATGATCGCGATCTGCGCTGACATCGAACTCCTCACCGTCCTCGCCACACCGGCGCGCGCTTCTCGGCGAACGCCTGCGCGCCTTCGCGCACGTCCTCGCTCGAGAGCAGCCCGGCAATCATTTGGTCCTGGCGTTCGAAGGCAGCCCGGTCGTCGAGGCCCTGCGTGGCGCGCAAGACCCCCTTGACCGCGGCCAGCGCCAGCGGCGCGTTCTTCGCGATGCGCGCGGCCAACTCGCGCGCCTTGTCGAGCGCGGCGCCCGGCGCGGTCAGCTCATCGACGAGCCCGTACTCGGACGCCTCGCCGGCACTCAGCGGATCGCCGGTCAGCAGCACCCGCAGCGCGACGTGGTACGGGATCCGGCGCGGCAGCCGGATCAGGCCGCCCTCGGAGGGGACGAGGCCGTGCGTGACCTCCGGTGCCCCGAAGCGAGCATCGTCCGCAGCGACGATGAGGTCGCAGCCCAGTGCCAGCTCGAAGCCGCCGCCGAGCGCCCAGCCTTCGACCGCGGCGATCAGCGGCTTGCGCACCAGCGCCCGCGTCAGCCCGCCGAACCCTCGGCCATCGAGCACCGGCAACTCGCCATGCGCAAACGCCTTCAGGTCCATGCCGGCGCAGAACGTGCCGCCGGCGCCGGTGAGCACGCCGACCGAGACGCCCGGGTCGGCGTCGAGCGTGTCGAGCGCGGACGAGAGCTGAACAGCCAGTTCGTGATCGACCGCGTTCTTCTGCTGCGGTCGGTTGAGGGTGATCGTGAGCACGCTGTCGCGCCGCTCCACGAGGACGAGGTCGGTCATCGCGCCGCCTCCATCTGCGCCGCGCCGGGGATCGCGCCCGTGCCCCGAAGCGCCTCGATCTCCTCGCCGCTGAATCCAAGCTCGCGCAGCACGTCGTCGTTGTGTTCGCCGAGCTTCGGCGCTCGGGTCGCCGCTCGCTTGGCCGTCCCGCGAACGGCGATCGGGCTGCCGATCGTCTCCTTCAGCATGTCGTCGCCATGCAGGGGCACGACGATGTCGTTGGCGCGCAGCTGCGGGTCGTGCGCGGCCTCCTCCGGCGTCTGGATCACCGCGCAGGTGATCCGCGCGCGCTCGAGGACGCCCTGCCAGTGCGCCAGCGGCTGCGAGCCGAAGGTCGCGTCGAGCAGTTCGGTCAGCTCGGCGGAATGCTCCGCGATGCTTCGCGGATCCGCGAAGCGGGGATCGTCGAGCAGCTCAGGATGCCCGACCGCGGTCGCGAGCCCCGGCCAGTGGGGCGGCGAGGCGACGAGCATGAACCAGCGGCCGTCGGAGCCGCGGTAGGGGTTGATCAGCGGGTTCGTCGGCGCGGTGGGGTTGTGCAGACCGTACGACCGGCCGCCGGCGAGCGCTCCCGCGACGAACGTGCCGGCCGCCCACACGCCCTCGGCGAGCAGCGACGTGCCGACGCTCGCGCCCTTCCCGGTCCGCTCACGGTCGTACAGGGCGGTCACGATCGCCGCGTAGAGCCCCATCGCGGTCGCGTGGTCGCCGCTGCCGGGGATCGGCACCGTCGGCGGCGCCCCCACGTCGCGCGTGGAGGACAGCAGCCCGCTGCGCGCCCAGTAGGCGGTCAGGTCGAAGCCCGGCAGCGCCGCGTCAGGCCCGGCGTCGCCGAATCCCGTGACATCGGCATAGATGACGCGGGGATTCCAGCCCGCGACCTCGTCATAGCCGAGGTGCAGCCGCTCGCGGGTCGGGTGCGGGAAGTTCGTGATGACGACGTCGGCCCACTCGACGAGCCGCCGGAGGATCCTCGTCGCGCCCGGCGCCTTGAGGTCGATCGCCATGCCGCGCTTGTTGCGGTTGGCGAGATGCCAGGCGTAGTTCGCCGGCGCAGGCGGGCTCGGCGGTACGGAGCTCAGCAGCCGCTGGAGATCGCCGGCCGGAGGTTCGACCTTGATCACGTCGGCGCCGAAGTCAGAGAGCACGGTGGCGGCCGCCGGCCCGGCGATGAAGCTGGCGGCGTCGAGGACCTTCAGGTCCTTGAAGACCATGATCGTCACCCCACGAAGGCGCTCAGGCCGGTCACCGAGCGGCCGACGATCAGCGTCTGCATCTCGCGCGTGCCCTCGTAGGAGTAGATCGCCTCCGCGTCGGCGACGAAGCGGCCGATGTTGTAGTCGAGCACGATGCCGTTACCGCCGAGCAGCTCGCGCGCCCAACCGACGGTCTCGCGCAGCCGCACGGTGCAGTAGGCCTTTGCCAGCGCCGACTGTTCGTCCCGATAGACGCCGGCGTCCTGCAACTGGGCGAGCCGCACCATCATCCCGAACGACGCCGTGGCGTTGCC
Organism: Candidatus Solirubrobacter pratensis; assembly: GCF_000425945.1. Taxonomy (GTDB): domain Bacteria; phylum Actinomycetota; class Thermoleophilia; order Solirubrobacterales; family Solirubrobacteraceae; genus Solirubrobacter; species Solirubrobacter pratensis. The sequence continues at coordinate 11,835 of NZ_AUEK01000017.1, forward strand.
GAGCATCTTTACCAGCAGGTCCTGGACGAGCTGGAACTTGCCGATCGGGCGACCGAACTGCTCGCGCTCCTTGGCGTACTGCAGTGCGATCTCGTAGGCGGCGAGCATCATCCCGACCGCTTCCCAGGCCACGCCGCTGCGCGTCTGGCGCAGGATCTTCGCGGTGTCCTTGAACGAGTTCGCGTTCTGCAGGCGGTTGGCCTCCGGGACGCGGCAGTCCTCGAGCACGATGTCGGCGTTCTGCACGATCCGCAGCGCGATCTTGCGCTCGATCTTGGTCGCGTCGAACCCGGGCGTGCCCTTCTCCACGACGAAGCCGAGCACCTGATTGGTCTCGACGTCGCGGGCCCAGATGACGACCAGGTCGGCGAACGTCGCGTTGCCGATCCAGCGCTTGGCGCCGTTGAGCACCCACTCGTCGCCGTCGCGGCGCGCGGCCGTCTCGAGGCCGCCCGCCACGTCCGACCCGCCGTGCGGCTCCGTCAGCCCGAACGCGCCGACCTGCTCGAAGCGGCTCATCGCCGGCAGCCAGCGGCGCTGCTGCTTCTCGTCGCCGCAGGCGAGGATGCTGCCCATCGCCAGGCCCGTATGCACGCCGAAGAAGGTCGATACGGACGCGTCCGCATGCGCAAGCTCCAGCGAGATGATGCCCCGGAGCAGGTTGCTCGGCGCGGCCTCGGGTGAATCCGGATCGGCCCACCCGTTCAGGCCGAGGGTCGCGAAGCGCTCGATCAGCTGGAACGGGAACTCGGCCCGTGCCCAGCAGTCGTCGACGATCGGCGCGACCTCCGTGCGCAGGAACTCGCGCAGCCGCGCCACGATCGCCCGTTCCGGATCGGAGAGCAGCTGCTCGTAGGAGTAGAAGTCGCCGGGGAGCAGTCCCGAGTCCAAGTACGGCCCGGACGTTGCCGGCGAGGTGATCGTTGCGTTCATCCAGTCGAGCGTCACGACAGAAGGGATGAGCGGCGCTCATACAAATCGGATGGTTGCGGTGTCACAAGGCGGTCTTGCGACTTTGTCGCCCGGCCCATAGGCGCGCACGGCCGTGCCTCGTACGTTCTCGCCATGGTCATCTCGCGGGCCCGGCCCGCAACCGATCCCCCCGCACTTCCGGGCATCCTGCGCAGCGCGCTGTTCGAGCGGCTCGCGAGTGCCGGCCGCGTGACGCTCGTGTCGGCCTCCGCGGGAAGCGGCAAGACCATGCTGCTGCGGACCTGGATCGCCGAGGCGCGGCTGACCGACCGCGTGGGCTGGGTGAGCGTGCGGCGCGGGGAACGCGACCCGCAGCGGTTCTGGATCGCGGTGCTCGACGCGCTGCGACGCACGCAGGCCGGCTCCCGCGCCGTGGGGTCGCTCACGCCGGCGCCCGGGCTCGAGGGCGGCGCGATCGTCGAACGGCTGCTCGAGGATCTGGAGTCGCTCACCGAGCCGCTGTGGCTGGTGGTCGACGATCTCCACGAGCTCGGCGACGACGAGACGCTGCGCCAGCTCGGCGTCTTGGTGCTGCGCGCCCCCGCGGCGCTCCGGTTCGCGTTCGCCACGCGGCGCGACCTGCGGCTCGGTCTGCACCGGTTGCGGCTCGAAGGCGAGCTGACCGAGCTGCGCGCCGGCGATCTGCGATTCACGATCGCCGAGGCCCGGGCCCTGTTCGACGCGGCGGGCGTGACGCTGCCCGAGCCGGCGCTCACGCTGCTGCACGAGCGCACTGAAGGTTGGGCCGCCGGACTTCGGCTGGCGGCACTGTCGCTGGTCCGTCATCCGGATCCCGAGGGCTTGGCCGCCGACTTCGGCGGGAGCGAGCGGACGGTCGCCGAGTATCTTCTCCACGAGGTGCTCGAGCGCCAGCCCGACGAAGTCCGGCGGCTGCTGCTCAGGACCTCGATCCTCGATCGCGTCAACGGTCCGCTGGCCGACCTGCTGACAGGACGCTCGGGGAGCGAGCTGATCCTGCAGGAGCTCGAGGAGGCCGGCGCGTTCGTCGTCTCGCTCGACGGCCCGCGCTCCTGGTTCCGCTACCACCAGCTGTTCTCGGAGCTGCTGCAGCTCGAGCTGCGGCGAACCGCGCCGGACGAGCTCAGCGCGCTCCACGGCACCGCCGCGGCGTGGTTCGCCGAGCACGACGACCCGGCGGCGGCGGTGCGACATGCGCAGGAGGCAGGCGACTGGGCGACGGCCGCCCGCGTGTTGGCCGACAACGTGTTGGCGCTCTGGGTGGACGGGCGAGGAGACACCATGGGCGAGCTGCTCGCCCGCTTCCCCGTCGGCGCCCTGGACTCCGACCCGCGGCTGCTCGCGCTGCTGGCGGGCCGCGAGGTGACGCGGGGATCGCTGCCGGCGACAGAGCGATACCTCGCGCTGGCGACGCAACGGCTTACGGCAGAGGCCGGGGACACGCGCGGGACCAGCCAAGCGCTGCTCGCGGTCATCCGCCTCCGGCTCGCGCGCCAGCGCGTCGACCTGCCGGCGGCGGTCGAAGCGGCGCAGCAGCTGCTCGCCCCCCACGCCGGGGCGGAACTCCAGTCGCACCGGATCGACGACGAGCTCCGGACGCTCGCGCTGCTGAACCTCGGCACTGCCGAGTCGTGGGCGGCGCGCTCCGAGGACGCCGAGCGCCACCTCGAGTACGCCCTCGCCCTCGCGCGCCGCACGCGGCGTCCGTACCTCGAGATCGGCTGTCTGGCAAACCTCGCGCTCACGCTGATGGCCCGCTCGTTCGAACTCGCACGGCGGGCGAGCCTGAAGGCGATCGAGCTCGCCCGGACGCACGGCTGGGCCGAGGAGCCGATCGTCGGGATCGCCTACACGGTGCTGGGCGGGATTCTGGTCTGGCAAGGACGGCTCGACGAGGCTGAGCCATGGCTGGGTCAGGCGCGGCGCGCGCTGCGCGCCGAGCTCGAACCGGCCGAAGGCCTGTTGTTACGGCGTGCGCATGGCATGCTCCAGCTCGCGCGCGGCCACGACGAGGAGGCGCTGACCGCGCTCCGTTCCGCCACGCGGCTCGACGAGTTGCTGAGCGCCGCGGGCGCAGGGACCCGCCCGCACGCGCTCGCCGCGCATGCGCACGCCCTGATGCTCCAAACCAACCTGCGACTCGGTGAGCTCGAGGCCGTCGAAGCGGCGCTCGCCGAGATGGCTCCTGAGCTGCGCGACGGCCCGGAGGTGCGCAAGGCGATCGCGGCGCTCCGGCTGGCACAGGACGAACCGCAGGCCGCGACCGCCGTGCTCGCACCGGTCCTCGACGGCTCCGTCGCGAGCAGCCATCGTGCCTGGCTGATCGAAGCGCTCGTGCTCTACGCGATCGCGCGGCACGCGCTCGCCCAGCCCGCCGCGGCGGAGGAGACGCTCGAGCGCGCGCTCGACCTCGCGGAGCCCGACGGCGTGGTATGGCCCTTCCTCGTCCACCGCACCGCCGCGCTGCTGGAGCGCCACCAGCGCCACCGCTCGACGCACGCCGCGCTGATCTCCGAGATCCGCACCGTGCTCGCCGGAGACCGGCCAACTCCCTCAGGCGAGCCCCAGCGGCCGCGCGAGCCGCTCAGCGAGAGCGAGCTCCGGGTCCTGCGTTATCTGCCCACGAACCTCACCGCACCCGAGATCGCCGGCGAGGTCTACCTCGCGGTCAGCACGGTCAAGACGCACATCCAGCACATCTACGCCAAGCTCGGCGTCAACCGCCGCGCGGACGCGGTCGAACGCGCTCGCGACCTCCGCCTGCTGGCCCCTTCCGCGCTCACGCGCCAATAGGCAGCTCGACCGCCAGCCGCGTGCCGCGGCCGGGGCGGCTCTCGACCGTAAGGTCCCGCCCATCACATCGACGCGCTCCTCGAGGCCCGCCAACCCGGAGCCCCGCGGGTCGGCGCCCCCGATGCCATGGTCCACGACGGACAGGCGCCGGCTTGCGCCGGCGACCTCGACGGTGACCTAGCCGACCTCGTCATGACCGGAGGATCAGGGCCGGTCCGGGAGGCGCCGAACCTCCAGCAGCCCCAGCCCGAGTGCCTCGAGCTGGGCCAGGACGCCGTACAGCGCGGCGTGGTCCGGAAGGGTGCCGCTCAGCACCGTGTCGGTCCCCCGCGTCTCGGCGCGAAGCGCCGGGAACGCGCGCCGCATTGTCTCACCTAGGTGGCCTCGGACGCGAATCTCGCATCTGCGCTGCAGCTCGTCACGGTTCATCGCGGCCAGATCGTCGACGCGCGTAGGCTGACCGCGCGTCCTCCGAATGGACTGATCCGTCATCCAGCACAGCCGGTCCCAGCGCGGCGGCGAGCTTCAGGGCGCAGGTCAGCTCGATCGAGTTCTCGCTGACCTTGCGGCCGAGCAGCTCCTCCGCTTTCTTGACCCGGTAGGCCACGGTGTTCTGGTGCACGTAGAGGTCCTTGGCGACGCGCGAGGCGCTACCGCCCGCGACGAGATAGGCCAGCACGGTGTCGCGCAGCCGCTGGGACGACTCGGCGGCCGAGTCGAGCCGCCCCAGCCGGCTCGCGACGAACGTCCTCGCCCGTGGCAGGTCGGTCGCGAGCAGCGAGACGAGCTCCACGCGCGCGTAGCTCGTGACCGCGGCGGCACCGGCGGGCGCCAACGAGCGGATGCGGGCCGCTTGCAGCGCTTCGACATGCGAGCGGAGGAACCCCCCGACACCCTCCGCAGGCCGCCCGAATGCGATCAGCACGCCCGGGACGGGCTCGTACCGCTCGAGCCGATCCGTCGCAGGCGGATCGAACGAGCCGCACCACAAGTCGAAGCGCGCGGCGCCGGACGGCACGACGAGCGGCTTGCCGATGGCGAGCGTCGCGGCCGCGTCCGCGACGGCGCGTTCGAGCCCGCGAACCTCGCTGGCACCGCTCGATACGCGGAGCGCGACGTGGTGCAGCCGCAGGTCGTAGCCGAGCCGCCGCGAGGCCGCCTCCTCGTCGACCGGCTCGCCGCCCAGGATCGCACGAACCGTCTCCGCGCGCTGCTGGGCCGCGCTGCGCATCATCCGGTCGCGCTCGGTCCCGAACTCATCGACGAGCACGTCGCAGACCTTGTCGACGTAGGCGAACATGAGCGCCGAGCTGTGGTCCTGTCCCGCGGCGAGCTCGCCCGAATCCGCGACGCGATCCTGGAGCGCCTGCGACCACCGCTCCCACAGCCACGCGTGCCCGAGCCGGTAGGAGCGCAGCAGCGCCGCCAGCGGGATGCCGCGGCGCACGATGCCGCGCAAGAACCCCAGCGCATCAGAGGGGACCACCGCGTCGCCGGTGCTCGCTCCGTGCGCCAGCAGCCGCAGCACCTGTCCGACGTTGGCCGACGTGCTGGCGAGCAGCTCCGCCCGCAGCTCGTCGTCGTGCATGACAGCGAGCTCCGGGATGGCCGCGTACAGGTAGTCGGCCATCGCGCGCCCCAGCTCCGGCGTGCGCGGCAGCAGCTCGGCCGCGACCTCCCGCACCACGGGGGTCGTCCGCGCCTGCTCGGCCACGACAGACATCTCCGAGGCCGATCGTACTCCCGCGACGGAGGCCTGACTATGCGAACGCGCTGAGAGCCGCGCCGGCATCAACGCGACCGCAAGCCAATCGCGCCGGCGCGTACCCGCGATCACCGACACACCCCGCAGCGTACGCGCTGGTCTCGCGGCGCGGCCCCCCTTCACAGCGCGCGTGCTTTCAGATCGCCTACGTCGGCTTCGCCACAACCGGCGCGAATCCGGCGGTGCTCGCCGCGTGCTTCGCCGCGGCCGGCGTGGCGATCGGCTGCGTCGAGACGGCCGAGCACGCCGCTGTCGCGGCGCTGGCGCCCGCCGGGCTGCGCGGCTCGGCGTTCGGCCTGCTCGCCGGCGTGCAGAGCTTCGGCAACGTCGCGGCGAGCGGCATCGCCGGCATCCTCTGGACGGCGGTCTCGCCGGCCGCCGGGCTGCTCTTCGCCGCGGCGCTGATGACCGTCGCGCTGATCGCAGGCGCGCGCCGCTAGTAGTGCGCTTCTTGCGCTTTGCGATAGCGCACGGATGAAGACGCGCGCTGACTGTCTGTGCCTCGAAGGCAGCGCGCCACGGCCGCCAGGATCGTCACGCGTGGCGATCTCACTGGACTGCTCCTCGTGGTCCGACGGGGCAGCTTCATGTGGGGCTAGGGCTGGCGGATGGTGCGTCGCATTTCGATGGCCGCGGTCTCCACGCCGTCAGGCATGGCCACCATCGTGCGCCCGACCTCCTCGAAGCCGAACGCGCGGTAGAGCGGCTCGCCGGGGAGCGTCGCCATGAGCACGAGCGACTGAAAGCCTTCCGCGCGAGCGGCGCGCTCGCACGACTCCAAGATCGCGCGGCCGAGGCCCCGGCGGGTCCAGTCGCTGCGCACGAACATCGCGCGCACCCGGGCGGCCTCGCCTGCCGGGTTCAGCAGTCGCTCGTCACCGGGTACCTCGCCGCCATCGGCGTAGAGCCTGGCGCGTCTGCTCCAGCCGCCGCAGGCGACGAGCTCGCCGTTCGCTTCGTGGACGAAATAGGTGCCGTCCTCGATCAACGACATGTCGAGCTGCGCGATGTGGACCACCGCGCTCGCGGTCTGCCGCGCGTCGTAGAAGCGCGGAAACAGTTCTCGCGCTGACATGCGCATCAACGCCTGGATGCGCGCCGCGTCATCCACGACGGCCAGCCGCTGGGGTGCCGCGAGGATCCCCGTCATCGCGAGCTGAGTCTCTCAAAGCGCCGCCCGCCACGACAGTAAGTCTGCTCGAGGTCCCATGCCGGACTCATTGGACGTTGGCGTGCCGGGCTTGCGTCAGGGCGTAGGCCTGCGGCTCCCCGGCGGTGGGTCGAGTGCGGCCGTCGCCTTTAGCGCGAGTCTTGGTGCTCACACCCGATTTTCATGGGGCCGATGATCTAATCCGCCGCGCCGTAGTAATGCGTTGCGGCTGATCATTTATCTCTCGGAGGGGGAACCTTGTCTGACGTCGGACCCGGAGAATCCGGGCGACCTCGTCGTCGCCTGACCACCGTCGCGTTGTGTGCCGCCACGCTGACCGCGGCGGGGGCGGGTGTAATCGCCAACGCCACGGCCGCGACCCCGAGCCCCGCATTGGCGCCGGTGCTCGGCAGTGCCGGTCAGGGCGGTGCGGTGATCGTCTGGCTCAATAACGATCACACCAACCTCAACCTGCGCCGTTCCGCCGGCGCCCGAGTCGCGGCCGCGCACAACGACCAGAAGCCGGTCGTCGCCGCCATCCGTGACAACGGTGGCACCGGCATCGTCCAGCTGGTCAGCGTCAACGCGGTGGCTGCGCACGTATCGGCCGCCGGCGTGGACGCGCTGCGCCGGCTGCCCGCGGTGAAGGAGATCATCCCCGACGCCACCGTGCCGATCGGCGACCCCGCGCCCACCGGGCCGCAGGTCAAGAACGCCAAGATCGTCCCCGACGCGACGGCCCTCAGGGCGAAGAAGGGGTCGAAGTCCGCGACGGCCGACCCCGGGGCCAATCCGTTCCCGACGGCGAACAACTGCGGCACCATCGACAACCCGCTCATCGAGCCCGAAGCGCTGCAGACGATCAACGCGCCGGCGATGACGAACGCCGGCCTGGCCACCGAGCCCGGCCACGGTGTGGTCGTCGCCAACGACGGGATCAGCACCGCGCCGCGCGGCGATCTCGTGGGCAACCCGAACTTCGTCCGCCCGGCTGCCGACGGCGGCGGCAGCGTCGTCATCGGCGCGACGCCGGGCGACACCACCGACAGCACCGACGGCGAGTACTACGGCGACGCCTCGTCGATCGACGCGCAGGGCACGGTCCTGTACCAGTACTCCAAGGAGCTGCCCTACTCCGGCATGCCGGACACTTGCTACTTCAAGCTGGTGGGTGACGCGCCCGGCGCCTCGCTCGTCGACACGAACAGCATCGACACCCCGGAGAGCGCCGCCGGCGACCGCTCGGTGATGAGCGAGTCCGAGCTGCTGGCCGGTATCGACGCCGCGGTGATCAAGAAGCACGCCGACGTCATCAACGAGTCCTACGGGTACTCGAACTCCCCGGGCAGCTACGCCATCCACTATGCGGCGAACGACGCCGCCGTCGATGCCGGCGTGACCGTCGTGGCCTCCTCCGGGGACAGCGGCGTCTCCGGCACGGTGTCCTCCCCTGCCAGCGACCCCAAGATCATCGCGGCCGGCGCGACGAACACCCACCGGCTCAACGCGATGGCCTACGGCTTCGCCGGCTGGGTGAACGACGACATCACCCCGCTCTCGTCCGGTGGGACGACCCCCGACAACAAGCTGGTCGACCTGGTCGCTCCGGGCTACGGCGGCGAGGCCGCCTGCAACCCGCACGGCAGTGACTGCCCGACGAACACGCAGACTGAGGCGTTCGGCGGCACCAGCGAGTCCTCTCCGCTGATCGCGGGCGCGGCTGCGGACGTCATCCAGGCCTACCGTGACTCGCACAACGGCGACAGCCCCTCGCCGGCGCTGGTGAAGCAGCTGCTCGTCAGCACCGCGCGCGACGTCTACGCGCCGGCCGACCAGCAGGGCGCGGGTCAGGTCGACATCGGCGCCGCGGTCGCCGCCGCGCAGCAGACGGCGAACACCACGGTGACGAGCGCCCCGGCGACGAACGGCCTGATCTCGACTCCGACCCAGCTGGACCTGAGCGGGGACGGCGGCTCGACGAGCTTCCAATCGGTGAAGCTGTACAACACGAGCAAGTCGTCAACGACCGTGACGGGGTCCTACCGTGAGCTGGGCCCGGAGCACCAGATCGGCCAGACGGTCACCGAGAACGTCAGCGCCCCGGACCCCGCCCTGCCCGTGCCGGCCGACGGCGCCCAGGCGGCCCCGGACATCACGTTCGACGTGCCGGCCGGCCTCGACCGGCTCGACGCGGACATGATCTGGCCGGACGCGACCAACGGCACGATCCTCAGCTTCATCCTCACCGACCCGACCGGCCGGCTGCGGCAGATCTCCTACGACTACGGCACGGCGTCCGCGACCGCGATCGGCACCGTGCCGAACATCGGGCACGTGGAGGTCGCGAACCCCGAGGCCGGCACCTGGCGGGTGCAGATCAAGTGGGCGAACGGCCGTGCGCACCTGCAGTCGCTGCCCAATGTCCCGGGCACCTACACCGGTCCGGTGAGCTTCAAGGCCTCCGGCCAGAACTGGATCACCTCGCCGGCCGCGCCCACGACGACCATCGCGGCGCACGGGTCGGCGACGATCCCGCTGCAGGTGGCGTTCCCCAACGCGCCGGGTGACCACCCCGAGTCGGTGCAGTTCACCGCCGCCAACGGCGCGACGACCTCGCTCCCGATCGCCCGGCGCACGCTGGTGCCGAGCACCGGTGGCGAGTTCGACACCCAGATCACGAGCACGGTCGGGCGCGGGATCGGCCAGATCAGCACGTTCAACGTCAACGTGCCGGCCGGACGCTCGGACCTGGGCGTCACCGTGACGACCCCGGACACGAGCACGGACGACCCGATGACGCTGTACCTGGTCAACCCGGCAGGGACCTCGGTCGCCACCCACACGACGACGACGGGCAGCCCTCCGAGGACGCGCACGGTGAACGGTGTCCTGTTGACCACCCAGACGGTCAACGGCACGCCGATGCAGACGGCCACCTTCCACGTCGCGAACCCGATGGCGGGGACGTGGGAGATCGACGTCGCGCTCAACCTCACCAGCAGTGGCAAGGAGTTCACCCAGACGGTGGTGGGCGACGTGCTGCCGCAGGCCCCGACGATCACGTCGCCGGCCGGCGGGGCGACGCTCACGAGCACGACCCCGCTCATCTCCGGGACCGGCGTGGCGGGTGACACGGTGACGGTCTCGAACGGCAGCACGGTGGTCTGTACCGCCACCGTCGGTAAGGACGGGACCTGGTCGTGCACCCCGTCGCCGGCCCTGCCGGGCGGCTCGGCGGCGCTGACCGCCACCCAGGCCGACCAGACGGGTAAGGCGTCGGCGGCCTCGGCGCCGGTCGCGATCACAGTGCCGCTGGGGTCGACGAGCAGCACGACCACGGTGTCCGCGACGACGCCGGCGACGCTAGCGCTCTCGCTCGGCGCGCCCGCCTCGTTCGGGGCGCTCACGCCTGGCATCGACAAGACCTATACGGCGGCCACCACGGCCGACGTGGTCAGCTCGGCGGCCGACGCGACGCTGAGCGTCGCCACCCCCGGCCATCTGACCAACGGCGCGTTCAGCCTGCCTGAGCCGCTGCAGGTCTCGCTCTCCAAGAGCAGTTGGTCCGGTCCGGTCTCGAATGACGCGGTGACCGTCGGCCTCACGCAGCACGTCGGTGCGAACGACGCGCTGCGGACCGGCAGTTACAGCCAGACGCTGACCTTCACGCTGTCCACCATTCAGCCCTAGGTCAAACCAACGTGGCCGCCGCCCAAGTGGCGGCGGCCACAACGCCGGCGGCGGAGTTCCGAAAGAACCCGGCAGACGTCCTACATCAGCACGCGACGGGCGAGTGCCACCCGGTTGAATTCGCGATTTGCAGGCGATTCAAGCCGGCAAGCGCGACGCTGCCCGTGCCGGAGGTCGCGGGTTCGAGCCCGTCGCTCCCGTGAGGCGAAGAAGTCCCGCAAACGCGAGCCTTCTTCGTGTGGGGGGCGATGTGATCATTACCTCGTCGGGCGCTGAAGGCTAACGGGGAGATGACCAGCTCGCCCTTGCGGACGCTGGTGACGTTTCGTTAAGCCGGGCGTGAGCCTCAACCCCGCCGACACGAGCTACGGCGAGCAGGTCCTCCAGCCCGCGCTGCACCGCCGTTAGCACGAACACGAGACGTCGTCGTCCCCGAACACCGTCCGCAGCCGCCACTTCGACCGTTGGAGGCGATTCCTCGGGCGGCGGCGCCGACGGCTTGGCGCGACGAGCCGTCGTGACCCGTCCCGGGCTATCGGGCCGCCTACGCGAGCCGGGGTGACACGCCAACCCCGGCAAACGCCTGAGGAGGCACTCAGCGATCCCCCAGCCCCAGTAGACGCCTTGTTTACGCGGGCCGTCGACAGTCAGGGGCATGACTCTCCGAGACCGCCCCTCGCCGACGCTCATCGCCCTCTCGGCCTTGGCCGCCACCGCAGTAGCCATCGCCGCCATCGTCGTCGGCTCTCCCGTTGCGACGGCCGACTCCGGTCGAACGGTCACGGTGGCGCGCGGCGTCATCCAGTCCACGGTCTCCGGCAGCGGCAACCTCGCGCCGGCCAACCAGCTCGAGCTGAACTTCGGCACCAGCGGCGATGTGACGAAGATCTCCGTCGAGGAGGGCGAGCATGTCAGCAAGGGACAGCTGCTGGCCCGGATCGACGACAGCAGCGCGAAGGTCGCCGTCGCGCAGGCTAAGGCCGATCTGGCGAGCGCCGAGGACCAGCAGGCGACCGCGTCGACGAGTACGGCGAGCGCGTCGGCAGCCGCTGCGGTCGACAGCGCGCAGCTCGCGCTCAAGAGCGCCGAGCAGGCGCTTGCCGACACCGCGCTACGCGCGCCCGTCCCGGGTACGGTCACCACGATCGCCGGCGCGGTCGGTGACGCCGTCGGCTCGGGCTCCGGCACGTCGAGCTCCTCCGGGGAATCGTCGAGCGGCACGTCGAGCTCGTCCGGCGCATCGTCTTCGGCCTCCGCCGACGGTGCGGCCACCTCCACCTCCACGACGGGCAGCTCGGGCTTCATCACCCTCGCGCAGCTGAGCCGCCTGAAGATGGACGTCTCCGTCGGCGAGGCCGACGTCGGCAAGATCAAGGTCGGCCAGGCCGCGACCGTGACCGTTGACGCTGTCCCCGGGCTGAAGCTCGCGGGCCACGTCGCGGCGATCGGCGTCCTCTCGTCGTCGTCATCGTCGAGCACCGCCAGCGCCGTGTCCTTCCCCGTGACGATCGCGCTGGACCAGGCGTCCACGACGGCGCGCGCGGGCATGAGCGCATCCGCCGACATCGTCGTGTCGCAGGTCTCCGGCTTGAGCGTGCCGTCCCAGGCGGTGTCGGGATCGGCCGTGATGCTGGTCGAGAACGGCAAGCAGGTCAGGACGCCCGTCCAGACCGGCGTCGCCGGCGACACCACGACGCAGATCGTGAGCGGCGTCAAGGCGGGCGACCAGGTCTACGTGCAGTCGCCCAGCGCCGCAGCCGGCGCGGCGGCGACCGGCTCGGCCTCGGCGAGCGGTCAGCAAGGCGCGCGCCCCGGTCGGGGTGGCGGCGGCTTCGGTGGCGGCGGCTTCGGCGGCGGCGGCTTCGGCGGCGGAGGCCGGGGATGACGCCGCCGGTCATCGACGTGCACGAGGTCTCGAAGACCTACCACGTGACCGACGACATCGTCGTCCGCGCGCTCGACCGCGTGTCGTTGCAGATCGCGCGCGGCGAGTACGTCGCGATCATGGGCACGTCCGGCAGCGGCAAGAGCACGCTGATGCACATCCTCGGCTGCCTTGACGCGCCCACGTCGGGCACCTACAGGCTCGACGGCCACGTCGTACAGGACATCGCGGAGGACGACCTCGCGGACCTGCGCAACCGCCGCATCGGCTTCGTCTTCCAGAGCTTCAACCTCGTGCCACGGACCACCGCCCTGGCCAACGTCGAGCTGCCGCTGGCGTACGCAGGCATATCGCGACCCCTACGTCGGCGGCGCGCGCTGGCGGCGCTGGACGCCGTCGGCATGGCCGACCGCGTCGGCCACCTGCCGTCCGAGCTCTCCGGCGGTCAGCAGCAGCGGGTCGCGGTGGCGCGCGCGCTGGTGACGAATCCGTCGCTGATCCTCGCCGACGAGCCGACCGGCAACCTCGACTCGCGCTCCACCGACGAGGTCCTCGCGATGTTCGAGCGGCTCAACCGAGAAGGCCGCACGGTGGTGCTGATCACCCACGAGCAGGACGTCGCGGAACGCGCCCGGCGCGTGATCCGGCTCGGTGACGGGCACGTCCTCGAGGACCGGCTCGCGGCGGGAGTGGCGGCATGAGCGTCGCAGAGACCCTGCGGATCGCGTTCGGCGGCATCGCCGCGCACAAGCTCCGCTCCGGGCTGACGATCCTCGGGATGACGATCGGCGTGGCGGCCGTGATCATCCTCGTCGCCGTCGGCAACGGCTCCAAGCACGCCGTCCAGGCCGGCATCGACGCGCTCGGCACCAACGTCCTGCTCGTGCAGCCGCAGCTCGGCCCCGGCGGACCCGGCGGCCGCAGCGCCGGCAGCGGGTTCTCACTGACCGCGCAGGACGCCGAGGCGCTGCAGAACGGCTTCGACGCCCCCGACGTCAAGAGCGCCTCCCCGGTCGTCACCGCCTCGAGCGTCACGCTCGTCAACGGCGCCACCAGCTACCAGCCGTCGACGTTCGTCGGCACGACACCGAGCTACGCCGGCGCCCGCGACGACCAGCTCGCCGACGGCGCGATGTTCACCACCGCCGACGTCACCAAGCACGCCCGCGTCGCGGTGATCGGCCCGACGGTCGCGCAGAACCTCTTCGCCGGTCAGAGCGCGATCGGACAGTCGATCCGCGTCGACGGCACGAGCTTCCAGGTCGTCGGCGTGACGAAGTCCAAGGGCTCCAACGGCACCCAGGACCGGGACGACTTCGTGATGGCGCCGATCACAGCGGTCCAGGACGCGCTCACCGGCTACGGCTCACTGAGCTCGATCACCGTCCAGGCTGTCTCCTCGGAGAGGCTCGACGCCGCACAGGCCGAGGTCCAGTCGATCCTCACGGACCGCCACCACGTCACCGACCCCGCCACCCCCGGCTTCCAGGTCCTCAACCAGGGCTCCGTCCTCGCCGTGTCGGACGCGAGCACCAGCGTCTTCACGACACTGCTCGGCGCAGTCGCCGCGATCTCGTTGCTCGTCGGCGGCATCGGGGTGATGAACATCATGCTGGTCACCGTCACCGAGCGCACGCGCGAGATCGGCATCCGCAAGGCGATCGGCGCCCGCCGAGCCGACGTCCTCAAGCAGTTCCTCACCGAGGCGGTGCTCGTCTCGCTGCTCGGCGGGCTGGTGGGCGTCGCCGTCGGCGTCGCGGGCAGCGAGCTCACGATCGCCGGCGTCCAGCCTTCGATCGCCTTGTACTCGGTGTTCCTCGCGTTCGGCGCGGCCGTACTCGCCGGATTGTTCTTCGGCACCTACCCGGCGGCACGCGCCGCCGCGCTCAAACCGATCGACGCCCTGCGCTTCGAATAACCCATGCCACCCATCGGAGTTCTCTTCCCAATGACCGACACGACACTCGACCAATCGACCTGGCTCGACGACGAACAGGAGCTACCGCGCCGCGCGCGCCGCAAGCTCGTGACCCCGGCGACGGCCGCCCTCACCGCCGTGATCATCGCGGCCGCCGGGTTCGCCGGCGGCGTCGAAGCGCAGAAGAGCTCAGGAACCTCACCGACCGCCGGCGCCGCGGGCGCGCGGCAGGGCGGCTTCGCCGCAGGGCCGGCCGGCGCCGCGGGCGCGGTCACGACCGGCCAGGTCAAGAGCAAGGACGGCTCGACGCTCTACGTCACCGGCGCCGACGGCACCACGGTGAAGGTCAAGACGACGAGCAACTCGAAGATCTCACGCGACGCGACCGCCGGCGCCGACGCGATCCACCCTGGCGACACCGTCGTCATCCAGGGCACGACCGGCGCCGACGGCACCGTCACCGCGACCAGCCTCAGCGCGACCGCGAGCGGTGTGAGCGCCGGCCGGCCCGGCGGCGGCGGCGCGTCTCCCGACAGCACCACGTCCAGAGGAATCACGCGATGACACGACGAAGCATCCGTTCCGGGGCGGTCGCCCTGGGCTGCGCAGCGCTGCTCGCCGTCGCCGGCTGCGGCGGCGCCACCACCGCGGCGACGCCGACCCCCACCGGCCAGGGCGCGCAACGGCAGGCCCGCGCCGGTGGCCCGTTCTCTCAGGCCAACATGAGCGCCCTGGCCAAGGAGCTCGGCGTGAGCACCACGCGCCTGCAGCAGGCGCTCGCCGGCGCGCGACCGGCCGGCGCGCCGAACGGCACGCGGCCGAGCGGGCAGCAGGGATCGGGCACGCCGCCGGCGGGCGGCCCTGGAGGCCAGATGGCCGCCAACCTTGCCAAGGCGCTCGACCTGCCCACCGCCAAGGTCCAGCAGGCGTTGGCCAAGGTCATGCCAGGCCGCCCGCAGGGAGCCGCGACCTCGGGCTCCGGCGGGAACTGACCCCGAGCCCCCTGGGCCGGCGTGCCCCGCCGGCCCGAGGGGCGTCGCCGAGCCTCAGGCGGCGCGCGCCGCCGTTCCCAGGCCGAGACCGCTCGCGACGCGCGCGCCCAGTCCGGCGTCCGCGACTCCGCGACGCGGCCCAGCAGGAGCCGTCAGGCGGCGCGCGGCGTACCGGCGAGCCGCGTGCCGACCGTGCCGGCGAGCAGGTCGATCTGCTCGCATCGCGCCTGGCACGGGAAGGCGATGATGTCGTCAGCGCCCGCGGCGGCGAAGGTCTGCACGAGCTCGCGGACGGCCGCAGGGGCCGTCGCGGCGGCGCCGGCCACGCGCGCGGCGAGCGCGTCCCCCTGCCAGGCGTAGTAGCGCAGCCGCTCGCGCCGCGCGTGCTCGGCGGCGCCGGCGCCGAGCGAGAAGAAGAACACGGCGACGATGCGCGGCCGGCCGGCATTCCCGTGGCGCGCCCACGCCTCGGCGAGCATCGCCTTGCCCGCCACGAGGTCGGCCGGATCGCCGACGCCGCCGTCGCCGCGGCCGCCCGCCACCGCGAGCGTCCACCCCGCTCTGTGGCGCGCGACGCGCTCAGCGGCATAGCGCGGGTCGCCGCCGATCAGCAGTTCCGGGCCGCCGGCGCGCACCCGCGCCGGGCCGATCGGCCCGTCGGTGCCGTAGCGCTCACCGGCCCAGATGCGGCGCAACTCGTCGAGCTGCTCGTCGAGCCGGCGGCCGCGGCCCGCGGTCGAGACGCCGGCGACTGCGAAGTCGTCCTCCCGGCCGCCGAGACCGATGCCGACGGTCAGCCGCCCGCCGGACAGCCGATCGAGCGTGGCGGCCTCCTTGGCGAGCAGCGCCGTCGGGCGGACCGGCCCGATCAGCACGGTCGTCATCAGCTCCACCCGCTCCGTGACGGCGGCGGCCGCCGCCAGCGCCAGCAGCGGGTCGTAGGAGTCATAGACGATCCGGTCGATCGTCGCGAGGCTTGCGAACCCCGCCCGCTCCGCGCGGCTCGCCCACTCGGTGATGAGGCCACCGGCGGCACCCGGTACCGCATTGGGCAACCCGATCCCGATGCGCACGCTCGCCATGAGCCCACGCTAGGCCCCGAACGACACCACGGGACGAACGTCAGCGGGGGATATAGACGAAGGTGCCGGGATGCGGGCCGGCCCGGCCGGCCTGCCCGCGGTCGAGCGCCGAGATCCTAGGCCCGCACCGCGGCCGTCGCCTTCTCGGCCAGTGCGATGGCGTCGTCGCGGATGACCTCGTGGTCGCCGACCTGGATCAGCAGCGGCGGAAATCCCGCGAGGTCCTGATTGAGGGGCGACGCGGCCGCCGGATCCCCATGCGGGAGGAACAGCGGCACGTTCAGGAGCACCAGGTCCCGGGTCACGAACCCCTCGTTGGCCGCGTTCGTCCGCCACGACGCTCGCTCGCAGTTGAAGTCCACCAGCGGTGAGATCGCAACCGCCGCCGCCGGGAGCGGATGTCCGCCGTCGAGCAGCGCGGAGATGACGGCGCACACAAGGCCGCCGCCGGCCGACTCGCCGGCGAGGACGACGCCGGCCGGCGGCGTGCCGTTCTCGATCAGCCAGAGATACGCCGCGACGGCGTCCTGGACCATCGCGGGATACGGGTGCTCCGGGGCCAGCCGGTACCTCGGCAGGAGCGCGCGAGCGTGCGCGACGCGGCCCGAGTGCGCCGCCGGCGTAACGGCGACCTCCGGGCTACCGACCACGAAGCCGCCGCCGCCCCCCCCTCATGCGATCGATCCCCTCGTCAGCATCGGAATCCGCCATGGTCACGACCATCCTCGTCTCCCGCGCGGTTGCGAAGCCGCGGAACCGCCTCGGGTGTGCGTCGAGACGGTGAGCGGCCATACGTTGGGCGACTCCGCGCCGAGAGCCGGCCGACGGCGGCACGCTCGTCGCCGCGGACATCCCGATCCTCGGGTTGCGGTCGACCGAGACTCAGGAACTTCCGAGCCTTCCCCGTCAACCTCGTCGCATGACAAATAGAAGACTGAACAGACTCCTCGCCATCGGCGCCACGGTCGTCGTGATCGGAGGCGGCGCCTACGGGGTCGTCGGCGCAACCTCAGGCTCAGCCGGTGCCGGCATGGTGCAGACGGCCAGCGTGGCGGCGACGGCGACACCGGGATCCAACGCCCGGTCCGGACCGGCTGCCGGAGGCGTCGTCGGTACGGTCGCCAGCGTGTCGACGTCGGGCTTCACCGTGTCGACCTCGGCGGGTCAGAAGGTCACCGTCAAGAAGTCGTCTTCCACGAAATATCGGACGGCGACCCGCTCGACCTCGGCAAGTGCCGTTACCAAGGGCAAGCACGTCCTCGTCCTCGGGAAGACCGACGGGACGACTATCACGGCATCGCAGGTCATCGTGCAACCGGCGAGCGGCGGGTCCGCGACGTACTCGCCGTCGAAGGTGATCGCCTTCAAGCGTGGAGCACCGGCCACGTCGAAGCAGGACGGCCAGATCCCGGCGAACTACACCGAGGGCTCGGGGACGATCGTCAGCGGCACGACGGCGAACAAGGCGACCGAAGCCGCACTGGCCGCCTACCCAGGCGGCGTCGTCGACCGCGTCGTCAAGCTCAGCAACGGCGAGTACGAGGTCCACAACATCGGCGTCAGCTGGCCCCACCACATCTTCGTCAGCAAGAGCTTCAAGGTCGTCGGCGCCAACTAGCGTTTGATCATTCCACTCGACCGATCGAAGCCTTCGATTACGATCGGCAATGAATGGATCTCGCGCTCCTTCGCTCGTTCCTCGAGGTCGCGGAGCGGCTGCACTTCGGCCACGCGGCCAACCGGCTGAGCATCAGCCAGCCGACGCTGAGCCATCAGATCCGGCGCTTGGAGGAGTACGTCGGCGCGCCGCTGTTCGATCGGACGAGCCGGAGCGTGCGATTGACCGAGGCGGGACACGCGCTCGTGCCGGAGGCGCGCCGCGTCATGATCGACGTCGAGCGCGCGCTCACCCAGACGCGGACCGCCGCGTCCGGCGGAGCGGGGCACTTGTCGATCGCCTCCATCGGCGCCGGACTGAACAGCCTGATCCCGCTGATCGTCAGGCGGCTGCGCGACCGCGTCCCGGGCGTCGCCGTGCAGATCGTGCAGATGGGCACGCCGGAGCTCTTGAGCCATCTGCGTATGCGGGAGATCGACTTCGGCATCGTACGCTCGGCCGACGGGGCGGCCGGCGTGCGCATCGAGACGCTCGTCGACGAGCCGATGGTCGCGGTGCTGCCGGCCGGTCACCGCCTGGCGCGAGACGCTGCCGTCGTCGCGTCCGACATGCGCGACGAGGACTTCGTGCTGTGGCCGCGCACGTCGAACCCGGTCTTCCACGACCAGGTGCTCGCGCTGTGTCACGCCGAGGGCTTCGTCCCCCGCGTCGTGATGGAGGGGGCGGACATCGAGACCCAGCTCGGACTCGTGAGCGCCGGGATCGGCGTGTCGATGCAGCCCGCCTCGTTCGCCAACCTCGGTCGCAGCGGCGTCGTGTGGCGCCCCCTGCACGGCGAGTCGCCGACCTCGTCACTGCAGATGAGCTGGTGCGAGCCGGTGCGTACGCCGCTGATCCTGATGGCGACGGAGATCGCGCGGGAGCTTGGAGCGGCGTGGACGCTCCCGCAACCGCGGGCCTAGGTCTTTGATGCGCCGATTGCATCGAAGATGTGGATCATTCGATTGGACCGATCGCCGCCTCCGCCGTTACGTTGCCCCAGGTGGACGCGTCACCCACGGTCGCCGAGGCGATCGCCGCCGAGATCGTCCGCGCCGGCGTCGCGCGGGTCTTCGGCTTCCCCGGCGGAGGCGGCAACCTCGACCTGATGGACGCGTTCGGCGCGGCCGGCGTCGAGTTCGTCCTGGCGCGGAGCGAGGGATCCGCGGCGCTGATGGGTTGCGCGCACGCGGAGCTGACAGGCCGGCCCGCCGTCGTCGTCGTCGGGAGCGGCCCGGGACTCGCGAGCGTGGTCAACGGCGTCGCCAATGCTCACCTCGACCGCGTGCCGCTGGTCGTGATCTCCGATCGGCAGACGGACGCTGAGGCTGCCACGACGGGGCATCAGCTGCTCGACCAGCGCGCGCTGCTCGCGCCCGTCACGAAATGGGGGACGACGCTCCAGTCCGCGGGCGCGGCGAGCAGCATGCGCCGCGCGCTCGGGGTCGCGTCGGCGTACCCGCGCGGCCCGGTGCACCTCGATCTCCCACGGGCGACGGCGGGCGAGCCCGCCCGCCCGGGGCCTGAGCCCGAGCTCCAGCCGGGCGCCGTCACCGCCGACCTCGACGCGATCGCGACCGGCTTGGGCGCAGCTGAGCGGCCGCTGCTCCTGATCGGGCTGGAGGCGGCCCGCGGCGTCGATCAGCGCGACGTCGTCGAGCTGGTGCGAAGGCTCCGCTGTCCCGTCCTGACCACGTACAAGGCGAAAGGCGTCGTCCCCGAGAGCGACGGCGCGTGGGCCGGAATCCTCAGCGGCGGCGAGCTCGAGCGCCCGCTGCTGGAGCGCGCGGACGCGCTGCTCGGCGTCGGCCTGGACCCCGTCGAGCTGCTGACCAAGCCGTGGCCGTATGAAGCGCCCTTCTACGCGCTGCGCGAGGCCGGGCTCGGGGACGAGTACTTCGCTCCGGCGGCGTCGGCGGCCGGAGCGCTCGGCGAGCTCGCCGCGCAGCTCTGGCGGGCGCTTCCGGAGCGGACCACCGGCACCTGGACGCGCGCGGAGATCGAGCGGTGCCGCGACGGCGTGCTGCCCGCGCTCGACATCCGTGCCGACCACCTCAACGCCGGCGCCGTCGTCGACATCGTCCGCCGCCACGCTCCCGACGCGATCGTCGCCGTCGACGCAGGCGCGCACATGCTGCCCGTCACCACGACCTGGCGGGTCGAGCGACCCGGGCGCTTCCTCATCTCCAACGGCCTGGCGACGATGGGCTTCGCGGTTCCCGCCGCGATCGCCGCCGCCGCCCTGGATCGGGACGCGGTCGTGGTCGCGTTCACCGGCGACGGCGGCCTCGCATACAACCTCGCCGAGCTCGAGACCGCCCGGCGGCTCGGCGTCCGCGTCGTCGTGGTCGTCTTCAACGATTCGAGCCTGAGCCTGATCCGGATCAAGCTCCAGGCCACAGGGCGCCCGGGAACTTCGCTGGACCTCGCCGAGACCGACTTCTCGGCGCTGGCGCGCGGCTTCGGGTGCGAGGGGGAGATCGCGCGCACGCCGCAAGAGCTGTCGGACGCGATGGCTCGCGCCCTCGCCCGCGAGCACAGCACGGTCCTCGACGCCCGGCTGTCCGGCCTCGAGTACGGACCGCTGCTGAAGGTCATCCGCGGGTGACCGCCGCTCGCTCGTGGCGTCCGGCGTGCGAGGATGCGCACGTGCTCGCGTCGCCAGGCGCTGAATCGACTGTGGCGGAGGGCGACGAGCTGGTCGCGTTCCTGTACGCCGACCTCTCGGGGCTGAATCGGGGGAGAGCGGTCCCGCTGCGCAATCTCGAGCGCAGCCTCCGAACCGGCGTCGGCTGGGTCCCCGCGGACCAGGCGATCACCGTCCTCGGACCGCTCGCGGAGCCGAACCCGTGGGGTTCGCTCGGGGACCTGCGGCTGGTGCCGGACCCCGAGACGCGCACCAGGGTGGACCTGTGGCCGGACCTGCCGCCGCTGCACTTCATGCTCTGCGATGCGCTCGACCTCGACGGCGAACCGTGGGATGCGTGCCCGCGCTTCCTGTTGCGGGGCGCGCTCGAGCGGCTCGAGCGCGAGACCGGCCTGCGGCTGTGGGCCGCGTTCGAGCACGAGTTCGTGCTGCAGGGACACAGCCCCGCGCCGCCGCCGGCGTTCAGCATGGAGGCGCTGCGGCTGGCGGAGCCGATGGGCACGCAGGTCGCGGCCGCCCTTCGGCTCGCGGGCCTCCATCTGGAGAACTTCCTGCCCGAGTACGGCGACGACCAGTTCGAGGTCACCGTCGCCCCGCGCACGGCGCTCGCGGCGGCCGACGCGGCCTCGATCGTCCGCGAGCTCGTGCGCGAGATCGCGCGCCGTCGCGGCTGGCGCGCGAGCTTCGCGCCGCTCATGCGCCCCGACGGCTCGGGCAACGGCGTGCACGTACACATGAGCTTCCGCGACGCCGACGGCGCGCCCGCCACCCACGACCACGAGCGCCCAGGCGGGCTCAGCCTCGTCGCCGGCCGGTTCGCCGCCGGGGTGCTGGCGCACCTGCCGGCGATCTGCGCGGCCGGCGCCCCGACGCCGGTGTCCTACCTGCGGCTCGTGCCGCACCGCTGGAGCGCCGGCGCGGCCTGCCTCGCGGCGGGCAACCGCGAGGCCGTGCTGCGCATCCCCACACCGACGGCCTTCGGCGGCGCCGATCCGGCCGCCCAGGCACGCCTGGAGCTCCGCGCCGCCGACGGCGCGTGCTCGCCGCACCTCCTGCTGGCGCTCGTCGTGCTCGCCGGGCTCGCGGGCATCCGTGAGCGGCTCGAGCCCCCTCCGGTGGTCATTGGCGACTTCTACTCGCTGCCCGAGGATGAGCTGCGCCGGCTCGCGATCGGCCGGATGCCCGGCTCGCTGGCTGAGGCGGTCGACGGGTTCGAAACCGACGCGGTCGTCCAGACCGCGGTGCCGCGTGACCTGCGCGACGCCTACGCGGCGATGAAGCGCACCGAGATCGCCCTGCTCGAGGCGAGCTCGGACGAGGAAGGCTGCGCGCGCTATGCGCGCATCTACTGACACGGCCGCCGAGCTGCTCGGCCGGCTGCTGGAGGCGCTCGAGCCCGAGCTCGCGGCCGCCGAGGCGCTGCGCGAGCGCCTCCACGCCCGCCCGGAGCTGGCCCACGCCGAGCACGAGACCGCCGCCACGGTGCTCGCGGCGCTCGAGGCCGACGATGCCGAGCGCGTGGTCGGCACGGGAATCCTGGCGCGGCTCGGTCCGCGTGGCGGAGGAGCCGTGGCGCTGCGCGCGGAGCTGGATGCCCTGGCGCTGACCGAGCGCACCGGCGCAGCGTTCGCCGCGAGCCCCGGCGCGATGCACGCGTGCGGGCACGACGTGCACATGGCCGCGCTCGTCGCGCTGTTCCGCGCCGCGCGGCGCGTGGAGGACACGCTGCCCGCACCGCTGGTGGCGATCTTCCAGCCGAGCGAGGAGGACTATCCCTCGGGCGCGGTGCGGCTGATCTCGGAGGGCGGGCTGGAAGCCGTCGAGACCGTCGTCGCGGCGCACGTGCATCCCGAAGTCGCGCCCGGCGCCGTCACGGCCGACGACGGGCCGGTCAACGCGTCGTCGGACAACTTCCTGGTCGTGATCGAGGGTCACGGCGGCCACGCCGCGTACCCGCACGCGACGCGCGACCCCGTGGTCGTGCTGGCAGAGGTCGTGGTCGCGCTCCAGACGCTCGTCGCGCGCACCGTCGACCCGCTGCACAGCGCGGTGCTCAGCGTCACGCGGCTGATGGCGGGCACGGCCGAGAACGTCGTGCCGGAAGAGGCTCGCGCCGCGGGCACGCTGCGGGCGCTCCAGCCCGAGGTCAGGCCGCAGCTCAAGGAGCGGCTACGCGAGCTCGTCGAGCACGTCGCGGCTGCGCACGGCTGCGCGGGACGCGTCGAGCTGACCGAAGGCGAGCCGGCGATCGTCAACGACCCGCACCTGACCGCCCGCGTGCGGCCGCTGCTCGTCGCGGCCGGACTGCCGGTGGCGTCGCCGATGCGCTCGTGCGGCTCCGACGACTTCGGCATGTTCGGGGCGGCCGCCCGACTGCTCTTGCTCTTCGTCGGCTTCGAGCTCGCGCCCGGAGCGCCACGCGTGCCGCTGCACCATCCGCGCTTCCTGCCCGCGACGGCGACGGTGCGGCCCGTCGCGCGCGCCCTCGCCGCCGCCTATGCGGCGGCGGCGAGCGGCTCGCTGCCGTTGTCCCAGTCGCGCAGCTCGTAGCCGTCGGCCTCCAGCTGCGCCCGCAGCGCGCCGGCCTCCTCCCTGCGGCACACACACAGCACCCCGCCCTCGCGGCCGTCGCGCCGCTCGAGCGCCGCGGCGACGGCCGCCGGCGGCTGCAGGTGCAACCCGTTCCAGCCGAGCGAGCGGTACGTGTCGCGAATGCCGACGAGCGTGCCGCCCGCGCCGCGGACGAGCAGGGAGAGCGAGACGAAGTGTCCCTCGTCCCACTCGCACGGCGGCCCCTCGACCGCCTCTCCGGCG
Organism: Candidatus Solirubrobacter pratensis; assembly: GCF_000425945.1. Classification (GTDB taxonomy): domain Bacteria; phylum Actinomycetota; class Thermoleophilia; order Solirubrobacterales; family Solirubrobacteraceae; genus Solirubrobacter; species Solirubrobacter pratensis. The sequence continues at coordinate 35,179 of NZ_AUEK01000017.1, forward strand.
AGCACCGAGAACAGCAGCGTGGGCGAGGGATGCGTCGCCCACAGCGGCCCGGTGCGCAAGTTGGCGACCAGCACCGCGTCGGGTGCGAGATCGAGCGCGCGCTCCATCAGTCCGGTCACGGTGGCGGCGGTCCACGGGCCCGCCACCGGCACCGCCGTCAGCGTCCCGCCCGAGATCCGCTCGACCGCGCCGCCCAGCGGCGGGGCCGCGGTCCCCGCGGTGCCGGGATCGTCAGCGAAGGGCAGCTCGAGCCGGTAGTCCGCGCGAGAGCGCTCGCCCGGAGGGACCCACTGCAGCGGGTCGCCTTCGGCAAGGGTGGTTCCCGCCTCTCGGGCGACGAGGTCCTGGTCGACCGGCTCGCCCTCATGCTCGCGCACCCCGTGGGCCCGCAGCGCCAGGCAGGTCCAGAACGCGCCGCACAGCTGATCCTTCTGCGGCAGCTCGGCGTCGTGCTCGGCCGCGATCGCGGCGGGGCCGTGGACGCGGACGTCGGCGGCGTCAGGCATCAGGTGCGCACTCCTTCGTGATGCAGCAGCGGCTCATAGAGCTCCGGGCGGCGGTCGGCGAACAGCCGCACCGAATACGGCCCGTCGCCGGGCTCCTTGGTCTTCGCGCGCGCGAGCTCGAGATCGAGGTCGGCGACCACCAGCGCCTCGTCGGCGCCGGCCTCGGCGAACCGGCGGCCGAGCGGGTCGACGATCTGGCTCCAACCGAAGAACGACACCCCGCCTTCGTCGCCGCAGCGGTTGGCCGTAAGGAAGAAGACCGCGTTCTCGGCGGCTCGCGCGCGCGTGATGAACTCCGCGATCTCGCGCGCCTGCGACGGCGAGTTGGTCGGATGGGCGATCACGTCGGCGCCCTGCAGCGCGAGGATGCGAGTGACCTCCGGGAAGCGCCAGTCGTAACAGATCTGGATCCCGATCCGGCCGATCGGGGTGTCGAAGGCCTCGTAGGCATCGTCGCCGGGCACGGTGAAGCAGTCGACACCGACGCAGGCCACGTGCGACTTGCGATAGCGCCCGATCAGCCCGTCCGGCCCGATCAGCGCGGCGGTGTTGCGCAGTCGGTCGCCGTCACGCTCGAGCAGCCCGATCACGCAATGGACCCCGGTGCGCGCGCAGGCCGCGGCGAGCGCGTCCGTGGACGGTCCCGGCACGGGCTCGGCGAAGCGCATCGCGGTCTCGGCGTCGGTGAACATGTACCCGCTGAGCGCGCATTCCGGGAACACCAGCAGGTCGCAGCCGGCGTCGGCGCCGGCCTGGATCCGCGCGATGCAGGTCGCGAGGTTCCCCGCCACGTCCCCGAGCCTGGGGTTGGTCTGCACGACGGCGGCGCGCATCGAGGCACGCGATCCTACTCCGGTCATACGAGCGCCTCGAGGAAGCGCGCGCACACGCGCGGCGGGTCGACGAACGGGCTCGGCCCCGGCCACCCCGGCTCGTCGATCGCCGCGACGACGACGCAGGGCCGGGCGAGCCGGGTGACGGCGTCCGCGACCTCGGCGGGGGTCCGTGCCTCGGCGCCGGTGACGCCGGGCAGTGCGCGCGCGACGCTCGCCGCGACGGCCGGCGCGACGACCGGCTGGCCTCCCGTGATCGAGTAGCTGCCGTCGTCGAGCACGAGCACGAGCAGATTCGGCGGGGCCAGGCCGGCCAGCGACCACAGCGAGCCGGCTCCCATGGCCAGCTCGCCGTCGCCGAGAACGGCCACGACTGCGCGCTCCGGGCGGCGATCGGCCACGCCGAGCGCGGCCGCGAGGGCGCAGCCCATCGCGCCGCCCATGTACAGGTGGGGCCCATCGCCTGACGCGAGCCGCAGTGCCGAGGTGGCGGTGCCCAGCGAGGAGACGAACAGCGCATCGGGCGCCGCTCCGACCGCGGCGGCGACCGCCTCAGATGGATTCACGCTGACCTCCCAGCGCCGGCTCGAGGATGACGGCGGCCGAGCAGCGCCCTTCGTAGGCGAGCGTCAGCGCGCCGGCGGTCGCCGGGCCGGCATCGGCCTCCGCCGCGACCGGGAACGCCTGGATGCCCAGCGCGGCGAGCAGCGCCGGCGTCGCGCGCCCCATGGGGACCTGCGACGGGTTCGCCTCGCCGAGCGTGCCGCGCATCGAGAGCACGACGGGGACGCCGAGGCCGTACGGGATCGCGAACGAGCCGAACGCATTCAGCGCGTTGCCGAGCCCGGAGTTCTGCATCAGCACGGCGGCGCGGCCGCCGGCCGCCTGGAATGCCGCGGCGTACGCGACGCACTCCTCCTCGCGCGTCAACGTGCGCACTCGCTGCCCGTCACGCTCCAGCGCGGCGACGATGCCGCGCAGGCGCGCGTCCGGCACGTAGGCGACCGCTTCCACGCCGCCGGCCTGCAGCGCGCCGGCGATCGCCTGCTGCCACGGTAGGATCGACACGCTCACCAGCGATCCGGACGCAGCTCGCGCGCGATCTGCGCGGGGGTGGAGCCGCTGTCGATGGCGGCCTCGATCTCGCGCTCGGCCGCTTCCGCCGCGCGTGCGTGCTCGAGGACGTCCGGCGCCCGCTCGCGCGGCACGACGCAGACCCCGGTCACGTCCGCCAGCACGAGGTCGCCGGGCTCCACCGTGAGCCCGGCGAGCGCGACCGGCCCGTTGAGCTCGACCGCGCGCAGGCGGTGCTTGCCGCTCACCGGCGTGATGCCGCGAGACCACACCGGGACGCCGACATCGAGCACCGAGTCGACGTCGCGGATCGCTCCGTCGACGACGCACCCCGCGATGCCCAGCCGGCGTGCCCAGCGTGCGGACAGCGAGCCCATCACCGAAGCGCCGGTGAATCCGTGGCAGTCGAATACCGCGACGTCTCCGCCCCGTCCGATGCCGTAGAGGTCGCGCTCGGCCAGACGGGCGCGCTCGCCGCGCGCCAGCAGCGCGGCGGGACTGCCGCCCTCGGCCGTGTAGCGGATCGTGATGGCGGGTCCGCAGATTCGGATCGCGGGCCGCAACGGCGCGAGCACCGATGCGCCGACCGCGCCGCCGATGCCCAGCGAGTCGAGCACGTCCGAGACCGTCGAGCACAGGTCCGAAAGCGCGAGAAGACCGGCCACGACGCCCTGGTCCGGCCGTTCGATGTCCACGCGCGCGATCCGCTCCTCCTCGATCAGGCCGAGGAGGCGCTCGCGAACCGGCGCCAGCTCCGCCTCGGTCGCCATCAGACGCTGACCCACTGGCTCGCCGGCTGCTGCTCGATGAAGGTCCGCGCGATGTCGATCCGGCGCGCGAACCAGACGTCGCCGAGCGACTGCGCGTAGTCGATGAAGCGGGCCAGCGCGTCGGCGCGCGCGGGATTGCCGGTGATGCGCGGGTGCAGGCCGATCGACATCATGCGCGGGACGTCATCGCCGTCGTCGCGAAGGCGGTCGAGGTGCGCCTTGGCGGTCTCGAAGAAGTGCTCCGGGCTGCCGAAGCCCTGCGGCACGACGTAGCGGGCGTCGTTGACGACGAGGCCGTAGGGCACGATCAGGTGCGGGCGCCCGAGCACGACGGTCCAGTACGGCAGGTCGTCGTTGTAGACGTCGGAGTCGTAGAGGAATCCGCCCTCCTCCACGACCAGCTCGCGCGTGTTGACGCTCATCTCGCGGCAGTACCAGCCGAGCGGCCGCGAGCCGGTCGTGCGCTCGATCGACTCGATCGCCCGGCGGATCGCCTCGCGCTCCTCGTCGCGCGTCATCTCGAAGTGATTGCTCCAGCGGAAGCCGTGTCCGGCCGCCTCGTCGCCGCGGCGCGCGAGCTTCTCCGCCACCGCGGGGTTGCGCTCCAGCGCGACCGCCGCCGCGAAGAACGTGACGGGGATGTCCGCCTTGTCGAAGACCCGCAGCAGTCGCCAGATCCCCGCGCGCGTGCCGTACTCGTACATCGTCTCGACCGCGAGGTCGCGCTGGCCCTCGAGCGCGAACGGGAGCTCGTAGAGGATGTCGTTCTCGCCGTCGCCCATCGCGAAGGTCTTCTCCGAGCCTTCCTCGTAGTTGATGACGATCTGCACGGCGACCTTCGCATCGCCGTCCCAGCGCACACGCGGCGGATGCTCGCCATAGCCGATGAGCTCGCGCGGCGGGCCGGCGACCGGGAAGTCACGCGACTGGAAGAACTTGGGGTCGAACGTCATCCCGGCTCCTTGCTCGTGTCAGTGGATATCGTGCGCACGGCGTGCCCGCCCTGCCCTTCCGCTCGCTGCTGTTCCTCGGCGCCGATGACCCGGAGCGGCTGGCCTCCGCGTTCGAGACCGAAGCCGACGCCGTGGTCGCCGACCTCGAGGACTTCACGCCGGCCGATCGCAAGGACGCGGCGCGCCGCACCCTTTCCGACGTCTTCCCGGGCGCGCGCGGCGCCGCGCGCCTGGTGCGCATCAACGTGCCCGGGAGCGAGTTCGCGGCGGCCGACCTGGACGCGATCGGCGGCCTCGAGCTCGACGCGATCGTCGTCCCGAAGGCGACGCCCGAGGGCATCGCGATGCTCGGCCCCGAAGGTCCGCCGCTGATCGCCATCATCGAGTCCGCGGCCGGCCTGCACAGCGCCTACGAGATCGCGCGCTCGGAGCGCGTCGGCGCGCTCGTGCTGGGCGCCAACGACCTCGGTGCCGACCTCCGGCTCCAGGCGCGGCCTGACGCGCTGGAGCTCCTCTACGCGCGTTCGCGGGTGGTCGCGGAGTCGGCCGCGGCCGGCATCCGCGCGCCGTTCGACCGCGTCTTCAATCGCTACGACGACCCGGACGGCCTCGAAGCCGACGCGCGCTTCGCCCGCTCGCTCGGCTTCGGCGGCAAGGGCTGCACACACGTCTCGCAGCCCGGCGTCGTCAACCGCGTCTTCGACGGGCACGCTTAGCGCGCCTCCCGCACGAGCGTCGCGAGCCGCCGGGCGCCCTCGTCGATCTCCTCGACCGACGGGTAGCTGAAGGCCAGCCGCGCCGTCCCGGCGCCGCGCTCGCCGGCGAAGAAGCCGGCGCCCGGCACGAACGCGACGCCGGCGGCGGCCGCGCGCGCGTTGAGCTCGGTGGCGTCGAGCGACGCGGGCAGCTCGAGCCAGAGGAAGTAGCCGCCGTCCGGGCGCGTCCACGTCGCGACGCCTTCGAGCTGGTCCTCGAGAACGCGCAGCAGCGCGTCGCGGCGCGCGCCGAGGAAGCCGCCGAGGTGGCGCAGGTGCGGGCCGAGATGCCCGCCCTCGAGGAACTCCAGCAGCTGGGCCTGCGCGAGCAGCGGCGGCGAGACGTACGTGTGCGTGGCCATCGCCTCGATCGGGGCTGCGAGCTGCGGCGGCAGCAGCGCGTAGCCGACCCGCAGCCCGGGCGCCACGGTCTTCGAGAACGAGGAGGTGAACAGCGCCAGCTCCTCCGCGCCGCGCTCGTACAGCAGCGCGTGCAGGTACGGCTCGTGCTCGCCTTCGATGCGGACGTCGCGGTAGGGGTCGTCCTCGTAGATCAGCAGCTCGTGCTCGATCGCGAAGTCGACCAGCGCGACGCGCTGCTCGCGGGTCAGCGTCCGGCCGGTGGGGTTGTGGAACGTCGGCAGGACGTAGAGCAGGCGCGGTCGCTCGCCCTCGCGCAGCAGCGCTTGGAGCCGGTCCAGGTCCAGCCCCGCGTCGGTGCGGTCGACGGTCACGACGCCGGCGCCCGCTTCGGCGAGCGCGCGCAGCATGCGGTCGTAGGTCGGCGCCTCGACGATCGCGCGGCCGCCGCCGGCGAAGCGCTCGCGCACGATGAAGTTCAGCGCGATCAGCGATCCAGGGGTCAGCGCCACGCGGTCGGCCGTGGTGCCGTGGCGCTCTGCGATCCACTCCCGCAGCGGCTCGAAGCCGAGCGGCGGGCCGTAGTTGAGCGCGACCCTGCCGTGCCGCTCGACGGCGCGGCGAGCGCAGTCGGCGAGCAGCTGGGCAGGGAACATGTCGGGCGACGGGATGCCGCGCGCGAGCGAGATCACGCCGGCCGCGGGCAGGACGCTCATGCCGCGGTCAATCCAGCCCCGCCAGCGAGCGCGCGCCGTCGGCGACGATCAGCTGGCCGGTGACGTAGGCGGACTCCTCGCTGGCGAGGAACCGGTAGAGATACGCGATGTCCTCGGGCTGGCCGACGCGCCGCAGCGGCACCTTCGGCGCGACGGCCGCGACGCCGTCGGGCCCGAGCGAGTTGACCGGGTCGAGCGCCTGCGGCGTCTCGATCACGCCCGGCGCGACCGCGTTGGCCGTGATGCCGTCCGGCCCGTAGTCGACCGCGAGGTTCTGCACGAGCCCGACGATCGCCGCCTTGGACGCCGCGTACTGCGGATGCAGCGGCCATGCGGAGACCGTTCCCGCGACCGACGAGGTGGCGATCAGGCGCCCGTAGCCGGCCTTGCGCATGTGCGGCAGCACGGCGCGGAAGACGCGCCAGACACCGGTGAGGTCGACGTCGAGCGTCGCGTACCAGGCGTCGTCGTCGAGCTGCTCGAGCGGGACCGTGCGGGCGATGCCCGCATTGGCGACGGCGATGTCGACCGAGCCGAGCTCGGACACGCAGCGCTCGACCAGCGCCTCGACCTGGCCGCTGTCGCGCACGTCGACCTCGCAGACAAGCGCTCTGCGCCCGGCCGCCTCGACCGCGGCGCGCACCGGCTCGACGTCGTGCGGATCGCCGGGATACCAGGCGATCCCGATGTCGGCGCCGCCCTCCGCGAAGATCCTCGCGGTGGCCGCGCCGATGCCGGACGCCGCCCCGGTGATCACCGCGACCCTGCCTTCTAGATCGAACACGCAGCCTCCTTAGAGCATCACGTCGCCGCCGTTCGGGCAGAGCGTCTGCCCGACGTAGTACGACGACTCGTCCGAGGCCAGGAACACCGCCGTGGGCGCCACCTCGTGGACCTCGCCGAAGCGGCCGATCGGCAGCTCCGACAGCTTCTGCGCGGCCCACTCGTCGGTCTCCTCGGCCATCATGTCGGTGAGGATCGGGCCGGGGGCGATGGCATTGACGTGGATGCCCTTGGTCGAGACCTCGCGCGCCAGCGCCTTGGTGAACCCGATCACGCCGGCCTTGCTCGCGCTGTAGTGGACCATCTCGGTCCCGCCGATCTGCCCGAGCTGGGACGCGACGTTGATGATCTTGCCGCGGCCGCGGTCGAGCATCCGCGGAAGCACCATGCGCGTGCACAGGAAGACGCCGCGGAGGTTGACCCCGATCACGCGGTCCCACTCCTCGACCGCGAGGTCCTGCAGGAAGAACTGGCCGAACGTGCCGGCGTTGTTGACCAGCACGTCGATCTCGCCGAACTCCTCGTAGGCGCGGTCGACCATCGCACGGACCGACGCCTCGTCGGACACGTCGGTGTGCACGAACACCGCTCTGCGGCCGGCGTCAGCGACCGCGTCGAGAACCGGCCGGGCGGCGTCCTCGCCGAGCCGGTCGGCGATCACGACGTCCGCTCCCTCGCCCGCGAACGCGGTCGCGATGGCGCCGCCGATCCCGCGGGCGCCTCCGGTCACGATCGCGACCCTGTCGAGCAACTTCTCCATCTCGTCTCCTTAGGGCCGGCGACCGGACTCGGACTGCGACCATTCGGCGAGGATCTCCTCCGAGGCGGCGAGATCGAAGCGGTGGCGCATGAGCAGCAGCGACGCGTCGTGCTGCGCGCGGTCGTCGCTCGCGACGCAGTCCTCCGCGATCACGACGTAGTAGTCGGCGAACAGGCCGTCGCGCGCGGTGGACTCCACGCACCCCTCGGTCGTGCAGCCCGACACGACGATCGACTTGATGCCGTTGCTGCGCAGCAGCATGTCGAGGTTGGTGCCCCAGAACGCGCTGGAGCGGTACTTCTTGACGATCCAGTCACCATCCTGCGGCGCGAGTTCGGGGATCACCTCTTGGCCGACGGAGCCGTCGGGCGTGTAGCTCAGCGGCTCCACGACGCCGTCGGCCCCGAGATGCAGCCGCAGGTTGAAGCGGATCTGCGCCGGCGACTCGCTCCGGCGCCCTGGCAACACCGTCATCTGGATGTAGATGACGGGGGCCCCGGCGGCCCGCGCGCCCTCGATCAGGCGGGCGAGCCGGGGGATCATCAGCGGGTACATCGAGATGTCGACGCCGAGCTTGTCGAACGCGCCGCCGGGAATGCAGAAGTCGCGCTGCATGTCGACGACGACCAGCGCCGTGTGGCGCGGGTCGACAAGCTCCGTGAGCGTCGTGAAGACCTCCTTGCCCTCGATCTCGATCACGGGCGACCCTCAGCCTGCATGCACGGGCGCGGATGCGAGCTTGCCCTCGGCGAGGTCGTCCTCGTCCTCGGCCAGGGCCCTGCCGATGGCGGTGAGCTTCTCCGGCGCGCGCGCCCGCAGATACATGTAGGCGGCCAATCCGAGCACGATCCAGAGCAGCACGAGATACGGGACGAGGTTGTACGGGTGCGCCTGGCCGGGCTTTGAGACGTAGTACAAGGGGTACGCCAGCGCGAGGATCCCCGCAACGGGCGTGACGACATGGCGCCAGACGTTGCGCTCCGGGTCCCTCGCGAAGAACCGGATCAGTGCGAGGTTGGCCATGATGTAGACGAGGATGACGGCGACGGTGCCGAGCGAGCCCGTCCAGCCGTAGACGTCGGTGATTCCCGAGCCAAGCCACGCCGACAGGAGGATGCCGGCGACGATCGACACGCCGGTGACCGTGTAGATCGCCGCGTACGGGGAGTGCCACGAGTGATGCACGCGCCCCAGCGCCCTCGGCAGCGCGCCGTCGCGGCCCATCGAGTACAGGACGCGCACCGACGCGTTCTGCACGGCGAGCAGGCACGAGAACAAGCCGAGGATCGCCGCGATCTCGATGATCTGCGTCATCCACGACGCGTACCGGTCGGCGAGCGTCGGGAACGGCGTCGCGTCGCCGAGGAACGCCTTCAGCTGCGCCGGGTCGTTGAGCTTGTAGCCCGCCGTGAGCGCGTACATCATGAAGATGTAGAAGACGCCGATGATCGCCATCGCGCCGAACACCGCGCGCGGGATGTTGTGGCGGGCGTTGCGCGTCTCCTCGCCGAGCACGGCGGCCGCCTCGAAGCCGACGAACGACAAGATCCCGAACACCGCGCCGAGCGCGATGCCCTTGACGCCGTCGGGCGACGCGGACGGCGTGAAGTAGTGCAGCGTGTTGCCATCGCCCGCTTTCGCGATCGCAATGACGCCGAGGACCAGGAAGACGAGCATCTCGAAGCCGAGCAGCATCAGGTCGACGCGCACGGAGGCCTTGATCGAGCGGATCGACAGCAGGAACACCAGCCCCATGAGGACCAGGCTGAGGATCCACCAGGGGATGTCCGCGCTCCACTCCGACTGCAGGTAGTCGTGGAGGAACGCCCCGTTGGCCGTGAACAGGCCGATCGCGAACATGCTGAAGGCGGCGAAGTAGAGCCAGCCGGTGAAGAACCCGGCGCCGCCGCCGAGGCCGTGACTGACGAACGTGTAGAACGAGCCGCTCGACGGCAGCCGGCGCGCGAACTCGATCACCGAGTTCGCCACCAACGCTGTGGCGATGAACGCGGCGAGGAACGAGAGCGGGAGGCCGGCACCTGCATTCGGCGCCGCGGCGGGCGCGTTGAGGATCACCGCGATCACTGGTGCCATGACTGCAGCCGAGAGCGCAATGCAGTTGGGCAGCGAGAGCTGCCCCTTCTGCAGGCGCGCTCCGCCGGTTTCGATCACGGGCGTGTCAGCTGCCATCTGTGAACCCTCCTCGACGTGCGTCGCGTACATCCGGGCCGGTCTCCTCAAACCGGCGGATTCGCGGCAGCATACCCATGTCTGACTTAAGGCACCAGACCGGTTCGGTTCAAGTTCCGTAAGTCTCCGTAGAGATCGGGCCTGCGGTCGTCCATCAGCGGATACGTGCGCTCGTCGGAACCGCTTCTGAGCCGGTCGACCCACTCGAGATCGAGATCGGCGAAGCCCAGCGCCTCTCCTGCCCCGAGCCTGACGACAACCTCGCCGAGCGGATCGATCACGCAGCTTGCGCCGAGGAACCGCAGATCGCCGACCGCGCCCGACTGGTTCACGCAGACGACGTACGCGACGTTCTCGACCGCGCGCGCGGCGACGACCCGCTGCATCACGAACCCACGCGCCACCTCCCAGGCCATCGGGGCGACCAGCGCCCGCGCGCCACGCAGCGCGAGCACGCGTCCGGCCTCGGGGAACGCGACGTCGTAGCAGCACGCGAGGCCGATTCCGCCCGGAGCGACGATCAGCTCCGACCCGGGCGAGAAGATCGCGCGCTCCTTGACGTCCAGGTGGGTCTTCGCGTAGGCCACCGCGTCAGCGCCGGGCGGCTGCATGACGACGCCGTTGACGAGCGCGCCGTCCTGTCGGATCGGCGCGCCGTAGATGATCGCGACCCCGAGCCGGTCGGCGTCCTCGGCGAGCGTGCGCCGCGCAGACTCGACGGCCGCGAGCAGCACGTCGGTGTAGGCGTCGCGATCGAGCAGGTACCCGCTCAAGCAGAGCTCCGGGAAACAGGCGAGCGCCGCGCCGCCCGCCACGGCGCGCTCGAGCAGGGCCTGGGTGCGCGCGAGGTTGCCCGCGACATCCCCGGGCCGGGCGCCGAACTGCCCGAGCGCGACGCGCATCAGGACCGCAGCGGCACGGCCACGGGACGGATGGGCGAGCCCGTCGCGCCGCGGATCTTCAGCGGGAACGCGAGCAGCGCGAACTCGTGGACCTTCTCGGCCGCGATCTCCTCCAGGTCGAGCACCTCGATGATCTGCGCGCCCGCGGTGGCGAACATGTAGCAGTGGACCGGGACGAACGCCTCGGGATCCTCGTGCGGCGCGACGTCGAGGCTGACCGCGTCGGTGCCGATGCACATCGCCCCGACGTCCTCGCACAGGTAGCGGGCGCCGCCGAGCCCCAGGCCCGGGTTGTCGGGGATGTAGCCGTCGAAGTCGGGCCATCGCTGCATGCGTCCCGTGCGCAGGACGACGACGTCCTTCGGGCGCAGCTCGGTGCCCTGCTCGCGCGCCGCCGCCTTGAGGTCCTCAGGCGTGATCACGTGGCCGTCGGGCAGGCAGTCGACCCCGTGCAGCCCGGCGATGTCCAGCAGCACTCCGCGGGCGATCAGGGGCGGGTACTTGTCGGCGCCGCCCTTGTTCCAGACACGGCTCCCGAGGTCCTTCTCCGCGGTCCAGCCGTTCCAGAACATCCCGAAGTACCCGAGGTGGTTGAGCGTGTCCAGGTGGGTACCGGTGTGGATGTACATGTGGATCGAGTCGCCGCAATAGCTGTACTTCTCATGGACGTCCGGCCCGGCGCCGGACAGGTTGTCGTTGACCGATCCCTGCGGCGTGTGCGTCATCCAGATCTCGAACTTGGGATCGTGCGCGGCCGCCCAGCTGGGCATGCCGAAGAAGTACTCGATGCCGAGGTCGAAGACCCCGGAGCCGTCGAGCCTGCTGAGGATCTCGCGCTGGGATTCCGGCGTGATCCAGTTCATGCGCCCGATCTCGTCGTCCGGGCCCCAGGGGCTCTTCGACACCTTGACGCCATCGCGCTCGAGCAGCGCTTCGTACTGCAGCTGCAGGTCCTCTGGTTCGGCGCTCATTGTCTCCTCTTGGATCCCGCGACCGGACGTGCCGGCCGGCACGATGAGGAGGCCGACGATACGCCACGCCTCGGCCCGCGCGCAAGCGCGCGCCGTTGTCTGACCTAAGCCGTCAGCGCGCCGGACGCCTGGCCTGCCGCCACGCCTTCTCGTACATCGGGCGCAGGAACGCGAGGTGGTCGAGCATCAGGCCGCCGGCCGCGTCCTCGTCGCCCGCGTCGACGGCGTCCGCGAGCGCGAGGTGGTCCTCGTTGATGCGCTTGTGGAACTTGTTGCCCAGCGTCGAGCGCTGGAGGTTCGTCTGCAGCACCGAGAAGATCGGTTGCGCCGCGATCGCGATCAGCGCGTTGCCGGTCGCGAGCACGAGCGCCGAATGAAAGCCGCGGTTGAGGACGAACTGGTCCTCCGTCGCCATCCGCAGCGGGCTCTCCGGGATCGCCGCGCGAAGGTCGTGGACGTGCGTCGGGTCGCGGCGGCGGGCGGCGAGCCGCGCGGCCGGGACCTCGAGCATCTCCCGAAGCTCCAGGAACTCGTCGAGGCTGACGTTCTCCGTGGCGCTGAGCAGCGAGATGTTGGCGCTCAGGTAGTCGGAGATGCGGTCGACGGTGGGAAGCGTGATGTAGCTGCCGCCGCCGGTGCCCTTCGTGGTGCGCAGGAGATTCTGGGTCGAGAGCACGCGCAGCGCCTCGCGAACGGTCGCCCGGCTCACCCCGAACTCCCGGGCCAGCGTCGCCTCGTTGGGCAGCCTCTGCGCTGGAAGGATCTCTCCCGTTACGATCAGCTCGCGCAACTGGTCGGCGACCTGCTCGTACGCCTTCCGGATGCGCCGCACCGGCATCGAAGTCGTCTCGGACGCGCTCACGCGCGGTAGCCTAGTAGGTGCGTGGCATACCGAGGACGTGTTGTCCGACATACGCCTGCACGAGGTGATTGGAGATCGGCGCGACCTGGTAGAGCCGTGTCTCGCGGAACTTGCGCTCGATGTCGTACTCATGCGCGAAGCCGAAGCCCCCGTGCGTGTCGAGGCACGCGTTGGCCGCCTGCCAAGAGGCCTCGGCAGCGAGGTACTTCGCCATGTTGGCCTCGGGGCCGCACGGCCGGCCCTGCTCGTATAGCCGGCACGCCTTCCAGCGCATCAGGCTCGCCGCCTCGATCGCCATGTGCGCCTTCGCGATCGGGAACTGCACCCCCTGGTTGGCGCCGATCGGCCTCCCGAAGACGTGCCGCTCGCTCGCGTAGGCACACGCGCGATCCGTGAAGAAGCGCCCGTCGCCGACGCACTCGCCGGCGATCAGGATGCGCTCGGCGTTCATGCCGTCGAGGATGTAGCGGAACCCTCTCCCCTCCTCGCCGACGAGCGCGTCGGCGGGGAGCTCGAGATCGTCGAAGAAGACCTCGGTGGTGGCGTGGTTCATCAGGGTCCGGATCGGCTTGATCGTCAGGCTCTCGCCGCGTTCGCGCATGTCGACGATGAAGACCGACAGCCCGTCGGCCGGCTTGGCGACCTCCGAGAGCGCCTTGGTGCGCGCCAGCAGGATCATCAGGTCGCTGTGCTGGGCTCGCGACGTCCACACCTTCTGGCCGTTGACGACGTAGCCGTCGCCGGTCCGCTTCGCGCGCGTCTGGATCCGCGTCGTATCCGAGCCGACGGTCGGCTCGGTCACCGCGAACGCCTGCAGCCGGAGCTCGCCGGCGGCGATCGGGGGCAGCCAGCGCCGCTTCTGCTCGGGGCTGCCGTGGCGCAGCAGCGTGCCCATGACGTACATCTGCGCGTGGCAGGCGCCCGGGTTCCCGCCACTGGCGCTGATCTCCTCGAGGATCACGCTCGCCGCGCTCAGCGGCAGGCCCGAGCCGCCGAACTGCTCGGGGATCAGCGCCGAGAGCCAGCCGTGCTCGGTCAGGCTGCGCACGAACTCCTCGGGATAGCGGTCGGGCTCCAGATCTCGCCAGTACGAGCCGGCGAAGCGGTCGCACAACTGGCGGATCGCGGTCCGTATGTCCTGGAGCTCCTCGGAGAGCTCGAAATCCATCAGCCCCTCCATTCAGTCGGCCGCCGAAGGCTACTCAATGGCCTGAAGTCAGACATTGGCAGGCTCGGGTATCTTCGGCTCCATGCCCGACGGCCATGATGCCCGCGCGCTGGCGGACGTCCGCGTGATCGCGGTGGAGCAGTTCGGCGCCGGCCCGTGGGCGACGCTGCAGCTCGCCGACCTCGGCGCCGAGGTGATCAAGGTCGAGGATCCGGCGACCGGCGGTGACGTCGCCCGCTACGTCCCGCCGTACTCCGACGGCGAGGACTCGCTGTACTTCGAGAGCTTCAACCGCGGCAAGCGCAGCGTCTCACTCGACCTCCGGACGGACGCCGGGCGCGCGGTCTTCGAGCGGCTGGTGCGAGAGTCCGACGCCGTGTTCTGCAACCTGCGCGGCGACCAGCCCGAGCGTCTCGGCCTCACCTATGACGCGCTGAAGCACGTCAACCCTCGGATCGTCTGCTGCGCCCTGACCGGCTTCGGGCGGACCGGTCCGCGCGCGGCCGAGCCGGCCTATGACTATGTGCTGCAGGCGATGGCCGGCTGGATGAGCCTCACCGGCGAGCCCGACGGGCCACCGCTGAAGTCAGGGCTGTCGCTCGTGGACTTCGCCGGCGGCTACGTGGCCGCGCTGGCGCTGCTGGCCGGCGTCTGGCGCGCGCGCCGCGACGGCGCCGGCTGCGACTGCGACACGTCGCTGTTCGAGACGGCGCTCTCGCTGCTGGCGTACGTCGGGACGTGGGCGGCGAGCCGGGGTCACGTCGCCGCGCGGCTGCCCGAGTCGGCGCATCCGTCGATCGTCCCGTTCCAGGCGTTCGAGACCGCGGACGGCTGGATCACGGTCGCGTGCGCGAAGCCGAAGTTCTGGCTCGCGCTGTGTCGCGCCCTCGACCGGCCGGACCTCGCGGGCGATCCGCGTCTGACGTCCTTCGACGGCCGCTTCGAGCACCGCGGCGAGCTGCTCGCGCAGCTGCGACCGCTGTTCCGGGAGCACCCGAGCGCCGATCTCCTCGCGCGCCTGGCGGCCGCCGGCGTGCCGTGCGGGCCCGTCAACGACGTGCGGTCCGCGCTGGAGGACCCGCAGGCGCAGGCGCGCGACGCGGTCATCGCCTACGACCATCCGCGCCTCGGCACCGTGCGCCAGGTGGCGACACCGCTACGGCTCGACGGGCCGCCTCCGGAGTATCGCCGCGCGCCGTCGCGCGGCGAGGACATGCAACCGCTGCTGACCGGACTGTGCGGGTACACCGCGGCGGAGGTCGAGCAACTGCGCGCATCCGGAGCGTTCGGACGTTGAGCGCCGCACTCGAGTACTTCTCCGAACCGGATGGCGACGAACGTGCCCTGATCGACGGCAGCGGCGACCTGCTGCGCCTTCCGCCGCCCCCGACTCGGGTCCGGGAGGTCAGCTCGCCGGCAACTCGAGGATGCCGGCGCGCGGCGGCGTAAAGACGTCGAGGGCGTTGCAGCCTTCAGGGCCCGCAGCGCCGCCGTGCTCCACGTGGGGCGGGATC
Organism: Candidatus Solirubrobacter pratensis; assembly: GCF_000425945.1. Classification (GTDB taxonomy): domain Bacteria; phylum Actinomycetota; class Thermoleophilia; order Solirubrobacterales; family Solirubrobacteraceae; genus Solirubrobacter; species Solirubrobacter pratensis. The sequence continues at coordinate 50,296 of NZ_AUEK01000017.1, forward strand.
ACGACGCAGTCCCCGGCGTGCATCACCCTCGTCTCGCCGCCGGCGGTGAAGGTGAGCTCCCCCGAGAGAGCGATCGCGATCTGCTGCTCGACGTGATGGTGCATCGGGGCGACGGCGCCCGGCTGGAAGGAGCAAGGATCCCGCGTCCGTCCTCGATTTCTCGCCGCCGTGCTGCAGACGGCCGCTGGCGGGATCACGGCCGCCGTCGCGGCCGCGATCCCCGATGCGTTACGGGTTGGTGGTGGCCAGGGTGAACGTGAGCGTGCGGCTGTAGGAGCCGGTCCTCAGCGCGTCGCCGGCTCCGATGTGCTGCGTGAACGCGATCGCGGACGTCCCGTTTGAGACCGGGCCGGTCCACGCGGACGGCGTCATCGAGACCTGCAGCGCGTCGGGCAGCGCGAAGCTGCCGTCGGTCAGGTGGCCGGGATCTGAGACGCTGAGCGTCGCGTCCGCGGCGGTGCTCGTGACGGTCGCCGTAGTCGCCGCGCTGTAGGTCTGCTCGACTCCCGGCGTGAACGCGCCAAAGGACGCCGGCGCGCCGAGCGTGAGCGCGAGCGTGGCGGGGACGTCTCCGCCGACCGTCGTGCCGGCGCCGGTCTCGGTCGCGGTGATCGCGACCCTCTGCGGCTCGACCGCGTCGGCCGGCAGCGACGCCGCGGACGCCGAGACGTGGTAGTTCCCGGTGGCCAGCTGGTGGGGCACGTCGACGGCGCCCGAGATCTCGCCGAGCGCGTTCGCCTCCAGGACGGACGTGGCGGACGGCGTCGAGTCGAGTGAGATCGTGACCGGCTCGCCTGCGGCGAAGCCGGACCCGGTCACGGCGATCTTTCCGCCGGCGTTGACCCGGTCGTCGGCTTGGATGGCCGGGGAATCTCCCGCGACCTCGAAGACCCGCTGGCCGGTCCCGGCCGTCGGGAACGTGATCGAGGTGACCTTCCAGCCCTTCGGAGCCACGTACGGCTTCGTCGCGAACACGTAGGCGCCCGGATCGTTGGCCGTCTCGGTCGCGAGACGGTGGGGCATCCACGCCACGACGGTGTTGTCGTACTGCGGCTGGAGCGTGCCGTTCTGGACGTTGCCGACGGTGGAGGGCAGGACCCAGTTGGAGAACGCGACCGGATAGGTCACCGTGTCGACCTTGTCGCCGTCGGTGATCTGCAGCGACGCCTGGATCGTCGTGCTGCCGGTGTAGGACGCGCCCACGAGCGAGAAGCTCGCGCTGGGACGCTCGAGCGTGATGGTCTGGTTCGCGGCGGGCTGGGAGGCCTCGGCGAACCCGACGGGTGCCGTCGGCCAGATGACCGTCAGCGGCACGTCGCCGGCGGTGAAGTGCTTGACCGCCCCGGGTGCCAGGCCCACGGAGGCCAGCTGCTTACGGTCGTAGGTGTTGGTGGTCGTGTTGTCGCCCATGTTCGTACCGTTGCCACCGGACCAGGTCACGCCGCTGCCGCCGTCGAACGAGCCCTTGAGCGCGTCGTAGGAGGCAGTGCCGGTGACCGTCCTTGCGGCCTCCAGCGATCCGGGCTTGGCCACCCGGAGGATGGCCTTCTCCGAGGTCGACGCCCCGCCGGATGTGAGCTTGACGGTCGCCTCGTAGTAGCCCGAGGCGAGGTACGGGTCGACGGTGAACGACAGCGGGACGTGGGCTCGTCCGTTGGCGTCGAAGGACTGCGACGGAACCTTCGCCGCGACGATGCCCGGGTTCGAGGTGGTCACCGCGACGTCGAAGCCGTCGGAGGTCGAGCCGATCCGCTGGACGTCCAACTGCGCGGTGCCGGTTGCGCCCGGCTGCAGCACGACCGCCCCAGAGGTCGGGGAGCCGACGGTGCTGACGTTGAGCGCGGCCGGCTTGGAGCCGTCCTTCCACGACGGCGGCAGGTCGGCGTCGGCGGTGCCCCAGGTGTTCGGCTGCGAGCCCAGGGTCACGTCGATCATGGTGTCCTTGGAGAGGGTCCGCCAGTCCAACCACGACTTCGAAGTGGAGGCTCCGTTGATCGCGACCTGGTTGATGTACTTGTGGCCGTCGGGCGCCTGGTAGTTGCGGTTGGTCTGGGCGCCCTCGGCGTTGATGGTCAGCGAGTGGCCGTTTCCGAGGTGGACGACGGACTTGTCGAACATCGGGGCGTTGAAGGTCACGACCGACGAGCCAGAGCTCTCGGGGTACAGGCCGAGCGCTGCCCAGACGTAGAAGTTGGCCAGGGCGCCGAGGTCGTCGTTGCCCGGCTCAGAACCCGAGGGCTGGTAGCCGAACAGGCTCTGCGTGATCTGGTCGACCACCTCGGTCGTCCGGTCCGGACGGCCGAGATAGTTGAAGATCCACGGTACGCCGAAGTCCGGCTCGTTGTCGAGGTTCATGTAGGGAACGCCGACGCTCGCTCCTTGCACCAGGCCCTTCGAGAGGAACGTGTTCAGTCGCTGGACTGCCGCGTCCTTGCCGCCCATCGCCGTGATCAGGCCCGCGAGGTCGTCCGGGACCATCCAGACGTACTGCTCGGCGTTGCCCTCCTCGAAGCCCTGCTGGCCGAGGTCGTAGACGTTGCCGCGATAGCCGAACGAGGCCGGATACTGCTGGTTCGGGTCGGCGTTGTCGGGATAGCGCCCGTTGATGTCGCGCGGCTGGATGCCGTTCGCCGTCGGGTTCCACAGGTTCTGCCAGTACTGGGCGCGATCGAAGAACTGGTTGGCGATGTCCGTCCGCCCCCGTTCCGCGGCGAGCGTGGCAACGGAGAAGTCGTCGATCGAGTACTCGAGCGTGTAGGACGCGCCGGTGACCATGTGGTCTTCCTGGAAGGGCCGCACCTGGGGCGCGTACTTGAACACGTTGTAATAGTCCGCGCCGGGCCGTTGCATGACGGGCAGCCGGACGTTGAGCATCCCGTTCGTGCCGCCGGCTCCGGTGTTGGTTCCGCCCGTGAACGTGCCCGCCTTGTCGCCGACGATGTTGTCGACCATGACGTCGAGCGCCTTGTCGACGTCCCAGTCGCGGGCGCCGAACTCCCAAGTGGACGCCAGAAGGGGACCGACGCTGTCGCCGTTCATCTGGTCGGTCGAGCTGTTGGCGACCGTCCACCGTGGGAAGGATCCCATCTGGCCGGCGGCGTTGACCAGGGACTGCGCCACGTCGGACGCGACGTCCGGGAACAGTGCCGACTGGAAGGCCACCAGGTTCCGGTAGGTGTCCCAGTCGGAGAACATCGAGTACTGGACCCTCGTCCGTCCGCCGGCGCCCGGAGACTCAGAGACGTTATGGACCTTAGGTGTGCTCTCGAACCCGAGATAGTCGCCGTTGACGTCGCTGAAGGTGGCCGGATGGGTGAGCGAGTGGTAGAGCCCCGTGTAGAAGGTGCTCAAGTAGTCGCTCGACTGCCCCTCGGCCGGAGTGGAGACCTGGACCTTGCTCAGGTCGGCGTTCCAGGCAGCGACGTTCGCCTGCCGCACGTCGTCGAAGCTGCGCGTGTTGGGCAGCTCGGTGTCGAGGTTGAGCTGGGCGTTCGCCGCCGACGTGTACGAGACCGCCATGCGGGCGGTGATCGTCTGGGTGCCGTCGGGGAAGGTGAAGTAGCCGCCGGTCTGGGTGTTCGAGCTCGTCGACACGTGCGTGCGTCCCGCCTGCGCCGCCTGGCCGTTGACCCACGTGCCGAAGTCCGCCCACGGCTGCTCGAAGCGCAGCGCGTAGTAGATGTTGTGCTGCTCGCCCTTGCGGCAGAAGTTGCCCACCAGGGCACGGCCCGTGACGACGCCGGTCGCGGGATCGATGGTGAGCTCGGAGTTATAGGAGGACGTCGACCAGGCGGTCTGGTTCGTGCGCAGGAAGACCTTGGGCCGCGGCGTGTCCGCGGGGAAGGTGAACCGCGCGATGCCGCCGCGCGTCGAGGCGCTCAGCTCGCTGGTGATCAACCGTCCGGCGGCGGTCGTCCCGCTCATCGTCGAGGTGTCCCGAGCGGTGACCTTGTAGTAGCCCGCCTCACCGGTCTCCGGGTACGTCGTACGGCTCAACGCGAGCTTCTGGGCCCACGGAGCGGCCGTATTGCTCGTGGCGGTGAGGTTGTCGTAGCTGGTCGGGAGAAGGGGAAAGTCGCCGCCCATGCCGCAGCCCTGCGAGGCGTGGGTCGCGCCGAAGCCGATCAGGTAGTTCTGGTTGTACTTGTAGCCGGCGCCGGTCGGGCCGGTCGTGCTCTGGACGTTGCCGCCGCTCGCCGTGTCGGGCGAGAACTGGACCATGCCGAAGGGCATCGCCGGCCCGGGGAATGAGTTGGTCGCGCCCTGCGTGCCCGCCAGCGTGTGAACGTACTGGGCCGGGTCGGTGACGAGGGAGCCGGCCGCCATCGCCGACGGCATCTCGACGACGGCGGGAGCAGCGAGTATCACCGCCGCGATGCTCGAGACGACCAGGCGCCTCGTACACCCTTTCCTCCGTGAACTGGCAGACGTCATCGTCCCAATCTCTCCTCTCGTTGGGTGCAGCGCCCAGAAACGTGGGCGAATGGAGCTCTGACCGCATCTCACTCGGACGGGAGCAATGCGATCCGTACGACGGTCGTCGCTGTCACGACTGTAGAGCCCTCTGACAACGTTGTCATGCGAGCCATTTTTGAGGATACTCAACGAACGACGGCTCCGCAAGGGTTACGCTCACTTCCACATCTCACCAAGCTCACACTCGCCGTCGTACGCGACGGCGGCGTCGACCGCTCCGTTGCGGGCCACGCGTTGCGTGCGATGAGCTGCCGTCGCCGCCCACCACGGCGATGCCCTCGACCGCGCTGTCCTCGATCGAGTTCTCCACGACGCGGTTCTCGTGCCTGCCGACGTCGACGATCACGCCGCCGGCCTTGAGAACGCACACGTTCGCCCGGCCTTCGGGCGCTAAGGAGCGTCGGGCCGCGGGACGCGCGCCGGCGAGCGGTTGGGCGGGGGCGTCACGGTGACGGCTCGAGCGTCGCTTGGCGCCTGGATTTGCAGGAGCTTGCGGTTAGCGGGTGTCGCGTCGAGCACCTTGAAGATCACGAAGTCGGTCCGCTGGAGCCCACCATCAGGCCGGCGCAGCTCGCGCCTGACCATCTCGGGCGCGTCTTGCGCGATGTACCAGCGCACGTGGACGTCGGCTCCAGGGAGCTCGAGCTGCACCCGGCCCGCACGGGCCGCCGGCCACACCGGGCAAGATCAATCTCACCGACCCCGACTCGCGCAATGTCACGACGCCGCGCGGCTAGGTGCAGGGCTACAACGCCCAGGCGGTCTGCACTCAAAACCAGATCGTGATCGCCGCCGAAGTCACGGCCGGCTCACCAGACTTCGGGCACCTCGCGCCAATGATCACGGCCGCCGAAACCGAGCTCACTGCGGCCGGCATCACTGAGCCTTTGGAGATCGTGCTCGCCGACGCCGGCTATTGGCATCAGGTGCAGATCGAGCAGCTCACCGGTCGCGGAACGGTCGTCTTGATCCCGCCTGATGCCGGCAAACGCCAGGGCACTCGTCCGGGCTGGGACGGCGGTCTTTACGACTTCATGCGGCGCGTGCTCGCGACCGATCGCGGCGGCGGGCTCTACGCCCAACGCAAAGGCATGATCGAGCCGATCTTCGCCGACAGCCACCGCGACACGCGGCAGCGATGCCGACTGATCAGCGGGCTGCCTGTCTCGCATTGAAGGCGAGCGCCCGAACGCCATGGCCGCTGCATCCAGGCGAAGCAGCATTTTCGTGCTGCCGCCGCTTCGCGTCGGCGATCGACAAGTCGGCGGCCAGCGATGAGTTTTCGATGTGGGCCGAGTCCGATGCGTATGACCCCAACCGGAGATGAGGAGAACGATGACCATCGTCATCACCGCCTTTGAGCTGTCGCCCGATGGCGGCATGGGCCTGGCGCGCGATACACGCGTTCGCTGGGCGCTGGAAGAGGTGGGCCGACCGTACGAGGTGCGCCTCGTCTCGTTGCAGGCCAAGAATGAACCCGCGCACCTGCGCCTTCATCCGTTCGGCCTGATTCCGACCTATGAGGAAGGCGATCTTGCCCTGTTCGAGACAGGCGCGATCATCTTTCACATCGCCGAGCACCATGCGGGCCTGTTCCCGGACGATGCCAATGCGCGGGCGCGGGCCATCACCTGGATGTTCGCCGCGCTCAACACCGTGGAGCCGCCGATCCTCGATCTCGTGACCGCCAGGTTCGCGGAGGGCGACAAGCCCTGGGCCGAAGAGCGCCTGCCGCTGGTCAAGGACCGTATTCGCGATCGACTGGTCCAGCTTTCTGCCCGCTTGGGTGATGCCGACTGGCTCGACGGGGCGTTCAGCGCGGGCGATCTGATGATGGTGTCGGTGCTGCTGAGGCTGCGACCTTCGGGCCTTCTGGACGAGTTTCCGAAGCTGGCCGCCTATGTTGCCCGCGGCGAAGCGCGCCCCGCGTACGAACGGGCTTTCGCCGCCCAATGGGCGATCAACGCCGGGAATCCGCAAGCTGGCTGACGAAGTTCTGCATCGGTCGCCTTTGCGCGATCAGCAATCCCGGCGCTCGTCAGCGGCCAAGCGCGACGTGCACTGGGACCATGGGCGCTCGCCGGGCGTGCACCGTCTCGATGATCTCGGCATTGTCGATGCCCTGCAGGTACACGGACGTGATCCCGAGGTTGCTGTGGCCGAGCTGCCGCTGGATGACCACCAGCGGGACGCCTTCGCGGGCGAGTTCGACGGCGTGCGCGTGGCGAAGCTGGTGCGGGGCAAAGCGGCGCCGGACGCCGGCGGCCGCCGCGGTGTCTCGCAACTGTGCGCGCGCGGCCGCGAGCGACCATCGTCGGCCGCGCGTCGGGCCGGTGACGACACAGAACAGTGGCCCCACCGGGAGCTGGAGCCGGGCGGTCTCCCACGGCTGCAACTGCTCCCACGCCCAGTCGTCCATGCCGACCTCGCGGCGGCGTCCGCCCCTTGCCACGACGCACCAGCACGGCGCCGCGCCGCGGGTCGATGTCGGCCTCGGCGAGCGCCAGCGCCTCGCTGATCCGAAGCCCGGCGCGCCAGAGCACGACGATCAGGCCGCGCAGGCGCTGCCCGTGAATTAGCCTCGCCTGCGGCGCGGCAAGACAAAGGGAGAGAGCGCCCAGACGCACTGGCGCAGCGTGTCAGGCCAGCAGCTCGGGTGACGCCGTGCACCGGAACGCGGCTGCCGCTTTGGACGAGATGCGGCAGTCGCGTTGCGGCTCCCGCCGGCAATCCTTCCGCGGCCATGCCCGCTGTCGCTCAGCGACGGAAGAACCCGCGTCGGCGGCGTCTCGGGACCACGCTGGGTCGGTCCGGGTCGACGATCTCGATGATCGAGGCGTCGTCGAGCAGATCCAAGAGGCGGTCGAGACCTTCGTCGAGCTTGACCTGCATCTCGTCGGCGTGCAGCGGCCAGACGGCGAACAGGTCGATCTCATGCCCGTCGTACTCGAGAGTCTCGGCTCCTTCGTGCTCCCGCGTCGGTATCTCCCTCGCCGTCGAGGTACCACGCGACGCTGCCCATGCTGATCCGCTGAGTGACCGTGAAGACGTCGGCCTCTCGAGCTGCAATCCAGCGCTGCCGACCGCGCAAACCTCGTCGCTGACGCGTTGCGCGACACGCAGCGGTGCCGGCGGGCGGCGACGAAGTCCCCGTATTCGACGAAGAGGCGTCCTCGCGCATTTGCGCCGCGGCTCGGTTCGCCGCCTGAGGCGCGGCGCCAGCGCGTTACCAGTCAGCAAAGTTGACGACGGTCGCGGCCGAGACGTAGTATGCGCGCAACGTCATTGCGGGTCTCGGCGGCCGCACGCAAAGGATGCGTGGTGCGCAAAGATGCGCAACGGTCGCGTGGCTCGTGTCGAGCTATTGAGGAGGGTCTCTCATGCCTTATCGCGTGAGACACTGGTGGTTGCCCGCGCTCTGCGCCACCGCTGCACTCTGCCTGCCGGCCACGGCGAAGGCCCAATCGAACGCCGGTTGCGACAACCGGGTCAACGACACGCCGGGCAAGCTGGTGCCGTGCGTGACCACGGACGATCTCTGGAACCATATGAAGGCATTCCAGGCGATCGCCGACGCCAACCCGGGCGCTGACGGCCATCCGTCGCGCAACCCCGGCGAGCCCGGCTATAAGGCGTCGGTCGACTATGTCGCGGATGCGATGCGCAAGGCCGGCTACGACGTCACGCTCCAGCCGTACACGTTCACGTACTCGTCTTACGTCGGGACGCCGAGCTTCAGCGAGGTCTCACCGACCCCGCGGAGCTTCTCGCTCATCAGCGACTGGAACCCCGGTTCCAGCCAGGGTGACGCGACCGGCGCGCAAGTGAAGCCGGCCGGCGGCACCGTCATGCCTCCGGCACCCAGCCCGAGCTCGGCGAGCGGGTGCAGCCCGAGTGACTTCACCGGCTTCGCGGGGAAGATCGCCCTGATCCAGCGCGGCACGTGCACCTTCGGGACGAAGGTGCTCAACGCCACCAATGCAGGAGCAGTCGGCGTGGTCATCTTCAACGAGGGCAACCCCGGCCGCACGAGCGTGTTCTCCGGCAGCATGGTGGACGCGGACGGCAACCCGTTCGTGGCGAGCATCCCAGTGGCGTTCACGTCGTTCGACATCGGCCAGAGCCTCTACAACGAGTACACGGCCGGCACGCCGCCGGTCATGAGCCTGAGCATCCACCAGATCGTCGACCCGAACCGCACCGACTGGAACGTCATCGCGGAGTCCAAGGGCGGCGACCCGAACCACGTCGTGGTGGTCGACGCGCACCTCGACGCCATCTACGGCGCGGGCATGCTCGACAACGCCTCTGGCTCGGCCACGATCCTGGACATCGCGCAGCAGATGCGCAAGGTCCATCCGCTCAACAAGCTGCGCTTCATCTGGTTCGGGGGCGAGGAGCTCGGTGAGCTGGGCTCGGAGTACTACGTCAGCCACCTCTCGGCGAGCGAATTGGCGAAGATCCGCTACGACCTCGACGCGGACGTGACGGCGACGCCCAACTACTCCATCGGCGTCCTCGACCCCGCGGCCGTCGACCTGTTCGGGCGTACCGTCAGCAAGCAGTTCCCCCCGCAGGTGTACGAACCGTCGAAGGTCGCCCGCGACATGGCGGTGAACTACTTCAGCTCCGTCGGGAAGAACCACATCTTCTTCTCGCCGGTGGGAACCGACGCGGAGCAGTTCCAGTTGGCGGGCGTTCCCGCCAGCGGTCTGCTGACCGGGCAGGACTGCTGCAAGACCCAGGAGGAGGTCGACCTGTTCGGCGGGTCTCTCGGCAACTACGAGGGCAACGTGCCGAGCTTCGACGGCGGATGCGTCGACAACCCGTTCCGCTGGTGCGACAACCTGAGCAACAACGATCCGAACGTCCTGACGTTCATGTCGAAGGCGTTCGCCGACATGACGGTGCGCATGGCGTACAACACGAACGTCGTGTGGGCGGGCGAAGACGTCCACAAACCGACGGGGACGCCGGCCGCGGCAGGACCGCGAGGAGCGGCGGCCCAGTAGTCATGCGCGTGGCGCCGGGCGACGCCTCGCCCGGCGCCTACCGCGCTCGCTCAAGCGACGAGACAGCGGTCGCGACCAGTTGCGGCTGTGCGCCGAGTCGAGCCGCGTGAGCTCGCGCAGCCGCCATGAGCCGAACCTCATCGGCGGGATGTCGCTCAAGGACTCGTGCAGCCGGCTGGTGTTGAACCAGCCGACGTACACGACGATCGCGAACTCCGTCGTAGCTCTTCGAGAAGCCGATGCATGCGGACGCGAACCGCTCGGGGTGCTGCACCGACGATCACCCCGAGCTCGCTGCTCGACCTCTGCCAGGTTGCAGGAACATCGGTGCGCTGCAACCTGTGCAGCAGCGGTTCCTACGCAAGGCTTATGCCGCTCGGCGAAGCTTGACGCCATGACGATCGCTCGTGGCCGGCAGGTGCGAGACGTCGTGGACTCGCGGCGGCTGCGGGCGCGTGACGCCGCGGTTTCGCGGCCCGCCCGCGTGGTCCGCTGGATGGCCGGCGAAAGCGCCGGGCAGTGTGGATCGTGCGTGCACGGCCTCGCGCTGCGCCTGCGCAGCGGCCGGGAGGCGGAGTGAGCCGGCCGGCGGTGGCGAGTGCGAGCGCGACCGCCGAGCGGCGCGACCGCCTCGGCGGGACCGCCGGCAACCGGCTGCTGACGAGCACGACCGCCCTCGTGCTCGCCGCCCTGCTCGCGGCCGAGGGCGTGACGATCCTATGGCTGGGCAATCTCCGTACCGAGCACATGTTCATCGGGCTGGTGCTGATCGGACCCGTCGCGCTCAAGCTCGCGAGCACGGGCTATCGCTTCGCCCGCTACTACACGCGCGCGCCGCGCTACCGCGCCGAAGGCCCGCCAGTACTGGCGCTGCGCGTGCTCGCGCCCGTCCTCGTGGCGACGACGCTGCTCATCTTCGCGTCCGGCGTGCTGTTGGTGATCATCGGCCACCGCTCGGGCATCGTGCTGGAGCTGCACAAGGTCGCCTTCATCGTGTGGAGTGGCTGCTTCGGCGTGCACTTCCTCTGGTACCTTCCGCGCGCCTGGAGCACACTCGCGACGAGCCTGCGCGCGACAAGCTCCGAGCGCGCGCCCGGCTCGGGCCTGCGCGGGCTGCTGTTAGGTGCCGCCCTCGGAGGCGGTACCGCGCTCGCGCTGGCGCTGCTCCCGAGCGTTGAGGCGTGGCACAGTGGACGCGGCGGCTAGCAGGCCATCCCCCTCGTGGCGGTGCTGTCCGGTGCCGTGGTCCCTGTTCCCCAGAAGAGCGCCCCGGCTCGCGACGAGATCGTCTTCTTCCCCTGCCCGGGACCCCGTTCTGGGCCTATGCGGCGTGGTGGGTCCGCCAGCCGATGCAGCAGCTCGTCGCCGAGTTCACGCGCCCGGTGATCCTGTCGGACCGCGCCGTCAGGCAGCTCGCCCGCGTGCGCAACGCCGAGCGCGAGCAGGCTCAGGGCAAGGTGCCGACGCTGCACGAGATCGCCTGGGACACGGGACTCACGCGCCGGCAGGTCGAGCACCTGATCGCGGCGTCGCGCACGCCGCGCGCGCTCCACGAGCCGATCGGCAGCGAGGAGTCGGGCAGCACGTTCGGCGACCTCGTCTTACGCGTGCCGACGCGCGCCCAGGCCGGCGAGCTGGAGTCCCTGCTCGAGCAGCTCGACGAGCGCGGAACGGATGATCATGCGCGCGCGCTCCGGGCTCGACGGATCCGAGCGCACGCTGCGCGAGCTCGCGCTCGTGCTGGGCGTCAGCGCCAAGCGCGTGCGGCAGATCGAGGGGCGGGCGCTGGACAAGCTGCGCGAGGGGGTCGACGCTTGAGCTCCGCACTGGCGCGCCGCGGGTGACGACGGCCTATCACCACTGGCCGATGCTGCGTTGCCGGGCGCTCGGCCACCGGGTGCGCTTCGTCGCCGACGGAGCGCAGCTGCGCTGGTACTGCGAGCGCGGCTGCGGTGTGCTGGGCACCAGGGACTACGCGAGCGTGGAGGACGCACGCCGCTACGCGCGCGCCCTCGATCGCGATCGGCGTGCCGACCTGGGCCGCCGCGCGCCGCCGTTCGGGTTGCTGCCGCTACGGCTCGCCCACCGGCTGCGCGCGCGCCGGCAGTAGGCCCGTGAAGGTCGCCGCCAAGCGGGCTGGATTTGCGCGGCGGGCGTCCTATCTGACGTGCGGTGAGCACGACTTACGGCTCCTCCCCCCACCGCGTGTTCGTCGTGGGGGGCGGCTTCGGCGGCCTCGAGGCCGTGCGCGGCCTTCGGTCCGCGCCCGTCGACGTCACACTGGTCGACCGGCGTAGCTTCCACTTCTTCCAGCGGCTGGCGTATCAGGTCGGCGGCAGCGAGCTCGCGGAGACGCTGGCGAAGGCCGCCGGCGCCCCGGCCGCGCGGGGCCGGCGGATCGCGGTCGGACCCGACCTGAGCGTCGGCGGGCACCCGGAGATCCTCGCGATCGGCGACATGGCGCAGGTGCACGAATGCCGCTGGGGTCCTCGGGTGGGAAGCTGCCGATCAGCGACGCCTTCAGCTGCCGCCCGCCGGCCAGCGTGACGGTGAACTCCTTGCTCGAGCCGACGACGTGGTGGTTGGTCACGATGTCGCCCCGGTCGTCATAGACGATGCCCGAGCCGAGGCCGCTCCCCGACTCGATCTGCCCGACCGACGGCGAGACGCGCGCGACCGCCTCCTCGAAGCGCTTCCCGAGCGCCATCGTCTGGTCACGCGCCGGCGCCGGCGCCTCGCGCGGCGGGGCGGTCGTCACCGCCGCCGCCGGCGGCGGCTTGTGCTCGCCGCCGCACCCCGCAAGCAGCACCGCCGCGACGAGCAGTCCGGCCTTCATGCCGCCGCCCGCGGTTGCAGAGGGGCGAGGGCGATGGGCGCGCCGGTCGCCGGGTGGTCGAAGAGCTCCGCCGCGCTGCCGCCCTGGACGCCCAGCTCGAGCAACCGCCGCCGGCTCCCGTCGCGTGTCGGCCAGCCGATCGAGCAGGGCGCGAGCGCGAGCTCGCCCTCGGGGACCGCGTCGCGATCGGCCGCGACGAGCGCGACGCCGCCGGCGTCGCCGATGTCGACGCGCACCCGCTCGCCGGCCTCGGCGGGTGCGCGGGAGAGCGTGGTCGTTAGGTTGCCGGCGCGGTCGATCCACGCGATCGCGCACGCCGGCACGCGCGGCACGCTGTCGCGCGGCACGAGCTCGGTCACGGCGTGCGGATGGCGCGTGACGGCATGGCGCACCGCGAGCGAGACGAGATCGCGCACGGGGCGCCGCGCGCCGCGCGAGCCCACGTCGAGGTAGAAGAGCTCGCGCACCTCGTCGACCACGAACGACCAGGACCAGCCGGCGTCGGGCCCGACGACGATCGCACCGGCGCGGGTGCGGCCGACGCACAGGCGCTCGCCCGCGCCGACGTCATGGACCACCATCCATCCCGGCGGCCCGTGCGCGAGCGCGAGCTGCGCGACGCACAGCCCCGCGGCCAGCGTGTCGCCGGGAGCGACGAACGTGGCGTTGACGACGCAGTCGGGGACGCCGAGCTCCAGGCGCTGCAGCTGCTCGGCGAACGCGAGCTCGCCTGGTTCGTAGTCGGCGATCAGCTGCACCAGCCGATGCATCAGGTCGCGAGCGCCTTGTAGTCGTGCGGAAGCTGCGCCGTCACGTCGCGCCATTCTGCGTCGGGAAGCAGCTCGCGCAGCGTCCCGAGCACGGCCGCGACGTGCTCGCGCGCGGCCTCGAGCGAGATGCCCTCGCGCTCGGCCACGCGGCGCACGAAGTCGTCCAGCGACATCCGCACCGCCTTCCCGTTCCCGCGCTGCTTGCCGCGCTCCAGCGAAGCGTGCAGCTCGAGCGGGAGCAGGGCGGTCAGATCGTCGACCTCGCCGGCGGCGATCCGCTCCGCGAGCGTCTCGAGCACCGCCTCGGTCGCTTTGCGCGCGCCGTCCGGGAACAGGCCCGCGCGGTCCGCGACGCCGTCCAGCAGCGCCTCGAGTGTCACGGGGCTGCAGAACCGGTTCTCCGCCTCCGCCACGAGCGGCGCGAACTCCTGTCGCAGCTCGGCGGTCATGTCGGCGATCTCGCTCGGGTCCACCGTCCTGCCCAGCGCGGTGAACACGGCGTGCGCGTAGCGCTGGGCGCTCTCGACGTCCACGCCCAGGCGCTCGGCGACCCTGCGCAGGAACTCCTCGAGGCCGAAGGGAGCGGCGTCGGTGTCGGTGAACAGCCAGCCGGCGAGCGGCTCCGGAAGCTGCGCGGCCAGGTCGCGCGCCTGCCCCTGAGAGAGCCGCTCGGCCAGCGTCTGCAGCGTCGCCTGCGCGGCCCGCTCGGCGGCCTCGCGGTTGATCGACGCCTTCTGCTGGACCGCGGTGACGAACCGCTCGTATTGCTCGCTCATCGGCCAGTTCGTTAGGCCGCGAGCCGCCCGCGACAACCGCTTGGCGATGCCCGAGGACGGCCTACTCGTCCGGGCCATGCGCCGCACGACGACCCAGCCACCCGATCTCGGCCCGGCGGCGCGCGAGCGCCTCGCCGACGAGGAGAACGAGTTCATCGCCGAGCACGGCTGGGACGAATACGGGCGCTGGCACCTCGGCGTGGACGACCGGATGCCACCGGCCCGCAATGAGCCCCGCGATAGCACCTCGGCCGTCTCGTAGCCTCCGAGCGGCGGCGGGTCCGCGAACTGCGACGGCACGGGCAGCGCCGCCGATCTCGTACAGCTCGGCCACACGCATGGCACCGTCAATAGGCGCGCGCAGTGGCGGCGCAAGGTGCCCTTCCGGCCCGGACGCGTCACACGTAGGTCTCGTCGATGAAGCACCAGCGCCAGTCCTCTCCGGCCTCGAACGACTGCACGATCGGATGCCCTGCCGCGTGGGCGTGGCGCCGCGCGTGCCGTCCCGGGGACGCGTCGCAGCAGCCGACGTGCCCGCACGTCAGGCACAGGCGCAGGTGGACCCAGGGCATGCCGAGCGCGAGGCAGTCCTCGCAGCCCTGCGGCGTGCGGGGGACGACGGGGCGGATCTGGTCGAGGTGGGTGCAGACGACGACAGGGCGCACGGTCAGTCCTTTCTCACGTTCTCGCGGACGACGACGACGGCGCACGGCCCGGCGCGGATGACGCCGCGCGAGACGCTTCCCAGCACGGGCGCGGGGCGACCCGCGAGGAATGCGGCGGCCTCCCGCAGCGCGCGCTCGGACGCGGGCGTTGCGTCATACGCGACCACGACCGAACCGGTGCGGGGCATCCTCGGCGGGGCTAGGCCGCGCGTGGCCGCGCGCAACTACCGCTCGTCGCTGAGCGGCCGATCTGTGCGTGTCCATGCGCCGGCCAGTTCCACGAGCGCGCGGACAAGCGGGTTGTCGTCGGCGGCGCGCCACACGAGGCGAGTCGTGACCATCGGCCCGTCGCGCAGCGGTAGCGCGACCACGCCGGGGTGGTCCAGGCCGTGGACGACAGATGCCGCGATGGTGCCGATCGCGCGGCCTTGGGCGATGACCTCGAGCCCGTGCGCGACGGTCCTGACGTCGTCGTCGGTGGAAACAGGCGGCCCGCCTCGGTGCTCGTCGAGCGTCCAGAACGCGTTCCACCCGGGATGCAGCCGCGGGCCGCCCGGGAACGGCTCGCCGAGCACGTCGGCGACGCACAGCTCGCCCTGGCCGGCGAGACGGTGGCCCGCGCCGACGATCACGACCATCGGGCTGACGTCGAGCGTGAGCGCCCCGAGGCCGGGCTCCAGCGGCGGCTCTAGAAACAGACCGACGTCGGCGCCGTCGAGGAGCGGAACGTCGCGCGTCGGGAAGCCGTCGGGCCGCCAGTCCAGCAGGACATCGGGCTGCTCGAGCCGGAAGACATGAAACAGCGGTCCCCAGCGTGCCTGCGGCAAGCACGCGTCATAGCGGATCCTCACTCGTGACGCCTCGTGCTGATCTGTCATCGCCGCCGAGCCTGGAACGGGTGGGAGTCGCACGACCAAGCGCCCATTGTGCTAGGCCACATTCGCGAGCGTAACAGCGACGGCGCAGCGTGCGGACAAGTCGCCGGCGAGTTGTGGCGTCCCCGCGCGCCTTGAGCGGCCGGCGTGCTCGAGCACGCACCGCGATCGAGCTGGGCGCTGCCGACGATCGCGTTCGTCAGCTACGGCTTGCCGGGCTGGCCGTTCCCGTACGAGGACCGCGGCGAGGCCGCGATCCGCCGGATCGAGCGCGGCTTCGGCCGCTTCGAGCGCACGCTGCGCGTGCCGCAGCGCCTGAACCCGGACGCCGTCCGCTCCTCACCGGGGGGCGGCCATCGCCACACGCTGGAGCTCGCCGTGGGACCGGCCGACGTACGCGCGCACGAGCTTGACCGCCATCGCGCCCTCGCCGACCGCCGACGCGATGCGCATGATCGAGCCGTGGCGCACGTCGCCGGCGGCCAGCACGCCCGGGAGGCTCGTCTCCAGGTACAGCGCGCCGGGCCGACCGGTGTCCGGACCGGTGAGGATGTAGCCGCCGTCGTCGAGCGCGACCTGGCCGTCGAGCCACTTGGTGCGCGGGCTCGCGCCGATGAAGACGAACAGCGCCTTGGCCGGCACCGTCCGGCGCTCGCTGGTCAGGTCGTCCTCTGCCACCACGGCATCCAGGCAACCGTCGCCGCGCAGCTCGCGCAGCTGGTGGTGGAGGAGGACCTCGACGTTCTCGAGCCGGCCGATCCGGTCGGCGAGATAGCGGCTCATGTTCACATCGAGCTCCGGCTCGCGCACGACGAGCGCGACCCGCGCGGCGTAGCGGGAGAGGAACACCGTCGCCTGCCCGGCCGAGTTGCCGCCGCCGACGACCACGACGGGGTCGCCGAGGCACAGGCGCGCCTCGATCTGCGTCGCCGCGTAGTAGACGCAGGTCGGCTCGAAATCCTCGAGTCGCGGGACGGAAAGCCGGCGGTAGTGGGCGCCGGTGGCGATCACGACGGTGCGACCGACGACCGTCTCACCGTCGCCGAGCCTGACCGCGTAGGTGCCGTCGCGTCCCTCGAGCGCGACCGCCTCGGCGGGAACGGTGATGCGGGCGCCGAACTTGCGCGCCTGGATCGTCGCGCGATCGGCGAGCTCGCCGCCTGAGACGCCGGACGGGAAGCCGACATAGTTCTCGATCCGCGACGACGTGCCGGCCTGCCCGCCGGTCGCCACGCCGTCGACGACGACGATGTCCAACCCCTCCGACGCGCCGTACACGGCGGCGGCTAGGCCGGCCGGGCCGGCGCCGACGACGACGAGGTCGCGGACGGTCTCGCCGCCGCCGGTGTCGCGCAGGCCGAGTACGCGCGCGAGCTCTTCGGCGCTGGGATTGCGCAGCACCGCGTCGCCGCGGACGATCACGACCGGCGTCTCCTCCGGCGCGATCCCCAGGCGTCGCAGGAGCAGCTCCGCCGACGTGTCGTCTTCGAGGTCGATCCAGCCGTGCGGGAGGCGGTTGCGTGCCGCGAACTCGCGCAGGCGACGGGTGTCGGGCGAGTACCGCGAGCCGATGATGCGAAAGCCCGCGCCGATCCCGAGCAGCAGCGTGCGGCGCAGCACGAACGCGCGCAGGATCAGGTCGCCGAGCACGGTGTCCTGGGTGGCGAGGTCGCGCAGCCGCTCGGACGGGACCTGCAACACCTCGCCCGGCTGGCGCACGATCGCCGTGAACGGCGACGCCTGCTCCGTCAACAGGCTCAGCTCGCCGAGGAACCGGCGCGGGCCGTGCACGGCGACCAGCTCGGGGAGCGGCGGGCCCTCGTCGAGGATCGCGACCTTGCCCGAGAGGACGACGAAGAAGTCGTAGCCGACGTCGCCGGTGCGGACGAGGACCTCGCCGGAGCGCACCGCCCGGCGGCGCCCGGCGATCTCGATCGCCGAGATCTGCTGCTCGCTGAGCCGGGGATAGGCGCCGCTGGAGTCGGGCGTCTCGACGAGCGCGTCGGTCTGCATCTGAGGGGTGTTCACGCGCGCTGTACTAGGCCGCGGCGGCCGAGCCTCCAACCGTGCTGCTTGAATCGCGCCGCAAGCGCCCTAGATGCGAACCACAGATGACTCGCGCCGACGTCATCGAGACCGACGTACCCGCCCGCCTCGACCGTCTACCGTGGTCGCGCTTCCACTGGCGGATCGTGATCGGGCTCGGCACCGTCTGGATCCTCGACGGCCTGCAGGTCACGATCGTCGGCGCGATCGCGCCGCGCATGACCGAGGCCGGCAGCGGGATCGACCTCAGCTCCGCCGACGTCGGTCTGGCCGGCGCCCTTTACGTCGCCGGCGCGTGCCTGGGCGCGCTCTTCTTCGGGCAGCTGACCGACCGCTACGGGCGCAAGAAGCTCTTCATGGTCACGCTGGGCCTCTACATCCTCGCGTCGGTGGCGACCGCGTTCGCGTTCGCCCCGTGGTACTTCTTCCTCTTCCGCGCGCTGACCGGGTTCGCCATCGGCGGCGAGTACTCGGCGATCAACACCGCCATCGACGAGCTGATCCCCGCACGCAACCGCGGCGCGGTCGACATCGCGATCAACGGCAGCTTCTGGGTCGGCGCCGGGGTCGGCGCGATCGGCGCGCTGCTGTTCCTCGACGAGGGGATCTTCGCCTCCGACGTCGGCTGGCGGCTCGCGTTCGGCATCGGCGCGGTGCTCGCGTTCGCGATCCTGCTCGTGCGCCGCAACGTTCCCGAGAGCCCGCGCTGGCTGTACATCCACGGCCGCCCTGAGGAGGCGGAGCGGATCGTCGACGAGATCGAGGCGCAGGTGCGCACCGAGCTTGCCCACGAGCTTCCGCCGCCCGCGTTCGAGATCACGGTCCACCCGCGCGACGCGATCCCGTTCCGCGAGATCGCCTCCGTCGCGTTCAGGCGCTACCCGAGGCGCGCGGTGCTCGGCGTCGCGCTGTTCGTCGGCCAGGCGTTCCTCTACAACGCGGTGACGTTCGACCTCGGCACGATCCTGCACGGGTTCTTCGCCGTCTCCTCGGGCTCGGTGCCGTGGTTCATGGTGGCGTTCGCCGCGAGCAACTTCCTCGGCCCGCTGCTTCTCGGGCGCCTGTTCGACACCGTCGGGCGGATCCCGATGATCGCCGGCACCTACCTCGCGTCGGCGGCGATCGTGGTCGCGCTCGGGCTGCTTCTGCGCTCGGTCACGCTGACCACATGGACGTTCATGGCGCTCGTGATGGCCGCGTTCTTCATCGCCTCCGCCGGCGCGAGCTCGGCGTACCTGACGGTCAGCGAGATCTTCCCGATGGAGACGCGCGCGCTCGCGATCGCGTTCTTCTACGCGCTCGGCACGGCCGTCGGCGGGATCACCGGCCCGCTCCTGTTCGGCCGCTTCATCCACAGCGGCAGCATCGACCAGGTGGCGACCGGATTCCTGATCGGCGCGGGCGCGATGGCGCTCGGCGGCGTCGCCGAGCTGCTCTTCGGCGTGCGCGCCGAGGGGCGCTCGCTGGAGGCGATCGCCGAGCCCTTGACCGCGGCGAAGGCCAAGGCGAAGCGGCTGCGCCCGGGCCCGGGCCGCGGCGAGATGTTCTACTCGCCGGGAATGGTTGGCTCGTGCTCGCACTCGACGCGCGAGGACGAGGGCACGCGCGAGCGCGAGGTCGAGGCGCTGGCCGATGCCGCGCGCGACGCGGGCCCCGCCACGCGCGCCGACCTCAGCCGGCGCGTCCACGCTCGCGAGTGGGGCCCAGGCCGGTTTGGGGGGGCGCTGCGCGACGCCGTCGAGCGCGGCCGCCTGCGCCGCCTCTCGCGGCGCCGGTACGGCCCGCCCGCGACCGGCTGAGCAGCCGGGTTTGCGATCGGCCGCGGACGGCCTAACGCATCGACTACCACCCCGAGAGGAGGCGTCGTCATGGCCAGAGCTGTTGGGATCGATCTGGGAACCACGAATTCGGTGGTCGCCGCGACGATGGAAGGAGGCCGCGCGGAGGTGATCCCCAACGCCGAGGGCTCCCGCACGACGCCGTCGGTCGTGGCGTTCACCGATGACGGGCAGCGGCTGGTCGGACAGGTCGCCCGGCGCCAGGCGATCCTGAACCCGGAGGCGACGATCTACTCGGCAAAGCGCTTCATCGGTCGCAAGTTCCATGAGGTCGACGAGGAGACGAAGATCGTCTCCTTCAAGGTCGTCGCGGGATCCAGCGATGCCGCCCGCTTCGAGGTCCGCGGCAAGCAGTACGCGCCGGAGGAGATCTCGGCACTCGTGCTGCGCAAGCTGGCCGACGACGCGGCGAAGTTCCTCGGGGAGCGCGTCACCGAGGCGGTCATCACCGTCCCGGCGTACTTCAACGACGCGCAGCGGCAGGCGACCAAGGACGCCGGCAAGATCGCCGGCCTGGAGGTGCTGCGGATCATCAACGAGCCGACCGCGGCCGCGCTCGCCTACGGCCTTGACAAGAAGGGCTCCGAGACCGTGCTCGTGTACGACTTCGGCGGCGGGACGTTCGACGTGTCGATCCTCGACGTCGGCGACGGCGTGGTCGAGGTGCGGTCGACCAGCGGCGACGGCCACCTCGGCGGCGACGACTTCGACAAGCGCATCGTCGACTGGCTCGCCGACCAGTTCAAGAACGACACCGGCATCGACCTGCGCACCGACCCGCAGGCGCTGCAGCGCCTCTATGAGGCCGCCGAGCGCGCGAAGGTCGACCTCTCTTCGGCGACCACGGCCCAGATCAACCTGCCGTTCATCACAGCAGACGCGTCGGGGCCGAAACACCTCAACACGCAGCTCACGCGCGCGCAGTTCGAGCAACTCGTCAACGACCTGATCGAGCGCACACGCGGGCCCGTCGAGGAGGCGCTGTCGGACGCGAAGCTGACCGCCGATGACATCGACGAGGTCATCCTCGTCGGCGGCACGACACGGATCCCGAAGGTGCAGGAGCTCGTGCGCCGCCTGACCGGCGGCAAGGACCCGAACATGACGGTCAACCCCGACGAGGTCGTGGCGATCGGGGCCGCGCTGCAGGCCGGAGTGCTCAAGGGCGAGGTCGAGGACGTCGTGCTGCTCGACGTGCTGCCGCTGTCGGTCGGTCTGGAGACGCTCGGCGGCGTGATGACGAAGGTGATCGAGCGCGGCACGACGATCCCGGCCCGCCGGACCGAGACATTCTCGACCGCCGAGGACAACCAGACGGCCGTCGACGTCGTCGTGTTGCAGGGCGAGCGCGAGCTGGCCCGCGACAACCGCCAACTCGCCCGCTTCAGGCTCGAGGGCATCCGCCCCGCGCCGCGCGGCGTGCCGCAGATCGAGGTCACCTTCGACGTCGACGCCAACGGCATCCTGCACGTCTCGGCGCGCGACAAGGACACCGGCGCCGAGCAGGAGGTCACGATCGCCGAGAGCACCAACCTCGACCAGAGCGAGGTCGAGCGAATGGTGCGCGAGGCCGAGGAGCATGCGTCCGAGGACCGGCGCCGGCGCCAGGAGATCGACGCGCGCAACGAGCTGGACTCACTCGCCTACCAGGTCGAGCAGCTCGTCAACCAGCTCTCCGACCGCCTGCCCGTGCACGAGAAGGCGCGCGCCGAGCAGGTGATCGCGGACGCTCGCTCGGCGATCTCCGAGGAGGCCGGACTGGACCGCGTCCGGCCACTGAGCTCGGACCTGCAACAGCTCGCGCAGGCGCTGCCGGCCGCCGCCGCGCAGGCGGCGCCGAGCGGCAACGGCGCCGAGGCCGCGGCTGACGCCGAAGACGACGATGTCGTCGACGCCGAGTTCACCCGTGAGTGACGAAGCCCAACAGACCCCGACCGTCGAGGAGCTCGAGGCCCGCAACGCGGAGCTCGAGGACCGCTACAAGCGCGCCCTCGCCGATCTCGACAACTACCGCAAACGCGTCGCGCGGGACGTACAGCGGCGCCTGGACGAGGGCACGGATGCTCTCGTCCGCGACTGGCTGGAGCTGGTCGACAGCGTCGATCGCGCGACGCGCGCCGACGGCGACGCCTTCGCGCCGCTGCGTGAGCAGATCGCCGCGATCCTCGAGCGCGAAGGGATCGCCCGCCTGGGTGCGGCGGGCGAGCCGTTCGATCCGGAGCGCCATGAGGCGGTCGGCGTGCGCGAGACCGACGAGGTCCCTGACCGCACGATCGTCGACGTCGCGCGCTCCGGGTTCGAGCGCCGCGATCGCGTGCTGCGCCCAGCACAGGTCATCGTCTCGCGGAGGCGCTGATGGCCGTCGGCTACCAGGACTACTACGAGGCGCTCGGCGTCCCGCGCGACGCGAGCAACGAGGACATCCGGCGGGCATACCGCCGCCTCGCCCGCGAGTACCACCCGGACGTCAACAAGGACCCGGGCGCCGAGGACCGCTTCAAGGAGATCTCGGAGGCCTACGAGGTGCTGCGCGATCCCGAGAAGCGCGAGCGCTACGACCGCCTCGGTTCCAACTGGCGCTCCGGGCAGGACGTCTCGGGGGCGCCCGGCTTCGAGGAGTACTTCAGCCAGGGCCGTGGCGCGCCCGACGGCTTCGAGGACGTGCGGGTCCAATTCGGCGGCGACGGCGACTTCAGCGACCTGTTCGAGGGCCTGTTCGGCGGCCGCGGCGGTCGCCGCTCGGCGCGCCGCGCCGCCACCCGCGACGCCGTGCTCGAGCTCGACCTCGAGGAGGCCGCGCGCGGCGGGCGGCGGCGCGTGACGCTCGGCGACGGGCGCGAGTTCGAGGTCGACATCCCGCCGGGCGTGCGCGACGGCGAGGCGATCAGGGTCCCAGGCGCCAACCTGCTGCTGCGCATTCAGCTGCGCCCGCACCGCCGCTTCCGCTTCCGCGGCGACGACCTCGAGACCGACGTCGACGTCGCTCCATGGGAGGCCGCGCTCGGCGCGGAGGTGCGCGTGCCGACGCTCGACGGCGGCGCGCGCGTGAAGGTCCCCGCGGGCTCGTCGTGCGGGCGGCGCCTGCGTCTGCGCGGCGCCGGGCTCGGCGGCAGCGATCTCTACGCGGTCGTGAGGATCGTCGTGCCCAAGAAGCTGTCCAGGAAGGAGCGCGAGCTGTTCCGGGAGCTCGCCGACACGTCCAAGTTCGATCCGCGGAGGTCCTGATGCCGACGCTGGCGCTGGTGCGGATGAACGGCAGGCTGGACAGGCTCGCGCGCGAGGCCGGGATGCACCCCGATCTGGTCGCGCGCTTCATCCGCCTCGGGCTGGTCGATCCCGCCGAGCCGGGCGCGGGCGCACGGCTGGCGCAGGCCGCACGGCTGCGGCGCGACCTCGGGATCGGCTACTCGGGCGCGGTGCTGGCGTGCCGGCTGCTGGCGCGGATCGACGAACTGGAGGCGCGGCTGCGCCGCTACGAGAGGTGACGACATGGATCCAAACCGGCTGACCCAGAAGAGCCAGGAGGCGCTTCACGACGCGCAGACGAAGGCAATGCGCTTCGGGCATACCGAGGTCGACGTCGAGCACGTACTGCTCGCGCTGCTCGACCAGCGCGACGGCATCGCCGTCCGGCTTCTCGCCCGCCTGGGCGCCGACCTCGACGGCATCCGGCGCGACGTCGAGCAGGCGCTCGAGCGCCGGCCTCGCGTGTCCGGCTCGGGCCAGGGCAACGTCACCGTCACGCGCGCGCTCGGGGTGCTGCTCGACCGCGCCGAGCAGGAGGCCGAGCGGCTCAAGGACGATTACGTGTCCGTGGAGCACCTGCTGCTCGCGCTGTTGGAGGCCGATACGCCGGCCAAGCGGATCCTGCATCAGCACGGCGTTGACCGCGACCGCGTGCTCGAGGCGCTGACCGCCGTGCGCGGCGCGCAGCGCGTCACCTCGGCAACGCCCGAGAGCGCGTACGAGGCGCTGGAGAAGTACGGGCGGGACCTCGTCGCGGAGGCGTCCAAGGGCAAGCTCGACCCCGTGATCGGGCGCGACGAGGAGATCCGCCGCACGATCCAGATCCTCAGCCGCAAGACCAAGAACAACCCGGTCCTGATCGGCGAGCCGGGCGTCGGCAAGACGGCGATCGTCGAGGGGCTGGCGCAGCGGATCGTCAACGGCGACGTGCCGGAGGGGCTGCGCGACAAGACCGTGTTCGCACTCGACATGTCCTCGCTCGTCGCGGGCGCCAAGTACCGCGGCGAGTTCGAGGAGCGCCTGCAGGCCGTGCTCGGCGAGATCAAAGCGGCCGAGGGCCGCATCCTGCTGTTCATCGACGAGCTGCACACCGTCGTCGGCGCCGGCGCCGCCGAGGGCGCCATGGACGCCGGCAACATGCTCAAGCCGATGCTCGCGCGCGGCGAGCTGCACTGCATCGGCGCCACGACGCTGTCCGAGTACGGCAAGCACATCGAGAAGGACGCCGCGCTGGAGCGCCGCTTCCAGCCGGTGATGGTCGACGAGCCGACGGTCGAGGACACGATCTCGATCCTGCGCGGCCTGCGCGAGCGGCTCGAGGTCCACCACGGCGTGCGGATCCAGGACGCCGCGCTTGTCGCTGCCGCCACGCTCTCGCACCGCTACATCACCGACCGCTTCCTGCCCGACAAGGCGATCGACCTCGTCGACGAGGCGTGCGCGGTGGTGCGCACCGAGATCGACTCGATGCCGCAGGAGCTGGACCAGATCACGCGCCGCGTGATGCGGCTGGAGATCGAGGAGGCGGCGCTCCAGAAGGAGTCCGACGAGGCCTCCAAGCAGCGTCTGGAGGCGCTGCGCGCCGAGCTCGCCGACCTGCGCGCCCAGGCCGACGCGATGCGCGCCCAGTGGGAGGCCGAGCGCAGCGCGATCCGCAAGCTGCAGGCGCTGCGCGAGGAGCTCGAGCGCCTGCGGCGCGAGATCGAGGACGCGGAGCGCCGCTACGACCTCAACCGCGCCGCCGAGCTGCGCTACGGCCGCCTGCAGGAGCTCGAGCGCCGGCTGCAGGGCGAGGAGGAGCGCCTCGAGTCCAAGCAAGGCGGCGTCCGGCTGCTGCGCGAGGAGGTCACCGACGACGAGATCGCCGAGATCGTCGCGCGCTGG
This sequence comes from Candidatus Solirubrobacter pratensis, assembly GCF_000425945.1. GTDB lineage: Bacteria > Actinomycetota > Thermoleophilia > Solirubrobacterales > Solirubrobacteraceae > Solirubrobacter > Solirubrobacter pratensis. The sequence goes on from NZ_AUEK01000017.1 coordinate 74,720, forward strand.
ACGGGCATCCCGGTTGCGCGCCTGATGGAGGGCGAGCGCGAGAAGCTGCTGCGGCTCGACGAGGTGCTGCACGAGCGCGTGATCGGCCAGGACGAGGCGGTCCAGCTCGTCGCCGACGCGATCATCCGCGCTCGCGCCGGGATCAAGGACCCGAAGCGGCCGATCGGCTCGTTCATCTTCCTCGGCCCGACCGGCGTCGGGAAGACCGAGCTCTCGCGCGCGCTGGCCGAGGCGCTGTTCGACTCCGAGGACAACATCGTCCGGCTGGACATGTCCGAGTACCAGGAGCGCCACACCGTCAGCCGGCTTGTCGGGGCGCCTCCCGGCTACATCGGCTACGAGGAGGGCGGCCAGCTGACCGAGGCAGTGCGCCGCAAGCCGTACGCGGTCGTGCTGTTCGACGAGATCGAGAAGGCGCATCCCGACGTCTTCAACACGCTGCTGCAGGTGCTCGACGACGGCCGCCTGACCGACAGCCAGGGCCGCCGCGTCGACTTCCGCAACACCGTGATCATCATGACCTCGAACATCGGCTCCGTGTACCTGCTGGAAGGAATCACGGAGAGCGGCGAGCTCCCCGGGGACGTGCGCGCCCGCGTGATGGCCGAGCTGCGCGAGCACTTCCGGCCCGAGTTCCTCAACCGCGTCGACGAGACGGTGCTCTTCAAGCCGCTCACGCTGGACGAGATCGAGCGGATCGTCGAGCTGCAGATCGACTCGCTGCGTGAGCGCCTGGCCGAGCGCCGGATCGCGCTGGAGCTGAACGAGGCGGCGCAGCACTTCATCGCGCGCGAGGGCTACGACCCGGTGTATGGCGCGCGCCCGCTGCGGCGGTTCATCCAGCGCGAGGTCGAGACGCGCGTCGGGCGCGCGCTCCTGTCCGGCGAGATCGTCGACGGCTCGACGATCACGATCGACGCCGACGACGACGGGCTCGTCGTCGGCTGGGGCGTCCGGGAACGGGTCGGAGCGGCGGCATGACGATCATCGCGTGTCCGCACTGCGGCAAGAAGAACCGGGTCGGGCCGCGCCCCGAGGGCGTCCCGCGCTGCGGCAACTGCCACAACCTGCTGCCCTGGATCGTCGAGGCGGCGCCGGAGACCTTCGACGCGGAGATCGCCGCGTCGGTGCCCGTCCTCGTGGACTTCTGGGCGCCGTGGTGCGGGCCGTGCCGGATGGTCTCGCCCGCCGTCGAGGCACACGCCCGTAACCGTCCCGGCGAGCTGAAGGTGGTCAAGCTCAACGTCGACACGGCGCCGGACATCGGCGCCCGCTACCAGGCCATGAGCATCCCGCTGCTCGTGCTGATCCGCGGCGGCCAAGAGGTCGACCGGATGGTCGGCGCGGTGCCCGAGCGGCAGTTGCGCGACTGGCTGGACCGCACCCTCGCGGCGGCGGCGTAAGCGATGGATCCGCTCAGCCTCCTGTGGCTGTTCTTCATCCTTGCCTCGATGCAGCCGGCGTTCCAGCGCCAGGTGCTCATGACCCGCCGCCGCTACGCCATGGCGGCGATCTCGCGCAAGCGGCAGACGACTGTGATCAGCCTGATCCACCGGCAGGAGTCGATGTCGCTGTTCGGCTTCCCGATCGTCCGCTTCATCGACATCGACGACGCCGAGGGCATCCTGCGCGCGATCCAGGAGACGCCGCAGGGCCGGTCGATCGAGATCATCCTGCACACGCCCGGCGGCATGGTCCTGGCCGCCCAGCAGATCGCGAGCGCGCTCGCCGACCACGACGGACGCGTGACCGCGGTCGTGCCGCATTACGCGATGAGCGGCGGCACCCTGATCGCGATGGCCGCCGACGAGATCCTGATCGACGCGCATTCGGCGCTCGGCCCGGTCGACCCGCAGCTCGGCGAGTTCCCGGCCGCGTCGCTCGTCGAGGTGTCCGAGATGCCCGGCGACCACGAGGACAAGACGCTGCTGCTCGCCGACGTCGGCCGCAAGGCGCTCGTGCAGGTCGAGAGCTTCGTGACGCGCCTGCTCGCGAAGCGCATGCCGCCCGATCGGGCGGCGGCCGTCGCGCAGCTGCTGGCGACCGGGAGGTGGACGCACGACCACCCGCTGCTCGCGCGGGACCTGGCGCTGCTGGGCCTCCCGGTCAAGGTCGGCGTGCCGGAGGACGAGCGCGAGCTGATGACGCTCTATCCGCAGCCGCGCGGGCGCACGTCGCCGGTGGAGTACGTGCCCGTTGAGCCGGGGATGCCGAACCGGCGCGCGCGCCAATGAACGCGCCGCCCCGGACCTCGAGCGATCTGCTGCGGATCGGGGACCTGACCGCGGTGGAGCTCGACGACGCGCTCGCGCTCGCGGGCGCGATGAAGGCGGAGCCGATGGCGCGGCGCGACGCGCTCGAAGGGCGCTCGCTGGCGTGCTTCCTCGACGATCCGGCCACGCGTCAGCACGTCGTCGTCGCCACCGCGGCGCGTCGGCTCGGGCTGCTGCCCGTGATGCTGACGCGGCGCGAGGTGGAGCGCCTGCGCACCGACCCGACGGGCGACACCGCGCGTGTGCTGTCCGCCTACGCCGAGGGGCTCGTCGTCGCGACGCTCACGCAGCGCGCGCTGCGCGATCTCGCGCGCGTGTCCCCCGCCCCCGTCGTGAACGCGGTCTCCGACGAAGAGAACCCGCTGCAGGCGCTCGCCGACCTGCTCACGCTGCGCACGCGCTTCGGGCCGCTCGCCGGGCTCCCGATCGCGTACGTCGGCGCCGGCGAGCTGCCCGTCGTCCACTCGCTGATGGAGGCGGCCGCGCGCGCGGGCATGGAGTTGCGGATCGCGTGCCCGCCCAAGCACCGCCCGATCGGCGAGATCGCCGCGGCGACCGAGGCGCTGGCCGAGGCGCACGGGGGCCGCATCCGGATCGTCAGCGATCCGCGCGAGGCGGTCGAAGGCGTGCGCGTCGTGTACACGGCGGCGTGGCCCGGGCGGTTGGATGCGAGCTACCGCGTCGACACGGCGCTGCTGCGCGAGGCACTGCTGATGCACCCGCTGCCGGCATGGCGCGGCGCCGAGGTGACGCGGGCGGCGCTCGAGGGGCCGCGCTCGCTGGTCGCCGAGCAGGCTGCGAACGCGCTGCCGGCGACCCAGGCGGCGATCTTCTCGGTGCTCCGGTGACCGGCCTAGCGACGCTCGAGAACCCGCTGGTGGAAGGGCTCGAGCGCCTGCCGGCGGACCCGACCGCGCTGTGCATCTTCGGCGCCACCGGCGACCTCGCCCGGCGCAAGCTGATGCCCGCGCTGTACAACCTCGCGCACGAGGGCTCGCTGCCGGAGCGCTTCTTCCTGATCGGCGTCGCGCGCGGCGACCTCACCGACGAGGACTTCCGCTCGCAGGCCGCCGAGGCGATCTTGACCTACTCGCGGCGGCCGCCTGACGCGGCGGTGCTCCGCGCGCTGCTCGAGGGCGCGCGCTTCGTCCCTGGCTCCTTCGGCGAGGACCCGCTCTACGACGCGCTCGCGAGCGCGCTCGGCGACTGCGACGCGCAGGCCGGGGTGCCGCTCAACCGCACGTTCTACCTGTCCACGGCGCCCGAGTTCTTCAGCGTGATCGCCGAACGGCTCGGCGCGCACGGGCTCAACCGGCGCGAGAACGCCGCCGTGCGGATCGTGATCGAGAAGCCGTTCGGCACCACCCTCGCCGAGGCGAAGGCGCTCAACCGGCACGTGCTGGCCGTGTTCAGCGAGTCCCAGGTGTTCCGGATCGACCACTACCTCGGCAAGGAGACCGTCCAGAACCTGCTCGCGTTCCGCTTCGCCAACTCGCTGTTCGAGCCGGCCTGGAACCGCAACACGGTCGACTCCGTGCAGATCACGGCGGCCGAGGACCTCGGCATCGGCGGCCGCGCGGGCTACTACGAGCGCGCCGGCGCGCTGCGCGACCTGGTGCAGAACCACATGCTGCAGCTGCTCTCTCACGTGGCGATGGAGCCGCCGGTCGACTTCAGCGCCGACGAGGTGCGCGACGAGAAGGTCAAGGTGCTGCGCGCGATCCCGCTGCCGACCGAGGACGGGGCGTTCCGCATGGCGGTGCGCGCGCAGTACGGGCCGGGCGTGGTCGGCGGCGAGCCGGTCCCGGGCTACCTCGAGGAGCCGGGCGTGCCGCGGGACTCCATCACCGAGACCTATGCGGCGCTGCGGCTGAACGTGGAGAGCTGGCGCTGGGCGGGCGTCCCGTTCTATCTGCGGACCGGGAAGCGGCTGGCGCGCAAGGTGACCGAGATCGCGATCCGGCTGAAGCCGGTACCGCACCCGGGCTTCACCCAACAGGGCTCGATCGGCGCGCAGCCGAATCAGGTGATCCTCACGATCCAGCCCGACGAGGGCGTCTCGATCTCGCTGTCGGCCAAGATCCCCGGCACGCGGATGCGGATCCGTCCGGTGCTGATGCAGTTCCTGTACGGCTCGTCGTTCCTGTCGGAGTCGCCGGAGGCCTACGAGCGCCTGATCGCCGACGCCATGCGCGGGGACGCGACGCTGTTCACGCGCAACGACGAGGTCGAGGCGCAGTGGCGTATCTGCGACCCGATCGTGCAGGCGTGGGGAAGCACGCCGGGTCCGCTGCCGCAGTACTCGGCGGGCTCTCAGGGGCCGCCGGAGGCCGATCTGATCCTGCGCCCGGGCGACGCCTGGAGACGCATCTGAAGCGCTTCGTCGACCTTGGCGGCCAGGCGCTCCTCGGCGCGCGTGATGCCGGCGTGGTGGAGGTCGCCGACCGGCGATGAACTCCGCGGCCTCCTTCGCTCCTCTCACTCCGGCTCGACGAGCCCGTAGTCGCCGGGCGGATTGTCGGAGTACGTGCGCTGCCGGACGATCTCGCGTTCCTCGGGCGGCTTGAGCCACGGCCGCGCGCGCTCGCCGAGCCCGAGGTCGGCGAGCGCGCGCTGCAGCGTGCGCGGCTCGTCGCGCTGGGCGACGTCGGCGCCGGCCACGCGGCGCAGCTGGCGACGCAGCCGGTCGGCCGCCGCTTCGGCGGCGGCGTCCGGGCCGGGCGCCGAGACATGCGCCGCGAGGGTGCGCGACGACCCGGAGCGGATGTGCGCGTCGACGGTGTACGGGCGTTCGCCGGGTCCGCCGTGGGCGTGCCGCACGGTCGCGCGGACGACGAGCGGCTCGTTGGAGTACCGGGCAAGCTGCTCGAAGTGGCGCCGGACGGCGGCGAGCCGTCGCTCGGGGACGTCGTCGGGCACCGACAGCTCGACCTCGGCTGGACGCGTCGTGGCCATGCGTCGTTGACTACGACGCAGCGCGCCGCGATCAAGTCAGTCGCCGGCGCGCACGAACGGCGCGACCGCGCGCAGCACTTCGCTCGCCAGCTGCGGGCCTTCGGCGGGGTTCAGCGGCGTCGCCCCGATCCGCACGATGACCTCGTCGCCGTCGAGCTCCTCGAGCGTGATCCGGGGGCCGCCGCGGATCGGCGTCGAGATGTGCTCGCTCAGGTGCTGCTCGACGTCCATCGGCGAGATGCCCGCGCGCAGCCGGGCGCGCAGGTCGACGCCGGTCGGCTCGCGCAGCGGCACGATCGCGACGTTGAGGAGGACCGCGTTCGGGACCAGGATCGGGTCGCCGCCGCTGGAGAACGTCGTGTAGAGCAGGCCGAGCATGGAGACCGTCCCCTCGAGCGAGCCGGCCAGCGGGCCGCCCTGCAGGCGCACGCGCTCGCCGACGCGGAACGGGTGCGCGGTCAGCAGCACCGTGCCGGCGATCAGGTGACCGATCGTCTGCTGCGCCGCAAGGCCGACGATCACCGCGGTGACGGCGCCGCCGAGCGCCAGCGTGCGCGGCGCGATGCCGGCGATCCGAAGCGCGACGACGATGGCGGCCAGCATCGTGAGCAGCCGCAGCAGGAAGTCCATCGTGCCCGCCGTCCCCGGCTCAAGCCGGTCGAGCAGCGGCGGGGCGAGCGCTCGCTCGATGTCGCGCCCGAGCTCCCAGCCGAGCACGACGACCGCAACAGCGGTGAGCCAGCGCACCGCGGTGTCGGCGTCGTCGCCAAACAGGTCGCCTCGGAAGTGGTAGATGACGAGGACGCCGACGAGCAGCGGGAGCAGCGCGACCGACTTGATGCGCGCGCGCTTGACGGCGCGGCGGCTCAAGCGCCGTCCCAGCTCCAGCGCGGCCGGGTGCGCGCGTGACCATCCATGGCGCCGCGCCGCCATTCGCCTACCCGGCGGAGGCCGCCATCAGGCGCTGCGCCTCGTCGGCGACCTCATCGTCGACGACGACGTCGAAGTGGTCGGCCGAGAGCTGCCGCGTCGAGGCGAAGTCGCGCCGGCCGCCGCTCAGCGCGTGCAGAAGGACGGCGATCAGCGCGCCGAGAACGGCGCCGAACCAGAGGCCGTCGAGCGCGAGCCAGAACGAGCCGACGACCGGAGCGAACCAGTTGAAGACGCCGAACAGCCAGCCGATCAGGAAGCCGATCACGGCGCCGCTCAGCGCGCCACCGAGCGCCGCGCGGCCGTAGGTCATGCGGCCGGTCACCTGCTCGACGAGCTTGAGGTCGCGCCCGACGATCGCCACGCGTTCGACCGGGAACCCCCGGTCGGCGAGGCGGTCGACGGAGCGCTCGGCGTCCTCGTAGCTGCGGAACGTGGCCACGGCGCGGCGGGCCGACGGCGCGGCGGCCGGGCGCGAGAAGTAGGTGCTCATGCCGCTGCCGATAGGACGCCACCCGAGACCGTCAATCGCGGCCGCATGGCCGGCGGTCGCCTCGACGGCCTGCAGCCGCCCCCTCGACGCGCCCGATGCGGGGGTGGGCGCCGCATCGCGCTGCGCGGTCCGGGTCGCCCTCGATCTCCACCTCACGGCGCACGACACCTTCCGCCTCGATGACGCGTTCCCGCCGCCACGCGGACCGCGGCCGCTCGAGATGATCTGAGATGACGACCGAACCGATCGACGTCGTCGCCGTCAGTCTCGAGGAGGCCGAGGCGCAGATCGCCGAGTTCTGGGTCGGCGGCGTGCTGTTCGCGCAGACGCTCCCGGACGTCGGCCAACTCGTGCTGCGAATCGAGCCCCGTAGCGACGGACGGCCCTGGAAGGTGAGCTTCAGCGAATTGCGTCGCGCCCTGGCCCGAGCGGCCGAGCTGCTGGCGCTGCAAGCTAGACCGAGCTGAGCCACCGGCCGCTCGCGGGCTCCACCGCCGGCCAGGTCACCATCGCCCGCAGCGCCTCCAGCGCGCTCTGCTCGATCTGGCGCACCCGTTCCGCGCTGAGGCCGAGATCCTCGGCGATCTCGCGCAGCGTGAGCTGCACGCCGTCAAGTCCGAAGCGGCCGGACAGGACGAACCGCTCGCGCTCGTCGAGCTGCGCCAAGAGCGCCGGGAGCGACTCCGCGGTCGTCTGGCGGGTGACGCACTCGAACTCGTCTTCGGCGCGAGGGTCGACCAACAGGTCGCCGAGGCGGTCACGGTCGTCACCGCCACCGACCGGCTCCTCGAGTGCTCGCGGGCGAGCGCCGGCGGCCATCAGGCGGTCGACACGGTCCTCGTCCATCTCGGCCGCCGCGGCGAGCTGGGCTCGGGTCGGTTCCGTTCTGTGCTGTTGCAGGTAGGTCTGCCGCGAGGCGCCCAGGCGAGCAAGCTCGCGGTGCGCGCGGTCCGAGAGCACGACCGGGCCGGCGAGCTCAGAGACCAGCTGCTGCATCGCCTGCCGGACCCACCAGGTGGCGTACGCCCAGAACGGCGTGCCGAGCGAGGGGTCGTAGCGCTCGAGCGCACGCAGGAGCCCGACCACCCCCTGCTGCATCAGCTCGCTGCGATCGATGACGCCCCAGCGGACATACCCGCGCGCCACGCGCCCGATCAGCGGGCAGAACGCCTCGATGAGCTCCTCGCGCCGACCGCGATCGTGCTTGGCGGCAAGAACCAGCTCGCGGCGGTCCATGCTCGCGTCGTGCCGACGCCCATTGTCTCGCTGGCGGCCCACGGTCACCTCCCGACTCGCTCGGGCGAGTGTCGATCGCGCAGCCGGCACTCGCGTCCGCCAGGTGCACAGTCCGAGTGGCCAGTCAGTCGCTAGCCGCGGCCGGCGCGCCGCGGGCCGCTCCCGCTAGGCGGCCTGTGGGTCATCTGGAAGCGCGCGGTGAAGCTGGGTCCGAGAGTTGATTCCGAGCTTCGCGAACACCTTGCGGAGGTGGTACTGCACAGTGCGGGGGCTGATGAACAGGCGGGTGGCGATCTCCGGGTTCGAGAGCCCATCGCGGGCAAGCCGGGCGATCTGTGCTTCCTGCGCGGTGAGCTGGTCGCGCGTGTCGGGAGTGCGCACGCGGACGGTCTCGCCGGTGGCCATCAGCTCCCGGCGGGCGCGCTCTGCGAACGCCGCAGCCTCCATCGACGCGAACATCTCGTGCGCGGTGCGCAACTGCTCGCGCGCATCGGTGCGGCGCTGCTCGCGCCGCAGCCATTCGCCGTATAGAAGGTGCGCACGAGCGAGGTCCAGCGCGAAGCGGCAGCGCCCGAGCCGGTCGATCGCCTCGCGGTAGAGGCCTTCGGCGGACGCGGGGCCGCTCACGAGCGCGCGCACGCGCGCCTCGATCCCGAGCGCCAGTTCGGTTCCCGCCGCCCGGCAGCGCTCGGCAAGGCGCTCCACCCCGGCATCGGCGAGCTCGATCCTGCCGCTCCGCGACGCCGCTTCGACCAGCTCCGGCAGCGCCCACGCGGAGAGCATCAGCTCATCCCGGAAACCCGCGCTCTGGGCCGGCGCGAGCGCGGCCGCGTGTTGACCGAGGCCGTTATGGAGCACGGCACGGGCATGCTCGCCGAAGGTGAGCACGACTCCCTCGCTGCGCCCGATCGCCGCCGTCACGCCGGCCTCGATCAGCGCCAGGCCGTCCCTCTCCTCGCCTCGGAAGCCGGCGAGCGTGACCCTCCCGAAGCCGATCGGTTGCATGCCGGTCGCATCCGCGATCTCGTCGGCCTCGTCCAGCAGCGCCTCGGCGGCGGCCAGCTTGCCCTCGAAACACCGCAGCAGCGAGAGCAGGTTGAGCGCGAGTGGAAGCACCGCAAGCGCGCCGGACTCGCGCGAGATCTGCACGTTGCGAGTGGCGAGCGCATGCCAGGTGTCGTCGTCGAACAGGTCCGGCGCGACGCGACGAGCGATCCAGGGCCAGCGCACGTTCTGCGCGCCGCGACCGCCCTCGTCGCGAACCGCGACAAGCGCCCGCTTGAGCGTGTGCGCGCTGGCGGCGTAGCCATCCGTGAAGCGGACGGCCAGGCCGTCGAGCAGCACGTCGATCGGATGCGCCGCTCCTGGCCGGGGCGGCGCGCCGCGCGCGGCCTTCGCCGCGGCGAGCATGCCGCCGCCTAGGCGGCCGGCGATGCTCGCCGCCCGCAGCGCTTCAACGTAGGTCTCGCGCGCGAGGCCGGGATCGAGCGATTCGAGTCGCTTGGCCGCGTCGAGGAGCAGCGGCACCGCGTCTTCCCCGCGTCTCAGGTCGAGAGCGATCTGTCCGTTGAGCCGCTGGAGCACGGCGCCGTCGAACTCCTCCAGCGGCCCGTCCGCGGCCGCCGACAGCAGCGCCATCGCCTCCTCGGGCGCCCCGGCCAGCTGCGTTGCACCTGCGGCCCGGAGCGAGCGCCGCGCTTGCGCGTCGGGATCGAGCGTGAGTGCCGCGGCGCGCTGCAGGAACGCGGCGGCTGCCGCCAGTCCGCCGCGTGCCTGTGCGCGCCCAGCCGAGCGCTCCAGGTCCGCGGCCACGTTCTCGTCGGGTCCGAGTGCGGCCTGGGCGCGGTGCCAGACCTGGCGATCGGGATCGGTCTCGGCATCGGTGCCTGCGGCCAGCGCGCGATGAACGGCCTGCCGCTCCTCAGCGGTGGCCGCTCGGTAGATCGCCGAGCGCAGGAGCGGGTGGCGGAAGGCGACCCGCGCACCGAGCTCGAGCATGCCATCGCCCACGGCGGGCTCCATCGCGTCCGTGGCGATCCCGAGCTCTGCCGCCGATCGCCACAAGAGCGCCGGCTCGCCGGTCGGCTCGGCCGCGGCCAGCAGCAGCAGCCGCTGCGTGGCGGCCGGCAGTTGCTGCGCGCGGCGCCAGAAAGTCGCCTCGATTCGGCTCTCCAGCGGCAGCTGGGCCGGGATGCCGAAGCCGCCTGCGAACTCGGCGGGCGACAATGCGCGTGGCAGCTCGAGCAACGCGAGCGGGTTGCCGCGAGCCTCGGCGAGGATACGCTCGCGCACGCGCCGATCCAGCGGTGCGCCGATCACCGATGAGAGCAGCTCGCGCGCGTTCGCGTCCGGCAGTCCTTCGAGCCGCAGTTGCGGCAGCCGCGCGTACGCATCGAGCTCGAGCGGCTCGCGCACCGCGAACAGGAGGACGACCGCGTCGGCCTTCAGGCGACGGGCCACGAACGCGAGGGTTTGCGCCGACGACCGGTCAAGCCATTGGACGTCATCGACGAGGCACAGCACCGGCGTCCGCTCCGCAGCCTCGGAGAGCAGGCTGAGCACGGCGAGACTGATCAGGAAGCGCTCGGGCGGGGCGCCGGAGCTCAGCCCGAAGGCGGTCTCGAGCGCGTCGCGCCGTGGCGGTGGCAGCCGATCGAGATGGCCGAGCAGCTCCCCACACAACTGATGAAGACCGGCAAACGGGAGCTCCATCTCCCATTCGGCCCCGACCGCGCGGACCACCGTGTAGCCCTCGGCCGACTCGGCGGCGTAGTCCAGAAGCGCCGTCTTGCCTGCGCCCGGCGCGCCGCGCAGCAGCAGGACCGCGCTCTGTCCCGCCTTCGCATCGGCGAGCAGGCGATCGAGCCTGGCGCACTCCCCGCTACGGCCGACCAGCACGATTACGCGCCCGTTCCGGCGCTACCCGCCGGAGACCATGGCCACGACCCGTATCTCACGGGCGTCCCCAAGCGGGCTGTCCAGACCGCCGCGCTCGCGATGATCGGTCCCGTCGACATACACGTTCAGATGCCGATGCAACTCACCTCGCTCGGTGAACAGCAGGTCCGCAACGGGCAGCGCGCGCAGCGCTTCCCCGACGGTCTCCGCCTCGACCTCGAAGCGTCGCCTGCCCTCCGCCTGCGCGGCCAGGATGCTCGGGACCACTAACTCGACCATCGTGTGACCTCGATCGACAGGATGGGCGGAAGGTGCCGCACCGCCTCCACCCAGCGGTCGCCGTCGGTGAGCACGAAGAACGAGCCGCTCTGCGTGCCGAAATAGAGCGACTCGGCGTCGTAGGCCGAAGCTTCGCGCAGCACCGCCGCCCAGGCCTGCTCGGGCAGGCCGTCGGTCATCGCCTCCCACGTCGCGCCCGCGTCTCGCGTCCGGTATACGGCGAGCCGCGCGCCGGGGCTGTAGTGATACTCAAAACTCGTCTCCGGGATCACGAAAGCGGCATCCGGATCTTTCGGGTCCAGCATGAGAGGAAAGCCGAAGCCGCCCGGCAGCCCGTCCTCGTCGAGCCGCACCCACGAATCGCCGCGGTCGTCGGAGCGGTACACCCCGAAATGATTCTGCTGCCAGAGCCGGTCCGGTCGCGCCGGGTGCAGCAGCAGCTTGTGCGGGCACTGCCCGACCTCGGCATGCGGGTCCCCCAGGAACTCGGCTACGACGTTGTTGTTGAGCGGGTTCCAGGTCTCACCGCCGTCATCGGAACCGAAGACGCCGGCCGCGGTGATGCCGACGTACATGCGCCCGCCGTCGCGGGGGTCGAGCTGGATCGAATGGCAGCTCATCCCTCCGGCGCCTGGAAGCCAGCGATCACGCGTAGGGTGCTCGAGCAGCCCGCGATTCACCTCCCAGCTCTCGCCACCGTCATCGGATCGGAAGAGCACACCGGGGTCGGCGCCGAGATAGAGCGTCTCGGGCTCCTCCGGCCGCCCCGGCTCGATGTGCCACGTCGCGTTCAGTGTCAGCCCCGACTCCTCGGGCAACCCGATCTTCTTCGACCGCGTCCAGGTCGCACCGCCGTCCGTCGAGCGCTGGACGGTAGGCCCATAGACGAGGTGATTCGCCGCCGCGAACAGCGTGCCGTCACGCGGATCGAACGTCGCGTGGTAGATCCCCCAGCCGTCGAGCAGCGGGCCGTCGACGCGCCACTTACGGCGATCGTCGGCGCCCCATAGACAGAAGAGCCCCTTGCGAGTGCCGACGAGCGCCACGACCCCCATCGCCGGTATCGCCTAGATCTTCGAGTAGTTCGGCATCTCGGCCCCGCAGTCGTGCTGCCAGGACGGCTAATCGACCATCAACAGGATTCTGTCACGCGCCGAGCGGACGTCTCCAGGCACGGCCGCAGGCGAGCTCGTCCGGGGTCATCGCCGGGTTGCGCGAGGATCTCGAGCGACGAACCGGGGCTCGCGGGGCTTCGCCGGAGGAGCACGACGTCTCGGCGCGGATCGACCCTTCCAAGCGGAGCGTTGGCTACCGGCCGGCAAAGGCCTCTAGGCGGGCGACCGCGATCGACAAGTGGCGTTGCTCCTCGCATGCGGCGGCCTATCGCGACGGCACTCGTGCCTTCGGCCTCGATCCACTTCGCGCGCGGCGCGGGACCGCCACGAGGTTGACGCGCAAGCGGGCCGTCCTACGTGCACACGCACCCGCAAACGACTGAAGGAGGCGCATGACAGCGCTCGTAGAGACGTTTCCCGACCGGCTGCGAGAGCTCAACCGCGGCGTGACCGTCTACATGGATGTTCCAGGAGTCCGCTCCGAGGATCTCGCGATCGAGCTCCAGAAGCTCGGGATGGAGAACATCGGCACGCCGACGCTCATCGGACCCGCGAACTGACTCGGCGCCGGCGCCATCGCGTCGGCGGGCTTAGCCGCGGGATTCGGGGTCGGAGCCGACGTCGGCTGCGCGCGCTCGGGCCTCGCGCGGCGCTTCTCCCTCGGCCGGGAGTGGTTGGCGGGCGACGTGTGCTCGCTTGGCTCGCCGGCGAGCCGGCCGTGGACGAAGGAGCAGCCGGCGCCGGCGCAGCCGCAGGGCTCGGCACGAGCTCGGTCGGCGTGGCGCTCGGTTCCGCTCGGTCGGCGTGGCGCTCGGTTCCGCTGGGCCGGCGTGGCAGTGGACTCGGGCACCAGCGCCGTGGCGTCCGGCGTCGGCGTCGGGTCGCCCTCGGGCCGCTCGGCCGGCATCGTGCCGGGAGCCGGAGTCGCCGAGATCGCGGGTGCCTGCGCGTCCGCCCCGGCGCCGAAGCCGGTGGCGAAGATCCCCGTGCCCAGCAGGCCGATCCCGAGCACGCGCCTCGAGCGCGCCGAGCGCAGGCGCCGCCCGGGCGCCGGCCTCGCCGCCGGCGCCCTGTTCCGCTCCACGGCCATCGGGCTTACCGGAGACCGATGTTGACGAAGTACGTCTGGCCGTCGTCGAGCTTGACCCCGATCCGGTGGTAGTAGCCCTTGCCGGCAGGATCCGTGCCCCAGTTGTACATGTACTGCTGGTTCGTCCCGTCCCAACGGTATGTGGCGGCGCCGTCGGCGACGACTGAGTAGGCGGCCTCGCTGACCGGCGCCGTCATCGGGCTGCCCTTGGCGGGCACCTCCCAGATCGGGGCGGTCGTCGCCTGGACCGTGCTCCCGTCGGCACGCTTGAGCTGGAGCTTCACGGGCACGGTGCTCCCGGCCTTGAAGATGCTCGTCGTCGTGTCGACCTGATGCGCGGTGTCGTTGATCGGCTGCAGGAACCCGTCGAAGCGGTAGATCACCCGGTAGGTGCCCGTCAGCGTCGTCGTGTTCCCCGCCTTGTCCGTGGCGGTCGCGGTGTAGGCGAAGTCGCCTACACCGTTGGCCTTGCCTCCGGCCGTGGTCACCGAGCAGGCTCCGGCGCCGGAGAAGCCGTCCTGCGCCGAGCACGACGGGACGGGGACGGCGCCGAGCGTGTAGATGCCGCCGTTCTTGATCCCGCTCAGCGTGATCGCCGGCTTCTCCTGGTCGATGTCGATGCCGCTCACCTTGGCCGTGGCCTTGTTGCCGGCGAAGTCGACGGCCTCACGGGTGACCGACTGACCGGCGCCGTTGGACGTCAGGGTGACGTCGTCCGGGCAGACCGCGACGTTCGACCCGTCGTCGGAGCAGGTGAAGTGGACCTTCACCGGCCCGACATACCAGCCACCGGCGCCGAGCTGGCCGCTGACGACCGCCCCGGAGATCGTCGGCGCCGTCTTGTCGAGCTTGACCAGGACGGAGTCCGTGCCACGGTTGCCGGCGACGTCGAACGCCTCGCCGTTGACCGTCAGCCCCGCCGTCTCGCCGGCGACGGTGACGTCAGGGGTCGTCTTGCCGGGGTCGACGCCCGAGCCGCCGTCGTTGTCCTTCGCGTCGAAGTGGACCGTCACGTCGGACCGGTTCCACTGGTCGGCGTTCGGCGAGGGGGCGAGCGTGTGGGTGACGATCGGCGCGATGTTGTCGTACTGCAGCGACACGCCGTTCTGGGGCTCCTGGTTGCCCGCCTTGTCGACCGCGTAGAACGTCACGCCGGCCTCGCCGCTGCCGTCGAGCGCCACGTTGACGCTCTTCGTGGCGCCGGCGGCGACCTGCTCGGCTCCGCCGTTGACGCGGTAGTGGATCTCCTTGACGCCGGAGAGCGCGGGCTGGTCCGTCGCGGTGAGGACGACGGTCGCGGACGAGCCGGTGCACCAGCCGTTGGTCTTCGTGCACTGATTGGCGGCCACGGTCTGCGGCGGGAGGCCGTCGATGTTCAGCCCGCCGACGGTCTTGCCGGCGCTGTTGTTGCCGGCGTTGTCGGTCGCCGGGTCGCTGCTGACGCTCTGGCCGGCGCCGTTGCCGCTGACGAGCTTGTCGCTCGGGCAGCCGGCGACGCCGGACAGGTTGTCCGTGCAGCTGAACCCGACCACGACGGCGCCGCCGTACCAGCCGTCGTTGTTGGGCTGGGACTTCGGCGCGCCGGTGATCATTGGCGCCGTGCGGTCGATTCTGATCGCGCTGACCGACGAGGCATCGCTGACGTTGCCGGCCTTGTCGGAGACGGTGACCGGGCCCGCGCCGAGGTTGTCGCCCTCGCCACCGATCGTGCTGTCCGCGGGCGAGGTTGCCGGGTCGATCCCGGACAGCCCGTCCTGGCCGGTCCAGTGGATCGTGACGTCGCCCCGGTACCAGCCGGCAGCGTTCGCGTCCGTCGTCGGAGCTGCCGTCAGCGTCGGCGCGGTCAGGTCGATGTTGATGTCGTTGAGGTCGGCGCCGCCGTGGTTGCCGGCGTTGTCCACGGCCTCACCGTGGGCCGACTGGGCGGCGCCCTCGCCGGAGAGCGTGACCGGATCCGAGCAGCCGCCGATGCCGGATTCGTCGTCGTTGCAGTCGAACGTGACCGTCACAGGCGTGTTGTTCCAGCCGAACCCATTGGCCGTCGGCGTGGGGTTGCCGACGATCGTCGGGGGGATCCCGTCGATCTTGAGCGTGATCGAGTGGCCGGCGTCGGAGTGGCCCTCCACGTTGCCCGCTTTGTCGACGCTCCAGAACGTGATCGCGTGAACCCCCTTCTCGCCGAAGTCGAACGGAGAGGAGTAGTCCTGTGCCGCGCCGCCGTCGACGCTGTAGTAGGTGCGGTCGACGTGCGACAGGCTGTCGAGGCCGTTCAGGGTCACCTTGACCGCGGCGGCGTACCAGCCGCTCTCGAGCGGCTCGGCGACATCGGAAGTCGTGGTCGGCGCCATACGGTCGATCTTGATCCCGTCGACCGTGCGGGTGGTCGTGTTGCCCGCCTTGTCGTTCACCGTCGCGATCGCCGAGAGGTTGCTCCCCTCGCCGTCCACGGTGCTGTCGGCCGGCGTGTCGCCGTCGAGGCCCGAGAGCTCGTCCGAGGCGGTCCAGGCGACGGTGACGTCGCCGCGGTACCAGCCGTTGCCGTTCGGCGCCGTGGTGGCCTCGCCGCTCAGCGCGGGCGAGGTCTTGTCGACGTCGATGCCGCTGACGCCGTCGGTCGCCGTGTTGCCCGCCGCGTCGGCGACGGTCGCGCTCGCGGACTGGTCCTTGCCCTCGCCGAGCGTCTTGGCCGCAGGACATGTGTCGACGCCGGAGAGCGCGTCGCCGCAGGCGAAGCTGACCGTGACGGCGCCGTCGTACCAGCCGTTGGCGTTCGCGGGGCGATCGACGGACGCCTTGATCGTCGGCAGCGTGCGGTCGATCGAGACCTGGGCGGGATCGCTCGCCTTGTTGCCGGCATTGTCGATTGCCTCGCCGCTCGCGTTCTGGTCGGCGCCCTCATCGGAGACGACGCGATCGGGGCCGCAGCTCTTGATGCCCGACAGCGAGTCGGCGCAGCTGAACGTCACGCTGACGGCGTCCTTGAACCAGCCGTTCGCGTTGGCGCCCGGCGCGAACGTGTGGGTGATCGTCGGCGACGTCTTGTCGATCCGCACGCTCACGTCCTTGCCGTCCTCGACGTTGCCGGCCTTGTCGACGCTCCAGTACTCGAGGCTGTGCACGCCCTCGTCCGAGAGCGAGACCTGTGTGCCGTCCTGCGTGCTCCCGCCGTCGACGCGATAGTGGGTCGCGGCGACGCCGGACATGGCGTCGTTGGGCGTCAGGCTCACGATCACGTCGACGTTGTTCCAGGCGTCGACGGCCGAGGCGTCGGTGTTCGGCGCTGTCTTGTCGATCTTCACCGTCGGGCTGTCGGCGACCGTCTGGTTACCGGCCCTGTCGGAGACCGAAGCCGTGGCCTTCAGCGCCTGACCTTCGCCGGCGACGGTGCTGTCGGCGGGAGCGGTCGCGATGCCGGAGAGCGCGTCGGCGGCGGTCCAGTGGATCGTGACGTTGCCGCGGTACCAGCCGTTGTCGCCGAGCGCGCCGCCCGCGACCGCGCCGGTCAGCGTGGGCGGCGTCTTGTCGACGTTGAGCGGACTGACGCTGGTCGTCGCCGAGTTGTCCGCGTTGTCGACCGCGGTCGCCGTGACCGACTGGTTCGCGCCCTCGGTGGAGAGGACCTTCGTCCCGCCGCCGGTGCAGCTCTTGATGCCCGAGAGCGCGTCCGCGCACGTGAGGCTCACCGTCACGTCGCCGTTGTTCCAGCCGTTCGCGTTCGCGGCGGGGCTGCGCGTGCCGTCGATCGTGGGCGCGGTCTTGTCGAGCTTGACGGTGACCGAGCCCGACCCCTGGTTGCCGAGCCGGTCGGTCGCGGTTGCGGTCTTGGTCGCTCCGGCGGTGTTGGAGGTCACCGAGTCGGTGGCGGGCGCCGCGGCGCCTGCGACGCCGGAGCCGGCATCCGTCGCCGACCAGGTCAGGGCGACGTCGCCGCGGTTCCAGCCGGCCGCGTTCGGCGCCGGAGAGACGGCGCCCGTCACCGTCGGCCCCATGTTGTCAAGCTCGTAGACCGCGGTGCCTGTATTCGTTTGCTTCGTGCAGACGTTGCTCTTGTTGAAGTCCTCGCCGATGACAATGTTCACCGTCTGCAGGCCATTGCCCGCCGGCGCGGTGAGCGCGGGGAAGGTCCACGTCGACTTGGGGCTAGCCGACGTCTGGACATCGGTCTGCACGCCGCTGATGCTCACGCACTTCGTGTCCGGGGAAGTCGTGACGGTAAGGGTCACCCTCTGCCCCTGCCTGGCGTAGAGCTTTCCGCCCACGATTGCAGTCCCCGGACCGCCGCTGAACGCCGCGCCGGTCACCGACGCGCCGAGCGCGCTGCTCCCTACGATCGCCAGCGCTGCTGACGCCCCGACCGCCGCGAGCAGGCTGAGCCTGCGGAGCCGGCGACTATTGCCCTTCGCTGACATCGATCCTCCTGATCGTTCGAGAGCAGGCATCCCGCCCACCTCCTCCAAGCTTGCTGCCGAGAGTCGCCCGTCCGCTCGCCACCGGCAAGAGGCCGTCCGGCCACTCGGCGTTCAGATGCATGAACGCGTGCCTCAGCCGAAGACGACGACGGCGGCATCGAGGTCGTCGGCGCGACGCATGACGGGGCCGCAGGTGCTGCCGCTCATCGAGCGCCGCCGGCCCGAGGTCGTCGGGGGCGCGTCGCCGGCCATGGCGACGCTCGGTGTCCCTGCGGCCTGGGAGTCCAACCAGGCTGTCCACCACTCTGGTCCGGGCTCGCCCCCTCCGCGATCGTCCGGTAGTACGTTGTGCGTTCAAGCACATGAACGCGGCCGGATCCCACTCGCGCGTGCTGGTCGCCGAGTCGGCCGCGCCCATTCGCATGGGCCTCCGCGCCGCCCTCACGGAGGGCGGCTTCGAGGTCGGCGCGGACGCCGCCACGGCGGACGAGGCGGTCGAGACCGCGCTGGCGGGCAGCTTCGACGTGGGCCTGATCGACGTCGAGCTGCCGGGCGACGGGATCGACGCGGTGCGCCGGATCGCGGCGCGGCTGCCCGCGATGCGGCTCGTCCTGCTGACCCGGCGCCCGAGCGGCGAGGAGTTGCTCGCCGCCGTCCTGGCCGGCGCCTCCGGCTACCTCGGGAAGGACATCAGCGCCGCCCGCCTTCCCGCGGCGGTGCGAGGCGTGCTGGCAGGCGAGGTCGCGCTGCCGCGCCGCTATACGCACCACCTGCTCGACGCGCTGCGGGGTCGCGACGTCCGCCGGGCGCTCGTGGCGGCGCGGACGAATGCCGCGCTGACCGACCGCGAGTGGGAGGTGCTGCAGATGCTGGCCGGGGATGCCTCGACGGCCGAGATGGCGCGCGGGCTCGGCATCTCGGAGGTGACCGTGCGCCGCCACGTCTCCACGCTGCTGGCCAAGCTCGGCGTGAGCGATCGCGCGAGCGCCGCGGCGCTGCTGCGCCCCGACGCGCAGGGCTGACGCGCGGGCCGGCGTGTCAGCCAGACAAGGACCGGTCGCCGTCGACCAGCCCTTCCTGCGCCGCGTACACCGCGGCCTGCACGCGATTGCGCACAGAGAGCTTCTCCATCAGCCGCGAGACATGGTTCTTGACCGTGCTCGAGCTGATCTGGAGCCGCTGCGCGATCTCGGCGTTGTCCCAGCCCTGGGCCAGTAGGTCGAGCACTTGACGCTCCCGCTCGGAGAGCACGGGTGCGGGCGCCGGCGGCTGTGCGCGGGTGGAGGAGCGAAGCCGCTCGACCAGCCCGGCCGCGACCCGCGGCGCGATCGGCGACTCGCCGGCCAGCGTCGCTTCGATCCCCGCGACGATGTCAGGCATCTGCGCGTCTTTGAGCAGGTACCCGGATGCACCGGCCACGAGCGCCTCGAGCACCTGCGCGTCGTCGCTCAGGGCGCTCAGCATGACGACGACAGTGCGGGGATCGTGCGCGAGCACCTGTCGCGTCGCCGCGATGCCTGATATGCCGGGCATGTCGACGTCCATCAGGACGACGTCGGCCGGGAACGTGCGCAGGCGGCACAGCGCGGCTTCACCGCTGTCCGCGTCCGCGACCTCGAATCCCTGGTGCTCCAGCAGGAGCCGCAGGCCGGAGCGGAACAGATCGTGATCGTCGACGATCAGCACCGCGCCTCGGCGCGCGGCCGGGGCGTGTGCCGCGGGAGCGCCGCCTGTCGCCTGCCATGCCATACCGCTCCGTTGAGCGGCCGGTCCGGCCGGATCTTGAACGGCGCAGGGCCGGCAAGTCACGGTCATTACATGTCGCCGGCGGGCGCCGGCCGCAGCGTGTCCCCGTGGCGCACGCCGCGCCGAGCCGCCTCACCCGCCGCGAGCTCGAGCACGGCACGGGCTCCGCGCGACCCCGCGACGCGGCCCCGGTCCGAGCGTCCGCTCGATCGCGACGACGCGCAGGTCCCCGTCGAGGAACACGGCGTCGATCGCGAAGCGCATGAAGAACGTGTGGGGATCGAGGGAGCCGGGGTCCGCTTCCGCTCAAGATTCGATGCGCGGCGTCGATCACTTCGGGTGAAGAGACCGATGGCCAGGAGCGCAATGACGGACCGAGCGGAAGCCACCATCGCCGGCAGCGGCGTGCGGGTGCTGGTCGTCGATGACGACGGCGGGGTTCGCGCGGGGCTGCGGGCGCTCTTGGAGCAACACGGATTCGAGGTGGCTGCGGAGGCCGGCGCGGAGGCCGCTCTGCGGCGCATCCTCTCGTTCGCGGCCGACGTCGCGCTGGTCGATGCCGACATGCCAGGCATGTCGGGCGTCGAGGCTACGCGGCGGCTCGTCCGGCGCGTGCCGGCGACGCGCGTCGTGCTGCTGACCGTCGCAGCCGACGACGACGGCGTGCTCGAGGCCGTCTGGGCCGGGGCGTCGGGCCTGCTGCTCAAGGACGCGGAGGTCGACGAGATCGTCGCCGGCGTGCGCGCGGTGGCGACCGGGCACGTGGCGTTCGACGGGCGCGTCACCGGCGCGCTCGTCGCGGCGGCGCGCAGGATGGCGGCGCCGGCCGAGTTCGCGCGCGAGCCGGTCGCGGTGGCGCTCTCGGCGCGTGAGCGCGAGCTGCTCGAGCTCGTGGCCGAAGGCCTGGACAACGCGGCGATCGGGCAGCGGATGTTCGTCAGCCCCAGCACGGTCAAGAGCCGCGTGTCCCGGCTGTTGGCCACGCTAGGGGTCCACAATCGCGTCCAAGCGGCCACGTACGCCGTGCGCCACGGCATGATCGGCAGCGAGCACCGCGCCGCGGCCTGAGTTGCCGCGCTCATAGGGAAGCTATCGCGCGGACACTCGAGCGTCCGTCCGGACGCCGTCCTGCTCATCCGCGCCCCGCTCGACGCGCCGGGAAACGTTGTTCCCCGTGTATCCCCCGTCGCCCCGAGAACGGGGCTTGGTCCCCGAATTGCACCGTCCGCGGAGTCTTGTCTGTCGACCGCCACCGGCTGCCTCCGAGCCGAGGCCCGTGCGCAGAGCCACATACCGCTCTGCGGCGGATCGCGACATCGCCGCGGAGCGGTCACAGCGGCCGTTGAGTCGCCATACCGCCGGCTCGTGGATCCACAGCCGACGCTCAGCTCGGCGCGGGCGTCCCCGAGCGTCCTGCTCGCGCCGGCTCCCGGCATCCGCGGTGAACACGGCGCCGGACCGAGCGTAGGCACGGTGCCCGATGGGTGTTAGCGTCCGATCGTGTCGGGACGGAGGTAGCCGTGTCCTCCCACGTCACACCCGATCGTGAGCGCGTCGCGGAACTGGCCGGCGAACAGACCGCGTTGCGTCACATAGCGACGCTCGTCGCGCGCGGCGTGCCGGCGGCCCAGATCTTCGATGCGGTCGCCGAGCAGGTGGGGCTCCTCCTGGGAGTCGAAGCCGCAGGGGTCGAGCGCTTCGAACGGAACGGAGAGGGCACCGTCGTCGGCCGCTGGGGGCGGCTGGCGGGTGACGCGTTTCCGGCCGGCCGCCGGTTCAAGCTCGACGGCAACAGCCCGATCATCGTCAACGGGCATCTCTGGGGTGCGCTCGTGGCCGCATCGTCCCGGCCCGAGCCGCTGCCGGCGGACGCCGAGTCGCGGACCGCGCAGTTCACCGAGCTGGTGGCCACGGCGATCTCCAAGGTCCATGCGAGCGTCGAGGCGGCACGGCTGGGCGAGGAGCAGGCGGCGCTGCGGCGGGTCGCAATCATGGTCGCGCGGGGGGACACCCAGGAGCGCGTCGAGAAGCTGCGATCGCAAATGCGCAGAGCCGCGCGGCGCTCGCCGCCTCGGAAGCGCGCGCTCACAGCCTGCCGAAAGAACAGGCGGGGTTGCGCCGGGTTGCGACCCTCATCGCCGAAGCTGCGCAGCCTGACGACGTGCTCTCGGCGGTGGCGCAAGAGGTGGCGAGTGTGTTCGGTGTGGAACTGGTGACGGTCTGTCGGTACGACGCCGACGACATCGTCGTCCTCAGCTCTGTCGGGGTTCCCGCGTTCCCCGCGGGGAGCCGCTGGTCGCTCGAGATCCCGAGTCTCCCCGGCTCCATCCACGCGACCCGCGGCCCCATCCGAATCGACGATTTCACCGACGCCGCAGGCCTCGATGCACTTGCACGCGACGCGGGCGTCAAGGCCGCGGTCGGCGTCCGATCCTCGTCGAGGGAACCGTCTGCGGGAGTATCAACATCGCGTCCACGCAGGACGAGCCACTCCCCGCCGGCGCCGAGGAACGCCTCGCCCGCTTCACCGAGCTCGTCGCGACGTCGATCTCGAACGCGACCATGCGCTCCGGGCTCGCCGCCTCCCGCGCCCGGATCGCGGCAACGGCCGACCGGGAGCGCCGCCGCGTCGTGCGCGAGCTGCACGACGGCGCGCAGCAGCGGCTCGTCCACACCATCATCACGCTCAAGCTGGCACAGCGTGCCGAGGACCAGAAGGAGGCCAGGGCGCTGGTCGACGACGCGCGCCAACACGCAGAACAGGCAAACGCCGAGCTGCGCGACCTCGCCCACGGCATCCTCCCGTCCGTCCTCACCCGCGGCGGCGTGGGCGCGGCGGTCGGGGAACTCTGCTCCCGGACGTCGATCCCGATCGAGATCGACATCGCCGTGGACCGCCTCCCCGCCGCGGTCGAGGCGACCGCCTACTTCATCGTGGCCGAAGCGCTCACCAACATCGACAAGCACGCCTGCGCACACCGCGCCGAGGTCACCGCCCGCATGCGCAACGCCACGCTCGAGATCTGCATCGGCGACGACGGAGCCGGCGGCGCACGCCCTGACGGCAGCGGGCTCGTCGGTCTCCGCGACCGCGTCGAGGCGCTGGGCGCAACGATGACCATCGACAGCCCCGACGGGCGCGGAACGACCCTCATCGCAACGCTCCCGCTCGACGGATGAGCGACCGGCTTCGAGTCGGAGTCACAGGCGCAAGTGCGCGCCTTGTGCGGCAAGGCGCGCGATCTGCGTCTCCTGCGGGGTCAGCTGGTCCAGGGTGTCCGGGGTGCGCTTGCGGGCGCGCTCACCGGTCGCCTCCAGCTCGAGCCGTGCGCGCTCGGCGAACGCCTCCATTCCGGTGTCTCTGAAGAACTCGTGGGTGGTCCGCAGCTGCTCGCGAGCATCTCGACGTCGGCGCTCACGCCGGAGCACTCGCCGTAGAGAAGCTTGCGTGTGTGCGACCGAGCCTTCTGATCGCCTCCACGTAGAGCTCATCGGCCTCATCGCCATCACTGAGCATGAACAACGCGATCAAGCAGGCCAACCACAGCCACCGGGCGTCGTCCGGTGACAGGTCGGCCTCGGGCTGGAACGCGTTGAGCGCCTCCGTGAGCAATGGCGCCCCCGCCGTATGGCGCTCGGTGGCCCGCACCGCCAACCCCTGCAGGAGCCGATCAGACGGCTGCGGCGTCTCTGGCGCCGGGCCGGCAAGGCCCCGCGGGGTTGGCGCGACCGGAGTGCTGAGGCGTCGAGGACGGTCTGGTTGAGCCGCTTGGTGCCCGCCCGCAGATCGCTGAGCGTCTCATGCTCGGCTCCCCTGATGACCCCCCGATGAGGATCTAATCGCTCTACGTGCAAGGCCGCGGCGCGCGCTCGAGCGTAAGCCGATGGCGTGTCTCAGGACCGCGCGCGCTGCGTGCCACGTGCCCTCGCGCGACAATTCACCGGCGGGCGGCGGAAGCTCTGCTGGGTGATCCAATTCGGGTCAATTGTCTTTGGCAGGACAGGTCATTCCCTCCCCCTGGAAGATCCCCGTTGCGGGCTTGTCCGGACTCCGATAAGACCGCGGCCTGCGGCGCTGCCACAGCCGGGTCAGGACGACGAGGAGGAGAGGGATGAGGACGCTATTGATGGCGGTTGCCGTCCTGGCGGCGGCGTTGGTGCCGTCGTTGTCGCACGCTGCACCGGCGACGACCAACCTGGCATTGGGTTCCGTGGCGAGCGCCAGTTCGCAGGAGAGCTCGGCCCAAGATTCGCCAACACGTGCGGCGAACGAGCCGCTCGCGAGTACATCGCACACCGGCTTCACCAGTCAGCCGTTCCACTCGGGTGACGGCACTCACCACTCCAGGGAAGGTAGGAAAATGCGGCACCAGCGAAACCAGAATCACGTCGGTGGGGTCGGCGGTATCGGCCGATCACCATCACAGCCTCACCCGGCCGGTTCGGCGTGGCTCAGCGACCGTACCCACCGAGATGCGACGCGCCCCAGCGCGACGGGAAGGCGACAGGCGGTCCGATGACTGCTCGACCTCGCTTTCCCCGCAAGGGGCGCGGCGCGATCGCGGTCGCGGCCATCACTCTCGCGACATGCACAGGAGTGCAGCCTGCATCGGCCGCGCCTTGGTCAGGCGTGGCGCCGGCCGCATTCCGGTCGCTCTCCTCGTCGTCTGCGCCGACGCCGCCCGCAGGCTGGACGACGACGTTCAGCGATACCTTCGACGGCGCAGCCAACTCGGCCCTCGACGACGATTGGATATACGACACCGGCACGGGCTATCCGGGCGGTGCCGGCAACTGGGGCACCGGCGAAATCGAGACGTCGACCAACTCGACCGCCAACGTCTACCACGACGGCAACGGTCATCTCGTCATCAAGCCGATCCGGGATGCGCAGGGCAACTGGACGTCTGGCCGGATCGAGACCGCGCGCACCGACTTCGCCGCGCCCGCCGGCGGTGCGATGGAGCTGACGGCCACGTTGCAGCAGCCCGACCCGGCCAACGCGCTCGGGTACTGGCCCGCCTTCTGGGCGATGGGCTCCGCGGCTCGCGGCGTGGGCGCCACCAACTGGCCGAGCATCGGCGAGATGGACATCATGGAAGATGTCAACGGGCTCTCGCAGGTCTCGCACACCTTCCACTGTGGCGTCTGGAACGGTGGCCCGTGCAACGAGACCAATGGCATCAGCAGCGGCCTGCTGCCTTGCTCAGGCTGCCAAGCGGGGATGCACACGTACTCGCTCATCATCGACCGCACCGACCCCAGCGCCGAACAACTGCGCTTCTACACCGATGACGCGCTGGAGTTCACGGTCAATCAGAACCAGGTGCCGGCCGCCACATGGACCGCGGCCGTCGACCATGGCTTCTTCATGATCCTCGATGTCGCCATCGGCGGTCAGTATCCGCAGAAGGTCTGCAACTGTGCCCAGCCCACGGCGAGCACGACCTCCGGCGCGCCGCTGATCGTCGACAGCGTGTCCGTCTTCACCAAGCCCAGCGCCGGCACGGTGACGACACCGATGATCACGCCGGCGGGCGGCACGTTCACCGAGAGCCAGAAGGTGACGATCGCCGACGAGACCGAGGGGGCGGCCATCCACTACACGGAGGACGGAACCACCCCGACCGCGAGCTCGCCCGTGTACACCGGCTCCCTCACCGTAGACACCACGACCGTGTTGAAGGCCATCGCCACCAAGGTCGGCATGGGCACCTCCGCGGTGGCGAGCGAGACCTACAGGATCTGCTCGACGGCGTGCGCCGCCGTGCCGGACTTCGGCCCCAACGTCCACGTCTTCGATCCGAGCATGTCGAGCGCGACCATCCAGGCCGAGCTGGACAGTCAGTTCGCCGCGATGAAGGACACCCAAACCGCCCAATTCTCCGACAAACGCATCGCCGACCTCTACATGCCCGGTACCTACAACGTCAGGCACGACGTCCCCTATTACACCTCCGTGGCGGGCCTCGGGCAGAACCCGGATGACGTAACGATCAACGGCGACGTGACCGTCGATGCGTTCAACGCCAGCGATCAGGGCCAGGCCCTGCAGAACTTCTGGAGGTCGGCCGAGAACCTGTCCATCAATCCGTCCAGCGGGGCCGACCGTTGGGCGGTTGCCCAGGCGGCGCCGTTCCGCCGGATCGACGTCCACGGCAACCTGCAGCTCTACCCCGCCAGCTACGGCTACGCGAGCGGTGGCTACATCGCCGATTCTCGGGTCTCGGGCGAAGTGTCGACGGCGTCCCAGCAGCAGTGGTACTCGCGCGACAGCCAGTACGGCAGCTGGAACGGTGGCGTGTGGAACATGGTGTTCTCCGGCACGACAGGTGCGCCGGCGAACACGTTCCCGAGTCCCCCGGAAACGACATTGGCCAAGACGCCGGTGAGCCGAGACGTCCCCTACCTCTACGTCGATGACAACCGCAACTTCCGCGTCTTTCTCCCGGCGCTGCGCACCGACGCCTCAGGCCCAAGCTGGGCCAACGGCAACACGCCCGGTACATCGCTGCCGATCAGCCGCTTCTACATCGTCAAGGAAGGCGACACCGCGACGACGATCAACACGGCGTTGTCGGAGGGCTACAACCTGTTCGTGACGCCCGGGGTCTACCACCTCGACAAGACAATCGAGATCACCAAGCCCGACACGGTGGTCCTCGGGATCGGCTATCCCACGTTCGTTCCCGACGGTGGCGTCGACGCGATGCACGTCGCCGACGTCGACGGCGTCCGGCTCAAGGGCCTGTTGTTCGACGCGGGCACGACGAACTCCGACGCGCTGGTGACCGTCGGCACGGCCGGGGGACGCGCGAGCCACGCCAGCGACCCGGCGACGATCCAGGACGTGTTCTTCCGCATCGGGGGAAGCATCGCCGGCAAGGCCACCAACAGCCTCGTCGTCAACAGCAACGACACCCTCATCGACCACATCTGGGCTTGGCGCGCCGACCACGGCAACGCCGGCACCGTCGGCTGGGCCGTCAACACCGCCGACACCGGCCTCATTGTCAACGGCGACAACGTCCTGGCGACCGGCCTGTTCGTCGAGCATTACCGCAAGTACCAGGTCGTGTGGAACGGAGAGAACGGCAGGACCATCTTCTTCCAGAACGAGATGCCTTACGACGCGCCCGACCAGGCGGCCTGGCAACACGGCGGAGTGAACGGCTACGCGGCCTACAAGGTGGCGGACACGGTGAAGACGCACGAGGCCTGGGGACTCGGCAGCTACATCTACACGAACGTCAACCCGGACCTGCACGCGGCGAATGCGTTTGAGGTTCCCGACACGCCCAAGGTCGTGATGCACGACCTGCTGACGGTCTCACTCAACAAGGCCGGCACCATCGACCACGTCATCAACGGTGTGGGGGCACCAGTCACACCCACACACGCCGGTCCGACGAACGTAGTCAGCTACCCCGCCAGCGCTACGGTTGCGACCCCGACGTTCACCCCGCCCGCCGGAAACTATCTGCAACCGCAGTCTGTGACGATCACCGACGAGACGGCCGGGGCGAAGATCTACTACACCACTGACGGGTCGACGCCGACCGCCTCCTCGAAGCTCTACACCGGCCCGGTCAACGTCGCCGCGACGGAAACGATCAACGCGATCGCCAACACGGACGCCGCCGGCGACTCGGCGGTCGCCACCGCGGCATACGTCATCGGCGACCCGAGAGCGGCCGACTACAAGCAGGGCGTCAGCCAGCTCAGCGCCACCCAGGCGCAGATCTCGTTCACGCCGACCATCCCGGCTGCGTTCGTCGACATTCACTACGTCGTGAACGGCGGTCCCCAGCAGAATCTGCGCATGACCAACACCGCCGGCACGTGGACGCAAGGCGTCAACGGCCTCACCGCGGGCAGCATGGTGACCTACTGGTTCACCTATGAGAAGAGCGGACAGCAGTTTGACACTGTCCGGCTCACATACACGCAGGGCGCCCCCAGCGGCGCCGTGGCGATGCCGACGTTCACGCCGGCCGGTGGGTCATACCCGTCAGCGCAGTCTGTGACCATCACCGACGCGACGGCCGGGGCGAGCATCCACTACACGACGGATGGATCCGCCCCAACGACCTCGTCGACCATCTACACGGGTCCGATCAACGTCGCGGCGAGCACGACGATCAAGGCAATCGCCGTCAAGGAGGGCCTGAGTGACTCGCCGGTCGCTAGCGCGGCGTACGTCATCGGCGACGTGACGTCGGCGGATTTCACGCAGACCGCCACCCAACTCGCGGGGACCCAGGCCCAGATCTCGTTCACGCCGACGACCCCTGCCGCGTACGTCGACATTCACTACGTCGTCAATGGCGGCCCTCAGCAGAATCAGCGCATGACCAACAATGCCGGCACGTGGACGCAAGTCGTCAGCGCCCTCGCGACCGGCAGCGTGGTGACCTACTGGTTCACCTATGAGAAGAGCGGAGCGCAGTACGACAGCGCGCACTTCACATACACGCAAGGCTCGACCCCGACCCCGACCCCGACCCCGACCCCGACCCCGACCCCGACCCCGACCCC
>NZ_AUEK01000018.1 GCF_000425945.1 Candidatus Solirubrobacter pratensis
GGCGTCGCGGTCGGCGTCGCCGTGGGCGTCGCGGTCGGCGTCGCCGTGGGCGTCGCGGTCGGCGTCGCCGTCGGCGTCGCGGTCGGCGTGGCGGTCGGCGTCGCGGTCGGCGTGGCGGTCGGCGTCGCCGTGGGAGTCGGCGTCGGCGTCGCGCCCTCCACAACGATCGTCCCCGTCATGTTCGAATGCGCGTCGCAGAAGAACGCATACGTCCCCGGCACGTCGAACCGGCAGGTCCCAGCCCACCCCGAGCGCGTCGGCCCCGCCGGCAGCGGCGGCACCGGACCGGACACCGTCCCCGACGTCTGTGAGCACGACGCCGGTTGCGGCCCGTCGCCGAAGTCCACGTCGTGGAAGCTCCCACCCGTCGGATAGGAGAAATTCACGGTCCCGCCGGCGGCGATCGTGATCGTGTCGTCGCCGGT
This sequence comes from Candidatus Solirubrobacter pratensis, assembly GCF_000425945.1. GTDB lineage: Bacteria > Actinomycetota > Thermoleophilia > Solirubrobacterales > Solirubrobacteraceae > Solirubrobacter > Solirubrobacter pratensis. The sequence goes on from NZ_AUEK01000018.1 coordinate 426, forward strand.
TCCCGGGTCTTTGAACCCGAAATCGAACGCCTGGATGCTCCCGCTCAACGGCGGAGCGGAAGAAGATTGCCCGTACGCGAGCGCCGGGATTCCGACGGCCGCCGCCGTGCCGCAGACCAGCCACGGCAAGTACCTCGCCCTAAGACCCACGCAGCCCCCTCCGAGATGTTGTTCGGGCGGGATATGCAGCCCCCTCCGAAGTGTCGTTCGGGCGTGGTTACGCAGCCGGGGAGTCCGCCGTTCGACGGATTCCCCGTTGATTTACATCAACGCACTAGGCGAACGAGCCGCGCGGATCGAGCACGGCGCTCTCGACGCGCGCCGCGATGCTCTCGGCGGTGAAGCCGACCTCTTCGTGCAGCAGCGCGGGAGCGCCGTGCGTCACGTAGCGGTCCGGCAGGCCCACGCGCAGGATCCGGGGCGCCACCCCCGCGCCCTCTTCGGAGAACGACTCCCACACGGCCGACCCGAAGCCGCCCGCGAGCTGGGCCTCCTCGACGGTCACCAGCAGGTCGTGCTCGGCGGCGAGCGACGCGAGCAGCGCCGCGTCCAGCGGCTTGGCGAACCGCGCGTCGGCGACCGTGACGTCCAGGCCGCGTTCCGCGAGCAGGTCCGCGGCGCCGAGCGCCTTCCCCACGCCCGTGCCGTAGCCGACCAGCGCGACCCGCTCGCCGTGGCGCAGCACCTCGCCCGTGCCGACCGGGATCAGCGACGGCGCCGCCGGCAGCTCGACGCCGACGCCCGCCCCGCGCGGGTAGCGCAGCGCCGCCGGGCCGCCGATCTGCAGGGCGGTGTGGAGCATGTGGACCAGCATCGCCTCGTCGCGCGGCGCCATCAGCGTGATGTTCGGAAGCATCCGCAGATAGGCGATATCGAACACGCCGTGGTGCGTCGGGCCGTCGTCGCCGACCAGGCCGGCGCGGTCCATCGCGAACGTGACCGGCAGCTTCTGCAGGCAGACGTCGTGCACGATCTGGTCGAACGCCCGCTGGAGAAAGGTCGAGTAGATCGCCGCCACCGGCCGCATGCCGGAGAGCGCGAGTCCCGCAGCGAACAGGATCGCCTGCTGCTCGGCGATGCCGACATCGAAGTAGCGGTCGGGAAGCGCCTTCTGGAGGATCGAGAGGCCGGTCCCCGAGTTCATGGCGGCGGTGATCCCGACCACGCGCGGGTCCCGCTCGCACTCGCGCACCATCGCCTCGCCGAACACCTGCGTGTACTGCGGCGGCGCAGGCGCGGCGGGACGCGACGGCGCCGGGCGACGCTGCGCGATCGACTTCGGCTTGGCGGCATGCCACTTCTCCATGCCCTCGAGCCCGCCGTTCTCCGCCGGCGCGAAGCCCTTGCCCTTGACCGTGGCGCAGTGGATGACGACGGGACGCTCGGCCTCGAAGGCGGCCTTCAGGGCACGCCGCAGCGCGCGCACGTCATGGCCGTCGATCACGCCCATGTACGCCCAGTCGAGCTCCTCCCACCAGAGGCCAGGAGCCCAGAACGCCTTCACGGACTCCTTCAGCCGCGGTCCGAGGCGCTCGAACGCGGCGCCGATGCCGGCCGGCAGCTTCGTCAGCTTCTCCTCGACGCCCTCGCGCGCCTCCCACAGCCCCGGGTCCAGCCGGACGCGGTTCAGGTAGCGCGAGAGCGCGCCCACGTTGGGGGAGATCGACATCCCGTTGTCGTTGAGGATCACGACGATCGGCGTGCCGAGCCCGCCGGCCTGGGAGACCGCCTCGAACGCGACGCCGCCCGTCATCGCGCCGTCGCCGACGACGGAGACGACCTTGCCGTCCGGGATCCCGCCGTGCAGCATCGCCTCCTTGATGCCGACGGCGTAGCCGATCGCGGTGGAGGCGTGGCCGGCGCCCATGGTGTCGTGCTCGGACTCGGCCGGCGTGCAGAACGGGGCCAGGCCGCCGTACTTGCGGATCGTTCCGAGCTCCTGCCTTCGGCCGGTCAGGACCTTGTGCGGGTACGCCTGATGACCCACGTCCCACAGGACCTTGTCGCGCGGCGAGTCCAGCAGCGAGTGCACCGCCACGGCGATCTCGCACGCGCCGAGGTTGGCGCCGAAGTGCCCGCCGATCTCCCCGACGGTGTCGATCAGCAGCTCCCGGACCTCCTGCGCGACCTTCTGGAGCTCGTCGTCTGAGAGCCCGTGCAGGTCCTGGGGGCGGTCGATGCGGTCGAGGAGTGAAGTCATGAGGTCCTGGTCGAGATGAAGTCCGTCACCTGGGCGAGCTCGTGCGCCTCGGGCGGGAGCGCGGCGCGGGCCTTGCGATGGGATTCCGCCGCCATCTCGCGCGCGCCCTCCAGGCCGTAGCGGCTCACGTAGGTGATCTTGCCATGGCGCTCATCGCTTCCCTGCGGCTTGCCCAATGCCACGTCGGTGCCGGTCACGTCGAGAATGTCGTCGACGATCTGGAACAGCACCCCGAGCTCAGCAGCAAACGCACGGAAGTGAGGCAGTGTAGTGGAGCGGATCCCATCACCGGCGAGCAGCAGGACGCACTCGACGGATGCGCCGATCAGCCGCCCGGTCTTGAGCTCATGAAGCCGGCGCAGCTCGGCGCCGCCGTCCTCCACCAGGCCCTTCACGTCGATGTACTGTCCGCCGACCATCCCGTCCACGCCCGAAGCGGCGGCCAGCTCGCCCACGGCGGCGAGCACGCGCTCCGGCGGCCCGGCCTGCTCGGCGATGACGTGCCGGAACGCCTCGGCGTAGAGCGCGTCCCCGGCGAGGATCGCCACGTCCTCGCCGTAGCGGACATGGCATGTGGGGCGGCCGCGGCGCAGCTCGTCATCGTCCATCGCAGGGAGATCGTCGTGGATCAACGAGTAGGTGTGGATGAGTTCGATCGCCGCCGCCAACGGGAGTACGGCGGCCGGCTCCATACCGATCGCACGCGCCGTCGCGAGCGCGAGCACCGGACGAATCCGCTTGCCGCCTGCGAGCAGGCTGTAGCGCATCGCCTCCTCGAGCCCGTCGGTCGCCGGCTCGCGCGAGAACCGCAGCGTCTCGAGGTACTCCTCGATCTGGACGCGGAGGTTGTCCGGGTAGTTGCTCACGAAGGCAGGGCGAGCTGGCCCGCGGGGGCAGGCCCGGCGTCCGCCGCGCGCACCTGGCGATCCAGCTCGGCGCCCGCCTCGGCGGCGACGCGGGCGCACTCCTCGACGAGCGCGGCGGCACGGTCGGCCGGCAGCTCGCCGGCGCGCAGGGTGACGGCGGCGAGCTCGAGGCGCTCGATCAGTCGCTCAAGTGGCTCTGGCGGCATGGCGGTGCATTGTGGCAGCGGTCGGCGCGGAAGGCCGAGCGAGGCGATGCTTGGCGATCGGGCAGGCGTGCCGGACGGCGCCGCGCGTGAACGACGTCCTAGCGCGTCTGGGCGCCGCGCAACTCGCGCAGCACGGCCGCGAGGATGCCGTTGACGAAGCCCGGGGCCTCCGCGCCGCAGAACGCCTTGGCGGTCTCCACCGCCTCGTCGATGGCGCCTTCGGGCGGGATCGGCCGCTCGCCCTCGATCAGCTCGGGATGCGTCATCTCGAGCAGCGCGGTGCGCAGGATCGCGCGCTCCAGCGGGGCGATGCGGTCGATCGTCCAGTTACGGGCGTGGCGCTCGATGTGCGCGTCGAGCTCGTCGGCGAAGTCCGACGTCGCGTGCGCGAGCGCACGCGTGAAGGGACCGGTGCCCGACTCGAAGAGGTCGTCGAGCGGCCTCTTCGTGAGGTCGTGCTGATAGAGGGCGAAGACTGCCGCGCGCCGCTGCTCGGACCTGCGCATTGGCGCGTGAGGGTAGCTGAGGCTAGGCGCGCGACATATAGGAGCCGGAGCGGGTGTCCACCTTCACGCGATCGCCGATGTTGACGAACAGCGGAACGTTGACGGTCGCGCCGGTCTCCAGCGTCGCGGGCTTGTTCCCGCCGCCCGAGGCGGTGTCGCCGCGGACGCCCGGCTCGGTGTGCGTGACCTCGAGCTCGACCGAGGCGGAGAGCTGGATGTCCGCCGGCTCGCCGTCGATGTAGAGCATGTCGACGGTCTCGTTGGGCTTGACCCACTTCAGCGGCTCCGCGACGCCCGACTCGGGCAGCGCGATCTGCTCGTAGGACTCCTCGTCCATGAAGTGCGCGTCGGTCCCATCCGCGTAGAGGAACTGCATCTTGCGCGCCTCGGTGTGGATGGGGCGGAACTTCTCGCCGGCGCGGAACGTGCGGTCGATCACATTGCCGTCGGTCGCCCGGCGCAGCTTCGTGCGGACGAACGCCCCGCCCTTGCCGGGCTTGACGTGCTGGAACTCGAGGATCTTGAAGACCGTCCCGTCGACCTCGATGTGATTGCCGTTCTTGAACTGGTTGGTGGAGATCATGGCCGCTGCTCAGTCTAGGGGCGCGCCCGCGAGACGGAGTCTGCGGACGGTTTCGCGGCGGCGCTCGGTGGCCTGCGCGTAGGTGATCCTGAGCACGCGCTCGCCGTGGGCCTCGAGCAGCGCCTGTCTTTGCGCGTCCTCGTCGCGCGTGTGGGCGTGGTAGGCGGCGCCGTCGGCCTCGACGATCAGGCGCTCGGCGGGCCAGCGGAAGTCGGGGATGACCAGGGCGCCGCCGATGTGCAGCGGGACGTTGACGTCGAGGCGGGCGAAGCCGGCGGTGAGGATGAGATCGAGGACCATGTCCTCGAGGACGCTGCGGGTGGGCGCCGGGACGATGGCGCGGATTCGCGGCCCGCCTGCGGCGAGGTCTTGTGGGCGGATGAGGCGCTGCGTCAGCGCTTCGCGCACCGCGCGTCGGAGGGTCTTGTCCGGGAGGGTTCTCGCGAGATCGTGGAGCGTGCGCTTCGGCGTGGTGACCGGGATGGCTCGGTGGACGACGACCGCATCGACGAGAGAGCGCGTTCGGTGGGTGTTGATGCCCGGGCGTTCTCGCTTGACGGGCACGGTCACGTCGGGATAACGCTCCACCGGATCGAGCAGGCCCCACAGCACGGCAGCGGAGCGGTGGCTGAGGACGGCACGCGGTCCGCACGCCTTCACGGCGGCAAGGAATCGACCCTCGAGCGTGAGGCGCGGGTGGCCGACGGCGTAGACGCCCCGGTGAATCGGGTGCAGACGGCCGGCGCGGACGCGGTGCAGGATCGCGTCGCGCGTCAGACCGCATCCGCGGAGATCCGCCGTGGAGACGGCTCCCCACTGCTCGGCGGCGCGGGCGGCGACGAGCGTGTCGGGTTTGTCGGCTCCAGCGCGTATCGGCGACCTCGCTCGCGGCACCCATTCCACGATCGCGCCGGTGGGTGGAACGGAACAAGGCGCGACTGTGTAGAGATCGCGCCGCGGGGTGCCGCGGCTTGACTCTGTCAAGGAACATGTTGACAATGTCAAGCATGTCGACCGTCGAGCAGATCGATGCCGTGCGCTCGTTCAATCGCTTCTACACGCGCCGGCTCGGGCTCGTGCGCGGCGGCCTGGTGCGCACGCCGCACCCGCTGGCCGAAGCCCGCGTGCTCTACGAGCTCGGACACCATGAGGCGCTGGAGACCTCGGCGCTCCGGGACGCGCTGGACGTCGACGCCGGGCAGCTCAGCCGCCTCCTCACGCGCCTCGAGTCCGCGGGCTTGCTGGCGCGTGAACGCTCGGAGGGCGACGCCCGGCGGCGGCTGATCAGGCTCACGCCGGCGGGCGCCGAGGCGTTCGCGACGCTCGATCGCCGCACCGTCGAGCAGGTCGGCCGGCTGCTCGACGACCTCGGCGACGTCCGCCGCGCCAGGCTCGTCAGCGCCCTGGCCGAGGTCCGCGCGGCGCTGCAGGACCCTGGGCCGCGAACCGTGTCGATCCGCGACCGGCTCGAGCCCGGTGACCTCGGCTGGATGGTCTCGCGCCACGGCGCCCTCTACGCCCGCGAGTACGGGTGGGACGCCAGCTTCGAGACGCTTGTCGCGGGCATCGCCGCCGCGTTCGACCCGGAGCGCGACAAGGCGTGGATCGCCGAGGTGGACGGCCGCCGCGCCGGGTGCGTGCTGTGCGTCCACCACGACGAGCTCACCGCCAAGCTCCGCACGCTGCTCGTGGAGCCCGACGCGCGCGGCCTCGGCCTCGGCGGCCGGCTCGTCGACGAGGTCATCCGTCACGCCCGCGCGCGCGGGTACGCCGAGCTCACGCTGTGGACGAACGACGTCCTCACGGCCGCCCGGCGGATCTACGAGCGCGCCGGGTTCACGCTCACCGGCGAGTCCCCGCACCGCGCGTTCGGACACGACCTCGTCGAGCAGACGTGGTCGCTTACGCTCTAGGCATGGACCGCGATGAGCTCCGCGCGCTGCAGGCGCCGCTGAAAGACTCGTACAAGACCGATCCCGATGCCGCGCTGATCACGCTCTCGGCGACCGGCAACCTCGGCGAGGGGATCTCCTGCTCGGTCCAGACCGGGCGCGCAATCGCCGAGGCCGGCCTACACCCTGCCACGGGCGGCGACGGATCGCTGCTGTGCTCGGGCGACATGCTGCTCGAGGCGCTCGTGGCCTGCGCCGGCGTGACCCTGCGCGCCGTGGCGACGAGCCTCGGCGTGAACGTCGAGGGCGGCCGCGTGCAGGCTGACGGCGACCTCGACTTCCGCGGGACGCTCGCGGTCGATCGCGACGCGCCGGTCGGCTTCCGCGACATCCGCCTGCGCTTCGAGCTCGACACCGACGCCGACGACGAGCAGCTCGCGACGCTGCTGAAGCTGACCGAGCGCTACTGCGTCGTCTACCAGACGCTTGCGACGACGCCGGCGCTCGACGTCAAGCTCGAGCGCGCCGGGGCGACCGCTTAACGGCCGAGGGCCCGCCGGATGCCGGCGGGCCCTCGGACGCGGCTGAACTGGGAGGAGAGGTCAGCGCAGCACGAGGTAGTTCGGATCGGAGCCGCCCGGGTCGTACGGCGGCCCGTCGAACGGAGCCCAGGCGCCCTTGAAGGGGATGAACGTCGGGCAGGTGCGCGAGTAGATGTACGGCAGGCACGGATTGAAGGGATTCACGCGCCCGTACGCCGGGGTCGAGTTCGGCGGCGAGGCGGCCGGGACGTCGAAGCCGTGCGTCGCCCACGTGATCTGGTAGCGGTCCTGCTCGACGACGTTCGGGTAGTTGTCATGGTCCTGATCGTCGGCGCCGTCCACGAGGCCGTCGCCGTCGGAGTCCGGGTCGGTCGCGCTTGTGCCGACGTAGGTGATGCGGAACGCGGTCTCCCTGTCGTACCGCCCCTTCCACCAGTCCGACGTCAGCCAGCCGTTGTCCTCGGCCCAGTTCGAGAGACCGTCGCCGTCCTCGTCGCGCTCGTCGTCCGACAAATGGCCGTCGGCGGTGCCGTTCCAGCCGGTGCCGTGCCAATCGAGGTACTGGTCCTCCTGCGGCGAGACGGCGTGATCGCGATCGAAGTCGAGCAACGCGTAGGTGTTGCCGGGGTCGTCCGGGAGGGTGACCGTGGAGTAGCCGTTGGCGGCGACCGCAGTGAGGAAGGCGAGATGCTTCGTGTAGCCGGCGGCCGGCAGGTTCGGGACACGGCGCCCGTTCGCGTCGCGCCGGTAGATCGAGAACTGGAGGCCGTCGGAGTAGGTCAGGTTCTGCAGCGACGCGTCGGCGCCGTTCGCGATCGTGTACTTCCACAGCGCGTACTCCTGCGCCATGGTCAGCCCGTCGCCGTCGTAGTCGGTGTTCGCGTCCGTGGAGTCGAGCGGATTCGGGTACGCCCGCTTGCCCGGGTACGGCAGCGAGATCGACGGGTTGCGGTAGTCGTCGTTGTTGAGGTCCACCGCGGAGGCATACTCGTAGCCGTCCGCGACGCCGTCGCCATCGGTGTCCGCGCTGCAGGAGTCGAGCTTGAGCTGGAGCTCGAGCGTGTCGGGCAGGCCGTCGTTGTCGTCGTCGCCGTCGACCCCGTTGAGCACACCGTCCCCGTCGCAGTCGCCGTCCGGCGCGGCGGGTCCAGGCCCGGCTCCGGTCTTCGGCTTCTCAGGCCCGATCGTCGGCGAGAGCTTGACCGACGTGAACGCCTTGCCGAGCCGCGTGCTGAGCACGCGCAGACGGAACCTCGTCGGCGCCGGCTGGCCGTTCTTGATCGCCATGTACTTCTCGAGCTTCTTCGGGATGACGACCGTGAGCCTCTTGGCCGTGCTGACGTTGGCCTTGACGAACAGCTGCTTGCCACGGTCGCGCTTGAACAGCACGCTGTTCTTGCCCTTGCCCCGGCGGAAGTAATTGCCGGTGAGCGTCATGGTGTCGCCGACGTTCATGGTCTTCGGGGCGACCTTGCGGATCGTCGGCGTCTTCTTGGTGGCCGCACCCGCCGTGGCGGGCACGAGGAGCGCACCCAGCGCGGCCGTCATGGCGGCGCGGCGCAGCTGCAGGCGGTGGCGGGATCGAAGTTCCATCGGTCACCGGTATCGGCGCCCGCTCCGCTCGCCTTGAGCGCGCCAGGTGGGGCGGCGACCCTATCCGACCGTCAGGAGATCCTTCGTGGTCCGCGAGAGGACATCGTGGCCCTGCTCGGTCACGACCACCAGGTCCTCGATGCGGACGCCGCCGCGCCCGGGCAGGTAGACGCCCGGCTCGACCGTCACGACGTTGCCCGCCACCAGGGGCGAATCCGGCGCGGCGCGAGACAGCCGCGGCGCCTCGTGGGGCTGGAGCCCGACCCCATGGCCGAGCCCGTGGCCGAAGTGATCACCGTGGCCGGCCTCGGTGATCAGCTCGCGCGCGACGGCGTCAATCTCGCGGCCCGTCGGTCCCGGCGCGACGGCGGCGAGCGACGCGAGCTGCGCGCGCAGGACCAGCTCATAGGCCTCCGCGAGATCGCCCGGCAGCGCGCCGGTCGCGTAGGTGCGCGTGCAGTCCGAGCAGTAGCCGTCGAGCCGCGCGCCGATGTCGATCGTCACGAGCGTGTCGCGGGGGATCTCGACGTCGCGCGGCTGCGCGTGCGGGAGCGCGCCGTGCTCGGCGGCGGCGACGATCGACGGGAAGCTCGACCCCGAGGCGCCGCGCAGGCGCATCTCGTGCTCCAGCGCGACGGCGACGTCGCGCTCGGTCCGCCCGACGAGCCCGCGCTCCAGGACCCAGCCGTAGATGTCGTCGACGATCGCCGCGGCGGCGGCGAGGCGCTCGATCTCCTCCGGCTCCTTGACCGCCCGCTCCTCCTCGACCACCCCGGCGGCGGGCACCAGCGCGACGCGGTCGGGCAGCTTCTCGCGCAGCTGCGCGTGGGCGCGCACGGACAGCGACGCGTCGTCGAAGCCGAGCCGCACGTCCCCGTCCGCCCAGCCCTCGGCGAGCGGCTCGATCAGCTGCAGTGCGGCGCGCTCGCGGTCGAAGCCGTCGACCTCGAGCTTGGCCTGCTCGACGTAGCGGAAGTCGGTGACGAAGCGGCGCACGTCCGGTCCGACGACGGCGAGCCCGTTCGAGCCGGTGAAGCGCGTGACGTAGCGGAGGTTGACCGGGTCGGTGACGAGCAGCGCGTCGAGCCCGCGCTCGGCCAGCCGGGCGGACACGCGATCGGCGCGGCTCACGCGAGCGCCGCCTTGAGCTGCTCGAGCGCCGTGCGATAGCCCTCGACGCCCTGGCCGTGCACCTTCCCCACGACGACGCCATCGAGCACAGACACGCGCCGGAAGTCCTCGCGGTCCTGCACGTTCGAGAGGTGCACCTCGATCGCCGGCAGCCCTGCGATCTCCAGCGCGTCGCGGATCGCCCACGAGTAGTGCGTCCACGCGCCGGGGTTGAGCAGCAGCCCGTCGGAGTAGTCGGGAGCCTTGTGCAGCTCCTCCACGAACTCACCTTCGTGGTTGGAGTGAAAGAACGACGTCTCCAGCTGCAGCTCGCGCCCGAACCGCGCAATCCGCACCTCGAGCTCGGTGAACGTGAGGCTGCCGTAATGCTCGGCGGGCCGGTGCTCCAGCGCGCTGAGGTTCACACCGTGCAGCACGGTGACGCGGTTACCCATTCAGCGCAACTCTGACAGGGCGGCGCGGATGTCGCTTTCCGCCATCGCGACGCCGGTTTGCACCTTGCCGGGCGCCTCCACCAGCACGAACCCGACGCGCCCGGCGCGGCGCTTCTTGTCCCGCTGCACCGCCGCGAGGACGGCGGTCCGGTCGACCGCCGGATCGAGCTCGACCGGCAGGCTTCGCTCCGCCAGCAGGTCGGCCACCTCGGTGCGCAGCCCCGGTTGGGCGGAGAGCGTCAGGGCGGCGAGCAGGCCGAGCCCGACGGCCTCGCCGTGCCGGTAGCGGCGGTAGGCGGTCGCGGTCTCGATCGCATGGCCGATCGTGTGGCCGAGGTTGAGGACCTGGCGGCGGCCGGCGTCGCGCTCGTCGCTCGCCACGACGCCGAGCTTCGTGCGCGCGCAGGCGAGGATGAGCTCGCGGTCGACGTTCGGGTGCCCGCGCCGCACGCGCTCCCACAGGCCGCCGCCGGCGATCAGCGCCGTCTTGATGACCTCGGCCCAGCCGGCGGCGAGCTCGGCCGCGGGCAGCGAAGCGAGCGTGCGCGGGTCGGCCAGCACGGCGCGCGGCTGGTGATAGGCGCCGACGTAGTTCTTGCCCTCGGGCAGGTCCACCCCGGTCTTGCCGCCGTAGGCGGAGTCGACCTGCGCGACGAGCGAGGTCGGCACCTGCACGACGCCGACGCCGCGCTGGTAGACGGCGGCGCAGAAGCCCGCGACATCGCCGACGACGCCGCCGCCGAGCGCGACGACGTGGTCGTCGTGATCCATCCCCGCCTCGGCGAGCCCGCGCAGCAGCCGCTCGGCCGTGGCCAGCGTCTTGGCTCCCTCGCCCGGCTCCATCGCGAAGCGGGCGTATGCGGTCGGAAGGCGCGAGCCGTGCAGCGAGGCGACGGTCTCGTCGCTGATCACGAAGCGGCGTCCGGGGACCGGCCAGAACTGGCCGTCGAGCACGTCGCCGACGTAGACGGGGTACTGCGCACCGCCCGCGATCGCCCACACGACCTTCACGCCCGGCGGGATGTCGCGCAGCGCGGCGGAGGCGGCGCGGATCGTGTCGGCGGCGCCGTCGAGCAGGATCGCGTCGGCCAGCGACTCGTACATCGGCGAGCGCTCGGCGTGCAGGGCGGCGAAGCGCTCGCGATCGCGCGCCAGCGGGCGCTTCTTGCCGCCGGCGCGGCGCCACGCGGTGGGCTCGTCCACATCGAGCAGCACGACGGTGTGGCGGCGCAGCAGATCGCGCACGCGCGAGGAGGCGATCGCGCCGCCGCCGAGCGAGAGCACGGGCGCCGGCGGGTCCTCGAGGAACTCGGCGACGAGGTCCTCCTCGGCCTCGCGGAACGCGCGCTCGCCGTGGGATGCGAAGTAGTCCTCGATCGAGGTGCCCAGGCGCTCCTCGAGCGCGCGATCGGTGTCCATCGCGCGCACGCCGAGCGCGGCGGCGGCGGCGCGGGCCCCGGTCGTCTTGCCGGCGCCCATGAAGCCGATGAAGACGAGGGCGCCCTCTCCGCCCGCGGTCATCGCACGCCGCCGGGAACGGTCACCGCGGCTTCCACCCGATCCGCGCGCGATAGGCGTCTATCGACGCGCGCACGTCATCGATGTGATCGCCGCCGAACTTGTCCCGGTAGGCGCCGGCGAGCACGATCGCGAGCATCGCCTCCCCCACTACGCCCGCGGCGGGCACGACGCAGGAGTCCGTGCGCTCGCGCAGCGCCTGCGCCGGCTCGTGCGTCGAGATGTCGACGGAGCGAAGTGGCTTGGTCAAGGTCGGGATCGGCTTCATGGCGACGCGAGCGATCAGCGGCTCGCCGGTGGTCATGCCGCCTTCGAGCCCGCCGGAGCGGTTGGTCTCGCGGTAGTACCCGCGCTCGTCGCTGTAGAAGATCTCGTCGTGCGCCTCCGATCCCGGCCGGCCGGCAAGGTCGAAGCCGTCGCCGAGCCCGACGCCCTTCGCCGCCTGGATCGAGAGCAGCGCCATGCCGATGCGGCCGTCCAGCCGCTGCTCCCAGGAGACGTGCGAGCCGAGGCCGGGCACGAGCCCGAACGCGCGCACCTCGAAGATGCCGCCGATCGACTCGTTGCGCTTGCGCAGGACGTTGATCTCGCCGACCATCGCCTTCGCCGCGTCGGCGTCGAGGCAGCGGACGGGCGACGCGTCGACGTCAACGAAGTCTGACGGCGCCAGATCTCCGGATGGCTCCGAAGCCCGGATCGAGCCGATCTGCGTGACGTGCGAGACGACGTGGACGCCGAGCGCGCGCAGGAACGCCTTCGCGAGCGCGCCGCCGGCGACGCGGGCCGCGGTCTCGCGGGCGCTGGCCCGCTCGAGCACGTTACGGACGTCGGTGAAGCCGAACTTCTGCACGCCGGCGAGGTCGGCGTGCCCCGGACGCGGGAGATGGACCTCCGGGACCGGGTTCTCCACCGGCCACGGGTTCATCCGCTCCTCCCAGTTGGCGTAGTCGCGATTGGCGACCTGGAGCGCGACGGGGCCGCCGAGCGTGCGCCCGTGGCGGACTCCGGCGGTGACCTGGGCGGAGTCCTTCTCGATCTTCATCCGGCCGCCGCGCCCGTGTCCGAGCTGACGGCGGGCCATGTCGCCGTCGATGGCGGCGAGATCGAGCTCGAGGCCCGCGGGCAGGCCCTCGACGACGCAGGTCAGGCCTGGTCCGTGGGACTCCCCGGCGGTGACGACATGCAGCGGCACGCCGGAGATCCTAGGAGGACGAGCCCTCGCAACGGGCGGCGGCGGGCCTCGAGGCCCGCCGCGCGCGTCATCGGCTCCCGCCGCAGGCTGTCAGGAAGATGCGCCGTCGGTGACCGGGACGGAGTCCTTGGGCACCTCGGTCGCCTTGGCGAAGATCTTCACGAGGTCGAGCTGGTACTGCACGTCGGAGCCGTCGTCGGCGCCGCCCTTGACGGTGACGAACTCGGTCTCGCCGGCCCGCAGCTCGAGCGACGCGCAGTCGTCGGGCGTGGGCTGGCACTTGCCGTCGCCGACGGCCGTGATGTCGCCGGGAATCGAGAAGACCGCGGTCTTGCCGTTGTCCTTCAGGCGTTCGAGCACGAGCACCGGCGCATCGGAGGACGGAAGTGCCTCCAGGTGGCCGATCAGGAGCTCGGGCAGCTCGGATGTGTCGGACGGCACGCCGAAGCGGACCTTGATCGAGCCCTTGGGGATCGTGACCGTCGGCGCCGGCGTCGGCTCGGCCGACGGAGGCGCGGAGGTCCCGCCGCCGGACCCGCCCGGTGCGCCGGACCCGGGCCCGCTGCTTGCGGGCGCCTCGGGCGTCGGCGTCGGGCTGGGCTCGGCCTTGCTGACCTTCTTGCTCTTCTTGGCCTTGGGCAGCGGCGCGGGCTCGAACGGATCCTTGGCGGCGCCGAGCACGCGGCGACGGCGAGTCTCGCCCGCGGCCGGTTCGCGCAGCTCGACGAGCGGCCGTGCGACGTTCTGGGCCACCCCGGCCTTCGCCGTCGTGGCCACGGGGACCGGCGGCACCGGGTCCGGGGACTTCGCCAGCGTCATGGGCACCGCGACCAGGGCGGCGACCAGGAGCAGCGCGACCGGCCACAGGCGCCGCCGGACGAGCTGTCGCAAGGTATCGGTGAGGACGGTCATCGGAGGTCTCCGGCAGAGGTGGACGGGGCGCTCGCCGTCGTGGTCGACGAGGCGGACGTGCTCGTCCCGGTCCCGGGCGACGCCGGCGTGGCCCCGCCGGCGGCCTCCTTCGGCACGATGTACGACACGGCGCCGATCTGGGCCGCCACGCCGGGCCAGCCGGTGTCCGCCGGCTGCAGCGTCAGGCTCTCGATCCGGAGCAGCCGGCCGTTGACGGCGATCCGATCGCCGTCGACGGTCACGAACCGCTCCAGCCGGGAGAAGAAGTTCCCGAGGCCGTCGAACTCACCGGTGAACGAGAGCGTGAACGGCATCACCGAGAAGGTGCCGGCGCCGATCGCGCCGGGGACCGTCTTGGCGGCCCCAGGCGCCGACGCCGTTGGCGACGCCGAGGTCGCCGCAGCGCCGCTGAAGTTCACGTCGATGTTGTCGAAGTCCACCCCGCTGCGCTTGGCGCTGGCGTCGAGCTGGACGACGAGCGAGCGGGTGTCATCGTCCGCCGGCACGGCCTTGCCGAGCGCGACCAGCGTCGAGAAGTTGGTCCGGTAGGCGTCCTTGGCCTGCCGGTAGCTCCCGAGCGTGGCCTGCGCCTGAGCGGCCTTGGCCTCCTGGAGCGTCAGCTCCTTGGCAAGAGAGGCGGCGCGCTCGCGCTTCGGAGCGAGCAGCAGCTTCCAGTACCCGCCGACGGCGCCGAGCGCAAGGACCGCGACGATCACGATTCGATACGTACGGCTCACGGGTTGGACCCTCCGGTCGAGGTGGACGCGTCAGCGGAGGTTCCGGCGGACGTCGCGGAGGCGCCCGGCGCCGGAGTCGCTCCGGGCGTCGGCGTCGGCGTGGGTGCGGCGCCCGGCGAGCCCGCGGCGGCGGCCACGGTCGCCGGGTCGGCGCGCTCGAAGAACGCTACGACCTCGAACGAAGGCCGCTTTCCGAGCCCGCAGGGAGCCGCGTTCCGGCGCTGCGCCGTGGACGACGTGCCGCTGTCCACCGTGGAGTCGTACTTCTGGACGTCCGACTTGCTCAGCGAGACGCGGGTGACGCCGTCGATGTTGCGCAGGCGCGCCATCAGCTGGGCGACCTGGGACTGGCCGGGAGCGCAGCCCTTCAGCGTGATCGCGGGGGACTGGATGAGCCCGCGCAGCGAGCTGGAGCCGCCGCCGGCGGAGCCCGCGGTGGGGTTGATGTCGCCGGTGAGCGACTTCAACGTGACGTCGCGCGGGACGGCTCGCGAAAGGTCGCGGAGAGCCTGCTCCCAGTCGAAGCGGGAGCCGGCGATGTCGCGCACGGTCGCCACGCGCCCTCGTGTCTGCGCGTCGAAGTCCGCGAAGGGCTTCAGCTGCGCCACCTCGTGGATGATCGACTGCTCCCGGGCGGTGGCGGCGGCGAGGTCCGCCTCGCGCTGCTTGATGGTGTTGGTGGTCAGGACGTATCCGGCGGCTCCGGCCACGCAGGCCGCGAGCACGCCGAGGACGATGAAAGGACCTGCGCCGCCGGTCGCCTCCGGGCGGGCGCCCAGCTCGGCGGTCCGCTTGGACGCGCCGCGCGTGTCGGGGGGAAGGAGGTTGACGGCTTTCACGATCCCGTGTATCGGCATCGTCTCCAGACCCCTTGAGGCACGTGGGGCCGCGACCCCAGGGGCCTGCGCCTACGTGAACGTGTCGAGGTACCAGTCGACCAGCGCGTCGCCCGCGAAGACGCCCACGACGCCGCCCAGCGCGAGCCAGGGACCGAACGGGATGCCCTTCTTGCGGCCCTCGGCGGCACCGAAGCGCGCGATGATGACGACCCCGACGAGCGTCCCGGCGATCAGCGCTGTGAAGATCGCCGGTGCCACTGCGCGGCCGAGGAAGAGACCCATGACGCCGGCCAGCTTGACGTCGCCCATCCCCATGCCGGCGGGATACGCGACGGCCGCGATGAGGAAGAACGCGAGTGCCGCCGCGCCCGCGATCAGGTGCTCCACGACATCGCCGGACTCGAACGCCGGCACGAGCGCGAGTGCGGCGACCGCGCCGGCGATCATCAGCGTGTTCGGGATGATGTGGAAGTCCAGGTCGATCAGGGTGACCGGGACGAGCAGGGTCACGAAGACGAGCGGCAGCCAGACGTCGCTGTCGGCCCCGAAGCGCAGGACCACGCCGGCCCACAGCAGCGCGGTGACCGCCTCGACGACCGGATAGCGCGCTGAGACGGGCGCTCCGCAGGCCCGGCAGCGCCCGCGCAGGAGCAGCCATCCGAGCACCGGGACGTTGTCGTAGGGCTTGATCGGTGAGCCGCAGGTCGGGCAGCGCGAGCCCGGGCGCACCAGCGACTCGCGTCGCGGCATCCGGTAGGCCACGACGTTCAGGAAGGAGCCGATCAGGGCGCCCGCGATGGCCGCGACGACGGCGGCCGCAGCGGTGCTCATCGGGCGCCGGCGCGCGAGGCGCGCCCGCCGGCGGTCGGTGCGGATCGTCTCATGCGGTCCGGCACGATTGCACGCGGGGCGGCGGCGCGCCGCGCCATGTCAGTCGCGCGATGCGACCGCAAGCCCAGCGGCAACGGTCAGGCGGCTCGGCTCGGCGACGGCATCGTCGGCATGCACCACGCCGGCCTCGAGCTGCAGCCGCAGCTTCTCGCCAAGACGCTCGACGAGCCCGGGCACAGTCGCACCCCGGCCCGTGACAAGGCCGCGCTCTACCGTCTCCACGGCCTCCTGGCTGCGATAGAAGTTGAGCGAGCCGCGCACGGTCTCGGCCAGTTCGTTCACGCCCTGCTCGAGCGTCGCCCGCGTGGTGGCGACAAGATCCGGATCGCCCTCGATCGTGTCCACGTCCGCGGCCAGGCCGACGTGCGCGATCCATTGCGCCGCGTGCTCTGTGGTCAGCGCCCGCCGCTCGGCCAGCGTGCTCACGATCGTGTCGAGCCCGCCGGACGCGGCGCGCGCGAACAGGCACCCGGATGCGTTGGCCACGGCCAGGTTGGTGAGCCCGCCGAGATTGACGTAGAGCCGCGCGTCCGTCTCCGCTCCGGAGCGGAGCGCTCGGACCATGGCGAACGCCGACAGGTCGATGCCCTCGACCCGGAGCCCTGCATCCGCGACCGCGACCGCGAAGCGCTCCACCATCTCGCGCCGCGCGGCGACCACGACGACGCGCGTGCGCGGACCGGCCGGCGTGTCCACGTCGCCCAGCGACTGGAAGTCGACGACCGCCTCGTCGATCGGCATCGGGATGTGGTCGGGCGCTTCGACCTTGACCGCCGCCGCGAGCGCGCGCTCGTCGGCGAGCGGCGGCAGGTTGAGCGTCCGGACGACGATGCGCTGGCTGGCCACGCCGAGGCGGACGTGCTGCGGAAGGCCGTTCTCGGCGAAGAATCCGCGCAGCGCCTCGGTGAGCGCGCCCGGATCGGCGAGCTCGCCGTCGCGCATGATCCCGCGCGGCAGCTCGCTGACGGCGGCGTTCTTGACCGAGAACGTGCCGTTCGCCATGACCTGGGCGGCGGCCACGTGGCCGCCGTCGATATCCAGCCCCACGATGGGCGCCGACTTGGAGGATCGCGATCGCTTGAACACGGTGGTGGTATCGGCAGCGGCGGTCGGGCGCTTGAGACGGCTCAGTTGGTGGCGACGATCTCGCGGAACGAGTTCTGCACGATGCCGGCGGTGCCGAAGGCGTGCAGGTTGTTCGCCGCGTTCGGCAGGAAGCCCAGGTTGCCGTTGCACTTGGACGCGCCGTGCGAGTTCCCGACGGTCAGCCCGCCCGGCCCGTCGATAACGACCGCACCGGAGACGCACCCGTTGCCATGCAACTCGATCACGTCGGCCGCATTGCTCTGGGGGCCTACGCCGTCCGAGCCGTTGACGTCATAGACGATGCCGTGATACGTCGTGTTGCCGCTGAGCGACATCGACCCGGAACCGATGAGCAGGATCCCGGGCGCCGCGTCCGAGTTCCATTCGCTGTTGCCGGTGTAGCTGCAGCCCGGGTTCATCCGTTCCACGAAGACCACGTCGCCGGCGAGGTCGGGGCAGCCGCTCGCGTAGTACTTGCCGGTCCCGCGCGCGTAGTTGCGCATCCGGTCGATCGTCTCCGGCGAGAGCGCGGACGCCTGGTTCGGGACGACGTTGACGGTCGCGTTCGGGCCGACCTGCACGGACTGGTTCCAGTTCTTGCAGGCGGTGTCCGAGAGCTGCCCGCCGCCCGAGTTGTTACAGCGCAGGATGAGATACGACCCGGCGGTGTTGATGTAGTTCTGGTTGCCGCTGTCGCTGATCGTCACCGTGTTGGCGGTGATGACGTTGCGCGGGAACAGCGTGTCCAGCCGCTCCGCGCGGATCAGCGCGACGAGCGTCCGCCGCTTGCCGCGGACGACCGCCTGCGCGCGCACCCACATGAGCCCGTCGCCGTTGGAGTCCCACCTCGGCTCCTGCCTGACGGTGGCGTCGTTGTAGTACTGGGCTGCGGCGGTGTCGTTGTCACGAACCTCGGTCGACCACTGGATGCCCTTGTCGTAGTCGGCTCCGGTGAACGCCTTGCTCAGCGTCGACGCGGTCGGGCAGTTGACATTCACGGTGGCGGACGTGCACTGGTCCGGAAAGACGTAGGTCGCGTCGGGCTTGGTGGGCCATTGCTTCGACAGCTGGAAGATCTGCGCGTTGAGCGCACCCTCGGTGGCCGAGAAGGACGACTCGCGCTCGCGTTGCATCCGGGAGTCGCCCTGCTGACGTCCCGTGAGGGCGGCCAACGCGATCCCGATCATCAGGCACATCGCCATGACGAGGATCGCGGTCACGAGGGCGAAGCCCTCTTGGCGGCGGAGCGTGTGAGTCATCAGTAGAGCCTCGTGTCCTCGTCGGTGGCCGGCAGCCCGGCGGGATCCTTGACGAGCAGGACGATGCGGTGATTTCCCGCCGTCAGGTCCTTCTCGAACACCACGCCGGTGCCGATACAGCTCGCCGGCACCGGTGTGCCGCCGCAGTCGGGGAGGGGTGAAGGAGGGTCGAGGTACCACTGATAGGTGAGCGGCATCCCCTCGGGATCCTCGGAGCCGGAGCCGTTGAGGATCGCGTGATGTCCCGCCGTCGCCGTCGCCGTCATGCCGGCGATCGGGACGCGGTTCTGGTTGCGCAGCGTCACTCCCGTCGCGAGACGCGTCTCCTTCGCCGGGGTCCCCGGCGTCGTGTCGACGAAGATCTCGGAATGGACCTCGGTGATCCGCTGCGGGTCGCTGGAGTTGTATGTGAACAGCGGACGGTTCTGGCCCCCTACACGGTTGGCGGCGACGCTGACGAGCTTCTTCGTCGTCGTCCATCCCGTCCCGGGGCATGCGGCGGTCGACGGGAGCGCGGGCGGCATGTTGCTGGCCGCGTTGGTCCACGTCTGCTCCTGCTGATACAGCGTCTGGCTCGGCTGCGCATTGTCGAGGCAGTAGCGGACGCGCTTGACGTTCGCGGTATTGAGCGAGCCGGGCGGCATCGTGTCACCGACCACGCGGAACACGAGGTCGTAGTTGCTCGCGGAGTCGACCGCGTAGGGCTGAGCCTGGTAGTTCGCGCTGAACAGCGAGGGGCTCGCCAGATTGCGAAGCTGGCGCGCGAGGCGGTCGAGATAGATCCGGGCGGCGTCCTGGTTGTCGGACGCCGTCTGCTGATGGCGGGCGTTGTCGTTCGTGGCCGCGAGGACGGTCAGCGTCGATCCGAGCACGATCACGGCCATGACGCTGCCGAGCAGGAGCTCGATGAGCGTCATGCCGCGCTCGCTTCTCAGCCGGCCCATCACGCGCTCACCGGGCCCACGACGACCGACTCCGCGTAGTGCTCGTCGACCGCTGTGATCCAGTAGTCGTGCTGCACGTCGTTGGTGTTGGCGTCGACGAAGGTCAGTGCGCTGCCCGGCCCGCTCCACGTCGCGTACCGATCGGCGAACGTCTTCCCGTCGCGGTAGATCCGGTAGAAGGCGATCGAGTCACCGGGATCGGTGTCGCCCGGGCTAGGCGCCACCCAGGTCAGCGTGGCGGACCCGTCGGCGTTGGTGATCGCGGTCACCGAGGCCGGCGGGTTCGGCGGCGTGTTGCCGAGCACCACGGTGAGCGGATCCGAGAAGTCCCCGGAGCGAGGCTGGCCCGCCGGGTCCGTGTCCCACGCCTGGACGTAATACTTCAGGTTGTCCTGGTTGGGCGGCGAGGTGTCGATGCAGCTCGTCTTGAGCGCGCGCGGACAGACGGTGACGCGGTTGGTGCCGCTGCTGTCGGTCCGATCGACGGAGTAGCCGGTGATGTCGCGCTCGGGGTTCGGCAGCCACTCGAGGTCGACGGCCTGGCGCGTGGGATCGCTCGGGTCGGCCGTGCGGCCGCCGACGAGGCCTGCCACCTTGGTCGGCGCGAGCCGGTTGAGCGTAACCGTGTTCGACTTCGTGGGCCCCGACTGACCGTAGGTGTCGAACGCCTGCGCGCTCACGACATAGGTTCCGTCGACCACGCTGTTCGCGGTGCCGGCGGTCCCGACGTTCCAGTCGAACGTCCACGCGAGCCCCGAGCCGTTCGTGATCGGTCCCTGCGCGGTGCCGTCCAACAGCCACTGCGTGGTGACCGGCGCGCTGGACGTCGTGAGCGCGAATCGGACCGTGGTTCCGCTCGTGACCTGGTTGTTGACCAGCAACGGGCTCGACAGGGTCAGCGTCCGCACGGCGGGAGCTCCCGCGCTTCCGTTGTTGTTGATCAGCTCCGACTGGTGGACGTTGTGCGCGACTCCGCGGCTGGTCCAGTCGATGTCCACCCGCACGCGCTTGTAGTCCTCCGGGACCTTGTCGGCGGTGCCCGCCGCGGCGCCGTCGCTGCAGAACGAGGCGCCATGCGGGCCGCCTCCGTCGGAGGGGTCGTCGAAGATGCACTCGCTCGTCCGCACGGTGAACGTGATGCCGCGTCGGACGATCGTCCAGCCGGGTCCGGCGCCCGCGTCGGCCAAGCCGGGCAGCGCCTGGATCTCGCCGTCGATGGACGTGGGCTGGAGCTTGGCGTAGGTAACCGAACGGGCGCCCTCGATCAACTCGCGCGCGAGGCTGGTGCCCGCCTCCTGCGCGCGGGCGCTCGCGGCGGCGCGGGCGGA
Source organism: Candidatus Solirubrobacter pratensis (assembly GCF_000425945.1). Classification (GTDB taxonomy): domain Bacteria; phylum Actinomycetota; class Thermoleophilia; order Solirubrobacterales; family Solirubrobacteraceae; genus Solirubrobacter; species Solirubrobacter pratensis. The sequence continues at coordinate 21,085 of NZ_AUEK01000018.1, forward strand.
GACGTTGAGCAGCCCGAGGGTGCCGAGCACGCCGACGGCGAGGACGATCATCGCCGCGAGCACTTCGAGGATGGTGAAGCCGTGCTGGGAGGCGAGCGCGCGTCGGGTCACACGGTCTAAGTCGGCCGGAAGGCGCTTCGCCTTGAGCCGGTTGGGGCCGTCACCCGATGTGTCGGTTAACGACGAAGCGGGCCCCGGGGGGGCCCGCTTTGCAGAGGGTGTGGTCAGCGTCAGCCGACTACCACGTGAGGCCCGTCGGGCAGCCCCCCTTGGTCCCCGTGCAGCTGCGGGTGACCACGCCGGTGTTGGTCTTCTTGATCGAGAAGGTGTCGCCCGTCTTGGACGTCGACATCACCTCGTAGTTGTCAGCCGCGTGGGTCACGACCTTGAGCGTCGCGTTGCCGGAGCCGAGCGCCGGCTCGATCTCGATCAGCTTGGTCTCGTCGCCGCTGAGGTAGCTCTGCTCGTCGGTGTAGAGCGTCTCCATCGCGGTCTGGGCGGTACGCGCCTGCGACTTGGCCTCGGTGTCCTGCGCCTTGCCGCGCTGGTTGAGGAATGCCGGCAGAGCGATCGCGGCCAGGATGCCGATGATCAGGATGACGACCAGGAGCTCGATCAGGGTGAATCCCTTCTCGTCCTGAGCGCGCTTACGGAGCTTGTGAAGCATGAAGGTGGTCCCTCCTGAAGGGATCGTTGGGCCTGTGAACTGCGCTGCCAGGTCCTCGGTCCCGATTGAAGTGGCAACCCGGCAAGCTCTTCATCCGGAAGAGCCCCGTGGCTTTGCGATGCCGCCCTCACGAGCGACTTGCCTTTGACACCTCGGCTGGCACCCCCGGTATCGGCAGTACCGGCGGGAGCCTTAAGTCATCTTGAGGTGAATCTGGCCGATACGCGCTCGACGCGTCGCGGACACCGCGCCGGCGCGAGCGGGGCCCGCGCCGCGCCGGTCAACCCTTGTCCACGCCGCCTGCGGCCTGGGCGTCGTGCTCGGGCACGAAGCGGCCGCTTCCCTCGCACCACGGGCACTTGACACGGTGCGGCGTGCCGCCGAGGCCGGAGATCACCTCGCCGGTTCCCCGGCAGGCGGTGCAGACCGAAGGGTCGTAGGAGTCCTGGGGCGCGCTCACGGCGCTGAGACTTTAGAAGCCGGGAGGAGCGACGGAGCGCGGAGGCCCCGAGACGGCGACGTGCACCGCCGGATCGGCCGAGCGGTCGGTCGGCAGCGAGCGCCGCATGGTGGGCGGCACCTCGCGGTCGGTCAGCGGCCTGAGCAGGTTGTAGGCGCGGAACGCCGTCTCGGCCTTGCTGGGATCCTCGACACGGAAGAGGAAGCCGGGAACGGCCGGCACGCCCAGCGGCGAGCGCGCCACGATCGCGGCGAGCGCCTCCGGCTGCAGGCAGGGCCCGAGCTGCTCGGGGCCGAGCGGCTTGGTGAACAGCAGCGCGGCGTTCGGCGCCTCCTCGGGATCGCCGAGCGTCGTCAGCGCGCTGCCGCCCGTGCTCGTCCACAGCCAGCCCTCGATGCCCTCCTCGCGCGGGATCACCGCGGTCGCGCTGAGGCGGCGCAGCACCGGGAAGCGTCCGCCGGCGCCGCGGGCGCTGCCGCGGTCCACGAGGCCGAGCTGCAGCAGGCCGAGCGGGAGCCGCAACGGCGCGCGCAGCAACTCGCCGTGCTCGAAGGTCGCGCCGTTGGGCGTCAGCCGCAGCTCGTCGGTCGAGTGCCGGCGGCCCCAGCCGCGCGGCTCGAGGACGAGCAGATGATCGCGCGCGGCGCCGGGCGGAGCGGGAGGCGGTGCGGAGCTCACGACGATCTGAGGATCGGCCGCCCCTGGCTGAGCTTGAGCGCCGGCGTCAGCGCACCGCTGTAGCGCAGCACGAGCATCGCGCGGTCATCGACCGCGCTGCCGGCCTGGAAGTCGCGCAGCGCCGCGTCGACGCGCTCGAGGACGTCCTGTGGCGTGGGACCCGCGTCGCGCATGATCGCCATCAGCCGCTCGTGGCCGAAGCGGTCCGCGGCGCCCGGCGTGTCGGTGACGCCGTCGGTGTAGAGCATCAGCGTGTCGCCGGGCGCGAGCTCGAGTGTCTCCTCTTCGCCCTGGAACTCGCCGAGCGCGCCGAGCAGCACGCCGTGATGGCCGACCTCGCGCACCTCGCCGTCGCGTCGCAGCAGCGGACGCGGGTGGCCGCCGGCGGCGATCGTGGCGCGGGTGCCTTCGATCAGCACGCACACGAGCGTGACCGGTGACAGGCGCGGGAGGCCGAGCAGCACGTCGTTGACGAGGCGCAGCACGGACGCCGGGCGCGGGTCGAAGCGCGCCGCCGTGCGGACGGTGTGGCGCACGAGCGAGGTGAGCGCGGCGGCCGAGATGCCCTTGCCGGTGACGTCGCCGAGGAAGACGAGCTTGCCTTCGCCGGCCGCCGGGGTGATGTCGTAGAAGTCGCCCCCCACCTCGGCGCCGCGCTCTCCCGCCTGGTAGGACGCGGCGGCCTCCCAGCCGGGCGTCGCGGGCAGGCGCTCGGGCAACAGGCTCGCCTGCAGCGTCGCGGCGACGTGCGCCTGCTCGCGGTACAGGCGCGCATTCTGGACCGCGGTCGCGGCGCGCAGGGCGAGATCCTGCGCGAACAGGAAGTCGTCCTCGTCGAACGTGCGGCCGCTGTCGGACGACACGAGCGTGATCGCGCCGAGGGTCTCCTCCCCCACCCGCATCGGCACGATCATCACCGCGCGGATGCCGATCTCCCGCAGGGCGCGCAACTGCTCAGGGTCCGTCACCTCCCGCTCGAGCAGGTCCGGCGGCAGGTCGGGGAAGAGCTCGGCGTCGCCGCCCTTGAGCACGCCGGCGACACCGTTGGGGGCGAGCGGATCAGGCGGGAAGCGGCGGCGGAACTCCTCTGCCATCGCGACCTTGGCCGGGTCCACGTGCGCGAGCGCGACCTGCTCGATCTCGCCGTGCTCGCCCGGTAGGTCGACGGCGCACCAGTCCGCCAGCCATGGGACGGCGAGCTGCGCGACCCGCTGGAGCGTCTGCTCGTAGTCCAGCGAGGACGCGAGCAGCTGCCCCGCCTGCGCGAGGAAGCGCTGCCGGAGCTCGGCCTCCTTGGCCTGCGTGACGTCTTCCATGATGTTGACGGCGTAGGTGCGGCCGCGGTCGTGCAGCGCCGTGGCCTTCGTCAGCAGCCAGTACGCGCGACCGGTCTCGCGATCGACGGTGCGGGTGAGCAGCGGGGCCGCGGTTTGGCCGTGGACGAGCCGGCGCCCCGGTAGCTCCTCCACCCCGACCGGCTCGCCGCTCTCCTTGGCGATCGTGAAGCGCTTCGCGAGCTCGCCGGGGCGCGCGGCGAGGACGTCCTCCGGGGTGGAGCGGCCCAGCAGATCGGCGGCCGCCTGGTTGGCGTAGACGGTCTGACCCCCCTCGTCGTGGACGGTGACGGCCTCGGCGAGCGTGCCGAGGATCCCGTCGAGCCGGGCCTGCGCCGCCCGCAGCTCGCCGACGAGGCGGACGTTCGCGAGCACGAGCGCGACGCGGCCGGCGAGGATCTCGAAGAAGGCGACGTCGTGCGCGGTGTAGCCGGGCTTCTCGAGCGCGAGCACGCCGAACGTCGTGTCAGCCGACTTCAGCGGGATCGTCGCGCCGCTGTCGGCGACGAGTTGCGGCTCCCCCCGCTCGAGCGTCCGCCGCGCTGGATCGGCCAGCGCGGAATCCTCCGGCGCGGGGAGCTCGGGCAGCTCGATCCAGCAGGCGGCGGCGATCGACGGGACGAGGGCGCTCCGGATGCCCGTGATCGCGGCGTCGTGGTCCTCGGTGCCGGAGAGCCGCCCGACGGCGGCGAGGACCTCCATTCGAGCGCCCTGCTCCCCGGCGCGGCCGAGGGCGCGGGCGGCGAGCGTCGCGAGCGTGCTTCCGAGCGCGACGATCGTGATCCGCGTCAGGTGATCGAGCGAGCCCGCATAGTGGTTCCACCACCCACTCGCGATCGCCAGCCCGAGGGCGAGGACGGCCGTGATCGCGACATGGCGCCAGTTCCCCGCGATCGCGAGCGCGAACGGCGCGAGCACGAACGCGCTGGTGAGCGCGATCTCGCTGCTCACGTTCGCGTCCACGACGCCGAGCGCGAGCTCGAACGCGATCGCGAGCGCCAGCGCGCCCGTCTGGACGGGGCGATCTCTCTCCACTCAGGGGGATCGTATTCAGCGAGCGGCGTCGCCGAGCAGACGTTCGACCAGCATCGTGTCCTTCCATTCGCCGTCGAGACGGCCGTGGCGCCGCTGGATGCCGACCTCCGTGAAGCCTGCTGAGCGGTGAAGCGCCAAGCTCGCGTGGTTGGTCGTGAATACCCGGCTGGTGAGCTTGTAGTAGCCGGCCTGCTCGGCGGCGGCCGCGAGCTCCTGGAGCAGGAGCTTGCCCACGCCCCTGCCGCGGGCCTGCGGGTCGACGTAGATGCCGTGCTCACCGATCCCGGCGTAGGCCTTGCGGACCGAGTACGGGCTGAGGCGGGCGAAGCCGAGGATCGTGCCGTCCGAAGCGGTGGCGACCAGGAACGGCCGGCCTTCTTCCAGCCACGCCGCGACCTCCTTGGCCGAGCGCGCGTGCGTCTCGAACGTCGCCTGGCGCTCCGCGATCCCGTGGTTGTAGATGGTCGCCACCGCGCTCGCGTCGTCCGCAGTGGCGGGACGGACGTGCACGGCGCTCGGCATGGGTGCCGACATCATAGGTGCGGCGGCGTCAGGCTAATGCTGTGGTCGAGGTCGAGGCTGGAGCCGGTCAGCCCGCCGCGGCGAGCGGCGGCGTTGGCCCGAGGACCCGCTCGATCTCCTCGAGCGCGCGCTCGACGCGGCCGATCTCCGCATTGAGCCGCTCCCGCCGCGCGCGGATGGCGCCGAGGTCGTTCCCGTGCGAGATCGTCAGCTCGCGAAGCTCGCGCTGCAGGCCCTCGAGCGTGGCACGCAGGCGCGCGCCGGCGTGGCGGTCGAGCTCGTACACGCCCGCGCCCGAGCCGCGCCTGACGACGGGCGACCGCGAGAGCTGCGTGAGAAAGACGGCGAGCGGGTCCTTGCCGGCGATCTCGTGGCCGGCGTCGACGAGCAGCGCGAACCAGTCGCGGTAGTGCAGCGCCTCCCCGGCGTCGCGCTCGATCAGCGCGCGGACGGCGGCCTCCCGGATCTCGGGGCCGCGGAGGCGCCGGCCGGCGCCCTCCTCGCGATCCCGCGCGCGATCGCCGCGCCCCGCGTCCTCGCCGCCCTCCCCCGCGCGGTCGCCGCGCGCCGTCACCGCGTCTCGCCGGCTCTCCGCGCCAGCTCCCGCCACCCGGTCCAGGAGTGCGCGGCGCTCGTCGATCTCGGCCAGGCCGCGCTCGATCCGTGCCAGCGCGCGGCGGAGCTCGTCGGCCTCCTCTGCCATCCGGGCGCGATGGCGATCGAGCTGGTCGCGCTCGGCGGCGACGGCGCGCAGGAGGCGGGTGGAGGGCGCTGGGGCGGGCATCGAGGCGGTCCCGGTTCTACACCTCCGGCCGGATCGCCCCTGTGCACAACGTGTTCATACGCGCGGTGGTGTGGTGCACGAGCGCCACGTAGGTGTTCACAGGTCTGTCGACAAACACAGCGGTTCGCCGCAAAGAGCGGGCATTTCGCGTCGGCAGCCACGATTCCGTCCGACCCGTGCGAGACCGTGTCCGGTCCTACGCGTGACCACGTAGCACTCCGAAGGAGCCCGCCGATGCCCCGCTCAACCCGCCGCCGGCCACCCGCACCGCGTCCACGTCGCCGGCGTCCGGCGCCCCCGCCCACCAGCCTGTTCGACACGTTCGGTTCGCCGCAGGAGGACGCTTCCCTGCTCGAGGACCTCGTCGCCCTCGTCGCGCTCGGCCTGCTCGAGCAGCGCACGTCGCCGGAGGGCACGGTGTTCGCGCTCACCGAGCTCGGCTACCGTACGCCGGCCTCGCGCGACGCGGAATAGCCCCGTACGATCGGGGGCATGTGCCGCAACATCCGCCAGCTCCACAACTTCGCTCCGCCGGCCACCCCTGAGGAAGTCCACGACGCCGCGCTGCAGTACGTGCGCAAGATCAGCGGCTCCACGAAGCCCTCGCAGGCGAACGCGGCCGCGTTCGAGCGCGCCGTCGAGGCGGTCGCGGCGGCGACGCGGCAGCTGCTCGACGAGCTGATCACCGCGGCGCCGCCGAAGAACCGCGAGGAAGAGGCCGCCAAGGCCCGCGCTCGCGCGGCGGCCCGTTACGCCGCGTAGCTAGAGGCGAAAGCGCTCGCGGCGGCGCCGGACTTCAGCTCTTGCAGCCGGCCGCGTGGCGGCCGGTCCACTCCCACTCCACGCGGCGCTTGCCCGCGGCCGCGTCGAGGCGGGCGTTGTTGTAGGCGAGCCGGTAGAGCCGGTCCTCCTTGAGCTCGCGCGGGAGGGCGTCCGGCGCGAGCTCGGTGCGACCGTGGAGCCACTCGCGGTCGTTGACGAAGTAGCCCTGGCCCGGCCCCAAGGGGACCTCGATCGCGGCTTCCCGCAGCGCACGGCGGACCCTGTCCGTCCACGGATGGTCGCCGTACAGCAGGCCGTTGAACTGCTCGAAGTAGTCGCACTCCCCCGCCTCGACCCGCGCCTCCGCCATCTCGGCGCGTACGTCCGCGGGGACGCCGGCAGCCGCCGCGATGCCCCACATCTCGTCCATCGGCAGCAGCAGCGACGCGCCCTGGGCCGCGACGACGTGGTTGAAGACGTTGAACAGCAGCGCGGGGATCCACATGTCCGCATGCAGCCCGAACGAGCCGTCCTCATCCCCGGACTGGCCCGTCGGGGCTGCGATGGCCGAAGACTCCTCGCCCGAGATCGCCGCGAGCGCGGCGCGCAGCCAGCCGAACAGGTGCAGCGCCCCGCCGGCGCCGGGGCCGTCGAGCATGCCGGTAAGGATCACGGCGTCACCGGGCGGAAGCTCGTAGTGGTACATGCCGCGCGCGAAGTCGAGCATCTCGCGCCGCAAGCCTCCGTCGAGGATCTCATTGACCGGCACGTGCCACGTGAGCGTGTAAAAGGTGTGCCCTTCGTGCCCGGTGCGCAGCTTGGTCCACGCGACCTTCGCCCGCATCCACAGGGGCAGCGGCTCATAGGAGACACGCTGGACGGGCCGCATGGTCCGCGCCTGCTCTCCGAACCGCCGCAGGAGCGGCCGCCATTCCTCACCCCACGTCGCGTGAGGAAGTACCGCTCCAGTGTCGGGCTCGGCGGCGACGAGCACGGGTGGAAGGGATGAGCTGCCGGTATGTGTCGTGCCAACCGTGGCCAGTGATGCCATCACGCCGACCAGCATCGGCAGCGGCGGTGAGGTGTCGGTAATGCATCGGTTAAACGCCGTCCCACAGGCGCGCGCCGAGCCCTGAGGCGCGCGCGACCGGCCGCTCGACCGCCGCGCGGACCGCTTCCTCGGTCCCGGCCAGGATCAGCCGCTCCTGCGCGCGCGTGACCGCGGTGTAGAGCAGCTCGCGGGTGAGCACGCGCGAGCTCGGGTCCGGCAGGAGCACCGCCGCCGTGCGGTACTGCGAGCCCTGGCTCTTGTGCACCGTCATCGCGTACACGGTGTCGATCGCCGCGAGCCGGGTCGGCGGGAGGGCGAGCACCTCGCCGCGACGCTCGAACGCCGCGGCGATGCCTTCACCGGCGGCGACGATCACCCCGGTGTCGCCGTTGTAGAGGCCGAGCCCATAGTCGTTCTCGGTCACGAGCAGCGGCCGGCCGGGGTACCAGCGCCCGCGCGCGGCGAAGCCGTCGACCGCCTCCGCGAGCCAGCCTTCGATGCGGGCGACCCACGTGCTCACGCCGTACGCGCCGCGGCGGTGGCCGCACAGGACACGGAACGCGCCGAGCGCCGCGATCGCCTCGGCGCTCGCGCCCGCCGCGGCCGCCTCGATCACCGCGCGTGCCGCCGCGACCGCCTCGTCGCGCACCGGGGCGAGGGCCTCCGGCACGGCGGCGACGTCGACCGGGAGCCACGCGATGCCGTCCGGCGCGCCTTCGAGCGTCTCGATGACGGCATCCGCGTCGCCTGCCCGCACCGCCTCGGCGAGCTGCGCGATTCCGGCACCGAAGCGGTGGACGCGCTCGAGCACGACGATGCCCGGCCGCCCGGGCCGCACGATGTCGCCGAGGACGGCGCCGGCCTCGATCGACGCGAGCTGCCCCGGATCGCCGACGAGGATCAGCCGCGCCTCCGGCCGCACGGCCTCGACGAGCCGGGCCATCAGCGAGAGCGAGACCATCGAGGTCTCGTCGACGATCACGACGTCGTGCGGGAGCCGGTTGCCGCGGTGATGACGGAAGCGGCTGTGGCTCCCCGGACGGCGGCCGAGGAGGCGGTGCAGCGTCATCGCGTGGAGATCCAGCAGGCCCGTGGCGCCGAGCTTGCGCGCCTCGTCGTGAACCGCCTCCTCGAGCCGCGCGGCGGCCTTGCCGGTGGGCGCGGCGAGCGCGATGAGGGGAGCCTCGCGCGGCGCGGTGCCATCCCCGGGCGCGGCAAGCAGGGCGACGATCCTCGCGAGCGTGGTGGTCTTTCCCGTTCCCGGGCCGCCGGCGATCACGGCGAAGCGGCGCCGGGCGGCGGTCTCGGCCGCCTTGCGTTGGAGGCCATCCTCCGGGAACAAGCGCGCGAGCTCCGCTTCGCGCGCGCCCGGCTCCGGCGGCGCCTCGCTGAACCCCCGCAGATCGTCGGCCAGGCGCCGTTCCTCGCGCCAATAGCGGTCGAGGTAGAGCGCGCTGCCCTCGAGCCGGAGCGGACGGTCCTCGCCGACGAGCGCGCTCGCGGCGATCCGCTCCAGCCACTCACGCGGCTCCGGCCACGGGAGCGCCGCGAGATCGACCGGCTCCTCGCCCTCGACAGCCGCCGTCTCGCGGATCGTGGCCAGGTCCACGTACACGTGCCCCAGCCGCGGCCCGCGCACGGCGAGCGCCGCGGCGAGCGCGACGGCTCCGCCGTCCTCGCCTGCCAGCGCGGCCAGCCTGACGGCGACGTGCACGTCGGCCGCCGCGAGCACCCCCGCTTCGTTGAACGCGCGCAGCGGCTCAGGCGCCCCGAGGACCCGGGCGGAATCGAACTCGTCGGCGCCGGGCACCGGCAGCGCGCTCATGCGTCTCCCCCCGTGTCGAGCAGGTCGCTGATCGCCTCGACGAGCTCCCCTCGCGGCCGGAAGCCGAACACGCCGTGCGGCGAGCCGCCGGCCCCGGGCGTGTCGGGGCCGGTCATCCCGCGCAGGAACAGGTACGCGGCGCCGGCGAGGTTGCGGTCCGGGTCGTAGTCGCGCAGGCGCCAGCGCAGGTAGCGGTGCAGCGCCGCGAGATACAGCAGCGCCTGCAGGCCGTAGTGCGCGCGCTCCATCTCCGCGGCGACCGCGGCGGGACGGTAATGCCACGCGCTCAACTCCTCGCCGGGCGGTGCGAGCCAGTTGGTCTTGTAGTCGACGACGAGGAACTCGTCGCCGCGCCGGATCACGAGGTCCAGGCTGCCGGTGAGGTAGCCGCGCACGCCGTGGCGCAGATCGGGGTCGGCCAGCCGGGCGGCGTAGCCGTGGAGCGCGTCCCCGGGCGCCAGGTGCTCCCGCAGCACCGCGCCGAGCGCGGCCGGCGAGAACCGTCCCGCGGGCTCGTCGCCGCCGGCGAGCGGGAGCTCGAACGTGAGCTCGTCCAGCCGGTCGGCCCGCGCGACGTCGCGCAGGCGCAGACCGCCGAACGCTTCGCCGAGCGGCGTCTCGATCGCGGCGCGAAGGCCGGCGACGACGACGCCGGTGTCGCCGATCTCGAACGGCCGCCGCGCCCGCACCGCCCCGATCCCGCGCGCCAGCTCGGCGTCGAGGTCGGGCGCGGAGAAGTCGACCGCCTCGAGCACGCGGTGGACGAACGTGCCGACGTCGACGCCGGCCGGCATGGCGGCGAGGAGAGGGCGCGCGGCAAGGACGCCGGCGGGCGGCGACGCGGAGGCGGTGGCGGGCGGGGCACCGGCGTCGAAGAGCGTGGCAGCGGTCGCCGCGTCGAACAGCGTCGCGGTGGAAACGCCGCCGTCCGGCTCCGAGGAGGGCGCCGCCATCGCGGGCGGGAGGGCGGCCGTCGCGAGCGGCAGCCCGCCCACCGCGGCCGCGTCCTCACCGTCCTCGCCGGCCCCCGGCTCATCGGTCACGACGTCCACCTCCGGCTCGCTCGCCACGCGCGCCTCGTGCGCGAGCGCGGTGAGGTCGCTGTAGGAGGTCCGGCGCCAGCCGGCGTCGAGCTCGCGCGCGAAGTCGGCCGCGCGCAGCGCGGCCGCCGGCATCCGCTCAGGCTGCCAGCGCACCGGCTCGCCGCCCGCCGACGGCTCGACGGAGATGCACCCCGGCGCGGCGGACGCGAGCTCCTCGAAGCGGGCGATCGCGACCTCGTCGGAGGGGGTCGAGCGCCCCGCCGGCGCCACGTTGCCCTCGGCGTCGCGCGCGAACAGCAGGCGCCCGAGGGCGGAGTCGCGGCTGTCGCGCGAGCCCGCCCACCAGACCACCGCCTGGTGCTGCGCCCGCGTCAGCGCGACGTACGCGAGCCGGAGGTCCTCGCCGCGCTGCTCGATCCGGTGCTGCTCGGCGTGCACGCGGAACGAGGCGCCCTCCAGCCCGACGTCGACCGTGCGCCGGTCGCCCGCCTCCGGGTCGTGATAGGCGACCGGCACGCGCTGGGGGATGAAGCCCGGCTCCCACAGGAACGGGTAGTAGACGATCGGGAACTCCAGCCCCTTGCTGCGGTGGATCGTCAGCAGCTGCACCGCTTCTGCGTCGGACTCGAGCCGCCGCGAGCGCTCCTCGTCGCCCGTCTCCTCCTCCGCCGCCGCGATCCGGCGCCGCAGCCAGCCCGTCAGCGCCGTCGTGCCGAGGTGCTCGGCGGTCGCCGCCGCGTGCAGCAGCTGCGCCACGTGGCGCACGTCCGTCAGCCGCCGCTCACCCCCGGTCAGCGCGAGCACGCGGGCCGGCAGCCCCTCCACCAGCGAGATCGTCTCGGCCAGCGACGCCACGCCGCGCAGCCGCAGCACGCGCGCCCAGTCGTGCAGCCGCCGGTGGACCTCCTCCCACTCCGCGTCGCCGGCCGAGGCGACCCGCGCGGCGTCCCAGCCGAAGAAGCACGTCAGCGCCGCCGCGTGCGCACGGCGCGGGTCGGTCGGCCGCTCCAGCGCCTCGAGCAGCCGCAGCCACTCGATCGCGGGCCGCGTCCCGAACACCGAGCCCGCCCCGTTGATGACCGCCGGGATCCCGGCGGCGTCCAGCGCTTCCCGCACCAGCGCCGCGTTGCGGTGCGTGCGCACGAGCACGGCGACGTGCCCCGGCCGCACCGGGCCCGACCCCGGCGATGCGCCGCGCCGCTCCACGCGCGCGCCGGACTCCAGCAGCGCGACGAGCTCGTTCGCCACGTCGCGCGCGATGTGCTCGCGCGCGGCCGCGTTGCGCGCGTACCCCTGCGGCGTGCGCTCCAGCCCCTCGCGCGCGACGACGCGCACCCGCAGCGGCGCGCCCGCGCCCTTCAGCCGCGGCGCGATGTTCGCCTCGGCCGCCCGCATCGGCAGGTAGGCGATGTCCTCGTGCCCGAGCCGGGCGCCGCGGAACAGCGCGTCATAGGCGCTCAGCAGTCCCTGGTCGCTGCGCCAGTTCACCTGCAGCGTCGCCACCTTCCCGGCCGCGTGCTTGGCCGCCAGGTAGGCGTACACGTCGGCCCCGCGGAAGGCGTAGATCGCCTGCTTCGGGTCGCCGATCAGCACCAGCGTCGAGAACCCGCCGCCGAACGCACGCCGCATGATGTCCCACTGCACCGGGTCGGTGTCCTGGAACTCGTCGACGAGCACGACCTTGTAGCGCGCCTGCAGCCTCGTGGCGACGTCTGGCCCGCCCGTGCCCTTCAGCGCCTCGTCCAGCCGCGTCAGCAGGTCGTCGTAGGTCATCACGCCCGCGCGCCGCTTGCGCGCCTCCAGCTCCTCGCGCACGGCCTCGGCGAGCCGCCGGCGCATCGCGGGCACGCCGTCGGGGAGCGCCTGGCGCGGCTCGACCGGCGCCGCAGGATTCGCAACGGCCGCGCGGGCGATCGCGAGCGCCTCCGCGCGGTCGAACGCCGGCGCGCCCTCGCGATGGAAGCGGCGCACATAGAGATCGTCCACGACCTCCTCCAGCAGGTCTCCGAGATCCTCGACGAACGCGACGTCGCGGCCGCTGTCGCCGGCGATCCCCAGCCCGCCGAGCACCTCCTGGCAGAAGCCGTGCGTGGTCGCGATCGTCGCCGCGTCGAAGTCCGCGAGCGCTCGGGCGAGCCGCCGGCGCCGCAGCTCGACGTCGCGGCCGGACAGCAGCTGGACGATCTCGTCGTCGGACACGCCGGTCTCCAGCCCGCGCTCGACGGCGACCAGCCGGTCGCGCACGCGCTCGCGCAGCTCGCCCGTCGCCATGCGCGTGAACGTGACGAGCAGCAGCTCCTCGAGCGGCGTGCCCTCGGCGACATAGCGCGCCGCCAGCGCGGCGATCGTGTACGTCTTGCCGGTGCCGGCGCTCGCCTCGAGCACGGTCACGCCGGTCGGGAGCGGCCCGCGGACATCGAACGCGCTCAACGGACAACCCCCGGGAGTTTCGCCCTCTGGGCGAACACTCCAAGCGAAACGAGCCCGCAGGGCGAGGCTTCGCCGCTCACTCGTCCGTCACCCGCTCGTGCTCGAGCAGCCCGCGCCAGACCCGTCCCGCGAGCTCGGCGAAGCGCCGGTCCGCCAGCACCTCGTCGAACGGTCGCACGCCCCCGTGGACGAGCTGGTGCTCCGGCTCGGCGTCCTCCTTCGGCTGGTTCCACGTCGACGCCCACGCGGCCCGCGCCAGCGCCTCGCCGCCCTGCGCGAAGGCGGCCGACGTGAAGCAGTACAGCGGCAGCGGCTCGCGCATCCCGCGGTCGTAGACCTCGAGCAGCCCGTTCAGCTCCTGCCGCGCGACCTCGACCCCGACGGGCGGGATGCGGGCGACGGTGACGCGCCCGCGCTCGGCCTCCGCGCGTGCCTTGCCGATCGTGACCGCCGACAGCTCCCGGCCCGTACTCGCCGTCAGCGCGAGCAGCCGCACCCATGCGGCGAGGCGGTGGCGCGCGTTCACCCGCGAGTACGTGACCGTCCGCAGCTCGCCCTCGCACACGCCGGCGACCGTTCCGCGGAGCGCGCGATCCCTCAAGCTCACCTTGACGTCGAAGGACCCCGTCTCGCCCGGTGCGACGTGGCGCACGATCTCCTCGACGACCGGCACCACACGGTCCACGACCGGCTTGCCGAGCACGCCCGGCGGCAGCGTGCCGCGCGCGATCTCCGCCAGGATCGCGCCGCGCGTCTCGGCCCCGGCGAGCCGCGCCTCCAGCAGCCGCGTCCCGACGCCCCAGACACCCAGGCCGTCGAGCTCGACCGGCAGCCCGTCCTCGATCTCGTCCGTGTAGTCGGCGGCGAGGATGCCGAGGCGGCGGCGCAGGAACGTGCGCACCGGGCGCTCGGCGAACGCGACGAGATCGGCCAGCTCGACCACGGCTTCCCGTTCCTCCGGGAGCGGACCCGCAAGGAACGGCCTCGGCGCGCTGCGCTCCGACACCAGCGCGCGAGCGCCTTCGAGCGTCGTGCGATCGAAGCTCCAGGGGTGTTGCCCCGCGAAGTTGCGCACGTCGAAGGGCTGCAGCGGATGGCGCGTCACGACCTGCTCGCGCGGCACGCCGGAGCGCTCGATCATGTCCAGCAGCTCGCCGACCGGCACCGCCGGCGGCGTCGCGATGTTCGTGCGCTCGTCGTTGCCGGTGTGGGTGACGATCAGGCGGTCGGTCGCCGCCATCAGCGCGTCGAGCAGGAGCTGGCGGTCCTCGGCGCGGGCGTCGCGGTCGCCGACGTGCGGATCGTCGAGCATCAGGTCGTCGCCGTCGCGCGGCCCCCGGCGCGGGAACACGGCGTCGTCGAGCCCGAGCAGGCAGACGGCGCGGTGCGGGACCGAGCGCATCGGCACGAGCGTGCAGATCGTGAGGTGGCCGGTGCGGAAGTTCGCCCGCGTCGGGCGACCCTCCAGGCGCTCGCCGAGCAGCGCTCGCACCTCGGGCAGCGCGAGCTTCGCCGGCGACCCCGCCGACTCTGCCACGACGTCGTCGAGCAGCCGCCGCAGCTCCCAGCGCTGCCACGCGTCGCGCGGCGCGGTCGCGGTCAGCGCGTCGGCGGCGTCGGCCAGCACGGCGGCCCACTCGGCCACGGGCTGGGGCGCGCGCAGCCGCGCGAGCGCCGCCTGCACGCGCGCGATCAGCTCCGAGAGGCGCCCCGCGAGCTCGATCGCCCCGCTCTCGACGTCGTCGAGCGGCAGCACGCCGCCGAACAGCCGCTGCTCGTCCTCGGTCATCGTCACGCCGAGCAGGAGGCGGTCCAGGCCCGCGCGCCAGGTGCCGGCCGTCAGCGCTTCGAGCTTGAACGGCGCACGGTGATCGGCGTCGAGGCCCCAGCGGATCCCGCTCTCGTGGATCCAGTCCTCGATGCGCCCGAGGTCGTCGTCGTCGAGCCGGAAGCGGCGGCGGACCGGCTCACGGTCGGCGAGATCGATCACCTGCGAAGCCGTCAGCCGCTCGGACGCGAGCTCGAGCAGGCGGCCCGCGACGCCGAGCAGCGGGTTGGTCTGGCGGATCGCGCGGTCGGCCAGGCGGACGCGCAGGTCGGGCGGGCGGCGTTCCTCCGGGACGTCCTCCTCCGCCGCGCCGAAGGAGGCCTGGATCAGCGGCGCGAACGTCTCCACGTCGGGGCACATCACGATCACGTCGCGCGGCTCGAGCGTCGGGTCCTCGGCGAGCAGGTGCAGGATCGCGTCGCGCATGACCTCGACCTGGCGCGCGCGGCCATGGCACGCGTGGACCTGGACGCTGCGGTCGCCGGGGTCGAGCGGGAGCGGCTCCGGCGCCCGGTCCTCGCGCACGTCGCGCTGGAGGCGGCGCAGAAGTGACCCACCCTCGACCTCCACCTGATGGTGATGACTGACGTGATCGCCCAGCACGACCTGCAGCTCGCGGGCGTCCTGGCCCCACGACGCGAGCAGGCGGTTGGCCGGCAGCCGGGCGGTGACGTCGTCGGCGCGCCGGACGATCGCGCCGTCCAGCTCCGCCGCGACCTTGTCCCACAGCGCGGGGCTCGGATGGAGCAGGAACAGATGCACCTCGCGGTGGGCCGCGAGCGCGCGCAGGACGCGAAGCCGGCCGGCGGGCAGCCGCGTGAGCCCGAACAGGCTCAGCCGCTCGGGGAGCGCGGCAAGGGCGGGAGCCTCGACCAGCGCCGCGCACGCGGCCTCGAGCCGCGCGGCCGGCCCGGGCACGCCGATCCGCTCGTCCAGCCGCCGCCACAGCTCGGCCTGCCAGCGCGACGGCGCGTCCTCCCCCGCGGCCCACGCGCGCAGCATGTCGGGCCGGTGCAGCGCGTAGCGGTCGAACAGCTCGGCCAGGTGGCGGACGGTGGCGAAGCGGCGCGCGCGGCGGTCGGGGTCGCCCTCCGTACCGCCGAGGTAGGCGGCGAGCGGCTGCGCCCACGGCTCCAGGAGGCTGCCGTCCACGACGTCGAGCAGCGGCCACACCATCCGCTCCGGGAGCCATGGGTCCTCATCCGGCGCGATGCCGGACGCCGCCGCCACCGCTTCCCCGACGAGCCGCCGCGGCGGAGGGAACTCGACGTTCGCGCACACGCCGTCGCCGCGGCCGGCGCTCGCGCCGAGGCGCCCCGCCATCCGCTGGGTGAGCCAGCGTTCCATCCCGCGCGTCGGCACGGCGACGACCTCCGGCGCGAACGGATCGGCCGGCGGGGTCGCAAGCAGCTCGCGAAGGGCGTCGACGAGCGCGTCGGCTCGTTCTGCTCGGTGGACGTGGAGCACTCCGGTGATTCTGGTGAGTCGTCCGGAGGGCTTCGGATCTGACTAGGTTTCGTCCTCATGCCGCTGCCATCGTTCGCCGCCTGGCGCCACCAGGAGGCCAGCACCGGGTTCGAGGTCGTCTTCATCGATCCACCGCGGTTCGAGGGCGCCACGGCGGCGGTCGAGGCGGGCGAGCCGTTCGCCGTCCGCTACGCCATCGAGCTCGACGACGCCTGGCGCACGCGCCGCGCGCGCGTGTGGAGCCGGTCGCGCGGCGGCGAGCGGGAGATCGCGATCGAGGCCGCCGGCCACGGCGAGTGGCGCATCGACGGCCGCCCCGCGCCGCACCTGTCCGGCTGCCTCGACGTCGACCTGGAGGCGTCTTCGCTCACCAACGCCTTCCCGGTCAAGCGGATGCGCCTGGCGATCGGAGAGGCCGCCGAGGCCCCGGCCGCCTACGTCCGCGCGCTCGATCTCGCCGTCGAGCGGCTCGAGCAGCGCTACGAGCGGATCGCCGGCGACCGCTACGCCTACGCCTCGCCGGCGTTCGGCTTCGCGTGCGAGCTCGTCTACGGCGACGACGGTCTCGTCCTGGACTATCCGGGCATCGCCACCCGCCATCGGTTCCCCTGACTCTCACGCGCGCTTCACCGTCAACCGTACTTTCACCGGGGAGCGGTCTGGCCGACGACATAACTCCGCCCCCTAACAAGGAGGCTCTCTTGCGTCGCATGTTGCACGCAGCGCTGATCTCAACGGCGCTCGTCGCCGTGCCGGCCACCGCCGGTGCGGCAACGAGCGCACAGCTCGAAGGCCGTGCCGTCCTCCCCGCGGCGACGTTCGCCGACGGGCCTCCGTCGGGCGCGCTGCTCGGCTCGGCGCCCGTCAACGGCGTCCCCGTCCCGTTCTCCGGCCAGCCCGTGCAGGGCTTCTCCGGCGCCATCCCCGCGGGCGACGGCCGCTATTGGGTCATGGAGGACAACGGCTACGGCCAGATCGAGAACTCCGCGGACTTCAACCTGCGCGTGTACCTGATGAAGCCGAGCTTCGAGACCGCGGTCGGCGGTCCCGGCACGGTCAAGGTCCAGCGCTTCATCGAGCTGCATGACCCCGCTCACAAGGTGCCGTTCGCGATCGTCCACAACTGGACGTCCGATCGCGTCCTGACCGGCGCCGACTTCGACATCGAGTCGATCCAGCGCGCGCCGGATGGCACGCTGTGGTTCGGCGACGAGTTCGGCCCGTTCCTGATCCACACCGACGAGACGGGCAAGGTGCTGCACGCGCCGTACCCGCTGCCGGATCCCGACCATCCGGGCCAGGAGCTGCGCGCCGCGCAGAACCCGTACTCGGAGGAGTCCAGCACGCTGCGCGTCATGAACGCGCTGCGCGGCGACGCGCAGGCGCACGGCGACGCCAAGGCGCCGATCGTGTCGCCTGACGCCAACCTGCTCGCCGACAACGACGCGACGACCTTCGAACCGACGCGCAAGACGCCGCCGCCCGGCCTGAAGGCAGCCTCGAGCGAGCTGATGAGCGTCTCCTCTCTGCACGCGGCCGGCTTCAAGGTCGTCCCGTACACCGTGGATGACCCGGTCAAGATGGACAAGCTGATCAAGCTCGGCGTCGACGGCCTGATCAGCGACCGCCCCGACCTGGCACACCAGGTGGCCGTGCAGGACGGCGTCGACCTGACCACGTTCGACGTCGAGGGCCACCGTGGCGGCCGCGACCTGCGGCCGGAGAACACGCTGCCCGCGATGGAGGCCGGCCTCGACAACCTCGTCACCACGCTCGAGACCGACAACCACCTCACCAAGGACGGCGTCCCCGTCCTGTCGCACGACCCGTACGTCGATACGGGCAAGTGC
The DNA here is from genome assembly GCF_000425945.1 of Candidatus Solirubrobacter pratensis. Classification (GTDB taxonomy): domain Bacteria; phylum Actinomycetota; class Thermoleophilia; order Solirubrobacterales; family Solirubrobacteraceae; genus Solirubrobacter; species Solirubrobacter pratensis. The sequence continues at coordinate 38,821 of NZ_AUEK01000018.1, forward strand.
CGGCTCGCCGACGGCAAGCCGTACACGTTCGGCGACGAGGTGCTGATCAAGACGCTGACGCTCGAGCAGCTGCAGTCCAAGTACATCTGCGACGGGATCATCCGCACCGGCACGCCGCAGAGCAACGACCGCAAGCTCTCCCCCGTCGCGGTCGCGTTCGCCAAGAAGCAGCAGCTGGCCGACCCGTACGTCGATCCGACGACGCAGCAGCTGTTCGACTTCGTCGACTTCTACGTCACCTACTACAAGACCGGCGCCGGAAAGGACACGCCCGGCGCAACGGAGAAGTGGCAGAACGCGGAGAAGGTGCACTTCAACATCGAGACGAAGCTCAACCCGCGCTCCGGCCGCGATTACCACAACAACGTCTACACGGACCGCACGCCCGATCACCGGACGATCGAGCGCGCCGTCACCGGTGTCATCGAGTCCAACGACATGGCCGCCCGCTCGGACATCCAGTCGTTCGACTTCGACACGCTGCGCGACACCTACCAGGACCACCCGGACCTCGCCACCGTCGCGCTGTGGGGCGACGACCCGGTGTTCGCCGGCAACGCGAGCACGGGCGAGAGCGGCGACGGCACCAATCTCCAGCCGGAGGGCAAGGAGTCCAACACGCGCTGGCTGGCCGGCCTGTACTGGCCGTACCGCCACACGGCCGACGAGAACCCGTTCCGCGTCCAGACGAGCGGCGGCTTCGAGGGCATGGCGATCACCGCCGACGGCAAGGACCTGCGCCCGATGCTCGAGAAGCCGGAGGCCGGCGCGACGCAGAACCGGTCGCCGGTGTTCGACTTCAACCTCAAGACCGAGGGCTATACGCGCGCCCGCTGGTGGTACCCGTATGACCCGACCGGCGTGTCGGTCGGTGACTACCAGCTGTTCGACGGCAAGTACGGCCTCGCGATCGAGCGTGACAACTCGCAGGGCGACCTGAACGGGTTCAAGGCGCTCGAGCAGGTGAAGTTCGGCAAGCCCGGCACGGTGCTCAGCAAGACCGAGGCCGCGGACCTGATGCACATCGACGACAGGTCCGGCATCTCACTGCCGGCGCTCCCGGGCGACGTCGGCCTGGGCCACCCGTTCGCGTTCCCCTTCCAGACGATCGAGGACGTGGTCTTCCTCGACAACAGGACCGTCCTGGTGATCAACGACAACAACTTCCCGTTCTCCATCGGCCGGCACCCCGGCAGCGGCAAGCCTGACGACGACGAGTTCATCGTCCTCGAGCTGCCGCAGGCGATCGGCAAGTAAGCCTGGGCTCTCCGGGCGCGCCCGTACGCGGGCGCGCCCGTCCGGGATCGGGCGCCCGCTCTCAGCAGGCGGCCACCCGGTCGATGCCGTCCAGGAGCGTCTGCGGCGGCGCGGGAGCCGACCAGCAGCCGGGAGTGATGCCGTCGGCCAGGGCGTGCAGGCGGCCGAACGCCGACCCGTCGAGGCTGTTCGCGGCGCCGAGCGCGTCGACCAGCGATCCCACCGGCGGCCCCGATCACGGCCTTTGCGGCGGTGAGATCGTCCGCAATCGAGGAGGCGTTGCTCACCCTCGCGGTGATCGCTTGCGCGCCGGCGACCAGCGTCACGCCGGGCCCGCGCCGCGGCTGAAGGTCACCCCGGCGTGGCAGATGCGCGCGCTCGGACTGGTCAACTGCCGCCTCACCCCGCGGGCAGTCTCAAGCACGACTTGAGACTGCCCACGATCGGACTCAGACATCTGCCGCAGGCTCAGTCCTTGCCTTCGATCTTCTTGCCCGACGGCGACAGGACGTACCACTCCGCCCCGAACCCGTCGATGCCCTGGCCCTTGGTCTGGCCGGCCTTCGTGTCCTGGATGAAGTAGTAGAGCGGGTGGCCCTTGTACGTGACCTGCGTCGTGCCGTCGCTGCGCTTGGTCGTGCCGAGAAGCGACGCCTTGGCGGAGCCGGAGGCCTTCGGCTTGCCGGTCGTGAGCAGCGGCGGCCACGCCTTTGCACAGGCGCCCGAGCACGTGCTCTTCTTCGTCTTGTCCTTCTCGAACAGGTACAGCGTGCGGCCGTTCGGCCCCACGAGGAAGGTGCCGAGCTGTCCGTGCCGGGTCTTCACTGTCGCTGTACTCCCCGCGGCGACACTCGTGCCCGCGCCCGCGACGACAAGTCCGGCGGCCACCACGGCCGCCACGATCAAACGACGCATACCTGTACCTCCAACGAACCTCGTGAACGTCACTCAGGGCGGGATACGCCGCACGTCACGACGCGGTTCGGCGCACTTGAGGAGCGCCAGATGAGACGCCGGGCGGAACCGCGTGAAACGCTTGGAGAGAGCGCGCGGAAATGACGGCCCTTCGCTGAACGCCGGCCGCACGTCGCTCGCTTTGCGGGCATGACGCTGCGAGCATCAAGACACCCCGCTGCGCTACGCACCGGTCGACGAGCGGGCCGCCGTCGCCGTCTTCGCCGCTAGCCGCGCAGACCGGAACAGCAGAAGACCGCCCGCAGGCGGTCTTCTGAGGCACAGAAAGAAGCGCTACTTGATCGCGTCGTAGACCTTGAACATCGGCATGTACATCGCGATCACGATGAAGCCGACGATGCCGCCCACGAGGATGATCATGACCGGCTCCAGGATCGAGGTGAGCGCCTTGACGGCGGCGGCGACTTCGTCCTCGTAGAAGTCCGCGACCTTGGAGAGCATCGCGTCGAGGTTGCCGGTCTCCTCGCCGACGGCGATCATCTGGGCGACCATCGGCGGGAAGATCGGGGCGTCCTTGAGCGGCTCGGCGATCGACCCGCCGGACTTGACCGACTCGATCACGTCGCCCATCGCCTTCTCGACGACGGCGTTGCCCGCCGTCTGGCCGGTGATCTCGATCGCCTGCATGATCGGCACGCCGGCGGAGTAGAGCGCGGCGAAGGTGCGCGACCAGCGGGCGAGCGCGATCTTCTGGACGGTGTTGCCGATCTTGAACGGGACGCGCAGGCGCAGGCGGTCCCACTGCGGGCGGCCCTTCTTGGAGGTGCGCCACTTCTTGAAGCCGATGACCCCGCCGACGGCGCCGCCGATGAGGACGTACCACATGCCCGTCACGAAGTGCGAAGCCTGGACCGTGACCTTGGTGATCAGCGGCAGGTCACCGCCGAAGTCCTTGAACACACCCACGAACACCGGGACGATGAACGCGATCAGGCCGATCAGGACGCAGAGCGCGAACGAGAGCACGACCACCGGGTAGGCCATCGCGGCCTTGACCTGACGGCGCAGCGCGTCGTCCTTCTCGAGCTGGTCGGAGACGCGCTCGAGCGCCTCCTCGAGCATGCCGCCCGTCTCACCGGCGCGCACCATCGCGACGTACAGCGGGTTGAAGATCTTCGGGTGCTTGGCGAGCGCCTCGGAGAACGCGAGGCCGGACTCGATGTCCTCGCGGACCTGACTGACCGTCTCCTTGAGCAGCTTGTTCTCGATCTGATCCTCGAGCACGTAGAACGCCCGCAGGAGCGTCATGCCCGACGCGATCATCGTCGCGAGCTGGCGGGTCATGATGGTCAGCTCGGTGGCCTTCACGCGCTTGACCAGCGAGAGCTCCATCTGCAGGCCGGACTTCTTCTCGGCCAGCTGGATGACCTTGAGCCCCTGGGTCCGGAGCTGGTCGGTGACCTCCTGCTTCGAGGTCCCGGTGATCTGCCCCTTCGACGGGACGCCGGCCCCGTCGACCGCCTTGTATGTCCAGATCGCGGCGCTCATGTCAGGCGGCCAGCGGGATCGCCTGCATGCTGTCGGCGAGCCTGCGCATCTCGACCGGCTGCGAGGAGCGGGCCTCGGCGACGGCCATCGTGATCCTGCCCATCCGGACCAGGCCGGCGAGCGAGGCGTCCATCGTCTGCATCCCGTGCTCGCTGCCCGTCTGGATCAGCGAGTAGATCTGATGCGTCTTGCCCTCGCGGATCAGGTTGCGGACGCCCGGTGTGGGCACCAGCACCTCGGCGGCGACGCACCGGCCCTGGCCGTCGGCGGTCGGGATCAGCGTCTGCGTGACGACGCCCTGGAGGCCGATCGCCAGCTGCGCGCGGATCTGGCCCTGCTGGGCGGGCGGGAAGACGTCGATGATGCGGTCGATCGTCTGCGGCGCGTCCTGCGTGTGGAGCGTCGCGAAGACGAGGTGGCCGGTCTCGGCGGCGGTCAGCGCCGTGGCGATCGTCTCCATATCGCGCATCTCGCCGACGAGGATGACGTCGGGGTCCTGGCGCAGCGCGGCCTTGAGGCCGAGCGCGAACGAGGGCGCGTCCTGGCCCAGCTCGCGCTGGTTGACGATGCAGCGCTTGTGGCTGTGCAGGAACTCGATCGGATCCTCGATCGTGAGGATGTGCTCGTCGCGCGTCTCGTTGATCTCGTCGATCAGCGACGCCAGCGTGGTCGACTTGCCCGAGCCCGTCGGGCCGGTCACGAGCACGATCCCACGCGGCTTGCTGGCGAACCCGCGGATCACCGGAGGGAGGCCGAGTTTCTCGATCGGCACGGTCTCGGATGGGATCAGGCGGAACGCGGCGCCGAGCGTGCCGCGCTGGAAGAACGTGTTGACGCGGAAGCGGCCTACGCCGGGCACCGAGTAGGCGAAGTCGAGCTGCCACTCGGTCTCGAGCTTCTGGCGCTGCGAGGAGGACAGGATCGCGTAGACGATCTCGCGCGTGTCGGTCGGCGTCAGGTTCGGAAGCCCCTCCAGCGGCACCAGCGAGCCGCGGACGCGGACGGTCGGCGGTGCCCCGGCGGTGATGTGGAGGTCGGAGGCCTTGTGCTCGACGACCTTGAGCAGGATGTCCGCGAAATCGAAGTTCATGCCACCTCACTCATCGGCATCGCGACCGCGATGCCTTAGTGGGGCGCAGGCCCTAGAGAACGCACGGGGGCCCGCCCTAGCGCGTGCCGGCGACGCGCGCGATCTCGGCGATCGACGTGAGCCCGCGGCGGACCTTCTCGAGCCCGTCCTCGCGCAGCCGCATCATGCCCTCGTGCACCGCCGCGTGCGCGATCGACTCGGTGGGCTCGCGGGCGACGGCGAGCGAGCGGATCGTGTCCGACACCCACATCACCTCGTAGAGCCCGATCCGGCCCTTGTAGCCCGTGCCGCCGCAGCGCGCGCAGCCGACGGGCTCGTACGCCTCCAGGGCCAGGCCGACGTTGAAGCCGTTGGCCCGCATCACCTCGGCGGTGATCGTCGTGCGCCGCTTGCACTCCTCGCACAGCAGCCGCGCGAGCCGCTGGGCGACGACGCAGTCGACCGCCGAGCCGACGAGGAAGGGCTCGATGCCCATCTCGATCAGCCGGGTGACGGCACCCGGCGCGTCGTTGGTGTGCAGGGTGGAGAGCACGAGGTGGCCGGTGAGCGCCGCCTCGATGGCGATCTGCGCCGTCTCGCGGTCGCGGATCTCGCCGACCATGATGATGTCCGGGTCGGCGCGCATCATCGACCGCAGGCCGGAGGCGAACGACAGGCCCGCCTTGTTGTTGACCTGAACCTGCGTGATGCCCGGGAGCTGGTACTCGACCGGGTCCTCGATCGTGATGATGTTCTTCTCGACCGTGTTGAGCTGGTTCAGCGCGCCGTAGAGCGACGTCGACTTGCCGGAGCCGGTCGGGCCGGTGACGAGCACGGCGCCGTGCGCCTGGCCGAACGCCTTCGTGAACCGCTCGAGCGCCTGCGGCAGCATGCCGAGCTGCTCGAGCTCGATCATGACCTTGCTCTGGTCGAGGATTCGCATGACGACCTTCTCGCCGTAGGACGCCGGCAGCGTCGCGACGCGCAGGTCGATCGGCTTGGTCTCGACCTGCATCGAGATGCGGCCGTCCTGCGGGATGCGCCGCTCGGCGATGTCGAGGTCGGAGAGGATCTTCACGCGCGAGATCACGGCGGGCACCGCGCTGGTGGGCACGGTGGCGGCCTCCTGGAGCACGCCGTCGATGCGGTAGCGGATCCGCATCTCGTCCTCGCCGGGCTCGAAGTGGATGTCGGAGGCGCCGCGATCGACCGCGTCCTTGATCACGCGCTGCACGAGCTGGATGACCGACGCGTCCTCGCCGCCGACGCCGAAGTTGATCGGCTGGTTCTCCTGGCGGTAGTCGTACATCGGCGCGCCGCCGGCCGGGCCATCCGGCGCCGGGCCCTGCGTCTCGCCCGCGGGATCGGCCTCGTCCGGCGCGGTTGCGCCGTCGCCGAAGTTCGGGTCCTGCAGGCGCTCGAGCAGCCACTCGACGTCGGCCAGCGAGGCGACGGCCGGCCGCACCTCGTAGCCCGTCATGACGGCGATGTCGTCGATCGCGAGCACGTTCGCCGGGTCGACCATCGCGACCAGCAGCGTGCGGTCGCCGGCGAAGGAGACGGGGATCGCCTGGTAGCGCTTGACCGCGGCGGGCGCGACGAGCTTGGCGGCGTCCGGGTCCACTCGATAGACGCCGAGGTCGATGTGATCGAGGCCGAAGCGCTCGGCGGTGGCGCGCGCGAGCTGATCGGCGTCGATGGTGCCGTCGGTGACGAGCACGCGCTCCGGCGCCGAGCCGTTGTCGGTGCCGCGCTCGATCGCCATGTCCATCGTGCCCCGGTCGACGAACCCGAGGTCGACGATCACGTCCGTGAGCACGCGTCCGGAGCCGCCGCGGCGCGAGGGCTGCGTGATGCCGTTGCCGCGCTTCGGCCGGGCGGGGGCTGTATCGGTCGACGAGCTCATGTGGCGATGTCTTTGACGGCCTCCCGCATCGCCTGGTCGGGAACCGTCCGGCCGGTCCAGCGCTCGAGTGAGGCTGCGCCTTGGGCGACCAGGACCTCCAGCCCGTCGACTACCTCGGCCCCGGCGGCTTTCGCGGCCTGGAGAAGCGGGGTGCCGCCGAGCCGGTAGACCATGTCCACGACAAGGCATCCGGCACCCAGGTCATCGGCCCGCAGCGGAAGCGCCTTGAACGTGTCGCCTGGGTTCAAGAGCCCAATCGACGTGCAGTTGACCACGATGTCGGCGCGATCCGCGCGGTCGACGGCGACCGCGCCGAGGTCGTCGGCGAGGATCTCCGCGCGATCGCGCGTCCGGTTCCAGACGCGCACGTCGGCGGCGCCGGCCTGGCGCAGCGCGTAGACGACCGCGCGCGCGGTGCCGCCGGCTCCGAGCACGAGCGCCGTCGCGCCGTAGGCGGAGCGCGGTAGCGCGGCGAGGAAGCCGGTGGCGTCGGTGTTGTCGGCGTGGATCGTGTCGTCGGTCTGGAACGTGAGCGTGTTCGCCGCGCCGATGGCGCGCGCCGTCTCGGTCGCGGCGCCGGCCAGCGCGAGCGCCGCCTCCTTGTGCGGGATCGTCACATTGACGCCGCGGAAGCCGAGCCGCGGCAGCGCGCGCACGGTCTCGGCGAACAACCCGGGCGGGATCGGCAGGCGCTGGTAGCGCCAGTCGAGGCCGAGCTCCGCGAGCGCCGCGTGGTGCATCTGCGGCGAGCGCGAGTGGGCCACCGGCCACCCGCACACCCCCAGCCGCGTCATTTGCCCTTGCGCGAGTCCTGGTACTTCTGCACGTCGCGCTCGAACTGCGCGTCGGTGCTCGAGAACGCGTGCTCGCCCGAGTTGCCCGGCTTGCGGACGTAGAAGAGGTAGGACTTCTTGGCGGGCTTGGCGGCGGCCTTGAGCGACGCGAGGCCCGGGTTGCCGATCGGCGTCGGCGGCAGCCCGCGGTTCAGCCGCGTGTTGTACGGCTCGTCGGCCTGCAGCTCGGACTGCCGGATCGGGCGCGTCCAGTTGTTCGTGTAGTACCGGATCGTCGCGTCGATGCCGAGCGGCATGCCCTGCTTGAGCCGGTTGTAGATCACGGCCGACACGAGCGCGCGCTCGCGCGGCAGCTGCGCCTCGCGCTCGATCATCGACGCGATGATGAGCACGTCGTAGCGCGACAGGTGCTTGGACTTGGCGTAGCTCATGTCGACGTTCGCGAAGTTGTCGGCGAACGCGGCGAGCTGGTCGCCGACCAGGTCCTTCGCGGTCGCGCCGGCGGTGAACGTGTACGTCGCCGGGAAGAGGAAGCCCTCCGCCGTCTTCGTGCGCTTGGGCGCGCCGAGCTTGCGGATCCGCGTCAGCACGGAGCCGGCGGCCGACGCCTTGAGGTAGCTGCCGCCCACCTCGCTCTTGTCGATCCTCGCGGCCATCTCCTTGCGCGACGGCCCCTCGGGAATCGTGACCTTGAACGTCGGCGCCGCCTTGGCGCCCTTCGGTCCCTTGGTGAGCTGGTCCAGGACGGCGCCGTTGGACATGTCGCGGTAGAGCGTGTACCGGCCCGGGTGCAGGTCGCCGCGGCGGCCGGTGACGGTCGCGTTGACGCCGAAGAAGCGCGCGGAGCCGATCACGCCCTTGGCCTCGAGCAGCGTGCCGATCTCTCCCACGCTGCTGTTCTGGGGGATGGAGACCGCGACCGGCCGGCTCGTGGACGCGGAATGGAACGGCTGGAACGTCTTGTCGACCGCGTAGAGCACGAGCAGGATCACGATCACTGCGACGACGCCGAAGAGGCGCCGGCCCCAGTAGCTGCCGCGGCTGCGGCGCGGCGCGCCGGGCGGCGGCGTGGTGGGGCGCTTGCGCGGGGTCGCGGGCGCGGGGCGGCGCCGCGGCGGGAGCGGAGGACGGTCGGTCACGGCGATCGGCGGAGCCGGCTCCACCGGCTCGAGGTCGTGCTCCGGCGTGGGCTCAGGCGCCGGCGCCTCGGGCTCGACCGGCTGCGCCGGGCGGTCGGTGCGCGGGATGCGCCGCACGCGCGGCTCGGAGCCCGCCGGCTCGGGCATGACGCGAGCCTCCACCGGCTCGGGCACGCTGTGCTCGCCCGTCTGGAATGGCGTGTACTCGACCGTGTGCTGCTCCACCGGGTCGACCGCTGGGGGCGGCGGAGGAGGAGGCGGCGGCTCGGGCGCGGCCTCCGGGCGCCGGAAGTCCTGCAGGTCGGGCGGGCGCACGGCGTCCTCGAACGCCTCCGGCGGCAGGGGCCGTCCGGCGCGGCGCGCAGCGCGCTCCGCCGCCGCGTGGGCGCGATCTTCTGCTGTGCGTGTCTCGTCCGAGCGCTTGCCGAACATGGAAAATCGCTTCGCGGACCTCTTGTGGAGTGTTCGCCCAGAGGGCGATACTCCCAGCTACGTTTCCGCGGAGCTGGGTTGCTGACCGGTCGCCATCCTAGCGAGCGCTCCGGCGGCCGACGCCGCCGGCGTCATCCGGTGTGCCGGTCCTCGGCCTCGAGCACCAGGTGCAGCGGCCGCCCGTCCTCGCCGGGCTCGACCGAGAGCTTGCCGACCACCGGGACCATCAGGCCCTGACCGTGCATGTACGTGCTCTGGACCTCGACGCCGGTCAGCTCGCCCAGGCCGAGCTTGCGCAGTTGCTCGAGCTGGTCCTTGTAGTCGCGGCGATCGTGCGGGGACGGCCACGCGGCCTTGGCGAACTCGTGCTCCTGGTAGCCGACCAGGCGCGCGAAGGCCGGGTTGAGCTCCTTGAACTTGCCGTCGAGCGCGAGGATCGCCATCGGCGTCGTGACGTCGTCGAAGCCGTGCCTCGGCTCGCGCTTGACGCGCTCGGGCTTCTTGGCCGGCGCCGGCGCGGGACGGCGCGAGCTCGCGTTGCGGGCGGCGGCGAGCCCCAGGATCTGCTGGAAGACCTCGGTCACGCGCTCGGTCGAGCCGTCGCCGACGATCTGGGCCGCCTTGCGCGCCTGCTCGGCCTCGCGCCGCGCGATCACGGCGGCCTGGCCGGCGGAGCTGAGGCCCTGCTTGAGCTCGTCGAGGTTGGAGATCGCGAACGTGACCTCGGCCTGCATCGCCTCCACGCGCTCGTTGGAGCGCTTGGCCGCGTCGCGTGCTGCGGCGGCGTCCTGGCGCAGCGCGTCGGCGGCCTGGCGGAACGCGCTCAGCTCGCCGCGCAGCTCGTGCAGTCCCCGGCTCGCCGCCTCGGCGACGTCGCGGACCTCGGCGAGCTCGCCGCGCAGCGCGTCGGCGCGCTCGTCGAGCCGGCCGCGGACCGCCTCGACGGCCTCGGTCTGGCGTGTGACGGTCTCCCCCAGCCGCTCCACCTGTGTGCCGACCGAGTCCAGGCGCTCCCGCCCGGCGGCCAGCTCGGCGCGCAGCGCGGCGGCGCGCTCGTCGGCGGCGGTCAGGCGGTCGGCCAGCCCGTCGGCGGCCGCGCGGGCCTCGGCCGCGTCGGCGCGGGCGGTGGCGGCCGCCTCGGCGGACTCGCGCACGCCGGCGATCGAGTCGCCGAGGCGCTCGACGTCGCCGCCGAGCAGCGTCAGCCGCTCGGCCGCGGTCTCGAGCTCGCGCCGCATCGCGGTGGACTCCTCGCGAGCGCGGGCGGCGTCCTCGCGCGCGGCGGCGGCGGCGCCGCCGGCGCTCGCGGCGACCTCGCGCGCCCCGAGCGCCTCGGCCTCGGCCTGGTCGATCTGCCCGCGCGCGACCTCGAGCTCGCCGCCGAGGCGCGCGACGTCGGCGCGCGTCGCGTGCACGTCGTTGAGGACGGTCCCGGCGCCGCGGTCGACCTCGTCGATCCGGGCCATCGCCTCGCGCGCCAGCGCGAGCGCCTCGTCGGCGCCGGCGAGGGCGTCGACGCGTGCGGCCAGCGCGGAGAGGTCTTCGCGGCCGGCGGCGGCGTCGAGCCGCTCGCGCAGCGCATGCACCTCGTCTCGGCCGGCGACGGCCTGCAGGCCCTGGCGCAGGACGGTCAGCTCGTCGCGGCCGGCGAAGCCGTCGAGGCGCTCGCGCAGCGCGGCGATCTCCTCGGCGGAGGCCAGGCCGGTGAGCTCGTCGCGGCGTGCGACGCCGTCGAGCTGCTCGTAGAGCCGGTCGAGCTCGCCGCGGCTCGCGAGCTGGTGCAGCTCCTCGCGCAGGCCATCGAGCTCGTCGCGGCCGGCGAGCTGCTCGACCCGCTCGCGCAGCGCGTCGACGTCGCGGCCGGTGTCGGCCAGCACCTCGATGCGCGCGTGCAGCGCGGCGAGCTGCGTCTGCGCGTCGCCGACGAGCGAGTGGACCTCTTCGCGCACCGCCTCGGGCTCCGGGGCGCGGCCGGCGGCCGCTTCCTGAGCGGCGATCTGCGCGCGCAACTGCTCGAGCTGCGCCGCGACGGCCTCGTCGTGCTCGGCGCGGGCGCGGCGCGCCTCGGCGAGCTCCTCCGCCCCGGCCTCCTGGCGGCCCATCGCCTCGCGCAGGGAGGCGATCTGCCCGAAGACGTCCTGGTCGCGCAGATCGGCGGCCGCCGCGTCGTGGCGCGCGAGCGCCTCGCGCAGCTCGCCCGCCGCGGCCTCCTGGCGCGCGAGCGCCTCGCCCAGCGCGGCGAGCTCGTCGGCGGCGCCTTCGTGGCGCGCGACGGCGTCGCGCAGCTCGCCCGCGGCGGCGTCCTGGCGCGCGATCTCGTCGCGCAGCTCCGCCGCGGCGGCCGCCTGGCGCTCGACGACGGCGCGCAGCTCGGCCAGCTCGGCGGCCTGGGCGCGCGCGGCCTCGCTCTCGTCGCGCATGGCGTCCATGCGCGCGCGCAGCGCCTCGGCGTCGCGCTGGAGCTCTTCGAGCCGGCGGCGGTCGTCGCCGGCCAGGCCCTCGGCGGTGTGGCGCTCGACCGTGACGGCCGACAGCTGCTCGCGCACCGCGTCGGCTTCGCGCTGGACGCGGTCGACGCGCTCCAGCGCGCCGGCCAGCTCGGCGCGGGCGGCCTCGCGCTCCCGCTCGCGGTCGCGCTCCAGGCGCTCGATCGTCGCGGCGAGCTCGTGGCGCGCGGCCTGCGCGGCCTCCTCGTGCTCGGCCCGGACGCGCTCGAGCTGAGCGGTCAGCTCGGCGGCCTGGACGGCGGCGTTGCCGCCACGCTCGAGCTCGGCCAGCCGCGCCTCGAGGCCGGCGCGCGCGGCGTCGGCACGACGGTTCGCCTCGGCCGCGGCGGCCTCCGCGCGCGCCTCGGCGGCGGCGATCGCTTCGGCCAGGCGCGCGTCGGCGACGGCGACGGCGTCGCCCCCGGCGCGCTCCAGCTGGTCCAGTCGCGCGGCGATCTGCGCCTGCGCGGACTCCGCGGCGGCGAGCGCGCGACGGCGGTCGGCGTCGGCCTGCTCGCCGTCCATGCGAGCGCGTTCGAGCCGGTCGAGGCGGGCGAGCAGCTCGAGGTCGGGGCCGGTGCTCTGCCCGAGCTCCGCGCGCAGCGCCTGCTCGGCGCGCTCGGCGCGCTCCTCGGCCTCGCGGCGGGCCTCGTCGACCTGGGCGGGAAGGGCGTTGGCGACGCGCTCGAGCTCGTCGATGCGCTCCAGCGCGCTCAGCAGGCGCGCGACGACGGCGGCCGCATCGTCGAGATCGGCGACCGAGCCCTGGATGCCCGGATCCGCGTTGGTCAGGCGGTCCTCGGCCTCGGCGTCGGCAGCCTCTCGCTCGGCCCGCCGGCGTGTGAGCTCGACCTCGACCCACGGCGTCGCCGCCAGCGGGGTGAAGACGATCAGCGTGCCGGCGGTCCGCCAGCCCTCCCACGGCTGCGCGACCGGCTCGATCGCCTGGCGCAGCGCGCGCACGACGACCGGGTGCTGCTGGCGCATGCGCAGCAGCATCAAGTTCATGGGAAGCTCGAAGGACAGGTCCTCGAGGAACAGCGAGAAGTCGAAGCCCTCGTCGAGCTTGACGGGGACGAAGACGGCGGCGAGCGGGAACTCGGTGCCGTCGGTGCTGCGGCCGACGAGCTCGACCGTGCCGGGCGCCTGGGGCGGCTCGCCGAGGTCGAGGAACCCGCGCCACGCCTGGCCGCCGGGCGGCAGCGAGCCGCCGACCAGCGTCTCGAAGAAGCCCTGGCCGAGGATCTCCTCGCTCGCGCGGCCGAACAGCAGCTCGGCGGGCTCGGACCACTTGGAGACCGCGCCCTGGCCGTCCGTGAGGACGAAGTACCCGCCGACGATCTGCCGCAGCAGCGCATCGAGCGCGTCGGGCGGCTCGGCGCCTTCCGCGGCACCCGCGAGCACGGCATCGGGCGTGCTCGAGGGAGGGGTGGTCGAGGGGTTCATCTGGGCGGTCTCCGGGGGGCGAGGCTTAGTCCGTCCCCTCCTTCATCGGCAGATGTAGCCATTCGTCCAACAGGACGGCTGCGGCTCTGCTGTCGAGCGACGCGGTTCCGCCCGCCTGATGCGCGAGCGAGGTGGTGAAGCGCTCGTCGTAGAGCTCCACGGGAACCGCCACGGCGGCCGCCAGCTTGGCCGCGAAGGCGCGGGTCTCCGTGGTCTGCGCGGAATCGCGCCCCGAGAGCGAGAGCGGCAGGCCGACGACGACGTGCTCGGCCTGCAACTCGGTCACCAGCGCGACGACGCGCGCGAAGCCCTTCTTGGTGCCCGGGCGCAGGACCGGCTCCAGCGGGGTGGCCAGCGTGCCTGTCGGATCGCTGACCGCCACCCCGCAGCGGGCGGCGCCGTAATCGAGCGCGAGGACCCTCAGGACGCGAGCGCCCGCTCGATCTCCGCGCGCGCCGCGGCCAGCGCGTCCGGCAGCTTGTCGGGATCGCGGCCGCCGGCCTGGGCCATCGTGTCGCGCCCGCCGCCGCCGCCGCCGACCGCCGCCGCCGCGACCTTGACGACCGCGCCGGCCTTCACGCCACGCTCGACGGCGCCGGGGGTCACCGCGACGAGCAGCGACGCGCGGCCCTCTCCGGGCGCGCCGAGCACGACCACCGCGGGATCGCCGAGCTGGTTCTTGAGCCGGTCCGCGAGGTCAGGCAGCGCCTTGGGATCGGGCACCTGCGTGATCTCGAAGACCGCGCGGATCCCGTCGATCTCGACGATCTCGTCCGCGGCCAGCTCCTTCGGCGCCGCCGCGGCGCCGGAGCGCAGCTGCTTCTCGAGCTCGCGACGCTTGCGCTCGCGGTCCGCCACGATGTCCGCCACCGCCTCGGGCTGCGTGCGCAACGTCGCCGCCGTCTCGGAGAGCACGCGGTCGTACTTGCGCAGCAGCTGGACCGCGACCGGACCGGTGACCGCCTCGATGCGGCGCACGTTGGCCGCCGAGGACGTCTCCTGCGTGATCTTGAAGACGCCGATCTCGGCCGTCGCACGCACGTGCGTGCCGCCACAGAGCTCGCGCGACCAGCTGCCGTCGCCGACCTCGACCATGCGCACGACGTCGCCGTACTTCTCGCCGAACAGCGCCATCGCGCCGAGCGAGCGCGCCTCGTCGAGCGTCGTCGTGATCGCGCGCACCGGCATGTTCGCCAGCACCATCTCGTTGACGCGGTCCTCGACCCTGCGCAGCTCCTCACGGGACAGCGGAGCGCCGTGCGTGAAGTCGAAGCGCAGCTTGTCCGGGCCGACGTAGGAGCCCGCCTGGCGCACGTGCGTGCCGAGCGTCTCGCGCAGCGCCGCGTGCAGCAGGTGCGTCGCGGTGTGGTTGCACTCGGTCGGGCGGCGCGCCTTGGTGTCGACGCGCGCGATCACGCGCTCGCCGTTCTTGAGCTCGCCCTCGAGCGGCTCCAGCACCAGCGCCTGGTCGTCGCCGAGCCGCACGACGTCCAGCACCCGCGCGCGGCAGTCGCCGTGCTCGCACTCGATCGTCCCGAGGTCGTGCACCTGGCCGCCGCCGGTCGCGTAGAACGGTGACTCGACGAGCTTTGCGAGCACGTGGCCGTTCTGCCGTCCGACACCCGCGACCGCGGTCGCCTGCTCGGTCGTCTCGTAGCCGGTGAAGACGGTCGCGCCGCCGGCGCCGGCCGCGAACGTGCGCAGCGCCTCGCGCGTGCGGTCCTGGCTCTCGCGGCCCTCGGTCGCCCGCGCGCGCACGCGCTGCTGCTCCATCAGCTCCTCGAAGCCCTGGCTGTCGACGCCCAGCCCGCGCTCGGCCGCGATCTCCAGCGTGAGGTCGAACGGGAAGCCGTAGGTGTCGTGAAGGCGGAACGCCTCGTCGGCGCCGATCCCCTCGCGGCCCTCGTCGCGCGCGCGCTCGATCACGTCCTCGAGCAGCTTCAGGCCCTGCTCGAGCGTGCGGTTGAAGGTCTCCTCCTCCGTCCGCACCCACATGTCGATCGTCTCGGCCTGCTCGACCAACTCGGGATACGCGGCGCCCATCAGCTCGCGCACGCGCCCTGCGTAGGCGGGTAGGAAGCCGGGCTCGATGCCCAGCCGGCGGCCCTGCACGATCGCGCGCCGCATCAGCCGGCGCAGGACGTAGCCGCGATCCTCGTTGGACGGGACGACCCCGTCGGCGATCAGCGCGCTCATCCCGCGCGTGTGGTCGGCCAGGACGCGCAGCGCGCGGTCGGTCGGGAATCCGGTCCCGTACCTCTTGCCGGACAGCTCCTCGCCGAGCGCGATCAGCGGCACGAACTGGTCGGTCTCGAACACGGTCGTGACGCCCTGGAGGATCGCCGCCAGGCGGTTGAGGCCCAGGCCGGTGTCGATGTTCTTCGCCGGCAGCGGCGTGAGCGTGCCGACCGGGTTCTGGTCGAACTGCATGAAGACCAGGTTCCAGTACTCGAGGAAGCGCTCGTTCTCGCCGCCGGGCAGGTCGTCGGCGTTGCCGAAGTCGAGCCCGCGGTCGAGGTACAGCTCGCTGCAGGGCCCGCACGGGCCGGTGTCGCCCGCCTGCCAGAAGTTCTCGCTGCGCGGAAGCTCGACGATCCGCTCGCGCGGCACGCCGATCGCCAGCCAGGCCTCGATCGCCTCCTCGTCGGGGCCGATGCCGAGCTCGTCGTCGCCCTCGAAGACCGTGACCCAGATGTCGTCGGGGTTGAAGCCGAAGCCCTCCAGCGACAGCTCCCACGCGAACTCCGCGGCGCCCTGCTTGAAGTAGTCGCCGATCGAGAAGTTGCCGAGCATCTCGAAGAACGTCAGGTGCCGCGTCGTCGTGCCGACCTTGTCGATGTCGGGCGTGCGGAAGCACTTCTGGCACGACGTCAGCCGGTGGTGGGGCGGCTTCTCGCGGCCCTGGAAGTACGGCTTGAGCGGGTGCATGCCCGCGGTGGTGAGCAGCACGCTCGGGTCGTGCTCGGCCGGGACCAGAGAGCCGGAGGGGAGCCGGCGGTGGTCACGGCTCTCGAAGAAGCTGAGGAAGCGCTCGCGGATCTCGTCTGAGGTCATGGCAGGATGGAGTCTAGGTTGCGCCCTCACCGCGTCACGTCGACTCGCGTCGTCTACGAGAACCGCTGGATGCGGGTCCACGAGGACCGGCTGGAGCGCGAGGACGGGTCGCCGGGCCTCTACGGCTGGATCGAGAAGCCGCCGGCCGCGATGATCGTGCCCGTCGACGACGGCCACGTGTGGCTCGTCGAGCAGTTCCGCCACCCGGTCGGGCGGCGCTTCTGGGAGTTCCCGCAGGGCTCCTGGGAAGACGATCCGGTCGCTTCGGCCGAGTCGCTCGCGCGGGGTGAGCTGGCCGAGGAGACGGGGCTGCGTGCGGCTTCCGTCGAGTTGCTGGGCCGCCTCTACTTCGCCTACGGGATCTCCAACCAGCCCGTGGACGTGTGGCGGGCGAGCGGACTCGAACCCGGCGAGCCGGCGCTGGAGGAGACCGAGCGGGGGCTGGTGGCGGCGCGGTTCACGATCGACGAGGTGGAGCGGATGGTGCGGTCGAACCAGATCCGGGACGCCGCGTCAGTCGCCGCCTGGTGTCTCGCGAAGACGAAGTGAGCCGCGCGAGAGCTTCGCCCCCTGGGCGAACACTCTCAACGATCCGAGCCGCCAGCGCGAGCGATCGTCGCCCATCCCACGATCACGTCCCCCCGCAGCAGCTGCGCCGCCTGCCCCGGCGCGGCCCCGTGGAAGTCCTCCGCCAGCGCGAGCTCGACCCCGTCCCCGGTCCGCTCCACGTGACACGGCACGGCGCGCGAGTGGTAGCGCAGGCGCACCGCGTCGACCTCCTCGTCGGGCCGGTGCATCCGCGCGCCCCGCACCCGCACACGCCGCGTGGCCAGCTCCTCGCGCGTGCCGACCACGACGCGGTTCGCCCGCGCCTCGGTGCGCAGCACGTACAGCGGCTCCTCCGCCGCGACGCCGAGCCCCCGCCGCTGCCCGACGGTGAAGTGATGGAACCCGGCATGGGTGCCGAGCACCTCGCCGCGCGCGTCCACGATCTCGCCCTCGCGGTCCTCGAGCGCCGCGTGGCGAGCGAGGAACGCCGCCTTGCCCGTGCCGGCGAGGAAGCACAGGTCCATGCTGTCGGCGCGCGACGCGACCGGCAGCTCCGCCTCGGCCGCGAGCGCGCGCACCTCGGGCTTGGTCAGCTCACCGAGCGGGAAGCGCATGCGGGCGAGCGACGCGGGCGAGAGGGCCGAGAGCATGTAGGTCTGGTCCTTGGCCGGGTCGGCCGCGGTGCGCAGGAGCCCGTCGGAGAGCCGCGCGTAGTGCCCGGTCGCGAGGTCCGCGGCGCCGAGCCGGTCGGCGAGCTCGATCATCGCGTCCAGGCGCACGTGGCCGTTGCACCCGACGCACGGGTTGGGCGTCTCCCCCGCCGCGTAGCCGGCCAGGAACGGGTCGACCACGCCGGCGCGGAACGGCTCGCGCAGGTCGAGCGTGAGGTGCGGCAGGCCCATCCGATGCGCGACCGAGCGCGCGAGCCGGACGGCGTGGGCGGAGCAGCAGGACGCCTCCGCGTCGTTGGCCGGGTCGGCCCACAGCTCGAGCGTCACCGCGACCACCTCGCGCCCGGCGCGCGTGAGCAGCAGGCCCGCGACGGCGGAGTCCACGCCGCCCGAGAGCGCGACCAGCGTGCGGTTGCCGGAGGGCGCGATCGCCGCGTCGGCGGATGCCGCGCCGAGCGCGCGGTGCAGCGCGTCGGCGGCCAGCTCGGCCGCATGCAGCTTGCCCGGCGAGAGCCCGCCGAGCTCGGCCGCGATCTCCCGCGTGCCGACGCGCGCGGCCTGCAGAAGCGGCTCGCCGCCGACCAGCGTCACGGCCGCGGAGCCCGCCGCGGTGAGCGCGCCGCAGCCCTCGGCGGCGAACGTGACGGCCTCCACGCGCTCGCCGCGCACGCGCACCGAGAAGCGGATCAGGTCCCCGCACACGCTGCCGCCGGCCGCCCCGTCATGGGCGCCCGGCGGTGGGTCGCCGCGCCCCTCGGGCGCGGCGAGATGCTCGGCGAAGCGCTCGTTGTCCACGAGCGCCGAGTCTAGAGCCGGCTACTGGCGGCGCAGAACTGAGCAGCTGGTCAGGCCGACTTCGTCGAAGCGGTGATCCAGCTTGCGCGCGGCCGTGTCGTCGAAGTTCGCGAGCACACCGACCGCGGTCTCGAGGTCACCACGCTTGGCGGCGGCGAACGAGCGGTCGATCGTCTTGGACTCGACGCCCATCGCCTTCAGCCACTGGCGCTTGAGACCGCGCCAGCGCGCGGGCGCGGGAAGCTTGCGGACCGCGGCGATGTAGTCGCGGATGACCTTCTGGAGCCGCTTGCTGGCCGCCACGGCTGCCTTGCGGCCGCGGATCGTGGGCAGCGAGAACCGGGTCGACACGACGTTGCGATTCGCGCAGACCTCGTTCGCCTTGCGCAGGTAGGCGTCGGAGATCAGCGGGCTGATGCTCGCCTGGCGGGCGTCGGCGATCGCCTGGTTGATCGAGATCCGGTCGACGTAGCCGGGGATCACGCTGGCCTGCAGCTTGCGGTCGACCACGACGACGCTCGGCGTCTGGTTGACGTCGAGGTCATTCACGATCGGGCCGTAGGAGGCGAGGCTCGCAAGCGGGACCTGCTTGACGAGCACCTGGCCGTCGTAGCGGTTGACCTTCTTGAGCGTGTTGCGGACGTAGCGATCGTCATCGGCGAGCGGGCGCCAGTGCTTGGCGCCGTCCGCCAGCACGGCGAGCACGAGCACCTTGTGACCCTCGATCGCGCCGGCGACGTCGCGTGGAAGCTTGGCGAGCGTGGCGGCCGGCACGACCGGCGCGACCTCGGCGTTGGGCTGCGGCGAAGCCTTGCTCGAGCTGCCCGTGGCGGCCTTCGCGGCGCCGCCGGTCGTCTCCCCGGCGGCGGCCTTGGCGGCGCCCTCGGCCTCGGTCGCGGCCTGCTTGGCCTTCTCGACGATCTTGCCGGGCGCGCTCGTGGCGGGACGGCCGGTGTTGACGTTGCCGACGGCCGGCGTCGGCGTGGCGGCGACGGGCGTGCCCGCGTCGGACTTGGGACGCAGGAGCGTGAACCACACGGCGAGGAACACGACGGCGCCTGCGAGGAGGAAGCGCATGGGCGGGGAGATCTGGCTCACGATCTCCCCTATCGGCACCTCCCGCTCCCGGGTTGAACCGGATGGGGTCTCAGCCCGATACCGGCGGCGGCACCGTGAGCCGGACGCCGACCTCGGCGAGCTGCTCCGGATCGACGGCCGCGGGCGCGCCGGTCAGCGGGTCCGACCCGCTCGCCGTCTTGGGGAAGGCGATCACGTCGCGGATCGATTCCCGCCCCGCGATGATCGCGACGATCCGGTCGATCCCCAGCGCCAGTCCTCCGTGCGGCGGGGCGCCGTACTTGAGCGCCTCGAGCAGGAAGCCGAAGCGCGCATCCGCCTCCTGCTCGGAGATGCCGAGCGCGTGGAAGACCTGCTGCTGGACCTCGGGGCGGTTGATACGGATCGACCCGCCGCCGATCTCGGTGCCGTCGAGCACGATGTCGTAGGCGCGCGAGCGCAGCGCGCCCGGGTCCTCGAAGGAGCCCAGCGGCGCCGTGAACGGATGGTGCAGCGCGTCCCAGCGCTGCTCGTCCGCGTTGAACTCGAACATCGGGAAGTCGACGGTCCACAGCAGCTCGTGGCGGCCGGCGGGGATCAGGTCATAGCGGCGCGCGACCTCGAGCCGCAGCTCGCCCAGCGCGGTCGCCACGGTGGCGGCGCGCGCGTCGGCGACGATCAGCAGCAGGTCGCCGGGCTTGGCCTCGAGCGCCTGCTCGATCGCGCCGCGCTCGTCATCGGAGAGGAACTTGGCGATCGGCGAGCGCCACGTGCCGTCGTCCTGCACGAACGCCCACACCAGCCCGCCGGCGCCGTAGCGCTTGGCGACCTCCGTCAGCTCGTCGAGCACGGCTCGCGACGCCTCGCGCGGACCGGCGTTGAAGCCGCGGATGGTGCCGGCCTGGAAGACCTTGAACTCCGTGCCACGGACCGCGTCACCCAGGTCGGCGATCTCGAGCTGGAAGCGCGTGTCGGGCTTGTCGGAGCCGTAGCGCAGCATCGCCTCGTCGTAGCTCAGCCGCGGCCACGGCGGCGGCGGCGCCTCGAAGCCGGTCTCCTCGAACACGCGCGCCATCAGTCCCTCGATGACGCCGATCACGTCGTCCTCCTCGACGAAGCTCATCTCGAGGTCGAGCTGCGTGAACTCGGGCTGGCGGTCGGCGCGCAGGTCCTCGTCGCGGAAGCAGCGCGCGATCTGGTAGTAACGCTCGTAGCCGCTCATCATCAGCAGCTGCTTGAACAGCTGCGGCGACTGCGGGAGCGCGTAGAACGCGCCCAGGCTGAGCCGTGCCGGCACGAGGAAGTCGCGCGCGCCCTCCGGCGTCGAGCGCGTCAGGATCGGCGTCTCGAGCTCGAGGAAGTCGTTGGCGTTGAGGAAGTCGCGCATCGCGCGGTTGACCGTGTGCCGCAGGATCATCGCGTCGCGCATGCCCTCGCGCCGCAGATCCAGCATCCGGTTGCGCAGGCGGATCATCTCGTCCACCTGACCGTCCTCGTCGATCGGGAACGGCGGCGTCTGAGACTCCGCCAGGTGCTCGGCGGCGTCCACCGACAGCTCGATCTCGCCGGTCTTGAGGTTCGGGTTGACGTTGCCCTCCTCGCGCCGGACCACGTCGCCGGACGCGGTGAAGACGTGCTCGGGGCGCAGGCGCTGCGCGAGCGCATGGGCCTCCGGAGCGGTCTCGGGGTGGAAGACGAGCTGCACGATCCCGGAACGGTCCCGCAGGTCGATGAAGACCAGGCCGCCGTGGTCGCGGCGGCGGTGGACCCAGCCGGCCACGCGGACGTGCTCGCCCACGCGGGCGGCGTCGAGCTCTCCGGCCCAGGCGTCGCGGTACTCGTTCGGGCGCGGTGGTCTCACAGATCCCCTCTGATGTGATGCATGACGGTCTCGGGCGCGACGACCTTGTCCTCGCCCCCCTCGCGGTCGCGCAGCTGGACGCCTTCGTCGCCGAAGACGGCAACGTAGCGGGCGCCGCTGCGCGAGGCCTGCTTGAGCTGACCCTTCACGCTGCGGCCGGCGAGTTCGAGTCTTGCGCTGTGGCCGGCGCGGCGGGCGTCCGCGGCGAGCCGGAACGCGTTCGCCTTCTGGCTCGGCTCGTAGGCGATGTAGAGCTCGACGGGCGGCGCGACGGGCGGCGGCTGCGTGCTCGCCATCAGCATCCGCTCGACGCCGGCGGCCCAGCCCATGCCGGGCGTCGGCGGCCCGCCGATCTGCTCCGCGAGATGGTCGTAGCGCCCGCCGCCGCCGAGCGTGTTCTGCGCCGCCTCCAGCGCGCCCGACTGGAACTCGAACAAGGTGCGCGTGTAGTAGTCCAGCCCGCGCACCAGCGTCGTGTCGACCTCGTACGGCAGATCGGCGGCGTCGAGCAGCGCCTTGACCTCCTCGAAGTGGTCGAGGTCCTCCTGCGGGAGGCGGTCGATCAGGCGCGGGGCGTCCACCATCACGCGCTGCGTGGACTCGTGCTTGGCGTCGAAGGCGCGCAGCGGGTTGAGGTCGATGCGGTCGCGGACCTCGGGTGAGAGCCGGTCCTCGTGCGCGCGCAGGTACGCCTTGAGCTCCTCGCGGTAGGCGGCGCGCGCCTCGGACTGGCCGAGCGTCGCGAGCACGAGCTTGGTGTCGCGCGCCCCGAGCGCCTCGAGCAGCTCGCCGAGCAGCACGATCAGCTCGGCATCGACGGCGGGATCGGCGCTGCCGATCGCCTCGGCGCCGATCTGCCAGAACTGGCGGAAGCGGCCCGCCTGCGGGCGCTCGTAGCGGAAGAAGCTGCTGAGGTACCACAGCTTCACCGGCTGTGGCTCCTTGTGCATGCCGTGCTCGAGGTACGCGCGCACGACCGGCGCGGTGCCTTCGGGACGGAGCGTCAGGCTGTCCCCGCTCGAGTCCGGGAACGTGTACATCTCCTTCTGCACGACGTCGGTCGCCTCGCCGACGGTGCGGGAGAAGAGAGGCGTGGCCTCGAAGGTCGGCGTCTCGATCCTGCCGTAGCCGGCGCGGCCGAGGATCTTCGCCGCCGTGCTCTCAAGCTGGGCGCGCTCGGCCGCGCCGGGAGGCAGCACGTCGTACGTGCCGCGCGGTGCCTGGATCTTGGCGCTCACCGCGCGGCGAGCTCGCGCAGGAACGGATTCGTCGCGCGCTCGGCGTCGAGCGTCGTCGGGCCCATATGGCCCGGCAGCACATGCGTCTCGCCGGGCAGCGTGTCGAGCAGGGTCGCGATCGAGCGCATCAGCGTCGCGTGGTCGGAGCCTGGGAGGTCGGTGCGGCCGATGGAGCCCTGGAAGAGGACGTCACCGGAGAAGATCACGTCGCCGACGCGGTAGGTGACGTGGTCCGGGCTGTGGCCGGGGGTGGAGATCACGTCGACGTCGAAGCCGGCGAGCGTGAGGCGATCGCCGCCCTTGACGCTGTGCTCGGGCGAGTAGGGCTCGAACGGGCCGAAGCCCGGGAAGCGGACGTAGTCGTTGATGTTCTCGAGGATCTGGACCTCGCCGGCCGGGCAGTGGACGGGCGCACCCGTCGCTCGCGCCATCGCGGCGACGGCGCCGACGTGATCGAAGTGGCAGTGCGTGATCAGGATCGCCTCGACCTCGAGCCGGCGCTCCTCGATCTCCTTGCTCAGCCGGTCGGCCTCCTCGCCCGGGTCGACCAGGAGCGCGCGGCCGTCCTGCGACGCGAGCCAGGCGTTCTCCTGCACCGGCCCGACGGTGAAGCCGACGACGTCCATCAGCCCTTTTTCTCGCGCTGGCGCAGCATCCGGTTGTAGACGAACCGGTCGGTCATGTACGCGAGCGGCGTGTACAGGACGAGCGCGAAGACGGCGAGCAGAAGGCCCTGGGCGATGCTCGTGTCGTTGCCGAGGATCCCGACCTGGGTGAGCACGAACAGCAGCGCCGCCATGGCGAGCGCCTTCAGGCCCGCGTTGTTCCACGACGGCGGCTTGGCGGCGCGGCGCTCGCGCGCGCTCTTCTTCGTCTCCTCCGCCGTGGGCTTGCGGCCCGTCCGGCCGCGCACCTCGATCGAGCCCGCGGCGTTGCCGCGATGCTTCGTCCGCCTCTTGCGCTTGGTCTGGGCCATCCCGCTCATGAGGGTAGTTGATCCTCGAGCGCGCTTGGGCCTCGCAGCGGCACATCTTCGGGGAAGCCCGCGAGCGCCGCCCTGGGCGCTGGGGCCACGAGCTCGGCGCCCGTGACCGGGGCGTGCCTCGCGACCGCCGCGACGACGTCCGCGGCGGTGACGCGGGTGTGGTCCTCGATGTTGGTCGAGACCTGGACGACGCCGGCGGTCCTGAGCTCCAGGCCGAGCGCCCGGACGCCGGGGAGCCGCCTCACGTGCTTCGCGATCTCCCGCGCGGTCTCGAGCGGCGCGTCGATTTCAACGTTGAAGGCGATCAGCGGCGGGCGGGCGGAGACCAGCGTCGCGCCCGCGGTCGGGTGCAGCGCGAGCGGGCCGAAGTCCGGCTTGAGCTCTCCGGCGTCGATCCGCCGCTGCAGCTCGCCCGGCCCTCCCCGCCGCAGCTCGGCGCGGGTCCTCCCGCCGGCGACGTCGCCGTAGAGGAACACGGGGATGCCGAGCTCCCCCAGCTCGTCGGCGAGCACGAGCGCTTCGGCGGTCGCGGCGCCGCGGTCCGCCTCCTGGAGGTACACGATCGGCGCGACGTCGAGCGCGCCGACGCGCGGATGCACGCCCTGATGGCGCGTGAGGTCGATGCGCTCCAATGTCGCCCGCGCGCCCTGCAGGACCGCGCCGTGCAGCGTCCCGGGCGCTCCCGCGAGCGTGAACACCGAGCGGTGGTGGTCGTGGTCGCTCGAGAGGTAGATCAGCCCGGGGCCGAAGGCCCGCGCGATCGCCTCGATCGCGAGCTGGTCCCGGCCCTCGGAGACGTTCGGGACGGCGAGCAGCGTCATGCTTCCACGGCGCGATCGAGATCCATCCCCGCATCCTGCCCGATCGTGGCCGGACCACCCCGCCCGCTCCGACGCCGGAGAGTAGTTTGCTAAGGTAATTAGCAGTGCAAACCATCTCCACGACCGACCTCGCTCATCGGCTGCGCCCGGCCATCGCACGCGTCGCGCGCCGCATGCGCCAGGAGGCCGGCGGGGAGCTGAGCCCGTCGCAGAGCGCGGCACTGACGACGATCGAGTGCCACGGCCCGCTCACCCCTTCCGAGCTGGCGGCACGCGAGCGCATCCAGCGCCCCACCGCGACCAGGGTGCTCGCGCGCCTCGAGGAGGCGGGCATGATCGCCCGCACGGGCGATCCCGCCGACCGCCGCTCGAACCTCGTCACCGCGACCCCCGCCGGCTCGGCCCTGCTCGTGGAGCTGCGCGCCCGCCGCGACGCGTGGATGGCCGGGCGGCTCGACACGCTTTCACCAGAGGACCTCGCCGCGCTCGACCGCGCGGCCGGAATCCTCGAGCGCATGCTCGAGGAGGACGGCGCGTGAGCGCAGCCATCGGCCGCACGTTCTCCTCACTCAGCGTCCCGAACTACCGTCGCTACTTCGCCGGCCAGCTGGCGTCGATCAGCGGCAACTGGATGCAGACCGTCGCCGAGATGTGGCTGATGGTCAAGCTCACCGGCTCCGGCGCCGCCGTCGGGCTGACCGCGGGGCTGCAGTTCCTGCCGATCCTGCTGTTCGGCGCCTGGGGCGGGCTGCTCGCCGACCGCATCCCGAAGCGGCGGCTGCTGTCGTTCACGCAGCCGGCGATGGCGGTGCCCGCGTTGACGCTGTGGGTGCTCACCGGCACCGGGCACGTGGCGGCGTGGATGGTGCTCGGGCTCGTGCTGGTGCGCGGATCGGTGAACGCGCTCGACAACCCGGCGCGGCAGGCGTTCGTGGTCGAGATGGTCGGCGCGGACCGCGTGGTGAACGCGGTGGCGCTGAACTCGGTCATCGTCCACAGCTCGCGCATCATCGGCCCGGCCGCCGCGGGCGCCGTGATCGCGCTGCTCGGCGTCGGGCCGTGCTTTCTGATCAACGGGCTCTCGTTCTTCGTCATGCTCGCCGCGCTGCGGACGATGAACCCGCGGGCGCTGCTCGCGCCGCGCGTCGCCGAGCGGCGCGGGGGCGAGCTGCGCTCGGCGCTGCGCTACGTCGCGCGGACGCCCGAGCTGCGCGTCCCGCTGCTGATGATGGCGGTCGTCGGGACGATCTCCTTCAACTTCCAGGTGCTGCTGCCGCTGTTGGCGGACTTCACCTGGCACGGCTCTGCATCGACCTATGCGGCCTTGACGGCCGCGATGGGCGTCGGATCGGTCGCGGGGGCACTCGCCGCGGGCGCGCGCGGCCGGGTGACCCCGCGGCTGATCGTCGCCGCCTCGATGATCTTCGGCGTCTCTGAGCTGTTCGTCGCCGCCGCGCCGACGCTGCCGATCCAGCTGCTGTTCCTCGTGCCTCTGGGTGCGGCCTCCGTGACGTTCGCCGCAGGCATCAACTCGTCCCTGCAGATTGCGGTCGAGCCCGCGATGCGCGGGCGCGTGATGGCGCTCTACTCGGTCGTCTTCCTCGGCTCCACGCCGATCGGGTCGCCGCTCGTCGGCTGGCTGGCAGGCGTCGCGGGGCCGCGGGCCGGGCTGCTCGCGGGCGCGATCGCCGCGGTGATCGCGGCGGTCGGGGCGCGGTACGCATACGGGCGCCTGGCGGCGCGCGCTGCCCCGTCGCCGGCCTCCGTGGTGGCGGGTGAGCCTGCCACGGCATCCCCTGAGCCGGCGCCCATGTCCGCGCGAGCCCGCGCGCACGCGGGCCGCGTGCGCACGCGCCTCTCCTCCGCCGTCGCGCGCGAGCGCGCCTAGCGCACGCCCGGGGCCGCCCGGTCTCGGGTATCTTCCGTTGTCCTGCTGAGAGACCGATCGGTCTCACAGCCCGAGGAGAGCCATGATCGGTCCACTGGAATCCGTCCTGTACCGAGACGGGGCGACGATGGTCGAGCGCCACGGCCGGCGCGTCGCCGCGCACTTCGGGTCAGGCGCCGGCGAGGAGGCGGTCTGCCTCGCCCACGTCGGCCTCGCCGACCGCTCCGACCGGACCACGTTCAGGGTCAGCGGCGACGTCGACGCCGCCCTGCTCGAGCTCGCCGCGCTCGGCGAGCGGGCCTGGTCGTCCTACGCCGGCCCCGACCGCGCCGTCGTCCGCTGCGAGCTCGCCGACACGAGCGCCTGCCTCGGCGTGCTCTCGGGCGTTCCCGGCGCCGCGGTGCACGACGCGACCCGCGACTACGCCGCCTTGGCGCTCCTCGGCCCGAAGGCGGAGGAGCTCCTCGGCGTCGCGGACCTCCCCACATCCGCCATCACCCTCCACGAGGCCGGCCTGATGTACGAGGTCCTCGTCCCGGCCGCCCACGGCCCCGTCGTCTGGGACCAGCTCCTCGAGGCGGGAGCCCCGTTCCAGATCGCCTGCGTAGGGCTCGACGCGGTCGAGCACCTCATCGCCACCCGGCGCCTCCACGGCGTGCGCCAGGCGGCGGCCGAGTAGCGGCTACTCCTCCACGCGGCGGACCACGAGCGTGGGCCGCGGGGCGTGATGGACGACGCCGGTGGACACGCTGCCCATCAGCACCGACTTCACCTCGCTCAGGCCGCGCGACCCGAGCACGATCGCCGCGACGTCATGCTCCTCGGCGGCATCCACGATCGCGACCCACACCGGCCCGGAGGCCTCCACCACCAGCGGAGCCGCATCGAACCCGGCCGAGACCGCCTCCTGCACCCCTTCGGCCGCAACCTGCTCCGCGCTCTCACGAGCCGCCGACAGCAGGTCCTCGATGCCGTCCACCGGCGCGAGCCACGCGAACGACGGCACGGCCGTCACCTCCTGCCACACCGCCGCGACCAGCGCAGGCCGGGAGTCGAACAGCGCGGCGGCCTCGGCGATCGCATGCTTCGCGTCGTCTGAGCCGTCGTAGCAGAGCAGCAGGGGCCGATCGGTCCTTGAAGGCGTAGTCATGCACCCGAGTCTTGTCGCGACGCGGCGATGGCGACGAACGTCACAGGCACACGATCGGGCGCGAAGGAGCGGCGCGGTGGCCGGCGAGGTCGGCGGCGGGCGCGGCGCGATATTCTGCTCCGCCACCCCGCCGGAGTAGCTCAGTCGGTTAGAGCAGCGGAATCATAATCCGCGTGTCGGGGGTTCGAGTCCCTCCTCCGGCATCAGAAAGCGCCTGCAAAGCGGGCGCTTTTCGTTTGGTCGCCATTGCTGTAACGAGGGCTTTTGGCCCCGAAATGGCCCCGAGCTCCGGTGTTGCGGCGCCGTTTCGCGTCGGACAGAGTCGCCCGACGTCGCCAACCGCCCTCCCTGGACAACGCTCCGCGGGCGGGCATGGCAACCCATGCGGGAGAGGTTTTGCGTGGACGCGTCTCGCGCCGCTCCCTTTCGCGCAACGCAGCAGCCATGCCGGCGCGGCGACGAGCCAGCTGCTACTCGTCGCGGCTGCGATAGCCCGACCTGGCACGGCAGCCAAGAGGAGCCTCATGGGCGGAATACTGCCCAAAGGAGGGACCATGTCGGAGGTTCTGCTCGCTGCAGCCGGCCGTCGTCGCTCGCCGGCCACAATGTCTGCGTTCCACGCGGGCCGACCGCCGCGCAACAAAGGGATGCGATATCCCGCCGACCCGTCCACGGTCGAAGAGATCGTCGCCGTGATGCGAGGCGCTGGCGACACGGTGCACGGTCGGCGCCTGCGCCGCTTGATCGTCGTCCTCTGGCGCGCCGGGCTGCGCGTCGGCGAGGCTCTGTCCCTCGGCGAGGCGGATCTCGATCCGCGCCGCGGCTCGGTGCTCGTGCGCCGCGGCAGGGCGGCCGCCGGCGCGAGGTCGGCATGGACGGCTGGGCCTGGGAACAGTTGCAGCCGTGGCTCGCCATCCGCCGCGAACTGCCGGTAGGCCCGTTGTTCTGCGTCGTGACTGGGCCGACCCGCGGCCGTCGGTGGTCGAACGCTGCCGCGCGCGCCGAGCTTCGCCGCGCAGCGACGGCGGCCGGCGTCCGGCGCCGGTTCGCGCCGCACCAGCTCCGTCACGCCCACGCCGTGCAGCTGGCCCGGGAGGGCGTGCCGCTGATCGTCATCCAACGCCAACTAGCGCACAGCAACATCGGCATCACGTCGCTCTTCCTGCACGGCATCGACAACGCCGAGATCATCGAAGCCGTCCACGCCCGGCCCATGATCGCGGTCAGCACGAGCCTTCAGCTGTGACCGCGTTCACCAGCGGAGCTCGCACAACGCGACACTCACCAGCGCCGCCTCGCGCTTCGCGCGGCCCGACTTCGGCGCGGGTCGCCTATTCCAACCAGCGCGCCAGCGCCTTGCGGCCGGCCAGCGTGAGCTCGCCGTCGGCCGTGACCCAGTCGGACACGCGAAGCTCTCGGAGCAGCCCCAGCGGCTCGCTCGGGCCCGGCCCGTCGTGAACGGAGAACTTGCCCGACTCGATCCTCCAGCGCCCGGACTCCAGCGCCGCCAGCGCGACGCCTTGCTCCGTGGTGGGCATGGCCAGCGGATGCGGGCCGGCGTGGTGCACGGGCACATCGCCTGGACTGCGGGCGGCGTCGCCGGTCTGCGCCAGCGACCGCCCCAGATCCCCGATCCAGCGGCGCACGCGCTCAGCTTCCTCGTTCGCCGCCCGAGCGACGTCGTCCAGGTCGAACGCCGAGAGCCGCTCGACCGCCCGGTGCACCTCGTCGGCGAGCGCGCGCGCGACGTCCTCGAAGCTGCGGCCATCCGACTCGCCATCAGGCACGGCACCATTCTCGCAGCCCCACCCGCACTCCAGCGCGTCAACAACGCGGCGGGCGTTGTCCACGGGATCTGAGACAACCGTCTCAACGCGCAGGTCGCGTCGCTGGACTGCTCGCAGCGCGCATCGACTCCGGTGAAGTTCGTCAGCTCGCCGGCGTGACCGGTGGTAGAGGCCGCGCACGGTCATCTCCGCCGTCGAGAGGGCCGCGCTGCAAAGCGGACCTCGCCGCGCTGTCGCTGATCCCCCCCC
>NZ_AUEK01000019.1 GCF_000425945.1 Candidatus Solirubrobacter pratensis
GAAGGCCGCATCAGTCACCTCAAGCGACGCTACGGCCTCGACCGATCCCGCCTCAAAGGCCACACCGGCGCCCGCACCTGGGCCGCCTGGGCGATCCTCGCCTACAACCTCGACACGCTCGCCCTCACGACCACCTGACGCGACCGGCGACGCGATCCGCTGAACGGCCGGCGGGCCCGCCAACCACCGCCCGCCACACCCGTCCGGACCGCCTGACACCATCACCACCGGTCGCGGAGCCGCCCGCCCACGACCCGCCCGATGAACGGCCGCGCCGCCCGCGCGGCCGTTCTCACTTCACCCGTTTATCCGGGGGAAGTAGCTAGACGCTGTGACCGAGTGGCTGCGCGGCTTGCCGGAGCCGCTGTGGGCGGTGTATGAGGCGGGGCCGCCGGGCTTCGCGCTCGCGCGGGCCGCGGAAGCGGCCGGCGTCACGGTGCAGGTGGTCGCGCCTGGCAAGACGCCGCGCGCGGCCGCGGATCGGGTCAAGACCGATCGCAAGGACGCCGAGTTGCTCGCGCGCTTGCTGCTCGCCGGCCGGCTCACGGTGGTGCCGGTGCCGCCGGACTGGCTGGAGGCGGTGCGGCACCTGGCCAGGACGCGCGAGCACGCGCGCCGAGATCTCGCGCGTGCGCGCCATCGGGTGCCGAAGTTGCTGTTGCTGCACGGCCGCGTCTATGAGGGCGCGACGACGTGGAACCGCGAGCACCGCCGGCGGCTCGCCGCGCAGACGTTCACGCACATGAGCAGCCCGTCACACGGCCACGCTCGTTCCTAGACCGCGCACGCCGGCGACGAAGCCAGCGCCCTGGGCTAGCCGACGCCCGCATCATCAGACTGAAACGCCGACGCGATCTCGACATCGCGCCCGGCCCGGGACCCGAGACCACCCAGACCTGTCCGCCCAGCGACCGCGATCCGCGACTACGAGGTTTCCGATGGAGGACTACGCGTCGCGTGATTCGATAATCGCTCGTCGTTGCGACTGTCGACGCTCCCGAGGAAGGAGCGATATGACACGCAGCAGACCCATTACCTTGCTCGCCCGCGCAGCGGTGCTCGCGCTGGTCGGTCCGTCCGTCGCAGCCTGCGGCGGTGTGGGCGCCGCGACGGCGTCGCCCTTCGCAGGTCACCTATAACGGCCACCCGCTTCAGCTGGTTCGTAAAGGACACGAAGGCCGGCCAGACCACCTGATGGGCGAGGAGACGCGGCACCGGCTGGCGCAGGCGATGACCGACCTCGGCTACCGCCCCAACGTCGCCGCGCGGACGTGTTCGTTAACCGCTGGTCACCCAAGGAGTTTCGATGGCACCCGCAGACCCCGCCGGCTCGAGCACTCCCGCTCTGAACGGTCGAGCATCGGACCGCGCCCCACGTCGATCAGTCCTCCCAGCCACCCGTCGCGGCCTCGGCCATCCCTGGCTGACGCTGCTGGCGGCCGCGTTCGGCCTGGGGATGATCGGCCTCGACTCGACGATCGTGGCTGTCGCCAACCCGACGATTGGGCATCACTTCCACGCGACCCTGCCGCAGTTGCAGTGGGTCACCAACGCCTACCTGCTCGCGCTCGCGGTCACGCTGATCACCGGCGGCAAGCTCGGCGATCAGCTCGGACGCAAACGCATCTTTCTGATCGGCACGGCCGGGTTCGCGCTCGCGTCTCTGGCGTGCGGCCTGTCCACTTCACTCGGCGAGCTGATCGCCTTTCGCGCCGCGCAGGGTCTGTTCGGCGCGATCATCGTCCCGCAGACGCTCGCGACGCTCCGCGCAACGTTCCCGCTCGAGAAGCTCGCCGCCGCGATCGGGCTCTGGACGATGAGCTCCTCGCTCGGGATCGCATCGGGTCCGATCGCGGGAGGGCTGTTGATCAGTCACACGAGCTGGCGCTGGATCTTCTTCGTCAACGTCCCGGTCGCGGCGGTATCGCTGCTCGTCGGAACGTGGGTGATCCGCGAATCCCGCGATCAGGCCGAAGGCCGGCGGTTTGACCCGCCCGGGATCGCCCTGCTCACCGGCACGCTGTTCACCCTCATTTGGGGCCTGATCGACGCCGAGAAGCACGGCTGGGGTCACTTCACCCCGTTCGCCTGGCTGCTCACGGCGGCACTGCTGCTCGTTCTGTTCATCGCATGGGAGATCCGCGAGGAACGCGTCCGCCAGCCGCACATTCCCCTCAGCCTGTTCCGCTCCGCGCAGTTCTCATCCGGCGTCGTGATGGCGTTGGCCGTGATGATCGGGCTCTACTCCGTGCTGTTCTTCGTCACCCTGTACTTGCAGCGCGTGCACGGGTACACGGCCAGCCAGACCGGGGTTCGGCTGTTGGCGCTGACCGGGGTGATGGGGATCAGCGCGTTCGCCGGGAGCCGCGCCGTGGCCAAGATCGGACCGCGTGTCCCGCTGCTCGTCGGCGCGCTGCTGAGCGCCGGGGGACTGATCGGCCTTTCCCGCCTAGGACCACAGACCTCGTTCAGCTCGATCTGGCCGTTCCTGGCGCTCATCGGACTTGGGTTCGGTCCGGCCCAGACCGCATTCGCGCGAGCGATCGTCGGGGGAGCACCCCCCGGTCAAGCCGGGATCGCCGGCGGCATGACGAGCACCGCGGTCCAAGTCGGCGGGCTGCTCGGGCTCTCCGTGCTCGGCTCGGTGATCGTCAGCCGCGTCACCTCGACCTTGCCCCACAAGCTGACACAGGCGGGTGTTCCCGCCCAGCTGGTCCACCAGCTCCAAGGAACCGGCCACAGCATCGCCCAAGGCATCGTCCCGATCCCAAGAGGATTTCCGGCGAGCACCGCTCAGGCGATCACCAAGAGCGACCTGCTGGCATTCACAGCCGGCCTCGACGCCGCGATGGCGATCGCCGCCGCGATCGTCTTCGTCACCGGAATCGTGGCCTTCCTGGCCGTGGGGATCAGCGCCCGGGCGACCCGCGTTGCGGCAGTTCCCAGCGATACCCCACGCGAAGTCGTGGCCGAGCCCTCCGAGCCCTCTCAGAGAGCGGCCTAGCTGGTGTAGGACCTAGATCGCGAAGCCACATCACTGAACGCTTCACACGGGCAATCGACCAGCTCGGCAACCCGTCGATGGACGTCCGGATCGGCGGCATCTACGCGCTCGGGCGGATCGCGAGCGACTCTCGGCAAGACCACCCGCAGGTGATGGAGGTGCTCACCGCCCACGTCCGCGAGCACCCGCCGGGGCCCCTCACGGTGTCGCCGAGGTGATCGGGAGCAGACGGAGCAGGGCGCATCAGGACGGACGTGCAGGCGGCAATGACTGTGATCGGACCGCCAGGTCATCGCCGTTGCGTTGCTTCTCACGCGACCCCCGGCATCGACTTCGCCCGCGGCCAACGTCCGACACTCCTGCTTTCGCTCGAGGCTGTCGCACAAAGGGGGCTGCTGTCCGGCGGGTTTAAGAGGATTGCGGGCATGGCGCAGAACTTCTTGGCGTGTGATCGTGAGCAGTCGTTTTTGTTCCCGCCCGACGTCCGCGACTGGCTGCCCGAAAACCATCTCGCGTGGTTTGTGATTGACGCGGTCGGCGTGATCGATACGTCGCAGTTCTACGCGGCGTATCGGGCGGACGGGCACGGGCGCGCGGCGTATGAGCCGTCGATGGTGATCGCGCTGTTGCTGTATTGCTGGTCGCGCTCGGTGCGGTCCTCGCGAGCGATCGAACGGGCCTGCGTGGAAGACGTCGCCTGCCGCGTGATCGCCGCGCAGCAGCGCCCGGACCACGCGACGCTGGCGCGCTTTGTCGTGCGCCACGAGAGCGCGTTGGGTGAGCTGTTCGGGCAGGTGCTCGAGCTGTGCGCCGACGCGGGCTTGGCGACGGTCGGGATCGTCGCGATCGACGGGACCAAGGTCCACGCCAACGCCCATCGCGACCGGACCATGACCTACGAGCAGATCGCTGAGGCGATCATCGAGGAAGTGATCCAGACCGACATCGCCGAGACCGCCGTCCACGGTGAGCACCGTGGCGATGAGCTGCCCGAACCGGTCGCGACCCCCGAAGGGCGCCAGCGCTGGCTGCGCGCCGCGCGTCAGCGGCTTGAGCAGCGACGTGCTCGCGAGGCGCGGCCGATCCCTCGGTCACGGGCCTCGCGGTTGCTTGAGGCTCGGCGCCGGCTCGAGCAGGAGCTCGCCGTCGAGCGCGACGCCAACGCGCGCTACGAGGCCTACCGGTCGCGCGGCGTGATGAAAAACGGCCGCCGCTTCGGCGGCCCGCCCAAGCCCTACACGCCGCCGGCGACACCTGCGGGCAAGATCAATCTCACCGACCCGGACTCGCGCCTGGTGCACGGCATGCGCGGTTACATCCAGGGCTACAACGCCCAAGCCGTCTGCAACGAGCAATACCTGATCCTGGCGGCTGAGGTGATGACCGCCTCCCCAGACTTCGGGCACCTGCTGCCGATGCTCAACGCCGCTCGGGCCGAGCTCGCCGCCGCCGACGTCAACAGCACACCTGAAGTGGTGCTCGCCGACGCCGGCTACTGGCATCTGAACCAGATGAACGAGATCACCGGCGACGGCATCCCGGTACTGATCGCACCTGACTCCAGCCGCCGTGCATCTCCGCGGCCGGGCTGGACCGGCGGCGCTTATGACTTCATGCGCGCCGCGCTCGCCACCGAACGCGGCAACGAGCTCTACCGGCAGCGCAAACAGCTCATCGAACCGATCTTCGGTCACACCAAACACAACCGCGGATTCACCCGCTTCTCCCGACGCGGCCGAGCCGCCGCCCGGACCGAATGGCGACTGATCGCGACCACCCATAACCTCCTCAAGCTCCACCAGCACTTCACCGCCACGGTCATCTGACCGCGGCGGCGGGCGCCGGCCCCGAGCACGAGCACGACCCCTGGCGACGGCCCCGGGCATTCCCCGTTCGGTGGGGCACCGGAGTTGAGCCCCTCGCCCATCGGTCCCCGCGGACCGCCGACGAAGCGACCAAACCGACTTAGCGCGACAGCCTCGCTCGAAGGGCAGCCCGGCGTGCGCGTGATTCGGCGTTCGGCGCGGACGGTTGATCATCAGGAAGGGATGCCGTGGCGCCGGTCCGTTAGCGTTGGCCAAAGCCCATCGAAGTGGCATCCGCCACGTGAAAGGCAGGTCGGCATGCACGCGGTCGTTCGCACCTATTCGGGGCAGGGCGCGTCGGAGCTCTTCGAGCTTCTCGGTCAGCGCGAGAAGGACGTGAGGGGCATCATGACCGAGGTCGAGGGCTTCGTCAGCTACGTGGCCGTTCGCACCGGGGACGGCGGCGTGGCGGTAACTGTCTGTGACGATAAGGCCGGCGCGGACGAGTCCTCCCGGCGCGCAGCGGAGTGGGTCAAGGCGAAGCTCAGCGCGCCGGTCGATCCCCCTGCGATCACGGAGGGAGACGCGGTCCTCCACTTCAGCGCGTAGCGCCACAATCTCGGCATCGCGTGGCGCACGACACCGAGCCGGACCGAGGACAGCAACGGGTGGTGACAACAGTCAGGAATCGAAACAGGACCCCTCGGGCTGGTCAGGTCGCGTCGGAGACGACGAGTCGAAGCGCACCGTCGTAGGTGTCGCCCGTGCGCAGGTGCCCATGCTCGGCGTCCCACGCGCCCGAGTCGAGCGCCGCCGCGAGACGGCCGACGATGCGCTCCTCGACGCCGGGAGCCAACAGCGCCCACATCGACTGGGCCGCTCGCACAGCGGGATCGAGCAGAGCCTCGGGGCGACGCCAGAACGCCTCAAGGAAGCCGTCGACGCAATCGCTGGGAGTCTGGATCCGCGCGATGCGCGTGTGTCCGCCGAGCGCGGCGGCGACAGCGTCAACGCGAGGGAAGCGCGGCCGCTCGATCATCAGTCCCTCAGCCAGGTACTCCTGCTGCCACACCGGCAGCGCTTCGAGGTCGAACGTGAGCACCACGACGGCGCCGCGCGCGACACGACGCAACTCGGCCAGGCCCGCCGCCGGCGGCTCCCAGTGATGGACCGTGACGCAGGCCATCGCCGCGTCGACCGCGCCGTCATCCAGCGGCAGCGCCTCGGCGCGCGCGGCGATCGCCGGCGCGGCGCCCGGCGCGCGCTGCGCGCGCATCGTTGCGCTCGGCTCGATCGCAAGAACCCAGCGGTCCTCCGGCTCATACGAGCCGGCGCCGGCGCCGACGTTCAGCACGGTCGGTGCGTCGCCCAACGCCGCGTGGATGCGCGCCGCGATTCGCGGATCCGCACGCCTGTGACGCGCGTAGCCGCTTCCGTACTGCTCGTAGTCGACATGCGGCACGGCCGCGACGCTACACGCATGGCTCTGAAGCAGCACGCGTCGATGGCGCGAACACGTCGCGACGGGCGGTCACGGTAGTCGGAAGGAGACCCTGCCGACGAGCGCGCCGTTGTGGTCAGGCATGGCGAACGCGCCGCCCCGGGTCGAGTAGGTGATCAGGCCGTGATAGCGGCCGTGACCGGAGAGCCAGTCGAGCTTGAACACGACGGTCTCGCCGGCCTTGATGTCGCGCTGGGTCGAGGTTCCGACGCCGCGGCCGGGGTGCTTCTTGGACGGGCTGACGAGGATCAGCCCGTAGGAGCTGCCGGCGTCGGTCACGGCGACGCGGGCGCGGAAGCTGATGCGGGCATGCCAGTGCTTGCCACGATGGAACGTCGCGATGTGAATCGGGGTGCGGACGTCGGCGCTGTCGACAGGCGGCGCGGCCGGCGCGGTGTAGCCGGGATTGGCGCATGTATGCGCGGGCCCGGTCGGACCGGAGGGCCCGAGTTTGCAGGAGCTGCCGTCCTTGAAGCGGATCTCGGTGATCGGGCCGTTGGTGGGATACGGCGTGACGCCAACGCCGCCGATGCCACTGTTGCCGATCCGATCGACGATCAGGTAGGCGCCGTCGTCGCCCGTCGTCGGGATCACGCGCGAGCCGACCACGATGCTCTGCGCCTGCGGGCCGAGCGTCCCGTAGTAGAGGATGCGCACGCTGTCCGGGTCGCAGAGCTTGCTCTTGGGCACGCCGCTCGTGAACTGCGGCGGCATGCACTCCGCGTTAGGACTCGCGCTGGCCGCGATCCCGCCGAGCGTGATGTTCGCGATCAGCCGGCGAGCGCCGTCGAGCGACGCGCACGTTCCCGGATGACCGATCCCATCGGCGGGGAAGGGGTGGAAGCGGCCGTCGTTGTGGAAGGCGCCGTCGCGCCCGAGCACCCCGATGCGTCCGTTGACCAGGCGCCCGGCCTGCAGGCAGCCGAGGCCGCGACTGGTCGTGACCAGCTGCATGCCCCAAGGCGGGCCGCCGTCGGGATCCGCCGTTTGAACACCCAGCACGCGGCTGCTGCCGCCGGTCACCTGGCCGAGCCCGGTGTGCGGGTTGGACGGCTGCACCGGGTCCTTGGCGGGCGCGCCGATCGGGATCACGCCGCCGGCCGCCAGCGCAGCTGTCGTTCCAGCCACGAGCAGCACCGGCAGGCCGAGGCCGAGCTTCAGCGAGAAGCGCCGCCGGCGGGGCGGGAGGACGCGTTCGAGCTCGCGTTCGAGTTCCGGGATCAACGTCATGGCTTCACATCCCTTCGCAGCGCCGCAATGCCGCGCGAGACCCGCTGGCGCACCACCGCCGGCGAGCACTCCAGGTCACGCGCGATCACGCCGTAGTCCTCCTCGGCCAGCACACGCCGGCGGACCGCCTCGCGCTGGTCGGCCGGCAGATCCGCCAGCCACGCCTCCACCACGGCGCCCTCCGACTCCAGCACCGCTTCCTCCACCGACCGCAGGGTTTGCTCGCTCGGCTCGAGCACGCGCATGCCGAGCCGGCGCCGCATCTCGCTCTCGACGCGCCCTTCGCGCCACGCGGCGAGCACGACGTGCCGCGCGATGCCGAGCAGCCACGCCCGCGCGCCGCCGACTTCGGGCCGATACGCGTCGCGTGACTCGTACGCGCGTGCGAACGTCTCCGCGACCACGTCGATCGTCACCTCGGGATCGCCGACCATCCGGCCGACGAACGTCACCACCGCCCGCTCATGGCGGCGGTAGAAAGCCCCGAAGGCACCGTCGTCTCGCAGCAGCTTTGCGTCGCCGTCACGGCCCATGTCTTCCTATTGCGCCACGGCGGCCCGTTTTGTGACGAGCGGACCGATGACAACCGCCGAGGACAGGAGGCGATCGGCTACGCGGGCCGCGCCAATCGGTCTCGGCGAACGAGGAGTGGGTTCGCGAGCGCCCGGCGCGTCGCGAGAGGATCATGCGCCTAGGGCGCGAGCTCTGACCGGGTGCGGGCGCGTCCACCCCTAGGGTGGACCGCGCCGGCCGGCGCACCGGACACGATGGGTGGCGAATGCTCCGTCGCACGCTCTCCTTCGCAGCGCTGATGGTGCTCGCGGCTCCCGGCGCCGCGCACGCGCGCACGCTCGTGCGCGTGGACAAGCCGACACCCGTCAGCGCGTCCGGCTCCGACGTCGTCTACAGCCGCAGCGACCCGGCCACGCGTGAGTTCCAGCTCTGGTACGCGCACGGTCGCGCCGTGCCGATCCCGCTGCCGATCGACGAGCGCACGGTGCCGTTCGATGCCGACCTCGGTCCCGGCCCGCACGGTCATCGTGTCGCCGTCTACTCGCGCTGCACGTCTGAGCCGCCGTACGACACGGCCGACGAGAACGGCTGGCCGATCCCGTACACGCGCGGCCGCGGCTGCTCGCCGTACGAGGTGGACTTGTTCACCAACGTCGAGCGCCGGCTGCGCGCGTCCGACGCGCCCGGCGACGAGGTGCTGCCGCCGCAGTACGCGGACGGCGCGCCCTACTGGGCTCGGCTGTGCCAGGGCGACCCGGCCGGCTGTCCGGGCCGCGCGGGCCTGATGTAAGCGCGCGGCGCCGCCCGATACCGCGCGCGGATCGGCGGCGAGGACCTGTGGCAGGCACGCGTCGGCGACGTCACGCTCGTGCTCCACAACGCGGACGAGTTCGAGCTCTGCGGCCACGGCTGCCCGTTGCAGCCGCCGCGGCACCCGACGTACCTGCCCAGCCGCGCGCCGTTGGAGTGACCCGCGGGCGTAGGCGCGCGGCGCGACCCATCGAGCCGCAGCCCGCGCCGCCCGCGCCCAGCCGATCAACGCCGTGCGACCGCTGGCCGCCGACGCCCTCAGCGCAGGCTCGACGGCATTCCGAAGCTCGTACGAGCACGTGATCGCCCGCCGTCAGCCGAAGCGGGCGATGTTGCAGCTCGCCGACCACAGCGGGATCCGGCCGGCGACGGCGGCGGATGTCACCCGCGCGCGACACCCGGGCCGCGATCGCGGCTGCGGGCTTCGAGATCGAGCGCTGCGAGCGGTTCGCGTTCAGAGCGCTCACGATCGAACCTCGCATCCCGTACATCCTCGGGATCGCGCGACGCCGCTGACCGTCAGGCGGCGACCTGGCGCAGCTCGCGATCTGCCCGCCGCGCGACTTCCCGGCGCTCATGCTCGAGCGCGCGCAGGTAGTCGTCGAAGTCGACCTCGATCGTGTGGCGCTTGGAGGCGACGTAGCGCCGGCGCATCGCCTCGTCCTCCTCCTCGATGTCGCGCAGCATCTCGGCGCGCCCGGGCGGCACGTAGTCGCCGCACAGATTGTCGGCGATCCACCCGGCCCTGGGTCTCGGCGATCGGCATCGTCGCGCCGAGCGGCTGCACGAGGCCGACGAAGAAGACGCTCGGGATGTCCGGGTGCAGGACCCGGCGGAACAGCCCGATCCGGTTGCCGGGCGCGGAGATGAAGCCCGGATCGAAGAACGGGAAGCTGATGCGGTAGCCGGTGCAGTAGACGACGACGTCGACACGCTCGCGCGAGCCGTCGACGAACTCCACCTCATCGCGGTGCAGCCGCGCGATATTCGGCTTGGGCGTGATGGGATCGCCGCGCGGATGTCGCCGGCGACCGCCTCGACCGCCTCGTTGCTCGTTCGAACACGTTCACCATCGAGAAGAAGCCGTGGAACATGTCGTCGTAACGGCGGAGGGTCACGTCGGTGCC
Organism: Candidatus Solirubrobacter pratensis; assembly: GCF_000425945.1. Taxonomy (GTDB): domain Bacteria; phylum Actinomycetota; class Thermoleophilia; order Solirubrobacterales; family Solirubrobacteraceae; genus Solirubrobacter; species Solirubrobacter pratensis. The sequence goes on from NZ_AUEK01000019.1 coordinate 9,991, forward strand.
GGCAGCGCGGAGGCGCTGCGCATATGCGATGACGTGGTCGCGCAGCGGGTCGTATTCGGCGACCGCCATGACGGCCGGCGGCAGCTTCGACATGTCCGGGGCGCGAAGCGGCGACACCTCCGCGTCCTCGCGATGGGCGACGTCGACGACGTAGTGATCCCAGAACCACCGCATCTCCTGGCTGCCGACCAGCGCGTCAGTGGCGTGCTCGACAAAGGAGGCCGTGGTCATGGCGTGGTCGGTCACCGGATACACGAGGACCTGCAGGCTGAGCGCGGGTCCGCCTCGGTCTCGGGCGCGCAGGGCGCAGACCGCCGCGAGGTTGCCGCCCGAGCTGTCACCGCCGACCATCAGCGGGACGGACGCGTGTTCTTGCGCCGCCCAGTTCAGCGCGTCCCAACAGTCTTCGAGCGGCGCGGGGGCGAGCTCTCGCCTTGACCCAGATCGTGGGTCGAATCGCCCAAGCAGGACTTTGCCCGTTCGGACTGTCTGCATAGACCCTCCGCCCGGCCTGAAACCCGCTTCACCCGGGCCGTGAGCGGCAACGCGCCGCAGCGCCCCGGATGCCCCGAACGTGGTGTCCATCGCCCTTCGTCTGGACCATGCCGGCACGGCTGGGCACAACTGGCGAATGCCGCTCTTCTTCGTCCCGCCCCACGCTCCAGCGGTTCCGGTCCGATGAGCGCCGACCCCAGAGATGCGACGTACGATTACGTCATCGTCGGCGCCGGCTCGGCCGGTTGCGTGTTGGCCAGCCGCTTGAGCGAGGACCCGGACGCGCGTGTGCTGCTGCTCGAGGCCGGTGGGCCTGATTCGGACGAGATGCTCCAGATCCCGGCCGTCTTCGCGACGCTGTTGCGTACCGATCACGACTGGGACCACTCGACCGGCCCCGAGCCCGAGTGCGACAACCGACGTGTCTACCTGCCGCGCGGCAAGGGGCTCGGCGGCACCTCGTCCACGAACGCGACGATCTACATCCGGGGCCACCGGCGCGACTACGACGAGTGGCGCGAGCTCGGCTGCGAGGGCTGGGGGTGGGACGACCTGCTGCCGTACTTCAAGCGCGCCGAGGACAACGAGCGCGGGGCCAGCGCGCTGCACGGCGCCGGCGGTCCGTTGGCCGTGTCCGACGTGCGCCACCGCAACGCGATCCAGCAGGCGTTCATCGAGGCCGCGGCAGTGCACGGACTGCCCGCCAACGACGACTTCAACGGGCCCGATCAGGAGGGCATCGGCTGGTATCAGACGACCACCCGGGACGGCCTGCGGGCGAGCACGGCCGCGGCGTATCTGCACCCGGCCGCGAGCCGGCCCAATCTCACTGTCGAGACGCGCGTGCACGCGCTCAACATCATCTTCAAGGGCACGCGTGCGGTCGGCGTCGCCGGGCTGCGCCTCGACGAGCGGCTCGAGTTCCGCGCCGAGCGCGAGGTGATCGTGTGCGCAGGCGCGTACGGCTCGCCACAGCTGTTGATGCAGTCGGGGATCGGCCGCCCGGACGAACTCGCCCAGCTGGGGATCTGGTCGGTCTCCGACCTCCCGGGCGTGGGTTGCAACCTCCAGGACCACCCGTTCGCCGAGATCGTCTTCCTCACCGACCGCGACGACACGATGTTCGGCGCGTTCAACGAGACCAACCTCGAGCTGCTCGAGCAGGGCCAAGGTCCGCTGACCGCGCCCGGTCTCCAAGCCGGCGGGTTCGTTCGCACCGACGACGGCCTCGAGACGCCCGACGTGCAGCTCTACTGCATCCCCGCGCTGCTGCGCGACGAAGCGCTGGTGCCCGCGCACGCCCCCGGCGTGACGCTGGCCCAGTGCGTGACCAAGCCGGCGAGCACCGGCTACGTGGCGCTCGTCTCCCCCGACCCGACCGCGAAGCCGCTGATCGTCCACAACTACTACGCCGAGCCGGCGGATCTGCGCACGCAGATTGCCGGGACTCGCCTCTGCATGGAGCTCGCGCGCACTCAACCGCTCGCCGGCTGCCTCGGCGAGCCCTACCAGTACCCGGCCTCCGACTCCGACGCGGACATCGCCGCGATGCTGCGACGGCACACGGGATCGGGGCTCCATGCAACGAGCAGCTGCAAGCTGGGCGTCGACGAGCTCGCGGTCGTAGACCTCGAGCTGCGCGTGCGCGGCACCGACGGGCTGCGCGTCGTCGACGCGTCGGTGATGCCGAGCGTGCCCCGCGGAAACACGAACGCCCCGACCATCGCGATCGCCGAGCGGGCCGCCGACCTGATCCGCGGGCGAACACCGCTCGGCGACGAAACGGCGCGGGCGCGCGTCGCCTGAGCGCCGCCCCACCGTTCCTCGACTCAGCGGGCGATCGGCGCCGTGGCGAACGACGAGCGATGCCGGCGCGGTCTCTCACTCGAACCCGTCCGGGTTGGTGAAGGCCCTGCGTCGCTGCCGATGATGAGCCGGTGTCTCATCGGCCAGCGGTCGCCCGATCAGCCGGTGGTGACCGAAGGGATCCTCGAGCCGTCCTTGTCGCAATCCGAAAGCCTGTCGGCGGCCGCGGCGATCTCGGTCGCGCCCGCGGCGATGGCCCGTTGGGCAATCGCACGGCGTCGAGGATGTCGGGCGCGACACGATCAAGCGGCTCGTACGCCAGCACGGGATCCGGGGCGCCAGACGCTGCGGCAGGCCGTGACGCACGACCAAACCGGACACGGACGCGGCGCGGCGGGCCGGATCTGGTCTGCCGCGATGTCCACCGCCGGGCTCTACGGAGGGTCACGCGAATTCCTGCCAAAGTCTCGGATCTCGACGAAACGACGCGTCTGCCGCGCTCGCGAACTCGGCGGCCGAGAGAGGCAGCGCTTATCTCTGAGCGTCGCCCGCTCCCGCGGGATCGCCGTCCTCAGCCGGAGCTAGAGTCGACGGCATGTTTTGCATCGCTCGATCGCGTCGCCCGTCGTGAGGGGCGAGCGGCTTCTTCCGAGAGGGGGCGAAGAGACCAGAGCCGTCACTCGTGGAGTGCCGCGTGCATTCGCCTGCTGCGAGGCCATCAACCGGCTTCCGTACTCGGACCAGGATGCCATCCGCCGCGCGTGGTCAGAGCTGACAGGCCGACCGATCGACGAGCGCTTCCATCTGGTGCCACCCGTCCACAGCGACCACGGGCTCAAGCTCCGGGTCGGCGCCAACGTGTTCATCAATCACGGGTGCACCCTCAACGACATGGGCGGCATCGAGATCGGTGGCGACTCCATGATCGGGCCGAACGTCAGCCTCTTGACGACCGGTCACCCCACAGCCGTTGCTGATCGACGAGCCGGCATCACCGTCGCGCCGATTCACATCGGCGCCAACGTCTGGATCGGCGGCGGCGCGACCGTCCTCGGCGGCGTGACGGTCGGCGACGGTGCCGTCGTGGCCGCCGGCGCCGTCGTCAGCCGCGACGTGCCGCCGGCCACCCTCGTCGCGGGCATACCGGCACGAGCCATCCGCTCTCTCGACTGACTGGGCGTACCCCCTCGGTGCAAGGAAAGGGGTCCGACGGAAAGACCCGCGGGCCGGCTGCCGTCCAGCGCGACCTCGTCCTCCTCATACGTGGCGAGGACCTTCGCCGAACGTACCGGGAGCGTGCGCGACACGACCGATGCAGCGACGTACACGGCACTGCCCGACGGCCCGCCCTGCCCGCCGCAGTGGGGACGCGTGTACGCCGACGAAGTCTCCCACGCGAGGTAGGGACGCCCGACGACCGCTGGTGGACACACATGATGTTCAGCACGCGCCGAGGCGTCTCGCGCCGTTAGTGGTAGCGGTCGAAGTCGGCCGGCCAGGGCAGCGGGAACAGGTGCCGATAGGGCCGCGCGTCCGCGATCACCTTTGCGAACGACGGCCGTTGCGCGAGCGCGCGGTAGTACCGCGTCAGGTGCGGGTGCGTTCCCTCGTCCCACGGGTGGATCGCCAGGGCGTAGAACAGGCCCGGCGCGGCGGCGCAGTCGGCGATCGTGAGCGTGTCGCCGGCGAGGAACTCGTGCCCGGCCAGCTGCGCCTCGAGCATGCCGTAGGCCATGTCGAGCCGGCCCCGCGCCTGGCTGACTGCGCGCTCGTCGAAGCGCTCGTAGATCGTGTCGAAGACGATCGCCTGGACGGCGTCGGAGACGTACTGGTCGCAGAGGCGGTCCCACTTGCGGGCCTCCAGCGACGGCACCAACCGCGCGCCGGCGACGTGCTCGATGATGATCGACGTCTCGCCGATCACCTGGTCGCCGTCGCGCAGCACCGGGATCGACGCCGGCGGCCACAGCTCGGCCAGTTCGGCGCGGTCGAAGTCGCGTTGCTCCTCGAGGACGTCGTAGGCGATGCCCTGCTCGTTGAGCGCGATCAGGACCTTCTGGCAGTAGAGCGCGAAGGGGTGCTCGTAGAGAGTGAGCATCCGGATCCTTCCTGTCGTTAGGGTGTTCACACTCCTGGGTCGGAGCCGTCGGCGGGTTCTCGACGTCGCCGCGCAAGGCTCGTGGACGAATGCGAGTGCGCGGGCGGCGCCGCGAACCTCGCGACGAGTCTCCCGCGCGCGCCAGGACGTGATTCTGTCCAGAAGGGGGCGGGGAAGTACCCTCCGCGGATGTCTCACGTATGACTGACCTCGGCTGGCGCGACTTCGGCCGCTGGATCATCCAGGGGGCCGAGCGCGGGCTCAGGGAGCGCTACCGCGACGCCGGGCCGATCAAGCGCGGCATCGTGGAGGGAGCCTACGAGAGCATCACCGGGCGGGACCTCAACTTGCCCAAGAAGAAGCGCAACCGCCCGTGGTCGATGCGCTCCAAGGCGGGCACGCCGTGGTCGTTCCGCCAGAACGGGCGTCCGCGGAAGCTGCTCTCCACCCGCCAAATCCACCGGCACCTGGCGGCGCGGGCACGCCAGGACCGGGCAGGTCAGCGGGCGCACGCCAACCGGGCAGGTCAGCTGGCGCGCGCCAACCGGGCAAGTCAGCGGGCGCGGGCCAACCGGGCAGGTCAGCTGGCGCGGGCCAACCGGGCAGGTCAGCTGGCGCGGGCCAACCGGCGGCGCAAGAGGCGACCGTGAGATCGTCGGGCCAGATCAACCGGCGGACGGGACGTCGCGGCATCGCCGGTAGTCTCCTCAGACGCCGAGATGTCGCTGCTCTCGTACACGGCGCAAACGGGATCGATCGCCCGACTGGGACGCGCCGGCGGAGCGGCTACCCGTGGATGCGGCCTCCGAGCGATTACGCGCCGGGGCGCGCTGCCGCTGTCATGAGCCGCTCGTAGCCGTGGTGGCCCGGATCAGTTTGGGCGGTCGCTCATCGCTTCGGCACCAGGATCTGCGCGAGGGCTCCGCTCCGGAAGCGTTCCTCCTCGACGACGTGAAGCTTCAGGTGCTCTCCCAGTTCGGCGAATGGGCTGCGCCCCGCGCCGATCGCAATCGGGACCGTCGTCAGCTGGTATTCGTCGACGAGTCCCAGACGTGTCAGCGACTTGCCGAAGTCGGGGCCGCCGTGGACCAGGACCGTCCCTTCGTCGTCTCGAGCCTTGAGGTCCGCGATCTCCGCGGCCAGGTCCCCGCCGAAGATCTCGGCCGGTCCCCATTCCGCCTTCTCCAGGGTGCGGGAGAAGACAGCCTTCGGCTTCTCGTTCATCGCGGTCGCGATCGGCCCGTGGGACGCGGCCCAGTACGGGCCCATGATCTCGTAGCTGCGGCGGCCCATCGCGTGGACGCCCGCCTCCTCGAGTGCGCGGCGGTTCCACTCACCCGAGTCGTCGCCGAACCACTCGAACATCCATTCGTGGGTCCCGTCGGGGCTGGTGGCAAAACCGTCGAGGGACAGGACCATTTTGAGAACTACTTTTCTATCGCTCATGCCGGTAGAGACCTGCTTTCTCGCGTGAACTCATCGCCCATCGGTGGATCGGGGAACAACCGGACCGCTCCCGCCTCGTGTTGACACATCTAGGGACGCGGCCGGCGGCCGACGCACTGACCGCTGTGATGGATCACACGGCGGTGCGTAGTACGTACACGAAGACAGTGTTGCTGGTCGTGGCGGACGTGTTGCTCATGGTCGCGTGCTAGGTCCATACCAGCAACGGACCGCAGCGTCGGTCTCTCCGGGAGTGGTGCTTCTCGACGAGCTCGAGACACTCACGGGGCTGCCGCCTCCCATGCGACGCGGCGTCTCACGACGCTTTCGTCGGGCACCGGTCCGCGGTGTGGCGCTCCCGCCTGACAGGAACGGTGCGGCGCGGAGACCGCCGACGCTGCGCGCCACCGTATGGACGCCGGCCTCGTCGGCGGCCGTCGCTAGAGTCGCCGCCGATGGTGGTAGCGGTCGGCGAAGCGGGCGCGGGCCCCTACGGCGTGGCGTCCGGACCGGATGGCGCGCTCTGGGTCACGCTCGTCCACAGCGGCGAGATCGCGCGCGTCACTGTCGACGGGCGCGTCGACGTGTACGGGCTCGGCTCACCGGACTCGCGCCCGTCGCTGATCACGGCCGGTCGCGACGGCGCGCTGTGGTTCACGCGCGCCGGCGATGACCGGATCGGCCGGATCGCCGCGGGCGGGGAGGCGACGTCGTTCGCGCTCCCGGACGGGACTGCGCCGTTCGGCATCGTCGCAGGCCCCGACGGCGCGCTGTGGTTCACGGCGATGGGCACGGACCGGATCGGGCGCCTCGATTTCGACGGCTCGCTCGTCGAGTTTACCCTGCCCGTGGCGGCGGGTGCGATGCCGTCGATGATCACCGTCGGCCCCGACGGCGCGTTGTGGTTCACGCTCAACCGGGCGCACGCGGTGGGCCGCCTCGACCTCGAGGGCGAGGTGACGGTGCGCGCGCTGCCGACAACCGGCGCCGGCCCGGTCGGCATCGCGGCGACGCACGATGCGGTCTGGTTCACAGAGATCCTCGCTGGGCAGATCGGCCGGGTGACGCCGGACGGGTCGATCCAGGAGTTGCCGCTGCCCGACCGCGAGGCGCGCCCGCACGCGGTGATCGCCGCGCAGGCCGACGGTGTCTGGGTAAGTCTGTGGGCGAGCGCGCGGATCGCGCATGTCAGCGACGAGGGCGAGCTTGCCGAGCTCGAGCTGCCACCGTCGAGCGAGCCGCACGGGCTCGCGGTGGGCTCCGACGGCGCGCTCTGGGTCGCGCTCGAGTCGGGGTCGCTGTTCCGCTTCACCGCGTAGCCGCGGACGGCATTCCGCGCCCGAGCTGCGGCGTCCACGCGGCGCTCGCGGAGCAGGCGTTGCCCTCGCCGCAGATCTTGCGGCTGATGACCGTTCCCGGCGTCAACGTCCACACCCGCGACGGAGAAGAAGGCCGATCTGGGTCGAGATTCCCTCTGGAACTCGACGAGGGCGGGTAGTCGCGAGAACACAACCCTCAGGCGGCTTCCCCGGCACCTTCGACTCGCCAAGGCCGAGTCTCGTCCATGGCGGCCGTGATGGCGGGGCGGTCTTCGACCGGCTGGGGCCGGCGCAGACGGGCGGCTCTGCGATGTCCTGGGCCCAGAGGTCGTCGGCGCCGCGGGCAACCGGTCGACTGCCTCCTGCTCTCGCCCGCTCCGGTCGACAGGATCACGGCCGGCGGCATCTTCCGCGAGGGCGTCTTCAGCGCCGGCGAGCGCTGGCCGGTGTTTGACAGCGTGACCAGCACGAGCGAGCAGGCGTCCGAACCACGCCGCGATCTGGGCCGAGCTCGATCTGTAGCCGAGCCGGATCGGGACGACCGGCTCAGCGCGATCGGCTCGTCGAACGCTCGCGCGGCCGCCGGCGGTGGCCCACGCCCTGCGGTCCGGCTGAAAGGGTCACAGCGGAACAACGCAGTCTCACTGACGCGTCGGCGCGCTACCGCGGGCCTGCTCGGCGGACCAATTGTCCCGGGTCGTGCCGCGGCCGGGACACCCGCGGGCAGCGGCGCTCGAGCTCGGCGGTGAACGAGTGCCACGCCCTGCAGATCGCCCGCGCGCCGGTGCGCTGGCAGAGCTTGCGAGCGAGGTCGCGGTTGAGCACGTGGTAGCTGAGGTCGGCGAGCGGGCCGTGCTCGGCGTAGAGCGACCAGCGGCCGGTGTCGAAGCGCGCGATGTGCCGCCGCGCGGCGCGCAGCCCCTCGCGGGCGAGCGCGCTCGCGCGGGGATCGTGTGTCGCTACGGCGAAGTCGTGCAGTGCCGTGACCGCGTTGAGCTGGGCGTTGAGGACGCGGGCGGCGGGGGCGAACGTGTAGAGCGCGAACCAGCTTCCGTCGCGCGCCAGGCGCAGGTTGACGCCGGCCGGAGGGCGCAGCGCAAACAGGCGCACGAGGTCGTGCGCGGTCTGCAGGTAGTCGGGACGTCCGAGGAGGATCGCGGCCGTCAGGTAGGCCTCGAGCGCGGTCGCCTGCGAGAGCCCGCTGCCCCACGGCGGCCTGCCGCCGCCGAACGGGAAGAAGTACTCCCAGGTCAGCGCGCCGCCACGGTGGGACGCCAGCGGACGCATCTCGTCGAGGATCTGTGCCGCCTTCGCCGTCTTGGTGGGGACCTTCGTCTGAAGCAGCGAGGTGGCGGCGGCGAACGTGCCGTTGATGTGCAGCTGCAGCCCGAGGCCGTGGTTGTACTCCCAGACCAGCCCGCTGCCCGGGAAGCTCACACGCGCCGCCCGCGCTCGTAGTTGTCGGAGCGGCTTGCAGCGTCGCCCCTGCGCGTCCTTCTCTCCCGGCGACCCGGGCGACGGCGGCCCGTGGGCCGTCCACCACTCGACGTTGCGCTGGAGCGTGAGGAACGCCAGCGGCATGCGTTCCGCGCTGAGCGCGCCGCGCCTGGCGATGTCGCGCACGATGTGGACGGCGCCGCGCAGCTCGCGGCGACGCACGCCGCCCAGTCCGGGCAGGGCGCCGAGCGCGCTGCCGTACGTCGCGCGGTAAGAATGCGCGAGCGGCGCATCGATCGCCCCCGCCGCCAGAGCGGCGGCGAGCGCGGCGCGCACAGGGTCGCGATGAGCAGGGCGGGCGGAGGCCGAGGGAGGCCCGCACGCGACGAGCGCTACGACGAGGAAGGCGATGGAACGGACCTTCAAGCTGCGGACCTCGCTGAAGGGACACGCGTGGGCTGGGTTCCGGTCGACAGTGTGACGCGCGCGCGCGCCGCCGACGTGCTCGAGAGCGTGCGCGAGCCGTTGTGTCGCGCCTCTGCTTCTGTGTGGAAGCGGTACGCGCCCGCGCGTTTGTCTCACAGCGTGTCTGACCGCATCGCGAACGCGCTGACCGGCTTGCGCTCGACCGAGCGACAGTCGCGGTTGGACCGTCGGGGCCGGCCTTCGGTCATCGGCCCGGCGGGTCGAGTCTCGTGCATGTCGGCGGTGATGGCGAGCCGGTCGTCGGCCGGCCCGTCCTGGCGTAGATGGGCGGCTGTGCGACGTCTGCTCCTAGAGGTCGTCGGGCTCCCGTCCGCCCCCGAGCAGCGTGGATCTCACGACAGTAGTCGCCCCGGGCGACGCGCCAACGTCATCTGAGCTGCAGCGCGTGCGCGCGCAGACCCGCGAGCGCCTGGACGAGCTGCGTCCGGCGGTCATGTAGTACGAGCGCCTGCAAGCGGTGCTCGCCGCTCTCGGAGCCGTCGCACCGAGTGGCTCGCGCTCCTCACGCGCACGCACGCCGTCTGCAGCGGCGCCGTCGGACGGCGCGGCCACCCGCGGCGCCCAAGCGGCCCGGCCGCGCCGGCGCTCGAGTTCCGGCGACGCGATGCCGCCTGCAACGGCCGAGGTTGAGCGCCGGACGCGCGCGCCGCACGGGGCCAACCGCGCCGTGCTGCTCGCCGCCGTCCGCGAGCGGCCGGGCGCGAGTGCCGGAGAGCTGGCCGCTGCGGCCGGCATCGCGCGGCCCGTCATCTACGCGTTGCTGAATCGGCTGACCGCGCACGGCGAGCTCGTAGGGAGCGAGCTGCCGGGCGGCTCGAGCGGCTACGCGCTCCGGCCCGAGCCTCCCGCGCCCGGGTTGGTCCCGCGCCGACGCGGGCATGACCGGCGCCGACGCGCCGCGCTCGGACGCTGAGGCATCAGGCGCGTAGGCGGGTGGCGAGGCCGGACGGCGTGCGACACGCCGACGGCGTTGACCGTCGAGCGCCTGAGAGCCGACTCCACGCCGCGTGAACGGGCTCAATGATGTGGAGCTCGCCGGGATCTGGCCTGGGACGACGTGGGAGCGCTGGGTCCCGACGACGGCCCGGGAGCCGATGGCGTGGCCAGAGAGCCGTCACGAACGGCGGACGCGATACCGGCGGGAGACTGGCTTGCAGCGAGGGGATTCGCTGCGGTCCGTCGGGCTCCGACGCCGCGAATTCGCGTTGCGGCGGGTCGCCCGGCACCCCGAACGCCGGCCGCAGACCGCCGCGCGTCGTGCCGTCGCCGCCTAATGCGTGGCCCCTGCGGTCCGCGCCGGCTGGATGATCGTGATGGTCACCGTGCGGTGGCGGTAGCGGCTGCCCTTGGCCCACGAGGGGAGCTTGAGCGTGAGCGCACCCTTGTTGGAGGTCGACCGGACCACCGCGAGCCGTCCGCCGACGTGGACCTTGATGACGGTCGGTGCCCAACGACGCGCGGGGATGCGGATGCGCCCGCGGGCGAGCGCCCGCCGCGCGCTGGCCGCCTTGACGCGCCAGTGGGCGAGCCGCTTCGCGCTCTGGTGCGCCGCGGGGTGGCCGCCGGTCGCCTGGCCGCCGGTCTGCTGGGCGCCGCCCGCCTGGTCGACGGCCTGTTGCGGCGTTGGGGTGACGACCGTGACCACATTGGACAGCCCGGACATGTTGCCTGCGGCGTCGCGCGCCTGGACCGCGTAGACGTAGCTCTGCCCGGCGGTGACCGCCGTGTCGGCGAAGCTCGTGCGCGGCGTGCTCGCGATCCGTGTCAGCGTGGCAGCCGTCGGCCCGCGCAGGACGTCGTAGCCCGTGACGCCGACGATGTCTGCCGAGGGAGCCCATGACAGGTCGACCTCAGTCGGGCTGTTGGCCGTCGCCTGCAGCCCGGTGGCCGCGCTCGGCGGTGTGGTGTCGGCCCGGCACGCCTGGGAGCCGGAGTCCGGGAACGTGCTGCCTGCGATCGGGAGGAAGGTCCAGTCGTAGCTCGCGGGGTGCAGCACGAGCCGCAGCACGCCGAACGTCGAGTTCTGGCGCACCTCGCTCCCCGGCGCGGTGACGCCGAAGTCGTGGAAGCTCTCGCCACCGGTGCCGACGACGAACTGGCGCATCCCGTTCGTCGGATCGATCACGCCGGCGCCGTTCAGCGGCGCGAAGCGCTCATAGGTGTGAAGGTGGCCGGACAGGACGAGATCGCCGCCGCTCTCATAGAACAGGTTCCAGAGCGGCTGCATCATGCTGCCGTTGTAGCCCAGGCCGCTGCTCCAGCGCGGGTGATGCCAGGCCGCGAGCGTGCAGGAGCGCGGGTTGGCGGCGAGGTCGCTCTGTAGCCAGGTGTACTCGGGCGAGCCGGGGCCGCAGCCGCCGACGGCGATGCAGTTGGAGTTGAGCATCACGATGTGCCAGGTCCCGAGGTCGAAGGAGTAGAACGCCGCACCGCCCTGCTGTCCGGTCGCGTTGCAGTGTGCGATGGCCCCGAAGTACTGGCAGTAGCCGTCGCCGCTCGTCGCGGCCTCGCCGTCGTGGTTGCCGATGATCGGATATGTCGTTGCCTTGAAGCGGCCCCAGGTGGGGTCGTAGACGGTCTGGTAGGCGCTGAAGGCCCCTGTCTCGTATTGCTGGTCGCCAAGTGCGAGCACCGCGTCGAAGGCCTGGCCCACGATCAGGTCGCTGGTCGCCTTCTGCCGGCAGGCCGTCGCCGTGCCGTTGCCGGCGTTGAAGTTGGGATCGCTGGGATCGCAGGCGACGTCTCCGACGGCCAGGACAACCGGATCGGCGAGGGCGGCGCGCGGCAGCACCGCGATCGCGATCCCGCAGCAGGCGACCGCGAGCACGAACGTGCGGCTCCGCCGGCGGCTGTGGTGTGTGAGCGTCGACTGTCGTGTCATCTGGTCGTCCTCCGTGCGACGTGCTCGGATGGGATCGGCGGTCCTGCGGGTTCCGGCGCCGCTGGCCGCGCCTTGCCACAGGCGCCGAACCGGCGTGGGAGCGCTGCCCGGAGTCGAATCTGTGGTCACTTCAAGACTGGCGGGCGGTGGTGAACATTTGAACGAACTGTGAGTTTCGCCGAGTTGCCTGCGCGGTCGTTGAACCGCGCGACGCATACCCGGATCACACGCAGGACGTTCCGCGTTGATGACAGTGCAACAAGTAAGCGCACACACACCGCCGCTTGATGGAGGCGACCGGTCGTTGTCGCTTGATCGTAAAGCGACCAGTGACCGCTGGGGAAACCGGCGTCAGAGCGCTGACGCGCGTACGCCGATCACGGTCTCCAGGCCGCCCAGGCGGTCAAGCCCGTGCTCGCCGAGCGCGGCGGGCGCGTACGCGCACGGCCTGCAGGTGTGCGACGAGGTCCCGTACGGCCCGGACGATGCCGATCCGGGCCGCTGCGCCGCCATCGGGCGCGCACTGGCGGACAACCGGGCCGTGCTCGGCGTCATCGGCCCCTGGTCGTCCTCGTGCGCGCCACTGCTCACGGTCCTCAACCGCGCGCCGGGGCCGCCGCCGCTGATCAGCCCGTCGGCGACCTAGGTCGGCTTGACGCGCGCAGGCCCGGGCGTCCCCGCCGAGGAGCCCGCGCGGTTCCGCCCAACAGGGCGCCGCAACTTCGCCCGCGTCGTCCCGGCCGACGACGTCCAGGCGGCCGCCGGCGCTCTGTACGCGCGGGGACTGGGCGCACGGCGGCTGTACGTGGTCCACGACGAGACGGCCTACGGCCGGGGACTCGCCGCGGATGTGCGGGTCACGGCGTCGCGCGGGCGGATCGCGCTCGCCGGATTCGCCGGGCTGGCGCGCGGAGGCGCGCGGCTACGCGGCGCTCGCGCGGCGCGTGCGCGACGCGCGCGCCGGCGCCGTCTACCTGGCGGGGCTCGCGTCGAATCACGGTCCGCGGCTGCTCGCGGATCTCCGGCGAACGCTCAGCTCGCATGTGCCGATCATCCGCCCGGACGGGTTCGCTGCGCCCGGGTACCTGATCGAGGGCGCCGGCGCCGCCGCCGAGGGGTTCGTGTTCACCATCGCCACGCTGCCCAGCAACAAGCTGCCGCCCGCGGGCCACCGGTTCGCGACCGAGTTCGACCGGCGTTTCGGCGCGTTCCCCTGCTGCGTTGCGATGCAGAGCGCCCAGGCGATGTACCTCCTGCTCGACGCGATCGCCGCCTCCGACGGCTCGCGCGCGGATGTGACGCGCCACGTCCTGCGCTCAGGCATCCACACAAGTATTGCCCACTGGTCACAGTCGAGCCTCGCACGTGGGCTCGCGCCGCTGCCTCGCTCTGCCTCGACCGTGATCCGTTCGTCCTAAAGCGCCACGCGCGCCGCATCCGCATCTCGGGCGAGGCGGCGGCGCAGGTGCGCTGCGGCTCGTGCCTCAGAGCATCAGCCGGCTGCGTACGGTCGGGTTCTTCGGCGCGCGGCCGCTGATCGCATAAGGCAACAGCGGCGCGGCTGCCGGCCGCTCACCCGTGTCGTTCCGAGGGAGCAGCGAACCGCGCTCAAGGGTACTCCGGAGCACGCCGGTTTCGACGAGCGCGGCGCTCCCGATCGTCACGCTGCGGGTCCTTCAGTGCCTCTAGGGAGCCTCGATCACACCATGGTGCGAATCCTGATCGTTCGAAGCTGAGCGTCGTTGACGGCTCGTGGCGACGGGCGTAGCGTCGTGTTTGCCAACGCACCCGATGTGGAGGAGGCTCCGGAATGCCCGAGCTCGAGCGGGGCACCGTCGAAGCCAACGGACTTCAGTTCCACTACCTCACGGCGGGCAACGGCCCGTTGGCGCTCTGCCTCCACGGCTTTCCCGACTCGCCGTGGACGTACCGTCACCTGCTGCCGGAACTGGCGCGGGCCGGGTTCCGCGCGGTCGCCCCGTTCAACCGCGGCTTCGCGCCGACGGAGCTTCCGGCGGATCGCCACCACGTCCACACGAGCACGATGGTGGCCGACGCACTTGCGCTCAACGACGCGCTGGGCGGGGGCGAGGACTCGGTACTGATCGCGCACGACTGGGGCGCAGTCGCGGCATGGGGCGCGGCGGGCCAGGCTCCGGAACGATGGGGGCGGTGCGTGATCCTCAACATTCCGCCGTTTGAGATCTTCGGTGAGAACATCGTCACCTACGACCAGATCAAACGCTCGTTCTACTTCTGGTACTTCCAGCTGCAGCGCGTCATCGAGGGCTCGATCTCGGCGAACGACTTCGAGTTCATCGATCGCATCTGGGGCGACTGGTCACCGGGCTATGACGCCAGCAAGGATCTGCCGCTGGTCAAGGACTGCATCCGTGAGCCGGCGTATTTGCAGACGGCGCTCGGCTACTACTGGGGACAGTTCGACCCCACGCGCTTCGGCTCGCCCGAGTGGGCCGAGGAGCAGAAAGCGGCGTGGGGCTACAGCCTCGAGCACCCGACGCTCTACCTGCACGGCACGACCGATGGTTGCCACGGGATGAGCCACGAGCAGGTCGCACGCGTGCCCGGCTATTGCGGGCGAGGCTCGGAGTCCGAGCTGATCGAGGGCGTCGGCCACTTCATGCTCGTCGAGCGACCGGATGAGATCAACAACCGCGTCCTCGGCTTCCTGCAGCGCACCCAAAACACGCCCCGGCGGCCAATCGCGGCGACAACCTGACGACGAACCGCAGCCGAGCGGAAGCTCCAATGCCGGGGGCGACTCCTCATGCCACACGGCCCCGGGGATCGCCCGAGCATCTGCACGCACGCGCTACCGCCTTCGCGTGGTCGGAGCGGCGGCGGGAGGTGCTTGTCGCAGCGCTGCTTTCGCAGCTGGAATGTCAAGGAATCGGCGTTGTGCGCGTCGTTTCCAGCACCGGGGTGGGCGGCTGCAGCAGGTGCCAGATGCGGCGCTTGAGGCAGCGCGTGGCTTCCAGGCCGGTCTTGCCTTCGGCGCGTTTGCGGGCCAGGTAGTCCTGGGTTTCTGGGTGGCAGCGGGCGCGGGTGAGCGCGATGCGGTGGATGGCGGTGTTGAGCTGGCGGTTGCGATCTCGCCGAGCAGCTTGGCGGCGGTCAGCGGCCCGAACCCGGGCTCTGAGAGCAATAGCGGCGCGGCCTGGGCAACGAGCTCGGCGATCTCGGCTTCGAGCTCGCGAGCGGCGGCGGTCAGCTCGCGCAGCCGCCGCAGCTCGTCGCGGGCAATCCGAACCCGCGCGGTCTGCTCGGCGCGCGCCGAGCGCCGCGCGATCCGGCTCGACCACTTCTTCAAGACCAGTGCGCTGGCCGGCCGCTTAAGCTCGGACCAGGGATCGTGCAGATGCCAAAGCAGGTCTTTGTTGAGCGCGACTCGGCTGCGGATCAGCCGTTCGCGGTGATCGACCAGCAGCCGGATGTCGAGCTCCACGCCGGGCAACTGCGCTGATCGCAACGCGTCAATGCCCTCGCGCAGCGCGGCCGTGGCGACCGCCGGGGCGTCGATGCGGTCGGACTTGCCGCGATCGCGGCCGGCGCGGCGGGCGTCGCTGATGAGCTTGGTCGCCACCCGCAGCACGCGTTCGCCGCTGCCGATCAAGAACCGCTCGAAGGAACCCGACACGTGCCGGCAGTCTTGCAGCGCCCAGATCCGGTCCTCGCCGAGCGACCTGGGCCAGTCCAGCAGCGCGAGAAACCCGTCGTCGCCGACCCGGACGGTCTTGTCGCCGAGCAGTTCGCCCGTCGCCGCCGCGATCGCCGCGACGGTGTGCGACTGCTTGTGCATGTCCGCCCCGAGCACGATCCTCCGCGCTGTCCTCCTGTTCGCCTTGACCGACAGTTGGACCGCTCGGCGGACATGGCTTGCTTGAGGGCGCGGCCACGCTCCTATCAAGTCACACCGAGCCGTCCCGGACCGGCAACGAGCGACATTGCGAAAGGAAGTCAGGCCAACCGGCCGACGGCCTGAAACAGAGCGTCAGCTCGCCGCCGGCCCGGGACCATCTCCTGCACGTCGGACGTCACCGACGAGGCGAAATCAGAACAGCAAGCCTGAACGGAGCGACGAGCGTCGGGTCCGCGATGCCCGTGTCCACGTGACACAACCGTCCTAAAGCACCACGCGCACGGGGCTGTCGCGGCGCGCGAACCTCGGAATGCTGCTCGCGCGCGCGCCCGGGCGGCACGTCTTCCGGATTGGATTCGCGCGGGCCCGCGTGTGCCCGGTCATGATGTCAGGCGGGTCTGACCCGCATACGTAACCATGAGTGCGATCGCTCCGAACGGAGCGAGTCGGATTACCAATGCCCGTCCTAAGGGAGTGACGCATGAGTGACCGAGACCTTGAGCGCCGGATCGAGCTGCTCGAGGACGAACGGGCGATCCAGGCGCTAGTGCATCGCTACGCCACGCTCTGCGATCAGCGCTACGCGCCCGACCCGCTGGCCGAGCTGTTCACCGAGGACGCCGTCTGGAGCTCGGCGTCGCCCGACGGGGCGCTCGACTTTGGCACTCGACACGGTCGCGAGGCGATCCGCGAGCTGTTCCAGGAGGTGACCGCTCGGATCGCGCAGCCGACGCTGCACATGGTCTCTGCGCCGGAAATCGACGTCGCGCCCGACCGCCAGTCGGCGACCGGGCGCTGGTACTCGGTGGTGCTGCTGACGATGGAACAGGGGCCTGGGCAGGCCGCGGAGGTGCTGATGCTCGGCGCCACCTACGCGCACGAGTATCGCCGGATCGGCGGCGCCTGGCGCTTCTCGCGCGTCGCCGCGACGCTCCACTTCCACCTGCCTGTCGGTGCGGGCGTCGTCATCCCCGCGGTCAACGCGATGTCGCAGGACCGGTGATCAGAGAGGACTGGACTGAGGCTGCAGCGTTCGGGGATCGAGCGCTGTCTGCCAGGGCCGGATGCCGTTGAGCTAGGACGAAGGGGATGAATACAAGCGGCTCGTCGGAGAACTGCGCCCAACGCTCGACCGGTTTAGGCCGTCCCGGCGGCCGCGGCGAGGGTCTCTCTACGGAGCGGCGACGGCGTCGCGACCCTGGACGTGAAGGCCGATCGGGCGGCGGAGGCCGGAGCGGCGGTGGCGAGCACGGGAACCCGACGAAAGCGTGTCATCGCTCGCCGAGCCCCGACGATCAGCATCCGACCTCTGTTTCGAGCGATCGAGACCGCGTCCGTCAAGCCGGGGCTGACAACCGTGCCGCGCGCGGGTGGTCACGACCACCCCGAGGACGCCTACCTGGGGACGCTGCCGCCCCCGACTCTACTCACTGCAACCCCACAACCTTCCGAAGGGAGGATCGCAGTGAGTTCTTCCAATCAACTGTTCCGGGCCGGGCGGCGGGCAGCGCTGCTGGCTGCGGCGCTGGCATGCGCGTGTGCCCTGCTCGCCACGCTCATCGCCCGCGACGCCAACGCGGCAGCCACCAACACGGCCAGGCCGGGCCACAGCGGCGCCGCGTCGCATCTGAAGATGCCGACGGCGAAGCTCGGGCAGCTTCGCGCGTCCGCTTCCAGCGAGCACACCGTCAACTTCCGCAACAGCTACGGCAAGACGGTCTCGGTCGCGATCATGCGCTACAACCCGAATCTCTGCGCCGGCTACGGCGGCTACGAGACCTCGGGCTGGTTGAATCTCGCCCCGGGTGAGGTCAAGCAGTCCTTCACCACGTCCTACCGCTACGCCGCCTACTACGCGAGGGCCGTGGACGGCGCCGAGTGGACCGGGGATCGCGGGCCCGTCTACATCTATAACCACGCGTTCGACTCCTGCGTCAACATCGGGTCGACCGACGCGTCCGGCACCGTGAACATGAAGCTGATCGACCTCGAGGGCAAGAGCCCCAACTACACCTTCAACCTGATCCCCCCGCGCTGACCTCGCCGCGCGGCTCTGAACGAGTCGCTGGTAGGTCATTGGCCGCGACGGCCCCGGTACCAACCGGGGCCGTCGCCGTGTCTGCTTCAGGCGCGCGCGAACCGCCGGCGGAGCTCGCCCGCCGGGAGGATGTCGCCGGCTCCGCGAGCGCCGGCAGCGCGCGCTCATGATCGACCCAGGTCCGTTCTCGCGCGCGGCGAATGCAGTGCGCCGTAACGCAGTGACGACCGCTGTGGAACTCCTCGCGACGCGCTCGCTTCCACGCGAAGGCAGCGGTGCCATCAGCATGCGCGTCGTGGCAGTGTCATGCGCATGAACGCGACGGCCGGCGTCGAGCGCCTCCAGCGCGCAGGAACGGTGATCTCTCGCATGGGTTCCGGCGGTCGGACTGAAGCAGTCCGATGCACCACCAGCGTCTTGCCGTGGAGATCGTCGGCGACCAGCCCACGCGGAACGAACTCGACGCGCTTGCACGCGTGCGTTTCGACTCGGTACAAGCCGGAGCGTCGAGGCAAGTTCGGGCCTAGGCATGGCAAGACAAGCCGTCCATGGAGCGGCACGTCGAGCCGTTCCGCGCGAGCGAATCGGCATCGCGGGCGATCGCGCTGAGCCGGAGCTGCTCGTCACGGACGAGCCCGTCTCGGCGCTTGACGTATCCGTCCAGGCCTCGATCCTCAAGCGACTTCAGCAGGACCTCGCGTTGACCGTGCGCCTTGTCCGCCACGACCTCGCCGTCGTGCGCCAGCTCTGCGACCGCGTCATCGTGCTCCACGACGGCAAGATCGCGGCCGAAGGCGGCGCGGTGCGCGACCTGTTCGCCGCACCCCGCGGACCCGTACGCGCGGGAGCTGCTTGCGGCAACCCCGACCTGCTCTCACTCGCCGTCGGTCTTCCGGTCACCGGCCCGTAGCAGAGCTGTGGACCAGGGCTCTGCGGGTGGAGTCCCGCCAGTCCGTAGGTCGGTGTCCCGCGGCCGAGCGACTTGACCGCGCGGCCGCGGCCGCCCGCGGGCGGACCCAGGCGTCGTTACACGCCGCGTCGCCCTCGGCGGCTGTAGCCCCAGCCGCCGCCGAAGAGCAGCAGCAGGATGATGATGATCAGCAGAATAGTGAGCACCGTTCGGACCGCCTTTCGATTGATGGGAGCGGCCTACCCCGGCGCGGTCCGAATCAGGCCTCAGCGTCTGAGACAGCCTTCTTGATCTATTGAGGTCAGTAACAGATTAGGTGGCTTGGCTGGACGCCTGCCCGTTTAGGCGCTCGCTCCCCGGGTGTACGCTCCAACCAAGGCCTGAAGTTACGCCGTCGTCCAAGTTTGGCCGTCGGCTGGGCCGGACGGGAAGGAGGCAGTGATGCAGCAGTCAACGACGGTTTCGGTGCTGCGGGAGGCGGTTGACGATCTCAGCAGGTGGTGGTGGCTGTGGCTTGTTGCAGGCATCGCCTGGATCGTGATCGCGCTCGCCGTGCTCCAGTTCGACCGGGCTTCGGTGACCACGGTCGGCGTGCTCATCGGTCTCATGTTTCTGCTGGCGGCCGCCCAGCAGTTCGCGCTCGCGGCTCTCGCCCCGCGGCTGAAGTGGCTATGGGCGCTCTTCGGCGCGCTCTTCATCGTGGCCGGTGTGGTGTCCTTGATCAGCCCGGAGAACACGTTTGCCGGCGTCGCCGACATCCTCGGCTTCCTGTTTCTGCTCGTCGCGACGTTCTGGATTATTCAATCCTTCGCGGAGCGTCCGATCAACGACTTCTGGTGGCTGGGCCTGACCGCGGGGATCCTGATGGTGGTTCTGGCGTTCTGGACGAGCGGCCAGTTCTTCATCACGAAGGTCTATGTGCTGCTCGTATTCGCGGGCATCTGGGCCCTGATGCAGGGGGTGACCGACATCGTGCGCGCGTTCCAGATCCGCGGCCTGCGCTCCACGCCCGAACCCACGCCTCCGCGCCAAGTGCCTGCCCACGGGCCGGCGGGCACGCCTGCGTAGCCGCCGGAGGGCACGCGCGACGCAGCGATCGTGTCGACCGCGGCACCAGGAGACTCGCGGATGCGAGGTCGCTGACGCGGTGATGCCGCGCTTCGGGCAGTCGTGTGCGGTCGCGGATCTGCGGGAGCCGGTGTCGCGGACGCTTGAGCTTCCGGCGAGCCGGCGGGCGTGGTCTGAGTGGCCGTTCGTCGTGCCGTTCGCCGGGCGCGTGCTTGCGCTGCAGGGCATGCACCCGGTCGTCTCGGCGGGGTTGATGGACCACTCCAGCGTGTTCGAGGACCCGTGGGGACGTGGGTGGGACACCGTCGGCTATGGGTTACGGCTGATCTTCAGCGACGATCCCGTCGCGGTCGCCGCCGAGATCCGTGAGTTGCACCGCCCGCTCTATGGCCGCCTCGCCGATGGAACGCGCTACCACCCGTGGAATCCACGGCCGTGGGCGTGGGTGCACCTGTCGACCTACGAGGCGACGGTCTATTCCCGCCGCGCGATCGGCCGCGCCCCCGCACCTGCTGAGCAGGCGATGCTGTATGAGGAGTGGAAGCGCGTCGGCCGCAGTTACGGGCTGCGCGAGCAGGATCTTCCCGTCGATGTCGCCGCGCTGAACCGGTACGTGTGGGCCACGATCCAGGACGAGCTCGTTGCGACTCCGACGGCAACGCGCCTCTACCACGACACGCTCCGGAACCTTCCGGCGCCGCCCGGCCTGCCCGGCACGCGGCTCAGCTGGCCGCTCGCCGGCCGCCTGACCGCCCCGGCCATTCGGCTGCTGCTGGCCGGCTCGTTCCCGTCCGTGCTTCGCCGGCGCATGAACATCCCGTGGACCCCGCTGCACGAAGCCGGCTACCAGGCCGCCCTGCTGGCGCTCGGCACCGCCGTGCGGACGCTACCGGCGGCGCTGACGCGCTTCCCCGCCGCCCGGGCCGCCGCCTGACCGTCACGACCGCCCGACGAACGCCACGGCGGATCGGTCGCGTACGCATGCCGGCTCCCTGGCGCGCGAGAGCTCCTTGCCAGCCTGCAGCCTCGGCGGTCCTAGGTCCACGAGAGCGGTCGCCGCTCACTCGTCGCGCGGGCCGACCGCGAGGCCGGCGAGGATGCGGCCGCCCATGCGCCTCGGTCCGGCGCGGTTGGCGCTCGCCGACGCCGTAGAGCAGGTGCTCGCGGCCGCCGAGGTGGCCGACGATCGGGCAGGCCGGCCGGGGTCCGGTCGATCGGCCGCCCCGGTCGTGCTCGATCGGCCCGTCCGCGACTGGCGGGCGATCCGGCGGCTCGTGCGCAAGCTCAACGCCGACAGGCGGTTCCGCGCGGCGCTCAGCGGCACCCTGAGCGAGCAGCACGTGTAGGTGACCCATCTCTCGCGCCCGATGCGCCGCGGCCGCCGCCGCCACCTCAGGGAACTCGCGCTCGCAGCGCCGCCCCGGCCGCGAGCGCAGCTGCACGCGTCCGTCGGCGATCCGAAGCTGGCCGCGGCAACCGTCGAGCTGAGCTCCGACCACCACTCCTCGCCCTCCGGCAGCCGGTCGCTCGCCCACACCAGCATCGGCGACACGAACGACGGTGAGCCATCAGCCACAGCAGTCCCGGGATACGCGCGCCCACGCGTCGCTCCGCAAAGCAGCCAAACAGGGGCGGGTCGACGCGGCTACGCGCGGCCGACCGCCGGGTTGCGCGGAGCGGACCGGGCAGTTACAGTTCGCCCGCGAATGCATCTAAGATCTGAGATACAAGATCCGAGTGCACGGAGCGGGTTCGACCGTTCGGCGCCGCTCACGAAGAGCGACTTCGCCCACAACGAGCTGCGGCGCCGGATCGTCACCGGCGAGCTCATGCCGGGCGCGCGCCTGGATCTCCAGGAGCTCTGCGACGCCCTCGGCATCAGCCGCATGCCGATGCGCGAGGCGCTGTCCCGGCTCAGCGCGCAGGGCCTGATCGAGATCCACCCGCAGCGCGCGACCGTCGTCTCCGAGCTGTCGGTGCCCGATCTGCGCGACACCTACGGCGCGCGCGTCGCGCTTGAGACGCTGCTCGCCGAGTCCGCGACTCCGTATGTCGACGACGAGCTCATGCGCGCCTTCGAGGCGAACATCGATGAGCAGCGCCGGCTGGCCTCGGACGGTGACCTCGAGGGCTTCCTGTTCAGCGACCGCCGTTTTCACGACCGCCTCTACGAGCGCGCGGCGATGCCGCGAACGCACGGCCTCGCGACGCGCCTGCGCGACGTCGCGGACCGCTACGTCTACCTGTTCCTCCGCGACGGGTCGCACCGTCAGCAGTCGATCGACGAGCACGTGCGTCTTGTGGCGTTGTGCGGCGAGCGCGATGCCGTCGCGGTGAGGAACGCCGTCGGCGAGCACATCATGCGCGGGCGCGACGAACTGCTCGAGCAGCTGAAGCGAGCTGGGTCATGACGATCGCTCGCGACTTTGGCCACGGCTCCGCGAGCGCGCAGATCGCGCGGCTGCGCCTCGAGGGCCGCGCCGGGGAGGACACCGCGGGGGTCGTCTCGGCCGAGCGGGCGCTCGTGCGGCACGCGCGGGCGCTCGGCCGGCCGCTGCTCGACATCACCTACGCCGACACCAAGCGCTTTCCGGCTCCGACCTGGGCGCTGGAGGCCTTCATGGGCGCGGCTTCGGGCGGCGGCCCCGCGTACACGCCGTATCGCGGTGACCCTGCCGTCTGCGAGCACGTCGCGCGCGCGCTCGGCGAGTTCCTGGGCATGCCCGTGGACCCCGAGACCGAGCTGCTCCTGACCCCGGGGACGCAGGCCGGGGTGTTCGTGGCGCTCGCCGCGATTCTCGAACCGGGCGACCGGGTCGTGCTGGGCGATCCCGAGTACCTCGCGTACGAGCGGCTGATCCGCTTCCTCAATGCGGAAGTGGACCACGTCGCGCTGGAGTGGTCCGACGGGGCGGGGGAGATCGACCCGGACGCGCTTCGCGCGGCGATCTCCCCGGCGACCCGCTGCATCGTCCTGTCGAACCCCAACAACCCGACGGGCGCGGTGCTCCGCGACACGACGCTGCGGGCGATCGCCGAGCTGGCGATCGAGCATGACCTGCTGGTGATCGTCGATGAGCTGTACGCGCGCCTGCTCTACGACCGCCGCTCGTTCACGCACTTGGCGGCGCTCGAGGGGATGGCCGAGCGCACGATCACGCTGACGGGCCCGTCGAAGACGGAGTCCATGAGCGGGTACCGAGTCGGCGTCGCGCGTGCGCCCGCGGAGCTGGCGGACGCAATGGAGGACGTGCTGAGCGTCACGGCGCTGCGCGCCCCAGCGTACGCGCAGTCGACGCTCGTGCACTGGCTGCGCGATGACGCCGCGTTCATCGCAGCACGCATCGCCGAGTACGAGCGCCTGCGCGACATGACGGTTGCGCGGATCCGCGCCTCGCCGGCGCTCGACGTCGAGATTCCCGGCGGGACGGCGTACGCGTTCCCCCGGCTCACGGCCGGGGGGATCTCCGATCAGGCCGTAGCGATCGCTCTCATGGATCGCGCGGGCGTGATCGTGAACCCTGGGTACCAGTTCGGGCCGACCGCACGTGGGTCGTTCCGCATTTGCTTCGCGCAGGAGGAGAGCGCGTGGGAAGCGGCACTGGAGCGAATTGTCCGAGCGCTCGAGCTGCCGATCGATCCCGTGGCGGGCCCGCCCGCCTAAATCAAGCGAGGAGGACGGAAGTCGAGATGTTTCTTCGAAGCATGGGGGCGGTCACCCCAGCGCTGGTCGCTGCCGCGATCGGCCTGACCGCGTGCGGTGGCGACTCCGCGACGAACACGTCCGGCGGCGGCTCGGCAGGCGCCGCGAGCAAGCCTGTCAAGGTCACCGAGGCGGGCTTCAAGGTCATGAGCATGGCCCCGATCTACCTGGCGCAGGACAAGGGGTTCTTCGCCAAGAATGGGCTCGACTTCACGTTCACGGAGATCAGCAGCGGCAAGCTCGGCGTCGCGGCGCTGCTCTCGGGGAGCGCGCAGTTCGTCGACCTCGGCGTCGACGACGTCGTCAACCTGCACAACCAGGGTAAGGGCATCACGCTCTTCTACAACCTGGAGCGCCCGCTCACGATGGACTTCGTGATGCGCAAGCAGGCGATGCAGAAGCAGGGCATCACGGCCGACTCACCGCTGCCCGACAAGTTCAAGGCGCTCAAGGGACTCAACATCGGGATCACCGCGCCGGGCGCGCCGACCGACCTCTACCCGCGCTACTTCATGAAGCAGGTCGGGCTCGATCCGGCCAAGGACGCCAACTTCGTCCCGATCGGCGACGCGGCGACGCTGGTCGGCGCGCTGAAGGCCGGAAAGATCGACGGCTTCATGCTCTCGCCGCCCAACCCGTACGTCGCGCAGCAGCAGGGCATCGGCAGCGTGATCATCAAGGGCCGCGACTCCCTGCCGGTGTTCAAGACCTACGACTTCACCTCGGTGGCGGTCAGGGACGACTGGGCCAAGAGCCACCCGGATCTCGTCAAGGCGTACTCGAGGTCCGTGTCGGATGCCACCAAGTGGATGCTCGCGAACCGCGACGAGGCGCTGCAGGTCCTGCACGACAAGCATTTCAGCGACACCGACATGGACACGTTCAAGCTGTCGTTCAACCTCTTCCTCGAGTCCGTCAATCCCACCGGCGAGATGTCGCCGGACGCGGTCGGCAACCAGATCGACGTGCTCTCGAGTCTTGGTGCGCTCAAGGACGCCAAGGGCATCCCGACCACCGACCTGATGACGACGCAGTACGGCGCGGCCGGCTGATGTCGGCGGTCGACGACGTGGCGGCGGCCGCCGCCGGTATCGCCGGGTTCCCGCCGGCGTTCTCGACCGGGGAGTTCGACCGCCGCCTCGGCGGCGTGCGGAGGGCGATGGAGGAGCAGGGGCTGGAGCTCCTGCTCCTCTTCACTCCCGAGAACGTCACGTACCTCACCGGCTACGAGACGATCGGCTACTCCTCGTTTCTGTGCCTGATGGTGCCGCTCGAGGATGAGCCGCAGCTCGTGATCCGCGACATGGAGCTCGAAGTGGCGGCAGCAACCACATGGCTGACGCGCTTCGTCACGGTCGGCGACACCGACGACGCGATCGCGACCACGGCCGCCGCGGTTGGACGACTCGCCCCGACCGGCGGGCGCATCGGCGTCGAGGAGACCAGTCCGTTCCTGACCGCGCGCAGGTGGCGGCGGCTGACGGAGCAGCTCGGGAGCACGGTCGACGGGTCCGGGCTCGTGGAGCGAATGCGCCGCATCAAGTCCGACGAGGAGCTCGCGCTGATCCGCGACGCGTGCGGGCTCGCGGTCGACGGAATGGCGGCGGCGGTCGCCGCGACGGCCGTGGGCGAGACCGAGAACGCGGTCGCCGCGGCGGCGTTCGCGGCGATGGTGGGCGGGGGGTCCGACTTCCTCGCCGCGGATCCGATCGTCACGTCGGGGCCGCGCGCAAGCGTCGCCCACACGACGTTCGCCAATCGGCGGGTGGTCGACGGCGACGCGGTGCTGATCGAGCTGGGAGCTTGCCGCCGGCGCTACTTCGGCGCGCTCATGCGCACGGTGGCGGTGGGGGCCGGCCCGGCGCGCCTGCCCGAGCTGGCCCTCGCGCTGGACGAGGCGCTGGACGCGGCCGTCGCGGCGATCGCCCCGGGCCGTACATGCGGCGACGTCGATCGCGCCTGCCGCGAGCGGATCGAGGCGGCGGGGCTCGGGAACTGGTTCCGCAAGCGCACGGGCTACTCGGTCGGCGTCGCGTTCGCCCCCGACTGGGGCGAGGGGCACATCGTCAGCCTGCGCGCCGGCGACGAGACGCCGCTGGAGCCGGGCATGACGTTCCACATTCCGCCGGCGGTCCGCCTGCCCGGCGAGACGGTCTACGGCGTCAGTGAGACCGTCGTGGTGACGGCGGACGGCTGCGAGGTGCTGACCGCGTTCGACCGCGAGCTGCGGCGATGACGGTCCTGCGCACGCTCGCCGAGCAGACCGATCCGCGCCACACGGCGCTGCTCGTGATCGACGTACAGAACGACTTCTGTCACGAGGACGGCGGCATCGCGCGCCGCGGCGGCGACCTGCGGCGGGTCCGGGAGCTCGTGGTCCCACGACTTGCGGAGCTGATCCGCACCGCCGCCGACGCGGGCGTGTTCATCGTGCTCGCGCGCATCGTGCAATCGCCGGCGACCAACTCGGAAGCATGGGAGGCGCTGGAGCCGGCCGACGGCGACCGCCTGGTCGTCGAGGACAGCTGGGGGGCCGAGTACTACCCGGGGCTGCCGCTCGAGCACGCCGATCTCGAGCTGGTCAAGCACCGCCACAGCGCGTTCGCGGCGACCGGACTCGACCGGATCCTGCGCTCGCGCGGCATCCGCTCGGTGGTGATCGGCGGCGTCGCGACGCACGTCTGCGTGGAGGGCACTGCGCGCGAGGCGGCCGACCGCGACTACTACGTGACCGTGGTCGAGGACGCCACGGGCGCGGCGTTCTCACACTTGCACGAGACGAGCCTCGAGAACATGCGGCGCTACTTCGGACGGGTGGAGACGTGCGCCGCCGTGACGTCCGTGTGGACGGCGCTTGCCGTCGCCGAATCAGAGGAGATCCTTTCGTGAGCTATCAGCCCCGTATCGACCTTTCCGGCAAGCGCGTCGCCGTGCTCGCGGGCGACGAGCGCATGCTCGAGATCATGCGGCTCGCGCGCAGCGCCGGCGCGACCGTGACGGCGTTCGCATCCGCGCCCGGCGCCGAGGAGGCCAGCGGCGCGCCGGTCGCGGCCTCGCTCGAGGAGGCGCTCGCCGACGCCCACCTGATCGTCAACCCGGTTCCCGGCCTGGGTCCCGACGACTCGCTGTGGACGCCGCACCGCGCTGAGCCGGTCCACCTGACGAGCGCGGCGCTTGCTATGGCGGCGCCCGGCGCGCACATGTACATGGGCCGCGTCACGGCCGGGATCGAGGCGCTGTGCGAGCCGACCGGCGTGACGCCCGTGGCTCACGGCGACGACGACGTCGAAGCGTTGCTGCACGCGATCCCGACGGCCGAGGGCGCGGTCCACCACGCGATCGCGCTGAGCGATATCACGATCATGGGCTCGCGCTGCCTCTGCACCGGCTTCGGGCGCGTCGGGCAGTCGATGGCGCTGCTGCTGCGCGGCATGGGCGCCGACGTCACGCTCTGCGCGCGCAACGAGTCCCAGCGCGCCCGCGCCACGGGCTTCGGTCTGAAGGCGCTCCCGCTGGACGAGCTCGCGGCGCAGCTGGCGCAGGCGGATTTCTGCTTTCAGTCGGCGCCGGGGCTGGACGGCTACATCCTCGACCGCGAGCGGCTCGAGCAGGCCAACCCGCGGATCGTGATCATCGAGCTGTCGTCACCGCCGTCAGGGACCGATCTGGAGGCAGCGGAGGAGCTCGGCTTGACGGCGATGTGGGCGCGCGGGCAGGCCGGGAGCGCGCCCCGGACCGCGGGCGCTGACGAATGGCAGGTGATCGAGCGCATGTACGCGGAGTCGCTCGCCCATGCCTGACGTCGTCGCCGAGGTCGACGCCGATGTGCTCGTCGTCGGCGGCGGGCTCGCGGCGCTGCGCTGCGCGCTCGACGCACGCCGCAGCGGGGCGCGCGTCGCGGTGGCCGTGAAGGGGCGGCTCGGGCGAAGCGGCTCCTCGGCGATGACCTCGGCGGGCTACTCGGCGGTCGTCGACGCGCCGGATGAGCCGGCGCTGCACGTGACCGACACGCTGACCGGCGGGCGGGGCCTCAACGACGCGCGGCTGGTCGACGTGATGGCCAGCGAGGCGCCCGCGCGTCTGCGCGAGCTCGTCGCGCTCGGCGCGCCGCTGGCGCTCGAGCAGGACGGGAGCTGGGTCGTGCATCCGAGCGGCGATCACAGCATCGCGCGGACCGTCGTGGCCGCGAGCTTCCGCGGCCTGGACTTCACGCTGCCGCTCGCCGCCGAGGTCGAGCGGATCGGGTGCACGGTGCTCGAGCGCACGATGGTGCTGGACGTGCTCGGGGACGGCTGTGACGTGTATGGAGCGGTCGCCGTGCGCCGCGGCGACGACCCCGGGCTGGTCGTCGTGCGCGCGCCGGCGGTCGTGCTGGCGACCGGCGGCGCGGGGCAGCTGTTCTCGGTCTCGTCGAACCCGAGCGACGTGACCGGCGACGGGTACGCGATCGCGCTGCGCGCGGGCTGTGCGCTGCGCGACATGGAGTTCATCCAGTTCTACCCCTGGCGCTGCATCGTCCCGTTCGAGCAAGGGCGGATGCCGATCCAGCCGTCGACGTTCGTCTTCGGAGCGCGCCTGCTCAACGCACGCGGCGAGCGGTTCATGCGCGACTGGGACCCGGAGCGCATCGAGGCGACCACGCGTGACGTCGCGGCGCGCGCGATCTACGAGCAGATCCGCACCGGCGCAGCGGTTCGCGGAGGCGTTCGGCTCGATCTGACGCACGTGTCCGACGCGGACTGGCGGCGGTCGAATCCGCGGCCTGCCGACTGGTTCGACAAGCGCGGGCTCGACGTGCGTGAACAGGAGCTCATCATCGCGCCCGAGGGGCATTTCTTCATGGGTGGGGTGGTCGTCGATGAGCACGGACGCTCGAGCGTCGGTGGGCTGTTCGCGGCCGGCGAGACCGCCGGTGGCGTGCACGGAGCCAACCGGCTGGATTCCAACGCGATCCCTGAGACGCAGGTCTTCGGCGCCCGCGCCGGCCGTGCCGCGGCCGCGTGGGCGGCCGGGGCCGAGCGCCGCGACGTCGACGACGCGCTGGGGGATTGGCGGGCTGCGCACGCAAGCTCCGGCGGCGCGATGTGGTCGGCGGCCGACTACCAGGCGCGTCGCCGGCGCCTACAGGAGGTCGCGTGGGACGCGCTGGGCATCGTGCGCGAGGGCGGGCGGCTCTCGGCGGGGCTGGCCGAGCTGGCCGAGCTGCGGGAGGCCCTCGGCGCGTCGGCCCCCGCGGACGCCGCGGCCGCACTCGCGCGGGCGGAGCTCGACGACCTCCTGCTGGTCGGTGCGGCCTGTATGACCGCGGCGCTTCAGCGCGCCGAGAGCCGCGGCGCGCACTTCCGCAGCGACTATCCCGAGCGCGACGACGCGCGGTGGCAGCGGGCCCTGGTGCTGCGAGGCCGTGACGCCGAAGCGCTGCGGGCGGCGACAGAGGAGGTGGCGACGTGAGCACGATCAGCGCACCCGCGGACGCTCGCCGACTGACCCTGGACGGCGTCTACAAGGTCTATGTCAGCCGCGGCGAGTCGCTGCTGGCCGTTCGCGACGTGTCGCTGGACATCCAGCCCGGCGAGTTCGTCGCGTTCCTCGGCCCGAGCGGCTGCGGCAAGTCGACGGTGCTCAACATGCTGGCCGGGCTCGAGCGCGTGACCGACGGGCGCGTGCTCCAGGGCGACCGGGCCATCCAGGGCGTCAACACCGGCGTCGGCTACATCACGCAGGACGACAACCTGCTGCCGTGGCGGACGCTGCTCGACAACGTCGCGTTCCCGCTGGAGTTGCGCGGCGTGGGTCGCAGCGAGCGGCGCGAGCAGGCGCACGCGCTCTTGCGGTCGGTCGGTCTGGAGGGCTTCGAGCGCGCGTATCCGTACGAGCTCTCCGGCGGCATGCGCAAGCGCGGCGCGATCGCCCGCACGCTGCTGGTCGACGAGCCGGTGATCCTCATGGACGAGCCGTTCGGACCGCTGGACGCGCAGACCCGCCTGCTGCTGCAGGATGAGCTGCTGCGCCTGTGGAGCGGCAGCGGCAAGACGATCGTCTTCGTCACGCACGACCTTGTCGAGGCGATCGCGCTGGCGGACCGGATCGTGATCTTCACATCCGTGCCCGGAACGATCAAGAGCGTTCACCGCATCGGCATTCCTCGCCCCAGGGACGTGTTCCACATCTACGAGACCGATGGCTTCAGCGAGCTGTTCGACGTGCTGTGGGCCGAGCTGCGCGAGGAGATCACCAAGGCGCGGGCGCGCCACTAGCGAGGAGCCATGTCCGAGACCCACACCGAGCCGCTCCCGGACCTCGCCGGGCGCCAGGCGCGCGTCGACGAGGACCGCCTCCAGCGCGACGAGCTCGCGCGATCGCGTCGTGCCCGCCGGCGCAGCACGACCTGGACGCTGACCTGGCGGCTGGTTCTGCTGGGAGCTCTGCTGGTCGGCTGGTACGTGGCGTCCGGCCGCCTCGTCGACAGCCTGTTCGCCTCCAACCCCGTCGACGTCGGCAAGGCCTTCGGCGACGAGGTCTCCAGCGGCCAGCTCTGGTATCACCTCCGCTACACGCTGCTCGAGGTCGCCGTCGGCTACTGCGCCGGCACCGCGATCGCGCTCGCACTGGCCGGCACGTTGTCGATCTTCCCGACCGCGCACCGCGTGCTGCATCCGTTCCTGATGGCCTTCTACGCGATCCCGAAGATCGCGATCGCGCCGCTGATGATCATGTGGTTCGGCCTCGGCCTGACGCCGAAGTTCCTGCTGTCCGGCATCTTCGTGTTCTTCGTGGTGTTCATGAACACCCTCGCCGGGCTGCGGTCGGTCTCGCCGAGCCTGATCAACGTGGCCCGCGTGATGGGTGCAAGTCGCCCGCAGCTGCTGCTCAAGGTCGTGTTTCCGTCGGCGATCCCGAACGTGCTCACGGCCATGCGAATCACCGTGCCGGAGGCGATGGTCGGCGCGATCGTCGGAGAGTTCATCGCCGGCAATCACGGCATCGGCTACCTGATCAACTCGGCGTCGAACCAGTACAACACCGCCGCCGTGTTCGCCGGGATCATCGCGATCCTGGTGGTGGTCCTGATCATGGACACGCTCGTGACGCTGCTGGAGCGGCGGCTGATGCGTTGGCGTCCCCCAAGCCCCACCGAGCGCTGATGGAGGAGCTGCTCGAGCTGCTGCGAATCCGCAGCGTGGCCGGCGAGCCCGCAGAACTGCGCCGCGCGGTCGACTGGGTCTGCGACTACGTCGAACGCCATGGCGGCGTGACCGAGCGCCGCGCGGTCGGCGACGTCCCGCTCGGCGTCACCACGCTGCGCGCGAGCAGCGGCGCAGCGAAGGCCCCGACCATCCTCTGCTACGGCCACGTCGACGTCCAGTCCGCCGGTCCGCTCGACGCGTGGGACAGCGACCCGTTCGAGCCCGTCGTGCGAGACGGCTGGCTGATCGCGCGCGGCGCGGCCGACGACAAGGGCCCGTTCTTCGTGCTCGTTCGCGCCGCCGCGGAGCTGGCGGCGGCGGGGCGGCTCCCGGTGGATGTCCGGATCGTCTGCGACACCGAGGAGGAGACCGGTGGCCGCACGGCGGTCGAGCTGCTGCGCACCGACCCGACGCCGATCGACGCGTGCGTGATCTTCGACGTTGCGATGCTCGGTCCCGCTCGCCCGGTCGCGGTGCTCGGCACGCGCGGCATCGCGTCGCTGCATGTCGCCGTGCGCACGGCGGCGGCCGACCTGCACAGCGGAACATACGGGGGCCTCGCGGCCAACGCCGCCAATGTGCTCGTGCGGATGCTGGCCGCAGTGCTGCCCTTGCCGACCCCACTGCGGGCGGGCACACCGGCGGGCTCGACGTGGCAGCCGGCGCTCGACGTGCACGGCCTACGCGCCGGGGTCACCGGCGAGGAGCGCAACGTCGTGCTGTCGCAGGCAGAGGCGGTCCTGTCGGTGCGCGTCGTGCCGGGGCAGGACGTCGACGCGGTCGGCGACGCGCTCGAGCGGCTGCTGCGCGAGGCGGCGCCGGGCGACGCCGAGGTGACGATCCGGACCGGGTCGCGAACGCCGCCCGCCGGCCCTATGGATCCCACGGGCGAGGCGCTCGCACTCGGGCTCGATGCCCTCGAGCGCGGCTTCGGGGCGCGGCCCGCGCTGGTGCAGAGCGGCGGCTCGCTGCCGATCCTCGCCGCGCTCGGGGAGCGCTCGATCCCGACGCTGCTGAGTGGCATCGACGTGCCCGACGGAAACATCCACGGGCCGGGCGAGCGGTTGCGTGTGGCGCACCTCGACCTCGGCGCGGCGGCCGCCGAGGCGCTCTTCACGTCCTGGGCCGAACTGGCATGAGGCGGGCGGTCAGCACCAACGAGGCGCCGCCGCCGGCGGGCAGCTACTCGCAAGCGGTCCGATGGGGCGACCTGTTGCTGATCTCAGGCCAGACGCCACGCCGGACGAACGGCGAGCGAATGAGCGGTCCGTTCCGCGACCAGGCCGAACAGACCTACGCGAACGTCCGCGCTCTGGCACGGGCCGGGGGCGCGACCATGGATGACGCGCTCCGCGTGACCGTGTACCTCCAGGACCACGGCGACTCCGCAGAGGCCGATGCGGCGTTCGCGGCGGCCTTCCCCGAGCCCCGGCCCGCGCGCACCACGATCGTGTGCGCGATCCCGTTCGCGATCGAGGTCGACGCGATCTTCGGGATCCGGGCCTCTTAGCGGCGTCGCTACCTCACACAGCGGGGCCGCGCTGCACGACCTGCGCGGCATGACCAGGCGCCGACTCTGCCTGTTCCACCCGCGCGCCGCGATCGAGACCTCGCGCGCGACTCGGCACCTGGCAGCGTACCTTGCGCCCACTAGATTGCGCCCGTCCAAGTGGTTCACCGTTCCTAAGGTGGGGAGCCACATGGCACGGATGGTCATCGTCGTCGTTCTCGCCGGTCTCGGCCTGTTCGCACCCGCCGCGAACGCGCGGCCACTTGACGTCCCGGTCGCCCACGCGTCGGCGACGTGCGCGGACTACCCGAACCAGGCGGCGGCCCAGCGCGCGGCCGACACGCGCGACGGCGACGGCGACGGGATCTCCTGCGTTATCTCCCCTCGGTAATCGGGCGTAGCTGGCGTGGCGGCGATCCGCGGCGGCTCGCCGTCGATCCTCGTGCTCAACCGAGCCGGCGCCGACGCGCGCCGTGACCGCCTGCACGAACGCTGGCCGACGCGCGCCGGCCGGGACCGCGACGAGTATCCGCCCGCGGTCGGCTGCGGGCGCGGCAAGGACCTGGTGCGCGGGAGCAACCCGCGCGGCTGGATGGCCGACGTCGCGTACGTGCCGAGCGCGGAGATCGCAGCCACGGCTCGGTGCTCGGGATCAAGCTGCGCCGCTTCTGCGACGGCACCAAGTTCCGCTACGTCTTCTACTAGTACCGCTTCACGGAGGTTCGTTCAGGCGCCGGCGAGCCGGCCGCGCTGATGGAGCGATCACGGCGATGTCCTCCTCGCCGGTGAAGAACCCGGGCAGCGCCACGGGTCGGTTGAGTGGCGACTATCGCAAGACGTCGTCCAGGAAGTCGTACAAGGCGTCGACGCGCTCGACGTCGTTATCGCTCGGAGCCGCGATGCCGGCGGTGGCGACTGCGGCGAGCTGCTGCGCTGCGACCGGATCATGCTCGGCGTAGGTGCGAACTCCGCGGCGGCCTTCACCGCGGCCCGCGCTGCGCCAGCGCACGGCGACCACGATCTTGGCAGCAGAATCCGCGGGCGGCTCTCGATCCGTCGCCGTTCTCGTCCAGCCAGCGCACCTGCAACCTGGTGGCGACCGGGATCACCAGCGTGGCGATCAGGATGTTGTCGACGACGAAATGAATCGCGGAACGCTACGCCGCGGTGTGTGCGCGGTAGTCACGCGCGTTCTCAGCGGCGGGGTGGACAGCGGCGGGGTGTTTTGCGAAGGTTCGCATACCGGGCACATGACCGCAGTACGAGCAGCCAGATGACGACCTCCCCCTCAGTCGCGCTTGGCGACATCGATCGCCGACACGTCTTCCACCCCTTCACGGTCCTCGACGAGCACGAGTCGTCCGGGCCTCGGCGCATGATCGTGAGCGGCGAAGGGAGCACGCTGACGGACGACCAGGGCCGCCGCTATCTCGACGCGATGGCCGGTCTATGGTGCGTGAACGTCGGCTACGGGCGAGCCGAGATCGCCGATGCGCTTCGGGCGCAGGCGCTCAAGCTTCCCTATTACCACGCGTTCTCCTCGATGGCGACCGACGCGCCGGCGCTGCTCGCCGAGCGGCTGATCGCCCTCGCGCCCGCGGGTATGTCGAAGGTGCTCTACGGCAACAGCGGCTCGGACGCCAACGACACCCAGATCAAGCTCGTGCGGATGTACAACAACTTGCTCGGGCGGCCGCGCAAGAAGAAGATCATCTCTCGCGCGCGCGGGTACCACGGCGTCTCGCTCGGCGCCGCGAGTCTGACCGGGCTCGCGAGTATGCACCGTGCGTTCGACCTGCCGCTTGACGGCGTCCTGCACACACGCGCGCCGTACTCGCTGTGGGAGGCACGACCCGGCGAGGACGACACGGCGTTCAGCGCGCGCCTCGCGGCCGATCTGGAGGAGTTGATCCTCGCCGAGGGCCCTGAGACCGTCGCCGCGTTCATCGCCGAGCCGGTTCAGGCCGCCGGCGGCGTGATCGTTCCGCCGGAGGGATACTTCGCGGCGATCCAGGCGGTGCTGGACGCCTACGACGTGTTGCTGATCGCCGACGAGGTCGTTTCCGGCTTCGGCCGCCTCGGCGGCTGGTTCGGCAGCGTCATGCTGGACATGCGGCCGGACCTGATGACGGTGGCCAAAGGCATCACCTCCGCCTACGTGCCACTTTCCGCCTGCCTCGTGTCCGAGGAGGTCTGGCGCGTGCTGGCGGACCGTAGCGCCGGCACGACGTTCAGCCATGGCTACACGTACACGGCTCACCCGATCGCGGCGGCAGCGGCGCTGGCGAACCTCGACGTGCTCGAAAACGACGGCCTGATCGAGCAGGCCGGCGCGCGCGGCGAGCGGCTGCGGGCGCGGTTGCATGAAGCGTTCGACGGCCATCCGCTGGTCGGCGAGGTGCGGGGCCTCGGGCTGGTCGCGGCCGTCGAGTTCGTGGCGGGTCCCGGAAAGCGCTTCGATCCCGTGGGCAGCGTCGCCGCGCGGGTCACGCGCGAGTGCCTCGAGCGCGGCGTGATCACGCGCGCGCTTCCCGAGGGCGACTCGATCGCGTTCTCGCCGCCGTTCGTGATCACCGAGGCCGAGATCGACGAGGTCGTACGGGTCGCGCGCGAGGCGGCCGACATCGTCGCCGGCGAGGTGCTCTGACGCTCGGCTTGGTCGTCAACCCGATCGCCGGCATGGGCGGCCGCGTGGCGCTGAAGGGGACCGACGGGCCGGACGCGCTGCGGATCGCCCGCGAGCGCGGCGCCACGCCGCTGGCACCGGACCGGGCGCGACGCGCGCTCGGCCGCCTCGATCCCGGCACGCGCGTTCTGGCGGCGCCGGGACCGATGGGCGCCGATCTCGCCCACGCGGCGGGGCTCGCGTGGGAGGCGACGGATTCGGCGGCCGGGGGCGACCGGCCGAACACCACCGCGCTGGACACCCGCAACGCCGTCGCCGAGATGAGCCGCCGCGGCGTGGAGCTGCTGATGTTCGCCGGCGGCGACGGCACCGCGCGCGACATCCACGACGCGATCGGCGCCGACGTGCCACTCGTCGGCATCCCGACGGGCGTGAAGATGCATTCCGGCGTGTTCGCGGCCACGCCGGACGCCGCGGGAGCGGCGGCGGCCGCCTACCTGCGCGGCGCCGTTGCGCTCCAGGACGCCGAGATCGCCGACGTCGACGAGGACGCCGCCCGCCGCGGTCGCGTCGCAACGCGGCTCTACGGCTCCGCGCGGGTCCCGCGCCAGCCGGCCCTGATGCTGTCCGCCAAGGCGCCGACGCTCGCCGCCGACGCCGGGCTGGAGGCTCTGTGCGAGCAACTCGCGCGGAGCCTCGACGGGCTCACGCTGCTCGGCCCGGGGACGACGACGGCGCGGATTGCGCAAGGCACGCTGCTGGGCGTCGACGCGGCGCTCGACGGCGAGCTGATCGCGACGGACCTCGGCGAAGCCGGCCTGCTCTCCCTGCTCGACTCCCACGCGGACGCGACGTTGATCCTCGGCGTCGTCGGCGGCCAGGGCTCGTTGCTCGGAAGGGGCAACCAGCAGCTCAGCCCGCGCGTGCTGCGCCGAATCGGATGTGACCGCATCCACGTCGTCGCCTCGGCCGAGAAGCTGCTGCGCCTGAGCCCGCCCGTGCTGCGCGTGGACACCGGGGACGAGGGGCTCGACGCGGAGCTGTCGGGCTACATCCGCGTCCACGTGGCGCCCGGAAGGACGATCGTGATGAAGGTTTCGACTTGAGGAGGAGAGCCGCGTGACGCACCCGTATATGGCGAACTCGGCGCCCGAGCTGCGCCAGGAGCTGCTCGACGCCGTCGGCATCGCCGACGTCGAGGAGCTGTTCGCGCAGATCCCCGACGACCATTACATGTCGCGCCCGCTCCAGCTCGCGCCGGCGCTGTCCGCCGAGAGCGACCTGTCGCGCCACCTGCGCCGCATGCTCTCACGCAACGTCAGCTGCGAGGACGCGCTGTCGTTCCTCGGCGGCGGCGTCTGGCAACACCACGTCCCCGCCGTCTGCGACGAGATCGCGCAGCGCACTGAGTTCGTCACCTCGGAGTGGGGCACGCCGGCCTCCGACCACGGCCGCAACCAGGCGTGGTTCGAGTTCGCCAGCCAGCTCGGCGAGCTGCTCGACCTCGACTTCGTCGGGCTGCCCGTCTACAGCTGGGGCTGCGCCGCCGGCCACGCGATCCGCATGGCGGCGCGCATCACCGGCCGCGCCGAGGTGCTCGTCCCGGCGACGCTCGACCGCGAGCGCCTCGCGGTG
This sequence comes from Candidatus Solirubrobacter pratensis, assembly GCF_000425945.1. Classification (GTDB taxonomy): domain Bacteria; phylum Actinomycetota; class Thermoleophilia; order Solirubrobacterales; family Solirubrobacteraceae; genus Solirubrobacter; species Solirubrobacter pratensis. Next base: position 46,516 of record NZ_AUEK01000019.1, read on the forward strand.
ATCCGCACCTACTGCGAGCCGGCCGAGATGCACCACGGCCACATCGCGATCACGCCCGTGGCCATCGACGGCGAGACCGGCCGGCTGGACCTCGCCGACCTCGAGGCCAAGCTGTCGGAGAGCACCGCTGCGATCTACTTCGAGACGCCCGGGTCGCTCGGTGTGATCGAGACCGAGGCCGAGCGGATCGCCGCCCTGGCGCGCGCGGCCGGCGCCGAGACGATCCTCGGCGTCGACCCGCTGTCGCTCGGCGTGCTCACCCCGCCCGGCGAGCTCGGAGCCGACATCGCGGTCGGCTCCACCCAGCCGCTCGGCGTGCACATGCACTGCGGCGGCGGCGTCGGCGGCTTCATCGCCTCGCGCGACGAGGAGCGCTACGCGCGCGAGTACCCGACGCTGCAGGTCAGCATCGCGCCGACGCTCGTGCCCGGCGAGCGTGGTTTCACGATGGCGCTGTTCGCGCAGAACTCGTATGCCCAGCGCGAGGACGGCAAGGACTGGACCGGCAACTCGGTCTACCTGTGGACCATCGTCAACGCCGTCTACATGGCGCTGATGGGGCCGCAGGGGTTCGTCGACCTGGGGGAGGCGATCCTCCAGCGAAGCCACTATGCGGCGGCGCGGATCGCCGCGCTGCCCGGCGTGCACGTGCGCTGGCGCGGCTTCTTCAAGGAGCTGGTCGTCGACTTCAACGACACCGGCCGCACGGTCGCGCAGGTCAACGCGGCGCTGCGCGAGCGCGGGATCTTCGGCGGCGGCGACCTGTCCGCCTCGCACCCGGAGCTCGGCGAGGCGGCGCTCTACTGCGTGACCGAGGTGCATACCCAGGACGACATCGACCGCCTCGCCGAGGCGCTGGCGGAGGTGACGCGATGAGCGCGCTGCCCAACTACCACGCGGCCCGCTGGGAGGAGCCCCTGGTGATGGAGCTCGGCCGCTCCGGCCGCCGTGCGCAACTCGTCGGCGCACCGATCGACGCGCCCGCCGGCGCGGGCTTCATCCCCGAGGCAGTCCGCCGCACCACCCCGCCGCAGCTGCCCGAGCTGACCGAGTTCGAGGTCCAACGCCACTATCTGCACCTGTCGCAGATGACGCTCGGGATGATGGGCGTCAACCTCTTCGGCACCTGCACGATGAAGTACAACGCGCGGCTGAACGAGCACATCGTCGCGCGGCCGTGGATCGCCGAGCTGCACCCCGGCCAGAACGAGGAGACGCTGCAGGGGACGCTCGAGATCATCCACTCGTTCGACCTCATCCTGCGCGAGCTCTCGGGCATGGCGCAATTCGTCTTCCAGCCGGGCGGCGGCGCCGACGCCGCCTACACGCACGCGTGCGTCACGCGCGCCTACCACGCCGCCCGCGGCGAGCTCGCGCAACGCGACGAGGTCATCACCACGATCCAGGCGCACCCGTGCAACGCGGCGACGGCCGCAGCGGCCGGCTTCAAGGTCGTCACGCTCCCGATCGAGGAGGACGGCTACGCGTCGGTCGAGGCACTCGAAGCGGCGGTGTCCGACCGCACCGCAGCGCTGATGCTCAACAACCCTGACGACATGGGCGTCTACAACCCGCACATCAAGCGCTGGGTGGAAATCGTCCACGAGGCCGGGGCGCTCGCGTTCTACGACCACGCGAACTTCAACGGCGTCATGGGTCGCCTGCGCGCGCGCGAGCTCGGTTTCGACGCGTGCATGTACATGCTGCACAAGACGTTCGGCGCGCCCAAGGGCGGGGGCGGCCCGGCCGTTGGCGCGTACGGGTGCTCCGAGGAGCTGGTCGGGTTCCTGCCGCGCCCGCTCGTGCGCCGCGACGGCGACCGCTACACGATCGAGCGCGACGCGCCTGACTCAATCGGTCGCGTGCGCGAGTACTGGGGCAACGTCCCGGTCGTGACGAAGGCGTACGCGTGGACGCGCGCGATGGGCGCCGCGGGCATCAAGCAGGCCGCGGACCTCTCCGTGCTGGCCAACAACTACATGGAGAAGCGGCTGCTGGCCATCCGCGGCATCACGCGCTCGCACCCGGATGCGACGACGCCGCGGCTGGAGATGACGCGCTACTCGCTCGAGACCGTCACGCGCGAGACCGGCATCACCGCGTTCGACGTCCAGAACCGCATGATCGACTTCGGCGTCGACGCGTTCTGGCTCAGCCACGAGCCGTGGCTGCTACCGGAGCCGTTCACACCGGAGGCCGGCGAGCTGTGGTCCAAGGAGGACATCGACCTGTGGATCGACGTGCTCGCGCACGTGATCCAGGAGGCCTACGAGGACCCCGAGCTGGTCAAGACGGCGCCGCACAACCAGGTCATCCACCAGGTCGACGGCTCGCGCGTGAACGAGCCCGGCCAGTGGGCGACGACGTGGCGGGCGCACCGGCGCAAGACCGCGGCGGTCGTGTGAGCATCGCTGTAATCGGCGCGGGGACGATCGGCGTCGGCTGGGCGGTCGTCTTCGCGCGCGCCGGGCACGAGGTGGCGCTCTACGACCCGGATCCCGCCCGCCGCGAGGCGGCGCCGGCAGAGCTATCGCTGCGCTTCGGGGAGCTCGCCGAGTTCGGGGTGCTCGACCGCGAGCCCGCGCCGATCGCGCTGCACGCCAGGCTCGAGGAGGCGCTGTACGAGGCCGAGCACGTACAGGAATGCGCGCCCGAGGACCTCGCGCTCAAGCGCGAGCTGTTCGCGCGGCTCGATGCGCTCGCGCCGCCCGGGGTCCCGCTCGCAAGCTCCTCGTCGGCGCTGACGGCCTCACGGTTCGCGCCCGGCCGCGCCCGGGTGCTCGTTGCGCACCCGGGCAACCCGCCGCACCTGCTGCCGATAGTGGAGCTGGTGCCGGCGCCGTTCACGTCCGAGGCGGTCGTGGACCGCGTGTACGCGCTGCTGCGCGACGCCGGGATGTCACCCGTGCGGCTCAGGCGCGAGATCGACGGCTTCGTCTTCAACCGCCTGCAGGGCGCCGTGCTGCGCGAGGCGTACTGCCTCGTGCGCGACGGCGTCGTCGAGGTCGAGGACATCGACCGCGTGATGCGCGAGGGGCTCGGCCGCCGCTACGCGGTGATCGGCCCGTTCGAGACCGCCGATCTCAACACTCGCGGCGGAATCGAGGAGCATGCGCGTCGGCTCGGGCCTGCCTACGCGCGCATGGGCGCTGAGCGCGGACAGGACGACCCGTGGACGCCTGAGCTCGTCGCGCACGTGACGGCCCAGCGCCGGGCGCTCCTCCCGCTCACGGACTGGGACGAGCGCGTCGAGTGGCGCGACCGGATGCTGCTCGCACTCGAGCGCGCGCGGCGCGAGGCGTCGTGAGCATCTACGGTCGGGACTGGCGACGGCCGCCGATAAGATCGCCCGCGATGTCAGAGCTGGCCGAGGACGAGAGCGTCCCCGGACGCCCGCGAGAGTTCATCCAGTCGCTCGAACGCGGCCTGGCCATCATCCGCGCGTTCGGCCCACACGCCCCGGAGCAGACAGTGACCGAGCTGGCAGCCAAGACCGCTCTTACACGCGCCACCGCGCGACGTTTCCTGATCACGCTGATCGAGCTGGGCTACGTGGAGACCGACGGGCGCACGTTCCGCCTCACGCCGCGGGTGCTGGAGCTCGGCTACTCGTTCCTGTCCGGCCTCGGCTTCCCGGACGTCGCCCTTCCGCACCTGGAGCGCCTGGTAGCCCGGGTCGACGAGTCCAGCGAAGCGTCCGTGCTCGATGGCGACGACATCGTCTACGTCGCGCGCGTGCCATCGACCGCGGTGATGACGATCGCCGTCAACGTCGGCGGCCGCATGCCGGCGCATGCGACCTCGATGGGCAAGGTGCTGCTCGCGAGCCTGACCGATGCGGAGCTGGAGTCGTATCTGGAGCACGCCGCGCTCACGCGCTATCTCCCGCGCACGGTGACCGACCGCGACGAGCTGCGAGCGCAGCTGATGGAGGTGCGCGCCGTCGGCTACGCCGTCGTCGACCAGGAGCTGGAGGAGGGGCTCGTGGCTGTCGCCGCGCCGGTGCGCACGCGCGGCGGACGGGTCATCGGCGCGATCAATCTCTCCACGCACGTGGCCCGGCGCAGCGCGGACTCCGTGCGCGCCGAGCTCGTCGAGCCGTTGCTCGCGACGGCGCGGGCGATCGAGGCCGACCTGGCAGGGATGGGCTAGTACCGGGCTTCGGACAGGTAGACGGGCGTGTCGTCGGGGTCGACGAAGTACGCGTAGCGCCAGCTCGCCCCGCCGCCGAGGTCGATCGTCTGCGGCTCGGACCGCAGCTCGAGACCGCGCGCCGCGAGCTCGAGGTTGCGCACGCCGATGCCGAAGTCGAACGGCCCGAGGTGGCCCCACGCGCCGCGCTTGTCGGGTGACGGCGGGAACGATTCAACGGGCTCCATCCCCGCGCCCCAGGGGTTCGTCAGCAGCGACATCTTCATCCGCGGCGCCTCGCCCGACGCGAACCACGGGCCCATCGGCTCGAACACGCCATCGGAGTCGAACACCATGCCGGTGAAGCCGAGCCGCTTGTAGAAGGCCCGCGTGCGCTCCAGGTCCGCCACGCCGAACGCGACGTGGTTGACGCCCTGAGGTCCATCCTGGAACGGCCAGCCATTCTCCAGGTCCAGCCACTCGATGATCTCGATCTTCGTCCCGTCGGGATCGGCCACGTAGGACAGAGAGCACAGGGTCCCGTACGGGTCCAGCGGCGACGTGATGGGCTCCATCAGCGCCGCGTGGCCGGCCGCCACGAGACGCTCGTACACCCGCGCCTGCCCCTGCGCATGGACGCATACCTCGCACACGCCGCGTTCGCCCCACGCCATACCGTCCGGCATGGGCGGCGGCGCCGCGTCAGTGGTCTGCACGAGCTTGACGCCACCGGGGCCGAACACGGTCGGCGTGGTGGAGCGCAGCATCATGACGCGTGCTTCGACGGTGTCGCGGTCGCCCAGCGCGCCGAGGCCGCTCAGCGGACCCTGGTAGTCGAACGCGACCTCGCTGAAGCCGAGCTCGGCCCAGAAGGCCCTCGAGCGTTCCATGTCGGAGACCCCGACCCCGATGTGATCGACGCCCAGCGTCGCCGCGGTGCTCATGTGCGGATGATTGCACTGCATTGCGCGATATGCGAGCATCTGCTCGGAGAGCGAACACGGAGAAGGAGAGACATGTCGTCGACCGCACTGCGCCGTAACGAGCTCGGCTTCACGGAGGTGCTGTTCCAGGCGCTCGCGTCGGCCGCGCCGGGCCTCTCCGTCACGCTCGCGGTCGTCGTGGGCGCGAACTACGCCGGCGGCGCGCTGGGCCTCTCGCTGATCTTCGCCCTTGTCGGCATCCTGCTGGTGGCCACCTGCATCGGACAGATGGCGCAGCGGTTCCCTTCAGCCGCGGGCTTCTACACGTACGTCTCGCGCGGCCTGCACCCGTCGATGGGCCCGATGGTCGCGTGGCTGTACCTCGCGGTCTGGATCGTGTTCCCCTCGACGCTCTTCCTGCCCTTCGGCAACTTCGTCTCGAGCACGCTGCACAGTTCGTGGGGCTGGTCGGAGACGCCCGTGTGGATCGTCTGCGCCGCGCTGTGCATGGTGCTCGTGTTCAGCTTCGTGTACTCGGGCGCGCGCTTCTCGACCAACGTCGGGATCGTGCTGGGCATGACCGAGTTCCTGATCCTCGGCGTGCTCGCGCTGACGCTGATCGCCAAGGCCGGCTCCCACAACACGCTCTCGGTGTTCGGCACCTCGCACGCCGACGTGAAGGGCTTCGCCGGGATGTCGGGCATCTTCGCCGGCATGGTCTACGCCATCTACGGCTTCGTCGGCTTTGAGAACGTCGCGCCGTTGGCTGAGGAGGCCAAGAACCCGCGCCGGTCGGTGATGAAGGCCGCGCTGTTGTCGCCGCTCATCCTCGGCGTCTTCATCATCGTCTGCACGTACGCGGTGACGGTCTACTTCGGCCCTTCGAAGTTCGGCTCGTTCACGTCCTTCAACGGCGGGGACGCGTGGATCGGCGTCACCAAGGAGGTCTGGCACGACGGCTGGTACGTGCTCTGGTTCGCGCTGCTGAACTCGTGCGTCGCGAGCGCCAACGGCGCCACCAACGCGGGCACGCGCCACATGTACTCGATGGGCCGCATCAACCTGCTGCCGGCGAGGTTCGCGCGCACCAGCGAGAAGACCGGCGTGCCGACCACCGCGCTCGCCGTTGTCGCGGCGGTGTCGCTCGTGGCCACGTACGTGACCGGCAGCGTGCTCAGCGGCGGCCCGCTGGAGGCGTTCGCGTTCCTCGGCACGATCGAGACCATCACTGCGATCCTGCTCTACATGCTCGTCGCGCTGGCCGCGCTCGTGTACTTCCTGCGCACGCGCGAGTCGGGCTACAACCCGCTCCTGCACACGGTCGTGCCGATCCTCGCGATCGCCGTCATGATCCCGGCGCTGATGGCGGCCGTCGGCATCGGCTCCGGCGTCTTCTCGTTCATCTCGCCGCTGCCGAGCCCGTTCAACATCGCGGCCTGGATCACCGTCGGCTGGCTGGTGCTGGGCGTCGTATACGCGGTGTGGATCTGGACGCAGCACCCCGACCGGGCACGCGCGACCGAGCACATTTTCATCGACGAGCCGGAGCCGGCCGCCGCGGGCGCCCCCGCGGCGGCCGCGGGGGCCGCGGCGTACCGCTGAGGTGCGACGCCTCGACGGGCAGGGCGCGATCGTCACGGGGTCCGCGCGCGGCATCGGACGCGGGATCGCCCAGGTCCTCGCGTCCGAGGGCGCGCGCGTTGCGATCGCGGATCTCAACCAGGCCGCCGCGGAGGCGACGGCGGCCGAGTTCCGCGACGCCGGCCATGACGCCATCGCGGTCGGCGTCGACGTGACCTCGCGGGAGAGCGTCGGTGACATGGCCGCGGCTGTCCTCGACGCGTTCGGGCACCTGGACATCCTCGCCGCCAATGCCGGCATCTACCCGATCGCGCTGATCGACCAGATCGACGAGCGTGAGTGGGACCGCGTCAACGACCTCAACGCCAAGGGCGCGTTCTTCGCCCTGCAGGCGTGCGTCCCGGCGATGCGGGCGCGCTCCTACGGGCGGATCGTGCTCACCTCCTCGATCACCGGCCCGATCACCGGCCACCCTGGCTACGCGCACTACGGCGCATCGAAGGCGGCGATGCTCGGCTTCATGCGCTCGGCGGCGATCGAGCTGGCGACCGACGGGGTGACGGTCAACGCCGTGATGCCTGGCAACGTGCGCACGCCGGGGCTGGACGAGGCCGGCGAAGAGCACCAGCGCCAGATGATGGCCTCCATCCCGTTGAAGGACTTCGCCGATCCCGAGGACATCGGCTGGGCGGTCCGGTTCCTCGCCTCGCCCGAGGCGCGGTACATAACGGGCCAGACCCTGATCGTCGACGGCGGCCAAGTGCTGCCGGAGACGCCCGAAGCGTTGTAGGGGCGGCAACTCCTGGGGTTGCCGCACTGGAGCATCTGGCGTCGCTGGGCGACCTTCCCTCGGCGATCGAATGGCCGATCGTTGCAGTACGCCGACTCGCCGGAGCGAAGGATGTAGAGCATGGGAGATCTCCCTTCGAGGGTTTCGGGCGGTGGCAGCGTCACCGTCTCGCGCCGGTCGACGGCGACGCGATCGCTACGCCCGCGTCCGCGCTCGACTTCATCGCAGCAGGTCGCCGCAAGCACGCGCCGGCGGCGATCCGCGACGGCTGGCCGTCGATTCTCGTGATCAACCGCCGTGACCGCCTGCTCGAGGACTGGCCGACGCGCGCCGGCCGGGACCGCGACGAGTACCCGCCGCATCGCCACGAGGACTACGTCGGGCCGATGGGTGGGTGCCCGCGGTGATGGTCGGCGAGCTCGTGGAGGCGGCCGACCGTTGGCTGGTGCCGATGGCGGGCTTGACCGTCACGCAGTGTCGGCTCGACTACTCGTTCACGTTGGTGCTCGCTGGTGACGACGAGGGCTCGTTCTATGTCGCAATCGAGGAGCCATTCTCCGTGTCGATGCCGGGAAGCTCTGATGAGGTTGCGCTCGATCCGGAGGGGGAACCGGTGCAGATGGCGCCGCGAAAGCAGAAGCCGGGCACGCAGTGCTGCGTCCCCTGGACATGGGCGAGAAGCATGGAGGCAGCGGCCACAAGCGACCGGGCTGTCAGCGAAGGCGTGCGTCATGGTCGACCGCAGGCGCGTCTTACGCGCCCCGCAGATCACCGGGCCGCGGACGACGCCTCGGCGAAGTAGTGCCCTGCGTCGAGGTCGGCGATCAGGCCGGGCTGCTCGGGCTCCCAGCCCATCCGCTCGCGCGTGAGCGCGCTCGACGCCCTGACGTCGGCGCCGAAGAACACGCCGATGAAACCGAGGTGCTCGACGGCCTCATCAGGCGTGATCGAGCGAGTCGGCACGCCGAGGTGGCGGCCGATGGCCTCGGCGATCTCGCGGGTAGGCACGCCCTCCTCCGCGACGCCGTGGAGCACCGAGCCGGCCATGGCCGACTCGACCGCCAGCCGGAAGAGGCGTGCGGCGTCGAGCCGGTGGACCGCCGACCAGCGGTTGGCGCCGTCGCCGACATAGGCCGCGACGCCCCGCGTGCGCGCGCCGTCGATCAGCATCGGGACGAAGCCGTGGTCGCCCTCGCCGTGCACGGTGGGCGGGAAGCGCACAATGGCCGAGCGCACGCCGCGCTCGGCGAGCGCGAGCGCCGCCACCTCGGACGCCGACCGGTGCGAGGCCCGCGACGCCGGGTCGGGCATGCCGTTTTCGGTTGCCACGCGACCTGGCGCGAGCAGCCCGATGCCGGAGGTCATGACCAGCGGCCGGCCGGAGCCCGCGAGCTCGTCGCCGAGCGCCTCGATGGCCCGCAGATCGGTGCGCCCCGCGCTGTCTATCGCGCTGAAGTCGTGAATGAACGCGGTGTGGATGACGCCGTCCGCGGCGGCGGCGCCGCGGCGCAGGCTGTCGAGATCCTCAAGGTCGCCGCGGTGGACCTCGGCGCCCGCGCCGACGAGCGCCTCGGCGGACGCGTCCGAGCGGGCGAGGCCGACGACCTCGTGCCCCGCGCCGAGGAGCTCCGCGACGGTGGCCGAGCCGATGAAGCCGGTGGCTCCGGTGACGAAGACGCGCATGATGTCCTTCCCTTCGAATGGTTCGATGTCAGTCACTGTCATCGACCGTAGCAGAGCCATGACAGTCTCTGACATAACTAGACTTGGGACATGGGTCGATGGCAGCCCGACAGCCGGGGCCGTCTCGCGGAAGCGGCGTTTGCGCTCTACGCCGAGCGCGGGTTCGAGAGCACGACGGTGGCCGAGATCGCGGCGCGCGCGGGCGTGACCGAGCGGACGTTCTTCCGGCACTTCGCCGACAAGCGCGAGGTTCTCTTCGCCGGCGCCGGCGCGCTGGAGGAGGCGGTCGTGTGCGCGGTCGCCGAGGCGCCCGCCGACGCCACGGCGCTCGACGCGGTCGCCGCGGGCCTCGACGCGCTCGGCGCGGTGCTTCCGGACGACCCCGCCCGGGCGCGCCAGCGCCAAGCGATCATCGCCGCCAACGCCGAGCTCCAGGAGCGTGAGCTGTACAAGCTCTCGTCGCTCTCGGCCACGCTCGCCGAGGCGCTGCGCGACCGCCGCGTCGGCGACCCGGCCGCGACGCTCGCGGGCGAGATCGGCATCGCCGTCTTCAAGACAGCCTTCGAGCGCTGGATCGACGAGGGCGACGACCGCCCCTTCGCCGAGCACGTCCGCGAGGCCACGGCCGAGCTCAAGACGCTCGCCGGGGTGGGCTGAGCCCCGGCCGAGCTCCGAGGCAAGCGGTTGCGACCGCCCACCGATCAACGCCGGCGAGCGGCCACCGGCGGAGCCCGAGGCCGCGTCCGCCGAGGCCCCGAACGGAGCGCTCTCGGCGCCCGGCGAGGACGCCGTGATGATTGCCGAGCGCCGCGCCGACGTTGCCGACCTGAACGAGAGAGCGCGAGCGCACCTCCGCGAAGCGGGCAAGCTCGGCAAGGTAGAGCTCGAGCTGCCGGGCGGCGCGGTCGCCGTCGGCGACGCCGTGGTCATCAAGCGCAACGATCTTCGCCTCAGCGTCGCCAACGGCCAGCGCGGCCGTGTCACCGCTGTCGATCCGGCGGCGCGGGCGCTGACTCTGAAGCTCGGGGACGCGTACGTCCGGCTCGACCGCGCGTGTCTCGACGACGTAAGACGCGGCGGCGATCCGACGCTGCTGCACGGCTACGCCATCACCGGCCACGTCGCCCAAGGCGCGACCGTCGATCGGTCCTTCGTGCTCGCCGGCCAGGGCATCAGCAGCGAGTGGGCCTACGTCGCGCTCAGCCGCGGCCGCCTCACGAACCAGCTTTACCTTCCGCTGACGCGGATTCCGAGCGCGCGGAATTCGCGCCTGCTGAGCACGGAGCCAGGGAACCGCTGGAGCGCCTCGCTGCCGCGCTCAGGACGAGCAGCGCCCAGGTTCTCGCCATCGACAGCGAATCGAGCGCACTCGCGGACCAACGACTCGAGGCTCATGACGCCGCCGAATACCGGCATGCGCTCGAGCGGCGCAAGCTGCGATGGCTGCCGGGACGCCGGCGTGAGCTTGAGCAGGCGCGACGCGACGAGCGCTTCGCAATCGAGGAGCTGCGCCGCGCGCAGCGCGCCGAGGCCGAACGTCTTCACGGGGCGCGGTCGTTCGTCAGCGAGAGGGACCGTGCCGCGAGCAACGACACAACGCTCGACCTCGTCGCCGACCGCGCGACCGAGCGCATTCTTCGACGTGGTCGCGCGCTCGGCCGCGAGCTCTGACCATGCCGAAGGCCATTGCGCGCCCGCTCCAGCCGGTGCCCCGCTACACGCTCACGCGCCGGTCGTGCCTGGGCCAGCGCCCGCTGCGAACGCGCTCGTAGAGGACGTCTGGCGCGAGGTCAGCTCCGTTCGGCCAGACAATCGTGCCCGTCTCAGCGTCGACTGCAACCTCGCTGAAGCCATCCGGTCTACGGGCGTCGGGGAACACCGGTCCACGCATGCGCTCCAGGACGTCGACCTCGCCCTCAAGCCCATCGTCGAAAGTTAAGCGGAGCACGCCGTGGCTGAGGACAGTGACGCGGATGATGTCTCGGCTGAACGCCGTCATTGCGGTGGCTTATCGAAATCAGCGTCTCAACGGGCAGGTGCGCGTTGCCAGTCTCGGCTACCTCGTCGCGGAGTGGGCGGACAGGCGCTTCTGGCAGCTCACGATTCCGGTTCTGCCAATACCAATCACAGTCCGAGCGCCTCGTGAAAACCGCGCTCGAGCAGGCGTTCTCGCAGCTCTCGCGCTACGTCGCCGGCCGCAGAGGGCAGGATCGACAGGCCAGCAGCGCCGATACGCTGAAGGTCCCAGGGCTTGAGGTCGTCTCCGAGAAGGGCGGTGATGATGCGCGCGCCGCGCGGGTCGCCGCCCGGCACGCGGGCGGCGCGCTCTGCGATGCGGTCCGGCTCGTCGAGGACGCCTGCCGCAGCGCGAGCGGTCTCCTCGATCAACGTCAGCCAGTCGTCGTCGGCGATGTGCTCGTTGATGGCCGTCCAGCCGAAGCCCGCGTAGGCCGCAGAGGGGAGGCCGCGGCCGACCAGCTCGCGCCACAGTGCGAGCGGCGTGGCGACGCGCACGTCAAGGCCGGCATCGGCCAGACCCCAGCCGAGCCACTGGCCGGCGTACGAGACCTCGCGATCGCCGGCCTCGACCAGGGCCTCCGCCACGGTATGCACGTCGTAGCCGGGCAGCTCGTGCTGTAGACCGAGCAGGAGGTGCTGCACAGCCTCCTCATGGCGTCGGCGCCCGAGGGCAGCCACGATCGCGTCGCGCTGCTCGATCGCGAGGTCACGGTCGGCGTGGCCCCACTCGAGGTAGAGGTCGACGGTCGCCGCGCCGAGGGCGTCCGGGGCGTTAGCGCCGAAAATGAGGCTCGCGCGTCGCGCGAACCAGTCAGGCGCCGCTTGGCGCAGCCAGTGCAAACGCTGCGCGACGATGGCGCGGGCGTGAAGGCCGTCGGCCCCTTCAAGGGCGAGTGCGTTGTCAACGAGTTCCAGGAGGCGGGCGTCGGGCGGGACGGACCCACCGGCCGCGAACGCTACGTCCAGGGCGCGCATTGACGGGCGGTTGATCGCTTGGGTGAGCGGCTCGCTCGTCGGGTCGTCCACGTGGGGGTTCACGTCGCCCCGGCGCTCGAAGGCGCCCGCGATCTGAGTCCAGGCGCGCTCAGCCACGGCATCGGACAGCATGTCCAGCGGGCCGAGGCGGCCGAGGAGCTGCAGCGCCCCGTCGCTAGGGCGAGTCCAGGTGTTCTGTGGACCGAGAGGGTCTGTGCCGAGGTCGGCGGGCGCCCACGGCTCGGATCGGACGAGTTCAGTGAGCTCGACGAACTGGTCGGCGCGGTCGGCGAGATCCGCCGTCTTCGCGTCAAGCGCGTCGATGAAGGTCGCGATGTAAAGCGGCTCGCGCAGTGCCTGGGTCAGCAGAACGGGATCGGCGGTCAGCCAGTCATCCTGACGGGCATCGATGGCATGGCGCAGCGTGCTGGCTAGGCCCTCGGCGCTGGGGCCCAGGGATGAGGCCGGTGTCGGCGGCCGCCACGCCGCGACGCGTTGCGCGGCATCAGACGGCGACAGCGCGGCGAGAGTGTGGGCGTCGATTGGACTGTTCGTGCCTCGGTACGCGGCGGAGATGCGCATCATCACCCCGTCGTTCGAAGCGGGCGCGAGCGGAAGTTGCGCGCTGGCGGCGTGCCAGGCCGGCGCGGCGTCGGTCGGGATCGCGACGAGCCAGCGGTGGGCGCGGACGAGGTCGTCGGAGACGGTGTCGCGGCCGCCCAGGGAGTCGAGGGTCGCCCGGGTCGGCGGCGGGCCGAGCGCGGCCGCAAGCTTGCGGGCGAGAGCGGGGTCGTCGCCCTGCCCAGCGTCGTCGAGGAGGCGCCGGAGGAGAGAAAGCTCCTCTGGCGATGGCCAGACGTTCGTTCCGATCTGGGTCGCGATGAACTTGCGCGCGGGTGCGTCAGTTTCAGGAAGGCGGTCGAGGAGGTGCTGGGCGACCAGCCGGTCGCTGAGCGGCAGAGGTGGGATCCTGAGGATGTTGAGCCGATCGTCGAGCGCGACGCCGGAGTCGGCGCTGGCGATCGCGCCTTGGCGCAGCGCGGCCGCCGCCAACTCGAGCGGGCGCTGGGCGCCCGTGAGCGAAAGCTCAGAGAGTGGCAGCAGGACGCGCAGGCGCAGTAGCTCCTCGCTCTGCGAGATCTCGCGCGTGCGGTGGGCGAGCATCCTGAGCCAGGCGGCGGCGTTCGCGCCGTGGGTGGCCTGGATGGCGATGGCGAACTGCTCCGCAGCCATGTATGCGTCCAACGAGCCGCGGCGCTCGGTGAGTGCGTGTGTCAGCAAGCGCTGCATCAGCGAACGGACCTCAGTGGTGTCGCACTGAGAGGGCGTGAGTTCGCGGATGAGCGCATCGGCCTGCATGCGCACGTTGGAATCGTCGAGGTGCTCGCGGGCCAGGTCGCGCGCGATCGTGCCGACGTCGCCGCCGACTGCACGGGCGATGCGCAGCAGCTCGGCAGCCTGGCTCGCGTTGAGCTGCTTGAAGGGCTGCCGCGCGAGCCAGGCGCGGACGTCGTCGGGGTCAGACCGCGCGACGCGCATGACGTACGGGCCCGCTGTCCAAGGCTTGTCCGCGGGCGGTGACAGGAGTTGGTCGGCGCAGAGCGCCCGGAACCAGCCCGGGCCGCGCACGCTGTCGAACAGATAGACGAGGTGGCGCTCGTCGCCTAGCCGCCGCTTGAGCTGCGCCACCTGCTCGGGCCCTGGGTCCGCATTGGCCACTAGGTCGTCCATGGCTTCGAGGCGTTCGGACATCGGGCCGAAGAGGTGGCGCAGAATCGTCGTCGTGTCGCTGTAGAGCGCGATGACGTCCTCGGCGGGCGGCGGACTGGTCGCGTGCGTGCCGGCGTTGGCGGCGCCGAGTGCGACGACGAAACGCTCGATGAGGTCGGCGCTAGCTCGCGTCGGCGGAAGGCGGGCAAGTTCGCCGACGACCCGGGCGAGCCGCTCCGCATGAGGCCCCGGCCCGTCGAGTACTTCGGCGAGCTTGCGGATGCTGTCGGCAAGGCGGTCGCGACCGGCGCCGACGGCCGCGAAGCGGCGCACAACGTCGCGTGCCGCTTCGCCCATGCCGTATGGACGCGCGCCGCCGCGCTCGACGATCGACATGAGCGCCTCGCGCAGGGCATACGCGGCATGCTGAGGCGCCGCACGGTCGTCTCCGGGCTCGTTCAGGTGTCGGAGCGCACTGTCGAGGAAGCGCTCCGCTCGCTCACCGTGCTCGCCGAGACGGCGCAGGGCGGTGCGCAATGGCTCGTCGAGAGGTGCGGTCGACATTCGAATTGAGGTTATGCCGCCGCTCGGCGGGTTCAGGATTCATCTCGGGCCTGAAGCACCTCAAGCTGGCATCGCTTCCGGATCGATCGGTCCGTGTACACCATCGCGGAGCACTCGCTGGCCTGGAACAAAGACCAGGCGGCAGCCAGCGAGTGGATGACCGCGTCGCCTCGGTTCTGCACTGTCGACGGCTGTAGCGATCGTCCGTGATGGCGGTGAAGCATGGATCGGAGCGCCGCGGCGCTCAGCTCGAATCCGTGCTGGCGCGCCGAAGGTAGTCATTCAGTCGCTGGGCGGCGTCGTCCTCACGGCTGCGGGAGGAGCTTGACGTAGCGGTTGACCATCTGCAGGTCCGCGTGGCCCATGAACTCCATGAGTTCCTTGATCGTGTAGCCGGCCGCCATCAGGAGTGACGCGTAGGTGTGGCGGCATTCGTGGAGCGTGATGCGGTTGAGGCCGGCGGCGTCCCAGGCGGCGTCGACTCGGGCTGCGATCTTGCCGGACATGACCGAGCGGTCGACGACCTTCCCGGAGAGCGGTCGGCCCCGGCGCTCCCAGGCGGTCACGAGGACGGTGCGGAGGTTGTCGACGATCGGTGGGCGGCGGGACGTGCCAGCCTCGGACTTGGAGCGGCGGACGATGAGGCGGGTCGCGATGTGGTCGCCGTCGAGAACGTCTTCCCAGTCGAGCCGGTAGATCTCGGAACGGCGGAGGCCGGCGTAGAAGGCGATCGCGTAGGGGAGGCGGTCCTCGGGCTCGAGCGCGGCGAGAAGCTGGGCGGCCTCGGCGCCAGGGCGACGCGGAGGCGGGGTTGCTCGTCGTTGGGCGGGAGCTCGACGAGGCGGAGCGGGTTGCGTGGGACGAGGCGGCGGCTCGGGGCGGACGCCCACGCGTAGATGTTCGAGGCGAGCGAGACGTGAGGCAGGCTGGGTTTGACGGAGGCCTTGAGGCGCGGGTTCTGTCCCCGCGGAGAGGAAGCATCCGTTCTGATGTCGCGTCCGAGGAAGTA
>NZ_AUEK01000020.1 GCF_000425945.1 Candidatus Solirubrobacter pratensis
ACGAGCCCGCAGGGCGAGGCTTCGCCCCGGCACCTCGCGCCGGCGAGTTTCGCCCCCTGGGCGAACACTCGCAGCGAAACGAGCCCGCAGGGCGAGGCTTCGCCCGTTTCCAGAGAGCGCGAATGCGCCAGTCTTGGCGCGCAAGCCCTCAAAACCTCATCCTGGTACAGGTCAGTCACGTAGAAATAAGCGTGCCCACCCAGCGCCCCAGCACCGTCCGTCTCCGTACCTCGCTGTTCCAAGAAGCGGCTGAGATCGTCGATCGCGAGTACGCGGCGGACCTCTCGCTCGACGACATCGCCCGCCGCGTCGCCTCGTCGCGCCGGCAGCTCCAGCGTGCTTACGCCGAGATCGGGCAGACCACGTTCCGCGATCACCTGACGCGCGTCCGGATGCAGAAGGCGGCCGAGATGCTCGCCACCCGGGCGCTGACGGTCCGGGAGGTTGCGCACCGCGTGGGATACCGCCAGCCGGCCCAGTTCGCGAAGGCGTTCCGGCGCTACCAGGGTGTCGCGCCCTCGGACTTCCGCGCCAACGGAAGCGCCCGTTCCGGCGGGCACGCGCAGTCGACGGCCAACCGCTCGGACGGCCTGCGGCCGGTATTCCGAGCGGCCTGAATTGCTCTCACGGACGCCTAAGGGTGTCCGGGCGACGACGGCGCGGAGGCGTTCGTCGCCCCGCTCGCATAGGATGCCGCCTCCATGGGGCTTGAGGAGAGGTCTCTGTGAGCAGCGGTCCCGGACCGGACCGTCCGCTCGCCCACGCTGACTGGCGTCAGATGCTCGTCATCGGCGTCATCGTCTCGGCGCTCGGCATCGCCGCCGGGCTGCTGATCGACTGGTTCCCGATGGCGGCGAGCGACGAGGCGAAGCCGATCGACACGCTGTGGGACGTCCTGATCATCTTCTCCGTGCCGATCTTCGTGCTCGTCGTCACGGTCGTGCTCTTCTCGGTCTGGAAGTTCCGCATGCGGCCGGGCGAGGAGTTCCTGGACGGGCCGCCGATCCACGGCAACACCCGTCTCGAGATCGTGTGGACCGCGATCCCGGCGATCGTGCTCGTCGGCCTCTGCACCTACGCGTTCCTCGTGCTGCGCGACGTCGAGAAGGCCGACGCCGGGCAGCCCGTCAAGGTGCGCGTCGTCGGCCAGCAGTTCGCCTGGTCGTTCCACTACATGGGCGCGAACGGCAAGGAGATCGCCGCCGCGTCGCCCCAGCTGTACGTGCCCGTCGGCAAGCAGGTCGAGTTCACGCTCCAGTCCAAGGACGTGCTGCACGACTTCTGGGTGCCGGCGTTCCGGATCAAGAAGGACGCGGTGCCGGGCATCGACACGACCTACCGCATCACCCCGAACCGGATCGGGACTTACCCGATCGTGTGCGCGGAGCTGTGCGGACTCGGACACTCGACGATGCGCGGCACCGCGCACGTCATGAGCCAGCGCGCGTACGCCGCGTGGCTGCAGAAGCTCTCGGCCGGGCCCAAGCCCGCGGCGCCCGCCCAGGCGGCGCCGGATGCCAAGGCGCTCTTCACGTCCTCGGGCTGCGCCGCGTGCCACACGCTGGCGGACGCGAACGCGAAGGGCACCGTCGGGCCTGACCTCGACAAGGTCCTCAAGGGCAAGGACCCGGCCTTCATCAAGACGTCGATCGTCAATCCCGACGCGCAGATCGCTCCTGGGTACCAGCCGGGCATCATGCCCGGGAACTTCTCCCAGCAGCTGACGCCTGCTCAGATCGATGCGATCGTGAAGTACCTTTCGGACGTGACCAAGGGGGGCTGATGGCGGCTCGACTGCGCGCACCCGGACTACTCAGGGCGGGGATCTTCCTCGTCCTCGGCGTGTTGTTCTGTGCGGCGATCGTGATCGGCGTGCGGGAGCTCTACGGCTACCCCACGTTCGACGGCGGACTGACCGTCAAGGCACAGAACGGCATCCTGCTCATCTCGCTGTTGATCGCGCCGATCTGGTTCCTGATCGGCCTCGGCGCGTTCGACTACTGGTTCTACTGGGCGGCGGGCAAGAAGACGCGGCCGGAGGACCACTCGGGCCACGGTGCGCGCTCGTGGAAGGACTACTTCCGCGTCAACACCGACCACAAGGTCATCGGCATCCAGTACGTCTGCACGTCGTTCTTCTTCATGCTGATCGGCGGCCTGCTGGCGATGATGGTGCGTGCCGAGCTCGCCGCCCCGGGCCAGCAGTTCGTCGACGCGGATGCGTACAACGGGCTCTTCAGCGTCCACGCGTCGCTGATGATCTTCCTGTTCATCATCCCGGTCTTCGCCGGGCTGGCGAACTTCGTGCTGCCGCTAATGATCGGCGCGCCGGACATGGCGTTCCCGCGCCTGAACGCGCTGTCGTTCTGGATGCTGCCGATCGCCGGCATCATGATGACCTGCTCGTTCCTCGCGCCGGGCGGCTCGTTCGCCACCGGCTGGACGGCCTACGCGCCGTTGTCCACGGACGCGCCGATCGGGCAGATGTTCTTCACGATCGGCGTGCAGTTCGCAGGGGCGTCATCGATCGCGACGGCACTGAACTTCCTCGTGACGATCATCACGATGCGCGCGCCCGGCATGTCGTTCTGGCGCATGCCGCTGCTCGTGTGGGCGAACTTCTCGACGTCGCTGCTGGTCGTCATCGCGACGCCGTTCATCGCCGCGTCGCAGTTCTTCGTCCTGCTCGACTACGCGCTGCACTTCAACTTCTTCGTGCCGGAGAAGGACGGCGACGTGCTGATGTACCAGCACGTCTTCTGGTTCTACTCGCACCCGGCCGTCTACATCATGATGCTGCCCGGCTTCGGGATCATCTCCGAGGTCCTGTCGGTCAAGGCGCGCAAGCCGATCTTCGGCTACCGCATGATGGCCTTCTCGCTGCTGGCGATCGTGCTGCTCGGGTTCACGGTGTGGGCGCACCACATGTTCGTGTCCGGCATGCAGGACTGGATCCGGATCCCGATGATGGTCACGACGGCGATCATCGCCGTGCCGACCGGCATCAAGATCTTCTCCTGGCTGGCCACGCTGTGGAAGGGCGTGCTGCACGTGGACACGCCGATGCTGTGGGCGCTCGGGTTCCTGACGATGTTCACGCTCGGCGGCATCTCCGGCGTCGTGCTGGCGATGGTGCCGATGGACATCTACGTCTCGGACACCTACTTCATCGTCGCCCACATCCACTACGTGCTCTACGGCGGCTCGCTGTTCACGATCTACGCGGGCGTCTACTACTGGTTCCCGAAGATGACGGGCCGGATGTTCGACGAGCGGCTCGGCAAGCTGCACTTCTGGCTCACGTTCGTCTCCTTCAACGCGACGTTCGGGCCGATGCACCTGATCGGCGTCGAGGGGATGCCGCGCCGCGTCGCCGACTACGCGGACAAGTTCGCCGGCTGGAACCTGTTCATCTCGCTGAGCTCGTTCGTGCTCGGGCTCTCGACGCTCGTGTTCGTCTACAACATGGTCTCGTCGTGGCGCAGCGGTCCGCGCGCCGAGGCGAACCCGTGGCGGGCGCTCACGCTCGAGTGGCAGGTCTCCTCCCCGCCACCGATCTTCAACTTCGACAACGTGCCCACGGTCGTCGGCGGCCCGTACGAGTACGGCGTGCCGGACGCGGTGCACGGCATCTTCAAGCCGGCCGAGGAGGCCCGGCCCAAGCAGCCGGCCGGTGCCCAGTCGGCCGAGGGTCACGAGGGGGTCTAGCGGGTGCGGAACGTCCTTCTGCTGGCGAACGAGACGATCGCGGGCAAGCGCCTGCTCGACCGCGTGCGGGAGCGCGCGGACGAGGGCGACGTGCACTTCCACGTCGTCGTCCCGCAGGCGCGGCCGCGGCACGGCAACGTCGTCTATGACGAGGTCGTGCGCGACTCGGCGCAGGTCCGCGTCGACCTCGCGCTCGAGTTCATGCGCGACCTCGGCGTCGACGGCACGGGCGAGGTCGGCGACGCCGACCCGTTCAACGCCGCGATGGACGCGATCCGCGAGCGGCCGATCGACGACATCCTCGTCTCCACGCTGCCGGCGTCGTCGTCGGGCTGGCTGAACCGCGACCTGATCGGCCGGCTGCAGGACGAGACCGGGCTTCCCGTCGAGCATGTGGTCGTGGACCTCGCGGGCGAGGGCCTGCCGTTCGGCGTCACGCTGGTCGTCGCGAACCTCACCGTCGCCGCGCCGGAGCTGGTCGAGCGCCTGAAGGCGCTGGCCGACGAGGGCCCGCGGCGCTTCATCGTCGTCGTCCCACAGAGCTCGGTGCAGGGGCACGCGGTGCGCGAGGCCCGCGACCGGCTGCGGACGCTGCTGCGCTCGCTCGACGATGCCGACATCGTCGCGGCGGGCATGATCGGCGACCCCGATCCGTACACCGCGGTGATGAACGCGGTCCAGTACTTCCACCTCTCGGAGATCGTCATCTCGACGCTGCCTGAGGACACGTCGAAGTGGGTGGCCGACAAGCTGGTGGACCGCGTGCGTGCGGCGACGAACCTGCCGGTCGAGCACATCGAGTCCACCGCAGGCGTGGAGGCGTAGGCATGGCCGCGCACGCCGCCACGGGCCACGAGCTCGAGCACCACGGTCCGCCCCCTGCGCACCAGTCGTCGCGGGTGGATCCGGCCGTGCTCGGGATGCTGCTTTTCATCATCTCCGAGGTGATGATCTTCGGCGCGTTCTTCACGGCCTACTTCTTCATCCGGGTCGTGGGCGGCGCGCCGTGGCCGGCGCACGGGACCGAGCTGCCGAAGCTGATCGCGGGCTTCAACACCGCGATCCT
Source organism: Candidatus Solirubrobacter pratensis (assembly GCF_000425945.1). Lineage (GTDB taxonomy): Bacteria > Actinomycetota > Thermoleophilia > Solirubrobacterales > Solirubrobacteraceae > Solirubrobacter > Solirubrobacter pratensis. The sequence continues at coordinate 4,775 of NZ_AUEK01000020.1, forward strand.
CGTGTCCTCTTCGTTCACGATCCACTTCGCCCAGGAGTCGCTCAAGCGCGACAACCGGCTGGGCCTGAAGGTCGGCATGGTCGCGACCTTCCTGCTCGGCCTGACGTTCCTGTTCATCCAGATCAACGAGTACGTCCACATCGGGTTCTCGCCGGCGGACTCGGCCCAGGCGTCGGTGTTCTACGGGCTGACGGGTCTGCACGGCGCGCACGTGACGATCGGCCTGATGCTGCTCGCGTTCGTCACGATCCGGTCCTTCCGCGGCCACTACTCGTCGGGCGGGTACCTGGGGATGGAGGTGCCGGGGATCTACTGGCACTTCGTCGACGTGATGTGGATCATCGTCTACTTCACGGTCTACATCCTCTAGGGGTCCGTTGTGCTGAACCCCCTGCGATCCGAGCGCGAGGCGTTCCGCGCCCTGCTCTATGTGGTCGCGTTCTTCATCGTCGCGATCATCATCACGCTCGTGATCCAGGCGCTCTGAGCGCCGGTCCGCTGCTCGCCCATCGTTGGGCGGAAGGCCGAGGCTTTCGTGACCGCCCGTCGATGGGCGGCCGCTCACTTCACGGTGAGCTTGCCTTCCATGCCGCCTTCGCGGTGGCCGGGGACCGAGCAGAAGAACGTGTAGGTGCCGGGCTTGAGGTCGGTCGAGAACTGTGACGTGCCGCCGCTCTGGACAACTGGGCCCTTGGCGTTCACGCCGTTGCCCTCGATCGCGATGTCGTGCGCGATCGGCTGGCCGTTCTTGGACTCGATCTTGACCTGACCCGCCGTCGCGGTGGCGTCGGCGAACCGGTACGCGAGCCCGGCCGCCGCGACGGGGATCGCCAGCGTGCCGTTCTTCTCGGTCGCCGTGCCCTCGGCCTTCTTGGCGCCCGCCGCGGCGAGCTTGCCCGTGTCCTTGCCGGGCACTGCGGCCGCCTGGGCGACATAGGCCGCCACGTCGCGCGCGTCGTCGCCGGTGACGAGCTTGGGGGGCATCGAGGCGATGTCCTTCTCGGTCGCCGGGTCGACCTGCGAGTTGATGTTCGGGTTGAGGATCTGGCGGTAGACGACGCCCCTGAACGTGCTCTGCCCGAGGCCGTCGGCGCGCGACTGGGCAAACGCCTCGTCGAGGTTCGGACCGGCCGTCCCGGTCGTGTTCGCGCGCGCCAGCGTGTGGCATGCGCCGCACTTCTGGGCGAACAGCGTCTTGCCGTTGACCACGTCGGTGCCGCTGCTCTTAAGCTCGCAGCCGGACAGCCCGAGGGCCACCGCGGCCAAGCCCACGACCACCGGCGCGTACCCGCCTCTCCTCATGGCGCGGAATCCTAACTGCCCGGGCCGACAAGCGGGCGGCTGGTGCGCATCGTCACCCCCGACGGTGTCAGCACCCGGGCCGTCCGCGACGCACCCGCGCGTCCGTGATCGGCCCCTGGCAGTCAGGTCCGCCACGTTTCGCCCCGCGCCGAAGCGCCACATCCCTAACCTGGACGCGGTGACTGAGGTCAGTCACACCCGGACGCGCTCGTCCGCGGCCTTCTTCGCCGTCGGCGGCTTCTGGCTGGCGACGATGGCCGGCGCCAACCTCGCGACCCCGCTGTACGCGGTCTACGAGCGGCGCTTCGGCTTCTCGCACGCCGCCCTCACCATCGTCTTCGCGACCTACATGCTCGTGCTCGCCTCGTCACTGCTCGTGTTCGGCCAGCTCTCGGACCACATCGGAAGGCGCCGGATGATGTCGGCAGGCCTGGCCACCGCGAGCCTCGGGCTGCTGCTGTTCGCGCTCGCCTCGGGCATCGCCTGGCTCTTCGCCGCCCGCGCCGTCCAGGGGCTCGCCGTCGGGATGCTCGGGGGTGCGGCGAGCGCGGCGCTCGTAGAGCTCGACCCGCGGCCGGCCGAGCACGTCGCGGCGCTCGTCGCCGCGCTGGCGCAGGCCGGCGGCAGCGCGGCGGGGCCGATCCTCGCGGGCGTGCTGGCCGAGTGGGCGCCCGCGCCGCGCGTGCTCTGCTACGTCGTGGTGCTCGCGATCACGGCCATCGGGGCGGTCGCGGTGCTTCGAATCCGCGAGCCCGCGATCGTGAGTGAAGGCCCCTGGCGGGTGCAGCGTCCATACGTGCCGCGGCCGATGCGCGCGCGCTTCGCGCGCCTGAGCATCACCTCGGCGGCGGTGTGGGCGATCTGCGCCCTGTTCCTCTCGGTCGTCCCGTCCTATGCGGCCGAGCTGCTCGGCACCCGCAACCTCGCGCTGCTGGGCGCGGTCAGCGGGCTGATCCTCGCGAGCTCCTGCGCGGCGCAGCTCGCGGCCCGCCGGGTCACCGCGTTCGCCCAGGCCCAGGCCGCCGGCCTCGCGCTCGCCGCGGCGGGCCTCGCCGCGCTGGTCGCCGCCTTCCCCCTGCACTCGCTCGCGTGCCTGCTCATCGCCGCCCTGCTCGCCGGCGCGGGCCACGGCATCGCGTTCCTCGCCGCACAGAGCGAGATCAACGTCGCCGCGCCGGCGGACCGCCGCGGCGAGGTCAACGCCGCGTTCTACACGTGCACGTACCTCGGCGTCGCGATCGGCGTGATCGGCACGGGCCTGCTCACGCTCACCGTCTCGCTCTCGACGGCGGTCACCGCCTTCGCTGCCGCGATGAGCGCCGTCCTCATCGCCACCGCGGCCTGGCACCTGAGGACCGGCCGGCAGCGAGTCTGAGGGTCGGCGCAGCGCGCCGCTCGCGAGATCGCCGCCCGGCGGCTCAGGGACGTGGCAGATCCGCGAGGTCGCCGTTGGCGGCGGCGATTACGGTGCGGGCGACGCCGTCCCACGAGTAGCGGGCGCGGGTCGTCGCGACGATCGCCTCGCGGGTGGCCGCGCGAAGATCGCCGGGCGCCGCGAGCCAGCCCGACAACGCGGCGGCGAGCTGCGCGACGGCGTCGTCGCCGAGCTCGAAGGACAGCCATGCGCGGGCCGGCTCGGGAACCGACGCGGACAGCGTCCGGGCGACCTCCCCGAGCCCTGAGTGGTCGGCGACGACCGGAAACGCGCCGCATGCGGCCGCCTCCGCGGCGACCATGCCGAACGCCTCGGGGAACGTGCTCGTGACCGCCATCGCCTCGGCGGCCGGCAGGAGGTCGGCGAGCTCGTCGTGATCGAGCCGCCCGGCCCAGGCGACGCGCTCGCCGAGGCCGCGCGCGGCGGCGACGTAGCTCTCCCGATCCTCGAGGCCGGCGAGGAACGCGCGCAGGTGCGGAAGCTCCTTCCCGTTCTCGCCGCGCGTCGCCGCCGCGGCGGCGAGATCGCCGGCCGCAAGCGCTTCCGCGAGCCGCTCGAGCCCCTCCCGGAACGCTCCGAACCCGACGATCACCAGCCGCGCGCGCGGCTCGCGCGCGAGCACGAGCGGCCAGGCCGCGATCAGCAGCTCCACGCCCTTGGACGCGATCAGCTTGCCGACGAAGACGACGAGCCTGTCGCCGGGCCCGACGCCCGCCAGCGCCGCCGCGGCCTCGCCGGGGCGGCGGGAGAACGATGACGCGGACGGGATGGCCGCGGTGGGCGATGCGCCGGCGGCGAGCGGGGACGACGCGGCGCCCAGGGACGCGTCGGCGCCCGCCGACGTCACCGGCGCGTCCAGGCCCTCGGGAGCCTCGGCGACGGCCGCGAGGCGGGCGCGGAGGGCCTCGAGGCCGGCTCTCGCCTCGTCGTGCGGGCGGGGCGTGAAGCGGGCCACGTCGACGCCGGGCGGGCCCAGCCGCGTCCGGCCGGGCAGCCCGGGATCCGCCATCGCGGCCCACAGGCTCTCCGCCGTGTGGCGGGAGCCGACGAGCACGCCGTTGGCGCGCGCCAGCCCCTCGGCGGCGTACGGCGCGAAGCGGGGATGCGGCTTGACGACGTACTCCAGCGCGCTGCCGTGGACCTTGACCGCGTACGGGACGTCCCGCAGCGCGCGGCCGAGGATGACCGGGCCCATCACGAGGTGGTTCGCGAGCGCGACCTCCGGACGGGCGCGCGCGGCGACGTCGCGCACCGCGGCGACGTTGGCGCCGAGGTACCGGTCGAGCTCGAAGTCGTCGAGCTCGTAGAACGGGCGCGCTTCGACGCCCTCGTAGCGGTCGGCGACGTAGAGCGGGAGCAGGCCGGCGATGTCCGGCCGGTAGACCGTCGCGCGCGGCGGGGTGCGGCGCTCGGTGACGGCCAGCTCGCCACCGTCCCAGTCGCCGGCGGCGTCCACCCAGTCGAGCGCGAACGGCTCGCGGTCCTGGCAGAGCAGGTGGACCTCGTGGCCCGCCCGGACGAACGCGGCGGCCAGCTCGGCGTTGTAGACGTTGGAGCCGGTGCCCTGGAGCAGGTAGCCGTGGAAGATGAGGATCCGCACGAGCCGCGTAAGAGTAGGACGCCGTTGCCGCTGCTAGGGTCTGCGCCGATGCCCGTGCGTCAGCTGTATCGACTGCGCGCGCCCCGCACCGGGCGCGAGGTCCTGATCCCGGCGGAGCCGGGCAAGGTCTACGTGGACGAGGACACCGGCGAGCCGCTCGAGGTGGTCGGGAAGGTCCTTCCACTCGCGCCGTCGAACTCCAGCCTGCCATGGGCCGTCGATACGCTGAGGTTCTGCAACTGGTGCGATCAGCCTGCGCAGAAGGACCTCAACGATTGCCCGACGTGCGGCCGCCGGATGGCCGCGCTGCCCCGCTGAGAGGAGGCCCCGTGCGCCTCGCGCGCCTCGCCACCCCGATCGCCGTGCTCACACTCGCCCTCGCCGGCTGCGGCGGCGGCTCGAAGGTCGCCGTCCAGGAGGTCCCGGGCGGCGCGTCCGACGTGACCGTCAAGGGCGGCGAAGCGCTCGCTCCGAAGCCGACCGCGACCGCGACGCCGACCGTCTCCGCAACCGCCACGCCGGAGGCCGACACGACGTCGGGCGCGACGACGCAGCAACAGCAGCAGACGCAGCAGAGCACGACGCCGCAGAACACCACGCCCACGCAGCAGAGCACCCCGCAGCCGAGCGCCGGAGGCGGCGCCGCAGCACCCGAGGCGACGCCTGCCCCGGGCAGCGACGCGCAGCAGTTCGAGACGTTCTGCCAGCAGAACCCGGGCGCCTGCTGAGGCGCGCGGCGCGGTGACGCCGCGGGGGGCCCTCGTAGGCCCTTGGACGCATGTTCGCCCCGGCGATTCCGCGCCCCGCCGCGCCCGCCCGCGGGGCCCGTCGAAACGCCCTAAAGCTCGCCCCGGGGAGGCCGATCACCGGGCCATCCTTCACGGAAAGCGTTCGGCTCTGCATATTGCATCGGAATCCAGAGCGGCGAACGTCCGCTCACCCCTGATGTCCCTCGCGCGCGCGGCGGCGGAGGCGGGCACCGCCGGCGAGCTGGATGCGGCGCTGAAGGACGCGGTCGCCGAGCTGCTCGGTGCCGGCGAGCTGCACGTGCTCGCCGTCAGCCACGACGGAACCAGCGCGGACGGCGAGCTCGTCGCCGAGCGCGGCACCGAGCACCTGCGCTTCGGCAGCGGCCCGTCCGCCACCGCGACGGCGATCGCCACCGGCCGCCCGTTCCCCGTTTCGGACCTGCCCTCGAGCACCGAGGTCATGCGCAGCATGGCCGATCGGTCGGCGGCGGCCTGCGCCCTGTTCATCCCCGTCGGCTGGGAAGGCGCCGTACGGCGCGTCGCGATCGCCACCTGGGAGGCGCCCAACCCGCTCGACGCCGCCACGCTCGAGCTCGCCGAGCTGCTCGCGACCCAGGCCGCGCCGGGCTATTCGCGTCTGGAGACCGCCGAGCGCCGCTCCGCGGCGTCCGAGCAGGACCAGGCGGTCGTGCGCGCCGGCCGCGCCCTGAACGAGTCGCTCGACCTTCAGGAGGTCCTGCTGACGCTCGCGCGGGAGGTCGCGCAGGCGCTCGGCGCAGACTCCGCCGGTGTCTATCTCGGCGACGCCCAGACCGGCGCGATCGCCACCGCGGGCTACGGGGTCGCCGAGAGCTGGACCGGCGTCGCGCTCGCGCCCGGCAAGGGCGTGGCCGGCCGTGTGCTCGTCACCGGCCGCCCCTTCCGCACCAACGACTACGACCGCGACGTCGAGCCCGCCGGGCACGAGAGCCTGACCGGCTTCCGCAGCGCCCTCGCGGTGCCGATGGTGTGGGACGAGGAACTGCGCGGCGCCGTCAGCCTCGGCTGGAAGTCGCACCGCCACTTCTTCGACGACGAGATCCGGACCGTCGAGGCGATCGCCGGCCTCGCCGCCGTCGCGTGCCGCAACGCCGAGGCCTACGAGCACGTCCAGCACGTCGCCCGCACCGACGCGCTCACCGGCGTCCTCAACCACGGCGCGATGCAGATGCGCATCCGCGAGGAGATCGCCCGCGCCCGCCGCGACGGCCATCCGCTCGGCTGCGTGATCCTCGACCTCGACGACTTCAAGCGCGTCAACGACACCCGCGGCCACGCCGCGGGCGATGAGCTGCTCCGCCGCGTCGCGCGCCTGCTCCAGGCCGAGCTGCGCCCGTACGACCAGGTCGCCCGCTACGGCGGCGACGAGTTCGTCCTGCTGCTCCCCGGCTCCGACGAGCCGACCACCGCGGCCGTCGCCGAGCGCTGCCGCGACTCGATCGGCGGCGCCTGCTCGATCGGCGTCGCCGCATGGCACGACGGACTGGACGCCGACGGTCTGCTCGAGCAGGCCGACCGCGCGCTGATGCTCGCCAAGCGCACCGGCAAGGGCCGCGTCGCGGTCGCCAACGCGGAGGTCGAGCGCGAGCTCGCCCTGCTGCAGTCCCAGAGCGGATCCCCCGCCGCCGTGCAGGCGCTCGCGGCCGCGATCGAGGAGCGCGACGGCCGCACGCACGAGCACTCCGAGCGCGTCGTCCACCTCTCCCGCGGCGTCGCGATGATGCTCGGGCTGGCGACCGACCACGTCGAGCGGATCGCCCACGCCGCGCTGCTGCACGACGTCGGCAAGCTGGCGATCCCGGCCGAGATCCTCGACAAGAACGGCCCGCTCACCCGCGAGGAGTGGCACGTCATGGCCGAGCACCCGGTCGTCGGCGAGCGCATCCTGATGCGGACCAAGGACCTGTCCGGCCTCGCGCCGATCGTCCGCCACGAGCACGAGCACTGGGACGGCACCGGCTACCCCGACGGGCTCGAGCGGCACCGCATCCCGCTCGGCTCGCGCGTGATCTTCGCCTGCGACGCCTACATCGCGATGACCGCCGCGCGCCCCTACCGCGCCGCGCTGCCCCCCGAGCAGGCGGTCGCCGAGCTGCGCGCCGGCGCCGGGACCCAGTTCGATCCCGACGTCGTCGACGCGCTGCTGGACCTGCTCGGCCACAACGCCCCCAAGGTCCCGGACCGCGCGCGCAACGTGAGGCTCGCGGCGGCGCCGCCGCGGCCGCCTACTGGCCGGCGGTAGGCGTCGGAGTGGGAGTCGGCGTCGCGGTCGGCGTGGGAGTCGGCGTTGCCGCCGCGTTCGGCACCGGGCGCGTGATCAGCGTCGCCGAGTAGGTCAGCCGCGCCTTGTACAGGCAGCGGTACTGCACCTGCGTGTCGAGCCGCTGCTGCGCGGTCTGCGAGCTCGTGTCCGTGCACTTGTCGAGCGCGCGCGACGCGCGCCAGCTCGAGTGGTCGGTGAGCAGCTGCGTGAGCGCGGGCGCCCACGTCGGTACGGTCAGCGCCATCACGTCGCCCTTCTTGACGTTGAGCGCGCGACTGAGCGGGAACTGGACCGTCTGGCCGAAGAAGGGCTGCAGCGGCTGCACCGGGCTCTGCGTGATGGTGCGCGCGGATAGCTTCTTGCCGAGCCGGATGACCGTGAGCCGCGCCGAGGCGACCCCGCCGAGGCTCTTGTTGAAGAAGGCCGTCTGCTCGTCGGTGGGCTTGCCGAGCGTGATCGTCCAGGCGACGATCTTGCCGTCCTCCGGAGCGGCGAAGGTGTTGCGTTCGTCGGCGACCTTGACCTGGTAGCCGGTGGTGCGCGAGACAGCGAGGCACGGGCTGTCCGGGCAGGCGGGGGCGGCGTCGGTGCGGCCGACTTCGACGATCTTCGCCGACGCCGACGCGGCGCAGACAAGCGTGACGGCGACGGCCGCGCCGGCGGTCAGCGTGGACTTGAGCATCGCGCCATTGAACACCAAGGACGCCCGGGGGGTGCGGTACCCCGGGCTTCCTGACGCGCTTCGGGTCTACAGCTTGGTGACGTTGACCGCCTTCGGACCCTTGTCGCCGTTCTCCTCCTCGAACGAGACCTTGCTGCCCTCGCTCAGCGACCTGTAGCCATCGCCCATGATGCCGCTGAAGTGGACGAAGAGGTCACGACCTCCCCCGTCGGGCGTGATGAAACCGAAGCCCTTCTCGTCCGAGAACCACTTGACCGTACCGGTGCCCACGAATGACCCCACTTGCTGCTTCGGCGCGCGAAGCACGCCGCACTCATTTCGACCGGCCGGTGCGCCGGTCCCAACGAACGGAGACCGTATACAGTTGGCGCCTTCCCGCGCAAGGACCAAAGACCACCGAGTGCGTGGAGATGTCTACTCACTCAGCCGCGCGGCGGCCGCCGCGATCTCGTCCCGATCGCCCGGCGCGGGCTGCCAGGGCAACTGCAGCGGGTCGTTCACGTAGCGCGGGATCACGTGCACGTGAAAGTGGAAGACCGTCTGCCACGCCGCGGCCCCGCACGAGTTGAGCAGGTTCACGCCATCCGCGCCGAGCTTGTCGCTGACGCGCGCGGCCATGATCTGCGCGGTCCGCGTGCAGGCGGCGAGATCCTCCGGAGCGACGGACAGCAGGTCGACGGCGTGCTCGCGGGGGACCACCAGCAGGTGTCCGCGGGTGCCCGGGTTGATGTCCATGAACGCGATCGTGCGTTCGTCCTCGTACACGCGCGTGGCGGGGATGTCCCCTGCGACGATCTTGCAGAACAGGCAATCGGGATCGGCGGCCATGGGCCCAGGCTACGCGTTCCGGAGCCGCCGTCCACTCACGACGCCTCCTCCACGCGTTCGAGGCAGGCCCGGAGAACTGCGCGGGTGAGGGGATGCGGGTCTGTCTTGCCCGGCGACGTGATGGTCACGAGCGATCATCCCTGCGGCGCGGTTCGCGCGCGAACGACGATCCCCGCGTCAAACGATCATCCGGCCGCGCCGGCAAACTGACTCGCTGCCTTACCAGCGCAGTTCGCCCGACTTGCGGGCCAGCCGCGCGGAGACCCGGCGGGCGTTGCGGGCTCCGCGAACTGCGCGGGTGAGGGGATGCGGGTCTGTCTCGCCCGCCGGGTGACGCCGCGGTCACGAGCGATCATCGCGGTGGCGCGGTTCGCGCACGAACGATCACCGCCGCGCACGGGCGCCACGGGGTGCCTTACGAACCTTCGAACTATTCGAAGTTTCGTAGGGCACCCCTCGCGTGGCCGCCTCAAACGATCATCCGGCCCGCGCCGACAGGCTGACTTGCTCCCTTACCAGCGCAGTTCGCCGGACCCGTGGCGCGGCCGCGCGGAGACCCGGGCGTTGCCGAATCGGGCAGACCCCGGGGCGTTGCCGAACCGGGCAGACCCCGGGGTTGCCGAATCGGGAGCGAGGGGTGCGGGCCGCGCCGCGGCAGGGTGCGGCGCGGGCCTGGCTTGTGGCTCAGAACGTGCCGAGCGCCTTCGTGATCTGGGCGTCGGCCGCCTTCATGGCGTCAGCGGGGGTGACCTTGCCCGCGAGGGCGGCGTTGACGTTGTTGTAGATCGCCTGGGAGATCTGCGGGTAGACCGGGCTGACCGGGCGGGCCTTGGCCTGGCTGACGGCCGCCTTGAGCTCTGAGGCGAACGGGTACTTCTTCTGGATCGCGGGATCGTCGTAGACCGACGCGATCGTCGGGGCGAGCGAGAACTGGTCGAACGACTCGGTCTGCCACTCCTTGCCGGTGAAGAAGTCGATCCACTTCAGCGCCGCGCCCGGGTTCTTGCTGTACACGCTGATGACGTTGTTGTGGCCGCCGAGGATGCCGGCCTTGCCGCCGCCCTCGAAGGTCGGGAACGGCATGACCTTGAACTTGCCCGCCACCTTGGTGCCCTTCTTCTCCCCGAGGCTGTAGGCGTAGGGCCAGTTGCGCATGAACGTCGCCTTGCCGCTCTCGAAGTAGCGGCGCGACTCCTCCTCCATGTAGGTCGTGACGCCGTTGGCGGCGATTCCGCCCTTGACGCCGTCGACCATGAACTGCAGCGCCTTGACGTTGGCCGGCGAGTTGATCTCGGACTTCTTGCCGTCGTCGGAGAGCACCTTGCCGCCCGCCGCGAACGCGAGCTCGAGGAAGTCGCAGGTCAGGCCCTCATAGGGCGCGCCCTGATAGACGATGCCGTCGTTGGCCTTGGCCTCCTCGTAGACCTGCTGCCAGGTCGTCGGCGGCGTCTTGACTTGATCGTCGCGGTAATACAGGAACGCCGCGTCGGTCGTCTGCGGCACCGCCCAGATCTTGCCGTCGTAGGTCGCCGTCTGCAGCGTCGCCGGAATGATCTCCGACTCGCGGCTCTTGATATACGGCGTCATGTCATAGATCCACTTCTGCGACGCGAACTCCGCCGTCCAGATCACGTCCGCGTCGAACACGTCGCACTCGCCCGACTTGGCCTCCTGGCGCTGCACGAACTGCTGACGCTGCTCGTCCGCCGACGTCGAGAACTCGATCAGCTTGACCGTCACGCCCGTGTTCATCGCGTTGAACTTCTTCACCGCCGCGACCACGTTGCCCGACGTGTCCTTGCCCTGGCAGTAGTTGATCGTCCCCTTCGCACCGTTCATCAAGCCGGGGTCGATCGCCTTCGCGCCCTTGGTCGCCCCCGTCGACTTGCCGGCACTCGACGCGTTCCCCGGCGACGAGCTTCCTCCGTTGTCGCTCCCGCACGCCGCGACGGCGATCGCGCATGCCGTGGCGAGCGCAAATCCGATGCGGATTCTCATTAGTGCTCCTCCTCCCCTAGCTGCCATACTGGAACCGGTCCCACTGGGACCGGTTCCAATGATCCAACCCGTGTCAAGCCCCCACGACTACGCTCAGTCGCCCATGCCGCGCCGAGCGCCGGAGAACGACGACCAGGCGCCCCAGGCGCTGTCCCGCGCGCCGGCGACCGCCGACAGGGCGCCCCTGCCCTCGCGCGCGCCGACGATCCGCGACGTCGCCCGCCAGGCGGGCGTCGGTGTCGGGACCGTCTCGCGCGTGCTCAACGACAGCCCCCTCGTCAAGCCCGACAAGCGCGAGCGCGTGCACGCCGCGATCGCGGAGCTGGGCTTCGTGCGCAACCCCACCGCCCACAGCCTCTCGACCGGGCGCAGCCACGCGATCGGCGTGATCGCCCCCTTCTTCACCAGTCCCTCCAGCGCCGAGCGGCTGCGCGGCCTGTCCACCGGGCTCTCGGAGCGCGGCTACCTGCTCCTGCTCGCCGACGTCGAGACGCCGGAGCAGCGCGCCGCCGCGTTCACCGACCTCGCGAGCCGGCACGCGGTCGAGGGCCTGATCGTGATCTCGATCCGCCCGACCGACGCCGAGCTCGCCGCGCTCGCACGCGAGCGCAGGCCGACGGTGCTGGTCGACGCGGCCCACCGCGCCCTCCCCCACGTCGCGACCGACGACGTGCTCGGCGGCGAGCTCGCCACCGGGCACCTGATCGCCAAGGGGCACGAGCGGATCGCGTTCGTCGGCGACCGCCTCCCGGCGCCCTTCGACCTCACCTCCAGCGAGCGCCGCCTGCGCGGCCACCGGCGCGCGCTGCGCCGGGCGGGGCTGAAGGCGCCCCGCGCGTACGAGCGCCTCGGCGGCCACGACCGCGAGGAGGCGCGCGAGGTCGCGGCGCCGCTGTTCGAGCTGCCGGAGCCGCCTACCGCCGTCTTCGCCGCCTCCGACGTCCAGGCGATCGGCGTGATCGAGGCCGCGGAGCGCGCCGGGCTGCGCGTGCCCGGCGACCTCGCCGTGATCGGCTTCGACGACATCGACCTCGCCGCCGTCGCCGGCCTGACGACCGTCCGCCAGCCGCTGCGCGAGAGCGGGCGGCGCGGCGCCGAGCTGCTGCTGGCCGCGATCGAGGGCGTCAAGGCGCCCGTGGAGGCGATCGAGCCCTTGACCGTGATCGAAAGGAGGACCACGTGACGCTCGAAGCGCACGACGGTGTTCGGGCCGAGCCGCCGGAGGCGGTCGCGTGGTGGCAGCGCGGCGCGATCTACCAGATCTACCCGCGCTCGTTCAACGACTCCGACGGCGACGGCGTCGGCGACCTGCGCGGCATCGAGCAGCGCCTCGGGCACATCGCCTCGCTCGGCGCCGAGGCGATCTGGCTCTCCCCGATCTACCCCTCGCCGATGGCCGACTTCGGCTATGACGTCGCCGACTACACCGGCGTCGACCAGCTGTTCGGCAGCCTCGAGGACTTCGACCGGCTCGTCGCGGCCTGCCACGCGCGCGGGCTGAAGGTCGTGCTCGACTGGGTGCCGAGCCACACCTCCGACCAGCACCCGTGGTTCGTCGAGTCGCGCCGCTCGCGCGAGAGCCCCAAGCGCGACTGGTACGTCTGGCGCGACGGCGACGGCGACGGGCCGCCCAACGACTGGATCTCGGCGTTCCCGGCGATCGGCGGCGCGTGGAGCTTCGACGCCCCGACCGGCCAGTGGTACCTGCACTCGTTCACCCCGCAGCAGCCGGATCTCAACTGGGACAACCCGGAGGTCGAGGCGGCGATGCACGACGTGCTGCGCTTCTGGCTCGAGCGCGGGGTCGACGGCTTCCGGCTCGATGCGATCACCAAGTTCGCCAAGGACCCGGAGCTGCGCTCCAACGCGGGCGCGGACCGCTCGCACGACCAGGACTGGCCGACCGTCCACGACCGCCTCGCCTCGATCCGCCGGCTCGTCGACGCCTATCCGGACCGCATGCTCGTGGGCGAGGTGTACCTGTTCGAGACCGCGCGCCTGGCGGCGTACGTGGGGGCCGGTCAGCTGCACATGGCGCACAACTTCGTCGCGGCACAGCTGCCGTGGGAGGCGGCCGCGTTCCGGCGCGCGATCGAGGAGTTCGACGCCGAGGCCCGCGACGCCTGGCCGGCGTGGTTCCTCGGCAACCACGACATGCCGCGGCCGGCATCGCGCTTCGGGCCGCACGCCGCGCGCGCCGCGCTGCTGCTGCTGTACGCGCTGCGCGGGACGCCGTTCGTGTACCAGGGCGAGGAGCTCGGGCTCCCGGATGCCGTCATCCCCCCCGAGCGGGTCGTCGACGTCGACGGCCGCGACCCCTCGCGCGCGCCGGTGCCGTGGACGCCCGGCCCCGGCCACGGGTTCACCGGCGGCGAGCCGTGGCTGCCGTTCGTGGACGGGGCCGACGAGCTGAGCGCCGAGCGCCAGGCCGCCGACCCGCGCTCGACGCTGAGCTTCACCCGCCGGCTCGCCGCGCTGCGGGCGGGGACGCGGGAGCTGCAGGACGGCGCGCAGCGGCTGCTGGACGCCGCGCCGGGCGTGCTGGCGTGGACACGCGGGGAGCGGATCCTCGCCGCCGTCAACTTCACCGGCTCGCCCGCGCCGCTCCCCGAGACCGGGCGGCTGCTGCTCTCCACCGACCCCGGCCGCGCGGACGGCGCCGCCGTGCTCGGCCCGAACGAGGCGGTCCTGCTGCTCAGGTCCGGGTCGCGGTGAGCGCGCCGGCGACGCGGTCGAGCAGCGCGGCCTCGGTGAACGGCTTGTCGATGATGGCATTGCCGTTCGCGAGGTCGCCCATCGGGCCGATGACCGACTGCGCGTAGCCCGACATGTAGAGCACGGCGATCCCGGGCCGCAGCTCGGCGACGCGCTTGGCGACCTCCTTGCCGAGCATGACCGGCATCACGACGTCGGTCAGCAGCAGGTCGATCGCGCCGGCGTGCGCGCTCGCGACGCGCAGCGCCTCCTCGCCGCCGGCGGCGGTGAGCACGCGGTAGCCGCCGCCTTCGAGCAGCCGCCGCGTCACCTCCAGCATCGGAGCCTCGTCCTCGACGACGAGGATCGTCTCGCCGCCGCCGCGCCGCGGCTCGCGGGCGGGGTCGGCGGCCGCCGGCACCGGCGCGTCGGTCGCGGGCAGCAGGACGGTGAACGTGGTGCCGAGCCCAGGCTCCGAATACGCCTGCACGTGCCCGCCGGAGCCGGTGACGATCCCGTAGATCGTCGCCAGCCCCAGGCCCGTGCCGTGACCCTTCGGCTTGGTGGTGAAGAAGGGCTCGAAGGCGCGCTCCACGACCTCGGGCGTCATGCCGACGCCGGTGTCGCTCACCCGCAGGCGGACGTAACGGCCGGGCGCGAGCCCTGGGCGCATCGCAGCATAGGCCTCGTCGGCGCTGACGTTCTCGGTGTCGATCGTCAGCGTCCCGCCCTCCGGCATGGCGTCGCGGGCGTTGACGGCGAGGTTGACCAGCACCTGCTCGAGCTGGCCGTAGTCGGCCATGATCGGCCACAGGTCGGCCGCCAGCGTGGTGTGGAGCCTGACATGCTCGCCCAGCGTGCGGCGCAGGAGCTGCTCCATCTCGAGCACGACGCCGGTCAGGTCGAGCACCTTCGGCCGCACGGTCTCGCGCCGCGCGAATGCGAGCAGCTGGTGCGTGAGCCGCGTCGCGCGCTCGCCGGCCTTGCGGATCTCGACCACGTCGCGCTCATCATCGGAGCCCTCCGGAGCGCGCCGGGCGATGAACGAGGCGTAGCCCAGGATCACCGCCAGGAGGTTGTTGAAGTCGTGCGCGATCCCGCCGGCCAGCTGGCCCAGGCTCTCGAGCCGCTGGGACTGCTGGAGCTGCAGCTGCAGGCGCTCCTTCTCGGCGACCGCCTCCCCGAGCTCGTTGAGCCGGTGCGCGAGCGTCGCGACCTCGGCGGGCCCGGCGACCGGCAGCGGCCGGGGCGTACCGTCGGCCGCGGCGGCGCGGACCTCGCCGCTGAGCCGCTCGAGCGGGCGCGCAATGCGGCGGTGGACGACGAAGACGGCGCCGGCGAACAGCAGCAGCCCCGCGAGGATGATCGTCAGCTCGCGCCGGTCCAGCGCCCGCGTGGCGGCGAGCGCCGCCTTCTCGTCGGCGCCGGCGTACATGCGCCACCCGACGCCGGGGACCGGCGCCGCGGCGTACAGGCGTCCGCGCTCTGACGGAGCGCCGGCGAGCTGCCTGCCGATCCAGCGGTCCGGGTCGGCCGACCGCGTCAGCACGGTGCTCCCCCCGGTCAACACGAACTCGAGCTGCCGCGGGCCCCCGTAGGTCTCGCGCAGGCTCGGCCCGAGGCCGTCGAGGTCGAAGACCGCGACGACCGCGCCGAGCTTGGGCACGGGCGCGCCGGCGAGCACGACCTGCTTGCCGGTCGTCGGATCCGGCGCCGGGGCCACCAGCGCGCGGCCGCGCAGGACGCGGCCGAGCCAGGGCGCGTGCTGGTAGCCGCCGCGGCGCTTCGAGGAGGAGCAGGCGATCGAGCCGTCGGTGCGCACGAGGTCGACGTGGCCGGTGGTGTAGGCGTCGGTGCCGCCGAAGGCCAGAGCGCACTGCTCGGGATGCGCGTACGCCTGCGGGACGCCGGGGTTCGCGGCCGCCCCGGCCACGGTGTCCTGCAGCAGCTTGACGCCCGCGCCCGTCTCGCGGGCCGCCAGCCGGGCGCCGAACCGCGCGTCGGCCCGTGCCGCGTCGCGCGCGTCGGACTGGGCCTGGGCGCGGCCGTAGAGCGTGGCCGCGCCCGCGCCGAGCGCGAACAGGACCACGAGCCCCGCCAGGTACCCCCGCAGCGGCATGGATTCACGCCCGGACTGGATGTTCGCAGTATCAACCCTGGCGCGCCAACACTCAACCGGCAACCGTCGCGGCGTGCCGCCAGCTGGGACCCTACGAGTACCCATGGACATCCTGACCGAGCTCGAGACGGTTCCGCTCGGCCTGCCGCCGGGGCTCGAGGTCGAGTGGCTGGGCGTGTCCGGCTACCGCCTCACCTACGAGGGCGTGTCGATCTTCATCGACCCGTACGTCTCGCGGGCCCCGCTCCGGCGGCTGCTCCTGCGCCGGCCGGCGCTGTCGGATCCGGCGCTGGTGGACCGCTACATCCACGCGCCGGGACCGGTCGCCGGCGTGCTGGTCGGCCATACCCACTTCGATCACGCGATCGACGCGCCCGCGCTGGCGCGGCGCTTCGGCTGTGCCGCCTACGGCTCGGAGTCGCTCGCGCGCCTGATGCGGCTGTACGGGCTCGGGAGCGTCGTCGTCGAGCCGGGGCGGCCGTACGAGCTGGGCCCGTTCGTCGTGCGCTTCGTCCCCAGCCGCCACGCGAAGCTGATCCTGGGCCGCCGCGTGCCGTTCGACGGCGAGCTGACGTGCGAGCACGTGCACGGCCTCTCCCCCTCCGCCTACAAGTGCGGACAGGTCTGGGGCATCCGGATCGAGGTCGCCGGCATCGCCCTCTACCACCAGGGCAGCGCGAACCTCGTGGACGAGGCACTCGCTCGCGAGCCCGTCGACGTCTTCCTCGCGGGCATCGCGGGACGCGGCTGGACGCCGCACTACTGGCGCCGGATCCTGCCGAAGCTCGATCCGCGCGTCGTCGTCCCGACGCACTACGACAACTTCTTCCGCCCGCTCGACCGCGGGCTCCGGGTGGCGCGCGGGATGAAGCTCGACCAGGTCCCGGAGGAGATCGGCGCGGTGTCGGCGAGCGCGACCGTCGCCGCGCTCAGAGGACCGGCCTGACGGCGCCTACAGCGCCTTCTCGTAGTCCACGAGGTCGCACGGCGCGAGCAGGTACGTCGCGGGCTCCGGCAGGACCTCGGCGAAGTCGCGGCGTCCGATGACGCGGTAGCCGAGCCGCCGGTACCAGTCGTGCAGGCGCTGCTTGAACGGATGCGTGCCCTCGCGCGGGACGAGCAGCTGGAGCCGCATCCCCGTCAGGCCGCGTCCGCGGGCCCAGTCCTCGGCCCGCGCGACGAGCTCACGGCCGGCGCCACTGCCGTCGCGCGCGGCGCTGAGGATGCCCAGCTCCGCGGTCTGCGCGTCGAGCTGCCGCACCCGCACCGAGCCCGCGAGCTCGCCGTCGCGCTCGAGGGTGAGCAGCTCGCCGGCCTCGAGCATCGCGCGCACGTCCTGCTCGAACACGCGCGGCGTGCCCGGCCGCCACAGGCCCTCCTCGCCGGCCGCGTAGGCCGCGTTGATCATCTCCGTCAGCTCAGCGATCACGGCCCGTCAGGGTGACACCGCGCCGGCGGGCGAGCACGATCAGCCCGGCGAGCGCGAGCAGCGGCACCGTCCACAGGACCCATGGCCGGCCGTCGCGTCCTGTCGTGCGCGACGCCGCGATCGCCGGCCGCGGCGCCGCCGCGGGCCTCGGAGAGCTGACCTTGTAGGTCTTGAGGTCCACGAGCGCGACCGGGATGCCGCGGCGCTCGACCGTGAGCGTGCCCGCGGCGAGCCCGAGCTTGATCGAGCCGGCATCGGCGCCGATCGTCTTCGGCATGTCGATGCAGACGGCCGTCCTGCCCTCCGTGTCGAGCGCATGGATGAACGGCTCCTCGCCGGAGTAGAGCGTGTACGCCCAGCGGCCGTCGCCGCTCTGGACGCGCGTGACCGGGACACCCTGCAGCTTCTCCTGGGGCTCACGTGGGTCGATCACCGGCTTGCTCTCCAGGCGGCCGCGGACGAGGTCGTACGCGCGCACGTCGTAGCGGGCGAGGTTGCCGTCCTTGTAGTCGACGAGGTACAGCCGGCGGCCGTCCGGCGAGATCGCGTCGACGGCGATCATGCCGCGGAGCGTGACGATCCGGCGCGGGCGCAGGCTCAGGCCGTCGAGCACCGCGAGCCTGGTCGACCGCACCGGGAAGCGGTTCGCGCCCTCCGCGAGGACGAGCGTGCGGCCGTCCGCGGACAGCCCGGTGTTGATGCCGTCGTAGGTGGCCGCGGGGACGCCGAACGCGCCGGGGAGCGAGCGCGAGCGCATGACCGAGGCGTCCGCGCGGTTCAGGCGCAGCACGACCGTCCGGTCCGCGCCGGCCCGGACGGCCACGAGGTTGTCCGGGCCGCCGGGCGCGCTCACCTCCTTGCCGCCGAACGCCGGCGGAACGGGACCGCCGGCGGCGTGCGCGGACGCCGGAACGAGGAGCGCGAAGCCGATGAGGAGCGTGACGCGTCGCATACGGGTGTTACGCCCGCGACCACGTGAGAGGTTCCCGGTGAGCGCTCAGCCCAGTTGGAACGGGTCGCGGGTCGCGCCCGTCAACTCGATCCACACGGTCTTGATCTCCGTGTACTCGTCCAGCGCCGTGAGCCCGTTCTCGCGCCCGATCCCGCTCGCCTTGAAGCCGCCGAACGGCGCCATCGGGCCTACGGCGCGGTAGGAGTTGACCCAGACCGTCCCGGCCCGCAGGTCGCGCGCCATGCGATGCGCGCGCTGCACGTCGCGCGTCCACACGCCCGCCGCCAGGCCGTACGCCGAGGCGTTCGCGCGCGCGACGACGTCGTCCTCGCCCGCGAAGCGCTGCACGGCGAGCACGGGGCCGAAGACCTCCTCGCGCGCGATGTCCATCGCCGGCGAGACGTCGGCGAAGATCGTCGGCTCGACGAAGAAGCCCTCGCGCAGCGCGGCGTCGCCCGGCCGGCCGCCGCCGGTCACGAGCCGCGCGCCCTCCGAGACGGCGACGCCGATCCGCGCCTCGACGTTGTCGCGGTGCTCGCGGAAGGCGACCGGACCCATCTCGGTCGCCGCCTCCAGCGGATCGCCCAGCCGGATCTCGCGTGCCCGCGCGGCGAGCCGCTCGACGAGCTCGTCGTGGACCGCGTCCTCGACGAAGAGCCGCGAGCCCGCCATGCAGGTCTGGCCCGTGGCCGCGAAGATCCCCGCGACGACGCCGTTCGCCGCCGCCTCGAGGTCCGCGTCGGCGAACACGATGTTCGGCGATTTCCCGCCGAGCTCGAGTGACACCCGCGCCAGGTGGTCGGCCGCGCCCTTCATCACGTGCCGCCCCACCGCGGTCGAGCCCGTGAAGGCGACCTTGTCCACGCCCGGATGCGCGGCCAGCGGCGCGCCCGCGTCCTCGCCGAAGCCGGTGATCACGTTGAAGACGCCCGGCGGGAAGCCGGCCTGCTCCACCAGCTCCGCGAACTCCAGGGTGGAGGCCGGCGCCTGCTCGGCGGGCTTGACGACGAACGTGCAGCCCGCCGCGAGCGCCGGCGCCAGCTTCCAGCTCATCAGCAGGATCGGCGAGTTCCACGGGGTGATCGCGCCGACCACGCCGACCGGCTCGCGCAGGGTGTAGATGAAGAAGTTCGGCCGGTCCGGGGGGAGCGTCTCGCCGTGGATCTTGTCCGCCGCGCCCGCGAAGTAGTGGTAGTAGTCGGCCAGCCCGCGCAGCTGCCCCTCCATCTCGCGGATCAGCTTGCCGTTGTCGGTGGTCTCGACGACCGCGATGCGCTCGGCGTTGACGGCGATCAGCTCCGCCAGCCGGCGCATGAGGCGCGCTCGCTCGGCGCCGGGCATCCGGCGCCACGGCCCGCCGTCGAAGGCGGCCCGCGCCGCCGCGACCGCGGCGTCGACGTCCTCCGCGCCCGCCCGCGGCACGATCGCCCACGGGCGCCCCGTGAACGGGTCCACGCTCTCGAACGTCTCACCCGAGCGGGACTCCACCCACTCACCGCCGATGAGCATCCGATAGTGCCTCAGGGATTGCGAGATCGAACGGACCGGTGCCGCCATGGTGCCGCAAACTCCAGCTTCCTTAGCCTCGGGTCAAGAAGATCCATCATGCTGCGAACAGGCGCTAGTGTGGAAGCGTCCGAGAGGAGAGAGTGGACGTGAGCCAGACCGGCTCGAATACGTGGCTAGCGATCGACGCCGCAACGGCGCCGACGGTGCGGGCCCAGGAGCTCCGGTTCGCCTGGGAGCGCTTCCTCGGCGAGGATGACGAAGGCGAGCCGTCCGTTCGCGGTCCGATCGCCGACTCCTGGCGCCGCTCGCTCGCCGCGGGCGTGGACCCGACGGGCCGCCGGCTCGCGCCGGTGATCGCCGACGAGGAGGAGGTGCACGAGCTCTACGAGGAGCACCCGCTCGGCCGTCATGCCGCGCTCGTCCACGCCTGCCTCGCCGAGATGGCCGAAGAGGCGGGCTATCTGATCGTGATCAGCGACGCCAAGGGCGTCCTGCTGAGCATCGAGGGCGCCGGCGCCGTCAGGCGCCGCGCCGCCGAGATGATGAACTTCGCCGAGGGCGTGCTGTGGAGCGAGCCGGGCGCCGGCACGAACGCGATCGGGACGGCGATCGCCGCCGATCACGCCGTCCAGGTCTTCGGCCCCGAGCACTTCAATGAGCCCGTGCAGCGCTGGACGTGCAGCGCCGCCCCGATCCACGACCCGGACACCGGCGAGCTGCTCGGCGTCATCGATCTAACGGGAGACTTCTCGACGGTCCACCCGCACAGCCTCGCCGTCGCGACCGCCACCGCGAAGGCCGTCGAGGCGACGCTGCGGCTCGAGCTGCAGGAGATAGACGCGCGCCTGCGCGCGCGTTATGGCGACCGCGTGGCGCCCGGGAAAGCGCTCGTCGCGCCCTCCGGCCGCGCGATCACGCAGCTGCCGAAGAGCTGGCGCGCGCAGGGCCGCCTCGCGGTCCCGGCCGGCGGCGGCGAGCTGCTCCTGCCGTCCGGCGCGCATGCCGTCGCCGAGCCGGTCAGCAGCGCGCACGAGGCCTTCGTCGTGCACGCGCTGGAGGCCAGGCGCTCGCGGACCGCGCGCCCGCTGCTCAAGCTCGCGCTGCTCGGCCGCGACCGCGCGCTGCTGGAGCTCAACGGCGCCGCGACCGAGGTGCGCCCGCGCCTGGCCGAGATCCTGGCGCTGCTGTGCGCGCATCCGCAGGGCTACAGCGCCGAGGCGCTGTGCGCCGACCTGCACGGCGACGGCGGCAGCCCCGGCAGCGTGCGCGTCGAGGTCTCGCGCCTGCGCAAGCTGCTCGGCCCGTGGATCGACACCGACCTCTACCGCCTCACGTGCGATGTGGACTCCGACGTCCGCCACGTCGAGGGCCTCCTCGCCGGCGGCCGGGTGCGCGACGCCGCCGAGCGCTATCCCGGCCCGCTGCTGCCGTCCTCCGAGGCGCCGGGCGTCGTGCGCGAGCGCGAGCACCTGGACGCGTGGCTGCGCCAGGCGGTGATGACCGGCGACGATCCCGAGGCGCTGTGGGCCTGGGTCCAGACGCCCGGCGGCGAGCGCGACCTGCCGGCCTGGAAGCGCCTGCTGACGCGCCTGCAGTTCCACGATCCGCGCCGTTCGCGCGCCGCCGCCCGGGTCGGCGAGCTGCGCCGCGCCGCTGCAACGCCGGTGTAACGCCCGGGTGGTGCACTTCGTGTCGTGCACCACCGTGGTCTGAGCACCGCACGCTCCGCGCTCGAAGTCACCTGGCTGCTGGCGCAGACGCCGGACGGGGTGCGCGCGGACGAGGTCGCCGTGCGGCTCGGCAAGAGCGTCTCGACGGCCTACAACGTGCTCGCCAGCATGTGCGACGAGACGGTCGCGGTGCGGCGCCCCGGCGGCATCTACCAACTCGCCCCGGAGTTCCGCCGCGCGGTCGGCGGCGACTCCGACCCGCAGGATCTCTCGGGCATCGTCGAGGACCTGCTGGCGCGCACGCACAAGCGCGCCTACGCCGCCGTCGTGCGCAACGGCGTGCTGCGCGTCGCGATCGAGCGGGGCCTGCAGGGCATGCCCAAGCTGCCCGGCCTGAGCTCCGAGATCCGCGACAATGCGCACGCGCTCGCGCTCGGCAAGGTCGTGCTCGCCCTCTCCCCCGCCGACGCGCTGAACCGGTACCTCGCCCTCGGCCTGCGCCCCTTCACCCCGAACACCATCACGACGCGCGAGGAGCTGCTGGCGGAGCTCCGGTCGATCCGCCGCACCGGGATCGCGGTCGAGCGCGAGGAGTTCGACGGCGATTTCTGCTCCATCGCCGCTCCGGTCCTCGACGCGCGCAGGCACTTCGTCGCCGCCGTCGGCATCTCGATGTCGCGGCGGGCCTACGACGAGGAGCACGTCGCCCTGCAGGAGACGGTTCGCGACGTCTCCAGATTCCAGGCATCTGCGGATGCCCGGACCGTTCTTGCACCCGACTCCGAGCGCCGCCTAGCGTCGCTGACGCGGTGAAAAGAGTGTTTCGCCCCGGTGTCCCCGCTCACCGGACGTCGGGCGACGTCACAGAGGAGGTAAGGCTTTGAGCCGAGCCAGCATCACCAAGGCCCATCAGAAGATCCAGGAGCTCTCCTGGGAGCCCACCTTCATCGAGCCGGTCGACAAGTACCCGACCGACTACACGTTCGAGAAGGCTCCCAAGAAGGACCCGCTCAAGCAGGTCCTGCGCTCCTACTTCCCGATGGAGGAGGAGAAGGACAACCGCGTCTTCGGGGCGATGGACGGCGCCATCCGCGGGAACATGTTCCGCCAGGTCCAGCAGCGCTGGATGGAGTGGCAGAAGCTGTTCCTGAGCATCATCCCGTTCCCGGAGATCTCGGCCGCCCGCGCCATGCCGCTCGCGATCAACGCGGTGCCCAACCCCGAGGTCCACAACGGGCTGGCCATCCAGATGATCGACGAGGTTCGCCACTCGACGATCCAGATGAACCTCAAGCGGCTGTACATGAACCACTACATCGACCCCGCGGGCTTCGACATCACGGAGAAGGGGTTCGCCAACTGCTACGCCGGCACGATCGGCCGCCAGTTCGGCGAGGGGTTCATCACCGGCGACGCGATCACGGCCGCCAACGTCTACCTCACCATCGTGGCCGAGACGGCGTTCACGAACGTCCTCTTCGTCGCGATGCCCGGCGAGGCCGCGGCGAACGGCGACTACCTGCTGCCGACCGTGTTCCACTCGGTGCAGTCCGACGAGAGCCGGCACATCTCCAACGGCTACTCGATCATCCTCATGGCGCTCGCGGACGAGCGCAACCGGCAACTGCTCGAGCGCGACCTCCGCTACGCGTGGTGGAACAACCACGCCGTCGTGGACGCCGCGATCGGCACGTTCATCGAGTACGGCACCAAGGACCGGCGCAAGGATCGCGAGTCCTATGCCGAGGCCTGGCGCCGCTGGATCTACGACGACTACTACCGGTCGTATCTGGTCCCGCTCGAGAAGTACGGCCTGACGGTCCCCCACGACCTCGTCGAGGAGTCGTGGAACCGGATCATCAACAAGGGCTACATCCACGAGGTCGCGCAGTTCTTCGCCACCGGCTGGTTCGCCAACTACTGGCGGATCGACGGGATGGACGACGAGGACTTCGAGTGGTTCGAGTACAAGTACCCGGGCTGGTACGACAAGTACGGCAAGTGGTGGGAGAAGTACACCGAGCTCTCGAAGAAGAACGGCCACAAGCCGATCGCCTTCGAGCCCGAGGCCGACTACCAGTACCCGCACCGCTGCTGGACGTGCATGGTCCCATGCCTGATCCGCGAGGACACGGTCGTGGACGAGGTCGACGGCCAGGTCCGCACGTACTGCTCGGAGACCTGCCACTGGACCGACAAGGTCGCCTTCCGGCCTGAGTACGAGGGCCGGCCGACCCCGAGCATGGGCCGGCTCGCCGGCATGCGCGAGTGGGAGACCCTGCACCACGGCCGCGACGTGGCCGAGATCATGGAGGACAGCGGGTTCGTCCGCGACGACGGGCACACCCTCGTCCCGCAGCCGCACCTGAACCTCGATCCCAAGGCGATGTGGACGCTCGACGAGGTCCGCGGGATCACGCTCCAGAGCCCGAACGTGCTCCTGAACGCGATGTCGCCCGAGGACCGCGAGGCGCACATCGCCGAATACAAGCGCGGCGGCCCGGCCGGCCGTCCGGCGGCGGCGTAGCCGAAGTACGACGGGGGCCGGCGGCGCGCCGGCTCCCCCACACACAGCCATGGGGAACACGCACACCGTCCGCTTCGAGCCCGTCGGCATCGAGATCGAGGTCGATGAGGAGGAGACCGTCCTCAACGCCGCCTTCCGGCAGGGCATCATGCTCATGCACGGCTGCAAGGAGGGGCAGTGCTCGGCGTGCAAGTCGTTCCTGCTCGACGGCGAGGTCGATCTCGACCGCTACTCGACGTTCGCTCTGCCCGACTTCGAGGAGGCCGAGGGCTGGACGCTGCTGTGCCGGGCGCACCCGTACTCGGATCTCGAGGTCGAGCTGATCAACTACGACGAGGAGATCCTCCACGGCGGGACTCCGCCTCGGACTGTGAAGACCCGCGTGGAGGCGGTCGAGTCGCTCACGAGCGACATCCGGCGCCTGCACCTTCGCGTCGAGGACGACGAGCCGTTCGAGTTCAGGCCGGGGCAGTACGTGGACATCCACGTCCCGGGCCACGAGGACGCGCACCGCTCGTTCTCGATGGCGAACACCCACTCGAGCGCGCCCGGCGAGCTCGAGTTCATGATCAAGCTGTACCCGGGGGGCCGCTTCTCTGGCCTGCTCGCGGACGGCGCCATCAAGCCCGGCGACGCGCTGGAGGTCACCGGGCCCTACGGCGTCTTCACGCTGCGGGCCAGCTCCCCGCGCCGGCTGCTGTTCATCGGCGGAGGCGCCGGAATGGCGCCGATCCTTTCCCTGCTGCGCTCGCTCGAGGAGACCCGGAGCGAGCGAGAAGCGACCTACTACTACGGCGCGCGCACCGAGGCAGACCTATTCCACCTCGATGAGCTCGCCGCCCTGCCGGGGACCTTCGTCCCCGCGCTTTCGGAGGACAGCAACGGCTGGAACGGCGAGACGGGGCTGATCACGGACGTCGTCGAGCGCCTGGAGGACGACATCTCCGACGTCGACGCCTACGTCTGCGGGCCGCCGCCGATGGTCGAGGCGGCGATCGCCCTCCTTGAGGCCAAGGGCGTGCCCGAGGCGCACATCTACTTCGACAAGTTCACCACCACCGCCGACGAGTGAGAGAGGAGACCCATGGCAACGGAGGCCAAGGAGCGCAGCGTCCCCAAGCCGGTCTTCACGGACGCCGAGGCCGGCGCCCAGGAGTTCCCGTCCTGGACCAGCCGCAGCTACAACTACTTCACCCCGCGCAAGCGCCGGGCCACCGTCTATGAGGACGTCACGGTCGACGTCCAGCCGGACCCCGCGCGCCACCTGACGCAGGGGTGGGTCTACGCGTTCGCCAACGGCGACGCGGGCTACCCGCAGGAGTGGACGGCGCTGAAGTCGTCCAATTGGCACGAGTACCTCGATCCGAACGAGGAGTGGGAGCAGACGATCTATCGCAACAACGCGAACGTCGTCCGCCAGATCTCCCAGAACATCGAGCAGGGCCGCCTCGCGCACGCCTTCGCGAACTTCAACTCCGCGTGGGTGCGGGTGCTCGAGCGCCACGTCTTCGCGTGGGCGCACGCCGAGCACGGCCTCGGCCTGCACGTCTACACGCCGGCGCAGCGCGACGCGCCGACGAACATGATCAACAACGCGATGGCCGTCGCGGCCGCGCATAAGCTGCGCTTCGCGCAGGACCTGATCCTCTACAACCTCACGCTGTCGGAGGAGATCGAGGGCTTCCAGGGCTCGGTGCACAAGGAGGCGTGGCAGAACGACCCGATCTGGCAGCCGACGCGCGAGCTGGTCGAGCGGCTCACCGGCATCCGCGACTGGGGCGAGGCGCTGTTCGCCACGACGGCGGTCTTCGAGCCGCTCGTGGGCGAGCTGTTCCGCTCCGGCTTCGTGATGCAGGTCGCGGCGCCGCACGGCGACTTCGTGACGCCGACGATCATCGGCGCCGGCGAGTCCGACGCCGCGCGCGATCAGCGCTCGGGCCGCGCGCTGTTCCGGATGCTCGCCGACGACGCCGAGCACGGCGCCGACAACCGCGAGATCATGGAGGGCTGGCTGGCCGAGTACGTCCCGCAGGCCGTCGACGCGGGACGCCAGCTGCAGCCGATCTGGTCGCAGCTGTCGGAGAAGATCATTCGCTTCGAGGACTCGTTCGAGCGCTCGCGGGCGCGGATGGAGAGCCTGCTGAGCGACATCGGACTCGAGGCCCCGAAGGAGGTCAAGGCATGACGCAGTTCGCGTCCGACCGCTCGTCTTCGAACAAGGCGGGCGTCACGCTCATGAACAACCAGGTCGGCTACGTCGTCGCGAACGTGATGCGCGGCAAGGAGAACGTCACCGTCAGCGAGTTGCCGTCGATGATCCGCGTCGACGGCGTCGGCAAAATCGACTTCGACTACGCCGAGATCGCGGAGGCGCTCGGCTGGGACGACTTCGGCAACGACGACTTCGAGGAGATCATGTCGACCCATTACGGGCGTATGGTTGTCCTTGACGATCGGGTCGTGCTCTTCGCGAACCCGGAGGACGCCGCCGAGTACATCGGGTTCGACCTGCAGCCTGTCGATTAGGAGGTCCTGCATGTACGAGAAGAACGGCGAGAAGTACTTCATCTTCGACAGCCATCTCCACTTCTGGGACGCCAGTCCGGAGAACTGGGTCAAGGGACAGGAGCAGTACGCCAAGGGCTGGATCGAGTGCTTCCACGCCTATCAGGGGCTCGGACCGCCGGAGACGCACTGGTCGATCGAGCACTTCCAGAAGTACTCGGTCGAGGACTTCGAGAAGGACGTCTTCGTCAACGGCGGCGTCGACAAGGCCGTGTTCCAGTCGACGTATCTCAAGCAGTGGTACAAGAACGGCTTCAATGACATCGAGCAGAACGCGTCGCTGCTCGAGCGCTTCCCCGGCAAGCTGATCCTCAACGGCCGCTGGGATCCGCGCGAGGGCGAGGCCGGCCTGCGCCAGCTCGAGGCCGACAACGAGAAGTACGACCTCAAGGGCGTCAAGCTCTACACGGCCGAGTGGCACAACGGCTCGCGCGGCTGGAAGCTGACCGATCCAGAGGCCCGCCCGTTCCTCGACAAGTGCGTCGAGCTGGGGATCAAGAACATCCACGTCCACAAGGGCCCGACGATCTGGCCGCTGGACAAGGACGCCTTCGACGTCTCCGACATCGATCACGTGGCGACCGATTACAACGGCAAGCTCAACTTCATCGTCGAGCACGTCGGCCTGCCGCGGATCGAGGACTTCTGCTTCATGGCGACGCAGGAGCCCAACGTCTACGCCGGCCTGTCGGTGGTCATCGGCGGTCTGATGCACGCCCGCCCGAAGTTCTTCGCGAAGGTCATGGGCGAGCTGCTGTTCTGGGTCGGCGAGGACAAGATGCTGTTCGGCTCCGACTACGCGATCTGGGAGCCGAAGTGGCAGATCGAGGGCTTCCTCGACTGGGAGATGCCCGATGACTCCGAGCTCGCGGACTACCCGCGCCTCGGCGTCGAGGGCAAGAAGAAGATCCTCGGGCTCAACGGCGCCAGGCTGTACGGCGTCGAGGTGCCGGAGGAGCTGCGGATCCCGGTGTCGGCGGAGGAGCCGGCCTCCCCCGAGAGCGCCGTGGGAGTCGGGGGGTGAGTCTCCGCTCCCGAGTTCTCGAGCAGCTCGGGACGGTCTACGACCCGGAGCTCGACGAGCCGATCACCACGCTCGGCTTCGTCGGCTCCTGCGTCGTGACCTCAGACGGCGACGTGGAGGTGCGCCTGCGGCTTCCGACGCCGCAGTGCGCGCCCAACTTCGCGTTCCTGATGGCCGCCGACGCGCGCTCCGCCGTGGGGCACGTCGCCGGCGTCCGAGGCGTGGTGATCGAGCTCGAGGACCACTACACGGGCGATGAGATCAACGCCGCGGTCTGCCGCGGGGAGGGCTTTTCGGAGGCCTTCCCGGGGGAGACGCAGGGCGAGCTCGACGCGTTGCGCCGGCTGTTCCAGCGCAAGGCGCTGGTGGCGCGCGAGGGGCGCCTGCTCGCCACCGTCGCGGACCCCGCGAGCGCGACGCTCGGCCAGCTCTCGGGGCCCGATGCCGAGCGCTGCCGCGAGTTGCGGCGCGCCCTGGGGCTGGACGCGAGCGACGGTGCGCCGGCGTTCGTGAAGGGCGACGGGGACCCGGTCAGCGCGGACGAGCTCCCGCGCTTCAAGCGGCTCGCCGGCCTCACCGCGCTGTCGCTGGAGACCAACGGCGGCATGTGCCGCGATCTGCTGAGAACCCGGTACAAAGAGGGAGTGGCTGCATGAAGGCCGCGCGATTGCACGCCTATCACGAGGCGCTGAAGGTCGAGGAGATCGACGAGCCCAAGATCCTGGGCCCGCTCGACGTGGTCGTGAAGATCGGGGCGGCCGGGCTGTGCCGCACCGACCTGCACATCCAGGAGGGCCAGTGGGCGGAGAAGTCCGGCGTGGCGCTCCCGTACGTGCCGGGGCACGAGAACGCCGGCTGGATCCACGAGGTCGGCTCCGGCGTGACCAACGTCGAGGTCGGCGACACCGTGATCGTCCACCCCTTCATCTCCTGCGGGCTGTGCCGGCCGTGCCGGCGCGGCGACGACATGCACTGCGTCAACGGGGAGTTCCCCGGCATCGGGCGCGACGGCGGCTTCGCCGAGTTCCTGCACACGAGCGCGCGCTCGGTCGTCAAGCTCGATCCGTCGCTGCACCCGACGCAGATCGCCGCCCTCGCCGACGCGGGGCTGACCGCGATCCACGCCGTCAAGAAGGCGATCGGAGTGCTCGGCGCCGGGACCAAGGCGGTCGTGATCGGCGCCGGCGGCCTGGGCCACATCGGCATCCAGTGCCTGAAGGCCTACACGCCGACCGAGATCATCGTGGTCGACCCGTCCGAGAAGGCGCTCGCGCTCGCGAAGGAGCTCGGCGCCGATCACACGGTCAAGGTCGACGGCTCGCAGCGCGACACGGTCGCCGAGCTCACCGACGGGATGGGTGCTGAGGCGATCATCGACTTCGTCGGCGAGAAGGGCGCGATCGAGGACGGCGTCGCGATGCTGCAGGACGGCGGCTTCTACTACGTCATCGGCTACGGCGAGAACATCAACGTGCCGACGATCGACATCATCTCGCGCGAGATCTCCTTCATCGGGAACCTCGTCGGCACCTACGTCGACCTCCAGGACCTGATGACGCTGACCGCGCAGGGCAAGGTCACGCTGCACACCAGCACGTATCCGCTGGACGCGATCAACGACGCGATGGCGGACCTCGACCAAGGGCGGCTGCAGGGCCGCGGCATTCTCGTCCCGGCCTAACCAGGAGGCAACGTTACCCATGGGCAAGCGCCTGTACTTCAACCACGAGGCCCGCCGCCTGCTCCAGGATGGCGTCGACGCGCTGGCCAACACGGTCAAGGTGACGCTCGGCCCGAAGGGTCGCAACGTGGTGCTCGAGAGACTCGCCGGGCCGCCGTCGATCACCAACGACGGCGTCTCGATCGCGCGCGAGATCGAGCTCTCCGACCAGTACCGCAACATGGGCGCGCAGCTCGTGCGCGAGGTCGCCAACAAGACGTCGGACCTCACCGGCGACGGCACGACGACCGCCACGCTGCTCGCCCAGGCGATCGTGCGCGAGGGCATGCGCGCGCTCGACGAAGGCGCGAACCCGATGCTCCTGCGGCGCGGGATCGAGGAGGCGATGGACTGCATCTCTGCCGAGCTGAGGCGCGTCGCACGGCCGGTGCAGGGCCGTGCGGAGCTCAAGCACGTCGCGACGATCGCCGCCAAGGAGGACGAGGTGATCGGCGAGGCCGTCGCCGAGGCGCTCGAGCGCGTCGGGCCCGAGGGCGTCGTCACGCTCGAGGAGTCCGACACGCCCGGCATCGGCGTCGAGTACGCCGAGGGCGTCGTGGTCGAGAACGGCTGGGTGTCGCCGTACATGGTGCGCGACACCCATCGGATGGAGACCGTCTTCGAGAACCCGCTGATCCTCCTGACCAACAAGCCGCTCAAGCACCCGAACGACCTGCTGCCGACGCTCGACGCGGTGATGAAGGACCAGCGCCCGCTGCTCATCCTCGCCGAGGACGTCTCCGGCGGCGCCCTCGGGATGCTGGTGGCCAACAACCAGCACAAGACGATCGAGGCCGTCGCTGCGCGCGCGCCGGGCTTCGGGCACCGGCGGATCCAGCACCTGGGCGACATCGCCGCCTTCACCGGCGGCACGGTGATCGCCGAGGAGGCCGGCCTGTCGCTGACGAGCGTGCGGCGCGAGCACTTCGGCACGGCACGACGGGTGATCGTGACGGCCGACTCGACCACGCTTGTCGAAGGCGGCGGCACGCACGAGCAGGTCGAGTCGCGGCTGTCGCAGATCCGCGCCGAGCTGGCGCGCGCGGTGCATGAGCGCGACGTCGAGATCATGCAGGAGCGGATCGCCCGGCTCGCGTCCAAGCTCGCGGTGATCCGCGTCGGCGCGGCGACGGATACGGTCCGCGCCGAGCGCTTCCGGCGGACCGAGGGCTCGCTGGCGGCGACGCAGGCGGCGGTCTCGGAGGGCATCGTGCCGGGCGGCGGCACGGCGCTGCTGCGCGCGTCGCCGGCGCTGGACCGCCTGCAGCTCAAGGGCGACTACGCCCGCGGCGTGGAGGTCGTGCGCAGCGTGCTCGACGAGCCGCTGTACTGGATCGCCTCCAATGCCGGCTACGACGGCCACGCGACCGTCGACCAGGTGCGCGCGATGCCGGACGGCCACGGCCTGGACGCACTGACCGGCGAGTTCGGCGACCTGTTCGAGAAGGGCGTGATCGACCCGGTGCGGGTCACGCGCCTGAGCCTGGAGCACGCGGCGTCTGTCGCGGCGCTGCTGCTGACCACCGAGGCGCTCGTGGCCGAGGAGCTGATCGCGCAGCCCGGCGCGATCGTCGCCCCGGGCTTCGGCGACCTCGCCGAGGGCCTCGCGCGGCCCTCGTCTCCGATCTAGCCGAATCCCGATACCTCGACGTGCACGGGCCCCGCGAAAGCGGGGCCCGTTCTATTGCCCACGGCGCTGATTGGTGGTACGTTCCCCGCGGGGTCAAATAGCAAGGAACTTAACGAATAGATGTCACCGATCAGCTGCTCTGCGGGCGGGTCGGGCGTGTTCGGAAAGCATCCTTGCGAATTGCCACGGATTCGAGGGGAAGGAGCAGGATGTCTAGACCCACGCTGCGCGCAGTGCTCGCGGCGGCGGTGCTGTGCGCGTTCCCGGCACCCGTCGCATCGGCTTCGACGGTCGATCTCGCACCGGACTGGCAGGTGGTGAGCAGCGCGATCGCGACCGATCCGGGGGACGGCCTCTCCCAGCCCGGGTACTCGACGACGGGCTGGCTGCCCGTCAAGACCAACGACGCCAACGCCGTCGGCACGGAGGTCGCCGCCCAGTTGCAGAACACGCCGGCGAGCGCGCAGTGCGGTGCCGACAACATCTTCTACGGCGAGAACATCACCGCGTGCCAGGGGCCCCAGCCCAGCGACGCGCACGGCCTTCCCGGCGCGCCGTACAACGTGCCGTGGTGGTTCCGCACCGAGTTCACGCCGAACCTCCAGCCCGGCCAGGCCGCGACGCTCGAGGTGCGCGGGATCATGGGTCAGGCGGACCTGTGGGTCAACGGCACCCAGGTCGCCACGCGTGCGGAGCTTCAGGGCTCCGAGCCGGAGTACACGTTCGACATCACGAGCCTGATCAAGCCCGGCGCCAACGCGCTCGCGCTCAAGCTCTATCCGAACGACCCCGGCGCGATGCTCACGCAGGACTTCAACGACTGGACGCAGACGGCGCGCGACCAGAACACGGGCCTGAAGTACCCGGTCCGCCTGCACGTCGCCAACGCGCTGCAGCTCAGCGACGCGCACGTCAACCAGAAGAACGCCGACGACATGTCCAGCTCGGACCTAACGGTCAAGGGCACGGTCGAGAACACGACCCAGAGCCCGCAGGCCGGCGACGTCGACGCGACGATCAGCTCGCCGGGCGGCGGCGCCGACATCAAGCTCCACCAGGCCCTCAGCCTGGCGGCGGGCGAGACGAAGACCGTCACGTTCGACCCGGTGCACCTCGACCACCCGAAGCTGTGGTGGCCGTACCAGATGGGCGACCAGCCGCTGTACGGCCTCTCGATCAAGGCTTCGCAGTCCGGTGCCACCTCCGACGTCGTCTCGAAGACGTTCGGCATCCGCACGGTCAAGACGTGGCTCTCGGCGCCCGGAACGCGCGCCTACAACGGCTCGCGCTGGTTCTCGGTCAACGGCAAGCCGTTCGTCTTCCGCGGCGGCGGCATGATGGATCAGGACATGTTCCTTCGCTACTCGAAGGAGCGGCTGTCGAACGAGATCGCGCTGATCAAGGCGATGGGCCTCAACGGCCTGCGGCTCGAGGGCGACGACCAGCCCGACTCGTTCTATGACGAGATGGACAAGGCCGGCCTGCTGGTCTATGGCGGCTACCTGTGCTGCAACTTCTGGGAGGAAGGCTCCAGCTGGACGGCCAAGGACCAGGAGACCAACTACCGCACGGCGCTGACGCTCGGGCGCCAGCAGCGCGACCACCCGAGCGTGATCTTCTGGAGCTGGAGCGACAACACGCCCGCGCCGGCGCAGGAGGCCGGCGCCATCCAGGGCTTCAAGGACGCCGACTTCGACATCCCGCTGATCGCCTCGGCGGAGTACAAGTCGACGTCCACGCTCGGGCCGTCGGGCATGAAGGAGGGCCCGTACAACTGGTTCCCGCCGAGCTACGCGTACAGCCTCAACTGCTCCGGCTCGAGCGGCGCCAACCCGTGCACGAGCGGGGCGTTCGTGAACCGCGGCGGCGCGTGGGCGTTCGAGACCGAGGCGAGCCCCGGCTCGACCGTCCCGACGAAGGACTCACTGGACCGCTTCATGCCGCCCGCGGCGCAGACGCAGATGGTCACCTCGCCGAACCTGCGGCTGTTCAACTCCGGGACCGGCTCGCGCGACAGCGGCACCAGCTACTCGAGCTTCCAGCACATCGGCGTGCTGGCGACGGCGGTCTGCCGGCGCTACGGCACCTGGACGGCGGCGCCGGTCACGTGCCCGACGAACCCGCCGGGGGCGACCGGCCTGTACGCCAACAGCCCGAGCATCAACGACTTCGTGCGCAAGGGACAGGCGCTCAACTACGAGTCCGTGCGCGCGCAGTTCGAGGCCTACATCGACCACTCGACGCGGACCGACTCGCCGTCGACCGGCCTCGTCTACTGGATGATGAACAAGCCGATGCCGAGCCTGCTCTGGAATCTCTACAACTACGACTACGACCAGTCGGGCACGTACTTCGGCGCCAAGAAGGCCAACTCGGCGCTGCACGTGTACTACTCCTACGCGGCGCCTGAGTCGGACCCGGGCAACCGCCAGGTCAACGTCGCCAACCTCACCGGCCACCCCCAGAACGGGCTGACCGTGACGGCGCGCACCTACGACATGACCGGCAAGGTGCTCGACAGCAAGGACGCCTGGAACATCCACCTGCCGAGCCAGGGCGTGATGAACCAGCTGTTCACGATCCCGAACCCGACGCTGCCCGACGTCAACGGCGTGCCCCAGCGGACGTACTTCCTCGAGCTGCTCCTCAAGCGCGGCACGAAGGTGATCGACCGCAACGTCTACTGGCTGTCGACCGTCAACGACGTGCCGGCCTACAGCGGCAGCGCCTACCCCAACCTGTCCACCTACGGCGACCTGCGCAACCTGCAGACGCCGGCGCAGGACCCGATCAACGGCCTGCTGCCGATGACGACGCTCGACGCCTGCGCGACGACGCGCACGGCCGGCGGCGCGACGACGACCGACGTCACGCTCACGAACCGCTCGAGCACGGTTGCGTTCCTCGCGCGCGTCGACGTGCGGCGCGGGACCGGGTCGACGCCCGACGCGGGCGACAACCAGGTCCGCCCCGCGACCTACAGCGACAACTTCGTGACGCTGTGGCCCGGGCAGTCCCAGACGGTGACGGAGACCTACGCGGCGTCCGCGCTGGGCGCTCGCAGCCCGGTCGTGAGCGTCGGCGGCTACAACGTCACGGCGGCCAACATCGCCGGCAGCGCGGCGTGCGCGCCGCCCGGCGGGGTCGAGTCGCTCGGGCTCGCCAACGGCGACGTGCCGGTGGGCGGCGCGACGCCGGGCCAGGACAACACGCCCGAGGCGATGGCGGCGGCCAAGGCGCAGGTGAAGGTCGGCAAGCTCGACGCGAAGGACGGGACGGCCGGCGGCACGGTGCCGGCGACGCTGTCGCTCGCGCTCGGCGCGCCGGCGTCCTTCGGCGCGTTCACGCCGGGCGTCGGGGGCGACTACACGGCGTCCACCAAGGCCACCGTGATCTCCACGGCGGGCGACGCGACGCTGTCCTACTCCGACCCCGGGCACATGACCAACGGCGCCTTCTCGCTGCCGCAGCCGCTCGTGGTCGAGCTGTCCAAGAGCGCGTGGACCGAGCCGGTGTCCAACGACACGGTCGCGATCGCGTTCAAGCAGCGGATCGACGCCAACGACGCGCTGCGGACGGGCAGCTACTCGAAGACGCTCACGTTCACGCTGTCGACGACGAACCCGTAGGACACGCTCACGCGGCGGGTCACCGTTCACGCTCCGGCGGTCGCCGCGAGCGTGAACATGACCCGCCCCGCGCCGTGCAGGCGCAGGACGACGATCGCCGCTAGGCGAACACCGGGCCGATCGCCTGGCCGACGATCTCGATCGCCTCGAGGTCGTAGACGTCCGGGATCGACCCGGTGAGCCCGTCCAGTCCGGCGTCCTTGAACTCCTGCGCCTGGCGTGCGAGCTCGTCGGGGCCGCCGATCAGCGTGTTCGGGAGGCGCTCCTCGGTCAGCTGGCCCGACTCGAGCAGCCGGTCGCGCTTGCGCTCGGCCTCCTCCTGCGTGCGCCCGGCCACGAAGCTGCCGTTGCGGGTCTTGGTGATCTCGGCGGGGTCGCGGCCGACGTCCTCGCAGTGGCGCTCGATCACCGAGATCAGGTGCTTGACCCGCTCGACGTCCCCGAAGACGTTCGAGCCGTCGGCGTACTGGGCCACCATGCGCAGCGTCTTGCGCTCGCCGCTGCCGCCGATCAGGATCGGGATGTCGCCGCGCAGCGGCTGCGGGTTGTTGAGCGCGCCGTTGATGCTGTGATGCTTGCCCTCGTAGGAGGACTCCGACTGCGTGAACATCAGCCGCGCGATGTTCAGCGCGTCCTCGAGCTCCTCGAAGCGCTGCTTGAGCGGCGGGAAGTCGAACCCGTACGCGTGCGACTCCTCGTCGTTCCACGCGGCGCCGATGCCGAGGACCGCCCGGCCGCCGGAGATGACGTCCAGCGTCGTCGTGAGCTTGGCGAGCAGCGCGGGGTTGCGGTAGATCACGCCCCCGACGAGCAGGCCCAGGCTCGCCTTCTCGGTCACGGCGGCGAGCGCGCCGAGGATCGTGTTGCCCTCGAGCATGTAGTTCTCGCGCGGCCCGACCCCGCGGATCTGGTGCACGTGATCCATCACCGTGATGGAGCTGAAGCCGGAGCTCTCGGCCGTCTGGGCGATCTCCGCCAGCTTCTTGAACAGCCGATCTGGCGGCGTATCGGGGTAGTTGAAGTTGGGGAGGTGGAGGTCCAGCGTGATCGGTGCGCGCATGCAGAAGGGTGTAGCAACCCACTGCCGGATCAAGAGTTCTCGCCGCGGTCAGCGATCCTCCTGTATGTTCGGCGCCGGACGGTATTCAGCCTCGGGAAGGAGATCCCGTGAGCGTGTGGCGTGTCGGAGCGGATACAGGGATGGCGGCGGAGCGCGTGCGAGAACGGCGCCGGACGCTCGCGGGGGAAAACGAGGAGGGCGGCGCCGACAAGGCGGCCGGCCAGAAGCCCCAGGCGCCGCAGGCCGCGCCTGCGCCCCCGGCGTCACCGCCTCCAGCCCCGGCCGCCGACGCGCAGGGCACGAGCGGCGGCGGACGTGCGTTGCAGAACGCGGTCGACCGGCTCACGAAGTGGATTCCGGGTGACGTCCTCGCGCTGTACGTCGCCGGAGTCACGGCGCTCGCGGCCGCTCAGGACGCCCGCCCTTCGGTGGTGCTGCTCGCCGCCTTCGCCGTCGGTGCGCTGCTCTGGGTCCCCGCCGCCGCGTGGGCGTCCACCGGGAGCGTGCCCCGCCGGACCTGGCTCCCCGCCGGGCTGGCCGCCGCCGCGTTCTCCCTCTGGACGCTCTCAGTGCCGTTCAGCGGCTGGCAGCGCTGGTCGGTCGTGAGCGACAACCAGGCGGCGGTGGCGATCGTGGCCGCGCTGCTGGGGATCTTCTTCGGCTTCTTCGCCGACGGCCTGACCAAGCGCTATCCGCCGAGGTGAGCCCGTGATCGCTCGCGAGCTCGCCGTCGCGGTCGCCAGGCGCGCCGGCCTGGCGGGGCGGATGCTGGACGTCGACGTCGCGCGCCAGCGCCGGGAGCTCTGGTGCTGGGCCGCCTGCGCGACCGCGGTGTCGAAGTTCTACGACCCCGCCTCGGCGTGGACCCAGTGCGGCGTCGCGAACGCCACGCTGGCGATGACCACCTGCTGCCAGGGCGACCCTGACTGCGTCCGGACGGCGAACGTCTACGACGCGCTCATGCACACCGCGAACCTCGGGGACCGGCTCGCGGCGCCGGTCCGGCGGCGCCGGCTGGTGCGCGAGCTCAACGGCGGCAGGCCGGTCGTCGTGCGCGTGAAGCTGGAGCTCGGGCACTTCCTTGTGGTCGACGGGTACCGGCCCTGGTGGGGGTCGTGGCGGATCCGCGTGCACGATCCGGCGTATCCCCGCACGGTCGAGCTGACGCTGGACGCGCTCCGGGACGCCTACGACCACCGCGGCATGTGGACGCACACGTACGAGACCGTGCCGTGAGATGCCTTCGATAGAGCCGCACCCGCCGCGCGCCGCCGTCCAGGCCGCGACCGCCGCCGTGCGCGGCCCGTTCGCGTGGCTGCCGCGCCTGCGCCGGGGCGAGGCCGGATACGTGACCGCCCCGCTGCGCCTGTTCGTGATGCAGCTGACGCCGCTGGCGAGCCTCGGCGAGTCCGCGGACAGCGTCGGCGAGCTCGCCGAGGCGGTCGGCTGGCGCTTCCTGACCGCCGGCCCCGCGCGGCACGCGGCGATCGAGGTGAGCGATCGCGGCGGGCACACGCAGATCGAGACGAGTCCGTTCGTCGAGGCGACCGAGTCGGCGCTCGAGCACATCGACGAGCGGCCGCGGCTCGCGCACACGGCGTTCGAGCCGCGCATGCTGCGCATCCCCGACCTCCACCTGATGTCGGTGTGGCTCGTCGCCGCGAGCGGCGAGGAGGTCGTCCTCCCGCTCGCGCCGGCGCCGGAGCGCTTCGCCGAGCAGGAGCTCTACGAAGCGCGCGAGTTCCTCGCCGCGGCCTCGACGGCGGCGCGCGTGCTGCTCGATGCGGCGCGGGGGCGCGACGCGGGCGCCGGCGCCTGATCAGCCGAGCAGCTCGCGTGCCCGCGCGATCGCGTCCTCGCGCGTGGAGATCTCCCCCGCGTACTGGGCCTCGGCGAGCTGGGCGACCAGCCGGCCGAGCTGCGGGCCCGGCCGGATCCCGAGGGTGCGCATCAGGTCGTCCCCGCGGACCAGCGGCGGCGCCGGCGCGTCGGCGGACAGCATCTCGCGCGCGAGCACCAGGTGGGCGGCGATCGCGGCGCCGGCGTTGCGGCCGCGCGTGGCGATCCGGTCGGCGACGGTGAAGATCGTCACGTCGGCGGAGAACGGCGCAGTCGCCTGCAGGTAGCGCCAGATCGTGCGGCGGTCGAGCGGGCCCCGGTGGACGAGGAAACCGAGGTCGAGGTGGTGCTCGATCAGCGTGGCGACGTAGTCGCGCAGGCGCGTCGAGGAGCGCAGCCGGCCGAGGACGTCACGCGCAAGCTTGGCGCCCTCGGCGTCGTGCCCGATGAAGGTCACGCGCCCTTCGGGCGTCTCGCCACGGGTGCTGGGCTTGGCGGCGTCGTGCAGCAGCGCCGCCCAGCGCATCGCGCCGCCGCGCGTGAGCTCGTCCGAGAGCGGCTCGGCGAGCAGCGCGGCGACGTCCTCCCCCAGGCCCGCGGCGACCGGGTCGCGCTGCAGCAGTGCGACGGCGTCGAGCACCTCGAGCGTGTGGTCGTGGACGTCGAGGTGGTGGAAGACGCTCTGCTCGACGCCGTGCAGCGCCTGCAGCTCGGGCAGGACGATGGCCGTGAGCCCGTACGCCTCCATCAGCTCGAGCCCGCGGCGGACGTCGTCGGCGCTGATCACGCGCTTGAGCTCGCCGAACACGCGCTCCGGCGCGACGCGCTCCATCTCGCGCGCGTGCGCGGCGGCCGCGCGGCCGGTCTCCGGATCGATCTCAAGCCCGAGCTCGACCGCGATCCGGACCGCGCGAAGCGAGCGCAGCGGGTCGTCGGCGAGCGCCTGCGCTGAGACCATCCGCACGATCCCGCGGGCGAGGTCCTCGCGCCCGCCGTGGGGATCGAGCAGCTCGCCGCCGCCGATCGGCTCGGCCATCGCGTTGATGGTGAAGTCGCGGTGGGCGAGGTCGGCCTCGATTTCGCCGTCGCGCAGCGTCACGAGGTCGGCGTGCCAGCTGTGCCCGGGCCCGACGACGCGCCAGGTGCCGAACGCCCCGGAGAGGCGGAAGGACGCGCCGCCGGTCGCCTTCGCCAGCCGCCGCGCCGCGGCGCGCGGGTCGCCGGCCATCGTCACGTCGATGTCGTCGGTCGGCCGGCCCAGCAGGCGGTCACGCACCGCGCCACCCACGAGCCACGCCCGCTCCCCGGCCAGCGCCTCGCGCACGGCGGCCATCGCCTCGCCGCTCACCGGCCTCCAGCGGCGGCCGGCGCGGCGCCGTACTCGCGCGGGACCCGAGGCGTGATGCCGCAGGTGATCTCATAGTTGATCGTGCCGAGCGCCGCCGCCCACTCCTCGGCGAGGATGCGCTCGCCGCCGCGCGCGCCGAGCAGCACCGCCTCGGTGCCGACCGGCGGCGGCTCGCCCGGGCCGAGGTCGACCGTGATGTTGTCCATCGAGACCGTTCCGGCTACGGGCACGCGCCGGCCGCCGACCAGCACGTCCGCGCGGTTGGTGAGCCCGCGGGGCATGCCGTCGCCGTACCCGACCGGGATCGTCGCGAGCCACGTGTCGCGCTCGGCGATGAAGCGGCGCCCGTAGCCCGCGCTCTCCCCCGGCCGCGCGCGCTTGATCTCGGCGACGTAGGACACCAGCTCCAGCGCTGGGCGCAGGCCGCGCCCGGCGGGGTCGCGGTGGAACGGATCCATCCCGTAGATCGCGATGCCGCAGCGGATCATGTCCAGCCGCGCGATGGGGTTGCCGAGCGCCGCGGCGGAGTTGGACGCATGGCGGATCAGGCCCGGGTGGCGGGACGCGAGCGCGTCGGCCCAGGGCAGGAACCTCCCGAGCTGCTCGGCCATGAACGCGGGGTCGTCGTCGGCGGTCGCGAAATGGGTCATCGCGCCCGCGAGGCGGAGGCCGGGGGTCGCAGCGACGAGCTCGGCGACGCGCGTCGCCTCGTCAGGATCGCGCGTGCCCAGACGACCCATGCCCGTGTCGAGCTTGACGTGCACGCCGATGTCGCCGGGGGAGGATGCGCGGGGAGCGCGCGCGCGGGCGGCGAGCGCGGCGATCAACTCTTCGCGCCACGCGACGATGTCGGCCCCCGCCGCGACGGCCATGTCCAGCTCCTCCGGCGACAGCGCGCCCATCACGAGCAGCGGCCCGCCGATCCCCGCCGCACGCAGCTCCGCCGCCTCGCCGGCGGTCGCGACCGCGAGCCAGGCAGCGCCGCCCGTCTGCGCCGCCCGCGCGGCCTCGACGGCGCCGTGCCCGTACCCGTCCGCCTTCACGACCGCGCACAGCGGAGCCAGCGCGGCCAGCCGCGCGCAGTTCGCGGAGATCGCGCCGAGGTCGACGCGCGCGAGCGCCCGCAGCGGCATCAGTCCGCGATCAGCGCGTCGAGGACGTCGACGCGGGTGACGACCCCGACCAGGCGCCCGTGCTCGACGACAGGCAGCCGGTTGTGCTTGCGCCGGGCGATCACGCGCGCGGCCTCCTCCACGCTCGCGTCCGGCGAGATCGTGATCGGGTTCGCGGTCATCAGGTCACGCGCGAGGGAGCCCGTCGCCTTGCGCAGCCGCGCCTCGAACTTCTTGGTCGACTCCAGGAACACGATCCCGCCGAAGAGCTCGAAGTAGTGCGGCAGGTGGAGATCCTCCTCCTCGCCGGCCATGACCAGGTCCGCCTCGGTGATGATGCCGACGCACCGCTGCCCCTCGTTGACGACGGGGATGCCCGGGAGCTCGTGGTCGCGCAGCGCGCGCAGGACGGACTCGATCGTGTCGTCAGGGTGCACGGTCGCGACGCCGGTCTGCATGATCTCGCGCACCGTCGCCATGAGAGCGGGAAGGTTAGGCGCTCAGCGCGGCGGGCAGCGCCGCGATCACGTCCGACGCGATCACCGCATCCGGCCCGTGCGGGGCCGCCGCGAGCTGCCCCGCGCGCAGGTGCACGTAGACTCCGGCGCACGCCGCCGTGGCGACCGGCATGCCCTTGGCGAGCATCGCCCCGATCACGCCCGAGAGCACATCGCCCGTCCCGGCCGTGGCCAGGCCCGGCGCGCCGCCGCGCGAGACCGCCACCCGCCCCGACGGCGCGGCGACCAGCGTGTCGTCGCCCTTGAGCACGACGAACGCCTTCGAGCGTACCGCCGCCTCGCGCGCGTGACGCAGGCGCGCGCGCTCGACCTCCTTGGAATCCACCTCGAGCAGCCGGCCGAGCTCCCCGGCGTGCGGCGTCAGGACCGTCGGCCAGCGCCGCTGCGGGAGGAGCTCGTCGAGGTGCCCCGCGAGCGCGTTGAGGCCGTCGGCGTCGATCAGCAGCGGGAGGTCGATCCGCGGGACGACGGCCCGGACGAGCGCCTGCGCGTCCGGGTCCTTCGAGAGCCCCGGCCCGAGCACGACCGCGTCGGCGCGCGCGGTCGCCTTCAGGACGGGCTCGACGCCCGCCGGGTCGAGGTGCCCGGCGCCGTCCTCGGGCAGCCCGACCATCATCGCCTCCAGCAGCCGCACGGTGAAACTGAGCTCCAGGCTCGCCGGCGCGCCGACCGTCACGTAGCCTGCGCCGGTGCGCATCGCGGCCAGGGCGGACATCGAGGGCGCGCCGGTCAGCCCGCGCGAGCCGCCGACGATGAAGACGTTGCCCGAGGAGAACTTGGTCGACGAGGCGCCGCGCCGAGGCATCTCGCGCAGCACGCCGGCGCCGATCAGCCCCGCCTGCGGCTGCACCGGCCCGCCGCGCGGGATACCGATGTCGATCGTCTCGACGTCGCCCGCGTACGCCTTCCCCGGGTGGACGGACAGCCCGAGCTTCGGGCGGTGGAACGTCGCGGTCGCCACGCAGTGCACTGCCGGGCCGGGAACCTCACCGGTCGAGGCGTCGACGCCGGACGGCGCATCGCACGCGATCACCGGCGCCGTGGCCGCCTCCATCGCCTCGATCACCTTGTCGGCCGGCTCGCGCGGCGAGCCGGAGGAGCCGGTGCCCAGCAGCGCGTCCACGATCACGTGCGCGCGGTCGAGCCGGCCTGCCTCGAACGGCAGCGGCTTCGCCCCGGGCAGCCGCTCGAGCTGCGCCTGCGCGTCCTCGCCCATCCATTCCGCCGGCCACACGAGCAGCACCTCGACGTCGCGGCCGGCCGCGCGCAGATGGCGCGCGGCGACGACGCCGTCGGCGCCGTTGTTGCCCTTGCCGCAGACGATCGCGATCCGCCCCGCCGGCGCCCGTCGCGCCACGACGCCGGCGAGACCTTCGCCGGCGCGCTCCATCAGCTCGGAGCCGGGGATGCCCTTCTCCTGCATCGCCCAGCGGTCGAGCTCCTTCGTCTCGCCCGCCTCGAGCAGCGGCTCCATCCAGCGCGGTAGGCCCATGTGCGCCGGAACGCTACAGGGGCGGGTGGGATCGCCCTACGCGACGAGGCCAGACAGCGTGCGCAGGCGCGAAGCGGCCTGCACGGCGTCCTCGCGCGAGTTGACCTCGAGCTTGCGATAGAGGTTCTTCAGGTGCGAGCGCACGGTCTCGGGCGAGAGCACGAGCGTGCGCGCGATCTCGTCGGTCGTCGCTCCGGTCGCCAGGAGGTCGAGGACCTCCCACTCGCGGTCTGTCAGCCGCGAGCGCACCGGGCGCAGGCCGGCGCCGCCACGCGGCGCGGCGCGGTACTGCTCGATCAGCTGCATCGCGAGCCGGCGCGAGATCGCGGCCTCGCCCTCGATCGCGCCGCGCAGCGCGCGCGGCAGCGCGTCGAGCTCGACCTCCTTGGAGAGGAAGCCGGCCGCGCCCGCTCGCAGGCCGCGAAGCCCGAGCTCGTCGTCGCCGGCGCCGGTGAGCAGCACGA
Source organism: Candidatus Solirubrobacter pratensis (assembly GCF_000425945.1). GTDB lineage: Bacteria > Actinomycetota > Thermoleophilia > Solirubrobacterales > Solirubrobacteraceae > Solirubrobacter > Solirubrobacter pratensis. Next base: position 46,972 of record NZ_AUEK01000020.1, read on the forward strand.
CGCGGATCGAGGGGTCGTTCTCGTAGATCCGGCGCGTCGCCTCGATGCCGTCCATCTCGGGCATCATGAAGTCCATCACCACGACGTCAGGGCGATAGAAGAGCGCCAGCTCTACGGCTTCCCGGCCGGTCGAGGCTTCGGCGATCACGGTCACGCTGGCACGCTGGAGCGTGTCACGAATCAGGCGGCGAACGAGCGGATCATCGTCCGCAACGATCGTCCGCAGCGCATTCTCTTCGTTGTCATCCCTGTCGATCAAGTCCGGATCCTCCTGGTCCGCGGCTTCCCTGCTTGGCGAGATCCTAGGGATGTGATCGGCCGCTCGGGGGATTTTTCTCCCGCAGCGTCATCGGACATCCGGCCAGCGGGTGACTTCAGCCACCCACGCATGGGAGGAAAAGGCCCGAGGGGCGAGGGAGAACACCACCTTTCGCAGGGCACGCGAACGCGCCACCCTGGAGGGCGTGCCGAACCATCCGGGCCACCCTGCGACCAGCGCGAGCCTGCGAGACCTGCGAGATGACGGGATCGACCAGACGCTGCAGAACCTGCTGCGCGCGCTGACGCTCAACCTAGAGCTGCGCGCGCGCTATCGGGTGTTCGAGTTCGAGGCCTCGCAGGACGGGCACCCGGAGGTCGCCCGCCTGTTCCGAGGACTGCGCCAAGCCGAGTCCGAGCAGATCGCCGAGCTGATGGGCGGCCTGCACGAGCGCCTCGGAAGCATCGACGTCGCACAGCCCGGCCACCACGGCGGCTGACGCCATCCACTCGGACTACCCTGCGCGGATGCCCGACGCCCCCAGCAACGACGCGCCGTACCGGCTGATCGACGACGTCGAGTTCGGCGAGAACGTCGTGGTCTACTCGTTCACGAACCTCTACGGGTGCAGCATCGGGGACGACACGCGCATCGGCACGTTCGTCGAGATCCAGCGAGGCGCCCGGATCGGCGCCGCGTGCAAGATCCAGAGCCACACGTTCATCTGCGACGGCATCACGATCGGCGACGGCGTATTCGTCGGCCACGGCGTGATGTTCATCAACGACAAGCGCCCGCGGGCGACAGCCGACGGCGGCGCGCTCCAGACCGAGGACGACTGGGAGCTGCTGGAGACCACGATCGAGGACGGCGCGAGCCTCGGGTCCGGCAGCGTGATCCTCGGCGGCGTGACGGTGGGGGCGGGCGCGATCGTCGGCGCCGGCGCCGTGGTGACGCGCGACGTGCCCGCGGGGGCGACGGTGGCGGGAGTGCCCGCCCGCGTCCCTGATTCCTCATTCGCCTGACCGCGCAAGTGCGGCTACCCACACCGCGTTGGTTCGGATAGGCGACCAACGCGGCTTGATGGGGTAGCGACCTCCCCCACCGTGGGGCACCGGCGTCCCCCGCACGGCTCAACCCTCACCCGTACCGGGGTGAAGAGTTCCCGCGAGGCCCAGACAAGGTTCCCCTTCCAGCAGCGTCCTCCGAAAACCAGACTCCGTAGTGCGGTTAGGGCGACGGCGAGCCGTCTAAGACCACCCGCCGCCGCACCGCACCAAACAGCGCGACTCCGACGCCAGACCAAGCGACCCGGACCCGCGCCAGCAAGCTTCGCCGGCTCTGACCAGGCCGGCACCAAGTACGCCGGCCTGTGAACGCCCTCCCCGGGGCGCAGGACGTCGCACGGACGACAGGCAGGAGGACACGATGTCAGCCCACGCGTATCTCAAGAGCAGCGATCCTGGACAGGCGGGAGTGCTGACCGGGCGCTTCCGCCGCGCCGGCCGCCTCACGGACGATGAAGCCGGCAACCGCGCCGTCGCCCAGGCCGTGGCACGCGCCAAGCAGGGCGACCGAGAGGCGCTCCGCTACCTGTACGTCCACTACGCCGACCACGTCTACGGCTACGTCGCCTCGATCGTGCGCGACGACTATGAGGCGGAGGACGTCACGCAGCACGTGTTCGCGAAGCTGATGACCGCGCTGCCCAAGTACGAGCCCCGCGAGGTTCCGTTCTCGGCGTGGATCCTGCGCGTGGCCCGCAACGTCGCGGTCGACCACATGCGCCAGCGCCGCGCCATCCCCTGCGAGGAGGTGCGCGAGCTCGACACCCGCCAGGAGGACGACGACGCCGGCCGCATGCGCACCCTCGGGCTGCGCGACGCCCTCGCCACGCTCCCGGAGGAGCAGCGGCAGGTCGTCGTCATGCGCCACCTCGTCGGACTCACCCCGGGCGAGATCGCCGGCCGCCTCGGCCGCACCGAGCCCTCGATCCACGGCCTGCACCACCGCGGCCGTGGCGCCCTCCGTACCGCGCTCTCCGAGATGGAGTGCGCCCCCACTATCGCTCGAAAGGTTGCCGCGTGAGCCTCACTGAAACGTCCACCGGGCTCGCACCGATCCCCGTCACCCGTCTCGATCAGGCCGATCCGATCCTGCTCGAGCAGCTGCTGGAGGTCGTCGGGGCCGTTGCGCGCAAGGGGGCCTTCACCATGGGCTCCGAGCTCGAGGCCTTCGAGTCGGAGTTCGCCGCCTACTGCGGCTCTGAGCACGCCGTCGGGGTCTCCTCGGGCACGGAGGCGATCTCGCTCGCGCTGCGCGCGCTCGAGATCGGCCCCGGCGACGAGGTGATCGTGCCGACGAACTCGTTCATCGCCACGGCCGAGGCCGTGAGCTGGGTCGGCGCGACGCCTAAGCTCGTCGACGTCGACCCGGACAGCCACCTGCTGACGGCCGAGGCCGTCGCGGCGGCGATCGGCCCCCGCACCCGCGCGATCATCCCCGTGCACCTGATGGGGTCGACGGTCGACCTCGACGCGATCCTGGACCTCGCCGGCGAGGCCGGCCTGCGGGTGATCGAGGACACGGCGCAGGCGCACGGCGCCTACCACCGCGGACGCCGCGTCGGCTCGCTCGGCGACGTCGGGTGCTTCTCGTTCTACCCGACCAAGAACCTCGGCGGCTGGGGCGACGGCGGCGGCATCGTCACGAACGACGAGGAGCTGGCCGCGCGCGTGAAGCTCCTGCGCTCGCACGGCGAGTCACCGCGCTACCACCACCGCATCGTCGGCACGACGGCGCGCCTGGACGCGCTGCAGGCCGCCCTGCTGCGGGTCAAGCTGCGCCACCTCGACGACCGCAACGCCGACCGGCGCCGCCTCGGCGCCGCGCTGCGCGCCGGCCTGGCGGGCACGAGCGTCGAGCTGCCCTCGCCCGCGTTCGAGGGCGGCGACCACGTCTACCACCTGTTCATCGTGCGCAGCAAGCAGCGCGACGCGCTGCGCGCGCACCTCGAGCAGCACGGCGTGTCCAGCGCCGTCCACTACCCGTTCCCGATCCACCGGACGGAGGCCTACGGGCCGCTGCCCGAGGGGAGCCTGCCGGTCGCCGAGCGGCTGGCGGAGGAGATCTGCACGTTGCCGCTGTTCCCGACCATGTCCGAAGACGACGTCGCTCGCGTGGTCGCGGCCGTGGCGTCCTTCGATTCCGAGGAGTGAGCCAAGATGGCCCGAAGGTTCGTCTCAGTCAATAACGCTCCCCTCCGGACGGCGGTCGTCGGCTACGGCTACTGGGGTCCCAACCTCGTCCGCAACGTGATGGAGCGGCCCGAGCTCGAGTTCGCCGGCCTGTGCGACCGCGACGCCGGCCGCGCGGCCGCGTTCTCGGCCCGCTACCACGGGCAGCCGGTCTTCAGCGACCTGGACGACGTGCTGGCCGACGACGCCATCGACGCGCTCGTGGTCGCGACGCCGCCGCGCACGCACCACGCGATCGTCCGCGCCGCGCTCGAGGCCGGCAAGCACGTGCTGGTCGAGAAGCCGCTCGCGACGACGTCCGAGGACGCGATCGACCTGCTCGAGACCGCCGCCCGCCACGACCGCACGCTGATGCCGGGCCACACGTTCGTCTACAGCCCGCCCGTCAACAAGATCAAGGAGCTGATCTCCGCCGGCACGCTCGGCGAGGTGTACTTCGTCACCTCGTCGCGCATGAACCTGGGCAAGTACCAGGCCGACGGCGTCATCTGCGACCTCGCGCCGCACGACCTGTCGATCCTGCTGTACTGGCTCGACGAGCCGGTCGTCGAGGTCGCCGCCACCGGCCGCAGCGTCTTCCAGGCCGGCGTCCCGGAGACGGCGTTCATCACCCTCACCTTCGCCAGCGGCGCGAACGCGAACATCCAGGTCTCCTGGCTGGCTCCGCGCAAGGTGCGCGAGATGACGATCGTCGGCTCGAGCCGCATGGTGCAGTACGACGACACGGCCGCCGACGAGGCGGTGCGCGTCTTCGACCGCGGCATGGAGTTCGCGCCGCCGAAGACGTTCGGCGAGTACCAGCTCACCTACCGCAGCGGCGACATGGTCGTCCCGCGCCTGGAGGCCGCCGAGCCGCTGAGCCTGGAGCTGGCCGACTTCGCGCGCGCCATCCGCACGGGCGCCGAGCCGCGCTCGAACGCGCAGCTCGGGCTGGAGATCGTGCTGGCGATGGAGGCCGCCGAGGAGTCGCTGCGCCGCAACGGCGAGCCGATCGCGGTCGAGAACGTCCCGCTGCGGGTCGCCGCCTAGCTTCACCCGACGAACGGCACCGGCCCTGCGCCGGTGCCGTCCGCCGGGTCTCAGGCCGTCCGGCTCTCGCCGGACGGCCTTTTTCGTTCTCGCGGCCGCTCGAGCCCGCTCTCCGATACCTTCGAGCGCTCGCGGAAGACGTCACGTCCCCGCCCCGTTCTTAGGGTGTATCTCTCAGGCAGGGAGCAGCTGAGTCAGCCGCATGGAACTCGTCACCATCCTTCAACAGCTCTGGCGCCTGCGCCTTCTGGTGGCGATCGCCGCGGTGCTCGCCGTGGTGCTCGGCGGGCTCACCGCATACCGCCCCGGACTACCGCCGAAGAGCCGCCAGTACAGCGTCGGCATCGCATCGGCCCGTGCGCTCGTCGACACGCCCAACTCGCAGGTCGTGGATCTCGGGGTCAAGGACGACGCGAACGCCGGGGTCCTGCCCGCGCGCGCCGTCCTGCTCGCGAACCTGCTGGTCTCGTCGCCGCTCAAGGACGAGGCGGCCAAGCGTGCGAACGTGCCGGCCGACCGGCTGATCGCGATCGCCGACACCCCGACAGACGGCGCGCCGGTGGACAACCAGCTGACGACGGGCGCGAGCGTCAAGGCGACCGACCCGCAAGCCAACGTCCTGACCGCGCACACGGACGAGTCGCTCCCGCTGATCACCGTCAACACGCAGGCGCCGGATCCGCAGACCGCGGCGCGGCTTGCAAACGCGGCGATGGACGTGCTCGAGTCACAGCTGTCCTCGCTACTGGCCGGCGGGAACGTCCCGTCGGATCGCCAGATCGTCCTCAAACGGCTGGGCACCGCTCGCGCGGGCAATCAGCAGCGTGGGCCCTCGTCCGCGATGGCGATGGCCGTGACGATCATCCTCTTCCTGCTCCAGTGCGGCCTGCTGCTCGCGACCATGGCAGTCCTGCGCGCGTGGCGGGCCGCCTCGGCGGCCCCGCAAGCGAGGCCTGAGTGGGAGGAGTGGGAGGCGTTTCCGATCGAGGACCCTCGCCAGCTCGAGCTCCCCGCCGCGGTGGACGGCGATGCCTCCGAGGAGCCCGCGCCTGACGTCGGGCCCGCGCCCGAGGTGGCGGGTCCCCGTCACGGATGGGCTGAGCGGCGGCCCGCGGGGCCCGCCGCCTGGGACCGTCCCGCCTGATCGCGGCTCACTCGACGGGCTGGCGCATGTTGCTGCGCAGCTCCGCCGCGCTGAGCGCGCGCGAGTAGATCCGGACGTCGTCGATGCGGCCCTTGAAATGCCGGCCGGCGGCCGCGCCGATCGTCAGCGCCCCGGGGCCAGGCTCCAGCGGCTTCGAGCGGACGCGCCTGACGAGCCGCCCGTCCACGTAGAGCCGCGCCCACATGCCGTCGTAGGTGGTCGACAGGTGCGTCCACCCGCCGGCGAGCCGCCGGGCGGCGCGGACGACCTTGCCGCCGGCGAGCCTGAGGGCCGCGAGCCGTCCCGATCCGTCGCCCGCGTAAAGCGCGAACGAGGACGAGCGCCCGCTCCGCTTGGCGATGACGGGGCTCCACCGGCGCGCGCCGCCGGCCGGGCGGACCCAAGCCTCGAGGGTCATGCCGGTCGTCAGGCGCAGCGAGGAGGCGTCGGCCACCACCATCGAGTCGTTGCGGCCGTCGAACGCGAGCGCGCGACCGCCGCGGCGCCCGGGCCGCACCCGTGCGGCGCCGCGGAGGCGCCCGTCGTTGCCCATCCCGGACGCGTCACGCACCCTGGCGCCGCTCCGCTCGTCGAATCCGTATGCGGCGACGAGCCCAAACGAGGACGCGGAGCCGCCGGCGCCGGGCGCGAGGGAGTTGCCCTGTCGCTGCGCTGCCCCCGGCGTTCCCGTTCCAGCTCCCGGCGTCCCGGATGCGCCTGAGCCGCCCGAGCCCGCCGAGCCTCCCGGGCCGCCCGGAGCGCTGCCGCCGGCCGTCCCGGTGACGCGCGCGCCGCGATCGGTGCCGTCGCTCGCGCTGCCCTTTCCGAGCGAGCCGGCGGCGAGCGCGAACCCGGCGAAGGTCGCCGGCCGGGCGCCGCCGACGAAGGCCGGCTTGCCGCGCAGGTCGCCGGCGCCCGTGCCCGTGGCGTTCGTGAGGAGGTTGTGGTCCTCCTGGGCCAGGCCGCGCGAGGTGCCGTCGCAGAGGCAGATCTGGGTGAGGATGTTGTCGACGAGGATCGTCCCTGTGCTCGCCGGATCGCCGGCCTTGTTGCCGAGGAAGAGGATGCCGCAGCGCTGGTTGTAGTCGCACGTGCCGTTGTCGAGCAGCGTGTTATGGCGCAGCACGGAGCCGTTGTCGGACAGCAACGTGATCGCGTACGGCGAGCCGGTGACCGCGAACACGTTGTCCTCGACCGTCTCGTGATCGGCACCGTCGGCCGCCATGATGCCGACGGCGACGTCGTGGAAGTAGTTGCCCCGGACGACCGTGCCCGAGGATCCATAGAGCTGGATCGAGTCGGCGTGCACCCCGGACGCGCCGTCGAGCTGATTGATCCCCGTGAACTCGTTACCGATGATCTGCGCGCCGCGCGCGCCGTTCTGGATGCCGTCGGAGTTGCCGCCGGAGAAGAACGAGTCGCGGATCGTCACGCCCGCCGGCCGGCTCGTCTTGCCCGCCAGCTCGACCCGGCCCTCGTAGCACGTGCTGCACGCGACGAACCCGCTGTGCGTGTTGCGCTCGAACAGGATGTTCGCGTCGCTCAGCTCTCCCGTCCGCAGCACCGCCTGCGAGCCGTCGAAGCGGCTGTTGCGCACGGTCAGGTTCTTGGACGCGGCGTTCCCGATCGTCAGACCCGTGATCGCGAGCCCGTCGAGCGTGATGTTCGACGCGGGCTGGAAGTCGACCGACATGGACGCCGTAACGCCCGGCGGCGCCAGCACCGTCACGTTCCCGGGCTTCTGCGCCCCCGTGAAGCGCCCGTAGCTGCCGGGGCCGAGCACGACGACGTCTCCGGCCGTCGCAGAGGCGAAGACCTGCACGAAGTTGGCCGGCGTCGCGGGGAGATTCGCGGCGGCGGCGGGAGCGGCCGACGCGAGCACCGCCACGATCGGGGCGAAGCCGATCATACGACCGCGCCCAGGCAACCGGAGCGCGAGGATCTTCCTCAGTCGACAGTCCATGACCGCTTGGACGCGCCACGCCGGATAGTGGCGTGGCGCATCTAAGCAGATCGGCCGGTCGGCCGCCGTCACGTGCGGCGGCCTCTTTACATCAACTGCCCGGGCCGGCCATGCCCACGTGGGTCAGCATGTCGCCGCGCAGCTCCTGCGCGCTCAGCGCGCGGGAGTAGATGCGCACGTCGTCGATCACGCCGCGGAAGCCCGTGCCCACCGCGCCGCCGATGCTGAGCGCCGACTTGCCGGCCGGCAGCGCGCCACCCGGCGCGAACGCGCGATCGAGCACACCGTTGACGTACACCCGGACCTGCGCGCCGTCGTAGGTGAGCGCGAGGTGCGTCCAGCGGTTGGCCGCCGCTGACGCCCGCACGCCGATCGCGTCGCGGCTCGCGCCGGACGCGAACGCGAGCCCGAAGGCGCGTCCGGAGACCTCCGCGGCCGCGGCGCCGCCGACGCCGTCGAACACGACGGGCGTTCCGGCACGGCTTCCGGCGGCCGGGCGCAGCCACGCCTCGAGCGTGACCGGCGAGTCCTCACGCAGCCCGCGCGGGCGATCGAGCGACACGCGATCGGTGCCGTCGAACTGCAGCGCACGCCCGCCCTTGGCGACCTTGGTGCGCTTGGCACCGTGGATCCGGCCGTCGTTGTCGGCCGTCGACGCGTCGCGGACCGTGGTGCCGCTCGCCTCGTCGAACGCGTACGCGGCGACGAGCCCGTCCGTCTCCTCGGCGCTCGGAGCCGAGCTCATCGCGCGGGCGCTGCGCCCGCTCAGCTTGGGCTTGACCGCGAACGAGCGGACCTGCGAGCTCGTGTCGCCGTCGATGTCGCGGACGATCAGGCGGACGTACTTGGTGTCGGCCGACTCGAACGCCTTCGAGAGCTTGCAGCCCTTCGCGGTGTCCCACACGATCGAGCCGGTCGCGTTCTCGAACGACCACGTGCACGAGAGCGCGGGGTCACCGGTCGACCGCGTGCCGTCGAGCACCACCGGCGTCCCGACCACCACGTTCGACGGCGCTGTCCAGACCGCGCGCGCCGGTGCGTCCGGGGCGGGCGTGGCCGTCGGGGCCGGCGTGCCGGCCGGCGTCGCCGTCGGCGTGGGCGTCGCCGTCGGCGTGGGCGTCGCCGTCGGCGTGGGCGTCGGCGTCGGCGTCGGCGTCGGCGTCGCAGTGGGCGTCGGCGTCGCGGTCGCCGTGGGCGTCGCGGTCGGCGTCGGAGTGGGCGTACGCGTCGGCGTTGCGGTCGGCGTGGGCGTGGGCGTGGGCGTCGCGGTCGGCGTCGGGGTCGGCGTCGGCGTGGCGGTCGGGGTCGGCGTGGGGGTCGTGGACGCGTTGACCGCGGCGCCACGGTCGCCGCCATCCGACGCCGAGCCCTTACCCAACGAGGTCGCCGTCAGCGCAAACCCATCCAGCGAAGCCGGCCGCGCCCCACCGACAAACGTCGGCGTCCCGAGCACGTCAAAAGCCCCCGAACCCTTCGCCTTGGTGAACAGATTGTAATTCTCCTCACCATAAGACTGACTGCCCTCCGGCACATCGATCCGCGACACGATGTTGTCCTTGACCACCGTCCCCGTACCACCCGGCGACCCCGTCTTGCTCCCCAGCCGCAAGATCCCGCACGGCAAGCTGTAATCACACGCCCCGCCATCCGCCGAAGACGTCAGCAACGTGTTATTGCGGATCACCGACCCCGTATCCGACATCACCGCCATCGCATACGGATACCCATCCGTGACCACAACGTTGTCCTCGATCATCTCATGATCAGAACCATCCCACGCCGCCACCGAATCCGGCACGTTATAAAAGAAATTCCCGCGAATCACCGTGTTCTTCGACCCATACAACTGAATCCCATCGACATGCACCCCCGACGCCCCATCCGTCTGATGCATATCCATGAACGTGTTATTCAGAATCTGAACCCCG
>NZ_AUEK01000021.1 GCF_000425945.1 Candidatus Solirubrobacter pratensis
CCGCGAGGTCGCCACGGTCCTCGGGCGCGCCGCACTGAAGTGCGGCTTCCGCCCGGGCGCCGGCGTGCCGGTCGCGGCGGCGCACCAGGTCTTCGACGGGCTGGCCGAGGCGGCGTAGGCACGGGGGCGCGGGGGGCGGGGCGCCGCGGGGCGCGATCGCCGCCGCGGGGCGCGATCCCCCGCCGCGGAGCGCGATCCCCCGCCGCGGAGCGCGATCCCCCGCCGCGGAGCGCGATCCCCCGCCGCGGGGCGCGATCCCCCGCCGCGGGGCGCGATCCCCGGCCGCGGGCCGCAAGCACCGTTGGCGCCCCCGCGCGATCCGCGGCCGCCGCGATGCTCCGCCGCCGGCCGCCGCGATTCCGCCGCGGGCCGCGATCCCCGCCGCCGCGATTCCAGGCGGGGCCCTCGGCTACTGCGGCGATCCTCGCCGCCGCCGCGATCTACCGCTGCCCGCGGGAATCCGGCGCCGGCGATCCACGGCGCCCCGCGAGTTCACCACCCCGCGCGCTCCTCCGCCGCTCCTGCGACCCGCGCCCAGCGCCGACGCGATCTCCTCGTGCGGCCCGTCTCTCCCGGCGAACGTCAACTGCGCGTTAGGGGGTGAGACCGATCGCGCCCGATCACGGTGAGCCGGCTCGGCGATCGCGATCGACCGCCTCGCGCGGTGGTGCCGAGGGTGACCTAAGGAGCGTGGGCACCCCCCGCATGCGGTGATCGTCTGGGCACGCGGCTCGCCCCTCGCTCCCCTCACCTGCCGCCGTTGACGTTCACCGGCGCGACGAGGCGCGACGTGCGCGAACGCGGCTCGCCCCTCGCTCCCCTCACCCGCCCCCGTCGACGTTCGCCCGCGCCAACAGCGCGGCATTCCCCGGCGCAAGCGACCCGTCGCGCAGCACGAGCACGTCCTCGAGCCCGATCCGGACGTCGTGCCCGCGCGCTCGCGCCGCGTCGATCACCGCGTACGTCGCCGGCCCGTAGCCGTGGTGCAGCCGCGGGGTGGGTATCGCGGCTCGGTTGAGGACCGCGTCGATGGCCGCGGCCCGCGCGATCGCGTCCTCCGGCGACTCGTCGTGCGGCTCCACGAGGATGCGCCGGACCGGCAGGTGCCGCCGGCCGCGCCCGTGCGAGCCCGCGCCCCAGGACTCGACCAGGCCGCTGCCCGCGAGCGCCTCGGCGTCCTCGACCGACCAGAGCCCCGCCTCGACCTCGATCCCTCGCTCGCCCAGCAGCGCGATCAGCTCCTCCCAGCCCGGCTCGGAGAAGTTCACCGAGCAGAGGTCCGGACGCTCCGTCCAGCCCGAGATCAGGCGCAGTCGCTCCGCGGCGTCGCCGCCCGTGATCCAGACGCCGGTCGACAGCGACAGCTCGAGACGCGGCGCCGCGACCCGGATCGCGTGCACCGCCGCGGCGACCGCCGCCGGCTCGAGCGTCTCGGCGCCGTCCCCGTCTCGCGGGTGGACGTGGACCGAGCCCGCGCCCGCCGACACCACCGCACGCGCGTCGTGCTCGAGCTGCTCCGGCGTGACCGGTAACGCCGAGTGCTCCTCCGGCGCCCGACTCCCGTTCAGGCAGGCCTGGATCACGCGCGGCGCCCCCGCCTCATCGCCGCGCCCCCGGCACCGCCGCCAGCGCCAGCAGGGCCGCTGCGATCAGGAAGGTCCAGCGCGTCCCCACGAGCGGGATCAGCACCAGCGCGGCCGCGAACGTGCCGACGAGCCCGCCGGCGGTCGAGAGCGCGTAGAGGCGCCCGGTGACGTCGCCGGCGTCCTCGACCGCTCGCACGCGCAGCCGGATCGCCCACGGCGAGACCGCCCCGAGCACGAGCACCGGCGGCCCGACGAGCACGAGCGCGACGAGCAGCGACCCGGCGAGCTCCTGCAGCCGGTCCTCGGTCAGCCCGAGCAGCGGGATCGCCACGAGCGGGATCAGCGCCACGAGCGCCGCGCCCGCGAGCGCGGTGAGGGCGAGCCCGCGTGCCGACGGATGGCGATCGGCGAGGCGACCGCCGAGCCAGTACCCGCCGGCGAGCGCGAGCAGCACGACCGCGATCGTGTTCGCCCACACGACCGTGGACGCGCCGAATGCGGGCGCCACCAGCCGCTGGGCCGCGATCTCCGCCGCCAGCGTCGCGACGCCCGCCGTGAACACCACGAGCTCGACGAACGTCCAGCGCCGCTCGCGGCGGCCGGCGACGACGGCGTCGGTCACCCGCCCGCCTCCCCCGCGGCGTAGCGCACGATCGAGGTGTCGATCAGCCACTCGACCGGCGCGCGATCGTCGGTGAAGACCTCGCCGCCGCGCAGCGCCGGCTCGATCCGCTGCCCGGCGGCCAGCGGGCCGAGGTCCGAGGGCATCGCGGCGCCCAGCATCGAGGAGGAGGAGATCGGCGCGTCGGACGCGATCAGCATCGTGTTGGTCGGGACGATCGGATCGCGCGCGACGTGCGCGAACACCTTCCCCAGCGTCGCCGACAACGCCTTCTCCAGCGTGTCGGACCCCACCGGGTGACCGACGTTGACGATCACCGACCCGCCGGGCCGCAGCCGCTCGCGTGCGATCGAGAAGAACTCCTTCGTCGCCAGGTAGAACGGGATGTACGGCTGCCGGTACGCGTCGACGAAGATCGAGTCGTAGCGCTCCGGCGTGCGGCGCAGGAACGGCCGGGCGTCCTCGGCGAACTCGCGCAGCTGCGGCCGCGGCTCCAGCCCGAACCAGCGGCGCCCGATCTCGAACAGCCTGCCGTCGATGTCGACGGCGTCGATCCGCGTGTCCGGGAAGTACTTCGCGTATGCCCGCGCGACCGTGCCGCCCGCCGTCCCGAGCACGGCGATCCTCCCCGGCGGCCGCGGCGCCACCGTGAACGGGAGCACCAGGTAGCCATCCCAGTAGGCGTTCGTCAGGACCGTGCCCGGCTTCCACAGCGAGTGGATCGCCTGCCCCTCGTTGAGCTCCAGCCGGCGCGAGCCGTCGGGCATCTGGACCACCCGCGCGTACTGGTACGGCGTCTCGGTCTCGTACAGCACGCGTCCCATCTCGGCCGGCTTGACCGTCCCCACCGGCAGCGCCAGCGCGGCGAGCAGCACGCCCGGCACCACGAGCCAGCGGGGCCGCAGCGCCACCGCGGCCGCGAGCGCCGGGATCGCGGCGAGGATCAGGAACGTCCGCTGGGTCCCGACGCCCGGGATCAGCACGAGCGCGGCGAGGAACGTCCCCGCGAGCGAGCCCGCGGTCGAGATCGCGTAGAGCCTCCCCGCGACCTCGCCGGCCCGGGCGACCTCGACGATCCGCAGCCGCGTCGCCCACGGCGACACCGCGCCGAGCAGCAGTACCGGCACCGCCACGAGGACGAGCACGCCGAACAGCGACGAGAGGAACGCGCCCGCCGAGAGCGTGTCGAAGGCCTTCACGCTCAAGGACAGGAACGGGTGGGCGACCAGCGGCACGACCGCGAGCAGCACGCTCGCCAGCAGCACCAGCCCGGCGAGCGCCTCGACCCGAGGCCGGCGGTCGGCAAGCCGCCCGCCGACGCGGTAGCCGACCGACAGCGCGACCAGCACGACCGCGATCGTGTTCGCCCAGATGACCGTCGAGGCGCCGAAGAACGGCGCCATCAGCCGCGCCGCCGCGATCTCCGCGCCCAGCGAGCTGACGCCGACCGCGAAGACGAGCACCTCCAGCGGGAGGCGCAGCGTCCGGGCCCGGAGTGCGGTCACCTAGGGCAGGCTAGTGGTCGCCGTTCGCGGATACGGCGCATCGCCGGCGAACGCGTCTGCCGCGATGTGTCGTCTCCGCCCGGACGGCGATCACTCAATCGGCATACGGCGAGAAATCGGCCTTGCGGGCGCCGCATACCGGGCAGAACCAGTCCGCCGGGATCTCCTCGAACGGCGTCCCCGGAGGGATCCCGCCGTCGGGATCGCCTTCCTCAGGGTCATAGATGAAGCCACACGATTCGCAGATCCACCTCTGCTCCGTCTCCGTCGTCATGTGGGCGGATATTAGGCTCCCCTGATGGCGCACGGTCCAGAGCCCGGCACGATCCTCAACGAGGGCGAGCCCACGAAGCCGCGTCAGGCGGCCACGGTGATCGTCCTGCGCGGCGGGGGCGAGCGGCTCGAGGTCCTGCTCGTCCAGCGCACGCCGAAGGCGCGCTTCATGGGCGGCGCGTGGGTGTTCCCCGGCGGCTCGGTCGACAAGGCCGACCTCGACGGCCACCGCGCCGCCGCCGTCCGCGAGCTGCGCGAGGAGGCCGGCCTGGTCATCGGGGACCCCACGGCCCTCGTCCCGTTCGCGCGCTGGATCACGCCGCCGGAGGTCAGCATCCGCTTCGACACGTGGTTCTTCCTCGCCCGCGCCCCCGAAGGCCAGGAGGCCGACCCGGACGGGCAGGAGATCGTCGACGCCCGCTGGTTCGAGCCGGCGCGGGCGATCCAAGGCGGCGAGGCGGGAGACCTCCTGCTCGTCTTCCCGACGATCAAGAACCTCGAGCGGCTCGCGCGCTTCGACAGCGCCGACGCCCTGCTCGAATGGGCCGCCGGCCGCGAGGTCAAGCCCGTGCAGCCGCGTGTGGAAGGTCAGGGCGAGGCGGCGCGTATCGTCCTCGACGACGAGGATGCCCTCTGAGCCGAAGCTGACCGTCGCGGTCACGGGGCCGACGGGAGAGATCGGCCGCGCGTTCCTGCGCGCGCTCGACCGTCGCCGCAACGTCGGCCGCGTCCTCGGGATGGCGCGCCGCCCGTTCGATCCGCGCGAGCAGGGCCTGCGCAAGACCGAGTACCGCCAGGGCGACGTGCTCGACCGCGGCGCCGTCGAGGAGCTGGCCGCCGAGGCCGACGTCCTCGTCCACCTCGCGTTCATCGTCCTCGGCGGTCATGCGGAGACGCGTCGCATCAACCTCGAGGGCTCGCGGCACGTGTTCGCCGCCGCGCGCCAGGTCAGCCGCTTCGTCTACACCTCGTCGGTCGCCGCCTACGGCTTCCATGCCGACAACCCGCAGCCGCTCACCGAGGACGTCGCGCCGCGCGGCACCGAGGCGTTCTACTACTCCGCCCAGAAGGCGGAGCTCGAGCAGGCGCTGGAGGAGGAGCTGGCCGGCGCGGCGACCGAGACGTACGTCCTGCGCCCGTGCATCGTCGCCGGGCCCGACGCGCTGGTGCTGATGCGCCAGCTGCCGCAGGCGCGCGTCCCCGGCCCGCTGCGCAAGGCCGTCCCGCCGGTGCTGCCGGATCCCGGCATCCCGTTCCAGCTCGTGCACCACGACGACGTCGCGAGCGCACTCGTGGCCGCCGTCCGCGGCGCGGGGGAGCCGGGCGCCTACAACCTCGCGGGCGACGGGACGATCACCCTCGCCGACCTCGCCCGCGCGCTCGGCTGGCACGCGATCGCGGTGCCCGCGCCGCTCGTCGGCCTGGCCGCCTTCGGCGCAAAGCTGCCGCTCATGCCGAGCCTCGCCCAGTGGGTCAACGCCGCGCGCGTGCCGGTCCTCATGGACACGGCCAAGGCGAGGCGGCAGCTGCGCTGGCGCCCGCGCCACGACACGCTCGCGACGCTGCGCGAGACCGTCGCCGCGGCGCGCGAGCGCGGCGTCGTCTAGATCAGGCGCGCCCGCAGCGCGGTCACGTCGTCCTCGCCGAAGCCGTGCTCGCCAAGCCACCCGCGCGGCCCGCCGTAGCGGTCGTCGAGCAGCGTGAGGAGGCGGTCCATCGTCTCCGGCCGCGGCACGTGGACGTCGTCCTCGTCGTCGAGGTCGGCCGCGTAGGTCGGCGTCGAGCGCAGGCGCTCGAGCACCGCCGTGATCCGCTCGCCGGTCGCGACGTAGTCCTCGATGACCGCGTCGCGCGCGACGCCGACCGCCTCGAGCGCCAGCGCGACGACCACGCCGGTCCGGTCCTTGCCCGCCGCGCAGTGGACGATCGCGGCGCCCTCGCCGCGCGCGACGTCGCGCAGCGCGGCGACGACCGAGTCCGGCCGGTCGTGCAGGTAGCCGAGGTAGGCGCGCACCATCGGCGTCTCCTCGAGATCGCCGCCCGAGCGGCGGAAGGGCAGGACGGTCTCCGCGGCGGCGTCCGTGAGGTCGCCGCGCTCCGGATGCAGCGAGCGGTGGCGGATCTCCACCCGGCCGACCAGCGGTCCGGGACCCTCGAGCCGCAGCTCCGACGTCGTGCGCAGATCGACCACGAGCCGCAGTCCGAGCGCCTCCAGCGCCGCGACGTCGGTGGGCGTCAGTCCCTGCAGGTTGTCGGTGCGCACGAGCACGCCCTCGCGCGTCGCGCCGCCGCGCGCGAGCGGCAGCCCGCCGATGTCGCGCGCGTTCGCCGCGCCCTCGAGTGCCAGCCAGCGCCGCACCGCCACAATGCTGGCATGCCCACGCTCGAGGAGCTCGCGGAGCAGGAGGAGCGCCTGCAGTTCGACCGCTTCGACGACGACGTCGCCTGGGCGCTCGGCGTGCAGCTGCGCGACGCGGCCGCCGCGCGCGGGCTGCCCGTCGCGATCGAGCTGCGCCGCAACGGCCGCGCGGTCTTCCACGCCGCGCTGCCCGGCAGCGCACCCGACAACGACGCGTGGCTGCTGCGCAAGGCGCGCGTCGTGGACCGCTACGAGCAGGCCTCCTACCGCGTCGGCGAGGCGGCGCGGCAGGCGGGCAGCACGTTCGAGGAGCAGAGCCGGCTGGACCCCGACCGCTACGCCGCCCACGGCGGCGCGTTCCCGGTCCGCGTGCGCGGCACCGGCGTCGTCGGCACCGCCGCGGTCTCGGGCCTGCCCCAGGTCGAGGACCACGAGTTCATGGTCGAGCAGCTGGGCATCTTCCTCAGCCGGTAGCGCGGATCCGGTAGCGGCGCACGGCGCCGCGATCGCCGCGATCCACGCAAACGCGCTGGCGACGCACACGGCCCAGCTCGCGGGCGGCGACATGCGCGCGTTCGTGGACATGGCGTCCAATCCGGACCGCTTCGAGCGCGGCGTTCAGCGCGCGCTCGACGGCATCGCGATCTCGATCGGGGAACAACCGCGCGGCGGCAGCGTCTTCCCATGAGCAGATGCCGCTCGCCCTTCTCCCCCACTACACCGTCCGCGCGCTCGGGCCTGACGACCGCAGCGCGCTCGCCGTCACGTTCGAGCGCCTCAGCGCGGAGTCGCGCCGGCGCCGCTTCCTCGGCCCCAAGCCGCGGCTGTCGGACCGCGAGCTGACGTTCCTCACCGACGTCGACCAGGTCCGCCAGGTCGCGCTCGCCGCGATCGACGAGCGCGACGGGAGCATCGTCGCCGTCGCCCGCTACCACGCGTGGGCGGATCGCGACGACGTCGCCGACGTGGCGGTCGCCGTGATCGACGAGTGGCAGGGCTGCCGGCTCGGAACCCGCCTGGCGCGACAGGTGATCCAGCACGCCCGCGCGAACGGCTTCACCCGGCTGACGGGCACGACCTACTGGGACAACCGGCCCGCACGCCGGATGCTGCGCACGCTCGGCTTCAACACCGTCGCCTTCGACGGCCCGCTGCTCGACATGGAGATGCGACTAGCCGAGTAGGTCCAGCGCGGCGCCGACCACCGACTCCGCGTCGATCTGGTGGTGCTCGTAGAGCTCGGCGATGTCGCCGGCCTGGCCGAAGCGCCGCACGCCGAGGCAACTGACGCCACGCCCACCCACGCCCCCGAGGAACGACAGCGTGTGCGGGTGCCCGTCGAGCAGGCTCACGATCGGGACACCGGGCCTGAAGAGGCGCTCCAGCACCGCGGGATCGCCCTCCCCGAGGCCCGAGCGCGCCTGGAAGGAGCGGAACAGCAGGTCGGCGCTCGTGATGCAGACGACCTCGATCCGCCGCCCTGCCTCCGCGCGGAGGATGTCCGCCGCCGCGACCGCCTCGGGCACCAGCGCTCCCATCACGGCGATCGCGAGGTCCGGGCTTTCGTCGGGCTGCAGCCGGTAGCCGCCGGCGATCGCCTCCGCCCGCGTGCCGCTGTGCAGCGTCTGGTCGATCGGGCGCGTCGAGAGCCGGAAGTACGCCGACGTCCCGCCCTCGCGCCCGAGCTGCGCGAGCGCGTGCAGGAAGCACCACTCGAAGTCCTGCCCGAACGCCGGCTCGTACGCGACGCAGCCCGGCTGCTCGATCCCGATCGACGGCGTGATGACCGACTGGTGCGCGCCGCCCTCCGGCCCGAGCGTGACGCCGCTGGGCGTGCCGACGAGGATCGACTGCCCGCCGGCGTAGATGCCGAACGACCACGGCTCGAGCGCGCGGGCGACGAACGGGTCGTAGATCGTGCCGACCGGAAGCAGCGGGCGGCCGTCGCGCGACCACGTCGCCCCGAGCTCGCCGAGCAACCCGACGAGGTTGACCTCCGCGATGCCGAGCTCGATGTGGCGCCCGTGGTCGGACTCGCGCCAGCGGATCAGCGTGTCGGTGTCGTCGGCGAACCAGTCGATGCGATCGCCGAGGTTCCAGATCCCGGCCTTGTTGATCCAGCCGCCGAGGTTGGTCGAGGTGCCGACGTCCGGCGAGACGGTGACGACGTGCTCGGCCACCTCCGGCGCCTCGCGCGCGAGGTCGACGAAGAACCGCCCGAACGCCTGCTGCGTGGACTCACGGCCGCTGTGCTCGCGGCCGAGGTCCGGCGGGACCGCCGGCGGGGCGATCGCGCTCGGCGGCTCGCGCTCCAGGCGCTTCGCCGTCACCTCGCAGAGGTCCGCCTCGCGGCCCTCGAGCGGCCGCCACGGATCGTCCGCGTCCTCCCCGAGCTGCTGCGCCAGCTCGCGGTACTGCTCAGGGGTGAGCAGCGCCGAGTGGTTGGCCGGGTGGCCCTCGGTCGGCAGTCGCCAGCCCTTGATCGTGTAGGCGAAGACCACTGACGGGCGGTCGCGGACGGCGTCGGCCTGCCGGTACCCGTCGATCAGCGTCGCGAGGTCGTGCCCGCCGAGGTCGCGGAAGGTGGCGAGCAACTCGGCGTCCTCGAGGTCGGACACGTCGACCTCGAGCCGCTCGCGCAGCTGCGGCGCGTCGGCGCGCAGCAGCCGCTGGTACTCCTCGTTGGGCATCGCGTCGATGCGGGCGCGCAGCGCGGGCCGGCGCTGCAGCCGCGGGCCGTACTTGACCATCACCGTGTGCCAGCCGGCGGCCTCGAACATCGACGCGAGCCGGCCGGCGGCGATGTCCGGGACGACGCGGTCGAGCGACTGGCGGTTGAGGTCGACGACCCACATGACCTCGCCCAGCTTGCTCACCATCGGGTCGGCGATCGCCTCCCAGCACGCGCCCTCGTCCAGCTCCGCGTCGCCGATCAGCGCGATCTGGCGGCCGCCGACCGGGACGTCGAAGTGACCGGCGACGTAGCGGTGCGCGAGCGCGCCCCAGATCGGCGCCGTCGCGCCGAGGCCGACGCTGCCGGTCGAGTAGTCGACGGGGTCCGGGTCCTTCGTGCGGCTCGGATAGGACTGCAGGCCGCCGTACTCGCGCAGCGTCGTCAGGTAGCGCTTGTCCAGACGGCCGAGCAGATGGTTGATCGCATGCAGCACCGGCGACGCGTGCGGCTTCACGCTGACCCGGTCCGGCGCCTCGAGGTGCGCGAAGTACAGCGCCGTCATCAGCGACACCATCGACGCGCTGGACGCCTGGTGGCCGCCGACCTTCACGCCCGAGCGGTTCTCGCGCACCCGGTTGGCGTGGTGCACGAGGCTCGTCGCGAGCCAGAGCACGCGCCGCTCGACGTGGCCGAGCGTCTGGAGGTCGAGTTGCGGTTCCGCGGCGAGGGCCACGGACGCAGCCTAACCTCCTGCGCCGCGTCTCACGCGTGGGCGCCACCGGGCGGCGAAACGATCACGGGCCCAGAGGGGGTGCGCCACGTTCATCGATACAGAGCCGCAGGAACGTGACACACACCCCCGCCGGCGACGCGCGACGATGATCGATCGTGAGCGCTCGGACCCCCGATCGACGGTGACGCGCACATTCGCCCGCGGCCCGGGCGAGCGCGATGACGGAGGCCGGCGGCCGCCGCGATCGCGGAAGGCGCCGCGATCACGCCGTGATGGCGGCGCCGGCGGACGCCGCGATCGCGGAGAGCGACCGCGGGGCACGATCCACGCAGGCCCGAGGTCCCCGCCCACCATTACCGCGCAGTTGCCGTTCGCCACCCCGCGCCATTCGCTCAGGCGCGTCCCCTGACGGGGCGTCAGCCCGCCGAGCCATCGTTGACTTGACGCAAAGACGCGAGCGCGGGCGTGGCCCTGGTCTACGTCTACCCGTCCGGCGATCGACGGCTCCACGGTGTTCGCCGGCGGGTCGGCCGGGCCGAGGCGATGCAGGTGCCGGCGGGCAGCGTCCTGCGGCAGCACGCCGGCGACCGCCGCGCAGACCGTGGGTCGTACGCATGGCTCATCGCCGGGCCGTCCTGGTGGCACATGACGCGTGTGAACGGCAGCCTCGCGGCGCCCTGGAGCGCGCCGGGTTATCGTCACGGCGCGATGCGCGGCGTCGACATGCACGTCCACCTGCCGACCGGCGACTGGGTCTGCGGCTGCGTCGGCCACTACCTGGACTCGGTCGAGCGCTACTTCGGCACGCGCCCGGAACCGCGCACGGTCGAGGACCTGGTGGCGCTGTACGAGCGGCTGGACCTCCGCGGCGTGCTGCTCGGGTGGGACGCCGAGGGGCGCGAGATCGACAACGCCTGGCTGGGCTCCTTCTGCCGCGAGTCGCGCTTCGTCGGCTTCGGCTCGGTCGACCCGAACCGGCCGGACGCGCTGGACCGGCTCGCGCGCTTCCCGTCGCTGGGCCTGCGCGGCCTGAAGCTGCATCCCACGATGCAGGCGTTCGACCCGGGCGACGACCGCTTCCTGCCGTTCTTCGACGCCGCCGCCGAGCTCGGCCTCACGCTGCTCACGCACGCCGGCACGAGCGGCCTGGGCGCGGGCGAGCCGGGCGGTCAGGGGCTGCGCATCGACCTCGCCCGCCCGATCCTGCTGGACCGGATCGCGGCGCGGCATCCGCGGATGCCGATCGTGCTGGCGCATGTGGGCTGGCCGTGGCATCTCGAGGCGGTCGCGATGGCGCTGCACAAGTCCAACGTCTACCTGGACATCTCCGGCTGGAAGTACCGCTACCTGCCCGAGGACGTCCGGCGCGAGATGCCGCGGCGGCTGCGCGGGCAGTTCGTGTTCGGCACCGACTACCCGATGTTCGACCCTGAGGCCTGCCTGGCCGAGTTCGAGGCGCTCGGGCTGGCGGAGGACGTCGCGGAGGCGATCCTGCGCGACAACGCGGCCGCGCTGCTCGGCCTGTAGGCGCCCAGCGCGGCGAGGCCGGCGACCACGGGGCCGAGGCCCGCGATCAGCAGCGCGGGCTGCGCCCCGATCGCCGCGACGAGCACGCCGCCGATGCCGAGCGCGCCGAGCTCGGCCGTGTTGCGGGCGGCGCCGTAGGCCGCGAAGGCGCGGCCGTGCCTGGCGGCGGTGACGCGCTCCTGGATCAGCGTGCGCATCAGCACGTTCTTCACGCCGTGGCCGGCGCCGCCGACGAGGTAGCCGGCCATCACCCACGCGAGCACCGCCCAGCACGCGGCGGCGGCCATCCCGGCGCCCTGGAGCGCGAGCGCGAGCATCGCGGTCGCCGCGAGGCTCCTCTTGGCGCGTGGCGCGAGCCCGGCGGCTCCGGCGACCATGCCGGCCGTCCACGCGGCGAACACGAGCGCGTAGCCGGCGCCGCCGGCGTGGACGACGTCGCGGACATAGAAGACCTCCACGGTCATCGAGGCGGAGATGAACAGGAGCCCGGCGGTGGCGGCGGTGACGGCGACGCGCAGCGTGGGGTCGGCGAAGAGGAGCGCGAAGGCGCCGTCCTCGCGGCGGCGCCACGGGCCTCCGGGAAGACGCCGGCGCTCGGCGGCGGCCACGGGCGTCGGCTCTCTCCGCGCGTGCAGCAGCAGCGCGGCGATCGCGACGGCCGCGAAGCTCGCGGCGTTGACCGCGAGCGCGACGCGGGCGCCGCCGGCGGCGGTCAGCGCGCCGGCGATCAGCGGCCCGGCCGTGTAGCCGATGTAGCGGGCGCTCTCGATCCAGCCGTTGGCCTTCGCGAGCGCGCCCTCGCGGGCGACGACGGGACCGAGCGCCGCCTCGGCGGGGCCGGCGACGGCGGCGCCCGCGCCCAGCAGCGCGGCGAGGGGGAGGATCGCCGCGAGGCCGCCGGCGAAGACGAGGCCGGTCGCGACCACCGCCTGCGCAACGGAGACGAGCGCGAGCGTGCGGCGTGTCTCGGTGCGGTCGACGAGCCGCCCCGCCGGCGAGGCGAGCAGCGCGATCGGCCCCATCAGCGCCGCGAACAGCGCGGCGACGGCGAAGCCGGATCCCGTCAGATCGTGCACGCGCAGCGCGAGCACGACGACGAGGATCAGGTCGCCGGCGGCCGACAGCGCCACGGCCCCGGAGAGCAGGCGGAGGTCGCGCATGGTCATTCGTCCCAGGCCTGGACGCCGTCCCAGCGGACGATCTTGCCGTCGTGGACGTGCAGGAGCGCGTTGCAGCGGACCTGGGCGCCGCCGCCGGGATAGCTGCAGAGGACGGCGAGCGCGGCGCGGTCGCCGGCGCTGAAGCCGTCCACGACCTCGCTGGTGATGCCGCGGGCCGCGGCCTGCTCCAGCATCGCGAGCACGGCCGCGCGCCCGCGGTAGACGGCGGGCGCCTGCGGCTGCGAGCGCTGATCGACCTCGACCCACGTGACGTCGTCGGCGAGCAGCGCGGCGAGGTTGGCCTTCGACGAGTCCGCGATCAGGGACTCGACGTCGAGCGGGGTGACTGTGGCTGACATGCGCATCACCATCCATGACGCCCGTCAGCGCACCGTGATCCCACCGTCAGCGCTCCGCAGGCCCGCGGCACACTCCGGGCCGCCGTAGGCTTCGGCAATGCTGCGCGTTCGGCTCCTCGGCGAGCTGGCGGTCGAGTCGGAGGGCGGCCGGCGGATCGCACCGGCGAGCCGGCCCGCGCGCGAGCTGCTCGCGTGGCTGGCGCTGCATCCCGGCCCGCACCCGCGGCTGGAGCTCGCAAGCCGGTTCTGGCCGGACGTGCTCGAGTCCAGCGCCCGCGCGAGCCTGCGTACGGCGCTGCACGAGCTTCGCCGCTCGGTCGGGGAGGACGCGGTGGTCGCCGATCGCGAGACGGTGGTCCTCGCCGGCGAGCCGTGGGTCGATGCGCTCGCCGTGCGCGCACTGGCCGCGGAGGGCCGCGCCGAGGAGGCGCTCGCGCTGTGCGCGGGCGACGCGCTGCCCGGGCTCGACCGCGACTGGGCCGTCGCCGCCCGCGACGTGCACCGCGAGTTGGTCGCCGGGCTGCTCGCGAGCCTCGCCGACGCGGCGGAGGGCGAGGCCGCGCTGCGCTGGGCGCGCGAGCACGTCCGCGCCGACCCGCTCTCCGAGGACGCCACCCGCCGGCTGATGCGCCTGCTGAGCGAAGCCGGGGACCGCGCCGCCGCGCTCGCGGCCTATGCCCGCCTCGAGGAGCGGCTGCGGCGCGAGCTCCGCGTCGTCCCCTCCCGCCGGACCCGCGAGCTGGTGGAGGAGATCCGCGCGGGGGGCGCCGGCACCGGCGAGGACGGCGCCGCGATCAGCCGTGGTCCCGCCGCCCTCCCTCCCCGCGGCCCGTTC
Source organism: Candidatus Solirubrobacter pratensis (assembly GCF_000425945.1). Lineage (GTDB taxonomy): Bacteria > Actinomycetota > Thermoleophilia > Solirubrobacterales > Solirubrobacteraceae > Solirubrobacter > Solirubrobacter pratensis. The sequence continues at coordinate 13,634 of NZ_AUEK01000021.1, forward strand.
GCCGGCCGCCGCCGCGAGCTCGCGCGCGTCCGGTCGCTGATCGCGCCCGGGCGGCTCGTGGCGATCGCCGGCGAGCCCGGGATCGGGAAGACGCGGCTGCTCGCCGAGCTCGCCGATGGGGCGCTGTACGGGCGCTGCTACGAGGAGGCGCTGACGCCGTACCAGCCGTTCGTGGAGGCGCTCGGAGCGGTGATGCCCGAGGCCGACGGCGAGGGCGGCCGCTGGCGGCTGTTCGAGGCGATCGGCGCCCGGCTGGAGGGCTCGCTGCTGCTCCTCGACGACCTCCACTGGGCCGACGCCGGCACGCTGCGCCTGCTCGCGCACCTCCTGCACCGGCCGCGGGCGCCGGCGATCGCGGCCGCGTACCGCGACAGCGAGATCTCGCGCACCCATCCGCTGGCCGCGACGCTCGCCGACCTTCGCCGCGACGGCCTGATCGAGCGCGTCGCGCTGCGCGGCCTCGACGAGGCGGCGGTGGCCGAGCTCGTCGGCGAGCGGGCCGACGCGAACGCCCTGCACCGAGAGACCGGCGGGAACCCGTTCTTCGTCGAGCAGGTGCTGCGCCATCTCGCCGACGGCGGCGACCCGGCCGCGATCCCCGAGGGCGTCAAGGACGTGATCGGCCGTCGCCTCTCCCGCCTGGCGCCCGGCACCGGGCGCGTCATCGCCTACGCGGCAGTCGCCGGCCGCGAGTTCGACGTCGCGCTGCTCGAAGCCGTGCTGGCAGACCACGACGTCCTCGGCGCGCTCGAGGAGGCGAGCGGCGCGCAGATGATCCGCGAGGAGCGCCCCGGCCGCTACACGTTCGCGCACGCGCTCGTTCGCGAGACGCTGTACGACGAGCTCAGCCTCACGCGCCGCGTCCGCACCCACCGCGCGCTCGCGGACGCGCTCCCGCCGGACCGCCTCGCGGAGCTCGCCCACCACCGGCTCGAAGCGGCGGCCGCGGGAGATCCGGCGCCCGCCGCCGACGCGGCGCTCGCGGCCGCGCACGACGCGATGCGCGCGCTCGCCTATGAGGACGCCGCGAGCCTGTGCGAGCGCGCGCTGACGGCGCTGGAGGACGCGCCGGGCGAGCGGCGCAGGCGCGGCGAGCTGCTGCTCGCGCTGGGCGACGCGCGCCTGCGGGCGGGAGAGAACGACCGCGCGCGAACGGCGTTCGCGGCCGCCGCGGAGGTCGCGCGCGAGCTGCAGGGAGGCGCGGCGCCGATGCGCGCCGATGCGGCGCCCGGCCGCGGCGAGCCCGGCTTCGCGGCCGAGCTCCTCGCCCGCGCCGCGCTCGGCTTCAGCGGCCTCGGCGTCACGATCATCGCCGTCGACCGGGAGGCGGTCGCGCTGCTCGAGCAGGCGCTCACCGCGCTCCCGGGCCACCATCCGCTGCGCGCGCGCCTCCTCGCCCGCCTCGCGATCGAGACCTACTACGTGTCCAGGCCCGAGCGGCGCAAGGCGCTGGGCGACGAGGCGGTCGCACTCGCTTCGGGCGACGCCCGGATCGACGCGCTCAACGCCCGTCACGCCGCGCTCTGGAGCGCCCAGTACCTCGACGAGCGCCTCGCGACCGCCGACGAGATGATCGCGCTCGCGGCGCGCCACGGCGACGCCGAGCGCGAGCTGCAGGGCCGCAACTGGCGCGTGCTGGACCTGATGGAGCGCGGCGACCTCGACGACGCAAGGCAGGAGATCGCCGCGCACGAACGGCTCGCGGCCCGGCTCAGGCTGCCCGCCTACGAGTGGTGGGGCCCGATGTGGCGCTCCAGCCTCGCGATCCTCGAGGGCCGCTTCGACGACGCCCAGCGCCTGGTCGACGAGTTCATGAGCGCCGAGGACCCCAACGCCGGCCTCTACGCGGAGATCCAGGGGTTCGTGACCGCGCTCGTCCGCGGCGACGTCTCGACCCTCGACCTGAACCCGGTCGAGCGCGAGACCGGCCGTCCCGCCGAGTACGCCTACCGCGCCGGCTACGCATGGATCCTCGCGCTCGGCGGCCGCGCCGATGAAGCGCGGGCCCAGATCGCGCTCGCGCTCGGAGGCCTCCAGGACGACATGAACCGGCTCGCCGCGCTCGCGGAGCTCACGCAGGCGCTCGCGCTCCTGGACGAGCCCGGCCCCGCCGCCCGGATCTACGACCTGCTGGCGCCCTACGCCGACCGCAACATCGTCAACGGACGCGGCGCCGCCGGCTACGGGTCAGCGTCCTACCACCTCGGCGTCCTCGCCCGCCTGCTCGGCCGCACCGAAGCGGCCGAGCGGCACTTCACACGAGCGCAGGCGCACAACGAGCGCATGCACGCGAGGGTCTGGCTCGAGCGCTACGCGCGGACCGAGCGCAGCGCGGGCAGCACCTTCTCGCCGTAGACCTGGATCGCCCGGTGCGGATCGGGCGAGTTGTTCTGCAGCACGATCACCGTCGGGCCCAGCTCGAGCAGCTCGCGGATCCCCTCCACGTGCGCCTCGACGTCGGACCCTACGATCACGTTCTGCCGCAGCTCGTCGTCGGAGATGACCTCCTCGCCGTGCTCGTACATCGCGCGCGGCTCGTGCCAGTCCTCGCGGTAGTGGTCGGCCGGCTGCGCGCCCTTCCACTTGCGCACCGACTCGAACGCCGCGTCGTCGTCCTCGGCCCACGAGAACAGCGCCTGGAAGACGATGTCGCCGCCGTCGTCGCCGCGCGCCGACCGGAACGCCTCGAGCACCCCCGGCGTCGACTCCGGGTCCGGCAGCGTCCAGACGCCGTCGCCCCAGCGGCCCGCGACGCCCGCGGCCTTCTCCCCGAAGGCCGACACCCAGATCGGCGGGCGCCGCTCGGCCAACGTGTGCAGCCGCGCGTCGCGCAGCGTGTAGAAGCGGCCCTCTTCGGTGATCGTCTCGCCCTTCCACAGCCGGTCGATGATCGACAGCGCCTCCTCCATCCGGGCGATCTGGTCCTCGATCGAAGGCCACGGATCGCCGAGCGGCACCTCGTTGAGCGCCTCGCCCGATCCCAGCCCGAGGAACATCCGCCCCGGGAACAGGCGCTCCATGGTCATCCACGCCTGGGCGATCATGACCGGGTGGTAGCGCGAGCCGACCGACGTCACGCCGGTCCCGAGCGGCACCGTCTTCGTCGCCTGGCCGGCGGCGCCGAGCCAGGGCCACGTGTGCCCCGACTCACCGCCCTGCCACCACGGTTGCAGATGGTCTGAACTGGACACCCCGTCGAACCCCGCCGACTCGGCTTCGACGGCCTGGCGCAAGAGGTCTTCGGGTGGGAACTCCTCCTGGGAGGCCCCGAGGAAAAAGCGCGTCATTCCCCGGGGCTACCCGGTGCTAGCGTCACGCACGAGCCGACCTGAGGAGGACGCATGGCCGCTACCGAGACCGGAGCCCAGACCTTCAACAACTTCATCGACGGCGAGTCCGTGCCCGCCGCCGAAGGACGCACGTCAGACGTCGTCAACCCCGCCGACGGCAAGGTGATGGCGACGGCGCCGGATTCGACGGCCGAGGACGTCGAGCGCGCCGTCAAGGCCGCCCGCGCGGCGTTCGACGAGTGGTCGAACAAGACGCCGGCCGCGCGCTCGGAGGCGCTGCTCAAGCTCGCCGACGCGCTGGAGGAGCGCGGCGACGAGCTCGCCGAGCTCGAGGCCCGCAACGCCGGCAAGCCGCTGCAGGCGGTCAAGGACGACGAGATCCCCGCACTCGTCGACAACATCCGCTTCTTCGCGGGCGCCGCGCGCAACCTGGAGGGCAAGGCCGCGGGCGAGTACCTCGAGGGCTACACGTCCTGGATCCGGCGCGAGGCGGTCGGCGTCGTCGGCCAGGTCGCGCCGTGGAACTACCCGCTGATGATGGCGATCTGGAAGGTCGGCCCCGCGCTCGCGACCGGCAACACGATCGTCCTCAAGCCCGCGCCGACCACGCCGCTGACCACCCTGCGCCTCGGCGAGATCGCGTCCGAGTTCCTCCCGAAGGGCGTCCTGAACATCGTCGCCGGCGGCAACGAGACGGGCGCGACGCTCGTGACCCATCCCGACGTCGACATGGTCTCGCTCACCGGCAGCGTCGAGACCGGCAAGTGGATCGCGCGCGAGGCCGCCGCGACGCTCAAGCGCGTCCACCTCGAGCTCGGCGGCAAGGCGCCCGTGGTCGTCTTCGACGACGCCGACCTCGAGGCCGTCTACGAGACGATCGCCGGCACCGGCTTCTACAACGCCGGCCAGGACTGCACGGCGGCGACGCGCGTGCTCGCCGGCTCGAAGATCTACGACGACGTCATGAACGGCCTCGCCGAGCAGGCCAAGGGCTACAAGACCGGCGACACGATGGACCCGGATACGACGCTCGGCCCGCTCAACTCCTCCCGTCAGCGCGAGCGCGTCGAGGGCTTCCTGCAGCGCCGGCCCGACCACGCCGAGATCGCCGCCGGCGGCAGCGAGCCGGACCTGCCGGGCTTCTTCCTCGAGGCCACCGTCGTCGGCGGCCTCAGGCAGGACGACGAGATGATCCAGAAGGAGATCTTCGGCCCGGTCATCACCGTCCAGCCGTTCACGGACGAGCAGGAGGCGATCAAGTGGGCCAACGGCACGCCGTACGGCCTCGCCTCCTCGGTCTGGACGCAGAACCTCGGCCGCGCCCTGCGCGTCTCGAAGGCGCTGCGCTTCGGCTGCGTCTGGATCAACGACCACATCCCGCTGGCGAGCGAGATGCCGCACGGCGGCTTCAAGCAGTCCGGCTACGGCAAGGACCTCTCGATGTACTCGCTCGAGGACTACACCGTGGTCAAGCACGTGATGGCGAACATCGGCAGCTAGTCCGATGCGCGGCGTGCTCGCCGGCTCAGCCGGCGAGCACGTCGTGCGCGAAGCGCACGACCATCGCGCCGTCGCCGACGGCGCCCGCGACACGCTTGGAGGCGCCTGAGCGCACGTCGCCCGCCGCGAACACCCCCGGGCGGACCGTCTCGAGCAGATGCGGCTCGCGGTCGGCCAGCGGCCAGTTGAGGTAGCCGTCGCACTTCGCCGCGCCGGAGCCGCAGAGCAGGTAGCCGGCGGTGTCGACCGCGAGCATCCCCGTCGACGCCTCGGTGCACGGGTCCGCCCCGATCATCACGAACACGGCCGTGACGGCCGCCTGCTGCTCCCCGCCGTCGCGGTCGCGCAGGGTCACCGACTCGACGGTCGCCGAGCCGTGGATCGCCGAGACCTCGGTCCGCGTCACCACCTCGATGCGCGGCGAGCGCTCGATGCGGTCGATGAGGTAGTGCGACATCGTCGACTTCAGCGCGTCGCCGCGGACGACGATGCGCACGCTGCGGGCGCGCGACGCCAGGTGGATCGCCGCCTGGCCGGCCGAGTTGCCGCCGCCGACGACGACCACGTCCTCGCCGCGGCAGCGCTCGGCGTCGGTCGGCATCGCCGCGTGGTAGACGCCGGCGCCGCGGAAGCGGTCCACGCCCTCGGCCTTCAGCTCGCGCCAGCGCGCGCCGGTCGCCATCACGAGGGTCCGGGCCAGCACGTGCTGGCCGTCGTCGAGGTCGATGCGGACGAGCCCCTCGGGCCCGTCGGCCAGCTCGACGGCGCGATGGAAGCTGGACAGCACGGCGTCGAAGCGCCGCGCCTGCAGCGTCGCCTTGCGCGTCAGGTCGGTCCCCGAGATCCCGCTCGGGAAGCCGAGGTAGTTCTCGATCCGTGTGCTCGTGCCCGCCTGGCCGCCGGGCGCCCACGCCTCGGCCACGAGCGTCCGCAGCCCCTCCGAGCCGCCGTAGACCGCGGCCGCGAGCCCGGCCGGCCCGGCGCCGAGCACGACGAGGTCGAAGCGCTCGCCCTCCACCTCGGCGCGCAGGCCCAGCGACCGCGCCACCTGCGCGGCGGACGGGTTGCGCATCACGTTCGCGGCGTGGATGAGCACGGGCGTCTCCGAGCGCGGGATCTCGAGCCAGTCCAGCAGCGCGGCGCTCTCCTCGTCGGTGTCGACGTCGTACCAGCGCACCGGCAGCAGGTTGCGCTCGAGCAGGTCGCGCACCTCGAACGCCCGCCGCGATCCGCGCGCGGCGATCAGGCGCATGATCCCGTGGCCCTCGGCCTCGTGCCAGGCGCGGCGGGCCAGCAGCGTGCGGAAGACGTGCTCGCCGAACTCCGGCCAGCGGGCGACCATGTCGCGCAGCCCGGCGCGGTCGAACTCGATCACGTGCGTCGTCTCGACGGCGACGCAGGCGCTGATCGTCGGCTCGCCCGTGAAGGCGGCGATGTCGCCGATGAACGTGCGGCTGTCGGCCTGCGCGACGTAGACGTCCTTTCCGGGCTTGCGATCGACGAGCTCGACCAGCCCGGACTCGATGACGTAGAACGGCGCGTCGCGGACGGCGTGCTCGTAGAGCACCTCGCCGGGCTCGAACACCCGCCGCTCGCCGCGCTCGGCGAGCCATTCGAGCTTCGCGTCCGAGAGCCGCGGGAACAGCACCTCGTCGTCGAGGTCCGGGAACCGCTCGCTCCGCATCACGCGCGTCGTGGCCATTGACCGAGGCTACCGCGCCTTCAGCGCGCGCTTTGCGGAGCTCGACGCGCGGCGGCGATGAGTTCCGCCGGGTGCGCCGGTCTACACGGCACAACCGACCTACAGGAGGCACCGTGAGCAAGACCCGCGCCCGCATCGCCAAGATCAACACCGTCGTCGTCCCGGTCGCCGACCAGGACCGCGCGATCTCGTTCTACGTCGACACGCTCGGGCTCGAGAAGCGCGCGGACGAGCCGTTCGGCGACCACTACCGCTGGGTCGAGGTCGGGCCGGAGGGCGCCGAGACGACGATCGCGATCTGCCCGCCCCCGCCCGGCGGGGCGACCGGCAACGTCCAGACCGGCATCAGCCTGCAGACCGACGACATCGACGCCTACCACGCCGAGCTCAAGGACGCCGGCGTGGACGTCGACGCCGAGGTCAGCCGCATGGGCGCGCCGGTGCCGCCGCTGTTCTGGTTCCGCGACCCTGAGGGCAACACGCTGATGGTCGTCGAGGCCGCCTGACGGCACGCCGCCGGGCCTGGTGCGCCGCCGCCGGGCCCGGCGTTCACTGGCACGCGGTCAGGCCGCCGTCGAGCGTCAGCACCTGGCCGGTGATGAACGACGAGGCGTCCGAGCAGAGCAGCAGGGCGGCGCCGACGACGTCGTCGGTGCCGGCGATGCGCCCGAGCGGGATCCGCCGCTCGAGGCCCGCGCGGAACTCCTCGTCGGCGAGCAGGCTCGCGGTCTGCGCGGTCGCGACGAACGTCGGCGAGAGCGCGTTGACCGTGATCCGGTGCTTGGCCCATTCGGTCGCCTGCTGGCGCGTCAGCGCGTCGAGCGCGCCCTTGGCCGCAACGTAGGCGGAGAAGCCGTTGTCGATGCCGAGCTGGCCGCGGACGGAGGAGAGATGCAGCACGCGGCCGCCCTGCCCGCCGGCGATCATGGCGCGCGCCGCGGCCGCGGTCGGCAGCACGGTGGAGCGCAGGTTGAGATCCATGATGCGATCCCACTCGTCCTCCGGATAGGCCTCGGCGGGATACAGCGCCGTGCCCGCCCCGCCGCCGACCGTGTTCACGATCACGTCGACGCGGCCGAAGGCGGCCAGCGTCTGCTCGACCATCCGGTCGGCCTCCTCGCGGCGCGTCAGGTCGGCCACGACGGGCACGGCCTCGGCGCCCTCGCCGCTCAACCGCTCCGTCAGCCCGGCGGCGCGCGACTCGTCGCGGCCGTGTACGGCGATGCGCGCCCCGACGCGCGACAGCGCCTCGGCCAGCCGGCTGCCGATCCCGCCGGTCGCGCCCGTCACGATCGCCACCCGCCCGTCGAGCCGGAAGCGGCCCAGCTCGTCCGTCACCGCCGCAGTCGAGGTCCCCACCGGATCCGCGCTCCCAGAATCGATCATCGATTAGTGATCGTACTGATATCGTCCGGCCGATGGCCGCCACGGACCGCTCATCTCCACCCCCCGCAAAGGCGGTCGTCAGCCGGACCGTGCTGCGGCAGCAGATCAAGGAGCTGCTCCTCGAGCGCATCCTGGCCCACCAGTACGCGCCCGGCGACCGCCTCGTCGAGACCCGCATCGCCCAGGAGCTCGGCGTCAGCCAGGCGCCGGTGCGCGAGGCGCTGCGCGAGCTCGAGACGCTGCGGTTCGTCGAATCGGCGCCGTTCAAGGGCGCCTGGGTGCGAGAGGTCAGCGACGCCGAGCTGGCCGAGATCTACCCGATCCGCGCCGCGCTCGAGGACGTCGCCGCGCGGGCGGCCGCGGAGCGCCTGGCCGGCAAGGTCGCCCCGCTCGAGCGCGAGGTCCGCAGGATGGCGAAGGCGAAGGACCTGCACGAGCAGGTCGAGCACGACGTCCGCTTCCACCGGCTGATCGTCGAGGCCTCGGCCAACGCCCGCCTGATCGAGCTGTGGGGCTCGCTCCAGGTCGAGGCGCGCACGATGATCACGGCGCTCCGCACGGGCCTGGACCCCGTCGACATCGCCAAGCGGCATGAGCCGATCGTGGACGCGCTGCGGCTGGAGGACGCGGACGCCGCCGGTCAGGAGATCCGCCGCCACGTCGAGGACTTCGGTCGCATGTTCATGGACAGCCGCGAGATCAGATGACGGCCACGGGGTCGACCATCGACCCCGTCGCCCCGCGGATCGCGAGCGGCAGCGCGACGAACAGGAACTCGCGCACGCCCGCGGCGGCCAGCGCCTCGAGGTCGAGGCTCTCGAGGATGTAGACGCCGCGCTCGATCAGCAGCAGGGTGTGCACCGGCTGCGGGTTGGCGGGCTCGCCCCGGTCCGGCGCCGGCTGCACCTCGTAGGTCTCCGTGTCGGACCCCGTCGCGACGACGCCGCGCTCGACCAGCAGCCGCGCGGCGGAGATGTCGGGGCCGGCGCCCTTGTGCGCCGCCAGCCGGTCAGGGTCCGGCCAGGCCGACAGGTAGCCGGTCCGCACGAGCGCGACGTCGCCCTCGCCGGCCGCGACGCCGGTCGCCGCCTCGATCGCCAGCAGCTCGTCCGCGCCGACCGCCTCGCCGGCCGCGAGCGCCGTCACGCCGCGCTGCCCGGGTACGTCGTAGAGCACGCCGCGGCGCCACAGCGGCGGGATCTCGGTCGCGTCGCCGGTCAGCGGGCCGAAGTCGCCGAGCTCGGTGCGCGCCGAGCCGCCGTGCCAGCGGTCGTCGTCGCCGATCGTCATGTGCGCGTGCGCGTCGATGTGCGCACCCGTGTGGGTCGTGCCCATCACCAGCTCGCTCATGTAGCCCAGGCAGGCGTCGTTGGGCGCGCCCCACGGCTGGTCGCCCGCCGCACGGATGCCCTGCGGAGTCCGGTAGGAGAGCACCTCGAACGTGGGGTGCCCCGGGAACAGCGGCATCTTGGGAAAGCGCTCGCGCGCAAGCCTGAACATGCGCCCCTCGCGCACGAGCCGCAGCGCCTCGAGCACGCGGGCGGGAGTCGGCGCCGCCGCGTCGGCGGCGGGGCCTCCCGGACGCACGATCCCGCGCGCCGCGATGTCGCCGGCGCGGGTCAGCGCCGCGCCTCCTCGCGCGCGCCGGCGACCGCGCGCAGCCCCGTCTCGAGGTACAGCGCGGCCAGCTCGCGCGCGCGATCCATGCCGGGCGCCATCCGCTCGACCGAGTTGCGCAGCTTCGCGGCGGCCCGCTCGCGCGGGGCGCGCCCGCGCTGCACCCAGCCGACGACCAGCGGGACCATCGTCTCCAGGAACGAGAGCGAGTCGGCCGCCTGCAGCAGGTCGGCCTCGCGCCAGCCGCCCTCCTCGTGGACGCGGATGAGCGCGGCGACCTGGGCGACGAGCGCGTCCGGCGCCTGCTGGTCGCGCAGCCAGGCGGAGGCGATCTCGGCGCAGCGGTCCTGGTGCCAGCGGTTGTAGTCCGGCGAGTCCCAGTCGCGCGCGGAGTCCCAGCCCGGGCCGTCGTCGGGGAACGCGCGCTCGATGTCGTGCACCACCGCGGCGAGGCGGAGCGCCTCGCCCGCGCCGGGCTCGAGCTCGAGCGCCCACGCCTCGGTGCGCAGCAGATGGGGCGCGTGCGGATGCACCGCCTCGACCCAGTCCCGCGCACGTGGGAGCAGCTCGCTCATGCAGTGACCGGCCGCGCCTGCAACACGAAGATCTCGCCGCCCTGCATCGCCCACTCGATGTCCTGCGGCGCGCCCAGGCGCTGCTCGAGCTCGTCGCCGATGCGCGCGAGCCGCATGAGCACGTCCTCGTCCACCTTCTGCGCGCCGCCTTCCTGCGGGCTCAGCTCGCGCGCCTCGACGCCGCCCTGGGGGAGCGACACGATCGCGTACGGCTGCGTGTGGACCTGCGCCTTCCTGACCCGGCCGTCGCGCTTGAGCACGTAGTGATCCGGCGTCACCTGGCCCGAGACGACCGCCTCGCCCAGCCCGAGCACCGCCTCGACCACCATGCGGTCCTGGCGCTTGGCCACGGGATCGCAGGTGAAGAGCACGCCGGCGATCTCCGCCTCCACCATCCGCTGCACCACGACCGCCATGCCGAGATCCTCCAGCGAGCCCTTGCGCTCGCGATAGAAGAGCGCGCGCTCGGAGAAGAACGACGCCCAGCAGTCGCGGATCCGGGCGCGCACGTCAGCGCCGCCGCGAACGTGGAGGTAGGTCTCCTGCTGACCGGCGAACGAGGCCTCCTCCGAGTCCTCCGCGCAGGCGCTCGAGCGCACCGCCACCGGCACGTCGCCCTCGCCGAGCTGCGCGTAGGCGCTCAGCACGGCGCTCCGCAGCGCCGCGTCGAGCTCGACTTCGCGGATCAGGGCCTGCGCGCCCTCGGCATCGCGCCGCGCGGCGAGCGCGCGCAGCTGGACGCCGCCGTCCGGCAGCGCCGCGGCGAGCGCTCCCGCGCCGATCACGAAGCCCGGCGGCACGGGCAGGCCCAGCGCCGTCATGCGCGCGAGCGATGATCCCTTGCCCCCGGCCTCGGCGACGTCGAGGCACGCGGCCTCGCCGAACGAGAGCACGCTCGTCACTCGTCGATCACCGCGACCGCGCGGACGGGAGCCGCCGTGGTTCCGACCCATTTGACCGGAAGCACGCAGAGCTGGAAGCCGTGCGGCCGGCCGATCTGGTCGAGGTTCATGAGGTTCTCGAGATGCCAGTACTCCTCGTCCCACATGACGCGATGGGCCTCCCAGAAGAGCTTCTTCTCGAACATCGCCCAGACCGGCGGATCGTAGGTGATCGCGTCGCAGCCCATCAGCCGCACCCCGTGCGAGATCAGCCAGCGCGTCGCCTCGCCGCTCATCCCCGGATGGTCGGTGCGGTAGCGCTCCTCGGTGTTGTAGGCGCCCGCGCCGGTGTGATTGAGCACGATGTCGCGCTCCTTGAGCGTGTACTCGATCCGGTCGAGCTCGGCCTTGACGTCCTCGACGGAGATGACGTACCCGGGCTCCTTGTCGGTGAAGTCGAGCAGCACCCCGTCCGACACGCAGTACTCGAGCGGGATCGTCTCCGGCCCGCCGGCGGTCGGCACGATGTGCTTGCGCGCGTCCAGATGCGTTCCGACGTGGTCGTTGGACACGACCAGGTAGCTCGCGGTCAACGAGTCCACGCCGTGCTCGGCGGCGCCGATGCGGGTGGCGAAGTCCTCGTGGCTCTCATAGACGGTGAGCGCGGGCGGTGGGACCCGCGGGAACGTCAGCATGTCCATGTGCACCGGCATCGAAAGGTCGACGATTCGCCTCACGGCGCCTCCTGTTCGGTCGCTTTGGAAGTCACGAGCCGCCTCAGCCCTGCGCCCACTGCGGCACGGGCCCCTTGGCGCACTGCGGGCTGTCGCGCCCCGGCGGCTTCGCGCCGGGCTTGAAGGCGCCGCCGAAGTCCTGCGAGACCTCCGGCACCGTCCGCGCGACCTTGAAGCCGAGCTTGCCGTTGTCGACCACCTGGACAACGTAGGCCGGCTGGACGGAGTTGCGGTTGGCGTCCAGCTTCACCGAGCCGTTCGGGAACGTCGGATTCAGGTTCGTCAGCGCGTCGCGGAACGTCTTCTGATTGCCCGCCACGTCGCCCTTGACCTTGTTCAGGCCGTCGATGATCGCCCTCATCCCGTCGTAGTAGAGGACGGTGAACAGGCTCTGGGCGAGGTCGGGCTTGTAGACCTTCGAGAAGCCGTCGACGTAGTTCTTCCAGTCCGCGCCGGTTCCGCCCAGCGGGACCGGCGAGCCGCCCACGAGCCCCGCGAGCTGGTTGCCGACCGTGAAGGCCGTCGGGTCGAGCACCGAGGAGCCGCCCAGCGCGTGCCCGTTGATCTGCTGGCCGAGCTGGGTGTAGGACTTCAGCGCGTTGACGGTGTTCGTGCCGCCCGTCAGGAACAGCACGCCGTCGACGTCGCGCGGAAGCTGGGCCACGTAGGAGGACCAGTCCGTCGTCGTCAGCGGCGCCCACACGCGCTTGGTCACCTGGCCGCCGAGGCCGCAGAACTCGGCGAGGAACCCGGCCGCCTGCGTGTACGGATAGGAGTAGTCCTCGCCGAGGATGGCCGCCTTCTTCCAGTGCAGCGTGTTGTACGCGTAGGAGCCCAGGCCGGCCATCCACTGCGCGCCGTCGCCGCCGAAGCGGAAGAAGTTCGGCGCGTGCACGCTGAGCGTCGTCTCCTGGGCGCCCGAGGTGCCGTTGACGAACGTGACCTGCGGCTGCGTCTTGGCGTAGTTGGCCACCGCGATGCCCTCGTCGCCTGAGAGCGGGCCGAGCAGCACGTCGACCTTGACGCTCTCGACGAGCCGGCGCGCCTCCGCGACCGCCTTGTCGGGCGTCGCGTCCGAGCAGCCGAACGAGAGCTGCACCGGGCGCTCGGCGATCGTGGCGCCGGTGACCTGATCCTGCGGGCCGGTGCCGGCCGCCTTGCCGCCGGCATCCTGCACGAGCGCGTACTTCGCGCCGGAGAACGCCTCGGCCTCGAACAGGGCGAACGGGCCGCCGCAGGTCGTCAGCACGCCGATCTTGAGCGCCTTCCCGTTCCCTGAGCTCGCTGCGGTCGTCGCAGTGGACGTCGGCGTCGCCGTCGAGCCGCTCGAGTTGTCGTTGCTCGAGCCGCAGCCGGCGAGCACCAGCGCGGCCGCCGCTGAAGCCGCAAGCGTTGTCCATCCTCGTGCCATGAGCCCTCCTCCAGGGATCCGCCTCGGACCGCCTCTTATAGCGCCCCGATCACCGAGAATCAAGAATCGATGATCGTTGCCCGATGATGGTTCAGGCACTACCATCGCCGCGATGAGGAGAGGTGTTCCGACGATGGTGCTCGCGCGCCGGGCGCCGGGCGTCGTGGCGATCGGGCTGCTCGTCTTCGCCGTCGCTTGGGTGGCCTCCAAGGCGTTCGGCAAGGGGTTCGGCCTGACCGGCAACGGTCCGCAGTTCGTGATCGTGGCCCTCAACGGGCTGAGCCTGGCCGCGCTCTACTTCATCACCGCGAGCGGCTTCACGCTCGTGTTCGGGCTGATGCGCGTGGTCAACATGGCCCACGGCGCGCTCTATCTGCTCGGCGGCTACCTCGCGTTGGACCTGATCGACCACGGCCTCGGCTGGTGGCCGGCGGCGCTGCTCGCGGCCATCGGCTGCGGCGCGCTCGGGCTCGCGATGCAGCAGCTGCTGCTGCGCTGGAACCAGGGGCAGGACCTGCGCCAGGCGCTGATCACGATCGCCGTGGCGATGATCCTCGCCGACCAGATGATCGTGCGCTTCGGCGGCGAGCCGAAGACGATCACGCCGCCGCCGGCGCTCGCCGGCTCGGTCAGCCTCGGCGTGTACCAGCTGCAGTACCCCGCGTTCCGCGTCTTCATCATGGGCGCCGCCGTGGCGGTGGCCGCGCTCCTGTGGGTCCTGATCCGCCACACGCGCTTCGGCATGGTCATCCGCGCCGGCGTGGACGACCGCGGCATGACCTCCGCGCTCGGCGTCAACGTGCAGCTCGTGTTCGCCGGCGCGTTCTTCCTCGGCGCGCTGCTCGCCGGGCTCGGCGGGGTCTTCGGCGGCACCGTGCTCTCGCTGGCTCCGGGCGAGGACGACAAGTTTCTTCTCAGCTCGCTCGTCGTCGTGATCATCGGCGGGCTCGGAAGCCTGCAGGGAGCCGCGGTCGGCGCCCTCGCGCTCGGCCTGGTCGAGCAGCTCTCGGCCGTGTATCTGCCGTCGGCCTACACCAACTACTCCGTGCTGCTGACGTTCGTCCTGCTCGTGGCCGTGCTGGCGGCGCGACCCGCCGGCCTGTTCGGGAGAACGGCATGACGGCGCGCCGGCTCGCCGCGCCCGCCGTGGTCATCGCGCTCGCGCTCGTGCCGCTGGTCTTCTCCGGCTACTTCACCGGCGCCGTCGCGTCGCGTGCGCTCTACCTCGGCCTGGCCGCCGCCAGCCTGACGTTCCTCGCCGGCTACGGCGGCATGGTGTCGCTGGCGCAGACCGCGCTCTATGGGATCGCCGGCTTCGTGATGGCGCGCCTGATCGTCAACAGCGGGATGGACCCGATCCCCGCGGCGCTCGTCGCGATCGCCGTGGGGGTCGCGTTCGGCGCGCTCTTCGGCGCCGTCGCGAGCGGCAGCGAGGGCATCTACCTGCTGATGATCACGCTCGCGCTGGGCGTGATCACGTTCTACTTCTTCTCACAGGTGACCGCCTTCGGCGGCCACGAGGGCATCAACGGCGTCGCGACGCCCGGGTTCATCGGCGACCCGGTCCGCCACCCGGCGGCGATCTACTACCTGACCCTCGCCTGCAGCGCCGGCGCGTACGCCCTCATCCGCTACGTCGCCCGCACGCCGTTCGGGCTCGCGCTGCAGGGGGTGCGCGACGACCCGGTCCGCATGCGCGCCCTCGGCTACAACGTGCGCGCGCAGCGGACGCTGGGCTTCGCCGGCGGCGCCTTCCTCGCGGCCCTCGCCGGCGTGCTGGGTACCTGGCACGAGACGCGCATCTCGCCCGGAACGATCGACGTCTCGCAGACGATCCAGCTGCTCACGATCGCGGTCATCGGCGGCCTGTACCGGATCGAGGGCGCGTGGATCGGCGCGCTGCTCTACACCCTGCTCGACACCTACACGCGCGGCGTGACCGGGCGCTTCGAGACGTGGATCGGGCTGATCCTGCTCGTCATCCTCATCCTCAGCCCCGACGGCGTCACGGGCCTCCCCGGGCAGCTGCGCGCCCGCACGCGCCGGCGACCGGTCGCGGGCGGCGGCGAGCAGTCGGTCGAGAGCCTGGGCCGGCCGGCCGAGCCGGGGTCGGTGGCGCGATGACCGCCACGCTGCTGCGCGTACACGAGCTGGGACGGCGCTTCGGCGGCGTCCACGCCGTGCGCGGCGTCGACCTCGAGGTGGCCGGCGGCGAGCGGCGGGCGATCCTCGGCCCCAACGGCGCCGGCAAGTCGACCCTGTTCAACCTGATCGCCGGCGACCTCGCCCCGACCGAGGGCAGGGTCGAGCTGTTCGGCCGCGACGTCACGGCGATGGCCGTGCGCCGGCGCGTACGGCTGGGGCTCGGCCGCACGTACCAGACCTCGCGCGTCCTCGCGGGGCTCAGCGTCGAGGACAACCTGTACGTGGCCGTGCTCGGCACCCAGCGCGGGCACCTGCGCCCGCTGCGCAGCCGCGCCGACCGCGGGCGCCGCGAGCGGGCGCGCGAGGTGGCCGCGCAGGTCGGCCTCGCCGACCGGCTCGACGCGCCGGCCGGGTCGCTCTCGCACGGCGAGCAGCGCCAGCTCGAGGTCGGGCTCGCGCTCGCCCCGTCTCCGCGCCTGCTGATGCTCGACGAGCCTGCGGCCGGCCTCTCGCGCGCAGAGCGCGTCGTGCTGACCCGCACGCTGCTCGACCTCGACCCGGAGGTGACGCTGATCATCATCGAGCACGACATGGACGTGGCGCTGACGGTCGCCGCGCGCGTGACGATGCTGCACCAGGGCACGCTGCTGCTCGAGGGCACGCCCGCCGAGATCCGCGCCAGCAAGCTCGTCCACGACATCTACCTCGGGAGCGGCCATGGCGGAGAGTGAGCAGCTGCTGGAGGTCGCCGGGCTGCGCGCCCACTACGGCTCCGCGCTCGCCGTCGAGGACGCGACGTTCGCGGTCGGCGGCGAGCCGGTGGCGATCGTCGGCCGCAACGGCATGGGCAAGACGACGCTCTGCCGCGCGATCGCCGGCATCCAGCCGCCGACCGTGCAGGGGTCGATCCGCTTCGCCGGCGCCGAGCTCGCCGGCCGGCCGTCGTATCGCATCTGCCAGGCCGGCATCGGCTACGTGCCCCAGGGCCGGCGCCTGTTCGGCTCGCTGAGCGTCGAGGAGCACCTGCGGATGATCAGCCCGCGCCTCGTCAAGCGCGGGCGCTGGTCGATCGACGCCGTCTACGCGCTGTTCCCACGACTCGCCGAGCGCCGCAAGGTCGGCGGGACGCAGCTCTCCGGCGGCGAGCAGCAGATGCTCGCCATCGCCCGCGCGCTGCTCACGAACCCGCGCGTCCTGCTGATGGACGAGCCCTCGGAAGGGCTCGCGCCGCGGGTCGTCGAGGAGCTGGTCGAGACGTGCCGCACGCTCGCCGGCGAGGGGATCGGCCTGCTGCTGGTCGAGCAGAACCTCAGCGTGGCGACGGCCCTCGCCGACCGCATCCTCGTGATGGTCGCCGGCCGCATCGCGCTCGAGACGACGGCGGCGGCGCTGGAGGCCGACGAGGACGCCCAGCGCCGCTACCTCGGCGTCGAGCCGCTCGCGGCCTGAGCTCAGCCGTACCGGCGCACCAGGACGGCGACGACCACGGCCAGCGCGGCGGCGGCGGGCAGGACGAGCCGCAGCCGCGCCCGCGGCCGCCGCGGCGACGCGACGTCGTCGGCCGCGGGCGGCGAGGCCTGCGAACGGGACGGAGCGCCCGCGCGGATCGCGTGGCCGCGCGCGGCCGCCTCCGCCGAGGCGGCCGCCGGGCCGGGCGGCAGGCGGTCCTGCCAGCGCGGCTCAGAAGGTCTCGAAGAACTCGCGCTCACGCGCTTCCAGCAGCTCGGGGATCGCCTCGCCCTTCACGAGCCGCGTGAAGTGCTCGGAGTCCATGTGGGCCTGGTAGCCGGCCTCGTCGACGTACTGCTCGTAGAGATAGAACAGCT
This sequence comes from Candidatus Solirubrobacter pratensis, assembly GCF_000425945.1. Classification (GTDB taxonomy): domain Bacteria; phylum Actinomycetota; class Thermoleophilia; order Solirubrobacterales; family Solirubrobacteraceae; genus Solirubrobacter; species Solirubrobacter pratensis. The sequence continues at coordinate 30,701 of NZ_AUEK01000021.1, forward strand.
GCGGGTCCTCGGGCGAGCGGTGCGCCTGGTAGAAGCGGTTGCCGGGCTCCGCGCGCGACGGGTCGGTCATCTCCCGGCAGACTTCGGCGAGCCGTTCCTCCTTGCCGGGCTTCGCCCGCCACTTCGCCGACACGACGTAGGCCATCTCAGGCTCCCTTCGTTGCGATGGTGTTGCGCAGCACGCCGATGCCCTCGATCTCCATCTCGACGACGTCGCCCGGGGCCAGCCGGCGGTCGAGCTCGATGCCCGAGCCGCCGGGCGCGGTCCCCGAGCCGATCACCTCGCCTGGATAGAGGGTCTGCGAGCGTGAGGCGTAGGCGATCAGGTCGCCGAAGCCGTGGTGCATCGCGCCCGAGGACGCCTCGCCCCACGTCTCGCCGTTGACGCGCACGGTCATCCGCACGTCCGCGGCGTCGAGCTCGTCGGCGGTCACGATGCAGGGCCCGAGCACGTTGGAGCCGTCCCAGTCCTTGGCCTTGCCGGGACCCATTCCGATCGGCAGCTCGCGCGCCTGCACGTCGCGGGCGGACATGTCGTTCCAGATCGTCCAGCCGAAGACGGCCGACCGCGCCGTCTCGGGCGTGAGGTCGCGCACCGGCGCCGGGCCGATGACCGCGGCCAGCTCGAGCTCGTGATCGAGCCGGTCGGTCCAGGCCGGCCACGGGATCTCCTCGTCCGGCCCGATCACCGTGTCGGGCATGCCCTTGTAGTAGGCGGGGACCTCGTACCACTCGGCGGGGATGTCGCGCCCGAGCCGACTGAGCGCGGCCTTCATATGGCCTTCGAACGCGAGGAAGTCGCGCAGCGAGCGCGGGCGCAGCGGCGCCAGCAGGCGGACGTCGCCGTTCACCGGCGTGCGCGTGCCGGCGGGCGCGCCGGCGGCGATGAAGGCGACCATGTCGCCGTCGAAGCCGAGGTCGTGGACCGTCCCGTCCGCGAGCGCGCCGACGCGCGGCCCCGCGCCGGCGTCGTAGGTCACGAGGCGCATCGGCGCACCGCCTCGGCGATCTTGACGTAGGACCCACAGCGGCACAGGTTGCCGCCCAGCGCCTCGGCGATCTCCTCGTCGCCGGGCGACGGGTTGAGCTCCAGCAGCCGCTTGGCGGCGAGCACGAAGCCGGGCGTGCACCAGCCGCACTGGAACGCGTGCGCCTCGGCGAACGCGCGCTGCACGGGGTCCCCGTCGAGCCCCTCGACCGTGGTCACCTCGCGCCCCGCGGCCTGCGCGGCCAGCGTCAGGCAGCCCGACACCGGCTCGCCGTCGAGCAGCACGGTGCAGGCGCCGCACACGCCGATGGCGCAGGTCTCGCGGACCGACAGCAGCCCCGCGCGGCGCAGCGCCGGCAGCAGCATCTCGTCGGTCCGGGCGTCGAGCACGGCCGCGCGGCCGTTGAGGATCAGCTCCACGCTCACCTGCGGTCGACCGCCTCCAGCACGGCCTCGGGCGTGATCGGCAGCTCGGTCACGTGCAGGCCGAGCGAGTGCAGCGCGTTCCCGATCGCCGCCGGGACGGGCGGAAGCGCGGTCTCCCCGAGCCCATGGACCTCGGCCCCCTCGCGCTCGATCAGGTCGTGCGTCATCCGCACGGGGAGGTCCGCCGCAGCCGGGATGTTGTAGTCGGAGAAGTTCGCGTTGGAGACCTGTCCGTCCGCGAACGCGATGCGCTCGAGCAGCGCGGTGCCCAGGCCCATGATCATCGAGCCCTCGTTCTGCAGCTCGGCCCCCTCGCGGTTGACGACGCGGCCGGCGTAGACCGACGCGTGCAGGTGCTCGACGCGCACCGCGCCCGTCTGCTCGTCGACGGTCACGTGGGCGGCTGCCGCGCCCTGATGCCAGTGCGACGAGGCGACGCCCTGGCCCGTGTCGGGGTCGAGGCCGCCCTCGTTGACGATCTCGCCCACGCCGCGCTCGCCGTCCCCCACGCGCAGGTCGGCGACGGCCCGCTCGAGCGCGCGGCCCATCATGTGCGTCGAGCGGCTGGACGTCGTGCGCGTGTCGTACGGCGAGCTGTCGGTGTCAGGGTCCGGCACCTCGATCTGGCCGGGCTCGCAGCCGAGCATCTCGGCGCCCATGAGCCGCAGCGAGCGGCGGATCCCCTGCCCCATCTCGCATGAGGCGGAGCGGATGACGTAGCCGATCGGCGTGCGCTCGACGCTGATCTGCGCGCGGCTCGGCGTCTGCATCCCCTTCAGCAGGACGCACAGGCCCTTGCCGCGCGGGTCGTCCTCGTAGCCGACGGCGTCGGCGGCCGCCTGCAGGCACTCCTCGAAGTGGACGTCGTGCATCACCTCGCCCGTCGCGAAGCGGTCGCCGTCGCGCAGCAGGTTCCTGCGCCGCAGCTCGAGCGGGCTCATGCCGAGCGCTTCCGCGAGCACGTCCATCGTGCGCTCGGAGGCCCACACCGACTGCATGGCGCCGTAGCCGCGATACGCGCCGTTGGGCGGCAGGTTGGTGTAGATCGCGAGCGAGTCGACGCGCACGTTCGGGATCCGGTACGGCCCGACGCCGGCGTAGCCGAGCTTGGTCGCGACGCCCGGCCCGCAGTCGGCATAGGCGCCCGTGTCGACCCAGCAGTCGAGCTCCTTCGCGACGAGCGTCCCATCGCGGCGCGCGCCGATACGCACGCGCACCGTCGCCGGGTGGCGGTTGAGCGTCGCGAACTCCTCGGCGCGGTCGAGCACCGCCTTCACCGGCGCCCCCGCCTTGCGGGCGAGCGCGGCCACCACCGCCTCGAGCCGCACGAAGGTCTTGGCCCCGAACGAGCCGCCCATCGGCGGGGCGACGATCCGGATGCGCTCCTCGGGGAGGCGGAAGACCCCGGCCAGGTCGCTGCGCACGTTGTACGGCGTCTGCGTCGCGGTCCAGACCGTGAGCCGCTCGTCGTTCCACTCGGCGAGCGTGGCGTGCGGCTCGAGCGCCATGTGCGCGGCGCTCGGGGTCCGGAAGGCCTCCTCGACGACGACGTCGGCCTGCGCCATCGCCGCCGCGGCGTCGCCGTGGCGGATCAGGAAGCGATGACAGACGTTGGAGCCCTCGATCGGGCGCACGTCGATCGACACCGCGTCGTGCGCCGACGCCCCCGACTGCTCGTGCAGCGCCGGCGCGCCGGGCGCCACGGCCTCGACCGGGTCGAAGACCGCCGGCAGCTCGTCCCACTCGACCTCCACAAGCGCGGCCGCGGCTCTCGCGGCTGCGCGCGTCGGCGCGGCCACCGCGGCGACGATGTCGCCGGCGAACCGCGCGACATCCGCCAGCACGAGCTGGTCCTTGACCTGGCAACCGTAGGCGCCGAGGTCCTCGACGTCGGCGCCGGTCAGTGTGACGCAGCCGTCCGGGAGCCCGCTCACGTCGACGGCGCGCACGCGCGCGTGGGCGTGCGGCGAGCGGACGAAGGCGGCGTGCAGCATCCCGGGACGCTCGGCGTCGCACGCATAGCGCTGCGCGCCGGTCACGCGCGCGTCGAGGCCCGCGACGTTCACGGTGCGAGCTCCTCGAGCGCGCGCCGCACCTCGACGGCGGTTACCCGGCGCCGGTAGGCCGCCGAGCCGCGGGCGTCCTCCATCGGCTCGACGCGCTCGGCGTAGCGGCGCGCGATCTCCTCGCGCAGCGCCGGCTCGAGCGGCTGCCCGTCGGCGAGCCCGCACACGTCCGGGAAATGCTGGGGCACCTCCGCGACGGCGCCGACGACGACGCGCACGCGCCCGTCGTCGCGCGTGGCGGCGACGGCGACGCACGGCCGGTCCTCGGTCGAGCGGGCCCGGAACTTGCGGTAGACCGCCCGCTCCGGCGCCGGCGGGACCACGACCTCGACCAGCAGCTCGTCGGGCTCGATGCAGGTCTCGTAGTAGCCGAGGATCAGCTCGCCGACGGTGACCGTGCGCTCGCCGCGAACCGAGCGCAGGACGACCTGCGCGCCGAGCGCCGCGAGCATCGCCGGCGGGTCGGACGCGTAGTCCGCGTCCGCCAGCACCCCGCCGACCGTGGCCTGGTTGCGGATCCGCGGGCTCGCCACGAGCCCGAACGCGCGCGCCAGCGCCGGCCACCCGGTGCGCACCGCCTCAGAGCGCGCGACGGCGGTGTGCGTCGCCATCGCGCCCAGCCGGAGCCATCCGCCGGCGGTCTCGATCGTACCGAGCCCGGCGACGCGGCCGAGCGACAGGAACGCCGCCGGGCTGAGGAAGCCCTGGTTCATCAGGATGCCCAGGAAGGTCCCGCCCGCCAGCACGGTCGCCTCGTCGCCGTGCTCGTCGCGCAGCGCCAGCGCCTCCTCGAGCGAGGAGGGCGCCAGCCAGGTCGGTTCGGCTTCCGCCGTCACCCGAGGATCTCGACCACGCCGGTCGCGCCGTTGACCCGCACGCGGTCGCCGGTCTTGATCCGCTCGCCGGCGTTGCCGGTGCCCACGACCGCCGGGATGCCGAACTCGCGCGCCACGACCGCCGGGTGAGAGACGGTGCCGCCGGCCTCGGTGACCAGCCCGGCGATCTTCGTGAACAGCACGACCCACGCGGGGTTGGTCATGCGGCACACGAGGATCTCGCCCTCCTGCACCTGGTCGAACTCCGCCAGCGAGGAGACGAAGCGCGCCGATCCTTCGACGACGCCGGGCGACGCGGCGAGCCCCTTGATCTCCCCGGTGGTGGTCGGCTCGCCCGCGTAGAAGCGGTCCGGGAAGCCCCACAGTCCCGCGTAGGGGAAGTCCAGCGCCTCCTGCGTCGCGGTCCCCAGCCACGCCGGCGGGCGCCGCTCGAACGCGTCCTCGCGGTCGTCGCGGCGGTCGGACACGAGCTCGCGCGCGTCGAAGGCCTGCGGGTCGGCCAGCAGGCGCCGCAGCTCGTTGTAGTGCAGGAAGACGACGTCCTCGGGATCGGCGAGCGCGCCGGCCTCGACGAGCTTGCGGCCGGCCGCCATCGCCACGACCCGCAGCCGGGCGTTGGTCCCCTGGTCGACGTAGAAGTGGTGGTCCGGCGTGAGCGGGTTCATGTTCAGCGACAGCTGCAGGGCGGCGGCGAGCTTCTCGCGATCGGCGCCCTCGACGCCCTCCATGACCGCGCGCTTGGCGTCCTCGAGGTCGTCGCGCACGGCCCGCAGGCTCGACGGGTAGTCGTAGTCGGTCGCGATGTACCCGCGGATCGCCTCGATGATCGGCGCGGGGTCCTCGGCCCACAGCTTGTACATCAGCTCGTGCGACCAGATCGACTTGTAGCCGAAGGTGCGCTGGTGGGTCTCGATCCGCTCGGCGATGAAGCGCCGGCCGCGCTCGGAGCCGCCGAGCGCCGCCATCACCTCCGGCGCCGTCGGCGCCTCGAACGCGGCCCGCAGCTCGGCGTCATCCACGACCTCCTGCTTGGCCTTCCAGAGGTCCTCGATCGAGTCCCAGTTGCGGTCCTCGACGCTGGACTGCAGGCGCCCCATCAGCCCCGTGTCGGCGCCGACCTCCGCGATCGCCGCGTTCAGGTTCGTGGTCGAGGCGAACTGCGCGAAGTTGAGCATCCAGTGGATCTTCCAGTGGCGGTCGTGCACGTCGATCGCGTCCTCGAGCAGGACCGCGAGCTCGAGCAGCGACGCGCCGTCGTAGTCGAAGCCGTCGAGGTACGCGAAGTTGCGCTCGATCTCCGGCCGCAGCCGGTCCTTCCACCACTGCATGAAGTTGGACGCGTAGACCGGCAGCACGCCGCCGAGATACCCACCGATCTGGCCGGCGTACTCAGGGTCGCGCGGCGTGCGCGGCGCGTAGCGGCTCTCGTACTCCGTCGCCTCGGCGCGCAGCGACGGATCGCACGGGATCGCCGCCGTATAGACGTAGCCGTTGATCTCCTTGGCGATCCAGTCGCAGGCGAACGGGGTGCCGAAGCGCCTGAACATGTGGTCGCAGGTCAACCACCAGCCGCCGATGTCGAAGAACAGCGGCGACACGGGGTTCGGGATGTGCAGGTCGTCGTGGATCCAGAAGAGCTCCTTCTCGCCCTCCTCCCACCGGACCGGGAACTCGTCCGACCCGAAGTTCGTACCCAGGACCTGATGCTGCTGCGTGGCGGCCATGCTCTCTCCTCCCTCGGTGCCGGAACGATAGATTATCGATGATCGAGAGACAACAGCTCGCGCGCGCCGGGCGGGCCGGTCGGCTCGCGGTCCAGCAGCGGCGCGATCGCCAGCGCCTTCTCGACCAGCTCGGCGTTCGACTGCGCGCGCCGGTCGCGCGCGACGCGCAGGTTGTCCTCCAGGCCCACGCGGATGTGCCCGCCGAGCATCATCGACGTCGCGGCGAGGTGGAACTGGGCCGGGTAGCCGACGCCGGCGGCCGACCACGTGAACCCGTCCGCGCCGAACAGGCTGACGGCGGTCCGGTGCATGTGCACGAGCTGCTCGATCGTCGCCGCGTTGGCGCCCAGCACCCCGAGCACGAACTGCAGGTGCGCGGGGAAGTCGACCAGCCCCTGGTCGGCGAGGTGGCGGAGGTTGTAGATGTGGCCCACGTCGTAGACCTCGTACTCGGGCTTCGTGTCCGCCTCGCGGAAGATCTCCGCCAGCCGGTAGACGTCCTTGAAGGTGTTGCGAAAGATGTAGTCGCGCGTGCCGTCCAGGTACTCGACCTCCCACGGCGCCATCTCCGGCCGCGGCTTGACGCCGAAGATGCCGAAGTTGAACGAGCCGCAGTTGAACGTCGCCATCTCCGGCCGGCACTCGGCCACCACCCGCGCACGCTCGTCGATCGTCATCCCCACGCCGCCGCCGGTCGTCGGCTGCACGATCGCGTCGCAGCGCTCGGCGATGCCGGCCATCACGTGCTTGAACAGCCCCAGGTCCGACACCGGCCTGCCGGTCTCGGGCTCGCGGACGTGGAGGTGGACGATCGCGGCGCCCGCGGCGTGCGCGGCGACCGCGGAGTCGACGATCTCCTCCGGCGTGATCGGGATCGCCGCGCTCTGGCCGGGCACGCTCATGCCGCCCGTGATCGCGCACGAGAGCAGCACGCGCGGATCGCTCATGGCCGCACGACCACCTTCAGGGCGCCGTCGCGGCGCTCGGTGAACGTCGCGTACGCGTCGCCGAAGTCCTCGAGCCCGAAGCGGTGCGTGATGAGCTCGCGCAGCCGCAGCCTGCCTGAAGCGACGAGCTGGATCGCGCGCGGCATCTCGCCCGCCGCCGCGCGCACCCCGACGACGTCGATCTCGTCGAGCACGAGCCGCTGCATCGGGACGCGGGCGTCCTCGAACGGGATCCCGATGACGGCGACGCGGCCGCCCTTGCGCACCATGCCGACGCACTGCGCGACCGCCTCCGCCGCGCCGGAGCACTCGAGCGCGACGTCGGCCCCGCCTGCGCCGGTGAGCCCGCGGATCGCGGCGACCGGATCGCCGGCCTCGACGTCGACGGTCTCGTGGCCGAGCGCGGACGCCTTCGCCAGCCGCTGCCCGCGGCCGACGACGATCACGCGGCCCGCACCGAGCGCGTGGGCGCACTCGGCGACGAGCAGCCCCATCACCCCGGGGCCGACGACGGCGACCGTGTCGCCGGCGCGGTGGCCGCCGCGGATCACGGTATGCAGCGCGATCGCGGTCGGGTCGAGCATCGCCGCCTCCTCGTCGGAGATCGAGTCGGGGACCGCGAAGACGCTCTTGACCGAGTGCACGACGTACTCGGCGTAGGCGCCGTCGGCGTTGTGTCCGTACTGCGCGTGCAGCCCGTCGACGCCGAAGTTCTCGCAGATGTTGTACCGGCCCTCGACGCAGCGCCGGCAGTAGCCGCAGGCGGCATGCGAGGTGCCGGCCACGCGCGTGCCGGGCTCCCACCCGAGCGCCGCGGCGCCTTCGCCCACCTCGACGATCTCCCCGCACCACTCGTGCCCGGGGATCAGCGGCCACGCCTTCGGCCAGAACCCCGGGTAGTCGCCTTCGATGATGTGGGGATCGGTGCCGCAGATCGCGACCGCGCGGACCTTGCAGAGCACCTCGAAGTGCCCCGGCCGGGGTCGCTGGACGTCCTCGACCGCGAACTCGTTCGGCGCCGTCACCACGAGGGCGCGCATCGCTCCTCCTTGCCTCGGGGTCGCCGAGATCATAGATAATCGATAGGCTCGGTCAAGTGGTGGTGACCCGGAGCATGCTTCGCGACCAGGTCAAGGACGCGCTCGTGGAGCGCATCCTCGACGGCGTCTACGGCCCCGGCGACCGCATCGTCGAGATGCGCGTCGCGGAGGAGTTCGGCGTCAGCCAGGCGCCGGTGCGCGAGGCGCTGCGCGAGCTCGAGCTGCTGCGGCTCGTCGTCTCCGAGCCGTTCCGCGGCGCGCGCGTGCGCGAGGTCACGGCGGAGGAGCTGAGGGAGATCTATCCGGTCCGTGCTGCGCTCGAGGAGGTGGCCGCCCGTTCCGCCACTCCCACGCTGGCCGGCGACGTGAAGCCGCTCGAGGCCGAGCTCGCGGCGATGCGGCGGGCGGCCAGGCAGGGCGACGTGCACGCGTTCATCGCCCACGACGTGGCGTTCCACCGCATCATCGTCGAGGCCTCCGGCAACCGCACCCTCCAGGAGCTCTGGCGCTCGCTGCACGTCGAGCTGCGCACCACGATCACCTTGATCAAGCACGCCGCCGAGCTGGCCGAGGCGGCCGAGTCGCACCTGCCGGTCCTGGAGGCGATCGATGCCGGCGACGCGGAACGGGCCGCGGCGATCCTGCGCGGGCACATCGAGGCGTTCGCCGCCTGGATCCCGTCCGAGCCCTGACCGCTCGGGTCAGGCGCGCACGACCACCATCTTGCCGTGCGCCTCGTTGCGCTCCATCACGCGATGGGCCTCGCGGATCTCCTCGAACCCGAACACGCGCGACGGCTTCGCCCGCAGCCGCCCGGCCGCGACCTGCGCCGCGATCGCCTGCAGCGGCACGTCGTCGAGCGGGAACCCGGGTGTTCCGAACACGAAGCTGCCGAAGAAGGTCAGGTAGACGCCGCTCGCCATCTGCAGCAGCGGGTTGAAGTCGGCGATCGGCTCGAGGCCGCCCAGCCAGCCGGCGAGGCACGCTCGGCCGCCGCGGCGCAGCAGCGCGAGCGAATCGAGGATCGTGCTGTTGCCCACGAGATCGAGCACCGCGTCGAGCTGCTTGGCCTCGGGGAGCCGCTCGGAGAGCGCGGGTCCTTCCAGCTCCGCACGCTCCGCGCCGATCTCCTCGAGCAGGCAGAAGCGCTCGCGCTTGCGCGTCGTGGCGATGACGCGCGCGCCCGCGTCGACCGCGAGGTTGACGGCGGCCTGGCCGAACGAGGAGGTCCCGCCGCGGATGAGCAGCGTCTGTCCGCGGGCCAGCTCGAGATTGCGGAACAGGCACGTCCACGCCGTCGCATAGGTCTCCGGGATCGCGGCGAGCTGCGCCCACGGCAGGTCCGATTCGATCGGTGCGACGTTGGACACCGGCGCGCTGGTGTACTCGGCGTAGCTGCCGTTGATCGTGCGCCCGAGGCCGCCCATCAGCGCGGCGACCTTGGCCCCGGCCGGGAGCTCGCCGCCGGGGCAGGCGCGCACCAGCCCGACGCATTCGATGCCGCTGACCTCCGCGGCCTCGGCCCACTCGCCCCGGCGCATGTGCATCTCGGCGTGGTTGAGCCCGAACGCCTTGACCTCGATCACGACATGACCCGGCTGGGGCTCCGGGTCCGGCAGCTCCTTGTAGACGAGGCTCTCCGGTCCGCCGAACCTCTCGATCACGATCGCCCGCATCCCGTGGATACGAGCCCACGGGCGCCTCACCGGCAAGCCGGGCGCGATCGCCCGGCACCGGTGGGCCGGGCGCCGGGAGCCGTGTCAGCGCGCCTGCGGCCGGCGATCCACGGACAGGCGCTCGGCGATCGAGGCCACGATCTCCACGGCCTGCTCGAGGTCCTCGCCCGCGCAGCCGTCCAGCGCGGCGGCGAGCGCGAGCCGGCGCGCGCGGTGGATGCTGCGCAGGGCGGCGCGGCCCGGGGGGGCGATGTGGATGATCGAGACGCGCGCGTCCGCCGGGTCGGCCCCGCGCTCGATCAGGCCGTCCTGCTCGAGGCGCTGGAGGCGCGGGGTGATCGAGGAGGTGTGGACGCCGTGGCACGCCGCGATGTCGGAGACGCGCATCGAGCCGCGGGCGTCGAGGTGCTCCAGCAGCGCCCATGAGGCCGGCGCGAGATCATGGCCGGTGCGCTGCGCCAGATCGCCGATCGTCTGGCGGTCGTTGAGCCAGCCGAGCAGCGAGACGAGTGCGCGCTCGAGGCGCTCGAGCGCGGCGGAATCGGCGGCGGCGGTCGGTCCCGGCACAGCGCCGACTCTACCGCAGATGGATAGTTTGGCCCGTCTATCTACCTGCTAGCTTGGACGCATGTCCTCGTCCGTTGCACTCTCCGTCCTCGACCTCGCGCCGATCGGCGAGCACGAGACCCCGCAGGACGCGCTCGAAGCGAGCGTGCGGCTGGCGCAGCGGGCGGAGCAGCTGGGGTACCTGCGCGTCTGGTACGCCGAGCACCACAACTTCGAGTCGATCGCCTCGTCGGCGACCGCCGTCCTGATCGCCCACATCGCCGCGAACACCCGGCGGATCCGGCTCGGCGCCGGCGGCGTCATGCTGCCCAACCACGCGCCGCTCGTGATCGCGGAGCAGTTCGGCACGCTTGCGACGCTGCACCCGGACCGGATCGATCTCGGGCTCGGGCGCGCTCCAGGCACCGACCAGAACACGATGCGCGCGCTCCGGCGCGACGCGACCTCGGCCGAGAGCTTCCCCCAGGACGTCGTCGAGCTGCAGGGCTACCTCAGCGGCGAGACGCGAATCCCGCACGTGCACGCGATCCCCGGCCGGGGGACCGGTATCCCGCTCTACATCCTCGGCTCCTCGCTCTTCGGCGCCCAGCTCGCCGCCGCGCTCGGGCTGCCCTACGCGTTCGCCTCGCACTTCGCGCCGCAGGCGCTGGAGGCCGCCGTCGCCGTCTACCGGGAGCAGTTCAAGCCCTCGGCGCAGCTCGGCGCCCCGTACGTGATCGCGGCCGTCAACGTGCTGGCCTCCGACAGCGAGGCGGAGGCCCGGCGGCAGCTGGAGCTGCGGCGGCGGACGCTCGCGCGCGGCATCTTCAGCCGCCCCGGCCGGCGCCTGCGCGACGAGGAGCTCGAGATCGTGCTGCGCTCGCCGCAGGGCCTGCACGTCGACCAGATGCTGACCTACACCGCGGCCGGCACCCCCGACACCGTCAGGACCTACCTCGACGAGTTCCGCGCGCACGCGGACGCCGACGAGCTGATGGTCGTGCACCAGGGCGACACCATCGCCGCGCGCCTGCGCTCGCTCGAGCTGCTCGCCGAGACCACCGGCCTCGTCGCCGCCTGAGACCGGTGGGCCCGTCGGGAAGCGGCGCACCGCCGCTCCCCCGCCGCGGCGACGAGCGCGGGACCTCGCTGGGCGTGGGCGGCTGCCCGCGCCGCTAGTGTCGGAGCATGACCGCCGATCTCACCGGCACCCGCGCGCTGGTCACGGGCGGCACCAGCGGGCTCGGCCGCGCGATGGCGCAGGCGCTGGCGCAGGCCGGCGCGAGCGTCGTCCTCACGAGCCGGGACCGGACCCGTGCCGACCAGGCCGCGAGCGAGCTGGGCGGCCGTGTCTCCGGGATGGCGCTCGACGTCCGCGACGAGACCGCGGTCGCCGCCGGGGTCGAGGAGGCCATCCGGCGGCTCGGCGGCCTGAACCTGCTGGTCAACAACGCCGGCATCGGCATGCGCACCGTCAATCCTCGGTTCATGACCGACCCGCAGCCGTTCTGGGACGTCTCGCCGGCCGGATTCCGCGACGTGCTGGAGACCAAGGCGACCGGGTGCTTCCTCGTCGCCCGCGAGGTGGTCCCGCGGATGCTCGCGGCGGGCGGCGGTCAGATCGTGACCGTCTCGATGAACGAGCAGACGATGACCCGCAAGGGCTTCGTGCCGTACGGGCCGTCGGGCGCCGCGGTCGAGGCGCTCGGCCGGATCGTCGCCGCCGACCTCGCGGACACGCGGGTACGGGCCAACCTGCTGCTGCCCGGCGGCGCGACCGACACCGGGATGATCCCCGACGGGATGCCGCAGCCGGCGCGCGAGCGGCTCCTGGACCCGGCGGTCATGGGACCGCCGATCGTCTGGCTCGCCTCGCCGCAGGCGGCGGGCGTGCATGACGAGCGGATCGTCGCGAGCCGCTTCGGCGAGTGGCTGGCGGCGCGCTCGCGCGCCGCGTCCTGACTCCTCCGCCGTGACGAGCGTCCGGACCGGATGCGAACATGTGTTCGTGACGAGTGACGGCTCGCCGATCAGACGGCTCACCGCGGCGCTGCGCGCCGGCGACCTCGCGCGCGTCCGGAGCGTCGCGGCCGAGGTGCGGCACGTCCCGCTGCCCGAGGCGCTCGCGATCCTCGAGCTGATCGAGGCGCAGGACGAAACACGCTTCGAGCCGGCCGCGGTGCGCTGGGCCGGGCGGCTGGCGCTCGAGGCGCCGGGGCTCACGCTCGCGCAGCTGCACCTGGCGATCGAGGCGCTCGACGGCCTCCCGGACGACGAAGCCAAGGCCACGCTGCGGGCGTTCGCCAGGCGCGCGCCTCCGGCGCGGCAGGCGGGTGCGCCCGCGCCATCAAGCGCCCGCGCACGAGTTCCACCGAATTTCTTATGAGTGCTACACGGTCGACATTTACGATCCGGACACCATGCCCACTGTCACAGAATCTTCATCCGGCGAAGAACCGGCCCGTCCTCCTGGCGAGACGTCGGAGGCGCGGATCGCGAAAGCGCTGGCCCATCCGCTGCGGGCCCGCATCCTGCAGCGACTGGGCGAGCGCGTCGCCAGCCCCGGTGATCTCGCCCTGGAGCTCGGCGCCCCACTGGGCGTCGTGAGCTACCACGTCCGAATGTTGCGCGACTACGACTGCGTCGAGCTCGTACGCACCGAGCCACGCCGCGGCGCCCTGCAGCACTTCTACCGCGCAACCGCGCGCCCCACGCTCGACGAGGACCAGTGGAAGACGCTGCCCTCCAGCCTGCGCAAGGAGCTCTCCGGCGAAACCCTCGCCGAGATCGTCGAGGACATGCGCGCCGCCTCGGAAGCCGGCAAGCTCGACGACCCCGAAGTGATCGTCCAACGCACCCCGCTCGAACTCGACGACCGCGCCTTCAAGAAGCTCAACCGCCTGCTCGCCCGCACCCACGAACAAGCACTCGCGATCGCCGCCGAAAGCGCCCAACGCCAAGGCGAGAAGAGCACCACGGTCTTCCCCACCGAGCTCGCCGTGCTGCACTTCAGGCGCGCCGAGCAGTAGAC
>NZ_AUEK01000022.1 GCF_000425945.1 Candidatus Solirubrobacter pratensis
CGATCGACTGCTGCACGCGCGAGATCACCGGCTGGGCGCTCGACGTTCGCTGCCGCGCGCCCGAAGCGATCGCTGTGATCGAGGCCGCGGCAGCCGAGCGCGGGATCGAACCCGGACGGCTGACGCTCGGCACCGACAACGGCAGCGCGTTCACCTCCCGCGCGTTCCGCGCCCGCCTGCATGCGCTGGGGATCAGGCACCGCCGCGGCGGCTACCGCGACCCCGAGAGCCAGGCCTTCATCGAGACCTGGTTCTCCAAGCTCAAGCAGCGCTGCGTCTGGCGCGAAGAGTTCGAGACGCTCGACCAGGCCCGCGCCACGATCGCCGCCTACGTCGAGCGCTACCACCACCGACCCCACTCCCGGCTGGCCTATCGCACCCCACGCGAGGTCGCCGCCACCTGGCAAGATCACGACGACCAGCTAACCCCAGCGGCCTGACCTGACAACGCCAACGGGGTCCACGCCAGGTCCGGCGGAGGCTCGTGATGGCGCGCTCGCGCGAATTCGCGTGTCCGCGGGGGCGGTCAGTCGGCCTGAACGGTCGAGATGGCCGATCACGATTCCCGCCCGCCGGCTCGCGGCGACGAAGCCGAGCTGTTCCGGGCCTACAACCACGAGCTGGTCCGTTCGGTGGCCGGGTCGGTGCGCGTGTCCTCGCCGCAGGTGATCGAGGACGCGTGCGCGTTCGCGTGGGCTGAGTTTCTCGAGCGCCAGCCTGACCGCGATCGCAACTGGAAGGGCTGGTTGTTTCGGGTGGCGCAGCGCGAGTCCTGGCGGCTGGAGAGCGAAGCCCGGCATTCTCCGACGCGCGACGTGGAGTACGAGCCGGGGACATGGGCGGCGGTTGATCAACGCGACCAGTACGCGATCCGCGACGATGTGGAGGACGCGTTTTCGATCCTCGAGCGACTTCCGCCACGGCTACAGCGGATCGCGATGCTGCGGGCGTTGGGCTTGCGGCAAACGGTGAGCCTCGGGGGTCGGATCCTACGAGCGGGGTAGCGCTCGACCAGGTCGACGGGGCGGCCGGCGCGCTCGTCGGGCGCGGCGATGGCGCCGGTGCAGGCCGGCTCGGTCGTGAACCTGATGGTCCACCGCCAGCCCGCGGTTACAGTGGCGCTCCAATGACCACGACCATGCGCGCCGTCGTGCTGGACGCCCCAGGCCCGCCCGAGGCGCTTCGGATTCGCGAGCTCCCGGTCCCCGAGCCGCGCCCAGGTTGGGTGCTCATCCGGGTCAAGGCGTTCGGGATCAATCGCTCCGAGCTGCACACGCGCCTGGGGCTCGCGCGCGGCGTCACCTTCCCGCGTGTTCTGGGCATCGAGGCGATCGGCGTCGTCGCCGCTGCACCCGGAGGCGAGTTCGAGGAAGGCCAGCAGGTCGCCGCGATGATGGGTGGGATGGGCCGGACCTTCGACGGCGGCTATGCCGAGTTCACCAGCGTGCCCGCCACCCAGGTGATCGCGTTTCGCTCCGAGCTCGACTGGGCGACGCTGGGCGCGGTTCCGGAGATGCTCCAGACCGCGCACGGCTCGCTGACCGTCGGCCTCGACGTGCGACCCGGACAGACGCTGCTGATCCGCGGCGGCACCTCGTCGGTGGGAATGGCCGTCGCGATCCTCGCCAAGGATCGCGGCCTCACGGTCCTTTCCACCACGCGCCAACCCGACCGCGCCGCGGCGCTCGAAGCGATCGGCGTCGATCACGTCCTCGTCGACGACGGCGATATCGCAACACAGGCGCGGGCGATCGTGCCGGACGGCGTCGAGGTCGCGCTCGAGCTCGTCGGCACCACCACGCTTCCCGACACGCTTCGCGCCACCGCCGTGCACGGCGTCGTGTGCTTCACGGGCATGCTGAGCAACCAGTGGACCGTCGCGGACTTCTACCCGATCGAGTACATACCGTCCGGCGTCCGGCTCACCGCGTACGGCGGCGACGCCGCCGACCTCCCGACCGATGTCCTGCAGGCCTACCTCGACGGGGTCGCGGCAGGCCGCCTCACCGTCCCGATCCACCGCGCGTACGCGCTCGACGAGATCGCCCAGGCGCACGCCGACATGGAACACGGGCGGGCGACCGGCAAGCTCGTCGTCCTTCCGGGTTGACAGCCAGCCCACGGCGGGTATCGTTCGTTGCACACCGAACGATCTCGGCGGTCTGGAGGATTTCGTGAGCGACCGGTTTGACGCGCGTGCCGGCGTTGGCGCGGTCGAGAATGCGCTGCGGCTTCTGCAGCTCTACCGCGAGCGCGAGCAGCTGGGCGTGTCCGAGACGGCACGACTGCTCGGCGTCGGGCGCTCGACGGCCCACCGCCTGCTGACGACGCTGCGCGCCCACGGCTACGTCGTCCAGGATCACAGTCGGGCCTATCGCGTGGGTCCGGCGCTGCGCGAGCTCGGGGCAGCCATCGCCGACTCGGGCGTCGTGCGGGCCCGGTGCCGGCTCTATCTGCAGGCGCTCTGTGACGAGCTGGGCGAAACCGTCAACCTCGTGGCTCTGCACGGAAGCGACGCCGTGTTCGTCGACTCGGTGGAGACGCGGCGCCCCCTTCGCGTCGCTGCCCGCGAAGGCGTGGTGCTGCCGGCCTACGCCGTGTCGGCAGGCAAGGCGCTCCTCGCGGCGCTTCCGGTCCATGCCGTGCGCGAGCTGTACGCCGACGAAGCGCTGATCCCGCTGACCGAGCGCACGCTGCGCACCCGCACCGCGCTCGAAGCTCAGCTCGAGCTCGTGCGGCAGCAGGGTTACGCCGTCAACATCGGCGAGAGCGAACGAGGCATCACCGCCGCCGCCTGCGCGATACCGGGTCGGGCGGCCGGCGAGCGCCTGGCGATCGCGGTTTCTGCGCCCTCGTCGCGGGTGCACGACGACGATGACCTGCTCGCGGTCGCCCAAGCGGTGTGCGCCTGCGCGGAAAGTCTCGCGCGCGGGCTCGGCGCAGTGGCGGCCTGACAGGGGATCACGGGACGGGCGTTCGCGAGGCGGACACCTGTCCCGCCCGCCGGAACAGCCGACTCGCGGGGGAGTTGACGTCCAGGCCGCCGCGCCACAAGCTTCGTTGCACAACGAACGAGATGGCAAAGGGCTCGTTCGACCGTCGATCGAGTGGCTGAGCCGGAGGTCGGGTCGCATGACCAGCGAGCATTCAGCGGAGGCCGTAACCCGTCGTCGCTTCCTTGGCGTCGCCGGAACGGCCGGCGCGGGCATTCTGCTCGCCGGCTGCGGGGTGAAGAGCTCAGCGACCGGCTCCGGCGGAGCGACGGGCAGGACGGTAAGGCTCGGGTACGTCACGCCGCAGACCGGCCCGCTGGCGCCGTTCGGCGAGGCCGACAGCTTCGTCATCGACGCCCTCCGCCGGCAACTGCGCTCGGGTGTGCGCCTCGGCGCCAAGCGCTTTCCCATCGACCTCGTCGTCAAGGACAGCCAGTCGGACCCCCGGCGAGCCTCAGATGTGGCCAGCCAGCTGATCCTCAAGGACAAGATCGACCTCATGCTCGTCGCCTCGACACCGGACACCGTCAACCCGGTGGCCGACCAGTGCGAGGCCAACGGCGTTCCCTGCCTGTCGAGCGTGGCCCCATGGGACGCGTTCGTCTTCGGCCGCAAGGGCACCCCCGACAAGCCGTTCAAGTGGACCTATCACTTCTTCTGGGGGCTGCACGACATCCTCGCCGTCTACCAGCGGATGTGGCGAGAGATCACCGACGACCGCAACGCCGCGGTGCTGTGGCCCAACGACGCCGACGGAAACTCGTGGTCGACTTCACCCGATGGCGGCCCCGCGCTGCGCAAGTCCGGCTGGAAGCTGACCGATCCCGGTCACTACGAGAACGGCATCCAGAGCTTCTCCCAGATCCTCGGCCGCTTCAAGGCGTCGGAGGCGCCGATCCTCCTCGGGGTGCCGATCCCGCCGGACTTCACGGTGTTCTGGCGCCAAGCCGCCCAACAGGGGTTCAAGCCCGAGGTCGTCACGATCGCCAAGGCGCTGCTGTTCCCTTCCTCGGTCCAGGCACTCGGTCCGCTCGCACAGAACCTCTCCACCGAGGTCTGGTGGAGCCCGTCGCACCCGTACAGCTCCTCGCTCACCAGGCAGGACTCAAAGGCGCTGGCGGCGGCCTACACCGCCAGGACGCGCAAGCCGTGGACGCAGCCGATCGGCATGGTCCACGCCCTGTTCGAGGTCGCCATCGACGCGCTGCGGCGCGCCGGCGGACCGGACCGCGATGCCCTGACCGGCGCGCTCGGGTCGACCAAGCTGGACACCGTGGTGGGACGGCTTGACTGGACGGCCGGCCCGTCGCCCAACGTCGCCGTGACGCCCGTCGTGGGAGGGCAATGGCGGCGGCAGGGCTCGCGCTACGACCTCACCATCGTCAGCAACCAGGGCCACCCGGAGATCCCGCGTGCCGGCTCGGTGGAGGCGCTGGCCTAGTGGCCGCGCAAACGTCACCGGCGCTGACCGCCCACGGCCTGAGCAAGCACTTCGCCTCGCTCGTGGTCTTCGAGGATGTCTCCCTGCAGTTGCGCGCCGGGGAGGTGCTGGGCGTGGTCGGTCCCAACGGAGCGGGCAAGTCGACGCTGCTGTCGGTGCTGACCGGGACGGTGCGCAGAGACAGCGGACGCGTGCTCCTCGGCTCCGAAGACGTCTCGGGCCATTCGGCACCTGACCGGTGCCGCCACGGACTCGCCCGGACCTACCAGGTGCCACGTCCTTTCCACGGGATGTCGGTGTTCGAGAACGCCCTCGTGGCCGCACGGTTCGGTGGCCGGCGCCGGGGGTCGGCCGGCGAGCAGCTGGCTTGGCAGGCGGTGGTGCGAGCCGGGCTCGAGCAGCAGAGCGAGCGCCGGGCCGGCGAGCTGGGCCTGCTCGATCGCAAGCGGCTGGAGCTGGCGAAGGCGCTGGCCACCGACCCGAGCGTCCTGTTGCTGGACGAGATCGCGGGCGGCTTGACCGATCCCGAGGTCGAGCAGGTCGTGGGGATCGTGCGCGGTCTTCGCGACGACGGCGTGGCGGTGCTGTGGATCGAGCACATCGTCCACGCGCTGACGTCAGTCGTCGACCGGCTGCTGTGCCTGGCGGGCGGACGCGTGCTGCGCGAGGGATCGCCCGAAGCGGTGCTGCAGGACGCGGCTGTCCGGCGGGTCTACCTGGGCAGCACCGCCGATGCGCTGGAGTCGGCCGCATGAGCGTCGTGCTTTCCGTCCGCGACCTCAGCGTCGACTACGGGCAGCTGCGAGCGCTCAGCGGCATCACCTTCGAGTTGCGGCGCGGGCAGACCCTCGCGGTGATCGGCGCCAACGGCGCCGGCAAGTCCACCCTCCTGGGCGCGCTGGCCGGTCTTTGGGCACCGGCTGAAGGGTCCGTCGGCTTCAACGGCCGAGACATCTCGGCGCTGCCTGCCTTCGTGCGAGTCGGCCTGGGGATCGCCCTCGTCCCCGAGGGACGACGCCTCTTCGCCAGCCTCACCGCGCGCGAGAATCTGCTCACCGGACAGCAGCGCGGCCGGTCGGGAGGATGGGACATCGCAGCAGTCGTCGAGTTGTTTCCGCTCCTTGAAGCGTTGCTCGATCGCCCATCGGGCCGGCTGTCGGGCGGCGAGCAGCAGGCGGTCGCCATCGGTCGAGCTCTCATGGGCAACCCGGAGCTGCTGCTCCTCGATGAGGTCTCGCTCGGCTTGGCTCCGGTGCTTGTCGAGCAACTCTACGCGGCACTGCCGCGCATCCAGGCGGCGGGCGCCACCGTGCTGATCGTCGAGCAGGACGTCGGCCAGGCGCTCGCCGTCGCCGATGAGGTCGTCACGTTGCTGGAAGGCCGGCAGGTCCTCCATGGCGCGCCGTCCCAGTTGCGACGCGAGGACATCATCGACGCCTACTTCGGGGCGAGGGCCGCATGAGCTTCGTCAACGTGGTGCTGCAGGGGGTGTTGCTGGGCGGGCTGTACGCGCTGCTGGGCTGCGGCCTGTCGCTGATGTTCGGCGTGATGCGCATCGTCAACCTCGCGCACGGCGATGTCGCCGTGGCGGCGGCGTTCCTGGCCGTGCTGGCCATCGACCAGCTCGGCCTCTCGGCAGTGGGCACGCTCGTGCTCGTGGTACCGGCGATCGCCGCCGTCGGTTACGCCGTCCAGCGCGGACTTCTCAACCGCGCGCTGCGCATCGGCCCGTTGGCGCCGTTGCTCGTCACCCTGGGCGCGGGCGTGGTCTTGCGCAACGTCCTGCAGCAGGCCTTCTCCGCTGATTCCCAGGGGCTTCAGGCGGGCGCGCTGAGCACCAGCACCATCCACGTGGGCAACGACATCACGCTTCCGGTGTTCGACCTGCTGACGCTGGCGACCGCGGTCGTGGTGATCGGCGCGGTCGCCGGTTTCCTGCAGCGCACCGCGCTGGGCCGGCGCGTGCGCGCGACCGCCGACGACCCGCAGACCGCCGCGCTGACCGGCGTCGACCCGCGCCACATCTACGCGGTCGCGACCGCGATTGCCTTTGCCACCGTGGCGCTCGCGGGGGTCTTTGTCGGGATCCGCTCGTCCTTCACGCCGTCGACTGGCCCTCAGGAGCTGCTGTTCGCCTTCGAGGCCGTGATCATCGGTGGGCTCGGGTCGCTCTGGGGAACCCTGGCCGGCGGCACCGTC
This sequence comes from Candidatus Solirubrobacter pratensis, assembly GCF_000425945.1. GTDB lineage: Bacteria > Actinomycetota > Thermoleophilia > Solirubrobacterales > Solirubrobacteraceae > Solirubrobacter > Solirubrobacter pratensis. Next base: position 6,634 of record NZ_AUEK01000022.1, read on the forward strand.
CTCGGCGTCGCGCAGACCGTCGGGGCGCACATCGACCCGTCCATGCAGTTGCTCGCCGGGCACCTGGTCTTCCTGCTCGTGTTGCTGCTGCGACCTCAGGGCTTCTTCGCCAAGGCGGCGATCGCATAGTGTCCATACGGATCCTCTGCGTCGCCGGACTAGGGATCGTCGCACTGGCGGCATTGGTGCCCTTCGGCGTCGGGCCCGACCAGACCCATGATCTGGCCAACCTGCTGGTCCTCGTCATCGTCGGCGTGGCATGGAACCTGCTCGCCGGCTACGCGGGCCTGATCTCGGTCGGCCAGCAGGCGTTCATCGGGCTCGGCGCCTACACGTCGGTGTGGCTGGATGTCCATGGCAACTCCCCGCTGTTCGGGGTGCCACTTGCCGCCGTGGTCTGCGCATGCGCCGGGCTGCTGGTGTCCGTTCCGATCTTCCGCCTGCGGGGTGGGTATTTCGCCATCGGCACCTGGGTCGTCGCCGAGGTCGTGCTGCTTGCCGTCAAGCAGGTCGACAGCCTCGGCGGCGGGACTGGGGCCTCGCTCACGCAGCTGTCCGATCTCGACCCCGCCCAGCGACAGGCCACTGTCTACTGGCTGGCACTGGGCTCGGCGCTCATGGTGATCCTCGGCGCCTTCCTCCTGCTGCGCGGGCGTCAAGGCATCGCGCTCGGAGCGATCCGCGACAACGAGGAAGGCGCGGCGGCGATCGGAGTCGATGTCCAGCGCTCGAAGCGCCTGGTCTATGTGCTCGCTGCGGCGTCGACGGGAACTGCAGGCGCGCTCGTCGCGGTCAACTCCCTTCGGGTCCAGCCCGACGCCGTCTTCTCTGTCGACTGGACGACCACCATGCTCTTCATCGTGCTCATCGGCGGGCTCGCTTCGCTGGAGGGGTCGATCCTGGGCGCCATCGTCCTGTTCGCAGCCCAGCAGCTGTTCGCGGACCAGGGCACCTGGTATCTGGTCGGGCTGGGAACCGCCGTCGTCGTCATAGCGCTGTATCTCCCGCGCGGCGGCTGGGTCGCGATCACGCGCGATCGCTTCTCGCTGTTTCCGCTGCGCCATCGCGCTCCGCAGCGTTCCCGCCCGTCGGCAACCCGACACGAGGCGTCGTCGAGCCTTGTCCAGCCACGCCAAGGAGACGCGGCATGACCGTCATCGAACCCGATCCCGTCGTGCAACTGCGCGAGCAGATGCGCGAGCGCCACCTGACCCCCCTCTGGGAGCTCGAGGGCGAGATCATGGGGGTGCGGCCGCACCCAGGCACGCGCCCGTGGCTGTGGCGGTGGAGTCAGCTGTACGCGATCGCCGAACGGGCGGGAGAGCTTGTCCCGATCGAACGCGGCGGCGACCGGCGCGCCATCGCGCTGAGCAACCCGGGCCAGGGCGGCATGCCCTACGCCACCTCGACGCTGTGGGCGGCGGTGCAGTGGCTCAACGGCCGCGAGGTGGCTCCCGCGCATCGCCACACGTCGCAGGCGATCCGCTTCATCATCGATGGCGCCGGGTCGTACTCCACCGTGGAGGGCGACCGCGTCCAGCTCGAGCGCGGCGACCTCGTGCTGACGCCGCCCTGGACCTGGCATGACCACGGCAGTGACTCCGAGGAGCGCGCCGTGTGGATGGACGTCCTCGACATCCCGCTGAACAACTACCTGGACGCGCCGTTCTTCGAGCCGCATCCCGACGACAGCCAGAAGGTCACCGCCGCGCCCAACGCCTCGGTTCTCAAGTACGGCGTCGGACAGCTGCGTCCCGCTTGGGAGCCGCCCAGCCTCGGCCGGTCCCCGCTGCAGACATACAAGTGGTCGGACACCCGCCGGGCGCTCGACAACCTCGCGAAGGTCGCCGCCGATCCCTTCGACGACGTCGTGCTCGAGTACACCAACCCGCACACGGGGGGCCCGGTCATGGCCACCTTCACCTGCTGGATGCAGCTGCTGCGCCCCGGTGTCCACACCCGCGCGCATCGACACACCGGAAGCTCCGTGTACCTGGCGTACGAGGGCCGCGGTGCCACCGTCATCGAGGGGGTCCGCTTCTCGTGGACGGCCGGGGACATGTTCGTGATTCCGAGCTGGGCGACCCACGAGCACGTCAACGACGGGGCCGACCCGGCGTTGCTCTTCTCCGTCCACGACACGCCGCTGTTGAAGGCGGTGGATAAGTACCGCAGTGAGCCGCACGACTCGCCGGACGGGCGTCAGCGCGTGACCGGCGAGTTCAGCTGAACACAACCCAAGAGGAGAGGATGTTCAATGCACAAGAGCTCAGCGGTCAACCGCTGGCGTGCTCAGGTGACCCGGCATCGAGTCGCCTTCGCCCTGCTGGCCGGCTTTCTCGCCACCCACATCGCCACCATCACGGGCTACTGGTATCCGGTCTGGCACTGGCCGAAGATGGACTATGGCGTCCTCAACGGCATCATCCTCGTGCCCAAGGAGGACCCGACGACCCAGTTCGTCATCGGCATGATCGCCCACTACGGGACCGGGATGTGCTTCGCGCTCATCTTCGCATTCCTGATTCATCCGCTGCTGCCCGGGCCAAACAGCGTGCCGGCGAATGTGCTGAAGGCCCTCGGGTTCGGCATGGTGCTGGCGACCTTCGCCTGTCTGATGTGGATTCCCGGCAACTTCCCGCAACTGCACGCGGGCTTCTTCATGCACAACCTCGGCTGGCAGACCATCGCCGCCACCTATCTCTGGCACGTGTTCTACGCGGTGCATCTCGGCGCGCTGTACTCGCCACTGCCCGAGGAGGCCGAGCCCGAGCCGGCGCCCAGCTTGATCCGCACCAGCGCGCTCGCCGACGGCAACGGCCACGCGTCCGCCCAACTGGCTGACGCCGTCAGCTGACAGGAGCGCGCACATGACCGAACCGATCGTGATCTCGCGCGACGCCACCGCCCGGGTGCTGCCCACGCACGCCGAGCACCTCATCGACGGCCACTGGCAGGGCTCGAGCACCGTGTCGCAGTCGTTCAGCCCGGCGACCGGGGAGCCGCTGGGGACATTCGCCGATGGCGGTGCCCCCGAAGCGCGGGCCGCCATCGAGGCGGCGCGCCGCGCGTTCCGCGCCACTTCGTGGTCGCGCGACCGGCAGCTGCGCAGCCGGGCGCTCCTGCAGATGGCCGACCTGCTCGAGCGCCGGCGCGATCAGTTCATCCTCGGGCTGGCGCAAGAGAACGGCAAGCCGTTGGCCGAGGCCGGCCTGGAGATCGACCTCACGATCCCCAAGCTGCGCTACGCGGCCGCACTCGCGCTCACCGACTCCGGACGGACCGCCGAGGTCGCCCCCGGCCTGTACGGGCAGACCCTGCGCCAGCCTGCGGGCGTGGCCGGCATCATCGTTCCGTGGAACTCGCCGGTCGTGCTCGTGGTGCGCTCGCTCGCGCCCGCCCTCGCGGCCGGGTGCACGAGCGCGGTGAAGATGCCGGGCCAGACGGCGCTCGTCAACGGCATGTTCGCCCAGTTGGTGGCGGACACCGACAGCTTGCCGGCCGGCGTGGTGAACATCTTCACCGAGTCGGGCAACGAGGGGGCACCGCGGCTCATTTCTTCGCCCGACGTCGACGTCGTCTCCTACACGGGCTCCACGGGCGTGGGTCGCGTCATCATGCGCGAGGCCTCGGCGCGGTTGAAGCCGGTGTCGCTCGAGCTGGGCGGCAAGACGCCGAGCATCGTCTTCGACGATGCGGATCTCGAGGCGGTGGTGCCGACACTGGCCAAGTCGATCACCGTCTTCGCCGGGCAGTTCTGCATGACCGGCAGCCGCATCCTCGCGCAGCGCGGCATCGCCGACGAGCTGCGTGAACGCCTGCGCCAGGCGCTGGAGGCCGTCAAGGTCGGCCCGGGCGACGACCCGGGCTCCGACATGGGGCCGATGATCGACCAGGCCAACGTCGACCGCGTCGATGCGATCGTCGAGCGGGCGCTCGGCTACAGCACAGCGATCGTCCGCGGCGGCCGGCCGGACGACCCGGCGCTGGCGTCGGGGGCCTACTTCCGCCCGGCGCTGCTGGAGGTCGGCGACCCGAACGCCGAGATCGTCCAGCAGGAGGTGTTCGGGCCGGTGGCGACGTTCGAGGTATTCGACACCGAGCAGGACGCGATCAGCCTCGCCAACGCCACCGACTACGGTCTAGCCGCGGGGATCTGGACCCGTGACGTCGACCGTCCGCTGCGCGTCGGGCGCGAGCTCGATGTGGGCACCGTGTGGACCAACACCTGGGCAGCCGTCGTCGACCAGTTCGAGGAGGGCGGCTTCAAGCAGAGCGGCGTAGGGCGCCTGAACGGCCTGCGCTCGCTCGAGGAGTTCCTCGAGATCAAGACGCTCCTGCACGCCGCGCCGGCGTCCGGGTAGCCGCCCTGGCGCGGCTCAGTGGCGGGACGGCCGGGGGAGGACGAACTGCTGCCGCGTGTGGGCCCACAGGTCGCCGCCCATCCGTCCCACCAGGTCAAGCGCCTCGGGACGGGGAAGGTAGTGCTCGTCGAGGACGTCGGCGAGCACGTGCACACGCAGCACCCGGCCGATCACGAGCGAGTTGCTCGGCTCGTCCGCGCCCAACTCGATGATCTGATGGACACGGCACTCGAGCGCAGCCGGAGCCTGCTGGACCCGCGCCGGTGCCACGGTCTCAGAGGCGATCGGTGTGACACCGGCGAGATCCCATTCGTCCACTTCGGGCCCGAGCTCGGCCGAGGTCGAGTTCGCCGTGTCAGCGAGGGACGCCGATACCAGGTTGACCACGAACTCGCCGGTCGCGCGGACGTTGGCCAGCGTGTCCTTGGGAATCCCCTGCCGGCTGCCAGGGCTCACGCCGACGGTCGGTGGGTTGAACGAGAAGGCGTTGAAGAACGAGAACGGCGCGAGGTTGCGTGTGCCATCGGACGCAACGGTCGAGACCCAGGCGATGGGGCGCGGGTAGATCAGCCCGTTGATCAGGTTGTTGCGCTGCCGGCGGTTGAGCAGCCGAGGGTCGAAGGAAGTCACCGCTGCACCTCGGCGGCGAAGACGTTGCGCAGCGTGCCCAAGCCCGTGATCGAGACCTCGCAGATCTGGCCCGCCCGCAGATAGGGCGGAGGATCCATCGCGTCGGCCACGCCGCCGGGGGTCCCGGTGGCGATGATGTCACCCGGGCGCAGCGCGACGATCGTGGAGATGTCGGCCACGAGCCGCTCGAGCCCGAAGACCAGGTCGTCGATGCGCGCGTGCTGGCGGCGCTCCCCATCGACCGTGACCTCGAGCACGGCGCTGTCCAGGTCGGTGTCGTCGAGTGTGGTCAGCCACGGTCCGACGGGCGTCGAGCGCTCCCACGTCTTGCCGGCGAACCACTGCAGCGAGCGGCGCTGGTAGTCGCGCATGGTGACGTCGTTGATCACGCACACGCCGGCCACGGCGTCGACCGCCTGTGCGGCCGCGAGATCGCGTCCGCCGGCTCCGATGACGACGCCCAGCTCGCCTTCGTAGTCGACGTGCTCGGGCGCGGCGGCCGGCAGCTCGATGCTGGCGTACGGGTCCGTCAGCGCGCGCGGGAGCATCGAGAACAGCGTCGGCGACTGTGGAAGCTCGCGGCCCATCTCGCGGATGTGCGAGGCGTAGTTGAGGCCGACGGCGATGACGGCGCCGGGCTCGAGGATCGGTCGGCGAAGGTCGCCGTCCTGGAACGGCGCGGCAGCGCGGACCAGCGCGGCCTCGGCATGCTCGCGCCACGGCTCCGGATCGGCCAGCAGCGCGCCGACGTCACGGAAGCGCGCCCCGGTCGCGTCCAGCACGGGGTGCGCCCCGGCGGTCGAGAGGGCGGCGGCGAACGTCCCGGAGCGGCTGTGAACGGTGGCGAGGCGCATCGTCCCAGTATCGTTCGTTGTGCAACGAACACCCGGCACCCGTTCCGGTACGCGGAACGAACGCGTCGCCACCTTCCGGCTCCCGCGCTTATCATTCGTTGCGCAACGAGCGAGTGGAGAACGATGAAGATCACGGCCGCCGTAGTCGCCGAGAAGTCCGCGCCGTTCGAGCTTCGCGAACTCGAGCTCGAGGCCCCGCGTTCCGACGAGGTGCTCGTGCGCATCGTGGCCACCGGCATCTGCCAGACCGATCTGCACGTCCGAGATCAGGAATACCCCGTTCCCCTGCCGGCCGTGCTCGGCCACGAGGGGGCGGGCGTCGTGGAAGCGGTCGGAGCGGCCGTGAGCTCAGTCCGCCGCGGCGACCACGTCGTCCTCAGCTATCAGGCCTGCGGCCACTGCCGCCCCTGCCTTCAGGGCCGCTACCCCTATTGCCGGCGCGCCTTCGAGGCCAACTTCGGGTGTGCTCGGCTCGACGGGAGCGCCGGCCTGCACAACGGCGTGGGTCCCGACGTCCACGGGCACTTCTTCGGCCAGTCGAGCTTCGCCACCTACTCCCTGGCCACCGAGCGCAACGTGGTCAAGGTGCCCCGCGACGTGCCGCTCGAACTGCTCGGACCGTTGGGGTGCGGCCTGCAGACGGGAGCCGGCGCCGTGCTCAACTCGCTCAAAATCCCGGCCGGCGCGAGCCTCGCGGTATTCGGCTCCGGTGCCGTCGGTCTCGCCGCGATCATGGCCGCGAAGGCTGCCGGCGCGCACATGGTCGTCGCTGTCGACGTCAACCCCGCGAGGCTCGAGCTTGCCGGAGAGTTGGGCGCCAGCCACGTGCTCGACCCGCGCGGGGTCGACCTGCGTGACGCGCTCACCGCCATTGTCCCAGGCGGGCTGGACTTCGTCCTTGAGATCACCGCGCGCCCCGAGATGCTCAAGGCGGCCGTGGACGTCCTGGCGCCCCTGGGGACCGCCGCGCTGATCGGAGGCGCGCCGCAGGGCACGGAGGCTTCGGTCGACATGAACACCCTCTTGTTCGGGCGAACCGTGCGCGGGATCATCCAGGGCGACTCCATCCCGCAGCTCTTCGTCCCGCAGCTGATCGAGATGTACCGCGCGGGCCGCTTCCCATTCGATCGCCTCGTGCGGTTCTACGAGCTCGAGCAGATCAACCAAGCCGTGGCGGACATGCGCCGCGGTGCCACCGTCAAGCCGATCCTTCGGGTGAGCGCGCCATGAGCGGCGTTGGCGCGGGTCCGCCGGCTCGACTACCGTTCGTCTCTCAACGAACGGAACGACGCCGCCTTGCCCAAAGCCTCCTCAGAGTCCCTCACCATCGGCGAGCTCGCCGCATGGCGCGGCTTCTTGCGTACGCATGCCCGGCTCCTGCGCCAGCTCGACCGTCAGCTGACCGAGGAGCAGGGTCTCGCCACGTCCAGCTACGAGGTGCTGCTGCGCCTGGCCGAGGCGCCGCGCGGAAGCATGCGCATGAAGGACATCGCCGACAGCCTGCTGCTCTCGCGCAGTGGTCTCTCGAGGGTCGTCGACGAGCTCGAGCGCAAGGGCTACGTCGCACGGCAACCCTGCGCGACGGACGCGCGAGGCACCGAGGCCGTGATCACCCGCAGCGGTCGCGGCGCGTTCCGCAAGGCCCAGAGCTCCCATCTGCGCAGCGTCCGCGCCGAGTTCCTCGGCAAGCTCAACGAGAAGCAGCTACGGGAGCTTGCCGACGTCTGGACGGCTGTGGGGCTCGCCGAGCAGCCCGACACCGACTACGGCACCTGAAGCTCCGGCCGGCACCACGATGAGCACGGGTCGAGGCGAGCGGATCCGTGTCGGCATCATCGGCGCCAATCCGGATCGGGGCTGGGCGGCGCAGGCGCACATCCCCGCATTGACGTCGCTCTCAGACGACTTCGAGATCACGGCGCTGTCCACCAGCCGGCGCGAAGCGAGGGAACGCATTTCTGCCCGACGTTTGAAGACGCCGTCACGCGCCATCGGATGTTGAACGCGATCGAGACGGCCGCCGCGACCGGTCAGCGTCAAACGCTCGCTTGATCACGACGCCGTCTCGAGCGCGCGTGTGGAGTCGCCGGCGACTCGAGACATCTCGGCTTGCAGCCCAAGGACCGTGCCGAACACGCGCTCGAGCTCGCGGACCGGGTCAGGGGCGAGATCGCGGCTCCGCCAGGCGACGTGGAGGTCGGGACGGACGAGCACGCAGCCGCCCTCGGCGACCTCGCTGAGCGCGGCCCAGTCGTCATAGACGTCGATCACCTCGCGGCCCCGACCGATGACGAACGCCGCGATCTCCACGCCCGTGCGCATGGCGATCTCGCCGGCCGCTCGTGCCCAGCCCTCGCCGCCGATGCCGGTGAGCAGGGTGAAGCGCCCCTTGCCGGCGAGGTCGATCGTGCTGACCTTTCGCCCTCCGTGCAGCACCCAGCAGTGCGGCAGCCGCGCACCCGGCCATGTGGTCGGGTGGTAGTGGAGCTCCGGATCGCGGTCATAGGCCGGCTCGTCGGTGCCGTCGGGGACGACGGCGGCCGAGTGGTAGCGCTGGTTGAACTCGACGCCGTGGGCGTTGAACTCGTAGTCCTTGAGCTGCATCGCCTGTCGCAGCCTCTGGCGCTGATCGGCGGCGGCCGCGGTGTCGCCCTTGAGCGCCTCCATGTTCGCGCGCATCTGGCCGGCGTCGGTGGAGTCGGTCAGGCCGAAGGCGTCGAAGATCGCGCCGAACTCGGCGATGCTCTTGTTGGCGCGCTCGACCACCTGTCGGCCGACCGGGGCGCGCTCGGCGTCGTAGGTGTCCAGCAGCGACGGATCGGCGTGGCCTTGCAGGACATGCGCGAGCTTCCAGGCGAGGTTGTAGGAGTCCTGGATCGAGGTGTTCGCGCCGAGCCCGTTGTTGGGCGGATGGCGATGGCAGGCGTCGCCCATGCAGAACACGCGGCCGGCGGAGTAGCGCGTCATGTACGCGCGGTTGTTGGTCCACAGCGAGATGTCGCGCACGGCGATGTCGATCGTGTCGTCTCCGATCAGGCGATGCGCGATCCGGCGCGCCTCGGCCTCGTCCACCTCGGGCTTGGGACCGTTGATGTCGTAGCCCCAGATCAGCAGCCACTGGTCCCAGGGCCGCACCATCCGCACGACGCCCATCCCTACGCCGCCGATCGTCGAGCCCGGCTGGAGGATCCAATACAGGACGCTGGGCCGATCGGCGACCAGATGGCTCAGATCGGCCTCGATGAAGATGTTCATGCTGCCGGCGATCGCCATCTCGCCCTCCATCGGCAGACCGACGTCCGCCGCGACCTTGCTGCGGCTGCCGTCGGCGCCCAGCAGGTACTTCGCCCGGATCTGGGACACCTCCCCGCTCGTGCGGTGACGGACGGTGGCGGTTACGCCCTCGTCGTCCTGTACGAGCGCGAGGTACTCCGTCTTGAAGCGCACCTCGGTCCCGCGGGCGGCAGCCGCCTCGAGCAGGATCGGCTCGAGCAGCGTCTGGGGGAGGTCGCACATGCTCGACGGGCTCGCGAGCTCGTATTCCGCGCGGCGCGCCGGATGCGTGCCCCAGGTGTGCATGCGGGCCAACTCTTCGCCGGCGAGGCTGGTGCAGAAGACCTGGTTGCCCATCAGCTCTTGGGGCGTCGCCTTGGCGATGACCTCCTGCTCGAGCCCCATATCGCGCAGGATCTCGACGGCGCGCTGGTTGGTGATGTGCGCGCGCGGCGTGTGCGCGAGCCAGCGGTAGCGCTCGACGAGCACGTTGGCGACGCCGTACTCGCTCAGGAACAGCGCGGCCGACAGGCCGGCGGGCCCGGCGCCGACGATCAGGACGTCGGTCTCGGTGATGTTCATGCTGGGATCTCCGCGGGCTCGCGCAGCCAGTCGTAACGCTCGGTGTCGGCTCCCGCGTAGTCGGGATCCAGGTAGATGAAGCAGCGCTGGATCTGGAAGTCGCGGATCTCGAACCAGTCGACGAAGCGCCCGGCGTGCGTCACGCCGGCGCGCCACTCGGTGCCGTCGGCCGCGACTCCGGACGTGATCCCCTCGGCGACCACCACGTCCTCGTCGACGACCATCTTCAGGTACTCGGGGTGGTGGAGGATGCTTGTGAACAGCTGCGCGACGTCGCCGAAGCAGCGCCCGATCTCCGCCTTGCCGCGCGCGACGCCCCACTTCGGGAAGTAGACGTCCGCGTCGTCGGCGAAGAGCGCGAGCACGTCACCGCCGCGGTCGAAGCGCTTGAAGTACTCGATCACGACCGACTTCATCTGCTCGGGCGTCATCGTCTGCGTCGAGATGGCCATGGTCTCTCCTCGCTATCGGTCAGGCGAACGGGACGCGCAGGTCCTGCGGCTCGCTGGGCGGGAACTCGCCCTCATAGGCGCGACGGTGCAGCTCGTCGGCCGCGATGCCCTCGCGCCAGGCGAAAACGAGCGCCTCCGGGTCGACGTAGGTGCCTATGGGGTCCTGCGCGAAGCGCTCGCCGTGCATGAACTCCGTCGACTTCGACCAATCGCCGAACAGGTCGACCTGCAGCTCGACGCTGTTGCCGTCGGGGTCCGGGTAGTAGAACGACAGCGTCATCCCGTGGTCGAGCACGCTGTGCGGCAGCACGCCCGTCGCCCTGAGCCGGACGTAGGTCTCCAGCAGCTCGTCGAGCGTCGCGTACTCGAACGCCGTGTGATGGATGCCCGCATGGACGAGCTTGTCGGGGTCGTCCCGGATCGCCGGCGTCGCGAGCAGCGCCAGCCGGTGGTTGGCGCCGTCGTTGCTCAGCCAGGCGCCGCCGGCGAACGCGTGCGTGACGCGCATCCCGACCGCCAGGGCATACCAGTCGATCATCTCCTGCAGCCGTGGCGTCTTCAGGTTGACGTGATGCAGCGCCGGAGCGGCCATCACCGCACCCGCTCTCGAGCCGCGACCGGCGCGCCCACCGGGTTCGCGAGCACGCCGAAGTCGCCGATCTCGACCTCGACCTCGTCGCCCGGCGCGAGGAACAGCTGCGGCTCGCGGAAGTAGCCCACGCCGTCGGGGGTTCCGGTCAGGATCACGTCGCCCGGCTCGAGTGTGATCGCGTCGGAGATGAAGGCGATGATCCGCGCGACCGAGAACACCATCTCGCGCGTGCTCGAGCTTTGCACCGTCGCGCCGTTGACGCGGCACCACACGTCGAGGTCCTGCGGATCGGGGACCTCCGCCGCCTCGACGACGATCGGCCCGAGCGGAAGGAAGCGGTCGAGGCCCTTGCCGCGCGTCCATTGGCCGTCGCCGAACTGCAGGTCGCGAGCGGTGACGTCATTGGCGCCGGTGTAGCCGAACACGTGTTCCAGCGCGTCGGACTCGGTCACCCGCGTGGCTCGGCGGCCGATCACGACGGCCAGCTCGGCCTCGTAGTCGACCTGCTCCGTGAGCCCGTCGGTCCAGAAGATCTCCTCGCCCGGCCCGATCACGGACGAAGGGAACTTCGGGAACAGGACCGGCAGCCGCGGAGGCTCGCCGCCCTGCTCGCGGATGTGGTCGAGGTAGTTCTGACCGACCGCCAGGATCTTCCCCGGTGTCAGCGGCGCGAGCAGCCCGGCCGCCGGGACCCGGTCGCCGATGGCCTCGCGGCCGCGGCCCGCGATCACGTCCTGCAGCCGCTCCGCGGCCACCGGCTGGATCTCGTCGTCGTCGAGGTGACCGACGCGCGGGCCGTCACCGGCGTCGAACCGCACCCATCTCATCCGTCCTCCCTTCGCTCTCTCCTCGGAGATCCAGACAGTAGCCCTCAGGCCCAAAAGTGTCAACACTTGTGCCCTGGCAATCACATCGCTGGCTTGCTAGCGGCGCACGAGCTGGTCTAAAGTGTCGACACAATGTCGATTCGAAACGGCTCGCGCGACAACATCGCCGCGATTCACGACGAGCTCCGGGAGGCGATCCTGCGCGGCGACCTACCCGCAGGCGCCGTGCTCAGCCAGCTCCAGTTGGCAGAGGACTTCGGCGTCAGCCGCGGCCCCGTCCGCGAGGCGCTTCGCCTCCTGCAGCGCGAGGGCCTCGTCGACGCGGAGCTCAATCGCCGCGCGCGAGTCGCTGATTTCTCGCTCGGCGACCTCGAACAGCTCTACGCGATGCGGATCCTCAACGAGACGCTGGCGGTCACCGCCACCGTCCCGCAGCTGACGACCGAAGAGCTGGAAGCCATCCGCCGCGACCTCGAGGAGATGGACGCGGCGGCAGGCGCCGACCTCCACGCGTGGGAAACATCGCACCGGCGCTTCCATCGCCAGCTCGCCGCCCACGCCGGCAGGAGGCTGACGATGCTGGTCGAGCAGCTCTCCGACCACGCCGAGCGCTACCGGCGCGCGTACATCGCCGCAGACGCACGGGCGTGGGCTGCCGGGTCGGCCGATCATCACCGCATCTACGAGGCCGCCGAACGCAGCGACGCAGTGGGTGCGGGCAACGCCACGGCTGAGCATCTCGCGCGCACAGCTCTCACCGTGTTCGCCAACGCCGCTCCCAACCACGACCCCGGTCTCGTGCGCGGGGCGCTGCGGAGCAGCCTCGTTGGCACGACGTGAGCGGGGAGGGTCGACGGGGTGCAATTCGAGGGTGCAAATTGAGGAGCTGAGGGGAACCGAGCGTCACGAAACCCGGCTGAAATCGCACGAGTCGCACCGTATGCGCCTGTGGTGCGGCTGGGGGCCGGGCGGTCGCAGGTTCAAATCCTGTCTCCCCGATACGACGAAGGCCCTGGTGATCCGCGGCTTTTGTCGTTCCTGGGGGCGGGTCTCGGCTCGCCCCGCTTCCACGCGCCTGCCGGCACATGCCACGCAACGCCCCTGGACTCCGCTCCTCATGACGTTGATGCAGCAACGGCAGCGGTGGGACGGGCTGACGCGCTGGGTCAAGGAGAGCGGTCCTTGCGCCGAATAGCTCGGCGATGAGCCTCGATCAGCGCATGACGGTCCGGCGCGTGCTGGGCCTGGGTGCTCGTCGAGAACCGGGCGGGCAGGACCGATGGCGCTCCTGCTCCCAGACTCGCGCGCGTGTGAAGCGCCCGTAGGCCAGCAGCCGCAGGCCGACCCCGGCGCGTCCGGACGTACGACCCTGTCTCGCCACCGCTTCGCTCGCCGGCGGGCCCGGCCGGCCGCGGCATTCGCCGGGTTATGCGCCGTACTTACGGACACGCCCGCTGGTATCCGGCGAAGGCTCACGCTTCGCCGGCGGCCGGCTGCTCCGCGCCCGCTCGTACGAGTCGCGGTCCGCGGGCGTCGCCTGCGGCGGCGCCCGCGGTCGGCGGCTTCTGAGTCGCGTGGGCTACTTGCCCGGCTCGCAGAGCGGCGTGGTCGGCCCGCAACGGGGAAGCGTGCCGATATCGCCGGTGGTGGCCGGCGTGAGCTGCACGGCTTGGCCTCCTCCGCCGGCGAGCTGCGCGACCAAGGTGTCGCGACTGCTGACGATCAGCCGCGTGATCTCCACCTGGTTCGGGTTCGTCTCCAGGTCCGTGGCCGGCGCGTCGCCGTAGATGTTGGCGACGTAGGGAGTTCGCTGCTCGAGGAAGCGCAGCGGGATCGAGAGCTTCGCCGGCTGCTCGTCGGTCATGCTGCCGACGAACCAGTCACGGCCGCTTCGGCGGGCGACCGTGATGTAGTCGCCGATCCGGCCGTTGAGCGCCTTGGTGTCGTCCCATGTGGTGGGGACGCGCTCGAGGAACTCCAGCGCGGGTTGGCCGTCATAGTTCTCGGGCACGTCGGCCATCATCTGCAGCCCGCTCAGGAAGATGGGGTACATCGCGAGCTGCTTGGCGGCCGTCGTGTGCACGCGGGTGTGCTCCAGCGTCCTCCACGGCGGCCGGCCAGGGCCGCCCGGATCCCAGGTGGTGTTCAGGATTCCCGGCGTGTAGCTCATCGGTCCCGACACCATCCGGGTGAACGGCAGGACCACGGTGTGCTCGGGCGTATTGCCCTCGCTCCACGCCTCCCACTCCGTTCCGCGGACGGCTTCGCGCGTGAGGATGTTCGGGTAGGTGCGCCGCTCTCCGGTGTCCTTGACGATCTCGTGCGCCTCGAGCACCAGGTGATGACGCGCGGCGCGGCGGATGGTGTCGCGGTAGTGATTGACCATCACCTGGTCGTAGTGGTTGTGCTTCACACCGTCGACGGTGGTGTCGCCGGCGTAGCCGGTCTTCACGCCCGGCAGGCCGAGACGCTGATACAGCGAATATGCGGGCTCGATCTGCTGCTCATAGTTCGAGGCGTTCCCGCCGGTCTCGTTGTGGGCGAGCCAGTTCACGCCCTTGCTCTTGGCGTAGGCGACCACCGCGCCGAGGTCGAAGTCTGGCGTCGGGGTGAGGAAGTCCTGCTCCGTGTACCGGTTCGCCCAGCCCTCGTTCCATCCCTCGGCAAGCACGTAGGGCACCCCGTGCGCGGCCGCGAAGTCGATGTAGCGCTTGACGTTCTCCGTCGTGGCGCCGTGCGGCAGGGCGCCGCCCGGCGCCCAGTCGGACTGGCCCTTGTGGATCTCCCACCACACGCCGACGTACTTACCCGGCTTGATCCACGACGTGTCCCGGTCGCAGATCGCGCACGGGTCGTTGAGGTTCAAGGTGAGCGTCGACTCGATGAGATCGCCGGGTGTGTCGCCGATGATGAGCGTCCGCCAGGGCGACGGGTGTGGCGCGCTCGCGCGCACCTTGACGCCGTCGGGCAGGGCGACGAGCTCTGAGCGCAACGCCGCGCCCCCGCCGGCCGCCGGCTTGACGGTCATGCTCGCGTAGTCGATCAGGTTCGCCTCGTGCAGCGTGACGAAGCCCGCGGCGCCCGCGTCGATGGTCACCGGCGTCTGCGCGGCGTCCATCTGACTCAGCGGCGTGTGGTTCCAGGCGTTCTCGTCACCGCTGCCGGGGCCGTACTGCGCCGGGATCCACCATGCCGGGAAATCGCCCGCGAAGTTGAACTGCGTGTCCTCGGAGGTGATCGCGAACTTGTCCAGCGCCCGCTGGCGCGGCAGCACGTAGCGGAAGCCGACGCCGTCGTCGAAGACCCGGAACTCGAGTTGAAGCGCGCGGCGCGGCGCGGCCTTCTCGCGCAGGTTCAGCGTCAGCGCGTTGTAGTGGTTGCGGATCGTCTTGTACTCGCCCCACACGGGCCGCCAGACCGTGTCATGCCGGTCGCGCCGCACGTTGCGCACGTCGAGTCCGCTCGCCAGCGCCGGAGCGTTCTCGAACTGGAAGCCGAGCGCCGAGTCGGCGACCAGCGGCGCGCCGTTGTGGGAGACCCGGTACAACGGCTTGCCCGACGCGTCGAGCTCGAACTCGACGCTGATCTTGCGATCCGGCGACGACACGGCATACGTCCCCCCGTCGTGGCCCGTCGCACCGGCTGGCGATGCGAGCACCCCGAACGGCAGGGCAACGAGTCCGGCAGTCAACGCACGCAACGCGCTGCGTCTCATGGTGTGTCCTCCTCCGACGAGTCTCCCGCTCTGCGACAATCGCTGCTGTGCAACGTTTTCTGCGGGGAAGATGAGAGCTTTGCAACGTTTCGCGGATCTCGCAACGCCGTCTTCCCGGCATGTCCGGTAACTGACGGAGAAGCCCGTGACGCTCGACCGCGACGCCCCGGGACCCGGCGTCCCGCGCAGGCCGGGCGTCGTCGCCGTCGCACGTGCCGCAGGCGTGTCCCCGAGCACGGTGTCCAACGCGTTCAACCGGCCGGAGCGGCTGTCGCCGGCGCTGCGCGAGCGGGTCCTGCGCGTGGCGGCGCAGGTGGGCTACGGCGGACCTGACCCGGCCGCCCGCAGCCTGCGCAGCGGCCGCGCCGGCGCGATCGGCGTCGTCTTCCGAAGGCCCTTGGCCGCCGCCCTCGACGACCCCGGGACCACCGAGCTCGTGAGGGGAATGGCCGAGGCGGTCGACCCGGAGAGGCTCGCCCTCGTCCTCGTCCCCGGCCCGGAGGAAGGACCCTCGAGCGCACTTGCCGTCCGCAATGCGGCCGTGGACGGCTTGATCGTGTACTCGGTGCCGTCCGACGATCCGCTGTTCGAGGCGACGCGTCAGCGGCGGCTGCCCACCGTGATCGTCGACTCGCCCGCGCTCGTCGACCTGCCCGAGATCGACGACGCGGCGCTGGACTTCGTCGGCATCGACGATCGCGCCGCGGCGCAGAGCGCCGTGCGCCACCTGCTCGATCTCGGCCACCGGCGGCTGGCGATCCTCAGCTTCGGCCTTTCCGCCCACGCGCACGGCGGACCGGCCGACGAGCGCGCGCAGGCCCAGGCGACCGCGAGCGTACCCAAGGCGCGCCTGGAGGGCTGCGCCCGCGCGCTCGCCGCCGCGGGCCTGGACCTCTCACGCGTGCCGGTCGAGCAGTGCCCGATCCACAGCATCGAGTCGGGCCGCGTCCGCGGCCACGCGCTGCTCGAGCGTGCGCCCGATACCACGGCCGTGTTCGCGTTCAGCGACGCTCTCGCGCTCGGCGTGCGGCTGGCGGCGCGCGAGCGCGGCCTGTCAGTCCCCGGCGATCTCTCGATCGCCGGCTTCGACGACACCGCGCCCGCCCTCGAAGGGCTCACGACCATCCACCAGCCGCTGCGTGACAAGGGTCGGATCGCCGCCCGGCGGCTCCTCCTCGCGCTGGCCGACGAGCGACCGGCCGACGCCTGCGAGCCGTTACCGACCCGCCTCGTCATCCGCGACTCGACCGCCCCGCCGGCCGCGCCGCGGCAGCGAACGCGTCCACGCCGGTGAGCTGGGTCGGAGACCGTCCACCACATCCGCGGCTGGTCGTGAGCGCTGGGCGGCTGTAGCGGCGGCGAGAAGGGCTCGCCCGGCTGTGGGGCGAGATCGTGCCGGTGCCGGAGGCCAGCGTGCGCGTGCTGTCCGGCGGCGAGCGCGGCGTCGAGGGCGGGTTCCGCGTCGAGTACACGCCCGGCCACGCGTCGCACACGTCTGCTTCCTGCACGAGCCCTCGGGCTGGGCGTTCGTCGGCGACATGGCCGCGTGAGCGCGCCGCCGCACGCGTATCCTCGGCAAGCGGGTGCACGTCTGGCGCCGAACGCGCCGGCGCTCCCCCGGAACGACGCCCGGGCCAGGCGGGGGGCCGCGGTGCTTCAGACGGCGAGCGAGATGCCCGCGTCCGGCTCGGAGCTCTCGAGCGCCCCTTCGAGCCACGACTCGACGCCGGCGATGTGCGCCGTCGCCATGGCTCGAGCGACGTCCGGGCGGCGGTGGGCGAGCGCGTCGTACAGCGCGGCATGCTGCGCCTTGGTCTGGGCGATGGCGTCCGCCTGGGTCAATGCCCGCCAGACGCGCGCGCGGCTCATCGGCGTCGAGAAGCTGTCGAGCACAGAGGCGAGGACCGCGTTGCGGGAGGCGGCGCCGATGAGCCGGTGGAACCGGAGGTCGTTGGCGACGAACGCCTCGACAGTCTCGCACGCCTCCATCTCGTGGACGACGCGGCGGAGCTCCGCGAGCTCTTCGTCGGTGATGTGCTGCGCCGCCAGCGCGGCCGTCGCCGCCTCGAGGATCCGCCGGACCTGCAGGACCTGGAGCAGCGTGCGGTCCTGGTGGAAGTCGGCCATGAAGGTCAGCGGCTCCAGCAGCATGCTGGGTTCGAGGCTCGTCACGTACGTGCCGTCGCCCTGACGCACCTCGAGGATCCGGGCGAGCGTGAGCGCGCGCACGGCCTCGCGCAGCGAGTTGCGCGAGACGCCCAGGCGAGCGGCGAGGTCGGCCTCGTTCGGGAGCCGGTCGCCGGCCGCGAACTCGCCGCGGATGATCATCGCCTTGATCTCGTCGATCGCTTGCTGGGCGACGCTCATCGGAGACTCCTAAGGGGCCAAACATCCAATGTTCGCGGAAGCATACGCCTTGCGAGGGCGATCATCGGATGATTTACTGGCCGTCGTGCCCTCCAAACATCCCATGTTTGCGGTCCAGGGAGCACGCCGGAACTCGGCGGTCATCACGTCGCTCGAGACGTTCGACGTCCGTTTTCCGACGTCTCGCGACCTCGACGGGTCGGACGCGATGAACCCCGATCCTGACTACTCCGCCGCGTACGTCGTGGTCGGCACCGATGCCGACGACGGGATCGAGGGCCACGGGTTCGCGTTCACGATCGGGCGCGGCAACGACGTGCAGGTCGCGGCGATCCGCGCGCTCGAGCCGTTCGTGATCGGCCTGCCGGTCGACGAGCTCCGGGACGCCTCGCGGATGCTGCTGCACGACTCGCAGCTGCGCTGGCTCGGGCCCGAGAAGGGCGTCATGCACATGGCGATCGGGGCCGTGGTCAACGCGCTCTGGGACCTCGCCGCCAAGCGCGCGGGCAAGCCGCTCTGGGCGCTGCTGTCGGAGATGTCCCCGGAGCAGCTCGTCTCGCTTGTGGACTTCCGGTACCTCACCGACGTGCTCACGCCCGGCGAGGCCCTGGAGATCCTGCGGCGGGCGCAGGGCGGCCGGGAGGAGCGCGCCGCGCGGCTGCTGGAGCACGGCTACCCCGCGTACACGACGACGCCCGGCTGGCTCGGGTACTCCGACGCGAAGCTCGCGCGCCTCTGCCGCGAGGCGGTCGAGGCGGGCTACGGTCAGATCAAGCTGAAGGTCGGGGCGAGCCTCGACGACGACGTCCGGCGGATGCGGATCGCGCGCGACGTCTGCGGGCCGGCGATCCGCATCGCCGTCGATGCGAACCAGCGCTGGGACGTCGGCGAGGCGGTGCGCTGGATCCGGGCGCTCGAGCCGTACGATCCGTGGTGGGTCGAGGAGCCGACCAGCCCTGACGACGTGCTGGGCCATGCCGCGATCCGGCGCGAGGTGCGCCCGGTCCGGATCGCCACCGGCGAGCACGTCCAGAACCGGGTCGTGTTCAAGCAGCTCATGCAGGCCGAGGCGATCGACGTCGTGCAGATCGACGCGGCCCGCGTCGCCGGCGTCAACGAGAACATCGCGATCCTGCTGCTCGCCGCGAAGTTCGGGCTCCCGGTCTGCCCGCACGCCGGCGGGGTCGGCCTCTGCGAGCTGGTCCAGCACCTCGCGATGTTCGACTTCGTCGCCGTCTCCGGCGCGCTCGAGGATCGCGTCGTCGAGTACGTGGATCACCTGCACGAGCACTTCGTCGACCCGGTCGTGATCCGCGAGGGGCGCTACCTGGCTCCCACGGCGCCAGGGTTCTCGGCCGAGATGACGCCTGAGGCGCTCACCGAGCACCAGTATCCGAGCGGAGCCGCGTGGGTCTGAGCATGGACCGCATCGCGCTGCACACCCGGCTCAAGCCTGGTCGCGAGCAGGACTACGAGGACGTCCACGCCGTGACCCCGCGCGACCTCGACGCCGCGCTCAGGGAGGCCGGGGTGGCGTCGTGGCGGATCTGGCGCGACGGGCAGGACCTGTTCCACGTCGTCGAGTGCGCGGACTACCGCGCCATGCGCGAGCACCTGCGCGAGCATCCGGCCAACGTGCCGTGGCAGGCGCTGATGGCCGAGCTGCTCGAGGTAGCCGACGACTACGGTGGGACCGACCGCGGGCTGCCGCTCGTGTGGGAGCTGCCATGACGCGCGCGTTGGGCCGCGGCGGCCTGTCCGTCGGACCGCTCTCGCTCGGCACGGCGCCGATCGGCAACCTCGGCCGCGAGGTCGGCGAGGACGAGTGGCGGGGCGCGCTGACGGCGGCCTGGGAGTCCGGCGTGCGCTACTTCGACACGGCGCCGCACTACGGGCTCGGGCTCGCCGAGGAGCGGCTCGCCGAAGGGCTCGCAGGGCGTCCGCGCGACGAGCTCATCGTCTCCACCAAGGTCGGCCGGCTGCTCGCGCCGTCGGCCTCGGACGTGCTCGACGACGAGGGCTTCGCGGTGCCGGCCACCCACGTCCGCGTGCGCGACTACAGCCGCGACGGCGTGCTGGCCTCGCTCGAGTCCAGCCTGCGCCGGCTCGGGCTCGACCGCGTGGACCTCCTGCTCGTGCACGATCCCGACGAGCACTACCGGGAGGCGCTCGAAGGGGCCTTCCCGGCGCTGGAGGACCTGCGCTCGCAGGGCGTCATCACGTCCTATGGCGCGGGGATGAACCAGGCCGAGATGCTCGCCGACTTCGTCCGCCACACCGACCTCGACGTCGTCATGCTCGCCGGCCGCTACACGCTGCTCGAGCAGGGCGCGCTGGACGACCTGCTGCCCCGGTGCGTCGAGTGCGGCGTGTCGGTGATCGCCGCGGGCGTGTTCAACTCGGGCCTGCTGGCGCGCGAGCGCCCGCGCGAGGACGTCACGTACAACTACGAGGCGGCGTCGCCGGAGATCCTCGCGCGCGTGAACCGCATCGCCGACGTGCTCGAGCACCACGGCACGAGCCTGCCGGTCGCGGCGGCACAGTTCGCGCTGGCGCATCCCGCGGTGGCGACGGTGTGCCTCGGCGCCCGGTCGGCCGGGCAGGTCGACCGCAACGCGGCGCTGCTCGACGCTGCGGTCCCGGACGCCGCGTGGAGCGAGCTCGTCTCCGAGGGCCTGCTGCGACCAGATGCTCCAGTGCCGACGGCGGTGTGATCGCGAGCGTGGGGGAGAGAATGGAGGAGAGACTGCTCGAGGTGCGCGGGGTGAGCAAGAGCTTCCCGGGCGTGAAGGCGCTCGAGGACATGCACCTCGACCTGCGCGGCGGCGAGGTGCTGGCGCTGGTCGGCGAGAACGGCGCCGGCAAGTCCACGCTGATGAAGCTCCTGTCCGGGATCTACACCGCCGACGCGGGTGAGTTCTTCCTCAACGGCGAGCCTTACGAGCCGGCGTCGGCCAAGCACGCGCTCGAGCTCGGGATCAGCATCATCCATCAGGAGTTCAACCTGATGCCCGACCTCACGGTCGCGCAGAACCTCTTCATCGGGCGCGAGCCCCGCGAGACGCGGATCTTCACGAGCGAGCGCCGCCTCAACGCGAAGGCGCGCGAGCTGATCGAGCGGCTGCACCTGCCGCTGCGGCCCAAGGAGCTCGTCGGCAACCTCACGGTCGCCAAGCAGCAGATGGTGGAGATCGGCAAGGCGCTGTCCTACGACGCGAAGCTGCTGATCATGGACGAGCCGACCGCGGCGCTCAACGACGCCGAGGTCGAGGTGCTGCACGACCTGATCCGGCGCTTCGTGCGCCCGGACACCGGGGTCATCTACATCTCGCACCGGATCGAGGAGCTGCGGCGGATTGCGGACCGCATCACGGTGATCCGCGACGGCCGCTACGTCGGCACGCGCGACATTGCGGGGACGTCCATGAAGGAGGTCATCTCCATGATGGTCGGCCGCGAGCTCACGGGCGAGGCGAAGCCGGTCGGCGTCCAGGCCGGCCG
Organism: Candidatus Solirubrobacter pratensis; assembly: GCF_000425945.1. Lineage (GTDB taxonomy): Bacteria > Actinomycetota > Thermoleophilia > Solirubrobacterales > Solirubrobacteraceae > Solirubrobacter > Solirubrobacter pratensis. The sequence goes on from NZ_AUEK01000022.1 coordinate 27,791, forward strand.
CGAGGTCGTGCTCGAGGTCTCGGGCCTCAGCACGAAGGACCTGCTCAAGGACGTCGGCTTCGAGCTGCGCAAGGGCGAGATCCTGGGCTTCGCCGGGCTGATGGGGGCGGGACGGACCGAGGTCGCCCGCGCGGTCGTCGGCGCCGACAAGCTCGATGCCGGGAGCATCCGGCTGCGCGGCCGCGAGCTCCGCATCGGCAACCCCGCCGATGCGGCGCGCCACGGGATCGGCTACCTGTCCGAGGACCGCAAGCGGTACGGCCTGCTGGTCGAGCAGGAGGTCAACGCGAACATCGGGCTGAGCGCGCTGAAGGAGCGCTTCCAGGCCTGGGGTTTCGTCAAGGACAAGGCGATGCGCGACGCCTCTCAGCGGTACGTGCGGACGCTGCGGATCAAGACGCCGTCGATCAACCAGACGGTCAAGAACCTCTCCGGCGGCAACCAGCAGAAGGTCGTGATCGCGAAATGGCTCGTCAAGGACTGCGACATCCTGATCTTCGACGAGCCGACGCGGGGCATCGACGTCGGCGCCAAGGAGGAGATCTACCGGCTGCTCAACGAGCTCGCGGACGGCGGCAAGTCGATCATCATGATCTCCTCCGAGCTGCCCGAGATCCTGCGCATGTCGCACCGGATCGTCGTAATGAGCGAGGGCCGGGTCACCGGCAGCCTGGACGCCGCCGAGGCCACGCAGGAACGCGTCATGCACTACGCGACGCTGCGGCCGGACGAGAACCCCGAGGACGCCGCCGAGCTGGGGCTCGCGGAGCCTGCTTCGAGCACCACGACTGAACGGAGGACGGACGAGGCATGACGGTGTCATCCGCCACCGGCGAGCAGCAGCAGCGCACCGGCGTAGAGGCCGTGGGCACCGGCCTCAGGGACCGGCTGCAGCAGTTCCTTGCCTTCGCGAGCCTGATCGCGATCTTCCTGTTCTTCTCGATCGCGAGCTCGAGCTTCCTGAACTACTCGAACGTCACGTCGATCCTCTTCTCGACCGTCGTCATCGGGCTCCTGGCGCTCGGGACGACCTTCGTGATCATCACCGGGGGCATCGACCTCTCGATCGGCACGGGGATGACGCTGTGCGCGGTCATCTCCGGCATGCTGATCGTCAAGACCGGCGTGCCCGTCCTGATCGGCGTCATCGGCACCGTGCTGTTCGGCGCGCTGATCGGCCTGGTCAACGGGTTCAACGTCTCGATCCTCGGCATCCCGCCGTTCATCGCGACGCTGGCGATGATGCTCGTAGCCCAAGGGCTGGCGCTCGTCATCTCCGACAGCACGCCGATCTACTTCAACGACGCGCCGGGCTACATCAAGATCTCGACGGGTCACCTGTTCGGGGTCGACTTCCCGAACGCGGTGCTCGTGCTGGCCGTGGCGACGGTGATCGCCGCGGTCGTGCTCAACCGCACCGTCCTCGGGCGCTACACGTACTCGATCGGGAGCAACGAGGAGGCGACGGCGCTGTCGGGGATCAGCGTGCGACGGTGGAAGATCGCCGTCTACACGCTGGCGGGCCTGTTCACCGGCCTGGCCGGCGTGATGATCTCGGCGCGCCTCTCGTCCGCCCAGCCGGGGACGGGCCTCGGCTACGAGCTGCAGGCGATCGCCGCGGTGGTCATCGGCGGCACGTCGCTGTCCGGAGGCAAGGGCTCGATCGTCGGAACGATCATCGGCGCCCTGATCATCTCCGTCATCAACAACGGGCTGCAGATCATGTCCATTCCGCAGGAGTGGCAGAACGTGATCCTCGGGCTCGTGATCCTCGTCGCGGTCTACGCCGACATGGCGCGCAAGCGCACGGCATGAAAAGGAGGAGAGGGTTTCAATGATGTCTACCAAGCGGTTCGTAGGTGCGGCGGCCGTCGCCGCGGCGCTCGCCATGGGCGTCGCCGCGTGCGGCTCCGACGACGGGGGGAGCGCGTCGTCGAGCGCCGGCGGCGGCGGTGGCGGCGAGCAGCCGTACATCGCGATCGTCTCCAAGGGCTTCCAGCATCAGTTCTGGCAGGCGGTCAAGCACGGCGCGGAGCAGGAGGCCAAGGCCAAGGGCGCGCGGATCACGTTCGAGGGCCCGCCGACCGAGCAGGACATCGAGCAGCAGGTCACGATGCTCACCAACGCGATCCAGAAGAAGCCCGCCGCGATCGGGTTCGCCGCGCTCGACTCGAAGGCGAGCGCGCCGCTGATGGATCAGGCCAAGGCGCAGAACATCCCGGTGATCGCGTTCGACTCCGGCGTCGAGAGCGACGTCCCCGTCACCACCGCGGCGACGGACAACAAGGCCGCGGCCGCCGAGGCGGCCAAGCACATGTCCGACCTGATCGGCGGGAAGGGCAAGGTCGCGGTCGTCGTCCACGACCAGACCAGCCGGTCGGGCATCGACCGCCGCGACGGGTTCCTGGAGTACATGAAGCAGAACGCGCCGGGGATCAAGGTCCTGCCGGTGCAGTACGGCGGCGGCGACCAGGCCAAGTCGGCCGACATCGCGAAGTCGATCATCCAGGCCAATCCCGACCTCAAGGGCTTCTACGGCGCGAACGAGGGCTCGGCCATCGGCGTCATCAAGGGCGTCCAGGAGAGCGGCAAGAAGGGCATCACGATCGTCGGCTTCGATTCGGGCAAGGCGCAGATCGACGCGATCAAGAGCGGCGTGATGGCGGGCGCGATCACGCAGAACCCGGTCGGCATGGGCAAGGAGCTGGTCGACTCCGCGATGAAGGCGATCAAGGGCGAGCAGCTGCCGAAGGTGATCGACACCGGCTTCTACTGGTACGACAAGACCAACGTCGACGAACCGAAGATCCAGGCTCTCCTCTATCAGTGACCGGCCGACGGCCCGGCTGATGCAGGGATCACGGATGTGGTGACGGTGCCCGGTGGGCACCGTCTCACGCCGTTTCCGAAGGGCGGACGAGCCCAGCTCAATCCCGTGCCGAGGCGCGACGTGGCTCTGCCCGCGACTACTGACTGAGCCGGCCACTGCTGCGTTGAGGCCTCATTGCGATAGCGCTGGTTCCACGATCCGGTGGGCGGGCACGAGTCCCCGGCGCGGCCACCGCCCGACTCCGGGTCACGCGTGAGGGCTGGGGAGGCCGCTTCCCAGCTGTTGCTGTCGACCGGCGGCGCCTGCTTCGGAGGCTCGGCCGGCGGCGCGAGGTCGACGGCCTCGATGATGCGCCGCGCCTCGCGCTCGGCCTCGCGGCGTTGAGCCCGTCCTTCTCGCCGCGGGCGCGGACCTCGCCGACCCGGCGGTTGCGTTGGCGGCCATCCGGCGATCGCCGGCGAACGTAATAGGCACCCCACTTGACGTAGAGGTGGCTCCGCCCCGCCGGGACCGATGCCACTTGGCAATTTACATTGCTGTCTATATAGTTCCCTATGTGATTTCCTCGACCACGAGCTCTGCGATCGACCGCGAGCAGCTACTCGACCACCTCTCGTCGCATCTGCTGCAGAGGACTTCGCTCGTGACGAGGCTGCTCGTCAAGGGGTCGCGCCACGAGCTCTCTCGGAGCGAGGGCGGGGTCCTGAAGACCCTGACCGCGGGACCGCGGCGGATCACCGAGCTTGCGGAGCTGGAGGGACTCGCTCAGCCCTCGATGACGCTGCTGGTCAGGCGGTTGGAGGAAAGGGGCTGGGTGAAGCGTGATCGTAAGCCGGACGATGGCCGCGTCGTCGTGATCTCGATCACCGAAGCCGGAGCCACGGCGCTCGAGATGTTCCGCACGGAGTATCGCGCCGTGCTGCGGGCCCACATCGGGACGATGTCCGACGAGCAGCTGACCGCGCTCGAGAACGCGACGGAGGCGCTCGGGTCACTCATCGACGTGCTGCAGGGCGGTGGTCGCGCGTGAGCCCTCATGGCAGCTCGTTCTTCTCCCAGCCGAAGTCGGTGTGGGCGGTCGCGTTTGCGGCAGTCGTCTCGTTCATGGGCCTCGGGCTCGTGGATCCGATCCTGCCGGCGATCGCGCACGATCTCGACGCGTCTCCGAGTGACGTCGAGCTGCTGTTCACGAGCTACTTCGCGTTCACCGGCATCTCGATGCTCGTGTCGAGCGTCGTCGCAAGCCGGATCGGCACCAAGCGGACGTTGCTGGCCGGCCTGTCGCTGATCATCGTCTTCAGCGCCCTGGCGGGTGCCTCGAACAGCATCGGCGCAATCGTCGGTCTGCGCGCCGGCTGGGGGCTCGGGAACGCGCTGTTCATCGCGACCGCGCTGGCGGTGATCGTCGGTGCGGCGAGCGGCGGTGTGGCCGGAGCGGTGATGCTCTATGAGGCGGCGCTCGGGCTGGGGATCTCGGTGGGTCCCCTGCTTGGCGGCGAGCTCGGGGGGGTGAGTTGGCGCGGCCCGTTCTTCGGCGTCGCGGTGCTGATGGCGATCGGGTTCATCGCGATCGCGAAGTTCCTGCCCCCGACCCCACCGCCACCCGCGCAGGAGCGCGTCTCGGTGCTGGAGCCGCTGCGCGCCCTGCGCCACCGCCCCATCCGCGGCAGCGGCCTCACCGCGATCTTTTACAACTTCGGCTTCTTCACGCTCCTCGGCTACGCACCGTTCCCGCTGCACCTCGGGATCCACGAGCTCGGCTACACGTTCACCGCCTGGGGGCTCATGCTCGCCGTCTTCGCCGTGTTCGTCGCGCCGCGCCTGTCAAGCCGCTTCGGCGATGTGCGCGGCTTGGCGGCAGCGCTGGCGGGCATCGTCGCGGTCCTTGTGGTGATGGGCGTGCTTCACGACTCCCAGACGGCGCTGATCGTCTGCGTGATCGTGTCCGGCTCGTTCTTCGGCATCACCAACACGCTGATGACCCAGGTGGTGATGGAGTCCGCCCCGGTGCCGCGTCCGATCGCGTCCTCCGCCTACAGCTTCGTGCGCTTCTGCGGCGGCGCCATCGCACCGTTCGTCGCCGGCAAGCTCGCCGAGCACGTCAGCGTCCAAGCCCCCTTCTACCTCGGTGCCGCGATGACCGCGATCGCCATCGGCGTGCTCTGGCTCTATCGCACCGCGCTCGTGCCGGTTGCCGAGACCGCGCCGTCCCTCGCCGAGGAGCCCGCCGATGACCGCGGCGCGCTCGTCGTCGCGGTCGCCGGGCCCAGCGCTCGCGAGGTGTGCGCGATGATCGTGCCGCTCGCTCGCGCCCGCGCGACGCGGGTACACGTGCTGCACGTCGTCGAACGCGACGTCCTCGCCGGCGAGGACGCCATCGACCTCGAGTCGACCGCCGCCGCGAACGACCTGGTCGAGTCCTGCACCGCAGAGCTGCGCCAGGCCGACGTCGCGGTGGTCGGCGAGTTGCTGCACGCCGTCGGCTCCCACGTCGATGTCGCCAGGCGGATCCTGGGGCGCGCCGCCGAGCTCTCGGCGACCGCGATCGTGCTCGGGCCGGAGACCCGCCATGGCCCGCTCGGAGCCCACGTCGGCGCCGTTATCGCCCGCGACGCCCACAGCCACGTGATCATCCTGCACCCGGCAGCGGGCCCGCTCGGCCGCCCCGACGGTCGCCCCCGTCCGATGAACCCGGCGCAGCTATGGCAGACGAGCGGGACATAGACCCCCGCCTCCCGTCGGAATACAGCGCGTCGCATCCCGTCCCCGCTGAACTCGGGCGAGCGGACGACATAGCCGTGGTCATCGGCCTCGACGGCTCCGACACCTCCTGGGATGCATTCTGGTGGGGATGCGGGCAGGCCCGGCGCTTGAACCGACGTGCCGTTGCCGTATTCGTCAGCCCCACGATCGATGCCGGCAGCGGGCTGGCCTTGGCGCTCGGCTGTTCCTGCGATTGCGAGGACATCGACCGCCGCGTTACCGAACGGGCGATCGAGCTGGCCGGCGAAGTCAACCGGCACGCGGCCGACCACGGGTTGGACGTCTTGTTCGTGCATGCCCGCGGCGAACCGGTCCAAGAGCTCTTGCGGGTCGCCGAGGCGGTCCGATCTGACCTGATCGTGGTCGGCAGACCCACCCGAGCCCTTCACCGGATAGCCGGCTCACTCGGGCGTCGCCTGATCGGCCGGAGCACAGCACCGGTCGTCGCGGTCGTCCCGTGACGACGACTCGATCGTTCCGCCGCGTGCAGGCATCGACGCACGGTCACGCCACTGCGCGGCCGGCCTTAGCTCGCGGCGCCGCGTCCGTCGGCGTCTTCGCATCGTGGTCACGCTGCGAGCCTCCGGACTGAAGGCGCATCTGCGGCGACTTCGGCTCGAGTCCCTTCGCTCGCACTGTGGCGCCGCCCAGGCGCTCAGCTTACCCTAAGCAGTGTCGCGAGCTTCGACGCTCGGGTCATGCACTCCGTGCAAACGAAGGCCTCATCAGCGCAGGATCGCGGACGCGGTGGCGACCTTCATGACGAGCCGGTTGGAGCCCTCGATTGCGTGGAAGTCGTGGTGGCGGTAGAAGCGGTGCGCTGTGTCATCGATCGCGTCGACGACGATCACGCGGCCGCCGGCCCGGTCGGCGGCTTCGACGATCCGTTCGAGCGCGTCGAGGAGCAATTGGGTGCCGAGCCCTTGACCGTGGAGGGCTTGGGCGAGCGCGAGTCGACCGATCAGGTAGCCCGGCACGTGCCTGTAGCCGCCGCTGAGCGATCGGCTGGGAAGGTCGATACGCGCGATCTGCGTCGGCGCGATCGCGTGGTAGGCGACGACGGTGCGTTCTCCGAGCCTGGTCCATGCGGTCGTTCGCGAGCTGCCTGCGCGGTGAGCGCGGAGCGCATCTCGCTGGAGCCAGCGGTCGAGCGACTCGTTGCCGGAGTGGAACTGAGATGCGTCGTGGTCTTCAGCGAGCGGCTGAGAGTCCCACTCGCTCACCGGCGTGTGTATCGGCGCGGGCTCCGCGCAGCGTCGGCCAGCCGGGGCGCCTCGTCGGGCTCGTCGAGGGCGGCGACGAACGCGTCGAACTGATCGGCCGGCATCAGGGTCAGATCCGCCCGCCCCAGCACTCGTCCAGCTTCCTCCGTGGCCGCTTCGAGCACGAATGCCGAGACGGATACGCGGCGGGCGGCGGCCGCCGCCGTGATCAGCGCTTCGCTCTCGACGTCTGCACGCATCTCGATGCGCTTGGTTCGCGTAGCCATATCCTCAGTGTACGGCACTTGTACGGTGCCGCCAACCGCACCGACGGAGGACGGGGTGCAATCCGGGGTGCAAATCGAGCAGAACTGAGGCCTGGGTGCGGAATGAGCACTCGGGCGAGGGCAAATCGGACCTGAGCACCAGGCGCTCGGTGCCGATGATGGACCGGCTGACCACCGAGCTGGTGAAGCGGCGGCTGCGGACCGTGTACGGCGACGAGGACGACCTGTTCTTCGGTCACCCAGAGCTCGGCACGCCTCTTGATCGAACCAAGGTCTCACGCAGCTTCCAGGACGCCTGCAGGGAGGCAGGCGTTCGCGTAATCCGCTTCCACGACCTCCGCCACACGTTCGGCACGACCCTCGCGGCCGCCGGCGTGCCGCTGCGGACGATCCAGGAGTACCTGGGCCACGGCGAAGGAGCCGGCAGACCCACGCGACCGGCTCAACGAGCGCATGGAGTTCCTCGCCGCGATGGAAGAGGTCAGGCGTCTCCCAAAACGAGTGCGACAGGTCGTCGTCGTGCGCTCTCAGGTCCCTGGCGTCGAGCCGCGCTCGCAGACGCTCCTCGCGCGACCCGAACCCGGCTGGACCTGTCCGAGGACGAAGCGCGGGCGCTGCATGCGGGCCTCCAGGAAGCGCTGGGAGCCAGGTTGCTGAGCCCGCCGCACGATGCCGCCGCGCGGGCGCTGCTCGCGCGGCTCAACGCCAAGGTCCCGGCATGGCTTGAGCGCGCGCCGATCCGAGGTGAGGCCGGGTACCTGGTCGCAGCCGAGGCCGTGCTCCGTGCGCTCACCGACGCCCGAGCAACAAGGACGCATCGCACTTTCGGATGACGAGCTCGCGATCGCGCTCGGCGCTGCGAAGCCGATCGGCGTCTCCATCTCCGACGTCCTCTTGCGCATGCGCCGCGACAAGCTGATCCGCGACGTCGCCACCCGCGACGGCCGGCGACCGCTGCGATCGGCAGCGCCGGCGGGCCGACGCCTGCTCGCGGCGCGTGACGGATCAGTGAGTGGGGAAGAGTGGCGAGTCTCCGACGCGGGCAGCCTCGCGGAGCTGATCTACCGGGAGCTTCGCCCCGGCCGCGAAGGCTTCCGACCGGCCGTCCAAGCCATCGGCCGGCTCTCCAACCCAAGGTTCGACGTCCTCACCGACGAGCTCCGTGCCAGCGGCCTGCTTGAGCCCGCGACGGAAGATCTGTGCCGCCTCGTTCTCACCGATGCCCGGCCTCCGCCGCGCCGAGAATCGCATCCGCCAGACCTTGCTTCGGCACCTGCTTCTCCGCGAACTCATCCCGCCGCCGCTCCCCTACAACGCGGCAGTGGAGTGACCGACGGCATGATCGTCGAACGCTGGTAACCGGCCGGGCGCGTGAGCGCCCGGCCAGTGTGCGTGTTACGGATTGGTCGTCGCCAGCGTGAACGTCACCGGCGCGCTGTAGGTCCCGGTGCGTAGCCGGTCGTTTGCGCCGATGTGCTGGCCGAACGTGATCGTCACCGGGTCATTGGACACCTCGGCGCTCCAGCTTGCCTTGCTGAACGCGATCGCCACCGGCGAGGCCAGCGTGGACGCGCCGTTGCGCAGGTACACCGGGCCGCTGGCGCTCAGCGTGGCGTCCCCGGCGGTGCTGATCACGTTCGCGGTCGTCTGCGCCGTGTAGTCGCGTGCCACACCGGGCTGGAGGGCGCCGAATGACGCCGGCCCGCCCAGCGTCAGCGACAGCGTCGCCGGCACCGTCGCGCCGGCGACGCCCGTCACGCTCGCGGACGTGGGGGTCGGCGTCGGGGTCGGCGTTGCGGTTGGGGTTGGGGTTGGGGTCGGGGTCGGGGTCGGCGTTGGGGTCGGGGTCGGCGTTGGGGTCGGGGTCGGCGT
>NZ_AUEK01000023.1 GCF_000425945.1 Candidatus Solirubrobacter pratensis
GGCGAAGCCGATCACGTTCCACGACTTCCGGCACGCGTTCGGGACGCTGGGCGCGCAGGCGTGGGAGCTGTCGAAGCTGCAGGGCTACATGGGGCACGCGGACATCAAGACCACGATGCGGTACGTCCATCACGCGCCGGCCGCGCGTGACGTCGACCTTCTGAGCGCGGTGATCCGCCGCGACGGAATGCCGGATCCGGCGCAGCTTTCGAGGCACGTTCGAGGCACGCCGGGCGACGCCGTAAACTCCGAAGCCAGCGATTTTGGCTCTGGAGAGGGGCAAATGGAAGAGGCGCCGACCGGAATCGAACCGGTGTACACGGCTTTGCAGGCCGCTGCGTAGCCACTCCGCCACGGCGCCGGAGGGGGCTACATCGTAGACGGGTCCCGGACGGATCTCGTGTCTGCTGAACTGAGGGGATGAGCGCGCCTGAGGTCACCCGCGAGTTCGATCCCGAGTTCTTCCAGTTCCTGTCCGACCTGAAGGAGCACAACGACCGCGAGTGGTTCGCGGCCAACAAGGCCCGCTACGAGGCCGAGGTGCTCGAGCCGGCGCTGGCGTTCATCGAGGACTTCGGCTACCGGCTGCAGGAGATCTCGCCGCACATGCGCGCGGACCCGCGGCGCGTCGGCGGCTCGCTGTTCCGCATCTATCGCGACACGCGCTTCGCCAAGGACAAGACGCCGTTCAAGACGCACACGGGGATGCACTTCCGCCACGTCGCGCCCAAGGATGTCCACGCGCCCGGCTACTACCTGCACCTCGGGCCGGGCGACGTATTCGCCGGTGGCGGGATCTGGCGGCCGGACACGCGCAGCCGCAACCGCATCCGCGACGCGATCGCCGCGGACCCGGACGGCTGGCGCGAGGCGACGCAGACGAGCCCGTTCACGGACCGCCTCACGCTCGGCGGCGAGCAGCAGAAGCGCGTCCCGCCCGCGTTCCCCGCCGATCACGAGCACGCCGACGATCTGCGCCGCAACGGGTGGGTCGGAAGCGTCGCGCTGAGCGAGACGGTCGCCACCACGCCGGGCTTCCTGGACGAGTACACCCGCATCTGCGAGGCGGGCGCTCCGCTCCTGCGGTTCCTCTGCCGCGCGCTCGACCTCGAGTTCTGAGCCGATGCTAGGCTTCGCATCCCTCCCGGGCGATTAGCTCAGCTGGGAGAGCGCCGCCTCGACAAGGCGGAGGTCACTGGTTCGAGCCCAGTATCGCCCACCTCGAAGGCCCCGGAGACGGGGCCGTTTTTCATGCCGGAGCTCGACCGCTTCCTGCGCCGGGCCTCGACGGCGCCGGGACGCCTGAGACTGAACCAGGGGTTCTGCTCCGACCCTCGCGGTGCGCGGCGACCATGGTCGGGCGACGCTCATTGCGTCCCCACGAGCGAACGAAATCCCGGCCGCGGCGCCGCGCCGAACACCTGGTCTCTGGAACATCGCAGTTAGCGGGAATTTCTCCGTACTGGCCCGTTGGTGCCTTGCGCCAGGCCGCGCGTGGGGTGGTCCAGTGCCCCAGGGGTACACCCGGAATATGACCAGAGAAAGCGCCCTCGAGGACGTGGCCGCGGCCGGCGCCCGTCGCGGCCGGCGGGACTGAACCACGCCTCACGCGGGTCGCGCAGCTCCCCCCAGTGCGCCCGCCCAGGAAAGGACGACCATGATCGGTGCGATCATCCTCGGCATCGTCGCCGGCTTCGCCGGGCGGCTGATCATGCCCGGCAACGACAGGATGGGCTTCTTCGCCACCGTCCTGCTGGGGCTGGCAGGCGCGGTCGTCGGCTGGCTGATCTTCACGGACCTGCTGGGCATCGGCGACACCGAGGTGTTCGATCTCGGCGGCCTGCTCTCGTCGATCATCGGCGTCGTGATCATCCTCGGCGCCTTCCGCATGATCCGCGCCCAGCGCCACGCGTAGCACGACGGGCCGCCACCCACGGCCCGCTCTCGGACGACCTAGGAGGTCCCCTCGAATGCTCCCCGGAATTCCCCACCGGCACCATGGGCCACGGTTGTCGATGCCCGGCATCGGCCTGCTGCACCACAACGGGCACGACCACCACACGCGCGCGATCGCGCTCGCGAGCTGGAGCGCCGGGCTGGTCGTCGGGACGGCGGCAGGCGCGATCATGTTCCGCGGCAGGCACGCGGGCGGGACCGGCGGGGGAGAGCCCTCCGCCATGGGGGAGTGAGCCATGGCCGTCGCCCCCGTTCCTGCAGGACCCTCAGGTGGCGCGCTCACCGAGGTCCTCGAGCTGATCCTCGATCGCGGCGTCGTCATCGACGTCTTCGTGAGGGTCTCCCTCGTCGGGATCGAGATCCTGACGATCGACGCCCGCGTGGTGGTCGCGAGTGTCGACACCTATCTGCGCTACGCCGAGGCCGTCGGCCGAGTGCAGCTGGACACCCCCAAGCGCGGCGTGCCGGACATCATCGAGGGCCGCAAGACGGCCGGCGCGATCGAGACCGTCACCGACAAGCTCGGCGAGATCCTCGGCGCGCCCCCCGAGCCGGTGAAGGAGCAGCGATGAGCATCTACGTCTACGGTGTCATCCCAGCCGCCGACGCGGCGGCATGGCCAGGTGTCAACGGCATCGCCGGCGGCACGGTCCGCACGATCGTGTCCGGCGATCTCGCCGCCCTGATCAGCGACATCCCGGACGACATGAAGCCGGGCAAGCGCGAGGACCTCGAGGCGCACCGCCGCGTCCTCGGCCAGGCCGTCGAGCAGGGGACCGTCGTGCCGATGCGCTTCGGCATCGTGATGGACGACGACGACACGGCCATTGACCGCCTCCTCGGCCGCCACGGCGATGAGCTGGCGAATCTCCTGCGCGAGCTCGACGGCAAGGTGCAGATGACCGTCCGCGCCTTCTACGCCGAGGACGCGCTGCTGCGCGCGGCGATGGCCGGCGACGAGGAGATCCAGCGCCTGAACGCGATCATCGGCGGACGCCCGGAGCTCGAGACGCGCAACGAGCGCGTCGCGCTCGGCGAGCGCGTGGCGGCGGCGATGGACAGGCGCCGCGCGCGCGACTCGGACGCGCTGCTCGAGCGGCTGCGGCCGCTGGCCAGCGACATCCAGGTCGACCCGCCCGGCAGCGACCGCGTCGCGCTGAGCGCCCAGGTGCTCGTCCGTCGCGACTTGCGCTCCGCGCTGGACGCCGCGATCGCCGAGCTCGCTCCGGCGCTCGAGGGCTACCTCGCGCTGCGCTACATCGGGCCGCTGCCCGCGTACTCGTTCAGCTCGATGGAGCTGGAGCCCCAGGAATCGGCGCAGGCCGCACACACCGGCGAGCAGTGAATGGGGCTCGTCAAGGGATTGCTGCTGCTCCCGCTCGCCCCCGTCAGCGGGGCGCGCTGGGTCACGGAGGTGCTCATCGGGGAGGCCGAGCGCGAGCTCGCCTCCCGCGAGTCGCCGCAGCGCAAGCTGGCCGAGCTCGACGCCAAGCGCGCGAACGGCGAGATCACCTTCGAGGAGGCCGAGGCGCTGGAGGCGGAGCTGCTCGAGCAGATGCTTTCCCAGCACGGGCTTCCCGGTGGGGCGTGATGTGGACGCCGCGACCTTGGTACAGCAGGCGAGGCGGCAGGTGAGCGAGCTCACCGGCATGCCCGCCGAGTCGATCATGGGCTTCAAGCGCGAAGGCGAGGGCGGCTGGACGGTCACCGTCCAGGCGCTCGAGCTCTCCCGCGTCCCCAGCACGATGGACATCCTCGGCACCTACGAGGTCACGCTCTCCGACGACGGCGAGCTGCTCGGCTTCCGCCATCTCGGCCGCCACCGGCGGTCAGCCACCGACGACGGAAGGAGCCAGTGATGTCATCCCTCGACTACCGGCGCCACGGTGGGGCGGCCGCCCAGCAGCGCTCCGGCGACAGCCTCGCCGACATCCTCGAGCGCGTCCTCGACAAGGGCATCGTGATCGCCGGCGACATCCAGATCAACCTGCTCGACATCGAGCTGCTCACGATCAAGTTGCGGCTGATCATCGCCTCGATCGACAAGGCCAAGGAGATGGGCATCGACTGGTGGGAGAGCGATCCCGCGCTGAGCAGCGCGGCCGGCGGCGTCTCGGCCGAGAACCGGCGGCTGCGCGAGCGGCTGGACCGGCTCGAGCACCGGCTCTCCCCACCGGAGCGGGAGGATGTCTGAAGCCGTCTGGATCTACGGCGTCGAAGACGGCGCCGCGGCCGGCCCGCCCCCTGGCCGCGGCGTCGATCCCGCCCATCCCGTCGAGCTCGTCCGGCACGCCGGCCTGGCGGCGCTGACCAGCCGCGTCAACGGCGAGGAGTTCAACGAGGACGCCCTGCGCGAGTCGCTCGAGGACCTCGACAGGCTCGAGGCGCTCGCGCGCGCGCACGAGCGTGTGCTCGACGACGCGCTCATCGGCGGCGCGATCGTGCCGTTCCGGATCTGCACGATCTACTCCAGCGAGGACTCCGTGCGCGAGATGCTCGAGCGCGAGCGCAAGACGCTCGCCGACGCGCTCGGGCGCCTGCGCGGGAAGTCCGAGTGGGGCGTGAAGGCCTTCGCGCCCGAGGCGCCGCCGCCGCCCGCCACCGCGCCCGCCAGCGGCGCCGAGTTCTTCGCGCGCAAGCGCGCCGAGCGGACCGCGGCCGAGAGCTCGCGCCGGGCGCTCGAGGTGGCGACGGATGCGATCCACGAGCGGCTGGCCGCAGACAGCGCCGGCGCGGTGCTGAGCCCGCCGCAGGACCGCCGGCTGACCGGCCGGGCGGGGGAGATGGTCCTCAACGCCGCCTATCTCGTCACCGACGCCGACGTCGCCGCGTTCCGCAAGCTGATCGCCGAGCTCGAGCGCACGTACGGCTTGCCGCTCGAGGTCACCGGTCCCTGGCCCGCCTACCACTTCAGCCGGTGAGCCCGAACCCGCAGCGCGAGGTCGCGCTCGTCGACCTGCTGGACCGGCTGCTGTCCGGCGGGGTCGTGCTGGGCGGCGAGATCACGCTCTCGCTCGCCGACGTCGACCTCGTCCACCTCACCCTGCGCCTGCTGATCACGCCGGCCGGCGAGGAGCGGACCGCGTGATCTGGCTGTACGCGGTGTGCGAGGAGCCCGAGCGGCCGCTGCCGCCGGTTCCCGGTCTCGGCGGCGCACCGGTGGAGGGCATCGCCGACGGGCCGCTGCTGGCCGTCGCGAGCCGCCACGACGGCGTTCCGGACGACCCCGCAACCGACGCGCTGTGGACGCACGAGCGCGTCGTCGAGACGATCCAGACCGAGCGCGCCGTCCTGCCCATGCGCTTCGGCACGCGCCGCCCGGAGGCCGGCAGCGTGCGCGAGGCGCTCGCCCAGCGGCGCGGCGAGCTGCTCGCCGGCCTCGACCGTGTGCGCGGCCGGGTGGAGCTCGCGGTGCGCGCGATCGAGCCGCCGGACCGCGCACCGGATGGGCGCGCGTACCTCGCGCGCCGCCGGAAGGCGGCCGCCATGCACGACAGGCTCTCGGTGCTCGCCGTCGCCGCCTGCCGGCGGCCCGAGCGCGCAGCCGACGAGCTGCTGCGCGGCTCCTACCTCGTCGAGCGGCCGGCGCTGGAGACGTTCAACGCGGCCGTCGAGGCGCTGCAGCGCGAGCATCCCGAAGCCTCGCTGGTATGCACAGGCCCGTGGCCGGCGTACTCGTTCGTGGAGCCGCTGGAATGACCGAAGGGCCCGAGGACAAGGTGCTCTCCGGCCCGCGGGACCTCGAGCCGTTCACGCGCGAGGCCGAGCGGCTCGAGCGGGCGGTCTCGCGCCGGATCGACGCCGAGCCCGAGAACGTCGAGCGCGGGCTCGCCCAGCTCGTGCTGACGCTGATCGAGCTGCTGCGCCAGCTGATGGAGCGCCAGGCGATCCGCCGCGTCGAGGCCGGCGGGCTCGACGACGAGACCGTCGAGCGCCTCGGCCGCACGCTGATGGCGCTCGAGGAGCGGATGGAGGAGCTCAAGCGCATCTTCGGGCTGCGCGACGAGGACCTCAACATCGACCTCGGGCCGCTCGGCCGCCTGCTCTGAGCCGCCGCGCGCGCGAGCGGCGGGATCGGGAAGTCCATGGCGGTCTCCTGGCTTCTTAGCCGCAGCCCGCCGGCGCGGGCGGCGCCGCGCCGGCGGGGCGGAGGGAGCGACTCAGCCGGCGAGCGCGCTGCCCGTCTCCAGCAGCGACTTGAGGTCTGACAGCACGAACGCCCAGCCGCCGCCGGCGCCCGTGTGCTCGAGCCCGCCCGAGACCATCTGCGCGACGCTCGGCGCGCCCGCGACGTCGTGGACCACGGTGAGCTTGCAGACGCCGTTCTCGCCCTCGTCGATCTCGTACGTGAGGCGCGTCGGACGCTCGGCCGCGGCCTCCTCGGACCAGATCGGGTGCCACGTCTGGACGAGCTTGCGCGGCGGGTCGGCCTCGATCACCTCGCCGTCGACGACCACATCGGGCGCGCCGTAGGCCTTCATGTCCGCGCTGGCGCCGGCCTTGAAGTGGCCGCCCGGCCGCAGGTCGATGTCCACGCGGCCCTGGTAGCCGTAGCGATCGGTCCACTCCGGGTCGGTGATCGCGTCCCAGATCGCCTGCGGGGTGGCCTTGATCCACACCCGGTACACCTGCACGGTCGTCACGTCCTGCTCCGCGGTCGTCATGCCGAGGCCTCCAACTGGTTCTTGAGGTCCGCGAGCGCCGTCACCTGGCGCTCCGTGTACTTGTCGATCCACCGGTCGTGGATGAGCCGGATCGGCACCGGGTTGAGGAAGTGCAGCTTCTCCCGGCCCGACCGGCGCGTGACCACCAGCCCGGCGTCCTCCAGCACCCGCAGGTGCTTCATGACGCCGAACCGCGTCATCTCGAGCTCGGACTCGAGCTCCGTGAGCGTACGGCCGTCGCGCACGAAGAGACGGTCCAGCAGATGGCGCCGCGTGGCGTCGGCGAGGGCCTTGAACACGCGGTCGTCGTCGGTCACACGACGAGAATAGGTGACCGAAAGGTCACATGTCAAGTCGAACTCGGGTTCCCGCGCGGACGTATCCCTGGCGAGATGACGGAGGGGATGGAGTGAGGCTCAAGACGCGCCACCTGGTCGTGGCGGCGGCGTGCGGCGTGGTCGTGGCGGCGCCGGCGTACGCGCGGCAGGAGCCGCCGGCCAGCGCGACGGTGACGGCGACCGACTACTCCGCGAGCAACCACGCGTGGGTCGGTGGCGATGCCACGATCGCCGCCGGCGGGACGGTCACGTTCACGTACCCGACCGGCACGAGCAGCCACTCGGTCGAGTTCACCGGTGCGCTGCCCGCGTCGTGCAGCGGCCTTCCGGCCGACCCGGGCCGGGGCTGGACCGGCTCGTGCCGCTTCGACGCGCCGGGCTCGTACCCGTTCGTCTGCCCGGTGCACGCGGACATGACCGGCACGATCACGGTCCAGGCGCCGGTTGCGACGCCGTCGCCGGCCCCGCCCGCGACGCCGGCCCCGCCGCCTCCGCCTCCGCTTTCGCCGGGTACGGTGGCGCCGCCGGCGCCGCTTGCGGTCACGCTGGCCACGTCACAGCACGGCACGCGCGTGCGCGGCAGCGTCGGCGTGACGATCCGCGGCTCGCGCCTGGTCGTGGAGGTGTGGGCGACGCGGCGCTCGGTCCTCGACGGCAGGAGCACGAAGCCGGTCCGCATCGGCCGATTCACGCGGGCATCCGCACCCGCGGGCAGGACGTCCTTCGCGGTGGGTGTCGACGCGAAGGCCAAGAGCGCGCTGCGCCGTCACCGCCGGCTCGCGGTGACGGTCGCGATCGCGCTCACGCCGCCGGGCGGCCACGAGCTCACCCGCAGCGTCAAGCGCACGCTGCGGGCGAGCTAGCCCGGCGCGCCGCCCGGACGGCCCCGGCCCGCGCTCGGGGCCGTCCGGGACCGGCGCGGCTAGCCTCAAGCGCGTGCGCGTCGCCCTGCTCCTGATCGCCTCGCTCGCCCTCGCGGCGTGCGGGGGCGCAGGCCGTCCGGCCGCCGGGCCCCGGGTCACGCTCAAGCTCAGCGCTCCTGAGGACAGCGGCACGGTGCGCGCCGAGCGCGTGCAGGTGCACGGCTCCGTCTCGCCCGGCGACGCGAGCGTGCAGGTCAATGGCGTGGCGGCGCAGGTCGAGGGCGGCGACTTCGCCGCGGACGTGGCGCTCGCGCCGGGCGCGAACGTGATCGACGTCACCGCGTCCGCGCCCGGCCACCGCTCAGAGGCCGACGCCGTGCGTGTCACGCGTGACATGCGCGTCGAGCTGCCGGACCTCGCCGGCGCCTCCGAGACCGACGCGACGGCGAAGCTGAGCGACCTCGGGATGCGGCCGCGGATCGAGGACGGCAGCAGCTTCCTGGACCGCATCATCCCCGGCGAGCTGGAGGTCTGTGAGATGCAGCCGCGGGCGGGCGCGCTGGTCGCGAAGGGAACGACGGTGACCGTCCTCGTCGCGCGCCGGTGCTGATCAGCTCGGCTGCGTCTTGATCAGCGCGATTCGCGGGCGGCCGCGGTCGCTGACGACGATCCAGGTCATCGTCCCGGTGCTCGGCGACGCGCCCGCGTAGGTCGCCGTGTAGTGCGCCGTCGCGCGGCCGGTCCGGCCGCCGTGGGCCTCGAGGCCGTCGAGCTTGAAGTCGGTCGTGCGATTGCCGTCGAACTGGCGCTTGTACTCGGCCACGACCTTCGTGCGGCCGCGCTGGCGGTCCTGCGGCGTGACCCGCTGCGCGTCGGAGGTCAGCAGCCGCGACAGCCGCGACTGGTCCTCGTCGGCATATGAGGCGGCGAACGCGTTGGCGAGCCGCTTCACGTCGGCGCTCGAGACCGGCTCGCCGGGCAGGGGCGGCGAGTCGCGCGGCGAGAGCGCGACGAACGCGATCGCCGCCGCGCCCGCGGCGACGAGCGCGGCGATCCACGCCGCCGACCGCCGCCCGCGCGCGCGGTAGCGCTTCACCGGCGGTGCGTCCGGCGGCCCGGGCGGCGCGGGGCGCCGGCGCGTGCGCGGGGCGGCGGCGCCGCGCGCGACCGAGCGCTCGGCCTCGGTCACCGAGCGCCCCTCGGCGGCGGCGAGCACGGCGCGGCCGAGGTCGCCGGCGGACGGGTAGCGGTCGTCGGGCGACTTGGCGAGCGCGCGGTAGAGCACGCGCTGGAGGTCGGTGGAGAGCGTGGTGGCGCGCGGCGGCTCGTCGTGCAGGTGCGCGAGCATCGTCTGCGGCACGGTCTCGCGCGGGAACGGCGGCGCGCCGGTCAGCGCGGCGTAGAGGACGCACCCGAGCGCGTAGACGTCCGTGCGCGCGTCGAGCGGCTCGCTGCGGAACTGCTCGGGGGCCATGTAGTCGACCGTGCCGAAGAAGTGCCCGTCGGTGGTCATGGTGTCCTCGGCGCCCGCCAGGCGCGTGAGGCCGAAGTCGGCCAGGTAGGCGTGCTCGCCGCTCAGCAGGACGTTGGCGGGCTTGACGTCGCGGTGCACGAGCCCGGCGGCGTGCGCGGCGTCCAGCGCGCCGGCGACCTGGTCGACGATGCGCGCCGCGCGGACGGGCTCCAGCCGGACCTCGTCGCGCAGCAGCCGGTGCAGGTCGGTGCCCGCGACCCAGCGCATCACCAGGTACAGCCGCCCGTCCTCCTCACCCGCGCCGTAGACCGGGATCACGTTCGGGTGATCGATCGCGGCGGCCATCCGCGACTCGCGCTCGAAGCGCTCGCGGAAGCCCGCGTCGGCGGCGTGCTCGGGAGCGATCAGCTTGAGCGCGACGGGCCGCGCGAGCGAGAGCTGCGTGGCGCGGTAGACGATGCCCATGCCGCCGCGGCCGGCGACCGACTCGATCCGGCACCCGGCGATGTGAGCGCCTTCGAGGACGTCGGTCACCGGTCGATTGTGACGCAGCGGATAGCGTCAGGGTCATGGACGAGCAGACCCTGCGGGAGGCCGTGCGCGCGGATGCGCCTCGGATCCGCTCCGACCTCGAGCGCCTCGTCGCGCTCCCCTCGATCGCGTTCCCCGGCTTCCCGCGCGAGCCGCTGAACGCGGCGGCCGAGCTCGTCATCGGCCTGCTGCGCGACGCCGGCGCGCCGTCCGTGCGGGCCGTCGAGGTGCCGGACGAGGCGCCGAGCGTGCTCGCGGAATGGCCGGGCTCGCCGACGGTCCTGCTCTACGCGCACTACGACGTCCAGCCGGCGTCGCACGACGGCTGGATCGGCGATCCGTTCGAGCCGGTGCTGCGCGACGGCCGGCTGCACGGCCGCGGCGCTGCCGACGACAAGTCCGGCATCGCCGCGCACCTCGCGGCGCTGCGGGCGTGGGCGGGCAAGCCGCCGGTCGGCGTCAAGGTGCTGATCGAGGGCGGCGAGGAGAACGGGCGCCAGCGGCTGGCGCGCGTGGTCGAGGCCGACCCCGACCTGATGCGCGCGGACCTGATGGTGATCTGCGACGACGGCAACTGGAAGCTCGGCGAGCCGACGCTGACCGAGTCCCTGCGCGGACACGGCAAGCTCACGGTGGAGCTCTCGACGCTGGGGACCGCCCTGCACAGCGGCCAGTTCGGCGGCGCCGCGCCCGACGCGCTGCTCGCGCTGGTGCGCATGCTGGCGACGCTGCACGACGACGACGGAGCGGTCGCCATCGAGGGGCTCCAGGACGGGGACTGGCCGGGCGCCGAGCTGCCCGAGGCGGACTTCCGCCGGCAGGCGCAGGTGCTCGACGGCGTCGCGCTGATCGGCGAGGGGTCGGTGGCCGATCGGCTGTGGGCCAAGCACGCGATCAGCGTGCTGGGGCTCGACGCTCCGGGCGTCGAGGAGGCCGGCAACATCGTGATCCCGTCGGCGCGGGCGAAGGTCGCGGTGCGGGTGCCGCCGCACGCCGATCCGGTGCGCTCGATGGAGGCGGTGAGGCGGCACCTCGAGGAGCGCGTGCCGTGGGGCGCGCATGTGCGCATCGAGGTCCAGCCGGCGAGCACGCCGATCGCCCTCGACGGCGAGTCGAGGGCGGCCGAGCGCGCGCTGGCGGCGGCCTACGGCACGCCGGTGGCGCGGATGGGCAGCGGCGGCTCGGTCCCGCTCGTGGCCACGCTGCGGGAGGCGTACCCGGACGCGGCGTTCGTCCTCTGGGGCGCGCAGGACTCCGACCACGCGCGCATCCACGCCGCCAACGAGTCCGTCTCGCTCGACGAGGTCGCCGCGATCGCGCTGGCCGAAGCCCTGCTGCTGCGTGAGCTAGCGGGCTGACCCCCGAGGCGCGATCTCGTGCGTGCCGCCGAACGCGGAGGTCAGCTTCGCCCCTGCGGGCACGCCGCGCAGGCGCACCATGTAGGCGCAGCCGCGCGAGAGCCTCGCCGTCCGCGCGAGCGTCCGCCCGCGGGCCTTCGCGGTCACGCGCACGTGCCCGGAGCAGGTGGCGCGCGCGGGCACGGTCAGCTTGCCGTTGACCACCAGCGCGCCGCAGGAGCGCGCGGCGCGCAGCGACAGGCGCGAGGCGGTGAAGCGCTTGACGGTGACGGCGCGCGCTTGCCCTCACGCGCGACGCCGTCGAGCGTGATCTCGTGCCAGAGACGCCTGTTGAGCTCGGTCGAGAAGGTGAGGGTGTCGGCGCCCTCGCCGCCGATGATCGTGTCGTCGCCGTCGGCACTGACCTGGAGGCGATCGTCCCCCGCGCCACCGTCGAGGACGGCCGGCCCAGTGCCGGAGCGCAGGTCGTCCGGTCCTCCGCGGCCATTGATCTCGGTGGGAACGTCGACCTGCGCGGAGAGGGCGTCGCTCTTGTCACCGCCGTTGAGCACGACACGCGTCACGTTTGTCGCATTCGTAGCGTCATACGCATTGCAGTCTCCTCGTCCGTGGAAGCTCTGCTGCGTATAACGCGCAATCAGGGCACGCGGAGCGCGATTCCCTCGCCGGGACCGAGAACCGTCTCCCGGCGGACATGCTCGCCCGCGCGCGCCACGTCGGTCGCGACCGCGATCTCACCGGTGAGTTGCGTCGCCGCCGCGTCGGCACCCAGATTGAGCGCGATCACGAAGCCTCCGCGGCGGTATGCGAGCACGCCGTCGGCGGCGAGGGTCTCGTAGCCCTCGAGCGCGAAGTCGCGGCGGGCGCGCAGAAGGCGGCGGTGGAGCGAGAGCAGCGACGCCGGGTCGTCCTGCTGCGCGGCCACGTTCACGCGCAGATCGCCGTAGGGCAGCCACGGCTCGGCGGCGGAGAAGCCGCCGCCGGCGTCCCACTGCATCGGCGTCCGCGCCGGGTCGCGGCGGCCGCCCCACGGATCCTGCTCGCGCCCGGGTTCGATCTCGACGTCGGTCATGCCGATCTCGTCGCCGTAGTAGAGCGTCGGCGTGCCGCGCAGCGTGAGCAGCAGCATCGCCGCCGCGGCGGGCTGGCCGGTGCGCGAGGCGACGCGCGGGCGGTCGTGGTTGGAGAGCACCCAGTTCGGCCACGCGCCGTCGGGCAGCGCCGCCTCGTAGCGCTCCACCAGCGCGGCGATCTCCGCCGCGCCCCACGCGGTCGAGAGCAGGTGGAAGTTGGCCGGCATGTCCAGCCCGGACCCGTAGTAGGCCACCAGCCGCTCGATCGGCAGGTACAGCTCGCCGATCAGCAGCCGCTCGCCGACGGTCTCCCGGAACTGCCGGACCAGCTCCTGCACCTCCGGCTGGTCGGTCGTGAACGCGGGGATCAGCGAGTCGTACTCGTCGCGGCCGTCCCAGTCCGGGTTCACCGGGTTGTCGCGCCACTGCGCGTCCTTGATCGTCTGGCGCAGCGCGTCGATCCGGAAGCCGTCGGCGCCGTGCTCGCACCAGAAGCGCAGGACGCCGAGCATCCGCTCGCGCACGTCGTCGCGGCGCCAGTCCAGGTCAGGCTGCTCGCGGAGGTACGCGTGGTAGTAGAACCGCCCGTCCCGCGGCTCCCAGGCGGAGCCGCCGAACACGCTGACCCAGTTGTTCGGCTCCTCGCGCCAGATGTAGTACTCGGGGTGCTCGCGGAACCACGGGTGCTCGCTCGAGGTGTGGTTCGGGACGTAGTCGAGGATCAGGCGCAGCCCGAGCCGCCGCGCCTCGGCCGCCAGCGCGTCGAAGTCCTCCAGCGTCCCGAACAGCGGGTCGACGCCCTGGTGGTCGGAGACGTCGTAGCCGAAGTCGGCCATGGGGGAGGGATAGAACGGCGACAGCCAGACGCCGTCGACACCGAGCGCGCGCAGGTACGGCAGCCGCTCGCGGATGCCGGCGAGATCGCCGACGCCGTCGCCGTTCGCGTCCTGGAAGGAACGCGGGTAGACCTGGTAGATCGTCCCGCCCCGCCACCAGGGGCTCAGGTCTCCGCTTCGGTCAGCCACTTCGCGAGTGGCGGCGGCTCCGCGCGGGCCAGGTGCGAGAGGAGCGTCTCGGGTTCTGCATCGAAGCTCAACACTTCCCGATGCTGGGCGCGCAGGAACCGCTGCTCGACGGCGACGTCGAGGAACGCGCCGAGCGCGTCGTAGTAGCCGTTGACGTTGAGCACGCCGACCGGCTTGCGGTGCATGCCGAGCTGGCTCCAGGTGTAGACCTCGATCAGCTCCTCGAGCGTCCCGATCCCGCCCGGCAGCGCGATGAACGCGTCGCCCAGCTCCGCCATCAGCGCCTTGCGCTCGTGCATCGAGCCCACGACGCGCAGGTCGCTCAGGCCGCGATGCGCGATCTCGCGGTCGATCAGCGCTTGCGGCATCACGCCGACGACCTCGCCGCCCGCGTCCATCGCCGTGTCGGCCAGTACGCCCATCAGCCCGGCGCGGGCGCCGCCGTAGACGATCCGGATGTCGGAGCCGGCGAGCAGGCGCGCCAGCTCGCGCGTCTTGTCCGCGAACGCCGGGTCGGCGCCGGGATTGGAGCCGCAGTAGACGGTCACGGAGCGCAACTCGTTCACGTTTGCGACCCTAGCGAACCATGGACCGCGCACCGCTCGGCCCGCTCGAGGTCAGCCGCATCTGCCTCGGAGCGATGTTCTTCGGCTCAAAGACGCCCGCCGAGGAGTCCCACCGCCTGCTCGACCGCTTCGTCGCGGCGGGCGGCACCTTCGTCGACACCGCCGACGTCTACGACGCCGGCGGCTCCGAGCGCACACTCGCGCCGTGGCTGTCCGCGCACCGTGACGAGGTCGTGATCGCGACGAAGATCCGCTGGCTGAACGGGCTGGCCCCGGACGAGATCCGCAAGGGCTGCGACGCGAGCCTGAAGCGGATGGGGATCGACGAGATCGACCTCTACCAGCTGCACGGGCCGGATCCCGACGTGCCGCTGGAGGAGACGCTGGAAGCGCTCGACGGCCTGGTGCGTGCGGGCAAGGTCCGCGCGCTCGGCGCCTCGAACTTCCCCGCCTGGCTGCTCGCGTGGGCGGTCGCGACGCAGGACCGCGAGGGCTGGGCGCCGTTCGTCTCGCTGCAGCCGCAGTACTCGCTCGTCGAGCGCACGGCGGAGATCGAGCTGCTGCCGTTCTGCCGCGCGGCGGGCCTCGGCGTGATCCCGTGGGGACCGCTCGGCGCGGGCTTCCTCACCGGCAAGTACGAGCGCGACTCCCCGCCGCCCGCCGGCAGCCGCATGGCCGATGCCTCCGACGATCTCGAGGAGGCGATGCACCGGCGCGCGATCGAGCGCAACTTCCGCGTCGTCGACGAGGCGCGCGCGATCGCGCAGGAGCGCGGCGCCACGATCCCGCAGGTCGCCCTCGCGTGGCTGCTCGCGACGCCCGGCGTCACCGCGCCGATCGTCGGCGCTCGCACGCTCGAGCAGCTGGAGGACCTGCTGCCCGCGGCGGAGCTCACGCTGACCGAGGACGAGTACGCGCGGCTCGCGAGCCACGCGCCGCCACCCGAGACCTACCCGCAGCGGATGCTGATCGAGCAGTCCGGGCTGCCCGACCGGATCAGCCTGCCGCTGCGTCGAGCGCGCTGAGCAGCCGGTCCAGATCGGACTCGTCGTTCCACGCGCCGACCGACGCGCGCAGATACGGCGTGCCCGGGAGGTTGCGGATGCCGACGCCCGCCCCGGCCAGCCGCTCGCGCGTCGCCTCGGGGTCCGCGTCCTCCCACGCGACCAGCGTCGTCGCGGCGCGCGGCGCGACGGTCCGCCCGGACCCCCTGAGCCGGTCCGCGAGCTGGCCCGCGAGCGTCGCGGCGCGGGCCTGGACGTCCTCCAGGCCGGTCGCCGTCAGCAGCTCCAGCGCGGCCAGCGAGAGCGCGACGCCCTCGCGCGGGAGCGAGATGGCGTCGAGCTTGCGGGCCTCTGCGCTGAAGGTCGAGTCCAGGCCGCGCGAGGCATCCTCGAACGCGCTGTAGCCGGGGCGCGTGGCGGAGACGCGCTCGAGGAACGCGGCGTCGACGAACAGCATCCCGGTGCCGTCGGCGCCGCACAGCCACTTCTGGCCGGAGCCGGCGTAGGCCGCGCAGCCGAGCTCGCGGACGTCGACGGGAATCGCGCCGACGCCCTGCGCGCCGTCGAGCAGCACCGGCACCGGGACCTCCTTGAGCGCTGCGGGCGCGAGCTCGCCGGTGAGCCAGTTCACGTGCGAGCACGCGACCAGCGTCGTGGTCGCCCCGACCGCGTCGGCGACGTCCTTGAACGGCACCGCCTTGATCGTCGCGCCGCGGGCGCGCGCCGCGAGCAGCGGTCCGATCACGCCCGGGTGCTCGCTGTCGGACGTGACGATCTCGTCGCCCGGCCCGAGGCCGAGCCCGCCGAGCACGCCGCCGATGCCCTCCGAGGTCGACGTCGTCAGCGCCAGCTCGGCCACGTCGCAGTTGAGCACGCCGGCGTAGGCGGCGCGGAGGTCGGTCAGAAGGGCGCGCCGGCGCTCGAAGTGCGAGTGGACGCGCCCCTCGGTGGCCTGCGCCCTGAGCTCCGCCGCCGCGGCGTCCACCGCCACGCGCGCGATCGGTCCGTCCGTGCCCGCGTTCAGGTAGGCGAGCGAATCGAGGACCGGGAAGTGGGAGCGAAAGGCGGCGGCGTCCATGGGACGCGCGAGCCTAGCGTCCGCCGCGGGGGCGACGCATCGGAGCTGCGTCTCCGCCAGGCCACGACGCCGTGTACCTCCAGCCCGCCCGTGTCGAGCACCCAGACCGCCGGCCCGGTAGCTTCTGCCGCGTGCCGGGCCGGATCTACGCGAGCCTGCCGCTGGCCGGCCCGTCCGGGGCGGCGGGCCGGGAGGTGCTGCGCGGCGCGGAGCTGGCGCTCGAGCGGGCCGGCGGCGCCGAGCTGGTCGTGCTCGACGCGGCGGGGGAGGATCGCGACGCGCGGGCCGCGGCCAACGCGCGCCGCGCCGCCGGCGACCCGCATGCCCTCGCGTACCTCGGCGACTTCCATTCCTCCCAGGTGATGCGCTCGGCGGCGGTGCTCTCGCAGGCCGGCCTCCTGGAGGTCACGCCGGTCGCGACGTTCACCGGCCTGAGCGGATCGACGCTCGTGCGGCTGATGCCCGACGACGCCGCCGGCGCCCGCGCGATCGCGCGCTGGCTGGAGGAGGCGGGCGTGGGGCGGCTGCTCGTGGTGCACGATCATGACGAGGGCTACGGCATCCCGGTCGGGCGCATGTGCACGGAGGCCGCGCGACGGCGCGGGATCGACGCGCGCTCGCGGCCGGTGTGGGACCACGACGAGCCGATGGCGGGCGACGTCGGCGCTGCGCAGGCGGTGCTCTACGCCGGCGTGGCGGGCTCGGGCGCCGTCGGGCTCTGGCACGGCCTCCACGCGCTCGATCCGCAGCTGTGGCTGCTCGGCACCGAGGGCGTGGCCATGCCGCGGCTGACGCGCGAGCTGAGCGCCTCGGCGGCCGCACGCACGCGCTTCTTCGGCGCCCAGTACGCGCCGTGGGGCTTCTACGGCTATGAGGCGATGGCGCTCATCCTCGACGCGATCGCCGAAGGCGACGGCGACCGCGCGGCGATCGTCCGCGCCGCCCGCTCTACGCGCGACCGCGACTCCCTGCTCGGCCGCTACTCGCTCGACGCCGACGGGCACACGACCAGCACCGCCTACGGTTGCTTCGCCGTCGCGGGCGGCGAGGTCGTCTGGGAGTCGACCACCGCCGAGCGGTAGACCCACGCGAGCGTCATCCGCGTGCCGAGCAGGGCGCCGGCGGATCCGTGACGGTGCGGCTCGGGTTCGCGTCCGCGATCGCTCCCGCTCCTCGGGTCGACGACCGGCACACTAATCTCACCCGCCGATGCGCGTCCAGCTTCCCGACGGATCACACCGCGACCTCCCCGACGGCGCCACCGGCGCCGATCTCGCCGCCGACATCGGCCCGGGCCTCGCCCGCGCCGCGATGGCCATCCGCGTCCTCAACGGCGACGGGACGGAGAAGCGCGACGGGACGGCGTACGACAGCGGCCGCATCCGCGACCTCTCGCAGCCGCTCGGCGAAGGCGAGACGGTCGAGATCGTGACCGCCAAGGACGGAGACGGCGACGCGCTCAAGCTCCTGCGCCACGACATCGCGCACGTGCTCGCGGAGTCGGTGCTCGAGCTCTATCCCGGCACCAAGGTGTCGATCGGGCCGCCGATCGCCGACGGCTTCTACTACGACTTCGAGTTCCCGCCCGGCGTCACGATCAACGAGGAGGACTTCCCGGCGATCGAGGCCAAGATGCGCGAGCACGTCAAGGCCGACGAGCCGTTCGAGCGCTCCGAGGTCACGACCGCCGAGGCGATCGACCGCTACCTGCGCGAGGACCAGCCGTACAAGGTCGAGCTGATCGAGGACCTGGTCAAGAACCAGGGCGTGAAGACCGTCAGCCTGTACCGCAACGGCGACTTCCTCGACCTCTGCCGCGGCCCGCACGCGCCGACCACCGGCCGCGTGAAGGCGTTCAAGCTGCTCTCGGTGGCCGGCGCCTACTGGCGCGGCGACGCCAAGCGCCAGATGCTCACGCGCATCTACGGCACCGCCTTCGGGAGCAAGGCCGAGCTCGCCGCGTACCTCGAGCGCGTCGAAGAGGCGCGCAAGCGCGATCACCGCAAGCTCGGCAAGGAGCTCGACCTCTACATGTTCTCCGAGCTCTCACCGGGCTCGCCGTTCTGGCTGCCGAACGGCATGGAGATCTGGAACGAGCTGACGAAGCTGTGGCGCGAGGAGAACGGCGAGCGCGGCTATCGCGAGGTCAAGACGCCGATCCTCTACGACAGCGAGCTGTTCAAGCAGTCCGGGCATTGGCACGTGTACCGGGACAACATGTACTTCACGGACGTCGAGGGCCAGAGCATGGGCCTCAAGCCGATGAACTGCCCGGCGCACGTCCAGCTCTACAAGAACGCGCGCCACTCCTACCGCGACCTGCCGATCCGCTACTCCGAGCAGGGGCTCGTGCACCGGCACGAGCCGAGCGGGACGCTGCACGGCCTGCTGCGAGTCCGCCACATCACGCAGGACGACGCCCACATCTTCTGCGCCGAGGACCAGATCGAGGAGGAGGTCGTCCGCTGCCTCGAGTTCGGCTTCGCGATCTACGACCGCTTCGGGTTCGAGCCGCGGCTGGAGCTGTCGACGCGGCCGGAGAAGCGGATCGGCGCGGAGGAGATGTGGGACCGGGCGGAGGCCGCGCTCGAGCGCGCGCTCGTCAACCGCGGGCTCGACTTCGAGCTCAACGAGGGCGACGGCGCCTTCTACGGCCCCAAGATCGACCTGCACATGACCGACGCGATCGGCCGCTCGTGGCAGCTCGGCACGGTCCAGCTCGACTACGTGATGCCCGAGCGCTTCGAGCTCACCTACACCGGCGCCGACAACGCCGAGCACCGGCCGGTGATGATCCACCGCGCGCTGATGGGCTCGTTCGAGCGCTTCATCGGCATGCTGGTCGAGCACTACGCCGGCGAGTTCCCGCTCTGGCTGGCGCCCGTTCAGGGCATCGTCCTGCCGGTCGCCGACCGCCACCTCGAGTACGCCCGCCAGGTGCGGTCCGCCCTCGCGGGCATGCGGATCGAGGTCGACGACCGCACGGAGTCGATCGGGCGCAAGATCCGCGACGCCGAGGTGCGCAAGATTCCCTACATGCTCGTGGTCGGCGACCGCGAGCAGGAGGGCGGCACGGCCTCGCTGCGCCGCCACAAGGAGGGCGACCTCGGCTCGCTGAGCCTCGAGGACGTGCGCGCGAGGCTCGGCGAGGAGATCGCGTCCTAGCGGCGCATCGGCCGCAGATGACAGATGCGCGATCCGCGGCTATACTCATCTGCGTTGATCAAGCGTTCCCATACCGCGCCCGCATAGTTGACGCCGCGCGAAAATAAGAGCTAGTGCCGGTCCCGAGAAGGTTCGACCGGCAACCGCCGGAGCGCGACACCACCCGCATCAACGAGCGCATCCGCGTTCCCGAGGTTCGTCTCATCGACGAGACCGGTCAGCAGGTGGGAGTCATGCGCACCCAGGATGCCCTGCGCCAGGCGCAGGAGAAGGACCTCGATCTGGTCGAGGTCGCCCCCGAGGCCAAGCCGCCGGTGGTCCGCATCCTCGACTACTCCAAGTACAAGTACGAGCAGGCGCAGAAGCAGAAGTCCGCTCGCAAGCACCAGCAGCAGATCAACGTCCGGGAGATCAAGTTCCGGCCGAAGATCGCCCAGCACGACTACGACACCAAGAAGGGCCACGTCATGCGCTTCCTCAAGGCGCGCGACAAGGTCAAGGTGACGATCATGTTCCGCGGGCGCGAGATGGCCCACCCCGAGCGCGGGGAGATGATCCTCAACCGCCTCGCGGAGGAGCTGCAGGAGCTCGCCGTCGTCGAGCAGCGGCCCCAGCAGGACGGCCGCAACATGACGATGATGCTGGCCCCGCAGCGCGCGCCGACGACGTAGCGGGCACCGCAGGCCGCGCGGGGCAGTTGGCTATACTGCCCCGCTCGTCATGCCCAAGATGAAGTCCCACTCCGGCGCGAAGAAGCGCTTCAAGAAGACGGCCACCGGCAAGCTGCAGGGCCGCCACGCGTTCTCGAGCCACATCCTCGAGAAGAAGTCGCCCAAGCGCAAGCGCGAGATGGGTCTCGATCGCGAGATCTCGAAGGCCGACCGTAAGACCGTCACCAAGCTGCTCGGAGGCAACGGGCGATGACCCGCGTCAAGCGCTCCGTCCACGCCCGCAAGAAGCGCCGTGAGGTGCTGGAGCGGGCCAAGGGCTTCCGCGGGGAGGCGAACTCCTCCTACAAGCGCGCCAAGGAAGCGGTGATGAAGGCGGACGCCTACGCGTACCGCGACCGCCGCAACCGCAAGCGCGACTTCCGCCGTCTCTGGATCACCCGCATCAACGCCGCCGCGCGCGCCGAGGGCATGACGTACGCGACGTTCATCCACGGCCTGCAGCTGGCGGGCGTCGAGCTGGACCGCAAGGTGCTGGCCGACATCGCCGTGCGCGACCCTGAGACCTTCCGCCGATTTGCCGCCCGCGCTCGCGAGGCCGCGGCGGCCTAGGCAACCTCAGACCGCCGAAAGCCTTCAAGGGCGCCCCTCCAACCGGAGCGGCGCCCTTTTTTTCGTCCCGCACCCCCGATGACCATCACCAGCTCCCACAACGAAGCCCTCAAGGAAGTCCGCAAGCTCCACGGCCGGCGCTGGCGCGACAAGCTCGCGTCGTTCGTCGCCGAGGGCGAGGACCTGATCGCGGCCGCCGAGGCTGCGGGCTGGCCGCCCAGCGCCGTCTACGTCGCGGAGGGCAGCGGGCTCCATGGCATCGGCGTCGCGCCGCACGTGCTGGCCGAGGTCTCGCAGCTCGGCTCGGGCACACGCGCGATCGGCGTCTATCCGCAGCGCTGGTCGAACGCGATCGGGCCGCGCTGCGTGGCGCTGTGGGGCGTGAACGACCCGGGCAACGTGGGGACCGTGATCCGCGGCGCGCTCGCCTTCGGCGCCGACTCGGTCGCGCTCGGCCCGGGCAGCGCCGATCCGTTCGGTCACAAGGCCGTGCGCGCTTCGATGGGCGCGCTGTTCAGCATGCCCGTCGCCCGCGTGCGGAACGTCTCCGAGCTGCCCGGGCGGCGCGTGGCGCTCGTCGCGCGCGAAGGCGCGCCGCTGCACGAGCTCCGACCCGACGGCGACGTCACGCTCGTGGTCGGCGCCGAGCGCGAAGGCCTGCCCGACGCCGTCGTCTCCGCGTGCGACGACGTCGCGCACATCCCGATCGCCCACGCGGACTCCCTCAACGCCGCCATGGCGGCGACCGTGGCCCTCTACGAGCTGAGGGCCCGTCGATGAATTCCGGTACGACCTTCGTTCAACTGACCCCAACTAGGATCAGCCGCCCATGAGCACCGCCGACCGCATCGCCGCGCTGCGATCCGAAGGGGAGGCCGCGGTCTCCTCGGCCACCGGAACCGCCGAGCTCGAAGAGGTGCGCGTGCGCTTCCTCGGCCGCAAGGCGGAGCTCCCGAACCTCCTGCGCGACGTCGGCAAGCTGCCTCCGGACGAGCGCGGACCGGTCGGCAAGGGCGCCAACGAGGCGCGTAAGGCGATCGAGGCGGCCGTGGAGGCACGGCGCGCCGAGCTCGAGGCCGCCGAGCTCGAGGCCAGGCTCGCGGCCGACGTGGTCGACGTCACGCTGCCGGGCTCGCCGGCCGTCCCGGCCGGCCACCACCACGTGATCACGGCCGTCCGGCGCGAGATCGAGGACGTCTTCCTCGGCCTCGGCTTCCGCGTCGCGGAAGGCCCCGAGGCCGATCTCGTCTACTACAACTTCGACGCGCTCAACTTCCTCTCCAACCACCCGACGCGGCTCGAGGCGGACACGTTCTACCTCGCCGACGACATCGTGCTGCGCACGCACACCTCGCCGATGCAGGTGCGCGCGATGGAGCTGCAGCCGCCTCCGATCTACATCATCGTCCCGGGGCGCACGTACCGGCGCGACAACGACGCCACACACACGCCGCAGTTCCACCAGGTGGAAGGGCTGGCGGTCGACGAGGACGTGACGCTCGGCGATCTGCAGGGCACGCTGCTCTCGTTCGCCCGCGCGATCTTCGGCGACGAGCGCGACGTCCGCCTGCGCCCGCACTTCTTCCCCTTCACCGAGCCGAGCGTCGAGGTCGACGTCTCGTGCTTCAACTGCACGCACGGCTTCCTGCGCGACGGCGGCCGCTGCCCGCTGTGCAAGGGCACGGGGTGGATCGAGATCCTCGGCGCCGGGATGGTCGACCCGAACGTGTTCGGCTACGTGCGCGAGCACGGCTATGACCCGGACCGGATCCAGGGCTTCGCGTTCGGCATGGGGATCGAGCGGATCGCGTTCCTCAAGCACCGGGTCCCGGACCTGCGGATGTTCTACGAGAACGACCTTCGGATGCTGGAGCAATTTGGATGAAGCTGCCGCTGCACTGGCTCCACGAGTACGTGAACCCGGGGCTGGACGCGTTCCAGCTCGCGGAGCGCCTGACGATGACCGGCACCGCCGTCGACCACGTGCTCACGCACGGTGTGAGCGCCCTCGACAACTTCGTCGTCGGCCGCGTGCTGACGCGCGAGCAGCATCCCGACGCCGACCGGCTCTCGGTCTGCACCGTCGCGATCGGCGAGGGGGACGTCGCGCAGATCGTCTGCGGCGCGCCGAACGTCGGCGCGGGCCAGACGGTCGCGGTCGCCTCGCCGGGCGCCGTGATGCCCGACGGCACCAGGCTCAAGCGCGCGAAGCTGCGGGGCGTCGTCTCCGAGGGCATGATCCTGGCCGAGGACGAGGTCGCGATCGGCACCGACCACAACGGGATCATGGTGCTCGAGGACGACCTGGTGCCGGGCACGCCGCTGATCGAGGTGCTCCCGATCGCCACCGACGTGCTGGAGCTCGAGATCACGCAGAACCGGCCCGACTGCCTCGGCGTCTACGGCGTCGCTCGCGAGGTCCACGCGGCGACCGGCGCCGAGCTGGCGCCGGCCCCGTGGGAGGCCGACCCCGGCTCGTCCGGCGAGATCGAGGGCGTGCGGATCGACGTCGAGGCGCCGGACCTGAACCCGCGCTTCACCGCGCGGCGGTTCGAGGACGTCACGATCGGCCCGTCGCCGTGGTGGCTGAAGGCGTGCCTGATGGCGGCCGGACAGCGCCCGATCAACAACGTCGTCGACATCACCAACTTCGTGATGCTGCTCACCGGGCAGCCGCTGCACGCGTTCGACTGGGACGTCGTCGCCGGCGGGCACCTGGTGGTGCGGCGCGCGCGCGAGGGCGAGACGATGGTCACGCTCGACGACGTCGAGCGCACGCTCGATCCCGAAATCCTGATCATCTGCGACGACGAGGGACCGACCTCGATCGCCGGCGTGATGGGCGGCCAACGCTCCGAGGTGTCGGAGAAGACCACGACCGTGCTGATGGAGGCGGCGACCTGGAACGGACCGAACATCCAGCGCACGTCGACGCGCCTCGGGCTGCGCACCGAGGCCTCCGGCCGCTTCGAGAAGGGGCTGCAGCCCGAGCAGGCGATCGACGGCCAGGCCGTCGCGACGAAGCTGATGCTCGAGCTGACCGGCGCGCGGCTCGTGCCCGGCACGGTCGACGTGGGCGGGCCAGGCCCGGAGCCGGCGCGGATCGTGCTGCGCCAGGAGAAGACCGAGCGGCTGCTCGGCACCCCGGTGCCCGAGGACGAGACCCGGCG
Source organism: Candidatus Solirubrobacter pratensis (assembly GCF_000425945.1). Classification (GTDB taxonomy): domain Bacteria; phylum Actinomycetota; class Thermoleophilia; order Solirubrobacterales; family Solirubrobacteraceae; genus Solirubrobacter; species Solirubrobacter pratensis. The sequence goes on from NZ_AUEK01000023.1 coordinate 23,546, forward strand.
GATCCTCACGGCGCTCGGCTTCGGCGTCGACGACGCGGTTCGCGTGCCCTACTGGCGCCGCGACGACGTCACGCGCGAGGTCGACCTGATCGAGGAGGTCGCGCGCATCTGGGGGCTCGAGAAGATCCCGTCGACGCTGCCCTCGCGCCGCGGGGCGACCGGCCGGCTGACGCGCGAGCAGAAGCTGCGCCGCCGCGCGGGCGACGCGCTGGTCGGCGCGGGCGTGTCCGAGGCGCTCGGGTGGAGCTTCCAGTCGCCTGAGGTCGCGCGCCGGCTGCGGCTCGACGGCGTGCTCGCCGACCCCGTGCGCCTGCGCAACCCGCTCTCGGACGAGCAGGCCGTGATGCGCACGACGCTGCTCGGCTCGCTGCTGGACTCCCTGCGCCACAACCGCGCGCGCGGGCTGGAGGACGTACGGCTCTTCGAGGAGGGCGCGGTGTACCTCAACCGCGCCCCCGAGCGAGAGCCGACGCCGGCCGAGCAGCGCGGCACGCGGCTGCCCGACGAGCGCAACCACCTCGGCGCGCTGCTCACCGGCCGCCTGCGCCCGCCGTCGTGGCGCGACGAGTCGCCGCCGGCCGCCGACTACTTCGCCGCCAAGGGCGTGCTGGAGACGGTGCTCGCGGCGATCCGGGTCGACTTCGCGGTCGAGCGCACGAGCGAGCCGTTCCTGCACCCTGGGCGCGCCGCGCGCGTGCTGGTCGCCGGCGCCGACGCCGGCTGGCTGGGCGAGCTGCACCCCGCCGTGGCGGCGGAGTGGGACCTCGGCCGGGTCGCGGGCTTCGAGCTCGACCTCGAGGTCGTCCTGCCGGCGGCGCGTGTCGATCCGCTCTACGAGGACCTCACGAGCTTCCCGTCGATCCGGCAGGACCTTGCGTTCTGGGTTCCCGCCGAGATCCCGGCGGCGAAGCTGGTCGACACGGTGCGGAGCGCCGGCGGCGCGCTGCTGCGCGACGCCGAGGTGTTCGACGTCTACGCGGCCGAGGGCCGGATCTCGCTCGCGCTGCGGCTCGAGTTCCGCGCCGACGACCGCACGCTGACCGACGAGGACGTGCGAGGACGACGCGAGAAGATCGTGGCGGAGGTGGCGAAGCTGGGAGGCGAGCTCCGTGGCTAGCGCCGTGAAGGTCGCCGTGCTCGGCGCCACCGGCCTGGGCGGCGCGATCGCCGCCCAGTTGCTGCACCGCCACCCGGGCTTCGAGCTGGCCCACGTGACTGCGCGCGCGGAGGCCGGGCAGCGGCTCGACGAGGTGCACCCGCGCACGCGCGTCCCGCTCGCGCTCGAGCCCTACGACGCCGACCGGCACGGCGGCGTCGACGCCGCGATCGTCGCCTACCCGCACGCCGCTGCGGCGCCGGTCGTGGCCGAGCTGCGCGAGCGGGGCGTGCGCGTCGTGGACCTCTCGGCCGACTTCCGCCTGCGCGACCGCGGCATCTACGAGGACTGGTACGGCGAGCACAAGGCGCCGCAGCTCTTCGGCCAAGGCGTCTACGGCCTGCCCGAGCTGACGCGCGAGGCGGTCAAGACGGCCGGCCTCGTGGCCAACCCCGGCTGCTACCCGACGGCGACGCTGCTGGGACTCGCGCCACTCGCCCGCGCCGGGCTGATCGGCGACGCGATCGTCGACGCGAAGTCCGGCGTCTCGGGCGCCGGGCGCGGCGCGAAGGACTTCGTGAGCGCCGACGAGAACGTCTCGCCGTACAAGATCGAAGGCCACCGTCACACGCCCGAGATCGAGCAGGAGCTGGCCGCGCTCGGCAACGACGTGACGATCACGTTCATGCCGCACCTGCTGCCGCTCAACCAGGGCGAGCTGGTGTCCTGCTACGTCACGTTGACGCGTGACGCGACCGAGGACGAGCTGACCGAGCTCTACGACGACGCGTACGCGCGCGAGCCGTTCGTCGAGCTGCGCCGCGGCCCGGTCGGCGTGCAGGAGGTCCGCGACACCAACTACTGCCGGATCTCGTACGTGATGGACCCGCGCACGGGCCGGCTGATCGTCTTCTCCGCGCTCGACAACCTGTGGAAGGGCGCCGCCTCGCAGGCGGTCCAGAACCTGAACCTGATGTTCGGCCGGCCTGAAGGGGAGGGTCTGTGATCGCGCAGTCGCGCTGGCTCGAGACGCCGGCGCATGTCACCGAGCGGCCCGGCGAGCTTCCCGCCGGGTTCCGCGCCTCGGGTGTCGCCGCGGGCCTGAAGCCCTCCGGCGCGCGCGACGTCGCGCTGCTGGTCTCCGATGCCCGGGACACCGTCAGCGCCGCGCGCTTCACGCGCTCGGGCGTGCTCGCGGCGCCGGTCCTCCTGTGCCAGAAGCGCGTGCGCCTGGAGGCGATCCGCGCCGTCGTCGCCAACTCCGGCAACGCCAACGCCGCCACCGGCAACCGCGGGCTCGAGGACGCGGCGCGGATGCAGGGCGCCGCCGCGATGGCGTCCGGCGTGCGCGAGGACCAGGTCGCGGTCGCGTCGACCGGCGTGATCGGCGTGCCGCTCGACGCTCGGGCGGTGATCAAGGGCATCGCGTCGGCGCGGCCGCAGCTGCGTCCCGACGGGGCGGAGGACTTCAGCGAGGCGATCCGGACGACCGACGCCTACGCCAAGGACGTCGCGGTCGACGTCGAGCTGCCGTCGGGCACGGTCCGGCTCACCGCGCAGGCCAAGGGCGCGGGCATGATCTCGCCGGCGTTCGCGACGATGCTCTGCTTCGTCCAGACTGACGCGAAGCTCGCGCCCGAGACGGCGGACCTGCTGCTCGGCGTGTGCGTCAAGCGCTCGTTCGATCGCGTCTCGGTCGACGGCCAGCTCTCGACCAACGACACGGCGATCCTGATGGCGTCCGGGGCCTCCGGCGTCGCGATCGAGCCGGAGTCCGACGACGAGCTGCGCTTCGGCGAGGCGCTGGACTGGGCGCTGCGCCGCCTGGCGCTGGCGATCGTCGCCGACGGCGAAGGCTCCAAGCGCATCGGCCGCGTGCTGGTCCGCGCCCACGATGAGCATACGGCCGCCAAGGCCGCGCGCGCGATCGCCAACTCGCCGCTCGTCAAGGCCGCCCTGCACGGCGGCGATCCCAACTGGGGCCGGATCGCGCAGGCCGTCGGCGGCGCCGTCTACGACGCGCCGCTCGCGCCCGACATCTGGATCGAGGACGCGCAGGTGTGCGCGGGCGGCGTCGCGGTGGCCTACGACGAGGCGGCGCTCGCGCTCGCCGTCTCGGGCGACGAGGTCGAGTACACGGTGTCCCTGGGCGGCGAGGCCGAGGCGGAGGTCTTCTTCTCCGACCTCTCGCACGAGTACGTGACGATCAACGCGGACTACACGACATGAGCGAGCGAAGCGGTGACGAGGCCGCCCTGCCGGCGGAGGACCATGAGACGTCGCTCGGGCGAGGCAGGGTAGGGACCCTCCTCGAGGCGCTCCCGTACATCCGGGAGTTCCACGGCAAGACCGTCGTGATCAAGTACGGCGGCGCGGCGATGACCGACCCCGAGCTGCGCGAGGACTTCGCGCGCGACGTCGTGCTGCTCAAGTACGTCGGCCTGAACCCGATCGTCGTGCACGGCGGCGGACCGGACATCACCGCCTACATGAAACGGCTTGACATGCCGGTCGAATTCATCGGCGGCCTGCGCGTGAGCGACGCCGACACCGTCGAGATCGCCAAGATGGTGCTCGTCGGCAAGGTCAACAAGGACATCGTGGGGCGCATCAACCGCCATGGGCAGCCGGCGGTGGGTCTCTCCGGCGACGACGGGCAGCTCTTCCGCGTCTCGACGATGACCGGGCCCGAGGGCGAGGACATCGGCTTCGTGGGCCGCATCGAGCGCGTCGACACCGGCGTGCTGACCCACATCGCGGCCGACTACATCCCGGTCGTCGCGTCGGTCGGCAACGACCGCGCGGGCCGCTCGCACAACGTCAACGCCGACGAGGCGGCCGGCGCGATCGCCCGCGCGCTCGGCGCCTACAAGGTCATCTTCCTCACCGACGTCTCCGGCTGGCTGCGCGATCCCCAGGACCCCGACTCGGTGATCAGCGAGTGCGGGGCCGACGAGGTCGAGGTGGCGATCCCGCAGCTGCAGGGCGGCATGCGGCCGAAGCTGCAGGCGTGCGTCGACGCCATCCACGGCGGCGTCACCTTCGCGCACATCATCGACGGGCGCCGGCCGCACTCGCTGCTGCTGGAGCTGTTCACGGACGCCGGCATCGGCACGAAGGTGAGACCTGCCACATGACGCTCGCACCCACGTACGCGCGCTATCCGGTCGAGTTCGTCTCCGGCTCCGGCTGCACGCTGCGCGACTCCGAGGGCAACGAGTACCTCGACTTCCTCGCCGGGATCGCGGTCAACAACGCCGGCCACTGCCACCCGAAGGTGGTGGACGCGATCCGCGAGCAGGCGGGGCGGCTGATCCACGTCTCGAACCTCTTCACCACGGAGGCCAACGTGTCGCTGGCCGCGCGGCTCGTGGAGCGCTCCTTCGGCGTGAACGTGTTCTTCTGCAACTCCGGCGCGGAGGCCAACGAGGCGGCGCTCAAGCTCGTCCGCAAGTTCCGCCCGCGCGGGGAGATCGTCGTGGTCCACGGCGCGTTCCACGGCCGGACCTACGGCGCCCTGTCGGCGACGCCGCAGGAGTCCAAGCAGGCGCCCTTCGCGCCGCTGGTGCCCGGCTTCCGCGTCGTCCCGCCGTTCGCGGAGGCGATCGCCGGCGCCGTGGGGGAGGGCACCGCGGCGGTGCTCCTGGAGCCGATCCAGGGCGAGACCGGCGTCAACATCGTGCCCGACGAGGTGCTGCTGGCCGCGCGCGAGGCGTGCGACGCGGCGGGCGCCGCGCTCGTGTTCGACGAGGTCCAGACGGGGATGGGGCGGACCGGCTCGCTGTGGGCTTACGAGCAGACGCCCGTCGTTCCGGATGCGATGACGCTCGCCAAGGGCCTCGGCGGCGGCCTGCCGATCGGCGCGCTGGTGATGGGCCCGAAGCTCGCCGACGTGTTCGCGCCCGGCGACCACGGCTCCACGTTCGCCGGCGGCCCGGTCGCGAGCGCCGCCGCGCACGCCGCGCTCGACGTGATCGACGATCCGGCGTTGCTGGCCGAGGTCCGCTCGCTGGGCGCCCGGCTCGCGGAGGGCCTGCGCCGGCTGCCGGGCGTCGCGTCGGTGCGCGGGCGCGGGCTGATGGTGGCGGCCGAGCTCGAGCGCGAGGACGCGCCCGAGCTCGCCAGGCGGGCGCTGCTCGAGCAGCGGCTGATCATCAACGCGACCGGGCCGTCGACGCTCCGCTTCCTGCCGCCGCTGATCGTCTCGCCGCCCGAGATCGACGACGCGCTCGCGCGCCTCGCGGCGCTGCTCTAGCTACTTCCCCCGGATAAACGGGTGAAGTGAGAACGGCCGCGCGGGCGGCGCGGCCGTTCATCGGGC
>NZ_AUEK01000024.1 GCF_000425945.1 Candidatus Solirubrobacter pratensis
ATCGCCGACCTCAACGACGCCAGAACCATCCCGCTCTTGACATAGGAGCCTCAACGCCATGGCCGAAAGCTTCGTCGACACCGTCAAGACCGAGCTGATCGCCGACCGCGTCTGGCGAACGCGCACTCAGCTCGAGCTGTCGATCGTCGAATGGGTCGCCTGGTTTAACGCCGAGCGCCTCCACGAGTCCCTCGGCGACATCCCGCCCGCCGAATTCGAGGCCCTATACGCTCGACGGACCGAGACGATCATCCCTCTCTGATCAAGAGAGGAAACCAACAAACCCGGTCTCCGCAGAACCCAGCCCGCCTCAACGTGCTTGGCGATCGTCGAGCGCGAGAGGCCCTTGCGGGCGAGTCCGTCGATCCAGCGTTGCCAGTCGATCTCGCTGATCTCGGACGCAATCCGCGGACCGAACTCGGGGCGGACCAGGTAGACCCAGGAGCGGCGCATGCCCTCGATCGTCGTGTCCGAGTAGGCGTTGCCGCGGCCTCGGGGGCGGCCGATCTGGCCCTGTTCGACGCCGTCGATCCAATGGTTGCCCAACTGCTCGAAGCTCGGACCTTGCGCCGCGAGCGAGGCGTCGCCGGTCTCACCGGCAGCGAGCCAGGACAGCACCTCGGCTCGGTTCTTGACGACCGGACGCTGCCACTCAGGCTTGCCGGTGACCGGGTTGCGCCAGCGGCCCCGCCATGACGGTGCGCACCGGCAGCGCGCCGACGGGTCCTCGTTCGCCGGGCAGAGGGTCGAGTGCGAGACGTAGACGCCGGGCGTACGGGTCTTGCGGAAGTTCGCCATGGACCCTCTAGCGCCCAGCCCTAGAACCCTGCCCCGGTGGACACAGAAGTGGACACAACCGGCCCCCGAGAGGGGTCTGCTGGGGTCCGTTGGGGCCGGACCGCCCGGAAAGCGCTTCGCGAGAAAGTCCTGCAAAGGCGCTGAAAGCGGCGGGAAACGGTGATGCCGGAGGAGGGACTCGAACCCCCGACACGCGGAATATGATTCCGCTACGGGGACTCCTCGATCGTAAGAATCCCTGCAAATAGCCGCTTTCGCCTGCCGCGAAAATATCTGAGAATCCCCGATTTCGGGGCCGTTCTGGGGCCGTTCGCGGCCAACTCGGGGCCAAAGTCACTCGCGGATAGAGACCGACGGATGATGCGTTTCTTGGCCTGCGAGCCGCGGCGAGGCGCACGGGCACCAGGGTCCCGTCCGTGGCGTGACGGTTGCTGGGTTCCCGCGCTCGAGCACCCGGCGTTCGGGTTGCGGCTGGCTGACGTCGCTTGGGTCGGCGGGCAAACAAGACGACGCGGGTGCATACGTAGGCCCCCGATAAGCTCGACCGCCGTCAGGCGCGCACACGGCTCCGTCAGCTCCTCGGCGGGTCGCAGCTGCGTTGGCGATCGCGGCGGCGAGAGCTACATCAGCCCTGAGGTGCAGCGCGAGGCGAGCAAGGGCTGGGCGTGCGAGCGCGACGTCGAGCTTGTCCTGCACGAGCCGGAGGAGAACGTTTCGGGCGCGTCGATGGACGGCCCCGTCTTCAACCGTCTCATGGGCGCGTACGGAGCGGCCGGAGTGGCGGGAACTGAAGGCGTTCGAGATCGAGACGGTGTTCAAGCTCGCCGCCTCGCAACTGTTCGCGAACGCGGACCGGCTAAAGAGCGTTCTCGGTCGGTTGTCGTGACGAACAGCACCGCGACCGGATCGCCGGCGGCGACCTCGCCGTGGGTCACGTGCTACTTGCTGCGGCGACGTCGGCGGATCGGATTCGCTCGACGACCGAGGTGCTCTTGCGCCTGCGAGCGAGGCTCAGAGGGATAAAGCGCCCCGTCTTTGCCGACCGCCCGCGAAGCGTGAATCGCTTCTTCGCTCGAGTCGTTGCCATGAGGTTGATATGCCCGTTCTGGCAGGCGGACTACACATAATCGCCGCTAGCGCGTGGGCGCGGAGCTGCTCGAGCCGGGCACGGTAGGCCTGCACCGCCGCCGGCGTGACGGCTCCGGCCGTCGCGGCCCGGCGGAGGAAGGCGCCGAAGGTCCGATACACGGCGTAGGTGCGCCGGGTCTCCGACGAGCGCTCCCGCGCGGCGAGCTCCCCCGACCGCGCCAGCGAACGCGACTCGAGCACCGCGCCAACGGAGATCGGCGACGAGGTCGACTCCGGGTGCGGCTGGCAGCGGGTCGGCGTGGCCGAGAGGCTGTTAGCCGCGCCGGACGGTCACGTCCGGCGGAGATTGTCCTTCTCGGACCTCTCGGCGGCGTCGATCACCGAGACGGGGTGGGTGTGCCGCCGCCTCCGTACGTCGCGAGGAGTCGTCGGGCAAACGGGACGTCGAAGGACGGCCACGTTGGTGAGCGTGCTGGCACGTTGCCCGTCTCAACCGCGCGCGGGCAGTGGGATCGTCGCGGTCACGACGGTGCCGCCGCCGGGCGGGCTGTCGATGGTCAGCGTGCCGTCGAGCGTCGCAACCCGGTCACGCAGCCCGATCAGGCCACCGCCTTCGGTCCGCGCTCCGCCCTCGCCGTCGTCGCGCACCTCGATGCGCAGCGAGCCGTTGTCCACGCGGCCCGTGACGGTCGCGTGCTGCGCGCGGGCGTGTTTTGCGACGTTGGTCAGCGCCTCCGCTATGACGAAGTAGGCGGTGGCTTCGATTTGTTCGGGCAGACGGGGCGCCGATACATCGATCTCGACCGGAACGGTCATCCGTGAGGCCAGCGCATGGGCGGCTGCCGGCAACCCGCCGTGCGTGAGAACGCTGGGCAGGATGCCGTGGGCAAGCTCGCGCACCTCCGCGGTAGCGCTCTGAGCGTGTGCGAGTGCCTCCTTCAGTAGCTCGGACGCTCGGCCTTTGTGAACCAGCTCGCGCTCCGCGAGCTTGAGCGTGATCACGGTGTGCACGAGTCGCTGCTGCGCACCGTCGTGTAGGTCGCGCACGACGCGCCGGCGCTCCTCGTCGGCAGCGGCCACCAGGCGGGCGCGCGAGGCGGCAAGCTCTGTGCGCGCCTCGGTGTTCGAGATCGCGGCCGCGGCGAGCTCGGTGAAGCCCAAGAGCCTCGACTCGGTGTCGGCCGCCAGCGGCTGGTACTGCTTCGAGGAGGCGATCATCAGGCCCCACAGCCGATCGTCGACGAGGATCGGGACGGCGACCGAGGAGTAGACGCCCAGGCGGTGGCGCAGCCGCTCGGCGGTCGCGCCGCTCGCAGGGCTGTAACCGTCGATCCGCGCAGGTCGGCCGCTCTGCAACACGAGCGACGCGACGTTGGTCCCGTCGAGCTCGACCGGCGTGCCGACCGGCAGGTGATCGCCCGCACGGCTCCAGCCGGCGACGCTGATCGCCGCACCGTCGTCGTAGCGGCCCATATGCATGGCATCGACGCCGAGGAGCTGACCGGCCTCGCGCGCGACCGCCTCGAAGACCTCGGCCGGGGGGACGCCGCGCGCGACCAGCGTCGCCACGCGTCGCAGTCCCGCCTGCTCTTCCGCGAGACGATCGACCTCGGCGCGCGCCTCGGCGTTCGCGATCGCGATCGCCACGAGCTCCGTGAAGTCCTGGAGGCGCGACTCGGTCTCGACAGGGAACGGGACATCCTTCGACGTGGCGATCATTACGCCCCACGGCCGCCCCCGGACGGAGATCGGGGCGCCCATGGAGAACCGGATGCCGATTTGCCGGATCGTGGCCGCGATGACGCCGGGGGCGTCCTCGTAGCTCTCCATGTGTGTCGGTCGCCCAGTCAGCAGCACCCGCGCCGACACGCTGTCGCCCTCGAGCGGAAAGCGCGCCCCGATCGGGACGCCCGCGTAGCAGCCCCACTGCGCGACGCTGACGACCGTGCCGTCCGGGTCGTAGCGGCCTATGTGCGTGGCGGCCACGCCGAGCACCTCGCCGACCTCCCGCGCCACGGCGGCGAACACGGCGTCGGGTGGGGTCTCGTGAGCGATCAGCGTGGCCACGCGCCGTAGGGCGGCCTGCTCCTCGGCGAGCACGCGCAGCTCGTCGTGACGTGCCTCGAGCATGCGCTGCGCCTCGCGTGGGGACCGGAGCGCTTCGGCGTCGCGTCCGATCAGAGCCCCGAAGATCCTGAGTCTTCGAATTCGCCACGCCACCAGGACATGATCCTGGCCTCAGCGTCTCCGTGAAAGAGTGAAGATGGCGGTCAGGCGGTTGGGTCGGCTCTGACCTACCGTGAAACTGACCCTGTCGGTGTCGTTCCTGGGACCTGTCGTTCTCGGCTCGAGCGCCTTGAAGGCCGCGACCAAGGGCGGCCGGTTTGGGCGGTCGTGACCTCATCGGAACCTGCTTGCGACAAGTGCCTCGTCACTGTTTTGTCCGCCCGCCCGGGCGGTGCCGCCCGCTCAAGAGAAAGGACGGCAGGCCCAGCATGACGGAGATCGCGGGCGAGATCATCGGCGGCGTCGACGCGCACACCGACACGCACGTCGCCGCCGCTTTGGACCGACGCGGCGGGCTGCTCGGGACCAAGACGTTCCCGACGACGCCTGCCGGCTATCGGGCGCTGAGGGCCTGGCTCGAGCAGTTCGGGCCGATCGCGCTGGTCGGCGTTGAGTCCACCGGCGGCTATGCGGCTGGGCTGGTTCGTGAGCTGCCAGCGGCCGGCATCCGCATCGCCGAGGTCAACCGCCCGCATGCCCACACCCGCCGCCGGCGCGGCAAGACCGACCCCATCGACGCCGAGCAGGCCGCCCGCCACGCGCTCTCCGGCGCCGCACACGTGGAACCCAAGGCCACCGACGGAATCGTCGAGGCGATCCGCCAGCTGCGCCTGGCCCGCGACAGCGCGGTCAAGGCGCGCAGCGCCGCGCTCTGCCAGCTCTCCGAGATGACCGTCACCGCCCCCGACGATCTGCGCCAACACCTTCGCACGCGCAAGACGACCAAGGGCCGCGCCACGCTCTGCCGGCGCCTACGTCCCCGACACCAGCCGCCTGCACGAGCCCGAGCAGGCCGCCAAGCTTGCGCTGCGCTCGATCGGTCGCCGCGTCGCCGAGCTCGACCGCGAGATCGCCCAGCTCGACGCCGCGCTCGCACCGCTGATCGCCACCGCGGCGCCGCGCACCACGAGCCTGCTCGCGGTCTCCACCGGCCACGCCGGCCAGCTGCTCATCACCGCCGGCCAAAACATCGAACGCGTGCGCAACGACGGCGCGTTCGCCGCGCTCTGCGGCGCCAGCCCGATCCGGGCCTCCTCGAGACGCACGAACCGCCACCGGCTCAACTACGGCGGCGACCGCGACGCCAACCGTCCGGCTCACCGCGGCCGGCGCTGACCTGGAAGGCGCCATCGCGCGCAACGTCGGACTCGTGTCTGGGTTCGGCGTCGCGGGATGGGACGCTCGCCGCCGCCCGATCGCTGTCGCTTCGCGCGAGGACCGCGTGCGCGTTGGATGCAGGCGACGCTGTCGGATCTGCCTCGATGCGGTAGCGCCGGTGGCCGCGGGCAGCGTCGATGACCGAATCGGACAGGCTGACGGGCGTGAGCTGTCGGTGCCCGTGCAGCATCAGCGGGTCTTCGCCGTGCTCCCGGGAATGCCGCGCGGTGAACGTACGCTTCGATGCGCATGTGGACGACCCGGACGGTGGTGAGCATCCTCGACGCGCGCGTTGGCTAGGAGGAGGATTCTCCTGTGTCTATGCGCTCGACGGACCGCAAAGCTGCTCCCCAGCTGCGTGACCGGGCACGCGAGCGCACCGCCGCGATCCGCGAGCGCTACCGGGCATCGTGGGCAGGGGAGCTCGGCCGTGAGCTCAAGGCCCTGGATTTCGTCAGCTGGATCACGATCTTCGGGGCCTCGCTGCTGTGGTCGGCTCTGCCATTGATCATCCTCTTGAGTTCACTCGCCAACGAGCGGATCGACGACGACCTCAGCCGCCACATCGGGCTCAACAGCGAAGGCGCGCACATCGTGGGCACGCTCTTTCGCGGTACACCGGCGCATGGCGTCGAGCCGATCCTGACCGGCTTTCTCTTCTGCTTCAGCGGAGTTGTCGCTGTCGTGAGCTCGCTTCAGCTCGTCTACGAGCGGATCTTCGGCCAAGAGGCTCGTGGCTGGCGCAACCTGCCTCGCGGCATCGCCTGGATCGGGGTGGTGCTCGCGCTGCTCGTCTTCGACGGCGTGATCAATGGCCCGGTCAAGCACGACGCGGGCCCCGCCGTTCTCGACATCGTCGGGCTGGTCACGACGACGGTCTTCTTCTGGTGGACGCTGCACTTTCTCCTCTCGGGGCGCGTCCGGTGGCGCCGCCTCGTCCGGCCGGCCATAACCTCGGGTGTCCTCTGGCTCGCGTTCGGGTTCTTCTCGTCGGTGTACTTCTCGCCGATCCTGACTTCCGACAGCCACACCTACGGCACGATCGGCGTGGTCTTCAGCCTCCTCACGTGGTTCTTCCTCATCGGCGCGATCGTCGTGCTCGGCGCCGTGCTCGGCGCGGCGTGGCAGGCGCACGCCGAGCATGATCCGGGAGCACGGAAGCCGCCCTGAGCGTCCGCCGCTGCGGGCAGTCTGTCGGCCAACCTCCGATCGCACCGCGGTTGGACGCCTACCTCGGTGGACCGCGCTCCCATGAAGCTCGCGCACCGGATGGGGTACCCGGGAGCGCCGGCTGCGCTGCTCCCATCGCCTGCCAGCGTCGCTGGTGGACGTCGCGTGCTGGCGTTGGAGCGGTCGCTAGTCCTGGCCGAAGAGGCCTCCGGGCTCGGTCTGGGCGATCATGAGGACGTAGCCGTCCGGGTCTTCGAGCCGCATCCCGGCGCTCGGTCCGGGCGTGCCGTCGACGATCTCGCCGGCGTCGACGCCGTCGGCGACGAGGCGCTCGCGCAGCGCGAAGAGGTCGCGGGGCGTAGAGGTAGAACTTCGTGCCCTGTTGGCGCGCGTGGATCGGTGCGTCGGCGCGCGCGAACATCAGGCGTGCCTGGTCGGACTCCAGCGCCGCCCAATCGAGCTGCGGGGTGCCCTCTGGGTCCGTCCCGGTGACGTGGGACCCCAGGCGTTGGTAGAAGGCGATCGAGGCCTCGACGTTGGCGACGTGGTTAAAGGGGATCAGGCCGCGGACGTGGTCCCAGCCGGGCTCGGTGTGCTCGGGCGGCGCGGGCGGCTGGGGCTTTGGCTTCGGTGCCGGGCCGGCGTCGGCGGGCGCGTCGGCGCGGCTGCGGTGGTCCTGCATGCGCACGATGCGCCCGTTGCGAGCGGTCAGGACCATGCACGCTTGCCCGTCCGGCAGGTCCCAGGCCGCCAGCGTGGGACCGGTGACCTCGACGAAGACCTTCTCGCCGCCTTCAACCACGAGAAGGTCCTTCAAGACGCCGGCATCAAGCTCTCCAGCGTCGCCTCGACCACCTACTCGAAGTCCGCGCGCGCGATGCTCGAAGCGCTGCTCGCTGGCATCAGCGACCCAGAGCAACTCGCCGAGCTCGCCAAAGCGAGGATGCGCCAGAAGATCCCGCAGCTGCGCGAAGCGCTCGCCAGCCGCTTCCAGATCGAGCACCACGGCGTCATGGTCGCGCAGCTACTCGCGCACATCGACAGGCTCGATGCCGCGATCGCCAACCTCAGCGAGCGGATCGCCGCCGTCATGGAGGCCCACCACGACCTGATCGAACTGCTGTGCACGATCCCCGGGGTCCACATCCATGCCGCCCAGGTCCTGATCGCCGAATGCGGGCTCGACATGACGCGCTTTCCCACCGTCGCGCACTTCGCCTCATGGGCCGGGGCATGCCCCGGCCATCACGAATCCGCCGGCCGCAGGCGCTCGGGACGGACCCGCCCCGCCCCGCGCTGGCTGACCGACGTCCTGACCGAATGCGCCCGCGCCGCGGTACGCACCAAAGGCACCTACCTCAACGCCCACTACGCCCAACTGCGAGGACGCCGCGGGGAACCCGTCGCACTCGGCGCGATCCGCCACGACCTGCTCGTCGCCTACTACCACGTGGTCCACGACCGCGTCCCCTATCACGACCTCGGACCCGACTGGCAACGCAAGCGCTACTCGCCCGAACACCGCGCCCGCCGTCTCCAACGCCAACTCGAAGCACTCGGCTACAAGGTCAACCTCGAGCAGCTGCAACCCGCGGCCTAACCGATACCAATCACCCCTCGACGGCCGGCCAACCCCCGCGCCCAACACCCCTGCCCACGCCGCGTGCCAACCCGAGGATTCACAGGCCAGCCTCGACGAGATGCGGCAGTCCCGTACGTCGTCGGCCCGCTGCCGGATCACTCGACGATCGCGGACTTCCGCTGCCGCCACGACCATGCGCTGGGCCAGGTGTTCTCGGGCGTGCTGGGGCTCTGCGCGCGGGTCGGGCTGGCGTCGGTCGGGTGGTGTCGATCGACGGCATGAAGATGTCGGGGAACGCGTCGATGAACGCCAACCGCGATTTCGGGCAGATCGCGCGGGCGATCCTGCCTGAGGCGGCCGAGATCGACCAGCGTGAGGACGAGCTCTATGGCCCTGATCGCGGCGACGAGTTGCCCGAGCGGCTGCGCACGCGCGAGGGCCGCCGCCAGGCGCTGCGCGAGGCGAGGGAGCGCCTGAACCGGGAGCGCGAGCAGGTCGCCGAGGCGGCCGACGACGTGGACGAGGATCGCGTCGAGGTAGAGCTCGATCCGCAGCACTTCGTGACGCGCCCGCAGGGACGCCGCGCGTGGTTGCGCGAGGGACGCCGCGCGCTGGAGGCGCAGCGGGAACGCGAAGGGCGCCCGATCTCCGGCGACCGCGCCGAGCGGCTCTTTGAGGCGTGCCGGCGCCTGGAGCAGGAACTCGACGCCGACCGCGCCGCCAACGCGGCCTACGAACACTGGCGGGCGCACGGCGTGGCCGCCGACGGATCGCGGCGGATGGCGCCCGGCATGGTCAAACCGTTCGAGCTGCCCGAGGTGCCGACCGGCTTGATGAATGTCACCGATCGCGACTCGCGCGTGATGCGCACGCAGGGCCAACCGGGCCGCAGGGCTACAACGCCCAACTCGCGGTCAACGACCGACAGATCATCGTCGCCGCCGAGATCACGACCGAGTCACCGGACTTCGGCCACCTCGAACCGATGGTCCGCGCGACGCAGCGCGAACTCGCCGCGCTCGGGCTCGGCGATCCCGACGGTCGGAATCCGCGAGAAGCCACACCCCTCGCAAAGTGTGGTGCTCTAGGACGAACGGGGCACGGTCTTCGAGCAGCCACGCGACTCGTACGTCCCCCCTGAGGCCGCTCCCATCAGGCGAAGCGCAGGCGAGGGCCAGGCAGCTGTTGACCTTCCGTAACCGCACCGTTCGACGGAGTGCCCGTCCCCTCGCTAGAGGCTCGAGATCGGCGCGCATTCGGCAGGCGCGCTACGCGAGTGCGCCGACCGGCATCCATCGCGTCTCTGCGCCGCCTATGTCGCTGTGTGTTCCTTAGCCGCGTCGTCATCGTCTTGAGCTCGCCGAAGACATCGCCCGGCCCAATGCAATCATCGCCAGCGTGAGGACGCGGCCGTCGCGGTGCCTGCGCGTGGCGCGTGCGTGCCCGTTTCGCACCACGTATCAGGTGTCCGAGTCGTCGCCCTCGCGGAGCTCCGCGGAACCGCCACCTCCGCCACGTGCAGGGATCCTCCGGGCTCAGCTCCTCGAAGACGGGGACCCGGCGGAGGAGGGCGGCGACGGCTCTCGGTGCCCGCGGCCATCTCCGGGGCAGAGATCCCATAGGGAGGGGACGTGGGGGCGTCCTATTCCGGGAACGCCACCGGATCCGAGGGGGCGAGCCGCTTGGCGATCCGCTGGAAGATCACCTGGCTGACGTTCTCGTCGGTCCGGTTGCCGTCGATGCCCACCGTCGACGCGACCGCGATCGTGAGCCGCTTGCCGGGCAGGTAGGCCTGGACGCCGCCGTAGTTGTTGATGTAGGGGTTCTGGACCCGCCAGTTCCCTATGACGATGATCCCGGAGGCGTAGTAGAAGGGCTGTTGCGGCTGGCCCGGCGTCGGGAAGGGCGCGACCAGCTGCCGGCGCGAGCTCCGCGAGAGCAGCCGGCCGCCGAGGATCGGCTCGGCCGAGGTGGCGACGTCCTTGATGTCGCCATACAGGATCAGGCCCCGGCCGATACTCCACGACGGGCTCCAGCCGGTCGTGTCCTCGTAGGGACCGCGGTCGAACCCGAACGCGTGCAGGACCGGCGGCGGCATCTCGGCGGTCTGGGAGCTGGCCGTGCGATCGAGCTTCAGCGGGCCGAGGATGCGCCGGCGGATGAACGTCGCGACCGGCTGGCGGGTGACCTTGGCCAAAATCTGTCCGAGGATGATGAAGTTCGTGTGCGCGTAATGGAAGCACTGTCCGGGCGCGCAGATGAGCGGCTGAGCGAAGGCGTAGCGGAGCAGCTCCTGCTGGTTGAACTGCCGGAACGGGTTGGACAGCAGGACCGCCTGGAAGGTCGGGTTCTCCTGGATGAAGTCGGGATAGCCCGAGGTGACGTGCGCGAGCATCTTCAGCGTCACCTTGTCTGCGTTCGGATACCGCGGATACCACTTCGACACCGTGTCGTTGAGGCTCAGCTTCCCCTCGTCGCGCAGCTGGAGCATCACGGTCGTCATGTACGGAATCGCGATCGAGCCGATCCGCCAGCTCATGTCGGGCGTCGCCGGCACGTTGGTCATCGTGTTGCCGAGCGCGGCGGTGACGACCGGCCGCCGCCCGCGCTGGACGCGGACGATCGCGGCCATGAGGTGGTTCTCGCGCATCACCTGGCGCGTGATCCGGATGATCTGCTCAGCCTCGCGGCTCCGCCGCTGGGCGGCCGCGGGGTGCGCGAGTGCGACCGCGAGGAGGATCGCGAGAGCGGCGCCGACGCCGATTCGCGTCCTCGTGCTCCGCATGTGCGTATTTAACCCGCCCGACGCGGTGCAATGCAATAGCCGAATCGGCTCTACCGCGTGCAGCACGCTCTCCGTCGAAGGCGTGCGCCGTGGCGCGTCGCGAGCCACGCGCCGACACCGCGGCCACCGCGGCCATCGCGGTGGCCGTGTTCGCCGCAACTAACGTCGACAACATTGTCGTGCTGTCGGTCCTGTTCGCCCGCCGCGACCTGCGCTTCCACTCGCTATCGCATCGAGGCACGAGCCGCACTGTGGCGGGCAGGCGAACGCGGTAGTCAGGCTGTCGGTCCGCGATCGTCGGCGGCCGTGCCGGCCTGCCGGGTGCCGTTGTCGGTCGGTTTGCCATGCTTGTTGTAGGCGGTGGTGTGCTCGCCGAAGTACCAGGCGTTGCCCTGGCGGTCTTGGGCGTACCAGTCGCGGGTGATCTCGACCGGCGCGCCGTGATCGCGGACGACGTCGCGCGCGACGCGAGCACGGACGCCCTCGGCGATCAGCTTCGTCTCGCGGGTGACGGTGA
Organism: Candidatus Solirubrobacter pratensis; assembly: GCF_000425945.1. Classification (GTDB taxonomy): domain Bacteria; phylum Actinomycetota; class Thermoleophilia; order Solirubrobacterales; family Solirubrobacteraceae; genus Solirubrobacter; species Solirubrobacter pratensis. Next base: position 11,386 of record NZ_AUEK01000024.1, read on the forward strand.
TGACCTGCCGTTTGGTCGAGCCATCGGCCATGACGGTGACGCGGTAGACCCAGCGGCTGCCGACGGTCATCGGCCACTGCGGGTTGTTGATGTTGGCGCTGAAGTCGGCGGGGTTGAGCGTGACGGGGTCGCTGCGGCGCGGCAGCGCCGGACAGTCGCTCGCTGCGTTGGCCTGCGCCGTCGTGGCGCCACCGAGGACGAGCGGCGGCCAGCAGCCCGACCGGGGCGGCGGCCTGCGTTGGGGTGGCAGGGTTGTTGCGCGCATAGCGCGTTGCTCCTGTGGTGAACTCCGGGGATGATCGTTGGGGCGGTCACCGACGAGGACCGGCCAGGCGTGGGAGTCGAGGTGTCGTTGGGCGTTCGGCGATCAACCTCGAGTCGCGGCGCTTGACGGGCCGGTGGCCGGGCGTCCGTGACGCAGGTCGCGGACGCCGGCCCGGCGGCCACCGGCGGATCAGTGGGGGCGGATGGAGACGAGCTGGTAGCGCTCGTTGCCGCCCTTGACGGTCTCTTCGCGGACGGTGCCGATGCCACGCATGTAGATCTTGTGATCCACGACGCCGGGCTCAAGCGGCGTGATTTCTCGGATGAGCATGGCTTGCCGGGAGCTGGCGGCGGGGGTGTGCACCTCGGTGTGCTGGTTGAGGATGCGGTAGCGGTCCTGGGCGTGGCCGGGGTAGTACTCCTGCCAGCCGGCGTCGCCGGGTTTGGGGTGGGCGGGCATGAAGATGCCGGCCTTGGCGCCGTGGCGGCCGGTGAGCCAGGTGCCCTCGCGGCTGTCGACCTGTCCGTTGGGGTTGAGGGTCGCGGTGTCCTCGCCGAGGTACCAGACGTTGCCGTGGCGGTCTTGGGCGTAGTAGTCGTGGGTGTGCTCGGCGAGGTGGCCGCGCGTGTAGACGCGATCGTCGATGACGGTCGCGCGGATGCCCTGGATGTGTTTGGTGCGGTGGGTGACGCGCAGCACGTCCCGTGCCGGGATGCCCTCGCCCTCGCCCTCGGAGATCAGCACCGTGCCGGGCTTGAGCGGAAACCAGGGATTGTCGATGATGCGGACGAAGTCGCGCGCGGGCGGCAACGGCGGCGGGCCGGACCGCGCACCCCGTGTCGACGCGCTGATTGTGTCGTGTCTGGCAGCAGCGGTGCCGCAGCCGCCGGCCAACAGCGCGGCAAGCACGGCGGTCGCGAGCAGGGAGATCGCCTTCGGCATGGAGCCTCCGTGTGGTCGGGTCGTGCCGGGCTCAAGGCCCCGCGGCCCTGAAGAAGTGCTGACGAGGCTGGCGAGCGGTGCTTGAGATCGCCTTAAACGGCCTCCTCAGACTCTTCTTAGTCATGGCAGTCAGGCTCGCGGCTCACCAATCACCGGGAACGGCTCTCGATCAAGCAACCGAGGTCTCGGCGACCGAGCCCCGCTGAGCGGCGCGGGACCAGGCACCCAGCGCCGGGCGGGCGTGCCGTGAGCGGATCCCGCTTCGAGATGGGCGAGGTCGGGACGAGCTACCGATGCAGCCAAGCGTCGTCGACGGGCTCATAGCCGAGCATCTACTTCGTCTCGGAGACGTCGGCGGTTCGGTGCCGGTGGCGGAGATTCCGTTGGCGACGACGAAGCTGATCCCGTCCGCTTCGACGGCGCACCGGATCAACTCGCCGCGGTCCCGAGGGCTCAACCAGGCGGCAAGGTCACCGTCCGTGACGTCGCTTCCGACGAGAGGCGAGGCGGCGAAAAACCCGATTCGCAGCGCCACCACAGAATGTTCGACGTGACCGCGGACCACGCCCCGAGCCCTCACCCCAGGCCGGTATCGCGCCGTAGAGATTGCGGGCCGAGGTGGATCACCGGCACGGCGTTGACGACAGTCTGGCTAGCCGAAACGGCCTAGCACGACTACAGAGGCTCGCGGTGACTGCTCAAGCTTCCGTATGAGCTGGCCCAGTACTAGGCCTACGATCGCAGTTGCGGTGAGGGCGGCGCCCATCAGCAACACAAGGCCTTCCTGTGAGTCGCCTTGCTCCGGTGGCGCGGTCTCCTGCACATAGGCTAGGGCCGCGGCGTCTACAGGTACCGATCCACCGACCGAACGAGCAGGATTACAAAACGGCAGCGGCGCGCCGCACCCGGTCGGCGGCAGCTCGTGCGGCTCAGTGGCCTGTCGGTCGGCGGTGGCGTCGAACCGAGCGAGTGATGCCCCACAGCGCCTCGCATGCGCCGCTGCCGATGGCCACCAGCAGGCATAGCCAGAGCGCGCGCCCCGGCGCATCGGTGGTGAGCGTCTCGGTGATCGGTTGCTGCGGCAGAAACAGCAGACCCATCACCGTGATGGCCACGAAACACGTGAGGAACGACAGCGCCGGCGCGACCAGCGGTCGTAGCGGTAGCCACGATCGCGCCGGCTGCTTGGCGAGAAAGCGATCCGGGACAGCACCGATTCGGCCGTGCGGGCCGTCCGGGACCTACTCGTCGCACCCGGCGCGCCGGGCGGCTTGGGCGCGACCGTGTCCCAACAGCAAGCCTTCTGGCATCTCGTGGCCGGATCACGGGTCCTCCAAGCACGAGCCCCGAACTCGCAGAAGACCTCGAAGCCGCCGCAGCCGAGGCATTCCGCGATCGCGGCGTCGACGAACCGGCACTGTGCGCCGCACTCGTGGCCGCGGCCTACCGCAGCATCCACCTCAATGCCATCCGACGCGTCCTCGCCGGCGAACCGCCCGAGAAGGTCGACACCGACCGGACCGCACGACTCACGCGCGCCTTGGACGCCGCCGAACACGCCACGACCCGGCTCCAAACAACCGCCTGAAACCGGCCACGCTGCCGGCGACGAACGCAAGCGCCACCTGACCGGACCCATGGCGTCTGAGGCTGGGTTTGACGGAGGCCTCGATGCGCGGGTTCTGTCCCCGATCAGCGCGGCCCGCTGCAGTCAAGGTGACCGCTGTCGTGCCCGTGACGCCGTCCAACGTTGGGATCTTCCAGCGTCGCGGCGAGCGACGGTCTGGGCTTCGGCGTCCTGTTGCAGGTCGCTGTGCTGGTCACCGCGTGCGCGCTCGGCCTGTCGGCGCTGGTGCTCGCGGCGTCGGCCTGCGCACGCTTTCTGCGGCGGGGCGGAACCTGAGCGCGGGGCGGCGAGGCCGCCCGCGCGTGGCATGGTCTATGCCGTTTCGGTCTGCGATGTTTGGTCGCGCCGAGTGATGGTGAGGAATGCGACGAGCGCGAGGATGCAGGCGAGGAAGATGTAGCTGGTGCCGGTCGTGCCGAGGCCGAGGCCGCCGTACTTGTGGCTGTGCTGGGACATGAAGTCGCCGATCGAGGCGCCCAGCGGGCGGGTGAGGATGTAGGCGAGCCAGAAGGCGAGCACCGCATTCATGCGGAGCGCGTAGTGGCCCACGGTGATCGCGGCGATGATGCCGCCCCAGATCGCGATCGAGGGGCCGTAGCCGAGGCTGAATTTCTCGGCGACGAGGTCGCCGGCGGCGGTGCCCATCGCGAAGGTGAACAGGATCGCGAGCCAGTAGAAGCTCTCACGCCGGGTGGTGAAGATCGTGTGGATCGAGAGCGTGCGCTCCACGCCATACCAGATCGCGAACACGATCGCCAGGATGACGGCGAAGATCGGCGTGCTGGTGGTCAGCGGCACGTTGTAGCGGTCGGTCATGTTGTCTGTGATCAGCGTGCCGAAGACGCTGATGACGACCACCACCGACCAGTAGACGAACGGGACGTAGCGGCGCAGTCGGAACTGGACCACCAGCAGCACGGCGAGTAGTGCACCGGACGCGATCGTCGTGTTGGTCAGCCCGAAGCCGAGGTTCATGTTCAGGTAGTCGGCGGCTGTCTCGCCGACGGTGGTGCACATGATCTTGATGGTCCAGAAGAAGAGGGTGACTTCCGGCACTTTGTTCAGCATCGTGCGGCCGAGCCGCAGCGGCTTGCGCGCCTGGTGAGGAGGAGTGCTCATGGGAACGAGCATCGGCGCGGGACCTGACACCTACCTGACTGGTTGGACGGCGGGGAGCTCGAGCACGAAGCAGCCGCCCGGGCCGGGCTCGGCCCGCACGTCGCCGCCGCACGAGCGCGCGAGCCGCCGCGCGAGCGGCAGCCCGAGGCCGGCGCCGCCGCCGGAGTCCTCGCCTTGTGTGCCCGGCTCGAACGCGCGCTCGCCCAGCTTTGGGTCAAGCCCCGTGCCGTCGTCGCGCACCGCGAGCCGTACTCGGCCGGCGTCGACGTCGAGCTCGAGCGCGACGCGGTCGCGGGCGTAGCGGCGGGCGTTGTCGATCAGCGGCGCGAGCGCGCGGCGCACGACGTCGGGATCGCCCTCGGCGAGGGGGATCGGACCGTGAACGGTCAGTTCGACGCCGTCGATCTCGCGTGCGAGCGCGGCGAGGTCGACCGCCGCATCCGACATGTCCAGCTCCCGGCGCGCGACCGCGAGCAGCGCGTCAACCGCCTTTTCAAGGCGTGTCGCGTCGTCGACTAGGGCCTGCAGCGCCTCCGCGCGCTCGGCGTCGGCGTCCGCACCGCGCGCCGCGAGCGCGAGCTCGGCGCGCCCGCGCAGGACGGCGAGCGGTGTGCGCAGCTCGTGCGCGACCTCGCTCGCGAAGCGCTGCTCGTGCCGGCGCGAGGCGGCGATGCGCGACAGCAGGCCGTCGAGCGTCGCCGCCAGCGCCGTCAGCTCGTCGCGGGCGGGCCCGAGTCCGAAGCGGCGGTCGAGGTCGTGGGCTCCCCAGTCCTCGGCGTGGGCGGTCATCTGCGCGACGGGCTGCAGCGCGCCCTCGAGCGCGCCGCGCGTCGTCAGGAACCCGGCCAGCAGGACGAGCGCCGCGAACACCAGTGATCCGATCACGACGTCGTGCTGCAGGCGCTCCAGGGGCGCCATCGCGTAGCCGACCACGACCGCGCCCACCGCCAGCCGCGAGCTCGGCGCGCGCACGGGCAGCGCGCGCAGGCGGATGTCGTCGGGCCCGTCCCGCTCGATCACGCGGCGCTGCCGGCCCATTGCCACGGCGGCGGCATCGAGCTGTGCCGAGACGCCGACCGGACGTTCGATCACCCGGTCTGCTGTCAGCACCCACGAGCGCCGGTCGAGCACCTCGTCGTTCGGGGTCTCGCGCACCTGCATATGTCGCCCGCTGACGGTCAGGGCGGCGAGTTGCGCCTCGGCACGCGCGCGCAGCACGCTGCTCGCCTGTGCCTGCACGCCTGCGCGCAGCAGCACGTTGCCCACCGCCAATAGCGCGCCGAGGCCGACGGCGAGCGTCAGCAGCGATACCGCGAGCAGCCGCCTGCGGAGGCTCACCTCAGCACGTAGCCGACGCCGCGCACGGTCTCGATCGCCTCCGGCGCGCCGACGTCGCGCAGCTTGCGGCGGATCCGCGCGACGTGGGTGTCGAGCGCGTTGTCGTGCACGATCGCGCCCGGTGGCCAGGCGGCGGCGACCAGCTCCCGGCGCCGCAGCACGGCGCCGCGACGGGCTGCCAGCGCGGCCAGCAGCCGGTACTCCGTCGCGCTCAGTTCGGCGCGCGCCGCGCCGAGGCTGACCGCGTGGCCGGCCGGCTCGAGCGCGATGTCGCCGGGTTCGCTCGCGTTCGTCCCCGCGCGCCGGAGCAGCGCATGGATCCGCACGATGAGCTCGGCGATCGCGAACGGCTTGGTCAGGTAGTCGTCGCCGCCGGCGTGAAAGCCGCTGACCCGGTCCGCCAGCGCGTCGCGCGCGGTCAGGAACAGCACGGGGCTGGCGACGCCGCGGGCGCGCAGCGCCTGGCAGACGTCGCGCCCGTCGGCGTCGGGCAGCCCGATGTCCAGCACGAGCACGTCCGGCGGGCGCTCCGCGAACGCCCGCACCGCCTCGGTCCCCGAGGCGGTCGCGCGCACGGCGAGCCCCTCACGCTCGAGCGCCTGGCGCAGCACCCCGCGCAGCTCGTCGTCGTCCTCGCAGATCCCCGCCGTCGTCCCCGGCGCCAGCGCGCTCACTCCGCCTCCTCCACGGTCGTCACCGGCAGGCCGAGGTGCGCGAGGCGATGGGGGAGATCGAGGTGCGGCCAGCCTTCTCCGCGACGCGGGGCCATCGACAGGATGATCTCGTCGAACGGCTCATCGTGCAGCATCTCCTCGATCGCGTCCATCGCGTCGTGCCGCACCGATACGCGTCCGCGCACGGCGCCGTCGACCGCGTCCTGGATTCGCGGCAGCGCCCGCAGCAGCACCCGCTCGGCCTCCTCCACCTTGTCGTGGCGCTTCGGATGCAACGGATGCCACTCGACGGGCGCGGGGTTCGGCACCAGTACGCGGAACACGGCCGGCCCGCGCGCCACGCGCTCGCGGATCGCGCGCAGCAGCGCGGGTGTCGCCGCCGTGCGATCGGTCACCACCAATACGCGCGCCGCTCGCTCCATCGCTGGCGCCGCAGGGTCGCGCGCCGCGTGTGACCACAACCTGAACGCCCGTGTCGATGGTCAGGCGGCGACTTGCCGGACGGCGCGCGCGTACCGCTCGAGCGCGCTGGCCGGCGGCCGTCCGCGCGGCAGCTCGACGACGAAGGCCGTGCTGCCCGGGAGGCGGTGGTTCTCCCAGGATGCGGCGCTGCCGGGGTAGCGGGTGAGGCGGCGCGGGGGAAGGCCGCTGAGCGCCGCGAAGCGGCGTTCGATCCGCGCGTCGCCTCCCGAGATATCGGTCACTGCGAGCGGCTGGTGGAACCAGACAGTGATCCGAGGGCGGAGGGCGAGGATCAGGCGACTTGCGGCGCGGCTCTCGGGCTCGGACAGAGGACGAGGTCCCGAGTACTGCTGGTCGCCGGGTCGTCCGAGGGGTTGCCAGCGCCGGGGGAAGTTGCGATTGAGGTCGACGCGGTGCGCGTTCTGGCGCGTGTGTCGGGCGAGGCCGTCGGGGTTCAGTTCCTCGATGATCCACAGGGTCGCGGCGCGCGGAAGCGGGCCGCGCTCGAGGCGGCGGACGACGGCGCGCCCCGCGGGCTCGTCGCCGTGAATCACGCCCACCACCAGGCTGCTGCGCCGCTCGTCCGGATCGCCGAGTTCTACGGCTGTGATCGGTCGGCCGAGCACCGAGCGTCCGATCACGACCCGCTTGCGCACCAGCGGGTCCGCCGAGTCTGTACGGGCGTAGGCAGCATGCCGAAACGACCGCTGGTGAAGGCCGTGTGCGCATCCGATGCACGCCAACGCCACCAGCGGGAGCGCCGCGGAGCGGGTCACCCCGGTCATGGCACCGAGTTTCCGTTCTCGACCTGGCAGCAGCCTGACCGCCTGCGTTCCCGGTGTCGAGCGCGCGGCGGCTGGTCGTGGCCGTCGCGGCCAGCCTGGCCGGGACGCCGGCCGCCCGTGCGGACGACCGGCGGTCGAGCGTCATCGTCGCCGCGCCCGGCACCGCGGCCATGATGCGCTCGAAACCTGGGGTGCACCTGGCTACGGCAGCTCGCCGGCGGCGCAGTCGGGTGGGCACTGGTGGTCGACGTGCTGGCGCGGGTCCTCGTGGCCGGGCTGGGCCTCGCCCGCTGGCTCGCTTGCACTCTCGTTCTCGGTCCCGTTCTCGTTCTGGTTCTCGCTCGCGGCGACGCGGGTTCGGGTCGCGTGATGGCGTTGCGCGTGGTGGCGCTCGCGATCGTGGCTCGCGCCGGACGATCACGGTCCAATCCATCGACCGGTAGCCTGAGCGCGTGGCCCGTTCCCGGTGGTGTGCCGGTTGCACGTTCACCGTCTCGGGGACGGTGGGGCTTCTCGCTGCCGTCCTGGCGTTGTCGGGTGTCGTTGCGGCGCCCGCGGGCGCGGTTTCGAGCACCGTCGTCATCAGCGAGGTCCTCACGCGTGGCCCGGGCGGTTCGAGCGACGAGTTCGTCGAGCTTTACAACAGGTCCGGGCGTCCCGTCGACATCTCTGGCTGGCGGCTGGACGCGCGCTCGGCAACGGCGGCGTCGGCCACGGTGCGAGCGACGGTGCCGGCGAGCTCGACGCTCGGGGCCGGCTGTCACTACCTGATTGCGGGCACCAACTACCCCGGCAGTCCGGTCGCGCCGGATCTCGCTCTGGCGGTTCCGATCTCGGACGCCGTGGGTATCGCGCTGCGCGATTCGTCGAGCACCACCGTCGATGCCGTCGCGATGTACTTCGACGCGACCACGGAGATGGACGAGACGGGTCCGGGTTTCTCGGGGTTGGTTGAGGGGACGCCGGTGCAGAACCCGCACGATGACACGGTGTCGACGGATGCCGACAGCGGGCTCGAGCGTAGGCCGGGTGGGATCCTCGGCGAGGGTCAGGACACCGATGACAACGCCGCGGACTTCCAGGTCGTCACGCCGACCGATCCGCAGAGCACGGCATCTCCGTGCGTCAGCCCTTTGACGGCGACGGGCGCCGCGGCGCCGGCGACGGCTCAGCAGGGCGGCTCGGCGTTGCTGACGGTTGCCCTCACGCCGGGAACCCCGAGCCCGAGCAACGGGTTCGCCGTGACCGCGGATCTGAGCGCGATCGGTGGCTCGCCGAGCCAGCCGCTGTTCGATGACGGCACCCACGGCGATCTCACGGGCGGCGACCACACGTTCTCGTTCACCGCGGCCGTGTCGTCAAGCGCGAGCATCGGTCCCGTCGCGTTGCCGGCGACGGCCACCGATGCCCAGGGCAGGCAAGCGAGTGCATCGATTCAGCTCACGCTCGTCGCGCAACCCGAGAGCACCGCGCCGCCGACCATCTCGGGCAGCGCGACACCGGGCCGGATGCTGACCGAGGTCGACGGCTCGTGGCCCGGGACCCCGGTGGGCTTCGACCACCAGTGGCAGGACTGCGATGGCTCGGGCGCCAACTGCGCCGCGATCGCGGGTGCCGTCGGTCAGACCTACGTCCTGACGGCCGCCGATCTCGGACACACCGTTCGGGTTCAGGAGACGGCGCTGTACACGGACGGCCCGGGCGTCCCGGCCAGCTCGGCACCGACCGAGCTGGTTCAAGCGCCGGGGTCCGTGGCGCCGCCGCCACCGAACAGCGCCCCGCCGGTGACATCCGTGACGCCGGTCGTGACCCCCGGGCCGCGCTCGGCGCAGGTGAAGGCGGCGCTGTCGACGGTGCTCAAGCCGTCGGGCAAAGCGGCCAAGCTGAACGCGATGGTCAAGGCGGACGGCTTCCGGTTCTCGTTCTCGGCCCCGAGCGCCGGCAAGCTCGTGATCGACTGGTCGACGACGGTGAGAGGCAAGCAGGTGCTCGTCGCGTCGACGAGCGCGGTGCTCGGCCACGCGGGTCGGGCGACAGTGAAGGTGAAGCTGACCCGGAAGGGCGCCACCCTGCTCAAAGCCGGCAGGATCGTGAAGATCCACCTCAAGGCGACCTTCACCCCCACCGGCCTTACACCAACCACCAGCACGGGGACCACCACCGTCCGGCCATAGCGTTCCCCGGCTGATCGCCGGTCAGCCGGGCGCGAAGGTCGGGTCGCCTACGCGGCAAGTTGCCAGGCGGCCCATTCGCGCAGAACGCCGCGATGACCGGCCGGGTCGAACCGGTGGCCGGCGCAGCGGCGCAGTTCGGCTCGGGCCGCGGGGCGAGGCGTTGTTCCGCTCGTATCCGGTTGCGTCCGAACACCCGGACGGCTCCCGGTTTGAGGGCGAAAGCAGCAGCGCGCCGATGGGGCGCCGCGTGACGTCTGGAGTGTCGAGTCGCATAGGAAGCAGCAGCCCGGTGGACGCATCGACGATGGTCGCGAATGTCGGTTTGCCTGGGCCTGCCCGGCGGCGTACGGTCATCGAGTGAGCTTTGTGCTTCCGCCCGCCGGGAGGTCCACGATGCAGTACACCCGCAGAGAGACGATTACCGTCGGCGCGCTGGCCGTCCGCTTCCTCATCGACGCGACTGATTCCGACGGCAGCGTCACCGTCTTTGAGTGCGATGTTCCTGCGCGGGTCCAGATGCCGGCGCCGCACAGCCACGACGGCTTCGAGGAGACGATCTACGGACTGGACGGCGTCTCGACCTGGACCATCGACGGCGAGACGATCCACATCGGTCCGGGCGACGCCGTCTGCGTCCAGCGTAGGCTCGTCCACGGCTTTGCCAACCACGGCAGCGTGGACGCGAAGTTCCTGGCGATCGCTACCCCGGGCGTCTTCGGCGCCGCCTATTTCCGCGAGGTCGCCGACGTCCTGGCCGCCTCGGCCGAGGGTTCCCCAGACCACGCCGCGCTCGACGCTGTGATGCGCCGGCACGGCCTCACACCCGCACCACCCTCCCGCACTTGACAGCGACCGGCCGCGCCGATCGGACCCCGATCCGGCAGCCGCGCCGCCACGTCGTCACGCCACTGTCACAACGAACGATATGCAGCTCCGCCGGGGGG
>NZ_AUEK01000025.1 GCF_000425945.1 Candidatus Solirubrobacter pratensis
AGCGGCCTGCAAAGCCGTGTACACCGGTTCGATTCCGGTCGGCGCCTCTAGACGAAAGCCCCGCTACGGCGGGGCTTTCGCCGTTCACGGGCTCGGCGGCCCGGCCTGGCCGTACCCCGGCGGTACCCCGAGAAGCGCCGCGGCGGCCCCCTGGGCGCGTCGGCGGCCCGCCGGCGGAGGGGGGTCCGGGAGCCGCCAGGGCGGGCGGCGCGCTCGACCCCGCGCCGCGGAGCTGAGCAGCGTCACGCCCGGGCGGGGCGGTGAGCCGGGAGCGCCGGCGCGGCGACGGGGGGCGCCTCGCCCGCGCCGGCGCTGTGGCCTCCCGCGCCGATCGCCGGTTGGCTGCGGCGCCCATTTCTGACACTTGGGTGTCGACCCCTCAGTGTCACCGTAAGTCCTCGGCCACTCAGTTAACCCAGTCACACTTCCGCCGCCGGCGTGTGTAAGTTAGAAGGGTGCAGCAAACAGCGCCTTCGCGACAGCAGCACCACCGGGCCGACGCGCGACGGCCACAGCTCATCGGCGCCCGCGTCCAGCACGAGGACGCCGAACTGTTCCGCCGCGCCGCGACGATCGACGAGCGATCGTTGAGCGACGCGCTGCGGCTGGCGCTCAGCCTCTACATCGCGCACGTCGTGGCGACCCGAAACGACAGCGGCCCGAAGCCTGGCAAGGAGCTTCGGGCCGCCAAGACGCCTTTCGAGGAGGCGCCTGATGCTGCCCCATCGTAGTCGCGGCGTGCGACGGGTCCTCGGCGGCCTTGCCGACCTCGAAGGCCCCGACGTCGCCGCTCTGATCGTCGCGGCCGCCGAGCGACCGGGCCGCCCCTCGCCCGCCGAGCTGCGGCTCATCGCGGCGCGCGCCCGCGGCGGCGCCGACAGCGAGCAGGAGGCCATCCTTCAGGCCCACGCGCTCGTGCTCCGCGTCCGGGGCATGCTCGGACGCCGCGGAGCCCTCCGCGCAGCCCGACGGCCCTCCCAGGGCCATGCGCGTGCCGGCGCCGCCCGACGCCGCTCGTGCGCCAGGCCCCGCGAGCGCCGCGCCCACCGCGCCAGCGCTCGCGCGGTCGCGGGCGCCGGCCGCGACGACGACGGCTCAGGACCAGGACCCCACGTCGGGGTCCCGACCGGGGCGCGCGGGCTCCGGCCTGCGGCCGTAGCCACCCCGGCGCGGCTTCAGAGGCCGCTGACGCATCGCAGGCAACCCCAGGCTGGCGAGACTGGAGACACCCGCGTGGCCCCCCAGACCGCCGCGCCGCGGCGAACCACGGGCGACTGGACCGACTGGCCCGCCGGCTGGCCGCCGCCCGGCGACCGCCGGTGGGGCCGAGCCCTCCCCGCACGTTACCCCCGCCCGCCGCGCGACGGTGAGCTCGCCAGGGCGAGCTACGACCGCGGCACGCTGCGCCGGGAGCTCGCCGCCGAGCTGCGCGCGGCCATCGTCGAGCTGGACCGCGTCGACGTGCCCTGGGTCCGGCACGGCCAGCACGACCCCGCGTGGCACCGCGCGGTGCTCGCGCTCGACCGCGCCGTATCGCGAGCCCGTCACGAGATCATGGTCGCCGCCGACCTCGCGGACGACGCCCTCGACTGGGCCGACGACCGCCTCCCCGGCCTCGACGAGCTGCTCGCCCGCCCTAGCGCCGAGCCCGACGTCGAGAACCTCCGCAAGCTGCTCGCCGCCGAGCAGCTCCTCCAGCGGCGCCGCGACGAGCAGCTCGCGCCGATCACGCGCGAGCTGGAGCGGGTGGCGCGACGAGCCGGCCGCCGCCGCGCCCATGACGCGGGGCCGCACTCATGACCCGGGGCGCGCTCGAGGCCCTGCGCGGCGGCGGCACCGGCACGAACGAGGAGCCGCCCTCGACGCCACCGGAGGCTCCGAAGCCGATGACACCGACAACCGCGCGCGCTGACGCCGCCGTCGTGCAGCTCGCCGCGAGCTGCCGCGCTGAGGCGCAGGCACCGGCGAAGGCGCTCGCCGACGTCAACACGACCTACTTCGCCACATGCGACCTTCGGCTCGACCGCCTCCTCCGACTCGGCCGGCAGCAGACCCGCTGGATTGCCGCCATCACCGTCATCGAGCGCGATGGAGACACCCCGCGGGACGGCGAGACCCACGACGACGTTCGGCTCGGCACCACCACCGAATTCACGACGCAGGGGAAGTTCCGGCGGGCCGTCTACGAGGCCACGGGGCGATGGCTCGACAAGCAGGAGGGCGGCACCTGGGAGAAGACCACTACGCGCCTCCACGCGGCCAGCGAGCTTCGCGACCACGAAAGCAGCGACCGCGAGCAGGCCCGCGCCTGGATCGCCCACTTCATCACGCACCACGAGCCCGCAGTCGTCGACCTCGACGAGGTTGACGACCGCCTCAAACTCCTCGCCGCAGACTGGCGGCCCGACTGCTTCCGCGAGCGCACGGACGGCAACGGCAGGCGGCTCGATGCGAAGGAGGCCGCGATCAGCGGGCGCCTCTACGTCGCCCTGCAACCGCTCGCGAACCACGTCCGGATGCAGCTGGCGAGGACGACACAGGTCGACCTCGCGACCAACCTGCGCGCGCTCGACTTCGAGCCCCAGCAGCTCACCCAGCGCGGGAAGAAGCGCGTCCACAAGGCTCGGTACTGGCGCGCCCCTGCCGGCTTCGACCCCGACGAGGGCTGACCCCATGTCCCCCCTACACAAGAGCAAAACGCGAAATTTCGGCGGGGACGGCGGGGACGCGGGGACATGCCCGCCCCAGGCCAGCTTCCGGCACCGCCAGTGCTGGGGTCCAGCCGGGGACCGCTGGGGACGGATGCCACGGCGGGGACGCGGGGACGTGGGGACATTCCCGCTCCAGAGCCAAATCGCGCCCGCCGCCGCAGCAGCGCCCCCCGTGGACCAGCGGGCGACCGCCGGGGACAGCCGGGGACCACGCGGCACCGCCCCCGCCGGGGCGACACAGGGCGATCCAACGAGTCGCCGCTGTGAAAGAGGCGACGCATGACCGCCCGGGCCGGGGTTGGCCAAGGGTCGGGTGCACGTAGGGCGGTTTCGGCCGTCGCCGCCGTGGACCACCGGGCCGGCGCGCCGGCCGGCGTCGACGGAGGGGCGTCGAACCGGCTGCTGATGGCGGAGGAGGTCGCCGAGCGCTGGCAGGTGCCGGCGAGCCACGTGTACCGGCTCGCGCGAGAGGAGCGCCTGCCCGTGGTCAAGCTGGGCCGCTACCGGCGGTTCCGTCCCGCCGACGTGGAGGCGTTCGAGGCGGCCGGAGGGGTGGACGCGTGACCCGAGCGGCGTGGAAAGCCGCGCACGTGCGGCCCGGTGCGGGAGCCGGCGGCGCCGGTACCCCCAGCGGCACCCCGGCACGCCGGGCAGGACGGCCCCGGGCGGGGCCGCGATCGATCAACAGAGCGACCGAGGAGGTCGATGGAAGTGACCGACGCGAAGACCGCGACCAAGACGAGCCCGCTGCCGGCGCGGCAGCACCTTGACGGGTGCCCCGCGCCGCCCGAGAGGATCGAGGCGTTCACCACCGACGGCCCCGGCGGCCGGCGGTTCCGGACGACGCGGTGCATCACCTGCGGCGGCCAGTTCACCGAGCCGATCGCGCCGGCGCGCCGCGCGCCCGTGGACGGCCAGGCGCAGGAAGAGTTGGGCGCGCGGTGAGCCCGCGCGACGCCTTCGAGCCCGACGAGGACGGCCGGCCCGGCCAGTTCGCCGCCTGGCCGCGGGACGCGCAGGGCCGGCCGCTGCGTGGCGCGGTCGGCGCGGCCGGCCAGCCGGTGCCGGGCACGGCCGGCCCGATGCCGACCGGCACGTACGAGATGCGGCGGCGGCGCTCGCGCGACGGCCGCCCAATCGTGATCGACCAGACGCCGACGGGGCCGAGCGGCGCGCCGCTGAACCCCCCGACGATCCCACCAGGAGGCTGAGACGTGTCCGGAGACAAGGCGGCGCTGAGCGAGCTGCGCCGGAAGATGGACGAGCAGGCCGAGCAGGTCGCCGAGCTGCACGCCGACTTGCGGCGGCGCCTGGCGGGCGACGGGGCGCCGGCGATCAGCAGTCGGTCGGCGAAGCGGTCGCTCGCCGCCTACTACGGGAGCGCGGACCCTACGGGCCGCGAGCAGCGAGCCGCCCGCCGCGGCCGGGCAGCCGGCGGCGACGACGACGGGGGTGATGACGAGTGAGCATGCTCGACGAGCTGCGCGAGCTGCGGGAGGGGGCCGCCGCGGTCCGCGCCCGCGTCGACGAGGCGGCCGAGGCGCGCCGGCAGGCATCGGCCGCCGCCGACGCGGCCGAGGAGGAGTACGCCGCCTACCAGGAGGGCGTCGGTGCCGGCGAGCGGGAGCCCGACGAGGAGCAGCAGCAGCGGCTCACGGCTGCTCTCGCGCTCGCTCGGGCCGCCGCCAGCCCTAACGCATGGCGGGGCCGGCTTCGCGGCGCCGAGCGGGCCGCGCAGGAGGCGGACGGAGCCGTGGCCGCGTGGTTGTTCGCTCACGCCCACGAGCTGGGCGACGAGCTGGCGACGCTCGCGGGGCCGCTGGCCGAGCGCGCGATCGCGCACTACGCGGCGCAGCTCCAGCTCGAGGATGAGATCGCGGTGCTCATCCGGCATTGGTACGAGGTCGCGGAGCCGCTGGGCCTCGCCCCGTACGAACTGCCGACGAGCCCGTTTCGCGGCTCCAGCGACGACGTTCACTTCCGGCTCGGCGGCGACCCCGACCCGGGGCGAATGCTCGTGCCGACGCGCGGGTGGCCGCTCGACGTCGACGGCCAGGCGGCCGTCGAGGACGGCGAGTGGGACGACGATGGCGACCGGCGCGTGGACACCGCGGAGGCCGAGTTCGGGTTCCGCCACATCGACGGCGTGCAGGAGGAGGCCGGCCGCGCGGCCGCGAACCTGCGGCCTCCGGGCCGCCTGGAGGGGTGACAGGGCCCGTGGTCCGGTACGCCGAGCTGTCGCTGGCCCGCGTGGCCCGCGGCGCGGGCGACGGGTTCGATCCGCGGGCGCGGCTCGACCGCGCCTACCGGGCCTCGGACGCTGCGGTGATCCTCGCGCGCCGTCAGGCCGGGGCGCGGCGGGCGGCAGAGGCGCGGGCCGCCGCGCCGCGCGGGACGGGGCGGCCGAGCCGGTGACCGTGGCGACGCACGTCCGGCTCCACCTGGAGGCGAGTCGAGTTCGCGGGCTCGGCTTCGACGCGGCGTGGAGGCGGGCGCTGGCGGAGTGCGTCCCGGCGCCGCCCGCGCGGGCCGGCCGGGCGGCCAGGGAGGCGGCCGAGTGGCGAGCGGCAATCACCGCGAGCCGCGCGGCGTTCCGGGCCGCGTACGAGCGCGCGCCGGAGAGCCGCGCTGATCGCGCGGTCCTGGCGCTCGCCGGAGCGATGGAGTCATGAGGACTCGGTCGGGGCGCGCGGTCGCGCCACGCGTGACGGCCACCGCGGCCGCCGCCCCGAGCGGGCCCGCTCGCCGGAGCTTCCCCTCGATGAGCCACAGGCCGGCCCGGGGAGCCCGCCAGTCCAGCGGGCTCCCCGAGCGGTGCGCGGCGATTCAACACCCGCGCCGGCACGGCATCGGGGGTCGCGCCGGGGTACCCCGTGGACCCGAGCGCGCCACCCGGCGCGGTGGCGCGGCTTACGCAGCCGCGTGCACGGTCCTACGGCGACTCCTGGCGCGCTGGGGCGTCACCGTTACGCCTGGGCGGGGTGGGGGCCGGCCGCGGCGTAGACGTCCGGAGCGGGACCGAGAATGGCTCCGTGGCAGACACCGCGCTCATCCTCGGCCTGGCCGGCATCGGCGGCACCCTGACCGCCGGCCTCGTGAGTCCCGCGATCGGGGCGCGGTTCGCGCGCACGCAGCAGCAGCGCCAGTTCGCGCACGACCAGGCGATGCGCGATACCCAGGAGCTGCGCACGCTGCTCGACGAGATTGCCGCCCGCCTCGAGGAGGCGGACGAGGCGCTCGGCACCTCCTATCAGTGGTTCATCCGCCTCGGCCTGGAGATGAGCGGCGAGGAGAAGGCCACCAAGGCGTTCGCGGAGGCGAGCCGGCAGGGACGCGCGCGCGCGATTCTCGTCGAGCGGCTCACGATCCGGCGGGGCGCCGAGGACGGCCCCACGCGCGCGGCGGCCGCCGCGCGCGACGCGATGATGCGAGCGCTTCGCGAGATCGACATGATCGCCGCGCTTCGTCACGAGGAGCGGCTGTTGGAGGCGAACCGAGCGATCGAGGCAGAGCGGGCCGCGTTCAAGGCAGCGCGCGAGCAGTTCGTGCGCGCGGCGCTCGAACTCGTCGGGTCGCACGTGGTGGCGGCGCCGGTGGCGCATGGGCGGCTCGCCGATCAGCAGCCCGGCGCCGGGTAGCGCGGCTCGTCGGGCACGGCCGGGGGGCCGGGGGGGGTGCCGCGCGGCGCCGGCCGCCGGCCGCGCGGCATGCGTGCGGCTTCGGTGGCCGCGAACGGCGCTCCTTGTTGCTGCGCCGCGATGCTCATACGCTCGCGGCTCCAACCAAGTCGGCCCGGCGGCGCTGGCAGGCGCCCCGGGCCAGGACCACAGGAGTAAGCCTCATGGCCAGCACGAACGCTAGCGGTGGCACGGCCGCCGCGGCCGAGCCGTACTCGCAGCCCACGTGGGAGAAGCAGCCGGAGCCGTACTCGCAGCCCACGTGGGAGAAGCAGCCGGAGCCCGCGTTCGCGGTCTTCGCCCTGGCTGGCGGCGCCGAGCTGGCCCCCGGCGCCGGCCTCGTCTTGGTCGGGCTATTCCCGGGCAAGACGCGGCAGCACGACGCGGCGCCCGCGGCGCGCGCTCGGCTCGCCGAGCTGGGCTGGAGCGACGACGATGCCCGCGGCGCGCGCCTCGTGTCATTCCGGCCGGTGCACGCGCGCACCACGCCGGCGCTGCCCGACGCGGGCGGCGCCGGCGAGCACGCTCCCGCTCCCGTGGAGGCCGCGGGCGCCGCGGCCGGCGCCGCGGGCAAGGGCGGCGCATCGGAGCCGCAGAGCGGCCGCAAGCGGCGGGCGCGCGGATCGGCGGCCGGCGATGCGTGACGTCGCATTACTGGGGCTGTTCTACGCCGCCGTCCGGTGGGGCCTGTGGCACCCGCCGCTCGTTCGGGCCGGCCGGCGCCTGTGGCGCGCGCGGAGGGCCGGCTGATGCCGCGCGCGCAGCGTCCGACCGGGCGCCTCAAGCGGCGCACGCTCAAGAGCGGCGAGGAGGTCTGGTACGCGGCCACCCGCGTGCCGGGACGGCGCCCCATGGACACGACGAGCCGCCTCGGGCCGGTCGCAGCGAAGGGCGGCCGACCGCTGGCCGGCCAGCTCACCCGCAGGATGGCCGAGGACGCCCTGCGCGACCTGCTCGACGCAGAGCGCCGCAAGGTCGCCGACGGCGGCTACGAGCGCGCGACGATGCCCACGGTCGCCGAAGTGGCTGACTCTTGGCTGACGGCGAAGGCCCGCCCGGACGGCGTGCGCGAGCAGACGTGGCGCGACTACCAGGCCGTCCTCAATCGGCACCTGCTGCCGACGTTCGGCGGCCTGGCCGTCGACGCAATCGAGCCGGCCGACCTCGAGGCGTGGAAGGAGGAGCAGCTCGACGAAGGCATGTCCGCGCGCGGCGTGGTCAAGTGCCTGATGGTGCTCAGCCAGGTGTTCACCCACGCGCAGCGGCGTCATAGGCTCGAGCGGAACCCGGCGGGCGGCAAGCTCGTGCCGCGGCCGCGCGTCCGGTACGACCGGAGCCGCTTCAACGTCCTCACACCGGCGCAGATGCGCGCGGTGGCGGACGCGATGCCGACGTCGGCGGGCCGCGCCGCGGTGCTGGTGAGCGCGTGGACCGGTGTGAGGATCGGCGAGCTGGTCGAGCTGCGCTGGCGCGACGTCGCGTGGCTCGACGAGCGGCTCCACGTGCGCAGGTCTCACGGGCGCAACGGGACGAAGGGCACGAAGGGCGGGCACGGCCGCTCAGTGCCGATGATCGCCGACCTGGCCGCACTGCTCGACGGGCTCAGCCAGCGCGACCACAGCACGGGGCTCGACGACCTGGTCCTCGTCGACGAGCTGGGCGACCGGCTCAACGGCTGGACGCTGCGCCGGCACTTCTATGGGGCGCTCGGGCCGGCGGGACTGGCGCATCTGCGCGAGAGCGATCCGCCGCTCAGGTGGCACGACCTACGCCACTCGTTCGCGTCGCTGGCGGTGAAGGTGAAGCCGCTCAGCGACGTGCAGGCGCTGCTCGGGCACGCGCACATCACGACGACGATGCGCTACGTCCACAGCGTGCCCGGGCAGCGTGACGCCGAGCTGCTCGGCGCGGCGTTCGCCGCTGCGGATGGCGCCTCGGACCCGCGTACCCCGGCGGGTGCCCCGAACCGCGCCAGTTCCCAGAGAACTGAGCGCACCTGAGCGCACCTGGAAGCGCCGTCCAGAGCCAAGCGAGCGGCCTCCGACCGCCTGCAAAGCCGTGTACACCGGTTCGATTCCGGTCGGCGCCTTGAGCGGTTCCTGGGGCTCTATCGGAACGTGTGTTCGTTCCACCCCGAATCGGTAGTCCGCGATCGCGGCCGCCAGCTCGTCCGGGTCGGCGCTCCGGTGTACATCTGCGTCGTGCCGACGTCGGCGTGACCGAGCAGCGCCTGGGCGTTCTTGATCCCGGCGTGGCGGGCGACGTGGTCCCCGAAGGCGTGCCGCATGGAGTGAAGCCCGCGCTGATCCGGCGTCGGGCACTCAGCGCCTGGTCTCGTACCTGGTCAGCACCACGCCGTCGGGAAACGTCCGGGTCTCCACCAGGCTCAGGTTCACCCAGTTGTCCAGGGCCGTGAAGAACGGCGTGCCGCCGCCCACCAGGACCGGATGGGTGACGATCGCGTACTCGTCGATCAGCCCGGCCCGCATGGCCGCCGCGGCGAGTGTGGCACCGCCGATGTCCATGGGGCCGCCGTCGTCGGCCTTGAGCCTGGTGATCTCGGTGACCGCGTCGCCGGTGACCAGACGGGTGTTCCAGTCGACCGTGCTGGTCGTCGAGGAGAACACCACCTTCGGCATGTCCCGCCAGCGGCGGGCGAACTCGATCGCCGCCGGTGTGGCGCCCGGCTGCTTGTCGGCGGTCGGCCAGTGGGAGCTCATCGTCTCCCACAGCTTGCGCCCGTACAGCGCCAGGCCTGTCGCCCCCACCCGGTCGGACCACCACTGGAACAGTTCGTCGCTCGGCACGCTCCAGCCGAGGTCGTCGCCGGGCGCGGCGATGTAGCCGTCCAGGCTCAGGTTCATGCCGAAGGTCAGTTTCCGCATGGCGTCAGCCTCCCGTGAGTCGGTATTCGGCGTACAGACCAGCACGGCGCGCAAAAATCATCGGTCAGGTCCACCGAGGGCCAGTTGACCACGACGCCAAGCAGATGCTCCGTACGGAAAGGAACCGGTGCCGGCACACCGTCGCGTGGAGCCCGTCCCGAGAGCACTGGCCGAGGGCGGTGTGCCGTCACACTGGTTCGGTGATGCGTGCCGGTGAGGGGACGACAACCGGGACCGCGCCACGCCCATGTGCAGGCGTAGGCGAGGGCCTCCCGGCCGGACTCAGGCGCTCCTGCCCGGGACCCATTGCCCAGCGCCACGCAATCCACCGGACCACCACGTGGTGCATAGGCATGACCTAATGCAGAGCAGGGGCGCCGACGGGACGGAGGCCTAAGTCAACTCGCTTGCGCAGTCGCCTGGAAGCGAGTGCGCTCGGTGCGCTGCGAGGCGACATTCCGTACGCACTCAAGGCGGCCTTCGGCCGCGGCCGGCTGCGCGCGGGCTCGCTTCGCTCGCCCGTGCTCGCCGGCCAACGCCGGGGCGACGCGCAGCCAGGTGGGCTACGCAGCCGAGCGATCTGCGTCGCGCACGAGCTCGGCGACGACGTCGCCCGGAGTCTTGCCGCGCGCCTGGGCGATCCGCTCAAGCCGGACGACGTCTTCGCCCTCGACGCTGATCAGCAGCCTCAGCTGCGCGTCCGGATTGCCGGCGTGCGCCTCGACCAAACGCGGATCGATCTCGGCGAGATCGGCATCGAACTCGCCGGGCTGCGGGTCGGGGCTGTCCAGGGGTCCTTGCTCATCGTTCAGCCACGAAGCAGGCTACGCTCACCCGCCGTCGCGTTCCAGCCAGTCACCACGAGCCACGTCGTCGGATCCGACGTCTGCTCGATCACCAGCGTCAGCACCCGGCGTCGGTCTCGCCGATGAGCAATCGGCGCTTGCCAGGCGCGCCGCCCGCGTGCGGGTTGCTGACGATCCGGTGCTCGTTGCGCGGGACCTGCTCGACTTCCGCCGGCGAGATGCTGCGAGCGGCGAGCTTGTCACGCGCAAACCTCGGTCGCGACCAGCTCGTAGACGTCATCGGACACGTCCAGCCTGTCTATCGGCACGCCAGGACGGAATGCCTCGGGTAGCTGCGCCGGCGGCGGCTGTCAACCCGCTCGCTTCGCTCGGGGTAGGGCTTCGCCCTTGACAGCCGCCGCCGGCTCCGCTCTTGAGCAAGCTAGGAGGGGCAGGCAAAGCCTGCCGACCGCAGGTCGACCACAACTGCGCGGCACGACCCACGGCACCGCTTCACGCGAGGTCTCCGGACTCGACGACGGGGCGGTACAGCGCAGCGGCCGCGTCCGCCTGGCGCTCGACCCACGCCGCCAGATTTCGCTCTAGCGCATGACTCGACGACCCCACGGTTCGATTCCGGTCGGCGCCTCTAGCGGATCCGCGGGTCGTCCGGAACGTTCGTTCGTTCGACCCCGACGGCTTCGATCCGGCGCGCGTCACAGTCCAGGCGCTCGCCCGATCGCCCGGGCGAGCTCGAAGCTGCCGCTCGAGTTCGTCGAGCGCCGGCGCGATCTCGCTCAGCTGCTGAGCGGCGGCATCCGGCGTGATGCGTCCACGTCCGCAAGTCGAGCGCCTCGAGGCCCTCGGCCGAGATGTCGTGGGCGGACTCGTCGGCCACGGCTCATCCCCGGTTGTGGTTGACGACCTCGACGTTGTGCCCGTCCGGGTCGAGCACGAACGCGCCGTAGTAGCCCGGGTGGTACACCGCGCGCTCGCCCGGCGCGCCGTGGTCCTCGTAGCCCGCCGCGAGCGCGGCGGCGTGGAACGCGCGCACCGTCGCGTCCTCGCGCGTGGGGAACGCGAGGTGGACGTGCTCCGTGAGCGGCCGCTCGTCCCGGACGAGCGAGAAGCTGTAGTCCGGGCCGGACAGCTGCACGCGGCCGGGGTCGTCGTGCGTCAGGCGGAGCCGGGCGTGCGGGGCGATCGTCGTGTAGAAGCGCCGGGAGGCCTGCGTGTCGCGGACGCGGATCCACAGGTGGTCGACGTGGCCGTCGGGTACGGCGTCCTCGCGGTCGCCGTGGACCGCCTCGACGCTGTTGCCGTCGGGGTCGAGCAGGAAGGCGCCGTAGTACGTCGGGCCGTACTGCGTGCGCGGCCCCGGCGCGCCGTCGTCGCGGTACCCCGCGTCGGCGCCAGCCTGCCAGAACGCGTCGACCTGCGCGCGGTCGCGGGCGCGGAAGCCGACGTGGAGCCCGCGGGTCACCGGATGCTCGCGGTCCGTCCGCACGATGTCCCAGTCCTCCCACTCGACCAGCTCGGCGTCCGCATGGCCGGGCTCGACGCCCAGGACACTGAGGACGGTGCGGTAGAAGCGCTCGGAGGCCGCGAGGTCCGAGACGGCGATGGCGACGTGGTCGAACACCCGGCCGAGGCTACCGTTGCAACTCGACGACTCGGGCCTGGCGCGCCGCCCGACGAGTCATGCGGGACACCTGCGGCTTGCGCGCCTTCGGCGGGCGCGTCTGGCGAGCTTGGTTGTTGTCCCGCGGCGGGTCGAGCTCCTGCATTGCCCAGTCGTAGAACGAGTACGTCGCGGCGTCTCACGAATCGCGTCCGCCCGATCCCGTACACCTGATGCGGCCATGACGCCACCGGCAACCGGAACCGCGCTTCTCATTCTCATTGCATTTGTGTTGCCCGGCTTCGTCGCCGTCCTCCTGAAGGAGCGCCTTTACGAGGTTCGTGGTGAAGAGAGCACGTTCGATCGGCTGCTCACCACCGTCTACTACTCGCTGCTCGTCTACTTGCTGCCAGCGCTTGCCGTCGGCCTACTGAGCGCCTTCGACGCGCTGGAGCGCGCTGATCTCACGCGATTCTTTCAAGGCCAATCCCCTCTATGGCTCATCGGCCTTGTCGCCATAGGCGTCCTTCTTGTCCTCCCCGCGTGTGCCGCCCTGGGCGCATGGTGGTGGATGAACTCGGATCCCCGAGCGTGGATCTACGAAAAGAGCGATCGGCTGAAGGCCGAGCATCGGACGCAGACCTCCTGGGATTTTGCATTCGACCACGAGCAGGACCTGCTGCTCGTAGTGGAGCTCAAAGATGGCGGTCGCGTTGCCGGCTACTACGGAAGGCGCAGTCACTCTGGCTACGGCACGAAGACCCGAGACCTCTTTCTCGAGGAGCGCTGGGACATCTCCCACGATGACGGGTCGGTCAAGCCACCCCCTCCCGAAAGACGCAGCGTGGGAATCTGGATCGACGCCGCCGACATTCGCCTGATCGACCATTACGCTATGAGCGATGAGCACCAGCGAGACATCGAGGAACGGTCGCCCGAGCGTTCCTAGCTCGCCACGCCGCCACTCGCCGCCCGGCACAGAGGAGCGCGGTCGTCAGCCGACGGTGTCGCACCCCAAGCCGACGACCCCGGTGCCGATCGCGAAGCCGGCCAACCGGAGCGAGTGACTTCATGGCGGCGAAGTCTCCACCGCCGTCGCCTCCTCACAGGCTTCCACGATCAACCGGCCGAGGCCCGTCCACTGCTGGCCGTCAGCCGACCCAGTCGCATCCGAAGCCCAGCGGACCGGTCAACGTCGCAGCACCATCGACGGGTTCGAACGGCAAGTAAGCCGGAGGACAACGCCTCGCGCGCCTGCTCCGGAGCCAACAGCAGGCGGCTCTGGAGAGACAACATCCCTACCTACTCAAGGGCGCGGCCTTCCGCCGCGCCGGCGATGAGGACCAGCGTCAGGGAGTCCGGGGTTCCGGCTCAGGCAGCGCGGCGTTGATGGCCAGCTCCGCCGATCGACACGGTAGGCGGGCAGAGCGGAGCCTGCCGACGGGAGGCGACGACACCGCACGCTGTGCGACATTCACGCTCCGACCTCGAATCGGGTGCGGTACAGGGACAGCGGCGGCTGCCTGACGCTCGATCCAGGTCGCGCAGATTCGGCTCTACGCCATGACTCGACGACCCCACCGGTTCGATTCCGGTCGGCGCCGCTTCAGACTCCTCGACGCGGCGAGCGCGTGTCTCGATCACCGACAGGTTCCTGTCCACGACCGCGTCGTGCCATTCCTCACGAAGCGAAGTCGTCCCACTCCCCCAAGCCGACCGCGTCCGGCTCGAACACGTCGCCGATCCCGAGGGAGAGGTTCTGGCTGAGTTCCGGGTAGGCGGCGGTCGAAATCACGTCGTAGAGCGGCGCGAGGCGCACCCTCCCCTCCTCGTGCAGCAATGCGTGTTCTCGCGTGGGCGTCGGCGTTGCCGACCACGTAGTTCAACAACGTGGCGGGCCGGCGAGGAAGGGACTCGACGAGCTCGTCCACACGCTGCTTGTCGAGCCGGTGGACGGCAGGAGGATCGGGGCATTTGCGCGTCCGCGCCGCCGCGCCGGTCAGCCCGTGAAGAGGTCGGCGTGGTCGGCCACGAACGCCTCGACCGGCTCGGCCGGCCGGTGCGTCAGCGCCTCGACCGTCGGGGTCGAGCGGTCGTAGCGCCCCTGCCGGTGCAGCCGCGCCATCGTCGTCAGGTGCTCCTGCACGAACGGCGAGAGGCCGCTGTGGGCGAGCACCGTGTCCGCCCACTCGTCCGGCGCGACGTCCAGGTAGCGGACGCGCCGGCCGAGCGCGCGCGAGTATTCCTCCGCGACGCCGTTCATGTCCTCCACCCGCGGCCCGGTCAGCTCGAGCACCGTGCCGATGTGCGGGGCGGGGTCGATCAGCACGCCCGCGGCCACCCGCGCGACGTCGGCGGCCGCGACGGGCGACGTCCGCCCGTCCCCGAACGGCAGCGGCAGCACGCCGCGCCCGGCGACCGAGCGCGCCACCAGCGTCGTGAACAGCGGACCGTCCTGGAAGATCGTCGGGCGCAGGTGCACGACCGGAAGCCCCGACCAGTTCAGCACCTGCTCCGACAGCCAGTGCAGCCGCTGCTGATGCGACTCGGCGACGCTGAAGGGCGTCATCTGCGAGACCGTCATCTGCGACAGGTCGATCAGGACCTCCAGCCCGCCGAGCTCGCGCGCGACGGTCGCGACCGTCGCGGCGGCCTCGAGGTACATCGGCGAGACGCTGATGCAGAAGAGCATGCGGCGGCATCCGTCGAGCGCGCGAACGACGTCGGACGGCCGCGCGAGATCGCCGGCGACGACCTCCGCCCCCAGCTCGCGCAGGTACACGGCGCGGGCGTCGTCGTGGTGCACCATCGCCCGCACGGGCAGGTCACGCGCCCGCAGCAACTCGACGACGGTGCGGCCGACGCCGCCGATCCCTCCGCCGGCGCCGGTGACGAGGAAGGGTGTCGTGGCGTCGGCCACGGATCAAATCTGCGCAACCGCGGTCACCCGCGGGACTGTCCGGAAGTGCCGGACGATCTGTCCCGAGGCCGGAGCGAAAGAGCTCAGCCGGAGCGCCGCGGCGGCTCGAGCAGCAGAAGCCGGCCGCGGGCGAGGACGCCGGCGAGCCTACACGCCAGGTCGAGCTGCTGCGGCGTGTAGGCCTGCGGGCTGTGCAGCGTCTCGACGTGGACCCCGGGAATCGGCATCGTGGGCCGGATGATCGGACCCACCTGCCGATTCTTGAAGCCGGCGCTCAGGTGACCGTGAGCGTGCCCCGCATGCCGGCCTTCCGGTGGCCGTCGACCGGGCAGTAGAACGTGTACTTGCCCTTCTTGAGCGTCACGGTGACGGTGGAGGTGCCGCCCTTCTGGACCGTCTTGCCGTCCTTGTCGACGCCCTTGCCCTCGACCGCCACGGCGTGCGGCAGCCCCGAGGGGTTCGACATCGTGATCGTGACCTTGCCGTGCTTGGCCTTGAGCGCCGAGGTGTTGAACTTCAGTTTGCTCTTGTCGGCCGAGATCCTCAACTTCGCGGCGGTCGGCCGCGCCGTCGCGATCTGGCTCACCGCCAGCCCACCGCCGGCCACCGCCACCGCGACCGCCATCGCGGTCACTTTCCTCGCTCTCACGATCCTGCCTCCTTCAAGCCCGGGAATGCCGATGCGTGTGACTACGCATCGTCGCGCGGACCGGTTCGGGACCGCAACACTGGACGTTCGCATGGCGACGACTGCGCCCAAAAGTGGTGCGATGGCCGCATGTGCGACCACAAAGGCTTCCACAGCGGTGAAGGTCGCTATGACGAGGCGTCGCGCACGCTGCGCTACGTCGTCGTCTGCGACGCCTGCCACGTCGAGTTGCGCGAGATCTCGGTCGAGACCTACGCGCCCGAGTACGACCCGCGCGGCAACGACGACTTCCTGAGCGCCGCGGCCTAGAGGACGCGGCGCGCCCAGGCGAACTCGTCGCGCCGCCACTCGTCGTCGAGCGACGAGACGTACACGCCCTGCGCCGAGGAGTGGATCATCCAATGCTCGGACAGCGCGATGCCGACGTGCACGATGCTCCGCTCCGTCGCCTTGCCGCCGAACGGCGCCGAGCCGAAGAACAGCAGGTCCCCGGGGCGGATCGACTCGAGCCGGATGCGCTGCGACCGCCGGATCTGCCCCGCCATCTGCGCCGCCGTGCGGCCGCCGATGCGCCGCGGCGTGAACACGCGCCAGACGAAGCCTGAGCAGTCGTAGCCGCCATGCGCCTGGCCGGGCGAGACGCCGTCGGTCTCGCCGCCCCACACATACGGCATGCCGATCTTGGACACCGCGAGCCGCAGGGCGGCGCGCGTGCGCGCGCGGTACCGCGGGAGCGAGAACGCGCTGAGCTGTGCGCGCGCGCCGGCGACCGCCCAGTCGCGGGAGCCGAGGACGACCGCGAGCGAGTGGGCCGCCTCGGCGCGGGTGATCGGCTCCCACGGATAGAGCTCGAGCGTCTCGTCGGCGGCCGGGTGGTTCGTGCGCAGACCGAGGAAGCGCGCGACGATCTCGCTGCCGAACGTCTTAGCGGGATGCAGCCCCGCGCCGCGGGCGACGTCGTCGACATGGGCGGCGACGTCGGCGAGGCCGAGCTGGCGCACCATCCGCGCGTCGAAGGCGCTGACGGAGACGGTCGCGGCGGACGAGCCCGCCACCGGCGGCTGCCCGGTCTGCGCGGCGACCGCGCCCAGCGCGGCGCTCAGCTGCGCGCCGCTCAGCGGACGCTCGCCGTGAAAGCGGCCGTCGGCGAGGCGTCCGAGCAGGCCGGCCGAGGCGACCGCGCGCTGCTCGCGCCGGTTCCAGCCGCCGAGCGTCGCGGCCCCGGCAGCCGCCGGAAAGAGGAGTGACAGGGCGAGGAGGAGGGTCAGTCGGCGCACCTTCACTGCGTCGGCTTCACCCGGCCAGGTTTGAACCCGCCCGGTCGCTTGCCTGACGCCCGCGTGATCGCCACCATCGTCCGCATGGAGGTTGCGGCGGCCTTCACTGTGTGGCTCACGTTCGGCGCCTGGCTCTTCCTGCCCACCGTGGATGCGCCGGCGGTCTTCAGCCGGATCGCGATCTCGCTCTGCGGGGCGGAGCTGCTCGCCGTCGCGATCTGGTCGTTCGGAACCGAGCAGTGCGCCACCCGCCCCTGCGCGCCGGTGCCGGAAGCGGCGCGGATGGCCGCGGCGCTCGACATCCCGGGGCTGACGGGCTTCGCCTTCTTGCTCGCGGCGATCTGCGCGCTGCGCGCGGCCCGCGCCTGCTAGCACTCCCGCAATGCGGATCCTGGTCACGGGCGCGCGCGGGAAGGTCGGCGCAGCGGCGGTCTACGCGTTGGTCGAGGCAGGGCACGACGTCGTCGGCTGCGACCTCGGCGCTCCGGTCTACGAAGGCGGCCGGCGCGTCGCTCATTACGTTCAAGCCGATCTGAACGACGCCGGCGACGCGTTCGCCGTGGTCCGCGGGTGCGACGTGGTCATCCACGCCGCCGCGCTCCCCGAGCCGACCCAGAACACGCCGCACACCGTGTTCCGCAACAACCTGATGGCGACGTTCAACGTCGCCGAGGCGTGCGTGCGGCTCGGCGTTCCGCGGCTCGTGAACCTCTCCAGCGAGACGGTGCCGGGCATGGGCTTCGCCGAGCGGCGGTTCTTCGCGCCGTACGCGCCGATCGACGAGGAGCTCCCGAGCCGCCCGCAGGACCCGTACGCGCTGTCGAAGCTGTTCGGGGAGCAGCTGATGGACGCCGCCGTCGCGCGCTCGGACGTGCGCGCGATCTCGATCCGCCCGACGTGGGTCCAGTGGGAGGGCAACTACGCGCGCAGCCTCGCCGGCTGGCTGCGCGACCCGTTCGGCGGCGCGCCGAGCGAGAGCTTCTGGAGCTACATCGACGCCTATGACCTCGCGGATGCGTTGCGGCTCGCGGCCGAGAGCTCGCTGCCCGGCCACGAAGTGATGTACATCGCCTCCCCCGACAACGCCGCGGGCCGGCCGCTGCCGGAGCTGCTCGCGCACCACTTCGGGGATGCCGTCGAGGTCCGCGGCGAACCCGCCGGCGGGATCTCGATCGCCAAGGCCCGCCGCTTGCTCGGCTACGCCCCCACGCGCTCCTGGCGCGACTATCTGACGCCCGACGGCGAGCTGCTCGAGGCCGCGCGCGAGCGGCTGGAGCGCGGCGAGACCGGCGTCCAGCGCGGCCGCGCCGCGTTCGGCTAGATCACGGCCGAGGTGGTCTCCTCGCCGGCGGCCGGCATCGGCACGCCCGCGGCCTCATAGGCCTCGTCCTGGTCGAGCGTCTCCTTCTCCAGCAGGCGCTCGGTCAGGCTGTCGAGCTTGTCGCGGTGTTCGGTCAGCAGCTGCGTGACGGCGCGGTGGGCCTCGTCGACGATCCGGCGCACTTCACGGTCGATCAGCTCCTGCGTGGACTCCGAGACGCCCGAGACGCCCGGCAGCAGCGGCCCCTGGGCGTCGGACGGGATCACGGCGATCGGCCCGATCGCGTCGCTCATCCCCCAGCGGCCGACCATCTGGCGCGCGATCCCGGTCAGCTGCTGGATGTCAGACTCGGCGCCGGCGGAGATCGACTCGTAGACGACCTCCTCGGCGACGCGGCCGCCCAGCGCGACCCTGATGCGCGCCGTCAGGTAGTCGAGGTCGTAGTTGGTGCGCTCGGCGTCGGGCGAGGAGATCGTCACGCCGAGCGACATCGTGCGCGGGATGATCGAGACCTTGCGCACCGGGTCGGCGCCCGCGGTCAGCATGCCGACGATCGCGTGCCCGGACTCGTGGTAGGCGGTCCGGCGCTTCTCGGTCGGTGACAGCACGATCCCGCGCGGCGCGCCGAGGATGATCTTCTCCAGCGCGTCCGTGAAATCGGCCTCGTTGACCTTCTCGTGGCGGCGGCGCGCGGCCAGCAGCGCGGCCTCGTTGGCGAGGTTCGCGATGTCGGCGCCGACCATCCCAGGCGAGATCGCGGCGATCCGGTCCAGGTCGACGTCGTCGTCGAGCGGCAGCGAGCGCGTGTGGACGTCGAGGATCTTGCGCCGGCCCGCCTTGTCGGGCGGCGGGACGGTGACGCGCCGGTCGAAGCGACCGGGGCGCAGGAGGGCGGAGTCCAGGATCTCCGGCCGGTTGGTCGCGGCGAGCACGATCACGGCGTCGGTCGTCTCGAAGCCGTCCATCTCGGTCAGGATCTGGTTGAGCGTCTGCTCGCGCTCGTCGTTGCCGCCGCTGAACGGGCCGGTGCCGGCCGAGCGCGAGCGCCCGATCGCGTCGAGCTCGTCGATGAAGATGATCGCCGGGCTGGCCTCCTTGGCCTGGCGGAACAGGTCGCGCACGCGGCTGGCGCCGATGCCGACGATCGCCTCGACGAACTCCGAGGCGCTCAGCGAGAAGAACGGCACGCCCGCCTCCCCCGCCACCGCGCGCGCCAGCAGCGTCTTGCCGGTGCCCGGGGCGCCCGAGAGCAGCACGCCGCGCGGGATGCGCCCGCCGAGCCGCTGGTACTTCTCGGGGTTCTTGAGGAAGTCCACGACCTCGGTCAGCTCGGCCTTGGCCTCGTCGATACCGGCGACGTCGGCGAACGTGACGTGCGTCTCGCCGCCCTCCACGCGGCGCGCGCGGCTGCGGCCGAAGCTGCCCAGCGCGCCCATCTGGCCGCCGGAGGCCCGGCGCGAGAGCCACACGAACAGCACCACCAGCAGGATCACCGGGCCGAAGCCGAGGATCAGGTTGTAGAAGAACCCGTGGCCCTGGTTGATCGGCTCCGCCGCGATCTCGACGTTGTGCTGGCGCAGCTGCTGCTCGAGCTGGTCGCCGTTGGCATAGGTCGGGATCTGGGTCTCGAAGTTCTTCGCCGGCTCCGAGTCGCTCTTCGGGTAGTGGATCTCCTTCTTGAGCTCCCCGCTCACCGCCTCGCCCTGCGACGAGATCGCCTTCACGTTGTTCTGCGTGACCTCCTGCAGGAAGGTCGGGCTGTACGGGATCGTCACGCTGTGCTCGCGCCCGGATGCAAACAGCCCGACCGTGGCGTAGTTGATCACCAGCAGGACCAGGATCAACAGCCAGAAGTTGCGCGATCCGGGCATGCGCGGCATGCGCGCCGGCGGCTGCCCACCTCCCTGGGCCGGGGGCTTACCGTCGCCGCTGCGGGGGAGCGGCGTCCGTGGCCGGCGCTCAGTCGGGGCATCCGCCATGGTGTGAGCGTACCGGGAGCCCATCAGCAGCCCGCTTCCGAGTCGGCACGGCTATACTCGGCGCTCCACGCGGCTGTAGCTCAGTTGGCTAGAGCGTCTGCTTGCCATGCAGAAGGTCGAGGGTTCGAGTCCCTTCAGCCGCTCCTCCGAAAGGTCCTGCAATGCAGGGCCTTTCGTCGTTCCGGGGCTGCCTTGCGCGGCGCCGAAGCGGTCTCAGCGGACCAACTCGGCGGACCATTCTGCGTGTGGCGCTGCGCCGTTGCGCTGCTCGGCGGCGAGGATCGCGGCCTCGACGTGAGCGCGGATGAAGCGCACGTGCCGGCCCAGCTTCACCCGCGGCAGCATGCCCTTGCGGCCCCAGTCCTGGACGGTCGAGACGGGGACGTCGAGCAGCTCGGCGACATCGCGGGCGGTCATCAGCTCGGCGCGGGTCAGGCCGCGAGTGGCTGCGTCGATCATCGCTCGATGCCAAGCCCGCGTTCTCGCCGCCGGTCCTGCGGCCGATCGCGCGCAAGCGGCTCGAGCGCCGCAGGTCGCGCGTCGAGCTCGCGCTCGACGCGCGTGACCTCGCGCCGCCAGTGGTCGCGCGCACGCCGCCATCCGGCGACCGCCGTGTCCAGCTCGCGACGCCGGTGGCGATTCAGCCAGTGCATGCGATCTCGCCGCTGCTGAGCGGCGTCGAGTCCAACATTGGTCTCGGCCAGGCGGAGCCGCGCTCGCTCGAGCTCGTCGCGCACGGGGTCGGGTGCGACACCGTAGAGCGCGAGCTGCTCGGCGCGGGCCAGATGGCGAGCTGGCGTCGTCGTCCGTCGCGGCCCATCGTGTCGATGAGGACGAGCCCCGCCGTCTCCGTTGGATAGAGGTGCGCGAACACGCGCGCCAGGACCCCGCCGTAGGAGTGGCCCACCAGCACGTACGGCGGTTCGATGCGGGCGCGGTCGAGCAGCCGCCGAAGGTCGGCGATCTCGTCGCGTGCGTCACGCACGCCCGGCGGCGCGACGCTGTTGCCCGTGCCCGCGCGGTCGTAGGCACAGGCCCGAGTGCTGCGGCCGACCTCGGGCTGCACGTCTCGCCAGGAAAACGTGTCCGCGCCGAAGCCGGCCTCCAGCACGACGGTTGGGCTGCCCGAACCCACGCACTCCAGGTAGAGGCTGCGCCTGCCCCCGATCGCGACGA
>NZ_AUEK01000026.1 GCF_000425945.1 Candidatus Solirubrobacter pratensis
CGCGGGCCAGATGGCGAGCTGGCGTCGTCGTCCGTCGCGGCCCATCGTGTCGATGAGGACGAGCCCCGCCGTCTCCGTTGGATAGAGGTGCGCGAACACGCGCGCCAGGACCCCGCCGTAGGAGTGGCCCACCAGCACGTACGGCGGTTCGACGCGGGCGCGGCCGAGCAGCCGCCGAAGGTCGGCGATCTCGTCGCGTGCGTCACGCACGCCCGGCGGCGCGACGCTGTTGCCCGTGCCCGCGCGGTCGTAGGCACAGGCCCGAGTGCTGCGGCCGACCTCGGGCTGCACGTCTCGCCAGGAAAACGTGTCCGCGCCGAAGCCGGCCTCCAGCACGACGGTTGGGCTGCCCGAACCCACGCACTCCAGGTAGAGGCTGCGCCTGCCCCCGATCGCGACGAGCCTGCCCGGACCCTCCGCCACGCGGGCAACGCGCCGAGTCTCGGCGGCCCGGCCGCGCCGCGCCTTCGGCTCCTGCCCGCCGCAGCCCACCGCGAGCGCGGAAGCCAGCAAGACCAGGACAGCGAGCATCCGACGCGCCACCGCCCGACTCTGACGTGCGAGCCGTGACCGCGCAAGGCAGCTCCAGAACGCAACTTCGGTTGGGCGATCCCTGGCGG
Organism: Candidatus Solirubrobacter pratensis; assembly: GCF_000425945.1. Lineage (GTDB taxonomy): Bacteria > Actinomycetota > Thermoleophilia > Solirubrobacterales > Solirubrobacteraceae > Solirubrobacter > Solirubrobacter pratensis. The sequence goes on from NZ_AUEK01000026.1 coordinate 621, forward strand.
CCCGGCGAGCGAGCTGACCATGCGCGGCCCTCGCTCCTACTTGGAGGCAGGAGCGGCAGTGCCCCCTGGCGGGTGATCGCGGAAGCCTCACGCTCGGGCGGTCCGGACGACCTAGGCGATGCCAGACCTAAATGCCGGGCACCAGCGTAAGTTAGAGGCGATGGTGCGGCGATGGTCCATCAGCGCCCTGGGGGCGGCCGTACTTGTGGGATGCGGCGGTCATGGTCATGGCACCGCGACGACGACCGCGCGCACGGGAGCGCTTACAGCACCTCCGGCGGGTGACGCTGTGCTGGTCCGTACGCCGTCGCCGGTGCTGCGTGCGTGCGTCGCTCGGTCACGGCGCGCCACGATGCCGGTCCTGTGTCCGCCCCGGCTGCCGTCCGCGCGTTGGTCGGTTCGCTACGCCGACCTGGCTCCAGGTCCCTCCGCGTACCTGATGGACCTGCGAGCACTCGAGCGCGACGAACATACCCACGTCCTTGTTGGCGGTCGCCTTGCCCGTTTCTCGTTGGAGACGACGCAAGAGGCCATGTGGCCGGTTCACGTGCCGGCGCCATCTGAGACGTGCTGCGCCACCCCAGGTGACCTCGGGCTCGTCGGTGCCCAGCCGGGGCAGCGGCCGGGAACGTTCACGCCGGTGCGGCTCAAGCTCGTCCGCCGTGCAACGGTGGCCACCCATCCGGCGCTGGTGTTGAAGGCCCAGGGCTTCCCGACCGGAGGTATCCACGGCGGGCACGTCATCGTGGTATGGAACCAGCACGGCCACGGCTATGTGCTCTCGATGCACGCACATGATGCCGACCAGACTCAGCAGGCGGTCGCCCTATGGATGGCCGATGGCATGAGCCGCCACGGTCCGTTCCAGTAGGCGTCAGGCAGCCGGGCGCTCTGAGTGCGGACCCTCGGCTCGGTCCGAAGTCAACGCCAGGCTCCCGCGCGCTACCGCTTCGAGGCATCGGCGCGCGGCGCGCCGTTGAGGCGCAGGCAGCAGTCATCTGGAGTCGAGCAACTCGTCCGCGCGAACGCGGATGGTCTCCCATCCCCACACTTCGTGACTTGCTCCCACCGAGAGATCGTTCGCGTCGAGGGGAACCACCGGCTCCGCACTACGCCGACGCCAAGCGTTGATGGTGCCGACCTCGGTGCCCGAGCGCGTGCGGGGGGCGAACTGCGCGCGCACGGGCCTCCTCCAAGCATGACCTGCTTGCGCACCGTGCTTCTCACCGCACTGGCCGGCGACGGCAGCTCTGCCACGTCGCTGGACGGGCCGCTTGCGTCAACGATGATGGTCGTGCTCGGCGTCGCGCTCGTGCTGGGCCGCCATGAGATCGCCGACCTGATGACCTCGTGGCGCAACCGGGCCCGGCATCGTCGGGCAGATCGACGCGCTGCTCGACCTCGATGACGAGGCGTCGCCGGGATCGCAGCGCTGACGGCGTCCGGAGTGGTCCGCCGCAGGCCCAGCAACGGCGTCCTCGGGCAACCTCCTACATGCCTTCGGTCAGCGCATCGCGCCTCGGGCGTTCCGACCCGGGCGAGCGGGGCATTCGCTATCACTTGGCGGCGTGACGGCGGCGACGGTGGCGCTCGAGGGGTCGCGGCGCCAGCGGCGCGGGCAGATCTATGTGGCGCTCGCGGCCGTTGCGTGGTCGACGGCCGGTGTCCTCCAGCGTCAGCTCACGCTCGACACGTCGACGCAGGTCTTCGGCCGAGCGGCGTTCGCGGGGGCCGCGCTGCTGGTCTATGTCGCGGTCGTCGAGCGCGGTCGGACGCTGCAGGCGTTCAGGTCCGTCGGGATTGCGGGCGTCGCCGTGGCGCTGTGCGTCGCAACCGCGTCGGGCAGCTTCATCGCCGCGCTCAACCACGCGAGCGTGGCACGCGTCCTGTTCATCTTGGCCGTATCTCCCGTGCTCGCCGCCCTGCTCGCCCGGGTGACGCTCGGCGAACCGATCACGCGGCGCGCCGTTCTCGCGATGGCGCTGGCGCTGGCGGGCGTCACGGTGATGCTCGGGGCCCCGAGCGAAGGCAGCCTCGCGGGCGACGGCCTCTCGTTCGTGGCGGCGCTCGCGTTCGCGGTGATGATCGTGATCACCCGCTGGCGCCACGACGTCTCGATGGCCCCGGCCACCTGCCTCTCGCAGGCGATCCTCGTCGTGGCGTTCCTTCCCTTCTCCAGTCCTGGAGAGATCCGCGGCGATGACGTCGTCTGGCTGGCGGCGCTCGGCATCGGTCAGATCGGGCTCGGCTTCGCGCTGCTCACCGTCGGCGCGCGGCTGATACCGGCCGCGCAGGTGGGCGTGATCACCCTGCTCGAGGTGGTGCTCGGCCCCCTCTGGGTGTGGCTCGCGCTGGACGAGCGCCCGAGCACCCTCACGCTCGTCGGCGGCGCGATCGTGATCGTCGCGATCGTGTTCCAGGCGCGCGCGGCGCCACCCGAACCCGACGACGAGCGGGCGCTCCCGGCACCGCACTAGGAGGGTGCTGGATGGCTACGGACCGGGAGTCGATCACTACGTGCTCTCGTCGCTCTGACGAAGATGCGGATTGCGCCGTTCGCCGCGGAGCGCCCTGCCCGAGCGATCACCACTCCGGCTGGCGGATGAGTTCGGCCTCGGCGGTACGAGCGCGAAGGCGACGACCGTCACTTCGTCCATGACTCGCGGATCACCTCAGCGCAGGCGGGCCGCGAGCCTGGCGAGCATGAGGGCTGGAGGGAGGCAGACGACGAGCACGGCCATCTCCCACGGGGAGACGGCAGCGCCGCTCAGCTTCACGGTCAAGAGCGCCAGGATGGCGACGAGCCAGATCGAGACGGACGCACGGCTTGCGCGCCGGACATCGCCGAGGACGAGCCCCACGACGACCGCGATCGGTAGGAAGATGAGCGCCATGGATTGCCGTCCTTGAGTTCCGTGGGTTGCCGCGACGTCGTAGATGACAGTCGCAGCGTGCGGCACGGGCGAACTGCTCGCGACGGGAGGGACCCCTGGATCGATCCCTACGTTGGCGCCGCTTCCCCCTGGGGCGCCGGTCGGTCACACTCGCGCGATGCGGGTGGTTGCCAGTCTGCTCGAGCGCGAGACCGAGGTCGGTGAGGTTGCGCAGGCCGTGGCGGCGGCGACATCCGGCGCGGGCCGGCTGATGATGATCGAGGGTCCGGCCGGGATCGGCAAGACGCGCCTGCTGGCTGCCACGCGAGAGCTGGCCGTGCAGGCGGGGATGGAGGTGCTGCGGGCGCGAGGCGGCGAACTCGAGCGCGAGTTCTCGTACGGGATGGTGCGCCAGCTGTTCGAGCCGGTCCTCGCCCGCGCCGAGCCGGCGCGGCGCGACGCGTTGCTCGCCGGGTCCGCCGGGACGGCACGGCGGCTGTTCGACGATGGCGCGCTCGACGAGCCGGCCGTCGCGGATTCGAGCTATGCGACGTTGCACGGCCTTTACTGGCTGGTCGCCAACCTCGCGTCAGTGCGCCCGGTACTGCTCGCGCTCGACGACGCGCACTGGGCCGACGCATCGTCGCTGCGCTGGCTTGACTACCTCGTGCGGCGGCTCGACGGGCTCCCTCTGCTGGTGGCGATGGGGCTGCGCCCCGCCGAGCCAGGATCGGTCGCGTGGCTGCTGGGCGGCCTCATGAACGATCCCGACGCCGTCGTCTGCCGTCCCAGGGCGCTGAGCCCGCTTGCGGCCGCGCGGCTCGCGCGGGAGCGGCTAGGGGCGGAGGTCGACGCAGCGTTCTCCGTCGCGTGTCACGAGACGACGGGTGGCAATCCATTGCTACTGGGGGAGCTGCTGAGCGCGCTCGAGAGCGAAGGTATCGCTCCGCGGGCCGATCAGCTCGGTCGCGTTTATGAGATCGGGCCGCAGGCCGTCGCCAGGGCGGTGGAGCTGCGGCTGACGGGCTTGCCGGGCGACGCGAGCGAATTCGCCCGGGCGGTTGCGGTACTTGGAGACCGCGTCGAGCTCCGTCTCGCCGCGACGCTCGCCGGTCTCGACCACGCGCAGGCGGTCCGCGCGGCTCGGATGCTGCGCCGCGTGGACATCCTGACCGCCCGCGGTCCGCTCGGGTTCGCGCACCCGGTGATCGGCGCGGCCGTGTACGCGGGACTGAACAGCGTCACGCGTGAAGCGGCGCATGCGCACGCGGCTGCGCTGCTCGACCGCGACGGCGCGGCGGCGGAGCAGATCGCCTCGCACCTCCTGCTGACGCCGGCGGCCGCTCGCGACGCGACGGTGAGCACGTTGCGTGAGGCGGCCCGGCAGTCGCTGGCGCGTGGCGCACCCGACAGCGCCGTCGCCTACCTCGGCCGCGCGCTGGCCGAGCCGCCGTCGGAGACCCGGCGTGCGCAGGTGGTGCTGGAGCTCGGCCGCGCTGAGGCGCTCGTGGACGGGACCGCGGCGGCGCCCCATCTGGAGGAGGCGACCCGGCTCATCGCCGAGCCGCGGGCTCGCGCCGAGGTGGCCGTGCTGCTCGGGACGACGCTGTTCTTCACCTCACACACCGACGACGCCGTCCGTGTGTTCGACCGTGGCCTCGCGGAGCTCGATGGCGCCGATGCCGACCTCGCACGCCGCCTCGAGGCGGGAATCGTCGCCGCGGGCTCGATGGACCCGCGCCTGCACGCTCTCGGGGCGGAGCGGCTCGAGCGCTTCCGCGGCGACGATGGCGACGGAGTCGGCGGGAAGATGCTGCTCGCGCTGCTCGCGTATGAAGACGCTCGGGCGGGCGCGCCGGCTACGCAGGCGATCGCGCTGGCGCGCCGAGCCCTCGCGGGCGGGGCGCTGCTCGCCGAGCAGAACGGCGGCGCGGCGTACGTGCAGGCCGGCCTGGTGCTCACGCTCGCGGACACCGGCGAGGAGACCGACGTCTGGGACGCCTCGCTGGCCGCCGCGCACCGGTCAGGCTCGGCGTTCGCGCTCTGCGCCGCGAAGACCTTCCGCGCCAAGCTCTCCGTCGTCCAGGGCGCCCTTGCCGAGGCCGAGTCCGATGCACGGGAGGCACTCCACCTGGCCAACCGCTGGGGCGTCGATATGGGCGTCCCGTATCCCGCGGCCTACCTGGTCGACGCGCTGTGCGAGCGGGGACGGCTCGACGACGCGGCGCTGGCGATCACGGATCTCGCGCTCGACGGTGAGCTGCCCGACGACGGCCACCACCACTGGCTCGCCGAGAGCCGCGCTCGCCTTCGCATCCTCGGCGGCGACACCCGCGGCGGCCTTATGGAGATGCTCGACGCGGGCCGCCGCTTCGACGCGCTCGGTGGACGCAATCCGGCCTGGATGGCTTGGCGCTCGAGCGCCGCGCTCGCGCTCGGAACCGGTCCGCGCGCCCGCGAGCTCGCCGAGGAGGAAGTCGCGCTCGCGCGCCGCTGGGGAGCGCCGCGGGCGGTGGGACGGGCGCTCAGGGCGCTCGCTGCCGTGGGTGAGCCGGAGCGCCGTCACGATCGCCTGGAAGAGGCCGTCGACGTGCTGCGCGAGTCCAACGCCCGCCTGGAGTACGCGAAGGCGCTCACCGACCTCGGCGCCGCGCTGCGCCGCGCGAACCGTCGCGCCGACGCCCGCGATCCGCTCCGGCGCGGGCTCGAGGTCGCGTTCATCTGCGGCGCGGCTCCGCTCGTCGAGCGCGCCAAGATCGAGCTCGCCGCGACCGGCGCTCGCCCTCGCCGCCTCGTCCTCTCCGGCCCCGAGTCGCTCACCCCGAGCGAGCGGCGAGTCGCGGCGATGGCCGCCGAGAACCTGACCAACCGGGACATCGCCCAGGCCCTGTTCGTCACTCCGAAGACCGTCGAGATGCATCTGTCGAGCAGCTATCTCAAGCTCGGCATCAAGTCACGCTCGCAGCTCGCGGCCGCGTTGGCCTGACTCGCAAACCCTGGGGGGCCGGTGTAGGGACGGCCCCGTGGCGAGCGCCGCCGCGCCGGCCCCAGAGTGCGGGCATCGCCGTCACCCTCCCCCAGGAGCCCTCAATGATGCTCAACCTCCGCCGCGCGCTCGCGCCGGCGCTCGGAGCCCTGGCGCTCGCCCCGGCCGCGGCCGGCGCCGACAGCGTCGCCTACGTCAAGGACAACGACATCTGGGTCAGCAGTCCGGACGGCGCCCGCGCGGCGCAGGTCAGCCACGGGCGCAAGTTCGCCTCCCCTTCCCAATCCGACGACGGCACGATCGTCGCCATCGGCGACGACAATCGGCTGTGGCGCTTCAACCAGGACGGCACGCAGCCGAGCGCGCCGTTCCTGACGTGGCTCGGGCTCGGCGGGGGCAGCGGATTCTCGGGCCCTTACGCGGCGCGCGTGTCGCCCGACGGCACCAAGGTCGCCTTCACCTTCTTCCACACCCAAGGCGTCGATCCCGTGACGGGAACCTCGAGCACCGAAGGCGGCGTCTCCTACACCAGGGCCGACGATGCGACGGGCGAGCGCGAGCTGGGCCTGATCAAGGGCTGGGACAACCCCGCCTGGATCGACAACGGGCACGTGATGGCATTCGACCCCGGCGCCGGCTCGCTCGGTCAGGACGGCATCACCGACGTCATCTTCCACGAGCTCGGCCACGCCGACCCGGCGGCCGCCGACGACCTCGCGCACGCCTACCACTGGTTCAGCGACCCGGCCGCCGCCTATCCCCAATTCGGCGCCATCTCCCGCCGCGGTGACCGCCTCGCCATCGGCGGGGGCGGATTCGTCATCACCGAGTCGCTGCGCCTCTACACCGTCTCCGCCACGCCGCCGGCGCCGGCGTCCCAGTCCGCGGCGCCGCAGCTCGCCTGCCGCCTGGAGAACGACGAACACGGCTACCAGAGCGTCTCCTGGTCACCCGACGGCGCGCACCTCGCCTACGAGTCCGGCGGCAGCATCTACGTCGTCTCCGTCGGTGATCTCAGCGCCGGGTGCTCCGCCGTCGGCGCCCCGCGCCTGCTCGCCGCCGGCGGCACCTCACCCTCGTGGGGACCGGCCGACGTCCGGGCCGCCGCCAAGAACGGGGGCGGCACGCCGCCGCGCGTCGGCACGCGCTGCACGGTCCCGCGCTTGACGGGCAAGTCGCTCGCGCGCGCCCGCGCCGCCGCGGCCCGCGCGCACTGCGCGCTGCGGGCTCCGCGCCACGCACGCTCGAACCGTGTCGTCCGCACCCAGCGCCCACGCGCAGGCGCCGCCCTGCCGGCCGGCGGACGCGTCACCGTCACGCTCCGGCACAGGCGGGCCGGGCGATGATCGCGCGCCGGCTCGCGGTCGCCGCCGCCGCGGCCCTGCTGATCCCCGTCGCGGCCGCCGAGGCCGACGGTGGACCCCTGACGTTCGACGTCGCGGTCGCCGGCTCGCAGACCGTCACCGGAACCTACAGCTACCAGCCGCCGGCGTGCTGGTCGTTTCAGGGCTCCAGCCACCAGACGACCGCGTTCCATACCGACGCCACGAGCCGCCTCGTGCTGCAGCGCGGCCCCGACGGATCGCTCACCGGCACGACCAGGGTGGTCCTGAAGGCGTCGACGGAGCGCCAGGGCGGGCTCGACATCCGCCAGCCTCCCGGCTGCGTCTTCGGGCTCCCGCCCGCACCCCCCGGCGACTGCGGCACCCGAGTCGGCGACTTCGACGCACAGCTCGCCGTGAAGGCCGGCCGGCTACGCCTGCAGGGGGCGCCCGCCGGAACCTTCGAGAGCTGCCCGCTGTGGCAGCCGACGAGCGGCGCGGCGATCCTGCTCGACGCCGACGGCGGCCTGAACGACGCGGCGCTTGACGCCGGCGGCACCGTCACCGCGACCGCCGCGGGCGACCTGCCCCAGCACGCCGTCTCCAGCGTTCAGGGGTCCTCGACCATCGACACGGACACGCGATCCAGCTCGACGGTGACGCTGACGCCCGTCGTGCACCACTACGAGGTGCAGTTGCAGGGCTGGATCGCCCAGCCCCACGTCGTCGACCCGCTCACGCCCGTCCCGCTGCCCTACTTGGCCGTGGCCCTCACCGGCGGATGCATGTACATCACCAACTTCGACAGCTTCGTCGCTTCAACGTTCCACGGCGACGGGCACGCCGGCTATGACGGAACCCACCGCGGGCTCGAGGTCGCACAGTTCGACTGGGACGGCAGCCGCATCACGAACTTCGCCGAACACGGCGACTTCGGCGTCACAAGCCGCGACATGGTCTATCACGGTCCGCTCGGGGAGTCATGGCCGTGCTCGCAGACCGGCCGCGCGACCAAGGCCGCCTCGGCAGCCCCGGTGGGCGACAGCGACTTCCAGCTGAAGCTCTCCGCCGCGAACCCGCTGATCCCCCTGGATCTCGCCCCGACCGCCGACCAGGAGCTCGCCGGGCACATCGATCCCGACGGCACGTTGCGGCTGCACTACGACGCCGACCTGTTCCCCAGCGCCGGCCTGCGCGTGCTGCGCGACGGGCAGGAGCTCGGCACCTACGTCATCAACGACACCTCCTGCGTCCCCGAGCCGGACATGCTCGGACCCCTGGGGCTCGGCCTCCTCACGCGCGGGCTCGTGAGCCATGACGTCCACGGATCGGTGACTGTGGCTCCGGCCGACGCGCACGCCCTGCGAGTCGACCGCAGCCCGCTGTGCGCCACCCCGGCGCCGGTCGCGCTCGACGTGATCTCGAACGGAGGCGCGGGCGCGATCCGGATCGGCACCCCTGCGGCCAACGGCAGTGCCGCCGCGGCCGCTCGCGCACACTCGATGACTCTCGCAGCCGCGCAGCGACAGGGCCTCCTGACGGCAACCGCCAGGGGCGGCCACGTCCTGATCTCGATGCCGGCCGACACGCGGCTGAGCGTGGTCGCCGATCGACGCGGAGCGGTGGCGGCGATCAGCACCACCGCGCGGACGACCGTCTACGGCCCGGCCCACACGAACCTCGTCGTCACCGCCGACCGCACAGGCCCGACCGTGCGGGACGGCTCTCGCCGGCTCGCGCCGCACCCGGCCGACCGCACCCCACCGCGCACCCACGCCCGCGTCACGCGCCACGGACACATCGCGACCATTCACCTCACGGCGACCGATCGGTCCGGCGTCGCGACCACCGTCGCGGCGCTCGGGTCCCACCCCGTGCGCCTGCGCCGCGACAGCTTGCGCATCCCCGCGACCTCGCTTCGCCGCGCGCGCTTCTTCAGCATCGACGTCTTCGGCAACCGCGAGGCGCCGCGGCGCGTCGCCGGGCGCTAGCCGAACTCGCTGCTCTGGGACGAGGACGATCTGCGCACGATCCTTGTGCACGTCGCCGAGCGCGACGGCACACTGCTCGGCTTCTGCGCCGTCAATCCCGCTGCCGCGCCGCCGGAGCTCGACGCGCTGTTCGTCGAGCCGGACGCGATGGGCGCCGGCGTCGGCCGTGCGCTGCTCGCGCAGGCGGAGCCGTTCTACCTGCGCGAGGGCGCGCGCCGTGTCGGCGAGCCAGCGGATCCCTGATCTTTCCCCGAAGGTTTCGTCAGGGAGGGTCGAGCGCCGCTACGTTGCCGCCTTCGAACGGAGGCATGAATGCGACGGATTGCTGTGGTGCTCGCCTGCGCGGCGGCGTTATTGGGTGTGGCCGCGTCACCGGCGGGCGCGGTGACGGTGGTGGTGCACATCTACGGACCGGGGCAGGTGAAAGACATCCACGCCGGCGGGACGTTGAATTGCACGACGCCGGAGAGCCGGCCGGCCTCGGCAGTGATGGACTGCTCCGCCGACTACGGCGCGTTCTCCGGTCCGGAGATCCAGGCCAGCGTGCCCGGCGGCTGGGCCGGCGGACAGCGCTTCGTGGGGTTCGACCAGCCGCACACGGGCGAGATCGACTGCGACGACGCGCCGCTGGCGTCGGCGATCTGCACGTTCGGGACGGGGTTGAACGTCGGCACGATGTATGTGACCGCGCGCTTCACCGACACCACGGCGCCACTGGTGTCGTTCGCCGGCGGCCCTTCGGGGAGGGTCGCGTCGACCGTGGCGATGTTCAGCATGACGAAGAACGATCCGGTGTCGTCCTTCGAGTGCAACCGCGACGGGTTCGGCTGGATCTCGTGCCTGTCCGGCGTGACGTACTCGGGCCTGTCGCAGGGCGCGCACTCGCTGCTGGTGCGGGCGAAGGACCCGTCCGGCAACCTGTCGGCGGCGGTCTCGCGCACGTGGACCGTCGACACCGTGGCGCCGGTCGCGACGATCGACGACGGGCCGCCGGGCGTGGTCGTGTCGTCGTCGGCGACGCTCGACTTCAGCGCTGGGGAGGCGGCCACGTTCTTCTGCTCGCTGGACGGCGCGGCGTTCTCGGCCTGCGCCGGCCCGCGGTCCTACTCCGGCCTCGCCGAGGGGACGCACACGTTCCGCGTGTACGGGAACGACGGGCTCCAGGACGGGCCGATCGCCACGCGCACCTGGACGGTCGACACGACGCCGCCGGGCGTCCGCATCATGGGCGGCCCGCCGTCGGGGCTGCCCGTCGAGGGCAGCTCGGTCACGTTCGCGCTGGTCTCCGACGACGCCTACGCGACGTTCGCCTGCCGCTTCGACGGGGGCGCGTGGGCGCCGTGCACGTCGCCGGTGGTGCTGCCGGGGCTGACCGCCGGCGATCACGAGCTGGACGCCCGCGGAACCGACACGGCAGGCAACACCGACGCGACCCCGGCCGTTCGGCTCTTCCACGTCACGCTCCCGAGCTCGGACCCGGGCTCGGGCTCCGGCTCGGGGTCCGGCTCGGGCGCTTCGCCGGGCGCGGGCGGCCCGAGCCCGTTGCCGGGCGGCGCCCCCGCGGCGCCCAAGCTCACGTTCACGCTCGCGTTCTTCGTCCACGCCACGGCCAGGTCCACCCGCTTCACGCGCCTGGCCGCCACGGGAGTCCCGGCGGGCGCCACCACCACAGCGACCTGCACCGGCCCCGGCTGCCCGCGCAAGAAGACGTTCACGAGCACCAGGTCCGGCAGCGTCCCCCTGACGCCGTTCCGCACCACGCTCCGCCCGGGAGCCAAGCTCACGATCCGCGTCACCAAGCTAGGCGCCACGGGCGCGGTCAAGGTCCTCACCGTCCGCAAGTCCAAGGCCCCGGCCGTCACGACCCGGTGCCTCCCACCGGGCGCGACCCTCCCGACCTCGTGCTGACGACCCACGCTGCGGCGGGAGCCCACGTCCAAGCTCCCGCCCGAGCCCCTGTCCGCGTTCTTCTCGATTCGGCCGGGCGAGCCGCTTCAGACTCGGAGGTACGAGTTTGAGAAGGTGGTTCTGGCGATCATGAACGTGCGCTGCGCGTCGACGGGCCGGGTGCTGCCGCGGCTGCTGGTCGGGACCGCGCCCTGCCAGATCAGCGCGAACTCGCGCGTCGGACTTCCCGTCTGGCCCGACGATATAGCCGTCGGCCGAGACGCCGCCCGTCTCGTAGATCACTTTCGGCATTCGACAAGACTCCTCGCTACATGCCACTCGACGACTTAGAGAGGCCGGCGTGATGCCTCAGACGGTGGGGGGTCGCCATGGCTCGCGCTCGTGCGTGAGCCAGACGAGCTCGGGGTCGAGCGCAAGGACCCGCTGCCGGCCTTCAGTGGGCGGTTCGTCGAACTCGCCGAACCACACCGCCACGTCGCCGCCGACGATGACCGGGCGGCCGCCAGTCTCGACGACGACCATCTGCATGCCGGGTGTGTGGCCCGGCGCCGGGACGAGCCGGAGCCCGGGCAGCAGCTCGTGCTCGCCGTCGACCGGCACGTACTGCACGCCGGGCGCCTCGACCCACTCGCGAATGGTGTAGTCGTCCTCGCTGCGCACGTCGTCGAGCTCCCGACGCTGGACGTAGATCGGCTCGCCGGCGAAGAGGTGGTTGCCGCCGCAGTGGTCGGCGTGCAGGTGTGTGTTGACGACGATGTCGATGCCGGCGAGATCGAAGTCCTGCTCGCTCAGCGGCTTGAGGCGGGGATCCATGTCGGCCATCGCCGGGTGCAGCTCCGTCATGCCGGTGTCGACCAGCACGCGCGCATCGGGATGGTCGATGACGTGCACGTAGACCGGCATCCGCTCGCCCTCGACGGAAAGGTCGGCAACGAAGACTGGCGTGATGGTGATCGAGGTAGGGGCGTTCATCGTGTACCGACCACCGCGCTGGTGGTTGAGCGACGCCGCAGCAGGTGGCCGGCGAGCGCGGGCATCTGCTCGCTATGAAGCCGGTGTAGCTCCGCGTCGGGCATCGACCAGTCGGACTGCCCGTCCGGCCCGACGATGCAGCCGTCGGCCGAGACGCCGCCCATCGCATAGATCACTTTCGACATCCGCATTCCTCCTCGTCTGGGGACAGTCCAACCGGTATGACCCGGCGAACCCCCAAAACTCATCGGAGCAACCGTGCCCAAGTCATCAACGACATCCACGGGCGACACCTCTATCGCATTGAGGCACGAGCAGCGGCGCGGACTAGCCGGTGCCACCGGCCGCTGCCAGGCGAGAGCAGCAGCCCGATGTGGGAGCCCGTCGCTCGCTTCCCGGCGCGGCCGCCTGGTCGAGTCGCGGCGGGTAAGACGATCGGGGAGTGGGCGGCTGCGAGCTCAGGGGGAATAGGAGTGCGCGAGCTCTCGTAGGCGCTCGCACTCGCGGTGAATCTCGGACGAGCGGTCGCCCGGGTCCGCGTTGAGCGCCTCGATGCGGTCCGCCACTCCGAGCACCGCCACCGCCAGCGGCAGAGGCGCCGAACGGCCGCCTGAAGAATGCGCCGCCGGCGGGCCCGTCGACGCCGCGCCGGCCCGCGCAGGCGCGCCCACGCGGCCGCCGAGCTCCAGCGCTGGGGTCTCGGCGGGTCGTTGGACGCGGCGCAGGATCGGCGGCAGCGCGGTGGTCAGCAGCAGCAAGACCACGAGTGCCGCCATCACTTGCCCGAAGCTCTCGTCGACCTCCTCGACGGCTCCGCTGACAGCCAGGACGCCGACCAAGCTGTCCACTCCCGCCAACACCATGGAGACCGTGCCGACGGCTCGCACGGTGAGGCTGTCGGTCCCGCGCTTCGCTCGCACTACGAGCGACATATGCGAGCAGGCGAGCGCCGCGAGCGCGGCGGATCCAAACCACCGCCACACGCCGTCGTCGCCGTCGCTCCAGAGCCCGATGACCAGGAGCAGGAAACTGAAGGCGGAGAGGCCGATGGTGGCCGACCCGAGCGTGCGCAGTCTCGTCGATTCCCTGAAGCGAAGTGAGGCGCCCGCGGCCGCCGTCGCGCTGAAGACGGCGAACCCCAGGCTGGCGGCGATCACGCGGCCGTCGGTCTCGTCGAAGTCACCGCGGGCGATCGCGGCGATCGCCGTGAGCGCAGCGACGCACAGCGCCACGATCAGCACCCAGGACAGCACGCGCCGGACCGTCATGCGCGGATCGAGGCTCATCGCCGAGCTATTCGGCGCAACAACCACTCTCCTTGACCGAGCGCGTCAGCCCGTCCCACCCTGCCGTGGCTGCATCAACGGCATGAGGAGCGGTGTGTAGACGGCATCGCGTGGCATGTGCCGGCAGGCGGGTGCAAGCGGGGCGAGCTATGGGCGGGCGTGACGCGGGCGATCTGAACGCAACGATTCAGCGCACGCCATGGGCGTCCCGCTCCACACGATGTAAACGCAGTCAACCGCGGCGAAACCACTCTCTCCGACTTCACCAAATCCTGTAGCGTTGCCGCGCAGGCTGGAGCCGCCCGGTCACGCTGGACATGACGTGGGAGGCACCGTCTTGCCTAGCCGTGTCACCAGATCGGAGAGGTCTCGCGCCCATGAAGCTCGCATCCGACCCCTGCACCAGACGACCCGTGGTTGACAGGATCCGACGACACCTCGGCGCGATGCTTCTCGGTGCGGCCGTGGCGCTGGCGCCGGCCGCCGCCGCCTCTGCGGCGGAGCCGCCGGCGACGAGCGCGAACGCGCCCAGCCTCGGGGCGACGACCGTGGTCTTCGATCCGAGCATGCCCGTCAGCGAGATCCAAGCGACCGCCGACGGGATCTATGCGCGACAGGTGGACAACGAGATGGGCGCCGATCGCTACGCGCTGCTGTTCAAGCCGGGCGTGTACGGCACGAATGACCATCCGCTGCAGATCAAGGTCGGCTACTACACGGACGTCGCAGGGCTCGGAGCGGCGCCGTCCGACGTGGTCATCAACGGCAAGGTCGAGGTCTACAACCGCTGCCTGGGCCCCAACGGGTCCAACTGCCTCGCGCTCGACAACTTCTGGCGCACGCTGTCGAACCTCACGATCCACGTCAACGCGCGCGGACAGGACGGCTGTCGCGCCTCGGCCAACTTCTGGGCGGTGTCGCAGGCCGCGTCGCTGCGCAGGGTCGACGTCACCGGCGGCACCCTGTCGCTGATGGACTACTGCACCGCCGGTCCGCAGTACGCAAGCGGCGGGTACATGGGCGACAGCCGCGCCGGTACCGTCATCAACGGCTCGCAGCAGCAGTGGCTGGCCCGCAACAGCAAGATAGGCAGCTGGTCCAACGGCGTGTGGAACCAGGTCTTCGCCGGAACCGAGGGCGCGCCGTCGGACGCAGGGTTCCCCAATCCGCCGTACACCACGCTCGACACGACCCCCGTGAGCCGCGAGAAGCCGTTCCTGTTGGTCGACGACGGCGGCAGCTATCAGGTGCGGGTCCCGGCGGCGCAGCAGAGCTCCCGCGGCCTCACGTGGGAGCACGGCGTGACGCCGGGCAGCACGATACCCCTCACGGACTTCTTCGTCGCGAAGCCGAGCGACTCCGTCCAGGTGATCAACGAGCAGCTCTCACGCGGCCGAAACCTGCTGCTCACGCCCGGGGTCTACGGCATCGGGCAGACCATCAAGGTCAAGCACGCGGACACGGTCGTCCTCGGCATCGGCCACCCGACGCTCACCGCCGTCGGCGGCGCCGTGCCGCTGACCGTGGCCGACGTTCCCGGCGTCGTCGTCGCGGGCGTGACCATTGACGGCGGCGCGGTGGAATCGCCCGTCCTGCTGCGCGTGGGAACGAAGAACGGCAACGAGGGGGCGGTCAAGGATCGACCGGACGACCCGACGACGCTCAACGACGTCTATTTCCGCGTCGGCGGGCCGCACGCCGGCAGGGCCGACGTCACGCTCGAGGTCAACAGCGACAACGTGCTGCTCGACCACATCTGGGCATGGCGGGCCGACCACGGCGTCCCCGGCTCGGTCGGCTGGAACGTCAACACCGGCCGCAACGGCGTCGTCGTCAACGGTGACGACGTCGTCGCGACCGGCCTGTTCGTCGAGCACTACCAGGAGTACAACGTCATCTGGAACGGCGAGCGCGGCCGGACGGTGTTCTTCCAGAACGAGCTGCCGTACGACGCCCCGAACCAGGCCGCCTGGCAGCACGACGGAATCCTCGGCTGGGCCGCCTACAAGGTCGCCGACAACGTCACGACGCACGAGCTCTGGGGCGGCGGGTCGTACATCTTCACCAACATCGACCCGACGATCCACGCGTCCCACGGCTTCGAGGTGCCCGTCACGCCGGGGGTGCGCCTGACCCACGTGCTGACCGTCAACCTCGGAGCCGGGACGATCGACCACGTCGTCAACGACACGGGCGCGCCGGTCAGCAACGCGAACACGGGCTCGCCGAGCTTCGTCACTCTGTTCCCCTGACAGACGAGACGGGGTCCACGCCACACCCGCCCGGGCCCGACGGACTCGCCGGCGCGACCGAGCGCCTTCCACATCCGCCGCGATCCATAGGCGTAGTAGTTGACCGCGTGCAGCTCTCAGATGCGAGCGAGCAGCCGCTGGTCCTCGACCGCGCGGCGCGACCGCTGCCCGGTCTTGCGCTGGAAATAGGCGGACACCGACACGCCCAGGGTCCGCCAGATCAGCTCGACGCCGAAGCGGCCGCGATGCTCCTCGATAAAGCAGCTCACCTCGGTCGGTCTGCATCGAGCTCGATCGCGAAAAACACGCTCGCCGCCTTCAAGATCTCGTTCGCGCGGCGCAGCTCGTAGTCCTCGCGCCGCAGCTTGCGGATCTCCTCGCGCTCGCCCGCCGTCGGCAGATCCGGCCGCGAACCGCTCTCCGCCTCGGCCCGGCGCACGCGCTTGCGCAGCACCTCCGAGCTGATCCCCCAGATCCCCGGCCACGTGCGCGATCGGCCGCCCAGACTCAAACACGAGCCCGACGCCTCGATCCAGCAGCTCCTCCGGGTACTTACGTGCTCTGGCCATCGTCGCGGAGCATCCCTTCCGACCACGACATCATCCCGGCCCTCGAGGTCTCCGCGAAAGTCGGGATGTGTTGACGCCGCTCAGCGGTTGGCGCCAGTTTCGAGCTTCGGCGGCGTTTCCGGCCTGCAACACCACTTGTCCAAGGAGGACGCCGATGCGCACTCGTCTCGGTCGCCTCGCCGCCGGAGCCGCGTTGTCCGCCTGCGCGCTCGCTCCCGCGGCGCTCGCGGCACCCGCGGCCTACGCCGCGAGCTTCTCGTTCGGTCAGCTGCAGGCCTCCACGGTCGGCGCGAGCGGATGCGGCACCAATACCGACGGCGAGCCTTCCATCCACGTCTCGCGCGCCAACGACGTCTTCCTCGGCTCCGAGCGCGGCGTGGGCAGCGGCAGCGACGTGTGGCGCGGGCTCTCGTCGCCCGGCGGCAGCGGCGCGTCGGGCTGCGCGCTCGAGTACCGCGGCCAGCCCAACGGCACCGGCGGTGTCGGCGCGTCCGGCGGCGACATCGACATCGCGATCGCGCCCGAGCGCAACGCGGCCGGCAACTACAACGTCTACGTCGCCAGCCTCAACCTCGGCTCGATCAACGTCGCCACCTCTCAGGATCGCGGCACGACGTTCTCCCAGACGCCCGTGCAGGGCGGGATCCCGGTCGACGACCGCGAGTGGATCGCCGCCTTCGGCGCCTTCACCTCGCTGCTGACCTACCACGACATCGTCACCGACAACATCGACGTGCTGCGCTCCGACAACGGCGGTGCGCTCTACACGCAGCTCTCGCGGGCGATCCCCGACACCGACTACAAGGCAATGAACAACGAGCTCGGCAACATCGTCATTGACCACCGCAACACCGCGGCCGCGGTGGCCGGGCAGTTCTGGGCCTACCAGTCGTTCGCGGCGCCGCACGACTCGTCGGACTCCGACCTCGACGAGGCCTTCCTCGCCGTCTCCAACGACGGCGGGAACAGCTGGACCGACCGCGCGATCCCCTGCTCGTACGAGGCGGGCGTGAGCGTCGCGCAGAACTTCCCGAACGTCTCCGTCGCCCCCGACGGCACGCTCTGGTACGCGTGGTCGGACGGCGCGAAGATCCGCACCGCCACGTCCGCCGACCACGGCCGCACGTGGACGTGCTCGGGCAAGGTCTCAAGCGGCAGCCCGCAGGCCATCTTCCCCTGGATCGTCGCGACTTCCAAGGGCGTCGACCTCGTCTACTACGGCGCCGATAAGACCGGCGCCAGCCAGACCTGGTACGCCGAATTCGTCCAGAACCTCTCCAGCACCGCGCGCGGCTGGGGCGCGCCGACACGGGTGACCTCCGTGCACAAGGGAGAGGTGTGCGAGGGCGGCATCTCCTGCACCGGCGGCCGCCAGCTGTTCGACGACTTCGGTGTCGACACCGACCAGTCAGGCTGGGCGCACATCGCCTACTCGCACGACTCGCCCGACCTCGGCGGCAGCGGCACCTACACCGGCTCCGCGGTCCAGACCGGCGGCACACCCCTCGGCTACCCCAACTGACCGGCATGCGGCAGGCCGGCGCTTGAGGCCTACGGGCTCGCGCTGTCCCTGCTCCACTTAGCGATCGAGGCGCTCGACGGCCTCCCCGACGACGAAGCGAAGGCGACCTTGATCGCCTTCGCCAGGCGCGCGCGGCCGCGTCCCTCAGAAGTCACGCGGCCGCCTCGGGCGAAGCGGCGGGAGCGATACTCGTAGCCATCGGCCGGCACGATCATGCGACCGCCTACGAGAGCCGCAGCAGAGGTATGAGCTCGGCGCACAACACGTCGCTGACTCCGAGACCTCGCACGGTCCCCGACAAAACCGCCGTCTCGGCGGTACGGTCCCACTGCATAGGAGTTGCACCTCCTGTGCCGGCCCCGGGGCGTTGCTGCGCCGCCGGGGCACTTTTTGCTTAGCGCCCGACGCTAGCGCGAACGACCCGAGAAGTGGCTGGAATTCGCAAAGTTGTTACAGAGTCCCTGGGAGTCCTTGGGCACATACGCACGCGTCGAGCGCGGGGTCGCTGATCCCAGATGGAGCACCGTACGACGGCATCGTCGGCGTGCTGGGCGGCTCGCCCTCCGAGCTCGGGCATGCAGTCGAGACGGAGGGCGGCGGCGGCTCCTCAGCGGCCATTGACGTCATGATCGAAGCGACCCGCGCTCCCGTGGCGCTCGGAGTACGAGCTGCCGAGCGGCCCCGAGATCACCCGCGGCGGGCGACGTCCGCTCACTCGTCCCGCGGCGAGAGTGGCGTCGATCGGACCGGCAGGCGACCACGATGTGCGACGCACTGGATCTGCTGCGCGGGATCGAGGTATTCCTCAACGCCGTTCCGGGCGCCGCGTCGGCGTCGCGCCTCAGCAGCTGT
Source organism: Candidatus Solirubrobacter pratensis (assembly GCF_000425945.1). Taxonomy (GTDB): domain Bacteria; phylum Actinomycetota; class Thermoleophilia; order Solirubrobacterales; family Solirubrobacteraceae; genus Solirubrobacter; species Solirubrobacter pratensis. Next base: position 19,154 of record NZ_AUEK01000026.1, read on the forward strand.
GCAGGCGTTCGGGGAGCTCGTGCGCGTCCCCCGAGGGCGGGGCTGACATAGCCGCCGCGCGTCGTGAGCCCCCATCGGGCGCTGAGGTTGTTCCTCGAGGGTGCGACGCCCATCACCGCGATGCTCACGCGCGAGCATGATCACGTCCAGCCGGATTCGATACCGCGTCGCGAGAATCGAGGTTGACATCTTCCCGTCGAAGATCAGCCGGACGCACACGCAAACGCAGTCTCACGTCAGCCGTCGGAGCGGGCGGCGCGTCTGCCGCTTCGCGAGGCCGCGTCGGTGTCACATCCCGCGCTCTTGTCCAACTGGGAATCGATGTGCGCGGTCGGTAGGCGGCGGCGCGTGTGCGCCGCCGCCTACGTGTGCACGCTCCTACGGTGTCGTGGTGGACAGCGTGAACGTCAGCGTCTTGCTGTAG
>NZ_AUEK01000027.1 GCF_000425945.1 Candidatus Solirubrobacter pratensis
GAAAAACACGCTGGCGGCCTTCAAGATCTCGTTGGCCCGGCGCAGCTCGAAGACCTCTTTGCGCAACTGCTTGATCTCCTCACGCTCGGCCGCGGTCGGCAGATCCGGCCGCAGCCCCTCATCGGCCTCCTTGCGACGCACCCACTTGCGCAACGTCTCCGACGGGATCCCGAGATCCCTGGCGACATGCGCGATCGGACGACCAGACTCGATCACCAACCGCGCGCCGCGATCAAGCAGCTCGGGCGGGTACTTCCTCGGACGCGACATCAGAACGGATGCTTCCTCTCCGCGGGGACAGAACCCGCGCCTCAAGGCCTCCGTCAAACCCAGCCTGCCTCACGTTGAGCGCTTCGGCCGTGGTTTTGTAGTCTTGCGGGGGCGGCTGTTGAGCGCGGCGGCGACGGCTTGGATGTCTTCGGCGCTCCAGCGCGAGAGGTCGGTGCCCTTGGGGAAGTACTGGCGCAGCAGCCCGTTGGTGTTCTCGTTGGTCGCGCGCTGCCAAGGGCTGTGCGGGTCGGCGAAGTAGACCGCGATCCCGGTGTCGATGCGCAGCCGGGAGTGGTCGGCGAGTTCTTTGCCGCGATCCCAGGTCAGCGAGCGGCGCAGTTGGTCGGGCATCGGGGTCATCTGCGCGGCGATCGCGGCGCGCATGGTCTCGGCCCCGTAACCGCCCAACGCCGGCCCGTTCTTGACCTGCGGCTCGACACCCCACCCCTCGGCGCGGGGCAGGTGCAACAGCATCGTGAAGCGAGTGGAGCGCTCGACCAGCGTGCCGATCGCCGTCCGGCCGGAGCCGATGAGCAGGTCGCCTTCCCAGTGGCCCGGCACGGCCCTGTCCTCGACCTCCGCGGGGCTGGCTGATCATCACCTCCGCGCTGACGTGCCCGCCGGGGCGCTCGCAGCGGTCACGACACGCAGGTCATGCTTGGCGCCTTCCTGGAGATCCTGACCGCAATCTGCAACATCGGCACGGCCGTGGTGCTGTACCCCTTCGCCAAACGGCACAGCCACCGCCTCGCGTTCGGGTACGTCGCGACACGCATCCTCGAATCCACGATCATCGTCGCGGGCATCGTGAGCGTTCTCTCGGTCCTCACCGCGCGTCAGCAGTTCGCCGGCACGGGCGCCGATGCGGACACACTCACGATCGCCGGCCAGACGCTCGTCGCCTTCCACGACTGGACGTTCCTCCTCGGCCCAGGCTTCTGCGCCGGCATCGGCAACGGACTCCTGCTCAGCTACCTGATGTACACGTCGGGCCTGCTCCCCCGACGCCTCGGGCTCATCGGCGGATCGTTCGCCTTCCTCGCCGCAACCGGAGCGCTCTTCGACGTCTACGAGCGCCAGTCCGCGCCGCAGTTCCTGCTGATCCTTCCCGAGATGATCTGGGAGCTGACGTTCGGCATCTACCTGGCCACGAAGGGGTTCGCGTCGTCAGCGCTGCGCCAAGACGCCGACGCGCGACACACCGCGCCTCCTGTCGCCGCCTTTGGCTGACCGCGACGGGCGAGCGAGCCGGTCGATTGTCGCCCGTCGTAGCGCGCTCGTCGGGCGCGTAGCCCGGTCGCCGTACGGCTGGCCGCGCGGTGGCGGACACGAACCGCACCGGCGGACACATGCCAGCCTCTCGCACGCGGACGTTCACGGGTGAGAGACTCGTCTCAGCCCCGATCGAAAGGCTCCTGATGGACGAGTCGTCCCCGTATCCGCTCCGCCTCGAAGGCGATCTTTCGCCGCGGCTAAGCCGCTGGCTATGGCTGGTCAAGTGGTTCCTGGCGATCCCGCACTTCGTCGTGCTGTTCTTCCTGTGGATCGCGTTCCTCGTGCTCTCGGTGGTGGCGCTCTTCGCGATCCTGTTCACCGGCCGCTACCCGAGCGGCATCTTCGACTTCAACGTCGGCGTGATGCGCTGGACGTGGCGGGTGGGCTACTACTCCTATAGCGCGCTCGGCACCGACTCGTATCCGCCGTTCACGCTCGCCGACGTGCCGGACTACCCGGCGCGCCTATCGGTCGCCTACCCGCAGTCGCTGTCTCGCGGCCTGGTGCTGGTGAAGTGGTGGCTGCTGGCCATCCCGCACTACGTGATCATCGGCGTGTTCACGGGCGCCGCGTTCGCCGGCTACAACGAGGCCAACGACGGCAACTGGTGGTACGGCAGCGGGCTGATCGGCCTGCTGGTCTGCATCGCCGGCATCGTGCTGCTGTTCGCCGGCCGCTACCCGCGCGGCCTCTACGACTTCGTCATGGGCATGAACCGCTGGTGCTTCCGGGTCGTCGCCTATGCCGGGCTGATGACCGACCAGTACCCGCCGTTCCGCCTCGACATGGGCGACCGCGAGCCACCGTCGGCGGACGCCACCGCCACGGCCGGGCCGGATCCCCTCCCGGCAAGCTGACGAGCTCTGCGAGTCGCTGGCGTCACTTCGCCGACGACTGCCATCCGAGCGACGGCCACGTGGCCGTCGCTCGCCCAGTGAGTGGGCGACCCCCGGAGCGCGAAAGTCGAGCCCTCGGCGGGGTCGTGGGGCAGACTGCGGTCGTGGCCCCGTTGAACATCAGTGGCGTGCGCGTGCAGCATGTGCTCGGCAACGAGCACAACCGCCTACGGCAGCTCCGGCTCGCGTCGCTTGCCGGCGACCCGGAGGCCTTCGGCTCCACGCGCGCGCGAGGCCGCTCAGCCGACGGAGTGGTGGGAGCGGTGGGCAGCGCAGTCCGAGTTGGGAACCAGCCAGCGCACGTTCGTGCTCGAAGCGGATAAGGGGCGATGGCTCGGGCTGACGCTTGTCCGCCTGGACGACGAGAGGCCCGGCTGGGCGGTCCTCAACGCAATGTGGGTTGCGCCCGAGGCTGGTGGTCGTCGCGCAGCCGGGCTGCTCTGCGAAGCCTGCGCTGCTTGGGCGGCAGAGCGCGGGTCTCGCCAACTGACGCTTAAGGTCGTAGTCGGTAACGAGGCGGCCCGGCGCGCGTATGAAGCGGCTGGCTTTGCCGTTTGCGGCGAGAGCACGTGGGTGCGCGACGGGCGAACCGTGGATCAGTTGGTCATGGCGCGCTCGCTGTCGCACCCGTCGCCCGCCTAAGGCTTTGGCCGGATGCCGCCATGCAGGCGAGCGCGTCGGCGGGATCTGCGATGAGCCGCCGACGAGCAGCGATGCCGTGGCGGCTGTTGAGCCCGTCGCGGATGGCCCGGGCGTAGGCGGCTTCGTCCTCGAGGCCGTCGAGGGGTACGCGAGGCTGAGAACTACACCGCTCACGTAGCGAACGGAATCGGCACGTTCAGTGGGGCGAGGTCGCACGCGCTGCTCATCGCAGTCGTGAGGGTGATTGCTCTCGGGATCGGGATGGCCGTTTCGCACAAGCCATGGGTGGTGCGCAGTCATACGCTTCGGGCGTGGACATTGAATTCATTGCCGGCATCGCGGTGATTCCGACCGATCCGCGGAGGAGCCGCGAGTTGTTCGTCGATGCGCTGGGCCTGCCGCTCGCGGCTAGTCCGGGCAGCGACTACTTCCACAGCGAGCGCATCGAGGGCAGTAAGCATTTCGGGGCGTGGCTGCTGTCGCAGGCCGCCCAGGCGTGTTTCGGCACACCGGACTGGCCGGAGGATCGCACTGTTCCTCAGATGAGCCTGGAGTTCGAGGTGCACGACGCGGAAGCTGTTGGGTCCGCCGCCGAGGAACTGCGCCAGCGAGGATTCACTCTGTTGCACGACCGGCGCGATGAGGCTTGGGGCCAGACGGTGGCTCGGCTTCAATCGCATGAGGGCTCGATCATCGGGATCTCGTTTGCGCCCTCGCTGCATGCATGACACGACTACAAACCACCGCCGTCGGGCGAGCAGTAGCCGCCGGCATGGCGGATCTCGTCGCTGCTCGAGACGAGTCTCAACCGTGGCGTGGGCGGCTCGACAGATCCGCGCCCCGCTGTCGCGTTGAGGCCTCAGAGCGGCAGCGCGACGCGGGCAGCCGCTACCCCGGACGGCCTGCGGATCCGCCTCCGATCGCTCGCAATCCGCTGCTCGGGCGCACGCTCGACCACCTGCTCGAGGACAAGCAGTAGCGGCTCAGCAATCGAGCGAGAACTGCGGCGAAGTCCCGCACGGCGACGCCGACTGAGCTTCGCTCACCGCCACAGCCAGCCGACCAGCACGCCGGCCGACACGGCGGCGGCCGCCGCCGCCGCCAGGGCGATCAGGCCGAGGATCACGCCCTCCAAGAGCCCGTCGTCACGCTCGTCCGAGAGAAGTAGACGTACCAGGCCACGCACAAGCACGCCGCCAACGCCACGGCGGCCCAAAGGGCCCGCCAGTCCCGAGCGTCAGGCCGATCGCGATCATGTCGGCGATCACCACCGCGAAAATCACCCAGTCCGGCACCCGGTGTGGCGGCACGACGAGGAGGACGACGGCAAGCCCCGTCAGCACGAGGATCGTGACCCAGACGCGCGGCGACACCACACCACCCATACCCGCTCCCGGTCGGCCGGCACCCGGCCGAGCAGTAGACCTGTGGTCTGGCCCGTCCTCCGGCCTGCGGGACGCCGCCGCCGGGGCCGGACCGTAAGCCTGATGGATTGCGTCGCCGAGCTACGTTCGCGCCCGACTAACGAACCGGGGGCGTGTCGCCGAAGCGCTTCCGCGACAGGATTATCTAGTGATCGTGAGTCGCGCGCGGTCGATGGTGCGCTGGCCGTCGCCGCTGACGGCGGTGAGGGTGAGCCAGTAGCGGCCTGCGCGGCGTGGGGCGCGCAGGCGGATCGTGTTGCGCCCGTTGCTCGCGTTGCCCCGGATGCGGGCGACGCGGCGGGTGCCTCGCAGCAAGCGCAGCTCGACCGTCGCCTTGGTGGTGGCCGCGTAGCGCAGCGTCAGCCCCTGGCGCGGGCGGGCTCGCAGGCGATCGACGGCGAGCGCGACCGCGAGCCGGCCGAACGCGGGTCCCGCGGCCCCGGTCGCCCCTGCCGGCCCGGGTGCCCCGGTCGCCCCCGCGGGCCCGGTCGCCCCCACGGGCCCGGTCGCCCCGGCCTGCCCGGTCGCGCCCGCCGGCCCGGCCGGGCCGGTTGGGCCGCTGACGGGGCCGCGCAGGTCGGCGTCGACGAAGCGCACGCGATCGTTGCCCTGGTCAGAGACCAGCAATCCGCCCTCGGCCGTCGCCGCCACACCGTTGGGGCCGGTGAGTTCGGCGGCGATCGCCGGCCCGCCGTCACCCGAGAACCCGTGCGTGCTGCCGGCGACGGTGGTGATCGTCCCGCCCGGCGAGATCCGCCGCACTCGATCGTTGCCAAGGTCGGCGATCAACACGCCGCCGTCAGCCGTCACCGCCACCCCGAACGGGATGTTCAGTTGAGCGGCGGTCGCCGGCCCGCCGTCACCCGAGAACCCGTGCGTGGTGCCGGCGACGGTGCTGATCGTCCCGCCCGGCGAGACCCGCCGCAACCGATGGTTGCTCGTGTCGGCGATCACAAAGCCGCCGTCGGCCGTCGCCGCGACCCCGACCGGAAAGTCGAGTTGGGCGGCGGTCGCCGGCCCGCCGTCACCCGAGAACCCCGCCGTCGTGCCTGCGACGGTCGTGATCGTGCCGCCCGGCGACACGCGCCGCACGCGGTGGTTGCCCTGGTCGGCGATCAGAAAACCGCCATCGGCCGTCGCCGCCACCCCGAACGGAGTGTCGAGTTGGGCGGCGGTCGCCGGCCCGCCGTCGCCCGAGAATCCCTGCGTGGTGCCGGCGACCGTGGTGATCGTCCCGCCCGGCGACACCCGCCGCACGCGGTGGTTGCCCTGGTCGGCGATCAGAAAACCGCCGTCGGCGGTCGCCGCCACCGCGGCGGGGGCGGTGAGCTGGGCGGCGCTCGCCGGCCCGCCGTCACCCGAGAACCCCTGCGTGGTGCCGGCCACGGTGGTGATCGTCCCGCCCGGCGACACCCGCCGCACGCGGTGGTTGGCCTCATCGGCGATCAGAAAACCGCCGTCAACCGTCGCCGCCACCCCGGCGGGATAGGTGAGCTGGGCGGCGCTCGCGAGCCCGCCGTCACCCGAGAATCCGGTCGTAGTGCCGGCGACGGTGAAGATGTTGTTGGTCGCGGCGCCCGCCGCGGGCGTCATCGACGCGACCGCCAGAAGCCCGAGCCCCAGCGCGACAGCGACCCGAACCGCAGCGCACAGCGGCCGCCCCGCCAGGAACGATCGACGTTGAGCAGATCCGCGCAGGAACGCTTCGCGAGACGGGCGGGGGTTGCGGCGCTGTCGGTCATCAGGGGAACTCCGGTCAGAGTGCGGGGGACGCCATCAAGCTAGGGCACCGCAAGGCTGTCGCCGTCCTGCGGCGGGGCCGCCCGCCGTAGGGATGAGCGAGCTACGGACACGAACGTGCGAGCGAGTCTCCAATTCAGCCGGACGGGGGACGGCTTGGCGTGAGTCTGTCGCTGCCAGTCGACGACAAGGGAGTGCCGCCATTGTGGGCGCTTCCTCAAGGTGCGCGGCGACGAGTGAAGGCGCTCCCGGACAGCGGGCTGCTGCTCACCTGCGCCGACTGCAGCCGTCTGACGAAGGTCGCGAGTTCATGCGCAGCGACCAGGCCGAGCGCGCCACGGCGGGATTGCATGCGGTCGGCGAACAGTCACGACCAGATCCACAGGGATACTCGACGGGACCACAAGCAAGCCAGGGCGATCGTCGACGAGCTGCTGGCTGCAGTCGGCCACGCCGACCAGCCGGCCTTCGCGCACAGCGCGAGCACTGATCCGAACACTCCGGCGAGCGCGTCCTGGTGGCGCTCGACGAAGCGCGCGAGCATCGCGTGATCGGCCTTGCTCTGCGCCGCCAGAACCCGGCAGGCGACGTCTTCGACACGCGCCCGCTCGGCGCCCGTGACGACCTGACACGGCGCGCGCAGGCGTAGAGCGACACCGCGACGATCATCGACGAGATCGTAGGCCGGCCGCGACCGGCCATCGCGGCGATAGGCGGCGTAGAACGGCTCGAGATCGATCGCGTCCACGGCGTTGATCACGAGCCACGCGAAGTGATCCTCCGGCAGCCATTCCCGCACGTCGGGCGCATCAGGAGCGACTGCTCGCGATCGCGCGCGATGAAGCTCGGGCCCATGCCGCAAATCGTCTTAATCGCCCGGACGGCACCTGGACTTACGCGACAGCCCCCGACGTTAGGAGCACTTCCGGTGCCAAGGGACCGCGGCTGCCCTTTCGCGCATTGCGATTAGCGAGGCGACGGTCAGCCGCGACGCTCGCTGGTCGTCCAAGGCGGTCGCGCGGGATTTGACGGTCGAGGCGCCCGCTCGCGTTTGAACGCGGGAATGCTGGCAGCCACTGTCCCACCAGTGAGCCGCTTCGCTTGGCGTGCCGTGGCGGCCCGGTCTGGGCCTGGTCGAGAAAGCGGCCTGGTTCCCCGGCAGGCCAGCGGGGCGCGTCGCGGGAGTGCCTTCTGATGGTGACCGCGGATTGGGTCAGCGTCGGCCGGCGCCGATGGTGTCCACGGCGCGTGCGACCGCGTCCAGTGCATGGCGCAGTCGTCGGCGTCGTTCACGGTCGACCTGCTTCGGTGGGCTGCCTGCGAGCACTTCGCGAATCGCGCCCAGCTGGACGCTGCGATAGGCGGCGGAGAGGAGCGCAGCGCACAGCTGTGGTTCGGTCGCGCCACGGTCAGCGAGCGCGCCGGCCAGCGCAGATTCCATCTGCTCGGCGAGCTCTCTGGCGCGTGCCTGCAGGTCGCGAGACCCGGCGATGAGACGCCAGAAGGCCACCTGACCGCTGGAGCCGGGCGCAACGCTGCCGGGTGCACCGGGGGCGGTGAGCAGCTTGCGGACGGCGTCCACCGGCGGCAAGTCGGGGTCACGGACGGCTGCGACGATCCTTTCGATCACATCGGGGTAGCGGTCGAAGACGAGGTCTTCCTTGCGTGGGAAGTGGGCGAACACCGTCGGACGGGCGACGTCGGCGGTCTCGGCGATCTGCAAGACGGACACCGCGTCGAAACCGTGGCGGATGAACAGGTCCGTCGCGACGTCGGAGATGTGCTGGCGCAGCGCGGCCTTCTTGCGCTCACGCCGACCGAGCCCGTCCACGCGATTACTGTACCAAGATTAAATTGATACGCGGTCTTATAATTTCCTTGGTATGGAGAGAGAGTCGCCCCGCGCAGCAACCTCGGGTCTCGGCGTGGCCGGCCACGTTCGGCGCCGCGCTGCGGCTGTGGTCATGGCTCGGCGCGACGGCCGCCGGGCTGCTCGTCGTGGTGGTGATCGGCGCACTGCGCCGCGGCGACTTCCACGGCATCGAGGGGTTCAGCACGACGAACTACGGCTGGCTGGCGTTCTGCATCACCGGCGGGATTGGACTGGCGTGGCGCCTAGCCGGGCGGGCAGCCACCTGGCAGGCGCTCGCTCGCCAGCTGGTCGCGGCCGCGGCCGCGTTCGCGGTCTGCTTCGTGGCCGTAGCGGTGATGGGGCTGCTGTTCATCCCACGCCAATCCCTCGCTGAAACGCTGACCACCGACTCCCCGGGCCGGGCGTTGCCGGTCGCCATGGTGGTCACAACGGTCGGCTACCTCGTCGAGGTCGTCCGAGCCTCCATGCGGGCAGCAAAAGGATCGCGACGACCAGGCGGACCTGACCGCCGCCTTGGAAACCTGAGCAGGCGACAAAGCGTCCGTTTGCCCATCACCACACCCGACCACCACGCCCGCTTCCGGACCGGACGCGGGCGTTCCCAGCTGGTCCCGGCAGGCGCTCGTACCGGACGATCACCGGGCGCCAAGGGCCTTGCTCGCGGGACGCTCGGTTCTCGCGAATACCGACAGCGTCTCGAGGACGACGCGGCGGTTTGCTGAACGCGGGGACGACCGCGCCGTCGGCTACGTGCAGCAGCGCGAGCAGGCCCGGCCAGTCAACGCTGGCTAGCACCGCGACGGCACCGCCCGGAACGCGCCGCTATTCGAGCGGGTTCGCGGCCATCGCGGCGCCAAGGCCGGACGCGACCGCGGAAGCGGCGGCGCAGCCGGGCTTGCGGCCCGCCTGGTCCTCGAATGCTGCAGTGAACTCTGCGGCGAGCGTCAGTCGTGGGTGGCGCCGAAGGACCGCCGCGCGAAAGTCGGCGGGCCACGTGTCCACGGTGCGGCCGGCGATGTCAAGCGCCGTGCCCTCGCAAAGCAAGTGGCCCTCCGCGTCCTGGCCAGGATCGACCTCCGGCCACATATGTCGGACGATGATCTCCTTGACCCGATTGCGTCGGTCGGCGGGCCAGCCGGCGCCCGCGCCGAACACCCAGCCCACATCGCCGCCGGCATCCTCGAACGGCGCGAGGTGGTTGTCGAACGCGGGGACGAGACCGAGGTCGTGCAACATGGACGCGACATAGAGCAGCTCGGCGTCGTACGGGACCCGCTTCAGCTCACCCAGGCTCGCCGACCACAGGTACGAGCGATCGCAGTGGTTGACCAGCGCTGCGGAGCTGTAGCGAACCACGATCTCACGCGCGGCCGTGGTGGCCGGACTCGGCCTGGGAAGAAGGCTGCAGATCTCCATCGCCTTATTTGGGCGGATCATCAATCTTGAGTTTGTCTCCTGTGTGTGAGATGAAGACGACCAGCAGCTTCGCCGGTTTCGTCCGGCTGATATTTGCGGTGAGCACGTGGTGGGCGCCCGGCCGCTCGAACCAGTTCTGGCCTTGGTGGTACGTACGCACTGGCTCGCCGGCGAGCTTGCTGGTCACAGAGCCGTCGAGAACGTAGGCGTAGACGAAAGCCTTGCCGTGCCGATGCGGCGCCGCGCGTGCCGCGGGCGGGAAGTCGACGATCGCCGAGGTGAACGTCTTGCCCTTGATATTCGGCAGCGCCATCTGGAAAAGCGGCGAGAGTGTCTCGGACGGTGGCTTCGAAACGACGGCATCGGCTGCCGACCTATCAGGCGTACGCTCTGCTGAGCAGCCGCATGCGGCGGCGGTCGCCGCCATGCCGACAGCCAGTAAGCGTAAGGCGAACGGTGTTCTGATCATGACTGCTCTCCTACTCAGTCTTCGGTGACCCGGATAATCGTCTTGCCGGGTGTGCGTCGGTCAGGGGCGAACGCGGCGGGCGCCTCGGGGAGCGTGCGCACGGCTCCGACGATCGGCTTGAGCCGGCCGTCCCGCACCCGCTGTGCAAGGTCGGCGAGCCGACCGCGATCGGGTTCGACGACAAAGAAGATCGCCCGCCCGTCATCGGGCCGCACCTCGACCGGCGAGACGATGCTGACGAGCGCGCCGCCGGCGCGTACCAGCCCGGCCGAGCGATCGCGGATGTCGCCGCCTATGACGTCGAACACCATGTCGACTTCGCCGACATCGTCCAGTTGATCGGCCTGAAGGTCCAGGAAGGCATCCACGCCGAGGCCGAGTGCGGTCTCCCGATCGGCGGCCCTGCCGCTGCCGATCACTCGGGCGCCCACTTCGCGCGCGAGCTGCACCGCGATCGATCCGACACCGCCCGCCGCGCCATGGATCAGTACGGTCTGGCCGGCCGCGAGGCGGCCGTGGTCGAACATGCCCTGCCATGCGGTGAGCCCGGATATCGGCAGTGCGGCGGCCACGGTGTGGTCGACGTCGGCCGGAAGCGGAGCGAGGTTGCGCGCCTCCACCGCCACGTCCTCGGCCAGTGAGCCGTTGCGGGTCCAGTCGCTCACTCCGAACACCCGCTGACCCACGGTAAGGCCGGTGGTTCCGAAACCGAGCTCGACGACGACACCCGACAGCTCGTGTCCGGGCACGCTCGGAGTCCGGTCGCGGCCGGCGCGATCGGACCACGTCGCCGGCCAGTCAAGCTCTCCCCGGGTGAACCCCGCGGCATGCACCCGCACGATGACGTCGTTCTCGGCGGCCCGGGGATACGGAATTTCCGTCAGGGAGAGTCCATCGACACCGGCGGTGCGGTCTCGAACGGTGATGGCTTGCATGGCAAGAATCTCTCTGTGGTCTGAACTCTCGAATTCAAGCGCACAGCTCATCCGGACGCGCGACTCACATGAACCCGTCAGAGTGGGGTCACGGCAGTTTGAGGTAGCCACGCGGCGGGATTTCGACGTCGCAAGCGCAGCAAGAATCGCAAAAGCTGCGCGATCTGCTCTCAATAATCGTGCTTAATCACGCCCATGATTGTGTGTATATCGTCTTGCGCGAAGTTCGTGGCGCCGGAGCCTGGCATGTGCAGGATCGAGTCGTCATGTACCGCTTGGTAGCAGAATCTGGGCGCGACTCTGCCTGCCATGACCACCGAATGAGCCTTTCGGGTATGGCAGCCCGGTGTGTTCGGCCTTAGCGGGACCGCACCCCCGCTTCGCTAAACGGCCACGCCCGTGCGCTGCGCACCGAGCCGAAGCTTCGCCCTGCTGCGCGCTGCCCGACGATCGAACGAACGTACGCGCCCCGACCGGCACCGCCACGCCGGTGGTGCGAGCGCACGCACTGCACCTGAGCGGCGCCAAGCAGTGAAAGAACTTCCTCGCGCACCATGTAGGGCCGGGAGGGCGCCCGTCGCGACGTCAGACGATGCCTGGGCGGACAACCGGCCAGGCATGAACAACGACGTACACCCCGCGGTGCCCGCTCAAATCGGGGGGGACGTCGGGGGTCGCCGTCGTCGCCAGCGCGCTTGACCTCTGGGCCTGCACGAGCGCTCGAACGCCAACGATGCGTAGGGCTGACGTGCAGGCGCAGGAGCAGAGCGACGCGCCGACGCCGACCGAAACCGCCACGCCCGCGGCAGACCACGACAGGAGCCGTCCCCGACCCCGACTGAAGCAAGTGGCGGCAGGGCGCCAACGCCCGCGCCTCGGCGGCTGCCGCGGCGGCGTTCGCCGTGGCCCGCAAGGAGTTGAACAAGAGCGAGGCCCAGGTCGACGAACTCGACGGCGAGGTCGATCACGCCAACGCGGAGGTAGACAAGGCGCAGCAGGACGCCGAGCAGGCCAAGCAGCAAGCGAGCAGCCCATCGCAGGCCGAGAAGCCGTCGGCCGAGGTCGACGAGGCGTAGGGCGGAGAAGCGTGAGCTCGGCGCCAAAGCCGAGGCGGCGCCGCGTGCGCCAAGGCGATGAGATCGTCGGCGGGATCCGCGACGCCCGGATATCTCAGTGGATGAATGCCAGAGACGACCGTCAGTTCTACCGAGCTCCAGGCGATCTCGTTGTCGAAGGCCTCGAATGCGGGCGGGCTTCCTGCTCGGCGACGCCGCGTTTGGAACGTTTCACACCGACATCCTCGAGGCGAGGATGCCCGGCTACGTGCGACCGAATTTCTGCGACGTCGTGCGCGACTCGCGCTGGGAGTCAGAACCACCGTCATAAACGCTCCGCGGTTCGGCTCGTTGCGCCGCCCGCTGACGGGTGCACGCACCCCACCAGCGACACGATCGAGATCGTCGTCTGAACCGATGACAAGACTCTCGCGCTCGCATGACGGCAAGCGCTACGCGCCCTTCGGCGAGTGCTACGCGCGCAGCCGCAATCGACGGTGAGCCTCGGCCAGCACGCCGAGACGCCGGTCACATACACACGTTTCGCGAGTCCCGCCGGCCCGCCATGGTTGCGCGCGCCGTGGTCCCGACGTGACGTCGTCGACCGCGCCGTGCGTCAGGCCGAGGCCGGCCCGCGTGCCCGCTCGCGCGCTCGCACGAGAGGTCCGGGCGCCTTCACAGGCGAACCGGCTCGCGATCACTAGCTGCCTGCATGGTCGGCCGCGCGACGAGCACCGCGCCGCTCGCGCGGCGCAGCCCCCGCGCGAGATGCGATCGCTCGCACCCGCCGTCGGGCGCGCGTCACACCGCGAGCGTCCGCCCCTGACGGGCGTGGTGTTCGGCTCCTCGATCGTCGTACGGACTGCCGTCGCGTCCGTCCTCGCACTGCTGGTCGGCGCGCCCACGTCTCCCGCGTCCGCGCATACGTCGGTGTCAATACGAACGAGCTCACCGAAACGGCGGTCCAGCTTGCCGCGTCCGGCTGCGCCGGACTCGACGTGCCGGCCGCCGAGGCGGATCTGCGACGCGCCGAGCGGGTCACGGCGCCGCGCGCCTACCGTCCCCTGCCGGCGTGGGCGATGGCTCCGGGACGGGGCGTCGAGCTCGTCGATGCCCGCCTCTACGACGACGCCCTCTGGCTCCTGCGGCGCTACCACCTGCGCGTCACCGCCGCGCGCGAGCCCGGCCACCACACCTACGGCGACGGGACCGCCGTCGACCTCATCCCCCGCCGACGGCACGACGCAGGCCGACTGGGACGCGTCCGCCGGCGCGCTCGCCCGCGCGCTCGGCTGGAGCCCGGAATGCGGCGCCTCCGGCAGCCGGCCGGCCTGCTCGCTCGCCCCGGCGATCCAGTTCATCGGCTACGACGGCTACCCCGGCCACGGGTCGCCGCGCACCTGCGGCACCGGCTGCCCCGCCCACATCCACATCTCCTGGGTCTCGCCCTGCTACGGCACCGGCAGCCCCATCTCACCATGCGCATCGGTGCTGACCTTCCGCGTCGCATCGACGCCCGACGAGACCTAACGGTGCGAGCACCAGAGCATGCAACGACCACTCGCACGCTCGGCGATCGGCGCCTTGCGCCTTCGTGCACGGCTGCGCGTGCCGAGCCCGCCGCCGTCGCACGATGACACCGACTGCGAGGCGACGACCACAGAGGCAAGCCCGCGACTGTCTGGGTCGGGATGACCTCCGCACACGCCGTGGGAGCCCTCGTTGCTCACGTTGCGGCGACGCGCCGCGTTAGAGGCACACACCACTCGTGGAGGCACCCATGTGTACCGACAGCCACGATGCCGCCGGCGTCAGCTCCGGGGCGACGCTCAGCGGCATCCTCGCTCTCCTTGTCGCCGAACGCGAACAGCGTGGGAGCGGCGGGGCGCGGCGAACCGAGCCGATCCTCGCCCGGGCCGGTCTCACCGACCATCAGATCGCGGCGCTCACCGGACGCGACGCACGCCAGGTGCGCGAGCTGATCGATGACGCCACCAAGGTCCCGCGCACCGCCTGGGGGCACTCGGATCTGGCCCGCGCGGCGCTCTGCGACCGATCTCCGGCCAGCGAACGATCCGGGCGCTGAGCCACGACGTCAGCGCGGCAGCCCGCCCTGCGCAGGGCGGCCGTGCGACATAAACTTCCGCCAGAGCCGCGACTGGAGGAACGATGGAGCACCGGATCTTCGAGCTGGGCGACTTCGCGCTGCAGAAGGGCGGCGCGGTGATCCCCGACGCCAAGCTGGGCTACGTCACGCTCGGCGAGCTCAACGCGGCGAAGGACAACGTGGTCGTGTGCCCGACATGGTTCACCGCGACGCCGTCGGACACGGCCTACTGGCTGACCGGCGCCGAGCGGGCACTGAATCCGGAGCGCTGGTTCATCGTGATTCCCAACCACTTCGGCGCGGCCGTCTCGTCGTCACCGAGCAACACCCCGGCACCCTTCGATCGCGGGCGCTTCCCCCGCACGACGACGTATGACAGCGTCGTCGCGCAACACCGACTGCTGACCGAGGAGTTCGGCATCACGCGCGTCCGGCTCGTCTCGAGCTGGTCGATGGGCGCGTGCCAGAGCTACGCATGGGCCGCCCTGCATCCGGAGATGGTCGACGCGATCGCACCGATCTCCGGCTCCGCACGCACGGCGAACTTCAACAAGGTGTTCCTCGCCGGCAACATCCGCGCGATCACCGGCGACCCGGCGTGGAACGGCGGCTTCTACACGACCAACCCGCCGATCGCGGGCGTCCGCGCGATGGCGGCGCTCTACGCCGGCTGGGGCTTCTCCGAGCCGTTCTACCGCCAAGAGGCCTTCCGCCTCTTCGGCGCCGCGGACCCGGACGAGTTCATCGAGCTGTTCTGGGATCAGTTCTTCCAGAAGTGCGACGCGAACGACCTCCTCGCTCAGATGTGGACGTGGAAGCACAACGATCTCGGCGATCACCCGGACTTCGGCGGCGACTTCGACGCCGCGCTGCGAGCGATCCAGGCACGCACGATCATCATCCAGGCAGAGACCGACAGCTACTTCCCACCCGTCGACAGCGAATACGAGGCGCGCACCATCCCCGGTGCCGAGTTGCGCGTCATCCCGACGATCTGGGGCCACCTCGCCCCGTTCAACCCGGAGGACCAGACGTTCATCGATCGGGCGATCGGCGAACTTCTCAGTGACTGACGAACGGCGGCGACGTGGATGTCGAGCCCATCCTCGGAGAGCACCAGGCGCCGGCGGTCGTTCGGGTGGATCGTCCGCGCCGCCGGCGAGCTGCATCCGCGCGCCCTGCGCTTGACCGCCGCGGCGACCTCCCACGGGCGTGTCGGCGGCATCCCCCGGTGCTCGCTTCGCAATTACCGAACGACGCGGACCGGTGGCCCTCCTCACCGGTGCAGACCGCCGTTTTCCCTCGCCCAGCGCTCGGGTGCGCCTGGTTTCGCGTCTACCCGGCGCGACTCGGTCATGGGGACCCCGACCACGCCGCGGCGTGCGGCCGCTGGCGTGCGCGCACGACCGTCACGGGCACGCCGAGGCGCTCGACCCGGGTGGGCAGGTCGCGCTTGAGCCACGCGGAGACACGTTCGGGAAGCGTCGAGATGATCACCTCGTCGAAGCGTTCCCGTTCGAGCAGCTGCTCGACGGCGCGCAGCGCGTCCGAGGGGCCTACGGCGCCCTCGACCGGTCCACTGGCGGCGTCCTCCAGTAGCGGCAGCGCCAGCTCGAGGGTCTTGCGGGCCTCCTCCTCCGGGTCGAGCACGTCGGGAAGCGCGGGGACCAGCAGCGTGAACTGACACGGCCCCCGCTGCGCCCGCACGCGCACCCGGTAGATCAACGTGGGGGTCGCCGCCGTCCGGTTGGCAACGATCAGGACGCGCGCCAAATCCGCCATCTCGTTCTCCTCTTGCATCCCCAAGTCTCCGCCGTCCTGTTGCCGCTCGCGCAGCGTGGCGAGACCTTGCCGGCGTCGTGGCAATCGTTCGCGTTGGGCAGACACCAGAGCCACTGTGCCTCGAGCTGCAGTCCTTCGCCCAAGGCGTCGAAGTCGCCGAGCAGGAACGCATCCAAGGCACTGCGCACCGAGTCTGCGTCGCCGTTGCTCATGCCGGCCAGTATTTCGCCGGCACGGCATCGCGTCGAGCCAGAGCGTAAGTCCGAGGTTCCCCTGTTCAACCCGCTACGCCGATGCACGGCGGCGCGGAACGCTGAACGAAGCAAGGACCGCCATGGCCGGCATCGACAGAGCAGCGCATCGAGGCCGATCCGCGGCTGAACTCCACGGATTCCCGAACACGAGGTCCGACGCCCGCTCGCGCGGAGCCCGCACCGGCGCGGCGCGGCGCGAGCGCGCCGACGCGGAGGATCTGTCCGGAGTCGCGGACCTCTACCATCACCGGAGCGCCTGCCGTCAACGCGAGTGGAGCACCGAGCACCATCCGGACCACCGACGGATCATCCTCCGCCCCGCACTTCGTGGGCACGGCCAGGACGCCGGAACAGCCGGGCGGACTCGGTGACCGCGACGGCTGGTAGAAGACGTAGCGGAACCTGGTGTCGTCGCGGAAGCGCCGCAGCTTGGTCCCGAGCACCGAACCGTGGCTGCGGTTCTCCGCACTCGGCACGTAGGCGACGTCGGCCATCCAGCCACGCGGGTTGCTCCCGCGCACCAGGCCCTTGCCGCGCCAGCGGCCGACCGCCGGCGGATACTCGTCGCGGTCCCGGCCGGCGCGCGTCGGCCAGTCCTCCACCTGCTTTCCGGGCATTGGCCGGTGCGCGACGCTGACGGCGCGCTGCTGCTTATCTGTGCAACTGGCGACGCGGCCGGCATCGCGGTCGCGATTCCCCTTTCGCCTGTGAGCACGCGCCAAGGGGACGGCGCGCGCTTCTCGTATCCATGCGTGGCAGGCGCGACCACTTGCGAGCCTGTCCAACGCTGGAGCGCTCCCAGCCGAAGTGGCTTGGAGTTCCTGCGTATCCCGGGGATGCTGCGGGAGGTCTTCTGAACACCACGGCCGCGCCGCGCTGACGTGTGATGAGGTGCAGCGATGAACCGACATGAGGTGCTGGCCGCCTACGACGAGCAGGTGCGGCGCCGGCCGGAAGTCGATGGGCCACAGGTCCGGGTCGAGCGCGCCGACGGGATCGTCCGCGTCGTCTCACCGGGCCAGGGATGGAGGGGCGTGACGTGGAGCGACGTCGACGAGGTGACAGCCGATGGCGCCATCGCCGCTCAGGTCGTCCGGTTCGCTGAGATCCCGGGCGGATGGGAGTGGAAGTACTACTCCTACGACCAGCCGCCGGACCTGCCCGACCGGCTGCTCTCGGCCGGGTTTCGGCCCGAGCCGTTGGAGGCACTGATGGTTGCCGAGGTCGCCGAGCTCCAGCTCGACGTGCCAGCGCCCGCGGGCGTGCGACTGCTGCCGGTCGTGGACGGACAGGGCATCGACGCGTTGGTGGCGGTCCACGACGAGGTCTTCGGCGACCCTTCCTGGATCAGCACGGTGCTGGCCGCCGCGCTTGATCAACAGCCCGGCGCCGTCGCGGCCGTCGTCGCCATGGCCGGGGAGAGGCCGGTCGGCGCCGGCCGGGTCGAGCTTCCCCGCCAGACTGAGTTCGCCAGCATCTGGGGCGGCGGCGTCGTGCCCGCATGGCGCAACCGCGGAGTGTTCCGCGCACTGGTCGCCCACCGCGCCGCCCTGGCCGCCGCGGCCGGCTTTCGCTACCTCCAGGTCGACGCCTCGGCCGACAGCCGGCCCATCCTGCGGCGCCTTGGCTTCGTCGACCTCGCCACGACGACCCCGTTCGTCCACATCTAGCTAGCTACTTGCCCCGGAAATAGTCGCGGTCGTTGACGCGGTTCCGTCCGACGCGGTAGGGATCATTTGCCTGCAAATCGCGCGATTTTGGAGGTTGGCTGTGCTGCGCTTGTCGGGCGGACAGGTGGAGTCGTTGTTTGATCTCGGGCTGCCGGTGCAAGCGGCCGAGTTGCCCGCGGATCTCGCGGCGCTGGACGAGTTGCTGGCCGAGCCGGGGGTGTTGGCGCCGATCGAGGCGTCGTGGGCCGAGGACGCCGTGTGGTTCGGGCGCCCGACGGTGGCGATGGACAGGTTCGTGCGGTTGATGATCGTCAAGGCGCGGTCGGGCTGG
>NZ_AUEK01000028.1 GCF_000425945.1 Candidatus Solirubrobacter pratensis
CGGGCGGCCTTGCGCGACCAGCTCGCGGGACCGGGCGACGCGCACGCTCACTCCCAGCCCCGCAAGAGTTCCCCCGCGATCTCCACCTCCAACGTCTTGCGCCCCAACGCGCGCTCGAGCCGCGAGACCTGCTTGCGCAGCTCGTCGGCGTCCGAGCGCTCCGTCTTGCCCGACAGCCGCTCGGCGCCGGCGGCCAGAAACTGCTCGCGCCACTTGCGCAGCAGGCTCTCGGAGATGTCCTGCTCGCGACAGAGCTCGGTGATCGTCTTCGGCCCCCGCAACGACGCGAGCACCAGCTCGGTCTTCTGCTGGGCGCCGAACTTCCGGTACCTGCGGTTCTCGCTCATCGATCCTCTCGATCGCACTGAGCGGCCCATCCTCAGACCGACCCCGGACAGAGCCTCGCCGGCTACACCGGCTCGCACCCTCCCCAAAGAAGATCAATCAGAACCTGTCAACACCGCAGCGGGGTCCACGCCAATCAGCGCCTCACCGAGCACATGCGAGTGGCTGGTGCGCGCCCGCCGGCGCGGCGGTCCCGCATCCGGCGGCCGGATCTGCGCGGTCACCGGTCCCGCGTTCGATCCGAGCCACGCCTCGAGGTCCGCACGCCGCAACCGCGCCCGCTGGCCGACGTAGCCGGCGACCTCCAACTCGCCCGAGCGGATCGCCTTCCGCACCGTGTCCACACCCACGCCGGCGACCTTCGCCGCGTCCGCCACCTTCAGCAGCGGCACCTGGCCCGCCGCCTCGCGCGCGGCCAACCGCTCGGCCACCAGGTCGGCCAGCCGTTCGAGTGTCTGGGGACCGAGCTCGTCGAGCGCGTTCGCGTCCAACGTCACCGTCGCCAGCGCCCGGATCGACTCGGGCTCCTCCGCCGCGGACCTCATGTCGCGTCCCCCACCGTGAGCTGCCGCTCGCAGTCCCACGCCGCATCGACCTCGCTCCACCGGAAGCGCACCGTCCGCGCCGCGTCCGGCAATCCGCCGGCCCGGGATCCGGCCCTCGCGGTAGTAGCGCACGACCGCGCTCGGCGCCAGCCCCAGCCGCGCCGCGACCTCCTGCGCGGTCAGATACTGCTCCCTCTCACGGCTCTGGCTCATCGCTGCCTCCCAGCGTCGCCACCTTTGCTCTGCGGCCGGACCGACCACGCCGATCGGCCCGAAGCTCCTCACGCGCCACACGGCGCCGCTCACGCCCTGACTCCGCCAGCCACGCATCACCCAGCGTGCGATAGCCGCTGCCCGCGGACGCCCACTGCCGACGCTCGACACATGCGCCCTGACTCGCCGGCCGACCCCACGGATCAAACGGCTCACCACCGTGCGCACGCCGCAGCTCGTGCTCGTGACGCGCCTCGCGCAGGCTCGTGAACGTCGTCGAATAGCGCCGACTCTTGGTGAAGCAGTGCCCGCGGAACCCGAGCGCATGCGCCCACCGCCGCAACCGCAGCGGACGCAGCTCGGGCTCGCCCGCCAGCTCCCACGCGCACTCCACCAGCCGCCGCACATGCGGCCGCACGCGCAGGTTCATCAGATCGCTCGCCGACAGCCGATACATCAACCCGCCAACCGCCTCCGTGCTCTTCGTCGCGTACTTGGCGATGTACCCCGCGCACGACGGCGCCTCGCCCAGCTCGAGCACCCGCACATCGACCTGCCGACCCCAGCGAATCGCCGCCGGCCGCACGTGCACGGGTTCGAGCTGGAGCTGCTGCTGCGGCTTGCCGCGCTCCTCGTCCGACTGCGGCACCGGCGCGCGCACGTGCTCCACCGCAGCGCGAATCGCATCGCCCAGCAGTTCGGCCGTGAACTTTGCCGGCGGCGGCTCGACCAGCTCGGCCGTCCCCTTCGGCTGCGCCGCGTCCAGCCGGATCACCAGGTGCAAGTGCAGCGCGCCGTGCGCCTGGTACTCCGCGACCTTCACGTACGACACGCGCACCAGCTCCAGCAGACGTGCCTGCGTCACGCCCTGCAGCCGCGCGAGCTCTCGCGGAACCTGGTTCCGCGTCAGCCGCCACAGCTCAGGCGCCAGCGCATTCCACAACACCGCGTGCCGATAGTCGAAGCACTCCGGGCACAGCGGCTCACCCAACCGCGGATCATCCTCGTGGTGCACCTCCCCGCACCCCATCGCGGCGCCGCGTGGGCACACGGGCCCGTCCCGTCGCGGCCGGCACCGCCGCGGCTCTCCGTTCTCCGCTAGTCGTCGCGAGTGCGCCGCTCCGAAGCTCGGCGCTGTCAGCGTCACGAACACCATCGGGTGACCGCAGACCGACTCCGGCACGCCCTTGCCACCACGCAGCCCTGCGGCGACGAGCTGGAACGCATCGCCGCGGTAGACCTCCGCACACGTCGGACACACCGCCTCGCGCCGGTTGCCGCAGCACTTCAACAGCGCCCCGTCCGGCTCGCGCGCGGTCGAGAACACCGTCCGCACCTCACCGGTCTTGACGTCGACCGCCTCGGTCTCCCCGCGCAGCCGCACCGGATGCCGGCAGTAGCCAGCCGAGCGCAACTGACGCTCCAACCGCTCCCACTGCTCCGGATCCGACGCACGCGCCATGACCTGAGAGAGCACCGGTCCGAACTCAGTCGGCACCGCAGCGAGCGCCGTCATGCGCTCTCCCCTTCGGCCCGCGGGCCACTCGCCAGCCAGTCATCCGACCGTTGCGCGGCAGCGCGTTCCACGATCGCACCAATCTGTTCGTCGGAAAGATGGAACGTCTTGATCCGCTCCGGCCGCTCCTCCTCGGCGAGAAGGAAGCCGAGGCCGCGTTGACCACCCGGCACGGTCGACGCGTCGAACCCGGTCGAGGCCCAGCGCTGGCCGAGGATCGTGTCCGACGCCTGCGGCGTGTTGCACCGCAGCGCCAGCCGGAACCCGAACAAATCCCGCAGCGCCGACGGCACCACGTCGGCGCCCGGCTTTTGCGTCGCCGCGAGGACAATCACGCCGGCCGCACGGCCGCGAGCGACGAGGTCGCGCAGCAGTTCCGCGAACTCGACGCGCAGCTTCTTGTCCGGTGCTGACAGGTAGAACGCCAGCTCGTCGACGACGACCAGGTGGAGGGGGGGCGAGACCGTCCTCGCGGCGCACCGTTCTGAGCCCAAGGGCGAGCAGCTCGCGGTAGCGCGACTCCATCTCGCGCTGCAGCGCTCGCAGCGTCTCGATCGCTTGCTCGACGTCCGGACCGACGATCTGCTCCGCGACTGGAGCCCAGGCCGCCAGCTCGACGAGCTTGCCGTCGAGCAGCCACACCTGCGCCTCTGGGTCGAGGGCGCCGGCCGCGACGAGCAGCGAGAGCGCGACCGACTTGCCCGCTCCCGGCTCACCACCACCAAGACATTGCGCTCAACGAGGCGCATGCACACGCATTCACCCCGTTCGTCGACGCCGATCGGGACCGGCTCCCAGAGGGAGACCGACGTCCCCTCAATCTCCAAGATCGAAACCGGCAAGCGGCTACCCACCCCCGACGACGTCAACGCCTGGGCTGCTGCAACCAACACCGACGCGGGCGAACTGCTCGACCTGCTTGACCGCGCCCGCCTGGAGTACGCCAGCTTCCGCGAGCGCTTCGTCGACGTCGCCGGCGCCGACCAGCTCCAAGACGCGATCGGCGCGGCCGAGACGGCAGCCACCCACATCGCGCACTACGACCCGATGATCATCCCCGGCATCCTCCAGACCGCCGACTACGCCCGCGAGTTGCTCAACCTCCCGTCCGGCCCCTCGCAGTCTGGCGCGACCGACGAGGAGATCAGCCGCATGATCGCCTCCCGCCTCCGACGCCAGGCAATCCTCTACGAGCCTGGCCGCGACATCACACTGCTGATCGGCGAAGCTGCGCTCCGCACTCGCGTCGCGTCGCCGGCAACCATGCGCACGCAGCTCGATCACATCGCCCGCCTGAGCGAGACGCTCACGACCGCAACGATCGGCATCGTCCCGTTCACTGTGGAGGCGCGGATCGCCACCCTGAACGGCTGGGGCATTACCGACAAGCTCGTGACTGTCGAGACCGACGCCGGCAACGTCGAGATCGCCGACCCCGAGCACGTCAACCGCTACTGGCACCATACGCGCCTGCTTCTCGACGTCGCAGCAACTGGCACCCGCGCAGCGACCATCTGCCGAGGTATCAAGGCCGAAACGTAGGACAATTCCCGCAGCTGGCAGAAGGATGCGTCCTCGCGGTCGCGGCTCACCTGCTGGCGGTCCAGGGACGAACGTCGCGCAGCAGCGGTTCAACAGCGTCTCCCGGGGAACTCCGCGACACCCCTCGAGGGTGCGAAGCACGGGGTTCAGCGACCAAAGCCAGGCTCTGGCGCGGCCCCTAGGGGTCCAGGCGCCGCAGGGACTCGCTCGAGGATGGCTGGGCTCGTAGGGTCTGTCCGCTCGGCGACATTGCACGCGGATACCACCGAAGATAAGGTCGACACCCCTTATCGGGCAAAGGTCGCACAGTGGACATCTATTTCTCACAACACTTCGGTGTCGAACCGCAACTGCTCGATGAGTATGGGGCGCTCGACATCAGCGTTGTTTCGGATTTGCCGCTATTCGTCGACCCGTTCCTTCTCTTCAACAGTGACGATCCGAAGTATCAGCAGCTCCATGCAGAAATCCTCCGATACCTGCGGTTCCTTCGCGATCTAGCCGCAGAAGGCGATCTGGACGAGGCGCTGATCAAGAACCTCTATCGCTTCAGAGAAGTCAAACAGAACTGGTTGGGTTTTACCCTCTTCGGCAACGACGGCGCCGGGCTCGGAAAAGACTTTGCCTTTGCGTTGCATGATGCGCTTGCCGATATCTTTGCCGATTTCGGCCGAGAGAAGATCACGCGCGGGACACACCTCGAAAAGCTGTGCCTAATCAGAGCGGGCATCGGCAAGGACAACATCAGCGACTTCGCAACCAACCTAATCAAGGGTTATCTGTGCGAATACACGGAGCGCTTCGCCCGGATGCACCTAGCCGCGGACCGCTGCGCGACGTTTCAGGTGCCTCGCGCGAGCTTCAACTACGACACCGAAACCTGGCAGACGCGAAGCTACTTCCTACCGAGGCTGCGCGACGACTTTGTATTGCTTACCCCGCTCGACATTTTGACTCGAGACGACACGTGGATCAGCCAACGGGGCATGATCAGCAACTTCGCAAGGCTGCCTGCGGCCGTTCCGAACACTGAACTGCGTGCGCAGATCAATCGCTACTTCAAAGAGAGACTCGGCAGCGATCCGAATGCGAAGCAGAAGCGAGAGGCAGCGATCGCGACCATTGCACGCTTTCCTGAGCTCATCGACCGGTACATTAAGCTCCAAGAGGATGACGGTTCCCGCGCGCAGCTAGTGAGCTCAAGGAAGGTCCAGGAGACGCAACGAGTCCTCGTCGAGCAGCTGAAAGCGGCAATTTCTGATCTTGAGGTCAGAACGGAGTTCTACCGCAAGCCGTGGTCCAGCTACGACGAATGCCTCGAGCGGGCGACGTACTTCAAGTCGTACGTTGAGGATAACGACGGTTACAAGTTGCTCAATCGTGCAGGTCGGCCGTTCGCGACCGAAGCCGAGGTGCAGCTCGCGTTCGGCCTCGTGTGGTGCAAGAGCGAGCTCGACATTAACCGGGAGCCGAACAATGGGCGTGGTCCCGTCGATTTCAAGGCAAGCTTTGGAGCCGGCGACAAGTCGCTCATTGAGTTTAAGCTCGGCAGCAACTCCCAACTTCGACGGAACTTGGAGAAGCAAGTCCCGATCTATGAGAAGGCTAACCGAACGCGACGCTCGGTCAAGGTCATCGTCTACTACACGGAGAAAGACGAGAGCCGAGTGAAGAGAATTCTGAAGGAGCTAGATCTGGAGAGGGGAAAGTCGATTGTGCTGATCGACGCCCGTAAGGACAACAAGCCGTCAGCGTCGCGCGCGTAGCGTGGCATCAAGCATGTGGTCGATCGCGCTAGCGCATTGCGGTCAACATCAGAAACGTATTCCGTGCCGCCGATGGTCGGCGACAGAAGCGCCCGGACCGGGCTGGCTTCGCCGACGCGAAGTGCCGCGGGCCCAACGCCCCGATCGACCGCCTCGACGAGGCGATGCCAGTACTTGGTGGGTCGCGTCGGAGGCTTCCTCACCAACTTCCGACTGACGCGCGAGAAGGCGATTCTCTGCGGCCCAGCCGACGCGATCGGGGGCGTTCGAGACGGTCGGGTACGCGGCGAAGCGATGTCTATGGCGCTGCGATGGATGCGTCCTGGATGCCGGACGCATCCGCAGCCAGAAGGTCCGCCCACGTTAAGCGGAAGAAACTCGCGGACTGGTCGCTCGACCGAGCGAGAGCCCGAACGTTGAGATCGGCCAGCCACGGCGGCGCCGCCCGCACGATGCTGAGGCTCGCGCAGAGATAGCCACCTGCGAGAGGTTCCGGGTAGCCAGACTGAAGGAGGTCCTCGCGTGTCTGGACGAACCAAGCACTGTCACGGGTCCACAGCGTCGTCGTGCCGCCTTCGAGTGCAAGCCACTCCGCACGAAGCGCGCTCGACTCGGCTGTTATCGCGTTAGAGTCGGCGTCGGCAGGAAGCACGATCATCTGCATGCGCGAGATCCAGTCAGCCTCCTCAGGCCCACGCGGGACATAACAGAGGACGAAGGCGTCTCGTGGAGGTGCGGACAGCGACGGTAGCCATTTACTCCTCGCTCCTGGCTCCCGCCTGCCGCGAATGACAGCTCGCCAATAGCGATACCGTTCATCCTGCGACGCGCGATCTGCAACGTGGTCCAGGACCTCGCGGAGAAATCGTTCCAGCGCCTCGCGTCCCCGTGCACGCGCACCGTCGCGTGGTCGGAGCGGAAATGCACCGATACCAGGCAAAGGCTCGTCGAACTCTCGGAACGGCGCAGCTGCATCGTCGCCTGGGTAGAGCACGTACGCTCCGGCGGAACCGCGGATTGCGTCGCGATATGCATGCATCTTCAGCAGGTCTTCGCGTTTGCTGCCACCAACGCGCTCTGCCGCTTCTTCGTCTCCAGCAGTCGAGTCCGACTCATCAACGCCGGCGTCGAACTGTTCGCGCACGCGATCGACGCGGTACTTTGCGTCGAAGTGTAGCCAGACGTCAAGCGAGCCTGGGAGGACGTCTGGAGGCGGGCTTTGTGGTCGAATCCTAACGGAGCAGTCGGGCCGCATCGCTCGGGACCAGGAGGACGCCCTCAAAGGCTCCTTAGAAGCTCGGAAGTGGCGGTTGAAGTATACCTCCACGTTCAGCCGTCGACCGCCCGCGGCAGTGTCCCAGGCGACGCCGCTTCGTCGTCCCTGTCCGAACCCAAGGCTCAGGCCGTCGCTCGCGATAGCGAACGCGTCGACGGTACGGGGCTCGCCACACACCGCCCCAACCGCCTCGACCAACTGTAGAAACGCCCAGTACTCATAGAGAGTCGCAACGTTCCTTTGACTGGCAGAGAAGACGTCATCGACGTCGAGGTCCAACGACAGACGCGATCCGACCTCGGCTAACGCGAACGTCCGGAAGATCTCCCGATACCCCTGTTGTCGATGCAAGACTTGATTCGACGAGGGGAAGACCTCTAAGCGCCCGACTTGCGCGAACAACGGATTCGCAAGAACGCGATCGATATCTCGCTGCATATCTCGAGCCACAACGCGTCCCCGTCGCACCGGCCCTGGTCCGCTCTCGGACGATCCCAGCACATCGATGAGGCGCTGTGCAATCGATCTCCATCGCGCGAGCGCATATTTCACGAACCGATTGGGAACCGAATCGAATGTGCTCTCGGTGCGACGCCGGTCGAGGGCTCTTGGCACTGATGCGATTCTCAGACGTCCGTGGGTGTCGACACGCTGCCCCGGCCTCGTCACGCTCAGACTCAGCGACGACGTGGCCGGCATCGGCCGTCCCGCCGATTGAGGCTCCGATTCGACGTGCCACGCGCGGTGCGGGTTCGCAACGATCAACGCAAGTGCGTCCTGCACCTCGCGTGACGCGAGCCTGGCATTGAGGAACGCAAATTGCTGATAGAGAAGTTTCGCCGGCGCGATCGAGTCCTGTGCGAGCTCCAGAGTCGCTGGCGCAAAGCCTTGCAGGACGGCTTCGGTTGCAATGTCTGCGATATCGCCGAGCATGTGCTGGTACTCGGCCGCATACTCGAGCTTCGTAGGCGCGACATCGATCGTCGCGATGCCGGCTGTCTCGGCCTCCGGGACCCTCACGGCTATCCGAATACGTCCCACATGCTGTCTCGGTTGGAGCCTTCCGGTCAGACAGTCATGTGAGTCGTAGCTGAACAGCTCGTCGCCGGGCTCGAGGTACACGGACGTTGGCCGCTCATCCAGCAGGACCTGGTAGCGGTATACGGCTGCCTCGACAACCTGGCCAGCTGAACCGACGAGTGTCGGCACGTGGCCGCGGCGCGGTAGCTGTGAAAGCACGAGGAAGCCGATCGACTCTCCCGCTCCGTTTCTAATCGGCACGCGAGCTTCCACGCACCTACTCCGTGAACGTAACGAACTGGGCGTCCCGCAGGGTCTCCAGCATCCGATCGAGCTTGACGGCGGTCCTCGGGAGTCGCGGTTCCTCGGCGTTCCCGTCGCCCGCGGCCAAGACGCGGAGCACGAGCAGCGACTTCTCGAGACGCTGCCGCGAGCCGTGGATCTTTGGAAGCAGCTTCGTCATGACGATGTAGTCGAGGACTGTGTCCGCACCGCCGAGACCGGCGCAACTCGCCACCGAGGCGAAACGCAGTGCTTCGACAAGCACTCGGTGCCCAAAGTCCAGATTTACCGCAGCGAGCTGGCGATGGATTCCCCGGAGCTCCTCGACGAGGGGCCCTTCATCCGGATGAGGATGCTCGAATTGCCATCCGTCGCTCTGAAGCACCCGCACGATGTGGCGCTGCACCTCCGAGTCTGCAGGCGGGAGAGCCGACGGTCGGCGAAGACTCGCGTCCAGATCGTCGGACGACACGCGGAACTCGTGTACGAAGGCGCGATCAAGCACCTTCGGAGAGAACATGTACGTCGTCTCATCGACGTTGACCGTCCCGATCACGATGAGATTCGAAGGCAGTGGGAGGCGGCCGGCGGACTCCGACTCGACCCACGTCCCGCGGAGAGTCGAGAGGTTGGGCATTATGGGTTCCCGCGACTCGATGCCGGAGAGGAAGTCAGCGAAGTAGCGCTCGACGTGCGCAAGGTTCATCTCGTCGAGCACAAGAACGTACGGGGCCCCAGGATCGCGATGCGCGCGAAGCAGAAATTCCAGAGTCTCGGGGACGGCCCAGACCACGCGATCTTCAACGCGCGCCGCGAGTCCGTCGGGATAGCCGAACAGAAACTCTGGGCCCGTCCAGTCCGGCCGGACAGGCACGACGAGGTAACGAGGCCGACCATCTCCATCTTCGCCGCACCATTCTCCGAGGCGCTTGGCGAGCTGTGTCTTCCCGGAGCCGGACTGGCCAGTTAGTATCGCGAACGGCTTCGCGAGTACACCGGTGAGAAACGCCATGACCTGATCGCGGTCGAGGCGCATCCCGCTCGCGTCAACGAGCCGCCCAAACTCTTCGGCGAACGCCCTCAGGTCTGCCGGCGAGGTCGACCCGGAGAGGTTTTCGTCGGAGTGGGCGTAGCGCTCCAGGAGTGGCGATCCCGCCACCGGCGCGACAGCGCCCCGGCCTTGCCTGACCGCGCTAAGCCGGAACCCGTCTGCTGCGACCTCACTAAGCTCATCGCCCGGGCGCAACGAGACGTCCCTCTCCTCGCCAAGAATCGTGAACCGGAGCTTCCAGGGATACTGGGCGTCGCCAGAAAGCTCATCTGGCATGATCGGCTCGTCGCTACGGAAAGGTGGCTTGTCGATCCGGCCGACGACGAGTTGTCGAACGCCGTGGCGCCGCCACTCCGCGCCGTCAACGCGGACATTGCTGCCGGTGTACCCGCTCGCAAAGGCAACGAGGTCGCCAACGTCTACGCGGTCGGGAGTGTAAGGAGCTTGTTTCCAGCCCCACCACCCGCGCCGGCCACCAGACTCGAAGTTAGCCGTGGCGCGCGCGCCAACGTAGATAGTGAGAACGTGGATCTGAGAAGCAGGCGACGACGCCGGCGAAGTGCCAATAACGCCGTTCTCGACGAGGGTGGCGTACGCGCGGGTAATTGCCTGGAGGTCGTCGTCAATAGACGAGTCCGGAAGCTCATCGCGTCCGAAGTACTTCCCAATCACAACCGAGGCCGCATAGTCTCGAGCCAGTGGAGCATTGCCCAACGAGACGTCACGACCCGAGGTGAACCCAAGCCCACTCAAGTACGAGAGTGCCGGCCACAAGTCATCGGCGCGCTGCCTGAGTCTCTCGTAAGCCTCCCGTGCCCCAAGCTCGTGCTTCAGCTTGGTCACGCCCTGCGCGATCGTCACGTACAGCCCGGTCAGGTTCTCACGGATGAGGACTACCGGGTAGACGCCCTCCTGGGTCGTCGTCGTGATGCGGGGATCAAGGATTGCTATCCACGGACTTGCCGCCCAATTACCCTGGCCGACTGATGGCCTGACTCGCGCCCCTGAGAGCGCCCCAGGCAAGCCGGCTTTGATGCTGCTCGCGACGTCCTTCAGAAGCCGAGCAGCCTCATGATCGCCCCGGAAGGGCTCACCCCGAGCGATGCCGTAGCGATCAAGGAAGCGCTGAAGCAGCTCGCCGATGTTCTCTTCGTGAGGCGACTCTGCGGCACCCAAACGTTCGACCTGGAAGCCAAGGCTTCGAAGCTTGGAAGTCGTTGGTTCGCCGCCGCTGAAGTCCGACGATCTGAGGATCCCAAGAGCGGGGTGCTGAAATCCATGAGCGGCAGCGACTATCGCCTTCGAGTCGTACTTGCGTCCATCGATGACGAGCACGTACTCGCGCGATGCTCCGAATCCGTACTTCGCGAGGAAGGCGTCTTGCCCTAGCGTGTCGAACTCGCGAACGGCGCGACGAACCGCCTCAGGATCGGTGAGGTCTGCCAGCGACACTCCAGGAACCTATCGCGTCAGGCGACTCCGCGATGGCAGGCGGGGCCAGGGGCATCCCGACTTGCTCGTAGCTCAATCGCGTTCGTGCGCCTCGCGTGCGAGCGGAACCCGGCGGCCTCCGACCATGAGATACAGCCCGACATTGGGCCGGTTCGCGGACGCGATGGACCGCTTCGAGCCGATTCAGCCCAACGACGGTTGGCGTTCTCGGTTCGAGGAACGAGGGGGTGGCGTTGCTGCCGCTCGCCGCGTAAGCGGCGCTATGCCGTGGCTAAACCTTCCCCCCCTCGCCTCTTACGATCAAGCGGTCTGCGTGCTCAGATTGCCGAGGTGCGCGCATTCGCCAGCCTGGCCTGAGCGGCCGCCGGGGCCGGCGGACACATATTTGAGTGCCGGGACGGCCGTGCCGACATACCGTTGTAGACCGAGATGCCCCGGCGCGGCCGACAGCCGCCCGGGGCTTTGACACCGGAGGGACTAGCGTTGATGCACCACAAACCTGCCCGGCATAGCCGGGGCCGTATCTGCAGGCTTGCGCTCGGCGCATTGACCGCCGTCACCGTCGCTGCCCTGGCCGGCTCTTCGGCCGCCGGCGCCGCGACGTTCCCGTTGGAGGTGACACCGGTGGCGCCGGCGAACGGGTCGACGATCACGATGCCGGCGTCGTCGTCAACGCTCGCGTTCGAGTTCACAGGCTCCGTACCCGCAAGTGTCAACGGCAGCACGGTGGAGATCTCGCGAAGCCCGACGCTCGGGCAGGACGGAACACTGGCGGACGACCTCAACGCCGGGATCGGGTTCGTCAACCGACGCGACTCGGATCCGACGAGATTCGCCGGCTCGGCGGTCATCCCGAACCTAAGTCAGCCGGGCCCCTTCTACTTCCAGTTCCATTCGTTCGCGATCGACTACTCGGCGTCAGCGACCAAGATCTGCCCCGACTCTGGCCAATACGGTGGTAGCTGCACGCTCGCCTCGTCGGTCTACTCGTTCACCGTCGCGGCCCCGCAACCGCCGGCGCCGCCCGCGGCCCGGCAGCCGCCGGCGCAGTCCCAGCCGTCCGATGGGCTGCCGTTGAGTAACGCGACCGCGCGTAGGGCTGCACGCGCCCTGGCCATCCGCTTCTATGGTGCGCGTAGTCCCAAGGTCGTCAGCATGCACCGGATCGACGTCAGCAGGGTCAAATGCCGCGTGTCGTGGCGAACGAAGTCGGGCGCGAAGCGCTCCCGGATGATGAAGGTCAGAAGGACCACCTGGGGCGGCGTCGACGCCTACCTGGCATAGATCTACGGCGCGTAGGGGCGGCGGCGTCGTCGAAATCCAGCCGAGCTCGGCTGGCTATCGCAGCGCGTTGTAGGCGCCTGTGGCGAAGATTCGCGTCCGCGAGCCGCTCGACGACTCGTTGCAGCGAGCCAATCGGGAATGATCGGCCCTCAGCGCAGCGGGGGTCGGAACGATGCCTCCCCACCCTGAACACCAGCGCCGTGTTCGGGCGGTCGCGTACCGTCGCGAGGGTCCCCGACGAGAGGGCGAAGCAATATTCCGCTCTGAGCATTCGCGGGGTCGTGGCTCAAGTGCGGCTTTGTTGGGTGGCACTGAGCGTTAGCGGCCCGGTTCGGCAGACGCCGACGCGACGGTTCGTTGAACGGACGGTTCCAGAAGCGGTGATCGAGAGCGAGTTCCCGTGTGCCGCTCGGGCAATCGTGACGGTCTGGGATCCGCGAAACCATGAACGGTTCGCGGCGCTCGGGAGCGCGATTCGAAGCGCCTGACCGGTTGGAATCGACCAGCTGCCGCTCGGCGCAGTCCAGGTGTCGCCGAGATCCACGTGCCAGCCGCGGCGGCAGGTCAGGCGCATCCTGATCCGGACACGCGTGACCTTCGTCTGATCGCCCGAGAGCTGCATCCAGACGCGAGCGTGCCGTGAATCCCGGTGTGCGTAGTACCACGCCGGCGCTCGTGGCGGGGCGGCCGGCGCCGTCAGG
The DNA here is from genome assembly GCF_000425945.1 of Candidatus Solirubrobacter pratensis. GTDB lineage: Bacteria > Actinomycetota > Thermoleophilia > Solirubrobacterales > Solirubrobacteraceae > Solirubrobacter > Solirubrobacter pratensis. The sequence continues at coordinate 12,994 of NZ_AUEK01000028.1, forward strand.
GCGGGCGCTGGGGCTGGAGCCGGAGGTGGAGTTGGAGCCGGCGGCGGTGGGGGTGGCGGCGGTGCCATGACCGCGATCCACGAGGCTGCCCATGGCGAGATCGCGTCGACTCGCGTGAACAGACTGGGCACTGAGGGATCACAGCCGTCAGAGCCGCGGCTGATGATGCCGATCTCGGCAACCGTGTTATCGGGGCGCAAAGCGAAGGTGGGGCCGCCACTGTCGCCATGGCAGGGGCTTACGATCCCTCGTGGATCAATTGCGCAGAATTCCAATCCCGAAGCGAACTCAGCCCCGTAATGAAAGGCGCAGTAGCTGGGTCCGTGCACGACAAGTTGGCCGTAGTGCGGCGTCGACGGGGGCGCTGTGTCGGTACCAGAAAGGAGGCCCCATCCATACGCGAGGGTACCGGTGCCTGGCGTGAGGAGCGAGATGTCGGCTGCCGTCGCGAGCGAGATCGCTGGGGCGCTTACAGGCGTTGCGAGTTGCAACAGCGCCGCGTCGTTGGTGTGCGTGACTGTGTTGAAGAGCGGATCCACCACAACACGCGTGACGCGGCTGGTCTGACCCCCGCCTGGAACGCTGAGATCGACCGCGCCGGTCGTTACCGAGATCGCGCTATCGGGACTGACATACCGTGTACCGAGATCGAGGACACAGTGAGCGGCTGTCAGGACGACATTGGCCGAGACCACCGTGCCACTGCACCGACCAGCGGCTGTGTTGTCGACGTACGCCAAAACGCTGGCGCCACCCGCGACGGTCCCTCCGACAATGGCTGCATGGACCTTCGGGGAAGCGCGATGCGGCGTGCGCTTGAGAGCTCCGAAGGCGGACGAAGTCAGCAACCCAATGCTGGCCACGGCCAACGCTATCGCACCGACCGATGACGTTGCCATGCGCACTCGCAGATCCATGAATGCATCGTCCGGATTGTGCGAGACAAAGTCAATGAACGACGGAATTCACACCGTACGACGTTCGTCTAGGCTCAAGCCGTTTCGGCTTGCTGCGATGCCAGCCGGAGATGTGCCGCCGATCCCGCTGTGCGGTCCACACTAGCTCATCTCGTGGCCAGGCCTCCTTGCCGGAGCGCACTATGGGCCAATACTATGAAGCGCGGACAACTCGGTTGACGCCGCTTGCGCGCATCTGGGAGAGGCAGATTGATTTGCGGACGTCTGATCAATCTGCATAGCGTCTACGCGTTTTGCGAGGATTGATCAGGAGGCGGAGAATGAACAAGAAGTTCGTCACGCTGGTTGCCGCGGTAGCGCTCGTGGGCGCGACGCCCGCGGTGGCTCCCGCGGGGACGCCATCGGCAGATCCGCCGGTCGCGGTCGCGTCCAAGACGTGCTCGGTCGGCTTTCAGCACGCCGTCATCGGCGGGCAGGAGAAGTGCCTGCGTCGCGGCCAGTTTTGCGCACGCAGCGCCGACCGCCAATACCGCCGCTACGGCTACCACTGCATCAAGCGCGACGCTCGCGGCAACTACCACCTGACCTGACCTAGTGGCCGTGCAGTCGCCTTCCGTTGATGCTGACGAGCGCAGCGCCAACCGGATTGTCGGCATGCGGACTTGGCCTGGGTCGATGCGCGTGCTCGCATGCGTCCTCGCACTGACCTTTGCGCCCGTGGTCGCGGCGTGCGGAGAGACGGGCGCGGCGGCCAAGGGCGGCTGCGATGCCAACTACAAGGGCGCCTGCCTGGACCCGGACGCCTCGGACTATGACTGCGAGGGCGGCTCGGGCGACGGCCCGAAATACACCGGCCCCGTCGAGGTTGTGGGCGATGACCCGTTCGGGCTCGACCGCGACGGTGACGGCTACGCCTGCGAGTAAGGCGCGCCCCCTCGCGATTCGGACTAGAGCGAGGCGCCCTTCGTCTGATTGCAGGGGGCGCAGAGCAATTGAAGGTTGGCGACGGTGTTCGCGCCACCAAGCGCGACCGGGATGACGTGGTCGTACTGGATATCGAAGTTCGAGCCACACTCGACACAACGTCCTCGGTCGCGCTCGAAGACGGCGCGGCGAACCTCGCGGGGGATGACTTCTCGGCGCGGCTGCTGCGGGAGGGTGTCGGTCGCCAGGACTGCGTGTGCCCGTTCGAGCTGGCGCTGCTTGCGGCGCTCGCGTTCATAGACGAGCGCGTAGACATCCTGCGGGGAGAGGCCGTCGTCATCCCAGTAGAAGCAACCGCGGCACCACCAGTACTGTCGAGCGTCGTCGCTCACGAGTACTCGTACCGCGTCCCTCTCCTGCGCCGCCGCGGCATCCGCAAACTCAGCCCGCTTCATGCCACGGGATGCGTACCGTTTCCCGGCGTGGAAGACGTAGCGCTTCCAGAACCAGACGCCTCGCGTCACAAACCCTGCGTTCTTCGCCTCGCGCAGCACGACGGATTCTAGCGGTCGGACTGGCTGGTGCTGCCGGCGCCAACGGCGTTGACAGCTCGGATGACGTCGGAACGGTTCATGCGGGCGAAGAAGTAGACAACACGGCTCGGACTGAAAGGTGGATGCTGCTGCCTCGGCAAAGCCGGGCCAATCGGACAGTGGTCCAGGGGCAAGTTCTCGCGCGGGTGCGAGAGGGTGGCTACGCCTGCCGCCGCTTGAGGCTGCGATCCTGGCCGCCCCGGGCCCCTCAACATCTCTACCTACCCGACCAACAGCAGAAGCGCCGCGGCGGCGGCCGGCCCGCCCGATCCGCCCTTGACGTACCCGACGCGCGAGTAGTCCTGATACGCCTGCCAGCGACCACTATTCGGGGCGACGTAGCCGACCTTGCTGCTGCCCTCGTAGAGATCCCAGCGTCCGCTGTAGGAGCGCTTGACGTAGCCGATCTTCGAGGAACCCTCGTAGACATCCCAACGGCCCCCGTACGACGCCTTCGTGTAGCCGGCCTGCGAGGGACCCTGCTTGATCGTGTAGCGACCGCCGTAGCCGGCGTTGACGGATCCGACCTTGCTGTAGCCCTCGTAGACATCAGCCGCCGCCGCGATGGCGGGTGCGGCGGCAAAGGCAAGTGCAGCGGCGACAAGGGCCGCTATCCAACGCTTCATTCTCGAATCCTTCTGGCATTTACACGGGCCAACGAGATTGGTTATCGGCGCGAGCACACGCGACCTAAGCGAGTGGGGAGCGATGGTCCTCAATCATGCGTCTACATCCGAGCGGACTGGGTACTCCGCGGGACGGGCGCACGTTGGTACGTTCGGATTCGGGGTGCGGTGGACTTCCGGACCACGAGATCGACAACGTGCTCCAACCTAGATCCGCGCGGGCCCCCGGGCCATCCCTCAACGGTCTAGGAATGTCGCACAATGTGTCGCTGTCCGTATTCAAACGGGCGGGTAGCGTCCGCGCCTCGTGACGCGACTGTGACCCAATGGGTGGGACGCGCGCGAGTTGCGCGGGTCTGGGCGTGAGCCCGTTGACTTCGCGCGGACGCTGCCCTGGCACTGCGTGGCGGGGCTCGGCGCCGGACGAGAACGCCGCAGGCCGGACGTCGGACCTCTTGTCGAAGGCACTCAGCGTGCGCAACGCGCGTGCCGAAGGAGTCAGAACCGTTTGTGTGTGCTGGGCCGGGGCTGACGAAACACAACCGCGACTTCGGGCGGGCGCTTGCGTGTGGTTGACACCTCGGCACGGGGACCCGGGTTGGGTTGCGGTCGACTCGAAGCGTCGTCCCTTCCATAGTCAGGTCACGAAGTCCGAGGAAGAAACGATCGGAGCCCGCCCGCTCTCCCAGACCGCCGTGCTTGACCCGCCGAGTGCGTCGTCCTCCGTCGGCGCTGGTCGCCTCGGTCGCAAAGCCTTCTAGCTACTTCCCCCGGATAAACGGGTGAAGTGAGAACGGCCGCGCGGGCGGCGCGGCCGTTCATCGGGCAGGCCGCGGGCGGGCGGCACCGCGATCCGGTGATGATCCTGTCAGCCGGGTCGGATGGCTGCGGTGGGCCGCGGGTGTCGGTCCGCTGGGCCGGCCTCGGGCGGGCCTGGCCGGGGCCGGTCAGGCGATTCTGAGGGCGAGGGTGTCGAGGTTGTAGGCGAGGATCGCCCAGGCGGCCCAGGTGCGGGCGCCGGTGTGGCCTTTGAGCCGGGATCGGTCAAGGCCGTAGCGTCGCTTGAGGTGA
>NZ_AUEK01000029.1 GCF_000425945.1 Candidatus Solirubrobacter pratensis
CGCCGGGTGGTACGGGGACGGTGGTCAAGGACAACATCGTGTCGCGGATCGATGTGCCGGAGGGCAGTCAGTCTTATGGTGAGGAGAATTACAATCTGTTCACCAAGGCGAACGGTTCGGGGGCTTTTGACGTGCTCGGGACGCCGACGTTTGTCGGTGGGGCGCGGCCGGCTTCGCTGGATGGGTTTGCGCTGACGGCGACCTCGTTGGGTAAGGGCTCGGCGTCGGATGGCGGCGACCGTGGCGCCGCGGTCAACGCGTCCACGACCCCCACGCCGACGCCGACGCCGACGCCGACGCCGACGCCGACGCCGACGCCGACCCCGACACCGACGCCGACGCCGACCGCGACGCCCACGCGCACGCCGACGCCGACGCCCACTGCGACGCCGACGCCGACGCCGACGCCCACGCCCACGCCGACGCCGACGCCGACGAGGACGCCCACGCCGACGCCGACGCCCACCGCGACCCCCACGCCCGTCCCCGGCGTGCGGGCGGTCTGGACCGCGCCGGCGAACGTCCTCGTCGGCACGCCTGTCGTCCTCGACGGGACGCAGTCGACCGGCGACGGCGCGCTCACGTGCACGTGGTCGTTCGAGAACGCGACCGGCTCGATCGTCTGGGATACGGCGGACGGCTGCAAGCTGACGAAGACGTTCGAGTCCGCAGACACCAAGTACGTGCGGCTGATCGTCCGTGACTCCGGCGGCGACACCGGCTCGCTGGTGATGTCGTTCGTCGTCAGCGCCGCGCGCCCGACGCCGACGGCGACGGCGACCCCGGTGAAGACGCCCACGCCCACGCCGACGCCGACCGTCACTCCGACGCCCACGGCGACTCCGGTGAATACGCCGACGCCGACGCCGACCGTCACCGCGACGCCGACGGCGACTCCCACGCGGACGCCTACGCCCACCCCGACGGCGACGCCCACCCCGGCGCCGACCGCCACCCCGACCCCGACCCCCACCCCGCCGCCGGCCTGGCCGCCGTCGGCGCCCTCGATCTCGGCCCCCGCCGGCTACAGCTGGGTCAGCAGCTCGACGGTGACGTTCACGGGCACCGCGGCACCGGGCTCGGCGGTCGCCCTGCTCGAAGGCACCGCGACGGTGGCGACGACGACGGCCACCGCGGCCGGCACCTGGTCGCTGCAGGCTGTGGGCGTCAGCGACGGCGCGCACCTGTACAGCGCCCGCGCGTCGACTCTCGGCGGGACCTCGCCGGACTCGGCGATTCGCGTGATCCAGGTCGACACGAAGGCGCCCGCGGCTCCGGCGTTCAAGTCGCCGGCCGCCGGCAGCTCGGTGTCGAGCACGTTCACACTGACCGGCACCGGGGAGTCGGGCTCCACCCTCGAGCTCTTCGAGGACGGCGTCTCGCGCGGCACCGTCGCGGTGTCCGGCAGCGGCACGTGGACGCGCCAGCTGTCCGCCGTCTCGAGTGGCTCGCACGGCTACACGGCGCGGGCGACCGACATGGCCGGCAACGTCTCGCCGTTCACCGCGGTCTACTCGCTGCGCGTGAACTGACAGCGGCGATCCGGTGGCGGCGATGCGCTCGCCGTCACCGGACCCGGCCGGCGTCGCTCAGCTGCCGCGAAGCGCGACGAGCATCGCGGCCGCGTACCCGCGGGCGTAGCCGGGGCGGCGCATTCGCACGATCAGGTGGGTCGCGGAGTCGACGACGAGGCCGAGCCGCAGCAGGAAGGTCGCCGCCGGCCCGCCGTGCTTGCGGGCGTAGAGGATGCGGCTGCGGACCATCACGGTCAGCAGGCCGCTGCGCGGCGCCGAATGGCCGCCGCGATGGCTCACGCTCGCGCGCGGGTCATAGCGGATGCGCCAGCCGGCTGCGCGGATGCGCGCGCAGATGTCCATGTCCTCGCAGTAGAGGAAGAAGCCCTCGTCGAACCCGCCGATGGCGTCCAGCACCTCGCGGCGGACCAGCATGCAGGCGCCGGATACCCATTCCGGGTAGGCGACCCGCTCATACGCGTCGGCGGACGTGGCGATCTCGTTGGCCCAGGTCGCGCGCGGAAGGACGCGGTGCACGAACAGCGCCTGCGCCCACGTCGAGATCGGCCGCTGATAGCGGCGCACGCTCGGGATCAGGCTCCCGTCCTCGTTGAGCAGCCGGGGCCCGAGCAGGCCCACGTCGGGCTCGGCCTCGAGCGCCGCGACCATGCGCTCCAGCTCGCCGGGATTGACGCGCGCGTCCGGGTTCAGGAACAGCACCAGCGGCGCGTCGCCTGCGGCCGCGCCGAGGTTGCACCCGAACGAGAAGCCGCCGTTGCGGCCGGACTCGATCGCGTGCACCGGCAGGTCGGCGATCACCTCCAGCGAGGCGTCGGGCGAGGCGTTGTCGACGACGATCACCCGCACGCCGGGCGCGCCCGCGAGCGGCTCGACGCACTCGCGCAGCGTGTCGCGGCTGTTGTAGCTGACGATGACGACGTCGACCTTCATCGAGTGCTCCCGTGATTCGGCTGCAGCGCACCGAGCATCCGGCGCCTGAGCTCCGTGCGCGTGAACCTGCGGTACTCCGCGTCGGGCACCCGCTCGACGCGCCGCGCCGCCGCGCGGGCATAGCCGTAGACGAATGCGAGGCCCGAGACGCCGACGGGGCGCCGGCGACCGACCTTGAAACCACGCAGCAGGACCCACGGCACCGTGTAGTGCGCGATGTACGCGCACTCGCCGTGGCGAGCGTGCCCGCGAACCGTGCCGTCCGCGCTGCCGATCGGCCGGTGGTGCACTGACACGAGGTCGGTGAAGCTGTGGGTGCGGTACCCGCGCATGCGCGCGTAGGTCCCGTCGATCGTGTCCCAGCCGAGCCGCTCCTGAATGCCGCCGATCGCCTCGAAGCACTCGCGCTTGTAGCACTTGAGGGCGCCGTGCACGTGGATGCGGGGAATCTCGATGCTCCGGTGGCCGCCGTCGGCCATGGGCTCGATCAGCACCCCGCCGGCGAGCCCGAGCGTCGGGTCGGCTTCGAAGCGCGCCATCAGCTCGCGGAAGTAGTTGGGCGGCAGCTCGATGTCACCGTCGAGCTTCATCACGTGCGTGAAGTCGCTGAGGTCGTTGCCCGCGAGGCCGAGGTTGAAGGCGCGCGCCTCGACGGCGAGGGCGAGCCGGTCGCGGAGCGGCCCGGGGTGCGCAGGCGGCGCCTGCACGACCGTCAGGAACGGAATCTCGGTCTCGAGCCGCCGAAGGATGGCGAGCGTGTCGTCATCCGAACGGTCGTCGACGACGACCCAGCGCGCCGGCGGCAGCTCCTGCGCCGCCAGCGCCCGTGCGACCAGTTCGATGTGGGCCGCCTCGTTGCGGACCGGCGAGACGATCAGGATTCGATGCTCCACGCTCAACTCAACGCTCCGGCCCGCTGGTTGCTTCCGCGCGGCGGATGCCCAACGCGGTGGGGATTCGTACGGACAGACGGGTCAGCCGCTCGGGCAGGACGCGCTGCAGCGCCGTGACCAGATCACGCCAGGCCGCGCGGAACCCGATCCGCAGGATCGCGAGGTAGCCGGCGCCGCCGGCGGCGACGACCGCCGCCATCGTGATGACGGCGCCTGCGCCGGCATTGCGCAACGCCCACTGCGTCGGCCATGCGAGCGCGACGAGGCCTATGCACGAGATCACGGCAGGGGAGAGGTCCTCCCACAGGACGGCGATCGGGTTGCGCCCGTATCCGCGCATGAGCAGCTGGTAGGCGACGACGAGGAAGACCGTGTGGACGATCGACGCGGCACCGGCGACGGCCGCGATCCCGTGCGAGGACACCGCGAGCACGGCGACCACGTAGAACGCGAAGTGCGCGACGCCGAAGCCGAGCATCGCGCGGGCGCGCCCCGCGGCCTGAAGCGCCGAGCCGATCGCGTCCATCGTCAGCGTCGCCGCGCCGCCGGCGGCGAGGATCTGCGTCGGCAACACCGCCGCCTCCCACTGCGGCCCGAACAGCCACGGCACGGCGACCGGCGCCATGACGGCCAGGAGAGCCAGCAGCGGGAAGAGCACGACGCTGAGCAGCTGCACCATGCGATGGCGCAGCGCGAGCATCGCCTCGGGGCCTTCGGTGCGCGCCAGCACCGGGAAGGCCATCTGCGCCATCACCGCGCTGATCTTCTTCTGGTACTCGACCGCGAGCTGGTAGGCCCGGTAGTAGAAGCCCGCCTGCGTGGTCCCCAGCCGGGCGCCGATGATCGCGTAGTCGCCGTTGCGGAAGCCTGTCCAGGCGACGCATGCGAGCGCCGCGGGGCCGCCGTAGGGCAGCAGCTCGCGCGCCTCCTTCCGGTGCCAGCGCGGCAGCGGCGCGGGCGCGTAGTAGAGCGCCAGCGCCAGCGCGCAGGTCATGCCGACGAGGTTGCCGATCACGAGCGCGAGGGCGTCCAGCCCGGCGAGCGCGAGACCGATCGACGTGATCGCGCGCGTCGTCGTCATCGTCAGGTCGATCAGGCTCATGCGTCCGAACTCGAGCTTGCGGCGCATGACGGCCGTCGGCACCGCGAACAGGGCGCCGATCAAGAACCACGGCGTTGCCAGCATCACCAGCGACGCCGTCTCGTGGCCGAACACCGGGTCCACGATCACGTGCGCCGCGAGCAGCGCCACGAGTGCGAGCACGACGCCCAGCGCGAGGCTCAGCGACATCCCGGCCTCGAGGTGCCGCTTGCCGATCGTCCGGCGCTGGACGAGCGCTCCGCCGATGCCCTCCATCGGCAGCGTGAGCGCCAGCTCCTGGATGATCAGGACGAGGGCGAACATGCCGAAGGCGGCCGGCGGGATCAGGCGCGCGAGCGCCACCATCCCGGCCAGCAGCGAGATCTCGACGCCGATCCGCGCGTAGGTGATCCAGCGCAGGCCGCCGCTGACGGCCCGCGTCAGGTCCTCGTTGGACCGGACGTCGCTCGGCTCCGGCTGCTCCACGGTCCCGCTCACAGATCGCGGATGACGCGCGCGGGATTGCCGCCGGCGATGACGCCCGCGGGGATGGAGGAGGAGACGACCGAGCCGGCGCCGATCACCGAGTCCGCACCGATCGTGACGCCCTTGAGGATCCGCACGCCCATCCCGACGAAGACGTTCTCGCCGATCTCGACGGGCCCCATCTTCTGCACCCCGGTACGGCGGCGCTCCGGGTGAAGGTCGTGGAAGTTGCTGTCGAAGATCTCGATGTGCGCGCCGAAGAGTCCGTCGCGCCCGACCGAGATGCCCGCGCCCTCGCTCTTGAGCATCGAGTTGTTGTTGAACTCGACCCGGTCGCCCACCTCGATGCGCGCGTGCGGCCGCGAGACCTCGACGTAGCAATATCCGGTGTAGAACAGCGGCGAGGTCTTCCACCCGAACTGGACGTGCTCGCCGAGCACGACCTTCCCGGGGCCGACGAACAGGACCGGTTGCAGCGCGACCGGCGCGCCCTCCAGGCCGGGGCATGTCGAGAGGACCCGGTACTTCCAGATCCGCGGCTGCTGCGCGAGCGCCTCCACCGCGGGCCGCGCATAGCGCCGCGCGAGCCGCCGGTGCAGCGGCCGCCGGTCGGCCGTGGCCGGCGCAGGCTGGACGGCCCCGCTCAGCTCGGCGAGGGCGGCCTGCGCCTGCACGTTGCCAGGCTCGGCGTCGAGCACCATGCGATACAGGAGCTCCGCCTCTGCGACCCGTCCTCGGTTGACATGGTCGGCGGCCGCGGAGAGCGCCTGGCGCACGGGCCGCCGGGTGGAATGGGCATCTGTGCTCATCTGGCCCATCAACGAGGCGGCGAGCGCGGGACTTCTGCGACGGCGCCGGTGTGGAAGTCCGGGTCCGCATGCCGCGTTGATTCGGTCGAGGCGGGTGCGATCCCGGCCTTTGCGAATGCCGACCAAGCCGCTTCAATCCGTGATCGTCCGCCGGCTCGCCGGTGTCGCTGCCTGCGTGCTCGTCGCAGCCGTCGCAGCATTCGCCAGCACGCGCTCCTTGAGCATCTCGCCGCCGGGCATGGCGCCGCGGCAGTTCCAGGTCGCCGGTGCGCAGGCGCACGTGTTCCTCGACTCGCCGTCGCGCGTGGTCGGGAACGGGGCGGCGAACAGCAACGACTTCGACGCGTTGTGGCGGCGTGCGGTGCTGTTCGGCAATCTCGCCACGAGCGACCCGGTGCTCGAGTACGTGGGCCGCATCGCCGGGATCGACCCGCGCCAGATCGCGGGCGTCACGCGAATCACCGCGAACGTGCCAACGGTCATGACCGAGCCCGACAGCGAGCGCCGCGCCGACCAGATCGCCGCCGACCGCAAGCCGTACCGGCTCGACATCCAGCCGAGCCAGAACCTCTCCACGCTCAACGTGTTCACGCAGGCGCCGTCGGTGCCGGAGGCCCAGCGTCTGGCGGACGCGGTCGTGCCGGCCCTGACGCAGTATCTCCGGGACCTGGCGCTCAAGAAGGGCGCCGACCCGAGCTCTCAGGTTCAGCTGACCCAGACCGGGCCTGCGCGCGGCGGCATGCTCGGCAGCGGCAAGAAGATGGTCGCCGGGCTCACCTTCATGCTCGCGTTCGGGATCTCGGCGGCGCTGCTGGCGTTCATCTCGCGCCGCCGCAGGCGCCCAGGCCCGGCGATCGAGGAGCCGGACGAGGCGGAGCCCGAGCCCGCGGCTCCAGGGCGCCGGCTCTCGATCCTCGGGCGCCCCGCGGACCGGGGGCCGCTGCCGTCCGGATACGCGGCGGCGCTGGCCGCGCCGATGCCCGCGGTCGCGTTGAGGCGTCCTTCGCTCGCGCTGCCGCGCGTCCGTCGCACGACGCTCCGGCGGCGGCTGGTCGACGACTGGCCGCACACCACACGCCTGCTGCCGTGGACGCTCGCGGTGATGCTCGCCGTCATCTGGCTGGTGCCGTTCAACTCGATCGTGCTCAATGTCTCGCTGCCGATCGACCTCAAGTTCGACCGGCTCGTGCTCCCGTTCGTGGTGATCGCGTGGGTGCTGGGGCTCGCTCTCGGCGGCCGCGGCGCGCCGCGCGTGAAGCTCACCACGATCCACCTCACGATCGCCGCCGTGCTGATCGTGGCGTGCCTGAGCCTGATCCTCGATGCGAGCTACCTCAGCTTCAAGCTGGAGCTGCTGACCGGCATCAAGCGGCTGGTCCTGCTCGGGTCCTACGCGACGCTGTTCATCGTCGCGGCGAGCTCCGTCCGCTCCAGCGAGGTCCCGGCGTTCCTGAAGTACACGCTGCTGCTCGCGGTCGTGTGCGCGTTAGGGACCATCTGGGAGTACCGGTTCCACTACAACTTCTTCTACGAGATGTCGGCGAAGCTGCTCCCGGGGATCTTCCAGGTGAGCAACGACGCGGAGTCCTCGGCCGTGGACGAGATCGGCCGGCGCATCGTCCGCGGGCCGGCCGAGGTGCCGCTCGAGGCCGTCGCCATGATGGCGATGGCGCTGCCGATCGCGCTCGTCGGGATCCTGCACGCGAACGTCAAGAAGGAGCGCATCCTCTACGGCATCGCGGCCTGCATCCTGCTGGCCGCGATGATCTCGACCTTCCGCAAGAGCGCCTTCATGGCGCCGATCGCGGTCGTCCTGACGATCGGCTACTTCCGCCGTCGCGAGCTGCTGCGACTCACGCCGCTCCTGTTGGTGATGCTCGTGGTCCTGCACGTGGTGTCGCCAGGTGCGCTGGGGTCGATCGCGTTCCAGCTGCGAGGCGATCACCTGGACGTCAACACGGTCAACGATCGCACCTCCGACTACGACGCCGTCCGCCCCGACATCTGGTCGCACCCGGTGTTCGGCCGCGGATACGGCACCTACGAGCACAAGAGCTACCGGATCCTCGACATGGAGCTGTTGCGCGAGACCGTGGAGGTGGGCGCCGTCGGCGTCGCGGCGTACCTGCTGATGATCCTGTCGGTGATCGCGGTCGCCCGCGCTCCGATCCGGGCGCGAAGACCGCGCGACGCACCGGTCGCGCTCGTCGCGGCCGCCGCGGCGGTGGCCTTCCTCGTCGTGTCGACCCTATTCGACGTGATGTCGTTCCCCCACTGCCCATACATATTCCTGTGGATGGCGGCGATGCTCAGCGCCACCGTCACCGCCGACGATCCCGAACCGCCAGGAGAGCCTCAATGGAGCTCGTGAGAGCCTGCCGGGTGCTCGCGCGCCACCGGATCCTGCTGCTGCTCGGCGCGCTCGCCGCGGGTGTCGCCGCGCTGAGCGCGCTCGGCGTGGTGCCCGCCGGTCCCGGAGGGGCGCCGGTGCAGACCGCCGGGGCCGCGCGGACGCGGTTGCTGATCGATACGCCGAACTCCCTCATCACCGACCTGCGCGCCCGGGCGGACATCATCGGGCCTCAGGCCGCGCTCCTCGGCGACCTGCTGGCAGCACCGCAGCAGAGCGACGCGATCGAGCGCGACGCCGGCCTGCAGAAGGGATCGCTCGTGGTCCTGCGGCCGCCGCTCACCGCGCCGGTCGCGCCGAGCACGCTCGACGAGGACGCCGCCGCCGTCGCCGGAGCGGCGGGAGTGTCAACGCTCACCATCACCACCTCGACGGCGCTGCCGATCGTCACGCTCAACGCCGTCGCGCCGACGCGGGCCGATGCCGCCCGCCTCACGGCGACGGCCGCGAAGGCGCTGGCGGCGGTCGCCGCGAGCCGGGCGCCGGATCCCGCGAGCGCGTTCACCGTCCGCCCGCTCGGCGGCGTGCGCTCGATCGCCATCACCGCGGGCGGCGGATCGCGCATCCCGGTCGCGGTGGTCGCGGGCGTCATGACGTTCCTCTTCTGGTGCGGCGGGATGATCGTCGCGCTGGGGCTCCTGCGCGCGCTGCGCACCCCGCCCCGCACGGCGCCCGCGAAGGCGGTGAGCTGAGCCGTGCGCCGCCGCCAGGCGTTGATGATCGGCATTCCGTTCGCGTTGTTCGCGGCGTGGCTCGTCGCCGCGCTGCTCGGCTCCGGGGAGCCGCCCGCGCGCTCGGCGACCACGGCGCCGGCCGCGCTCGAGAAGGCGGCGATACCCGCGCGGCCCGGAACCCTCGCGGGCGTGTTCGCGATGGCGCGCGCGGGCGACGTGATCGAGCTCGCCGCCGGCGACTATGGGACCTTCAAGGGCGGCTTCAAGAACGGCCGCGTCGTGCTGCGTCCGGCCCCAGGCGCCGTCGCGAGGCTCGCCGTGGCCTTCGATTCGGTCGCCAACGTCACGCTTCAGGGGCTGACGATCACCGACCTCGAGATCCGCGGCCGCGGCACCCGCAACATCACGGTGCGCGACAGCCGCTTCGACCGTTCCCAGGCCGTGATCTACACGCGCGACCTCGTCAACGCGAACGTGCTCTTCGAGCACAACGTCCACGAGGACTTCGTCAAGTGCGCGCGGTGCTACGAGGGGCGTGTCGAGCTCGTCGACCACGGGCGCCGGACATCGGGCGTGACGATCCGCGACAGCGTCTTCCGCGGCGGCAACTCCGACGGGATCCAGAACGGCGGCAACGGCGTCCGGATCCTCTCGAACACGTTCAGCGGCATCCACCAGGTCGACGGGAGCAAGGGCGTCCACGCGGACGCCATCCAGCTCTTCGGATCGCTTCGGACCGTCATCCGCGGCAACCGCATGCAGGACGTGGCGACGGGGATCATGGCGCCCGACGGCGCCGACCACGAGCTGATCGAGGACAACAGCATCGGCACCGCGGGGTATCCCTACGCGATCACGCTCGGCGGCGACCGCGGCTCGGTCGTGCGCGGGAACCGCCTCGCGCCGGGCAGCTGCGACTACGGCCTGCCGTGCGGAACGCTGCGGATCATGCGCAGCAACCGCGGGCGTCCCAGCCGCGGCACCGTCGTCGAGCAGAACGTCTTCGGCAAGCTCGACGTCGAAGGCGGGTCGCGCCTCGCTTCGCGGGGCAGCAACCAGGTCCAGGGCTAGCCGCTCAGATGCCGCGCGCCTGCCAGCGCAGGCGATCGGCCTTGAGCCGGAGCCGGTGCGCGGCGCCGGTGGCCAGGAACGGCGGGAACCAGCCGGAGCGGCCGGCGCCGATCATGCGACGCAGACGCAACCCGCGCCATTCGCGCAGGCGCGCGGCGTCCGGGTAGACGTCGAAGGCGAACGCGACCAGCTCGCCGACCGGGTCCGGACCGTCGACGCGCCCCTGGTCGACCGCGCGGCTGGCGCGCCACAGTGCCTGCCGGGCCAGCGCGCGGCCGGCGGTCGCGCGCAGGCCGGCGGCACCGGGCAGCGCGGGGGCGACCTCGAAGAAGGCGTCGAACGCGGCGCGCCGCTCGCTCAGGTCCACCATCGTCCCGCCCTGGTTGCGCAGCATGCTCCCCGGGTGGATGCGATAGATGGCCTGGGGGATGCCGCGCACGTAGGCGATGTCGGATACCGCGGCGATCCGCAGCCAGAGGTTGAGGTCGCTCGTGTGCGTGCAGCGCGGGTCGTATCCGCCGACCTGGCGGTGCACCGACGTGCGTACGACGACCTCCGGCGAGGAGATGCAGTTGTGGCCCGTGCGGCAGCGCAGGCGGATCCACTCGGCGCCGTCGTGGATGTCGGTGGCGGCCCAGCGGCCGGAGGGCACCGGCATCGGCTTGCCGGCGTAGGCATACAGCGGCCGCCCGTAGACCATCCCGACGCGCGGGTTGCGCTCCATCACCTGCGTCGCCCGCTGCAGGGAGCCGGGGACCAGCAGGTCGTCGGCCGAAAGGAGGACGACGTAGTCGCCGTCGGCCCATTCGAGGCCGGCGTTCGCCGTCGCGATCAACCCGCGGTTGGTCTCGTTGCGGCGGTACTCGACGCGCGGGTGCTGCGCCGCGAGGCGGCTCGCCACCGCCGGGGTGTCGTCCGGCGAGCAGTCGTCGAGGATGAGAACGCGGACCTCGACGCCGGCCTGCGAGAGCACGCTGTCGACGCAGCCTTCAAGGATTTCCGCGTACCGGTAGCACGGGACGATCACGCTGACCGTCGGGAGGCTCATACGGTGAGGGTCTTCGCTTGCGCGGCGGTCACCACGCGCCGCACGATGCTCTCGACCTGCCGCCCGGCCGCCTCCCACGAGGCTCCCTGGACGCTGGCCGCGGCTTGGACCGCCGTCGCCGCGCGGTCCGCGGCGGGACGCTCGACGAGCGCGGACAGCGCGTTCGCGAGCTCGAACGGCGTCGCAGGCGCGTACGCGACGTGCGGATTGTCCAGCACGATGCGGTTCTGCTCGGCGTCGTTGACGACCGGGATGCAGCCGGCGGCGAGCATCTCGTGCGGCACGAGCGAGACGTTGGTCGCCGACAGCGTCAGCCCCGCGATGCAGCGGTTGTAGAGCGCGTTGAGCTCGTCGGGGGTCAGCAGCCCGTGGTCGATGGCGCGGAACGGCAGGCGCCCGGCCGGCTGCCCGAAGAGGTGGATGTCGACGTCCGGATGGCGCGTGGCGAACAGGTCCAGCGCCACCATCGCGAGCTCGTACGCGCGCCTCGGCGTCTCGGGGCGGCAGTAGTAACAGACGCCGGTGCGGGCATGCTCGGCGCCAGGCCCGCGGTCGAGCGCGTAGCGATCCGAGTCCGAGCCGAAGTCGAAGTGATCGGCGGGCATCCCGTACTCGCTGCGGAGCCGCTCGGCGAGCCAGCGGCCCGCGGTCACGCCGTGGAAGCCGAACCGGTACGTCGCCTCGGCCATCAGCGTCTCGCTGCCGGCTGCGTAGAACAGCGGTTCGAAGTCCTGAACGAGGTAGAACCGAGAGCCCTTGGCCGGGGAGGCGAGCACGGGGTAGGCGGTCAGCCAGGCGGTCGCGAAGATCGCGTGGCAGTCCTCGATGCCCGAGGCGAGATCGCGCACCTGGGCCTTGACCTGCGGCCACCACCGGCGGATCGTCCGCTCGTGCTGCTCGAGCGCCCAGCCGTGCTGGTCATGCAGGTAGATCACGCACGTGTGGCCGGCGGCCTCCAGCGCACTCAGCATGCGGAACATCGTCGTATGCCCGCCGGAGCCGGCGGCGGGCGGCACGAACACCCACGCCACGGTCATCGGCTCGCCTTCGGCCAGCGGCGCGGGCTCGGGCAGCTTCCACCCGGCGGCGGCGATCTCCGCGGCGCGCAAGAGGTCCGAGCGCGCGACCGGCAGCGTCCCATAGCCCGCGGGCGCGAGCGCGTCCGCGGCGCGCCGGAACGTCCGGGCGGCGATGGCCTTGCCGCCCTCGCTGCGCATCAGCCGGCCGGTCTGACGGGCCCGCTCGATCATGCTCGGGCTCACGTCTGCGCCTCCGCGACGGCGTGCGCCTCGAGCGAGCGGGCCTCGCCCCAGCCGCGCCGCACGCGGCCGGCGAACAGCGTCACGGCGCAGCACAGCGCGAACACGAAGCAGAAGGACAGGACCAGCGCTTGCAAGCGGACTCCTTGGTTGATCACGACGCCCTGCGCGCGGCCGAGCTGCGTCAGGCGCGGCTGCGCGTCACCGCTGAGTCCCTGGACGTCGCCCGCCTCGACGGCGAGGTAGTCGCGCAGCCCGTCGACGGCGCCGTTGGCGAGCTCCTGCGCCGCCTTGGCGTTGGGCGCCTGGGCGGAGACGTCGACGATCGGCACGGTCGGGTTCGCCTGGATGTTCAGCCGATACTGGTCGGTCGACTTGAACAGGTCGCTCTGCCGCTTCTGCTCGCCCTCGGAGGCGAGCGGGCGCGGGAAGTCGGGCGTCAGCGGGGTGGTCGCCCGGATCACGCTGGCGGGGACGTGCGCGCGCCGCGCGATGTACTCGCGCACGGGGGCGCTCGCCATCAGGTTGCCGAGCAGCACGCCCCGTGCGGTCAGCGAGTCGAAGTCGCCGGTGCCGTAGCGGATGTCGAGCACGAGCGACTTGGACGTGTCGACGAGCACGCGCGTCGAGGCCGTCCCCATCTCGAGATCGCGCGGAGCGATCGCCGGCGGGAAGAGGCTCACCTTGTAGGTCACCGACAGGGCGACGAAGGCCGCGAGCAGGAAGCTGAGCGCGACGCCCACGCGCAGGCGCGCAAGCTCGCGAAGATGCATGCCGAGTTGCATAGGCTGTCGGCTCACTAACGCGGGCCCGGCGCGATCGCTTCCGCGTGAGCGGAAACGTTCGGGCCGCCGGACCGTTGGTCAGGGACATGAACTCCCACCGGACCTCCGTCGCGGTGCTCCCGGGCCAGGCGCTGTCGGCCCGGCCGCGACTGTTCGCCGCCCTGGCCGCCGCCTTCGAGATCGTCTTCGAGCCGTGGACGCCGGACGCGCGGCCCGCGGCGGTGCTGTCGCTCGGTGGCGCGGCGCCGGCCGAGCTCGCTTCGCTGCGCGCTCCGGTGCTGGCGTTCGCGGACGGCAGGGAGAACGGCGGCGAGCGGTTCGAGGTCCTCGCGCACGCGCGCGTGGACCGTCGTGTTCGCGGGCTCGCGCTCGAGGATCGCCTGGCCGGTGAGGAGATCGAAGACGACGAGGTGCTGGCCGTGTCGGGCGGCAGGGCCGTCTGGACCCGCTCGAACGGGACGGCGCCGGTGCAGCGGCTGCGCGCGCGGCTGCCCGAACTTGCCGAGGACGAGCTCCTGTTCAACGCGCTCTCGGCGCGCCCGTTGGCGTTCGTCGCGCTGATCCAGTTCCTGCGCGAGCTCACGGCCCCCGGCGGGTGGACGCCTCCACCGTTGCGGGCCTCGATCGTGTTCGACGATCCGAACGTGCGCTGGCGGCGGTATGGGTTCATCGACTACCGCGAGCTGGTCGCGCACGCCGATCGCCACGACTACCACGCCGTGATGGCGATGATCCCGATCGATGCCGCATGGGCGCACGGACCGACCGTCGAGCTCTTCCGGCGCCGGCGCGATCGCCTGTCGCTCGTGTTCCACGGCAACGACCATGTCAAGCGCGAGCTGATGCGGCCGCCCACGCGCGATGCGGCGCTGTCGCTGCTGAGCCAGGCGCTGCGCCGGGTCGAGCGCTTCGAGCGCAGGACGCGGCTCGCCGTCGACCGGGTGATGATGCCTCCGCACGGCATGGCGGCGCGGACGATGGCGCAGGCGCTCGCCGCGCTCGGCTTCGACTCGCTGTGCGCGATCCATCCGCTTCCGTGGACGGAGACGCCTCCCGGCGAGCAGCCGCTGGTCGGCTGGCGGCCGGGAGAGTTCGTCGACGGCTGCGCGGTGATCCCGCGGATCCCGCTGTCGTCGTCGCGCTCGGACATCGCGTTGCGCGCGTTCATGGACCATCCGGTCGTCCTCTATGGGCACCACGACGATCTCGCCGACGGCCTCGATGTGCTCGCCACGGCCGCGGACGCGGTCAACGGGCTCGGCGACGTCCGTTGGATCCCGTCGGAGGAGATCGCGGCGAGCAACTACGCGCTGCGCCTCGACGGCGAGACCGCGACGGTCCGGCCGTACGCCCGGCGGATCCAGGTGCAGCTGCCGGCCGGCGCGACCGAGCTCCGCGTCCAAGCTCCCGACGCGGCGCTCGACGCCGCCGCGCTGACGGGCTGGTCGAGCGGCGCGGACTCGCGGCGCGCGTTCGGCGACGCCTCCGGCGCCGGGCCGGATCGCCGGCTCGAGCTGCGACTGCACGCGCGCGACGCGGCCGACGCGACGTCCATCGCGCTGCCGCCGTGGCGCCCCTGGCCCCGCCTGCGGCGCACCGCGACCGAGGTGCGCGACCGCATGCTCCCGTTGCGCCCGCGCCGTTCCTGAGCGCTTTCTCCAGCCCCGGACGTTCGGCCTAGGGTGCTGACCCTCGGGCCGGCCCCCTAGCCGTTCGACGGCGCCTCGCCCGGCGTCCGCGGCGCCGCCGCGGGCGACGCCGCGCGGCCGCGCCGATCCTCGCGCGAATCTTTGTGTGGCGAACCGGCCGCTTAGGGGTACCAGCGGCTCGCGAAGCGGCGCCGCGGTGCCGCGGGGTCAGGGAGGCCCGCGAGGCAGGTTTCAGCTCTTCGAGCGATCTGTCGATACGGGGTACATCGGTCAGGATGGCGACATCGGCGCAGGCCTCAGCGCGTTGCGGTGTCGCGCGAACAGTCCAAGGAGTGAATCGTGCTGTCTTTTGCGCCGCGTGCGCGACGCTGGTCGTCGTGCGCGCTCGTCGGTCTCGTCGTCGCGGTAGGGTCACCTGCGACAGCACATGCTGCTGATCTTCATGCGACGCCGTCGTCGTTTGCGAGTGTGTTCGGTTCGGCGTCGACGGGTGATCGGGTGTTGTTGGCTGCTGGGTCGTATGGGACGTTTCGGGGGGCGTTGAAGTCAGGGAATGTGACGGTGATGCCGGAGCCGGGCGCGGTGGCGTCGATGGCGTTGAGTTTTAATCCGGCGTCGAATATCACGATTGATGGGTTGAAGATAACCGGGTCTGAGATGAGTGATGCTCGGACGAAGAACATCACGGTCCGGAACAGTTCGTTTGATAATGCGCAGGCGGTGTTTCGGACGGGGTATCTGCAGAACGCGAATATCGTGTTTGATCACAATACGCATATCGGGTGGAATGCGTGTTCGTCGTGTGGGGAGGGGCGGGTGTGGTTTCCGGAGCGGACGGCGCAGCCGGCGGGGATCACGATTCAGAACAGTTTGTTCTCGGGTGGGAATTCGGATGGGATTCAGAATGGTGGTAACGGGGTTCAGATTCTGAATAACACGTTCATGGATATGCATCAGACGGATGGGGCGTCGGGGGGGCATGTCGATGGGATTCAGTTGTATGGGTCGAAGAACACGGTGATTCGCGGGAATTTCTTTTATAACGTGCCGGATTCGGTGGCGGCGTGGGATGGTTCTGATCATGAGATGATCGAGGACAACGTTGTGGTCACGGA
>NZ_AUEK01000030.1 GCF_000425945.1 Candidatus Solirubrobacter pratensis
CGCGGGCCAGATGGCGAGCTGGCGTCGTCGTCCGTCGCGGCCCATCGTGTCGATGAGGACGAGCCCCGCCGTCTCCGTTGGATAGAGGTGCGCGAACACGCGCGCCAGGACCCCGCCGTAGGAGTGGCCCACCAGCACGTACGGCGGTTCGACGCGGGCGCGGCCGAGCAGCCGCCGAAGGTCGGCGATCTCGTCGCGTGCGTCACGCACGCCCGGCGGCGCGACGCTGTTGCCCGTGCCCGCGCGGTCGTAGGCACAGGCCCGAGTGCTGCGGCCGACCTCGGGCTGCACGTCTCGCCAGGAAAACGTGTCCGCGCCGAAGCCGGCCTCCAGCACGACGGTTGGGCTGCCCGAACCCACGCACTCCAGGTAGAGGCTGCGCCTGCCCCCGATCGCGACGAGCCTGCCCGGACCCTCCGCCACGCGGGCAACGCGCCGAGTCTCGGCGGCCCGGCCGCGCCGCGCCTTCGGCTCCTGCCCGCCGCAGCCCACCGCGAGCGCGGAAGCCAGCAAGACCAGGACAGCGAGCATCCGACGCGCCACCGCCCGACTCTGACGTGCGAGCCGTGACCGCGCAAGGCAGCTCCAGAACGCAACTTCGGTTGGGCGATCCCTGGCGGCCCGGCGAGCGAGCTGACCATGCGCGGCCCTCGGTCCTGCTTGGCAGCACAAGCAGCGGCGCGGCGGAGCCGGTTCCGCCGGGCCGCAGCCATGCGGAAGCGCGCTTACCGGTCCAGAGCCTCGTGGCAACGCGCCGGCCCATCACCAAATCGTCGTAAACCGGCCGGACAACACCCCGACATACGCGACAGGCGAAAGCACAAGCCTCTACTTGCGCCGGCGCTGAGTCGAATGATGTCCCCAGAGACCGAGAAGCAGTATCGCCACGGCCAGTATCACCGGCCCGATCTGAACGGCTTTTCCTTGCGCGACGAGGACGCCGAGGAGACCCAGCATCACAACTCCCGCGACGAGCGCGAACGCATCGCGTCCTCCGCTCGTGCCGCGCCTTCGTGGGCCGCGGAAGAGGAAGACCCCGAGCCCCACCAGCACCGCAAAGACGACCGCCATTGTCGCGGCCTGGACCGGCCATGCAGCTTCCTGCGCGAGAAGAACCATTGGACCGTTATCGGTCAGTCTCGCGAGTGCCCTAAAGCGCGTGGCTGACGCCGCCGTCTTGAGCCAATAGCGGCGCTAACGAGCCGACGGCGTGATGTCCTCCGAAAAGGGCGCCCACCATGCGGACCGACCGCCATGGTGGTCCCTAAGCCGCGCGAGCGCCGTCGTGGCGGCCACACGTTCTGGTGTCGCTTCGCGGCGATTAGGAGCAGCGCGGCGCGAGGGCAGCAGCTGCGCAACCGCGCTATCGCAATGAGGCTGGCGTTGGCGGTAAAGACCGCCACCGTGCTCGGCCGCGAGGACGCGGCGCATGAACGCGTAGAGGCCGCCGTCCCAGCCCGGCCGGGCGCCCCTGCGTTTGCTCGCGTCAGGGGGGATCAAGACCGGGATGCCGCGATCGACGATCCGTTCCATCTGCCGCTGGTGCCAGTAGCCGGCGTCCGCGAGCAGCACGCCCGGTGTCTCGGTGACGCCCGCGGCCAGCAGTTCGCGCTGGGCGGCGTCGAGCATCGGCTCCAGGTGCCCGAAGTCGGGCGCGGCGGTCATCACCTCGGCCGCGATCACGACCTGATGCTCGTTGGTGACCGCTTGGGCGTTGTAACCCTGAATGAACCCCCTGAGCCCCTTCACGACGCGCGAGTCCGGGTCGGTGACGTTGATCCGACCGTCCGGCGTGCCCGGCGGCTGGAACGGGTCCGGTGGACGCCCGAAACGGCGCCCGTCCTTCATCCGCCCGCGCGCCCGATACGCCTCGTAAGCCTGGTTCGCGCGCACCTCGCTCCAGAGTTCCTCTTCCAGGCGGCGCTTGGCCTCCCGCAGGCGCTTCGGGCGGCCGCGTGACACCGGCTGCGGGTTCGCCGCGCGCTCGGCCTCCAGGCGCTGCTTGGCCTCGCGCAGCCACCCGCGGCGGCCCTGCGCGGTCGCGAACTCCGGCGGCAACTCATCGCCGCGCGCCTGCCCGTAGAGCTCGTCCTCGGCCGCATCGACAGCCTTGGCCTCCTCGAGGATCTCGCGCGCGAGTTGCTCGTAGTCGAGGTTCTCGTTGCGCGACGCGTTGGCCTGCACCTTTGTGCCGTCGACCGCAATCACGCCGACCTTCGCGAGCCCGCTGCGCGCGCACAGCGAGAGCACCTCGCCGAAGAGCCCGGCGATCGCCTCCTGGTGACGCTCGACAAACCGCGCGATCGTCGCGTGGTCGGGCCGCTGCTGGGCCGCGAGCACGCGGAAGGCGACGTCTTCTTCGCAGGCGCGCTCGATCACCCGCGAGGACCGGATCCCGCGCGCATAGGCGTAGAGCAACAGCGCGACCATCATCGCCGGGTCATAAGGCGGCCGGCTGCGCCCGTCGACGCGATAGGCGGCATAGAACGCCTCGAGGTCCATCTCCGCGACCGCGTCGATGACAAACCACGCGAGATGCCGCTCAGGCAGCCACTCACGGACATCCGGCGGCATCAGAAACGACTGCTCACGATCACACGCAACAAAGCGCTGGCCCATCACGAAATGTTCTTAAACCCGCCGGACGACACCCCCGACATACGCGACAGCCACACGCGAAAGCGACAGACCGGGCCGCGGGACTCCACGTATCTGCTGCGAGCCGGTCGGGAGCCCTTGGCGCGCGGTCCGTTCGTGATCGGCCCGTGGGAGGTCCGTGTCGAGGTCGCGGCGATGCGGATCTCCGGGCGGAGTGGGCTCAGCCCACGCGGCGAGTTCCCGTCCGGGAGCTCGCTCGGCGTGGCGTCCCGCCGGGGTATGCGGGTCGTTAGATCGCTTCTGGCGTCGCGAAGCGGTAGTAGAGCAGTCCGGAATCGGCATCCTTGACGATCGCCACGAAGAGCGCGGCGAAGGACTCCTGCGTGGCGGCGCGGTCCAGCGGTCCGCCGTGGCGCGGCTGCATCCCGGCGTCGCGCGTGAGCTTCTCGACGGCGGCGCGCGCTGTCTCGTCGCCGACCCAGATGTTGTCCGGCCGGTTGGGCGCCTGGGGGGCGCCTTCCAGCAGCTTGCCGAAGTTGAGGTTGAACACTTTGGCGGTCGGGCCTCCGAGGGTGGCTTTGACGTACTCGGCGTTGGAGGCGTGCCCATCGTGCGGGAGTTCGCCGTCGAGTCGGTTGCTGGTCTCGATGACGGTCTTGCCCTCCAGGCCGGTCACGCCGGCCAGTGCTGCCGGGATGTCGGCGTGGCGCACGGCCAGCAGGACGACGTCCGCGTCGGAAGCGTCGCCGCCGTCACGGCCGAGCGCGGTGACCTGATGGCCGGCTGCGGTCCAGAGGCGCGCCAGGGTGCCGCCGATGCTGCCGCGGCCGATGGTGGTGATTCTCATGTGGGTTCTCCTTCGCGGTGCGACGCGCTCAGACCACTGTGGTGCCGCCGTCGACGATCAGCTCCATGCCGTTGACGTAGCTTGAGTCGTCGGAGGCGAGGAACAGCGCGGCCGAAGCGATCTCGTCGGGGCGGCCCATCTCTCCTCGGGGGATCAGGGACTCGAACTGCGCCTTGAGCTTCTCGTCCATCACCTCCTCCATCATCGGCGTGGCGACCTGGCCGGGGGTCAGCACGTTGACGCGGATCTTCCTGTCGCGCAGCTCGGAGACCCACACCCGTGCGTAGGCGGGCAGCAGGGCTTTGCTCGCCGCATAGACGCTCCACCCGGGGTAGCCCCTGAGCGAGGCGTTGGATCCGGTCATGAAGATCGAGCCTCCGTCGCTGAATAGCGGCAGCGCCTTCTGGACCGTGAACAGGGTGCCGCGCGCGTTCAGCGAGAAGGCGGCGTCGAAGTGCTCCTTGGTGATCTCGCCGAGGCTGCGCTGCTCGCCCATCCCGGCGCTGGCCCACAGCACGTCGACAGTGCCCTTCTCCCGCTTGACCGTGTCGAACAGACGGTCTAGATCGCCGAGCTCGGCCGAGTCGGCTTGCACGCCGGTCACGTTGCGGCCGATCTGTTTGACGGCTTCGTCGAGCGCGTCCTTGCGTCGGCCCGTGATGAAGACGTGCGCGCCTTCGTCAACGAACAGCCTGGCGCCGGCCAGCGCCATGCCAGTTGTCCCTCCGGTGATCACCGCAACCTTGCCATCGAGCTTTCCCATGGCTTCTCCGTTCGCTTGAGCGCTCCGATGCTAAGTACACCGGTTCGAGTGCTTAACGTAGCGAGCGGCTTGAGGGCATGCAAGTTATGCACACTGATCGGTACCAGTCTGGCTAGGCTGGGGGTATGACGGAGCTGGAGAAGGGACCGCGGGGCTTGCGCCGCGGCAGGGGCGCGCGAGAGCGCATCCTCAAGGCCTCACGTGAGCTGTTTCGCGACCAAGGCATCAACAGCACCGGCATGGACCAGCTCTGCGCTGCGGCTGAGGTGTCCAAGCGCACGCTCTACCAGCACTTCGCCGGCAAGGACGAGCTGGTCGCTGAGCACCTGCGCCAGTTCGATCCCAACGTCCTGCCCGAGGTGTTCGACCGCGCCGACCTCTCGCCCCGCGAACGACTCCTCACGGTCTTCGACATCCATGCGCCCCTGTGCCCGTTCATCAGGGCGGCCGTCGAGATCCACGACCCGGGCCACCCGGCGCGCAGATACGCCCGCGAGTACAAGAAGGCCTTCGCTACGCGGCTCACCGAGACCGCCCGCGAGGCCGGCGCCACCGACCCCGAGCAGCTCGGCGAGCAGCTTGCGCTGCTGCTGGATGGCGCCTCGGCCCGCAGCCGAGTTCTCAACACCTCAACGTTCGCCACCGCCGCCGCCGTCGCAACCGTCCTCATCGACAACTCCATCCCAACCGCAGCGGTCCCAGCCGATGCAAGCAACGACCTGTCGGCCGGGACGGGGCCGCATGCAGGGGCCCGGCGATGAGCTCGGTCAACGCTGGCGCCGGAAGAGAACTGGAGTTCTCCCGCATCCCGCGTAACGCCGCGGTCGACGAAGCCCACGAGAAGACGCGCAAGGCTCCAGGCCAAACGCCGTTCGCGTCGTCGGTAGCTCGATGCAGCGCGTACGTCACAAGCACGCGCTGGACCGGGCGCATCGTCGCGCTGCCGAGCCCAACGACACTTCTGCTTGGCGCGAATGGGAGCGGTCTGCACCCCACGCGGGATGTGCTTCTTCTCGACGATCTCAGCACTTTGCCTGACGCCGCCGCTCACGGTCCCGCCGCGCACAACACTGTCAAGCATCAGCCGAGACAGAAGCGTCACGCATCAGCCGAGACTGGACACGGGCTGACCCTGTGCTGTCCCGACGGCCTGACACGGACAGGACACCGACAGGACTCGACACGGGCAGGCATTGGTGCCCGCCGACCGGTGGGTCAGGACAAGGCGCGGTCGCAGTCGTCAAGCTGCAACTGGCCCGCGATCTGGGCCGCGCGAACAAGGAGCCGCGTGCTGCGCTCGCCCGCTGGCTCTGCCGCTTCGAACTCGTCCTTCTCGGCGTGCCGAACGAACTCGCGCCAGGCATTGAGTCCTTGCTCCTTGTAGCTGAGCATCTGGCGGTAGCGGGCGCGGGTGTCTGCCGGCGGCTCGAGCTCCTGTAGGCGTTTGAGCTCGCGCTCGTATGCCTTGACGCCCTCGGCGAGCCGGCGATCCTCAGGAATCGCGTCGTAGTCCTGCTTCAAATCACGGCACGCCTTGTTCGCCTCGCGAGCAAATGCCTGGGGATCGGCCCCGCCGCCGCACGAGGCAATCACCGCAGTGAGAGCAACCGCGGCAGCGATACGGCCGGAAAGCATTTGCGCAATCGATACCACGAAGCTCCGCGACATGCATTCACGGCACCTATTTCGCCCTCACCACCGCGAGGTGGCGATCGACTTAACGTGTGAGGGCCGCCACCGCGATGCGCCCGCCCTCGCGCGCGTGGACGGGGAAGCTCTCGTGGCGTAATGCGCGGCAAGCGTGAGCGCTCGCCTCTCGCGCGAACAGTCGGGCACTCGTGCCTTCAGGCGAACTCGCACAAGCAGAAGTCTCCTGCGTGGTGCTTCAGGACGATTGCGCCACGCTTGGCCGTAGCGGGCGAAGCAGTAGCCGTAGATGGAATGTCGCTCGTCACTCGGGCGAGCTCGCGGCCGCCGCGATGAACGCGAGCAGTTGCGCCTCAAGGTGCGCCTTCTCACGCTCTGGGAGGGAGCGGAGGGGTCCGCGCAGGAGGACCGCGAGTCCATGGACGCCGGCCCACGTGGGGTACTCGATGTCCGGGCGGCGAGCGGGCGCCAGGATTCCGGCGTCGACGAGGTTGTCGAGGGCGGATCGCAGATAGTCGAACGGTCCGGGTGCGTCGGCTCGTTGATCGGGCGGGGGATGCTCGGTGGTCGCGAACGCGGTCTCGAAGAGGCCTGGCTCTTGACGCGCGAACGCGAGATAGGCCTGGCCGACCGCGCGAAGCCGGAGCCGGGCGCCTGTCGGCGTGTGCGGCCCCGGACGTACCTGGCCTACGCGATCGGCCATTCGTTGCGCGAGCTCGCGGACCGCTTTGTCGCGGACGGCCGCGAGGAGCGCGTCACGGTCGGGGAAATGCCGATAGGCGGTATTCGGGACGACCCCGACCATGCGAGTCACCTCGCGAAGCACGACGGCGTCGGGGCCGCCGGATCGCGCCAGCTCGAGACCGGCCTCGACGAGCGCGGACCGGACCGCGCCACGAGCACGCGGTGTGCGCCGCCCGGACAGATCGCTCGCCTGCGAGCGAGCTGCGCTGCTCCGATCGTCTGCCACCGTCGGCACCTTAGTGGACAGCGTCCACCAGCTCTGCGTATGGTGGACAGTGTCCACAGTTCAGAAGGGACGGCATGACGACGACAACCGATCAGCCCTACGCGACGGGCCGGACCCGCGCGAGTATCGAACGGGCGCTGGCCGACGCGGGAAAGCGGATCGACGCGCTCGAAGCATCCGACCTTGCGATGCTCGAGGACTTCCATAGCCTCGGTCGCCTCGCCACCGCGGCCCTCATCGACCTGGCGCAGGTCGGCCCAGCCGATCGCGTCCTCGATGCCGGCTGTGGAATCGGCGGGACCGCGCGCCTGATCGCCGCCGAGCGCGGCGCCCGCGTCACAGCCGTGGACCTCACACCCGAGTACTGCGAGGTTGCCACATGGCTCAATGACGCGGTGGGCCTCGGCGACGCGATCGAGGTCCGCACCGCCGACGTCACCCAGCTTCCGTTCGACGCGGCCTCCTTCGATGTCGTGGTCAGCCAGCACGTCCAGATGAACATCGCGGACAAGCGCCGCCTCTATGCCGAGGCGCGTCGCGTCCTCGCGCCAGGCGGTCGCCTCGCCCTCTGGGATGTGACCGCGAGTTCCGGCGGCTCGCTGCACCTACCGGTCCCATGGGCGACGTCGCCCGAGCAGAGCCATCTCGTCACCCCTGAACGGCTCGCCGAGCTCCTCCGCGAGACCGGCTTCGCGACCGCTCACTGGAACGACCTCACCGAACCGGCCGAGACCGCCATGCGGCAACTCTTCGCCGACGGCCAACCCCCGCTCGGACTGCACGTATTCGTCCCGGACTTCCCGGCCAAGGCGGCAAACCTCGTGCGCAATCTCGCCGAGGACCGAACGCGACTGATCCAAGCGGTCCTCACGGCGGACGCCGCATCGCTCGCCTAGGGACAGGCGCCGAAAACCACGCGACCACCAGGGGCTCCTTTAGACGACGGATGAAAGTCAAGTCGTGTTGTCGAGTGGTGGCTACCTGTGGGATCGTGTCGGTGGGCGCGAGTGACCGACGTAGCGAAGCGCAGACGTCAGGGGCTTGTGGTCTGCCGCGCGGCTTTGCCCTTCGAGGGCCTTTGTGATGCGCGCCCCGGTGTCGCGCTCGCGCCCGCCTTGTGCGCTGTCGTGGTGAGCCATCCCGGCTTTCGCGGAGACCTCGAAGCCAGGATCATGTCCTGGCGGAAGGAGATGCTCCGCGGCGATGCCGAGACCACGAAAGTACCCAGAGGAGCTGCTTGACCGGGGTGTCCGGGTCGTGTTTGAGTCGGGCCGTCCGATCGCGCACGTGGCCAAGGATCTCGGGATCACCCCGGAGGTCTTACGCAAGCGCGTCCGACGGGCGGAGGCGGACAACGGCCTACGGCCGGATCTGCCCACGACGGCCGAGCGTGAGGAGATCCGCGAGCTGCGGCGCGAGGTCTACGAGCTGCGGCGCGCGAACGAGATCCTGAAGTCCGCCAGCGTGTATTTCGCCAAGGAGCTCGACGCAGACCGACCGAAGTGAACGCTACATCGACGAGCACCGCGGCCGCTTCGGCGTCGAGCCCATTTGCCGTGTCCTGGGCGTGTCGGCGTCCGCGTACTACCAACGCGCCAAGGGCTGGCGGTCGGCGCGCGCGGTCGGGGATGAACGGTTGCTCGAGCGCATCCGCGAGCTGCATGCCGCCAACTACTACGTCTACGGCTCCCGGCGCATGTGGAAAGCGCTCCGGCGCGCCGGCGAACCGGCCGCGCGCTGCCGGGTTGAGCGGCTAATGCGCGCCCATGGCATCCAGGGCGCCAAACGGCGCGGCCGGCCGTGGCGCACGACGACGCCCGACCCGTTTGCGCAGCGGCGCGCCCGGATCTCGTGCAACGCGACTTCAGCGTCGAGGCGCCGAACCGGCTCTGGGTCGGCGACATCACCTACCTGCGCTGCTGGGAAGGCGTGGTCTTCTTCGCCTTCGTCCTGGACGCCTACAGCCGCCGGATCGTCGGCTGGCAGTTCGCATCGCACATGCGCACCGAGCTCGTCTTGGACGCGCTGCGGATGGCGATCCACCAGCGCGACACCAACGCGGTCGACGTCGAACTCGTCGCCCACACCGACAGGGGCAGTCAAGCCGGGTTCAACCGGTCCTCGCAACACCGCTTGGTTTCGGTGATCGTAGAGGGGGTTGTCAGTTGTTGTTGATGATCTATTTGTCTGAGTCCCTGAGCCGCGAAGCGGCGAAGCTGGGAGCGGTGCGATCAAGAGAGTTCCGTTGATCGAGGTCGACCGCGGCGCCATTGATCACAGGGCCGTGGGTGCGAGCTCGAGCAGGTGCTCGTTGAGGCGGGCTGGGTTCTGCGGAGACCGGGTTTGTTGGTTTCCTCTCTTGATCAGAGAGGGATGATCGTCTCGGTCCGTCGAGCGTATAGGGCCTCGAACTCGGCGGGCGGGATGTCGCCGAGGGACTCGTGGAGGCGCTCGGCGTTAAACCAGGCGACCCATTCGACGATCGACAGCTCGAGCTGAGTGCGCGTTCGCCAGACGCGGTCGGCGATCAGCTCGGTCTTGACGGTGTCGACGAAGCTTTCGGCCATGGCGTTGAGGCTCCTATGTCAAGAGCGGGATGGTTCTGGCGTCGTTGAGGTCGGCGAT
>NZ_AUEK01000031.1 GCF_000425945.1 Candidatus Solirubrobacter pratensis
GATCCCGTCGCGCGGTTTCGGAGACGCGGTCGCGGTCTCGGCCAGGACCGCGCGCGCGGCCGCTTGCGCGTCGACGGGATCGCTCTTGCCGAGATGGCGTCGATCGGCGCGCGCCGCGCGAGTGACCTCGATCACCTCAACCCCGGCGGCCTGCAGAAAGCGCGTCAGTCCGGCGCCGTAGCTGCTGGTGCCTTCGACGCCGGCGCGGATGACCAACCCGAACGCGCTGGCCCAGCTCAATAGCTGCTCGTAGCCCTCCGCGGTGGCCGGAACGCTGCTCGTGGCCAGCACCCGTCCGAGACCGTCGAGCACCGCCGCCGCGTGTTGATCGAGGTGGGTATCGACCCGCGAGCGTGACGGATGGCTCGTCGTCTGAGATCGTGTCCATGCAGGCTCTCCTTGATCGCGTGTCGAGAAGGGCCGCGCACGCGCCGGCCGGGACGGCGGACAGGACACTCAAGGTGCTGGGCAAGGCTCCTATCAAGTCACGTTCGACCCGTCCGGTCGGTGCACGTCCCCGCCGCCTCCCGCGAACGCTCGACAGATCAACGCCAAGGCACTCTCTCGACCGCAGACCGAGACGATCACGATCACCAGAGAGAGGATCCAGTCAAAAGCAAGAGTCAGAACGCCCGCAGAGGCAGCGAGAGCGCAGATTCTGAATGAGTGTCGTAGGCGTCGCCGACGGAGCCGATGCTCGCGAGCACGCCGTGATCGTCGAGCTCTTGCTGGAAGGCAAAACTGGTGTATTGCGAACCGGCATCCGAGTGATGGATCAGCTCGACGTCTGCGCCGGGCGGCCGGCGGGTCAGGGCCATGCGCAGCGCGTCAAGGACCAGGTCAGTCCGCATCGACGTGGAGAACTGCCAGCCGACTATGCGCCGCGAAAACGCGTCCAGGACGAAGCTGAAGAACACCACGCCTTCCCAGCAGCGCAGGTAGGTGAAGTCCGCGACCCAGAGCTCGTCGGGTCTGGTCGTGGTGAAGTCGCGCTGGACTCGATCCGGTGGCCGCGTCGCGGCAGGGTCGGGCGTGGTGGTGCGCCAGGGCTTGCCGCGGCGCTTGGCGCCCTGGATGCCGGCCCGGCGCATCAGGCGCTTGACGCGATCGCGGCCAACGTCGACGCCGGCGCGTCGCAGGGCCAGCCAGGTCTTGCGATAGCCGTAGGCGCCGTAGTTGCGCTCGGCGACGCACTCGATGAGCTCTAACAACTGCTCGTCCTCGATCGCGCGGCGCGAGCGCCGACCGGTCGCGCGCTAAAAGTAGGCGGACGCCGACACATCCAGGACCCGGCAGATCGGCTCGACCCCGAAGCGCGCGCGGTAGTCGTCGATGAACGCGCTCACTTCGTTCGGTCTTGGTCGAGCTCGGTCGCGAAAAACACGCTGGCGGCCTTCAAGATCTCGTTGGCCCGGCGCAGCTCGAAGACCTCTTTGCGCAACTGCTTGATCTCCTCACGCTCGGCCGCGGTCGGCAGATCCGGCCGCAGCCCCTCATCGGCCTCCTTGCGACGCACCCACTTGCGCAACGTCTCCGACGGGATCCCGAGATCCCTGGCGACATGCGCGATCGGACGACCAGACTCGATCACCAACCGCGCGCCGCGATCAAGCAGCTCGGGCGGGTACTTCCTCGGACGCGACATCAGAACGGATGCTTCCTCTCCGCGGGGACAGAACCCGCGCCTCAAGGCCTCCGTCAAACCCAGCCTGCCTCA